>NZ_JAEQND010000009.1:165000-289849 GCF_016722765.1 Ramlibacter alkalitolerans | reverse complement strand
GTTCTTCCAGCGACGCCACATCTCGGCGTTCTGCTCGGGCTCCAGCCCTCGATCTTTTCTCGATGTCATTCCGGCCTTTCACAACATGAATCATGTTGCATTGACCGGTTGAGACCGCCGGGATCCAGGGCGCCCGATGAAGAAAGGGCGGCGAGTTTCCAATGCCCTGGATTCCCGCCTGCGCGGGAATGACGCACGTGGGGCGCGAAGCGCTGGGGTTCGGCCTGCGGCGCTCACCGCCAGCCTACGGATCGCCCCTGGCGGCAATCCGGCCTACGAATGCAGCCTCGAATTCTTCGGCAGGTGCGCCATCAGGAACTCCATCTGGTCCGCCAGGATGCGGCGGTTGCGCAGGATGAAGTCCTCCCACAGGCTGGGCACATACGGCGCGTAGAGCAGCCCCATGTTGGCCTGCTCCGGCGTGCGGCTGCCCTTGCGGTGGTTGCAGGCGCGGCAGGCCGTCACCACGTTCATCCAGTGGTCCCTGCCGTTCTGGGCGAAGGGGATGACGTGTTCGCGGGTGAGCTCTTCCTCGTGGAACAGGCCGCCGCAGTAGGCGCAGATGTTGCGGTCGCGGGCGAACAGCTTGCCGTTGGTGAGCCCCGGCTTGAGCTCGAAAGGATTGATGTTCGGCACGCCCTTGGTGCCGATGATGCTGTTGACCGTGATGATCGACTGCTGGCCGCTGTGCGCATTGAAGCCGCCACGAAACACGGCGACCTCTGCCCCTGCCTCCCAGCGCACCTGGTCGGCGGCATAGTGCAGCACGGCTTGCTCCAGTGAAATCCAGGACTGGGGCAACCCCTGGGCGGACAACTTCAAGACCTTCAAACGGCGCCTCCGTTCAGCACAGGCATCGCCGTCGCCGGGCGCCAGCGCCCGGAGGCAGCGTGAGACACAATATACCGTGTTTTCGTGCTTCACCCGTCGCAGGCCATGCGTGCGCCCGCCACGGCCATCGGCGCCTGCCTGCTATCAAAAACATATCAGCTCCATGCAGATCCTGCGCGGCTTCCACCACCCCCAGATCGCCCGGGCCTGCGCGGTCACGATCGGCAACTTCGACGGGGTCCACCGGGGCCACCAGGCCATGCTGGCGCTGCTGAACAACGAGGCGCGTCACCGCGGGGTTCCCAGCTGCGTGCTCACTTTCGAGCCGCACCCGCGCGACTACTTCGCGGCCCTGCACCGCAAGCCGGAGCTCGCCCCGGCGCGCGTGGCCACCCTGCGCGACAAGCTGGGCGAACTGCGCAAGTGCGGCGTGGAGCAGTGCGTGATCCTCAAGTTCGACCAGCGCCTGTCGAGCCAGCAACCCGAGGCCTTCATCGACCAGGTGCTGGTCCGCGGGCTGGGCGCGAAGTACGTGCTGGTCGGCGACGACTTCCGCTTCGGCGCCCGGCGCGCCGGCGACTACGCGATGCTCGATTCGGCCGGCAGCCGCCAGGGCTTCGACGTCGCCCGCATGAACAGCTACGAGGTGCACGGCCTGCGCGTGTCGAGCTCCGCCGTCCGCGAAGCCCTGGCCCGCGGCGACATGGCCGGCACCGCGGCCCTGCTCGGGCGTCCGTACAGCATCAGCGGCCACGTGGTCCACGGCCGCAAGCTCGGTCGGGAGCTCGGTTTCAAGACCCTCAACCTGCGCTTCTCGCACTGGAAGCCCGCCGCCAGCGGGATCTTCGCGGTGACGGTGCACGGCCTGGGCGAGGAGCCGCTGGAGGGCGTCGCCAACCTCGGGATCCGCCCCTCGCTCGACCCGCGCGACGTCAACGGCGGCCGGGTGCTGCTGGAGACGCATTGCCTGGACTGGCCGGCTTCGCTGGGCGAGGAAGGGGCCTACGGTAAAATCATCCGCGTGGAACTGCTGCACAAACTGCACGACGAGCTGCGCTACGACGGCCTCGATGCCCTCAAGGCCGGCATCGCGCGCGACGTCGAGGGCGCGCGCGCGTTCTTCGCTTCCACGCACGCCGAAACCCGGCGCCAGACCACGCGCGACCGAATTTAACGATCCCGTCAGCGCGGCCCAGGCCGCACCATCCCACGCCGCCCCACGCGCGTGGATGCCGGGTCCGCCCCGGCGTGACGAGTTCGTAGAGGCTTTCCATGACCGACAAGACCGATTACCGCGCCACCCTCAACCTGCCCGACACGCCCTTCCCCATGCGCGGCGACCTGCCCAGGCGCGAGCCGGGCTGGGTGAAGGAGTGGGAGGAACAGGGCCTGTACAAGCGCCTGCGCGAGGCGCGCTGCGGCCGCCAGAAATTCGTGCTGCACGACGGCCCGCCGTATGCCAACGGCCAGATCCACATGGGTCACGCCGTCAACAAGATCCTGAAGGACATGATCGTCAAGTCGCGCCAGCTCAAGGGGCTGGACGCGGCCTACATCCCCGGCTGGGACTGCCACGGCCTGCCGATCGAGAACGCCATCGAGAAGAAGTTCGGCCGCAACCTGCCGCGCGACGAGATGCAGGCGAAGAGCCGCGCCTTCGCCACCGAGCAGATCGACCTGCAGCGCAGCGACTTCAAGCGCCTGGGCGTGCTGGGCGACTGGGACGACCCGTACCGCACGATGGACTTCGCGACCGAGGCCAACGAGATCCGCGCCTTCAAGCGCGTGATGGAGCGTGGCTTCGTGTACCGCGGGCTCAAGCCCGTGTACTGGTGCTTCGACTGCGGCTCCTCGCTGGCGGAATTCGAGATCGAGTACGCGGACAAGAAGTCGCAGACGCTGGATGTGGGGTTCAAGGCGGAGGATCCGGCGAAGGTGTATGCGGCCTTCGGCCTGCCCTCACCCCAGCCCTCTCCCGCCGTCGGGAGAGGGAGCGAAGACATCTTCGCCGTCATCTGGACCACCACCGCCTGGACCATCCCTGCCAACCAGGCGCTGAACCTGAACCCGGAGATCGTCTACGCCCTCGTCGACACGCCGCGCGGCAAGCTGATCCTCGCCGAGGTGCTGGTGGAAAAGGCGCTCGCCCGCTACAAGCTCGAAGGCCAGGTGCTGGCCACCACCGAGGGCAGGAACCTCGGCGGGCTGGAGTTCCGCCATCCGCTGTACGACGTCGACGCCGGCTTCCGGCGCCTGTCGCCCGTCTACCTGGCCGACTACGCCACAGCGGAAGACGGCACCGGCATCGTGCACTCCTCGCCGGCCTACGGCCTCGACGACTTCAATTCCTGCGTTGCCCACGGCATGAAGTACGACGAGATCCTCAACCCCGTGCAGGGCAACGGTTCCTATGCGGCGGACTTCGCCCTGTTCGGCGGCGAGAACATCTGGAAGGCGGTGCCGCACATCCTGGAAACACTGGATGCCGCCGGCCGCCTCTTCACCACCGAGAACATCGTCCACAGCTATCCGCATTGCTGGCGCCACAAGACGCCGGTGATCTACCGAGCGGCCGCCCAGTGGTTCATCCGCATGGACGAAGGCGTCGGCGTGTTCACCAGCGACAAGGCGCCGGACACGCTGCGCAACATGGCGCTCAAGGCCATCGAGGAAACCAGCTTCTACCCGGAAAACGGCAAGGCGCGCCTGCGCGACATGATCGCCGGCCGGCCCGACTGGTGCATCAGCCGCCAGCGCAGCTGGGGCGTGCCCCTGCCCTTCTTCCTGCACAAGGACTCGGGCGACCTGCATCCGAAGACCATGGAGATCCTCGACCTCGCGGCGGCCATGGTGCAGGCGGGCGGCATCGAAGCCTGGAGCAAGGCCTCGACCGAGGAGATCCTCGCCAAGGTTGGCGCCGCCGGAGACGCGCCGCAGTACACCAAGAGCACCGACATCCTCGAGGTCTGGTTCGACTCGGGCACCACGCACACGACGGTGCTCAAGGGCTCGCATGCCGGCGCCGCGCACGAGAACGGCCCCGAGGCCGACCTCTACCTCGAAGGCCACGACCAGCACCGGGGCTGGTTCCACTCGTCCCTCTTGACGGCCTGCGCGATGTACGGGCGCGCGCCCTACCGCGGCCTGCTCACGCACGGCTTCACGGTGGACAGCCAGGGCCGCAAGATGAGCAAGTCGCTGGGCAACGGCATCGAGCCGCAGCAGGTCAGCACCAAGCTCGGGGCCGAGATCATCCGCCTGTGGGTGGCCGCCTCCGACTACTCCGGCGACATCGCCGGCGACGACAAGATCCTCGCCCGCGTGGTCGACGCCTACCGCCGCATCCGCAACACGCTGCGCTTCCTGCTCGCCAACGTGAGCGATTTCGACGTCGCCCGCGACGCCGTGCCGCTGGCGGAGATGCTGGAGATCGACCGCTACGCGCTCTCGCGCGCAGCGCAGTTCCAGGCCGAGGTGCTGGCGCACTACGAGGTCTACGAGTTCCACCCGGTCGTGGCCAAGCTGCAGGTGTACTGCTCCGAGGACCTCGGCGCCTTCTACCTCGACGTGCTCAAGGACCGCCTCTACACCACCGCGCCCAAGTCCCTGGCCCGCCGCAGCGCGCAGACGGCGCTGTGGAACATCACGCACGCCATGCTGCGCTGGATGGCGCCCTTCCTCAGTTTCACGGCGGAGGAGGCGTGGAAGGTGTTCGGAAGTTCGCAGTCCATCTTCCTGGAGGAATACGCGGAAATCGGCGGCCCCGACACCGCGCTGCTGGCGAAATGGGAGCGCATCCGCGCCATCCGCGACCTGGCCAACAAGCAGATCGAGGCCCTGCGGGCGGAGGGCCGGGTGGGCTCCTCGCTGCAGGCCAATCTCGTGATCGGTGCCGGCCCGGAAGACCACGCGCTGCTGGCCAGCCTGGGCGACGACCTGAAGTTCGTCTTCATCGCCTCGGCGGTACGGCTGGAACGCGGCGACGCGCTGGCGGTGCAGGCGCTGCCCAGCGCGGACGCGAAGTGCGACCGCTGCTGGCACTGGCGTGCCGACGTCGGCAGCGATCCGGAGCATCCGGCCCTCTGCGGCCGCTGCGTGAGCAACCTGTTCGGAGCCGGTGAAGACCGGGTGCACGCCTGATGGCAGCCCGCGGCAACACCCTGATGCTCCGGGACGGCACCGGCGGCAGCCTGCTGCCCTGGCTGGCGCTGGCGCTGATCATCCTGATCGTCGACCAGTTCACCAAGATCCTGATCCTGGGCTACTACAAGTTCGGCGACTCGACGACGATCACGTCCTTCTTCAACATCGTGCGGGCGCACAACACCGGCGCGGCCTTCTCCCTGCTGGCCGCGGCGTCGGGCTGGCAGCGCTGGCTGTTCACCGCCATCGGGGTGGCCGCCACACTGTTCATCCTGTACCTGCTGAAGAAGCACGCCGGCCAGAAGCTGTTCTGCTTCGCCCTGGCCTGCATCCTGGGCGGCGCGATCGGCAACGTGATCGACCGCCTGCTGCATGGCTACGTGGTCGACTTCCTGCAGTTCCACTGGCAGAACCGCTGGTACTTCCCGGCCTTCAACGTGGCCGATACGGCGATCACCATCGGCGCGGCGGGCCTGATCCTGGACGAACTGCTGCGGGTGCGCCGCAGCCGGTAACGCTTGGTGAAGCGCGGGGCAAACGCCACACCCGCGCGGTTGACAGGGCACTCCCGCAACCCGGCAGGACGCCCCCGGGCGTATCATTTCCTGCAAACATGAAGCATTTGCTGAACCTGCTGGCGGCGGTTGCGCTGCTGGTCTGGGGCACGTATCTCGTTCGTACCGGCATCCTGCGGGTCTTCGGGGCCAACCTGCGCCAGGTCCTCGCGCGCAGCATCAGCACCCGCCCCGCCGCCGGCCTCGCGGGCTTCGGCGTCACGGCGCTGGTGCAGTCCAGCACGGCCACGGCGCTGATCGTCTCCGCCTTCGTCGGCCAGGGGCTGGTGCCGCTCTCTACCGCGCTCGCCATGATGCTCGGCGCGGACGTCGGCAGCAGCATGATGGCGGTCGTCTTCTCCTTCGACCTGTCGTGGCTGTCGCCGCTGTTCATCTTCGTCGGCGTCGTGCTGTTCATCACCCGGCAGTCGACGCCGCTCGGCCGCTTCGGCCGCGTGCTGATCGGCCTGGGGCTGATGCTGCTCGCACTGCGCCTGGTCTCCGAATCGACCGCGATCATGGTCCGCTCGCCGGCCGTGAAGGCCCTGCTGGAGTCGCTCTACAGCGACATCCTGCTGGAGATCACCGTCGGCGCCGTGATGGCGGTGGTCGCCTATTCCAGCCTTGCCATCGTCCTGCTCACGGCGACGCTGGCCGCCTCCGGCGCGATCCCGCTCGATGTCGCGCTCGGCCTGACCATAGGCGCCAACCTCGGAAGCGGCCTGCTGGGCGTGCTGGCCACCGCGAAATCGGCCGTGCCGGTGCGGCAGGTGCCGATCGGCAACCTGGTCTTCAAGTGCTTCGGCGTGGTGCTGGCCGCGCCCTTCGTGCACTACTGGGTGACGTACCTGCGGCCCTACGTGCCGGACCACGCGACGGCCGTGGTGCTCTACCACCTGGCCTTCAACGTGCTGATCGCCATCCTGTTCCTCGCCTTCACGCACCACGTGGCGCGCTGGGTGGAGCAGTGGCTGCCCAAGCCCGATCGCAGCCTGGTGGCGGGGCGGCCGCACCACCTCGACCCCTCCGCGCTGGAGACGCCCTCGCTCGCCATCTCCAATGCCGCGCGCGAGGCGCTGCACCAGGCCGACGTCGTCGAGACCATGCTGCTGGGCATGCTGCGCGTGATCAAGGACAACGACCTGCGGCTGGCCGAGGAACTGCGCCGCATGGACGACACGGTCGACCAGCTCTATTCCGCGATCAAGTACTACCTGACCAAGATCTCGCGCGAGGCCCTGGGCGAGGAGGAAAGCCGCCGCTGGACGGACATCATCAGCTTCACGATCAACATGGAGCAGATCGGCGACATCGTCGAGCGCATCCTGCTGGACATCGAGGACAAGAAGATCCGCAAAGGCCGCAACTTCTCCGACGCCGGCATGGCGGAGATCTGCGAGCTGCACGCGCGCCTGGTGGACAACCTGCGCCTGGGCATGAGCGTGTTCCTCAACGGCTCCGTGCGCGATGCGCAGAAGCTGCTGGAGGAGAAGGCGCGCTTCCGCGACCTGGAGCGCGCCTATGCCGGCACGCACCTCACGCGCCTGACCGAGAACACGGCACAGAGCATCGAGACCAGTTCATTGCACCTGGACCTGATCAGCGACCTGAAGCGGATCAACTCGCACATCTGCTCGATCGCCTACCCGATCCTCGACTCGGCCGGCGCACTCGCGCCCAGCCGCCTCAAGCAGGCGCTGCCGGAAGAGCCGTCGCGGGCACTGCAGCAGTAGCCGCCGCCGGTTCCGCCGGCGCCTGCTCCTGCACCTGGCGGCGGTGCTGCACGCAATAGTCCACCAGCGCTTCCAGCTCCGTCGACTTGTCGAACACCGCATCGGCGCCGAGCTGCTTGCAGCGCCAGCGCACGTCGCGCGAGGAGTGGTTGCTCAGGACCACGACCTTCTGCCCCGGCTGCCGCTGGCGGCAGGATTCCAGCACGTTCAGGCCGCTGCCCTCGCGCAGGAACAGGTCGATGATCGCCAGGTCCCACGCGTTGCGCGCCAGCCAGCGCTTGGCCTCGTGCTCGGTCTCCGCGGTGCCGACGGGCTCGAACTGCGCGAGCTCCTTCAGGGTTTCGATCAGGTTGTCCCGGATCGTCGAGCTGTCCTCGACGATGAAGACGCGAAAGGCCATGTTGTGTCTCTCCAGCGTGGCGCGCTACGCCGCGGCCACCGTATGGGCAGCGACTGTAGGCGTACGGCTACGGTCCGGCCGCAAGCTTGGAGGCCATGCCCGTGTAGGAAAGGGCGACGGCGGCGTGATTGACCGGGTACCAGCGCTGGGGTTCGCGCTGCGCGGCTCACCGCCAGCCTACACGGCCGGAGCTGTCGCGCAGCCTACACGGCCTGGATGGGATCGTTGGAGGCGTGGCCGGACAAGGCGCGGCCACCGAGGCGGAAGGAGAGGGCCGCGGCGCAATGGCGCAGCCCCATCACCAGGCGGCTGCCTTCGCCCAGGTCGAGGCGCTGCGAACTGCCGATGGCCGTCAGCGCCAGCACCATCGAACCCGTGTTGTCGAACACCGGCACGCTCGCCGCGCTGATGTTGGTGCCGTACAGGTCGGAGAACTTGTCCGTGCCCACCAGCCGCACGATGCCGCCGGAGCGCACCTGCGCGAGTTCCTGCTCCACCTGCAGCAGGTCCATGCCCTGGGCCAGCTCCGCCTCGATGAAAGGCGCGGTGGTCTCGCGCGGCAGCCAGGCGGCGAAGGCGAGGCCGGTGGCGGAGGTCAGCACCGGCAGCACGAGCCCGGTGCGCAGGTTGTCGCTCACCGGCTGGCTCGCCTCCTCCCAGCGCACGATGGTCGGCCCCTTGTTGCCCCACACGCCCAGCCCCAGCGTCTCGTCGAGTTCGTCCGACAACTCCACCAGCGCCCGCGTGGCGAGCCGCACCGCCTTCAGGCGCGCGATGTTGGCGCCGCCGGGTGCCGCCATCAGGCCGAGGTCGTGCGGCTGCGCGACGAGGTACTTGCCGCCGCCGAACACGAGCGGCTGCAGCCCGGTGCGCTCGATGCGCTCCACCTGGCCGAGGAACATCAGGTGGTCGCCGCCCGGGAAGCTGTTGATGCGCCGGCATTCCAGGTAGGCCGCGCAGCCCTGGATCAGCGGCACGCCGCCGATGCCCGGCCGCGTGCCGCAGCCGGCGAACTTGTCCGCGCCGCCGCGGGCGAAGCGGTTGGAGATTTCCACCTGATCGTCGGCCAGGATGTTGACCACGAAGCGCTCGGACTCGCGGAACACGGGATGGCTGGGCGCGGTGAGCGACTGGCTCCACAGCACCAGCGGCGGATCGAGCGAGACCGAAGTGAAGGAGTTCGCGGTGAGGCCGTGCGGCCTGCCGTTCGCATCGAGCGTGGTGATCACGGTGACGCCCGTGACGAACGCGCCGAGCACCTGGCGCAACGCGCGCGCATCGAAGGATTGGGCGGCCGGCGCGGTCATGGCGTCACTTCAGCTTCAGCAGCCGCGCCGCGTTGCCGCCGGCAATCAGGTCGCGTTCCGCCTTGGGCAGGCGCTTCACCTGCGCCAGCAGGCCCAGCGGATCCTCGTCGCCCATGTCGTACGGGTAGTCCGTGCCCAGCACCACGTGGTCGGCGCCGAAACGCTCCACCAGGTGCTTGAGCATCTGCGGGTCGTGCGTGATGGTGTCGAAGTAGAACTTCTCGAGGTACTTGGAGGGCGGCCGCTTGATCACCGTGCGGCAGTCCGGCCGCGCGCGCCAGGCGTGGTCCATGCGCGCCCAGTAGTGCGCCACGAAGCCGCCGCCGTGCGCCACCAGCACCTTGAGCTTCGGGTGGCGCGCCATCGTGCCGTCGAAGATCAGGTGCGACACCGCCACCGTCGAATCGAGCGGGTTGCCGATCACGTTGTTGAAGTAGTGCTCGGTGAGGCGGTCCGCCTGCGTGTAGCCCAGCGGATGCATGAAGACGAGGATGCCCAGTTCCTCGGCGCGGGCGAAGAACTTCTCGAGCCCGAGCGCCGGGTCCGTGAGGTTCCTGCCGTTCACGTTGGTGCAGATCTCCACGCCGCGCAGGCCGAGGTTCTTCACTGCGTACTCCAGCTCGCGCACGGCCAGTTCCGCATCCTGCAAGGGCACCGAGCCCAGGCCGACGAAGCGGTCCGGCGTGTCGGCCACGAGCTTGGCGATGCCTTCGTTCACCTCGCGCGCGAGCTGCGCGCCGACGTCGGGCTCGGTGAAGTAGAAGAAGTGGTACGGCGCGGGGCAGATGGCCTGCACGTCGACCCCCATGCGGTCCATGTCCTTCAGGCGCTCGTCCACGCCGGTGAGCTTGGGCCCGCGCGTCTTCATCTGCCGCACGTTCGTCTCGCGCGTGAGCGCATTGGCGAAGATCGCCGTGGGGTCGTGCTGCGCCGCGTCCAGGTGCGCCGTCTTCGCGTTCACCTCGGGATTGAGGTAATGGCAATGCAGGTCCACCACCTGGCTCTTGCCCTTGCGACCGCGTGCCACCACCCGCGAGGACGTGGCACGCAGCGACGGTGCCTTGAGGTGGGCGGAGCGGGCCGCTGCGGCGTGGTGGTGCCGCGGGTCGGTGCAGTCCGGTGAGCACGAGTACAGCAAGTCAGTCGCCTCCTGGTTTCCTGTCGGATGATCATAGCGGGTCAGCCGCGGCGGCCACGCGGGCCACCGCCTGCAGCAGCTCGCGGATCACGGCGGCCTCGATGTGGCGCGTGATGAACACGAGGCGCGTGCGCCTGTCCTCGCCCGGCCAGCGATCCAGCGGCACCGGCGGATGGAAGATGTGCTGCACGCCCTGCACCACCACCGGCGCGCCTTCGACGTTGACGATGCCCTTGACGCGCAGCAGGTCCGGCCCGCGCAGCGTCGCCAGCAGTTCCAGCGCCGCGGAAAAGCCGTTCCAGGTGAAAGGCGTGTCGAAGTGCAGCGAGAGCGTGCGGATCGCGCCGTCGTGCAGCGCGGGACGCGCCCCCAGGCGCTTGTCGCCGCCGGAGCCTTCGCCGTGCAGCGCTTCGCCGAGGAAGCGCAGCGTCGCCTCTCCCGCGCGCGCGCTCGCCAGGCCGAGCCCGGTCAAGGACCGTGGTTCGACTTCGCCGTGCAGCACGAGCGACACCTGTGCGCCGGGATTGATCTGCGCGATCGCCGCGCGCAGGTCGTCGACCGCCTCCGCCGGCGCGATGTCGCTCTTGGTGACGAACACGCGGTCGGCCAGCGCGATCTGCTTGGCCGGCTCGGCGTGGTGCGCGAGCTGCTGGGCGGCGTTGGCCGCATCCACCAGCGTCACCAGGCCGTCGAGGCGGAAATGCGCCGACACCAGGTTGTCCGCCAGCAGCGTCTGCACCACCGGTGCGGGATCGGCCAGCCCGGTGGTTTCGATGATCACGCGGTCGAAGTCCGCGATCTCGCCGGCGCGCCGGCGCGCGAACAGGTCGCGCAGCGTCTCCTGCAGGTCGGTGCGCACCGAGCAGCAGATGCAGCCGTTGGCCAGCAGCGCGATGTTCTCGGTCGACATCGCGACCAGGTCGTGGTCGATGCCGATCTCGCCCACTTCGTTGATCACGACGGCGACGCGGTTCATCTCCGGGTGGCGCACCAGCCTGGCGATCAGCGTCGTCTTGCCGCTGCCGAGGAAACCCGTGACCAGCGTGACCGGCAGCTTGCCCGCCAGCGGGTCGCGCGAAGGGGCGGCAGGGATCAGATGTTCAGCTCCAGGATGTACAGGCCACCCGTGAAGCGGTCGACCGTGTAGACGATGCGCTGCTCGTCGACGTACACGTCATTGAGCTGCACGGCACCGGCGGGCGAAAGGCGCGGCGCACCGGGTACGAAGTACGCGATCTCCTCCACGCGATAGGGATTGCTGGTGTCGTACACGCGCACGCCGGCGTTGAAGAAGGTGCCCACGATGATCGTGTCGGACCGGAACGAGGCCGGCCCCGGCAGGTTCTCGTGCAGGTTGTGGGCGCCGAAGCGGCCGCCGCGTTTCGCGAAGGCCTCGTAGGGCGGCGCCGGGAAGGTGCCTATCGGCACCGGGTTGGCCTCGTTGCGGGCGTCGATCACCCACACCAGCTTGGGCCAGTCCGCGCCTTCGTCCAGCACGCACTCGTCGCTCACGATCCAGAGCTTGCGCTCGAACAGCGGCAGCACCGTGTGCGTGAAGCCGTTGAAGGGCGGCGACGGATTCCACTGCGACACCACCCGGATCGCCGACGGGTCCGCGATGTCCAGCACGAAGGCACCGCCGTCGATGTAGCCGACGTAGGCGCGATCGGGCCGCTCGGGGAACACGTTGGTGTTGTGGGCGCGAAAGCCCATGTCGAACTTCTTCGCCAGCCGCGCCGGTGCCGGCGCCGCATCGCCTTCGCGCGTGCCGGGATACCACCAGCGGCCCGCCTCCACCGGCCGCGCCGGATCGGAGACGTCGAGGATGCGGTAGAACTGGTCGTCCAGCGGATTGCGCGGCGTGAAGTCGGGTGCGCCGGCCGCCATGTGGATCGTCCTGCCGTCGACGAACCACAGCGCGTGCACGCCGCGCGAATGCGGCCCCGAGCAGTCGAAGTGCGAGATCAGCTTCGGCGCTTCGGGCGTGCAGACGTCGAACAGGTCCACCCCCGCGGGCGTGAGGCCGACCGTGCTGGTCTGGTAGGCCACCGCGAGGATGTCGCCCACGAGGTCGAGCGAATTGGAACGCACCTTGTTGTGCGGCAGCTCGGTCTGCACGACCAGGCGCGGTGCGCGCGGGTCCGTCACGTCGACGCCGGAGAAGTTCTTCGGTGCCGATTCGTGCGCGAGCCACAGGATGCGCCGGCCGTCACGGGTGAGCTGCAGCGCCATGCCTTCGCCGATGCCTCCGTGCCCCTGCAGCTCGTGCTGCGCGAGCAGCTTCATGTTGAAGGAAAGCGTCTGGTCGGCGCGGGCGCCGGGAGCGGAATGCAGCATGCGGGAAAGTACGGGAGTGCAGTGCAGCGATCGATCTTAGAGTGCATCGCGACAGGGCGCCACGCCGTGTTTTCCCCGGGGGCGCACACCGTGTTGCAACAAGGAGTGAATCGGATGAGAGCCCTCTTGCCGTCCCGCCGCCATGCACACCGCCTCCTGCTGGCCCTGGCCTGCGCATGCATCGCACCCGTCGCAGCGCACGCGCAGGCCTTCCCCACCAAGCCCGTGCACCTCGTCGTCACCTATCCCGCCGGCGGCAGCTCCGACCTCATGGCGCGCATCATGGGACAGAAGCTGCAGGAACACTGGGGCCAGCCGGTGGTGATCGAAAGCAAGCCGGGCGCGGCCGGTTCCATCGGCATGGAATACGCGGCGCGCCAGCCGGCGGACGGCCACACCTTCGTGGTCGGCAACCTCGGCCCCGTGGCCGTGAACCCGCTGATCAGCAAGGTGCCCTACAGCATGGAGAAGGACTTCGTCCCGGTGGCGCTCACCGCCACCGGCGCCAACATCCTCGTCGTGCCGGCCAACTCGCCCTACAAGTCGCTGCAGGACATCCTCACCGCCGCGCGCGCGAAGCCGGGGCAGGTGAGCTTCGGCACCAGCGGGCCGGGCAGCATGGCGCACCTCGGTGGGGAGCTGATCATGCGGCAGGCCAAGGTCAGGATGAACGGCATCAACTACAAGGGCGGCGGCCAGGCCGTGAACGACCTGCTGGCCGGGCACATCGACATGATGGTGGCCGATGCGCTGCCCGTGTCGCAGTTCATCAAGACCAGCAAGCTGCGCCCGATCGCCAGCACCGGCGCCGCGCGCTCGAAGATGTTCCCCGAGATCCCGACGTTTGCCGAGGCGGGGCTTTCCGGCATCGTGGCCGAGAACTGGTGGGGCGTGTTCCTGCCGGCGGGCACGCCCAAGGCGATCGTCGACAACTACCACGCGGCGCTGGTCAAGGTCATGGCGGATCCCGAGCTGAAAGCGAAGTTCGCGGACCTGGGCGTGGAAGCGCAGGCCAGCACGCAGGATGAATTCCGCGCCTTCCTGGCGGCGGAGACATCCAAGTACACGAAGCTCGTGGCCGACAACAACATCAAGGGCGAGTGAAGAACAGCAGGAACGGCAAGGCCGCGGCGGGCACCGCCGTCGGCGTGGTGGGGCTCGGCATCATGGGATCGGCGATGTCCGCCAACCTCCTGAAGGCGGGCTTCGCGGTGTTCGGCAGCGATCCGGTGGCGCGCGCGCGGCGCAAGCTCGCGGACGCCGGCGGCACGGCCTTCGCCAGCGCCACGGAGGTCGCGCACGAGGCCCGCTTCATCGTGCTCTCGCTGCCCAGCGAAGCAGCGCTCGAGGCGGTGTGCGGGGAGCTGATCGCCTCGTCCACGAAACGCCTGGTGGTCGCCGAGACCAGCACCCTGCCGGAAAGCGCGAAGCGGCGCGCGCACGACCTGCTGGCGGAGCACGGCATCACGCTGCTGGACTGCCCCTTGTCCGGAACGGGCGCGCAGGCCGTGAATCGCGACCTCGCGGTGTACGCGAGCGGCGAGGCAGCAGCGATCAAGGCCTTCGCGCCGGTGTTCGAGGGCTTCGCGCGGGCCCGCTACGACGTCGGCGCCTTCGGCAACGGCACGCGCATGAAGCTGGTGGCCAATCTGCTGGTGGCGATCCACAACGTCTCCACCGCCGAGGCCATCCTGATGGGCGCGCGCGCCGGGCTCGATCCGGCGCAGATCGTCGAGGTGGTGGCCGACGGCGCCGGCGGCTCGCGCATGTTCCAGGTGCGCGGCCCGGTGATGGTGGACCGCTCGTGGGACAAGGCGACCATGAAGGTCTCGACCTGGCAGAAGGACATGCGCCTGATCAACGAGCTGCTGCAGGGCACCGCCACGCCGGCACCGTTGTTCGCAGCCTGCCTGCCGGTCTACAACGCGGCGATGGCGTTGGGGCACGGAGATGCGGACACGGCCGCGGTGTTCGCGGTGCTGGAGCAGATGGTGGGCGGCGCGCCCGCGACGGGGCGCAAGCGGGCGCGCTCGTAGGTGGCGCGGTTTGGGCTGTCGCGGCCCGTAGGCTGGCGGTGACGCGCGTCAGCGCCGGAACCCCAGCGTTCAGCGCGAAGCGAAAGCCGCCTCCAGCACCAGCGATGCATCGATCGTGAAGCCTTCCGCTTCCAGCCGCCCCTCCACCTCGGCCGGCTCCATGCAGCGAAAACCCGCCACTTCGCCGTCCTGGTTCGCGGGCGCCACGCCGGGGGGCAAGGTGCACGCATACCACTCGATCGCTTCCACGACATAGCCGTGCGCCAGTTCGCGAAACGGCCGGCGCGTCAGCAGCCGGCCGCCGTAGCGCAGGTCGCGCACCTGTTCGAGCCGCAAGCCGGCCTCCTCCCAGGTTTCGCGCGCTAGGGCCTCTTCGACCGAATCCCGCGCCGGGACCATGCCGCCGACCAGCGTGTCCCACAGGCCAGGGTCGGTTGCCTTGTCGAAGGCGCGTTGTTGCACCCAGTGGGCGCCGCCCCGGCCGATGGCCACGAGGTGCACCGCCTGCGTGGCGATGCCCAGCGGCCGCACCACGGCCCGCTCCACCGTACCGAGCACCGCGCCGGCCTCATTGCGCACCGCGAGCTGCTCGTCGCGCCACGCGTGGGCGAGTCCGCGATCACGCAGCGCAAAGGCGATCCAGGCCAGCGACGCGCTCAGCTCGCCGACCACCTCCCACGTGCCCTGCACGTCCCGCCAGCGCAGCAGGGGACTGCCGACCAGGGCCGCGCGCTCGAACAACTCGGGCTCCACCGAGCCGATGCGTTCGCCGCGCCAGGTCAGGGGCACGCGCGGCCGCCGCGGCGGACAATCCGCGGCCGCGTGCAGGTGGGCGCGCCACGCGGGTGCGAGCCGCAGCGCGCCGGCGCGCATCAGACCGTGAGGATGGTGCAACCGGTGGTCTTGCGCGCTTCCAGCGCCTGGTGGGCTTCGCGCACCTGCGCCAGCGGGAAGCGCTGGTCGATGCGGATCTGCACCTTGCCGCTGGTGACGGCCTCGAACAGGTCGTCGGCCATTTCCTGGTTCGCCTCGCGCGTGGCGATGTGCGTGAACAGCGTCTGCCGCGTCACGTACAGCGAACCCTTGTTGCCCAGGAGGCCGGGCGCGAAGGGCGGCACCGGGCCCGACGCATTGCCGAAGCTCGCCATCAGGCCGAAGGGCCGCAGGCAGTCGAGCGACTTGTCCCAGGTGTCCTTGCCGACCGAGTCGTAGACCACCTTCACGCCCTTGCCGCCGGTGATCTCCTTGACGCGCGGCAGGAAGTCTTCCTTGCTGTAGTTGATCATGAACTCGGCGCCCAGCGACTTGGCAAGCTCGCACTTCTCGTCGCTGCCGGCGGTGCCGATCAGGCGCAGGCCCATCGCCTTGGCCCACTGCACGGCGATCAGGCCGACGCCGCCGGCGGCCGCGTGGAACAGCACGAAGTCGCCCGGCTGCAGGCCGCCCTGCGGCTGCGTGCGCTTGAGCAGGTACTGCGCCGTCAGGCCCTTGAGCATCATCGCAGCACCGGTCTCGAAGCTGATCGCATCGGGCAGCTTGCAGACGTTCTTCGCCGGCATCACGCGCACTTCCGAATAGGAACCGGGCGGATGGCTGGCATAGGCCGCGCGGTCGCCGGCCTTCAGGTGCGTGACGCCTTCGCCCACCGCCTCGACGATGCCGGAGCCTTCCATGCCGAGCGTCAGCGGCATCTGCTGCGGGTAGAGGCCCGTGCGCTGGTAGACGTCGATGAAGTTCAGGCCGATGGCCTTGTGCCGGATGCGGATCTGGCCGGGGCCGGGCTGGCCCACCTCGATGTCCACCAGTTCCATCTGCTCGGGGCCGCCATGCTGGCGGATCTGGACTGCCGTGACCATGTGAGAGTCTCCTTGCCTTGGGCTGTGCACGAATGGCGCGCATCGTGCCACGATTTCGTCAGCGCCGCCTCAGCGCGCCGCGCCGGCGCGGGCGTACAGTCCCGGGCTGCCGATGACCCAGCGCCTGACCTTCCCGACCGCCATGCTGCTCACGCTGCCGCCCATGCTGTGGGCGGGCAATGCGGTGGTGGGCCGGGTGGTCGCGCCGCTGGTGCCGCCGCTGGCGCTGAACTTCCTGCGCTGGGGCCTGGCCTTCCTGCTGCTGCTGCCGTTCGCGTGGCGCCTGTTGCGCGCCACCAGCCCGATCTGGCCGCGCATGCGGCGCTATGCGGTGCTGGGGCTGCTGGGGGTGGGCTGCTACAACGCGCTGCAGTACATGGCGGTCAAGACCTCGACGCCGATCAACGTGACGCTGGTGGCTTCGAGCATGCCCTTCTTCATGCTGGGACTGGGGGCGCTGTTCTTCGAGCACCGCATCACGCGCCGCCAGGTGGTGGGCGCGGCGCTGTCGATCGCGGGCGTGCTGGTGGTGCTGTGCCGCGGCGATGCGGCCCATCTGGCCGAAGTGCGATTCGTGCCCGGCGACCTCCTGATGCTGCTGGCCACCGCCGCGTGGTCGGTCTACAGCTGGCTGCTCACGCGCCCGGGCGATCCGCCGGAGGTGCGCTCCGACTGGGCCGGTTTCCTGATGGCGCAATTGGTGCCCGGCGTGGCGTGGTCGGCCTTGTTCGCCGCCGGCGAGGCCGCCGTCACGACGCAGCAGACGCAGTGGGGCTGGCCGCTGGCCGCCGCTCTGGCCTATGTGGCCATCGGCCCGGCGCTGCTGGCCTACCGCTGCTGGGGCCTGGGCGTGCAGCGCGTGGGCCCGAACATCGCGGGCTTCTTCTCGAACCTCACGCCGCTGTTCGCCGCACTGTTCTCGGCCGCCTTCCTGGGCGAACCCCCGCGCCTGTTCCACGCCCTCGCCTTCGCCCTGATCGTGGCCGGCATCGTCATTTCTTCGCGGCGGTGAAGGGAAGGAATCGGACAGCCGAACGCAGAAGCCGCAAAGGTTACGCAAAGACCGCAAAAGGAATCCACTTGGAAGGATGTTCTTTTGCGGCTTTTGCGCAACCTTCGCGGCTTTAGCGTTCGGCTGTCCGCTCCCGATTCAGTACGTCCCCGGGTACGCGCCGCCGTCGATCAGGAAGTTCTGGCCGGTGACGTAGCTGGCCTGGGCGCTGCAGAGGAAGGCGCAGGCGGTGCCGAATTCGTCGGGCGTGCCCAGGCGGCGCGCGGGGATCGCGTTCACGCGCAGCTGGCGCACTTCGTCGACCGACTTGCCCGTTTTCTTCGCGCTGCCTTCCAGCGTCGTCTTGATGCGGTCGGTGTCGAAGGTTCCCGGCAGCAGGTTGTTGATCGTCACGTTGTTCGACGCCAGCTTCGTGGTGCGCGCCACGCCGGCGACGAAGCCGGTCAGGCCGCTGCGCGCGCCGTTCGACAAGCCCAGGATGTCGATCGGCGACTTCACCGAGCTCGACGTGATGTTCACGATGCGGCCGAAGCCGCGCTCCGCCATGCCGTCCACCGTCGCCTTGATCAGCTCGATCGGCGTCAGCATGTTGGCATCCACCGCCTTGATCCACGCCTCGCGGTCCCAGTCGCGGAAGTCACCCGGCGGGGGCCCGCCGGCGTTGGTGACGACGATGTCGTAGTCCTTGCGGAACGCGAACACCTTCGCGCGGCCTTCCGCCGTGGTGATGTCCACCGCGATCGGCTCCACCTGCGTGCCCTGCGGCACTTCGGCGTCCTGGCGCAGCCGCTCGGCGGCGGCCTGCAGCGCCTCGGCGCCGCGCGCCACGATCACGACATGCGCGCCCTCGCGCGCCAGCGCCTGCGCGCAGCCGTAGCCCAGTCCCTTGCTGGCGCCGCAGACCAGCGCCCATTTGCCCGTGATGCCCAGGTTCATGTGATCCTGCCCTTGTGGAATGAAGGCCGCATGATATCGGTGCCGCGCCCGCCCCGCCCTCAGCGGTGCGCCAGCAGGCGGGCGTGCAGCCGCCGCAGCGACAGCCACACGCCGCCGGCCACGATCGGGATCGCGCAGGCTGCCGTCGCCTCCGGGCTGAAGGGCCAGCCGATCGCGCCCGCGCCCTTGGCGACGTAGCTGACCAGGCCCACGATGTAGTAGGTGATCGCCGCCACCGACAGGCCTTCCACCGTGGCCTGCAACTGCAGCTGCAGGTCCTGCCGGCGGTTCATCGTGGCCAGCAGGGCCTGGCTGCTTTGCTGCTGCTCGATCTCCACCCGGGTGCGCAGCAGGTTGCTGATGCGCGAGACGCGCTGCGACAGCGCATCCTGCCGCCGCACCGACCAGGCGCAGGTGGCGCGCGCCGGGGACAGGCGCCGCTCGAAGAATTCGCCCAGCGGCTGCAGGCCCGCGATGCGCTGCTCGTGGATGTCCTGCAGGCGCTGGTCCACCAGCTCGAAATAGGCGGCGCTGGCCGAGAAGCGCGAGTGGGTGGCCGCGTAGTGGCTCTCCACCTGGCCGGCCAGGCGCGTGAGCCGGTCCAGCAACTGGGGCTCCTCGTGGCGGCCGGCCAGGCGGATCGCCTCCGCCAGCGCCGCGAGTTCGCCCTCGGCGACGGCCAGCAGGGCGGACGATTCACGCGCAGCCGGCAGCCCCAGCAGGGCCGCCATCCGGTAGGTGTCGATCTCCAGCAGGCGCTGCACCAGCCGGCCGAGTCGCCGCGGCGCCAGGCCGTCGGCCATCAGCACCATGCGCGACCAGCCGTCGGCATGCAGCGCGAAATCGGTGAACACGCGCGCCTGGCCGTCGGCCACCGCGGAGCCGACCAGCGTCTCCTCGTGCAGCACGTGGCGCGTGAGCGAGAGCTCGCCGGCCTCGGCGTCGCCGGCCAGCACCCACAGGTGCAGGGCCGCCAGCATCTGACCCGGCAGCCCGGCCAGCCAGTCCTGCGGCACCGATTGCACGGCGGCGACGGGCTCGTGCTGGCCGAAGCCCGCGGCATCGAAGGCGCGCGAGAAGGTCCAGGTCACGAATTCGGTGTGCAGCTCCCAGCGGATGCGCACGCCCGCTACCTCGAGCCGCACGTGCGTGCTCTGGGCGTCCGGTTGCGGCAGGTGGTGGTCGCGCAGCAGGGCCGCCAGGTGCGCGCGGCTGGCTTCCCGGTGCGCGGTGTCGCCCACCATGACGATGTGCGACAGCGCCAGCGGCGCGGCCATCGCTTCCGGCGGGCGGGCGTGGATCTCGTTGTGCAGCGCCACCCGTTGCGGGTGGGCGGAAGGCTGGTGCATGGGGGCCGTTCGCGGAGGGACGCGGCCATTGTCGCGGAAAGCCGAGTCGGCCTTCCGCCGCCTCAGTAGTCCGCGGTGCGCCCCGTGGGAACGCCCCAACGGAGCAGCATCCAGCGCCACTTGGAGACGGCGCGGAACGATTGCGTCCGGCCGGTCGCATCGTGCGTGGCCTGCCCGTGC
This sequence comes from Ramlibacter alkalitolerans, assembly GCF_016722765.1. GTDB lineage: Bacteria > Pseudomonadota > Gammaproteobacteria > Burkholderiales > Burkholderiaceae_C > Ramlibacter > Ramlibacter alkalitolerans. The sequence goes on along the minus strand of NZ_JAEQND010000009.1, from coordinate 270,037 downwards.
TCCAGCGACAGCGTGATGGTCCGCGGCGCATCGGCGCTGGGCGGGCAGGTCCAGTTGCGGCCGTCCTCGATGCGGCAATCGATGAAGCGGCCGGACGGCTCGTTCTTGCCGGGCGTCCAGAACAGCACTTCCTTGCGCCGCGGCAGCGCGCGGAAGCGGAAGCGGCCGCTCGCCGCGAGCGCGCCGGTGCAGGTGTCGCCGCGCCACTCGCCGTTGTTGCAGGCCACCGTGTAGATGGTCGACTCGCCCTGGATCGTCACGAAGTCGGTCACCCAGGCCCAGGCCCCCAGCAGGACGATGATCGGGGAGAACAGGATGGAAACGGTCGAGGTACGCACGATGGCCCGCATGCTAGCGTCAGCCGGGCCGTCGGGGGAAAAAAAGAACGGCCCTGAAGGGCCGTTCCGTTGCGGTGCGGGGACGCGCGTCAGTCCTCGACGAAGGCTTCCTCGCGCTTGCTCTTGACCGCGGGCAGCGCCACGATGATCACCAGCAGGGCGGCGGCGGCGAGCAGGCCGGCGGACAGCGGGCGCGTGACCAGCACGCTCCAGTCGCCGCGCGACAGCAGCAGGGCGCGCCGCAGGTTCTCCTCCATCATCGGGCCGAGGATGAATCCGAGCAGCAGCGGCGCCGGTTCGCACCCCAGCTTGATGAACATGTAGCCCACCACGCCGAAGATCGCGACCATCCAGATGTCGAACACGTTGTTGTTCGTGGAGTACACGCCGATGGCGCAGAACAGCACGATCGAGGGGAACAGCCAGCGATAGGGCACCGTGAGCAGCTTGATCCACATGCCGATCAGCGGCAGGTTCAGGATCACCAGCATCGCGTTGCCGAGCCACATGGAAGCGATCAGGCCCCAGAACAGCTGCGGGTTGCTGGTCATCACCTGCGGGCCCGGCTGGATGTTGTGGATCGTCATGGCGCCCACCATCAGCGCCATCACCGCGTTGGGCGGGATGCCCAGCGTCAGCAGCGGGATGAAGGAGGTCTGCGAGCCGGCGTTGTTGGCCGATTCGGGCGCCGCGACGCCGCGGATGTTGCCCTTGCCGAAGGGCACTTCGCCCGGGTGCAGCTTGGTCTTCTTTTCCACCGTGTAGGCGGCGAAGGCGGACAGCAGGGCGCCGCCACCGGGCAGGATGCCCAGCGCCGAGCCGAGCGCGGTGCCGCGCAGCACGGCCGGCAGCATGCGCTTGAAGTCCTCCTTGGTGGGCATCAGGCCGTGCACCTTGCTGGTGAAGACCTCGCGATGCTCATCGCTCTTGCCCAGGTTGCTGATGATTTCGCCGTAGCCGAACACGCCCATGGCCAGCGTGATGAAGCCGATGCCGTCGGTGAGTTCGGGGATGTCGAACGAGAAGCGGGCGACGCCGGAGTTCACGTCCGTGCCCACCAGCCCCAGCAGCAGGCCCAGCACGATCATGGCGATGGCCTTGACCAGCGAGCCGGAAGCCAGCACCACGGCGCCGATCAGGCCCAGCACCATCAGCGAGAAGTATTCGGCCGGGCCGAACTTGAAAGCGACTTCGGTCAGCGGCGCGGCGAAGCCGGCCAGGATCAGGGTGCCCACGCAGCCGGCGAAGAAGGAGCCCAGGCCGGCGGCCGCGAGCGCTGGGCCGGCACGCCCCTGGCGCGCCATCTGGTAGCCGTCGATCACGGTCACCACCGAGGACGATTCGCCCGGCAGGTTGACCAGGATGGCGGTGGTGGAGCCGCCGTACTGCGCGCCGTAGTAGATGCCGGCCAGCATGATCAGGGCGGAGACCGGCGGCAGCGCGTAGGTGGCGGGCAGCAGCATGGCGATCGTGGCCACCGGGCCGACGCCGGGCAGCACGCCGATCAGCGTGCCGAGCAGGCAGCCGATGAAGCAGTAGAGGAGGTTGATCGGCGTGAAGGCGACGCCGAAACCGAGCGAGAGGTTGCTAATGAGGTCCATGTTGTTCTTCCTCTCAGCCGCTGATGAAGCTGGGCCAGACCGGGAACTGCAGCTTGAGCAGGACGATGAACGCGAGGTAGCTGCCAACCGCGAGCACCGTGGCGAGCACGGCCACTTCCTTCGTGTTGTGCTCCTCGCCGGCCAGGCTGGAGACGAAGGTGAGCGCGTAGATGGCCACGATCAGGCCCATGGCCGGCAGGCCGATCTTGGGCAGGCCGGCGAGCAGGATGCCGAAGATCAGGTTGGCGCCGATGATGAAGCCCAGAGGCTTCCAGGCCCACTTGCCGATCGGCTCGCCGTCCTCGGTCTCGACCACGAGCGCCTCGAACGTGATGAACACGCCGATCAGCGTGAGCAGGATGCCGAGCACCAGCGGGAAATACCCCGGGCCCATCCGGGCGCCTTCGCCGATCGTGTAGTTCGTGGCGCCCCACGCGAACGCGATGCCGACGCCCATGAACATGAGCCCGGACCAGAAATCCTTTTGGCTCTTGATTCTCATGTTGTCTCCTGAGACTTGGATTTGCGACCGGCGGATTGTGGAGGATCAAACGTGCCCCACTGATGTGGGTATCACCTACAACCCGTTACCCGCGGCCGGGCCTCGCCATCCGGCGAGCGGACGGTGCGCAGCTGTCACTCGAGCGACGGTGTCGCGGCCAGGACTTCCTCGAGCGTCGTCAGGCCCTCGGCCACGCGCAGCGCGCCCGCCAGCCGCAGTGGGCGCATGCCGTCGGCCACCGCTTGCCGGCGCAGCGCATGCATGGAGGGGTCGCGCGTCACCTGCTCCTTGAAGCCTTCGGTCACGGCCAGCAGTTCGTAGAGGCCCATGCGGCCGAGGAAGCCGGTCATGCGGCAGTCGACGCAGCCGACCGGCCGGTACGGCTGCCAGGTGCCGGTGATCTTCCAGGGCTTGACCACCTCGTCCAGCGCGCTGCGGGGTGACTCCGGGTCGGGGCTGCGGCACTGCCTGCACAGGGTGCGCACCAGGCGCTGGGCCAGCACGCCGACCAGCGTGGCGTTGATCAGGTAGGCCGGCACGCCGAGCTCCATCAGCCGGGTGACGGCCGAGGGCGCATCGTTGGTGTGCAGCGTGGAGAACACGAGGTGGCCGGTGAGCGCGGCCTGCACCGCCATGTCGGCCGTGGTGAGGTCGCGGATTTCGCCCACCATGATGATGTCGGGGTCCTGCCGCATCAGCGCACGCAGCCCTTCGGCGAAGCCGAAGTCGATCTGCGTCTGCACCTGCGTCTGGTTGAAGGAGGGCTCGATCATCTCGATCGGGTCCTCCACGGTGCTGACGTTCACCTCCTCGGTGGCGAGGCGCTTGAGCGTCGAATAGAGCGTGGTCGTCTTGCCGGACCCCGTCGGCCCGGTCACCAGCACGATGCCGTGGCCGCGCCGGACCAGCGCTTCCCAGCGCTGCGCGTCGTGCGGCGCGAAGCCCAGCGCGTCGAGGTCCTTCACCGCCGTGTCGGGATCGAAGATGCGCATCACCATCTTCTCGCCGAAGGCCGTGGGCAGCGTCGACAGGCGCATCTCGACCTCGTCGCCGCGCGGGTTGCGGGTCTTGATGCGGCCATCCTGCGGCCGGCGCTTTTCCACCACGTCCATGCGCCCGAGCAGCTTGATGCGGGCCGTCATCGCATTCAGCACCGCCGGCGGCATCTGGTAGACCGGGTGCAGCACGCCGTCGATCCGGAAGCGGATCACGCCCTGCTCGCGCCGCGGCTCCAGGTGGATGTCGCTGGCGCGCTGGTCGAAGGCGTACTGCCACAACCAGTCGACCACCTGGACCACGCCCTGGTCGTTGGCATCGAGCTGCTTGTTGGACTTGCCCAGTTCGACCAGCTGCTCGAAGCTGGCGGCGGTGGCGCTGCTGCCGGCCTTCTGGGCCGCGCGCACCGACTTGGCCAGCGCGAAGAATTCGGCCGTGTAGCGGGTGATCTCCTGCGGGTTGGAGACCACCCGGCGCACGCTGCGGCGCGACTGCCGCTCGACCTCGTCGACCCAGTCGGCGACGAAGGGTTCGGCCGTGGCGACGACGATCTCGTTGCCCGTGACCTGCACCGGCAGCACGCGATGGCGCTCGGCATAGGCGGCGCTCATCGTGTCGGCGACCTTGGCCACGTCCACCTTCAGCGGATCGATGCGCAGGTAGTCCATCTGCGCGCGGGCCGCCAGGTACTGCGTGAGCATCTCCAGGTCCAGCGGCTTGCCATCCGAGGCCCGCGTCATCGCGACCGCGGCCAGCCGCACGAGCGGATGCTGGGCGCTTTCGGCCTGCGAGCAGCGCGCGATGGTGCGCCGTGCTTCCTCGGGCGAGATCACGCCGTCCTCGCTGAGCCACTCCACCATCTGCCGCCACTGCAGCGGCCCGCGCGGCGGCGTGCGGGCGGAGATCTTCAGCTTGGGGTGCGCGCTCATGGGGGTGAATGGTAGCCGTGGGCGGTGGGGGGGGAAGGGCCGGGGAGAGATGAACGCAGAAGCCGCGAAAGCTACGCAAAAGCCGCAAAAGGACATCCCATGATGAATTTCTTTTTTGCGGTTTCTGCGTAGCTTTCGCGGCTTCTGCGTTCGGCTGTCCGGCTGTCCGGCTGTCCCGGCTGTCCGCCTTCATCCAGCCGGCTTGAACACCCGCAGCCATTTCCGCGCCGGCAGCCCCCAGCGGTCCGCGATCGCGTCGGCGCGCAGGGCCAGTTCGCCGCGCCGCGGGTGCACCGGCTCGCGCAGGGCCAGCACCACCGTGTTGCCTTCGCGCGTGGGCCGGAACGCCCACACCGCCTCCGCACCGAAGGCCGACTGGATGCGCGCCAGGCTGCGCTCGTAGCTGGAGGAACGGCCGAACAGGTTGACAGTCATGCAGCCATCCTCGGTCAGCAGGCCGCGGCAGTCGCGGTAGAACGCCTCGCTGTCCAGGACCGGGGCGGCCGCTTCGTGGTCGTACAGGTCCACCTGCAGCGCGTCGACCTGGCCGCGCCAGTGATCGTGCGCCACCACCTGCGCGGCGTCGCCCAGGATCACGGACAGGCGCGTGTCGTCCTTGGGCAGCTTGAACCACAGGCGGCAGGCGGCGACCACCTGCGGGTTCAGCTCGATGGCCGTCGTCTTCATGCGCAGCTTGCGGTGGCAGAACTTGGTGAGCGCGGCGGCGCCCAGCCCCAGCTGCATGGCGTGCCGCTTCGCCACCGACTGCGGCTCCACGAACAGCAGCCAGGCCATCATGCGCTGCACGTAGTCCAGGTCGATGTCGAAGGGCTCGTCCAGCCGCATGGAGCCCTGGATCCATTCGGTCCCGAGATGCAGGTAGCGGACGTCGCCGTGGTCGGAGAAGTTGACTTCGGGAAGTTGCAGGTTCGCTGTTCGGGCCACGGCGGCCGATTATCCGGGCGGCGGAGGCCCTGCCCGGCAACGATCGCGCACCGCCTGCGCGCACCACGGCCCCGGCCGTCGCGCGCAGCGGTCCGGATGCGGCGCGCCCCCGGCTCGCGTGCCGTATGTCACGCAGCCGGCCGCGCCAGGCGCCCCAGAATCCATCGCATCCGGGTTTCCCCTGAGTCCAGCGATGACCGAATACACGATGCCGACGCGCTCCGCCTCCTCGCTCGCGGCCGCCGCCCAGCAGGTGCTGCACGGCCTGGCCGGCCGGCGGGTGCCGCGCCTGGCCAGCGTGCGCGAGCGGTTGCAGGACGCCGAAGCGACCTGGACCCTGGGCGAACTGAACCGGGCCTTGCACGCCCTGCAGGACGCGAGCGCGGCGGTCGACTTCCTGCCCGCCCGCGGCCGCGCCTTCCCGTTCGCCGAGTTCCGGCGCCAGGCCGCGGCGCTCGCTGCGGCGGCGCAGCGGCTCGCCACCCTCGGCCTGCATTTCGTCGGCCGCCATGCCGCGGACGCCGCGCTCACGCGCCTGCTGTGGGCCGAAGTGCAGATGGAGTCCCGCTCCATCGACAAGCGGGCGCGCCAGGGCCTGCTCTGGCTGGGCGGCATGGAACAGGCCCTGGCCACGCGCCGGACGCCGGCGACGGCGGAGGTCTCGCGGCGCGCGCTGCAGGAGCTCGGCCGCCGGGGTGAGGCGCTGCAGGACAGGCTGCACCGGGTGCAGGGGCTGTGCGGCGCCGCGCGGGCCGCACGCAACCTGGGCGACCAGGTCCTGGCGCACCGCACGGCCTTGTGCAAGCTGCTGCACGAGGAGTTGCGCCCGGCGAGCCTGCAGTTGCAGCAGCGGCTGCAGGCGCTGCTGGACGGGGCGGACACGCAGCACCCCGAACCGGCGCAGCTGCTGGCCGCCATCGACGCCCGGCACGAGCTCGAAGTGGCGGCGACGCGCACGGTCGCCGAGCTGCAGCACCTGCAGTGCCTGCAGAACGAGCTTCACACCCAGCTCGCCTGGATGGCGCAGAAGGCCAGGCCGCTGGCCTAGTTTCCTGTCCCGGACGCCAGCAGCGCGGCCAGCCGCGGCAGCGCCTCGCCGGCATTGCGGGTGGTGGCGGCCGCCAGTTCGTCCACCGGCAGGCCGCGCAATTGCGCCAGCACGGCGCCGATGGCGGGGAGTTCGCCCGGCTCGTTGCGGCCCTGCGGCTGGCCAGCGGCGCGCTCCTCCGCCGTCCGGTACAGCCAGCGCGGCGGAATGTCGGGCGCGTCCGTCTCCAGCACCAGGGCCTCCAGCGGCAGTTCGCGCGCCAGCCGGCGGATCTGCAGCGCGCGCTCGTAGGTGACGGTGCCGCCGAAGCCGAGCCGCAAGCCGAGCTTCACGAATTCGTGCGCCTGCTGCAGGCTGCCGTTGAAGGCGTGGGCGATGCCGCCCACCGGCGTGCGCCGCAGCTCGCGCAGCAAGCCGTCGGCCGACCGGCGTACGTGCAGCAGCACCGGCAGCGCGTGCCGGCGCGCCAGCCGCAACTGCTCGCGGTAGAAATATTCCTGCTTCGCCGCATCCAGCCCCGGCACGAAATAGTCGAGGCCGATCTCGCCGACGGCGACCAGGCGCGGGTCGTCCCGGGCCGCCGCCAGGGCCCGGTCGAGCAGCGCCAGGTCCTCCTCGCCGGCCTCCCCCGTGCACAGCGGGTGGATGCCCAGGGCATAGCTGTCGGCATGGCGGTGCGCCAGGGCGCGCACCGCCTCGAAGTTGGCCGGCAGCACCGCCGGCAGCACGCAGTGCAGCACTCCCGCGGCGCGGGCCCGCTGCCGCACCGCATCGGTGTCTCGAGCGAACTCGCCGGCGTCGAGATGGCAGTGCGTATCTATCCACATAGAAGGGGTTTCCACATCCGGGATGATCATCGCGCAGGCCGTGCAGAGCCCCGAAAAGCGTGATACCGTGTGTTCACCGCCAGGGCTGCAACGGCGTGGCCCGCGGAGTCTTCACGGACAAGCCCAAGGATCACGGATGCGCAGGCCAGCCCTTTACAGTTCCAGCCGCCCTGCAAGGCCCGCGGCAGCCGACCATCCCGGTACGCCCGTGGACAACGCCGAGGCCCCGCCGGCGCCCGCGGCGCCCGTGCCCCGGCGCCGATTCGGCCTCGCTCCTTCCAGTCCCGCGCTCCTCTGGAGCGCGATCCTTCTGCTGGGCATCGCACTGGCCATGAGCCTGGCGCTGCGGCCCATGCCGCGCAAGCTCACGCAGGACGACATCAACGCCGCCGTGCTCAAGACGATGGAGACGCAGGTCATGCCGTCGGAGTACGCGCGGGCCTACGAGAACATCCGGCCCTCCGTCGTGCGCGTGGTGAGCTACGTCAAGAAGAGCCGGCTGAAGGATACGGAGGCGAAGCTCGCCGCCAAGACCGCCAAGCCGAAGCCGCTCGGCCCGGCGACCACCGACCAGACCGGCGACAGCGACGAGGTCGAGAACGGCGTGGGCACCGGCGTGGTGATCATCGACAAGGGCGTGATCCTCACCAACCTGCACGTGGTGCACGGCGCCGACCACGTCCGCGTGATCTTCTACGACGGGCTCGAAGCCGATGCCACCATCACCGGCGTGCAGGCCGAGAACGACCTCGCCGTGCTGCAGGCCAGCAAGATCCCCGACGACCTGATCGCCGCCACCATGCGCTCCACCAGCGACCTCGCCCCCGGCGACAAGGTGCTGGCCGTCGGCTTCCCGTTCGGCATCGGGCCCTCGGGTTCCGGCGGCGTGATCTCCGGGCTGGGCCGGGTGTTCCGCTCGCCCGAGGGCAAGCAGGAAATGAAGAACCTGATCCAGTTCGACGCCGCCGCCAACCCGGGCAACTCCGGGGGTCCGCTGGTCACGATGGATGGTGAAGTGGTGGGCATCGTCACCGCCATCCTCAACCCGACTTCCGCGCGCACGTTCATCGGCATCGGCTTCGCCGTGCCGATCGAGAACGCCGCCTCGGCCGCCGGACTGCCGCCCTTCTGAGGAAGGGCATCAACGCCATGACGAAATGCACCCCCGTCCTGTCATTCCGTCATTGGGTCATTCCGTCATTTCGTCATTCCCCAGGATCAGGAGCAGCATGACCGAACTTTCACGCACCGACAGCGCCACCGCGCAACTGATGGAACAGATCCTGTACGAGGTCAAGCGCGTCGTCGTCGGGCAGGACAGGTTCCTCGAACGCGTGATGGTCGCCATGCTGGCGCAGGGGCACCTGCTGGTCGAAGGCGTGCCGGGCCTGGCCAAGACGCTGACCGTGAAGACGCTGGCCAACACCATGCGCGGCCAGTTCAAGCGGATCCAGTTCACGCCCGACCTGGTGCCGGCCGACCTCGTGGGCACCCGCGTCTACAACCAGAAGACCAGCGAGTTCGCCACCTCCCTGGGCCCGGTGTTCGCCAACCTGCTTCTGGCCGACGAAATCAACCGCGCGCCGGCCAAGGTGCAGAGCGCGCTGCTCGAGGTGATGCAGGAACGCCAGGTCACGATCGCCGGCGAGTCGCACAAGGTGCCCAACCCCTTCCTCGTGATGGCGACGCAGAACCCGATCGAGACCGAGGGCACCTACCCGCTGCCCGAGGCCCAGGTCGACCGCTTCATGATGAAGGTGCTGGTGGACTACCCCACCGACGAAGAGGAATTCGTCATCGTGCAGCGCGTCACCGGTCCCTCGGTGGACGTCACGCCCGTCGCCACGACCGAGCAGCTCGCGCAGTTGCAGCGCGAGTGCCGCCAGGTCTACGTCGATCCCTCGCTGGTGCAGTACGCCGTCAAGCTCGTCTCGGCCACGCGCACGCCGGAGCGCCACGGCCTCAAGGAGCTGTCGCGCTTCATCACCTATGGCGCCAGCCCGCGCGCGACCATCAACCTCACCGAAGGCGCCCGCGCGCTCGCCATGCTGCGCGGCCGCGGCTATGCCCTGCCGGAAGACATGGTCGACCTCGTGCCCGACGTGCTGCGCCACCGCGTCGTGCTCTCGTACGAGGCGCTGTCCGAGGGCCTGAGCTCCGACGCCGTGGTGCAGAAGATCATGGCCAAGATCCCCCCGCCGGCCAAGCCGCTGGAACATGAAAAGCTGGTGGCGTAAGGGCCGCGAGGCCGCACCCGAGGCGCCGGCGCCGCTGGCGACGGCCGCGCACCACGCGGAGCACGTGCTGCGCCGCCTCGAGTGGAAGGTGATCCGCCGGCTCGATGGCCTGCTGCAGGGCGACTACCGCACGCTGCTGCGCGGCAGCGGGCTCGACCTGGCCGACCTGCGCGAATACCAGGTCTACGACGACGTCCGCCACATCGACTGGAACGTCACCGCGCGCATGCAGTCGCCCTACGTGCGCGTGTTCACCGAAGACCGCGAGATGTCGGCCTGGTTCCTGATGGACCTGAGCCCCTCGGTCGACTTCGGCTCCAGCGAACTGCGCAAGCACAACGTCTCCGCCGAGTTCGTCGCCGTGCTGGCACGCCTGCTCACGCGCCACGGCAACCGCGTCGGCGCCATGCTCTATGGCAGCGGGGTCGACACGGTGATCCCCACCCGCAGCGGCCGCCGCCACGTGTTGCACCTGCTGCACAAGATGCTGGACCGGCCGCCCCACGTCGAAGGCCAGGTCACGCGCCTGAAGGACCTGCTGGGCTCCGCCGCCAGCCTGATCAAGCGCCGCTCGACGGTCTACGTGGTGTCGGACTTCATCAGCGAGCCGGGGTGGGAACAGCCGCTGGCCCAGCTCGCCCAGCGCCACGAGGTGGTCGCGGTGCGCGTGCTCGATCCACTGGAGCTGGACCTGCCCGACCTCGGCCTGCTCACCCTGCGCGACGCCGAGACCGGCGAGCAGGTGGTGGTGGACACGCACGACGCGGGCTTTCGCAAGCGCTTCGCCCGCATCGCCGCGCAGCGCGAGTCGGAGCTGCGCGACGCGCTCACGCGCAGCAGCGTGGACGCGCTCGAACTGTCCACGGACGCCGACCTGGTCGACGCCATCGTGCGCTTCATCGAAATGCGCAAGCGCCGCAGCCAGCTGGCGGCTGGCAGCCTGCCCGCGCACCTGAAGCGCGTCGCCTGAATCCCGGAGATCCGCCATGCAATTCCTCTGGCCCCAGAACCTCTGGCTGCTGCTCGCCCTGCCGCTGCTGGTGGGCCTGTACGTGCTGCTGATGCGGCGCAAGAAGAAGATGGCGGTGCGCTATGCGTCGCTCACCTTCGTGAAGGAGGCCATGGGGCGCGGCCAGCAGGTGCGCCGGCACATACCGCCCGCGCTGTTCCTGCTGTCCATGGTTGCCCTGGTGCTGGCGGCGGCGCGCCCGGTGGCGGTAGTCACGCTGCCGTCCAACCAGCAGACCATCATCCTCGCCATGGACGTGTCGGGCAGCATGCGCGCCACCGACGTCCAGCCGAACCGGCTGGTCGCCGCGCAGAACGCCGCCAAGGCCTTCATCAACGAGCTGCCGCGTACCGTGAAGGTCGGCATCGTCGCCTTCGCCGGCTCGGCCCAGGTGGCGCAGCTGCCCACCACCAACCGCGAAGACCTGGTCACGGCCATCGACCGTTTCCAGCTCCAGCGCGCCACGGCCACCGGCAATGCCATCGTGATCTCGCTGGCCACGCTGTTCCCCGACCAGGGCATCGACCTCGAGTCGATGCAGAGCGGCCGCGAGCGCCAGCGCGGCCTGTCGCTCGACACCGAGAAGAAGCCGAAGAAGGAGTTCCAGCCGATCGCGCCGGGCTCGTATCCCTCCGCCGCGATCATCATGCTGACCGACGGCCAGCGCACCACCGGCGTCGACCCGCTGGATGCCGCCAAGATGGCGGCCGAACGCGGCGTGCGCGTCTACACGGTGGGCATCGGCACGGTGGATGGCGAGACGATCGGCTTCGAGGGCTGGTCGATGCGGGTGCGGCTGGACGAGGACACGCTCAAGCAGATCGCCAACAAGACCTCCGCCGAGTACTTCTATGCCGGCACCGCCCAGGACCTGCGCAAGGTCTACGAGGCGCTGAGCTCCAAGCTGACGGTGGAGAAGAAGGAAACCGAGATCTCGGCGCTGTTCGCCATGGCAGCGGCCTGCCTGGCGCTGTTGTCGGCGGGGCTGTCGCTGGTGTGGTTCAACCGGATCCTGTAATTGGCACCGCGCGGGGTTTGAGCACGTCTTAACGCAGAAGCCGCAAAAGTACGCAAAAGCCGCAAAAGGAAATCCATTTCCAAGTGGATCCCTTTTGCGGCTTTTGCGTAACTTTTGCGGCTTCTGCGTTCAATCTCTCGGACGGATCGGTTCGGGCCGGCCAGCTTACGCTTCCCCGAGCCGACCCAAGGTCAAGCGCAGCATCCGCCCGCAACGCGCCGCCAGCGCCTGGTCGTGCGTGACCATCACGAAAGCGGTGCCGCGCTCGCGCGCCAGGCGCAGCATCAGCGCGAACACCACGTCGGCCGTGCCGCGATCGAGGTTGCCGGTCGGCTCGTCGGCCAGCACGCAGGCCGGATGCGCGACCAGCGCCCGCGCGATCGCGACCCGCTGGCGCTCGCCGCCGGAGAGTTCGGCCGGGCGGTGCTTCATGCGCTCCTTCAGGCCCACGGCGTTGAGCATCTCGGCGGCCTGCTGGTGCACCTGTTCCACCGGCAGCCGGCGGATGCGCAGCGGCATGCCGACGTTGTCCAGCGCGCTGAACTCCGGCAGCAGGTGATGGAACTGGTAGACGAAGCCCAGGTGCTCGTTGCGCATCCGGCCCTGCGTCGCCGGATCCAGCGTCGACAGCTCCCGCCCCATCAGCTGCACCTTGCCGCTGGTGGGCGCGTCCAGGCCGCCCAGCACGTGCAGCAGCGTGCTCTTGCCCGAGCCCGAAGCGCCGACGATCGCCAGCGTCTCGCCGGCGTGCACCTCGAGGTCGACGCCCTTGAGCACCTCGACATCCAGCCCGCCTTCGGTGAAGCGCTTGGTCAGGCCCTGGCAGGCCAGCACGACGCCCGAGTGCGGCTGCACTTCGGCCAGCGCGGCCTGCGGCATCGCGATGTCATTCATAGCGCAGCGCCTCCGCCGGATTGACGCGGCTGGCGCGCCAGCTCGGATACAGCGTGGCGACGAAGGCCAGCACCAGCGAGATCAGTGCGATCGGCACGATGTCGTTGGCCTGCGGATCGCTCGGCATGCGGCTGATCAGGTAGATGTCCTTGGGCAGGAAGCTGGCGTTGAGCGCGTGTTCGAGCGCCGGCACGATCACGTCGATGTTGGCGGCCACCAGCAGGCCGACCAGCAGCCCCGCCATCGTGCCGATCACGCCCACGGCGGCACCCTGCACCACGAAGATCCCCATGATGCTGCCCGGGCTGGCGCCCAGCGTGCGCAGGATCGCGATGTCGGCGCGCTTGTCGGTCACCGTCATCACCAGCGTGCTCACCAAGTTGAACGCCGCGACGGCGACGATCAGCGTCAGGATGATGAACATCATCCGCTTTTCCAGCTGCACGGCCGCGAACCAGGTACGGTTCTGGCGCGTCCAGTCGCGCACCAGGAAGTCGCCGCTCAGCGAGTTGGAAAGTTCGGCCGCCACCTCGCGGGCGCGATTGAGGTCGCGCAGCTTCAGGCGCACGCCCGTCGGCCCCTCGAGGCGGAAGATGCGCTCGGCGTCCTCGATGTGCAGCAGCACCAGCCCGCTGTCGTATTCGAAATGGCCGGAATCGAAGGTGCCCAGCACGGTCATCTGCTTGAGGCGCGGCACCACGCCGGCCGGCGTGACCTGCCCGCCGGGGGCGATCAGCGTGACGGCATCGCCCGCCTGCACGCCGAGGTTGCGCGCCAGCTCCGCGCCCAGCACGATGCCGAACTGGCCGGGCACCAGCTTGTCGAGCGTGCCCTGCGTGGTGGCGGTCGCCAGGTCCGTGACCTGAGACTCCAGCTTGGGATCGATGCCGCGCACGATGGCGCCGCGCATGTCCTCGCCGCGCGCGATCAGCGACTGCGTGGCGATGAAGGGCGCCGCGCCTATCACCTCCGGGTTGCGCCGCACTTCCGCCAGCGTGCGGTTCACGTCCGGTAGCACGCCGCCGCCGGGGCCGTACACCTCCACGTGCGAGACCACACTGAGCATGCGGTCACGCACTTCCTTCTGGAAGCCGTTCATCACCGACAGCACGATGATCAGCGCCGCCACCCCGAGCGAGATCCCGAGCATGGAGACCCCGGAGATGAAGGAGATGAAGCCGTTGCGCCGCGTGGCGCGGCCGGCGCGCGTGTAGCGCCAGCCCAGCACGAGCTCATAGGGAAGCGCCATGGCGCGCCTTCAGACAAGATATAGCATCGGGCCGGATTGTGGCATCCCCGACAATATGGCTGTGTCAGACGGAGTCCACTTGATCGTTCCCTTCGCCCACTGCCGGGCGGAGCCCTGCCGCGAGGCCCTGCGCGGCCTCGCCTTGCCCAATGTCCGCAAGCTGCTGCGCCGCCTCGTCCTGGAGGCCACCGACGAAGGCGATCCGCACAGCCTGTCGCTGCCGCACGAGCGCGTGCTGGCGCGCGCCCACGGCCTGCAGCCGGTGGACGGGCTGATCCCGCTGGCGGCGCTGCAGGTGCTGCAGTCCGGCGGCGAAGCCGGCACCGAGGGCTGGGCCTGGATCACGCCGGCGCACTGGCGCGTGGGCCAGGACCACATCGACATGGGACACCCGCAGGCGCTGCAACTCGATGGCGACGACTCGCAGGCGCTGCTCGCCGCCATGCAGCCGTACTTCGCCGAAGACGGCATCACGCTCGCGTACGAGGCGCCGCTGCGCTGGCTGGCCCGCGGCGACGCGTTCCGCAACCTGCCGAGCGCATCGCTCGATCGCGTCATCGGCCAGCGCATCGCCAACGCCTGGATGCCCTCTGGCCCCGCCGCGGGCCCGCTGCGGCGGCTGCAGCAGGAAATGCAGATGCTCCTCTACACGCTGCCGCTGAACGACGAGCGCGAGCGCGGCGGGCTGCTGCCGGTCAACTCCTTCTGGATCAGCGGCACCGGCGCGCTGCCGCCGGGCCATCCGCCGCGGCCCGCGAACGGGCTGCAGGTCACGCCCTACCTGCGCGACGCCGCCCTGCACGACGACTGGCACGCCTGGGCCGAAGCCTGGCGCCAGCTCGATGCCCGCGACGGCCCGCGCCTGCTCGCCGAGGCGGAGCACGGCACGCCGGTGCGCCTGACGCTGTGCGGCGACGCCAGCGCGCGCACCTGGAGTTCGGTGGCGGCAGGCCGCTGGCACCGCATGGCCGGCTGGTTCGGCAGCACCACGGTCGCGGACCTGATGGAGGGCCTGTGAAGATCGTCACCCGCGACGTGCCGCCGCGCGCCGCCTGGGCGCTGGAGCAGGCCGGCATCCACCCGCTGCTGGCGCGCCTGTATGCGGCGCGCGGCGTGCTCGCCCGCGAAGAACTGGACAACGGCCTGGGCCGGCTGCTGCCGCCCGAGACACTCAAGGGCGCGACGCAGGCCGCCGTGCTGCTGGCCGATGCGATCGCGGCCGGCCGGCGCATCTGCATCGTCGCCGACTACGACTGCGACGGCGCCACCGCCTGCGCGGTGGGCGTGCGCGGCCTGCGCCTGCTCGGCGCCCGCGACGTGGGCTACCTCGTGCCCGACCGCGTGGTCGATGGCTACGGCCTCACGCCGGCCATCGCGCAGCGCGTGAAAGCCGCCGGCGCCGACCTGCTGCTCACCGTGGACAACGGCATTGCCAGCATCGCCGGCGTGGCCGCCGCGCGCGAACTGGGCCTGCAGGTGCTGGTGACCGACCACCACCTCCCTGGCCCCGTGCTGCCCGAGGGCGCACTGATCGTCAATCCCAACCAGCCGGGCTGCGGCTTCGAGAGCAAGTCCATCGCCGGCGTCGGCGTGATGTTCTACGTGCTGCTGGCGCTGCGGGCGGAACTGCGCGAGCGCGGCGCCTTCGACGCGTCGCAACAGCCCCGGCTCGATGCCCTGCTGCCGCTGGTAGCGCTGGGCACGGTCGCCGACGTGGTGAAGCTCGATGCCAACAATCGGCGGCTGGTGGCGCAGGGCCTGCGCCGCATCCGCGCCGGCGCCCTGCCCTGCGGGCTGGCCAGCCTGTTCGCGGTGACCTCGCGCAAGCCGCAGACGGCCACCACCTTCGACTTCGGCTTCGCCCTCGGGCCGCGCATCAACGCAGCCGGGCGCCTGGCCGACATGACCATCGGCATCGAGTGCCTGCTCAGCGACGATGCCGCGCGCGCCGACGAACTGGCGCGCACCCTGGACACCATCAACCGCGAGCGGCGCGAGATCGAAGGCGACATGCGCGAGCAGGCGATCGCCATGGCGGAGGCGCTGTTCGAGGAAGGCGAGCAGCCGCCGCCGGCCATCTGCGTGTTCGATCCGGATTTCCACGAGGGCGTGGTCGGCATCGTGGCCTCGCGCATCAAGGACAAGTTGCACCGCCCGACCTTCGTGTTCGCCGCCAGCCAGGCACCGGGGCGCGAGCACGAGCTCAAGGGCTCCGGGCGTTCCATCCCGGGCTTCCACCTGCGCGATGCGCTGGACCTGGTGGCCAAGCGGCATCCCGGCGTGCTGCTGCGCTTCGGCGGCCACGCGATGGCCGCGGGCTGCACGATCGCCGAGGAGCACCTCGACGTCTTCGAGCAGGCGCTGGCGCAGGTCGCGCAGGAGTGGCTGGACGCCGCCACGCTGCTGCGCCGCCTGCACACCGACGGCCCGCTGGCGCGCGAATACTGCCGGCCGGACCTGGTCGACGCGCTGCACGGCGAGGTCTGGGGCCAGGGCTTCGCGCCGCCGGTCTTCAGCGAGGAAGTCGAGGTGGTGTCGCAGAAGCTGGTGGCCGAAAAGCACCTGTCGCTCAAGCTGCGCCACCAGGGCCAGCCGGTCGACGCGATCTGGTTCGGCCACACCCAGCCGCTGCCGGCCCGGGTGAAGATCGCCTTCCGGCTGGAGGCCGACGAGTGGCAGGGCGCGCGCCGCGTGCGCTTCCTGGTCGAAGGCGCTGAGCTGTAGGGCGGGCTTCCTTTGCGGCCCGGAAGCCGCGATGATCACGCCCCATGGCCCGCAAGAACGCCTTCTACGCGCAATCCGGCGGCGTCACCGCCGTCATCAACGCATCGGCCTCCGGCGTCATCCAGACCGCCCGCGCCTACCGCAACCAGATCGGCAAGGTGTACGCGGGGCGCGACGGCATCATAGGCGCGCTGACCGAAGACCTGATCGACACCAGCAAGGAATCGACGGCCGCCATCGCGCTGCTGCGCAACACGCCCGGCGGCGCCTTCGGCTCCTGCCGCTACAAGCTCAAGTCGCTGGAGAGCCACCGCCGCGAATACCAGCGCCTGATCGAGGTCTTCGAAGCGCACGACATCGGCTACTTCTTCTACAACGGCGGCGGCGACTCGGCCGATACCTGCCTGAAGGTGAGCCAGCTGGCCGAGGCGATGAACTATCCGATCCAGGCAATCCACGTGCCCAAGACGGTCGACAACGACCTGCCGCTGACCGACTGCTGCCCGGGCTTCGGCTCGGTGGCCAAGTACGTGGCGGTCTCGGCGCTGGAAGCGTCGCTCGACGTGCGCTCCATGGCGCGCACCTCGACCAAGGTGTTCGTGCTGGAAGTGATGGGCCGCCACGCCGGCTGGATCGCCGCCGCCGGCGGGCTGATCGAGGACCACGGCGTGCCGGTGGTGGTGCTGTTCCCCGAGGTTCCCTTCGACGAGCAGAAATTCCTGGCCCGGGTGGAGGAAAGGGTGGCGCGGCACGGCTTCTGCACCGTCGTCGTCTCGGAGGGCGCCCGGCACGAGGACGGGCGCTTCCTCGCGCAGCAGGGGCCGCGCGACGCATTCGGCCACGAGCAACTCGGCGGCGCGGCGCCCGTGGTGGCGCGCATGATCCGCCAGGCCCTGGGGCACAAGTTCCATTGGGCGGTGGCCGACTACCTGCAGCGCGCCGCGCGCCACATCGCCTCCACCACCGACGCGCGGCAGGCCTACGAGGCCGGGGCCGCCGCGGTGAAGCTCGCCATGGAGGGACACAACGCCGTGATGCCCGCCATCGAGCGCATCAGCGACAAGCCCTACCGCTACCGCTTCGGCGTGGCGCCGCTCAGCGAAGTCGCCAACGTCGAGAAGCACATGCCGCGCCACTACATCACGCCCGACGGCTTCGGCATCACCGAGGATTGCAAGCGGTATCTCCGGCCGCTGATCCGCGGCGAGGACTACCCGAAGTACAAGGACGGCGTGCCGGTGTATGCGACGCTGAAGAACGTGCCGGTGGCCCGCAAGCTGGCGACCTTCGACGTGCGCTGAACGCGCGGGGCGCTCAGGCCGTGCCGAGCACGGGGAAGGCGGAGTGCTGCGGGTCGTCGAAGTAGGCGGACAGGCGCGCGGCGATGGCCTCGAGTTCCGGGTCGTCCATCGCCCGCGCGCAGGCCAGCTGCCACAGCGCGTATTCGCGGTCGCCCAGCATCATGTCGGTGTGGACGCAGCGCCCGTGCCCCGCCATCAGCAAGGCGAAGCTCGCCAGCAGGCCGGTCGGGCAGTAGCGCGGGGTGGCTTCGCAGGCGGATTCTTCGTCGCCCGCTTCCGGCGGCGCATCGCTGGCGGGCGCCGGCCCGGCTTCGCGGGGGTACAGGCTGTCCATGGCGTCCTCAGCGATAGCTGAAACTGACCGGCACCGCGCCGGTGGCCGTCGCCGGGGACTGTGCCGCAACCTGCGGCTTCGGGTCCATGCGGCTGGTGCAGCTGGCGATGGTGGAACCGGGGATGTACTGCAGGCAGTCGGCCAGCGCCATCTGCTGCACCACCGACTCGTTCTGCCGCGCTTCGGCCTTGCGCATCTGGTGGCTGCACAGGAGCCAGAAGGCGAACAACTGGCCCATCGCCACGCCCGCGAGGAGCATCCACAACCAGCGACTCCGCGACGGCGTTTGGGTATCGGCGGCGGCGTGGATCAGGGTGGACATGGCGGACTTCCTCGGGTGGATTTCATCCTAGGCCCGGGCTCTCTGCCGCGCCAGAGTCGCTATCGCGAGATGCTGTAGGACAAAATCTTGACGCGGCAGGTGAGCCCTCGCCGTCCATGATGGACCGCCCGCAAGTTAGCGCAAGTGGCTGGTGAGTGAGCTCGCGCAGGACGTCGCAAAGTTGCGACTGGCCGCGCACGAACGCGTTGCGCGCGAGCCACCGCGGTCCGCGCAGGGCGCGCCGGCGGTGTGGCGGTGGGCAGGGTGCGTCGCTGCGCGCGGCGACCGGAAGCGGGCGCTCGCATAGCGCGTCCGGGACGGCGATCTGCCCCGACGGCCGACTGCGGAGGAATTCACGGCCGCTGCGGCGCAGCGGATCGCCACGCGATCGTCGGGTGCGGCGTGCCGGCTTGTCCGCGCCCACCCGGCGTGGGCTCGGCCGTGGCGGCAGAGAAGCGAGCGCCCACGTGGGAGCCTGTCCGCAGGCCCGGATTCGCCTACACGCAGGGCGCGGAAATGCGGCGGGCGGCCCGGCCGGCCGCGCGGCGCATCAGGCCTTCGGCAGCGTCACCCCGTGCTGGCCCTGGTACTTGCCGCCGCGGTCCTTGTAGCTCACGTCGCAGGCCTCGTCGCTCTCGAAGAACAGCACCTGCGCGCAGCCTTCGCCGGCGTAGATCTTCGCGGGCAGGGGCGTGGTGTTGGAGAACTCCAGCGTCACGTAGCCTTCCCATTCGGGCTCGAAGGGGGTGACGTTGACGATGATCCCGCAGCGCGCGTAGGTGCTCTTGCCCAGGCAGATGGTCAGCACGTTGCGCGGGATGCGGAAGTACTCCAGCGTGCGGGCGAGCGCGAAGCTGTTGGGAGGGATGATGCAGACGTCGTCGTGGAAGTCGACGAAGCTCTTCTCGTCGAAGTTCTTCGGGTCCACCACCGTGCTGTGGATGTTGGTGAAGACCTTGAATTCGGGCGCGCAGCGGATGTCGTAGCCGTAGCTCGAAGTGCCGTAGCTGATGACGCGGCGGCCCTCGGCCTCGCGCACCTGGTTCGGCTCGAAGGGTTCGATCAGGCCATGCTGTTCCGCCATGCGGCGGATCCACTTGTCGCTCTTGATGGTCATCGGGGGGGAACTCCTGGGCGGCTATTCTAGGGCGCGCCCCTTTCGCTCCTCCGTCAGACCCGCGCACTGGCACCGGCCGCCGTGCCACCTTACTCCAGTTGCAGGGACGGCAGCACCGCGCGCAGCCCGGCCCGCCCCGGTGGCGTGAGGAGGAGTTGCCGGCCGGCGCCGCGCCGCAGCCAACCGCGTTCGAGCAGGGCCTGGAGCATCGCCGTCGCGCACGGGCCCGCAGCATGGCTGCGCCGCTCGCTCCAGTCCAGGCAGGCACGCACGCCACCGCTGCACGCGCCATGCTCCGGAATCCCCAGGCTCTCGTGCAGCCAGCGCCAGCCTTGCGGCGTGACCTCGGCCCGCGCGGGACCGGTCCACGCATAGAGGCCCTGCTGCAGCATGGCCTCGAACAGCGCCACGCCCAGCCGCCCGGCCAGGTGGTTGTAGCAGCTGCGCGCCGCCCGCAGCGGCTCGGGGGTGGAAGGCACGAAGTGCGGCGCCTGTTCGTCGCTGGCTCGGGCCGCCGCCGTCAAGGCCTCCACCGCGTGCGCGAACTCCGGCGAGGCGAGCCGGTAGTAGCGATGGCGGCCCTGCGGCAGCATGGCCAGCACCCGGGCGTCCAGCATGCGCGCGAGGTGATGGCTGGCCGCCTGCGGCGACAGCGACGCGGCGCGCGCCAGCTCCGTCGCCGTCAAGGCGCGCCCGGTCATGAGCAGGCACAGCATGCGCGCGCGGGCCGGATCCGCCAGCAGGCCGGCGAGCCGGCTGACGTCCGGAATGGTGTCGATCTCCCCAGGCCGCATGCAGCCATTCTGCGGCAGCTGCGCCGCGAACGTTTCAGCACGTGCTGAAACGTCGCTCCCTGCGCATCAAGACACTTGCGGGCATGCCGCCCCGCGCGCCGCTCACCCCCCTGCTGCTGCTGCTGCTGCTCTCCACGCTGTGGGGGGCGTCGTACAGCCTGATCCGCATCAGCGTCGCGACGCTGCCGCCGCTGACCGCCATGGCCGTGCGCACGTCGGTGGCCGCGGCGCTCCTGCTGGCCCTGATGGCGGGCCGCGCCCTGCGCCTGCCGCGCCAGGCTGCGGTGTGGCGGCGGCTCGCCTTCCAGGCCGTGTTGAACAGCGTGCTGCCCTTCACGCTGCTCGCCTGGGCGCAGCAGGAAGTCGAAGCCAGCGTCGCCGCGATCCTGAACTCGTGCGCGCCCCTCATGACCTTCCTGTGGCTCGCGCGCACCGGGCGCGAACCTGCGGGCGCACGCAAGTCGCTGGGCGTGCTGGTCGGCCTGGCCGGCACCGCCCTGGTCCTGGGCGTGGATGCGCTGCACGGGGTGCCGCAGCGGTTCGCCTCCGAGGCGGCGATCCTGCTGGCGACCGCCTGCTATGCCGCGGCCGCGGTCCACGGGCGCAACTTCGATGCGCTGCCGCCCATCGTTCCCGCGGCCGGATCGCTCGCCTGCGCGGCGCTGGTGCTCGTTCCCGCCGCGCTCGTCGTCGACCGCCCGTGGACGCTCTCCCCCTCGTTCGCCTCGGTGGGCGCGCTGCTGGCGCTGGCGGTGTTCTGCACCGCCCTCGCCCTGGTGCTGTACTTCCACCTGCTCGCGACCCTGGGCAGCGTAGGCACCAGCGCGCAGGCCTACCTGCGCGTACCGATCGGCGTGGCGATCGGCGTCATGTTCCTCGGCGAGCGCCTGGCGCCGTTCGCGTGGCTCGGGCTGGCCGGCGTCGTGCTGGGGGTGGCGGCGATGACGCTGCCGCCGCGACGGCAGGGTCCGCGATGACGCTCAGGCGCGGCCGCCGACGAAGACCTGTTGCACGACCCGGTCGTCCCCGAGCACGATCATCGAGAACAGCAGTTCGTCGAGGTCGCGCGCGTGCTGCGTCTTGCGCGCGAGCAGCGGCGTCGCCTGCGGATCGAGCGCGATGAAATCGGCTTCGCAGCCCGGACGCAGGTTGCCGATCACGCCGTCGAGGCCCAGCGCCTGCGCGGCACCGGCCGTGTGCTGCCACCACAGGTTCTGCGGGCGCAGGCTCACCCCCGGCTTGGTCTGGCCCTCGCGAGCGACGCAATACGCCGCCAGCATCGTGTGGAACGGGCTGAAGCTGGTGCCGCCGCCGACATCGCTGGCGAGCCCGTGGCGAAAGCCCACGCGGCGCGCACCTTCGTAGTCGAAGAAGCCGCTGCCCAGGAACAGGTTGCTGGTGGGGCTCACCGCCGCCGCGGCGCCGGTGTCGCGCAGCAGCGCGCGGTCGGCGTCGTCGATGTGGATGCAGTGCGCGTAGATCGCGCGTTCGCGCAGCAGCCCGAACTCCCCGTAGACCGACAGATAGCTGCGCGCGTTCGGGTACAGCTCGCGCACCCAGCGGATCTCGTCGCGGTTCTCCGCCACGTGCGACTGGATCCAGACATCGGGGTAGCGCGCCGCAAGCTCGCCCGCGCCGCGCAGTTGCCGGTCGGTGCAGCTGGGCGCGAAGCGCGGCGTGATCGCGTAGCCGAGGCGGCCGCGTCCGTGCCAGCGGCGGATCAGCGCCTCCGTGTCGACCAGCGACTGCTCCGTCTCGTCGCGCACGCCATCGGGCGAGTGCCGGTCCTGCAGCACCTTGCCGGCGATCATGCGCAGGCCGCGGCGCTCGCTTTCCTCCAGCAGCGCATCGACCGAATGGGGATGCGAGGTGCAGAAGGTCAGCGCGGTCGTCACGCCGTTGCGCCGCAGCTCGTCGAGGAACACATCGGCCATGCCGACCGCATGCGCGTGCTCGGCGAAGCGCGCCTCCTGCGGAAAGGTGTACTCGGCCAGCCAGGGCAGCAGGCCTTCGGCCGGCGAGCCGATCACGTCGGTCTGCGGGAAGTGCACGTGCAGGTCGATGAAGCCCGGCGCCAGGATGCGGCCGGGGAACGCCGTCACCTGCACGCCGGGGTAGTTGCCGGCCAGCGCCGCATGCGCACCGGCGGCGCGGATCACCTGGCGGCCGGTTGCATCCGGCCCGACGACCAGCAGGCCGTCGGGCTCGTAGATCGCCGCACCGTCGTCGGCGAACTGCAGGAGGGCGGCGCGGAAGGCTTGCATGGCGCCATTGTGCGGGCTGGCTGGAGTCGAGGAGTCCGGCGTCAGACTCCCTCCGAAGACCACCCTAGTCCTTCGCCTTGCCGCGCCCCGCCAGCACCACCTCGGTGTTGATCCACAGCTCGTAGTGCCGCGGCCGCACGTTCGGGGCGTTCTCGTATTTCGCGCTTAGGTCCTCGACCTCCAGCCTGGGGCGCACCATCAGCGCGTTGAGCAGGGCGGCCAGGCGCGGCGCCTCGGTGCGGCATTCCTCGGCGTGGAAGCAGCGCAAGGCGTTCTTCCACGGCCCGCTCGCCACCAGCTGGATTCCCGGAACGACCACCGCGGCATCGTCGAGCTTGCGCTGCTCCAGCTCGCGTTCGAGGGCCGCCACCCCGGGCCGCAGTGATTCGTCGCTGATGTGGAAGTACACGCGCGGCGGCACGTTCGGCGCCACTGCCATCTGTGCCTGCGGCACCTGGCGCTGCTCCAGCCGCAGGGCCTGCTGCTGCACCACGCGCAAGGCGGCATCCACCTGCTTTTCCACCACGTTGTAGTCAGGCGTCGGGCGGGCAGCGGCGAGCTTGATCTCTTCCAGCTGGCGGCGCGTGTCGCGCACGTTCGTCTCGGATTCGCGCAGGGCTTCGGTCAGGGCCTGCTGGGAAGCCCTGACCTTCACCTGCTGGTACACGCTGACGGCGAGGAACAGCGTCGGCACGGCCGCGATCCACACCAGCCGCCGGCGCCGGGTCTCCGTGCGGCGCGCCTTCTCGCTTGCCGCCAGCAGCGCCTGGACATCGTCCCAGCGGCCGCCGTAGCGCTGGGCCCAGCCGCGGTTGCGGCGCTGCATCCACTTGCTGCGTTCGGCGAGCGTGGCGGGGCTCAGGACGTTCTCGGGATCGCGCTGGAAGCTGTCGGCCTGCACCAGCAGCGAACGCCACACCAGGCCGTTGCGGAATTCCTTGAGCAGCCAACCGTGTTCGAGATCGGCCAGGCTGTGCCAGCAGCGCAGCAGGGCTTCGTGGCTGATGTCGATCAGCGTCTGCGGCCCGATGGCCTGCGGCGCGTAGGGCCGCAGCAGGTTGGTGCCGTCGGCGCGGAACAGGTCGACGGCCCGGCGCACCGCCTGCTCGCTGCAACCGGTGGCGGCGACCAGTTGCGCGAAGGTGCAGGGATGCCGGATCGCATGGCCCTCGGCGTTCGTCTCGCTCAGGGCGCGCATGAGGTCCTCGACGACGCGCTCCTCGCCCGGGGCCACGCCGCGCAGCACGTCTGCCGTGACGGCATCCGCGTGGCCGGAAAGCTGCAGCGACAAGCGCCCGCGGTCGAGGCAGCGCTGCAGGTCGATGCGCCACGGCGCGCCGGGGCCGGCGGCGAGCACGGCCTCGCGGTGCATCAGCATCAGGCCGTGCTGGATCAGCGGCAGCTGCTCCTGGTTGTCGCCGGCATCCGCGATCATCCACTCGGCCGCCTCGCGCGGCACATGGCCTTCGAACAGCGGCGCCGGCTCGCAGATGGCGCGCACGATGTCTTCGTGGTTCATGCGCGGCAGCAGGTACTGCGCCTCGTTCACCACCTCGGCGAAGCCGCGGAAACGCGCGCACTGGCCCAGGAATTCGGACCGCATCGTGAGCGCCGCATACATGCCGGGCGGTCGCCGCTCGCGCAGACCGGTGAGCAGGTCGATCAGCAGCTGCGCCTCCTCGGGGCCGCAGCGGCGCGCATGGGCGAAGACTTCCTCGAACTGGTCGACGAGGATGCAGACGTGGTCGTTCTCGCGCGGGCACAGCAGCGGCGCCAGGGCCTCCGCGGCGCGCGTGCCGGCATTGAGGATGCGCCGCAGGTGCAGCAGCCGCTCGCCGCCGGGATCGTCGCCATCGAGCCCCGCCAGGGCCGTGGCCAGGTTCAGCAGGGGATCGTTGCCGGGCATGAAGGTGCAGGTGCGCCAGCGGGCCCCGCCGCGCGCATTGCCCTGCTCCAGCCGCGGCAGCACGCCGGCGCGCAGCAGGGAGCTCTTGCCGCAGCCGGAATCGCCGTGGATCACCAGCAGCCGGTCGGCCACCAGCCGCGACACCACCTCGTCGGTCATGCGTTCGCGGCCGAAGAAGATGGTCCACTCGTCCTGCTCGAACGCACGCAGCCCGGGATAGGGCCGCGGCGGCAGCGTCAGGGTGAAGAGGGCGTCGTACTCCTGCGCGGAGACGGTGCCTTGCTCGATCAGGACGGCGCTCACGGCCGGGCCTCCGCGCCGCCTTGCTGCGCCAGCCAGGGCGGCAGCTGCGCGGGCCAGTCGTCCTGCCGGGCGTCGACCCAGTTGGCCTGCAGGATGCGCGCGTTGTTGCGCCGCACGGGGGTGGCGATCACCGGGCCGGCGGTATCCACCACGCCCAGCGGCAGCAGCTTGTTGAAGCGCGAGCGCGCCGAGTGCCGGTCGTGCTTGCCCACGACGGCCAGGTCGGAATCGAGCGCGCGCCCGTCGTCGGTGGCCAGCAGCAGCAGGGCATCGCAGTCGGCGAGATCGCGCACGCGCTGCTCGCGCACCTGCTGTTCCTTCACGGGGTCCTGCAGCACGGGATCCGGCTGGGCCGGCACGACCAGGAAGCCGAAGTCGTTCAGGCGCATCGCTGCGCGCTCCCACGCCGGCGCCTGCTCGGAGCGGCCGTGCAGGTACAAGGTCTGGCCGCCCTCCGCCTGGAGCTTGGCGAGCTGGGCCTGCTCCGCCTGCCAGGCCAGCAGGCGCTCGCGCATCTTGTCGAGGCGGCCCTTGACGTGCGAGACCACGGGCATCAGGGCACGCAGGACGGCCTTGGCGAATTCCTCGTCCTTCAGGCGCCAGCCGAGCGGCCGCTTGATGCCGCCCAGGTCTTCCTCGAAGGGGAAGCCGACCAGGGGCGTGCCGTCGGCATCGGCCAGCGGCGGCGGCCAGGGCGCCTGCGGGTCGCGCATGCGGATCACGGCCACGCGTTCCTGCGGCTTGAAGCCCACCGGGACCTTCAGCGAAGTGGCCAGGTTCGGCTCGTGCTGGTTCGCGGACCACCATTCGCGTTCGCGCTGGCACCAGGAGGACTTGAGGTAGTCCGGCGACATCAGCACCATCAGCAGCGCGGAAGCTTCCACTTCCGCCTTCAGCTGCTCGGGCAGTTCGGCCATCGGATCGACGCCGCGGTCGGGCCGCTGGTCGCGATCGAGGAAGATGCGCAGCGCGTCGCGCAGTTCGGACTCGAAGCGCAGTTCCGCCTCGAGCGCGCGGACGAAGTTCTCGGACCATTCCGCCAGGAAGACGACGCCGTCGGCCGCCGTGCCGTGGCTGTAGCTCACGAAGATGTCGTGCCGGAAGGGCTCTCCCACGTAGGACATCGCTCGCCCCTGCTTCGCAGACTGCCCCTCTCCATCGGGCTTTGTCGTTTGCCGGCCATTCTCGCCTGCGGCACGCAAGCCCCGCAAGGCCCAGAAAGGAGGAGGCCCGCCGCGGGCCGGATCAGCGCGCGATGCGCCCCTGCACGCCCTGCACCAGGTAGTTCATCTCCAGGATCTGCGGATCGCTCAGGCTGCGGCCCGCTGGCACGACCGGCTTGCCCTGGTTGTCCGTGATCGGCCCGGCGAAGGGCTTGAGCCGGCCGGCCGCGATGTCCTGCTGGCGGGCCAGCACCTCCTGCTGCACCGCCTTGGGCACCTTGGGCCCGAAGGAGCCGACACGGATCATCCCTTCCTTCACCCCGCCCCACACGTTGCCGCTCTTCCACGTGCCGTCCAGGACGGCCTTGGTGCGCTGCTTGTAATACTCGCCCCATTGGTGCGTCACCGCCAGCAGCTGCGCCTGCGGCGCGACCTTGCGCATATCGGAGTGGTAGGCGATGGCGAGCTTGCCGCGCTCCTGCGCGGCCGCCATCACCGCGGTGGACGCGGTATGGAAGGAAACGAGATCGGCGCCCTGGTCGAACAGCGCCATGGCGGCATCGCGCTCCCGGCCCGGATCGAACCACGTGTTGAGCCACACGACCCTGACCTGCGCCTGCGGGTTCACGGAACGCATGCCCAGCGTGAACGCGTTGATCCCCTGCAGCACTTCCGGGATCGGGAAGCCCGCCACGTAGCCGGCCACGTTGGTCCGCGTCATGCGGCCGGCCGCGATGCCCGCCAGGTAACGGCCTTCGTAGTAGCGCGCATTCGCCGTCGCCACGTTGGGCGCCGTCTTGTAGCCGGTGATGGATTCGAACTTCACCTCCGGATGCTCCTGCGCCACCTTCAGCGTGGGCTCCATGTAGCCGAAGCTCGGCGTGAAGATCAGCTTGTGGCCGGTGGCGACCAGGTCGCGCAGCACGCGCTCGGCATCGGGGCCTTCCGCCACGTTCTCGACATACGAGGTCTTCACGCGGTTGCCGAAGGCCGCCTGCACGGCCTGCCTTCCTTCCTCGTGCTGGTGGATCCAGCCGGCATCGGTGACAGGCGCGACATAGACGAAGCCGACCTTGAGCGGCTCGACCTTCTGCGCCTGCGCGGGGAGGGAAAAAACGAGTGCCGCCCAGGCCAGGGCGGCGAGGTTTTTGTACATGGTGTTCCTCTACATGGCCCCGGGTTCAAGGCAAAAGAAAAGGCCGCCGGGGCGCGACCTCTCATCCGTTGTGCATTTTACGGCTTCGTCCTACGCAGAGCCGGCCACGGCCCCGCTGCGTGCGCCCACGAACAGCTTGAGTGTGCGTATAAAGAACGCCGAACCGAAGGCGACTTCGATTCGCCAGAATTCATCACGACAGGGAAAAGAAATGCGCAAGTACAACGGCCGCAGCACCGTCCTCGTCATGGGCGGAGCGGGGTTCCTCGGCAGCCATGTGTGCGACCGCCTCATCGCGCAGGGCCACCACGTGATCTGTGCCGACAACTTCTTCACCGGCACCAAGGACAACATCGAACACCTGCTCGACCATCCGCGCTTCGAACTGGTCCGCCACGACGTCTCGCTGCCCCTCTACGTGGAAGTCGACGAGATCTACAACCTGGCCTGCCCGGCCTCGCCGGTGCACTACCAGCACGACCCGGTGCAGACCACCAAGACCAGCGTGATCGGCGCGATCAACATGCTGGGCCTGGCCAAGCGCACGCACGCGCGCATCATGCAGGCGTCGACCAGCGAGGTGTACGGGGACCCGGCATACCACCCGCAGCCCGAAGGCTACTGGGGCAACGTCAACCCGATCGGCCCGCGCAGCTGCTACGACGAAGGCAAGCGCTGCGCCGAGACGCTGTTCTTCGATTACCACCGCCAGTACAACGTCGACATCCGCGTCTGCCGCATCTTCAACACCTACGGGCCGCGGATGCACCCGAACGACGGCCGCGTCGTTTCCAACTTCATCGTGCAGGCCCTCAAGGGCCAGCCCATCACCGTGTACGGCAAGGGCCAGCAGACGCGCAGCTTCTGCTACGTGGACGACCTGGTGGAAGGCTTCGTGCGCTTCATGGCGCTGGAAGGCCCCTGCCCCGGTCCGATCAACCTCGGCAACCCGGGTGAATTCACGATCCTCTCGCTGGCCAGGCAGGTGATCGAGCTGACCGGCTCCAAGTCCCGGATCGTATTTGCCGACCTGCCCGTCGACGACCCGGTGCGGCGCCGCCCGGACATCACGCTGGCGCAGGAAAAGCTGAACTGGGAAC
Source organism: Ramlibacter alkalitolerans (assembly GCF_016722765.1). GTDB lineage: Bacteria > Pseudomonadota > Gammaproteobacteria > Burkholderiales > Burkholderiaceae_C > Ramlibacter > Ramlibacter alkalitolerans. The sequence continues at coordinate 241,960 of NZ_JAEQND010000009.1, read as the reverse complement.
CGACGGTGCAGCTCGGCGAAGGCCTGAAGAAGACCATCACCTATTTCGACAAGCTGCTCACGCGCGTGACCGCGACGCACGATGCGCCCAACGTCAAGCCGTCCACGCGCCGAGTCACGCGCAACAACGGCGGGCGGCGGGCGGTGCTGGCGGCTTGAGCGGCGCGGCGACGCCCGACATCGCCGGCGACTGGTTCGCCGCGATGCGGCGCGGCGACTGGGAGGCCGCCTGGCGCGCCACCGACCGCATCGAACTCCCGCGCCGGGTCGCGCAGCGCGCTCCCGGCTTCGTCCGCGGCGAGAACCACCTGCGCTGGGACGGCACGCCGCCGGCGAACCGAACCGTGCTCGTGCGCTGCGAACACGGCCTGGGCGACACGCTGCAGTTCATGCGCTTCCTGCCGCTGCTGCGCGCCGCGCAACTCCACTTCATGGTCCAGCCGCAACTGCTGCGCCTGTTGCAGGGTGTGGCCGGGCTGGGCGACGTGCGCAACTACTGGACCGACGATCCGCTGCCGCCGCACGACGTCGATGTCGAGGTGATGGAACTGCCGTACGCGTTGCGCATGACGCTCGCGCGCCTGCCGCCGCCCCCTGCGCAGCTGCGTGAACGGTTGCCGCGCCCGGCAGGCCTGCCCCTGCGCGACGAGGGCCGGCTGCGCGTCGGCCTGTTGTGGGCGGCCAGCGATTGGGATGCGAGCCGCACCGTGCCGCTGCCAGCGCTCGCGCCGCTGTTCGCGCTGGAGGAAGTGCAGTTCTTCTCGCTGCAGCAAGGCGAGGCCGCGCGGGATCCGCTGCTGCAGCGGCTTCCCATCGCGTGCCTGTCGGCGCAGACCACGCAGGTCGAGGTGGCCGCGGCCGCGATGTGCGCGCTGGATCTCGTGATCAGCGTGGATGGCATGCCGGCCCATCTTGCGGGCACGTTGGGGTGCCCGACCTGGGTGCTGCTCAAGCGCGAGGCGGACTGGCGCTGGATGGAGGCGCGCGAGGACACGCCGTGGTATCCGACGATGCGACTCTTCCGGCAGCCGCGGGCGGGCGATTGGGCGGCGGTGGGGGAGCGGGTGGCGGCGGCCTTGCAGGAGGTGGCAGCTGGCCGCCGGCATCAGGCTTCGCGGCAACAGGTAGGCTGGTGGTGAGGTTTGCGAACCCCAGCGATAGCGAGCGCAGCGAAGCTGGGGTTCCGGCGCTTCGCGCGTCACCGCCAGCCTACGGGATCGCGAATCACGCCACCGGGCCCAACGAATTCAACAACCGCACCTGCCCCCAGTCGCTGCCCATCGCGATGACGCTCACCGAACATGGCGCGATGTCGAAGCTCTCCAGGTTGTCCAGCGACAGCCCCAGCACGTTCGCGACCATCGCCTTGATCACGTCGCCGTGCGACACCACGAGCACGTGCTGGTCCGGATGCGCCTGCACCAGCCTCCGCAATCCCGCCCCCGCACGCCGCGCCACTTCGCGGAAGGGCTCGCCCCCCGGCGGACGGGCGCTGCCGCGATGCGCCAGCCAATCCTTCCAGGCCTGCTGTTCGCGCACCTCTTCGAAGGTGCGCCCCTGCCACTCGCCCAGGTCCACCTCGTCGAAATCCGCTTCGATGCCGATCGGCAGGCCCCGCGCCGTCGCGAGCGGCTGCGCCGTCTGCTGCGTTCGCGGCTGCGGGCTGCAGCAGATCGCGTCGAGCGTGACGCCCGCCAGGCGCTGCACCAGCGCTTCGGCTTCCTGCCGGCCCTGCGCGTTCAGCGCAACCTCCGGCTGCCGGCCGGCGAATCCGCGCCCCAGCCAGTCGTGCGCCGCGTGGCGCACGACGTAGAAGGTCGTCACGCCACCGCGGCCAGCGGGCTCTCCTGCTCCACCGGCGTCGCGCTGCCGCCGACGTAGCGCCGCACCATGCGGCCGCAGAACTCGGCGAATTCCTCGGGCACCTGCGGCGCGCTGGTGTGGTGCGGCTGCAGGCCGCGATGCTCCGGCGTGAAGCAGAAGGTCACGGTCACGTCGAAATCCTCCAGCGCCAGCATCTGCCGGTCGAACCAGGCATCGGCGTCGGGCCGGAAGCTGTCGGCCCACGACAGGCCGGTGCGCAGCTTCTTCACGCCCAGCTTCTTGAGCCAGCGCACGGCATCCTCGAGCCGATGGTCCTCGTAGTGGAACCACTGGCAGATGCCCAGGTCCGGCGTGCAGTCGGCAAAATGCCGGCAGGCGAGCTTGGGCGTTCCGTCCTCGCGCAGCAGTCCCATGTAGTAGTGCCGGTAATAGCTGGAGCCTTCCGCCTCGCGGTGGCGCGTCGTGGCCGGCCAGGCCTTGGGCAGGTCGTACAGCGAATACCAGTGGATGCGCGGCACGCGCCCGCGCAGCAGTTCGGCGGTGCGCTTGAGGCCGAACTCCTGCACTTCCTCGGCGCCGAAGGTCGAGACGCCGACTTCCGTCACCCACACCGGCAGGTGCGTGACGGCCTCGATCTCGGCGATGCGCTCCGGCCAGATGTGGATCTGCCAGTGGTTCCAGTCCAGCGGGAAACCATGCACGGCCACGGCGTCCACCGCTTCGAGCACGCCCTGCCCCGCCAGGTTCTGGATGAAGCCGGGGTCGATCGGCGAGATGCCGCCCAGCACCTTGGTGAGTTGCGAGGATTCGGCCTTCACCGCCGCGCTCGCGAGTTTCACCAGTTCCGCGTACTTCACCCAACCGGGGTCGACTTCCGGATCCCAATGCGACTTGTTGTTCGGTTCGTTCCAGAACTTGACGGCTTCGATCATGTTGGGCTCAAAGGTCCTTCTGCAGGGTGGGCAGCTTCTTGCCGACGGCGGGCGCGCCACCGCCGGCGCGCCGCTTCGGTTTGGCGGCGACTTCCTCGTCGCCGCGGATGAACGCCTCGACCAGCTCGCGCGCTTCGTCGTCGGTGAACTGCAGGGGCGGCGACTTCATGTAATAGCTCGAAGGGCCGTTGAGCGCGCCTCCGATGCCGCGGTCGAGTGCGATCTTCGCGCAGCGGATCGCATCGATCACCACGCCGGCGGAATTGGGGGAATCCCACACTTCCAGTTTCAGCTCGCAACTGAGCGGAACGTTGCCGAACGCAGTGCCTTCCATGCGGATGAAGGCGAACTTGCGGTCGGCAAGCCACGGCACGTAATCGCTCGGGCCGACGTGCACGTCGTTGGACTTCATCGGATGTCCGAGCTGGCTGGTGACGGCCTGCGTCTTTGAGATTTTCTTGGAGGCGAGCCGTTCGCGCTCCAGCATGTTGAGGAAGTCGGTATTGCCGCCGACGTTCAACTGGTAGGTGCGGTCGACGCGCACGCCCCGCTTGCGGAACAGGTCGGTGAGCATGCGGTGGACGATGGTCGCTCCCACCTGCGACTTGATGTCGTCGCCGATGATCGGCAGCCGCCGCTGGGCGAAGCGCTTGTTCCAGTACGGCTGCGAAGCAATGAACACGGGGATGCAGTTCACGAAACCGCAGCCGGCTTCCAGGATCTGCTCGACGTACCACTTGGTCGCCATTTCCGAGCCGACCGGCAGGTAGGAAACGACGACATCGGTCTTCGTCGCCTTCAGGATGCCGATGATGTCGTCGGTGCTGCGGTCCGACTTCGGCACCACATCCTTCAGGTAAGTGCCCAGCCCGTCGTGCGTCATGCCGCGCGAGACCGGCACGCCCAGGTGCGGCACCTCGGCGAAGCGCAGGGTGTTGTTCGGCTCGGCGAAGATCGCTTCGCTCAGGTCGAGCCCGACCTTGTGGGCACTGACGTCGAAGGCTGCGGTGAACTCGATGTCGCCGGGGCGATAGCCAGCCAGGTCCACGTGCATCAGGCCGGGCACGAAATCGTCGGCCTGCGCCTCGCGATAGAACTCGACGCCCTGCACCAGCGACGATGCGCAATTACCCACGCCGATGATGGCGACCCGGATCTTGCCCATGGCTTTTCTCCCTTTTTCGTTGATCCTTATCTGCGGCCGTGGCGAGCGTGGCTCAGCGAGGCGGGAAGGCATCGTACAAACAATCTGCTCAGCCGTGGGTCGTTTTCAAAATTTCGTCCAAAACGGCCCCGTCGGTTGAGCCATCCACCTAACATGTTGAATCCACAACAACGAGGAAAGCCACTCGATGCAGAAAGTACTGATCACGGGAGGCGCTGGTTTCATCGGTTCGCACCTGGCCGACGAGTTGCTGGCGCATGGCTATCACGTCCGGGTCCTGGATGCGCTCGACCCGCAGGTGCACGGCGACAGCCGCCGGCGCCCCGACTACCTCGCGAAGGATGTGGAGCTCGTCGTCGGTGATGTGAACGATCGCGATAAGGTCGATCAGGCGCTGCAGGGCATCGACGCCGTGTACCACTTCGCGGCCGCGGTGGGCGTCGGCCAGAGCATGTACGAAGTCGCACACTACACGCGCGTGAACAACCTGGGTACCGCGGTCCTGCTCGAAGCCCTGGTGAAGAATCCGGTGGAGCGGCTGGTCGTGGCATCGAGCATGAGCCTGTACGGCGAGGGCCTGTACCGCGGTGCGTCCGGCCTGCCGCGCACGGTGGGCGAGCGCACGCTGGAGCAGTTGAAGGCCGGCCAGTGGGAATTCCCCGGTGAAGCCGGCAGCGCGTTGGAGCCGATGCCCACGCCGGAGACGAAGCAGCCTGCGCTGGCCTCCGTGTATGCGCTGTCCAAGTACGACCAGGAACGGCTGTGCCTCATGATCGGCCGTGCCTACAACATCCCCACCGTGGCGCTGCGCTTCTTCAACGCCTACGGGCCGCGGCAGGCGCTGTCGAATCCGTACACCGGCGTGCTCGCCATCTTCGCCGCGCGGCTGTTGAACAACAACCCGCCGGCGATCTTCGAGGACGGGCTGCAGCAGCGCGACTTCGTCAGCGTCTACGACATCGCGCGGGCCTGCCGCCTCGCGCTCGAGACGCCCGAGGCCGCCGGTGAAGTCTTCAACGTCGGCAGCGGCCAGCCGCAGACGGTGCGCGAGATCGCCGCCAAGCTGGCCAAGGTCGTCGGCAAGGAACAGGTCCGGCCCGAGATCCTGGGCAAGTACCGGGTCGGCGACATCCGCCACTGCTATGCCGACATCAGCAAGGCCCAACGGGTCCTCGGCTTCACGCCGCAGGTCCGGCTGGAAGACGGCCTGGTCGAACTGTCCTCCTGGCTGGCCAGCCAGGCCGCCGTCGACCGTGTGGCGCAGGCCAGCGCCGAACTCAGCGCCCGCGGCCTGACGGTGTGAAGACGATGACGACTCCGACGACCCCCACCACCCTGATCACCGGCGGAGCCGGCTTCATCGGCTCCAACCTCGCGCACCGCCTGCTGTCCGCGGGCCGGCGCGTGCGCGTGCTCGACAACCTGTCGCGTCCCGGCGTGGAGCAGAACCTGCAGTGGCTGCGCCAGCAGCACGGCGAGCTGCTGGAGTTCGTGCGTGCCGACGTGCGGGACGCCGCGGCGGTGGCCAAGGCCGTTTGCGGCGTGCAGCAGATCTTCCACTTCGCAGCGCAGGTCGCGGTGACCACCAGCCTGGAGAACCCGCAGGAAGACTTCGCGGTCAACGCCATCGGCACGCTCAACGTGCTGGAGGCAGCGCGGGCGCGCCCGGTCGCACCGGCCATCGTGATGACCTCCACCAACAAGGTCTACGGCGGGCTCGAAGACCTGGAGCTGTCGGTGCAGGGCCAGCGCTACCTGCCGGTGGACGCGGAGGTCACGGCCCGCGGCATCAGCGAGCAGCGGCCGCTCGATTTCCACAGCCCCTACGGCTGCTCCAAGGGCACGGCCGACCAGTACGTCGTCGACTACGCGCGCAGCTACGGAATGACCACGCTGGTGTTCCGCATGAGCTGCATCTACGGCCCGCGCCAGTTCGGCACCGAAGACCAGGGCTGGGTCGCGCATTTCATCCTGCGCGCCCTGCGCGGCGAGCGCATCACGCTGTACGGCGACGGCATGCAGGTGCGCGACGTGCTGTTCGTCGACGACCTGGTCGACGCCTTCCTGCTGGCCGAACAGAACGCGGCGCGCCTGAAGGGCCGCGCCTTCAACATGGGCGGCGGGCCGGGCAACGCCATCAGCCTGCAGGACCTGCTCGATCGCATCGCGCAGCTGCACGGCAAGCGCCCGCCGGTCTCGCTCGACGCCTGGCGCACCGGCGACCAGCGCTACTACGTCTCCGACACGCGCGCGTTCCAGCGCGAGACGGGTTGGCAAGCCAAGGTGGCCGCCGAGGACGGCATAGCGCGCCTGTACGAATGGCTGGCCGCGCGGCTGGCGCAGGAAAAGCGCGGCACGCCGGCGCCGGCGGCGCGCGTGGCGGCAGGAGCGCACTGATGGGGGTGGGTCCCATGCATGCAGGGGTGATCTCCGCCCCGGGGCAGGCGGCCGTCCACAGTGTCGAAGCGCCGGAGCCGGGGCGGGGGCAGGTGCTGGTCCGGCTCGAGGGCTCGGGGGTGTGCGCCTCGAGCCTGCCGCTGTGGGAAGGCCGCGAATGGTTCAACTATCCGCAACCGGCGGGTGCGCCCGGGCATGAAGGCTGGGGCCGCGTCGCCGCGATCGGCGAAGGCGTCGCCGGCCTGAACGAAGGCGACCGCGTCGCCGCCCTCACCTACCGCGCGCATGCGGAGTACGACATCGCCGAAGCCACGGCCGTGATCAGGTTGCCCGAGGCGCTGGCGAACAAGCCCGTGCTCGGCGAGCCGCTCGGCTGCGCGACCAACATCTTCCAGCGCAGCGAGATCCGCGCCGGCCAGACGGTGGCGATCGTCGGCATCGGATTCCTGGGCGCCTTGCTCACGCAGCTCGCCAAGCACGCCGGCGCCCGCGTCATCGCGCTGTCGCGCCGCCCCTTCTCGCTGGAGTTCGCCCGCCAGGCCGGCGCCGACGAGACGCTGCTGCTGGACGACCACTGGAAGATCATCGAGAAGGTCAAGGCGCTCACCGACGGCAGGTTCTGCGAACGCGTGATCGAGTGCACCGGGCTGGAGTGGCCGCTGAACCTGGCCGGGGAGCTCTGCGCCGAACGCGGCCGGCTCGTCATCGCCGGCTACCACCAGGACGGCCTGCGCCAGGTCAACGTGCAACTGTGGAACTGGCGCGGCCTCGACGTCATCAACGCCCACGAACGCGATCCGCAGGCCTACGTGGCGGGCATGAAGCGCGCGGTCGAATGGATGACGCAGGGGATCATGGATCCCGCGCCGCTCTACACGCACCAGCTGCCGCTCGACCGCCTCGGCGAAGCGCTGGAACTCACGCGCACCCGGCCCGACGGATTCATGAAGGCGCTGGTCCTCACGTCATGAGCAACACCCGGAAGAACAACGATTCCCTTCCCCGCCTCGCCTTCCTCGGTCTCGGCTGGATCGGGCAGCACCGCATGCAGGCGCTGCTCGAGGAGCAGGCCTGCCGCGTGGTCGCCGTGGCGGATCCGTCCGAGGCCGTCCGCGCGCGCGCCCGCGAGCTCGTGGCCGATGCGGCGATCGCCACCACGCTGGACGAACTGCTGCAGCACGAACTCGATGGGGTGGTGATCGCCACGCCGAGCGCGCTGCACGCCCAGCAGGCCCTGCAGGTGCTGGAGCGCGGGCTGGCCGTGTTCTGCCAGAAGCCGCTGGCGCGCACGCAGGCCGAGAATGCCGCGATCGTCGAGGCGGCCCGCAAGGCCGACCGGCTGCTGGGCGTCGACCTGTCCTATCGCCACACCGAGGCCATGCGGCGCATCCGCAATGCCGTCGTCGAAGGCGAGCTGGGCCCCGTGTACGCGGCGGACCTGGTGTTCCACAACGCCTACGGGCCGAACAAGGGCTGGGCCCGTACGCCGGCGCTGGCAGGCGGCGGCTGCGCGATCGATCTCGGCATCCATCTCGTCGACCTCGCCCTGTGGACGCTCGGTTTCCCCGAGGTGGAGCGGGTGACCAGCCGGCTCTACGCGAATGGCCAGCTGCTCGCTCCGGGCAGCGAGACCTGCGAGGACTACGCCGTGGCGGAACTCGCGCTCGCCAGCGGGGCGGTCGTGCGCATCGCCTGCTCCTGGAACATCTCGACCGGGCGCGACGCAGTGATCGAGGCGCACTTCCACGGCAGCAAGGGCGGCGCCGCGATGACCAACGTCGACGGCTCCTTCTTCGACTTCGCGGCGGCGCGCTTCGAAGGCACGCGGCGCATCCCGCTGGCCGATCCACCGGACGCCTGGGGCGGCCGCGCCATCGTCGACTGGGCGCGGCGGCTGGCGGGCGGCGCGCGCTACCAGAACGCCATCGAAAGCATCGTGCAGGTGGCATCGGTGCTGGACCGCATCTATGGCCGCTGAGCGTCCGCTGCGGGTCCTGATGACGGCAGACACCGTCGGCGGTGTCTGGACCTATGCCGTCGAACTGGCGCGCGCCCTGGACGCGCGCGGCATCGAGGTCGCGGTGGCCTCGATGGGCGCGCCGCCGACGGCACACCAGCGCCAGGCGCTGTGCGACTTCTCGCGCGTGAAGCTGTTCCCCTCGGCCTACAAGCTCGAATGGATGCAGGACTGCTGGCAGGACGTCGACGCCGCCGGTGCCTGGTTGCTGCGGCTCGAGCGCGAGTTCGATGCCGACCTGGTGCACCTGAACCAGTTCGATTTCGGCGCCCTGCCGTTCCGCGCACCCACGCTGGTCGTCGCGCATTCCTGCGTGCTGTCCTGGTGGCGCGCGGTGCATGGCAGCGCCGCCCCCCCGGAGTGGAACCCCTACCGCACGCGCGTCACGCAGGGCCTGGCCGGCGCGGCGCTGGTCGCGGCGCCCACGCGGGCCATGCTGGCCACGCTGGCCGAGAACTACGGCTTCGACGGTGCCAGGGGCCTGGTCCTGCCGAACGCGGCGGACGCCGAGCGCTTCACACCGGCCAGCAAGCAGCCCTTCGTGCTCGCGGCAGGCCGTTTCTGGGACGCTGCCAAGAACCTGGCGGCACTGGACCAGGTGGCGCCGCAGCTCCCCTGGCCGGTGAAGGTGGCCGGGGCCTGGCAGCATCCGGAGGGCGGCGCGACGGTGGCGCAGCACGTGCAATGCCTGGGCGAACTGCCGCGGGCGCAACTCGCGCACGTGCTGGCGCAGGCGGCCATCTATGCGCTGCCGGCGCGCTACGAACCTTTCGGCCTGTCCGTGCTGGAAGCGGCGCTCAGCGGCTGCGCGCTGGTGCTGGGAGACATCCCCAGCCTGCGCGAGACCTGGGGCGACGCCGCCGTCTACGTGCGCCCGGACGACCACGCCGGCCTGCAGGCCGCGCTGCTGCGCCTGATCCAGCAGCCTTCCGAGCGCGCCCGGCTCGCCGCCGCCGCCCACACGCGCGCCGGCCGCTTCACGCCGGCGCGCCAGTGCGCGGCCTACCTGCAAGCGTATGCGCGGCTGGTCCCGCGCTTCGCCGCGAGCGCCACGGAGGAAGCGGCATGCGCGTGATCGTCTTCTGCCACTCGCTGCAGTCCGACTGGAACCACGGCAACGCGCACTTCCTGCGCGGCGTCTGCGCCGACCTGATCGCGCGCGGGCACTTCGTCGAGGTCTACGAGCCGGCCGATGCGTGGAGCGTGACCCAGCTCGTGGCCGAACACGGCGCGACCCCGCTGAAGGGTTTCGCCCGCGCCTATCCGCAACTCCACAGCAACCGCTACCCGCCCGGGACCCTCGATCTCGATCTCGCCCTGGCCGACGCCGACCTGGTTCTCGTGCACGAGTGGAACGAGCACGCGCTGGTGCAGCGCATCGGCGAGCACCGCAAGGCCAATCCCCACTACCGCCTGCTGTTCCACGACACGCACCACCGCGCCGTGACCGCGCCCGAGAGCATGGCCGCCTACGACCTGCGCCACTACGACGGCGTGCTGGCCTTCGGCAGCGCGATCCGCGACCTCTACCGCGCCAAGGGCTGGGCCGAGCGGGCCTGGACCTGGCACGAAGCCGCCGACCCTCGCGTGTTCCGGCCGCTGCCCGGCGAGCCGCGCGAAGGCGACCTGGTCTGGATCGGCAACTGGGGCGACGAGGAACGCACGGCCGAACTGCACGAGTTCCTGCTGGGGCCCGTGCGCAGCCTGGGCCTGAAGGCGCGCATCCACGGGGTGCGCTATCCGGAGCATGCCTTGCAGGCGCTGGGAGACGCCGGCATCGCCTATGGCGGCTGGCTGCCGAACTACGAGGCACCGCGGGTGTTCGCGCGCTACGGCGTCACCGTGCACGTGCCACGCCGCCCCTACGTGCAGGCCCTGCCGGGCATCCCCACCATTCGCGTCTTCGAGGCGCTGGCCTGCGGCATCCCGCTCGTCTGTGCGCCCTGGGACGACTGCGAGGGCCTGTTCGAGCCGGGCGAGGACTACCTGGTGGCGCGCAACGGCAACGAGATGCGAGGCCACCTGCACGACGTGCTGCACCAGCCGCGGCTGGCGCAGGCCTTGGCCGAACACGGCCGGCGCACCATCCTCGCGCGCCACACCTGCGCCCACCGCGTCGACGAACTGCTGGACATCTATGCGGAGATCGCGCCCGCGCAGTCGCAGGCCGCGCCGCCCGCAGGCGCGCTGAACACAACGAAGCCACAGGGAGAGCCCCAACGATGAAGATCGCGTTCTTCGCCTCCAGCCTGGTGTCGGCCTACTGGAACGGCGCGGCCACCTACTACCGCGGCATCGTGCGCGCGCTGCACGAGCGCGGACACGAGGTGACCTTCTTCGAGCCGGATGCCTACGACCGGCAGAAGCACCGCGACATGGCAGATCCGCCCTGGGCGAAGGTGGTCGTCTACCCGGCGCAGACCGAGGCCGAGGTGCTGACGACGGTGGAACAGGCGCGCGGTGCGGACCTCGTGGTCAAGGCCAGCGGTGTCGGCGTGCACGACGCACTGCTCGAACGCGCGGTGCTGGACCTGCAATCGCCCCGCACCCTGGTCGCGTTCTGGGACGTCGATGCGCCGGCCACGCTGGACCGCGTGCATGGCGACGCGGCCGATCCCTTCCTGCCGCTGATCCCGCGCTACGACCTCGTCCTCACCTATGGCGGCGGCGAGCCGGTGCGCCAGGCCTACCTGGCGCTGGGGGCGCGCGACTGCGTGCCGATCTACAACGCGCTCGACCCGAGCACGCACCATCCGGTGCCGCCCGAGCCGCGCTTCGAGTGCGACCTCGCCTTCCTCGGCAACCGCCTGCCGGATCGCGAAGCGCGGGTCGAGGAGTTCTTCCTGCGCGCCGCCGCGGAACTGCCGGAAAAGCGCATGCTGCTCGGGGGCAGCGGGTGGGGCGACAAGGGGCTGCCGGCCAACGTGCGCTACCTGGGCCACGTCTACACCGCCGACCACAACGCCTTCAACTGCACGCCGCGGGCGGTGCTGAACGTCAGCCGCGAAAGCATGGCCCGCTACGGGTTCTCGCCGGCCACGCGCGTGTTCGAGGCGGCCGGTGCCGCCGCCTGCCTGATCACCGACGCCTGGGAGGGGCTGGAAACCTTCTTCGAGCCCGGGCGCGAAGTGCTCGTGGCGCGCAGCGGCGACGAGGTGGCGCAGCACGTGGCGTCGCTGGATGCACAACGCGCGCGCGCGATCGGCCAGGCCGCGTACCGGCACGTGCTGGCCGAGCACACCTATGCGCATCGCGCAGCGCAGTTCGACGCCGTGCTGCAAGGCTGCCGCACCGCGGCGGTCGCGGAGGCCGCATGAAGATCGTCATCCTCGGCCTGTCGATCACGTCCTCGTGGGGCAACGGCCACGCGACCACTTACCGCGGCCTGGTGCGCGAACTGGCGCGGCGCGGCCACGAGCTCCTGTTCCTGGAACGCGACGTGCCCTGGTACGCGTCGCACCGCGACCTGCCCGAACCGCCGTGGGGCACGACCGTCCTGTACGGCAGCCTCGAGGAACTGCAGGGGCAGCATGTGGAGGCGGTGCGCGACGCCGACCTGGTGATCGTCGGCTCCTACGTTCCCGACGGCGTGCGCGTCGGCGACTGGGTGCAGCAGGAAGCGCGCGGCGTCACCGCCTTCTACGACATCGACACGCCGGTGACGCTCGCCAAGCTGGACCGGGGCGACTTCGAGTACCTGCACCCGCGCCAGATCGCGCACTACGACCTGTACCTGTCCTTCACCGGGGGCCCGACGCTCGAGCGCCTGGAGCGCGAGTTCGGCTCGCCCTGCGCCCGCGTGCTCTATTGCTCCTTCGATCCGGAGCTGTACTTCCCCGAGCCACAGGAGCCTGAATGGGACCTCGGCTACATGGGCACGTACAGCGACGACCGGCAGCCGAGCGTGCAGGCCTTCCTGCTAGCGCCGGCGCGCGCGCGCCCACAGGGCCGCTTCATCGTCGCGGGCCCGCAGTACCCCGAGACCGAACTGTGGCCCGCCAACGTGCAGCACGCGCCGCACCTGCCACCGGCGGAACACCGGCGCTTCTACAACCGCCAGCGCTTCACGCTCAACGTGACGCGCGCCGACATGATCCGCGCCGGCTGGTCGCCCAGCGTGCGCCTGTTCGAGGCCGCGGCCTGCGGCACGCCGATCCTCAGCGACCGCTGGCCGGGCATCGAGTCGCTGCTGGTGCCGCACCAGGAGATCCTGCTGGTGGACCGCACGATCGACGTGCTCGACATCCTGCAGCGCTTCGGCGAGCAGGAGCGGCTGCGCATGGCGGAACGCGCGCGCAAGCGCATCCTGGCGCAGCACACGGCGGCCCACCGCGCCGAGGAACTGGAGGCCCATGCGGCGGCGCTCCTGAGCGGCGTGGCGGCGTAGGCACGAGGGAGGTCTCCATGGCAGAAGAAACGAGCGAACTGCAGCGCCAGGTCGAGGCGCTCGGCCCCTGGTTCCACAACCTGCACCTGCCCGGCGGGCTGCAGACCGTGCCGGACCATTTCCTGGGCGGCGACTTCCCCAGCTTCAAGTGGCAGCAGATCCAGGGCAGCATTCCCCAGGACCTGAAAGGTTGGCGTGTGCTGGATGTCGGTTGCAACGCGGGCTTCTACAGCTTCGAGCTGGCCCGGCGCGGCGCCGCGGTGGTGGCGATCGACATGGAGCCCCTGTACCTCGCGCAGGCCCGCTGGGCCGCGCGCCAGTTCGGGCTGCAGGACCAGGTGGAGTTCCGCGAGCAGCAGGTCTACGAGCTCGCGCGCTCGAACGAGCAGTTCGACCTGGTCTGGTTCATGGGTGTGTTCTACCACCTGCGCTATCCGCTGCTGGCGCTGGACATCCTGTCGCAGCGCACGCGCCGCATGATGGTGTTCCAGACCCTCTCGCTACCCGGCGAGGAGGTCTACCCCGACACCTCGGACCACCCGATCACCGAGCGCGAACCGCTGCTGGCCGCCGGCTGGCCCAAGATGGCCTTCATCGAGCACAAGTTCTCCGGCGACCCTACCAACTGGTGGGTGCCAAACCACGCCGGCATCGAAGCCATGCTGCGCTCCAGCGGCCTGCGCGTCACGGGCCGGCCGGCCGAGGAGATCTACGTCTGCGTGCCGAACCCGGAGACGGCGGCGTGGAAGTGGGACACGCAGCTGAGTGCGGTGACGGGCCAGTCGCAGGCCAGCCCGGTGCACACCGAGCGCGAGCAGGCGACCGCCTGACCCCGGTCTTCCTCCCTCTCCCAGAGGGGGAGGGAGCAGATCGGATCAGACTTCCCCGTGCTGGTGCAGCCAGCGCTTCACGATCTCGGCATCGCGGATGCGCGTGATCTTGCTGGCCGAGTCGAGGAACACCATGATCAGGTTGCGGCCCTTGACCTGCGTCTGCACCAGCAGGCACTGGCCGGCCTCGGAGATGTAGCCCGTCTTCTGCAGGCCGATCTTCCACGCGCCTTCGCGCACCAGGCGGTTGGTGTTCACGTAGGTGAGTTCGCGGCCGTCGGCGGCCTCGATCTCGTAGCCGCGCGAGGTGGAGTACTTGCGCATCAGCGGGTGCGTGTAGGCCGCTTCGGCCAGCACGGCGAGGTCGCGGGCGCTGGACTGGTTGCCGCTCGACAGCCCGGTCGGATCGACGTAGCGGGTCTGCAGCATGCCGAGCTGGCGCGCCTTGTTGTTCATCGCGCTGACGAAGGCGGACAGGCCGCCCGGGTAGCTGCGCCCCAGCGCATGGGCGGCGCGGTTCTCGCTGGACATCAGCGCCAGGTGCAGCGCCTCGCTGCGCGTGAGCACGGTGCCCACCTGCAGCCGCGAGCTGCTGTGCTTGACGCGGTCGACGTCGTCGCTGGTGATGGTGATCTTGTCGTCCATCGGCAGCCGCGCCTCCGAGACGATCAGGCCGGTCATCAGCTTGGTGAGGGAGGCGATCGGCCGCACGTCGTCGTCGTTTTTGCCCAGCAGCACCTCATCGCTCTCGGTGTCGATCACGTAGGCCACGCGCGCCTTCAGGGGCAGCTTGTCCGGATCGACCGGCAGCATCTCGATGCGGACCACGCGGCGCGGCGCCGCGGCCACCTTCTTCCTGGCCCCGGCCTTCACGGACTTGGCGCGCTTCGCCTGGGCCACTTTCCTGGCTTTCGTGACGTGCTTCGCCTTCGATGCGTGGTGGGTCTTCGTGGCTACCACCTTTTTCGCACGCGGCTTCGCCGCAAAGCTTTCGAGCGGGGCGAGGAAGACGAAGAGGGCCAGGAGGGCCACCCACCAGCGGGTGGAAAGGGTGCGTTGCGCAGCGGTCATCCCTCCTAGGGTGCATCTGTCGGAGAAAGTTCCGGCCATCACGAGGCATTCGCCTACAAACCCTGCCAGGTGCATACGAAGGTGTGGCTCCCGGGCGGCCCCGGTGCAGTTTCTGGAGTGCCCTGCCTATACTCGCCCGCTCAGCTTGAAGGACGCGGAATGACCCCCATGAACGGTGCCGAAGCGCTGGTGCGCATGCTGCAGCTGTATGGCGTGAAGCACATCTTCGGCCTGTGCGGCGACACCAGCCTGCCCTTCTACGACGCGCTGGCCCGGCTGGACCACGGCATGGACCACGTGCTCACGCGCGACGAACGCAGCGCCGCCTACATGGCCGACGGTTACGCGCGCGTGACCGGCCGGCCCGGCGTGTGCGAGGGCCCGAGCGGCGGCGGCGCCACCTACCTGCTGCCGGGCATCGTGGAGGCGAACGAGTCGGCCATCCCGGTGCTGGGCATCACCTCGGATGTATCGGTGGGCGCGCGCGGCAAGTTCCCGCTGACCGAACTCGACCAGCTTGCCCTCTACCAGCCGCTGACCAAGTGGAACACGCGCATCGACCGCGTCGACCAGATCCCGCAGGCGGTGCGCAATGCGTTCCGCGCCATGACCACCGGCCGCCCCGGCGCCACGCACATCTGCCTGCCGTACGACCTGCAGAAGCAGGCCATCGCTGCGCAGGAGGTGTGGGCCCAGCCGGGGCACGACCGCTATCCGGCCTACCGCTTCGCGCCCGATCCGGCCGACGTGGAGCGGGCGGCGCAGGCGCTGGTCGCCGCGCGTTCGCCGGTGTTCCTCTGCGGCGGCGGCGTGGTGATCTCGGGCGCCAGCGCGGAACTCGATCGCCTGGCCACGCTGCTCAACGCGCCGGTGTGCACGACCGTCAGCGGCCAGGGCAGCCTGGCGGGCGCGCATCCGCTGCATGCGGGTGTGGTGGGGACCAATGGCGGCGTGGAGGCCACGCGCGCGGTGGTCGCGCAGGCCGACCTCGTGATGTTCATCGGCGCGCGCGCCGGGTCCACCAGCACCGAGCACTGGAACATGCCGGGGCGCGACCGCACGATCCTGCACCTGGACATCGACGCCATGACCCTGGGCACCAACTACCGCACCGACGTGGCGCTGGTCGGCGACGCCCGGCTGGGGCTGGCCGCGCTGGCGGACGCCGTGCAGCGGCGCATCGCGGACCGTCCGGCCGACGCGGCGGACGGCCGCGCCGTGACGGCGCGGGCCCGCGCGGACAAGCACGCATTCTTCGCCGGCCTGGCCGAATCGCAGGACCGCCCGGTCAAGCCCGAGCGCGTGGTCGATGCACTCAACAAGCTGCTGCCGCGCGAGGCCATCGTGGTCGCCGACCCCGGCACGCCCTGCCCCTATTTCTCCGCCTACTTCGATGCGCCGCAGGCGGGCCGCCACTTCATCACCAACCGCGCGCACGGCGCCCTGGGCTTCTCGCTCTCGGCCGCGGTCGGCGCGCAGTTCGGCCGCCCCGACGCGATGGTCGTCTGCGTGATGGGCGACGGCAGCTTCGGCTTCACCTGCGGCGAACTCGAGACCGTGGTGCGGCGCAAGATCCCGCTCAAGATGGTGGTGTTCTCCAACTCCGTCTTCGGCTGGATCAAGGCCAGCCAGAAGACCGGCTACGGGCAACGCTACTTCTCCGTCGATTTCAGCCGCACCGACCATGCTCGCGTCGCCGAGGCCTTCGGCGTGAAGGCGTGGCGCATCGAGGATCCGGCGGACGTGCACGGCGTGCTGAAGGCGGCGCTGGCGCACGACGGCCCGGCGCTGGTCGACGTGATCTCGCAGGAACTGCAGGACACGGCGGTGCCCGTGAGCCAGTGGATGGGTTGAATCTCCCCTTTTCCAGAAGAAAGGCAGAACGATGAGCAGCAGTCCGAACCGGCGCGTGATCCTGGCCGCCATTGCAGCGATGGCCTGGGGCACGGGCGCCTTCGCGCAGGGCGACACCCCCCTGCGCCTGGTGGTCACCTTCCCGCCCGGCGGCAGCACCGACATCGCGGCGCGCATCATCCAGCCCGAGCTCGCCAGGCGCATCGGCCGCCCTGTGGTGGTCGACAACAAGCCGGGCGCGGCCAGCCAGGTCGCCACCAGCTTCGTGGCCAAGGCGCCGCCCGACGGCAACACGCTGCTCGTGAGCTTCGACACGCATGCGATCAACCCGATCGCCAAGCCGAAGCTGCCCTACGACACCTTCAAGGACTTCGCCGGCGTCACGCTGGCGGTGCGCTTTCCGCTCGTGATCGGCGCCTCCGCTTCGGTGACGGCGAAGGACCTGCGCGGCTTCCTGGAGGATGCGCGCCGGCAGCCGGCGAAATTCAGCTATGCGTCAACCGGCGTCGGCTCGATGAACCACCTGGTGATGGAGGACATCAAGCGCCGCGCCAACGTGTTCGTGCTGCACGTCCCCTACAGCGGTGGCGGGCCGGCGGTGCAGGCGGTGCTGGGCGACGTGTCGCAGCTCACGCTCCTCAGCTTCGCGGCGCTCAAGGGCCAGATCGCCGGCGGCAAGATCAAGCCGCTTGCCGTGACCGGCGCCAGGCGCCTGCCCGAACTGCCGGACGTGCCGACGGTGGCCGAATCCGGCTTCCCCGGCTTCGAGGCCTATTCGTGGATCGGCATCTTCGCGCCGGCGGGCACGCCGCCCGAGACGCTGCGCAAGCTCACCGACGAATTCCGTGCGACGCTGAATTCGCCCGAGGTGCATTCGAAGCTGACGCAGGCCGGCTTCGAGGTGATGGCCACCGACGGCCCGGGCGTGGAGCGGCACGCGCGGCAGGAGTACGAGCGCTGGAGCGCGTTCGTGCGCAGCACGGGGTTGAAGCTGGAGGACTGATCCGGCCGGTGGACCGCACGCGCGGTATCGCAGGCTGGCGGTGAGCCGCGCCAGCGCGCGAACCCCAGCGCCGGGGTTCCGGCGCTTGCGCGCGTCACCACCAGCCTACGCGGCGTTGAACTCCACATCCAGCCGCTCGATGTAGCGCCGCTTCGCCGACGCCTGCGCAAAGCTGCCTTCGAAGCTGTTGCGCGCCAGCTGGTAGGCGTGCCGCACATCGAGGCCCGTGGCGGCGAACGTCTGGAGGAAGTTCGCGTTGATGTAGCCGCCGAAGTAGGCCGGATCGTCCGAGTTCACGGTGGCCACCAGGCCGGCATCGAGCAGCGCCCGCAGGTTGTGCTGCGCCAGGTCGGGGAACACGCGCAGCTTCAGGTTCGACAGCGGGCAGACGGTGAGCGGGATGCGGTCCTGCGCCAGCCGCTGCATCAGCGCCGGATCCCTGGCCGATTGCACACCATGGTCGATGCGTTCGACCTTCAGCACGTCGAGCGCGGACCACACGTACTCCGGCGGCCCCTCCTCGCCCGCGTGCGCCACGAGGTGCAGCCCCAACTCGCGGCACCGCGCGAACACGCGCGCGAACTTCTCCGGCGGATGCCCCACTTCGCTCGAGTCCAGGCCCACCCCGATGAAGCGATCGCGCAGCGGCAGCGCCGCCTCCAGCGTCTCGAACGCCTCCTGCTCGCTCAGGTGGCGCAGGAAGCACAGGATCAGTTCGGCGTCGACGCCCAGGTTCTTCGCATCGGTGCAGGCCCGGTGCAGCCCGCCCATCACCGTCTCCATGCTCACGCCGCGCGCCGTGTGCGTCTGCGGATCGAAGAAGATCTCGGCGCGCAGCACGTTGTCGTGCCGCGCGCGCTGCAGGTAGGCCCACGCCATGTCGTGGAAGTCCTGCTCGTGCAGCAGCACGCTGGCGCCGGCGTAGTAGATGTCGAGGAAGCTTTGCAGGTTGCTGAACGCATACGCCTTGCGCAAGTCCTCGACGCTCGCATACGGCAGGGTCACGCCGTTGCGGCGCGCGAGCTGGAACATCAGCTCGGGCTCCAGCGAGCCTTCGATGTGGATGTGCAGTTCGGCCTTGGGCATCGCGGCCAGCAGGGCCGGCAGGTCGGTGGGGACGGATGCATGCATGGTGGGTACAGCATACGGCGGCGCACGCCGATGGGTAGCCGGAAGCCGCGCGGAAGGGAGGACTCGGGCCACGGGCCGCGGCAAACGCTGGGGTTTCGCTTCGCTTCACCGCCAGCCTACGCAGCCCAAGACAGAAAAAAGCCGGAGCGGCTCGCACCGCTCCGGCTCCGATACGAAGACTGCGAGGCCTTACTTGCCCGCCGCGCCCGGCACCTTGCCTTCCACGCCCTTGACGTAGAAGTTGATGCCGCCCAGGAACTTGTCGTCGGCGTTGGTGCCGCTCGCCAGCACTTCCTTGCCGGCGTTGTCCTGCAGCGGGCCCTTCCAGATCACGAGGCTGCCGTCCTTCAGGCCGGCCTTGACCTTCTCGAGCTCCTGCTTGGCGGTGTCCGGCACGTCCGCGGCGACGTTCACGAAATCGATCGCGCCTTCCTTCACGCCCCACCAGCTCTGGCCCGTGGTCCACTTGTTCTCCAGGACGTCACGCACGGCCTTGATGTAGTACGGCCCCCAGTTGATCACCGCGGAACCGAGGTGCGCCTTGGGTCCGTAGTTGCTCATGTCGCTGTCCCAGCCGAAGGCGCGCTTGCCCATCTTCTCGGCCGTCTGCAGCACGGCGGACGAATCGGTGTTCTGCATCAGGACGTCGGCGCCGCCGTTGATCAGCGAGGTGGCCGCTTCCGTTTCCTTCGGCGGATTGAACCAGTCGCCCACCCACACGACGCGCGTCTTGATCTTCGGGTTCACCGACAGGGCGCCCAGCGTGAAGCTGTTGATGTTGCGCACCACCTCCGGGATCGGGATCGAGCCGACCACGCCCAGCGTGTTGGTCTTGGTCATGGCCCCGGCGATCACGCCGGCCATGTAGGCGCCTTCGTAGGTGCGGCTGTCGTAGGTGCGCAGGTTCTCGGCCGTCTTGTAGCCGGTGGCGTGCTCGAACTTCACGTCCTTGTTGTCCGCCGCAACCTTGAGCATCGGCTCCATGTAGCCGAAGGTGGTGCCGAAGATCAGCTTGTTGCCCTGGCTCACCATGTCGCGCATCACGCGCTCTGCATCGGCCGACTCGGGCACCTTCTCGACGAAGCTGGTCTCGACCTTGTCGCCGAATTCCTTCTCCATCGCCTTGCGCCCGTTGTCGTGCGCGAAGGTCCAGCCGCCGTCGCCCACCGGGCCGACGTAGGCGAAGGCGATCTTGAGCTTCTGCGCGGCGGGTGCGGGGGCCGACGCCGGGGCGGCCGCGGTGGTGGCGGGCGCGGGGGCCGGCGCAGGGCTCTCCTGCTTGCTGCAGGCGGCCAGGCCGGCCACGGCGGCGGCCAGGGCCGCGGCCTGGAGCAGGGAGCGCTTCTTCAAATCGGTCATGCCAGTTCCTCTGGGGGACGGTTGGGGTGAAAGACGAATTATGTTCCGGGATAGAAGGGCTTACCAAGGGAGGCCGGCATGTTGACGCGGATCCAGGCGGGATTGCGCGAGATGAGGGCCAGCACCACGATCGTCGCCAGGTAGGGCAGCATGTTCAGGAATTCGCTCGGCACCTCGACGCCCGCACCCTGCAGCTGGAACTGCAGCATGGTCACGCCGCCGAAGAGATAGGCGCCCAGCAGGACACGTGCGGGCCGCCAGGTGGCGAAGGTGGTGAGCGCCAGCGCGATCCAGCCCTTGCCGGCCACCATGCCCTCCACCCACAGCGGCGTGTAGATCACGGAGATGTAGGCCCCCGACAGGCCGCACAGCGCGCCGCCGGCCACCACCGCCATCAGCCGGATGCGCCGCACCGGATAACCGAGCGCGTGCGCCGCTTCGGGCGACTCGCCCACCGAACGCAGCACCAGCCCGGCGCGCGAGCGATCGAGGAACCATACCAGCCAGATCACCAGGCCGATGGCGAGATAGACCATCGGATGCTGGCGGAACAGCGCGGGCCCGAGCACCGGGATGTCGCCCAGCAGCGGCAGCGAGAAGTGCGGCCGCTCGGGCAGTTTCTCCTGCACGTACTGGATGCCGGCGAAGGCGGAGAAGCCGGCGCCGAACAGGCTCAGGGCCAGGCCGGTGGCGTACTGGTTGGTGTTCATCCAGATCACCAGCAGGCCGAAGGCGGCGGCGAGCAGCGCCCCTGCGCCCATGCCGGCGAGGAAGCCGATCCAGTCGTTGCCCGTGTGCACCACGGTCACGAAGCCGGCGATCGCGGCGCACAGCATCATGCCCTCGGCGCCGAGGTTCACGATGCCGGCCTTCTCGTTGATCAACAGGCCCAGGGCGGCGATGGCGAGCACCGTGCCCGCGTTGAGCATCGAGGCGAAGAGGAGTGCGTACTGGTCCATGTCAAGCCTGGGTCGGCGTGGAAGGCAGGAAACGGATGCGATACGCCATCAGCGTGTCGCAGGCGAGCAGCGTGAACAGCAGCAGGCCCTGGAACACGCCGGTCAGCGACTTCGGCAGGCCCAGGCGCGACTGCGCCAGCTCGCCGCCGATGTAGAACATGCTCATGAGGATGGCCGAGAACACCATGCCCACCGGATGCAGCCGGCCGACGAAGGCCACGATGATCGCGGCGAAGCCGTAGCCCGCCGGCACGTAGGGCGTGAGCTGGCCGATCGGCCCCGCCACTTCCAGCGCGCCGGCCAGGCCCGCGGCACCGCCGGACACCAGCAGCGCCGTCCACAGCGCCTTGCGTGAAGAGAAGCCCGCGTAGCGCGCCGCCGCGGGCGCGAGGCCGCCCACCTGCTGGGCGAAGCCGGCGCGCGTGCGGAACAGGAACACCCAGAGGCCGGCCACGCCCGCCAGCGCCAGCAGCACGCCGATGTTCACGCGCGAGCCCTGCATCAGCCGCGGGATCTGCGTCACCGCCTCGAAGGTCTTGGTCTGCGGGAAGTTGTAGCCCTGCGGATCCTTCCAGGGGCCGAACACCATGTAGTTCAGGGTGAGCGTGGCCACGTACACGAGCATCAGGCTCACCAGGATCTCGTTGGCGTTGAACTTGTCGCGCAGCAGCGCGGTGAGGCCCGCCCACGCCATGCCGCCGACCACGCCGGCCAGCAGGATCGCCAGCACGATCAGGCGGCTGGTGTCCTTGCCCGCCAGCAGCGCCACGCCGCCCGCGACGACGGCACCGATCACGAACTGCCCTTCGGCGCCGATGTTCCACACGTTGGAGCGGAAGCACACGGCCAGCCCCAGCGCGATGATCAGCAGCGGCGTCGCCTTGACCATCAGTTCGCCGAGGCGGTAGGCGGAGTTGATCGGCTCCCAGAAGAACACCTGCAAGCCGCGCACCGGGTCCTTGCCCAGCGCCACGAACAGCAGCGTGCCGAGCAGCACCGTGATCACCAGCGCCAGCAGCGGCGAAGCGATGCTCCAGAAACGCGATGCCTCCGGCCGGGGTTCCAGCTTAAACATTGTTCTTGCCCTGCATTTCCTCCCTCTCCCCCTGGGAGAGGGCTGGGGTGAGGGCACTCCCCGCACCCTCCCGCAACGGATGCACCACCCACAAGCCGCTCATCCACTCCCCGATCAGCGTCACCGTCGCCCGCGCCCGCTCGATGCTGGGCGACAGCCGCCCCTTGGCGATCACGTGCAGGCGGTCGCTGATCTCGAACAGTTCCTCCAGTTCCTCGGACACGACCAGCACCGCGCAACCGGCGTCGCGCAGGGCCAGGATCTCCGAGCGGATCTGCGCCGAAGCGCCCACGTCCACGCCCCAGGTCGGCTGCGACAGGATCAGCAGCTTGGGATTGGCATCGATCTCGCGCCCGACGATGAACTTCTGCAGGTTGCCGCCGGACAGCGACTTCGCCGCCGCCTGCGGCCCGCCGGCCTTGACGTTGAACTTGCCGATGATGCGTTGCGCCTGCTGCCGCAGCGCCTTGACGTCGATCCAGCCGCTGCGGTTCACGGCGTCCGTGCGCGTGAGCAGCAGGTTCTGCGCCAGGCTCAGGCCCGGCACGGCGCCGCGGCCCAGGCGTTCTTCCGGCACGAAGTGCATGCCCAGGTCGCGCCGATCGGCGGGGTCGAGCCGGCCGGCATGGACGCCGCTCACCTGGATCGTCTCTGGCGCCGCCCGCTCGTCCTCGCCCGAGAGCGCGAACAGCAATTCGCGCTGGCCGTTGCCGGAGACGCCGGCGATGCCGACCACCTCGCCCGCCCGCACCTCGAAGCTGATGTCGTCGAGGTCGTGCCCGAACTGGTCCTCGCGCGGCAGGCTCAGGCCGCGCACCTGCAGGACCACGGGGCCCGGCTGGCGCTCGTGGTGTTCCAGCTGCGGCGGCTCGGCCCCGATCATCATGCGCGACAGCGACGCATTGGTCTCGCGCCGCGGATCGCAGTCGCCGGTCACCTGGCCGCCCCGCAGCACCGTGCAGGCAGTGCACAGCTCGCGGATCTCGTGCAGCTTGTGCGAGATGTACAGGATGCTGCAGCCCTCGGAGGCGAGCTGCTTGAGCACCACGAACAGCTTCTCCACCGCCTGCGGCGTGAGCACCGAAGTGGGCTCGTCGAGGATCAGGAGCTTGGGGTTGGTGAGCAGCGCGCGGATGATCTCCACCCGCTGCATCTCGCCGACCGACAGGGTGTGCACCGGCCGCGCCGGGTCGACCTCGAGCCCGTATTCGCGTGCCTTGGCGGTGATGCTGTGCGTCACCTGGTGCAGCGTGAGGCTCTTGTCCAGGCCGAGCCAGACGTTCTCCGCCACGGTGAGCGTGTCGAACAGGCTGAAGTGCTGGAACACCATGCTGATGCCCAGCGCCCGCGCTTCCTGCGGGTTGCGGATGTGGACCGGCTGGCCGTCGAACATCACGCTGCCCTCGTCCGGCTTGACGGCGCCGTAGATGATCTTCATCAGCGTGGACTTGCCCGCGCCGTTCTCGCCCAGGACGGCATGCGTCTCGCCCGGTAGGACCTGCAGCGAGACGTCGCTGTTGGCCACGACCGAGGGATAGCGCTTCGTGATGTGCGCGAGCTGCAAGCGCGGAATGCTCACTCGTCCTGTCTCCACGTGATTGCGGTTTCAGCCCAGGGGGGATGCTGCGAGGGCACGCGGGCCACGCCGGTTCCGGCGGCGGTCTATCCTGTCAGAACTGCAGCCGGAATTGACCCATACTCAGTGCAATTATGGAATCCAGGACGATCCGATTCAGCCGCCGGGGCGAACTCGTCAGCTTGACCAATGTACCACCCGAACGCACGCTGCTGCAGGTGCTGCGCGAGGACCTGGGCGCGACCGGCACCAAGGAAGGCTGCGGCGAAGGCGACTGCGGCGCCTGCACCGTGGTCATCGCCGAGCCGGACCAGGGGAGGCTCAGGTACCGAGCCATCAACGCCTGCATCCGGCTGGCCCACTCGATCGACGGCATGGCGCTGTGGACGGTGGAGGACCTCGCCGGCTCCGACGGCGCCCTGCACCCCGCGCAGGAGGCGATGGTGCAGGCGCACGGCTCGCAGTGCGGCTTCTGCACGCCCGGCTTCGTGATGAGCCTGTTCGGCATGTACCAGAACCATGTGCTGCGCGGCGCAACCGTCACGCGCGAACTGGCGCAGGAAGAGCTGTCGGGCAACCTCTGCCGCTGCACGGGCTACCGGCCCATCCTCGATGCGGCGCAATCCATGGCGGCGCTGCCGCGCATCGAACAGGACGAGCAGGCGATCCTGCGCCAGCTCGAAGCGCTGCACGCGCAGCGCGCGTCGGAAGGCGTCCGCGGCGCGAGCGCCTACCTGGCGCCGCTGGGCTTGCCCGAGCTGCTGCGGCTGCGCGCCGCGCATCCGCAGGCGCAGCTGGTCGCCGGTTGCACCGACGTGGGACTGTGGGTCACGAAGATGCACCAGCAGTTCGGGCAGGTCCTCGACGTGACGCAGGTCCAGGAGCTGCAACGCATCGCGCACGACGAGCAGCACCTCACCATCGGCGCCGCCGCCACGCTGACCAGCGCGTCCGAGGCCCTGGCGGCGCAATGGCCGCAGCTCGCAGCCTTCTTCCAGCGCTTCGCCGGCCTGCCGGTGCGCAACGCCGGCACCCTGGGCGGCAACGTGGCCAACGGCTCGCCGATCGGCGACTCCATGCCGCTGCTGATCGCGCTCGGAGCGCGCGTGGTGCTGCTCAGCGTGCGCGGCGAGCGCGAGCTGCCGCTGGAGCAGTTCTACACCGGCTATCGGCAGAACGTGCTGGCGGGCGACGAGGTGGTCGGCTGGATCAAGGTGCCGCGGACAGGCAGCCCTCACCCCGGCGCTCTCCCGCAGGCGGGAGAGGGGGAGGAGTTCCTGCGCGCGTACAAGATCTCGAAGCGCTACGACGACGACATCTCCGCCGTGTGCCTGGCCATTCGCATGCGCCTGCGGGACGGTGTGGTCGAAGAGATCGGCATCGGCGCCGGCGGTGTCGCGGCCACGCCGGCGCGAGCCGTGCAGGCCGAGGCCGCCTTGCGCGGCCAACCCTGGACGGCGCAGGCGGCGCGGCGCGCCGCCGCGGCACTCGGCGCGGAGTTCCGCCCGATCAGCGACATGCGCGCCTCGGCCGCCTATCGCGCCGAGGTGCTGGCCAACCTGGTCCAGCGGTTCTGGCTCGAGACGCAGGGGCACGCCGACGTCAACCTGGAAAGCTTCCGCCTGGCGGAGGCCGCCCTGCCATGAACGCGCCCGAGAAGTTCGTCACCGGGGCGGCGGCCCAGCCCGCCATCGGCCAGTCGCGCATCCACGAGAGCGCCCGCGCGCACGTCGCGGGCGCGGCCACCTACGTCGACGACATCCCCGAGCTGAAGGGGACGCTGCACGCGGCACCGATCCTGTCCAAGGTGGCGCACGGGCGCCTGCTCGCCGTCGACGCCAGCGAGGCGCTGCAGATGGAGGGCGTGCGGGACGTGGTCCTGGCGCGCGACATCCCCGGCGATCCCTTCCTGGCCACCTTCGTGCACGACGAGCCGATCTTCGCCCGCGACACGGTCGAATACGTGGGCCAGGTGATCGGCGTCGTCGTCGCCGAGACCGTCATGCAGGCCCGCCGCGCCGCGCGCCAGGTGAAGGTCCGGATCGAGCCGCTGCCGGCGCTGATCGACGTGCGCGAGGCCGTGAAGCAGCAAAGCTTCGTGCTGCCGCCGGTGACGGTGCGCCGCGGCGAGCCGGAACAGGGCCTCGCGCGCGCGCCGCACCGGCTCGCCGGCACGCTGGATGTCGGCGGCCAGGAGCACTTCTACCTCGAAGGCCAGGTCGGTTATGCGCTGCCGCTGGAACAGGGCCAGTGGATGATCCATTCCAGCACGCAGCACCCGGCGGAGGTGCAGCACTGGATCGCGCATGCGCTGGGCGTGCCCGCCAGTGCGGTGCGCGTCGACTGCCGCCGCATGGGCGGCGGCTTCGGCGGCAAGGAAACGCAGGCCGGCCACATCGCGTTGTGGGCGGCACTCGCGGCGCGCAAGACGGGTCGGCCCGTGAAGCTGCGGCTGGACCGCGACGACGACTTCCTGGTCACCGGCAAGCGCCACCCCTTCGCCTACGACTACGAAGTCGGCTTCGACGACAGCGGCCGCATCCTCGGCCTGAAGCTGGTGCTGGCCGCCAACTGCGGCTGGAGCGCGGACCTGAGCGGCCCCGTGGCCGACCGCGCGGTGTTCCACGTCGACAACGCGTACTTCCTCTCGGACGTGGAGATCGTCTCGTACCGCTGCCGCACCAACGTGCAGAGCCACACGGCGTTCCGCGGCTTCGGCGGGCCGCAGGGCATGATCGTGACCGAAGCCATCCTCGGCGACATCGCCCGCGTGCTGGGCCAGGACCCGCTCGACGTGCGCAAGGCCAACCTGTACGGCATCGAGGAGCGCAACGTCACGCACTACGCCATGCCGGTGGAAGACAACATCCTCGCGCCGCTGATCGCGCGGCTCGAGCAGGAGTCCGGCTACCGGCGCCGGCGTGCGGAGATCGCGCAGTGGAACGCGGCGCACCCGGTGCTCCGGCGCGGCATCGCGATCACGCCGGTGAAGTTCGGCATCTCGTTCACGGCCACCTTCTTCAACCAGGCCGGCGCGCTGGTGCACGTGTACACCGACGGCAGCGTGCAGGTGAACCACGGCGGCACCGAGATGGGCCAGGGCCTGCACACCAAGGTGTGCCAGCTCGTGGCGGACGAACTGGGCGTGCCCTTCGAGCGGGTGCGCATCAGCGCCACCGACACCGGCAAGGTCCCGAACGCGAGCGCCACGGCGGCCTCCAGCGGCACCGACCTCAATGGGCGCGCCGCGCAGTTCGCCGCGCGCCAGATCCGCCAGCGCCTGGCGGAGTACGTCGCCGACAAGCAGAACTGCCGGCCCGAGCAGGTGATCTTCGCGCACGGCCAGGTGAGCGGGCCCGATGCAGTCATGCCCTGGGAACAGCTGGTGGACGACGCCTGGCATTCGCGCGTGCAGCTGTGGAGCGACGGCTTCTACCGCACGCCCAAGATCCACTACGACAAGAACACGCTGACCGGTCGGCCGTTCTACTACTTCGCCTACGGTGCCGCCTGCACGGAGGTCGCCATCGACACCCTGACGGGCGAGAACCGCGTGCTGAAGGTCGACATCCTGCATGACGTCGGCCACTCGATCAATCCGGCGATCGACATGGGCCAGATCGAGGGCGGCTTCATCCAGGGCATGGGCTGGCTCACCACCGAGCAGCTGGTGTGGGACGCGCAGGGGCAGCTCGCCACCCACGCGCCCAGCACCTACAAGATCCCGGCCACCGGCGACGTGCCGGCGCACTTGCGCATCGCGCTGTGGCCCGAGGCGAATCGCGAGGACAACGTCGGCGGCAGCAAGGCCGTCGGCGAGCCGCCCTTCATGCTGGCGATCAGCGTGTGGGAGGCGCTGCGCGATGCGGTGGCCGCCGCGACCGGCCATGCGCGCGTTGCGCTGGACGCGCCGGCGACTGCGGAGAACGTGCTGAAGGCCTTGCACGGCTGACGCGCGTCAAGGCAGGTGCGCCGCCCGGCGGCGCACGGCGCCTCCGCCGGTACCGCTTTCCTATACTCGCCCCGACAAGCCCCGGCACAAGGGGCGGGCCCCGGCATAGTCCCGGCAGGCCGGAACCGGAGTTTGCAGCATGGTGATGTGGGGAGCCGCGTGGGGCGCGTTGCTCGGAGCCCTGTGGGGCGGTGGTGGGGAGTGGGCGTTCCACGTCTTCGCGGGCGCGGTGCTCGGTGCGCTGGCAGCTTGGACACTGCGGCGGGCGCTGCGCGGCGAGATCGAACGCGCGCTGGCGCTTCGGATGAAGGGCGCGCTGCCGGCGGTCACCCGGCCGGCGCCGCGACCGGTCGCGCCGGCGCCCTCGCGCCTCGAGCCGGCGCACGAGCGGGAGCCGCTGGAGATCCCGACCGTGCCCGCTGCGCTGTCCGAAGCGCAGGCGCCAGGGGCGCCGCCGCGTGGGCGCACGAGCGCCGAACCCGATCTGGTGAGCGTGCTCGTGCAGCGTGCGCGCGACTGGCTGCTGGGCGGCAACACCGTCGTCCGCATGGGCGTGGTCGTGCTGTTCATCGGGCTCGCCTTCCTGGCGAAATACGCGGTGGAACACGCGCTGCTGCCGCCCGAACTGCGACTGGCCGCCATCGGTGCCGCAGGCATCGCCCTGTTCGTGCTCGGACTGCGCCTGCGCAGCCGCAGGCCCGATCGCCTCGGCTACGCCACCACGCTGCAGGGCGCGGGCATCGGTGTGCTCTACCTGACCGTGTTCGCCGCATTCCGGCTGTACCAGTTTCTGCCGGCCGGCGCCGCCTTCGTGCTGCTCGGGCTGGTCTGCCTGTTCGGCGCCGTCATCGCGCTGGCGCTGGATGCGCAGGCGCTCGCCTTCATCGCCTTTGCCGGCGGTTTTGCCGCGCCGGTGCTGGTGTCCACCGGCCAGGGCAGCCATGTCGGCCTGTTCGGCTACTACGTGCTGCTCGGGGCCGCCATCGCGGTGATCGCGTGGTTGCGCGCGTGGCGGGCGTTGAACCTGCTCGGCTTCTTCGCCACCTTCGGCATCGCGACGCTGTGGGGCGTGCTGCGCTACCAGCCGCGTGACTTCGGCAGCACCGGGCCTTTCCTGCTCGCCTTCTTCGCGCTGTACCTGCTGGCCAGCCTGTTCTACGCGCTGCGGCACGGGCAGGCCGCGCGCAAGGCCGTCGATGCGACGCTCGTGTTCGGCACGCCGATCGTGGCTTTCGGGCTGCAGGCCGGCCTGGTCAGGGACATGCCTTATGCGATGGCGTTCTCCGCGCTCGCGCTGGGGGGCCTGTACGTGGCGCTGGGCTGGTGGCTGCTGCGCCGCGGGCGCGGCGATCCGACGGTGAACCGCTGGCTCGCCGAATGCTTCGTCGCCCTTGCGCTCGGCTTCCTCACGCTCGCCGTGCCGCTGGCCGTCGATGGCCGCTGGACTTCCGCGGTCTGGGCCGTCGAGGGCGCCGGCGTGTACTGGATGGCCAGGCGCCAGCAGCGCTGGCTGGCACGCGCCTTCGCGCTCGCATTGCAGGTCCTCGCGGCGCTGCTGTTCCTGGACGGCCGGCACGGCATCGAAGCGGCCTGGCCGATCGCGAATCCCGCTTTCCTCGGCGCGACGATGCTGGCGGGCGCGGCCTTCGCGATCGCCTGGTGGTCGCGCGATGCGGCGCCGCAAGGCCCAGGCACTGCGATGGAACGCCAGTTCACCGGCTTGGAGGCGAAGCTGTCGCCGGTGCTGTTCTGGATCGGCTTCCTGTGGTGGCAGGCCGCGCTCGGCTTCGAGATCGACCGCCTCCTGGAGCCCGTGCCCGCGTGGCTGCGGCCGCTGTCCGCGGGCCCGCAGCAGGGCCTGCTGCAGCTGGCGGCCTGGGTGCTCAGTGCGTATGCGCTGCACCAGCTGGCGTGGCCGACGCGGCGCACGCCCTGGCGGGTGGCCGCCACGCCGGCGTGGCTGAACCTGCCGCTGATGCTGCTGGTCGCGCTGGGCGGGATGGCGACCCTGGACCATGTCTTCCAGGGCGCCGGCTGGCTGGTGTGGCCGATGGTGGTCGCAGCGCACCTGGCCTGCCTGCGGCGCATCGACGACGCTGCGCCGCGCGCATTGTGGCCGTGGCAGCACGCCGGCGGCGTCTGGCTGCTCGTCCTGCTGGCGGGCAACCTGCTGGTGTTCGCGGTCGGCCAGGCGCAGCTGTGGCGCACGGCCTGGGCCAGCGTGATCCTGCTCGTCGCCGCTTCGGTGGTCCTGCTGGCGCTGGTGGCGGCCTGCCGCCGGCCGCTGCGGGTGCGCGCCTCGGCCCACTGGCCGCTGGACCGCTTCATCGCGGCCTACGCCTGGCGCGCCGCCGCGCCGGTCGCAGCGGGGCTCACGGTCGGCGCCCTGCTGGTCGCGGTGTCCTCCAGCGGCGAAACGCGGCCGCTGCCCTACCTGCCGCTGCTCAATCCGACCGACCTCGCCGTCGCCCTCGCGCTGGCGGTGTGCGCCCGCTGGCTGCTGATGCTGCGCGCCAGCGCCCTGCACTTGCCGGCCGCGATGCGGGGCCCCGTGCCCGGCGCAGTGCTGGCGGGCGTCGGCTTCGTCGCGATCAACACCGTGTGGCTGCGCATCGCGCACCACTACGCCGGCGTGGCGTGGGACGCGCACAGCCTGTCCTCGTCCTTCCTGGTGCAGGCGGGCTATTCGATCCTGTGGACCGTGATCGCACTGGTACTGATGGTGGCCGCGCATCGCAGGGCGCTGCGCCTGCCGTGGATGCTCGGTGCGGGCCTGCTGGGGCTCACGGTGCTGAAGCTGTTCGTGGTGGACCTGTCCAACCGCGGCGGCTCCGAGCGCATCGTGGTCTTCATCGCCGTCGGCCTGCTGATGCTGGTGGTGGGCTGGTTCGCGCCGCTGCCGCCGGCACCGGGGCGCAAGGGCCTGGCGGCCGAAGGATCGCTGGAGGGCGTGGCGCCATGAAAGGGTCTGCCCTCTTCGCTGGCGCCTTCTGTGCGGCCGCCCTGGCGGCGGCGGATCCGGGCCCGGGCGACTTCGCCTGGCGTGCCACGCTGGACACCTCAGGCCACACGGGCTTGGTGCGCGTGGCTGTGCCCGCTGAAGCACTGGGCCGCCTGCAGTCGCCCGAGCTGGCCGACCTGCGCGTGTTCGATGGCCAGGGCCAGCCCGTTGCCTTCGCGTTCTCCGCGCCGGCCCTGCCGCCCGCAGCGGCCCGCGCGCAGACGCAACTCTTTGCCGCGCTACCGCTCTACGCCGTCGACGGGGGCCCGCCGCCGCTTCCCGGCGCCTTGCAGATGCGCATCGAGCGCAAGGGCGCGCAGCAGTCGGTCTGGGTCGACCTGGCCAGGCCCCCGAGCGAAGCGCAGTCCGCGGCGCGGCGCCTCGATGCGGCCCTGTTCGACACGCGCGCGCAGAAGGAGCCCGTCAGCGCGCTGGTCCTGCGCGCGCACCTGCCTGCCAACACGCCCGTGCACTTCACGGCGCAGACCAGCCCCGATCTGGCCCGCTGGACGCCGCTGGCCGTGCAGGGCCGCCTCTTCCGCTTCGAGGGCGCCGGTGCGCCGGCCAACGACCGGCTCGAACTGGCCGCGCCGGTCTCGCTGCAGGACCGCTACCTGCGCCTGGACTGGTCGGGGCAGGCGGGCGTGGTGGTCGATGCAGTGACCGGACTGCTGGCGGCCAGCCGGCCGGAGCCGGTGCTGCCGGCGCTGACCCTGGGCGCGCCGGTGGCGGACGGTGCCGCGGCCCTGGAGTGGTCGCTCGATTTCGCCACGCCGCTGCGCGGGCTGCAGCTTGCGACGACGCAGCCGGCCACGCTCGTGCCGGTGCGGGTGCTGGGGCGCAAGCAGCCCTCGGATCCGTGGCGGCTGCTGGCCGACACGGTCGTCTACCGCATCGGCGCCGGCGCCGATGAAAGCAGCAACCCGCCGCTGGAGCTGGCGCAGCCTTCGGTGCGCTGGCTGCGCATCGAGGCCACGCACGGCACGCGGCTGCAGGGACTGCCCCTCACCGCGCAGGTGCGGTTCGAGCCGCGGGAGCTGGTGTTCGTGGCCGGTGCCGCCGGCCCTTACCGGCTCGCCGCGGGACGCACGGCGACCCCGCCCGGCGCCCTGCCCCTGGCGACGCTGAGCGCCACGACGTCGACGCGCATGGCGGACCTTCCGCTGGCCCGGATCGTCGCTGTCGAGAGCGCCCCTGCTGCCGAGGCGTCCTGGTGGACGGGCTGGCTGCCGCGCGGCGTGGACGGTAAAACGGCCGGCCTGTGGCTCGTCCTTGGCGCCGGCGTGCTGCTGCTCGGCGGCGTCGCCTGGTCGCTGCTGCGGCAACTCGCTGGGCCGCCCGGCCAGGACTGAGGCCGATTGTTGCTGGCGGCGCAAAAGGGCATTCGCCGCGGGCCTGTTTCAATCGCCACTCCGTGGCCCTAGATTGGGAGGGTGGCCGCGAAGGCGGTCGATCCGAAGGATTTCTCCATGCAACGCACCCCCGTCCTCTTCATCTCGCACGGCGCCCCGACCTTCGCGCTCGAGCCGGGCCGTCTCGGCCCGCAGCTCGTCACCGCCGGGGAAGCGCTGCCGCGGCCCAAGGCCGTGCTGGTCGTCTCGCCGCACTGGATCACGGCCGGCGTGCGCGTGGCCACCACGGCTGCGCCGCAGACGGTGCACGACTTCGGCGGCTTCGACCGCGCGCTGTACCGCATCCAGTACCCCGCCCCCGGCCACCCGCCACTGGCCGCCCGCGCGATCGAGGTGCTGCGCGCCGCCGGCTGGCATGCCGAAGCGGATGCACGGCAGGGCCTGGACCATGGCGCCTGGGTGCCGATCCGCTTCCTCTACCCCGGCGCCGACGTGCCGGTGTTCCAGGTCTCCCTGCCCGCCACGCTGAGCGCCCGGCAGGCCTATGCGCTCGGTGAGGCGCTCGCGCCGCTGCGCGACGAGGGCGTGCTGATCGTGGGCTCCGGCTCGATGACGCACAACCTCTACGAGTTCCGCCTGTCCGGCGACGGCCACGAGGCGCAGTACGCCCGCGAGTTCGCCGACTGGGTGCGCGAGGCCGTGGAGGCGCGCGACGACACGCGGCTGGTCGAGGCGCTGGAGATCGCGCCGCACGCCCAGCGCGCCCATCCGACGCCGGAGCATTTCCTGCCGCTGCTGGTGGCGGCGGGCGCGGCGGCCCGGGACAGCGAGGTCGAGACGCTGCAAGGCGGCATCACCTACGGCGTGCTCTCGATGGACTCCTACCTGTTCGGCGCGCGCATCACGGCCGCGGCGGGAGCACTGCATTGAACGCCGCCCTCGTCATCCAGTCGCCGGCGCAGCAGGCGCAGCATCTCTTCCTGCTGTTCCACGGCGTCGGTGCGACGCCGCAGGACCTGGTGCCGCTCGGCACCCGGCTCGCCCGCGAGTTCCCGCAGGCGGCCGTCGTCAGCATTCCGGGGCCGGATCGCTCGGACCTCGGCGCCGGCTTCCAGTGGTTCTCGGTGCTCGGCGTGACGGAGGAGAACCGCCCGGCGCGCGTGGCCGCGACCGTGGATCGCTTCGTGCAGGCGGTGCACGCCTGGCAGCAGCGCACCGGCGTCGCCCGCGAGGCGACGACGCTGATCGGCTTTTCGCAAGGCGCGATCATGGCGCTGGCCTCGACCCAGGTGACGCAGCCGCCGGCGGCGCGCGTGGTTTCGCTGTCCGGCCGCTATTCCGAGCTGCCGCAAGCGGCGCCGCAAGGCGTGCGGCTGCACTTCATCCACGGCAGCGCCGACCCCGTGATCCCGGTGGCACACGCCCAGGAGGCGGCGCAGCACCTGCAGGGGCTGGCCGCTGGCGTGACGCTCGACGTCGTGCCCGGCCTGCCGCACGGCATCAACCGCGCGGTGGAAGACCTGCTGGTCCAGCGCCTGCGTTCCTCGTGATCACGCTCACGCTGGACGCCCGCAGCGCCCGCTTCGAGGACGGCGCGCGCAGCTTCGGCGACGCGCTTCCGCTCGGCCCGGCGCAGCTGGTGCAGGACTGCCTGCGGCACGACCCGCCCAACGGCGCCGAACTGGAGGCCGCCATCGAAGTCGTCGAGGACCTCGTGATGCCGCTGCACGGCCGCTGGCCGGCGGCCGAGGAGCTGCAGGTCGTGAGCGCGGAAGCTGCCGTGGCGACGCTCGCCGGCCTTGCGTCGGATCGCGTCACCCGCGACCAGCTCGAAGACCTCTTCAACCGCGCGGCCGCGGTGGCGCAAGGCCGCCCGCGCAGCAGCGATGCGCAACTGGCGCAGCCGCAGGTGATGGCCACGGTGCTGGTGCTGCGCGAAGTGATGCACCACCTCGGATTCACGCGCCTGGTGCTGGCGCGCCCCTGAAATCCGCTAACCGATGATCACGACCCGCGCGTTCGGGAAGCGCGCGAACGGGTCGTAGCCCCGCAGCCCTTCGCGCAGCGTCGCTTCGTGCTTCTGCGCCAGCCGCACGCGCAGCGACGGATCGGCCCGCCACATGGCGTCGACCAGCGCCTCGTCGAAGCGCAGCATCACGGGCGCGGCATAGGGATGACGGGCCTCAGGTTCGTCCATGATCGACCAGGAGATCACGATGCTGCCGTTCGGCGTCTGCGCGGCCAGCGAATGCGGCGGGAACAGGTGGCGGTACGCCTGCCAGAAGACCGAACGCACGCTGTCCAGCGCGCCGACACTGTTCGGCGGTTGGGTAGGGGCCCCGATGCGGTTGATCACAGCGCGAGGATCCAGTCTGCCATCGCGTCCGCCACCTCCTGCACCAGCTGCGGCTGGCCGGCGAGGTAGTGGTTGCCGCCCACGATGTCGATGTTGCGCACCCGGCTGCCGCCTGCCGCCAGCCATGCGGCACGCGTGCTCGGGAAGGTGGACTGGTCCGCCGTGTAGGTGCACACCAGCACGGGCACCGAGGTACGCGCCAGGTTGGCGGGCCCGTCGGCGCGGCTGCGCGGCGACCATTGCGAGAGCCAGCCGGTGAGGGAGGTGATCCGGCCCATCTGGCTGGCGGCGTGGTTGACCGCCCGGGCGCCGAGCGCACCCGCGCCCCACACGCTGCCCACGGCGCGATCGTTGGGATCGATGCCCAGGTCGAGGAAGCGCGGGTCCGCGTGCGTGCGATGCACCACGAACACTTCGTCGCGCGCGCTGCCCGGCGCCGCCTGCGCACGCAGCAGCGCGAGCCGCTCGCCCACCCACTGGTCCAGGCGTTCGTAACGGGCCTGCTGCGCGTTGCGGAAGCGCTCCAGGAACGCATGGCTGTAGGGCGGCCCGTGGCGCACGTCGTACATGTCGAGCGCGGCGTCCAGCGACAGCGCATCGCGCTCGTCGGTCACGGAAGGATCGATCCAGTTGCGCATCAGTGTGGAGCGGCCTTCGTGCGCGGCGCACAAGGCGAGCCCCTGCACGGGTGGCAGGTCCTGCGGCGAGAGGCCGGCCGGGTCGCCGTCGGGCATGCATTCGATGTCCAGGTGCTCCGCCTGTGCCTGATAGAACGAAGCCAGCGCCGCTCCGCCCGAATTCCCGATCAGTACCACTTTCTCGTAACCCCGCTGCCGGAGATAGTGAACGCCGGCGCCCAGGTCCTGGATCACGCGCTCCATCAGCAGCAGCGTGTCGTTGCCGGCGTAGCGGGAGTTCAGGCCCATGCAGGCCACCCCGCGCTCGGCCAGCGGCGCGACCAGGTAATGCCCCATGAAGTTGCTCGCGGGGTGCATCACAATGGCAGCAGCCCGCCGGGGGCCCGCGGGCTGGCTCCAGGCGCCGTAGATGCGTGGGCGCAACATCTGCAAGCCGGACTGGCTTTCCAGTGCCGCGCCGGGCTTGACGTCGATGACCGCGAGTTCAGGATCGGTCATGGAAGCCATTGTGCAGTAGCGCGGCCGTGCTGCACGACTATGATGGCTGCGGGAGAGAACAATCCACCGGCAGCGGGGAAAGCTGTACAACCCGTGCCGGCAAACCAACGAGAGCATGCCGAACATCGCAGCCGTCCTGAAAGACGAAATCGCCCGCATCGCGCGCAAGGAAGCGCGCGCGCAGACCGCTGAATTCAAGAAGGCCTCCGCGCAATACCGGACGCACATCGCTGCCTTGCGCCGGCGCATCGAGGACCTCGAACGCCAGGTCAAGCGCACGAGCAAGGCCGTCGCCAAGGGCGATGCGGCTGCGGCACCGGAGGAGGAAGGTGATGATGGCCAGGCGACCAACCGTCGCTTCAGCGCCACACGGCTGGCCGCGCAAAGGCAGAAGCTGGGGCTGTCGGCCGCGGATTTCGCGGCCCTGATCGGCGTTTCGGGACAGTCGGTCTACAAGTGGGAGCATGGCGAGGCGCGGCCCCGCGCGCGCCAGCTCGAGGCGATCGCCGCGCTGCGCGGCATCGGCAAGCGCGAAGCCGCTGCCCGGCTGGCCCAGCTCCAGGGCAGCTGACCCTGCTGCGCACCCGTCCTAAGCCAGGACCCGCCCGCCGCTGACAGGCGCCGGAGTGCGGCGGCGCGAGCCTGCGGGGATGGACACCTCCCGGCTGGAACTCGCCCGCACGGAACTCGATTTCCTGCACCGCCTGCTGCTCGACGTGCAGCGTCGCCTCGCGCCGGGTGCCGACGCCGGCGACCCGCAACTGGTGGCCGCCCTCGAACTCGCGCTGGCGCTGCTGCGGTGGGACGGCGAGACGCCGCCCCCGCTGGACGCGCAAGTCGGCCTCGGGGCCGCGGTGCAGGTGAAGCTCGGGGGCGACGGCATGTGCGCCTACCGGCAATGGCGCAGCGAGCGCCGGCGCCAGCTCTCCGCCTGCCCGCAGCCTATTCGCGGAACAGCTCCTCGATGAGCGCCCGCAGCCAGCGGTTGCCGGGGTCGGCCTCGAAGCGCCGGCTCCAGTGCAGCGAAACCGTGAACTCGCGCTGCGGAAAGGGCGGCTCCACGATCGCGTAGCCCTCGAAGCCGCGCGCGATGTTGCGCGGCAGGATGGCGGCGAGATCGGTCGCATGCACGATCGCCGGCAGCCCCAGGAAGTGCTCGGTCACCAGCCGCAGCCGCTGCTCCAGGCTGCATTGCGCCACGATGCGCAGCGTGTCGGCATGCGAGCGCACCGCCACGAATTCGAGTTCGCCCAGCGCCTTGAGCAGGGCCGCGCCGCTGCGGCGCGTGCGCGCGAAGGGGTGGCCTGGCCGCAGCAGCACGACGTAGCGGTCGTCGAGCAGGCGCACGCGCTGGGTCTCGCGCACCATCGGCAGGAAGCCGATCGCGAAGTCGATCCGGCCGGCATCCAGCGCCTCCGTCACCTGTTCGCGCGGCAGCGGGCGCGTCTCGAGCCGCACGCCGGGCGCCCGCTCGCGCAGCGCCACCATCAGCGCCGGCAGGAAACGGGCTTCGCCGATGTCGCTCAGGTGCAGCTGGAAGGTGCGGGTGGCGCTGGCGGGATCGAAGCCGGCGCTCTCGCCCAGTGCCTGTTCCAGCGTGGCCAGGGCATGCCGCACCGGCTCGGCCAGGCGCTGCGCCTTGGGCGTGGGCTGCACTCCCCCGGCGCTGCGCATGAACAACGGGTCCTGCAGCAGCGTGCGCAGGCGGCTCAGGCCCTGGCTCGCCGCCGGCTGCGTGAGATCGAGCAGTTCGGCCGCGCGGCTGACGTTGCGCGTGCGGTGGACCGCATCGAACAGCCGCAGCAGGTTCAGGTCGACGTCCTTGATATGCATGATCCTGATAATACTTAGTCGCCTCATTGGATTGAGACATGGCCGCGCTTGCCTGACACTCGCCCTCTGCGTTCCGGAGGTGCGGCCTTGGAAGTTTCGTTCAGCAAGGAAATCGAATCGCTGCGCCTCGGCGCCGGCGAGACCTTCCACGGCGAGGGCATCCTCGCCATCACCAAGGCGCTGCTGCAGTCCGGCGTGGCCTACGTCGGCGGCTACCAGGGCGCGCCGGTGTCGCACCTGCTCGACGTGATGGTGCAGGCCAGGCCGTACATGGAGGAACTCGGCGTGCACGTCGAGGCCTGCTCCAACGAGGCCTCGGCGGCGGCGATGCTGGGCGCCTCGATCCACTATCCCCTGCGCGGCGCGGTCACCTGGAAATCGATCGTCGGCACCAACGTCGCGGCCGACGCGCTCTCCAACCTGTCCTCGCCCGGCGTCGTGGGCGGGGCGCTGATCGTGGTGGGGGAGGACTACGGCGAGGGCGCCTCGGTGATCCAGGAACGCACCCACGCGTTCGCGCTCAAGTCCACCATGTGCCTGCTCGACCCGCGGCCGGACCTTTCGGTGATGACGCGCATGGTGGAGGAAGGCTTCCGCCTCTCGGAAGCGTCCAACATGCCCGCCATCCTGGAGCTGCGCATCCGCGCCTGCCACGTGCGCGGCAGCTTCGAGACGCGCGACAACCGGCCGCCGCCGATCTCCACCCGCGCGCTGATGGAGAACCCGGCGGCCTTCGACTACATGCGGCTGGCGCATCCGCCGGTGACCTTCCGGCACGAGAAGCTCAAGGGCGAGCAGCGCATCCCGGCGGCCCGCAAGTACATCCTCGAGAACAACCTGAACGAGGTGTTCGCCGGCGCCCACGAGGACCTGGGAATCGTCGTGCAAGGCGGCCTCTACAACACGCTGGTGCGCAGCCTGCAGCAACTCGGGCTCGCCGATGCCTTCGGCGCCACCGAGCTCCCGCTGCTGGTGCTGAACGTGACCTGCCCGCTGGTGCCGCAGCAGGTGTCGGACTTCTGCAGCGGCAAGCGCGCCGTGCTGGTGGTGGAGGAAGGCCAGCCCGAATTCATCGAGCAGGAGATCGCCACCCTGCTGCGGCGCGGCGACCTGCAGACGAAGCTGCACGGCAAGGACCTGCTGCCCGCCGGGGGCGAGTACACGGTGGAAGTGCTGGCCACCGGGCTCACGCAGTTCGCGGACCGCTACCTGCCCGCCGCCGGCAGCGAAACCGCGCGTGCCTGGCTGGCCGGCAACCAGGCGCGCCGCCAGGCCGCGGCCGCGGCGCTGGACAAGCCGCTGCCCGCGCGGCCGCCGGGCTTTTGCATCGGCTGCCCGGAGCGGCCGGTGTTCTCCGCGCTCAAGCTCGCGCAGCAGCAGATCGGCAACGTGCACATCGCCGCCGACATCGGCTGCCACGCCTTCGGCACCTTCGAACCCTTCTCGATGGGCCATTCGATCCTGGGCTACGGCATGTCGCTGGCCAGCCGCGCCGGCGTCTCGCCCATGATGCAGCGGCGCACGCTGGCGATCATGGGCGACGGCGGCTTCTGGCACAACGGCCTGCTCACCGGCGTGCAGAGCGCGCTGTTCAACCGCGACGACGCCGTGCTCCTGATCTTCAAGAACGGCTACACGTCGGCCACCGGCACCCAGGAGATCCTCTCGACGCCGGCCGAGGACGCGAAATCCGCGGCAGCGGACAAGGGCCGCAGCCTGGTGCACACCAACCGGACGATCGAAGCGGCGCTGCAGGGCCTGGGCGTGCAGTGGCTGCGCACGGTGCACACCTACGAAGTCGAGACGATGCGCGCCACGCTGATCGAGGCTTTCACCAGCCCGTTCGACGGCCTCAAGGTGATCGTCGCCGAAGGCGAATGCCAGCTGGAACGGCAGCGCCGCCTGAAGCCCTGGCTGGCCAGCCTGCTGCGCAAGGGCGAGCGCGTGGTGCGGGTGAAGTACGGCGTGGACGAGGACGTGTGCAACGGCGACCACGCCTGCATCCGCCTGTCCGGCTGCCCGACGCTCACGCTCAAGGACAACCCGGATCCGCTCAAGGTGGACCCGGTCGCCACCGTGATCGACGGCTGCGTCGGCTGCGGCCTGTGCGGCGCCAACGCGCACGCGGCGACGCTGTGCCCCAGCTTCTACCGGGCCGAGGTGGTGCAGAACCCCCGCTGGCACGAACGCCTCCTCCACACCCTGCGCAGCGCCGTCGTCCGCGCGCTCCAGCCCGCATGAACTCCACGCCCATGAGCCCCGTCTCCCTCCTGATCTGTGCGCTCGGCGGCGAAGGCGGCGGCGTGCTGACCGAGTGGCTGGTCGAGACGGCGCGCCACGCCGGCTACGCCGCCCAGGCCAGCTCCATTCCCGGCGTCGCCCAGCGCACCGGCGCGACCACCTACTACCTCGAAGTGTTCCCCGTGCCGATCACCGAACTGGCCGGCCGGCGGCCGGTGTTCAGCCTCAACCCGGTCCCCGGTGCGCTCGACGCCATGATCTCGTCCGAGCTGCTGGAGACGGCGCGCCAGGTCGCCAACGGCATGGCCTCGCCGGAGCGCACGCTGGTGATCACGTCCTCGGCGCGCACGTTCACCACGCAGGAGCGCATGCAACTGGCGGACGGCCGCGCCGATGCCGCCGATCTGCTCAAGCTGGTGGCGCAGTTCAGCCGCGCGCACCAGGTGTTCGACATGAACGCGCTGGCGAAGGAAGCCGGCACGGTGGTGAGCGCCGTGATGCTCGGGGCCATCGCGGGCAGCGGCCTGTTCCCGTTCCGGCGCGAGGACTACGAGGCCGTGGTGGCGGCCGGCGGCGCCGGCGCCCAGGCGAGCCTGCGCGGCTTTGCCAGCGGCTTCGCGCTGGTGGCCCAGGGCAGGACCAAGTCGGACTACCTCGCGCAGGTGCTGGCGCCACCCGCTGCGGCGCCGGCGCCGCCGTCGCAGGCCGCGACGGCGTTTCCTGCGCCGGTGCAGGAGCTGTTCGCCCTCGGCTACCAGCGCCTGGTCGACTACCAGGACCGCGCCTATGCCGATCTCTACGCGCAGCGCCTGCAGCAGGTCCTCGCCGCCGAACGCGAGGCCGACCCGCAGGGAACCCACGGCTTCGCGCTCACCAGGGAAACCGCGCGCTGGCTGGCGCTCTGGATGGCTTTCGACGACATCGTGCGCGTGGCCGACCTGAAAAGCCGCGCGTCGCGCCTGGCGCGCGTGCAGGGCGAGGTCAAGGCCGGCGAACATGACCTGCTGAAGGTCTACGACCATTTCAAGCCGGGGGTGCCCGAATTCGCGGCCTTGCTGCCGCAGGGCTGGGCCCGCAGGCTCACCGCCTGGGACCGCAGGCGCATCGCGCGCGGCCGGCAGCCCTGGGCGATGCCGCTGAAGATCGCGAGCCACGGCATCCTCGGCATGGCCGCCCTGCGCACGCTCGCCGCCCTGAAATGGCTGCGCCCGCACGGCAGCCGCTTCGCCCTGGAGCAGCGGATGATCCAGCAGTGGCTGGACGGCGTCGTGCAGGGCGCGCGGCGCGCCTGGGAGCTGGGGCACGAGATCGCCCTGTGCGGCCGGCTGATCAAGGGCTACGGCTCGACCAACGAGCGCGGCAAGGACAACCTCCTGCACGTGCTGGAACACCTGGCGGCCGGCGGCGTGGCCGGCGATGCGGCGCGGGCGATCCGCGCGGCGCGCGAAGCGGCGCTGGCCGACGACGCCGGCAAGGCGCTGGATGCGGCCCTGGTGCAGCACGGCGCGCCGCCGCGACCGGTCAAGGCGGTGCCGGTGCGCTGGGTGCGCAAGCCGCGCGGCCTGGCCGCCGACGAATCGCCCCTGAAAGCCCGCTGACGCAGCGCGCGCTGCCTCAAGGAAAACCACGATGGCGGGGCCGCGGCTTCGTTATACAAGGAAACGTTCCGAACCCCACCAGCCCCAGGAGAGACATCGATGCGGACCGCATTCACCCTGACGGCCTTCGCCGCGGCGCTGCTGCTGTCCGCCGGCGCCGCCCAAGCCGAGGACAAGCTCGTGACCCTCAAGCTTTCGAGCTGGGTGCCGGCGCAGCATCCCCTCAACCCGAGCCTGCTCGCGTGGGCCGAGAGCCTCAAGAAGGCGAGCAACAACACCATCACGGCCACGCTGTTCCCCTCCGAGCAGCTCGGGAAGGCCTTCGACCACTACGACATGGCGCGGGACGGCATCTCCGACTTCTCGTACGTGAACCCGGGCTACCAGCCGGGCCGCTTCCCCATCATGGCGGGGGCCTCGCTGCCCTTCCTGTTCGCCAACGCCAAGGGCGGCACCGCCGCCATCGACGCCTGGTACCGCGAGTACGCGGCGCAGGAAATGAAGGACGTGAAGTTCTGCTTCGCCTTCGTGCACGACCCCGGCACCTTCCATGCGCGCAAGAAGATCCTGCTGCCCACCGACATCCGCGGCATGAAGATCCGCCCGGCCACCAGCACGATCGGCCAGATGGTGACGGCGCTGGGCGGCACCAACGTGCAGGCCTCGGCCCCCGAGTCGCGCGACATGCTGGAGCGCGGCGTCGCCGACGCGATCACCTTCCCGTGGGGCTCGATCCCGCTGTTCGGCATCGACAAGGTGGTGCGCTTCCACATGGACGTGCCGCTGTACGTCACGCCCTTCGTCTGGGTGATGAACAAGGCGAAGTACGACAGCCTGGCGCCGGGGCAGAAGCGGGCCGTCGACGACCACTGCACCACCGAATGGGCCGAGCGCGTCGCCAGCCCGTGGGCCGATTTCGAGTCGGGCGGGCACACCAAGCTGGCGCAGCCCGGGCACGAGATCTACAAGCTCACCCCCGAGCAGCTCAAGGCCTGGCGCGATGCCACCGCCGGCGGCGAGGCGCAGTGGGCCGAGGCCGTGAAGAAGACCGGCCAGGATCCGAAGAAGGTGATGGAGACGCTCAGGTCCAACCTGGTGAAGTACAAGGCCGCGCTGTGAGCCGGCCCGTCGTAGGCTGGTGGTGACGCGCGAAGCGCCGGAACCCCAGCGATGCGCGGAAGCGCTGGGGTTCGGCCTGCGGCGCTCACCGCCAGCCTACGAAAACCGCGTGCCGGAGCCCGCAAAATGAAAAAGAAGAACTTCGCGGACCGCTTCATCAACGGCATCGAGTGGCTGGCCGCCATCTTCGTCGGCATCGTCGCCCTCAACATCTTCGTCAACGTGCTGCTGCGCAAGTTCTTCAGCACGTCCATCCCCGACTCCTACGACTTCGGCCGGATGCTCCTGGGCATCCTGATCTTCTGGGGCATCGCCGCGACCAGCTATCGCGGCGGCCACATCACGGTGGACCTGGTCTGGTCGGCGGTCAGCAAGCCGCGCCGGCGCGCGATCGATGTCTTCGCCACGCTGGTCCTGCTGTTCGTGGTGATCGTGCAGACCGCCATGCTGTTCGACAAGGTGCGCCTGACCTACATCGACCACGTGCTCACCTACGACCTGAACATCCCGACCTGGCCGTTCTACGCCGTGGCCTGGGTGGGCGACGTCTGCGCCGTGATCCTGATCGCCATCCGCACCTGGCGGCTGGTGTTCAAGCCGGAGGCGCTGCACGACGAGCACTTCGAGCAGAAAGCCGTGGAATGAATACGGACCTGCTCGCCATCGCCGGTTTCGTCGCGCTGTTCGTGCTGATGCTGCTGCGCGTGCCGGTCGGCATGGCCATGGGCCTGGTCGGCATCACGGGCTATGCCTGGATCGCCGGCGCCGGGCCGGCGCTGAAGCTGGTCGGGCAGACCTCGATGCGCACGGTGACGGACTACACCTTCGGCGTGATCCCGATGTTCATGCTGATGGGCGCCCTGGTGTCGGTCTCGGGCGTGAGCCGCGAACTGTTCAAGGCGGCCAACTCGCTGATCGGGCACCTGCGCGGCGGGCTCGGCGTGGCGACGGTGCTGGCCTGCGGCGGCTTCGCGGCGATCTGCGGATCCTCCGTTGCCACGGCGGCCACCTTCTCCAGCGTGGCCTACCCGGAGATGCGGCGCTTCGGCTATCCGCAGTCCTTCTCCACCGGCGTGATCGCCGCCGGCGGCACGCTGGGCGCCATGCTGCCGCCTTCGACGGTGCTGGCGGTGTACGCGATCCTCACGCAGCAGGACATCGGCAAGCTGTTCATGGCCGGCGTCATCCCCGGCCTGTTCGCGATGCTGCTGTACGTGCTCACGGTGATGGTGATCGTCAAGGTCCGGCCCGGCTGGCTGCCGCGCGGCGAGGCGCGGCCCTGGTCCGAGCGGGCCGCCGACCTCAAGGACGTGTGGGCGCCGGTCGTGCTGTTCCTGTTCGTCATCGGCGGCCTGTACGGCGGCCTGTTCACGCCCACGGAGGCGGGCGGCGTGGGCGCCAGCGGCGCCTTCCTCCTGGGGCTGGCGCGCGGCAAGCTCGATCGCGCCAGGATCAAGGAGGCCCTGCTGTCCGCCACGCGCACGGCGGCGGCCGTCTTCACCGTGCTGATCGGCGCGCTGATGTTCGGCTACTTCCTCACCATCACGCAGACGCCGCAGAAGCTCACCGAGTTCCTGACCAACCTCGGCGTGGGCCGCTACGGCGTGCTGGCGCTGATCATGGTGATGTACCTGGTGCTCGGCTGCCTGATGGACGCCATGGCCATGATCATCCTGACCGTGCCCATCATCTTCCCGGTGATCACGCAGCTGGGCTTCGATCCGATCTGGTTCGGCGTGATCATCGTGATGACGGTGGAACTGGGCCTGATCCACCCGCCGGTGGGCATGAACGTGTTCGTGATCAAGAGCGTGGTGCACGACGTGAGCTTCACCACGATCTTCCGCGGCGTGCTGCCCTTCGTGGCGACGGACATCTGCCGGCTGGTGATCCTGATCTCGTTCCCGGTGATCGCGCTGTGGCTCCCGGGCAAAATGGGCTAGCCATGAAGGAAATCATCTATACCGTGCGGGTGGAGTTCGGCGACTGCGATCCGGCGCGCATCGTCTGGTTCCCGAACTTCTTCCGCTGGATCGACGCGTCCTCGCGCAACTTCTTCGTCCGCTGCGGCGTGCCCCCGTGGCACGAGACCGAGGCGGCCACCGGCATGATCGGCACGCCGGTGGTGGACACGCATGCGCGCTTCGTCAAGACCGCCAGCTACGGCGACACGCTGCAGGTCCACACCTGCATCGCCGAATGGCGCGGCAAGAGCTTCGTGCAGCGCCACCGCATCCTGCGCGAGGACGACCTGATCATGGAATGCGACGAGGTGCGGATCTTCGCGGCGCGGCGGGGCGACGACGCGACGGGGATCCGCGCGGTGGCGATCCCGGAGGACATCCGCAGGTTGTGCGAATGAG
The DNA here is from genome assembly GCF_016722765.1 of Ramlibacter alkalitolerans. Classification (GTDB taxonomy): domain Bacteria; phylum Pseudomonadota; class Gammaproteobacteria; order Burkholderiales; family Burkholderiaceae_C; genus Ramlibacter; species Ramlibacter alkalitolerans. The sequence continues at coordinate 197,430 of NZ_JAEQND010000009.1, read as the reverse complement.
GTAGCGAGGGGGCGGGCAACCGAACGCAGAAGCCGCAAAGGTTACGCAAAAGCCGCGAAAGGGAAGCAATGAAGGATCAATTTCAAAGGTCTTCTTTTGCGGTCTTTGCGAAACCTTTGCGGCTTTTGCGTTCGGTTGTTCTGCCCTGGTTGTTCTGCCCTACTTCCCCGCCCCCCGGGACGAGCGCACGTCGCACTTGAGGACATCCTTCATGTACTTGAGGCTCGCCGTCTTTGCCTGCGGCGTCTCCGCCGCGGTGCAGTCCGAAGGGACCCACACGCCTTCGTAGCCGCGCAGGAAGGCATCCGCCGCGGTCATCTGCACGCACATGTCGGTGGCCAGGCCGGCGAGGATCAGTTCGCGGGCGCCCATCTCGGTGAGCAGAAGTTCGAGCGCGGAACAGAAGAAGGCCGAATGGCGCGGCTTGAGCAGCGTGATGTCGCGCGGGCGCGGCGCGATCAGGCGCGCGATCTCGCCGCTGATGTCGTCGCGGGCGCAGCACTGCGCGACCAGCGCCTGGAAGTCCGACTGCCACGCACCATAGTTGTCGTTGGCATAGATCACCGCCACCTTCTGCGCCTGCAGCACGTCGCGCAGCCGCACCGTCGCACGCGCCGCCGTGAGCGCCGGCTTGGCGAGCTTTTCCGCGCCGGGGAAATTCAGCGGATTGATGTAGTCGATCAGGATCAGCACGCGCGGGCTGCGCGGCACCTTGGCTGGCTGCATGTCCGGGCCCCAGAAGCAAACGGCGCCCATCGTAGGGCGCCGTCGGCAGCGGGAGTGTAGGAAGCCGGCTTTACTTCTTGCCCAGGCCCATGCGCGTGGCGCCTTCGGTGTACAGCTTCGTCTTGCTGGCCATGAAGGAATCCATTTCCTCCACGCCGACGTTCACCAGCTCGAAGCCGCTCGCCGCCGCCTTTTCCTTCATCTCCGGGTCGTTGTTCAGCGCACGCCAGAGGTCGGACACGCGCTTGCGCGTCTCGGGCGGGGTGGACTTGGGCACGCCGATGCCGCGGTAGGCGCCGTCGACCCAGTCGACGCCCAGTTCCTTGAACGTCGGCACGTCGGGCATGAGCGGATGGCGCTTCTCCATCGCCACGGCGATCGGGCGCACGCCCTTTTCCTTGTTGGCGATCGCGAACGGCGTGTACGTCATCGCGCCGTCGACCTGGCCGCCCAGCACCGAGGACGCGAGGTCGCCGGTGCCCTTGAAGGGCACGTACAGCGTCTTGATGCCGAAGGCGGCGTCGAGGCGCTCGTGCGCGGCGTGGTTGGCGGAGTACTGGCCGGAGCCCGCCAGGCTCAGCGAGCCGGGCTTGGCCTTCGCCGCCTCGATGAACTCCTTGAAATTGTGGATCGGGCTCTTGGCGCTCACGACCAGGATGTCGGGCGTGAAGTGGAACCAGAACACCGGCGTGACGTCCGCCGTCTTGTACTGCACGTCGCCCTGGATCGGCTGGAACACGATGTGCGGCAGGTTGACGCCGACCACGTTGAGGCCGTCGGCGGGCAGCTGGTTCATCTGCGTCCACATCAGCGCGCCGCCGGCACCGGCCTTGTACTGGATGATGGTCTCGACGCTGGGACACTTCTTGTGCAGCACCAGCTGCTGGTGCCGCGCCGACAGGTCGGACTCGCCGCCGGGCGGGAAGGCCTGCCAGTACTGCACGTTCTTGTCGGGACAGGCCACGGACTGGGCCAGCGCAACCGGCGCCAGCAGGGCCAGCGCCAGGGTGGACAGCATGCGCTTCATCGCTCTCGTCTCCTTTCGGTTCTTGGGACCGCAGGAGAGTGTGGGGCAGGTCTCAGCGATTGTTCAACCGGGAAATCACTGCCGCGGTCACATCCGCCGTGCGGGCCTGGCCGCCCAGGTCGCCGGTATGCAACTTCGGATCGGCCGTGATTTCCTCGATGGCGGCCATGAGGCGCGCGGCCGCCTGCGGCTCGCCCAGGTGCTCCAGCAGCATCACGCAGCTCCAGAAGGTGCCCACCGGGTTGGCGAGGCCCTTGCCCATGATGTCGAAGGCCGAGCCGTGGATCGGCTCGAACATGCTGGGATAGCGGCGTTCGGGGTCGATGTTGCCGGTGGGCGCGATGCCCAGGCTGCCGGCCAGCGCCGCGGCGAGGTCGCTCAGGATGTCGGCGTGGAGATTCGTCGCGACCAGCGTGTCGAGCGAGGCAGGACGGTTCACCATCCGCGCCGTGCAGGCGTCGACCAGTTCCTTGTCCCAGCGCACGTCCGGGAACTCCTTGCTCACCGCCACGGCCACCTCGTCCCACATCACCATGCCGTGGCGCTGGGCGTTGGACTTGGTGACGACGGTGAGCTGCTTGCGCGGCCGCGACTGCGCGAGGCGGAAGGCGAAGCGCATGATGCGCTCGACGCCGGCGCGCGTGAGGATGCTCACGTCGGTCGCGACTTCGATCGGATGGCCCTGGTGGGCGCGGCCGCCGACGCCGGCGTACTCGCCCTCGGAGTTCTCGCGCACGATCACCCAGTCCAGGTCCCTGGGGCCGCAGCGCTTGAGCGGCGCGTCGATGCCGGGCAGGATGCGCGTGGGCCGCACGTTCGCGTACTGGTCGAAGCCCTGGCAGATCTTCAGCCGCAGGCCCCACAGCGTGATGTGGTCGGGGATGTGCGGGTCGCCGGCGGAGCCGAACAGGATCGCGTCCATGCCGCGGATCGCCTCCAGGCCGTCGTCCGGCATCATCTTGCCGTGGGCGCGGTACCAGTCGCCGCCCCAGCCGAAGCTGGTGAATTCGAAGCGGAAATCGCTGCCGCCGGCGGCCAGCGCCTGCAGCACCTCCTGCCCCGCGGGGATCACTTCCTTGCCGATGCCGTCGCCGGGAATGCAGGCGATCTTGTACGTCTTCACTCGGTCTCCTTCCAGGCCCGGCTCACAGGGCCTTGTTCATGTCCACGTCGAAGCCGCTCTTCTTCAGCTCGCGGGCCAGCAGGAGCTTCCACAGGCCGCCTTCGTCCAGCGCCTGGTGCGGCAGCCCCGGCAACGCGTCCTGGCCGCTGGCCTGCAGCACGCAGATGCGCGAGCGGCCGAGGGCGCCGAGCAGGAAGCCGATCTCCAGTTGCCGGTCGGCCTGCAGCACGATGGCGAAGCCGACCTGGCGCAAGGCCTCGAGGGCGTCGAGCGAGGACATGTCGGCGCGCGGCGGCTGGGCGATCACAGGCTCGAGCCCGAGCTGCGCGACGAAGCTGGTGACGGCCTCGCCGGAGCTGTCGTCGCGGCAGACGATCGCGATGCGCTGGGAAGCTTCGGTGCTGGTGGCGGCTGGTTTCATCGTGGGCGAACTTGCAAGGGGAGAAGGCGTGGGGGCCGGCGCCGGGGCCGGTGCGGCATACGGGGCCGTGACGTCGATGATCGGCGCGGGAGCGGGCGCCGGCGCCCGGGGCGCCTCGGCCGCCAGGGGCGCGAAGCCCGAGGGCAGCGGGGCGAAGTTGGAAGGGAGCGCGCCGAAATTCGATGCCGGCGCCTCGCCGAGCGGCGCCAGCGTCGAATCGCCGGCCCCGCCGGCCAGCCGCCGGTCCAGGACCTTGGCGGCGGCGTTGAGCCGCATCACGGCCTGGCCGACCGCCTTGCGGACTTCCTCGCGCAGCTCGTCGATCGTGTAGCGGTCGCCGAAGGTGGAATCGAGCGCCGCGTCCAGCGGCCCGATGGCGAGCTGCCGGTATTGGCCGCTGCCCATTCCGACCGCCTCGGCGATCGTCTTGTTCACGTTCTTCTGCACCATCTCCAGCCGCGAATCCCAGCGGTCCCGGATGGTGGAGGCATCGAAGCCCCGCAATTCCTTGATCCGCTTGCCGATGCGTTCCAGCACGGCCTCGATGTCCGCCTTGTCGTGCGGTCCGCCCGATGCCTGCGCATGCTTGCCGTTGCCCATGCAGCTCCTCCAACTCCGCCCGACTGTAGCAGCGCGGCGCGGCGGCCGCCAACAGGGCCCGGCTCAGAGCACGAGCAGGGCGCGGAAGTCGTTCACGTTGGTGTGCGTGGGTCCCGTGACCACCAGGTCGCCCAGGGCGCTGAAGTAGCCGTAGGCGTCGTTGCGCTGCAGGTAGGCATCGACCTTCATCCCCTGGGCGAGGGCCCGCTGCAGCGTGTCGGGCGCGACGAAGGCGCCGGCGTTGTCCTCCACGCCGTCGATGCCGTCGGTGTCGGCGGCAAGCGCCCAGACGCGCTGCTGTCCCTGCAGGGCCTGCGCCAGCCCGAGGCAGAACTCCCCGGCCCGGCCGCCCCGCCCGCGCGGCGTGCCTTCGGGCTGCTTGCGCACCGTCACCGTCGTCTCGCCGCCGGAGAGGATCACGCACGGCGGCGCGAAGGGCTGGCCGCGCTGCGCCACGGCGCGCGCGAGCGCGGCGTGCACCTTGCCGACCTCGCGCGATTCGCCTTCCATCTCGTCGCTCAGGATGTGCGCCTCGAGTCCGGCCGCGCGGGCCGCCGCTGCCGCGGCCTCCAGCGACTGCTGCGGCGTGGCGATCAGGTGCACGGCGTGGCCGGCGAACACCGGGTCGCCGGGCTTGGGCGTCTCGAGCGCGCCCTGCTCCAGGCGCGCGCGGATGGCGCCGGGCACCTCGATCCCGTACCGCTGCAGGATCGCCAGCGCATCCGCGCAGCTGCTCGCGTCGGGCACCGTGGGGCCGCTGGCGATCACCGAGGGATCGTCGCCGGGCACGTCGCTGATCGTGAGCGTGACCACCTTCGCCGGCGCGCAGGCGGCAGCCAGCCGGCCGCCCTTGATGCGCGAGAGGTGCTTGCGCACGCAGTTCATCTCCACGATGTTGGCGCCGGAGTCGAGCAGCTCGCGGTTGATGCGCTGCTTTTCCTCCAGCGAGAGGCCTTCGGCCGGCAGCGTGAGCAGCGCCGAGCCGCCGCCGGAGATCAGGCACAGCACGAGGTCGTCGGCGGTGAGGCCCTGCGCCAGCGACAGGATGCGTTCGGCGGCCTGCAGGCCGGCCGCGTCGGGCACCGGGTGCGCGGCTTCGACCACCTCGATGCGACCGGGCAGGCCCGGCGGCCGCGGCGGCGTGTGGTGGTAGCGCGTCACCACCAGGCCGGAGAGCGCAGCGTCGGCGGGCCACAGCGCCTCGACCGCCTGCGCCATGGCGCCGCCCGCCTTGCCCGCGCCCAGCACGATGGTGCGGCCGCGCGGCGGCGGCGGCAGGAACGCTTCGGTGTTGTGCAGCGGCAGGGCGCGGTGCACCGCCGTGCGGTAAAGATGCTCCAGGAAGGCGCGGGGCTGGTGGCGGGGATCGGGCGCGGTCATTCGGGGTCTCCTGCGAGCGATTACACCTCAGGTCCCCCGACTCGCGCAGGGTGGGCCGGCCGCTGCGCTAGAGTGCCGCCCATGCAATGGTTTCGCTCCCGCATCGCCCGCCATCCGCGGCATGCACTGATCCTCGGCAAGCTCCTGCTCGTCGCCGGCGGAGTCCTGGTCCTGGGGGCCGTGTTCGCGCGGGCGGGGCTGCTCTCCATCAACGCCGACCGGGCGGCAGCGAAGCTGCCCCTCCTGCACACGCTGGCGCAAGCCTATCCGCAGTACCCGACCTGGATCGTGCCGGAGGGGCCGGTCGGCTACACCATCGCCGCCGTGCTGGTCCTGCTCGGGACGGCGCTCACCGCCCTGGCGGAGAAAGCGAAGAAGCGATGAAGCGCATCGGCGTGATCGACTTCGAGACCACCGGCCTGTCGCCGGCGCAGGGCGACCGCGCCACCGAAATCGCCATCGTGGTGCTGGAAGGCTCCCAGGTGGTGGACCGGTTCCAGTCGCTGATGAACGCCGGCGTGCGCATCTCCCCCTTTATCGAGGACTACACGGGCATCAGCAACGACATGATCCGTTGCGCGCCGCCGGCCGGCCAGGTGATGGCCGAGGCCGCGCGCTTCGTCCAGGGCATGCCGCTGGTGGCGCACAACGCCTCCTTCGACCAGCGCTTCTGGGCCGCGGAGCTGGCCAGGCTGGGTACGGGCGCAAGCGAGCTGCCGCCCTTCGCCTGCACCATGCTGCTGTCGCGGCGCCTGTATCCGCAGGCCGGCAGCTATCGCCTGGGCTCGCTGGCCGCCTTCCACGCCCTTCCTCCCGCCGGACGGGCCCACCGGGCGCTGGCCGATGCGGAAGTCACGGCGGCTCTGCTCTCGCGCATCCGCTCGGACATCCGCGCGCAGTTCGACGTGCAGGAGGCGCCGCACGACCTGCTGGTGAAGCTGCAGCGCAGCCCGCGCAAGGCCTTGCCCAAGGCGATCCAGGCCTACTTCGACGCCTTGCGCGACGCCTGAGAGAAGGCCTCAGTCGACCCGCGCGCCGGCCACGAACCAGCGCCCGATCAGGCTGCGTTCTTCTTCCGTGATGTGGGTGGCGTTGTTCAAGGGCATGGTCTTCGCCACCACGGCCTGCTGGTAGACCGCCTGCGCGTGCTGCTTGACGCCCTGCGGCGAATCGAGGCGCACGTTCTTCATCTGCACCTGCGGGCCGTGGCACATGAAGCAGCGCTGCTCCAGCACGTGGCGCACCGCGGCGTAGTCGGCCGGCGCGGCGGCCACGTTGGCGGCGCCCGTGGGCTGCGGCATCAGCCACACCAGCGTGGCGACGATCAGTGCCACGCCGGCGAGCGCGTAGCCGGCCGGATGGCCGTTGCGTCCCAGCTTCCAGCCGTGGCGCATCACGAAGAACTGCCGGATGGCGGCACCGGCGATCATCATCAGGATCAGCACCAGCCAGTTGCGCGGATGCGCGTACAGGAAGCCGTAGTGGTTGGACAGCATCGCGAACAGCACCGGCAGCGTGAAGTAGGTGTTGTGCACGCTGCGCTGCTTGCCGCGCTGGCCATGGACCGGATCGACCGGCTGCCCGTCGCGGATCGCCTGCACCACCTTCTTCTGGCCCGGGATGATCACGAAGAACACGTTCGCGCTCATCGTGGTGGCGATCATGGCGCCGACCAGCAGGAAGGCCGCGCGACCGGCGAACCAGTGGCAGGCCAGCCAGGCCGCGATGCAGACGAGCGCCAGCACCAGCACGCCGACCAGCCCTTCGCGCGTGGTGCCCAGGAAGCGGCAGATCGTGTTGTAGAGGAACCAGAACACGAGCAGGAAGGACAGCGCCACGGCCACCGCTGCAGCGGGCGACCAGTCCATCAGGGACTTGTCGACCAGGAAGGTGCCCGCGTTCCACAGGTAGGTCACCGTGAACAGCGCGAAGCCCGACAGCCAGGTCGAATACGCTTCCCAGAAGAACCAGTGCAGCGTGGACGGCAGCTGCGGCGGCGCCACCGCGTACTTCACCGGGTGGTAGAAGCCGCCGCCGTGCACGGCCCAGAGTTCGCCCGTGGCGCCCTCGCCGCGCAAGTTCGCGTCGGCGGGCGGCGTGAGGCTGCTGTCCAGGAAGACGAAGTAGAAGGAGGAGCCGATCCACGCGATCACCGTGATCACGTGCACCCACCGCAGCAGCAGGTTGGCCCAGTCGAGAAGATAGCTGTCCATGGTTCCCCTTCAGGAAAGCGGCGCCTGCAGCAGCTGCGCCGCGACCGCCACGGCGATCACCTCCGGCTGCTTGCCGGCAATGCCCGGGATGCCGATCGGGCAGGTGACCTGCGCCAGTTCCTGCTTGCGAAAGCCGCGCTCCTCCAGCCGGTGCCGGAAGGTGGCCCACTTGGTCTTGCTGCCGATCAGGCCGACGTACGCCAGGTCGCCGTGCGCGCGCAGCCGCCGCAGGCAGGCCGCCACCACGTCGAGGTCCTCCGCATGGCTGAAACTCATGACCAGCACCTGCGAATGCGGTGCGAGCCCGGCGACGGCCGCCTGCACCGGATCTGAATGTTCGCAGCGCACGTTGTCGGGGACCTGCGGCGGGAAGATCTCGTCGCGGCTGTCGATCCAGGTGACGGCGAAGGGCAGCGTGCCCAGCAGGTTCACCAGCGCCTGGCCGACATGGCCGCCGCCGAACAGCGCCAGCGGCGCCTGCGGGCCACGAAGTTCGCCGGCCAGGGCCGTGCGATCGGCGGCGCCGACGCACCGGTAGCGCAGGTGCACCACGCCACCGCAACATTGGCCCAGCGAAGGGCCCAGCGGATAACGCAGCACCTCGTCGCCCGTCGCTCCAGCGAGCCGCCGGCGCGCCTCCGCGATCGCCTGCAACTCCAGGTGTCCGCCGCCGACCGTGCCGAGCACCGCGTCGGCGAACACGGCCATCCAGGCGCCCGCCTCGCGCGGCACCGAGCCCTGGGTGCTGTCGACGCGGACCAACACGGCGTCCTGCACCGCCAACCTCTGCGTGACTTCTTCGAAGGGCCGCATGCTTTACAAAGAATCCAATGGCAAGGACATGACGGGTTTCGTAACCAAGGTCATCATTGGGCCCCGCGGCCCCGTTGTAATGGCCGCGGTACGCCGCCGGCGTGCCTCTCCCGCCAGGAGCCTCCATGAAGTATCGACCTGCCCTGCGTCCCCTGATCCCCGCGCTGCTCGGCGCTGCCGCCGTGCTCGCTGCCTGCACCGCCACCCCGCTGCCGCCGGACGCGCCGCAAGCCGTCGGGCCGCATTCCGCGGGCAGGACGCCGGCGCCCGCACCGCAGGTCGCAACCACCCCCGGCATGATCATCAAGACCTCGATGGCGACCAACGCGCGCGCCTACCGCCAGGACGCCGCCAGCCACATCTACGGCCAGAACAGCGAGCGGATCTGGAAGGGGCGCATGCCGCCCATGCTGTACGCCATCGGCGTGCTGCAGGTGGAAGTCGACGGCCAGGGCAACGTGCGCAACATGAACTGGCTGCGCGCGCCCAGGCATGCGCCGGAAGTCATCGCCGAGATCGAGCGCACGGTGCGCAAGGCGGCACCCTTCCCCGTTCCCGCGCGCCTGGGCAAGGTGGTCTATACGGACACCTGGCTGTGGCACAAGAGCGGGCACTTCCAGCTGGACACGCTGACGGAGGGGCAGGACTGAACTGAAGCCGTCACCCCCGCGCCGGCGGGGGCCCAGGGAAGCGGCCGGCGGCCGCTTTTCTGTTGGGGAAGCTCTGGATCCCCGCCTCCGCGGGGATGACGGGGGAGGCCGACGCGCGGATGACGGGGGAGGCCGACGCGCGGATGACGCGAGGCCGATCACGAGCCCCGGTACGTCGAATAGCTCCACGGACTCACCAGCAGCGGCACATGGTAGTGCTGGTCCTCGTGGGCGATGCCGAAGTCGAGCGTCACGCGGTCGAGGAAGGGCGGATCGGGCAGCGTCACGCCGCGGCCGCGGAAGTAGGCCGCGACATCGAACACCAGGCGGTAGGTGCCCTTCTTCAGGTTGGCGTTGTCGAACAGCGGACCGTCCGGGTTGCGCCCGTCGGCGCTGAGCACGAAGCGCTTCACCAGGGCCGGGCCGGCGGCGCCGCCGGTCGCGTACAGCTCCGCGGCCATGCCCACGGCCGGCGTGCCGTGCATGGTGTCAAGGACGTGCGTGCTCAGGCCCATTGCGCTCTTCCCCTCTGCAAACGCAGATTGTGGACGGCAGTGTATACACTTTGCCGGTGCGTCGCTATCATGCCGCGATGGAGGCGTCCCCCACCCGCACCATCGTCGATGCGCTGACGCGCGCGGTCGTCGAACATCGGCTGCAGCCCGGCACCAAGCTGGCGGAGCAGAAGCTGGCGAACCACTTCGGCGTCTCGCGCACCCTCGTGCGGCAGGCGCTGTTCCAGCTGGCGCAGAAGCACCTGGTGCGCATGGAGCCGGCGCGCGGCGCCTTCGTGGCGGCGCCCACGGTGGAGGAGGCACGCCAGGTGTTCCAGGTGCGCCGCATCCTGGAAGCGGAGATGGTGCGCGAATTCCTGCGCCAGCCGGCCCCGGCGAAGATCCGCGCCTTGCGCGAGCACATCGCGCAGGAAAAGGCGGCGGTCGAGGGCCGCGACGCCGGCGAACGTTCGCAGCTGCTGGGCGACTTCCACGTCCGCATGGCCGAACTGACGGACAACGCCGTGCTCACGCAGATCATCCGCGACCTGGTCTCGCGCAGCTCGCTCATCGCGCTGATGTACCAGCGCGAGGCGGCCGCGGCGCATTCGCAGCAGGAGCACGTCGAGCTGGTCAAGGCGCTCGCCGCCCGGGACGAGAAGCGCGCCGTCAAGCTGATGGAAGAACACCTGCTCCACGTGGAGGAAAGCCTCGCCTTCGACCGCCCCGTGCCCACCCACGACATCGCCCTCGCACTCGCATGAACGCCCTCTACGACAGCACCGCGCCCTATCCCCGCGACCTCGCCGGCTACGGCCGCAACCCACCCCATGCCCAGTGGCCCGGCCGCGCGCGCATCGCCGTGCAGTTCGTGCTCAATTACGAGGAAGGGGGCGAGAACTGCGTGCTGCACGGCGACGCCGGCTCGGAGCAGTTCCTGTCCGAGATGTTCAACCCGCCCGCCTTCCCCGACCGGCACCTGAGCATGGAGGGCATCTACGAGTACGGTTCGCGCGCCGGCGTCTGGCGCATCCTGCGCGAGTTCGAGCGCCGCGGCCTGCACCTCACCGTGTTCGGCGTCAGCATGGCGCTGGAGCGCTACCCCGAAGTGGCGCACGCCTGCATCGAGCTCGGGCACGAGATCGCCTGCCACGGCTGGAAGTGGATCCACTACCAGAACGTCGACGAGGCGACCGAGCGCGAGCACATGCGCATCGGCATGGAGATCCTGCGCAATCTCACGGGCAAGCGGCCCCTGGGCTGGTACACCGGCCGCGACAGCCCCAACACCCGCCGGCTGGTGGCGGACTACGGCGGCTTCGAATACGACAGCGACTACTACGGCGACGACCTCCCGTTCTGGATGAAGGTGCGCAAGACCGACGGCAGCACGGTGGACCACCTCGTCGTGCCGTACACGCTCGACTGCAACGACATGCGCTTCGCCCTGCCCCAGGGCTACTCGCATGCCGATCCCTTCTTCGAGTACCTGCGCGACACCTTCGACGCGCTCTACGCCGAGGGCGACGCGGCGCCGAAGATGATGAGCGTCGGGATGCATTGCCGGCTGCTCGGGCGACCCGGGCGCATCGTGGCGCTGCAGCGCTTCCTCGACCACATCGCGCGGCACGACCGCGTGTGGGTGTGCCGCCGCATCGATATCGCCCGGCACTGGAAGCAGGTGCACCCCTGCAAGGAGGCCTGAGTTGGCCATCACCCTCGAACAGATCAACGCCGCCGACGGCGCCGAGGCGGCGCGCCTCCTCGACGGCCTCTACGAGCACTCGCCCTGGATCGCGGAGGCGGCCCTGGCCCAGCGGCCCTTCCGCTCGCTCGGGCACCTGAAGCAGGCGATGGCCGACATCGTGCGCGAAGCCGGCATCGAAAGGCAGCTGGCGCTGATCCGCGCCCACCCGGAACTCGCCGGCAAGGCCATGGTGGCGAAGACGCTCACCAGCGAGTCGACCCACGAGCAGGGCAAGGCGGGGCTGAGCGACTGCACGCCGGAGGAATTCGCGCGCATCCAGCAGCTCAATGCGGACTACAACGCGCGCTTCGGCTTTCCCTTCATCCTCGCAGTGCGCGGGCCGCGCGGCACCGGGCTCACGCGCGCGCAGATCATCGAGACCTTCGCGCGGCGGCTGGACAACCACCCGGAGTTCGAGCGCGCCGAGGCGCTGCGCAACATCCACCGGATCGTGGAACTGCGGCTGAACGACAAGTTCGGCGTCGATCCGGCGCTGGGCAACCTGGTGTGGGACTGGCAGGAAAGCCTGGCGCGCCACAGCGATCCGGGCTACGCGGAGAAGGGGCAGCTGACGGTCACGTACCTCACGCCGGCGCATCGGGCGGCGGCGCAGGAGATCGCGGAGACGATGAGGGAATGCGGGTTCGATGAGGTGGCGATCGATGCGGTGGGGAATGTGGTGGGAAGGTATGCACCGGAGCGCCCCCACCCCAGCCCTCCCCCGGAGGGGGAGGGGGCGAGATACCTTCTGACGGGATCGCATTACGACACGGTGCGCAACGGCGGCAAGTACGACGGGCGGCTCGGCATCTTCACGCCGATGGCCTGCGTGCGCGAACTCGCCCGCGCCGACCGGCGGCTGCCCTTCGGGATCGAGGTGGTCGGGTTCGCGGAGGAGGAAGGCCAGCGCTACAAGGCCACCTTCCTGGGGTCCGGTGCGCTGACGGGGCACTTCGATGCACGCTGGCTGGAGCAGAAGGATGCACAGGGCATCACGATGCGCGAGGCCATGCGCGAAGCCGGCCTGCCGGCGAGCACGGAAGCGATATCGGCACTGAAGCGCGACCCGGCACGCTACCTCGGCTTCGTCGAAGTGCACATCGAGCAGGGTCCCGTGCTCAACGAGCTGGACCTGCCGCTCGGCATCGTCACCTCCATCAACGGCGGCGTGCGCTACCTGTGCGAGGTGACCGGCATGGCCAGTCACGCCGGCACGACACCGATGAACCGCCGGCGCGATGCTGCCGTCGCCGTCGGGGAACTGGCCTTCTTCATCGAGCAGCGCGCGGCACGCGACGGCGATTCGGTCGGCACCATCGGCATCCTCGAAGTGCCGAACGGATCGATCAACGTGGTGCCGGGGCGCTGCGTCTTCTCGCTCGACCTGCGCGCGCCGCAGGACCCGCAGCGCGACGCGCTGGTGGCCGACGTGCTCGCGAAGCTGCAGGAGATCTGCGAGCGCCGCGGGCTGCGCTCCAGCGTCGAGGAGACCATGTGCGCCGCCGCGGCGCCGAGCGCAGCGCCCTGGCAGGCCCGCTGGGAAGGCGCGGTGCATTCGCTGGGCCTGCCGCTGCACCGCATGCCCAGCGGCGCCGGCCACGACGCCATGAAGCTGCACGACGTGATGCCGCAGGCGATGCTGTTCGTGCGCGGCCAGAACGCCGGCATCAGCCACAACCCGCTGGAATCCAGCACCAGCGACGACATCGAACTCGGCGTGCGGGCGTTCCAGCACCTGCTCGCGCAGCTCGCGGAAGAAATGCAATGAACGACTACCAACGGCTCGACGCCTGGATCGACGCGCACTTCGACGAGGAAGTGCGCTTCCTGCAGCAGCTGGTGCGCGTGCCCACCGACACGCCCCCCGGCAACAACGCGCCGCATGCCGAGCGCACGGCGGAACTGCTGGAGGAGATCGGCATGGCGGCGGAACGGCACCCGGTGCCGGAAGCCGAAGTGAAGGCGCGCGGCCTGCAGTCCATCACCAACCTGATCGTGCGCCGTCGCTATGGCGCGGGCCGCACCATCGCGCTGAACGCGCACGGCGACGTGGTCGCGCCCGGCGAAGGTTGGACCCACGACCCCTATGGCGGCGATATCCAAGACGGCCGGATCTACGGCCGTGCCGCGGCCGTGAGCAAGAGCGACTTCGCCAGCTACACCTTCGCCGTCTGCGCGCTGGAGGCGCTGCAGGTCCCGCTGAACGGCAGCATCGAACTGCACTTCACCTACGACGAGGAAGTCGGCGGCGAACTCGGCCCGCGCTGGCTGCTCGCGAAGGGACTGACGAAGCCCGACCTCCTGATCGCGGCCGGTTTCAGCTACGAGGTGGTGACGGCGCACAACGGCTGCCTGCAGCTCGAGGTGACCGTCCACGGCCGGATGGCGCACGCGGCGATCCCGGACACCGGCGTCGACGCCCTGCAGGCGGCGGTGAAGATCCTGCACGCGCTCTATGCGCTCAACGCGCAGTACCGGCAACTGCGCTCCGGCGTGCCCGGCATCAACCATCCGTACCTGAACGTCGGACGCATCGAGGGCGGCACCAACACCAACGTCGTGCCCGGCAAGGTGGTCTTCAAGCTGGACCGCCGCATGATCCCGGAAGAGAACCCCCAGCAGGTGGAGGCCGCGGTGCGGCAGGCGATCGCCGACGCGGCGGCGCAGAGCCCCGGCATCACGGTCGACATCAAGCGCCTGCTGCTGGCGAATGCGCTCCAGCCCACGGCCGGCCAGCAGCCGCTGGTGGCGGCCCTGCAGAAGCATGGCAAGGAACTGTTCGGCGTCGACATCGCCGCGATGGGCACGCCGCTGTACACCGACGTGCGCCTGTACGGCGAAGCGGGCATCCCGGGCGTGATCTACGGGGCCGGTCCGCGCACCGTGCTCGAGTCCAACGCCAAGCGCGCCGACGAACACCTGCAACTCGAGGACCTGCGGCGCGCCACCAAGGTGGTCGCGCGCACGCTGCTGGACCTCTTGCGCTGAAGCGGGGATTGCCAGCACACTGCCGGCACGCGAACGCGCCTCCGGGGATGGCGTCGGATTGGGAGATCCACACCAGGAGCATGCATGGAACACCCCGAATGGAACGCGAAGGCCTACAGTCCCGGGCTGACCAACGAGGACCTGGCACCGACCACGCCCGCCCAGCGCAAATGGGGCGCCTTCAGCATCTTCAACGTCTGGACCTCCGACGTCCACAGCCTGTGGGGCTACTACCTCGCCGCGAGCCTCTTCCTGCTGTGCGGGAGTTTCCTCAACTTCGTGCTCGCGATCGGCATCGGCTCGCTCGTCATCTACCTGCTGATGACGCTGGTCGGCCTGGCGGGTGCCCGCACCGGCGTGCCCTACCCGGTGCTGGCGCGCGCCTCCTTCGGCGTGTGGGGCGCGAACTTCCCGGCCATCGTGCGGGCGATCGTCGCCTGCTTCTGGTACGGCGCGCAGACGGCGGCCGCCTCCGGCGCGATCGTGGCGCTGCTCACGCGCTCGCCCGACATGATGGCCTTCCACAAGGACGTGCATTTCCTCGGCCACTCGGGCCTGGAGGTGATCTGCTACGTGGTGGTCTGGGCGCTGCAGCTGCTGATCATCCAGCGCGGGATGGAGACGGTGCGCCGCTTCCAGGACTGGGCCGGCCCGGGCGTCTGGCTTGCGATGCTGGTGCTGGCGATCGGCCTCGTCGTCAAGGCGGGCGGTTTCTCCTTCACCAGCGGCATCCCGCAGGACGTGCTGCTGGAAAAGACGAAGGACGCAGGCGTTCCCGGCACGCCGGGCTCCCTGACCTCGCTGCTGGCCGTGGCGGCGGTCTGGATCACCTACTTCGCGGCCTTGTACCTGAACTTCTGTGACTTCACCCGCTACGCGAAGGACGAGCGGGCGGTGAAGCAGGGCAACCTGTGGGGCCTGCCGGTGAACCTGCTGCTGTTCTCGCTGGTCGCCGGCGTGACGACCATCGCGGCCTTCAAGGTGTATGGCGAGGTGCTGATCCATCCCGACCAGATCTCTGCCCGCTTCGACAGCTGGCTGCTGGCCGCCATCGCTGCCTTGACCTTCTGCGTCGCCACGCTGGGGATCAACGTGGTGGCGAACTTCGTCTCGGCGGCCTTCGACATCTCCAACACCTTCCCGCGTGCGATCAGCTTCAACCGCGGCGGCTACATCGCGGCCCTGATCGCGCTGGTGCTGTATCCCTTCGCGCCCTGGGAAGGCAGCGCCGCCGGCTTCGTGGGCGCCATCGGGTCCACCATGGGGCCGCTGTTCGGGATCATCATGGTGGACTACTACCTCGTCGCGCGCGGCAGGATCCACGTCGACGACCTGTACCGCGAGCACGGCCGCTACCGCTACCAGGGCGGCTGGCACGTGAAGGCACTCGTGGCCGCCGGGGTCGGCATCCTGTTCTCCACCGTGCTGCCGAACTTCAGCAACCTGCTGCCCGCGTGGTGGGGGCTGTACGGCTGGTTCTTCGGCGTGGCGATCGGCGGCGGCGCCTATTGGGCCCTGCGCATGCTGCCGGAAGTGGCAGCCGACGAGATCACGCGCAGCGCCTGAGGTCGCGGCGGAATGACCGGCCATCGTGGCCGGTCTCTCAGATGCGAATAATTCGCATTATGATGCGGTGACGGGGCCGCCGACGGCGGCGCTCCGTCCACCGCCATGAATCCATCCCACAGCGCTCCGCCCCTCCTTGCTGCCTGCCTGCGGCTGCTCGCAGCCCTGCTCCTGGCGTGCATCCTCAGTCCCGCCGTCCACGCCCAGGCCAGCGAGGAACAGGCGCAGACGGTGATCCACATGCTGGACTACGTCAGCGTCGACTATCCGCAAGCGGTGAAGGACGGCAAGGTGGCGGACGAGAGCGAATACCAGGAGCAGCGCGAATTCGTGGCGCGCTCGCTGGCGTTGCTGGCGCAGCTTCCGGCCAAGCCCGAACAGCCGGCGTTGCTGGCCAAGGGCCGCGAGCTGCTGGCGCGCGTCGATGCCAAGGCGGCCGGCCCGGAGGTCGCCGCGCAGGCGCGCACCGTGATGGCGGACCTGGTGCGCATCTACAAGCTGACGACGGCGCCGCGCCAGGCCCCGGACCTGCGCCGGGCGCAGGCCATCTTCCAGGCGCAGTGCACGGCCTGCCACGGCGCCGAAGGCCGCGGCGACGGTCCGGCCGCCAAGGGCATGGAGCCGGCGCCCAGCAACTTCCACGACGCCGCGCGCATGGAGCAGCGCAGCCTCTACGGCCTCTACAACACCATCACCCTCGGCGTGGCGGGCACGCCGATGCGCGCCTTCACCGAGCTGCCGGAGGCGGACCGCTGGGCGCTCGCCTTCCTCGCCGGCACCCTGCGCACGCCGCAGGAAGCGCTGCGCCAGGGTGAAGCCCTGTGGCGCGAGGGCAAGGGCAAGGAGCAGCTCGGCACCTTGCGCGCCCTGGTGACGCAGGCGCCGCGCGACGTCCGCCAGCAGGGCGGCCCGGCGCTGGACACCGTGCGGGCCTGGCTCACGGCGCATCCGGAGGCCCTGCAAGCCGCCCGCCCGGCGCCGCTGGACTTCACCCGCGCGAAACTGCGCGAATCCCTGGCCGCCTACCAGCGCGGCGACGCCGCCGGTGCGCGCCAGCTCGCGATCTCCGCCTACCTCGAAGGCTTCGAGCTGATCGAGGCCAGCCTGGACAACATCGACGCCCCGCTGCGCACCGAGACCGAGCGCGAGATGATGGCCCTGCGCTCCGCCATCGACACCGGCCAGCCGGCGGCAGCGGTGGCGGCGCAGGTGGACCGGATCGAGTCGCTGCTGGCGCGCGCCGGCGAGCGCCTGTCCGGCGACGCGCTATCCACCGAAGCGGCCTTCGTCAGTTCGCTGCTGATCCTGCTGCGCGAGGGCCTGGAGGCGATCCTCGTGCTGGCGGCCATCATCGCCTTCGTCGTCAAGACCGGCCGGCGCGATGCCCTGCCCTACATCCACGCCGGCTGGATAGGCGCCGTGCTGCTGGGGCTGGCCACCTGGGTCGTCGCCAGCTACCTGTGGGAGATCACGGGCGCCAATCGCGAACTCACCGAAGGCATCTCGGCCCTGCTCGCCGCCGCCATGCTGCTGTACGTCGGTTTCTGGCTGCACAAGCGCTCGTACGCGCAGGCCTGGCAGGCCTTCATCCGCGAACACGTCACGGCGGCCCTGGGCAAGCAGACGCTCTGGGCGATGGCCGGCATCTCCTTCCTGGCCGTGTACCGCGAGCTGTTCGAGATCGTGCTGTTCTACCAGACGCTGTGGGCGCAGGCCGGGCCCGAGGGGCACGCGCCCGTGCTCGCCGGCATCGCCGCGGCGATGGCGCTGCTGGGGGCACTGGCGTGGGTGATCCTGAAGTACAGCGCGCGGCTGCCGATCGGCCCCTTCTTCACCGTGACCTCCGCGCTGCTGGTGGTGATGGCGGTCGTCTTCGTCGGCAACGGCGTGGCCGCGCTGCAGGAAGCCGGCATCCTCCAGTCCACGCCGGCGGCCTTCGTTTCCGTCCCCATCCTCGGCATCCACCCCAACGCGCAAGGGCTGGCCGCACAGGCGCTGGTGCTGGTGCTGATCGCGGTGACGGTGCTGGCGAGCCGGCGTGGGGGGGTGCGCTCGCAGGCGCACTGAAGCGCGCTTCGGACTCGGTGGCCTCTGGGCCGCACCAGGACGCGCGGAGCGTTACGAAACGTCGCCAAAAACGTCGCAGAACCTGTTCTTCGCCTGTTGCCGCACACGTCCTACGTCGCAGGCGCATCGGCTCATCTACCCTGCCCCGCGTGGCTACCGCACCTCGAACCCACGCCGGCGCTGCCGAGCCGGCTGCTCCCTCGTCCCCGCGCAATGTGATGCCCGCCATCGGCGGGCTGTTGATCTCCATGCTGCTGGCCGCCCTGGACCAGACCATCGTCGGCACGGCGCTGCCGGTGATCGTCGGCGAACTGGGCGGACTGGAGCGCCTGTCGTGGGTGGTGACGGCCTACCTGCTCGCGCAGACGGTGGTGACGCCCGTGTACGGCAAGCTGGGCGACCTGTTCGGCCGCAAGCGCATGCTGCAGATCTCGGTGGTGATCTTCCTCGTCGGCTCCGCGCTGTGCGGCCTGAGCCGCAACATGACGCAGCTGGTGGTGTTCCGCGCCCTGCAGGGCGTCGGCGGCGGTGGCCTCATGGTGACGGCGATGGCGGTCGTCGCGGACCTGCTGCCGCCGCGCGAGCGCGGGCGCTACCAGGGCCTGTTCGGCGCCGTGTTCGGCCTGGCCAGCGCGGCCGGCCCCGTGATCGGCGGCTACTTCGCCACCCATCTGTCGTGGCGCTGGATCTTCTACCTGAACCTGCCGCTGGGCCTGGTGGCGCTGGGCCTCGTCGCTGCCACGCTGCCCTCCGCTCCGGCCACCGGCAAGCGGCGCATCGACTACGCCGGTGCCGTGCTGCTGGCCGTCGGCCTGGCCGCGGTGGTGCTGGTCGCCGACGTCGGGGCCTCGCGCGAGGCCTGGAACTCCGCCTGGCTGCCGGCGGCCGCAGTGGTCGGCGTGCTCGCGCTGATCGCCTTTCCACTGGTGGAGCGCCGCGCCGCAGAACCGATCCTGCCGCTGCGCCTGTTCCGCCAGCGCGCCTTCCAGGTCGCCTGCGGCGTCGGCCTGGTGGTCGGCTTCGCGATGTTCGGATCGGTCACCTACATCCCGATCTTCCTGCAGGTGGCCAAGGGCGAAACGCCGACCGCGGCGGGGCTGCAGATGCTGCCCCTCATCGCCGGCATGCTGCTGTCGTCGATCGTCTCGGGCCAGTGGATCAGCCGCACCGGACGCTACCGGCACTTCCCGATCATCGGCACCGCGCTCATGACCTGCGCCCTGTTCGCGCTGTCGTTCGTGCGCGCCGATGGCGGGCTGCCCTTCCTGCTGGTGATGGCCCTTCTGCTCGGAATGGGCATCGGGCTGGTGATGCAGGTGCTGGTGATCGCGGTGCAGAACGCGGTGGAGTACCAGGACCTCGGCGTCGCCACCGCCGGCAGCACCCTGTTCCGCTCCATCGGCGGCGCCGTGGGCACCGCGGTGCTGGGGGCGGTGTTCGTGCTGGCGGTGACGCACGGGCTGCCGGCCGGCGCGGACATGCCCAACCTGCAGGAGGTCACGCAGATGCCGGCGGCGGCGCGTGCCGGCTACGCCGAAGTCTTCACGCAGGCCATGGCCCTGGTGTTCCGCGTCGCGGCGGTGATCGCGCTGATCGGTTTCGCCCTCAGCTGGCTGCTCCCCGCACGGCCGCTGCGCGAGACGCTCGCTGCGACCAGTGGCGATGTCGGCGAGGAACTCGGCCAGGCGATGGCCATGCCGCGTGCCACCGAGCCCGACGAGGAACTGCTGCGCGGCCTGGCGACCGTGATGGACCGCGACCTGCGCCGCCACCACGTCGGACTGGTGGTGCAGCGCGCCGGGCTGGCACTGGCGCCCGAGGCCGCCTGGCTGTTGCTGCGCCTGAACGAAGCGCCGCATGCACGGCTGGCGGAGCTGCAGCCGGTCTCACCTTTCTCGCTGGAGGAACTGGAACGCGGCGCGCAGGCGCTGGCCGGCAAGGGCCTGGTGCTGCGCGAGCCCTCCGGCCGCTGGGAGTTGACGCGGGCCGGCTGCGCCAGCCTGGAGAAGGTCGTGCAGGCCCGGCGCAAGCACCTCGAAGCGCTGTTCGCCGAGTGGTCGCCGCAGCACCAGTCCGACCTCGCGGAGCTGCTGCGCCGCGTCGGCCCGCAGCTGCTGCCCGCCGCGCGCCAGGTCGCCTGAGCGGCTCGCGCTCAGGCCTTCGCGCCCATCGCCAAGCCCTCGATCTGGTGCTTCTGCACGATGGGCTCCAGCCGGTCGACCACCCGGCAGACCAGGTGCCGGCGCACGCTCTCGGGCAGCGCCGCATGGAAGTCCGGCGTCACCGTCAGGTCGTGCAGCGCCGCATGGCCGGCGCCGGGCGCATCGACGCCAAGCACGAGCACCGGCCGGGCGACCGGCGAGCCGTGCGCCGTGCCGCGGTGGATCGTCAGCGCCGAGCGGCAACTCACGTCCCCCGCCTGCGGATACTTGCGCACGGCGCGCGCCTCGTAGCGCGGGAATTCGCTGTCCGGCGGGAACATCCCGGCCTGCCAGTCCAGGCCTGCTTCCCACTGCGTGCCGTGCGCCACCTCCAGCGGGCCCATGTCGGGCGTGACGTCGACGCCCGTGAGGTTGAACGCGAGCGACGTGATCCGGTGCTGCTCATAGGACGCTGGCGGCGCCGGGAAGTCGCGGTGCCACGGCTGGTACTGCGCGCCCTGGAAGGGCACGTCCAGGCCGATCTCGACGATCTCGTAGTCGGGGCCGAGCACCGCTTCGCACAGGGCCGTGATCCACGGATGCGTCACCAGGTCGACGAAGCCGCGGAAGGCCTGCGGATGCGCCTCGACATACCAGCGCCGCGGCCCGCGGCCCACCGCACCGCCGGGGCGCTGGATCGCGTCCCAGAAGGCGGTCATCATGTCCTCGCGCAGGTCCTCGACCCAGGCGCGCGGGAAAGCGCCCTTGCACGCCGTGATGCCGTCCTCGACCAGCGCGCGCACGGCTGCGTCCGGCGCCACGTCCTTCAGCCCTCCTTGCCCGTCACCGGCTCGCCGTGGCCGGGTGTCATGCCCGGTCCCTTCGGCTGCCCTTCCTCGCGCTCCGGGTGCAGGGCGCGGCCGGCCGGCGTGCAGCTTTCGGCGACGGCGATCGGGTCGCTGCAGGGGAAGGTGTATTGCACGGCCACGTCGAGGACGTCGTCGTACGAGGGGTGCGGTCCGAGCGGCGCCTGCGCATCGGCCGCGCCGGGCACCGGCGGATGCTCGGTGGTGGGGAAGTTCTTCCAGCGGTCCATCCAGCGATTGGGCGCAGGCCCGCCCCAGCGCGGTGTCGGCTCGCCGCCGACATGCGGGTAGGCCGTGGGCTCAGAGCGAAGGGCGCAAGGTGAAGCGCGCGCCCAGGCTCTCGCGCGGCGGGATGCGCGTGCCACCCAGCACCTGCGCCTCGTAGTGCGCCTGCAGGTTGAGCCAGTCGGTGCACTGGCTCACGGGTTCGGCACAGAAGAACGGATACTGCCGCGGGCAATAGAGGACGAAGTAGTCCAGCGGCGGCTGCGCCTCCATCCACAGGCTGCGCGCCGGCCCGGCGTCATCGGCCGGCCAGTCGATGCGGGTCGTGCGTTCCCAGCCGACGAAGTTGTTGTCCAGGTCCAGCTGCGCGAGCTCGACGCCTTCGCGCAGCAGCGGCACCGGCCCGCCCTCGTCCAGGCCCGTCGGCAGCACCTCGGCATCGGCGCGCCACATGGCGCGCGTCGGGCTGGTGATGCGCGTCCCCGGCGTGTGCGGGAAGTAGGGATGGTGGCCGATGCCCGCCGGCATGGTCGCATGGTCCTCGTTGGCCAGCGTCATCTCCACCTGCAGGCCCTCCGGTTCCAGCTTGTAGACCTGGCGCGCGGAGAAGGCCCAGGGCCAGGCCTCGCTCGCGTCCACCTGCAGGGTGAGCACCGCCTGCCGTTCGCTGGCCGATTCCACCGTCCACGGCCGCAGCCAGCCGATGCCGTGCAGCGGGTGCGGGCTGGGCTCGGCCGGGTGGTTGGGCGGGAAGCGGATCTCGCGGCCCTCGAAGCTCGCGCGCCCGTCGCGGATGCGGTTGCAGAACGGCAGCAAGGGAAAGCTCGCCATGGCCAGTGGGTTGCGCCGCGCGAGGCCCTCTTCGCTGGCCGGGCGCAGCCAGTGCAGTTCGCGTTCGCGCCCGCCCTCGTTCCAGGCCCGGGTGAAGCTGGCGATCGAGCCTCCCGCCGCAGGGGCCAGCACGAGTCGCAGCTCGCCCGCGCGCAGCGCGACTAGGGGATCGGAGGGCATGCGTCGATTGTGCCGGCCTGCGAAGCGGCGTGGGGCGCTTGCAGCACGAAGACGTTCCAGGAGCCGGGCCTCAGCACGGCGCGCAATCCGCCCTCCTCCACGCGCACGCGCACATGGCTGCGCGGCGCGACGGCATCCGGCTGCGCTTGCGTGTTGCACGCCTGCAGGTCCGGATGGTGCAGTTCGAAGGCCGCCGCGAGCGCCCGGTCCGCGGCGAAACCGCGCAGCTCCACCTGCAGCTCCTGTTCCTGCACGAGCTCCCGGTTGAGCGCGAAGATCGCCGTCGCGCCGGTGGCGGGATCGTGCGTGGCGCTGGCCACGAGCAACGGCATGTCGGGGACGGTGCGGCCACTGCGCGCCGGCGCCCGCACGACCGGCCGCAACACCAGCCCGCGCGCATGCCGCGCCGCGAGAGCGAACGGATGGAAGATCGTCTGCCGCCAGGCCGGCCCGCCCGGTTCGGTGCGGATCGCGCCGATCGCGTTGACCAGCTGTGCCAGGCACGCCAGCTTCACCCGGTCGGCGTTGTTCATCAGCACCGAGAGCGCGCCGCCCGCCGCCAGCGCATCCTCGAAGGTGTAGACCTCCTCGATCAGCCGCGGCGCCTCGGGCCAGTCGGGCTGGTGCGCATGGGCGCCGAAGCGCGCCTTGTACCAGGTGTTCCACTCGTCGACGGCGATCATGATGCGACGCTGCGAGCGCCGCCGCGCGGCCACCGCATCCGCGATGGCGGCCACCTCGCGGATGTGCGCGTCCATCCGATCGATGTTGCCCAGGAACTCGGTGCTGTCCCGGTGCGGGTTCTCGAAGTACGCGTGCACCGAGAGGAAGTCGACCTCGTCGAAGCAGGCGTCCAGCACCTCGTGCTCCCAGGCGCCGAAGCTGGGCAGCTCGCGATTGGAGGAACCGCAGGCGGTCAGCCGCAGGCCGGGCGAGACCTGGCGCATCAGCTTGGCCGTCTCCCGCGCCAGCTGCCCGTACGCGTCCGCCGGCTTGCGGCCGATCTGCCAGGGGGCGTCCATCTCGTTGCCCAGGCACCAGAAGCGCACGTCGTGTGGCGCGGCGTGGCCGTGGCGGCGGCGCAGTTCGGACAGTTCAGTGCCACCCGGATGGTTGCAGTACTCCACCAGCCGCCTCGCCGCGTCGGCCGCGCGCGTGCCGAGGTTGACTGCGAGCATCGGTTCGACTTGCGCCGCGCGGCACCAGGCGATGAACTCGTCGGTGCCGAAGCGGTTGGATTCCGTCGACTGCCAAGCGAGATCGAGCCGGCGCGGCCGTTGCCCGGGCGGGCCGACACCGTCTTCCCAGTCGTAGCCGGAAACGAAGTTGCCGCCGGGGTAGCGCACGATGGTCACGCCCAGTTCGCGCGCCAGCGCCAGCACGTCGGTGCGCAGGCCCTGCGCATCAGCATTGGGGTGCCCGGGTTCGTACAGGCCCGTGTAGACGCAGCGGCCGACATGCTCGACCAGCGCGCCGAAGACGCGCCGGTCCAGCTCCGAAATCACGAAGTCGCGGTCGAGGACCAGACGGGTTTGGATCATCGCGCCGGCGATGTTGCCTTCGCGGCTGAGGCTCGCAGCGCTACTGCTCGCCAGAAGCCATTGCGGACCAGCGTAGGACGATACCGTCAGCAGGGTTCCGGGGCCCAAAGGTCGCGCTCTCCTTCTCCACAATGGGCTGCATGAAATCCCTCCTCGTGTTCTCTCACCTCCGCTGGAACTTCGTCTACCAACGTCCGCAGCACGTGCTGTCGCGGGTGGCGCAGCGGTGGCCGGTGATCTTCATCGAGGAACCGGTACCGGGATCCGGGGAAGACCGGATCGAACAGATCGTGGCGGCCCCCGGCGTGGAGGTCTGGCGCCCGCACCTGCGCGGCAGCGAGCATGGATTCCATCCGGCGCACAAGGCGGTGCTGCAGAAGCTGGTGGCGCAGTGCATGGCGAGGCAGCGCATCGACGATTACTGGATCTGGTTCTATACGCCGATGGCGCTGCCCATGGCCGACCACCTGGAGCCGGAAGGGATGATCTTCGACGTGATGGACGAGCTCTCGGCGTTCAAGGGCGCGCCGCCCGAGCTGCTGGACCAGGAGACGGCGCTGCTGCGCGTGGCCGACGTCGTCTTCACCGGCGGGCGCAGCCTCTACAACGCCAAGAAGCACCGCCACGCCAACGTGCACTGCTTCCCGAGCAGCGTCGACGCCCTGCACTTTCGCAGCGGCACCGGCGACCACCCGCTGCAGCAGCAGATCGCGCACCCGCGCCTGGGCTACTGCGGCGTGGTCGACGAACGCATCGACCTGGACCTGATCGCCGGCGTCGCCGACGCGCGCCCCGAGTGGCAGATCGTCATGGTGGGCCCCACGGTCAAGATCGACCCCGACTCGCGCCCGCAGCGACCGAACATCCACTGGCTGGGCCAGCAGTCCTACCAGGACCTGCCCGCCTTCATCAACGGCTGGGATGTCTGCCTGCTGCCCTTCGCGCTGAACGAGTCGACGCGCTTCATCAGCCCGACCAAGACGCTGGAATACATGGCCTGCGGCAAGCCCTCCATCAGTACCGCCATCCGCGACGTGGTGGAGCCGTATGGCCACGTGGTGCCGATCCGCAGCGACGCTGCGGGCTTCGTGGCCGCCTGCGAGGAAATCCTGGCGCGCACGCCGCAGCAGCAGCAGGCCCACGCGAAGGCACTGGCCGACGTGATCAGCCGCACCTCCTGGGACGCGACGGCGGCGGCCATGATCGAGCTGATCGAGCAGGCACAGGCCGCGCGCGAGGCCAACGAACTCCCGGCCGTGGCCAACATCGCGGCCGAACTCGCACGCGCGGCCGGAACCTCGGCCCGCGCCGCCGCCAGCCGCGTCGCCGCCAACTGAATCCCGACGGCCGGGCCGGCGCCTGGCCGGCCTGCGCCGCTCCCGCAGCATCACCGGAGCCTTCCCATGGACAAGATCAGCCAAGACCTGGCCCGCGCCGCCGCCGCCACCGTGCCCGGCCGCGCCGGTTTCGACTACCTCATCGTCGGCGCCGGTTTCGCCGGCAGCGTGCTGGCCGAGCGCCTGGCCAACGTGATGGGCAAGCGCGTGCTGATCGTCGACAAGCGCCCGCACATCGGCGGCAACGCCTACGACCGCTACGACGACCACGGCGTGCTGATCCATCCCTACGGCCCGCACATCTTCCACACCAATTCCGAGGACATCTTCCAGTACCTGTCGCAGTTCACCGAATGGCGGCCCTACCAGCACCGGGTGCTGGCGAGCGTCGACGGGCAACTCGTGCCGATGCCGATCAACCTCGACACCATCAACAAGCTCTATGGCCTGAGCCTCACGTCGTTCGAGGTGGAGAAGT
This sequence comes from Ramlibacter alkalitolerans, assembly GCF_016722765.1. Taxonomy (GTDB): domain Bacteria; phylum Pseudomonadota; class Gammaproteobacteria; order Burkholderiales; family Burkholderiaceae_C; genus Ramlibacter; species Ramlibacter alkalitolerans. The sequence continues at coordinate 172,016 of NZ_JAEQND010000009.1, read as the reverse complement.
TCTTCGAGTCGGTGGCCGAGAAGAAGGAGGAGATCCGCACCTCCGAGGACGTGGTGGTGAGCAAGGTGGGCCGCGAGCTGTACAACAAGTTCTTCCGCGGCTACACGCGCAAGCAGTGGGACCTCGATCCCTCCGAGCTCGATGCCAGCGTGACCGCCCGCGTGCCGACGCGCACCAACCGCGACGACCGCTACTTCGCCGACAAGTTCCAGGCCATGCCCCGGCACGGCTACACCCGCATGTTCGAGCGCATGCTGGACCACCCGAACATCAAGGTGATGACCAACACGGACTACCGCGAGATCGTCGACGTGGTGCCCTGGACGCACATGATCTACAGCGGCCCGATCGACGCCTACTTCGACTGCAAGTACGGCAAGCTGCCGTACCGCAGCCTGCGCTTCGAGCACGTGAACGTGCCGCAGGAGCAGTTCCAGCCGGTCGGGACGGTCAACTACCCGAACGACTACGGCTACACCCGCATCAGCGAGTTCAAGCACATCACCGGGCAGAAGCACCCCACCACCTCGGTCGTGTACGAGTACCCCTGCGCCGAAGGGGACCCCTACTACCCGGTGCCGCAACCGCAGAACGCGCAGCTGTACAAGCGCTACGAGGCGGAGGCGGAAGCCACGCCCAACGTCACCTTCGTCGGCCGGCTCGCGACCTACCGCTACTACAACATGGACCAGGTCGTAGGGCAGGCGCTCGCGACCTTCAAGCGCCTGCAGCAGGCCGAATGCGAACGCGCGGAAGCCGGGCTGAACCTGTCGGCAGCACCGGTGGGCCGCTGAATGCGGCGAGTCGAACTCTGGGCCGGCGCGGAATGCACCTTCAACCGCGTCGGCGAGCGTTTCCTCGACCAGGTCGCGCGCAGCGGGTTCTCCCAGCGGCTCGATGACCTGGACCGGCTGGCCAGCCTGGGCATCGCGCGCATGCGCTTTCCGCTGGTGTGGGAGCGCACCGAGACGGCGCCAGGCCAGTTCGACTGGAGCTGGAGCGATCCGCGCATCGCGCGGCTGGCGGAGCTGGGCGTGGCGCCCATCGCGGGCCTGCTGCACCACGGCAGCGGGCCGCGCTGGACCGACCTGCTCGACCCGGAATTCCCACGGCAGCTGGCCCGGTACGCGCGCAGCGTGGCCGAACGCTATCCGCAGATCGAGGCCTATACGCCGGTCAACGAGCCCCTGACCACCGCGCGCTTCAGCGGCCTGTACGGCATCTGGTATCCGCACCAGGCCGACGACAGGAGCTTCGTGCGGGCGCTCCTGAACCAGGTGCACGGCACGGTGCTCGCGATGCGTGCGGTGCGCGAAGTGAATCCGCAAGCCCAGCTGGTGCAGACCGAGGACCTGGGCCTCACCACCAGCAGCGCGCACCTTCGCTACCAGGCCGACTTCGAGAACCTGCGCCGCTGGCTCAGTTTCGACCTGCTGGCCGGCCGGGTGACGCCCGGACACGGCATGTGGGGCTACCTGCGCGACTTCGGGGCCAGCGAGCAGGAACTGCGCGCGCTGCTCGAGGAGCCGTGCCCGCCGGACATCGTCGGCATCAACAGCTACGTGACCAGCGAGCGCTTCCTCGACGAGCGCATCGCCCTCTATCCGCCGCACCTGGTCGGCGGCAACGGCCGCGACCGCTACGCCGATGTCGAGACCGTGCGGGTCAGCGGCGCCTTCATCGGCGGCTTCGAGGCCCGGCTGCGCGAAGCCTGCGAGCGTTACGGCCGCCCCACTGCCATCACCGAAGTGCACATCGGTTGCAGCCGGGAGGAGCAGCTCCGGTGGCTGCACCAGGCCTGGGTCGCGGCCGAGAAGCTTCGCGCCGAAGGCCTGCCGGTACGCGCGCTGACCTGCTGGGCCGCCTTCGGCAGCTTCGACTGGAACAGCCTCGTGACCCGTGACGACGGCCACTACGAGCCGGGGCTGTGGGACGTGCGATCGACGCCGCCGCGCCCCACCGCGCTGGTGAAGCTGGCCCGCCAGCTCTCCAGCGGCCGGGCGCCGGACCATCCGGCGCTCGATGCGCCCGGCTGGTGGCAGCGCGAAGTGCGGCTCAAGCACCCCCCGCTGGACGAACTGCGAACGTCCCCGGTGCGCGGACGCCCCTTGCTGATCACCGGCGCCACCGGAACGCTGGGGCAGGCCTTCGCCCGCCTGTGCGAGGCGCGCGGCCTGCCGCACCAGGTGCTCAGGCGCGCCGACCTGGAGATCACGGACGCCGCATCGGTGGAGCGGGCGCTGAAGCACTGGCAGCCCTGGGCGGTGATCAACACGGCGGGTTACGTGCGCGTCGACGAAGCCGAAGGCGACGAGCGCCAGTGGCGCGAGAACGCGGTGGGCCCGGCGCTGCTGGCCGCCGCCTGCGCCCGGCACGGCGCACGGCTGGTGACCTTCTCCAGCGACCTCGTGTTCGATGGCACCAAGGAAACTCCTTACGTGGAGGGCGACGAGGCCCGGCCGCTCAATGCGTACGGGCGCGCCAAGCGAGAGGCCGAACAGCGGGTGCTGACGGTGGCACCGGAATCCCTGGTGGTGCGCACCTCCGCCTTCTTCGGCCCTTGGGACCGCCACAACTTCGTGACCCTGGCGCTGGCGGCCCTGCGGCGTGGCGAGACCTGGGCCGCCGCCGCCGACCAGATCGTGTCGCCGACCTACGTACCGGACCTCGTGCACGCCACGCTGGACCTGCTGATCGACGGCGAGCAGGGCCTCTGGCACCTGGCGAACCAGGGCGCGCTGAGCTGGGCCGAACTGGCCTGCACGGCGGCCGATCTCGCCGGGCTCGACGCGGGCCTGGTGCAGGCGCTGCCGGGCGCGCTGCTGGCGCAGACGGCCAGGCGCCCCGCGTATGCGGCGCTCTCGAGCGAGCGCGGGCTGGTCATGCCCACGCTGGCCCACGCGCTGGCGCGTTACCTGGAAGAGACGGCGCTGCTCGCGCGCACGACGCATGCAAACGTGGAGGCGCCGGTGTTGACGTGAGGATGCTGGATCGCGGCGGTGGCCTGACACCGTCGGCGCGGGTCTGCGTAGGCTGGTGGTGACGCGCGAAGCGCCGGAACCCCAGCGCTGTGGATGGTGATGCGGGAAGCGCTGGGGTTTCGCTGGCGCTCCACCGCCAGCTTACAAATTCCACCGCCTCATGCGGCCGGCACCAGCTGGCGCCCCGCGCCTCGATATCGCTGCAACACCTCGTCCGCCACCTGCTGCACCGCCTCCGCGCGGCACAGAGCCACGCACGCACCGCCGAAGCCGGCGCCCGTGAGCCGCGCGCCGTACACCCCCGCATGCGCCTGCAGCAACGCGACCAGTTCATCGAGCTGGGGCGTCGAGACTTCGTAGTCGTCACGCAGGCTGGCGTGCGACGCGTTCATCAGCTCGCCGAACAACTGTGGATCCGTCGCCCGCGCCGCCTGCAGCACGCGCGCGTTCTCGGTGAACACGTGGCGGGCGCGCCGCTTCAGCAAATCCGGCAGGACCTCGAGCTCCTCCAGCCGTTCGACGTCCCGCAGCGACGCCCTGCCCAATCTCCGCGCCGCTTCCTCGCACTCGCCCCGGCGCTGGTTGTAGCCGCTGGCCGCCAGCGAGCGCGCCACGCCCGAATCGAGCACCAGCACGGCGCTGCCGGCGGGCAGCGGCACGTCCTGGCGCTGCAGCGAGCGGGTGTCGATCAGCAGCGCGCGATCGGTCGCGGCCAGGCTCGACGCCATCTGGTCCATGATGCCGCAGCGCACCTTCGCGTATTCGATCTCGGCCCGCTGCGCCAGTTGCGCGATGCGCACGTCATCGAAGTCCAGGTGCAGCAGCTGGCGCAGGCAGCGCAGCGTCGCGACTTCGAGGGCCGCGCTCGACGACAGGCCGACGCCGATCGGCACCTTCGAACCGACACTGATGTCCAGGCCCGGGATCTCCGCGCCCTGTTCACGCGCCAGCACCAGGCAGCCGTAGACGTAGCTGGCGAAGTGCTCGCCCGGCGGCGCATCGAGGGAGAAACGCACCGAAGCGCCCAGCTCCTCTGCGCGCAGGGTGAACTGCGTGCCGCCGTTGCGCCGCATCGCCACCCGCGTGCGCTGCGCGATCGCCACCGGCAGCACGAAGCCGTCGTTGTAGTCGGTGTGTTCGCCCAGCAGGTTGACGCGCCCGGGCGCCTCCGCCAGCGCCTCGGCAGCTTGCATGGGAGGGTCGGCCGGCTTCATGCGACGTGCACCTCGACCTGCTGCAGTTCGCGCGCCTTTTCCTCCGGCAGCGCGTCCATCGCGAAGAAGCCCGCCGCCAGCTCGGTGCCGGCCAGGTACTTCAGGCGGTCGCGCGTGCGGTAGGGCGGCCAGATCTGCGCATGCAGGTGCGACTCGGGATGGGGCTGGCCGTCGGTGGGCGCCTGGTACCACGCCATCAGGTAGGGCAGCGGCCGCTGCCACAGGGCGTCGAACTTCAGCAGCACGGTCTTGAGCGCCCGGGCGAGGTCGGCCCGGACCGCATCGTCCAGCGAGGCGAAACCTTCCACCGGGCGAATAGGCGCCACCCACACTTCATACGGATAGCGCGCGCACACCGGCACGAAGGCCACCGCGTGCGGACCCTCGTACAGCATGCGCGTGCCCTCGCGCCGCTCGGCCTCGATGTGCTGCTCCAGCACGCCGCGGCCGTGCGCGGCGAAGTGTTCGGCGGCGACCTGTTGCATGCGCGCCGGCACCGGCGGCACGACGGGATAGGCGTAGAGCTGGCCATGCGGGTGGTGCAGCGTCACGCCGACTTCGGCGCCGCGGTTCTCGAACGGCAGCACGTAGTGGATCGAGCCTTCGGCGGCGAGCCGGCGCGTGCGGTCCCCGAGCACCTCGAACAGCAGCGCGATGTGCGACAGCGGCAGGCTGCCCAGCGAGGCCTCGCGGTCCTGCGTGAACACCACCACTTCGCAGCGGCCCTCGGCCGGCGCGGTGGGCACGATCAGCTCCGGCGGCGGTGCGATCACGCCACCGAGCGACGGAAAGCGGTTCTCGAACACGGCGATGTCCCAGGCCCCGGCGGGCACCTCCGTCGGATTCGCCGGATCGGTCGTGGGCGCCAGCGGGTTGTACTCGGGCGGCGGCAGGAAGGTGCGGCCCTGGCGGTGCGCCGCGTAGGTGACCCACTCGCCGCGCAGCACGTGCCAGCGCAGGTGCGCGCCGCCGGTGAGCGGATCGGGGAACGGGCTGGGCGCCTGCAGGCCGGCGTCCAGCGGCGCCCGCGCATACAGGGTCATCCGGCGGCCGTCCGGCTTGGTCAGCTCCAGCGCGTGCATCAGACGCCTCCGGGGATGTAGGTGCGCGAGCGGGAGGTGACGGCGGCGATGCGCTCCAGCGGGATCTTGGGCGTGCGGTCGGCGTAGAGCAGGCCGTTGGCTTCCTGGAAGGTGTCGGCGAACTGCGTGTAGCAGAAGCCGCTGAACAGGGGCGTGTCGATGATGGTGTTCAACAGGTCCTCGTAGAGGCGCGCGAAGGTCTCCGCGTCCTCGACGGCCGTATAGCCCCAGATCTTGCGCACGCCTTCCTCGGCGCGCGCCTGGAAGGAGATGCCGCCGAACTCGCTCAGCATGATCGGCTGGCCCTGGTGCGGATAGCCGTCGAGCGTGAGGATGCGCCCCCCCGGGCGGCGGCGGTCGAACAGCTTCTCGGGCTCGACCTCGGGGCCGTAGCGGTGCCGGATGTGGTCCAGGTTGGAGTCGTAGTCGTGGATGCCGATGATGTCGGTGGCGGAAGACTCCCAGCCGTCGTTGCCGATCACCGCCCGCGTCTGGTCGAGCGTCTTGGTCAGGTGGTACATCGCTTCCACCGCGTGCCGGTGCGCCTGCACCGAGGGCAGTTCCGGTACGCCCCAGGACTCGTTGAAGGGCACCCACACGATGATGCAGGGATGGCTGTAGTCGCGGTCCATCGCCTCGCTCCACTCGCGGATCGTCCGCTTGATGGCCGAGCGGGTGAAGCGGTAGGCCGAGGGCATCTCCTCCCACACTAGCAGGCCCAGCCGGTCGGCCCAGTACAGATAGCGCGGGTCCTCGATCTTCTGGTGCTTGCGCACGCCGTTGAAACCCATCGCCTTGGCCAGTTCCACGTCGCGCCGCAGGGCCTCGTCGCTCGGCGAGGCGAGCAGCGTGTCGGGCCAGTAGCCCTGGTCCAGCACCATGCGCAGCACGTAGGGGCGGCCATTGAGCATGAAGCGGTCGCGCAGCACGTTGGCCGAACGCAGGGCCGTGTACGACTGCACCTCGTCGACGATCTTGCCGTCCAGCCACAGGCGCAGCCGGGCGTCCAGCAGCGTCGGCCGCTCGGGGCTCCACAGCAGCTCGTTGCGGAAGTCGTCGATGCCGGGATCGGACAGCACCACGTAGCGGTCGACCTCGCCGTCGACCACCCGGTAGCGGTCGCGGGCGAGCAAGCGGTCGCCGTGCTTGAGCTCCAGCTCCAGCGACAGGTCCTGGTGCTGCACCCCGCCGATGCGGGCCTCCAGTCCGATGGCGAAGCCCTCGAGCCGCGGCGTCCAGCGGATCTTGTCGATGAAGCTGCGGCCGACGCGCTCCAGCCACACCGTCTGCCAGATGCCGGAAGTGCGCGGATACCAGATCGAGTGCGGCTCCAGCTGCCAGTCCTGCTTGCCGCGCGGCTTGGCCAGGTCGTGCGGGTCGTCCTCGGCGCGCACGGTGACCGTCTGGCGTCCGTCCTCGCGCAGCATGTCGGTGATGTCGGCCCAGAAGGGCGTATGGCCGCCCTCGTGCGTCGCGGCGAGGTGGCCGTTGATCCAGACGCGCGCGGCGTAGTCGACGGCGCCGAAGTGCAGGATCACCCGGTCGGCGGCCGCTTTCACCTCGAAGTCGCACTGATACCAGCAGACCTTGTGGAAGCCGCGGTCACCCAGGCCGCTCGCCCTGGACTCCGGCGGATAGGGCACCTCGATCTCCAGGGGCCAATCGTCGATGTCCGACGGGCTTGCGATGCTCGCGTCGTCGTCGAAGCGGAAGCGCCACTTGCCGTTGAGGCTGGTCCA
>NZ_JAEQND010000009.1:57500-160000 GCF_016722765.1 Ramlibacter alkalitolerans | reverse complement strand
GGCCATCCGGTACGCGCAGGAAGCCGAGCGCAATGGCGCGCAAGGCGTGCTGCTGCTGCCGCACTACCTGACCGAAGCGACGCAGGACGGCCTGGTCGCGCACGTCGAGGCCGTCTGCAGGAGCGTGAAGATCGGCGTGGTCGTGTACAACCGCGGCGCCACCAAGCTCACCGCCGAATCGCTGCTGAAGCTGGCCGAGCGCTGCCCCAACCTGATCGGCTTCAAGGACGGTACCGGCGACATCGAGCGCATGGTCTCCATCCGCCAGAAGCTGGGCGATCGCTTCGCCATGATCGGCGGCATGCCCACCCACGAGGTCTACGCCCATGCGTACAAGGCGCTCGGCGTGCCGACGTATTCCTCGGCGATCTTCAACTTCATCCCGCGCACCGCGATGGAGTTCTACAACGCCTACTGGGCCGGCGACACGGCCACCACCGGCCGCCTGATCGATGAATTCTTCCTGCCCTACCTCGCGATCCGCGCCAAAGGCGAAGGCTATGCCGTGTCGATCGTGAAGGCCGGTGCCACCATCGTCGGCAAGAGCGCCGGCCGGGTGCGCCCGCCGCTGTCGGACCTCAAGCCGCAGGAAGCCGAGGAACTGGCCGCGCTGATCCGCAAGCTCGGCCCGCAATGAGAGACAACGTTTTTCAAGGAGACTCCATGATCAAGAAGACCCTGATGGGCCTGGCGCTGGCTGCCGCCGCCGTGAGCGCGTTCGCCGCCTGGCCCGAGAAGACCGTGACGATGGTCGTGCCCTTCCCGCCGGGCGGATCGACCGACGCGATCGCCCGCATCCTGGCGCAGAAGCTGCCCGAAAAGCTCGGCGGCACCTGGATCATCGACAACAAGCCGGGGGCCACCGGCACCATCGGCGCGGCCTTCGTCAAGCGCGCCGCTCCGGACGGCTACACGCTGTTCGTGTCCTCGCTCGGCCCGTTCGTGATCGCGCCGCACCTGATCAAGGGCGTGCAGTACGACGCGCTGAAGGACTTCGATCCGGTCACCGTCGTCGTGCAGGCGCCCAACGTGCTGGTGGTGCCCGCGGCCTCGCCGTACAAGACCGTCGCCGACCTGCTGGCCGGCCTGAAGAAGACCCCGGGCAAGGTGAGCTTCGCCTCTTCGGGCAACGGCTCGTCCGACCACCTCTCGGCCGAACTGCTCTGGCAACAGACCGGCACCGAAGGACTGCACATCCCGTACAAGGGGGGCGGTCCGGCCATCAACGACCTGCTGGGCGGACAGGTCGATGCGGCCTTCGTGAACATCAACAGCATCATCCAGCACATCAAGGCCGGCAAGGTGCGCGCGCTGGCGATCTCCTCCGAGAAGCGCTCGCCGCTGCTGCCGGAACTGGCCACGCTGCAGGAACAGGGCATCAAGGGCGCCGAGGTGCAATCGTGGCAGGCCGTGGCGGCGCCCAAGGGCATCCCCGCGGACGTCCGGGCGAAGCTGCAGAAGGCCATCGCCGAATCGCTCAACGAACCGGCCGTGAAGGAAAAGCTGCTGGCCCAGGGTTTCGAGATCGTGGCCAACACGCCGGAGCAGTTCGCGAAATTCCAGGCGGCCGAATACGCCAAGTGGAAGCAGCTGATCGAGACCCGCAAGATCACTGCAGACTGATCGCAGCATGAGCACGCCTGTCGTCAAGAGCATGCGCGTCGTCCCGGTCGCCGGCCGGGACGGCATGCTGCTGAACCTCTCGGGCGCACACGCGCCCTTTTTCACGCGCAACATCGTTCTCGTCACCGACAACGCCGGCCACACCGGCCTGGGTGAAGTGCCGGGCGGCGAGAAGATCCGGCAGACGCTGGAAGACGCGCGCCCGCTGGTGGAGGGCCAGGCCATCGGCAACCTGCAGGCGATCCTGAACGCGATGCGCGCGAAGTTCGCGGACCGCGACGCCGGCGGCCGCGGCAACCAGACCTTCGACCTGCGCACGACCATCCACGCGGTGACGGCCGTCGAAGCCGCGCTGCTGGACCTGCAGGGCCAGCACCTGGGCGTGCCGGTCGCGGCGCTCCTCGGCGAAGGCCAGCAGCGCGCATCGGTGCAGATGCTCGGCTACCTGTTCTACGTCGGCGATCGCCGCAAGACCGACCTGCCTTATGCCGGCGAGCCGGAAGCGCAGGACGACTGGCTGCGCCTGCGCCACGAGGAGGCGCTGACGCCCCAGGCGGTAGTGCGCCTGGCCGAGGCGGCGCAGCAGCGCTATGGGTTCCAGGACTTCAAGCTCAAGGGCGGCGTGCTGGCCGGCGATGCGGAAGTCGAGGCCGTGGCGGCGCTGCACGAGCGCTTCCCGCAGGCGCGCGTGACGCTGGATCCCAACGGCGGCTGGCTGCTGAAGGACGCGATCCGGCTGGGCGAGAAGATGCGCGGCATCGTCGCCTACGCCGAAGATCCCTGCGGCGCCGAGGAAGGCTTCTCCGGGCGCGAGGTGATGGCGGAGTTCCGGCGCGCCACGGGCCTGCCGACCGCGACCAACATGGTGGCGACGGATTGGCGCCAGCTGGCGCATTCGCTGTCGCTGCAGTCGGTCGACATCCCGCTGGCGGACCCGCACTTCTGGACCATGGCCGGATCGGTGCGGGTGGCGCAGACCTGCCGCGACTGGGGCCTGACCTGGGGCTCGCATTCGAACAACCACTTCGACATTTCGCTGGCGATGTTCACGCATGTCGGCGCCGCGGCGCCGGGCAAGGTGACGGCCATCGACACGCACTGGATCTGGCAGGACGGCCAGCGCCTGACGAAGGAGCCGCTGCAGATCCGCGGCGGTTACGTCGACGTGCCGAAGAAGCCCGGGCTGGGCATAGAGATCGACGAAGGCGCGCTGGAGAAGGCCAACGCGCTGTACCGGCAGCACGGCCTGGGCGCCCGCGACGACGCGACCGCGATGCAGTTCCTGGTGCCGGGGTGGAAGTTCGATCCGAAGCGGCCGGCGCTGGTGCGTTGATTTTTCCTCCCTCCCCCTCCGGGGGAGGGTCGGGGTGGGGGCGCCCGATGCCCCGCGGTAGTTGTTCGCGCCCCGGAGCGCCCCCACCCCAGCCCTCCCCCAGAGGGGAGGGAGAAAGACAGAAACATCATGTTCAACAACCTGATCAACGGCGAGTGGGTCGCCGGCGCCCGCGTCTCGCGCAACATCAATCCCTCCGACACGCGTGACGTCGTCGGCGAATACGCGCAGGCGGACGCCGAACAGGCACGTGCCGCCATCGGCGCGGCGACCCAGGCGCAGCACGCCTGGGCCTTGTCCACGCCGCAGCAGCGCTTCGACATCCTCGACGCCGCCGGCGCCGAGATCCTGGCGCGCCGAAACGAGCTCGGCGACCTGCTCGCACGCGAGGAAGGCAAGACCCTGCCGGAAGCCATCGGCGAGGTCGTCCGCGCCGGCAACATCTTCAAGTTCTTCGCCGGCGAGGCGCTGCGCATCCGCGGCGACGTGCTCGGATCCGTGCGCCCCGGCGTCGGCGTGGAAGTCACGCGCGAGCCGGTCGGCGTGGTCGGCCTGATCACGCCCTGGAACTTCCCGATCGCCATCCCCGCCTGGAAGATCGCCCCCGCCCTCGCCTACGGCAACACGGTGGTGCTCAAGCCGGCGGACCTGGTGCCGGGCAGCGCCTGGGCCATCGCCGACATCCTGCACCGCGCCGGCCTGCCCGCCGGCGTGTTCAACCTGGTGATGGGCCGCGGCTCCGAGGTGGGCCAGGTGCTGCTGGAAGACAAGCGCGTCCACGCGATCAGCTTCACCGGTTCGGTGGCGACGGGCCAGCGCATCGCGCAGGCCTGCGTTGCCCGCATGGCCAAGTTCCAGCTCGAGATGGGCGGCAAGAACCCGATGGTGGTGCTGGACGACGCCGACCTCGCCGTCGCCGTGAGCGCCGCCGCCAACAGCGGCTTCTTCTCCACCGGCCAGCGCTGCACGGCCTCTTCGCGCCTGATCGTCACCGAAGGCATCCACGACCGCTTCGTCGCCGCGATGGCCGAGAAGATGAAGACGCTGGTCGTCGACGACGCGCGCAGGAAGGGCACCGACATCGGTCCCGTGGTCGACGAAAAGCAACTGGCCCAGGACCTCGAGTACATCGCCATCGGCCGCTCCGAAGGCGCGAAGCTCGTCGCCGGCGGCGAAGCAATCGAGAAGAACCCCGACGGCGCACCCGGCTGGTACCTGCGTCCCGCCCTGTTCACCGAGACCACGGCGCAGATGCGCATCAACCGGGAAGAGATCTTCGGCCCGGTGGTGAGCGTGGTCCGCGTGAAGGACTACGAGGAAGCGCTGGCGCTGGCCAACGACACCGACTTCGGCCTGTCCGCCGGCATCGCGACCACGTCCCTGAAGCACGCCACGCACTTCAAGCGCCACGTGCAGGCCGGCATGGTGATGGTGAACCTGCCGACGGCGGGCGTGGACTACCACGTGCCCTTCGGCGGCCGCAAGGGCTCGAGCTTCGGCCCGCGCGAGCAGGGCAGCTACGCCGCGGAGTTCTATACGACCGTGAAGACGGCCTACACGCAAGCCTGATTCGGCAAGACCCGACCCCACCCCCAAGGAGACGACGCATGAAGATGAACCGGCGCCACGCCCTGCTCTCCACCGCCGCGGCCTTCGCGGCCCCGGCAGCCTTCGCGCAGAAGGACGGCTGGCCCGCGAAGCCGCTGCGCATCATCGTGCCGTATCCGCCGGGGGGCTCCTCGGACATCATCGCCCGCGCCATCGGCAACCTGCTGGCGGACGCGCTGAAGCAGTCCGTGATCGTCGAGAACAAGCCGGGCGCCAACGGCAACCTCGGTGCCGACTTCGTCGCCAAGGCGCCGCCGGACGGCTACACGCTGCTGCTGTGCGACGTCGGCGCGCTGGCGATCTCGCCTTCCGTGTATCCGAAGCTGCCCTTCGACCCGTCGAAGGAACTGCGCGGCGTCAGCATGCTGGCCTACTCGCCGCACCTGCTGGTGGTGCACCCCTCGGTGCCCGCCAACAACCTGAAGGAACTGGTCGCGCTGTCGAAGCAGAAGGACCTGAACTTCGCCATCAGCGGCACGGGCGGCGCGCCGCACCTGGCCGGCGTGGCGCTGCAGCGCGCCGTCGACGCGCGCTGGCAGTACGTGCCCTACAAGGGCGGCAGCCAGGCGATCCAGGACACGGTGGGCGGGCAGACGCAGGTCATGATGAACGGCATGCTGGCCACCTACCCGCACGTGCAATCGGGCAAGCTCAAGCTGCTGGCCGTTTCCAAGCGCACGCGCATGCCCCTGATCGGCGAGGTGCCGACGGTGGCCGAACAGGGCGTGCCGGGCTTCGAATCCGGCACCTGGCAAGGCGTGCTGGTGCCGAAGGGCACGCCGGAAGCCGTCGTGCAGAAGCTCAACGCGGAACTTGTGCGCGCGATCCGGAATCCCGAAGTACGGGGCCGCCTGGCCGGCCAGGGCGCCGAAGTCGTCACCATGACGCCTTCCGAGCAGGACCAGTTCTTCGCCCAGGAGCGCAAGCGCTGGGCCGAAGTCGTGAACGCGGCCAACATCCGCGCGGAATAGTGAACCACGCTCTCTACATCACCATGCACGAGGCCGACAACGTCGGCATCGTGGCGAATGACGGCGGCCTGCCCGCCGGCACCGTGTTCCCCAGCGGCCTGACGCTGCGCGAAAAGGTGCCGCAGGGCCACAAGGTGGCGCTGGTCGACCTGCCCGCGGGCACGGCGGTGCGCCGCTACGACGTGACGATCGGCTACGCCGAGAAGGACATCCCGGCCGGCAGCTGGGTGCACGAGCGCCTGCTGCGCATGCCCGAGGCGCGCAGCCTGGAAGACCTGCCGATCGCCACCGTGCGGCCGCGCGCGGTGGAGCCGCTGGCGGGCTACACCTTCGAGGGTTACCGCAACGCCGACGGCACGGTGGGCACGCGCAACCTGCTGGCCATCACGCAGAGCGTGCAATGCGTGGCGGGCGTGACGCGCTTCGCCGTGGACCGCATCCGCGCCGAGCTGCTGCCGAAGTACCCGAACGTCGACGGCGTCGTGGCGCTGGAACACAGCTACGGCTGCGGCGTGGCCATCGACGCGCCGGATGCCGTGATCCCGATCCGCACGCTGCGCAACATCAGCCTCAACCCGAATTTCGGCGGCGAGGTGATGGTGGTGAGCCTGGGTTGCGAGAAGCTGCAGCCGGAGCGCCTGATGCCGCCCGGCACGATCCCCATCGCCGACCAGCGCGGCGAACCGCAGGGCCTCGACGTGGTGTGCCTGCAGGACGAGGGCCATGTCGGCTTCATGTCGATGGTCGAATCGATCATGAAGCAGGCCGAGGTCCACCTGCAGCGCCTGGACCGGCGCCGCCGCGAGACGGTGCCGGCCAGCGAGCTGGTGGTGGGCGTGCAGTGCGGCGGCAGCGACGCCTTCTCCGGCGTCACGGCCAATCCGGCGGTGGGCTTCTGCGCCGACCTGCTGGTGCGCGCCGGCGCGACGATCATGTTCTCCGAGAACACCGAGGTGCGCGACGGCGTGGCGCAGCTCACCTCGCGCGCTGCCACGCCGGAGGTGGCGCAGGACATCATCCGCGAGCTGGGCTGGTACGACGAGTACCTGAAGCGCGGCAGCGTCGACCGCAGCGCCAACACCACGCCGGGCAACAAGAAGGGCGGCCTGTCCAACATCGTCGAGAAGGCGATGGGCTCGATCGTGAAGTCAGGGTCGTCGGCGATCGCGGGCGTGGTCGCGCCGGGCGAGAAGCTGAATGGCCGCAAGGGCCTGGTCTACACGGCCACGCCGGCCAGCGACTTCATCTGCGGCACGCTGCAGCTCGCCGCCGGCATGAACCTGCACGTGTTCACCACCGGCCGCGGCACGCCGTACGGGCTGGCCGAAGTGCCTGTGATCAAGGTGGCGACGCGCAGCGACCTGGCGCGCCGCTGGCACGACCTGATGGACGTGAACGCGGGCACCATCGCCGAAGGCAAGGCGACGATCGAGGAAGTGGGCTGGGAGCTGTTCCGGCTGATGCTCGACGTGGCCAGTGGCCGCAAGAAGACGTGGGCCGAGCGGTGGAAACTGCACAACGCGCTGGTGCTGTTCAATCCGGCGCCGGTGACTTGACGAGCCGTCAGCGCGCTGGCACTGTCACACCCGCTGATACCGTCACCCCGCTATTCCGTCACCCCCGCGCAGGCGGGGGCCCAGAAAAGCGCCGCACTGCGGCGTTTTCTTTTCATCGGGAGCCCTGGATTCCCGCCTCCGCGGGAATGACGCCGAGGCGCGAATGACGCGGAGGCGCGAATGACGCGGTCAGGTGATGCTCAGGAACGCGTCCAGGATGTGGAAGTGGTCGTCGTGGAACTGCTCCTCCAGCGAAGGCAGCTCCGCGATCGGCACCCAGCGCGCTTCGGCCGCATCGTCGCTGCCGGCGATCTCGGGCAGCATGCGCTGGCCGAAGTCGAAGTGGAACGCGTGCGTGATCACCCGGCCGCGCTGGCTGCGGTCCGGGTGGTCGAACACGCGCACCGCCTTCAGCGCGTGCTCCATCTCCTGGGGAAACAGCTCGAAGCCGGTCTCCTCCTGCAGTTCCCGCACCGCCGACTGGTACGCCGTCTCGCGCTGTTCGATGAAGCCGCCCGGCATCGCCAGCAGGCCCTTGCCCGGCGCCCGGCCGCGGCGGATCAACAGCACCTGGTCGGCGATGCGCACGACGGCATCGACCGTGACGAACACCGGCGGGTAAGGCGCGCAGGCCCACTTGTCATGCTCCTGCGCGAGCTCGGCCCATTCCTCGCGCAGCTTGGCCAGGAAGGGCAACTGCGCCCAGGACCGGATGAAGGCGAGCGTGCTCGCAGGCACCTGGCCCGCGATGGCGGCGAGCGAGGCATCCAGCGAATCGCCGCTGAACAGGGCGGCGCGCAAGGCCTTGCCGTGGATCTCGCCCCTGCTGCCGATGTCGTGCAGCGGCCAACCGGGAAAGTCGTGGAGGTATTCGCCGGTCGGGTCCTTGCGGTGGCCCACCAGCACCACGCGCGTGCGGTCCGACCCGGTCAGTTTCGCCATCGCGGCCTGCACCTGCGCGACCCAGCGCTTCTGGTCGAACGTGTCGCGGATCGCGAGGAAGTCCACGCGCCGGCGCTCGTCGTCCGAAAGCGCGAGCCGGATCGTCTCCACCCGTTCCCGGTAGGTGAAGGGATTGCGCGGCGAGCGCGCCTGGAAGGCCGAGCCGACCAGGACCGCGCAGCGCGGCGCCAGCTCCAGCGCCTGGCGGACCAGCGCAAGCTGCGCGTCGTGGAACAGCTGGAAGCGGCCGATGCAGGCCGCCCATGGGGGCTGGGGTTCGATCGTCACGCCGGCATTCTGCGGCCAGGGCTACCCGTGCGGGGGCGGCGCGGTCACTGGGGCTGCATCAACAGCTGCATCGTGCGCTGGCCCACCCGCCGCTGCGGCGGCAGGCCCCGGGCAACGAACTCCTGCTCGATCGCATCGCGCGTGTTGCGGCCCATCACGCCGTCGGCCGAGACCTGCGCGTGCCCGCGTTGCAGCAGCCAGGCCTGCAGCTCGCGCACCTGCGCGCGCGTGAGGCCGGGGTCGTCGGTGGGCCACGCGGTCACGAAGTCGCCGCCGCCACCGATCTTGCTGGCCAGCAGCGAGACCTCCATCACGTAACGCTCCGAGCGGTTGTAGCGCAGGATGGTGTCGAAGTTGCGCGAGACGAGGAAGGCCGGCCCCGGCAGTCCGACCGGCAGGAAGGGGTACATCTCGGGGTCGCCCGTCAGCTGCGGCGTCAGCTGCTCGCCCTTCGGGCCCAGCACGCGCCAGCCCTGCGCCATCCATTGCGACAGCGGCCGGGCGCGATCGGGAAGGCGGATCGACTTGCCGGTGGCTGCGAACTCGGCCTGCTGCTCCTTCGGGATCACCACCTCCAGGTACACCGGGGCGTTCATGTTCCAGCCGCCGCGCTGCTTCAGGTGGTTGGCGGTGGTGGCCCAGGCATCCGCCTCGGAGTTGATGATGTCCGCGATGCCGTCGCCGTCGAAGTCGACGGCGAGCTGCTCGAAGCTGTCCGGCACGAACTGCGTGCGGCCGAAGGCCGCAGCCCACGAGCCCTGCCAGTTCTCGGCCCGCACCCGCTTGTCGCGCAGCACGCGCACCGCGGCATAGGCGCGCTCGCGCGCGATGCAGGAGCCCGCGCCGCCGCTCGCCGATGCCGGGCAGGGGCGCAGGCAGGCATAGCTGAGCGCTGCATCGAGCACGGGGATCTTGCCCTGCGAGGGGCCGAAGTTGGTCTCGATGCCGTAGATCCCGAGCACGATCTCGCGCGGCACGCCGAACTGCGCTTCGATCTTCTTCAGCGTGGCGCCCTCGCGCGCCAGGATCGCGCGGCCTTCGCGCACCCGGTCCTCGTCGGTGGTGGCCGCCAGTTCGTCCCACCAGAAGGTCGGCTCGCCGGCCGCGACGAGCATCGACTGCCGCACGCGGTCGTCGTACTTGCCGTTGCCGGCGATGCGCAGGAAGTCCGTGCGCGTGAGGGGACGGCCCGCCGTGGAGGTCTGGTCCGCGAGGTTCTGCACGCAGGCCGAGAAAGCCTCGGGCGTGAGCGGCTGCTCGAGCAGGCTCTGCGCGAAAGCGCCGGTCGATGCGAAGGCGGCCAGGGCGGCCGCGACGATGCAGGAAGAAAGACGCGTTGCCATGGGTCCAATATAGAAGGCCCCTTCCCGGCCGTGGGGTCACTGCCGCGGCCGGTAACAGCCGCCGTGGCTCAGCCGGCGACGAGCCCCACCGCCGCGACGCCGGCCGCGCAGATGGCTTCGTCCTCTTCGCCGGTGCCCCCGCTGGCGCCGACGGCGCCGAGCACGGTGCCGTCCTGGTCCTTGATCACCACGGCGCCCGGCTGGGGCAGGAACCTGCCTTCGGCGGTGGCGGCCAGCGCGACGAAGAAGTTCGGATTGTCCCGGGCCCGCTGGGCCAGCACGCCGCTGGCCACCCCCATGCCGACCGCGCCCCAGGCCTTGGCGCGGGCGATGTCGAAGCGGAACATGCTGGCGCCGTCCTCGCTGGCGAAGGCCTTGAGGTGGCCCGCGGCATCGAGCACGGCGACGCCCATGGGCTTGTAGCCGCTCTCCTTCGACTTCGCGAGGGCGGCGGCGATGATCTGGTTGGCGATCTGCAGGGTGAGCTGGGTCATGCGTAGCGGTGGAGTGAAAAGTGCGACGCCATTCTGGCTGCAGGCCAGCCTCCGCGCTGACCTCGGGGTCGGCCTCTCCGTGGATCCATCACGACCAGCGGGCGCCAGCGCGGGGCGAATGGTTCAGTTCGCGGGCAAGAATCACCGAAACTTCCTGTCACATTTCAACTCGTTGTATCCGGCCGCGCGCTGCCGCCCGGCCGGAGGGAGATCCCGTGAAAATCTGGCACAAGATCCTGGTCGCGCCCGGCGTGGCGATCGCTTTCCTGGTGGCGCTCGGCGTCACCGGCTTCCTGATGCTCAAGCAGCAGAACGACGGGCTCGAAACCCTCGTGACCCAGCGCATGGCGCGCTTCGAGACCGCCGCCGATGCGGCGCGCGACATGGGGCAGGTGCACTCCGGCGTCTATCGCCTCATGACCTGGATGGCGAACTACGACGACGCGAAGATCAAGACCATCGCGTCGGGCCTGCGCAGGAACATGGACGAAGTGTCCGCTTCGCTGCAGAAGCTGGCGAGCGGCGACCTCGGCGCCGAGGAGCGCCGCCTGGTGGAAGCGGTGCAGCCGCTGCTGGCCAAGTACCGCGCCGGCGTCGACAAGGGCGTCGACCTCGGGACGGTGGACATCTCGATCGGCCTCATGGCCCTGCAGACCAGCGACACGGACTTCCAGGCCGTGGTGCAGGACCTGGACACGCTGGTGGCGCTGGAACAGCGCCTGGCGCGCGAGAGCTACGAGGCCGCCGGTGCCGCCTACCGCCGCACGCTGCTGATCCTCGGCTCGCTGGTGGCCGGCGCCGTGGCGGCCGCCTTGCTGCTGGCCCTAAGCATGAGCCGCACCATCGTGCGCCCCCTGCACACCGCCATCGACGCGGCCAACCGCATCGCCCACGGCGACCTCTCGGTCAAGCTGCGCGCTGCGGGGACCGACGAATCGGCGCAACTGCTGCGCGCCGTCGATGCCATGAACGAGGGCCTGCGCAAGCTGGTGGGCGAAGTGTCGAGCGGCGCGCGGATGGTGGCGGACACCAGCACGCAGATCGCGCACGGCAACGTCGACCTGTCGCAGCGCACCGAGGAACAGGCCAGCACGCTGGAGGAAACGGCCAGCTCGATGGAGGAACTCACCTCCTCGGTCACGCAGAACGCGATGAACGCGCGCCAGGCCAGCGAGCTTGCGCGCGGCGCCGCCGACGTCGCGCGCAAGGGCGGCAGCGTGGTGGGCGAGGTGGTCAGCACCATGGACGGCATCTCCGCCGCGTCGCGGCGCATCGCCGAGATCATCGGCGTGATCGACGGCATCGCGTTCCAGACCAACATCCTGGCGCTCAACGCCGCCGTCGAGGCGGCGCGGGCGGGCGAACAGGGCCGCGGCTTCGCGGTCGTCGCCGGCGAGGTGCGCCAGCTCGCGCAACGCAGCGCCGAGGCCGCCCGGCAGATCAAGTCGCTGATCGGCGACTCGGTCACCAAGGTGGAAGCGGGCACCCGGCTGGTGGACACGGCCGGCAAGACGATGAACGAGATCGTCACGGCAGCCTCGCGCGTGAGCGACCTGATCGCCGACATCGCCGCGGCCTCGCAGGAACAGAGTTCCGGCATCGCGCAGGTGAACACCGCCGTCACGCAGATGGACCAGGTGGTGCAGCAGAACGCCTCGCTGGTGGAGGAATCCACCGCCGCCACGGAAGCGATGAAGGAGCAGGCCAGCACGCTGCTGAAGCTGGTCGCGCGCTTCCGGCTCGGCGAGCAAGGCGTTTCTGCAGCCAGCGAGGAACCCGCGCGCCAGGCCGTCGCGGCGGTGCCGCCGATCCGCGTGCGCCCGCGGGCGGAGCCCCTGCAGTTCGAGCCGTCCCCGGTCGTCGCGAGCGCTTCGCACGCCGGCGCGGGCTGGAAGGAATTCTGAGCCGGAGGCGCCCGGCGCGCGGACGCCGGTCCGCCGCTCAGGCGCCGGGCGGCGCCACCGACGCGCCCTGGATGCCGTGCCGCGCCAGCGCCTCGGCGACGAAGCCCGAGGCCTTCATCTCCTCGACGAAGCGCGCGAGTTCGGCCGCCGCCGCCTCGCCGCGGCTGCGTGCACAGCCCATCGCCTGCCGGATCACCATGAAGCGGCCCGGCAGCAGGCGCAGGCCGCCGATCGGCGCCGCGTCCTGTTCCAGCTGCTGCCGCACGCCGGCCGCCACTTCGGCGCCCGCATCCAGGAAGTGCTGCAACACCGCCTGGGACGACGGCGCGTGCACCACCTGCGCCTGCTTCAGCTCGCGCGACAGGTGCAGGTCGTAGGCACTGCCCTTGCCCACCACCACGCGCGTGCCGGGGCGATCGACTTCCTCGTTGGCCTGCAGCGGCGAATCCTGCCGCACCAGGTAGCAGCCCTCGATCAGCACGTAGGGCGGCGTGAAGTGGATGCCTTCGCCGCGCTTGGGATCGATGGCGAAGAAACCGATGTCGGCCTCGTCGCGCGTCACGGCGTCCACCGAGGCGCCGGCGGTGTCGAACACCACCAGCTCGATGTCGACACCGAGCCGCCCGGCGAAGCGGCGCGCCAGGTCCACCGAGACGCCCTTCGCGGCACCGCCGGCGTCGCGGCCGGCGAGCACCGGGTTGCCGAGGTTGATGGAGGCGCGCAGCCGCCCGGTGGGCGTGAAGGCGCGGACGACGTCGCTCGCAGCGGGCATGGTGGAAGCTCCTGGATCGCGCCGATGGTAGCCGTGCTCAGGGTTTGCCGCCGGGGCCCCAGATCGAGGGGCGCGTGGCCGCATCGCGGGCGGCGTAGCGGCCCGTTTCCACCTGCACCAGGAAGTCTTCCAGCAGGCGGTTGAACAGGGCCGGCTCCTCCAGGTTGATCGCATGGCCGCTGCGCGGAAGCATCGCCAGCCCCGCCTGCGGGATGGTGCGCTTGATCAGCAGCGAGGGCTCGAGGCAGGGCTCGTCCTCGTCGCCCGTCATCACCAGCACCGGCACGTCGATGCGGCCCATCTCCTCGGTCAGCTCGTACAGGCACGGCCGGCGCGCCTGGTAGCCGCGCATGGTGTTGGCCGAACCCGTCGCCGAGTGCTCGGCGAGCTGGCGCGCGAATTCCGCGAAGCCGCGCGGATCCTTCTCGCGCAACTGCACGCGGGCAGGGCCATGGCCATAGGTGGCGGCGAAGTGCGCCATGCCGAGACGCTCGATGCCGTCGGCCAGCGCCCGCGCGTCCTGCTGGAACTGCGCGTAGACGGCGGGATGCGCGCCGGTGCCGCAGCCGGCCAGCGTGAGCGAGCGGGCGCGCGCCGGGGCGCCCTGCGCGCAGTAGCGCATGCCGAAGTGCAGCGTGGCGAAGGCGCCCATCGAGAGGCCCACGATGTGCGCGCCCCGCAGGTCCAGCCCTTCCAGCACGCAGCGCAGGTCTTCGCGGACGCGCTCCTGCGAATAGCGCTCCACGTCCTGCGGCACATCGGAAGGCGGATAGCCGCGGGCGTTGTAGGTGATGCAGCGCCAGCGGCGCGAGAAGTGCCGCACCTGCGGCTCCCAGCTGCGGCTGTCGCCGGCGAATTCGTGCACGAAGACGATGGGCGTGCCGGCGCCGCTGTCCTCGCAGTGCAGCTTGACGCCGTCGTCGGTGGTGATGGTGGTCATGCGGTTTCTCCTGGCGCCGCATTGGAGCACAGCCCGGCCGGAAACGACAAAGCCGGCGCGTGCCGGCTTTCGTTGGTGCCCAGGAGAGGACTCGAACCTCCACGGAGTTACCCGCTAGTACCTGAAACTAGTGCGTCTACCAATTCCGCCACCTGGGCTTTCAGGAGGCGCGATTGTAGAGCATTTCTCCAGGCTCCTAGTTGCCGGCGGTGGCGCCGACCGACTTCGCGATGCGCCGGATCTTGTCGACTTCCTCGGCGATGAGCGCGCCGAATTCCTCCGGGCTGCCGGTGGCGACGTCGGTGCCGATGGCGAGGAACTGCGTCTTCGTCTCGGGCTCGGCGAGGATGCGGCGGATCTCGCGATTGAGCCGCGCCAGCACGTCGGCCGGCAAGCCGGCCGGCCCCACCACGCCTTGCCAGGTGGCGAAGCCGAAGCCGGGGTAGCCCGATTCCGCGAGCGTCGGGATGTCGGGGACGATGGCCGAACGCGTCTTCGTGGTGACGGCGATCGGCACCAGCTTGCCGGCCTTCACCTGGCCGACGACGTCGGAGATCTGCGCGAACATCACCTGCGCCGTGCCGGCCAGCAGGTCCTGCATCGCCGGCGCGCCGCCCTTGTAGTTCACCGTCAGCCAATCCAGTTTCGCCGTCTGCTTGAACTGCTCGCCCGACAGACGCACCAGCGTCGTCGGCCCGGGTGAAGCCATGTTCACCTTGCCGGGATTCGCCTTGCTGTAGGCCACGAGTTGGGCCACGTCATGCACGTTCAACTGCGGCGTGGCGACGAGAACGATCGGAACGGTGGCGACCAGGGCCACCGGCGTGAAGTCCTTGACCGGATCCCAGGCCAGCTTGTCGAAGAAGGCCGGCGCCGCCGCCATCGAGGTCGCGGCCATCATCAGCGTGTAGCCGTCGGCCGGCGCATGCGCCACCGTTTCGGAGGCGATGTTGCCGCTGGCGCCGACCTTGTTCTCCACCACCACGGACTGCCCCAGCGCCTGCGAGAGCCGGCTGGCCAGCAGCCTTGCGGCCAGATCGGTGGAACCACCGGCGGGGAAGCCCACGAGGAGCTTGATCGGCCGGCTGGGCCAGGACTGCGCGGACGCCAGCGGCGAAGCGAACAGCAGGGCGAACCCGGCGAGCGCCAGGGCGAACTTCCTCATGACACGGACTCCTGGAGGTGTGGCCGCGACCATAGCCCAGGTCCGGGCCACGCCACAATCGGGTGATGAACCGACCTGCCCTCCTGCAAGCCATTCCCCTGCTGCCCTCGCTGGAGCGCCGTCTCGCCGAACGCTACGACGTGCAGCGCCTGCCCGCACCCGGGCCGGACCGCGACGCCTTCCTGCGCGAGCACGGGGCGGGCTATGAGGGCCTCGTCACCTCCGCCGCGCACGGCGCCACCGCAGCATTGATCAACGCCCTGCCGCGACTGCGCGTGATCTCCAGCTTCGGTGTCGGCCTCGACCAGCTCGATCTCGGCGCCGCCGCGCAGCGCGGCATCCCGGTCGGCTACACGCCCGACGTGTTGAACGATTGCGTGGCGGACCTCGCCTTCGGCCTGCTGCTGGCGATCGGCCGGCGCATCCCGGAGGGCGACCGCTTCGTGCGCGCCGGCCGCTGGAGCGCGCAGCCGCCGACGCCCTTCCCGCTGGGGCGGCAGGTGAGCGGCGCGAAGCTTGGCATCGTCGGCCTCGGCCGCATCGGACGCACGATCGCCCGGCGCGCCAGCGGCTTCGACATGGACGTGCGCTACCACAGCCGTCACCCCGTCGAGGGCGTGGCTTGGCAGCACGAGCCGCAATTGCTGGAGCTGGCACGCTGGTGCGACTTCCTGGTCGTGATCACGGCCGGCGGCGCCGAGACGCGGCACCTGATCGATGCGACGGTGCTCGAGGCGCTCGGGACCAAGGGCTACCTGGTCAACGTCTCGCGCGGCACCGTGATCGACGAGAAGGCGCTGGTCCAGGCACTGCAGGAAAAGCGCATCGGCGGCGCCGCGCTGGACGTGTTCGAGCGCGAGCCGCACGTCCCGCCGGAGCTGTACACGCTGGACAACGTGGTCGTCGTCCCGCATATCGCCAGTGCCACGGTGCAGACGCGCGAGGCGATGGCGCAGCGGGTGGTGGACAACCTGGATGCGTTCTTCGCGGGCAAGGCGCTTTTGAGCGCGGCCTGAACGGGGGCTGGTGAGCCGCGCGAGGGCGTGTCGTAGGCTGGTGGTGAGCCGCGCCAGCGCGCGAACCCCAGCGATGCGCGAAGCGCTGCGGGTGCGCCAAAGCGCTGGGGTTCGCGCCCTTCGGGGCTCACCACCAGCCTACGAATCCAGTGCCGCGCCAGCCCTCAATGCCGCGCCAGCACATCGTCCTCGAACTCGATCTCCAGCACGCAGCGCTGCATCGCAAACACATGCATCGCATCTTCGCGCTCCGCGTGGTAGCTCTCGTTCGCACCGAGGATGATGTCCTTCGGGTCGCCGTCGTGCGTGATCCAGACGCTGCCGCTCGCGCAACCGATCATCACCGTGTCGTCCACCGGGTCGAAGCGCCGCGCCTCGCCCTGCTCCATCTCGATGGCGAAGCGGCGCTTGACGCGCGGGGGCGACAGCAGCCGCAGTTCACGGGCCAAGGGAGAATGGTTGTGGCGCAGTCGTTCCTGCACGAACTGCAGTGAGTCCTCTTTCGTCATTGTTCGCTCCTTGGATCCATGCTGCCGCACAGGGTTGGCGGCGTGCGCCGGGACCGTCCGGCAGCGCGCGTCGGAGGAGAGCGCCGCTCCCGGTAAGGGCTGCCTCCTCAGCCGTCGGGCGAACTCAGCTCCTGGGAAGCTGCTGCCACCAGCCGGGTTCGAAGTGGCCCTGCAGGAAGCCGATGAAGGCCAGCACCTTCTGCGGCACCAGCTTCGGTGAGGGATAGACCGCGTGGATTTCCTGCTCGGGCACGCTGTGGCCCTTGAGCACTTCGACGATCGCGCCGGCCGCGAGCGAGTCGGCCGCCACGTACCACGGCAGGGCCGCGATCCCCATGTCCGAACGGGCGGCGGCCAGCACCGCGGAGAGATTGTTCGAGCGCAGCCGCGGGGTCAGGCGTACCGTCACGGCCTCTCCGCGCGGCGTCAGCACCCGCCAGACGTCGTTGCCCTGCACGCTGATGTAGGTCAGCGTGGGATGGTCCGACAACTCCGCGGGCCGGCGCGGCGTGCCGCAGCGCTTGAGGTACTGCGGCGAAGCGACCAGCAGCCACGGATTGGTGCCGAGGAAGCGCGCGCCCAGCGAGGAATCGGCCAGCTTGCCCAGGCGCAGCGCGACGTCCACGCCCTGCGCCACGAGGTCGGTGTAGCGGTCCTCGAAGCTCAGGTCCACCTGCAGCTGCGGGTGCAGCCGCATGAACTCCATCGCGAGCGGCACGACGACGCGGCGGCCGAAGGCGACCGAGCTGCCCACGCGCAGCAGCCCCTGGGCCGGCGACTCGCGCATGCGCACGATGTTCTCGGCCTCCTCGGCTTCGCGCACGATGGTCTTGCACTTCTCGTAATAGAGCGCCCCCGCTTCGGTCAGGCTCACGCCGCGCGTGTTGCGATTGAGCAGGCGCACCTTCAGCCGCGCCTCGGTGGCGGCGACCTGCTTGGTCACCGTGGGCTGCGTGGTGGCGAACTCGCGCGCGGCGCGCGAGAAACTGCCCGTCTCCACGACGCGCACGAACATCTCCATGGCCTGCAGTCGATCCATCAGGCGTGCATTCCAGCGCGGAATGAGCGCGCTGGCAAGCAGTCGCGTCAGCGCAGCCTGGGATCGCCCCAGGTTCCGGGCGGGGCGCCGGGGTCTTCCTCCGGCAGGCCGAGCACGGTGCGCACGGCCCGCAGCAGCGACTCGGGCTCGAAGGGCTTGGTGATGTAGCCGTCGGCGCCGCCGGCGATGCCCTTGAGGACGGCCTCGCGCGTGGCCTTGCCGGTGAGCATGATGACCGGCACGTCCTTCAGCACGGAATGCTGGCGCACCCGCTGCAGGATGTCGAAGCCGTCGGCATCGGGCAGCATCACGTCGAGCAGGATCAGGTCCGGCACCGGCGGGCGGCGGATCTCCGCCACCACTTCGGCGCGGTTGTGTGCGTTGCGGACCTCGAAGCCGGAGAGGTTGAGCAGCGTGCGCGTGAACATGCCCAGCGCCGCGTCGTCCTCCACCACGACGGCCGTCAGGGGACGCCCCGGGTGCGCCGGATGCTGCTTGCTGCGCTCGCGCGCGATCTGCACGTAGAAGCCACTGCGCTGCAGCGCGGCCAGGCCGGCATCGGCCTGGGCCGGCCGCACCGCCTGCGTGAGCATCTCCACCTGTGCGTTCCAGGTCCGCGTGAAGGGATCGAGCTCCACCAGCGTGACGAGGCGGCGCTGCAGCAGGCTGCGGAAGACCGCATCGAAGCCGGCCCGGGCCTCGGGCGCCAGGCTGGCCAGGATCTGGCCGACGGTCAGCATGCCGTCCAGGCGGACCAGCACGTCGATCTCGGCTGCGGTCAGGCGCGTCGCGCTGCTGCGCAACTCGCCCTCGCCCAGCGGCGTCAACGCGTAGATGTCGTTGTTCTCCATGGCGGTTCCGGGGTGCTGGAGCGCAGTTTAGCCGGGCGGCCTGGCACGGCGGCCTCGGCTGTCGGGGCCGCTGGGCGGGCCGCGCATTCCGCCGGCGAATATCACTTATGGCTCGCGCTTGTCTTCTGCCTGGCCCTGCCGCTGCCTAGAGTGCGGCGCATACGCCAACCACTGGAGACACGACATGGCAAGAATGACCGCCGCCCAGGCCGCCGTCTGGGTGCTCGAGAAGGAAGGGATCACGCAGGCCTTCGGCGTGCCCGGTGCCGCGATCAATCCCTTCTATGCCGCGCTGCGGCAGCAGGGCACGATCGGCCACATCCTGGCGCGCCACGTGGAGGGCGCATCGCACATGGCGGAGGGCTACACGCGCGCGGCGGCCGGCAACATCGGGGTGTGCATCGGCACCTCCGGGCCCGCCGGCACCGACATGATCACCGGGCTCTATTCCGCGCAGGCGGACTCGATCCCGATCCTGTGCATCACCGGCCAGGCGCCGCGCGCGCGCCTGCACAAGGAGGACTTCCAGGCCGTCGACATCGAGTCCATCGCCAAGCCGGTCACCAAGTGGGCAACCACCGTGCTCGAGCCGGCGCAGGTGCCGGGCGCCTTCCAGCAGGCCTTCCACCTGATGCGGTCCGGCCGGCCGGGGCCGGTGCTGATCGACCTGCCGGTGGACGTGCAGACGGCCGAGATCGAGTTCGACCCGGACACCTACGCGCCGCTGCCCGTCTACAAGCCCGCGGCGACGCGGGCGCAGGCGGAGAAGGCCATCGCGCTGCTGCAGGAAGCCGAGCGGCCGCTGATCGTGGCCGGCGGCGGCATCATCAACGCCGATGCTTCGGATCTGCTGGTCGAATTCGCCGAGCTCACCGGCGTGCCCGTGATCCCCACGCTGATGGCCTGGGGCAGCATCCCCGACGACCACCCGCTGATGGCCGGCATGTGCGGCCTGCAGACCAGCCACCGCTACGGCAACGCCACGATGCTCGCCAGCGACTTCGTGCTGGGCATCGGCAACCGCTGGGCGAACCGCCACACCGGCTCCGTCGAGGTCTACACGAAGGGGCGCAAGTTCGTCCACGTCGACATCGAGCCGACGCAGATCGGGCGCGTGTTCGCGCCGGACTTCGGCATCGTCTCCGATGCCGGCGCGGCCCTGCGCCTGTTCATCGAGGTGGCCCGCGAGATGAAGGCCGCCGGCCGCCTGAAGGACCGCGGCGCCTGGGCCGCCGAGTGCCTGCAGCGCAAGGGCACGATGCTGCGCAAGACGCACTACGACGATGTGCCGATGAAGCCGCAGCGCGTGTACCAGTGCATGAACCGCGCGTTCGGCGAGGACACCACCTACGTCAGCACCATCGGGCTGTCGCAGATCGCCGCCGCGCAGTTCCTCCACGTCTTCGGGCCGCGCCGCTGGATCAACTGCGGCCAGGCCGGCCCGCTCGGGTGGACGGCACCGGCGGCGCTGGGCGTGCGCGCCGCCGACCCGACGCGGCGCATCGTCGCCATCTCGGGCGACTACGACTTCCAGTTCCTGCTGGAGGAACTGGCGGTGGGCGCGCAGTTCAAGCTGCCGTACATCCACATGGTGGTGAACAACTCCTACCTGGGCCTCATCCGCCAGGCGCAGCGCGGCTTCAACATGGATTACTGCGTACAACTGGCCTTCGACAACATCAACCTGCCCGAGGATGCGCCCGAGCGCAGCTATGGCGTCGACCATGTGAAGGTGGTGGAAGGCCTGGGCTGCAAGGCGATCCGCGTGCACCGGCCCGACGAGATGGCGCCGGCCATCGCGCAGGCGGAGGCCTGGATGAAGGAGCACCAGGTGCCCGTGATGATCGAGGTGATCCTGGAGCGCGTGACCAACATCGCGATGGGCGCGGAGATCGACCGGATCGTGGAATTCGAGGAGTTGGCGACTTCGCGCGCCGACGCGCCGACAGCCCTGGCCGTGGCCCTGGATTGAAAGGCCGGGGTTCGCGCAGCTCACCGCCCGCCTACGAGGAAACACCATGCCGAGATTCGCCGCCAACCTGAGCATGCTCTTCACCGAGCTGCCGTTCCTGGACCGCTTTGCCGCCGCGCGCGCTGCCGGCTTCCGCGCCGTCGAATACCTGTTCCCCTATGAGTTTGCCAAGGAGGAACTCGCCGCGCGCCTGCGCGGCGAAGGACTCAGGCAGGTGCTGCACAACCTGCCCGCCGGCGACTGGGCCGCGGGCGAGCGTGGCATCGCCTGCCACCCGAACCGCGTCGACGAATTCCGCGCCGGGGTCGATCGCGCCATCGACTATGCCAACGCGCTCGATTGCGGGCAGCTCAATTGCCTGGCCGGCAAGCTGCCGCAGGGCGTCAGCCGCGAACAGGCGCAGGCGACGCTCGCCGCCAACCTGCACTACGCGGCCGGGCGGCTGCGCGAAGCCGGCATCCGGCTGCTGATCGAGCCGATCAACAGCTACGACATCCCCGGCTTCTTCCTCACCCGCACCGAGCAGGCGATCGCGCTGATCGAGGAAGTCGCGAGCGACAACCTGTTCGTGCAGTACGACATCTACCACGCACAGCGCATGGAAGGCGAGCTGGCCGCCACGCTGCAGCGCTACCTGGCCAACATCGGCCACATCCAACTCGCCGACAACCCCGGCCGCAACGAGCCGGGCACGGGCGAGATCAACTTCGCCTGGCTGCTGCGGCATCTCGACGCGCTGGGCTGGAAGGGCTACATCGGTTGCGAGTACCGGCCGCGCACCACCACCCTCGAAGGCCTGGGCTGGATGAAGGAGTTCGCGCAATGACGGTGCTGAGGATCGGGTTCATCGGCCTGGGCGTGATGGGCGCGCCCATGGCGGGCCACCTGCTGGCCGCCGGCCACGCCTTGTTCGTCCACACGCGAAGCAAGGTGCCGGGCCCGCTGGCCGAAGGGGGCGCCGTTTCCTGCAGCAACGCGCGCGCCGTGGCGGAACACGCGGACATCGTCTTCCTGATGTTGCCCGACACGCCCGACGTGGAGAAGGTCCTGTTCGGCGAATACGGCGTCGCGTCCGGGCTCGCGCGCGGCAAGGCCGTGGTGGACTGCAGCTCGATCGATCCGATCGCCACCCGCGGCTTCGCAGCGCGCATCGCGGAGCTGGGCTGCGACTATGTCGACGCACCGGTCTCTGGCGGTGAGGTCGGCGCCAAGGCGGCCAGCCTCAGCATCATGGCCGGTGGCAGCGATGCCGCGTTCCAACGCGTGCAGCCGTTGCTGGCGCTCATGGGCAAGAACATCACGCACGTCGGCGGCGTGGGCGATGGCCAGGTCTGCAAGGTCGCCAACCAGATCATCGTCGGCCTGAACATCGCCGCCGTTGCCGAGGCCCTGGTGTTCGCCGGCAAGGCGGGCGCCGATCCGGCCCGCGTGCGCCAGGCGCTCATGGGCGGATTCGCCAGTTCGCGCGTGCTCGAAGTGCATGGCGAGCGCATGCTCAAGCGCAGCTTCCAGCCGGGCTTCCGCATCGCGCTGCACCAGAAGGACCTGAACCTCGCGCTGCAGGGCGCGCGCAGCCTGGGCGTGGCACTGCCGCAGACGGCGATCGCCGCGCAGCTGATGCAATCCTGCGCCGCCCTGGGGCTGGCGCAGGCGGACCACTCCGCGCTGGTGCGGGCCCTTGAAACACTGGCGCAACACGCGCTCGGCGAAAGCTGATCCGCGTCAACACTGGGTGGTTTCACAGTGCCCACCCGCGGATCATCGGCGTAGGGTGATGGGTTCCCAGACAAGAGAGCGGAGATCTCCATGCATGAACCCATCACCCAGGCCGAACTGGCCCTGCGCGACGCGGCCCGCGAATACCATCGCAGCCCCTCGCGCGGCAAGATCTCGATCACGCCGACCAAGCCGCTGTCGAACCAGCGCGACCTGTCGCTGGCGTACTCGCCGGGCGTGGCGTATCCCTGCCTCGACATCCAGGCGAACCCGGCGCTCGCTGCCGACTACACCTCGCGCGCCAACCTGGTGGGCGTGATCACCAACGGCACGGCGGTGCTGGGCCTGGGCGACATCGGCCCATTGGCCGGCAAGCCGGTGATGGAAGGCAAGGCCTGCCTGTTCAAGAAGTTCGCCGGCATCGACGTGTTCGACATCGAACTGGCCGAGCGCGATCCCGACAAGCTGGTCGACATCGTCGCCGCGCTGGAGCCCACGCTGGGCGGCGTCAACCTCGAGGACATCAAGGCGCCCGAGTGCTTCTACATCGAGCGCAAGCTGCGCGAGCGGCTGAACATCCCGGTGTTCCACGACGACCAGCACGGCACCGCGATCATCTCCGCGGCAGCCCTCATCAACGGGCTGGAGCTGGTGGGCAAGAAGATCGAGGAAGTGACGCTGGTGTCCTCCGGCGCCGGGGCCGCCGCGATCGCCTGCCTGGACATCTTCGTCGGACTGGGCCTGCAGAAGCGCAACATCTACGTCGTCGATTCGAAGGGCCTGATCTACCAGGGCCGGCCCGGCGGCTACGACGAGTCGAAGGCGAAGTACGCGCAGGACACCTCCAGGCGCACGCTGGCCGACGTGGTGAAGGGCGCCGACGTCTTCCTCGGCTGCTCCACCGCCGGCGTGCTGACGCCGGACATGGTCAAGACGATGGCCGACCAGCCGATCATCCTGGCGCTCGCCAATCCCGAGCCCGAGATCCGGCCCGAGCTGGCGCGCGCGGCCAGGCCCGACTGCATCATCGCGACCGGCCGCTCGGATTATCCCAACCAGGTCAACAACGTCCTGTGCTTCCCGTACATCTTCCGCGGCGCGCTCGACTGCGGCGCGACCAAGATCACGGAAGCCATGAAGCTCGCCTGCGTGCGCGAGATCGCGCAGCTCGCCAAGGCCGACATCAGCGAGGAAGTGGCCAATGCCTACGCTGGCAAGGAACTGGCCTTCGGGCCCGACTACATCATCCCGACGCCGTTCGACTCGCGGCTGATCCTGCGCATCGCGCCGGCGGTGGCGCGGGCGGCGGCGGAGTCGGGCGTGGCGACGCGGCCGATCGCCGACTTCGACGCCTACGCGCACAGCCTCACGCGCTTCGTCTACCAGACCGGCATGATCATGCGGCCGGTGTTCGAGGCGGCGAAGAAGTCGACGGCGCGCCGGGTCGCCTATGCGGAGGGCGAAGACGACCGCGTGCTGCGCGCCGCGCAACTCGCGATCGACGAGAAGCTGGCGCAGCCCATCCTGATCGGCCGGCCGCAGGTGATCGAGGCGCGCATCGCCAAGGCGGGCCTGCGCCTGAAGCTCGGGCAGGACGTGGAGGTGGTCAACCCCGAGAGCGATGCGCGCTTTCGCCAGTACTGGGAGACCTACCACCACATCATGGGCCGCGACGGCATCACGCCGGAGGCCGCCAAGGCGGCCGTGCGACGCTCCAACACCTTGATCGGTGCCCTCTCCGTGCACCTGGGCGATGCCGACGCGATGCTGTGCGGCATGGTCGGGCGCTTCGAGCACCACCTGGAACACGTGCGCGACGTCGTCGGCTGCCGCGACGGCGAGGGGCTGGCGGCGCTCAACGCGCTGATGCTGCCGGACCGGACCCTGTTCGTCGCCGACACCTACGTGAACGAGGAGCCGGATGCGCCATTGCTGGCGCGCATCGCCTTCATGGCGGCCACCGAAGTGCGCCGCTTCGGGCTGCCCCCCAAGGTCGCCTTCCTGTCGCACAGCAACTATGGCTCGTCCACCCGCGGCTCGGCGCTGAAGATGCGCGCGGCGCGCGACCTGTTCCGCAAGATGGCGCCGGACATCGAGTGCGACGGCGAACTGCAGGGCGACTCGGCGCTGTCGGAGAAGGTGCGGCGTTCCTCACTGATGGACACCACGCTCAACGGCGAAGCGAACCTGCTGATCTGCCCGAACCTCGACGCAGCGAACATCCTGTTCAACGTGTTGAAGATGACCGGCGGCCACGGCGTGACGGTCGGCCCGATGCTCCTGGGCGCCAAGGCGCCGGTGCACGTGCTGACGCCCTCGGCCACGGTGCGTCGCATCGTCAACATGACGGCGCTGGTGTCGGCGACGGCGGTTCGGGGGTAGGCGGGAAGCCTCGGCGCGGTGGGAAGGCGCCGAGGCTCCCGCGCTCAGCGCTCGGTGAATGCGATAGTCCGAGGAATCCGGGGCTGAACATGTTGCGCCTTGGACGTTCACGTCGGCGTGGGACGTGCGGTGGCGTCACTCTTGCTCGATCGCATAGGCAACCTCGTACTGCCCCGGCGCCACGGTTCCGAGCGCGGTGTTCCGCTGAATCAAGCCGCAGGACAGCAGGTGCCGCGTGACCGCCCGCGCCGCTGCGTGGCTTTCGAACTGCACGTAGTTCACGACCTGCCGGCCGTCGAAGCTCTTGTGGATCGAAGCCGAGATCCAGCCGGGAACGTGCCTCGCCTCATTCACCGTCTCGATCAGTTGCGCGCCCTCTAGGCAGTGGCGGGCGGCGGGTGCGATGCTAGCTCGCGTAGGAGAGGAGGACCACCTCCGCTGCCTGTTCACGCAAGGGGATGAGCGATTGGTAGGCGGGCGACGTGAACCACTGGTTCAGCGCCGCGAGGTCGGGGAACCGGATCACGACGATGTCGGCGTGCGGATTGCTGCCGGCCAGCGCAGCCACCTGTTTTCCCCGAAAGACGAGTTCCGCGCCCCAGGGCACGAGCGTCCCTGGTACTTGGCTGGTGTACTCCGCCCACTTGTCGGGCTGCTTGACGGTGATCTGGCCGACCAGGAATGCATAACTCATCGCATGTGGCTCCTGCTGAAGAGGGAAGTCTGAAGTCGAGATGGCAACCGGCGCCGGCGCTGCCGCGTGACGCTGCGGATCCGTATCGAAACGAGGGGGAGCAGCGCACTCGATCTGGCCGTCGATGGCGCAGTCTATGCGTCGAACGACCTGTCAGACCGCGGTCCGCGTGTCGAAGATTGCAAGGCGATGCCCCTCATGTTTGAGTTGCTTGTGCGTCGGCAGCGACTCGGATCTGAGAGTGAAACCAGCCGCAGAGCAACGGGACCCAGTTCCTGATGGTCGGCCAGTGAAGCCACGGTCAGCATGGGACGTCCTGCGCGTTCTAGGGACCGCGGTATCTCTCTGTCCCCGACTTGTAGGAAGCGAATTCGGCACGTGCAGAGGAGTCGTTCTGCTTTCCGTGGACGAGACACCACGCCGCCAGTTCGTCCGCGTCAATGTCGATCATGATGGGATTCCCGATCGCAGCCCGGATTTCCCTCAATGCATCCTCCGCCATCTTCACCCATTCCGGGTAAGTGGCCTCGAACAGTTCAGGGTCGACGGCACTTGCCTTCACTCGCGCCCACTGCTCCTCGCTGTACCACGCGACGGAGACCCTCACGTTTTCGCGCTGCGCCTTCTTTGCGCGTAGACGGTCCAGCAGACTGGGTTTCGCCTTCTTCATGGGCCAATGCTAACTGGCCGTTCGTCTGCGGTCGAATCGTCGAAGTTGACCGCACGCAGCGGCTTTGTGCCGCGAGACGTATGCTCCCGCGCACGGCTTGCGGCGCCGTGCCGGTGCGTGTCCGCGTCGAACGACCTGTTAGACCTCACCGCTTGAGCGCCTCGGTGAAATCCTCGGGCGTGACATCAGCCTGCCGCAGCAGACCAGCGAGGGTGCCCACCTTCAGTTCAGCGTGCATCGGAACGACGCATCCCTTTGCTTCGCGACGCATCACAACGTGACTACCGCTTTGCCGAAGCTTGACAAAACCCAAACGCTCCAAAGCTCGCTGCGCCTCAGCGCCCGAAACTCGGGGCAGCTTAGGCATGGCTGGGAGTGGGGATCGTGAAAATCGTTACGACGGGATTGCCTGTGGACGGCAGCGGGAACTCGGAGAGGTAAAGGGCCGTCGCCTCGCGCAAGTTGGCCACCGCCTCTTCAACCGTTTCGCCCTGGGTGGTCGTCCCCGTTTCCGGATTCAAGGCAACGTACCCGCCTTCTTCCGCAGGGGTAAGCACAGCCGTGAGTTGCATGATTCGCTCCCGTTCGGCCTTCATTATGTCGCTGCGCCTCCGTGAGGTCTAAGGTCGGAGTTGACCGGCACGCGCCGTTTCCGGACACGCTCGCCAGCAGGCGATCCGCAAGACGCACCCGCTCCTCAGCTGAAAGCTGCAGCGCTTCGGCTTCAATCTTGGCGAGTGAGGCGGTCACGGCCACTCCGGGCGATGATGATGCAATGTTACTGCCGCCGTTCAAGGCCGGCGGCTTGACCCGCATCAACGAACCGGGCGCTCACCGGATCAAGCATCGCCCCATGGCCCCAACCCTGGCAGAACTCCAGCACCTCTATCCCGCCCTCGGCGCCTTGCGCGGGCAGCTGGAGGCGCTTGCGCTCCAACCCGTCACCGCCCCCGCCGGCACCGTCCTCTTCAGCGAGAACGATCCCTGCAAGGGCTTTCCGTTGCTGCTCGAAGGCGAAGTGCGCGTGAGCCGCAGTTCGCCCGACGGCCGCTCGCTGGAGTTGTACCGCCTGGTTCCCGGCGACATGTGCCTGGCCTCCAGCGCCTGCCTGTTTCGCAGCCAGCCGTTGTCGGCCCGCGCCGTCACGACGCGCCCGACGCGCCTGCTCCTGATTCCGCCTCCAACGTTCAGGCGCTGGCTCGCGGAGCCCGCCTTCCGCGACTTCGTGCTGGGCCTCTACGCGGAACGCATGGCGGACCTGACGGCGCTGGTCGACGAAGTCGCCTTCCACAAACTGGACCGGCGCCTGGCGGCGGCGCTTCTTGGACACGGCCCCGAGCTGGCGATCACGCACCAGGAGCTCGCGAATGTGCTGGGCACCGTGCGCGAGATGGTCACGCGCCTGCTGCGGCGCTTCGAGCGCGAGGGCTGGATCGAGCTGGCCCGCGAGCGCATCCGCATCCGCGACGGCGCCGCCCTGCGCCGGCTGGCGGAGGCTGCGTAACCAAAGTCACATACGCGAGCCGCCCGCCCTGCTGCAATGCGCTCACCCCACCAAGGAGAACCGCATTGAAGACCAACGTCGGCAGCATCGACCGCATCGTCCGCATCCTCGTCGGACTGGCCCTGATCGGCCTCACGCTCGCGGGCCAGATCGGCCTGTGGGGCTGGCTGGGCGTGGTGCCGCTGGCCACCGGGCTGGCGGGCTGGTGCCCGCCGTATGCCCTGCTGGGGCTCAGCACCTGCAAGACGCGGCGTTGAGGCGGTGACGATGCAACCGTTCCCGCATCACTATCGTGCGCAGGCCCGCGCAGCAAGCACCGGTCGCGTGACCGCCAGCGCCGAAGGCGTGCCGGAGATCGCAAGCAGCGCGCCGCCGGAATTCGGCGGCCCGCCAGGCTACTGGTCGCCGGAGACCTTGCTGGTCGCCGCGATCGCAGACTGTTTCATCCTGACCTTCCGCGCCTGCGCCCGTGCCTCGAAACTCGCGTGGCTGTCGATGACGGTGGATGTCGAAGGCGTGCTGGACCAGGAGGACGCCACGGCGCTCTTCACGCAGTTCACGCTCTCGCCGCGCGTCACCGTCCCTCCCGCGACCAGCGAGGCGCTCGCCGCGCGCGTGCTGCAGCAGGCCAAGCGCAAGTGCCTCGTGACCAACTCGCTGCGCGCGGCATGCGAGCTCTCGCCGAACGTGTCCGTGGTGGCGAACGACGAAGCGCCTGCGGGCATCTGACCTCGGGCGCGACGCCTACGCGCACGCCCTTACGGGCCACCCGTAGATGCCGCCGGCAGGCGCCGCCAGTGCGCAATCCCTCACGCCGCGCGGGCCCGCCGGCAACTGGACCAAGGCAGGGGCGCATCGCCCGATGCGCTGATGGCCGTCGCGGCATAGGACGCCTCCTATCCCGCCTCGGCGCGGACCGTGCCCGCGAATCGGAAGCGGCCGAGGCTCTGATTCAGTTCCGGCTGATCGCGGCGGACCGGGTCCTCGCCGATAGTGGATGCATGCCGAGAGGCGATGCAACCCCGATGCGAGGAGAACCCAAATGATGGATTCCAGCTCCAGCCAGTTCCAGCTCTGCTTCCGTTCGCTGTTCGACAGCGGTCGTGGTTTCGCATTCCCCTGCGACCCCAAGGGCGAGGTCGACCTCGACCGGATGAGCGAGAAGGCACGCAACAACTATTTCTACGCCCGCGCCATGATCGGCCGCGAGGTGACCTACCCGGCCGTCGAGGTCCTGCACTGAGGCTTCACCCGGAGGGCCGCTGCCCTCCCGGCGGGGCTCACACCATCAGTTCGATGAGGAAGGGCCCCGGTTGCCGCAAGCTGTGCGACAGCAGATCGGCACACTCCTCCATCGTGCTGGCCCGGGCGCCTTCGACGCCCATCCCGGCGGCCAGCTGAATCCATCCGAGATCCGGATCGCCCAGGTCCAGCATCCGCAACGCGGTCGGACCCGGGGTTGCTCCGACGCTCCGGTATTCCCCCTGCAGGATCGCGTATTTGCGGTTGTTGAGCAAAACCGTCGTGCACGGCAGCCGCTCGCGCGCCTGGGTCCAAAGCGCCTGCAGCGAATACATCGCCGATCCGTCCGCCTGCAGGCTGAGCACGCGCCGCTGTCCGCCCGCCCCGATGGCCGCACCGGTGGCGACCGGCAGCCCGGCGCCGATCGCGCCGCCGACCAGGTGCAGCCAGTCGTGCGGCGGCGCAGCATGCGAGTGCCTGTAGAAGCCGCGGCCGAAGGACACGCTTTCGTCGGAGACGATGCAGTGCTCCGGCATCAGCGCCGCGATCGTCAGCGCGAGCTTGTCCGGCGCCGGCGCGCCGCAGGCCGGCTGCGGCCGCGGACCGGGATCGGGCAGTGCAAGCTCCCGGGCCCCCAGCGTTTCCGCCAACGCGCGCAAGGCGGCCGCCGCGTCCTGCTCGGGGCGGGTCACGACGTGCAGTTGCGCGTGCGCCGGCGCCTGCGTCGACGGCTTGCCGGGATAGGCGAAGAAGGCCACCGGCGGCCTGGCACCGACCAGCAGGATGTGGTCGAAGCGCGCCAGCGCCTCCATCGCCAGATCGGTGTTGTAAGGCGTGCGCTCCAGCTGCAGGCGACCGCGTCCGCGCTCGACGTGCCCGTTCATGTAGTCGGCCATCAGCCGGGCGCCGGTGGCCTGCGCGATGCGCCAGGCCAGCGCCTGCGATGCGCCGCGCACGGCGCCGCCCGCCAGCAGGATCAGCGTCGGCTTGCCGCTGCGCAGCACGCGGGCGGCGTTCTCGATCGCGAAGGCGTCGAACGCAGACGGTGCCGGCACCGCGAGCGGTTCGGCCACCACGCCGCCCTCGTCCCACGAAGCGTCCGAAGGCAGGATCAGCGTCGCGACCTGTCCCGGCGCCGTGCGCGCGGCCTGCACGGCCGCGGCCGCATCACGCCCGACTTCCGACGCCGTGCTGCTGGTGCGCACCCACGCCGAGACGCTGCGCGCCAAGCCTTCGGTGTCGGCGGTCAGCGGCGGATCGTGCGGCCGGTGCCAGGTGGCCTGGTCGCCGACGATGTTGACGATGCCGCTGCGCGCGCGCCGCGCGTTGTGCAGGTTGGCGAGGCCGTTGGCCAGCCCCGGGCCGCAGTGCAGCAGGGTGCAGGCCGGCTTGCCGGCGATGCGCCAGTAGCCGTCGGCCATGCCGGTGACCACGTTCTCCTGCAGGCCGAGCACACAGCGCATGCCGGCGCTCTGGTCGAGCGCCGCCACGAAGTGCATCTCGCTGGTGCCGGGGTTGGCGAAGCAGGTATCGACCTCGGAGGCCAGCAGCGTGGCGACGAGGCTCTGGGCGCCGTTCATGGGTGGGTCCTCATGGGGGCCGATCTTAGAACGGCCCGCCACGAGGACCCGGGGACGATCAGTCGACCTTGGCGCCGGAGAAGTGGACGATCTTGGCCCACTTCTCGGTTTCCGACTTGTGCAGCGCCCAGAACTGCTCGGGCGTTCCGGGGATCGGCACGCCGCCCAGGTCCGCCAGCTTGGCCTTCATGCCGGGATCGGCCAGCGCGGCCTGCACTTCGCGGTTGAGGCGCGCGATCGCGGCCGGCGGCGTGCCCTTGGGCGCGGCGATGCCGAACCAGGCGCTCGCCTCGTAGCCCGGCACCGTCTCGGCCACCGTCGGCACGTCCAGCGCCGGCGAACGCTGCGCGCTCGTCACCGCCAGCGCGCGCACCGAGCCGCCGCGGATGTGGCCGATGATGGAAGGCATGTTGTCGAACAGCACGTCGACCTGGCCGCCGATCAGGTCGGTGATGGCCGGGCCGGCGCCCTTGTACGGCACGTGCTTCATGTCGACGCCGGTCATGAACTTGAACATCTCGCCGGACAGGTGCACCGAGGTGCCCGAACCGGAAGACGCCATGTTCACCTTGCCCGGGTTCTTCTTCGCGTAGTCGATGAACTCGGCCACGGTCTTGGCCGGGAAGTTCTTGGTCACCGTCATCACGTTGGGCACGCGGATGATGCCCGCCACCGGCGTCATGTCCTCCAGGAAGTTGAAGGGCAGCTTCGGGTACAGCGTGGCGTTGATCGCGTTGGCCGGGTTCACCAGGAAGATCGTGTAGCCATCCGGCGGCGAGCGGACCGCCATTTCGGTGCCGATGTTGTTGCCGCCGCCGGCCTTGTTCTCCACCACCACCTGCTCTTTCAGCCGCGTCGACAGCCACTGGCTCATGAGGCGGGCGACCAGGTCGGTCGAGCCGCCGGGCGGATACGGCACGATGAACTTGATGGGCTTGTTCGGATAGTCGGACTGCGCGGACGCGGGCAGCGCGAACAGGCTGCCCAGCAAGACCAGGCCGGTGAAAATCCTCGGGATCAGACGCATCGCGGCTCCTGTGAAACGGAAGTCCGGCAGGCTACAGGGGCCGGCGAGGCAGCGTCAATCGGGACTCGCGGCAGGCGAAGAACGGCGGACGCCTACATCCGCCGGCTGCACGGCGGGCCATCATGGCGAGCATGAACACCCCGGGACAACCCGCGAAAGCGGACCTGAACGACGCCACGCCGACGCCGCCGGAAGAGGTGCAGGCCGACCTGGACAAGGCGAAAGCCGAGAGCGACCGGCTCGATTCGCCGCGCCGCACCAACGATTCGACCATCGATCCAGAGCGCGCGCCCGACGACATCCTCAAGGGCTTCCACGGCGGCTGAGCCCGCGCCCTCGGCACGCTGCCCGCGCCCTTCGTAGGCTGGTGGTGAGCCGCGCCAGCGCGAACCCCAGCAACAAAAAAGGGGGATGCCACAGCATCCCCCATCCCACGATCTTCCCCTCGAGGGGAAGGCCTCACACACTACTTCCCGACGGACACGCCCTGGGCGAAGATGATCTTCTCGAAGGTCTTGCCCAGCGAGCGCGCCGTGAAGTTGCTCATCTGCGTGGCGCCCTGCCACTCGACCTTGTCGCCCTTCTTCATGGGTGTTTCCATCGCGGCCACCCACACGGTCTTGCCGCCACCCTGGTCCACTTCGATATAGCTGTAGCCGCCGGCGTTGGTCACCGTCTTGACCGTCCCGCGTGCCGAGGGATCGGCGGCCGCTGCGGGCGCCGCACCAGCCGCCGCGGCGGCCATTTCATCGGCGCTGGCCGCCGGCGCGCCGTTCGGGAACTTGCCGTGCGGGCTCACCGCCACGGGCGCCTGGCCGGCAGGGGCCCAGCGGTCCACGAACAGGATCTCGGAGAAGGTGCGGTTCAGCGACTTCGCCTGGAAGTCGCGCATCAGGCCGTAGTTGCCCCATTCGACTTCGGCGCCCGGCTTGACATCGATGTGCGAGCCGGCGATCCAGACCTTCTTGCCCGAAGTCATCTGCACTTCG
The DNA here is from genome assembly GCF_016722765.1 of Ramlibacter alkalitolerans. Lineage (GTDB taxonomy): Bacteria > Pseudomonadota > Gammaproteobacteria > Burkholderiales > Burkholderiaceae_C > Ramlibacter > Ramlibacter alkalitolerans. The sequence goes on along the minus strand of NZ_JAEQND010000009.1, from coordinate 127,870 downwards.
GCATACGTGTAGCCGCCGCCCTCGGCCACCTGCAGCACCTTGCCGCGATTGTGCGAGGCGGGCTCGGCCGGCGCGGCGTTGGCACCGAACATGTCGACCGCCTGGGCCTTCGCCTGCGGCGCGGCCGCAGGCGCCTTCTGCACCACCGCCTCGGCGGCCGGTGCGGCGGCTGCCGCCGGTGCGGCGGCAGCAGGCGCCTGCGTGGCGGGAGCGGCCGCAGGCGCTGCATCGGCCGCCGGCGCGGCGGCAGCCACCGTCGCAGCGGCGGGCATCGCCGGCGCCTGCGCGGCAGTGGGGGCTTCTTGCCTGGAGCAGCCACCCAGCAGGACGAGGACGGCGGCGACGGTCACGAGCGGTCGAAACACGGAATCTCCTTCAACGCAGGCAGCGCACCTGCAATGGGAGCCGATTCTTGGCCCGGGGCGGCCAGGGCCAGTTGATCTTCCTCAGTCGGGGCCGCGTTTGGCACGCCGCACGGCCGGGGCACCTCAGGGTTGCGCCGGGCAGCCTGCACGGGCGGTTGGCGCCAGAATGCCCCCGAACTGGGCCCCACGGCCCCAAAGGATGCGGGAATGACGTGGTCGATCCTGGCGCGCGACGAGGCGGGTTGCTTCGGCGCCGCCATCGCCAGCCGGTTCTTCGCGGTGGGCGCCCTCACCGTGCATGCGCGCCGCGGCGTCGGCGTGCTGTCGACGCAGGCGCTCATGAATCCGCTGTACGGCCCGCAGGGCCTGGACCTGCTGGCCGCCGGCCGCTCGCCCGAACAGGTCATCGCCATGCTCACGGGTGCGGACGCCGGGCGCGAGCAGCGGCAGCTGCACGTGCTGGCCGCGCAAGGCCACCCCGCGGTCTGGACCGGCGCCGCCTGCATCGACTGGTGCGGGCACCGCGTCGGCCAGGATTTCAGCGTCGCCGGCAACATGCTGGCCGGCCCGCGCGTGATCGAGGCCACGGCCGAAGGCTTCCAGTCCACCCGCGGCAAGCCGCTGGCCGAGCGCCTGCTGGCCGCGCTCGCGGCCGGCGAAGCCGCCGGCGGCGACAAGCGCGGCAAGCAGGCTGCCGCACTGCGCATCCAGGCCGACGAGGACTATCCACGGCTCGACCTGCGCGTGGACGACCACGAGGAACCGGTGCAGGAACTGCAGCGCCTCTACCGCAAGAGCCTTGAGCGGGCCCAGCCCTTCCTCGCCTGCCTGGCCGGGCGGCGCGATCCGGTGGGCATCATCGACCGGGCCGAGATCGAGGCGCGCATCGAACGCTTCCAGCGCGAGCGCGGAGGTGCGGCCTGATGCCCGTGCTCGAAGTCCGCGACCTGCGCACCGAGTTCACCACGGACGACGGCAACTTCCCCGCGGTGGACGGCGTGAGCTTCGCGGTGGACGCCGGCCAGACCCTGGCGATCGTCGGCGAGTCCGGATGCGGCAAGAGCGTGAGCGCGCTGTCGATCATGGGCCTGGTGCCCGATCCGCCCGGGCGCATCGCCGCCGGCTCGATCCGCTTCGAGGGCCGCGAGCTGGTGGGCGCGCCGCGCGGCGAGCTGCTGGACTTGCGCGGCAACGGCATGGCCATGATCTTCCAGGAGCCGATGACCTCGCTCAATCCCGCGTTCACGATCGGCGACCAGATCGTCGAGGCGCTGCTGCGGCATCGCGCCCTGCCGCGCGCCGCCGCCGTGGCGCGGGCGATCGAGGTGCTGCGCCAGGTGCGCATCCCGGCGCCCGAGCAGCGCTTCCACGAATATCCGCACAAGCTCTCGGGCGGCATGCGCCAGCGCGCCATGATCGCCATGGCGCTGGCCTGCGAGCCGCGCCTGCTGATCGCCGACGAGCCGACGACCGCGCTGGACGTCACCATCCAGGCGCAGATCCTCCAGCTGATGGCGAGCCTGCAGCAGGAAACCGGCATGGCGCTGATCCTGATCACGCACGACCTCGGCGTGGTGGCCGAAGTGGCCGACGAAGTGGCCGTGATGTACTCCGGCCGGATCGTCGAGCGCGCGCCCGTCGAGGCCATCTTCGCGCAGCCGCAGCATCCCTATACCGTGGGCCTGCTGGGCTCGATCCCGCGGCTGGACGTCACGCGCGAACGGCTGGCCTCGATCGAAGGCCAGGTGCCCAATCCGCTGCGGCGGCCGCGCGGCTGCCACTTCGTCGCCCGCTGCCCGTTCGCCATCGCGCGCTGCCACGCGGAGGCGCCGCCGCTGCTGGAAGTCGGTCCGCAGCATGCGTCGGCCTGCTGGCGCGCGCCGCTCGACCCGGACGTGCTGGCGCCGCATGTGCCCGAAGCCGTGGAGGCTCCATGAACGCAGCCCCCGTCATGAGCGCAGCCTCCGTCATTCCCGCGCAGGCGGGAATCCAGAGCGCCCTGGCTCCCCGCCTGCGCGGGGAAGACGCCGCGGTGCCGCTGCTGCGCGCCGAGGGACTGGTCAAGCACTTCCCCGTGCGGCGCGGCCTGTTCGGCCGCGTGAGCGGATTGGTGCGGGCGGTCGACGGCGTGGACTTGCAGCTGGCGGCCGGCGAGACGCTGGGCGTCGTCGGCGAGTCGGGCTGCGGCAAGTCGACGCTGGGGCGCCTGATCCTGCGCCTGATCGAGCCGACCGCCGGCCGCGTGCTGTTCGAGGGCGGGGAGATCGGCCGCCTTTCCACCACGCAACTGCGGGCGCAGCGGCGCGCCATGCAGATCATCTTCCAGGATCCGTATTCCTCCCTGAACCCGCGCATGACGGTCGGCCAGACCCTGGCCGAGCCGCTGCGGCTGCACGGCCTGCACGCGGGCCATGAAGCCGATCGCGTCGCCCAGCTGCTGCGCATCGTGGGTCTCGCGACGGAGCACGCGCAGCGCTATCCGCACGAGTTCTCCGGCGGGCAGCGCCAGCGCATCGGGATCGCACGGGCGCTCGCGGTGGAGCCGAAACTGATCGTCTGCGACGAGGCCGTGTCGGCGCTGGACGTGTCGGTGCAGGCGCAGGTGGTCAACCTGCTGCAGGACCTGCAGCGCCGCTTCGGCCTGGCCTATGTGTTCATCGCCCACGACCTCGCGGTGGTCAAGCACATCGCCACGCGCGTCGCCGTGATGTACCTGGGCCGGGTGGTCGAGACGGCCGACAAGGACGCCCTGTTCGCCTTGCCGCGCCATCCGTACACGCAGGCGCTGCTGTCGGCGATCCCGCGTCCGGAACCGGAGGCAGCGCGCGACCGCCGGGTGATCGGCGGCGACGTGCCCAGCCCGCTGCATCCGCCCACCGGCTGCCATTTCCACACGCGCTGCCCGCACGCGCGGCCGGTGTGCTCGCAGCAGGTGCCGCTGCTCGAAGCGACGCCCGACGGCCACGCCGCCGCCTGCCATTTGTGGCGCGAGCTGCAGGCCGGCGCGGCGGCCGTGCAGCCGATCGCCTTCGCTCCCGCGCGCCGCCGGCTCGAACGCCTGCAGGCCGCCTTCGTCACGCCGGCGCCGGCCGTGCCGGGTCCCTGAACCAACCTCCTGGAGATCCAAGATGCCCAGCTTCACTCGATCCCTGTTGCGGCCCCTGGCCGTCGTCCTGCTCGGCGCCGCCGCGCTGGCGGCACAGGCGCAGACCACCTTGCGGGTCGGCCTGGCCGAAGACCCGGACGCGCTCGATCCCTCGCTCGCGCGCACCTTCGTCGGTCGCGTCGTGTTTGCCGCGCTGTGCGACAAGCTGTTCGACATCGACGAGAAGCTCAATGTGGTGCCGCAGCTCGCGACGGGCTACGAGTGGTCCGCCGACGGCAAGGCGCTCACGCTCAAGCTGCGCCCCAACGTCACCTTCCACGACGGCGAGAAGTTCGATGCGGCGGCCGTGAAGTTCAACATCGAGCGGCACAAGACCATGCCGGGCTCGAACCGCCGCGGTGAACTCGCGCCCGTGCAGACCGTCGATGTCGTGGATCCGGCCACCGTGCGCCTCAACCTCTCGGCGCCGTTCGCGCCGCTGCTGGCCGCGCTGACCGACCGCGCCGGCATGATGGTCTCGCCCAAGGCGGCACAGGCGGCCGGCGACAAGTTCGCCACCCACCCGGTCTGCTCCGGCCCCTACAAGTTCGTCGAGCGCGTGCCGCAGGACCGCATGGTGCTGGAGCGCTATCCCGAGTACTGGAACAAGGGCGCCGTCGCCTTCGACCGCATCACCTACGTGCCGATCCCGGACGCCACGGTGCGCCTGGCCAACCTGCGCTCCGGCCAGCTCGATTTCATCGAGCGCGTCGCGCCCAGCGACATGGAGAAGATCGTCAAGGAGAAGAAGCTCAAGACGGCCAGCATCACGGAGATCGGCTACCAGGGCATCACCATCAACGTGGGCAAGAGCGACAAGGGCAAGAACAGCCCGCTGGGGCGCGACCCCCGCGTGCGCGAGGCCTTCGAGCTGGCGCTGGACCGGCAGGGCCTGGTGCAGGTCGTGATGGACAACGAGGCGATCGTCGGCAACCAGTGGGTGCCGCCGAACAACAGCTTCTACGCGAAGAACGTGCCGATCCCCAAGCGCGACGTCAATCGCGCCAAGGCGCTGCTCAAGGAGGCCGGCATCCCCAACCCCAGCTTCACGCTGCTGACGCCGACGACCTCGGATGCGCAGCGCATCGCGCTGGTGGTGCAGGCCATGACGCGCGAGGCCGGCTTCGACGTGAAGATCCAGGCGACGGAGTTCGCGACCACCCTGAACATGGCGGACAAGGGGGACTTCGAGGCCTATGTGCTGGCATGGAGCGGCCGGCCCGACCCGGACGGCAACCTCTTCAGCTTCGACGCCTGCAACCAGCCGCTGAACTACGCCGGCTACTGCGACGCCGAGACCGACAAGCTGATCAAGGCATCGCGCGAAGTGCGCGACGTCAACGAACGCAGGAAGCTGTTCGAGCAGGTCGCCGCGCGCGTGCTGAAGGCCCGGCCCATCGTGTACCTGTACCACCGCAAGTGGCTGTGGGCCTACAACCCGAAGCTCACGGGCGTGCGCCACATCCCGGATGGATTGCTGCGCGTGCAGGGGCTGAAGATGGGGAACGGGGCTTGACGCCCCAGCGCCGTCATCCTCGGGTCGATGGGGAGCGCGCCTTGACGCCCACACGCCGTCATCCCCGCGAAGGCGGGGATCCAGGGCTCCCGATGTCACGCGCTGCGCGCGTGCCCTGGCCCCCCGCCCGCGCGCGGGGATGACGAAGTCGTGCGCGTGACCCTCCATGTTCGACTACCTCCTCAAGCGCATCGCCCAGCTCGTTCCGACACTGATCCTGGTGTCGATGCTGATCTTCGGCCTGCAGCAACTGCTGCCCGGGGATCCGGCGAAGATCCTCGCCGGCGAGGAGCAGGACCCCAGCGTGATCGCGTACCTGCACAAGAAGCTGCACCTCGACGAACCGCTGCCGGTGCGCTACGCGTACTGGGTCGGCGGCGTGCTGCGCGGCGACCTGGGCGAGTCGATCCGCAACCAGCAGCCGGTGCTGGATCTCGTCGTGCAGAAGCTGCCCGTCACGCTGCAGCTCGCGGCGATGGCGATGGCGATCGCGCTGCTGATCGGGATTCCCGCCGGCATCATCTCCGCCGTCGGGCGCGGCAGCCTCTGGGACTGGGCGGCCAACATCTTCGCCTTGTGGGGCATCTCCACGCCCAACTTCTGGCTCGGCATCCTGCTGATCCTGCTGTTCGCGGTGAACCTGGGCTGGCTGCCGGCCTCCGGCTACGTGAGTCCCTTCGAGGACCTCTGGGGCAACCTGCAGGCGATGATCATGCCGGCCTTCGTGCTGGGCAACGCCATCGCGGCGGTGCTGATGCGGCACACGCGCAGCGCCATGCTGCAGGTGCTGTCGGCCGACTACGTGCGCACCGCCCGCGCGAAAGGGCTCGATGAACGGACGGTGGTCCTCAAGCACGCGCTGCGCAATGCGCTCACGCCGGTGATCACGCTGGGCGCGCTGGAGCTGGGCACGCTCCTCTCCGGCGCCGTGCTCACCGAGCAGGTCTTCACCATCCCCGGCTTCGGCAAGCTGATCGTGGACGCGGTGTTCAACCGCGACTACGCCGTGGTGCAAGGCGTGATTCTGGTCACGGCGACGGCGTACATGGTGCTGAACCTGCTTGCGGACGTCGCGTACTTCGCAGTGAATCCGCGCCTGCGCCACTGAAAGAACCATGGCTGCCGTCCTGCCCGTTCCCGCTTCCGAAGCCGTCGCGCCGCCGGCCGGCCCGTGGCGCCGCGCCTGGCGGCGGCTGGTGCGCCGGCGCGCCGCGCTGCTGGGGCTGGCGATCGTCATCGGCTTCATCCTGCTGGCGCTGTTCGCGCCCTGGGTCGCGCCGCAGGACCCCATCGCCACGAGCTGGAGCGCCATCCGCCAGGCGCCCTCGGCGGAACACTGGTTCGGCACCGATGAAATCGGGCGCGACGTGCTCTCGCGCGTGATCTGGGGCACGCGCGCTTCGCTGCTGGCCGGTGTCGTCTCGGTGTCGATCTCGCTGCTGATCGGCGTGCCGATCGGCATGGCGGCCGGCTTCCTCGGCGGCTGGGTCGACGGCGTGATCTCGCGCATCACCGATGCGTTCCTCGCCTGCCCGTTCCTGATCCTCGCCATCGCGCTCGCAGCCTTCCTGGGCCCCAGCCTCACCAACGCGATGGTGGCCATCGGCGTCTCGGCCGCGCCGATCTTCGTGCGGCTCACGCGCGGGCAGGTGCTGGGCGTGAAGGTGGAGGACTATGTCGAAGCCGCCCGCGCCGTCGGCAACCCGCCCTGGCGCATCGCCCTGCGCCACATCCTGCCGAACATCACGGCGCCGCTGATGGTGCAGGCCACCTTGGCGATCGCTGCCGCCGTCATTGCGGAGGCCAGCCTGTCCTTCCTGGGCCTGGGCCAGCAGCCGCCGGCGCCAAGCTGGGGCAGCATGCTGAACACCGCCAAGAACTTCATCGACAACGCGCCGTGGATGGCGGTGTGGCCGGGGGTGTCGATCTTCCTGCTGGTGCTGTCGTTCAACCTGCTGGGGGACGGGTTGCGGGACGCGCTGGATCCGCGGCAGCGGTGAAAGTGCGGGGGTTCCAGCGCTGGCGCGCGTCACCGCCAGCCTGCATCCGGGGAACCCGCGACGGTCGGTAGGCTGGTGGTGACCGAAGGGAACCCGGGCGACATTCCAGTTGACTTCGCTCAGCCCGACCGCATGCACCCGCCCGTAGACTGCCTGCAAAACGGAGAGAAGAAAGAAAGTGCTGTCCCCCGCCTCCCGCGTCCTGCATCCCGGCCTGCGCCAGAAGATCATGTCCGCCGAACAGGCGGCCGCCCTCATCCAGCACGGCGACCACGTCGGCATGAGCGGCTTCACCAGCTCCGGGTATCCCAAGGCCGTGCCGCCCGCCCTCGCCCGCCGGATCGAGGCGGCCAACCAGCACGGCAACGTGTTCCGCATCGGCGTGTGGACCGGCGCGTCCACCGCGCCCGAACTCGATGGCGCGCTGGCCAAGGTCGGAGGCATCGAGTTGCGCCTGCCCTACCAGTCGGATCCGACCTGCCGCACGCGCATCAACGCCGGCGAGATGGAATATATCGACATCCACCTGTCGCACGTGAGCCAGTTCGTCTGGTTCGGCTTCCTCGGCAAGCTCAACGTCGCGCTGGTCGAAGTGGCCGGCGTGCTGGAAGATGGCCGCCTGATCGCGGCCTCCTCGCTGGGCAACAACAAGACCTGGCTGGACCTGGCCGACAAGGTGATCCTCGAGGTGAACAGCGCGCATGCGCTGGGCCTCGAAGGCATGCACGACATCTACTACGGCACGGCGCTGCCGCCGAACCGCCGGCCGATCCCGGTGCTGCACCCCAGCACCCGCATCGGCGACGCCTACCTGCATGTCGACCCGGCCAAGGTGGTCGCGATCGTCGAGACCAACATCCCGGACCGCAACCCGAAGTTCACGCCGCCGGACGCCGCCTCGGAACGCATCGCGGAGCACATCCTCGATTTCCTCGAGCACGAGATCACGCGCGGCCGCCTGCCCAGGGAACTGCTGCCGATCCAGTCCGGCGTGGGCAACACCGCCAACGCGGTGCTGAGCGGCCTGGACAAGGGCAAGTACAAGGGCCTGACGGCGTACACCGAAGTGCTGCAGGACGGCATGCTGGAGATGCTCAAGTCCGGCACCCTGGCCTTCGCCTCGTCGACGGCGCTGTCGCTCAGCGACGAAGGCATGCGCGAGTTCCTCGACAACATCGACTACTACCGCGAACGCATCCTGCTGCGCCCGCAGGAGATCTCCAACCACCCGGAGGTGATCCGGCGCCTGGGCGTGATCTCCATGAACGGGATGATCGAGGCCGACATGTACGGCAACGTCAACTCGACCCACCTCATGGGCACGCGCATCATGAACGGCATCGGCGGCTCGGGCGACTTCGCGCGCAACGCCTACCTGTCGATCTTCATGACCGCATCGACGGCCAAGAACGGCGCCATCTCCTGCATCGTGCCGATGGCCAGCCACGTGGACCACACCGAGCACGACGTGCAGGTGGTCGTGACGGAGCAGGGCCTGGCGGACCTGCGCGGCCTGGCCCCGCGCCAGCGCAGCAAGGTCATCATCGAGCGCTGCGCGCACCCTTCCTACCGCGCCGCCCTGCAGGACTACGAGGACCGCGCGCAGGCGCTGGCCCGCTCCGGCCGCGCCGGCCTGCACACCCCGCACCTGCTGCGCGAAGCGCTGTCCTGGCACGAGCGCTACGAGGAAACCGGGCACATGCTGCCGCAATAGGCGGGCGCCCGGCGGGACTTCCCGCCGGTGCCGCGTTTCTGGGATAGTTGCGGCGTGACCTCCTCCGCGCCGCGCTGGCTCCTGCCCCTGGTGGGGCTGGCCGCGCTCGCCTGGACGCTGCAGTCCTGGCTGCCCGCCACGGCCACGCTCTCGCCCGCCGCCATCGACCGGCAGGACCTGCTGCGCGGCACCTGGCTGCGGGAATACAGCGAAGACGGCGTGCGGGTGCGCCGGGTGCTGGAACTCGATGCCGGCGGCGCCTTCCACGAAAGCGTGCGCATCGCCGATGCCGGCGGGCGCATCACGCGCATGGAGCACGAGGGCACCTGGCTGTACGACGGCACCAACCTCAAGCGCAAGTACACCCTCATGAACGGGCATCCGCCCTCGCGCCTGAACGTGCCCTTCGCCACCTTCGAGGTCGATTTCCAGGGCCGCAACGACTTCATCGGCGTCGACCACGTGCACCGCGTGCGGGTCGAATACCGCCGGGTGCCGGAGGACACGCAGCCCTGAGGCAAGGCGGGGCCCGCGTGAAAGCGTCACGCCGCCCCGAGGCCCGCGGCGCCGCAAGCGCGTCCAGTTGCGCTATCACAAGGAAGAAGGTCGCCGGACGCGCTACTTTTCTCCCCGGATAGGAGCCACCGACAAATGAGCGTCATCGTCTGGGAAGACAAGTACAGCCTGCACATCGCCGAAATCGACCGCCAGCACCAGCGGCTGTTCGCCCTGTTCAACCAGCTCTACGAGGCCATGCAGCAGGGCCAGGCTGGCGAGGTGATCGACAAGGTCCTGACCAGCGTGGTCGACTACACCGTGTACCACTTCGATTTCGAGGAAAAGCTGCTGCACGAGGCCGGCTTCCAAGAGGAAGCCGCGCACCACGCCGAGCACGGCAAGCTGACCGCGCAGGCCAAGGCCCTGGCGCAGAAGCTCAGGGAATCGCGGGATGACACGACCGTGAGCATCGCCACCCTGAAGTTCCTCGGCGACTGGCTGGCCCGCCACATCCTGGTGTCGGACAAGGAGTTCGCGCCGTTCCTGATCGCGCGGGGGGTGGGCTAGCGCGGGCAAACTGGGGTTCCGGCGCTTCGCGCGCCACCGCCAGCCTACGGGATCGCCGATCGGCGCTGCGGATTGCGGCACCCGCGCGGGCGCGAGCGGCGCTAGCATCGGCCGATGATTCCGACCGCACTGCAGGCTGCCCTGTGGGGCTTGCTGGCCGGCGGCGCCCTCGTGCTCGGGGCCGCGATCGGCTGGTTCTTCCACGTCCCGCAACGGCTGATCGCGGCCGTGATGGCCTTCGGCGCCGGCGTGCTGATTTCGGCGCTGGCCTTCGAGCTGATGGAAGAGGCCTACGAGCGCGGCGGCTTCCTGGCCACGGCGATCGGCTTCGTCGGCGGCGCGCTCCTCTTCACCATCGCGAACTGGTGGCTGGCGCGCCAGGGCGCCAAGCATCGCAAGCGCTCGCAGGGCCAGCAGCCTTCGGAGCAGCAGGACGGCGGCAGCGGCCTTGCCATCGCAGTCGGCGCGCTGCTCGATGGCGTGCCGGAGTCGGTGGTGATCGGGCTCAGCATGCTGCGCGGCGGCGCCGTGAGCATGGTGGCGGTGATCGCGATCTTCCTGTCCAATATTCCCGAAGGCCTCTCCAGCGCGGCGGGGATGCGGCGTGCCGGCCGCTCCGCCGTGTACGTCTTCGGGGTCTGGGGCGCGATCGCGCTCACATCCTCTGCCGCGGCCTGGGCCGGCTTCGCCGTGTTCCGGGACTTCCCGCCCGGCGTGATCGCCGCAACGACGGCCGTTGCGGCGGGCGCGATCCTCGCCATGCTGGCCGACACCATGGTCCCCGAAGCCTTCGAGCACACCCACGATGCGACGGGGCTGATCACGGTGCTGGGCTTCCTCGCGGCCTTCACGCTGTCCAAGCTCGGCGGCCACTCCTGAGAAGCTGTGAACGCCATGACGAACACCCTGCTCTGGACCGCGCTGTACGTGTTCATCGCGCTGGTGGTGCTGGCGGTCGTCGTGCGCGCTGCGAAGCGCCTGTCGCGGCGCGACGAGGGGCGCCGGCCCTACCGGGGACGCCGCCGTGAGTGACCTCCCGCTGGCGACGCCCCGCAGGCGCTGCTAACATCCTCGCGCACCAGCCTCGTTGCCATGCCAGACCGCATCCTGTTTCTCGACCCCGAGGTCAAGCCGCCGGAATACCGCGTCCCGCGCGGGCGCAGCGGCGTCGGCGCGCGCTCCGCGCTGGAAACCCTGCTGAGCGACCTCGAGCGCATCCGCAAGGCCAAGGAGGCCTACCGCGAACTCTTCCAGGGCATCGAGGACGCTGTCACGCGGAACTGGCACTAGGAGATCTCTGAACTCCGGATCGATCTGGCCTGCGCCTTGATCGCGTCGAACTCGGCCCGGGCACGGGCGATCTCCTCGGGACTTGCGCGCTCGATGTTGCAGTAATCGCGCTTCCATTCGCTCGATGCGCTCCAGCGGATCGGCGACTGCAGCGTGGTGCGCGCAGCCGTTGCGGTCTGCAGCAGTTGCAGCGCCAGCTCCAGCGTCTGCCGCTGCGAGGCGGGATCGTGCGGCTTGCCGGCAGCGTTGCCGAGCGGGAAATCCGAGAACAGGAAGCGCGGCACGCCCACGTGCTCCACGATGTCCTTCGCGCAACCCATCACCACGGTCGAAATGCCGGCGGCTTCCAGCCCGCGCGCGGTGAGCGCCAGCGTCTGGTGGCACACCGGGCAGTTGGGCACCAGCAGCGCCGCATCGACGCCGTCGTCGAGGCAGCGCTGCACGATCAGCGGCACGTCGTGCTCCAGCGTGTGGCGCTGGCTGCGGTTGGTGGGCGCGCCGTGGAAGCGCGGCGCCAGCCGCAAGCGCCCCTCGCGTGCGAACGCACGCAGCAGCGGCAGCGGGAACCAGCAGTTGCTGTCCTCCATCGACGTGTGCCTGCGGTCGATCGCCACGTGCGCGATGCGCAGGTCGTGGTCGCGGGCGGTGTCGCCGGTGTAAGGCACGTAGAACTTGACTGAGGCGTTCATCGGCGCCCCCGGCCCTTGCGGGCCCTTGCCGGGCTGGTAGGGGGCCGCCGTGGTCACCAGCGTGACGACGGACGCGGCCAGCGGCTTCTTCAGCGGCTGGAACGGCACCTCGTCGAACTGGGCGTAGCGGTACGGATTGCCGTAGCCGAGCGCCAGATACCACGCGCGGGTGCGTTCGATGTAGGCGATGGGGGCGTCGTGCATGCGCTCGTCCTAGAAGGGCGGCAGGCCCAGTGCTGCGCGGAAACGGTTCTTCAGGTACACCCCGTCGCGGGCCGGCAGCGCCTTGGGCAGGTCCTCGCAGGCGACGTGCACCTGCGCCAGGATGCAGCCTGCACGCGCGGCGACGTGGGCGGCCAGCGGGGCCAGCGCATCGAGTTCGCGGATCGCCTGCGCATGCCTGAATCCGCAGCCGCGCGCCACCGCCACCAGGTCGGTGCCCAGGCTGGTGTGGCTGCGCTGCATGCCGGTTTCGCCGTAGTGCCCGTTGTCGAGGACGACGAGCGCCAGGTTGGGCGGCTGCTGCGCGCCCAGGGTGGCCAGCGCGCCCAGTCCCATCAGCTGCTCGCCGTCGCCGGTGATCACCAGCACGCTGCGTTGCGGCTGCGCGAGCGCGAGGCCGAGCCCCATGGCGGCCGCCCCGCCCATGGCGCCCCAGAGATAGAAAGTGCCGTCGCGGTCGCCGGCCGCGAACGCATCCCAGCTCGGCGAACCGAGGCCGGTGATGACCAGCGCCTCGGGACAGCGCACGAGCAGTTCGCGCACGACGGCGCGCCGGTCCAGCGCGGGCGTCTGTTCGGCGGTCATCGCGCGCCCTCCCACTGCTTGCGCCCGATCAGCCTCTGCGCCAGCAGCACCGCGACCGCTTCGCCGGCGTCGAAGGCCGCGTCGACGCCGGCCTGCACGGTCGGGGCGACTTCGTCGGGATGCGTCGCGCACAGCACCCGCACGCCCATGGCCTCGAGGCAGGGGCGCACCGCCTTGCTCATGGGAACCTGCCACGGGTTGAACTCGGCCCACTCGCCGCGCATGGTGACCAGCGCCAGGAAGGGGAAGCGGCCGTTCTCCACCAGCGACAGCATGTTGATGCAGTTGCCCACGCCGCTGCTTTGCATCAGCAGCACCGCGCGCTCGCCGCCCAGCCAGGCACCGCACGCGAGCGCGATGCCCTCCTCCTCGGTGGTCAGGACGACGCCGCGCAACTGCGGGTCCGCATGCACGCGGCGGATCAGCTGGGCGTGGCCGGCATCGGGCACGTAGGCCACCTGCCGCACCCGGCCTTGCTTGAGGACGTCGAAGACCTGGTCCTGCCAGGCGCCGGCGGTGGGCTCCATCAGGACTCCAGCCGCGGCGGGACGGCGCCGGCGAGTTCGCACCAGGCGTCGGCCATGGCGGAGAAGTCCTTGCCGCCGTAGCCGCGCGCGCGGGCCAGGCTGTAGGCCTCGCGCGCCGCGGCTGCCGCGGGCACCGGCATGCGCACCGCGTTGGCCGCTTCGACGATCAGCGTCAGGTCCTTGTGCGCCAGGTCGATCGTGAAGCCCGGCTCGGTGTCGCCGCGCAGCACCTTGGTCGGCCACGCGATCTTCAACTGCCCGTTGGTGGCCGTGGTGCCGTGGATCACCTCCAGCGTCTTGTCGAGCGAGAGGCCGAACTTCTGCGCCAGCGTGAGCGCCTCAGCGTTCAGGTGGCAGGAAACGATCGCGAGGTAGTTGTTGACCAGCTTGGTGCGGGTGCCGCTGCCCGGCGGGCCGCAATGGTGGATCGTGGTGCCCATGGCTTCCAGCAACGGCCGCACGGCAGTGAAGTCGCGCTCGCTCGCGCCCACCATGAACAGCGACTCGCCGCGGTCCGCGTGGCTCGCCAGGCGCCCCACGGGCGCATCGACGAAGCCCATCTCGCGCCGTGCCGCCGCCGCCGCGACGCCGTCGGTCACTTCCGGCGCCACCGTGCTCATGTCCAGGACCAGCGTGCCGGGGCGGGCGCTGGCCAGCACTCCGGCCGGCCCGGCGATCACCTCGGCCACGGCGGCCGAATGGGGCAGCATCGTGATCACCACGTCGGCCTCGCTCGCCACGTCGGCGACGTCCCGCGCGGCGCGCGCGCCGGCCGCCACGAGGTCCTGCACCGGCCGCGGATCGATGTCGTGCACGACCAGGCGGAAGCCCTTGCGGCACAGGTTCAAGGCCATGCCCCGGCCCATGCGGCCCAGGCCGATGAATCCGGTCAGGCGCTTGCTGCTGTCGTCGGCCATGGTCGCTCTCCACGCCCTGTGGCCAGGGCTGCGCCGTCCTTGTAGCCCAGGGCGCCGCACGCCCGGGAGCGGGGAAACCACGTGGCGGCGGGTGCGCTCCCGCGGCCTGCGCGCGCTGCTTCGCTCTGCCACACTGGGCCACTTGCAAGCCGCCCAGGACCTCCTGCTCGCCGCGCTGCGCGAGGCGCCGCGCCGCTACCGCCTGCCGCCGCTGCCGGCGGACCCCGCCGCGGCGCGCGCGGCCGGCATCGAAGCGGCGCTGGCCTTCGCGATCGAGGCGGCGCGCCTGGCCGCCGAGGCCGGCCGGCCGGCAGGCGATGGGGTGCCCGGCCTCTTCACGTGGGCGCTCGGTGCCTTCCTGCGCGAGGCGATGGCGCCGCAGGGCGGCGACGCGTCCTTCCAGGCGCTCGTCCTGCAGGCGCACGACGCCGCCGTCGGCGAATACGTGCGGCTCTCGGGCGGCGCGGCGGCCGACCGGCGCAGCGTGCGCAGCCTCGTCGACGCGATCGCCCACCCGGGCAAGACGCGCGCGCTGGCGCCCGGCGCCGTGCGCGATCGGCTCGCCACGCTGCATGCCCTGGTGAGCGCGGACGCATGGACCGCGCTGCGTGACGCGCTGGAAGATGCTCTGCCCTCAGAGGATGCCGACCTGGCGTGCGCGCTGGCGCCACTGCGCGGGCACGCCAGCCTGCAGCGGCTCGTCCGGCGCGAGTCGCTGCAGGGCGGCGCCACCGTGCAGCGTTACCTGGCGCTGTGCGAGCGCCGCGGCCCCTGCGCCGGCAGCCGGGCCGCCGCCGCCCACGGCCGCAGTGCCGCCCGCGCCGGTGACGATGCCGAGCGCGCCACCATCGAAGCCTTCCGGCAACTCGCGGCGCTGCTGCCTGCGCGCGCCGCGGGCGCGTACCGCGTGCTGCGCAGCCTGCGCCCGCCGCCCGGCTTTCCCGGTGACCGCGGCAAGGCCAAGGACGAATGGGATGCGGCCATCGCCAGCGTGGCGGCCGAAGGCGCCGAACTCCTCCTGCTCGCCGAAGTCAAGGCCGCGCCAGCCGCCGCCAGTTCCGACTTCTCGCGGCTGCACCGCGGCCTGCAGCGGCTGGCGCAGGCCGACCCGGCGCGCGACTACGCCTTCACCAGCGCCGACGACGAGGTCCGCCTCCACGGCGCGTCGCTGCGCCGCTTGCAGCCGCCCGGCCGCGAGCTGCCGCCGCACGTGATCTATTGCTGCACGGCGGCGGCCGAGACGCGGCCGCCGCTGTTGTCGGCCGCCAGCAAGGCCGTGCTCGCGGCGGAGCCCGCCAGCCTCCGCTACGCGCAGCAGCTGGCGTGCGGTGCATCGCCGCAGCAGGCGCAACTGCTGCCCGTCTGGGACGCGCTCACGCAGGCCCCGCGGCTGCGCGCCACGCTGCACCAGGACGCAACCGCGCGGCTCGTGCGCGGGGCGATGCTGCATCCGCAGGACCTCGTCGCCAGCCTCGCCGCGCTCGCCCACGGGTGAGCGCGGCGAAAGCGCTTTGGCATTTCGCCGTCGCAGTGGCAAGCTCGCCCCATGCAAGCCCTGCACACCACGCGCGCCGGCGTCCTCGAAGTCGCTTCGTCCCGGTGCGGTCCCGCCGACGGACCGCCGGTGTTCCTGATGCACGGCTTCCCGTACGACATCCACGCGTATGCGCAAGTCGCGCCCCTGCTCGCGGATGCGGGCTGCCGCGTCATCGTGCCTTACCTGCGCGGCTTCGGGCCGACACGCTTCCTCGACTCCGGCACACCGCGCTCGGGCGAGCAGGCTGCGCTCGGGGCCGACCTGCTGGCCCTGATGGACGCGCTGCAGGTGCCGCGTGCCGTGCTCGCCGGCTACGACTGGGGCGGGCGCGCGGCCTGTGTCGTGGCGGCCTTGTGGCCCGCGCGTTGCGCCGGGCTGGTCTCGTACAACAGCTACAACATCCAGGACATCGCCCGCGCGCTGGAGCCGGACACACCGGCCAACGAACAGCGCCTCTGGTATCAGTACTACTTCCATTCCGAGCGCGGGCGCGCCGGGCTGGCGCAGGACCGGCGCGCGCTCACGCGCCTGCTGTGGCAGCTCTGGTCGCCGACCTGGCACTTCGACGATGCGAGCTTCGAGCGTTCCGCGGCCGCCTTCGACAATCCCGATTTCGTCGAGGTGGTGATCCACTCCTACCGGCACCGCTTCGGGCTGGTCGCCGGCGATCCCGCCTATGCCGACATCGAGCGGCGGCTGGCCGCGCAGCCGGCGATCACCGTACCGACGATCACCTTCGACGGCAGCGATGACGGCGTGCGCCCTCCGGCGCCGGCGCAGGCGGCTGCGCACCGCTTCACCGGCCCACGCTCGCACCGGGTCGTGCCGGGGGTGGGCCACAACATGCCGCAGGAAGTGCCGCGGGTGTTTGCGGATGCGGTGCTGGAACTGGTGCGCGGCGCGGGCTGAGCCCTCCCCCGACCCTTTCCCCAGGGGGAGAGGGAGCAAGACCGGCTCTCAGCTTTCCTCCAGTTCGAAGCGGGTCCACGCGTGCGCCAGCTGGTGGCGCAGCGAACTCTGGCGCTGGTCGTAGGCGGCGGCCGGTTCGTCGGTGGTGGGCGCCACGCCTGCCAGTGCGCTTTCGAAACTGATCTGGTAGGACCGCAATGCGCTGCGCGCCGCCTTCCTGCGCACGCCGCGCAGAGCCGCCTCGAGTTGCAGGCGGCTGTCCTGCATCCCGGTGGCGATGCAGCCGCTCAGTTTCTGCGCGTTGACGATCGAGATGCTCTCGCGATAGCGCACTTCCACCCAGCGCGAGCAATTGGCCAGGAGCTGGCGCGTGAAGTTGCGGTAAGCGTCGACGCGTGCGTTGCAACAGGGCTGCAGTCGGCCATCCGACGCTTCGTCGGCCAGCGAGACGAAGGGCAGACACGCCAATGCAAGCGCCGCGGCGACGGCACGTCGGTTCTCTCGCATGTTCTCTCCCTTTACTGCGGGGCAGGGTAGCCCTCGCACCATGGGGTGCATAACGCCCGAAGGTGCCTCCCCCGTGCAACGCAAGGTGACATCATCGGCGCCTGTTACACCGGGTGCTGGACCACGAAGCAGGCCACCGGATCGCCCTGCGCCATCGTGCCGCCTTGCAGCACGCGCGCCGTCAAGCCGCCATGGCCGCGGAGGGCGTTCCAGGCACCGGGGCCGAAGACGTCCTCCATCTTCGAGCACGGCTCGCAAGGCCCGCTGATCTCCAGCAGCACCTCGGCCCCGATGCGCAGGCGCACGGCCTGGTCGCGGAACATCGCACGCGCGGCCAGCAGGTTGAGGCCGGAGACCACGAGATTGCGCCGCAGGTCGGCAGGGTCCACCGCGGCGCGCCGCAGCAGCGCGGCGAGCACGGGCAGGTGCTCGGACTGGAACAGCGTCACCTGGCGCTTGCCGCCGCCGCGACCGGCCGCCGCCCGATCGCCCGCCAGGCCCAGCCCCTCCAGCGCCTGTACGGATGCGATTGCCTGCGCCCGCTGCCCGCGGGCGGGTCGCAGCAGGATGCTTTCCAGTCGACCCGCATAAGGGAACGCGGTGGCGAGTGCACGCAGGTCCTTCATGCGCCGCGCTAGTCCTCGCCAAACAGGTCGCCCAGTGTCTTGCCGCCGGGGCGCGGCGCCAAAGTGCGGGGCGTGCCCTTCGGATACTCCTCGGCGATGCGGTCCTCCCAGTAGGTGGCGGGGTTCGGTGCGCTGCACAGGCGCCGGAACACCTCCTCGGGCACGTGCTTGTAGGCCAGCACGGAACCGTTTTCCCAGTGCAGGTCGAGCTGCCGCGTCCCGGCGTCGTAATCGGCCCGGCGAATCCGGCCGCTGGCGAAGGCTTTTGTTAGCATTTGCAACTCCGGTGGACCTTGGTGTCGGTCGAATGCACTCTAGATGCCTTGCCGTCGGTCGACGGCCGGTCGGACGGGCCTGCAAAAAGGCACTTTCGTCCATTGGTCCCCAAACACCTCGCTAGTAACATTTTTCACAGTTCCTAGGGGGAGCCCAATGAGACTGAATCTTTGCGACTGCGGTGTCGCTTACCTGGTGCGATTGAACCGATCCTTCTGGATGCGGTTCGTGCCCGGCCGCCGCCATTATTTCTGCGTGCGCTGCAAGTCGCACCAGCTGCTGTCACGGTACGGGTTGCGGCGCGCGTTCCCGAGCCTGCCGCCGCAGATGGATACCTCGGTCACCGCGCCGGGTGCCCTCGAACAGCCGGCCCCGCCGTCGGAACTGTTCGCGGCCACCACGCGGGTGCCGACCCGCGTGCGGACACGCTAGGCGGCGGCCGGCTCCCCCTCCTGCGGCGCCAGGCGCCGCCAGGGCCGCTCCCTCTCGATCCGGGCCGCGACGGAAAACAGCACCCCCTCGGACTCCGCGCGTCCCAGCAGTTGCGCCCCCACCGGCAGGCCCCCCCTTGCAGGCCGGCGATGGCGCCGGCGGCCGGCCTTCGCCCGGGCCGCTCAGCCCGAGATGTTGTGGTAACGCTCGACCTGGCAGGCGTAGCTGTTTTCGCCGGCGTCGCAAGGCGAGGGCTGCGCGTGGTAGGGCGTCATGCTGGAGCAGGCCGCCAGCGGCAGCAGCAGTGCGAGCAGGAATTTCCTGGCCATGTCTCCTCCGTGGGAAGTGCGCGCTGTGCGGCGCAAGGCGGCTGCCAATGTACGGCAGACCCGGCTCCCCTGCACGGCGCGTCCGGTCACCTCCCAGGAGGGATTTGGCCTAGGCGCAGCACCGAATCCGGGCCGGATGTCAACCCACGTATCTGAGTGTGACAGTCGCTGTTGCGCCGATCCCCTCTCGGGGCGAGGTCGGCACCAGCGGCATCTTGTCATGGCCGAGCGGGCCCGCTAAAACTGAAGACGGAGGCCCGACATGTTCCAAACCAGACGTACCCATGACACCGCCCTCCTCAAGCTTCTCGCCAGCGTGGCTGCGCTGGGCCTCGTTGCCTGCGTGCTGGGGGTTGCCATGCTGGGCATGAACACGCTCGCGCGCAGCCCGATGCTGGCCACCAGCGTGCTGCTCGTGGCCGGCGCCCTGGCCGTGGGCCTGCGCCGGCTGGTCGCCGAGATCGCGGACCGCCGCGCCTCCGAAGACCTGGGCGCCTCGGAGCTCACCACGCTCACCTTCCCGCCGGAATCGCGGGTGCACCGTACGCGGCCCTCGCCGCTGCGCTGATCACTGCGCCAGCAGTTCGCAAAAGCGCGCCAGGTCCACGTTCCCGCCGCTGACGATCACGCCCACCCGCGCGCCGCGCAACTGCTCGCGGCGCGCCCGTGCCGCGGCGAAGCCCAGGCAGCCGGTCGGCTCGAACAGCACCTTCATGCGTTCGGCGGCGAAGCGCATGCAGGCGACCAGTTCGGCGTCGCTCGCGGTGAGGATGTCGTCCACGTTGGCGCGGATCAGGGGAAAGGTGATGTTCCCCAGGTGCTGCGTCTGCGCGCCGTCGGCGATCGTGCGCGGCGTGGCGATGTGCACGATGGCGCCGCTGCGAAAGGATTGCTGGCCGTCGTTGCCCGCCTCGGGTTCCACGCCGTAGATCCGGCATTGCGGCGCCAGGGCGCGCGCGGCCAGCGCCGTGCCGGCCAGCAGCCCGCCGCCGCCCAGCGGCACGAACAGGTGGTCGAGCGGCCCCACCTCCTCCAGCAGTTCCTTGGCGGCCGTGCCCTGCCCGGCGACCACGTCGGCGTGGTCGTAGGGCGGCACCAGCGTGAGGCCGTGCTCCCGGGCGAGGTCGCGGCCGATCTGCTCGCGGTCGTCCTTGTAGCGGTCGTACAGCACCACGTTGCCCCCGTAGCCCCGGGTGGCCGCCACCTTGGCCGCGGGCGCATCGCTGGGCATCACGATGGTGGCCGGCATGCCGAGGATGCGCGCGGACAGTGCGATGGCCTGCGCATGGTTGCCCGACGAGAAGGTCACCACGCCGGCGCGGCGTTGCGCGGCGTCGAAACGCGACAGCGCATTGAAGGCGCCGCGGAACTTGAAGGCGCCCATGCGCTGCAGGTTCTCGCACTTGAAGAACACCTGCGCGCCGAGCTCCTCGTCGAGCGTGCGCGAGGTGAGCACGGGCGTGCGGTGCGCATGGCCGCGGATGCGCTCGGCCGCGGCCAGCACCTCCTCGTAGCCGGGCAGGTTCAGGGTCATGGTTTGCAACGATCGCCTCCTTGCATCTGTGTGCGGCAGGTCCATACTAGCGGCCCCGATGCCGAAGGAGCTCGCGATGTGCTACCTCGTTCGTCAACAGCAGCCTGAATTCGAACCCCGGGGCGTGTCGCAGCCTCCGGGCATGCCCGGTGTGCGTCCACGCTGGGCGGGCGCCGGCGCCATCGCGGTGTTCGGCGGCCTGGCGCTCGCGGGGGCCCTGCTCACCACGCCGTCCATGGCGCCGCAGGCGCACGATGCGAAGGAGCGCGCCGCACCGCTGACGACCGCGGAGCGCTCGACGCCGCTGCCCGCCGGCGGCAGCGTGCAGGAGACCTCGCTGCAGATGGACGACGGCGTACCGAGCAGCGTCGGCGACACGCCGAGGGCTTCTGCCGGCAACTGCCACCACGGGCTGTAGCCGCGCGAGCGCCGGCCGGCAGCCAGCCGGCGGCGAAGACGGGCGTTGCAGGGACCTGACTGCGCCGGGCGCAGCCGGGGTTCAGTGTGCCTTGGTGCGGACGGCAGCCGTCCGGGCGGTCGGCTGCGCGCCGGCCTGGGCGCGGGCTTCGGCGCGCTGCTGTGCGCGTGCCAGGGCCTCGTCCTCGCGCTCGTGGGCGTAGAAGCGGTAGGCGGCGCCCAGCATCACGATCGAGAACAGGGCCATGTAGCGGTGTTCGTTGCGTTTCGTCGCGCTCAGCAGGGCCGCCATCAGGGCGAGGGCGCCGGCGACGAGCAGCAGTTTGACGTCGGTCTGCAGGTTGCTGAGGAATTCCATCGATGCTCCCGGGGGGAGGCCTCACACTACCTGACCACGGCCGGGCTGACCAGCCGGAGACCCTCCGGCGGCCCGGAAGTGTGGCGCCGGCGGTACGCCACCTGCCCAGGAATGCCCTCTTACCAGCCGGCCGCCTCCTGCAGTACAAAAACCGCACGGCCGGTGCGTGCCAGCCGCCGGCGGCCAACAAAGGAAAGCGGCCATGAACCACGCGGAACGCGAGCGGCGGCACCACGCGAGCCTGGAACGCATCAACCGCGTGCAGCTGGTGGTCGGCCGCGGCGACCGCATGCGCGTCGACCACGAAGGCACCCTGCTGGAGCGCGCGCGCATGCTGGCCGAGGAAATGCGCTCCCACCAGGCTACCGAGCTCGGGCTCGCCGCCTTCGACCGGCTGCTGCGCCGGGCGGAGGAGCGCGACGCGCGCCATACCCGCGACATCCTGGCCTTCGTCTCCGCGCTGTGGAACAACCGGCCGCTGCCGTTGAACACGCTGCGCGGGCTGGACGTGCCGGTCGGCGACGACATGCTGGCCGTGCTCGACGCCTTCCGCTATGCCCGGCTGGACCTGGTCGAGGCCGTCGAGGGCGGGCCCCGGCGGGTCGCCCGGCTGCTGAACGAACGCAAGCTGTCACGGGCCTGAGCGCGGCCGGCCTCAGGCGCTGGTGCGGTCCAGCAGGTAGCCCAGGCCACCCGCCCGGTACCAGTGGTAGCCGTAGGGCTCCATCACGATGCGGTGTACCCCGCGGCCGTCGGCCTCGCTGTGGTCCTGCGTCAGGAGGTTGATCAACTGCCGCCCCTTCTGGTCGACGGAGCGCATCCGGATCTCCGTGGCTTCGCCGAGGAAGTTGTGGATGACCACCACCGCGTTGTTGCGCCAGTCGTAGCGCAGCGCCAGCACGCCCACGTTGCCGGTCTCCAGCACGGTGAAGTCGCCCCACCCGAATTCCGGGACTTCCTTGCGCATGCGGATGATGCGTTCCGTCCAGTTCAGGAGCGATTCGGCGTCGCGGCGCTGGTCGGCCGCGTTGATCTTGCGAAAGCCGTAGGGACCCTCTTCGAGCACGGGCAGAACCGGCTTGCTGGCGCGCGTGAAGCCCGCGTGCGGCTCGGTGGACCACTGCATGGGCGTGCGCGCGCAGTTGCGCTCGGGCAGCGCGAGGTCGTCGCCCATGCCCAGCTCGTCGCCGTAGCGGATCACCGGCGTGCCGGGCAGGGTGAACATGAGGCTGTAGGCGAGTTGCAGCTTGCGGGGGTCGCCACTGAGCATGGGCGCCAGGCGCCGGCGGATGCCGCGGCCATAGAGCTGCATGTCCTTGTCCGGCCCGAGCGCGTCGAAGACCTGCTGGCGCTGGTCCTCGGTGAGCCGGCCGAGATCGAGCTCGTCGTGGTTGCGCAGGAAGTGGCCCCACTGCGCGTTCTCGGGCCGGCCCCGCGTCTGCTCCAGCGCCTTGACCAGCGGCTGCGCGTCGCCGGTGGCCAGGGCATAGAAGACGCGCTGGTTGACCCAGAAATTGAACATCATCTGCAGCCGCTCGCCGTCGTCGCCGAAGTAGTGCACGTTGTTCTTCGGCTCGACGTTCGCCTCGGCCAGGATGATGGCGTCGCCGCGGCGCCACTGCAGGAACTCGCGGAACTCGCGCAGCATCTCGTAGCGCTCGCGGCTCTTGATCTCCGGCCCCTTGGTCTGGATCACGAAGGGCATCGCATCCATGCGGAAGCCGCACACGCCCAGTTCCAGGTAGAAGCCCATGATCTTGCGGATCTCGGCCAGCACCAGCGGGTTCTGCGTGTTCAGGTCCGGCTGGAACTCGTAGAAGCGGTGGAAGTAGTACTTGCCGGCGACCGGGTCGCGCGTCCACGTCGTCTTCTGCACGCCGGGGAACACCATGCCCTTCTCGGCATCGGCCGGCTTCGTGTCCGACCAGACGTAGAAGTCGCGGTACTTCGACGCCGGGTCCTTGCGCGCTTCCTGGAACCAGGGATGCTCGTTGCTGGTGTGGTTGATGACGAGGTCGATCATCACGCGGATGCCGCGCTGCTTGGCCTGGTTGGTGAAGTCGACGAAGTCGCCCAGCGTGCCGAAGCAGGGATCGACCTGGTAGTAGTCGCTGATGTCGTAGCCGTCGTCCTTGCGCGGCGACTTCTGGAACGGCATCAGCCACAGGCAGGTGACGCCCAGGCCCTGCAGGTAGTCGAGGCGGCGCGACAGGCCCTCGAAATCGCCGATGCCGTCGCCGTTCGAGTCCATGTAGGTCCCGACGTGCAGGCAGTAGATGATCGCGTTCTTGTACCAGAGGTCCTTGATCATGGGCTGCTTCCTTCGAGGGCCGCGCACACCAGCGACTTGAATTCCGGCCAGAAAGGCAGGTCGGAGCCCATGTAGCGCTGCGCCATGAGCGCGACCGCGACCTTGCGGGAGGGCCAGATCCACCACTTGGTGGCGGCCAGGCCGCCCCACTGCAGGTCGCCGGGGCGGCTGCTGGGGTCGGCATCGGACGCTTCGACCGTCACCGAGCCGGCATAGCTGTGGCCGCGGCCGATGGTGCGCGGCGCGTCGGGAAAGCCGATCCAGAGGCCGGGCGGCAGCTGGTTGTCGAACACCAGCGGCAGCGATTTCGCCTGCAGCAGGGGCGCGCCTCCGTTGGCGAGCGCCGCCAGCAGCCGGCTGAAATCGCCCAGGCTGGTGACCAGGCCGCCGCCGGCGTTCAGGCGCGGCACCGGTTGCAGGTAGGCGCCGGCAAACGGCAGGTGGTCGGCGCGCCGCAGTCCGCGCTTCATGGGATCGCGCAGGTCGCCGATGTACAGGCGCGCAAGGCGGCCCTGCTCGCGCGGCGGCACGAAGAAGAAGGTGTCGTGCATGCCGAGCGGCGCGAAGACGTGGCGCTGCAGATGCACGTCCAGCGCTTCGCCGGCGACGACCTCGATCACGCGGCCCATCACGTCGGTGGCGACCGAGTAGTTCCAGTCGGCGCCGGGCTGGAACAGCAGCGGCAGGCGTGCGAGCACCTCCACCATCTGCGCCAGCGTGAGCGCCGGATCGGCCAGGCCCGCGGCCATGTAGGCCTTGGCGATCGGCGCATTCGGCTGCAGGAAGGCGTAGGTGAAGCCGGCGGTGTGCGTGAGCAGGTGGCGCAGTCGCACGGGCTCGCGCAGCGCCTCGGTGTCGTCCAGCGACTGCGCGGCCGGCCGCAGCGCGCGCAAGGCGCGCAGGGCCGGGATGTATTCGCCGACCGGATCGTCCAGGCCGATGCGGCCCTGCTCCACCAGCCACAGCGCCGCGCAACTCGTGACCAGCTTGGTGTTGGAAAAGACGCGGAACAGGTGATCCTCGCGCAGCGGGACCTGCGCTTCGCGGTCGGCCCGGCCGAGGCAGTTCCGCGCGACCAGCTCGGTGCCGCGCAGCACGGCATAGGAGGCGCCGGCGAGTTCCTCGTTGGCTATCCGCCGCCGCAAGGCGGCATCCACCGCGGTGAAGTCCGGCATCCTTCAGACGAGCCGCGGCGCCGCGATCGGATGCAGCCGTTCGATGGCGCTGGCCACGCGCAGGATCGCGCCCTCGCCGTCCAGCGGACCGACGATCTGCAGCCCGATCGGCAGACCACCGCCATCGAAGCCGACGGGAAACGAGGCCGCCGGATGGCCGGTGAGGTTGAACGGATAGGTGAAGTACGACCAGTCCACGGCATTGCGCCCTGCATGGCCCGGAGGGACGTCGACGCCGACCGGAAGCGCCGTGACCGGCAGCGTGGGCGTGAGGAGCACGTCCACGGTGCGGAACACGGACTGCGCCCGCGCCCACGTCTCCTCGCGCAAGGCCGCGAGTTCGGCCTCGGCCGGGGGACCGAAGGCCTCCAGTTGCGCGACGGCCGCGCGCAAGGCCGGATTCACCAGTTCCCGCTGGGCGGGGGTGGGCGCGAGTTCGGCCAGGCGCTCGCCGATGCGGCCGTAGAACAGGCGGTTCCACGCCGGGCCGGGGTCCCGCGCGAACGGCGGCTGCAGCTCCATCACCTGCGCGCCTTCGGCCTGCAGCTGCCAGGCGGCCTGCTCGCAGGCCTCGAGCACCGCAGCGTCGGCGCGGCCGTAGCCCAGTGCGGGACACCAGCCGATGCGCAGGCCGCGCAGCCCCTCGTCGAGACTGGCGAGGAAGTCGGGCACCGGCGAGCGCAGCGAGGCTTCGTCGCGCGCGTCGCGGCCGGCGATCACCGACAGCACCAGGGCCGCGTCGCGCACGCTGTGGGTGATCGGTCCGACGTGCGCCAGCGCCGGCGCAGCCGACGGCGGCCACACCGGGACCCGGCCGAAGCGGGCCTTGATGCCGAACACGCCGCAGAAGCTGGACGGGATGCGGATCGAGCCGCCACCGTCCGTGGCCAGCGCCACCGGAACCATGCGCGCCGCGACCTGGGCCGCCGCCCCGGAACTGGATCCGCCGGGCGTGCGCTCGGCGTTCCAGGGGTTGCGGGTGACGCCCGTCAGCGGCGAATCGCCGACCGCCTTGGACCCGAGCTCGCTGGTGGTGCTCTTGCCGACGATGCAGGCGCCGGCATGGTGCAGCCGTTCGACCGCAGGCGCGTCGTGCTGTGCGACGTTGTCGGCCAGCAGCTTCGAGCCGAAGGCCTGCCGCACGCCGCGCACCGCGATCAGGTCCTTGACGCTCACGGGCACGCCGGCGAGCGGGCCGGGATCGCGCGCGCCGGCGATCAGCTTGTCGGCGTGGTGGGCCTGCTGCAGGGCCGCTTCGGCCGTGAGGGTGGCGAAGGTGTTGAAGCGGGGTTCGAGCTGCTCGATGCGATCGAGGAAGGTGCGCATCACCGCGACCGCCGTGATCTCCCGCCGGCGCACCGCCGCCGCGATCTCGGCCGCACTGGCCTGGGTGACGTGGGACAGGTCCATCGCAGCCTCCGCGGTACGTGGGCCGACGATGATGCCAGAGCGCACCGGCCTTGTCATGGCCTGCCACCCAGCACATCCGCGTGCTAAGGTCCGGGTCCGAGCGCACACGGGCCCCGAGCGATGGACCAGCGGTTCGAAGCCGAAGCAATGCCGCAGGCCGGTGCCGGCGGCCTCAAGATCTTCGTTTCCTATTCGCGCAAGGACCTCGCGTTCGCCGACCAGCTGGTGGCCTCGCTCGAAGCGCTTGGCCACAAGGTGGTGATCGACCGCAGCGGCATCCAGGGCGCGGAGCGCTGGGAAGCGCGCCTCGGCCAGATGATCCTCGAGGCCGACACCATCGTGTTCATCCTCACGCCCGCGTCGGCGGCCTCGCCGGTGTGCCGCTGGGAACTGGAGCAGGCCGGCGCATCAGGCAAGCGGATCGTGCCGGTGCTTGCGGGCGCGTTGGCGCCCGATACGCAGGTACCGGGGACGCTCGGCACGCTGAACTACATCCACTTCTATGCCGAACCGTCCTTCCCGGGCGCGGGCTGGGGCAGCGGTCTCGCTCGGCTGCAGGCCGCCCTGCGGGTGGACATCGAATGGATCCGCGAGCACACCCGCGTCGCCGAAATGGCGGCGCGCTGGCAGGCAGAAGCTTCGGCGCCCGACTTTCTCGCGCGCGGCTCCGAGCTGGCCCATCTGCAGCAGTGGCGCGATGCGCGACCGGCGGGCGCCCCGGAGCTGACGGGCGCGCAGCGGTCCTTCCTCCAGGCCAGCGAGCAGGCGGAGGCGTACCGGCTGGACGAAGAGCGCCAGCAGATCGAGCGCATGCGCCGCGCCCAGGAGGGGCGCGAGCAGGCGCTGCAGGCCAGCACCCGCGCGCAGGAGGATAGGGCGCGCGCGCTGCGGCTCGTGGTGCGGCGAACCATCGTCGGAATCGCCGTGACGGGCGTGCTGACGCTGGCTGTCGCGGGCGCGGGCTACGTGGCCTGGCGCAATGGCGAGAAGACCAAGGTGGCCCTCAGGCAGGTGCAGGAGGAGCGCAACCTGCAGGACCGGCTGATCCGGCTGGCGCACAACCGGGACTATCCGGCGCCGCCGTACAGCGTCGACACGCTTGCCCGCCGCTACGAGGGCGAAACGCCGGAGCATTTCGGCACCGATTTCATCGGCGGCAGGTACTACGGCACGTTCCGCATCCGGGCCGACGCGCAGATGGAGGAATTCCTCGGCTTCCTGGACCAGTGGAAACCGGAGCAGGGCGCGCGGCTGGTGGCGTCCGGCGCGGCGGAAGCGGCGCGCCGGGGCGATCCGGCCTTCGAGCGCGCCTGGCACGCCCTGGGCACCGAGGCTGCCAGCGCCGAAGACTTCGCCCGCCTGCAATCGGCGTTCGTCGAAAAGACCGTCTACCGGCCGCTGGTCCGGCGCCTGGGGGCCGGCGCGCGGACCGACGGCGCGGCCAGCCCGGTGCAACTGGACGTCGAGCGGCGCTCGATCGCGCTGCAGGCGGTGATGTTCTCGATCGCCGTGCAGTACGGGCCCAACAGCCCTTTGGTGCGCGATGCGCTCGGGGGGCTGGGCAACTTGTCGGAGCAAAGCGATGAGACCATCATTCGCAGGCTCTACGCCTACCGCGACAAGGTCGAACAGTATTTTCCGGGGATCGAGGCGCAGAGTTCGAACTTCGCGGCCCTGATCCGCGAACGTAACCACTGGGAGCTCACGGATGCCCTCCACATGCTCAAGCAGCCGGGTTGATGCACCCCGCTCCCTGTTTGCGTCGCTGCTGCTCGGACTGGCCGCCGCCCCTTGCGCGCTCGCAGCCGACACTGCAACTTGCGCCCTGACGGCGCCGAAGGTGCAGGCGGCCGCCGCCATCCGCTTCGAAATCACGCTCGATTGCACGGCGCAGGCGCAGGCCGGGGCGGCAAAGCCCTTCCCGGTCGGCAGCGACGTGGTCGTCGGCCTGACCGTCTACGCGGGCCCCAAGGTCCCCAGTTCGCTGCGCAACGACAGCGCCAACTTCCAGCGCCGCGAGCTCGATGCGGCCGCAAACGTGCGCTCGGCGCTGGAGCGCGCGACGCGGTCCACTGCGCTGGTGGGAACTGCGCCGAAGTGGATCGTCCTGAGCGACGACGCGGCGGCTTCCCATGACGTCACCCCCAAGAAGGTGCGCATCGAACGGGCGGGCTGGTCCACCACGCTGCAGTTCGACGTCGATCCGAAAGCCATCGCCGGCAAGGATCATTTCCTGTTCGCCGCCTGGCCGGCGGCAGCGCTGGTGCCGTGCGACAAGAAGAGCACTTATGCGCGCAGCGGTTGCAAGCGCGACGGCCAGGTGATCGACACGGGCGACGGCGTCAAGCCGCTGGCGGCCTATCCCGGGCTGGAGATCAATCACTTCGAGCATCCCAGCGGCGAAAGCTGGGATTCCGAGCGCTGGATCGTGGAGCGCTTCCGCTGACCGCCGCGCCACGATGATCGCGCGCGCCGCGGAGCTGACGCTGGTCCTCCTGTGGGTGCGGATGGTGCTCACATGCATGCTGGGCGCCTGGGCGTGCCGCAGGCGCAGGACGGGTCCACCGCGCGACGCGCCGGACCCGGGTGAGCCCGCGTCCTTCGCCACGGCGCGCGTTTCCATCGTCGTCCCCGCGTTCGACGAGGCGCAGGCGATCGAAGCCACGCTGCGTGCGCTGCAGGGCCTGGTTCCCGCGCCGCTGGAGATCATCGTGGTCGACGACGGATCCGGTGACGCGACTTGCGCCATCGCGCAACGCTGCCTGGACTGCGACGGTCAAGGACGGGTGATCCGCCTGGCGGCCAACGCGGGCAAGGCAGCCGCGCTGCGGATCGGGATCGCGGCTGCACGCGGCGATTTCGTCCTGACCGTCGACGCCGACACCTGCCTCGCGCCCGACTCCCTGGCCGCCGCCCTCGCCACCCTGCAGCATCGACACGCCGACGCCGTGGCGTTCTGCCTGGAGGCGGCGCCGGCGAACGGCATGCCGGCCAAGCTGCAGCGGCAGGAATACGCGGCCTCGCTCGACTTTGAACGGGCGGCGCAGGATGCCGTCGCCGCGATCTCGGTCCTGCCGGGAGCGGCGTGCCTGTTCCGCCGCGAAGTGCTGCTGCGGCATCCGTTTTCCGCCCGCACCCGGACCGAGGACGCGGATCTCACGCTCACCCTGGCCCGCCACGGGGCCTGCATCGTCCGGGCGCCGGAGGCCGTCGCCCGCACGCTCGTTCCTGCGTCATGGTCGGGGCTGGTCGCGCAGCGCACGCGCTGGATCACCGGGCACGTGCAATGCTGCGCCCGGCAGGCGGCGCGGCTGCCGCAGGCGACGTGGCGCTTTCGACTGCTGGTGTTTCCCAACTTCGTGCTGTCGACGTTCCTCGCGCCGGCCGGCGCGCTGTCGCTGCTCGCCTTGTGGGCCGGCGGCGGCGGGCGCCTCCTGCCGCTGGACGCGTGGGGCGCCACGGCCGTCTCCACCCTGCTGGTCTACCTGCAGCGAGGCGTGGGACTGCGCTGCGCGCCGCGCCGCTTCCGACCGCTGGTGCGCCACTTCGTGCTGGAGCCGGCAGTCAGCGGCCTGGTGGGCACCGTCTGCTTTGCCTGTGCCGTGCGTGATCTGCTGCTGGACGCCCTGCGCGGCTCGCTGGGCCGCGCGCGCGGCACCGCGTGGCGCGCCGGCAAATGAGCCGGGGCGCCCCGCCGCGGCGCCTCAGCTGAACGCCTGGATCCCCGTGATCGCGCGGCCCAGGATCAGCGCATGGATGTCGTGCGTGCCTTCATAGGTGTTCACGACTTCCAGGTTCACCAGGTGGCGCGCCACGCCGAATTCGTCGCTGATGCCGTTGCCGCCCATCATGTCGCGCGCCATGCGGGCGATGTCCAGCGCCTTGCCGCAGTTGTTGCGCTTGAGGATGGAGGTGATCTCCACCGGCGCCGGACCTTCGTCCTTCATGCGGCCCAGGCGCAGGCAGCCCTGCAGGCCCAGCGAGATCTCCGTGAGCATGTCGGCCAGCTTCTTCTGCACCAGCTGGTTGGCGGCCAGGGGACGGCCGAACTGCTTGCGATCCAGCACGTACTGGCGCGCGCGGTGGAAGCAGTCCTCCGCCGCACCCATCGCGCCCCAGGCGATGCCGTAGCGCGCCGAGTTCAGGCAGGTGAACGGGCCCTTGAGGCCGCGCACTTCGGGGAAGGCGTTCTCCTCCGGGCAGAACACCTCGTCCATCACGACCTCGCCCGTGATCGAGGCGCGCAGGCCGACCTTGCCGTGCACGGCGGGGGCGGACAGGCCCTTCCAGCCCTTTTCCAGCACGAAGCCGCGGATCTGGCCGCCGTCGTCCTTGGCCCAGACGACGAACACGTCGGCGATCGGGCTGTTGGTGATCCACATCTTGCTGCCCGAAAGCTTGTAGCCGCCATCGACCTTGCGGGCGCGGGTGATCATGCTGGCGGGATCGGAGCCGTGGTTCGGCTCGGTCAGGCCGAAGCAGCCGATCCACTCGCCGGTGGCGAGCTTGGGCAGGTACTTCTGCTTCGTCTGCTCGTTGCCGAATTCGAAGATCGGCACCATCACGAGCGAGGACTGCACGCTCATCATGGAGCGGTAGCCGGAGTCGACCCGCTCGACCTCGCGCGCCACCAGGCCGTAGCAGACGTAGTTCAGGCCGGCGCCGCCGTACTGATCGGGGATCGTCGGGCCCAGCAGGCCCAGCTCGCCCATCTCGCGGAAGATCGACGCGTCGGTCTTCTCGTGGCGGAAGGCTTCCTGCACGCGCGGCAGCAGGCGGTCCTGGGAATAGGCGCGGGCGGCGTCGCGGACCTGGCGCTCGTCGTCGGTGAGCTGCTGGTCCAGCAGGAAGGGATCGCTCCAGGAGAAGGTGGCTCGCGTGCTCATGGTCGTGAAGGAAGCTGATGGATGGCCCGATGTTAAGGGAGCGCACCCCGCCGACGAAAGCGAAAGTTTCTGCAGCAGTTATGCTCGCCTTTCATGACTGATGAGGGGGACGCGTGCGACGCAAGCTGCCTTCGACCCAGACGCTCGCCTGCTTCGAGGCCGCGGCACGCCACCGCAGCCTCACGCGCGCCGCGCAGGAGCTGGCCCTGACCCAGGGCGCGGTGTCGCGCCAGCTGGGCCAGCTGGAGGAATTCCTCGGCGTGAAGCTGTTCCGCCGCGCCCAGCACGGGATCGCGCTCACGCCGGCCGGCGAGGACTACGCGCGCAACGTGTCGCTGCGGCTCGATGCGATGGAGCGCGACGCGCTGGACCTGATGGGTCGCCAGGGCCAGGGCGAATCGGTGACGCTGGCGGCGGTGCCGACGTTCGCGACCCGCTGGCTGATCCCGCGGCTGGCGCAACTGGCCCGCGAGCAGCCGGACCTGAACGTGCACATCGCGGCGCGCACGCGGCCCTTCCTGTTCGCCGACAACGAGTTCGACGGCGCGATCTACGCAGGCACGCCGCAGCAGCTCGCCCAGTGGGCCGGCACCCACGCGACGCTGCTGCTGCAGGAGGAAGTGGCGCCGGTGTGCAGCCCGGCGCTGCTCAAGGGTCGCCGGCCGGTGGCGCCGCGCACGCTGGCCAGCCTGCCCCTGCTGCAGCAGTCGACCCGCCCCGACGCCTGGCGCGACTGGTTCGACGCGCAGGGCATCGATGCGCCCAAGGCCATGGCCGGCCCGCGTTATGAGCTTTTCTCGATGCAGGTGGCGGCGGCCACCTGCGGCATGGGCGTGGCGCTGCTGCCCACGCTCCTGATCCAGGCCGAGCTCGCCGCCACGGCGCTGATGCCGGCCTGCGAGGGCGGCGCGATCACCCGGCGCGCCTATTACCTGGTGCAGCCGGAACAGCCGGAGCGCGCTGCGATGACGGCTTTCAAGGCCTGGCTGATCGAACAGGTCAGGTCATGAAGCCCGAGGGCACCCGGCCGTCGAAGCGCATCTTCATTCCCGGCACGCCGAAGGAGGTGCCCACCGCCATCGCCGTCGCCACCATGGGCGCGTCCGGCGACACGGTGCGCTGCCGGTTCGCCACGTCCGCGATCGCCACGCTGGTCAACCGGCCCTGCTGCACCGCCGCCATGCGCCCGTACTGCCCGTCGGCGACCATGGCCGCGGCATAGGCGCCGAAGGCGGTCGCCAGGTTGCGGTCGTACGCGCTCGGCGTGCCGCCGCGCTGCACGTGGCCGAGGATCGCGGTGCGCACCTCGCTGTCGATCCGCTGGCACAGCTGGTGTTCCAGCACCGTGCAGACGCCCCCCAGCCGCAGCGGGTCGGGGCTGTCCGTCACCACCTGCCGCACGGCGAGCTCGCCGCCCTTCGCCTTGGCACCCTCGGCGACGCAGATCAGCGTGAAGCGCTGGCCGCCCGCCTGCCGATCGCGGCAGATCCGCGCCACTTCCTCGATGTCGTACTCGAACTCGGGGATGAGGATGATGTCGGCGCCGCCGGCCACGCCCGCATACAGCGCGATCCAGCCGGCATAGCGGCCCATGGTCTCGAGGATCATCACCCGGTGATGGCTCTGCGCCGTGGTGTGCAGGCGGTCGAAGGCCTCGGTCGCGATCGCCACCGCGGTATCGAACCCGAACGTCCGGTCGGTGTACATCAGGTCGTTGTCGATGGTCTTGGGCACGCCCACCATCGGGATCCCGAGCTGCTGCAGCCGGTGCGCGATCGACATGGTGCCGTCGCCGCCGATCACGACCACGGCGTCGAGCTTCAGTTCCTCGCGCACATAGCGCACCACCTCGGGCGACAGGTCCGCGTTGCCGCGGGCGTGGTAGGCGAAGGGATTGGCCTTGTTGCTGGTGCCCAGGATCGTGCCGCCGAGCGTGAGGATGCCGGACACGTCGCGGTAGCTGAGGGGCCGCGCCTGGCGGTCGATCATGCCGGCGAAGCCGTCGACGAAGCCGATCACCTGCGCGCCGGCATCCTGCATCAGGCTCTTGGCGACCGCGCGGATGACGGCGTTGAGGCCGGGGCTGTCGCCGCCGCCCGTGAGGATGCCGATGCGCTGGGGAGTCGTCATGGTGTTCTGCGGAAGCCGGCCACTGGGCAGGCGCGCCATGATACGGCCCACGTTGCCCGCGCCGGCGCCGCAGCGACTGCGGGGTGCATGCCGCAGAGCATGCACCCCAGAGGACCGCGGGCAGCGCCTGCGCTACTTCGACTGGTCGACCATGAAGTCGACGGCGGCCTTCACGTCCGCATCGGGCAGCGAGGTGTTGCCACCCTTGGGCGGCATCATGCCCTTCTTGCCCTGGAAGCCGGCGAGCGCGTGCTTGTACAGCGTGTCCTTGCCCTGGGCGATGCGCGGGCCCCAGTCGGCCTTGTCGCCGGGCTTGGGTGCGCCGGTCACGCCGGCGGCGTGGCACAGGGCGCAGGTGCTGCTGTAGATCGTCTGGCCGTTGCCGCCGGCGCCCATGGCGGCGGTGTTGTTCGCGCTGCTGTCCATGCCGGACGAGGAACCGGAGGACGAGGCGACGGTGCTGGAGGAGGACGGGTCCGTCGTGCTGCCGGTCGCGGGGGCAGCGGCCGTGGTGGTGCTGCTGTCGGTCGTCGCAGGCGCGGTGGCCATGCTGGTGCTGCTCTCGTTCGTCGAAGGCGCAGTGGCGATGTTGCTGCTGCTGTCGCTCGAAGACGGAGCGCTGGTGGAGGGTGACGAGGAGGTCGAGGCCGTGGTGGCGGCGCTGTCGTCCTGGCGTCCGCAGCCGGCGAGTGCGGCGGCAAGCGCGACGGCCGTGGCGGCGAGCGTGAGCTTCTTCATGGGTCTCTCCGATGGCTGGCGATGAATTGGAGGATTCTAGGAGCCGCCCCGCGCCGGCGGGGGCCGCATGCCCCTGCCGTCCCCGTCCGACAGGCAGCGCGGCCGTGCGGAACGTGCAAGCGGTTCAGGCAACGTTCATGCGCTCATCAGCACACTGGTCTCCAGGCCAGGACAAGCGACTGGCTGCCAACCTGGAGGTAACCCATGCAAACGAATCTTCGCAACTCTTTCGCAACCACTGGCCTGTTTCTGTCCTGCGCCGCAGCGCTCTTCGCGCAGCCGGCCGCCGCCGGCCCGGCCCACTCGGTGGCGCAGGCGGTGACCGTGGTGGCCCAGCCTGCGGCACGCGACCGGGACGACGACCATGACCGCGACGGCTGGCGCCACGCAGGCCCGCAACGGGACGAACGGGCGCCGAAGATCAAGGATCTGACCCCGTTGCCCGGCGCGCGCGTCGGCGATCGCCAGCGCATGATCGTCTCGGCCCGTTTCAGCGACGAAGGGAGCGGCGTGAACCCCGCCTCCGTGCGGCTGCGCATCGACGGTCGGGACGTCACCTCGTCCTCCCGCATCGTTGCCGACGAGGTGCGTTTCAACAACAATCTGCTCCCGGGCCGGCACGTCGCCGAAGTGATCGTGCGCGACCGCGCGGGCAACACGGCACGCCGCTCCTGGAAGTTCGACGTGGCGTTGCGCCCCCACGTCGAAAAGCCGGCCCTTCACCTTCGTTGACCTTCGTTCATATTGCGTTCAGGCAGCGCCACCTAAGCTTCAGGCACAACGATCCCCGAAGGAGTCCTCCATGAAACGCACCGCCCTTGCTCCCGCCCTCCTGCTCGCCACCCTGGCCGCCGCCACTGCGCAAGCGCAGAGCTTCACCGACCAGGCCCGCGTGCGCGCCGTCGAACCCCAGTACGAAGTGGTCCAGACGCCGCGCCAGGAATGCACCAGCCAGTGGGTGCAGGAACAACCCCGCGCTGCCGCTCCCAGCGGCGGCTACGGCGGCGCCATCATCGGTGGCGTGGCCGGTGGCCTGCTCGGCAACCAGGTCGGCAAGGGCCATGGCCGGGAAGCCGCCACCGCCGCCGGCGCAGTGATCGGCGCCCTCACCGGCGACCGCCTCGCCAACAGCGGCACGGCCGTCGCGGCGCCCGCCCCGGAAGCGCGCGAAGTGCGCAACTGCCGCACCGTCTACGACCAGCAGAACCGCCTGACCGGGTATCGCGTCATCTATGATTACCGCGGCCAGGAAGCCTCGACGGTGATGCGCGAGCAGCCGGGATCCACCATCCCGGTGCGCGTGTCCGTCACGCCGCTCGAGCCCGAATTCCGCCGCTGACCCCGACTGCCCACCGCCGCCCATGGACCTCGTTCGCAAGCTGATCCTCGCTGCCGCCGTGGCTGCCGCGCTGCCCGCCTGGGCCGACGTCAGCCGCGACGACGCGGCCGCGATCGCGCAGCGCGTGAGCCAGGGCCGGGTGCTGGCGGTGGAGCGCGCCGATGCCGGCAACCGGCCGGTCTGGCGGGTCAAGATCGTCACCGCGGCCGGCGAGGTGCGGGTGGTGCTGATCGACGTGGCGACGGGCCGCCCGGTCTGAGCCATGCGCCTGCTGCTGATCGAGGATGAAGCGGCCCTGCGCCTGACGCTGCAGCGCCAGCTGGAGCAAGACGGCTACCGGGTCGACGGCGCCGTCGACGGCGAGGAGGGCCTCTACATGGCCCAGGAATTCCCCTTCGACCTGGCGATCGTCGATCTCGGGCTGCCCAAGCTGAGCGGCCTGTCCATCGTGCAGAAGCTGCGCGCCGACGGCCGCGCGATGCCGATCCTGATCCTCACCGCGCGCAGCACCTGGCAGGACAAGGTGCTGGGCCTGGAAGCCGGCGCCGACGACTACCTGGTCAAGCCCTTCGAATACCCGGAGCTGGCGGCGCGCGTGAAGGCCCTGCTGCGCCGCTCGCTCAAGGCGACCACCGACGTGCTCACGCTCGGGCCCCTGAGCCTCGACCTCTCGGCCCAGGCCGTGAAGCTGCACGATGCGCCGCTGGACCTCACGGCCTACGAATACCGCCTGCTCGAATACCTGGTGCGCGAGCGCGCGCGCGTGGTGACCAAGCAGGAACTGTCGGACTACCTCTATCCGCACGGCGACGACCGCGACAGCAACGTGCTGGAAGTGCTGGTCGGCCGGCTGCGGCGCAAGCTCGATCCCGACGGCACCCTGGCGCCGATCGAAACCCTGCGTGGGCGCGGCTACCGCTTCACGCTGGAATGACGCCGGGCTTCACCCTGGGATGACCCCCGGCTATTCGCTCCGGGCCCGACTCCTCCTCGGCGCCGCGCTGGTGCTGGTGTTCTTCATCGCCGCCGCCGGCATCGCCGTGCAGCGCGCCCATGCGGACAGCGTGCGCGCGGCCCACTACGCCAGCCTGCACGGCACGGTGGACCTGCTGCTGTCGCGCGCGGAAGTGGATGCGTCCGGGGCGCTGGTGATGCCGACCGCCCTGGGCAATGCGCGCCTGTCGCTGCCCGGCTCCGGCCTGTACGCCAGCATCGCCAACACCGGCCGCCGCGAGCAATGGCGCTCGGCGTCCAGCGTGGGCGTGCAGCCGCCGTTCCGCGACACGCTGGAAACCGGCCAGCTGCGCACCGAGACGCTGCAGGACGGCGAGCGCAGCTACCTGGCCCTGAGCTATGCCGTCAACTGGCAGGCCGGCCCGCGCCCCGCCCATCTGGTCCTGTCGGTGCTGGAGGACGAGTCCGAATACCGGCACGAGGTGGCCGTGTTCGCGCGCACGCTCTGGGCCTGGCTGGGCTCGGCCGGCGTGCTGCTGCTGGTGGCACAGGTGCTGCTGCTGCAATGGGGCCTGGCGCCGCTGCGGCGCGTGGCGGGCGAGATCCGGCGCGTGGAGGCGGGCGAGCAGGCGAAGATCGAGGGCCGCTACCCGACGGAGCTTTCCGGCCTCACCGACAACCTGAACACGCTGATCCAGCAGGAACGGGTGCGCCAGACCCGCTACAAGGAGGCCTTGAGCTACCTGGCACACAGCCTGAAGACCCCGCTGGCGGTCCTGCGCAGCGCGCTGCAGGAACCCGCGCGCCTGCCCGAGGCCGTCACGCAGCAGGTCAGGCGCATGGACGACATCGTGCAGCACCAGCTCGGGCGGGCCGCGGCCGGCGGCGCGACGCGCTTCGCCCCGCCGGTGACGCTCGCGCCCGTGCTGGAGCGCATCCGGGAGGCCCTCTCCAAGGTGTATGCCGACAAGGGGCTGGAGTTCCGCCTCGACTGCCCCACCGACCTCGCCTGGCGCATCGACCAGGGCGACGTGTTCGAGATGATGGGCAACCTGCTGGACAACGCCGCCAAATGGGCGCGCCAGCAGGTGCTGGTGCGCGCCTGGCGCGAGGGCGAGCGCCTGCGCATCCAGGTGGACGACGACGGCCCCGGCTTCAGCGACACGCATTCGGTGCTGCAGCTGCACGTGCGCGGCGACGAGCGCGTGCCCGGGCATGGCGTCGGGCTGGCCGTCGTCAACGACCTGGTGGCGAGCCACCGCGGGGAGCTGAAGCTGCTTCGCTCGGGGCTGGGCGGCGCGCGCGTCGACATCACCCTGCCGGCACCGTGAAGAAATTGCACCTGGGCCATTGCGGTGGCACCATGGCCCGTGCGTGCCTTGCAATGGGCCGCCGGGGTGCCAAGTGAGCCGTCGCACGGCCCCGTGGGGGGCCTTCACCGGAAGCAACCAGCCATGTGGAAACGCCTGACCCTCTTGTGGACCCTGGTGCGCGGCGACGCGCGGCAGCTGTGGTTCGCGCTGCGGCACCCCGCCGCCCCCCGGTGGCTCAAGATCGGCGCCGTGCTGGTCGTGCTCTACGTGCTCTCGCCGATCGACCTGATCCCGGATGCGATCCCCTTCGTCGGCGCGCTCGACGACCTGGTGCTGGTGCCGCTGGCGATCCGCTGGCTGCTCAAGCGCCTGCCGCCGGAGATCGCGGCGGCAGCGGCGGCGCGGCGGACGGTCTAGAAGCCGGGTCCTAGGGGGAAGTCCCTGCTCCTTTGCGGGTCAAGGCGGCACTTTGGTGCCTCCCCACCTTAGTACCGTCGGGTTAAGTTCGCGGGACGCCATGCCCCTGCGTTCGCCCCTGACCCTCTCGCGCCAGTTCCTGGTCGCCAGTTTCCCGATCGTGCTGCTCGGGATGCTGGCGCTCGGCTGGTATGTCGGCACGGCCATCGAGCGCGGGGTGAGCAACCGCATCGCCGGGGTCACGAGCCTCTACGTCGACAGCTTCATCGCGCCGCACCTGCAGCACCTGCAACCCGGCGGCGACCTGAGACCGGAAGACCGGGCCGCGCTCGACCGGCTGATGACGGAGACGCCGCTCGGTCGCAAGA
Source organism: Ramlibacter alkalitolerans (assembly GCF_016722765.1). Taxonomy (GTDB): domain Bacteria; phylum Pseudomonadota; class Gammaproteobacteria; order Burkholderiales; family Burkholderiaceae_C; genus Ramlibacter; species Ramlibacter alkalitolerans. The sequence goes on along the minus strand of NZ_JAEQND010000009.1, from coordinate 89,869 downwards.
TCGTCGCCTTCAAGATCTGGGACGCGCGCGGCCGCATCGTCTACAGCACCAACCCGGCCCTGATCGGGCGTCAATATCCCATCGACGAAGGCCTGGCCAGCGCCTTCCAGGGGCGGGTGCAGTCGGGCCTCAGCGAGCTCGACGAGAGCGAGAACGAGCTCGAGCGCACGCGCTGGAAGCGCCTGCTCGAAACCTACAGCCCGGTGCACGCCGCCGGCCGCGGCACCGTGCTGGCGGTGGCCGAGTTCTACCAGACCACCGACGAGATGGCGCAGGAGGTGCGGACAGCCCAGATCGGCAGCTGGCTGGTGGTGGGCGGGATCATGCTGGCCATGTACCTGCTGCTGTTCGGCGTGGTGCGCCGCGGCAGCGAGACCATCGATTCGCAGCGCGAGCAGCTGCGGGCCAAGGTGGCGGAGTTGTCCGGGGTGCTGAAGAGGAACCAGGAGCTGAGCGACCACATCCGGCTGACCGCCGTGCGCACGACCACGCTGAACGACCAGTTCCTGCGCCAGATCGCCGCCGACCTGCACGATGGCGCCGCCCAGGACCTGGCGCTGGGCCTCATGCAGTTCGAGTCGCTCGCGCGCAAATGCGAGGCGCATGGCAACGGCGAGGAGGCCGCGCTGGTGCGCGCCGCGCTGCAATCGGCCATGCGCGAGCTGCGCGCCACCTGCGTGGGGCTGCAGCTGCCGGAGATCGATCGCCTCGACGCCTTCGGCGTGGTGCAGCGCGCCGCCCAGGACTTCGAGCGCAAGACCGGCTCGCACATCACGGTGTCCAACGGCGGTGGCGGCGGCAGCGGCCAGCCCGCCGGGCCCGTGAAGACCACGATGTACCGCCTGATCCAGGAAGCGCTGGGCAACGGCCTGCGCCACGGCGGCGCCTCGGCCCTGAAGGTCGACCTGTCCTGCGACGCCGACTCGGTGCTGGTGGAGGTGGGCGACAACGGCTGCGGCTTCGACACGGCCGGCGCCGCGCCGCCGGGCCACCTCGGCCTGGCCGGGATGCGCGAGCGGGTCGAACTGCTGCGCGGCTCCATGGTGGTCCGCAGCACGCCTGGCCGCGGGACGCTGGTGCAGGCCCGGCTGCCGATGACGATCGAGGGCTACGCGGAGTAGCTGGCGCGGTGACCGGGGGTGCCGCGCCGAGGGATGAGCGGCGTCGCCTCCGGTCCGGCCCCTGAGGAGCATCGTAGCGCTGCGCTCCTGGCTGACCCCGGGGCAACGGCTGCTCCAACATGCAACGCCGCAGGCGCAGGACGGCTTTGTCCGACTCCGGAAGTAAAGGAGGAGCGCGGGCGCCTTATCAGCCAAGGCCCGTGCTCTCAACCGCGCCGGGGGACATGGAGTGAGGCGGACAAAGCCGTCCTGTGCCGGACCGAAGGCAACGAGCGCAGCGCGGCACCGCAACGCAATCGCCTGCGGTGGAAGCCCTCTCGCCTTCGCATTCGGTCCGGGTCGGTTTCGCCGAGCAGCCTAGACCTCCGCACTAATCCGCGAAGATCTTCCCCGGATTCAGGATGTTGTGCGGATCGAGCGCGCGCTTGATCGTGCGCATCATGTCCACCGCACCGGGGCCGGCCTCCTCCTCCAGGAACTGCATCTTGTGCAGGCCGATCCCGTGCTCGCCGGTGCAGGTCCCTTCCATGGCGAGGGCGCGCGCGATCAGGCGTTCGTTCAGCGCCTCGGCGCGGTCGCACTCGCGCTCGTTCGCCGGGTCCACCAGGTAGCCGAAATGGAAGTTGCCGTCGCCGACGTGGCCCACCAGGAAGTACGGGATGCCGCTGGCATCGGCCTCCGCCACCGATTCCAGCAGGCAGTCGGCCAGCCGCGAGATCGGCACGCAGGTGTCGGTCGTGATCGAGCGGCAGCCGGGGCGCGACTGGACGGCGGCGAAATAGGCGTTGTGCCGCGCCGTCCACAGGCGGGTGCGCTCCTCCGGCGTGGTGGCCCATTCGAAGGCCTTGCCGCCGTGGCCGGCGGCGATCTCCTGCACCGTCCCGGCCTGCTCCTGCACGCCGGCGGGGGAGCCGTGGAACTCCATCAGCAGCATCGGCTCCTCGCGCAGCGCCAGCTTGCTGTGCGCGTTGACCATCCGCACGCTGTTGGCGTCGATCAGTTCCACCCGCGCGATCGGCACGCCGAGCTGGATCGTCTCGATGGTGGCCTGCACGGCGTCGGCGATGGTGGGGAAGGAGCACACCGCCGCCGAGATCGCCTCGGGCAGCGGATACACGCGCAGCGTGACTTCGGTGATCAGCCCCAGCGTGCCCTCGCTGCCGACGAACAGGCGCGTGAGGTCGTAGCCGGCGGAGGACTTCTTCGCCCGGGTGCCGGTGCGGATCACCTCGCCGCTGGCCGTCACCACCTGCAGCGCCAGCACGTTCTCGCGCATGGTGCCGTAGCGCACCGCGTTCGTGCCGGAGGCGCGCGTGGCGCTCATGCCGCCGAGGGAGGCGTCCGCGCCCGGATCGATCGGGAAGAACAGGCCGGTGTCGCGGATCGCCTCGTTCAGCTGCTTGCGCGTGACGCCCGGCTGCACCGTCACGGTGAGGTCGTCGGCATCGACGGCGAGCACGCGGTTCATGCGGTTCACGTCGATGCTGAGGCCGCCGCGCACGGCCAGCAGGTGGCCCTCGATCGAGGAGCCGGCGCCATACGGGATCACCGGCGTGCGGTACTGGCTGCACAGCGCCACTGCATCGGAGACGTCGGCCGTGCTCTCCGCGAACAGCACGGCGCCGGGCGGCGGCACGGCGAAGGGTGATTCGTCGCGGCCGTGCTGCTCGCGCACCGCCATCGCGGTGGACAGGCGCTGGCCGAAGCGGGCCTGCAAGGCCTGCAGCAGCGCAGGCGGGATCTCCTGCTGGTCCACATGAGGCAGCAGCCGGGCGTGGGAGATGGGCGCGTTCATGGCACGAGGTTATCGGCCAGGCAGGCCGGCGGCGCAAGGGGAAGTGTCACATCCCGGCCACGGGAAGGCCCCGGCGCTCGGGGATACTGGCGGGATTGAACAGTTGCCGCGAGTCCCGTTCCATGTCCCGTTGCCTGCAGGTCATCGCCGACGATCTTTCGGGTGCCGCCGAGTGCGCGGCGGCGCTCGCGCAGGCCTCGGTCAGCCCGGCGCCGCTGGTGGTGACGGGCCCGCTGCCGGTGGGCGGCAACTGGGTGGTCGACAGCGACACCCGGGTCCACGAAGCGCCCGTCGCCGTGGCCCGCGTGGCAGCCATCGTGCGCGACGCGAGCTCGCACCGCGCGGGCGGCGACCTGCTGTTCAAGAAGATCGATTCCACCCTGCGCGGCCACCTGGCCGACGAGCTGCGCGCCGTGCTCGATGTGCCCGAGGCCGTCCAAGCCGCGATCGTCTGCCCGGCGCTGCCCACGCAGGGGCGTACGCTCAGGCAGGGCGTGCTGCACGTGCACGGGCAGGCGCGGCTGGACGCCACCGGGCAACCGCTCAACCTGATCGGGCTGCTCGCGCCGGTGGACCCCGAGGCGCTGCTGCTGCACCCGCCGCAGGGCCAGACCGCCGCCGCACTGGCGCGCGAATTGCTGTGCCGGCTGGAACAGGGCACCCGCGTGATCGTCGTCGACGCGAGCGACGCTGAGGACCTGCGCCGGCTCGCGCTGGCCATCGTGATCGTCTCGCGCAGTGTGCGGCTGCTGGCCGTGGGGGCGGCCGGCCTGTGCAAGGCACTGGCCACCGAGCTGCTGCAGGCCGGCGGACGGGATCATCCGATGCTGGCGCCCAGCCGCGACCATCCGCCGATCGTGGCGGTGATCGGCAGTTTTTCGGCCGTGACGACCCAGCAGGTCGACGAGCTGGCGAGCCAGGCGGACGTGCACGTGGCCCGCCTCGATCCGTCGACGTGGCTGGAGAGCCCCGCCGTGGTGGCCGAGACCGTCGCCACGGCGCAGGCCTGCGCCGAACGCGGCGCCCCGGTGGTGCTGGCCGTCTCCGGCACCGCGCCGGCCGCATCCTCGCGCATGCTGGTCCATCGCATGGCGCAAGCTGCGGAACCGCTGCTGCGGCGCGCGTCGACCCTGGTGCTGACCGGCGGCGACACGGCCCGGGCGGTGCTGGACCGGCTCGGCGTCGAACGGCTGCAGGTGCTGGGCGAACTGGAGCCGGGCATCTGCCTGAGCCGTGACGGCGCCCGCTTCGTCGTCACCAAGGCCGGCGGCTTCGGCGACAGCCAATCCCTGGTGCGCGTGCTGCGCCACCTGCGCAACGTGAGCGGCGGCCAGCCCACCCCCGGAAACAAGGCATGACACAACCCCTCATCGGCATCACCATGGGCGACCCGTGCGGCGTCGGCCCCGAGGTCATCGTCAAGGCGCTGGCGCGCCCGGACATCCACGCGCGGATGGCCGCCGTGGTGCTGGGCGACCCGCAGCGGCTGGAGCAGGCGGCGCATCTCACGGGCAGCGCGGTCGAGGTGCGCGAGGTGCAGCGCTGCGCCGAAGTCCGCAAGACGCCCGGCGTGGTGCATTGCCTGCGCGTGGGCGAGGCCACCAGCGCGCTGCCTTTCGGGCGCCTGCAGCCGGCCGGCGGCGCCGCCGCCTATGCCTACATCGCCCAGGCCGTGCGGCTCGCGCTGGCCGGCGAACTCTCGGCCATCTGCACGGCGCCCCTGAACAAGGAGGCCTTGCACGCCGCCGGCCATCGCTACCCGGGCCATACGGAGATGCTGGCGCAGCTGACCGGCACGCCCGAGGTCTCGATGCTGCTGATGGCGCCGCGCCTGCGCGTCATCCACGTCACCACGCACATCGGCCTGCTCGACGCCGTGGAGCGCATCGAGCCGGGGCTGGTGGAACGCACCATCGCCCGCGGCTACACCCTGCTGCAGCGCGCCGGCGTTGCGGCGCCCCGGGTGTGCGTGTGCGGCATCAACCCGCATGCCGGCGAGAACGGCCTGTTCGGCCGCGGCGAGGAGGAAAGCAAGATCCAGCCGGCCGTGGAAGTCTGCCGGGCCCGGGGCTGGGACGTGCAGGGCCCGCTGCCGGCCGACACGCTGTTCTACCGCGCGCTGCGCGGTGATTTCGACCTGGTGGTCGCGATGTACCACGACCAGGGCCACGGCCCGGTGAAGGTGCTGGGCCTGGACGCGGGGGTGAACGTCACGGTGGGCCTGCCCTTCGTGCGCACCTCCGTCGACCACGGCACGGCCTTCGACATCGCCGGCAAGGGCGTCGCCGACGAGCGCAGCCTGGTTGAAGCGCTGCGGCAGGCGGTGGAACTTGCTCCCACGACGGGCGAGCGACCGTTCATCAGCTTCCCGTAAGGAAGTGGCTGACAGGGCCTAGGCAAACCGTCATCTGGCGCTGCCCGACCATGGCGGGCACACTTCCGCTCTGCGTAAAGGAAGAAACCAGATGTACGGGCACGAAAAGAGGCCACTTCCGGCAGAAGACGCGTTCGATGGGAGTCATGCTTACCGCCTGAAACACTGGCCGCGGATTCCGGAGCCCCTCCGGACCGCGCGGGTGCTTGGCGCTTGCAGCCGCATGACGCTGGGGCCGGTCACCGCCGGCTGGCTGCTCTCCCAGACCGGACTCGACCTCGCCGGCGCCTCCGAATTGATCACCGCCCTCCAGGCCCAAGGTGCGCTGGAGCGCATCGACCTGGGCTGGCGCGTGCCCGCCGAGCCTGCGGTCAAGCGCGTGCCCCTCTCGCCCGTCGCCAGGCTGCGCGGGCGCCTGGCCCAGCGGTTCGCCTGGAAGCAGGCGCTGGCCGCCACCATCGTGTGCCTGGGCGTCTCCGCCGCCCTGGACCACCGCATGCCGGCGGACCTGGGAACCCTCGCCCTCCCGAACCTGCCCGCCGTTTCCGGCTGAGCCCTCACCCGATCCGCAGCGCCTGCAGCTCCGCGATCTGCCTTTCGGTGGCATGGCCGACGTCGCCGGCCGCCACCAGGTGGTGCACCGCCTCGATGTCCCGCGCCAGGCTGCGGTCGGCCACCATCGCGGGCGAGATGCTGCGCACCAGGCGCAACACACCTTCGAGCGCCGGCGCGCTTTCCAGCGGTCGCAGGAACTCGATGCCCTGTGCCGCCGCCAGCAACTCGATGGCGACGATGTGCGCAGTGTTCGCGAGCATGGGCTGCAACCTGCGGGCCGCGAAGGTCGCCATGCTCACATGGTCCTCCTGGTTGGCCGAGGTCGGCAGGCTGTCGACGCTGGCGGGATGCGCCAGCGACTTGTTCTCCGAGGCGAGCGCCGCCGCCGTGACGTGCACGATCATGAAGCCGGAGTTGAGCCCCGGCTCGGGCGTGAGGAAGGGCGGCAGGCGCGACACCACCGTGTCGACCAGCATCGCCACGCGCCGTTCGGCGATGGCGCCGATCTCGGCGATGGCCAGCGCCAGGCCGTCGCAGGCCAGCGCCACCGGCTCGGCGTGGAAGTTGCCTCCCGAGAGCATCGCGCCCCCGTCGGCGAACACCAGCGGGTTGTCGGTCACCGCATTGGCCTCGCGCAGCAGCACCTGCGCGGCATGGCGCATCTGGTCCAGGCACGCGCCCATCACCTGCGGCTGGCAGCGCAGGCAGTAGGGATCCTGCACCCGGTCGTCCTGCTCCAGGTGCGAGCGGCGGATCTCGCTGCCGACCAGCAGGGCACGGTAGGCGGCGGCGCAATCGACCTGCCCCGGCTGGCCGCGCAAGGCGTGGATGCGGGGATCGAAGGGCGCGTCGCTGCCGCGGGCGGCATCCAGCGTCAGCGCGCCGGTGATCACGGCGGCCTCGAACAGGCGGTCGGCCGCCAGCAGCGCATCGAGCGCCAGCGCCGTCGAGACCTGCGTGCCGTTGATCAGCGCCAGGCCCTCCTTGGGTCCGAGCTGCAGCGGCGCCAGGCCGACGTGCGCCAGCGCCTGCGCGCCCGGCATGCGCTCGCCGCCGACGAAGGCCTCGCCCTCGCCGATGAGAAGCAGGCCCAGGTGCGCGAGCGGCGCCAGGTCGCCGGAAGCACCGACCGAACCCTGGGCCGGCACCACCGGCACCAGGCCGCGGTTGTGCAGCGCGAGCAAGCCGTCGACCACCTCCTCGCGCACGCCCGAGTAGCCGCGCGCCAGGCTCGCCGCCTTGAGCAGCAGGACGAGGCGCACCACGCGCGCCGGCAGCGCCGGGCCGACGCCGACGGCATGCGAGCGCAGCAGCCGCAGTTGCAGCAAGGCCAGGTCCTCGCGCGCGATGCGGGTGCTGGCCAGCTTGCCGAAGCCGGTGTTGACGCCATACACGGGCGCATCGCCGGCGGCGGCGCGCCGCACCGTCTCGGCACCGGCGCGGATCGCCCCGCGGCAGGACGGATCCAGCGTCACGCGCGGCAGCTCCGGCGCTTCCCAGAGCCTGCGAATCTGGGCCAGCGTGAACCCGCCGGCTTGCAGCACCTCGCCCTGGCTCATTCCAGCATGGGCAGCTTCAGCCCGTGTTCGCGGGCGCAGGCCCGGGCGCTCTCGTAGCCCGCGTCGGCGTGCCGCATCACGCCGGTGGCCGGGTCGTTCCACAGAACGCGCCGGATCTTCTCCGCCGCCTCGTCAGTGCCATCGCACACGACCACCACGCCGGCGTGCTGCGAATAGCCCATGCCGACGCCGCCGCCGTGGTGGAAGCTGACCCAGGTGGCGCCGCTGGCGGTATTGAGCAGCGCGTTGAGCAGCGGCCAGTCGCTCACCGCGTCGCTGCCGTCGGCCATCGCCTCGGTCTCGCGGTTCGGCGAGGCCACCGAGCCGCTATCGAGGTGGTCGCGGCCGATCACGATCGGCGCCTTCAGTTCGCCGCTCCGGACCATCTCGTTGAAGGCAAGCCCGGCGAGGTGCCGCTCGCCCAGCCCGATCCAGCAGATGCGCGCCGGCAGCCCCTGGAACCGGATGCGCGAGGCGGCCATGTCCAGCCAGCGGTGCAGGGACGCGTTGCGCGGGAACAGCTCCTTCATCCGGGCGTCGGTCCGGTGGATGTCCTGCGGATCGCCCGAGAGCGCGACCCAGCGGAAGGGGCCGACGCCGCGGCAGAACAGCGGCCGGATGTACGCCGGCACGAAGCCCGGATAGGCGAAGGCGTCGGCGACGCCGAAATCCTGCGCCACCTGGCGCAGGTTGTTGCCGTAGTCCACGGTCGGAATGCCCAGGGCGTGGAAGGCGAGCATCGCGCGCACGTGCTCGGCGCAGGATTCGCCGGCCGCCTGCCTCAGGGCCGCATGCTGGCCCGGGTCTTTCTGCGCCGCCTGCCATTGCTCCACGCTCCAGCCGATCGGCAGGTAGCCGTTGATGATGTCGTGCGCCGAGGTCTGGTCGGTCACGATGTCCGGCCGCGGGCCGCCCGCCTGGGCGCGCCGGGCCAGCTCCGGGACGATCTCGGCGGCGTTGCCGCACAGGCCGATCGACACGGCCTCCTTGCGTGCCGTGTGGTGGGCGATGAGCGCCAGGGCTTCGTCGAGGTCCTTCGCTTCCTTGTCGAGGTACTGGGTGCGCAGGCGGAACGCGATGCGCGAAGGCTGGCATTCGATGGTGAGCGAGCAGGCGCCGGCGAACGAGGCCGCGAGCGGCTGCGCGCCGCCCATGCCGCCCAAGCCCGCCGTGAGGATCCAGCGGCCCGCGAGGTCGCCGCCATAGTGCTGGCGGCCGGCCTCGGCAAAGGTTTCGTAGGTCCCTTGCACGATGCCCTGGCTGCCGATGTAGATCCAGCTGCCGGCCGTCATCTGGCCGTACATCATCAGGCCCTTGCGGTCCAGTTCGTTGAAGTGCTCCCAGGTCGCCCACTTCGGCACCAGATTCGAGTTGGCGATCAGCACGCGCGGCGCACCGGCGTGGGTGCGGAAGACGCCGACGGGCTTGCCGGACTGGACCAGCAAGGTCTCGTCCGGCTGCAGGCCGCGCAGGCTGGCGAGGATCGCCTCGAAAGCCGGCCAGTTGCGGGCCGCCTTGCCGATGCCGCCGTACACCACGAGTTCGTCCGGCCTTTCGGCGACGGCCGGATCCAGGTTGTTCTGGATCATGCGGAAGGCCGCCTCGATCTGCCAGTTGGCGCAGCTCAGCTGGGTGCCTTGCGGTGCCCGCACCGGGCGGGCGCCGGCGGCGAGCGACGGGGGTTGCGAGAGATCGGACATGGTCGGGCTCCCGCGGGACACGAGGCCCCGCCTCGCGAGGATACGATGGGACGCATGCGCACGGAGGGCCTGCAGCTGTGGACGAATGCCCGCGTCGCCACCCTCGCGGTGGGCGCGGCCACGCCCTACGGCCTGATCGAGGATGGCGCCCTGGCGGTGCAGGACGGCCGCATCGCCTGGGTCGGGGCACGCAAGGAACTGCCGCTGGCGCTCGACGATGCCGCGGTGGAACACGATGCGCAGGGCGCGCTCGTCACGCCCGGGCTGATCGACTGCCACACGCACCTGGTCTACGGCGGCGACCGCGCGGCCGAATTCGAGGCGCGGCTGAACGGCGCGAGCTACGAAGAGATCGCACGTGCCGGCGGCGGCATCCTGGCGACCGTGCGGGCGACGCGCGCGGCCGACGAGGAGAGCCTGTTCGCGCAGTCGCGCCGTCGCCTGCGCGCGCTGTGCGACGAAGGCGTGACCACGATCGAGATCAAGTCCGGCTACGGTCTCTCCCTGGCCGAGGAGGCGAAGTGCCTGCGGGTGGCGCGCCGCCTCGGCGCCAGCGAAGGGGTGACCGTGCGCACGACCTTTCTCGGCGCACATGCCGTGCCGCCCGAGTTCGACGGCCGGCCGGAGGACTACGTCGACGCGGTGTGCCGCATGCTGCCCGCGCTGCATGCGCAAGGCCTCGCGGATGCGGTGGATGCGTTCTGCGAGCGCATCGGCTTTTCCGCGGCGCAGACGCGGCGGGTGTTCGACGCGGCGCAGGCGCTGGACCTTCCCGTGAAGCTGCACGCCGAGCAGCTGAGCGACAGCCAGGGCGCGGCGCTCGCTGCGTCCTTCGGCGCCTTGAGCTGCGACCACCTGGAGTGGCTCAGCGACACCGGAGCGCGCGCCATGGGGCAGGCCGGCAGCGTCGCGGTGCTGCTGCCGGGCGCCTTCTACTTCCTGCGCGAGACCCGCGTTCCGCCGATCGCGCTGCTGCGCGAGCACCGGGTGCCGATGGCGCTGGCCACCGACTGCAATCCGGGGACCTCGCCATGTACCTCCCTGCTCCTGATGCTGAACATGGGCTGCACGCTGTTCCGCCTCACGCCCGAGGAGGCCCTGGCCGGCGTGACGCGCAACGCGGCGCGCGCCCTGGCGCTGGACGACCGCGGCGTGCTGGCCCCCGGCCTGCGCGCCGACTTCGTGCTGTGGGATGCGCGTCATCCTGCCGAACTCTGCTACGCGGTGGGCTTCAATCCCCGGCGCACCACCGTGATCGAAGGACGCATCGCATGAGCTTCCGACTGCACCAGGGCAGCGCGCCGCTGCTGGTGAGCATCCCGCACATGGGCACCGGGATTCCCGAGGCGCTGCGCGGCGGCTACGTGGAACGCGCGCTCGCCATGGAGGACACCGACTGGCACCTCGATCGCCTCTATGCCTTCGCCAGGGATCTGGGGGCCAGCATCCTGCAACCCTTGCATTCGCGCTATGTGATCGACCTGAATCGGCCGCCGGACGACCAGCCGATGTACCCAGGCGCCGCCAACACCGAGCTGTGCCCCACCCGCTTCTTCAACGGCGAGCCGCTGTACCGCGAAGGCGCGGCGCCCGCCGAGGCGCAACGAGGCGAACGCCTGCAGCAGTATTGGCAGCCCTATCACGACGCGCTGCAAGGCACGCTGGACCGCCTGCGGCGCCAACACGGTTTCGTGCTGCTGTGGGATGCCCACAGCATCCGCTCCGAGATCCCGTGGCTGTTCGAGGGCCGCCTGCCGGACCTGAACATCGGCACGGCCGGCGGCCAGAGCGCCGCGCCGACCGTGGCCGCGGCGGTGGTGCGGGCGGCCGCCGGCTACCCGCGCTACACGCACGTGCTCGATGGCCGCTTCAAGGGCGGCTACATCACGCGCCGGTACGGGCGGCCCGCCGAACACGTGCACGCCGTGCAGCTGGAGATGTGCCAGTGCACCTACATGCGCGAGGAGCCGCCCTACGACTGGATCGCGCAGCGCGCCTCGCAGGTGCAGCCGGTGGTGCGCGCGATGGTCGAGGCGGCGCTCGCGGCCTGCCGCAAGCTGTATGGCTGAAGGGCGCCGGTTCTTCGCACCGCACGCCTGGATCGCCGGCGACTGGGCGCGCGACGTGCTGCTGGTCGCCGGCGCGGACGGCGCCTGGTCCGATGTGCGGGTGGAGTGCGACGGTGCCCAGGGCGCCGAGGTGCTGGCGGGCCCCATCCTGCCGGGGCTGGTCGACGGGCACAGCCACGCGTTCCAGCGCGCCATTGCCGGCCTCACCGAACGCAGCGCAGCCGGCGCCGACGACTTCTGGAGCTGGCGCGACCGCATGTACGCCGCGGCGCTGCGCATCACGCCGCAGCAGCTCGAGGCGATCGCGGCCTTCCTCTACACCGAGCTGCTGCAGGCCGGGTACACGCACGTCTGCGAGTTCCACTACCTGCACCAGGACGTCGATGGCCGGCCCTATGCCGATCCGCTGGAAATGTCGCTGGCGCTCGTGCGCGCTGCGCAGCACGCCGGCATCGGCCTCACGCTGCTGCCCACCCTGTACATGCGCTCGGGATTCGGCGCCGGCGGGCTGCGCGAGGACCAGCGCCGCTTCGCCTCGACGCCGGAGTTCGTGCTGCGGATCGCGGAAAAGCTGCGCCGCGAGGGGGGACCGCGCCTGACCTGCGGCATCGCGCTGCATTCGACCCGCGCCGTCGACGAAGGCGCGCTGCGCGAGACGGCCGCCGCCGCGCGTGCCGCAGCCATGCCGGTGCACCTGCACATCGCGGAGCAACGGGCCGAGATCCGCGAGTGCCTGGCGCGCCACTGGCAGCGGCCCATCGAATGGCTGCTGGAACATGTCGATCTCGACGCCCGGTGGAGCCTGGTGCACGCCACGCACGGCACCGTCGCCGAGTTGCAGGGCCTGCGCGAGGCCGAGGCCTGCATCGTGCTGTGCCCCAGCACCGAAGCCAACCTGGGAGACGGCGTGTTCGACCTGGGAACCTGGCTGGAGCTGGAGGGGCGCTGGTGCATCGGTTCGGACAGCCACGTCACGCGCGACTGGTGCGAGGAACTGCGGCTGCTCGAATACACCCAGCGCCTGGTGCTGCGGCAGCGCAATGTCGCCGCCCGTGCCGTGGGGCAGGAGAGCTCCGGTGGTGCGCTGTTCGGGCAGGCACTGGCCGGCGGCAGCGGCGCGGCCGGACTGCGCCTGGGCGGCTTAGCGGTCGGCGAGCGGGCGGATTTCTGCCTGCCCGACCTGCAGTCGCCCGCGTTGCTGGGCGTGCCCTTGCCACAGTTGCTCGACGCGCTGGTCTTCTCGTCGCCGCGCGCGCCCATGGCGCGCGTGTGCGTCGCCGGACGAGACGTGGCGTTCCCGCGTGAACCCGAGGCGTTCGCCAGCGCCGTGCAGTCGCTGTGGTGATGCCCGGCGCCGGCCGTGCGCCCGCCCTGCTCCTGGACGACGTGCTGCGGGCACGCATCCACCAGGCTTTGCAGCCATTCGTACCCTTGCACGCAACGCCTGGCAGCCGGCGCCCCGCCGCCGTTGCCCTGACGCTGATCGAAGAAGGGGACGGCGCGCGGCTCGCCGACGTGCCCGCACCGGTGGGCTGGAGCCGCGAGGCCGCCATCCTGCTCACGCGGCGCGCCACCGGTCTGCGCGCCCACGCGGGGCAGTGGGCCCTCCCTGGTGGGCGCATGGATGCGGGCGAGGCGGCCGAACAGGCGGCCTTGCGCGAGCTGCACGAGGAAGTGGGCCTGGAACTCGGGCCGGCAGCGATCCTCGGGCGCCTCGACGACTACGTGACCCACTCGGGATTCGCGATCACCCCGGTGGTCGTGTGGGGCGGCGAGGCGCGCCTGCTGGCGCCCAACGCGGGCGAAGTGGCGAGCATCCACCGCATCCCGCTCGCCGAATTCCTGCGCGCCGACGCTCCCATGCTGGAACCCTGCCACGACAGCGTGCACCCGATGCTGCGCATGCCGGTGGGCAGCGGCTGGATCGCGGCGCCGACCGCCGCCTTCCTGTATCAGTTCCGCGAAGTCTGCCTGCTGGGGCGATCGACGCGCGTGGCGCATTTCGAGCAGCCGGAGTTCGCGCGGCGCTGAGGTGTATCAGGCCAGGCGCGCGGCGCCAGGAAACAAAAGCTGGCTCCCACCCACGCAGCGCACGCATTTTCGACGCGCTATCTGCCATTGGAGAGCGCCGGCAGTGACCTTCCTCACGCCCGGAAGCGTTGCCGAAAGGATTATTCGGGAAAGTACTGAATACCGTTCGTCGGATTAGAAAAATGCGAACTTTGTGGGGACCCTTGATGTAAATCAATGACTTACAAGACGCAGCGTGTTGCATCTCACGCAACCTGGGCAGTTTCTCACAACGCGACCACTGTAACTAAGTGTGTCATGAGTTAGCAGTGAAACTCATTTCGACCTACAACCCTGTTTCGATGAGGTTAACGAAGTAACACATTCGAACGCTTCGGCAAAGCAAACAAAAACGCCGGAGGGAGAGTTCGACCGATTGGTGGCGAGTTGAGGAGGCAGCCAGCTTGGCTGTCCGAGGAGTGCCCCATGCATAAGCCTTCAGGACGGGCTGTGTTTTCTGAATGCCGGGCCCGCGCGCCCGGCGGCGGCATCGGCTGCCGAGCCGGGACGCAATGCGGCCACGGCTTCGCCCATCCATGCGGCCCAGTCTATGGCCGGGCCGCCGCGTTCGCGCTTGCCGGCCGCACCAAACCCATGCCACAGCGACCACCGGTGCGCTGACCGGCGCGTCCCCTGAGGACGCTCCCATTCCCATCCGTCGCTGGTCCGGTCGACCAGCAACTGCATACCTGCCCCAGTGGCGGGCGCGGAGGGGCTTTGCCCGCAGGAAGCGCGCCCGTCGGTCCCTTTTCTAGCGAGGAGAAGCGAAATGGCCAATTTGAACCGTGGTGATCTGGAATTCATCCTCCAGCAGATCCAGGTTGCCGAAGCCCACGCGGCGGGCGCGGACCTGAGGACGCTCGTTCCGACCGCGTTCTTGCCGATCGGCCTGAGGACGGTGGACGGATCGTTCAACAACCTCGTGCCCGGCCATGAGAACTTCGGCGCCGCGGACCAGCCCTTCCTCGACCTGATCCCGCAGAACCCGCGGCCGGCCAACAACAACCCGCCGCAACTCCCGCCGTCGCTGGTGGATCCGGAACCCCGCATCATCAGCAACCTGATCGCCGACATGACCAGCAGCAACCCGGCTGCCGTCCAGGCGTTCGTGCAGGCGGGCCAGGGCACGATAGGCGCAGGCGGCGTCCTGCTGGATCTCGACGGCCACGTGATCCCGCCCGGCACGCTGCTGACGATCCCCAACATCGCGCCTGACGAGGGCCTGTCCGCCTCCTACAACTCCTGGTTCACCTTCTTCGGCCAGTTCTTCGACCACGGCCTCGACCTGGTGAACAAGACCGCCACCGAGTTCGTGATCATGCCGCTGCAGGCGGACGACCCGCTGTTCGTGGCCGGCAGCCCGACCAACTTCATGGTGCTCTCGCGCGCCACGCTGGACGCCGACGGACACCCCGTGAACGCGACGACGCCCTTCGTCGACCAGAACCAGACCTACACCTCGCACGCCTCGCACCAGGTCTTCCTGCGCGAGTACGTGCTCGATGGCAGCGGCCGCCCGGTCGCCACCGGCAACCTGCTCAATGGCGCCGACGGCGGCCTCCCCACCTGGGCCGACGTGAAGGCCCAGGCGCACGACCTGCTGCACATCGACCTCGACGATCGCGACGTCCTCGACCTGCCGCTGCTGGTCACGGACCCGTACGGAAAGTTCGTTCCCGGACCCAACGGCTTCCCGCAGGTGGTGACCCAGGCCGGCCCGCCGCCGGTGACGGTCTCCGCCAATGCCGGCAATACGATCGACGGCAGCCTGGGCCTGCGCACCGGCCATGCCTTCCTGAACGACATCGCGCACTCCGCCTCCCCGGTGTCGGACATCGGCCAGCAGCTGGTCGCCGACAACGACAACGTCATCAACGACCCCGCCGCCGGCCCGCAGCCAGCCGGGACCTACGACGACGAACTGCTGGACCGGCACTTCATCACCGGCGACGGCCGCGGCAACGAGAACATCGCGCTGACCACCGTGCACCACGTGTTCCACTCGGAACACAATCGCCAGATCGACGCCATCAAGGCCACGATCCTGGGCACCGGCGACGAAACCTTCATCGACACCTGGCAACTGCCCGATGGCTCCTGGAACGGCGAACGCCTGTTCCAGGCCGCCCGCTTCGCCACCGAAATGCAGTACCAGCACCTGGTGTTCGAGGAGTTCGCCCGCCGCGTGCAGCCGAACATCAACGAGTTTTTCATCCCGGACGGCTACAACGTCAACATCAATCCGGCGATCTTTTCCGAGTTCGCGCATGCCGTGTACCGCGTGGGTCACACGATGCTCACGGAATCGGTGGACCGATTCGACCCGAACTTCAACTCCAGCGACATGTCGCTGATCGAGGCCTTCCTCAATCCGGTCGCCTTCAATGACGGCGGCGCACTGACGCCCGAAGAGGCCGCCGGCGCCGTCGTGCGCGGCATGACGCGCCAGGCCGGCAACGAGATCGACGAATTCGTCACCGACGCCGTGCGCAATTCGCTGCTCGGGCTGCCGCTGGACCTGGCCGCGATCAACATCGCCCGCGGCCGCGAGACCGGCGTGCCGACCCTGAACGAGGCGCGCCGCGGCTTCTTCGAGATGACGAGCGAGAGCAAGCTGGCCCCGTACATCAGCTGGGTCGACCTGACGCAGCACCTGAAGCACGAAGCTTCGGTCATCAACTTCATCGCGGCCTACGGCACCCATGCCGCGCTGCACGAAGCGGATGTGGACACGGTGGAGGAACGCCGGGCCATCGCCACCGCCCTCGTGCTGGGCGGCAGCGCCGTCATCCACGACGCCGTCACCAACACGAACCGGACCTTCACCGCGGACGAAAACGACCGCCTGGACTTCCTGAACAGCAGGGGCATCTACGCCAACACCCCGGCCGGCGTGACGACCACCGGCGTCGACGACATCGACCTGTGGATCGGCGGTCTGGCGGAAGAGCAGATGCCCTTCGGCGGCCTGCTCGGCTCGACCTTCAACTTCGTGTTCGAACTGCAGCTGGAGAACCTGCAGAACGGCGACCGCTTCTACTACCTGTCGCGCACCGCCGGCCTGAACTTCGGCACCGAGCTGGAGAACAACACGTTCGCCCAGCTGATCATGCAGAACACGGACGCGACGCACTTGCCGTTCGACGTCTTCTCGTTGCCGGCCTGGACGCTGGAAGCAGATCGGACCCGCCAGCACACCGGCCTCGGCGCCGACGGCCGCGCCGACCCGACCGAGGGCGGCACCGCTTCGATCCCGCTGGTGATCCGGGATGACCCGTCGACCCCCGGCCCGGATGCCCACTACGTGCGCTACACCGGGGAGGACCACGTCGTCCTCGGCGGCACCGAAGGCAACGACACGCTGATCGCCAGCATCGGCGACGACACCCTGTGGGGCGACGGCGGCAACGACCGGCTCGAGGGCGGCGACGGCAACGACACGATCGAAGGCGGCGCCGGCGACGACATCATCACCGACATCGGCGGCGACGACGTCCTCCACGGCAACGCCGGCAACGACGTGATCAGCGGCGGCAAGGGTCTCAACATCATCATCGGAGGCGATGGCAGCGACTTCATCATCACCGGCGACGACGTCAGCACCACCTTCGGCAGCCAGGGCAACGACTTCATCCTGGGCTCCCCGCTGAACCTGCCCACGCTGGGCGGTGAAGGCGACGACTGGATCGAGATCGGCACGCAGGACGGCGCCGGCGGCGACAACTTCGACCCGCTGGGCCTGGGCACCATCATCGGCCACGACGTGTTCATCACGGGCGGCGGCTTCGACGAGGGCGAGGGCGAAGGCGGCGACGACATCATGGTGATGTCCGATGGCGAGGACCGCTTCACCGGCGGCGGCGGCTTCGACTGGGGCAGCTACGCCAACGATACGGAGGGCGTTACCGCGGACCTGGCCCTCAATCCGATCCTGGAGCCGCCGGTCGCGGGCTCCAACCAGGGCATCCTGGACAAGTTCTTCCAGGTCGAAGGCCTGTCCGGCTCCGCCTTCTCCGACATCCTGCACGGCACCAAGCTGGACGTCGTCCCGACCGGCGCCGCCGAGGTGCTGTTCGGCAAGATGACCAACCCTTCCCTGTACGAAGGCATGCAGGCGCTGCTCGGCGAGGGGGTCACCAGCTTCAGTTCCGGCGACATCCTCCTCGGCGGCGGCGGCAGCGACATCCTCGACGGGCGGCAGGATGACGACCTCCTCGACGGCGACCGCTGGCTGAACGTGCGCATCAGCGTGCGCGAGCACGCCGACGGGAGCGGCGCGGAAATCCGCAGCGTCAACAGCATGAAGGACCTCGTACCGGACATGCTGTCCGGCGCGATCAACCCCGGCCAGCTGCAGATCGTGCGCGAGATCCTGACGGCCGCGCCGGCCTTCGACACCGCCATGTACTGGGGCAAGCGCGAAGACTACACCATCACGCACAACGCCGACGGCAGTACGACGGTGGCGCATTCGATCGATGGCGGCGTCACTGTCGGTGCCGACGGCATCGACACGCTGAAGAACATCGAGCGCGTGCAGTTCGCCGACCAGGCCGTCGTCCTGGTGGAAGGCCTCAACGCCGAGGCCGTGGGGCAGCTGACGATCGAAAGCGCCACGCCAGGCGTCGCACCCGCAGTGAACCAGGTGCTCACCGTCTCCGACCTGGGCATCACCGACGCCGACAACGCCGGTGGCATCGTCCACGGGCGGCCCATCACCTACCTGTGGCAGGTCGAGCGGCTCGCCGGCAGCGGCATCTTCGAGGACATCGTGATCCCGTTCGGCAACCAGCCGACCCTGATCGCCGGTCCGACCTTCAAGGTGACGTCGGACCTCAACGGACTCGTCCTGCGCGTGCGCGGCATCTACCAGGATGACCACGGGGTGCTGGAGAACGTGTACTCGGCGCCCACGGCGGCGGTGAGCGGCACGATCGCGACCGCGCCCGTCACGCCGCGCCCGGTCGAAAGCGAGGTCGCGAATCCGAGCAACGGCCTGCACATGATCCGCGACGATCTCGAGTTCATCCTGGACCAGATCAAGATCGCGGAAGCGCATTCGGGCGCCTACGGCACGCCGTCGCAGGACCTCGCCTCGATGATCCAGAACACGCGCCTGCCCTACGGCTTGCGGACCGTGGACGGCTCGTTCAACAACCTCAACGCCGGCAAGATCACCTTCGGCGCCGCGGACCAGGACTTCCCGCTGATGCTGGACCAGGTGTTCCGCAACGAGGGCGACGATCCCAGCTTCTTCGGCGTGAGCAACAACAACTATGCGGCGGTCGTGAGGGACGCCAACGGCAACGTGGTCCTCGACGCCAACGGCGTTCCCCTGGTCCAGAGCGTGGTGGACGCCGACCCGCGGAT
This sequence comes from Ramlibacter alkalitolerans, assembly GCF_016722765.1. Classification (GTDB taxonomy): domain Bacteria; phylum Pseudomonadota; class Gammaproteobacteria; order Burkholderiales; family Burkholderiaceae_C; genus Ramlibacter; species Ramlibacter alkalitolerans. Next base: position 71,256 of record NZ_JAEQND010000009.1, on the reverse strand, counting down.
CATCTCCAACCTGATCGCCGACCAGACGCCCGGCAATGCCGCCGCGGTGGCCGCCGCCGGCGGCTCGTCGCCGGTCATGAGCCCGGGCATGGACGGCATCTTCGGCACGGCCGATGACCGTCCGGTGTTCCTGATCCCCAACGTGACGCCGGACGCAGGCCTCAGCTCGCCGTTCAACGCCTGGTTCACGTTCTTCGGCCAGTTCTTCGACCACGGCCTGGACCTGGTTGACAAGAGCTCGAGCGCCGTCTTCATCCCGCTGCAGGCGGATGACCCGCTGATCAAGGGCGCCGACGGCATCCTCGGCACGGGCGACGACCTGCCGGTGAACCAGCGCTTCATGATCCTGTCGCGGGCGACGAACACGCTGGTGCAGGCCGGTGACGACCACGTGCTGGGCACCGCCGACGACGTCCACTTCCACAACAACGAGACGACGCCCTTCGTCGACCAGAACCAGACCTACACCTCGCATCCGTCGCACCAGGTGTTCCTGCGCGAATACAAGTTCGACGCCTCCGGCCACACCGTCGCGACCGGGAACCTGCTCGATGGCGCCGAAGGCGGCATCGGCAACTGGGCCGAGGTCAAGGCACAGGCCGCGCAGTTCCTCGGCATCAAGCTGACGGACATGGACGCGCTGGACGCGCCGATGCTGGCGACCGACCCGTACGGCAAGTTCATCCCTGGCGCGCACGGCTTCGCCCAGCTCGTGACCAACCACGGCCTGGTCGAAGGTGTCGCCGGCGGCCTCGACATCCACAACCTCGGGATCGACCCGGTCACCAACACCCCGATCCTCGCCGGGCGCACGGGCCATGCCTTCCTGGTGGACATCGCGCACGATGCCGCCCCGGTCTCCGACACGGGCCAGGTCCTGACCGCCGACGCGAACAGCGTGGTCGGCGGCCCGCTCGCCGCCGGCCAGTACGACAACGAACTGCTGGACAAGCACTTCGTCACCGGCGACGGCCGCGGCAACGAGAACATCGGCCTGACGACCGTGCACTTCATCTTCCATGCGGAACACAACCGGCTGGTCGAGCACATCAAGGACGTCACGTTCGCTTCCAACGACGCCGCGTTCGTGAGCCAATGGCTGGCGAACGACATCACCCAGGCGCAGGTCGACGCGATCAACGGCCTCGGCGCTGCAGCCAGGATGGCGGCCATCGACGCCCTCGCATGGGACGGCGAGCGCCTGTTCCAGGCGGCGCGCTTCGGCACCGAGATGCAGTACCAGCACCTCGTGTTCGAGGAATTCGCCCGCCGGGTGGAGCCGAACATCGACGTCTTCCTCACTGAAGGCCAGGGCTACGACGCCTCCATCGACCCGGCGATCGTCGCCGAGTTCGCCCACGTGGTGTACCGCTTCGGTCACTCGATGCTGACCGAGACGGTGGATCGTTTCGATCCGAACATGAACACGATCAACGGGGATCCGCAGCTCGGACTGATCGCTGCCTTCCTGAACCCGCTCGAGTTCTCCGCCAGCGGTGGCACCGATGCGCAGTCGGCCGGCGCCATCGTGCGCGGCCTGACCCGTGAAACCGGCAACGAGATCGACGAATTCGTCACCGAGGCGCTGCGCAGCAACCTGCTGGGGCTGCCGCTCGACCTGCCGGCGCTCAACATCGCCCGCGGCCGTGACGCCGGCGTGCCATCGCTGAACGAAGCGCGCAAGCAGTTCTTCGACATGACCGGCGATTCCGTGCTCAAGCCCTACGAGAGCTGGGCCGACCTCGGACTGAACCTGAAGCATCACGAATCGCTGGTGAACTTCGTCGCCGCGTACGGCAAGCATGCCTCTCTCACCAGCGCGACGACGCTGGCCGCCAAGCGTGGCGCCGCGTACGCCCTGGTGTACGGCGCGAACGGCCTCGACGGCATCGCGGGCACGGCCGACGATACGACCGGCGTGCCTGCGGACCGCCTTGCATTCATGAACGGGCCGGCCGCGACCACGGGCGTGAACGACATCGACCTCTGGATCGGTGGCCTGGCGGAGAAGCAGACGCAGTTCGGCGGCCTGCTCGGCTCCACCTTCACCTTCGTCTTCGAGACCCAGCTGGAGGCCCTGCAGGCCGGCGACCGCTTCTATTACCTGGAGCGCACCGCGGGCCTGAACATGCGGACCGAGCTCGAACAGAACTCGTTCCAGAAGCTGATCAGCGCCAACACCGATGCCATCCACCTGCCCGGCTTCGTGTTCTCGGACATGGCGTACACGCTGGAAGTGGATGCGTCGAAGCAGCTCACCGGCCTGAATGCCGACGGCAGCGCCAACCCGGCCGGCCGCGCGGATCCGCTCGGTGACGTGATCCGCGACGACCCGAACACCGTCGGCCCCGATACGCACTACCTGCAGTACACCGGCGAGGAGCATGTCGTCCTGGGCGGCACGACGGGCAACGACACGCTGATCGGGAGCATCGGAGACGACACGCTGCACGGCGACGGGGGCGACGACCGGCTCGACGGCGGTGACGGCAACGACATCGTCTTCGGCGAGGCCGGCGACGACATCATCACCAACACCGGCGGGGGCGACGACAACTTCCAGGGTGGCGACGGCAACGACGCCATCCACGGCGGCAACGGGCTCGTGCTGATCCTGGGTGGCTTTGGCGCCGACTACATCGTCACCGGCCAGGACGCCTCCGAGGGCTTCGCCGGCGGCGGCAACGACTTCATCTCGGGCTCCCCCGCAACCGAGATGCTGTTCGGCAACGAGGGCGACGACTGGCTCGAGTTCGGCATGATGGACGGTGCAGCCGGCGACAACTTCGACGCCCGCGGCCTCGACGCCGTGCTCGGCAACGACGTGTTCTTCGGCGACATCGTCGGCGACCGCATGTTCGGCGAGGGCGGCGACGACATCATGATCGGCAACGGCGGCTCGGTGGACCGCTACCTCGGCGCCTCCGGCTTCGACTGGGCCAGCTTCCGGCATCCGACCCTGGGCGCAGCGGCCGACATGAACCTGCGGGTGTTCAACCCGACGGCACCCGTCGACGTGGTCCCGAACACCGGCGCCCGCTTCATGTTCGTCGAAGGCATGTCCGGCTCGGCCTTCTCGGACATCCTGATCGGCGACGACGTGAACTCGACGAGCATCCTGGTCTCCGGCTTCACCGGCAGCGTGCTGCGGAACTTCGACCTGATCCACGGCCTGCGCGACTTCGTCGGCGCCGAGGGCAATGGCGCGGACGGCGTGGCCGGCACGCTCGACGACCAGTTCGACGGCGGCAACATCATCCTCGGCGGCGAAGGCAGCGACCTGCTGGAAGGCCGCGGCGGCAACGACCTGATCGACGGCGACCGCTGGCTGAACGTGCAGATCAGCGTGCGGACCAACAGGGACGGCACGGGCCCCGAACTGTTCCGGTCGAACACGATGCTGGAACTGGAGTCGCGGATCTTCTCCGGCGAGATCAACCCCGGCCAGCTGACGATCGTGCGGGAGATCATGGCCGGCACCGATCCGAACTTCGACACGGCGGTGTACCGGGGCAACTTCGCCGAGTACTCGATCGACACCGACGCCAACGGCGTGACCACCGTCACGCACAACATCCTGGACGGCGCCGGCAACGTGGTGGGCGTGGGCATCGACGGCATCGACCGGCTGACCAATATCGAGCGGGTGCAATTCGCCGACATGGCGGTGGACATCGCCGGGTTCGAGAACGCCCCCGATGGCGCGCTGAGCATCAACGACACGACGCCCAGGATCGGCCAGCTGCTGACGGTTTCGGCCGCCGGCGTGACGGACCTGGACAACGTGAGCGCCACCAATCCCACGGGTGCCGTGAAGAACGTCTCCTATACGTGGCAGTCGGAAACAGCCCCGGGCTCCGGCGTCTTCGTGGACATCAGCGCGATCACGCCGGCGGGTGACATCATCATCACCGGCCCGACCTTCACGCCGAGCATCAACGAGGCCGGCCTGGCACTGCGGGTGAAGGCGTCGTACCAGGACGCCAATGGCGTGCTGGAGACGCTCTACCTGGCCCCGACCGCCCCCGTGTTCGACGGGGCGCCTGGCGGCATGCTCGCCGTGTCCGACGTGACGCCGACCGAAGGCTCCACGCTGACCGTGGTCAACCAGATCACGGACGCGGACGGCCTCGCGGGCGTGGTGTTCCACTACCAGTGGCAGCAAAGCGAACTGGGCGGCGGCGGCGCCTTCACCAACATCTCCGGCGCGACGGGCTCCAGCTTCACACCCACGCAGGGCCAGGTGAACCGGCAATTGCGCGTGGTGGCGACGTACACCGATGAGGGCGGGAATGCGAACACGGTGACGTCGCAGGGGACGATCGTCACGGGTGACTTGGTGGCACCGAATGACGCTTCGCAATCGGTCATCGGCACCAACGGCCAGGACAACATGAGCGCCGGCGGCGGCAACGACATCGTGAGCGGCTTGGACGCCGACGACCTCCTGGACGGCGGCCCGGGCAATGACCTGATCAACGCGGGAGCCGGCAACGACACGATCAACTACACGGCCGGTGAGGGCGTCGACACCGTGAATGGTGGCAGCGGCACGGACACCCTGGTGATCTCCGGCACGGCGTCTGCGAATACGCTGGCGGTGACCCTCGGCACCGGCGGGCTGTCGACGGTCGGCGGCGGCAGCTTGTCCGACGTCGAAATCGTGACCGCCAACCTGGGCGGCGGCGTGGACACCCTGAGCTATGCCGGCACCTCCAATGACATCACTGTCGACCTCGGTGCGGGGACCGCCTCGGGCTTCGCGTCCATCGTGGGCATCGAGAACGTGACGGCCGGCAGCGGCAACGACTTGCTGGTCGGAGCGGCCGGCGTGACGAACATGCTCATCGGCGGTGCCGGCGACGACACCTTCGTGGTGCACGACACGTCGGACGTGGTGTCCGAAGCCGCCGGGGGTGGCCTCGACACGGTCCGCTCGATGGCCAACGCCTACACGATCGGCAACGTCAACGTCGAAAACCTGACCTTCGTGGGAGCGGGCAACTTCACAGGCACCGGCAATGCTGCGGCCAACGTGATCACCGGCGGCACCGGGAACGACGTGCTGGACGGTGGCGCCGGCGACGACACCCTCACGGGCGGTGACGGCAACGACACGCTGCTGGGGAATGCCGGCAACGACACGCTGATGGGCGGCGCGGGCGACGACACCATCGACGGCGGCCTCGGCAACGACACCATCGATGCCGGTGCCGGCAACGACACCATCCTGCGCTCCGTCAACCAGGGCATCGACAGCGTCGACGGCGGTTCGGGCGTGGATACGGTCAACGTGACCGGCAGCGCTTCGAACGAGATCCTGCGGGTCGTGATCTCCGCTGGCACGCTGACCGATCTCGGCGGCGGCTCCGTGGTGAACGTCGAGGCCGTGACCGCCAACCTGCAGGGCGGCACCGACACGCTGATGTACGTAGGGGCGACGGAGGCCATCAACGTCAACCTGGCAACCGGCACCGCTTCGGGTTTCACCTCCGTGGCAGGCATCGAGAACGTCACCACCGGCAGCGGCAACGACTTCCTGGGTGGCATGGCCGGCGTGGCCAACGTGCTCAACGGCGGCAGCGGCAGCGACGTCTACGTCGTGCATGACGTGACCGACACGGTGGTGGAAACCGGCGCCGCGGGAACGGACGAAGTGCGCACCACCCTGGCGAGCTACACGCTGGGGACCAACCTGGAGAACCTCACCTTCATCGGTACCGGCGACTTCAGCGGCACGGGCAATACCGTCGCCAACGTGATCGCCGGCGGTTCCGGCAACGACCTGCTGTCCGGGTTGGCCGGCAACGACACGCTGGGCGGGAACGCCGGCAACGACACGCTGCTGGGCGGCGATGGCAACGACACCCTCGACGGCGGGCTGGGCAACGACACCATCGATGGTGGAGCCGGCAACGACACCATCGTGCACACCGCCAACCAGGGGGCCGACACCGTGGACGGCGGCGCCGGGAGCGATACGCTGGCGGTGACGGGCACGGCTGCCAACGAGGTGCTGCGGGTCTTGTTCTCGGGTACCGCCCTCACCGGGGTCAGCAACGGCACCCTGGCCAATATCGAGTCCGTGACGGCCAACATGCAGGGCGGCACCGACACGCTGACGTATGCCGGCACCACGGCGGCCGTCGCGGTGAATGTCGCTGCCGGGACCGCTTCGGGCTTCACGTCGATCAGCGGCATCGAGAACGTCACCGGTGGCAGCGGCAACGACGTGCTGACGGGCAACGCCGGTGCCAACGCCCTCTCCGGCGGCGCCGGCGATGACAGGCTGAACGGCGGAGCCGGCAACGACACCCTGGACGGCGGTGCCGGCAACGACGTCTTCGTCTTCCAGCCCGGCTTCGGCACCGATCGCATCACCGGCTTCGACGCCAATGCCGTCGGCGGCCAGGACCTTCTGGACCTGAGCGGACTCGGCATCACGGCGGCGAACTTCGGCGCCTCGGTCGGGATCTCCATCGGCGACCTCAACGCCGACGGGATCCTCGACACGCTGGTATCCGTCGCCGGCGGTTCCATCGAGATGCTGGGCGTCACCGGTGTCGGTACCAACGTCGTGAACCAGTCCGATTTCATCCTGTCCTGAACCCAGGCTGCCTCCCCGCGGGTCCCGGCCCGCGGGGGAAGCAGCAACCACCACCACCCCTGAAGGAGAAGTAGCCATGAACGAGCAGTTGAAATCCATGGAGAGCCCCCAGCCCCCGGCGGCGGCGCAGCCGGGGCCCGGCGCCGAAACCCAGAAGCCCATGCGCACGGTCAGCGACCCGCGCGAGGTTGCCGCCCTGGTGATGCAGCGGATGCAGCACGTGAGCGCCAAGAAGGACGAACTGGACCTGGCGATCAAGGGCCTGGTGGACATCACCAAGCAGCTCACGCGCACCTATGGCGAGCAGCTGATCGCCGTCGAACACCTGCGCCGCCGCGTCAAGGCGCTGGAGGCGGCCGCAGCCGGTACCGCAGCCTCCGGCACTCCGATGCAGTGATCGGCATCCCGACCGCAAAACCTGAAGACGGAGGAGAACTTTCGTGAAATCCCTTTGGTCCCTGCTACGCCCGCTGCTGGTCGGCATCGCGGTGTTTTCCTTCGTCATCAACCTGCTGTTCCTCGTACCAGCCTTCTTCTCGCTGCAGGTCTTCGACCGGGTCATCTCGACCAACAGCCGCGACACCCTGCTGGTGCTGATGCTCGGGACAGGCGTCGCCCTCGGCATCCTGCTGCTGCTGGATTACGTCCGCACCCGGGTGCAGAGCCTGCTGGGCAACCTGCTGGATGAACACCTGTCGCCGCCGGTCGTCCACGCCATCGTGGAACGCTCGGCCCGCGCCCCCGGCACGCGCATGGACGGCATCCGCGACGTCGCGGCCCTGCGCACCATGTTTTCCGCGAACGCCCTGATCGCGCTGTTCGACGCGCCCTGGGTGGTCGTCTACGTCGCGGTGATCTGGATGTTTCACCCCTACCTCGGCATGGGTGCCGTCCTGTCCACGTCCGTCATGGTGATCCTGGCGTGGCTGAACGACCGCATGAGCCGCCGCGCGCTGGAGGACCTGCAGAAGGAAGGCCGCCGCGCCTCGCAGTACGTCGAGAATTCGCTGCGCAACGCCGAAATCCTGCAGGCGCTGGGCATGACGCACCGCCTGCTGGCGCGCTGGCGCACGCTGCAGAACCGCATCGCCGCCACGCAGATCAGCGTCGGCCGCAGCACGGTGGCCTTCACGGCCCTGACCAAGTTCGCCCGCCAGGCGATCCAGATCCTCATGCTGGCCCTGGGCGCCTGGCTGGTGCTCACGCAGCAGGCCTCGGCCGGCATCATGATCGCGACCAGCATCCTGCTGGGCAAGGCGCTGCAGCCGGTCGAACAGCTCGTGGGCAGCTGGCGCGTGCTGATCGAGGCGCGCGCCGCCTACCGGCGGCTGGTCGAACTGTCGCAGGACTTCGCGCGCGACGAGCCGCGCCTGACGCTGCCCCGTCCGGAAGGCCGCCTGTCCGCCGAGAACGTGGCGTTCCGGCCCGCCGGTGTGGAGACCCCGGTGCTCTCCAACATCACGTTCCAGATCGCGCCCGGAGAAGCGCTGGCCATCCTCGGCCCGAGCGCGGCCGGCAAGTCGACGCTCGCGCGGCTGCTCACGGGCGTGTGGGCGCCCAACTCCGGGCACGTGCGGTTGGACGGGGCGGACCTCTCGCACTGGAAGCGCGAGGAGCTCGGCCCGCACATCGGCTACGTGCCGCAGGACGTGGAACTGTTCGACGGCACCGTGGCCGAGAACATCGCCCGCCTCGACAAGGTCGATGCGAAGGCGGTGGTGGAAGCCGCCACGCGCGCCAACGCGCACGAGATGATCCTCACCCTGCCGCAGGGCTACGACACGCCGGTCGGCGACCACGGCGCCCGCCTTTCGCCCGGCCAGCGCCAGCGCGTGGCGCTGGCCCGCGCGATCTACGGCAACCCGCAGCTGGTGGTGCTGGACGAACCCAATTCGAACCTGGACGGCGCCGGCGAGGCCGCCCTCGCGCAGGCCATGGCGGGATTGCGCAAGGCCGGCGTGACGACGGTGGTGGTGACCCACCGTCCCTCGCTGATCGCGCACGTCGACAAGATCATGCTGCTGGCGGCCGGCCGCATCCAGCAGTTCGGCCCCGCCGCGGAAGTGATGAAGGACATGCAGCGGCAGGCCCAGGCCCTGGTGGATCGCAAGGCTGCGTGAGCGCGCAACGAGGAGGAGAGAAACCATGAACACCGCCACCCTTTCACCGGCCGCGGCCGGCCCGAGCACCAGTGAGAAGTACGCCCGCCGCCTGGTGCGGGCGGGCACGTGGATCGTCTTCGGCGGCTTGCTGCCCATCGGCCTGTGGATGGGGCTGGCGCCGCTGTCGATGGCGGTCGTCGCGCCGGCCGTCGTGAAGGTCGACCTCAACCGGCGCCAGGTGCAGCACCTCGAAGGCGGCGTGGTCGCCGAGTTGCTGGTGCGGGACGGCCAGCACGTCAACGCGGGCGACCCGGTCCTGGTGCTCGGCGACGTGCGCGTGGACGCGGAACGCAACCGGCTCGACTACCGCGTGCTCGTGGAACGGGCCGCGCTGGCACGCCTGGAGGCGGAACATGCGGTGGCCCCCACGTTGACCTTCCCCAAGGAACTGCTCCAGGAGGCGCGCCAGGATGCGCGCATCGAACAGGCACTGCAGAAGGAGTCGGGACTGTTCCGCGCCCAGCGGCACGCGCTCACCAGCGGCACCACGCTGCTGCGCGCGCAGCGCGAGCGCGTGGAGCAGGAGATGGTCGCGATCCGGGCGCAGATCGCGCAGGGACAGAAGTCCCTGGAACTGCAGCGCAGCGACCTCGAATCCAACCGCCGCCTGATCGGCGAAGGCTTCATCTCGGCAAGCCGCATCGCGCAGCTGGAAGCGGTGGTGATCGACTATGGTGCCAAGCTGGAAGAACGGCGCAGCGAACTCGCGCGCGCCGACCAGCGCCTGGCCGACCTCGACATGCGCATCGAGTCGCTGCGCAACGAGTACGTCAAGTCCGCCAGCGACCAGCTGAAGCAGACCACGCAGCGCCTGAGCGAAGTGGAGCAGGAACTGCGCAAGTCCGAGGACGCCGCCAAGCGGCAGGTCGTCGTGGCTCCGGTCAGCGGCGAGATCATCGACCTGAAGGTCGCCTCGCCGGGCGCGGTGGTCCGCGCCGGCGACCCGATCGCGGACATCGTGCCCAGCGACACGCAGCTGATGGTCGAAGCGCGCGTGCGGCCGGAGGACATCGCCAACGTCCACCAGGGACAGCAGGCGCGCCTGAAGTTCACGGCGCTGCGCTACCGCAATGCCACGATGGTGGAAGGCAAGGTGGCGTATGTCTCGGCCGACCGCCTGACCGATCGCCAGACCGGCGAGCCCTACTACACCGCATCGATCGTGGCCGACTCGCAGTCGCTCGCCTCGCTCGGCGACTTCAAGCTGCAGGCGGGCATGTCCGCGGAGGTCTACATCCAGGGCACGCAGCAGACCACGCTGCAGTACATCGCCGAGCCGGTGATGACCACGCTGCGGCGCTCGGCCCGCCAGCTCTGAACGTCCTCAGGCCACCGGGACGAGCGCAGCAGCGTCGCCCCGGAACGGCCAGGCGAGCATGGGCGGCGCCGGCAAGGCCCGGTGCCGCAGCGCCACCCAGTTCAGCGCATTGAAGCGATCGAGGTCGGCGGCCGCAGCGGCCGCCACGTCGTCGACCGCGAGCGCCAGCGCGCCGGCGACCTCGCTCCAGATGTCGGACAGGGGCCGTGCCCCGTCGATGCGGGCGAGGCACGCCAGGCCCGCAGGGCTGGGCGCGAGCTCCAGCCGCAGCTGCGAGGACAGCTTCACCGTGGCCACGCGCCGCTCTGCGAGCTGCCGCGCCGCCTCCTCGCCCGCCACGCTCAGGAAGAAGGGCACCATGTCGGGATCGAGGAAGCTCGCCGGCGTCCGGCCGGGCCGGGCGGCATAGAAGCCGTGCACGTACATGTGGCCGTGCAGCAGTTCGCCGATGCCGTGACGCTCCTTCGGAGTGCGCGCTGCGAGCCGGGCTGCGAGCGCCTGGCCGCCCAGGTAGCTTTCGGGCTCGTACTCCAGGCGCAGCGTGCGCGCGAAGTTGGTGAAGTTGACGATCGCCAGCCCCGCCTGCTCCACGAAGCGATGCAGCTCCGGCACCGTATAGGCGCGATCCTGCGCATGCAGGAAGGTGTCCGCCAGGTTCGCGTCGTCGGCCAGCTGCGCTTCGAGCTGCTCGCGGCTGCGCCCGCGCATCAGCAGGTGCGCCGGCGGCAGGGCGCGCATGCAGGCCTTCAGGTCGGCCAGCTGCGTCGGCAGGTCCGCTTCGCCCGGATCGACCAGCCGCATCAGGTCCTGCATCGCGTAGATGTCGGTCCGGCCATAGCGGCCGTACACCATCAGTCCCATGGCGCCGTCGTCGTCCAGCACTTCCGCTAGCGCGCGCAGGCCGGCTTCGGGGTCCGGCAGGTGGTGCAGCACGCCCAGGCAGCTCACGTAGTCGAAGCGGCCCAGGCCCAGGCGGGGCGCGTCGAGCAGGGAGCCATGCACCCAGCGCACGCGGTCTTCCAGCCCCCGCAGCGCCGCCCGGCGGCGCGCGAGCTCCAGGCTGTTCGCGCTCAAGTCCAGGCAGACGATCTCGGCATCGGTATCGCGCAACTGCGCCGCCAGGAAGATCGCCGAGTCGCCGGTGCCGCCTCCCGCCACCAGGACGCGGAAGTCGCGGGTCAGGTCGCGCCGGCCACCGAAGCCATGGTGGTTCACCTTGGCCAGGATGTCGGTGCGCGAGAGCGGAAGGCTGCCCGGGTTTTCCTTGACGGGATCGCGGGCCGGGAACGGAAGGGCCTCGTACATCGCCCGGACTTTGGGGTTATCCGCCATCGGCGCAGTTTAGCGGCGTGTCGACGCTGTACCGCTCGTGGGCATGCAGCGCGCAACTCAGGCAAGGGCCGCGTCGATGAGAAAGGGCCGGTGCACGCGCACGAGGCACGATCCGGGCACCGCGGCCCAGCCGCCGCTACACTCGCGCCGTGGAGATCGAGGAGTTTTTCGCCAGCGCGCAGTACTGGGGCTACCGGCTCGGCGCCTTCGTCATCCTCAACGTGCTCGATGATCCCGCCTGGCTGGCCCTGATCTTCTGCTGAGGCTGACGCCCCTGTCGGTCGCTCGACTACAGCGATCAGCAGCCCTCGCCTGCTGATCAGGGCCTGCGTGCCGGGCACCATGGCTGCATGTCCTCAACGCGCAAGAAGTATCTGATCGGCCTCGCCCTGGTCCTGGGTGTGGGAGCCGGCGGCGTGGTCTACAGCGCCGAGACCGCCATGAACAAGGATGCGTACAAGGCGGCGCAGCACCGCATCGAGGCGCAGGGCAAGGCGCAGCGCAAGGCCTGCGGCCGCTTCAAGGGCAACGCCAGGGATGTCTGCGAGGTGCGGGCCAAGGGCTGGGAAAAGATGGCCAAGGCGCAGCTCGAGACGCAGTACAAGCCGGGCCCGGAGGCGGAGAAGATGGCCAAGTTCGCGCGCGCCGACGTCGATTTCGCCATCGCGAAGGAGCGCTGCGAAGCCTTGAAGGATCGCGCCCACGATAGCTGCATCGCCAAGGCGAAGCACGACCGCGAGGCCGCCATCCGGCTCGCGAAGGTGGAGAAGGTCCAGGAGCTCAACGCGCTCCGGCGCGAGGCCCATGAACAGCGCCAGGCGCAGCAGAAGGCGGCGGCGGCGCCGGCACCGCACAAGTCCTGAGCTTCGGGGCGTAGTGCGCACCCGGCGGAAGCTTGCGCGCGGTCAACACCGCTGCGCACGGCCGCTCCACGATGCAGTCCACAACTAGATCGGAGCTGCAGGTGGGGAACGGTCGCGGGCGCATCGCCGCTGCGGGTGCATTGGCGCTGCTGGCCCTGGGTTGCACCATGCAGCCGCGCCGGGCGGACGCGCCCCCGCCCTTGAACGCCAGCCGCGCGGCGCGCGAGGCGCAGATCAACGCGCAATGGCAGAACCACCCGGTGCGCGAACTGATAGCCCGCTGGGGCCCGCCGCGGCAGGTGCTCGACATCCCCGGCGGCGGCAATCCGCCCGGCTTCCTGCTCCTGTACCCGCGCGACGCGGGCACCGGCTGCGTCGACACCTTCTCGGTGCTGTACGGCGCAGTGGCCCGCGTGCGCAGCTATCACTGCCGCTGAAGCGGCGATAGGATGGCAGCCCCACCAAGGAGAGCCTGCCATGAGCGACCAGACCATCCTCGCGCACATCTCATCCCTGATCGACGAAGAGCACGCGCTGCGTTCCGGCGGCGCCGCGCAGGAGAGCGCGCAACGCCTCAAGCAGCTGGAAGTGGAACTCGACCAGTGCTGGGACCTGCTGCGGCAGCGGCGTGCCAAGCGCGAATACGGCGAGGACCCCGAGGCCGCGACGCCGCGCGACCCCGGCACGGTGGAGGGCTACATCGGCTGAGCCGCATGCACCATTCTCCGGACCAGCTCGATGCCCTCTGGGGCGCGCTCAAGAGCGCGGACCCTGCGCAGCGCAGCAAGGTGCTGCAGCGCTATTCGAATCCCAGCATGGCCGGCGCCCTGCCGCAGGTCGTCTGCGACGATGAACACGCGCAGGTGCTCAGCATCCCGACGCCGGACCATCCCGGGCGGCACGTGTACGTGCGGCGGCCGGGCGGCACCTGGGCGGAGCAGCACTAGGGCAGCCTGGCGCCGGCGAATCCATGAGCGATGCGTTCGCGCTGCAGCTGCCCTCCGGTGAAGTTTCCGCCCTGATCGACGCGGAGGCCGGCGCGCAGGCGGCGCTGGTGCTTGCACACGGCGCCGGGGCCGGCATGCGGCATGCCTTCATGGCGGCGATCGCGGAGGGTCTCGCCGCGCGCGGCGTCGCCGTGCTCCGCTTCCAGTTCCCCTTCATGGAGCAGGGATCGAAGCGGACCGATCCACCGGCCGCGGCGCAGGCGGCGGTGCGTGCCGCGGTCGCAGAGGCGGGCCGGCGCTGGCCGGGCTGGCCGCTGTTCGCAGGAGGGAAATCGTTCGGTGCACGCATGACGTCGCAGGCGCAGGCGCTCGCGCCGCTGCCCGGCGTGCGCGGGCTGGTGTTCTTCGGCTTTCCGCTGCATCCCGCAGGCAAGCCTTCCACCCAGCGGGCGCAGCACCTGGCCGAAGTGGAATTGCCGATGCTGTTCGTGCAAGGGACACGCGATGCGCTGGCGGACCTCGACCTG
>NZ_JAEQND010000009.1:0-52500 GCF_016722765.1 Ramlibacter alkalitolerans | reverse complement strand
TCGTTTTCTACTCCACGAACAGCATGGCCGGCGACTCGAGCAGGGCCCGCACTGCCTGGATGAAACGCGCCGCGTCCATGCCGTCGATCACGCGGTGGTCGAAGGACGAGGACAGGTTCATCAGCTGCCGTGCGACGACCGCGCCGTTGCGGATCACCGGCCGCTCGACGATCCGGTTGACACCGACGATCGCCACTTCGGGATGGTTGATCACCGGTGTGGTGACGATGCCGCCCAGCGGCCCGAGGCTGGTGATCGTGAGGGTGGAGCCGGCGAGTTCCTCGCGCGTGGCCTTGCCGGAGCGCGTGGCGTGCGCCAGGCGCGCGATCTCCCGCGACAGCCCCCACACGTCCTGCGCCTCCGCATGGCGCAGCACGGGCACGGCGAGGCCGGCGTCAGTCTGCGTTGCGATGCCCAGGTGCACCGGGTTCGAGCGCGCGATCACGCCCGCATCGTCGTCGAAGCGCGCGTTGACCTGCGGGAAATCGTCCAGCGCCAGCACCACCGCACGCGCGATGAAGGGCAGCACCGTAAGCTTGCCGCGCGTGTCGCCGAACTTCGCATTGAGCTGCGCCCGCAGGGCTTCCAAGTCGGTGACGTCCACTTCCTCGACGTAGCTGAAGTGCGGGATGCGGCGCTTGGCCTCCTGCATCTTCTGCGCGATCTTGCGGCGCAGGCCGATCACGGGAATGGCTTCCTCGCCCTGCCGCTGGCGCAGCGCGGTGGCGCGCGCCGTGGGCCCCTGGCCGCGCGCGGCGAGATAGACGTCGAGGTCCTCGTGGATGATGCGGCCGGCGGGGCCGCTGCCGTGCACGAACTGCAGCTCGATGCCGAGATCCCAGGCGCGGCGGCGGACGGCCGGGGAGGCGATGGGCTTCTCTCCCGGCGGCCGCATCGGCGCCGGCGTGGCGCGCGGCGGTTCGCGCCGGCCCAGGCTTTCCTCCCTCCCCCTCTGGGGGAGGGCCGGGGTGGGGGCGCTCCCGGCCGCCGGCGCATCGACATCCGCGTTCTCGTGCGTAATGTCGTCCTTCCGGTCAGGAGCAACAGGCGCCGCGCCGGCGCCAGCCCCCACCCCAACCCTCCCCCGGAGGGAGCCTGCAGCCGCGCCTTCGCGCACGTTGCCTGCCCCTTCGACTTCCAGGCGGATCAACTCGGCGCCTACCGCCATCAACTGCCCCGGCTGGCCGCCGAGCGTTTCCACTTTGCCGGCCACGGGCGAGGGAATCTCCACCGTCGCCTTGTCGGTCATCACGTCGGCGAGGATCTGGTCTTCCTTCACCGTGTCGCCGGGCTGCACGCGCCAGGCCACCAGTTCCACTTCGGCGATGCCTTCGCCGATGTCGGGCATCTTGATCGCATAGAGTCCCATGATCAGCCCTCCACCGCGCGCTGCAACGCGGCGCCCACGCGCCCCGGGCCGGGGAAGTAGGCCCATTCGGTGGCGTGCGGATACGGCGTGTCCCAGCCGGCCACGCGCTCGATCGGCGCTTCCAGGTGGTAGAAGCAATGCTCCTGCACGGTCGCCGCGAGCTCGGCGCCGAAGCCGCTGGTCCTGGTCGCTTCATGCACCACGACGCAGCGGCCGGTCTTCTTCACCGATTCCAGCACCGTCTCCAGGTCCAGCGGCCAGAGCGAGCGCAGGTCGATGATCTCGGCATCGACGCCGGTCTCTTCGGCCGCCGCCAGCGAGACCCAGACCATCGTGCCGTAGGTGATCACCGTGAGTTCCTTGCCGGGGCGGACCACGGCGGCCGATTCGAGCGGCACGCTGTAGTAGCCCTCGGGGACGTTGCCCAGCGGATGCTTGGACCACGGCGTCACCGGCCGGTCGTGGTGGCCGTCGAAGGGGCCGTTGTAGAGGCGCTTGGGCTCCAGGAACACCACCGGGTCGTCGCTCTCGATCGAGGCGATCAGCAGGCCCTTGGCGTCGTACGGGTTGCTCGGGATCACGGTGCGCAGGCCGCACACGTGCGTGAACAGCGCCTCCGGGCTCTGGCTGTGCGTCTGGCCGCCATAGATGCCGCCGCCACAGGGCATGCGGACGGTGAGCGGGCAGGTGAAGTCGCCGGCGGAGCGGAACCGCAGGCGCGCGGCTTCCGAGACGATCTGGTCGTAGGCCGGATAGAAGTAATCGGCGAACTGGATCTCCGCCACCGGCCGCAGGCCATAGGCACCCATGCCGACGGCGGCACCGACGATGCCTCCTTCGTTGATCGGCGTGTCGAAGCAGCGCGACTTGCCGTATTTCTGCTGCAGGCCTTCGGTGACGCGGAACACGCCGCCGAAATAGCCGACGTCCTCGCCGAACACGACGACGTTGTCGTCGCGCTCCATCATCACGTCCAGCGCGCTGCGCAGCGCCTGGATCATGGTCATGGGCCGGGTCTCGCCGGCGGCCTGCGCGACCCGGGCTTCCTTCGTTTTCGTGAGCATCTTCAGACCCCCAACTCTTGTCTCTGGCGGCGCAGGTGCGCGGGCATCTCGGCGTAGACGTCCTCGAACATCGTGGACGCGCTCGGGATGTGGCCATCGAGCAGCGTGCCGTGGCTCTCGGCTTCCTTCTGCGCGGCGGCCACTTCGGCTTCGAGTTCGAGCTGCACCTGCTGGTGTTCCTGGTCCGACCACGCGCCGAGCGTGATCAGGTGCTGCTTGAGGCGCTGCACCGGGTCGCCGAGCGGGAAACGCTCCCAGTCGTCGGCCGGGCGGTACTTGGTGGGATCGTCGGAGGTGGAGTGCGGCCCGGCGCGGTAGGTCACCCATTCGATCAGCGTCGGCCCGAGGTTGGAGCGCGCGCGCTCCGCCGCCCAGCGCGAAGCCGCCAGCACCGCGAGGAAGTCGTTGCCGTCCACCCGCAGCGAGGCGATGCCGGCACCGACGCCGCGCGCGGCGAAGCTGGTCGATTCGCCGCCGGCCACCGCCTGGAAGGTGGAGATCGCCCACTGGTTGTTGACCACGTTCAGGATCACCGGCGCGCGGTAGACATGGGCGAAGATCAGCGCGTTGTGGAAGTCCGATTCGGCGGTGGCGCCGTCACCGATCCAGGCGGAGGCGATGCGCGTGTCGCCCTTGATGGCCGAGGCCATCGCCCAGCCCACCGCCTGGATGAATTGCGTGCCCAGGTTGCCGGAGATCGAGAAGAAGCCGGCCCGCTTGTACGAATACATCACCGGCAGCTGCCGGCCCTTGAGCGGGTCGCGCTGGTTGGACAGCAGCTGGCACATCAGCTCCGCCAGCGGGATGTCGTCGCGCGAGAGCAGCAGCCCCTGCTGGCGGTAGGTCGGGAAACACATGTCCCCGGGCTCCAGCGCCTGGGCGTGCGCCACCGCGATCGCTTCCTCGCCGAGGCACTGCATGTAGAACGAGATCTTCTTCTGCCGCTGCGCGATCAGCATGCGGGCGTCGAAGATGCGCGTCTTCATCATGGCGCGCAGGCCCTTGCGCAGCTGCGCAGGGCTCACTTCCGGCACCCAGGGGCCGACCGCGTGCCCCTCCGCGTCGAGTACGCGGATCAGCTCGTACGCGAGGTCCTGCGTATCGAAATGCGAAGTGTCCACCGGCGGCCTTCGCGCGGCCCCGGGCGCGGAGACATGGAGGTAGGAAAAATCGGTCGGACTGCCGGGGCGCCCTGAAGGCTCCGGCACGTGCAGGCGCAAGGCCTCGTGCTGGCTCATCGAATGTCTCCGCGCGATCGTGTCGCGCCTCATTGTGGAGGGCGGAACGCGACGGCGGGTGGCTGCGCGCCCCACGAAAGCCGCGTGGGTAACGCGGCAGCAGCGACTATAGCCAATGCCGGGCTGGGCAGGGCGGTTCCACGAGCCGACGAGCGTGGGGTGCCAGAGAACGCGCGATCGTCACCTGTCGCGATGCCGCGCTTCGCCCCACGACCAGCGCGGCGGCTCCCCCGTGATCCAGCACACCACGGTGAGCACCACGCTTGCGGCAGCGACAGCGACAAGAAAGCGGACGACGCCCGCACCCGGTGGGTACATGACGCAGATGCCGACGATCGCCGCGAGGTAGAGAGCGAGCACGACCCAACCCTGCCACGCGGATGGGACGCCCCACCCCCATCCATGGCGCTTGGCGGGAAACCAGTAGTTCCGGGGTCGGGGCATGTTGCTGCGTCTCCTGTGGCGGTCAAGGTCGGACTCGAACGGCTCGCAGCGCCGAAGCGGTGCGCCGCGTACGGATCATGCGCGCGGGCACTTGACCCCCACGCAGGTGCGGCGCCCATCTGGCACCCTGCGCGGAGTTTGATGCGGGATCGAGGAGGCAGGTTCAGCGGAAACGCTGAAGCCGAGGGGATGTGCGGCGATGCTGGGGTGCCGGCGCCATGGCAGGCCGGGGGGAAAGCGGCGAAGCGTGCGGCGGCCGCGATCCTCTACTGCGTGCGGCGGACCGGCCGCTGCGCCCGCTGCGAGCGCGCGCCGGTCATGTCCGCCACGGAGGATCTCAGTGGGCGTTGACGGGCTGGCCGGCAAGCACCGCGCCGGCGACACCGGGCGTGCGGGCCGACAGGTACGCCGAGCCGCTGTCTTCGCCGGTGAGGGCCGCAGTCTCGTCGCGCGACTGCATGTATTCGGCGTTGACCTGCGCGCGCGTCTTGCTGCCTTGCAGGCCGCGCAGCTGGTCGTAGCCCTGGGCCCAGGGGTTCACGCCGGAGGCCTTGTACTGCTGCAGTTCGACCGTCACTTCGGCGCGGCTCTTGGCGCCCGTGACAGGCGTGGTGTTGGCCAGCGGGCTCTCGGCGAAAGCGGAGGAAGCGGCAACGAAGGCGATGGCGGCGATGAGGGTGCGGTTCATGGTGGCTCCTTGGGGTTGTGGGGGTGGACGTCGTGTCCACAACCCAGACTCTAGGGATCCACCGCTTCGAGCGATGTGCGTTTGCGCACCGGCTTTCGACGATGCCGGCAGGCGCCGCACGCCGCTGGAACGACGCGCCTCAAGCCGCGGAGCGCACCTCCTCCACCATGCGTTCCAGCTTGGGCACATCCAGCAGCACCAGCGCATTGCCGTCCTTCGCGAGCAAGCCCTGCTTCGTGAGCAGGGACAGTTCGCGCGTGACCTGCTCGCGGTAGGTGCTGACCTGGCTCGCCATGTCGGCGTGCTTGGGCGCGGGATCGATGCGCGCCTGGGTGCCCGTGGCGCCGCTGGCGCGCGCCAGCCGCAGCAACTCCGCGTGGATGCGGTTCTGCACGCCCAGCGTGCTCAGTTCGATCACCCGCTCGGAGAGCTGCCGCACGAGACCCGCCAGCCGCTGCAGCACGCGCTCGCGCACCAGTTCCTCGGCGGCGATCAGCGCGCGGAAATCCTCGGGCGAGAGCGAGGCGACCAGCACGCTGTCCAGCGCCAGCACGTCGGCCGAGCGCGGCGCCCCGTCGATGGCGGCCAGGTCGCCGAACATCTCGCCGGGCTCCTCGTCGCGGAAGGTGACCTGCTTGCCGCCGGCGGAGAAGCTCGTCACGCGCACGTGGCCGCTCACCACGAAATGCACGTCGCGATCGTGGCTGTTGCGCGCCACAATCACCTGCCCCGGCTCCACCGTGCGCCAGGCGAATCGAGCAGCGAGAATCTCCAGGCGCTCCTGCGAGAGCCCCTGCAGCATCTTCACGTTGCGCAACCCGAAAGTCGACGCCTGAACTGTTGCCATTGAACCCCCTGCACCCCCGACCGCGCACGCTGCGACTGGCCTCCGGGCTGATCCTGCTGACCTACGTCGCGACCCACCTGTTGAACCACGCGACCGGGCTGGTTTCGCTCGCCGCCGCCGAAGCGGGGCGCGAAATCTTCGTGGCGTTCTGGCGCAGCCCGCCGGCGACGCTCGCATTCTATGGGGCGCTCCTGCTGCACTTCGGCCTCGCGCTGTCCGCCCTGTACGAGCGCCACACCCTGCGCATGCCGCCGCTGGAACTGACCCGCATCACGCTGGGTTTCACGATCCCCCTGCTGCTCGCCTTCCACATGGTGCAGACGCGCCTGGCCTGGGAGCTCATCGCCTGGGACGACACGTACCGGCGCATCACCGCGTCGATGTGGTCCAGCAACTTCAGCCTGCGCCAGCTCACGATGGTCGTCGTCGTGTGGCTGCACGCCTGCCTGGGCCTGCAGCTCGCCTTCCGCCACCGCGCGGGCTGGCGCCGCTGGCAGTCGACCCTGGTGGCGCTCGCGACCCTGCTGCCGGTGCTGGCCTTCACGGGCTATCTCGCGATGGCCCGCGAAGCCTCCGCGCTGCCGGTGCAGGCGCGCCCGCCGGGTCCGCACGACGCGACGCTGCAGCGCTGGGTCGAGATCGTCTTCTACACGCCGCTGGCGCTACTCGCGGCCACGCTCACGGCGCGCTGGGCGCAGGTGGCCTGGGCGCGCGCGAGCCGGCGGCTGGTGCGCATCAGCTATCCCTCGCAAACCGTCGATGTGCCCGCCGGCTACTCCGTGCTGGAGGCGAGCCGCGCCTTCGGCATTCCGCACATGTCGGTGTGCGGCGGGCGCGCCCGTTGCTCGACCTGCCGCGTCGAAGTGCTGGCCAGTGCGGCACCCCTGCCCGCCCCCGGGCCGGACGAGGCGCACACGCTGGCGCGCATCGGCGCCCCGCCGGCGGTGCGCCTGGCCTGCCAGTTGCGCCCCACGGCCGCCATCGAGGTCAGGCCGCTCGCCACGGTGCGCAGCACCGCGCCCGCCCACGACGCCTGGGGCCCGACGGCCGAGCGCGAGGTGGTGGTGCTGTTCGCGGACCTGCGCCGCTGGACGGGGCTTTCGGAGCATCACCTCCCGTTCGACCTCGTCTACGTGCTGGACCAGTACTTCGAAGCGGTGGGCGATGCGGTGCGCGAAGCGGGCGGCATCCCCAACCAGTTCATCGGCGACAGCGTGATGGCCCTGTTCGGGCTGGAAACGGACACCGTCACGGCGGCACGCCAGGCCCTCGCGGCGGCCGAGGCGATCGAGCGGCGCATGGCGGCCGTCAACGACAGCCTGGCGGCCGAATTCCGCCGGCCGCTCGATTTCGGCATCGGCATCCACGCCGGCACGGCCGCCGTGGGCACCGTGGGCTACCGCGAGACGCGCACCCTGACGGCCGTCGGCGACGCGGTCAACACGGCGAGCCGCCTGCAGGAGCTGACCAAGCTGCTGAAAGTGCGGCTGGTGGTGTCGGAGGAAGTGCTGCGCCGCGCCGGCCGCGCGCACGACGACTGGCAGCGCCACGACCTGGAGATCCGCGGCCGGCAGGGGCGGCTCGCGGTGTACGCGCTGCCCACCTTCTGCAACGCGCCGGCGTAGCGGGCGCAGGCGCCTTTCCCAGGTCCGGTTCTCTAGCGGCGATCGCCGCGCGCGGCCGGCTTGCCGCGCGCCACGCGCTTGAGCGCTTCCAGTGCGCTGTGCGAGCCTTCGCCGCTATGCGGCGGGGCGGGCGCCTTGGCGGGCGGCGCAGGCTGGTGGGGCGCTTTCGTCGGCTGCATGGGGGGCTCCGTGGGGTTGCTCGGCCTGCAGGGCCGTGGTCTTTGCGATTAAGCCCAATGTACCAACATGCTGGCTTATGGCAACTGGGCAATTACGTAGCCGCACCGGCACTTCCGGGCCCCTGCCGCCGGCAAGGCCTGCGCCGCCTGCGTCCTAGTCCGCCTGCAGGTAGACGACGCCGGGTCGCAGTTGCTCCAGCAGCAGGTAGTCCGTCCCGTGCAGGCCCAGGGCCCGGTACGTCGCCTGCGCGGCGCGGTTCCCGCGCTCGACGTACAGGCGGAATCCGCAGACGTCCGGCTCCTGCGCCGCTGCGGCCGTGACGTGGGCGTAGAGCGCGCGGAACACGCCGCGGCGGCGCCAGGCCGGCCGCACGTAGACGCTTTGCAGCCACCAAAAACGGCCATCGCGCCAGTCGCTCCACTCGGTCGTGACCATCAGCGCCGCGACGACTTCCCCCCCGGCCACGGCGACCAGGTAGAAGCCCAGCGCCGGCTCGGCGAGCAGCCGTCGCACGCCGCGCCCCACCACCTCGGGCAGCAGCCGCTTGCCTTCGGTCTCCTGCGCCATCGCGCAGTTGAAGGCGGCGATCACGTCGGCATCGCCGGCCTGTGCGCGGCGGATCTGCAGCGGTGCGGGGGATGCGCTCATGGGCGCAATCTACTCCAGGGGGCGAAGAACAGCGCCAGGCAGATCGCACCCACGGCGACGCCGGCGACCACGTCGCTCAGGTAGTGCGCGCCCAGGTAGACCCGGCTGAAGGTGACCAGCAGCACCATCAGCGTCGCCAGCGCCACGGCCGTCGCCCGGATCGCACGGCTGCGCCAGCGCGCGAAGGCGAGCGCGCACAGGGCGCCGTAGAACACCGTCGATCCGGCCGCATGGCCGCTCGGGAAACTCAGCGTGAGCAGGTGCACCAGCGGCTCGCCCGCCACCGGCCGCGGCCGGTGGAAAACGTTCTTCAGTCCGGCATTGAGCAGCATGCCGGCCGGCACGACCGCCAGCCGGGCCACCTGCGGCCAGTGCCGGCGCCAGGCCAGCCACGCCGCCACCGCCAAGGTCGCCGCCAGCAGCCATTTGGTCTGGTGCGCGTCGGTCACCCCTTGCAGGAATGCGGTCGCCCCGGGGCTGCGATGCGCCGCCAGCCAGAGCGTCACGCGCAGGTCCAGGCGGGTGACCGGCCCCTCGGTCCAGACCTGCAGCGCGAGCAGCGCCACCAGCACCATGCAGGCGAGCACGAGCGCCAGCCGCCCGGCATGACGGACCGCGCGAGGCACTAGCTCACCTGCGCGCCGGATTCCTGCACGGCGCTGCGCCAGTGCAGGATCTCGCGGCGGATCGCGGCAGTGAAGTCGGCGGGAGTGGAAGCCAGCACGTCCATTGACTGGCGTTCCAGTTGCGCGTGCACCGCAGGCTCCTTCAGCACCGCGGCGATGTCGGCGTACAGCGCCTGCACCAGCGCGGCCGCCATGCGGGCCGGCCCGACGATGCCGAAGATGCCGTCGTAGGCCAGGCCCGGGAAGCTCTCGTCCAGCGAAGGCGTGTCGGGGAATTGCCGGTTGCGGCGCGGATCGGCCACCGCGAGCAGCTTGAGGCTGCCCGCCTGCAGGTGCGGCACGGCGGAATCGAGCACCACGAAGGCGGCCTGAACGCGGCCCGGCAGGAGCTCGCGGTAGGCGCTGCTGCTGCCCGCGAAGGGCACGTGCACCAGGCGCAGGCCGGCGCGCTTGCGCAGCAGCTCGCCCGTGATGTGGCCGCCGGTGCCTATTCCCAGCGAAGCCCACGGGATGGGCTCAGGGCGGGACTGCGCCAGCGCGATGAACTCGGCGAAGCTGGAGACGCCCAGCGAAGGATGGGCCACCAGGGCCACCGTGGTGCTGCCGATCTGGGTGATCGGCGTCAGGTCGCGCAGGGTGTCGTAGGGCAGGTCCTGGCGCAGGCTCGGATTGATGGTGAGCGAGTTGATCGCCAGCCCCAGCGTGTGGCCATCGGGCGGCGCCTGCACCACGGCGCGGGTGGCGATGATGCTGCCGCCGCCGGGGCGGTTCTCCACCAGCACCGGCTGGCCCCAGCGGTCCGCCAGCTTTTCCGCCAGCGGCCGCAGGATGGCATCGGTGGATCCGCCCGCCTGCTGCGGCGAAACGATCAGGACCGGCCGCGTCGGCCGGAAGCCCTGTGCCCGGACGGCGGGTGCGAGGCCCGCAGCGGCCAGTCCGGCCAGCAAGGTGCGGCGCGTGATGCGGCTCGCGTTCATGCGACGCTCCCGGCACGGTCGGCGGCGCGCGGCAGGCTGGGATGCGGCCATTGCGGCGCATCGACGGCAGGCTGCGCGCGGCCTTCCTGCAAGGCGGCTTCGAAGCGGGGCACCGACGCCCGCGGATCGTCGCCCAGCCCGCGCACGATGCACACGCCGTCGCAGCCGGTGCGCGCGACTTCCTGCACCTGCCGCGGCTCGAGGATGCCGCCGATCGCCGTGACCGGCGCCTGGGCCGCGCGGCACCACCAGGCGAGGTTGTCCATGCCTTGCGGCAGCCAGGGCATGTCCTTGGTGACCGTGGGCCACACGGGGCCGCAGGCGATGTAGCGCGGCGCCAGCGTGCGCGCCCGCGCCAGCTCCCACAGGCTGTGCGAGCTCACGCCCAGCGCCATGCCGCTGGCGAGCAGGCGCGCGCGGCCGGCCTCGCCGAGCGCCAGCAGGTCTTCCTGGCCCAGGTGCACGCCGGTCGCGCCGAGTTCCTGCGCGAGCTGCCAGTGGTCGTTGATGAAGAGTTCGGCGTCGTGCGCAGTGCTGGCGGCGATCGCCTGCTGCACTTCGTCGCGCAGCATCGCCTGCCAGGCCGCATCGGGGGAAGCCGGTTTCTTGATGCGCAGTTGCACCGTGCGCACGCCGGCGGCCAGGACCTGGCGCAGGCGTGCGGCGCTGTCGACGATGGCGTAGAGGTCCAGGCGCCGGGAGTGCCCCCTCCCCGACCCTCCCGCAG
Source organism: Ramlibacter alkalitolerans (assembly GCF_016722765.1). Classification (GTDB taxonomy): domain Bacteria; phylum Pseudomonadota; class Gammaproteobacteria; order Burkholderiales; family Burkholderiaceae_C; genus Ramlibacter; species Ramlibacter alkalitolerans. The sequence goes on along the minus strand of NZ_JAEQND010000009.1, from coordinate 42,067 downwards.
GGGGAGAGGGAGGAAGAGACTCGCCCCAGGAAAGCGAAGGAAGGACGAAGGGCGCCGTCATCTTCGCCACGATCGCCGCGTCGGCGTCGACGAAGCCCTGCGCCAGCGCCTGCCGCATCGCGCTGGCGAACGCCGGGGCCGACTGCGCCGTGCCCGCGAGCCAGCCGCGCGCCTCGCGCGTGTCGATCCAGTCCAGGCCGTCGCGCGCGCCCACGATGCACACCGCGCGGGCGCCGCGATCGCGCAGCCGCTGCGCCAGCAAGGGCGCCTGCGCCGCGAGGCCCGCGCGTTCGCGCGCTTCATCGGCCGTGCAGACCACCAGTTCCTTGTCGTTCATTGCATCACCCGTCCACCATCGACGAAAAGCACCTGCCCGGTGACGAAGCCGCTCCACGGGGAGGCGAGAAACAGCACCGGACCGGCCACATCCTCGGGCCGTGCCAGCCGCCGCAGCGGCGTGCCCGCCATCAGTGCCTCGCGGAACGACGCCCGCGTGCCGCTGCTGCCTTCGGTGGGATACACCAGCCCCGGCGCGACGCAGTTGACGCGAACCCCCAGCGGTCCCAGCTCGCTCGCCAGGTTGCGGCTGAAGCCGACCAGCGCCGACTTCGCCGTCGTGTAGTCGTGGTAAGGCACGACCGGGTCCGCCACCAGGTCGCTGACCAGGTTGACGATGCTGCCCTGCGCCCGCCGCCGGAACTGCGGCAGCACCGCGCGGCACAGGTGGAAGGCCGCGCCCACCGAGCCTTCGAACTGCGCCTGGTAGTCGGACCAGGCCAGGTCGGAGAAGGTCTTGCGTTGCTGGGGGTCGAAGGTGTAGGAGCGAAAGGCGTTGTTCACCAGCACGTCGATGCGGCCGGCCTCTTCCACGACGCGTTCGACCAGGCGCGCGGCCTCTTCGGGCACGGTGACGTCGGCCTGCACCGCGAACGCGTCGCCGCCGGCCGCCTCGCATTGCGCCACCACCTGCGCCGCGGCCTCGGCGTTGCGCAGGTAATTGACGGCCACCGTCGCCTGCTCCGCCGCGAACGCGCGGGCGATCGCCGCGCCGATGCCGCGGCTCGCCCCGGTCACCAGCACCACCTGGCCGGCGAAGTTCATCCCGGCTCTCCGCGCCGCCCGGGCAGCAGGTCCTGGCTGACCACCCTGGACACGTCGATGGGCTTGCCCACCAGACCGAGCTTGCGATAGGTGTCCGCCGCCGCCTGCAGCGAGGCCACGTCGAGGGCGCCCAACCCGTTGCGCCGCGTCAGCGCCGAGACGCTCGCCGCATTGCGCAGCTTGATGATCTCGAGGTTGAGCGCCGGATCGGTGCCGTCGATGGCCCGCTTCACGGCAAGCTGCGCCGCTTCATCCGGCCGGGCCAGCATCCACGCCGCCGCATCGGCATAGCCGCGCAGGAAGCGCTGCAGCGCCGGACGCTTCGCCTGGTACACGTCCTCGCGCACGACGAACAGGTCGCTGGACATCGGCAGAACCTTGCCCACCTCCATCACGTTCACTTCGGGCAGGCCGCGGCGGCGCCCGATCAGCAGGCCGGTGTCCGTCGCCGCCGTCGCATCGACCTGTCCCTGCATCAGCGGCGCGAAATTCAGCAGCCCGGTGACCACCACCGTCACATCCGACTCGCTCAGGCCGGCCGAATGCAGCAGCACCTGCAGCCCCTGGCGGGTGCCGCTCGCCAGGCTGTAAACGCCGATCTTCCGGCCCTTGAGGTCCGCCGGTTTTACGATGCCGCTGCCTTGCAGCGACACCACGTTGAACACGTTCTGCGGGTAGATGTCGTAGATCGCGCGCAGCTTCTCGCCCTTGTCCAGGGCGGCGAAGAAGGTGAGCGGATCGCTGAAGGCGACGTCGGCCTGGCCGCTGAGGATGTTGCGGATCGCGTCCGCGCTGCCGGCGCCGGGAACGTATTCGAGCGCGATGCCCTGCGCCCGGTAGAAGCCCTTGTCCTCGTCGACCAGCAGTGGCGTCACCTCGGTGATCGGCTTGTTCCAGCCGGCCACGACGATGCGGTCCAGGCGCGGCGGCGCGGTCTGCGCCAGGGCGCCAAGCGGCGCGGCGGCCAGGGCGGCCAGCAGGTGGCGGCGATGCAGGTTCATCATTTCTCCTCAGCTCGTGCGGGTGAAGGGCAGCAGCAGCCAGCGCTCGAGCCACAGCGTGGCGTGGTAGGCCAGCATGCCGAGCGCGGCGATCAGCACCAGCACGGCGAACATCAGGGACGTGTCCATCGTGCCTTGCGAAGCGATCACCAGCGCACCGAGGCCGCGGCTGGCGCCTATGAATTCGCCGACGACGGCGCCCACCAGGGCCAGCACCACCGCGACGCGTACGCCGGCCAGGATGCCCGGGAGGCCCGAGGGCAGCTTCAGGCGCCACAGGGTCTGGGCCCGCGTGGCGCCCAGCATGCGGAACAGCTCCAGGCGCTCGGGCGCCACCTGCTGCAGCGCGGTGAGCGTGTTTTCCAGCAGCGGAAAGAAGCAGATCAAGGCCGTGATCACGACCGTGGACGTGATGCCGAAGCCGAACCACAGCACGAACAGCGGCGCCAGCGCCAGCTTGGGGATCACCTGGCTCGCCACCACGTAGGGCATCAGCAGCCGGCGCAGCGTGGCGGATTCCGCCAGCGCCACGCCGGCCGCGAAGCCGATCGCGCAGCCGCTGATCACGCCCAGCACGAGTTCGAGCGCGGTGGTGCGCAGGTGCGGCCAGAAGTAGCCGCTGGCCAAGCCCTGCCACAAGGACTGCGCCACAGCCGAAGGCGGCGGCAACACGAGCTTCGACAGGCCCAGCATGCGGCAGGCCGCTTCCCACGCGAGCAGCAGCGCCGCCAGCAGCAGCCAGGGGCCGAGGCGGATGCGGATCACTGCACCACCCTCCTGCCGTCGTGCCCGCGCAGGCGGGCACCCAGGGCATCCTGGATTCCCGCCTGCGCGGGAATGACGGGCTCCTCGAGATGCAGCGCCGCGCGCACGCCGGCGCAGGCCTGCGCGAAGGCGGCACTGGTGCGCGTGGCCGGCGTGCGCTGCGGCAGGCCGACCGCGATCTCCTGCACGATGCGACCGCCCTCGACCACATCGATCCGGTCGGCGAGGTACACCGCCTCCGCGATGTCGTGCGTGACGAACAGGACGGTCGTCCCCAGGGTGCCGCACATCTGCAGCAGGTCGCGCTGCAGCTCCTCGCGCGTGATCGCATCGAGCGCGGCGAACGGCTCGTCCAGCAGCAGCAGTGCCGGCCGCAGGATCAGGGCGCGGGCCAGTGCGACGCGGCTCTGCTGGCCGCCGGAGAGCTGGCGCGGGTACTTGCGGGCGTGGGCGGCGAGCCCGAGCTGTTCGAGCCACTGGAGCGCCTGCGCCGTCTCCTCCGCGGTCGGGCGATGATGCAGCGACACGGGCAGCAGCACGTTGTCGATCACGCGCTGCCATTCCAGCAGGTTGGGCGACTGGAACACGAAGCCGATGTCGGTGCCGATCGCGTCGCGCCGGCGGCCGCGGAACACCACTTCGCCGGCGTCCGGGTGCAGCAGGCCGGCGGCCAGTTTCAGCAGCGTGGTCTTGCCGCAGCCGCTGCGGCCCACGAGGCAGTGGAAGGCGCCCTGGGCCACCTCGAGGTCCGCACCCTCCACCGTCGGCGGCCAGCCCGGGAACGCGAAGCGCACGCCGCGCAGCGACAGCAGGCTCACGGCAGGTGCTCCTGCGCGTAGGGCGCGAGCCGGTCCGCGGCGCGTTCGGCCCCAGCCTCGATCTCCACCATGCGCACCAGGTCCGCCAGGTTGAAACGGCCGTCGTGATGCCAGCCGGCTTCGGGCGCCGTCATGGCCCCGAGCGCGCACACGCGCGTGACGCCGACCTGCCCCAGGGCCTCGGCCAGCCGATAGAGCTGCTGCGGCTGGCAGGCGATGCCCACGGTCTGCAGGAAGGCCGCATGCGGCGCGGCGAGCGCCACGACCTCGTCGAGCGCGTCGACCGCGCTCACGTGGATGCTGCGGCCGCCGCCGGTGGGAGCGAGCGGCTGGGCACGGTCGCTGTACACGACGCTCCACGCCACCTGCGCATCGCCGACCAGCTCGCAGCCGTCGTCGGCCAGCATGCGCACTTCGGCCGACTGGCGCCAGCCGGCCAGCGCCGCTGCTTCCTCCAGCGCCAGCGCGCGCCGAGGAAACTGCTGCTGCAGGTTCGCGAGTTCGGCCGCGAGGTAGTGGGCGAAGGCCCGTGGATCCACCCTGCCCCCACGCTCGACATAGAAGTGATGCGGCGAATAACAGCCCTGCTGCTCGTAGCGCACGATGTCGTGCGCCGCGAGCCGCGCAGTGGCCGGGCCGCGCTGCGTGTCGAGCGCCGCCTTGCCGACCAGGCCGAAGCCCAGCTTGTGGCCGTAGCCGATGAAGCGCGTGGTGACCGGCACCTGCGCGCGCACCTGCGCGATCGCTTGGTTGCCGCCATAGGCCAGGACCGTGTCGGCCTCGGCGAACACCGCGGCGGCGCTCTGCGCATCACCGCCCTTCCACCAGGCGATGGCGAGGCAATCGGCCAGCGGCGGGTGGACCTCGGCGAGCAGGCGCGCGAACAGGCTGGCGAACACCGGTTCGGCGCTGGGCAGCTTGCCGAAGGTGCCGGCCTTCACCAGCAGGCCGCAGGCCAGGCTCCACAGCGGCAGGGCCGGCACGTTGCCGGCCCAGCTGTGCACCAGCAGGTCCGGCCCGAAGGCGCGCACCAGGCCGCCCTTGGCCGCCGGCTGGAATTCGTCCAGCACCTTGGGATTGGCGAAGTCCTCCGCGACGAAGCGATGCAGCTGCGCGGCCCGAAACGCCTGCAGGAAACCATCGAGCCCCAGGCGCACCATCTCCGCGTCGTAGCCGCTCACGACGGGCAGCAGCCGTTCGGCCTCGCGCCGGAACGGATCGGCCGGATCGAGCAGGCGCGCGACCGCGGCATCGACGATCTGCACGATCCGCGACACGGTCAAGGGCTTCAGGTGCTGCGCGCTCGCCGCCTTGACGCGCCGTGCCAGCGCCGTGAGCTGCGCCGGCTGCAGCACCGGAACACGGACCTCCAGGCGCTCGCCCGCCGCGGCGAAAGGCAGCGTGTGCCACGCCACCTCCTGCGCGTCCAGGCCAGGCAGGTGACCGGCGGTCCACGTGTGCATCGTCACGCCCGGCTTGCCTGCAGGAATTCCTGCACCGCGAGCGAGCAGCCCCTGGCCTGCGCGCCCTCGGCGCGTCCGAGCAGCAGGAAGCCATCGCCGCTGGCCACGCCAACGTCCTCGGTGAGGAGGGTGGTGACCGAATTGAAGTTCGCCAGGTCGCAGTGCACCAGGATGCCGCGCTCGCCGGCAGGCACTTCGCGGCCGGTGAGCGGATCCACGAGGCGCGAGCGGATCCAGTGCGGGCCGGACTTCACCGAGGGCACGCAGGCATTTCCGTCGTCGTAGAGCTGCGTGCTCAGTTCGGTCATGCCGTACATGTTGATGCAGTGCTCGCGCGGCACGCCGAAGGCCGCGGCGAGCGCCGCATAGAAATCGTCCGGCGGCAGTTCGCGCGACTGGCTCTTGTAGCCGCCGGTGTCGAGGATGCGGCTGCCGGCGGGCAGCCGGAAGCGCCCGCCGGCAGCCGACAGGGCATCCATGAAATGCACGAAGCTGTAGCTCGCGCCCAGCACGGCGCAAGCGTCGCCGCTGCGCTCCGCCTCGTCCAGGAACCCGCGCAGGCCGTCGGCGTCCATGCCCTGCGGGCCGACGAACCAGGCGCTGTCGGCCGTGCCGAACTCCTTCACCGCCAGCGCGAGGTAGTGCGCGAGGGAAGAATGGGGCATCTCCTGTTCACTGGGGAACAGGACGGCCATGCGCAGCCGCGGCGTGCCCTGCATGAAGCGGCGTGCGAAGTTGCGCCGGAAGGACGCGTCCCAGACCGCGATGGTCGGGTGGTAGTGGCGGCCCTTGACGTCGCCGCGGGTCGTGCCGCTGGTCATGAAGACGCGCTCGCAGCTGTCGGCGGGCGCGCAGCTCAGGGTGGCTTCCTTGAAGGCGCTGATCGGCACGGCGGGGATGTCGCGCCAGTTCCTGACCGTGCGCGGCGTCGCGCCACGGCCCTGGCAGAAGCGGCGGAACGCGGCGTTGCCGGCGTGCTGCTGCGCGAACAGGCGCAGCGCCAGCGCGTCGAATTCGGCGTCGCTGCAGCCGTCCTGCGCGAGGAAGGCGAGCAGCGTGTCGACCGTGTCGTCGCGATTCATGACAGGGGCCGCTTGTGCAGCGGCTGCGGCGCGAACGCGTGGTTCAGCGGGCCGCTGCCGGCGCCGGTACGCACGTCGGCGCCGGCCGCCAGCGCGCCGCGCACGAAGCCGCGGGCACTTTCGACAGCCTGCACCAGGTCGGCGCCGAGTGCGAGCTGGCTGGCAATCGCACTGGAGAGCGTGCAGCCCGTCCCGTGCGTGTTGCCGCTCGCGATGCGCGGCGCGCGCATCCACAGCGGCGGACTGCCGCGCACGAGCAGCAGGTCGCTGACCGTGTCGCCCGCGAGGTGCCCGCCCTTGACCAGCACCGCATGCGCGCCGCGTTCGATCAGCTGCCGTGCCGCGGCCTGCATGTCCGCTTCGGAGCGCAGCGGCTGGCCGACCAGCAGCGCCGCCTCGTCGAGGTTGGGCGTGACGACGCTGGCCAGCGGGAACAGTTCGCGCACCAGCACCTCGACGGCCTCGTCGTCGATCAGCTTGGCACCGCTGGTGGCGATCATGACCGGGTCGAGCACCACCTCGCGCAACGCGTGGCGCCGCAGGGCCGCGGCGACGGTGCGCACCGTGTCGGCGGAGTGCAGCATGCCGATCTTGACCGCGTCGACGCCGATGTCCTCGACGACGGCATCGATCTGGTCGGCGAGGATCTGCAGCGGGACGGCGTGGATGGAGCGCACGCCGAGGGTGTTCTGGGCCGTCAGGGCCGTGATGGCGGTCATGCCGAAGCAGCCCAGCGCGGCGAAGGTCTTCAGGTCGGCCTGGATGCCGGCGCCGCCGCCGCTGTCGGACCCTGCGATGGACAGGACCCGCGGGTAGCGCAAAGTGGGGACGGTGGTGTGCAAGGGGGCTCCTTCGCGAGCGAAATGGGTGCTCCGAAGGGATCGCCCCGGACCCGCGAGGGGGTCAGGCTTGCAGCTCTCCTTCCGCCGGTCTGAACCGGTTCAAGTTCACGGGTCTGGATCTCAGCACGCTTTTGCGTACACCCCGGAGCTGGGGGGATTGTGGCACAGGTCCCGCGCTTCGCGCTCCCTGGGTTCCCGCCTGCGCGGGAACGACGGTGTGGGGCTTGCAGCGCCGAACGTCGCGGCAGGCCCATCAGAACTTCGTGTACCCGCCGTCGATCAGGAACTGCTCGCCGGTGGCATACGCGGACGCATCGCTCGCCAGATACACGGCGACGCCGCCGAAATCATCGATCGTTCCCCAGCGCCGCGCCGGAACACGCGGCAGCACGGCCTCCGCGAAGCGGGGATTGGAGAACGAGCGCTGCGTCATCTCCGTTGCTATCCATCCCGGCAGGATGGAATTGACCCGGATCCGGTGCCGTGCCAGCTCCACCGCCAGCGCCCGCACCATGGCCGTCACCGCGCCCTTGGACGCGCCATAGTGGCAGTTGCGCGCCGCGCCCTCCACCGCCGCCGTGCTGGCCGTCGCCACCAGCGAGCCGCCCTGCCCGTGCTGCGCCATGTGGCGCGCCGCCGCCCGCAAGGTGAGGAACACGCCCTCCACATTCACGCGCTGCACGCGCCGGAACTCGTCCAGCGTCATCTCGGTGAGCAGCACGCCCTTGCTCGACACGCCGGCGTTCGCGAAGCAGGCGTCGACGCGACCGAGCGCCGCCACGGAGTCGGCGAAGGCGCGCTCCACCTGGGCCTCGTCGCCGACGTCGCACCCGAAGGCATGGACGCGCGCGCCATCGCCGCATTCCTCGGCCAATGTGCGGTGGGCCGTCGCGGTCTTCTCGGGGTTGCTGCCCCAGATCGCCACCTTCGCCCCGGCGGCGAGCAGCGCCCGGGCCATGCCGTAGCCGATGCCGCCATTGCCGCCGGTGACCACCACCCCGCGACCACCGAGATCGAACGGGCGGTACATGGATCAGGCCCGCTGCGCGGCCAGCACCTTCTGCACCTGCGGCTGTGCATCCATGCGGGCGAGGTGCTCGGCGACCTTCGGGAAGCGCTGCACGTCGACCTGGTCGCCCTGCAACCAGCGCGTGAGGGTGTAGAGATACAGGTCGCTGGTGCTGAAACGTTCCCCCAGCACCCACGGGCCCTCGAACATCTGCGTCTCGATCAGCTCGAAGCTGTCGGCCATCGTCTGCGGGACCTTCTTCTTCATGGACTCGATCGCCTGCGGATCGTCCGTCCAGCGGTAGCCGCGCGCGCCATGGGCATGCGCGACGTGCACCGTCGAACAGAGGTAGCTGTTGAACGCGTTCATCTTCGCCAGCTGGAACGGATCGTCCAGCGGTGCGAGCTTCGCCTCGGGCTGGGTCTGCGCGATGTACTGCAGCAGTGCGGGCGTCTCGGTCAGGACGCCCTGCGGCGTGACGAGCGCCGGAACGCGCCCCTTCGGGTTGATGCGCAGGTATTCGGGGGAGCGCTGCTGCTGCTCCTTGAAGTTCAGGCGCACCGCTTCATAGGGAGTGCCGGCGTATTCCAGCGCCAGGTGCGTGGCGAGGGCGCAGGTGCCAGGGGCGTAGTAGAAGGTCAGCATGCGCGCGATTGTGGTGCGTCCGCGCGCCTGCACCATCGGGGAACCCCCGCCCCCGAAACACGAATTACGAGTTGATTCCGAGCAGCTCGATGTCGAAGATCAGCGTCGAATTGGGCGGAATGCCGGGCCGGCCGCTGGGGCCGTAGGCGGTCTGCGGCGGGCAGGTCAGGCGCGCCTTGCCGCCCGGCTTCATCAGCTGCACCGCCTCAGTCCAGCACGGGATCACGCGATTGAGCGGGAACGAGATCGGCTGGCCGCGCTTGTACGAGCTGTCGAACTCCTTGCCATCGGTGAACGTGCCGCGGTAGTGCACCTTCACGGAATCGGTTGCCTTGGGCGAGGGGCCGCTGCCGGCCTGCATCGACTCGAAGATCACGCCGCTGGGCAGCGTCGTCTTGGCGACGCCGGTGGCGGTGGCGGCGGCGTTGCCGGGCGTCTGGGCACAGGCGCCGAGGGCGGCCAGCGCCACGATGGAAACGGCGATCGACAGGAAGCGCATGGTGCGTTCTCGAAGTGGTGGATGGCGGAGATTATGGGTCAGGTGCCGGGGGCGGCCGGCAGGAGGCCGCGCTGCTCCAGCGCGGCCCGCGTGGCCGCCACGCTCGCCCGCAGCCCGGCGACGAGCTCGCGGTCCGGCGTGCCGGCGAGCGCCGCGGCCTCCAGCCGGACGGCGACGGCGCTGATCGCCGCGAGCCCCAGGGTGCCGGCCGAGCCCCTGACGCGATGAGCCTGCCTGGCCACCGTGTCGGCACTGGCGTCCTCCTGCTCGATCCGGGCGCACGCGTCCTCGTAGCCCTGCAGGGCCACGCGCATGAATTCGGCGAGTTGTTCTTCGCTCGCCATGCGCCGCAAGCCGGCCAGGGCGTCTTCGTTCAGCAGCGGAGCGTCCATCGCAGCACTATCCCCTGCCGCCGCGGCCCTTCTCAGGCGTTCGCGCCGGGCTGGCGGCTGCGGGTGATCGCCTCGACCAGCTTGTGCGGCTTGAGCGGCTTGGACAGGTGCAGGTCGAAGCCGGCGGCCAGCGTCTTCTGCAGGTCCTGCGGCCGCGCGAAGGCCGTGAGCGCGATGACGGGCAGGTGCGCGCCGCCCCGCTCGCCCTCCAGCTCGCGCACGCGCCGCACCAGTTCGTAGCCGTCGCGCCCGGGCAGGCCGATGTCGCTCACGAGCACGTCGGGCCAGGCCTGCTGCATGGCCTGCAGCGCGCTGTCGTAGTCGCGCGCACTGCGCACCCGCGCGCCGCGGTCGGCGAGCACCACGCCCAGGATCTCGCTGGCTTCGGCGTCGTCCTCCACCAGCAGCACATCGAGGCCTTGCAGCGGCGTGCCTTCGATCTCCTCGTGCAGTTCGCCGCCGGTGGTGTCGGCGAATTCGGCCGTGTCCGTGACCGGCACCGCCGGCAGGTCGACCTGCATGCGGGTGCCGTGCCCCTCGCCTGCACTGTGCGCGCTCACGCGGCCGCCGTGCAGGTCCACCAGGTGCTTGACGATCGACAGGCCCAGCCCGAGGCCCCCGTGGCGCCGGTTGCCGGGCGAGTCGCTCTGGGCGAAGCGGTCGAACAGGTACGGCAGGAAGTCGGGCTTGATGCCCTGCCCGAAGTCCTGCACCGACAGCTGCAGCCGTTCGCCGGTGCGCTGCAGGCCCACGAGCACGCGGCCGCCTTCCGGCGAGAACTTGATCGCGTTGGTCATCAGGTTCCAGACGATCTGCTGGAAGCGCGCCGGATCCAGGAACGCGGTCGCGTGCGCGCCGTCGACCTCCGTCTCGACCTGCAGGCGGCGCTCGTCGATGCTGCCGGCGAGGGCGCCGATGGAGGCCGTCACCAGCTCCGCCGGATCCGTCCACTCGCGGTCGAGGTGCAGCTTTCCCGAGTTGATGCGCGCGACGTCGAGGATGTCCGAGATGATTCGCGCCTGCGTCTTCACGTTGCGCTCGATGGCATCGAGCCCCTTGGCGCCCTCCGGCGTCGTGCCGCGCCGCTTGAGGATGTGCACCCAGCCGACGATCGCGTTCAGCGGGGTGCGCAACTCGTGCGACAGCACCGCGATGAAATCGTCCTTGGTGCGGCTGTGGTGTTCGGCCAGCTGGCGCGCGGCCTGCTCGCGTTCCAGCAGCTCGCGCCGGCGCTGCTCCAGCTCGTAACGGGCCGAGACGTCGATCGCGATGGCGATGCGCACGCCGGGCTCCACGTGCGAGGAGACGCTCCACTCCAGGTGCACCGGCTCGCCGTTCGCGGCGAGCAGCGGGAATTCGCCGCGCCAAGGCGGTCGGTCCTGCGCCGGCGTGGCGAGCTGCGCCTGCACGCGCTCGCGCCATTCGGCGGGCACGAGCTCGCTCAAGGCCACGCCCATCAGCGCCTCGCGCGAGCGGCCCAGCATGCGCAGCATGGCGGGGTTGGCATCGGCGAAGCGCGCCTCTTCGTCCAGCAGCGCGATGCCGCTTTGCGCTTGGTCGTAGATCGCGCGGAAGCGCTGCTCGCTGCGGCGCAACTGGTCTTCGGCCAGGCGGGCGCGGATCAGCGCCTGCAGCGTGGCCACGAGCACGGCGGGTTCCACGGGGTGCACGAGATAGGCGTCGGCGCCGGCGTTGAGCCCCGTGACGCGGTCTTCGTCGCGCACGTAGGCCGCCGACAGGTGCACCACGGGCAGCAGCGCCGTCACGGGCTGGGCGCGGATCATGCGGCACAGCTCGAAGCCGTCGATGTCGGGCAGGTGCACGTCGAGCACCACGGCCGACACGCCTTGCGCGATCAGTGCCAGCGCTTCGGCGCCGCTGCCGGCCTCCACGGTCTGGAAACCGGCGGCGCGGATCAGGCGGCCGGTGGAGTAGCGCGTCGCAGGGTTGTCGTCGACCACCAGCACGGTGTGCGCGCCACGATCGATCGTGACGTTGATGGCCTCGGCGGAGATCATCGCGGCTGCGGGCCTTCCAGCCGCACGGGGATGGTCACCGAGAAGGTGGAACCCTTGCCCGGTTCGCTTTGCAGGCTGACGCTGCCACCGAGCAGCTCCGCCAGCTTCTTGCTCAGGGACAGGCCCAGGCCGGTCCCGCGCAGGCGCTTCTGCAGCGCCGACTGCACCTGCGAGAAGTCCGAGAAGATCGCCCGGTGGAACTCCGGCGCGATGCCGATGCCGGTATCCGACACCGAGAAGGTCACGTGCGCATCGCCCTCCACCTTCGCGGCGACGCGCACTTCGCCGCGCGGGGTGAACTTGAGCGCATTGGAGATGAAGTTGCGCAGGATCTGCGACAGCTTGCGGTCGTCGGTATAGAGCTTCGGCACGTCGACCGGCTCCTCGAACACGAGGTGCACGTCGGGATTGGTCAGCACCGGCTTGAACATGCCGCGCAGCGCCGAGAACAGGTCGACCATCTCGAACCAGGCCGGCGAGATCTCGACCCGGCCGGCCTCCACCTTGGCCAGGTCCAGCAGGTCGTCCACCATCTCCGCGAACTCGGTGGCGTTCTGCTGGATGAAGGACACCTGCTTTTCCTGTTCCTCGCTCAGCGGTCCGTCGACGCGATCGAGCAGCAGGCGCGTGATGCTGCGGATCGAGTTGATCGGCGTGCGGAACTCGTGGCTCATGTAGGCGAGGAAGCGGCTCTTGAGCTCGGTCGCCTCGCGCAACTGGTCGGCCTGCGCATCCAGCTCCGCGTACAGCGCCAGCACGCCGCGGTTGGTCTCCTCGAGTTCGGCGCGCAGGCCCTCCGCCTCGCGCCGGCTCTGGGCGAGCGCCGCCTGGAGTTCTTCCGGCGAGGGTGCCGGCTTGTCGGTTGCCATCTCAGTCCTTGCGCCGCAGCACGGCGACGGTCGCATCGTCGCGCCCCCGGCAATGATCGCGCACCAGGACCGCGGCGGCGAGCGCCGGATCGCGGCCGAGCAGGGGGGCGAGCAGCGCGGCCGGCCAGCGGCTTTCGATGCCGTCGGAGAAGACCACCAGCAGCGCGTGGTCCGGCCAGGGGATGCTCTGCTCCTCGGGCGTGCGGATCGTGACCCCGGCCGTGCCGTGCTGGCCCAGGATCGCGCGGTCGCTCACCCCCGAGACGAGCCGGGCCATGACGTTGCCGGCGCCGGCGCTGCGCACCGTGCCCGTCGCGGCATCGGCCTGCAGCAGCATCACGGCGGCGCCGCGGGTGCTGCGCAGGCGCTGGTGCGTGCGTTCCAGCAGCAGGCTGGGGCTGGCCAGCGGATCCTCCGCGAAGGCTTCGAGCGCGGCCGCGGCGGCTTCGGCCGCGTCGGGGCCGTGGCCGAGCCCGTCGGCCACCACCAGGGCCGCGATGTCGCCGTGAAGCGCAAAGCCCCAGCCGTCACCGCAAACCCGCTCGCCGGGCGCCGCGATGGAGACGGCGCCCGTGCAGGCGGCCTGCGAGTCCTGTGCCACTCCCGTGCCGACGCGCGCCAGCACCACCGTGCCGCCCGGCACGCTGCTGTGGATGTCGAAGTGGCGGGACAGGCGCCGTACCGCGCCCAGGCCGGTGCCGGGCGTGCCGCCGGTGGAATAACCGTCGCCCATCGAGCGCTCGAGGTCGAGGATGCCGGGGCCTTCGTCCACGGCGATCACTTCCACCTCGCGCCGCGCCGGGCGCGGCGACAGCAGCATGCGCCCCTTCACCGCGTGGCGAGCCAGGTTGGTGCCGAGCTCCGTGACGACCAGCGCCAGCCGGCCCGCATCGGTCTCGTCGAGTCCGCAGTCCTCCGCCAGCTGCGCGGCGTGGCGGCGCGCCTCGCCCACGCGGCTGGTGTCCTCCATCGGGAAGACCGCGTGGAAGCCGGCCGAGATCATTTCCACCGCGTGATGCTCACTCGGGTGCCGGCGCCGGGCGTGGACTGGAGTTCGAACTCGTGCACCAGGCGCTTGCTGCCCGGAAGGCCCAGGCCCATGCCGCTGCCGGACGTCCAGCCGTCGGTCATGGCCAGCCTCGTGTCCCTGATGCCGGGGCCCTGGTCCTCGAAGTGCAGGCGCAGCCCGCGCCGCACGCCGTCGTCCAGCACTTCCCAGCGCATGGTGCCCCCGCCGCCGTGGACCAGCGTGTTGCGCGACAGCTCGCTGGCCGCGGTGATCATCTTGGTCTGGTCCACCAGCGAGAACTTCAGCTGTTGCGTGAGCACGCGCACCTTCTGCCGGCTGGCGACGATGTCTTCCTCGGAATGCAGCGGCACGCTGCCGGTGCTGTCGTCAAGGGGCAAGCGGATTCTCCCTGCGGCCCTGCGCCAGCAGCTCCATGCCGCGCTCCACGTTGAGGGCGGTGCGGACGCCGGCGAGCGAAAGGCCCAGTTCGACCAGGGTGATGGCGACGGCGGGCTGCATGCCGACGACCACGGTGGTGGCGTCGAGGATGCGCGAGATGCCGGAGATGCTGGCGAGCATGCGGCCGACGAAGGAATCGACGATCTCCAGGGCGGAGATGTCGATCAGCACGCCCTTGGCGCCAGTGGTCGCGATCTTGTTGGCGAGGTCGTCCTGCAGCGCGAGCGCCATCTGGTCCTGCATGTCCACCTGGATCGTCACCAGCAGGGTGTTGCCCATCTGCAGGATCGGGATGCGGTACATGGGCCTACACCTGGCGACGCGTGATCACGAAGCCTTGCTGCTCCATCGCGAGCGCCAGCGCGTCGGCCAGCGAAGACTTCGAGGCGATGCCCTGCAGGTCGATGCCCAGGTGCACGATGGTCTGCGCGATCTGCGGCCGGATGCCGCTGATGATGCATTCCGCGCCCATGAGGCGGATCGCGCTGACGGTCTTGAGCAGGTGCTGCGCCACCAGCGTGTCCACCGTGGGCACGCCGGTGATGTCGATGATCGCCAGCCGCGAGCCGGTTTCGACGATGCGCTGCAGCAGCGTTTCCATCACCACCTGCGTGCGCGCGGAGTCGAGGGTGCCGATCATGGGCACGGCGAGCACGCCCTCGAACAGCTTGATCACCGGCGTGGACAGCTCCAGCAGGTCCTGCTGCTGGCGGCGGATCAGGTCCTCGCGGGTGTGCTGGTAGGTGGAGACCGTCCATTGCGCCATGCGGTCGACCAGCGACGAAATCGTCCACGCGACGGCCATCTGCTGGCCCGGCAACAACTGGGCCTGGGACTGGATCAGGCCGAACAGCGGGCGCTTGAACGCCAGCACGAAGGCGCTGGTGTCGCCCGCCGACTGCCCTTGCGCGGCACGCGAGCGCGACAGCGATTCGAGCGAGTCGCGCACCGTGCTCCACTCCGCGGCCTGGAAGGCATGGGGATCGGCACCGGCCTGCAGCGACTCACGCACGCCGCGCAGGATCTCCCCCGCATCGGTGCGCATGGTGCGCCGGCCGGCTTCGGTGATGCGGCTGGAATTGGCCCCGGCCTCCTGCAGCCACTCGGTGAGGATCTGTTCTTCGTGCTCGCCGATCAGCCGCAGCACGGCATCGCTTTCCTGGCTCATTGTGATTGTGGCCGGTGATGAAAAAGGACGGCCATTATCAGAGTCAAGGTCGAGCTGATGTGTAGGAGAAGGCCGACACCTCCCCGATTCACCCTCCGAGTGCGACCGCCAGCTCGTTCATGTCCGTGAAGATGACCGACGCCCCTGCGGCCCGCAGCTCCGACGGAGCATCGTGCCCGGCCTCCGGCGGGCTGTAGCCGAACACCGTGGCCCCGGCGCGCACGCCGGCCGTCACGCCGGTGACGGTGTCCTCCACCACGGCGCAACGCGCCGGAAGCGCACCCAGGGCGGCCATCGCGGCCAGGTAGACGTCGGGCGCGGGCTTGGAGCGCGGCATCTCGTGGCCGCTGAAGATGCGGCCGGCGAAGTAGGGCAGCAGCCCGCACCGGGCCAGCTGCATCTCCACCTTCCAGCGATCGGCACCGGAGCAGCAGGCGATGCGTCCCTGCACGGTGTCGCTGATCGCCGCCACCGCGGCCACCGCATTGCGGATCGGCTGCACGCCGGCGAGCAGCTGCTCGTTGCGGCGCTCGCGAAAGCGCACCAGCCAGTCCTCGGTGAGCGGCTGCCCGGTGTGGGCCTCGATCAGCGCAGCTTCGTCCTTGACCGCCTTGCCGAGGAACAGGCGCATGCATTCCTGCCGCGTGAGCTTCCAGCCGCGCTCCTCCAGCATGTCGCGCAGCACGCCATTGGTGATGCCTTCGCTGTCCACCAGCACGCCATCGCAGTCGAACAGCACCGCATCGAACTTCACTGCATCTCTCCATCGACATAGAACCAGCGGCCATCCTCGGCCACGAAGCGGCTGCGTTCGTGCAGGCGCTGCGCCCGCCCGGCCAGGCGCGAGCGCGCCACGAAGGTGACCTCGGCATGCGTCGCATCGAGCACCTTGTGCGCGCGCACCTCGAGTCCCAGCCACTTGAGGCCGGGCTCGAAATCCACCTCCGGTGGCCGCGTGGACGGATGCCAGGTCGCGATCAGGTAATCCGCGTCTTCCAGCACGAAGGCGCAATAGCGCGAGCGCATCAGCGATTCGGCATCGGGTGCCGGCCGCTGCGCGAAGTCGGCCAGGTACGGACCGCAGCAACGCGCGAAGGCAAGCGGCCTGCGGCGCGCATACATGTGACCACAGGGGCACGGCCCTTCCGCCGTGACGCTCACGCCTTGTTCGCCTTGCGCTGCTCCAGGGTCTCGGTGGGGCCGCCCTGCTTCACCCACTCCGTGTAGCCGCCGTCGATGTGCGCCACGTTGGTCATGCCCATGTCCTGCAGCGCCTTGGTGGCCAGCGCGCTGCGCCAGCCGGCACCGCAGAACAGGACGAATTCCCGGCCCTCGTCGGCGAACACCTTCTTGAAGTAGGGCGACGCGGGATCGACCCAGAACTCCAGCATGCCGCGCGGGGCGTGGAAGCTGCCGGGCACGGTGCCTTCGGCCTGCAGCTCGCGCACGTCGCGGATGTCGACCAGCTGCACGTCCGGGCGCGCCATGCGCTCGCGCATCTGCGCCACGGTGTAGGTGCGGACCTGTGCCATCGCCTCGTCGACGAGCGCGCGGTAACCTCGCGTGATGGGCATCTTCGTTCTCCTCCAGGGTTGAATTGCGGGGCCAGCCGGGCATCCTAGAGCGCGCGCTGGATCAGGATCTTCTGCACGTCCGAGGTGCCTTCGTAGATCTGGCACACGCGCACGTCGCGCCAGATGCGCTCCACCGGGAAGTCGTTGACGTAGCCATAGCCGCCCAGCGTCTGGATGGCGGCGCTGCAGACCTGCTCGGCGATCTCGCTGGCGAACAGCTTGGCCATCGCGGCTTCCTTCAGGCAGGGCTTGCCGGCGTCGCGCAGGCTGGCCGCATGCCACACGAGCTGGCGTGCGGCTTCGAGCCGGGTCGCGCAGTCCGCCAGCCGGAAGCCCACCGCCTGGTGGTTGAAGATGGCGGTGCCGAAGCTCTCGCGCTCCTTGGCGTACTGCAAGGCGACCTCGAAGGCGCTGCGCGCCATGCCGATGCTCTGCGCCGCGATGCCGATGCGGCCGCCCTCCAGCGCCGACAGCGCGATGCGGTAGCCCTCGCCTTCCTCGCCGATCAGGTTGGCGGCGGGGATGCGGCAGTCCTCGAAGCGGATCTGGGCGGTGTCGCTGGAATGCTGGCCGACCTTGTCCTCCAGCCGCGCGACGATGTAGCCGGGCGTGTCGGTCGGAACGAGGAAGGCGCTCATGCCGCGCTTGCCGGCGGCCTTGTCGGTCACGGCGATCACGATCGCGAGCTGGCCGTTCTGGCCGCTGGTGATGAACTGCTTGACCCCGTTGATCACGTAGCCGTCCGCGGAACGCGTGGCGCTGGTGCGCAGCGCGGAGGCGTCGCTGCCCACGTGCGGTTCGGTGAGGCAGAAGACGCCCAGCAGCTCGCCTTGCGCGAGGGGCGCGAGCCACTGCTTCTTCTGCGCCTCGCTGCCGTAGCGCATCAGGATCGCATTGACCGGGCAGTTGGTCACGCTGATGGCGGTGCTGGTGCCGCCGTCGCCGGCGGCGATCTCCTCCAGCACGAGCGCCAGCGTCAGGTAGTCGAGGCCGGCGCCGCCGTACGCCTCCGGCACGCAGATGCCATAGGCGCCGAGCGCCGCCAGGCCCCGGTGCGCCTCGCGCGGGAAGGTGTGCTCGCGGTCCCATTGCGCCGCGTGCGGCCAGAGCTGCTCGCGCGCGAAATCGCGCACCGCGTCGCGGATCATTTCCTGCTCGGGGGTCAGCAGCATCGGGCCTCCCGCCGGGCGGCCCCAGGGGAGGCCTGCGCCCCCTCGGAGGGCCGCAAACGAATGTGAGCTAGGGCGTCCATGTGGTTCACCAGCCCTTGAAGGGGGTGCCGTCGTAGTCGAGGAAGGGCACGTGGCGGTGCTTGTACGCCAGGGCGAGGGTGCGGCGCATCCACTCGACGCTCGCGTCGACGGCCAGCGGGGCGTCCTCGCCGCCCATGTCGGTCTGGACCCAGCCGGGGCTCAGCACGATGAAGGTGGCCTTGGGGTAATCGGGCTGCGCGGCGGCCACGGTCATGTTCAGGGCCGCCTTGCTGGCGCGGTACACCCAGCTGTAGCTGGAGTCCACCCCAGAGATGTGGCCCATCTGGCTGCTGATGAAGGCGAACTTGCCGCCGGCGGCTTCGACCAGGGGCGCCACCTGCGGGATCGCCTGCATCGCGCCCCAGACGTTGGTGCGCATCACGCGGTCGAAGTCCTCGCGGGCGGGCGGTGCGGTGGCGCCGCCGCGCGACATCACGCCGGCGACGTAGAGCGCGAGGGCTATCTTCTCGCCATCGAGCTGCCAGCCCAGGCCGCTGACGCTGGCGGGATCGGCGACGTCGAGCCTGAGCGCGCTGGCCCCGAGCGCCTGCAGGCGCGCCAAGCCTTCGTCGTCGCGCGCGGTGGCGATGACGGTCTCGCCGGCCGCACGGTACTGGCGCACGAACTCGAGGCCGAGGCCGCGGGAGGCGCCGAGGACGAGGATGTTCATGGGGTGGATGGGATGGATGTTCGTAGGCTGGCGGTGAGCCGCGCAGCGCGTGAACCCCAGCGATGCGCGAACGCTGGGGTTCACGGCGCGCAATGCGCGCGTTCACCACCAGCCTACGGATTCAGGCTCACACCAGTTCCAGCGCCACCGCCGTGCCTTCCCCGCCACCGATGCACAGCGTCGCCACGCCCCGCTTCCCGCCACGCGCCTTCAGCGCATGCAGCAGCGTCACCATGATCCGCGCCCCCGACGCGCCGATCGGGTGGCCCAGCGCACAGGCGCCGCCGTTGACGTTGACGACGTCGTGCCCGATCTTCAGCTCCTCCATCAGCGCCATCGGCACCACGGCGAAGGCCTCGTTGACTTCCCACAGGTCGACGTCGGAGACCTTCCAGCCCGTCTTCGCCAGCAGCTTCTGCGTGGCGCCCACGGGTGCGGTCGCGAACCACTCGGGCTCCTGCGCGTGCGTGGCATGGCCGACCAGGCGCGCCAGCGGCTTGACGCCCAGGCGCGCGGCCGTGCTTTCCTTCATCATGACCAGCGCCGCGGCGCCGTCGTTGATCGAGGAAGAAGACGCGGCGGTGATCGTGCCGTCCTTCTTGAAGGCGGGCTTGAGCTGCGGGATCTTGTCCAGCTTCACCTTGCCGGGGCCCTCGTCGATGGTGACGACGCGCTCGCCGGCGCGGTCCTTCACCGTCACCGGCGTGATCTCGGCGGCGAAGGCGCCGGAGACGGTGGCCTGCTGCGCGCGCTTGACGGAGGTGGTGGCGAAGGCGTCCTGCGCCTCGCGCGTGAACTTGTACTTCGCCGCGCAATCCTCGCCGAAGGTGCCCATCGAGCGGCCCGCCTGGTAGGCGTCTTCCAGGCCATCGAGCATCATGTGGTCGTAGACCTTGTCGTGCCCCATGCGGTAGCCGCCGCGGCCCTTGAGCAGCAGGTAAGGCGCATTGGTCATGCTCTCCATGCCGCCCGCCACCATGATCTCGTGGGTGCCGGCCAGCAGCATGTCGTGCGCGAACATCGCGGCCTTCATGCCGGAGCCGCACATCTTCGACAGCGTCACGGCGCCCGTGCTCTTGGGCAGTCCGGCCTTGAACAGGGCCTGGCGCGCGGGCGCCTGGCCCTGACCCGCCATCAGGCAGTTGCCGAACAGCACTTCGCCGACGGCGTCGCCCGGGATGCCGGCGCGCTCGACGGCGGCCCGGATTGCGGCGCCGCCGAGGTCGTGCGCGGCCAGCGCCGAGAAGTCGCCCTGGAAGCCGCCCATGGGGGTGCGCGCGGCGCCGACGATGACGATGGAATCAGCCATGGTTTCTCTCCTTGTCGAAGGAACGGGACATCAGGTGTCCTGGGGGATCGGACCGCCTTCTTCTTCGGCGATCCGGCGGATGTAGTCGCGGAACTCGGGGTCCTCGCCCCGCAGCAGGTAGTCGAGGTTGCGGTGGAAGTCCTTGCGCCGGCACCACTCGCGCATGAAGTCGTCCCAGCTGTTCCAGCGCCGGGCCTCGTCCTCGCTCATGCGCGGCTTGTGGGCCACGAGGTAGGCGCGCTCGAACAGCGAGATCAGCATATCGAAGATCACCAGCGTGCGCTCGCGCTGCTCCGGCGTCGGCTGGCCCAGCGGCTCGTTGGTGCGCAGCTGCAGGTCGGAGTTGGCCAGCACCACCTTGAGGAAGTCCGTGTACGCGTCGGACAGCAGCAGGTAGGCCTCCTCGTCCTCGTTGTCGCGCTCCTTGCGCTGCTCCCAGGCGAAGAACAGGATCGCGAAGGGCAGGCCCAGCGTGGTCACGATGAAGCTGGCCACCTCCCACAGCTCCTTCCAATCCTCGCTCATTGCGCGGCTTCCGCGGGCTCGGCGGCTTCGCTTGGCCGGCGCGCGAAGCGCTTGGCGCGCTCGTACGGGAACACGTCGTGCACGTAGCCGGCCAGGATGCGTTCCTTGTGCTGCTGCCAGAACGCGGGATCGAGCAGCTCGGCATGGTGCTTCATGAACACCTCGCGCACCGCGGGATGACCGAGCAGGAAAGGCGCGAAGGTCTCGGGGAACACGTCCTTCGGCCCCACCGAGTACCAGACCTCGCCCGACATCTCCTCTTCCTCGTTGCGCGGCTGCGGCACCTGGCGGAAATTGCAGTCGGTGAGGTATTCGATCTCGTCGTAGTCGTAGAAGACGACCTTGCCGTTGCGCGTGACGCCGAAGTTCTTCCACAGCATGTCGCCGGGAAAGATGTTGGCCGCGACCAGGTCCTTGATCGCGTTGCCGTATTCGGTCACCGCGCGCTCCACCTGGCCGTGTTCGCCGGCGTCGAACGCCTCCTGCAGGTAGATGTTCAGCGGGATCATGCGGCGCTCGATGTAGAGGTGCTTGAGGATCACCTCCTCGTGGCCATCGCCGTCACGGTCGCTGATCTCGAGCTGGCTGGGCGCGAACCTGCGGATCTCCTCGATCAGTTCGTCCTCGAAGCGTTCGCGCGCGAACGCCACCTCGCTGTACTCCAGCGTGTCGGCCATCCGCCCCACCCGATCGTGCTGCTTGACGAGAAGGTACTTGGACTGGATCTGTTCGCGCGACGTTTCCTTCTGCGGCGGGAAGTAGTCCTTGATCAGCTTGAAGACGTAGGGGAAGGACGGCAGGTCGAACACCAGCATCACCATGCCCTTGATGCCGGGGGCGATGCGGAACTTGTCGCTCGAGTGCTTCAGGTGGTAGAGGAAGTCGCGGTAGAACAGCGTCTTGCCCTGCTTGGCCAGGCCCAGCGCGCTATAGAGTTCGCCGCGCGGCTTGCGCGGCATGAGCGTGCGCAGGAACTGCACGTAGGCGGCGGGGATCTCCATGTCCACCATGAAGTAGGCGCGGGCGAAGGAGAACAGCATCTGCAATTCGTCCTCCCCGAACAGGCAGGCGTCGATGACGAGTTCGCCGCTGCGGTTGTGCAGGATCGGCAGCGCGAAGGGCAGTTCGGCAAAGCCGTTGATGATCTTGCCCACCACGTAGGCGCCCTTGTTGCGGAAGAACAGGGACGACAGCACCTGGATCTGGAAGTTGGCCCGCAGCTTCACGTGCGCCAGCCGCGTGGCGATCGCCTCCACGATGTAGCCGGCGTCGCGCTCCAGGTCCTCGAAAGGGCACTGCAGCTGGAAGTTGTCGACGATGCGCACCACGTTCTCGCGCAGCGTCTCGCGGCTCGGATAGTAGGCGCGGTAGGTGGGCGCGGCCGCCGGCTCGTCGTTCTCGATGAACTCCGTGCTGACGGCCGGCCGCACGAAGATGAAGTCGTTGTGGAAGTAGGTCCGGTGCAGGATCTTGGTCGTGACCGAGTTGAAGAAGGTCTCGGCGCATTCCGGCTGGTGGTGGTCGATCAGCAGGCCGATGTAGTGCAGCTTCACCTGGTGCCAAACGTCCATCGGCTGTTCGCCGGCCTTGAATTCCTGTTCCAGCCGCACCACCGCTTCGCGCACCCGCAAGTCGTAGAACTCGATGCGCTCGCGCTGGCCGCGCTGCTGGCCGTGCCAGTCGGCGGTCTCGAAGCGGCGCTTGGCGCGCTGCGACTCCAGGCGGAACAGGCGGTAGTGCCGGTTGAAGCCGTCCAGCATCGCCTGCGCGATGGCGTAGGCGAGCGGCGAGTCGAGGCGCTGCGGGAACATGGCCGCGGGGCTAGCTGCGCGCGGCGATCACGCCCTCGACAGCGGCCCGGTACACCGGCTCGATGGAATCGGTGCTGTTCACAGTCATCCCCAGGTCCTGCAGCAGCCCGTCGTGCACGCCGAAGGCCCAGCCGTGGATCGTGACGTTCTGGTTCTTGGCCCAGGCGTCGACCATCACGGTGCTGACGCACAGGTTCACCACCTGCTCGATCACGTTCAGGTCGACGAGCGTATCGGCCCGCCGCTCCGGCGCGATGTTCTCGAGGATGCCGCGATGGCGGTCGCGCACGTCCTGGATGTGGCGGATCCAGTTGTCCGCCAGCCCGATGCGCTCGCCGTGCAGGGCCGCCATCACGCCGCCGCAGCCGTAATGGCCGACGATCATGATGTGTTCCACCTTCAGCATCTCCACGGCGAACTGCACGGTGGACAGCGCGTTCAGGTCCGAATGCACCACCACGTTCGCGACGTTGCGGTGGACGAACACCTCGCCCGGGTCGAGCCCGGTGATCTGGTTGGCCGGGACGCGGCTGTCGGAGCAGCCGATCCACATGAACTTCGGCTTCTGCTGCTTCTGCAGGCCGGTGAAGAACCCCGGGCGATCGCGCTCCATCTGCGCGGCCCAGGCGCGGTTGTGGGTGAAGAGGTCGGTGATGGATGGCATGGCGCTATTTTGACGGCCTGGGGTTGAGCGTTGAGCGTGCGGCGTTGAGCGAGGGCTCCACGCTGAACGCCGCACGCCCAACGCCGGACCTCTACATGGTCTCGGCGAACAGCTCCCTGCCGATGAGCATGCGGCGGACTTCGCTGGTGCCGGCGCCGATCTCGTACAGCTTGGCGTCGCGCCACAGGCGCCCGAGCGGGAATTCGTTGATGTAGCCGTTGCCGCCGTGGATCTGGATCCCCTCGCCGGCCATCCAGGTGGCCTTTTCGGCGCAGTACAGGATCACCGATGCGCAGTCCTTGCGCACCTGGCGCACGTGCTCGCTGCCCAGCATGTCGAGGTTCTTGCCGACCGTGTAGCAGAAGGCGCGCGAGGCCTGCAGCACCGTGTACATGTCGGCGACCTTGCCCTGGATCAGCTGGAACTCGCCGATGCTCTGGCCGAACTGCTTGCGGTCGTGGATGTAGGGCACCACGTTGTCCATCACCGCCTGCATGATGCCGATGGGCCCCGCGGCCAGCACGGCGCGCTCGTAGTCGAGGCCGCTCATGAGCACCTTGGCGCCGCCGTTGAGCGCGCCGAGGATGTTCTCCGCCGGCACTTCGACATCCTGGAACACCAGTTCGCCGGTGTGGCTGCCGCGCATGCCCAGTTTGTCGAGCTTCTGCGCGATGGAGAAGCCCTTCACGCCCTTTTCGATCAGGAAGGCGGTGACGCCACGCGCGCCCAGTTCCGGCTCGGACTTCGCATAGACCACCAGCGTATCGGCGTCGGGGCCGTTGGTGATCCACATCTTGCTGCCGTTCAGGACGTAGTAGCCGCCCTTGTCCTCGGCCTTCAGCTTCATCGAGATCACGTCGCTGCCCGCGCCCGTCTCGCTCATGGCCAGGGCGCCGACGTGTTCACCGGAGATCAGCTTGGGCAGGTATTTCTTCTTCTGCGCCTCGGTGCCGTTGCGCTTGATCTGGTTCACGCACAGGTTGCTGTGCGCGCCGTACGACAGGCCCACGGAGGCGGACGCGCGCGAGATCTCCTCCATCGCGAGCATGTGCGCCAGGTAGCCCATGCCGGCGCCGCCGTACTCCTCCGGTACCGTGATGCCCAGGACGCCGAGCTCGCCCATCTTGCGCCACAGGTCCATCGGGAACTGGTCGCTGCGGTCGACCTCCGTGGCGCGGGGCGCGATCTCCGCCTGCGCGAAGGCGTGCACGGTGTCGCGCAGGGCCTCGAGGTCCTCGCCGAGGCCGAAGTTCAGGCCGGGTAGCTGCATGGTGTCTCCTCTCTCAGGGGCTTCAGTGCTTGATGTCGTCGCGGCCGGTGATCGTCATGAGCGTGGCGCCCATGGTGGCGATCAGCTTCTCGCTGCCTTCGTGCAGGGCGTAGGCGCGGCCTTCGGTGACGCTGATGGTGCGCCCGGCCTTGACCACGACGCCTTCCATGCGGAAGGACGCGCCGCGCGCCGGCGCCAGCAGGTTGATCTTGTATTCGATGGTCAGCACGCCCGCCTCGGCGGGCATCAGCGTCGAGGCGGCGTAGCCGCAGGCCGAATCGAGCGCCGTGGCGACGATGCCTGCATGCAGGAAGCCGTGCTGCTGCGTCAGCTCCTGGCGCCAGGGCAGCGCGATGACCACGCGGCCGGGGGCGATCTCCGCCAGCGTGGCGCCGATGGTGTGCATGGCGCCCTGCAGCGCGAAACTGGCGCGCACGCGCTCGGCGAAGGCGGGGTCCTGCGGGGCTGAGCGCGGTGCGTCCATGGCGGATGGCGGATTGACGTTGACGTAAACGTCAATTATGCCCGGACCTTGTCCGCCTTGTCCTTTTCCAGCCGCGCCAGCAGGGCGCGGGCTTCCTTCTCGTGGGTGCGCACCTCGTCCAGGTTGGCCTGCAGCTCCGCCAGCTGGTCTTCCAGCTGCTGCCGGTGCTGGGCCAGGATGGTGAGGAACTTGCGCAGCTGCGGCCCGGTATCGCGCGGGCTGTCGTACATGTCGATGATGTCCTTGGCCTCGGTGAGCGACAGGCCGAGGCGCTTGGCGCGCAAGGTGAGCTTCAGGCGCGTGCGGTCGCGCGTGCTGTAGACCCGGTTGCGCCCCCCCGGGCCGGAGCGCGCCGGCTGCAGCAGGCCCATGTCCTCGTAGAAGCGGATCGCCCGGGTCGTGAGGTCGAATTCGCGGGCGAGGTCGCTGATCGTGTAGGTGGACTGGGAATGCGCGGACATGGCAACGGGAGAGGCGGGGCGCGGGCCGCGTCATCTGGCTTCGCGGCCCGCCAGCCGGCATTACATCTGACGTTTACGTCAACGTCAACCTGTAGGCTGGCGGTGAACCGCGCAGCGCGTGAACCCCAGCGATCGCGAAGCTGGGGTTCCCGGCGCGCCCTTGCGCGCGGTCACCGCCAGCCTACGAAGCCCGGCTCACCACCCCGGCAGCGCCTCGTCCTTCAGGTGCGCCCGCAGCTCGGGATAGTTCGGCACGACGGTGCGCACCGTCTCCCAGAAGCGCGGGCTGTGGTCCATCACCCGCAGGTGGCTCAGTTCGTGCGCCACCACGTAGTCGATCACCGGCAGCCGGAAATGCACCAGCCGCCAGTTCAGGCGGATGGCGCCGTCGCTGTGCGCCGTGCCCCACAGGGTGCCGGCACTGGTCAGCGTGAGCTTGCGCCAGCGCACGCCCAGTTGCGGCGCGTAGTGGTCCAGCCGCTGGGTGAACAGGGTCCTGGCCTGCCGCATCAGCCAGGCCTGCACGGCGTCGCGGATCTGGGCGCCGGTGGCCGTGTGCGGCAAGCCGACATGGAGCGTCTGGCGGGCGACGCCCGGCAGCGTGCTGGTGTCGGTGTGCAGCACGCCGCCGACGTCGCTGTAGCGCGGATCGAGCACCACGATCGCAGGCTCGCCGAGGTAGGGGAAGGTGGCGCCGTCCTGCCACTCGATGCGTGCGGCCTCGAGCCGGGCCTTGCGTTCGCGGGCGGCCTCGAGCTTGCTCACGATCCAGCGGCTCTTGGCGCGCACCGCCTGGTCGACCTCGCCCAGGGGCACCCAGCGCGGGGCGGTGACCACCAGGCCCTCGGGGCCGACCACGAAGCCGATGTTCTTGCGCCGCGCGCGCCGGAATTCGTAGGCCACCAGCACCTTGCCCAGGAGGGCTTCGCGGTTCGCATCGGGGTGGCGGAAGGCCTGCGGCGCCAGGACGCTGTCGAAGGGCTCGCCGCGCACCGGGCGCAGGTCTTCTTCGGTCAGGACCTGGCGCACCTCGGGTGGGGGTGCGGATTTCGCCTTCGGCTCGTCGAACAGATCGAGAAGGAGCTGGAGCGGCGACTGCATGGGCCGCGATTTTACGGGCGCGGCGGCGCGGCCCGCAGCGCGTTACACCTGCGCGGCCTGCTTGCTCGAATCGTGCACGTAGGCGTCGGGATCGAGCCGGCGCATCTCAGCCTCGATCCAGGCCTCGACCTCGCGCATCAATTCGTCGGCGGCGCGGCCCTCGCTCGGGATCGGCTTGCCGATCGAGACTTCGACCAGGCCCGGATACTTGATCATCGACTTGCGCGGCCAGCAGCGCGCGGAGCTCACCGCGATCGGGATCACGGGCGCGCCGGTGGCCACCGCCAGCCGGGTGCCGCCGGACTTGTAGGTGCCGGCTTCGCCGCGCGGGATGCGCGTGCCTTCCGGGAACATGATCACCCAGGTCCCTTGCGCCAGCAGCCGCTTTCCCTGCTCCACCACCTTGTTGAAGGCCTGGGCGCGCTGGCTGCGGTCGATGTGCACCATGTCCAGCCGGCCGATCGCCCAGCCGAAGAAGGGGATGTACAGCAGCTCGCGCTTGAACACGTAGGCCAGCGGATGCGGCATCAGCACCGGCATCAGGAAGGTCTCCAGCGTCGACTGGTGCTTGACCAGCAGGATCGCCGGACTGGTCACGCCGGACGGCAGGTTGTCCCAGCCCTGCACGCGCCAGTGCACGCCGCAGATCACCTTCAGGCCGACCATCACCTGGCGCAGCCAGCCGCGCGCGATCCTGTACAGCGTGTAGGGCCGGGCGAAGGGCGACATCACCACGATGGTGAGCGCATACGGGATCACGGTGAGGAGCATCCACAGCGCGTGGATCACGGAACGCAGCAAGGCCATGGCGCGCGAGTATGTCAGGACGCCGGGCGCGGCGCAGGCACTTTCGCGATCAGCCAGTCGGCGAAGGCGCCCAGGTCCTGGTGGACGCGGGTGTGCGCGGGATAGCTGTCCGGTAGCGGCTGGCCCTTGAGCGAAGCGGCCCGGCCGGTGAGCACCAGGTGCGGCAGGCAACCGACGGCCACGCCCGCGACCAGGTCGCGCGGCGTGTCGCCCACCACCGGCACGGTGCGCAGGTCGACGCCGAAGCGCTCGCCGATCTGCTCGAACAGGCCGGGGTTGGGCTTGCGGCACTGGCAGCCTTCGTCCGGCCCGTGCGGGCAGTAGAACACCGCGTCGACGCGGCCGCCCAGCGCCGACAGCGCCTTGTGCATCTTGGCGTGGATGGCGTTCAGTGACGCCACGTCGAACAGGCCCCGCCCCAGCCCCGACTGGTTGGTGGCGACGGCCACGTGCCAGCCGGCGTGGTTCAGGCGCGCGATCGCCTCGAGCGCACCGGGCAGCGGGATCCACTCGGCGGGCGATTTCACGAACTCGTCGCTCTCATGGTTGATGGTGCCGTCGCGATCGAGGATGACGAGTTTCATGGCGGCGGCGGGGCGTTTACTGGGCAAGGCGGGACAGGTCGGCGACCCGGTTCATGGCCTGGTGCAGGGTGGCGAGCAGGCCCAGGCGGTTCAGGCGCAGGTCGGCTTCCTCGGCGTTCACCATCACGTCGTCGAAGAAGGCGTCGACCGGGCCGCGCAGCGCCGCCAGCGTCTGCAGCGAGCCGGTGTAGTCGCCGGATTCGAACTGGCTGCGCGCTTCCGGGGCGAGCCGCTGGGTGGCCGCATAGAGCGCCTTTTCGGCGTCCTCGCGCAGCAGCTGTTCGCTCACGTGTGCATCGGCCTTGTCGGCCTTCTTCAGGATGTTGCCGATGCGCTTGTTGGCCGCCGCCAGCGCCTGCGCTTCGGGCAGCGCCGCGAAGGCCCGCACGGCGGCGAGCCGCCGGGGCACCTCGCCCAGGCGCTGCGGCCGCAGGGCCAGCACGGCGTCGACTTCGTGCGCGCTGAAGCCCTGCTCGCGCAGCAGGCCGGCGAGGCGCTCGTAGATGAAGTCCACCAGCTGCGCCTGCGTCCCGGGCTGCGCCTGGGGGAAGGCCGCCAGCGCCTGCTGGACCAGGTGGTCGAGCGACAGCGGCAGGTCGCGTTCCAGCAGCATGCGCACGATGCCCAGGGCATGGCGGCGCAGCGCGAACGGGTCCTTGTCGCCGGTGGGCAGCTGGCCGATGGCGAACAGGCCGGCCAGGGTCTCGAGCTTGTCGGCCAGCGCCACCACCACGCCCACGTCGTTGCGCGGCAGGCCGTCGCCGGCGAAGCGCGGCCGGTAGTGGTCCTCGATCGCGATCGCGATCGCGTCGCCCAGGCCGTCGTGGCGCGCGTAGTAGCCGCCCATGATGCCCTGCAGCTCGGGGAACTCGCCGACCATGTCGGTCAGCAGGTCCGCCTTGGCCAGCTGCGCCGCCGTGTCCGCCTGGCGCGCCAGCAGGTCGCCGCCGACCTGGGCGCCGAGCACGTTGGCGATCGCCCGCACGCGCTCGATGCGTTCACCCTGGGTGCCCAGCTTGTTGTGATATACGACCTTCGCCAGGCCGGGCACGCGCGACTCCAGCGTCTTCTTGCGGTCCTGGTCGAAGAAGAACTTGGCGTCGGCCAGCCGCGGGCGCACCACGCGCTCGTTGCCGCCGGTGACCGCGCTGGCGTCCTGCGGGCGGATGTTGCTCACGACGAGGAACTGGTGGGTGAGCTTGCCGTTCGCGTCCAGCAGCGGGAAGTACTTCTGGTTGGCCTTCATCGTGAGGATCAGGCACTCCTGCGGCACTTCGAGGAATTCGGTCTCGAACGCGCAGGTCAGGACATTGGGACGCTCGACGAGCGCCGTCACTTCGTCCAGCAGGGCCTCGTCCTCGATGGGGCGGACGCCGCCGCCCACGCGCGCGGCGGCCTCCTGGAGCTGCCGCACGATCTCCGCACGGCGCTCGGCGAAGCTCGCGATCACTGCGCCGTCGCGCGCCAGCGTCGCGGCATAGCTGTCCGCGTCCTGCAGCACGATGTCCTCCGCCGCCGCCTCGAAGCGATGGCCGTGCGTGGTGCGGCCGGCCTGCAGGCCGAGCGCCTGCACGGGCACCACGTCGCCGCCATGCAGCGCCACCAGCGCGTGGGCCGGGCGCACGAACTTGACGTCGGTCCAGCCGTCGGCGAGCTGGTAGGTCATGACCTTGGGGATCGGCAGCCTGGCGATGCTCTCCTGCAGCGCCTTCTGCAAGCCGTCGGCGAGCGTCGCGCCTTTGGCCGTGCTGTCGTAGAACAGCGCCTCGGCCTTGCCGTCCATGGCGCGCTTGAGTTGCGGGACCGCGGAGGCATCGGCACCCAGCGCCTGCAGCTTCTTCAGCAGCGCCGTGGTGGCGTTGCCGCTCGCATCGAGGCCGACGCTGGCCGGCATCAGCTTCTGCGAGATGGCCTTGTCCGGGGCCTGCGGGGCCACGGCGGTGATGTGCGCGGCCAGGCGGCGGGGGGAGGCGAAGGCGGTGAGCTGCGATTCACCGCTCGCCAGGCCCTGCGCCCTGAGCTGCTCCAGCAGCACGCCGGCGAAGGCGTCGCCCAGCTTCTTCAGCGCCTTGGGCGGCAGTTCCTCGACGAACAGTTCGACCAGCAGGTTCTTCAGCGTCATGTCAGGCGGCCTTCTTCTGCAGTTCGGCCACCCACTCGCGCGGCGCCATCGGGAAGCCCAGGCGCTCGCGGCTCTCGTAGTAGCTCTGGGCGACGCTGCGCGCCAGGTTGCGGATGCGGCCGATGTAGGCCGCGCGTTCGGTCACGCTGATCGCGCCCCGCGCGTCCAGCAGGTTGAAGGTGTGCGCCGCCTTGAGCACCTGCTCGTAGGCGGGCAGAGCGAGCTGCTGCTCCATCAGGTGCTTCGCCTGCTTCTCGTGGGCGGCGAAAGCGGTGAACAGGAACTCGGCGTCACTGTGCTCGAAGTTGTACGCCGACTGCTCCACCTCGTTCTGGTGGTACACGTCGCGGTAGGTGAGGCCTTCGGTCCACTTGAGGTCGAAGACGTTGTCGACGCCCTGCAGGTACATGGCCAGCCGCTCCAGCCCGTAGGTGATCTCGCCCGTGATCGGCTTGCAGTCGATGCCGCCCACTTGCTGGAAATACGTGAACTGCGTGACCTCCATGCCATTGAGCCAGACTTCCCAGCCCAGGCCCCAGGCGCCGAGCGTGGGGTTCTCCCAGTCGTCCTCGACGAAGCGGATGTCGTTCTTCTTCAGGTCGAAGCCGACGGCCTCCAGCGAGCCGAGGTACAGCTCCAGGATGTTGCCCGGCGCCGGCTTGAGCACCACCTGGTACTGGTAGTAGTGCTGCATGCGGTTGGGGTTCTGGCCGTAGCGGCCGTCCTTGGGCCGGCGGCTGGGCTGCACGTAGGCGGCCTTCCACGGCTCGGGGCCGATGGCGCGCAGGAAGGTCGCGGTGTGCGAGGTGCCCGCCCCGACTTCCATGTCGTAGGGCTGGAGCAGCGCGCAGCCCTGGGCGTCCCAGTACGACTGCAGCTTCAGGATCAATTGCTGGAATGTGAGCATAGGCGGCGGGACGCCCCGTGCGACGCCCCGTGTCGGCGCGGGCCGGCGGCCCGCGGAGCCTTCCATTTTAGGGCTGCGGGCGCCGCCGGCCGGCCCAGGCGGCCCATAGCATCGCGGCGAGCGCGAGGATCCACAGCGGCGCCAGGCCGACCCGGCTCACCCAGCGCGCGTAGGGCGTGAACGCCGTGCCGCCTTCGACCTCGCCGACCAGCACCCCGCGCGTGTGGCGCGGCAGGGCATGCGTGACCTGGCCGAAGCGGTCGATGATGACGGTGGCGCCGGTGTTGGTGGCGCGGATCATCGGCCGCTCGAACTCCAGCGAGCGCATGCGGCTGATCTGCAGGTGCTGGGCGATCGCGACCGTGTCGCCGAACCAGGCGATGTTGCTCACGTTGACGAAGATGGTGGGCGCCGTGGCAGGGTCGGCGAAGCGCGCGCCGAGTTCCTCGCCGAACAGATCCTCGTAGCAGATGTTGGGCGCGAGGCGCTGTCCCTGCCAGGTGAACGAAGGCTGGCCGACGTCGCCGCGGTTGAAGTCGCCCAGCGGGATGTCCATCATGCGCGTGAACCACTTGAACAGCGGCGGGATGAATTCGCCGAAGGGCACCAGGTGGTGCTTGTGGTAGCGGTAGCTGGCGTCCCCCGGCCGGAAGCCCATCACCGAGTTGGTGTAGCCGTCGTCAAAGTTGCCCAGCGGGATGCCGACCAGCGCAGCGCGCTCGCCGGTCGCGAAGGCGTCCCGCAACGCCGCCAGGTAGCCCTCCGGCAACTGCGCCGGCAGCAGCGGGATCGCCGTTTCGGGCGCGACCACCAGTTGCGCCTTGGTGTCGCGCAGCCGCGCGCCATACCACTCCAGCGCGAGCGGGATGCCGGAGCCGCCTTCGAACTTCTCGTCCTGCGGGATGTTGCCCTGCAGCAGGCCCACCTGCAGGCGCGGCCCGCCTGGCGAGGGCGGCGGCGCATTCGCCGTGTGCACGTTGCAGGCGGCCAGCAGGCCGGCGGCCGCGGCGAGCGCCACCCAATAGCGCCAGGAACCCTGCGCCGGTCGCCGCGCCAGCGTCGTGAGCAACCAGGCCAGCCAGGCCGCGACCAGGCCGATCCCGTACACGCCGAGCCACGGCGCCAAGGGAGCCAGCGGCCCGTCCACGTGGGCGTAGCCGCCCGCGCCCCAGGGAAAGCCGGTGAAGAGCGTGCCGCGCAGCAGCTCCGCGCCCAGCCAGAGGCACGCGAACAGCACGCCATCGCGCCAGGGCGGGCCGGCCACGTGCCGCCACAGGCCGGCCGCCAGCGCGTAATACAGCGCCAGGAAGCCTGCGAGCAGCAGCACCGCGGCCACGGCCAGCGGCGCCGCCAGGCCGCCATACACGTGCATCGAGATGAACAGCCACCAGAAGGTGGCGGTGAGCCAGCTGGTCGCGAACACCCAGCCAAGGAGCGCGGCCGACTTCCACCCGGGTGCGCGCCGCAGCAGCGCGACGAGCCCCGCGAGCGAGAGCAGCTGCAGCCACCATTGCGGCTGCCCGTTGCCGGGCCAGGCGAGCGACAGCGCCTGCAGGAGGCCGGCGAGCGCTGCGAGGACGAAGGGCGCCAGGCGGACCGCGCGCGGGCTCAAGCCGGGCCGCCGTCCGGCTCGGCGGGGCTGACCTTGAACCAGCGCACCGCGCCGCCCTTGGTGTGCAGCACCACGAAGTTCAGCCCGCCCAGGACGACGGATTCGCCGCGCTTGGGCACGTGGCCCATCTCGTGCGCGATGAGGCCGCCGATGGTGTCGAAGTCGTGTTCCTCGGCCTCTTCGGACATGTCCAGCTTGACGCCGAAGGCTTCGTTCACGCGCTCGATGGAGGTGTCGCCGCTCACCCGGTAGGTGCGGTCGGCCAGCCCGAAGATATCGCCCTCGTCCTCGACGACGTCGAATTCGTCCTCGATGTCGCCGACGATCTGCTCCAGCACGTCCTCGATCGTGATCAGCCCGGCGACGCGGCCGAATTCGTCGATGACGATCGCGAGGTGGTTGCGATTGCCGCGGAATTCGCGCAGCAGGTCGTTCAGGCCCTTGGTCTCGGGCACCAGCGCCGCCGGCCGCAGCAAGGCGCGCAGGTTCAGGTCCGGGGCGCGCTGCAGCTTCAGCAGGTCTTTCGCCAGCAGGATGCCGATGATGTTCTCGCGGTCACCCTCGTAGACGGGGAAGCGCGAATGCGCGGTGTCGATCACGAGGTGCAGGATGTCCTCGTAGGGCGCGTCGATGTTGATCAGGTCCATGCGCGGCGCGGCGACCATCACGTCGCCTGCCGTCAGGTCGGCCATCCTGATCACGCCCTCGAGCATCACCCGCGACTCGGGGCCGATGATGTCGTTGTCCTCGGCGTCCGCCAGGGCTTCGATCAGCTCCTCCTTGGAATCGGGGCCCGGGTGGATGAACTCGGCAACCTTTTGCAGGAAGGTGCGCTTGTCCTGCTTCTCTTGCGCAGCGCGCGCAGGGTGAGGGTCTGACACAGCCGGGACGGCGGGGAGTGGAGGGACCGATAGGATACCGGATTGGCTGGGCTCGCTGACTCAGCCGCGCCGGGAGGCTGTTCGCAGTGGAGCGCCCGCGCGCTCAGCGGCCGCTCTTGGCGCGCGCCGCGATCGCGCCGCGC
The DNA here is from genome assembly GCF_016722765.1 of Ramlibacter alkalitolerans. Lineage (GTDB taxonomy): Bacteria > Pseudomonadota > Gammaproteobacteria > Burkholderiales > Burkholderiaceae_C > Ramlibacter > Ramlibacter alkalitolerans. The sequence continues at coordinate 8,749 of NZ_JAEQND010000009.1, read as the reverse complement.
CGCGCTTCCTGCAGGCCGGCCAGCAACTCGAGGAAGGTGCGGGCCTGCTTCTTCAGGCGGTAATCGACCTGCGCCACCTGCTCGTCGACGACTTCCGTCATGCGGCTGTCCAGCGTGGCCGGCGGCAGGCGCAGGTAGGCCTCGGTCTCGCTGCCGTCGCGCTCCAGGGTGGCCCCGGCGTGGCGGGCGATCTTGATCATCGCCGTGTTCTCGGACAGCGCGTGGATGAACATCAGCTCCACGCCTTCGTTGCGGGCATGGGTGACCGCGCGGTCGAACAAGCGCGTGCCATAGCCGCGCCCGCGCGCCTCCGCCAGCACGGAGACGCCGAATTCCGCACCCGGCGGCGTGCCCGGTTCGCTCGGAATGAAGGCCAGGTGCGCCATGGCGATCAGTTCCAGCTTGCGGTTGAAGATGCCGAAGATGTCGTCGCGATCGAAATTGAGCTGGTCGACGTAGCGGCGGATCTGTTCGTCGTTGGCGGCGTAGCCGAAACGCAGGTAGCGGTCGTGCGGTTGCAGCGCCAACAGGTGCGCCGAGATGCGCCGGCGATGCCCGGCGCCGAGGGAGCGGATCGGGACGATCCGCGAGGGGCGGGAGGGTTGCTGTTCGGCCATGCCCAAATGTAAGGGTTTCCCCTGACATTGAGGAGATCCATGTGCTGAAAACCCCACAACCGACTGCACGCTGCGCGCCCTTCGGACGGACGAGCCTTGCGCCGCCCGTCGAACGGCGTGATACAAGTAGCCACACTCCTGCCGCTCCACCCCTGGATGCCCGCTGCATGACAGACGCGCCAAGGCTCACACGCACCACCAAGATCATCGCGGTGGCGGACGTCGTCGAATCGGTTCGCCTGATGGAGCAGGACGAGCAGGAGTTCATCGCGCGCTGGCAGGGCTTCGTCGGCTTCGTGCAGCAGCGGCTGGCGGCGGAGGGCGGCCGCATCCACAAGAGCCTCGGCGACGGCCTGATGCTGGAATTCTCGGATGCGCAAGGCTGCATCCGCTGCGCACTGGCGATGCGGGCCTGGTTCGCGGAGAGCAACGAGCGGCTTCCTCCGGAAGACCAGGTGCAGTTGCGCATCGGCGCCCACCTGGCCGACTACGTGGCGGATGCCTACGACATCTACGGCACCGACGTGAACCTGGCCGCGCGCATCGCCTCGCTCGCCGGCCCGGGCGAGATCGTGATCTCCGCCGCCCTGCGCGAGCACCTGGGGGCACCGGCCGGCCTGGTGCTGCAGGACCTCGGCACCTGCCACCTCAAACACGTTCGCGAGCCGGTGCACGCCTTCCGCATCGGGGAGGCGGGCGAGGCGCCCGTGATGCCCCTGCGGCGGCTGGCGACCCATTCGCTGCGGCCGACGGTCGCGGTGCTTCCATTCGGGATGGAGTCGCCGACCGCGCAGGGGCTGACCGGCGAGGCGCTGGCCGACGACATCGTGGCCGCCCTCGCCGGCAGCGAGCACCTGCAGGTGGTTTCGCGCCTGTCGACCGCCCAATTCGGCGGCGGCAAGGCCGATCTCGCGGAACTGCGGCGCAACCTCGGTGCGCACTACGTGCTCGATGGTCGGGCCCGCGGCCCCGCCGCCGACCTTTCGCTCTACATCGAGCTGGCGGATGCGGTCAGCGGCCATGTCGCCTGGGCGCAGACCTTCCACGGACCGCTGCGCGGAGCGGATCTCGGCGAAGGCAGGCTGATGCGGCAGGTGGTGGCCGCGGTCCATTCGGCGGTGCTGCGCCACGCGCTCGATCGCTCGCGGGAGGCGGTGCTGCCTGCCCTCGACGGCCATACCCTGCTGCTGTCCTCGATTGGCCTGATGCACCGGCTGGCGCCCGCCGACATGGACCGCGCGCGCACGATGCTGGACCACCTCGTCGAGCGGGGCCGCGGCCAGCTCGCCCCGCACGCCTGGCTCGCCCACCTGCATGTGCTGCGGCTGCGGCAGGCCGGCGCCGGGCCGGCCGGCAGCGACGGCCAGGCAGCGCGCCAGCACGCGGCCGCCGCCCTGCGCTGCGACCCCGGCTCCGTGCGGGCGCTGGCGGTGCAGGGCCAGGCCTGGCTCCATGCCGCGCAGGATGCCGAGGCGGCGCAAGAGTGCTATGCCCAGGCGCTCTGTGGCCGTCCGGACGACGCCCTGGCGCTCGTCCTGCAGGCGGAACTGCGGGCGCTGCAAGGCCTGGGCGCCGCCGCGCAGGAACTGGCCGCGCGCGCGATGGCATGCTTGCCACTGGAGCCTATGCTGCCCCTGTTCGAGGGGGTCGTCGCCCTGGCCGCGCTGGTCGCCGGCGATGCGGCGGGCGCCCTGGCGTCCGCCCGCCGGGCGGTGGAGCGCAATCCGCAGTACCTGCCGGCCCTGCGCACTCTGGTGGTCGCCCAGGTCCTGGATGGACGGCTGGTGGAGGCGCACCGCACGGCGGCTCGGCTGGCGGCGCGCGAGGCGGACTGGGGAGCGAGCGCTTGCGTGCCGCCGCTGCCGGCCTTCAGCAGCGTCGCGGCGCAGTACGCCGAGGCGCTGCAGCGCGCCGGCAGGCCGCCGCCCTGAGCACCTACCAGCGGGCCGGCAGCTTCTTCTTCAGCGTGATCCGCTTGATCCCGAGTTCGACGTAACCGCCCTTTTCCAGGTCCTTCAGGAGGCGGCTGACCATTTCACGCGACGCGCCCACGCGGCTGGCGATCTGCTGGTGGGTGATCTGCGTAAGCTGGATCGGCGCAGCCTGGCTGGCCGGCCCCTGCTGGCCTTCGAGCGTGTGGATCACCCGCCCGTACACATCCAGCAGCGCCATCTGGCGCGCGATTTCGGTGGCGGAGCGGGCCCGCCGGATCACCCGGGCGACCAGGGCCAGGGCGAACGCCGGCTCCTCCTCCAGGTGCTGCTGCACCGCGGCGCGGGAGACGAGCGAACACAGGGTGGTCTCGAGTGTCATGACCGAGGCGGAGCGCGGACCACCATCGAGCGACATCTCCCCGAAGTAGTCGCCGGCGCTGATAGTGCCGTAGGTGATCTCGCGGCCGTTCTCGTCGGTGGCGTAGACCTTGACCTGCCCCTGCAGCAGGACGAACAGGGAGTCGCCCGTGTCTCCCTCGTTCAGCACGATGCTGTTCTTGCGATAACTGCGCAGGATGCCCCGCGCGGCCAGGCGCCCCAGCGAGGGCTCCAGGCCGGCGATCAGCTTCTCCTGCTCCGTGGCGATGCGCGACACGGCCATGTCCACCCCCCTCGAGTGAGAGAAAACTCTAGCACGAGAGCCGCCGAGCTGGCGGCATGCCAGCCTAGTGCAGCGGGTCTTGCAGGTACGTCGCCCCCAGCGGAGGCAGGACGGCGACCTGGCCGACGAGCGCCCGCACGCCATTCGAGCGCGTCTTGGCGCACAGGCTGCGGACGTGGCTGCGCACAGTGGAGACGGCCACATTGAGCTGCGCCGCGATCTCAGGGGCGGAAAAGCCCTGGCACAGGATGCTGAGGACCTGTTCCTCCGTCGGCGTGAGCCCGTGGCTGCGCGCGAAGAAGCAGAGCATGAGGGCGTCGCAGACCGAGGCCCTGGAAAGGAACAGCGCGATCGGCGCGCTGGCGCGCGGCTGCTGACCCCGCAGGGGAACGACGGCGATGCTCAGGCGGCCGTTGCCCGAGCGCAGCGCGATCAGGCTGCGCAAGCCCGTATCGGCCTTTTCCAGCGCCTGCAGCAGCACGCGGGATTGCCTGGCGTCGGTGGTCTGGAGCTGCCCTTCGTGCAAGATCAGCGCCTCGCGTCGGGCCAGTTCGTGCCGTGCCGCCTGGTTGGCATGCAGCAGCTGGCCGGTGGCGGACGCGACCAGCACGCCGTGTGCCAGTTCGTCCATGATCAGCGCGAACCCGCTGTTGGCGGGCTCGAGATCGCGCCGCGGCGCCAAGCTGGCGCCTTTGTTCATGCTTTCGTTCATTTATCTCACCCCCTGGACGCGGAGGGTTGAAAACATTCGTATTGCTCCGCGTCAGGCACAGCTTAAAAAGCGGCACAGCAGGGCAGTTAGCTATTTTCAGGACTCCGACCTGTGACGGATTTACCTTGACGGGCCCCGTCGATCTCGCACAGGAGGTCCATGCAGCCCTGGAGCACCTGCGGATGGAAGGCGAGCGCCACGTGCGGCTGGCCGCCGACGTAGCGGTTGTCGGCGTGTTCCAGTGCCGCGGTGGCGGCCGGAAACACGATGTTGTCGCAGTTGGAGTACCAGCAAGTGGTGGGCGGCAGGGCGTGGCGCGCCTCGTGACGGGCAAGCTCGCGGACCCAGTCGCTCTGCAGGCGCATCTGGCGTCCATTGGGCGTGCGGCTGAAGCGCCCCATCCACGTGCCGCCATGGGGACTCGCGATGGTCACGAGTCCAGCGAGCGGGCGGCCGGCCCCCTGCGCTCGCCACCAAGCCCGCGCGGCCAGCCCCCCCATGCTGTGGCCGATGACGAGTGCCGGCCGGCCGGTGCACTGTTCCACCTGGCGCACGGCCTGCTCCACGATGGGGGCGTAAGCGTCGATGGGCGCGTACACCGGCTCGAGGTTCACCGCGACGTACGCGCGCCCCTGCGCGCGCAGCTTTCGCATCCACGCATTCCAGAAGCCGCGATTGCACATGAACCCGTGCACGAGGACCACGCCCGTGCGCCCCTTGCCTTCGGCAGCCAGGTGGTCGCCGACGGTACGCCAGCGGAAGGGCTGGCGCCACCAGAAGGCCGCGAAGAGGTGGGCGCTCTCGGCCAGCCACGCGCGCAGCATCTGCAGCGCAGAGGGGGGCGGCACGCGGGCGTCGGATCTGTTGATGGCCGCGGAGAGCGCAGCCTCGATCGCGAGGACGAGAGGACCGAGCGCCGCGATGACTGCGATGCCGCCGAGTGCCTCCCACGTTGAAACCGGCCATCGCCAGGCCGCCCACTGCGCGGCGGCTGCAAGTTGCGCGCACACCGAGGACTGCAGCAGGCGCGCGAGGCTCGAGTGGCGCGGCATGCTGGAAGTATCCCACGCAGGGCAGCGGCCGGCGGCCGGGGATCGCTAGACTCGGCGCCGTGAAGAACGCTGCCGAAACGATCCGCCAGGCCGTCGCCGAGGTCGAAGCGCTGCGCCGCGAAAGCCGGGAGCTGCCCGAGATCGGCGCCGCCGTCACCAGCGTGAAGCGGCTGCAGGCGCGGCGCTTCGCGGGCACCTACGCCGACTTGCTCGCGTCGGGAGCGTATGGCGCCGCCGCGCGCTTTTTCCTGCAGGAGCTGTACGGCGAGCGCGACTACGCGGAGCGCGACGCGCAGTTCGCACGCATCGCCGGCGCGGTGGAGAAGCTGTTCCCGAAGGACGTGGCGGAGACTGCATCGGCACTGGCCCAGTTGCACGCGCTGACGGAGTCGCTCGATCATGCGGTCGCCCGCGCGATGGCCCCGCACGCAAGCGATGAAGTGTCCGCGTATGTGCAAGCGTGGAAGGTGGTGGGCCGGCGCGCGGATCGCCAGCGGCAGCTCGAAACCGTCGTCGCCATCGGCTCGGAACTGACGCGCCTGACGCGCCTGCCCGGCTTGCGCCTGATGCTCAGGATGATGCGCGCCCCGGCATCGGCCGCCGGGCTCGGCGCGCTGCAAGGCTTTCTCGAATCGGGCTTCGACACCTTCGCTTCCGTGGCACGCGATCGCGGCGGCGCCGAGCGCTTCCTGCAAACCATCCGCGAGCGCGAGCAAGTGCTCATGGAAAGGATGTTCGAAGCCGACGTTGTCGCTTGCGAGACGGAGCTGCGGCGTACCTTGGGACAAGCCCGCTAGCGCCTGCGCGCTGCCCTCCGAGAATCGGCTGAAGGAGCTCATCACGATGGAATCCAGGCCCTGGCTGCAAAGCTATCCACCCGGCGTGCCGCACGACATCGATCCGTCGGCCTACGCTTCGCTCACGCAGCTGCTGGAGGAGTCCTTCCGCGAGCACGCGCAGCGACCCTTCTCCGTGTGCATGGATCGCTGGATGCGCTACGGGACGCTGGATGCGCACTCGCGCGCGCTCGGCGCGTGGCTGCAGGCCAGGGGATTGGAGCCGGGCGCGCGGGTGGCGATCATGATGCCGAACGTGCCGCAGTTCGCGGTGGCGATGGCCGCCGTGCTGCGGGCCAGCTGCGTCTGCGTGAACGTCAATCCGCTCTACACCGCGCGCGAACTGGAGCACCAGCTGAAGGATTCCGGTGCGAGCGCGATCATCATCCTGGAGAACTTCTGCCATACGCTGCAGGAGGTGATCGCGGACACGCCGGTGCGGCACGTGGTGCTCACCGGCATCGGCGACCTCCTGGGCGGCTGGTACGGTCGCTGGATCACGTTCGCCGTGCGGCACGTCGCCCGGCTGGTCCCCGCATTCCGCCTGCCTCTCACCGAAGGCCGGACCGTCACTCCCTTGCCCCAGGCGCTGCGCGAGGGGGCCCGCCAGACGCTGCGCCCGGTGGAGCAATCGCGCGATTCCGTCGCCTTCCTGCAGTACACGGGCGGGACGACGGGCCTGGCCAAGGGCGCCGTGCTCACGCATGGCAACGTGGTGGCCGCGATCCTGCAGGCCCAGGCCTGGTTCACGCCGGCGCTCGCACGGGTCGGCGAGACCCATCGCATCAACAGCATCGCTGCGTTGCCGCTGTATCACATCTTCGCCCTGACGCTGCTGTTGCTGGGGGTGCGCTGGGGCGCGCATCTGACGCTGATTCCGAATCCGCGCGACATCGGCAAGTTCGTGGAAGTGCTGAAGAAGCGGCCGTTCCACATCCTTCCTGCGGTGAACACGCTGTTCAACGCCTTGCTGCAGCATCCGCAGTTCCGGTCGGTCGATTTCTCGCCCTTGTGCGTGTCTCAGGCGGGCGGCATGGCGGCATCGGAAGGCACGGCGCGCCTGTGGCAGCAGGTCACCGGCTCCGTGATGGTCGAGGGCTGGGGAATGAGCGAGACCTGCGCGATCGGCACCAACAACCGGCTCGACTCCACCGTGTTCTCGGGGACCATCGGTCTGCCGCTGCCGGGGATCGATATCGCGATCAAGGACGACGCGGGGCGCTCGCTCGCGCTCGGCGAAGCGGGTGAGATCTGCATCCGCGGCCCGAACGTGACGGCCGGCTACTATCGACAACCGCAAGAGAATGCGAAGGCATTCACCGCCGACGGTTACCTGCGCACCGGCGACATCGGCATCATGGACGCGCACGGTTTCACCCGCATCGTCGATCGCAAGAAGGACATGATCCTGGTCAGCGGCTTCAACGTGTACCCCAATGAGCTGGAGAACGTGGTCTCGACCTGTCCGGGGGTGGTGGAGTGCGCCGCGGTCGGTTTGCCCGACGAGAAGCAGGGCGAGGCCATCAAGATCTACGTGGTGAAGAACGATCCGACGCTCACCGAGGAAGAAGTGGCGCATCACTGCCGCGAGAACCTCACCGGCTACAAGGTGCCGAAGTACATCGAATTTCGCGACGAGCTGCCGAAGACGAACGTGGGCAAGATCCTGCGGCGTGAGCTGCGCACGAGCCGCTGAGGCCTTGGCTTTGACGATTTCAGGGATGGACTCGCTTCCTTCGGGCGTTCTCGTTCTCGAACGAGGCTGGCTGTCCGCGAACATCATCGTTCTGCGCGGTGCGGACGAAGCCGCCGTCGTGGACAGCGGCTACTGGACGCACTCGCCAATGATGCTGGATCTCGTCGCACAAGCGGTGGGGGATCTGCCGGTCACGAAACTGGCCAATACGCATCTGCACAGCGACCACTGCGGCGGAAACGCGGCCCTGCAAGTGCGGCATCCGGCGCTCCGCACATGGATTCCGCCGGGACTCGCAGACGCCGTGCGTGCGTGGGACGAGGTGGCGCTGTCCTATCAGCCAACCGGACAGCATTGTCCGCGCTTCAAGTTCGACGGCACGCTGGCGCCGGGAGGCGAGATCTTGCTCGGTGCGTCGAAGTGGCAGGTGCACGGTGCACCCGGTCACGACCCGCACTCCGTTGTCCTTTTCGAGCCGGAGTCGCGGACGCTGATTTCCGCGGACGCACTGTGGCAGAACGGCTTCGGCATTGTCTTTCCGGAACTGCACGGCGAACCCGGGTTCGATGAAGTGGAGGCGACGCTGGGCCACATCGAGCGCCTCGCGCCGCGGGTGGTCATACCTGGTCACGGACCGGTGTTCACCGATGTCGTCGGCGCCATCGGGCGCGCGCGCACCCGCCTCAGTGGGTACCGAGCGGATCCAGCGCGCCATGCCTTGCACGCGGCCAAGGTGCTGCTCAAGTTCAAGCTGCTCGAGCTCCAGCATGTGCCCCTGAAGGACTTCACAGCGTGGGCCAAAAGCGTGCCCTACTTCCTGCTGGTCCACGACCTGTGGTTCGCCGGGCAACCGCTGCAAGAGTGGCTTGTCACAGTCATCGGGGAATTGGTGCGCGCCGGCGCTGCGAAATCCGACACGGAGTTCCTCGCCAACGTCTGATCACGTGGGCCCGCAAAAACAAAAGGCCCGGCATTGCTGCCGGGCCTTTGTCGCTATTACAGCCTGACGATGTCCTACTTTCACACGGGAATCCGCACTATCATCGGCGCAGAGGCGTTTCACTGTCCTGTTCGGGATGGGAAGGAGTGGGACCACCTCGCTATGGTCATCAGGCATGACTTTTTGCCCTGCTGCAGCTGGTGCAGCAAGACCAATTCATAGAGTCTTGTCAGCTTGGTGCTTTCGCACCGGTTTTGATTGCGTTCAACCCTGGCATAACACCTTGATCTGCAGCATCGGC
>NZ_JAEQND010000008.1 GCF_016722765.1 Ramlibacter alkalitolerans | reverse complement strand
AACGGCCTCCAAAAGCCTGCAAAATCGGCCACTGCGTAACCACCCTCGGGATGCCCGTTTACCACGCTGTTGCTGGCTTCAATATGCCGAACATGGGTGGCTTCATTACGGCGGTCGGTGACAATCGTCGAGAACCAAATTGCGGAAGCGCATGCGCCCACCTGCCGTACAGTGGAAAGGCTGCAGAGAGAAGGGCTCAATCGGCACGACGCCATTCACGCTGTCCGCTCGGTCATCGCCGCGTTTATGTACGACGCGATGAAGGGATCGAGCGCCGCGTCTCCCGACAGCGCGCAGGCGGAGCTCGACGCAAAGGTGGAGGCGCTCAACGCAAAAGCCTGGAGGGAGGGCAGATGACTGTGAGGTCTAACAGGTCGTTCGACACGGACACGCAGCGGCAGGGCGCCGCGAGCCGTGCGCGAGAGCATACGGCCCGCGGCGCCCTGCCGCTGCGTGCCGGTCAACTCCAACGTTAGGCGTCACTATAGTCATTGAGCGTAGACCAGCCGTTCGTATCATCTGCACCTTGGAACATTCGTTTCGCATACCTGCCAAGTACCTCCGTGAGCGGTACGTGCTCCTGGCTTTGGTCGCAGTAGTCTTCTCTGCTGGAGCTGTGTTTGTCGGTGTGCTCACCACGGAAGTCGCGGCTTTTGGCGTTCTGAGCGTTGTCATCGTCGAACTGCTTGTCTATCCGCTCTTCAAACTACGGGTGTGGGTCACGCTCTCATCTGAGGGTGTTCAGGCCAGGCATTTCTTCGGGGGACGCAGGGCTCTCGTAGAGTGGCGCACTCCCGTCGAGGTGCGCGATTACTGGCCCCCGAAGGGTGAGCGTGGGGTGGCGCTGTATCGGGTCGGACCTGGGGCGCAGCCGGAGACATTTCACTCCGCATTCATTCCTAACGCCATTCTTTGGTCGAAGGAATTTCGAGCGAGCTTGGCGTGCTTGGCTCCGCAGGATCATCCATTGAGCCAGTGGGTTGCCCGCGATGCCTAACTTGTTGGTCGACGCGGACACGTTGCGGCAAGGGGCCGCACGGCGCCGCTGGAAATCGTTGCACCGTGCGGCCCCTTGCCGCAACGTGCCGGTCACCTTTACGTTAGACCGCAAGTTATGAAACGTTCTCCCATGAGCCTCGCACTTCCCGCGTTTCGTTGGGTTTGGGCGCACCAATCACGCATTGGTGTGGCGGCTGCAACCGTCGCCTTCGTCGCTGGGCTGCTGGTGCCGAACCAGAGACTCTTCGGCTCCGTCCTCGTCAATTTTTCTCGCGCTGCGGTCGTCGTCGCCCTCTTGCTATGGGTGCTTTTGCAGCTCGTGAGGAAACGGAGGCCTGGCCTCAAATTGGTTGATGTCATCTCACAGCACACTGATAGGCCTAGGTATTCCGCAGTGGAGCGGATCGTCGTTGGAACTCTCTTTGCAGGCGTGGCGTTTTTCTACAGCTCAATCGGTGCGATGCTTGGTGGCGTTGCAGGTCTCGGAGTGGGCGTCTTCTTGAGAGCTGCGCAAGCATGAGGGCGTTGCGGTCTAACATGTCGTTCGACACGGACACGCACCGGCAAGGCGCCGCAAGCCGTGCGCGGGAGCATACGTCTTGCGGCGCCTTGCCGGTGCGTGCCGGTCAACTCCGACGTTAGACCGCAGCGTGGACCGTGGTGGCCGATCGGAGTACCATTTGCCTATGCAGCTGGCTACAGGTATCGTCGTGAATGGAAAGGTCGTGGTGGAGGGCCTTGACCTTCCCGAAGGTACGACCGTCACCATCCTCACCCGCGACAACGAGCCCGCGGTGAAGCTTTCGTCCAAGGAAGAGGCGGAGTTGCTCCAGGCTCTGGACGAAGCCGACGCGGAAGAAGGAATCTCCGCCGAGGAACTCTTCGCGCGGCTTCAGCGCTTCTGCTGAACTTGGCCCTCCAGGTCCGCATCAAGGCCCGCGCAGAACGCCAGATCGGCGCAGCGGCTGCGTGGTGGGCTGAGAACCGACCAGCCGCTCCAGGCGCAGTCATGGCGGATCTTCGCGGCGCTCTCGATTTGCTCGTTCGCGAACCTGGCGTCGGGAGCAAAGTGGAAACGTCCCGATCGGAGCTCGTGCGACGGCTCTATCTGGGCCGAATTCACTATTTCGTGTATTACCGCGTGAGGGGCAACACGCTCGAAGTCGTAGCGTTCTGGCACGAGCGCCGCGGTCGCAATCCGAGCGTGTGAGGCATGCGGTCTAACAGGTCGTTCGACGCGGACACGCACCGGCAAGGCGCCGCAAGCCGTGCGCGGGAGCATACGTCTTGCGGCGCCTTGCCGGTGCGTGCCGGTCAACTCCGACGTTAGACCTCAGGAGGCGCCATGCAGATTAGCTACAAGTTCTCTGTTCCCGCGCCCACGCCGCCTAAGGAGAGTCGCTCCGACGGGATCGTTCGCCATACGTACAACGAGTTCAGCTTGGACCTGCAGGATCACTGGCAGTCGTACCCAAGTCCTGACCCAAAGACGCTGAACTTCTACTCCGACAAGACCGGCGCTGCGATCATTCTTAGTGTTCAGTTCTTCGCCGTTCCAGACGAGAAGGCGGAAGAACTCGCAAACGTGTGCATCGACAGCCGAATCGAAGCACACGAGCAGCAATTCCCAGGACGCGTGAAGGTGCTGACACGCTCAGTTCGGCCCCACCCAGGCGGAATCGGCTGGGAGACGAGCTATTCTGCGGAGGCCGAAGGGCATAACCTGTTCATCTATGTTGGCTATGTCACCCCTCGGAAGGTCCTGAATTTCCAGATGGTGTGCAACCCTGGAAGAGAAGAGGGAGCGGCATTGTTCAACCAGGTGATGGAGGGCTTCCGTGTCAAGATGCCGTGAGGGCACACACGTATGCGTAGCCTGAGGTCTAACAGAACGGTCGACTTGGACACATTGCGGCAAGGGGCCGCACAGTGCCGTTGGAAATCCTGCACTGTGCGGCCCCCTACCGCAACGTGCCGGTCACCTTCACGTTAGGGACTGCCGAGTGCGCTCTCAAGAGGTCAGGCAGCGGCTTGCGTATCTTCACGGATACGCTGGGCTGTATTTCGGGCTCGACGCCTGTGAGAGAGGCAGCGTGAATCCCAAAGTTCGGGAAATGCTGAATGAGGTCGGTGACTTCATTCGAACTGCCCCGCCCGAGGAGGTTATGGAGCGAGGCGTGGCGCTGTGTTCAATTTTAGAGAAGGGGACGCCACCGAGCGGCCGAATTCGGCCGCGTCACGCGCCCGAGGAAATTGGCCGCGATTTCATCCGTCTCGGGAAAGACTACGACGTCTGGAGGTACGGCATCACCTATGGCTGGTTGGCGGAGCGGTTCGAGCCGCCGATCCTTTGGTTGCCCACTGATTTGCCTGGCCAAGCCCGTGTTGGTGTTGGCGTTCACGCAGGCACGGCGGCAACGGAGGAGGTAGCGCTACTCGATGACGCATTCTTCCTTTACGCCCTGGTGGGCCAAGCCAATGATCGAATGTGGGCGGAGCGAAGAAGGACGAAAGAGCCGGGTTCGGCGAGTGAGCTCGCCACTGCTCACCGGACGCTGACACGCCTAAACATGAACGTCGGCACGTACGCACGCCTGACAGTTCTAACTGCCGTGGCCTTCGTCGAGTCCCTTGTAAACAGCGTCGGAACTGAAGCAAGTCGGAGCGCAACGGGTCCAACGGTGCTCGAACAACTGCAAGGGATGCGGAAAGGACGCTATCTCAGTCTTGAGTTCAAACTTGAACGGTATCCTGCATTGATCCGGACGGATGCGCAGAGCCCTTGCGCATTATTGACGAAGCGCAGCGTCAGGAGCCGTTCCGCCGGTTTCTTGCCGAAACCAAAGAAGTAAGGGACGCTAGTATGCACTTCGGACCGTCGAAGGCGCCGATCATCTGCACACCACAGGAGTGGCTCGTGCGCGCGGAGAATGCACTCGCAGACGCTGTGGCGGTAGCACGGGCGTTTTGGATCGCGTGTTACCCAGGGGGAGGCCTCCCTGCGTACATTTATGCATTGGATGACAAGACATTCCGGCAGCGCGCGGCCGATCGCTTACCCCGACTCGAAGAAGATGGATTGGGGGAAAATGGCGGTCCTAATCGCGCCTAACAGGTCAGGTCGTTCGACACGGACACGCACCGGCATTGCGCCACAAGCCCTGCGCGGGAGCATACGACTCGCGGCGCAATGCCGGTGCGTGCCGGTCAACTCCGACGTTGAGCGCATGAAGGAGCGGCATTTCACATCCGCCGGACCCGAGTTGTCCGCTGACGTCCTCAACGGGCTCCGCGCAATAGGCTGCCATTGAACGGAGGAGCTTCATTCACTTGCTCTCGGGCGATGCTCCTACGATTCCGAGACGGGTGCTGTGTTTATCCAACTACTCGGCTCGGACGTGAACGCGCTCGGCGCGGCTACCGTTTCCGGGTTCCGACCGCTCGCTTCCCCTCCAACTGCAGGGTGCCGTTTTTCTAGAGTTGAATAGTTTCGGCAGAATCTACGGCTTGGAGAATCTTCGACCGAGACGACTGCCTAGAGTAACTCCGTGCCAGTGCGCTTTAGCGGGTCGTCCAACACGGACGCACACCAGCATTGCGCTGCGTGCGGTGCGTCCGAGCACACGCCTCGTGGTGGAACGGCGCTGCATTTGGAACGTTGACGTTAGCTGTCATCACCCAGAGCTGATTCATGACCCAGAAATACGTCCTGTCGGTGTTTGTTCTTTCTTTCTTCGTTGTCGGATGCGCGTCAGTGCCGCAATCCCATGACTTGTCCTCCGAAGCCGTGTCGAAGGTTCCGCAGGCCCGTGTTGTGGTGATTGCCCCCGGTGCGAGTTCGCTCGCCAGCGGTACGCGCTTCGACGCGGAACACGCTCCCGTAGCGGGCCTTCCGGCACCCGGATTGACCCCGCTTCAGGCAGTCACACCAGCGGGTATCGTGGGAGGAGCCATTGCCGCGGGGTTGATCGGCGCGCTGGTGGGAGCGGACGCGCAAGCGCAGAGAAGGGAAAGCCTGGAACTGCTCGCTCGGGAAGGGCATATTCCCAGCCAGGAATATGCGCGTTCAGTCGCACAGCGCGAATTCACTGCGCTCGCATCCAGGCAGACGCCAATGCGCATCACCGACGTAGTCATGGCCAGTTCGTCGTCGGAAGGCGCCGTCGAATCCGCCCGGGGAGCGTCATTGTCGGCGGTCATGCAATTCCTCTTGCGCCAGACCATGTCCGTCGACCTCTCACGGCTTCGGATCCATGTGCGGGCCAGGTTGATCGGCCCTGGCGGCGCGGAGCTGATGGACCAAAACGTGTTTTATCTTCCTGTCTCGATTCCGGGCGTCACGAAAGAGGAGGCGCTTGGGAACTGGAAGCACGAGGACTATCGGCTGTATCGGGACCATGTGGAAAAGGGGATCGCCGGTGCAGTTGACGCAATGAACGCACTGGCGTTCTCGAAGCTCGTCAACGATCCAGAATCGTTTCCGGATGGCGGTGCAATGCTGAAGAGGACGAGTTGCTTCGGTGGCGACTACGACGCCGGAATTCCAATGAGTGCCTACCAAGGCGGCCGCATCCTGCCGACACGTTCCGGCATCACCGCGATCAAGCTTCAGAACGGAGACGTTCTGGTGTTCCCGCGGTGTGAGACATAGGCTCGCGACAAGGCGTGGCGGCAGCTGACAGATTCGTCGAGACCCGCTGATGCCGGCAAATCGGTCCGCGCGCGCAGTCGCTAATGCATCGTCTCATCCCACCCCGGCATCCGCTCATCCCCCCGCTTGCGCCGCGCCTCGTTCTCGGCCCGCTCGCGCGCCATCTGTTCCTCGAACTGCTGCCGCCCTTCCTTGACCACCGCGATCATGCGCGCGCGGTCGCGGTGCTCGGGGTACATCTTCTCGAACAGCGCCAGGTTGTGGCGGCGAAAGCGCATCGCGTGCTGGCGCGCCTGGTGCGGCGTCTGCCCCAGGAGCTCCAGCACCGTGCGCCCGCTGCGCAGGCTGGATTCGAACAGCTCGCGCTGCACGCGCATCACGCCGCGGTCGCGCAACGCATTCCAGTGCGGCACGTCGCGGGCGCGGGCCACCAGTTCGAGCTGGGGGAAGTTCTCGCGTGCCAGGTCCACGATGCGCAGCGACTGTTCCTTGTCGTCGACGGCAACGACCAGCACGCGCGCCGTCTCCGCGCCCGCGGTGCGCAGCAGGTCGAGCCGCGTGGCGTCGCCGTAGTGGACCTTGTAGCCGAATGAGCGCGCAGCCTCCACCATGTCGGCGTCGTGATCGAGCACGGTGGAGGCGATGCCTTCGGAATTGAGCATGCGGCCGACGATCTGGCCGTAGCGGCCGAAGCCGGCGATGATGACCGGCGCGGCCTGCGGCTCGCTCAGCTCCGGCAGGCGGCGCTCGCCGTCGGCGAAGCGGGGCAGCAGGTAGCGGTCGACGGCCAGCAGCAGCAGCGGCGTCAGCAGCATGGAGACCGCCACCGCGCCGATCAGGAGCGATGCGGTCTGTGCGGAGAAGACCTTCGCGCCCGCCGCGGCCTGGAACACGACGAAGGCGAACTCGCCGCCTTGCGCCAGCAGGAGCGTGAACACGGGCCGTTCGGCCAGCGGAATGCCCATCGGCTTCGCGATGCCCCAGATCACGGCGCACTTCAGGGCCAGCAGCAGCACCACGATCAGCGCCATCCAGCCCGGTGAGCGGGCGAGCACGCCGAAGTCGATGCTCATGCCCACCGCGATGAAGAAGAGACCGAGCAGCAGCCCCTTGAACGGCTCGAGGTCGGTCTCCAGTTCGCGCTTGTATTCGCTTTCCGCCAGCAGCACGCCGGCCAGGAAGGCGCCGAGCGCCATCGACAGGCCGATCATCTGCATGAGGGCGGCGATCGCCACCACCAGCAGCAGCGCCGCCGCGGTGAAGATCTCCGGCGTGCGGCTCTTGGCGATCCAGCGCAGCACGGGCCGCAGCGCGAGCCGGCCACCGAGGATGATCCCGCCGATCACGCCGACGATCCACAGTGCCTCGAAGCCGCCGTCGCCGCCCGCATCGGTGTCGCGCGTTCCTCCCAGCAGCGGCAGCAGGGCGAGGATGGGGATCGCGGCAACGTCCTGGAACAGCAGGATGGAAAAGCCCGCCCGCCCGCTGCTGGTGGGCAGCAGGTTGCGCTCGCCCAGCACCTGCAGCGCGATCGCGGTGGACGAGAGCGCCAGCCCCAGGGCAGCCACCAGCGCGATGCGCCAGGGGGCACCGGCGATCATGGCGGCCGCGAACAGCAGCGCCGCGCATCCCAGCACCTGCGCGCTGCCCCAGCCGAAGATCGGCCGGCGCAGGCTCCACAGGCGGCGCGGCTCCAGTTCGAGGCCGATGAGGAACAGCATCAGCACCACGCCGAATTCGGCGAAGTGCAGGATGTCTTCCACGTTGGTGACGAGGCCGAAGCCCCAGGGGCCGATCACGATGCCGGCGGCGAGGTAGCCCAGGATCGAGCCGAGGCCGATCGCGCGCGAGAGCGGCACGGCGATCACCGCCGCGGCCAGGTAGATCAGGCTGTTGGTCAGCCAGGCCGGTGCGTGTTCCATTCAGGCCTGGCGCGCGGGACGGTCGGTGGCCGGCACGTCCGTGATCGGGCAGCTGCCCATTTCGGCGATCTCCGGCCAGTCCGGATAGCTCGCCAGCCGATCGCGGAAGACCTGGGCGTGCCCATCGAGTTCCTCCCGCGCCGCGCGATGTGCGCCATGCAGCAGCAGCGGCGGCAGGAAGCGCATGCCGCACAGCGCTGCGGTCTGCTCGTACGGCGGCAGGAAGGCATCGAAGAAATAGCGGTTGTAGCCCTGGGGATGGTAGGAGGTCTCGGGACCGCCCGTGCTGGCCACGAGCCACAGGTCCTTGCCGTGCAGCGCGGTGCCCGCACGCCCGTAGGCCCACCCGTAGCGCAGCACCTCGTCGAGCCACAGTTTCATCAGGGCCGGCATCGAGTACCACTGGATCGGGTGCAGCAGCACGAGCAGATCCGCCGCCTGCACGTTGGCCTGTTCGGTGTCGACGTCGATGTCGTAGTCGGGATACAGCGCGTAGAGGTCGGACACCTCCACGCCGGGGACGCTGCGCGCCTGCTGCAGCAGCAGCCGGGTCACCCGCGACTCGCGCCAGTCGGGGTGCGCGGCCAGCACGTAGACACCGGGGCGGCGGGTGGCGGGCTCATCCATGCCTGTAACATAGCCCAAAGCGGCCTGTGACGGGGCCGCGCGACTCAGGAGCCCGTTCATGCCGGTCGTCGTCGTTGCGAACCCGAAAGGTGGCGTGGGCAAGTCCACGATCGCCACCAACATCGCAGGATTCTTCGCCAGCCGCGGCCACGGGGTGATGCTCGGCGACGCCGACCGCCAGCAATCCTCGCGCCTGTGGCTGCGGCTGCGGCCACCCGAGGCGCGCGCGATCAGCAGCTGGGAGATGGGCGAAGGCCGGATCGCCAAACCGCCCAAGGGCACGACGCACGTGGTGCTTGACACTCCGGCGGGCATGCAGGGCCGCCTGCTGCAGGAGGCGCTGCGCTTCGCGGACAAGGTGGTGGTGCCGCTGCAGGCGAGCATCTTCGACATCTATGCCACGCGCGCCTTCCTCGACGAACTGGCGCTGCTGCGCAAGGCCGGGCGCATGCAGGTGGGCATCGTCGGCATGCGCGTCGACGCGCGCACGATCGCCGCCGACAAGCTGCAGGAGTTCGTGGAGGGCCTGGGGCTGCCGGTCCTCGGCCTGCTGCGGCCGACGCAGAACTACGTGCACCTGGCCGCGCGCGGGCTCACGCTGTGGGACGTGGCGCCGGGCAAGGTCGAACGCGACCTCGAACAGTGGCAGGGGATCGCACGCTGGCTGGAAGCGTGAGTCCGGTGCTGTAATCGCCGCATGAAGATCTTCGACTCCCTCGCCGAATTGCCGCCGCTGACGGGCCAGGAGCTCGCGGTGAGCGACTGGATCACCGTCACGCAGCAGCAGATCGATCTCTTTGCCGACGCGACCGGCGACCACCAGTGGATCCACGTCGACCCGGAGCGCGCCAAGGCGGGCCCGTTCGGCGGCACGATCGCGCATGGTTTCCTCACGCTGTCGCTGATCCCCAGGATGGTGGAGTCGGCCCTGGAGATCCGCCATCTCCGGATGAGCGTCAACTACGGGCTCAACCGGGTGCGCTTTCCCGCGCCGGTGCCGGCCGGCAGCCGCCTGCGCGCGCGGATCAAGCTGCTGGAGTGCCAGCCCTTGCCGGACAACGGGATGCAGATCGTCTGGGAGATCACGGTCGAGCGCGAGGGCGCCGACAAGCCCGTGTGTGTCTCCGAATCGGTGACGCGGCGCTACGCCTGAGCGCGTAAAGGGTAACCGCTCCTTACGGCGCCCAAAAAAAATGCCCGCACGAAGCGGGCAAAGAAGAAAGGAGTCTGGGTTGCCTGGCCTGCCCTGATCGGGCCGGTTAGGGAGCAGATGCGGGACCGTACGTCGCCTTTCAAACACAGCCGCTTGAAAGCAAGTATTTCGTGTGTCGCGCAAGGCACAAGGCTCAGGCGGCCCCAGCGAAGCCCTGCTGGCGCCAGGCTTCGAAGACCGTGACCGCCACGGCGTTCGAAAGGTTGAGGCTGCGCTGGCCGGCGCGCATGGGCAGGCGCAGGCGCTGGGCGGCGGGCAGGCTCTCCAGCAGCGCCGCGGGCAGGCCGCGCGTCTCCGAGCCGAAGACGAGCCAGTCGCCGGGCGAGAAGGCCACCTCGTGCACCGGCCGGCTGGCGCGCGTGGTGAGCGCGAAGAGGCGCCCGGGCGCCGGCTGCTCGGTTTGAAGCAGAGCCGCCCAGCTGGCGTGTTTTCGCACCTCGGCGTACTCGTGGTAGTCGAGCCCGGCGCGGCGCATGTAGCGGTCTTCCATCGAAAAGCCCAGCGGCTCGACCAGGTGCAAGGTGCAGCCGGTGTTGGCAGCCAGGCGGATGACGTTGCCGGTGTTGGGCGGGATTTCGGGCGTGACGAGCACGATGTGGAACATCGTCGGATTCTCGCCGGGCATCGCCAACCCGTAGGCTGGTGGTGACGCGCGCATGCGCCGGAACCCCAGCGATGCGCGAAGCGCTGGGGTTCCCGGCGCGCGTTGCGCGCGGTCACCGCCAGCCTACAAGCTCGTGCGCGCAAGCACGACCGCGGACACCCGCGCCGCCCCCGCCTGCCGCAAGGCCCGCGCCGCCGCGTGCAGGGACGCCCCGCTCGTCATCACATCGTCCACCAGCACCAGCCGCCGGCCCCTCAGCTCGTTCGCCCGCAGGGGCTCGACACCGAAGGCTCCCTCCACGTTGCGCTGGCGCGCCGCGCGGTCCAGCGCCGCCTGCGAGCCGGTCTCCCGCAGCCGCAGCAGCAGGTGGGCGTCCGATTTCGGGCCGGCCAGCTGCCGCGCCAGCAGCCAAGCCTGGTTGAAGCCGCGCTCCGCCAGCCGCGCCGGCGCGAGCGGCATCGGCAGGACCGCATCAGCGCACGCGAGTTCCTGGTCGACGCCCGCAATCCCGCCCATGTACCGCGCCAGCGTCGCGGCCCAGCCGGGCTCGCCCTGGAACTTGAAGCGGCCCACCAGCCCCGACCACGGAAACGCGTAATCGACCGCGGCAAAGCAGGCGTCCAGCGGCGGCGGCTCGCGCACGCAGGCGCCGCAGGTGCGCACGCCGGCCGGCAGCGGCAGGGCGCAGCGCTCGCAGCGATGCCGCGGGCCTGCGAAGCGTGCCCGGCAGCCATCGCACAAGGGCTGCGCCGGCCAGGCGCCGCAGACGGCGCAGCGGCCCGGCGGCTCGGCAAGGCGCTGCAACAGCCGGGCGAATCGCACCATGCGGGTCAATATACTGGGCGCCCCCCACCATGGCATCCTCCGAACGACCCCCCACCATCGACCCCGTCGCCGCCGCGCGCTGGGAACGCGCGGCCCCCGCCGCCAGCCCCTGGCTGCACGAGGAGGTGGGCCGCCGGATGCAGGAGCGCCTGGAATGGATCAAGCGCGCACCGCAGGCCTGGACCGACTGGGAGCCGGTGCGCGGCGGCCTCGAGGCCCATGCGCTGGTTGCGCAACGCTATCCGCAGGCGCGGGCCCACGTGGTCGAGACGGTGGCCGAACGCGCCGCGGTCGCGCGCGAGCGCCTGGGCAAGCCGTGGTGGAAGCGCATCGCCGGCGGTGGCGCCGTCGAGATCGGCGCCGTGCCCGCCGGCGGCGCGCAGATGCTGTGGTCCAACATGGGCCTGCACACCGCGGCCGATCCGCAAACCATGCTGCGCCAGTGGCACGAGGCGCTCGCCGTCGACGGCTTCCTGATGTTCTCCTGCCTCGGTCCGGACACGCTCCGGGAACTGCGCTCGCTCTATGCGGCGCTCGGCTGGCCGCCGCCCGGCCACGAGTTCACCGACATGCACGACTGGGGCGACATGCTGGTGCACGGCGGCTTTGCCGAGCCGGTGATGGACATGGAACGCATCACGCTGGCCTTCGACACGCCCGAGCGGCTGCTGGCCGAATTGCGCGAACTCGGCGCCAACCTGCATCCGGCGCGCTTCCCGGCCCTGCGCGGGCGCGCCTGGCAGGCCCGGCTGCAGCAGGAACTGGCGCAACACCTGCGGGGCGCCGACGGCAAGCTCACGCTCACCTTCGAGATCATCTACGGCCACGCGATCAAGCCGCTGCCACGCGCCCGCATGGGCGAGGAAAGCGCGGTGCCGCTGTCGGACATGCGGACGATGTTGCGCGGCGGCCGCGGGCGCGCGTGAGATCGTCGCTCGCCGCCCTCGCGGGCAGCAAATCGACGCTGCTTGCGGCATGTCAATGCACCCCGCACCGAAAAGTGGCACATCCGGGGCGGCTACAATGCGCGGCTGATTCTGGTGCGCCGCGCCGTGTCGAACCTCGTATTCCGTTTCGCCATCGTCCAGGGGCAGGCCATCCACTGGTTCCTGGGCCGCAACTGCTCGGTCACGCCCGCCCAGCTGGGTTGGCTGTACCTGTCGCTGTGCGTCTTGTCGTTCGGGATCGCGGCTTTCTTCTGGTTCCAGGGTGCGGTGCTGGTCCTGCCTTTCACGTGGGTCGAGCTGGCGGCGGTGGGCGTCGCGTTCATGGCCTACGCGCGCCACGCGGCGGACCGCGAGCACATCCTGCTGCAGGGCCGCAGGCTGGTGGTGGAACTGGAGAGCGCGGGTCGCCTGGAGCGCGCCGAGTTCAACCGCGACTGGGTGCGCGTCGAGCCGGCAGCGGACGACCGCTCGCTGATCGAGGTGTCGGGCCAGGGGCAGCGGGTGAACATCGGGCGCTTCGTGCGGCCGGAACTGCGGCCGGCCCTGGCGCGGGAGCTGCGGCAGGCCTTGCGGGAAGCGTGAGCAGGTCAGAAGAACGGGTTAACTGAGGCTTGAGGCTGAAAACGATGAAGAGAAATTCGAAGATCGGGGCGCTGCTGACGCTGGGTGGCGCGCTGGCCGGCACGGCCTCCGCCGCCGTGCAGGACCTGCCTGGCGGCCCCGCGGTCCGCCAGCTGAACCTGCATGCCGCCGCGACGCGCATCGCCGTCGAACAGTCATGGCTGCACTGGTTCATGCTGATCACGTGCACCGTGATCTTCGTGCTGGTGTTCGGCGTGATGTTCTATTCCATCTGGAAGCACCGCAAGTCGGTGGGCCACAAGCCGGCCAACTTCCACGAATCGGTGATGGTCGAACTGCTCTGGACGGCCGTTCCCTTCGTCATCGTGATCCTGATGGCGCTGCCGGCCACCAAGGTGCTGGTCGCCTCCAAGGACACCTCCAACGCCGACGTGACGATCAAGGCCACCGGCTACCAGTGGAAGTGGGGCTACGACTACCTCACCGGTGAAGCCCAGGGCGTGAGCTTCCTGTCCACCATCGACCCGGTGCACCGCGAGATCTCCAACGCCGGCGCCCAGGGCAGCGACGTGCCGAACGACTACCTGCTGAAGGTCGACAACCCGATGGTCGTGCCGGTCAACAAGAAGATCCGGGTCATCACCACCGCCAACGACGTGATCCACGCCTGGGGCGTGCCGGCCTTCGGCGTCAAGCAGGATGCCATCCCCGGCTTCGTGCGCGACACCTGGTTCCGCAGCGAGAAGGTGGGCGATTTCTACGGCCAATGCTACGAGCTGTGCGGCAAGGAGCACGCCTACATGCCGATCCACGTGAAGGTGCTGTCGCAGGAAGACTTCGCCAAGTGGGCCGACGACCAGAAGAAGGTGATGGCCGCCAAGGCCGATGACCCGGCCAAGGTCTGGACGCTGGCCGACATCACCGCCCGCGGCGAGAAGGTCTACAACGCCAACTGCTCCGCCTGCCACCAGCCCAATGGCAAGGGCGCCGGCCCGATCCTGCCGCTGGACGGCTCGCCGATCGTGAACGACGCCGACAAGACCAAGCAGATCCAGGTGGTGCTCAATGGCCGCAACGCGATGCCGCCGTGGAAGCAGCTGAGCGACACGGACCTCGCGGCCGTGATCAGCTTCACCAAGAACCACTGGAGCAACAAGACCGGCCAGATCGTGCAGCCCGCCGAAGTGCTGGCGCAGCGCGGCAAGTAAACCGCGGCAGAGGAACCCAAGGAAATCAGATGAGCGCTGTTCTCGACCCGCACGGCCACGCCGGCCACCACGACGATCATCACGAACACGCGCCCGCCGGCTGGCAGCGCTGGGTGTTCGCGACCAACCACAAGGACATCGGGACGCTGTACCTGCTGTTCTCGTTCACCATGCTGATGCTGGGTGGGCTGCTGGCGATGTTCATCCGCGCCGAGCTGTACCAGCCCGGGCTGCAGCTGTTCAACCCCGAGCTGTTCAACCAGTTCACCACGATGCACGGGATCATCATGGTGTTCGGCGCGATCATGCCGGCCTTCGTGGGCTTCGCGAACTGGATGGTCCCGCTGCAGATCGGCGCGCCCGACATGGCCTTCGCGCGGATGAACAACTTCAGCTTCTGGCTGCTCATCCCGGCCGCGCTGATGCTGGTGATCTCGTTCTTCATGCCCGGCGGCGCCCCCGCGGCCGGCTGGACGATCTACGCGCCGCTGACGCTGCAGATGGGCCCCTCGATGGACTACGCGATCTTCGCGCTGCACATCATGGGCGCGAGCTCGATCATGGGCTCGATCAACATCATCGTGACCATCCTCAACATGCGCGCCCCCGGCATGTCGCTGATGAAGATGCCGATGTTCTGCTGGACCTGGCTGATCACGGCCTACCTGCTGATCGCCGTGATGCCGGTGCTGGCCGGCGCCATCACGATGACGCTGACGGACCGCCACTTCGGCACCACGTTCTTCAACCCCGCCGGCGGCGGCGACCCGGTGATGTACCAGCACATCTTCTGGTTCTTCGGCCACCCCGAGGTCTACATCATGATCCTGCCGGCCTTCGGCATCATCAGCCAGGTCGTGCCCGCCTTCTCGCGCAAGCGCCTGTTCGGCTACGCCTCCATGGTGTACGCCACCAGCTCGATCGCGATCCTGTCCTTCATCGTGTGGGCGCACCACATGTTCACCACCGGCATGCCGGTGACGGGTCAGCTGTTCTTCATGTACGCCACGATGCTGATCGCGGTGCCGACGGCGGTGAAGATCTTCAACTGGATCGCGACGATGTGGCAGGGCTCGATGACGTTCGAGACGCCGATGCTGTTCGCCGTGGGCTTCATCTTCGTGTTCACCATCGGCGGCTTCACCGGCCTGATCCTGGCCATGGCGCCGATCGACCTGCTGCTGCAGGACACCTACTACGTGGTGGCGCACTTCCACTACGTGCTGGTGGCCGGCTCGCTGTACGCGATCTTCTCCGGCTTCTACTACTGGGCGCCCAAGTGGACGGGCGTGATGTACAACGAGTCGCGCGGCAAGATCCACTTCTGGTGGTCGCTGATCTCCTTCAACGTCACCTTCTTCCCGATGCACTTCCTGGGGCTGGCCGGCATGCCGCGCCGCTACGCCGACTACCCGATGCAGTTCGCCGACTTCAATGCGGTGGCGTCCATCGGCGCCTTCTTCTTCGGCTTCGCCCAGGTGTACTTCTTCTTCTTCGTCGCGCTGCCCATGATGCGCGGCCAGGGCACGCCCGCCGCGCAGCGTCCGTGG
Source organism: Ramlibacter alkalitolerans (assembly GCF_016722765.1). Taxonomy (GTDB): domain Bacteria; phylum Pseudomonadota; class Gammaproteobacteria; order Burkholderiales; family Burkholderiaceae_C; genus Ramlibacter; species Ramlibacter alkalitolerans. Next base: position 331,128 of record NZ_JAEQND010000008.1, on the reverse strand, counting down.
AACGATGCCGACGGCAAGGGCGCCGAGGGCCTGGAATGGGAAGTGCCGTCGCCGGCGCCCTTCCACACCTTCGAGACGCCCCCGCGCCTGGACGCGACGGCCACCCGCGTGCTCGATGCGCGCGTGCAGCCGGAGAACCCGGCCGGCGTGCACTGAAGGCGCAGGCGATGACGATGGCGAACGACGACGATCGCAAGAAGGCCAACCTGCGGCTGGCGCTGATCCTGGCGTCGATCGCGCTGGTGTTCCTTCTCGGCTTCGTGACCAAGATGGTCCTCCTGGGAAGGTAAGGCATGGCGCTGGTGGATCGCGAGAACCGCAGGATGGTGCGCAAGCTGGTCGTCGTGGCGGCCGGCATGTTCGCCTTCGGCTACGCGCTGATCCCGATCTACAAGCACGTGTGCGAGGCGCTCGGCATCAACATCCTGGCGCTGGGCGAACGGCAGGTGCCCGGCACGTCCACGGCGAAGCCGAACTCGCAGGTGGACTTGAGCCGCACGATCACCGTGGAGTTCGACGCCAACGCGCGCGGGCCCTGGCACTTCAAGCCGGCGCAAGCGTCGGTGCGGGTGCATCCGGGCGAACTCGCGACCGTGATGTACGAATTCCAGAACGTGCAGGACCGGAAGATGGCCGCCCAGGCCATCCCCAGCTATGCGCCGCGCAACGCCGGTCCGCACTTCAACAAGGTGGAGTGCTTCTGCTTCCAGCAGTACACGCTGGAGCCGGGCGAGAAGAAACAGTGGCCGGTGGCCTTCGTGATCGATCCGAAGCTGCCGAAGGACGTGACGACCATCACCCTGTCCTATACCTTCTTCGAGGTGGGCGGCAAGACGCCGCCGGCGCCGCAGGCCGCGGTGCCGGCGAAGGCGGGCGGGGCGGGATGAGCGCGCTGCACACGATCAAGGCGGTGCTGTGGGCCTTCCTCGGCATCCGCAAGAGAAGCGGCTACGAGCAGGATCTGGCCAAGCTGAGTCCGTTCCACATCATCGCGGTGGCACTCACCCTGGTGATCCTGTTCGTGATCGGACTGATCGTCCTGGTCAACTGGGTCGTCAAGAATTGAGACTAGAGGAAAAGAAATGAGCTCTGCAGCGCCGGGCACCCGGCCCCACTACTTCGTGCCGCAGCCGTCGCGCCACCCGGCGATGGCGGCGTTCGGCCTGTTCTTCGTGATCTTCGGCGCGGCCAACTGGATCAACGGCGCGGGCTGGGGCCGCTTCTCGCTCCTGTTCGGATTGCTGTGGCTGTTCTGGGTCCTGTTCGGCTGGTTCGGCGACGCGATCCGCGAAAGCGAGACCGGCCACTACGGCCGCAAGATCGACCTGTCCTTCCGCTGGAGCATGAGCTGGTTCATCTTCTCGGAAGTGATGTTCTTCGGCGCCTTCTTCACCGCCCTGTGGTGGATGCGCTCGCACTCGGTGCCGGCGCTGGGCGGCGTCGACAACGCGCTGCTGTGGCCCGACTTCAAGGCCGTGTGGCCCAGCGTCGCGCCGGGTGCCACCGCCTCGCCGGCCGGCACCATCGAGCCCTTCGAGACGATGACGCCGTTCTGGCTGCCGACGATCAACACGGCGCTGCTGCTGTCCTCCGGCGTGACGCTGACCATCGCGCACCACGCCCTGCGCGAGAACAAGCGCGGCACCACGGTGATGTGGATGTGGCTGACGGTGCTGCTGGGCTTCACCTTCGTCTGCGTGCAGGCCTACGAGTACTTCCATGCCTACACCGAGCTGAACCTCAAGCTCACGTCCGGCGCCTACGGTTCGACCTTCTTCATGCTCACCGGCTTCCACGGCTTCCACGTGATCGTCGGCATGCTGATGCTGCTGTTCATCACCATCCGGCTGATGCGCGGCCACTTCACGCCGGACCGCCACTTCGGTTTCGAAGGCGCCGCCTGGTACTGGCACTTCGTGGACGTGGTGTGGCTGTTCCTGTACACGCTGGTGTACTGGCTCTGATCCTTTCCGTCACCCCCGCGCAGGCGGGGGTCCAGCAGAAAGGGCCGCGCAAGCGGCCCTTGTCCTTTTTTCCGGCCACGGGAACTACTTCAGCGGAATCCCCGTCGGGTGGATGTACCCGAGCTTCCACGCCACCAGGATGCACACGAACAGCAGGATCGAGAAGCCGACGCGGAACGCCAGCGCGCGCGCCATGTTGCTGGTCTTGGGCCGGCCGTCCTGGCCGGTGTCGCGCATCATGAAGTACAGCGCGGAGCCGAGGCTGCCGATGATGGCCAGGAAGGCCGCGAGAACGAACCACTTCATGCGACGGATCATAGAGGGCCGGCAGCGGAAATGCTCAAGCGTGCGCTGATCGCCATCGCCGCGCTCATCGGCATCGCCGTCACGGTGAACCTGGGCTTCTGGCAGTGGGGCAGGGGCCAGCAGCGCACCGCGCTCCACGACGCCACGCAGGCGCGCGCCCGCCTGGCGCCCCTGGCGCAGGACGCGCTCCCGGCGCAGATCGCTCCCGACGACGCGCTGCTGCACCGGCCCGTCGTCCTGCGCGGCGAATGGCTGCCGGCGCAGACGATCTTCCTCGACAACCGCCAGATGAACGCGGTGCCGGGCTTCTACGTCGTGACGCCGCTGCGCCTGGCCGGCCGCGGCGACGTGATCCTGGTGCAGCGGGGCTGGGTGCAGCGCAATTTCGAGCGGCGCGAAGCGCTTCCCCCGGTGCAGACGCCCGCCGGCGTGGTGGAGGTCCGCGGCCGCTTGGCCCCGCCGCCCGCCAAGCTATATGCCTTCGACAAGGAAGAGAAGGGGCCGATCCGGCAGAATCTCGACCTGACCCGGTTCCGCGCGGAAACCGGCCTGCCCCTGCTGCCCTATTCGGTGCAGCAGACCGGCACGGCTTCCGAGGGCCTGTTGCGCCAGTGGCCGCAGGCCGGCAGCGGCGCGGAAAAGAACTTCGGCTACGCCTTCCAGTGGTGGGCCATCGCCGCGCTCATCGCGATCCTCTATGTCTGGTTCCAACTCCTCGTCCCCCGCCGCCAAGCCCGGCGCGCTTGACCAGCCGCTCGGGCTGACCGTGCACTCGCTGCCGCTGCCGCAGGAGGCCGCGCTCGCCGACGAGCAGCGCACGCGCAGCGGCCGCTGGAAGATGCTGCTGGTGATGCTGGTGTGCGCGGCCCCGGTGCTCGCTTCCTACTTCGCTTACTACGTCGTGCGCCCCGGCACGCGCAGCAGCTACGGCGAGCTGATCGAGCCGCAGCGGCCGATTCCGTCCATCACCGGAACCGACCTCGCCGGCCGGCCCGTGAGCCTTCCCACGCTGCAGGGCCAGTGGCTGCTGGTGAGCGTGGCCGGGGGCGCCTGCGACGCCGCCTGCGAGCGCCACCTGTACCTGCAGCGGCAACTGCGCGAGGCGCTGGGCCGCGACAAGGAGCGCCTGGACTGGGTCTGGCTGGTGGCCGACGACGCGCCGCTGCGCGATGCGCTGAAGCCCGCGCTGGTGCAGGCCACCGTGCTGCGCGTCGACGCGGCGCAGCTCGCCCAGTGGCTGGCGCCCGCGCGCGGCCGGCAGCTGGCCGACCACCTCTACGTCGTCGACCCGATGGGCCACTGGATGATGCGCTTCCCTCCCACGCAGGACGTCGCCGGCGCCACCAAGGTGCGCAAGGACCTCGAACGCCTGATGCGCGCCTCCGCCGGCTGGGACCAGCCCGGCCGGCCGGCGAACTGACATGGTCGACGCTTCGCTGTACGACTTCAGCCCCGTGCTGCGGCTGGCCCTGCTGGGCATCGCCGTCGCCTCGGGGCCGCTCGCCTGGGTCTGGCTGCGCAACAAGCAGGCCGCGCCGGCGCAGCGCCTCGCGGCGCTGACGCTGCTGACCCTGTTCCTCACCTTCGACCTCGTGCTGTTCGGTGCCTTCACGCGCCTGACCGATTCCGGCCTGGGCTGCCCCGACTGGCCCGGCTGCTACGGCAACGCGAGCCCCACCGGCGCGATCGCGCAGATCCGCGCCGAGGAGGCGCGCATGCCGACCGGGCCCGTGACGCACGGCAAGGCCTGGGTGGAGATGGTCCACCGCTATCTTGCCACCGGCGTCGGCGTGCTGATCACCACGCTGGCCATCGCCACCTGGCTGCAGCGCAAGCGCGGCGTGCCGGTGCAGCCCCGCTGGCCCGCGTTGACGCTGGCGTGGGTCTGCCTGCAGGGCGCCTTCGGTGCCCTGACGGTGACCATGAAGCTGTTCCCCGCCATCGTCACCCTGCACCTGCTCGGGGGCATGGTGCTGCTGGCCCTGCTGGCGATGCAGGCGGTGGCGTACCGGCAGGCGCAGCGTGGCAGCGGTGCGTCCGTCATTCCCGCGGTTGCCCGCCACTGGCTGCTCGCGGCCTACGTGCTCCTGTGGCTGCAGGTGGCGCTGGGCGGCTGGGTCAGCACGAACTATGCGGTGCTGGCGTGCAGCACCTTCCCGGCCTGCCAGGGCAGCTGGTGGCCGGCGATGGATTTCCGCCAGGGCTTCGAGCTGTGGCGGCCGCTCGGGATGACCGGTGCCGGCGAGACGATCCACTTCGCGGCCCTGACGGCGATCCACTATGCGCACCGGCTCGTGGCCTATGCCGTGTTCGTGGTGATCGGCGTGGCCTCCTGGCGGCTGCGGGGCGGGCCCTTGCACCGCAGTGCGCGTGCGATCGGGCTGCTGCTGCTGTGGCAGTTCGCGAGCGGGCTGTCGAACGTGGTGCTGGGCTGGCCGCTGCTGGCAGCCGTGGCCCACACCGGCGGCGCGGCCGCCCTCGTGGTGGCGCTGACCTGGGCGCTGCGTGAAAGCCGGGGCGAGCGCGCGGTGGCGCGCGAGCCCGCCGGCGTGCGCGAGGTGTCCGCATGAACGCCGTGGTCGCACGCCAGTACTACGCGCTGATGAAGCCGCGCGTCATCCAGCTGATCGTCTTCTGCGCCATCATCGGCATGGTGCTGGCGGTGCCGGGCCTGCCCTCGCTGGACGACCTGCGCGTCGGCGTCGTCGCATCGTTCGGCATCTGGCTGGTCGCCGGCGCCGCCGCCGCCTTCAACTGCCTGGTGGAAAAGGGCATCGACGCCAAGATGCGCCGCACGGCCTGGCGGCCCACGGCCAAGGGCGAACTGAATGACATGCAGACGCTGGTCTTCTCGGCCGCACTCTGCGCGGTGGGGTCCTGGCTGCTCTATGCCTGGGTCAATCCGCTGACGATGTGGCTCACGCTGGCCACCTTCATCGGCTACGCCGTGATCTACACCGTGATCCTCAAGCCGCTGACGCCGCAGAACATCGTGATCGGCGGCGCATCCGGCGCGATGCCGCCGGTGCTGGGTTGGGCCGCGCTGCGCGGCGACGTCGGCCCGGAAGCGCTGATCCTGTTCCTGATCATCTTCCTGTGGACGCCGCCGCACTTCTGGGCACTGGCGCTGTACCGGGTGGAGGACTACCGCCGCTCGGGCCTGCCGATGCTGCCGGTGACGCACGGCAACGAGTTCACGCGCCTGCAGATCCTGCTCTACACCATCGTGCTGTTCGCGGCCTGCCTCATGCCCTTCGCCTACGGCATGAGCTCGTGGCTGTACCTCGCGGCGGCACTGGTTCTCAGCGTCGGCTTCACGTGGTACGGTTTCCGCCTCTGGCGCGAATATTCCGACGCGCTGGCGCGCAAGACCTTCCGCTTCTCGCTCATCCACCTGAGCGTGCTGTTCGCGGCCCTGCTGGTGGACCATTACCTGCTGTGAGCATGCTGCGACGCGACTTCCTTTCCCTCGCCGGCGCCTCCGCGCTGCTGGCCGCCTGCGGCGACGAGCCCAAGCCGGCGTTCAAGGCGGTGGACATCACCGGCGCCGACTACGCGCGCGACTTCAAGCTGCCCGACACCGCGGGCAAGGTGCGCAGCGTGGGCGAGTTCCAGGGCAAGGCCGTGATCGTGTTCTTCGGCTACACGCAATGCCCCGACGCCTGCCCCACCACGCTGGCCGAGATCGCCGAGGCCAAGAAATTGCTGGGGGCGGATGGCGCCAAGGTGCAGCCGGTGCTGATCTCGCTCGACCCCGAGCGCGACACGCCCGAGCTGCTCAAGGCCTACGTCGGCAACTTCGGGCCGGATTTCATCGCCCTGCGCGGCACGCCGGAGCAGACCGCTGCCGTGGCCAAGGATTTCAAGGTGTTCTATCGCAAGGCGCCGGGCAGCACGCCGGGCAGCTACACCCTGGACCACTCGGCGGCGAGCTACGTGTACGACCCCAAGGGCCGGCTGCGCCTGTACGTGCGCTACGGCGCCGGCGCGCAGGCGCTGGCGGACGATCTCAAGCTGATCCTGCAGGCCTGAAGGCGGCCGGCGCGGCCTGCGCCCCGGTCAGCGCAACACGCTTTCCTCGACGACCTCGAGCGAGCGGATCGCCTTGCGCGTTTCGGGCGTGATCAGGTCCAGTCCGTCGACCGCCCACTGCACCGTGGCCGCGCCATCGAGCTGCGGCCGCGGCAGCAGCGTCCAGGTCACGTGGTAGCGCAAGGTCACCCCGGGCAGCGCGGCCACTTCGCGCAGGCCGCTGGCCACCAGCTGCTGTGCGCGCGAGATCGCCGCCTCCCGCGTGGTCGGCGCTTCGATCAGCAGCGCGAACTCGCGCTGGCCGAGCCGCGCCGCCATGTCGTAGCCCAGGCTCAGTCGCCGCAGGTGCGAGGCCGTGACCACCAGCGCCTTGTCCACCGCCTCGCGGCCGAACTCCTCGCCGATCGCCTCCAGGTTCGACAGCCGGATGCACAGCAGGGCGCACTGCTGCTTCTGCGTGCGGGCGTGGGTCAGGCTGCTGTCCAGGCGCTCCGTCATGGCCTGGCGGTGCGGCAGGCCGGTGAGGGGATCGGCCCGCACCAGCGCGCTGGCCCGCAGTTCGGCCTCGCGCCGCTCCATGAGGCGGGAGTTCACGGCGTAGTAGAGGATGGGCACGGCGAGCAGCGCGCCCAGGTACAGGCCGAAGCGGGTGAGCACGTTGGCCGGCAGCAGGCCCATGTCGCGCCCGAGCGGAAACACCGCGAGCACCGCCACCGGCACGAAGGCGATCGCCACCAGCCGCACATGCCGTTCCCGGCCGGCGATGCAGCCCCACAAGACCATGCTCAGCACCGCAACGAGCGCCAGCCCCGTCAGCGACAGCACCAGCGTCAGACTGGCCGCGTTGTTGATCACCAGGTGCAGCGCCGTGGCGCCGAGGAGGGCGGCAATGAGCGCCTCCACACCGAGGTCGAGCCCGCGCGACAGGCGGGCGGGATCGGTCAGGATCTTGACCAGCCAGAGGCCCGCCGCCACCCCAGCCCCCGGCCAGAGTTCCAGCACGACGTCGTTCCACGCGCTCGAACCGGACCAGAGATGCTGGCCACCCAGCCCGCTGCGCCCGAGCTGGCCGAACACGAGCAGCACGATGCACACGCCGAGCGTCACCGAAGCCCGGTCGCGGAACACCCCCCCGTTGACGAAGGCCCCCAGGGCGACCAGCGCCAGCACGCCGAAATAGCAGCCCAGGACGAATTCCTCGCCTTCGCGGTGAACCTGCAAGGCGTCGTGGCGCAGCAGCGAAAGCGGCGCCACGAAGTCGCCGTGGCTGTCGTTCACGCGCAGCCAGTAGCGCACCGGCTGGACGCTGTCCGCAGCGAGCGTGAAGGTGGGCAGCCGGCCCGGCACGGGCCAGGCGGACACGTCGATGCCGGAGCCGGCCTCCTGCAGCACCCAGCGACCGGCGCGATCGCGGTAGAAGAGCTCCAGGCGGTCGTTCACCGAGGAGCCGACTTCGAGGAACCAGGGCTGGCCGGGCGGCGTGGCCGCGTCGAACACGATCCACAGCGCGCCGACGGGGGCGCGCTGGTTCTCGCGCTTGCGCACGCGCCAGGGGATCTCCGCGGCCCGCGCTTCCACCAGGTCGACCGACATGGTGCCGCTCTCGTCGATCCAGTACAGGCTGTGCTCCGCCAGGCTGGCTTCCTGCTGGTTGCCGACCACCACCGGCGGCAGTCCTCCGCCCGGCATCAGAGCCTCGGCGTGCGCGGCGGGGCCGGAACAGGCGAGTACCAGCCACAGCCAGAGCGCCCACCAGCAGCGCAGCGTCGGTCCCCTCCTTGTCATCCCGGGATTGTCGCGGCGCACGGCAGAGCAGTCCGGCAGTGGGGGCTTGAAAAGACAGCGTATCGGCGCGGATACAACAAAAAGCCCGGCGGGGGCCGGGCTTCAGGTCGTTTCGCGTTGCTCCTGCCCGTCAGGCAAAGGCCGTCAGGGCTTTCTTCATCTTCTTCATGGCGGCCACCTCGATCTGGCGGATCCGCTCGGCCGAGACGCCGTATTCCGCCGCCAGTTCGTGCAGCGTCATCCCGCCGGAGCCGTCGTCGTTCACCTTCAGCCAGCGTTCCTCCACGATGCGGCGGCTGCGCGGATCGAGCTGCTCCAGGGCAGCCTGGATGCCGTCGGAGGCCATCACGTCGCGCTCGCGATTCTCGAGTTCCGCCGTCGGCTCGTGGGTGGCGTCGGCGAGGTAGGCGATCGGGCCGAAGGCTTCCTCGCCGTCATCGGCCGGACCGGGATCCAGCACGACGTCGCCGCCCGACATGCGCGTTTCCATCTCGATGACTTCCTCGCGCTTGACGTTCAGCTCCCGCGCCATGACCTCGATCTGCGCGTCGGTGAGCGTCTCGCGGTGGGTCTGCGCGTCTTCCTCGTCCTTGAAGCCCTGCTTCATGGAGCGCAGGTTGAAGAACAGCTTACGCTGGGCCTTGGTGGTGGCCACCTTGACCATGCGCCAGTTCTTCAGGATGTATTCGTGGATCTCGGCCTTGATCCAGTGCAGCGCGTAGCTGACCAGCCGGACGCCTTGCTCGGGGTCGAAGCGCTTCACCGCCTTCATCAGGCCGATGTTGCCTTCCTGGATCAGGTCGCCGTGGGGCAGGCCGTAACCCAGGTACTTGCGCGAGACAGAGACCACCAGCCGCAGGTGCGACAGCACCAGCTTCCCCGCCGCTTCGAGGTCGTTCTGGTCCCTGAATTTCTTCGCGAACTCGTATTCTTCCTCCGCCGTCAGCATCGGCAGCCGGTTGACCGCCGAGATGTACGCGTCCAGGTTGCCCAGCGACGGAACGACGGCCCAGGGGTTGGACAGCGCCAACGCCGTGGTACCCGAGGCTCCATTGGTTGAGGACATACCGGAAACTCCTTTTGCTCGTGAAATATTAGCACTCTGTTAGACAGAGTGCTAAGGCCTTGGTTCCGTAGGCATGAGCGCCGACAGGAGGTCGGCGAGGGCTTCCAGGGAGCGTGTTGCACTGCCCCGGAGGACGCCTCCGCCTACCAGCGGATGCCGAGCTTCAGGAACAGCTTGCTCAGGACGAACATGGGGCCGACCCAGAGGTACTGCAAGTCCTCGAAGAAGGAAGGCTTCTTTCCTTCCACCTTGTGGCCGATGAACTGGGCGATCCAGGCCGGCACGAAGATGGCCAGCGAGATACTGAGTACGTGCTCACCCATCGCGTGAACCGCGGCCAGCATAGCGGCCGAGACCAGGGCCATGGTGGCCAGGAACACGCCGGACAGCCGAAGGTAGTACACCATGCTGGCGGCCACGAAGGCGTAGGCGAGCCAGGGATGGGCCGCCGACAGCAGGCCCAGCAGGCTGAGCATGATCAGCGGGATGGCCACGAAGTGGATCGCCTCGTTCACGGGGTTGCGGTGGCTTTCCTCGTAGTGCGCCAGGAGCTGGTCCACCCGGCGGGCCGGGGCGGAGGCGGAGGAATCGGTGAAGGCGGCGGTCATGGCGGGCTCCCGGTGGACAATCGGCAGATTCTGGAGGGCGTGCCCCATGGAAAACAGTCAAGGCCGCGACATTTTGACCGTGACGACGACCGTCGGTTCACGGGACGACGCGCAGAAGCTGGCGCGCGCGATCATGCAGGCCCGGCTGGCCGCCTGCGTGCAGGTGGAGGAGGGGCTCACGTCCTTCTATCGCTGGCAGGGCAAGGAATGCGAGGACGCGGAGCTGCGGCTCACGGTCAAGACGCTGCCCGGGTGCGAGGCCGCCCTGCAGGCGCTGTTCCGCGAGCAGCATCCCTACGAGCTGCCGCAGTTTGTCGCCGTGCGGATGCAGGCCGGGGAAGGGTATTTCGCGTGGGTGCGGGGCGAGGTGGCCGTGCCCGAGGATCCGCGGGAGACGCTCGGATTGTGAGGGGGCGGCGCTGCGCGCCATCGCTGGGGTTCGCGCGCTTCGCGGCTCACCGCCAGCCTACAGGGGAACGCTGGCGAGTCTGGTAGGCTGGTGGTGACGCGCGTCAGCGCCGGAACCCCAGCGATGGCGCGCAGCGCCGCCGCTACGACAACAACGCCAGCGCGAACTCCCGCGCATTGAAGGTCTCCAGGTCCTCCAGCCGCTCCCCCACGCCGATGAAGTAGACGGGCACCGGCCTTTCCTGCGCGATCGCCGCCAGCACGCCGCCCTTGGCCGTGCCATCCAGCTTGGTCACCACCAGGCCGGTGAGCTGCAGGACGGCGTCGAAGGCCTTGACCTGCTGCACGGCGTTCTGGCCGGTGTTGCCGTCGATCACCAGCAGCACTTCGTGCGGCGCCGTGGCGTCGGCCTTGGTCACCACCCGGCGGATCTTGCGCAGTTCCTCCATCAGGTGCTGCTGGGTGGGCAGGCGCCCGGCGGTGTCGACGATCACGACGTTCTTGCGACGCGCCTTGCCGGCCGAAACGGCGTCGAAGCTCACCGCCGCCGGATCGCCGCCTTCCTGGCTGACGATCTCCACCTTGTTGCGGTCGGCCCAGACCGCGAGCTGCTCCTTCGCGGCGGCGCGGAAGGTGTCGGCGGCGGCCAGCAGCACCGTCTCGCCCTCGTCGGCCAGGTGCTTGGTCAGCTTGCCGATGGAGGTCGTCTTGCCCGCGCCATTCACGCCGGCCACCATGATCACGGTCGGCTGGTGTTCGCCGATGGTGAGCGGCTTCTCCAGCGGACGCAGCAGCTGCGTGAGCGCGTCGACCAGGATGTTCTTGGCCTGCACCGGGCGCGTGGCGCCGGTGGCGGCCACCTTGCGCCGCACCTCCGTGAGCAGGTAGTCGGTCGCCGGCACCCCGGTGTCGGCCAGCAGCAGCGCCGTCTCGAGTTCCTCGTACAACGCCTCGTCGATCTGGGCGCCGGTGAAGACCTGCGACAGGTTGGTCCCCGTCTTCTTCAGGCCCTCGGTGAGCCGCTCCATCCAGTTCTGGCGCTCCGGGGCGACCTCGGGGACGACCGGGATCTCGATGGCCTGGACCAAGGCGCTGCCGATCAGGCCGCCGCCGCTGCGGGGCGGTGGTGGGGCCGGCGTGGGCGCGGGAACCGGCACGACGACCGGCGCCGGCGCAGCCACGGTCGGCGGTGCGACAGGGGCCGGTGGCGCTTCGACGACCGGGGCGGGGGCAGGCGCGGCGACGGGCGCCGGCGTGGCGGGTGGCTTTTTCCGGAAGAAGCTGAACATCAGGGAGGTTTCTAGAATCAGAGGATTCTATGAAACGACACCTGCGCTCCCTGCTCCTTCCGCTCGCGGCCGCGCTTCCGCTGGCGCTCCTGCCCCCCGCCCACGGCCAGATCTCCGGTCCCGCACCGGCCCAGGAGAAGCCGCTGGAATACAAGCTCCCCAATGGAATGACGGTCATCATCAAGCCCGACCGTCGCGCTCCCACCGCCGTCCACATGGTCTACGTGCGCGTCGGCGCGATGGACGAAGTCGATGGCACGACCGGCGTCGCCCACGTGCTGGAACACATGATGTTCAAGGGCACGCCGACCACCGGGCCGGGCGAGTTCTCGCGCAAGGTGGCCGCCCTCGGCGGCCGCGAGAACGCCTTCACCACCCGCGACCAGACCGGCTTCTTCCAGCAGATCCCGGCCAACCGGCTGGAGGACGTGATCCGGCTGGAATCGGACCGCTTCGCCCACAACCAGTGGGCCGACGACGAATTCAAGCGCGAGCTGGAGGTGGTCAAGGAGGAGCGGCGCACCCGCACCGAGGACAACCCGCGCGGCCTGCTCTATGAGCAGCTCAGCGCCACGGCCTATCAGGCCTCGCCGTACCGCCGCCCCGTGGTGGGCTGGATGAGCGACCTCGAGGCGATGACGCCCGCCGACGCGCGCGACTTCTACCGCCGCTGGTACGTGCCGGCCAATGCCGCCGTGATCATCGCCGGCGACGTCGACCCGGCCAAGGTCCGCACGCTGGTCGACAAGTACTACGGCAGCATCGCCGCCAAGCCGGTGCCGCCGCGCAAGCCGCGCGAGGAGCCGGCGCAAAAGGGCATCCGCCGGATCGAATTCAAGGCCCCCGCGGAGCAGTCGTACGTGGCGCTGGCCTTCAAGGTGCCGCAGCTCACGTCCTTCGACAAGACGCCCGAGAACGACGACGCGCTGGCGCTCACCGTGCTCTCCGGCGTGCTCGATGGCTACGAGGGCGCACGCCTGGACCGCGCGCTGACGCAGGGCCCCGACCGGGTCGCCGACGGCGTCGATGCCGGCAACGGCCTGTGGGGCCGCGGCCCGCAATTGTTCACGCTGGCCGGCGTGCCGGCGGCGGGCAAGACGCCGGAGCAGGTCGAGGCCGCGCTGCGCGCCGAGGTGGCGCGGGTGGCCCGCGAGGGCGTGACCCCGGCCGAACTGCAGCGGGTGAAGACGCGCTGGATCGCCGGCGAGATCTACAAGCTGGACTCGGTGATGAACCAGGCCCGCGAACTGGGCAGCGCCTGGGTGATGGGCCTGCCGATCGACGCCGAGGACCGCCTGATGGCACGACTGCGCGAAGTCACGCCCGCACAGGTCCAGTCCGTCGCCGCCCGCTACTTCGGCGACGAGCAGCTCACCGTGGGCATCCTGCGGCCGCTGCCCGTGGACCCGAACCGCAAGCCCCGCACCCCCGCCGTCCCCCTGCGCCACTGAAAGGTTCCCATGCGTTTTCCGACTTTCCTGGCGCACGGCGCGCTGGCCGGCTTCCTGGCCTGCGCCTTCGTCGCTCCCGCCTCGGCCGCCCTGCCGATCCAGAAATGGCAGCAGGCCAGCGGCGCGCAGGTCTGGCTGATCGAGAGCCCCAGCCTGCCGATGGTGGACGTCGAGATCGACTTCGATGCCGGCGACCGGCGCGATCCCGCCGACAAGGCCGGCCTGGCCGGCGTGACCGCGGACATGACCTCCAAGGGCATCGCCGCGCGCAACGGCGAGCCGGCGCTGGACGAGAACCAGCTCGGCGAAGCCTGGGCCGACCTCGGCGCCTCCTTCGGTGGCGGCGCGAGCCTCGACCGCATGAGCTATGCGCTGCGATCGCTCACCTACCCCGACCTGCTGGACAAGGCGGTGAAGCTGGCGGCGCGCGAGCTGGGCGAGCCGTCCTTCCCCGACGCGATCTGGCAGCGCGAACGCCAGCGCATGGTGGCCTCGATCCGCGAGGCCAACACGCGTCCCGGCACCGTGGCTGCACGGGCCTTCGGCGCCGCGGTCTACGGTGGCCACCCGTATGGCTACGACACGACGGAGCAGTCGCTCGGTCGCATCACCGTGCAGGACATGCGCAACTTCTACGCTGCCATCCTGCCTTGCCGCGCGAAGGTGAGCATCGTCGGCGCCGTCACGCGACAGCAGGCCGACCAGATCGCGGCCACGCTGCTGTCGCGGCTGCCGGCCGGCCGTTGCGAGCCGCTGCCGCCGGTGGGCGAGGTTCCGGCCTTGAGCGCCGCCGCCGAACGCAGCATCCCCTTCGCCTCGGCCCAGGCCCATGTCCTGATCGGGCAACCGGGCTACAAGCGTTCGGATCCGGACTACTTCCCGCTGCTCCTGGGCAACTACATCCTGGGTGGCGGGGGCTTCGTCTCGCGCCTGTCCGAGGAGGTGCGGCAAAAGCGCGGCCTGAGCTACAGCGTCTACAGCTACTTCGCCCCCGGGCTGCATGCCGGCGCCTTCACCCTGGGCCTGCAGACCCGGCCGGACCAGGCCGCGCAGGCCGTGCAGGTCTCGCGCGACGTGCTGCGCCGCTTCGTCGCCGAAGGCCCGACCGAGGCCGAACTGAAGGCCGCCAAGGACTTCATGATCGGCGGCTTCGCGCTGCGCATCGACAGCAACCGCAAGCTGGTCGAGAACCTGGCCAACATCGCGTGGTACGAGCTGCCGCTGGATTACCTGGACACGTGGACGAAGCAGATCGAGAAGGTCACGGCCGCCGAGATCAAGTCCGCCTTCGCCCGCAAGGTGCAGCCGGACCGCATGGTGACGGTGGTGGTGGGCGGCGACGTGGCGTCGGCCCGACAGTAATACAGGGGAAATTCCTGCCCACCTGTCAATGTTGACAGGGGCCGGCCTGCAGACTTTTGCAAGACCCTCAACAATTCAAACGCGCTGTCACGCATTGCTTGCGAACACGCGGGAGAGTTCACAGGGAGAGACTCGGGCACGGCCGAAAGCCGTGCCCGTTTTTTTTGCGGCGCCGGCTCCGATAAGCTTCCACGATGCCCCGTCCCGCCTCGCCCCCCGCGCGCCGCAGCCTTCCCCACCAGGTCCGCATCATCGGGGGCCACTGGAAGCGCACCAAGCTGGAGGTTCCCGACCGGCCGGGCCTGCGGCCCACGCCGGACCGGGTGCGCGAAACGCTCTTCAACTGGCTGGGGCAGGACCTGGCCGGCTGGCGCTGCGTCGACGCCTTTGCCGGCACCGGCGCGCTGGGCCTGGAGGCGGCTTCGCGCGGTGCCGCGGACGTCCTGCTGGTGGAGGCCGACGGCGCGCTGGTGGATGCCCTGCGGGCCGTGATCAAGCGCCTGGACGCCGTCCACGTGCGGGTGCAGCGAGGCAACGCGCTGACGCTGCTGGCGGGCCTGCCCGCCGGCGCGACCGACCTCGTCTTCCTGGATCCGCCCTTCGAGGCCGACCTGTTCGACAAGGCGCTGGCAGCCACGCTGCCGGCGCTGGCGCCGCAGGGGCTGATCTACCTGGAAGCGCCCACGCCATGGGAAGGCGAAGCGCTGGCGCGGCACGGGCTGGAGGTGCAGCGGCACCTGCGGGCCGGCGCGGTGCACGGGCACCTGTTGCGTCGCGCTGCATAATCCGGCGCACAGCGCGTGCCGGCGCCGCCGGCGTCCAGGAGAGTTAAATGGCCACCGACGTCCTCGCCGTCTATCCCGGCACCTTCGACCCGATGACGCTGGGTCACGAGGACGTGGTCCATCGCGCCTGCCAGTTGTTCGGGCGCCTGATCGTCGCGGTGGCGGCCGGTCACCACAAGAAGTCGCTCTTCACGATGGAGGAGCGCATCGACATGGCACGCGAGGCGCTGGCGAAGTACCCGCAGGTGAGCGTGGAAGGCTTCAGCGGCCTGGTGCGCGATTTCGTCGTGGCGCGCGGCGGCAAGGCGATGGTGCGCGGCGTGCGGGCGGTGACCGACTTCGACTACGAATTCCAGCTCGCCGGCATGAACCGCCACCTGATGCCGGACGTGGAAACCGTCTTCCTCACGCCCAGCGACAAGTACCAGTTCATCTCCAGCACCTTCGTGCGCGAAATCGCCGTCCTCGGCGGCGAAGTCCACCAGTTCGTCTCGGCCTCGGTGCAGCAGCGCCTGATGGAGAAGGTGCGCGGGCTGGGGCGGGAGTAGGAAGACAGAACCACCAACGCAAAAGCCGCAGTTACGCAAAGCCGCGAAAGGACATCGCTTCTTGAAGGTGTCCCCTTTTGCGGTTTTTGCGAAACCTTTGCGGCCTTTGCGTTCGGCTGTCCGCTTTCGTGCCTTAGTGCCATCCCGCATTGCGCAAGGCCAGCCATAATTTCGCAATGCGAATGACGGTGGATGCGACGGAGCTGGTGCTCGTGCGGCATGGCGAGACGGACATGAACCGGGAGTTGCGCTTCCAGGGGCAGGTCAACGTCGGACTCAACGCGATCGGGCTGGCGCAGGCGCGCCGGCTCGCCGCGCGCCTGGCGGGCGAGAAGGCCGATGCGGTGTACGTGAGCGACCTGCTGCGCGCCCGGCAGACCGCCGAACCGATCGCCGGTGAACTCGCGCTGCAGCCGGTGGCCGACGCCGGCCTGCGCGAACAGGCCTTCGGCCGGGTCGATGGCATGCGCGTCGACGACATCAAGCGCGACCACCCCGAGGCCTGGGAAGGCTGGCTGCGCTTCGAGCAGGATTTCGCCATGCCGGAGGGTGAGTCCACCCGCGCCTTCCACACGCGCGTGATGGATGCCGTGCAACGCGTGGTCGCCGCGCACCCGCACCAGACCGTGGTGATCGTCACGCACGGTGGCGTGCTGGACATGATCTACCGCACCGCGCGCTCGCTGGGCCTGGACGGCCCGCGCCAGAGCGAGATCCCGAACGCCGGCCTCAACCGCATTCGCGTGCGCCAGGGCACGTACGAGATCATGAGCTGGGCCGACACGCAGCACCTGGCCGACCTGCCGCCGCAACCGGTGTACGACCAGCGCAAGCTGGTGGCCGGCGAGGCGAGCCGCACCGCGGCTTAGCCACGCGCAGCGCGCCAAGCCCGGACGCCCTGGATTCCCGCCTGCGCGGGAATGACGCCACCGCTGCCCACTCAGTCCACGTGGTGGATCGCTTCCGAGGGCGGCTGCGGCCAGGGCCTCTGGGGCTCGCGGATCAATTCGAAGGCACGCGCCACCTGCAGCACGCCGAGGTCGTCGAAGCGCTTGCCGACGATCTGCAGGCCGATCGGCAGTCCTTCGTCGGTGTAGCCGCAGTTGATGGACGCGGCCGGCTGCTCCGACATGTTGAAGGGCACCGTGAAGCCGATGTGCTCCAGCGGCCGCAGCGGGTCGTTGGTGGGTGAGGGCAGTTCGGCCGCGAACGCCGGCACCGGCGAGACCGGCGAAAGCACGTAGTCGAACGGGCGGCAGGCCTGCACCGCCGCCACGCGCGTGAGGTGGAACTGGTGGGCGGCGCGGAACATGGCTTCGCCGCCGAGGCCGCCAGCGCTGTCGGCCCACTGCTGGATATAGGGCAGCACCCGCGCCTTCTCCTGCGGCGGCAGGCCGCGCAGGTCGACGTGCGAGCGCATGCGCCAGAAATGGTCCATGCCATCCAGCATCGCTTGCGTCATGAAGGGCTTCATCGGCGCGACCACCGCACCGGCGCGCTCGAACAGCAGGGCCGCCTTCTGCACCGCGTCGCGGATGCCCGCGTCCACGGCGAGGCCGCAGCCGGCTTCCATCAGCAGGCCGATGCGCAGGCCGCGCAGGCGCGACACGCCGATGTCGAAGCCGGACCACGCGATGTCCTGCGGCGGCAGGCTCATGGCGTCGCGTTCGTCCGCGCCCGCGAGGACCTGCATGAACAGCGCCGCATCTTCCACGGTGCGCGTCATCGGGCCGGCGGCGCGGCCGGTATAGGGCGGGTCGATCGGCACCCGGCCGAGGCTGGGCTTCAAGGTGAAGATGCCGCACCATCCGGCCGGCAGGCGCAGCGAGCCGCCGATGTCGGTGCCGATGTGCAGCGGCCCATAGCCGGCCGCGGCGGCCGCCCCCGCGCCCGCGCTGGAGCCGCCGGGCGTCTTCGCCAGATTCCAGGGATTGCGCGCCAGCGGGTGGAAGCTGGAAAGCCCCGAGGACAGCATGCCGTAGTCCGGCATCGTGGTCTTCGCCAGCAGCACGCCGCCGTGCTCGCGCACGCGCGCCGCCGGCGGCGCGTCGGCCGCGGCCGGAACGAGCTCGCTGGCCGCGCTGCCCAGGGGCGTCGGGTCGCCGCGGGTGGCGATGTTGTCCTTGATCGTGACCGGCACGCCGTCGATCAGGCCCAGCGGCTCGCCCTGGCGCCAGCGTTCCTCGCTGGCGCGCGCCTGCTCCAGCACGTGGTCGGGCCGCAGCAGGTACAGCGCGTGGATGTGGTGCTCCCAGCGCTCCACGTGACCCAGCACGCTGCGCGCGACCTCCACCGGCGAGACTTCGCGCCGGCGGTACAGCTCCACCAGCCGGGGCGCGGAGAGCTCGTGCAGTGCATCCGCCATCGCGTCAGGCCCAGGAGATGGAGGACAGGTCGTTGACGAAGATCGGCATGTCCTTCCACAGCCCCTTCACGTTCCTGTTCGCGACCGTCACCCACTGCGGCTGGTACAGGAAGGCATGCACCGAATCCTCCGCGAGGATGCGCTGCAGGTCGGCCTGCAGCTTCAGGCGGTCCTTCGCGTTGGCCGTCGTCTTGTACTTGGCGTACACCTCGTCGAACCTGGCCGAGTGGTAGTTCCAGTAGTAGTCCGGCTTGGCGAAGTTGCCCAGGTCGAAGGGTTCGACGTGCGAGATGATCGTCATGTCGTAGTTCTTGTTGCCGTACACGTTGGAGAGCCACTGGGCCCACTCCACGTTCTGCAGCTTGGCCTGGATGCCGACCTTGGCCAGTTCCGAGGCGATCACCTCGCCGCCCTGGCGCGCGTAGGGCGGCGGCGGCAGCGTGATGGTGACTTCCAGCGGCGTCGTCACGCCGGCTTCCTTCAGCAGTGCGCGCGCCTTGTCGGGGTTGAACGGATTCACGCCGGTGAGATCGACATAGCCCGGCGCGCTGGGCGGATAGTGGCTGCCGATGGGCGCACCGTAGCCGTCGCCCGCGCCCTGGATCACCGCCTTGCGGTCAATCGCCATGGCCACCGCGCGGCGCACGCGCACGTCGTCGAAGGGCTTCTTCTTGTTGTTGATCGCCAGGATGGTCTTGGCGCGCGAGCCCGAGACGATCACCTGGAAGCGCGGATTGCCCTTGAACTGCTCCACGCTGCGGGGCGTGACGCGGGGGAAGGCGTCCACGTCGCCCGCGAGCAGCGCGGCCACCTGCGCCGCCGGGTCCGCGATGATGCGGAAGGTGGCGCGTTCGAGCTTGATCGCCGAAGCATTGCGGTAGCCGGGCCACTTCTTCAGCGTGATGGACGAGCCCTTGACCCAGTTCTCCAGCATGAAGGGGCCGGTGCCGACCGGCTTGGTCATGTTGCTGTCCGCGCTCTTCGGCTCCACGATCACGGCCGTTGCCTGCCCGAGCAGGAACGGGAAGTCGGGGTCGACCTCCTTGGTGAGGATCACGACGGTGTGCTCGTCGACCACCCGCGTGCTCAGGTTGGCGAAGGTGCGCTTGTCCTTGTTGGTGCTCTTCTCCGAGCCGGCGCGGTCGAAGGAGAACTTCACCGCCTGGGCGTTGAAGGGTTCGCCATTCTGGAACTTCACGCCCTGGCGCAGCTTGAAGGTGTAGGTGGTGAGGTCCGGCGAGACCTCCCAGCTTTCCGCCAGCAGCGGCGTGACGGCGCCGTCCGGGTTGATCTTGGTCAGCGTCTCGTAGATGTTGTACAGCGTGACCTCGCCGATCGACGAGGCGGCGCCGCCCGTGGGGTCCAGGCCGGGGCTGGGCTCGAGCGCCATGGCCATCACGATCGCGTTCTTGCGGCCCTGGGCCAGCACGCCCGGGGGCAGGGTGGCCAGGGCGGCCAGCGAGGCGCTGTGCGCGAGAACATTGCGGCGGTTCAGCATGTCTTGGGAACTCCGGGGCTAGAGGCTGGAAGCGGGGGATGCAACTTCAGGGATCATCCCCGACTTTGGAAACGCGTGGCAAGAGGGCTGCCCGCGGGGGGCTCGGGTTCGGGCACCGCCTCGACCAGGGAGCGCGTGTATTCGTGCAGCGGCTGCGCGAACAGGCGCCCGGGCGGCCCCTGTTCCACGATGCGGCCCTGCCAGAGGACGGCCACGTCGTCGCACAGGTGCTGCACCACCGCGAGGTCATGGCTGATCAGCATGTAGGTGATGCCGAATTCGGCCTGGAGGTCCTGCATGAGGTTCAGCACCTGCGCCTGCACCGAGACGTCCAGCGCGCTCACCGGCTCGTCGGCCACGATCAGGCGCGGCCGGGTGATCAGCGCCCGCGCGATCGCGATGCGCTGGCGCTGGCCGCCGGAGAACTCGTGCGGGTACTTGCGCAGGTCGTTGGGCCGCAGGCCGACCGCCTGCAGCGCCTCGCTGGCGCGTTCGCGCTGCTCCTCGCGGCTGGCGCCCTGGGCGGCCAGGGGTTCGCTCACGATGCGCTCCACGGCCTGGCGCGGATCGAGCGAGCCGTACGGATCCTGGAACACCATCTGGAAGTCGCGCCGGGCGCTGCGCAAGGCCTCGCGCGGCAGCGCGTGCAGGTCCTTCCCGAGCAGGCGCACGCGCCCCGAGGTCGGCTGGTCCAGCGCCATGACCAGGCGCGCCAGCGTGGACTTGCCCGAGCCGGACTCGCCGACGACGCCGAGGCTGCGCCCCGCCTCGATCGTGAAGCTCACGCCCCGCAGCGCATGCACCTTGCCCGGCGCCTCGAGCAGCTTCTCGCGCGGCAGGGCGTAATCCTTGACGAGGTTCTCGACCTCCAGCAGCGGCGCGTTCATCGGTCTTCCTCCCTCTCCCTCTGGGAGAGGGTCGGGGTGAGGACAGGGGTGAGGCCAGGCGCGACCGCATCCCGCTCCTTCGCCACCACCTCCAGCCGGATGCACCTCGCCTCGTGCCCCGCCTCCACCTCCACCGCTGGCGGCAGCCCCGCGTCGCACTCCGGAACCGTCCACTGGCACCGCCCCGCGAACGGACAGCCCCTGGGCAGGTCCACCAGTTCCGGCACGGTCCCCGGGATCGTCACCAGCCGCTGGCCCTTGGCTGCCCGCAGCCCCGGCCGTGCGGCGAACAGGCCCAGCGTGTACGGATGCATGCGGTGGGCGAACACCGCTGCGGTCGGCCCGCTCTCCACGACGCTGCCGCCGTACATCACGAGCATGCGCTGCACGTTCTGCGCGATCACGCCGAGGTTGTGGGAGATGAGGATCAGCGCCATCCGGCGTTCGGCGACCAGCTCGCGGATCAGGTCCAGGATCTGGCGCTGGATCGTGACGTCCAGCGCGGTGGTCGGCTCGTCGGCGATCAGCAGATCGGGCCCGCAGGCGAGCGCCATCGCGATCGTGATGCGCTGCCGCTGGCCGCCCGAGAACTGGTGCGGGTAGGCGTCGATGCGCCGCGCCGCATCCGGGATGCCGACGCGATCGAGCAGCGCGATCGCTTCCTTGCGCGCCGCGGCGGCGGTCATGCCGCGATGCAGCCGCAGCGGCTCGGCGACCTGGTGGCCCACCGTGTGCACCGGGTTGAGGGCGGTCATCGGCTCCTGGAAGATCATGCCGATGCGGTCGCCGCGCAGCGCGCACATGGCCCGCTCGGGCTGTCCGACCAGCTCCCGGCCTTCGAACACGATGCTGCCGGTGACGCGCGCGCTTTCCGGCAGCAGCCCCATGAGCGCCAGCACGGTGAGCGACTTGC
Source organism: Ramlibacter alkalitolerans (assembly GCF_016722765.1). Classification (GTDB taxonomy): domain Bacteria; phylum Pseudomonadota; class Gammaproteobacteria; order Burkholderiales; family Burkholderiaceae_C; genus Ramlibacter; species Ramlibacter alkalitolerans. The sequence goes on along the minus strand of NZ_JAEQND010000008.1, from coordinate 309,861 downwards.
CGCTGCCCGACTCGCCGACCAGTCCCAGCGTCTCGCCCGGCTCGAGCGCGAAGCTCACGTCGCGCACCGCGAAGGCCGGGCCGCGGTGCGTCCGCAGTTCGACGGAGAGGTTCCTGACTTCGAGGAGTTTTCCGTCATGCCCGCGAAGGCGGGCATCCAGGGAGCGCGCATCCGCGGCGCCTGCAGGCCCTGGGTCCCCGCCTGTGCGGGGATGACGGTGATCCGGGCGGGGCGTCATCGTTGCCGCGCCAGGCGCGGGTCGTACAGGTCGCGCAGGCCGTCCCCGAGCAGATTGAGTCCGAGCACCGCAATGGCAATGGCGACGCCGGGAAACACCCCCAGCAGCGGCGCCTGGAACAGCAGCGTCTGGGCTTCGCTCAGCATGCGTCCCCACGAGGGCTGCGGCGGCTGCGTCCCCAGCCCGAGGTACGACAGCGCGGCTTCGGCGAGGATGGCGATCGCGAAGCGGATGGTGGCCTGCACGATCAGCACCGAGAGGATGTTGGGCAGCACGTGCTCCAGCGTGATCGCCAGCCGGCCCTTGCCGCAGGCGCGCGCCGCCAGCACGAACTCGCGGCCCCACACCGCGTTGGCCGAGGCGCGCGTGATGCGCGCGAACGTCGGGATGTTGTACAGGCCGATCGCGATGATCGCGTTGACCATGCCGGGGCCGAACACCGCGGTGAGCATGATCGCGGACAGGATGGCGGGAAACGCGAAGCCGAAATCCGACAGCCGCATGATCGCCTCTTCGATCCAGCCGCGCCGGGCGGAGGCGAGCAGGCCCAGCGCCGTGCCGATCACCAGCCCGATGCCCACGGCGATGATGCCCACCGCGATGGAAGCCCGCGCGCCCACCAGCAGCAGGGAGGCCACGTCGCGGCCGAAGGCGTCGGTGCCGAGCCAGTAGCGCGCGTCCGGTGCCTTGAGCTTGAGCGCCATGTCGATCTCGTAGGGATCGTGCGGCGTCCACGCAAAGGAAAGCGCCGCCGCCAGGACGACCAGCACGCTCAGCACCAGGCCGATCAGGAAGCTCGGGTGCCGCAGGGCGCGGTGCCAGAACCCCGGGCCCGCGCTCGCCGCCAGCGGTGCTTCCAGCACGGCGCTCACAGGTCCGCCGCCTTCACGCGCGGGTCGATCACGGCGTACAGCACATCGACCGCGAAGTTCACGATCACCACCATCGCGGCCAGCAGCATCACGCAGTTGCGCACCACGATCAGGTCGCGGTTGGCGATCGACTGGAAGATCAGGCGCCCGAGCCCCGGCAGGTAGAACACGCTCTCGACCACGATCGTTCCGGCCAGCAGCTCCGCGAACTGCAGGCCCATGACCGTGATCACCGGGATCAGCGCGTTGCGCAGCACGTGGCCCCAGAGGGCGCCGCGCTGCGACACGCCCTTGGCGCGGGCGGTGCGCACGAAATCCTCGCGCAGCACTTCGAGCACCGAGGAACGCGTGATGCGCGCCAGGATCGCCGCCTGCACCACGGCCAGCGACAGCGCGGGCAGCATCAGCGCGCGCAACCCGGGCAGGATGCCTTCCTCCCAGCCGGGGAAGCCGCCGGCGGAGAACCACTTCAGGTGCACCGAGAACAGCAGGATCAGCAGGATCGCGAACCAGAAGTTCGGGATCGCGATGCCGATCTGCGTGAGCGCCATGACGCCGACGTCACCCGGCTTGTTGTGCCGCGAAGCGGCGTAGATGCCGGCGGCCAGCGCGAGGAGCGTAGTCAGCGTCATCGCCATCAGGGCGAGCGGCACGGTGAGGGCCAGGCGTTCGCGCACCAGCTCGCCCACCGGCGTGCTGTAGGCGTAGCTCAGTCCGAGGTCGCCGTGCAGCATGCCGGCGATCCAGTGCCCGTAGCGTTCGATGGCGGGGCGGTCCAGTCCCAGCTTCTGCGCCAGGGCGGCGACGGCCTCGGGCGAGGCGTCGGGGCCCATCAGGACCTGGGCTGCGTTTCCCGGCAGGACCTCGAGGACCAGGAACACCACCACCGAGGTACCTGCCAGCGTCGCAATGAGGGTGATCAGCCGCTTGGCGAGGAAGAGACTCATGCCGCGCGCGATAATGCCAGAAGTAGTCTTCCCCTCCCCGGAGTCCGCGCGTCATGGCATTGATGATTACCGACGAGTGCATCAACTGCGATGTCTGCGAGCCGGAGTGCCCGAACGAGGCCATCTTCCTCGGCCCCGAGATCTACCAGATCGACCCGGATCGCTGCACCGAGTGCGTCGGCCACTTCGACGAGCCGCAGTGCGTGCAGGTCTGCCCCGTGGCCTGCATCCCGGTGGACCCGCAAAGGATGGAGAGCCGGGAAACGCTGTGGCAGAAGTACCAGCGGCTGACGGGGGAGGCGAAGAAGGAAGTTGCCGCCGCGGGTGTTTCGCCTCCGGAAGCCTCTTCCTCGGATGTTCCTCCCTCTCCCTCCGGGAGAGGGCTGGGGTGAGGGCACGCCGGCGCTCGTTGAAGCACCCGGTGAAAAGGTAGCGCCGGAGCGCCCCCGCCCCGACCCTCCCCCAGAGGGGGAGGCGGAGAAAGAGGATCAGCCCGACTTCTTTTTCTTCCCCTTCGCCTTCTTCTCCTTCGGCTGCCCCGGCGAGACGGCCGTGAACTGCTCCGGCTTGCCGTCCTTGGCCTTGGCGCCGTCCTTCTTCTCCTTGCCCGCATCCTGCAGCGGCGGCGCCTCCACCGGCCCGATCACCAGGGCCTTGGGCGCGTTGCGCTCCTGGGCCAAGCGGGCCTTTTCCATCTCCGCGGCGAGCCTCGCGTCGGGGTTGCTGGCCACCGGCAGGGCCAGCGCGCGGCCCGTCACCGGCTCGGACACCGTGACCGGCTTGCCGCCGGCGCAGGGTTCCTGGCTGTAGCTGTTGCCGCAGCGCCAGACCGTCTGCGCGCCGGCCGAGCCGGCGCACAGGGCCAGGACGAGTACCAGGGTCTTGGTGGTCACGGTGCCTTCTCTGGGGGTGGATGGGGACTGCCTTGCGGGCGTGGCGGCTTGGGCCGCGGCGCCTTGTGGGTGTGCACGATCAGCGTGGCCTTCTCCATCTCGCCGGCCAGCAGGGCCGGGAAGGCCTTGAGCGTGCGGGTGATGCATTCCTCCATGGCGGTGCGCTGGTCCGGCGCCGGCTTCTTGAGCACCCAGTTGATCACTTCCGACTTCACGCCGGGATGGCCGATGCCGATGCGCAGGCGCCAGTAGTCATCGGTGCCCAGCTGCGCGTGGATGTCACGCAGCCCGTTGTGTCCGGCATGGCTGCCGCCGAACTTCAGCTTGGCCTGGCCGGGCGCCACGTCGAGTTCGTCGTGCACCACCAGGATTTCCTCCGGCTGGATCTTGTAGAAGCGCGCCAGCCCCGCCACCGACCGGCCGGAGAGGTTCATGAAGGTCTGCGGCTCCAGCAGCCAGACCGTCTGGCCGTGGATGTTGCCGCGTGCCACCCGGGCCTGGTAGCTGCGCTCGGACACGAGGTTGAGCTTCAGCTCGCGCGCGAGCGCGTCCACCCACCAGAAGCCGGCGTTGTGGCGCGTGGCTTCGTACTCGGGGCCCGGATTGCCCAGGCCGACAAACAGCTTGATCATGGATGGCAGGAAGATAGTGGCAGTCGCGCGGGCGCTGAAGGGAATATTGTCGCCAAGCGGAGCCGAAAAAAAGCCCGCTGGCGCGGGCTTTCTGAACCGTCGTTCCCGCGGAGGCGGGAATCCAGGGCTTTGACGATGGGCGCTGCGCGCCCGCCCTGGGCCCCCGCCTGCGCGGGGGTGACGGCGCATTGGGGGGGTGACGGCGCTTTTGGGGGTGACCGCGTATCCGTTGGTGACGGCGTATCCGGGGGTGACGACGTCTTTACTTCTTCGCCGGGGCCTTGGCGGCCGGCTTGGCGTCCTTGCCGCCCTTGGCCGGAGCGGCCTTGGCAGCGGGAGCGGCGGCGGCCGGGGCGGCGCCTTCGGCACCGGCGGCATCGGCAGCTGACTCTTCCGCAGCCGGCGTCACCACCGAGACCAGCACCGGGTTCGGCTTGCCGTGGGTCACGGCCTTCACGCCCTTGGGCAGCTTCACGTCGTTAAGGTGCAGCACGGCGCCCTTCTTCAGGCCGGACAGGTCGATCTCGATGAATTCCGGCAGGTCGGCCGGCAGGCAGGAGATGTCCAGTTCGTTGACGATCGGGTTGACCAGGCAGTGGTCCACCTTGACGGCGTCGCTTTCCTCGGAGTTCTTGTAGTGCACCGGCACCTTCATGTGCAGGCGGGTGTTGGCGTCCACGCGCTGGAAGTCGATGTGGACGACCTGCTGCTTGAACGGGTGGTACTGCACGTCGCGCAGCAGCACCTTGCCGCTCGCACCGTTCAGTTCCATGTCCAGGATCGACGAGTGGAACGCTTCCTTCTTCAGGGCGTGCCACAGGGCGTTGTGGTCCAGTTCGATGAGCTGGGGCTGGCCCTCGCCACCGTACACGATGCCGGGCGTCTTGCCCACGTTGCGGAGACGGCGGCTCGCACCCGTTCCCTGCCTGGCGCGCTCGAAAGCGACGAATTTCATTGCATTCTCCAATTCGGAGCCCACCGCGACCAGTGCGGCTCCGGTTCAAAAAGCCCCCGTGGAGGAGGCGCGAAAAGCCTCAGAACAGGTCGACCTGCTCCGAGAACAGACTCATGACCGATTCGCCCTTGGCGATGCGCTGGATCGTTTCGGCGATCAGCGAGGCGACGGAGACCTGGCGCACCTTGGTGCAGGCGCGGGCCGTGTCCGACAGGGGAATCGTGTTGGTGACCACCACCTCGTCGAGCGCGGTGCCCTTGGTGATGCGGTCGATGGCGGGCCCCGAGAAGATCGGGTGCGTGCAGTAGGCGTAGACGTGCTTGGCGCCGCGCTCCTTGAGCACCTCGGCGGCCTTCACCAGCGTGCCGGCCGTATCGATCATGTCGTCCATGATCACGCAGTTGCGGCCCTCGATCTCGCCGATGACGTGCATCACTTCCGAGACGTTGGCCTTCGGGCGGCGCTTGTCGATGATGGCCAGGTCGGTGTTCAGCTGCTTGGCCAGCGCCCGCGCGCGCACCACGCCCCCGACGTCCGGCGAGACGACGATCAGGTCTTCGTAGTTCTTCTGCCGCAGGTCGCCCAGCAGCACCGGGGAGGCGTAGATGTTGTCGACCGGGATGTCGAAGAAGCCCTGGATCTGGTCGGCGTGCAGGTCCATGGTCAGGACGCGCGCGACGCCCACCGTCTGCAGCAGGTTGGCGACCACCTTGGCCGAGATCGGCACCCGGGAAGAGCGCGGCCGGCGGTCCTGGCGGGCGTAGCCGAAGTAGGGGATGACGGCGCTGATGCGCTCGGCCGAGGCGCGCTTGAGCGCATCGACCATGATCAGCAGTTCCATCAGCGTGTCGTTCGTCGGCGCGCAGGTGGACTGCACCACGAAGACGTCGCGCGTGCGCACGCTCGTGTTGATCTCCACCGTGACTTCGCCGTCGGAGAAGCGGCCGACGCTCGCAGCGCCGATCGAGATGCCCAGGTGGCTCGCGATCTGTTCCGCCAGTGCCGGATTGGCAGTGCCGGTGAAGACCATGAAGTCGGGGGTGGGAGGAGCAGCCTGCTGCATGAGGATCGGACGCCTATGTCAGTCGACGGCCGGGCCCGTTCGGCCCGCCTCTCGACGTCTTAACGACTGGTTTGGCAGGGGAGGAAGGACTCGAACCCTCGCATGCTGGAATCAAAATCCAGTGCCTTAACCAACTTGGCGACTCCCCTACACGGGTCGACAGCCGGATCAGCTGCCAACCGAAACGTCGCTGGACGCCCACCCCACCAGGGGATGAACTTCCAAATTGCTGCATTCCCGCACCACCCAGCCCTCGTGGGCCCAGTGTGCCGGCGCCTGCGCCAGCATCTTACCCGGCGGCAGCAGCGCGAAGACCGCGCTGCCGGAGCCCGTCATGCGGCCTCGCAGGCCCTGCTGGCCAAGAAACTCCAGCGCCTCCCCCACCTCTGGGTTGATGAGCCGGGCCACCGGTTCCAGGTCGTTGTGACCGAAACCCCAGGGATCTGCAGCAAAGCCCGAGATTGTAGCACCACTGCTGTCCCGTTTCAGCGCCGGGTGACGGAAGATGTCTGCGGTCGACAGTCCGCGGGGCGGTTTGACCACCACGAACCGGGCCGCCGGCACCGCTACCGGCGTGATCTTCTCGCCGATGCCTTCGACCCACGCGTTGCGTCCGCGCAGGAAGAAAGGCACGTCGGCGCCGAGTTGCAGGCCGATCGCCTCCAGCGCCGGCAGCGCCAGGCCCAGGCCCCACAGGCGGTTGAGCGCCAGCAGGCAGCTCGCCGCATCGGAGGAACCCCCGCCCATGCCGGCTTCGGCCGGGACGCGCTTGGTCACCCGGATGTGCGCGCCGGCCGTGCAGCCGGTGGCCTGCTGCAGGGCGCGGGCGGCGCGCAGCGTCAGGTCGTCGTCAGGCAGGGAAGGGCCGAGGTCTTCGCGCGACAGGGCCGTGCCCGGGCGCAGCTCGAAATCGAGGCTGTCGTGCCAGTCCAGCAGCATGAAGGCCGACTGCAGCAGGTGGAAGCCGTCGGCCCGCCGCCCGGTGATGTGCAGGAACAGGTTCAGCTTCGCCGGCGCGGCGACGTCGTACAGCGCGCGCATGCGGCCGGTTTCTCAGCGCTCGAAGGCGACGCGCAGGTCGGCGACCGGCGGCGGCTCGACGCGGCGCGCCCGCAGCCGGCCTTCGGCCACCTGGCTCACGTCCGGCTGCCAGCCGGCGACCGGGGTGGCCCTGCCCGCCAGCCAGTCGAACAGGGCGGCGATCGGGATCGGCGCGCCGGTGGCTTCCTGCGCCAGCGCTTCCAGCGAATCGAACTGGCGGGTGTTGCCGCCCGAGCGCAGGGTGGCGCTGCCCGGCGCCCAGGCCAGCACGGCCACCGTGCCGCCCAGCGGATTGAACAGCCTCAGCTCGCCGTTTTCGGGTGCGCCCTTGAGCTCGAAGGAAGCGGAGAAGGACTGGCTGGCCTGTCCTTCCACGGTGAGCGCGAGCCGCCCCGTCCAGACCTGCGTGCCGGGGGGGACCTCCGACCGCGGCGGCGTGGCGCAGGCAGCGAGCAGGAAGGCGCACAGCGCGGCCAGCAGCCACGCGGACCAGGACCGCGCCCTCACAGCTGGACCCGCAGCCGCTTGATCGTCTCCAGCAGCGTCTCGTTTTCGTTGTTCAGCAGCATGCCTTCGCGCCAGACCTTCTCGGCCTGGGCGCGCTCGCCGATGGTCCACAGCACTTCACCGAGGTGGGCGGCGATCTCCGGGTCGGGCCGGTCCTTGTAGGCGCCCTGCAGGATGCGCAGCGCGTCCGCGCGGTTGCCCATGCGGAATTCGACCCAGCCCAGGCTGTCGGTGATGAAGGGGTCGCCGGGGGCGTATTCCAGCGCCTTCTGGATCAACTGCCTGGCTTCGGGCAGCCGCACGCCGCGCTCGGCGAACGAGAAACCGAGCGCGTTGTAGGCGTGGTGGTAGTCGGGCTTGAGGACCATCACCTGGCGCAGCAGCTTTTCCATTTCCGGAAAGTCGTTGAGCTTCTCCGCCATCATGGCCTGGTCGTAGAGCAGGTCGGCGTCCTTCGGGTTGGCCGCCACGGCCTTGGCGAGCAGCTCGTAGGCGGGCTTGTACTGCTTGTTGTCCCGCAGCAGCGACACCTCGGCCGACAGCTTCAGCCGCGCGTCGGCCGGCGTGCGCTCCGGGATGGCCTGGATCAGCTTGCGCGCCTCGGCCATCTTGCCCTGGCGTGCGAGGATGGAGGCGCGGCGGTTCTGCGCCGCGATCAGGTCCTGCGAGTTGTCGATGCGGTCGAGCCAGGCACCGGCGGCCGTGAAGTCCTTGCGCTTTTCCGCCACCTGCGCCATCGACAGGTAGGCCTGCGCCAGGCCGCGGCTGCGTTCCTCGTTGGCGGGTTGCGCCTGCGCCAGCTGGATGTACTTCTGCAGCGAGGTCTCGGCCTGGGTGAGCTGGTTGTCCCCCACCAGCAGCGCGCCTTGCGCGAGCCAGGCCTCCGGGAATTCGGGGCGTTCGCGGGTGACGAGCTGCAACTGCTGCAGGGCCTCCTGCTGGCGCTGCGCGTCGAGCAGCGCGCGCGCATAGCCCATGCGGATTTCCGGCAGCGGCTGCGCCTGCAGGTAGTTGCGCACCAGCACTTCCGCCTGCGGCAGCTTGGGATCCATCAGTTCCAGGGCCAGCAGCACCGGGCCTTCGGCCTTCGGATTCGACGCCTGGCCGCGCCTGGCGGCTTCGAGGGCGCCCGTCGTGTCGCCGGCGGCCATGCGCATGCGCCCCACGGCACTCCAGGCGGCGGCGCCGGTGGCCGGCTGGTTCAGGTAGTCGGCGAGGGCCTGCTCGATGACCGTGGCGGCCTGCTTCTTGTCGCTGGCGCGCGCGTAGATGCGCGGCGCCATCGAGATCACCGCCGCGCGGTCGCCCGCATCGGCCAGGGCGATTTCGGTCTTCAGCGGCTCGGTGCTTTCCGGGATGCGATTGAGCGCGACCAGGATCTGCAGCACATAGCGGTTCGCCTCGCGCGACTTCGGGAAGGCCTGTTTCCAGGCCCGGGCGGCCTGCAGTGCCGCATCGCCGTTGCGGGCCTCGAACGCCAGTTCCACGGCGCGCTGGTACAGCGACGGATCGGTGGTCTTGCGGGCGGCGTCGAGGATCAGCGCGAAGCCGGCGGCGGGTTCGGCGCCGCGGACGTTCAGTTCGCCGAGCAGCAGCTGGTAGAACAGTTCGGCATCCATGCCGCTGTTGTCGGGGGCGGCGGCGACCAGGGGCGAGGTGCCCTGCGCCAGGGCGGGAGCCCCCAGTGCGCAGCAGACAAGCAGCAGCCCTGCCTTCAAGAATCTTTTCATCGAATCATGATAATGGCCCGTCCCGCAAAGCCGCTACGTGATTTTGCGGCCCCGGGCGCACGCCCCTTTTCCCGCCGCCCATCCCCCCGCCCCGTTTCCATGCCCGAACTGCCGGAAGTCGAGGTCACGCGCCTCAGTTTTGCCGACCGAATCGTCGGCGCCCGGATCGAGCAGGTCCGGCTCGGCAAACCCTTGCGCTGGCCCCTCGGCTGCGAAGCGGCCGACCTCGTGGGCCGGACCGTCACGGCCGTGCGGCGCCGGGGCAAGTACCTGCTGATCGACCTGGACCGGGGCTTGCTGCTGCTGCACCTGGGCATGTCCGGCAGCCTGCGCTTCGACACCGGCCTGCCGGAGGCGGCGCTGCACGACCACTTCGACCTCGTGACCACGCAGGGCGTGTTGCGCCTGAACGACCCCCGGCGCTTCGGTGCCGCGGTGTTCTGCGAAGGCGAGGCTTCCGCGCCGGCGCGCAAGCTCCTGGGCGGCCTGGGCGTCGAGCCGCTGGGGGAGGACTTCGCGCTGGAGGCCTTCCACGCGGCCCTGAAGAAGCGCCGCGCACCCATCAAGCAGGTGTTGCTGGCCGGCGATGTCGTCGTAGGCGTCGGCAACATCTACGCATCCGAAGCGCTGTTCCTGGCCGGCATTCGCCCCACGATGCCGGCTTTTCGCATCAGCAAGCCCCGTGCGGCCAGGCTGCAGGCCGCCATCCGGCAAGTGCTCGCCAAGGCGGTGGAAAAAGGTGGAAGCACGCTGCGCGACTTCACCAATGCCCACGGCCAATCCGGCTACTTCCAGTTCGAGGCGATGGTGTACGACCGGGCCGGCGAGCCATGCCGGGTCTGCGGAGCGCCCATCCGGATGCTGCGCCAGGGCCAACGCGCGACATATTTCTGCCGGAACTGCCAGAAAGGCTGAAGGGGGCGTCAATCGCCGATGCTATAGTCAATTTGGGCGGGACTCTCTCAGTGGCACTATCCTTCAACGAACAGTTTGACCAGCACGGCGCATGGCGGCGCGAATTCGCGCAGCGCCTGAAGCTGATCTCCGAATGGCTGAAGGACCACGACCTGCTCGATAGCGCGGTCGAGGAGCGCCTGCGCCGCCTCGAAGCCCAGATGCGCACCGACAAGGTCATGGTGGCCTTCGTCGCGGAGTTCTCGCGCGGCAAGTCGGAGCTGATCAACGCGATCTTCTTCGCCGGCTACAAGCGCCGCATCATGCCGGCTGCCGCCGGGCGCACCACCATGTGCCCCACGGAGCTGGGCTACGACGCCGAGGTGCCGCCCTGCCTGCGGCTGCTGCCGATCGAGACGCGCCTGCACACGCAGCCGCTGATGGAATGGCGCATGGTGCCCGAGAAGTGGCACCGCGTGGACCTCGACGTCAACGATCCGCAGCAGCTCGCGCAGGCGATCGAGAAGGTTTCGGAAGTGCGCCGCGCCACCGTCGACGAGGCCCGCGCACTCGGTTTCTGGCACGACGACACGCCCGAGGACAACCCGATGATGGGATCCGACGGCCTGATCGAGATCCCCAAGTGGCGCCACGCGCTGATCAACATCGCGCACCCGCTTCTCAAGCAGGGGCTGGTGATCCTCGATACGCCCGGCCTGAACGCCATCGGCGCCGAACCGGAACTCACCGTCAACCTGATTCCGCAGGCGCACGCCGTGGTGTTCATCCTGGCGGCCGATACCGGCGTCACCAAGTCGGACCTGCAGATCTGGCGCGAGCACCTGATCTCCGAGGACAACGACGCCGATTCGCGCCTCGTCGTCCTGAACAAGATCGACACGATGTGGGATGCGCTGAGCACCCCCACGCAGGTGCAGGCGCAGATCGACCGCCAGCGCGCCACCACCGCCGAAGTGCTCGGGCTGCAGCGGCACCAGGTGATCCCGGTGTCGGGGCAGAAGGGCCTGGTCGCCAAGGTCAACGACGACGCCGAACTGCTCAAGGCCAGCCGCCTGCCGGTGCTGGAGCAGGCGCTGGCGCATGGCGTGCTGGGGCAGCGGCAGAAGATCCTGCGGTCCTCGGTTTCCGCCAACATCGGTGAATTGCGCGGCGAGGCCACGCGCGTGCTGGCGATCCGCCGGCGCGACCTCGCCGAGCAGATGGTGGAACTCAAGGGGCTGCGCGGCAAGAACATGTCGGTCATCAAGCACATGCGCGCGCGCATCGAGCAGGAGCAGGCCGACTTCGACGCCAGCGGCGCCAAGATCCATGCCGTGCGCTCGGTGCACCTGAAGCTGCTGCGCGACGTGTTCAACCTGCTGGGCACGGCGGCGCTGAAGACCGAAATGACCGAGCTCACGGACGCCCTGCGGCAGCCGGGCCTGAAGCTGGGCGTGCGCAAGGCCTACGCGAAGACCTTCGACCGGCTGCGCGACGGCCTGCGCAAGGCCGGCAAGGTGAGCGACGAGATCCAGACCATGCTCACGGGCACCTTCCGCCAGCTCAATGCCGAATACGGCTTCTCGCTGCAGGCGCCGCGCGAGCCGGACCTCGCCCGCTACGAACGCGACCTCGACCTCGTCGAGCGCAGCCACAACCAGTACCTGGGCGTGAGCAACGCGCTGCGGCTGGCGCAACCTGAATTCGCCGACCGCCTGGTGCGGGCGCTCGCCACGCGGCTGCGCGTGATCTACGAATCGGCGCTGGGCGAGGTGGAGCTGTGGAACAAGTCGGCGGCCGCGCAGCTCGATGCGCAGCTGCGCGAGCGCCGCCGCAACTTCGGCCGCCGGCTCGAAGCCATCGAGCGCATCCAGCAGGCGGCCAGCGGCCTGGACGACCGCATCGCCGAAATCGAGGCCCAGGAAATCGCCCTGGACCAGCTCGATCTGAAGCTGGCCGAACTGACCTCGCACCTCTCGCACACGCCCCTGGGGCATGCGGAAGCGGCGCAGCTCGCCCTCAAGACCGCATGACGCAGCTTCCGGCCGGTTTCGCCGGCCGCGTGGTGCGCTGGCAGCGCACGCACGGGCGCAATGAACTGCCCTGGCAGAACACGCGCGATCCCTACCGCGTGTGGCTGTCGGAGATCATGCTGCAGCAGACGCAGGTGGCCGCCGTCCTGGGCTACTACGAACGCTTCCTCGCCCGCTTCCCTGATGTCGCCGCGCTGGCTGCGGCGCCGCTCGACGACGTGCTGGCGCTCTGGAGCGGCCTGGGCTACTACAGCCGTGCGCGCAACCTGCATCGCTGCGCGCAGGAGGTGATGGACAGGCATGGCGGCGCGTTTCCGCGCACCGCGCTGGAGCTGCAGTCGCTGCCCGGCATCGGCCCTTCGACGGCCGCGGCGATCTCCTCATTCTGCTTCGGCGAACGGGCGGCGATCCTGGACGGCAACGTCAAGCGCGTGCTCACGCGCGTGCTCGGTTTCGGCGCGGACCTGAGCGTCGCCGGCAACGAGCGCGCCTTGTGGGACCACGCGCGTGCCCTGCTGCCGGCGCGCGAATTGAACGAGAACATGCCCCGGTACACGCAGGGCCTGATGGACCTCGGCGCCACGCTGTGCCTGCCGCGCAATCCGGCTTGCCTGCTGTGCCCCGTGCAGCCGCAATGCTTCGCCTCGCACGAGGGCCAGCCCCAGGCGTATCCGGTGAAGACGCGCAAGCTCCGACGCAGCGCCGAGTCGCTGTGGTTGCTGCATGCGCAGGCGGGGGATGGCTCGGTGTGGTTGCAGAAGCGCCCGACGCCGGGTGTGTGGGCCGGGCTGTACTGCCTGCCCGTGTTCGCCAGCCGCGATGCGCTGGAAGAGGTGCTGCCGGTCGCGTCGCGTGGCAAGTTGCGCGAGGTGCAGCCCTTCGTGCACGTGCTCACGCACAAGGACCTGCACCTGCATCCGGTGCAGGCGGTGCTGCCCGCGGAGTGGAAGACGGGGGAGGGTGCGTGGTTCGGTGCGCGCGAGTGGCCGGGGCTGGGGTTGCCGGCGCCGGTGCGCAGGTTCCTGGAGAACGCCTGACGCCCCGTCATTCCCGCGAAGGCGGGAATCCCGGGCTCCCGATGCTCGCCGCGCGCGGCGAGTCTTCAATGCCCTGGATTCCCGCCTTCGCGGGAATGACGTCTTGGGTCGGCCTTCGCGGAACGGCGTTCAGGCCTGCGCATCCGACGCCCGCCGGCTCCCCATCTCGCGATGCCGTTTCAGCGTCGTCCACCGATCCGCGAATTCCGCGCACAGCCGCTCCACCAGGTACACCGAGCGGTGCTGGCCGCCCGTGCAGCCGATGCCCACCGTGACGTAGCTGCGGTGGTTGCGCGCCAGCGGCTGCATCCAGTTGTCCAGGAAGCCGGCGATGTCGGCGAACATGTCCTGCACTTCCTGGATCTTCTCCAGGTACTCGATGACGGGCGCGTCCATGCCGGTCAGTTCGCGCAGCTCCGGTTCGTAATACGGGTTCGGCAGCATGCGCACGTCGAAGATGTAGTCGGCGTCGAGCGGGATGCCGCGCTTGTAGGAAAACGATTCGAACACCAGCGTGAGCTGCGCGAGCGGCGCCGAGAGCAGCGACTTCACGTACTCCTGCAGCTGCGAGGCGCGCAGCACGCTGGTGTCGATCACGTGCGCGCGCTCGCGCAGGTCCGCCAGCAGTTCGCGCTCCAGCTCGATCGCTTCCACCACGGCGCGGTGCTGGTCGCCATCGGTCTCCACGGCGGTCTTCGACAGCGGGTGGCGGCGGCGCGTCTCGGAGAAGCGGCGTACCAGCGTATCCGTGCTGGCGTCCAGGAACAGCGGCCGCACCGCGATGCCGCGGTGCACCAGCTCGCGCAGGTGGCCGGGCACCAGCGGCAGCGAACTGGCCGTGCGCACGTCCATCGCGATCGCCACGCGGCGGCGGCCGTTGCGCACCTCCAGCTCGGTGAAATCCAGCAGCAGTTCCGGCGGCAGGTTGTCGACGCAGAAGTAGCCGGCGTCCTCGAGCGCGCGCAGCGCCACCGACTTGCCGGAGCCCGACATGCCTGTGATGAGGACGAGCTCCAGGGCCATGCCTCAGCTTTCGCGGGCGGCTGCGGCGTCGCCGAGCATTTCCTTGGCGTGGGCCAGCGTGGTGCCCGAGAGGCGCTCGCCACCCAGCATGCGGGCGATCTCGGCGACGCGCTTCTCGCCTTCGACGCCAGCGACGCTGCTTTCCACCGACCGGCCCTGCGCCTGCTTGGCAACCACCAGGTGGTGGTCCGCGCATGCCGCCACCTGCGGCAGGTGCGTGACGGCGAGCACCTGGCGGTCGCGTCCGAGCTGCTTCATCAGCCGCCCCACGGTTTCCGCCACCGCGCCGCCGACGCCCGAATCGACCTCGTCGAAGATCAGCGTCTGCGCCTCGCCCAGCCGGCTGGTCGTCACGGCGATCGCCAGTGCGATGCGCGACAGCTCGCCGCCCGAGGCGACCTTGCCCACCGGCCGCGGCGTGCTGCCGGCGTGGCCGGCGACCTGGAAGCTCACTTCTTCCAGGCCATGCGCCGTCGGCGCCTCGGCCTTTTCCAGCGCCACTTCGAAGCGGCCGCCCTGCATGCCCAGGCCCTGCATCGCCAGCGTGACCGCCTTGGCCAGTTGCGGCGCGGCCTTGGCACGCGCTTTCGACAGGCCCCGGGCCTCGGACTGGAAGGCCTCCAGCGCGCGCTTTTCCGCCGCCTCGAGCGCCGCCAGGTCCGCGGCGGCGTCGAGCTTCGCCAGTTCGTCCTTCCAGGATGCGAGCAGTGCCGGCAGCTCCGCCGGCGTGCGCTTGTAGCGCCGCGCCAGCGACACCCATGACGCCATGCGCTCGTCGAGTTCCGCCAGGCGTTGCGGATCGAGGTCGGTCTTGCGCAGGTAAGCCTGCAGCGAGTGCGCGGCGTCTTCGAGCTGCGCCAGGCTGGAGCCCAGCACCTCCGCGACGTCGCGGAACTGCGGCTCCAGGTGTTCCTGCGCGCGCAGGGCATCCACCGCCTGCGCCAGCGGCGCGCGGGCGCCGCCTTCGTCGCCATCGAGCAGTTCCTGCGCGGCCTGCGCCGCATCGAGCAGCGCCTGCGCGTGGGACAGCCGGGTGTGGCTGGCGTTCAATTCCTCCCACTCGTCCGCGCCCGGCGCGAGCTTGTCGACCTCGCCGATCTGCCAGGCCAGGCGCTCGCGTTCGCGCTGCAGCGAATCCTGCGCGGCGCGGGCGTCCGCGAGCGTCTTCTGGGCGGCGCGCCAGTGGGCCCAGAGCTGCTGGAGCTTGTCGGTGTTGACGCCCGCATAGCCATCGAGCAGGCCGCGCACCGAAGCCGGCCGGGTGAGGCTTTGCCAGGCATGCTGGCCGTGGATGTCGACCAGGTGGTCGCCGACTTCGCGCAGCTGCGTGGCCGTGGCCGCGCTGCCGTTGATCCAGGCGCGGCTCTTGCCCTGGTTGTCGACGGTGCGGCGCAGCAAAAGCGCCTCGCCGGCGTCGAAGCCGGCCTCCTGCAGCCAGGGCAGCAGCGATGCGGGCAGGTCGAATTCGGCGCTGATCTCGGCACGGGGGGCGCCTTCGCGCACGACGGCCGCCTCCGCCCGGGCGCCGAGCGCGAGCTGCAGCGCATCGACCAGGATCGACTTGCCCGCGCCGGTTTCGCCGGTGAGCACGGAAAAGCCGTCCGCCAGATCGAGTTCCAGCTCGCGGACGATCACGAAGTCGCGCAGGGCGATGCGTTTGAGGCTCATGGTCCGCAGTGTGGGCGCTCAGGCCCCGTCATTCCAGTGCATTTTCTTGCGCAAGGTGTCGAAGTAGCTCCACCCCCGCGGGTGGAGGAATCGTACCCGGTGCTGCGAGCGGCGCACCGTGATGCGGTCTCCGTGCAACAGCGAGGCCAGCGACTGCATGTCGAAATTGGCGCTGGCGTCGCGGCCGGCGACCAACTCGATCGCGATCTCGGCCGAATCCGGCAGCACGATCGGGCGGTTCGACAGCGTGTGCGGCGCGATCGGCACCAGCAGCCAGCCGGGGTTGGACGGATGCAACAGCGGCCCGCCGGCCGACAGGGCATAGGCCGTGGAGCCGGTCGGCGTGGCCACGATCAGGCCGTCGGCGCGCTGGCGCGAGACGAAATGGCCGTCCACCTCGATGCGCAGTTCCACCATGCCCGAGGTGGCGCCGCGGTTGACGACCACGTCGTTCAGGGCCAGGGCGTCGAACACGGCGTGCCCGTCGCGCAGCACCATCGCGTGCATCATCGTGCGGTGGTCCTCGTCGTACTCGCCGGCCAGCATGGGCGGCAGCACGGTGCGGTACTGGTCCAGCGGGATGTCGGTGATGAAGCCCACCCGGCCCTGGTTGATGCCGACCAGGGGCGTGCCGTGGCGGGCGAGCTGGCGGCCGATGCCCAGCATGGTGCCGTCGCCGCCCACCACCACGCCCAGGTCGCATTGGGTGCCGATGCCGGGCACATCGGCCGTGGGGTAGCCCTCGATCTGCGCCACGGCGGCGGTGTCGCGTTCCACCACCACGTGGCAGCCCTGGGACGTCAAGAATTCCGCAATCTCTTCCAGCGCGGTGCGCATCGATGCGGCAAGTGCCGGCGCCACGGCGGCGTGGTACTTGCCGATCAGGGCGACCTGCCGGAAGATGGATTTCATCGGCAAATTACATCACTAAAATTGCCGGGCAAGCCTTACCCTCTCCCACCAATGCTCGATGACCGCGCCAAGCTGCTGCTGAAAACGCTGATCGAGCGCTACATCGCCGAAGGCCAGCCCGTCGGCTCGCGCACGCTGTCGCGGGCTTCCGGGCTGGAGCTGTCGCCGGCGACCATCCGCAACGTCATGTCCGACCTGGAGGAACTGGGGTTGGTCGCCAGCCCGCACACCTCCGCCGGGCGCGTGCCCACGGCGCGCGGCTACCGCCTGTTCGTCGACACCATGCTCACGGCACGCCGTGACGAGCTCTTCGCCGCGCCCTCGCTGCCGCCGGACCAGCCGCAGAAGGTGATCGCCCATGCGGCGCAGTTGCTGTCCAACCTGTCGCAGTTCGTGGGCGTGGTGGTGGCGCCGCGGCGCACTTCGGTGTTCCGCCACATCGAATTCCTGCGGCTGTCCGAACGACGCTTCCTGGTGATCATCGTCTCGCCCGAGGGCGACGTGCAGAACCGGGTGGTGCACACCACGGTGGACTACAGCCAGTCGCAGCTGCAGGAGGCAGCCAACTTCCTCAATGGCAACTACGCCGGCATGAGCATCGAGGAAGTGCGCGAGCGGCTCAAGGGCGAGGTCGAGCAGTTGCGCGGCGAGATCGTCACGCTGATGCAGACGGCCGTGGAAGCGAGCTCCGAGGCGATGAAGCAGGACCAGGAGGAAGTCGTGATCTCCGGCGAGCGCAACTTGCTGGCCGTGACCGACTTCGCCAGCGACATGAGCCACCTCCGGCATGCCTTCGAGCTGTTCGAGCAGAAGGCGCAGCTGATGCGCCTGCTGGAAGTCTCCAGCCAGGCCGACGGCGTGCGCATCTTCATCGGCGGGGAGAGCCACATCGTGCCCTTCGAGGAACTGTCGGTGGTCAGCGCGCCGTACGAGGTGGACGGGCACGTGGTGGGCACGCTGGGCGTGATCGGGCCCACGCGGATGGCCTACGACCGCATGATCCAGATCGTGGACATCACCTCGCGGCTGGTGAGCAATGCGTTGAGCCATGGCAAGGGGGGTGGGGGGTCTTGATCGGGCGAGGCGGGCATCCCCGGCGCCGTCCTCGTCGTCCTCGCGCCTCTCCCGTCATTCCGGCGCGTCCCCTCTCGTCATTCCCGCGGCCCATCTCGTCATTGCCGCCCCTCTCGTCATTCCCGCGAAGGCGGGAATCCACGGCGCAACGCGCCGCTCCAGGGCTCGACGGCCCCCGCACTCCTACAATCCCCTCTGGCGGGCCGTTAGCTCAGTTGGTCAGAGCAGGGGACTCATAATCCCTTGGTCGCTGGTTCAAGTCCAGCACGGCCTACCACCAATACACGCCTTGCCGCTACCAGAAACGTAGCGTTTCCGCATCTCTTTCCGCGAGACTTTCCGCAAAAGGAAGAGTGTGTTGTGCTCACGCGACTCTCTCATGGCCGCAAGCGTGCGCCTCGGCCGCGACCGCCGTATAGGAAGCAAAGCTACCGCGCGGAACCTGGACAGGGCGCCGGTCGGCGGCAAAAAATCTGCGGGGGGACGGGAATTCTGCGTCCTTAGCAGCATCGAGAACGACCGCATGTTTGAGCAAACCTTCAAGAACATTGACGACGTCCTTCACAAGGATGCCGGTTGCACCAGCGAACTGGATTACACGGAGCAGTCTTCCTGGCTGCTGTTCCTCAAGTACCTGGACGCGCTTGAGGCGGATAAGGCCGCGGAGGCCGAGCTCGAGGGGAAGGCTTACACCTTCATCTTGGGAGAGCCATATCGCTGGTCAAGGTGGGCGGCACCGAAGACAGTCGGCGGCCGCGTGGACCACAACACCGCGATGACCGGCGACGACCTACGTGAGTTCGTCGACGGCAAGCTCTTTCCCTACCTCGCCGGCTTCAAGCAGCGCGCGAGTGGGCCTAACACCATTGAATACAAGATCGGTGAGGTCTTCGGCGAGATCAAGAACAAGATCCAGAGCGGGTACAACCTGCGCGACGTGATCGACTTGATCGATGAACTGCGCTTCGGCTCGCAAACTGAAAAGCACGAGCTGTCGCACCTGTACGAAGCCAAGATCAGGAACATGGGCAACGCGGGGCGCAATGGCGGCGAGTACTACACGCCACGCCCTCTGATCCGCGCCATGATCAAGGTGCTGGACCCGAAGATCGGTGAGCGGATCTACGACGGCGCCTGCGGCTCGGCTGGCTTTTTGTGCGAGGCCTTCGACTACATGCTGCCCAAGGCTACGAAGGCCGACGACCTGAAGACGCTGCAGACGCGCACCTTCTATGGAAGGGAGAAAAAGAGCCTGGCCTACGTCATCGCGATCATGAACATGATCTTGCATGGTATTGAGGCGCCCAATGTCATCCACGCCAACACGCTGGCGGAGAACATCAGCGATATCCAGGACCGCGACCGGTATGACGTGATCCTGGCCAACCCGCCTTTCGGCGGCAAGGAGCGCAAGGAGGTCCAGCAGAACTTCCCGATCAAGACCGGCGAGACGGCCTTCCTGTTCCTGCAGCATTTCATCAAGACCCTGAAGGCTGGCGGACGCGCGGCCGTCGTGATCAAGAACACGTTCCTGAGCAACACCGACAACGCCAGCACCAGCATCCGGAAGCTGCTGCTGGAAAGCTG
Source organism: Ramlibacter alkalitolerans (assembly GCF_016722765.1). GTDB lineage: Bacteria > Pseudomonadota > Gammaproteobacteria > Burkholderiales > Burkholderiaceae_C > Ramlibacter > Ramlibacter alkalitolerans. The sequence goes on along the minus strand of NZ_JAEQND010000008.1, from coordinate 290,755 downwards.
CAACCTGCACACGGTGCTGGCCATGCCCGGCGGCACCTTCCAGGGCGCGGGTGTCAAGACCGTGGTGCTGTTCTTCGAGAAAGGAGCGCCCACGCGCAGGATTTGGTTCTACCAACTGAACCCTGGGCGCAAGATGGGCAAGACCAACCCGCTCAGCGACGACGATCTGGGCGACTTCGTTGAGCGGCAGAAGTCGTTCGCCGACTCGGCACAGAGCTGGTCGCTCGACGTAGCCGGTATCGACATCGCCACCTTCGACCTGTCAGTTAACAACCCGAGCGGCGGCGAGGAGGTTGTGCTGCGCACACCGCAGGACATCCTCGACGAGATCGCGGCGCTTGATGCAGAGAGCGCCGAAGTGCTAGCAGCGATTCGGGAGCTGGTGTGAGTGGTTGGCCAAGAGCAACCATAGGCGACGCTTGTATGGTGTTTAGCGGAGGTACCCCATCTAAGGGAGACCCCACCTACTGGCATGGACCCATTCCGTGGGTTTCCGCCAAGGACCTGAAGGCGGACCGAATTTTCGATGCCGAACTTCACATTTCACAGAAAGCGTGCGACGAGTCGGCAGCAAAGATGGCTGCGGTTGGATCGCTGCTGATGCTTGTGCGAGGGATGGGCCTCGCGAACGGCATCCCCATCGGCGAGGTCACATCGCCCGTCGCGTTTAACCAGGACATACGGGCCATCGTGCCACCAGCGACGGTTGACTCCAGATTCCTGCTGCTGGCGCTCCGCCACCGCTTTGCAGATGGCGGAAAGGGCGTACTGAGTTCGGCAGCGCATGGGACGCTGAAGATCGATGCCGAAGCGCTTCGGCAGGTTGAGTTTCCAGTGCCGGCGCTGCGAGAGCAGCGCCGCATCGTAGCCATACTCGACGAAGCCTTCGAGGCCATCGCCATCGCCAAGGCCAACACCGAGAGGAACGTGCAGAACGCCCGCGAGTGGGCTGACAGGCAACTCGCTGTGGTGCTGGATGCGGCGTCGGCGACTGGCATGTCCCGCGCGTTGGAGGCCGTTGTGGCACCTGGCTGCACCCTGTCTTACGGAATCGTGCAACCAGGCGACGAAGTGCCCGGGGGGCTTCCAGTGGTGCGGCCCGTGGACCTAGGCGATAAGAATGTATGCATCGAGGGACTCAAACGCATTGATCCCGCGTTGGCGCGCTCGTACACACGTACGACGCTCGCGGGCGGTGACCTGCTGCTGTGTGTTCGCGGAACCACCGGAACGGTCGCGGTTGCAGACCCCGAACTAGCCGGGGCCAACGTGACTCGGGGCATCGTGCCGATCAGGTTCGACTTGAAGTTCATCACCCAAGCCTTCGGGTACTACCTGCTGAGATCTGAGCCTCTCCAGGCTCAGATCCGTGCCAAGACCTACGGGACGGCCCTCATGCAGATCAATATCGGAGACCTCAGAAAGCTAGTCCTGCCTTTCCCACCGACCGATCGACAGGCAGAGATCGTCGAGAAATTGGATGCTGTGCAGGAAACGGCGGACAGCCTGCGCAATGTCTACGCCGGCAAACTTGCCGCTCTCGAAGAGCTAAGTAGGTCCCTGCTCCACCAAGCCTTCACTGGCGCACTGACCACAAAGGCCGCTGATAAGCAATTAGCCGAGGTCGCATGAACGAAGCCGAAACCCGCGCCGAGCATATCGATCCCGCCTTGAAAGCCGCCGGCTGGGGCTTGGTCGAAGGCAGTCGTGTCTTGCGCGAGCACGGCATAACGCTGGGCAGGCTGCAGGGTAGCGGCGGCAAGGGCGCGCGAGCCAACGCCGAAATCGCCGACTACGTGCTCGTCTACCGCAACACCAAGTTGGCGGTGATCGAGGCCAAGGCCTGGGACAAGCCGCACAGCGAAGGGGTCGGCCAGGCAAAGAGCTACGCCGCGAAGCTGGCGGTGCGATTCGCCTATGCCACTAACGGCCAGGCGATCTACGGCATCGACATGGTCACTGGCGCTGAAGGCGACGTGACCAGCTACCCGAGCCCAGAAGAACTGTGGAAGCAGACCAACGTCCATCCGAGCGCCTGGCGCGACCGCTTCGCGGCCGTGCCCTTCGAAGACAAGGGAGGCACCTGGCAGGGGCGCTACTACCAGGACATAGCCATTACGCGCGTGCTGGAAGCCGTTGGGGCAGGCCGCGACCGCATCCTGCTCACGCTGGCCACCGGCACCGGTAAGACATTCATCGCGTTCCAGCTCGCATGGAAGCTGTTCCAGAGTCGCTGGAATCTGGCGGACTGGAAGAGCGGGGGCGAGCCCGCTCGCCGTCCACGCATCCTGTTCCTGGCCGACCGCAACATCCTGGCCGACCAAGCATACAACGCCTTCTCGGCCTTCCCCGATGACGCCTTAGTGCGCATTGCTCCCGACGACATTCGCAGAAAAGGCCGGGTACCGAAGAACGGCAGCATCTTCTTCACGATCTTCCAGACCTTCATGAGCGGCCCGGGCGGGGCGCCGTACTTCGGCGAGTACCCGCCCGATTTTGGAGTGCCGATGGCCGGCCGATGTCGGCGGCGCAGTTTCTGGAGTCGCTGTTCGGCACCTTGCCCGAGTTCTTCAGAGACGAGGACGAGTTGCGCAGCCTGTGGAGCGATCCGGATACTCGGAAGAAGCTACTCGCCGATCTGGCGGATCGCGGATTTGGAAGAGACCCCTTGGCTGAGATGCAGCGCATCATTGATGCGGAGGGTAGCGACTTGTACGACGTCCTGGCTTACGTGGCGTTTGCCTCCAGGCCGCTGTCACGCCAAGCCCGCGCCGAGGCGGCGCGCCACGCGGCGGCAACGGAACTGAGTGACAAGCAGCGTGCGTTCATTGACTTCGTCCTCGCGCAGTACGTGGCGCAAGGAGTAGAAGAACTGGAGCAGGAAAAACTGGCTTCCCTGCTGAAACTGAAGTACCGCGCGCTACCAGATGCTTTCGCCGAACTGGGCCGGCCCGAACAGGTGCGACAGGTATTCGTCGGATTCCAGCGGCACCTTTATCGAGCGGGCGCAGACGCTTCCTGACCCTTAGTCGACGTGTAGGTGGCCCCCGTTGTTCCGAGCCTCGCGTGCGCGAGCGCCGGCGTTTTCGTGGCTATAGGCCCTGTTATCAACCCAGGAGCACCACAGGCAGGGCTTAAGTAATCCTAGTGGCGTCAGTCCCGTCGAAGGTGGTATACTGTTCAAAAACACAGCTAACACGGTAAGGTTCCTTTCACTGGCACGTCTCCGCTCGCGACGCCTGTGGTCGGCACTTGGCTCGCGTCGCTCGCCGACAGCAGGCTAGCTGGCTACCGCCAATGTCGCTCGAGGCTGACAAGTTCGTTGACGAGGAGCCCTAACCTCATAGAATGACGTGACTCTTGGGGGCCTACATGAAAGCAGCGGATTTTCAATCTGTGGCCGATGCACGACGCGCGACGGACAAGAAGCTGAGCTTTTTTCACTCTATGCATCAGGCGAGTCGATCGCATGGTCCGCGCCAGCCCAGCAAGCCCCAGCCACATCAGCCGGGGCAGGGCCAAGGCAATAATCAAAAAAAGTAAGGGCCACGGGCCACTGCGAGCCACCTGCGGGTGGCTTTTTTCTTTGGGAGGAATCGTGCTGTACAAGCCTGGCGACCTCGAGCGCGTTCAGAAGGAAGAAGAAGAGAATGACGTCGGACGCTCCGCATTCCGACGAGACTACGGTCGGCTGTTGCATTCAGCGTCTTTCCGACGTTTGCAGGGCAAGACGCAGTTGTTCCCGGGCCATGAATCCGATTTTTTTCGCAACCGTCTGACGCATTCGCTGGAGGTGGCCCAGATCGCGAAAGGGATTGCGCAGCAGATCAACACCACCGATGGTCGGTTTAAAGGTGAAAACGCGATCGACCTGGATCTGGTGGAGTTCGCCGCACTTGCTCACGATCTAGGGCACCCGCCGTTCGGGCACAACGGCGAGCGGGCTCTCGATGACTGCATGAAGCAGCATGGAGGATTCGAGGGCAATGCTCAAACGCTCAGGATCGTGTCGCGGGTAGAAAAGAAGGTCTACGACACACAGGCTGGCTCTGGAGATGACCCGTGCCCGATCGCGGAAGACGGAAGGGATCTCCGCCTCGGTCTCAATCTCACCTTCCGCTCGTTGGCTGCCGTTCTCAAGTATGACTCGCTCATTCCAGCCCAACGGAGTGAAGGAGAGAAACTGTGCAAGGGCTACTACGTGTCAGAGAAGGACCTTGTGGAGAAGGTGAAGGCTAGTGTTGGAAAGCCTCCGGAGGGCAGGCCGTTCAAGACCATTGAATGCCAGGTGATGGACATCGCGGATGACATCGCCTATTCCACATATGACCTGGAAGATGCGATGAAGGGCGGGTTCACGCATCCTCTCGATCTGCTCGCGCAAGTCGGCGACGAAAAGCTTCTGGACGAAATCACCGCGAAGACGAAGCGCGAGGTTTCGGATGTCGCGCGTGAGGAGGTCTTTCAGGCGCTTGTGGACCTACTGCAGCTGTATGAAGATAACTCGACACCGATTGAGGCATACGTACAGTCAAAAATGGTGGCGTCTAGCTCGGTCCTGCGCTCGAAGTTCACATCAGAGCTCGTTGGCGGTTTCATGCGCGGGGTCTCGGTGGGGCCTTCAGATCCGGAGGGCTTGACCTTCGCATCCCTTTCGGTAGAGCGCGGCACGCGTATCAAGATCGAGGCGCTGAAGCATCTCAACTACTTGCTGACCATCATGTCTCCCCGCCTCAAGGTGGTGGAGTACCGGGGATATGACGTCGTTCAGACACTGTTCGCAACGCTAACGTCCTCCCAAGGGCCCTTACTGTTGCCGGACGACGTCAAGGAGGCCTATTCACGTCTGCAGGATGCCGGTGCGCGCCACCGGCTGGTTTGCGACTTCGTGGCCGGTATGACGGACAGGTACGCGGTGGAGTTTTACGCTCGGCTGAAGGAGAGCGGGGCGACGATTTTCAAGCCGCTGTAGCGCAATGGGCACCAGATCCTCTGCGCCTTGGCGTTGCGCGGCGTTCGGCTTTTGGCGAGTTCGCCGCGACGCAAAGCGTTTCCGCAAAAAGTCTTCGCAAGAGCGGTCGTTCTCGGATACTGATGCCGGAAAGAATGGACCGGAAACCCGCGCCAGTGCTCAAAACGCCAGCCGCCCTCATAATCCCTTGGTCGCTGGTTCAAGTCCAGCACGGCCTACCACCCTCGCTCCCCCTGTGGCGCACAATGCCGCATGCCCTCCGAGCACGCCTCCTTCCCCGGCGCCCACGGCAGCCTGCTCGCCGCCCGGCTCGACACCCCCGACGCAGCCCCGCGCGCCTTCGCGCTCTTCGCCCACTGCTTCACCTGCAACAAGGACATCTTCGCCGCCAGCCGCATCTCGCAGGCACTGGTCGAGCACGGCCTCGCGGTGCTGCGGTTCGACTTCACCGGCCTCGGCCACAGCGAAGGCGAGTTCGCCAACACGAACTTCTCCTCCAATGTCGCTGACCTCGTTGCCGCGGCCGACTGGCTGCGCGACACGAAGCAGCCACCTGCCCTGCTGATCGGCCACAGCCTGGGCGGCGCCGCGGTCCTCGCCGCAGCGCAAGCGATCCCGGAAGTGCGGGCGGTGGCCACGATCGGGGCGCCCAGCGACCCCAGCCACGTCGCGGGCCTGTTCCGCGAACACGTGCCGGAGATCGAAGCCCACGGCGAGGCGCTGGTGCAACTGGCGGGCCGGCCCTTCCGCATCCGGCGCGAGTTCCTGGCCGACATCGGGCAGCAGAACCTGCGCGAGAAGATCGCCGGACTCGGGCGCGCCCTGCTGATCCTGCATTCGCCCGTGGACGCGACAGTCGCCATCGGCAACGCGACGGGCATCTTCGTCAACGCGCAGCATCCCAAGAGCTTCGTCTCGCTCGCCGATGCCGACCACCTGCTCACCCGCCGCAGCGACGCCGCCTACGCCGCCAACATGATTGCGGCCTGGAGCGAGCGCTACCTCGCCTGAGTGCCGCCCTCGCGCGCTCCCAGCGCGAACTCCACCGCCGCCTCCGCATGGATCGCCGTCGAATCGAAACCCGGCACCGGCAGGCGCGCCGGGTCGAGGATCAGGCACAGCTCCGTGCACCCGAGGATCACCGAATCCGCGCCCTGCGATGTTGCCTGCGCGATCAGCGCCAGGAGCGCCTCGCGCGAGGCATCCACCACCTTGCCCGCACACAGTTCGTCGAAGATGATGTCGTGCGTGACGGTGCGGCCCTGCGCGTCGGGCACCATCAGTTCGATGCCGTGCCGCTGCATGCGCTCGCCATAGAAGCCGTGCTCCATCGTGTAGCGCGTGGCGATCAGCAGCGGCCGCTGGCGGCCGGCCGCCTTCAGGCGCGCGGCGGTCTCGTCGATGATGTGGATCAGCGGCAGGTCCACCGCCGCGGCCACCGCATCCGCCACCAGGTGCATGGTGTTGGCGCAGATCAGCAAGCAATCCGCGCCGGCGCGCGCCAGTCCGCGCGCGACATCGGCCAGGCGCTCGCCGGCCCGCGCCCAGTCACTGGCCTGCTGCAGTTCGACGATAGGCTGGAAGTCGACCGAGTGCAGCAGAACCTCGGCCGAATGCAGGCCGCCGAGGCGCTGGCGCACCGCCTCGTTGATCAGCCGGTAGTAGATGGCCGATGCCTCGAAACTCATTCCGCCGATCAGGCCGATCTTGCGCATGGGTCGCCCTTTCTTCACGCGCGCCCATTGTGCATGGCCGTTTACATCCTGAGCCGTAACGGCACGTTTTCGTCCCGGCGCGGCCGCATTCCTGGACTACATTCGCGGCGCGAAAGGGTATTGAATGAACATCAAGGAGTTTTCGCCGCGCGTGGTGACCTTCAAGCTTGCCGCCGCCCTGGAACAGTACGAACTGGACCTGCGCGCACTCACGGAGGGCTGGCTCGATGCGGACGCATTCCGGCGCCTGCAGCAGGAGTTCGGCGCGATGCGCGTCCTGGGCGCGGCGCTGCCGCGCCTCTCGGTGTCCTGGGTGGCCGTGATGGTGTCGCGCAACCGCTTGCTGCGCTCGCTGTGCGGCCGCAGCGGCTCGGTGCTCGCGGCTCTGCAGGAACACCTGGCGGCGGTCGAAGGCCTGCGGGCCCGCTGCCTGCGCATGATGGGCGCACAGACGCCGGCCCTGGCCTGAGCCGGCGAGCGGACATCGTTCCGCGGCGGAGAAGTGAAGATGAAAGTGGACTACGTGAGCCGCAACGGCACCGGCCCGAGCTACGAGATCGAGGCGGACTGGCATGGCAGCTACACGATCCGGCGTGAGGGCACCGTGCTCAAGCGCGTGACCGCGCTGACGCACTATGCGGGCAAGCCGCTGTGGGGCCGCCGGAAGCTGGCCCTGGCCGCGATCGAGGAGGCCAAGTCGCTCATCGACGCGCACGAGGAGCACGAGGCGCACCAGCGCTGAAACCGGCGCCGTTCGGGTATCGTGGCGCTTCACTGCAGCGCGCGACGCCCACGCCATGAGACCCCATTTCTCCGGATCCAGGAAGACCTGGATGCTGGCTGCGCTCGTCGCCAGCGGCTTGCTGCTGGTCCAGGCGGGTGCGCTGCCGTTCTGGGTGTGGGCCGTGGTGGCGGCGCTGGCCATCGGGACCCGCCTGCTCGCCCACGTCGACCGCTACCGCGACGAGTTGTTCCTCTCCGAGGAGGGCGTCTCGCGCCAGCATGGCTCCAGGCTGCGCAAGACCTCGACGGAATCGGTGCGCTGGGACGAACTGGTCAAGGTCGAAGTGCTCACGAACGAGACCGGCGCCGGTCGCAAGGATCTCCTGCTGCTCCTGTACGGCACGCAAGGCAGCGGTGTCGCCGTGCCGGGCAGCGTGGCGAAGAGCCACGCCCTCGTACCGGCCCTCGAGCGCAGGCTGCCCGGCTTTCGCACGGACGCATTCGCGCAGGCCGAGCGTTCCACCGAGCGCAGGTCGTGGACGCTCTGGGAACGCGCGGGCGCGCCGCCGCCATGATCGTGCATCGCCTGCCGGTCGGCGACGGCCATGCGATGCACGTCGAGGAGCACGGCGATCCCGACGGCATCCCGGCGCTGGTCCTGCACGGCGGTCCGGGATCGGGGCAGTCGCCGGCACTGCGCAGCTTTCTCGATCCCGCCCGCTACCGCATCCTCTGCCCGGACCAGCGCGGGGCAGGGCAGAGCACGCCGGCCGGGTCCGTCGCATCGAACACGCTCTCCCACTTGGTGGCCGACCTGCGCCTGCTGCAGTCGGCGCTGGCGGTGCGCCAGTGGCTCGTGGTCGGCGGCTCCTGGGGCGCGACGCTGGCACTGGCGCACGCCCTCGATCACCCCACGGCGGTTTCGGGGCTGTTGCTGCGCAACGTGTTCCTGGCGCGCCGCAGCGACATCGATGCGTTCTTCGCGCGCGCGGTGCAGCAGGGTGGCGCGCCCTGGCAGGCGCTCGCGCAGCACGCGCGCGAGGCAGGCGTGCCGCTGCTCACGCAACTCGCCGGTGTGTTTTCAGCCGGCACCAGCGAACAGCAGCGGACGATGGCCACCGCCTGGGCCCGGTGGGAGCAGCGCCTGTCCGGCGAGCCCGAGCGGATGCCCGACGATGCAACCGTGCCCCGCCTCGTGCAGCGCTATCGCATCCAGAGCCATTACCTGGAGCACGCGTGCTGGCTCGACCCTCCGCCGCTGCTGGAGCGCTGCCACGGCCTGCCCGGCATTCCGCTGTGCATCGTGCACGGAACGCAGGATGCGATCTGCCCACCCGAAGGCGCAACGGCCTTGCAGCAGCACACCGGCGGCGCGGCGCGCGTGCACTGGGTCGAGGGCGCCGGGCACCAGGCCACGGATCCCCGCATGCTGGCCGCGATGCGGGCCGCGGCCGACAGCTTCGCGCAACGCGGCGCGTTCGACTGACGCCGTCGTGCGCCGTCCATGTTGGAAACACGTTTCCAGCCGCTACCGGGCGCAAGAACGCCATAGGCGGGTAATGATTGTTTCCCCGCCCCCTCGCGAGGGCCTGGCCCACCCCAGAATGCGTTCCGTGGAAACAGTACGCATGCACTCGGAACGCTACGTGAACCGCAGCGCCCACGGTCGCGACCATGAACTGGCGGCGGCCCTGAAGGGCGCCCGCGCCATGCCGGTCTCCGGCAAGCCGGTGCTGGTGGCGTTCCGCAACGAGTCCGGCGAGATGTACCGCTTCGCGCTCCTGTACGGGCCGAGCCAGCTGCGCTACCTGCGGCTGCGGCTGGTGCAACTGCACCTGCTGGACGACCTCGACGACGACGACGGCATGATGACCGTCCTCGGAAGCACCTGAGCGCCTGGTCCTGAAGCAGCGGGGTGGCGGCTGTAAGCCTGACGGCTTAAACTGCGGGTCCATGCTGAGCTTGCAGCACACCCCGCCTGGCGCCGCTTGGGCGCACCCCCTTCCCGAAGCCATCCCCTCGCTGCGCGACGTCGCGGCCGCCTTGCGCCGCGTCAAGCGATGTCCGGAGCCGGGCCCGGGCTTTCGCATCGGGATCTGCGATGACGCCGGCACGGTGCGCGCCGGCGCGATGGTGGCCAGCTTCGTCCAGGTGCAGCGTCTTGCGCTCGCGATGGGGGACCTCGGCTACGCCGACGTGATCGCGGGCGAGGCCGACGAGATGCAGGGCTGCCACGTGCTGTTCATGCCGCGCAGCCACGCTGGCGCGCGCTGACGGACTGCGGAACATTTTCCGCGCCGGCGCTGCCGCGTCTTCGTCGCAGGCCTCGCGCGGGTGGGCCTGGCTCGAGAGCAAGTAAAGTCGCGCAGGCAGATGAACGACGGCCCGCAGTCCCTTCCCCCCGGCTTCATGGTGGTCCACGGCAACCATCCGGAAGCCCTGCGCAACCTGATGGTCGCCTGGATGGCGCGGCACCCGCTGGCGCCGCTGGAAGACGAACGCATCCTGGTCCAGAGCAACGGCGTCGCCCAGTGGCTCAAGCTCTCGCTGGCCGCGGACCCGCGCCAGGGCGGCATCGGGGTGGCCGCGGCACTGCGCACCCAGCTGCCCGCCCATGCGCTGTGGGACGCCTATCGCGCGGTGCTCGGGCCCGACGCCGTGCCGCGCGATTCGGCCCTCGACGAATCGCGGGTGGTCTGGCGGCTGATGCGCCTGCTGCCCGCCTTGCTGCCCGAACCCGAGTTCGCGCCCTTGCGCGGCTTCCTGCACGACGACGCGGACCGGCGCAAGCTGCACCAGCTCGCGCTGCGGGTGGCGGACCTCCTGGACCAGTACCAGGTCTACCGCGCCGACTGGCTGGCGCGCTGGGCCGCGGGCGACGCCGTGCTGACGCTCGCGCGCGGCGGCCTGGCGCCGGTGCCGGAGACCCTGCGCTGGCAGCCGCGCCTGTGGCAGGCGCTGCTCGCGGATGTCGGCGACGAAGGCGCTGCCGGCGGCCGGGCCGAGGTGCATCGCCGTTTCCTCGACGCGGTGCAGGGCTGGCAAGGCGCGCCGCCCGCCGGCCTGCCGCGCCGCATCAGCGTCTTCGGCATTTCTTCGCTGCCGCGCCAGGCACTCGACGCGCTGGCGGCGCTGGCGCGCTTCAGCCAGGTGCTGCTGTTCGTGCACAACCCCTCGGAGCACGACTGGTCCGGCATCGTCGCGCCGCAGGACGCGATGCGGCGCCGCCGGCACCAGCCGCGCCCGGGCCTGCGCGGCGAGCCTGGGCTCGATGCCCTGCACCTGCAGACGCAGCCGCTGCTCGCCGCCTGGGGCAAGCAGGGCCGCGACTTCGTCGGCCTGCTGGAGGAATACGACCGCCCCGACACCTACCGCCAGCGCTTCGGCGAGATCGGCCAGCGCATCGACCTGTTCGAGCGCACCGCGGGCGACACGCTGCTGCGGCAGTTGCAGGACGACATCCTCGACCTGCGTCCGATCGCCGAGACGCAATCGCGCTGGCCGCCGGTGGACCCGGCCCGCGACACCTCGATCGCCTTCCACGTCACGCACAGCCCGCAGCGCGAAGTGGAGGTGCTGCACGACCAGCTGCTGGCGGCCTTCGCCGCGGATCCGACGCTGCGCCCGCGCGACGTCATCGTCATGGTGCCGGACGTCTCCGTGTACGCGCCGCACATCCGCGCGGTGTTCGGCCTGGCCGAGGACAAGGACCCGCGCCACATTCCCTTCAACGTCGCCGACCAGGGCCAGCGCCAGCAGGACCCCTTGCTCGGCGCACTGGAGAAGCTGCTGAACCTGCCGCGCGAGCGCATCGCGGTCAGCGAAGTGCTGGACCTGCTCGACGTGCCCGCGCTGCGCTCGCGTTTCGGCATCGCCGAGGACGACCTGGCGCTGCTGCACACCTGGATCGCCTCGGCGCGGATCCGCTGGGGGCTGCACGCGCAGCACCGCGCCTCGCTGGGCCTGCCGCCGGACCTGGAGCGCAACAGCTGGCGCTTCGGCCTGCGCCGCATGCTGCTCGGATACGCCGCCGGGCAGGGCGAAGCCTGGAACGGCATCGAGCCGCTGGCCGAAGTGGGCGGCCTCGACGCCGCCTTGCTCGGGCCGCTGGTGCGCCTCATGGAAAAGCTGGAGGCGCACTGGGCGCTGCTGGACCAGCCGGCGCCGCCCGCGGTGTGGGTGGCGCGGCTGCAGCAGCTGCTCGATGATTTCTTCGCCGCGCGGGAAGGCAGCGTGGACGGCCTCACGCTGCTGCGCGCGCAATCCGCGCTCGACGACTGGCAGCTCGCCTGCGAGGAGGCGCAGCTCGCACAGCCGCTGCCGCTGTCCGTGGTGCGCGAGCACTGGTTGCAGAGCCTGGAAGCGCCGGGCCTGGGCCAGCCCTTCTTCGCCGGCGGCGTGACCTTCGCCTCGCTGATGCCGATGCGCGCGATCCCCTTCCGCCGGATCGCGCTGCTCGGGATGAACGACGGCGACTATCCGCGCTCGCGGCCGCCGATGGACTTCGACCTGATGGCGCACGAGTACCGGCCCGGCGACCGGTCCCGGCGCGAGGACGACCGCTACCTGTTCCTGGAAGCCCTGCTGTCCGCGCGCGAGCACCTGCACGTGAGCTGGGTGGGGCGCAGCATCCACGACAACGAGGAGCGCCCGCCTTCGGTGCTGGTGGCGCAGTTGCGCGACCACCTTGCCGCCGGCTGGCGCGCCAAGGGCGCGAAGCCGGACAAGGCCGGCCGCGAGCTGGTGGCGGCGCTCACGGTGCAGCACCGGCTGCAGCCCTTCCATCGCGCGTATTTCGACGGCGGCGACCCGCGGCTTTTCAGCTACGCCAGCGAATGGGGCGGCAGCCTGCAGGCGCCCGCCGCCGGCGCGAGCGGGGGGGTCCTCGATGCGGCGCCGGCGCAGGCGACGCTCACGCTCGCGATGCTGGGGCGCTTCGCCAGGAATCCCGTGCGTGCGTTCTTCGAACATCGGCTGGCCGTGCGCTTCGCCGACGAGGACGTGGCGGCGCAGGACCAGGAACCGTTCGGCCTCGACGCCCTGGAGAACTGGAGCCTGCAGGACGAACTGATCCGCGTGCAGCGGGCCGCCATCGATGCCGGCGCGCCGCGCGAGCCCGCCTTGCAGGAGCGGCTGGCACGCTTCGCGGCCCGCGGCGAACTGCCGCACGGCGCCTTCGCGGCGCAGGTGGCGGCGCAGCTTGCCGAGCCGATGGACAGTCTGTTCGCGCGCTACGCACAATTCCTGCAGGACTGGCCGCGCGTGCTGCCCGACGAACCGCTGGCCTTTGCCGATCGAGGCGGGCCGCCGCCGCTGCTGTTCGAGGACTGGCTGTCGCAACTGCGCGGCAACGGTGACGGTGCCCGTTGCCGGCTGGTGCTGGAAAGCAGCGGCCTGGTGAAGGACAGGCGCTGGCGCCTCGCGCGGCTGCTGCCGCACTGGGTGGCGCACGTTGCAGGCCATCTCGCCGGACAGCCTCTCACGACCATCGTGGTGAGCAAAGCCGGCTGCGCGACCCTGCCGGCCATGGCGCACGCCGCCGCACTGGCGTGGTGGCAGGAACTGCTGCAGGCCTGGCGCGAGGGCATGCGCAGGCCGCTGCCGTTCTGCGTCGACAGCGCCGCGGCGTGGCTGCGCTTCATCGCGCCGGAGAAGGGCGAGCCGGCGCCGGAGCGCGCACGCGAGGAGGCGCGCAAGTGCCACGAAGCCGAATGCGGCCGCGACCCCTACCTGGCGCGCGCCTTCCCCGACTTCGATGCGTTCCACGGCGACGAATTCGCCCACTGGGCCGTGACGCTGCTGCGGCCGCTGCGCGACGCCGTCGGCGCGCCGCCCAAGGGAGATGCGCCATGAAACCCGCGCTGCTGGATCCCTTGCGCTTTGCGCTGCGCGGCAACGCGCTGATCGAGGCGAGCGCCGGCACGGGCAAGACCTTCACCATCGCCGCGCTGTACCTGCGGCTGGTGCTGGGTCACGGTGGCGAGGCGGCCTTCCCCCGCCCGCTCACGCCGCCCGAGATCCTGGTGGTGACCTTCACCGAGGCCGCGACCAAGGAGCTGCGTGACCGCATCCGCGCGCGCCTGGCTGAAGCGGCCGAGGCCTTCGCCGATGGCGAGCGCGAGGCCGAGCCGCTGCTGCGCGAGCTGCGTGCGAGCTACCCCGCGGCGGAGTGGCCGGCCTGCGCGCAAAGCCTTCGGCTGGCGGCCGAATGGATGGACGAAGCGGCCGTCTCCACCATCCACGGCTGGTGCCACCGCATGCTGCGCGAGCATGCCTTCGACAGCGGCAGCCTGTTCAGCCAGACGCTGGAGGCGGACCAGACCGAGCTGGAACAGGAGGCGGTGCGCGATTACTGGCGGACCTTCTTCTATCCGCTGCCGCCCGAAGACGCCGAATGCGTCGCCGGCTGGTGGAAGACGCCCGATGCGCTGCGGCTCGCCTTGCGCAAGCTGCTGCCGCAGGCCGAGCGCGTGGACGATGCGCCCGAACCGGCGACCGCGCTGCGCGAGGCGCGCGAGGCCCGGGCGCAGCAACTCGCCGACCTGCGCGGCCCCTGGGGGAGCTGGTGCGACGCGCTGCAGGCGCTGCTGGACGAAGCCGTCGATGCGCGCAAGGTCGATGGCCGCAAACTGAAGAAATCCGATTACCACCGCTGGCTGCAGAAATTGCGGGAGTGGTGCGCAGGGACCGAGCCGGTTCCCGACCTCAGCACCACGGCGTGGGACCGGCTCACGCATGCCGGCCTGCGCCAGGCGTGGAGGGTGCCCGACGACGCACCGCGGCACGAGGCGCTCGAGGCGCTGGAACTGCTGCGCGGCCAGCTCGGGTGCCTGCCCGAATGCAGGGACACGGTGCTGGCCCACGCGGCACGCTGGGTCGCCGCGCGCATGGTCTTCGAGCAGCATCGCCGCGCGGAGATGGGCTTCGACGACCTGCTCACGCGACTGCGCGATGCGCTGCGGCGGCCGGACAGCGGCCGGCGGCTGGCGGCGCTGATCCGCCGCCAGTTCCCGGTGGCGCTGATCGACGAATTCCAGGACACCGACCCGGTCCAGTACGAGATCTTCCGCACCGTGTACCAGGGGCACGAGGACGTCGCGCTGATCCTGATCGGCGATCCGAAGCAGGCGATCTATGCCTTCCGCGGCGCCGACATCCACACCTACCTGCAGGCCCGCCGCGATACGGCGGGGCACCACACCACGCTCGGCACCAACTTCCGTTCCACCACGGATATGGTCGACGCCGTCAACCACCTGTTCCTGCAGGCGGAGCAGCGTCCGATGGGCGAGGGTGCGTTCCTGTTCCGCACGGCGCGCGAGAACCCGCTGCCCTTCCTGCCCGTGCAGGCGCACGGGCGCGAGCAGCGCTGGCGCGTGTCCGGCGCGGACGCACCCGCCCTGAGCTGCTGGTGGCTGGACGCGGGTGACGTGCTGCGCGCCGGCGAATACCGCGAGGCCATGGCGGCGGCCACCGCGACCGAGATCGTGCGCCTGCTGCGCCTGGCGCAGCAGGGCAAGGCGGGTTTCGTCGACGACAAGCGCAGGCTGCAGGCGCTGTGCCCGCGCGACATCGCCGTGCTGGTCAACGACGGCAAGGAAGCGGACGCCGTGCGCCAGGCGCTGCGCGAGCGTGGCGTGCACAGCGTCTATCTCTCCGACCGCGGCAACGTGTTCTGCAGCGATGCGGCGGGCGAGCTGCAGCGGCTGCTGCAGGCCTGTGCCTCGCCGGACGACGGCGCCCTGGTGCGCGCGGCGCTGGCGACAGCGCTGCTGGCGCAGGACTGGGCGGCGCTGGACCGCCTGAACCACGACGAGGTGCACTGGGAAGAACGGCTGGAGCAGTTCCGCGGCTACCGCAACTGCTGGCAGCGGCAGGGTGTGCTGCCGATGCTGCGGCGGCTGCTGCACGACTTCGAGGTGCCGCAGCGGCTGATCGCGCTGCGCGAGGAACGGCTGCTCACCGACCTGCTGCACTTGGCCGAACTGCTGCAGCAGGCCAGCATGCTGCTCGATGGCGAGCATGCGCTGGTGCGCCACCTCGCGGAGCAGCGCGCCGAGGGCACGGTCGCCGCGGACAGCCGGCAACTCCGGCTCGAAAGCGATGCGGACCTGCTGAAGGTGGTGACGGTGCACAAGTCCAAGGGGCTCGAGTACCCGCTGGTGTTCGTGCCCTTTGCCTGCGCCTGCCGGCCGGTGAAACCCGAGGACCTGCCGATCAAGTGGCATGACGACGCAGGCGTGCTGCGCCTGTCGCTGCGCGCCAGCGACGAAGTGGTGGCGCGGGCCGAGCGCGAGCGCCTGGGCGAGGACCTGCGCAAGCTCTATGTCGCGATGACGCGCGCGCGCTTCGCCACCTGGATCGCGGTGGCACCCACCGAGCACCTGGCAGGCAGCGCGCTCGGCTACCTGCTGGCCGGCGGCAACGGTGTCGCGCCGGGGCAGGTGCATGCGGCGGTGCAAGGGGCGCTCGCAGGCAAGCCGGGGATCGCGGTCACGCCGGCGCCCCAGCCTTCGGAAGAGTCGTACCGGGCCGACGGGCCGGCCCTGCAGCTCGCGCTGCCGCGCCCGCTGCCCCCGCAGGCCCCCGAGCCCTGGTGGATCGCCAGCTATTCGCGGCTGCGGCGCGTGGCCGGGGCCGTGGTGCGCGAACAGCGCATCCCCGAGACGGCGCAGGAGGAAACGTACCTCGAGTCGGCGGAGGAACGGCGGGCCGATGGGGCGCCGCCGCCCTCGGCGGGCACGCTGCACGACTTCCCGCGCGGGCCCGCCGCCGGCAGCTTCCTGCACGGGGTGCTCGAATGGGCCGCACGCGAAGGCTTCGCCGCGGCAGCCGACGGCCACGCGGACATGGAGCGCCTGCTGGCGCGCCGCTGCCGGCCGGCGCGCTGGGCGCCGCACCGCGAAGCCCTGCGCGAATGGCTCACGCGCTGGCTCGCCACGCCGCTGGACCTGCGGCGCCTCACCCCCGGCGCGCGTCCGGTCGCGCCGCGCGAGCTGCAGGCCATCCAGCCCGAGATGGAGTTCTGGCTCGCGGCCTCGCACGTGCAGGCGCAGGCCCTCGATGCGCTGGTGTCCCAGCACACGCTGCAGGGCCTGGCGCGCGCGCCGCTGGAGGCGCAGCAACTCAATGGCATGCTCAAGGGCTTCGTCGACCTGCTGTTCGAGCACGAGGGGCGCTACTACGTCGTCGACTACAAGTCGAACTGGCTCGGCCCCGGCGACGCCGCTTACACGATCGAAGCGATGCGCGACGAGGTGCTGCACCACCGCTACGAGCTGCAGTACTGCCTGTACCTGTTCGCTCTGCACCGCCTGCTGCGTTCGCGCCTGCCGGACTACGACTACGAGCGTCACGTCGGCGGCGCGGTCTACGTGTTCCTGCGCGGGCATGCCGCGCCCTCGCAAGGCCTGCACCTGGAGCGGCCGCCGCTCGCGCTGATGGAGGCGCTGGACCGCCTGTTCACGCAGGAGGTGCCCGCATGAACGAAGCCTTGCGCACGCGCGAGGGGTGCCTGCAGGTGCTCGAAACCTGGGTGGCGGCCGGCTGGCTGCGCGATCTGGACCTCGTGTTCGCAGCCTTCCTGGCGCGTGAAGTGGCCGGCGCCGATCCGCTGCTGCTGCTGGGCGCGGCGCTGGCGAGCCACCAGCTGGGGCGCGGCTACGTCGCGCTCGAACTCGCCGCGCTGGTGAGAGATCCGGCCGAAGCGCTGGCCCTGCCGCCGGAGGAGCACGCGTTGGCGCCGCAACCGGTGGCGCCTCCGCTGGAGCCGGTGGCGTTGCTGCAGGACGTGACGCTGGGCGACTGGCAGCGCGTCCTCGCCGATCCGCGGCTCGTCACCGGGGGCGAGGGCAGTGCGCCGCTCGTGCTGGAGGGCACGCGCCTGTACCTGCGGCGCTTCTGGGAGCACGAGCAGACGGTGCGCGCCGGCATCGCGCAGCGGCTCGCGAGCGTCGAGCCCTGGAGCGCGGAGGCGCTGCAGCGCGCGCGCGTGGCGCTCGCCGAACTGTTTGCACGCGAGGAGCCCCCGCCGCAACCGGACTGGCAGAAGGTTGCTTGCGCCATCGCGCTGCGATCCCGCTTCGCCATCGTCACCGGCGGCCCGGGCACCGGCAAGACGACGACCGTGGTGCGGCTGCTGGCCTTGCTGCAGCACCTGGCGCTTTCGCAGCCGGACGGCAGTGCTCGCCGCCTGCGCATCCGCCTCGCGGCACCCACCGGCAAGGCGGCGGCGCGCCTCAATGCCTCGATCGCCAACGCGGTGGGCGTCCTGAAGCTGGCGCGCCTGGCCAACGGGGAAGCCGTGCGCCAGGCCATCCCGACCGACGTGAGCACGGTGCACCGGCTGCTGGGGAGCTTCGGCGGCACGCGGCGCTTCCGCCACGACGCGTCGAATCCGCTGCCGCTGGACGTGCTGGTGCTCGACGAAGCGTCGATGGTGGACCTGGAGACCATGGCGGCCGTGGTCGCGGCGCTGCCAGGGCACGCCCGCCTCGTGCTGCTGGGGGACAAGGACCAGCTCGCTTCGGTGGAAGCCGGCAACGTGCTGGGCGAACTGTGCGCCCGCGCCGACGATGGCCATTACCGGCCGGCCACGCGGGAATGGCTCGAGGCGCTCACCGCCGAGCCCATTCCGGCCACACTCGTGGACCCGCAGGGCGAGCCGCTGGACCAGGGCGTGGTGAAGCTGCGGCATAGCTGGCGCTTCGATGCCGCCAGCGGCATCGGCCAGCTCGCCGACGCCGTCAACCGCGGCGACGCGGCAGATACGCAGCGGATCCTGCGCGCTGGGCACGACGACGTGCTCTGGGTGGAACTCGATGACCGCGACGCCGTGTTGCGCCGGCTCGTGCTCGAGGGCTATCGCCACTACCTGGAAGGGGCTGCGCAGCCGCCGGCGCCGGACGCGCCGCGCGAGCAGTTCGATGCGTGGGCGCGCTCGGTGCTGAAGGCCTACGGCAGCTTCCAGCTGCTGTGTGCGGTGCGCCGCGGACCCTACGGCGTGGAAGGGCTCAACACGCGCATCGCCACCCTGCTGCACGCCGAGAAGCTCACCCCCGCAGCGAGCGGCTGGTACGCGGGCCGGCCGGTCATGGTGACGCGCAACGACTACGCGCTGGGCCTCATGAACGGGGATGTCGGCATCACGTTGCCCTTGCCGGTCGCCGGCGAGCCCGGACGCACGATGCTGCGCGTGGCCTTCGAGGCCAGCGACGGCGGGATCCGCTGGATCCTGCCGAGCCGGCTGCCGGAAGTGGAGACGGTGTTCGCGATGACGGTGCACAAGTCGCAGGGTTCGGAGTTCGGCCACGCGGCGCTGCTGCTGCCGCAGGAGGCCAGCCGCGTGCTGACGCGCGAACTGGTCTACACCGGCATCACGCGGGCGAGAAAATGGTTCACGCTGGCCATCCCTGCCGGCGCCGGGCATGTGCTGGAATCGGCGCTCGCGCGCCGCACCCGCCAGGGCGGGGAGGGGCCGCGGGTCACAGGAGGAGTCCGCCCATGACGCAGGAGACTGCATCGAACGCCGACGTGCTGGCGCATTGGCTCGCCGGTCGCCGCAGCTGCCGCGGCTTTCGCGCCGACCCGGTGCCGCGTGCCACCGTCGAACGCATCCTGGCGCTGGCGCAGCGCACCGCGTCCTGGTGCAACGCGCAGCCCTGGCAGGTGCACGTGCTGTCGCCGCAGGCGACCGATGCTGTCCGCGAGGAGCTGGTGGCGTACGCGCGCGCGCATGCGCCGCAGCCCGATTTCGATTTCCCGGCGGCGTATGAAGGCGTCTACCTGGACCGCCGGCGCGAGTGCGGCCTGCAGCTGTATTCAGCGACCGGCGTGCAGCGCGGCGACAAGGCCGCCTCCGAACGCCAGTGGCTGGAGAACTACCGCCTGTTCGGCGCGCCGCAGCTTGCGATCGTGACCAGCCCGGCGGCCCTGGGCACGTATGCCGCGATCGACTGCGGCGCCTATGTCCACAACTTCATGCTGGCAGCGTACTCGCTGGGCGTGGCCAGCATCGCGCAGGCGGCACAGGCGGCGGTGGCCGGCTTCTGGCGCGAGCGCCTGGGTCTCGCCGAGGGCCGCAAGGTGGTGTGCGGCATCGCCTTCGGCTACGAGGATCCGGCGCATCCGGCGAATGCGTTCCGCACGTCGCGCGCGGACCTTGGGCAGGCGGTGCAGTGGGTGGATTGAGCGCCGATTCGTAGGCTGGGGGTGACGCGCGCCAGCGCCGGAACCCCAGCATTCAGGATCGGGCGCTTCGCGCCATCGCTGGGGTTGCCGGGCAACGCCCGGACTACGCGCTGCGTCGCACCGCTCGGTCGCGCGCTTCGCGGCTCACCACCGGCCTACGCCCGCGCCGGCGCCATCAACGTGAACCCCCTGCGCGGCAACTGCAGGGCCACCACCGCCGCCGCGACCAGCAGCGCCCCGGCCGCCCCGAACGCCACCCAGTGCGTGCCGAAGCGCTCGTACGCCCAGCCCCCCAGCCACGAGCTGATCGTCGCGCCGATCTGGTGCCCCAGGTACGCCATGCCATACAGCACGCCGACCAGCCGCACGCCGTAGACATCCGACAGGATCGCCGACGACAGCGCGATGCTGCCGGCCCACACCAGGCCGCCGATGGTCGCCGTGACGTACAGCTCCCAGTGCGTGCCCACCAGCACCAGCGCGAAGAAGCCGAGGCCGCGCACCAGGTAGATGACCGACAGGATGTTGCGCCGTGGCAGCCGATCGGCCAGGCGCCCCAGGACCACCGTGCCGCCGATCGCGACGACGCCGATCAGGCCGATGCCCATCGAGCTGGTGAAGGCGTCGAAGCCGTGGTCCATCAGCATCGGCATGCCGTGCGTGCCCAGCAGGTTCATGCTGAAGCCGCAGCAGAACAGGCCGAAGAAGATCTTCCAGAACGGCGCCGTGCGCATCGCCTCGCGCAGGCTGAGGCTCTGCGGCGCGGTGCTGGCGCGGGCCCGTTGCGCCGCCGCTTCCTCGGGCAGCAGGTCGGTGTGTTCCGGCGCGCTGTCGCGGATCACGAACAGAGCGGCCGGCAGCGTGAGGGCCGTGAACACCGCCGCGAAGCCGACCAGCGTGGCGCGCCAGCCGAAGGACTCGATGGCCCACGTCGTCACCGGCGTCATCACCGCCATGCCGGCCATGGAACCCGTGGAGAGGAAGAACAGCGCCATGCCCCGCCGGCGGGTGAACCAGTGGCTGATCACCGGCGTGAGCGACACCGGGCTGACGAACGCCAGGCCCACCGAGAAGCCGACGCCGAACGCCAGCAGGAAGGCGAGCGGGTCGCGCGTGAGCACCGTCCACAGCACGGAACCGGCCACGATCAGCGCCCCGAGCAGCAGCACGTTGCGGGTGCCGTAGCGCGCGATCAGGTGGCCGCCGACCGGCATCGCCAGGCCGTAGCACAGCATTCCGATCGCGATGATGGTCGACAGCAGGCTGCGGCTGAAACCGAGGTCGTGCGCGATCGGCAGGAAGAAGGGGCCGATGCCCAGCCGCATGCCCGTGGAGAGCAGGGTCAGCAGGGCGGCTGCGGCCACGATGTTCCAGCCGAAGTACCAGCGGCTGCGGGATGCCGAAATCAAGCGTCACTCCTCGTGCCGGGGGTGAAGCGGCCCCGGCCGGGGGCTATTCTGCAGGCATCGGCGCGCCGGTGCGGGGCATGGGGTCATCGGCAGGGTGGCGCGCCCGGGCATGCAGGTCGCACGGCAAGGCTGGTCTAATCCGCCCATGCCCGACTCCGCCTTCACCCCCGAACGGCTGGCCGAACTGCGCGCCTGGGAAGGCCGCAGCGAAACGCTGCACGACGACGTCACTGCCGCGCCCGTGCGCAATCTCTCGGCCACCCTCGACCGCGACGATCCGCTGCCGCAGGCCGGCACCGAGTTGCCGCCGCTATGGCACTGGCTGTACTTCCTGCCGGGGCATCGCCAGAGCGAGATCGGCGCCGACGGCCATGCGCGTCGCGGCGGCTTCCTGCCGCCGGTGCCGCTGCCGCGCCGCATGTGGGCCGGGGGCCGCCTCACGTGGCACGCGCCGCTGCGCGTGGGCGAGCGCATCGAGCGCACTTCGACGATCGCCTCGGTGACGCACAAGGCCGGCCGCAGCGGCGACCTGGTGTTCGTGCTGGTGCGCCATGAGGTGCGCAACGCGCAGGGCCTGGCACTGAGCGAGGAACACGACATCGTCTACCGGCCGCTGGCGCAGCCCGGCGACCCGGTGCCGCCACCGCAGCCGGCGCCCGCGGACGCGCCCTGGTCGCGCGAGATCGTGCCCGATCCGGTGCTGCTGTTCCGCTATTCGGCCCTCACCTTCAACGGCCATCGCATCCACTACGACCGCAGCTACGTGACGGAGGTGGAGGGGTATCCGGGCCTGATCGTCCACGGGCCGCTGATCGCCACGCTGCTGGTGGACCTGGCGCGGCGCCAGCGACCGGACCACCGCTTGCGCAGCTTCAGCTTCCGTGCCGTGCGCCCCACCTTCGACCTGCATCCCTTCCGCGTCAACGGCAAGCCCTCCGCCGACGGCAAGGGCGCGCAACTCTGGGCGCAGGACCACGAAGGCTGGCTCACCATGCAGGCGGAGGCGCAGTTCGCATGAGTGCCGCACGGCCGCTCGACGGAATCACCGTCGTCTCGCTGGAGCACGCGATCGCCGCGCCCTTCTGCACGCGCCAGCTGGCGGACCTCGGCGCGCGCGTGATCAAGGTGGAGCGGCCCGGCAGCGGCGACTTCGCGCGCGCCTACGACGACCGTGCGCAGGGCCTGTCCTCGCACTTCGTCTGGGTGAACCGCTCCAAGGAAAGCCTGACCCTCGATCTCAAGCAGCCCGAGGCCATGCAGGTCCTGCAGGACCTGCTCGCGCGGGCCGACGTGCTGGTGCAGAACCTGGCCCCCGGCGCCGCCGAGCGCATGGGCCTGGGCTACGCGCAGCTTTCGGCGCGCTGCCCGCGCCTGGTCGTGTGCGACATCTCCGGCTACGGCAACGACGGCCCGTACCGCGACCGCAAGGCCTACGACCTCCTGATCCAGAGCGAGGCCGGCTTCCTCTCGGTGACCGGCACGGCGGAGGAGCCGTGCAAGGCCGGCATCTCGATCGCCGACATCGCCGCCGGCATGTATGCGTACACGGGCGTCCTCGCCGCGCTGCTGCAGCGCCAGCAGACGGGCCAGGGCTCGCACGTGGAGATCTCGATGCTGGAGGCCCTGGGCGAGTGGATGGGATTTCCGATGTACTACGCCTACGACGGCGCCCCGCCGCCGCCACGCAGTGGCGCCGCCCACGCGACCATCTATCCCTACGGGCCCTTCGCGGCCGGCGACGGCAAGACCGTCATGCTGGGCCTGCAGAACGAGCGCGAATGGAAGGCTTTCTGCGACAGGGTGCTGCGGCAGCCGGCGCTCGCGGCCGATCCGCGCTTCGACAGCAACTCGCAGCGCAACCGGCACCGGGAGGCGCTCAAGGCCATCATCCTCGACGCCTTCGCGGCACTCGACGCGCAGCAGGTGATGGAACGCCTCGACGAGGCGCAGATCGCCAACGCGCGCGTCAATGCCGTCGGCGAGCTGTGGGACCACCCGCAACTGCGCGCCCGCGGCCGCATCGTGCAGGTCGACTCGCCCGCGGGTCCGCTGGCGGCGCTGCTGCCGCCGGGCGTGCACAGCAGCTTCGAGCACCGCATGGACGCGATCCCGGCGGTGGGGCAGCACACGGATGCGGTCCTGCACGAGCTCGGTCGCGACGCCGGGGCGATCGCGCGTCTGCGGGGTAGCGCCGCGATCTGAAGGGAACGGCCGAGATCGTCCGGAAAACGGTGCTATACTCTATGGCTTCGCGGCTGTAGCTCAGTTGGATAGAGTACTTGGCTACGAACCAAGGGGTCGTGGGTTCGAATCCTGCCAGCCGCGCCAAATGAATCAACGGGTTAGCTCTCACAAGGGGCTAGCCCGTTTTTCTTTGCCGAGCTCGAAGGTCAACCGGAGATCAAACCGGCCTTGCGCGCAGCGGTGACAGCCTCTGGAGTGCCCCGCCTTGTCCACTCACGCCCCAAACAAGTCCGCGAACATCACTTCATAGCCGTCCGGGGGGAGCACGGGGTTCGAGTTCACCTCGAGCCACCAGCACTCGCCGGCTTCATCGACCACGGCGTCCATGGAGTACAGGACCGGTAGCGCGAACAGGTTCTTCAGAAAGCGCGCCATGGCCGCCGAGGCGAGTTCGATGCTGCGTTGCACGGTCTCGGGCAAGGTCGGGAAATCGTTGTCGGATGCGAGGGCGTTGCGGGTGACGTGCTCGCGCCCGTACCTGAAATCGAGCGAACAGGCCGCGCCCTCCTGCAGGATGGAGTCGAAGGTGAGGCCCTGGTAGGCAAGGAAGTTCTTCATCGCCTGGACTTCGGGATACTGGGACAGGGCCACGCCCACCTTGGCAAGCCGGGCCTCGATCAGGTCTTGCACGCTGCTGCGTCCATCGCCCGTTACCGTGGCGGGCTGCCGCAGATGCGCGAAGAAGGGCTTGTGCCCCCAGCACCAGAGCTTGAGGGCTCGCCCCGGAACGAACTGCTCGGCAAACAGCGTTCCGCGGCCCGCGTCCGCACCCTGGGCGCGGTTGGCGGGCGTCATGCCTGCCTTGAACGGGCCGGAGATGTCATAGCCGAACGAGCCGCTGGAACGCTTCAGGATGAAGTCCTGGTCCGGGGGCGCCTGGCTGTCGGAGAGCGGCCATCGGGCCGGGGTGCGCAGTCCGTTTTCGGCAATCATGTCCTTGAACAGCAACTTGTCGGTGGACACGTCATACGAGAGCGGCCGGTAAGGCAGCCATCCGATGAAACCTGAAGTCTCCGGGGTGATCACCGGTGTGTTCACGATCCGCTGCTGCATGCCGCCCACGAACTGGGGATGGAGGCTGTAGTAGCGGTGCCTGCATCTGACTTCCAGCTGGAACGTGGAGACGTCCAGGTCGAGGGCGGCATTGTTCCGGCTCGCCCAGGCCTGCAGTGCGCGGAAGTGCGTCACGAACGCGTTGATGTACGGCATGGGATCGGGCGCCTATGGCAGTGGGTGTGGGAAGCGCGCGCGCTGGGTGACCTCGTGCGTGACCATCCGCTCCGGCAACGCTCCGTAGCCGAAGGCGAGCGGGACGCAACCCGCGATCAGGGCCCGCACCGTTCGCACGGGGCGGCCGTCCAGTTGCGCTGGGCTGGCCGTCGAAGGCAACTCGACCCAGTAGGCCGCCACGTGCCGTCCTGCACCTTGCAGGCGCTCTTGCACGGACACGGGCCAATCCAGCTGGTCGAGGCGGATGGGGCGCTGCCCCTGCGCCACCAGCACGTCGGCACGGCGGAAGAACGCGCGCTGGGCAAAGACACTGGCGTGGTGCTCCGGCAGGCAGACGTCGCGGGGACGGACCGGGGTCGTGCGCGCCCCATGGCAGCGCGCCAGCGCGGCGAACTCCGCCTCGATGAAGGCGCGTTCCGTCGCACGCGTTGCGGAGGAATCCGAGGCACCACCCAGGCAGGCGAAGCCCAGGCGATCGTTGCGAATGAGGACCAGGATGGTCGGGCCCAGGCCGAGCGTCGTGCACGCGACGGACGTCTCGCAACCCAGTGAGGCGAGCGTGGCCATGCGGGTGGCGAGCTGCGCAGGCAGCGACGCAGGATCCACCGCTCTGCCGCCGGATTGCGCCAGCCAGTGCCTGGCGAAGGCATCGCGCTCGATGACTTCGTGCAGCGCGCGCTGCAGCGCGATCTCGATGTCCGCGTCGGCGGCGCAACCGGAGGAGCCGACCCGCATGAGGCGCTTGCCTGAGGCCGCCGACGCCGCAATGGCGGCAGACACGCAGTCTGCGGGCAGCCAGACGGCATCGCCGGAAGGCCACTCCCTGCCCTCCACCCAGCGGATCCTTTCCGCGGCGACGAAGGGCGATACCCCGAGCGACCGATCCGCGTATTGACGCTCGCTGTAGCGCGCGAACGCGGTCGGCAGCACAGGGCGCGCCAGTTCGGCCGCGGTGGCCTCGATGCAAGGCAGGGCCTGCCGTGTCGCCAGGCGCTCCGCCAGTTCGCTGACGGATTTCGACAAGGCCGTCCGGGGATCGTAGGCGCGGCCCCAGGCAACGACGCCCGGGGCGTTCGCCGAGGTGGCTTTTGCGATCGACAGACCGGCGTGTGCTTCGCTGTCCTGCCACGACACGGAGACGGCCCCAGCTGCCTCGCCTTGCGGCTGGCCAGTGACGAAGGCGCCGACATGGACGGGGCGGGCAAGCTGCAGTCGGCAGATGCCTGCCAGCTTGTCTTCGAAGGCGACGTCGGGGACGTAGCTGAAGCCGCGGCCTGCTGCCCAACGCTGCGCCCGGTCAGCCATCCCACCGGCTCGCAGAAGTGCGGCGCGCAGCGAGCCGTCCACGGCGCGCTGCGCGGCGCCTCCGGCAGCCGCGAGAACCAGCACCGCACTGCATTGCTCGAACAGGAGCGGATCGCAAAAAGCGCGATGGGCCGAAGCGTCGACACCAGCGAGCCGGTTGAGGCCCGCGCAGCTGTCGCCCGTGGTCGCGATTCCATACAGCGTTGCCGCGAAGCAGGCTCCGGGCTCCCGGACGATCAGCAGCATCTCCAGGTCGCCTGCTTCCTTGCTGCCGCTTCCCGGAGGAAGGTGCGGCAGGGCGAGTGCGCGCGCCAGGTCTTCCAGCTGCTCGCGGTGCAGCGGGACCCCGGCCCCCGCCCACGCGATGGAGGAGGCCCGCGCCCTGGCTGCGACCTCGTCCAGCAGCACGCCTGCTTCCAGCATGGCCTCCACGAAGCTGGGGAAGCGCGACTTGCCCCATCGGCTTTCGGCGGTGCAGGCGAGCGCCTCGAGGTCACGCGACCCGTCGCACCATTCGAGGATTCCCTGGATGAAGCGGCTGGGGGCACGGACCACCAGTTCGCTCCCCTGTGCCCTGACGTGCAGTCGACCAGCCCGGGCAAACGCCGTACCCGAGAGCACGGGCCTGGCAAGCGGCGGGACCTGCGGGTTGCGAGAAGGCAGACCCGGGAGGACAGGCCCCCCGGGGACGGTCCCGAACATGGTCAGCCGATGCAGGGGATCAGTTGCCTCACCGTCTCGCTGGCCGACGACCGCCCCTCGAGGCCGGCCCAGGGAGACGCGGGCCCCTGCTGGTCGCGGCAGTGGCTCAGGACAGGAAAGCCTTCGGCCACGTAGCTGAAGCCGTCCTGCACGACCAGGTGGAACAGCTCCGTGGAAGGCGGCAGGTCGTGGAAGATCGGACGCACGTGCAGCCATCCCGAGGCGTGGGCGACCTGCTCCGGCAGGTCGAAGTTCAGGATGAAAGGCAGCTCCTGGAATTCGAGGCCGGTGCCGTTGTGCATTTCGTAGAGGACATGGTGGATGTTGTAGGTGCCCCACCACTCCTTGCGCCTCCCTTCCTTGTCCCGCCGACTGACCCACAAGGGGTGATCGCTGGAAAGGAAGAGAGCCTCATCGCCGAGGCCGCGGATTTCCAGGACGCGGCGGGTGAGGCCGAGGGTGGTGGCCTCCGTCTTTTCGACCAGCTTCGGCCCGGACATCGTCATCACCGTCTCGCCGGCGCGGATGGTTTCGATGGCCTTGCTCGAGCCGTCCGCCAGCAGGACCCGATTGCCCGCCAGCAGGCACGTCGACGGACTCCAGTCCGAGGCGGTATCGCGGAACATCTCGTTGGAGATCGGCTCGCGGTACGGCCTGCGGGTGACCGACCAACCCTCCTCCGCATCCTTGGCCGCTTCTCTCGCCAGGCCGACGCTTTGCTGCCCGTCGATGAACACGGGACCTTCGATTCGGCTGATGACACCCATCGCGCTTCCTTTCTGAAGAACAAGAGGCCGAGGCTCGGCCCAGAGCGTTTCGTCGTGGTCGCCTGTACATCCCGGGAAATGGCGCGGCGTTTAGCCGGCGGCGTGATCGCCGGACCAAGGTGGCCTGGGGTGCGGGGACGGAGCGCTTGCGTCCACTGGGCGCAAGCTGTTCTGTTCACTCCACCGAGTCGATGGAGGGCGGGCGCTTGGGCGCCTTTCGGAACACGACGTCGTACGCGTACTTGCCGGCCCGGGCGCCGGATTCCTGGGCGAAGCCCAGCGCATTCAGCCGCGCGATGAACAGGAACAGTTCGAGCGCGCTGAACAGTTGCACGCGGCGGTAGACCTGGTCGTTGTGGTTGCAGATGCCGGCGACGGAATGCCGCGCGCCGGCGGCGGCCGGGGGCAGGCTGGCGATGATGGCCAGCAGCTTGTCGTCGTCCTCGTGGCGGGGACGTCGCGGCACCAGGCTGCTCCGGGGCATG
Source organism: Ramlibacter alkalitolerans (assembly GCF_016722765.1). GTDB lineage: Bacteria > Pseudomonadota > Gammaproteobacteria > Burkholderiales > Burkholderiaceae_C > Ramlibacter > Ramlibacter alkalitolerans. The sequence continues at coordinate 263,014 of NZ_JAEQND010000008.1, read as the reverse complement.
TCGCCGCGGGGCTCGCTGGATCGGGGTGGGATCGGGGTCAAACGGACAGGATGCGCGCGCCCCGGGGGACCGGCATCCTCCTTCCGGGCGAGGCGCGCCGCTCGTCAGTTGCCTACGGAAAAGGCTGGCGCCCGCGGCGCGCAGGGTGGATACTGATTAGGCGTTAATCTGAAGGTATCCATTCAACGGCCGCTGCGAGCGGCCGTCTTTCTTTCCGGGTCCCGCGCGAACTGCATCCAGTACTTCGAGATGCCGTGGGCTTCCGGCAAGCGTTGCCGGAAGCCGAGCGCATTCAGACCGGCACAAAGGTACAGCAACTGCACGGGGCCGTGCAGGGCCACTTCCCGGTACATGATTCCCGCGGAATTGCAGATGCCCACGCGCCGCAGTTGGCCGGCGCCATCCGGGACCGCGAGGATGACGGAGCGGACCTGGGCGTCGTCATCGCCGGGCGTGGCCCCGGGGAGCAGGAAGGTCTCCGCAGCGTAGCAGGGACCGGGGGCCCGAGCGCCTTCATCCGGTTCGGGCCAGGCGGGGCGCGGAGGCTCGCGCCGTCTCATGCGGCCCATGGTAGGTGCGCCACACACGGCGCACCTTGATCAAAGGAAAGAAGGTGTGAGGGACAGCCCCGCGCCGTGACGCCTTGTCACCGAAACGGATGGGCCATGCGCGGCGCTGCCCCGGAGGCGGCGGGCTTGCCCGCGGCGACCATCGGCTTTTGTGCCAGGTCCCGCAGCAGGTACCTCAGCACGCTGTTGGAGCCCTTGCCCGAGCGGTGGCCGGGAGGCGCGGAGTAGGACGGCTGCACTTTCATGTCAGGTTGGAGTCCCACACGCCGCCCCGGTTCGCGCCGACGGTGTGAAGAAGTCACGAAACTTTCGGCTTAAGCGGGCCGCAGCGCCGGCTCGGGCGTGACGCGCGTGAAGCGGTGACGCAGGAGCCTGCCTGCGGCCGTCGGGCAGCGACAATGACGCCGCCATGCCCCTGCCGCACGTCCTCCTCACCAATCCGATCGATCCCGCTGTCAGCGCCGAACTCGCCCGGCACGCCGAGGTGCGCATCGCAAGCGCACTCGATGCCGAAACGCTGCGGCGGGAAGTGCGCGACGCCGACTACCTCGTCGTGCGCGCGCCGCTGCCGGAGGACATCTTCGAGTACGCCCCCCGCATGCGCGCGGCGGTGCGCCATGGCGCCGGCCTCGACATGATTCCGCTGGCGCAGGCCAGCCGCCACGGCGTCGCGGTGGCCAACGTACCCGGCGTGAATGCGCTGACCGTGGCCGAATACGCCGTCGGCCAGATGCTGAACCTGGCGCGCCACCTGCCGCGCATCGACCACACGCTGCGCGCGCAAGGCTGGGGCGCGGCGCGCCAGCTCTCCGACGGCGCGACGGACCTGGGCGGCAAGACGCTGGCCGTCGTCGGCATGGGCAGCATCGGGCACGCGCTGGCCCGCATCTGCGCCGCCGGCTTCGGCATGCGCGTGCTGGGCGTGCGTCGGACGCCCGCGCAGGACACGGAGCTGGTCCGCTACGTGTCCCTGCAGCAGGCGCTCCCCGAAGCGGATTACGTGGTGCTGGCCTGCCCGCTCACGGAGCAGACGCGCGGCCTCATCGGCGCGGCCGAATTCGCGCAGCTCAAGCCGGGCGCGCGGCTGGTGAACGTGGCGCGCGGCCCGGTGGTGGACGAGCCTGCGCTCACCGAAGCCTTGCGCTCGGGCCGCCTCGCCGGTGCCGCGCTCGACGTGTTCGCGACCCAGCCCCTGCCGGCGGACTCGCCCTTGCGCGCGCTGCCCAACGTGCTGCTGTCGCCGCACCTGGCCGGCATGACGCGCGAAAGCACCCGCCGCATGGGCGAGGGCGTGCTGGCGCAGCTGCGCGCGATGTTCCGCGGCGCGCTGCCGGAGCACCTTTGCAACCCGCAGGCGCGCGACGCGATCCTGGCCCGCTGGGCGGCTACCATCCAGCCATGAAACCCACCTTCACCGTGCCCGCCGCGAGCTTCGCCCTGGCGGCAGCCCTCGCCGCCGGCAGCGCCTGCGCCCAATCCGGCACCGACCACGGCGCGCACCAGCACGCCGACCACGCGCGGCACATGGCCGAACGGCAGGCGGAGGTCTCCGGACGCGGCAAGGACGTGATGCCCTTCGACCTGGCGGCGACGCTGCACGTGTTCACGAAGACGAAGACCGGCGGCGTCCAGAAGGTGGTGGCCCGGCGCAGCAAGGATCGCGAGCAGGTGCGGCTGGTTCGCGAGCACCTCCAGGAGATCCAGGGGCAGTTCAGGCGGCGGGATTTCTCCGGCCCCGCGCACATCCACGGCCACGACATGCCGGGCCTGCACGAATTGCAGGCCGCCCCGCCCGGTGCGGTGCGCGTCGCCTACCGGGAAGTGCCTGCGGGCGCGGAGCTGGCCTTCACCAGCGCGGACCGCGCACTCGTGCGCGCGATCCACAGGTGGTTCGATGCCCAGGTGGCGGACCATGGCCATGACGCGCAAGCGGGGCACGAGGGTCACGTCCACAAATGAAAAAGCCGCCGGCGCGCGCCGGCGGCTTTACTTCTTCGAAGCGCAGTCTTCTCAGTACCCGCCGTGCTCCTGCGCGGCGATGAGGACCATCGCGAGCGTCGCGATCACGGGGATCACCGTCAGCACCGCCGAGGGGATCCACGAGCCCGGATGCAGGTCGCGGCCCCGCAGGCGCACACCGGCGGCCAGCAGCCTGTCGGCCAGCAGCGCGATCACCAGCAGCGCCACGTAACCCAGCGAGAAGCCGGCATACAGGTGGGCGTTCAGGATCAGCGCGCCCAGCAGCACCGTCACGGCACCGGCGGCGGCGGGCGGGAAGGGCACGCGCGTCCTCGGCAGGTTGACCAGCATGCAGGCCGCCAGGGCGACGGCCAGCGCGCCACTGAGTTGCCCGATCTGCTGGCTGGAATCGAGCATCAGCGACAGGCCGGTGCCGCCGGCCACGACGGCCAGCAACAGCGGGCTGCGGGCGCCGCCCTCGGGCACCGCCGCGAAGGCGCTCCAGACCAGCGTGACCAGCACCGCCGCCACGGCGACGGCCAGGACGGCATGGCCGAGGCCCAGGCTGGCGAGCGCGCCCCAGGCCACGATGCCGCCCGTCACGAGGCCGACGACCAGGCGCAGCGCCAGGCGGGTCGCGCCGGTGGTGCGCTCGACGCCCACGGCCGCCGCGGCAGCGCCGACGGCGATCCAGGGCAGCCAGTCCAGCGCCACGTGGGGCACCAGCGACCACTGCGCGTGCAGCGTCGCGAAATAGGAAGCGACGAAGGCGGCGGCCACGGCCACCACCGCGTTCAGGCGCAGGGCGCGGCTGGCAGCCAGCAGGGCCAGGGCCACGATCGCGGGGACGAGCGCGCTCTGCCACAGCAACTGCAGCACGAGGGAACTCTCGGGCATGACGACTCCTTCGGTTGGGAGAGGGCCGGCCCCGCGGGGGCCGGCCGGGACTTCGGATTACTGCTTGATCGCTTCGATGCCGATGCGCAGGTCGACTTCGTCGGTGGCGGCGCCCGGGACGGCGTAGTTCATGCCGAAATCGGTGCGCTTGATCGAGCCGGTGGCGACGTAGCCCACGCGCTGCTCGCCCTTCATGCCCTTGCCGGCGCCGATGTGCTTGAGCTTCAGGGTCACGGGCTTGGTCACGCCGTGCAGCGTGAGGTTGCCGGCCACGGTGCCTTCGCCCTTGTTATCCAGCTTGATGGCGGTGGAGGTGAAGGTCAGGTTGGGGAACTGCACGGCGTTGAAGAAGTCGGGGCTCTTCAGGTGCTTGTTCAGGCCGTCGTGGTTGGTGTCCACGCTGTCGGTCTTGATCGTGACGTTGATCTTGCTCTTCTCGGGCGCGTCCACCACCAGGTCGCCGGCGATGTCGTTGAAGCGACCCATGAAGCGGCTGATGCCGCCCATGTGGCCGATCTCGAAGAAGGCGCCGGAGTGGGCCGGGTCCACCTTGTACGTGCCGGCCGGGGCGGCGGCGCCCGCGTTCGGGGCGGTCGGGCCGTCGGCGAAGGTGACGGTGGAAAGGGCCAGGCCGGCGGCGGCGATGGCGATGGCGACGGTGCTGCGGAGGGTCATGCGTTTGTCTCTCAGGTTCGAAGGGTGGAATGATCGGTTCGGGGAGGCGGGTGGGTGCCGCCAGCGCAGCCCGCACTGTAGGGAACCTGCCCGGCCATGCGATGTGCGTTTACGCACAAGGTCCGCAATGATGCTGGGAACGGGTACCCGACGGCGGGATACGGGAATTCTGGAATCCCCCCTATGCACGCCGATTGATGCAGGTCAGTCGGCCGGAGCCGGAATGTCGCCCGCTGCGCATCGGGCCTTTGCTGAAACAGCAACAACGACCCGACCGTGTCCACGCCTGCGCGAGGACGACGGATCACGGCTGCGGCACGTCGATGTCCAGCCCCGCCACCGTCTGCCGCGCATGCGCCACCAAGAACTCCAGGAAGGCGCGCGTGCGCGAGGGCATGAACTTGCGACTGGGCATGGCCGCCAGCAGGCTCAGTCGCGCCGTGATCCAGGGAGCCAGCACGCGCTGCAGCCGCCCTTCCTTCAGCAGCGCCTCGACGACGTCGACCGGCTGGCTGCTGATGCCGCCGCCTTCCAGCGTGGCGCGCAGCAGCGTGTCGCCGTGGTTGGCGGTGAAGGCCGACACCACGTCCACTTCCAGCGCGTGGTCCGCGTGGCCGGGGTCCATCAGCCGCAGGGGACCGAGCTTGGCGCCCGGCAGCCGCAGGCGCAGCACGCGATGGCGCAGCAGGTCCTCCGGCGCCGCGGGTTCGCCGCACTCGCGCAGGTAGCCCGGCGAGGCGCAGAACACCGAGTGGCTGTGGATCACGGTGCGGGCGATGAAGCCGGGATCGATGGTGGTCGCCCCGCTCAGGACGGCCAGGTCGTATTCGTGCACCGCCGGATCGGGAGAATCCTCCACGTGCAGGTCGATGTGCACGTTCGGGTGCGCGCGCTGGAAGCCGACGACCGCGGGCGCCAGCAGGTGCACCGCGACGATGGGAGGCGCCAGGACCCGCACGGTGCCGCTCATCTCGCGGCTCTGGTCCTGCACCATCGCCTCGGCCGCGTCGACCTCGCCGAGGATCACGCGCAGCCGCTCCAGGTAGGTTTCGCCGGCCTGCGTCAGCGACAGGCTGCGGGTGGTCCGCTGCAGCAGGCGCACGCCCAGGTGGTGCTCCAGGTCGCTCACCAGCCGGGAGACGACGGCGGTGGCCAGGCCCAGCTTGCGCGCCGCCGCCGCGAAGCCGCCTTCCTCCACCACCTGCTGGAACACCCGCATCGACTGCAGCCGGTCCATCGCCCCTCCTTCAAGGGCCGGATTATGGTGGCGGGCACAATCGCGCCATGGCGGATCCGTTGACGCGGCTGGTCGAAGTCGAGATGCCCTACGGCAAGTACAAGGGCCGGCTGATCGCGGACCTGCCGGGGAACTACCTGAACTGGTTCGCGCGCGAAGGCTTTCCGCCGGGCGAACTGGGGCGCCTGCTGGCCCTCATGCACGAGATCGACCACAACGGCCTCGCGCACCTGCTCGCACCTTTGCGGCGCTGAAGCTCAGGGCGCGCCGCGGTGGCGGTGCCGTCGACGCAGCGGCGCGAGCGGCTTGGGCGCGGGTTGGCGCTGCCGGCCGCGGCCGCGATCGCCCCAGTCCACCAGCAGGCCGGCGGCGCCCACCGCCAGCGGCAGCAGCATCAGGAACATCCATTCGGGCGGCAGCGCGGCCCACCAGTTGGCCAGTTCGTCGAGCCATTCGGACATTGCAATCTCCTACAGCAGCCGGAACGCCGCCACGGCAACCAGCGTGGCCGGCAGTGCGGCCAGGAACAGTCCCAGCGGATGGATCGCCTCGTCCTGGAAGTGCGAACGCAGGATCGCGAAGCCCGCCGGGTTCGGCGCATTCGCGATGACCGTGAGGCCGCCGCCCGTCACGGCGCCGGCGACCACCGAGTACTTGAACTCCTCGCTCAGGCCGTCGACCAGCGAAGCCAGGTAGGTGAGCGCCGCGTTGTCGGTCACCGCGGTCAGGGCGGTTGCGCCGTAGTACACGGCGGTCTCGTCCATCCCCTGCAGCAGCGGCGACAGCCACCATTGCTGGTGCCCGCCCAGCACCACCAGCCCCGCCAGGAAGAACGCGACCAGCAGCCCTTCGCGCAGCATCAGCCGGTCCTGGAACTGCGGGTAGGCGGTGGCGAAGCCGAGGAACAGCAGCAGCAGGCCCATGAAGACCGCCGGGTGATGCGAGAAGACGACGATGCCCGCCAGGAAGGCGATGTGGATCGCGAGGATGCCGGCGGACAGCGGCGCCGGGCCCCGAGTGGACGAGGGCGCGATGCCGGCCAGCTCGCGGCGGAAGAAGAACGCCACGCTGGCGGCGTTCACCGACACGGCCACGGCGGACTTCCAGCCGAACAGGGTGAACATGTCGAGGAAGCCCCAGCCCCACTTGCCGGCCACCATCAGCACCGGCGGCGCGGCGAAGGGCGTGAGCGTGCCGCCGATGGAGATGTTCACGAACAGCACGCCCAGCGTCACGTACTTGAGGCGCGTGGACACCTGCTTGCTGTACACCTGCTCGCGCAGCATCAGGGCGGCCAGCGTCATCGCCGCCGGCTCGGTGATGAGGGATCCCATCAGCGGCACGATCACCAGCGTGACGAGGTACAGGCCGATCGCGCCCCGGGCCGGCACCGCCCGCGCGAGCAGCGCCGCGATCGCGCGGGCCACCTGCAGCACCGCCTTGCTGCCGGCCACCACCATGATCGCGAACACGAACATGGGCTCGGTGTAGTCGCGCGAATCGACGTACTGGGTGGCGGCGACGCGGCCCTGCAGGGCGATCATCAGGGCCACCAGCACGATGGCCCAGAAGCCGAACACCACTTCCACCTCGCCCAGCAGGTGCCAGAAACCGGCATGGGCGGGCTGTGTGTGCGCGAGGCGCTGGAAGTACTTGCTGGAAAAGGTATGCAGGATCGCGAGCGCGAACAGCGCGCCCGCGATCCACTGGACGGCGGCAGTCATTGACCCTGCAGGCTACCGCCGGGGCGCCTCCGGGGGATCAGGGCAACGCGTACGGACTGCCCGTACGTGTCAGCCGGCGGGGCCGTCGTGCAGGCGCACCAGTTCCACCATGCTGGAGACGCCGAGCTTTTCCATCACGCGCGCCTTGTGCACTTCCACCGTGCGCGGGCTGATCCCGAGCTGGCTGGCGATCTGCCGGTTGTGCAGCCCCTGCATCAGGAGTTCGAGCACCTGCCGTTCGCGCTCGGTGAGCACTTCGCCGGGCAGCCGGCCCCGCGGCACGCGCGGCTGGCGCCCGGCCTGCGCGGCCAGCCTGGCGCTGGCGTTGGCGATGGCGGCCAGGATGTGGCCGCTGTCGAAGGGCTTCTCGACGAAATCCGCGGCATCGCCGAGGAAGGCGCGGCGCGCCGCGGCGACGTCGCCGTGCGCGGTGACCACCACGACGGCCAGGCCGGGAAAGCGCCGCCGCACTTCGTCCAGCAGGTCCAGCCCCGACATCCCCGGCATGCGGATGTCGGCCAGCACGCAGCCGCGCCACTCCGGCCGCGCGGTGGCCAGGAAGTCCTCCGCGTTGCCGAAGGTCGCCGTGGCGAAGCCCCGCAGGCTCAGCATCAGCGACAGCGAATCGCGCACCGACGCGTCGTCGTCCACCACGTAGACGGTGTCACACGGCAGGGACGGCGGGGGCGGGGTCGAACTCATTGCGCGGCAGGGTGAAGCAGAAGCGGCCGCCCGGGCCGGCCCCGGCCCAGAGTTTGCCACCGTGGCTTTCCACGATGCTGCGGCAGATGCTCAGGCCCACGCCCAGTCCGCCCTGCTTGCCGGAGGCCGGAGCGTCGAACAGCGCGCGCAGGCGCTGCGGCTCCACCCCCGGGCCGCTGTCGATCACGTCGACCCGCACGCCGCCTTCGCTGGGCGCCACGCGCAGCAGCACGCTGCCGCCGGCGCCGGCCTGCGCGGCTGCCTCGATGGCGTTGGCCAGCAGGTTGCGCAGCACCACCGCGATCTGGATCGCATCCACGCGCAGCGCCGGCAGCCCGCCGTCGGTGTCGGCCTGCAACTGCACGCCCAGGCGCTGGGCGAACTCCTGGTGCGCTTCCAGCGTCTCGTGCGCCAGCGCCGGGATCGACGTCGGCTGCAGCGAAGTGGCGCCGGAGCGGAAGAAGTCGCGCAGCCGGCGCGTGACGGCGCCCGTGCGGCGGGCCTCCGCCACCAGCTTGCCCAGCACCTGCGTGAGCTGCGCGCGGCGCTCGCCGTCCAGCGGCGTCGGCTGGTCCGCCAGCGCCTGGCATGCATCCGCGTAGTTGCTCAGGGCGGTGAGCGGCTGGCTCAGTTCGTGGGCCAGCGCCGCCGCCATCTGGCCCGCCGCCGAAAAACGCAGGCTGGCGCGCAGGTCGGCCTCGGCGCGCGCGCGTTCGTCCACCGCCACCCCGAGCAGCAGGCCCGTCATCGCGGTCGCGGCCATCAGCACCTGCAGCTCGAACAGGGTGAGGTCGTGCCGCAGCGCGAGCTGCGCCGCCGCCAGCAGGCCGGCCTGCGTGAACAGGGTGGACAGCACCGCGCCCTGCACGCCGAAGCGCACGGCGGCCCAGACCACCGGCGGCACCAGCAGGTAGAAGAACTTGAAGTAGTCCTGTTCGCCGCGGCCGAAGACCACCCACAGGGCCGTGCAGGTCAGCGCCGCGCCGGCCCACCATGCGGGGCTGCGCAGCACCCCCAGCAGCCCGTCGCGCCGCGCCGGTGCCAGGGTCAGCAGCAGCACGGGCAGCAGCACCAGCACCGCCGCCGCGTCGCCGACCCAGTAGCGGATCACCGCATCGCGGGCGAGCGCTGCGGCCGACAGGCTGCCGGAGTGGATCAGCACGTAGAGCACCGCGCTGGCCAGCGAACCTGCCGTGACCGACACGGCCAGCCACAGCAGCTCGCGGTGGCGGGCCAGCGGGAAATCGAGGTCCAGCGTGCGGCGCAGCGCCTGCGCGATGGCGGAGAACGTGAGCGTCAGCGCCGCGGCGGCGGCCAGCATCGTGAGGCTCTCGGCGGGCAGGCCGCGCACCACCAGCTCCGCCAGCAGCAAGCCGGCGAACACCAGCCACGCCTTGCGTGGCGCGCGGATCAGGAGCGCGATGGCGACGGCCTGCTGCGGATTCCATGGCGTGATGTTGAACCCGGGCACCGGCCGGAAGTAGCTGGCCCAATCCAGCAGCACGTAGGCCGCCAGGTAGCCCAGGGCCCAGGCCCAGGACGGCAGCCGCGCGGAGCGGGGTTCAATGTCTGGCATCAACAGGCATCCTAGCCGCGCTTGCTACGATCCACGCTGCACCCACGGAAGGAACAAGCCAATGAGCAACCCCCACATCGCAGTGATAGGCGCCGGCACCATGGGCAACGGCGTGGCCCAGGTGTGCGCGCAGGCCGGCCTGCGCGTGACGATGGTCGACGTCGACCAGGCCGCCGTGCAGCGCGGCGTCGACACGGTCGGCAAGAGCCTCGCGCGCCTGGTGAGCAAGGAGAAGATCAGCGCCGACGAGCGCAGCGCCATTCTCGGTCGCATCGAGGGCACGACCGACTATGCGGCCATCGCGCCGGCGGACATCGTGATCGAGGCGGCCACCGAGAACCTCGACCTGAAGCTGCGCATCCTGCGCCAGATCGACGCCCTGGTGCGCAAGGAGGCGATCATCGCCACCAACACCTCCTCGATCTCGATCAGCCAGCTGGCCGCCGTGATCTCGCGGCCCGAGCGCTTCATCGGCCTGCACTTCTTCAATCCGGTGCCGGTCATGCAGCTGCTGGAACTGATCCGCGGCATGCAGACGGCCGGCGAGACGCTGGCGCAGGCGCAGGCCTTCGCGAAGCTGGTGGGCAAGACGCCGATCGTGGCGAAGAACAGCCCCGGCTTCGTGGTCAACCGCATCCTCTGCCCGATGATCAACGAGGCGATCTTCGCCCTGCAGGAAGGGCTGGCCAGCGCGGAAGACATCGACACCGGCATGCGCCTGGGCTGCAACCAGCCGATCGGACCGCTGGCGCTGGCCGACCTGATCGGCCTGGACACCATGCTGTCGGTGATGAACGTCTTCTACGAAGGCTTCAACGATCCGAAGTACCGCCCGGCGCCGCTGCTCAAGGAAATGGTGGCCGCCGGCCGCCTGGGGCGCAAGACGGGCCGCGGGTTCTACAGCTACGCGTAGCGCTGGTACCGGCGCGCAAAGCCGCTCAGGCCGGCGTGTAGAGGCCCTGGTCGATCGCGCGCCGGGCGGCGATCGCGCCGACGGCATCCAGCGTCGGCGTGGCCAGGCCGGCGGCGCGCGCGAAGGCCAGCGGCGCCAGCACGATCTCGCCGATCTCCATCGGCCGGCGCGCCTCGAAGTCCTGCAGCATCGAGGGCTTGTGGGCCGTGCGGCGCTGCGTCCAGCGCTCGAAGTCGAAGCCCGGCCCGACGTCGTAGCCGTGCGCGGCGGCGATCGCCAGGCACTCGTGCAGCATGCGCAGCATCGTTTCCTGCACGCGGGCGTCGGTGGCGATGGCCGCCGGGTTTTCCACCGCCACGCACAACGACGAGGAGCTGGCATTGAGCACCAGCTTGCGCCACAGCGAGGCGCGGATCTGCGCGATCGGCGGCGCGGCGATACCGGCTGCTTCCAGCGCGCTGCGCAGCGCGCGCAGCGGCGCGCTGTCGCCGTCGTCCGGCGCACCGAGTTCCACCACGTTGGTGCCCACCGGCGAATTGTTGCGGATCACGCCGGGGCGCAGCACCTCGTTGGCGCTGTAGATCACGCCGGCGAGCACCTGCTCGGGGCGCAGGAAGGCGAGGAAGCGCTCGGCCAGCGCGAACACCGGAACCTGCGCCGGCCGCGGGTGGGCTGCCGGCAGGCCGAGCGGATACCACCAGGTGATGCCGTTCTGGATGAACACCACGCGTGTGGCGCTGCCCACCAGCGGCGGCAGCAGCGGCACGACGGAAGCCAGCGCGGTCGCCTTCGTGGTGACGAACACCACGTCCTGGACGCCGAGTTCCCCGGATCCTTCCGCGGCGCGGACGTCGGCGTGCAGCGCCTGCCCGCCCTGTTCCAGCACCAGCCCCGCGGCCCGGATCGCGGCGAGTTGCGGGCCGCGCGCGATCACGGCGACCTCGTGCCCGGCGCGGCACAGTTTCACCGCCAGGTGGCCGCCGATGGCACCGGCGCCGACGACGCAGCATTTCATGGATTTGCCTTCGCTTCGGGGGCGGCCGTCGGATGGTGCGCCTGCCAGTCCTTGACCGCCTGCTGCCAGGCCGCCGCGCGGCGGTGCGCGCTGGTGCCGGCGGCCCGCGTGTTGCCGGCGATCAGCTTGTCGATCTGCGCTTCCTGCGCCTTGCTGAATTCCTCGGGAAAGAGCGGCACCACGGTGACGATGCAATCGGCCAGTTCGCCTTCCTCGCCCGGGAAGCCCTGGCCCTTGATGCGGTAGGTGTGGTAGCCGCGCTTGAGGCGCATCTGCTGCAGCCCCGCGGGCGTCGGCACTTCGATCCAGCGGTTGGCCACCCAGGCGAAGCCGTCCACCGGCAGTTCGCAACGGACCGTGCCGTCGGCGTCGAGCGTGAAGAACGCGTGCGGCAGCAGTTCCACCCGCACTTGCAGCGCCACCTTCTCGCTCGCCTGGGGCCCCTGCAGCCGCGCCGACACGTGCAGCAGGTCGCCCGCGCGCACGCCTGCCGGGATGCGGGCGCGGCAGCGGTACCTGCGCGCCGCGGCCTTGCCGCTGCCCCCGCACAGTGCGCAGGCGTGGCGCACCGCGCCGCTGCCCTCGCAGGCCTTGCACTGCACCAGCGGCGACACCCAGGAGAACCACAGCGCCTGGCGCACCTGGCCGGTGCCGGCGCATTCGCTGCACTCGGTCGCATGCTTGTGCCAGCCGCTCGCGCCGCAGGCGATGCAGTCCTCGACCACTTCGCCTTCCAGGTCCTTGATGCAGCCGGCGAGCGCCTCTTCCAGCGTGAGCCGCACGGTGTGCTGCAGCGTGCGCTCCGGCGCCGACCGCGCCTGGGGCGCCGCGCCGGCATCGAAGGGGAAGCCGCTTTCCGTCACCGGGCCGAAGCCGCTGGCGCGGAAGCGCCGGATCTCCTCCAGCGCGCGGTTGATGCGCTGGATCTTGCGCAGCGCATGCGGGCTGCCGTTGCGGTCCGGGTGCCAGCGCGCGGCCATGCGGCGCCAGGCGGCCTTCACCTCGGCGTCGGTGGAATCGGGCGTGAGCCCCAGCTCGCGGTAGCTATCTTCGACATTCACTCTGCAGCGATGGTAGCCCAGCAGGCTTGCACATGCTGTCAGCGCGCCGGTGCCCGCCGTGCGCGAGGTCAGGCGGTCCCGAGATGGCTGCGGAAGAAGGCGATCGTGCGCTCCCAGGCCAGCTTCGCGGCCGCCGGGTCGTAGCGCGGCGTGGTGTCGTTGTTGAATCCGTGCTGCGTGCCGGCGTACTGGTGGACGGCGTACCGGGCGCCCGCGGCCTTGAGCGCGGCCTCGTAGGCGGGCCAGGCCGCGTTGATGCGCTCGTCGGTCCCGGCCAGGTGCACCAGCAGCGGTGCGCGCACCTTGGCGGCATCTTCCGGCGGCGGCGTGTTGCCGTAGAAGGGCACGGCCGCAGCCAGGTCCGGCAGGCGCGTGGCGAGCCAGTGCACGATGCCGCCGCCGTAGCAGAAGCCGACTGCCCCCATGCGGCCGCTGCCGTCGCTGCGGGCGCGCAGCCAGGCGGCCGCGGCGAGGAAGTCCTCGCGCGTCTTCGGCTGGTCCAGCGTGGCGAAGGCGGCGCGGGCCTTGTCCTCGTCGCCCGGGTAGCCGCCCACCGGCGTGAGCGCGTCCGGCGCCAGCGCCATGAAGCCGTCGAGCGCCAGCCGGCGCGTGATGTCCTCGATGTGCGGGTTCAGGCCGCGGTTCTCGTGGATCACGAGGATGGACGGCAGGCGTTTCGTGCCCGCCGCCGCCGGACGTGCCAGGTAGCCGCGGATCGTGCCGTTGCCGGAAGGCGAGGGGATGGTCACCCGCTCGGTCTTCAGCCGGGCGTCGTCCGGCCGAACCTGCTGGCCGGCGGCGAAGTCGGGGCTGAGCGCCGCCAGCAGGCCCGCGGCCGTGACGCCGGCCCGGGCGAAGCGCTGCGCCTGTTCCAGGAAGCCGCGGCGGTCGAGGTCGCCGTGCACGTAGGCGTCGAAGAGGATCAGCACTTCCTGGTCGAAATCCTGCGGGGTCAGGCGAGGCGGCATGGCGGCTCCTTCGGCGAGGATGGCGCAGCTTAGCGGGGCGTCCCGGCCCTGCCCGCGGTGGGGATTTCGGTCAGCGTCGGGCGCAGGGCCAGCGCGGGAAAGGACCGGCCCCAGGCCCAGGCGACCAGGATGGTGCCGACGCCGCCGGCCACCACCGAGCCCACCGGGCCGATCAGCGCCGCCGTCGCGCCCGACTCGAATTCTCCCAATTGGTTGCTGGCGCCGATGAACAGCGAATTGACCGCGGCCACGCGCCCGCGCATGTCCGGCGGGGTTTCCAGCTGCACCAGCGTCTGCCGCACCACCACGCTCACCATGTCGGCCGCGCCCGAGATCGCCAGCGCCAGCGCCGACAGCCAGAACGAGGTGGACAGGCCGAACACCAGCATGCACGCGCCGAACACCGCCACCGCGACCAGCAGCTTGCGCCCGGGCATCTCGTGCGGCGGCCAGCGCGAAAGCGCCAGCCCCATGGGCAGCGCACCGAGCGCCGGCGCCGAGCGCAGGATGCCCAGCCCCTGCGGGCCGACCGCCAGGATGTCGCGCGCGAAGATCGGCAGCAGCGCGGTGGCACCCCCCAGCAGCACGGCGAACAGGTCCAGCGACACGGCACCGAACACGACCGGATGGCGGCGGATCCAGTACGCACCGGCCAGCAGCGTCTGCAGCGAGACCGGCTCGCGCGGCGGCGGCAGGTGCTCGTAGCGCACCGCGGCGCAGGACAGCGCCGCCGCCAGCAGCAGGGCGAAGCAGCTCGCGTACACCACGTCCACGCCGCCGGCGAACAGCAGTCCGGCGACCGCCGGCCCGGTGATGATCGCCGCCTGGGTGCCGCTGGAACTGAAGGCGGTGGCGCGCGCCAGCAGCCCCGCAGGCACCAGCGCCGGCAGCAGCGCCTGCTGTGCGGCCATCTGGAACGGGCGCGCCGCACCGAGCATGACGGCGGCCAGGAGCAGCAGCTCGCGCGAGGCGAATCCCCCCAGCGCCGAACTCCACAGCAGCGCGGCCACCACCGCCTGCGCCAGCATGCAGGCGGCCGCCAGCCGCGCGCGGTGCAGGCGGTCGGCCACGTGGCCGGCCGGCAGGGTGACCAGGACGGCGGGCGCGAACTGCAGCAGGCCGACCAGGCCCAGGTCCCACGCCGAATGGGTCAGGTCGTACAGGTGCCAGCCGACCGCCAGCATCAGCATCTGGTTGCCGGCGGTGCCGCACACGCGGGCGCACCAGAAGCGCAGGTAGGCGCGGTGCGCCAGGAGGTCCATCACGCGCGGATGCTAACCGGCCAGGGATGCGCGCTCGGTCGGCCACGCGAACGAAAGTAGGCGTCGACGGCCCGTTTCCCCGTCATGCGTCAGCGCCGTCCTACGCGCCGGCGCTGCCTTGACCCGCGTCGCCGCGGGATGAAGCCGACGAGAATCCTGCGGTGCAGAAGCCGTTGCAGTTCGAAGCAGGGGACGTCGTGCGCCTGAAGGCCGGCGGGCCGCCGATGGTGGTGCGTGCCGTAGGCGGCGACACCGCCTATTGCCAGTGGTACGCAGGGGTCGACCTGCACCAGGGCACCTTCCTCTTCACCTCGCTCGAAGACATCAACCGCGTGCGCCGCAGCGCCGACACCCACGTCGCCGCGGTGGCGCAAGGCCTGCGCGCCTGATCCATCGGCCGCGACTGCGCCCTCGTCCCGTGATCCATCGACGGCTCGCCCCCGGGTCGCGTTACGATGCGCGCCCAGGAGACGAGTGCATGAAGAAGATCGGCATGGTGGGCATCGGCCTGATGGGCCACGGCATCGCAAGCAACCTGCAGAAGAACGGCTACGCGCTGGCGCTGTTCGAGCACCCCGGCAACCAGCCGCTGGACGCCCTGAAGGCCGGCGGTGCGCAGGGGTTCACGAGCACGAAGGAACTGGCGGCGGCCTCGGACGTGGTGATCACCGTGCTCACCGGCTCGCCGCAGGTCGAGGCCGTGGTGCTGGGTCCGGGCGGGCTGCTGGAAGGCTTGCGCCCCCGCAGCATCGTGATCGACTGTTCGACCGCCATCCCGTCGTCGACGCTGCGCGTCGCGCAGGCGGTGCAGCAGGCCGGCGCCCGCTTCCTCGATGCGCCCATGACGCGCACGCCCAAGGAGGCCGCCGAGGGGCGCCTGAACCTGCTCGTGGGCGGCGACGCGCCACTGCTGGAGGAGTGCCGGCCGGTGCTGCGCTGCTTCGCCGAGAACATCACGCACGTGGGCCCGGTGGGCGCGGGGCACGGCATGAAGCTGCTGCACAACTACGTCTCGCTGGGTATGGTGACCCTGATCGCCGAAGCGGCGGCCTGCGCACAGCGCAACGGCGTGGCGGCCGATGCCTTCGTGGACGTGCTCGCCAAGGGCGGGGGCGGCGGCATCGCGCTGGAGCGCATCAAGCCCTACCTGCTCTCGGGCGATCCGGGCGGCCTGCGCTTCACCATCGCCAATGCGCGCAAGGACCTGGACTACTACAACGCGATGGCGACCGATGCGGGCGCGGCGAAGGAAGTCGCGGCGGCGGTGCTGGCGACGCTGGAAGGCGCGCTGGCGAAGTCGACGCCGCAGGCGTTCGTGCCGGAGCTGGTGTCGCTGTTGGCTGGGCGCTGAATGCCTGTCGCGCGCTGAATCTCTGGCCGTGCGCCGGGACGTAGGCTGGCGGTGACGCGCGGAAGCGCCGGAACCCCAGCGCTTTCGCGCATCGCTGGGGTTCGCGCTACGCGGCTCACCGCCAGCCTACGCGTTCACGCCGCGACGCGTTTCACGCCGGCGACGCATTCACCCCCGCGCCGCGTTCAAGCCAGCACGCGTCTTCACACCAGCGAATACCACGCCACCCCCTCCCGCACCTCCTTGCGCGCCTCGCCGGCGTGCAGCAGGAAGTTCAGGCAGGCGATCGCCTCGCCGGTCGCCAGGCTGAACTGGTGGCCGTCGGCTTCGCGGATCGGGCGCTTGAACAGGGCTTCGAAGGTCTCCGGCACGCGCCGGGGTTCGCGCAGCGCCGCGCGCAGCCGGTCGAACGCCGCGGCCTGGCCGTCGCGCAGTTGCGCGATGCGCGCATGCAGCCCGTGGAAGCACTCGTTGTGCGCCGGCAGCACCAGCACGTCGTCGGGCACGCGCCGCTCCAGCACGTCCAGCGAATGAAACCAGTCGGCCATCGGGTTGGCGTCGGGCTCGATCGGATGCACCGACACGTTGGACGAGATCCGCGGCAGCACCTGGTCGCCGGAGATCAGCAGCTTCAGCTCCGGGCTGTACAGGCACGAGTGCTCGGGCGAGTGGCCCTTGCCGGCCACCACGTGCCAGTCGTGCGCACCGATGCGGATGGTTTCGCCGTCCACGATGCGGCGGAAGCTGTCCGGCAGGGCGTGGATGTTCTTGCCGAAGTTGCCGAAGCGCGCGCGGTATTCGTCGACCGCATCGGCGCTCCAGCCGGCTTCGCGGAAGAAGCGCACCGCGTCGGGCGGCGCGTCGCGGCTGGTGTCCGACACCAGCACGCGGCAGGCGAGGTACTCCAGCCGCGAGATCCACAGCCGCGCGCCCGACTTGCGCGACAGCCAGCCGGCCATGCCGATGTGGTCCGGGTGCATGTGCGTGACGACGATCCGCTGCAGCGGGCGATCGAAGGGCGCGCTGGCCAGCAGGTGCTGCCAGGCGAGCGCGGTCTCCTCGGTCCGCACGCCGGTGTCGACCAGCGTCCAGCCGTCGCCATCCTCCAGCGCCCAGACGTTGATGTGGTTGAGCCGGTAGGGCATCGGCAGGCGGATCCAGTGCACGCCCGGTGCGACCGGCGTGGATTGGCCCGCGGCCGGTGTGGGCAGCGGATAGTCGAGCGCGGAATACTGCATGCCGCCGAGTTTGCATCAACGGCGCCCTGGCTGCCGCGGCGGGGGAAATGCGCCATGATCCGGGAACCTGCCTTGGAGAGACCCGCCATGGACGACGAAGCCTTCAACATCAGCCTGCGCAAGTTCCTGAAGATGGTCGGCGTGAGCTCGCAACGTGAAATGGAACAGGCCGTCGCGCGCGCCTTGCAGGACCAGGCGATCGCCGGCACCGAGACCTTCCCGGCCCGCATGACGCTGGAGATCCCCGGCCTGAAGCTGCAGGTGCACTTCGACGGCGAGATCCGGCTGCAGTAGCCCGCCACCGCGGCCGCGCGACCGGGGCTGCGCGACCCGTCCTGCATGCACTGCCGCCGGAAGCGGACACAGCCGCTCACCCATGGCAGCGCTTGCGCACTGCACAATTTCAGCCGACCCACGAAGCAGCGGCTGAAAAGTGACGACAACAGAGAGACGCCTTCCCGTCGGGGCCGAATACCGGCCTGCCAGCGGCACCCATTTCCGCGTCTGGGCGCCGGCGGCGCGCGAACTGGAGGTCGTGTTCGAAGGCCGCGACGCGCCTGCGGCGAGCGCCCTGCGCCACGAGGGCAACGGCTACTTCTCGGGCCTGGTCGAACAGGCGAAGCCGGGCCTGCGCTACCGCTTCCGCCTCGACGGCGGAGAGGCCTTCCCCGACCCGGCCTCGCGCTGGCAACCCGAGGGGCCGCATGGCCCGTCCGAGGTCGTGGCGCCGGACAGCTACCCCTGGCAGGACGCCGGCTGGCGCGGCGTCGGCGTGAAGGGCCAGGTGCTGTACGAGATGCACATCGGCACCTTCACGCCCGAGGGCACCTATGCCGCCGCGGAGCAGCACCTGCCCTACCTGAAGGACCTGGGCATCACGATCCTCGAGGTGATGCCGGTCAACGAGTTCAACGGACCTTTCGGCTGGGGCTACGACGGCGTCAACCTGTTCGCCCCCACCCGCCTGTACGGCACGCCCGACGAACTGCGCCACTTCATCGACCGTGCCCACGCACTGGGCCTCGGCGTGATCCTCGACGTGGTCTACAACCACTTCGGCCCCAGCGGAAACTACGTCACGCGCTTCTCGCCGCACTACATCAGCAAGCGCTACCAGAACGAATGGGGCGAGGCGATCAACTTCGACGGCGAGCACAGCGGCCCGGTGCGCGAGTTCTTCGCCTGCAACGCGGAGTACTGGATCCGCGAGTTCCACTTCGACGGCCTGCGGCTCGACGCGACGCAGTGCCTGTTCGACGCCAGCGAAACGCACATCGTGGTGGAGATCGCCCGTCGCGCGCGCGCGGCGGCGGGCGGCCGCAGCATCTACCTGAGCGCCGAGAACGAGCCGCAGCACGCCGAATTCGCGCGGCCCGCGCAGCGCGGCGGATACGGCCTCGACGCGATGTGGAACGACGATTTCCACCACAGTGCCACGGTCGCCGCGACGGGCGCCTGCGAGGCCTACTTCACGGAAACGCGCGGCACGCCGCAGGAACTGATCTCCTCGCTCAAATGGGGCTTCCTGTACCAGGGCCAGTGGTACGCATGGCAGAAGAAGCGGCGCGGCCATCCCTCGCTCGACCTGCCGGCCACCGCCTTCATCCAGTTCCTGCAGAACCACGACCAGGTGGCCAACAGCGCCCGCGGCCAGCGCATCCACCAGCTCACCAGCCCCGGGCGCCTGCGCGCGCTCACGGCGCTGATGCTGCTCACGCCGTGCACGCCGCTGCTGTTCCAGGGCCAGGAGTTCGCGGCCAGCGCGCCCTTCCTCTACTTCGCGCGGCACGAGGAGGAACTCGACGGGCTGATCCGCAAGGGCCGGCGTGAGTTCCTGACCCAGTTTCCCAACATCGCCAGCGAGGAAGGTGGCAAGCTCCTTTCCTCGCCCGCCGACGAGGAGACCTTCCGACGATGCAAGCTGGACCACGTGGAACGCGAACGCAACGCCCCGGTGCTGGACATGCACCGCGACCTGCTGCGCTTGCGGCGCGAGGATCCGGTGTTTGCCCGTGCCGACGCGACGCGCATGCACGGCGCGGTGCTCGGGCCCGAAGCTTTCCTGCTGCGCTTCCTCGACGACGCGGGGGACGACCGCCTGGTCCTGGTGAACCTGGGTCCCACGCTGCCGCTCTATCCCATGCCCGAGCCGCTGCTCGCGCCCCCGGACGGCATGCGCTGGAAGCTGCTGTGGCACAGCGAGGACCCGCGCTGGGGCGGCAACGGGATGATCGAACCGGACGGCGAGCACAGCTGGCGGCTGCCGGCGCATGCGCTCGCGGTCCTCGCACCCGTGAGCGCCGCGCGGCCGGCCGAAGTGAATTCCATTCGCCTGGAGGAAACCGATGGCCGAAGCCATCCTGAACAAGATGCCCTGGGGGGGCAACAGTGAGCCCCCCGAACGCCTGCTGACGCGCGAATGGCTGGTGACCAACGGCCTG
Source organism: Ramlibacter alkalitolerans (assembly GCF_016722765.1). Lineage (GTDB taxonomy): Bacteria > Pseudomonadota > Gammaproteobacteria > Burkholderiales > Burkholderiaceae_C > Ramlibacter > Ramlibacter alkalitolerans. Next base: position 243,426 of record NZ_JAEQND010000008.1, on the reverse strand, counting down.
GGCGGCTACGCCTCGGGCTCGGTCGCAGGCGTCGCGACGCGCCGCTACCACGGCCTGCTGATCGCCGCACTGCCGACGCCGATCGGCCGGACCGTGATGCTCAGCCACCTCGGTGAATGGGTGCGGCTGCCGGATCGCCGCACGATCCGCGTGGCCGGCGAGGAGCGGCCCGAGCGGCCGTACGAGCTGCCCGACATCCTGACCGAGTTCCGCCTCGAGATGGGCCTGCCGGTGTGGACCTACCACGTCGGCGACGCCGTGATCGAGAAGCGCATCCTGCTGCCGTACGGCCAGAACACGGTGCACCTGAACTACCGCATGGTCGCCGGTGGCCACGGCGTGCGGCTGATCCTGCGCCCGCGCCTTCATTTCCGCGGCCACGAGAATCCCGTGGAGGATTCGTACGACGAGCCGTGCCGGCTGCACGTGCTGAGCAACCGCTTCGAGGTCCACTCCGAAAGCAACCCGCAACTGCCGCCGCTGCGCATGACGCTGCTCGGTCGCGATGCGCAGCTGGTGCTGGAGGGCGGCAACTTCGAGGAGTTCTTCTACCGGCTCGAAGCGGCGCGCGGCTATGCGGCCCGCGGACGCGTGTGGACGCCCGGGCGCTTCCGGGCCGAACTGGCGCCCGGCGAGGAATGCACGCTGATCGCCTCCACCGAGAGCTGGGACACGATCCACGCGCTCAACCCGCAGCAGGCCCTGCGGGCCGAACACGCGCGGCGCGAGAAGCTGATCGAGCAGGCGGACCCGGCGGCGCGCACCGGCCGCGCGGCGGAACTGGTGCTGGCGGCCGACCAGTTCATCATCGCGCCCTTCAGCCGCCAGGCCGACGCGGCACGCGCGCAGGCCGAAGGCGACCAGGCCCGCACCGTGATCGCGGGCTACCACTGGTTCACGGACTGGGGCCGCGACACCATGATCAGCCTGGAGGGCCTGACGCTCACCACCGGCCGCCACGCGGAGGCCGGCTACATCCTGCGCACCTTCCTGCACTACGTGAAGGACGGCCTGATCCCCAACATGTTCCCGGAGGGGCAGAACGAGGGCCTGTACCACACGGCGGACGCCACACTGTGGTTCTTCCACGCGATGGACCGGTACGTGCAGGTCACGGGCGACCGCCTGACGCTGCGCCACGCGATTCCCACCTTCTGCTCGATCATCGAGCACCACCTGCGCGGCACGCGCTTCAACATCGGCGTCGACCACCGCGACGGCCTCCTGAAGCAGGGTGCCGAGGGCTACCAGCTCACGTGGATGGACGCCAAGGTGGAAGGCTGGGTGGTGACGCCGCGGCGCGGCAAGGCGGTGGAGCTGAACGCGCTGTTCTACAACGCGCTGCGCCTGATGGAGCGCTGGCTGCGCGAGGAAGGCGACGAGGCGCACGCGCAGACGATGGCGCAGCATGCGCAGCGCACCTACGACAGCTTCAACCAGCGTTTCTGGAACCCGCAGACCGGCTGCCTGTACGACGTGATCGACGGCGAAGGCGGCGACGACCCGGCGATCCGCCCCAACCAGGTGTTCTCGATCGCGCTGCCCCATCCCGTGCTCGATCCGCAACGCTGGCGCAGCGTGCTCGATGTCGCGCAGCGCCTGCTGGTCACGCCGGTGGGCCTGCGTTCGCTGGCGCCGGGCCATCCCGACTACAAGCCCAACTACGACGGCGACCTGCGGGCGCGCGATGCGGCCTACCACCAGGGAACGGTGTGGGGCTGGCTGGCCGGCCCCTTCGCCGACGCCTGGCTCAAGGTGTACCCGGACGACAACCGCGGCATCGAGCACCTGATCGACGGCTTCGCGGCCCACCTGGGCGAGGCCTGCATCGGCTCGATCAGCGAGATCTTCGACGCCGAGCCGCCCTTCACGCCGCGCGGCTGCGTGGCCCAGGCCTGGAGCGTGGCCGAGGTGCTGCGCATCCTGGTGAAGTGCCGCCACGCGCTGGCGGCGCAGCAACAGCAGCAGCAGCCGGGGGCCGCGGCGGAGAAGAAGGAAGGCGCGTCCTCGTGGTCGGGCGCGGCGGTGCACGCGTAGCTTGCTTTTTCCCTCCCCCGGAGGGGGAGGGAGGAAGACAGGTCATTGCGGCGCGATCCCCGCATCCTTCCCCGCCCGGGCCCAGATCTCGATCTGCTCGCGCAGCATCACCGCCAGTTCCTCCGCCGTCGAACCCTGCGGCTGGAACGCCACCCCCTCGAGCTGCGCGCGCACGTCCGGCTGCGCGAGCGCGCGGGTGAGTTCGCGCGCCAGCCGGTCCACGATCTCCCTGGGCATCTTCGCCGGACCGAAGATGCCGGCCCAGGGCGTCAGCGGGATCTGCTCGGCGCCCGACTCCGGCAGCGTCGGCACCTCCGGCAGGGAGCCCGCGCGCTGCGGCAGCAGCGTGGCCAGCACGCGCAGCTTGCCCTCCTTGACGTGCGGCAGCAGCGTGCCGGTGGCGATCGCCATGTGCACGCGGCCGGCCAGCAGGTCGAGCGTCATGGGTGCATCGCCCTTGTAGGGCACGTGCACGAGGTTCACCTTCGCCTGCTGCGCCAGCCGCGCGGTGGCGATGATGCTGGTGCTGTTGCCCGAGCCGTAGGTGAGCTTGCCCGGGTTGGCGCGCGCATGCTCGATGAGTTGCGCGAGGTTGCGTGCCGGCACCGTGTCGTGCACGAACACGAAGAAGCCGAAGTTGCCCACCTTGCCGACCGGCGTGAAGTCCGTGACGGGGTTGTAAGGCACCACCTTGTGCAGGATGGGCGCGGCGTTGAACGCCGTGTTGGTGGCCAGCAGCAGCGTGTAGCCGTCGGGCGGCGACTTCATCACGGCCTCGCTGGCGATGATGCCGTCGGCACCGGCCTTGTTCTCCACCACCACCGACTGGCCCAGGCCCTGGCTCATGGCCTGCGCGACCGAGCGCGCCACCACGTCGGCCGAGCCGCCCGGCGGGAAGGGCACCACGAGGCGGATCGGCTTGTTCGGATACGACTGGGCGAAGGCGCCACCGCCGGCGAGGGCGAGGGCCACGAGCAGCAGGCGCACGAGGACGACGAAGCGAGGCATGGAAGGCGCTCCTTTCGCGGCAAGGCGCGTACGTTGCGCCCGCGGCGCGCCGGGTGTCAATCGTGTCATTCCCGTGACCTCCCGCCCGCAGGCGGCGCCGCGTCATTGCCGTGCGCCCTCCCTTCCTTCCCGTGCCCCTCCCTTCCTTCCCGCGCCTCCTCGCGTCATTCCCGCGCCCCCTGGCGTCATTCCCGCGCCCCCTCGCGTCATTCCCGCGAAGGCGGGAATCCAGGTGCCCCGCGCGCTACGCGCGCTCCCTGGGTCCCCGCCTGCGCGGGGACGACGGCTTTTTCTCCTTCTTCTCCTTCGCCTCCACCGCCGCCAGGCTCTCCTTCAACGAGCCTTCCAGCGAGCGCTTCAGCCGCCCTTCCAGCATGGCGAGCACCGCCGCTTCCTCGGGCTTCAAGGTGGCGAGGTCCTCGCGCAGTTCCTTCTCCACCTCGCCCTTGATCTCCAGCAGCAGGTTGCCTTCCACGTACGCATTGAGCACCTCGGGATGCACGTAGCACTTGCGGCAGATGGTCGGCGTGTTCCCGAGCCGCGCCGACACCCGCTCGATCGCCTGCCGGATGTTCTTCTTCTGCGTGGCCTGGGTGTCGAAGGCCTCGAACTCCTGCAGCGCGAGCGCCGCCATCACGGTGCCGGCCCAAGTACGGAAGTCCTTGGCCGTGATGTCGCTCCCGGTGATCTCCCTGAGGTAGGCATTGACGTCGGCCGAGGTCACCTCGCGGACCTCGCCCGCTTCGTCGCGGTACTGGAACAGGCGCTGCCCCGGCAGGTCCTGGCAGGCGCGCACGATCCGCGCGATCCGCCGGTCCTTCACCTGCAGGCGCCAGGTCTTGCCGCTCTTGCCCTTGAACTGGAAGCGCAGCTCCGCGCCTTCGACCTTCACATGCGGGTTGCGCAGGGTGGTCAGCCCGTAGCTCTTGTTCTCGCGCGCGTAGTCGTCGTTGCCGACGCGGATCAGCGTGGTTTCCAGCAGGTGCACCACCGTGGCCAGCACCTTCTCGCGCGGCAGGCCGCGCAGCGCCATGTGCTGCGCGAGCTGCCCGCGGATCGCCGGCAGGGCGCGGGCGAATTCGAACATGTGCTCGTACTTGGTGGATTCGCGCGCCTCGCGGAACTGCGGGTGGTAGCGGTACTGCTTGCGGCCGCGCGCGTCGCGGCCGGTGGCCTGCAGGTGGCCGTTGGCCTTCGGGCAGATCCAGACGTCGGTGTACGCCGGCGGGATGGCCAGCTTGCGTATCCGCTCCAGCGCGGCTTCGTCCCGCAGGGGCTCTCCATCGGGCTTGAAGTAGGTGAAGCCTTCCCTCTTGCGCTCGCGCCGGATGCCGCGCTCCTCGTCGCTCACGTAGACGAGGCCGGCCGACTCCGCCGCTTCCTTCGGATCGGCCGGGGTCGGGGTGAAAGCCTCGGTGTCCTTCATGTTCAGTTCCGGAAGTCCTGCGTGACCATCAGGCCGTGCCCGCCGCTGTCGAGGATGCCGATGCCCAGGCGGCCGAACTGCGGTCGCAGGATGTTGGCGCGGTGGCCGGGCGAGTGCATCAGGCCGGTGTGCGCGGTCGAGAGCGTCGGCGCCAGGGCGAGGTTCTCGCCGGCCGACAGGTAGCCGATGCGGGCCTGCTGCATGCGCTCGCTGAGGTCGTTGCCCTCGGGCGTGACGTGCGCGAAGTAGCCCCGGGCCAGCATGTCGCGGCTGTGCGCGCGGGCCAGCTCCGACAGGATGGGATCGGGCCGCACCGGCTTGAGCCCGTGGGCGCGCCGCTCTGCGTTCACCAGCTCCAGCATCCGTTCTTCGAGGTCGGGGCGGGGCTGCCCGTCCTTCACCCGGAACTGCAGCGCGATGCGCTCGCGCGACCCAGGATCGACGATCACGGCTTCGAGCGTGCGCTGCAGGGCGGGGTCGAAGATCGGCGCGAGCTGCACCTCGACCCACTCGGCGGGACGGGCCAGCCGCGGTGCGAGCGCGCTTTCGTGCACCCAGGTGGCCACCCGCGCTCCCAGCGGCAGGGCCAACAGCAGCACGGACGCCACGATGGCGTACATCGCTCCGTTCGCCAACCCGGGCAGGAGGCCGAGCACGCGGTTGGCCGCATTGGCGTGCACCGTCCGCGGCAGGCGCAGGAGCAGCCGCAGCACCACGCTGCCGAGCACCACATGCACCAGCAGGAACAGGGCGACGAAGCCCAGGGGCGCGATCCAGATGCCCAGCGCCGGAGCGACGGCGCCTATCCAGCCACTGGCGGCGCGGTAGCCGAAGAAGGCGGCAGCGAGGCTGACCACCAGGGTGAGCAGGTCGAGCGCCGAGAACAGGAAGCCGCGCACCCAGCCCAGCCAGGCACCGAACAGCAGGATGGCGGCCAGCAGGAGATCGACGGGGGTGAAGTGCATGCCGCGTCCAGTATCGGAGCGGCCTTCGAACTGTTGACGTAGGACGGGGTTGACGCTTCCCCGCCGACGGCCGGCGGTGCGGCCGCAGGCGCGTTACGCGCGTGCGGTCGGCAGTGCCAGCGACGGCGGCGCCGACGCGCGCACGCGGACCGGCTCGCACGACGGGCAGCCGCGTGCGTGGGCGTAGCGCAGGCGCGCCACGGCCAGCGCCTGGCCGGTATCGAGGAATTCCCCCAGGTACTCCGTCGTGGCGCCGCCCAGGAAGCAGTGCGGCGGGCAGCGGGCGCGGTCATGCACCGCGACTTCGGCGATCGGTGGCGCGTGGTAGGCGACGAAATAGCTGGCCATGGGGTCTTTTTTCCTCTCTGAGCATCCATGCTATGGATGACCTGGAGAGCGAGACATCACCCATTGGGGTGAAAACGGCCCGGACTTTCCCGCGTTTACCGGAGGGGAGCCCCCTAACGCCGGGGCTGCTCGATCAGTTCGCGCCGCAGGTGGGCCACCATCTGGCCCATCTCGGCGCCGCTGTCGGCGAGCAGCGTGTGGGCGGTGCCGCGGAAGAAGCGGGCCCAGCGGATATGCCAGTCGCGGGTGTCGGTCAGTTCCACGTACAGGGAGGCGCGTGGCTCCGTGGCATGGCAGTGGCCCGAGATCAGGTAGCCGATGCGCAGTTCGCGGCAGATCAGCTCCACGGCATGCGGCGGTGCCTTGGCCAGGAAATCGGAACTGATCAGGATGGCCTGGACGGCCGGGTCCTGCGCGAGGCGCTCGCGCAGCAGGTCCGCGATGTCGTTGCCCAGCAGGCGCAGCGACGGATCGTCGTCCGCGGGCGTGAACGGCAACACGGCCACGAGCGGCCGGCGCCGCGGCAGCGCGACGGCAGGAACGTCGGAAGCGAAGATGGCGGAAGGAGGGCTCAAGGCAGTTGTCGTGGTGAGCGCCCATTCTAGGAAGCGCCGGCTCACCGCATCCTGAACACGGAGGCGCAAAAGTTGGGCGCCATTCCTGCGAAATACGCCCCTTGATTTTTCGCCGGGACCGCGCTGCGGGCTATCCTCGGGCCATGAGCAAGGCGTTCACGCGCGAATCCGACGCCGACGACGACGAGGAGGGCGGCGGCCTGCCTCCGCTGCCGGCCGGCGGCAAGAACTACATCACCCCGCAGGGGTATGCGCGCCTGCGTGGCGAGCTGCTGCAGCTGATCGACGAGGAGCGGCCCAAAGTGGTCGACGTGGTCCACTGGGCGGCCAGCAACGGCGACCGTTCGGAGAACGGCGATTACCTGTATGGCAAGAAGCGGCTGCGCGAGATCGACCGCCGCATCCGCTTCCTGACCAAGCGGCTGGAGATCGCGGAGGTCACCGATCCGTCGCTGCACCACGGCCACGACCAGGTGTTCTTCGGCGCCACGGTGACCTATGCGGAGGAGGACACGGGCGTGGAGCGCACCGTGACCATCCTCGGCATCGACGAGGCCGACAGCGCGCAAGGCCAGGTGAGCTGGATCTCGCCGATCGCCCGGGCCTTGCTCAAGGCGCGGGAAGGCGACGTGGTGAAGCTGGTGACGCCGGCAGGCGCGAAGGAGATCGAGATCGTGCGGGTGGCGTATCCGGCGCCGGCGAGGCATTGAGGGTTTTGGTCATCCCGGCGCTTGCTTGTTTTCGTCATCCCCGCGGAGGCGGGGATCCAGGGCGTTCGGGAAACTCGCCGCGCGCGGCGAGCATCGGGAGCCCTGGATTCCCGCCTTCGCGGGAATGACGGGATGACGCCTTCGCGGCAATGATCTGACGACGCCTCCGCGGGAATGACGGGACGACTGCGCGGGAAAGACGGATCCCTAGACCACCCGCGGGTCCCCGCCCCCCGGGCGGATGCGCTGGGCGTTCATCACCGAGGGCGTGCGCTTGAGGTTGCGCAGCACCGAGTCGAGGTGCGCGCGGTCGCGCACCGAGACCACGAAGCGCAGGTCGGTGGCGTCCTGCGCCCTCTCGTCGTCCATGTCGACGTGCGTGATGTCGGCTTCCGCATTGGCCAGGGCCGCCGCGACGCGGGCCAGCGCCCCCTTGCCGTTGGCCACCGTGACGAGGATGCCGGTCTCGAAGGAGCGCACCGGCTCGTCGGCCCATTCGACACCGATGAAGCGTTCGGCGTCCTTGTGCTGCAGCCGCTTGGCGATCGCGCAGTCGGTGGCGTGGACCACCAGGCCTTCGCCGCGCCCGAGGTAGCCGAGGATCGGATCGCCGGGCACGGGCCGGCAGCAACTGGCGAACTGCACCGAGGCGTTCTCGCTGCCATCGAGCGTGAGCCCGCCCTGCGAGACGTTCTCGTGGGCGGTGAAGCGCTCGCGGCTGATCAGGAGCGCATCGGGCTTCTCGCCCAGTTCGGCCAGCAAGGTCATCAGCCGCTTGGCCACGATGCCGGCAATGCGCTTGCCCAGGCCCAGGTCGGTCAGCAGCTCGGCCCGGCTCTTGTTCCCGGTGAAGCGCAGCAGCTTTTCCCAGATGGCGTGATAGGTCTCGTCGTCCGGCGGCAGCTTCTCCATGCCCTCGGCCCGCAGCGCCTGCGCCAGCAGTTTTTCGCCCAGCTGCTGCGACTCGGCCTGCGCGAGCGTCTTGAGGTGGTGCCGGATCTTGGAGCGGGCCCGGCCGGTGCGCACGAAGCCCAGCCACGCCGGGTTGGGCGTCGACACCGGCGCCGTCACGACTTCGACCACGTCGCCGTTCTTCAGCTCGGTGCGCAGCGGCACCTGGGCGCCGTTGATGCGGGCGGCCACCGTGTGGTCGCCGACGTCGGAGTGGATGGCGTACGCGAAGTCGACCACCGTGGCGCCGCGCGGCAGGGCCAGGATCTGGCTCTTGGGCGTGAAGACGTAGACCGCATCGGGGAACAGGTCGATCTTGACGTGGTCCCAGAACTCCGCGGCGTCGCGGGTTTCGTTCTGGATGTCCAGCAGCGACTGCAGCCACTTCGTGCCCAGGCGCTCGGTGTTCTCTTCCTGCGGCACGCTGGCCTTGTACAGCCAGTGCGCCGCCACGCCCGATTCAGCCACCAGATGCATGGCCTCGGTGCGCAGCTGGAATTCGACGTTGACGCCCGACGGGCCGACCAGCGTGGTGTGCAGCGACTGGTAGCCGTTGATCTTGGGGATCGCGATGTGGTCCTTAAAGCGGCCGGGCACCGGCTTGTACAACTGGTGCAGCACGCCCAGGGCGGTATAGCAGTCCGTCACCGTCGGCACGACGATGCGAAAGCCGTAGATGTCCGTGACCTGGGCGAACGACAGGTGCTTCTCGTCCATCTTCTTGTAGATGGAGTAGAGCGTCTTCTCGCGCCCGGCGATGCGCACTTCGAGGCCGCCGGCGGCGAAGGCGTTCTCGACGTCGCGGTGCACCTTCTGGATCAGGTCGCGGCGGCGGCTGCGGGCGCGCGCAACCGCCTTCGACAGCACGGCGTAGCGCCACGGGCGCAGGTAGCGGAACGAGAGCTCCTGCAGTTCCCGGTAGGTGTTGTTCAGGCCCAGCCGGTGGGCGATGGGCGCATAGATGTCCAGCGTCTCGCCGGCGATGCGGTTCCACTTCTCGCGCGGCACGTCTTCCAGCGTGCGCATGTTGTGCGTGCGGTCGGCCAGCTTGACCAGGATGACGCGCACGTCGCGCGCCATGGCCAGCAGCATCTTGCGGAAGGATTCGGCCTGGGTCTCTTCGCGGGTGTTGAACTGCAGCTTGTCCAGTTTGGTGAGCCCGTCGACCAGGTCGGCGACGGCCACCCCGAAGCGCTCGATCAGCTGCGGTTTGGTGACGCCGCAGTCCTCCATGGCGTCGTGCAGCAGCGCCGCCATGAGGGCCTGGGCGTCGAGCTTCCATTCGGCGCACTGCGCCGCCACGGCGATCGGGTGGGTGATGTAGGGCTCGCCGCTGGCGCGCATCTGGCCCAGGTGGGCTTCGTCGGCGTACCGGTACGCCTTGCGGACCAGGTCGACTTCGACCGGGTCGAGGTAGTCGAGCCGTGCCGTGAGAGCGGCAAAGCTGGCCGCTGCAGCATTTGCCGCGGCTGGGGAGGGGAGGATCGGACTGCTGGGCCGTTTGCCCGTGGTCGACGGGAGCACCGCGCTCATGGCCCTAATGTAGCAAGGCGCCGAACCCGGCGGGCTCAGGGGAGGTTACGTCATTCCCGCGGAGGCGGGAATCCAGGGCTTGCAAAGCAAACAGCCCGCGTTCGCGGGCTGTTCTCTGATGTCCCCGCCTGCGCGGGGACGACGGGGGAGCTCAGCCCGGGACCTTCTTGAGCATCTCCAGGCCGATCTTGCCTTCGGCGATCTCGCGCAGGGCGGTCACGCCGGGCTTGTTCTTGCTCTCGATCTTGGGCGCGTGGCCCTGGCTCAGCATGCGGGCGCGGTAGGTCGCGGCCAGCACCAGCTGGAAGCGGTTGGGGATCTTCTCGAGGCAGTCTTCGACGGTGATGCGGGCCATGAATCTCTCCGGGGTGTTCAGGTGAGCCCCAAGGCGGTGAAGGTCTCGGCGCGGGCGCGGCGCTGGGACACGTATTTCAACCGCTGGGAATGCACGATCGCTTTCAGGTCGAAAAGCGCGCGCTCAAATAACTCGTTGATTATAACGAAATCGAATTCCTTCGCCTGCGCCATCTCGGTGGCCGCATTCGCCAGTCGGGTTTCGATCACCTCGGGGGCGTCCTCGCCCCGCCGTTCCAGCCGCGAGCGCAACTCGTCCCAACTGGGAGGCAGGATGAAGACCAGCACCGCGTTGGTGAAGATGCGCTTGATCTGCAGGGCGCCCTGCCAGTCGATCTCCAGGATCACGTCCTGGCCGTGGGCGATGCGGTCCTCGATCATCCGCTTGGAGGTGCCGTAGCGCCGGCCATGCACGTGCGCCCATTCCACGAAGCCGTCGCCGAGGACCATCTGGTCGAATTCGGCGTCAGAGACGAAGAAATATTCCCGCCCGTGCTTTTCCTGCCCGCGCGGGCCGCGCGTGGTGTGCGACACCGAAGGCTGGACGTGCGAGTCGAGTTCGAGCAGGGCCTTGACCAGGCTGGATTTGCCGGCCCCGCTGGGGGCTGCAACGACGAAGAGGTTGCCGGGGTAGTCCATGCGCGATGTTAAATGGTGCGGCCCGCCGGAGGTCCCGCACGCAGACCTACTCGAGGTTCTGGACCTGCTCGCGCATCTGCTCGATCAGCACCTTCATGTCCACCGAGATCCGGGTGAGCTCCATGGCGGCGGATTTGGAACCCAGCGTGTTGGCCTCGCGGTGCAGTTCCTGGATCAGGAAGTCCAGGCGCTTGCCGATCTCGCCGCCCTTGTTCACCAGGCGCTCGATCTCCTCGAGGTGTGCGGCCAGCCGCGTGAGTTCCTCGGCGACGTCGATGCGGATGGCAAAGGCGGTCGCTTCGGTCAGCGCCCGGTCCTGCGCGGCCTCCGGCGTGGCCGCGCCCTCGGAGAGCGCCATCGCTTCCTTCCAGCGTTCGAGGAAGCGCTGGCGCTGCTGCTCCACCAGTTGCGGCACCAGCGGGCGCGCCTGCTCGGCGAGGCTTCGCAACTGCTGCAGGTGCCCCTGGAGCATGGTGGCCAGGCGTGCGCCTTCGCGTTCACGCGCCGCGAGCAGGTCGCCCAGCACCTGGCGGGCGAGCTGCTGCAGCGGCTCGGACCAGTCGACGCTGCCGCCGTCCTCGGTCGACGCCAGGCGCAGGATCTCGGCGACGGACAGCGCCGGCGCATCCGGCAGCCAGCCGCGCACCGTGTCCTGCACGGAACCCAGGCGCTGCAGCATGCGCACCGTGGGTTCGCGCACGACTTCGGCACCGCTGCCTTCGAGCCCCGCGCGCACTTCGACCTTGCCGCGCTTGATGCGGCCCGTGATCAATTCCCGCAGCGCCGGTTCGTGCGCGCGCAGTTCCTCGGAAAGACGGAACGACAGGTCGAGGAAGCGGCTGTTGACCGAGCGGATCTCGAGCCCCAGGCGCATCCCCGCGGGGGGCCTGTTGCCTTCGCCGGCCGGCGTGGCCGCGGGGCTGTGCTGCGCCGAGGCGTAGCCGGTCATGCTGTAAACTGGCATGCAGAGGAGTCTTTGAAGTTCGTTGCGGGGATTTCGAGGATAGACCGGGCCCGCGGCAGGCCCCAACAATCTTCAAATTATGTCAAAGCTCAAACCTGCGCCCTTGCCGCCGGATACCGTGATCGGTGGGTATCGCGTGGTGCGCAAGCTTTCGGCAGGCGGTTTCGGAGTCGTGTACCTGGCCGTCGACAACGAGGGCCAGCAGGTCGCGATCAAGGAATACCTGCCTTCCTCGCTGGCCACGCGCCCCCCGGGCGAACTGCTGCCGCAGGTGGCGCCGGAGAAGCTGTCGCTCTATCGCCTGGGTCTCAAGAGCTTCTTCGAAGAAGGCCGTTCGCTGGCGCAGATCTCCCACTCCTCGGTGGTGAGCGTGCTGAATTTCTTCCGCGAGAACGAGACGGTCTACATGGTGATGAACTACCTGGAGGGCGCGACCCTGCAGGATTTCATCATCACCGCGCGCGAGCTGAAGAAGCAGAAGGTGTTCCGCGAATCGACGATCCGCTCGCTGTTCGACGAGATCCTGCGCGGCTTGCGCATCGTGCACCAGCACAAGATGTTGCACCTGGACATCAAGCCCGCCAACATCTTCATCACCGACGACAACCGTGCGGTGATGATCGATTTCGGCGCCGCGCGTGAAGTGCTGTCGAAGGAAGGCAACTTCATCCGGCCCATGTACACCCCCGGTTTCGCGGCGCCCGAGATGTACCGGCGCGATTCCTCGATGGGGCCGTGGACCGACATCTACGCGATCGGCGCCTGCATCTATGCCTGCATGCAGGGCTATCCGCCCAACGATGCGCCGCAGCGACTCGAGAAAGACCGCCTGTCGCTTGCGCTGTCACGGCTGCGCGGCGTGTATTCCGACAACCTGATCGAGGTGGTGGAATGGTGCATGTCGCTCGATCCGCTGTCGCGCCCGCAGTCGGTGTTCGCGCTCCAGAAGGAGCTCAGCCGGGAAGGCGAGCGGCGCTACACGAAGCTCTCCGTCGGTGAGAAGATGCGACTTCAGTTTGACAACATGGTCAGCGACACCAAGAAACGCACCGGCATCGGAGCCAAAACCAAGTGAAATTCTCGGTCTTCCAGGTCAGCCGCAAGGGCGGCCGCGAAAAGAACGAAGACCGCATGGGCTACTGCTACACGCGCGAGTCGGGCCTGTTCCTGCTGGCCGACGGCATGGGTGGTCACCCGGAAGGGGAAGTCGCCGCCCAGCTCGCGCTGCAGACCATCTCGGCGCTGTACCAGAAGGAGGCCCGCCCGGTTGTGAAGGACGTGGCCGAGTTCCTGTCGATCTCGCTCATGGCGGCGCACCACCAGATCATCCGCTACGCCAGCGAGAAGGGCATGCTCGACACGCCGCGCACCACGCTGGTCGCCGCGGTCGTGCAGGGCACGCACGCGACGTGGGTGCATTGCGGCGATTCGCGCCTGTACGTCGTGCGCGGCGGCGAGCTGCTCACGCGCACCCGCGACCACTCCTATCTCGAACAGCAGAACGCCGGCGTGATCCGCATGGACCGGATCAACCGCAACATCCTGTTCACCTGCCTCGGTTCGCCGACCAAGCCGGTCTTCGACGTCACCGGCCCGGTGCAGCTGCAGGAGGGCGACAAACTCCTGCTGTGCTCCGACGGCCTGTGGGGCAGCCTGGAAGACAAGGAAATCGTGCGCGAGCTCAGCGCCAAGCCGGTGGCCGAAGCGGTGCCGGACCTGGTGGAGAGCGCCCTGCGCAACGGCGGCGAGCACTCGGACAACGTGACGGTGATCGCGCTGGAGTGGGAAACCCCGGACAGCTTCGAATCCACCCGCGGCATCTCGACCGACAGCATCAGCGACGGCGTGTTCGCCTCGACGATCCAGGCAGGCGTGCTGGACACGCTGGTCGACGACCTGGACGACGCGGCCATCGAACGCTCGATCGCCGAGATCAACGAGGCGATCCGGCGCTCGGCGGCGAAGAAGGCGTAGACGGCCGCCTACCTTCTCGTCACCCCCGCGCAGGCGGGGGCCCAGAAAGCGCGCGCAGCGCGCTTCTCCCGATGCCCTGGATTCCCGCCTCCGCGGGAATGACGAAGAAGGGGCGTGCAGCGCCGGCACGTCCCGCGGTGCACAATTCCGCCTTTCCCCGCTCCTCTCCCCATGACCTTCCAACGCCCCGGCGGCCGCGCCCCCGACCAGCTTCGTCCTGTGCGCATCACGCGCGGCTTCACCATCCACGCGGAGGGCTCGGTGCTGATCGAGTTCGGCAACACGCGCGTGCTCTGCACCGCCTCCGTCGAGGACCGCGTGCCGCCGCACAAGCGCGGCAGCGGCGAGGGCTGGGTGACGGCCGAATACGGCATGCTGCCGCGCGCCACCCATACCCGCGGCGACCGCGAAGCAGCCCGCGGCAAGCAGAGCGGCCGCACGCAGGAGATCCAGCGCCTGATCGGGCGCTCGCTGCGCGCGGTGTTCGACCTGAAGAAGCTCGGCGAACGCACGATCACGCTCGACTGCGACGTGCTGCAGGCCGACGGCGGCACGCGCACGGCCGCCATCACCGGCGCCTTCGTCGCCGCGCAGGACGCGGTGAACAAGCTGGTCGCCGCCGGCGCGCTGGCGCAATCGCCGATCGTCGGTCCCGTCGCCGCGATCTCGGTCGGCATCGTCGAAGGCACGCCCTTGCTGGACCTCGAATACGTGGAGGACGTCGCCTGCGACACCGACATGAACGTGGTGATGACGGGCGCCGGGCACTACGTCGAAGTGCAGGGCACTGCCGAAGGCGCCGCCTTCACCCGCGCCGAGATGGACGAACTGCTGCGGCTGGCCGAGAAGGGCATCGGCGAGCTGGTCGGCCTGCAGGCGGAGGCGCTCGGCAAATGAAGATCGAGCGCATCGTCCTGGCCTCCAACAACCAGGGCAAGCTCGCCGAACTGCAGGCGATGTTCGCCCCGCTCGGCATCGCGCTCGTGCGCCAGGGCGAGTTGGGCGTGCCCGAGGCCGAGGAGCCGCACCGCACCTTCGTCGAGAACGCACTGGCCAAGGCGCGCAACGCGGCGCAGCACACGGGACTGCCAGCCATCGCCGACGACGCCGGCCTGTGCGTGGATGCGTTCGACGGGCTGCCGGGCGTCGACACCGCCTACTACGCGACGCAGTTCGGTTATCCCAAGGGCGACGAGAACAACGTGAAGGCGCTGCTCGAACAGATGCGCGAGGTCGCCAACCGGCGCGCCGCCCTGGTCAGCACCCTGGTGGCCGTGCGCACGCCGCAGGACCCGGAGCCGCTGATCGCCGTCGGCCGCGCGGTCGGCGAGATCGCCCGGCAGCCGACCGGCAGCCACGGCTTCGGCTTCGATCCGGTCATGTTCATCGCCGCCTTCGGCAAGACCTTCGCCGAACTGCCGCCGGAAGTGAAGAACGCCAACAGCCACCGCGGCAAGGCGGCGCGCCAGATGGTGGATCTGATCCGCGAACGATGGCTGTGAGAGACCTCGCGCACCACATGCGCCCCGGCACGCTGCAGTTGCCGGCGCTGCCGCCGCTGTCGCTGTACGTGCACCTGCCGTGGTGCCTGCACAAGTGCCCCTACTGCGACTTCAACTCGCACGAGATGCGGCCGTCGGAGATGCCGGAGCAACGCTACCTCGATGCGCTGCGGGCCGACCTCGAAGCCGCGCTGCCGCTGATCTGGGGCCGGCAGGTGCACAGCATCTTCATCGGCGGCGGCACGCCCAGCCTGTTCTCGCCCGAGGGCATCGCGCGCCTGATCTCCGAGGTGCGGGCACGCCTGAACCTGGTAGCCGATTGCGAGATCACGCTGGAGGCCAACCCCGGCACCTTCGAGAAGGACCGCTTCAAGGCCTTCCGCGCCGCCGGGGTGACGCGCCTGTCGGTCGGCGTGCAAAGCTTCGACGACGACAAGCTGCGGGCGCTGGGCCGCGTGCACGACAGCCGCCAGGCCGTCGCCGCGCTGGAGGAAGCCGCCGCCACCTTCGAGACTTTCAACCTCGACCTGATGTACGCGCTGCCCGGCCAGACCCTGGAGCAGCTGGAGGCCGACGTGACGCAGGCGCTGGCGCTGCTGCCGCCGCACCTGTCGATCTATCACCTCACGATCGAGCCGAACACCTACTTCGCCAAGTTCCCGCCGGTCACGCCGCCCGACGACCTGGCCTACGCGATGCTCGATCGCATCACGGAGATGACCACAGCCGCCGGCATGGAGCGCTACGAGGTCTCGGCGTATGCGAAGCCCGGCCATCGCTGCTGGCACAACTTCAATTACTGGAGTTTCGGCGACTACCTGGGCATCGGTGCCGGCGCGCACAGCAAGCTCAGTTTCCCGCACCACGTGGTGCGGCAGGTGCGCAAGCGCGAGCCCCGGCTGTACATGGACGGCGCGCTCGCAGGCGCCGCCATCGCGCAGGACGAGGACGTCGCCCGCACCGAGCTGCCGTTCGAGTTCATGCTCAATGCCTTGCGGCTCAAGGAGGGCTTCGCGTTGCAGGACTTCAGCGACCGCACCGGCCTGCCGCTGTCGGTGATCGAGCAGCCGCTGCGCGAGGCGCAGGCCAGGGGCCTGGTCGAGCGCGACCTGGCCAGCGTGAAGCCGACGGAGCGCGGCTTCGATTTCCTGTCGGACCTGCAGTCGCTGTTCCTGCCCTGACGCGCGGCGCCGGGGAACGCTGGGGTTCGCGCGGCTCACCTGCGGCGGCTGCGCCGCCCCAGCCTACCCGTGCTGCGACGGCATCTCGTAGGCTGGCGGTGGAGCGAAGCGAAACCCCAGCGCTATCGCCCTCCTGATTTCTCCCGAGCCGCACTCGCACGGGCACGGGCTAGCATGCCCCGCTCGCAACAGGAGACACCATGCGCATCGGCATCGCCGGTACCGGCAGGATGGGCAGCGCCATCGCGCGCCGCCTCGCCTCGTGCGGCCACGAACTGCGAGTCTGGAACCGCACCCGCGCCCGGGCCGAACCGCTCCTGCAGGAGGGCCTGCGCTGGGCCGACACGCCGCGCGAGCTGGCGCAGGCGAGCGAGATCGTCATCTCGATGCTGACCGACGGCGCAGCCCTGGCCGCCGTGTACGACGGCGACCGGGGCCTGTTCTCCGCCCGCGCCGGCGACGCGCTGTTCATCGACATGAGCACCGTGCCGCCGGCGACGCAGCAGGAGATGGCGCGCCGCGCCGCGCACGCCGGCGCGGCCTACCTGGAATGCCCGGTCGGCGGCAGCGTGGGCCCGGCCAGCGAAGGCAAGCTGATCGCCTTCGTCGGCGGCTCGGAGACGGACCTCGCGCGCGCGCAGCCCGTGCTGCAGCAGTTGTGCAAGCGCATCGAACACGTCGGCGGCCACGGCGCCGGCGCCACCATGAAGTTGGCCGTGAACCTGCCCCTGATGGTGTACTGGCAGACGCTGGGCGAGGCGCTCTCGCTGATGCAGCCGCTGGGGCTGGACCCGAAGCGCGCGATCGAGATCCTCGCCGACTCTTCGGGCGGCCCCAACATGCTCAAGGTGCGCGGAGCCATGATCGCGCAGGCGCTGGCCGGCCAGGCCAGTGGCACCGTCACGGTGGACCTCGCCACCCTGCGCAAGGACCTGGCGGCCATGCTCGAGGAAGGCGGGGCGCATGGGCGCCAGCTTCCGCTCACCGCCGCCACGCTCGCCAGCTTCGAGCGGGCGGCAGCGCGCGGGCTCGACGGCGCCGACTGCACGCAGCTGCCGGTGTGGTGGCTCGCCGAAGGCGGCCGAGCACCGGACGCGACATAGAATCGCCCGTTCAGGAAGCGTGGCAGAGTGGTCGATTGCACCGGTCTTGAAAACCGGCAACGGGCAACCGTTCGTGAGTTCGAATCTCACCGCTTCCGCCAGGGGCCCTTGGGTGACTGGGTGTCTGCTCAATTCAGGACGCTGTAGCCTCGACCCGACAGGCACCGGCTGATGATCCCCCGCTGACCGCCTTCTGCCTCCGCCGCGCTCCCCAGGCCGCCGGCCACCCCGCCGACACTCGCCATGCGGCCGTTGAAGCGGCCGTTGCCGCCTGCGGCAGCTCCCAGAAGCGCGCCGACGATGGCACCGCCAATGGCGCCTGCCACGGCGGCTTGGCCAGCGCTCATGACCTTGTTGGCATGCTGCTGGCACTCGAACAGGTCCGTGGAGTACTGCGCCTGCTGGTGCGGCCTCACGTCCACGACCGGCTCCCACGTCGAGCCGGAGCCGCGGTATGGCGCGTTGGCGCAGCCGGCGAGCATGGCGAGAACGACAGCGCACGCAACGATTCTTCTCATCGTTCCATTCCTTTCGCAACGCCAACGAGCCGCGTTGGCACGGCGCGCAACGTGCCCCGAAGGAGCTGGTCACGCGTCGTGAAGGCTACACAGCGCAGGAGCGCAGGCCCTGCCCTGGCGCAAGGGACACGTGCTTTTGGCCGGAGCCTCGCTCAAGTGGAGTACGCGCTTGGATGCCACGACAGTCTTGCCATTGCCCTCCAGGGCGAGCCTCCGGCTGCACGCCACGTGGCGAATGGCCTCGGCGACCGTGCGGTGCTCCGGCGTCGGACAGGCGCGCAAGGCCTACCTCACTTTGAGGAGTGTGGCGGCCGCGGGCGATGCAACGTTGCGGTGTCGCAAACCTCGCGGTGCGTCGGCTGGATAGAACTGCGCCTGCAACTTTGCGGAGCTCCAATGAAACGTAGAACGAAGGCTGTGTGCGCATTTCTCTCTTCCCTGATGCTGGTTGCCTGCGGCGGCGGGGGCGGGGGCGACGAAGGTGCCCCTACGGGCGGCAGCACCGGCGGAACGGGGCAACCGGCTGCGCGGGCAGAGGGCGTGTACCGAGGAACGGCAACTCTGGACAACGTCAGCACGGACATCCGGATGCTCGTGCTGGAGAACAACGATTTCGTCGTCCTCTATGGCCAGGATGTCGGCACGATGTTCCTGGTCGGCGGATTCCTGCAGGGCGCCGGTACCTCGAACAACGGGAGTTTCAGTTCCTCCGACGCGAAGGACTTCGGGATGAGTCCCGCGGCCCCCGTCACGGTGACTGCCTCGTACACGCCCAGGTCAGTGGTCACGGGAACGGTCAACGAGCTCGGGCAATCCATCAGCTTCACCGCAGGCGCCCTGAGCGCCAGCGAATTCGACTACGACGCACCCGCGAACCCGAACAGCATCGTCGGAAGCTGGGCGCTCACTCGCCTGGACGGCAGCGCCGTGCCGGTGACCATCACTGCCTCGGGCGCGTTCTCGGGCGTCAGCAGCGGATGCACCGTTTCCGGCACCATCACTCCTCGTGCCTCGGGCAAGAACGTGTTCGACGTGGTGGTGAACTCCGGCCCCGCCCCTTGTGCGGAGCCTGGAGGCAGGGCGACCGGCATCGCCATCACCTACATCCTCCAGGGGACGACCACGCGGCAGCTGGTATTGGCAGGCACCAACAGCAGCCGCACGGCCGGGACCGTGCTCTTCGGCCAGCGCTGACGGGAAGGACACAGCCGTCTGCGCGCGCTCCGGCGTCCGAAAGGCTGGCGACGCGAATCGGCACCTGGCCTAGACGCAGGCGCAGCCGGCGCCGTCGCAGCTACCGCAGTCGCAGCTCGCGCAGTTGCAGTGCGCGCATTCGCACACGGCGCAGTCGCAGGTCGCACGGCTGGCTTGCTGGCCGGAAGCCGGGCACGTGCCCATGCACGTGCACGAGGCCCAGGGCTGCTGGTTGGACGAGGCGGCTTGGGTGCGGGTAGCGGAGGAAGTCATTCGAGGGCTCCAGAGGGGTTGGTGAGGCTCGAATTCTTCGCGAGCAGGGCGTTCTGGACTTGAACGTAGCGGCTGGTATCGCAGCCTTTTCGTTCAACGAACCCCTGCCGGGTGCGGGATGGGGGAAATGCCGTGCCGGCGCCCAGGCTTGGCGCGCGCACCGAGGCGTGCCGCAGGCTCCTGCCTCGTCCGATTGTCGTCAGCGTCCTACAGTCTGCGGTAGGGCAGCGGGGTTGAATGGGCGCTCTGCGCCGGGCCCCGGCAGCGGGACGGACCGTGACGACCCCCAGCTCCAAGAAACTGACCACCCCACCGGAAACGGAGATCGAGCGGCTGCGAATGTTCATTTCCGCCGTGACGGACTACGCCATCTACATGCTCTCGCCCGAGGGCAACGTGGTGAGCTGGAACGCCGGCGCGCAGCGCTTCAAGGGCTACACCCCCGAAGAGATCATCGGCGAGCACTTCTCCCGCTTCTACAGCGAGGAAGACCGCGCCGCCGGCGTGCCGGAGCGGGCGCTGGAGATCGCGCGCACCACGGGCAAGTTCGAGGCCGAGGGCTGGCGCATGCGCAAGGACGGCTCGCGCTTCTGGGCCAGCGTCGTGCTCGACGCGATCCGCGATGCCCAGGGCGAGCTGGTGGGCTTCGCCAAGATCACCCGCGACATCACCGACAAGAAGGCGGCGCAGGAAGCGCTCCACGAAAGCGAGCAGCGCTTCCGCCTGCTGGTGCAGGGCGTGACGGACTATGCGATCTACATGCTGTCGCCCACCGGCGAGATCACCAACTGGAACCCGGGCGCGCGCCGCATCAAGGGGTACGAGCACGACGAAGTGATCGGCACCCACTTCTCGCGCTTCTACACCGAGGAGGACCGCGAGGGCGGCCTGCCCGGGCGCGCGCTGCAGCAGGCCGCGGAGCACGGCCGCTTCGAGGCCGAAGGCTGGCGGGTGCGCAAGGACGGCAGCCGCTTCTGGGCCCACGTCGTGATCGACCCGATCCGCAACGACATGGGTGGCCTGGTCGGTTTCGCCAAGATCACGCGCGACATCACCGAGCGGCGCGACGCCGCGATCGCGCTCGAGCAGGCGCGCGAGGCGCTGTTCCAGTCGCAGAAGCTGGAGGCGATCGGCAAGCTGACCGGCGGGGTGGCCCATGACTTCAACAACCTGCTGAACGTGATGACCAACGGCCTGTCGCTGCTGCGCGACCGGTCCCGCGACCCCGCCGAGGCGCGGATCATCACCGCCATGGAGCAGGCCGCGCAGCGCGGCGCCACGCTCACGCAGCAGCTGCTGTCCTTCGCGCGCCAGCAGCCGATCCAGCCGCAGGCGCGCGACCTCAACCGGGTGATCACCACGTTCGAAGCCGTGCTGCGCCGTGGCAGCCGCAACACGATCCGCTTCGAGCTGGTGCTCGCGCCCAGGCTGCCGCACGTGATGGTCGATGCCGCGCAGTTCGAGACCGCGCTGCTGAACCTGGTGGTCAACTCGCGCGACGCGACGCCGGACGGCGGCAAGATCACGGTGGCGACGCGCGAGGTGCAGATCGGGGACCGCCAGGTCGGCACGCTGGCGGCCGGACCGTACGTCGTGGTCTCGGTGCAGGACACCGGCAGCGGCATGCTGCCCGAGGTGGTGGGCCGCGCCGTCGAGCCCTTCTTCACGACCAAGGAGCTCGGCAAGGGCACCGGACTCGGCCTCAGCCAGGTCTACGGCATGGTGCAGCAATCCGGCGGCGACCTCGAGATCCGGTCCACCGTGGGCGAGGGCACGACCATTTCGCTGTACTTTCCGGCGCTGGCGCAGGCCGATGAGCCCGTCGCCGAACCGGCCACGGACAAGGTCCTGATCGTCGACGACCAGCCGGATGTGCTGGAGGTCACCTCGGAGCTGTTCCGCACCCTGGGCTTCGAGGTGTTTTCGGCCAACTCCGGCGAGGATGCGGTCGAAGTGCTGCGCCGCACGCCCGACATCCGGCTGCTCCTGAGCGACGTGGTCATGCCGGGCATGAGCGGCATCCAGCTCGGGCACAAGGCGCAGGAGATCGTGCCCCACATCAAGGTCATCCTCGCCTCCGGCTATGCGACCCCCGCGCTCAACCGCGACGAGGGCAGCCTGGAGGGCTTCCAGTTCCTGCCCAAACCCTACCGGATGGGGGATCTGGTCAAGAAGCTGCGCGCGGTGGGCTCGTGAGCAGCACGCCGGCACCAGGACAACGTCAAACCTGTCCTACACCCCTCGGCAGGAGCGTCAGACAGAATCCCCCGCTCCGGTCTTTCAATGCGGTCGCCCGGACCGCGCGCGCGGAGGTGTCGATGTCAGTACGCGTCTTTCTCGTCGAGGACCAGAAGCCCATGCAGGTCCTGCTGTCGGACCTGCTCGAATCCGTGGGTGGCTTCGAACTCGTCGGCAGCGCGTCCAGCGAAACCAGCGCCACGGAGTGGCTCGACCAGCACCAGGGTGGCTGGGACCTGGCGATCCTCGACCTGCTGCTCGGCGAGGGCTCCGGCTTCACGCTGCTGGCACGCTGCAACAAGCAAGGGGCCGGGCACGTGCTCGTGTTCAGCGACTTCGTCACGCCGGTGGTGCGCCAGCGGTGCATCCGCCTCGGTGCCGACGGCGTGATTTCCAAGGCCCAGTTCGGCGAGTTGCGGGCCTACCTGCAGGCCTTCCCGGGGCGCGTGGCGCAGGAGGAGACGGCTTGACTTCCATCCTGCAGCGCAACAACGTCCATGTCCACGGCAGCGGGCCGCCGATGGTGTTCGTCCACGGCTTCGGCTGCGACCAGAACATGTGGCGCCTGATGGCGCCGCACTTCGCCGAGACGCACACCTGCATCCTGCTGGACCTCGTAGGCAGCGGGAAGTCCGACCTCTCGGCCTACGATCCGGGCAAGTACGCCACCCTGCACGGCTATGCGTCGGACCTGTGCGAGGTGCTCGCCGCGGTCACTGCGGCGCCGGCCATCTGCGTCGGCCACTCGGTCAGCGCGATGATCGGCCTGCTGGCGAACCTGCGCTCGCCCGACCAGTTCCTGGCGCAGGTGATGGTCGGCCCCTCGCCCTGCTACATCAACGACGGCGACTATGTCGGCGGCTTCACGCGCGCCGACATCGATTCGCTGCTGCAGACCATGGAGGCCAACTACCTCGGCTGGTCCAGCAACATGGCGCCGGCGATCATGGGCGCGCCTGGGCAGCCCGAACTGGGGGTCGAGCTGACCAACAGCTTCTGCCGCACGGACCCGGAGATCGCGCGCCAGTTCGCCCGCGCCACCTTCCTGTCCGACTTCCGCGCCGAGCTGCCCCGGCTGCAGGCGCCCACGCTGGTCCTGCAGTGCAGCGACGACATCATCGCGCCGCGGTCCGTCGGCGAGTACATGCGCAGGACCATCCCGAACTGCACCCTGCGCGTGATCGAGAACGTGGGCCATTGCCCGCACCTGAGCGCGCCCAGCGCCAGCACGGCCGCGATGGAGCAGTTCATCGCCGGACTCTAGGCATGCAAGAGGCCCAGCGGCCGGGTCACGACCAGCTCTACGAGGCCGCACCGTGCGGACTGCTGCTCGCGCAGGCGGACGGCAGCGTCCTCGACGTGAACGCCACGCTCTGTGCGTGGCTGCGCTGCAGCAAGGCCGACCTGGCGGGCAAGACGCGGTTCCAGGACCTGCTCACGCTGGGCGGGCGGATCTTCTGGCAGACCCATCTGCAGCCGCTGCTGCGCATGCAGGCCTCCGTGGCCGAGGTCAAGCTGGAGATGCGCTGGGGCGAAGGCCCGGTGCTGCCGGTGATGGTGAATGCCGTGGAACGCCCGTGGCAGGGCGGCATCCTGCTGCACGTGGCGGTGTTCGTGGCCGAGGACCGGCACAAGTACGAACGTGAACTGCTGCTGCAGCGCGAGCGCGCGGAGCAACTGGCCGCGCAGCACGCCAGCGACCAGCACGCCCTGGCGGTCGTGCAGGCCGAAGCCCTGGACCGCGCCACCTTCGCCGAGCAGCTGGTGGGCATCGTGAGCCACGACATCCGCAATCCGCTGTCGGTGATCCAGATGAGCACCGTGCTGCTGGAGCGCAGCGTCGGTGCGGAGCAGCAGAGGGCCGCCATCGCGCGCATCAAGCGCGCGGTGCAGCGGGTGCAGCACCTCGTCGGCGACCTGCTGGACTTCACCCAGGTGCGGGTGGGCGGCGGCCTCGGCGTGCGCAAGGCGCCGGAGACCGACCTGCACCAGGCGGTGGCGGATGCGGTGGCGGAGCTCGCGGTCGGCTTCCCGGACTGCGTGCTGCGGCACGAGCGCATCGGCGCGGGCCGCTGCAACGCCGACGCCGACCGCATCGTGCAGGCGATCGGCAACCTGGTGGCCAATGCCGCCAACCACGGCGACAAGCGGCAAGCGATCACGGTGCGCACCGAAAGCGTGGACGGCGGCTTCCGCGTCAGCGTGCACAACGGCGGCACCCCGATCCCGCCGGAGCTGCTGCCCCGCCTGTTCGAGCCGATGGTGCGCGGCAACGCCCCTGGCGCCAAGGGCGTCGGGCTGGGCCTGTACATCGTGCGCGCGATCGTGCAGGCGCACGGGGGCGAGGTCACCGCCAGCTCCAGCGCCGAGGAGGGCACCACCTTCCGCATGGATCTGCCGGCTGCCTGAGCCGCACGGGCCATGCCTGTCGCGTCCCATACCGGATGCTTAAAACGTCCTACATGGGATGGCTCGACCGGCGGCGACCATGCTCGCACATCGAACAGATCTCGTGCCCATGTCGCAACAAGAACAACAGGACACGCCGGACGGCGACCGCGCATCCGCCAGCAGCGGGACCGGCCAGCAGCAGCAGCAGCCGCAATCCGAAGGCCACACCGGCCACGGCTCGGAAAGCATCATGAAGGAACTGCGCGAGTGGGAAGACCGCCGCGCCAGCCATTCCGGCGCCAAGCACCGCCCGGGCGCGGGCTGAGGGCGCGTCGCCCCTCGCCTGTCCTGCGCCCAGAAAAAGGCGGCCCGCCGGCCGCCTGGAATCGCGTCTCACGCCGCTGGCGCGGAGGGACTGTCGCTGCTGCGCGCGTCGGCGCCGGGTTTCTGCTCGCGCACCTGTTCCGGCGCACTGAAGGGCCGCGTCTGCAGCGAGCGGGTCAGGTAGGGCAGCACGCTCTGCGCGCCTGCGCCCCAGCGCCTGCCGGGCGGCGGCAGGGTCGGGTCGTGCTCGTCCTGGTCAAGGATCGGCATGGCTGGACTCCGTGGCGGCGGGCCAGAGTTCGACCGGCGCGCGCCGGATGAACGAAGGGTCTTCCTCGGGCGCAGCGGCGTCGGCCGGATGGGCGAACAGCATGTCGCAGCCGTGCATGTCGGCATCGCCGCCCAGGAGGTGTTCGTGCCAGCCTTGCGCGCGCACGTGGTCGGCGAAGAAATTCACCTGGCGATAGCCATCGAGGCGCCCGACCGCGAACAGCACCCCCTGGTGCATGAGCCCGATCTTCACATCCATGCGGTGGCTGGTGGGCAGGAGCCTGGCCATCGCAAAAGCGTTCGCGATCCCGTCGAAGCCGCCGGGCGCTTCATGCAGCAAGTCCATAGAAGGCGAAAGTAAGTGAGCGTTACCAGGTCGGCTGTAGGACGATGCCTCATCCGCGCCCCGTCCGACGACTACGTCTGGCTCAGCATTCCGCGGGTCTCGATGAAGCGCACGACCTCCTGCAGGCCGGCCTGGGTCTTGAGGTTGGTCAGCACGTAGGGTTTGTCGCGCCGCATCCGCTTGGTGTCCGCCTCCATCACGGACAGGTCGGCGCCCACGTGCGGGGCGAGGTCCGTCTTGTTGATGACGAACAGGTCGCTCTTCGTGATGCCGGGGCCGCCCTTGCGCGGGATCTTCTCGCCGGCGGCCACGTCGATCACGTAGAGCGTCAGGTCCGAAAGCTCGGGGCTGAAGGTGGCCGCCAGGTTGTCGCCGCCCGATTCGACGAACACGATGTCGGCGTCGGGGAAGACGGCCAGCATGCGGTCGATGGCTTCGAGGTTGATCGACGCGTCCTCGCGGATGGCGGTGTGGGGACAGCCGCCGGTTTCCACGCCGAGGATGCGCTCCGCCGGCAGCGCGCCGCTGGCGGTGAGCAGGCGCTGGTCTTCCTTGGTGTAGATGTCGTTGGTGATGGCGACCAGGTCGTAGCGGTCGCGCATCGCCTTGCAGAGCATCTCCAGCAGGGTCGTCTTGCCGGAGCCGACCGGCCCGCCGATGCCCACCCGCAGGGGCGGGAGCCTGCGGGTGCGGCCGGGGATGTGGTGCGGGGGGAAGGTCATGAGCGGAACAGGCGGGAGTACTGCGTCTCGTGGTGCGAGGAGAGGATGGCCAGCATGGGCGCGAAGGCCTGGCGCTCGTTATCGCCCAGCGCGAGCGCGTGCTCGACGGCCTGCGGGAGCGCCGCCGCGAGCCGCCCCAGGATGCGCTGGCCGGCGGACTGCCCGAGCGGCACCGACTTGACGGCGGCCTGCACCATGTTCTCGGACCAGGCGAAGGCGAAGGCGAGGGCGATGTGGCGGATCGCGGCGCTGCTGGTGGAGGCGGCGAGCGCGAAGGCCACGGGGTAGGTGTAGTCGGTCTTCGTAGGCTGGTGGTGACCGAAGGGAACCCCAGCGCGCTGCGCTTCGCTGGATCGCTGGGGTTCGCTGGCGCGCTCACCCCAGCCTACGGCGGAGCGCTCACCCCGGCCTACATCGGCGCGCCCACCCGGGCCTGCCAGCGAGCGCTGCCACTCCCCCATCGACCTCCCCATCTGCTCGACCTGCTGGCGCAACTCGCTGGTCTCGCGGGTTTGCCGCACCCAGTCGTCCAGGGCCTGCAGGCGCGGGGCATCGCCCGCACGCGCCGCCGCGACCGCGCTCGCCACCACGGCAAGGTCCCCGCGCGCCAGGCTCAGGTGCAGCTGCTCGAGCAGCCAGCCGCCCGCGCTCGCCTCGTCGTGCACCAGCGCGGCCTCCACCGCGGCTTCCATCACTTCGGAATAGGAGAATCCGCCGACCGGCAACGCCGGCGAGGCCAGCCAGATCAGTTGCAGCAGCGCGGCATCAGCAGGCGCGGGACTTTCCGTGCTCGCCATGGCGGTGGCTGTCGTGTTCGTGGTCGTGCAGCTGGCTGTCGTGCTCGTGGTCGTGGTCGTGGTCGTGGTGCGTGTCGCTGTCGTGGCGGTGGCCGTGGTGATGGTCCTCGTGCAGGTGGGCGGCGTGGCCGTATGCGCCGGCCTCGGGCTCGAAGGGTCCGAAGGTGTCCGTCACCACCAGCCGCATCCCCCGCAGCATTTCGGCCAGCACGTGGTCGGGCTCGATCTTCAGGTGGTCGGGCTGCAGTTCGATCGTGACGTGGCGGTTGCCCAGGTGGTAGGCGGCGCGCACCAGGTCGAAGGCGCTGCCGCGCTCGCCCTGGCGGATCACCATCACCGGCTGCGGCCGGGCGATCACGCGCACCATGGAGCCGTCCTCCGCCAGCAGCACGTCGCCGCCCCGCACCACGACGCCACGCTGCAGGAACACCCCGAGCTGGCGGCCCTGCGAATCGGTGCATTCGAAGCGGCTCTTCTGGCGCACATCCCAGTCGAGGTCCACCGTGGGCGCGCGGTTCAGCAGCGCCTTGGCCAGGCCGTGACCCTGGGGGAGGATCTTGGTGACTTGCAGCATGCGCCAGTCTAGCGCTGCGGGGCAGTTCGCATCGCCTCGCGCCAGCGCCGGCCGTCGTCGGAGAGGAACTCCTGCAGCTGCGGCCAGGGTGCCACGAAGGCGAGGCCGCACGAAGCCAGCGCCGTGCTGTAGTGGAAGCCGAAGACCATGCCGCGCTCTTCGACCGCCAGCGGGACCGCCTTCTCGGCCAGTTCGAACTCTGCGCAGGCGCGCTTGGCCTCGGGCAGGTCCTCCAGCGCCTTGCGGCCGCGCAGGATCTGCGGCAGCACGACGGCCGCGTGCAGCGGCGTGCCGGCCGCCACGCCCTGGAAGTAATCGGGCAGCAGCCATCGCGGCAAGGGCAGTTCCTCGCCACTGGCGGTGTCGAAGGTGAACTGCTGCGCGCCCGCATACGGCTCCGGGCCGCCGCACTCGCCATGCAGCCAGAACTGCAGCGACAGGATGCTGCCGTGCCATTCCAGCCGCTGCAGCGTGAGGCGGTCGCCGCCGGGACGATCGAAGCGCCCCTGGGCGCGCAGCAGCGCCTGGCATTGCAGGTGGTTGTCCAGCTGCTGCAGCAGCGCGCTGCGCAGGCGCGCGTTCACCGCCGCCTCGCCGCCGCGCGGCTGCCGGATGCGCACCGTGGACAGCTGCGCGAAGCCGGGGACGGCCACCACTTCCAGCACCCGCCCGTTCTCCGGCAGCGCGCGCTGGGCCACCAGTTCGACGGCCGCGAGCCGCCGGGCGTTGTAGCTGTTGTCTTCGGCGCGTCGCGCCTGCAGCGCCGCGCGCTCGCCCTGCGCGCCGGTGCGCTCGCCGCGTGCCGCCGCGTCGCTGCAGGCCAGGCGCAGCGTCGCGGTGTGGTGCCCCTGAGGGTCGTACTCGTCCCAGGCCTGCGGGTCGACCTGGCGCGGGCGCAGCACGGCGCCGGACATCGCGGTGCCGAGATAGTAGGAGCCCAGCCGGTCCCAGTTGAACTGCAGCATCAGGGGCGTGCCGCCCAGCGTGCCGTCCCAGGTGCCGGCGCAGTCCTGGGCGCAGGCCGAACCGGCCGCCAGCAGCGCGGCCGCCAGCAGGCGCCGCCGCATCAGAACAGGAAGTAGCGCTGCGCCATCGGCAGCACGGTGGCGGGGTCGCAGGTCAGGAGCTGGCCGTCGGCGCGCACGGCATAGGTCTGCGGATCGATTTCCATCCTGGGTACGTAGTCGTTGTGCACCAGGTGATTCTTGCGCACGCGCCGGATGTCCTGGACGGCCATCACCGGCTTGCCCAGGCCGAAGCGTTCCTTCACCCCCGCCGCGAGGCCGGCCTGCGACACGAAGGTGATCGAGCCGGCCTGCAGCGCGCCGCCGAAGCTGCCGAACATCGGCCGGTAGTGCACCGGCTGCGGCGTCGGGATCGAGGCATTGGCGTCACCCATGGCCGCCAGGGCGATGAAGCCGCCCTTGAGGACCAGCGCCGGCTTGACGCCGAAGAAGGCCGGCTTCCACACCACCAGGTCGGCCCACTTGCCGGTCTCCACGCTGCCCACTGCGTGCGCGATGCCGTGCGCGATGGCGGGGTTGATCGTGTACTTGGCGACATAGCGGCGCACGCGGAAGTTGTCGTGGCGCAGGCTGTCGCCGGGCAGCTTGCCGCGCTGCTGCTTCATCTTGTGCGCGGTCTGCCAGCAGCGCAGGATCACCTCGCCCACGCGCCCCATCGCCTGCGAGTCGCTGGAGAACATGCTGATCGCGCCGAGGTCGTGCAGGATGTCCTCGGCGGCGATGGTTTCCTTGCGGATGCGGCTCTCGGCGAAGGCGAGGTCTTCCGGGATGGCCGGGTCGAGGTGGTGGCACACCATCAGCATGTCGACGTGCTCGTCGAGCGTGTTGACGGTATAGGGCATGGTCGGATTGGTCGACGAGGGCAGGAAGTTGGGCTCGCCGACGACGCGCAGGATGTCGGGCGCGTGGCCGCCGCCCGCGCCCTCGGTGTGGAAGGCGCAGATGCCGCGGCCCTTCGTCGCCGCGATGGTGTCCTCGACGAAGCCGGACTCGTTGAGCGTGTCCGAATGGATCGCGACCTGCACTTCCATCTCGTCGGCCACGTCGAGGCAGTTGCCGATCGCCGCCGGCGTGGTGCCCCAGTCCTCGTGCAGCTTCAGGCCGATGGCGCCGGCTTCCACCTGTTCGCGCAGGGCCTGCGGCAGGCTCGCGTTGCCCTTGCCCATGAAGCCCAGGTTCATCGGGAAGGCATCGGCGGCCTGCAGCATGCGCTGCAGGTTCCAGGGCCCGGGGGTGCAGGTGGTGGCGAAGGTGCCGGTGGCCGGGCCGGTGCCGCCGCCGAACATGGTGGTGACGCCGGAGGCGAGCGCCTCCTCGATCTGCTGCGGGCAGATGAAGTGGATGTGGCAGTCGATGCCGCCGGCCGTGACGATCGCGCCTTCGCAGCTGATGATCTCGGTGCCGGGGCCGATCACGATGTCGACGCCAGGCTGCGTGTCGGGGTTGCCGGCCTTGCCGATGCCGGCGATGCGGCTGTCCTTCAGCCCGATGTCGGCCTTCACGATGCCCCAGTGGTCGAGGATCAGCGCGTTGGTCAGCACCGTGTCCATCGCGCCCTCGGCGCGCGTGCGCTGCGACTGCGCCATGCCGTCGCGGATGGTCTTGCCGCCGCCGAACTTCACCTCCTCGCCGTAGCCGCCGGCGCGCAGGGTGAAGTCGTCCTCCACCTCGATCACCAGTTCGGTGTCGGCCAGCCGCACGCGGTCGCCGGTGGTGGGGCCGAACATCTCCGCGTAGGCGCGGCGCGGAATCGTCGCCATGTCAGACCTTCCCTTGCGTGAGCCCGCGAAAGCCGACCACCAGGCGGTGGCCTGCGTACTCCACCAGTTCCACCGTGCGCTGCTGGCCCGGCTCGAAGCGCACCGCCGTGCCGGAGGCGATGTTCAGGCGCATGCCGCGCGCCGCCGCGCGGTCGAACTGCAGCGCCCCATTGGTCTCGGCGAAGTGGTAGTGCGAGCCGACCTGGATCGGCCGGTCGGCGCTGTTCTGCACCACGAGCGTCAAGGTGCGGCGCCCTGGGTTGAGGGTGAGATCGCCGCCGTCGGTGATCAGTTCGCCGGGGATCATGGTCAGACGATCGGCTGGTGCACGGTCACGAGCTTGGTGCCGTCCGGAAACGTGGCTTCGACCTGGATGTCGGGGATCATCTCGGCGACGCCGTCCATCACGTCGGCGCGGGCGAGGAGGGTGCGCCCCTCGCTCATGAGCTGGGGCACGGACTTGCCGTCGCGCGCGCCTTCCATCACGGCGGCGGAGATCAGCGCCACCGCCTCGGGGTAATTGAGCTTCAGGCCACGCGCGCGCCGCCGCTCCGCCAGCAGGGCAGCGGTGAAGAGCAGCAACTTGTCCTTCTCGCGGGGCGTGAGTTCCATGATGCGCGGCAGTGTATTGCAAGGCCCGGGCCTGTTCCTGCCTGCCTGGCGCCCGCCCCTCCAGCGCTCGACGCCTCCAAGCCAGGCCTGCGACGGCATGCGCATTTCGATGAGGCGACCTGCGTTCGCGGGTGCGGAATCGCACATGCACGCGGCGCGGCGATCCCTAAAGTTCGTCCATCGGTGACGCACTGCAAAGACAGGTGAAGCCGATTCCCGGAACCAGCTCACACCCAGAGGAACCGCCATGAACCGCAAGATCGCTCTCACGTTCGCCATCGCTTCCGTCGCCGCCGCCAGCGCCTTCGCCGAGACCCCGATGGTCGACACCCACCCCTTCAAGTCCGCGATGACGCGCGAGCAGGTCCAGGCCGAACTGCAGCAGCACCGCACGAGCGGCGTCGACACCTTCGCGGACGGCTACAACCAGCTCACGGGCTTCCGCAGCACGCTGACGCGCGCCGAAGTGAAGGCCGCATTCATGGCCTCGCGCGACGAGGTGTCGGCGCTGAACGGCGAAGACAGCGGCTCGCGCTTCCTGGCGCACCGCGACATGCCGCGGACCTATGGCCCGCAACTGGCTTCGCTGCCGATCGTCGGCGAATGATCGTGTCTCCCGGCCCGCTGCCGCGGGCCTTCCTCCAGCGCCGCACTCGCGGCGCCTTTTTTTGTCGGGGCGCGCTGGACGTAGGCTGGCGGTGAGCTGCGCGAACCCCAGCGATGCGCCGGAAGCGCTGGGGTTCCGGCGCCACCGAGGCTGCCGCCTCGGTCGCGCGTCACCGCCTGCCTACCGTTGGCCGGCCATCTGCAGGCACAGGTCGAACGCATGCTGCAGGCCGTCGACCCGCGCGACCCCCTTGCCTGCGATGTCGAACGCGCTACCGCTCGCCGAGGTCGCCACCGGCACGGGCAGGCCGCCGTGCAGCGTGACGCCGCGCTCGAATCCCATCAGCTTCATCGCGATCTGGCCCTGGTCGTGGTACATCGAGACCACCGCGTCGAAGTCGCCGCGGCGCGCCGCGATGAACACCGTGTCGGGCGACCAGGGGCCGCTCGCTTCCAGGCCGTCGCGCTTGAGGCGTTCGACGGTGGGCGCGATCACCTCCAGTTCCTCGCGCCCGATCGAGCCGCCGTCGCCGGCGTGCGGATTGAGGCCGGAGACCGCGATGCGCGGCCGCGCGACGCTGGCGCGCTTCAGGGCGGCGTCGAGGATGTGCACCGCGTCCGCCACCGCCTGCGCCGTGATCAGGTCCGCCACCTCGCGCAGCGGCACGTGCGAAGTCACGCGCGAGGTCCACAGGCCGTCCGTGATGTTGAATTCGCAGGTGAAGTTGCGCACGCCGAACAGCCCCTGCATGAAGCGCAGCTCGTCTTCCTCCTGCATGCCGGCCAGCCGCAGCGCATGCTTGTTCAGCGGCGCGAACACGATGCCGTCGACGAAGCCTTCGCGCGCCAGCGCGGTGGCCGTCGCCAGCGCCTCCAGCGCGACCTCGCCCGCGGCCTCGCTGCACTGGCCGATCGGCGGCAGCCCGCCTTCCGGCTCGCGCAAGGCCAGCTGCGTCACGCGACCCGCTTCGAAGCGCAGGTCTTCGCGCGTGGCCGCCGCGTGCACCGGGATCTTCGTTCCCACGATGCTCTCGCCGCTGGCCAGCACGGAGGGCGGCGCGACCAGCAGCACTTCGCAGGCCTGCGCGTTCTCCGCCCGGGCCAGCAGCCGCACGCCCATCTCCGGGCCGACGCCGGCCGGGTCGCCGAGCAGCAGCGCCAGGCGGGGTTGGCGCCGCGCCGTCACAGTCCGTCCGCCTTGATGTTGGCCTCGCGCACCAGCTTGCGGAAGCGCTCGTATTCCTGCCGGTTCATGTCGGCGAAGGCTTCGCCGCCCAGGGTGCCGACCTCGCCGCCGAGGCCGCGGATGCGGGCCTGCACGTCGGCGAGCTTGAGCACCTTCGCGAGCTCCGCGTTCAACGCATCGACCGCGGGCCGGGGCGTGCCGGCCGTGACATAGAGGCCGTACCAGGTCTGCACGTCCGCGCCCTTCACGCCGGCTTCCGCCATCGTGGGCACGTCGGGCAGTTCGGCCGCCCGCCGCTCGGACATCACGGCCAGCGCCCGGAACTTGCCGCTGCGGATCTGGCCCATCGCCGAGGACGTCGAGTCGAACATCATCGTCACCTCGCCGCCGATGATGTCGATGTGCGCCTGCGAGCTGCCCTTGTACGGCACGTGGATGGCCTTGGTGCCGGTGGCGAGCGCGAAGGCCTCGCCGGCGATGTGCTGCGTGCTGCCCACCCCCGAGGATGCGTACTTCAGCGCGCCCGGGCTGGCGCTCATCGCCGCGACCAGCTCCTTGACGCTGCGGTATGGCGACGAGGACGACACGACCAGCACGTTGGGCATCACCGCGACCAGGCCGATCGGCTGCAGGTCCTTGAGCGGATCGAACTTCAGCTTGAGCAGGTGCGGGGCGATGGCCTGTCCGGTGTTGGTGGCCAGCAGCAAGGTGCTGCCGTCGGCGGGCGCGTGCGCGGTGACGTCGGCGGCGATGGTGTTGGAGGCGCCGGGGCGGTTCTCCACCACCACCGACTGGCGGAAATCGGCCGCGAACTTCTCGGCCAGCATGCGGGCCAGGATGTCCGTGCCGCCGCCGGGCGAAGCGCCCACCATGATCCGCAAGGGCTTGTCGGGCCAGCCTTGCGCCTGCGCGGCGGTGCCGGTGAGGGCCGCGAGGGCCAGGGCTGCCAGCGCCAAGCCGGCGCGGCGGCGGTTCGGGAAGGGCATGTCTTGTCTCCTGCCGGCGCGGCTCCGACCGCGCCCGGGTTGGAGCCTAAGAGCTGCAGCCATTCCCGGCAAATCAATTTCCCTGAATAATCCATGCCGATCCGGATATGCCAGCCCTGCCCAAGACCCTCTCGGACGCCGCCATCCTGATGCGGCTGCGCACGCGCCAATTGCTGCTGCTGGAGGCGCTCGGGCGCGAGCACAACCTGGGTCGGGCGGCAGCGGCCCTGGGCATGAGCCAGCCGGCGGCCACCCGGCTGCTGCAGCAGGCGGAAGACACGGTGGGCGTGCCGCTGTTCACGCGCCTGGCGCGCGGCATGGAGCCCACCCCGAGCGGCGAAGTGCTGGTGCGCTTCGCGCGCCAGGCGCTGGTGGACTTCCGCTTCGCGCGCGAGCAGATGGCGGCGCTGCGCTCCGGCCTGCACGGGCGGCTGCGGCTGGGCAGCGTGCCCGGGGCCCTGCCGCAGCTGCTGGGCCCCGTGCTGGCCGAATACAAGACGCGCCATCCGCGCGTCGCGGTCTCGGTGCTGGTGGAGACCAGCGACGTGATGCTCGCCCTGCTGGAACGCGGCGAGGTGGACCTGGTGCTGGGCCGGCCGACGGAGCGCCACCACGAGGACGAGCTCGCAATCGAGCACCTGCTGGCCGAACGGCAGGTGGTGGTGGTGCGCTCGGGGCATGCGCTGCTGCAGCAGGGCGAGGTGGTGCTGGCGGACCTGGTGCGCTGGCCGTGGGTGCTGCAGCCGCCCGGCGCGCCGCAGCGCAGCCGCTTCGAAGCGGCGCTGGGCGAGGCGGGGCTGCATGTGCGGCTGGACGTCACGGAGACGGCCTCCACCGTGGCGACGACGGTCCTGCTGGAGGCCAGCGACATGCTGGCGATCATGCCGGCCTCGCTGGCCGCGCATTACGCGCGGCTGGGCGTGCTGCAGGTGGTGCCGGTGGAACTGCCCCTGCAGGTGCCGCCGATCCACCTGGTGATGCGCAGGCAGCGGGAGCTGTCGCCGGCGGCGGCGGGGTTCCTGGAGGTGTTGCGGGGGAGGGTGGGCGCGGCGGTCGGAGGGGCGGCCAGCCCCGATCACACCGCCCGCGAGAACCGCGCCCGCGCCGACGCCAGCCGGTCGCCGTACTTCCCGCGGGTCAGCAGGTAGGCGCCGGCCAGCATCATGCTGCCCAGGCCCATGATCGTGCCGGCGCTCATGGACTTGGCCATGCTGCTCGCCAGCTCCGGCGCGCGCGGCCCGGCCAGTTCGACGCGCCGCTTCGTCATCCGCGCGCCCAGCTCCGACAGCTGCTCCGGGATCAGGCGCTCGGCCGCCGGCAGCACCATCGTTTCCTCGTCGGCCACGTGGTGCATCACGTGCCGCATCAGGTCGAAGAAGGTGTCGTCGAAGGCCGGATCGTTGACCGGCATGTTGCGCAGGCGCGCGATCAGGCCGCGCATCTCGTCATGCTCGGGTGTGCTCTTGCGCAGGATCTCGCTGTCGTACACCAGCCGCATGGCCGGATAGAAGATCTCTTCCTCCAGCTGGGCGTGGATCTCGATGGCCAGGCACACGTTGTCCGCCAGGCCGCGCTTCTGCCGCTCCGACGAGCCGATCTCGTACTGGTGGAAGGCCGTGAGCACGTGGGTGTGATCCAGCCGGATCATGTTCGTGATGCTGGGGGAGAGCTGGGAAAGCAGGGAAGACATGTCTTCGTGCCCGGGTTGGCTGCGGTGGGCCCCATTGAGCCGCGGCCGCTGCGCGGCGGTTGTCGGACGAGGTCGGTGTCCTGTGTCGGCGAGGTAAATCCCGGTCACACACTTGCAGGAACGATGCAGGAGAGGGCGCGCGCCGACCGTCGCGATCCAGTACCCGCGGGGCCGGCAGGCTCCTACCGGCTTTCCCGCACCTGCCCGGCACAGCGCGCCCGCGCCATTCCTTAACCTGCAGGCAGCAAACAACCCAAGGAGAGTTCCATGCCCGTCATCCTCTGGCTTCTCGGCGTGCCGCTCGGCGTCGTGGTCCTGCTGATGCTGTTCCACGTGATCTGAACGCGAGCCGATTTCCTCAGCTGACACCGCCCTCGCCGGTCACGTCCTGGCGAGGCGCTTCGCTTTCCGGCGGCTCGGGCTTGCGCCTGAGCGCCTCGAAGTCTTCCAGGTTGCGGCCCGAGGCCGCACCACGGTTGCCTGCTTCGGTCTCGTGCGCCGCATCGGTGCGCTGTTCCTCGTCACCCTGGTTGGTGTACGGCTGGCGGCCCTTGCCGCCTTCCCAGCTCACTTCGTTGCGGTAGCCGTGTTTCGCGTGGCCGTCCCGGCCATCCGCCGCCGGGCCCTTGCGATCGTTCTCGTTCATCTGCGCTCCCCAAATGGCTGACCCGCCCAAGGTTAGACCTTGCGGCGGGCCGTGCTGTAGGACGGCAGCCCGCGCCCGGGGCTGCCGGTGGCTCGATCGCCTTACTGGCCGCGGTTGCCCAGCGTGCTGGTGGAGGGCACCAGCACGATCGGCTCGGAAGTCTGCGGCTGGACCGTCACGGTATGTTGGCCCTGCGGCAGCACCACGGTTTCGGATTCGCGCAGCAAGCCACCCGCGGCGACGCTGCCTTCGATGTTGCCCATGCCCATCGTGCGCGCCTGGCAGGCGGCCTTGTCTTCGCCGAGCTGGAACACGTCGCAACGCGTCATCGCGTTGGCCTGCAGGTCGCCCTGCGTGTCGAGGACGCCGCGGCGCTTGTCGGCCTGCGCGTTGCGCGCTTCCTTCAGGCAGTCCGCCTGCGATTGCTGCGTGTGGCCGCTCAGGCAGGCCTGCACTTCGCTCTGGAAGCTGCCACTGTTGTCGATGCCGGTCGTGCCGGCGGCGGTCGCGATCTGCGTCGTCGCGGCGCCCAGCGCCAGCAGCGCGGTGACGCCGAACGAGATCAGGCTCTTGCGGGAGCGTGCATCCGTCGCTTTCATGTTCTGGACTCCTTCGAATCGGTTCAATGAAGGCAGTGTGGATGCAGGCCCCCCCGCGCGCTGCCGGAGAGATGCTCCGGCGCCGGGAGCGCGTGCCCCATGGCCGGGTAGGACCCGACCTTGCAGGCCGGGGCTGACAAGGCGCATCCCGGCTCACGCGCCCCAGCCGCGCGGATCCGCCGCGTCGCGCTGCCACAGCAGGGGCCGCCAGGCGCGACGCACCGCCTTGAGCAGCTGCAGCGCCGGCTCCACCATCGGCGCGAGCACGCGCACCACGAGCACCCGCGGGCCCGGCGCCGTCGCGCCGGCAGTGGCAGCCAAGGGGTGCTCCTGGAGGACGGCGCGCGCGCGCTCCAGCAGTTCCTCGCGCTGAGGGCGCGGCAGCTCCTCGCCCGCGGCGAGGAACAGGCTCGCGATGCAGCGGTGTCCCGCCAGGCCCAGCGGGCCGTCGAGGAGCCGCCGGTCGTCGGCCGCGATGCGTCCGCGCTCCAGCCAGGCGCCCTGCAGTTCCAGGTGCTGCAGCACGCTGCCGCGAACGAAGGGCTGCCCCGCCTGCGGCAGGCCGAGTGCAGCGACGTCCCATCCGAGCAGCTGCGCGCCGGGGGCGAGCTCCAGGTGCAGGCGGTTCTCCGCCCGGCAGCCGCTGTAGTAGAGCGCCTCCAGCGGCAGCCATTCGAGCCGCGCGCCCGCCGCCAGGCACACGCGCACGTCCTGCACGGCGGACTCGCCCTCGCTGCGGTAGAAGCGCGAGGCGCCGGGCGTGGTGACGAGGCCGTGCGTTCCGGCGGCGGCGTTCACCTCGACCTGCAGCGTGTCACCGCCCACCAGCCCGCCGGGCGGATGCACGAGCACGTTGTGGCAGACCGCGGCGCCCTCGGGGTAGATGCTCTGCAGGATGCGCAGCGGCCCGTCGTGCGCGAAGCGCGCCACCGTGCGTTCGCCTTCGCGGCGGTAATCGAGCTGGAGCCGGGCGTGCCAGGGCATGCGGGCCCAGTGTAGTCAGCCTTGCAGTGGACTACGTCGAGCACTACGGCCCGGCCGAGGCACGTCGACAGGGTCCGCGACAGTGCGCTTTGTCCGACGCGCCGTCGCGCCCGGCCCCCACCGATTCGATTTACAACTCCTACGCCTGCGCTTGGTGGGCGTGCCCATAGTGAGCAGCACCGGCCCTCCATGGGCAGGTGGACGTGGCCCGAGGGCGGGCCGCGGGCCGACCTTCAACAACTCGCCGTTCGCGGCTCAAGGAGTGCAATATGGGTTTTCTGATTTGGTTGATCATTGGCGGTATCGTCGGCTGGCTGGCTAGCATGATCATGCGCACCG
This sequence comes from Ramlibacter alkalitolerans, assembly GCF_016722765.1. Classification (GTDB taxonomy): domain Bacteria; phylum Pseudomonadota; class Gammaproteobacteria; order Burkholderiales; family Burkholderiaceae_C; genus Ramlibacter; species Ramlibacter alkalitolerans. Next base: position 206,076 of record NZ_JAEQND010000008.1, on the reverse strand, counting down.
ATGGCCAGCAGGGCATCCTGCTGAACATCGTGGTGGGTATCGTCGGCGCCTTCCTGGGCGGCTGGCTGATCTCCCCGCTGGTGGGCGTGGGCACCATCAACCAGGGCATCAGCATCGGCTCGATCGTGGTGTCGCTGATCGGCGCCGTCATCCTGCTGGCCATCGTGAACCTGTTCCGCCGCGGCCGCGTGCGCTAAGAACGGCTCACCAGAAGAAACAGAACTCGCGGGCTTGCCGCCTGCCATCGGGAGCGCCAGCGGCGCTCCTTTTCTTTTGGGCGTCCCACCGCACAGGAGCGCCTGGTCTGTGACGGCGCGTAAGCGTGCTCGCTGTCGATGTAACGCGCAGTCGTTCGGGACCAACACCGACCCGACGAAGTAGCGTGCTGGCGGCGCGCCCCGATTGCCCGCCTGCGCGTGCTGCCCCTAAGCTGCGGCGCATGGAGGTAACACTGAACATGTGGGAGCAATCGAAGTACTTCGAGGATTTCGAGAACGCGGCCAACTACGTCAACGGCCGCTTCGACCCGAAGGCAGCCGAGGCGCTGCGCAGCCGCTACCAGCGGCAGCTGGAAGAAGAAGCGCGGGCGCGGCGCGAAGTGCGCACGATCGCGCAGCAGCACAAGCCGCAGCCGGCGCGCAGGGCGGGCTGATCCGCGCCGGGACGCGGGTGCTAGCATCCGCGCGATGCCGAACCTGGAGCACCGCGTCCCGCCCCCCATCGTCGGCCTGCTGCTCGCGCTGGCCATGTGGCTGCTGGCGAAGCTGCCGCCGGTGTTCCACCTGGCCACCTGGCTGCGCGAAGGCCTGGCGCTGCTGCTGGTCGCCGGCGGCGTGACCTTCGATGCCCTCGGGCTGCTGGCCTTCGTACGCCAGCGCACCACGGTCAATCCCCTGCACCCGGAAAACGCGTCGGCGCTCGTCACCGGCGGCGTCTACCGCGTCACGCGCAACCCGATGTACGTGGGCATGGCGCTGCTGCTCACGGCGTGGGCGGTGGACCTGTCCGCGGCGTGGCCCTTCCTGGGCCCCGTCGCCTTCGTGCTGTACATGAACCGATTCCAGATCGCGCCCGAGGAAAGGGCGCTGGGCGCGCGCTTCGGCGCGTCGTGGACGGCGTATGCCGCACGCGTGCGCCGCTGGCTCTGAACCGGGGAGGCCCTGTCCATGCGCACGCAGTACTACACCGCCGCCAGCCTCGACGGCTTCATCGCCACCGAGGACGATTCGCTCGACTGGCTGTTCCCGCTCGGCGACATCAACGACACGGGCTATCCGGCCTTCATCCGCGAGGTGGGCGCCCTGGCCATGGGCTCCGCCACCTACGAGTGGATGCTGCGGCACGTGATCCGCCCCGGCTCCGCAACGCCCGGCACCTGGCCCTACACGCAGCCTGCGTGGGTGTTCAGCACCCGCGCCCTGCCGCCGGTGCCCGGCGCCTCGATCCGCTTCGTGCGGGGCGACGTGCGGCCGGTGCACGAGGAGATGCGCGCGGCGGCCGGCGAGCGCAACCTCTGGCTGGTCGGTGGCGGCGGCCTGGTGGGGCAGTTCCACGACGCGGGCCTGCTGGACGAGGTGATCGTGCAGGTCGGCTCGGTCACGCTGGGCGCGGGCAAGCCGCTGCTGCCGCGCCGCATCACCTCGCCCGCCCTGCGCCTGGTGTCGGCCCACGCGATCGGCCCCGGCTTCGCCGAGCTGCGCTACGAGGTCCCGCGCGGCGCCCGCTGACCCGCCAAGCTCTCGCCCGTCCTGCAGGAGACCCCCATGCTGATCGCCGGCCAGTGCCACTGCGGCAACATCTCCTTTTCCCTGCGCTGGGAGCCCGAGCCGGCGCACATCCCGGCGCGCGCCTGCACCTGCTCGTTCTGCCGCAAGCACGGCGGCGTGTGGACCTCGTGCCCGACCGGCGCGCTGCAGGTCCGCGTGGCGGACGCGGGCGCCGTGCGCCGCTATGCCTTCGGCACCCGCACGGCCGTGTTCCACGTCTGCCGCGAGTGCGGCGTGGTGCCGGTGGTCACGAGCGAGATCGGCGGCCGCACCTACGCCGTGGTGAGCGTCCACGCCTTCGAGAACGTCGCCCCTGGGCTGCTGCAGCAGGGCGAGGTGAGCTTCGAGGGCGAGGCCGTCGAGGACCGGCTGGCACGGCGCCAGCGCAACTGGATTCCCGACGTGCGCTTCGTCTCGTAGGCTTCACTTCAGAGCGTTCGCCAGGTTGCCCATGTTCGGGCGGATGCCCGGCAGCGGCTGCAGGCCGAAGCGTTCGGTGATGAACTTCAGGATCGAGGTCGTGTCGTAGGGCGTCGAGTCGATGAAGCCGCGCTTGACGGTGGGGCCGACCAGGATCGTCGGGATGCGCGAACCGGGCCCGAAGCGGTCGCCGGCCGGCGGCGGCACGTGGTCCCAGAAGCCGCCGTTCTCGTCGTAGGTCACGATGACGAGCATGTCCTTCCACTGCGGGCTGGCGCGCAGCTTCTCGAGCACGCCGGCGATGTGCGCGTCGCCCGTCATGATGTCGGTGTAGGCGGGGTGCTGCGTGTTGACGCCCACCGGCTTGTAGAAGCTCACCGGCGGCAGCGTGCCGCTGGCTATGGCATGCAGGAAGTCGTCGCCGTCCTTGAGGTGGCGCGCCCGCTGCGGCGTGCCGGGCGCATAGCGCAAGTAGTAGTTGAGGGGCTGGTGGTGCGGCTGGAAGTTCATGCCGCTCGCGCGGCTGTAGATCACGCTGCGGCGCGTTCCCGGCGGCTGCATGCCGTCGGCCACGGCGGCGTTCCAGCCGCCCGCATACCAGGCCCACTCCACGCCCTTGTCCGAGAGCGCGTCGCCGATCGTGCGTGCGGTCTGCGGCGGCAGCGGCGGGCGGAAGGTGCTGGTGCCGGCCGCGTCGGCATGGGTGGCCGGCCCGTTGGCCGCCGGCGGGATGCCGCTCGGTTGCCAGGGCGGCTGCAGGGTGTTGACGGCCCAGCCGTCGGCCGTCAGCGGCACGCCGCCGTCGCTGAACACCTGCACCGCGCCTTCGCGGGCGGGGGGGGAGCCGGGCTGCTTCTCCAGCCGGCCCTGGGCATCGAGCCGCACCTGCATGCTCGCCGGCGCGTTGGGGAAGCGCGGCGTGCAGGCGCACACCAGCCAGTGGTGATTGAGGTAGGACCCGCCGAACGCCCCCATGAAGAAGTTGTCGGCCAGGGTGTATTCCTGCGCCCACTTCCACACCTGCATCACGCTGCCGTCGTAGTACCCCATGGTGTAGCCGCCGGTGTTCGACATCGCAGCGAACATGTTGTTGCGCCCGCCGTTGATCTGCTCGATGTTGTGGAAGAAGGCGTGCACCGGGCTGAGCAGGCTCTCGGTGGGGGGCTTGTTCACCGGTGGCGCGTCGATGCGGAACGGCCGGTTCGGCATGCGCGGGAAACGCGGATCGGGCTTGCCGTCGGGCCCGAAGACCACCAGTTCCGGCAGGGGGCGGCCGTCGTGATCGAGCTGCGTCGTCTGCTCGGGCGTCGCGCGGCTGATGCCGTTGGCACCCGGGAACAGCCCGTACATGTTGTCGAAGCTGTGGTTCTCCGCGTAGATCACCACGACGTTCCGGATGCGGCCCATCTTGCCGGCATCGGTGACCGGCAAGGGGGCGCAGCCTGCGAGCAGCGCGCCGGCGAAGAGCGCCAGCGCGACGCGACGACCTGGGAGGGGGCGAAGGGACACGGCAGCTCCTGCAGTGGTGAGGAGGTGGGAAGGTTAGCGGGGAAACGGCCGCCGCGGAATGGCGGGAACAAGCCGCGGCGGATCGTCCAGAATACCGCCCCATGAGCGAAACCCCCCGTCCCGAGCTTCCCGATCACCTGTCCGTCGACCCGCGCAGCCCGCACCACGACGCCGCCGCCTGCGAGCACGACATCGGCATCCGCTTCAACGGCAAGGAACGCCACGATGTCGAGGAGTACTGCATCAGCGAGGGCTGGATCCGCGTGCCGGCAGGCAAGACGCTGGACCGCAAGGGCCGGCCGCTGCTGATCAAGCTCAAGGGCGCAGTCGAGGCCTTCTACAAGGACTAGGCTAGCCTAGCGCTTGCGCGGGTCGTGCTCGCCCATCGCTGCCGCCAGCGGGTCGATGGGGGCCGCCGGCTGCACGTTCTGGAAGGTCTCCACCACCTTGCGCACGATGTGCTTCTGGTCCTCGCCCCAGCGGGCCAGCCGCTCCGAGCCGAGCACGCCCTCCAGGGCCGAGACCAGGTGCAGCTGCAGCTGCGCCGGGTTCGGGTGCGTGGCCACCAGCGAGGTGATGACCACGTAGGAGGCGGTGTGCATCGCGATCAGGTGCCGCACTTCCTGGCGCAGGGCTTCGATGTCTTCGTCCATGCCGCACCATACGGCAACCGCGGCGAGATCGTCATCCCCGCGCAGGCGGGGATCCAGGGCTTCCTGGATTCCCGCCCGCACGGGAATGACATTCGAGTGTGGCAGACTGCCCCGCCATGACCTCCTGGAGCGAGACCACCCTGGCCGATGCCGCCCTGCTGCGTTGCGCCCTCGAAGGCCTGCCCGACGCGCTGGTGATCGCCGATACGACGGGTGTGATCCGCCTCTGGAACGCGGCGGCCGAGCGCCTCTTCGGCTACACCCGCGCGGACGCCGAGGGCCAGAGCCTGAACCTGATGATCCCGGAGCGCTTCCGCCCGGCCCACGATGCCGGCTTCGCCCGCGCGGTGGAGACCGGCACCCTGCGCACCGGCACGCGCGTGCTGCGCACCCGCTCCAACCACAAGGACGGGCGCAAGCTCTATGTCGATTTCACCTTCGCCGTGCTGAAGGCGCCCGACGGCCGCGTGGTCGGCGTGCAGGCGCTCGCGCGCGACGCCACCGAGGCGCACCTGCGGCAGCAGGCCTCCAACCAGGAAAAGCAAGCATGAAACTCGTCACCCTCTCGCACGCCGGTGGGCCAGCCGTCGGCTGCGTCGAACAGCAGGACGTCGTCGTCCTGCCGGCGCCGCCCTCCGGCCAGGGCCTGGTCGGCTGGCTGCAGCAACCGGCCGCACAGCTCGCGCAGGCGGCCGCGCAGGCAAGGGCCACGCCGGCGAACGTCGTTCGCCTGTCCGACGCGAAGCTGCTGCCGGCGCTTCCGCGGCCCGGCAAGATCGTCTGCCTGGGCCTGAACTATGCCGACCACGCGGCCGAAGGCGGCCACAAGAAGCCGGAGTACCCGAGCTTCTTCCTGCGCGTGCCGAGCTCGCTGGCCGCGCACGGCGAGGCGCTGCTGCGCCCGCGCGTGTCCGACCGCTTCGACTTCGAGGCCGAACTGGCCGTGATCATCGGCAAGCCGGGGCGGCACCTGGATGCGCAGAACGCGCTCGACGTGGTCGCCGGCTACACCTGCTTCAACGACGGCAGCCTGCGCGACTACCAGCGCAAGACGACGCAATGGACCATCGGCAAGAACTTCGATCGCACCGGGCCGCTGGGGCCGTGGGTCGTGCCCGCGTCGGAACTGCCGCCGGGCGCGACCGGCCTGAAGATCGAGTCGCGCCTGAACGGCCAGGTGATGCAGAGTTCGAACACCTCGAACATGCTGTCGCCCGTCGTCGAGACCCTGTGCCTGCTGACGGAGGTGATGACGCTGGAGCCCGGCGACGTGATCGCGATGGGCACGCCGTCCGGCGTCGGCTATGCGCGCAATCCGCCGGTGTTCATGAAGGCGGGCGACCGCATCGAGATCGAGATCGAGAAGATCGGGGTGCTGGCGAATTCGATCGTGGACGAGGAGTAGCGCGCGCTGGCTTGGGGGTGACTTTCGTAGGCTGGTGGTGACTTCCGTAGGCTGGCGGTGACGCGCGAAGCGCCGGAACCCCAGCGCTCAGGCGGCGATGGCAAGCGCTGGGGTTCGCGCTTCGCGGCTCACCGCCAGCCTACGAGGCGCTGCTCCGTGCAACCGCCGCTTCGTCGACCTCGATCCACACCGGCGCATGGTCGCTCGGCTTCTCCCGCCCGCGATGGGCCGCATCCACGCCCGTCGCCTGCAGCGCCGGCACCAGCGCCGGCGATAGCATGAGGAAATCCATGCGGAAGCCCGCATTGCGGTGGAACGCCGCCTCGTTGACCCAGAAGGTGTAGATCCGCTCCTTCGGATGCAGGTGCCGGGTGGCATCGACCCAGCCCTGCGCCACGAAGCGCTCCCACTTCTCGCGCGTCTCGGGTTGCAGCACGGCGTCGAAGCGCCAGCTGCCCGCGTTGTAGATGTCGGCGTTGGTCGGCACCACGTTGAAGTCGCCGGCCAGCACCGTCGGTGCGCCCGCCGCCAGCAAGTCCTCGCCATAGGCCACGAGGCGCTCCATCCAGCGCTGCTTGTAGTCGAAGTTCGGGCTGGGCACCGGGTTGCCGTTCGGCAGGTACACGGAGACCACATGCAGCCCGCGCACCTTCGCCTCCAGCCAGCGCGCCGCCACGTCCTCGGGCTCGCCGGGGAGGCCGCGCCGCACTTCGACCGGCGTCTCGCCGCGCGCCAGGATCGCCACCCCGTGGTGCGCCCGCTGCCCGTGCACCAGCACGCCGTAGCCGGCGTCCTCGAAGGGCTTGATGGGAAAGGTCGCGTCGGCCGTCTTGATCTCCTGCAGGCAGGCGACGTCCGGCTGCGCCTCCTGCAGCCATTCCAGCAGCCGGGGCAGCCGCCCCTTCACGCCGTTGACGTTGAAGGTGGCGATCTTCACGGCGTCAGAGGGTGAAGGGTTGGCCGGTGACCGGCGTGCTCGGCACCGCCATGTCTTGCCTCGCCATGACCCCCGCCTCGTAGGCGAGCCGGCCCGACTCGACGCCGAGGCGGAAGGCCTGCGCCATCTTCACCGGGTCCTTCGCCTGCGACACGGCGGTGTTGACCAGCACGGCGTCGTAGCCCAGTTCCATCGCCTGCACCGCATCGCGCGGCGAGCCGATGCCGGCGTCGACCACCAGCGTCACGTCCGGCAGGCGGGCCCGCAGGGTGCGCAGCGCGCTGGGATTGAGCAGGCCCTGGCCGGAGCCGATCGGCGCGCCCCAGGGCATCAGGATCCTGCAGCCGGCGTCCAGCAGGCGCTGGCAGCTCACCAGGTCGTCGGTGCAATAGGGCAGCACCTCGAAGCCGTCGCGCACCAGCGTGCGGGCCGCCTCCACCAGCTCGAAGGGATCGGGCTGCAGCGTGTACTCGTCGCCGATCACCTCCAGCTTGATCCAGTTCGTCTCGAACATCTCGCGTGCCATCCTCGACATCGCGATCGCTTCCTTGGCCGTGCGGCAGCCCGCGGTGTTGGGCAGCAGGCGGGCGCCGCTTTCGCGGATCAGCTTGTAGAAGTCGTTGGGCGTGCCGGCGTTGGCGAGCTGGCGCTTGAGGCTCAGCGTGACGACCTGCGTGCCGGAGGCGACGATGGCCTCGCGCAGCACCTGCGGCGAAGGGTAGCCGGCCGTGCCCAGGAAGAAGCGGCTGGCCAGTTCCGTGTCTGCGATGCGAAGTCCCATGGTGTTCATCCTCCGGTGATGGGTTGGAAAGTGAAGACGGCGTCGCCTTCGCGCAGGCGCACGGTGGCACGCTCCGAACGGGGCACGAATTCGCCGTTGACGGCGGTGGCCAGCGCGTTGGGCGGTTGGCCGAGCGCGGCGACCAGGTCGGCCAGCGTCGAAGCCTCGTCCACGCTGCGCGCTTCGCCATTGACAGTGATCAGGCAGCTCATAACGTCATTCGTCATTCGTCATCGCGCCAACGGCCCGTTCCACCAGGGCCGGCGCGATGAGCCAGCCGTGGCGGAACAGGCCGTTGATGCGGGTGAGGCCGGGCTGCGAGTGCAGCACCGGCAGGTTGTCGGGGAGGGCGGGGCGCAGGTTGGTTTCGCTGTGCACGATGCGCGCCTCGGCGAGTTCGGGCACCACGCTGTGGGCGGCGGCCAGCAGTTCGACGGTGCTGCGCAGCGAGACCGGCGAGCGGTCCTCGCTCTCGATCTCGCTGGCGCCGACCACCACCAGGTCCGGCGCGCGCGGCACCAGGTAGACGCGATGGCGCGGATGCAGCAGGCGCACCGGCCGCTTCAGCTCCAGGCCGCGGGCCTGCAGGAAGAAGATCTCGCCGCGCACGCCGCGCACCGGCAACTGCGGCCGCGCGCCGGTGCCGCGCACGTCGAACACATGGTCGAAACGCTGCGTGCCCTCGCCGGCCTGCAGTTCGCCGGCATGCACGGCAGCGATGGCGCGGCCCCAGTGCCACTGCACGTCGCGCGCGCCGGCGGCCAGCGCGTGCATCGCCTGCACGGTGTGGATGCGGCCTTCGCCCGGAATGAACCACGCATGCGCCGGCCCGCGGACGGAGGGCTCGAGCTCGCGCACCTGCCCGGCCTCGAGCCTCTGGATGGGTTCAGCGTCATTCCCGCGCCCCCCTCCGTCATTCCCGCGGCCCCCTCCGTCATTCCCGCGAAGGCGGGAACCCAGAGCTCCCATCCTGTCCTCGAGCACCTCCAGCACCCGGCGCGCAGCGCCCTCATCCCCCCGATGCGCCACCAGCAGGCTCCCCTCGCGGCTGAACTCCACCGGGACCTCGAGCTGCGCCAGGATCCGCGGCCACAGTTCGATCGAGCGCACCCCCAGCGCGAACACGTCCTCGTCCGCGCATTCCAGCTCCGCCACCGGGCTCAGCATGCCGGCCGCCGTCCACCCCGCCGCCCCGCGGGCCTGCGCGTCCGCGGCCGGATCGAACACGTGCACCTCGTGGCCGGCGCGCGCCAGCTGCTGCGCGAGCAGGCGCCCGAGCAGGCCGGCGCCGGCGATGCCGATCTTCATCGGCGCGTGCCGGTGCGGGGGAGATAACGGAGGAGAAGTTGCATGCGGCCATCCCTTTCGCGAACGAGCAGTGCTCCGGAGGGATGGCGGGACGCTTGCGGCCCTTGAGGGAGGGCCTGGCCCGACAAGCTCTTCTTACGCCGGTACGAACCGGTTCAAGTTCACGGGTTTGGTGTTGCCATCTCAGCGAAGGCGGCCTGCGGCCGCTCGCACCCCGGAGCGAGGACGAGTATACGCGCGTCCCGGATTTCCCTTCCCCCCTGAGGGAGTGCCCCCACCCCGGCCCTCCTCCGGAGGGGGAGGAAGAAAGAACGTAGAGTCCGGGAAAAAGGAGACCTGGCCGATGCAGACCACGACGTTCCACCTGCGCATCAACGGCAGCGACCGCAGCGTGCAGGCGGAGGAAAACACGCCGCTTCTCGACGTGCTGCGCAACGCCCTCGGCCTGGTCGGCACGCGCTTCGGCTGCGGCGCGGGCGAGTGCGGTGCCTGCCACGTGCTGCTCGATGGCGTGTCGGTCCCGGCCTGCGACACGCCCGTCGCTGCCGTGCAGGGTCGCGCGATCGTCACCGTCGAAGGACTGGCCGAGAACGGCCGCCCGAGCGCGCTGCAGCAGGCCCTGCTGCAGGAGCAGGCCGGGCAGTGCGGCTATTGCCTGTCCGGCATCCTCGTCAGCGCGACCGAACTGCTGGCGCGCGTGCCGCAACCCAGCGAGGCCGAGGTGCGCGCGGCGCTGGACAGGCACCTGTGCCGCTGTGGTGCGCACAACCGCATCGTGCGCGCGGTGCTGCGCGCGGCGCAGGCGGGAGCGACGGCATGAGCGCGCCGCACGAAGGCACTCCCCCCGGCGAACTGCCCACCAGCCTGAAAGCCAACCCGCGCCTCTCCCAGTGGTTGGCGATCCTTCGCGAGGGCCGGGTCGAGGTGCGCAGCGGCAAGGTCGAACTGGGCCAGGGCATCACGACCGCGCTGGCGGCCATCGTGGCGCAGGAGCTCGACGTCGCGCCCGGCCGGATCGAGATGGTGCGCGCCAGCACCGCCGGCGCCCCCAACGAAGGCTTCACGTCGGGCAGCCTGTCGGTGCAGGACTCCGGCAGCGCGCTGCGGCAGGTCTGCGCGGAGGCGCGCGAGATCTACCTGCACGCGGCGGCACAGCGGCTGGAGGTCGCGGTCGACGACCTGCAGGTGCGCGACGGCGAGATCGCGGTGCGCGGCGTGCCCTCGCTGCGCACCAGCTACTGGGAACTGGCGGACCCGGCGCTGCTCGATCGCGAGGCCAGCGGCCGTGCGCGGGCGAAGCCGCCGACGCAGGACGCGCCGGAGGCCCCCGCGCGCCTGGACCTGCCCGACAAGGTGCTGGGCCGCCCGGCCTTCCTGCACGACCTCGTGCTGCCCGGCATGCTGTACGCGCGCGTCGCCCATCCTCCGTCGCCGGCGGCCAGCCTGCTGGACGTGGACCTCGCTGCCGTCGAGGCGCTGCCCGGCGTCGTGCGGGTGGTGCGCGACGGCAGCTTCCTCGGCGTGATCGCGCAGGGCGACCACGAAGCGGACCGTGCCCTGCGCAAGCTCAAGGCGGTGGCGCGCTGGAGCGAACGCGAAAGCCTGCCGGACATGGATGCCCTGCCGGCCTTCCTGCGCTCGCAGCCGGTGGAAACCAGCGTGGTCGACGAGAAGAAGCCGGCGGACCCGGCGCCGACGCCCGTGCGGACCTTCCAGGCGAGCTACGCGCGTCCCTACCTGGCGCACGCATCGATCGGCCCTTCCTGTGGCCTGGCGCGCTGGGACGCGAATGGCAACGTCGAGGTCTGGACGCACGCGCAGGGCGTGTATCCGATGCAGCGGGACCTGGCACTGCTGCTGCGCATTCCGGCGCAGGCGATCACCGTCAGCCACGTGCCGGGCGCCGGCTGCTACGGGCACAACGGCGCCGACGACGCTGCCGTCGACGCGGCGTTGATCGCGCGCGCCGTGCCCGGCCGCGCGGTGCAGGTCCGCTGGACCCGCGAGGACGAACTGTGCTGCTCACCCTTCGGTGCCGTCATGGCCGTCGACCTGCGCGCCGGTGTCGATGCGCAAGGCCGCATCGTCGCCTGGGAGCACGAGATCTGGTCCAACGGGCACAGCATGCGGCCGGGCCGGATGCCGGTGCCGGTGTTCCATGCGGCGCCGCTGCTGCAGCAAGCCTTCCCGCCCCAGGTCTCGATCAACGTGCCGGTCGCCACCGGCGCCGGCGCCGAGCGCAATTCCATTCCGGAGTACGGCTTCGCGACGCACCGCATCGTCAACCACCGGCTGCTGACCATGCCGCTGCGCACGTCCTCGCTGCGCTCGCTGGGCGCCCACTGCAACGTGTTCGCGGCCGAATGCTTCCTCGACGAGATCGCGGCGGAACTGGGCGCCGACCCGCTCGATTTCCGCCTGCGCCACCTGCAGGATCCGCGCAGCCGCGCCGTGCTGGAGCAGGTCGCGGCGATGGCCCACTGGCGCCAGCGCGCCAAGACCGAAGGCGAGGGCTGGGGCCTGGGCTTCGCGCGCTACAAGAACAACGGCGCCTGGTGCGCGGCCGTCGCGCAGGTCGAGGTGCAGCAGGACATCCGCGTGCGCCGGGTCTGGCTGGCGGTCGACGTCGGCCGCGTGGTCCATGCCGACGGCGTGAAGAACCAGCTCGAAGGCGGCGCGATCCAGACCGTGAGCTGGGTGCTCAAGGAAGCGGTGCAGTTCGACCGCACGCGCGTGACCAGCGACCGCTGGGGCGCCTATCCCATCCTGCGCTTCTCCGAAGTGCCCGCCGTCGAGATCGCACTGCTGGACCGGCCGCAGGAGAAATCCCTGGGCGCCGGCGAACCGACGCATGGGCCGCTGGCCGCAGCGATCGGCAACGCCGTGTTCGATGCGGTGGGCGTGCGCGTGCGCGAGATGCCGCTGACGTGGGACCGCGTGCAGCGCGCCGCGCTGGCCGCCTGAAGCCGCTGCTCAGGCGGTCAGCCAGGCGATGGCAGCGGCCTCGTCGGTGAACACGACGAGGTTCATGCCCGAGCGCTGCGCCGTCTTCTCGCTCGCACGCGTGATGCGGCCCGGCTCCACCAGCGAGGCGACGCGGTGCAGGTGCGAAAGCTGCCGCGCAGCTTCTTCGCCGATGGCGTAGTGCTCGGTGAAGCTGGTCAGGGTCTGGACGCCGCGCAAGTCGAACAGCGCGCGCCGCGAGTTCCAGCTCGTGGTCTCCACGGCGATGAGGTGGAGGAAGGACAGGAACTGGCCGAGCGACGGCGCGCCCTCGACACGGACAACGGAATAGCCGTCCCGATGCTCGACGTCGAACCTGAGGCTCATGGGCGTGCAGCATAAGCCAGGAGGCCCGCGCGAGCGCCGTCTGCCTGGCTCGGCTTCGGATTTTCCTACGCGCCTGGCGGGTGCCGGCCGACGGCGCGCCACGAAGGACGCGCACGTGGCATGGCGAAGGCCTTCCCAAGATGGCAGTGCCGTCGCGAGCGATCGCGGCGGGCGACAACCGATCGGAAGGAAATGCGATGAAAGCAATGAAGTACACGGTGACCACCCTGGCCGCTGCGGCGGTCCTCGGCCTCGGCAGCATGGCCATTGCACAGTCCGGCGGTGCGGCAGGCGCGGGCGGCGCCGCCACTTCGGGCGCGGCGTCGGCGGGCGGCGGTCCGGGTGCGGGTACCGGTGCGGCTGCGGGCTCCACCGGCGCGGGTAGCGCCGGAATGCGTGCGGGTACGGGCACGCTGGGTGCGGGCGCGAGTGCGAATACAGGCGCGGCCGGCGCGGGCTCCAGCACGGCCGGCACGGGATCGAATGCGGCAGGAACCACGCTCGGCGCCGGGGCGGACGCCTCGAGCGGCTCTTCGACGATGGGATCCACCACGGGCGCGGGCGCGATGCCGCCGGCCGGCGGTGCGGACAGCGGCAGCAGCGCAGGCATGACTCCCTCGGACTCGGGCAGCCCGCCCACGCGCCCTGCGCGCGCGGACCGCAACTGACCTCCTCTTGCTGCAAGCTCCTTTCCAGCCAGCGGCCGGCGCCTCTGGCTTTTTTCCAGCCGCTTCATTTCGGGAGGACGTCCGACAGCGTCACCCGGGCCTGCGGCGTTCGAAAGGGGTAGGCACTGAATGAAGGAATGCCCATGAAAGCTCCCGCCATCCTCCTTGCCGCGGCACTGGCTTGCGGCGGCGCCGCCTTCGCGGCCGACACGCACGACAACGGCGCGGCAGGTTCTTCCGCCCGGCAGACCGCGCACCAGCTGGCCGGCGACTTCAAGCAGGCCATGCACAAGCTCGGCGCCGCCACGCGGCGCGTGCTGCACCGCGCCGACGCCGCCATCCACCGCAGCGGCAAGCACGACACCTGAGTCGCGCTCACGAGCGCGGAAAGCTCGCTGCCCGCAGCCGGACCGGCACGGGCGGCTCCACCACGCGCCAACCGTGCCCGGCGATGGCGTCGTTGCTCTCCTTCGCCTCGCGACCTTCCTGCAGCGACCAGGTGATGTGGTACGTGCCGCCGTCGGGGCGCTGCACGCTGCCGTCGACCTGGACCACCATGGCCTCGACGCCGGTGCCGTCGTCGCTGCGGCCGACGATCACGCCGACCGTGGTGGGTGGAAGTCCCGCCTGCTCGCTCACGCGCGAGCGCAAGGTGACGTGGTCCGCGATCGGCCGGGCATAGCGCGGCGGAAACTGCGCGAGCAGTCGATCGCGCTCTGCGCGGTCCAGCTTCCAGCCGATCACGCTGTCGCCCGGCGCGGCCTGCTGGTATGCCTCGGTGGCGGTGAGCATGGCGCAAGTATGGAGCGCCCGGCCTTTGCGTAGCGCAGCTTCGGATCTTCCTACATGCGCATCGGGGCTGCGACGACCTGAAAGGCTCCGCGGCCGACCCCACTGTTCATCCGTGCTGGCATGCGCCGGCGCAAAGACCCACACAGCAAGAGACACAGGAAGGATCTTCCAATGAAAGCGAGCTCTCGAACCCTTTCCGCGCTGGCGGCCGCGGCCGCGCTGGCATTCGGTGGCGTGGCCCTGGCGCAGGGCGCGGGCGCCGGCAGCGGCAGCGCGGCGGACAGCAGCGCGACCAGCAGCATGGGTGCAGGCCCCGGCAATACCGCGGGTGGCGCTTCCACCAGCACCGGTGCCGGCGTGACCACCAGTGGCACGGCCACGACGCCGGGCAACGCGCCCATGACGGGCAGCACCACTATGGGCGCGACCGGCACGGGCACGGGCGTCGGAACCTCCGCGAACGCGGGGGGCGGGGCCGATACGCACGCCGGCATGACCGGCTCGCAGGACCATGGCAAGGCCACCAAGGTGGCGAAGAACGACAAGAAGAAGCACGTCAGGAAGGCCAAGAAGGACCACAACTGACGGCGTGCGGCGGGGATCGACGGGGCCGGCGCGGATGCGCCGGCCTTTTTTCATCCCGCAAGCGTGACGCTGTTCTCATTGCGCGCCGGCTGGTGGCCACGCCGGTGCGTAAACGCACATCTGGCCGGCGACCTCATTCCTACAGTGCTGCCATGGACCTCGCCTCCCGCCGCCAGTACAGGGGACATCCCATGAGCCGCTACATCGCCGCCACCCTCCTTGCCTTGGCCGCCGCCATCGTGACGGTGGTCGACTTCGGCCTCGGGTTCGATCAGCCCGGCCACGGCGCCGCCGCGTTCCTGCTGCTGCCCTGATCGGCCGATCAGGCGAGCCAGGGCCGGGTGCGCAGGTAGTCCTGCTCGAAGGCGCGGATGTCCTGCGCGTGCTCCATCGTCAGCCCGACCGCATCGAGGCCCTTGAGCAGCATGTGCTTCTTCAGCGGATCGAAGGCGAAGGGCAGGCTGCCGCCGTCGCCGGGCGTCACGATCCGCTGCTGCTCCAGGTCGACCGTCATCTCGCAGCGCGCCGGATCGTTCGCCAGCGCCATCAGGCGCTCGACTTCCGCCAGCGGCAAGCTGATCGCGGGGACGCCGTTGCGGGTGCAGTTGTCGGCGAAGATCCCGCCGAAGCTGCTGCCGATCACGCACGCCAGCCCGAGCTGGCGCATGCCCCACACCGCGTGCTCGCGGCTCGAGCCGCAGCCGTAGTTGGGGCCGGTCACCAGGATCTTCGCCTGCGTCCATGGCGAGCGATTCAAGACGAACTCCGGACGTGGAACCCCTGGCGCCGCGAAGCGCAGGTCGTGCAGGAAGCCCTCGGCCAGCCCCGTATGGCGGTCGACGCCGCGCAGGTACTGCTTGGGCATGATCTGGTCGGTGTCCAGGTTCGCCATCGGCAGCGCGGCGGCGACGCCGGTGAGGGACAGGAATGGCTCCATGTCAATGCTCCTGGATCCCCGCCTTCGCGGGGATGACGGCGGGAGGGGCGGCGATGACGGTGTCGGAGGGCAGCAGCTTGCGCACGTCGGTCAGCGCGCCCGTCACGGCCGCTGCGGCCACCATGGCCGGGCTCATGAGGTGGGTGCGCGCGCCGGGGCCCTGCCGTCCTTCGAAGTTGCGGTTGGTGCTGGAGGCGCAGCGGTCGCCTGCATCGAGGTGGTCGTCGTTCATGGCCACGCACATCGAGCAGCCGGCCTGGCGCCATTCGAACCCGGCCTCGCGGAACACCTGCGCGATGCCCTCGGCCTCCGCCTGCGCACGCACCTGCGTCGAGCCCGGCACCGCCAGGGCGCGCACGCCCGGCGCCACGCGCCGGCCGCGCAGCACGCGCGCGGCGTCGCGCAGGTCGTCGATGCGGCTGTTGGTGCACGAGCCGATGAAGGCGTGGCTGATCGGCAACCCGGCCAGCGGCTGACCCGGCTGCAGGCCCATGTACTCCAGCGCGCGCAGCGCGCTGCGCTTCTTCACCGCATCGCTTTCCTGGGCCGGGTCCGGCACGGCGGAGGCGATGGTCGCGCCCTGGTCCGGGCTGGTCCCCCAGGTCACCATGGGCTCGATGGCGGACGCATCCAGGCTGACGCTGCGATCGAACACGGCGCCCTCGTCGCTGCGCAGTTCGCGCCAGGCCGCGAGCGCCTGCTCCCACAGCGCGCCCTGCGGCACGCGCGCGCGGCCGTGCAGGTACTGGAACAGCGTGTCGTCGGGCGCGACGATGGCGCCGCGCGCCGCTGCCTCCACGCTCATGTTGCACAAGGTCAGCCGGCCCCCGACGCCGAGCGCGCGGATCGCCTCCCCGGTGTATTCGATGACGTGGCCGGTGGCGCCGTCCGCCCCGATGCGGCGAATCAGTTCCAGCACCAGGTCCTTGGCCGTGACGCCGAAACCCAGCCGCCCGCGCACGTCGACGTTCATGGCCTTCTGCACCGTGTAGACCAGCGTCTGCGTGGCCAGCAGGTGCTCGATCTCGCTGCTGCCGATGCCGAAGCCCAGGGCGCCCATCGCTCCATGCGTGGTCGTGTGGCTGTCGCCGGCGGCCATCACCATGCCGGGCAGCACCAGGCCCTGCTCGCTGGCGACGATGTGCTCGATGCCTTGGCGCGCATCGAGCATGTCGTACAGGGCGATGCCGTGGCGCGCGCAGTTCCCGGCCAGCATCTTCACCTGCAGCGAGCGCTCGGCGTCGGCGATCACCATCGTCTTCGCGTTGCGCTCGGGGGTGGTCGGATTGACGTGGTCCACCACCGCGATGGTGGACGCCGGCCGCCACACCGTGCGGTTCGCCGCATGCAGCGCCGCGAACGCCTGCGGGCTGGTGTACTCGTTGAGGACCTGGCGGTCCACGTACAGCAGGATCTGGCCGCCGTCGCCGAGCGCGCGCACGGTGTGCGCATCCACGATGCGCCGGTACAGCGTGCGCGCCATCACTTCGACGGTCCCGCGGCGTAGGCGGCGGTGGCCGCCACCACGTCGTCGATGCGGATGTCGGCTTCGGTCACGCCTTCGGGCAGCACGATCACGCCGTCGTCGTCGGCCACCAGCCGTCGGCCCGGGATGAAGGTCACGCCGCCGAAGCTGACCGCCACGTCGCGCTCGCCGGCGCCGGTGCGCTCGCCGCGCTTGGGCACGGTGCCCAGGGCCTTGACGCCGATGTCCATGCCGTCGATCTCGTGGCCGTCGCGCAGGGCGCCGTGGATCACGACGCCGGCCCAGCCGTTGCGGCTGGCGACGCCGGCCATCACGTCGCCGAAGATCGCGCGCGCCATCGAGCCGCCGCCGTCGATCACGAGCACCTGCCCGTGCCCGGGCTGGTTCACCATGTCGCGCATCAGGGCGATGTCTTCATGCACGCGCAGCGTGCGGATGTCGCCCGCGAAGGCGCGCCGCTGGCCCCAGCCGCGAAAGGGCAGGGCGCAGGGCAGGGCTTCGTCGCAGGCGTCGCAGAGGTCGGAGGTCTTCAGCGTCATCGGCGGGATCAATCCAGCTTGATGTTCGCGTCCTTGACCAGCTTGGCGAAGGCGGCGCTGTCGCTGGCGATGAACTTCGCGAATTCCTCGGGCGTGCTGCCCATGATCTCGCCGCCCTGTTCGTGGATCTTGCCGGCGACGTCGGGCGACTTGAGGATGGCGGCGATCTCGGTGTTCAGGCGCTTCGTGATGTCGGCCGGCATCTTCGCCGGGCCCATCACCGCGAACCATTGCAGCATCTCGGCGTTCTTCACGCCGGCTTCGGCCATCGTCGGCACGTCGGGCAGCAGGGGCGAGCGCTTGGTGCTGGTGATGGCCAGCAGGCGCAGCTTGCCGGCCTTGGCGTGCGCCATCACGTTGGGCGGGCTCTCGAAGTTCAGTTCGACCTGGCCCGAGAGCAGGTCCACGATGGCCTGGCCGCTGCCCTTGTAGGGGATGTGCGTCATCTGTGTGCCGGTGGCGAGCTGGAAGCGCTCGGCCGCCAGGTGCTGCGCACTGCCGCCACCCGAGGACGCGAAGCGCAGGCCGCCCGGCTTGCTCTTCGCCAGCGCGATGAACTCCTGCACGTTCTTCGCCGGCACGCTGGGATGCACCGTCAGCAGCAGCGGCGTGTTGGCCACCGGGATGATCGGCGTGAAGTCCGAGATGATGTTGTACGGCAGCTTGGGATACAGCGCCGGCGCCACCGAGTTCGAGTTGCTGTGCGCCAGCAGCAGCGTGTAGCCATCGGGCTTGCTCTTGGCGACGAGGTCGGCACCCAGCGTGCCGGCGGCGCCGGGCTTGTTCTCCACTACCACTGGTGTGCCCAGGCGCTCGGAGAGCTTCTGCCCGATCAGGCGCGCCAGCACGTCGGTGAAGCCGCCGGGGGCGAAGCCCACCACGATCCTGATCGGCTTGTTGTCGGGCCAGGCCTGCGCATGGCCCAGCGTGGCGGCGAAGGGAAGGGTGAGGAGGGCGGCCGCGGCGAGGACCGCACGGCGGGACGGGAAGCGCATCGTTGTCTCCGGCTACTGCTTGAAAAGCAGCGATTGTGCCCGGTCGTGTCGTAGTCCTTTCGTGCTCCCGCAGGCGCAGGGTAGAGTGGAAATCCATGAACCGACTCCAAGCCGAGCTTCAACGTCTCTATCCCGCACCGGCCGAAGGTGCCGTGCGCGCCCTGGTCCTCGAACTTGCCGGTGCCGCCGCCTGGGAGCAGCTCGCGCGCGTGTGGCACGGCGTGCAGGTGGACCTGCAACTGCCCGCACCCGGCATCGCCGTCTCCGGCAGCGGCTACCAGCTCTGGTTCTCGGTCGCGCAGCCGGTGCCCGTGCAGCACGCGCTGGCCTTCCTCGAGACTTTGCGCAGGCGCTACCTGGCCGACGTGCCGCACGACCGCCTGCGCACCAGTCCCGCTGCGGCGGCGGCGCCGGAGATCACCGGCATGCCGCCGGCGGAGCAGGGCGAGGATCGCTGGTCGGCCTTCGTTGCGCCGGACCTCGCGGCCCTGTTCGTCGACGAGCCCTGGCTGGACCTGCCGCCCGGCAGCGACGCGCAGGCCGAACTGCTGTCGCGCCTGCAATGCATGAGCCTGGCCGACCTGGAGCGCGCGCTGGCCGAACCTGCGGCCGCGGCCGCGACGGCAGCCGCCGCGCAAGCGCAGGATCCGCGCGGCTTCCTGCTGGCGGTGATGAACGACCGCGCCATCGAGCTGCCCCTGCGCATCGAGGCGGCGAAAGCGCTGCTGCCCTACTTCGAAGGCCAGCGCGCACCGGCCCGCTGAGCCGTGTCTTTCCAGCACAATCGTCCTGTCTTGTCCCAGCATCCCCAACTCCATCCCCAGCCCGGCGACGCTGCCGCCGGCGCCCCCGTGCTGCACACGCTCGCCAACGGCGTGCGCCTGCTGGCCGTTCCCGTCCCGCACGTGCAGAGCGCCAGCGTGGGCGTGTTCCTGCGCGTCGGCTCGCGCGACGAATCGCTGTCCTGCAACGGCATCAGCCACGTGCTGGAGCACATGGCCTTCAAGGGCACGGCGACGCGCTCGGTGCAGGCCATCAACCTCGATGCGGAACGGCTCGGTGCCGACGTCAACGCCTTCACGAGCAAGGACACGACCGGCTACTTCATGAGCGGCCTGGCCCGCCACGTGCCGCAGTTCCTCGAAATGATCGCGGACATCGTCCTGAACAGCACCTTCCCCGAGGTCGAACTCCGGCGCGAGCTCGACGTGATCCGGCAGGAGGCGATCGAATACGCCGAGGACCCGCAGGAAACCTCCAGCGAACTGCTGGACCGGGCGATCTGGGGCAGCCATCCGATGGGCATGCCGGTGATCGGCACGGTGGAGAACATCGAACGCTTCACGCGCGACGACCTCGTGCAGCACGTGCAGTCGCACTACCACGCCGGGAACACGGTCGTCGCGGCCGCCGGCAACTTCGAGCTCGACGCCTTCTTCGCGCTGGCCGAACGCCTGTTCGCCGGCATGCCCCGCACCGGCGAGGCGAGCGCGCCCGCTGCGGTGGTGGCGCCGAAGTACGTCGGCAGCGCGGTGGGGCAGCGCTTCAGCCGCGTGTCGCAGGTGTTCCTCAACGTGGCGTATCCGGTGGCGCCGCCGGCGGGAGAAGCGATGGCGCAGCAGCGCTGGCGCGTCGCCGCCTCGCTGGCCACCATCCTGTTCGGCGGCGGCATGTCGGCACCGCTGACCGACACGGTGCGCGAACGCATGGGGCTGGCGTACACGGCGCACTCCACGTCGGAAAGCGGCGACGCCTGGTTCAACTTCATCGTCCACGCGATCACCACGCCCGACAAGCTGCAGCAGCTCATGGCGGCCACCGGCGAGCTGCTGCGCGGCCACGCCGGCGCCATCGACCCGGTGCACCTGGAGCGGGCGAAGAACCAGCTCGCCGTCTCGCGCGTGCGCTCTTCCGAGCGCACCTATGCCGCGATGGAGCGCGCGGTCGAAGACCTGTTCGTGCGCGGCGCCATCGGCACGCCCGAGGAAACGATCGCCTTGATCGAAGACGTCACGCAGGACGAAGTGCGCGCCGTGTTCGAGCGCATGCTGCGGCATGCACCGGCGGTGGCGATCACCGGCAAGGGGGCGACGGCGAAATCGGCGCGCGAGCTGGCGGGCGTGCTGACCGGCGCGACCAGCTGAGTCGCGCTCACCGCAGCGCCAGCGGCGGCACCGCCGCCGGCCAGGCGCCTTGCGCCGTCACCCGTGCTTCCTGGAACACCAGCCAGCTCTGGCGCCCGTAGTGCGGCAGCGAGCGCTGCATCGCGGCCAGGGCCGCGGGCGATTCGGCCTGCAGGAACACCAGGGGCTTGCCGTTGGCGGCGCGCGCCGCCCAGGCCCGCGCGCTGCCCGGTCGGGAAAGAAGCTCGGGCACGCTGCCCAGTCCCAGTTGCGCCAGCACCTGCGCGATCCCGGCACCGTCGCCGGCCACCAGCGCCGGCTCCCTGCCGCTGGCCAGCGCTTCGGCGCCCACCAGCACCGGCTGCGCATCGAGCGCACGCTCCGCCAGGAGCGTTGCCGCGGCACTCCACTCCTTGCCGCTGGCCGCCACGTGCAGTTGCGCCTGCGGCGCGATGAAGGTCTCGCGCAGGATGGGCGGCACCGTGGCGGGATCGAGCCGGCGCCACAGGCGCAGGTCCGGATCGAGCGTGACTGCCACGGCGTCGGCGATGCCGCGGGCCGCCAGGTCGACCACCGTCTCGCGTTCGCGCACCGGCACGCTCACGTCGCGCGTGGCGCCGGAAGCGAGCTGCACCCGCAGCGGCACCAGCAGGTCGAAGGGCTCGCCCTGCTGCAGCACCTTGAAGCGGCCTTGGCCGGCCGCGGCGAGCGACAGCGTGGGCGAGTCGGCGCGTTGCGTCCACTGGGCGAAGAAGGGCGCCAGGTCGCGGCCGCTGGCCTGCGAGAAGGCCTGCGCCAGCTCCTTCCAGCCGGCGGTGCGAAAGCGCTGCTGCTGCCAGAAGGCGCGCAGTCCCTGCTCGAAGGCGGCCGGGCCGATCGCGTCGCGCAGCATCACGAAGACCATGGCGGGCTTGGCATAGCCGATCACCGAGGAGATGCCATGCGAGCGCGAGGTGAAGCCGGCCACGGCCGTTTCGCTGGCGGGCGCCACGGCGAGCAGGTCGCGCAGCCATTCCAGCCGCATGCCGCGCGCCGCGTCCGCACCCTGGTCCTCGCGGAACGCGTAGTCGGCGCCGAAGGTGGTGAGCCCCTCCGACCAGTTGCCGCGGGCCCAGTCCGGCACCACGCCGTTGCCCCACCAGTTGTGCAGCACCTCGTGTCCGAGCGAGGTGGCGCGGATGAAGGGCAGCCGCAGCACGTCGCGCCCGAGGTAGGTCAGGCTCGGGATGCCCAGGCCGTGCGAGAGGGGACTGGAGACGACGCTGAAGTCGCCGAAGGGGTAGGCGCCGATCGCACGGCTGTAACGCTGCAGGTAGCGGGCGCTGTCCTGCAGGTAGCCCGGCGCCAGTTCGGCCAGCTCCGGCGGGAACCAGGTGCGCACGGTGACGACGCCGCCACCCTCGAGCGTCACGGCCTGCTGCGCCACCTGGTAGGGGCCTGCCATCAGCCAGATGCCTTCGGCCGGATGCTCGAAGCCGTACTCGGCGCTCCACCGGCCCGCGTTCTCCGAGGCGCGCAGCTGGCGACCCGGCACCAGGCCCTTCTGGCCGGCCGGCAGCGTGAGCTTCAAGGCGTAGGTGAAGGGCACGCCCGGGTCGGGGTACCAGCGGGCCTCCGGCGCGAGGTAGCTGCCTTCCGGCGCCGCATAGAAGGAAGCCGGGTTGGCCGACTGCGCCTGGCGCGCCGGCAGGGGCGGCAAGGTGCCGGCGTACTCGAAAGCGTAGCGATGCTCGCCGGCCGCGGTGCGGCGCAATTGCGCGGGATCGATCGCGACGCCATCGACCGTGGCCCGCGCGATGGCCAGCCGTGGATGCAGCGCGAGCTCGGGCACGCGCTCGCTGGTGAGCCGGGCGATCGCGTGCAGCCGCCGCGTCGGCGGATCGAGCTCCACCTCCAGCTCCATGTGCGGCGCGGCAGCCCATGCCGCGCCGGTGGTGGCGAGGAGCCAGAGCGCGGCAAGCCAGCAGGCCGCGCGCAGGAAGGCAGTCGAAGGGTGCGCCATGGTGGCCTCAGCGGCTCGGCGGCTTCGGACCGAACAGGACCAGCAGGCCATCATCGAGGACCCGGATCTCCTGCGGCGCGAAACCCATCGTTTCGGGCAGCGCGAGTTCGCGGGCGGTGAAGCGGTGCAGCACCACGTCTCCGAGCTGGCCGCCGATCGCCGGCATCACGCCTTGCAGCGCCTGCGCCGTCTCCGGCGGCAGGCCGGGCCAGCGCAGCTCCAGGATCTGCGGGTCGCGCGCGCGCAGCGTGCGGTCGGATGCTTCGTAGCGCAGCGCGAACACCAGGTCCATCTCGCCGGCCTGCGCCTGCGCGAGCTGCAGGCCGGTGAACTCCGCCCGCAGGGCCGCACCGAGCTGGTTGCGCGCCGGCAGCAGCAGCAGGCGCGGCGCGCTGATCTGCGCCTGCAGCAAGCCGCCCACGGTGAAGCGGACGGGGAAGCGCGCCGACAGGGCGTCGTACAGCGTCGCCGCCGAAATCTTCTGGCGCGGACGTGCGGCTTCGTCCTGCGCGAGGACGGGCGCAAGCGGCCAGCAGGCGAGGCTGCAAAGGGCAAGGCGGCGATGCATGGTCGCAGCATTGTGGCGCGAGCGCCGCCGGCCCGTGCCCTTCCTACAGGGCCTGCCGCCATCGGCGCACCCGGTGCTCGGCGGCGTTGCCCTACCCTGCAGGCAGTCACAGCAACGTATTCGAACCGACATGCACAGCCTGCCAGAACCGCATCGAAAACCGGCCTTCCTGCCCGTGGTGCTGGGCGCCGCCTTGCTGGTCGCCTCGGCCCTGCACGCCCCGCCGACCCTGGCCGCGACCAAGGCGCACGCTTCGGCCAGCAGTGCGTCCGGCAAGAAGGCCGCCAAGCCCAAGGCCGCTGCCAGCAAGGGCAGCAGCAAGGCGGCGGCGAAGACGAAGAAATCCGGCAAGACCGCCGCGAAGAAGAAGGACCCGGCGGACCTCAAGCCGGGCCCGCTGGCCGACTTCGGCTCGCGTGAGGCGGCGCCGGACGTCGTGCACGTGGCGAACTGGGTCTCCTACACCCACAACAACAAGAAGAAGGCCTTCGTCGTGATCGACAAGAAGAACGCGCGGCTCTACGTCTTCGACCCCAAGGGCAAGCTCAAGAGCGATGCGCCCGTCCTGCTGGGCAAGGCAGTGGGCGACGACAGCGCGCCGGGCATCGGCAACAAGCCGCTGTCGCAGATCAAGGAAGAAGAGAAGACCACGCCGGCCGGCCGCTTCCTCGCCATCCCGGCGAAGAACAACCACAACGACGACATCATCTGGATCGACTACAACGCGGCGGTCTCGATGCACCGGATGCGCAAGGTGAAGGAAGAGGAACGCCGCGCCGAGCGCATGGCCACGCCGGAGGTGGACGACAACCGCATCTCCAACGGCTGCGTCAACGTGCCGCCGCAGTTCTACAACAGCGTGCTGCGCCCCACGGTCGTGAAGTACGGCGCCTATGTCTACGTGCTGCCGGAAACGCGCACGCCGCAGCAGCAGTTCGGTGCCTACGACGTCACGAAGGCGTCGCAGCTGGCGCAGGGCGCGCCGGCCGGGTCACGCTCCTGAGGCATCCGGGCTGCCGTAGCGCCGGTTGAACCGGCGCAGCACCCGCCACGAGTCCTGCGTCACCAGGATCGCCCAGAACAGCACCAGGCCGAACAGGATGCCCGCCACGGCCGTGAGGCCGGGCGCATCCGCGGTCCAGGCGAACCATCCCAGCAGCGCCGCGGCGCCCACCGCCGGCGCGTTCATCACCACCGCCGCCGCCCAGACCCAGCCGGGACGCGCCAGCGTGGCGGCGCCGCGGATGCGATGCGCGGTCTGGTTCCTCATCCCTGCATCATGCAGCACGCCGCGCTTGCAGCACCCGCCGTCATTTCCTTCCATGTGTCCGGTTTCGTACCTACGGGCGCCGGGGGCGTTGACCGCCAACGCCCGGACGCCGCAGGGATCAAATTCAGGACCAGCAAGAAAGGGGCGGAGATGAACCATCACGAGCGCGAGGTGCGACGGGAGCGACGCGAATGGCTGTTGCGCGTGTGCTCGCAGGCGCAGCAGCGGCAGCAGGTGGGCCCCGGAGGACGCTGCGTGCAGCGCCTGCAGGCGACGGGGGTGTGGCGGCCCGGCGAAGGCTGGGTCGGCCAGAACAGCCCCGAGTCCGCGCTGCCGGCGGAAGACGCCGAGTAGGCCCCGGCCTAGACTGGCGCTTCCTCCCTGCACGAGCGAAGCGCCATGCCCGTACTGACCACCCGCCTGACCGAAACCCTGCAGATTGCCCGTCCCGTCGTTTCCGCGCCCATGGCCTTCGCGGCCGGCGGCGCACTCGCCGCCGCGGTGACGCGTGCGGGTGGGCTGGGCCTGATCGGCGGCGGCTACGGCGACGCCGAATGGCTGGCTGCGCAGTTCGCCGCGGCGGCCGGTGAGCGGGTCGGCGTGGGCTTCATCACCTGGTCGCTGGCGCGCACGCCCTCCCTGCTGGAAGGCGTGCTGGGGCACCGGCCCGCTGCGGTGATGCTCTCGTTCGGCGATCCGCGGCCGTTCGCGCCCGCCATCCGTGCGGCCGGCGCGCGCCTGATCTGCCAGTGCCAGACGCTGCGCCATGTGCAGGACGCCGTGGAAGCCGGCGCCGACATCGTCGTCGCCCAGGGCAGCGAAGCGGGCGGCCATGGCGCCTCGCGCGGCACGCTGACGCTGGTGCCCGAGGTCGCCGATCACCTGGCGCGCCATGCACCCGATGTCCTGCTGCTGGCGGCCGGCGGCATCGCCGATGGCCGCGGCCTCGCGGCGGCGCTGATGCTGGGCGCCGACGGCGTCCTCATGGGCACGCGCTTCTGGGCGGCGCGGGAAGCGCTGGTGCCGGCCGGGCACCAGCAGGCGATCCTGCAGACCGGCGGCGACGGCACCTTGCGCACCCGCGTGCCGGACGTGGTGCGGCAACTGCCCTGGCCCGAGCCGTTCACGGCGCGCGTGCGCCGCAATGCATTCACGGAGCGCTGGCATGGCCGCGAGGAGGAGCTTGCGCGCGTGGCGGCGACGGAGGCCGTGCCTTACCGCGCGGCCGGGGAAGCGGGCGACGCCGACAACACCGGCGTCTGGTTCGGCGAGGCCGCCGGCCTGATCCACGCCATCGCGCCGGCCGCGGCGATCGTGCGTGAGGTCTGCGAGGACGCCGAGGCGCGGATCACCGCGGCAGCGGCTGGACGTGTTCGACGTCCATAGGCAGCGCCGTGCACAGGCATCGCGCAAACGCATGATGCCCCGTGTAAGCCTGTCCAAGGTATCGCGGGACTAGACTCGCGCGCTCGACGAGAGGCGGAGGAGTCACGCCATGGTCTTGTGCCTGGTGCAGTTCATGGACGGCGTGCCGCAAGGCCATGCGGTGGCGAAGAACCTGCGCGAATTGCGCCGGAAGATGCCGGACAGCTACCCGTACCGCGACATCAATGCGGTGCTGGCGCGCATCACGCAGGAACCCGGCGCCGGGCGCTACGGCCTGGGAGACGGCTACTGGCTGCTCGTGACCGAGCGGCGCAGCTGGCTGCAGCGGCTGCTCGGACGCTGACTCCCCGGCCCTGGGCACAATGCCGCATGCCCGAACCCACGGACCTTGCGGCGCCCGCCGCGCCACCGTACTGGCTCTACCTGCTCGAATGCGAAGGCGGCGTGTACTACGCCGGCATCGCGCGTGATGTCGAACGGCGGTTCCTGCAGCACCTGTTCGGGCGCGGCGCGCGGTTCACGCGCGCCCGGCCTCCGCTGCGCATTTTGGCCGCCCGCGAGTACCCGAGCAAGCGGGATGCGCTGCGGGCGGAGCTGGCGCTGAAGGCGCTGGCCCGCGGCGAGAAGTTGCGCTTCTTCGGGCAGCACATTTGCGCGGCCATGCTTGCCGAGCGTTACTTCCCGGACCGGACGGAGGGCCCGGGGCCGCCGAACAATCCGCAGGAAACGCCGGTGGCGACGACCTGATCGGCAGACCATCGGCCCACCACCCCCGGAGGCGCACCATGCCATCGACCCCGCCCATGCTCCCCAGCCAGCGGACGACGCAGCGCCACGCCGTCCGCACCACGACCAGCCCATGACCATCTCACTGAGCAAGGAGGCGACGGCGCAGGCCATCGCTTCCATCGAGCGCTATTTCCGCGAGAACATGGAGGAGCCGATCGGCAACGTCGCCGCCATGGGCCTCCTCGGCTTCCTGCTCGAAGAGATCGGGCCGGCGATCTACAACCGCGCCGTGTTCGACGTGCAGGAGCGGCTGCAGGCGCGCATCAGCGAACTGGACCTCGAGGTGCACGAGGAGGAGTTCCAGTACTGGCGCAAGTACGAGCGTCCCGCCCGGGGCCGCAAGTAGGCTCGCTTGCGACCCGCTGCCATGGAGCTCAGGCTCCGATCGAGGGCCGCTGCGCCAGCCGCTCGCGCCAGCGCCGCAGGTTGGCGAACTGCTCCGCCGGCTTGAGCTTCACCACCCGCGCGAAGTCCACGGCCACCACCGCCGTGATGTCCGCGAGGCTGAAGGCGCCGGACGCAATGAAGTCGCGGTCCTGCAGGCGCTCGTCGAGCGCGGCGAAGAACTGCTGCGCCCGGGCCAGCCCGCGCTGGGCGAGCTCGGGGATCTGCGGGTAGTCATTGGGGCCGGGCAGCGCCCGGTTCACCATCGCGGGCGACGCATTGCGCAGCGCTTCGGCCACCGCCATGAGGCCCTCGAACTCGGCGCGCCAGTGCCAGCTCGCGACCTCCGCCTTCTCGATCGGCGTGCGACCGAGCAGCGCCGGTTCGGGCTGGCGCGCCTCGAGGTAGGCGGCGATCGCGGCGTTGTCGGTGAGCACCGGGCCTTCCTCGGTGCGCAGCGCCGGCACCGTGCATTGCGGATTCACCGCGCGGAAGTCGGCGCCGAATTGCTCGCCCTTGCGCAGGTCGATGGCGACGGTCTCGAAGGGCACGCCTTTTTCGGCCAGCAGGATGCGGGCGCGGCGCGGGCTCGGGGCGGTGGAACAGTCGTAGAGCGTGAGCATGGGTACAGCCTGTGCGTCAGGCGCCGGGCGCCAGCTTGTCCTGGGTCTTCGTGTCGAAGTCGCTGGCCTCGTGCCGCTCGTGCAACTGGCTCGCCGGCTCGCCCCAGGTGCGGTTGACCATGCGGCCGCGCCGGGCGGCGGGACGCTGGGCGATCTCGTCCGTCCAGCGCAGCACGTTGCGGTACCCCTGCACCTGCAGGAACTCGCCGGCGCTGTACAACTGGCCCTTCGCCAGCGCGCCATACCAGGGCCAGATCGCCATGTCGGCAACGGTGTATTCGTCGCCCGCGATGTAGCGGTGCTCGGCCAGCCGGCGATCGAGCACATCGAGCTGCCGCTTGACCTCCATCGCATAGCGGTCGATCGCGTATTCGATCTTCGTCGGCGCGTAGGCATAGAAGTGCCCGAAGCCGCCGCCGAGGAAGGGCGCGCTGCCCATCTGCCAGAACAGCCACGAAAGGCATTCGGCGCGCTGCGCACCGCCTTGCGGCAGGAAGGCGCCGAACTTCTCGGCCAGGTGCAGCAGGATCGCGCCGGACTCGAACACGCGCACGGGCGTGGTCCCGCTGCGATCGAGCAGCGCCGGAATCTTGGAGTTGGGGTTGACGGCGACGAAGCCGCTGCCGAACTGCGCGCCTTCCTGGATCGGGATCAGCCAGGCGTCGTATTCGGCGCCCGCGTGCCCGAGGGCCAGCAGCTCCTCCAGCATCACCGTGACCTTCACGCCGTTGGGCGTGCCCAGCGAATACAGCTGCAGCGGATGGCGCCCCACCGGCAGTTCCCTGTCGTGCGTGGCACCCGACACCGGGCGGTTGATGCTGGCGAACTTGCCGCCGCTTTCCTTGTTCCAGGCCCAGACGGCCGGAGGCGTGTACGAGGAGGGCTCGTTCATAGGCGAGGCAGTATACGGAGCCGCGCCCGCGCGCGCTTCACGCCCGCAGCGCGGCCCCGGCGAGCGCGTAGGAACGCAGCCTGGCCTGCGGGTCGAAGATCTGCGAGGTGATCATCAGTTCGTCGGCGCCGGTGCGCTGCGCGAACGCCTCCATCTGCGCGCGCACGCTGTCGCCGTCGCCGATCGCGGTGCAGGACAGGACCTGGTCCAGCATCGCGCGTTCCTGCGGGCCCAGCGTGCCGGGATAGCCGGGCACGGGCGGCGGCAGCCTGCCGGGGCGGCCGCTGCGCAGCTTGACGAAGGCCTGCTGCATCGAGCTGGCGAGCAGCGCCGCTTCTTCCTGCGAGTCGGCGGCGAAGACGTTGAATCCGAGCATCACGTACGGCCTGGCCAGTTGCTCCGAGGGCTGGAAGTTCGCGCGGTACAGCGTGATGGCGTCCATCATCTGCGCCGGCGCGAAGTGCGAAGCGAACGCATAGGGCAGTCCGAGCATGGCGGCGAGCTGGGCGCCGAACAGGCTGGAGCCGAGGATCCAGACCGGCACGCGCGTGCCGCGGCCCGGCACGGCCTGCACCGACTGGCGCGGCGTGTCGGAGAGGAAATCCATCAGTTCCACGACGTCGCGCGGGAACTCGTCGGCCGAGGCGCTCAGGTTGCGGCGCAGGGCGCGCGCCGTGGCCTGGTCGGACCCCGGCGCGCGGCCCAGCCCCAGGTCGATGCGGTCCGGATAGAGCGAGGCGAGCGTGCCGAACTGCTCCGCGATCACCAGCGGCGAGTGGTTCGGCAGCATGATGCCGCCCGCGCCGACGCGGATGGTGCTGGTGTGGCCCGCCACATGCCCGATCAGGACCGCCGTGGCCGCGCTCGCGATGCCCGGCATGCCGTGATGCTCCGCCAGCCAGAAGCGCCGGTAGCCGAGCTGCTCCGCCTGCCGGGCCAGGTCGACGGTGTTGCGGAAGGACTGGCGGGCGTCGCCGCCTTCGGCGATGGGGGAGAGGTCGAGCACGGAAAGGGGCGTCATCCCCCGCATGTGGGGCGCTTGGGGGGCGGCGCAAGGCCGCTGCCCGACGGCGAACCTGGACTGTCAATGTTGACAGGGGGGGACTTGCGCGATCCTGCGGCCGAAGCGACAGTGGCTGCACGGTGAATCCAAGGCTCCCGGAGCCGCACAGACAATGAACGCAGTCATGCAGGTGGTCGAACGAACGCTCGGCGAGGCAGGCGCCCGGGCGGGCATCCACCTCTGGGGAGATTTCTCGGCTCGCTCGCCGCAGCGCGAGGAATGGATCGCACTGTGCCGGCTCGGCTCGGTGGCGATCGGCGTGCTGTGCCTCACTTCCACCGTCGCGGCGGTCATCCTCGCCTGCCTCTGACGCTTGTAGCGGCTGCCTTCTCCCCGCCCCAAAGAAATCGGGCCCGCACGGCGGCGGGCCCCAAGCATGGCGTCTTCACCTTCAGGAGCAGTGCAAACGTTGGTCCATGTGCGTGCAGTCTAGCGGGCGATGCCGAGCTGTTGAAGAAGGTGTCACAGGCGCTTACAACGCAGGCACCGAGGGACGCGCCGGCACGGCACTTTGGCGCCATCGTTGCCGTACTGAAAGTTGGAAAGAGGTGCCATGCAGAAAGCGATAGCGGCAACGCGGGGACAGAACGGCGAGAGCGAGACGGCGGTGCCTCCGCTGGCCGATCCGTTCGGTCTCGCCGCCTTCCAGCGCGCCTGGCTCGATTCGGCGACGGCGCTGATGAAGGCGCCGCTGTCCGGTGACGTCTCGCAGTGGATCCGGGCCTGGGGCGAGGCGGTGGGCCAGGTGGGCCTGGTGAACGTGAACTACGCAGGCTCGCGCGACGTCCAGGCGGAGCAGCGCATCACCGGCCGCTACAGCTACGGCAGCCAGCTCGGGCGCATGCTGGAGATCCTCGCGCCGCACGTGCGGCAGCACCAGGCCGAATTCAGCGCGGAGTGCGGCCCGCAGGCCGTCGAGGACCTGCTGGCGATGGCCGACGAGATCGGCGCGCTGAAGGAGGCCAGCGTGGAGGAACTGCTGGCGAAGGTCAGGCAGTGGCAGCAGTCCGACGGTTTCGACGGCAAGCTGCAGCGCCTGCTCGCCGGCCTGCACGATCTCGAGAAGGCCTCGCGCGCCTGAGCCCCGCCGGCTGGGCCGCGCCTCAGTCGATGCGCGTGAAGTGCTGCCGCACGTGGCTGCGGTCCAGCATGTCGAAGTGCCACCACTCGTTGCTGATGCCGTTGAAGCCGCTCGCCAGCAGCACCCGCCGCAGGAGCTCGCGGTTGCGGTGCTGCTCCGGCGTGAGCGCACCGCTCGCCAGGTGCCTGGCTTCGAGCACCGGATGCGACAGCTCGATCATCTCGTCGTAGCCGCTGCCCATGTCGAGTTCCTCGCCGGCGGCGTCGACCAGCGTCGCGTCGATGGCCAGGCCGAAGGAGTGGATGGAGCCGCGCGCCGGGTCGGCGACGTATTGGCGCAGGTCGGTCCCTTCCAGGAAATCCCACAGCTCCAATTGAACCCGGTGCGGCCGCAGCGCGTCGAGGATCAGCAGGTGATGGCCCGGCGCCTCGCGCGCCAGCATGGCCGTGGCACGCTCCAGGCCCGCCGCCGCCAGGTGGTGCAGCCAGGCGCAATCGAGCGATCCGTACAGGTTGCGGCCGACGAAGTTGTTGACGCCGGCGTAGCGCAGTTCCACCGCGACGCCGGCCAGGCTCGACAGCGGCCGGAAGTCGGGGTGGGAGGCAATGTCTTCGCAGCGCATCAGGCCTGCGAGGATAGCCGCGCCCGGCATCCTCACGCTTCGTAGAAGCGGAAGACCGCGTTGAACAGCTCGTTGGCTGCTTCGCGCAGTTGCTCCGTCTCCGCCTGCAGGGCGGCCAGTTCGGCCCGGGTGGCCACGCCCTGGGCATGGCGAACCTTCACCTGCTCCAGGTGCCGCTCCTTGGCCAGGAGCAAGGCGTGCGCGCGCTGCCAGGCATCGGCGCCAACTGTGTCGACCATATCCCTCGTCCTCTTGAATTATTCCCATAATAAGAGAATCGTTGGGGCACAATCAAGGCCGCACGTCGCCAGGCGTGGCAAAACAACGGACATTGGGTTCAACCGGGCGGGTTGGCCCGCTGTCGCCGAGGCTGAGCTCTGCTTACAGTCGCGGCGTGGTCCGGCAGGAGTCGTTGGAGGGAATGGGATGAAGAAGTTCGTGGTCGCGGCGCTCGCCGCGCTGGCGCCGCTGTGGGCGTGCTCGCA
Organism: Ramlibacter alkalitolerans; assembly: GCF_016722765.1. GTDB lineage: Bacteria > Pseudomonadota > Gammaproteobacteria > Burkholderiales > Burkholderiaceae_C > Ramlibacter > Ramlibacter alkalitolerans. The sequence continues at coordinate 174,677 of NZ_JAEQND010000008.1, read as the reverse complement.
GCTCCTCATCGGCCAGACGGCCGGTTTCAGCGGCCCGGTCGCCGCGGGGGTGAAGGAGACCACTTCCGGCGCCAAGCTGTGGATCGACAAGGTCAACGCCAGCGGTGGCGTGCACGGCCAGAGGATCGAGCTGCTCTCCCTGGACGACAAGTTCGAGCCGCCGCTCGCGGCGGCGAATGCCAAGGTGCTGGTCGAGGAGAAGAACGTGCTCGCGATGTTCCTCAATCGCGGCACCCCGCACACCGAGGCGCTCCTTCCGGTGCTGGAGGCCAACGGCGTCGCGCTGGTGGCGCCGTCGACGGGCGCGATGCTGCTGCACCACCCGGTGCGCAAGACGGTCTTCAACGTCCGCTCCACCTACCAGCGCGAGGCGGAGAAGGCGGTGTCGCACCTGCACACCCTGGGCATCACGCGCATCGCCGTCGTGCATGCCGACGATTCCTTCGGCCTCGACGGGCTCGAGGGCGCCAACAAGGGCTTCGCCAAGGCCGGGATCGAGCCGGTGGCGGTGGTCAAGGCCGATCGCGGCAAGCCGGACACCCCGTCGATCATCCCGGCGATCACGTCCAAGGACGCACAGGCCGTGCTGTGGATCGCCTCCGGCAAGGGCGTCGCGGAAGGCGTGAAGGCGCTGCGCGCGGCCAAGTCGGCCGCGCAGGTGGTGACCTTGTCGAACAACGCCTCCGGCGGCTTCATCCAGAGCCTGGGCAAGGACGCCCATGGCGTGATCGTCACGCAGGTCTTCCCTTCGGTGCGCTCGTACGCGTACGTCTTCGTCAAGGAAGCGGCCGAACTGGCGCGGGAAAAGAACCTGGAGCTGAGCCCGCAGATGCTGGAGGGCTACGTCGCGGCCAAGGTGCTGGTGGAAGGCCTGCGCCGCGCCGGCCCGAACCCGACGCGCGCCAAGGTGGTCGCTGCGCTGGAGAACATCCACAAGTACGACATCGGCGGCCTCGAACTGAACTTCGGGCCGGACGACCACACCGGCCTCGATTTCGCCGACCTGTCGATCATCGGCGCCGACGGCAAGTTCAAGCGCTGATCAGGCGATCCGCGCCCACAGCACGGACAGCCCCGCGGCCGCCACCGCGACCAGCGCCGCCACCAGGGCGACCAGCGCCGTGAGCTCGGTTTCGCGCGTGAGCACCTGCACGTGCGAGCCGAGGTTCTCGTACACGCTGCGCAGCGTCTCGGCGGTCGCTGCGTGGTGGTACTCGCCGCCGGTGAGGCGCGCCACCTCGCGCAGCGTCGGTTCGTCCAGCTGCATGTAGATGGGCAGGCCCTCGGCGCTGGCCGCCGCGCCGTCGACGGTGCCCAGGCCGATGACGTGGACACGCACGCCGCGGTCGGCCGCCATCTTCGCGGCTTCGAGCGTCTCGACCCCGGTGGTGCGGCGGCCGTCGCTCAGCAGGATGATCGCCGCCGAATCGTAGGAGCCCGGCGCCACCGGGGCGACCTGCCTGGCCGGGGGCGGCTTCGGCTTGTCGTCCAGGCTGCGGCCGCGCTGCTTGCTGGGGAAGGTCATCTCGCCCAGGTCGATGCCCTGGTCGGGAAACAGCTCCGCCAGGCACAGCACGATGGCGTTGCCGACGGCGGTGCCGTATTGCATCTGGATCGCGTCGATGGCCGAGACCAGCGCCTCGCGGTCCAGCGTGGACGCCTGCGCCACCTGGCTGCTGCCGGCAAAGGTGACGAGGCCGACCTCGATGTTCTTCGGCAGCTCGTGCAGGAACAGCTTGGCGGCGTCCTGCGCCGCCGCCATGCGCGTGGGCTTGACGTCGCTCACGCGCATGCTGAGCGAGATGTCCATGGCCAGCATGACCGTCGAGCGGGCCCAGGGCAGCGGCACCCGGGCCGTGGGCCGCGCCGACGCGAAGACCATCCCGCCGAGCGCCAGCAGGAGCAGGGCCGGCGGGATGTGCCGCCGCCAGTTGCGCGCCGCCGCCTTGCGGACCACGGCCACGCTGCTGTAGCGAACGGCCGCCTTCACCCGCCGCCGCAGCAGCCACACGTAGCCGGCCACCAGCAGCGGCAGCGCGAGCATCAGCCACAGGTACTGGGGCCAGAGGAAGGACATGGCGTGCGGGTCCGGACGGGCGGACTATCGTGCCCGGGAAGCCGCCGCTTGGCAACGCACCTTCAGGCCGCCAGGAACAAAGCCGGGTCGACCATGGAACGATTGAGCAGCACGCCCCAGTGCAGGTGCGGACCGGTCGCGCGGCCGGTGGCGCCCACCGCGCCGAGGCGCTTGCCGACGCCCAGCACGTCGCCCGCCTGCACGTCGATCGCGCTCAGGTGGCAGCAGAGGGTGAGCAGTCCGCCGCCATGGTCCAGCCACACCGTGCCGCCGTTGAAGAAGTAGTCGCCGGTGTCGATCACGCGGCCGGCGAGCGGCGCCGCCACCGGCGTGCCCAGGCCGGCCGCGATGTCCATGCCGGCATGCGGCGCCCGCGGCTGGCCGTTGAAGACGCGCCGCAGCCCGAAGGAGGAGGATCGGCGCCCCGGCACCGGAGCGCGCATCGGCAGCGAGGCCGCGCCGGCCGCCGGTGCCGAATACGTTGCCATGACGGCCTGCAGGTGCGCGCGCTCGCGCTCGTGGCGCGCCTGGTCGGCCGGCGAGAGGTCCACCTGCCCCGGCGCCACCCGCAGCCGCTGCTGCGGATAGCTCTTGGCCCGCACGACGTAGTCGATGCTGCGGCTGGCGCCGCCCGCCTGCACCTCGATCCGGGCCGGCCCTGGCAAGGTGGCCAGCGGGAGGCCGACGATCGCCTCCCAGGCCGACGGCGTGCCGACGACCAGCAGCGGCTGGTCTCCCTGCTGCGCCTGCGGCCGCTCGGGCGCGGCCCCGAGCGCGAGACGGGCGACGCCGCCCGGAACCCGCGCGTCGCGTGGCATCGGCCCCGGTGCGCCCGCGCTGGCGGGGCCGGCGAAGGCGGCGCCGGCGAGCAGGAGCTGGCGGCGGGTGATGCGCATGCGCAGGGGCATCAGGTCTTCTTCAGGACGGAGATCTTCCCGCTCGGTTCCAGCACGATCAGGCGCGCGCCGGTCACCGTCTCCACGCCGGCGCCGCGCAGCGCCTGTTCGAGCGTCGCCGGGCTGATCGCGTGCCGGCGCAGCGTCGCCGGATCGACGAGGCCGTGTTCGGACAACTGCACCGGCGGGCCCTCCACCAGCCGCGAGAAGAAGGCGGAGCGGGCCGAGACATGCGCGGTCGCCCAGTGCAGCGCCATCAGCAGCGTCGTGGCTGCCAGCGTGCCGAACAGGTCGGCGTTGCCGGTCAGCGCGCGGCTCAGGGTGGAGCCGGTGACGATCGCGACGATGATGTCGACCGCCGTCCAGTGGCCGAAGACCCGCCGGCCGGCAATGCGCACCAGCACCAGTCCGTAGAAGAAGATGAGGGCGGCGCGGGCGCATTCCTGCGCCCAGGTGACGTTGCCGGTCGGGCCGAAGATGGTTTCGAGGGTCATGGTTCGCAGTGCAGGCAGGCTGGAACGATAAGCCACTTCACGGTGGGTGGTCGTGGCCTGGGTGCTGTCGCCGGCGAGCTCTCGTGACGACGATCGAGCCCGGCGCGCGCCGGCGCCGACAGGATCGCCAGACGATTCCTACACGCAGGGGCCCGGCGGCAGGCGGATGATCCGCGCTCCTGCCATGCCTCGAAGAACAAGAAGCCTGTTGCGCGGGTCCGCCGCCGCCGTCCTCCTCACCGTCCTCACCGCCAGCGTGCTGGCCCAGGCCGATCCTGCGACGGTGCCGAAGTTCAAGGACCTCGACTCGATGGAAGCGCGCGTGCAGGGCTGCGTCACCTGCCACGGGCAGCAGGGGCAGGGCACCAGCAGCGACTACTTCCCCCGCATCGCGGGCAAGCCGGCCGGCTACCTGCTCAATCAGCTGCGCGCCTTCCGCGACGGCAGCCGGCGCTACGCGCCGATGAATTACCTGGTCGCCTACCTGTCCGACGACTACCTGCGCGAGATCGCGGAGTACTTCGCCAAGCTGCGGCCGCCGTTCCCGGCAGCGCAGGCCTCCGCGTTGCCCGCGACGCTCCTGGACCACGGGCGCACGCTGGTGCAGAACGGGGACACCAACCGGCAGATCCCGGCGTGCATGGCCTGCCACGGGCCGAACCTCACGGGGATGGAGCCGGGGATCCCGGGGCTGGTCGGCTTGCGGACCAACTACATCGCGGCGCAGCTCACGCGCTGGCGCGCCGGCGAGCGCCGTGCCGCGGCGCCCGACTGCATGCACCGCATCGCCACCCGCCTGGAGGAGACCGACATCCAGGCGCTGGCGGGCTATCTCGGCAGCCTCGCCGCACCGCGTGAGGCGGCACCGGACGCGCGCAACACCCAGCGCATGCCGCTGACCTGCGGGAGCCAGCGATGAAGCGCGGCGTCGGAGCGCTCGTCGCCGTGGTGCTGCTGCTGGCGCTGCTCGGGGTGGGCTGGGTGCTGTGGCAGCTCAAGCCCTGGGCCTCCGTGTCGCACGGTGCCGCGGTCAAGGGTGCGGCCAACGACGTGATCTCGCGCGGCGAGTACCTGGCGCGCGCGGGCGACTGCGTGGCCTGCCACACGGCACCGGGCAGCGCCATCTTCGCCGGCGGCCGGCCGATGCCGACGCCGTTCGGGAACATGTTCGTCCCCAACATCACGCCCGACGACGAGACCGGCATCGGCCGCTGGACCCCCGACGAGTTCTACCGGATGATGCACGAGGGCCGCTCGCGCGACGGCACGCTGCTGTACCCCGTGATGCCGTTCGCGAACTACACCCGCGTCACCCGGGCCGACTCGGACGCGATCTACGCCTACCTGATGTCGGTGCCGCCTGTGAAGCAGCCGAACCGGCCGCACGAACTGCGCTTTCCCTTCAACCAGCGCGAACTGCTGCTCGGCTGGCGCACGCTCTACTTCAAGGAAGGCGAATACCAGCCGGATCCGAAGCAGAGCAAGGAGTGGAACCGCGGCGCCTACCTGGTGCAGGGACTGGGCCACTGCTCGATGTGCCACACGGCGGTGAGCGCGCTCGGCGGCTCGCGCGAGGCCGAAGCCTTCAGCGGCGGCATGATCCCCAACCAGAACTGGTACGCGCCTTCGCTCACGTCCAACCGCGAAGCCGGCCTGGGCGACTGGTCGCTCGACGAGATCTCCGACCTGCTGCAGGCCGGGGTGTCGCACCGCGGCGCCGTCTACGGCCCGATGGCCGAAGTGACCTACAACAGCCTGCAGTACCTGGACGACGACGACGTGCGCGCGATGGCCGTGTACCTCAAGTCGCTGCCGCCCAAGGGCGAGAAGCGGCCCGAGCCGCAGGCGCAACTGGTGGCGCCGGCCACGATGGAGACCGGGCGCAGGATCTACGCGGCCTCCTGCGCGATGTGCCACGGCGACGAGGGCAAGGGCTTCCCCCCGGGCTTCCCGCCGCTGGCCAACAATCCGTCGATCGAGATGACCTCGCCGGTCAACCCGATCCGCATGGTCCTCAACGGAGGCTATGCGCCGGCCACGCGCAAGAACCCGCGGCCCTATGGCATGCCGCCCTTCGCCCACTTGCTGAACGACGAGGAGGTCGCCGCGGTGGTCACCTACATCCGCGTCGCCTGGGGCAACGGCGGAACGCCGGTCACCGCGGCGCAGGCCAACGCACTGCGCTCGGTGCCGCTGGAGTGAACATGCAGACCGACGAGAGCAGCGAAGAAGACCGGGCCGTCGATGAGATCGTGCGCGACGGGCCGCGCGGCACCTGGGCCGTCGCCGGCGTGGCGACCTTTCTGGTCGTGCTGATCTACTTCCTCTTCTACTTCCTCGCCTACCTGCCGAGGGGCGCCGTCCAATGAGCGCCATCTCGCATTCCCCGGCGGCGGAATCGGCCGAGCGCCACGAGCGGCGCTGGGCCGTGATCGTCGGCGGCATCATCGCGCTGCTGATCGCGATGATGGTCTTCACCGGCCTGCACTGGGCCGCCATGCCGCCGTCGCGGGTGGAGACCATCGATCCGCGCACCCTGCACCAGCGCGGCGAGTTCATCGAGGCGAACCTCGGCACCACGGTGGACGCGCAGGGTCAGGTCACGGTGCGCCTGGTCGCGCAGCAGTACTCGTTCACGCCGCAGTGCATCGTGGTGCCGGCGGACACGCCCGTCACCTTCCGCGCCACCGCCAGCGACGTGGTGCATGGCTTCGTGGTGGGCCGCACCAATGCCAACGTGATGCTGATCCCGGGCTTCGTCTCCACCTTCACGACCGCGTTCCGCAAGACCGGCGAGATGCTGATGCCCTGCCACGAGTACTGCGGCACCGGGCACGAGGGCATGTGGGCGCGGGTGCAGGTGGTGGACCGCAACGCGTTCCTGCAGCAGGCGCAGGCCGGAAGGATGGTGAGCTGTGTTCCTCGCTAGGCGCCTGGTGCTGGCCCATTTCTGGGTCGCCTTCATCGGCTTCGCCGCGGCGCTGCTGCTCGGGGAATGGCAGATGGCGGTGCGCAGCCCGCTGGCCGGCTGGATCTCCAACCCGGAGCTGTACTACCGCTCCGTCACGGCGCACGGCACCGTGATGGCCTACGTGCTGCCCACGCTGGTTGCGATGGGCTTCGGCTACGCGATCACCGAGCTGGCGCTGGGGCGCCCGCTGCTGGGCGTGCGCTGGGCCTGGGCCGGCTTCTGGCTGGTGGTCGCCGGCACCGTGATGGCGGCCACGCCGGTGGCGCTGGGCCTGGCGTCGGTGCTCTACACCTTCTATCCGCCCATGGTGGGCAACGTCTTCTACTACCTCGGCGTGGTGCTGGTGGTGGTCGGCTCCTGGATCTGGGTCGGCCTCACGTCCTGGAACCTGCACCGCTGGAAGAAGGACCACCCCGGCGCCGTGGTGCCGCTGGCGATGTTCGGCAATGCGACCGGCGCCTATCTGTGGGCCTGGACTTCGGTCGGCGCCGCCTCCGAGATCCTGCTGCTGATCCTGCCCGCGGCCTTCGGCTGGAAGGACACCATCGACGCAGGCCTGGCCCGCGTGCTGTTCTCGTGGACGCTGCACGCGATCGTCTATTTCTGGCTGATGCCGGCCTACATCGCCTTCTACACGATCATCCCGCGCGCCATCGGCGGCCGCCTGTACAGCGACACGATGGGACGCGTGGCCTTCGCACTGTTCCTGGTGTTCTCGATGCCGATCGGCATCCACCACCTGTTCGCGGACCCGCAGGTCGGCGCCGGCTTCAAGTTCCTGCATGCGGTGTTCACGGCGATGGTGTCGGTGCCGACGCTGCTGACGGTGTTCACCATCTGCGCCTCGGTGGAGATCGCCGCCCGGCTGCGCGGCGGGCGCGGTGCGTTCGGCTGGGTGAAGGCGCTGCCCTGGGGCAATCCGTACATGCTGGCCGTCGCGTACGCCTTCGTCATGCTCGGATTCGGGGGCGCCGGCGGCATCGTGAACATGAGTTACCAGCTCAACGAAACCATCCACAACACGCAGTGGGTCACGGGCCACTTCCACCTGATCTTCGCCGGCGCCATCGTGATCATGTACTTCGTGGTGGCCTACGACCTGTGGCCGCACCTCACGGGCTGCGCGCCGCTGTCGACGCGGCTGATGAACTGGCAGCTCACGCTCTGGTTCGTCGGCATGATGGTCACCACGCTGCCCTGGCATTTCACCGGCCTGCTCGGGATGCCGCGGCGCATGGCGTACTTCGACTACAGCCATCCCGAGCTGCACCCGCAGGCGATCACGGTCACGATCTCCTCGATCGGCGGGCTGCTGCTGGTGGCCGGCGGATTGCTGTTCATCTGGATCCTCGCGACAGCGCGCCGGCGCGGTGCGGCGCAACCCGCGCCCTACACCTTCAGCCTGCCGGTGCACGCCGGGCCGGTGCCGGCGGCGCTCAACGGCTTTGCGCTGTGGATCGCCCTGATGGTGGGCCTGACGGTCGTCAACTACGGCTATCCGATCGTGCAGCTCGCGCTGCTGCCGCAGACCTCGGTGCCGGTGGTGCTGATCGGAGGCCCGCGATGAGCGCGCACGGCGGCGGCACCTTCGCTTCGGCCGGCGTGCGGCGCTCGCTGCTGGCGCTGGCGGCGCTGGCCGTGGTGGCGGTGCTGGTCGCCTTCTTCTGGCTGCCGCGGGTCAAGCCCGACTTCGTGCAGGGCGGTCTGTGGGACGCGATCTGCCGCGCCGCCGGCGTGCCGCGCAACTGGTCGGCCGCGGTGCCGCGCGACGACGCCCAGGCCAGCCGCGTCGCATCGGTCTTCACCTCCACGCTGGCCGCCGGCGGCGACGTCGGCCATGGCGGCACGCTGGCGCTGCGCTGCACCATGTGCCACGGCGCGCGCGGCGTGAGCTCCTCCGACGTGCCCAACCTCGCCGGCCAGTACGCCGAGGTCACGTACAAGCAGCTGACCGACTACAAGAACGGCCAGCGCCGCCACGCGCTGATGCAGGGCCTGGCGGCCGGCCTGTCGGAGCAGGACATCCGCGACCTGGCCGCGTTCTATGCGCAACTGCCGCGGCCCTCGCCGGCCGGGCCGCCGACGGAGGTGCCGAAGCTGGTGAGCGTGGGCGACCCGATGCGCAACATCGCGCCCTGCGCCACCTGCCACGGCGGCATCGACAAGAAGCCGGGCAGCCCCTGGCTGGACGGCATGTCGCAGGCCTACCTGGCGGCGCAGATGCAGCAGTTCGCCGAAGGCGCGCGCCGCAACGACACGCTGGGTGCCATGCGCAACATCGCGCGCCAGATGCGGCCGGAGGAGGTCGACGCGGTGGCGCGGTACTACGCCACCCGGGCGATCATCGGCCACGAGGGCGCGGCGCCCGAACCGGCGCGATGAAAAAAAAAGCGGCCGCGCGAGGCGGCCGCTGGATGACCCTCAGTAGGAGGAGGAAGAGGAGGGACTCGATGAGTGCTGAGGGTGAATGAATGGTGCGCTTTGTCGCCGGGGCTGCGAAGGAACGAAAGTGCCTTTCGAAGGGAACCCAGGTCTCGATTTGCGTGCGCGTGCGGGGCTCGCGGGCAGCATGAGACTGGACCCCTACGTGCAGGTCGACGAGACGCCGTTCACGGCGCTCGCCGGCGACCTGCTGCGCCGGCGCGGCCCGCCCTGGCGCGCGGGCCGCAACGACGTCGGGCTCGACGAGATGGACTACGGCGACGTCGTCTACCGCTTCCAGGATTGCGGGCGGCTGGAGGAAATCACCCTGCAGGCCGAGGTGGTGATGCTGGGGAACGTGGCCGTGCCCTTCGCCACCCTGGCCGCCTTCATCCGCGCCCAGGATCCCGAAGCCTTCGAGCGCGCCGGCTTCCTCGTGAGCCCGCGCTTCGGCCTGGCCTTCGACCCGTCCGAACCCTTCTGGGTCACGGCGCTGGCGCGCCACTGCATCGGGGAGTGGAGGGCACTGTGAGCGGCTGCCGCACAATGGCGCTCGTGAACACCGTCCACTCCTTCGTCCGCTGCGCCGCCGTGCTGGCCGCCGGCTGGACCTTCGCCCTGGCCGCGGCCGCCGACGAGGTCAAGGTGCTCGTGGCCGGCGCCTTCCAGCCGGTGGTGAGCGCCATCGCGCCGGTGTACGAGAAGCGCACCGGCCACAAGCTGGCGGTGCTGAACGAGGCCGAAGGCGCGCTGGCCGATCGCATCCGTGCCGGCGAGGACTTCGACCTCGCCGTGCTGCCCCAGTCGCTGCTCGAGGCGCTGGGCAAGGACGGCGCGGTGTCCGACGGCTCCATCATCGCGCTGGCCCGCGCAGGGGCCGGGCGGCAGGAGGGCACCGTCTACGTGGGCGCCGTCTCGCCCTCCGCCGCGAACTCGCCGGCGGCGCTGTCGCTGCTGATCCTGCTGGCGAGCGAGGAAACGCAGGCGGTGCTGAAAAGTACCGGTCTCTCCGCCCCGTAAGGCGGCTTTCGGCTCCCGGACTGACCTACATCAGCCGGGCTCCCGGGGCGCCGACGGATCATCCTTGCATGTCGTCAACCACTGGCTGACACCCCCCCGCGCTGCGGGCAGCACCCCGCCCGCCAGCGCCGATGCAAGGCAAAAGGAGGCCATACCATGGCACGCGTCGTTCCCTTCCACCCCTCCCTCACCCCGCAAGCCGTCGCCCGCCATCCGCGCGCACGTGCCCCGATCGGCCGCGTCACGGCCCTGGGCGCGCTGGTCTCGGTGCTCTCCGTCGCCGGCTCGATGGTCGTCGCGGCCGGACGGCAGATCGAGTTCACCTTCGTCGCCTGGGCGGAAGCCCGCCGCCGCCGCGAGGAAGACCGCAAGCTGTGGGCCATGGCCCTGCAGGACCCGCGCCTGATGGCCGACCTGGTCGCCCTGCGGCAACACACCGACAGCAAGCCGCGCTGAGACTTTTCCGGTGCGATCGCGCATGGCCGTCATCCACACCTTCCTGGTCGGCCTGACCGCGCGGGCGATCCACCTGCTGCCGCGGCCCCTGCATGGCGCGCTGGATGCCTGGTCGCGCCGCCGCGCGCACCAGCGCGCGTTGCGGCGGCAGCGCGCCACTCGGCCGAAAGGCTGAAGCGGCATCGCGCAGCGGCGGCCCGCATGCAGCAATCTTGACTCTCGTCAGCGAAGCGCAGGCCGGCCTGCCGCCATGATGCAGACATGCGGGACCAACGTTTCGAGCTTCTGCTGGCAGCCTGGAGGACGGCGGAACAGGCGCTCGAAGACTATGCGGGCGACCGAAGCCCGTGCCTGGATCCGCGGGTGAAGCGACTGATCTCCTGCCAGCTGCGCAACATCGCCTTGCGCCGCTACGGCCGCCTGTGCCGCTACGTCGCCTCCTGCCGCAGCAGCCTGCCACGCCTGTAGCCGGGTACATTCGCGCGATGGCGGCGAATGCTTTTCCGGGCGCCCGCGGCGCGGTGCCCGTCGACCACGTGATCTTCCATGCCGGGCAGGCGCTCGGCGAACTCGCGAGCTTCTTCGAGCGCATCGGCTTCACGCTCACGCCGCTGGGGCGTCACAGCAGCGGCTCGGTGAACCGGCTGGCGATCCTGGAGCAGCAGTACCTCGAGTTGATCGGCTTCGAGCCGGGAACGCCCGCCACGGTGCGGCCGGAAGTCCAGTCGCTGCCGCTGGGCCTGTCCGGCATCGCCGCGGCGGACCGCGCGGAGCACGTGCGCCGCGCGCCCCCGGAGGCCTTCCTGCCTTCGCGCCGGCTCGAACGGCCGGTGGAGATGCCCGGCGTGCACGGAGTGGCCGCGTTCACCAACACGGAAGTGCGCGCGCCGGCGCCGGACGTGCGCGTGTTCCTGTGCCGCCACCATACGCCGGAGCTGGTGTGGCAGCCGGCCTGGCAGCGCCATGCCAACACCGCGACCTCGGTGAGCGAGGTCCGCTTTGCCACGCGCGATCCGCGCCGGCTCGGCGCCGTGCTGCGCACCGTGTTCGACGTGGACGCTGCGGGCGACGACGGCGGCTTCGACGCGGCCGGCACCCGCATCGCGATCGCAGCGCCCGGACAACGCGCTGCGCTCACGCTGCGCACGCGCAGCCTGCAAGCCCTGCAGGAGGTGCTGGTCGCCGCCGGCGTGGCTTGCGCGGCGGAGGAAGGGCGCGTGTCGGTTCCCCTGCCCGAGGCCTACGGCGCGGAGATCGTGTTCGTCGCTGCCTGAGCGGCGGGTGCTTCCGCAGGCTCCTAACGGGTTTCGCGCACCACCGAACGCACGTGCTTGCGCAGTTGCGCGAGCACGAAGGCGTCCATCGCCCGCAGGTCGGCGTGTTCGCGACCGTACTGGTAGATCACTTCCAGGCTGTCGCCGTAGCGGCGCGAAGCCAGATGCGTGCGCTGGATCGGCGTGGTCGGCACGTGGACGCCTACGCGCGCGCCGTCGCGGCCCCGGAAGATCCAGGTTTCCTGCGTCGCCTGCCGGTACACCGCCATGCCGTCGTCCGTCCTGCGCACGAACCAGGGCCGCCCGGAAGCATGGTCGGACTCCGTCGGCAGGGCGCGATCCAGCAGCGCTTCGACCCGCGTCGGCATGCCGGGCGCCAGCGGCCGCAGCACGATGCGCACGCTGTCCGTCTGCGAGAGCCAGGAGGGGGCGGCCAGCGGCTGGCCGGAAGGGAAGGCGAGGTAGGCGGTGAGGTCGGGGGTGCCTGGAACAGGCGAGGCTTCGAGTTCGTCCGAGACTTCCACCGTCAGGCGCTGGCCGGGGATTTCCAGCGGGAAGCTCGCCGCCTGGAGCAGGCTGGCCGCACAGGCGAGGACGAGGGCAGACGCAAGTCGACTTCGGAGCGGAAGGCGGGGGGCGGGCATGCGCATGCGGCGAGTGTCCTGCCTGCGCTCGCCGCCGGCTCAGGAACCGCGCAAGTCCTTCATCACGCTGTCGTAGATCGCGTCGGCGGCGTCCTGCGCCACCTGCACGCGGATGCGCTGGCGCTCCAGGGCTTCCGGGCCGTCCTGGTGCCGCCAGTGGCGGGCGACCAGCGCCTTGAGCTTCTGCTCCTCCTCCAGAACGGCCGCCTGCGCGTTGATCCAGTCCATCAAGGTGAGAGCCCCCCGCCGGGGGGCGGGTAGCGCGAAATCAGGGACTGCCGTGTGCATGGAGCCTCCGCTGCAGAAAGGGGTGCTGCTCGCGCAGCACCGGTGTGATAAGAGAGTGAACGATTCAAAGTGTGACAGCGCCCGTACAGTTGTAAACAGGCGCAAGTGCCGGATTCAAAGGCACGAAGGTGCCGACCAGCCCGGCGCTGGATGCCGGGCGGGGGGCGGGACGACCTTGCTGGAGGGGGCCGGATGCGCGCTAGTAGAGCGCGGCCTCGAGCTCCGCAAAGGACTTCGCCTCGGTCGGCAGCTGCAGCGGGATGCCGAGCTGGCGGGCGATCTGGGACAGCGAGAAGATGCCGCGCACCTCGCGGGTGCCGTCGGCGGCGGTCTGCACGACGATGGCGTGGTGGCGCCGCGCCCGCTGCAGCGCCGCGACCACCTGGCCGACCTGGGCCGACTGCACCGTGTGCATGTCGAAGGCTTCCAGGCGGTCGGCCGGCGTCATCACGTCGGCGACCAGGATCTCGTCGTGGCGCATGCGGCGTTCCTCGACCACGGCGACGGGCTTTTCGCCCAGGATGTCGTTGGTGGTCACGATGCCGGCGAGCGTCTGCCGGTCGTCGAGCGCGAGCAGCATGCGCACGCCGCGCTGCATCATGAAGGCGTGCGCGCGGTCCATCGTCTCTTGCGGGGAGATCACCGCCGCGGCAACACGCTTGAGGTCCGTCATCACCAGCAGCGCCGAGGAATCCAGCGAAACGCCGGGTTGTCCCTGTTCCGGCCGGCAGACGCGGATCGTGCCGATCTTGGGCAGGACGGGCAGCGCGGCGTAGGCCATGGACAACTCCTTTTGTTCGATCCTGCACGATGCCTGCAAGCGCCTGACCGCAACCTGACCAAGGGCGCGCGGCCTGGCGCGACCGCGCGCCGCACGAAGAGCACCGCGATGAACCTGCTGCGTAGTCCGCAGCCTACGCGGCCAATCAGCAGGGTCCGCGCTTGCGCTCGCCGCGCCGGCCCAAGAATGCCCGTGCCTCACCCAAGGAGCCACCATGCCCAACGACACCAAGCGCAACCAGGACCCGCAGGACGGCGCCACGCTGCACGAGGACGATCCCATCCCCGCCGCCTCCGACGAGAAGGTGCTGGAGGAAACGGCGCGCCTGGCCCGCGAAGGCCGCAAGCAGCTCGAATCGGATCCGAAGGAAAGCCGGCCGGGCTCGGAATGAAGGTCACGGCGCCCGCGAGCGCCGCCGGGCGCGACAGCAGCGCGCCACCTGCCTGATCAACCCATCCCGTGCCGCCCGCCTGCGCCGCAGGCGGGCGGCACGGGGCTGTTCACGCCGCTGCGGAAACGTCGAGGACGATCTTGCCCACGTGCTCGCCGGCTTCCATCCGCGCCTTCGCCTGCGGCAACTGCCTGAACTCCACGCTCTCGTCGAGCAGCGGGCGCAGCGCGCCGCTGGCAAAGCGCGGCAGCATCTCGGCGACGAAGCGCGGCACGGCCGCCGCCTTCTGCTCCTTGCTGCGCAGCTTGTTGGAGACGCCGAACAGCTTCAGCCGCTTCGCGTGCAGGGCCTCCAGGTCGAGGTCGGCGTACAGCACCCCGTCGACGTAGCCGACCATCGCCAGCCGGCCCTCGAAGGCCATGCAGCGGATGTCTTCCGCGAACACGGAGCCACCGACGGCATTCACCACCAGGTCGGCGCCGTGCCGGCCGGTGAGTTCCATCACCCGCGGCGCGAAGTCGGCGCCGCGCGTGCACAGGCCGTGCACCAGGCCGTGCGACCTGAGCTGCTCCAGCTTGGCCTGCGAAGTCGAGGTGCCGATCACCCGCGCGCCGAGCGCCCCTCCCATCTGCAGCGCCGCCACCCCCACGCCGGAAGACACACCGTTGACCAGCAGCCAGTCGCCCTCCTTCAGCGCGCCCTGCAGCACGAGCATGTCGAAGGCGACCAGCCAGGTCAGGGGGATGCTGGCGGCCTCCTGCCAGCCGAGATTGGCCGGCACCGCCATCGCCTCGGCCGCATCGAGCAGGGCGTACTCGGCGAACGCACCGGCGCAGCGGCCCATCACGCGCGCACCGACGCGGAAGGCGTCGACCTCGCTGCCGACGGCGGCCACCTGGCCGGCGCACTCGCCGCCGATCGCCTTCCAGCTGCCGGGGGCGCCGTGCAGGCCGTGGCCGGCGACGAACTCGCCGCGATTGAGCGCGGCCGCCCGCACGCGCACGAGCAACTGCCGCGGGCCGGGCTGCGGCACCGCGACGTCGCGCTGTTCGAGCTGCGCGCCTTGCGCGCCCACTTGCATCCACCAGGACTGCATGGGGGGTCTCCTTGTCCCTTGTCTAGCGAAGGCCGCGGACGACGGCCTGCGTGAAGCTCGCCGTGTCGCCCTGGCCGCGGATGTCGCCGGTGCGCGCCTGCGCATCGCCCAGGGCCGCCGTCGTGGCCGCCGACATCGCCTGTGCCATGCGCACCGCGCCCGCGTTGCCGCGGCTGTGGCCCAGCCACTCGAACAGCATGCGGGTGGACTCGATCATCGCGTAGGGGTTGGCGATGCCGCGGCCGGCGATGTCGGGCGCCGAGCCGTGCGTCGCCTGCGCCATCGCCACGTCGCCGTCGCCGATGCACAGGCCCGGCGCCATGCCGAGCCCGCCCACCAGGCCGGCTGCTTCGTCGGACAGGATGTCGCCGAACATGTTGGTGGTGACCACCACGTCGAAGCTCTGGGGATCGCGCACCAGCCGCATCGCGAAGGTGTCGACGATGACGTCGTCGACGCGCACGTCCGGGTAGTCGGCGGCCAGCTTGCGGCATTCCTCGACGAACATGCCGCAGGAGAGCTTGAACACCGTGTCCTTGTGGACGTAGGTCAGGTGCCGGCGGCGCTGGCGCGCCAGCTCGAAGGCCGCGCGCGCCACGCGGCGGCTGCCGGTGCGCGTGATGACCCGCACCGAGAGCGTCACTTCGTCGGTGGGGCGGAACTCGCCGGAGCCGGCCACCATGTTGCGGTCCGGCTGGAAGCCCTCGTTGTTCTCGCGCACGATCACCAGGTCCACGTCCTCGTGCAAGCAGCCGATGCCCGGGTACGAGCGCGTCGGCCGCACGTTGGCGAACAGGTTGAAGGACTTGCGCAGGATCGGATGCGGGTTGATCGCGTTCGGCAGCCGGGGATAGGCCCGGTGGCCGATCGGGCCCAGGATCCAGCCGTCCAGCGTGCCGAGCGCCTCCAGCGTCTGCGGCGGCAGGGTATGGCCGTGCGTTTCGAGCGCGCGGGCGCCGATCGCAAGGGGCTTCCACTCGATGGCGACGCCGTGCGTTGCGGCCGCGGCGCGGGCGATCTCCACGGCGGCGGGGACGATCTCGTGGCCGATGTCGTCACCCTCGAGGATGCCGATGCGCAGGGGTAGGGTGCTGGTCATGGGTCGTGCATCTTTCCCCGCCGCCAGCCCTGCTGTAAATTGCAATTTTCGGAAGGTTTATTGCATGCGGTGCATCAAGGCATGAAGCCGTCGCTGGCCGACCTGCGCGCCTTCGTCACCGTCGGCGAGCTCCAGAGCTTTGCCGCCGCCGCCCAGGCGCTGCACCTTTCGCAGCCGGCCCTGTCGCGGCGCATCTCGCACCTGGAAGAGACGCTGGGGGTGCGCCTGTTCGACCGCACCACGCGCAGCGTCGAACTCACGCTGCTGGGCCGGCGCTTCCTGGCCCAGGTGCGCGAAGTCGTCACCCAGGTCGACCGCGCCGTGCAGGGCCTCCAGGACGCCTTGCTGCTCGAGGAAGGCGACGTCACCGTGGGCTGCGTGTTCTCCGCCGTCCACCACTTCCTGCCGCCGGTGATCCGCGCCTTTCGCGAGCAGCATCCGCGCGTGATGGTCCGCATCATCGAGGAGGGCGCCGACGAGGTGCTGGCCAGCCTCAAGCAGGGCGAATGCGACTTCGCGCTGAACTACATCGGCATGCAGGATGCCGACGTGGAGTTCATGCCGCTGCTCAAGGAACCCTACGTGCTCGCGTGCCCCGCCTCGCATCCCCTGGCGCGTCGCAAGTCGGTCGCCTGGGCGGAGCTGGCGCAGTACCCGCATGCACGGGTGTCGCAGGCCAGCCGCAACCGGCTGCTGATCGACCAGGCGCTGGCCAAGCTGCCGGCGCTGCCGCGCCCGGTGTGCGAGGTGCGCCACGTCTCGACGCTGCTCGGGCTGGTGGAGATCGGGCTGGCGGTGGCGGTGGTGCCGCAGCTCACGCTGCCGCCGGCGCCGGCCTCGGTGGTCGGCATCCGGCTGGAAAAGCCCTCCGTCGGTCGGACGATCGGCATCGTCCAGCGGCGCGGCCGCAGCCTGTCGCCGGCGGCGGCGGCCTTCGCCGACCTGCTGGCGCGCGCCGGCAAACGCGGCTTGCGCGCAACATGAGGGATCCGTTCAGCTTCGGTTCATGCAGGCCGGCGCACGATGCTCCCATCCCAACGAGGAGCCCCTCATGAAACGCCTCATCTCCGCCAAGTCCCTGCTGGCCACCACCCTTGCCATCGGCGCCCTGGCGGCCGGCACCGCCGCCCACGCCAGGACCGACGTGTTCCTGTCGCTCGGCCTTCCGGGTGCCTACGTGCAACCGGCGCCGGTGTACGTGCAGCCGCAGCCCGTCTATGTGCAGCCGCAGCCGGTGTACGTCCAGCCGGAGCCGGTGTACGTGCAGCCGCGGCCGGTCTACGTGCAGCCGCAGCCCGTCTTCCTCGAAGGGCACCGGCACCACCGCCAGCACCACAACGGCGCCTGGGGCGACGCCGACCGCGACGGCGTGCCGAACCGCTACGATCGCGCGCCCAACAACCCGTATCGCCGCTGAACGTCGCAGGGACTCAGCCGGCCATCCGGCCGGCGAGATCCTGCGCCTGCTGCAGGTGCGAGCGCAGGGTCGGCAGCGTTTTGTCGATGTAGGCCTGCAGGTCGCGGTCGGCCACGGTGCGGCGGCCCTGCTCGAAGGCGGCGATGGCGGCCGTGTGGTCCTGCACGCCCGTCATGCGCACGAACTCGCGGTCGAAGGCCGGGCCGCTCAGGCCTGACAAGGTGCTCACCTTCTGCTGCAGCTCCGTGGGCAGCCCGGGCGCGACGCGGTGTCCCTTGCTGCCCACCAGCGTCATCAGTTCCCTGTTGTTCGCCGTGTGGTGGTCCAGCAGCATCTGCGCATAGCTGCGCACCTGCGGGTCGCTGGCGCGCGTCAGCGCCACGCGTGCGGCCTCGACTTCGTACATGCCCGCGCCGGCGGCGACGGCGATGAACTGCGTTTCGCTGGCGGAGAACTTCACGACCGGCGCCGTCGCGCCCAGCACGGTGGTCGGCGCCGGTGTCGGCGCGACGACGATGGTGGCCGGCGTCTGCAGGGTGGCGACGCGGGGCGTGCTGCAGGCCGCGAGGGTGGCAAGGCAGAGGAGGGACAGGCTGGTGGAAAGCGGTGTGTTCATGGTGCGCTCCTGTGGCAATGGCGCCATGTCACCAGCCGCGGGGGGATGTGTGCGTCGGTGCGTCGCCGGAACGCGCCGTAGGAAGATCCTCGCGCAGGGCACGTGCGTACGCCGACAACCGTACGGGGCGCCCGCTGCTGTGGATCAAAGTATTCCTCTGCGATGGCTGCGTCCTTGCAAGGGGCAGTCGGGATGCGCATGATCCGGCGACCACCGGAGGCCAGCATGTCCCCACCGCAATCCGTGCCGGAAGCGATCCGCCCGCCCGTCCCGCCCTTCACGCCCGAAAGCGCGACGCAGAAGGTGCGCATGGCGGAGGACGCCTGGAACACGCGCGACCCCGATCGCGTGGTGCAGGTCTACACCGCCGACACGCAATGGCGCAACCGCGCCGAATTCCCGGTCGGGCGCGAGCAGGTCCGCGCCTTCCTGCAGCGCAAATGGGCGCGCGAGCTCGATTACCGCCTGATCAAGGAGCTGTGGGCCTGCGCCGGCGAACGCATCGCGGTGCGCTTCGCCTACGAGTGGCACGACGACTCGGGCCACTGGTTCCGCAGCTACGGCAACGAGAACTGGGAGTTCGACGACCACGGGCTGATGCGCCGGCGCTTCGCCAGCATCAACGACCTGCCGATCGGCGAGTCGGAGCGGCTGTTCCGCTGGCCGCTGGGGCGGCGGCCGAACGACCATCCCGGGCTGAGCGACCTGAACCTCTGAGAGCGTGCACGGGCCGAAGCCATAATCCACGGATGGCTTCGCCCTTCGACAGCACCACCATCACGCACGGCATCCAGCTCGCCGTGGCGCCGGTGTTCCTGCTGACCGCCGTGTCCGGGATGATCGGCGCCGTCGCCGGACGCCTCGGGCGCATCATCGACTACGGCCGCAAGCTCGAAGAACGCGCGCTGGCCTCCAGCGACGCCGCCTTCGTCGACCGCGCCGGCCAGGAACTGCGGGGGCTGCGCCTGCGGGGGCGGCTCGCGAACGGCTGCATCGCGCTGCTCACGGGCTGCGCCGTGCTGATCGGCCTGACCATCATCCTGCTGTTCCTGGGCGAGACGGCCTCGCTGCGGGTCAGCTCCTGGGCGGTGGCGGGCTTCCTGCTGGGGATCGGCTTCTTCCTGCTGGCGCTGCTGTGCTTCCTGGCCGAGACGCTGCTCGCGACGCAGGTCCTGAACTTCAGGTTGCCGGCTTCGTAGCGGCGCGCCCGCGGCTCACAGCATCGCCAGCGGCGTCGGCCCTGTCGGCGGCGGGAACAGGCGATCGAGCTGCTGCAGATCGTCCGGCGAGAGCGGCCGCTGCAAGGCGGCGGCGTTCTCCTCCAGCCGCTCGGCCTGCCCGGTCTTTGGAATCGCGATCACGCCGTCCTGCGCGAGGAGCCAGGCGAGCGCCACTTGCGCCGGACGCATGCCCCGTTCGCTGGCGAAGGCGGCGAGCTCGCGCTTGCGCAGCAGCCGCGCCTGGTCGAACGGCGAGTACGCCATCACGGGCAGGCGCCGTTCGCGCTGCCAGGGCCGCAGGTCCCATTCGATGCCGCGGCAGCCCAGGTTGTAGAGCACCTGGTTCACCTGCGCCGCCGCCCCGCCGGCCGTGGCCCACAGGTCGTCCATCCAGCGCGGATCGAAGTTGCTCACGCCCCAGTGCCGGATCCTGCCTTCGCGCCGCAGCGCCTCGAACGCCTCCACGGTCTCGGCCAGCGGCACGTCGCCGGGCCAGTGCAGCAGGTACAGGTCGATGGTGTCCACGCGCAGCCGCCGCAGGCTCGCCTCGCAGGACCTGCGCATGGCGCGGGCGGAGGCGTTGTGCGGATAGACCTTGCTCACCAGGAAGACCTCGTCGCGCCGGCCGGCGATGGCCTCGCCGACCAGCCGCTCCGAGCGGCCGTCGCCATACATCTCCGCCGTGTCGATCAGCGTCAGGCCGAGGTCGAGGCCGCGGCGGATGGTGGCGACTTCCTGCGCCCGCAGGCGCGCGTCGTCGCCGATGTTCCAGGTGCCCTGGCCGAGCGCCGGCACGGATTCGCCGCATGGCAGCGTGATGCGTTTCATGCGTCGAGCTCGGGGTAGTGGCGGAAGATGCCCTCTTCGTTGAACGGCAGGCGGCGCCCGCTCGCGAGATAGGCCGCGAGGCGGCGCTGGCGCGGCACGCCGGCATGCAGCGCGGTGAGCAGCGGCGCCTTCTTCAGCACGCGCCGGCTCGCCTTGGGGAGCGCGTAGCGCAGGCCGTCGACGAGCTGGAACACCGACAGATCGACGTAGCTCAGTCGGGCGCCGACCATGCGCGGCACCTCGCGCGCATCGTTGCCCGGATTGCGCTGCAGCACGGCCTCCAGCCAGCTCACGAACTTCGGCAGCCGCTCGCGCCGGAAGTCCGCGGCACGCCGCAGCGCCTCCGCCTTCTGGTCCTCGTAGTAGAGGCTGCTGGCGATCGGATGATGCAGCTCGTGCACCTCCTGCACGAGGTCCGCGATCGTGAGCTGGACCTGGTGCGCCCACAGGCGATCCGCCTCGCGCTGCGGCACCAGCCCGAGCCGCGGCGCGAGATACAGCAGGATCGCGGCGGTCTGGCCGATCACCGTCCTGCCGTCGACGAGGAAGGGGCAGGCGAAGGGCGGCCGCGGCACCGATGCGTCCTGCAGGACATGCAGCATCGCGGGCAGGCCGAGGCCTTGCTGCGCGTCGCCGCGGCACACGTCGACGTAATCCGCGCCCGCGGCTTCGAGCGCCAGCCGCA
This sequence comes from Ramlibacter alkalitolerans, assembly GCF_016722765.1. Taxonomy (GTDB): domain Bacteria; phylum Pseudomonadota; class Gammaproteobacteria; order Burkholderiales; family Burkholderiaceae_C; genus Ramlibacter; species Ramlibacter alkalitolerans. The sequence continues at coordinate 154,003 of NZ_JAEQND010000008.1, read as the reverse complement.
CGAATTCGCCGCGTCCCGGAATGCCGGGCCAGTAGTGCAGTTGATAAGCCATGGGGCACTATAGGAACAAGCCGTAAGCCGCGGTGTGTACAGGGCGAGTTCTCTTGACGCGCCTGCGCCCCGATGGCACAACCCCGGGGCTTCGATCGCTGTCTGTCTTCCGATCCACCATACCAAGCGAAAGACCCCCATGCGCGCACCCAAGCCCCTCGCCTGCCTTGCCCTGCTCGGCCTTGTCGCCGCAGGCACCCTGCACGCCCAGCCCACGCCTGCCGACGGCAAGCCGGCGCCCTCGTGGCAACAAGGCCGATCGGCCGCCGACGAGAAGTCTCCGCTGCACCCGATCGCTCCCATCCTCACCGGCCGACCCGCCAGCGAACTGCCGCTGAACAAGCTGAAGCTGCCGCCCGGCTTCAAGGTGGAAGTCTGGGCCGACGGCATTCCCGAGGCGCGTTCGCTCGCGCTCGGCGACAAGGGCACGGTGTTCGTGAGCAACCGCAACCTGTCGGACGTCTATGCGGTCACGGACCGCAACGGCAAGCGCGAAGTGAAGAAGGTCCTGAGCGGCCTGAAGTCGCCCAACGGCCTGAGCTTCAGCAAGGGCACGCTGTACGTGGCGGAGCGCCACCGCATCACGCGCTACGACGGCATCGAGGACCACCTCGACAGCGCGCCGCAGGCCAAGGTGGTGGTCGACAACCTCGACCCCACCAGCCAGCCCGGCCACTTCTGGAAGTACCTCGCGATGGGACCGGACAACAAGCTGTACTTCAACATCGGCGCCCCCGGCAACATCGTCATGCCCAACTACATGCAGGCCACGGTGATGCGCGTGGACCCGAACACCGGCAAGCTCGAGACCGTGGCCTCCGGCGTGCGCAATTCGGTCGGCATGGACTTCCATCCCAAGACCAAGGAGCTATGGTTCACCAACCACGCGCGCGACTGGGTGGATGACGACACGCCCAACGACACGCTGCACCGCGTCTCGAAGAAGGGCATGAACTTCGGCTATCCGTTCTGCCACCAGGGCGACTTCGCCGATCCGGAGTTCGGTGCGAGCCGCTCCTGCGCCGAGTTCGACAAGCCCTACGCCAAGCTCGGTGGCCACGTCGCTCCGCTGGGGATGAAGTTCTACACCGGCAAGATGTTCCCGGCGGAATACCGCGACAGCATCTTCGTCGCGCTGCACGGCTCCTGGAACCGCAGCAACAAGCAGGGCTACAACATCACCCGCGTGGTGGTGGACAACAAGGGCGGCGCGAAGATGGTGCCCTTCCTCGAAGGCTTCCTGGAAGACCCGAAGGCCGACCCGCCGATGTGGGGCCGCCCGGTCGACGTGCTGCAGCTGCGTGACGGCTCGCTGCTGGTCTCCGACGACTACAACGGGGTGATCTATCGCGTCAGCTATGCGAAGTAAGGCGGCACTCGCCGCCGTCCTCGGCGTGCTGGCGCTGGCCGCCGCGCACGCCGAGGTGGATCCCCAGACCTGCTTCGCCTGCCACGGGCCGAACGGCAATTCGGCCAATCCGGCGGTCCCCACGCTGGCGGGGCAGCCGGGGCAGTTCATCACCACCCAGCTGATCATGTTCCGCGAGAAGCGGCGCACCGATCCGCTGATGTCGCCGATCGCCGCGCCGCTGACCAATGCGGAGATCAGTGCCCTGGGCAAGTTCTTCGCGGGCCAGCAGCATGCCGCGCCGGCGAAGAAGCCGGCCGACCAGGTGCTCGCCGCCGGCCGCAAGCTGGCCGAGGACTACAACTGCGTGGTCTGCCACGGGCCGGCGCTCAAGGGCCAGCAGCACATCCCGCGGCTGGCCGGCCAGCAGGCCGAGTACCTGCGCACGCAGTTGCACGGCTTCAAGGCGGGCACCCGTTTCGACATGGACGGCAACATGACGTCGGCGGCGCAGCGGCTGAATCCGGCGGACATCGACGTGCTGGCGGAGTACCTCTCGGGGCTGGAGTGAGCAAGGCGCCGCCACCGGGAGGTGGCAGCTTCTTGCATCCGGTGTGCCGGGCCGCGCAGCGCGGGTTGCGCCCGCGACACGCCGTGGGCGAGACCGCCGCACACAGCGATCCTGTTTGACGCTCATCAAGGGTATTCCCGGAGCCGAGGAATAAGGTGCAGCCCAGATGCACCTTTGAGCATCGGACTTCGAGGAAGAACAGGAATGAACGCCCGAACCAAGATCGCTGGTTTGCTCCGCGCCTCGCAGGCGCTTGCCCTCGTGGCGGCGCTGTGCGCGCCGCTGCTCTCGCTGGCCGCCCCCAAGGCGACCGGCGACTTCGGCCCGCCCAAGGGCGCGCCCATCAAGGCGGTGCTGACCAGCCCGCCCTTCGTGCCGCCGCCGACCAACCGCAACTACCCGGCCAAGGTGATCGTCGACCTCGAAGTGGTCGAGAAGACCATGCAGATTTCCGAAGGCGTGAACTACACCTTCTGGACCTTCGGCGGCTCCGTCCCCGGCAGCTTCATCCGCGTGCGCCAGGGCGACACGGTGGAATTCCACCTGAAGAACCACCCGAACAGCAAGATGCCGCACAACATCGACCTGCACGGCGTGACCGGCCCGGGCGGCGGCGCGGCCTCCAGCTTCACGGCACCGGGGCATGAATCGCAGTTCACCTTCAAGGCGCTCAACGAAGGCATCTACGTCTACCACTGCGCCACCGCGCCGGTGGGCATGCACGTCGCCAACGGCATGTACGGCCTGATCCTGGTCGAGCCGCCGCAAGGCCTGCCGAAGGTCGACCGCGAGTACTACGTGATGCAGGGCGACTTCTACACCCTGGGCAAGTACCGCGAGAAGGGCCACCAGCCCTTCGACATGGAAAAGGCGATCGACGAGAAGCCCACCTACGTGCTGTTCAACGGCGCCGAAGGCGCGCTGACCGGCGACAAGGCGATCACCGCCAAGGTCGGCGAGACCGTGCGCCTGTACATCGGCAACGGCGGCCCGAACCTGGTTTCCAGCTTCCACGTGATCGGCGCGATCTTCGACCAGGTCCGCTTCGAAGGCGGCACCAACGTGCAGAAGAACGTGCAGACCACGCTGATCCCCGCCGGCGGCGCCGCCATCGCGACCTTCAAGGCGCAGGTGCCGGGCAGCTACGTGATGGTGGACCACTCCATCTTCCGCGCCTTCAACAAGGGCGCGCTGGCGATCCTGAAGATCGAAGGCAAGGAAGACAAGAAGATCTACTCCGGCAAGGAACTCGACGCCGTGTACCTGGGCGACCGCGCCGGCCCCAACCTCGCCGCCGTGACCACCGCGACCAAGAATGCCGAGGAAGGCACGCTGACGGTGAAGGACCAGATCAAGGCCGGCGAGCAGCTGTTCGCGGGTACCTGCTCGGTGTGCCACCAGTCCAACGGCGAAGGCCTGGCCGGCGTGTTTCCGCCCCTGGCCAAGTCGGACTTCATCGCCAGCGAGGTCAAGCGCCTGGCCAACATCGTGCTGGGCGGCCTCTCGGGCAAGGTCACGGTGAACGGCAAGGACTACAACTCCGTGATGCCTCCGATGAACCAGCTCAATGACGACGAGGTCGCGAACATCCTGACCTACGTCCTGAACAGCTGGGGCAACCCGGGCGGCAGCATCTCCACCGAGGACGTGAAGAAGGCCCGCGCCGGAACCGCGCCCGCCAAGCAGGCCGAGCACTGAGCGCAAGGAAGCGGAGCACGCCATGAAACGCCTGGTCGTCGTGATCGCCCTCGCCGCCACCTGCGCGGCGGGCCAGGCGGCCGACTACGTCAAACTGCCCGGCGGGCGTTTCGAGAGCGTGCTGCCGCAGGGCGCGGTGCCCACCGTCTCCACGCCAGTGGACATCCAGCCCTTCGCGATGCGCACCACGCCCGTCACCGCCGCGGAGTACGCCCGCTTCGTCGCCACGCATCCGCAGTGGCAGCGCGGCAAGGCCGCCAAGGTGATGGCCGATGCGCGCTATCTCGCCAAGTGGGCCACGCCGCTGCAACCGGGCGCTTCGGTGCCCGCGAGCTCGCCCGTGACCGACGTGAGCTGGTTCGCGGCCGGCGCCTTCTGCGAAGCCGAAGGCGGCCGCCTGCCGACCTGGCTCGAATGGGAATACGCCGCCGCCGCCGACGCGACGCGCACCGACGCCCGGCGCGACCCCGCCTGGCAGCGGCAGATCCTCTCCTGGTACGAACAGCCCACCCCCGCGATCCTGCCGGCCGTCGGCGGCGCCGCCAACGCCTATGGCGTGCGCGACCTGCACGGCGCCGTCTGGGAATGGGTCGACGACTTCAATGCCCTCTTCATCGCCGGCGACAGCCGGACCCAGGGCGACCCCGACAAGCTGAAATTCTGCGGCGCGGGTGCCCTCAACATCATCGACCGCGACAGCTACGCCGTGCTGATGCGCATCGCGCTGCTGTCCTCGCTCGGCGGCGCCGACACGACCGGCAGCCTCGGCTTCCGCTGCGTGCGCGACCTGGAAAGAACGCCATGAACACCTCCCTGCTGCGGCGCCGTGAAGCGCTGCTTTCGCTCGCGACATTGGCGGTGGCGCCTGCGTGGGCGCACGGAACCGGCCACGAGCCGCTGCCCGACGCGCCCACCGCGCCGGGCGACTCGGTCTACCGCCTCGACGCGAAACTGCAGGACCAGGACGGCCGGAGCTTCGCGCTCGCGTCGCTGCAAGGCACGCCCGTGCTCGCCAGCATGTTCTACACCTCGTGCGACATGGTGTGCCCGATGATTTTCGAGAGCATCCACGCCAACCTGCGCTCGCTGCCGGCGCGCGAGCGCGAGGCCGTGCGCGTGCTCATGGTGAGTTTCGATCCGGCCCGCGACACCCAGGCCGTGCTGAAGAAGACCGCCGAGCAGCACAACTGCGACAGCCGCTGGCGGCTCGCCCGCTGCGACGAAGCGACGGCCCGCAAGGTCGCGGCCGTGCTGGGCATCCAGTACCGGCGCCTGGGCAACGGCGAATACAACCATTCGAGCACCATCGACGTGCTCGATGCCCAGGGCCGCATCGTCGCGCGCACGGGCAAGCTGGGGGCGGCGGACCCCGCGGTGGCCGCGGCCCTGCACAAGCTGCCGCTGCGCGCCGGCTGAATCCGCGTCGCCGGTAGGGGCTGCACGCGGCGCGGCGCGACGCACTAAGCTGAGCGCGTGCGGAAATCTCCCGCAACGCGAGGTGCTGCGATGAAGCTTCCGGTGTTGGCCCTGATCTGCAGTGCGGCCCTGGCCTGGCCGCTCACGGCCCCGGCCGCCGGCGGTGGCGGCGGCGACGAAATGGCGTCGCCGGCGCGCAACCAGGACCCCGAGTTCCAGGCCGGCATGGAGGCCGTGCGGCGCAAGGACTGGCAGGAGGTCGTGGTCCGCATGGATTCCTACATCAAGCGCAAGCCCGACGACGCCAACGCCTGGACCGAACTCGGTCACGCGCACCGCCTCACCGGCAAGCTGGACCTGTCGCTCGCCGCGTACGAGAGCGCGCTGAAGATCGACCCGAAGCACCGCGGCGCGCACGAATACCTCGGCGAGGCCTACCTGCAGATGGGCGATGTGGCGCGTGCCGAGCAGGAACTCAAGGTGCTCGACAAGCTGTGCTTCTTCAGCTGCGAGGAGTACCGCGACCTGAAGGCGAAGATCGGCGACTACCGCAAGACGAAGCACGTCTCTTCCGGCTCGTAGCGGCCCGCGGCCGCCGGCGCGCGTGAGGCGCGTGGGGCCCCCGGCGCGCGTGACAATGGCGGCGTGACCCTCCACCGCCTCTACCTCGCCGGCCCCGACGTGTTCCGCCCGGACGCCGCGGCGCACGGCCGCCGGCTCGTGGCGCTGTGCGCCGAGCATGGCTTCGAGGGCGTGTTCCCGCTCAACGCGTCCCTTCCGCAAGGCCTCGCGCCGCAGGCCCTGGCAGCGCACATCTACCGCGCCAACATCGCCCACATCGAGCGCTGCGACGCGGTCCTCGCCAACCTCGAATTCTTCCGCGGCCCGGAACCGGACAGCGGCACCTGCTTCGAAGTGGGCTACGCCGTCGCGCGCGGCAAGCCGGTGATCGGCTACGTGCCGGAGGAGGGGAGCTTCGCCGCCCGCATCCGCCGCCGCCACCCGCAGGTGCTGGGGCCGGCCGGCAAGGACGCACAGGGCTGGGAGCTGGAGGAGTTCGGGCTGCCGCTCAACCTGATGCTCGCCGTGCCTTGCCGGATCGTCGTCGGCGATCTCCGTGCGGCGCTCGCCGCGCTGCGCGACACGCACGAGGGTTAAGGCGAACTCCGGCCAGAGGCCACGTCCCGGTTGGGGATTCTGGCGCCTGTCGCCCCCAGTTTTGGGGGATGACACGCAGCACGCCCCGGCACCAAAGTTCCGCGCATCGGGCGTCGTCCACGCGGCGCCGGGCAGCGGCCGCGCGCCGAGGGTCGGCGCTCGCCGCTCGGAGCAAGCCGCCAGGGGGCGCGCAGACCACGCCGCGAGAGGGTGGCACCTTCGTGCTGAGGGGCATGGCTGGCCCACATCCTGCATTTGCTGTTGAGTCACGCGGCCACACCGGCAGCGTCGAGAACAAGGAAACCAAGGACAGCGAATTAGCCCCGCCGGGAGTGCCAATCCTGCATGCCTTCACCGGCATGGCACTTTCGGTGGGGCGCCCTTCCCGGCCCTGGATACCCCACCGCACCCAAAAGCATGGCAGACCGTCGCGAACTCGAAGAAGCCTTCATTGCCGAATCCCGCGTCTTCGTGGGACTGTTCGGCAACACGTACCGCGCCCAGATGCAGTGGGCCCTGGACGTGATGCCGGCCGAAGCCGCCGGCCACTACATCGAGTCGTGGTGGCAGGGACGCCAGACCTCCCTGCGCTACCTGCGCTGGATGGCCGAGCGCCTGCGCGAAGAGGCCGGCAGCGACGCCGGCCAGTGGCTGGAGCGCTTCACCAGCACCAGCGGCGCCGTGCTGCGCCAGATGCAGGAGTACGGCGTCTCCCTGCGCAGCGGCGCCACCGCCGCCCCGTGATGCGCGCGTTTGGCGGCTGCGCGATCGCGTAGACCGCCTTCCCGGAGCGCCGAACGCGGGCCAAGCCGGCATGCGGCCCACCAGCCCGGCCGTGGTCCCGGCGGATGCCGCAGCCTCCACGGGACAGACACGCAGCAGGACTCCTGACCTACAAGCACCTGCCGCCGGGCGTGCCAAGTTGGGCATCGAGAAGCCGTCCAGGCTCCTGGAGTGCCCGAGGCATGAAGCCGAGCCCGATCCACCGCTGCGCCCCCGCGCCCCATCCGGGGACGCCGTGCATGCCCGGCGGCGAGTACCAGGCCCTGTTCGACGCCACCGACGAGGGCTTCTGCATCATCCGGGTGCTGTTCGATGCGGCCGGCGAGCCGGTCGACGGCCTGTTCCTGCGGGCGAACCCGAGTTTCGAGCGCCAGAGCGGCCTGCGCGACGTGATCGGCCGCCACATGAGGGCGCTGCCGCTGGCCGGTGACGAAGAGCACTGGCTGCGGGTCTTCGGCAGCGTCGCGCGCAGCGGCCAGGCGATCCACATGAGCGACCGCTCCGAACCGCTCGGCCGCTGGTTCGACGTGCATGCCTTCCGCATCGGCCAGGCCGGCCAGGCGCTGGTGGGCGTGCGCTTCAGCGACATCACGCACAGGCGCCGGGTCGAGGAGCGCCTGGGCAGCGTGCGGCGCATCAAGACGGTGGGCGTGCTGTTCTGGGGCGAGCACTTCCGCCTCGTCGATGCGAACGACGGTTTCCTGGAGATGTCCGGCTACGCGCGCGAAGAGGCGCTGGACCTGACCTGGCAGCAGCTGACGCCGGCGGAGTTCCACGCCGTCTCGCGCAACGCCGTGCAGGAGGTGATGGCGCTGGGTGAAACCGCGCCTTACGAGAAGCAGTACATCCGCAAGGACGGCTCGCGCTGGTGGGGCCTGTTCGCGGCGCGCCGGATCGGCGACGAGGTGGTGGAGTTCGTGCTGGACGTCACGACACGCAAGTGCGCCGAAGAAGCCTTGCGCCAGGCCGACCGCCGCAAGGACGAATTCCTCGCCACGCTGGCGCACGAGCTGCGCAATCCGCTGGCGCCGATCCGCAACGGCCTGCAGATCCTGCGCCTGACGCTGCCGCGCGAAGCCGAGGCGCCGCTGCGCACCATCGGCATCATGGACCGCCAGCTGGACCACCTGGTGCGGCTGGTCGACGACCTGCTGGACATCGCGCGCATCGGCGCCGGCAAGGTACGCATCGAGCGCGACGTGGTGTCCCTGCGCGACGTGCTGGCGCGCAGCGTCGAGGCGACGCAGGCCGCCATCGATGCCAAGCGGCACCGCCTCGAGCTCGAACTGCCGCAGGAGGAATGCCATGTGGAGGGTGACCTCGACCGGCTGGCGCAGGTCTTCTCCAACCTGCTGTCCAACGCGGCCAAGTACACGCCGCCGGGGGGCCGCATCCGCCTGGAGCTGAACATCAGGGAGCGGGAGGCCCTGGTGCGCATCAGCGACACCGGCATCGGCATTCCGAAGGAGCAGCAGCAGCGCGTGTTCGAGCTGTTCTCGCAGGTGCACGACCACGAGCGGCATGCGGAAGGCGGGCTGGGCATCGGCTTGTCGCTGGTGCACAGCCTGGTGAAGCTGCATGGCGGCAGCGTGACCGTGGAAAGCGACGGCCCCGGCCAGGGCTCGCACTTCTGCGTGCGGCTGCCGCGCGTGGTCGCGCCTGCGCAAGCGGGGGACGCGGGGGCGGAGGAAGCGCGCCCGGCCGCGGGCTGCCGCATCCTGATCGCCGACGACAATGCCGACGCCGCCGAGACGCTGGCGATGCTGCTGGAGATCGAGGGCCACGAGGTCGCGACGGCGTGCGACGGCATCGAGGCGATCGCCCGGGTCAAGGACTTCCGCCCGGACATCGCCTTCCTGGACATCGGCATGCCGGTGATGGGCGGGCTGGAAGCGGCGCGCCAGATCCGCGGCCTGCCGGCGGGCGAGCGCGTGCGGCTCGTCGCGCTGACGGGCTGGGGGCAGCCGGGGGATCGCGAGCGCACCGCAGCCGCCGGATTCGACCTCCACCTCGTCAAGCCGCTCACGGCCAGCGCGTTGCAGGAGGCACTCGATCGGTTGCGCGGGAAGTGAGTGAACAAAAAAAAGGCCCGGCGCTTGCCGGGCCTACGGTGGTACAGCAGGGCTGCACCACCCCTTCAGGATGGGTGTTGTCTTTGCTTGTTTCCATCAGCCGCGCTGCAGGGACCAACCGCAGCCAGCATCATGGGATGCCATGTTGATGCCGACAGGCTGACCAGACTCTGACCTGCCCCCAGGAAATTTGCGTAGCGAGAGGAGATAGTCTTTGACGATGGACCTGCCTGACCTTCGCCAGCTCGCCGAGGACGCGATGCGGGACCGCGGACTGCTGCCCGACTTCGCGCCGCAGGCGCTGCGGGAGGCTGAAAGCGCGCGCGCGACCGGCCCCGGAGCCGATGGCGACATCCGCGACCTGCGCGAGCTCGACTGGTTCTCGATCGACAACGACGACACGCGCGACCTCGACCAGCTGAGCGTCGCGCAGGCGCTGCCGCAGGGCGCGGCACGGCTGCTCGTCGCCGTCGCCGACGTCGATGCGATGGTGCCGCCCGGTGGCGCGGTGGATGCCCACGCGGGCGTCAACACGACCTCGGTCTACACGGCGGCCGGCGTGTTTCCGATGCTGCCCGAAGTGCTGTCGACCGATCGCACTTCGCTGCATGAAGGCCAGGAGCGGCTCGCCGTGGTGGTCGACATGCAGGTGGACGCCGCGGGCGGCGTGACGCAGGCGCAGATCTACCGGGCCGCCGTGTTGAACCGGGCGAAGCTCACGTACGACGAAGTGTCGCTGTGGCTGGACGGCGAAGGGTCGCCGCCGGCACAGGTCGCGCAGCGGCCCGCGTTGCAGGAGCAGCTGCGCCTGCACGACGCGGTGGCGGAGCGCCTGCGGCAATGGCGGCAGCGGCGCGGCGCGCTCAACGTGAAGACGGTGTCGGCGCGGCCGGTGTTCGAGGAGGGCCGGCTGGTGGACCTGCGGCCCGACGAGAAGAACCGGGCCAAGGACCTGATCGCCGACCTGATGATCGCCACCAACGCGGCGACCGCGCGCTTCCTGGTCGAACAGGGCTTTCCTTCGCTGCGCCGCTTCCTGCAGTCACCGCGGCGCTGGGACCGCATCGAGGCGCTGGCGGCACAGCATGGCGTGACGCTGCCGGATGCACCGGACCCGGTGGCGCTCGATCGCTTCCTGTGCGAGCGCCGGCAGGCCGACCCGCAAGGCTTCGGCGACCTGTCGCTGAAGATCGTGAAGATGCTCGGTCCCGGCGAATACGCAGCGGCGCCGCCGGGCGTGGCGGGCGAGGGGCACTTCGGGCTGGCGGTGAGCGACTACGCGCACTCAACGGCGCCGAACCGCCGCTATCCCGACCTGGTGACGCAGCGGCTGCTGAAGGCCGCACTGGCGCGCGAGGCGCCGCCGTATTCCTTCGAGGCCCTGGGCGCGATCGCGCGCCACTGCACCTTGCAGGAAGACAACGCGAACCGCGTCGAGCGCCAGGTGCTCAAGGCGGCGGCCGCCTGGCTGCTGCGCGAGCGCATCGGCGAGGCTTTCGACGCGATCGTGACCGGCGCGGCGCCGAAGGGGACCTTCGTGCGCATCGCGCGGCCGCTGCTCGAAGGCCGGCTGGTGCGCGGCTTCGAGGGCGCGGACGTGGGCGATGCGCTGCGGGTGCGGCTCGTCGCCGTCGACCCGCAGCAGGGTTTCATCGACTTCGAACGGGCTTAGCGCGCAGGCGCGTCGACCACGACCTCGCTCACCTGGAGGATCGGCTGCAAGTCGGTGTAGTTGCGGATGTCGCCCAGGATCTCCTGCGCGTGGGGCGCGAACGCCTGCTGGAACGACTCGGCCGATTCGCAGTAGATGTGGCACATGCCCACGAAGGGCGCCGGCGCACCGGGGGCGCCGCCGGCCAGGCCCTTGTCGACCGTGTAGTACAGGCAGGCGCTGCCCATGCGTTCCTTCAGCAGGGGCATGTGCTTGTCGCGGTAGTACGCGTGGTCGAAACGCGCGCCTTCGGTGTTGGGATACAGGACGCTGACCTTCACCATGATGGTTCTCCTCGGGGGTTGCCGCACTGGGCGGAAAGCGTGCTGCGCGCACTGTAGCGGCAGAGCCTGCACCGCGCCATGCACGGATGTGCCGGGGAGGCTCTCTAGCCGATCAAGGCGGCCAGCGCGAGGAGGACCACGCAGGCGAGCACCACGGAACCGACCAGCTGGGCCAGGAGTTTCACGGTGGCGAGATGGGCCTTCGTCGTCATGGGGCCAGTGTGGCTGCCTGACCATGAATGAAGCCTGAACGAAGGGCGGCAACCGCCCGTAACGCAGATACGCCCTGTCAGCGGCTCCCCACACTGCCGCAAATCATTCACGAATGCTCGACCATGCGTGCTCCGCTGTCGGCGCGCGTCGGCGTCGTCCTACGAAACGAAGGGATCAACATCCGGACACTAGCCGCCGCCAGACTGAACATTTCCGTTCAGTCCCGGCAACTTAGGCGAATTTTCAGGCGCCGCGGAACAACAGAGCGGAGAATCATGGACCAGGCCGTCAGCTCGACCCAGAAGAAGAAAGCCAGCAAACCCGCAGCGCGAGCACAGGCCGGCAAGCCGGCCGCAGCCGCCCGCGGCCCAGCCGCCAAGCAGGGCGGCGGCATCAAGATCCCGCCCATCCAGACCCTGGCCCAAGACGCGGCCGAGGCCCGCTCGCGGCAGATGCTCTCCGCCCTGATGGCCTTCGCGGGCGGCGACTTCAGCGTCCGGCTCCCCTCGGACTGGTCCGGGGTGGATGCGCGCATCGCCGAGGCCTTCAACCAGAGCATCTCGAACGCCGACCGCATCACCTGCGAGGCGGCCCGCCTGTCCAACACGGTGGGCAAGGAAGGGCGGCTGACGCAGCGCATCTCCGCGCCGGGCGCGGTCGGCAGCTGGGCCACGCAGGTCGACTCCTTCAACACGCTGATCGACGACCTGGTGCGGCCCACCAACGACATCGCCCGCACGATCGGCGCGGTGGCCAAGGGCGACCTGGGCCAGCCGATGGACCTGCAGGTGGACGGCCGGCCGCTCAAGGGCGAATTCCTGCGCTCCGCCAAGCTGGTCAACACCATGATCGAGCAGCTCTCGGTCTTCACCTCCGAAGTGACGCGGGTGGCGCGCGAGGTCGGCACGGAAGGCAAGCTCGGCGGCCAGGCCAAGGTGAAGGGCGTGTCGGGCGTGTGGAAGGACCTGACCGACTCCGTCAACCAGATGGCCGGCAACCTCACGGCGCAGGTGCGCAACATCGCCGACGTGACGATCGCGGTGGCCAACGGCGACCTGTCCAAGAAGATCACGGTGGACGTGCGCGGCGAGATCCTGCAGCTCAAGGAAGCCACCAACACCATGGTGGACCAGCTGCGTTCCTTCGCCTCCGAAGTGACGCGGGTGGCGCGCGAGGTCGGCACCGACGGCCGGCTGGGCGGCCAGGCCGTGGTGCCTGGCGTGGCGGGCACGTGGAAGGACTTGACCGACTCGGTCAACTCCATGGCCAACAACCTGACCTCGCAAGTGCGCAACATCGCGACCGTGACGACGGCCGTGGCGCGCGGCGACCTGTCGCGCAAGATCACGGTGGACGTGAAGGGCGAGATCCTGGAGCTGAAGGAAACCATCAACACCATGGTGGACCAGCTCAACGGCTTCGCCTCCGAAGTGACGCGCGTTGCGCGCGAGGTGGGCACCGAGGGCAAGCTGGGCGGCCAGGCGCAGGTGCCCGGCATCGCAGGCACCTGGAAGGACCTGACCGACTCGGTCAACTCCATGGCCTCCAACCTCACCGGCCAGGTGCGCAACATCGCCGGCGTGGCCACCGCCATCGCCCGTGGCGACCTCTCCCGCAAGATCACCGTGGAGGTCAAGGGCGAGATCCTGGCGCTGAAGGAAACCATCAACACGATGGTGGACCAGCTCAACGGCTTCGCTTCGGAAGTGACGCGGGTGGCGCGCGAGGTGGGTACCGAAGGCAAGCTCGGGGGCCAGGCGCAGGTGCCGGGCGTGGCGGGCACCTGGAAGGACCTCACGGACAACGTGAACTTCATGGCCTCGAACCTGACGGGCCAGGTGCGCAACATCGCCGAGGTGACCACCGCGGTGGCCAACGGCGACCTGTCCAAGAAGATCACGGTGGACGTGCGCGGCGAGGTGCTGGAGCTGAAGAACACCATCAACACCATGGTGGACCAGCTCAACGCCTTCGCCTCCGAAGTGTCGCGCGTGGCGCGCGAAGTGGGCACGGAAGGCAAGCTCGGTGGCCAGGCGCAGGTGCCGGGCGTCGCAGGCACCTGGAAGGACCTGACCGACAACGTCAACTCGATGGCGTCCAACCTGACCAACCAGGTGCGCAACATCGCGGAAGTGACGACGGCCGTGGCGCGCGGTGACCTCTCCAAGAAGATCACCGTGGACGTGCGCGGCGAGATCCTGGAACTGAAGAACACCATCAACACGATGGTGGACCAGCTCAATGGCTTCGCCGGCGAGGTGTCGCGGGTGGCCCGCGAAGTGGGCACCGAAGGCAAGCTCGGTGGCCAGGCGCAGGTGCCGGGCGTGGCCGGCACCTGGAAGGACCTCACGGACAACGTGAACTCCATGGCCAACAACCTCACCGCGCAGGTCCGCAACATCGCGGACGTGGCGACGGCGGTGGCCAACGGCGACCTCTCCAAGAAGATCACGGTGGACGTGAAGGGCGAGATCCTGGAGCTGAAGAACACCCTGAACACGATGGTGGACCAGCTCAATGGCTTCGCCTCCGAAGTGACGCGGGTGGCGCGCGAGGTGGGCACCGAAGGCAAGCTGGGCGGGCAGGCGATCGTGCGCGGCGTCGCCGGCACCTGGAAGGACCTGACCGACAACGTCAACTCGATGGCCAACAACCTGACCGGTCAGGTGCGCAACATCGCGGAAGTGACGACGGCCGTGGCCCGCGGCGACCTCTCGCGCAAGATCACCGTGGAAGTGAAGGGCGAGATCCTGGAGCTGAAGAACACCATCAACACGATGGTCGACCAGTTGAACGGCTTCGCCTCGGAGGTGACCCGCGTGGCGCGCGAGGTCGGCACCGAAGGCAAGCTCGGTGGCCAGGCGCAGGTGCCCGGGGTGGCCGGCACTTGGAAGGACCTGACCGACAACGTGAACTTCATGGCCTCGAACCTCACGGGCCAGGTCCGCAACATCGCCGACGTGGCGACGGCCATCGCGCGCGGCGACCTGTCCAAGAAGATCACGGTGGACGTGCGCGGCGAGATCCTGCAGCTCAAGGAAACCATCAACACGATGGTCGACCAGCTCAACTCCTTCGCCGGCGAAGTGTCGCGCGTGGCGCGCGAAGTGGGCACCGAGGGCAAGCTGGGTGGCCAGGCCGCGGTGGAAGGCGTGGCCGGCACCTGGAAGGACCTGACCGACAACGTCAACTCGATGGCGTCCAACCTGACCAACCAGGTGCGCAACATCGCCGAGGTCACGATCGCCGTGGCCAACGGCGACCTGTCCAAGAAGATCACCGTCGACGTGCGCGGCGAGATCCTGGAGCTGAAGGAAACCATCAACACCATGGTGGACCAGCTCAACGCCTTCGCGGCCGAAGTGTCGCGCGTGGCGCGCGAGGTGGGCACCGAGGGCAAGCTGGGCGGCCAGGCCCAGGTGCCGGGCGTGGCCGGGACCTGGAAGGACCTGACCGACAACGTCAACTCGATGGCCAACAACCTGACCGGCCAGGTGCGCAACATCGCCGACGTTGCCACCGCCATCGCGCGAGGTGACCTCGGCCGCAAGATCACGGTGGACGTGAAGGGCGAGATCCTGCAGCTCAAGGAAACCATCAACACGATGGTCGACCAGCTCTCCGCCTTCGCCTCCGAGGTGACGCGGGTCGCGCGCGAGGTCGGCTCCGAAGGCAAGCTGGGCGGACAGGCGCAGGTGCCCGGCGTGGCCGGCACCTGGAAGGACCTGACCGACTCGGTCAACTCGATGGCGTCCAACCTGACCAACCAGGTGCGCAACATTGCCGAAGTGACCATCGCCGTGGCCAACGGCGACCTGTCCAAGAAGATCACGGTGGACGTGCGCGGCGAGATCCTGCAGCTGAAGGAAACCATCAACACGATGGTGGAACAGCTGCGCAGCTTCGCCTCGGAAGTCACGCGCGTGGCGCGCGAGGTCGGCACCGAAGGCCGGCTGGGCGTGCAGGCCGTGGTGCCGGGCGTGGCCGGCACCTGGAAGGACCTGACCGACTCGGTCAACACGATGGGCGCCAACCTCACCTCGCAGGTGCGCAACATCGCCGAAGTGACGACGGCCGTGGCGCGCGGCGACCTGAACCGCAAGATCACGGTGGACGTGAAGGGCGAGATCCTGGAGCTGAAGAACACCATCAACACGATGGTCGACCAGCTCAACTCCTTCGCCGGTGAAGTGACGCGCGTGGCCCGCGAAGTGGGCACCGAAGGCAAGCTCGGTGGCCAGGCGCAGGTGAGCGGCGTGGGCGGCACCTGGAAGGACCTGACCGACAACGTGAACTTCATGGCGTCCAACCTCACGGAGCAGGTGCGCGGCATCGTGAAGGTGGTGACGGCAGTGGCCAACGGCAACCTGAGCCAGCGCCTGACGGTGCAGGCCAAGGGCGAGGTGGCGGCGCTGGCCGACACGATCAACAACATGACCGACACGCTGGCCACCTTCGCCGACCAGGTGACCAACGTGGCGCGCGACGTCGGCGTGGAAGGGCGCCTGGGCGGCCAGGCCAACGTGCCGGGCGCCGCCGGCACCTGGAAGGACCTGACCGGCAACGTGAACCTGCTGGCGGCCAACCTCACGACCCAGGTGCGCGCCATCGCCGAAGTGGCGACGGCCGTGACCAAGGGCGACCTGACGCGCTCGATCCAGGTGGATGCCAAGGGGGAGGTGTCCGAGCTGAAGGACAACATCAACACCATGATCTCCAACCTGCGGGAGACCACGGAACGCAACCGCGAGCAGGACTGGCTCAAGACCAACCTGGCGCGCTTCACCGGCATGCTGCAGGGACAGCGCGACCTCAACAGCGTGGGCAAGATGCTGCTGTCGGAACTGGCCCCGCTGGTCAATGCGCACCAGGGCAGCATCTACCACAACAACCTGGCCGAGAACTCGGGCGAGCTGGTGGTGCTGGCCAGTTACGCGCAGGCCGGCGGCGCGCCGCTGCCCGAGACCATCCGCCTGGGCGAGGGCCTGGTCGGCGAGTGCGCGCTGCAGAACCGCCGCATCCTGCTCGCCGACGTGCCGGCCGAATACGTGGCCGTGCAGTCCAGCCTGGGCCGCTCCAGCAAGCTCAGCGTGGTGGTGCTGCCGGTGCCGTACGAGAACCAGACCAAGGCGGTCATCGAACTCGCCTCGCTGCACCCGTTCACGGCGGTCAACCTGAACTTCCTCGACCAGCTCGCGCTGGGCCTGGGCGCCGTGTTCAACACCATCGAAGCGACGATGCGCACCGAAGGCCTGCTCAAGCAGTCGCAGCAGCTCACGGTGGAACTGCAGGCGCGCCAGACCGAGCTGCAGCAGACCAACGAGGAACTGCAGAACAAGGCCCGCCTGCTGGCCGAGCAGAACGTCGAAGTGGAACGCAAGAACGCGGAAGTGGAGCAGGCCCGGCGCGCGCTGGAAGAAAAGGCCTCGGAACTGGCGCTCACCTCGAAGTACAAGTCCGAGTTCCTGGCCAACATGTCGCACGAGCTGCGCACGCCGCTGAACTCGATCCTGATCCTGTCGCAGCAGCTGGCCGAGAACACGGCCGGCAACCTCACGACCAAGCAGGTGGAGTTCTCGCGCAACATCAACTCCAGCGGCTCCGACCTGCTGAACCTGATCAACGACATCCTCGACCTGTCCAAGATCGAATCCGGCACGGTCACGGTGGACATCGAGGAGATCCCGTTCTGGGGCCTGCGCGAGAGCCTGGACCGCAACTTCCGCCACGTCGCCGAACAGAAGAACCTGCCGCTGCTGATCAAGTTCGCGGACGACCTGCCGCGCACCATGGACAGCGACCCCAAGCGCCTGCAGCAGATCCTGAAGAACCTGCTGTCGAACGCGGTGAAGTTCACTTCGCACGGCCACGTCGAAGTGCGCGCCAGCCTGGCGAAGTCCGGCTGGAGCGCCGACCACCCGGTGCTGTCGCAGGCGCAGCACGTGATCGCCTTCGCGGTGGAGGACACGGGCATCGGCGTGCCGCCGGAAAAGCAGCGCCTGATCTTCGAGGCCTTCCAGCAGGCCGATGCCGGCACGTCGCGCAAGTACGGCGGCACCGGCCTGGGCCTGGCGATCTCGCGCGAACTCGCGATCCTGCTCGGTGGCGAGATCAAGCTCACCTCGTCGCCGGGCCAGGGCAGCACCTTCACGCTGTACCTGCCGCTGCACTATTCCGGCCCCGACCCCGCGACGGCCGGCGGGCGCAAGGCCAAGGCACCCGAGACGACCGTGATCACCCTGCCGGTGGCCCGCGAGGAGCACGTTCCCGACGACCGCGAAACCATACAGCCCGGCGACCCCGTACTGCTGGTGGTGGAGGACGATCCGCACTACGCCCGCATCCTGCTGGGGCTGGCGCGCGACAAGGGCTTCAAGGGCCTGGTGGCCAACAAGGGCGCGATCGGCCTGTCGCTGGCGCGCCAGTACCTGCCCACCGCGATCTCGCTGGACATCTTCCTGCCCGACATGCTGGGGTGGACCGTGCTGAACCAGCTCAAGCTCGATCCGGCGCTGCGCCACATCCCGGTGCAGATCGTCACGCTGGAGGAAGAACGCCAGCATGGCCTGTCGCACGGCGCCTTCAACTACCTGCTCAAGGAACCCACGACGGCCGGACTTGAAGCGGCCTTCGACCGCCTGAAGGATTTCGTGCAGCCGCGCACCAAGCGCCTGCTGGTGGTGGAGGACAACGAGATCGAACGCGACGCCGTGGTCGAACTGCTCGGCTACGACGACATCGACATCGCGACCGCCGGCAGCGGCGAGGCGGCGCTCACCGCGATGCGCCGCCAGCCCTTCGACTGCGTGGTGCTGGACCTGCGCTTGCCCGACATGACCGGATTCGACCTGCTGGAACACATGAAGGGCGACCAGGCCATGTCCGCCGTGCCGGTGGTGGTCTTCACCGGCAAGGACCTGAGCGAGCAGGAGCAGGACCGGCTGCACACGATGGCCAAGAGCATCGTGCTGAAGGACGTGCAGTCGCCCGAGCGGCTGCTGGACGAAACGGCGCTGTTCCTGCACCGCGTGATCACGCAGCTGCCCGCCGACAAGCAGGCCATGCTGGACCGCCTGCACAACTCGGCGGAGGTGCTGCACAGGCGCAAGGTGCTGATCGTCGACGACGATGCGCGCAACATCTTCGCGCTGACCTCGGTGCTGGAGAACCACGAGGTCGACGTGATCAGCGCCACCAACGGCCGCCAGGCGATCGACATCCTCCAGAAGACGCCCGGCCTCGAGATGGTGCTGATGGACATCATGATGCCGGAGATGGACGGCTACGAGACCATGCGCGAGATCCGCAAGGATCCCGCCTTCCGCACCCTGCCGATCCTGGCGCTGACCGCCAAGGCGATGAAGGGCGACCGCGAGAAGTGCCTGGAAGCGGGCGCGAGCGACTACATCTCCAAGCCCGTCAACACCGACCAGCTGCTCTCGCTGATGCGCGTGTGGCTGTTCCGCTGAGGCCGGCATGGAAACGACTGCCACCGTGACCGGCATGGTCAACATCCTGATCGTCGACGATGAGCCCCGCAACCTGTCGGTGCTGGAATCCATCCTGGACGACCCGAGCTACCGGCTGGTGCGTGCCACCTCCGGCGACGAGGCGCTGCTGGCGCTGATGGCCGACGAATTCGCGGTGCTGGTGCTCGACGTGCGCATGCCGGGCATGACGGGCTTCGAGCTGGCGCAGATGATCAAGGTGCGGCGCAAGACGGCGCGCATCCCGATCATCTTCCTCACGGCCTACTACAACGAGGACCAGCACATCCTCGAGGGCTACGGCACGGGGGCGGTGGACTACCTGCACAAGCCGGTGAATCCGGCGGTGCTCAAGTCCAAGGTCTCGGTGTTCGCCGAACTGCACCGCAAGGGCCGCGAGCTGGAACAGGCCAACCGCAGCCTGAGCGAGCTCAATGCCTCGCTCGACCAGCGCGTCACCGAGCGCACGCTGGAACTGCAGCAAAGCCAGGCACGCCTGCTGGAAGCGAACCGGCGCAAGGACGAATTCCTGGCGACGCTTGCGCACGAGCTGCGCAACCCGCTGGCGCCGGTGCGCAACGCCATCCACTACCTGAAGCTGCGCGGCCCCGACACCACGGACGTGCACTGGGCGAGCGACGTGATCGACCGCCAGGTCACCGCCATGGGCCGCCTGATCGACGACCTGATGGACATCAGCCGCATCAACCAGGGCCGCATCGAGCTGCGCCGCGAGCCGGTGGCGCTCGATACCGTGCTGGCCGATGCGGTGGAAACGACGCAGCCGCAGGTGGACGGTGCCGGCCACAAGCTGACGCTGCTGCAGCCGCCGATGAAGCTGGTGGTCGACGCCGACCGGGCGCGGCTGGCGCAAGCCTTCGCCAACCTCCTGAGCAACGCGGCCAAGTACACGGACCCGGGCGGCCAGATCGAGGTGCGTGCGGTGGTCGACGGCGGCACGGTCGTGGTCTCCATCCACGACAGCGGCATCGGCATCGCGCCGCACCGGCTGGAGAGCGTGTTCGAGATGTTCTCGCAGGAGGAGCCGGCGCTGGCGCGCTCGCGCGGCGGCCTGGGCATCGGCCTGGCGCTCACGCGCCGGCTGGTGCAGCTGCACGGCGGCGAGATCACGGCCAGCAGCGAGGGGGCCGGCAAGGGCAGCATGTTCCGCGTCTGCCTGCCGCTGGCCGCGAACCTGGTCGCCGACGACGCGTCGGATGCCGCGCAAGCTCCCGCCTGCGCGGAAGGCTGCCTGCGCATCCTGGTCGCCGACGACAACCGCGATGCCGCCGAGACGCTGTCCACCCTGCTGGAGGTGATGGGGCACGAGGTGAAGACGGTGCACGACGGCGAGGCCGCGGTGGACGCGGCGGCCGCTTTCGATCCGGAACTGGTGCTGCTGGACATCGGCATGCCGGGCCTGAACGGCTACGACGCCTGCCGCCGCATCCGCGCGCACGCCGCCGGCCCCGGCCGCACCGTGGTCGCCGTGACGGGCTGGGGACAGCCGCATGACGTGCAGAGTGCGCACGAGGCCGGCTTCGACCGCCACCTCGTCAAGCCCCTCGACATGGACGCGCTCATGGAGCTCATCTCGAGCAGGGTGGCCGCCGGCCGCGCGTAGTCGCCCGGCGGGCCGAAGAGGCGCGACCCAATGAAAAAGGGCCTCCCGCGAAGGAGGCCCTTGGTTCATCGCCGCGGCGGCGTCAGACCACGTTGAAGGTCCACGTCGTGCGCGTTGCGTTGCCGGCCCGGTCACGCACGGCCAGTTCCACCGTGTGGCGGCCGCGCGGCAGGTCCTCGCGATAGTGGACCTCGTCGTCACGGACGCGCACGTCGCGCGACACGTCGCGGCCGTTGATGCGCAGGCGCACCGAAGCGGGGTCGACGCCGCTGCCGTCGTCGCTGAGGCGGGCGGACAGGCGGGTGTTGCGGCCGCGGTCCGACACGCGCTCACCGTTGTGCGGCGTCATGTCCAGGATCCGCGGCGGCGTCGTGTCGCGACCGTGCTGCGCGGACGCTTGCTGCTCGCGCCAGCCCATGTTGACGCGCGCCACCGCGTGCTTGCCGCCGGTCCGCAGGACGGCCACGGCGCGATCGAGCATCTTCACGTCGTCCGAACGGCGGATGGTGTAGCTGCCGACGTACACGCCCGGCTGCGTCTCCGCCAGTGGCAGGTCGCTCACGATGTTCTGGATGTTCACCACCACGTTCGAGCGCGGCGTGCCCAGCAGGCGGAAGTGCAGCACGCGCCCCGGCTCGAGCCGGCCGCGATCCAGGTCGGCGACGAACGATTCCACCGCCGGCACGGCCACGTTCGTGACGTGGCCGGGCGCGACCTGTGCCACGCGGTACTGCGGTGCATATTGCGCGGCGGCCGGTTGCGCCACGAGGGCGGCACCGAGGGGAGCCAGCAGCAGCATGGCCGCGGCGGCGTTCTTGCGAAGATGGGCTTTCATGGAATCTGACCTCCTGTCGATTGCGTTTTCCATGGAAGCGAGATTAGGCCGGCGGGCATGAACGCATCCTGAACGGGACTGTTATCCCGGCGTAGGAGCAAGGCAGAAGCGCGATGGGACGCCGGCCTACATCCCGCTTGCCTCAGCACCAGCCGCCCTATCATCGCGCGCATGACGGCCGGCCCGCTCCACTACCTTGACTTCGACTACAGCGACGACGAACACGGCCACGGCAGCTTCGATGCCATGGCCGCCGCCGCACCGGCGCAGTTGCGCGCGCTGCAGGACGAAGTGGCGCGTGTGCTCGATTGGGCGCATGCGCAGTTCGGCGCGCCCGGCCCGCTCGACGAAGGCGCCGCGTGGGACTGCGAACTGCAAGGGGTGCGCGAAGTGGCCACCACGCTGGCCGTGCGCTATCGCAGCGGCACGGGCCTGGAACTGCACGCCGGCGCCGCCGGCGAACCGCGCGTGACGCTCAGCGTGACCCTCACCGGCACGCCCGCCTTCTGCGCCGCGCTGCGCGAAGCCTTCGCCCTGGAGTATTGATTCTTGGGGGCGGGCCCGTCCGCGCCGGCCAGCTGCCGGCGGCGCCGCTGCGAGGGGGTCACCGGTCCCCCGCCCCGACGCCACGCCGGCCGTCAGCCCGCGCGGAAAAACATCGTCACCTCACGCTGCCATTCCCTGCAGCAGCCCGGACCATCCGGGCGCCACGTGCAGCGTCGGCGGATGGCGCTGCAAGGGGGTATGGCCGCCGACCACGTTCTCGATGTGGCGCGCCAGCAGTGCGGCGGCCTGCGGCACGCCGGCCAGGCACGGTGCGCGGTCGAAATCGACCACGACGGGACCCTCGGGCCCCTGCACGATGTCGATGCTGTAGACGCTCAGGCCGAACACGCGCCCGCAGCGCAGCGCGATCTCGCGCAGTTCCGGCGTGACGGTGACGGCGGCCGCCGTGGGCGCCTCGCGTTCGACCGCGCCGACCTGCTCGCCGATCACCTGCAGCTGCAGGTCGGGGCCGCAGCGCTCGATGAACTCCTGCACCAGCACCGGCTGCTCGCGCAGCGGAATGCCGACCAGGTCGTCGGGGCCGTGGGCCACCACGTGCCGGCAAGCCGCGGAAGTGCGGTACGGCTTCACGATCACGGTCTGCTCCGCGGCGAGCTCGCACAGCATGGCGAAATCCGCGGTCACCCAGGAGCGCGGCACCGCCACGCCGGCAGCCGCCAGCCGGCTGGCGGCGGTGATCCGGTTCTGCGCCAGGGCGCAGGCCGGGTAGGGATTGAGGAACTGGCCGCCCCGGTCATGCAGGACGGCAGCCACGCTCAGCGCCAGTTCGCTGCGCGATTCCAGCACGTACAGGTCGTGCCGCACGCACATCCGGTCCGGGCACAGCAGCGCTGCCTCCGGAATGCCGCGGGTGACCGTGAAACCACGGTCCGCCAGCAGCGCCATGGCCGACACGAAGGTCGGGCATGGCTGCAAGTGCACCTGCTCGTCGAGCAGGAAATGGATCTTCATGGGTCCATGCTAGGCACGCGGCCCGGCGCGGGGGAGGTCAGGTGGTGACCGGGGGGGCGTACTGCTTGCGCGAAATGCGGGCACCTTGGTGCTTATTCCACGAGGTGCGTTAAATGTGTTTCGACCCGTTTCGCGGATGGGCGTGACCTGCGCTGGCTAACATCGGCGTTCTCCGCGCCTGCCATGCTGCGTCACCCAGCCTCCTCGATGGCTTTCCATCTCCGCCCGCCGCGGCTGCACCTGCAGCCCTCGTTTTCCTTCGTGATGGCCACCGGCATCCTCGCCGTGGCCGCGCGCCAGCAGGGATGGTCGCGGCTGTCGCTGCTGCTGTTCGAGTGCGACGTGCTCGCGTGGCTGCTGCTGGCGGGGCTGTCGCTGTGGCGGCTCGCGCGCTGGCCTCGCGCCGTGGCGCAGGACATGGCAAGCCCGCTGCGCGCGCCCGTGTTCTTCACGGCGGTGGCGGGCACCGGCGTGCTGGCCGGCGGCTTCCTGCTGCTGGAAGTGAGCTTCACCCTGGCCTGGCTCTTCGCCACGCTGGCCCTTGCGACGTGGGGGGTCCTGAGCTACGGCGTCTTCGCGGCGGTCATCACCAGCCGGGACAAGCAGCCCGTGGAACGCGTGGTCGGGGGCGGGTGGCTGCTCGCGGTGGTCGCATGCCAGTCCGTCGCGGTGGATGCGGCCCTGCTGTCCGCGCATGTCGCGCCGCCCCTGCGGCTGCAGCTCGACCTGCTCGCACTGTGCATGTGGCTGTTCGGCGGCATGCTGTACACGTGGCTGATGGCGCTGATCTTCCATCGCGCCGTGTTCCTGCCCTTCGCGCCGGCGGACCTCACGCCGCCGTCGTGGATCAACATGGGCGCGATGGCGATCTCCACGCTGGCCGGGGCCCAGCTCGTCGCCGATGCGGCACAGGCGCCCTGGCTGGCGGAGCTGCTGCCTTTCCTCAAGGGCTTCACCCTCCTGTACTGGGCCACGGGGACGTGGTGGCTGCCGCTGCTGGTGGCGCTCACCTTGTGGCGCTACGTGCTGCGCCGCGACCCCCTCCGTCCCGAGGGACTGGACTGGAGCATGGTGTTCCCGCTGGGCATGTATTCCGCCGCCACCCACCACATGGACAGCCACATCACTGCCGGCCTGCTGGCGCCGCTCGACACGGTGTTCCTCATCCTCGGCCTGCTGGCCTGGAGCGCGACGGCGCTGGCGCGCACGCTTTCCTGGTGGCGCGCAGGACGGGCGACGGCACCGGTCGCCGACTGACACGCGTCAGCGATCCTGCGCACCCGGCGCCGGGCCGGGATGACGCCGGGCAGCGCGGCCGCTGCGCAGAATCTTCGGCATGCGCGAGCGACAGCTGTACCTGGACTGCGATGGCGTGCTGGCCGACTTCGACCACGGTGCGGAACGCGTGCTCGGCGTGCCGCTGCCCGTCTACGAGGCACGGCACGGGCGGGCGCACCTGTGGGAGCGGCTGGCGCAGGCGCCGGAGTTCTTCTTCCACCTGCCCCTGATGCCCCGCGCCACCGAGCTGTTCGCCGCGGTGCGCCACCTGCATCCGATCATCCTCACCGGCCTGCCTCGCGGCAATTGGGCCGCGGGGCAGAAGGTCCGCTGGGCCGAACGGCATTTCCCGGGCACGAAGATCATCACCTGCCTGGCGGTGGACAAGCGCAAGCACTGCGCGGACGGCGACGTGCTGGTGGACGACACCCTCAAGTACCGGCACCTGTGGGAGCAGGCCGGCGGCATCTTCATCCATTTCCGCGACGTAGACCAGGTCCTGCAGGAACTCGCCGGCCTGTTCCCCGCGATCCGGTCGGCGGCGCAGGGTGGGACACCGGTGCGTCCCGGTTCCAGGGAAGATCCGGTGAAGGAAATTTCTCATCCCTGGAGCGACGGAGCGGCTTGCGGGCGGCTGTTCCCGACTTGTAAAGTGGCCAGCTCATCCCCAGGGAAGCCGCGCCCATGATCTCGCACTCCCCCGAACAGGCAGCGGTTGCGGCCGAACTCGCGCGGCAGCTCACCGAGTACGAGGACGGACTGCGCACGCTCCTGCAGGGCCGCTGGGACCCGGAGCTGTACCGGGCGCTGTCGAACCGCTTCGACGAGTTGCAGATGAAGGCGAGCGCACTGCCGCTGTTGTCGGCAAGCTGGACTGAACTGCTGATCACCCGGGTCGAACTCACGCATGCGCTGTGGACGCTCACCGCACCCTGCCGCGTGAACGGCCGGGTGGTCGCCTACCATGCGCGCCACCAGCTCCTGATCGACGAGGTGCGGCGCCAGTGCGGCGAGTACATGGCCACGGGCGAGCGCGTCAGCCTCTGAAGGCGTTCGACGGCAGCCGTCTCGGCGGATCGGCAGGCCGGTAAGGCTACGGCTCCGGGAAGTCCGAGGCCTGCAGCTCGATCGGCTGGCCGTGCGGCGTGCGGTCGGCGGCGTGGTCCCAGGCTTGCTGGTAGCGGTGCAGTTCCGGCGAGGAGGACGCCCCCTTGTCCGCCACGATCCGCTCCAGCGCCTCCAGCCACTGCCGGTAGTAGGCATCGGTGGCGTCCTCCCCCGCTTGCGCCGGCGCGGCCTGGATGCGCAGCGCGAGCGCCTGGGCCCACTCGGTCCAGGAGAACAGGCCGCGCTCGTACAGCGCCAGCGTCATCGCGAACGCCTGCGCCTGCCAGGGAGCGCGGAACACGGGGCCGCCCTCGTCGCGCGGCAGTCCGGGAAGCCGGCTGAGGCTCATGCGGGTGCCGACAACATGCGGGCGAACTCGGCGCGCACGAAACCGTAGCAGCGGCAGGCCGCGGCTTCCAGGCCCTCGCGGTCGGTCACGTGGATGTGGCCGCGGCTGTAGCGGATCAGGCCGCGCTGCTGCAGCGAGCCGGCCACCTGGTTCACCGTGGCGCGCCGCTCGCCCAGCATCTGGGCCAGGAATTCCTGCGTGAGGTCGAATTCGTCGCCGCGCACGCGGTCGTGCGTCTGCAGCAGCCAGCGCGCGCAGCGCTGCTCCACCGCGTGGGCGCGGTTGCAGGCGGTGCCCTGCGCGATCTGCACCATCAATGCATTGGCGTAGCGGTGCAGCACGCGGTTGAAGGCCGGCTGGGTGGCGGCGCACTCGCGCAGGTCGCCAGCGCTCATGCGCCAGCCGGTGCCTTCGACCTGCACGAAGACCCGGCCGAAGCTCAGCTCGGCGCCCAGCAGCACACCGACCCCGAGCACGCCTTCGCTGCCGATCGTGGCCACCTCGACGTCGGTCTGGGCGGCCGCGGCGCCGAGGACCGACAGCACGCCTGCGGTCGGGAACCAGGCGTGCGTCATCGGCGCCTGTTCGAGGTACAGGTCCTCGCGCAGCGGCAGCGGCACCGGGACCAGGCGGGGCGCGATCGTCCGCAGCGTTTCGTCGTCGAGGAGCGCGAGCAGGCGGTTGCCGCGCAGTTCGGAATGCACAGTGTCCATGCGCTGGTTTTTGCGGGGGGAGGGGTCGGGTCCACGTTATAGCGCCAAGCGCTCCCTTATAGTGTTCCTATGTACGAAGGCGCACACAGTCACGCAGCCGGCGAGCACGCCCTGCGCGAAGGGCTGGCCCGGCTCGAAGCCACCCTGGCCCGGTGCCAGCAGCAGGTCGCGGAGGCGCGGCGCCTGCATGGCGCTCCGGGCGCCGAGGCCATGGTGCGCACGGCGACCCTGCTGACGGAGGAGATCGACCGCCTGCGCGCGCAACTCGCCTAGCCGTCGGCCCCGCTACTGGCGGTGCGGCGCGGCCAGTTCCATGCACTGCGCCTGCAGCGCACGCACGCACGCGAGCACGTGGCCCAGCAGTTGCTGCCGTTCCTCCGCGCCGGGGGCGCCTTGCGGCTGGCCCGCGCGCCAGAGCGCCTGCGAGAGCTCGGCATGCGCGATCAGCAGCGCCACCCAGCCGGCCGAGAGCGCCGGCAAGGCGTGGCAGCAGCGGCGCACTTCGTGGATGTCGAGCGAGACCTGGTGATAGAGCTCCGGGTCGATCCGGGCCGCGGCCACCTGGCGCAGGTGCAACTGGTAGCGCTCCAGGGCGGCCAGCGCCTCGTGGACGGCCTGCGGAATCGATCTTGGAGAGCTGGACATCGTTTTGATGCCCGGCAGTGTAGGCGATGCCCGCCTCACGCAAGATCCAGGTAGGTCTCCCAGGCGTCGATCGAGACCCGCACGCCGGGCGCCGCATCCGCGCCCCACAGTTCGCTGGCCTCGAACACGACCGTGTAGAGGGTCTGCGGGTCTTCGCCCAGGCCTTGCGCATGCACATCGGCGAACACGTGCGCGCCGTGGACCTTGGCGATCGTGCCCACCTTGCCGCGCGCGTAGCCGGGCAGGCGCGTGTGATGCGGCACGGCATGGGCCCGGGTCCGCACGCGGTCGCCGGGCGCGAAGCGCGCGGGAGGGCCAGCGTCCCGCAAGGTCGGCGAGCCGGCCGCGAGGACGGACGGCACCTGCTCGCGTCGCAGCACCCGCGCGAGCGGCACCGGCGGGTGCAGCATGTGCCCCGCCGCGAGCTCGTCGGGGTGCACTTGCCCGCGTTCGAGCATCAGCTTTTCCAGCGCGGCCAGCCAGATCTGGTAGTACGACAGGCGCAGGTAGTGCGGCAGCGTCTCGCGCGCCGCGCGGCTCATGTCGATGTTCCAGCTTCCGGTGGCGCCCATCGCCAGCACGAGGGCGAGCGCGGCCGGCTCCCAGTCCGCGTGGAAGCGCACGTCCTCGTCTTCGGGCTCGATGGGGCCGAAGCCGGTGCGGCCGCCGAGGTCGGAGTAGCTGGTGTAGGGGGCGGACATGCTCGTGCCTAGGGCTCCGGCGTCCTGGGCAGGCCGGTGCCTATCATCGAATCGCGCGTCACCAGTTCCGCGAGCTCCTCCTCGGTGAGGCCCTCGGTTCCCGGCGGACGCAGCGGGATGACGAGGTAGCGCACTTCCGCGGTCGAATCCCAGACGCGGATTTCCTGCCCGGGCGGCAAGGTCACGCCGAACTCGGCGAGCACGCCGCGCGGATCGCGCACCACGCGCGAGCGGTAGGGCGCACTCTTGTACCAGACGGGGGGCAGCCCCAGCACCGGCCACGGATAGCAGCTGCACAGCGTGCACACCACCAGGTTGTGCACCTGCTCCGTGTTGGGCAGCGCCACCATGTGCTCGCCCTGGCGGCCGGTGTAGCCGAGCGACGCGATCGCGGCGGAGGCGTCGCGCAGCAGCCAGTCGAGATACGCGGGGTCGGCCCAGGCCTTGGCGACGACGCGGGCGCCGTTGCGCGGGCCGATGCGGGTCTGGTAGGTCTCGACGATCGCGTCGAGCGCCGCCGGCTCGATGTAGCCCTTCTCGGTCAGGATCGTCTGCAGCGCGCGCACCCGCAGCTCGGTTGCATCGAGTTCGCTGTGTTCGTGGGAAGGGTGGTGCTCGCCCATGCGAGCGACTATGCCGCACGCGCCCGGCGGGCGCAATCGCCGCCGTGAACGCCGGTTTTTGCGTCACGTCAAACACTAGATGTAGTGCCCCGGCATACTCCGCCCCCTACATCTAGTGCCCAGGCGAAGAGGAGGTCCATGAACACAGCCCTGCACCCCGCGCCCCGCGAAGTCGTCAAGCGCAGCGGCGAACGCGCCCCCTTCGACGCCCGCAAGATCGAGAACGCCCTGGCGCGCGCCGGCGCCGCCAGCGGCGAATTCGAGGCCGACGAGGCCGCGCTGCTGTCGGCGCAGGTGCGCAAAGTCCTGATGTTCCGCTTCCACGGCCAGGCGCCGCAGATCGAGCAGATCCAGGACGTGGTGGAGCAGACGCTGATCGCCGCCAACCACCTGAAGACCGCCCGCGCCTACATCGTGTACCGCGAGCAGCACGCGGCGATGCGCAAGGGCCGGCAGACGCTGGTGGACGTGCATGCCTCCATGAGCGAGTACCTGTCGAAGTCGGACTGGCGGGTGAACGCCAACGCCAACCAGGGCTACTCCCTCGGCGGCCTGATCCTCAACGTGGCCGGCAAGGTCACCGCCAACTACTGGCTGTCGCACGTGTACACGCCGGAGATCGGCGAGGCGCACCGCAGCGGTGACCTGCACATCCACGACCTCGACATGCTCAGTGGCTACTGCGCCGGCTGGTCGTTGCGCACCCTGCTGCACGAGGGCCTGAACGGCGTGCCGGGCAAGGTGGAGGCGGGCCCCGCGCGGCACATGTCGTCCGCGGTGGGGCAGGTGGTCAACTTCCTCGGCACGCTGCAGAACGAGTGGGCCGGCGCGCAGGCCTTCTCCTCCTTCGATATCTACATGGCGCCCTTCGTCCGCAAGGACGCCATGACGTACGACCAGGTGCGCCAGTGCATCCAGGAGCTGGTGCACAACCTCAACGTGCCTTCGCGCTGGGGCACGCAGACGCCCTTCACCAACCTCACCTTCGACTGGACCTGCCCGGACGACCTGCGCGAGCAGGTGCCCGTGATCGGCGGCGAGGAGATGCCCTTCACCTACGGCGAGCTGGGCGCCGAGATGGACATGATCAACCGCGCCTTCATCGAGGTGATGACGGCGGGCGACGACAAGGGCCGCGTCTTCACCTTCCCCATCCCGACCTACAACATCACGCGCGACTTCCCCTGGGCGTCGGAGAACGCCACCCGCCTGTTCGAGATGACGGCGCGCTACGGCCTGCCGTACTTCCAGAACTTCATCAACTCGGAGCTCGAGCCGAACATGGTCCGCTCCATGTGCTGCCGGCTGCAGCTCGACGTGCGTGAACTGCTCAAGCGCGGCAACGGCCTGTTCGGCAGCGCGGAGCAGACCGGCAGCCTCGGCGTGGTCACCGTCAACTGCGCGCGCCTGGGCTACCTGCACCGCGGCGACGAGGCCGGCCTGCTGCGCGCGCTCGATCGCCTGCTGGATCTGGGCAAGCAAAGCCTGGAGACCAAGCGCAAGCTGATCCAGCGCCTGATGGACCAGGGCCTGTTCCCGTACACCAAACGCTATCTCGGCACGCTGCGCAACCACTTCTCGACGCTGGGCGTGAACGGCGTCAACGAGATGATCCGCAACTTCAGCGACGGCGCGCACGACATCACGAGCGCATGGGGGGAGGCCTTCGCGCTGCGCCTGCTCGATCACGTGCGCGGGCGCATCGTCGCCTTCCAGGAGGAAACGGGCCACCTGTACAACCTGGAGGCCACGCCGGCCGAGGGCACCACCTACCGCTTCGCCCGCGAGGACCGCAAGCGCTGGCCCGGCATCCTGCAGGCCGGCACCGACACGCATCCCTACTACACCAACTCCTCGCAGCTGCCGGTGGGTTTCACCGACGACCCCTTCGAGGCGATGCAGCGCCAGGAAGTGCTGCAGTCGAAGTACACCGGCGGCACGGTGCTGCACCTGTACATGGGCGAGCGGCTCTCGAGCGCCGAGGCCTGCCGGATGCTGGTGCAGCGCGCCCTCACGCGCTTCCGACTGCCCTACATCACGGTCACGCCGACCTTCTCGATCTGCCCCACGCACGGCTACCTCGCCGGCGAGCACAAGTTCTGCCCGAAATGCGACGAGGAGCGCCTGGCGCACAAGCGCGCCGCCCTCGCGCTGGCCGCCTGATCCCGTCGACCCTCACCAAGGAGCAAGAATGAACGTTGCAACCGACATCCTGCAGCCGGAATCCGGCACCTGCATCGAAGCCGTCGCGCTCGCCGACGAGGAGCGCCAGCCCTGCGAAGTCTGGACCCGCGTGATGGGCTACCACCGGCCGGTGGCGAGCTTCAACACCGGCAAGAAGGGCGAGCACCAGGAGCGGCGCTTCTTTGTCGAACGCGGCTGATGCGCGGGGCGCTGCCCGCCTGCGCGTAGGCGGGCTGCAGCGCTGGACCAGCATCGACTTTCCCGGCCGGCTGGCGGCCGTGGTGTTCTGCCAGGGCTGTCCCTGGCGCTGCAGCTATTGCCACAACCCCGAACTGCTCGATGCGAGCGCGCAGCCGCAGATCGCCTGGGAGGAGGTCCTGGATTTCCTGCGCGGCCGCTGCGGCCTGCTGGATGGCGTGGTTTTCTCCGGCGGCGAGCCGCTGCTGCAGACGGCCTTGCCGGCTGCGATGCAGGAGGTGCGCGCCCTCGGCTTCGAGGTGGGCCTGCACACCAGCGGCATGTACCCCGACCGGCTGGCGCAGGTGCTGCCGCTGGTGGACTGGATCGGCCTGGACATCAAGGCGCCGTGGCAGCGGCTGGACACGGTGACCGCCTCGCGTGGTGGCGCCGCACGCGTGCTGGAGTCGCTCCTGCGCGTGCTCCTGAGCGGGGTCGCGCACGAATGCCGCACGACCTGGTCGCCGGAGCTGTTCCCGCTGCATGAACTGCATGACCTGGCGGAGGAACTGGCGGGGCTCGGCGTGCGGCGCTGGGCGCTGCAGCAGTGCCGCGGCGGCAGCCTGCCGGATCCGGCGCGCTGGCGGGCGGAACTGGCGCTGTTCGCGGCCCGGTTCGAGGATTTCGAGTTCCGGGCTGCGTAGGGCGGCCCCAGCAGCCGATCAGGGTCTAGTACGAACGAGGCATGTCGAGCACGTGCTGCGCCACATAGGCGAGCACCAGGTTGTTCGAGATCGGGGCGGTGCGGAATAGGCGCGTCTCCTTCCACTTGCGCTCGATGTCGTACTCCGTCGCCACTCCGAAACCGCCGAAGGTGACCATCGCGGCCTCGGCTGCTTCCCAGGACGCCTCGCTGCACAGGTACTTGGCCATGTTCGCTTCCGGCCCGCACGGCTTCACGGCGTCGAAGAAGCTGGCGGCCTTGTTGCGCATCAGTTCGGCCGCGGCCAGGTTCATGTGGGCCTTCGCGATCGGGAAGGCCACGCCCTGGTTGGCGCCGATCGGCTTGTCGAACACCACGCGCTCGGTCGCGTAGCGGCGCGACTTGTCGATGAACCACTTGCCGTCACCCACGCATTCGCTCGCGACCAGCAGCCGCTCCGCATTGAGGGAGCTCAGGAGATACTGGAAGCCCTTGCCTTCTTCGCCCACGCGCCACTCCTCCTCGACCTCGAGGTCCTCGATGAACACCTCGTTGGTGTGGTGATTCAGCATGGTGTCGATGGTGCGCGCCTGCAGCGCCTTGCCCGCTTTGGCGATGTCCACCAGGAAGAGGCTCAGGCCCTCGGTCTTCTTCTGCACTTCCTCGTAGGGCGTGGTGCGCGCGAGCAGCAGGTAGTAGTCGGACTGGCGGAAGCGCGAAGTCCAGATTTTCTGGCCATTGATCACGTAGCCGCCATTCACCTTCTTCGCAAAGGTCTTGATTCGCAAGGTGTTGGAGCCGGCGGTCGGCTCCGTCACGCCGAAGGCCTGGAGTCGCAGCGACCCGTCGGCGATCCGCGGCAGGATGGCCTCCTTCTGGCGCTGGCTGCCATGTTGCAGCACGGACGCCATGGTGTACATCTGCGCGTGGCAGGCTGCCGCATTGCCACCCTGCGCATTGATCTCCTGCAGGATCACGCACGCATCTAGCAGGCCAAGGCCGGACCCGCCGTAGGCTTCGGGAATGAGGGCGGCCAGCCAGCCGGCCTCTGTCATGGCCTGCACGAATTCGTCGGGGTAGGCCTGCTGGGCGTCGCAGCGCCGCCAGTAATCGGCGGGAAAGCGTGCGCACAGGCCGCGCACGGCCTCACGGATCTCCAGCTGGGTGTCGGAGTAGGCAAATTGCACGGTGTCCTCGTTGGTCGGGTGTTCTCAGCGGCCTTGCCACTGGGGCTTGCGTTTTTCGTTGAAGGCGCGCACGCCTTCGCGGCGGTCCTCGGTATCCACGAGCCGGTTGTAGGCCTCGATCTCGAAGCGGTAGCCGGTCAGCAGGTCCATCTGCAGGCCGTAGTGGATGGATTTTTTCGCCTGCCGCACCGACAGCGGGGCGTTGTCGGCGATCGCCCGCGCGGTGGCAATCGCCTCGGTGACCAGCGCCTCGGGCTCGCAAACCTTGTTGATCAAGCCCCAGGCGTAGCCTTCCTCGGCGCCGAAAGGGCGGCCGCTGAGCACGAGCTCCTTGGCGCGACGTTCGCCGACGGCGCGGGCCAGGTTCTGCGTGCCGCAGCCGCCCGGCATGATGCCGACCTTCACTTCGGGCAGCGCCATGCGCGCGCTTGAAGCCGCATAGATGAAATCGCAGCAGAGGGCGAATTCCAGTCCGCCGCCGAAGGCGGGGCCGTTGACCGCGGCGATCACCGGCAACGGGCACTCCATGATCGAGGCGAAGGCGCGTTCGAACAGCTCGTGCTGCACCTGCCACTGCGCCTGCGTCATGGCGTCGCGCTCCTTGAGGTCGCCGCCGGCGCAGAAGGCCTTGCCGGCGCCGGTGAGTACCGCGGCGCGGACGCCCCCGGCGTCTGCGGTCAGGCGCGTGAACAGGTCGAACACCTCGGCGCCCATCTGCGTGCTGAGCGCGTTGAGCACGGCGGGTCGGTTGAAGGCGAGCAGCAGCACGTCGTCGCCGTGATGCTGCACTTCGAGCGTGGAGTAGGAGGGCAGGGTCATGTGGAGGTTCCGTGGCGCAGCTGCACGCGCATGGAATACCGGAAGACCTCGGGCGGATGCACCGAGCGCGTCACTTCCAGCACGCGGCCGTTGCGGCCCACATACCGGCGGTTGATTTCCAGCCCGGGCGAGCGGGGGGGCAGCTCGAGGTGGGCGCATTCCTCGCGCGACAGGCGCGGCACGCAAGCGATGTCCTGCTGGATTTCGACGATGCTTTCATGGAAGCGCCGCTCGACCAGCGCGAACACCGGCTCCCGGCTCGTGGCCGCCTCATCCAGGACGGCGCCGAACGCCAGCGGAAGATAGATCTCCGAATAGCCGACCACCGTGCGGCCCGAAGGGTTGGTGCGCAGCGTGCACAGCCGCCACCAGTGCTCGCCCGCCTTGCAGCCGAACTGGGCGGCGCGCGCGGCGTCGACTTCCACTTCGTCGCGGCCGAGGACGCGGACCGGCGTGCTGGCGGCGTACTGCAGCAGGTCCTCCGCGGTGTCGAAAGAGTGGCTGTAGCGGGACTGCACACGCGTGTCCTGCACCAATGTGCCCACGCCCTGCTGGCTGCTCACGAGCCCTAGCTGCTGCAGCGCGCGCAGCGCAGCACGCACGGTGTGGCGGCTGACGCCGAAGCGCTGGCTCAACTGCGGCTCGGAGGGCAGGAGCTCGCCGATGCGGTACTTGCCGCGCTGGATCTCGCTGGAAAGCGCGTCGGCGACGAGCCCCTGCTTGGTCCTGCCGGCGGTCACGGCGGGATCAGCCATGCGGGATCGCGCCTCGGTGCTGCATCGTCGTGTCCTCTTACTTTCCTGTCTGCTTGTCCGTACAAGTATAGCGGAATCCGTGATATGCTGTCTGCTTGTACGTACAAGCGCGTGGCACAGCCCCCGCCAACACGAGAGAGAGAGACAAGCATGCGTTCCCTGATCCAGCACGCGGCGCTCGCGCTCGCTGCCGCTTCCCTGGCTTTCGGCGCCCCCGTGGTGCACGCGCAGCCGAAATTCCCCGAAAAGCCCATTCGCTTCATCGTCCCGTTCCCCCCCGGCGGCGGCAATGACATCCTGGCGCGCGCCATGCAGCCCAGGCTGGCCGAACTGCTGGGGCAGCCGGTGATCGTCGACAACCGGGGCGGCGCGGGCGGCAACCTGGGGACTGACCTCGCCGCCAAAAGCGCGCCGGACGGCTACACCATCGTGATCGCCTCCAACCAGGTGACCATGAACCCGGCGTTCCAGAAGCTGCCCTTCGACATCGAGAAGGACTTCGCGCCGGTGGCGCTTGCCGCCAGCGTTCCAATGGTGCTGGTGGTGCATCCCTCGGTACCCGCCAACAACGTCCGCGAATTCATCGCGCTGGCCAAAGCGCAGCCAGGCAAGCTCAATCACGCCACGCCGGGCAGCGGCACGCCTCAGCACATCGCCTTCGAGGCCTTCAACCACGCCGCCGGCATCAAGGTGACGCACGTGCCGTACAAGGGCACCGGGCCCGCCATCGCCGACCTCCTGGGAGGCCAGGTGCAGGCGGCCATCGCGACCATGGCCTCCGTGGAGCCCCACATCAAGGCCGGCAAGTTGAAGGCCCTCGGCGTCACCACGCCGAAGCGTTCGCAGGCCATGCCCGAGATTCCGACCATCGCCGAATCGGGGCTGGCCGGTTACGACGTTCCCCTGTGGTACTCCATCCTCGCCCCGGCCGGCACGCCGCGCGAGGTCGTCGGCCGCCTGTCCTCCGACATTGCCAAAACGCTGCAGGCACCGGACGTGCGCGAGCGACTCGCGCAGCAGGGCTTCGAGATCAGCTACCTCAACGCCGACCAGATGTCCGAACTGATCAAGCGAGACACGGCGCGCTGGAACAGGATCATCAAGGACATGGGCGGCGTCAAGGTCGATTGAGCCCGCCGGCGTGAGCATCAACGACGCTCTGGCGGGCCTGGTCGTCCTGGACTTCTCCCAGGTGGGCGCCGGGCCGACCTGTGGGATGCTGCTCGGTGACCTCGGCGCCGACGTGATCAAGGTCGAGGCGCCGGGCGGCGACATCGGCCGCAAGCTCGGGCCGCCGTGGCAAAACGGCGAGTCGGTGGTCTCCATGAGCTTCAATCGCAACAAGCGCTCGATCGCCATCGACCTGAAGCATCCCGCGGGGCCGAAGCTCGCGCGGCGCCTCGCCGCCGCCGCGGACGTGGTGCTCGAAAGCTTCCGCCCGGGCGTCATGGACCGGCTGGGCATCGGCTACGCTGCGCTGCGCGAGATCCATCCGCGCCTGGTGTTCTGCTCGGTGTCGGCCTATGGGCAGACCGGCCCATGGCGCGACAAGCCCGGCGTCGACGGTATCGTGCAAGCGGTCTCCGGGCTCATGAGCAACATCGGCGAGGAGGACTCCCCGCCCATGAAGGTGCAGGTGCCGGCGGCCGACATGACCACTGGCTTCTTGGCGTTCGGAGCGGTGCTCGCGGCGCTGCGGGTGCGCGATCTCACGGGCCAGGGCCAGCACCTGGACGTGAGCCTGTACAACAGCGCGCTGATGCTGCAGCAGTCGGCGCTGGCTTCGTACCTGGCGTCGGGCGAGAAACCGGTGCGTAGCGGGTCGGCGGCGCCGTATTCGGCACCTAACGAGGCGTACCCCACTCGCGACGGCTGGATCATGATCGCCGCGTACCACGAGGACCGCTGGAAGGCCTTGTGCGAGGTGCTCGGCGATCCGCCGCTGGCCACGGACCCGCGTTTCGCGACGAACCCGCAGCGCGTCGCCAACCGCAAGGCCTTGACGGCCGAACTGTCGACCCGCCTCGCCGCGCATGGCACGCTGGAATGGCAGGAGCGGTTCGAGACGGCCGACATCATCTGCGCGCCGATCGCCGGCTACGACATGGTGATGGATTCGCCCCAGCTCGCCCATAACGGCGTGCTCGTCGAGACGCGCAATGTCGACGCCGGCGTGGTGCGCATGCCCGGCGCGGCCTTCGGAGACCGCGACGCGCAGTCGCGCGTGCGCCGCGGTCCACCCGCGATCGGCGAGCACAGTCGCGAGATCCTCGGGCAGTTCGGCGTGGCGGCCGGCGACATCGACGCGTTGCTGGCGACCGGTGTCGTGCAACAGAGAAAGGACAAGCAATGAAGTTCAAGGCCATCCGCCTCTACCAGGAAGACGGCCGGCGCATCAGCCGCATGGTCGAACAGACGCTGGCGGATCTCGATCCCGGCGACGTGGTGATCCGGTCCGAGTACGCCGCGGTCAACTACAAGGATGCGCGCGCCGTCACCGGCGTGGGCAACGTGATCTCGCGCTTTCCCTGCGTGCCTGGCGTCGAGGTCTCCGGGACAGTGGTGGAGTCGAAGCACAGTGCGTTCCGGCCGGGCGACCGAGTGACCGTGCAGGGCGGCCGCGACTTCGGCATGCGCCGCGACGGCGCCTACAGCGAATACGTGCGCGTTCCGGGCGCGTGGATCGGACGCGTGCCGGAGGGCAGCGACGCGTTCGACATGGTGGGCATGGGCTTGGCCGCCTATACCTCCGCGGTGGCGGTCGACGAGCTGATGCGGCACGGTGTCACCCCCGACAAGGGCAAGGTCGTGGTCACCGGCGGCACCGGCGGCAGTTCCTCGTTCGCGATCGACATGCTCGCGGGCCTGGGCTACCACGTGGTGGCGAGCACCGGCAAGGTGTCCGAGCACGAATACCTGAAGAAGCTGGGGGCAGCCGAGATCATCGGCCGCGATGGCCTCACCACGGGCGACAAGCCGCTGGAGGAACAGCTGTGGGCCGGCGCCATCGACGTGGTGGGCGGTGCGCCGCTGGACAAGCTGCTGCGCTCCATGCAGAAGAGGGGCGTGGTCTGCGCCTTCGGCAACGCCGCCGGCGAGACCTTCACCACCTCGATCTACCCTTTCATCCTGCGCAGCGTCTCGCTCGTGGGCGTCAACGCCAACCACCCGGTGCCTGAGCGCGGCGAGGTCTGGCAGCGCATGATGCCGGGCGGCGACCTGCACCCGCGCCACATTCGCGATATCTGCTACACGATTCCCTTCTTGCAGCTGCAGGCGCACTGCGACAAGCTGATCGCCGGCGGCGTGCGTGGCCGCGCGGTAGTCACGTTCGGCGGGTGACCGAACTCGATCCCGCCGACCCGCGCCTGGAAGGCCTCGTCCATCCGGGCGACGTGGTGATGTGGGGGCAGGCCGCGGCCGAGCCGGTCACGCTGACCACGGCGCTGATGGCGCAGCGCGCCGCCATCGGCCGCTTCACGGCTTTCGTCGGCATCTCCTGGTCGGACGCCGTCCAGCCGGCGCACGCCGACTGCGTTTCCTTCGTCTCGTACGGGGCCGGCGGCAACAACCGTGCACTCGCGCGCGCGGGATGCCTCGACGTCCTGCCCTGCCACTATTCCGAGCTGGGCCGCATGCTGGGCGACGGCAGCCTGCGGGTCGATGTCCTGATGCTGCAGGTGGCGCCCGCCGACGCCCAAGGCCGCCACAGCCTGTCGCTCGCAGGCGATTACCTGGTGCCGGCCCTGCGGCGCGCCCGCGTGGTGATCGCCGAAGTCAACGAACAGGCGCCGGCCAGCTGCGGCCCTCACGCGCTCGCGGCGGACGACATCGATTACGTCGTGCACAGCAGCCGGCCGCCGCTGGAAGCGCCGGCGGCGAAGGCGCATCCCGACGAAGCCGGCGTGGCGCGCAACGTTGCCAGCCTCATCGAGGACGGCGCCACGCTCCAGTGCGGGATCGGGAGCCTGCCGGAGGCGATCGTGGCGCAGCTCTCGGACCGCCGCGATCTCGGCTTCCATTCTGGTGCGATGGGCGACGCGGCCGCCGCGCTGATGCAGGCGGGGGTGATCAACAATGCCCGCAAGACGGTGGATGCCCGCATCAGCGTCGCCGGTGTGCTGATGGGGACGCGGGCGCTGAACCGCTTCGCCCACCGCAATCCGGCGATCGAGATCCGCGGAGTGGAGTACACCCATTCGCCGGCGGTGCTGGCCTCGATCGACCGGCTGGTGGCGATCAACTCGGCCATCGAGGTCGATGTTACGGGGCAGGTGAATGCGGAGGTCGCGGCAGGGGTCTACGTCGGCGCGGTCGGCGGGGCCGCCGACTTCCTGCGCGGAGCCTGCGCATCGCGCGGCGGGCTGCCCATCGTAGCGCTGCCTTCGCGCAGCGCAGGGCGGAAGCTCGATACCATCGTCGCGCGCTTGAACGGCCCCGTCAGTACCGCCCGCAGCGATGCGGGCATCGTCGTCACCGAGCACGGCATCGCCGACCTGCGCGCGCTCTCGCTGTCACAACGCGTCCAGCGGATGATCGCGGTCGCCCATCCCGAGGCCCGCGACGCGCTGCAGCACGAAGCGCGGCAGCTCGGTCTCGCCTGATCCCTGAACGCCTGCTGGATGAACGATGCGCTGGGGTGACGCGCCAGCTACTGCTTCTGCGCCGGATCCCAGTGTTCGGCGATGCGCCCGTTCTCGATGCGGAACATGTCGAACCAGGTCGTCGTGTACTTCTGGCCGGGGTTCTTTGGGTCCGGGTTCTCGCGCGCGAAGGCCAGCACCACCATGTCGCCTTCGCCCAGGATGGCCACCAGCGGCGCGACGATGCGGTTCTCCACCGGCTTCGGCCTGGCGATCCGGCCGAAGAAACTGACGAACGCGGCCCGGCCGCTGGGCACGTTGGGGTTGTGCTGGATGTAGCCTTCCGCCATGTACTTGTCCGCGAGTTCGAGGTGGCCGCCCTCGAACACCTCGCGCCAGAAGTCGTACACCAGCCGCTTGTTGGCCGCCACCCGCCCGTCGGCGCTGGCGAGCATGCGGTCCTGGTCGGGGCTGCCCTGCACGGGCACCTGCGCGAAGCAGGGCAGTCCGAGGCTGAACGCGAGGGCGAGGCAGGGCACGATGCGCTTCACGGGGTCTCCCGCAACGGAAGGCCCCGAATGTAGCGCGCCGTGCCGCGCCGCGTCGCGTGGCCCTCAGTGGAAGAACTTCGCCGCGGCCACCAGCGTGCGGTACACGCCCCACGCGAGCGGGATGCCCACCACCAGCCAGGCCAGGTAGATCTGCATGGTCGGCGTCGTCTCGCGCGCGCCCGTGGCCCGCAACCCGCTTTCGGCCAGGATCGCCTTCTCGTGCGCGAGCTGCTTCTCGCGGGCCAGTTCCTCCTCGGACATGAACCACTTGTCCGGCAGCGGCTTGACCAGCAGGTTGCACAGGAGGCCGATCGCCAGCAGGCCCACCAGGATGTACATGGTCTGGTTGTAGACCTGCTCGCGCGGCAGGCCGAGGTGCAACTGGTATTCGCGCATGTAGTTCACGACCACGGGACCCAGGATGCCGGCCGTGGACCACGCGGTGAGCAGCCGCCCGTGGATGGCGCCCACGAACTGCGTGCCGAAGATGTCGGCCAGGTACGCGGGCACGGTGGAGAAGCTGCCGCCGTACATCGACAGGATCACGCACACGGCACCGACGAACAGCAGCTTGTTGCCCGCGGCCGCCGAGTGCGGCAGGCTCGCATACAGGAGCATGCCCAGCACGAAGAAGATCGAATAGGTGGTCTTGCGGCCGAACAGGTCCGACATGCTGGCCCAGAAGAAGCGGCCGGCGATGTTGAACAGCGACAGCAACGCGGCGAAGCCGCCGGCCACCGCCGCGATGGCCGCGAGCTGCGACTTGTCGAGTTCGCTGAAGTGCTGGGGGATGCCGATCAGGCTGCCGCCGAAGACCTCCTGCAGCATGGGCGAGGCCATGCCGATCACGCCGATGCCGGCGCTCACGTTCATCGTCAGCAGCGCCCAGATCAGCCAGAACTGCGGGATGCCCCACACCTTCTTCACGTGCACGTGCCGGTGCGTGATCATGGCCTTGCCGGCCTTGGGCTGCGGCGGGACCCAGCCCTTGGGATGCCAGCCGGTCGCCGGCACGCGGTAGCCGAAGGCGCCGCCGATCATGAACACGAAGTAGACCAGCGCGAGCACCACGAAGGTCTGCAGCACGCCGTTGCTGGTGGGCGTGGAGAAGGCCTTCATCATGTCCACGGCCAGCGGCGAGCCGATCATGGC
This sequence comes from Ramlibacter alkalitolerans, assembly GCF_016722765.1. Taxonomy (GTDB): domain Bacteria; phylum Pseudomonadota; class Gammaproteobacteria; order Burkholderiales; family Burkholderiaceae_C; genus Ramlibacter; species Ramlibacter alkalitolerans. Next base: position 113,707 of record NZ_JAEQND010000008.1, on the reverse strand, counting down.
GCCGCCGCCGAAGCCCATGATGGCCATGCCGGTGGCCATGCCGCGGCGGTCGGGGAACCACTTGATCAGCGTCGACACCGGCGAGATGTAGCCCAGGCCGAGGCCGACGCCGCCGATCACGCCGGAGCCGAGCACCATCATCCAGAACTGGTGCAGGTAGATGCCCAGCGCGGAGAACAGCATGCCGCCACACCAGCAGAACGCAGCCACGACGCCCGCCTTGCGGGGGCCGGCGCGTTCGAGCCAGCCGCCCCAGAGCGCCGCGGCGCAGCCGAGGAACACGAAGAACAGGGTGTACATCCAACCCAGGGTGGCGATGCTCCAGTCGCAGTTGGTGGCGAAGAGTTCGCCGAAGAAGCCGATGCCCATGCTGGCGCAGGACTTCGTTCCCGGGGCGGCAGTGGCGAGCGATTTCGACAGCGGCAGCCAGAACACCGAGAAGCCGTAGGCCATGCCGATGCACAGGTGGATCGCGAGGGCGGCCGGTGGCACCAGCCAGCGGTTGAAGCCGGCGCCGGCAATGATGCGTTGCTTGTCGAGCAGGCCCACGCCGGATGGCGCGGGTAGCCCAGGGTCGAGCACAGTCGTGGACATCTCGTCTCCAGTTCTTCGTGTCGGATTGGGGGGACGCCGGCGCCGCAGGACTGCCGGCGATGCGGACACTATCAGCGGCCCCGCAGCGTGCCGCGCGGGACTTGCCCTATGTATCGGCGTCCTCAGGGAACGGCCGTACGGGCTCGCTACGAAGCGTCGCGGAACTCGCCCGGCGCCACGCCGGCCCACTGCCGGAACGCCCGCGCGAAGCTTTTCTCGTTGCGGAAGCCGACCGCCGCCGCCACCTGCTTGAGCGGCTTGCCGGTGCGGTAAAGCAGGTCCTTCGCGCGCTCCAGCCGCACTTCGTCCTTCAGCTGCTGCAGGCTCGCGCCTTCCTCCTTCAACTGCCGGTGCAGCGTGCGGGCGGAGACGTGCAGCAGTTGCGCCAGCGCCTCGGCGCTGTGCGTGCGCTCCGGGTACGCCGTGAGGGCCTGCCGCACCTGCGGCACCAGCAGGCGGTCGCGGCGGTACTGCAGCACGGTGATCGAGAGCGCGCGCTGCAGCATCTGCGCCATCGCCTTCTCGTCGCGGCGCAAGGGCAGCTTCAGGTACTGCGCATCGAAGCGGATCGCGGCCTGCGCGGCGGCGAACTGCAGCGTGCCCGGGAACATGTGCCGGTAGGCATCCGCATGCGACGGCTGCGGGAACGGGAAGCGGGCTTCCTGCAGAGGGATGCGCGAGTCGACGTACCAGCAGGCGAGGCCGTGCACGTTGCGCAGCAGGAAGGCCAGGCTCAGCTCGCGCACCTCGCGCGGAATGGGCCGGCTTTCCTCGATCGCGATCGTCGCGACCGGGCCGGCCACGCCGAGCGACAGCCGCACGTCCTCCGTCAGCAGGCCGTGGTGCCGGCACCAGCGCTTCAGGGCCACGCCCAGCGTCGGCGCGGTGAGCGAGGCCCGCGCCAGCATGCCGTAGCTGCCCCAGGGCAGGCGGCGGGTGAAGGCGGCCAGGCCCTCGTCGTCGAGTTCCTGCATGGCCGCTGCGGACAGCGCTTCCATCTGGCGGGCGGTGATGCGCGCCTCGGATTTCTGCAGCTGGGCTGGCGTGATCTGTGCCAGCTTCAGGGCCCCCTCCGGGCTGCCGCCACGCAGCCGGTACGCGGCCGTGATGGCTCGGGCAAAGGCCATCGGGGTGGCGGCGGCCGGAAGGCGGCGGGGCGCGGCGGCGGACATGGCGCAAGTCTAGCGGAGTGGCGGGATTTGCAACCTTCGCGGCAAGCCGCCCGGGACCCGGCTCCCTAAGCTCGCGGCATTGGCGCTATCGTGCGCCGGAGTGCCCCCACCCCGGCCCTCCCCCAGACGGGGAGGGAGGAACTTCCAAATGCCCGTCATCGCATCGCAGTTGAATCCCCGGTCCGCCGACTTCCAGGCCAATGCCGCCGCCATGCAGGCGCTGGTCGACGACCTGAATGCGCAAGTCGCGCTGCATGCCGCCGGCGGCGGCGAGATCGCGCGGCAGAAGCATTCGGCGCGCGGCAAGCTGCCGCCGCGCGAGCGCGTGCAGATGCTGCTCGATCCCGGCACGCCGTTCCTGGAGGTTGCGCCGATCGCCGCCCACGGCATGTACCTGGCCAAGGACGGCACCATGGACGCGCCCAGCGCCGGCATCATCACCGGCATCGGCCGGGTGAGCGGCGTGGAGTGCGTGGTCGTCTGCAACGACGCGACCGTGAAAGGAGGGACCTACTACCCGCTCACGGTGAAGAAGCACCTGCGCGCGCAGGAGATCGCGGGCCAGAACGGGCTGCCGTGCATCTACCTGGTGGATTCCGGCGGCGCCAACCTGCCGAACCAGGACGAGGTGTTCCCCGACCGCGACCACTTCGGCCGCATCTTCTACAACCAGGCCAACCTCAGCGCGCAGGGCATCCCGCAGATCGCCGTGGTGATGGGTTCGTGCACGGCCGGTGGCGCCTACGTGCCGGCGATGAGCGACGAGACCATCATCGTCAAGGAGCAGGGCACGATCTTCCTGGGCGGCCCGCCGCTGGTGAAGGCGGCCACCGGCGAGGTGGTGAGCGCCGAGGACCTCGGGGGCGGCGACGTGCACACGCGCCTCTCGGGCGTGGCCGACCACCTGGCCGTGAACGACGAGCACGCGCTGGCGCTGGCCCGCCGTGCCGTGGCGACGCTGAACCGGCCGAAGGACTGGCCGGTGGAGCGGCGCCAGCCGGTGCCGCCCCGCTACGACGCCAGGGAGCTGTACGGGATCATCCCCACCGACACGCGCAAGCCCTTCGACGTGCGCGAGATCATCGCGCGCCTGGTCGACGACTCGGAGTTCCACGAGTTCAAGGCGCGCTTCGGCAGCACGCTGGTGTGCGGCTTCGGCCACATCGAGGGCATGCCGATCGGCATCGTCGCCAACAACGGCATCCTGTTCTCGGAGTCGGCGCAGAAGGGCGCGCACTTCATCGAACTGTGCTGCCACCGCCGGACGCCGATCCTGTTCCTGCAGAACATCACCGGCTTCATGGTGGGCCGCAAGGTGGAGAACGAAGGCATCGCGCGCCACGGGGCGAAGATGGTCACCGCCGTCGCCACCGCCTCGGTCCCCAAGTTCACCGTGATCATCGGCGGCAGCTACGGCGCCGGCAACTACGGCATGTGCGGCCGCGCCTATTCGCCGCGCTTCCTCTGGACCTGGCCCACCGCGCGCACCTGCGTGATGGGCGCGGAGCAGGCCGCCAGCGTGCTGGCTACCGTGCGGCGCGACGGCATCGAGTCGCGCGGCGGCAGCTGGAGCGCGGAGGAGGAGGCGGCCTTCCGCCAGCCGGTCCTCGACCAGTTCAACCGCCAGTCGCACCCCTACTACGCCAGTGCGCGCCTGTGGGACGACGGCGTGATCGACCCGGCGGACACGCGGCGCGTGCTGGCGCTGGGCCTGTCGGCGGCGCTCAACGCGCCCATCGGCGAGCCGAAGTTCGGCCTGTTCCGGATGTGAAGGACACCCATGAACCACCTGCAACTGAGCTACGAGCGCGGGATCTCCACCGTCACGCTCCATCGCCCCGACGTGCGCAATGCGTTCAACGACGAAGTCATCGCCGAACTGACGGCGGTCTTCCTCGAGATCGGCAAGCGCGACGAGGTGCGCTGCATCGTGCTGGCCGGCAACGGCCCCGCCTTCTGTGCCGGCGCCGACCTGAACTGGATGAAGCGCATCGCCGGCTATTCGCGCGAGGAGAACACCGAGGATGCGTCCGGCATGGCGCGCATGCTGGAGGTGCTGTGGCGCTGCCCCAAGCCGACCATCGCGCGCGTGCACGGCGACACGTACGCCGGCGGCGTCGGCCTGGTGGCCGTGTGCGACATGGCGGTGGCGGTGGACACGGCCTGGTTCTGCCTGAGCGAAGTGAAGCTCGGGCTGATCCCGGCCACCATCAGCCCCTACGTGATCCGCGCCATGGGCGCGCGCGCCGCGCACCGCTACTTCCTGAGCGCGGAGCGCTTCGGTGCGGCCGAGGCCCATCGCATCGGCTTCGTGCACGAGGTGGTGAAGGCCGACGCGCTCGATGCCAAGGTCGCCGAGATCGCGGCCGCGCTGGTGCAGGCCGGCCCCGAGGCCGTGAAGGCGTGCAAGAAGCTGTTGCACGACGTGGCCGGCCACGACATCACGGCCGGCCTGGTGCGGCGCACCGTCGAAGGCATCGCCGACATCCGCGCCAGCGACGAGGGCCGCGAAGGCGTGCAGTCCTTCCTGGCCAAGCGCAAGCCGAACTGGTTGCTGCCTTAGGCGCGCATGAACCTCGACTGGCTCGGCCACCTCGCCCCCGACACGCCGCAGCTGATGGCGCTGGCGGCCGCGCTCGGCTGGGCCAGCGGCTTCCGCCTGTACGCGGCGGTGTTCCTCACCGGGCTGGCGGGCTGGATGGGATGGGTGCAGCTGCCGCAGGGCCTGCACGTGCTGCAGCACCCGGGCGTGCTGGTGGCGAGCGGCTTCATGCTGTTCGCCGAATTCTTCGCCGACAAGATCCCCTTCATCGACTCGATGTGGGATGCGATCCACACGGTGATCCGCATTCCCGCCGGCGCCGCGCTGGCGGCAGGGGCACTGGGCGCCGACAACCAGGCCATGGGCTGGATCGCGGCCATCCTGGGCGGCAGCCTGGCGGCCACCAGCCATGCGACGAAGATGACGACGCGCGCGGCGGTCAACACCTCGCCCGAGCCTTTCTCCAACATGGCCGTCTCGCTGGCGGAAGACGGGCTCGTCGTGTTCATGCTGTGGCTGTCGGCGACGCACCCGGTGGCCTTCGCGATCGTGCTGGTGGCCAGCATCATCGTCTCCGTCATCGTGCTGGTGGTGCTGGTCGCCTTCCTGCGCAAGGTGCTGCGCGGGCTGAGCGGGTTCTTCAAGGGGCGGCCGTTGCCGCGGGAGCTGGGTTGATGTTCAAGAAGATCCTCATTGCGAATCGAGGGGAGATCGCCTGCCGGGTGGCGGCGACGGCGCGCCGCATGGCGATCCGCACGGTGGCCGTCTACTCCGACGCCGATGCGAACGCCAAGCACGTGCAGGCCTGCGACGAGGCCGTGCACATCGGCGGCAGCGCGCCCAGGGACAGCTACCTGCGCTGGGAACGCATCATCGAGGCCGCTCGGGCGACCGGGGCCCAGGCGATCCACCCGGGCTACGGCTTCCTGAGCGAGAACGAAGCTTTCGCCGCGGCCTGTGCCGAGGCGGGGCTGGTGTTCATCGGCCCGCCGCCGTCGGCGATCCAGGCGATGGGCCTGAAGGCCGAGTCCAAGCAGCTGATGGAAAGGGCGGGCGTGCCGCTGGTGCCTGGCTACCACGGCGCGGAGCAGGACCCGGCACTGCTGAAACGCGAAGCCGATCGCATCGGCTATCCGGTGCTGATCAAGGCCAGCGCCGGTGGCGGGGGCAAGGGCATGCGGGCGGTGCAGCAGCCGGAGGAGTTCGCCGCGGCGCTGGCGTCGTGCCAGCGGGAGGCGCGCAACAGCTTCGGCGACGAGGCGGTGCTGGTCGAGAAGTACGTCACGCGGCCGCGGCACATCGAGATCCAGGTCTTCGGCGACACGCAGGGCAACTACGTGTACCTGTTCGAGCGCGACTGCTCGGTGCAGCGGCGCCACCAGAAGGTGCTGGAGGAAGCGCCCGCGCCAGGCATGACCGAGGCGATGCGCCGCCGCATGGGCGAGGCGGCCGTCGCCGCCGCCGGGGCGGTGAAGTACGTGGGCGCGGGGACGGTGGAGTTCATCGTCGAACAGCGCCAGGGCGAGATGAACTTCTTCTTCATGGAGATGAACACGCGGCTGCAGGTGGAGCATCCGGTCACCGAGGCGATCACCGGGCTGGACCTCGTCGAGTGGCAGTTGCGCGTCGCCGCCGGCGAGCCGTTGCCGCTGAAGCAGGAGGACCTGCGCATCCACGGCCACGCGATCGAGGCGCGCATCTGCGCCGAAAGCCCGGACAACAATTTCCTGCCCGCGACCGGCACGCTGCACGTCTACCGCAAGCCGCAGGCCGCCGCCTTCGAGCGGGGGCCGGTGCGCATCGACGACGGCGTGCGCGAAGGCGACGCGATCTCGCCCTACTACGACTCGATGATCGCCAAGCTGATCGTGCATGGCGCGACGCGGGAGGAGGCGCTCGCGCGGCTGGACGAGGCGCTGGCCGAGACGCACATCGTGGGGCTGAGCACGAACGTGCAGTTCCTGCGCCACGTGGTCACCAGCCGCTCCTTCGCGCAGGCCGACCTGGACACGGCACTGATCCCGCGCGAAGCGGCCGTGCTGTTCAACCAGCAGCCGGTGGGCCTCGAGCTCGCGGCCGCCGCGGCCGTGGCGCGCACCCTGCTCGACGAACAGGCGCTGTCCGGCGACGACCCGTTCAGCAAGCGCGACGGCTGGCGTTCGCACGGCGTGGGCACGCGGCGCTTCACCTTCGGTTTCGGCGCCGAGGAGAAGAAGGCGACTCTCACGACGCTGCACGATGGGGCCCTGCTGCTGGCGATCGGCGCCGGCGCGGCGGAGCCGCTGTCGTTCCGGGCCGCCGGTGCGGAGGCGATCGAGCTGCAGTACGGCGCGCGCCGCATGCGCGCGGCGATCTACACCCAGGGCGAAACCGACCACGTGTTCACGGAGGCCGGCGCCGCGCAGATCGTCTCGGTGGACCTGCTGGCGCACGCCGGCGACGCCGCGGCCGAAGGCGGGCGCCTGACGGCGCCGATGCCGGGCAAGGTGATCTCGTTCGCCGTCAAGCCGGGCGAGCAGGTGCGCAAGGGCCAGGCCCTGGCGGTGATGGAAGCGATGAAGATGGAGCACACGATCGCGGCACCGAACGATGGTGTGGTGGCCGAGCTGCTGTATGCGCCGGGGGACCAGGTGCAGGAGGGGGCGGAGCTGCTCAAGTTGAGCGCTTGAAGCGCTGGGGTTCCGGCGCTTCGCGCGTCACGGCCAGCCTACGCCGGCCCGGCCGGGCGGGTAGGTTGGCGGTCCCGGTAGGCTGGCGGTGAGCCGCGCCAGCGCGCGAACCCCAGCGATGCCCGCAGCCTTCACATCGGCGCCAGCCGCGGCGCCGTCTTCAGCACCTTGTCCAGCTCCTGCTTCCAGAACCGCGCCTGCCCCGTCGTCCCATGCCCCAGCGTCTGGTCGCTTGCCGGGATGATGTACGCGCGGCCGTTCTTCACGCGCTTGAGTTCGCGCTCCAGGATGCCCAGTTCGATCGGGTTGCGCTCGTCGTCCGCCGCGTTGATCGCCAGCAGCGTCGCCGTGATCCGCTCCAGCCCCACCGAGGGGTTGTAGTCGGCCGACGACTCCCACTGCAGCAGGTGGTCGTTGGCGTCGCCCTTGAAGTTCTTGAGCCGCGTCTCCAGCGCCTGGTCCGCCTTCTCGCGGTCCGGCCCGTTCTTCATGTACGAATGGTTGCCGCCATTGGTGGCCGTGGCGAAGAAGATCGAGGCCAGCTGGAAGCCGGGCGGCTGCGTGGTGTAGTTGCCGTTGTTCCACGCCGGATCGCGGCGGATCGATTCCGTCAGCAGGCGGCGCAGCGTCCAGTTGCGGCCCGACATGGGCGTGGGCAGCGAAGCCATGGGCACGGCGACGTCCATCATGCCCGGATACTTCTGCGCCCACATCCAGGTCTGCATGCCGCCCATGGAATTGCCGATCACCAGCCGCAGGTGCGGGATCTTCAGGTGCTCGCGCACCAGCCGGTACTGCGCTTCGACCATGTCGTCGTAGTTGTACTTCGGGAACTTCATGCGCAGCCCGTCGGACGGCTTGGTCGAGCCGCCGGTGCCGATGGCGTCGGGCAGGATGATGAAGTACTTCGCCGCGTCGAGCGGCTGCCCGGGGCCGTACAGTTCGCCGCCGAAGCCGGGAGTGAGCATGCTCGCCGACGATCCCGTCGTGCCGTGCAGCATGAGCACCGGCTCGCCGGTGGGCTCGCCGACGGTCTGGTAATGGATCTTCAGCTCGGGCAGCACGTCGCCGGTGTGGAAGCGGAAATCGCGGACCACCCAGGTGCCTTGTTTCGGCGCGGGGAAGTCGGCGGCGAGCGCCTGGGACGCGGCGACGAGCACGGCGGCGCCGAGCCAGGCCGCGCGCAGGAAGGAACGCAGGGTCATCGGTTTCTCCTTGGGCGTGAACAGCCGCCGGAGCTTGGACCGCTGGCGCAGCAGCGTCAACGGGGACGTCCCGCACAATAGGCACCATGCGTATCGTCGTCTGCTGTACCGAGATGAAGCCCGCCCCGTGGATCGCGGGGCTCAGCGCCGCCGTGCCCGGCGCGATCGTGGAAGAGTGGCGCCCCGGCGCGCCGCAGGCCGACCATGCCGTGGTGTGGGCGCCGCCGCAGCAGCTGTTCGACGAGCAGCCCCGGCTGAAGGGCATCTTCAATACCGGCGCCGGCGTCGATGCCCTGCTCAAGCTGCGCCTGCCGCCCGAGGCCGTGCTGGTGCGCCTGGATGACGCCGGCATGTCCGTGCAGATGGCGGAGTTCGTCTGCCACGCGCTGGTGCGGCACTTCCGCGAACTCGACGGTTACGAGCAGGATGCGGCGCAGGGCCGCTGGAGCTTCCGCCGGCCGCGTTCGCGCGCCGATTTCCCGGTCGGCGTGATGGGGCTGGGCGTGCTCGGGCAACGCGTCGCCCAGGCCGTGGCCGGCTTCGAATTCCCGGTGCGCGGCTGGAGCCGCAACGCGAAGGACGTTCCGGGCGTGCAGTGCTTCGCCGGCGCGGAGCAGTTCGATGCCTTCCTGGGCGGCACGCGTGTGCTGGTGAACCTGCTGCCGCTGACCCCTGACACCGAGAACATCATGAACCGGCAGACGCTGGGGCGGCTGCTGCCCGGGGGCTACGTGATCAACGTGGCGCGCGGCGCGCACCTCGTGGACGAGGACCTGCTGGCGCTGGTCGACAGCGGCCACCTGGCCGGCGCCGCGCTCGACGTCTTCCGCACGGAACCGCTGCCGCCGGAGCATCCGTTCTGGTCGCATCCGAAGATCACCGTCACGCCGCATACCTCGGCCCGCACGCTGCGCGACGAGAGCATCGCGCAGATCGCGCGCAAGATCCGCGCCTTCGAGCAGGGAGAACCCATCGCCGGCGTGGTCGATCTGCAGAGAGGATACTGAGGCCATGCAAGTTCCAAGCAAAGTGAAGCTCGTCGACGTGGGGCCGCGCGACGGCCTGCAGAACGAGAAGGAGCCGGTGCCCGCGGCGGTGAAGATCGAGCTGGTGCACCGGCTGCAGGAGGCCGGCCTGCGCGAGATCGAGGTGACCAGCTACGTGTCGCCGAAATGGGTGCCGCAGATGGCCGATGCCGCCGAGGTGATGGCGGGCATCGCGCGGCGGCCGGGCGTGCGCTACTCGGTGCTGACGCCGAACATGAAGGGCTTCGAGGCCTCGCTGCAGGGCAAGCCCGACGAGATCGTGATCTTCGGCGCCGCCAGCGAGGCCTTCAGCCAGCGCAACATCAACTGCTCGATCGCGGAAAGCATCGACCGCTTCGCGCCGGTGGTGGAAGCCGCGCGCGCCAAGGGCATTCGCGTGCGCGGGGCGATGTCCACGGCGGTCGGCTGCCCGTACGAAGGCGAGATCGCGCCGGAGCGGGTCGAGATGTTCGCGCGGCGGATGAAGGAAATCGGCGTGCAGCACCTCGGAGTGGCGGACACGATAGGCGTCGGCACGCCGCGCAAGGTGCAGCGGGCCATGGAAGCCGCGCTGAAGCATTTCGCGATCGACGACCTCTCAGGGCACTTCCACGATACCTACGGGCAGGCGCTGGCGAACACGCTGGCCTGCCTCGAGATGGGCATCTGGCAGTTCGATGCCTCGGTGGCCGGCCTGGGCGGCTGCCCGTATGCCAAGGGCGCCACGGGCAACGTCGCGACGGAAGACGTCGTGTTCATGCTCGACGGACTCGGGATCGAGACCGGCATCGACCTGGACAAGCTGGTGGACGCCGGCAAGTTCATCAGCGACTTCCTGGGCCGCAAGCCGAACTCGCGGGCGGCGACGGCGATCTTGAACAAGAGGGTGCAGTAGGCGGTCGCCACTGCGCACATCCACCCGTCACCCCCGCACATCTACCCGTCACCCCCGCACATCTACCCGTCACCCCCGCACATCCCCACCCGTCACCCCCGCGCAGGCGGGGGCCCAGGGCTTCCAGGGAGAATGCGGAAGCACTGGATTCCCGCCTTCGCGGGAATGACGCTTTCTCCACTGAATTCACTGTTCGGAATGACGCTTTCCCCACTGGATTCCCGCCTTCACGGGAATGACGACTCCTCCTCTTCCAAGCATGTGTGGCGCTGAACTCCAATCCCTCCCCGAAGGCGTGCAGCGCGTCGCGCGCGCCTTGCAGGATGCCGGGCATCCCCACGCCCCCGTGATGCTGGACGACGCCGCGCGCACGGCGCAGCAGGCGGCCGATGCGCTGGGCATCCACGTCGGGCAGATCGCCAAGAGCATCATCTTCCGCCGCAAGGCCGACGACGTCGCCGTGCTGGTGATCGCCTCCGGCGACCGCCGGGTCGACGAGAAGAAGGTCGATGCGATCGTCGGCAAGACCGGTCGCGCGGACGCCGAATTCGTCAAGGCGAAGACCGGCTTTTCCATCGGCGGCGTGGCGCCGATCGCCCATGTGCAGCCGCCGGTGACGCTGATCGACCGCGAACTGTTTCGCTTCGAGGAGATCTGGGCCGCCGCGGGGCATCCGCACGGCGTCTTCAAGCTGCGCCCGCACGACCTGGAGCGGCTCACTGGCGCACCGGTGGCGGACGTGGCGCAGGCGCCGGCGGGATGAGTTCCGGCACGAAGCAGTTCCTGCTGGAAAAGGCAAGCGGCCTGGACCTGGCCGATTTCTTGCCTTCGCCCTGCATCTCGGTGTGCCGGATCGACGCGGCGAGCGGCACCTGCGAAGGCTGCTACCGCACCCTCGACGAGATCGCGGCCTGGAGCCGCGCCACCGAGGAGGAGAAGCGCGCGATCTGGGACCGCCTGCTGCAGCGCGCCCACGAAGACCCATGAAGCACATCACCTTCCACTTCGACTTCATCTCGCCTTATGCCTACCTCGCGTTCGAGAAACTGCCCGAGGCGCTCAAGGGCCTGAGCTATCGCGTGGACTACCGCCCCGTGCTGTTCGCGGCGATGCTCAAGCACCACGGCCAGCTCGGGCCGGCGGAGATCGCGCCCAAGCGCGACTGGACCTACCGGCAGGTGCTGTGGCTCGCGCACGCGCACGGCATCCCGCTGCAGCTGCCAGCCGCGCATCCGTTCAATCCGCTGGGGGCGCTGCGGCTCGCGCTCGCGTGCGGGCAAGACGGACTGGTGAACCGCTACGTGGCCGAGACGGTGTTCCGCCACGTCTGGCGTGGCGGCGCCGACGCGGCCGACGCGCAGCGCCTGGCGGAGCTGCGTGCCTTGCTGCAGCCGCCGCGCGACCCCGCCGACGAGGCCGTGAAGGCGGAACTGAAGGCCAACACCGAAGCGGCCATCGCACGCGGCCTGTTCGGCGTGCCCACGTGCGAAGTCGATGGCCGCGTGTTCTGGGGTTTCGATGCGCTGCCCATGCTGCGCGAGTACCTGGAAGGCAACGCCTGGTTCGCCGGCGGCGCGTGGGAGCAGGCCGCGGACCTGCCCACCGGCCAGACGCGTAAAGGGAATGCCTAGCCAAGGCTCCTACCCGTTCGCATCGTGAAAGCGCCGCTGCGGGTTTGACCCTAAACGGTCAGAGCCGCATCAGTTTCGCGTCAGAGCGGGGTCAGAGCGCGCGCGAAGAATGCGGCGCGTGACGCAACGCAACCCCGCACACCCTCCACTGGCCTTCGTGACGCCGGCCCCGGCCAGCGGGTCCATGACGCCGCAGGACAGGCGCGTGATCTTCGCCTCCTCGCTGGGCACCGTGTTCGAGTGGTACGACTTCTACCTGTACGGCGCGCTGGCTTCGATCGTCGCCAAGCAGTTCTTCTCGGCGCTCGATCCCGGTGCGGCGTTCATCTTCGCGCTGCTGGCCTTCGCCGCCGGCTTCCTGGTGCGGCCCTTCGGAGCGCTGGTGTTCGGCCGGCTGGGCGACATGATCGGGCGCAAGTACACCTTCCTGGTCACGATCCTGATCATGGGGCTGTCGACCTTCATCGTCGGCCTCCTGCCTTCCTATGGCTCGGTGGGTGTCGCGGCGCCCGTGATGCTGATCGCGATGCGCCTGCTGCAGGGGCTCGCGCTGGGCGGCGAATACGGCGGTGCGGCGACCTACGTGGCGGAACATGCGCCACCAGGCCGGCGCGGCGCGTACACGGCGTGGATCCAGACGACCGCGACGCTGGGCCTGCTGCTGTCGCTGATCGTGGTGCTCGGCACCCGCACGCTGCTCGGGGAAGCCGCCTTCGCCGACTGGGGCTGGCGCGTGCCCTTCCTCGTGTCGGTCCTGCTGCTGGTCGTCTCGGTGTGGATCCGCCTGTCGATGAACGAATCCCCCGCCTTCCGCCGCATGAAGGCGAAGGGCCGCAGCTCGAAGACGCCGTTGAAGGAATCGTTCGGTCAATGGCGCAACCTGAAGGTCGTGATCCTGGCGCTGGTCGGCCTGACGGCGGGCCAGGCGGTGGTCTGGTACTCGGGGCAGTTCTATGCGCTGTTCTTCCTCACGCAGGCGCTGAAGGTGGACAACGCGACGGCCAACCTCATGATGGCCGCGGCGCTCGTGGTCGGCACGCCCTTCTTCCTGCTGTTCGGCCGGTTGTCGGACCGCATCGGCCGCAAGCCGATCATCATGGCCGGCTGCCTGCTGGCCGCACTGAGCTACTTCCCCCTGTTCGGGGCGCTCACGCAGGCGGCCAACCCGGACCTCGCCGCCGCGCAGGCGCACGCCAGGGTGGTGGTGCATGCCGACGACGCCCAATGCTCGTTCCAGGGCAGCCCCATCGCGCGCGAGACCGATTTCGCCAGCTCCTGCGACATCGCCAAGCGCTTCCTGGCGCAGAACTCCGTGAGCTACGAGAACGCCACGGGCGAGGCAGGGAAACCCGCCACCGTGACCATAGGCGCGAAGTCCATCGTGGCGCCGACGGCCGTGGTCGGCCGCGGCAAGTTCGACGACGCCAGCATGCGCAGGATCGCCGCGTTCGAGCGCGAGGTGGCAGCAGCGCTCGAGGCCGCGGGCTATCCGGCCGCGGCCGATCCGGCGAAGATGAACGTGCCCATGGTGATCGCGCTGCTCGTGTACCTGGTGATCCTGGTGGCGATGGTCTACGGCCCGATCGCGGCGATGCTGGTGGAACTGTTCCCCACGCGCATCCGCTACACCTCGATGAGCCTGCCGTACCACATCGGCAACGGCTGGTTCGGCGGCCTGCTGCCGACCACGGCCTTCGCGATCGTCGCGCACACGGGCAACATGTACGCGGGCCTCTGGTACCCCGTCGCGATCGCCGCCGCCACCTGCGTGATCGGCACGCTGTTCATCCGCGAGACGAAGGACGTGGATATCTACGCGATGGATTGACCCCGGCCTGGTGCTTCGCCAGGCCCCGGGAATTTCCTCACCGCGCCGCTCGCCACTACGTCATTCGCGCGGAGGCGGGAATCCAGCGCTCCCGCATTGCGCTGCCCCCATGGAAAAGCAGCCTGCCGTCTACATCCTCGCCAGCGGCCGCAACGGCACGCTGTACATCGGTGTGACTTCGAACCTGGTCCAGCGCGCCTGGCAGCACAGGTCAGGGGCGGTGGCGGGTTTTTCGCTGCACTACGGCGTGAAGCATCTCGTGCACTACGAACTGCAAGGGGACATGGAACATGCGATTACGCGGGAGAAGCGGCTGAAGAAGTGGAACCGGGCGTGGAAGGTGCGGTTGATCGAAGAAAGGAATCCGGAGTGGAGGGATCTCTGGGAGGAGATCCTGGGGGTGTGAGCGCGGCTCCGCGCTTGCCCGTCCCTGCCGCGAGCCTCCCCGTCACCGTCGCGAGCCTCCCCGTCACCGTCGCGAGCCTCTCCGTCACCGTCGCGAGCCTCTCCGTCACCGTCGCGAGCCTCTCCGTCACCCCCGCGAAGGCGGGGGCCCAGAGCTTCCAGAATCCTCGCCCGCGCGCGGGCGGCACACGGGGCCCGTGGGAGCCCTGGATTCCCGCCTTCGCGGGAATGACGAGCTGCGCCGCGCCCGGACGGATCAGGGCTCCGGAAGCCCTCGATTCCCGCCTTCGCGGCAATGACGCGTTGCCCTACCTCTTGAACTTCCCATCCACCCCGATGATCGACAGTTCCGAATACTCCATCCCCGTGTGGTCGTCCGGCGCGTAGCTGATCTCCATGCCGCCAAGGTCGAACTTCTGCAGACCTTCGAGCGCCGCCTGCACCTTGGCGCGCGTCGGGTTCGGGCCGGCGCGGCGCAGCGCTTCGACCAGCACCTTCGCGCCCGCGTAGCCCTCCAGCATCGCAGGGCTCAGTTCCAGCTTCTTCTCCTTCGCGAGCGCCGCCGCATCGCGCACCATCGCGTAGGCCACCGCGCGCTCCGACGGGAACACCTGCGTGACCATCACGCCGGCGCCGGCTTCGCCGAGGCCGCGGATGAAGCCGGAGGACGCGTTGTTCGACAGCGTCACGACCTGCAGGCCCGACTGCGCGCTGCGCAGCGACTTGATGCCGTCCACCACCGCCGTGCCGGAGGCGATCCACACCACGGCCTGCACGCCCGATTTCTCCACCGTCTGCACGACGGCCTTGTAGTCGGGGCGCGTGCGGTCGACCTTGATCGCGATGGCGGGCGCGAAGCCCGCGCGGTAGAAGCCCTTGCTCGCGCCCTCCAGGCCGTCCTCGCCGAAGCTGTCGTCCGCGTGCACGACGGCGATGCGCGTGATGCCCAGGGCGCGCAGGTGCGTCACTGCCTTTTCCGCTTCGCGCTGGTAGGGCGCGCGCACGTTGAAGACGTGCTTCTTCACCGGTTGGTGCAGCACCATCGCGCCGGAGGAGGGCGCCACCAGCGGCACGGCGTGCTGTTCCAGCAGCGGGAGGATCGCCTCGGTGTGCGGCGTGCCGCGATTGAGGAACAGCGCGACGACGTGCTTCTCCTCGATCAATTGCCGGGCGTTGGCCGCGGCCAGGGCCGGATCGAACTTGTCGTCCAGCGAGACGAGCTCGATCTTCTGCCCGTTCACTCCGCCCTTGGCGTTGACGGCATCGAGCCAGAGCTTCGCGCCGTCGGTGATCTCCTTGACGCCGGAGGCGGCCAGCCCGGTGAAGCCGGCCGTCTGGCCGACGAGGATTTGCGAAAGAGCCCAGACGGGCGCGAGCGCGGCGATGGCCGCAACGATCAAGCGTTTCACTTGCTTCTCCCACGGCAGCGCGACTGTGCCGGGTGTGTCTAAGTGTAAACGCTAGCAGTATTTAAGTTGCAACACCCACTGTCGGCAGTAGGAGACTGCGAGCCCCGGGAAGCGGGCCGTTGCTGGGCCGCGCGGCCCGCCTAAACCCGGCTGATCATGCTGGCGGGCAGGACCGTACCGAAGGCAGAGAGCAGGCCGTCGATGCGCTCCTGCGCCTGCGCCAGGCAATGCTGGGTCGTCACGATCTGGAAAATCTGGTCGCGCAAAAGCCACAGTTCCTGCGCACGCTCCGCCGTGTGGACCCGCCAGCGCAGGCGATCGCTCTCGGTGCCATGGCAGTCTTCCAGCACGGCCAGCAATTGCCGGCGCACGGCTTCGACGCCCGCCTCGGGGGGACGCAAGTGCCAGTCGACACCGTAGCCGGGTAGCCACTGCTTCCACGAGTCCATGAGCGCCGCCGGAGAGTGGAGGACGGCGCAAGATAGTCAATCCGAGGTAAAGGGTCTGTAAGACTTTGTTATGAGACTTGCGTAGGGGATCTGCGCATAACCCTTGCGCCTCCTCATGCGGAGCCGCTCCCTACAATCTTCGGCCTTGCTTGCTGAAGGCCTCCATGTCCCAGGGATCGATCCGCATCCGCGGCGCCAGACAACACAACCTCAAGAATCTCGACCTCGACCTGCACACCGGTGAACTGACCGTCGTCACCGGCCCCAGCGGCTCCGGCAAATCCAGCCTCGTCTTCGACACCCTCTACGCCGAAGGCCAGCGCCGCTACGTCGAAACCTTCTCCGCCTATGCGCGCCAGTTCCTGGAGCGCATGGACAAACCCGCGGTCGATCGCGTCGAGGGCGTCCCGCCCGCGATCGCCATCGACCAGACCAACCCCGTCCGCTCGTCGCGCTCCACCGTGGGCACGATGACGGAACTCAACGACCACCTGAAGCTGCTGTTCGCGCGGGCGGCGCAGCTGTTCGACCGCAAGACGGCGCAGCAGGTGCGGCACGACTCGCCGGAGACGATCTACGAGCAGCTGATGGAGCGCACGCGGGCCGGCGATCCGCGCCTGGTCGTCACCTTCCCGGTGGAACTCCCCGGCGGCACGACGCCAGAGGAAGTCGAGCAGTGGCTCGCCGCCAGCGGCTTCACCCGCGTGCAGGCCGAACGCGAAGTGGCGACGCCCACCGGCCCGCGCAAGATCCTCGACGTGGTGGCGGACCGCTTCCGCATCCAGGGCGTGGAGAAGGCCCGCGCGATCGAAGCGATCGAGGTGGCGCTGAAGCGCGGCAGCGGGCGCGTGTGGGTGTACGCGGGCGACGACGACGCCAAGGACGTGTGGAAGTTCTCCACCGGCCTGCACTGCCCCGACTCGGACATCCGCTACACCGACCCGGTGCCGTCGATGTTCTCGTTCAACTCGCCCGTCGGCGCGTGCGAGACCTGCCGCGGCTTCGGCCGCGTGATCGGCGTCGACTACGGCCTGGTGTTCCCGAACGACAAGCTCACGCTGCGGTCGGGCGCCGTCAAGACCTTCCAGACGCCGGCCTGGTCCGAATGCCAGGAAGACATGATGCGGCATGCCGAAGCGGCCGGCATCCCGCGCGACACGCCCTGGTACAAGCTCACGCCCGAACAGAAGCAGTGGGTGGTCCAGGGCGCGCCCAACTACCGCGAGGGCAACTGGAACAAGCAGTGGTACGGCGTCAAGCGCTTCTTCCAGTACCTCGAAAGCAAGGCCTACAAGATGCACATCCGGGTGCTCTTGTCCAAGTACCGCAGCTACACGCCCTGCGAGGCCTGCGGCGGCGCCCGCCTGAAGACCGAGTCGCTGCTGTGGCGCCTGGGCAGCAAGGACGATGCGGACGCGGCGCTGGAGCCGGCGCGGCGCTTCCTGCCGGTGGGCGTCGACTGGACGCGTGCGCAACTCGAGGCGCTGCCCGGCCTGTCGGTGCACGACCTGATGCTGCTGCCGATCGACAAGCTGCGGCGCTTCTTCGATCGTGTCGAGCCGGAGGCCGAAGCGCATGCCGGCAGCGGCGAGCTGCAGGCGCTCAAGCTGCTGTTCGACGAGATCAACACGCGGCTGCGCTACTTGGTGGACGTCGGCATCGGCTACCTCACGCTGGATCGCCAGAGCCGCACGCTCTCCGGCGGCGAGGTGCAGCGGATCAACCTGACCACCGCGCTCGGCACCTCGCTGGTCAACACGCTGTTCGTGCTCGACGAGCCCAGCATCGGCCTGCACCCGCGCGACATGGGCCGCATCACGCAGGCCATGCAGCGCCTGCGCGATGCCGGCAACACGCTGGTGGTGGTGGAGCACGACCCGGCCGTGATGGTCGCCGCCGACCGCATCATCGACATGGGGCCGGGGCCCGGCGAGCGCGGCGGCGAGATCGTGTTCGACGGCACGGTGCAGGACCTGCGCAAGGCCGACACGCTGACCGGCGCCTATCTCGGCGCCCGCAAGCACGTCGGCATGGGCTTCAAGCGCGCCGTCACCGACGCCACGCCGCGGCTGGTGCTGGAAGGCGCGCGCGAGCACAACCTGAAGAACCTGTCGGTGGAGTTCCCGCTGCAGCGCCTGGTGGTGGTGACGGGCGTGTCCGGCTCGGGCAAGTCCACGCTGGTGCAGGACATCCTCGCGCCGGCGCTGCTGCGGCACTTCGGCCGTGCGACCGAGACGCCGGGCCTGCACGATCGCGTGCTGGGCGCGGACCACCTGGGCGACGTCGTGTTCGTCGACCAGTCGCCGATCGGCAAGACGGCGCGCTCCAATCCGGTGAGCTATGTCGGCGCCTGGGACTGCATCCGCGAGATCTTCGCCACCTCTGCGCTGGCGAAGCAGCGCGGCTACACGGCGGCGAAGTTCAGCTTCAACTCGGGCGACGGGCGCTGCCCGACCTGCGGCGGCTCCGGCTACGAGCACGTGGAGATGCAGTTCCTGTCCGACGTGTACCTGCGCTGCCCCGATTGCGACGGCAAGCGCTACCGGCCCGAGATCCTGGAAGTGACGATCGAGCGGCAGCCGGTCGGCGCCCTCGCGCCGCGCGCGATGAACGTCGCCGACGTGCTGGACTTGACGGTGAGCGAGGCCGCCGCGCTGTTCGCCAACGACCGCGACGTGCTGCGCTCGCTGCAGCCGATCGTCGACGTGGGGCTGGAGTACGTGAAGCTGGGGCAGCCGGTGCCGACGCTCTCGGGCGGCGAGTCGCAGCGGCTCAAGCTGGCGGGCTTCCTGTCCGAGGCCGCACGCTCGTCCACGCACTCGCGCCAGGGCGTGGCAAAGAAGGGCACGCTGTTCCTGTTCGACGAGCCGACCACGGGGCTGCACTTCGACGACATCGCCAAGCTGATGCGCGCCCTGCGCAAGCTGCTGGAAAACGGCAACTCGCTGATCGTGATCGAACACAACCTCGACGTGATCCGCGCGGCCGACTGGCTGGTGGACCTGGGCCCAGAAGGCGGCGACGGCGGCGGGCTGCTGGTGGCGGAAGGTCCGCCGGAGGAAGTGAAGCAGCACGCGAGCTCGCACACGGCGAAGGCGCTGCGTGAGTACGACGGCACGCTGGGCCTTGTTTCGGAGCCGGGGCAGCGAAATTGGGGTCAGATTCCAATTTCCCGCCAGGCTGCCGGCAAGGGGAACGACGCGTCGAGGAAATTGGAATCTGACCCCAATTTCGCGGAGCGCCGCAAGGATGCCATCCAGATCGTCAACGCCAAGGAGCACAACCTCAAGAGCCTCAGCGTCGACATCCCGCACAACAAGTTCAGCGTGATCACCGGCGTGTCCGGCTCGGGCAAGTCGACGCTCGCCTTCGACATCCTGTTCAACGAGGGGCAGCGGCGCTACCTCGAATCGCTCAATGCCTACGCGCGCTCGATCGTGCAGCCGGCCGGCCGGCCCGAGGTGGACGCGGTGTACGGCATTCCGCCGACGGTGGCGATCGAGCAGCGCCTCTCGCGCGGCGGTCGCAAGTCCACGGTGGGCACGACGACGGAGGTGTGGCACTTCCTGCGCCTCCTGTACGTGAAGCTGGGCGTGCAGCACTGCGTGAACGAAGGCGCCGAGGTGCGGCCGCAGACGCCCGACAGCATCGTGGCGCAGATCCTGAAGCGCTACCGCGGCCAGCACGTGGGCCTGCTGGCGCCGCTGGTGGTGAACCGCAAGGGCGTGTACACGGAACTCGCCGACTGGGCCCGCCCGCGCGGCTACACGCACCTGCGTGTCGACGGCAACTTCCTGCCGACCACCGGATTCCCGCGCATCGACCGCTTCAAGGAGCACACCATCGAGCTGCCGGTGTGCGACTTCGACGTGACGCCCGCCAACGAGGGCCTGCTGCGCGAGAAGATCGCCACCGCGCTGGAGCACGGCAAGGGCGTGGTGCACCTGCTGGCGCCGCTCGATGCGCTGCGCACGGCGTTCAGCCAGGGCGTGGTGAAGCACGAGGGCATCGGCCGGGTGGAGGTCTTCTCCACGCTGCGCGCCTGCCCGGTGTGCAACACCAGCTACCCGGAGCTCGATCCGCGCCTGTTCTCGTACAACAGCAAGCACGGCTGGTGCCCCGATTGCGTGGGCACCGGCGTGAAGCTCACGCGCGAGCAGCGCAAGGCGCTGGACGACACGCTGCTCACCGCCGAAGGCGACAAGGGCCGCGAGCAGACCTTTGCCGAAGCCGAGGTGGAGGACGTCTCGGACGAAACCTGCCCCACCTGCCAGGGCACGCGCCTCAACGCGCAGGCGCGCGCCGTGCGCTTCGACGTTACCGCCATCTCCGACATCGCCGCGCTGTCGGTGCGCGACGTGCGCCAGTGGGTCGAAGGCCTGCAGGCGCGCGACGTGCTGAGCGTGCGCGAGCAGGGCATCGCGCGCGACCTGATCCCGGAGATCCGCTCGCGGCTGGAATTCCTGGAGGAGGTGGGCCTCGGCTACCTCACGCTGGACCGCGGCGCGCCGACGCTCTCGGGCGGCGAGGCGCAGCGCATCCGGCTGGCGGCGCAGCTCGGCTCCAACCTGCAGGGCGTGTGCTACGTGCTCGACGAGCCGACCATCGGCCTGCACGCGCGCGACAACCAGATCCTGCTCGATGCCCTGCACAAGCTGGGCGACAAGGGCAACACGCTGGTGGTCGTGGAGCACGACGAGGACACGATCCGGCGCGCCGACCACATCATCGACATCGGTCCCGGCGCCGGCAAGCGCGGGGGCAGCGTGATCGCACAAGGCACGGCGCACGAAGTGACGCAGTCGCCCGACTCGCTGACCGGCCGCTACCTGCTGCATGCGATGAAGCACCCGGTCAAGCCGCGCCGCCTGGTGAACGGCGAGGACACGGGCGTGGCGATCCCGGTGGCCGAGACGCCCGCGGCGAAGGTCAAGGCCAAGAAGCCGCGCTCGCTGCTGGCGCAGATCGCATCGGCGCTGCCCACGCCCGAGGATCCGAACACCACGCGCTACCTCAAGCTGCGCGGCGCCGACCTCCACAACCTCGCCGACGTCGACGTCGACGTCCCGCTCAAGCGCCTGGTCGTCGTGACCGGCGTCTCCGGCTCCGGCAAGTCCACGCTGGCGCGCGACGTGCTGCTGCACAACGTGCAGGCCGTGGTGCAGCAGCGGTCGACCAAGGCCGGACGCGAGGCCGACGAAGCCGGCAAGCACCCGAAGTGGATCGGCTGCAAATCGCTGGCGGGCTACCGGACCATCGACCGCGTCCTCGAGGTGGACCAGACGCCGATCGGCAAGACGCCGCGCTCCTGCCCGGCGACCTACATCGGTTTCTGGGACACCATCCGCAAGCTGTTCGCGGACACGCTGGAGGCGCGCGCCCGCGGCTACGGGCCCGGCCGCTTCTCCTTCAACACCGGCGAGGGCCGCTGTCCGCTGTGCGAAGGCCAGGGCGTGCGCACGATCGCCATGAGCTTCCTGCCGGACGTGAAGGTGCCGTGCGAAGCCTGCCACGGCGCCCGCTTCAACCCCGAGACGCTGGCGGTCACCTGGCGCGGCAAGAACATCGGCGACGTGCTGCGCATGGAGGTCGACGAGGCCGTGGAGTTCTTCTCCGCCATGCAGAACATCAGCCATCCGCTGCAGTTGCTGCGCGACGTGGGCCTGGGCTACCTCACGCTGGGACAGCCATCACCCACGCTGTCGGGCGGCGAGGCCCAGCGCATCAAGCTGGTGACCGAACTGTCCAAGGTGCGCGACGACGTCACGCGGCGCGGGCAGAAGGCGCCGCACACGCTCTATGTGCTGGACGAGCCCACCGTGGGGCTGCACATGGCGGACGTGGAAAAGCTGATCCGCGTGCTGCATCGGCTGGTGGATGGCGGCCACAGCGTGATCGTGATCGAGCACGACCTCGACGTGATCGCGGAAGCGGACTGGATCATCGACCTGGGCCCCGACGGCGGCTCCGCGGGCGGCCAGGTGGTGGCTGCGGCTCCGCCGGAGGAAGTGGTGGCCAAGGGCACGCACACGGGCAAGGTGCTGGCGCCGGTGCTGGCGCGCGTTTGAGGGCACGAACGCGCCCCCCGTCATTCCCGCGAAGGCGGGAACCCAGGGCTCCCGATGCTCGCCGCGCGCGGCGAGTTTCCCTGAAGCCGTGGATTCCCGCCTCCGCGGGAATGACGGGTCCGGGTGCCGCGCCGCAATGACGGGTGCGGCCTCCGCGCGACTGACGACCCCCCACGAAAAAGGCCCGCCGGGGCGGGCCTTCGACACTGGAGCTCAGCCCCGGTCAGAAGCGGTAGCCGACGCTGATCGTCCAGCCTTGCACCTTGGCCGTGTCCTTGTTCAGGAGCTGCATCCAGTCGGCGCCGACGTACAGCTTCGGGTTGAAGCTGTAGTTCACGCCGACGCCGTAGGCGAAGTCGTCGTCGGTGCCACTGGCGCTGAAGCCCGGCACGCTGAACTTCACCTTGGTGCGGGCCCAGCCGAGGCGGCCGAACACTTCGAAGTTGTTGAAGTTGTACTTCGGCTTCAGGAACAGGCCGAAGGCGTACTTCGCCTTGGCGTCCACGCCCAGGTCGCTGTCGGAGTTGGTGCCCAGGGCAAGCAGCGCCTCACCGGCGAAGTAGGGGTGGAAGTTGTAGCCGACGATGCCGCGCAGCGCTTGCGGCGTGGCGTCGAAACCGGTGGTGCTTTCCTTGACCTGCAGGAAGCTGTAGCCCAGTTCGCCGTACAGCGGCGAGGCATTGCGGGCTTGTTGCGCCTGGGCGGCGCCGACCAGGACCAGGGCGGCAGCGGCCGCGATGGCGATACGTTTCATGAAAGTCCCTTGGATGTCGAATCGTTTTTTCACTCGGGTTTTCCCGAGGCCTTCGAGTGTCGAGGCCGCGCGTGCGCAGCGTCAACGAGCGAGCGGTAAAGATGTCGCCTCCGCGCGACGAGGCGCGGCGCTGTTCTGAGCCTGATCAAGGAAGGTGCGGCAGCAACTGTTGCAGGCGCAACTGCAGCAAGCCGGGAAATCGCTTTTTCCATTGCGCATTGGCGGGCGAGGGATGCGGCAGCGGATGCAACGTGAAGGCCCGCGTGCCGCCGTCGCACGCGAGTTGCAGCGGCAGGCTGGCCTCGAACCTGTCAGGCTTCTGCCAGAAAGCATCCATCGCTTCGCGCACTGGCGCGGATTGCCCGATGCCGAACCAGCCGAAGGCCTCGGTCCCGAAGGTGACGACGTCGCGCCCGCGCCAGTGGCGGGCCAGCAGCGGCAGCAGCAGCGCGTGGAACTGGCGGCGCACGGCCAGCGGCCACGGCTTGTTGTCTATCGGCTTGTACGGCACCGTGTTCATCCAGAACACCGATGCGCCGGCCCGCAGGCCGAGGTCCTCGCTGTAGTCGCGGCCGGCAAACAGGTGCGCGGCGAGGCCGCGCCGGATCTGCTGGCCCGAGCCGCCGACGAAAGGCCGCCACTGCGCAACTTCCGCTGCGCCCGGATCGCGGCCGACGAAGCACAGCGGCGCGTCCACCGGGCCGAGCCCGATCAGCGGCTGCAGCGGATCGCGGCCATGGCGCGCGTAGCAGTCGCGGTCCACGCCTCTGAGGTCGCGCGCGAGCGTCGCCAACGCGGCAGCGTCCGCTGGTGAGAGCATGGTGCATTCTGGTCCAATACCCTTTTGCGCCCAGCACACCATTTTTCAGGAGACACGATGCGCCGTCGCCAACTCGTCCAGCTCGCGGCCTGCGGCCTTGCCGCCGCCAGCCTGGGCGCCCATGCCCAGGCCGCTTTTCCGGCCAAGCCCATCAAGCTGCTGATCGCCTTCCCCGCGGGCGGTCCGACCGACATCACGATGCGCCAGCTGGCCGAGAACGCCAGCAAGGTGCTGGGCCAGCCCGTCATCATCGAGAACAAGCCCGGCGCCGGGGGCACGTTGCCGGCGCAGCAATTGCAAAGCTCCGCGCCCGACGGCTACACGCTGGCGCAGATTCCGCTGGGCGTGTTCCGCCTGCCGTACACCACCAAGATCGCGTGGGACCCGGTCAAGGACGTCAGCTACGTCATCAACCTGACCGGCTATGCCTTCGGCATCGTGGTGCCCGCCGACAGCCCGATCAAGAACTGGAACGACTTCGTCGCCTACGCCAAGGCCAATCCGGGCAAGCTGAGCTACGGCTCCACGGGCACGCTCACCAGCCCGCACCTGACCACGGAGCTGATCGCGCAGAAGCTCGGCATCCAGCTGAATCACATTCCCTACAAGGGCAGCTCCGAGCTGATGCAGGCCATCGGCGGCGGCCACATCATGGCGGCCGCCGATTCGACCGGTTTCGCGCCCCTGGTGCAGGCCGGCAAGCTGCGGGTGCTGAACACCTGGGGCGAGAAGCGCCTCGAGAAGTTCCCGGACGCACCCACGCTCAAGGAACTGGGCCTCGACATCGTGCAGAACTCGCCCTTCGGCATCGGCGCGCCGCGCGGCACGCCGCCGGAAGTGGTGAAGAAGCTGCACGACGCCTTCCGCAAGGCGATGGAGGATCCCAGCTACGTGCAGGCGCTGGGCCGCTACGACATGCTGCCGATCTACATGGACTCGGCGCAGTACACGCGCTTCGCGCAGGAGACCTTCGGCCGCGAGAAGCAGCTGATCGAGAAGCTGGGCCTGGCCAAGGGCCAGTAGGCTCAGCGTCGGCTGCGTCCGACGCATCTTGTCGGCGGCGCGCCACGCCGCCACGGCCGCGCCTTGGCACCATGGCAGCGGGCAACTGCTGCCCGCGTTGCCATGGCCGCGACCCGACACAAACCCCTGATCTGGCTGCCCGCCTGCCATCGCCACCTGGACCTGAACGATCCCGGCGGCTACAGCGTGCTGGCCGACCGCTACGCGCTGGCCGTGACTGCGCTGGGCCTGCAGCCGGTGCTGTTCCCGATGGCGGAGGTGGAGGACGTGCCCTGCCTGCTGCCGCTGGTCGACGGCGTGCTGCTCACCGGCTCGCCCTCCAACGTGGAGGCCACGCACTTCGGCGCGACGGCGCTGTCCACCGACCTGCTCGATCCGCGGCGCGACAAGCTGACCATGCGCCTGGTGCGCGAATCGCTGGAGCGCGCGGTGCCGATCTTCGGCGTCTGCCGCGGGTTGCAGGAGATGAACGTGGCGCTGGGCGGCAGCCTGCACCAGAGCCTGCATGACCGGCCCGGCATGCTCGATCACCGCGAGCCCGAGAACGAGCCGCTGGAGGTGCAGTTCGGCGAGCGCCACGAGGTGCTGCTGGAGCCCGGGAGCCAGTTCGCGGAATGGGCAGGAGGGCCGAGCGCGCGCGTGAACTCGCTGCACGGCCAGGGCATCAACCGCCTCGGCGAAGGCCTGCGCGCCGAGGCGCATGCGCCCGACGGACTGGTCGAGGGCGTGCGCGTGCAGGGCGCGCGCACCTTTGCCTACGGCGTGCAGTGGCACCCCGAGTGGCAGCACGAACAGCACCCCTTCTACGAGCGAACGCTGCGTGCGTTCGCCGACGCCTGCCGCGCCCACATGAAGCAGCGGGAGGAAGCCTGATGGGGGCGCTGGGCGTTCCGGTGGTCTGGGTCGTCGCCAGCCACCGGATCCTCACCGGGCCCTCCGCACACCAGCAGCTCTATACCTGCATCGACGAGGTCGGCCAGCGCACGCTGTTGAACATGGGGCTGCAGCCGGTGAGCTATCCGCGCCTGCCGCTCGAGCGCCTGGAGGCTGCGCTCGGCACCGTGGACGGCATCCTGCTGGGCGGCTCCGACACCAACGTGGATCCGCGCCTGTTCGGCGAGCCAGTGCAGCGCCCCGAGTTCGAGATCGACACCGAGCGCGACGAACTCGCGCATCCGCTGATCCGGCTGGCGATCGCGCGCAAGGTGCCGCTGATCGGCCTGTGCCGCGGCTCGCACGACATGAACGTGGCGCTGGGAGGCAGCCTGCACCAGTGGCTGCGCGACCTGCCCGGCGCCGTCACGCACTGGGAAGATCCGGACGAAGCGATAGACGCGCAGTACGCCGAGCGCCACTTCGTGACCTGCCGCCCCGGCGGCGAGCTGGAACGCATCACGCAGATGGGCCGCTTCCCCGCCAGCTCGCTGCATTCGCAGGGCGTGAAGCTGCTGGGCGAGGGCCTGGTGGCGGAGGCGCACGCGGACGACGGTCTGGTCGAAGCGTTCCGCTGGCACGACCCCGGCGTGTTCGCCTGGGGCTTCCAGTTCCATCCCGAGTGGGGCTGGCGCTGGCACCCGGCCTATGGCCGCATCATGAATGCGTACGTGCGGGCGTGCTGGGAGCACCATGCGCGGCGCGCCGGGGCCACGCAGGCGCCGCTGCAGCCGATCGTGGCTTAGAGAGCAAGACCGGCTGCGCGGAGGCCTACTCCGCGATCACGCCGCTGGCCAGCGCGTAGCGGGTCAGTCCCGCCACGTCGTGCACCTGCAGGCGGTGCATGATGCGCCCGCGGTGCACGTCCACTGTCTTGGGGCTCAGGTTCAGCGCGTGCCCGATCTCCTTGGAGGAATGCCCGAGTGCGACCAGCCTGAGGATCTGCAACTGCCGCTCCGTCAGCAGTTCGGTCGCCGAGGGCGGCGTCCTGGCCAGCAGCAGCGGGGCGACCAGCGGACTGAAATAGGCGCCGCGCGTCAACACCTCGCCGATCGCGCGACCGAGTTCCTCCATCGACGCGTTCTTCAGCAGGTAGCCGGCGGCGCCCGCCTCCGCGGCGCGCCGCACCATGTCGGCCGTCTCGTGCATCGACACCACCACGCAACGCACCCGGGGCCGCGTGCGCGCGAGATGGCGGATCGCCTCCACGCCGTCGATGCCGGGCATCGCGATGTCGGTGAAGACGAGGTCCGGTTCCAGCTCCTCGGCCAGGCGGATCAGCGCCTCGCCGTCCCCGGCCTCGGCGACGACCTCGACGCCGTCGATCTGCTCCAGCAGCACGGACATGCCGGCACGCAGCAAGGTGTGGTCGTCGGCCAGGATCAGGCGCACGCGGTCGCCGGTCACGAAAGGCATCGGTGGGTCTCCTGGATCGGGCCGGCGGCCGCGGGGCCGAAGTGCGCGGCGCGCTGCAGCGGCGCGAGCGCGTCGGCCATGGCCTGCATCCGCGCGGCGAGCTGGTCCGCGGGCTGCGGGCTCTTGAGGGACTGCTCCAGGTCCGCGGCCGCGCGCATCAGGGCATCGGCCCCCAGCAGCGCCGCCGCCCCCTTGAGCGCATGGAGCATGGGCTGGGCCTGCTCGCGCTCGCCGGCAGCGATCCGCTCGCGCAGGAGCGGCACTTGCTCGCCGTACTGCTGCACCAGCGAGCAGAACAGACGCACGTACCTGGCGGGCCGGGCGCGGAATTCCTGCAGGCGTTGCGGGTCCATGCCGGCCACGGCCTCGATCTGCGCGAAGTGCAATGCATCCTGTGCTTGCGGCTCCACCGGCAACTGCGCGTGCGCGACCGGGCCCGGATCGCGTGCCGCCGGCTCGCGCGCTTCCAGGCACTGCATCAGCACGCCATAGAGTTCGTCGGGGTCGACGGGCTTGCAGACGAAGGCGTTCATGCCCGCTTCCATGCAGCGCTGCCGGTCTTCGGCGAAGGCGTTAGCGGTGAATGCCACGATCGGCCGCGTGGCCCACCCGTCCAGCGCGCGGATCGCACGCGTCGCCGCCAGGCCGTCCATGCCCGGCATCTGCATGTCCATCAGCACCAGGTCGTAGTGCCCGGCGCGGGCCAGGGCCAGCGCTTCGGCGCCGTGGCGGGCGTGGGCCACGACGAGGCCGGCATCCTGCAGCAGGTCGGTGGCGATTTCGGCGCCGATCGGGTGATCCTCGGCGAGCAGCACGCGCGCGCCGGCGTGGCGTGCGCGGACTGCGGCGGCGTCCGCGCGGCCGTGGCTGCTGCCCTGGTCCGCGGCGGCGTCCCCGCACTTCTCCAGGCAGACGGTCAGCCAGAACACGCTGCCTTGGCCCGGCGTGCTGCGGACGCCGACCTCGCCGCCCATCATCGCCGCCAGGTAGCGGGTGATCGCCAGCCCGAGGCCGGTCCCTCCG
Organism: Ramlibacter alkalitolerans; assembly: GCF_016722765.1. GTDB lineage: Bacteria > Pseudomonadota > Gammaproteobacteria > Burkholderiales > Burkholderiaceae_C > Ramlibacter > Ramlibacter alkalitolerans. The sequence goes on along the minus strand of NZ_JAEQND010000008.1, from coordinate 85,846 downwards.
GCCTGGCGCGCGATGGAGACGTCGACCTGCTCGAAGGGGCGGAACAGCGAGGCGATCCGGTCCGGCGGGATGCCGACGCCGCTGTCCTCCACCTCGAAGCGCAGCTGCACGTGCAAGGCGCCTTCCGCTTCGACGGTGCCGCGCAGGCTGACGAGGCCTTCGCGCGTGAACTTGATCGCGTTGCTCAGGTAGTTCAGGAGTGCCTGCCGCAGCCGCGTGGCGTCGCCCTGCACCCGCGCGGGCAGGCGCGCGCAGCGCGTCTCCAGCCGCAGGCCCTTGGCCTCGGCCTGCGGCGCGACGACGGCCACGGCCTGCCGGACCACGGCGTCGACATCGAAGGGGATCTTCTCCAGCTGCAGCCGACGGGCCTCGATCTTGGAGAGGTCGAGGACGTCGTTGACCAAGTCCAGCAGGTGGCGGCCGGCGTCGTCGATCTGCTGCAGCCTCTGCGCCTGCCTGCCGTCCGGCGTGTCGCGGCGCACCAGGCGCGCGAGCCCCAGGATCGCGTTCAGCGGCGTGCGGATCTCGTGGCTCATGTTGGCCAGGAACTCGCTCTTGGCGCGCGTCGCCGCGGTGGCCACGTCCTTGGCGCGCGCGAGTTCGTTGCGCACGCGGACGGCCTCGCTGATGTCCTGCGCCGCGCCGTACAGGGTGACCGGCTTGCCGCTGGCGTCGCGCGCCACGGTGCCGTGGGACTGGATCCAGACCACGCGGCCGTCGATGGGGCGGCGGTACGGGTAGAGCGCGTCGACGGCCTCCCTGCGGCCGGCCAGCACGTCGTCCAGCGCGGCTGCCGTTTCGCGCGCGACCTGCGGGTCCGCCGCCGCGATGTGCGCGGTCCAGTCATCGAGCCGGTAGCGGTACTCCGGATTCGGCGGGTCGCCGAAGATCTCGCAGGCGCGCGCCGAGCTGAAGTACCAGCCCGAGCCGTCCAGCGGGATCTCCCAGTAGCCGCTGCGGGTGAGGCCCAGGGCGGTGTCGCTGCGGAAGTTGATCCGGCGGATCCGTTCCTCGGTCTGCTTGCGGTCGGTGATGTCGATCAGCCACGCCAGGGCGCCGGCCTGGCCGTCGATCACGGTGGGGACGTAGGTGGCCAGCACGTCACGCTCCTGGCGGGCGCTGGTGAACATCCGGAGTTCGCGCGTGAGGGCCTTGCCGTCCTGCAGGTGCTGCTCGATGGCCTGCCGTTCGGCCGGGTCGACGTAGAAGTCGGACGTCTCGCTCCCCAGGCGGCTGCCGAACATCTCCACCGCCTTCGCGTTGGCGAACTGCAGCCGGCCCGCGACCGAGAACGAGATGCCGACCGGCGAGGAGTCCAGGATCTGCTGCAGCCGGGCGCGTTCCAGGCGCACGGCGCGATCCTCGGCCTCGCGCGCCGCGAGTTGCGCCCGCGCCCGCGCGTAGTTGGAGCGCGTGTAGAGCCCGGTCGTGAGCGTGAAGAAGAGCAGCAGCCCCGCGGCCGTCCCGAGTTCGCTGAGCCACGGTGCCAGCAACTCCGTGCTTTCGAGCCCGACGAACACGTACACCGGATACCGGGCGAGCTTCTCGTAGCTGATGGTCCGCACGACGCCGTCGACCGGCGAGCGCGCCTCGAAGGTGCCGGAGGCCGGGTTGCGGGCGAGCACCGCGTCGCCTTCGGCGGAGATGCCCCGCGCGCCCAGCTGGGGGCCCTGCAGGGCACTGGGCGAGTGGCGGGCCAGCAAGGTCATGCGCTCGTCGCGCAGGGCGACGATGCCGTGCTCGCCGAGATCCATGGACCGGAACAGGGCGTGGAAGTAATCGACGGCGCGCATCGAAACGACCACGGCGCCGCCGAAGGAGCCGTCCGGCCGGTCGATGCGCATGGCGAACATCAGGGACCAGGCATGGGTCACGCGGCCCATCACGGGCTCGGAGATCACCAGCTCGCCGGCGCGGGCGTCCCGCACCGCCTGGAAGTACTCGCGGTCCGCGATGTTGACCGTGGTGCCTTCCGGCAGCCTGGTTCCCCAGCGCAGGTCACCCGCGGCGTCCGCCACCCACAGTTCCTCGAAGTCGCGCAGCAGCGCCTTCTGCCGCCGCAGGTAGCCCGTCAGCTCTGCATCGACGATGCCGCCGCTGGCCAGTTGCGGCGCGACCTTCTCGGACGTCGCGGTGAGCGCGACATCGAGCTTGTCGAGGATGCCCGAGACCGTGCTCGCGACCGAACGCGCGAGGTTCTGCGTGGTGGTGCGGCCGCTGACTTCCTGCTGCCGCCGGCTGTGGAGCAGGGAGGCACCCGCCAGCAGGTACACGAAGGCGTTGATGATCAGGAGGCCCATCACCAGGCGCCTGGCGATGGAAGCGGTAGGAAAGGTCATGCGGGAGAAGTGGCGCCCCTGGGCGCAGCGGCACCGACGATGGATTGCACGCGGAATGTCCGCGCAATCCCTTGCGCGGCGTCAATGCCGGGACAATTACCGGCGCCCAGGCTCCTAGGGCGCGAGCAGCGCCTGCGCCACCTCCGCGAAGCCCGCGCCGCGCTCGCCGGCGGTCACGTACGCCGGCTTGAAAGCGAGCTCGGGTTCGAATCGCCGGATGTTGGCCACCCCCACGCTGTGCGGGAAATGCTCGAACATCAGGACGTCGTTGGTCGAGTCGCCGACGTACACCCAGCGCTCGCGCTCGGCGTCGAGTTCGCGCGCCAGCAGCTCGCGCAGCGCCCAGCGCGCGCCGGAGAGCTTGTGGTGCGCGCCATACCAGCCGTTGACGTGGATCGAGCTCACCGTCGCATTCATGCCCTCGGAGCGCATGATCGCCGCCACCTGCGCGATCGCCTCGGGCGGCAGGTGCGCGAATTCGCTGTGGTCGATCGCGATGTCGGTCTCGCGCCCGCCGCTGTCGCGCGAGAGCGTGGCGCCGGGCACTTCGCGCAGGATGCGTCCGGCCACCTGCTGCATGCGGGCGTGGTTGGCGCGCCGCAGGTCTTCGTCCTGCAGGTACAGCTTGCGCAGCGTGCCGTCGGGGCCGCGCGTGAGCGTGACGGCGCCGTTCTCGGCGACGATGCCGGCCACCGGCCACGCCAGCGCGAACGGCTCGCTCCAGCCCACCGGCCGGCCCGTGATGGCGATGGTCGGCAGGCCGCGCGCGGCCAGGGCGTGCAGGGCCTGCAGGGCATCCGGCGTGATCGCGCCTTCGGTGGTGAGCGTGTCGTCGATGTCGGTCAGCACGCCGGCGATGGCCCGGCGTGCGGCCGCCGGCCACGCGCGCAGGGGCAGCATGGACGCGCGCGCCGTCAACGCGCGGCCCGCGGCAGCAGCAGGCGCCCGGCCCAGGCGGGGCGCGCGGGCTCCGCCGGCGGCGTGACGATGGGGCTGGCGCTGCTCTGCACGCCGGTCGCGGTGCCCGCGGGGCAGGCGCCGGTGTCGATGAAGCGCAGCGCGCCCCGGAACAGCGGGTCGGCCTGCGGGTCCTCGGCCAGCACGGTCGCATCATCCTGCACCGCGCAGGTCGGCGCGATGCCCGTGGTGTAGTCGCCGAAGCCCTTGGCATTGGTGCCCTTGAACTCGATCGGGAAGTACGCGAGGCCGCAGTTGTTCTTCTGCCGGAAGCCGTAGGGCTTGCCGCAGGTGGTGGCGCCGACGCGGATCACCTGCACGTCGATGCCGCGCAGGCTGTTGATGATCGATTCGCTCGCCGAGCAGGTGCGCTCCGAGGTCAGGACGAAGACGCGCGGCAGGTCGAGTTGCGGCAGCGGCGTGCCCACCGGGTTCTGCGTCTCGGCGGTCTGCACCCGGCTGGAGAAGAAGAAGGTGTCGCTGGCGGATTCCTGGTCGCGCTTGTCGTTGTACTGCAGTCGCTCGAACACCTTGCCCTCGGCGGAGGGGCCCGCGATCATCGAGGCTGCGGCCTGGGCGACGTAGAGGAAGCCGCCGGTATTGAAACGCAGGTCCAGCACCAGGTCCTGCACGTTGCCGGCCTGGATCTGGCGGAAGGCGGCGATCAGGTCATCCTGCGCACCTTGTTCATGGTCGTTGAACTGGATGTAGCCGGCCCGCCGCCCGCCCGGGCTGGTGACGACCTTGGTCACGGGCACCGCGTCGGTGTGGTTGGCGAGCAGGCCCGGGTCCAGCGCCAGCGAAGCAGCGGCAACGGACGGCGGCGAAGCCGGCACCCGCGCCACCGGCAGCACGGCGCTGAACCGGTCCTTGGCGACGCCGTTCGCATCGGGCGTGCGCACCAGCAGGGCGTCGAAGTAATCGGGGATGTTGCGGAAGCGGCTCGCATCCACGTCGACGATCTCGTCGTACCAGAGGTACACCTCGTCGAGATAGGCGCGCGTGAACTTCTTCTGCGTCTCGAGGTCGCAGATGCCCTCGTACTGGACTGAGGAACCGAGGGCGGTGGTCGGACGGATCCCGTTGCCGGTGGCGGCGGCCGCCGGCGCGTCGTCGCCGCCGCCGCCGCAGGCGGCCAGCAACAGCAGCGCGCAGCCGGCGAGCGCGGCGAGCGAACGGGACGAGGACAACTTCTTCATGGTGGACGCGGAGCGACTTCGAGCCCGCATTATTGCCACGGCAGCGGCGCGCCCTGGCGCCATCGGCGCTCAGCCCGCCTTCTGCAAGGCCAGGCCGGCGTGCTCGCGCAGCAGGTGGAAGTGGATCTTGGGGAAGCGCTCCTGTGCCAGCCGCACGTCGTACGGCGAGGTGCACAGGAAGGCGAGCGCGTCGGCCGCATCGAGCGCCAGCCGCTGCGGGTAAGCATCGGTGAATGCCTTGAGTTCGGCCGGCGTGTCCGCCGTGATCCAGCGCGCGCCCGTGTACGGGCAGCCTTCCAGCCGCACGTCGCAGTCGTATTCGGTGCCCAGGCGGTGCTGCACCACCTCGAACTGCAGCTGGCCGACCGCGCCCAGCAGCATCGGCCCGCCGACATGCGGACGGAACACCTGGATCGCGCCTTCCTCGCCGAGCTGGGCCAGGCCCTGCTGGAGCTGCTTGGTGCGCAGCGGGTTCTTCAGGATCACCACCTGGAACAGCTCCGGCGCGAAGAAGGGCAGGCCGGTGTACTGCAGGTTCACGGAGCCGTCGGTGATCGTGTCCCCGAGCTGCACGCCGCCATGGGTGGTGAAGCCGATGATGTCGCCGGCATACGCTTCGTCGACCGCCTCGCGCCGCTGCGACAGGAAGGTCACGACCGAGGTGGGGCGCAGTTCCTTGCCGGTGCGCTGCACCTTGAGCTTCATGCCGGGCGTGTACTTGCCCGAGGCCATGCGGACGAAGGCGATGCGGTCGCGGTGCGAAGGATCCATGTTGGCCTGCACCTTGAAGACCACGCCCGAAAACGCCGTGTCGTCCGGCTGCACCACGCGCTCCTGCGGCTGCCGGTTGACGACCGCATTGCTGGTGCGCGGCTGGGGCGCGGGCGCCAGGTCCACCAGCGCGTCCAGCACTTCCATGACGCCGAAGTTGTTGACGGCCGAGCCGAAGAAGACCGGCGTCTGCTTCGCCGCCAGGAAGGCGGCGTGGTCCCATTCGGGCGAGGCGCCGGCGGCCAGCTCCATGCTCTCGGCGGCCTGGTCGTACTCGGCGCCGAAGCGGCGCTGCAGCTCGCCGGTGTCGGACAGCGGGACGGTGTCGAAGTCCTGCGGGCGGCGCTCGCTGCCCGACTCGAACACGGTCATCGCCTGGCGGCGCAGGTTCATGATGCCGCCGAAGGACTTGCCCTTGCCGACGGGCCAGGTCATGGGCACGCAGGGCATGCCCAGCTCGCGCTCCACCTCGTCGAGGATGTCGAGCGGCTCGCGCACCTCGCGGTCCATCTTGTTGACGAAGGTGATGATCGGCGTGTCGCGCTGGCGGCAGACCTCGATCAGCCGCTTGGTCTGCGCTTCCACGCCGTTGGCGGCGTCGATCACCATCAGCGCCGCGTCGACGGCGGTCAGCACGCGGTAGGTGTCTTCCGAGAAGTCCTTGTGGCCGGGTGTGTCGAGCAGGTTGACCACGTGGTCGCGGTACAGCATCTGCATCACCGACGAGGCCACCGAGATGCCGCGCTGCTTCTCGATCTCCATCCAGTCGGAGGTGGCGTGGCGCGAGGCCTTGCGGCCCTTCACGGCGCCGGCGATCTGGATCGCGCCGGAGAACAGCAGCAGCTTTTCCGTCAGCGTGGTCTTGCCGGCGTCGGGGTGCGAGATGATGGCGAAGGTGCGGCGGCGCCGGACTTCGGCGCTGAGGGGGGAGGCGGACAAGGAAAGGAACTCCGGGAAGGGAAACGGCGCGCGCGGCACACGGCCGTGTCTGACCCGCCATTTTCCCATGCCGGTGTACCTTGCGTCCCATGGCCCAGCCAAAGGACGAGACGCTGCTGGAGATTGACGGCCGCGAGCTGGTGATCACCCACAGCGGCAAGCTGCTGATCCCGCAAGCCGGGATCACGAAGCTCGACCTCGTGAACTATTACCTGGCGGTCGCCGAGGGGGCGCTGCGCGGCGCCGGCGGGCGGCCCTGCGTGCTGGTGCGCTATCCGAACGGCATCGGCGAGGAGTTCTTCTTCCAGAAGCGGGCGCCGGCCAAGCGCCCCGACTGGCTGGAGGTGGCCGAGATCCGCTTTCCCTCCGGCCGCAGCGCCGAGGAGGTCGTGCCGCGGCATCCGGCGGACCTGGCCTGGATGGCCAACCTGGACTGCCTGGAACTGCATCCGCATCCCGTGCGGGCCGAGGACCTGGATCACCCCGATGAGCTTCGGGTCGACCTCGATCCGGTGCCCGGCGTGGAGTGGCCGCAGATCCGGGAAGTGGCGCGGGTGGTGCACGCCGTGCTCACGGACCTGGGCCTCAAGGGCTGGCCCAAGACCTCCGGATCGCGGGGCATCCACGTGCTGGTGCGGATCGAACCGAAGTGGACCTTCGACGAGGTGCGGCGCGCCGCGCTGGCACTGGCGCGGGAGGTCGAGCGGCGGGCGCCCGCCATCGCCACCAGCAAGTGGTGGAAGGAGGAGCGGCGCGGCGTGTTCGTCGACTACAACCAGAACGCGAAGGACCGCACCGTGACCTCGGCCTACTCGGTGCGGCCCAAGCCCGATGGCCGGGTGTCGGCGCCGGTGAGCTGGAAGGAACTGGACGACTGCGACCCGGCGGATTTCACGCTGCGGACCATGCCCAAGCGCTTCCAGGAGATCGGCGATCCGCATGCGGAAATCGAGCAATGGCGCTGCTCGCTGGAGCCGCTGCTGGAGTTGTCGCGGCGGCAGGAGGCCGAAGGGCAGGGCGACGCGCCCTGGCCGCCGCACTACGCCAAGGCGGCCGGCGAGCCGCGGCGGGCGCCGCCTTCGACGGCGCGGGCGAAGAAGCCGCTGATCGAAGTGGCACGGGCGGACCGGGAGGCGGAGGCCTTCGCCGCGGCGGAGGAGTGGAAGGCGAAACACCCGAAGGCCGCCGCGCACCTCGAACCCGCGGACGTGCTGGTGGACCGCATGCGCGGGAGTTCGTCGCTGTGGTACCGGGTGCGGATCAACCTGGAGCATGTGCCGGCGCGGCTGCGGCCGAAGGAGGCGAAGCCGAAGGCGTAGTGACGGTACGCCCTCCCGTCATTCCCGCGAAGGCGGGAATCCAGGGCTCCCGATGCAGCGCGCTGCGCGCGCTCCCTGGGCCCCCGCCTGCGCGGGGTTGACGGTGGTTCGGTCGCTACACCGCCTCCTTCGCCCCGAACACCTTCGCCAGCTCGAACGGCGTCGTCACCTCCAGCTGGTCGTACCGGCAATCCTCGGCCGGCTTGTCCGGCCGCCATCGCAGGAACACGGCGGCGTGGCGGAAGCGGTTGCCCTGCAGGTGGTCGTACTTGACCTCGCACACGCGCTCCGGCCGCACCGGCTCCCAGCTCAGGTCCTTGCCGCCGCTCCAGCGGCTCTGCGCGCCGGGCATGCGCTGCGCATCGCCTACCACCGCGCCGGCCCACTCGCGCCAGGGATGGTCCTGGATCGCATCGGTGCGCAGCGGCTCCAGCTCCCTGAGCAGCTCCTCGCGCCGCGCCATGGTGAACGAGGAGGTCACGCCCACATGCTGCAGCGTGCCGCCGTCGTCGTACAGCCCCAGCAGCAGCGAACCGACCGCGTCGTTGCGGTCCTTGTACCAGCGGAAGCCGGCCACCACGCAGTCCGCGCTGCGCACGTGCTTGATCTTCAGCATCGCCCGCTTGCCCGGCCGGTAGGGCGCGGATTCGAGCTTGGCGATCACGCCGTCCAGGCCCGCTCCCTCGAACTTCTCCAGCCATTCCTCGGCCTGCGCGCGGTCGCGCGTCACCGGCGTCAGGTGCAGCGGCGGCCGCGTCTTGCCCAGCAGGCGCTCCAGGCGCGCGCGCCGTTCCGACTGCGGCAGCTCCATGGTCGATTTGCCACCGGCCGCCAGCAGGTCGAAGGCGACGAAGCTCGATGGCGTCTCCTTGGCCAGCTTCGCCACGCGCGAGGCGGCCGGATGCAGGCGCATCTGCAGCGCATCGAAGTCCAGGCCGCCCGCGTTCGCCACGACGATCTCGCCATCGAGCACGCAGCCCTTGGGCAGCGCCTCGTGCAGGGCCTTCTCCAGCTCGGGGAAATAGCGGTTGAGGGGCCGCAGGTCGCGGCTTTGCAGGTAGGTCTGCTCGGCGCCGCGGAACACGAGGGCACGGAAGCCATCCCATTTGGGCTCGAACAGGAAGCCCTCCTCCGTCGGCAAGGCGTCGGCGATCTTGGCCAGCATCGGTTCGATGGGCGGGGAGGGCGGTCCGGAGGTGGCCATGTGCGGTTTTTACCCCTTGGTTCGGCTGCCGTGGGCGAATCGGACGGTTTCCGATAAAATCCACCCAACCCGAGGAGCGTTGCAGCGTCCGCCATGGACGCGAGGCTCGGATTCATCGCAACGACGCTCACCCACCTTCCGTGCGGTGAGTGCATCCATTCCGGAAGGTGGGCTCCCCACCACTTCGTTCCGGAGCCACCATGAACGCCGTTCTCAAGACCGCCGCGCCTGCCGACTGCGCGATCACCGACCTGTCGCTGGCCGACTGGGGCCGCAAGGAAATCCGCATCGCCGAAACCGAGATGCCGGGCCTGATGGCCATCCGCCAGGAATTCGCCCAGGCCCAGCCGCTGAAGGGCGCGCGCATCACCGGCTCGCTGCACATGACGATCCAGACGGCCGTCCTGATCGAGACGCTGCAGGCCCTGGGCGCCCAGGTGCGCTGGGCCTCCTGCAACATCTTCTCCACCCAGGACCACGCCGCCGCAGCCATCGCCGCCAGCGGCACGCCCGTTTTCGCCAAGAAGGGCGAGTCGCTGGAAGAGTACTGGGACTACACGCACCGCATCTTCGACTTCGGCGCCAAGGGCAGCGAGGGCGAAGGCCCCAACATGATCCTGGACGACGGCGGCGACGCCACGCTGCTGATGCACCTGGGCCAGCGCTGCGAGAAGGACATGTCGCTGATCGACACGCACTCCTCCGAGGAAGAGCGCATCCTGCACAACGCCATCCGCGCCAAGCTGAAGGAAGACCCGAGCTGGTACAGCCGCAAGTCGGCCCAGATCATCGGCGTGACCGAGGAGACCACGACCGGCGTGCACCGCCTGCAGGACATGGCCGCCAACGGCAAGCTGAAGTTCCGCGCCATCAACGTCAACGACTCGGTCACCAAGAGCAAGTTCGACAACCTGTACGGCTGCCGCGAATCGCTCGTCGACGGCATCAAGCGGGCCACCGACGTGATGATCGCCGGCAAGGTCGCCCTGGTCGCCGGCTACGGCGACGTGGGCAAGGGTTCGGCCCAGGCACTGCGCGCGCTGTCGGCGCAGGTGTGGGTCACCGAGATCGACCCGATCAACGCGCTGCAGGCCGCCATGGAAGGCTACCGCGTGGTGACGCTGGACTACGCTGCGGACAAGGCGGACATCTTCGTCACCTGCACCGGCAATCGCGACGTCATCACCTACGCCCACATGGCGAAGATGAAGGACCAGGCGATCGTCTGCAACATCGGCCACTTCGACAACGAGATCGACGTCGCTTCGCTGGAGAAGAAGTGCCAGTGGGACGAGATCAAGCCGCAGGTCGACCACGTAATCTTCGAAGGCGGCAAGCGCATCATCCTGCTCGCGAAGGGCCGGCTGGTGAACCTGGGCTGCGGCACCGGCCATCCCAGCTACGTGATGTCCTCCTCCTTCGCCAACCAGACGCTGGCGCAGATCGAGCTGTTCACCAAGTCCTCCGAATACGAGGTGGGCAAGGTCTACGTGCTGCCCAAGCACCTGGACGAGAAGGTGGCGCGGCTGCAGCTGTCGAAGCTGGGCGCGCAGCTCACGGAACTGACGGACGCGCAGGCCGCGTACATCGGCGTGAGCAAGAACGGGCCGTACAAGGCGGATACGTACCGCTATTGAGACCTTCGTCATCCCCGCGAAGGCGGGGACCCAGGGCTCCCGATGCTCGCCGCGCGCGGCGAGTCTCCAAAGCCCTGGATTCCCGCCCGCGCGGGAATGACGGCGTTCGCACCGGTTGTTGAACATCATGCGTGCCGACCAACTCCTCGTCGATCGCGGCCTGGCCGCTTCCCGCTCGCAGGCGCAGCGACTCATCGCTGCCGGCGTGCGGTGGTTCGACGGCGCCCGCTGGATCGCCGTGGCCAAGAACGGCGACGAGGTCCCCGCGCAGGCGCAGGTCGAACTGCTGGACACGGCGGAAGCGCGCTACGTCTCGCGTGGCGGCCTGAAGCTGGAAGGCGCGCTGCGCGCCGCCGGCCTCGACGTCACGGGCTGGACCTGCCTGGACGTCGGCCAGTCCACCGGCGGCTTCACCGACTGCCTGCTGCAGCACGGCGCCGCGGCGGTCACCGGCGTCGACGTCGGCCACGGCCAGCTCCATCCCAAGCTGCGCCAGGACCCGCGCGTGGTGGCGATCGAGAAGGTCAACGCCCGCGACCTGCGCGACGAGCAGATCGGCGGCCACTACGACCTCGTCACCGGCGACCTGTCCTTCATCTCGCTCACCCTGGTGCTGCCGGCGCTGGCGCCGCTGGCCCGGCCCGGGGGCCACCTACTGATGCTCGCCAAGCCGCAGTTCGAGCTGCAGCCGCAGCAGATCGGCAAGGGCGGCGTGGTGCGCGATGCGTCGCTGTACCCGGTGGTCGAAGCGCGCCTGCGCGAATGCTGCGCCAGGCTCGGCCTGGCCGTGACCGGCTGGTACGACAGCCCCATTGCCGGCGGCGATGGCAATCGCGAATTCTTCCTGCATGCCCGAACCAGGAGCACCTGATGCTTCCGATCAGCCTCGAATTCTTTCCCCCCAAGACGCCGGAAGGCGCCGAGAAGCTGCGCGCCGCGCGCCAGGAGCTCTACGCGCTGCAGCCCGAGTTCTGCTCGGTCACCTACGGCGCGGGCGGCTCCACCCACGCGGGCACCTTCACCACCGTCGGCGAGATCCTCGCCGAGGGCGTGGAGGCCGCCAGCCACTTCTCCTGCATAGGCGCGACGCGCGCCAAGGTGTGCGACCAGCTCGCACAGCTCAAGGCGATGGGCGTCAAGCGCCTGGTGGCGCTGCGCGGCGACCTGCCCAGCGGCTACGGCATCGGCGGCGAGTTCCACTACGCCAGCGAGCTGGTGGAATACATCCGCACCGAATGCGGCAAGGACTTCCGCATCGAGGTCGCCTGCTATCCCGAGGTACACCCGCAGGCGAAGTCGCCGCAGGCCGACCTGCAGGCCTTCGCCACCAAGGTGAAGGCCGGCGCGGATTCCGCGATCACGCAGTACTTCTACAACAGCGACGCCTACTTCCGCTTCGTCGAGGAAGCGCACAAGGCCGGTGTCCGCGTGCCGGTGGTGCCGGGCATCATGCCGATCATCAATTCCAGCCAGCTGCTGCGCTTTTCCGACAGCTGCGGCGCCGAGGTCCCGCGCTGGATCCGCCTGCGGCTGCAAAGCTTCGGCGACGACAGCGCCTCGATCCGCGCCTTCGGCGTCGACGTGGTCGCTGACCTGTGCGAGCGCCTGATCCGCGGCGGCGCGCCGGGCCTGCACTTCTACACGATGAACCAGGCGGCGGCGACGCTGGCGGTGGCGGGGCAGATCGGAACGGTGCGCTGAAGCTTCAGGCCAGCGCGCGTGCGGTGCGCAGGGCCTGCTGCACGTAGCTGCCGCCGAACAGCACGGCGTGGTTCAGCAGGTGATAGAGCTGATAGAGCTGCGTGCGCCGCAGGTCCGGCCAGGTGCCGCCGGCACGCGCATATGCTTCGCGGAAGCCGCGCGGCGGGCTGCCGAACAGCTCCATCATCGCGAGCTCCGCCTGCGCGTCCGAGCACGACACGGCCGGATCGAAGATGACGGGCGTGCCGTCGGCCAGCATGCCCCAGTTGCCTTGCCACAGGTCGCCGTGGACCAGCGCAGCGCGGGGCGGCGGGCCCTCGGCCAGGAGTTGCGGCAAGGCATCGATCACGGCGTCGATCGCCAGGCGCAGGTCGCTCGCCGCATGGCGCAGCCGCTCGCGCATGGCGCGCAGTCGCGCCTGGCCGAAGAACGCGATCCACCCGGCTGCCGTGGGCGGATGCCTGGGCGTGTTGCGCTGCGGCGTCGCGCCGATGTAGTTGTCGCGCGTCCAGCCGAAGCCGGGCGGCCGCAGCGGCGGCGCTTGCGCGTGCAGGGCCGCCAGCGCCTGGCCGAAGCGGAAGCCGAACTCCGCGTCGGGCCGCACGAACTGCAGCCATTCGAGCGCCAGGATCACGCCGCCGCCGGGGCGTTCCAGCACGGCGTGGACGGTGGGGACGCGGACCGTGCGGGTCGCCGCCAGTGCGCGCAGGCCGTCGGCCTCGGCACGCAGCATGTCGGCGCCGGCTTCGGCGGCGCTTTTCAGGAACAGCAGGTCGCGGCCCTGGCGCGCTTCCCAGGTGTCGCAAAAGGCGCTGGCGCCGAGCGCCTGCAGCTGCCATCGCCCTCCCAGCAGCTCGCCGAGTTCCGGCAATGGTTCCTGCAGCTGTTGCATGCGCGCGATTGTGGGTTGCGCAAGAGTGAACGGCTGGGCCGCGAATGTATCGAATGCGCGGGTTTGTGACACCTTCGGTTCGCTGCTGCCGGGCCGCCGCTAAGCTCTTCCGTGTGAAAGCCATCGCCCCCTTCCTCATCGCCCCCTTCCTGCTTGCCGCCTGCGGCGAACGCGTGATCCAGCCGGCGCCGCTGGCCGTGCAGCAGGCCCCCGATACGTCGGCGCTCGGCGCCGGTGCAGCCACCGGCGTGCTCGGTGCCGGCCCCGCCATGCAGGCCTGCTCGCGGGTCGTCGTCGAAGACGTGCTCCAGCGGATCAACGCCGCCCGCGCTTCCGGCTTCCGCTGCGGACGCCGTGCGATGGGGCCCGTCGCGCCCCTGAAGTGGGATTCGTCGCTGTATTCGGCCGCCGAGCGGCATTCGGTGGACATGGCCAGGCGCAACTACTTCGAGCACCGCAGCCCCGACGGCGCCGACGTGAAGACCCGCGCCTCCGCCGCGCACTACAAGTTCAGGATGATGGGCGAGAACATCGCCGCCGGCGTGCACAGCATGCCCGAGGCGATGCAGGCCTGGTTCCAGAGCCCCGGCCATTGCGAAAACATCATGACCGCGGAGTTCCAGGACGTCGCCGTCGCCTGCGCCGTGCAAGCCGGAAGCGAGTGGGGCACTTACTGGACGATGGTGCTGGGGCGGAAATAGGCGGTTGCGATTTCGCCGCGGGAGCCTAGCTCATCCGTGGCAATCTCGCGCCATGCTTCACTTTGTTCCCCGGCCCTGGGTGGCCTGCGGCTTGCTCGCCCTGACTTGCGCATCGGCCGCCGATGCGGCCTTCCACACCAGCTGCAGCGTGCAGGTGCAGGAGGCGCTGCGGCGCATCAATGCGGCCCGCGCGCATGGCCAGCGTTGCGGCTGGCGCTCGATGCCGCCGGCGCCGCCCCTGCGGTGGGACGCGACCTTGCAGACCGTGGCCTTCGGCCATTCGCGCGACATGGCGCGGCGCAACTACTTCGACCACCGCAGCCCCGAAGGCCGCACGATCACCGAACGGGTGCGGGCCTCGCGCTACAAGTTCTCGGCGGCGGGCGAGAACCTCGCCGGCGGCGACCCGACGGTCGCGAGCGCCGTCCAGGGCTGGATCGAGAGCCCCTCGCACTGCGAGAACATGATGAACCCGCGCTACCAGGAAGTCGGCGTGGCCTGCGTGGGCAGCGCGAAAAGCCAATGGGGCACGTACTGGACGATGGTGCTCGGCCGGCGCCGCTAGCCGGCTGATTCCACCAGCTGCGACTGGCCCTTGCCGCGTCCGAGCACTTCGACCAGCGCAGGCAGCGCCTGCTGCAGGGCGGCCTTGAGCGTGTGCGGCGGGTTCACCAGGAAGACGCCGCTGGCGGTGAGGCCGGGCCGGGGCTCCGCCTCGCCGGGCGTGTGCGTCTTCGCGCGCTCGGGCGACTGGCCGATGTTCAGCACGGCATGGAGCCAGGGCTTGCCCGCCTGGTTCGCCAGCGTCTTGAGGCGGCGCGGCAGTTCGTGCGCCTCGGGCCGCGGGATCACGGGATACCAGATCATGTAGGTGCCGGTGGCGAATTTCTTCAGGCTTTCCTGCAGGGTCGCCGCGACGCGCACGTAGTCGTGCTTCAGCTCGTAGCTCGGGTCGATCAGCACCAGCCCGCGGCGCGAAGGCGGCGGCAGCAGCGCCCGCAAGGCCTCGAAGCCGTCGTCGCGCTTGAGCCCCACCTGGCGGCCGGCGTGCAGCTGCTCGATGTGGGCCGCCAGCGCCTTGCTGTCCGTGGGATGCAGCTCGAACAGCCAGAGCTTGTCCTTGGCATCCTGGCGCAGCAACGCCTGCGTCACGAAGGGCGAGCCGGGGTAGACCTTGGTCTTGCCGGCAGCGTTGAAGCTGGCGATCAGCGCCAGGTAGTCCGCCACCAGCGGCGGCGGCTCGGCGGCCAGCGGGCTCGCCACCAGCTTGAGGATGCCGTCCTGCGCCTCGCCGGAGGTGTCGGCGTAGTCGCTGTCCAGGCGGTAGAGGCCGGCGCCGGCATGGGTGTCGACCACCGTGATCGCCGACGGCTTGGCGGTCAGGTGCTTCACGGTCGCGATCAGCACCATGTGCTTGAGGACGTCGGCGTGGTTGCCGGCATGGAAGCCGTGGCGGTAGCTGAACATGCGGAGGATGGTACCTTTGCCGTCGTTCCCGCGCAGGCGGGAACCCAGGGCGTCCGGGGAAAGCGCGCCTTGCGCGCGCAAAAAAGCCCTGGATTCCGGCCTGCGCGGGAATGACGGCTTGGGCGTGGCCGCGAAACTTCGTATAATGCCGGGTTCCGCAGCGATTTCAGGTCCCGCGGCGGAAGCCGCCAGGCAACGCCTGGCACACCCCACCTAAGAGGTCCCCGCCAGAGGGACACCGACCGTGGAAAAGGACCTTTCCAGACCCAGCTCGAAAGACTTCAATGTCCACCACTGTCAGCGCCAAGCCCGCTGACGTGAAGCACGAGTGGTTTGTGATTGACGCCACCGACAAGGTGCTCGGACGGGTAGCCAGCGAAGCTGCCCTCCGACTGCGCGGCAAGCACAAGGCCATCTACACGCCTCACGTCGACACCGGCGACTTCATCGTCGTCATCAACGCATCCAAGCTGCGTGTCACCGGCACCAAGGAGACCGACAAGGTCTACTACCGCCACACCGGCTTTCCGGGCGGCATCCGCCAGCAGACCTTCAAGGAAATGCAGGCCAAGCACCCCGGCCGCGCGCTCGAGAAGGCCGTCAAGGGCATGCTGCCCAAGGGCCCGCTGGGCTACGCCATGATCAAGAAGCTGAAGGTGTACGGCGGCGCCGAGCACCCGCACAGCGCCCAGCAGCCCAAGCCGCTGGAAATCTGAGGAGCCACTGAATGATTGGTGAATGGAACAACGGCACCGGCCGGCGCAAGAGCAGCGTCGCCCGCGTGTTCCTGAAGAAGGGCTCCGGCACGATCACGGTCAATGGCCGCGACATCCAGGAATTCTTCGGCCGCGAAACCTCGATCATGATCGCCAAGCAGCCGCTGGTGCTGACCGGCAATGTCGAAACCTTCGACATCCAGGTCAACGTCCACGGCGGCGGTGAATCCGGCCAGGCGGGCGCCGTGCGCCACGGCATCACCCGCGCCCTGATCGACTACGACGCCGCGCTCAAGCCCCAGCTCTCCGCTGCCGGTTTCGTCACGCGCGACGCCCGCGAAGTGGAACGCAAGAAGGTCGGCCTGCACTCCGCCCGCCGCCGCAAGCAGTTCTCCAAGCGCTGATCCGCCCGCGGCCAGCTGCAACCCGAAAAAGCCCGGTTCGCCGGGCTTTTTCTTGCCCGCGCGGTTCGCGTTGTGGTGCCGAGACACGCCGGTGCGACCGGTCAACGAACACAGGAACAAGCTCTCGTCCGACACAAAGCTGCACAAGTGGAGACTTGCTGCGGCTGCCGCGTTTGGGCAGCATCCTCATCCATATGCGTTTCAAGCTGCTTCGCCGTAGGCTGACCATCAGCGCACCCCGCATGAAGGTGCGCAGCGCGATGCCCTGGCCCCTGCGCTGTGCGGGTGCCGCCATCGTGCTGGGTTTCTGCGGTGCCATCGGCCTCTGGGCCTTCGAACTGGGCAAGGACATCGCCGGCGTCGACCGCCAGGCGAAGGAAGAACTCGTGCGGCTGCGCGAGGAGGTCGTGGGCCTGCGCCAGGAACGCGATCGCGTGCAGTCGATCATCAACACCTCGGGCAGCGCGATCGTGGTCGAACGCGCGGCGCAGGAACGGCTGGCGACGCAGATCCGCACCCTGGAGGCGCAGAACCGCACCCTGCGCGAGGACCTGGGCTTCTTCGAGAAGCTGATGCCCGCCAGCGGCACCGGGGCCGTTGCCATCCGCGGCCTGCAGGCCGAGGTGCTCTCGGGCACGCAGCTCAAGTGGCAGGTGCTGGTGATCCAGCCCGTCAAGAACGCTCCCGAATTCCGCGGCAAGCTGGAAGTGAGCTTCTCCGGCACGCTGGACGGCAAGCCCTGGCTGATGGCCTTGCCGAGCGGGCCGCAACCGCTGCAGTTCCGCCAGTACCGGCGGCTGGAGGGCATGGTCGACCTGCCCCCCGATGCCGTCGTGAAGAATGTCTCGGCCCGGGTGGTGGAAGGCTCCGTGAGCCGGGCCGTCCAGAATGTGTCCCTGTAAGTCGTACGTCGTTGAGGAGCAAGCATATGTTCGGTAAGAAAGCCCAGCCGCCCATCAAGAGCCTGATCGCCCAGGGCACGCACATCGATGGCAACATGAAGTTCAACGAAGGCCTGCGCGTCGACGGCGAGGTCTTCGGCGACATCCACGCCACCTCCGAAGACGGCAGCCTGCTGGTGATCTCCGAAGCCGCGGTCGTGCAGGGCGGCATCGTCGCCGACCACGTGATCATCAACGGCACCGTGCGCGGCCCGGTGCATGCGCGCGAACTGCTGGAACTGCAGCCGCGGGCGAAGATCGACGGCGACGTCTCCTATGTCGCCCTTGAGATGCACCAGGGTGCCACCATCTGTGGTTCCCTGAAGCCGCTGATGGCAGGGGAGGCCTCCACCGAGGATGAAAAGCCCTTACTGAAGCTGGCGACAAAGAACGCCTGATGGACGGCCGAGCTGCGGCCGGCTTACCATTGGGGTCGATACCGTCGAAAGAGAGCCCATGAGCGCAGTCGCCGAACAAGTCACGCACGAAATGCCCGCCCCGCTGATCTTCACCGACAGCGCGGCGAACAAGGTTGCCGAACTGATCGCCGAGGAAGGCAACCCGGAGCTCAAGCTGCGCGTGTTCGTGCAGGGCGGTGGCTGCTCGGGCTTCCAGTACGGCTTCACGTTCGACGAGATCGCCAACGACGACGATACCGTGATGCAGAAGAACGGCGTCTCGCTGCTGATCGACGCCATGAGCTACCAGTACCTCGTGGGCGCCGAGATCGACTACAAGGAAGACCTGCAGGGCGCGCAGTTCGTGATCAAGAACCCGAACGCGCAGAGCACCTGCGGCTGCGGCTCGAGCTTCTCGCCGGGCGAGCACTGAGGCGGGAGCGGGAGAGCGATAGACGCAGCAGCGCTGGGGTTCCGGCGCTTCGCGCGTCACCGCCAGCCTACGCGGAATAGATTCCACCCAGCACACGGGCGCCTCTGGCGCCCGTGGTGCTTTCCAGGTCCAGTTTTTCCCCCTGCACGCACTTCATCGCCAGCCAGGCGAAGGCGGCCGCTTCCACCTGCAGCGGCGGCAGGCCTTCCTGCGCGCTGGAGACGACCTGGGCCAGCGGCAGCAGGCCAGCCAGGCGCCGCATCAGCTCGCCGTTGAGGGCGCCGCCGCCGCAGACGATCAGGCGCTGCAGGCCCGCGGCGTGCCGTTGGATATCGCCGGCGCAGGCGCGCGCGGTCAGCTCCGTGAGCGTCGCCTGCACGTCCTGCGGTGCGGCGGCGGCGAAGTTCTTCAGGTGCGCATCCAGCCAGGGCCGGTTGAACAGGTCGCGGCCGGTGCTCTTGGGCGGCGATTGGGCGAAGTAGGGCTCGGCCAGCAGGGCGGCGAGCAGGTCCGGCAGCACGCGCCCGCTGGCGGCCCAGCGGCCGTCGTCGTCGTAGGGCCGGCCGGTGTGCTGCAGGCACCAGGCGTCCATCAGGGCGTTGCCCGGCCCGCAGTCGAAGCCCTGCATGCTGCCCTCGGCGCGCAGCAGCGTCACGTTGGAGATGCCACCGATGTTCAGGACGCCCACCGTCGTGCCGGGCCGCGAGAACACCGCCTGGTGGAAGAAGGGCGCCAGCGGCGCACCCTGGCCGCCCGCCGCGACGTCGCGGCTGCGGAAGTCGGCCACGACGCGGATGCCGGCCAGTTCCGCCAGCAACGCGGGTTGCGCGAGCTGGATCGTGTAGCCGGTGCCGTCGAACATCCCGGGGCGATGGCGCACCGTCTGGCCGTGGGCGCCGATGGCGTCGATGGCCTCAGGCTGGAGCGCGGCCCCGGCGAGGAGCTTGGCTACCACTTCGGCGTACACCCGCATCAGCGCATTGCCGGCCAGCCAGGCGCGGTGCAGTTCGTCGGGCCCGGAGGCATTGAGCGCCATCAGCTCGGCCCGCAGGCCGGCATCGAAGCCGCTCGTCGCGTGCTGCAGCACCCGCACGCCCCCGGAGGAGAAATCCGCGACGACGCCGTCCACCCCGTCCATGGAGGTGCCGGACATCAGACCGATGAAGAGGTCCGCCATGGGCTGCATGCTACGTCGTCGGCGGGGAGGTGGGGACCCAGGGGCAGCTACGTCATCCGGTGCAGGCGAAGACGCAGGGGCAGCTACGTCATCCCCGCGAAGGCGGGGACCCAGGGCGCCCTGGATTCCCGCCTTCGCGGGAATGACGACGCTTCAGGGGGACGCCCTGGATTCCCGCCTTCGCGGGAATGACGAAGCAGGGGCGCCCTTCGCGGGAACGACGGCTCGGCGACCCGGCTTCAGCGCGCCGAGGCCAGCATGTTGGCCGAGGCGGCCACGGCGAGTTGCGTGCGCATGGCGTTGGCCACGCGGTCGAACTGCGGGCGGGCCTGCGCCGTCAGTTCCACCGGGGCGACATGGCGGCGCGCCACTTCCAGCGGATCGCGCTGCACGCCCTGTTCCTTGAATTCGAAGTGCAGGTGCGGCCCGGTGGCCCAGCCGGTCGAGCCGACCGCGCCGATGCGCTGGCCGCGCTGGACGACGTCGCCGCGGCGCACGTCGATGCGGCTCAGGTGGGCGTACAGGGTGGTGTTGCCCTTGCCGTGGTCGACCTCGATCACGTTGCCGTAGCCGTTCTGCACGCCGGTGAACTGCACCTGGCCGTCGCCGATCGTGCGCACCGGGGCGCCGCTGGGCGCGCCGTAGTCCACGCCCGTGTGGGCGCGCCAGGTGTGGTGGATCGGGTGGAAGCGCATCGAGAAGCCGCTGGTGATGCGGGTGACTTCCATCGGCGAGGCGAGGAAGGTGCGCTCCAGGCTGTGGCCCTGGAAATCGAAGTAGCCGCCGCGCTGCCCCGGCTGCTGGAACCATAGGGCTTCGAGCTGCCGGCCGGCGTTGACGAACTGCGCCGAGACCACGCGGCCGGTGCGCATCGGCTCGCCGTCGGCTTCGAGCGTCTCGTACACCACGGCGAAGCGATCGCCGCCGCGCAGGCGGTGGAAGTCGACGTCGCCGGAGAAGATGTCCACCAGCTGGTTGGTGACGGCATCCGGGATGCCGGCTTCGTCGACCGCCTGGAACAGCGTGTTGCGGATGCTGCCGCTGCCCACGCGCAGGGAGGCGACCAGCGGCGCGGTCTCGATGCGGCTGGCGAAGCTGCCGGACGGCTGGCGCTCGACCACCAGGCGCTTGAAGCTCGCCTCGTCGGCGGCCCAGCGCACCGTCAGGCGCAGCAGGCTGCGGCCGTCATCGGCCTCGACGACGACCAGCCGGCCGGGGGTGCCCAGCACCTGCGGTCGGGCGATCGGGTCCTGGCGCAGGAAATCCGCCGCGGCCGGGTCGTTCACGCCCAGGCGCGCCAGCAGCGATTCGGCGGTGTCCGAGGAGCGCACCGCTTCGTTGGTGAAGAGGCTGAAGCGGTGGGCGTCCAGCGCCTCCGCCTGTTCCTGCAGCGACAGGGGCTGCACGGTCTCGAGCACTTCGCGCACCGGCAGCAGGGAGGGATCCGGGCCGAGGGAAGCCACGGCGAAGGCGCCACCTCCGGCGGTCAGGAGCAGGGCGGCCACGAGCGCCGTGACCTGGCGGGGGTGGTGCTCCAGCGCGTGGCCTGCACGCGCAAGGATCCGCTCCCCCGCGGTCAACCAAGTTTGCTTCAACGTCTTCGTCCCAATTCTTGTCCCGGTGTGCAGGAGGCGTCCTACACCTTTGCCGGGCGATTCCCTTCACCATTGCGCGGTGCGCGCCGATGGCGGGGAGAGATAAAACCTGCCGCAACTAGAATCGGCAGACACAAAACGAGCCGCAGTATACCGACCTCAGCGGCGCCGCCCCCTGTAAAACCCCTTATGAATCAAGAAGCTGTTACACAAAAATTCCCGGTATCGGAAAAGGTCCGGGAGGCCTTGGCGGTCACCTTGCGGGGGGCGGAGGAGCTGATCCCGCAGGACGACTGGGTCCGGAAACTGGCCCGCTCCGAGGCGACCGGGGTGCCGCTGCGGATCAAGCTGGGTCTGGACCCGACCGCCCCCGACATTCATGTCGGGCACACGGTCGTCTTGAACAAGCTGCGCCAGCTGCAAGATCTGGGCCACACCGTGATCTTCCTGATCGGCGACTTCACGTCGATGATCGGCGACCCGTCCGGGCGCAACACCACCCGCCCCCCGCTGACGGCGGAACAGATCAAGGTCAATGCGGAGACCTACCGCGCCCAGGCCGACAAGATCCTCGATCCGGCCCGCACCGAACTTCGCTACAACAGCGAATGGAGCGACCCGCTGGGCGCCCGAGGGATGATCCAGCTGGCGGCCAGGTACACCGTGGCGCGCATGATGGAGCGCAACGACTTCCACGAGCGCTTCAAGGCCGGCACGCCGATCTCCATCCACGAGTTCCTCTATCCGTTGATGCAGGGCTACGACTCCGTGGCGCTGAAAAGCGACCTGGAACTCGGGGGCACCGACCAGAAGTTCAACCTGCTCATGGGCCGCCACCTGCAGGGGGAATACGGCCAGGAGCCGCAGTGCATCCTGACCATGCCGCTGCTGGAAGGCCTGGACGGCGTCGAGAAGATGTCCAAGAGCAAGGGCAACTACATCGGAATCGCCGAAGACGCAAACACGATGTTCGCCAAGGTGATGTCCATTTCTGACACCCTGATGTGGCGCTGGTACACACTTTTGTCATTTCGCAGCGAGGCGCAGATCGCCGCCCTGCGGCGGGAAGTCGAAGCCGGGCGCAATCCGCGCGACGCCAAGGTGATGCTGGCCAAGGAGATCACCGCCCGCTTCCACGACGCCGCGGCCGCCGAGGGCGCGGAGCAGGATTTCGTCAACCGGAGCAAGGGCGGGGTGCCCGACGAAATCCCGGAGTTGAGACTCGCCGGCGCGCCGCTGGGAATCGCGCAACTCCTGAAGCAGGCGGGGCTGGCCCCCTCCACTTCGGAGGCCAACCGGCTGATCGACGGCGGCGGGGTCCGCATCGACCAGTCGCCCGTGAGCGACAAGGGGCTGAAGCTGGAGGCCGGCACCTACGTGGTGCAGGTGGGCAAGCGCAAGTTCGCGCGGGTCGTGCTCGGATAGGCAGCGTTGACAAGCTGTACACGCCTTATATAGTGCGTGGGGTGCTGACCAACATCGACATCGACGAGAACCTGATCGCCCAGGCGATGCAGGTTTCCGGTGCCCGCACCAAGCGGGAAGTCGTCGACCGCGCCTTGCGCGAGATGGTGGCGCGGGCCAGGCGCCCTCGGCTGCGGGATATCTGGGGCCTCGCCACGGAAGACACCTACTGGCCCGACTACGACCCGAAGACGGATCCCGGGGAAGAACCAGGCAAGTACCGGGTCGAACAAGGCGTGGCCGGCTACAAGGTGGCTCCCCCGCTGCCGGATGCCAGGCCCCCGCGCGGCAAGAAGAAGTGATGCTGCTGCTCGATTCCAGCGTCTGGATCGACTCGCACCGGGGCCGTTCCACCGAGGCAACGCGCTTCGTCCAGATGCGCGACGATCACGAGGAGATCGCCACCACGGGCATCATCTTCCAGGAGGTCCTGCAAGGCATCCGGCTGGAATCCGAATACGAGCGCATGCGGCAGGTGCTGTGGTCCACGCTCATCCTGGAGCCGCGCGAACTCTCGACGTACGAGATTG
Source organism: Ramlibacter alkalitolerans (assembly GCF_016722765.1). GTDB lineage: Bacteria > Pseudomonadota > Gammaproteobacteria > Burkholderiales > Burkholderiaceae_C > Ramlibacter > Ramlibacter alkalitolerans. The sequence continues at coordinate 63,062 of NZ_JAEQND010000008.1, read as the reverse complement.
CGGCGCAGTTGCACAGGTCGGCCCGGGCGACCGGGCTCACCATCCGAAAGCGGAACGACTGCCTGATCGCCGCCATCGCACTGGAGCATGGCGCGCTGCTGGTGCACAACGACCGCGATTTCGTTGCGCTCGCCCAGGTCGCGCCGGCCCTGATGATCTATCCGGGCCGGCCGAACTGAATCAGCGCGCCCCGGCCGCCTCCAGCATCTTCACCATCTCCGCGTACCCGCGCGCCTTGGCCAGCTGCAGCGGCGTGCGGCCTTCGCGGTCGGCGAGCTGCAGGTTGGCGCCGGCGGCGATCAGCGCCCGCAGCGTGTCCTGGTGGCGCGGGCCGCCGTCGCCCAGCACGACGGACTCGATCGCGGCCGTCCAGTGCAGGTTGTTGACGTGGTCCAGCGGGGCGCCGGCGGCAATGAGCTGCCGCACCACGCCCGCATGCCCCAGGTGGGCCGCCGCGATCAGCGCCGTGCCGTCGTAGCGGCTGGTCACCTGTTTCGCACTGGCCCCGAGGGAGAGCAGCAGGCGCAGCGTTTCCTCGTCGTTCGCCACCGAGGCGATCGTGACGGCGTCGTAGCGGTCGTGTTCCAGCAGGTCCAGGTCGGCGCCGGCCTTGGCCAGCGCCTGGATCGCGCCGCGCTGCTTCGCGAAGGTGGCGACGTGCAGCGGCGTGCGTCCGTGGCCGTCGCGCGCATTCAGCTCGCCGCGGGCCGCCGCCAGGCTGGCGACGCGGGCGGCGTCGCCCGCATGCGCCGCTGCATGCAGGCCCTGGTAGCGGGCCGCTTCCGCCGTGCTGGGGCCGACCTGCGCCTGTGCGCACGCGCCTGCCGCGAAGGCGGCTGCCATGAGCAGGTGATGCAGCTTCACTGCAGTTGCGCCTTGACCTTGTCGATGGCGGCGTTGGCGCACTGCTCGTCGAGGTGGCCACCCGGCGCGCCGCCGACGCCCACCGCACCGATCGTGTCGTTGCCGGCCTTGATCGGCACACCGCCCCCCAGCAGCAGGAAGCCGGGCAGGTACACCAGGTTGGCGCCGGCGGGGTTGGACTGCGCGCCCAGCATCATGGCCTGCGTCGCGTTGCGGGCGGAGGCCGAGGTCCAGGCCTTGCGCTCGCTGGAGGCCAGCGTGTGCGGGCCGGCGTTGTCGGCGCGCAGCACGGCGCGGACGATGCCGGCGCGGTCGACCACCGTGGCCGCCACCGCGTAGCCGTTCGCGGCGCAGGCATTCACGGCCTCGGTGGCGATCTGCTGGGCGAGCTGGGCCGTGATGCTGCGCTCGGTGCGCACCGCCTGGGCGGAAGCGGCGGTGGCGGCCAGGGCCAGGGAGGCGGCGAGGGTGGAAACGATGAGGCGCATGGAGTTCTCCGGTTCGTGTTGGCGGCCCGGGGCAGGCCGTGGGGAGAACTGTAGGCAGGCCCCCGCGGCTGCACCATTCGGCCGGCTACGCGCTGGACTCCGTAGATCTACGGAGCGGCCCCGGGCTACGAAGCGCCGCCGTCCTCGGCGATCAGCGCGGCATAGCGGCGCACCAGCTGCGCCAGCGATTCGGCCTGCAGCTTGGCGAACAGGTTGGCGCGGTGCGTCTCCACGGTGCGGGGCGACAGGGCCAGGGCCCGCCCGATCTCCTTGTTCGTGAGGCCCTCCACGATCAGGCCCGCCACTTCGCGCTCGCGCTCGGAGAGCTGCGCATAGCGCTCGCGCGCCGCACGGTCCGCCGCCACCCGCTCGCGCGAGCGCACGTGCTGGCGCACGGCCTGCTGCAGCGCCTCGAGCAGCGCCTCGTCGTCGACGGGCTTCTCCAGGAATTCGGCCGCGCCGCCCTTGAAGGCGCGCCGACACATCTCCACCGTGCCGTGGCCGGTGAGCATGATCACCGGCTGGTCCACGCCCTGCGAGGCCAGCGTCTCCAGCAGCGTGAGCCCGCTCATGCCCGGCATGCGCACGTCCAGCACGATGGCGCCGATGTCCTGGCGCGGGAACTCGCGCAGGAAGGCCTGCGGGTCGCCCCAGCCCTGCACGCGCAGGCCCACGGTGGAGATCAGCAGCGCCAGGCTGGCGCGCACGGCATCGTCGTCGTCGACCAGGTGCACAAGGGGAGACAGCGGTGCGTTCATGCGGAGGCCAGCGGCAGCCGCAAGGTGAAGGCGGCGCCGCGCGGGCTGCGCGCCTGCACGCCCAGGCGTCCGCCCATGCCGGCGGCGAGGCTCTCGCACAGGCTCAGGCCCAGCCCGAGGCCGTGCTCGCGGGTGGTGAAGAAGGGTTCGAAGATGCGCGGCAACACCTCGGGGGCGATGCCCGGGCCGCTGTCGCCCACGGTCAGCGCGCCCTGGCCGGACTCCTGCTCCACCCGCACCGAGAGGCTGCGCTCGGCCGGCGGCACCTGCTCCAGCGCCTGCAGCGCGTTGGTCAGCAGGTTGTGGATGATCTGCTCCAGGGCCACCGGCTCGGCCTTCACGGCGATCTCCTGCTCGCCCGTCTCCAGCCGCGGCGCGACCTGCCGGCGCGCGAACTCGGGCTCCAGCAGGTACAGCGCATTGCGCACCGCCCGCGACAGCACCACCGGCTGCAGCGCGGCACCCGTGGGGGGTCGCTCAACGCCGCGGCGCAGCCGCCCCAGCACGTCGGCGGCGCGGCGCGCCTGCTCCTCGGCCTGCCGCATGGCGCCGCGCGCCGTCTCCAGCTCGGGCGGCTCGTCCTGCAGCAGGCGGCGCGCGGCCTGCGTGTTCGCCAGCAGCGCGGCCAGGGGCTGATTGAGTTCATGCGCCATGCCGGCCGCCAGTTCGCCCAGCGTGTTCAGGCGTGCGACCTGCCCGAGGCGCAGCAGCTCCTCTGCCCGGCGACGCTCCGCGCGCTGCGCCCGCAGCCAGTGCCAGGCCGCCACGCCGGCGGCCATGGCGAGCGCCCACAGGGCGATCCAGCGCCACGGCAGGTCGGCCCAGCCGACGGCGCGTCGGGCCACCAGGTCGAAGGGCTGGCTCTCGGCGGCCAGGTGCTTGTGGAACGACAGGCTCCACAGCCCGGCGCGTTCGGCCCCGGGCTGCAGCAGGAACTGCTGGCCGCCGTGTTCCAGGGTCACGCGCACCGGGCTGGTCGGCGGGTCCATGGGCCACTCGTTCCAGGGCACGACCTTCTGCAGGTCGAAGGTGGCGGCGAAGCTGGCCGGCGCCGCGGCCAGCACCACGCGGTACCGGCCGCGCGCGAAGTCCACGTCGGCCAGCGCGGGCCGGCCCGCCACGCGCGAGCGCGCTTCGGCCGCGGCCAGCAGCGCGTCGTTCCATTGCGCATCGCGCTCGCGCCGCTGCACCGACAGGATCTGCGGGTAGAGGGCGGGCAGGCGCTGTTCCGCGGCCTCGGCGCCGGCCGGCGGCTGCAGCAGTGCCACGGTGGCGAGCACCGCCTCGTGCTGCACCACGCGCTGGCTCAGCAAGCGGTGCGCGATGCGCGCGTCGGTCTCGAACAGGTCCTGCAGGTGGGCCAGTTGCAGGCGCGCCAGCGCCGCGCCACCGAGCGCGGTGAGCAGGACCCACAGTGCGAGGGCGGCGCGATGGCGGCCGGGCAGGCGCATGCGCGGATTCTGGCATGCGGGCTGCCGGCACAATCGCGGCATGTCTCTTGCCAGTTCCGCCGGCCGCCTGGCGCCGCAGGTGCTGCTGCGATGGTCGATAGCCGTCGCCGTGCTCACCATCTCCCTGAAGACGCTCGCCTGGTGGCTGACGGACTCCGTCGGCCTGCTGTCCGACGCGATGGAGTCGCTCGTCAACCTGGCCAGCGCCGTGTTCGCCCTGCTGATGGTGAAGATCGCCCAGCGCCCGGCCGACGCCGGCCATCCCTACGGCCACCACAAGGCGGAATACTTCTCCGCCGGCTTCGAGGGCCTGATGATCATGGTGGCGGCCGCCGGCATCCTCTGGGCGGCGGTGCTGCGCCTGCTGGATCCGCAGCCGCTGGCGCAGCTCGGGATCGGCCTCGCCCTGTCGGTGCTGAGTTCCGCGCTCAATGGGGCGCTGGCGTGGGCCATGCTGCAGTCCTCGCGCCAGCACCGCTCGATGGCGCTGGAAGGCGACGCGCGCCACCTGTTCACCGACGTCTGGACCTCGGTCGGCGTGGTCGTCGGCATCAGCCTGGTGGCGCTCACCGACTGGCTGTGGCTCGATCCCGTGCTCGCGATCGGCGTCGCGCTGAACATCCTGCGCGAGGGCGTGCATCTCGTCTGGCGCTCCGCGCAGGGCTTGATGGACCAGTCGCTGGAGCAGGACGTGATCGAGGACATCCAGAAGACCCTGCTGCAGTTCAAGCACCGCACCATCCGCTTCGACCACGTGTCGACGCGGCGCTCGGGCAGCCGCCGCTTCGTGGACCTGCACATGCACATGCCGGCCCATTGGACCCTGGGCCGCGCCGCGGCCGTGCGCGGCGCGGTGGAACAGGCGCTCATGAGCGCCGTGCCGGGGCTGCGCTGCACGATCCAGCTGCTGCCCATGGACGTGGAAGCGCACTCGCAGGACGAGGAGGACCTGATCTGATGCTGGCCCTGATTCAACGGGTGCGCGAAGCGAAGGTGGTGGTGGCGGATCGCACGATCGGCGAGATCGGGCCGGGCCTGCTGGTGCTGGTGTGCGCCGAGCGCGGCGACACGCAGGTGCAGGCCGACAAGCTGCTCGCCAAGCTGCTGAAGCTGCGCATCTTCAGCGACGATGCCGGCAAGATGAACCGCAGCGTGCAGGATGTGGGCGGTGGGCTGCTGGTGGTCAGCCAGTTCACGCTGGCCGCCGACACGAGCGGAGGGAACCGGCCCAGTTTCACCAACGCGGCGGCGCCGGAGGAGGGGCGGCGGCTTTACGAGCATTTCGTGCAGCAGGCGCGGGCCGCGCATCCCGTGGTGCAGACGGGGGAGTTCGCGGCGGACATGCAGGTGCACCTGGTGAACGACGGGCCGGTGACGATTCCGTTGGCGGTGCGTTAGCTGGGGTTCGCGCGCTGGCGCGGCTCACCCCAGCCTACGGGGTCGGGGTGTGCTTTCCGCTTTCGTAGGCTGGCGGTGAGCCGCGAAGCGCGAACCCCAGCGTTCGGGCGGCTGTCGGGGACCGCACGCCGGACCGGAAGCCCTGGATTCCCGCCTTCGCGGGAATGACGCAAGGGAAACCCGTCATCCCCGCGCAGGCGGGGATCCAGAACCGCGTGCGCGCGGCCCGGAAGCCCGGGATTCCCGCCTTCGCGGGAATGACGAAAGAGCTTGCCTCAGGAGCGAAACCGTCAATACGGATCCGGATACCCCAGCGCCCCCATCAGCAGCACCTCCAGCGCCTCCATCTCCAGCGCCTCGCGCTCGCCGCGTTCATGGTCGTAGCCCTGCGCATGCAAGGCGCCATGCACCAGCAGGTGCGCGTAGTGCGCCTCCAGCGCCTTGCCCTGTTCCTTCGCCTCGCGCTCCACCACCGGCGCGCACAGCACCAGGTCCGCCGCCACCACCGGCTCGCGCGTGTAGTCGAAGGTCAGCACGTTGGTCGCATAGTCCTTGCCGCGGTATTCGCGGTTGAGGGCCTGCCCTTCCTCCGCGCCGACGATGCGCACGGCGATCTCCGCCGGCCCCTGCAAGGCCATGCCGACCCAGCGCCGGGCGCGCGCTGGCGTGACGATCCGGCGATGTTCGGCCGCGTTCGGGAAGCGGCCGAACTGCAGCGACAGCTGCAGCGTCACTTGTCGCCCTTGCGCGCCGCGTCGTAGGCGTCCACGATGCGCGCCACCAGCGGGTGCCGCACCACGTCGGCGCTGGTGAAGCGCGTGTGCGCGATGCCGTTGACGCGCTTGAGCACGCGTTCCGCATCGACCAGCCCGGACAGCGAGCCCTTGGGCAGGTCGATCTGGCTGATGTCGCCCGTGACCACCGCCTTGCTGCCGAAGCCGATGCGGGTGAGGAACATCTTCATCTGCTCCGGCGTCGTGTTCTGCGCCTCGTCGAGGATCACGAAGGCGTTGTTCAGGGTGCGCCCGCGCATGAAGGCCAGCGGCGCGATCTCCAGCGCGTTGCGCTCGAAGGCCTTGGTCACGCGGTCGAAGCCCATGAGGTCGTACAGGCCGTCGTACAGCGGCCGCAGGTAGGGATCGACCTTCTGCGTCAGGTCCCCGGGCAGGAAGCCGAGCTTCTCGCCCGCCTCCACCGCCGGCCGCGTGAGCACGATGCGCTGCACCGCGGCGCGCTCCAGCGCGTCGACCGCGCAGGCCACGGCCAGGTAAGTCTTGCCCGTGCCGGCGGGGCCGATGCCGAAGGTGATGTCGTGGCTGGCGATGTTGTCCAGGTACACGCTCTGGTTGGGCGTGCGCGCCTTCAGGTCGGAGCGGCGCGTGTGCAGCACCTGCGCGCCTTCGGCGTCCTCCTCCATGGCGACGTCGCCGGCCAGCATCAGCTGCACCTTTTCCTTGGAGATGCTGCGCCCGGACATCTCGTACATGGCCTGCAGCACGTTCAGTGCGCGGTCGGCCTTGGCCTTGGGTCCTTCGACGCGGAAATGCTCGCCGCGGTGCGTGATGCTGACGGTGAGCGCCTCCTCGATGGTCCTGAGGTGTTCGTCCATGGGGCCGCACAGGTGCGCGAGCCGGCTGTTGTTCAGGGGGCTGAAGGCGTGTCGGAGAATCAACGTGATAATCCCGTCAGAAGGATCGCAATGATAGGCAAACTGACGGGGACGCTGAGCGAGAAGAACCCGCCGCAGGTACTGGTGGACTGCCACGGCGTCGGCTACGAAGTCGATGTCCCCATGAGTACGTTTTACAACCTGCCCGGCGTGGGCGAGAAGGTCTCGCTGCTGACGCACTTCGTCGTGCGCGAGGACGCGCAGATCCTGTTCGGCTTCGGTTCCGCCGGCGAGCGCGAGGCTTTCCGCCAGCTCATCCGGATTTCGGGCGTGGGCCCGCGCACCGCGCTGGCCGTCCTGAGCGGCATGAGCGTGGGCGACATCGGCCAGGCCGTCACCCAGCAGGATGCGAGCCGGCTGGTGAAGATCCCCGGCATCGGCAAGAAGACGGCGGAGCGCCTGCTGCTGGAACTCAAGGGCAAGATCGGCGCCGACCTCGGGACCATCGGCCACGCGGTGGTCGACGACAACCAGGCCGACATCCTGCAGGCGCTGGTGGCCCTGGGCTACAGCGACAAGGAGGCGCGGGCGGCCCTGAAGTCGCTGCCCAAGGACGCCAGCGTGAGCGACGGCATCAAGCAGGCGCTGAAGGCCCTGGCCCGATGACGATCCAGACGGACGACTTCGTTCCGCCGCCGCCCGCCAAGCGGGTCGTTTCCGCGGCGCCGGTGTCGCCGGCGGAGGAAGCGCTGGAGCGCGCGCTGCGCCCCAAGGGCCTCGCCGAGTACGTGGGCCAGGCCAAGACGCGCGAGCAGCTGGAGATCTTCATCGGCGCGGCCCGCAAGCGCGGCGAGGCGCTGGACCACGTGCTGCTGTTTGGGCCGCCGGGCCTGGGCAAGACGACGCTGTCGCACATCATCGCGCACGAACTCGGCGTGAACCTTCGCCAGACCTCCGGCCCGGTGCTGGAAAAGCCCAAGGACTTGGCGGCGCTGCTGACGAACCTGGAACGCAACGACGTCCTGTTCATCGACGAGATCCATCGCCTGTCGCCGGTGGTGGAGGAGATCCTCTATCCCGCGCTGGAGGACTACCAGATCGACATCATGATCGGCGAAGGGCCGGCGGCGCGCTCGATCAAGCTGGACCTGCAGCCCTTCACGCTGGTGGGCGCGACCACGCGCGCGGGGATGCTGACCAACCCGCTGCGCGACCGCTTCGGCATCGTGGCGCGGCTGGAGTTCTACACGGCGGAGGAACTGACCTTCATCGTCAACCGCAGCGCGGGCCTGCTCAAGGCACCGATCGATGCCGAAGGCGCCTCCGAGATCGCCCGCCGCTCGCGCGGCACGCCGCGCATCGCCAACCGCCTGCTGCGCCGCGTGCGCGACTACGCCGACGTGAAGGGCACCGGCCACATCTCGCGCGAGATCGCGCAGAAGGCGCTGGCGATGCTCGACGTCGATCCGCAGGGCTTCGACCTGATGGACCGCAAGCTGCTGGAGGCGGTGATCCACCGCTTCGACGGCGGCCCCGTGGGCCTGGACAACGTCGCGGCCTCCATCGGCGAGGAACGCGACACGATCGAGGACGTGATCGAGCCGTACCTGATCCAGCAAGGCTACCTGCAGCGCACGCCGCGCGGGCGCGTGGCGACGATGGCGGCGTACCGGCACCTGGGCGTCACGCCGCCGCGGCCGGAGGGTGGCTTGTTCGATTCCTGAACGGGAGCGTTCCTGTAGGCTGGCGGTGGAGCGCAGCGAAACCCCAGCGATGCGCGGAGCGCTGGGGTTCCGGCGCTGGCGCGCGTCACCGCCAGCCTACGAAAGCGACGCTGCCCGCCAGCGCCGCGACTTCCATCAGCAGCACCTTCACGATCGTGATGCGCCCCTGCATCACCGCCCCCACGGCCCACAGGGCGGCCGTGAGCAGCGCGAGCCACAAGCCGGCGCGCGCCAGCGGCATCTGGTCGGCATGCCACAGGAACAGCGCGACCCCGCCAAGGATCGCCACGAACTGCACGCCGACGAACCAGGCCATGCCCTTCGACATGGGCGGGTGGAAGCGCGTCACCCGCTCCAGCGCGAACGCCGGCCGCGGGAAGCGCTCGGCCACATCCGCCGGCCGCCACCCCGGCGGCTTGATCCACACGCGCAGCTTGTCGCCCCAGACGCGCGCGTGCCAGCTGTCGTGCGCCAGGGCCGCGAACACTTCCAGGTTGGCCCACAGGGGGTCCCAGCTTTGCAGCGGCGCGCGCGTGCCGTAGACGCAGCGCTCGCCTTCCTCGCGGAAGGTGCCGAACAATCGGTCCCACACGATCAGGATGCCGCCGTAGTTGCGATCGAGGTAGCCGTCGTTCACGGCATGGTGTACCCGGTGGTTGGAGGGCGAGCAGAACCAGCGGTCGAACCAGCCGAGCTTGCCGACGTGCTCGGTGTGGACCCAGAACTGGTACAGCAGGTCCACCAGCGCCACCACCGCGAACACCAGCGGCGGCACGCCCGCCAGCGCGAGCGGGACGTAGAAGACCCAGTTCAGGAACGGGTAGGTGCTCGGTTGGCGCAGCGCCGTGGAGAGGTTGTAGTCCTGGCTCTGGTGATGCACCACGTGCGCGGCCCAGAACAGCGCGACGCGGTGGCCGGTGCGGTGCTGCCAGTAGTAGCAGAAGTCGTAGGCCAGCAGCGCCAGCAGCCAGCCCGCCGGGGAGAGCCAGAACGCGTCGTTGCGCCAGAGCGCGATGTGGCCGGCCAGCGCCGTGTAGATGCCGATGCGGAAGACCGCGAGCAGCGCGCCGCTCGCCTCGCTCAGCATGCCCAGCGAGATGCTGTTGATGGCGTCGTTGAGCCGGTAGGTGTCGCGGCCGCGCCGCCGGCCCCAGGCGTATTCCAGCGCGATCAGCAGCAGGAACACCGGTGTCGCGAGGACGATGACCTGGCTCGGACTCAAGGACATGGGGCGCGCCGTTTTCTCCGGCCGGCGCGACCGATCAGGAAACGCTGGGGTTCGCGCGGCTCACCGCCAGCCTAGCGGAATCACGTCAGCGCGCCTCTGGCGTCAACCCGGATGATCTTGTCCACGCGCCCGCGCTCGAGGCCACCCACCACGCCGATCAGGTAGTTGTGCAGGTTCACCGTCGGATCGCAGTGGCCCGGGATCAGCCAGATCGTCTCGTCCAGCCGGGGCACGCGCGTGTTGCCGCGCGCGGGCTTCAGCACGCCGTGCTCGTCGCCGCCATTCAGGTAATCGAGCTCGCCGGTGGCGGGCAGCGTGAGCACCTTGGGCAGGCCCGAGTCGATCGCGTGGCTCTTGTGCCCCGCATCGCAGACCGCATGCTGCGGGCCGGCGCTCATGACCTGCGACTTCACGAACAGCGCGTGCTCGAACTGCGGCTGCGCCGGGTCGCGCTCGTTGGCGCCATAGTCGGCGTCCATGAACAGGAAGGAGCCGGCCTGCAACTCGCCGTAGACGCCGCTCGCCGCCTCGCACACCATGCTGCCCGTGCCGGCACCCGTGACCAGGTCCACCGGGATGCCTTCGCGTTCGATCAGCGTGCGGGTGGCCTGCATGTCGCGCACCACCTGGGCGATCGCCTCCCGCCGCGCCTGCGGCGTGCGCAGGTGCTGCGCCTTGCCGTGGTAGGCCTGCAGGCCGGCGAAGCGCAGCGCGGGATGCTTGCGGATCTCCAGCGCGAGCTGCACCGCCAGCGGCCCCGGCGCCACGCCGCAGCGGCCCTGCCCGACATCGATCTCCACGAACACGTCGATCACGGCCGGCGGGCCGCTCTGGCGCCGGTCGTTCATCGCATTGGCGAGGCGCTGCACGCCTTCCAGGCTGTCCACCGCGATCGCGAGCTGGCCGTGTTCCAGCGCCAGCGCATGGGCCAGCTGCGCCACGCGGGCCAGCTTGGCCGGCGCGACCACCTCGTTGCTGATGTAGATGTTGTTCAGGCCGCCGGCCGCCATCGCCTCGGCCTCGGCCGTCTTCTGCACGCACACGCCCACGGCGCCGGCCTGCATCTGCAGGCGCGCCAGCGCGGAGCTCTTGTGCATCTTGGCGTGCGGGCGCCAGCGGATGTCGTGCTTGCGCGCGAACTCCGCCATGCGGCTCAGGTTGCGCTGCATGGCATCGAGGTCGACGACCAGCGCGGGGGTGTCGATGGCGGCGGCGGGCTGTCCCACCAGCCGCTTGAGTTCTTCAGAAAGAGGTGTTTTCGTCGAAAGCGGCATGTTCCAGGTGCTGCGTGTCCGACCAGCCCACGAGCGTGAAGCCCTCGGGGGTCCACAGCAGCCGGTTGATGGCTCCGTTGGGGAGCTGCCAGGTGCGCGGCGAATTCACCGCCTGCCCCGTCGCGATGCGATAGAGGGTGTCGAGCACGCCGCCGTGGGCCACGATCGCGATCTGTTCGCCGTTGTGGCGCGAGGCGAGGTCGTGCACCGTGCGGTTGACGCGCTCGCGCAGCTGCAGCAGCGATTCGCCCCCTTCGGGCGGCTGCCATTCGGGGATGCGCTTGCGCCAGTTCTGCGCGTGCTCGGGCCAGTTCCGCTGGATCTCGTCGAAGGTGCGTCCCTCGAACATGCCGAAGCGCCGCTCGCGCAGGCCCGGATGCGCGATGACCGGGATGCCCGCGGCTTCGCCGATGGCCCGTGCGGTCTCGTGCGCCCGGCCCAGGTCGCTGGAGTAGATGGCGCTCAGCTGCTCCCCGGACAGGGCGTAGCCGACGCGGCGGGCCTGCCATCGCCCGGTGTCGTTCAGCTGGATGTCGAGCTGGCCCTGAATGCGCGCATCCACATTCCAGGCCGTCTCGCCATGCCGCACGGCGATGATGCGGGTGGCTTCCATCGGTCGCATTGTATGGAGGCCCATTCCGCAGCGCGGAAAATACTTTACAGACGCGTTGGATCGCATCCCGGTCAGTTCGCGGCCGCACCGACCTGGATGTCGACGCGGCGCGGGCCTTGCGGCGGATTCGGGAAGCCCTGCAAGGCGGCCTCGAACATCGCCGGCAGCACCGAGCGGTTGTCGAGCCAGGGCCCGTCGTTGATCGCGTGCGTCTCGTAGACCACGCGATTGCTCGCCAGCTCGCGCACCAGCACCGTCACTTCGCGGTGGAACCAATAGGAGTCCGTGTTCGGCCACGGGCCGCCCAGGCCCAGGCCGAAGTGCCGGCCGCCGAAGCCCAGGCCCCAGCCGCCGCCCCAGCCCCAGGGGCCCCAGTACGGGTCCGCATAGGGCGAGAGCCTGCGCTCGGTGCGCGCGCCGACCTGCACGCTGTAGCGCGGCGCGGCGTCGTCGCGACGGAAGCCGGCCTTGTACAAGGCGGGATCGGCCAGCGCCTCCAGCGCCTGCTGCGCCGGATCGACCTGCTGCGAGAGCGAGCGCTCGAACCGGTACGTCGCCGGCGCCGGCATCGCGGCCAGCTGGGAAAAGGACTGGACCTGGTTGTCCAGCAGGTAGGTGGATGCGCAGCCGGACAGCAGCAGCGCGCTGGCGGCCAGCAGGCCGAAATGCAGGAATCTCTTCAAGCTCGACATGGGACCTCCGAAGGAGGCGCAGGCGCCCCGCATCTCTGCCAAATGGTAGAGAGTTGCCCCCGCCGGTGGGGCGCGTTTACATGCAGGACGGCGCCGCGCCGGCGCGGCGTCAGAGCTTGATGACCTGCAGGGCGGGCAGGGCCTCCGCCACCGGGAGTTCCTCGTGGTCGAAGGCCTTGTCGCCATCCTCGCTCGGCACGCCGGTGGCCGCCAGGTTGCGGAAGTCGTGCAGGACCGGGTCGGCCAGGTGCGAAGGCACCACGTTCTGCAGGGCGTGGAGCATGTTGTCCAGCCGCCCGGGAAAGCGCCGGTCCCAGTCGCGCAGCATGTCGCCCACCTGCCGGCGTTGCAGGTTCTCCTGGCTGCCGCACAGGGTGCAGGGAATGATCGGGAACTGGCGCACTTCGGCCCAGCGCACCAGGTCCTTCTCGTTCACGTAGGCCAGCGGGCGGATGACGACGTTGCGGCCGTCGTCGCTTTGCAGCTTGGGCGGCATGCCCTTGAGCTTGCCGCCGAAGAACATGTTGAGCAACAGCGTCTGCAGCAGGTCGTCGCGGTGGTGGCCCAGCGCGATCTTCGTCGCGCCCAGTTCGCCCGCCACCCGGTACAGGATGCCGCGGCGCAGCCGGCTGCACAGGCTGCACATCGTCTTGCCCTCGGGAATCTTGTCCTTGACGATGGAATAGGTGTCCTGCTCCTCGATGCGGAAGGGCACGCCCAGGCTTTCCAGGTACTGCGGCAGGATGTGCGCCGGGAATCCGGGCTGCTTCTGGTCCAGGTTGACGGCCACGATCCCGAAGTCGACCGGCGCGCGCCGCTGCAGCTTCAGCAGGATGTCCAGCAGGGCGTAGCTGTCCTTGCCGCCCGACAGGCAGACCATCACCTTGTCGCCCGGCACGATCATGGCGTAGTCGCCTATGGCCTGGCCGACCAGGCGGCACAGGCGCTTTTCCAGCTTGTGGTTCTCGCGCTCGATCTTCGCGGCGGGGGCGGGGGAGGGGTCGTTGTCGATCCAGACGGCACTCATGCCGCTATTTTCGCATTGCGGGTTGCGGCGCGCCGGGAAAGGAGACTTCCACGCACAGCCCTCCCAGCCGGGGCGAACGGCGGGCCTGCACGGTGGCGCCGTGGGCGGCCGCGATGCGCTGCACGATGGACCATCCCAGCCCGCTGCCCGGCGCCTCGCTGCCCTCGGCGCGGAAGAAGCGCTGGCCCAGCCGCTGCAGGTCTTCGTCGCTCATCCCGCGGCCGCTGTCTTCCACGGCCAGCAGGACGCCGTCGGCGTTGCGGCGCACCCGCACCTCGATGCGCGCACCCGGCGGGCTGTAGCGGATCGCGTTGTCCACCAGGTTGCGACACAGCGCGGCCAGCAGGGCCTCGTTGCCATCGACGATGGCGCCAGCACCGGCTGCGAGGCTCACGTTCTGCTGGCGGGCGATGCCGGCCAGGGCCAGGTCCGCCACGGCAGCCTGCGCGATCGCGGACAGGTCGACCGGCTCGCGGCTGCGCGGTGCTTCCGCTTCCAGCCCCGACAGCATCAGCAACTGCTCCAGCACGCGGGAAGCGCGGTCGCAGCCGGCCAGCGTGCGTTCCAGCGCCTGGCGCCGCTGCGGCTCCGCGCTGGCGCCCAGCGCCACCTGCGCCTGCGCCCGGATCGCCGCGATCGGCGTGCGCAGTTCGTGCGCGGCGTCGCCGGTGAAGCGCCGCTCGCGTTCCAGCAGCTGCGCGATGCGCCCGAAGAGGCCGTTCAGCGCATCGAGCAGCGGGCGCATCTCGTCCGGCGCATCGGGGGCGTGCACGGGGCGCAGGTCTTCCGCCGGCCGGTGCGCCAGCGCCGCGCCCACGGTGCGCAGCGGACGCACGCCCCGCGCGACCGCCCACCAGCCGGCCAGCAGCAGCACCGGCACGGCCAGCAGCATGGGCCACAGGGTGCTGCGCAGCACCGCGTACAGGATGGCGTCGCGCGATGCGACCTGTTCGGCCACGAAGACCTGGACGTCGTTCTTCGCCCCGCGGGTGGCGAACACGCGCCAGTCCTCGTCGCCGATCGCCACGGTATGGAAGCCCGAGACCGGTGCTTCGCCGTCGCCCACCAGGGGTTCGTCGGGCGCGGACGGGGAGCGCAGCGCCAGCTTGCCTTCGTGGAACACCTGGAAGGTGACGCGCGGCCCGTAGCGGTGCAGGCTCGGGGCGTCGACGTGCTCGTCGTCCTTGAACTTGCGCACCTGGCGCGCGGCCAGCAGCGCCGCCGCCTGCGCCAGGTGGCCATCGAGCAGTTCATCCAGCTCGTGGCGCGCATCGACCCAGGTGGCGGCCGCGGCCGCCAGCCAGACGGCCAGCGAGGCGCCGAGCACCATCAGCAGCAGGCGTCCGCGCAGGGACGTGGGCCTCAACACGCGGCCGCCTCCCGCAGCAGCGTGTAGCCGACGCCCCGCACGGTGTGGATCAAGGCGCCGCCCAGCTTGCGGCGCAGGTGATGGATGTGCACCTCCACCGCATTGCTCTCGACTTCGCGGCCCCAGCTATAGAGGTGCTGTTCGAGCTGCTCGCGCGTGAGCACCCGGCCCGCATTGAGCATCAGCGCGTGCAGCAGGTCGAACTCGCGGGTGGGCAGCTGCAGCAGGTGGCCCGCCTTGCGCACCGTGCGCGCGGCGGGGTCCAGCTCCACGTCCTGCGCGCGCAGCACTTCCTGCGGCTGGCCGTGGGAGCGGCGCACCAGGGCGCGCAGCCGGGCGGCCAGTTCGTGCAGGTCCACCGGCTTGAGCACGTAGTCGTCGGCGCCGGCATCGAGCCCGCGGATGCGGTCCGGGATGGCGTCGCGCGCCGTCAGCACCAGCACGGGCACGTGGACGCCGTGGGCGCGGGCGGCGGCCAGCACCGCGAGGCCGTCCTTGCGCGGCAGGCCCAGGTCCAGCACCGCCGCCGCATGCACGCCGGCGCACAGCTCGCGTTCGGCAGCGTCGCCGCTGCGCACCCAGTCGACCTGGAAACCGAGCTGGCGCAGGCCCGATTGCAGGCCGTCGCCCAGCAGCGGATCGTCTTCGGCCAGCAGGATGCGCATGGACGCCTTCAGTGGCCCTGGTGCTTGTGCCGATGCGCCGCCCGCTCCTGCTGCGGCTGCGGCTGCTGCGGCGCGGACTCCCACTGCAGCCACCAAAAGGCGAGCACGGCGGCCAGCAGCAGCGCCGCCACGCTGCGCCACGGACTGCGGATGCCCTGGGCGCGCGGCACCGGCTTGCGGCCGTGGATCATCGCGCCCACCAGGTTTTCGCGGTGCAGCGCGCTGCTGGCCACGACGGCGACGACGTGCAGCGCCACCAGACCGAGCATCGTGTTGGCCAGCACCTCGTGCACGTCCTCCATCCAGTGGCCCGCGAGCTCGTTGTAGTTCGCCCACCCGCTGGCAGCGGTCAGTGCGGCCAGGGTCAGCAGGGCCAGGATCGCGAGCCCGCCGGCAGGGTTGTGGCCGGTGTGGCGCTGCGGCCGCCGCTCCAAGAGCATGACCATCAGGTAGTCCACCGCCGTCCACGGGCTGCGGACGAAGGCGGTGAAGCGCGCGTAGCGGGTGCCGACCAGGCCCCACACCACGCGGAAGGCGACCAGGCCGGCCATGGTGTAGCCGGCCGTCACGTGGGCCAGCTGCCAGCGCTCGCTCTCCGCAGTGAGCCAGGCGACGGCGAAGCTCGCCACCATCAGCCAGTGGAAGACGCGCACCGGCGCATCCCAGACCAGGGTGCGCGTGGGGCGTTCAGCGGGGGATGCGGACGCGGTGTTCATCGAAATCTCCTTCTTCGGCGCGCGGATGGCAGGCGGCGCAGTTCGAGGGGCTGCGGACGGCAGCGAGCTTCCAGGTGGCGGGTGCCACCTCGCGGTGCTTGCGCTCGAACCAGGCGGAGCGGGTGATGCGGTCCTCGGGCGGTGCTTCGCCGACGCGCTTCCAGGTCTGCGGATGGGCATCGACCCAGGTGGAAATCGCCTTCAGCGTGGCGGGATCGACCGATGCGTCGCTGCCGAAATGCCGTGGCAGCGTGCGCAGCAGGCGCTGCCAGGACGCATTCGGCAGCGCGCCCAGCGGATAGGCGATGTGGCAGGTGGAGCATTCCTGCACGTATTGGGGCAGCGCCGGGGCGGCGCGGTAGCCGTCTGCCTGCGCGAAGGGCGCGGCGAGCAGCGAGAGCGCGAGGAGGGACAAGCGTGTGCGCATCGCGTCCTCACTTCCCGAGGCTCAGCAGCCACGCGATCACGTCGGCCTTCTCGCCGGCGGTGCATTCGCGGCCGACCACGTCGTTGCAGTTGCGGCGGAACCATTTGTCCGCCTTGGCCGGATCGGTGAAGCGGCGCGCGTTGAACGCCGGGGCCAGCGGGCCGATCGCCTTGCCGGTGGCGGCGTGCTTGCCGGTGCCCGTCGGCGGCGTGCCGTGGCAGGAGGCGCAGCTCCATTCCTGGCCATGGCGGGAGGTGAAGAACTGCTCGCCGCGGCTGGCGACGGGCGCCGTTCCGGCCTGCGCCGCGTAGCCGGCGGCCAGCTCGGAAGGGGTGGCTGCGCGCGCGGCGGGCAGGCTCGCGGCGAACAGCAGGGCGCAAAGGGACATGCGCATGGTGATCGTGTGTGTCATCGGCAACTCCTGAAGCAGGGCCGATGATGGGCAGGGGCGCTTAGCGTTTTCTTAACGGGCGGCCGGGCTTCGGACCATGCTAGTCGCGTGCCGGCAGGAAACCTTGCGCGCCGTCAAGGTCGCGGGAGCGCGGGCATGCGGGGGTTCGGCGCCGGCGCGCACTCAGCGCCAGGCTACGGGCGGGCCGTCACCACAGGCCCGTCTCGACCCGGATCGCCACTTCGCAATCCTCGAAGATCCGCAGCTTGACGATGCGCACCCGCACGCCCAGCACGCCGGGAAGCTGCATCAGGCGGTGCGCGAGCTTGCCGATCAGCGTCTCGAGCAGGTTGACGTGCACCGCGGTGCATTCCTCGATGATGATGCGGCGCACCTTGCGGTAATCGAGCACGTGGGTGATGTCGTCGTCGCGCGGCAGCAGCGGCTGGGTGCCGAGGTTCAATTCGGCGTCGACCAGGATCGGCTGCGGCGCTTCCTTCTCGTGTTCCAGGATGCCGAGGTTGGCGTCGAAGCGCAGGCCTTCGAGCGTCAGGATCTGGGTGCCGGCCTTGCTCATTGCATCAGCGAGAAATCGCGGTCGAACTTCATGAGGTGCTGCCCGCCGTCGACCAGCAGGGTGGTGCCGGTCAGCGCGGGATTCTCCAGCGCGAAGCGCACGGCGTGCGCCACGTCTTCCGGCGTGGAGGAGCGGCCGATGGGCGACAGCTTGTGCAGCTGCTCGAAGCGCTCCTGCGACAGCATGTGGCTGGTGAGCGTGAGCCCCGGCGCGACGCCCACCACGCGCAACTGCGGCGCGAGCGCCTGGGCGAGCAGGGTGGTGGCCGCCTGCAGCGCCGCCTTCGACAGCGTGTAACTGAAGAAGTCGGGGTTGAGGTTCCACAGCTTCTGGTCCAGGAGGTTGACCACCACCCCGGCTCCCGCGCGTTCCCGCGCGTGCGCAGCCAGGCACTGGGCCAGCACCACGGGCGCGGCGGTGTTCGCGGCCAGGTGCGTGGCCAGCGCCGCGTAGCCGAAGGTCTGGGCGCTGTCGTGCTGGAACTGCGAAGCGTTGTTCACGACGGCATCGACGCTGCCGAAGCGGGCCAGCACCTGGTCGAACAGCTCGCGGGTCTGCGTTTCGTTTTCGAGGTCGGCGCGGAAGGCTTCGGCCGGCGCGTGCTGGCGGCAGGCTTCCACCGTCTGCATGGCCCCGTGCTCCGAATCGCGGAAGTGCACCGCGACGCGCCAGCCCTGCGCGGCCAGGTCCAGCGCGATCGCGCGGCCCAGCCGCCGGCCGGCGCCGGTGACGAGAACGGTGCGGCCCGGGCTCATTCGTCGACAATGGGGCGGTGAACCAACATGGATCGAGTGTAACGAGCGCGCTGCACAAGCTGGTGGCCGGACAGGTCGCGCGCGCCGGCGGCTGGCTGCCGTTCGACCGCTACATGGCGCTGGCCCTCTATGCGCCCGGCCTGGGCTACTACGCCAACACCTCGCGCAAGTTCGGCGGCCTGCCGTCTTCCGGCAGCGACTTCGTGACGGCGCCCGAGATGAGCCCGCTGTTCGGCCGCACCTTGGCCGTGCAGCTGGCCGAAGCGCTGGACCGCACGGGCACCGACGAACTCTGGGAGTTCGGCGCCGGTTCGGGCGCGCTGGCCCGCGAACTGCTGGCGTGCCTGGGCGACCGCATCCGCCGCTACACCATCGTGGAGCTCTCGGCCAGCCTGCGCGAGCGGCAGCGCGCCACGCTGCAGCCCTGGCCGGACCGCGTGCAGTGGGCCAGCGAGTGGCCGCAGACGGTGCGCGGCGTGGTCGTCGGCAACGAGGTGCTCGATGCGATGCCGGTGAAGCTGCTGGCGCGCCAAGGTGGCAACTGGCACGAGCGCGGCCTGCGCGTCGACGACGGCCGGCTCGCCTGGGAAGATCGCGCCACCGAACTGCGTCCGCCGATCGAGCCGGAAGGCGCTCAGGACTACCTGACGGAGATCCACCCGCAGGCCGAGGCGTTCGTGCGCAGCCTGGCGGAGCGGCTGGAAGCGGGCGCGGCCTTCTTCATCGACTACGGCTTCCCGGAAGCTGAGTACTACCACGCGCAACGCCACATGGGCACGCTGATGTGCCACCGCGGCCACCTGGCCGATCCGGACCCGCTGGAAGCGCCCGGGGAGAAGGACATCACCGCCCACGTCAACTTCACCGGCATCGCGGTGGCGGCGCAGGAGGCGGGCATGCTCACGCTGGGCTACACCACGCAGGGGCGCTTCCTGCTCAATGCGGGCCTCGCCAAGCTGCTGGAGACCGCCTTGCAGAAGGAGCGCATCGCCGCCCAGCGCCTGGTCGCCGAGCACGAGATGGGCGAGCTGTTCAAGGTCATCGCCTTCCATCGCGGCCCGTTCTGGGACGCGCTCGGTTTCCGCTCCGGCGACCGCACCCATACCCTGTGAATGCAGGCAAACTAGGGCTCACATGATTCGCTGGGTCATCGTCGTCTTCCTCGCGCTGCTCTTGATCAGCTGGTTGTCCCCGGGCCTGCAGAAGCTGGGCTTCGGCCGGCTGCCGGGCGACCTGCGCTTCAAGCTGTTCGGGCGCGAGTTCTTCGTTCCGCTGACGTCCACCATCCTCCTGAGCATGGTGGCCGCGGCCATCTCCCGGTACCTGTGAAGCCATGAAAGCCTGCGTCGACATCGGCGGCACCAAGATCGCGGTCAGCCTCAACTCCGGAGCCGGCCTGGAGCTGGTGGGCAAGCGCGCCGAGCCCACCGCCAAGACCGGCGCCAACGACGCCCTCGCGCAGCAGGTGATCCGGATGGTGGACGAAGCCAGCCGCGAGATCGGCGTCGAGCCCTCGACGGTGCAGCGCGTCGGCGTTTCTTCCGCCGGCCCCTTCGTGTTGAACGCGGGGCTGGTCGAACTCGCCAGTCCCAACATCTGCGGCGGCATCGCCGGTCCGGCACGCGGGCTGCCCAACGACTGGATGACGGCAGCGCTCGAAGCCCCCTTGCGCCGCCGGTTCACCGAAGGCGTGCGGGTGGAGAACGACGCCGTCTCCGCCCTCGAAGCCGAACGCCGCTGGGGCGCGTTGCAGGGCTACGAGCACTGCGCCTACGTCACCTGGAGCACCGGCGTCGGCATGGGCCTGTGCGTCGACGGCCGGGTGCTGCGCGGCAAGAACGGCAACGCCGGCCACGGCGGCCACATGTTCGTCAGCGACAACGACGATGCGCTGTGCGGCTGCGGCAACGTGGGCGACCTCGAGGCGCTGGTCGCCGGCAATGCCGTGGCGCGCCGCTTCGGCGCCGACGCGGCGACGCTGATGCAGCGCGCCCGCGGCGGCGAAGCGGAAGCCACGGCCCGCGTGGACGAGCTGTGCCGCATCATGGGCCGGGCGCTGTACAACATCACGGTGGTCCTCGACCTGCGGCGCATCAGCCTGGGCGGGAGCGTCTTCCTCCACAACCAGGAATACCTGCTGCCGCGGCTGCAGGCGCAGCTGGCGGGCAAGCTGCCGGCCCTCACCAACGGCTGCGAACTGGTGCCGGCCGGCCTGGGCGATCGCGTGGGCGACTACGCGGCGCTGGCCTTGCTGGTCTGAAGCCGCTGCGCCACCGCCTGCACGCGCGCGGCCTGGATGCGCTGGCCGATCTGGTCCGCGACCAGGCCCTCCTCGCGGGCTTGCGCCGCCACCCCCGCAGTGTCCACCGTTCGCGCCGCCGCCAGCGCTGACAGCAGCCGGTCCCGCTGCGGATAAGGCTGTTCCTCCAGCCCGAGCCGGCCGCGGGCGTCGCATTCGCAGGCCAGCAGCACCTGCTCGAAGCGCTGCGGCTTGCGGAAGGCATCGCAGCGTTCCAGCAGCCGCACCAGCGCCGGCGCACCGCATTCCCCGCTGCGATGGATGTTGCCGTGCTCGCGAGCGACCACGTCGGCGAGTTCGCGGCATTCGTTGGGCACGCGCAGGCGGTTGCAGACCTTCTTGAGCAGGTCGGCGCTGCGCTGTTCGTGGCCGATGTGCTTGGGCAGCACTTCGGGCGGCGTGGTGCCCTTGCCCAGGTCGTGCGTCAGGCAGGCGAAGCGCACCGGCAGCGGCGCCTGCAGGCGCGCGCTCATGTCCAGCACCATCATGTTGTGCACGCCGGTGTCCACCTCGGGGTGGTAGTCCGCGCGCTGCGGCACCCCCCACAGGCGATCCACTTCGGGCAGCACGCGGGCGAGTGCGCCGCAGCCGCGCAGGACCTCGAACATGCGCGAGGGCTGGTCCTCCATCAGGCCGCGGGCGAGTTCCTGCCAGACGCGTTCCGGCACCAGGTGGTCCGCCTCGCCTTCGGCCACCATCGCGCGCATCAGCTCCAGGGTCTCGGGGGCGAGGCTGAAGTCGTGGAAGCGGGCGGCGAAGCGCGCCACGCGCAGGATGCGCACGGGGTCCTCGCGGAAGGCCTCGGTCACGTGCCGCAGCACGCGCGCCTGCAGGTCGCGCCGGCCGCCGAAGGGATCGATCAGCGTGCCGTCCGGGGCCTGCGCTATCGCGTTCACCGTGAGGTCGCGCCGGGCGAGGTCCTGTTCCAGCGTGACGTCGGGCGCGGCGTGGAAGGCGAAGCCGTGGTAGCCGCGGCCGGTCTTGCGCTCCGTGCGCGCGAGCGCGTATTCCTCGCGCGTGGCGGGATGCAGGAAGACCGGGAAGTCCTTGCCGACCGGCAGGTAGCCGGCGGCGATCATGTCCTCGGGCGTTGCGCCGACCACCACCCAGTCGGTGTCGTTCACCGCCCGCCCGAGCAGGGCATCGCGCACCGCGCCGCCCACGCGGAAAGTTCGCATGGGGGCAGTTTAAGCTCCGATGACTCAGCGCGACTTGCGGTACGGCTCGTCGAAGGGCACGAAGTCCTGCTCCTGCAGCGCGTCGGCGACCCACGCCTTCACGGCCGGCAGCGCGCATACGCGCTCCACGTACGCCTCGGCCTCGGCCGGCAGGGGCAGGGCATAGGTGCGAAAGCGCATGCACACCGGAGCGTAGAACGCATCGGCGACGCTGAATTCGCCGAACAGCATCGGCCCCCGGTGCTGTGCCAGCAGTTCGGCCCACATCTGCACGATGCGTTCGACGTCCTTGCGCACGTCCGCCTGCTCCTGCCAGATGCGGCGACCGACCTCCGCCAGCGGACCTTCGATGTTCATGCCGCAGTGGCTGCGCAGCGCGGTGAAGCCCGAGTGCATCTCGGCGCAGACGCTGCGCGCGCGGGCCCGGGCCCGCTGCTCGCGCGGCCAGAGCGCCCGGTCAGGGAATTTCTCGGCCACGTATTCGGCGATGGCCAGCGAGTCCCAGACGGCGAAGTCGTCGTCCAGCAGCACCGGCACGCGGCCCGCCGGGTTGATCTTGAGCACGGCCTGCTTGAACTGCGAGTCGTCCGCCTCGAAGTTGTCGAAGCGCACCTTGCGTTCCTCGAAGGGCACGCCGGCCTGCTTCATCAGCACCCAGGGGCGCATGGACCAGGACGAGTAGTTCTTGTTGCCGATGGCGAGGGTCAGCATCGCGGGCTCCTTGCAGCTGTGCGTGCGATGCTAGCCGGAGTGGGCCAGGCATTGATGCAAAAAGCCTGTGCCATTGATGCGGGCACGGTTTAGCATTTGCCATGGCACCCCAAGACCTGACCTTCGCTCCCGTCCACCAGCTCGCGCGCGGGCTGCAGCAGCGGCTGCTGTCGCCGGTGGAACTCGTCGAAGCCTTCCTCGAACGCATCGAGGCGCAGGAGCCCAAGCTGCACGCGTACACGGAGGTGTTCGCCGCCGACGCACGCCAGGCGGCCGAAGCGGCGGACGCCGCGATCCGCGCCGGCCACGCCGTCGGCACGCTGCACGGCATCCCGATCGCGCTGAAGGATCTGATCGAGCTGGAAGGCAAGGTGGTCACCGGCGGCTGCGAGGTGTGGAAGGAGCGCAAGGCCACGCGCACCGCCACGCTTGCGCGCAAGCTGATCGCCCAGGGCATGATCGTGATGGGCAAGACGCACACCGTGGAATTCGCGATGGGCGGCTGGGGTACCAACAGCCGCCGCGGCACGCCGTGGAATCCCTGGGATCCGGAACGCGCGCGCACGCCGGGTGGGTCCAGCAGCGGCTCCGGCGTCGCAGTGGCCGCCGGGCTGGCGCCGTGGGCGATCGGCACCGACACCGGCGGGTCCGTGCGCCTGCCCTCGTCGTGGTGCGGCATCACGGGCCTGAAGACCACCATCGGCCGCGTCAGCACCCATGGCGTGCTGCCCCTGAGCCCCACGCTGGATACGCCTGGCCCGATGGCGCGCAACGTGGAAGACGCGGCGCTGCTGTACGCCGTGATCCAGGGGCCGGACCCGCTGGATCCGCTCACGCGCGGGCTGCCCTACGCCGACCCGCTGCCTGGCCTCAAGCGCGGCGTGCGCGGGCTGCGCCTGGCGCGCATGCCGGAGGCGGAGCGCCAGTACGCGTCGGCCGAGGTGCTGGCTGCGTACGACCGGTCACTGGCGGAACTCGAGAAGCTCGGTGCCGGGATCGTGGCCGTGCAACTGCCCTTCCAGTTCGCCGACGTCGCCGCGCACAACCTGCGCATCATGGCGGCGGAGAGCTACACGCTCTACCACGACCTGATCGACGACGACGCGGCGCCGCTCGACCCGCACGTGCGGCCCCGCATCGCCGCCGGCCGCAGCCTCAGTGCCCGCGAGTACATCGAGGCGGTGCGCATGCGCGACACGATGAAGCAGCAGTTCGCCGCCGCGATGGAGGGCATCGATGCGCTGCTGACGCCCACCACCATGACGACGGCGGTGCCGGTGGACGAAGTGGACCAGTCCAAGGCGCCGGCGCACTACACGCGCTTCGCCAACTACCTGGACCTCACGGCGCTGGCGCTGCCCAATGGCAACGACGCGCGGGGGCTGCCGACGTCGCTGCAGATCGTGTGCCGGGCCAACGAGGAGGCAATGGCGCTGCGGGTGGGCTGGGCGCTGCAGCAGGCGACCGACTGGCACCTGCGCCGGCCGCCGCTGGCGGCTTGAACCGGCTGGATTTCAGCCTACGGTTGCAGCGCTGTCGACCGCCAGCCGACGGAACCCCTCAGGGCAGTTCCCGGTTCGGCTCGGGCTGGGCGGTGTCGCGCGGACCGATCGTGCCCAGCCGCGCCTTGAGCGACTGCGGCTGGCCGGAAAGCAGCGCGGCATAGAAGGTGGCGTTGGAGACCACCTTCTTCACGTAGTCCCGCGTCTCCGTGAAGGGCACCGTCTCGGCCCAGGCCGCGCCTTCCAGCCAGGGCCCGTTGCGCCAGTTGCGCGGGCGGCTCGGGCCGGCGTTGTAGGCGGCCGCGGCCAGGGGCATCGAGCCGCCGAAGTCGTCGAGCACCAGCTTGAGGTAGCCGGTGCCGATCGCGATGTTGGTATCGCGGTCGTGCAGCTGGTCGGGGTTGAAGCCGCGCAGGCCCAGCTTGTTGGCCGTCCAGCGGGCGGTGGCCGGCATCACCTGCATCAGGCCCGAGGCGCCGACGCCGGAGCGGGCGTTGGTGACGAAGCGGCTTTCCTGCCGGATCAGCCCGTAGACGTAGGCGGGATCGAGGTTGATCTCCTGGCTGCGCTTGACCACCGCGTCGCGGAAGGGCGTCGGATAGCGCTGGTCGACGTCGAACTCGCCCCGCGTGCGCTCGCTGGTGTTGATGCAGCGGTCCCATACCTCGCGGTCGCAGGCGTACTGCGCCGCGGCCAGCAGCTCGCGGTCGCCCAGGCCGCCGGACTGGTGCAGGTTGGTGGTGTAGTTCCACTCGCGCGTGCCTTCGGGGCGCAGCCCGATGCCGATCGCGTACAGGGCGCGGTTCAGGCCCGGATCGTTGCGGGCGGCCTTCTTCTCGTCCTCGGTGATGGGCGCCGGCTTGGCCGGCAGCACCACCTTCTGCCCCAGTTCCTCCAGCGCGAGCTGTTCGTAGAAGCCCTTGGGGGAGGCGATGCCGGCCAGCAGCTTCTGCGCTTCGGCGCGGTGGTTGTCGCCGCGGCCGGTGGCCAGCAGTGCGCGGGCGCGCCAGTACGTCCAGGCCGGGTCCGCCTTGCTGGCATCCGACATCGCATCGACGGCTTCCAGCACGTTCTTCCAGGCGATGCCCTTGGGCGCGCGCAGCGCGGCGCGCACCTTCCACTGCAGCAGTTCGTCGCTCAGGTGGCTGTCGCGTTGCACGCGCGCGTAGTAGCCGTCGGCGTTCGGGTCGAGGCGGAACGCCGCCTGGTGGCCGATCACGCCCCAGACCCAGTCGCGTTCCTCCGGGCTCATCTGCGGGCCCCACTTGTTTTCGAGCTGCGCGGCGGCGTGGTCGATGTCGCTGGTGGCCAGCTTGATCAGCGCGAGCCCGACCAGCTCGCGCCGGCTGCGGGAGATCGCCGTGACCTTGCTCAGGAGGAACTTCGACGGCGCGGCGTTGACCTCGTTCAGCAGCTTCACGGTATCGGGGGTGGAGGCGATCTCCACCGCCGCCGCCACGGCGCGCGGCCGGTTCGCTTCCATGGACTGGCGGGCCTTGCGCCAGGCGTCCGCCCTGGTCAGCTTGCGGCCGCCGTGACCTGTCTCGATCAGGTGGGCGGCCGCGGTGGTGCAGCCGTCGTCGGCGTCGCGCTGCGCGAGCCACAGCTTGCGCACTTCCTCCGCCACCGCCGGCGGCGTGTTGGCGCCGTCGCGCAGGGCTTCGGTGAGCAGGGCATAGCAGCGCACCTCGCGGTCGTCGCGCATGCGGTACTTGGGGAATTCCTGCGCGAACAGGTCCCACTGGCGGCGCTGGCCCAGCAGCAGCAGCCAGTCGTTGCGCAGGCGGTCTTCCTGGTAGGTGCCGGCCAGGCGGGCGAGCGTCTGCTGGATTTCGGCCGGATTGGCGGTATCGAGCCGGTTGCGCAGCTCCCAGTACAGCGCCCAGGGTTCCAGGACGTGGCCCTGGGCCTGGGGCAGCAACTGGGCCAGGGTGGCCTTGTTGCCCTGGGCGAAGGCCCGCTGCATGTCGAGCAGGACCTCGTCGCGGGCCTGGTTCTGGGGCTGGGCCTGGACGCAGGCCACGAGGACGATGGCAAGGGATGCCAGAATCGTCTTCAACTTCATCGGGAAATTATGGACAGGTCGGAACAAAAAAGGGCCTTGCGACAGCAGTTGATCGAGCAACGCCTGAACATGCCGGATCGCCTACACCGCGCGGAACTTCTCCAGCGCGTGATGCGGATCTGGCTCGTGGGACGGCCCGACGCCATCATCGGGGCTTACTGGCCGATCAAGGGCGAATTCGACCCCCTTCCGGCGCTGCACCGATGGAAGGAAGACGGCGAACTGCTGGACGAACCGCAGATGCGCCGCATTGCCCTCCCGGTGATGGACAAGGCCACTAGGACCCTGAAATTCCACTCCTGGTTCCCGGGCTGCCCGATGGAAGAAGATGCGTTCGGCATCCCCAAACCCAAGGACACGGAAATCGTGCAGCCCACGCTGCTGTTCGTGCCGTGCGTCGGCTACGGGGTGGGCGGCTACCGGCTGGGCTACGGCGGCGGGTTCTACGACCGCACCCTGGCTCAGCTGCAGCCCCGCCCCTTCACCGTGGGCCTGGGCTTCGCCGCCGGCTTCCTCCCGGACCTGGAACCCGAAGCCCACGACGTGGCCCTCGACGCCATGCTCAACGAACTGGGGGTGGTCTGGCCGATTTCACTGGGGGACGAGGATTAGAAAACCGGACAGCCGACAACCGAACGCAAAGGACGCGAAGGTTCCGCAAAGAACGCAAAGAAGACCTTGAAGGAGTTCCTTTTGCGACCTTTGCGGAACCTTTGCGCCCTTTGCGTTCGGTTGTCCGCCTTCCTCAATCCATCTGATCGACCGTATCCGGGTCCGGCACCTCGCCGATCGTCTGGCGGGTGATGCGGCTCTGGACCATCAGCCATTCGCAGAAGGCGCGGATCTCCGGCCGCTGGGCGCTGCGCGGGCCCACGATCAGCCAGTAGGCCATCGGGGACTCCATGCGCATCTTCGGCAAGGGCTCCACCAGGTCGCCGTTGGCCAGGCTTTCGGCCACCAGCGGCAGGCGCGCCAGCACCACGCCCTGGCCGGTCAGGGCCGCCTGCACCATCTGGTAGGCGTAGTTGAAATAGAGCCAGCGCTGCGGCTGCAGCTTGTGCAGGCCGTGCTCGTCGAACCAGCGGCGCCACGTCAGCCACGCCAGGTGCGTGTGGTGCGCGTCGCCGGCCTCGATCAGCGCGAACTGCGCCACGTCCGCGGGCTTGAGCAGCGGCGGGCCCGCCTTGAGCAGCCACGGGCTCACCACCGGCGTGAGCTGCTCGCCGAACAGGCGGATCGCCTCCGGCGGCATGTTCGCCTTCGGGCCGTAGCGCAGGGCGAGGTCGACGTCGGCGATTTCCAGGTCCACCTTGCTGTCGCTGGCGTCGATCCGGATGTCGATGCCGGGGTGGTCGCGCTGGAACTGCTCGAGCCGCGGGATCATCCACATCGACGCGAAGGAGGCGAAGGTGGTCACCGAGACCGCGCGTCGCCCCGCACTCTGGCGGATCTGCCGCACGGCGCCGTCGATGCGCGGCAGCGACTGCGATACCGCCGTCAGCAGCTGCGTGCCCGCGCTCGTGAGTTCCACGGCACGCGTGTGGCGCAGGAACAGGCTCACGCCCACCTCCTGCTCGAGGGACTGGATCTGGCGGCTGACGGCCGACTGGGTGAGCGCCATCTCTTCCGCGGCGGCGCGGAAGTTCAGGTGCCGGGCCACGGCCTCGAAGGCGCGCAGGTGGCCGGCGGAAATCGGGCGGGTGCGCAGGTGGGTCTGCGAGTGCTGCATGGCGGCTTCGGCGGATTGATGCGGGAAACGAATCAAAAGCGTAGCCGGATTTCATTGGACCGCCAAGGGGGCGTGCAGGATCATGCCATTCCGAAAAGCCATCGCCGCCCGACTGCGGCGCCCACCGGAGCCGACCATGACCGACCGCACCGCCACCACGCTCTCCGCCGCGACCGCCCCCACGCTGCCGGGCACCTGGAAGCTGCCCCGCGGCCGCGCGGTCACCTTGCGGCCGGCGTCCGACGGCATCCTGCGCGTCGCCCACGGGCGCCTCTGGGCCACCAAGGACGGCCCCCACGGCGGCACGCCCTTCGATGCCGGCGACCACGTGCTGGAGGTCGGCCGCTCCATGGTCGTGCGCGCCGGCGAGCGCGTCGTGATCGAGGCCTGGATGCCGGCCGGCGCTTCCTACTTTGCCTGGGATCCGCTGGTCGAGACGGCGACGGTGGCCGTGCGCCGCCGGCGGATCAACTTCTCGGCCGTGCGGCAACCACTGGCGGACCTGCGGCTCGCCTCGGCGATGCTGCTGCGGGCGCTGGCCAGCCTGGGCACGGGGCTGGTGCAGGTGGCGTCGCAGGCCGTGCACGTTCGCGGCAGCGGGCACCTGCCGCGGCGCGGCGCGACCGTCTGAGCGCACCCGCAACCCGGCGGCGGTGTCTATCATCGCCGCCATGCCCGACGCTTCCTCTCCCGTTGCCGCATCCCCGCTGCACCTCGTGGTGATGGGGGTCGCCGGCTGCGGCAAGTCGGTCGTCGCGCAGCAGCTTTCCGAACGGCTGGCGCTGCCGCTGGTCGAGGGCGACGACTTCCATCCCGCCAGCGACATCGACAAGATGCGCGCGGGCGAGCGCCTCACCGCCGAAGACCGCGCCGCCTGGCTGCGGCAGCTCGCGCAGGAACTGCAGGCGCGCCCCCGCGGCGCGGTGCTGTCCTGCTCCGCGCTGCGGCGGGGCGATCGCGAACTGCTGCGTGCCGGTGCCCGCCGGCTGCACTTCCTGCAACTGGCGCTCACGCCGCACCAGGCGCTGGAGCGCGTGTCCGCGCGCACCGATCATTTCTATCCGCCCAGCCTGGTGGCGGGGGACTTCGAGGCGCTGGAAGATCCTGCGCGCGAGCCGCTCGTGCACGTGGCGGATGCGACGCTGCACGTCGACCGCATCGTCGAGGCGGCGCTGCGCTGGCTGGAGTCTCCGGCCCTGGCGCCGAGCGGCGCATGACGCAGCGCGCGCCCTAGAATGCCCGCCATGACCAAGGCATTCGCGAGCCAGGCCGACCTGGCGGACAAGAAGATCACCTTCGAGCAACTGTCGCCGCACTGCTGGGCCTACACCGCCGAAGGCGACCCGAATTCCGGCGTGATCATCGGCGACCAGTTCATCCTGGTCAGCGACGCCACCGCCACGCCGGCCATGGCGCGCGACCTGATCGCGCACATCCGCAGCGTGAGCGACAAGCCGATCAAGTACGTGCTGCTCACGCACTACCACGCGGTGCGGGTGCTCGGCGCCAGCGCCTATTTCGACGAGGGCGCGACGGAGATCATCGCCAGCCAGGGCACCTACGAGCTGATCGTGGAGCGCGGCAAGGAAGACATGCAGTCGGAGATGGACCGCTTCCCGCGCCTGTTCCGCAACGCCGAGTCGGTGCCGGGCCTGACTTGGCCGACGATGGTGATCGGCGGGGGCGACCCGACCCGCGGGGAGAAGCCGGGCAAGCTCACGCTCGACCTGGGTGGCGTGAAGGTGCAGATCTGGTCGCCGGGCTGGGGCCAT
The DNA here is from genome assembly GCF_016722765.1 of Ramlibacter alkalitolerans. GTDB lineage: Bacteria > Pseudomonadota > Gammaproteobacteria > Burkholderiales > Burkholderiaceae_C > Ramlibacter > Ramlibacter alkalitolerans. The sequence continues at coordinate 33,780 of NZ_JAEQND010000008.1, read as the reverse complement.
ACGCGCGGCGACACGATCGCCTGGGTCGAGTCCGAGAAGGTGCTGTTCTCGGGTGACCTGGTCGAATACAACGCCGGCGTCTACACCGGCGACGCCCACCTGGAGGAGTGGCCGGCGACGCTGGAGGCGCTGCGGGCGCTGGGCGCCGAGGCGCTGGTGCCCGGTCGCGGCGAGGCGCTCAAGGGCGCGGAGGGCGTGACGCGCGGCCTGGACTACACCAGGCAGTGGGTCGAGACGCTCTATCGCTGCGCGAAGGAAGCGGCGGCCGCCAACATGGACCTGAAGGCCACGATGGCGCACACGCGCAAGGCGATGGACCCGGTGTTCGGCAACGTGTTCATCTACGAGCATTGCCTGCCCTTCGACGTGAGCCGGGCGTACGACGAGGCGCGCGGTTTGAAGAATCCGCGGGTGTGGACGGCGGAGCGGGACAAGGAGATGTGGGCGTCGCTGCAGGCGTGAGTGCGCTGGGGTGCGCTGCGCCTGCATTGCTGGGGTTCGCGCTGGCGCGGCTCACCGCCAGCCTACGCGTGGCGCGCATCCTTGTAGGCTGGCGGTGAGCCGCGTAGCGCGCGAACCCCAGCGATCGAGCCGCCTGTAGTCCCGCGACTACACCACCCCCCTCTCCCCACCCACACCCCCGCTCCCGGTGCCTTCCTAAGCTGGACAGGCGGCAAGCATCCATGCCGCGTCCAAGAGGAGCACCGTCCATGCCGAACGACAAGTCCGCCCCCCGCAGCCTGCAGCAGCAACCCCAACGCGACAGCGACCCGCAGCAGCAGCGCGCCGGCGACACCGATTTCCAGTCCCGCGGCCAGGCCCAGCAGGGTGGCCAGGTCGAGGGCGAGGGCAGCTACAGCGCTTCCCGCGACTACCAGAAGAACATCAAGGGCTACCTGGACAAGGCCGACGTGCAGGCCGACGCCGAAGCGGCCAAGCCGCGCTCGGAATCCGAAGCGCGCGAGCTGGAACAGGCCGAGCGCGAGGGCAAGTCGCACTCCAAGGGCGAGCACTGACGCAGGCGCCGCAGGCCTTCATGCGGGTGGCGGGCGTCAGGCCTCGGCGCTGACCGCCCGCCGGGCGGCCGCAAGCGCCGCCAGCGCCAGCAATGCCAGCACGAGGGCGAGGCCCGGAGCGCCGCCACCCTGCAGGGCCGAGCCGCTGGCCACGGGCCCCAGCGTTCCTCCCCACGTGTAGCCGCTGATCATCGCGGCGGCGCCGCCGGCGGTGGCGCGGCCGGCGAAGGCGTGCGCCACCTGCACCATGGTGAGCGTGTACAGCGCACCCCCCACGCCGCCCCACACCAGGCCGCAGGCCCACAGCAGCCAGGGCGCCTGGTCCGCGAATCCCATCGCGATGCTCGCCAGCAGCAGCAGCAGCGCCGCCCCCGTGAACACGCGCCGCAGCGCGAAGCGGTCCGCCGCCCAGCCGGCGGGGTACTGGAACAGGAAGCTGCCGAAGCCGATGGCGCCCGCCACCGTGGTGGCACTGCGCAGGCTCAGGCCCGAGGCCGATGCATGCGCCGCGCCCACGGCGCCCAGGCCCGCCTCGAACACCCCGCCGCAGAACGCGAGCAGCGCCAGCCAGGGCACGGTGCGGAAAGCGTGCAGCGTCCCGGTGTGCGGCCGGGCCACGGCGTGCGGCTCGTGGGCCGGCGCCGTGACGGCGAGCAGCAGGCAGCCCGCCACCATCGCCACGGCCAGCCACAAGACCGTGGGCGCCTGCAGCCGCAGCACGCCCGGCAGGAAGGGCCCGACCGCCAGCGCGGCGCCGAGCGAGGTCTGGTACAGCCCCATCACGCGGCCGCGCATCTCGGGCGGCGCTTCCTCGGCGAGCAGCGCCTCGGTGGTGTTCCACAGCGCCGCCGCGCCGATGCCGATCACGACCGACGACAGCGCCCACACCGCGAGGCTGTCCGAGAGCGCATATCCGACGATCCCCGCGAGCTGCAGCACCGCGCCGGCGCGGTAGCAGGCGATCGTGCCCCAGCGCAGCAGGACGCGCGGCATCAGCGGGATCAGCAGGCCGACCATCAGGAAGGGCAGCATCGAGAAGGTGCCGATGAAGGCCGTGCCGTGCCCTGCCTGCTGCAGCAGCACGGCCAGCACGGGCCCCACCATGGCGGATGCGGTGACGATCAGCGTGGTCGCCGCGCCCAGCCGCCACAGCAGCGCCAGGCGCGAGGCGGCGGCCGTCACGGCTGCTGCTCGGACAGGTCGCGCAGGTCGCGTTGCCAGGCGCGCAGCCGCCGCACGGCCTGCTCGCGCTGCGCCGGCGTGGTGACCTGGTGCACCGCCGCGAAGGTGGCGCAGCCTTCCTGCAGCAGCGCCTCCTGGTAGGCGCGGTAGGCCGGGTCCGCGGGTCGCTCCAGCCGGTCGAACCAGCCACGCAGCTGCGCGCCGCCCTCCGCGGCCGGCAGGCCCTGCGACACGCGCGTCATGATCTGCAGCAGGTCCTGCTGGCGCGCCTGCCAGCGGGCCAGCATGCGGTTCGGGTCCCAGCTGGTGGCGGCGAGGCGCTGCCGCAGCACCTGGCGCTGCGGCGCCTCGAGCGTGCCGTAGATGGACTCCATGCGGTCCAGCGTCTGCTCGTAGCGCCTGGCGAGCTGCTCCTCGGGCGGCAGCGCGATCCATTCCTTGCGGAAGCGCTCGTTGTTGCTGCGGAACTTGCGCGCGACGTGGCGCAGCTGGGGCTGCCTGAGCGTGGCGGCCAGCGCCACCGCCGAGGGCTCCATCTGCCGCGCGACGGCCTGCAGCCGCGCCTGCACCTCCTGCACCACGCTGCAGGCCTGCTGCGGCGTGATGTCGCTGCCGGCCATCTGCTCCATGCGCGCCAGCAGCTCGGCCAGGCGGGGCAGCTCGTTGCGCCGATGCCAGGCGTGCAGGGCGGCGATGGCGTCGCGTACGCGCGGTTCCTGGTCGTCGCTGAAGTCCGCATAACCGTCGAGCCACCACCACGCCAGGTGCGGCACGTTCATGTAGCCCAGCTTGATGGTGCTGCAGGCGGACAGCGCCAGCGCGAGGCCGAGCGCAAGGATAATTCCGCCGATGCGGGTGGGAACCAGCCAGTTCATGGACACGAAGGGTACCGAATGAAAGCAGTCGACGTGGTGGTCATGGCCGCCGGCAAGGGGACGCGGATGAAAAGCCGCACGCCCAAGGTATTGCACAAGCTGGGGGGCCGCCCCCTCATCGCGCACGTGATCGAGACCGCGCAGGCGCTCGACGCGCGCCGCACGATCGTGATCACGGGCCACGGCGCCGAGGGCGTCGAAGCCTGGCTGCGCGAGTCCGCCACCGCCGCCGGTCGGCCGGTGCCCGACTTCGTGCGCCAGGAGCCGCAACTGGGCACCGGCCACGCCGTGCAGCAGGTGGTGCCGGTGCTGCCCGATGACGGCATCGCGCTGATCCTCAATGGCGACGTGCCGCTGGTGCGGCCGGAAACGCTGCAGGCGCTGGTGGACAAGTGCGGCGGCGAGCGGCTCGCGCTGCTGACGATCGAGATGGCGGATCCCATCGGCTACGGCCGCATCGTGCGCTCCGGCGACGCCGTGCAGGCGATCGTGGAACACAAGGACGCGAGCCACGCGCAGCGCGCCATCCGCGAGGTCTACACCGGCTTCATGGCCGTGCCTTCGCAGCGCCTCAAGGACTGGCTGGCGCGCCTGACCAACGACAACGCCCAGGGCGAGTACTACCTGACCGACGTCGTGCAGCTGGCGGTGCAGGATGGCTGCCCGGTGGTGGCGGCGCACGCCGCGGAGCCCGTGGAGGTCGAGGGCGTCAACAGCCCGCTGCAGCTCGCGCAACTCGAACGGGCCTACCAGCTGCGCCAGGCGCGGGCCCTGATGGAGCAGGGCGTGCGGCTCGCGGACCCGGCGCGCTTCGACGTGCGTGGCCGGCTCACCTGCGGGCAGGACGTGGAGATCGACGTCAACTGCGTGTTCGAAGGCGACGTGGTCCTGGGCGACAACGTGCGCATCGGCCCCAACTGCGTGATCGCCAACGCCCGCATCGCGGCCGGCGCGGTGCTGCAGGCCTACACGCACATCGACGGCGAAAGCGCCGGGGTGGAGATCGGCGAGGGCGCCCTGATCGGGCCGTTCGCGCGGCTGCGGCCCGGCGCCAGGCTCGGCCCGGAGGTGCACATCGGCAACTTCGTCGAGGTGAAGAATTCGACCCTGGCGCGCGGCGCCAAGGCGAACCACCTGGCCTATCTGGGCGACTCGGTCGTCGGCGAGCGGGTGAACTACGGCGCCGGCAGCATCACGGCCAACTACGACGGCGCCAACAAGCACCGCACCGTGATCGAGGCGGACGTGCACGTGGGCAGCAACTGCGTGCTGGTCGCGCCGGTGACCATCGCGGCCGGCGGCACCGTCGGTGCCGGATCGGTGGTGAACCGGAACACGGAGGCCGGTGTGCTCACGGTCGCACGGGCGCGGCAGGTGAGCATCACGAACTGGTCGCGGCCGAAGAAGGCGCCGAAGTAGGCGCCGGGTACGCCGCTGGGCCCGCCGCACGGCGCAGCGCTGCGTCACGGCCTTCTCGGAGGTCGATCGCCGGACCATCCCGCCGCGCAGGCGCAGGACGGGTTTGTCCGCCTCCGGAAGTCAAGGAGGAGGCGCGGGCGCGGCATCAGCCAAGGCCCGTGCTCTCAACCGCGCCGGGGGACATGGAGTGTGGCGGACAAATCCGTCCTGTGCCGGACCGGGGGCCATCAGCGCAGCGCGGCACACACCGCACCAGCGCCGATCGCTAGCACTGAGCTAGAGCGAGAAGGCGAAGTTCCGGGCCAGCACCTCCTGGCCGTCGCGGCGCACGACGTACTCGCCGCGGTACTGGCCCCTGGGCCAGCCGGTGGCGGGCCGGCGCACGCCGGCGAACACCATGCTCTGGGCCTGGTCGCGCGGCAGCGGCTGCGCCGTGCTGGAGGCAAGCACGGCCCCGTCCGGTGCCTTCAGGGTGATGGTCTGCACGTCCCCGGCCTTCAGGCCGATGGCCCGCGCGTAGGCCAGGAGGGCCGCGGATTGCGGGGTGGGCAGCTCCGGCCCTTCATCGATGGCCTCGATGGCGAGCGCTCGGGCGGAGAAGCCGGTGTTCAGCACCGAGCGCGCCTTGTACGCGAGCGCCTCGCGCAACGCGGGCTGCCAGAGGCTCTGGCCCGGCTGGCAGGTGCCCGGCGGCGCGCCATGGGCGAAGGGGTCGACGAGCGACCGGCCTCGTCGTACCGTGAAGTGCAGGTGCGGGTATTCCGTGCGGCCGGAGAGGCCGACGCGGCCGAGGACATGGCCCGCGCTCACCCGCTGGCCGACGCGCACGGCGATGCTGCCCCGGGCCAGGTGGCAGTACTGCGTCTCGAAGCCGGCCTCGTGGCGCAGGACCACGCCGTTGCCGCATTCGCGACCTTCGACGGCGGACGTCCCGGTGGCGCGGACGGAGACATCCGCGACGCCGTCGCGCAGGCGCGCGACTTCGCCGTCGGCCGCCGCCAGCACGGCGACGCCTTCACGCTGGCGGGCGAGATCCGGCAGGCGGAAATCGACGCCGTCGTGGCCCTGGTAGCTGCGCGAGCCGCACTGGTAGTCCCGCGCGCCGGGGCCCGGATCGCGGTCCACGTAGTTCTGGATCTCGCAGTCGACACCCGGCCGGCACTGGATCGGCAGCGCCAGGCTCAGGGCTTGCGGCAGCGCCGGGACGGGCAGGAAGACCAGCAGCAGGCCCCGCAGGACGGCCGCCGGCCAGCGCATCGGCTGCTTCTTTCGCTCAGCCGACGAGCTGCCCGAGCGCGAACACGGAAATGGGGATGCGCCCGGCGAGTTGGTGGGCGGTCTGCTCCATCCAGCTTCGCTTCTTCTGCTCCTCGAGCAGCGCGAGGCGCTCTTTTTCCTGTTCCTTGGGGCTGAGGACTTCGGCGTCCTCGGGACTGACCTGGATCGCGGCAAGCTCCTCGGCGAGGGCGGCCTTGTTGTGCACTGGCATTTGCCCGATTGTGCCCGGGCCGGCGGATGGATGCACCTCCCAAGGCCGAAGTCCGACGCGGGGCACGGGAAACTCCGCCGCGACCTCGGCCCCTAGGCCCGGCGCGGCACCGGGATCCGAGGCCGGAATTTCGCCCGCTTGACCGAGAAGAAGGCCTTCACGTTGCGCACGTTGGCGTCGCTGGTGAACAGCCGCTGGGCCAGCGCCAGGTAGTCCGGCATGTCGCGCGCGTGCACGATCAGGATGAAATCCGGGCCCGGGGAGACGCGGTAGCACTGCTGCACGGCCTCGTCGGCGATCACGCGCTGTTCGAAGGCCTCCTGTTCGGCGCTGCCCTGGCGATCGAGCGAGACCTCCACCACCGCTTCCAGCCCGTGCCCCAGGGTGGCGGCAAGGCGCTCCGGGTTCAGGATCGCCATCTCGCGCTCGATCAGCCCGGCTTCGCGCAGGCGCTTCACCCGCCGCAGGCAGGTGGCCGGGGAGATGTGGACCTTGGCGGCGAGGTCCTGGTTGCTCAGGGAGCTGTCGCTTTGAAGCTGCTCGAGCAGGGCCAAATCGATGGCATCGGCGTCGAATGATTCCAGAGCGGCGGCCAAGATGAAATGTTATTTCTATGTGGGAAGTAAATGCAATTGTATTGCAGGATGAACGAGAGATAGCACGCATATTGCACGCAGCTCCGCCTAAAGTCGCCCAATCGAATCCAAGAAGGTGGTCCCATGTGCGGCATCGTCGGCGCGGTCTCCGCGCGCAACATCGTCCCGATCCTGGTCCAGGGCCTGCAGCGGCTCGAGTACCGCGGCTATGACTCCTGCGGCGTCGCCGTCTACGCGGACGGCCTGAAGCGCGCCCGCAGCACCGCCCGCGTGGCCGAACTGGCCGAGCAGGTCGCGGGCGAGCACATCCAGGGCGGCACCGGCATCGCGCATACCCGCTGGGCGACGCACGGCGCGCCGGCGGTGCACAACGCGCACCCCCACTTCAGCCACGGCCCCGGCGATGCCGCCGCGGCCGCGCCGGGGCGCGTCGCCATCGTGCACAACGGGATCATCGAGAACCACGACGAGTTGCGCGCGGCGCTGAAGGCCAGGGGCTACCGCTTCAACAGCCAGACCGACACCGAGGTGATCGTCCACCTGATCGACAGCCTCTACGAAGGCGACCTGTTCGAAGCCGTGAAGGCGGCAGTGCACCAGTTGCATGGCGCGTACGCCATCGCCGCCTTCTGCAAGGACGAACCGCACCGCGTGGTCGGCGCGCGCGCCGGTTCGCCGCTGGTGCTGGGCGTGGGCAAGGACGAGAATTTCCTTGCCAGCGATGCGATGGCGCTGGCCGGCGTGACCGACCAGATCGTGTACCTGGACGAGGGCGACGTCGTCGACCTGCAACTCGGTCGCTACTGGATCGTGGACAGGAACCACAAGCCGGTGCAGCGGCCGGTGAAGACCGTGCACGCGCACAGCGGCGCGGCGGAACTGGGGCCGTACCGCCACTTCATGCAGAAGGAGATCTTCGAGCAGCCGCGCGCCATTTCCGACACGCTGGAAGGCGTGGAGCAGATCATGCCGGAGCTGTTCGGCGACAAGGCGCTGTCGGTTTTCAAGCAGATCGACCGCGTGCTGATCCTCGCCTGCGGTACCAGCTACTACAGCGGCTGCACGGCGAAGTACTGGCTCGAAGGCATCGCGTGCATCCCCACGCAGGTCGAGATCGCCAGCGAATACCGCTACCGCGAGAGCGTGCCCGACCCGCGCACGCTCATCGTCACCATCAGCCAGTCGGGCGAGACGGCCGACACGCTGGCCGCCCTGCGCCATGCGCGCGAGCTGGGCATGGAGCAATCGCTGACGGTGTGCAACGTCGCCACGTCCGCGATGGTGCGCGAATGCAAGCTCGCCTACATCACGCGCGCGGGCGTGGAGATCGGCGTGGCATCCACCAAGGCCTTCACGACGCAGCTCGCAGGCCTGTTCCTGCTCACGCTCACGCTGGCGCAACTGCGCGGCCACCTGACGGAGACCGAGGAGGCGCAGCACCTGAAGGCGATGCGGCACCTGCCGTCCGCCTTGTCCGCGGTGCTGGCGCTGGAGCCGCAGATCATCGGCTGGGCCGAGCACTTCGCCACCAAGGAGCACGCACTGTTCCTCGGACGCGGCATGCACTACCCGATCGCGCTCGAAGGCGCGTTGAAGCTCAAGGAGATCAGCTACATCCACGCCGAGGCCTATCCCGCCGGCGAGCTGAAGCACGGCCCGCTGGCGCTGGTGACCAGCGAGATGCCGGTCGTGACCGTGGCCCCCAACGACGCCCTGCTGGAGAAGCTCAAGTCCAACATGCAGGAAGTGCGCGCGCGCGGCGGCTTGCTGTACGTGCTGGCCGATGCCGACAGCAAGATCGAGAGCAGCGAGGGCGTGAACGTGATCCGCATGCCGGAGCACTACGGCACGCTCAGCCCGCTGCTGCACGTGGTGCCGCTGCAGTTGCTGGCGTATCACACGGCGTGCGCGCGGGGGACGGATGTGGACAAGCCGAGGAATCTTGCGAAGAGCGTTACCGTGGAATGATGGGCGGGGTCTGGGATCATTCATTTGACGGCGTGTTCCGTCGCCGCGACGGACTTTCTATCCCCTCCCGATCCGCCAGATCACGTCTCCCACATCGTCAGCCACCAGCAGCGACTTCCCGTCCGGCCCGATCGCCACACCCACGGGACGGCCGTAGGATTCGGTTTCGTCGGGCGCGAGGAAGCCGGTCAGGATGTCGCGTGGAGCTTCGCCGCTGGGGCGGCCATTGGCGAAGGGGACGAACACCACGCGGTAGCCGCTGAGGACGCTGCGGTTCCACGAGCCGTGCTGGCCGATGACCATCCCGTCCTGGTCGAAGCCGGGCAGCGTCCCGCGCGGCATCCAGCACAGGCCGAGCGAGGCGGTATGCCCGCCCAGCGCATAGTCCGGCGTGATCGCCTGCGCCACGCGCGCGGTGTCCTGCGGCTGCACGCGATCGTCCACGGTGCGGCCCCAGTAGCAATACGGCCAGCCGTAGAAGCCGCCTTCGCGCACGGAAGTCAGGTAGTCGGGAGGCGTTTCGTCGCCCAGGCCGTCGCGTTCGTTCACCACGGTCCACAGCTCGCCAGTGTCCGGGTGCCAGGCCATGCCCACCGGGTTGCGCAGGCCGTGGGCAAAGGTGCGCTGGCCGCCGCTCGCCAGGTCCAGTTCGACGATGCAGGCGCGACCTTCCTCGACCTCGAAGCCGAGGTCGCCGATGTTGGTGAGCGATCCCACGCCGACGTAGAGGCGGCTCCCGTCGGGTGCGGCCAGCAGGCTGCGCGTCCAGTGCCCACCGGACTTGAACTTCGCGAGCGGGCGACTGGGAGCTTCGATGCGCGTCGTGCCCGGCGTGTACGGGAATGCAAGCACGCCATCCGTGTTGCCGACGTAGAACGTTCTGTCGACCAGCGCCATGCCGAAGGGTTGACGCAAGCCTTGCAGCAGCGTGTCGCGGGTTTCCGCGACGCCGTCGCCGTCGGCGTCGCGCAGCAGGGTGATCCGGTTCGGGCTGGTGCCGATGGCGGCGGCACGCCGCATCGTTTCGATCCTCGCCCAGTCGAACACCGTCCGCGGGGCGCCGGGTTCCAGGAGGGCCTCCGCGACGGTGACGTCGCCATTCGGCAGTACGTGGATCCAGCGCGGATGCTTCAGTCCCGCCGCGAACGCGTTCACCGCCAGTCCAGGCGCCGCGACAGGCGTCTGCCCTGCCGCCCAGCCGCGCGCGGTCGGCATCTTCAGCGTCGGCACCGCGCCCTGGGGCCGCCCCGGCGGTATGTGCGGAGCGCCGCCCACCGCCGGCGGCGGCAGGGCGCCTTGCGTCCGGCGCCGCCACACCAGGGCTGCTTCGCCGACCAGGGCCACGCCGCGGGCGAAGAGGCTCGTGCGTCCACTCATCGTTTTATCCTTGTTGTTGTTCGATGCGCTGCGCCGGGATCCGATAGATGCGCCGCGCATTCTCCACGAACAGCTGCGCTCGTTCCTGCGCACTGAAATCGGCGACGTACGTGGCGAAGTTCTCGAAGATGCTCTGGAACGGCGCGCACAGGCTGTCGACCGGGTAGTTGCTGCCGAACATGCAGCGGTCCACGCCGAACAGCTCGATCACCTCGCACACGATGCGGCGGTTGGCGTCCGGTCGCCAGCGGTAGCCCGCCTCGCCGATGCCGCTGATCTTGATCGCGACATTGGGCTGCGCGGCCACTGCGGCCAGTGCCGTGCGCCAGGCACGCAAGCCTTCCTCGCTGCGGTCGGACGGCATGCCGGCATGGTTGATGACGATGCGAGTGTCCGGGAAGTCCGTGGCCACGCGCACCGCTTCGTGCAGGTGCCAGAACGGTGTCTGCAGTTCATAGTGCAGGCCCAGGGGCTGCAGCCGCGCGTAGCCTTGCAGCCACGCGGCGTCCGTCATGCCGCCCGGGGGACCGCCTGGAGCCGCGTTGGCGCGCGGCTTCTGGCGAATGCCGCGCACGAAGGCGAAGGCGGCGAGCTGCTCCAGCGTGCTGGCCGCATCCGGCTGGTGCAGCCAGGCCTGCCCGATGGCGACGGAGGGCAGGTCGCACTGTTGCCGCAGCGAAGCGATGAAGCGCATCTCGCCCACCGGATCCTTCGGGTCCCAGTCGGCCTCCACGTGCACGCTGCCGAGGAGGTTCACGCCCGCCGTGTCGCGCGCGTAGTCCGCCGGCAGGTACGGCCGTTTCAGTGCCGCGTGGTCACCGTAGCGATGCGGGGGAAAGCCCGCATCGTTCAGCCACGGGTAGTAGTGCGCCTGCGGGTCGTAGAAGTGGTGGTGGGTGTCGATCAGGGCCAGCATGGCCTTACTTGGCGGCGACCCACTTCTCGACGACGTCCTTCGGAATGTCGGTTCCGTGGTACTTCTTGAAGATCTCGTTCAGCTTGCCGTTGGCATGGTTCTTCTTGACCCAGTCGTTCACCCAGGCCAGCAGCTTCGGGTCGTCCTTGCGCACGCCGATGCCGAGGTCGTTGAGGCGCAGCACGAACTTCTGTTCCAGCTGGCGCTGCGGCGCTTTCTCCTGCATGGTCTTGAACAGCGCGCTGGACGTGCCGACCAGGTCGGCCTGGCCGGTCACCACCGCCGTGATCACGCCTGCGTCATCGTCGTAGCGGACCACGTTGGCGCCCTTCGCGTTCTCCGTCAGGTCCTTGTCCTGCGTCGTGCTGCGGTTGACTGCGACGCTCTTGCCTGCCAGGTCCGCCATGCTCTTCACGTTGAGGCTCTTCACGCCGCCCACCAGGGAGATCTGCGGCGCGTACGGAATCGAGTAGTCGACGACCTTGGCGCGTTCGGGGGTCCAGGCCAGCGTGGAGATGATGAGGTCGGCCTTGCCGGTCTGCAGGTTCGGGATGCGGGTGGCGCCCACGGTGGGCACCACTTCGAGCGCAACGCCGAGGTCCTTGGCCAGCAGCACGGCCACGTCGTAGTCCGAGCCCGTCGGCTTCATGTTCGCGTCGGTCATGCCCGAAGGCGGCACCGCCAGGTCGATCGACACGCGGATCTTCCTGGCCGCGCGGATGTTGTCGAGCGTGTCGGCGTGGGCGCTGAAGAACGCAGTGGACAGGGTGGCCAGCAGCAATGCGCGGCGGAACAGGCTCTCGGGGCTCATGATGTCTCCAGTGGTTGGCGGGAAGGGAACTCTCAGAGGCCGGAGCCGAGGAACTGCTGCAGTTCCGCCGTCTCCGGCCGGTCGAACATGCCGGGGCCGCCTTGTTCCCACACGCGGCCCTTGTGCATGAACAGGGTGGTGGTGGCGACATTGCGGGCGAAGGACATCTCGTGCGTCACCAGCACCATGGTCATCCCGCCGGCGGCCAGGTCGGCCATCACCTTGAGGACCTCGCCGGTGAGCTGCGGGTCCAGGGCCGATGTCACTTCGTCGAACAGCATGACCTGCGGCTCCATCGCGAGCGAGCGGGCGATGGCCACGCGCTGTTGCTGCCCGCCCGAAAGCTGTTCCGGGTAGCTGCCGGCCTTGTCGGACAGGCCCACCTGCGCCAGCACGCGCTCGGTCAGCTCCTTCGCCTCGGCGCGCGTCTTGCCCTTGCTGTGCCGCGGCGCCAGCGCGATGTTCTCGGCGGCCGTGAGGTGCGGGAACAGGTTGTAGCTCTGGAACACGATGCCGACGTCCAGGCGCAGCTGGCGCAAGTCCAGCCCGGGATCGCTCACCTCGTGGCCGCAGACCCGGATGCGGCCCTGGTCGATGCGCTCCAGCCGGTCGATGCAGCGCAGCGCCGTGCTCTTGCCGGAGCCGCTGCGGCCGATGATGGCGAACACCTCGCCCTTGTTCACGCTGAAGCTCACGCCATCGAGCACCTTCAGCGCACCGAAACTCTTGTGCACGTTCTCCAGGGTGATCACGCTCATGCCGTCGCAACCTCCACGCGATGCGCCACCAGCAGGCGGCGTTCGAGCTGCCGGCTCCACCACGACAGCGGGAAGCAAAGAAGGAAATACAGACCGGCGACGAGCATGTAGACCAGGAAGGGTTCGAAAAGGGAGTTGTTCACCACCTGGCCGGCGCGGGCCAGTTCGACGAAGCCGACCACCGAGGCGAGCGAAGTGTTCTTGACGATCTGCACCATGAAGCCGACGGTGGGCGGCGTGGCGATCCGCAAGGCCTGCGGCAGCACGACGAGCCGCATGCGCTGCGCGCGAGACAGCGCGAGGCACTCGGCGGCTTCCCACTGCGTGCGCGGCACGGCCTGGATGCAGCCGCGCCAGATCTCCCCGATGTACGCGCTGACGTAGATCGTCATTGCCAGGCCCGCCGCCACCAGGGCGGGCAGGCTCAGGCCGACGATGCTCAGGCCGAAGTAGGCGAGGAACATCAGGATCAGCAGGGGCGTGCCTTGCACCAGCTGCACGTAGCCGGTGGACAGCCAGCGCAGTGAGCGCATCGGCGAGATGCGGCACAGGGCCACGAGGAAACCGCCCACTCCCCCGCCGACGAACGCCATGAGCGAAAGCACCAGGGTCCAGCCGGCCCCCTGCAACAGGAACACGAAGTGGTTCGCGTTGAAGGCGTTGTTCACAGCGGCGTGCCCAGCTTGCGGCGGCGCGTGAACAGCGCCTGGCCGGCGGCCCAGAAGGCGCCGCGCATCAGGAGCGACAGCAGCAGGTAGAACACCGCCACCACGCCATAGGTTTCGAAGGAGCGGAAGGTGTCCGACTGCACGCGGTTGGCGATGGCCGTCAGCTCCTCGGCCGAGATCTGCGAGGTGATGGAAGTGGCCAGCATGAGCAGCACGAACTGGCTGGTGAGCGCGGGATACACGCGTTCCATCGCCGGCCGCAGGATCACGTGCCAGTAGATCTGCGCGCGCGAGAGCGCCAGGCACTCGGCGGCCTCGATCTGGCTGCGGTGGATCGACTCGATGCCCGCGCGCATGATCTCGGTGGTGTAGGCGCCGATGTTGATGACCATCGCCAGCACGGCGGCGACGAAGGCGGGAACCTTCAGGCCGATGCTGGCAAACCCGAAATACACCAGGAAGATCTGCACCAGCAGGGGCGTGTTGCGGATCGCCTCGACGTAGATCCCGCAGGAGCGCGCCACGGCCCGGTTCTGGCTGCCGCGGCCGATGGCGCACAGCGTTCCGATCAGCAGGCCGAGCAGCGTGGCGGCCACCGACAACCTGACGGTGAGCCAGGCGCCGTGCAGGAACAGCGGCCATTGCGCCAGCACGCTGCTGAAATCGAACTTGTAGGTCATGGGCAGGCCAGGGCGGAAGGGCTTGCCGCCTGCTGCACATCCCCCAGCTCGTGGAGGCGGGGGATCGATGCCTGGGCGCCGGCGCGGGTGACGCACAGCGTGGCCGCCTGGATCCCATGCATCACGGCGGCGTCGGTCGATTGCCCGGCCACCCGCGCGGCGCACATTGCGCCGATGAAGGTGTCGCCCGCGGCCGTGGTGTCGACCACCTTCACCGCCAGCGCGGGAAAGTGGCGGCAGCCGGCATCATCCGCGACGACCACGCCCTGGCTGCCGAGCGTCACGATGGCCGTCGATGGCCCCCGCCGGCGAAGCGAGTACGCAGCCGCCGCCGCACTGGCAGGGTCGTGCACCGGACGGCCGGAAAGCTCCGCGGCCTCGATCTCGTTCATCACGAGGAGGTCGATGAGGGACCAGAGTTCGTCGGGAAGCTGGCACACGGGCGCCGGGTTCATCACCACGGTCGCTCCCCTGGCGCGCATGATCCTGGCCGCGGCCACGACTTCGGCCATCGGCACCTCGCACTGCAGGAGCAGGTATTGCCCGTCGAGGGATTCGGGATCTGCCTTCAACGCGTCGTTGGCGCCGGGCACGATCGTGATGCGGTTCTCACCCGCTTCGTCGACCATCACGACGGCCACGCCGGTGCTTCCTTCGACGCTCCGGACGTTCGCGACGGCGATGCCGTCTTCGGCCAGTGCATTGCGCAGCGTCTTGCCGAAGTCATCCGCGCCGACGCAACCCACCATCGCGACGCGAGCGCCCTGGCGAGCGCAGGCGACCGCCTGGTTCGCGCCCTTGCCGCCGGGATTGGTGAAGAACGACAGCCCCTGGAGCGTCTCGCCTCCGATGGGGGCGCGCGGCACCCGGACCACGAGGTCCATGTTCATGCTGCCGAAGACGACGATTTCAGGAGTCATGCCCGCTGGGTGCTGCGTTTGGCGGCGCGCTTCGGCGCAGGCGCCGCCCCGGCATCCTCGCGCAGGTTGGCGCCGATCTCGAAGTGTTCCAGCAGCAGCGCATCCGCTTCACCCGGATTCCGGCGGCGGATCGCCATCAGCACGGACTCGTGATGGTCGATGAGGTAGGCGTCCACCTGCGGGACGCTGGCGATCACCTTGCGGCGTTCCAGGTGCGATTCCTGGAGCAGCTTGGCGACGGCCGCATAGACGCTGGAGAGTGCCGGCGAGTGTGCGGCCTCCACGATCATCGAGTGGAAGTGGAAGTCCGCTGCACCGCCTTGCGCGGGGTCGTCGATCGTGTCCTTGATCGCCTGCAGGGCCTGCGACAACCTGTCCAGGTCCGGCGCGAGGGCGCGCGTGCATGCCAGCCGGATCGCCTGGCGTTCGATGGCGATGCGGGCTTGCATCACGTCGTCCACCGCGCCCGCCTGCTGGGCGAGGACGAGGCTGAAGTAATCCGCCAGCGCCGTGAAGTCCGGCTCGCGGACCACCGTTCCATAGCCGCGCCGGATCTCCACCGCTCCCAGCGTGGACAGCGCCGTCAGGGCTTCGCGGATGACCGGCCGGCTGACGCCGAGCGCGCTGGCGAGGTCGCGTTCCGGCAGCAGCCGGTCGCCGGCCTTCACGCGGCCCGACATCAATTCGCCCCGCAGGAACGACAGCACGCGGTCGAAGCCGTCCTCCTTGGCCTCGGTTCCATGCGTGATCTTGATCGGCTTGGTCATCGCGGGAAGCGGCTCACCCCTGCTGGGTCCCCTGCATCAAGGATCGCGCGGCTTCCCTCTCCAGGTCGCCGAGCTTCTCGACGCGACGGCGGAAATGTTCCTCCGTGCTGAATTCGGAGGCGAGGAAGGTCTCGATGACGTCACGGGCGACCTGCGGCCCGATGATCCAGGCGCCGATGCACATCACGTTGACGTCGTCGTGTTCGACGGCCTGGCGTGCCACGAACGTGTCGTGGCAGACCGCGGCGCGGATGCCCGGTATCTTGTTGGCCGCGATGCAGGCGCCCGCGCCGGTGCCGCAGACGAGGATCACGCGCTTGACCTTGCCCTCGCGAATGAGGTTGATCGCCTGGCGCGTGACATCAGGGAAGTCCACCGGCGATTCCGAGTTGGCCCCGACGTCGATGACCTGGTCGCAGTGCTGCGCCAGGACGCCCTTGACGAATCCCTTCAGCAGGAATCCGGCGTGGTCGTTCGCCAGGCCGACCGCCGGCCAGCGTGGCACCGCGATTGCGTGGGGTGAGCGTGATTCGTCTCTGGACATGGGGTGCCTCTCGCGACATGCTGCAGCCGGCTTCGGCGCTGCCTTACCGTGGTATGACCAAGGGTAGACCGCCGAGCTGCGCCTTGTCAACGGGGCTTGCCCGCGGACGTCCGCTTCGAGTCCGGAAGCGTTCATTGCCCAGGGTGCGAAGCTCGGAGAACGTCCCGTCCGCGACGTCCTCCACCACACCTCGGGCCGCATTCAGATGTGATTGCGATCCTGCCCGACGCTTTCCAGCAACCAGTCCCGGAAAGCCATGACCTTTCGAGACTCCCGCTGCACCTCGGGGCGCACGAGGTAGTGCGCTTTCTCGCGCTTCAAGGGTTTGCCGAAGGGGCGAACGAGCTGGCCGGCATCGAGCTCCGCCCGCAGGAGCGCGGGCTGCCCGATGGCCACCCCGAGGCCATCGAGCGCCGCCTGCCAGGTCAGGATCGAACTGCTGAACGACATCCGCTCGGCCTGGGCGGCTTGCGCCTGCAGTCGATGCGCGGCCAGCCAGTCGTCCCAGTCCGAGCGCCGGTACTGCGAGACGAGCAGGCGCTTGCGCAGCAGTTCCTCCGGTCCCTTGCGCCCGGCCTCCCGCTTCAGGTACGCCGGCGAGCACACGGGTTCGATCTCGTCGTGGAACAGCAGGTCGGTCTTGCTGCGCGGCCAGTGCCCGTCACCGAACTGGATCGCGAGGTCCACCGCGTCCCGGTCGAAGTCGACATCCGGCACGGCATTGAAGATCCGCACGTCGATGTCCGGATGCCTGCGCTTGAAATCCGGCAGGTGCGGGATGAGCCATTTGGCCGCGAACGTGGTGTAGGTCCGCACGCGCAGGCTGCCCTGCGCACTCGCCTTGGTCAGCTTCCCGGTGGCCGCCGCGATGGCCTCGAAGGCCGGCACGATCTCCTCTGCGTAGTCCTTGCCCGCGCGCGTCAGCACGACGCCATGCCGCTCGCGCCGGAACAGCTCGACGCCCACGTACTTCTCCAGCACCGCGATCTGCCGGCTCACCGCCGACTGGCTCACGTGCAGTTCGCGCGAGGCGGCCGTCAGGTTTTCGGTCCGGGCGACGACCTCGAACACGCGCAGCGGATTGAGCGGAGGGATGCGGCGTGCCATGAGGCATGACTTTAGGTCATTCCTGGGCACCGAATTGGCAGTTTTCGTCAGCGGCGACGCGGCCCATGATCCGGGCATCGATCTGGAGACCCGTTCCCATGGACTTTCAACTGAGTGAAGAACACGAGGCGTTCGCCGAATCCGTCCGCCGGTTCGCGCAGGACAAGCTCGCCCCCGGCGCACTGGAGCGTGCCCATTCGCCGCACTTCCCCTGGGACACCGCGCGTCTCATCGCCGAGCAGGGGCTGCTGGGCATTGCATTCCCGGAGGAGGACGGCGGGCAGGGTGGCTCGCTCATGCACGCCGTGCTGGCGATCCAGGAGGTCGCGCTGGCCTGCCCCAAGAGCGCCGACATCGTGCAGGCGGGCAATTTCGGCCCGGTGCGGACCTTCGTCGAGTACGCCACCCCGGAACAGAAGCAACGCTTCCTGCCGGACCTGCTGGCCGGCAAGAAACTGATCGCCCTGGGCATGAGCGAACCGGACGCGGGCTCGGCGGTGACGGAGCTGAAAACCTCCGCCCGCATCGAGGGCGACGAAGTCGTGATCAACGGCAGCAAGGTGTTCTCCACCCACAGCCCGGAGGCGGGGCTGTTCCTGATCTACGTGCGCTTCGCGCCTGGCGTGAGCGGCATCGGTTCGGTCCTCGTCGAACGCGGAGCGCGCGGTTTCCAGGTCGGCTCCCCGTCGGCCTTCATGAGCGGCGAGACCTGGAGCCAGCTGTACTTCGAGGAATGCCGCATTCCGAAGAAGAACATCCTGCTGGGCGAGGGCGGCTTCAAGAAGCAGATTTCCGGCTTCAACGTTGAGCGGCTCGGCAACTCGGCGCGCTCGCTGGCGCTGGGCCGGCTCTGCTTCAACACCGCCCGCGCGCACGCGCAGGACCGCAAGCAGTTCGGCCGCGCACTGTGCGAGTTCCAGGGCATCCAGTGGAAGTTCGCCGAAATGAAGCTGAAGCTGGAGTCCGCCCAGCTGCTTCTCTACAAGGCTGCGATGGAGGGCGAGCATGGCCTCCCGTCGGCCCAGAGCACGGCACTCGCCAAGCTGGCCTGCAACCAGGCCGGCTGGGACGTCGCGAACGAAGCCCTCCAGGTCATGGGAGGCATGGGCTACAGCCAGGAGTCCATCGTCGAATACTGCGTGCGCCGTACGCGCGGCTGGATGATCGCCGGCGGCTCCATCGAGATGCTCAAGAACCGCATCGCCGAAGGCGTCTTCGACCGCCAGTTCCCGCAACGGCCTCCCAAAGCGGCCTGAGCCCCCATCCGAAGACCAGGAGACCAGTGATGCAGAAGATCTTTGCCGCGTTCACGATCGCAGCGTGCCTTGGTGCCGGGATGCCCGCATCCGCGCAGGAGCCCGTCACCAGCTATCCGTCGAAGCCGGTGCGACTGATCGTCGGCTACCAGGCCGGCGGTCCGACGGACCTCACGGCGCGCCTGCTGGCCACCAAGCTGGGGCAGGCGCTGGGCCAGCCCGTCATCGTGGAGAACAAGCCGGGCGCAGGCTCGAACATCGCCTCCGAGTTCGTCGCCAACGCAGCGCCGGACGGCTACACCCTGCTGGTCGCGGCGGCGCCGATCACGATGGCAGGGTTCATGTACAAGAACCTCAAGTGGAACGTGCAGGACAGCTTCGAGCCGGTCTCGCTGCTGATGTCCGCGCCTGCCGTGCTGGCGGTGGCCGACAACGTGCCGGCCAGGACGCTGCCCGAACTGGTCGCGCTGGCGAAGAAGCAGCCGGGAACGCTCTCCTTCGGGTCCACCGGCAACGGCGGCACGCAGCATCTCGCCGGAGAGATGCTCAAGAGCCGCACGGGCATCGACATCATCCACGTTCCCTACAAGGGCGCGGCCGGGGCGATGCAGGACCTGCTCGCGGGCCAGGTGACGATGGCGTTCATGACGTCGGTGTCGGCGCTGCCCTTGCTGAAGGAAAACAAGGTGCGTCCGCTCGCGGTGGCTGCCGAGAAGCGCCTGGCGCAACTTCCGCAGGTTCCCACCCTGGCCGAAGCCGGCGTGCCCGGCTTCGTGGTCGACTCCTGGAACGGCTTGCTCGCGCCGAAGGGCACGCCGCCAGCCATCATCGCCAGGCTGCACGCCGGGGTGGCCAAGGCCATGGCGGCTCCCGACGTCCGGGAGAAGCTCGAGGCGCAGGGCGCCGTCGTCGTGGGCAACAAGCCCGCCGAATTCAAGACCTACATCCGCGACGAAGTCAGCCACTGGGACAAGCTGCTCAAGACGATGCACATCAAACTGGACTGAATGATGGACTCCTCTCACGCATCTGCCGCGCTGGCGCACGCCCTGCTGGCCCCTCGCAGCATCGCCCTGGTCGGTGCCTCCGACGACGCGGGCAAGACGGCCGGGCGGCCTCTCAAGTTCCTGCGCGAAGCAGGCTTCCAGGGCAAGGTCTACCCGATCAACCCGAACCGCGCCATCGTGCAGGGCGAGCAGGCCTGGCCCGGCCTCTCTGCCTTGCCGGAAGTGCCGGAACACGTCTTCGTGCTGACGCCGACCGGAAGCGTGCTGGACACGCTGCGGGAGGGCGCCGCCCTCGGTGTCAAGGTTGCGACCGTGCTGGCCAGCGGCTTCTCCGAGTCGGGTGCGGAAGGTGCGCAGCGCGAAGAGGTGTTGCGCGAACTGGCCCGTACGACGGGCATCCGCATCCTGGGGCCCAGCAGCCTCGGCGTGGTCAACACGCACACCCGGCTCGTGCTCACCGCCAATGCTGCCTTCGCCGAGCCCGACCTGCCCTCGGGCAAGGTGTTCGTCGCTTCGCAAAGCGGCAGCATGATCGGCGCGCTGGTGTCGCGCGGCAAGGCGCGCGGCATCGGTTTCGCCGGTCTGGTGTCGGTCGGCGGCGAAGTGGACCTGAGCGTGGGCGAGATCTGCGCCGCCACGCTGGACGACCCGGCGATCGAGGGTTACCTGCTGTTCCTGGAAAGCCTGGGCGACGGCGAGGAACTGCGCGCGTTCGCGGCCGAAGCCGCCCGGCGTGGCAAGCCGGTGATCGCGTACAAGCTGGGTCGCTCCGAAGCCGCAGCGGAAATGGCGGCCACGCACACCGGTGCGCTCGCCGGCGAGGACGACGTCGCCGACGCCTTCTTCAAGGACATGGGCATCGCCCGCGTGGGCGTGCTCGATGCGCTGCTCGAGACCTTCCCGCTGGCACGCCGCGTGGAGCTGGGCAAAACCGGCCCGGGGCACCGCCGCGTCGGCGTCGTGACCACCACCGGCGGTGGTGCCGCCATGGCGGTGGACCAACTGGGCATCCGCGGCATCGCCGTGCAGCCGGCTTCCCCGGAAACGGTGGCGAAGCTGAACGCTGCCGGCATTCCCGGCACGGCCGGACGCGTGGTCGACCTCACGCTCGCGGGCACCAGGTACGAGGTGATGAAGAAGACGCTGGAGATCCTGCTCGAAGCGCCGGAATTCGACCTGGTGCTCGCTGTCGTCGGATCGTCGGCGCGCCTGTATCCGCAGCTGGCGGTCAAGCCGATCATCGACAGTGCGGGCGCCGACAAGCCGCTGGCCGCGATGCTGGTGCCCGAAGCCCCCGAGGCGCTGCGCCAGTTGACCGAAGCCGGCGTGCCCTGCTTCCGTTCGCCCGAAGCCTGCGCCGATGCGATCGCTTCCGTGTTCGCGCGCCGCGCGCCCAGGCAGCTTGCCTTGCCCGCCGCGCCGGCGGACGGCGCGACGCGCACGCTCAGCGAGGCGCAGGCCTATGGCGTCCTCGAACAACTCGGTGTGCCGCATGCCCCCGCGGTGCTGGTTCCCCTGGCCGGCCCCGCGCCGGAGCTGCCGTTCCCATTCCCGGTGGTTGCCAAGGTGTGCTCCGAGCACATTCCGCACAAGACGGAAGTCGGCGGCGTCGTGCTGAACATCGCCAGCCGCGGCGAGCTGGAGCAGGCGCTTGCGACCTTGCGCGGCAACCTGCACGAGCGGGCGCCGGGCGCGCCCTGCGACCAGGTCCTGGTGCAGCCCATGCAGCGCTCGCTCGGCGAGGTGCTGGTGGGTTAGCGCATCGACCCGCAGGCCGGCCCGATCATCATGCTGGCGGCCGGCGGGATCTGGGCCGAGGTGGCGCGCGACCGCAGCATCCGGCTCGCCCCGGTGGACGTAGGTACCGCGCGCGAGATGATCGCCGAGGTGCAATCGCTCAAGCCGCTCACCGGCCTGCGCGGCAAGCGCAAGGGCGACCTGCAAGCGCTCGCGAAGGCGGTGTCAGCCCTTTCCCAGCTCGCGGTGCGGCCGGACCTGCGCATCCGCGAAGCGGAGGTGAACCCGATGATGGTGCTCGCCGAGGGCGAAGGGGTCCTCGCGGTCGACGCGCTGATCCTGGAATCCGTCAAATGAGGGGCGCGCCATGCTGATGCACAAGATCGCTGCCTACGTGGCGGCCCAGCGCACCGCGCCCATCGCGGACGAAGTCCGCCACCACGTGCGCCGCGCTGTCCTCGACTGGACAGCGGCGCTCCTCGCCGGCGCGCAACAGCCCCCCGCCACCCTGATGCGAGCGGCCTTCGCGGACGAACTCGGTCGCGGTCCCGCCGTCCTCCACTTCGACGGCCAGCGCGCCCCGGCACGGCTGGCGGCCTTCATCAACGGCACGGCATCGCACATCGCGGAGTTCGACGACATCTTTCGCGACGCGATCTACCACCCCGGGTGCCCCGTGATCGCCTCTGCGCTGGCGGCGGTGCAGGCGGTCGGCGGTGACGGCGAACTGCTGGTGCGCGCCGTGCTGGCCGGCTACGAGGTCTCCACCCGCGTCGGGGCGGCGATGGCGCCCGCGCACTACCGCTTCTGGCATCCCACCGGCACGGTCGGGACGCTGGGTGCCGCCGCGGCGTGCAGCGTTGCCCTGCGTCTCGACGCGGAACAGACGGCGCATGCCATCGCGACCTCGGCGACCTTTGCCGCGGCCCTGCAGCAGGCCTTCCGCTCGGACGCCATGAGCAAGCCGCTGCACGCCGGGCGTGCGGCGGAGGGCGGACTCACCGCGGCGATGATGGCGCGGCAAGGCGTGACCGGTGCCCTCGACATCCTCGAAGGAGAGGCCGGCTTCGGGGCCGCCATGTCAGGTGATCCCGACTGGGAGAAGGCCTTCTCCGATCTCGGCTCGCATCACAACGTGATGCACATCACCTTCAAGAACCACGGCGGCTGCGGGCACACCTTCGCCGCCATCGATGCCACCCTGGCACTGTGCCGCGCGCACGGGCTCAGGGCGAACGACATCGATCGCATCCGCATCGAGGGCTATCGCGTGTCGCTCGACGTCACCGGCCGCAAGACCGCCGCCACGCCCTTCGAGGCGAAGTTCTGCCTGCGCTACGGGGTGGCCAACGCCGTTCTCTACGGGCGCGTTCGCACGCAGGCGTTCCAGCCCGAATGGGTGACGAAGCCGGAGATCGCATCGCTGATGGAGCGCATCGAGCTGGTGGAGGATCCCGAGCTGACCGGGCGCTTTCCGCGCCAACGCTCGGCGCGGGCCATCATCACCACGCGCAAGAGCGAACGGCTGGAACATCTTCAACTGCATCGTCGCGGCGACCCGGAAGAGCCGCTCACCGACGCGGAGCTGCACGACAAGTTCATGGAACTGTCGACGCCGGTGATCGGCGAACAGGCCGCGAAGGACACCTTGCAGCAGATCCACCGGCTCGATGCGCTGTCCTCCGCCGAGCTGCTGGAGCTCGGGGTCGTGCGTGAGCGCCGGTGAACCCCTGCTGGCTCTGGTTCAGGAGAGCCTCTCGCGGGGGCACTGGCGTGTGGCCTGCCGACGCTACCTGATGCTGGATGCGCGCCGCATCGAAATGCCACGTGATGTGCGCATCGCGTGCGAACGCCTCTTGCTGCGCTGCTCCGAGCGGGAGATCCGGCGCATGCAGGTCGACGCCGCGCGCTGGGCCGGCATGTGTTCGCCCATGCGCCCGAATGGCATCGCCTGGGTCCGCGCCTTGTGCGCGCCGCCGACGGAGGCGCCGTCCCTGCCTGCCGCAGGGATCCGGACGCAGTGGCGTCCACTCCCTTCCACCCTGCCTGCCTGAAGGTCGCGATGTCCAGCTTCGATCAGACCGCGCTCGAGGGGCTCGAGCGCGAAGCGCAGCGGCGCCGCATTGCCTTTGCAGACGGCCAGGTCTCCTGGCGGCGCTTCGGTTCGGGCCCCTCCATGGTGCTGCTGCACGGCGGCCATGGCCGGTGGACCCACTGGGCGCGCAACATCCGGGCGTGGGCGGCGCACTTCACGCTGTGGATCCCGGACCTTCCCGGCTACGGCGATTCGGACAAGCCTTTGGAGCCGTCGATGGACGCGCTGGTGACCGCGACGCTGGAGACCCTGGACGCCGTGGTTCCTCGCGGAATGCCGCTGCGGCTGGCCGGCTTCTCCTTCGGAGCCCTGGTGGCGGCGCACCTGGCGCTGCGGCGGGGAGCGATTCACCAGATGGTCCTGCTCGGGCCAGCGGGGCACGGCGGCGCGCGCCGGCCGCGCGGTGAGCTGCGCTCCTGGCGCGAGCTGCCCAAGGGCGGGGCGGCGTGGACAGAAGCGATGCGCCACAACCTCGCCATGCACATGTTCCATGACCCGGCGAACGTCGACGTGCAGGCGCTCGCGATCCATTCGCAGGCGTGCGAGCGGGCCCGGTTCAACAGCAAGCCGCTTTCGCGCGCGGGCGGCCTGGGGCGGTGCCTGCAGGGCTACACGGGGCCGCTGCTGCTTGCGTGGGGAGAGCATGACGTGACGGCGCATCCTTCGCTGGCAGCAGCCCCGCTCATGGAGGGGAGGCGCCATGCCCGCGCGTGCATCGTGCCGAACGCCGGCCATTGGGTGCAATACGAATCCGCGGAGCGCGTGAACGAGCTCGTGCTCTCCTGGCTCCTCTCAACCGATCACGAGCAATCCTGATGAACGATAGCATCCGAACGGAACGCGAGGGTGACGTGCTGGTCATCGTCGTCGACAACCCGCCCATCAATGCCGGCTCGCTCGCCGTGCGCCGCGGCTTGCTGGACGCCATCCATGCACTGGCATCCGATCCTGCGCTGCAGGCCGGCGTGATCATCGGCGCGGGGCGCACCTTCATCGCGGGTTCGGACCTGCGGGAATTCGGCCAGCCGCTGGAGGAGCCGCAACTGCCTGCCGTCATCGCCGCGGTGGAAGACTGCGGCAAGCCGGTCGTCGCTGCGCTGCACGGCGCCGCACTGGGCGGCGGCTTCGAACTCGCGCTGGGTTGCGATGCCCGCATCGCCAGCGCCGGCACCGTCGTCGGACTTCCCGAAGTCACGCTGGGATTCATTCCGGGTGCGGGCGGGACGCAGCGCCTGCCGCGCGTGGTCGGGCTGCCGCGCGCCATCCGCATGGTGTGCACGGGCGAACGGGTGCCCGCCGAAGAAGCGCTGGCCTTGCACCTCGTGGACGCCGTGACCGACGGCGACCTGAAGGCCGGCGCCGTGGACTACGCCCGCGCGCTGCGGGGTGCGAAAGCGCTGCTGCGCTCGCGCAGCGTGCCGCCCTGCGGCGAAGCCGAAGTGGAGAAGGCGGCGGCGGACGCACGCAAGGCCGGCAAGAGCCGACCGGCGGTCCTGGCGGCGATCCAGGCCGTGAAGGAAGCCGCGACGCTGCCCTTCGAGGAGGCCCTGCGGTGGGAGCGGGCGGTCTTCCAGGAGATGCGCCTGTCGCGCGAGGCGCGTGCGCTTCGGCATCAATTCTTCGCCGAGCGCGACGCCGCCCGGCATCCGGCGCTCGAGGGTGTGCACGCGCGCCGGGTGGACCGCGTCGCCATCATCGGTGCCGGAACCATGGGTTGCGGGATCGCCATCGCAGCGCTCGATGCCGGACTCTTCGTGAGCGTGCTGGAACAGGACGAAGTGGCCCTCCAGCGCGGCGTGCAGCGCATCCGGGACCACTACCGCGGGCGTGTCGGGGCCGGAAAGGTGGCGCAGGCGACGGCCGACGCTTGCGAGGGCGCGGTTGAAAGCGAGCCTGGACTGGGCGCTCCTGGGGGAGGCCGACCTGGTGATCGAAGCCGTCTTCGAAGACCTGGCGGTGAAGCAGCAGGTGTTCCGGCGCGTCGATGCGGCGGCGCGCGCAGGCGCCGTGCTTGCCACCAACACGTCGTACCTGGACGTCGATGCGATCGCCGGCGCGACCGGTCGGCCGCCGGACGTCGTCGGCCTGCACTTCTTCAGCCCCGCCAACGTGATGCGACTGGTGGAGGTCGTCCGCGGCGAACATACGGCGCCCGACGTGCTCGCCACGGCGCTCGCTTTGGCGAAGAGGTTGCGCAAGCTGCCCATCGTGACCGGCAACGCTTTCGGCTTCGTCGGCAACCGCGTCTTCTCGGCGTACCGGCGGCAATGCGAGTTCATGCTCGAGGAGGGCGTGCTGCCCGAGCAAGTGGATGCCGCGCTGGAGGCGTTCGGCTTCGCCATGGGGCCATTTGCGGTCGCGGACCTTTCGGGGCTGGACGTCGCGTGGCGCATGCGCCAGAGCCAGGCCGCCACGCGCGACCCGCAGGATCGCTACGTGCGCATTCCGGACCTGCTCTGCGAAGCGGGCCGGCTCGGTCGCAAGACGGGGGCCGGCTACTACGCGCATGAAGGAGCCGGCGGCAAGTCGCGCGGAGCACCCGACCCGCAGGTGCAAGAGCTGATCGAGGCCGAGAGCCAGCGCAAGGGCATTGCGCGGCGGAGGTTCGGTGCCGAGGAGATCCAGCGCCGCGCGCTGCTCGCCATGGTCAACGAAGCGGCCCTCCTGCTGGCCGAAGGCGTGGCTGCGCGCCCCAGCGACGTCGACGTCGCCCTGGTCAACGGCTACGGATTTCCGCGCCACCGCGGCGGCCCCGTGTTCTGGGCGCGCGAACGTGGCGCCGACGCACTGGCCACCGATCTTCGCTGGCTCGCCCAAGTGAGCGGACCGGGCTTTCGCCCCGGGGACCCGGGCCGCGTTCTCCTCACCCCGGCAAGCAAGGAACCTGCATGAGCCGACAAGCCTTCATCTGCGACGCGATCCGCACGCCCTTCGGTCGCTACGGCGGCGCGCTCGCCTCCGTGCGGGCCGACGACCTCGGTGCGATCCCGCTTTCCGCGCTGATGCAGCGCAACCCCCGCGTCGACTGGCAGGCCGTCACCGACGTGATCTACGGCTGCGCCAACCAGGCCGGCGAGGACAATCGCAACGTCGCGCGCATGAGTGCGCTGCTGGCCGGGCTGCCGGCGGAGGTGCCCGGAGCGACCGTCAACCGCCTGTGCGGCTCCGGCCTCGACGCCCTCGGCACCGCCGCGCGCGCGATCAAGTCCGGCGAAGCCGACCTGATGATCGCAGGCGGCGTGGAAAGCATGACGCGCGCTCCGTTCGTCCTGCCCAAGGCAGAGAGCGCCTTCTCGCGTGCCAACAGCGTGCAGGACACGACGATCGGCTGGCGCTTCGTCAACCGGCTGATGAAGGAACGCTACGGCGTGGATTCCATGCCGGAGACGGCCGAGAACGTCGCCACGGAATTCCGCATCGAGCGCGAGGCGCAGGACCGCATGGCGCTGCGCTCGCAGCAGAAGGCACTGACCGCACAGCGCAGCGGGGTGTTCGATGCCGAGATCGTTCCGGTCAGCATCCCGCAGAAGAAGAGCGAGCCGCTGCGGGTCGATCGGGACGAGCATCCGCGCGAGACATCGCTGGAAGCGCTGGCGAAGCTCAAGGGCGTCGTGCGGCCCGACGGGACGGTGACCGCCGGCAATGCGTCGGGCGTGAACGACGGCGCCTGCGCGCTCCTGCTCGCCGGCGAAGCCGCAGCCGCCAGGTACGGTCTCACGCCGCGCGCGCGCATCGTGGCGATGGCGACGGCCGGCGTTGCGCCGCGCATCATGGGCATGGGTCCGGCCCCCGCGACGCGCAAGGTGCTGGCGCTGGCGGGGCTGACGCTGGCCGACATGGACGTGATCGAGTTGAACGAAGCGTTCGCGGCGCAAGGGCTCGCGGTGCTGCGCGATCTCGGGCTCGCCGACGATGACGCCCGCGTGAATCCCAACGGCGGTGCGATCGCGCTGGGTCATCCGCTCGGTGCGTCGGGCGCACGGCTGGCGACGACGGCAGTGAACCAGTTGCACCGCACCGGCGGCCGCTATGCGCTCTGCACGATGTGCATCGGCGTCGGACAGGGGATCGCTGTGGTGCTGGAACGGGTGTAGACCCGGTCGGTAAGTCCCGTCCTTGCGGCCGTTCACCCGAGGAGAAGAGGAGGCACGAGGCAGCGAAACTGCGCAAGGTGCTTCGTCGGGAGTTCGGAGAACGTTTTGCGGCCGCGATGCAGGCAAGCACGTGAAGCTTCCTGCGTCCCGTTCGGAATGGTCGTAACTGCTGCTGCCGGCATCATCTGTCCGCGTAGCGGCATCCTCCTCAGTAGCGACTTCGAAGGTTTCCTGCTCCGGCGGAGCAGCGGAGATGAGCTCCTGCTGATCTCCTGGATTGGCGCTTCTACGTGGACTGCTAGCCTCTTCGCGGCGCCGTCGGGCTGAGACGCCCTACATGTAAGTCGCGTAGGGCGAGGCAGCGCTTCCGAGATAGTTCTGCGCCTCGGAGCCGAGGCGCCTGGCCAGTGCCTTCATTGGTTCATGCTCGCCCGCTCCGGCCACGACCAGCATGCGACCGGCGGAAACGACAGCCTCGTGAACCTCCCGCGCGGCGATGCTGCGCTCCAGCCTGGCCCACAACACCAAGGCCTGCATCCAGCTGGTCTCAGGAAGCCTGGACGCGTGCTCCAGGCACTTCAGGTAGTACTTGTCCGCACGCGCGCTCTGTCCGGATCTGCTCGCGTAAAAGCAAGTGGAGAAGCACAGGAGAAACATGCCTGGGAGCGCCGAAATGCTCACGAGACATTTCGTCGAGCCTGTCTTGGCCAGCTTCCATGCCTCGGCAAGCAGGGCTTCAAGTTGCGTAAGTTCAGAGCGGTTCCCCTTCATGCGAAGTTCCGCGCTTCGGAGCACCTCCGCGAATATCGCGTTAACCAAAGGCTGAAAGGCCGCCGCGCCCGACCCGACTTCTTGCGGTGAGAGCTCGCAAGCGCTATCGAGAACGCCGCGGGCGGTACCGTAATCACCTCGCCAGATAGCGGCAATCCCACGGTACGTCAGTCCACTCGCCTCGCGCCGCTGAACCGTGCAGTTGCCCGCGCTGACTTGTGCTGCAGCGGCAGCGGCGGATTCGGCGTGCCCGAGCGCGCTCTCGACGTAGCTCAATGTGAGCATGGCGTCCGCGGCACCGGCGGGGTCCTGCAGTTCCGCGAAAGCGGCGCGTGCTCGGTTGGCGAGCTGCGCGGCGAGGCGGAACTGGGACTGGAGAGTCAGCACTTGCGCGAGCAGCGAACTGGCCTCGGCCTGAAATTGAGGATGGCGCACCGCCAAGGCTTCTGTAAGAGCGCCTTTTGCGCCGGCGTATGCGGCGCGCCACTCGCTGGCCATCCATGCCGCCTTGGCTGCGGCCAAATCCGCGCCCAAGCGGGAGCTGCTCGTTGTCACTGACTTGTTCCTTCCCGTGCTGGCGGCGGGCGCGGCCGCCACCTTCAATCGCCTTCATCATTGCGCCCGGTGGCGCACGCCGCAAGCTCCCAGACCTGCAAACGGGAGCTCTAAGCCAAACGGGTGAGACACGGGAGCAACACCGAGGCGCATTCCGCACGATTGCCAGGTTCGTGCGGACTAGCCTTCCGTCCGTTGGGAATCGCTCCCACCGCCTCAGTCCCACGTTCAGCAGCCGCGACACTCCACGGTTGTTTCGTCGAAAGCGAACGCGACCCGTGCCGACCTCACACGACACCTTCGGAACGCAGGGCGTCCAACTCATTGGCGCTGATGCCGAATTCGCCGTAGATCTCCGCGTTGTGTTCGCCCACGGAAGGCCCGGTACGTGGCACGGCTTGACGGCGGCCGGTGACGCGTGGGACCACGCAGGGGGCGGGCAGCGTGCCGTAGTCGGGATCGGGCAGCCGGATGATGGCTTCCCGGGAACGATAGTGCGGGTCCTGCTCGATGTCCGCGATCGTGTAGACCTTCGAGAATGGAATTCCCGCAGGTTCCAGCAACGCCACGATCTCGGTGTAGTCGCGCGCAGCGAACCACTCCGAGATGGCTGAATCGAGTTCAGCGAGATTTCGGACGCGGGCGGGGTTGGTGGCGAACCGGGGGTCCTTCGGCCAATCCGGCTGACCCATCGCTTCGCACAGCCGCGAGAAGATGGCGTGGGAGGAAGCAACCACCGACAAGTGCATACCGTCCCGGGTGCGGTACATGTTCGAAGGAGCCGTGTAGCTGGCACAGTTCCCTTCGGCATGACGGACCTGGCCGAGTTGCTCGTGCTCCACCGGCAACGGGTCCAACAGCCGGAACAGCGCTTCCGTTGCCGACAGATCGACTTCCACACCCTTCGCGGTAGCGTCACCGCGCTGACGCGCGACTTCCATGGCGATGGCAAAGGCACAATACAGGCCCGCTACCGCGTCGCCCACCGGGAAGTTGGCATGCAGAGGTGCGCCCCCCGCCTCTCCCGTCAGGTTCGTGAACCCGCTCATGGCCTCGAACACTCGCGCGAACCCGGGACGGGTCGCGTACGGACCTGTCTGGCCGAATCCCGTGAGGCGAATCACGATCAGCTTCGGATTCGCCCGATGGAGCGTAGCCAGATCCAAGCCCCAACGGTCCATGGTTCCGGTGCGGAAGTTCTCCACCAGAACGTCGAAGCGCGGCAGCATTGAAAGGAAGATGTCGCGGCCGCGCGACTTGCGCACGTCCAGCGTGATGCCGCGCTTGCCGCGGTTGGCGATCTTCCACCAGAGCGGTACACCGTCCTTGACCGGGGCGAGGCCTCGCAAGGCGTCGGAACCGTCAGGCAGTTCCAGCTTCACCACGTCGGCCCCGTGATCGGCGCAGTGTGTAGCACCTGCAGGCGCGGCCAGCACCGTGGCCATGTCCAGGATGCGGACCCCGGCGAGGGCACCTTCATTCATCGCATGCATTGGAAGTGACCCCGCTCAGTTC
Source organism: Ramlibacter alkalitolerans (assembly GCF_016722765.1). GTDB lineage: Bacteria > Pseudomonadota > Gammaproteobacteria > Burkholderiales > Burkholderiaceae_C > Ramlibacter > Ramlibacter alkalitolerans. The sequence continues at coordinate 3,657 of NZ_JAEQND010000008.1, read as the reverse complement.
GGCTGGATACCGGCCTGTTTGACGACACGCGCCCACTTCGTCACTTCCGTCTTGAGGAATGCATCGAATTGCACACCACTCTGGGGATGGAGATCGAAGCCCATCGTCTGGATCCTGGACTGGACGTCCGGCATTGCCAGGATCGCCGCAACGTCCACCGACAGCTTTGCTGCAACCGCGTCTGGCACCTTCGCAGGGGCAAGCAACGCGAGCCAGGTTCCGACTCCGAAACCCTGCAGCTTCGCAGCATCGGCCACGGTTGGCACTTCTGGCATCGCAGACGACCGCTCGCTCGTCGTCACCGCCAGTGCGCGCAGCTTGCCTGCCTTGATATGCGGCAGCGCCAGACTCACGGACATCGGCATCATGTTCACGCGCCCGGACAGGAGGTCGCTGACCGCGTCGGGTTGTCCTTTGTAGGGCACAGCCGTCAGTTTGATGTTCGCGGACTGGGCCAGAAGCTCTCCAGCGAGGTGCGAGGAGGTGCCAACTCCGGAGGTCGCGTAAGTGAGCGGGTCTCGCGCTTTCCTCGCAAGCTCGATGAACTCCACCATCGAGTGGGCCGGAACGCTGGGGTGGACCACGATGACATTCGGAATGATTCCGAAGCCAGCGATGCCCCGGAAGTCGCGCACGGGATCCCAGTTCAGCCCCTTCTGGACTGCGGGTGCAACCGCGTGGCTGGGCGAGACCATCAGCAACGTATACCCATCCGCAGGAGCTTTGGCCACGAATTCGGTCCCGATTGCCCCGCCCGCGCCGGCCTTGCTCTCGACGATGACGGGCTGTCCGTAGCGCGCGGACAACTTGTCGCCTACCACGCGCGCGAGCGCGTCCACGACCCCGCCGGCCGGGAACGGAACAATGACGCGCAAAGGTTTGTTGGGAAATTCCCCCTGCGCGGCTGCCGGAACGCCGGTAACCAGCGGCAGGACGCCAATCAGGGTTGCGAGGAGATGACGCATTGCTTTCATGGGAGCCTCTCGTGGAATTCGAGTCAGGAGCCCGGTACCCGGAGCCCCTCGAGTGTTGGTTGATGGCTTGGGCAATCCATGCTGCGGTTACTCTGGAGTTGCAGTTGGCGTGCCGCTGCCCAAGCGGTTCTGCGGTCAGTAGTCGACGAGGGAGCCGGGGCGAAGGCAAGGATTGCGCTCCGCCAGACGCGTACGCCGGACCGCATCCCGCCCGATGACCGTCTTGTGCACCTCGCTGGATCCTTCGCCGATCTGGTTGAGCTTTGCGTCGCGGAAGAATCGCTCAAGGGGGAAGTCTTGCAGGTAGCCGCGTCCGCCCGTCAGCTGCAGGGCGTCGACCACTACCTTCATGCACAGATCGGTTGCCTGGAGCTTCGCCATGGATGCGAAGATCGCCACGTCGGCATCACCGCGGTCGTACTTCTCGGCAGCGACGGCAACCAGGGCTCTGGCCCCCTCGATCTGAGTGATCATCTCGGCGAGCATCCACTGCGCACCCTGGTGCTCGCCCAGTGCCTTCCCGAAGAGAGAGCGGTCACTCATGTAGGTCGCGGCAATTTCGACGGCTCCGATGGCGCGTCCCAGCGCCATTGCCGCATGGCCGATACGGGCTCGAAGGAGTGCGTCCTGGGCGAGGTTGAAGCCGTCCCCCTCTGCGCCTAGCCGCTGGCTGACTGGCACGGCGACGTCATTGAACTCCAGCGAGGAGATCGGAACCCCGAACCAGCCGAGCTTCCCCACCTCGGAGCTGATCGAGAAGCCCGGAGCATCCCTCGGTACCAGAACGGCGATGAACACGGCGGGATCGTCGGCCCCTCGCGCCACCACGATGAAGGAATCCGCCGTGGTGCCCCGGGTGATGAATTTCTTCCGGCCACTCACGACATAGCTGTCGCCGTCCCGACGCACGGTCGTTCGCAAGCCTCGGACGTCCGAGCCTGCTTCAGGCTCGGTCAGTGCAAACGCAACTTGAACCTCGCCGGTGCAAAGCTGCGGAACGAGCCGCTGCTTCATCTCCTCGGATCCGCCGGAAACGATCGCACGACTCGACAGGTCCGTACCCGTCACGATCGATGCCGATGCACTGCAGACGCGGCCGAGCTCCTCGATGATGCGGATGCGTAGTGCCTGCCTCGCATCGGTTCCCCCGTATTGGCGGGGAAATGCCGTGGCGACAACGCCTTCGCGGGCGAGAAGGTGGAAGTTGCCCCACGCGAAGGTGTCGCTGCGCCCCACCTCCGCAGCTTTGGGGCCGATGACATCGCGTACGAGCATTCGCACCTTCTCAAGCATCCCAAGTTCATCGGGCAGCAGCTGGCGCAGGAAGTGATCACCGAAGAGGCGCGGTGGGGCTTGTACGGGGGGCATGAATTGGTCTCCTTTTGCGACCCAGCCAGGGGTCTCGTGATCTGCGTCGCGAGTGCGTCTCGGCCGAGAGCGCTCCTGTCACGTACCACTGTAGGAACCTGGCCGGCTTGGGCCAACTGCAAGTGCGAGAATCAGTTATCTCCGATCGAGATGGCTCCCGCCCCATGACCACCTCATCCGACTCCCTGGAGCAGCTCACGCTGAAGTCGTTGCGGACGCTGCTGGCCGCTGCTCGCAGCGGCAGCCTGACTCGTGCCGCAGTGGAAATTGGCTTGGCTCAATCAGCGGTCAGCCGACAGATCGTCGAACTGGAGCATGCGTTAGGCGGAGCGCTCTTTCATCGTACCGGGCGAGGTGTGAAGCCGACGGCCCTGGCACAGCAGCTGCTGCCGCGGGTGGAGGCGCTCCTGTCCGGGGCGGACGAACTCGTCAAGCTTGGAAAGGAACACACAGGCATCCCCAGCGGCACAGTCACCATTGGCATGGTGCCTGGCGTGGCGGGCTTCATGGCCGCGGCGCTTTATGGCGAAGTCGCGCGCCTCCACCCCGAGATCCGGCTGCGGGTCATAGAGGGGTACAGCGGGGACATGGAAGTCGCATTGAGCCAGGGCAGGATCGACATGGCCCTACTGAATCGATACCGCGCCCAAGGCACCAACAGCTACCGCAAGCTGCTCGATGCGCAGATCTGCGTCGTCGGTCGGCGCCGGATACTGCAGCGCGCGCTGTCGGAATCAGGGTCAGGCGTGGCGCGCTCCCATCTGCCGGCGAGCATCACGTTGGCCGTCCTCGCCCCACTCCCTCTGGTGCTGCCAGTTCCGCCAAATGCCACTCGAACTTTGCTCGACGAACAGGCGCGGCGTCATGGTTTGCACCTGAACGTCATCCTGGAGGGCAGTTCGTCCGTCATTCTCAAGAGCATGCTGGAGCAGCATGACTGCGTCACCACGCTGCCTCGCCATGCCATCAGTGAGGAACTACGCCACGGCACCTTGGGAGCCGTGGCTTTGGCCGAGCGCATTTTCCGACAGCATGTCGTATTGGCCACCAGCACCCAACGGCCGTTTACCCTCGCAAGCAAGGCGGTGGCGGCGCTGGCTTCACAGATCGCGGTGCCGTTACTTGCCAGACGCAATTCGGCTGACCAGGAGCCCGGCGCCTGATTGGCGGCTGACTCGGGAGGACTGCTCCCGGCCGAGGCTGTGTGAAATCTCGGCGCGAACCTTCTGGGAGGCGGCGTGCCTGGTCGCGCGTGCTTGCCCTGGCGGGGGCGTCCAGTGGTGTGCTGCGCCGGATATGCGCGCTGGTCGCTCGT
>NZ_JAEQND010000007.1 GCF_016722765.1 Ramlibacter alkalitolerans | reverse complement strand
ATTCCCCGTTCTTCCAGCGACGCCACATCTCGGCGTTCTGCTCGGGCTCCAGCCCTCGATCTTTTCTCGATGTCATTCCGGCCTTTCACAACATGAATCATGTTGCATTGACCGGTTGAGACCACCGGGACCCAGGGCTTCCAAGCTGCGCGCGCCGCGCAGCCGCATGCGCACGCCCTGGATTCCCGCCTGCGCGGGAATGACGGACGTCCGCGTCGCCCCGGTTTCGTCATCCCCGCGGAGGCGGGGAACCAGGGCGTTCAAGCTGCGCGCTGCACGCAGCCGGATGCGCACGCGCCGGATTCCCGCCTGCGCGGGAATGACGGACGGTCCCCTCAGGACTTGTTCGCCTTCTGGAAGCGCTCGAGCTGCTCGTTGCCACGCTCGACCGCGGCGTCCAGCGCTTCCTTGGCGGTCTTCTTGCCGCTCCAGATCTGCTCGGTTTCCTCGTCGATGATGGTGCGGATCTGGTTGTGGTTGCCGATGCGGATGCCGCGCGACTTGTCGGTGACCTTGCGGATCATCTGCGTGACCGCCACGTCCGTGCCCGGCTTCTCCTTGTAGAAGCCGGACTTCTCGGTCAGTGCGTACGACGCCATCGTGATCGGCAGGTAGCCCGTGCGCTTGTGGCTGGCCGATTGCACCTCGGGGCGGGACAGGTAGTTGAAGAAGCTCGCCACGCCCTTGTACGTTTCCGGCTTCTTGCCGTTCATCACCCACAGGCTCGCGCCGCCGATCACCGTGTTCTGCGGCGCGCCGGGAACATCCGGGTAGTAGGGCAGGGTGGAGATGCCGTAGGCGAACTTGGCGTCCTTGGCGACCCGCGAGTACATGCCGGAGGAGCCGGTCTGCATCGCGCATTCGCCGGAGGGGAAGGCGACGTCCGGCTTGTTGTCGCGGCCCTTGTAGACGAACAGCCCCTGCTTGGCCATGTTCGCCAGGTTCTCGAAGTGGCGCACGTGCAGCGGCGAATTGAAGGCGAGCCGGGCGGAGGGCCCGCCGAAGCCATTGTTCTGCGTGGCGAACAGCACGTTGTGCCAGGTCGAGAAGCTCTCCAGCTGGGTCCAGCTGATCCAGCTGGTGGTGAACGGGCACTTGTGGCCGCTTGCCTTCAGGCTGGCCGCGGCGCGGACGACCTCCGGCCAGGTCTTCGGCGGCTTCTCCGGGTCGAGGCCGGCCGCCTTGAAGGCATCCTTGTTGTAGTAGAAGACCGTCGTCGAACTGTTCAACGGAAAGCTGAGCATCTCGCCGTTGGGCGCCGTGTAGTAGCCGGCCACCGCGGAGACGTAGGCCTTCGGGTCGAACTTCGTGCCGCCCATCTTCATCACGTCCGCCACCGGCTTGATGGCACCCTTGGCCGCCATCATCGTCGCCGTGCCCACTTCGTAGACCTGCAGGATGTCGGGCGCGTTGCCGGCGCGGTAGGCGGCCATCGCGGCAGTGAAGGCCTCGCCGTAGGTGCCCTTGTAGGTCGGCACGACCACGTAGTCCTTCTGGCTCGCATTGAATTCCTTGGCGAGGTCGTTGACCCATTCGCCGAGCGGGCCGCTCATCGCATGCCACCACTGGATCTGCACTTGGGCCTGGGCCGGCAACGCGAACGCAGAGGCCAGCGCAAGGGCGCAGAGCTTCAACTTCATGAACTTCTCCTTCGAATTCGGTAGTGTACGGAACCGTTGGCGCGGATTAGACAGAAGGCTCGTCCGTGGCGGCAAGGGGGTTTCCGATAGCCCTTGCGACAGCGCGTTGCTGCACTGCGGTAACATCCCTCTTCAGCCGAAGTTGCATGGTTGGCTGACGTCGCACTGACAAGATGAACGCGCCAACGACACTCGAACAACTCATGGCTGCGGCCGGTGGCGATGCGCCCCGCCTGCGCGAGATCCCGTACAACTACACTTCGTTCTCGGACCGCGAGATCGTGATCCGCGTGCTGGGCTCCCGCGCCTGGGACGTGCTCAATCGCCTGCGCGAGGAACGCCGCACCGGCCGCTCCGCCCGCATGCTGTACGAGGTGCTGGGCGACGTCTGGGTCGTGCAGCGCAATCCCTACCTGCAGGACGACCTGCTCGACAACCCGAAGCGCCGCAAGCTGCTGGTCGAGGCCCTGCACCACCGCCTCACCGAGATCGGCAAGCGCCGCGATCCGCAAGGCGACCCGCAGCGCGATGCCCTGGTGGGCGAACTGCTGCAGGCCGCCGAGCGGGCCGTGCACCGCTTCGATGCCGCCTTCGCTGAAACCGCCGAACTGCGCGCGCGCACCCAGCGCCTGCTGCGCCGCTATACGCGCAAGGACAACATCAAGTTCGACGGCATGTCGCGCGTGTCGCACGTGACCGACGCCACCGACTGGCGGGTCGAATATCCCTTCGTGGTCCTCACGCCCGACACCGAGGCCGAGATGGCGGGCCTGGTGAAGGGCTGCATCGAACTCGGGCTGACCATCATCCCGCGCGGGGGCGGCACCGGCTACACCGGCGGCGCGATCCCGCTGACGTGGAAGAGTGCGGTGATCAACACCGAGAAGCTCGAGGCCATGACGGAGGTCGAGCGCGTCACCGTGCCCGGCCATGCCGAGCCGGTGCCGACGATCTGGACCGAGGCGGGCGTGGTCACGCAGCGCGTCTCCGATGCCGCCGAGCGCGCGGGCTTCGTGTTCGCCGTCGATCCGACCTCCGCCGAGGCGTCCTGCATCGGCGGCAACGTCGCCATGAACGCCGGCGGCAAGAAGGCGGTGCTGTGGGGCACCGCGCTGGACAACCTGCTGTCCTGGCGCATGGTCACGCCCGAAGCGGAGTGGCTCGAGGTCGTGCGCCTCGACCACAACCTGGGCAAGATCCACGACGCGCCGGTCGCCACCTTCGAGCTGCGCTGGTTCGCGGCGGCGAACAAGGTCGACTGGAGCAAGCCCGATCGCACCGAGCGGCTCGAGATCCCCGGCGCGCGCTTCCGCAAGGAAGGCCTGGGCAAGGACGTCACCGACAAGTTCCTCTCAGGCCTGCCGGGCATCCAGAAGGAAGGCTGCGACGGCCTGATCACCAGCGCCCGCTGGGTGGTGCACCGCATGCCGGCGCACACCCGCACGGTGTGCCTCGAGTTCTTCGGCAACGCGCGCGACGCGGTGCCCAGCATCGTGGAGATCAAGGACTTCATGTTCGCCGAGCAGCGCCGCACGGGCACCGTGCTGGCCGGCCTCGAACACCTGGACGACCGCTACCTGCGGGCGGTGGGCTACACGACCAAGTCCAAGCGCGCCGTGCTGCCCAAGATGGTCCTGATCGGCGACATCGCCGGCGACGACCCCGACGCGGTGGCCCGCGCCACCTCCGAGGTCGTGCGGCTGGCCAATTCGCGCAGCGGCGAGGGCTTCATCGCCACCAGCCCGGAGGCGCGCAAGAAATTCTGGCTCGATCGCAAGCGCACGGCGGCGATCAGCAAGCACACCAACGCCTTCAAGATCAACGAGGACGTGGTGATCCCGCTGCCGCGGATGGCGGAATACACCGACGGCATCGAGCGCATCAACATCGAGCTGTCGCTGCGCAACAAGATAGCGCTGGCGAACGAACTCGAGTTCTTCTTCACCCGCGGCAACCTGCCGCTCGGGCGGCAGGACGACGCCGGCGAGATCCCCTCGGCCGAACTGCTGGAAGACCGGGTGCAGCAGGCGATCGCGCTGCTGCGCGAAGTGCGCGCGCAATGGCAGGAGTGGCTTGCCAACGCCGACGCGCTGTTCCCGCAGCTGCAGGACCACACCCTGCGTGCGAGCTGGAAGGTGCAGATCCGCGCGCCGCTGGTGCAGATCTTCTCGGGCAATGCCTTCGCGCCCATCCTGGCCGAGCTGAACGCGATCCACCAGCGGGTGCTCAAGGGCCGCGTGTGGGTGGCGCTGCACATGCACGCCGGCGACGGCAACGTGCACACCAACATCCCCGTCAACAGCGACGACTACGCGATGCTGCAGACGGCGCACGAGGCGGTCAAGCGCATCATGCTGCTGGCGCGCTCGCTCGACGGCGTGATCTCGGGCGAACACGGCATCGGCATCACCAAGCTCGAATTCCTCACCGACGAGGAAATCGCGCCCTTCGCCGAGTACAAGCAGAAGGTCGATCCGCAGGGCCGCTTCAACAAGGGCAAGCTGCTGCGGCCCTCGCTGGCGGGCGAGGTCGACGCGGACACTTCGGTGTATGCCGACCTGACCAACGCCTACACGCCGTCCTTCGGCCTGATGGGGCACGAGTCGATCATCATGCAGCAGTCCGACATCGGCGCCATCGCCGATTCGATCAAGGACTGCCTGCGTTGCGGCAAGTGCAAGCCGGTGTGCGCGACGCACGTGCCCCGCGCCAACCTGCTGTACAGCCCACGCAACAAGATCCTCGCCACCTCGCTGCTGATCGAGGCCTTCCTCTACGAGGAGCAGACGCGCCGCGGCGTCTCGATCAAGCACTGGGAGGAGTTCGAGGACGTCTCCGAACACTGCACGGTGTGCCACAAGTGCGTGAACCCGTGCCCGGTGAACATCGACTTCGGCGACGTGTCGATGAACATGCGCAACCTGCTGCGCAAGATGGGGCAGAAGAGTTTCCGTCCCGGCAGCGCGGCGGCGATGCTGATGCTCAACGCCACCAACCCGCAGTCGATCAAGCTGCTGCGCACCGCCGTCATCGGCGTCGGCTACAAGGCGCAGCGCCTGGGCAATACGCTGATGCGCGGGCTGGCGCATTTCCAGGTCACCGCGCCGCCCGACACGCACATGCCCGCCCCGATCAAGGAGCAGGTGGTCCACTTCGTCAACAAGAAGCTGCCCGGGGGCCTGCCGAACAAGACCTCGCGCGCGCTGCTGGACATCGAGGACCGGAACTACGTGCCCATCATCCGCGACCCGAAGGCGACGACCTCGGAGAGCGAGGCGGTGTTCTACTTCCCGGGCTGCGGTTCCGAGCGCCTGTTCTCGCAGGTGGGGCTGGCGACGCAGGCCATGCTGTGGCATGCCGGCGTGCAGACCGTTCTGCCGCCGGGCTACCTGTGCTGCGGCTACCCGCAGCGCGGCGCCGGCCAGTTCGAGAAGGCCGAGAAGATGATCACCGACAACCGGGTGCTGTTCCACCGGGTGGCCAACACCCTGAACTACCTGGACATCAAGACGGTGGTGGTGTCCTGCGGCACCTGCTACGACCAGCTGCAGGGCTACGAGTTCGACAAGATCTTCCCCGGCTGCCGCATCATCGACATCCACGAGTACCTGCTGGAAAAGGGCATCAAGCTCGAAGGCGCCGGCGGCTACCTGTTCCACGATCCCTGCCATTCGCCGATGAAACTGCAGGAGCCGCTGAAGACGGTGAAGGCGCTGGTCGGCGACAACGTGCGCAAGTCGGAACGCTGCTGCGGCGAGTCCGGCACGCTGGCCGTCGCCCGCCCCGACATCTCGACGCAGGTACGCTTTCGCAAGGAAGAGGAGCTGCGCAAGGACGAAGCGGCGCTGCGCGCCTCCGGTGCGGTCGGCCCCAAGGACAACATCAAGATCCTCACCAGCTGCCCGAGCTGCCTGCAGGGCATGCACCGCTACAACCACGACCTGCAGAACGGCCTGCTGGAGGCCGACTACATCGTCGTGGAGATGGCCAACAAGATCCTGGGCGCCGACTGGATGAAGGAGTACGTGCGGGCCGCCAACGAGGGCGGCATCGAGCGGGTGCTGGTATGAGCATCGCCTGTGCCTTGTGCGATGCGCCGGGCGGCCGGGTGGTCCTTCAGGCGCCGCACTGGCGCATCGTCCATGCGCAGGAGGCCGGCTTCCCGGCCTTCTACCGCCTGGTGTGGCAGCAGCACGTGCGCGAGTTCTCGCAGCTGGCGCCGGCCGACCGTGCGGAGTGCATGGAGACCCTGGTCGTGATGGAGCAGGCCATGCTGCGGCACCTGCAGCCGGAGAAGGTCAACCTGGCGGCGCTCGGCAACGCGGTGCCGCACCTGCACTGGCACGTGATCGGCCGCTACACCTGGGACAGCCACTTCCCCGGCGCCGTCTGGGCGCAGCCGCAGCGCAGCGAGGATCCGGCGCGGCTGCAGGCGCTCGAAGCCCGCCTGCCGGCGTTCGAGCAGGAGTTGCTGGGCGCGCTGCCGCAGCGCCCCTGAAAATCCGCCGCGCCGCGTGACATCCGGCACGACGGCGGCGCGCACTCCTCCAGGCGGGCCACCTCCGGCTCTGCGGCAACCGTGTATAACCGTCCGGTCAAGCGATCCGGTGGCAACGCCGGTCTCCGGAGGTACGTCATGCGCGCCGCGCAACTTGCATTCCAGTGGCTTGCATCCGTCGCCACTGCCGGCTTGCTGCTGGCCGCCCCCGTCCAGGCGCAGACGTCCGCAGGGGAGGTCGAATTCGCACGCGGCGTCGGCTTTGCGCAGACCCCCGGCGAGACGCCCCGGACGCTGGGCCGCGGCCTGCCACTGAAGGAAGGCGATCGCCTGACCACCGCGGAAGGCGCCTCCGCCATCGTCCGGCTGGCCGACGGCACGCGCATGACGATCCGCCCCAAGTCCGAAATCGTCCTGCAGCAGGTCCAGTTCCGCGACAAGGCCCCGGACAACGGCTTGCTCCTGCAGATGGTGCGCGGCGGCTTGCGGGCCGTCACCGGGCTGATTTCCAAGGGCTCGCCGGATGCCGCGCGCATCCAGACCCCCAGCGCCACGATCGGCATCCGCGGCACCGACTTCGATGCCCGGCTGTGCGCGCGCGATTGCGGCACCGAGTCGGCCGCCGTGCCGGAGACCGCGCGGCCGAACGCGGTCCAGGCCAGCGCCAAGGTGGTCGTGGCGCAGGGCGAGGTCTTCGCCATCGACGGCGCCGGCCAGCGCCGGCGACTGGTGGAAGGCGGCAGCATCTATCCCGGCGACCTGGTCGAAACGGCGCGTGGCGCCCAGGCGGTGCTGGCCTTTCGCGACGAATCGCGGGTGACGCTCGGTTCGCAGACGCGCTTTCGCCTCGACAACTTCGTCTACGACGAGCAGAACCCGGGCGAGGGCCGCTTCCTCGCCTCCATCCTGCGCGGCACCGTGCGCGCGCTCACCGGGCTGATCGCCCGGGCCAACAACCGCAACGTCGGCTTCAGCAGCGCCACGGCGAGCATTGGCATCCGCGGCACCGGCTTCGATGTCCTGTGCACGGGGACGTGCGCCGGTGACGTCGCCGCTGCCGACAGCGAAGGCTTCACGGTGTGGACCTGGCTCGGCGCCATCGCGGTGATGCAGCAGGGCCAGACCGCATTGCAGGTGCTGCAGGCCGGCCAGGGCCTGTTCATCCCGGCCTCGGGCGTGGTCCAGCCGGTCACCAGCCAGCCGCTGGTGGAAGGCGCGCGTCCCGACCAGGTGAGCGTGCCGGCCAACCTGTTCGCCACCCGCGGCCTGTCGGACGCCGAGGAGGGCCTGTTCGTGTTCGTGCGCGAGGGCGACGTCGACATCGCCAGCGCGCGTGAAGTGCTGCACCTGGGCCGCGGCGAGGCGGGCTTCGCCGGCCCCGGCGGCGAGACCGCGCGGCCGACGCTGATCCCGAAGTTCATCGAGTTCGACCGCATGCCGCTGCCCAGCGCGCGCAATCCCATGGTGGCGACGGTGCTCACCGAGTCGGGCATCCGCAGCAGCAACGTCTGCAGGTAGCAAGCCGCCATTGACCGTCGCCGCAGCGGCGGATGACAAACACCGGGGCCACCGCCACAATGGCCGGCCGAGAGAAGAACGAGAGCGCGAAGAAACATGAGACGATGCATTGCCCTGGCGCCGGCTGCGCGGCTGTCCCCGCGCGCGCTCGCGGCGCTCGGCGCACTTGCGGCGTTGGCGGCCGGCCCGGCCGGTGCGCAACCATCCTCCGCTGCCGCGCCCGTGCGCCCCAGTCCGCCCATGGCGCAAGCGGCCCCTCCGGTGGTGTTCCCCCTGCGCGGCTTCCAGCTCGAAGGCGAGAACCCGATCGGCGAGTCGGCCGCGCAGCGCGTGCTGGCCCCCTTCCTGCGGCCGGACGCGACGCTGCAGACCCTGCAGCAGGCCACGGCCGCCCTCGAGGCGGCCTTTCGCGCGGCCGGCTTCGGGCTGCACCGCGTCGCCCTGCCGCCGCAGGAGGTCGGGCAGACGGTCCGGCTCTCGATCGTGAAGTTCGCGCTCGGCAAGGTGCAGATCGAAGGACGGCAGATCTACGACGAGGAGAACATCCGCCGCACCCTGCCGGAACTGCGCGCCGGCGAAAGCCCGAATTTCAGGCGCCTGGCGGTGCAGACCGCCATCGCCAACGAGAACCCGAACAAGCAGGTGCAGGTGGGGCTGCATGAATCCGAAGAGCCGGACAGGATCGACGCGACGATCGCCGTGCGCGAGCAGCGGCCCTGGACGCTCGGCCTGTGGGCCTCGAACGCGGGCTCGGCGGCGACCGGCCGCGACCGCGTGACCCTCACCGCCGGCCACACCAACCTGTTCAACCGCGACCACCAGTTCATCGGCGCCTACACCACCTCCCTGCAGCGCACCAGCGACGTCCGGCAACTGGGCCTCGCGTACAAGGTGCCGCTGTACGCCGCCGGCACCGTGATCGGCGCCAGCTACACGCGCTCCGACGTCGTGGGCAACTTCGGCGCCTTTTCCAGCACCGGCGCCGGCCACACGCTGGGCCTGAGCACCACCGTCTACCTGCCGCCGCAGGGCGCGCGCCGCAGCTACGTGAGCCTCGGCCTGGACGACCGCGTGTTCGACGCTGCCAGGATCAACGACATCGTCGCACCCGACGCGCTCGACCGCCGCAGCCGCCCGGTCAGCGTCGGCTACACCGCGCGCACCGAGACCGACCGCTCCGCCTACGGCTACAACGTGGAGCTCGCCGCCAACACCGGGGCCGGCGCGCACAACGACCTGGCTTCCTACCGCAGCGAGGATCCGCGCATCACCACCGTCCACTGGAAGGCCCTGCGCGGTGGCGCCAGCTACACCGCGCCGCTGGCGCAGGCGTGGCTGTGGTCCGCCCGCACGGTGTTCCAGTACAGCCCCGACGTGCTGATTTCCGGCGAGCAGTTCGGCCTCGGCGGCCTGGGGTCCGTGCGCGGCACCGACATCGAGCGGCCGATCTCGGGCGACAAGGGCATTTCCGCCACGGTCGAAGTGAGCACGCCGGAACTCCTCGCCGGGCTGCGGCTGCTCGGGTTCCTGGACGCGGGGTATCTCTGGAACAACAGTCCCGACGCCTTCGCCAGGCCCGCCTCGGACCGGCTGGCGAGCGTCGGCGTGGGGCTGCGCTACGCGGCGGGCGGCTTCGGCGCCTCGCTCGACTACGGTCGGCTGGTCCAGGGCAGCAAGGTGCCGCCGGCGCTCAATTCCAACGCGCCGCAGGACGGCGACGACCGTTTCTATATCAACCTCTCGTATCGTTTCTAAGACGTTTGAACGGCCGCGCTGCGCTTAAACTGGCGGCATGGCCGGTTTGCGCAGCGAGACTCCTTCCCCCGAATCCATCACCCTGCATGGCGCCTCGCGCGTGCTGGAGGTCGGCTTTTCCGACGGTTCGGCGTACCGCATCCCCTTCGAGCTGATGCGCGTGTATTCGCCTTCCGCGGAAGTGCAGGGCCACGGCCCCGGCCAGGAGGTGCTGCAGACGGGCAAGCGCAACGTCGACGTCCTGGAACTCGAGCCGGTCGGCAATTACGGCGTCAAGCCGGTGTTCTCCGACGGCCACGACAGCGGCATCTTCTCGTGGGACTACCTGTATTACCTGGGCTCGCAGCAGGCCCAGCTCTGGCAGGAGTACGAACGCCGGCTGCAGGAAGCCGGCGCCGACCGCGACGCCGCCATGCCGGCCAAGCCCGCGCCTTCCTGCGGCCACTGAGGACGGCGAACCCATGAGCGAGACCCACTTCGGCTTCCAGACCGTCGACGAGCGGGAGAAGGCGCGGCGCGTGCGCAGCGTGTTCGATTCCGTCGCCCCCAGCTACGACGTGATGAACGACCTGATGTCGCTCGGGCTGCACCGGGCCTGGAAGGCCTACACGGTCCTGGTGGCGGACCTGAAGCCCGGCCAGCGCGTGCTGGACATCGCGGGCGGCACCGGCGACCTGGCGCAGGCCTTCGCGCGCAAGGTCGGTGCTAGCGGAATGGTCGTGCACACGGACATCAACGCATCCATGCTGCGCGTCGGACGCGACCGTCTGCTCGATGCCGGCCTCGTCCTGCCCACCGTGGTCTGCGACGCGGAGAAACTGCCGTTCGCCAGGGACAGCTTCGACCGGGTCAGCGTCGGCTTCGGCCTGCGCAACATGACCCACAAGGACAAGGCCCTGGCGGAGATGTTCCGGGTGCTCAAGCCCGGCGGCAAGCTGCTGGTGCTGGAATTCTCCAAGGTGGCGCGGCCGCTGGAGAAGGCTTACGACTGGTATTCGTTCAACGTGCTGCCGCGGCTGGGCCGCTTCATCGCCCGGGACGAGGCCAGCTACCGCTACCTGGCCGAGTCGATCCGCATGCATCCCGGCCAGGAGGAGCTCAAGGCCATGATGAAGATGGCCGGCTTCGGCCACGTGGACTACCACAACCTGACGGTGGGCGTCGCGGCCCTCCACGTTGGAATCAAGTGCTGAGCCCCCACCTGGGCAGGCAAAGGAGTGCGACCATGAAGTTCTGGACCGTGATGCTGGCGATGGCCCTGACCCTCGGCACGATGGACGCCGAAGCGGCACGCCGCTTCGGCGGCGGTGGCTCGTTCGGCCGCCAGTCCCCGAACGTGACGCAGCGGCAGGCGACGCCACCGGCCGTGGCGCCGGCGCCCTCGAGCGTCCAGCCGCAGCGCAGCCCGAGCGCGCAGCCGGGCGCCGCGGCGGCCGCGCAGCAGCCGGCCCGCAGCCGCTGGGGCGGCATGCTCGGCGGCCTCGCCGCCGGCCTGGGCCTCGCCTGGCTGGCGCACTCGCTGGGGCTGGGCGCCGGCTTCGGCCAGTTCCTGCTGTTCGCGCTGCTGGCGCTGGTGATCATGGCCGTGTTCGGCATGATGCGCGCGCGGCGCCAGCACGCTGCGCAGGGCTACGCGTACCCGGGATCGGGCTCCAGCGCCGACGCTCCCGCGTCGCTGCGCCAGTACAACCCGGCCAAGGTGGGCAACGATGCCTCGGCCCGGCCGTGGGAATCCACCTTCGGCGCCGAACACCCGGCCCCGCCCGCGGCGAGCGGCGTGCGCATCGGCTCCGGGCTGCAAGGCCAGGGCGACCCGCTGGCGGGCTCGCAGAACTGGGGCGTGCCGGCAGGCTTCGACACCGAAGGTTTCCTGCAGGCCGCCAAGCGCAACTTCAACACGCTGCAAGGCGCCTGGGACCGCGGCGAGATGAGCACTCTGCGCAGCATGATGACCGACGAGATGCTGGGCGAAGTGCGCAAGCAGATGGCCGAGCGCGAGCGCGAAGGGCAGGGCGCGCCCCAGAGCACCGAGGTCGTCATGCTGGAAGCGCAGTTGCTCGGCATCGAGGAACTCGCCACCGAGTACATGGCCAGCGTGGAGTTCTCCGGCATGATCCGCGAAGAGCCTTCCGCCGGCCCGGCGCCCTTCCGCGAAGTGTGGAACATGATCAAGCCCAAGGACGGCAGCGCGGGCTGGCTGGTGGCGGGCGTGCAGGCGCTGCAATGAGGTGCGGCGTTGAGCGTTGAGCGTTGAGCGAGGAGACAAAACACGCCCAACGCCGAACGCTCAACGCTCAACGGATAATCGGGGGATGGCCACACCATCCCCCGCATCGTTTCTGGACCAGCTGTTCGATCGCGCTGGCAAGCTCCTGCAGCCGCCGCCGTGGATGGTGCAGGAGACGCAACGCCGCCTCGTGCTGACGCTCAACCACGTGCTGCAGCAGGAGCCGGAGGCGCAGGCGCGCCTGAAACGGCAGGCCGGCCGGCTGGTCGAGGCGCACTGGCGCGGCTTCAGCGTGCGCCTGCAGGCCACGCCGGCGGGGCTGCTGGACCTCGGCCCGATCACGCAGAACCCTGACCTCACGCTGACGCTCACCGACGAGTCCCCGTTCTCGATCGCGCAAAGCGCCCTGCGCGGCGAGAAGCCGGCCGTGCGCATCGCCGGCGACGTGCAACTCGCCGCGGAAGTGCAGTGGCTGGTCGACCACGTCCGCTGGGACCTGGAAGAGGACCTGGCGCGCATCGTCGGCGACGCGCCGGCGCACGCGGTGGCCACCGTGGCGCGGCGCATGGTCGAGGCCGTGCGCGGCTTCGTCGGCCGCGGCGGCGCGGCAGCGGCGGCGCCCGGCACGCCTGGTGCGCCCGGGACACCCGAGGGCCCTAGCGCGCCGGGGCAGGCCGGCGGATGACGCGCTACCTGCGCGCGGCCTTCATCCTCTGGGTGATCCTGCGCTACGGGCTGGACGAGCTGGCGCTCTCCGGCTTCCGCGTCACGCGCGGGCTGGCGCGGATCGTCCGGCTCGGGCGCCGCCTCGATGCGCCGCGCGGCCAGCGCCTGCGCCAGGCCTTCGAGCACCTGGGGCCGATCTTCGTCAAGTTCGGCCAGGTGCTGTCGACCCGGCGCGACCTGCTGCCGCAGGACATCGCGGACGAACTCTCGCTGCTGCAGGACCGGGTGCCGCCGTTCCCGTCCGAGGTGGCGGTGGCCATGATCGAGCGGGCCTTCCGCCGCCCCATCGACACCATCTTCGAGAGCTTCGAGCGCGAGCCGGTCGCCAGCGCCTCGATCGCGCAGGTGCACTTCGCCACCCTGCGCCTGCGCACCGGCGAGCTCAAGCAGGTCGCCGTCAAGGTGCTGCGGCCGGGCGTGCTGCCGGTCATCGACAAGGACCTCGACCTGATGCGCATGATGGCGCGCTGGGTCGAGCGCGTCTCGTACGACGCCCGCCGCCTGAAGCCGCGCGAGGTGGTCGCCGAGTTCGACAAGTACCTGCACGACGAACTCGACCTGGTGCGCGAGGCCGCCAATGCCGCGCAGCTGCGCCGCAACATGTCGAGCCTGCACCTGGTGCTGATCCCGGAGATGTACTGGGACTTCGTGCACCCGGAAGTGATCGTGATGGAGCGCATGTACGGCGTTCCGATCAGCCAGGTCGACCGCCTGGTCGCCGCCGGGGTGGACCTGCGCCAGCTGGCCCGCGACGGCGTGACCATCTTCTTCACCCAGGTGTTCCGCGACGGCTTCTTCCACGCCGACATGCACCCGGGCAACATCCAGGTGAGCCTCGCCCAGGGCACCTTCGGGCGCTACATCTCGCTGGACTTCGGGATCATCGGCACCCTGACGGAATACGACAAGGAATACCTGGCCCAGAACTTCACGGCCTTCTTCCGCCGCGACTACAAGCGCGTGGCCGAACTGCACATCGAGTCGGGCTGGGTCCCGCCGGGCACCCGCGTGGACGAACTGGAGGGCGCGGTGCGCACGGTCTGCGAGCCGTACTTCGACCGCCCACTCAAGGAGATCTCGCTGGGCATGGTGCTGATGCGCCTGTTCCAGATGTCGCGCCGCTTCAACGTCGACATCCAGCCGCAGCTGGTGCTGCTGCAGAAGACGCTGCTGAACATCGAGGGCCTGGGCCGCCAGCTCGACCCGAACCTGGACCTGTGGAACACCGCCAAGCCCTTCCTCGAGCGCTGGATGCTGGACCAGGTCGGCCCGCACAAGCTGTGGGAGGAACTGCGCGACCAGGCGCCGCGCTACGCCAAGATCCTGCCCGAGCTGCCGCACCTGATCCACAAGTACCTGCGGCGCGAAGAAAGGCTGCTGCGCCACGAGTCCGACGAACTGATGGCGGAACTCAAGCGGACCAACCGGCTCCTGCAGGGCATCATTTATGGCGGCGTGGGTTTCGCTCTGGGCCTGGTCGTGATGCAATTCGTGGTGCGCATCCGGCTGTTCTGAACAGGGGCCCCGGTTCCCCCCATAATGCTCGGCAGTCGCCGCGCGCCGCCCGCCGCGGCTGCATGCCTGACCAGACCGGAGAGTTCCCATCATGTTGATGGCCTTCATCGCCCTTTACCTGCTGGCGTCCATCGGCATCGGCCTGTACGCCGCCACCCGCGTGAGCAACACGGCGGATTACGCGGTGGCCGGCCGCAGCCTGCCGCTGGCGGTGGTGGTCGCCACCACCTTCGCCACCTGGTTCGGCTCCGAAACCGTGCTCGGGATCTCGTCCCGCTTCGTCTCCGGCAACCTGGGTGCCGTCGTGGAAGACCCGTTCGGCGCCTCCATGTGCCTGATCCTGGTGGGCCTGTTCTTCGCGCGCAAGCTGTACCAGCGCAACCTGATCACGCTGGGCGACTACTACCGCCAGCGCTTCGGCCGCACGATCGAGGTGATCTGCTCGGTCGTCATCCTCCTGAGCTACCTGGGATGGGTGGCGGCGCAGATCACGGCGCTGGGGCTGGTGTTCCACCTGCTGATGCCCGAGCACGTGTCGATGGTCGGGGGGATGATGATCGGCACCGGGATCGTCCTGGTCTACACGCTGTTCGGCGGCATGTGGTCCGTGGCCCTCACCGACTTCGTGCAGATGATCGTCATCGCCGCGGGCCTGCTCGCCATCGCCTGGTTCGCCGCCACCCTGGCCGGCGGCGCCGGCAAGGTGGTGGACTACGCCGTGCGGGAGGGCAAGTTCCATTTCTTCCCGGAGGGCGGCAGCCGCGAGTGGATCTTCTTCTTCGCCGCCGCGATCACGATGATGCTCGGCTCGATTCCGCAGCAGGACGTGTTCCAGCGCGTCATGTCGGCGAAGGACGCGCAGACGGCGGTGCGCGGCCCGGTGATCGGCGGCTCGCTCTACTTCCTGTTCGCGCTGGTGCCCATGTTCATCGTCACGGCCTCGGTCCTGGTGATGGGCGACCAGGCGACCGCGTTGCTGAAGGACGACCCGCAGCAGGTGCTGCCCACCCTGGTGATGACCAGGATGCCGGTGCTGCTGCAGGTCGCCTTCTTCGGCGCGCTGCTGTCTGCCATCATGTCCACGGCGTCGGCCACGCTGCTGGCGCCGAGCACCACCTTCGTGGAAAACATCCTGCGCAACATGCGCCCTGGCATGAACGACGCGCAGACGCTGAAGGCGATGCGGCTGACGGTGCTGGTGTTCACCGCGCTGGTGCTGGCCTACGCGATTTCCATGCAGGGAACCTCGATCTACGAGCTGGTTTCCGGGGCCTACCAGGTGCCGCTGGTGGGTGCCTTCACGCCACTGGTGTTCGGCCTGTACTGGAAGCGGGCGACGACGCAAGGGGCGCTCGCCTCCGTGGTCCTGGGCCTGGGAACCTGGCTGTTCTTCATGGGCAGCCCGGAGCTGGCGGCGGCTTTTCCGCAGCAGCTCGCGGGCCTGCTCGGGGCCCTGGTCGGCATGGTCGGCGGCTCGCTGGCGCCGCAGTGGGTGGCGAACCACACCGGCCACGTGCACCACTTCGAAGGCAGCACGCAGGGCGGCGGCCAGGTCGCCTGAGGCCGGGCACTCCGGCCGCGCGGGGTTGAGTTCCGCCCTGCCGACTATAATTGAGGGCTTTGATCAGACCTCCTGACCTAGCCATGCCCATCTACGCTTACAAGTGCGGCTCCTGTGGCCATGCCAAGGACGTTCTGCAGAAGATTTCCGATCCCGCGCTGAGCACCTGCCCCGCGTGCGGGGCCGACCAGTTCGCCAAGCAGATCACGGCCGCGGGCTTCCAGCTCAAGGGCTCGGGTTGGTACGCGACCGATTTCCGCGGCGGCAGCACGGCCAAGCCCGCGGACAAGCCGGCCGAAGGCGGCAAGACCGAAGGCGGCAAGACCGAGGGCACGCCGGCGCCTGCCGCGAAGCCGGATGCGCCCGCTGCATCCGCGGCGGGCTGCGGCGGCTCCTGCGCCTGCCACTAAGACGTCGATGCACGCCCTGCGCAAGTGGCTGCTGGCGGGGCTGCTCGTCATGGTTCCGGTGGCCGTCACGGTCGCCGTGCTGCGCTGGGTCATCGACACGCTCGACCAGACGTTGCTGATCCTGCCCGCCGACTGGCGGCCGGAGCAGGTGCTGGGCATGCGCATCCCGGGGCTCGGCGTGGTGCTCACGCTGGCCATCCTGCTGCTGGTGGGCGCGATCGCCAGCAACTTCGTCGGCAAGAAGCTCGTCAACTTCGGTGACCGCGTGGTCGCGCGCATCCCGGTGGTGCGCGGCATCTATTCCAGTGTCAAGCAGGTCTCCGACACCCTGTTCTCCGAAAGCGGCAATGCCTTCCGCACCGCGGTGCTGGTGCAGTGGCCGCGCGCGGACGTCTGGACCATCGCCTTCGTGACCGGCACGCCCGGCGGCGACGTCACCACCTACCTGCGCGGCGACGAATACGTCAGCGTCTACGTGCCCACCACGCCGAACCCCACCGGCGGCTATTTCGTGATGCTGCGCAAGAGCGATTGCATCGAACTCAAGATGAGCGTCGACGAGGCGCTCAAGTACGTCGTTTCGATGGGCGTCGTCTCGCCCAGAATCATCACCTGAACCCGAAGAAGGACGCGGCGCCGCAAGGTGGCCGCGGGATGTCCGTGACTGCTCAATCCATGCGTACCACCTATTGCGGCCTGGTGACCGAAGCCCTGCTGGGCCAGACCGTCACCCTGTGCGGCTGGGTGAACCGCCGCCGCGACCATGGCGGCGTGATCTTCGTCGACCTGCGCGACCGCGAAGGCTACGTGCAGGTGGTGTGCGACCCGGACCGGCCGGAGATGTTCAAGACGGCCGAAGGCCTGCGCAACGAGTTCTGCATCCAGGTCAAGGGCCTGGTGCGCGCCCGCCCCGCCGGCACCAGCAACGAGAACCTCAAGAGCGGCAGGATCGAGGTGCTGTGCCACGAGCTCACGGTGCTGAACCCCTCGGTCACGCCGCCGTTCCAGCTCGATGACGAGAACCTCTCGGAGACCACGCGGCTGATGCACCGCGTGCTGGACCTGCGCCGCCCGTACATGCAGAACAACCTGATGCTGCGCTACCGGGTGACGATGGAAGTGCGCAAGTTCATGGACGCCAACGGCTTCATCGACATCGAGACGCCGATGCTGACCAAGTCCACCCCCGAAGGCGCGCGTGACTACCTGGTGCCCTCGCGCGTGCACGATGGCATGTTCTTCGCGCTGCCGCAGTCGCCGCAGCTGTTCAAGCAGCTGCTGATGGTGTCCGGCTTCGACCGCTACTACCAGATCACCAAGTGCTTCCGCGACGAGGACCTGCGCGCCGACCGCCAGCCCGAGTTCACGCAGATCGACGTCGAGACCTCCTTCATGCTGGAGGAAGAGATCCGCGCGATGTTCGAGGGCATGATCCGCAGCACGTTCAAGAACGTCATCAACGTCGACCTGCCGCCCTTCCCGGTCATGAAGCACGCCGATGCCATGCGCCTGTACGGCTCCGACAAGCCGGACCTGCGCGTGAAGCTGGAGTTCACCGAGCTGACCGACGTCATGAAGGACGTCGACTTCAAGGTGTTCTCGGGTCCGGCGAATGCGGAGGACGGCCGCGTGGTCGGCCTGCGCGTGCCGGCCGGCGCGGAAATGAGCCGCGGCGAGATCGACGGCTACACCGAGTTCGTGAAGATCTACGGCGCCAAGGGCCTGGCCTGGGTGAAGGTCAACGACGCCGGCACCGGCCGTGAAGGCCTGCAGTCGCCGATCGTGAAGAACCTGCACGACCGCGCGATCGCCGAGATCCTGGCGCGCACCGGTGCCCAGAACGGCGACCTGATCTTCTTCGGCGCCGACAAGGCCAAGGTCGTGAACGACTCGATCGGCGCCCTGCGCGTGAAGGTCGGCCACAGCGAATTCGGCAAGACGCACGGCCTGACCGAAGGCCAGTGGCAGCCGCTGTGGGTGGTGGACTTCCCGATGTTCGAGTTCGACGAGGACGCGCAGCGCTGGAATGCGGTGCACCACCCGTTCACCTCGCCCAAGGACGGCCACGAGGACTGGCTGGAGACCGACCCCGGCCGCTGCCTGGCCAAGGCCTATGACGCGGTGCTCAATGGCATCGAGCTCGGGGGCGGCTCGGTGCGGATCCACCGCGAGGACGTGCAGAGCAAGGTGTTCCGCGCGCTGAAGATCGGCGAAGAGGAAGCCAAGGCGAAGTTCGGCTTCCTGCTGGACGCGCTGCAATACGGTGCGCCGCCGCACGGCGGCATCGCCATCGGCCTGGACCGCTTCGTGATGCTGATGACCGGCGCCGAATCGCTGCGCGACGTGATCGCCTTCCCGAAGACCCAGCGCGCGCAGGACCTGCTGACGCAGGCCCCCGGCCCGGTCGACGAGAAGCAGCTGCGCGAACTGCACATCCGCCTGCGCAATGCTGCTGCGGCGGGGCAGTAAGGCGAAAGGGCTTTAGCCGTCATCCCCGCGCAGGCGGGGACCCAGAAAGGGGCGCGCAAGCGCCCTTTTCCTTTTTCGCGCGCGAGGAGCGATCGAGGTGATTTGAACGCAGAAGCCGCAGAAGTGCGCAAAAGCCGCAAAAGGGAAAACCGATGTCCTTTCGCGGTTTCTGCGTACTTTTGCGGCTTCTGCGTTGGAAATGGCCGGGTCTGCCGCCAGCTCTGTTGAGGCCTGCCCAAGCCGCCTGCGGCAGAATCATCCAGCGATGTCCCGACCCTTCAAGATCCCGCAATCCGTCCTGGTCGTGATCCACACGCCGGACCTCGACGTGCTGCTGATCAACCGCACCGATTTGCCCGGCCACTGGCAGTCGGTCACCGGCTCGAAGGACCACGAGGACGAGAGCTTCGAGCAGACGGCCGTGCGCGAGGTGCGCGAGGAAACGGGGATCGACTGCGCCGCCGGCCGGCTCACCGACTGGGCGCTCGAGAACGTCTACGACATCTACCCGCACTACCTGCACCGCTACGCCCCGGGCGTGACGCGCAACCGCGAGCACGTGTTCGGCCTGTGCGTGCCGGCCGGCACCCCGGTCACCCTGAACCCGCGCGAGCACACGGCCTGGCAGTGGCTGCCGTACCGCCAGGCGGCCGACACCTGCTTCTCGCCTTCCAACGCCGAAGCGATCCTGATGCTGCCAGAATTCGTGGCATGAGCATCCTGCGCGTCGCCACCTACAACATCCACAAGGGTGTGCAGGGCCTGGGCCCGGTGCGGCGGCTCGAGATCCACAACCTCGGGCATGCGGTGGAACAGCTCGACGCCGACGTCGTGTGCCTGCAGGAGGTGCGCAAGGTGCACCGGACCGAGGAGCGCTACTTCACGCGCTGGCCGGAGCTGCCGCAGGCCGAATTCCTCTGCCCCGAGGGCTACTTCGCCGTCTACCAGACCAACGCGCGCACGCGCCACGGCGAGCACGGCAACGCGCTGCTTTCGCGCTGGCCGGTGGTTTCGCAGGGCCACGAGGACATGTCGGACCACCGCTTCGAGCAGCGCGGGCTGCTGCACGTGCAGGTGCTGGTCAACCGCCGGCAGGTGCACGTGATCGTGCTGCACCTGGGGCTGATCGCGGGCAGCCGGCTGCGGCAGATCGAGCAGCTGGGCCGCTACATCGAGCGCGAGGTGCCGAAGAAGGCGCCCGTGGTCGTGGCCGGCGACCTGAACGACTGGGGCGCCAAGCTGCGGCCCGCCATGAACAAGCTGGGCCTGCAGGACTTCGCCGGCGAGCGCGTCAACACCTACCCCTCGCGCCTGCCCATCACGCAGCTGGACTTCGTCTATGCCCGCGGCATGAAGCCCGCCGGCGTCCACGCCCCGCGCGGCCGCATCTGGTGGCGCATGTCGGACCACCTGCCGCTGATCGCCGACTTCAAGCTCTAGGGAGCCATGGCGCACGCAGTTCCGCTCCTGCGGCCCGGCCATCACCTGCAGCTGCTCGAAGGCAGCCGGGCGTTCTTTCCCGCCCTGGTCGCCGCGATCGACGCGGCGCGCACCGAAGTCCTGCTGGAAACCTACATCTTCGACTTCACCGCCACCGGCGCCGAAGTCGCGTATGCGCTGGAGCGCGCGGCCCGGCGCGGCGTGACGGTGCGGCTGATCGTCGACGGCGTGGGCACGCCCGAGTTGCCGGCCTTCTGGCGCGACCGCTTCGACCAGGCGCCGGTGCAATGGCTGGTGTACTCGCCGGTCGGCGCACTGGGCCTGCTGTGGCCGGGCCAGTGGCGGCGGCTGCATCGCAAGCTGTGCGTGATCGACGACTCGGTCGGTTTCTGCGGCGGGATCAACATCCTCGACGACTTCCACGATCCCAACCACGGCCCGCTCGCCTCGCCGCGTTTCGATTTCACGCTGCGCATCGCGGGCCCGCTGGTGCACGAGATCCGCGCCACCATCGAGCGCCAGTGGTCGCGCATCGCGGCCCTCGGGCAGCTGCGGCGGGCGCGCTGGAGCGGTGCCTTGCAGCTGCTGCGCACCGCGACCGGCCGTGCCGCCCCGCCGCCAGCGCCCGCCGACTCCGTGCACGCGAACGTGCGCGCGGCGCTGCTGCTGCGCGACAACCTGCGGCGGCGCGCCATCATCGAACGCGCCTACCTGCGCGCCATCGGGCGGGCGCGCGAGGAGATCATCATCGCCAACGCCTACTTCGTGCCGGGCGGGCGGATGCGGCGCGCGCTGGTCAGCGCGGCCCGCCGCGGCGTGCGCGTGTGCCTGCTGCTGCAGGGGCGCTACGAGTACTTCATGCAGTACTACGCCTCCCGGCCGGTGTTCGGCGCGCTGCTGCGCGCCGGCGTCGAGATCCACGAGTACGCGCCGAGCTTCCTGCACGCCAAGGTGGCGGTGATCGATGGCCGCTGGGCGACGGTCGGTTCGTCCAACCTCGACCCGCTCAGCCTGCTGCTGGCGCGCGAGGCCAACGTGGTGGTGGAGGACCGCGGCTTCGCCACCCAGTTGCGCGAGCGGCTGGTGGCGGCCATGCAGGACGAGGGGCAGCGCATGGACGCGGCGGCCTACGAGCGGCGGCCGCCGCTGCAGCGCGCCAAGGAGCGGCTGGCGCTGGTCGTCATGCGGGCGCTGCTCGCCATCCAGGGGAAGAAGTACCTGTGAGCGCGGACCTCGTCGTGCAACGCCCTGAAGGCCTGTATTGCCCGCCGGGCGATTTCTACATCGACCCGTGGCGGCCGGTCGCGCGCGCGGTGATCACTCACGCGCATTCGGACCATGCCCGCTATGGCAACGGCCACTACCTGGCCGCGGCACCGGCCGAGGGCGTGCTGCGCGCCCGCCTGGGCGAGATCGCGCTGCAGACGCTGCCCTACGGGGAAGCCGTGCAGCACCACGGCGTGACGGTGTCGCTGCATCCGGCCGGCCACGTGCTGGGCTCGGCGCAGGTGCGGCTGGAACATGGCGGGCAGGTGTGGGTGGCGAGCGGCGACTACAAGGTCGCGCCGGATCCCACTTGCGCGCCCTTCGAGCCGGTGCGCTGCGACGTCTTCATCACCGAATCGACCTTCGGCCTGCCGATCTACCGCTGGTGTCCCGACGAGGAACTCTTCGCCGACATCAACGCCTGGTGGGCGCGCAACGTGGAGCATGGCCGGGCCAGCGTGCTGGCCTGCTACAGCTTCGGCAAGGCGCAGCGGGTGCTGGCGGGCGTCGACCCTTCGATCGGGCCGATCATCGTGCATGGTGCGGTGAAGCCGCTGAACGAGGCCTACGGCGCTGCCGGGGTGGCGCTGCCGGACACGCGCATGGTCACCGAGGTCACCGACAAGGCCGACCTGCGCCGCTGCCTGGTGGTGTGCCCGCCGAGCGCCGTGGGAAGCACGTGGCTGCGGCGCTTCGGCGATGCGCAGACGGCTTTCGCCAGCGGCTGGATGCAGGTGCGCGGCAACCGCCGCCGCGGCGGCTACGACCGCGGCTTCGTGCTCTCCGACCACGCCGACTGGCCGGGCCTGCACGAAGCGATCGCGGCGACGGGCGCGCAACGCGTGATCGTCACGCACGGCAGCGCGGCGGCCATGGTGCGGTATCTGGGCGAGAAGGGCTTGCAGGCGGAGGCGTTCGAAACCGAATACGGCGACGACGTGGTCGAGGCGGATGTGCAGGCTGGGGAGGGGGGATGAAGGCAGGGACATCCGAACGCAGAAGCCGCAAAAGCTACGCGAAAGCCGCGAAAGGAAAATCCTTCGGAAATCTTCTTTTGCGGTTTTTGCGTAACCTTTGCGGCTTCTGCGTTCAAGGTTTTCCCCTTCGCGCCCGCGCCGACGCATGAAGCGCTTCTCCCGCCTCTTCAGCGAGCTCGATGCGACGACCTCCACCAACGAGAAGGTGGAGGCGCTGACGCGCTATTTCGCCGAGGCGCCGGCGCGCGATGCGGCGTGGGCGGTGTATTTCCTGGCGGGCGGCAAGCCACGGCAGGTGGTGAAGACCGGCTCGCTCGTGAGCCTCGCCTGCTACCTCGCGCAGGTCGAGCCCTGGCTGTTCGACGAGTGCTACCAGCAGGTCGGCGATCTCGCCGAGACCATCGCGCTGGTGCTGCCGCGCGGCAACGAGCCGTCCGACGTCGGGCTCGCCGAGTGGATCGAGGAGCGCCTGCTGCCCCTGCGCGGCCTGCCGGACGACGAGGTCGCCCGGCGCGTCGGCACCTGGTGGTGGGAACTCGACACGCTCGGGCGCTTCCTGCTCACCAAGCTGGTGGGCGGCGGCTTCCGCGTCGGCGTGAGCAAGCTGCTGGTGCAGCGCGCGCTGGCCGCCCACGCCGGCATCGACGCCAAGCGCGTCGCCCAGCGCATGATGGGCTACACCGACGGCAAGGTGATGCCCTCGCCGGAGCGCTACGAGGCGCTGGTCGCACAGGCGCAGGAGGGCGTCGTGGAGCAGCCGGATGCCGGCCAGCCCTATCCCTTCTTCCTGGCGCACCAGCTCGATCTGCCGCCGGAACTGTTCTCTGCGCGCCTCGGCCCGGTGAGCGACTGGATGGTGGAGTGGAAGTACGACGGCATCCGCGGCCAGGTCATCCAGCGCGCCGGCCAGGTGTGGATCTGGTCGCGCGGCGAGGAACTCGTCACCGAGCGCTTCCCCGAGATCGAGGCGCTGGCGCGCACGCTGCCGGAGGGCACCGTGCTGGATGGCGAGATCCTGGTCTGGAAGGACGAGGCCGACCCGGAAACGGGCGAGGTCGCGGGCCGGCCGGCGCCCTTCGCCCTGCTGCAGCAGCGCATCGGGCGCAAGAACGTGACGAAGAAGATCCTGGCCGAGGCGCCGGTCAGCTTCATGGCCTACGACCTGCTGGAGCAGGACGGGCAGGACGTCCGCTCGGTGCCGCAAGGCGAACGCCGCGCCCGCCTGGAAGCCCTGCTGGCCGGCACGCGCTTCCTGCTCTCGCCCGTCGAGCGCGAAGACTCCTGGCTGGCGTTCGCCCGCAAGCGGGCCCAATCGCGCGAGCGCGGGGTGGAAGGCTTCATGCTCAAGCGGCTGGATGCCGCCTACGGCACCGGCCGGACCAAGGCCGAGGGCCTGTGGTGGAAGTGGAAGATCGATCCCATGAGCGTCGACTGCGTGCTGGTGTACGCGCAGCCGGGGCACGGCCGCCGGTCCTCGGTCCACACCGACTACACCTTCGCGGTCTGGAACCGTGCGCCGGCCGACCGCCAGGAAGCCGAGGACGTCGTGCGCAAGATGGAGCGCAAGGAGCCGCCGGAGCCCGGCCAACTGCAGCTGGTGCCCTTCGCCAAGGCCTATTCCGGCCTGACCGACGAGGAATTCCGGCAGGTCGACGCCCTGATCCGCAAGTCCACCATCGAGAAGTTCGGTCCGGTGCGCAGCGTCAAGCCCGCCCTGGTCTTCGAGCTGGGCTTCGAGGGCATCCAGCGCAGCGGCCGCCACCGCAGCGGCATCGCGGTGCGCTTCCCGCGCATGCTGCGCATCCGCCACGACAAGCCCCTGCACGAGGCCAATACCCTGCAGGACCTGGAACGCCTGCTGGGCTCGTAGCATCTGGAGGGGGTCGCAACCCCCGGTGTTAAAGTCGACCATGTTGATGAAAGCCGATCCGTCCAGCCAACTGAGCCAGGTCGCCCCCGAGGAGGGCACGCCCGTGTCGGTCAAGATCCGCGAGCGCGTGCTGGCCGCGCGCAAGCGTTTCCATTCCAACGACAACATCGCCGACTACATCGAGCCCGGCGAGCTGGAACTGCTGCTCGACGAGGTCGAGGAGAAGATGCAGGCCGTGCTGGACAGCATGGTCATCGACACCACCAACGACCACAACACCGGCGACACGGCGCGCCGGGTGGCCAAGATGTACCTCACCGAGGTCTTCAGGGGCCGCTACGTCAAGGCGCCGCCGATCACGGAATTCCCCAACGCGGAGCACCTGAACGAGCTGATGATCGTCGGCCCGATCACCGTGCGTTCCGCCTGCAGCCACCACCTGTGCCCGGTGGTCGGCAAGCTGTGGATCGGCGTGATGCCCAACGAGCACACCAACGTGATCGGCCTGTCCAAGTACGCGCGGCTGGCCGAATGGATCATGGGCCGGCCCCAGATCCAGGAAGAGGCCGTGGTGCAGCTGGCCGACCTGATCATGGAAAAGACGCAGCCCGACGGCCTGGCGCTGGTGATGGAGGCCCGCCACTACTGCATGGCCTGGCGCGGCGTGAAGGACCTGGACAGCAAGATGATCAACTCGGTGATGCGCGGCGCCTTCCTGAAGGACCCGACCTTGCGCCGCGAATTCCTCGCCCTGATTCCCCGGAAAGACTAGGCCAGGCACATGCTCGTCCGACTCCTGTATTGCAGCCGCGCGGTGGACGCCAGCGAGGGCGCCATCGAAGCGATCCTGCGCGAGGGTCGCGAGCACAACCAGGCTTCCGGCATCACCGGCATCCTGTGCTACGGCGACGGCATCTTCCTGCAGTGCATCGAGGGCGGCCGCATGCAGGTCAACGAGCTGTACGCCACCATCCAGAAGGACGCCCGCCACAAGGACGTCGCGCTGCTGCACTACGAGGAAGTCCTGGAGCGCCGCTTCGGCGGCTGGAGCATGGGGCAGGTGAACATCTCCAAGCTCAATCACAGCACGCTCCTCAAGTACTCCGAGAAGCCCGAGCTCGACCCGTATTCGGTCTCTGGCAAGGTGTCCCTCTCGCTGCTGGAGGACCTGGCGGCCACCGCCGCGATCTGCGGTCGCGGCTGAAGGCGTGCTCCTCGGCTGCGATTTCTCCAGCACCCCGACGCGCCGCAAGCCGATCCTGATCGCCCTGGGCGAGGAGTCCGGCGGCCGGGTGCAGCTCACGCGGATCGAACGCATCGAGACGCTGGCCGGCTTCGGCGACTGGCTGCGGCAGCCGCAGCCCTGGATCGGCGGCTTCGACTTTCCCTTCGGGCTGCCGCGCGCGCTGGTGGAGCACCTCGGCTGGCCGACCGACTGGCGCGAGTGCATGCGCCACTACGCCGGCCTCACGCGGCCGCAGATCCGCGCCACCTTCGCTGCCTACTGTGACGCCCGTCCCGCGGGCTCCAAGTTCGCCCACCGGCGCTTCGACAAGCTCGCCGGGTCGAGCCCCTCGATGAAATGGGTCAATCCGCCGGTCGCGTACATGCTGCATGCGGCGGTGCCGCTGCTGCTGCACGCCGGCGTGCACATCCCCGGACTGCACGAAGGCGATCCGCAGCGTGTCGCGCTCGAGGCGTATCCGGGGCTGCTGGCGCGTGAACTGATCGCGCGGCGCAGCTACAAGAGCGACGAGAAGGCCAGGCAGACCGCGGAGCGCCTGATCGCCCGCAAGGATCTGATCACCGCGCTCGAACAGGGCCGATCGCGCCTGGGCCTGCGAGTGAAGCTGACCCATGCGCAGCACGATGCGCTGGTCGACGACGCCAGCGGCGACAGCCTCGATGCCGTGCTGTGCCTGGTGCAGGCCGCGTGGGCCGCGCGGCAGGGGGCGCCCCGCTACGGCCTGCCGGAAGACCTGGATCCGCTGGAAGGCTGGATCGTGAGCGCGTGATGCTGGCGCGCTTGCCAAATTGCTGCTCACCCGCCCACTCCCGTTGACACGTGGGTGATTGTCAACTATGGTTGACACATGGACGTGCGCACGACGCCGCAGTTCGACCACTGGATGGAGGGGCTGCGGGACGTGCAGGGTCGCGCTCGCATCGTAGTGCGCATCGAGCGTCTTTCGCAGGGCAATCCCGGCCAGCATCGTGTGCTGGCGGGCGGCGTGGTGGAACTGAAGATCGACGTCGGCCCCGGCTACCGCGTGTACTTCACCCGCCACGGCACGCAGCTGGTGCTGCTGCTGTGCGGCGGTGACAAGAGCACGCAGCAGCGCGACATCCAGACCGCTCTCCGGCTCGCAGAGGAATACCCGCCATGACCAAAGAGACCAAGCCCGAGACCAGGCCCTGGAACGTCCAGGACTACCTTCGGACCCCTGAAGATTGCGCCGCGTTCATCGAAGCGGCGATCGAGGAGGCCGGTGACGATCCGGCATTCGTCGCAAAGGCGCTGGGGGAAGTAGCGCGCTCCCGCGGAGTCGCCAGCATCTCCCGCGAGACTGGCATCAGCCGCGAGGGCCTCTACAAGGCGCTTTCGCCGGAAGGCAACCCGAGCCTGGGGACGGTGCTCAAGGTGCTGCGCGCGCTGGGCCTGCAGCTGCAGGTGCGCCCGCGTGGGGAGCCGCAGCAGGCCTGAGGCGGGTCATGCACTGCTTGCAACTGCGAGACAGCCAAGCAGCCGCGGCGCTCCCCGGCCGCCGCCCTTTGCATTAGTCTTCGCACGATCCACATCCAGGGAGCCGCGATGGCGAAGACACCCGAGGTGCGCAAGGGCGAGTGGGGCGGCCTGCATCCGCGCGATGAATTCCGCGAGCGCTTCCGCGCGCGCTTCCACGATCCCGCGTACCGCGGCGAGGACGAGGCCATAGCCCGCCTGGAGGCCATCGCCTGGGAGGCCTACTCGAAGGGCCACAAGGCGCCCGTCACCCGGAAGGCCGGCCGCGAATTCAAGGACCCCGACTACGACCTTTCCGTGGAGTGGTACGAGGCGCGCAACCGGCTGCTCGCCGCGCAGGCGCGCTGGAGCGATCCCGCCACGCCTTCGCGCGTGCTGGTGATCTGCGGGGCGCCCCGCAACGACGGCACCTGCCCCGGCGAGATGTCCAAGACCTTCCGCCTGGCGCGCATCGCGCAGGAGACGCTGCGCGCCGAAGGCCTGGAGGTGGACCTGCTGGACCTGAGCCAGCTCACCTCCGACTTCGACCGCCACATCCACCCGTGCAAGGGCTGCGTGTCCACCGCCATGCCGCTTTGCCACTGGCCGTGCAGCTGCTACCCGAACCACGCCACCCAGCAGGTCAACGACTGGATGAACGAAATCTACGAGCGCTGGACCGCCGCCCACGGCATCCTGCTGCTCACGCCCACGCACTGGTACGCCACCTCCAGCCCGATCAAGCTGATGATGGACCGCCTAGTCTGCGCCGACGGCGGCAATCCCGACCCCACCACCACCGGCGGCAAGGACGCCGCCAAGGCCAAGGCGCTGGAACTGGAAGGCTGGGACTATCCGAAGCACCTCGCGGGCCGGGCCTACGGCGTGGTGGTGCACGGCGACGTGGCCGGCATCGACGGCGCCCGCCGCATCCTGTGCGACCAGCTGGACTGGATGGGCCTGCTGGATGCCGGCGCGAGCAGCCGGCTCGATCGCTACGTCGGCTACTACGAGCCCTACGCCACCAGCCACGACGCGCTGGATGCCGACGAAGCCTTCCAGGAGGAAGTGCGCAACGCCGCCCGCGCCCTGGCGCAGGCGGTGGCCGAACTGCGGCAGGGCCGGCTCAGCGCACCGGGGCGGAATCTCGTGCGTCCGCGTCCGAAGTAGGCGGCTCCGGCAGCACCTCGTCGCGCTTCAGGGTGCCGAAGGCGTGCAGCGCGTCGTTGTCGGTGCGGTACATCTTCAGCAGCGGATCGGGGCCGAGCACGCCGGCGCGTTCCAGCACGCGTTCCACCGGCAGCTTGATGCCGCTGATGTGCAGCGTCACGCCGCGCTCCCGCAGCGTCTTGCGCAGCTGGCTGAACATCTCCACGCCGGTGGCGTCGATGCGGTTGATCGGCTGCGCCAGCAGGCACACATCACGCACTTCCGGGTGCAGTGCCAGGTGCTCCACGATGGCGCGTTCCATGTCGGTGGCCGAGGCGAAGTCCAGCTCCGCGTCCATGCGCAGCGCATAGAGCTGCGGCGCCAGCGGCGGCAGCTTCCACAGGTGGCGATCCCGCAGGCTGCCGTCCGGATGCAGGCCCACCTCGATGATGCGCGGGTGCAGCCGCAGGTACAGGAAGTACGCCAGCCCGATCAGCACGCCCGTGAGCACGCCCCAGTAGATCCGGGGGGCGGAAAGGATGGTGACCGCGAAGGTGGTGAGCGCCGTGGCCGCCTCCACCCGGTCGATGCCCCACAGCTGCACGAAGACGCGCGGCTTGAACAGGCTGGAGACGGCGGCCACGACGACGGCGGACAGCACCGCCTTGGGCACGTGCGACAGGGCCGGCGTGAGGAACAGCAGCACGAGCAGCACGATGACGGTCGCGATCACCGTGGCCCAGCCCGTGCGTGCGCCCGCATAGAGCGTGAGCGCCGAGCGCGAGAACGAGGTGCTGGTGGCGAACGCGCCCGAGAGGCCCGAGGCCAGCTTGCCGACCCCCTGGCCGATCAGGTCCTGGTTGGCATCCCAGCGCTTGCTGTCACGCTGGCTCTCGATCTTGGCGCTGGCGGCCATCTCCAGCGAGCTGACCAGCGTCAGCACGAGCGCGGGTGGCAGCAGCATGGAGAACTGCTCCCACCCCGGCCACGCCGGCCAGTAGAAGGCCGGCAGCCCCTGCGGCAGCGGCCCGACCACCGCGCCGCCGTTGCTGGAATAGCCGGTGAGAAAACTCAGGAGGCCGGCCGCCGCGAGCACGATCAGCATGATCGGCAGCCGCGGCGCGACGCGGCGCGCGCCGACGAACAGCACCAGGCTCACCACGCCGTAGGCGAGCGCCTGCGGGTCGAGGCGCGGCGAATGCAGCAGCTCGCCGAGCGAGCCCTGCAGGCCCATCAGCGCCGGCAGCTGCGAGGCGATGATCAGCAGCGCGGCGGCCTGGCTGAAGCCGGTGAGCACGGGCGAACTCACCAGGTTGAGCACCCACGCCGAGCGCGTCACGCCGACGGCGACCTGCAGGAAGCCGGCCAGCAGCGCCAGCCACACGGCCAGCGCCACCCAGCTCGCGCTGCCCGGCTGCGCCATGCCGATCAGGGAGGCGCCCACCAGCACGCTGCTCAGGGCGGAGGGACCCACGGAAAGGCGCGTCGACGCGCTGAACAGGACCGCGACGACGGCGGGCAGGAAGGTGGCGTAGAGGCCGGCCACGAGCGGCATGCCGGCCAGGCCGGCATAGGCGACGGACTGCGGGATCATCACCACGGCGACGGTGATCGCCGCGATGCCCTCGCCACGCAGCAGGTGCGCGTCGGGGCGGGGCCAATTCAGGAAGGGGAGCCAACGGGACAGCTTGGACATCGGCCCGAGTATCACTCAGCGCTGCGGCATGTCCTTCACCGAGTAACCGAGGCTCACCGTCGCATCGTCCGGGATCGCCGGCATCGTCTCGTTCCAGGCCTCCCAGGCATCGCGCAGTTGCGCCAGCCGGGCCGGCTGCCGCCCCGCGAGGTTGGCACGCTCGCGCTCGTCGCCGGCCAGGTCGAACAGGTAGTCGTGGCCGTCCACGCGCAGGTACTTCCAGTCGCCGTCGCGCAGGGCGCGCTGGCCCCGGTGGTTCATGCGCCAGTGCAGCGGGCGGGCGAAGGTGCGCCCCGGATCCTGCAGCACCGGCGCCAGCGAGACGCCATCGAGCGGGTAGGCCGGATCGGCCGGCGCGCCCGCGAGTTCGAGCATCGTGGCGGACCAGTCCATCGTCATGCACGGCTGCGCCGTGACCTGCCCCGGCCGGATGCCGGCGGGCCAGTGGGCGATCCACGGCACGCGGATGCCGCCCTCCGTGAGGTCCATCTTGCCGCCCACCAGGGGCCAGTTGTCCGAGAAGCGCTCGCCGCCGTTGTCGCTGGTGAAGACGACCAGCGTGTCGCGCTCCAGGCCATGGCGGCGCAGCGCCTGCATCACCGCGCCGATGCCTTCGTCCATGTGGTGGATCATGCGGCGGTAGGTGTGGATGTTGCCGCCATGCAGGTGGAACAGGTTGTCCTTCACCTCCTGCGCCAGCGCCGCATCGTCGCGGGTCTCCCACGGCCAGTGCGGCGCCGTGTAGTGCAGGCTCAGGAAGAAAGGGCGCTGCGGGTCCTGCGCCATGCGGCCCACGTAGTCGACCGCGCGCTGCGAGATCAGGTCGGTCAGGTAGCCTTCCTCGGCCCGCTCCTCCTCGCCGGACCAGAGGTCGTGCTGGCCGTTGGAACTGCAGTGGGTGAAGTAGTCGACGCCGCCCGACATCGGGCCGAAGTACTCCTCGTAGCCGGAGCGCAGCGGGCCGAAATGCGGCGGATAGCCCAGGTGCCACTTGCCGATCAGGGCCGTGCGGTAGCCGGCCTGCTTCAGCAGCGAAGGCAGCGTGGGATGCGCGGGCGGCAGGCCCAGCGTGGCACTGCCGCGGCTGCGGCTGTTGATCGGCTCCTCCGCGGCGCCGCGCAGGCGGTACTGGTAGCGCGCCGTCATCAGCGCGAAGCGCGTCGGCGAGCAGACCGGGGAGTTGGAATAGCCCTGCGTGAAGCGCAGGCCGTCGGCGGCGAGCGCATCGAGCTGGGGCGAGACGGGGCCGAACTCCGCGTCGCGGCCGCCGTAGCAGCCCAGGTCGGCGAAGCCGAGGTCGTCGGCGACGATGAAGATCAGGTTGGGCCGGCGCGCCATCACTCGACCTTCATTCCCGTCACGCGGATCACCTTGCCGTAGCGGTCGGACAGTTCGGCCAGGCGCTTGCCCGCCGCCGCGCCCGCCAGGCCCTCGTAGTGCAGGTCCAGGCCTTCGAGCCGGGCGCGCAGGTCCGGGCGCGCCAGTGCGTCGGCCATGGCCTTCTGCATCGCCTGCACCACCGGCTCCGGCGTGGCCGCGGGCACCATCGCGAGGTACAGGACCTCCTGTTCGAGCTGCGGCAGGCCGGCTTCGGCCACGGTGGGAATCCCGGGCGCGAGCGTGGAGCGCGTGCGGCTGGTGACGGCCAGCGGCGTGATCTTGCCGGCCTTCACGTGCGGCAGCATGCCCGGCGTGGCCAGCACGCCGGCGTCGACTTCGCCGGACAGCACCGCCGTCACGGCCGGCGTGTTGCCCTTGTAGGGCACGTGCGTGATCTTCGCGCCGGTGGCTTCGGTCAGCAGTTCCGCGGCGAGGTGGCCGGGGCTGCCGCTGCCGGCGGAGCTGAAGGTGACCGACTTGACCTTCGCCGCGGCGACCAGGTCCTGCATCGTGCGGAAACCGGTGGACGGATGCACGCCGACCAGCAGCCCCGAGGACGCGATGACGAGCACCGGCCGCAGGTCCGCCGGCTTGAACGGCATGCCCTTGTAGATGTGCGGATTGACCGTGAAGGTGCTGTCGATCCCGAACAGCACCGTGCTGCCGTCCGGCGCCGCCTTGGCCACGGCGTCGGAGCCGATGTTGCCGCTGGCCCCCGGCTTGTTCTCCACGATGAAGGGCTGCTTGAACTGGTTGGCGAGCACGTCGGCGATCGAGCGTGCGATCAGGTCGGACGGGCCGCCGGGCGGAAAGCTGTTGAGAAATTTCACCGGCTTGGTCGGCCACACCGTCTGGGCCACGGCGGGTGCGAGGGCGGCCGCGAGCAGCGCTGCGGCGAGCAGTCGTTTCATCATCCTTCCTTCAGGGCTGGTAGCCCGATTGCGTCACCACCGGCGCCCACTGCGCGCGGTAGGCCTTCAACATGGCTTCGGTCTGCGCCTGCGTGGCCACCACCGGCGACATCTGCGCCGCGAGGAGCTTGCGCTGGGTGTCGGCATCGGCCATCACGTCGCGGATGGCCTCGGCATAGCGCTGCACCAGCGGCCCGGGCATCGACGCCGGCGCGAAGAACGCGTTCCACCCCGTGGCCGTGAGGTTCAGTCCGGACTCGCGGAACGTGGGCACGTCGGGCGCGATGGCCGAGCGCTTCGCGCCGGAGGTGGCCAGGATGCGCAGCTTGCCGGCCTGGTGCTGGGGCAGCACCGTGTCGAGCGTGTCGATCGAGACCGGAATCTGGCCCCCGACCAGGTCGGTGATCAGCGGCGCGGAGCCGCGGTAGCCCACCACCTGCGCCTTGACGCCGGCCGCCTGCGCCAGCATCAGCGCGAAGAAGTGCGGCAGGCTGCCGGTGGCCGGCACGCCGAAGTTGGCCTTGTCCGGGTTGGCGCGCAGCCAGGCGAGCAGGTGCGACAGTTCCCGCACCGGCACGGCCGTGGCGACGCTGAGCGCAAACTCGTAGTCGTTGACGTGCGACACGGCCACGAAGTCGCGTTCGGGGTCGTAGCCGTTGTCCTTGAACACCAGCGGCGCGACGACCAGCACCGCGGGGTTGGCGAGCATCAGCACGTGCTGGCCGGCGGGCGTGGCCTTGACCTGCTGCGCCGCGAGCCGGCCGCCGGCGCCGGTGCGGTTCTCCACGATCACCGTGGTGCCGAGCTTCGCCTGCAGCTTTTCGCCGACGATGCGGGCGACGCGGTCGGTGGCACCGCCGGGCGCGAAGCCGGTCACGATGCGCAGGGTCTCGCCCTGCGCGTGCAGGGCGGCGGTGGCCGGGCCGAGCAGCGTGGCGATCAAGGCGTCTCTTCTTCTCATGGTGGCTCCTGCGGATTCGGCCCATGCTCAATGTAGTGCGGCCACAATGGGTCGGGTGCCCCCATCGTCCTGTCGAAAACCCGCATGAGCGCCACGTTGGGCGAGCCTGGCGCCCACGCCGCCGCCTGGCTCGCCGGGCGCGGCTGGCAGCCCTTCGCCTTCCAGCGCGAAGTCTGGCAGGCCGTGGCCGAGGGCCGCAGCGGCCTGCTGCATGCCACGACGGGCGCCGGCAAGACCTACGCCGTGTGGCTCGGGATCCTCGATGCGCTGCTGCGGCAGCACCCGCCCGGGCGGGCGGCGGAGCCGCTGCGCGCGATCTGGCTCACGCCCATGCGGGCCCTGGCCTCCGACACCGCCAAGGCGCTGCTGCAGCCCCTGCGCGATCTGGCGCCGAACTGGACGCTGGGCCTGCGCACCGGCGATACCTCGAGCGCCGAGCGCGCCAAGCAGGACCGGCGCATGCCGACGGTGCTCGTGACCACGCCGGAATCCCTCACGCTGATGCTCACGCGCGAGAACGGGCGGGCGGAACTCGCCGGCGTCGCGTACGTGGTGCTGGACGAATGGCACGAGCTGATCGGCAGCAAGCGCGGCGTGCAGGCGCAGCTGGCCCTGGCGCGGCTGCGGCGCTTCCATCCGGGCCTGGTCACCTGGGGCCTGAGCGCGACGCTCGGCAACCTGGAGCAGGCGATGCAGGTGCTGTGCGGGCCCGACGAGAATCCGCCGCCGCTGCTGGTGCGCGGCAAGATCGACAAGACGCTCGTGATCGACACGCTGCTGCCGCCGACGCCCGGCAAGTACACCTGGGCGGGGCACCTCGGGGCCGGCATGCAGTTGCCGGTGGTGGAGGAGATCGAGCGCTCCGGCACCACGCTGGTGTTCACCAACGTGCGCTCGCAGGCGGAGATCTGGTACCAGCTCCTGCTGCAGGCGCGCCCGGAATGGGCCGGCCACATCGCACTGCACCACGGCTCGCTGGAGCGGGCCACGCGCGAGTGGGTGGAGCAGGGCCTGAAGGAGGGCACGTTGCGCGCCGTCGTCGCGACCTCGTCGCTGGACCTGGGCGTGGACTTCCTGCCGGTCGAACGCGTGCTGCAGGTCGGCTCCGCCAAGGGCGTGGCGCGGATGATGCAACGGGCCGGCCGCAGCGGCCACGCCCCCGGCCGGCCGAGCCGCGTCACGCTGGTGCCCACCAACACGATGGAGATCGTCGAGGCGGCGGCCGCGCGCGTGGCCGCGCAGCAGGGTCGCGTGGAAAAGCGCAACCCGCCGGCCAAGCCCCTCGACGTACTGGTGCAGCACATCGTGACGATCGCGCTGGGCGGCGGCTTCCGCGCCGATGAACTGTTCGCGGAGGTGAGCAGCGCCTGGTCGTACCGCGCCCTGACGCGCGCCGAGTTCGACTGGGTGGTGGCCTTCTGCGAGCGCGGCGGCGACAGCCTGGGCGCCTATCCCGAATACCACCGCATCGTGCGCGACGAGGAGGGCGTCTACCGGGTGCGGGATGCCGGCGTGGCCAAGCGCCACCGCCTGGGCATCGGCACCATCGTCAGCGATGCGGCCGTGCAGGTGAAGTACCTGACCGGCGCCACCATCGGCACGATCGAGGAGGGCTTCATCGCGCGCCTGCGCCAGGGCGACTGCTTCTTCTTCGCCGGCAAGCTGCTGGAGTTCGTGCGCGTGCGCGACATGGCCGCCTACGTGCGCAAGGCGACGCGCAACAAGGGCACGGTGCCGACCTGGATGGGAAGCAAGATGGCCTTGTCCACCGAACTGAGCGACGCCGTGCTGGAGATGATGGAAGGCGCCGCGCGGGGGGAGTTCGCAGGCCCCGAGCTGGAGGCCGCGCGGCCCATGCTGCAGACGCAGCAGCGGCTGTCGCAGATCCCCACGCCCGGCACCCTGCTGGTGGAAGCCTACCAGTCGCGCGAAGGCCAGCACCTGTACGTGTACCCGTTCGCCGGCCGCAACGTGCACCTGGGCCTGGCGAGCCTGCTCGCCTGGCGCCTGGCGCGCGAGCAGCCCAACACGTTCAGCATGTCGATCAACGACTACGGCCTCGAGCTGGTGAGCGCCGCACCGTTCGACATCGAGCCCGTCACCAGCCAGTTGATCTTCTCGGAGGAGGACCTGCTGCACGACGTGCTCGCATCGCTCAACTCCGGCGAGTTGAAGCAGCGGCGCTTTCGCGAGATCGCGCGCATCGCGGGGCTGGTCTCCAGCGGCTACCCCGGGCAGCCGAAGAGCGCGCGCCAGCTGCAGGCCTCCAGTGCGCTGTTCTACGAGGTGTTCCGCAAGTACGACGCCGGCAACCTGCTGTTGAACCAGGCCGAGAACGAGGTGCTGAGCCAGGAGCTGGAGCTGTCCCGCCTGGCCGAGACGCTGCAGCGCATGCGCACCCGCAGGGTGGTGCTCGCTGCGCTGCGCCACCCCAGCCCCATGAGCCTGCCGCTGATGGTGGAGCGCTTCCGCGAGAAGCTGAGCACCGAGACGCTGGCCGCAAGGCTGGAGCGCATCCTGCGCGACATGGAAGCCGACGAAAGCGCCTAGCGAGACCTTGCCTTCTTCCTACAGCCGCATCCTCCGCGACCCGACCCGGCCGCAGCGGCGCCCCTCGTACATTGGCCTGCGACAGTCAAGGACGTCGTCGGGAGCACGAAATGAACATGGGATGGAAGAGGCCGGCCACCGCCGCCGGGATGGTCATGCTGCTGGCGCTGGCGGCCTGTGGCGATCGGGTGGAGAACACCGAGATGCCGCAGCCCGAGCAGGCCAGCGTCGAGATCAACCGCCAGGGGATGGAGGGCGCGAAGGAAGAAAACCAGGCGCAGGGCGTCGAGAACAACACTTCCACGATGGGGGCCGCGGCGGAGCAGTCGGCCCGGACGGAGGATGCGGATGCGAAGATCGCGTCGGACGTGCAGTCCTCGCTGGCGAACGATCCCGACCTGGCGGCGATGAAGATCGACGTGCACAGCCGCGACGGGACGGTGACGCTGGTGGGCCGGGCGCCGGACCCCGCCGCGCGCGATCGCGCGGGGCAGCTGGCGCGCGGCGTGGCCGGCGTGAAGACGGTGGACAACCTGCTCACGCTGGGGTGATCGGGGCGGCGTAGGCTGGTCTGCGCGCAGCGCACACCAGCGCTTCACGCCGGGGGCGACTCCGTCTTTCCCTTGTCCTGCTGCGGCTGCGCGCCCTGCGCCGGCGTGCGCGAGCGCGTTTCGCTGATCACGTCGTGCACGTAGCGCAGCTTGTCCAGCGCGCCGGGGGAGAGCGCGAACGGATAGGCGTCTTCCTGGCCCAGGCTGCGATTGAGGCTGTTGACCAGCAGCGTGAGCGGCACCCACTGCTCCACCAGCGAATCGAAATCGGGGTGTCCCGTTTCCAGCGGGTTCACGACCTCCTCGACCTCGACGTCCTGCCCCGGGATGCGCAGCCGCGTGTTGTACGAGGCGGCGGTCTCCAGCAGGTCCACCATGTGCAGGTAGTGGGCCCAGGTCTCGGCCCAGTCCTCCCAGGGATGCGCGGTGGCGTACTCGCTCACGAAGCTGTCCTGCCAGTCCGGCACCGTGCCGCCGCGTGCGTAATGGGCCTGCAGCGCCGCCTGGTAGTCCTGCTGCTCGTCGCCGAACACCTTGCGGAAGCTCTCGGTGCGGCCGCCCTCGTCGATCAGGCGGTCCCAGTAGTAGTGGCCGGACTCGTGGCGCAGGTGGCCGAGGAGGGTGCGATACGGCTCGTGCATCTCCTCGCGCCGGCGCACGCGCTCGGCGTCGTCGGCCTCGGCCACGTTGAGCGTGATCACGCCCTGCGCGTGCCCCGTCATCACCGGCTGGCCCGGCAGGTCGGCCAGGAATTCGAAGATCGGGCCGTCGGCGCCGCCCTCCGGCGGGTTCGTCGCCACCAGCCCCAGCTTGGCCAGCGCGTAGAACAGCCGGCGCTTGGCGACTTCGAGCCGGTACCAGCGCAGCGGGTTCGCCGGCACGGAGAGATCCGGCAGCACGCGCGTGAGCCGGCACGAGACGCACAGGCGATTCGGGTCCTGCGCCGGGACGGCGAAGTTGCAGGCGTTCTGCGTGGTGTGGTTGTGGCACAGGCGGTAGCGCAGGTCGGAGGCCTTCCGGCCGCGCGAGCGCGGGCGCCACAGGCCTTCCTGGCCGTCCGGAGCTTCCTCGATGGCGACCATGTTCAGGCGATCGGGCAGGAAGGCCAGCGCGCTGCCGCACTGCAAGCACTGCACGTTCTCGAAGAACAGGGGGTGCCCGCAGAACTGGCAGTGGAATGTTTTCATGTGGAGTCCCCCGCAGACAAGAAAGGCAGGCGCGCCCGCAGGCGGCCTGCCCCCTTCAAGGTCGGCACCGGACGACGCGGGCGGGCCGGTGCCGCCCGCGGGCCGGGATCAAGGACGCACGACGAGGTTGTTGCGCACGGCGCGCACGCCCTTGGTGGCGGCGGCGATGCGGCCGGCCTGGTCCTTCTCCAGCTGCGACTTGGCAAAGCCGGACAGGGCCACTTCGCCATTGAGCGTGTCGACGTTGATCGACAGCCCGCCGGTGGTCTTATCCTCGATCAGCTTCGCCTTGACGGCGGTGGTGATCGTCTTGTCGTCGACGTAGTTGCCGACCGTTTCCTGGCCACGCATGACGGCGCAGCCGCTGGTGACGAGCGTGAGGCCGGTGAGGATCGCGAGGGCGATGGCGCGGGTCTGTTTCATGGGAACTCCCTTCCTGTACGAGGATGTTTATGGTGGTGCGGTCTTCTTGCCAGGAGCCTCGAAAGGGCCGCACCGGTCCCTCCCTGGGCACATTCCGAACTTCATTCGGGCCGTTCGTCGTCCTTGCGGTAGTCCGCCGCGGACATCGCCGCCATCAGCAGGTGCGACAGCTGCGAGGACTTCAGCACGGCCACGATCAGCGTGGTGAGCGAGATCAGCCGCCACGGGCGCGTGAACGTGAGTGCCGCGCCCGCGGCCGCCGAGATCGCCAGCAATTGCATCGGCTTGCGCCGCGCATAACTGCGCATCAGCGGCGTCGTGAGTTCCACCGCCATGTGCGCGGGGTGGTAGCGCCACCAGGTGCGCACCGCATGCCGCAGGCGGCCGAACCAGCCGCCGCCCTCGTACGGTTCGTCGTCCGGGGCGAAGGCATACGGATCGTCGTGGCCTTCGGCGGGCTCCTCGCGCGGGTCGTGCCTGCGCTGGCGCCGCGCTATGTGTTCGACGATCGCCTTGCGGCTGCGCGCGAGCTTCTCGGAGGCGTCGCTCATGACCTGGCGCTGATCGCGCGCAGGGCCTGCGCGTCGGCATCGAGTTGCTGCTTCAGCTCGGCGAAGGCCTTCTCGGGCAGCGGCTTGCGCGCCACCATGAAGGCTCCGACCGCGAGCGCCAGCGTGATGCCCGGCACCACGACCAGCGCCCAGTGGAACTCGGCGTGCATGGCGCCCAGCATGGCCGCCACGCCGGCGAGGATCAGGAACACGAGCAGGCAGAACAGCGTCGCGGCCCAGGCCACGGCCCGTTTGGCGACTTCCTTGCCGACGGAGGAGGCTTCCTCGCGCATGAGCGAGGCATAGCCCGCGACGTGCTCCATCACCAGTTCCGGCTTGGTGATCAGCACCGAGAAGATCGGATGCACCATGGATGGACGCGCTGCCTCTCTTAGAACCAGGTGTCGCGGTCTTCGCGATTGCGCAGCGCGATGATCAGGCCCGCCACCGCGGCGCCGACCGCCGCGGCGATCAGCGCGGACTTGAGCGGATTCTCGGTCACGTAGCGGGTGCCGGTGCGCGCGTAGTCGCCGACGTAACGCTGGGCGGCACCGGCGCGCTCGGACACGCCGCTGCGCAGGTCCTTCATCGAAGCACTGGCGCGATCGAGCGCATCGGCGGCCATCTTGCGCGTGCTGTCCAGCGTGGCTTGCATATCGGTCATGAGGTCCTCTCTTGTTGATTTGGGGGGTGTGCCTGGTCAGTCCTGTTTCACTGGACTAGGGCTTGCGCTTCAGGCTGGCAACGAAGGCGACGAGCGCGAGGACCACGAAGACGAAGAACAGCAGCTTCGCGATGCTGGCGGCTCCCGCCGCAATGCCGCCGAAACCCAGCACCGCAGCGATCAGCGCGATGACGAGAAAGACGACGGCGTAATGCAACACGGATCAAACTCCCAGCAAGCCTTCAGCACAGGGCACGCAGGCGATTCGTGCCTGCGGCTAGCTTAAGGATACGCGCCGACGCAGAGTTCGGGGGACGGCGTGAACGACTGTCATCGCCACGGTAGTTGCGGATGTAGGAGCGAACTGACAGCCGCTGCCGCGCAGGCTAGACAATCTCCGCCACGGGCGCCGTCGCGGGAGCGGCAGCCTTCGGCAGCGTGGCGAGGATACGCGTGCCGTGGCCGGGCTGCGAGCTCACGGTGAGTCGCCCGCCCGCGGCTTCGACCCGGTGGCGCATGCCGGCCAGGCCGTGCGTCGAGGGCTTGGCGTTGCGCACGTCGAAGCCCTTGCCGTCGTCGCGGATCTCGACTTCGACATGGTTGGTGTACTCGCGCACGCCGATCTCGACCTGCGCGGCTTCCGCGTACTTGCCGACGTTGGTGAGCGATTCCTGCACGACGCGGTACACGGTGAGCTGGCTGCCCTCGTCGAGCTGCACCGGCTCCAGGCTGACCGCGACGTCGGTGCCCGAACGTTCGGAAAATTCGCGGGCCAGGATCTCCAGCGCCGCGGTGAGCCCCAGGTTGGCGAGCGAGGAGGGCCGCAGGTCCTCGATGATCCGGCGCTTCAGCGCGATCCCGCTGTTGAGCGAGGCGGTGAGGTGCTGCAGGCGTTCGGTGACTTCCGGCGGCTGCTGCGGGCCGAGCCGCGATTTCAGCCGCGCGACATCGAGCTTGGCGGCCGTGAGCAGCGCGCCGAGTTCGTCGTGCAATTCGCGCGCGAGGTGGCCGCGCTCTTCCTCGCGCACCTGCTGCAGGTGGGTGGCGAGCTGCGCCAGCGAGGCCGTGCGTTCACGCACCTGCGATTCGAGCATGTCGCGCTCCTGCTGCAGCACGGCCTGCTGCTGCTCGCCCGCGAGTTTCAGGCGCGTGGTCTGCCGCAGGTACAGGTAGAACGCCAGCAGCGCCGCGCCGGTGACGATCGCGATGCCGGCGCGCGCGAAGCGCAGGCTGCGCTCGACCTGGTCCTGCGCCAGCGCCATGCTCTGGCTCGCGCTGTCGATCAGGCGTCCGGCCTGCGCGCGGATCGCGTCCATGTGCTCCTTGCCCACGTCGGTGAGCAGCACCGACTTCCAGGCTTCCTCGTTGCCCTGCTTGCGCATGCGCACCGACAGGTCCATCTCCGCCAGCTTGCGCTGCACGTTGAGCGTCAGCCCATTGAGGGTGCCCGCTTCGGAGGAGTTGGGGGCGTAGGCGCTGCGCAGCCGGTCGACCTGCTGACTGATCTGCGCGACCGCGGCGTTGTACGGTTCGAGGTACCGCGGGTCGCCGGTGAGGAGATAGCCGCGCGAGCCGGTTTCGGCGTCGAGCACGTCCTGCAGCAGCTTGTTGACGGAGTTGCGCGTGCGCGTGTACTGCTCGATGCGGTCGAGCGCATCCGACGATTCGTTGTACCCCGTTTCGTTGATACCGATGAGCACGAGCGCGGCCATCACGGCGAGCACGAGGCTGATGGCGCCGCGCGTGGAGCGCAAAGATGCCGGCAGATTCACCCTAAGAACTCAGTGTTGTGCATAAAATCCGCGCACGTCATGACTCAAGGGTAGGCCATTTCCATCCGGAAGTGGGGCACAATGAAAGACGCTTGACGTTGAAGGTGAAGCATGATCAAAGTGGGCATTGTGGACGACCACGCCATCGTGAGGTCGGGCCTCAAACAGTTCTTCTCCGAGCAGGTGGACCTGCGCGTCGTCGGCGAAGCATCGAGTGGACGCGAGGCGATCGACCTCGTGCGCACCACGGAGATGGACGTTCTCGTCATGGATCTGTCGATGCCGGGCCAGAGCGGCATCGATGCACTCGGCATGATCCGCGCGAAGGCGCCCGACGTCGGCATCCTGATCCTCTCGGGCTACCCCGAAGAGCATTACGCGATGAA
The DNA here is from genome assembly GCF_016722765.1 of Ramlibacter alkalitolerans. Lineage (GTDB taxonomy): Bacteria > Pseudomonadota > Gammaproteobacteria > Burkholderiales > Burkholderiaceae_C > Ramlibacter > Ramlibacter alkalitolerans. The sequence continues at coordinate 305,694 of NZ_JAEQND010000007.1, read as the reverse complement.
CCTGATCCGCCAGGGCGCGAGCGGCTACCTGAACAAGGAATGCGAGCCGATGGAGATCGTCAACGCGATCCGCACCATCGCACTCGGTCGCCGCTACATCTCGCCGGCCGTGGCCGAACTGCTCGCGCAGCAGCTCAATCGCAAGGAAGGCGGCGCGCCGCACGAGCAGTTGTCCGAGCGCGAGTTCCAGGTGTTCCTCAAGCTCGCCAAGGGTGAGACCGCGGGCGACATCGCCAAGGCGCTGTCGCTCTCGGTCAAGACGGTCAGCACGTACCGCACGCGCCTGATGGAGAAGATGAATCTCTCCTCCAACAGCGACCTGACGTACTACGCGCTGAAGAACAAGCTGATCGACTGAAGCGCGCGCGCTGCGCGCTTCAGGGCGAGCCGCGCGCACCCAGCGCGAGGCAGTAGTCGACCAGCGCGTCGATCTCGTTCGACTTGTCGAACACCGCATCGGCTCCGAGTTGTGCGCAGCGCTTGCGCATGTCGGACGTTGCATAGTTGCTCAGCACCACCACACGTTGTTCCCGGCTGCGGTCCTGGGAGGCTTCGATCACGCCGAGGCCGCTGCCTTGCTTGAGGAACAGGTCCACGATCAGCAGGTCCCATTGGCCACGGTGGTCCGCGATCCACTCCTTCGCGGCGCTCTCGGTCTCGGACCAGCCGAGCGTCACCACCGAAGCCAGCTCCTGCAGCGCGTCGATGAGGTTCTCGCGGATGGTTGCGTTGTCTTCGACGATGTACGTTCGCAGTTCCACTCTGGGCCTTGTGCAGCCGCGGCCGATGCAGGGCCGCCCTTCCCCCCCATGACCGGGCGGATTGTGCCAGTGGCGCCGGCGCCCGGGCGTAGGAGGCTTCCTACCGGCCGTGGCTGTAGGCGTGGGACCACTCACTACGCGGCAGCAAGCCGACTGACGCGATGTTTACCTGCTGGAACACTCGTCTCCACAGGGGCATTTCGACGTCCGGGGTGAAGCCAAATGAAGTTGTTCGTCCAATCCGCCATGATCTTCTTCGGCACGCTGCTGGCCGCGGCGCTGGTCGCCCTGGGCGAGCCTGGCAATGCCGAAGTGCAGATGGCTTCGCAGACCGGCTCCTCCGCCGCGGAGGTGGTCGCACTGCTCGGTCTCGACGACTGAGGCTCAGGCCGCGCGGTGCGTGCCGCACACGGCGCACCCGGGGTCGCGCCGCACCCGCATCTCGGTCCATTCCATGCTGCGGCCGTCCAGCATCTGCAGGCGGCCCGCCAGCGACGTTCCCACCCCTGCCAGCAGGCGCAAGGCCTCCGAGGCCTGCATCGCGCCGACGATGCCCACCAGCGGGGCGAACACACCCATCGTGGCGCAGAGCGCCTCCTCCAGGTCCTGGTCCGGCGGGAACACGCAGGCATAGCAGGGGCTGTCCGCCCGCCGTGGGTCGAACACGCTGACCTGGCCGTCCATGCGGATCGCGGCGCCGGAGACCAGCGGCCTGCCGTGCGCCACGCAGGCCCGGTTGATGGCCTGGCGCGTCACGAAGTTGTCGCAGCAGTCGATCACGACGTCCGCCCTCGGCACGAGTTCGTCGAGCAGCTGTGCGTCGGCCTTGAGCACGAGGGGGCGCACCAGCACGTCCGGGTTGATCGCAGCGACGGCCTCCCGCACCGATTCCGCCTTCGGCCGGCCGACGCGTTCGAGGTTGTGGGCGATCTGGCGCTGCAGGTTGGTGACGTCCACCACGTCGTGGTCGACGATCGTGATGGTGCCGACGCCCGCCGTCCCGAGATAGAGCGCCACCGGCGACCCGAGGCCGCCGGCGCCGACCACCAGCGCGTGCGACTGCAGGAAGCGTTCCTGCCCTTCGACGCCGACTTCGTCGAGGAGGATGTGGCGCGAGTAGCGAAGCAGCTGGTCGTCGGTCATGGAGGGATTGTGGGGGGAAAGGAAAAAGCGGCCCGGTGGGCCGCTTTCTGGATCCCCGCCTGCGCGGGGATGACATGAGAGTGAGAGGGGAACTGGATCCCCGCCTGCGCGGGGATGACATCGCTCGCGTAGCGACGCGATGTCAGTTTTCCTTCTTCTCTTCCTTGTTCTCCACGACCTGGGTCTTGGAGACCACCACCGGCTGGCCCTTGAGCTGGTTCAGCGCCTGCACCAGCTGGAAGTCCTTCTCGCTGCCGAATTCCGGCGGCGTCTTGCGCTCGGTCGGGGCCTTCTTGGCCTCTTCCTCGGCACGCTTGCGGGCTTCCTCGCGGGCCTTCTCGCGGGCCGGATCCTTGGCCTCGTTGGCGGCCTGCTGGCCGCTGCTCAGGTGGTGCTCCAGGTCGGCTTCACGGGTGCGCAGCGCCGAGAACACGTTGCCTTCCGGCGTTTCGTCGACCATGACGTCGGGGACGATGCCCTTGGCCTGGATCGAACGGCCGCTCGGCGTGTAGTAGCGCGCCGTGGTCAGCTTCAGGCCGGTGTCGGGGCCGAGCGGACGCACGGTCTGCACGGAGCCCTTGCCGAAGGTCTGGCTGCCCAGGATGATGCCGCGATGGTGGTCCTGCAGGGCGCCGGCCACGATCTCGGACGCGGAGGCGGAGCCTTCGTTGACCAGCACCACCAGCGGAACCGACTTCAGTTGCGGCGGAATGCGGCGCAGCGGGTCCGCCCCGGCACGGCGCTGGTAGAACTCCGGCGCGGCCTTGTAGACGAACTTGCTTTCGGGCAGCTGGCCGTTGGTGGAGACCACGCTCACGTTCTCGGGCAGGAAGGCCGCCGAGATCGCCACCGCGGAATCGAGCAGGCCGCCCGGATCGTTGCGCAGGTCGAGCACGATGCCGCGCAGGTTGGGTTCCTGCTTGTACAGCTCCTCGACCTTGCGGACGAAGTCGTCGACGGTGCGTTCCTGGAACTGCGACAGGCGGATCCAGCCGAAGCCCGGCTCGATGACCTTGCCCTTGACCGATTGCGTCTTGATCTCCTCGCGGGTGATCGTGACCGGGAAGGTGCGGTTCTCGTCCTTGCGGTAGATGGTGAGGTTCACCTTGGTGTTCGGCTCGCCGCGCATGCGCTTGACGGCGTCCGCCAGCGACAGGCCCTTGACGGCGGTGTCGTCGATCTTGGTGATCAGGTCGCCCGTCTTCAGGCCGGCCCGGAACGCCGGCGAGCCTTCGATCGGGGAGACCACCTTGACCAGGCCGTCTTCCTGCGAGATCTCGATGCCGACGCCGACGAAGCGGCCGGAGGTGCCTTCCCGGAATTCCTTGAAGGACTTCTTGTCGAAGTACTGCGAGTGCGGATCGAGGCTGGACACCATGCCGGAGATGGCATCGGTGATCAGCTTCTTCTCGTCGACGGGCTCGACGTAGTCCGTCTTGATCATGCTGAACACGGCGGCCAGCTGCTGCAGTTCCTCGAGGGGCAGCGGCGCGAGTGAGCCACGGGCAACGGTCTGCAGCGAGACCGTGGTGAGCGCTCCGGCAAGGGCGCCTACGGAGATCCAGCCGGCAATCTTGAGTTTGTGGCTCATGGGTCGGTCTTTAGTCCTCTGACTTTCAATATACACCTGAGAAACTACTCTGATGCACGCCCCGTATGAAGGGTTCCCGGTGGTCTCCGGCGCCGTGTGAAATAAGCGCGGAATCACGCAGGAACCATCCTACAGGGCCTTTCGCGACCCCGGCAGCAGATGTTACGCAGGGCTCAGGCGGAACGGCCCTGGGCCGCCACTGCCGCGGCAGCCCGGGCGGCCGCCTCGGCGTCTCCGAGATAGTAGTGGCGGACAGGCTTGAGCTGCGTGTCCAACTCGTAAACCAGGGGAATTCCGTTGGGGATGTTCAGGCCGACGATGTCGGCGTCCGGAATGTCGTCCAGGTACTTGACCAGGGCGCGCATCGAGTTGCCGTGGGCCGCCACCAGCACCCGCTTGCCGGCCTTGAGCGCCGGCGCGATCGACTCGTTCCAGAACGGCAGCACCCGCGCCACGGTGTCCTTCAGGCATTCGGTGCGCGGGAATTCGGCGTCCTGCACCTTGACGTACCGCCGGTCGGAACGCTCCCAGCGCGGATCGGCCTCGTCCAGCGCCGGCGGCGGCGTGTCGTAGCTGCGGCGCCAGACCAGCACCTGCTCGTCGCCGAACTTCTTGGCCGTCTCCGCCTTGTTCAGGCCCTGCAGGGCGCCGTAGTGGCGCTCGTTGAGGCGCCACGAATGGGCCACGGGCAGCCAGGTGCGGTCCATTTCGTCCAGCACGTGCCACAGCGTGCGGGTGGCGCGCTTGAGGACGCTGGTGTAGCAAAGGTCGAAGTCATAGCCCTCCTGCTTCAGGAGCCGGCCGGCCTGCACCGCCTGCTCCAGGCCCAGAGGCGTCAGGTCGACGTCGGTCCAGCCGGTGAAGCGGTTTTCCAGGTTCCAGGTGGATTCGCCGTGGCGGATCAGGACGAGCTTGTGCATGGCGGCAAAGGGGGAGGAAGGTTGGGACAAACCCGGCATTCTAGAATCGCGGGTTGGCCGGGACCTGACCGGCGCAGAACAAAGGAAAGAGCTGTATGGACGTGCTGCCGTTTCTCACCCACAACTGGGCCCTGGTCCTCATCGCGCTGGTCTCCGGCGGCCTGCTGCTCTGGCCCGGCATTGCTGCAGGCGCCGGCGGCGGCCTCACGCCCGATGGCGCCGTGCAGCTGATCAACCGCGAGAAGGCCATCGTGGTGGACGTGAGCGAGGCGGAGGAATTCGCCACCGGCCATATCCGCGGTGCGCGCAACGTGCCGGTCAACGAGCTGCCGACGCGCCTGCCGGAGGTGGCGAAGAACAAGACCGTACCGCTGATCCTGGTGTGTCCTAGCGGAGCGCGGGCCAAGCGTGCCCTGGGCGTGGTCAAAGGCCTGGGCTACGACAAGGCTGTTGTGCTGGGGGGCGGGCTCAAGGCGTGGAGGGACGCTAACCTCCCGCTGGAAAAAGCCTGAACCACCCCCATCTAACGTCGAATGCAGCCAGTCAAGATGTACACCACGGCCGTATGCCCTTATTGCATCCGTGCCAAGCAGATCCTCAAATCCAAGGGAGTCGAGCAGATCGAGGAGATCCGCGTCGACATGCAGCCCGAGGAGCGGATGAAGATGATGGAGATCACCGGCCGCCGCACGGTGCCGCAGATCTTCATCGGCGAAACGCACGTGGGCGGCTGCGACGACCTGATGGCGCTCGACAGCCGTGGCGGCCTGGCGCCGCTGCTCAAGGCCAGCTGAGGCGTTTCTGGGCCTTCCGCCGGCCTGAGATAATGGCGGGCTGACGCAAACTGCGCCCGCCGGGAGCGTCCCGGCGGGCTTTTTCATTCGCAACCGAGGCAACCAGAGATGGCCGACAACAACGATCCCGTGTTCCAGATCCAGCGCGTCTACATGAAGGAGGCTTCGCTGGAGCAGCCCAACAGCCCGGCCATCCTGCTGGACCAGGAGCAGCCCAGCGTCGACATCCAGCTCGGTGTCGAGGCGCAGCAGGCCGCCGACGGCGTCTACGAGGTGGCCGTGTCCGCCACCGTCACGACCAAGATCAAGGACCGCACCGTGTTCCTGGTGGAGGTCAAGCAGGCCGGCATCTTCGAGATCCGCAACGTGCCGCCGGAACAGATGCAGGCGATCATGGGCAGCGCCTGCCCGCAGATCGTCTACCCCTACCTGCGCGGCAACGTCGCCGACATCGTGACCCGCGCCGGCTTCCCGCCCGTGCACCTGGCTGAAATCAACTTCCAGGCCATGTACGAGCAGCAGCAGGCCCAGCAGGCGCAGGGCGGCGAGGCTTCGCCGATCATCACCTCCGCCTGACGCGGGTCCGGCGCCCGGCTCATGGACATCCTCGTGCTCGGGGCCGGTGCCTGGGGCACGGCGCTGGCCATCAGCGCCGGCCAGCGCCATCGGGTCACGCTCTGGGCGCGCGACGCGGCGCAGGCCGCCGCGATCGCCGGCCGGGGCGAGAACACCGCCTATCTTCCCGGCCACCGGCTGCCTGCCGGCGTGCGCGTGGCATCGCGTGCCGACGGTGAGCCCGGCATGCTGGCCCAGCGCCACGACGTGGTGATCATCGCCACGCCGATGGCGGGATTGCGCCAGATGCTGGTTTCCGTGGCCGGCTGCACGCGGCCCGTGGCCTGGCTTTGCAAGGGCTTCGAGGCGCCGGTCGCACAGCCCTACGGCCTGCTCGGACACGAGGTGCGGGCGGAAGTGGCGCCGCAGCTGGCCGCCGGCGCCCTCAGCGGCCCCAGCTTCGCCCAGGAAGTCGCCCGTGGCCAGCCGACCGCGCTGGTGGCTGCGAGCGATGCGGCGGCCGTGCGGGAAGCGCTGGTGGCCGCCTTCCACGGTCCGACCCTGCGGGTGTACGTCAACGACGACCTCGCCGGCGTCGAAGTCGGTGGCGCGGTGAAGAACGTGCTGGCCATCGCCACCGGCCTGTGCGACGGCCTGGCCCTCGGCCTCAATGCGCGCGCCGCCCTCGTCACGCGCGGCCTGGCGGAGATGACCCGCCTGGGGGTGGCGCTCGGCGCACGCGTCGACACTTTCATGGGCCTCTCGGGCCTCGGTGACCTGGTGCTCACCGCCACCGGCGACCTGAGCCGGAACCGGCGCGTGGGCCTGCTGCTGGCGGAGGGGCGCACGCTGCAGCAGGCCGTCGCCTCGCTCGGCCACGTGGCCGAAGGCGTGTACAGCGCGCGCACGGTGGTGGAGCGGGCGAGCCGCCTCGGCGTCGAAATGCCCATTGCGGCCGGTGTGGTGGACCTGCTGGACGGGCGCGTGTCGCCGGCGCAGGCGGTTGCCGCGCTGATGGGGCGCGATCCTGCGGCCGAGCGCGGCTAACGCCCCCATTTATTCCATCCGTTACCTAGGGAGCTTCCCGCAGTCCGCGGGGCAGGCCGCTGCACGAGACTGCGGGTCCTAACCACAATGGAGTGCCCCTCATGCGCCGTACTGCCCTCGTCCTGGTCCTCGCCGGTTCCGCCGCCATCGTCGCGGCATGCTCCGGCATGGGACCTTTCAGCTCCAGTGGCAACAAGATGAGCTTCTTCGTCACCAGCGCCAATCCCGGCAAAGGCGCGGACTTCGGCGGCCTGGCCGGCGCCGACCGCTATTGCCAGACCCTCGCTTCGGCCGCCGGTGCCGGCGGCAAGACCTGGCGCGCCTACCTGAGCACCACCGGCGCCGGCGGCGTGAACGCGCGCGACCGCATCGGCCGCGGCCCGTGGATGAACGCCAAGGGCGAGGTGATCGCCGGCAGCGTCGACGAACTGCATGCCACCAATCGCATCACCAAGCAGACGGCGCTGACGGAACGCGGCGACATGGTGATGGGCCGCGGCGACGCCGTGAACATGCACGACGTGCTGACCGGTTCCTCGCCGGATGGGCGCGCCATGGCGGCGGCCGGCGACAGCACCTGCGGCAACTGGACGAAGAGCGGCGAGGGCTCGGCTATCGTTGGGCACCACGACCGCACAGGCCTGAACGAGGAGCCGCCGGCGAAATCCTGGAACTCCTCGCATCCGAGCCGCGGCTGCAGCCTGGAGTCGCTCAAGGCGACGGGCGGTGATGGCCGGCTGTATTGCTTCGCGGCGAACTAGGCGTTCGGGCTGGAAACGCCGGCGGGCTCGCTGGCGCTAACGGCAGGCCCGCTGGGGTAACGGCGGGGCCTGACCCGTAGGCTGGTGGTGACGCGCGAAGCGCCGGAACCCCAGCTCTGCGAGCATCGCTGGGGTTTCGCTCCGCTCCACCGCCAGCCTACGCAGGCGCCATGGTGCTTCCTGCGCCGTCCTTACGCCTTCACATCGTCGCTGACCTTCGCCAGCGCGTCGCGCAGTTCGTCGACGTTCGACGGCCGCACGACGCGGGCGACCTCCTGGCCGTCCTTCAGGAAGACCAGCGTCGGCCAGAGCTTGACGCGGAAGCTGCGCCCGAGCGGCCGCCCGGGGCCGTCTTCCACCTGGAGATGACGCACCTGCGGCTGCGAGCCCAGCGCCTGCGCGATCAGCGGCTGGGCGTTGCGGCACCAGCCGCACCAGTTGGTGCCGAAGTCCAGCACGGTGGCGCCGGCGTACGCATCCACCTCCGCGCGGGCGGGTTGCGTGGGGGAATAGGTCGAGTCCATCGCCCCATTGTCAGGGCGCACGCCGCACCGGCCGTCAGCGGCGCGCGCCAGCGCCTGTGGGAGCAACCGCGCCTAATCCAGCACCAGCTGCGTCTGCGTCACCACCGAGCAGAGCTTGCCCTGCTCGTTGCGGATGGTGGTCTGCCAGACCATCGTGGTGCGGCCGCGGTGCAGCGCGACGCTCTCGCCGGTGACCGTCGTGTCGACGGCCGCACCGCCGATGAACTTGGTGCTGGAGTCGGTGGTCGTCGTGCGCTTGCCGTGCGGCAGGTTCAGCACGGTGCCGACGGCGCCCAGGGTGTCGGCGAACGCCATGTGGGCGCCCCCGTGCAGGATGCCGCCGGCCGTGCACAGCTCGGGCCGCACGCGCATCGTGGCCACCACGCGCTCGGGCGTCAGCTCGGTGAGCTGCACGCCCATCAGGCCGGGGAAGAGCGGTGCGAGCAGCTGCTGGATCTCGGCGAGGTTCATGCGCGCGACTGTAGCGGCGCGGCAGGCCGCGCGCCAGCGGGGGCATGCCGCGGCGGTTATGCTCGGCACATGAGTGGCGTGTTCGATTTCTCCCTGTCCGCACTGGCGGAACTGGCCCGCAGCGACGCCGCCCGCGCGCTGGCGGAAGACGTGGGCGCGGGCGACCTGACGGCGGGGCTCGTCCCCGAAGGCCGGCAGGCGCGCGGGCGCGTGCTGGCGCGCGAGAGCGCGGTGATCTGCGGCGCACCGTGGGCCGAGGCCGTGCTGCGGCAGGTGGATCCCGGCGTGCAGCTGCGCTGGCTGGTGGGCGAGGGCGAGCGCTGCAGCGCCGACCAGGTCGTGCTCGAACTGGAGGGCTCCGCCCGCGGGCTGCTCACGGCGGAACGCACGGCGCTCAATTTCCTCCAGTTGCTCAGTGCCGTGGCGACCAGGACCGCGAGCTACGTGGAGGCGGTGCGCGGCACGCGCGCGCGCATCGTCGACACCCGCAAGACGCTGCCCGGCCTGCGGCTGGCGCAGAAGTACGCGGTCCGGACCGGCGGTGGCCTGAACCACCGCATCGGCCTGTACGACGCCGTGCTGATCAAGGAGAACCACATCGCGGCAGCCGGTGGCGTCGTGCCGGTGCTGCAGGCGGCGCAGCGCGTCGCCGCGCACGCGAGCTTCATCGAGATCGAGGTCGAGACGCTGGCCCAGTTGCAGGAGGCGCTGGACGCCGGGGCCGGCATGGTCCTGCTGGACAACATGGACCTGCCCACCCTGCGCGAGGCGGTGCGCATCAATGCCGGCCGCGCGATCCTGGAGATTTCCGGCGGCGTGACGCTCGAGACCGTGCGCGACCTTGCGGAGACGGGCGTCGACCGCATCTCCATCGGCACCTTGACCAAGGACGTGAAGGCGACGGACTTCTCCATGCGCCTGAAAGAAACCTCATGAGCGCCGTGATTCCCATCAAGGACGTCGAGTACGAACATCCGCTGCCCGGCAACACCTGCGACACCAAGCACGCCTGGGCCCGGGTTCCCGTGGAGCCCGCGCCGGCGGAGCGCGCGGCGCTGAAGGAAAAGATCAAGCGCCTGCTCGAGGAACGCAATGCGGTGATGGTGTCGCACTACTACGTGCACCCCGACCTGCAGGACCTGGCGGAAGAAACCGGCGGCATCGTCAGCGACTCGCTGGAGATGGCGCGCTTCGGCCGCGAGCACCCGGCGCAGACGCTGGTGGTCTCCGGCGTGAAGTTCATGGGCGAGACGTCCAAGATCCTGTCGCCGGAAAAGCGCGTGCTGATGCCCGACCTGGATGCGACCTGCTCGCTCGACCTCGGCTGCCCGGAAGAGGAGTTCGACGCCTTCTGCAACGCCCACCCGGACCGCACGGTCGTCGTCTACGCCAACACCAGTGCGGCGGTGAAGGCGCGCTCGGACTGGCTCGTGACTTCGAGCTGCGCGCTCGACATCGTCGGCGCGCTCAAGGCGAAGGGCCACAAGATCCTGTGGGCGCCCGACAAGCACCTGGGCAGCTACATCCAGCGCGAGACCGGCGCCGACATGGTGTTCTGGAACGGCTCGTGCATCGTGCACGACGAGTTCAAGGCCTTCGAGCTGGAGGACCTGAAGAAGCAGTACCCCAATGCCAGGGTGCTGGTGCACCCCGAGTCGCCGGCCGACGTGGTGGCCCTGGCCGATGCGGTCGGGTCCACCTCCGCGATCCTGAAGGCGGCGCGCGAGATGGATGCGCGCGAGTTCATCGTGGCCACCGACAACGGCATGATGCACAAGCTGCGCACGCTCAACCCCGGCAAGGTGTTCATCGAGGCGCCGACCGCGGGCAACAGCGCCACGTGCAAGAGCTGCGCGCATTGCCCGTGGATGGCCATGAACGGGCTGGCCGGCCTGGCCCACGTGCTGGAGACCGGCGCCAACGAGGTGTTCGTCGATCCGGCGATCATCGACCGCGCACGCGTACCGATCGACCGGATGCTGGCCTTCACGGCGGCGCTCAAGGCGGGCCAGCCGGCGGGCGCACTGGTGCCGAACATCGGCGCGGCTTGAGCCGCGTTCAGCTGCAGCTCGTCGTCTCGAGCGGCTCCGTCTCCACCCGTTGCTCGATGGCGGCGATCAGCGGCTTGCCGCGCGTCATCGCCTCCACCACCTCGGGCAGGGCCAGCGAGGACCGGTGGGCCTGCGGGCTGTCCCAGGTCTCCACCACCCAGAGCGTGCGCTCGTCCTGGGTGTCCCTGCCGATGATGTAGTGGATGCAGCCGGGCATCGCCCGGGTGCCCTGCAGCAGGATCGCCATGAGCGCCTCCCGCTGGCCGGGCTCCGCCTTCAGTTTGGAAATCAAGCCGTACACGTGACCTCCCCTGGCTGGACCTGCCATGGTAGGCCGATCGGCGCCCGTTCAGGGATCGAGGTCGTTGCGCAGGGCTTCACGGACGGCCAGCAGCAGCATCAGCAGGCCCAGCACCGCGCCGGCACCGAAGGCCAGGCGGCACAGCAGGTCCGAGTGCCGGCCCAGCAGCCGGCCGCCGGAAGCCCAGACGCTGACCAGGCAGCGGCGTGGGCCGGCGCCAAGGGCGATCCAGGCGGCAGGCGCCACCAGGCAGGCGATCACGAGCGCCGGCAGCCAGCGCGCCAGCAGGCGCCGGCCGGTGCCCTGCGCGATCAGCGTCAGGCCCGCGAGCACGAAGGCGCCGGCGGCGGCATAGATCACCCAGGCCGGCGCGCGGGCGCCGCCGGGCGCGTACAGCATCGCCAATGCCACGGCCGCGCCGACCGCGATCGCCAGCGCGCCGGCCACGAACTGTTCGCGCGCCGGCGTCATCTCAGAAGCTGTGAATGAATTGATCGTGCCCGCGACGGGGCGCATCGGGGCGCAGGCCTAGGCGCGACCCGCAGCCCAGGCTGGCCGCCTGGGCAAGGGGCGCAACGACGGCATGCGTCTCGAGGCGCCCCGGCCCGAAGGGTGAGGCCGCAGGGCGCGGTCCTGAGAGCAAGAGGAGGTTCATGGCGGCCTCACGCGGGTGCGAGCAATTCGTTCACAGCTTCTTCAGTGGCTCTCCGGAACCAGGGGCAGGGTCAGCAGCAACTGCTTGACCGCTTCCGGCAGCACCAGCACCTCCGGCTGCGTGAGCACGCCGATCGCCAGCGCATCGAGCCCTTCGAGCATCGAGCACTTGAAGGAGACGTCCGGCTGCTTGAGGCACTCGACCACGCCCTTGCGCGTGCCGTCCTGGCGGAAGCGGCTCGGATGGAACGAGTAGACGATGTCGTCCGCGTTGCGCGTGTAGACGGTCCGCTCCAGCAGGTCGTCCGGGTACTTGTCGTCCGTCAGGCTGCGGATCACGTAGGCCATGCGCGGCGCCAGCGCCGACAGCGGCTGCTTCGTGTCGGTGGTGTGCGCGCCGTGCAGGCCCACCATGGTCACGCCGATGGGGCGTCCGTCGGAGAACGAGCGCTCGGCGCCGCCCAGGAAGATCAGGCCGCAGGCCGATTCGCACTTGCCGGAGACGGCGGTGGGCAAGCCTTCCGAGCGGATCCGGTTGCCCACCTGGTAGCCGTTCCAGAGGTCGCCGCCGGGGCTTTCGTGCAACAGCACCAGCCTGACCGGGCCGGCGGCGAGGAAGTTGCGCAACTGCACCAGCTCGTTGCCCGTGACCGGACCGGACATCACGAGCACATCGCCGACGAGATTGAAATCCATCGCCCGCGCGGCCGGCGCGGCCAGGATGAAGGCGCAGGCGGCGAGGCCGAACAGGCGGCGGGGGGACGGCATGGTGGCGCCGTTATAGCAAGCGCTCGCCTCCGGCACCAGGGGGTGCGGGTGCCTGCGGGGGTTCATGGCTCGACTGCGGCACTGGGCCGCAATCGCGCCGCCTTCAGGCCACCGGACGCTCGTGGATCGGGCTGAGGGTGGTCGGCACCGCGACCGGCGCCAGCTGCGGGTAGTCGCGGCTGAAGTGCAGGCCGCGGCTTTCGTGGCGCGACCGGGCCGAGCGCACGATCAGGTCGGCCACCGTGACCAGGTTGCGCAGCTCCAGCAGGTCGCGCGTGACGTGGAAGGCGCCGTAGAACTCGTCGATCTCGCCCTGCAGCAGCTCGATGCGGTGGGCGGCGCGGTCCAGGCGCTTGTTGGTGCGGACTATGCCCACGTAGTCCCACATGAAGCGGCGCAGCTCGTCCCAGTTGTGCGAGATGACCACGGCCTCGTCGGCATCGGTCACGCGGCTGTCGTCCCACTGCGGCACCGCGGGCGGCGCGGGCAGCGGCGTGGCGAGGATGTCGTTGGACGCCGAGCGGGCGAACACCATGCACTCCACCAGCGAGTTGCTGGCCAGCCGGTTGGCGCCATGCAGGCCGGTGTAGGCGGTCTCGCCGATGGCGTGCAGGCCCGTGAGGTCGGTGCGGCCGGACAGGTCGGTGTGCACGCCGCCGCAGGTGTAGTGCGCCGCCGGCACCACCGGGATCGGCTGCTTCGTGATGTCGATCCCCAGCTCCAGGCAGCGGGCGTGGATGTTCGGGAAGTGCTCCTTCACGAACTCCGGCGGCTGGTGCGAGATGTCCAGCAGCACGCAGTCGAGGCCGTGCTTCTTCATCTCGAAGTCGATGGCGCGGGCGACGACGTCGCGCGGCGCGAGTTCCAGCCGCGGATCGTGGTTCGGCATGAAGCGCGTGCCGTCCGGCAGCATCAGCCGCCCGCCCTCGCCGCGCACCGCTTCGGAGATCAGGAAGTTCTTGACGTGCGGGTGGTACAGGCAGGTCGGGTGGAACTGGATGAACTCCATGTTCGTCACCCGGCAGCCGGCGCGCCAGGCGGCCGCGATGCCGTCGCCGGTGGCGGTGTCCGGGTTGGTCGTGTACAGGTAGACCTTGCCGGCGCCGCCGGTGGCCAGGATGGTGTGCGGCGCGCGGAAGGTGACCACTTCGTCGGTGCGCTCGTCCAGCGCATACAGGCCCAGGCAGCGGTTCGGCGACTGGCCCAGCTTGGCGGCGTAGATCAGGTCCACCAGCATGTGCTGTTCCAGCACGGTGATGTTGGGCGTGCGCCGCACGCGCTCGATCAGCGTGCGCTGCACCGCGGCGCCGGTGGCGTCGGTCACGTGCACGATGCGGCGCGCGCTGTGGCCGCCCTCGCGGGTGAGGTGCAGGTGGCCGTCCTCTTCCGAGAAGGGCACGCCTAGCGAGCGCAGCCAGTCCACGCTTTCCGGCGCGTGCTCGACGACGAAGCGGGTGGCCGCCGGGTCGGACAGCCCGGCGCCGGCCACCAGCGTGTCGTCGACGTGGCTGTCGAAGCTGTCGTTGCGGTCCATGACGGCGGCGATGCCGCCCTGCGCCCAGCCGCTGGAGCCGTCGGTCATGGCGCGCTTGGTCAGGATCGCCACGCGGTGCGTCGGCGCCAGGTGCAGGGCCGCGGACAGGCCGGCCAGGCCGCTGCCCACGATCAGGACGTCGAAATCGCGAGGAAGGGCTTGGCTCACGATGTCTCCCGGAAACGGTTGTTGTTGTGGTGCGTCAGGCGGGCTGATAGGCGAGCCGGACGTAGATGGGGGCGTAGGCCTCGGCCTGGGTCAGCTCGATCAGCGTTTCCTTGGCCAGTTCGAGCGTGGCGATGAAGGTCACGATCAGCACCGGCACGCCCTTGGCGGGGTCGAACAGCTGCTCGAACTCGATGAACTTGCGGCCCTGCAGCTTCTTGAGCACCATGCTCATGTGCTCGCGCACCGAGAGTTCCTCGCGCGTGATCTTGTGGTGCTGCACCAGCCTGGCCCGGCGCAGGATGTCGCGCCAGGCTTCCTGCAGGTCCGCCAGTTCCACGTCGGGAAAGCGCGGCTGCAAGGATTGCTCGATGTAGACCTGCGCGCGCAGCACGTCGCGGCCCACCTGCGGCATCTCGTTGAGGCGGAAGGCGGCGGCCTTCATCTGCTCGTATTCCAGCAGGCGGCGCACCAGCTCGGCCCGCGGGTCCTCGGCTTCCTCGCCTTCGGCCGTCTTCTTCGGCGGCAGCAGCATGCGCGACTTGATCTCGATCAGCATGGCCGCCATCAGCAGGTATTCGGCCGCGAGTTCGAGGTTGCGCTCGCGGATCTCGTCGACATACGTCAGGTACTGGCGGGTCACCGCCGCCATCGGGATGTCGAGGATGTTGAAGTTCTGCTTGCGAATGAGGTACAGCAGCAGGTCCAGCGGGCCTTCGAAGGCTTCGAGGAAGATCTCGAGCGCGTCCGGCGGGATGTACAGGTCCTGCGGCAGGGCGAACAGCGGCTCGCCGTACAGGCGCGCGAGCGCGACCTGGTCGACCACCTGCGGCAGGCCGCTGCCGTCGCCGGACGCGGGCTGCTCCGCTGCGTCCGGCAGGGGCCCCCGATCCTTGCGGGGGCGCTGCGCGGCTTCGCTTCTCTCCATCAGGCGGGCGTCAGCGGCGCTGGCGCGGGTCGTCGCCGTAGGCGTACGGCTTGGCCGGCACGCGCGACTGCTTCCACTCGTTCATCAGCTCGCGATCGATGTGCTTGTCCCACCAGATCGCCCGGCCGGCGCGCTGCTGCGCCTCCAGGTCGGGCTTCTCGGTCTTGAGCTGCTCGATGAACTGGGTGACGTCGGAGCTGTAGTCCGGGCGACGGAAGATGCGTTGGAGGATGCTGGCCATGGCGGCGATTTTACCCGGGGGGTGTCGTGGGGCCTTTTGACGCCGGACAGGGGCTGGTCCTGGCCGCTCACGGCCAGCCTACGCGGCGACCTCTTCGGAGGCCAGGTGGCGCTCCAGCTCCAGCAGGAAGCCGGCCCGCTCGATCACCTCCCGTGGCTGCTCGTGCAGGTTCTCCATCGCCAGCGATCCCTGCCGCAGCAGGATCACCTTGTGCAGCTGGCGCAGGGCATCCAGCCCCGAGGTGTCCAGGTGCACCAGGTGCAGCGCGTCCAGCACCACGCTCGATCCGGGCGGCAGGCTTTCCACCGCCTGCACGATGGGGTCGATCTTGGCCGTGGCGCCGAAGAACAGCGAGCCGTACAGGTCGTAGCGCAGCGTGCCGTCCTCGGTGGGCGCCAGCGCCACGCTGAAGAGGGACGACATCTTCTGGATGAACAGCACGCAGGCGGCCAGCAGCCCCACCTGCACGGCGACGGTGAGGTCGAATACCACGGTCAGCGCGAAGGTGCCCGTCATCAGCAGCCGGTAGTGCGTGCTGTACTTCTTCAGGTGCGCGAACTCGCGCCACTCGCCCATGTTCCAGGCCACGAAGAACAGGATGCCGGCCAGCACCGACAGCGGCACCAGCAGCGCCAGCGGGCCGGCCGCCAGCACCACCACCGCCAGCGTCACCGCGTGGATCACGCCCGCCACCGGCGAGGTCCCGCCGGCGCGGATGTTGGTCACCGTGCGGGCGATGGTGCCGGTGGCGGGCATGCCGCCGAAGAACGGCACCACGAAGTTGGCGATGCCCTGCGCCATCAGCTCCTGGTTCGGGTCGTGCCGCGGCAGGTTGGACACCTGGTCCGCCACCCGGGCGCACAGCAGCGACTCGATCGCGCCCAGCGCCGCGATGGTGAGCGTGGGCGACACCAGCTGCTTGACGGTGTCCCAGCTGAAGTCCGGCAGCCGGAAGGCGGGCAGGCCCTGCGGAATGCTGCCGAACTTCGTGCCGATGGTCTCCACCGGCAGGCGGAAGTACCAGGCCAGGGCCGTCAGGGTGACCAGTGCGACGATGGGGCCCGGGATCCGGGCGCCGACCTCGCTGGCCTCGTGCATGCCGGGTAACTGCTGCGCGAGCTTCTTGACCGGGGACTCGGAATGCCACAGCCGCGGCCACAGGAACAGGCCGACGAAGCAGGCGGTGCCGAGGACGAACGCGAACGGGTTGAAGGAGTCCAGGTGCGTGGCCAGCGTGCGCAGCTGGGCGAAGAAGTCCGCCGGCATCCTGGGGATCGACAGGCCCAGCCAGTCCTTGACCTGCGAGGCCGCGATCAGCACCGCGATGCCGTTGGTGAAGCCGATCACGATGCTGACCGGCACGTAGCGCACCAGCCGGCCGAGCCGCAGCAGGCCCATGGCGAACAGCAGCACGCCGGCGCAGGTGGTGGCGATCAGCAGGTTGGCCAGGCCGTAGCGCTCCACGATGCCGTAGACGATGACGATGAAGGCGCCGGCCGGGCCGCCGATCTGCACGCTCGATCCGCCGAACAGCGAGATCGCCAGGCCGGCGATGATGGCCGTCCAGAGGCCGGCCTCGGGCTTGAGGCCGGAGGCGATGGCGAAGGCCATGGCCAGGGGCAGGGCGACGATGCCGACGGTGAGGCCGGCGCCCAGGTCGCGGCTGAAGCGGGCGCGGTCGTAGCCGCGCAGCGCGTCCAGCAAACGGGGACGGAAAGCGAAGGAAAGCAAGGGGAACTCCGGAAGTGAACGGAACGGGCGGGTTCAGTTCGCTGCCGGAGGGCCGCAGTGGTGCAGCCGGGTGATGAAGCGCCTGCGGCGGGACAGCGGCAGGACTGGCTGGGTGGCCATGCCTGCAGTTTACGCCTTCCACGGTCGAGGTGGGCGGGGACTTACTTTGCAGGGGTGCGGCATGCCCGCAGCGGGCTTGCTTGATCCAGCGCGTTGCCCGCAGCCCACAAAGCGCTCGCCTCGGCTCCCCCCGGGTGGAAGAATCGATCGATGTCATGGGGGCTCGACGCCGGGCGCATGCTGCGCCTCGACTGGATGCTGGTGGTTATCGGCGCCTGGCTCCTGATCGGGCTGGCGGGGGTACTGGCGCTGCGCCGCTTCACCTTCGTGGCCCGCGTCCTGTTCCCCCTCGGGGGCGCCCTCGGCGTCGCGCTGCTGGTGCTGGCGCTGCCCTCCGTGTTCGCGCCGCCGCAGGTCGCGGTGCTGCCGGTGGGGCTGCCCACGCTGCCCTTCCACCTGCGCCTCGACGGACTGGCGGCCTTCTTCCTGATGGTGATAGGCGGCGTGGCGGCGGGCGTCTCCGTGTTCGCGGCCGGCTACTTCCGCCGCGCCGAGGGCACGCCGCCGGGGCTGCTGTGCCTCGAGTACCACCTGTTCCTCGCCGCCATGACCCTGGTGGTGCTGGCCGACGACGCCTATTCCTTCATGGTGATGTGGGAGACGATGGCACTGTCCTCCTACTTCCTGGTCACCGCCAACCATCGGGTGGCGGAGGTGCGCCGGGCGGGCTACGTGTACATCGTGATGGCGCACATCGGCGCGGTGGCCATCCTCCTGTGCTTCGGCGTGCTGCAGGCCGACACGGGAGACTACACCTTCGCCAACATGCGCGCGCAGGACCTGTCGCCGTTCTGGGGCTCGGTCGCCTTCCTGCTGGCGCTGCTCGGGTTCGGCGCCAAGGCCGGCCTGCTGCCGGTGCACGTGTGGCTGCCGGAGGCGCACCCCGCCGCGCCCTCGCCGGTGTCCGCGCTCATGAGCGCTGTCATGCTCAAGACCGCGGTGTACGGCGTGCTGCGCGTGGCCTTCGACCTGCTGCATACCCACGCCTGGTGGTGGGGCGGGCTGCTGCTGGCGCTCGGGCTCGCCACGGCGCTGTTCGGCGTCGTCTTCGCGGCGGTGCAGGTGGACATGAAGCGCCTGCTCGCCTATTCCTCGATCGAAAACATCGGCCTGGTGTTCGCGGGCATGGGCCTGGCGCTGATCTTCTCGGCCTACGGCATGAAGCCGCTGGCGGCGCTGGCGCTCACCGCGACGCTGTACCACGTGGCGAGCCACGCGGTCTTCAAGAGCCTGCTGTTCCTGAGCACCGGTTGCGTTCTGCATGCCACCGCCGAACGCAGCCTCGGCAAGCTCGGGGGCCTGATCCGCTACATGCCTTTCGTGGCGTGGGTCACGCTGGTCGGCGTGCTGACCAGCGCCGGCCTGCCGCCGCTGGCCGGCTTCGTCTCCGAGTGGCTGCTGCTGCAAAGCTTCCTGTTCACGCCGGAACTGCCCGATTCGCTGCTGAACATGCTGGTGCCGGTGGTGGCGGCGCTGATCGCCCTGGTGGCGGCGCTGGCGGGCTACACGATGGTGAAGTTCTTCGGCGTGATCTTCCTCGGCCAGCCGCGCGAGGAGAAGCTGGCGCAGGCGCACGACGCCGGCGCGTGGGAGCGGCTGGGCATGCTCTGGCTGGCCCTGGGCTGCGTCGCGCTCGGACTGCTGCCGGTGCAGTTCATCCAGTTCATCGACCCGGTCACCCGGCAGCTCGTGGGCGCGGGCCTGGGACAGCGGCTCGCCGCCGACGGCGGCTGGCTGCTGGCGCCCAGCAGCGTCGAGCGCGCCAGCTACGGGCCGGTGATCTTCCTGCTTGGCGTGGCCGCGAGCTTCGCGCTCGCCTTCCTGGTGGTGCGCAAGCTCTATCACGGGCGCATCCGCCGCGCCCCGGCCTGGGACTGCGGCCATCCCTGGCAGACGGCCCGCATGCAGGACACCGCCGAGGGCTTCGGCCAGCCGATCCGGCAGATCTTCGAACCCTTCTTCGTGATGCGGCGCGAACTGCCGACGCCCTTCGACGCGCAGCCCCGCTACCGGGTCGTGGTGGAGGACCACTTCTGGCGCTGGATCTACCTGCCGCTGGTGGCGCTGGCGACGCGGCTGGCCCGGCTGGCCAGCCTGCTGCAGCAGGGACGCATCTCCGTCTACCTTCTCTACAGCTTCGTGACCCTGGTCCTGATGCTGCTGGTGGTGCGGCGATGAGCCTGTCGGGCGTCATCGCGCAGGCCCTGGAGATCGCGGTGGCGCTCGCGCTCGCGCCGCTGCTCACCGGCTGGGTGAACCAGTGGCGCGCGCGGCTGCAGAACAAGTCGCCGCCGGGGCTGCTGCAGCCCTACCGGCTGCTGCACAAGCTGTTCCACAAGGACTCGGTGGTCGCCGAGCATGCGTCGCCGCTGTTTCGCGGCGTGCCTTACGTGGTGTTCGGCTGCATGGCGCTGGCCAGCTCCATCGTCCCGACCCTGTCCACCGACCTGCCGCTCGCACCCGCCGCCGACGCCATCGCGCTGGTCGGCCTGTTCGCGCTGGCCCGCGTGTTCATCTCGCTGGCGGCGATGGACGTCGGCACCGCGTTCGGCTCGCTCGGCGCGCGGCGCGAGATGCTGATCGGCTTCCTCGCCGAGCCGGCGCTGCTGATGGTGCTGTTCTCGGCCTCGCTGATCTCGCGCTCCACCTCCCTCACGACCGTGGTGGAGACGCTCGCGCACCGCGAACTGGCGATCTACCCGGCGCTGGCCTTCGCGCTGGTGGCCTTCATCATGGTGGCGCTGGCGGAAAACGCGCGGGTGCCCGTCGACAACCCGGCGACGCACCTGGAGCTGACCATGATCCACGAGGCGCTGATCCTGGAGTACTCCGGCCGCCACCTGGCGCTGATCGAGTGGGCGGCCAGCCTGAAGCTGTTCGCCTACTCCTGCATCGGCATCGCGCTGTTCATGCCCTGGGGCATCGCGGAGGCGCAGGCCCCGGTGGCGCTGCTGCTGGCGCTGCCGGTGCTGGTGTTCAAGCTCGCCGCCGGCGGGATCGGGCTGGCGCTGCTGGAGACGCTGGCCGCCAAGATGCGGATCTTCCGGGTGCCGGAGTTCCTGGCCTCGGCCTTCCTGCTGGCCGTGATCGGCATCCTGGTGCACCTGCTGCTGGCGGTGAATCCGGCATGAGCTCGGTCCTCATGCAAGCGATCAACCTGCTCGGCGCGCTGCTGCTGATGCTGGCGTTCGCGATGAGCGCGCAGCGCCGCATCCTGTCGCTGATCAACCTGTTCACGCTGCAGGGCCTGGCGCTGGTGGTCTCCACCGCGGTCGTCGGCTACGCCACCGGGCAGCATCACCTGTACCTGTCGGCGGCGCTCACCTTCGCGCTGAAGGTGGTGCTGATCCCCATCCTGCTGCACCGCATCGTCGACCGGCTGAAGATCCGCTGGGACGTGGAGACGCTGATCAACATCCCGACCACCATGCTGATCGGCATCCTGGTGGTGATCTTCGCCTTCAACCTCGCCACGCCGATCGCGAAGCTCTCGACTTCGCTGGCGCGCGGCACGCTCGGCATAGCGCTGGCCTGCGTGCTGCTGTCCTTCCTGATGATGATCACGCGGGCCAAGGCCGTGCCGCAGGTGATCGGCTTTCTGGCGATGGAGAACGGCCTGTTCTTCGCCGCCACGTCGGCCACCCACGGCATGCCCATGGTGGTGGAACTGGGCATCGCGCTGGACGTGCTGATCGGCGTGCTGATCCTGGGCGTGTTCATGTTCCAGATCCGCGAGCAGTTCGACAGCCTGGACATCCGCCACCTCGAAACGCTGAAGGACCAGTAGTGGGCATCGACCTGATCTTCCTGCTGCTGGCCATTCCCCTGGCCGGCGGCGTGGTGCTGGCCTTCGTGGGCCACCGCGACGAGGCGCCGGAGATCAACGTGGCCTTCAGCCTCGGCGGCTTCCTGGCCGCGTGCGGCCTGACCGCCCGGGTGGTTTCCGAGGGGCCGCTGTTCGCGCTGGGGCAGGAGTTCTTCATCGACCCGCTCAACGTGTTCCTGGTGACGCTGACGGCCTTCGTCGGCCTCACCACGGCGATCTTCTCGCGCCCCTACATGCGGGTGGAGCGGGACCACGGCAAGATGACGCCCAGGCGGCTGCGCCTGTACCACAGCATGTACCAGCTGTTCGGGTTCACCATGCTGCTGGCGCTGACCACCAACAACATGGGCATGCTGTGGGTGGCGATGGAGGCCGCCACGCTGACCACCGTGCTGCTGGTGAGCGTGTACCGCACGGCCGCCAGCCTGGAGGCGGCGTGGAAGTACTTCATCCTGTGCGGCGTGGGCATTGCGCAGGCGCTGTTCGGCACGGTGCTGCTGTACATGGCGGCCGAGAAGGTGCTCGGCGCCGAGGGCGGGGCGCTGCTGTGGACGCACCTGCAGGGCGTGAAGTCGCAGCTCGATGCGAACGTGATGACGCTCGCCTTCGCCTTCCTGCTGGTGGGCTACGGCACCAAGGTGGGTCTCGTGCCGCTGCACAACTGGCTGCCCGATGCGCATGCCGAAGGGCCGACGCCGGTCTCCGCCGTGCTCTCGGGGCTGCTGCTGAACGTGGCGCTGTACGCGGTGCTGCGCTGCAAGGTGCTGGCCGACGGCGCGCTGCAAAGCCACCTGGCCGGCAACCTGATGATGGGATTCGGCCTGCTCTCGGTCGTCGCCTCGGCCTTCCTGCTGCTGCGGCAGAAGGACGTCAAGCGCATGTTCGCCTACTCCTCGATCGAGCACATGGGGCTCATGACCTTCGCCTTCGGCATGGGCGGGCCGATCGCCAGCTTCGCGGGGCTGCTGCACATGACGGTGCACTCGCTGGTGAAGTCGGCGATCTTCTTCGCCGTCGGCCATGCGGCGCAGAAGGCCGGCACGCAGGCGATGGACGAGATCCGCGGGCTGATCAAGGTCAGTCCGACGGTCGCGTGGGGGCTGATGCTGGGCTCGCTGGCGATCCTGGGCATGCCGCCCTTCGGCGTGTTCGCCAGCGAATTCCTGATCGTGACGACGGCGATGCGCGAGCATCCCTGGGCCACGCCCTTCCTGCTGGTGGCGCTCGGGGTGGCCTTCGCCACCGTGTTCAGCCGCGTGCAGCCGATGGTGTTCGGCGAGACCACGGTGCAGCGCCTGCCCCACCCGCCGGCGCTGGTGCCGGTGTTCCTGCACCTGGGGCTGGGCCTGATGCTGGGCCTGTACATCCCGCCGTACCTGGATGCCTGGTACCGCCAGGCGGCACGCATGCTGGGAAGCTGACATGGGCATCACCCGGCTGCACCTTCCCTTCGCCCGGCTGGGCGCGCCGCTGCCGATCTGGCACAGCGCCGTCGACCGCGGGCAGTGGCTGGCCGCCGCGGGCAGCGTCGCGCAGTCGGGCGGGCGGCTGGTGGCCCTGTGGGGCACGGACCGCGGCGAGGCGCTCGCCGTCTGCGCCGCCTACGCCGTGGAAACGGGCCTGTACTGGGTCGAGCTCGGCATCGATGCGCAGGCAGCGCGCTATCCCGGCATCGCGCACCTCTTTGCCTGCGCGGACCGCATGCAGCGCGCCACCTTCGACCTGCTGGGGATCGCGGCCGAGGGGGCCCAGGACCAGCGGCCCTGGTTGAACCACGGCGCCTGGCCGCCGCAGCACCGGCCGCTGCGCCTGGGCGAGGCAGACGCGGCGATCGCCCCGCAGGCGCTGCAGGACTATCCCTTCGTGCGGGTCGAGGGCGACGGCGTGCACGAGATCCCGGTCGGCCCGGTGCACGCCGGCATTATCGAGCCGGGCCACTTCCGCTTCTCCGTCGTCGGCGAGAAGGTGCTGCGGCTGGAGGAGCGCCTGGGCTATGCCCACAAGGGGATCGAACGGCGCTTTCGCGACCTGCCGGCGCTGGAGGGCCACCGGCTCGCCGGACGCGTCTCGGGCGATTCCACCGTTGCCTTCGCGTGGGCCTACTGCATGGCGCTGGAGTCGGCGCTCGGCTGCGACCCGCCCGCGCGCGCCACGTGGCTGCGCGCGCTGATGCTGGAGCGCGAGCGGGTCGCGAACCACCTGAACGACCTGGGCTTCCTGGGCAACGACGCGGCGCT
Organism: Ramlibacter alkalitolerans; assembly: GCF_016722765.1. GTDB lineage: Bacteria > Pseudomonadota > Gammaproteobacteria > Burkholderiales > Burkholderiaceae_C > Ramlibacter > Ramlibacter alkalitolerans. Next base: position 282,571 of record NZ_JAEQND010000007.1, on the reverse strand, counting down.
CGGCTTCGGGCTGGCGCAGTTCTCCCGCCTGCGGGAGGACTGGCTGCGCCTGTCCGGCGAGGCCTTCGGGCACCGGCTGATGATGGACGGCGTGGTGCCGGGCGGCGTGGCGGCCGATGTCGACGGCCCCCTGCGCGAGCGCCTGCTGCGCCAGTGCGACGCGATCGAGGCGGAGGTTCGGGCGCTGGAAGGCATCTACGAATCGCACGCCGGCCTGCAGGACCGCTTCGCGACCACCGGCGTCGTCAGCCCCGAGCTCGCCTTGCGACTCGGGCTCACGGGGCTGGCGGCACGGGCCAGCGGCCAGTCCATGGACCTGCGCTGCGACCAGCCGTGGCCGCCCTACGCGGGCCTGCAGGTGCGGCGCGCGGGCCATCGCAACGGCGACGTCGCAGCCCGGGTGGCGGTGCGCTTCCAGGAGACGCTCGAGTCGCTGCGCCTGCTCCGCCTGCTGTGCGACGGCCTGCCGGCCGGCGCGGCGCGCAGGCCCGTCGCGCCGCCCGCCGGGCCGGCCGTCGGCGCGGGCTGGGTGGAAGGCTGGCGCGGCGAGGTGCTGGTGGCACTGGAACTCGGCCCCGGCGGCGCGGTGCGGCGCTGCCACTGCCACGATCCGTCGTGGCAGAACTGGCCGGTGCTGGAGCACGCGGTGATCGGCAACATCGTTCCCGACTTCCCGCTGATCAACAAGTCCTTCAACCTCAGTTACTCGGGGCACGACCTCTGATGTGGAAGATCCTGCGGCAGATCGCCCGGGCCGGCGTCCCGTCCGAGGCGCCGCCGTTCGCGCCGGCAGCGGACGACGCCGCGGGCGTGCAGCGCATCCGCGAGGAGATCCTGCAGATCCTGGGCCAGGCGCTGGCGATCCGGCAGGTGGATGCCGGCTCCTGCAACGGCTGCGAGCTGGAGATCAACGCGCTGACCAATCCCTACTACAACCTGGAGGGACTGGGGATCAGGTTCGTGGCGAGCCCGCGCCACGCGGACCTGCTGCTGGTCACCGGCTCGGTGTCGCGGAACATGGAAACGGCGCTGCGGCGCACCTACGAAGCGACGCCCGAGCCGCGGCTGGTGGTCGCGGTCGGCGACTGCGCCTGCGACGGCGGGATCTTCGGCGCAGGTTATGCGACCTGCGGTGCGGTCGCGAACGTGCTGCCGGTGGATGTGGTGGTGCCGGGTTGCCCGCCGCCGCCGCTGGCGATCATGCAGGGCATCCTGGCGGCCGTGCGGCGGCGCCGGTGAGCCGGCTTACTTGTCGTCGTCGCCGCCGGGCAGCACGGCGCCGGCGGCGGCGCCGACGGCCTTGCCGGTCAGCTTCACGGTGCCGACGGCGGCGTCGACGGCCAGGCCGCCCGCGGTGGCCGCCAGGCCGACGGCGGCACCGGCGACGGTGATGACGGTGCAACCGGACAGGAGCGCGGCGGCGAGGCCCGCGACGGCGGCGCGGAGGAGGTACTGCATGCGCGCGAGCTTAACCGAGCAGCCTCAGCCGGGCCGCTGCTTTACATGGCTGCCGCGCCGCGGGCGCAACACAGGCGGGGAGTTTTGCCGCGCTGGCGGCTGGTGAGGTGCGCCGGGTAGCTCGCCGGCGGGGCTACGACCGTAGGCTGGCGGTGAGCTGCGCGAACCCCAGGGTTCGCATGCTGGGGTTCGCGCAGCTCACCTCCGGCCGCTGTCGCGGCCCCAGCCTACGGCCGATCACGACGGCGCCGTTGACGACTGCTAGCGCACCCGCATGCCGGGCTGGGCGCCGGGCCAGGGATTGAGCACGTAGATGCCGCCCGCCTTGTCCTCGGCGTGGCTGGCGGCCAGCACCATGCCCTCGCTGACGCCGAACTTCATCTTGCGCGGTGCCAGGTTGGCCACCATCACGGTCAGCTTGCCCACCAGTTCCCCGGGCTGGTAGGCGGACGCGATGCCGGCGAACACGTTGCGCGTCCTGCCCTCGCCGATGTCGAGGGTGAGCCGCAACAGCTTCTTCGCCCCCTCCACCGACTCGCAGTTGACGATCTTCGCGATCCGCAGATCCACCTTCGTGAAGTCGTCGATCGTGATCTCCGGCGCGATCTCCTCGCCCCCCGGCGGCTCTTCACTCCCTCTCCCGCCTGCGGGAGAGGGTTGGGGTGAGGGGGCTGTCTCCGCCGCCGGCTCGAACAACGCATCCACCTGCTTCATCTCCACCCGCTGCATCAGGTGCTTGTACTCGCCCACCTGGTGCCCGGCCCCCAGCGGCGTGCCGGCGTTGCTCCACTCCAGTGGCGCGCAGTTGAGGAACTGCTCCGCCTGCGCGGCCAGTTCCGGCAGCACCGGCTTCAGGCAGGCCGTCATCACCTTGAAGGCCTCCAGGCATTCCGAGCAGACCCGCGCGGCCTCCTCTCCCTTGCCCTCCTTCAGCAGCTTCCAGGGCGCCGCCGTGTCGAAGCGCGTGTTCACCTGGTCGGCGAAGGCCATCACCTCGCGCAGCGCCTTGCCGTAGTCGCGGCTCTCGTACAGCGACTTCACCGAGTCGACGAGCCTGTCCACGCCCAGCGCCGCCAGGTCGCCGGCGACCAGCTTGCCGCCCGGCACGAACTTCACCGCGCGGCTGGCGATGTTCACGTACTTGCCGATCAGGTCGGCGTTCACGCGGGCCACGAAGTCGTCGGGGTTGAAGTCCACGTCCTCCACCCGGCCATTGAGCTTGGCGGCGATGTAGTAGCGCAGCCACTCCGGGTTCATCCCGAGCGAGAGGTACTTCAGCGGATCGATCCCCGTGCCGCGGCTCTTGGACATCTTCTCGCCGCTGACGGTGATGAAGCCGTGCACGTTCACCTGCGTCGGCGTCTTGCGCTGGCTGAACTGCAGCATCGCCGGCCAGAACAGGGTGTGGAAGTAGACGATGTCCTTGCCGATGAAATGGACCTGCTCCACCTCCGGATCGGAGACGTACTGCTCGAAGCTCGCGTCGGTCCGCGACGCCGGGTGCCAGTGGTTCTTCGCCTGCCCCTTGTCGAAGTGGTTCTTCAGGCTGGCCAGGTAGCCGATCGGGGCGTCGAGCCAGACGTAGAAGTACTTGCCCGGCGCATCCGGGATCTCGATGCCGAAATAGGGCGCGTCGCGGCTGATGTCCCAGTCGGCCATGCCGGCCTCGAACCATTCGCCGGCCTTCTTCGCGACTTCGGGTTGCAGCTTGCCGTCCTGCGTCCAGGCCTTGAGGAAGTCGACGACCTCCGGCTTGGACAGCTGGAAGAAGTAGTGGTCGGAGCTGCGCAGCTCGGGCCGCGCGCCGGTGAGGGTGGAATACGGCTCGATCAGCTGGGTGGGCGTGTAGACGCTGCTGCACACCTCGCAGGAGTCGCCGTACTGGTCCTTGGCGTGGCAGACCGGGCACTCGCCCTTGATGTAGCGGTCCGGCAGGAACATGCCCTTGACGGGGTCGTAGAACTGCTCGATGCGGCGCGTGGTGATCAGGCCGTTGGCCTGCAGGCGCCGGTAGATGCCCTGGGCGAGCTCGGTGTTCTCCGGGCTGTCGGTGGAGTGCCAGTTGTCGAAGCGGATGTGGAAGCCGTCCAGGTACTGCTTGCGGCCGGCGGCGATGTCCGCCACGAAGGCCTGCGGCGTCTGGCCCGCCTTCTCGGCCGCGATCATGATCGGCGCCCCGTGCGCGTCGTCGGCGCCGACGAACTGCACCATGCTGCCCTGCATGCGCTGGCTCCGCACCCAGATGTCGGCCTGGATGTACTCCATGATGTGGCCGATGTGGAACTTGCCGTTGGCGTAGGGCAGGGCGGTCGTGACGAAGAGCTTGCGCTGGGGCATGGGGGTTTTCCTGGGGAACCGGGGATTCTAGATTGCATGAGTACACTTCCAAGAACGGAAGGACTCAAGCTCTATGGCCACCCAGGAACAGCTGCTCGCCGCCCTCGCGGGCGTCACGGACCCGAACACGGGCAAGGATTTCGTCAGCACCAAGGCGGTGAGGAACGTGCACGTGGAGGGCGGCGACGTCTCCTTCGACGTCGAACTCGGATATCCGGCCAAGAGCCAGGTGCCGGCCCTGCGCAAGGCGCTGGTCGCGGCGGCCAAGTCGGCGCCGGGCGTCTCCAACGTGTCGGTGAACATCACGACCAAGGTGACCCCGCATGCCGTCCAGCGCGGCGTGCAGCTGATGCCCAACGTCAAGAACATCATCGCCGTGGCTTCCGGCAAGGGTGGCGTCGGCAAGAGCACCACGGCGGCCAACCTGGCGCTGGCGCTCGCCGCCGAGGGCGCCTCGGTCGGCGTGCTGGACGCCGACATCTACGGCCCCAGCCAGCCGATGATGCTGGGCATCTCGCGCCGCCCGGAGAGCGACGACGGCAAGACCATGGAGCCGCTGGAGAACCACGGCGTCCAGGTGATGTCGATCGGCTTCCTGGTCAACCAGGACGAGGCCATGATCTGGCGCGGCCCGATGGCCACCCAGGCGCTGGAGCAGCTGCTGCGCCAGACGAACTGGAAGGACCTGGACTACCTGATCGTCGACATGCCGCCGGGCACCGGCGACATCCAGCTCACGCTGTCGCAGCGCGTGCCCATGACGGGCGCCGTGATCGTGACCACCCCGCAGGACATCGCCCTGATCGACGCCCGCAAGGCCGTGACCATGTTCGAGAAGGTCGGCGTGCCGATCCTGGGCGTGATCGAGAACATGGCCGTGCACGTCTGCAGCAACTGCGGCCACGCCGAGCACATCTTCGGCGAGGGCGGCGGCAAGCGCTATGCGCAGGAGAAGGGCATCGATTACCTCGGCGCTCTGCCGCTGGCGATGCAGATCCGCGAGCAGGCCGACAGCGGCAAGCCCACCGTGGTGGCCGACCCGGACAGCGAAGCCGCCGGCATCTACCGCAGCGTCGCGCGCCAGGTGGCGATCAAGATCGCTTCCAAGGCGAAGGATTTCTCCTCCAAGTTCCCGACCATCACGGTCTCCAAGAGCACCTGAGGAGGCCGTCGTGATCCAGCGCCCCAGCATCGACGTGGCGGTGATCATGCGCAAGGTGCGCACGAGCAGCCGCTGGCAGGAATGGCGATGGGAGCTGGAAGACGTCGTCGAGAACGAGGAGACGTTCGGTGCCGAGCCGCGCCTGCTGCACCGCGACGCCGCCGGCGAGCGCTGGCTGCACCCCGGCTTCCCGGTGGAACTGTTCCGCACCGACGGCGAGGGCTACTTCCTGAACCTCAGCTCCCCGGCGCCCTGCTTCTTCGTGCTGTGGCGCATGGAGGAGGAGCCGACGGTCGCCGACGAGCCCATCCCGCGGCCCATCATCGTGAGCCTCAGCTACCACGATGCGGGCCGCTGGCTCGATGCGCAGGAGACGGTGGAACAGGTTCCGGCGCCGCCCGACGTGGTCGAGTGGATGCGCGCCTTCGCCGAGGAGCACTACGTGCCCGAGCCCAGGAAGCGCAAGCGTCCGGAGAGCTTCCGCCGCCTCGAAGACCGCTTCGGGCAACCGGCCTCGGTGAGCACGCACAAGAAGTACGGCGGGGAGAACTGAAGTGGCCGATGGATTCCTGGGGCGATGGTCGAAGCGCAAGGAAGCGGTGCGCAAGGGGGAGGAGATTGCTCCGGAGCCCGAGCGGCGCGTCGAGGCGAAGGCCGTTCCCTCACCCCAGCCCTCTCCCGCAAGCGGGAGAGGGAGCGAAGTCACTCCCTCTCCCCCCCGGGGAGAGGGCGGGGGTGAGGGGGCTGCGGCGCTCGAGCCGCCCCCGACGCTCGAAGACGTCCAATCCCTCACCCAGGACGGCGACTTCACCCGCTTCGCCAGGCCCGGCGTTCCCACGGACGTCAAGAACGCCGCCTACAAGAAGCTCTTCTCCGACCCGCACTTCAACGTGATGGACGGGCTCGATGTCTACATCGACGACTACTCCAAGCCGGACCCGATCCCGCCCGAGATGCTGCGCAAGCTCGCCAGCGCGAAGTTCCTGAACCTCTTCGACGACGAGGAAAAGGACGAGGACGCAGCCGAAGCGGCGACGGGCGTTGCAAGGGAAGTCGCTGATGACCCCGGCGCGCAAATCGTGGCACAGTCGGGCAGCCCGGCGGACCCTGCATTCCCGTCGGCGAAAGACCATGCCGACCCTGATCTGCGACTGCAACAAGACGATGCCCCTGGACCCGAAAGCCCTGGGGCGGGCGCTCGATGAAGACCTGACGCTGCACTCGACGCTGTGCCGCCGCGAGGCGGGCGCGTTCCAGCAGGCCGTGAAGGGCGGCGCCGATGTCGTGGTGGCCTGCACCCAGGAAAAACGGCTGTTCGCCGAACTGGGCCAGCAGACCGAAGGCGCCGTGTCCCCGGTGCGCTTCGTCAACATCCGTGAAACGGGCGGCTGGAGCCGCGACGCGAAGGGCGCCTCGCCCAAGATCGCGGCGCTTCTCGCCGCCGCGAAGCTGCCCGAACCGGAGCCGGTGCCCACGGTCAGCTACAAGAGCGAAGGCCGGCTGCTCGTGATCGGCCCGCTGGAAGACGCCGAGCGCTTCGCCGCGCTGCTGGGCGACGCGCTGGACGTGACCATCTTCTCCCGCGGCGGCAGTGGCGCGCAGGAGCGGCGCTTCCCCGTCCTGGGCGGCCGCATCGACCAGCTCTCGGGCTGGCTGGGCGCCTTCCGCCTGGCCTGGTCGCAGGACAACCCGATCGACCTGGACCTGTGCACGCGCTGCAATGCCTGCGTCGCCGCCTGCCCGGAGCAGGCGATCGGCCTGGACTACCAGGTGGACCTCGACGCCTGCAAGAGCCATCGCGCCTGCGTCAAGGCCTGCGACGTGGCCGGCGCGATCGATTTCACGCGCGCACCGGTCGCCCACGACGACACCTACGATCTCGTGCTGGACCTGCGGCGCCAGCCCTCCTTCCTGCAGCATGCCCCGCCGCAAGGCTATTTCCACCTGCCGCCGGGAGAGGAGAACGGCCCCCGGGCGCTCGAGGTCGTGATCCGGCTGCGCGAGCTGGTGGGCGAATTCGAGAAGCCGAAGTTCTTCGCCTACAAGCAGAAGCTGTGCGCCCACAGCCGCAACGAGAAGATCGGCTGCAATGCCTGCGTGGACATCTGCTCCGCCGAGGCCATCTCCAGCGAGAAGTCGCGCCAGCAGATCAAGGTCAATCCGAACCTGTGCGTCGGTTGCGGCGCCTGCACCACGGTCTGCCCCACCGGCGCGCTCAGCTACGGCTATCCGCGCGCTGGCGAGCAGGGCACGAAGATCCGCACGCTGCTTTCCACCTTCGAGCGCGCCGGCGGCACCGCGCCGGTCCTGCTGCTGCACAGCCAGGAGCGCGGCCAGCAGCTGGTCGAGGAACTCGGTCGCGCGGCCCGCGTCGGTGCGGCCGCTGGCGTGCCCGCCAACGTGATCCCGCTGGCGGTGTGGCACGTGGCGAGCATCGGCATCGACCTGTGGCTGACGGCCGTCGCCCAGGGAGCCGCGCACATCGCGCTGCTGGCCACCAGCGAGGAGGCCCCGCAGTACCTGGAAGCCCTCGAGCAGCAGATGCAGGTGGCGCAGGCGATCCTGGAAGGCCTGGGCTACGCGGGCCGGCACTTCAGCCTGCTGCGTGCGCGCAATGCGAGCGACCTCGACCAGGAACTGCAGCTGCTCGCACCGCGCCGCGGTGCGACGCCGCAGACGCGCGCCCCGTTCGCCGTCTCCGGCGAGAAGCGCACCACGCTCGACCTCGCGCTCGACCACCTGGTGGAGCACGCGAATGCCCGGCCGGAGGCGATCGCGCTGCCCCCTGGCGCGCCCTTCGGCAGCATCACGGTCGACAAGGACAAGTGCACCCTGTGCCTCAGTTGCGTCGGCGCCTGCCCGGCGAGCGCCCTGCAGGACAACCCGCAGGCCCCGCAGCTGCGGCTGGTCGAGAGCAACTGCGTGCAGTGCGGCCTCTGTGCCGGCACCTGCCCGGAAAAGGCGATCACGCTGCAGCCGCGGCTGCTGCTGTCGCCGGTGCGCAAGCAGCCGCGCGTGCTCAACGAGGCGCAGCCCTATGGCTGCATCCGCTGCGGCAAGCCCTTCGGCACCCTGCGCGGCATCGAGGCCATGATCGGGCGGCTCGCCGGCCACTCGATGTTCCAGGGCCAGGCCCTGGAACGCCTGAAGATGTGCAGCGACTGCCGCGTGATCGACATCTATTCCGCGAGCGACGAAGCCCGCATCTCCGACGTATGAGCGAATCCCTGCCCACCACCAGCGCGCTGGACGAGGAAACCGCGCGCGCCGAGATCTACGGCCTGCTCGCGCAGCTGTACTACGCGCCGCCCCCGCCGCCGTTGCTGGAGGCGCTGCGGCTTGCGGTCACCGAGGCCCCGGCGCAGGGCGCCTTCCTCGAGGAGCCCTGGCGCGCGCTGGTGGGCGCGGCGCGGGTGCAGGAGGCCGAGGCGATCGCCGAGGAATACGAGGCGCTGTTCGGCGGCGTGGGCAAGCCCGAGGTCTACCTGTTCGGCTCGCACTACATCAGCGGCTTCCTCAATGACAAGCCGCTGGTTCGGCTGCGTGCCATGCTCGCCGAGCTCGGCCTCGGGCGCGACGAGGCGAGCGCCGAAACCGAGGACCACGTCAGCTACGAGTTCGAGGTGATGCGCTACCTCATCGCAGGCGACGACGTGGCGGTGGCCAACCTCACTCGGCAGCGCGAGTTCTTCACCGCGCACCTGCAGCCCTGGGTGAACGAGCTGTGCGAGGCCATCGCGGCGCATCCCCGCGCGCGGTTCTACGCGGTGCTCGCCGACTTCACGCGTGCGTTCGTGAATGTCGAAGCGCAAGGCTTCGACATGTTGTCGTAGCGCTCTCGACTTAAGTACTTTCCCTGCGGCTTGCGCTTTATTCCACCCGCTGGTCGGGGCGGCACGGTGCTGCACGTCTTTCGGCGACATTGCTTCCTGTCGGGCTCCTGTCACGCGCAGCGCGCTTGGCGTTTTCCCTGACGCTTAACTTCGTTTTCGAATTGCCGTGAAGTTTTCCCTCAACTACAGTTAAGAGGAGAAGTTCATAAGAGCTTGAAGGAGACACCATGTCCGACTCGCAGGCCAGGAAACCATCTCGCCGCGGATTCATGTTCGGTGCCGCCGCTGCCGGCGCCGCGACCGCAGCGGTGGTCACGCTTCCCAAGTCTCCCCTCGCGGAGACGCCCCTCGCCGAAGTGGAGCCGCCCAAGCCCGCAGCCGGCGGTGGCTATCGCGTGACCGAACACGTCAAGCGCTACTACAAGACCACGCTCGTCTAACTCGCTGGAGAGTTCCATGTTGCTGACCAAGAAGACGGGTGGCACCCAGGCTGCCCCGCGCTCGCCGTTCGTGCACAGCCTGCAGCGCGGCCTGTCCTCGGCGCTGCCCACGATGGACCGCCGCGCCTTCCTGCGCCGGTCCGGCCTCGGCGTCGGGGTGGGCATTGCCGCTTCCTCGCTCACGCTGGTGAAGAAGGCGAAGGCCGCGGACGGCAAGGGCCCGGCGATCGGCGACGGCAACGTCGTCGTCCGGCGCACCGTCTGCACCCACTGCTCCGTCGGCTGCGCCATCGACGCAGTGGTGGAAAACGGCGTGTGGGTGCGCCAGGAGCCGGTGTTCGACTCGCCGATCAACCTCGGCGCCCACTGCGCCAAGGGTGCGGCCATCCGCGAGCATGGCCACGGCGAGTTCCGCCTGCGCTACCCGATGAAGCTGGTCAACGGCAAGTACCAGCGCATCTCCTGGGACCAGGCGCTCGACGAGATCAGCGCCCGCCTGCAGGACCTGCGCAAGGCCAGCGGCCCCGAGTCCGTGTTCTGGATCGGCTCGTCCAAGCACTCGAACGAGCAGTCGTACCTGATGCGCAAGTTCGTGAGCCTCTGGGGCAGCAACAACTGCGACCACCAGGCCCGCATCTGCCACTCCACCACGGTGTCCGGCGTCGCCAACACCTGGGGCTACGGGGCGATGACCAACTCGTACAACGACCTGCAGAACAGCAAGGCGGCCCTGTACATCGGCTCCAACGCCGCCGAGGCGCACCCGGTCTCCATGCTGCACATGCTGCATGCCAAGGAGAACGGCACCAAGCTGATCGTGTGCGACCCGCGCTTCACCCGCACGGCCGCCAAGGCGGACCAGTACATCCGCTTCCGCTCCGGCGGCGACATCCCGCTGCTGTTCGGCATCCTGCACCACATCTTCAAGAACGGCTGGGAAGACAAGAAGTACATCAACGACCGCGTCTACGGGATGGACAAGGTCCGCGAGGACGTGCTGGCCAAGTGGACGCCCGACAAGGTGATGGAAGCGTGCGGCGTGCCGGAAGAGCAGGTCTTCAAGGCCGCCCAGACCCTGGCGATGAACCGGCCTTCCACCATCGTGTGGTGCATGGGCCAGACGCAGCACTCCATCGGCAACGCGATGGTCCGTGCCTCCTGCATCGTGCAGCTGGCGCTGGGCAACATCGGCGTGCCGGGCGGCGGCGCCAACATCTTCCGCGGCCACGACAACGTGCAGGGTGCCACCGACATCGGCCCCAACCCCGACTCGCTGCCCGGCTACTACGGCGTCGCCGAAGGCGCGTGGAAGCACTACGCCACGGTGTGGGGCGTCGACTACGAATGGCTCAAGGGCCGCTTCCAGAACATGACGATGATGACCAAGCCGGGCATCACCGTCTCGCGCTGGATCGACGGCGTGCTGGAGAAGAACGAGCTGATCGACCAGGATCCCAACCTGCGCGGCGTCGTCTACTGGGGCCATGCGCCGAACTCGCAGACGCGCGGCCTGGAAATGAAGCGCGCGATGGACAAGCTGGACCTGCTGGTCGTCGTCGACCCGTACCCGTCCGCCACCGCCGCCATGGCGGCCATGCCCGGCGACCCGAAGGACTTGAACGCCAACCGCGCGGTCTACCTGCTGCCGGCGGCCACGCAGCTCGAGACCAGCGGCTCGGTGACGGCCTCCAACCGGTCGCTGCAGTGGCGCGAGAAGGTGATCGAGCCGCTGTGGGAAAGCCGCACCGACCACATGATCATGTACCAGCTGGCGCAGAAGCTCGGCTTCGGGCAGGAACTGGTCAAGAACTACAAGATGCAGAAGGTCAAGGGCATGGACGAACCCGTGCCGGAAGACATCCTGCGGGAAGTCAACAAGTCCAACTGGACCATCGGCTACACGGGCCAGAGCCCCGAGCGCCTGAAGGCGCACATGAAGCTGATGGGGCAATTCGACGTCAAGACGCTCAAGGCCAAGGGCAGCGCCAAGGACCCGACCACCGGCTACGACATCGAGGGCGACTACTACGGCCTGCCGTGGCCCTGCTACGGGACGCCTGAACTCAAGCACCCGGGTTCGCCCAACCTGTACCAGACCTCGCGCCACGTGATGGACGGCGGCGGCTGCTTCCGCGCCAACTTCGGCGTCGAGAAGGACGGCGTCAACCTGCTGGCCGAGGACGGCTCGGCGCCGCTCGGCAGCGAGATCCAGACCGGTTATCCCGAGATCGACCACCTCTTCTTCAAGAAGCTGGGGTGGTGGGATGAACTCACGCCGACGGAACGCGCCGCGGCCGAGGGCAAGAACTGGAAGACCGACCTCTCCGGCGGCCTCATCCGGGTGGCGATGAAGAACCACGGCGTGTATCCGTTCGGCAATGCCAAGGCGCGCGCGGTGGTGTGGAACTTCCCCGATCCGATCCCGCAGCACCGGGAACCGATCTACAGCACGCGGCCGGACCTGGTCGCCAAGTACCCGACGCACGACGACAAGAAGGCCTTCTGGCGGCTGCCCACGCTGTACAAGTCGCTGCAGCAGAAGAACATCGCCGACAAGCTGCCCGAGAAGTACCCGCTGATCCTGAGCTCGGGCCGCCTGACCGAATACGAAGGCGGTGGCGACGAGACGCGTTCGAACCCGTGGCTGGCCGAACTGCAGCAGGAAGCCTTCGTCGAGATCAACCCGCAGACGGCCACTTCGCGCGGCATCAAGCAGGGCGACCGCGTCTGGCTGCGCACGCCCACGGGCGCGCAGCTGAACGTGATGGCGCTGGTCACGGAGCGCGTCGGGCCCGACACGGTGTGGATGCCGTTCCACTTCGCCGGCCGCTGGCAGGGCAACGACATGCTGGCGTACTACCCGAACGGGGCAGCCCCCGTGGTCCGCGGCGAGGCGGTGAACACCGCCACCACCTACGGCTACGACAGCGTCACCATGATGCAAGAGACCAAGACGACGATCTGCGACGTGCAGCGCGCGTGAAGACGAGGAGACCACGATGGCAAGAATGAAATTCATCTGTGACTCCGAGCGTTGCATCGAGTGCAACAGCTGCGTCACGGCCTGCAAGAACGAGCACGAGGTGCCCTGGGGCGTCAACCGCCGCCGCGTGGTCACCTTGAACGACGGCGTGCCGGGCGAGCGTTCGATCTCGGTGGCGTGCATGCACTGCTCCGACGCGCCCTGCATGGCGGTGTGCCCGGTCAACTGCTTCTACCGCTCCGAGGAAGGCGTGGTGCTGCACGACAAGGACACCTGCATCGGCTGCGGCTATTGCAGCTATGCCTGCCCCTTCGGCGCGCCGCAGTTCCCGGCCGCCGGCACCTTCGGCGTGCGCGGCAAGATGGACAAGTGCACCTTCTGCGCCGGCGGCCCCGAGGCCAACGGCTCGCAGGCGGAGTTCGAGAAGTACGGCCGCAACCGGCTGGCCGAGGGCAAGCTGCCCGCCTGCGCCGAGATGTGCTCGACCAAGGCGCTGCTGGCCGGCGACGGCGACGTGGTGGCGGACATCTTCCGCAACCGCGTGCTCAAGCGCGGCAAGGGCGCGGAAGTGTGGGGCTGGGGCACCGCCTACGGCTCCAAGCAGGCCGGCCAACCGAACGGAGCCAAGTCGTGACCAGAACCTTCCTCCTCCTGTCGCTTGCCGCGCTGGCCGTGGCCGGTTGCGCCGAGCGCGAGCAGACCGCCTCCGGCATCAAGAGCGATACCGCGCCCTTCAGCGGCACCAACAAGCAGCCGCCGTTCACGGCCGTGGGTTGGAAGCCGGGCGACCGCGCCAACTGGGAGCAGCAACTCAAGACGCGCACCGTCAATGGGCAGAACGACTATGTCAAGGTTCCTTGATGTCCTCGCCGCGGGCGCGCTGACGCTGGCGCTGGCCAGCGGCGCCCTCGCCCAGTCCACCACCTCCACGCCGGCCGGCAGCGGCTCCACGGCGACGCCGGGCGGCGGTGCGCCGGCGGCGAACAAGGTGGTGCCGGACGACATCCCGCCCGGCCAGGGCGCGGGCGTCCCCGGCATCCAGGGCCAGAACATCTTCGACGTGAAGCCCGAGGTGAAGCGCGACGCTTCCTCCGAAGCGGGCTACATGGAGCAGAACAACGGCCAGCGCAACGCCGTCCAGCCAGGCAACAACGCGCCGATGTGGCGCGGCGTGCAGGCCGGCCGCCAGGGCTACTCGAGCCTGCCCATGAGCCAGGCGCCGGAAGCGGGCGTGCTGATCCAGGAGCCGGTGCAGTACCCGGGTTCGCGCATGACCACCGCCGGCCAGGCCTGGCGGGAGACGCGCAACAACTGGATCCTTCCCTACGGCGGCTCGCTGCTGCTGATCGTGGCGGTGGCGCTGGCGATCTTCTACTTCGTCAAGGGGCCCCTGGGCCATTCGACGGTGGACAGCGGCCCGATGCGCATCGAGCGCTTCACGCCCTTCGAACGCGCGGCGCACTGGGTGAACGCCATCGCCTTCGTGGTGCTCGGCATCTCCGGCATCATCATGGCGTTCGGCAAGTTCTTCCTGCTGCCGGTGGTCGGGCTCACGCTGTTCGGCTATTTCACCTACCTCCTGAAGAACCTGCACAACTTCTTCGGCCCGCTGTTCGCCGTCTCGCTGGCGGTGATCATCGTCACCTTCATCCGGGACAACTTCCCGCAGAAGGGCGACCTGCGCTGGCTGCTGCGGCTGGGTGGGCTGCTGAGCGGCAACGAACTGCCCTCGCACCGCTTCAACGCGATGGAGAAGGTGGTGTTCTGGGTCGGCACGCTGCTGCTGGGCGTGATCGTCGTCGGCTCCGGGCTGGTGATGGACAAGCTGATCCCCAACCTGCTGTACGACCGCCAGACCATGCAGGTGACCAACATGGTCCACGCCACCGCCGCCGCGCTGATGCTGGTCGTACTGTTCGTGCACATCTACGTCGGTACCGTCGGTTTCAAGGGCGCCTACACCGCCATGCGCCACGGCTACGTCAACGAACCCTGGGCGCAGGAACACCACGCCTACTGGTACGAGGACATCAGGGCCGGCAAGATCCCGGTGCAGCGCAGCAAGCCGCTGGTCGTCGTGGACGACACGCAGACCGTGCGCACAGTCTGAGGAGCGACAACAACATGATCCGTCTGACGATGACCGCCATCGCGCTGGCCGTGGCCGGCACGGCCCTGGCCAAGCTGCCGGCCCCGGACGAGGCCGCCAAGGCCAAGGCCGCGGAAGCCGCCGCAAAGTCGGCCTGGCAGGGCAAGGTCGATGCCTTCAAGCTGTGCCAGGTGCAGAACCAGATCGCCGCGAAGTACAAGTCGAGCCACCCGGAACCGAAGCAAGCAACTGCAGCCGCCCCGGGCGCCGCCGGGATGACGCCGACGGCCGCCGCACCAGGGGCGCCGGCGGCCGCCACCGCGACGCCTGCACCCACGACCACGGCGGCGGCGGCGCCAGCGCCAGCCAAGCCGCCCACCCCCACGGCCGCTTCGGCCTCGCAGGGTGGCAGCACGCCGGTCGCCACCGTCGCCGCGCCGAACGCCGTCACCATCCCGCCTTGCGGCGACCCGGGCCCCTTCGCCTACGCCCCGCCGGAGCAGAAGCCGCTGGAAACCTCGGGCGCCCATTCGCCCGCGGCCACCGCGACCAGCCCGCCGAGCGTGCGGGCCGAGTCGGGCACCATGACCTCCGGCAAGACCGGCGGCACGCCCAAGCAGTAGACGCGCGCCCACGGTTCCAAGGCCAGCCCCCGCGGCTGGCCTTTGTGTTTGCGGTAGCCTCCGGGCCATGACCCGCCCCGTGCTCACCGAAGCCCGCGCGCCGCTCACGCGCAGCGTGCGGACCGTCAACGAATTCGGCGAGGAGGAGAGCCTCTCCATCCCCGCGGAGCGCGACCTCACGCTGTACGTCGACCGGCGCGAGCTGGTCACGCTCATGACGCTGGGCGCGCATCCCGAATGGCTGGTGCTCGGCTACCTGCGCAACCAGCGCCTGGTCGACTCGCCGGATGCCATCGAATCGGTGACGGTGGACTGGGAGGTGAACGCCGCCGCCGTCAAGACCCACGCGGGCATCGAACGCATCGAGGAACGCACGGCGCACCGCGTGGTCACCACCGGCTGCGGGCAGGGCAGCGTGTTCGGCCACATGATGGAGGAAATCGACAGCGCCCCGCTGCCCGAAGCGCGCATCACGCAGGCGCAGCTTTACGGCATCGTGAACGCGATCCGGCTGCAGGAAAGCACGTACAAGTCCGCCGGCTCGGTGCACGGCTGCGCGCTCTTTCGCGGCGAGGAGATGCTGCTGTTCGTGGAGGATGTCGGCCGCCACAACGCGATCGACACCATCGCCGGCTGGATGTGGCTGCGCGAACAGGAGGCGCCGCTCGCGCCGACGGCCGACGAGCCGCTGGTGTTCTACACCACCGGGCGCCTCACCAGCGAGATGGTGATCAAGTCGGCGCAGATGGGCGTGGCCGTGGTCGTCTCGCGCAGCGGCATCACGCAGATGGGCTACGAGATCGCCGAGCGCATCGGCCTGTGCGCGATCGGGCGCGCGACCAACCGCCGCTTCCTCTGCTACACGACACCGGAGCGCCTGGTGCTGCAGCCGGAGCTGGCCGGCACCCGCCTGCGCGCCGCGCAGTGACGGAAGTGCCGGCGCGCTTTGGCATGATGCGGCCATGAACGACACCATCCCCGAGCGGCCCAGCCTGCGCGGCTGGCTGCGCGAGGGGCTGCGGGCCGCCTTCCTGCGCCGCCCGCGCATGGGCAGCGCGCAGGTGCGACCGCGCGAACTGCTGCTGCTCGTGCTGCTGTCCACCGGCGTCGAGATCGTCCTGGGCCGCTTCGAAATCGACGGCCCGGCCCAATTCAGCGTGCGGGCCTGGCTCGCGCCCTTCTGGTCGGTCGCCGCCATGCTGGCGCTCCTGTGGCCGCTGCTCGCCCTGCGTCCGGGTGACGGCGAGGCGCGGCAGCCGGGCGCCGCCAGCTGGCTGGCGCTCTGGCTGGTGGCAGCCCTGGTGCCCGGCACCGTCTCGCAGGCCCTGGGGATCGCCCAGGCGCAAGGCGTGCTGCCGCAGGCGCTGGCCGGCTCGGCCCTGTTCGCATGGGGCAGCTATGTGCTGCTCTGGGCCTGGTCGCTGGCGATCGCGGTGGTGCTCGCGCGCAGTTTCGGGCTGCACCGGCGGCGGCTGGTGGCCCTGCTTGCCGGCCTGGTCCTGATCTTCGCCGTCACGGCCTGGCAGTTTCCGGAGCGGCCCTGGGAGGTTCCGCAATCGGCCTCGATGGACGAAGCGCCGAAGCTGGCGTTGACGCAGGAGAGCTTCGAGATCCAGCAGTCGGTGTTCGAGCGTGCGGTGGAGTCGCTGGCGCCCCAGCGCCCGGGCGTGACCGACGTCTACGGCCTGGTCTTCGCGCCCTACGCGGCCGAAGACGTGTTCCTGAACGAAAGCACGCTGGTCGCCGACGTCCTGGCGCAGCGCTTCGACGCCCGCGGCCGCGTGCTGCAGCTCGTGAACCACGTCGACACCGTCGGATCGCTGCCCTGGGCCACGCCGATCAACCTGAAGCGCGCGATCGACGCCATCGCCCGGCGCATGGACCGCGAGCACGACCTGCTGGTGGTCTACCTCACTTCGCACGCCGCGCGCGACTTCCAGCTCGCCGCCGCGCATCCGCCCCTGAGCGTCGACGCGATCAGCCCCGGCGAGCTGCGCGTGGCGCTCGACGAAGCGGGCATCCGCAACCGCGTGATCGCGGTCTCCGCCTGCTACTCCGGCGGCTGGCTCGGTCCGCTGGCGAGCAACACCACGCTGGTGATGACGGCGGCGGACGCGGACCACACCTCGTATGGCTGCGGCCGCCTGTCCGAGCTCACGTTCTTCGGCCGCGCCCTGTTCGACGAGCAGCTGCGTCGCACGCACTCCTTCGAGCAGGCCTTTGCCGCCGCCGTGCCGGTGATCCGCCAGCGCGAGCAGGAGGCGGGCAAGCCGGACGGCTTTTCCAACCCCCAGATCAGCGTCGGCGAGGGCCTCAAGCCCCTGCTGAAGGACCTGGCGTCGCGGCTGGAGTCGGGGCCGCCTGCAGCGCGTCCCTGACGCAACGAAACCCGGGATAGAACACGTGGCATTCCATTCGGCCTGGTCCCTCGGCTGGCGCACGCTGTGGCGCGACCTGCGCGGCGGGGAACTGCGCCTGCTGATCGTCGCCGTCACCCTCGCGGTGGCGGCGCTCACCGCGGTGGGCTTCTTCGCCGATCGGCTCCAGCGCGGCCTCGAGCGCGATGCGCGCCAGCTCCTGGGCGGCGACGCGGTGGTGGTGAGCGACCAGCCCACCCCGGCGGCGTTCGAGCAGCAGGCGCGCAGCCTCGGCCTGCGCAGCGTCACCACCCTGGTGTTCCCCTCGATGGCGCGTGCGCCCGACGCCAAGGGCGGCGCCAGCCGGCTGGTGGCGCTGAAGGCGGTGCCCACCGGCTATCCGCTGCGCGGCCACCTGCAGGTGGCGCAGGATGCGGAAGGGCCGGGACGCGCCACCAGCGAGGTCCCGCAGCGCGGCGAGGCCTGGGTCGACGCTGCCTTGCTCGAGTCGCTGGGCCTGGTCGTCGGCGATCCGCTGTTGCTCGGGGACGCGCAGTTGCGCATCTCCCGCGTCATCACGCTGGAGCCGGACCGCGGCGCCGGCTTCCTGAGCTTCGCGCCGCGGGCGATGATCCATGTGGACGACCTGCCGGCCACGCGGCTCGTGCAGCCGGCCAGCCGGATCACCTGGCGCTTCGCCGTCGCCGGCGAGGATCCCCGCGCGGTGGCGCGCTTTTCGCAGTGGGCGCAGGCGCAGGCGCAGGGTCCCGAGGTGCGGGGCGTGCGGGTCGAGTCGCTGGAAGGGGGCCGGCCGGAAATGCGGCAGACGCTGGACCGGGCGGAAAAATTCCTGAACCTGGTCGCCTTGCTGGCGGCGCTCCTGAGCGCGGTGGCCGTGGCGCTGGCGGCGCGCGGCTTCGCCAGCCGGCACCTGGACGACTGCGCCATGCTGCGCGTGCTGGGCCAGAGCCAGCGCACCATCGCCGGCAGCTACGCCTTCGAATTCACGCTGGTGGGGCTGTTCGCCAGCGGGCTGGGCGTGGCGCTCGGCTTCGCGGTGCACTTCGTGTTCGTCGCGCTGCTGGGCGGGCTGGTGGAAAGCCGGCTGCCGGCCCCGGGCGTGTGGCCGGTGCTGTTCGGCCTCGGCATGGGGCTCACGCTGCTGTTCGCCTTCGGGCTGCCGCCGGTGCTGCAGCTCGCGCAGGTGCCGGCGCTGCGCGTGATCCGCCGCGATGTGGGCAACCTCAAGCCGGCGTCCTTGCTGGTGCTCGGGATCGGCGTCGCCGGCTTCGCCGCGCTGCTGCTGGCCGCGAGCAGCGACGTGAAGCTGGGAGGCATCGCCGTGGGCGGCTTCGCCGGCGCGGTGCTGGTGTTCGCCGGCCTGAGCTGGCTGGCGGTGCAGCTGTTGCGGCGCGTCGTGAACGAGGCGACGGCGCCGCGCTGGCTGGTGCTGGCCACGCGCCAGATCGGCGCGCGTCCGGCCTACGCGGTGGTCCAGAGCAGCGCGCTCGCCGTGGGCCTGCTCGCGCTCGTGCTGCTGGTGCTGCTGCGCACGGACCTGATCGCGAGCTGGCGCCAGGCGACGCCGGCGGACGCGCCGAACCGCTTCGTCATCAACGTGATGCCGGAGCAGAGCGAGGCCTTCCTCGCGCGCCTGCGCGGCGCGGGCGTGCAGCGCCTGGACTGGTATCCCATGTTCCGCGGCCGGCTGGTGGCGGTGAACGGACGCGCGGTCGCGCCCGACGACTTCACCGACGACCGGGCGCGCCGGCTCGTGGACCGCGAATTCAACCTCTCCTTCGCCGTGCAGCAGCCGGACCACAACCAGGTGGTCGCCGGGAAGTGGGTGCCGGAGGAGAAGGATGCGATCAGCGTGGAGGAGGGCCTGGCCACCACGCTGGGCCTGCGACTGGGCGACACGCTGCGCTTCGACGTGGCGGGCACCACCAGCGAGGCGCGCATCACCTCGCTGCGCAAGGTGGACTGGGGCTCGATGCGGGCGAATTTCTTCGTCATGTACCCGGTGAGCGCCTTGCCCGACATGCCGGTCACCTACATGGGCGCCTTCCGCGCGCCCGAGCGCAAGGGCTTCGACAACGCGCTGGTGCGCGAATTCCCGAACATCACGGACGTGGACATGACGGCCACGCTGAACCAGGTGCAGGGCGTCGTGGACCAGGTGATCCGCGCGGTGGAATTCCTCTTCGGGTTCACGCTGGCCGCCGGCGTGGTGGTGCTGTTCGCCGCGGTGACGGCGACGCGCGAGGAACGCGCCCGCGAATTCGCGATCATGCGAGCGGTCGGCGCCCGCAGTTCGCTGCTGCGGCAGGTGCAGCGGGCGGAGCTGGTGGGGATCGGGCTGCTGGCGGGCTTCCTGGCCAGCGTCGTGGCCTCCGTCGTGGGCTGGGCGCTGGCGAAGTACGCCTTCGACTTCGCGTGGACGGCGTCGCCCTTCGTGCCCCTGGTCGGGGCGGTGGCGGGCGCCGTGCTGGCGCTGGCGGCCGGCTGGTGGGGCCTGCGCGAGGTGCTGGGCCGCCCGGTGGTGGAGACCTTGCGGCGGGCGGCCGAATAGCGTCTTTGGGAGAATCTCCGCCATGGAGATTCAAGACAAGCCGCCGTACGCGACGCCTTACGAGTGGATCGGCGGCGAGGAGAAGATCCAGGCCCTGGTCGACCGCTTCTACGACCTGATGGACCTGGAGGCCAAGTACGCCGAACTGCGCGCTGCCCACGGCACCGAGCTGGAACGGGCGCGCCAGCATCTGTTCTGGTACCTGTGCGGCTGGCTGGGCGGGCCGCAGCATTACACCGACCGCGTCGGCCACCCCCGGCTGCGGATGCGGCACATGCCCTTCACCATCGGCACGGTCGAACGGGACCAGTGGCTCGCCTGCATGGACCAGGCGATGAGCGAAACCGGCGTTCCGCCGGACCTGCGGGAGCGCCTGCGCCACTCTTTCTTCCAGACAGCTGACTGGATGCGCAATACGCCCGGTTGAGCTGGCAGGCCCGGCCTTATCATGGTCGGGTCAATGGGAAGGAGGTTCAGCGTGGTGTCAGCAACCTGGATCGTCGTGGCGGCCCTGGCCGCCCTGGTCGTGTGGATCGTGGCCGCATTCAACGCGCTGGTGCAGCGGCGCAACCGCATCGCCAACGCCTACGCGCAGATCGACGTGCAGCTCAAGCGCCGCTACGACCTGATTCCCAACCTGGTGGAAGTGGCCAAGCGCTACCTCACCCATGAAGCTTCGACGCTGGAGGCGGTGGCCCGCGCCCGCGGTGCGGCGGTGACCGCAGCGGCCGCCGCGCGGGCGCGTCCGACCGATGCCGCCGTGGTGACGGTGCTCGCGGCCGCCGAACGCGACCTGGGCGGCAGCATGGGCCGCCTGATGGCGGTGGCGGAGGCCTATCCGGAACTCAAGGCCGATGCCACCATGCAGTCGCTGAGCGAGGAACTCACGTCCACCGAGAACCGCATCGGCTTCGCCCGCCAGGCGTACAACGACGAAGTGCTGGCGTACAACGATGCGGCCATGCAGTTCCCGACCCTGGTCGCGGCCCGGCTCTTCGGCTTCGCGCCGGCCGCCATGATGCAGTCGACCCAGAACGCCCAGGAGCGCGAGGCGCCCCGCCTGGCCTTCTGAGCCAACGCGCCGTGCGCTTCTTCGAGCAGCAGGACGCCGCCCGCGGAGAGACGCTGCGGCTGCTGTTCCTGTTCGCCCTCGCCGTGACGGCGACGGTGATCGGCGTGCACCTGGCCCTGGTGCTGTGCTGGGGGCTGCTGAAGCTGTTCTCGCCGTTCCCGCTCGATTTCCCTCGCCTGTTCTTCACGGTCAACGTCGGCGTCACGCTGTTGCTGGTGCTGGGCGGCTGGTGGATCGAGACCTCCAGCCTGCAGATGGCGGGCGGCGCCGAGCGGCTGGCCCGCCGCGTCGGTGCGCGCGAGGCGCGCCCCGCCACCTCGCAGGCGGAACAGCGCCTGTGCAACATCGTCGACGAGGTCTGCATCGCCGCCAACATGCCGCGACCCATGGTGATGGTGATGCCGCGGCACGAGGCGATCAATGCCTTCGCCGCCGGCTGGGACGAGGACGACGCGGTGGTGGCGGTCACGCAGGGCGCACTCGACCTGCTCACGCGCGAGGAACTGCAGGGCCTGGTGGCCCACGAGTGCAGCCACATCCACGAAGGCGACAGCCGCCTGAACATGCAGCTGGCCGGCATGGTCTCCGGGCTGGAGCTGGTGTGGGGTTTCGGCGACGTGGTCCGCGAGCGCGGCGGCGTGGCCGTGCTGTTCGGCAACGCCATCATGGCCATCGGCTCGGTCGGCTGGTGGGCCGGGCGCGCCCTGCAGGCCTCGGTGGCGCGCCAGCGCGAATTCCTCGCCGACGCGCGAGCCGTGCAGTGGACCCGCAGCCGCGACGGCCTGGGCGGCGTGCTGCGCAAGGCGATGACGCAGAAGGCGCAGGCGGACCGGATGCGGGCCGACCCGCCCTGGCCGGTCTCGGTGCAGCACCTGCTGCTGCTGGCGCGCCTGACCGAACGCGGCGGCTGGTTCGACGCCCATCCGCCGCTCGCGCTGCGCGTGCAGCGCCTCTACGGCCGGCCCATGCCGCCGCTGCCGCTGAAGGAGACGGGCGCCACCGAAGTCACGTGGGTTTGAGCAGGACGACCACGGCGCCGGCCCCGCCCTCGTCGCCGCGCGCCTGCACGAAGGCCAGCACCTCGTTCTTCTGCACCAGCCAGCTGTGCACCTTGCCCTTGAGGACGGGCGTCTTGCCCGGCGAGCCCAGGCCCTTGCCGTGCACCACGCGCACGCAGCGCAGCCCCTGGCGCACCGCTTCGCGCAGGAAGCTGGCCAGCGCCTCGCGGGCGTCGTCGGTGCGCAGGCCGTGCAGGTCGATCTCCGACTGGATGCTCCACTCGCCGCGGCGCAGCTTGCGCGCCACGTCGATGCCGATGCCGGGGCGGCGGAAGCTCAGGGCGTCGTCCACTTCGAGCAGGGTGGAGGCATCGAATTCGTCGCTGATCGACTCCTTGAGCACGCGCTGGTCATCGAGCTGGCGCTGGGCGGCGATGGGGGCGACCGGCTCGGGCGGGTGATGCACGCGGCCATGCGTGCGCAGCTTCTGCACCGGCCCGGCGGCGCGCTGGAACAGGTTGCGGTCGGCGTCGAGGCGCTTTTGCGCCTCCGCCCGGGTCGCGGCTTCCTCGCGCGCGAGGCGCTCGCGCTCCGCGATCTGGGCGCGGATGTGGTGCAGGTCCTGCAGCGACTTCGTTTTCAAATCAATCCTTTTTCCGCCATGGAAAGCGCCTGTCCCGGCGCCACGATGACGTGATCGAGCACGCGCACGTCGACCAGGGCGAGGGCGGCCTTGAGCGTCTGCGTGAGCGCTTCGTCGGCGCGCGAGGGCTGCACCGTGCCGCTCGGGTGATTGTGGGCCAGCACCACGGCGGCGGCGTGGTGCTGCAGCGATTTCAGGACGACTTCGCGCGGGTACACGCTGGTCTGAGTCAGCGTGCCGCGGAAGAGTTCTTCCATCGCGATCAGGCGGTTCTGCGCATCGAGGAACAAGGCCGCAAACACCTCGTGGGGACGCCGCGCCAGGTGCAGCTGCAGGTAATTCTTCACGGCCTCCGGCGAGCCGAACACCTCGCGGGCGCGCAACTGCTCGCAGACGGCGCGGCGCGCGAGCTCCAGCACGGCGATCAGTTCCGAGCGCTTGGCGGTGCCGCCCAGGCCATGGACCTTGCGCAGTTCCTCGCTGCCGGCGTGCAGCAGGCCGGCCAGCCCGCCGAAGCGCAGCAGGACGTCCTCCGCCATGTTCAGGACGCCGCGGCCGGCGGTGCCCGTGCGCAGCAGCAGCGCGAGCAGCTCGGTGTCGCTCAGGGCGGCGGCCCCGCGCGCCAGCAGCTTCTCGCGCGGGCGCGCGTCCGCCGGGAGGTCTTTGAGCGCCATCATCGTGCCCCTGGTCCCGACTTCCTAGAATGGAGGGCCAGTTTATCGGGACTTCCATGGCCTCCTCCCTGCCCCGGGTGCAACCGGGCTCCTTCCTCACGCTGCACTACCGGCTCGCGGGCCCCGACGGCGACATCATCAACACCTTCGAGGGCAAGCCCTCGACGCTGACGCTGGGCAACAGCGAGCTTTCGCCCGCCATCGAGCAGCGCCTGCTGGGGCTGGAAGAGGGGACCCGCACGCGATTCGAGATCCCCGCGGGCGAAGCCTTCGGAGAGCGCAACCCGGAGATGGTGCGCTGGATCGCACGCAAGCTGCTGGTGCAAGTGGGCGACCCGAACGTGAAATATTCCGTGGGTGACGTGGTGAAATTTCCCACTCCGGGCGGCGGCGGCCAGTATGCCGGGGCGGTGAAGGAGCTCGGTGCGGACGCCGACGGCGACGGCCACCCGGACGAGGTCCTCCTGGACTTCAACCACCCGCTCGCGGGCCAGCCTGTCACCTTCGAGGTGCAGCTGATCGGGGTGATCTGACGTGGCCGCTCCCCAGGAAATCCTGCTGGCCGAACCGCGCGGCTTCTGCGCCGGCGTCGACCGCGCCATCGAGATCGTCGAGCGGGCGCTGGCCCGCTTCGGCGCGCCGATCTACGTGCGCCACGAGATCGTGCACAACACCTTCGTCGTCAACGACCTGAAGTCCAAGGGCGCGATCTTCATCGAGGACCTCGACGAGGTTCCCCCCGGTGCCACCCTGGTCTTCTCCGCCCACGGCGTGAGCAAGGCGGTGCAGGCCGAAGCGGCTGCGCGCGGCTTCCACGTCTTCGACGCCACCTGCCCGCTGGTGAGCAAGGTCCACATCGAAGTGGCGAAGCTGGCCAGGGAGGGCTACGAGTTCATCATGATCGGCCACAAGGGCCACCCCGAAGTGGAGGGCACGATGGGGCAGCTCGATCACGGCATCCACCTGGTGGAGGACGTGGCCGGCGTCGCGCAGGTGCAGCCGGGCCAGACCGAGCGGCTGGCAGTGGTCACGCAGACCACGCTCTCGGTGGACGACGCCGCGGAGATCATGGCCGCCATCAAGGCGCGCTTCCCGGCCATCCGCCAGCCCAAGCAGCAGGACATCTGCTATGCCACGCAGAACCGGCAGGACGCGGTCAAGATGCTCTCGCGCGAGGTGGACGTGATGATCGTGGTGGGCAGCCCCACCAGTTCCAACAGCAACCGGCTGGCGGAGCTTGCGCGCAAGCTGGGCGTGCCCAGCTACATGGTCGACCACGCCGACGAGCTGAAGGCCGAATGGCTGCAAGGCAAGACGCGCGTGGGCCTCACGGCAGGCGCCTCCGCGCCCGAAGTGCTGGTCGAACACGTCATCGAACGGATCAAGGAGCTCGGCGCGGTGGCGGTGCGCAAGATGGACGGCATCGTGGAGACGGTGAAGTTCCCGCTGCCCAAGGGCCTGAAGCAGTAATCGCCGCTACAGTGCGGCGCATGGACAGGCACGCCATCGAACTGGCCGCCGCGCGCCTGCGCGACGACGGCCGCCGCTTCATCCGCCGCACGCCCCTGTGGCCGCTTCCGGGCGCCGCGCTCGGCGTCGACTGCCGCGAGGTCTGGCTCAAGCTCGAACACCTGCAGGTCTCCGGCAGCTTCAAGGCGCGCGGCATGTACAACCGCCTGCTCGCGCATCCCATCCCCGCCAGCGGCGTGATCGTCGCGTCGGGCGGCAACGCCGGCATCGCCACGGCCGCGGCGGCGCGCGCGCTGGGCGTGAAGTGCGAGGTGTTCGTGCCCACCGTGAGCAGCGCGGCCAAGCAGCGCAAGCTGCGCGAGCTCGGTGCGGATGTCGTCGTGACGGGCGCCGCCTACGCCGACGCCCTGGAGGCGTGCCTCGCGCGCCAGCGCGAGACCGGGGCCTTGCTCACGCACGCCTATGACCAGCCGGAGGTGGTCGCCGGTGCGGGCACCCTCGCGCTGGAGATGGAGGAGCAGGGCGGCCGCACGCCGGAGGCCGTGCTGGTGAGCGTGGGCGGCGGCGGCCTGATCGCTGGCATCGCGGCCTGGTTCGAGCAGCGCAGCCGCGTGATCGCCCTGGAACCCGAGCTCGCGCCAACGCTGTACCGCGCGCGGCAGGCCGGCGCGCCGGTCGATGTGGCGGTCAGTGGCATCGCGGCCGACTCGCTCGGCGCCAGGCGCATCGGCGCGATCGCGTGGGACGTGGCGGCGCGCCATGTCGCGGACGCGGTGTTGCTGCCGGAGGAGGCGATCCGGGCGGCGCAGCTCGCGCTGTGGAAGGAGTTCAAGCTGGCGGTGGAGCCGGCCGCGGCGCTGGGGCTGGCGGCGTTGCAGACGCGGGCGTATGTGCCGCGCCAGGGCGAGACGGTGGCGCTGATCGTCTGCGGCGCGAACCTGGATCCGGGGACGCTGTCGTAATCCGGGCGCTGTCGTCATCCGGGCGCTCTCGTGGCTGGGACCAATGGTACGCAGGGCGCCGAATAAAATGCGCCGATGCTCGACGTCAACCTGCTCCGCAAAGACCTCAACACGGTGATCGCACGCCTGCAGGCGCGCAAGTCGCCGCAGCCCTACCTCGACGTCGAAGCCTTCCAGAAGCTCGAGGCCGAACGCAAGACCATCCAGACCCGCACCGAGGAACTGCAGGCCAGGCGCAACCAGCTGTCCAAGCAGATCGGCCAGCTCAAGTCCAAGGGGCAGTCGGCCGACGCGGTGATGGCCGAAGTGGCGCAGCTCAAGGTGGAACTGGACCGGTCGGCGGCCCGCCTGGACAAGATCCAGCCGGAGCTGCAGGGCCTGCTGCTCGCCGTTCCCAACCTGCCGCACGAGAGCGTGCCGGTGGGCGCCGACGAACACGCCAACGTGGAAGTGCGCCGCTGGGGCACGCCGCGCAGCTTCGACTTCCAGGTCAAGGACCACGTCGACATCGGCGAGCCGCTCGGCCTGGACTTCGGCACCGGCGTGAAGCTCGCCGGCGCCCGCTTCACGGTGATGAAGGGGCAGATCGCGCGCCTGCACCGGGCGCTCGCGCAGTTCATGCTCGACACGCAGACGCAGGAGCACGGCTACACCGAGTGCTACACGCCCTACATCGCCAACGAGGCGACGTTGCGCGGCACCGGCCAGTTGCCCAAGTTCGAGGGCGACCTGTTCGCGGTGAGCAAGGGCGGACAGGAAGGCCTGGCCGACGAGGAGCAGCAGGCGCTGTACCTGATCCCCACCAGCGAGGTGACGCTGACCAACTTCGTTCGCGACGAGGTGCTGGCGGAGTCGCAACTGCCGCTGAAGCTCACCGCGCACACCCCCTGTTTCCGCTCCGAGGCCGGCAGCGCCGGGCGCGACACGCGGGGCATGATCCGGCAGCACCAGTTCGACAAGGTCGAAATGGTGCAGATCGTGCATCCCGAGAAGAGCTATGAGGCGCTGGAGCAGATGACCGGGCACGCCGAGGCGGTCCTGCAGAAGCTAGGCCTGCCGTACCGCGTCGTGCTCCTGTGCAGCGGCGACATGGGCTTCGGCGCTGCCAAGACCTACGACCTGGAGGTCTGGCTGCCGGCGCAGGACACGTACCGCGAGATCAGCTCGGTCTCCAACTGCGAGGCCTTCCAGGCGCGGCGGCTGCAGGCGCGCTTCAAGAATGCGCAGGGCAAGAACGAGCTGGTGCACACGCTCAACGGCTCGGGGCTGGCCGTCGGCCGCACGCTGGTGGCGATCCTGGAGAACTGCCAGAACGCGGACGGCAGCGTGACCGTGCCCGAGGTGCTGCGGCCGTACCTGGGTGGCCTGGAACGGCTGGCGCGCTGAGCGCGCGGGGCGAAGCGCGGCGGGATCAGCCGACAAGGCTCAGCGGCAGCCGCCTACACATCCGTCCTGGTGGGCTTGCCCATCATGCAGCCTCGCGGGCCGCGGCCCGCACAGCTGTAGGAAAGGAGCCCGCACATGGCCAAGTTCTTCATCAAGGCGGCATTGACCGCTTCCACCCTGGTCCTCGCTTCGCAGGCGATGGCCCAGATCGTCCTGTATGAGCGGGAGGGATTCCGCGGGCATTCCGTCGTGGTCAATGGCGAGATGCGCAACCTCGAGCGTCGCGCACTGGGCGACACCGCGGCTTCGGTGGTGGTCGAGCGCGGCCGCTGGGAGGTGTGCGAGCGGCCGCGCTACCAGGGTCGCTGCGCCGTGCTGCGCCGGGGCAACTACCCCGACCTGCGCGGCACCGGACTGCAATGGAACATCGCGTCGATCCGCCCCGCGCGCGAAGGCCGTCGCTACGACTTCGAACCGCAGGCCGCTGCGGGCGGCGACTACGCCTATCGCCGGCGCGCCAGCGAGCGCACGCAGGAAGTCCCGATCCGGGACGTGCGGGCGATCATGGGCGCCGGCAGCCAGCGTTGCTGGGTGGAACGGCAGGCCGTCCCGGCCGCGAACGCGAACAGCAATGTGGGCGGCGCCCTGCTCGGCGCGGTCGTCGGCGGCATCCTGGGCCACCAGGTGGGCGCCGGCAGCGGCAGGGATGCGGCCACCGGTGTCGGTGCGATCGCCGGCGCCGCGGTGGGCAACAACGTCGGGCGCGGTGGCGCGCCGGGCTATGCGACCCAGGACGTCCAGCGCTGCGAGACGGTGCAAGGCGCGCCGGCGTACTACGAGGTGACGTACAACTTCCGCGGCACCCCGCACACCGTGCAGATGAGCGCGCCGCCGGCAGGAAGCACGATCATCGTCAACGAGCGGGGCGAGCCGCGGATGTAGCCAGCAGCCGGTCGGTTCGCGCGGTGGTGCTAAAATCGCCGGCTTCGCACCACGCGAACCGAAATCAGGAGCGGTGGCAGAGTGGTCGAATGCGCCGGACTCGAAATCCGGTATACGGTTTCACCGTATCGAGGGTTCGAATCCCTCCTGCTCCGCCAGGACCTCTTCCCAAGGGGTCCACCTAAGTCCCAGAAAGCAGCAGAAAGCCTTGAGAAATCAAGGCTTTTTGTCTTTTCGGCGATCTCCACGAACTCGAAGATGGACGCCTGGAGCGGTTCCGAGTCGACGATGCGCGGTGCTCACGGAGCGGACCGAGCATGTCAGTGCGCTTGTGTCGGCGCTTTCCGAGCAGGCGTTACGGCCGTTCGTGCTGCATGGCCGCCTGTCCAAGAAGCAGCGCGGTGCCCTGATGGCGGAATTGGAGGCCTTGGCGCCCGATGCGCCCCGCGTTCTGCTGGCGACCGGCAAGCTCGTGGGAGAAGGCTTCGACCATCCTCCGCTCGACACCTTGATCCTTGCCATGCCCGTTTCGTGGAAGGGCACGCTGCAGCAGTACGCCGGCCGTGCATCGCGAGCACGCGGGGAAGTCGGGCGTACGGATCATCGACTTCGTCGATTCAGGTCACCCGGTGTTGTTGCGGATGTGGGAGAAGCGGCGGCGCGGCTACCGCGCGACACGCAGGTGGTGCTGCACGAACTGGTCGTCGATGCGACGAACCACGTGCCAAAAAGCGCGGTAACGGCATCTTGCGGCGGGAAGTGTGGGTGGACGAAACCGGGAAGGTGACGCGGTACAACCTGGCCTACATCCATCACGGAATCTGCGGTGTGGACAACGGACGCGTCGTCGGCTATGACAATGCCCATGGCTTTCACCACAGGCATGTCATGGGGCAGGTCGAGCCCATCGAGTTCCTGAGCTACGAGGACATTGAAGAGCGGTTCGAGCTGGACTACCTTGCGATGAGGGAATGACGATGAAGAAGGTGACGATTGGACTGGGCGATGAGAACGACTTTTTTGAACGAGGTCGCCGGATCGCCAAGGCCGCCGATGCCGGCGAACACATTCCCGAAGAAGCGCTGGTGACGTTCGGCGACCCGGCGGAGCTCGTTCGCGCTCTGACGCCAAGCAGGCTGGCGCTTGTCGCAGCCGTCAAGGAGCGTCCGGACTCCATTCAGGGAATCGCCGACCGGCTTCACCGTGATCGCAGCGCGGTGCGCCGCGACCTCCAGGCATTGATCGATGCCGGCATCGTGCTGGTCGAAAGCCGCGTGCTGCCCGGGCACGGAGTCATGAAATTCTTGCAGGTTCCAGGCAAGAAGGTGGTGCTCCAGGCTGTTCTATGAGAGAGGGCAGCATCCTTCTTTATCAACGCTGAAATTAACGGTATCAGCGCGCAGTCAGGGTGTGACAGTCCGAGCGATCTTGCGGACCTTACGGCCTTCATGCGCCATTTTTACCGTCGTAAATTCCGGGCTGCCGTTGGCCGACGCGAGGATTTCGTTTTGGTGACCGGCACTAGGCGCTGCGCGCGCTCAGCGTGAGTCGGCTTCACCGACCGGCTGGACAAGCTGATCGGGAACGGTGTGCTGGCATGAAGCTGCGGCGCCCCGCTGAGGATCACGGCGGCTGAGCCGCTTCAGGCGACGCTTCATCCGGCGTGGAGCTTGTCTGACACTGCCGCGCGCCCGGCGGGAACAGACTCGGGCCATGAAGACCCGCAGACTCCGCGCCGCGGCAGCGCCAATTGCCGCCAGCCTCGCCCTTCTCTGCACGGCGCTCGCAGCCCAGCAGCCAGGCATGCCCGTCGGCGTCGGACCCCAGCCGCAGCTGCCGGCGCCGCACAAGGACGGATTCATTCCGAACGTCCACATCGCGCCCGCCGAAGGATGGCCGCAGGGCGCGGCTCCCACCGCGCCGGCGGGCTTCCGCGTCACGGCGTTCGCGACCGGCCTCGACCATCCGCGCAACCTGTACACGCTGCCGAACGGCGACGTGCTGGTCGCCGAGAGCAACCGGCCGCCGCCGCTGAACGGCGAGAAGGACAAGATGGCGCAGGGGATCCGCGGCAAGGGCATGAAGGTGGTGCAGAAGCGCGCCGGCGCGGGCACCCCGAGCCCGAACCGCATCATCCTGCTGCGCGACGCGGACGGCGACGGCATCGCCGAAACGCGAAGCGAATTCATGTCCGGCCTGTTCTCGCCCTTCGGCATGGTGCTGGTGGGCGACCAGTTGTACATCGCCGATGCGGACGCCGTCGTGAAGGTCCCCTACCAGGCGGGCCAGACCAGCATCACCGCCAAACCCGTCAAGGTGGCGGACCTGCCGGCCGGTGCGAACCACCACTGGACCAAGAACATCGTCGCGTCGCCCGACGGCACGAAGCTGTATGCATCGGTCGGATCCAACAGCAACATCGGCGACAACGGCATGGCTTCCGAGCAGGGTCGCGCGGCGATCTGGGAGATCGACCTCGCGACCGGTCAGAAGCGCCTCTATGCCTCGGGTTTGCGCAACCCGACGGCCCTGGCCTGGGAGCCGCAGACGAAAGCCTTGTGGGTGGTCGCGAACGAGCGCGACGAACTGGGCAACGACCTCGTGCCCGATTACCTCACCTCCGTGAAGGACGGTGCCTTCTACGGCTGGCCGTGGAGCTACTGGGGCCAGCACGTCGATGCGCGCGTGAAGCCGAAGAACCCGCAGATGGTCGCGAAGGCGATCGCGCCGGACTACGGGCTGGGCTCGCATGTGGCGCCGCTCGGGCTTGCGTTCTCCGACGCGCGCATGCCGCCGAACTACGCGAGCGGCGCGTTCATCGGCGAGCACGGCTCGTGGAACCGCAAGCCGCGTGCGGGCTACCAGGTGGCCTTCGTGCCGTTCTCGGGTGGAAAGCCGTCGGGCCCGCCGGTGGAATTCCTCGGCGGCTTCCTGTCGAAGGACGGCAAGGCCTACGGTCGTCCGGTGGGCGTGGCGATCGACGGCAAGGGCGCGCTGATGGTCGCCGACGACGTCGGCAATGCGGTCTGGCGGGTGGCGGCCGGGGGGTGACGTCGCGGCGCGACCCTTCAGCAGCAGCCGTGGAATGAAGCCTGCGCCCCTGCTCCTGACAGCGTTGCTCGCTGCTTGCGGCGGCGGGGGCGACGAGGGCGCGGGCGGCGGCGCCGTGAATGCCCCTGGGCCGCGCGCCTTCACGCTCGTGACCTCGGTGGCCGCCTCGGGCCTGGACCAACCGATGTTCGCCACTGCGCCCGCCGGCGATGCGCGTCTCTTCGTGGTCGAGCGCCCGGGCCGCATCGTCATCGTGCAAGGCGGCACCCGATCGGGCACGCCCTTCCTGGACATCTCCGCCCGGGTCGGGACGACGGGCGAAGGCGGGCTGCTCTCGATGGCCTTCGATCCGCAGTACGCCCTCAACGGCTTTTTCTTCGTCTACTTCACCGAGCCCACCGGCGACATCGCGATCGAACGCTTTCGTGTTTCGGCTGGCAATCCGGACCTCGCGGATCCGGCGCCGCTGCGCATCCTGACGATTCCCCACCGCGCGTTCTCCAACCACAAGGGGGGACTGGTCCGGTTCGGGCCCGATGGCTTCCTGTATCTCGGGACCGGCGATGGCGGTGGTGGCGGCGATCCGCTGGGCAACGCGCAGGACCTGGACTCCCTGCTGGGCAAGCTCCTGCGCATCGACGTGCGGAATTCCAGCGCGGCGGCACCCTACGCGATTCCATCCGCCAATCCCTTCGTGGGGCAGCCGAACCGGCGCGGCGAGATCTGGGCGTACGGACTGCGCAATCCGTGGCGCTACGCGTTCGATGCTCCGACCGGTCGCCTCTACATCGCCGATGTCGGGCAGGATCGCATCGAGGAGGTCGACGTCAACCCCGCCGACAGCGCAGGGCTCAACTACGGCTGGAATGTCATGGAAGGTTCGTCCTGCTTGGGCGCGACCCCCTGCAACAGGACAGGGATCACCTTGCCGGTGCTGGAGTATGCGCACGACGCGAACGGCGGATGTTCGATCACCGGCGGCTTCGTCTACCGCGGAAGCGCCATCCCGGAGATCCAGGGCCGGTATTTCTATTCCGACCTTTGCAGCGGCTGGCTGCGCAGCTTCGTGTTCAGCGGCGGCGTCGCCACCGATCCCCGGCAATTCATCGCCAGCATGGGGACGGTCATCTCCTTCGGCGAGGACGGGCAGAAGGAGTTGTACGTGCTGACGGACGCAGGACAGGTGCTGCGCATCGACCGGGAGTTCCGCTAGCAAGCGGTCGCGCGGCGCGCGGCGGTGTCGTCACAGGTGAGCTCGCACGTTGCCCTGTGCGTATCGGCTGACATGCGCGTGAGGCGAAGGCGCGTCCTGCAACCTGTGCCGAGGCCTTACCGTTGGGGCTTCCAACCACGGAAGGAACAGTGATGAACGAGCGCAAGCCAATTGCATCCGACAGTGACAAGCATCCGGCGGCCAAGGGAGCCGTCGCCGGCGGGGTCGTCGGTGGGGTCGCGGGCGGAGCAGCTGCAGGTGCGGCCGTCGGCGGCATGACCGGACCGGTCGGCGCGGCGGTGGGTGCCGCTGTCGGTGCCGCGGTGGGCGCCATCGCCGGCCGCAGGAAAGCGGACCCGGCGCTGGAAGACGCCTACTGGCGCGACAACTATTCGACCCGGCCCTATGTCACCAGCGGCGCCAAGTACGACGACTACGGCCCCGCCTACCGGTATGGCGTGGACGCGTACTCGCGCTATCCGGATCGCTCCTATGACGAAGTCGAGCCCGAACTGAGCCGCGACTGGAACAGCGCCCGCGGCAGCTCGTCGCTCGAATGGGAGCGCGCGAAGCACGCCACGCGCGATGCCTGGCATCGTGCGGGCAACGCGGTCGAGCGCGCCGTCCCCGGCGACTCGGACCACGACGGCCGCTGACGCCTCAGCGCGTTTCAGGAACGGCGCCGCGGGGCGCCGTTCCTGCATCCGGCTCCTGCGCAGACGACGGCCCGGCGGATGGCAGGCTCAGCCCGGTGATCTCCATGCTCGCCAGCTCGAAGGCGAAGCGCAGTTGCGCGCGCTCGACGAGCAGCCGCAGCAGCAGCGCCCCCGTGACCTGATCGCACGCCATGTGCAGGCCGCTGGCGTTCACCTCGGCGTGCCCGACCGACAAGCCGGGGAGTTCGAGGGTGAGGCCCCGGCCCACGGACTCCGAGTGGATGCGGACCATGTTGCGGCCTTCGGCGCGGCCCACCACCTCGGCGCGCACGCCGGGCGCAGTGAAGCGGCCGTCGCCGAGCTGCACGCTTCCCGAGACGGCAGTGCGGTCGAACAGCAGCCGCGCCTGCTCCGTCAGCCCCAGTCCCTGGCCGGCGCGCGCCTGCCGCAGCAACCCCTCGGCAAAGGCCTGCAGGAGCAGTTTGCCCCGATTCGAAACCAGCGCCCCGAGAAAGGCACCCCGCCGCTCGTATTCCACGCCGCCCACCGGCGTGGACGGGAACTGGCACAGGTAGCTGCGGCCGTTGGGCGCGTCGACGTAGATCCCGAGCCGGCTGACGCCCATGCGCGAATCCGGCCCGACGTGTTCGACGGTCGCGTCGTTGAAGTCGACCTGCCCCTGGCGGATGGGAACCGTCACGTCGGCGTCGAACAGCAGGTGCGCATCCACGATCTTCGCGCGCAGCGTGCCCTCGGCTTCGGCGAGTGGGCCGAGGCACCACCTCGCAGCGGGGCCTTCGCCTGTCGTGGCGTTGCCGGCGGGCTGTGCGGCCGAACCGGCGGGCGGCGTGTGCAAGTCGGCCTTGCTTGGCGGCGGGAACACCAGCGGTCCATGGACCTTCACGCCCGAAAGTTCGGCCTTGGCGGCTTGCAGGCTGCGCAGGCGCGGCCTGCCTTGCCCGATGTGCACCTGGCCGACGAGCTTGTGCAGGGCGAGCCGGCCCACCTCCAGCACCAGCGCCCCCGAGGCAAGGCGCAGCGCCGTGGCTTCGATCCTGCGGATCGCGATCTCGCGCCCGCCATCGGGCGTCGTGCTCCATGCGATGCCGTCGAGGGAGAAACGATTGCTCGCGTCCGGCTCGGTGGCTCCGAACTCCAGGCCGAGGATGACGTCGAGCAGCGAGGCTGGGAGCGTGGCGGCCATGAACGATGTTCCCAGCAAACGCCGCGGCCGTCCACAGCGCCTGCTCCTAACTGCGGCGCACGTCCTGCGGCAAGCGGTCCCGCAAGCCGCGCCTCGCCAGCTTCAGCGGCGTGCGATGCGCGGTCCATCCGGCCTGCCGTGAAGGCGTCAGTGCGCGCAGCGCGCGGCCGATCCGCACCGCAAGCCCGTACCAGGCCGGCCGCTGGTTGAGCCAGGCCCATGCCTTCCACGCCAGCGCCTCTTTCCAGTCCTTGGCGGCCCCCTGGCCAGCCAGTGGCGCGTGGCCGGGCAGGGCATCGTGCCGGGCGGCATGGCGCAACTGCATCAGCAGCTCGGGGATCGGGATGCCGACCGGGCAGACCTCCGCGCACGCACCGCACAGGCTGCTTGCCGTCGGCAGCGCCTGCGTCGGCTCCAGGCCCAGCAGGTGCGGGGAGATGATGGAGCCGATCGGCCCCGGATAGGTCGTGCCGTAGGCCAGGCCGCCGATGCGCGCGTACACCGGGCAGTGGTTCATGCAGGCGCCGCAGCGGATGCATTGCAGCGTCGAGCGGAACTCGGCGTCGCGCCAGGCCTGCGTGCGGCCGTTGTCCAGCAGCACCAGGTGCACCGCGCGCGGCCCATCGAGCTCGCCGGGGCGCCGGGGGCCGGTGATCACGTTGAAGTAGGTCGTGACCGCCTGCCCGGTGGCCGAACGCGTGAGCAGGTTGAACAGCGGCAACACGTGCTCGAAGCGCTCGACGACCTTCTCGATGCCGGTGATCGCGATGTGCACGTCGGGCACGGTGGTGCACATGCGGCCGTTGCCCTCGTTCTCCACCAGGCACAGCGTGCCGGTCTCGGCCACCATGAAGTTGACGCCGGAAACGCCGACCTTGGCATCGCGGAACTCGTTGCGCAGCACGCGGCGGCCGATGGCGATCAGCGCGTCGACGTCCTCCGTGTACGGCGTGTCCGGGATCTCGTCGGCGAACAGCTGCGCGATCTGCTGCTTCGTCTTGTGGATCGCCGGCATGATGATGTGGCTGGGCCGCTCGCCGGCAAGCTGCACGATGTACTCGCCCATGTCGGACTCGAGGCAGTCGATGTCGTGCTCCGCCATCCGGTGGTTCAGCTCGATCTCCTCGCTGACCATCGACTTGCCCTTGACCATGCCTTGCGCGCCGGCATCGCGGGCGATCGCCAGGAAGATCGCGTTCGCCTCCGCGGGCGTCGCCGCCCAGTGCACCTGCACGCCCTGGGCCGCCAGGTTGCGCTCCAGCAGCTCCAGCAGGTCGGGCAGCCGCGACAGGCTGTAGCGGCGGATTTCCTGGCCGACGTGGCGCAGCGGCTCGAAGGTCTGCGGCTGGCCGAAGTGCGCCGCGCGTTTGACCTGCAGGAAATCCATGGCGCTGCGGAAGCTGGCCCGCAGGTGCGCGGCGTTGACGGCCTCGCGCGCGTTCTCCTTGAAGCGGCGCGGGTCGACGAAGTGCAGGGGTGCGGCGTGGCCGTGGGCGTCGGCAGGGGTGGCCGGATTCATGGCGTGGACTCCGTGAGATCGTCGACCAGCACGATCACGAGCTCCTTCGGCCCATGCGCGCCGTAGGCCAGGACCTGCTGGATGTCCGCCGTCTTGGAGGGTCCGGTCACCAGCAGCAGGTTCGTCGGCAGCTCGGGCGGGCGCTCGCCGGGATACAGCGCGTGGATGGCCGCCGGCAGGCTGGCGTGCAGTCGGCTGGCCATCAGAACGGCCACGTGCACGGGCGGCACCAGCGAGAGCGAGCGCGGCTCGTGCCGGCCCGGGCACAGGACCAGCGTGCCGGTGTCGGCGATGCCGGCGACGGTGCTCGTCACGCCCGCTTCGATCGTGTCGAAGAATTCGCCCTTCCAGTCTTCGAGCCGCTGCTCGAAGCGTCGCACGACGAGGCCTTGCAGCGCCTGGTCCAGCCCCGGCTGCAGGGGCGAGCCAGCGCCGATGGCGACGCTGCGCAGGCCGCGCCGCACCAGCGCTTCGCGCACCGCACCGGGCCAGTCGTCCGGCCGGGCGTGCATCACGTCGGCGCGCCAGCCCCGGGCGGCGGCTTCGAAGGGCTCGCACAAGCTGGCCGGATCGATGCGGGGCCCGACCCGACCGCGGCCGAAGGCGCTCTCGAAGTAGGGGGTGAGGTCCGGCGCCGGCAGCGGCGCGGTGGGGACGGCGCGCAGCGCCGCGAAGATGGCGCGGCGGGCAGGGCGGGTGTCGGGCAAGGGCATGGTGCTGATGCTCAGTCGGTGACGCGTTGCGCGGCGTCTTCGGCGCCGCCCTGTTCGCGCAGGAAGCTCGCCAGGTGCACCATGCGCGGCAGCGCCTCGCCCGCGGCGCGACGCTTCTCGGCCGCGTGGTGCAGGTTCAGCAGGCAGCCGCAATCGGCGCTCACCACCACGTCCGCGCCGGTGTCGCGCAAGGCGTCCAGCTTGTCCGAGACCATGGCGCCGGAGATGTCGGGATGGCGCGCCGAGAAGGTGCCGCCGAAGCCGCAGCATTCGGTGACGCGCACCGGTTGCACCACTTCCACGTCCGGCAGCGTGCGCAGCAGCGCCTCGCTGGGCACGTGCGTGCCCATCTCGCGGCGTGCGCTGCACGAGGTGTGCAACGCCACGCGCAGCGGGCGTGCCGCGGGCACCGCGGGCGTCGGCAGCGCGAGCCCCAGCACCTCCTGCGCGAAGGCGCTCCATTCGACGACGCGGTCGGCGATGTCCTGCGCCCGCGCCTGCAACGCGGGGTCGTCGGCGAACAGCTTGGGCCAGTGATGCTTGATCATCCCGGCGCAGGATCCGGACGGCACCACGATCGGCCAGCGCTCCGGAAAGATCGCCAGCTGCGACTGCGCGACGCCGCGCGCCTCGGCGAAGAAGCCCGAGCTGTAGGCGGGTTGCCCGCAGCAGCTCTGCGCCTGCGGGAACACCACTTCGATCCCCGCCTCCTGCAGGAGGCGGATCGCATCCACTCCGGCCTGCGGTGCCATCAGGTCGACCACGCAGGTGGAGAAGAAGTACACGGTCGCGGGACGCGTGCTCATGGGAGACCCCTGGCGTCAGGCACGCCGGCGGCGCAACACCGTCATCAGCACGGCGGCACCCAGCACGCCGGCGGCGGCGGCCAGCCACATCGGCGCCGACGAACTGGCGGCAGCCGGCAGCGACGCGCCCTGGCCCGTGTAGCCCGGGATCATCCACGGGAAGACGTAGGCCTGCAGCGTCGTGATGATGCCCACCAGCGTGGCCAGCAGCAGGCTGTGCTTGACGGTGAAGCGGAACAGGTCCGATTCCTTGCCGACCAAGCCCACGGCCGCCGTCGCCACCGCGATCGACTGCGGCGAAATCATCTTGCCGGTCACGCCGCCGGTGGTGTTGGCCGCGACCAGCAGCGTATCGGGC
This sequence comes from Ramlibacter alkalitolerans, assembly GCF_016722765.1. Taxonomy (GTDB): domain Bacteria; phylum Pseudomonadota; class Gammaproteobacteria; order Burkholderiales; family Burkholderiaceae_C; genus Ramlibacter; species Ramlibacter alkalitolerans. Next base: position 245,050 of record NZ_JAEQND010000007.1, on the reverse strand, counting down.
ACGCCGATCTGCTGCGCGGTGGTCGCCTGCAGGTTGCAGAACAGGGCATTGGCGGAGGTGTCCGAACCGGTCAGGAACACGCCCAGCCAGCCGAGCAGCGGCGAGAAGAAGGTGAACGCGACGCCGGTGCCGGCAAGCAGCAGGGCGAGCGTGGCCGACAGGCCCGAGTAGTTGGCGATGAAGGCGAAGGCCAGCACCATGCCGATCGAGTAGATCGGGCGGGCCAGTTCCTTGAAGGTGCCGGCGAATTCGAGCACGGCGTCCTTGGCGCGCATGCGCAGCAGCACCAGGCTGATGATGGCGGCGATCAGGATCGCGGTGCCGGTGGCCGACAGCCAGTTGAAGGAATAGGAAGCGGCGTACGGGCTGGCCGCCTTGACGATCGGCGGCATCTTGATGGCGAGCTTGTCGAGGAAGGGCACCGAGGTGTTGATCACGGTCCAGGCCAGCATGCCGCCCTTGGCGAACAGCGCCTTGAACGGCTTGAGCGACCAGATCGTCACGACGATGGTCAGGATGGCGAACGGCGACCAGGCCTTCAGGATCGCGCCGAACGAATGCTTTTCGGCCTTGACGACGACTTCCTGGCCCTCGAAGCGGAAGATGCGGCGCGGCTTCCAGAACTTCAGGAACACGGACAGCGAGATCAGGCTGACCAGCGCGGAGGTGATGTCCGGCAGCTCCGGGCCGATGTAGTTGGCCGTGAGGAACTGCGTGACGGCGAAGGACACGCCGCACACCAGGATCGCCGGATAGGTTTCACGCACGCCGCGCCAGCCGTCCATCATCATGATCACCCACAGCGGGACGATCATCGACAGCAGCGGCAGCTGGCGGCCGGCCATCTGCCCGATGTGGAACGGATCGATCCCGGTGACCTGGCCGGCCACGATGATCGGGATGCCCATGGCACCGAAGGCCACCGGCGCGGTGTTGGTGATCAGGCACAGGCCCGCCGCGTACAGCGGATTGAAGCCCAGGCCCACCAGCAGCGCCGCGGTGATCGCCACCGGCGCGCCGAAGCCCGCCGCGCCTTCGAGGAAGGCGCCGAAGGAGAAGCCCACCAGCAGCATCTGCAGCCGCTGGTCCTCGGTGAGCGAGACCACCGAAGCCCGGATGATGTCGAACTGCCCGGTCTTGACGGTGACCTTGTAGAGGAACACCGCGGTCACGATGATCCACGCGATCGGCCACAGGCCGTAGAAGAAGCCGTAGCCGGCCGAGGCCAGCGCCATGTCGGCGGGCATGCCGTAGGCGAACACCGCCACGCCCAGCGACAGCAGGACCGTGATGGTGCCCGCGATGTGCCCCTTCATGCGCAGGATCGCCAGCGCCACGAAGAAGAAGATGATGGGGATCGCGGCGACCAGCGCCGACAACCAGAGGTTGCCGAACGGATCGTAGATCTGCTGCCAGGCTTGCATGGGGAGAGTCTCCTCGGACGTTGGAAGGGGGCGGAGGGTGGGAGGGGCGGAGGTCAGCAGGCGGCGTCGACGGTGTCGGGACGGCTGCATACCTCCAGGAGGTAGGCGATCGAGCGGTAGGGGCGGCCGGTGTGGTCGGTCAGGCCGATCTCGCACGTACGGTTGGTGGAGACGCCGGAGCAGCATCCACCGGGCAGCTGCGCGGGCACGTGGCGCAGCGCGTGGGCGTTGAGTTCCGGGGCGGTGAAGCCGAGGTCGCCGCCGAAGCCGCAGCAGTTGACGCCCGCGGGCTCCACCACCTGGCTCGTGCAGGCGCGCAGCACCTGGCGCAGCTGGTCGTCGGAGGCCGAGCGCCGGACGCTGCAGTTCACGTGCAGGGCGACCGGGCCGGCGCTGCGGCGGATGCGCAGCCGCGGCAGCAGTGCATCGTGCGCGAACTCGTGGAAGTCCAGCACCTGCAGCCGGCCGGCCAGGTGCTTCTTCATGCGCAGCGAACAGGCGCTCGCATCCATCACCACCGGGTGGAAGCCGCCGCGGCCGTCGCTGGCCGCCGTGAGCAGGGCCTCGGCCAGCGCATCGGCCATCGTGTCGGCCTCCTGCGGGCGCCCCTTGCTGGAAAGCATCTGGCCGCAGCACAGGCGCTCCACGTGCTGCGGCAGGCGCACCGCGTAGCCGGCGCGCGTGAGCAGCGTGGTGATCACTTCGTGCAGCGAAGCCTGGCCGGGCGTGCCGTCACCGAAGATGCGGCCGCCGCAGGTCGGGTAATAGACCACCGGGTCGCCGGCGTGCGGGCGCGGGGTGACGACGGGCCGGCTCGCGCGCGGCATCTGCTGCTTCCAGGCGCCGCGCGAGACGCGCGCGAGCAGGCCGTCGCCCACCACCCGCGCGGCGGCGTGGCCGAGACGCAGTCCCAGGCGCGACGCGCTCGCGAAGGTGTCGTAATGGTCGGCGGTGCAGCGGGCCGCCGCGCGCTTGACCGGGCCGGTGCGCCGCTCCCGCAGCAGGCGCACCAGGCTGCCGGTGTCGATGCCGACCGGGCAGGCGGTGGCGCACAGGCCGCAGCCGGCGCAGGTGTCCAGGCCCAGCGGCCCGAAGGCGGTGTCGATCTCGGCGGTCGACTCCCCGGCGGCGTGCAGCCGCGAACGCTCGCGCCAGCTGGTGATGCGCTGGCGCGGCGACAGGGTGAGCTTGTGCGAGGGGCACAGCGGCTCGCAGAAGCCGCACTCGATGCAGCGGTCGACCATCTCCTCCGCCGCCGGCATCGGCTTGAGGTTCTTCAGGTGCGCCTGCGGATCGTCGTCGATGATCACGCCTGGATTCAGCAGCGTCCCGGGATCGAACAGCGCCTTGATGCGGCGCATCAGCTGCGTGGCCTGCGGCCCCCATTCGCGCTCGACGAAGGGCGCCATGTTGCGGCCGGTGCCGTGTTCCGCCTTCAGCGAGCCGTCGTACTTGTCGACGACCAGCGTGCACACGTCCTCCATGAAGCGGGCGTAGCGCTCGATCTCGGCCGCATCGGAGAAGTCCTGCGTGAAGACGAAGTGCAGGTTGCCTTCCAGCGCGTGGCCGAAGATGATCCCTTCGTCGTAGCCGTGACGGCGCATCGCGTCCTGCAGGTCCAGCGTCGCGGCGGCCAGCGACTCCACCGGGAAGGCGACGTCCTCGATGATCACGGTGGTGCCGGTGCGGCGCATCGCGCCCACCGAGGGGAAGGTGCCCTTGCGGACCTTCCAGTAGCTTTCGCAGACGGCCGGGTCGGTCGAGAACTGCGCCGGCTCCAGCGTCGGCAGCGGCGCCAGCACGCCGAGCGCGGCGTCCATGCGCAGCTGCAGCGCAGGCGCCGTCTGCGCGCGCACTTCGACCAGCAGCGCCGCGGCGTCATCGCCCAGCGTGCGCATCACGGCGGGCATGCCCGGCTTGTCCTGCACCGAGCGCAGCGAGGCGCGATCGAGCAGTTCGACGGCGCTGACCTGCAGCTGGCGCAAGCCGAGCACCGCCTGGCAGGCGCCTTCGATGGTGGGGAAGAACACCAGCGCGCTGGCCTTGCACGGATCGTCGGCCACGGTGTCGTAGGTGATGCGCGAGATGAAGCCGAGCGTGCCTTCCGAGCCGATCATCAGGTGCGTGAGGATGTCGACGGGATCGTCGAAGTCGACCAGCGCGTTGAGGCTGTAGCCCGTGGTGTTCTTGATGCGGTACTTGTGCCGGATGCGCGCGGCGAGCGCGGCGTCGGCCTTCGTCTCGGCGCCCATGCGCGCCAGCGCGGCGAGCAGCTCGCCATGGCTGCGGCGGAACGCGGCCACGCTCGCACCGTCGCCGGTGTCCAGCACCGTGCCGTCGGCGAGCACCACGCGCATCGCCGCCAGCGTGTGGTAGCTGTTCTGCGCCGTGCCGCAGCACATGCCAGAGGCGTTGTTGGCGGCGATCCCGCCGATCTTGCAGGTGGCGATCGAGGCCGGGTCGGGGCCGATCTTGCGGCCGTGCGGTGCGAGCCGGGCGTTCACGTCGCCGCCCACCATGCCGGGGCCGAGTCGCACGCTGGCCGCGCCGTCGGCGATCTCGCAGGTGGCGAAGCCTTCGCCGATCAGCGCCAGCACGCCGTCGGTGACGGCCTGGCCCGAGAGGCTGGTGCCGGCCGCGCGGAACGTGACGGGGCGGCCGTGGGCGCGCGCGGTGCGCAGCACCGCCTGCACGTCGGCTTCGGATTCGACGACCGCGACCACTTCAGGCGTGAGGCGGTAGAAGCTGGCGTCGGTGCCATAGGCGAGCCGCCGCAAGGGATCGGCCACCACCTGCCGCGCCGGAAGCACGGCGCATAGGGCCGAGGCGATCTCACTGTCCCGGGTGCTTGCTGCGCCGCGCATGTCGTCTCCAGTTTTCTTGTTGGTCAGACCAAGTGATCAACGATCTTCGCGTGAAAGCTCCAAAGCAAACTTACAAAGATGGTCAGACCAGCAGTGCAATTGACGAAGCTCAAGTCACGCTCCTGGTCAGGCCAGGGATCGGCGCCCGAACGGCTACGCTTCGCTGGTCGGACCAGGAGATTCGAACGTGACAAGCACCTCCAGCGAGCGGGCCACGCGGCTTTCGGACGCGATCGCGACCCGCATCGAACAGCGCATCCTCGAAGGCACGCTCAAGCCCGGCGACCGCCTGCCGTCGGAGCGCGAACTGGCCGCGAGCCTCGGCGTCTCGCGACCCTCCGTGCGGGAAGCGATCCACAGGCTCGTGGCCAAGGGGCTGCTGCACACGCGCGAACGCGGGGGCACGCAGGTCACCGACCGCCTGGCCGCCCACTTCACGGATCCCTGGGTGCAGATGCTGGCCGGCCACCCCGACGTGCACCGCGACATGCTCGAATTCCGCGCCTTGCTGGAATCGCAGGCGGCCTACTGGGCCGCCGATCGCTGCACCGATGTCGACATCCAGCTGCTGGACGCCGCGCACGCGACGCTGCAGGCGCAATACGACGGCGCGCCGCTCGACGAGTGCGTGGACGCCGACCTTCGCTTCCACCAGGCCATCGCCGAGACCTCGCACAACGTGCTGGTGAGCCACCTGTGCGCCAGTCTCATGAAGGTGTCGCACGGCCACATCTCGGACAACCTGCGGGCGCTGCATCCCAGGCCGCACCGCTGGGAGCAGCTGCGCGGCCAGCACCGCGACATCTGGCTGGCCATCCGCGAGCGCCGGCCCGAGGACGCCGCACGGGCCACGCGGGCCCACATCGATTTCGTGCGCCAGTCGATGGAGGAGAACGCGCTGGCCCAGGAGCGGCGCGCCGTGGCCCTGCGCCGCAGCGCGAACGCGACCCTGCCCGAGCACGAGTGAGTCCACAATGCGCGGATGCCTTCCTCCGAACCCGGGCCGCTGCCAGGACCGCCGCTGCGCACCGTTGCCGCGGCCCGCTACGTCACGCCCCTGCGCGAAGGCGGATCGATGCCGGCCGTCGTCGAAGGCGATGACGACGGCCTGTATGTCCTGAAGTTCCGCGGTGCGGGGCAGGGGCCCAAGGCGCTCATCGCCGAACTGGTGGCGGGCGAGCTGGCCCGGGTCCTGGGTCTGCTGGTGCCCGAGATCGTGTTCATGGAGCTGGACGCAGACCTGGCGCGCACCGAGGCCGACCCCGAGATCCAGGACCTGATCCGCGCCAGCGTGGGCCTGAACCTGGCGCTGGACTTCCTGCCCAGCGCGCTGGCCTACGATCCCCTGGTGCACCAGCCCGATGCGCAGCTTGCTTCGCGCATCGTCTGGTTCGATGCCTGCGTGATGAACGTCGATCGCACCGCGCGCAACACCAACATGCTGCTGTGGCACCGGCGCCTTTGGCTGATCGACCACGGCGCGTCGCTGTACTTCCAGCACCAGTGGGACGACTACATGGCGCGCAGCCGGTCCCCGTTCGCGCCCATCAAGGACCACGTGCTGCTGCCGCAGGCAGCCGCGCTGGAAGCGGCGGACGCGGAGTGCCGGCCGCTGCTTTCCGAGCAGGTGATTGCGCGTGCGGTGGACCGGATTCCCGATGCCTGGCTGACCGACACCGAGACCTTCGCCGAGCCGGCACGCCAGCGCGAGGCGTACCGCAATTTCCTCGTGGCGCGCGTGCAGGCGTCGCCCATCTTCACGCAGGAGGCCGTCCGTGCACGATCCCTGCGCGTATGACTACGCCTTGATCCGCGTCCTTCCGCACGTGGAGCGCGGCGAGTGCATCAATGCGGGCGTGCTGGTCTGCAGCACGACGCGCGGCTTCCTCAAGGCCCGCGTCGAGCTCGACGAGGCACGGCTGCTCGCGCTCGACCCGGCGGCGGACCTCGCCACCGTCTCGGCCGCGCTGGAGGCCTTCGTGCGCATCTGCGAAGGCGGGCCGCAAGCCGGGCCGATCGGCGCCTTGCCGCTGCGCGCCCGTTTCGACTGGCTGGTGGCGCCGCGCAGCACCATCCTGCAGACCTCGCCGGTCCACTCCGGCCGTTGTACCGATCTCGAAGCCGCGCTGGAGCACCTGCTGCAGCGCATGGTGCGCCGGCCGGTGCGCTGAACGGCCGGGCCGCGCGGCCCATGGAAGGTGGCGTGCCCCGCCGGCGCGGTTTTTTGCTACGCTGAAAGCTCTTTCGCGGAGGCCTTCATGCGCAAGCTTCTCTGCCTCGTCATGGCTGCAGGACTGGCGGCGCCAGCATGGCCGGCTGCCGCTCCCGCCCCTGCGGCCCAGCGGACGGCGAGCGACACGGCCAGGGCCGCATTCCTGAAGAAATGCATCCGCGACGTGACCAAGCGCTCCTGCACGGCGCCACCGCAGGCGCGCACGGGCAAGTAGGGGTTGCTGCCGCCCAAGGAGGTGCGACATGGACTGGAACCGCACGCTGCGCGAGGGACTGGTGTCCGGCACGCTCGCCGGCCTCTTCTCCGCGGCCATGCTGCTGGTGGGAGGCAAGCGCGATGCCGGCAGTGCGCTGGCGCCGGTGAATGCGGAAAGCCACTGGCTCTGGGGCGACGAGTCGCTGCGCGCGGACGGCGCCAGCTGGCGGCACACGCTCACCGGCCTGGTCACGCACCAGCTGGCCACGGTGTTCTGGGCGACGCTGTACGCGCTGGTGCGCGGCGACCGCAAGGCCCCGCAGCGGGTGCCCGAGGCGCTGGTCGGCGGCCTGGCGACCAGCGTGGCCGCGGCGGCGATCGACTACACGCTGGTGCCCAGGCGGCTCACGCCGGGTTTCGAGCACCGGCTGTCCCGGGGCTCCATGGTCACCGTATTCGCTGCCATTGCCGGCGGCATCGCGCTCGGCTCCTGGCTGCTGCGGGAGCGCGACTGAAGCAGGCGCGCTACTGCAGGCCCGCCGTCGGCTCCATCTGCTGCAGGTAGCGTTCCTGGATGGCACGGCCCGTGTGCACGAGCAGGTCGAGGACCTCTTCGTGCCAGCCCGTCGCCGGCCATTGCTGGTGCTCGATCAGCAGCGCGTAGGTGGAGCGCATCTTCTGGTGCAGCGCGTGCGCTCCCACGTCGCCGCAGATGCCGATCAGCGAATGCAGCAGTTCCCTGGCCGACTCCAGGTCGCGGCGCGCGACCGGATCCTGCAGCTTGCCGAGCAGCACGCGAGTGGCCTGCAGCGCCTCGGGTACCGCCTCGTCGATCATGCCGATGCGGCGCAGGCTCTCGAGCCGGTTGAAATTGAGCAGTTCCTTGGCCGCGGCGTCGGGGGTCGCCGGTTTCGTCTCGCGGGGGGAAAGCGGCGCCTCGGGCCGCGCTGCCAGCTGCCTGGCGAGCGCGCCCAGGAGTTCGCCCGGTTCGGCGGGCTTGGAAACCAGCGCGCCGATGCCGGCGGCGCGCGCGTTGGCAAGCGCCGTCTGGTCGTCGCGCGCGCTCAGTGCGATCAGAACGGGCTTGGGAGACAGGGCGGAGGCGCCCACCGCCCGCGCGAGACCGAAGCCATCGAGCACCGGCATGTGGATGTCGGTGATGATCGCGTCCACGGCCACGAGCTCGAGCATCTTGAGCGCCGCGGCACCGTCCGAGGCTTCCACCACTTCGATGCGGCGCTCCTCGAGGAGCAAGCGCAGGTAGCGCCGGTTGAACTCCTGGTCGTCGACCAGCAGGATCGTCTTGCCCGCCAGGCCCGCCGCCGCGAGGTCGGTGTCTTCGCCGCGCCGCGCGTGGTCGTACGCGCGGGTGAGCGCCTCCACGAGCTCGACCTGCGAGCACTGCTTGTGGACCAGGGCATCGACCGAGACCCGCTCCAGCTTGGCGCGCGCCACGTAGGGCGATTCGGCGGTGTAGGCCACGATCGGCAGCCGCGCCATGCCGGGGATGCGACCGGCGCGGATGCTCTCCGCCGTGGCATAGCCGTCCAGGACGGGCATCGACACATCCAGCACCATGGCATCGAAGGGGCCTTGCGACAGGACGTCCAGGGCCTGCTGCCCGTTCTCGGCCTCCGCGACCTGCACGCCCAGCGGTTCGAGCATGCACCGGGTGGTCTTGCGCAGCGCCGCCACGTCGTCCACCACCAGCACCCGCTTGCCCGCGAAGGCCATCCTGGCCTGCTCCAGCACGCGCGCTTCGTGCGCGGCGATGTCGGCGGGCGCGACGACCGGGAACCGCAGCACGAAGCGGGTGAACTGGTCCGGCTCGGACTCGCACGCGATGTCGCCGCCGAACGCGAGCATCGTGCGCTTGCAGAACGACAGGCCCAGGCCCGTGCCGTCCGCCTTGCCCGAGGTCTGGAAGGATTCGAACACATGGGCCAGCACGTCCGACGTCATGCCGGGCCCGGTGTCCTCGAAGGTCACGCACTGGCCGCCGACGGTGATGGTGACCCGCGCCCGGGGATGGTCGCCGAAGTAGTGCAGGGCGTTCTTCAGCAGGTTGAACAGGATGAAGATGTAGCGCGTCTCGTCGCCCTTGAACACGAAGTCTTCCGCGACGCGCAGATCCACGCGCAGGCGGTGGGTCGGGCTCTCGTAGCCGAATTCGTCCACGGCCTTGCGCGTCGTCCGCTCCGCCGAGAGATAGCGCATGTTCGACGTGTCCGGCGGCTTCGAGTGGATCTCGTCCAGCGTCATGGCGATCATCTGCATGCCGCGGTCGATCGCCAGCTTGCCCTGGGTCAGCTCCTTGTAGACGGCGTCGAGTTCCCGCACCGGCATGGCAACGTCGCGGCCGTCGGCGGTGGGCCGCGGCAGGTTGCGGCTGATGCTCTCCAGCCGGTAGCGCAACTGGCCCAGGGGGTTGCGCAGTTCGTGCGCGATCGAACCGGCCAGGTCCTGCAGCGTTTCCACCCTCTGCTGCCCGAGCAGCGCCTTGAGGTTGTTGCGCATGAACAGCAGGCCGGCCGCCACGCTGTAGACCATGGCCTGCACGTGCACGGACTTCACGATCGCGTGGTTCAGGGTGTCGAAGTGCGGGATCGTGAGCCAGCCCGCAAGGACGCCGAGCGCGATGCCGGCCCCGATGTTCACGAGGGCCAGCAGGTAGTGCGGGAAGATGACGATGACGAAGAACACCATCGTCACTTCGAGCATCGATCGCAGCACCGAGTAGTTGCTTCCGAGCAGCTGGTAGGTGGAGTAGAACGGCAGCGCGTACAGCACTGCCGCGAACCAGACCCAGGGCAGCAGCGGCCTGGCGCGCGCCGGCCAGCGGGGACTCAGGCACACGGCGAGGCACAGCAGCACGCCGATCGAGCGCAGGCCGAAGCTCTCGTATTCGACCGGCGTGACGTACAGCCACAGGATGCCGTAGCCGGTGTAGATGGCGGTGCCGACCGCGCTGGCCACGATCATGCTGCGGCCGGACGCCTTGGTGCTCGCCCGCAGTGCGGCCGCGAAGCTGCGGAACAGGTCTCTCAGCACGTGGGGCTCGCCGCGCTCAGAAGACGAATTTGGTGAGCGCGAAGGACATCCCGGCGCTTCCCATCAGGCACATCACTTCGTCCCCCTTGGACAGCTTGCCGGCGCGCCGGGCCATGGCCATGGCCGCCGGGATCGAGGCGGACACCACGTTGCCGGTCTGCGGATAGATGTGGAAGATCTTCTCGGCGAAGCCGTAGCGCTTGCCCACCCCGGTCCATGCAGGCATGGAGGAGGAGTGCGTGAAGACGACATCCGCGTTCTGCGGGTACGCACCGGCGGCGCGGATCAGTGCCGGCATCTCCTCGGCCAGCGCATCGTGCAGCTCGGTGCCCAGCGCGGTGAAGCGGCCCTCGCCGAGCGCCGCCACGGCCTTGTTGACCTCGTAGTAGCCCTGGTAGCCGGCCGTCGGGATCATGCAAAGGTGCGCGAGATCGGGGCGGGACTGGAAGGCGACCGAGAAATTCTCTGGCTTGTGCGGCAGCAGCAGCGTGGCCGTGGCCGCCTCGCCGATGGTGTACGAGGGCAGCAGGTAGTTCATCTCGTCGAGGTTGCGCACCGCGTAGTTCTCGGGGAACCCCGCCATGCCCTCGATCATGTTGAATTCGGCGTTCACCACCAGCGCGTTGCGGAACTTGCCCGCCTTGAACAGGCTGTCCACGAGCGACAGCGCGCGCGTCCAGCTCATGCAGGCATCGACGATGTCGAAGCACTGCGCCTTGTGCATGCCCAGCGTGTTGGCGACCATGTACGAGTTGCCCGGTTCGCGGAAGCCGCCGCCGATGCCGACGTACACCAGGAGATCGATGTCCCTGCAGCGCAGGCCCGAACCTTCGAGCACGTCCTGCACCGCGGACGAGAGATGGTCGATGGGCCGCTCGCCCGGCGCGCGCCAGTTGCGCGCGACCAGGCCGCTGCGATCGAGCAGGGTCTTGACGACCCGCAGCATCTTCTCGAGGTCACCCTGGTAGCCGGAGGAGTAGTGGCGAACGAGCTCCACGACATCGTCGTTGTCGACCCGTCTCTTCGGGAAGCTGGCGGCGACGTTTTCAATGATCATGTGCGTCAAACAGGAAGCGTGCGACCCGGATCGATCGGGTCGCGTGAGTCATGGCGGGAGGGCGTTGCGGCGGCACCGGGCCATCGCAGCAGCGGCGCTGCGGTTCCTCGAGCGGGAACGAGAGGCTGGCTTGCGCTGCGCCATTTTACGTGACATGGGTGCGTGATCCACTCGGAAGCCTTCGCATCCGCTGACGCTGCGCACGCGTGCGGCATGCATTTTTTCACGCCCGCCGCCAACGCCTCGTTCCCTCGACGATCGTGCGCGGAAGAATCCCTCCCGGCCTGCGTCGAACGCTGCATTTCGTACTACGGTCACTCCCTCGCGCCAGCGGGATTCGCGCGTGCTTCGAAAGTAAACACTGCGCCCGCTCCACGGGTGTTGATGCTGCGCAAGGGGACGGGCGCCCGGCGGCGCACGCTTCTCAGATCACGCGGAAGCCGTGCGTGGCGTCGCGCGCGAGCTGCGCCACGAGGCCGAATTCCCAATCGAGGTAGGCCTGCATCGCGGCCCGCGAGGCCTGCGTTCCCTCGTAGGGACGACGGTAGCGATCGATGCGCGGCGAGGCGAGCCGGGTCTCGCCGGCCTCCAGCGGCAGGCCGGCGGCGGTCCACGCGGCGTTGCCGCCCTCCAGCACGCGGACTTGCGCACCCGGGCACAGTGCGCCGACTTCGCTGGCCGCGTGGCGCGCGAGCGCGGAGTCGCCGCAGGTGAGGACGCAGCGCTGCACGCCCCCGAGCCGCTGCAGCGCCTGCGCGAGCTGCGAGCGCAGCACGAACCAGGCGCCGGGAACGTGGCCCGTCACGTAGCGCGCGCTGGGCGAGAAGTCGAGGACGGCCGTGGCTGGCGCCGAGGGATCGTGCAGGCCTTCGGCGAGTTGCAGCGGCGTGATCCACGCCAGCGGCCCCTGCGGCTCCGGCGTGCGGGCCACGACCGGCCCGCGCTCGGTGAAGTCCGCGGGCGTTGCCTGCAGCACCCAGGTCTCCCATCCCATCTGGGCCAGCCAGGAGCCTGTCATGTTCGCGCGCACTCCGTCGTCGTCCACCAGCACGATGCGCGCGCCGCGCACGGGCGCGGCGTGGTCGGTCTCCTGCACCAGCTGGCCGCCGGGGGTGCTGCGGAAACCGGGCAGGTGGCCGGCCTCGAATTCCTCCGGCGTGCGCACGTCGAACAGGTAGGTCGTGCGCGCCGCCTCGGCCAGGAACAGCCGCAGGTCCTGCGCGCTCGCGACGCGGACTCCGGCGCGCTGCGCCACGTCGCGCGCGCCTGCCGCGGCTGCCTCGCGCAGCGCCGGGTCCACCGGGCCGGCGCGCCGGCTGGCGCCGTGGTCCAGGTCCTGGCCGGCCAGCAGCCAGCCCATGGTGCCGTTGCGCAGGGCCGCCACCGGGTTCGGCAGCCCCGCATTCACCAGCGACTGCGTGCCGATGATGCTGGGCGTGCGGCCGGCGCAGTTGACGATGATGCGGGTGGCCGGATCGGGCGCGAGCGCGCGCGCCTTCAGAACCAGCTCCGCGCCCGGCACGCTGATCGCGCCGGGGATGCTCATGGCGCGGTATTCGTCGAAGCGCCGGGCGTCCAGCACCACCACGTCCGCTCCGCCGGCCAGCAGCGCCTGCACTTCCTGCGCCGGCAGCGAGGGCGTGTGGCGCACGCTTTCCACCAGCTCGCCGAACGATTTGCTCGGCGCGTTGACGTCGATGAACAGCTCGCCGCCCGATGCGCGCCACCCCTGCAGCCCGCCGGCGAGCAGCGAAACCTGCGTGTACCCCAGCGCCTGCAGCCGGCGTGCGGCCACTGGCGCCAGCCCTTCGCCATCGTCGTACACCACGATGTCGGTCGCCAGCCGGGGAATGCGGGTCCACGCGTCCACTTCGATCCGTCCGATGGGAAGGTTGGCCGCGAACAGCGGATGCCCGCTGGCGAACGGCTCCTCTTCGCGCACGTCGAGCAGCGCGATCTCGCGTCGCGCGAGCAGGGCTTCGCGCACGCGCAGGGAGGGTGTGGCGGGAATCGAAGGGGCGGGCACAGGCGCAGTCATGGTGCGATTCCAGCACTCGCGCGCCGACCTGCCAAGGCGAATCGCGACAGGGATCGGGTCACGGCGCCGGAAGGCCGTGTCCTGGCGCCGCTGCTCAGTGCTCCATCAACCAGGCCAGGCCTTCGTCGAGGTCCGTGAAGGTGCGCAGGTGCAGGCCGCTCTTCTGCGCTGCCTTTTCGCTGCTGCCGGTGCGGTACCGGGCCGGCACCACGGAGGCGACGCGTTCCAGCGCCTTGAGGCGGTCGGCGGCATGGGAGCCGAGCTGCAGGTGCTCGGTGAAGCTCAGGGCGATTTCCACCTGCAGCAGGTTCAGCAGCGCGCGGCTGCGGTTCGTGCGGTGCGCCAGTTCCGCCGCGAAGTCGATGCAGGCGCACAGCTCCGCGAGGTTCGCCGGACCCGAGACCTCGACCAGCAGGTAGGGCAAGCCGCGTGGGGCGGACAGGCTGAAGGTGTCCATGCGCAAGTCTAGGGCTGTCGGTTCACCGCAGGCCGTGCGCCCCGCGTTTTCCTGGCGCTTCGCGGATTTCGGTTCAGGCGGGCCGATGCTCTTCCGCAAGTCACTCCGAAGCGACACGAGACCTTGCGGCAGATCATGGAAGAACGAATTTCCTGCTCCGCCCGGAAGCGCGGTCGCACCGGCTCAGAGCCAGACCGTCCCGCGCGGCAACTGGACCTCGGAGCCGGGATCGCCCAGGCTGACCAGCGAGCCGATCACCAGGCTGAGGACGGCGATGAAGATGCTGGCCAGGAAGGCCGTTCCGAAGCCGCGGATGGTGAAGCCGCGCACCAGCCCGGCCACCAGCATCAGCATCAGCGCGTTGATCACCAGCAGGAACAGTCCGAAGGTGAGCAGGGTGAGCGGGAAGGTCAGCACCACGAGGACCGGTCGCACGACCGCGTTGGCCAGGCCCAGCAGCAGGGCGGAGATGGCCAGCGCGCGGCCGCCGTCGAAGCGCAGGCCCTTGAAGACGTAGCTGGCGGCCCACAGGCACAGGGCCGTGATGCCCCAGTGGAGGAGGAAAGGGACGAGATGCGACATGCGTGCGGCGAGCATACCGGCTCGGCGGGCAGCGCTGGGCCGAGTGGCCTCTGCTGGTGCCGCCCAGGCTCCTACCGTGCCGCCGCTTCGTCCATGCACTGCTGTTCGGCCTTGGCGCGCGCCACGTTCAGTTCGCCGGCGCGCTGGTCGGGGAGGGTGCAGTCCGAGGAGTCGTCCGGCGGGCCCAGGCCGGTCTCGCATGCGTGGTCCTTGCCGGGGTGAGACGCCAGGCAGGCGACGCGCCGCGCGTCCTGCTGCTGCGCAGCCACGACACAGGCGCTGGCCCAGTAGACATCGTGGATGATGGCGACGTTCTGCAGGCACCAGTCCATGTCCTTGCGCGCGCTGCTGCCCACCGGCGGGAGCGGGCGCAGCACCGGCCGGGCCAGCAGGGCGCCCTGGGGCCACCCGCCGGCGGCGTCGAACATGGCGTGGAACGCAGCGATACCCACCAGCAGGAGCGCTGCCGTGCTTTCTGGGTGATCCCGGATGCGCATGCGTGTTCCTCCAGGACGTCCGGCCGGGGCCGGCCGGCGTAATCTTCCCCCTTTTAGGGCTGTCATGGGGCTGTAGGCTGCGACCTCTACAATCGATGCAAAGCATCGGCTTTTCTCGCCCACCCACCTTTCGAGAGACATCCCCGTGGCTGCAGACCATTCCAAGATCATCTACACGCTGACCGACGAAGCGCCGTACCTGGCGACGCACTCCTTCCTGCCCATCGTGCGCACCTTCACGCAGGCGGCAGGCATCGAGGTGGTCGAAAGCGACATTTCGGTGGCCCACCGCATCCTGGGCGAGTTCTCGGACTTCCTGAGCCCCGAGCAGAAGGTGTCCAACACCCTGGCGGAACTGGGCAAGAAGACGCTGGAGGCGGACGCCAACATCATCAAGCTGCCGAACATCAGCGCCTCGCAGAACCAGCTGCTGGCCGCCATCAAGGAGCTGCGCGGCAAGGGCTTCATGGTTCCCGAGTTCCCGGAGAACCCGCAGACCGAGGACGAGAAGAAGCTCCGCCAGCGCTACGCGAAGATCATCGGCTCCGCCGTGAACCCGGTGCTGCGCGAAGGCAACTCCGACCGCCGCGCGCCGCGCGCCGTCAAGGAATTCGCCCGCAAGCATCCGCACACGATGGCCGAGTGGAGCCCCGCTTCGCGCACCCATGTGTCGCACATGACGCACGGCGACTTCT
The DNA here is from genome assembly GCF_016722765.1 of Ramlibacter alkalitolerans. Taxonomy (GTDB): domain Bacteria; phylum Pseudomonadota; class Gammaproteobacteria; order Burkholderiales; family Burkholderiaceae_C; genus Ramlibacter; species Ramlibacter alkalitolerans. The sequence continues at coordinate 229,957 of NZ_JAEQND010000007.1, read as the reverse complement.
ACCACGGCGAGAAGTCCATGACGCTGGACCAGGCCCGCGACGTGAAGATGGAGCTGATCACCACTTCGGGCAAGAGCATCGTGCTCAAGCCCAAGACTTCGCTGCTGGCGGGCGAGATCATCGACTCGATGTTCATGAGCAAGAAGGCGCTGCTGGCCTTCTACGAGCAGCAGATCGAGGACGCGCGCAAGACGGGCATGCTGTTCTCGCTGCACGTGAAGGCCACGATGATGAAGGTCTCGCACCCCATCGTGTTCGGCCACTGCGTGCGCATGTTCTACAAGGAAGCCTTCGAGAAGCACGGCAAGCTGTTCGACGAGATCGGCGTGAACGTGAACAACGGCATGGCCAACCTGTACGACAAGATCCAGTCGCTGCCGGAGTCCAAGCAGGAAGAGATCAAGCGCGACCTGCACGCCTGCCACGAGCACCGGCCGGAGCTCGCGATGGTCGATTCGGCCAAGGGCATCACCAACTTCCATTCGCCCAACGACATCATCGTCGACGCCTCGATGCCCGCGATGATCCGCCAGGGCGGCAAGATGTACGGCGCCGACGGCCGCCTGAAGGAAGTCAAGGCCGTGATGCCGGAGTCGACCTTCGCCCGCATCTACCAGGAGATCATCAACTTCTGCAAGTGGCACGGCGCGTTCGACCCGCGGACCATGGGCACCGTGCCCAACGTCGGCCTGATGGCGCAGCAGGCCGAGGAATACGGCTCGCACGACAAGACTTTCGAGGTGCAGGAAGACGGCGTCGCCAACATCACGGACCTCGCCACCGGCGAAGTGCTGCTCTCGCAGAACGTGGAGAAGGGCGACATCTGGCGCATGTGCCAGGTCAAGGATGCCGCGATCCGCGACTGGGTGAAGCTGGCCGTCACGCGCGCGCGCAACTCCGGCATGCCGGCGGTGTTCTGGCTCGACCCGTATCGCCCGCACGAGAACGAGCTGATCAAGAAGGTCAAGACCTACCTGAAGGACCACGACACCTCGGGCCTGGACATCCAGATCATGAGCCAGGTGCGCGCGATGCGCTTCACGCTGGAGCGCGTGGCCCGCGGCCTCGACACGATCAGCGTCACCGGCAACATCCTGCGCGACTACCTGACCGACCTGTTCCCGATCATGGAGCTGGGCACCAGCGCCAAGATGCTGTCGATCGTGCCGCTGATGGCGGGCGGCGGCATGTACGAGACGGGCGCGGGCGGCTCGGCGCCCAAGCACGTGCAGCAGCTGGTGGAGGAAAACCACCTGCGCTGGGATTCGCTGGGCGAGTACCTGGCGCTGGCCGTCAGCCTGGAGGACGAGGGCATCAAGACCGGCAACGAGAAGGCCAAGATCCTCGCGAAGACCCTGGACGCCGCCACCGGCAAGCTGCTGGAGAACAACAAGAGCCCCTCGCCCAAGACCGGGCAACTGGACAACCGCGGCAGCCAGTTCTACCTGTCCATGTACTGGGCCCAGGCGCTGGCCGCGCAGACCGAGGACGCCGAACTGGCCGCGCGCTTCGCGCCGCTGGCCAAGAAGCTGGGCGAGAACGAGCAGAAGATCGTCGACGAGCTCAATGCGGTGCAGGGCAAGCCGGTGGACATCGGCGGCTACTACTTCCCCGACCGCAGCAAGGTCGAGGCCGTGATGCGCCCGAGCGCCACCTTCAACGCGGCGCTGGAAGCAGCCCAGGGCTGATCCGGCGGTCGACGGCGCTCAGTCGCGAAAGCGCCGCAGCGCCACGTCGACCACGGCTTCCATGCTGCCCGTCTCGCCACGCTGCTGCCGCAGCAGCGTGGCGTCGTTGCCTTCCCGCAGCATGCGCCGCACGGTATCGAGCGCATCGTCCGCCTGCAGGCCCGGCGCGACGCCGCGCAGCGATGTCACGGTGGCTTCGATGTCCTCGCGCAGGGTCAGCGAGGCATACGTCTTCGGGTGCACGATCGTGCCTTCCAGGCCGAAGCGGCAGGCCTGGAAGCGGTTGTAGTTGTAGACGAGATAGTCGGTCTCCTCCGGCGCCGGCTCGCTGCCCTCGCGCAGCCGCGCGCACAGCACCTGCAGGTAGCCCGCCAGCGCCGCGGCGCGGTCCACCGTCAGGGGCGTGTCGCAAACGCGCAGCTCGATGGTTCCGTATTCGGGCTTGGGCCGGATGTCCCAGTAGAAGTCCTTCATGCTGCGCACGACGCCGGTGCGCTCCATGCGCGCGAAGTACTCGCCCTCGAACGCCGACCATTCCAGCGTGAAGGGAGCGCGGCCGCTCAGGGGGAACGCGAACACCGAATTCAGCCGCGAGGAGCTGAACAGCGTGTCGTGGCGCTGCACGAACGGGGACGACGCAGCGAGCGCGATGAAATGCGGCACGTAGCGGTTCAGCGAATGCAGCAGGAACAGCGCCTCGTCGCCCGAGGTGCAGCCCACGTGCACGTGCTGGCCGAAGATGGTGAACTGCTTGGCCAGGTAGCCATACAGCGCCGACACCTGGTTGAAGCGGGGCTTGGGGAAGATCCTGCGCTCGGACCACTGCTGGAACGGGTGCGTCCCGCCGCCGCAGACGCCGACGTTCAGCCGGTCGCCGGCGCTGGCCAGCGCCTGCCGGATCTCGCGCAGCTGCGCCAGCAGCGTGTCGTGGCGATGGTGGATCGAGGTCGCCACCTCGATCATGCTCTCGGTGATCTCCGGCACCACCGTGCCCGGGAAGGGGCGGCGCTGCAGCACCTCCAGCATGTCCGAGCTGGCATGCGTCAGGTCGAAGTCGCTCAGGCTGACCAGTTGCAGCTCGAGTTCCACGCCCAGGGTGAGCGGCTCGGATTGCGCGAAGGCTTCCAGGGGCATGGTCGCTACTCCCGCCTTTTCCCGGGCCGCGGGTCCTGCACCTCGCCGGCCGCGCGCAGCGCCTGCTGGGTGGCGATCGGGCCCAGCAACTGCAGCAGCAGCGTGGCGGCCGCCACCGGCGCGACCGTGTCGATCAGGTCGATGCCCACGTGGCGGGTGTCCTCCAGCAGCAGCACCACGAAGGTGGAAAGAGGCATCATGGCCAGCGCCGTGAGCATGCCCTTGCGCAGCGTCGTTCCGCTCGCACGCGCGAAGGCGCTCATGGCCAGCACCTTTGCGGCCGCCCGCACCAGCACCAGCGCTGCGCCTAGCGGCAGGCCAGCCCAGGCGCGCCGCCAGTCGGCGCTGGCGCCGACGTAGACGAACAGGAAGACGATCAGGAGGTCGCCGAGCACGCCGAAATTGCGCTGCGCCTGGCTCAGGGTCACGCGGCGATGCCGCGCCACCAGCCCGAAGGCCAGGGTGGCCACCAGCGCAGACAGGTGCAGCAGGTGGGTCAGCGCCACCAGCAGGATGACGGCGATGGCGAAGGCGACGGTCGCGTCCGACTGGTAGCGCCCGACCAGCCGCAGCACCGGGGGCATGCCGCCGCCGAACGCCACCCCCAGGCCCACCGAGAAGAGCACGACCACCGCGCTGTTCGACAAGGCCTTGACCGCGTCGCCGGCGGTATCGAAGGTCCAGAAGCCGACGATGAACTTGAAGGCGAACACTGCGCACAGGCAGTTCACCGCCGTGAGGTGCAGCGCGCGCTCGGTGACCTGGCCCGAACTGCGCAGGTCGTTGACCACGCGCGTCAACGAGGCCGGCGAGGTGGCGGTGGCGATCGAGGCGAGCAGCAGCGATGTGAGCACGGCCGCCCCCATGACGCGCGACAGCGCGTACACGGCCAGGAAGGACAGCGCAACGTCCAGCAGGCCGGTGGCGGCGATCCAGGGGTTCTGCCGGAACCAGTGCAGGTTGATGCGGTAGCCGAATTCGAACAGGATCAGGCCGAAGGCCGTATTGGCGACGAGCCCGCCCAGCGGCCCGCCGCTGGCGGCCACGCTTCCGAGCTGCGTCGGGGCGAAGAGGAAGCCCACCAGCGCATAACTGGCGATGCGGGGGATGTTCCAGCGCTGTCCCAGTTCCCCCAGCAGCCATGCGAGGGCGACGGCCACCGGCCAGGCGAGGGCTAGGGCGACCGCCAGGGTGTCCAGCATGGGGCTAGCGGGCCGGGGCAGGCGTGGACGCGGGAGCCGACGCGGGGGCGGAGGCCGGCAGCGGCGCAGGGGCCGGCGCGGCCGTCGCCGCCGGCGTGCCGCCGGAGGCGATCTGCTCGCGCAGTTCGACCAGCTTGGCCTTGAGCCTGCGTTCGTTGACGGGGCCGACGCGCACCAGGATCTTCTGGCCCGCGGTCAGGCTTTCCAGCTCGGGGTCGACGAACTCGTAGCGCACCCAGGGCCGCGTGGACGGGATCGGCCCCTTCACCTGCGTGAGCTGCAGGCGCGGCGGCTCGACCGGTTCCGGCGTGGCGAGCAGCAGGTCGATCACCTCGATCACGCGGTCATTGAGGTAGCGGTCGCCCATGCCGAGTTCGCGCCAGGACTGCTGCAGCAAGGGGTAGAGGCGGCGGTACATCGCTGCCGCGCGGCCCACGTCCAGCGTGCCGGCCAGCAGCACGAAAGGCGTGTAGCGGGCGGCGTTGTCGGCGGAAATCACGGGGCCGTCGGCCCTTTCCTCCACCGTGAAGCGGCCGCCCGTGGGCAGCACCGGCCAGGCCGCGACCGGCGAATGCTCGCGTCCCAGGCTGTCGATGGTGGCGACCAGCCGGCGCGGGAAACCATCGGTCTGGAGGAAGGAGGTGACCGCCTTGGCGCCCAGCAGGTCGGCGAGCGCCGAGGGGATGTCCTCGTTGCGAAGCGGCTGGTCGACGGCATCCTGCAGCGGGTGCTTGACGGCCGGCGCCGAGGCGGCGGCGACCGGCGCCGAGGACGGCGCGGCCGGCGCTGCCGGCTCCGGAGTCGCCACCGGGCTGCCGTGCGGCTGCGGCGCCTGCGAGCGCCAGATCCACGCGGCCACGACCCCGGCGATCACCAGGCCCGCGACCACCAGCAGGATCCCCGCGGCGCCTTCCGGCGGCCGTGGCGGCCGCTCCGCGGCTTCGGTGCGGAGCTCGGGTTCCGGCTTCATGCGCGGGACAGCCCCGTCAGCGCGCCGGCCGGCGCAGGGTCATGCACACCGCCGCCGCAACGGCGCCGAACAGCGCATGGTCGGCCACGGTGACGGCGCGCAGGGCATCCTCGAACCAGGGAAACGCGGTCGGCGCGATCAGCCAGAAGTCGAAGGCATACAGGGCCACGCCGACGGCGGCCCCGACCAGCAGGCCGGAGCCGGCGCGGCGGCGCCACACCAGGGCGGACACCAGCCGGCCGAAGGCCATGGCCAGGCCGAAATGGATGATGAGCGCCATGCCCAGCACGGTGAAAGTGAACTCCGAAGGGGGCGGTGCCGCATCGGGGCCCATCAGGATGGCGGCGATGCGCTGCAGCGGTTCGGCGGCGCTGCCCGGGCGGGCCGCCGCCGTGAACGAAACCTGCGCCAGCAGGTAGGCCGCGCCGGCCACCAGGCCGCCGACCACGCCGGCCACCGGTTCGGAAACCGCGGTCGGCAGCGGCAGTGACAGTTTCAGCAACGGATCTCGCATGGCTCGCTTTCCCCTTGGGTGTCGCCGGATGCGGGGGCAACGCGGCCAGTATATGGATGTGGACAAATGCAGGACGCCCCACCCCGTTCGAAACAGGGGCACCCGCGCTTCACCGGCGGGTCCGGTTCTTCTGCCAGATCGCCGCGACGATCAACGCATACGCCAGCAGCCGCACCAGGTAGAAGAGCGGCTCCTGTTCGTCGGCATGCGGCACCAGCGCCAGCGCCACCCGGTCGAGCGCTTCGAGCCAGAACGAGGCGGCGAAGTACAGGAACAGGCGGTCGCGGGTCTGGTACCAGAAACGGAAGAAGAACAGGCCGGCGAACAGGGAACCCGCCGCGATGCCGCCCATGAGGAGTCGCTCCAATTCCTACTCCTCGCCCCAGACCAGGCCGACCAGCAGCAGCAGGACGGCCACGCCGGCCGCGACGAGCCGCGCGAGGCTCAGGTCCACGCTCGGGAGAATCAGCTTGTCGAGCACCAGCAACGTGTTGTTCACCGTGAGGAACAGGAAGCACAGCGCGCTCCAGAACAGCAGGCCCGAGCGCGTCGCGCGGTAGCTGCGCCAGAGCAGCAGCAGGCAGGTCAGGCTGGTGAGCGCGCACATGAAATAGATGACTGCGCCCATCACCCGCCGTCCTTCTTCCAGCGGAAGGCGTCGGCGAACTGGTGCGCCCGCTTTTCCACGCGCGAGTGGATCAGGTCCGTGACGCCCACCAGGTTGTGCGAATAGGTGACGGCGACGGCGTCGATGACGGCCGTGAGTTCCGGCGCGCGGGGGGCAAAGAGGAATCCGCCGCTGTCCGTCCGCGCGGCGATGCCGGACTGCTGCATGGCATGGAGCAGCTCCAGCGCCTGGTTCTCGCCGATGTACAGGCGGCTCGCCACGTTGAACGAATCCCAGCCGCGGGCGGGCTCCGATCGCAGCAGCAGCAAGGCCTCGAGGTAGGGCACCGAGGGGATGCTGGTGAGGATGAAACGGCGGACCTCGTCCGGGACCTGTTTATTGCTCATCTCTCCCGTTGTTCTTCATCGGTCCGGTGGGTCGCGCGGCGCGCAGTGGAGGGCAGGAGGTACGGCATCGGAAAAAAAAGGCGCCCCGGCGGGCGCCACCAGTTTTCGCTCGAGTTCGCAATTGTGCCGACGGTCACGGCGTGTCCGGCCGGGCTGCCCGTACGGGCGATCCCCGAGCCAGGCGTCAACCGGCGCCGTTCGCCACCTGCGCGATCCGAATGAGTTCGGCGAGATTGCGCGCACCCAGCTTGCTCATCACCCGCGACTTGTGGACCTCCACCGTGCGCGGGCTGATGCCCAGCCTCTCGCCGACGGCGCGGTTGTCGAGACCCTCGACCACCAGCGCCATCACTTCCCGCTCGCGCGCCGAGAGGGTCGATGCCACCGGGCGGGTGCCGATCGTCGAGGCATCGGGCGGCAGGCCGCTCAGCGCGCGGTCGATGGAGGCGAGCAGCTGCTCGTGGTCGAACGGCTTTTCCAGGAAGTCGATCGCGTTGAACTTGAAGGCCTGGCGCGCCGCGGCGACGTCGCCGTGGGCGGTGACCACGATCACCGGCAGGCGCGAAGGATGGTGCGCCAGCGCCTCCTGCATCTCCAGCCCCGACATGCCGGGCATGCGGATGTCGGCGATCACGACGCCGCGCCATTGCGGCTCCAGCGCGCGCAGGAAGTCCTCGGCGCAGGCGAACACGGCGGTCGGATAGCCACGCAGGCTGAGCAACAGCGCCAGGGCGTCGCGCACGGAAGGATCGTCGTCGACGATGAAGACCGTCTGCCGGTGCACGGGGCCGCTCATGTCGGAACTCCCGCGGTCACCGGCAGGCTGAAATGGAACTTGCCCCCGGGGCCGGCTTCGGCCCACAGCCGGCCGCCATGCGCCTCGACGATCGAGCGGCTGATGGCCAGCCCGACGCCCATGCCACCGGGCTTTTCGGAGCGGCGGCTCTCGAACACCCGGCTGACTTCGGCGCTGTTCAGACCGCGCGCGGTGTCGACGACGGTGACGATGACCTGGTCGTCTTCCTGCAGCGCGCGGATGGTCACGTGGCGCTGCGCCGGCGCCGCTTCCCGGTCGGCCGAGGCCGCATCGATGGCATTCGCCAGCAGGTTGCGCAGGACGACGGTGATCTGCACCGGGTCCAGCCACACCGCGCCCAGGCCGGGATCGCAGGACCACGCCAGGTTCACGCCCAGGCCTTCGGCGCGCCGCTCCTGCGACTGCACGGCGTCGACGATCAGCTGGCCGATGTCGGTCGGCTGCAGTTCGGTCGAGCGGTCGCGGAAGAACTTGCGCAGCCGGTTCACGACTTCGCCGGCCCGGGTGGCCTCGTCGGCCAGCTTGTCGGTGACTTCGACCAGCGGATCCACCAGCGCGTTGGGCTGGCTTCCGAGCTTGCGCGCGATCAGCTGCGAGGCCCGCGCATAGGTGCTCATGGCGGTGAGCGGCTGGTTCAGCTCGTGGGCGAGCGCCGCCGCCATGTCGCCGGCCGCCGCCAGCCGCAGCGAGGCGCGCAGCGCCTGCTGCGCCTCCTCGCGCTCGTCCACCGTGGCCCCGAGCAGCACGCCGGTGGAGGTCAGGGCGGCCATCAGCACCTGCAGCTCGAACACGGTCAGCGGCTGGTAGGTCGCGGTCTGCACCGCCAGCATCAGCAGCATCTGCACCAGCGCCGCCGACCACACCGCGCCGATCGCACCGAAGCGTGCCGCCGCCCACACGACGGGCAGGAACAGCAGGTAGAAGTACTTGAACTGCTCCTCGGTCGGCTGGGCGAACACGATCAGCATGGCGACCGCGGTGACCACCGCGATCAGCCAGGCCTCGCCCGCGCGCAGCATGGTGCGGGTGGCGGCCGTCCGCTCGCGGCTGGCCAGCACCCACAGCACCGGCAGCGTGACGACCAGGCCCACGCAGTCGCCGATGAAGGCGCGGTGGATCACGGCGGGGATGCGCGCGGCCGGCACCACGTCGGTGGCCCAGAGCGCGGCGGCCCGCAGCACCGCGCCGAGCAGGGCACCCCCGGCGACGACGGCGAGGAACACGACCACGTCACGCCGCGTCACGACCGGCAGCTTCGGAGCTATCCACAGGCGCAGCGCCGCCGCCGTCGCCGCATATCCCGCGGTGACCGTTCCGGCCGACAGCACCATCGCGGGCCATGGGACGGCCTCGTTGCCGACCAGGGCCTCCCCGGAGACCACCGCCACCCACACCAGCCACCAGCTGCGGGGCTGCCAGAGCAGCAGGCCCACGGCCAGCGCGGCCTGCGGGTTCCAGGGCGTGATGTTCAGCCCGCGGGCCGGATAGATGAAGCTGATCCAGGCAAGCCCGACGTAGGCGGCGAAATAAAGGATCATCCTTGCCACGCCGAGACCTGCCGTCTGCCGCCATCCCGCGAGCCGTGCTGAAAGGCTGGACATGCTGCCATTGTGAGCCTGCGGCGCCGGCACGGGCCGGCGCGGGCATCCTCAGGAGCGCGTGGACTTGCGGCTCAGGGGCACGATCGTCCCCGAGCCGGCGTGGCGCTGCACCCGGGTCGAGACGCGCTGGCGCAGCCGCAGCCGGGCCGCGTCGGACAGCATGCGCCCGGCCCACCGGTAGACGTTGAATTCGTGCACCGTGCTGCGCAGGCTGGCCATGCGTTCGCGTTGCTCGCCCGGCGGCATGGTGAGCGCGTGGAACAGCGCGTCCGCCGTTTCCTCCACGTGGTAGGGATTGACGATCAGTGCTTCGGTGAGCTCCCGCGCCGCGCCGGCGAAGCGGCTGAGGATCAGCACACCACGCTCGTCGTCGCGCGCGGCGATGAACTCCTTGCACACCAGGTTCATGCCGTCGTGCAGGCTGGTGACCAGGCACACGTCCGCCGCCCGATAGAGCTTGGTCACCTCGTCGTGCTCATGGTGCTGCGCGAGCAGGCGGATCACCGGCGCGCCGGGCCGCCCGAAGCGGTCGTTGATGCGGTCGACCTGCGCGGCGATGCGTTGCTGGAACAGCCGGTACTCCTCCAGCGCGCCGCGCGAGGGCGCCGCCACCTGCACGAAGGTGAAGCGCTTCTGCCATTCGGGGTACTTCTCCAGCATGCGTTCGACCGCGTGCAGGCGCTCGAGAATGCCCTTGGTGTAGTCGAAGCGGTCGACGCCGACGGCGATGCGGTGGTCGCGCGGGATGTCCAGGCGCTCCATCAGTTCGCTGCGGCACTGGCCGACGCTCGGCCAGGTCCGGGCCTGTTCGGGCAGCGGCCATTCGATCGAGATCGGGTAGGCCTCCACGAAGGTCGGGTCGCCGTGGAAGGTGATGGTCGAGTGTTCGTGCTCGATCCGTGCTTCCAGGTAGCGGTCCACGGTTTCCATGAAGTTCTTGCAGTGGAACTGCGTGTGGAAGCCCATGATCGTGCTGCCCAGCATGCCTTCCAGGATCTCGGCGCGCCAGGGGCAGATGCCGAACGATTCCGGGTTCGGCCACGGGATGTGCCAGAAGCTCAGGATGGTGGCGCGCGGCAGGCGCTCGCGCACCATCGCCGGCACCAGCGCGAAGTGGTAGTCCTGCACCAGGATCACCGGGTCCTCGCTGCGGGCCTCCGCGACCACCGCATCGGCGAACAGGCGGTTCACGCGCTTGTAGTGCTCCCAGTCGGATTCGCGGAACACGGGGCGCACGTGCGCCACGTGGCACAGCGGCCAGAGGCCCTCGTTGGCGAAGCCGTAGTAGTAGCCCTGTTCCTGCTCCGGCGTGAGCCAGATGCGGCGCAGGAGGTATTCGTCATGCCCGGGGGGCAGCGCCACGTGGTCGTGGCGGTCCACCACTTCCCGGTCCGCCGAGCCGCTGCCGTGCGCGATCCAGGTGCCGGAGCAGGCGCGCATCACCGGCTCGACGGCGGTGACGAGGCCGCTGGCGGGGCGACGGATCTCGATGCCGCCGGCGCCGCGCTCGTGCATGTAGGGTTCGCGGTTGGAGACCACGATCACCTGGTCGCCGCGCATCTGCGTGCGCAGCAGCGTCTGCAGCCGGTGCGGCGTCCAGTCGGCATCGGCGCCCTGCAGGCGCTTGTACTCGTCCTCCACTTCGCGCAGCCGCTCGCGCAGGTCGGCGGCCAGCGGCGCGAGCTCCGGGAAGACGGGCGAGTTGGGCCGCAGCAGGCCTTCGCCATGCAGCAGCGCGCGTGTGCCTGCGATCCAGCCGCGCCAGCTCAGTTGCGCCACGATCAGCGTCACCAGCGCGATCACCGCGCCCAGCCCGGTGATCAGGATCACCAGGTAGCGCCGCGTGTCCTGGCTGCGGCGCTCGATGAAGCTCAGGTCGTGCATCAGCACCAGTTCGCCCACCGGCCCCGCTTCGCTCGCCACCGGGTGCACGCTCACGTGCACCGGGCCGCCTTCGATGTGCAGGTTGGTGCCCTTGGAGTTCGCCAGGTCCTCCGCCTGCACGCAGGTCATGTCCTTGGGGAAATGGTCGGTGCGGCGCAGCAGTTCGCCGGTCGGCGAGCACAGGCCGATCGCCACCAGGCGCTCGTCGAGCACCGCGCGGCTGAACAGGGCCTGCAGCTTGCGGCCGCGCGTATCGCTGGCCGCCTCGGCGACGGACTCGGAGAGCGCGTTGGCCACGAGGACGCCGCGCATGTCGAGGTCGCGCGCGAACCAGCGCAAGGTCAGCCGGTCCATCACCGGCACCGCGAGGTAGGCCGCGCCGGCGAGGATCAGGATCAGGGGGATGAGGAAGCGGAGCTGCAGTCCCAACGTTTTCATGCCGAAAGTCTGGCACGCCCCGCATGGCTGGCTTCGATTCCACGGCCGCGTCGCGGGTTTACCCGTACGGGAGGCGCCGGGACCAGCGGCGCCCGGCCGTGGCGGGTTCATTTGGACCAATGCATATACTGGCAGTCCCGCCGCCCCTTGCGATGCCGAACATGAACCCCATCCGATCCTGCCTTCCCATCCTCCTGACGGCCGTGCTCGCCGCCTGCAGCACGCCGCCCAAGCCGGCGGAATCGACCGTGCCCGAGGTGGCCGTGCGGCCGACGCCGCCGGTGGCCACGGTGAGGCCGGCCGCCCCCGCCTCGACCTCGCCCGCGCCGCAAGCGGCAGCGCGGCCGGAATACCTGGACCCCAACAGCCCGCTGGCCCGCCAGCGCACCATCTTCTTCGGCTACGACGATTTCGGTCTCGGCCCCGAGGACCAGGCCATCGTGCAGCTGCAAGGGGCCTACCTCGCCAGGCACCCGGAAGTCGCGGTGCGGCTGGAAGGCAATGCCGATGAGCGCGGCAGCCCGGAATACAACCTCGCGCTCGGCAACAAGCGCGCCGAGGCCGTGCAGCGGGCGCTGCGCCTGCTGGGTGTCAAGGACACGCAGGTCGAGGCCATCAGCTGGGGCGAGGAGAAGCCGCGCGCGAGCGGCCACGACGAGGCCGCCTGGGCGCAGAACCGCCGCGTGGACTTCGTCTACCCCGCGCGGTGAAGCGGCAGCGCACGCGCGTGGGACCTGTGCCATTCGATCACGCATGAGCACGGCCGCGAAAGGCACTCCCAGGAAGGCCCCGGCGACGCAGCACCCCGTCGATCCGGCAACCAAGGTGCTGCGCCGCTTCCGGGTGGTGTTCAACGCCGTCAAGAGCCATTTCCGCGCGGTCGAGAAGACCTCCGGCATCTCCGGCGCCCAGGTGTGGGCGCTGAGCGTGATCCATGCCCGGGCGGGGGTGGGCGTCAAGGAGCTGGCCCGGGCCATGGACGTCCACCAGTCGACCGCCAGCAACCTGGTGCGCGCACTGCAGGAAGCAGGCATGGTCGTCTCCGCCCGCGAAGGCGAGGACCGCCGCGCGGTGCAGCTGTACCTCACCACGCGCGGCCACAAGGCCCTGGGCAAGGCGCCCGGCCCTTTCGAGGGCATCCTGCCCGACGCGCTCAAGAAGCTGGACGACAAGACGCTGGCCCGGCTCGACCGCGACCTGGCCAGCCTGATCCACCTGCTCGATCCGCAGGTGAAGGGTCGCAACGTGCCCTTGGGAGAGCGGGAAGACTGAGGCGCCGTAGCGGCGCCGCTCCGCGGGTCGCGCCTGTCCCGTCCCGCATCGACTGGCCTCGTCGCCGCCCGCGCAGTACGCTCGCGCCATGGCCGCCAGCCTCATGACCGAAGCGCCCGCTCGCGCCCACTACGAAGGCGATTTCGTCGCCTGGAGCGGCGGCTGCATGTTCATCGGCGCCGGCGGCGCCGCCATCGCGCCGCATGCGCACTATGCGATCCAGCTGGCCCTCGGCGCACCGGCGGGACTGTCGGTGCAGTTCGGTCGCCGCGGTGCCTGGCAGGAACTGGCGGCCACCCTGGTCCCCTCGCGCGCGGTGCATGCCATCGACGTCAGCCGCTGCGCCTGGAGCTGCGTCATCTTCATCGAGCCGGAGACGCTGGAAGGGCGGGCCATCACCAGGAGGCTGGCCGGCCAGCCGCTGGCGCTCCCTGCCGATGCGCTGGCCGTGGCGCCGGAGCGACTCGAACGGGCCTGGCGCGTCGAGCAGAGTGCCGACGCGGTGCGCGCGCTGGCGATCCAGCTGGTCGAAGGCCTGTCGCGCACGGTGCGGCAGGAGGCTTCGGATCCGCGCGTGCTGCAGGCGATCGCCCTGATCCGCGAACGCGGCGACGACGGCGTGGTGCTGGAGGAGCTCGCCGCGGCCGTCAAGCTCTCGCCCAGCCGCCTGCGCCACCTGTTCGTGCAGGAGACCGGCATGCCGCTTCGCACCTACGCCCTGTGGCGCCGTCTCCTGCAGGTCTGGGACCGCCTGATGGAGGGCGAAACGCTGTCGCGGGCCGCGCATTCGGCCGGTTTCGCCGATTCGGCGCACCTGTCGCGCACCGCGCGCACCATGTTCGGACTCGCGCCCTCGGCGATGCGGATGACGGGGCCGCTGGCCGCGCGGCAGCGGGACCCGCAACGTCACTTCGGCTGAACGACGGGCCCGGTGAGCGTGCCCAGGAAAGCCGCCAAGTCCTGCAGGTCGGAGGCGGAGAGGCGGATCGGCTGCCGTTCCCGGTGCTTCTCGCCGGCCTGTGCCAGTTCGCTGTGACCGAGCACGGCCGCCGGCGAGCGCCGGTAGTGATCGAGCACCTCCTCCAGGGTGGAGAACTGGCCCGCGTGCATGTACGGCGCGCGCTCCGCCACGTTGCGCAGGCCCGGCGTCCGGAAGGCGGCGAGCTGGCCGGCGTCGTTCGTGGCCAGGAAGCGCAGCTCCCCGCAATCCTGTTCGCCGGCGTCGCTGTACGGACCCAGGCAGTTGAATTCGTCCTGCTGCAGCTTCGCGACGGCGCCGGCGCGGCCCCGATCCGGCTGCGCCGCTTGCGCGGGCGGGACGCCGGTGTTGTGGAAGGCGTGGTCCGTCAGGAGCGGGCCGTTGTGGCAGGTCGCGCACTGGCCCGGGCCGAGGAAGAGCCGCAGGCCGCGCACTTCCGCCGGCGAGAGCACTTCCTGTCCGCGGCCATCGCGCGCCACGGTGGCGGCCGCATAGCGGTCGAACCGGGATTCGCCGTGGCGCACCTGCCGCTCGTAGGCGGCGATCGCCTTGCCCATGTTGGCGAACACGCGGTTCACCGCCGTGCGCGTGGAGGCGGGCAGGGCCTCCCAGGCCGCCCGCTCCGACGCGCTGCCGACGGGCGAGGCGGCGGCCGGCAAGGGCCCGAGCTCCGGCAGCGGGCCGAAGGCCTGCGCGTACTCCCCGGGATACCGGGCAGCCACGGTCCGCACCAGCATGACGCGATTGGCGCCGTGTTCGGCCGGATCCTCCAGCGGCCCGAGGGCCTGCGACCACAGGCTGTCCTTGCGGCCGTCCCAGAACAGGAAGGGCGCGTGCGCCGCGCCCATGACGGGCATGGTGCGGCGCTTGCCCGTCCCCACGCCCTGGCCGACCTTGCGGCCGTCCTGGAACTGTCGGTCGGCGTCGTGGCAGCTCGCGCAGGCGACCTTGCCATTGCCGCTCAGGCGCGTGTCGTGGAACAGGGCGCGACCCAGGGCAGCGGCCTGCGGCTTCGCCTCGTACGCATTCGACGGGTCCGCCGGCGGCGGGCCGGCCTCCTTCAGCTGCATCGAGGCGATCGTGGCGATTTCCTGCGCCGTCCAGCGGTCGCGCGGCGCGCCGTCCTGCGCTGCCACGACCGACACCAGCAGGAGGGCGATGCCGGCGCCTGCGATCGCCAGGGCCTTATTCATGCGTGTTCCTCGCCGCCGTGGTCCTCGGCGCATCGACGACGGTGTTGAACGTGATCTTGTCGGGGCCCGCGGCGGCGTCGATGGCGAGCTTCAACTCCCACCAGCCCGTCATGCTGAACTTCATGCCATCGAGCAGGTAGGTGCCAGCCTCGAGCTCGCGCGTCACCCGCGGCTGCGTCGGCAGGCCGTGACCGTGCTGGGGCATGCCGCCGTCGACGGCGAAGCGTGCATGGACGACGGGGGCGCCGTCGGCGGTGGCCAGCTTCACCCGCCAGGCGTGGAGCTGGTTGATCGCGGGCGGCTGCGGCGGCGGCACCAGCGCCACCCGGTACACGCCGGCGGCGGTCGGCTTGTCGAGCGAGAGGTCCAGGTTGGCGGGAGGGGTGCTGCAGCCGGCGATGGCGGCGGCGAGGGCGAGCAGGGCGAGTGCGGCGGGCCGGGGGAGGGGGTGCATCGGGCGCTCCTTGTGGGATGGAAGGAGCGGATTGTTCCGGTCGCGGCCTTTCCGGAATTGAATGAAAGGGCTGCCGGCGCAGCCCTTTCGTTCAAGTGCAAGGCGGGTCAGGCGGCGGGGGCGAATGCTGCCTTGCCGGCCGTCCAGGCGAGGGCCCCCAGCGCCACGAAGGGCAGCGCGATCACGAAGGCGAGACCGGCGAAGGGCGCGGCCAGCAGCTCGAGCAACAGCATCGCGACACTGCCGGCGGCCTGCGTTTCTTCGGCGGCAGCGACCTGCACCGCCGGCAGCGCTTCGACCTGTACCGCCGCAGCCGCGGGCCGTTCTTCGGCGGCTGCGGCTGCCGTGGGTGCCGGCTTCCTCGCCCCTTCGATGGCGCACCAGAGCAGCATGCCGAGGCCGACGAAGGGAAGCAGCACCGCATAGGCGAGGCCGATGAAGGGCGAGGCGAGGAACAGGACCATGTTCTTCAGCAGCCCGGGGACCCGCGTCGCGAGAGCCGGAGTGGCGCGTTCAGCGGACATCGGGCCGTTGAAGGCGAGGGTGGTGCGCAGTGCTGTCATGGTCTTCTCCGTTGTTGTCTGTCGAAGCCAGAGCATCAGCCGTGCCATGCGCCGCGCGGGCCGTGGATTGCGTTCAGGATCAAGCACTTGCGCCTGCGCACCGGCAGCCCGCCGCCGGCGCGGCCCGCTTCGAAGTACACGGGCGGCATGCAGCGCGCCGCAGCGCCCCGGCGCATCCGCAATGAAATCAAGGCCTTGCACGATGGGCGCGGCGTGCACGCGAAACATGCACCGGCCATCGCAGGCGCGCCGCGCTCCGACGCGCGCCCCGATGCCTGCCGGCGGCACGCCACGCGGCCGTCCTACAGCAACCTCTGCCAAGGGTGGACAGCCCGCCTGCAGGCGCACGCCGAAGAATGCGCAGCTACAGGGTCGCATCTTCGCGCGAACCGTCACGCAGGGACCAACCATGGCAGACGAAGCCGATCTCGCATTCGATTCCGAGCAGCGCCACCTGACGCACGCGCTGGCGGCGCAGCGCCAGCGCCTGAGCGTGCTGCGGCCCGCGGGCAGCTGCCACAACTGCGGCAACACGGAAGGCATCCAGGACCGCCTGTTCTGCGACGGCGACTGCGCCGCGGACTGGGAGTACGAGGATGGCTTGCGCCGCCGGCTCGGCCTGCCGGCGACGCGGGCCTTTGCCCAGGCCGCAACGAGCGCCGCGGCTTCCCACGCCGGCTAGCGCCGGCGTTTGCCGGCCCGTTCTTCGCCGCGGCGGCCCAGCGTTGCCGGCTCCCGCGGCGCACGCACAATCGTCCGATGACCAGCCAACGCGAGCGGATGCTGGCGGGCGAACCGTACGACGCCCAGGATCCCGAACTGGTGGCCGCCCGCGAGCGTGCCCGCCTGCTCTGTGCGCGCATCAACGCCTTGTCTCCGCACGATCCCGGGCGGCGGCAGGTGCTGCAGGAACTGTTCGGTGCCGGCGGCGAGAGCGTCTACGTGACCGCGCCATTCTTCTGCGACTACGGTGGGAACATCGAGCTGGGCGAACACGTCTACTTCAACTTCAACTGCGTGGTGCTCGATGTCTGCCGCGTGCGCATCGGCTCGCACACGCTGTTCGGGCCCGCCGTGCAGGTCTATACCGCCCTGCACCCGATGGATGCGGCACTGCGCCGCCGGCAGGAGTACGGCAGGCCGGTCACGATCGGATCGGATGTCTGGATCGGTGGCGCCGCCGTGATCCTGCCGGGCGTGCAGATCGGGGATGGCGCGGTCGTGGGTGCGGGCAGCGTCGTCACCCGCGACATCCCGGCCGGCATGTTCGCCGCCGGCAATCCCTGCCGGGTGATCCGTCCGGCCTGAGGCGCTACGGCAGCCTGGCGGCCGGGCCGCGCCAGCCCGCGCGTCAGCCTGCGCCTACGCTGGAACCGCCCGCCCTCGGGCTGTCGCCGCGCACACGGCGCGTATCTTGAAGGATCGTAACGACTACCGGAGAAAACAACATGCCCCAGCAGGACGCACTCGCCTTGCTCGATGCCGACCACAACAAGGTCGCAGCCCTGTTCCAGCAGTACAAGACCGCGCATGACGACAACCGCAAGCGCCTGCTGGCGCAGCAGATCTGCCAGGAACTCACCGTCCATGCGCAGATCGAGGAAGAGATCTTCTATCCCGCCTTCGGCCGCGCCACCGGCGACCAGCAGCTCCTGCAGCATTCGCGCAAGGAGCACCAGGAAGCGCGCGAGCTGATCTCGAAAGTGGAGAACACGCCGACCGACGCACGCCTGATGCTCGAACTCGAAGACGCGGTGCTGCACCACGTGAACGACGAGCGCGAGAAGATGTTCCCGCAGGCCCGCAAGGCGCAGGGCCTGGACCTGATGCAGCTCGCGACGCAGCTCGAGGCCCGCAAGAGCGAGCTGATGGCGCCGCACCCGGCCTGACGGCTACTTCTGCTTCTTGGCGATCGCCCGGGCCAGCGCCTTCTTGTCCATGGAGGAGCGGCCCGGCACATCGAGCTGCCGGGCGCGCTCGTACAGCTCCTGGCGGGTGTGCCCGATCGCGTCGACGCCGCCGAAGGTCTCGCCCTTGCCGGCGCGCTTTTCCTTCGTCGTCCTGGTTGACCGCGGGTCCGACGGGCCCTTGTGGTCCTTGGCTTCCCAGTGGTCGCCCACCTTCTCGAAGCTGTGCTTGAGCGACGCATAGGCCGTGCGGCTGGCGCGCTCGCCCTTGCCGTACTCGGCTTCCGCGTGCTTGAGCGTCTCGGCGTAGGTGCGCTGCGCCTTCTTCGGCGAGCGCTCCAGCGTGCTGGGCATGTCGACCCCGGATTTCTTCGGCATGGTGGTCTCCTTTCGCGCTTCCGACCGGTCCATTTTCGGCGGGCAAGGCAAGGGCTCCTGTCGGACGCAGCGCACTGTCGCCCGGTACGGGCTGTGACGGTGGCGCGCCGCTGGGCCGGCTCACTTCCGTACGCATTGCCGGGCACTTCGGGCTGAAACCCGGGTCCAACATCTGTTGCGCGGCGGTCTCAGACGCCCGGAATTGACCCCGCGCAAATGACGGCCGCCGTTATGCATGAGGATGGCGTTACAGTCCGGCTCACGGAGACCCGCATGTTCGCTTCGTCCCACTATCCCCCCCTCGCTGCCGAGCCTGAGGCCCAGGCTCCCTGCGCGCCGGTGCCGGAGGACGAGGGCCGCCACTCGGAAGAGTCGCGCCGCGCAACTGCCGCGGTGTTGCTGCCGCGCGGCAAGCCGGGTGCATGGCTGCTGCTGCTGGTCGCCTGCTGCGCCTTCGTCGTGGTGGAAGCGATCGCCCTGCGGCTGGCCTGAGCCCCACCCGCCAGAAAAAAAAGCCCGGCGCGCAACGCGCCGGGCTTACAGCGGGCCCTGTCTGCAGCCCGTCCCCACGACATCGAAACCTGGAACAGCTGGATGAATCTGATTCCTCACAACTGTTTCAAGAAGTATCTCCGAGCCGGGGACTTCTGCCAACCCCGCTCGGCCCCGTGTTCCGTCCGCCCGTCAGGCCGCACAAAGAAAAGCCCCGCCGCAGCGGGGCTGGCTAGGGAAGCGGCGTCGCGTCAGCCCTGGCGCTGGATCAGCGTGAGGTGTTCTTCCGCCGTCTGGCTGCCGCTGGTGGCGGTGACCCGCAGGTCGTAGCGTGTCCCCGGAATGGGCAGGCCGCCGCGCGGCGCGAGGGCCACGCCGAAGTAGCCGTTGCGGTCCGCCTGCACGGACTGGTCCGCCACCGGCTGGGTCACGCCCAGCACTCCGGCGACGTTGGCCACGGCCTCCACCTGCACCCGCACGTTCGCGTGGGGCACGGTGCGGCCCTGGATGGACAGGTTGCCGGCCGCATCGACCACCATGTTGTTGCTGTGGCTGGTGATCTGCAGCGGCAGCTCGGCGCCCGCCGGCCCGCTGAAGCGCTCGCCCGGCGTGACGTCGAAGGACCAGCTCTTGGTGCTGGCGTTGCCGGCCTGGTCGCGCACCGTCACTTCGGCGGTATAGCGTCCCGGGTCGAGGTCGGCCCGGTAGTGCAGTTCCTCGGGCGTCACCCGGGCATCGGCGGTCACGTCGCGACCGTTCAGGCGCAGGCGCACCGAGGCGGGATCGATGCCGCTGCCTTCGTCGGACAGGTGGGCGCGCACCTGCGTGCGGCCCCGTTCCGCGACGCGCTCGCCGTTGGCCGGCGTGAGCTCGCTGATCTGCGGCGCGCGCTCGTCGCGGCGGGCGCCGACGTCGCGATCCTCGCCGCGCAGGTCCACCCGTGCCGTCTGGCGCTGGCTGCCGCTGCGCAGCGTGGCGACGGCATTGCGGAAGGCATCCAGGTCGTCGCGGCGGCGGACCGTGTAGGTGCCCTCATAGACGCCAGGCCGCACTTCGCTGAGGTCGACCCCCCGGATCACGCCCGGGATGTCCATCCAGGCATCGCCGCCCGGCGCGCCCACCAGGCGGAAGCGCAGTTCGCTTCCGGGCTCGAGCCGGCCCGGGGACCGCAGCACGAAGCGCTCGATGGCCGGGGCCTGGGCCGTGGCAGCAGGCGGCGCCGCGGCCGCGCCCATGGCCAGGGCCTGGAACGACGGCGGGAAGTTGAACTTGCGCGAATAGACCCGCTCGCCGAAGGTCACCCGCGCGGTCATCAGCGTCGTCGGATCGATGCGGTCGCTGCGCCGCACGACGTAGGAGCCGGCGTAGTTGCCGGCCGACTGCTGGCGCAGTTGCACCGCCGGCCCGTTGTCCCCCAGCGTCAGCGTGGCCCGGCGCGCATTCGGCGTCGCGTACAACTGCACCCGCAGCGTGGCCCCGGGGGAGAGGCCGGAGTCCGAGTTGAGGGACATGTTCGTGATCTGCGGGGTGGCGGCGCGGGCGGTGGCCGCCTGCGCAGGCGCCGCGACGAAGCTCGCGGCCAGGGGCGCCAGCAGCATCGCTGCCAGCGCGGTGGATCTCAGTATGGTTTTCACGGACACCTCCAGGAGTTCAGGCTGTTGCCTGCAACTTAGGAGGGTCAGCTCGGCCGGCGTGTCGGAGGCGTCCTGCGCGGCGCGTGGGAACCGCGCCCCCGCGGGTGCCGGTCAGGTCGACTGAGCCATGTCACTGCGGGCCGCCGGGCGGCTGGGGCGGTCGGGGCAGGCGCGAATCCTGCGGCATCTCGCTGGCCGAACCGGCCTGGAAGTTGGTCAGCCGCGTTTCCTCTCCCATGTCGCCGAAGAAGCGTTCGGCGGCCTCGCCCTCGGCCACCTGCGCCCGGTACCACGCGACCGCGCCGGCGCCGAGCAACAGCAGCACGATGCCGCCCCAGGAGTGCAGGACCATGGACAGGCCCAGCAGCACCAGGCTGACCAGCACGGCGGCGGCGGCGAAGAAGGCAGTTCGGCTCATGGCGTCGGGGGCGGCCACATCGTAGCGACGGCGCTGGCCCGGATCCGTAACCGATCGCGCCGGGACTCAGCGAACCGGCTGCGGTTCGCCGGGCGCCGCCGGCTCCTCCGCCGAGGCGGCGCGCCCGGGCCGCCGACCCATGTCCTGCGGATCGTCCACCGAGGCCATCGCGTTCACCAGCTTCTGCACGCCGCGCATCTGCTGCACCTGCTCCAGCAGGCCGTCGCGTTCCTTGGACAGCACGCGGCCGCCCAGGCGGACGACGCCGTTGTCGACGCTGACGTCGATCGTGTCGGGATGGCTCACCAGCCGGCCGAGCCGGGTCTGGATCTGGTCGCGCAGGTCGGCGTCGCTTTGCGGGTCGGCCTGGGTGACGCGGTGGTACGCGCGCGTGCGCTGGCGAGCCTGCCGCCTCTCCTGCGGCAGGCCGCTGCGAACGAGTTCGGCCAGCAGCCGGCGGCGCTGCGCCCCCAGCTCTGGGTCGAGGTAGTACATGGCCAGCGCGCCGGCTGCCACTGCGCCAAGGGTGCCTAGGGGCCTCATGGGTTGCTCCGCTTCGCCGGAAAGAGGTTCAAGCATAAGTCGATTCGCGCCGCGGGGCAGCGGGCTGGATCTTGACGCTGGTCACCTGTTCGAGCCCCGCCAGCACCGCCTGCAGGGCGAACCGGTGCTGGCGCCACAGCGCCATGAAGCGCTTGTCGTGGTCCGATTCCAGCCAGTGCTCGGGGTCGCGCAGCCACAGCGCCTGCTGCGTGCCCAGGAAACTGATGATGCGGTTGTGGACGGCCACCAGCTGCGCCATGTCGCCGGCCAGTTCCGGGAACCAGGCCATGCGGATGGTGCAGGCGTCGTCCAGCGCCTCCGCCGCTTCCGGGGGCTCGCCCTGGAACACGGCGGCCAGGCGCTGGGCGCACACCCATTCCGAATAGCGTTCCAGGGCCTGCAGCAGGCGCTGGGCCTGCTGGCGGCGCAGGTCGTGGCGGCCCTGGTGGCGCGCCAGCACCCAGCTGAGGACGCCGATCGCGATCAGCACGGCGAGAAGCCAGAAGGCCAGGTAGAGGGTGGAGTCCATCGGATCGGGCTTCAGGCCGCACGCTTGGCGCGCGTCGTTGCAGGGGGGCTTTTCTTCGCTGCGGACTTGCCGGCCTTCTTGCGCGGGCTGGCGGCCGCCACGGCGCGTTCCGCCTCCGGCCGCTGGCTGGCGGTGCGGGACCGGCTCGCAGCCTTCTGCGCCGGCGCTCTGGCCGGCGCCGGGGCGGGCGCCGCCTTCGCGCCGCCCTTGAGGCTGCGGCGCAGCAATTCGGTCAGGTCGATGACGTCGGCGCCCTGCGCGTCGGGGGCCGGCTCCAGCGGTTCGACGGTGCTCGCCTCACCCGCCTTCGCCTTGGCTTCCACCAGCTTCATCACCGCGTCGTGGAAGTTGTCGCGCAGTTCGTCCGCGTGCCAGTGGCCGCTCATCTCCTCGATCAGGTGCCTGGCCATGGCCAGCTCGGTGTCGCGGATGCCGGCCGCCTTGCCTTGCGCCGGCAGGTTCAGGCCCTCCCAGGACCGGATCTCGCCGCCCCAGCGCAGCAGGTTCAGCACCAGCGCCGGGCCGCAGGGCAGCACCACCGCCAGGTGCTGCTTGCTGCGGATCACCACCCGCGCGAGCGCCGCCTTGCCGGTTTCCCTGAGGGCCTCGCGCAGCAAGGCATAGACCTTCTCGCCCTTGTTGATCGGTGCCGTGTAGTAGGGTTTCTCGAGATAGACGAAGGGCACCTCGTTCACGTCCATGAAGGCCGCGATCTCGATCGTCTGGGTGGTGCGGGGGTAGGCCTCGGCGATTTCATCCGGCGACAGCACCACGTACTGGCCCTTGCTGAATTGGACGCCCTTGACCACGTCCTCCTTGGCTATCTCCTTGCCGGTGCGCTTGTTGATGCGCTTGTAGCCCACCGGGTCGAGGGTGCGGCGGTCCAGCCAGTCGAAATCGACGTCGGTTTCCTCGGTCGCCGAATAGAGGCCGACCGGGATGTGCACCAGCCCGAACGTGATGGCGCCCTTCCACAGGGATCGGGTGGAAGTCTTCGCCATGCCCTTGGTATCTGCCATTGAAAAAGTATGTGCGGATGTTTCCGGGCAGTTTGCGAAGTTGCCCGGCCGCAGCGTGTCGGACGCGCGCCGCCGGTCCTGTAGGCAGCCATCGACACGTGCGCGGGGGCGGGGCGCGACGCAAGGCCGCGGGGCGCAAGCGGCTGCGCCGGCGAGGCGGGGGGCCACGGCCGGCGCAGGGGCGGGGAAGAGGGGGAGGGGCAGAGCGACAGGGGCAAGGTTCCCGCGTCCTGTGTGGATGGCGTGGCAGCCACCCCCGGATCGGCGCCGGCGCGGGCCTGGCGGCCCGCGGAGCCTGGCGCGCAGCGCGTGGTCCGTTGCCCGCGGGGATCAGGCGCGGGGAGCTTCGCTGACGGCGGACGCCGTCGCGCGTGCGTGGCGCTTCTTGCCGGCGGCGCGCGCTTCCTCGCTGGTGAACTCGTGCGCGTGGCCGCTCTGGTGCGCCGCGCGGCCGCCGAGGCTGGCGATCTCGCGCTGGCGCTGCGGATCCATCGCAGCGAAACCGCGCAGCGACTTCTTCGTGGCGGGCTTCATGTTGTCGGCATCGTGGACGGATTGTTCCATGGGGTCCTCGTCTAGGTTGGTCTGCGAACGCGGGGGGCTCGCCCGCTGTCCAGGGTCTTGCGTTGCCGGCTTGGTGGGCGTCAGGCCAACGCAACGGCAGAGTCTGTGCGCAATGCGCTGCGCAGCTTGTAGGACGATGCCTCTAGCTATGTCGGTGAGGTCCTTCGCACGCGCGCGCAGCATCGGAAGCTGCAGACAGGCGATGTTCTAGACTCGGACGATGAAACCGGAGTCCCTGCCCGCCCCCGCCACATCGGCCGAACGAGAGTGGGTGGAGGGCGAACTGGTTCGCAGCCTGATGCGCACGCAGCGCAGTACCCAGTGGCTGGCGCTGTTGCTGGTGGCGATGGTGGTGGGCATCCTGTCGGACGACAACGAACCGGAGCGCCTGATCGCCTGGGTCGTGGTCTGGGTGGCGGTGGCCGCCTGGCGCCTGTGGGTGATCCAGGAGTACCGCACCCAGGTCATGGGGCAGCCGACGCAGGCGCACCTGGCGTTCTTCCGCCGCCGCCTGTGGGTGTGGCCGGTCTCGGCGCTGGTCTGGGGTCTCACGACCGAGCTCTATTTCGACCGCTCGCCCCTGGGCGACCAGTACATCTGCTGGCTGATCATGGCGGGGCTGGCGATGTTCTCGATCAACAGCCTGTCGGCGCGCCTCGGCGTGATGCGGGCCTACCTGGACATCCTGGCCGGCACCTCGCTGGCCGTCATGGCGTGGCGCATGGTGGTCGAACTGCAGCTGCAGGGCCCCGTGTACCACTGGTGGGTGGCACTGCTGCTCGTGATCTTCTGGCAGGTGCTGCGCATCGCGGGCGAGCGCCTGCACGAGACGCTGCGGCGCAACTTCGAGCTGCAGTACCGCAACATGCAGCTGATCGAGTCCCTCACCCGCCAGACGCAGGCGGCGCTGGACGCCGTGGAGATCAAGAACCGCTTCCTGGCCAGCGCCGCCCACGACATCCGGCAGCCGGTGCACGCGCTGGGGCTGTACGCCGACTGGCTGCGCGGCGAGCCGGAACTGGTGAACGAGCTGGCGCCCAAGATCGTGGCGGCGACCAAGGCCGTCAACCACCTGTTCGATTCACTGTTCGACCTGGCGCGGCTCGACTCGGGCAAGGTGCGGCTGAACGTGGAGGCGGTGGATCTCGCCAAGCTGCTGCGCAGCCTGGAGCTGCAGTACCGGCCCCTGTGCCAGGCCAAGGGCCTGGCGCTGCGCATGCACGTGTGCCCGGGAACCGTCCGCTCCGACCCGATCCTGCTGCAGCGCGTCGTCGGCAACCTCATCTCCAACGCGGTGAAGTACACGCAGAAGGGCGGCGTGCTGGTGGCTTCGCGCTGCACGCCGGCCGGCATGCGCATCGAGATCTGGGACACGGGTGCCGGCATCGCGCCGGCGCACCAGCGGGAGATCTTCCGCGAGTTCTACAAGGTGCCGGGGCACAGCGGCACCGAGGAAGGCTTCGGGCTCGGGCTGTACATCGTGGCGCGGCTGACGCACATCCTGGGGCATCCGCTCACGTTGCGCTCCCGCGTCGGCCGCGGCACGGTGTTCCGCCTGCAGCTGCAGCCGACCGACGCCCACGAAGCGAGCGAGCGCGCCAGTGCCGCGATGGCGCAGCTGTACCCGGAGCACGAGGAAGCCACCGGGCCCTGATCGCCCGGCGGGGGCTTCAGCTGGCCAGCAGGCCGTGGGTGCGCGCGTAGTGGATCGTCTGGGTGCGGCTCTTGACCCCGAGCCGGCGGAACAGGCGCCACAGGTGCACCTTGACCGTGTGCTCGCTGATCCCGAGTTCGTCGGCGATCTCGCGATTGGACAGCCCGCGATCGAGCATCACGATCAACTGCTTCTGGCGCTTGGACAGCTTGTTGTCCGTGGGTGCGAGTTCCTCGAACTGGCCGTCGGCGGAGAGCAGCGCGCGCAAGGCGTTGCCGATCTCCTGCGCACCCGAGGACTTCTCGATGTAGATGTCGGCGCCGGCCTCGATGCAGGCCTCTTCCGCGTCGCTCGAGGGCGAGGCGGAGAGCACGGCCAGCGGCGTTTCCGGGAACAGGTTCTTGAGTTCATGCACGCCCGAAGTGCCGGTGGTGTCCGGCAGCTTCAGGTCGAGCGTGATCAGGTCCGGCGCGCCGTGCTGCTTCACCGCGGCCTCGATCCCACCGATGCGATCGAGCTCGACGACGTTGGCACCGGGGCGCATCCGGCGCATCAGCATCACGACCGCTTCCCGCATCAGCGGGTGGTCGTCGATGACGTACACGTTCATGGTAGGGTTCAATGTCATTCCTGCGACTAGCCGTCAAGGATAACGCTTCACGCGTGAGGAGTTAGGTGTTAACACCTTCGTTTGCGGCATCGGCAAGCTCCTTCAGCGCCGCTTCCACCTGCTGAGGCAGCACGCCCTCGGCGGGGGCGGCCTTGCCGTCCTGCGGCAGGGTCTGCGCAGCCTTGAGCGCGGCGATGACCTGCCCCGCTTCCCTGGGCGAGGCGAAGCCGGCGCTTTGCAGCAGCAGCCGGCCCTGCGCGTCGACGAACTTGAAGTAGAACAGCCCGTCGGCCTCGCGGTACTGCTTGAAGGCCGGCAGGCTGGCCTTGCCCTTGTCCTTCTTCGCGCCCGCCGCCACGCTAGCCAGCCGGCGCAGGCCGACGGCCTCGCGCAGTTCGCGCATCAGCGGCGTGGCACGGGTGCGCGCCTTGGCGGCGCCGGCCTGCAGCACGTCCTCGAGTTCCTGCGGGTGCGCGACCAGGTGCTCGTACTTCGCGCGCATGGGCGCGATCTCGCGGTCGATGCGCTCGAACAGCAGCTGCTTGGCATCGGACCAGGCGATGCCGGCGGCGTAGGCCTCGCGCAGCGCCTGCGTTTCCTGCGGCGAGGCGAAGGCCTGGAAGATCTGGAACAGCGCCGAGCCTTCCGCCTCCTTGGGCTCGCCGGGGGCGCGCGAATCCGTCACGATCGAGAAGATCTGCTTGCGCACCTGCTCGCGCGGGCTGAACAGGCCGATCACGTTGTCGTAGCTCTTGCTCATCTTCCGGCCGTCCAGGCCGGGCAGCAGGGCCACCGATTCGTCGATCTGCGCTTCCGGCAGCACCAGGTGCTCGCCGTACAGGTGGTTGAAGCTCTGCGCCATGTCGCGCGCCATCTCGATGTGCTGCACCTGGTCGCGGCCGACCGGGATGCGGTGCGCCTGGAACATCAGGATGTCGGCGGCCATCAGCACCGGGTACATGAACAGGCCCATGGTGACGTCGGTGTCGACGTCGGCGCCGGCCGCCGTGTTCTTGTCGACCTGCGCCTTGTAGGCGTGGGCGCGATTGAGCACGCCCTTGCCGGTGACGCAGGTGAGCAGCCAGGTCAGCTCCGTCACCTCGGGGATGTCGGACTGGCGGTAGAAGAAGACCTGCTCGGGGTCCAGCCCCGCGGCCAGCCAGCAGGCGGCGATCTCCAGCGTGGAGCGCTGGATGCGCGCCGGCTCGTCGCACTTGATCAGCGCGTGGTAGTCGGCCAGGAAGTAGAAGTTCTCGGCGCCGGCGCGGCGGCTGGCCTGCACCGCGGGGCGGATCGCGCCCACGTAGTTGCCCAGGTGCGGCGTGCCCGTGGTGGTGATGCCGGTGAGGTAGCGGACGGTTTCGCTCATGCGGTCAACGAAGCAGGAAATTCAGGGGGGAAAGCAGCAGGTCGAGGATCCAGTAGCCGGCCCCGATCAGCGGCCGCAGCCAGAAGGTGCTGACGACGCCGGCCACCACCAGGCCCATCACGATGAAGAAGCCCCAGGGCTCGATGCGGCTCAGGGCATAGGCCTGCCGCGCCGGCAGCACGCCCACCAGCACGCGGCCGCCATCGAGCGGCGGCAGCGGGAACAGGTTGAAGGCCCACATCACCAGGTTGCTCAGGACGCCGGCCTTGGCCATGAGGAGGAAGAAGCGCTCGTCGACGCCGGCCGCGACCAGGACGGTGAACAGCAGGGCCCAGAGGATCGCCTGGATGAAGTTGGAGGCGGGTCCGGCCAGTGCGACCCACACGCTGTCGCGCTTGGGGTGGCGCAGCGCGCCGAAGTTCACCGGCACCGGCTTGGCATAGCCGAAGAGGAAGTTGCCGGAGGTCGCGAAGTACAGCATCAGCGGCATCAGGATGGTGCCGATGGGATCGATGTGCTTGAACGGGTTGAGCGTGACGCGGCCCATCATGTAGGCCGTGTTGTCGCCGAAATGGCGCGCGACATAGCCGTGCGCGGCCTCGTGCACGGTGATCGCGAAAAGCACCGGCAGGGCGTAGATCAGGAGGGTCTGGATCGTATTGGGGTCCACGTCCCCATTGTGTCAGACCGTTGCCGGCGGGCTCTCAGAGCCCCAGGGCCGCCGGGTCGCCGCGGCCCTGGCGCACCAGGATCGCGTCGCCGCCGGTCTGCATCGGCGTGAGGTCCACCACGGTGGTGGGCTGGTCCGGGCAGGGCCCGGCGCCGATCACCGCATCGAGCTGCTTTTCGAAGCGGCCGCGGATTTCCTCCGGGTCGTTCATCGGGTCGGCATCCTGCGGCGCGAACAGGGTGGTCGCCAGCAGCGGCGCCCCGTGCGCTTCCAGCAGCCCCTGCAGCACGCGGTGGTCCGGCACGCGGATGCCGATGGTCTTGCGCTGCGGATGGCTCACGCGCCGCGGCACTTCGCGCGTCGCGTCGAGGATGAAGGTGTAGGCCCCCGGCGTGATCGCCTTGAGCAGCCGGTACTGCTTGTTGTCGACGCGCGCGTAGTTCGACAGCTCGCTCAGGTCGCGGCACAGCATCGTGAGGAGGTGCTTCTCGTCGACCCGGCGGATCTGCCGCAGCCGGTCGGCGGCCGACTTGTCATCGAGGTGGCAGGCGATGGCGTAGCTCGAATCGGTGGGCACCGCCACCACGCCGCCGGCGTTGAGGATCGCCACGGCCTGCTTCAACAGGCGCGGCTGGGGGTTCTCCGGGTGCAGTTCGAAATATTGGGCCATGGCTTCAGCTCGCTGCCGCGCGCCGCTCGCGCGCGCTCAGCCAGGCGCCGGCGGCGCCGCAGACCGCGATCATGCCCATGCCGATGACCGAGAGGTGATCCGGGACATGCGAAAAGACCAGGACGCCGCCGAGGACCGCGAAGGCGATCTGCGTGTACAGGTAGGGCATCAGCGTCGCCGCCGGCGCGCGGTAGAAGGCCAGGATCAGGAGGAAGTGGCCGACCGTGGCGGTCAGCCCCATGAAGCACAGCGCCGCCCACAGGCGCAGGTCCGGCAGCGAGGTCCAGACGAAGGGCAGCGCCAGCGAAGCGAGCAAGGTGCCGGTCCACCCCGTGTAGAGGTGCATGGTCACGGGATCCTCGGTGCGGGCCAGCTGGCTGGTGAGCACCTGGAAGGCCGAATTGGAGGCGACCAGCGCCAGCGGCAGCAGGCTGCTCCAGCCGAAGTGGCTGGCGCCGGGGCGGATGATGATCAGCGTGCCGGCGAAGCCGCCCACCACCAGGAGCCAGCGCAGCGCCGAGACGTGCTCCTTCAGCACGGTGGCTGCCAGCACCGTCACCGCCAGCGGCGTGATCATCACGATCGCGGTGAATTCGCCCACCGGCATGTAGCGCAGGCTCAGGAAGGCGAGCAGGCTGCTGGCCAGCAGCAGGAAGCCGCGCACCAGTTGCCACGCCAGGCGCCGGGTGCGCCAGACGGCGCGGCCGCGCGTCGGCAGCACGATCGCCGTGGTCGCCGCGGCCTGGAAGAAATAGCGCACCCACAGCGCCATCAGCAGGGGGACGGTCGCAGTCACCCATTTGGTGGTGGTGTCCAGGGCCGCGAAGCAGGCGCAGGCGCCGACCGTCATCGCGATCCCGGCCAGGGCGTTCGGCCGCGGCAGCGCCGCCGCAACGGCGCTCACTGGATCCGGTCCGCCAGCAGGTCCCAGACCGGCGTGAGTTGCTGCGGCAGGAAGGGCAGCTGGCCGAGGTCGGTGTGGCTCTCGCCGGGGCTGTGGAAGTCGCTGCCGCGCGAGGCGGCGAGGCCGAATTCGAGCGCGGTCTCGGCGTACTTCGCGTATTCCGCCGTGGTGTGGCTGCCGGTCACGACTTCGACGGCGCCGCCGCCGTGGGCCTTGAATTCGGTGAACAGCGCGTATTCCTCGTTGGCGGTGAACTTGTAGCGGGCCGGATGGGCGATCACCGCCACGCCGCCCGCCTCGCGGATCCAGCGCACTGCATCCTTCAGGCCGGCCCAGCGGTGCGGCACGTAGCCCGGCTTGCCTTCCGTCAGGTAGCGCCGGAACACCTCGCCGGTGTCCCGGCACACGCCCGTCTCCACCAGGTAGCGGGCGAAATGGGTGCGGGAGATGAGGGCCGGGTTGCCGGCGTACTTCAGCGCGCCTTCGTAGGTGCCGGGGATGCCGGCGGCGGCCAGGCCGGCGGCGATCTCCAGCGCGCGGTTGCCGCGGCCGCCGCGCGTCTGCGCCAAGCCGCGCTGCATGCCCTCGTCGTCGGCATCGAAGCCGAGGCCGACGATGTGGACCGTCTCGTCGGCGAAGGTGACGGAGATCTCGGTGCCCGTGAGGTACTTCATGCCGTGGGCGTGGGCCGCGGCGGCCGCGCGGTGCTGGCCGCCGATCTCGTCGTGGTCGGTCAGCGCCCAGAGCTCGACGCCATTGGCCGCTGCCCGTGCCGCCAGTTCCTCCGGCGTGAGCGTGCCGTCGGAGACCACGGAGTGGCAGTGCAGGTCGGCATTGAGGATGGACACCGGCGGATTTTACGAGCCGGGCCGCTGGCCTGCCGGCGCGGGGCCATTCAGTTCAGCGCGCCGGCTTCCTTGCGGATGTCGTGCCGCGTCGCCAGGGCGCACGCGATGGCGAGTTCCAGCCCGCGCACGATCTCGTCGACCCGCATGGAGGGCTGTCCCTGCTCCGGCAGCCAGGGCACGTGGACCAGCCCACCGCGAACGCCCTGCCACTCGGGCTGGGCCAGCAGGTGCATCAATCCGTAAAAAGTGTGGTTGCAGACGAAGGTGCCCGCCGTCTGCGACACCTCGGCCCGCACCCCGGCGTCGAGCAAGGCCTGCAGCATGGCCTTGATCGGCAGGCTGGTGAAATACGCGGCCGGCCCATCGGGCACGATGGCGGTGTCGATGGGCCTGGCGCCCGCGTTGTCCGGAATGCGGGCGTCGTTGACGTTGATGGCGACGCGCTCGAGCGACACGGCGCCGCGGCCGCCGGCCTGCCCGGTGCAGACCACGAGCCGCGGCTGGTGCTCGCGCATCAGCTCCTCGAGGCGGCGGATCGAGGCGCCGAACACGGTCGGCAACTCGGCGCCGATCACGCGGTGGCCGGCGATCTGGCGGCCGTGCAATGCATGAACCGCCTGCCAACTGGGGTTCACGTCGCTCCCGCCGAAGGGATCGAAGCCGGTCACCAATACGGACAACGGACTACGTGCTGCCGCGTTTGTTGTAGGTAGCATGCATTCACTCTACAGCAGGAGAACGCGATGCGTTGGGAAGGTAACCGGCAATCATCGAACGTCGAGGACATGCGCGGGGGCGGTGGCGGCGGCGGCTTCGGCATCGGCGGCGGCACCATCGGGATCGGCACCCTCGTGATCGCCCTGGTGGGCGGCGCGCTGCTGGGCGTCAATCCGCTGACGCTCCTGAGCATGATGACGGGTGGCGGTGCGCCGCCGGCGCAGACCGGGCCCGCACCGGCGCCGCCGGCCGACGATCCGATGGCGAAGTTCGTCTCCACGGTGCTGGCCGACACCGAAGACGTGTGGACCGGTCTCTTCAAGCAGGGCGGGGCCACCTACCACGATCCCAAGCTGGTGCTGTTCCGCGGCGCCGTGCGCACCGGCTGCGGCGCCGGGCAGGCGGCGATGGGGCCGTTCTACTGCCCCGC
Source organism: Ramlibacter alkalitolerans (assembly GCF_016722765.1). Lineage (GTDB taxonomy): Bacteria > Pseudomonadota > Gammaproteobacteria > Burkholderiales > Burkholderiaceae_C > Ramlibacter > Ramlibacter alkalitolerans. Next base: position 198,878 of record NZ_JAEQND010000007.1, on the reverse strand, counting down.
GGACCAGAAGGTGTACATCGACCTGTCCTTCTACGAGACCTTGAAGAACCGCCTCGGCGCGCCCGGCGAGTTCGCCGAGGCTTACGTGATCGCGCACGAGGTGGGCCACCACGTGCAGGACGAACTCGGCATCACCCAGCAGGTGGAGCAGCAGCGGGCGCGCATGGGCGCCGCACAGGGCAATGCGCTGAGCGTGCGGGTGGAGCTGCAGGCCGACTGCTTCGCCGGCGTCTGGGCCAACCATTCGCAGAAGGAGCGCAACACCATCGAGGCGGGCGATATCGAGTCGGCGATGAATGCGGCGGCGAAGATCGGCGACGACGCGCTGCAGCAGTCCGCCGGCCGCGCCGTGGTGCCCGAGTCGTTCACGCACGGCACCAGCGCGCAGCGGCAGCGCTGGTTCATGACGGGCTACAAGGAAGGCAGCGTGAAGTCCTGCGATACCTTCAACACCCGCAATCTGTAGCGCCGGGCATGGAACTTGCGAAAGTGAGACAATAGCAGGTTGATGTCCGAATCTGCATTCTCCAAACTGAACCTGGCCGAGCCGCTCGCGCGCGCCGTCGCCGAGATGGGCTACGAGAGCATGACGCCGATCCAGGCGCAGGCGATTCCCGTGGTGCTGGCCGGCAAGGACGTGATGGGCGCCGCCCAGACCGGCACCGGCAAGACCGCCGCCTTCGCGCTGCCCCTGCTGCAGCGCCTCCTGAAGCACGAGAACGCCTCGACTTCCCCGGCCCGGCACCCGGTGCGCGCGCTGGTGCTCCTGCCCACGCGCGAACTGGCCGACCAGGTGGCCCAGCAGGTCAAGCTGTATGCCAAGTACACCAACGTCCGCAGTGCGGTGGTGTTCGGCGGCATGGACATGAAGCCGCAGACCGCCGAATTGAAGCGCGGCGTCGAAGTGCTGGTCGCCACGCCGGGCCGCCTGCTCGATCACATCGAAGCCAAGAACGCCGTCCTGAACCAGGTCGAGTACGTGGTGCTTGACGAGGCCGACCGCATGCTGGACATCGGCTTCCTGCCGGACCTGCAGCGCATCCTGTCGTACCTGCCCAAGCAGCGGACCACGCTGCTGTTCTCCGCCACCTTCTCGCCCGAGATCAAGCGGCTGGCCAGCAGCTACCTGCAGGACCCGGTGACGATCGAGGTCTCGCGTCCGAACAGCACGGCCACTACCGTCGAACAGCATTTCTTCAGCGTGCCCGAGGACGACAAGCGCCGCGCGCTGCGCCAGATCGTGCGCCAGCGCGCAATCTCGCAGGCCTTCGTCTTCGTCAACAGCAAGCTCGGATGTGCGCGCCTGGCGCGCTCGCTGGAGCGCGACGGGCTCAAGGCCGTCGCGATGCACGGCGACAAGAGCCAGGATGAACGCCTGAAGGCGCTCGATGCCTTCAAGCGCGGCGAGGTCGACCTGCTGGTGGCCACCGACGTCGCCGCGCGCGGCCTCGACATCAAGGACGTGCCCGCGGTCTTCAACTTCGACGTGCCCTTCAATCCCGAGGACTACATCCACCGCATCGGTCGCACCGGCCGTGCCGGCGCCTCCGGCCTGGCGGTGACGCTGGTCGGGCCCGGCGATGCCCGGCTGGTGGCCGACGTCGAGCGACTCCTCAAGCGCAAGCTGGAGATCGAGCCGCTGGAATACGAGGAAGACCGCCCGCGCGGCCGCATCAACGACGGCCGCCGTGCCTGGCGCGAGCAGGGCGACGACGAGGACCGGCGCGAGCGCTTCGAGGAGCGCCGGCGCGAGTCGCGCCAGCAGGCGGTCGACCCGTTCTTCGACAAGCCCTACCAGCCGCCGCAGCGCGAGGAAGCCCCGGCCTGGGAGGCCAGCGGCAAGCCGGCCGGCAACCGCGTGTCCGCCAACATCAAGCCGAAGCGCAAGGTGGCGGCGCTGTTCAAATCGCAATGACCGCGCGCGTTCCGCGCGCATGACCCGCTGGCGCGGATGACGCGCTTCGCTGATGACCTCGTGCTTCGCACTTCGATGACCCCGCTGCGCGGATGCGAAGGCTGGCCGCCTTCGTCTTCATCAGCGCAGCGTGTCATGCAGGCGCGCGGCGCCGAGGTCATCAGCGCAGCGCGTCATCGAGGCGCGTCGCGCCGAGGTCATTCCGTCATTCCCCCGGCGCCTGCGCCTGCTCGCAGGGCTCCTGAATGAGTTCGTGCGCGCCGGCGCTGCTGGCGTCGAGGCGCAGGGCGCTCAGGCAGCCGCCCCACACGCAGCCCGTGTCCAGCGCGATGAGGTCCGGCCGCCGCAGGTAGCCGAGCGTCGACCAGTGGCCGAAGGCGATGCACACGCCGGCGCTGCGCCGGCCCGGCACGTCGAACCAGGGCAGCATGCCGGCCGGCGCCTGGTGCAGGCCGCCCGAGGCCTTCAGGTCCATCACGCCCTCGGGCGTGCAGAAGCGCAGGCGCGTGAGCGCGTTGACGATCACGCGCAGGCGATCGGCGCCCTGCAGGCCGTCCTCCCAGTGGTCCGGCTGGTTGCCCCACATCTGCGCCAGGAAGCCGTCAAGGCCGGGTCCGCGCAGCACCGTTTCCACTTCCGCCGCGAGCGCGAGCGTCTGCGCCAGGTCCCATTGCGGAAGCACGCCGCCATGCACCATCAGCACCCCGTGCGCATGGATCGCCATCGCGCGCCGGCGCAGCCATTCCAGCAATTCCGCGCGATCCGCCGCCTGCAGGATCTCGTCCATCGTGTCGTTGCGGTGCGGCGGGCGGTGACCGCAGGCCACGGCCAGCAGGCTCAGGTCGTGGTTGCCCAGGAGGCAGCGCGCCGCATCGCCGTACGCCATGAGCCGCCGCAGCACCGCGGCCGATGCCGGCCCGCGATTCACGAGGTCACCCAGCAGGTAGACCGTGTCGCGGCTGGGCGAGAAATCGATCTTCGCCAGCAGGCGCGCGAGCGGCGCATCGCAGCCCTGGATGTCGCCGATCAGGTAATGGGCCATGCGGGCATGCGTTGCGAGCGATAAGGGGTGCTGGAACGGGCGACGCGATCGGCCCAGGCCGGCTGGAACAACTCCAGCATGCGCTGCACCGAGCGCAGTGCCAGCGGCGTGGCCAGCACCGGGCCGAGGATGATCCGCCGCACCATCTCCCTCAGGTTCGGCCCGTGGCCCGGCCCGCCGATCACGTCGGTGGTGAAGCGCAGCCGCGGCTCGATGCCGCGCGAGCCGATCGCGTAGTGCAGCTGCTGCGTGAGCACGCCCTTGATGTCCTTCTCGCGCAGGTAGACGAGGCGCCACTCGCGTTCCTCGTGGAAGCCGCGGTGCTTGGTGAAGAGCGCGAACAGCTTGATGCGGTCGAACAGCGCGGCGGCCGCGGCCTGCATGCTCTCCACCGGGCCGCCGGCGCGTTGCAGCGCCTCGGCGAAGCCCTGCAGCTTGCGTTCCATCCAGGCTTCGCTCTGCTCGTACGAGAGGTACTGCACCTGGCGCACCAGCAGCGGCGAATCGGGCGTCATGAGCGGCGAGAGGTCGAACACGATCGCGACGCCGTTGCCGTCACCGCCATAGCCGCGCCACATCGACAGCAGCCCGTCGTCGCCGATCTCGTCGTCGTGCTCCGAGCAGCTGAAGACGTAGACATCGAAGGCCGAATCGCTGTCGAAGGCGGCGTAGAGCGCATCGAAGGCATCCAGCAGCGCGTTGTAGTGCGCCGGCGGGCAGGCTTCGCGCAGGCCGCCGTGGCTGCGCACCGCGTGCATGCCGAGGTTCATGCCGTAGCGCAACTCGTCCACGTCGTTCATGTACAGCGGATTCGAGAACCAGATCTGGCCGGTCTGCGCGATGCGCTCCAGGGTCAGGATCGAGGTGTAGTGCGCCAGCAGCGGCACTTGCGCCGGGTCGGGATGGACATGCAGGTCGGCCCACAGCACGTCATCGAGGCCGGGGTAGGTGGGTTCTTGGGGCATCCGGCAGGGGACGGCGGGCGGCTCCGCCCGGTCCTTGCAGTAAAGTGCAACGCATATGATTCTGTCCTGATTCATGGATTTCCTGCTGATCGCGTTCCTGACGCTGCTCAACGGCCTGTTCGCGATGTCCGAGATGGCGCTCGCGTCGAGCCGCAGGGCGCGGCTTTCGGCCATGGCCCAGGCGGGTGACCGCGGCGCCGATGCGGCGCTGAAGCTGCTGGACCAGCCGACGCGTTTCCTCTCCACGGTGCAGGTCGGCATCACGTCGATCAGCGTGATCACGGGCATCGTGGGCGAAGCCGCGTTCAGCCAGGAACTCGCGGGCTGGCTGCGCGGGCACGGCTTTCCGCCCAAGCCCTCGGGCGTGACGGCCACGGCGTTGGTCGTGACCATCATCACCTACATCAACATCCTGTTCGGCGAGCTGGTGCCCAAGCGCATCGGCCAGCTCTATCCCGAGTCGGTGGCCCGCTTCGCCTCGCGGCCCATGCGCTGGTTGTCGAAGGCGGCATCGCCCTTCGTCAAGCTGCTGTCGGCGTCCACGCAGGCGGTGCTCAAGCTGCTGGCCATCGACACCACCCAGCGCCGCGGCATGACCGAGGAGGAGATCGCCCACAGCCTGGAGGAGGGCGTGGACGCCGGCGTGATCGAGGAGCACGAGCACCAGATGGTGCGCAACGTGTTCCACCTCGACGACCGGCCGCTCACCTCGATGATGGTGCCGCGCTCCGACATGGTCTGGCTCGACGCGGCCACCAGTGTGCGCGACGCGTTGCGGCGCGCCGGCGAAGGCGAGGCGCATTCCTGGTACCCGGTGTGCCGCGGCTCGCTCGACGACGTGATCGGGGTGATCAGCGTGTCGCGCCTGATCTCGCTGGGCCCCGCGCACGAGGGCCCGGTGGAGCCGCACGTGCTGCCGGCGCTGTTCGTGCCCGAGACGCTCAGCGGCATGGAACTGCTGGAGCAGTTCCGCATGCAGGCGGCCCGCACCGTGTTCGTGGTCGACGAATACGGCGTCGTGCAGGGCCTCATCACGCCGCACGACCTGCTGGAGGCGATCACCGGCGAGCTGCAGCCCTCGGGGGACACCGAGGCCTGGGCGACGCGGCGCGACGACGGCTCCTGGCTGCTCGATGGCCTGATGCCGGTGGCGGAACTCAAGGCGCGGCTGGACATCCGCGGCCTGCCGGAAGAAGACAAGGGCCGCTACAACACGCTGGCGGGGCTGCTGATGTCACTGTCGGGGCACCTGCCCCGGCCGGGCGAGAGGATCGATTGCGGCGACTGGGTCTTCGAGGTCGTGGACCTCGACGGGCGCCGCATCGACAAGGTACTGGCGCAGGCCGTGCCGCAGACCGCGGAAGCGGATCGCTGATTTTTCAAAGGAAGAGGAGAGATTCGATGGCGCAACAGATGTTCTACGAAAAGCCGGTGCTGCTCGATCGCGAGAAGCACCGCAAGGTGCACGTGCAGCCGAGCGGCGGCTTCGCGTTCTCGCGCAAGTCCAACTCGCTGTATATCGCGGCGGCGGAGTTCAACGAGGCCTGCAAGGAATACCCGATCGTCTTCACGCGCTCGCCGGACGGCAAGACGGTGCCGGTGGCGGTGCTCGGGCTGCGCGATCGGGAGAACCTGTTCGTCGACAACCAGGAGCGCTGGACGGCGCGCTACCTGCCGGCCTTCCTGCGCCGCTATCCCTTCGTGCTGGCGGAAATCCCCGGCAAGTCGCTGGCCGTCTGCATCGACGAGGCGTACCCGGGAATCAGCGAGACCGAGGGCCAGGCCCTGTTCGACGAGCAGGGGCAGGAGACGGCGTTCCTGAAGCAGACGCTGGAATTCCTGACGCAGTACCAGCGCGAATACGCGCGCACCGAGGCGTTCTGCAAGCGGCTGGAGGACAACGGCCTGCTCAAGGACACCAACGCCCGCGCCGACCTGCGCGACGGCCGCAGCTTCACGGTCAACGGCCTGCGGGTGGTGGACGAGCAGAAGCTGCTGGAGCTGCCCGATGCGACGGCGCTCGAGATGTTCCGCAGCGGCGAGATGCACCTGGTGACGGCGCACCTGCTGTCGCTGTCGAACATCCAGCGACTGGCCGACCGGCTGGCGGATCGCCCGGCGGCACCGGCGACGCAGGCCGCCCCGGCTGCGCCGACCTGAATGCGCGGCGTGGTCAGCCCTGCGCGAACGCAGCGGGGTCGATCACTTCCACCGAGCCCTGCGCCACCAGCTGCTGCAGCAGGGCATCTAGCTGCTGGGGCGCGAGCCGGAACCGCCCGAGCAGCCACTGCCGGTTGACCGGCTGGTTGCTCATCACCGACAAGATGCGGTAGACCTCCGCCGTGCGGCCGTTCTCCGGCAGCCGGGGCCAGGCGCGCAGGCGGAAGATCAGTTCCGGCCGGCGCGGACGTTCGGCCGCTGGTGGCAGCGGGCCTGCCCGGCGGGTGAAGATGTTGCGAACGGTGTCAAGTGCAAAACTTGCCATGGACCCAGTGTGGTCCATGGCTGAGCCGCGCGCGCTAAGAGAAACGTCCAGCGCAACAGCAGTTCTTTTCCTAAGGGTGAACCCTTGTCAATCGAGGGCTCCGACCGTGGCCAGGCCCAGAGCGGTGAGCAGGAGCGAGCCAGTGAGGTGCGTGACCGCAATGGCGATGGCCCAGCCGTGGCGGCCGTGCACGAGGTGGTTCACCACCTCGGCGGAAAAGGTGGAGAACGTGGTCAGTCCGCCCATCAGGCCGGTGACGAGGAACAGCCGCACCTGCGGCGACAGCTCCGGGTGCTGCCCCAGCCAGCCGAGGATGAGGCCGACGAGGTAGCCGCCCAGCAGGTTCGCGGCCAGCGTTCCCAGGGGCAGTGAAGGAAGGATGTGGTTCAGCTGCAGGCCGAGCACCCAGCGCAGCAAGGCGCCGAGCGAGGCGCCCGCCGAAATCGCCGCGACCGACAGCAGGAGGCTCGCGCCGTTCAAGACGCGCTGTCCGTGGGGATGCGGTAGCCGACGCCGCGCACCGTCTGGATCAGCTCGTCGCCCAGCTTCTTGCGCAGGTGGTGCACGTGGACTTCCACCGCCCCGCCGTCACCCACGCGGTTGCCGGTGCGCTCCAGGATCTCCGCCCGGCTCAGCGCCCGCGGCCGGTCTTCCAGCAGCGCCAGCAGGACCGCGAACTCCTGCTCGGTCAGCTCGATGGCCTGGCCGCCGCGCTGGACGAAGCGGCTGTTCGGATCGAGCACCACGTCCTTGTGCAGGATCTGCCCCGCCGACAGCGTGGTGCGGCGGCGCAGCAGCGCGCGCACCACGGCGGCGACTTCCTCGAGGTGCACCGGCTTGATGACGTAGCCGTCCGCACCGAGGTCCAGCGCCGTGAGGCGGGAGCGCAGTTGCGAGCGGGCGGAGATCACCAGCACCGGCGTCTTGGCGTCGGGCAGCTCGCCGGCCGCCGAGCGGCGCAACTTCTGCAGCAGGTCGGTGCCGTCGCCATCGGGCAGGCCGAGGTCGAGCAGGACGCAATCGAAGGGCGTGCTGCGCAGCACCTTCCAGGCGGAGGCTAGGTCGGCGCAGGTGTGGTGTTCCCAGCCCTGGCGCTGCACGACGGCGGCCAGCGTGGTGGACGTGGTCGGGTCGTCGTCGATGATCAGGACGCGTGTCATGAGGGCCGGGGTGTCCCCGGGATTGTGCATGACGCGCGGGGGCCGGGCTGCCCGGCGTTCTGAGCGGGCAGCCCCGGCGGACAGGCGTTCGGCTTAAGCCGTCAGGTCGGGCTTGAGCTCGGCGACCGGAATGATGCCCTGGTCGCCATCCTCGTAGACGAGGTGGGCCACGTTGCCCATCATGCGCCAGCAGGCGGTGAAGCGCTGGCCCTGGAACACGGCCGAGGCGGCCTTGTATTCGCCGGCGGCGGAGGGCTCGATGCGGCGGAGGACCAGTTCGCTGCTGCAGGCGGCCTCGGACAGGCGCACGGAGTCGTCTCCCTGGCGGGCGACGAGTTCCTGCGCGAACGAGGGTGCGGTGGCGAACGCGGCGGCGAGGGCGGCGCAGAACACGGCGGCTTTCATTTCTGTTCTCCCAGAACGTAAGCGCATCTGCAGGCGACGGGATGAAGACTGGAGGTCTGCGCTATGGGCAGCATGGTCGGCGCTGGCACTTCCGCACCCTGTAGGACCGGCGCAGCGGAAACCGTCCGCCAAGTCCGCCTGACTGCTAAGGCGCGCGGGAGGCTGGGGCAGGGTCGCCGTCCTGCCCCGCCTCTGCTGCTGCGGCTGCTGCGCCGCTTCAGGGGGCATTGACGGCGAGCGCGCCGCGACGGATCTGGTCGCGCTCCAGCGACTCGAACAGGGCCTTGAAGTTGCCCTCGCCGAAGCCTTCGTCGCCCTGGCGCTGGATGAATTCGAAGAACACCGGGCCGAGCAGGGTCTCGGAGAAGATCTGCAGCAGCAGGCGCTTGCCTCCCTCGGTCGTGCCATCGAGCAGGATGCCGCGCGCCTGCAGCTCGGGCACCGGCTGGCCGTGCCCGGGCAGGCGCTCCTGCAGCATCTCGTAGTAGATCTCGTTGGGCGCCGTCATCAGCGGGATGCCGTTCATCTGCAGCTGGTCCACCGTCTCCACCAGGTTGTCCGTCAGCAGCGCCACGTGCTGGATGCCTTCGCCGTTGAACTTCATCAGGAACTCCTCGATCTGGCCGGAGCCCCGGGAGGATTCCTCGTTCAGCGGGATGCGGATGCGGCCGTCCGGCGCCGTCATGGCCTTGGAGGCGAGGCCGGTGTATTCGCCCTGGATGTCGAAGTAGCGGATCTCGCGGAAGTTGAACAGCTTCTCGTAGAAGCCGGACCAGAAGGCCATGCGGCCGCGGTAGACGTTGTGGGTCAGGTGGTCCAGCAGCTTCAGGCCCACGCCCTTCGGATGCCGGTCGACGCCTTCGAGGAATTCGAAGTCGATGTCGTAGATCGACTTGCCGTCCTCGTAGCGGTCGATCAGGTACAGCGGCGCGCCGCCGATGCCCTTGATCGCGGGCAGGCGCAGCTCCATCGGCCCGGTGGGGATCTCGATCGGCTGGGCGCCTAGTTCGAGCGCGCGGTGGTACGCCTTGTGCGCGTCGCGCACGCGGAAGGCCAGGCCGCAGGCCGAAGGCCCGTGTTCGGCGGCGAAGTAGTACGCCAGGCTGCGGGGTTCGCGGTTGACGATGAAATTGATCTCGCCCTGGCGGTACAGCAGCACGTCCTTGGACCGGTGCTTCGCGACCAGGGTGAATCCCATCTTCTCGAACAGCGTCTCGAGCTGGTTGGGGACGGGGGAGGCGAACTCGACGAACTCGAAGCCCATCAGCCCCATGGGGTTCTCGAACAGATCAGCCATTGGCAAGACTCCTGCATGAAACGGGGAAGACGTCGTCCCCGCGCAGGCAGGGACCCAGGGAACGCGCGCAGCGCGTCAGGCGATGGCCTGGATTCCCGCCTGCGCGGGAATGACGAAGGCAGGAGGCGCACCCGGCACCCCGCGCACGCTGCGCGCGAGGTGGTCTCCGAAGAAGAGGGCGAAACCGGGCATCTTGGGGGCATTGTGCCGCAGCCGGGGCCGCCCCGCTGACGTGCGTCAATGCCCGCGCGGCCGGGCCGCCGTATCGTCGGGCGGACATGTCTTCCCCCCGCTTTTCCATCCCCAGCACGCACCGGCTCCAGGACGACGTGCAGGGGCTGCTCACCGGCACGCTGTTCGTCGCCCTCGGCATCTTCCTGATGAAGAGCGCGGGCCTGGTGCCGGGCGGCATCGTCGGCCTCGCGCTGCTGCTGCACTACGGCACCGGGTTCGACCTCGGGGCCATCCTGTTCGTCGTGAACCTGCCGTTCTACGTGCTCGCGTGGACGCGCATGGGGCGCGTCTTCACCTTGCGCACGGCCATCGCCGTCACGCTGCTGTCGCTGCTCTCGTGGTGGCTGCCTCACGCCGTGATGCTGCAGCAGATCGACGGTGCCCTGGCGGCGGTGCTGGGCGGCCTGCTGTGCGGCGCCGGCATGCTGATCATCTTCCGCCACGGCGCCAGCCTGGGCGGGCTGAACGTGCTGGTGCTGCGACTGCAGGAGCGCTTCGGCTGGCCGGCCGGCAAGACCCAGATGGCCATCGACGCGCTGGTCGTGCTGGGCGGCGGCTGGAGCGTCGGCGATCCGCGGCGGCTCGCCTTGTCCATCCTGGCCGTGGTCGCGCTCAACCTGGCGCTGGTCTACAACCACCGGCCCGGCCGCTACCAACCCGTCTGAACGGTTTTACACGCCGCTTGCATGGCAGAGGCGCCGTCCTACGGGCCGGCGGCACGGCCGGCCGCAAGCTCCGACTGCCTCGTGTGAGGCACATCGTTCGGAGTCGACATGCACAAGAGAGATTTCCTGGGTGGCCTGGTCACCCTGTCCCTCGGCGCCTGGGCCCTGCCGTCCCAGGCGCAGGTCATCGTCCGCATCGCGCCGCCGGCGCCGCGCGAGGAGCGGATCCCGCCGCCGCGCCGCGGCTTCGTCTGGGCGGAGGGCTCCTGGGACTGGAACGGCCGGCGCTACGTCTGGCGGCCGGGCCACTGGGTGCGCGCGCGCCGAGGCTACCGCTACCGCGCCGACCGCTGGGTGGAACGCAACGGCGGCTGGGTGCGCGAGCGCGGCGGCTGGGCCCGCGGCGACCGCGATGGCGACGGCGTGCCGAACCGCCTGGACGCGCGCCCGAACAATCCGAACCGCAACTGAGCGGGTTCGCGCAGGGGAAGGGTTAGCATTCCCCTCCGATGCGAATCCTGGTGGTGGAAGACGACAAGGTACTGGCCGACGCGCTCTCGCGCGCGCTGGTGCAGTCGGCCCATGCGGTCGACATCGTCTCCACCGGCGAGGACGCCGACAGCGCGCTGGCGCTCGCCATCTACGACCTCGCGATCCTCGACATCGGCCTGCCGGGCCTCAGCGGCCTGGAGGTGCTCAAGCGCCTGCGCTCGCGCAAGTCCACCATGCCGGTGCTGATGCTCACCGCCTTCGACACCATGGAGGACCAGGTGCGCGGCCTGGACCTCGGCGCCGACGACTACCTCTCTAAACCGTTCGACCTGCCGGTCCTCGAGGCGCGCGTGCGGGCGCTGCTGCGCCGCGGCACGCAATCCACGCCCTACCTGGACCACGGGCTGCTGCGCTTCGACACGGTGGGCCGCCGCGTCTTCCACGACAAGAAGCCGCTGGACCTCTCGCCGCGCGAGCTCGCCGTGCTGGAGCTGCTGCTGATGCGCGAGGGCCGCGTCGTGAGCAAGGAGCAGATGGTCAACCACCTCTATGGCTGGGGCGACGAGGTGGGCGCCAACGCGATCGAGGTCTACGTGTACCGCCTGCGCAAGAAGCTCGAGCCCCTGGGCTGCGAGATCCGCACCGTGCGCGGCATGGGCTACCTGATGGAACGCGACGATGGCGAAAACTGAGCCTCGCCTGCAGCGCAAGCTGCTCGCCTGGCTGCTCGGGCCGCTGCTGATCCTGCTGCTGCTCGACGCCATGGCGGCGTACTGGAGCTCGCAGCGCCTGGCCAACCTGGCCTACGACCGCGCGCTGCACGAGATCGCGCGCGAGATCGTGCTGCACGTGCGCAACGAGGGCGGCCGGCTGCGGCTGGAGCTGTCCGAAACCGCGGGCAGCATCCTCCTCACCGACGCCCAGGACCGGCTGTACTACCGCGCCGACGCCGGCGACGGCACGGTGCTGGGGGGCGATACCGCGCTGCCCCTGGGGCGGCGCGTGGCGCCCGGCGGCGAGCCGCTGTTCTCGCAGGAGACGGTGCACGGGCAGGCGGTGCGCATGATCGTCACGCGCATGCGGGTGGGCGAGTCGCCCGGCGCGCCCATGGTGCAGGTGCAGGTGGCCGAGACGCTGAACAAGCGCAACCGGCTGGCGCTGGAGATGGTGGCCAACGTGGTGCTGCCGCAGCTGCTGCTGATCGTGATGGCGACGGCGCTGGTGTGGTTCGGCGTCTCGCGGGGCCTCGAGCCGCTCAAGCGCCTGCGGCGCGCCGTCTCCAACCGCTCGCACCTGGACCTGAGCCGGATCGACACCCACGACGTCCCGGGCGAAGTGCGGCCCCTGGTCGACGAGGTCAACGATCTCATGGCCCGCCTGGGCAAGACCTTCGACTTCCAGAACCGCTTCGTGGCCGACGCGGCCCACCAGCTCAAGACGCCGGTCAGCGGCCTGAAGGCGCAGATCGAGCTGGCGCTGCGCGAGAACGACCCGGAGCGCGTGCGGCATTCGCTGGCGCAGCTCTATATCAGCGCCGACCGGCTGTCGCGGCTGGTGCGCCAGCTGCTCTCGCTGGCCCGCAACGAGCCCGGTGCGCTGGAGACGGTGCAGTTGCAGCCGCTGGACCTGAACGCGTTCGCGCTGGAAGTCAGCATGGAGTGGGTGCCCAGCGCCATCAAGCGCAACATCGACCTCGGCTTCGAAGGCGTCGACGAGCCGCTGATGATCGACGCCGATCGCGACCGGCTGCGCGAACTGGTCAACAATCTGATCGACAACGCCATCCGCTACAGCCAGCAGGGCGGCCGCGTGACGGTGCGCGCCGGCCACGCCGGCGACGGCCAGTGCAAGCTGGCCATCAGCGACGACGGCCCCAGCATCCCGGTGGCCGAACGGGCGCGCATCTTCGAGCGTTTCCACCGCCTGTTGGGCACGCAGGAGGACGGCAGCGGCCTCGGCCTGGCCATCGTGAGCGAGATCGCGACGCTGCACGGCGCGCGCATCACGCTGGAGGAGGATGTGGACGGCGTGGGCAACACCTTCAGCGTGCTGTTCCAGCCCAGCGCCGGCACACCCCGGGACAACCCTGAGCTGACCGAGGCGCTGTAAGCGCGCTGAAAGCTGGGCGACAAGATGCTGACAGCGGCCCTGCAAGTGGCTGTCAGCGGCGCCCCGTACTCTCGCTGGATCGGATCCGACACGGGTCCGGCACTATTTCCAGGAGACAACATGGCCTTCCTCACCAGCCCGGATTTCTGGGTTGCCCTCATGCAGATCATCCTGATCAACATCGTGCTGTCCGGTGACAACGCGGTGGTGATCGCGCTCGCGTGCCGCTCGCTGCCGCCCAAGCAGCAGAAGAACGCGATCATCTTCGGCAGCGTCGGCGCGATCGTGCTGCGGGTGATCCTGACCTTCTTCGCCGTCTACCTGCTGACGCTGCCCTACCTGAAGCTGGTCGGCGCGGCACTGCTGCTGTGGATCGGCATCGGCCTGCTCAAGGGCGACGACGGGGAAGAGGACATCGAGAGCAACGCCGGCCTGATGGCGGCGATCAAGACCATCATCATCGCCGACCTGGTGATGAGCCTGGACAACGTGATCGGCGTGGCCGCCGCCGCCAAGGGCAACGTGCCGCTGCTGGTGATCGGCCTCGTGATCAGCATCCCGCTGATCATCTTCGGCAGCACGATCATCCTGAAGCTGATGAACCGCTTCCCGATCATCATCACCGTCGGGGCGGCGCTCCTGGGCTGGGTGGCCGGCGAAATGGCCATCGGCGATCCGGCCGTCAAGGGTTACATCGACGCCACCATGCCCTTCCTGCACACCATCGCCCCGGCGCTCGGTGCGGTGATCGTCGTGGCGGTCGGCAAGTACCTCGCCAGCCGCGCCGAGGGCGAGCACGAAGAGCGCGCCGCCGACCAGCCGGCTGCCTGAGGCCGCATGCGCCAGCTGCTGGTTGCCGTCGATCCCCACAGCCCGATGCGCACGCGTTCGGCGGTGGCGGAGGCGGTGCGGATCTACCGCGAGGAGTTCGTGGGCATCCGCCTGGTGCGGGTGCAGCCCCAGCTCTCCGGCCATGTGGCGATGTTCTTCGGCACCCGCGAGCTGCAGCAGCTGCAGCAGGACGCGGGTGACGAGGAACTGGCCTACGCGCGCTCGCTGCTCGACGCCGAGCACATCCCCTACATCGCCACGGTGCTGGTGGGTCGCACGGCGGAAACGATCGCGCAGGCGGCACGCGAGTTCGGCTGCGACCGCATCCTGTTCGGCACCGAGGAACCGGGGCTGGCCGGCAAGATGTTCGGCTCGCTGGCGCAGCAGGTGCGCCACCTGCTCGGCTCCGGCAAGCAGTACCAGGTGATCGGGTCCTGAACCCTGGATCCCCGCCGAAGCACAAGGCGTCATTCCCGCGCAGGCGGGAATCCAGGGATGAAGCGCGGCGCCTGATTGCGGCAAGATGGTGCTCCCCGTGACCCCGGAGGAGACCATGGACACCGCCATCCGCCGCCAGACCCTGGCCGACCTGCTGCGTCGCAGCGCCAAGCGCTTTCCCCAGCAGGCCGCGATCGTCTGCGGCGAGACGCGCTGGAGCTTCCGCGAGTTCGACGCGGTGACCGACCGGCTCGCCGCCGGCCTGGCCCGCATGGGCGTGGCCAAGGGCGCGCGCGTCGCGGTGCTGGCCCGCAACTCGCATGGCTTCGCGGCGCTGCGCTTCGCGCTGGCCCGCCTGGGCGCCGTGCTGGTGCCGATCAACTTCATGCTCAAGGCCGAAGAGGCGGCGTACATCCTGCGGCATGCCGGCGCCGTGGTGCTGGCGACCGACTCCGGGCTGGCGGAGCTCGCGCGCAGCGCCGCCGCGCTCGGCACCCAGGTGCGGCAGTTCGTCTGGCTGCCGTCCGAGGAGGCCACGCAGCCCGCCGCCGGCATGGTCCGCTTCGACGAGCTGATTGCAGGGCACGAGGCCCCGCCGGAGGTGGACCTGCACGGCGGCGAGCTGGCGCAGATCGTCTACACCAGCGGCACCGAGTCCAGCCCGAAAGGCGCGATGCTGACGCACGACGCCGTCATCTGGCAGTACGCGAGCTGCGCGGTCGACGCGAGCATCGCCGCCACCGACGTCACCTTGCACGCGCTGCCGCTGTACCACTGCGCGCAGCTCGACGTGTTCCTCGGCCCGAAGATCTACGTCGGCGGCACCAGCGTCATCACCGCGAAGCCGACGCCCGACAACCTGCTGCCGCTGATCGCGAAGCACCGCATCACCTCGTTCTTCGCGCCGCCCACGGTGTGGATCGCGCTGCTGCGTTCGCCGCTGTTCGACAGCACCGACCTCTCCTCGCTGCGCAAGGGCTACTACGGCGCCTCGATCATGCCGGTGGAGGTGCTGCGCGAGCTCGCGCGCCGCCTGCCGGACGTGCGCTTCTGGAACCTCTACGGCCAGACGGAGATCGCGCCGCTCGCGACCATGCTGGGCCCCGAGGACCAGTTGCGCAAGCCGGGCTCCTGCGGCCGCGCGGTGCTGAACGTGGAGACGCGCGTGGTCGACGACGCGCTGCGCGACGTGCAGCCCGGTGCAGTGGGCGAGATCGTGCACCGTTCGCCCCATCTCATGCTCGGCTACTTCCACGACGACGAGCGCACCCGCGCCGCCTTCGAGGGCGGCTGGTTCCATTCCGGCGACCTCGCCACCATCGACGACGAGGGCTACATCACCGTCGTCGACCGCAAGAAGGACATGATCAAGAGCGGCGGCGAGAACGTCGCCAGCCGGGAGGTGGAGGAGATGGTCTACCGGCTGCCGGGCGTCTCCGAAGTGGCGGTGGTCGGCGTGCCGCATCCGCGCTGGGTCGAGGCGGTGCTGGCGATCGTCGTCCCCAAGGCCGGCCACGCGCTGACCGAGGCCGAGGTGCTGGCGCACTGCCAGCAGCACCTGGCGGGCTTCAAGGCGCCCAAGGCGGTGGTGTTCTGCGAGGCGCTGCCCAAGAACCCGAGCGGCAAGCTGCTCAAGCGCGAACTGCGGCGGCAGCACGAAGCGCATTTCACCGGAGCTTGAGCGATGGCCGACGACATCCTGGGCCTCGACGCGAGCACGCTGTCGCGGCGCATCGCCGCGCGCGAGCTCTCGTGCCGCGCGCTGATGCAGGCGAGCCTGGCGCGCATCGCGCAGCTCAATCCGCGCCACAACGCGATCGTGTCGCTGCGGCCGGAACACGAACTGCTCGCCGAAGCCGACGCCCGCGATGCGGCCCTCGCGCGGGGCGAGCGGGCCGGCTGGATGCACGGCTTTCCCGTGGCGATCAAGGACCTCGCCGACGTCCAGGGCCTGCCCACCACGCTGGGCTCGCCGGCGGTGGGCCGCCGCATGCCGGCGGCCGATGCGCTGTTCGTGCAGCGCATGCGCCAGGCGGGCGCGATCGTGATCGGCAAGACCAACACGCCGGAATTCGGCCTCGGCTCGCACACCTACAACCCGGTGTTCGGCATCACGCGCAACGCCTGGGATGCCGGCAAGTCCGCCGGCGGCAGCAGCGGCGGCGCCGCCGTGGCCATCGCGCTGGGCATGCTGCCGGTCGCCGACGGCAGCGACATGGGCGGCTCGCTGCGCAATCCGGCCGCGTTCAACCACATCCTCGGTTTTCGCCCTTCGCGCGGCCGGGTTCCCGCCGTCCCGGCCGAGGACGTGTTCTTCCAGCAGCTCGGAACCGAAGGCCCGATGGGCCGCACCACGGAGGATGTGGCGCGGCTGCTGTGCACGATGGCCGGCTGGGACGCGCGCGCACCACTGTCGCTGGCCGATCCGCTGCCGCTGCCCGACGCCGACGACCCGATCGCCTGCGCGCCCGGCAAGCGCATCGGCTGGCTGGGCAGCATCTGGCCCGACCTGCCGCTGGAGCCCGGCATCCGCGAGCTGTGCGAGCAGGCGCTGCGCAAGCTGCAGTCCGCCGGCTGCACCGTCGAGCCCTGCACGCTGGACATTCCGCGTGAGACCAACTGGACGGCCTGGCTGCGGCTGCGCCAGATGCTGGTTGGCGGCAAGCTGGGCGCCCTGTACGCGCAGCCGCAACTGCGCGAACGGATGAAGCCCGAAGCCCGCTGGGAAGTGGAGCAGAGCTTCCAGCTCACGGCGGCGCAGCTGTACCAGGCCACCGTGCAGCGGACCGCCGTCTACCAGGCCTTCCGCCGCCTGTTCGAGCGCTACGACTACCTGGCGGCGCCCAGCGCGCAGGTGTTCCCCTTCGACGCCGAACTCCACTGGCCGCAGTCGGTGGCGGGCGTCGCGATGGACACCTACCACCGGTGGATGGAGATCGTCACGCCCTTCACGCTGGCTTCCCTGCCGGTCGCGAGCGTGCCGGTCGGCTTCAACGCCGCGGGCCTGCCGATGGGCCTGCAGCTGGCCGGCCCCGCGCGCGCGGACCTGCAGGTGCTGGCGCTGGCGCGCGCCTTCGAGGCGATCGCTCCATGGACGACGCAGCGGCCGCCAGCGCTGGCCACCCTGGCCTGAGCGCGGAGCCGCGCTTCGCTGCCGACGCGATGCTGGGGCGGCTGGCCCGCTGGCTGCGCGTCCTGGGCTGGGACACCTTCTACGACATCGCGGTCGCCGATCCGGTGCTGGTGCGGCTGTCGGGGGAGGAGGACCGCGTGCTGCTCACGCGCGACCGCCACCTGCTGCGCGAGCTGCGGCCGGCCCGCGCGCTCGAAGTGCGGCAGGACGACCCGCTGGTGCAGCTGCGCGACGTGGTGCAGGAACTGCGGCTGCCGGCACCGCCTGCCTTGTTCACGCGCTGCCTGCTGTGCAACGCGCCGCTGCGGGTGCTGGAGCCGGCGCAGGCGCAGCCGCTGCTGCCGCCCGGCGTGCGCGACGTGCCCGGGCCGGTGCGCCGCTGCCCGGCCTGCGGCCGCCTCTACTGGAACGGCTCGCACGTGCGCCGCATGCGCAGCGCGATCGAGCGGGTGCTGCCCGGGTGGATCGCGCGCGACGCGGACCCGACGGAATAGCGCGCGGCCGGGGCCGCCCGGCGGACAAATCGCACGCCTCCTCGCGTGGCAGCTTGCGTTTACATGGGCGAAATGTTGTCCTTCGACCGCCTTGCCAGAATCCGCCGCGGAGTCGAGGAACAGGAGACCATGAAACACATTCCCTTTGCCGCCCTCCCCGTCGCGGATCGGCAGGCGCTCGCCGAAGCCCTGCGGCGCAGCGGCGTGCCGCTGCGGCACGTGTGCATCTCTTGCACGGAGCCGACCTCCGCGGACGAGGCACAGGGCGTGGCCACGGTCACCGGTGCGGGCTGGATCCGCAGCTACGCGGCGGAGGCCGGCTGGATCGGGCAACTGGAACACGACCTGCTGGCCCTGCGTCCCGCAGCGCCGGCACAATCCGGTCTTCCCGACAAGCAAGGAGACACGGAATGAACAAGCGCCACCTGCTGCGCTGCGCCTTCGGCCTCGCGGCGGTCGCCCTCGCCGGCTTCGCCCAGGCCCAGGACTTCCCGCCGAAGAAGCCGGTGACTTTGGTCGTGGGCTTCGCGCCCGGTGGCGCCGCGGATGCCGCCGCCCGCCTGATCGCCAAGAAGCTCGGGGACAACATCGGCCAGAGCGTGGTGGTGGACAACCGCGCCGGCGCGGGCGGCAACATCGCGCACCAGCTGGTGGCGAACGGGCCCACCGACGGCACCATGATCCTGCTCGGCTCCATCGGTCCGCTGACCATCGCGCCGCACATGATGAAGGTGGGCTACGACCCGTTCAAGGACCTGGCACCCCTCTCGGGCGGCGTGCACTTCCCCAACGTGCTGGTGGTGAACGCCAACTCGGGCATCAAGACGCTGGCCGACTCCGTGGCGCTGGCGCGCAAGCAGGCCGGCTCCGTGACCTTCGCCTCCACGGGCCCGGGCTCCGCCTCGCACCTCACGGGCGAACTGTTCGGGCAACAGGCCAAGGTCGAAATGACGCACGTGCCGTACAAGGGCGGCTCGGCAGCCATGCCGGACCTGCTGGCCGGGCGCTTCACGGCGTACTTCGCCGCGCCGCCCACGGCGCTGCCGCACATCGAATCCGGCAAGCTCACGCCGCTGGCGACCACCGGCCTGACGCGGCCGGCCTACCTGCCGAACGTCCCGACGGTGGCCGAATCCGGCTATCCCGGCTTCGAGGCACTGAACTGGTATGCCTTCGTCGCCTCGGCGAAGACGCCCGCGCCCATCCTGGACCGCTGGAACCAGGAAATCGTCAAGGTGCTCGAAGATCCTTCGATCCGCGAGCAGTTCCAGAAGCACGGCCTGACCCCCCATCCGACTTCGCGCGCGGAGCTGACCGACTTCATGCGCAAGGAGTCGGCCAAGTGGGGCGCGATCGTGCGCGATCGCAAGATCAGCGCGGAGTAGCGTTCACTTCGCGGGCGGCGCTGGCGCGGGCACCATCACCCGCAGGGCGCCGCGCCGGATGCGATAGTGCAGCGGCGTCGCCAGCATCGCGATCTCGCCGTCGGTGGCCACGCGGATGCGCGCTTCGTGCGTGCCGATCACGAAGGCTTCACCGGTCACCATCTCGAAATCCTCCGCCTGGTCCAGGCGCTTGAACAGGGCGCGCAGCGCCAGTTGCAGCAGCGCCAGCCGGCCGCGCCGGCGCGCCATGTAGAGCGCGAGCTCGCCGCCTTGCAAGCTCTCGCGCGCGCCGATGTCCAGCCCTTCCATCGTGTAGCGGTTGTTGCCGATGAAGACGAAGGGCGTGCGCCGCACCTGGTCCTCGGCTTCGGATGCGATGCGCACGGCCAGCCCGTGCGGCCGCTGCGTCGCCCGCAGCGTGGCGCTGGCGAGCGCGCGCCACTTGCTCTTGCCCAGGTGCATGCGCTGCAGCTCGCGCTCGCGCACGATCTCGGGGTACAGGCCCAGGCTCGAGTTGTTGATGAAGACGTGGCCGTTCACCTCGCCGACGTCGACCTGCAGCACGCGGCCCTGCGCGATCGTGCGCACCGCATCTTCCAGCTTCGGCGGGATGCCCAGGTCCTTGGCGAAGTGGTTGAGGGTGCCCAGGGGCAGCACGCCTTGCACGCTGTCCGTGCCGGCGAGCGACGCGGCGACGGCGGCCTGCGTGCCGTCGCCACCGCCGGCCACCACCAGGCGCGTGCCCTGCGAGTGCGCGCGCTCCAGGGCGGCACGCAAGGCGTCGGCGTCGTGCGCCATCACCACCTCGGCCTCCAGGCCGGCCTGCGCGAACAGCGCCGTGAGTTCCTCGGCCCGCTCCGGCCCGCAGCCGCTGCCGGAGCGCGCGTTCACGACCACCAGCGCGTGCCGGGAAGGGGGTGCGGTGCTGGCCATGCGCGCGAGCATACCGATTTGGGCGCCTCCTTCGCGCGGGAAGGGCGGCGGGTGCGCGAGGCTATCGGTCGGCGACTACGGCCGCGAGGACTTCGGCCGGCGGCGTGGCGCGGCCGAAGTGCGGCTGGATCACGAGTTCGATCACCACGTCCTCGACCAGCGCCCGCAGCAGGCGCGGCTCGCCGGAGCGCAGTTCGCATTCGATCAGGAGGCGCCGGCGCGACATCCAGCGCGTGTCGACGTTGTCGCAGGCACCGACGAACACCAGCTGCGGCTCCACGCTGCGCAGCAGGGCCCAGCGCTTGCGCACGAACACGCCGGAGCTCTGCGGCGCGAGCAGGGGGCTTTCCGGCATGCCGCGCACTTCGGCGACGAAGGCGCCGTCGGGGGCGGTGGCCTGCGGCTTCGCCAGCGGATAGGTGCG
The DNA here is from genome assembly GCF_016722765.1 of Ramlibacter alkalitolerans. Taxonomy (GTDB): domain Bacteria; phylum Pseudomonadota; class Gammaproteobacteria; order Burkholderiales; family Burkholderiaceae_C; genus Ramlibacter; species Ramlibacter alkalitolerans. The sequence continues at coordinate 178,471 of NZ_JAEQND010000007.1, read as the reverse complement.
GCGCCAGGAGCCCTCGCGCACGAGCACGGCGGCAGCGACGAGCAGCACGGGCACGAGGCCGATGAGGAGGACGGTACGGAGCTTCACGGCAATGGTGATTCTCGGGCAGAGGCGCAACGCTGGGGTTCACGCGCTGCGCGGTTCACCGCGAGCCTGCGGGGCGCCGCCAGCGGATGCGCCACGTCGTAGGCTGGCGGTGAAGCGCGCCAGCGCGTGAACCCCAGCGCTCGCCCTGGCGAACTGCAAGCCGGCGCGGGCAGTGCAGGCAAACTCAGTGCGCCGCGCTCGCCTCGTCCAGCAACGCCATCGTCGCCGCATCCAGCTTCAGCTCCGCGGCTTTCGACAGCTCCTGCAATTGCGCGACGGACGTCGCACTCGCGATCGGCGAGGTGATCGCCGGCTGCGCCATCACCCAGGCGATCGCCACCTGCGCCGGCGTGGCATTGCTGCGCTCCGCCGCCTCGTCGAGGGCTTTCACGATGCGCTGCCCGCGCGCATTGAGGTACTTCTGCACCACCGTCGGGCCGCGCGCGCTCCTGGCGGCGTCCTCCGGGGCGCGGTACTTGCCGCTCAGGAAGCCGGCAGCCAGCGCGTAGTAGTTGATCACGCCGACGTGCTCGCGCCGGCACAGCGCCTGCAGGTCGTCTTCGAACTCGAAGCGGTCGTACAGGTTGTACAGCGGCTGCAGGCTCTCGTAACGGGGCAGGCCCAGGCGCGCGCTGGTCTCCAGCGCCTGCTGCAGGCGCCCGGCACCGTAGTTGGACGCGCCGATGGCGCGCACCTTGCCTTGCGCGACCAGCTGGCCGAAGGCCTCCAGCGTCGCATCGAGCGGCGTCGACGCGTCGTCGCGGTGCGCCTGGTACAGGTCGATGCAATCGACGTGCAGGCGCCGCAGCGACTCCTCCACCGCGGCGCGGATGCGTTCCGGCTTCAGGCCGATGCGGCCTTCGCCCATGTCGTTGCCGACCTTGGTGGCGATCACCAGCCTGCTGCGCCGGCCACCCTGGCGCACCCAGCGGCCGATCACCGATTCCGATTCGCCGCCCGTGTGCCCGGGCGCCCAGCGCGAATACACGTCGGCGGTGTCGACGAAGTTGAAGCCGGCGTCGATCCACGCATCGAGCAGCGAGAACGAGGTGCGTTCGTCGGCGGTCCAGCCGAACACGTTGCCGCCGAAGCACAGGGGCGAGACCTGCAGCTCGGAGCGGCCGAGGGGGCGGTAGTCCATCGCGCTTCCTTGAGAGTTGTCACACGCCGCCGTGCGGGTGCGTGGGGTCCACCCACAGCACCTGCTCGGGCTTTTCGACCGGCTCGATGTCCAGGTTGATCGCGACCGCCTGGCCGTCGCTGCGGCACAGGACGCATTCGAGGACCTCGGTGGGGCTGGCGTTGATCTCCTGGTGCGGCACGTAGGGCGGCACGTAGATGAAGTCGCCGGGCCCGGCTTCGGCGGTGAACTCCAGGTGCTCGCCCCAGCGCATGCGCGCGCGCCCCTTGATCACGTAGATCACGCTCTCGAGGTGGCCGTGGTGGTGGGCGCCGGTCTTCGCATTGGGGTGGATGGTCACCGTGCCGGCCCACAGCTTCTGAGCGCCGACGCGCGCGAAGTTGATCGCCGCCTTGCGGTCCATGCCTGCGGTGGAGGGCACGTTCGGGTCGAGCTGGTTGGCCGGGATCACGCGCACGCCGTCGTGCTTCCACTTCGGTTCGGCGGCGTCGCTGTCGTGCGGGTGGTCGTTCATGGGGCGGCAGCGTAACCCGCGCGCGCACAATCGTGCAATGACCGAAGCCGATGTGCCCGTGCTCGACGCCAAGGGGCTGCGCCGCCTGGCCGCTGCGCAGCCGCGCCAGCCCTGCCCCGCATGCGCGGCCGTGCGGGCGCCGGGCTGGGAAGCGCTGGGCACTTCGCTCGACCGCGGCGCCTTGCGCAAGGTGGCGACGCTGCGGCAACCGGACGTCGAGGACCCCACGCTCGAAGAGCACCACCCGAACGGCACGCACGGCTGGTCGCCCGACGCGCCGATCGCACCCGCGTTCTTCCCGTACAACCGGTGCGACGTGTGGCAGTGCGCGCAGTGCGGGCGGGCCTTCCTGCGCTACACGGAGTACGGCGGCTACTACGTGGAAGAGCGGATCCGCGAACTCCGGCCCGAGCTCATCGCCGGTGACTGAGCGCTGCTGCCGCCGCGCTGCTCACCGAGCTCATCGCCGGTGACTGAGCGCTGCTGCCGCCGCGCTGCTCACGCCCGCTGTAGTCCGGAGGCCGACAAGCTTCGGTTCCGCCCTCCTACCGCTGGGGCGGGGCCTGGACCGTTTCCTGAGAGGGGACGTGATTTGAACCCACTCGAAAGGAATACAGCATGAAGAAGGACGTCATCGGACTGGCTGCCGCCCTGTGCCTGGGCTTCACGGCAAGCGCCTTCGCGGCCGACAACACCGGCATGGACAAGGACGCCTACAAGGCCGCCAAGGAGAAGATCGAGGCGCAGTACAAGGCCGACAAGAAGGCCTGCGACGGCATGAAGGACAACGCCAAGGACATCTGCAACGCCGAAGCCAAGGGCAAGGACAAGATCGCCAAGGCGGAACTCGACGCGCAGTACAAGCCCAGCCCCAGGGCCGACGAGAAGGTCAAGACGGCCAAGGCCGACGCCGACTACGACGTCGCGAAGGAAAAGTGCGACGACCAGAAGGGCAACGCCAAGGACGTGTGCAAGAAGGACGCGAAGGCGGCCCACACCGCGGCCAAGAGCCAGGCCAAGGCGGAAGCGAAGGCCGCCCAGAACGGCGCGAATTCCGGCGCCGCCGCCGAGGCGCGCCAGGATGCGTCCAAGGACACGGCCGATGCGCAGTACGCCGCCGCCAAGGAGCGCTGCGACGCGATGAAGGCCGGCGCCAAGGACCGCTGCATGGCGGACGCGAAGAAGAAGTTCAACAAGTCCTGAACGAGGGGCGGCCGGGGCGGCCGCTTCAGGACCGGGGCTGGCGGCATGGTGGGGTCCGTGGCCGCCGGCCCCACAATGAAAAGGTCCGGCACTGCCGGACCTTTTTTCCGCTGTGCGCGGACCTCAGGTGCGATGGTGGATCACGACGGTGCGGTTCACCTCGTGCCGGCCATGATGCGCCGGGTGCACGACGACGACCTTCTTCATGTGGTGGCGCTGCTGCGGATGCACCACCACCACGCGGCGCACGTGCCGCTCGTGCAGGCGGTCGTTGCCCTGGGTCTTCACGATGTGCCTGGTCACGGTGCCGTGCGGCGTGTCGCGGGTGACGGTGATGTCGCGGGTGGTGGTGGCGGCGAAGGCCGAGCCGGCCAGGGCCAGGGCGAGGCCGAGCGCGAGGTTCTGCAGTTTCATGCGGTTCTCCTGGTGTATCGATCTGGGATGCATGCCTTGCAAGGGGCACATCTTCATGACGCGCCAGGCGGCCCGCGCGCTGAAAGCGCGTTTCGATGCACTCCGCCAGCCTTCTCCTACTGCACCCCGATGCCTTGCAGGTAGGCGTCGATCGCCTTGGTGCCGACGGTCTCCAGGTCGAAGCCCTCGGGCTCCAGCAGCCAGTTCTGGATCAGCCCGTCGACCAGCGCGTGCAGCCCCTGCGCCGCGGTGGTGGCGGGGACGGCCAGGCGCACGCCGTGCACCTCGGCGCTCCTGAGAAGGGCCTGGCGGAACTGGCCCACCACCCGGTCCTGCATCTGCCGGTGGCGTTCGCGCACCTCGCACAGGCTGTCGACGTACTCGACCTTGTGGGTGGCGACCTCGAACACGCGCCGGGTCTGCGGGTCCTCCACCGTCTGGCGCAGGGCGGCGCGCAAGGCCTTCTTCAGGCGCGGCACCGGATCGCCGCCCGTCGGCTCCTGGACCGATGCCAGTGCGCACTGCAGGGGCATCACGACCCGGTCCATCATTGCGTTGAACAGGTCCGCCTTGTCGCGGAAGTGCCAATAGATGGCGCCGCGCGTGGTGCCGGCGGCCAGGGCGATGTCGTTCAGCGAGGTGCCGGCCACGCCCTGCGCGAGGAACACGCGCTCGGCCGCATCCAGCAGGCTGTTGCGGGTGGCGAGGGCGTCTTCCTTGGAACGGCGGGCCATGGCAGGGGTGCCCGAATATACATTCAAACCTGTATGTATACTCGCGGGTTCCGCCGGTCCGCCCCCGGCCTGCTCTCCCCGTCCACCATCACCGCACAACAACATCCATGGCTGCTCGCGTGCCACAGGGCCTTGCGTCCTTCCTCCTCGTGCTCCTTCTCGCCGCCTGCAGCAAGGAGTCGGGCACACCCGCGGCGGGCGCAAGTGGCGGCGCGCCAGCCGCCCCGCCGCCGCCCGAAGTCGGCGTCGTGACGGTCGCCACCGGCGACGTCGGCCTGGTCACCGAGCTGCCGGGGCGGCTCGAGCCCGCGCGTGTCGCGCAGGTGCGGGCGCGCGCCGCCGGTATCGTGCAGAGCCGGCTGTTCCGCGAAGGCAGCGACGTGCGCGCCGGGCAGGTTCTGTACCGCATCGACCCGAGCCCCTACGCCGCCGCCCAGCAGAGCGCGCGCGCCTCGCTGGCCAAGGCGGAGGCCAACCACTCGCAGGCCGCCGCCCTGGCGCAACGCTACAAGCCGCTGGTCGAGGCCAACGCGATCAGCAAGCAGGAATACGCCAACGCGGTGGCGGCCGAGAAGCAGGCCGAGGCCGACGTCGCCTCGGCCCGCGCAGCGGTGCGCACGGCCGACATCAACCTGAGCTACGCCTCGGTGACGGCGCCGATCTCCGGGCGCATCGGCCGCTCGCTGGTCACCGAGGGCGCGCTGGTGGGGCAGGGCGAGGCGACGCCGCTGGCGGTGATCCAGCAGATCGATCCGCTCTTCGTCAACTTCACGCAGTCGGTCACCGAGGTGATGAACCTGCGCCGCGCGCTGGAGCAGGGGCGCCTGAAGCGCGCCGGCAGCGAGGGCGCGCAGGTGCGCGTGGTGCTGGAAGACGGCACCGAGCATCCGCAACCCGGCCGCCTGCTGTTCGCCGACCTGAGCGTGGACCAGAACACCGGCCAGGTGACCCTGCGCGCCGAGGTGCCTAACCCGCGCGCGATGCTGCTGCCCGGCATGTACGTGCGCGTCAAGGTCGAACAGGCCAAGGCGCAGCACGCGATGCTGCTGCCGCAGCAGGCCGTCACCCGCTCGCCGCAGGGCGACACGGTGATGGTGGTCGATGCCAAGGGCCAGGTGGCGCCGCGCACGGTGAAGATCGGCGGCTCGCAGAACGGCCAGTGGGTGGTGCTCGGCGGCCTGCAGCCCGGCGAGCAGGTGATGGTGGACGGCTTCCAGAAGGTGCGCCCGGGCGCGCCCGTCAAGCCCGTGCCCTGGGGTGCGAACGGGCCCGCGGGCGCCGCCGCCGCGCCGGCTTCCGCGGCGAAGCCGGCCGCCTCCGCCGCCTCCGCCGCTGCGGCCGGAGCCTCGGCGCCGGCCTCGGCCGCCGCTTCGCAGTCGGCCAGGAGCTGAGGAGCGCGCGATGTCCAAGTTCTTCATCGACCGGCCGATCTTCGCGTGGGTGATCGCGCTGTTCATCATCGTGATCGGCGCCGTCGCCATCACCAAGCTGCCGATCTCGCAATACCCGCCGGTGGCGCCGCCCGCCATCGTGCTGACCGCGGTCTACCCCGGCGCCTCGGCCCGCACGCTGGAGGAAAGCGTGATCAGCGTGATCGAGCAGGAAATGAACGGCTCGCCCGGCCTGATCTACATGGAGTCGGTCACGCAGGCCAACGGCGTCGGCCAGATCACCATCAGCTTCGAGCCGGGCACCAACCCCGACCTGGCGCAGGTGGACGTGCAGAACCGCCTGGCGCGCGCCACGCCGCGCCTGCCGGCCGCCGTCACGCAGCAGGGCGTGCGCGTCGAGAAGTCGCGCTCCAACTTCCTGCTGTTCACGATCCTCTCCTCCGACGACCCGAACTTCACGCCGGTGGACCTGGGCGACTACGCGTCGCGCAGCGTGCTGCCTGAAATCCAGCGCATTCCCGGCGTCGGCCAGGCGCAGCTGTTCGGCACCGAAGCGGCGATGCGCGTCTGGATCGATCCGGAAAAGCTGGTGGGCTTCAACCTGTCCACCAACGACGTGAACAACGCGATCCGGGCGCAGAACGCGCAGGTCTCGGCCGGCACGATGGGGGACCTGCCCAACATCACGGGCCAGTCGATCGCCGCCACCATCGTGGTGCCGGGCCAGCTCACCACGCCGGAGCAGTTCGGCAACATCGTGCTGCGCTCCACGCCGGAGGGCTCCACCGTGCGCCTGAAGGACGTGGCGCGGGTGGAACTGAATGCCCAGAGCTTCGCCACCGCGGCGCGCCTGAACGGCAAGCCGTCGACGGGCATCGGCGTGCAGCTCGCGCCCTCGGGCAATGCGCTGGCGACGGCCGACGCGATCCGCAAGCGCATGGGCGAGCTGGCGCCCTACTTCCCGCGCGGCATGAAATGGGACATCCCGTACGACAGCTCACGCTTCGTGCGCATCTCCATCAAGCAGGTGGTCGAGACGCTGCTGGAAGCCGTGGCGCTGGTGTTCCTGGTGATGTTCCTGTTCCTGCAGAACTGGCGCTACACCATCATCCCGACGCTGGTGGTGCCGGTGGCGCTGCTGGGGACCTTCGGCGCGCTGCTGGCGCTGGGCTTCTCGATCAACGTGCTGACCATGTTCGGCATGGTGCTGGTGATCGGCATCGTGGTGGACGACGCCATCGTGGTGGTGGAGAACGTCGAGCGGATCATGAGCCACGAGGGCCTGCCGCCGCGCGAAGCCACGCGCAAGGCGATGGGCCAGATCCAGGGCGCCATCATCGGCGTGACCGTGGTGCTGATCTCGGTGTTCGTGCCGCTGGCCTTCTTCGCGGGATCGACCGGCAACATCTACCGGCAGTTCGCCGCCGTGATGGTGGCGTCGATCGGCTTTTCCGCCACGATGGCGCTGTCGCTCACGCCGGCGCTGTGCGCCACGCTCCTCAAGCAGGTGCCGGCCGGCCACCACGAGGAGAAGGGCGGCTTCTTCGGCGCCTTCAACCGCGTGTTCCAGCGCACCGCCAAGGGCTACGAATCGGTCGTGGCCCGCATCCTGCGCCGCGCCGCCCGCTACCTGATCATCTACGCGGCGATCGCCGGCGTGGCGGCGCTGATCTACTCGCGCCTGCCCACGTCCTTCCTGCCGCAGGAGGACCAGGGCAACATGCTGGTGAACGTGCAGCTGCCGCCCGGCGCGACGCTGGAGCGCACCCGCAGCGTGATCGAGCAGGTGGAGGCGTTCATCCTCAAGCAGCCCGAGGTGCAGAGCATGGTGGGCGTGCTGGGCTTCTCCTTCTCCGGCCAGGGGCAGAACGCGGCGCTCGCCTTCGTCACGCTCAAGGACTGGGACGAGCGCAAGGGCGAGCAGCATTCCGCGCAGGCGCTCGCCGGCCGCTCCTTCGGCGGGCTGTCCGGCATCCGCGATGCCTTCATCTTCCCGCTCAGCCCGCCGCCGATCCCGGAGCTCGGGACGGCTTCGGGCTTCACCTTCCGCCTGCAGGACCGCGGCGGCAACGGACACGAGGCGCTGCTGGCCGCGCGCAACCAGCTCCTGGGCATGGCGGCGAAGAGCAAGGTGCTGGCGCAGGTGCGCCCGGACGGCCTGGAAGACGCGCCGCAGCTGCAGGTGGACATCGACCGCGACAAGGCGCAGGCTCTGGGCGTGAGCTTCGACGCCATCAACGGCGCCCTCTCCACCGCGCTCGGCTCGGCTTACATCAACGACTTCCCCAACCGCGGCCGGCTGCAGCGGGTGGTGGTGCAGGCCGATGCGCCTTCGCGCATGCAGCCGGAGGACCTGCTGCGCCTGAACGTGCCCAGCACGCAGGGCAAGGTGGTGCCGCTGTCGGCCTTCGCGACCACGCGCTGGATCACCGGCGCGATGCAGGCGGTGCGCTACAACGGCTATCCGGCCATGCGCATTTCGGGCGCGCCGGCCCCGGGCTACAGCACCGGCGCCGCGATGGACGAAATGGAGCGATTGGCCGCGCAACTGCCCGCCGGCTTCGCCTACGAGTGGACCGGCCAGTCGCGCGAGGAAAAGCTGGCCGGCTCGCAGGCGCTGGTCCTGTACGGCTTCGCCATCCTGTCGGTGTTCCTGTGCCTGGCGGCCCTCTACGAAAGCTGGTCGATCCCGCTCGCGGTGATCCTGGTCGTGCCGCTGGGGGTGCTGGGCGTGCTGCTGGCCACGCTCCTGCGCGGCTACGCGAACGACGTGTACTTCCAGGTCGGCCTGATCACGATCATCGGCCTGTCGGCGAAGAACGCCATCCTGATCATCGAGTTCGCCAAGGACCTGCAGGCGCAGGGCAAGGGCGTGATCGAGGCGGCGCTGGCGGCGGCGCACCTGCGTTTCCGGCCGATCATCATGACCTCGATGGCCTTCGGCCTCGGCGTGCTGCCGCTGGCCATCGCCAACGGCGCCGGCTCCGCCAGCCAGCGGGCCATCGGCACCGGCGTGCTGGGCGGCATGCTCACGGGCACGGGCCTGGCCATCTTCTTCGTTCCCATCTTCTTCGTGGTGGTGCGCGGCACCTTCAAGGGCAACGAGCGGCAGAACAAGCTGTACCGGCACGAGCTGCAGCGCGAGATTCCCGCCGGCGCCACCGCGGGAGATCAGATATGAGTTCGCCCGTGAAGACCCTCTGCGCACTGGCCGCGGCGCTGGCGCTGGCCGGCTGCACCTCGCTGATCCCGGCCTACGAACGGCCGGCGCTGCCGGTGCCGGATGCCTTCCCTTATCCGGCGGCGGAGCAGGGCACGCCGGCGGCGGCGCTGCCCTGGCAGCAGTTCTTCGACGACGAGCGCCTGCGCACGCTGATCGCGACGGCGCTGCGCAACAACCGCGACCTGCGCGTGGCGCTGCTCAATATCGCGCAGGCCCGCGCCCAGTACGACATCCGCAATGCGGACCTGCTGCCGACGGTGGCCGGCACCGCCAGCGCCTCGCGCGGGCCGAGCCCGGTGAGCGGCAGCCAGGTCACCACGCTGCAGGCCAACGTCGCCTTCAGCGCCTGGGAGATCGACCTGTTCGGCCGCATCGCCAGCCTGAGCGAGGCGGCGCTGGCGCAGTACTTCGCCACCGAGGAAGGCCGCAGCGCGGCGCAGACCGCGCTGGTGGCGAGCGTCGCGAACACGTGGCTGAGCCTGGCCGCAGACGAGGAACTGCTGGCGATCACCCGGCAGACCCTGAGCACGCGCGAGGAGTCGCTGCGCCTGACGCGCCTGCGCTTCGAGAACGGCGCCTCGTCGGAGATCGACTTCCGGCTGGCGCAGTCGCTCTACGAGACGGCGCGGGCGACGCTGGCGCAGCTGCAGCGGCAGCGCGCCACCGACATCAACTCGCTCGCGCTGCTGGTGGGCGAGCCGGTCGCGCCTCAGTACGAAGTCGGACTCACGACGGCCAAGGTGAGCCTGCCCGACGTGCCCGCGGGCCTGCCCTCGGACGTGCTGGTGCGTCGGCCCGACGTGCGGCAGGCGGAGCAGCAGCTGCTCGCCGCCAACGCCAACATCGGCGCGGCCCGGGCGGCGTTCTTTCCCCGCATCTCCCTGACCGCCGGCGTGGGCACCGCCAGCTCGGACCTGGCCGGCCTGTTCAAGGGCGGCTCCTGGGGCTTCACGGTGGCGCCGACGCTGGTGCAGACGCTGTTCGATGCCGGCCGCAATCGCGCCGGCCTGGCTTCCGCGCAGGTCTCGCGCGACATCGCCGTGGCGCAGTACGAGCGGGCGATCCAGCAGGCCTTCCGCGAAGTGGCCGATGCCCTGGCCGGCCGTGCGACCTACGGCGAGCAGGTGCGCGCGCAGGGCGCCGTGGTCGAGGCGGAAGAGGTCCGCTACCGGCTGGCGCGGCTGAGGTACGACAACGGCGTGGCCAGTTACCTGGACCTGCTGGACGCGCAGCGTTCCCTCTTCACGGCGCAGCAGTCGCTGGTGCAGGCGCGCCTGGCCGGCCTGCAGAACCAGGTGCAGCTCTATCGCTCACTCGGGGGCGGCTGGAACCCGTGATCGCGGGATTTCAGTAGCGCGTGCGCCTCAGTAGCGCGTGCGCCGCGGCAGGGTCGACACCGCGCGCAGCCACTGTCCGAAGCGGGACTGGGCGATGGAAGAAAGCAGCGAAATGGCGAGCATCGTTCCGTCCTCGAAAATCGTTCAACGGATGCGATCTTCGGGCCGGAGCCGTGGCGGGCCCGTCGGTGCGGTGCGCAACCGTGGGTGGCGCAGCTTCCGACGGGCGTAGGAACGGTCGGGCGACCGACCTTCGCTCGCTTCAGGGAGCGGCCTGGGCCGGAACCTGGTGATAGACGCTCGTGATGGCGTAGCCCTTTTCGGCGATCTGGGCGCGCGGGTTGTCGATCTCGTACGGGTGCAGGTGTTCCTGCGTATCGTCCACGTCCACGCTCAGCTGGCGGACGTGCCAGTCGACGTTGTCCGCTTCCGGGGGAATATCCTGTCCCTGCGGCACGATGAGGTAGCTGAACTTCTGCTGCGCTTCCTCGCGCCGGTAGATGTCGACTTTCATCGGAGGGGGTCCTTTCAGGGTGGGGTACGGACCCATTCTGGTAGGCCGCCATGCCGGCGCGAGTAGGACAAATACCATTCAGCCGATGGACGCCCGGGCTGCCACGGTCGGGCTGTCAGAGGGTTTCGATGCGCTGTGCGCGCACGACCAGTTCCTTTTGCCGCATGCGGGCCGTGAGCTCCTCCCGGTAGGCCTGCCACCAGCTGCGGTCCAGCGTGGCGACCATCACTTCGTAGACCACGATGTCGTCGTGCTCCACGCCTTCGCCGGGGCCTTCGGCCCAGAGACCGGTGGCGGGCGCCCGCGAATACGCCGTGAGCCCGCCGAAGCGCTGCACCAGCTCCGCGCGCACGGCGCCGAACAGCGCCGCCGGCAGCCGCTCGCCATCGTGCGCGTAGAGGGGAAGCAGCAACTGCACGAGGTGCATGGCACGCACACGCGATGGTCAGGTGTCGGTCAGGTCCGGCTCCTTCGCCGGTGCGGGCGGGGGTCGGCCCTCAACAGGATACGCCAGCTCCCTAATTCTTGTGGCTGGGCATCCGGTCGCGCAAGCCTTACACTGTCGCCTCTGCTCCTTCCGCTACTCGATGATCGACAGATCGCACCATAGTGTCCTTGTCGTGGACGACAACCCGTCCACCCGGTATGCCACCGCACGCACGCTGCGCGCTGCCGGCTTCAACACCGTCGAGGCAGCGGCCGGCGCCGAGGCGCTGGAGCTGGTGGAGTTCGTGTCCGCCGCGGTGCTGGACGTGCACCTGCCGGACCTGCTCGGATTCGAGGTCTGCCGCCTGCTGCGCAAGCGCGCGGCCACGGCTTCCCTCCCCGTGGTGCACGTCTCGGCCGTGTTCGTGAGCCCCGCCGAACAGGCTGCCGGCATGGAAGCCGGCGCAGACGCCTACATGGTCGCCCCGGTCGACCCCGAGGCGCTGGTGGCCACGCTCGATCACCTGATCGAGGAACGGCCGATGACCACCCAGCACTAGACCACCATCGGCGTCGCCGCCCCGTCCATCGACAGGATCGCGCCCGAGATGTAGGAAGCCCGCGGCGAAGCCAGGAACAGCACTGCCGCCGCGACTTCCTCCGGCGTCGCGATGCGACCGAGCGGCAGCTTCTTCTCCGCCTGGCGCTGCACCTCCTCCTGGCTCGTGTTGCGCAGGCGCGCGTCCACCGCGAAGCCTTGGGCCAGCCGCTGCGTGAGCGTCAGCGTGGGGTTCACGGCGTTGATGCGCACGCCGCGCGGCCCCCAGGCCGCCGCCAGGCCGGCGGTGGCCAGCATCAGCGCCGCATTCGCCGCGCCGCCGGCCAGGTGCGTGGTCGTGGCCACCTTGCCGCCCATGCCGATCACGTTGACGATGGCGCCCGTGCCGCGCGCCCCCATGCGCTTGACGACCGGGTCCATCACGTGGATGTAGGTGAAGAACTTGGCCTGCATCGCGTCGTGCCAGGCCTGCGGCTGCAGTTCGTCGTGCGGGGTGCGGCGGGCCGCGCCGGCGGAATTCACCAGCACGTCGATCGGCCCGAGCGCCGCCTGCGCCGCGTCCACCGCTTCCAGGGCCGCCGCCGGATCCGCCAGGTCGGCGCAAAACCCATCGACCTCGCCCAGCGGCCGCAGTTCGGCCAGGGCGCGCTCCATGTGTTCCGGGCTGCGGCCGACCAGGCTCACCTTGCAGCCTTCGGCCACGAATTCGCGCGCGCACGCCAGGCCGATGCCGCGGCTGCCGCCGGTGATCAGCACGTGACGGCCGTGAAGTTGCAGGTCCATGTCAGTGGTCTCCCTGGGGAATGTCGAGGACGACGTTGCCGATCAGCCGGCCCTGCTCCACGGCGTCGTGGGCGCGGGCGATCTCCGCCAGCGGCAGGCGCAGCGCCACCGTGTGCTGCAGCGCGCCATCGCGCAGCAACGTGCCGAGTTCGCGCAGGCAGGCTTCGCGCTCGGCGGCTTCCATCTCGTACACGTAGACGAACTTCAGCGTGATGCGGTTGCGCATGAACCAGAAGGTGGGCAGGTTCGCCTCCATCTGTCCCATTCCGTACACGACGACCGTTGCGCCGGCGCGCAAGCAGGCGGGGTAGAGCCGCGCGTTGGCGGTGAAGTCCATCTCGATCACCGCGGCTGCACCGCGCCCGCCGGTGAGTTGCTGCACGCGCTCGCCCACGTCCTCGTCGCGGTAGAGGATGGTGTGCGCGGCGCCGGCGCGGCGGGCGTGGGCCGCCTTCTCTTCGCTGCTCACCGTGGCGAGCACCGTCGCGCCGCGCAGCTTCGCGAACTGGATCGCGTAGTGGCCCACCGAGCCGGCGCCGCCCGCGACGAGCACGGGCATCCCGGGCTCGATGTTCGTCAGCCGCACCGCATGCAGTGCTGTCAGGGCGGGAATGCCGAGGCAGGCCGCCTGCGCATCGTCGACGGAGCCGGGCAAGGCGACCGCCTGCGCCGCGGGCAGGGCGATCCATTGCGCCGCGGTGCCGGATGGGCGCATCCACTGCCCGTTCCAGATCCAGACCCGCTCGCCGACGCGGCTGGCCGCAACGCCTTCACCCACGGCGTCGATCACGCCGGCGCCGTCGCTCTGGGGGATCACCAGCGGATACGGCAGCGCCCGGCCGAAGCCGCCCTTGCGCACCTTGTAGTCGGACGGGTTGACACCGGAGGTGCGCAGCCGCACGCGGACCTCCCCGGCGCCGGGTTGGGGCGTCGGCTGCTCGCCAACCTGCAGCACCTCGGCCGCCGGACCTTGCCTGGTATAGAACGCTGCCTGCATGCGCTTGCCTCCGCCGTGAACAGGGACGTAGCGTACGTCAGGCGGCGGCGCGGCGCTGCAGGGCCCGCGCGAAGGCCCACCCGGCGCAGGGCAGCACCAGCGCCGGCACCAGCAGCACGGGCGCGGCGCCGAAGCGGTCGAAAGCCTGGCCGGCCAGCGACACGCCGATGGCCTGCCCGATGAAGAACGAGAACGCGAACAGCGACATGCCCGTCCCGCGCGCCGCCGGCGCCATCTGCGTGCCGTGCGTCTGCAGCGTGTTGTGGAACAGGTAGGTGCCGAAGCCCACCGCCAGGGCCACCGGCGCCGCGATCCAGCCGCGCGGGATCAGCCACCAGGCGAGGAAGCCGGTGCCCACCACGATGCCGCCCCACAGCACCATCCTGCGCTCGCCGAAGCGCCGCACGACGTGCTGCGCCACCATGGCATAGAACACGCCGCCGATCGCATACAGGGCCACGTAGCCCGCCGCCACCGACAGCGCCAGCCCGAAGCGCTGGTGCAGGTAGGCAGGCAGGTAGGCCAGCGGGCCGAGCAGGAAGATGCCCTCCGCCATCACCGCGGCCAGCACGACACGGGGCCAAGGCAGGCGCAGGATGTCGCGCGCCGGGGCGAGCCAGCTCCCGCGCGGTGCGGTTGCCGCCGTGTGCCCCGGGATGCTGCGCAGGCGCGCCAGCAGCAGCGTTCCCACCACCAGGTAGCCGCCGCACAGGGCCGTGAAGGCGCCGCGCCAGCCCCAGGCGGAATCCGCGAACAGGCCGCCCGCGAGCTGGCCGGCCGTCATGCCGGAAAGGGTGCCGAGCAGCAGCCGCGCCAGCGTGGCCTGCCGCTGTTCCCAGGGCACGTTGTCGCCGATCCACGCCATCGACATCGGGATCACGCCGCCGGCCACGGCGCCCCAGAACACGCGCAGCCGCACCAGCACCTCCAGGCTCGGGGCCAGCGTGCAGGCGAGCGCGCCGGCGGCGGAGGCGAACAGCGCGCAGCAGACGACGCGCGCCTTGCCGTAACGGTCCCCGAGCTGGCCGTACGCCAGCTGCGAGATGCCGTACGCCATGGCGAAGGCCAGGATCACCTGGCCGGCGGTCCCGGGCGTGACGGAGAAATCCCCCGCCAGCCGCGGCAGCAGGCCGTCGCAGATGCGCAGGGCGGCGCCGCTGAAGAAGCTGGCGATGGCGAGCAGGGTGACGGCGGCGCGGGTGGCCGCGGCGGGATCGTGGGCGGGGGCGGAGACTGCGGGAGAAGGCACGGGCCATCCTACAACGGGTGCGGCGCGGCCGCGGCGGCGCCATGGAAACGCGCCTACGGAGCGCGGCGCGGATGCGCGGCACCATACGATCGCATGAACCTTCCCCGCATGCAGCTCACGGCCGGAGAGCACACCCTGCTGGTGTACGTGGCGCGCAGCGCCGAGGAGCGGGCCGTCGGCCTGCAGCACCGGCGCGAACTTCCCGCCCACGAGGGCATGCTGTTCATCTGCGACCGCCGCGAGGTGCTGTCGTTCTGGATGAAGGACACGCCGCTGCCGCTGTCGATCGCCTTCCTGCACGAGGACGGCACCGTGCTGAAGATCGCGGACCTGGAGCCGCACGACCTGGAGGGCGAATCCTCCGAGCACCCGGTGCGCTTCGTGCTGGAAGTGAACCAGGGCTGGTTCCAGGAACGTGAACTCGGGCCGGGGGCGAGGTTCGACGGGCCGGTGTTCCTGGCACGCCGCGAGCAGGAACTCAGCCCGCAGCGCGGATGAAGCGCGCGGCCGCCTCTATCACCGCCTGCGGCTGGTCCCGGTGCGGCGAGTGGCCGCAATCCGGCAGTTCCAGCAGCTGCGTGTGCGGCACGGCGCGCGCGATGCCGCGGATCTGCTCCAGGGTTCCGTATTCGTCGTCCACGCCCTGCACGGCCAGCAGCGGGCAGCGGATGGCCGCGATCTCGCGCTCGATGTTCCAGCTGCGGAAGGCCGGGTCCAGCCAGATGTCGTTCCAGCCCCAGAAGGCGGAATCGGCATCGTCGTGGTAGCGGCCCAGGCGCTGCTTGAGATCGGTCTCCAGGTAGGCCTCGCGCGCCTGCTCGATGCTGGTGACGGACACATCCTCCACGAAGATGTGCGGCGCCAGCACGATCGCCCCGCGCAGCGCCTGGGGGAAGGCTGCGGCGTAGAGCAGGGCGATGGAGCCGCCGTCGCTGTGGCCGAACAGCCAGAGCGGCTCGCGCGCGGGATCGAGTTGCAGCGCCTGCAGCAGGGCGGGCAGGACTTCGTGCGCCTGCCGGTGCATGAAGCGGGGCGTCCAGCGTTCTTGCGCCGGGCGCGGCGTGGAGCGGCCGTAGCCGGGGCGCGAATACATCAGCCCGCGGGCGCCGGCGGCCTCGCACAGGCGCGCGGGGAAGTCGCGCCACATCGCCACCGACCCGAGCCCCTCGTGCAGGAACACGAGCACCGGGGCGCCCGGCGCGGCGCTGCCCACCCACTGGTATTCGATGTGCACCGGCTGGCCCGCCCAGTCGATCTGCGCGCGGCCGGCGTTTCCAACAGAAGCTGACATGGCACCGCAATATAGTGGATGCCCACAGGAGAGCTTCGATGAAGGAAACTGCCGCCCGCCCCGAAGGCGCCGAGGAAATGCCGCAGGCCACCCGCCTGGACGACGTGCGCATCCGCGACGTCCGGCCGCTGATCTCGCCCGCGCTGCTGCAATACGAACTGCCCGTCGACGAGGCGACGCTCGCGTTCATCGAGCGCAGCCGCGCGCAGGTGTCCGACGTGGTGCACGGGCGCGATCCGCGCCTGCTCTGCGTGGTGGGCCCGTGCTCGATCCACGACCACGGCCAGGCGATGGACTACGCGCGCCGCCTGCAGGCGCTGGCCGGCGAACTGCAGGAGGACCTGCTGCTCGTGATGCGCGTGTACTTCGAGAAGCCGCGCACCACGGTCGGCTGGAAGGGCTACATCAACGACCCGCGCCTGGACGGCAGCTTCCGCATCAACGAGGGCCTGCGGCTGGCCCGCGAGCTGCTGCTCGAGATCGCGCACGTCGGCATTCCCGCCGGCACCGAGTTCCTGGACCTCCTGAGCCCGCAGTACATCTCGGACCTGATCTCCTGGGGCGCGATCGGCGCGCGCACCACCGAGAGCCCCAGTCATCGCCAGCTCGCCTCGGGCCTGAGCTGCACGGTGGGCTTCAAGAACGGCACCGACGGCAGCGTGCAGATGGCGGCCGACGCCTGCATCGCCTGCCGCTCGCCGCATGCCTTCCTGGGCATGACCAAGATGGGCGTGGGCGCGGTGTTCGAGACCGAGGGCAACGAGGACTGCCACATCATCCTGCGCGGCGGCTCGCGCGGGCCCAACTACGAGCCGCAGGACATCGAGGCGGCGTGCGCGATCCTGCGCAAGGCCGGCACCATCGGGCGCGTGATGGTGGACTGCTCGCATGCGAATTCCGCCAAGGACTGGCGGCGGCAGCCCTGGGTGGCGCGCGAGGTGGCGCGGCAGATCCGGGCCGGCGAACAGCGCATCCTGGGCGTGATGATCGAGAGCCACCTGCGCGAGGGGCGGCAGGACCTGAAGGCCGGCGTCGCGCTCGCGCCCGGGGTCTCCATCACCGACGGCTGCCTGGGCTGGGAGAGCACGGAGGAAGTGCTGCGGGAGCTGGCCGCGGCCGTGCGCGAGCAGCGCCGGTAGCCGGCGCGCCGGACCCGTCCTCCGATCGCACGAGCCGCGCCGCTGCGCTCCTGCCTTCTGCCGCTATGCTGCCTGGATGACCGTCGCCGCCTGCGCACCCGCCGATCGCCTGCAGCGCCTGAGCGCGTACCTCGAGCAGGACCCCTCCAATGCGGCGCTGCTGGCGGAGGCTTGCGACACGGCGATCGGTTGCAGCCAGCACGAGCGGGCCGAGGCGTTCATCGCCACGGCCGAACGCCTGGGGCTCGATGCGGCGCAGTGGATGTTCCGGCGGGCGCGCATCGCGATGGCCCGCCGCGAACTGGCGACGGCGGCAGACCTGCTGCGAGAAGTGCGGACGCTGGCCGGGGAGCATCCCGCCATCGCGCACGATCTCGCCTACGTGCACCTGCTGCAGGACGATGCGCAGGCCTGCCGCGAGGCGGTGCAGCCGTGGCTGGCCGCCTGCGCGGACGCGCCGGACCAACTGGAAGCCCTGCAGCTGCTCTGGCTGCGGGCGATGCACCGCCTGCACGCGCTCGACGAGGCCATGGAATGGGCGCAAGCCCGGGTCGCGGACGGCACGCTGCAGCCCCGGGCCGCCGGTGCCGCCAGCCTGATCGCGCTGGACCTGGAAGCCTTCGCCGCAGCACGCGAATGGGCCGAGCTGGCGCTGGCCGCCGACCCGCAGCAGGTCGAAGCCCTGGTCGCGCGCGGCTCGGTGGCACTGGCCACGGGCGAACCGGCGCAAGCCAGTCACCTGCTGCAGCAGGCGCTTGCGCGCAACCCCGACGACGGCCGCATCTGGTCTGCCCTGGGCATGGCCAGCCTGCAGGCGCAGGACCTGCCGCAGGCCCAGGCGCAACTCGAACAGGCGGTGCGCGCCATGCCCGGTCACCTCGGGACCTGGCATGCGCTCGGTTGGGCGCGGCTGCTGCGGGGCGACCGGGAAGCTGCACTCGGCGCGTTCCGGGCCGCGCTGGAGATCGACCGCAACTTCGCGGAAACGCACGGGGCCATCGGGCTCGTGCTCGGTCTTTCCGGGCTCGGCGCCGAATCGCAGCATCACCTGGCGCTGGCGGACCGGCTCGATCCGGCCAACGTGACCGGCCGCTACGCGCGCGCGCTGCTCGCCGGCGAAGCGGGCGACCGGGAAGCGCTCGCCCGGCTGGCCCGGCGCCTGCTGGACCGCCGCGGCTTCTTCGGCGGGAAGTTGAGCGAGACGGTCCTGCGCCAGACGGGTCGCCGGGACTGAGCGGCCCTTCGGCTGGCGCCGGCTCTCCGTTCTGGCCCGCCGCGGTCGGCCCGCCGCCGCACACCACATCCCTCCGATCGCCATCGATGCCGGTTTAGCCCGCTAAACCGATCCGCTCCCGCACGGATGTACTGACCGAGGCGTCCACCCGGAATGCCGCAGTCATCAACCCGCATCGAAAGAGCAAAAGATGGTAGCGATTGTCAGCGGCATCAGGCCGGGTCTGGACCTCTCATCGCGTGAAGTGCTCGGCCAGGCCGGGATGATCGGCAACGCTGCGGAGGGTCGCAACGGGCAAGGGGTCTACGTCAACGTCGCCAACGGGCTGCTGGTCCTCCAGAGCCGTGACGAGCTCCTCGTCGGTCGGGGCGAGGATGCCGCGGTCGTGCGCACCTACAACAGCGCCGGCGTGTTCAACGACGACAACGGGGACAACTGGGCGAGCGGGGTCGTTTCGCTGCAGCTTGCCGGCGTGCTCAATGCGGCGGGCAGCACCATCAGCCGCACCGAGCGGGACGGCAGCACCGCCGTCTACACCTTCGATGCGGTGCGCAGCCTGTATGTCAGCACCGAAGGCGCGGGCGCCTACGACACCATCGCCTACGTGGCGGCCGACGCGCAGTTCGAATGGCGAGACGGCGGCACCGGCGCGACGCAGCGCTTCGAAGGCACCGGCGCGCGCAGGCTGCTTTCGAGCAGCGACACGAACGGCAATGCGCTCAGCTACGCCTATGGCGCGAACGGCTTCCTGAGTTCGGTCAGCACCGCCACGGGCGAAACCACCTTCTACGATTACGCCGGCAACAATCTCTCGCAGGTCCGCACCGTGGCCGGAACGGTCACCACCACGCGCGTGCGCTACGGCTACGACCTGAGCAACCGTCTCTCGACGGTCACCGTCGATCTCTCACCGGCGGACGGCAGCATCGTCGACGGCAAGACGTACCAGACCACGTACAGCTACGACGGCACGAGCAAGCGCATCGCCAGCGTCACGCAGACGGACGGCAGCAGTCTCGCCTTCACCTATGTCGAAGCGACGCCCGGCAACTTCAAGCTTGCCACCGTGCGCGACGCGCTGAACCAGACCACCACCTTCACCTATGGCGCGGGCCTGACCACGGTCACCGACGCCCTGGGCCTGGCGACCCGCTATTCCTTCGATGCGTCCGGGCGGCTGACGAAGATCGTCGCACCCGCCGTGACGGGCACGACGCCGGTGCAGCAGTTCGGCTACAACGCCAACGGCGACGTGACTTCGGTGATGGATGGCCAGGGACGCGCGGTCACCTTCGCCTATGACGCCAACGGCAACCAGGTCCTGCAGCGCGACCAGGCCGGCAATACGGTCACGCGCACCTTCGACGCGCGCAACCAGCTCCTGACGGAAAGCGTCTACGTCGTACCGGATCCTGACGGTGCCGGGCTGGCAGAGGCCGCCACCCCGCTCACCACGCGCTACGTCTACGACGCCGCGGGCCGCAACCAGCTGCGCTTCGTGGTGAGCGACGAGGGCCGCGTGACGGAGCATCGCTACAACGGCTTCGGCGAGCGCATTGCCTCCATCACCTATACCGCGGCGCTGTATCCCACGGCCGCGCTCGCCGCCGGCGCGGCGCTGGCCGAAGCGGGCGTCGCGGCGTGGGCGGCCTTACAGAACCCGGCGGCCACGCAGCGCGTGGACTTCGCCTACGACGGGCGTGGCCAGTTGCAGTCGCGCACCAGCTTCGCGAGCGTCAGCGCCACCGGCGCGGGCGTCGCCGACGGCTCGCAATCCGTGCAGGCCTACGTCCATGACCAGGCCGGCTTCCTGCTCAAGACGGTGTCCGCGGTCAACGGCACCACCAGCTACACCTATGACGGCCTCGGCCGCGTCTTGAGCACGACGGATGCGCTGGGCTCCGTCACCCTGACGCAGTACGCGGACAGCGCAGGCAAGACCGTCGTGACGCTCGCCAACGGACTCGTCAAGACTTCCACTTACGACAAGGCCGGTCGGCTGGTCTCGGTCGCCGAAGGCAGTGCTGCCGGGGCGCTGCTGGGCGAGACGAAATACTTCTACGACGCCGACAACCGCCTGCGCATGACGCAGGATCCCACCGGCGCGCGCACCTGGATCCTGTACGACGCGGCCGGCCGCAAGGTGGCGGACGTCGATGCGAACGGCTCGATGACCGAGTACGCCTACGACGGCAGCGATCGCCTCACCTACGCTATCGACTGGGGCAACGCCGTCGATACGGCGCTGCTGGTCGACCTCGCGGGCCAGCCGGTCACCACCGTGACTGCGGCGGCGCTGCGTCCGCTGGCATCCACCTCCGACCATGCCACCTGGCGCGAGTACGACGCAGCCGGGCGACTGCTGCGCCTGGCGGAAAGCTCCGGCAGCGGGCAGACGGCAGCCGTCACGGAGAACCGATACGACGGCGCTTCCCGGCTGCTGGATGTCGTGCGCTACGCCACGCTCGCCCCCACGTCGGGAGTGACGGGCGTGGTGAAGCCCGGTGCAGTGCCCGCCCCCGCTGCGTCCGTCGACGATCGCCTGACGCGCAACTTCTACGGCGACGACGGGCTGCTCGCGGGAACGCTGGACGCCGAGGGTTACCTCACGAGCTTCAAGTACAGCGCGGCGGGCCAGCTCGCGGAAACCATGCGGTACGCCACTGCCACCGCCGCCGCGCTGCGCGCCGAGGGCACGCTGGCCCAGCTCACGCCCGTGGCCAACAAGGCCGATCTCCGCAGCGTGAACCTCTATGACGGCAAGGGCCAGTTGATCGGCGCCGTCGACGCCGAGGCTTACCTCACGGAATACGTCTACGACAACAACGGCAACCAGACCGTCTCCATCCGCTACGCCACCCGCGTCACGGCCGCCGTCACCACCACCAGCAGCGTCGGTGCGATCCGGCCGGCCGCCAGCCCGCAGGACCGGACCACGTCGCGCACCTATGACCCGCTGGACCGGCTGCTGGCCGAAACGACGCCCGAAGGCGTGCGCACCGAGTACGGCTACGACCGGCTGGGCAATGTGGTATCGACCGTGCGGGCGGCGCTGACGACCGAAAAGCGCACCTTGCTCGCCCAGTACGACCTGCAGGGCCGGATGGTCGCCGAGTTGTCGGCGAAAGGCGCCGCCCTGCTCACCGGCGGCCAGACGCAGGCGCAAGTGGACGCGATCTGGGCGCAATACGCGAAGCGGCATACCTATGATGCCGCGGGCCGTCGCACCTCCACCACCGACGCGGTCGGCAACCGCACGCTGTTCTTCTACAACGTGGACAGCGCGCTCACCCATACGGTCAACGCGCTGGGCGAAGTGAGGGAAACGGTCTACGACGCCCGCGGCCGCGCGATCCAGCAGATCTCCTATGCCAACCGCATCGCCACGACCGGCCTGGTGGGCGGCCTCGTTCCCTCGGCGCTGACGACGGCCCTGGCCGCTGGCGCGAACGCGCAGCTGGATGCGAAGGTCACCTTCACCTACACGCGCGACGACCGGACGGCCACCACGATCGACGCGCTGGGCAACGCGACGAGCTTCAGCTACAACACCTTCGGCGACCAGGTGGCCAGTACGCAGGCACTCGGCGACGGGCGCAACCTCGTGCAGGGCTACACGGTGGACCACCGCGGCCTGCGCACGGCGGAAGCGGCGGATCCTGGCGGCCTCAACGCCGTGACTTCCACGGTGTACGACGCATTCGGCCGCGCCATCCGCACGGCGGACGCGAACGGCAATGTGCGCGAGCAAACCTTCGACCGCCTCGGCCGGGTGGTCGCGACGCGCAACCCGCTGGGCGCCGCGGGCAGCAGGAGCTACGACGCCATCGGCCGCGTCCTGACCGAAACGGATGCGCTCGGCAACGTCACCGCCTATGCCTACGACGCGGTGGCGCGCACCGTCGTCGTCACCACGCCCGAAGGCATCCGCACCACGACCGCCTACACGCGTCACGGCCAGGTGCAGAGCATCACCGACGGCAAGGGGCAGGTCACCAGCTACACCTACGATGCCGATGGCCATCTCCTGCAGACGACCACGCCGCTCGCGACGACGGACACGGCCACCTACGACGCCGCGGGCCGCCAGATCGAAACGAAGGATGCGAGAGGCATCAAGGTCGTGTACGCCTACGACGCCGCCAACCGTGTCCTCACCCGCCGCCTCGACCCCACCGGCCTGAACCTGACGACCACCTACGCGTACGACGGCAAGGGGCAGCAGGTCACCGTGACGGATGCCAGCGGCATCGTCACCACCCGCGAGTTCGACAACCGCGGCCGCGTCCTGCGGGAGACGGTGGATCCCGGTGGCCTCGAACTGCAGACGGTCTACACCTACGACGCGCGCGACAAGGTCCTCACCGTGACGTCGCCGGCCGGTACGGTCACGCAGTACGTCTACGACATGCTGGGGCGCCGCGTGCAGCAACGCGATGACCCGGCAGGGCTCGACCTGACGCGCAGGTGGACGTACGACGGCGAAGGCAACGTCGTCTCCAGCACCGATCCCCTCGGGAACATCACACGCTACGCGTATGACGCGGCCAACCGCCTCGTCTTCACGCTCGACCCGTTGGGCAACCTGCGCCAGAACACGTACGATGCCGCCGGCCGGGTGATCAAGACCATCGCCTACGTCACCCCGATTGCGACGATCGGCCTCGCGGCGGCGCCCACCGCAGCCGAGATCCAGCCCCTCATCGTCAAGCTGCCGGCCCAGGATGCCGTCGAACAGCGGGTCTACGACAAGGACGGCCGGGTCGTGGCCACGGTGGACGGCACCGGCGGGGTGGTGAAGTACGGCTACGACGCCAACGGCAAGGTGGTCAGCCGCACCGCGTACGCCAATCGCATCACGCTGGGCACCTGGGTCGTCGGCACCGTGCCGGCTCCGCTGGCCGACGCCGCGAGCGACGACACGACGCAGACCGTGTACGACGCCCTCGATCGTGCCATCTACACGATCGACGGCGTAGGGGCGGTCGTCGCCCAGACGTACGACGGCAACGGCAACGTGCTGCAGCGCACCGCGTACGGGGCCGCGATTGCGCCCACCACCGCGGCGACCCAGGCCGCGATAGCCACCGCAGTGGCCGCGGTGGCGAATCCCGCGCGCGATGCGCTCGTGCGCAATACCTACGACGCAGCGGGCCGGCTCACGTGGAGCGCGGATGGCACCGGCGCCGTCACCCAGCGTGTCTACGACAAGAACGGCAACGTGGTGCGCCAGGTCGCCTATGCCACGGCGGTCGCGGCGAGTGCGGCGCCGGCCAGCGTGCTGGCCAGCGCGAACGACCGCGCCACGGCCATGGCCTACGACAATGCCAATCGACGTGTGTTCACGGTGGATGCGCTGCGCGGCGTCACCGAGCTCGCGTACGACGCCGACGGCCAGGTCGTCCGGCGCACGGAGTACGCGAAGGCGATCGGCTCCATCCCCGCGCTGGGAAGCACCGGCACGGCGGCAGCCATCCGCAACCTGGTGACCGTCAACCCGGCCGCGGACAAGACGACACGCTACGGCTTCGATGCCGCCGGGCGCCAGGCGCTGGTGATCGACCCGCTAGGAGCCGTCACCGAGACCCAGTACAACGCGGCTGGCCAGGCCACCGCCGTGATCGCGTACGCAAGCGTGGCCAGCCTGGTCACCCTTCCCGCCGTCCCCACTCTCGCCGCGATGAAGTCGCTGGTGGAGCCCGACCCGAGCGCGGACCGCGTCACCAAGTACGCCTATGACGCCGCCGGCCGCCAGGTCTACGCGGTCGATCCCATGGGGGCCGTCACGGCCAGGCGCTACGACGGCGCGGGCCGACTGACCGGTACGACCAGCTACGCCACCACCCTTGCGGCAGCCACGCCCAGCAACGCAGCCGGCATTGCCGCAGCCCTGGCCCTGGTGGCCAGCGCCACGCTGGATCACGTCGAAACCTTCACCTACAACGCGGCCGGATGGCGGACCAGCGCGAAGGATGCGCTCGGCGCCAGCGAGACGTACACCTACGACGCGCTCGGACGCAAGCTCACGTTCGTCAACAAGCGCAAGTTCACCTGGACCTACACCTACGACGCCGCCGGCCGCATGCTGACCGAGACCGCGTCGCCGGTGTCGCTCACGACCGTCACGAACGTCGCGGGCAACCTGGTCGCAAGTGCGGCAACCGAGGTCCCGATCGTGACCCGGCTTGCGTATGACGCCCTGGGCAATCTCACGCAGCGCACCGAAGCCTCCGGCCTTCCGGAGCAGCGGACTACGAGCTACGAATACGACGCGCTCGGCCGCCAGGTCCGTGTCATCCATCCGCCAGTGGGCGTCTATAACGCGGCTGGCGATCCGCTCACGACGAACGGGGTTGCCGGCGTGGCAAGCCGGGTGGAAACGACCGAGACGCTGGAGCAACGCACGTACTACGACACTCTGGGCAATGCAGTGGCCAGCGTCGACGTGGGCGGCGCCGTCAGCCAGAGGGCGTACGACCTGCTCGGACAGGTCGTCTACGAAGTGGACGCCATGGGTTACGTCACCGGGCACACCCGGAACGCCTTCGGCGAGGTGACGAGCCTCAAGCGCTACGCCGTCGCGACGAGCCTCGCCAACGCCACCGTCACCGCTGCGGCGCAGGCGGCGACGAAGGCGCAGGTGGAGCTTGCGATCAACGGCGTCGGCGTGGACCACACGTGCGACCGCGTGCTGCTCACCACCTACGACCGCGCCGGCCGTGTCCTCGAGGTGTCGGAACCCGCGGTCTATGTCTACGATTCCAGTGCGGCGGCAGGCCTGCAGGGTGCCACCACCGGCAAGCGGACACGCAACACCTACGACGCCTACGGCCAGCTGGTGCAGGTGAGCAAGCTTCGCAACGCCAATACGAACACGTGGACCACCACGACCCACTACTTCGACGCGGGCGGGCGCGAAACGGCCACCGTCGACGCCCTCGGCTACCTGAGCGCGCGGACCTTCGACGCCTTCGGCAATGTCGTGGAGTCCACCGAATACGAGAACGCGGTGGCTGCGGGATACACGCTGTCTTCCTTTGCCGTGCCGCTGGCAGGCGACAACCGCACCACGACCTTCGCGTACGACCGCCTGAACCGCAAGACGGCGGAAAACCGGCTGAACGTGGAATTCAGCCTCACGGCGAATGCCACCAGCACCCGGGGCACCGTGAGCACGACCTACGCCTACGACGCGGTCGGCAACCAGACGCGCGTGACGGACACGGGGGGCAAGAACACCTTCACCTACTACGACGCACTGGGCCGCGTGACCGCGGTGGCCGCCCCCAGCCGCACCAGCACGGTCAACGGCGCCGCGCTCATCCCGCTGACCGAATTCAAGCGCGACGCGTACGGCAACGTGGTGCTCAAGGTGGAATACGTCAATGGCGCGGCCACGGGCGCCTTCACGGGTACGGCGGCGCCCTCCGTCACGACTTATTCGGTGGCCGCCGCCGACATCGTGGCCGACCGCACGACGCTCGCCCTGTACGACAGCTTCGGCCGCAGCACGCAGAGCACCAATGCCAACGGGGTGAACGAATACACCTCCTATGACGCCTTCGGGCACGTGGCCAAGCACTGGCAAGGCGTGACGGGCAACGACGGCCGCACCCGCACATCGTTCGAGTTCAATGCGTACGACAAGCTCGGGCAACTGGTGGAGACGCGCACGCCCGCGTCCACCTCCGTCGCCGCACTGGGCAGCATCTCCACGGTGGCGCAGTCGGTCGCGGGCGTGGTGAGCACCAGCCTGGAATACAACGCCTTCGGTGAATTGACCCGCAAGGCGACGCAGGGCGAGGAGCGCCAGGAATACTTCGACTACGACATCGCTGGCCGGTTGTGGCGTACCAACAGCGGTGACGGCGTCGACCGCATCAGCCTGTACGACGCGCTCGGCAACGCCACGGCGGAGATTCGCAGCTCGGGCAGCGGTCGCGACAACATCGACATGAGGGTCTTCGCCAGCGCGCAGGCGGCCGACGCCAATCCTTTCACCCGCCGCACCGACATCCAGTACGACGCGCTCGGGCGCGTGACTCAGCGAACGGAGGCTGCGCGGCAGGAACTGCTGGGTGGGGTGAAGGTGATGCGGCAGTTCACCTCCGCCACGGTGATCCCGAGTGCCTCGAGCCAGGTCGACGAAGCCAACATGGCGATTTCCGGCGAGGTCAACAAGGTCGCCCTGACCTGGAACAGCCTGGCGGCTCTGGGCAGCGGGGACGTGAAGGTGTATCTGGAGTACCGGACGCCGCTCGTGACCGTCACGGATGAGAGCAATGTGACGAGCGTCGAGGGCGGCATGGTGCGTTCCATCACCTCCGGGATCTTCAACGGAGACGCCAGCGCTTCAGGGCTGACCCTGCCGTGGGCCGAGATCTCCGCCACGACGAACATCACGCGCATGGTCGTCTACAAGAAGGACGTCGACGGAAACTGGCAGGTGGTCGTGGACCAGGCACCGGGCTACGGAGCCAGCGAGATCACGGTTGCGGCGCCGCCGGACCCTGGCACGAGCGTCACCCTGCAAATGCGCGCCGCCGGCAGCGCTGGCGATACGGGCTGGTGGACCGCAGGCCTCGTGGACTTCGGCAATGCCTTGCGCTTCGACGGTCGCGGCCTGGTAGCGGGCAACTACGAATACCGCGTGACCTTGACGCAGCCGAACCTGCCTGCGCGGGTGACAGGCACCGGCACGATCGGGATCACGCAGCCGCCCTTGAACACGATCACCACACCGATTGCCTACGGCGCGGCTGGCGTCGGCGTGCTGGCGTGGGCCAACCCGGGAGCCACCTACTCGCAAGTGCTGCGCTACCGCGTGAACGGCAGCACCGGCCCCTGGAACACGCTCGCCGTGGCTTTGCGCAACAACGGCCTCTCCGGCGTGGACACTTCCGGCTTCGCGGCCGGGACGTACCAGTTCGAACTGCTCTGGACGCCGGTTGGCCAAGGCGTCCCGAGCGCCCACGCCACCGGCTCCTTCACGGTGGTCGCGGCCGTGCCTCCGGTCGGGGTGCCTCCCAAGAACCTGCCCAACATCGGAGAGCTGTGGATCAGGAGCACGGTGGTGGGTGGGACCGTCGTTTTCCGGAGCGACGAGGCCGGCGGCCCCGTCCTTTTGGGCGGCACCACCGTGTACATGCTGGCCTGGGAGGCCGCGGGCGCCACCGTCGCAGCGTGGCGCGTGCCGGGCGGTGTCTGGAACTATTTCGCGATCGACAACACCTTCCAGTCCCCGGAGGGGGCGGGCTACGCCGGGGCCCAGATGGCGGCGCTCGGCGGCATCGCCCCAGGCACGTACGAAGTCCTCATCCAGGCCGGCTCGCCCGCGAACGCGCAAGCAACAGGCTTGCTGACGATCTCCGCCCCGGTCGCCGGCCACTATGAAACCCGGCTCGGGGTTCGGACGGCGTCCCGCGTGGTCTGGGATGACCCCCCGGCCATCATCATCAGCTACGACGAAAGCGGTGCGCCCGTCTACTACGACCCGCCCGGCTCCTGGCGGACGGAGTTCTACACCGAGACCTACTCGTACCAGGTCTGGATCGACGGGACGACGCCGCCGCCGAAGGTCACGGTCACGACGCCGCCGTACACGCCTGGCTTCTGGACGCAGCCGATCCCGGTGCGGTACGGCGTCAGCGTCACGACGGCGCCCGGTTCCGTCGCCCTGAGCACGACCGAGGGAGCCGTGGCCTCGCAGGCCGCCGTCACCAACGGCGACAACCGGTGGCTGCGGCCCACGATCTCGCAAAAGGTCGACCGCTGGGGCAATGTGCTCGAAATCACCGATCCGCGGACCGCCTACTGGAAGACCACGTACAAGTACAACTTCAACAACCAGGTGGTGCTGCAGACGCGGCCGGACACCGCGGGCAACATCAGCGCCAGCAGCCCCGTCACGGCGATCTTCTACGACCGGATGGGCCGCCAGGTCGCCGTGAAGGACGCCAGGGGCAACGTCAACGGCCAGGTGTTCGATGCAGCCGGCAACCTGGAGCGGGAGGTCCACGCCGATGGCGGCGTCGTGGTCAACGACTACAACGCGTTCGGCGAAAAGACGCAGACGACCGACGCGATGGGCAAGCTCGTCGCGTTCACATACGACAAGATGGGCCATGTGCTGAGCGTGGCCAAAGGCACCGCAGGCGTGTACCGCATCGACTCCGGGGGCGAGTTGGTCGGCGTCACGTTGACCAACCTCACCGAGCGCTGGAGCTACGACCAGCTCGGTCGCAAGCTCACGCAGACGAATGGCAACGCGGAAGTGCTCTCGTACACGTACGACCTGCGCGGCAACGTGGTGGAGACGCGGCAGCCGCTCGGGCAGGTGGTGCGCGCCGCGTACGACCGGCAAGGTCGCAAGACGGCGGAGGTCGACGCCAACGGCGCGAGCAGCAGCTGGACCTACGACTACTTCGGCCAGCTGAACGCGCGCGTGGACCTGGACGGCCGGCACTATACCTATCTGTACGACAAGGCGGGTCAACTCACCTCCCAAACAAGCGACCGCGGCCAGAACATCACCTACGGCTACGACGCGGCGGGCCAGCTGCTCACGATCCGGGATGCCGCCCTCGACAAGACCACCACCTACGCGTACGACCTGAGCGGCCGCAAGCTGCGCGAACGCGTGGTCGAGAAGGGCCTCACCTACCAGGACAACCACCTGGCGTACGACGCCTTCGGCAACCTCCGCGATATCTCCGATGCGCGGGCGCACATCGTCCTGGAGTACGACGCCGTCGGCAATCGCACGCGCGTGGCCAGCTACGTCGACTACCAGGGGACCGCCGGTGAGACGAGCTCGAGCATCGATCGCTACTTCAAGTACGACGCCATGAACCGCCAGACGACGGTGGATGCCGTCGACGCGCTGGGCAATCTCGGCACCCAAGGCCACCAGATCACGTACGACAAGAACGGCAACCGCACGAGCGACCGGTACTGGGGCAACGTCGTGGTCAGCTCGGGAGGCGCGCAGACCATCGTGGGCTTCAACGACGAGAGTGGCGTGGCGATCTACGCCACCACGCCGGTCACCTACACGCAGACGGCCGGCTACACCACCGAGGAATACCGGTACGACAACCTCAATCGGCTGCAGAGCGTGGTCAAGGACAACACGCAGATCGACGTGCGGTACTACGACGGCGCCGACCGCGTGGTGCAGTCCGGTCCTGGCGGTGCCCTGCCGCTGAAGTATGCGGAGATCCTCAATGCCGGCCTGGCACCGGACCAGAAGAACGGCAACGAGACGCGACGCAATCGGTACGACGCCAACGGGCGCCTGCTGCACCAGCGCGTGCTGAAGAGCGACAACTCCCTGAAGGCGGATGTCAGCTGGGACGCGGGCGAAGCGTACAGCGACGGTGACAAGACGATGCGCGCCGACGGCTACGACGCAGCGGGCAACGCCCTGAGCTACGTCACCAAGAATTACGACGGCGGCGCCGTCACCGAGTTCACGACCACCCTGAAGCGGTACGACGGCTACCAGGCGGCAGTGATCAATGGGGTATCTTCGAAACAGCTTCCCGGATCCACGACGCAGGAGTACGACGTCAACGGGTATCTGTTCCGTGTCACCGACTCCACGCAAGCGAACAACACGCGAAGCTTCGTGAACGACGCCAACGGGCGGGCGCTGTTCGTCAACCAGGCGGGCAACGTCCAGCGCCAGTTGATCGTGAACGGCGAGGTGCTGGGAATCTACGGCGTCGGGGTGGACGCGGCGAATCCGTCCTCGGGCAACAACAACAACCCGAACTTCGCGAACGTGGTCGATTTCGACTTCGGCTACGCGAAGATCAGCGCGAACTACCCGGCACCCGGCCCCGGCGCGTACATCGTGCGCACCGGCGACACCCTCCAGACGATCGCGCAGGCGGCGTATGGCGATAGCTCGCTCTGGTATCGCATCGCCGAACCGAACGGGCTGATGTCGAACAGCGACCTGAAGGTCGGCCAGACGCTGAACATCCCGAACCGCGTCTCGACCATCAGCAACAACAGTTCGACCTTCAAGCCCTACGACCCGTCGAAGATCGAGGGGGACAAGACGCCGAGCCTGGCTACGCCGGAGAAGAAGGGGGGAGGGTGCGGGGGGCTGGGGCAGATTTTGATGGTGATCGTTGCAGTCGTTGCGACGGTCTGGACGGCGGGGGCACTAAGCGGTGCGGTTGGCTTCGTGCAGTCGATGAGCGCCGGAATCGGAGTCATGTCGGGCTCCGGCGCCGCAGCCGCTACGGCGCTGGGAACCGTGGGAACTATGGCCGTCGCGGCGGGAGTCGGCTCCGTCGCAAGCCAGGTGGTGGGTCTTGCGACAGGAACGATAGACAAGTTCGACTGGAAAGGGGTTGCACTCTCTGCCATCAGCGCGGGGCTATCAGCTGGCGTGCCCACGAGCATGTTAAGCGGACTGGGGCCGGTGGGTGCTGTCGTTGCGCGTGCGGCTCTAAGTAACGCCTTGACACAGGGCATCGGCGTTGTGACTGGGCTGCAGAAGCGCTTCGACTGGCGTGGTGTTGCGGCGAGCGCTGTTGCCGCAGGCGCCTCCTCGGCGGCGGCGGATGGGCTGCTTGGCGAGACACTGCACATCTCTGATCCTGCCGGCCTTGAGAGTACAAGCATTCAACGCGCAGGGTCTGCGTTCACTGACGCATTCCGGGGTTCCGAACTTGCCGGGCGTGTTCTTGCAGGGACGATTCGTGGCACTGTCGGTGGAGTTACCGCGGCTGTCGCCAACGGAGGTCGCGTAGTCGTTCAGCAAATTGCGATTGACGCGTTTGGCAATGCGTTGGGGGAGTCGATTGCGGAAAGCTCGAACGGCGCGCCGGCAGCGCGGGGACAGTCCGAGGACCCGCTGGGCGACTTCATCGCCAAGAACAACAACTGGGCGGACGTCGACGTCCCGCCAGTCGCGCAGCAGCAGCGCGATGCGCTCTATGGATGGAGCACTGGCAATGACGGACTTGGTTTCAGACCGACAACGGGTGTTGGCACGGTGGGCATGCGGTATCAGGGTGCGCGGTCGCCGATGTTCGACGACACCCGGGTGTTTAGCGACTCGGTTGATCCGAACACGTCGGCCAACGTCGGACAAGATGGCCGCCCGACAGCGTTCATGCCGACGCTTCCCGTAGCTGTTGGAGGAGTTGCCGGCGGTGGAGCGGCTGCGACGGGGGGGTATGAGGTAGTGCGTCCCCGTGGAGCTGGTGGAGCGCCTGGCTATGACCTCGTTAGGGACATGCCGTCAGGCCCTCCCGCGTTGTTGCCAGGAAGCACGAGTCTTGGGCTTGGCGCACCGCCGCAGCAAGCGACAGAGAAGCCATGGTTCGACAGAGCCATTGAGGGAATGCCAATCGGTGTGAAGGCGGCGGCTGGCTTAATGCAGCTCATTACGACAAAGGTTGGCGAGGCCCTGGGGACCACTACGCCGGCTCGAGGAGGAACCTATGTGCTCAAGGACGAAGAAGGCAATGTGGTGAGATCCGGTCGAACAAACGATCTTGCTCGGCGTGAGAAGGAACACTTCCGCAACCCGGCCCTGTGGGACTACACATTCGAAGAGGTTCATCGCACTGATGACTATCGTGAACAGCGCGGGCTCGAACATAAGCTGCACGAAACCTACAATCCAGCACTGAACAAAATTCGCCCCATCAACCCGTCGAATCCGCGAATGCCTGACTATCTTGATGCAGGGGACGCGTACCTTAGGAGGCAGGGCAAGTGAAGCTCCCATACAGTGAAGGCAGCGTGTTTGCTGTTCCGCTGCGCTCTGGCGGATTTGGCATCGGCCTGGTCGCTCGTGTCGCCGCCGACGACTCAGGGGGGGTCTTGGGATATTTCTTCGGACCTAGACGCGAGGCAGTGCCGGCGCTGGAGTCGGTCAGCTTCCTGAATCCTCGCCAGGCACTAAGAGTCGTAAGGTTCGGGGATCCGTTCCTGTTGAATGGCAAATGGCCCATCCTCGGTATGCTCAAAAACTGGGACCGCGGCATGTGGCCTATGCCGGACTTTGTACGCAAGGATGATCTTACGAAGACGGCTTGGCGCGTACGCTACTCAGAAGAGAACCTGACGCAAGCCATTAGCGAAGCGCCTGAACCGTATGACTCGGTGCTTGAAAGAGCTGCCGTGTTTGGTGCCGGAGCTGTTGAACTGATGTTGACGAAGCTACTTCCCTGATGATGGGATCACCGCCTGCCGGCGGGGTTCTCCTTCTTGCGCTCCTCTGGCGGCACGAAGCCGATCGGGCGATTGGGCGGCTCGGGCGGCGTCATCAACTCGCGCAGGGCGTCGAACACCTGCTTCAGTTGCGCGCGGGTATTGCGGCTGAATGTGTCGTGCTGCAGCGCGAGCGCCTCGGTCTTCTCTTCTAGCGCGTCCAGCCGCTTGGCGAGCTCCTGGTGGTTGGCACCTAGTGTGCTGTCCCAGTAATTCGCCCGCAGAGTCGGGCGAGTTTTTCAAGGATTGAATCGGCGGTGGCCGTCCAGGTGAACGGCTTGCAGTTTTCGTTGTACTGGCTGACGAAGTTGTCGATCTTTTTGGTCAGTTCCTTGACGTTCTTGAACGAGCCACGACGGATCGCCTTGTCGGTGATGATCCCGAAGAAGCGCTCAACCTGATTCAGCCAGCTGGAGTAAGTCGGGACAAAGTGCATTTGCCAGCGTGGTCGCTGCGCCAGCCATGCACGCACCTTCGGATGTTTGCGGCTGGCGTAGTTGTCCACCACGCAGTGCACATCGAGTTCTTTGCGGCACGGCCTTGTCGATTTCGCGCAGGAAAGACAGAAACTCTTGATGGCGGTGGCGAGGCTTGCAGCTGGCCAGCACCGCCCCATTCAGCACGTTCAGCGCCGCGAACAGCGTGGTCGTTCCATGACGCACGTAGTCATGGGTGACGCTTTCGACGTAGCCCAATCCCATTGGCAGCATCGGTTGTGTGCGCTCCAGCGCCTGGCACTGGCTCTTCTCGTCCACGCACAGCACCAAGGCGTTCTCGGGTGGATTCAGGTACAGCTCCACCACGTCACGCAGCTTCTCGATGCACAACGGATCAGTCGACAGCTTGAAGCTTTCCACTCGATGCGGCTTGAGCTGAAAGGCTTGCAGGTAGCGAGCGACCGTGCTCTTGCTGATACCCGTTTCGCCCGCCAGCGTGCGCGTGCTCCAGTGCGTCGCGCCATCGGCCGGCTTGGTGTGCAACGTCTTGTTGATCAACTCGGCAACCCGCTCTTCGCCCACCGTGCGCGGTCGGCCGGGACGCAGCTCGTCATAAAGTCCGGGCAGCCGATCGCGTGCATAGCGGCCACGCCAACTTCGTCACCGTAGCCCGATTGATCCCGAGCGCTTGTGCAACGTCGGTGCTGGCCTTGTCCTCCCCTTCACAGGCCAACACGATGCGCGCACGCAATGCCAATGCGGCCGGCAGCGATCGCGATCTGGCCATCGAAGCTAGCTCCGCTCGCTCGCCTTCGGTCAGCCTGATCGTCGTCGTACGGGTATATGCGTTGGGCATGGGGCACCTCCAAGGATGCCTCATCCCATGCAGTCTTTGTGCCTGCGAATTAACGGGACAGAACACTAGCTCACGCAGCCGCACGAAGGCGCGCACCACGTACATCGACACCTCGATGGCGCGCGGGCTGTTCAGGACGGACGGCGCCATGATGGCCCCGTGCTCGGTGAACGCCCGCTGTCCCGTAGCGACGGTGGCCCAGGACGTGCTCGCCATCAGATCTCCCCACTATGTGCGGCCCGGCGTATGGTACCGCTCACATATTCCTCCGATACTGCCCCC
This sequence comes from Ramlibacter alkalitolerans, assembly GCF_016722765.1. Classification (GTDB taxonomy): domain Bacteria; phylum Pseudomonadota; class Gammaproteobacteria; order Burkholderiales; family Burkholderiaceae_C; genus Ramlibacter; species Ramlibacter alkalitolerans. Next base: position 144,422 of record NZ_JAEQND010000007.1, on the reverse strand, counting down.
CCACCTCAAACAGCGCCCCCGTGATCTGCCCCAGCGAGCACACCCGCACCGCGTCCATCAACACCTCGAACACGTTCCGGTTCTCCATCACCGCCTCCTGCAGGCGCTTCAACATCGCCGGCGCGGCGCCCGCATTGCGCGCATGGAATTCCCGCAGGCGCGCCAGCTGACTGTGCTTCTCGTCCTCGGTCGACCGCGCCAGTTCCAGCTTGTCGTGCACCGCATCCCCATGCGGGTTGCGGAAGGTGTTGACGCCGACGATCGGCAGTTCGCCCGTGTGCTTGAGCATCTCGTAATGCATGCTCTCGTCCTGGATCCGGCCGCGCTGGTAGCCGGTCTCCATCGCACCCAGCACGCCGCCGCGTTCGGCGATGCGCTCGAACTCTGAAAGAACGGCTTCTTCCACCAGCTCCGTGAGTTCGTCCATGATGAACGCGCCCTGGTTCGGGTTCTCGTTCTTCGCCAGGCCCCACTCGCGGTTGATGATCAACTGGATGGCCATGGCCCGCCGCACGCTGTCTTCGGTTGGCGTGGTGATTGCCTCGTCGAACGCGTTGGTGTGCAGCGAGTTGCAGTTGTCGTAGACGGCGATCAGCGCCTGCAGCGTGGTGCGGATGTCGTTGAACTGGATCTCCTGCGCGTGCAGCGAGCGGCCGGAGGTCTGGATGTGGTACTTGAGCTTTTGCGAGCGCTCGTTGGCGCCGTACTTCTCCTTCATGGCCACCGCCCAGATGCGCCGCGCCACGCGGCCCATCACGGTGTACTCCGGGTCCATGCCGTTGGAGAAGAAGAACGAGAGGTTCGGCGCGAAGTCGTCGATGTGCATCCCGCGCGCGAGATACGCCTCGACGAAGGTGAAGCCGTTCGACAGCGTGAAGGCCAGCTGCGAGATCGGGTTGGCGCCGGCCTCGGCGATGTGGTAGCCCGAGATCGAGACCGAATAGAAGTTGCGCACGTCGTGGTGCACGAAGTACTCGGCGATGTCGCCCATCACCTTGAGCGAGAACTCGGTGCTGAAGATGCAGGTGTTCTGGCCCTGGTCTTCCTTCAGGATGTCGGCCTGCACGGTGCCGCGCACGTTGGCCAGCACCCATTCCTTGATCTTGGCGGTCTCGGTGTGGGTGGGTTCGCGGCCGTTGTCGGCGGCGAACTTCTCCACCGCCTGGTCGACGGCGGTGTTCATGAACATCGCCAGGATCGATGGGGCCGGGCCGTTGATGGTCATGCTGACGGAGGTCGCCGGGTCGCACAGGTCGAATCCCGAGTACAGCACCTTCATGTCGTCCAACGTGGCGATCGACACGCCCGAGTTGCCGACCTTGCCGTAGATGTCCGGCCGCGGGTCGGGGTCGTTGCCGTACAGCGTGACGGAGTCGAAGGCGGTCGAGAGGCGCTTGGCCGGCATGCCTGCCGAAAGCAGCTTGAAGCGCTTGTTGGTGCGGAAGGCATCGCCTTCGCCCGCGAACATGCGCGTGGGGTCCTCGCCCTCGCGCTTGAACGCGAACACGCCCGCGGTGTAGGGGTAGCTGCCCGGCACGTTCTCCAGCATCAGCCACTTGAGGATCTCGCCGTGGTCCTCATACTGGGGCAGGGCGACCTTGCGCACCGTGGTGCCGGAGAGCGACTTGTAGGTGAGCCGGGTGCGGATCTCCTTGTCGCGGATCTTCACCACGTATTCGTCGCCGGCGTAGGCCTGCTGCATGTCCGGCCACTGCTTCAGCAGATGCAGGGCGTCCTTGTCCATGCGCGCCAGGCGCTGCGCGGCCAGGTCCAGCGTGGCCTCGGCGGCGGGCGATCGACTGGGCTTGTCCACCTTCAGCATGCGCGCCGCTTCCCTCAGTTGCTGGATCTCGCGCGCCATTTGCGCCTGCTGCTTCACCCGGACCTTGTAGCCGCGCACCGTGTCGGCGATATCCGCCAGGTAGCGCGTGCGTGCCGGCGGCACCACCGGAGTCTGGTTGGTGCTGTGGCGCACGTCCACCGGCAGCAGCCGCCCTTCCTGCAGCGGCAGGCCGAGTTCGATCAGGCGCGGCTTGAGCGCCTGGTACAAGGCCGTCACGCCGTCGTCGTTGAAGCGCGCTGCCATGGTGCCGAACACCGGCATCTCCTCGGGGCGCACCGTGAAGGCCTGCTTGTTGCGCTGGACCTGCTTGGCCACGTCGCGCAGCGCGTCGGCCGCGCCCTTGCGGTCGAACTTGTTGATGGCCACGAACTCGGCGAAGTCCAGCATGTCGATCTTCTCGAGCTGGCTGGCCGCGCCGAACTCCGGCGTCATTACGTACATCGGGATGTCCACGTGCGGCACGATGGCGGCGTCGCCCTGGCCGATGCCGGAGGTCTCCACGATCACCAGGTCGAAGCCGGCGGCCTTGCAGGCGGCGACCACGTCCCCCAGCGCGGCGGAGATCTCGCTGCCGAATTCGCGCGTCGCCAGCGAGCGCATGTAGACGCGCGGGCCCTGGCGCCAGGGGCCGATGGCGTTCATGCGGATGCGGTCGCCCAGCAGGGCGCCACCGGTCTTGCGGCGCGACGGATCGATCGAGATGACCGCCACGCGCAGTGCGTCGTCCTGGTCCAGGCGCAGGCGTCGGATCAGTTCGTCGGTGAGCGAGGACTTGCCGGCGCCGCCCGTGCCGGTGATGCCGAGGACGGGAGCCTTGCGCTGGTCGGCCTGCAGCCGCAGGGCCTGGACCAGTTCGGCGTCGGCGCTGCCGTTTTCCAGTCCGGTGATCAGTTGCGCGAGCGCGCGCCAGCTGGCTTCGGTGTGCCCTTCGATGGCGGGCAGTGCCTTGGGCGCCAGCGCCGACAGATCCTGGTCGCAGCGCATCACCATCTCGCCGATCATGCCGGCCAGGCCCATGCGCTGGCCGTCCTCCGGGCTGTAGATGCGCGCGACGCCGTAGTCCTGCAGCTCGCGGATTTCGGCCGGCACGATCACGCCGCCGCCGCCGCCGAAGACCTGGATGTGCGCCCCGCCGCGCTCGCGCAGCAGGTCGACCATGTATTTGAAGTATTCGACGTGGCCGCCCTGGTACGAGCTCACGGCGATGCCCTGCACGTCCTCCTGCAGGGCGGCGGTGACGACTTCGTCGACGCTGCGGTTGTGCCCGAGGTGGATCACCTCCGCGCCCATGCCCTGCAGGATCCTGCGCATGATGTTGATCGCGGCATCGTGGCCGTCGAACAGGCTCGCGGCGGTGACGAAGCGGACTTTGTTGGTCGGGCGATAGTTCGCCAGCGCCTTGTATTCGGCGGACAGGTCGGTCATGCGGGGATTCTCCGGCGGGAAGCTGAAGCCTAGTTTACGTTGACGTAAACGTCAACGGGCGGCGGAAGGGCTTGATCAGCCCCTGCGCCGCGCCTCGAGCGCATTCTCGTAGGCGGCCATCAGCGGGGTGACGGAGATGCCGTGCACGACGACGGAGACCACGATCACGCCCAGCGTGAGCGCGGTCAGGCGCTGCGCGAGCGCCGGATGGAGGCCGTAGTTGATGGCGAACATCAGGTAATAGAGCGAGCCCACCCCGCGGATGCCGAACCAGCCGATCAGCCATTGCTGCCGGCGCGACACGCGCGCGCCCGCCAATCCCAGGCCCACCGCGAGCGGCCGGATGACCAGCAGCAGCAGCGCGACGAAGCGCCAGTCGGCGCTGGACCAGTCCACGGCCCACAGCACGGCGCCCACGGCGATCACGATCGTGAGCTCGCCGATGCGCTCGGCCTGTTCGTTGAAGCCCAGGACCGCCTGCGCCATGAAGGCCGGCGCGTGGCGCGGATCCACCGCGGCGCTTTCGGCCAGGCTGCGGTCCGGATCCACCAGCGCCTGTTGCACCGAGCGCGCGTCGACCTCGCCGCTGCTTTCGCGCTGCTCCAGGCGTCGCAGGGAGACGCCGGCGGCGAACACGGCGAGGAAGCCGTAGGCATGCAGCAGCAGCGCGCAACCGTACGACAGGGCGATGAGGCCCAGCGCCAGGAAGTCGTCGAGGCCGATCGCCTCCTTGTGCTCGCGCCGCAGGTGGAGCACCAGCCGGCCGGTGGCCATGCCGAGGATCCAGCCGGTCGCCAGGCCGGCGGCCGTGGCCCACAGCACGTCGATGGCGAGCCAGCGCCAGCCGGCCGTGCCCAGGTCATGCAGGCCGAGCAGGCCCAGTCCCAGCATCACGAAGGGGAAGGCGCTGCCGTCATTGAGGCCGCCCTCGCCGGTCAGGGCGAACCGCAGCTTGTCGCGGTCACCGGGCTCGTGCACCTGCACGTCGGAGGCGAGCACCGGGTCGGTCGGTGCGAGGATCGCGCCCAGCAGCACGCAGGCTCCCGGGGGCAGGTCGAGCAGCAGCCAGGCCGCCAGCGCGATGAGTCCCACGGTGACGACCATCGCGCTGAGCGCCAGCCGCACGGGGAGCGCCCAGCGGCTGTCGCGCAGCCCCGCGCTGAGCTTGAGCCCGGCGGTGAACAGCGAGAGCAGCACCACGACTTCCGCCATGCGCTCCAGCATTCGCGAATCGGTGCCCGGCTGCAGCGCCAGCAGGTGGAGGCCCAGGGGACTGACGCCGATGCCGACCAGCAGGTACAGCATGCCGGTGGAGAGGGGCAGGCGCTTGAGGACCGTGGAGGCCAGCGCCATCAGCACCAGCAGCATCCCGACGATCACCGACCAGAGGGCGAAATCCATGTGCGTCGATTCTTGCGCGACGATCAGGGGGAACTTGTGGGCCGAGGACGCAAGCTGTTCGGGCGGCACGCCGCTGCGCCTTCTGCATCACCACCCATGTCGCGGCCGTCTTCTCCTGCTCCAGAAATGGAAAAGCGGCCGAAGCCGCCTTTCCTCGCCCACACTCCTAGCGTGCGTACAGCACGGAGGGCAGCCACAGGCCCACCTCCGGCCAGACGTACAGCAGGAAGATCGCGACGATCTGCATGCCCATGAACGGCATCATCCCTATGAAGATCTCGTTCAGGGTCACGTGCGGCGGGCTCACTCCCTTCAGGTAGAAGGCGGACATGGCCACCGGCGGGGACAGGAACGCAGTCTGCAGGTTCAGCGCCACCAGCAGGCCGAACAGCAGCGGGTCCACGCCGAACTTGTCCAGCAGCGGCACGAAGATCGGCATGAAGATCACGATGATCTCGGTCCATTCCAGCGGCCAGCCCAGGATGAAGATGATCACCTGCGACAGCAGCATGAATTGCGTCTTGCTCAGGTTCATGCCCAGCACCCAGCGCTCCACCAGCTCCTGGCCTCCCAGCAGCGCGAAGGCCGCCGAGAAGATCGCGGAGCCGACGAACAGCCAGCACACCATGGCCGAAGTCTTCGCGGTGAGGAAGACGCTTTCCTTGATCACGTCGAACGTCAGCTGCCGGTAGGCGATGGCGAGCAGGAAGCCGCCGAGCGCTCCCACTGCGGCCGCCTCCGTCGGCGTGGCGAGACCCAGGACGATCGAACCGAGCACCGCCAGGATCAGCACCATCAGCGGGAAGAAGCTGGTCAGCAGCATCTTGAACACTTCCAGCCGCGCGAAGCTCAGCAGCGCGTAGAAGACCGCCAGCAGGAAGCCGAACACGCCCAAGGTGATCCACCACCCGGTCGGCGCGGCGCGCTCTGCGCCCGGCTGGGCGGCCGTCGCCGCGGCCCCGGCGCCGGGAGGCTCGCGCACGCTGCCGGAGAGCGCCGGATCCTGCACGCTGCTGGAGGGCTCGGCGACACGGCCGGCGGCCGGAGGCTCGCTGACGCCGCCGCTGGCCACCGGCGGTTCGGCGACCCCGCCTTGGGCGGGAGGCTCCGCCAAGCTGCCCGGCGCCGCGGGATCCGCCGGCGGTTCGGTGAGGCTGCCACCCGCCGGGGGCTCCGCCAGCCCACCGCTCGCCGGGGGCTCTGCCAGGCCGCCGGCAGCAGGCGGTTCCGCCAGCCCGCCCGCGGCCGGGGGCTCCGCGAGCCCGCCCGCGTTGCTGCGCAGGGCAGAGGGGCCACCCTCGCCCATGCGGGTGAGGCTCTCGTACTGGGCCTCGGCCTCCAGCGGCTCGGTGACGAGCTTGTAGCTCCAGAGCGAGGCGAACACGAACAGCAGCAGCGGCGCGAACACCAGTGCCAGCTGCCCCGCCAGGTAGCGGGTGGGCACGTCGTGGTTGCGACGGCCCTTGAGCGCCGCGACCAGGCCTGCCAGCGCGTACTGCGTGCCATTGGGGTTCGTGATCCGCTGCGTCATGGGAGGCAGCGGAACGAAGCGGTCTTCGGCCGTCAGCGGCGGTGCGATCGACGGCTTCAGCTTGGCCAGCAAGATCACGTAGATGATGTACAGGCCCGTGAGCATCAGGCCGGGGAAGAAGGCCCCGGCATAGAGCTGCACCACGGAAACGCCGGCGGTCGCGCCGTAGACGATCAGCAGCACCGAGGGCGGGATCAGGATGCCCAGGCATCCGCCCGCCGTGATGGAGCCGGCCGTCAGCCGCACGCTGTAGCCCGCCTTGAGCATCGCAGGCATCGCCAGCAGGCCCATGAGCGTCACGACGGCCCCCACGATGCCGGTGGCAGTGGCGAAGATCGCGCAGGTCACCAGCGTGGCCACCGCCAGGGCGCCGGGCAGGCGCGCCAGTGCGAGGTGGATGCTCTTGAACAGGCGCTCGATCAGGTTCGCGCGCTCGACGATGTAGCCCATGAACACGAACAAGGGGATGGCGATGAGCACGTCGTTGCCCATCGTCTTGAACGTGGCCTGCACCATCAGGTCCAGCGTGTGCGTCGTGTTCCTGTTGTAGGCGAGCCAGGTGAAGATCATCCCCATGCCCATCAGCGTGAAGGCAGTGGGGAAGCCCAGCATGATGGCCACGACCACCAGGGAGAGCATCAGCAGGCCGATGTGGCCGCGCTCGATGTGCTCGACGCTGACCAGCATGTAGAGGGCGGCGCTGACGATCACCGCCATCAGCGAGAAGCCGAACCAGAGTTCCTTGCGGATTTTCACAGCGGTCCCCCTCCACGCTCGGCGGGCGGCGCGGCCAGTTCGGAGTGCGGATCGGCGTGCACCATCGCCTTGAGCTTGTCGACGTCCACTTCCTCGACGTCCTGTTCGCGCGAGGGCCACTGGCCTTCGCGGATGCAGATCACGCAGCGCGCGATCTCGACGAGGCCCTGCAGCAGCAGGATGGCACCTGCGAAGGAGATGAAGAACTTGAACGGATAGACGGGGATCGGGTCCGCGTTGAAGGTGGTCTCCCGGATGGCGAGCGACTCACCGAAGTAGACCCAGCCGGCGTACGTCATCGCGATCACGCCGGGCAGGAAGAACAGGATGTACAGGATCAGGTCCAGCGTGGCTTGCGTGCGCGGCCGGAAGAAGCCGTACAGCACGTCACCGCGCACGTGCCCGTTCTTGGACAGCGTGTAGGCGCCGGCCATCATGAACAGGATGCCGTACAGCATGATCTGCACGTCCAGCGCCCAGCCGTGCGGCTTGTCGAGCGCATAGCGGGAGAAAACCTCCCACGAGATCAGTCCCGTCAGGAGGACGATCGCCCAGGCGAACAGCTGCCCGATCCAGGTGGACAACCGGTCGATGGCCAGTAATAGTTTCTGCATAGTTATCCTTCATCGCAGGCCCATCCCGGTCAAAAAAAGGGCGGCTGGCGCCGCCCCCTTCGCCGGCCCGCCCGATCAGGTCTTCTTGCCGCCGGCCTGGCGGAAGTAGCGGTTGAAAGCCATCTTGTAGTCGACGAAATAGTCGTTCTGCCACTGGACGGCGCGCTCCGCGAAGGCGCGCTGGGAGGCCAGCACCTTCTGGAAGAACGGGTTTTCCTTGGACTTGGCGGCCACCACCTTGTCCCAGGCCTCCAGCTGCGCGCGCAGGATGGAATCGGGCGTCTTGTAGAAGGCGATCTTGTCCTTGGTCTTCAGCTCGATGTAGTCCTTGGAGTTGCGGTCGATCAACTTCCAGGATTCGTCGGCGCTCGCAGCCTGGACCGCGTAGTCGATGATCGCCTTGAGGTCGGCGGGCAGCGCGTTGTACTTCGTCTTGTTGAACAGGATCTCGAACTGCTCGCCCGACTGGTGGAAGGACTGCAGCATGCAGTTCTTGGCCACGTCGGGGAAGCCGAGGATGCGGTCGGAGCTCGCGTTGTTGAATTCGGCCGCGTCGATGAGGCCGCGGTCCAGCGCGGGCACGATCTCACCGCCGGGCAGCGGGTTCACGGAGGCGCCGAGTTCCTTGAACATGTCGACCGCGAGGCCCACGGTGCGGTACTTCAGGCCCTTGAACTGCGCGACGTTGGCGACCGGCTTCTTGAACCAGCCCAGGGGCTGGCAGGGCTGCGGGCCGTACAGGTACGAGACCACGTCCATGTTGATGGACTTGTAGATCTCGTCCAGCAGCGCCCTGCCGCCGCCGTAGTAGTGCCAGGACAGGACCATGTTCGGGTCCATGCCGAAGGCCGGGCCGGAGCCCCACAGCGCCAGGGCGGAGTTCTTGCCATAGTGGTACGCCACCACGCCGTGGCCGCCATCGAGCGTGCCCTTGTTGACGGCTTCGAGCAGCTGGAACGCGGGGACCACCGCGCCCGAAGGCAGCACCTCGATCTTGAGGCGGCCTCCCGCCATGTCGTTCACCTTCTTGGCGAAGTCGTTGGCGAACTCGTGGAACAGGTCCTTGGCTGGCCAGGTGCTCTGGAAGCGGAAGGACGTCGTCTGCGCCATGGAGACCATCGGGGCCGACATGGCACCGGCGGCAACGGCGGCTCCCTTCAGCAGACCGCGACGGCGGGGGGTTTTCATCTCGCTCATGCTTGTCTCCTTGCGTTGGTTTATGCGACGGGCTATCTTTGATTCGGCACTTACAAGCGCCGAGAGGGTTTACACGGATCGGCTAGCTCCGAATGACGCAGTTTCCTGACGGATGGCTGTCAACCGTGGACCCGCACATCCCCACATCCAGGAGACAACAACGTGAAGATGAAAAGAAGGCGTTTCTTCCAGGGGTCCGCAGCCATGGCGGCTGCCGGCCTCGGCGGCTGCGCTGCGATGGGCGGCGCCGCGGGCAGCGGGCGCACCCCCTTCGCCGTGGCGGACAGCACCATTCCCGTGGCGGGCTCCGACATGGCGTTCCCGGTGCGCCGCATCTACTGCATCGGCCGCAACTACCGCGCGCACTCGATCGAGATGGGCTCCGACCCCAACCGTGAACCGCCGTTCTTCTTCCAGAAGCCCACCGACGCGATCCAGTTCGTGGCACCCGGGACCGTAGGGGCGCACCCTTATCCCAGCTTGACGAAGAACTACCACTACGAGGTGGAGCTGGTGGCCGCCATCGGCCGCGGCGGCCGCAACATCCCGGTCGCCAGCGCGCTCGACCACGTGTGGGGCTACACGCTGGGCCTCGACATGACGCGCCGCGATCTGCAGCGCGCCATGGGCGACCAGAAGAAGCCGTGGGAGATCGGCAAGAGCTTCGACCACTCGGCGGTGCTCGGGCCGATGCACACCGCGGCGCAGACCGGCCACTTCCGCGAGGGCGCGATCTGGCTGAAGGTGAACGGGCAGGTCAAGCAGAACGCCAACCTGAACCAGATGATCTGGTCGGTCGCCGAGCAGATCGCCCACCTCTCCGAAGCCAACGAACTGTTCCCTGGCGACATCATCTACTCGGGCACGCCGGAGAACGTCGGGCCGGTGGTGAAGGGCGACGTGATCGAGATCCACATCGACAAGCTGCCCAACCTGCAGGTCCGGATCGTGTGATCCGGGGCGGCGGCGCTGGCAGAATCCACGCCATGAACGCCGCCGCTTCCTCCCCGGACGACCTCGACCCGCCCCGGCCCGCCGAGGGCTACGCCGGCGACGTCACGCCCGAACTCGCGTGCCGCTGGTGGCAGTCGGGCCAGGCGGTTCTGGTTGACATTCGCACCGACGCCGAGCGCGACTGGGTGGGCTACATCCCCGGCGCGATCGCCATCGAGTGGAAGCACTGGCCGGGCATGCAGGTGCGCGCCGACTTCGACGAGCAGCTGCGCGCCCAGGTGCCGGCCGGCAGCCGCATCGTCATGCTGTGCCGCAGCGGCGTGCGTTCGGTCGCCTCGTCCCGGCGGGCTGCCGAACTCGGCTACCAGGCCTACAACATCCTCGAGGGCTTCCAGGGCGACCCCGACGAGCAGGGGCATCGCGATACGCGCGGGGGCTGGCGCCGGCGCGGGCTGCCGTGGCGGCAGGGCTGATCCATCCCGTCACCCCCGTGCAGGCAGGGGTCCACCGCACTTCTCTTCATCACAAGGGCATTCCATGGCAGTCAACCTGAGCGCCCCGGGCGCGGCAACGCTGCACCCGGTTCCGGGCGTTCGCATCGGCGTCGCCGAAGCCGGCATCCGCAAGGCGAATCGCAAGGACCTCACCGTCGTCCTGCTCGACGAAGGCACGGCCGTCGGCGGCGTGTTCACCCAGAACCGCTTCTGCGCGGCGCCGGTGCAGGTGTGCCGGGAGCACCTGCTGGCGGGCGACATCCGGGCGATCGTGATCAACACCGGCAACGCGAACGCCGGAACCGGCGAGGAGGGGCTCGCGCGGGCCCGCGCCACGTGCGCCGCGGCCGCCAGGCTGCTGCAAGTGGCACCCGCGCAGGTCCTGCCCTTTTCCACCGGCGTGATCATGGAGCAGCTCCCGGTGGAGCGCATCGAGGCGGGCCTGCCGGCGGCGATCGCCGATGCGCAGCCGGCGCACTGGCTGCGCGCCGCCGAAGGCATCATGACCACCGACACGGTGCCGAAGGCCTTCAGCCGGCAGGTTCGCATCGAGGGTGCCACGGTGACGATCACCGGCATCAGCAAGGGCGCGGGCATGATCCGGCCGAACATGGCGACCATGCTGGGCTTCCTCGCCACCGATGCGCAGATCGATCCGCGGCTGCTGCCGCAACTCGCGTTCGAGCTGGCCGAGGGTTCGTTCAACCGCGTGACGGTCGACGGCGACACGTCCACCAACGACTCTTTCGTGGTCATCGCCACCCAGAAGGCGCAGCACCCGGTGATCACCTCGCTGCACACGCCCACGGGCACGGCGCTCAAGGAAGCGATGCTGGAAGTGGCGCGCCTGCTGGCGCAGGCGATCGTGCGCGATGGCGAGGGCGCGACCAAGTTCATCACCGTGCGGGTGGAAGGCGGCAGGGACGCCGCCGAATGCCGGCAGGTGGCTTATGCGATCGCCCATTCGCCGCTGGTGAAGACGGCGTTCTTCGCCAGCGACCCGAACCTCGGGCGCATCCTGGCCGCCGTCGGCTATGCCGGCATCGCCGACCTGGACCAGACGAAGATCGAGCTGCACCTGGACGACGTGCACGTTGCCACGCGGGGCGGGCGGCATCCCGCCTACCGCGAGGAAGACGGGCAGCGCGTGATGAAGCAGCAGGAGATCACCGTGCGGGTCGGCCTGGGCCGCGGCGGTGCCGCCGACCAGGTCTGGACCTGCGACTTCAGCCACGAGTACGTGAGCATCAACGCCGATTACCGTTCCTAGTGATGACCCAAGAGAAATTCGACGTCCTCATCGACCGCGCCATGCAACTGCTCGGTCGCATCGAGGCGATCCTGCCGCAGCCGCTGTCGGCGCCCGACTGGAATGGCGCGATCGCCTGGCGCTATCGCAAGCGCGCCAGCGGCCATGGCGTGCTGGAGCCGGTGCGCCACGTGGGCACGATCGCGCTCGACGACCTGAAGGAGATCGAGCCGCAGAAGGAGAAGATCCAGCGCAACACGCTGCAGTTCGTGCAGGGCCATCCGGCCAACAACGTGCTGCTGACGGGTGCGCGCGGCACCGGCAAGTCTTCCCTGATCAAGGCCTGCCTCAATGCGTATGCGCAGCAGGGGCTGCGGCTGATCGAGGTGGACAAGGCGGACCTCACGGATCTCCCCGACATCGTCGACGTGGTGTCCGGCCGGCCCGAGAAGTTCATGATCTTCTGCGACGACCTGAGCTTCGAGGAGGGCGAGGCGGGCTACAAGGCGCTCAAGTCGATCCTCGATGGCTCGGTGGCCGCTTCCACGCCCAACGTGCTGATCTACGCCACCAGCAACCGGCGCCACCTGCTGCCCGAGTACATGAAGGAGAACCTCACGTATACGCACACCGAGGATGGCGAGGTGCACCCTGGCGAGGTGGTGGAGGAGAAGATCTCGCTGTCCGAGCGCTTCGGCCTGTGGGTGAGCTTCTATCCCTTCAGCCAGGAGGAATACCTGCACATCACGGCGACGTGGCTGCAGCACTTCGGCGTGCCCGAGGCGGACATCGCCGCGGCGCGCCCGCAGGCGCTGGTGTGGGCGCTGGAGCGCGGCTCGCGCAGCGGCCGCGTGGCCTACCAGTTCGCGCGCGATTACGCAGGACGGCACCACGCGTGAGCGAAGCACCGGTCCTGGTGGCCGACGGCGATCGCCCGCGCGAGGGCGGGCCCGGACGCAAGGAGGTCGCGGTCGCCGTGGGCGTGTTGATCCGTGCCGACGGCGCGTTCCTGCTCACGTCGCGTCCGCCCGGCAAGGTCTACGAGGGCTACTGGGAATTCCCGGGCGGCAAGGTGGAGCCGGGCGAGACGGTGGAGCAGGCGCTGCGGCGCGAGCTGCAGGAGGAGATCGGACTCACGATAGGCGCCGTGCATCCCTGGCGCGTCGAGCGCGTGGACTATCCGCACGCGCTGGTGCGCCTGCATTTCTGCAAGGTGTACGAGTGGAGCGGCGAGCTGCACATGCACGAAGGGCAGCAGTGCGCGTGGCAGCAGCTGCCGGTGACGGTGCGGCCGGTGCTGCCGGGGACCGTGCCGGTGCTGAAGTGGTTCGCCGGGGAGCGTGGGTTCGCCGGCGCGACGCACTCAGGCAGCTAGAACGCAAAAGCCGCAAAAGCCTCGCAAAGACCGCAAAAGGACAACCCGAATCCTTTCGCGGCTTTTGCGCACTTTTGCGGCTTTTGCGTTCCGGTTGTCCGCCTTCACTGCTCCTTCGGGTCACCAAAGGGCAGGTCGTCCGGCGGCGTCTCGTCCGCAACGCGGAAGCTTTCGCTCGCCCAGGCGCCCAGGTCGATGTTCTTGCAGCGCTCGCTGCAGAAGGGCCGATAGCGGTTCTCGGGCCCGTACACGCTGTCGCCGCCGCATTGCGGGCAGCGCACGATGTGCCGCTTCACCGGTTTCTCGGGTCGCATCGCCATGGCCGTCTCAGGCGCAGAGAGTCAGTTCGAAGGGGGCGTTGTCGGTGCTGGGGAACAGCCGGTCGTTGTCCTGCCGCATGAGGCGCACCGCGACGATCAGGCGGTTGCCGCTGATCTCCGGCACCAGGCCGAGCGTGGGGTCGATGCGCAGGCGCAGCAGCTGGAAGGTCCGCCCCTGCGGCAAGGCCTGCTGCAGCTGGCCGCCATTGGCGATCACCTTCTGCGGCGAACCCGAATCGCGCAGCAGCTTGAGCAGCAGGTAGATCGACTCGGCCAGCGGGCCGAGCGTGGAGGCCCAGCGCTCCAGGTCCGCGCGCCGCTGCTCCGCCGGATGGTGCTGCCACGCGTAGTACGAGGGCAGGTCGAATTCGCAGGTGCCGCCCGGGATGCTCGCGCGGCTGCGAATGCTCATCAACCATTCGTTCTCGGTGAGCGGCTGGCCCGCCTTGCCCGGCGTGTTGTTGACGGTGCTGAAGCAGCCCTCGAGCTGGCCGATCACCTGGTCCAGCACGGCTTCCGAAACGCCCGGATTGCCGCGATAGCCATTGAGCATGCTCTTCTGCCGCTCGAGATCCTTCAGCACGTCGGATTTGAGGTCCGCGCGCGCGGCCACGTCCATCACCTCGAAGATGGTGGTCAGCGCGTAGTGGTGGTCCAGCGGATGGCTGCGCGGAATCAGTTCGCCCAGGCGGCGGAACAGGTGTTCCAGCCGCAGGTAGGTCCGGATGCGTTCGTTGAAGGGATATTCGTAGAGGATCACGCGACGGGTGGACGACGGGCGGGGACGGACGGCATCATAGCCCGAAGGACCGTGCCGCCTGTTCCACAACGTTGCGCAGCGCCTCCAGCGAAAGCCCTTCGTTGCAGATCACGAGGTCGGCCGCCGCCAGCCGCAGCGCCCGCGGGGCCTGCGCCGCGATGATCGCGCGCACTTCCTCGGGGGCCAGGGCGCTGCGCGCCACGACGCGCGCCACCTGCGTCTCCGGTTCGCAATCCACCACCAGCACCCGTTCGAGCTGTGCGCGCCAGCGGCCGGATTCGACCAGCAGCGGGATGTCGAACACGATGCAGCGCGCGCCCGCCGCCTGCGCGGCCTCCACCTGGCGCTGCACCTCGGCGCCCACCAGCGGATGGATGATCTGTTCCAGCTCGCGCCGCGCCTGCGGTTGCGCGTAGGCGCGCTCGCGCATGCGGGCGCGGTCCAGCGCGCCATCGGCCGTGATGAAGTCGGCGCCGAAGCGCTGCGCGATCAGCGGGATCGCGGCGCCACCGGGTGCGGTGGTCGCGCGCGAGATGGCGTCGGCATCGATCGCCGCCGCGCCCAGCGCCTGCAGCATCGCCAGCACGGTGCTCTTGCCGCTGCCGATGCCGCCGGTGAGCCCGATGCGCCTGGGCAAGTTGTCCTCACCGGCCGAAGGGGAAGGCGAAGGGGAGCAGCGCGGGCAGGGCCGCGGGGCTCAGGGCCAGGCACAGCAGGCCGGCGCCGGCCAGGTAGGGCCCGAAGGGCATCGGGATGTCCTTGTGGGCGAGCTTGCCCACGACCAGCAGCACCACGCCGATCACGGCGCCGACGACGGACGACAGCAGGATGACGGCCAGCAGGTATTCCGCCCCCAGCCAGGCGCCCAGGGCGGCCAGCAGCTTGAAATCGCCGTAGCCCATGCCTTCCTTGCCGGTGGCGAGCTTGAAGGCCTGGAAGATGCCCCAGAACACCAGGTAGCCGAGCGCCGCGCCCCACACCGCGGAGGCCAGCGGCACCGTCCAGCCGGACGCCGCGACGAGCAGCCCGAGCCACAGCAGCGCGTAGTTCAGGTCGTCCGGCAGGAGCTGCGTATCCATGTCGATCAGGAACAGGCAGATCAGCAGGGCGGCGAACGCGGCCCAGGCGCCTGCCTGCAGCGTCAGGCCCCAGCGCGCGCCGCAGAGCGCGAAGAAGGCGGCCGTGACCAGTTCGACGACGGGATAGCGGACGCTGATGCCGTGGCGGCATTGCGAGCACTTGCCGCGCAGGGCCAGCCAGCTCACCACCGGGATGTTCTCGAACCAGCGGATCTGGTGGCCGCAATGCGGGCAGCGCGAGCGCGGCACCACGAGGTTGAAGGCCTCCTGCTGCTCCACCGGCTGGCCGCTGAGATCGGCGCATTCCGCCGCCCATTGGCGCTCGAGCATCAGGGGCAGGCGGTGGATCACCACGTTGAGGAAGCTGCCCACGAGCAGCCCCAGGACGCCGGCGACGACGGCCTCCACCCCGAACGAGGCGAGCATCAGACCACGGAACCCAGCTTGAAGATCGGCAGGTACATGGACACCACGATGCCGCCGATCAGGCTGCCCAGGAACACGATGATCATCGGCTCCATCAGGCTGGACAGGCCGGCCACCATGTCGTCGACCTCCGCTTCGTAGAAGTCGGCGGCCTTGCCCAGCATGTGGTCGATCGAGCCGGATTCCTCGCCGATCGCGCACATCTGCAGCACCATCGACGGGAACACGTTGGTGTTCTGCATGGCCACCGTGAGGCTGGTGCCGGTGGAGACTTCCTGCTGGATCTTCTGCGTGGCGATCTCGTACACCGAGTTGCCGGCGGCGCCGCCCACGGAGTCGAGCGCTTCCACCAGCGGCACGCCGGCGGCGAACATGGTCGACAGGGTGCGCGTCCAGCGGGCGATCACCGACTTGTAGATCAGGTCGCCGAACAGCGGCATCTTCAGCAGCAGGCGGTCCATCACCATCTGGACCTTCTCGTTGCGCTTCCACGCCTGCAGGAACATGTACAGCGCGCCGCCGATGCCGCCGAAGATCAGCCACCACCACTTGACGAACATCTCGCTCATGGCCATCACGAACAGCGTGGGAGCGGGCAGCTCGGCGCCGAAGGAGGTGAACACTTCCTTGAAGGCCGGGATCACGAAGATCATGATCACCGCGACCACGACCAGTGCGACCACCACCACCGAGATCGGATACATCAGGGCGGACTTGATCTTGGACTTGATCGCCTCCGTCTTCTCCATGTACACGGC
Source organism: Ramlibacter alkalitolerans (assembly GCF_016722765.1). GTDB lineage: Bacteria > Pseudomonadota > Gammaproteobacteria > Burkholderiales > Burkholderiaceae_C > Ramlibacter > Ramlibacter alkalitolerans. The sequence continues at coordinate 128,240 of NZ_JAEQND010000007.1, read as the reverse complement.
GAGGCGGTCCAGCAGGCTGTCCAGGATACCGGCGGCTTCGCCGGCTTCCACCAGGTTGCAGTAGAGGTTGTCGAAGTACAGCGGGTACTTGCGGAACGCCGCCGACAGCGAGGTGCCGGTCTCGACGTCCGTGCGGATGTCGTTGAGCAGCTTGGTCACGCTGGCATTGGAGTTGCCGCGCCCGACGATGTCGAAGGCCTGCAGCAGCGGCACGCCGGCCTTCATCATGGTGGCGAGCTGGCGGGTGAAGATCGCGATGTCCTTGGGCTTGATCTTCGCGCCCGAGCGCATGCGGCGCTTGCGGATCTTGGTCGGGTTGACGCCCTGCCGCCGCAGCGACGCCTTGACCTGGTTCTCGCCGGCGGCGCGCGTCTCGCCGCGCACCTGCTTGCCGTTGCGGTCCCGTCCTTCCCATTCGAAGACGAATTCCGCGATCTTTGTCGCTGCCGTGGCCATGGGGGCTCCTCTTGCGTCCTTGCGCTGTTATTCGTTCGTGACGGCCAGCACTTCCTCGAGGGAAGTCAGGCCCAGCCGGACCTTGTGCAGGCCGGACTCGCGCAGGCTGCGCACGCCCTCCTTGCGGGCCTGCTCGGCGATCTCCAGGGCGCTGCCGTCGGCCAGGATGATGCGTTGCATGTCTTCGCTGATCGGCATCACCTGGTAGATGCCGACCCGGCCCTTGTAGCCGTTGTTGCAGGCGCTGCAGCCCACCGGGCGGTAGGGCGTCCAGGTGCCGTCGACGTCCTCCTCCCGGAAGCCCGCGTCGATCAGGTTCTCGTAGGGGATGTCGGCGGGCTGCTTGCACTGCGCGCACAGGCGCCGCGCCAGGCGCTGCGCCGTGATCAGGATCACCGAGGATGCGATGTTGAAGGGCGCGATGCCCATGTTGCGCATCCGGGTGAGCGTGGTCGGCGCGTCGTTGGTGTGCAGCGTCGACATCACCAGGTGGCCCGTCTGGGCGGCCTTGATCGCGATGTCGGCGGTTTCCAGGTCGCGGATTTCGCCGACCATGATGATGTCCGGATCCTGCCGCAGGAAGGACTTCAGCGCCGCCGCGAAGGTGAGGCCCGCCTTGTCGTTCACGTTCACCTGGTTGACGCCCGGCAGGTTGATTTCCGCCGGGTCTTCCGCGGTGGAGATGTTCACGCCGGGCTTGTTCAGCAGGTTCAGGCAGGTGTAGAGCGACACCGTCTTGCCCGAGCCGGTCGGGCCGGTCACGAGGATCATGCCGTAGGGCCGGCCGATGGCCGTCATCAGGCGCGCCTTCTCCTCGTTCTCGTAGCCCAGGGCCTCGATGCCCAGCTTGGCGCTGCTCGGATCCAGGATCCGGATCACGATCTTCTCGCCGAACAGCGTGGGCAGCGTGGAGACGCGGAAGTCGATCACCTTGTCGGGGCCGACCTTGAGCTTCATCCGGCCGTCCTGCGGCACCCGCTTCTCGGAGATGTCCATGCGGGAGATCACCTTGATGCGGGAGGCCAGCTTGTCCTTGATGGCCACCGGCGGCGCGGCGATCTCGCGCAGCTCGCCGTCGATGCGGAAGCGCACGCGGTAGATGTGCTCGTAAGGCTCGAAGTGCAGGTCCGATGCGCGGGCGCCGATGGCGTCGAGCAGCATCTTGTGCAGGAACTTGACGACCGGCGCGTCGTCGACGTCCGGAGCGGCACCGGCGTCGTCCTCGACGACGTTCTGCTCCATCGACGACTCGTCGAATTCGAAGTCGTCGCCGATGATGCTGTCCATGGCCTCGGTGGCCGTGGTGGCCTGCGCCTCCACCATCTTGATCAGCTTGTCGTATTCGGCGATGACCCAGTCCACGCCCATCTGGGTGGCGAACTTGATCTTTTCCGCCGCCTGCTGGTCCGACGGGTCGGCGGTGGCGACGATCAGGCGGTTGTTGCGCTTGGAGAGCACGACGACCCGGATCTCCTGGCAGATCTTCGGATCGAGCAGGCCCTTGGGCAGGCGAAGCGTGTCGATGGCCTCCAGGTCCAGCAGCGGTGCGCCGAAGGCCGTGGACATGGTGTGCGCCAGGTCGAACGCGGAAACCGCGCCGGAACCGGTGAGTTCGGCGATGAAGCTGGTGCGGTTGGCCTTGGCCTTGCGGAAGATTTCCTCCGCGGCCTTCTGCCCCAGCTTGCCGGCCACCACGAGCGCGCGGCCAAGGCCAGGCAGCGCGACGGCTGAGGCTTCAAGGGCGGGATCGACTGCGGCCATGGATGATTGACGTTGCGAAGCTCAGACGACAACAGTCTGAGCCCAAAGATAGGGGATCAGGCCTGATCATCCCGAAAAGCCGAGTTGAAGTAAATGCGAGAGGCTGACGTGAACGCCGGACGTTGGTAGGAAGTCACGGGGGCCTGCGAATGATGCTGCATCCGCGGCATGACTTGCAACGACCGTGCTCCATTCCGAAGGTGCAACGACCCGCGGATCAGGAGACTGGTCGGGGTGAGAGGATTCGAACCTCCGGCCTCTACGTCCCGAACGTAGCGCTCTACCAGGCTAAGCTACACCCCGATTTCCGTGCCGCGACGCGTGCTGAATTCCTTCAGTAGCGCCGCACGAGCAGCGAAGCCGCCAATTGTACCAAAGCCTGAGCATGGTCATTGTGCGGGAGCTGAAGCGCTGCTGACATGGCGCGTTGCGCTTCCGCCGCGGCCGCCTCGTGCGCCACTTCCAGGGCCCCGGTTTCGCGCACGATGGCCATGATGTGATCGAGTTCCTCGAGGCCGCCGGTCTCCACGGCGTGGCGGATCAGGTCCCGCTGGGCGGCGCTGCCGCGGCGCATGGCGGCGATGAGGGGCAGCGTCACCTTGCCTTCGCGCAGGTCGTCGCCGAGGTTCTTGCCCATTTCGGCGGTGGCACCCGTGTAATCGAGCACGTCGTCGATCACCTGGAAGGCGGTGCCCAGCGCCTGGCCGTAGTCGGCGCAGGCCTGTTCCACCTGCGGGGTGGCCCGCGCCAGCACGGCGCCCAGGCGCGCGCTCGCCTCGAACAGCTTGGCGGTCTTGGAGCGGATCACCTGCACGTAGGCCGGCTCGTCGAGCTCGGGGTCGTGCATGTTCATCAGCTGCATCACCTCGCCCTCGGCGATCACGTTGGTCGCGTCGGCCAGGATCTCCATCACGCGGATGTCGTGGGCGTCCAGCATCATCTGGAAGGCGCGCGAATAGAGGAAGTCGCCCACCAGGACGCTCGCGGGGTTGCCGAAGCTCTCGTTGGCGGTGGCGCGGCCGCGACGCAGGGTGGATTCGTCGACCACGTCGTCGTGCAGCAGCGTGGCAGTGTGGATGAACTCCACCACGGCCGCGAGGTTGAAGCGCTGCTCGCCGCGGTAGCCCAGGGCGCCGCACACCATCAGCAGGAGCGCGGGGCGCAGGCGCTTGCCGCCGGAGGAGATGATGTAGTGCGACACCTGGCCGACCAGGGGGACGCCGGAGTCCAGGCGGCGGGCGATCACTGCGTCCACCTCGCGCATGTCGTCGGCGATCAGGGACAGGACGGTGGCGGAGGTGGGGGAAGAATCGGTCAAGGGAAAACCCGAAGAGTTGCCGGGATTATAAGAAGGGGGTTCCTGCCTCCTCCCGCGCATCGGCGGCCATCTTGTGAGCGCCCGCCAACTACGCTATAATCGAGGGCTTTTCCGGAGCTGGTTCCGGGAAGACTGGAGGGCCTTTGCGGGCCCAATTCGAGGCCTCCCACGAGGCCGTTCCTAAAGAGGTCATCCATGTACGCGGTCATAAAAACCGGAGGCAAGCAGTATCGTGTTGCTTCCGGCGACAAGATCAAGGTAGAACAGATTGCTGCGGACATCGGCCAGGAAATCACCATCGACCAGGTTCTCGCAGTCGGCAACGGCGGCGACCTGAAGATCGGGGTGCCCCTGGTATCCGGTGCCACGGTGAAGGCCACGGTCGTGGCGCACGGCAAGCACGACAAGGTGCGCATCTTCAAGATGCGTCGTCGCAAGCACTACCAGAAGCACCAGGGTCATCGCCAGCAGTACACCGAACTGCAGATCGGCGACATCGCCGGCGCTTGAGGAGCAGGACAAATGGCACAGAAAAAAGGCGGCGGCTCTACGCGAAACGGGCGCGATTCCCAGCCGAAGATGCTGGGGGTCAAGGCCTTCGGCGGTGAACTGATCACCGCCGGTTCCATCATCGTGCGCCAGCGCGGCACCAAGTTCCACCCCGGCACCAACGTCGGCGTGGGCCGTGACCACACGCTGTTCGCCCTGGTGGACGGCAACGTCAAGTTCGAGACCAAGGGCGCGCTGAACAAGCACCAGGTCAGCGTCATCCCGCTGGCGGCCTGAGTTCGCTCCGTTCCGCCAGGTCTGGAATAGCCCCGGAATCGCGGGGCCCAAGCAAGGCCCCGACAAGTCGGGGCCTTGTGCTTTGCAGAGGACCGAGACATGAAGTTTGTTGACGAGGCATTCATCGACATCGCCGCCGGCGATGGCGGCAACGGCTGCGTCTCGTTCCGCCACGAGAAGTACAAGGAGTTCGGCGGCCCGAACGGGGGCGACGGCGGCCGCGGCGGCCACGTGTGGGCGGTGGCGGACCCGAACCTCAACACCCTGGTGGACTACCGCTTCTCGCGCCGCCACGAGGCCGGGCGCGGCGAGCACGGCATGGGCTCCGACATGTTCGGCGCCATGGGCAACGACATCGTGCTGAAGATGCCGGTGGGCACCATCATCACCGACGCCGAGACCGGCGAGGTCCTGTACGAACTGCTGCAGCCGGGCGAGAAGATCATGATCGCCAAGGGCGGCGACGGCGGCTTCGGCAACATGCGCTTCAAGAGCTCGATCAACCGGGCGCCGCGCCAGAAGACGCCCGGCTGGCCCGGCGAGAAGAAGAACCTGAAGCTCGAACTGAAGGTGCTGGCCGACGTCGGCCTGCTCGGCATGCCCAATGCCGGCAAGTCGACGCTGATCGCGGCGGTGTCGAACGCGCGGCCCAAGATCGCGGACTATCCCTTCACGACGCTGCACCCGAACCTCGGGGTGGTGCGGGTCGGACCCGAGCAGAGCTTCGTCGTCGCCGACGTGCCGGGGCTGATCGAGGGCGCGGCCGAAGGCGCGGGCCTGGGCCACCAGTTCCTGCGCCACCTGCAACGCACGCGCCTGCTGCTGCACGTCGTGGACATCGCGCCCTTCGACGAGGGCGTGGACCCCGTGGCGCAGGCGAAGGCGATCGTCGCGGAGCTGAAGAAGTACGACCCGGCGCTGCACGAGAAGCCGCGCTGGCTGGTGCTGAACAAGCTGGACATGGTGCCGCAGGAAGAACGTGCGGCGCGCGTGAAGGACTTCGTCAAGCGCTTCCGGTACAAGGGCCCGGTGTTCGAGATCAGTGCGCTGACGCGCGAAGGCTGCGAGCCGCTGATCAAGGCCATCTGGCAGCACATCCACGCGCTGCAGGTCGCGCAGCACGCGCCGGTGGAGGTCGACCCGCGCTTCGCCTCCGACGACAATGCGCCATCATGAATAGCAGCAGCGAACGCGACGCGACGCAGGCCTTGCGCGAAGCCAGGCGCATCGTCGTGAAGGTGGGCTCCAGCCTCGTCACCAACGAAGGCCGGGGGCTGGACGAGCGCGCCATCGGCGAATGGAGCCGCCAGCTCGCGGCGCTGGCCGCCGACGGGCGCGAAGTGATCATGGTCTCCAGCGGCGCGATCGCCGAAGGCATGAAGCGCCTGGGCTGGAAGGCGCGGCCCAGCGAGCTCAACGAACTGCAGGCGGCCGCCGCCGTCGGCCAGATGGGCCTGGCGCACATGTACGAGACCAAGCTGCGCGAGCAGGGCATGGCCTCGGCCCAGGTGCTGCTCACGCATGCGGACCTGGCGGACCGCGAGCGCTATCTCAACGCGCGCTCCACGCTCGTCACCCTGCTGTCGCTGCGGGTGGTGCCGGTGATCAACGAGAACGACACCGTCGTCAACGACGAGATCAAGTTCGGCGACAACGACACGCTCGGCGCCCTGGTGGCCAACCTGGTGGAGGCCGACCTGCTGGTGATCCTCACCGACCAGAAGGGCCTGTACAGCGCCGATCCGCGCAAGGACCCGGAGGCGCGCTTCATCGATGTCGCGCGCGCCGGCGACCCGTCGCTCGAGCAGATGGCGGGCGGCGCAGGCTCCAGCATCGGGAAGGGCGGCATGATCACCAAGGTGCTGGCCGCATCGCGCGCTGCGCGCTCCGGCGCCTCCACGGTGATCGCCTGGGGCCGCGAGCCGGACTGCCTGCTGCGCCTGGTGCGCGGCGAGGTCATCGGCACGCTGCTGGTCGCGCCGACGCAGAAGAGCCAGGCCCGCAAGCGCTGGATGGCGGACCACCTGCAATTGCGCGGCGCTGTCACCGTCGACGCCGGCGCGGTGGCCAAGCTGCGTTCGGACGGCAAGAGCCTGCTGCCGATTGGCATGACGGCGGTGGAGGGCGACTTCGCTCGCGGCGAGGTGATCGCGGTGCGCGATCCGGCCGGCCAGGAGATCGCGCGCGGGCTGGCGAACTACGCCTCGGCCGAGGCGCGCATCCTGTGCCGCAAGCCTTCGAGCGAGATCGAGAAGCTGCTCGGGTACATGGCGGAGCCGGAGATGATCCACCGGACCAATCTGGTGTTGACCCGGTGATTTCGTAGGCTGGTGGTGACCCGCGGCAGCGCGGGAACCCCAGCGCTTTCGCATCGCTGGGGTTGCGCTTCGCTCCACCGCCAGCCTCCACGGCGTGCGGCAAGCCCGAACTACCGGTTCACCCCACCCCGCTCGAACCTCCGGTCGATCGGCGCGCGCAGGTCCAGCACGATCTGCGCCGCGGTCCCGTTCGGCCCCCGGCCCATGCAGGCGCCGCTGCGTGCCACCGCCAGGCTGTGGCGCGAATTCGGCGTCGTCGTGAGCGGCTGCCAATCGCCGCCGCGGGAGGGCACCCAGCCGCTGTCCGGGTTGTGGCGCGCGTAGACCTTCACCTCGCCGCCTTCGCAGCGGATGCCTTCGTACATCGCATTGACGGCGCCGCTGGGGCTGGTGGCGACGATCACGTAGCGCACGATGCGATCGGCGCCGACGCTGACCGAAGCGGGATCGACGCCGAACTGCAGGCTGGTGCCCGGCACGTCCACCGGCACCAGCCCGCTGGTGCGCAGCGCGGGCGGCGGTGGCGCCTCGACTTCCTTCCAGTCCGGATCGGCGGGAGTGACCTGGGCCGCCACGGCCAGGCATGCGCCGGCGAGCGCCAGCGCCACGAACGTGCGTTGCATGCTTATCTCTTGGCAGGCGACGGGTAAGCCCGCCCTTGCGGATTGGGTTCGAAGGTGGCGCCCGGGGGCAGTTCCATGCCGCCGGCAGGCAGTTGCGCCGGCTGCGATTCCGGGCCCGCGTGCTCGCCATCGCGCGTGCGCATGCCGCCGCGCAGGTAGCGGTTGCGGTGATCGGTGCGTGGCAGGTAGCGCGCGAGTTCGCGCAGCGCCATCTCGTACACGCCGCGCTTGAATTCGACCACCACGTCCAGCGGCACCCAGTACTCGTTCCAGCGCCAGGCGTCGAACTCGGGATGGTTGGTGGCGCGCAGGTTCAGGTTCCAGTCCTGCCCCGTCAACTGCAGCAGGAACCAGATCTGCTTCTGGCCCTTGTAGTGGCCGCGCGCGTCGCGCCGGATGTAGCGTTCGGGTACCTCGTAGCGCAGCCAGTCGCGCGTGCGCGCGATGATGCGCACATGGTCCGGCTTCAACCCGATTTCCTCGTGCAGTTCCCGGAACATGGCCTGTTCGGGCGTCTCTCCGCGGTCGATGCCGCCTTGCGGGAACTGCCAGCTGTGCGTCCGGATGCGTTTGCCCCAGAACACCTGGTTTTTCTGGTTGAGCAGGATGATGCCGACGTTGGGCCTGAAGCCGTCCCGGTCAAGCATAATCAAACCCCAAATTCTTGAACTGAGCCCATTATGCATGGCGCCCCTGCGCGCTGGAAGGGCTCGGTCTCCCCACTTTTCCCGGTCCACGAGATGAGAGCCTCGCAGTTCCTGATTTCCACGTTGAAGGAAGCCCCCGCCGATGCGGAAGTCGCCAGCCACAAGCTGATGATGCGTGCGGGCATGATCAAGAAGCTGGGCGCCGGCATCTACACGTACATGCCCATGGGCCTGCGTGTCATCCGCAAGGTGGAGGGCATCGTGCGCGAGGAGATGAACCGCGCCGGCGCCGTCGAATGCGCGATGCCCGTGATCCAGCCGGCGGAACTGTGGCAGGAGAGCGGCCGCTTCGAGAAGATGGGCCCCGAGCTGCTGCGCATCCGCGACCGCCACGAACGCGACTTCGTCGTGCAGCCGACCTCCGAGGAAGTCGTCACCGACATCGCGCGCCAGGAGCTTCGCAGCTACAAGCAGCTGCCCAAGAACCTGTACCAGGTGCAGACCAAGTTCCGCGACGAACGCCGGCCGCGCTTCGGCCTCATGCGCGGGCGCGAATTCATCATGAAGGACGCCTACAGCTTCGACCGCGACCAGGACAGCGCGAAGAAAAGCTACGAGACCATGGCGCAGGCCTATCGCCGCATCTTCGATCGTTTCGGCCTGCGTTATCGCGCCGTCGCGGCGGACAGCGGGGCCATCGGCGGCGACCTGTCGGAGGAATTCCAGGTGATCGCGGCGACCGGGGAGGACGCGATCGTCTACTGCCCGCAAAGCGAGTACGCGGCCAACATGGAAAAGGCCGAGGCGCTGGCGCCGAGCGCACCGCGCGGGCCAGCGAAGCAGGCGATGCAGAAGGTGCCCACGCCCGGCAAGAGCACCTGCGAGGACGTCGCCGCCCTGCTGGAGGTGCCGCTCGCCAGCACGGTCAAGTCGATCGTGCTCGCGACCGACAAGCTCGACGCGCAGGGCGCGCCCGTGAGCACGCAGGTGTGGCTGCTGCTGCTGCGCGGCGACCACGACATGAACGAGATCAAGGTGGGCAAGGTGCCGGGGCTCGATGCGGGCTTCCGCTTTGCCACCGTCGCGGAGATCGAGGCGCACTTCGGCACCCGACCCGGCTACCTGGGGCCGATCGGCCTGAAGCAGCCGGTGCAGATCGTGGCCGACCGCGAGGTCGCCGTGATGGCCGACTGGATCTGCGGCGCCAACGAGGAAGGCTTCCACACCACCGGCGTGAACTGGGGCCGCGACCTGCCGGAGCCGGCGCTGGTGGCCGACATCCGCAACGTGGTCGAAGGCGACCTGTCGCCGGACGGCAAGGGCCGGCTCGCCATCGAGCGCGGCATCGAGGTGGGCCACATCTTCTACCTGGGCACCAAGTACAGCAAGGCGATGGAGGCCACCTTCCTCGACGAGGACGGCAAGCCCAAGGTGTTCGAGATGGGCTGCTACGGCATCGGCATCACGCGCCTGCCGGCGGCCGCCATCGAGCAGAACCACGACGAGCGCGGGATCATCTGGCCCGACGCGATCGCGCCTTTCACCGTGGTGGTGTGCCCGATCGGCATGGACCGCAGCGCCGACGTGAAGGCGGCGGCGCAGCAGCTGCACGACGAACTGGCGGCGGCCGGCATCGACGTGCTGCTGGACGACCGCGGCGAGCGCCCCGGCGCGATGTTCGCCGACTGGGAATTGATCGGCGTGCCGCACCGCGTGGTGATCTCCGACCGCGGCCTCAAGGAAGGCCAGCTCGAATACCAGCATCGCCGCGACGCCGCTGCCACCAAGGTGCCCGCCGGCGAGATCGCTGGCTTCGTGAAGGGGCGGCTGTCGGCGTGACGTGATGGCCACGCGCAGGACCTTCCTGAAGCCCGGGCTGGCGGCACTCGCCTGGCCCTGGCTGCCGCGCGCGGCCCATGCCGGTGCGCAGGTGGAGGAGCCGCTCGCCGATGCGGTGCGCACGGCACTCACATCGGCCATCGCGAGCAGCGCTCCGCCGGTCCTCGTGTTCGCGGACACCGAGGCGCGGCTGGCCTACCTGCGCTGGCTGGGCGCCATGAGCCACAAGCTCAAGGCGCGCAAGTCGGACTGGGACGAGCGCCGGGAATTCCTTCAGACGGTCTGGTACGAGAGCCGGCGCGCGGGCCTCGACACGGGATTGGTCCTGGGGCTGATCCAGGTCGAAAGCGCGTTCCGCAAGTTCGCGGTGAGCCCGGCCGGCGCGCGCGGCTACATGCAGGTGATGCCGTTCTGGACGCGACTGATCGGCAACGGCGATCCGTCCAGCCTGTTCCACATGCAGACCAACCTGCGCTTCGGCTGCGTGATCCTGCGGCACTACCTCGATCGCGAAGCCGGCGACCTCTACCTGGCCCTGGGCCGCTACAACGGCAGCCGCGGCCGCCCCGCCTACCCCAACGCGGTGTTCCGCTCGGCGAAGCACTGGGAGTGGACGGACCGTCCCGAAGGCCCCGCCTCGTAGGCTGGCGGTGAGCCGCGCAGCGCGCGAACCCCAGCGTTGAAGCCGGACAACCGAACGCAAAGGACGCGAAGGTTTCGCAAAAGGCGCAAAAAAGGAACATCCATCAAAGGGTGTTCTTTGCGTCCTTTGCGGAACCTTTGCGTCCTTTGCGTTCGGTTGTCCGTATCCCTACTGCACGAACCCCATCTTCGTCTTGCCCGCGTTGCACTTCGGCAGGTCCGCGGGGTCGATGCGCTCGCGGTGGGCCAGGCGGGCGTTGCCGAAGCCTGTCATCAGCGCGCGGCGCATTTCGCGCGGCGCCAGTTCGGCCAGGCAGTCCAGCACGTCGTCGGCCGGTTCCTCGTCGAAGCGGCGGCCCCAGCCGTGGTCGTCGCGGATCGCCCGGTACAGGTTGCGCGCGATCATGCGCGCCTGTTCGTGCGTGGGCGCTTCGATCTCGAACACGTTCATCCGGTTGAGGATCGGCTCGGGGATGCAGCGGTCGTCGTTGGCCGTCATGATCCAGATCACCTGGCTGGCGTCGATCGCGATCTCCGCGAATTCGTCCATGAAGGCGCCCGCGGTGTCGTGTTCCAGCAGGCCATAGAGCGCGCCCAGCGGGTCGTACTGCGCATCGGCGCTGGCCTTGTCGATCTCGTCGACCACCAGCACCGGGTTGGCGTACTGGCCATCCACCAGCGCCTCGAACACCTTGCCGGGCTTGGCGCCCTTCCACTGCGAGGAGGCGCCGGAGAGCAGCCAGCCGGCCGTCATGGAGCTCATGGGGACCAGGCTCATGCCCGTGCCCAGCAGGTCGGCGAGCTGCCGGGCGAAGTGCGTCTTGCCGATGCCGGGCGGCCCGAGCAGCAGCATGGGCGTGATCTCGATGCCGTCGCCCGAATCCTGCGCCAGCGCGACGTGGCGCTTCACGTCGTCGAGCGCGTCGCTGAAGTTGGGGAGTTGCTCGTAGAGCGCCGCCATCTCGGGGACGCCGCTGGGCTTGACGTTGAAGCGCTCGGGCCCGCGTTCGAGCATGCGTTCGTAGGTGGCGCGCAGGCTCTCGTGGTCGCGCGCCGGCAGCTTGGCCAGCTTGCGCTCCACGTCGTGCGGCCGGAACACATGGCGCAGGTTGGCGATCGGCAACTGCAGGCCGGGGGACGTTTGCGGAACCAGACTACGCGATTGCATGGCCACTCCTTCAACGACTTTGCTTGGATTCGAGCATAGGCCGTGCCAGGCGGCAATCGGGAGGGTCAGCAGGCGCACGACGATGTCAGCGGCCGTCGACAGCCGAAGCGGGACCGGCCGCCATTGGCAGCCGGTCTTTTGGAGTGCTGACGGGGGAATTCCCCCGCCGCGGGGGGCTCAGGCCGGTGAAGACCCGAGAACCTGCTGCAGCTCGCCGCTCTGGTACATCTCCATCATGATGTCCGAGCCGCCGATGAACTCGCCGCGCACATAGAGCTGCGGGATCGTCGGCCAGTTGCTGTATTCCTTGATGCCCTGGCGGATCTCGTCGTCCTCGAGGACGTTGACGGTCTTGAGCTGGTTCGGGTCGACCCCGCAGGCCTTCAGGATCTGCACGGCGCGGCCCGAGAAGCCGCACATGGGGAAGGCCGCGCTGCCTTTCATGAACAGCAGGACGTCGCTGCTCTTGACCAGTTCGGCTATGCGTTGCTGGGCGTCGCTCATGGGGTTTCTCTCCTGGATCCGGTTTGCTTGAACGCGATTATCCCAGTTCGGGCGCCTGCCCACCGGAACAGCGGATGATGCCTCCGAGGTCCTTGCGGTTGCTCAAACGGGAAAACCCGGCGCCCGCCAGCAGGGCCTCGACGGCGGCGGCCTGATCCCAGCCGTGTTCCAGCAGCAGCCAGCCGCCCGGCGCGAGGTGGCCCGGCGCCGCGGCCACGATCGCGCGCAGGTCGGTCAGCCCGTCTTCGCCGGCGACCAGGGCCGAGCGCGGCTCGTGGCGCAGCTCGCCCAGGTGCTCGTCGTGTTCGCGCACATAAGGAGGGTTGCTGACGATCAGGTCGTAGCGACCGGCGCCCGCAAGCCAGTCGCCCTGGCGGAATTGCACCGGCAGGTTCAGCCGCCGGGCGTTGGCCTGCGCCACCTCCAGCGCTTCGGCGCTGCGGTCCACCGCCTCGACCGTTGCATCGGGCCGTGCGGACTGGATCGCCAGGGCGATGGCGCCGCTGCCGGTCCCTAGATCGATCACCCGCGGGCTGCGCAGCGGGCCCAGCAGTTCGAGCGCCCACTCCACGATCGTTTCCGTGTCGGGGCGCGGCACCAGCACGCGCGCGTCCACCTGCAGGGGCAGGCCGTAGAACTCCTTCTCGCCGGTCAGGTAGGCCAGCGGTTCGCCCCCGGCGCGCCGGCGGCACAGGGCGGCGAAGGCCTCTTCGGTCGCGGCCGCGAGGACCTCGTCGTCGTGCGCCACCAGCCAGCCGCGCTCGCTGCCGGAGCGCACGAGCACGTGCAGCAGCAGCAGCTGGGCGTCGATGCGCGCCAGCCCGAGCGCCGCGGCGCGCGCGAGCGCCTCCCGCAAGGTCATGCGCGCGCCGCGCCCATGCCGACCTCCAGTTCCTCGAGCTGTTCGGCGCGGCGCGCCAGCAGCAGGGCCTGGATCACCTCGTCGAGGTCGCCCTCCATGATCGCCCCCAGCCGGTACAGCGTGAGGTTGATGCGGTGGTCGGTCATGCGGCCCTGCGGGAAGTTGTAGGTGCGGATGCGGTCGGAGCGGTCGCCGCTGCCGATCAGGCCCTTGCGGGTGGCGGCCTCCCTGGCGGCGCGCTCCGAACGCTCCTTCTCCTGGATGCGCGCGGCCAGCACCTGCAGGGCCTTGGCCTTGTTGCGGTGCTGCGAGCGGTCGTCCTGGCATTCGGCCACGATGCCCGTCGGCAGGTGCGTGATGCGCACCGCGGAATCCGTCTTGTTCACGTGCTGGCCGCCGGCGCCGGAGGCGCGGAAGGTGTCGATGCGCAGGTCCGCCGGGTTGATCTGCACCGCCGCGGCCTCGTCCGGCTCGGCCAGCGCCGCCACCGTGCAGGCGCTGGTGTGGATGCGCCCCTGGTTCTCGGTCGCCGGCACCCGCTGCACACGATGCCCGCCCGACTCGAACTTGAGCTTGCCGTGGCAGCCCTCGCCGATGACGCGCACGACCACCTCCTTGTAGCCTCCGACTTCGCCTTCGCTCTCGCTCATGAGCTCGGTGCGCCAGCCCTGGCGCTCGGCGTAGCGCGTGTACATGCGCAGCAGGTCGCCGGCGAACAGGGCGGCCTCGTCGCCGCCCGTGCCGGCGCGGATTTCCAGGAAGGTGTTGCGCGCGTCGTCCGGATCGCGCGGCAGCAGCAAGGCCTGCAGCTCGCTTTCCAGCGCCGGCAGTTCGGCCTCCAGCGTCGCGATCTCCTCGCGCGCCATCTCGGCGAACTCCGGCTCGTCCAGCATCTCGCTCGCCTGCGCGAGGTCGCGCTCGCACTGCAGGTAGCGCTCGAATTGGCCGGCGACGACCGTCACCTCGGCATGCTCGCGGGTGAGCTCGCGAAAGCGCTCCATGTCGTTCACCACTTCCGGCTGCGACAGGTAGAAGTCCAGCTCCTGCAGGCGGACCGGGAAGCGCTCGAGTTGCTGGCGGAGGAAAGGTTTCACTGGGATGACGGAATGACGGAATGACTTCGCTGCGCCTCAATGACGCCGCTGCGCGGCACGGCACGAGCCACGCCGATTGTCCTCTGTCATTTCGTCATCGATGCGCAGCAAGGTCATGCGCCCGCAGGGCGCGTCATCCGCTAGCGCTCCTTGCGCAGGAAGAAGTGCTCGATCGCCGCGCTGGCACGCTGGCGCGAGTCGGGGTCGGCGGCGCGCAATTCGGCCATGGCCCCGTGCAGCATCTTCTGCGTGAGGCCGCGCGACAGGGCCTCCAGCACGGCGTCGATGTCGTCGCCCTTGGCCAGCTGCCTGCGGGCGCGGGCGAGCTCCAGGGCGCGCCACTCGTCGGCCTGGTTGTTCAACTGCTTGATCAGCGGCACGACGTGGCGCTGGTCCATCCAGTGCACGAAGCTCTGCACGCCGGCATCGATGATCGCCTCGGCCTGGGCCACGGCGGCCTGGCGGTTGGCGTGGCCCGTCTGCACCACGTGGGCGAGGTCGTCCACGGTGTACAGGTAGACGTCCTCCAGGGCCTTCACCTCGGGCTCGATGTCGCGCGGCACGGCCAGGTCCACCATGAACATGGGGCGGTGCTTGCGGACCTTGAGCGCGCGTTCCACCGCGCCCAGGCCGATGATCGGCAACTGGCTGGCCGTGGAACTGACGATCACGTCGAATTCGTGCAGGCGCGAGGGCAGGTCGGCCAGGCGCATCACCTCGCCGCCGAAACGGGTGGCGAGCTTCTCGCCGCGCTCCAGCGTGCGGTTGGCGATCGCGATGGCCTTCGGGCTCTTGGCGGCGAAGTGGGTCGCGGCCAGCTCGATCATCTCGCCGGCGCCGACGAACAGCACCTTGACCTGGCCCAGGTCTTCGAACAGGTTGCCGGCCAGGCGCACGGCGGCGGCCGACATGCTGATGGAATGGGCGCCGATCTCGGTGGAGGTGCGGACTTCCTTGGCGACGGCAAAGGAGCGCTGGAACAGCTGGTTGAGCGTGGTGCCCAGCGCGCCAGCCTCATCGGCGACGCGCACGGCGTCCTTCAGCTGGCCGAGGATCTGCGCTTCGCCCAGCACCATCGAGTCGAGCCCGCTGGCGACGCGGAAGGCATGCCGCGCGACGCCGGCATCCTGCAGCATGTAGCTGTGCTCGCGCAGCACACCGCTTTGCACCTGGCCGGACTGCGCCAGCCATTCGACGGTGGAGTCGATCTCGTGCTGGGTGCCCGCGCAGTAGATTTCGGTGCGGTTGCAGGTGGACAGGATCGCGGCTTCCGGCTGGCGCCCCAGGCGGTTGCCGATGTCGGTGCGAAGGGAGGTCAGCGTGGGTGCGATCTGGTCGAGCGCGAACGCAAACCGCCCCCGGAGATCCACGGGGGCTGTCGTATGGTTGATGCCGAGTGCCCAGACTGCCATGCGCCGAATTATAAAATTCGATGCCTATTCAAGCACTTACCATGGGTTCCCGTCCAGTTGTTCCAGATCAATTGAGCACGTCTTGGATTTTCTCGACCTTTTCGATCACTTGCTGAGCTTTGCCGCCCCGGCCCTGGCCGTGGCCCTCCTGGTCACCCTGGTGGCGCCCCTGGTCCTGCCTCGTACCGCCAGTGGGCCCGGCTGGTGGGCGCGTTTCGCTATCAATTCCGCAGCAGGCCTGGCCGCCCTGGGCGCCGGCCTGTGGTATTTCGGCCGGGACGGCAAGGTGGCCACGTATGCGGCGCTGGTGCTGGCCGTGGCCACCGCCCAGTGGCTGGCGGCCCGGGCCTGGCACAACTGACATGCTGTTCCTGCTCTCCCCCGCCAAGACGCTGGACTACGTCTCGCCCGTCCCCGAGGTCGCCCATACCCTGCCGGCCTTTGCCGCCGACGCCGCCCACCTGATCGAGGTGCTGCGGCGGTATTCGCCGCAGCAGGTTTCCAGCCTGATGGAGATCAGCGATCCGCTCGCAGCCCTCAACGTGGCGCGCTACCAGGCCTGGTCGCCCAAGTTCACCCGGCGCAACGCGCGCCAGGCGGTGCTCGCCTTCGACGGCGACGTCTACGACGGCCTGCAGGCGCGCCGCATGGGCGTGGCCGACCTGGAATGGGCCCAGCGGCACCTGCGGATCCTGAGCGGCCTCTATGGCGTGCTGCGGCCGCTGGACTGGATGCAGGCCTACCGGCTGGAAATGGGCACCGCGCTGAAGGTCGGAACCACGGCGAACCTGTACCAGTACTGGGGCAGCCGGATCTCCGAGTCCCTGAACGAGACGCTGGCCGCCGACAAGACGCCGGTGGTGATCAACCTCGCCTCGCAGGAATATTTCAAGGCGGTCGACCGCAGGGCGCTCAAGGCGCGCGTGATCGACTGCGTGTTCGAGGAGTGGAAAGGCGGAACCTGGAAGATCATCAGCTTCTCCGCCAAGAAGGCACGCGGGCTGATGGCCCGCTACGCGATCACCCGGCGGCTGGAGACTCCGCGCAAACTGGAAGCATTCGACCTGGAAGGCTACCGCTTCGACGCCGCTGCATCGCAGCCCGAGCGGATGGTCTTCCGGCGCAGGACCCCATCATGAGCATCACGGGAAGCACGCAGCAGGTCACGCCGGAGCTGCGCAAATGGATCGTGGAGCAGGCCGAGGCCGGCCACAGCGCCGACTCGGTGCTCAAGGCGATGATCGCCTCGGGCTGGAGCGAGGACGTGGCGATCGACGCCATGGAAGAAACGCTGCGCGGCCACCTGGAAGGCAAGGCGGTGGCGCAGGGCCTGCCGCCGGCGGTGCCGGTGCCGGATCCGCCGCTGGCCGAGTCGCCGCTGTACCTCGACGCCGGGGACCGCCGGGTCGCGGTGCTGCAGACGATGGTCGCTCCGCGCGTCGTGGTGTTCGGCAGCCTGCTGTCGGACGAGGAATGCGACGCCCTGATCGCGCTGGCGACCCCGCGGCTGGCGCGCTCGCTCACCGTGGCCACCAAGACCGGCGGCGAGGAGGTGAATGCCGACCGCACCAGCAACGGGATGTTCTTCCAGCGCGGCGAGAACGAACTGGTGCGGCGCATCGAGCAGCGCATCGCGCGGCTGGTGAACTGGCCGGAGGAGAACGGCGAAGGCCTGCAGATCCTGCAGTACGGGCCGGGGGCCGAATACAAGCCGCACTACGACTACTTCGACCCGGCCGAGCCGGGCACGCCCACCATCCTGCGCCGCGGCGGCCAGCGGGTCGCCACCATCGTCATGTACCTGGGCGAACCGGCCAAGGGCGGCGGCACGGTGTTCCCGGACGTGCACCTGGAAGTCGCGCCCAAGCGCGGCAACGCCGTCTTCTTCAGCTACGAGCGGCCGCATCCGACCACGCACACCCTCCATGGAGGCGCCCCGGTGCTCGAGGGCATCAAGTGGATCGCCACCAAGTGGCTGCGCGAGCGCCGCTTTGACTGAGCGGCGATGAAGGTCGCGGCGAACGGCCTGTCCTTCGAGGTGGAAGACAGCGGGCCGGCTGGCGCGGCCAGCCCGGTGCTGCTGGTCATGGGCCTGGGCATGCAGCTGACCGCCTGGCCGCAGTCGCTGGTCGACGCGCTGGTGGCCGCGGGCCACCGGGTGATCCGCTTCGACAACCGCGACATCGGCCTGTCCACCTGGCTGGATCACCTCGGGGTGCCCAACCTGCTGTGGGAGAGCATGAAGCTGCGACTCGGCTTGCCTGTCCGCGCGCCCTATGCGTTGACCGACCTCGCGGCCGATGCCTTCGGCGTGCTGGATGCGCTGGGAGTGGCGAGCGCGCACGTGGTGGGTGCCAGCATGGGCGGCATGATCGCGCAGCGCATGGCCCTGGCCGCGCCGCAGCGCGTGCGCACGCTTGCCAGCATCATGAGCAGCAGCGGCGCGCGGGGCCTGCCGGGGCCGCAGGCACGCGTCCTCCAGGTCATGATGAGCCGCCCCAAGGACCGCAGCGAGCCCGCCGTGCTGGCGCACTACGTGCGCCTGTTCCAGGCGATCGGCAGCCCCGGCTACCCGGAACCGGAACCGGTGCTGCGCCAGCGCATCCTCGACTCCGTGCGGCGCGGCGGCTACCACCCGGCCGGCTCCGCGCGCCAGCTGGCCGCCGTCGCAGCCGACACGACCCGGGCGCAAGCCCTGCGCGAGCTGCGGGTGCCCACGCTGGTGGTGCACGGCGCCGCCGATCCGCTGGTGCCCGTCGCCTGCGGCGAAGACACCGCGCGCCGCATCCCGGGCGCCCGGCTGGTGACCGTCCCCGGCATGGGGCATGACCTTCCGCAGGGGGTGGTCGAGCGGCTGCTGCCGCCCCTGCTGGAACATCTGCGGCTAGGCTCTCCCTGATGGATTCCCCTGAAGAGTCGCAGCTGGGCAAGCCGGTCCGCTACGCCGACCAGTACGACGCCAGCCTGCTGTTCCCGATCTCCCGGGCGCCCAAGCGCGAGGAGCTGGGGCTGGCCGGTGCGCCGCCCTTCTTCGGCGCCGACCTCTGGACGGCGTTCGAGCTGAGCTGGCTGAATCCCCGCGGCAAGCCGCAGGTCGCCATCGCGCACTTCACCGTGCCGTGCGAGACGCCCAACATCATCGAAAGCAAGTCGCTCAAGCTCTACCTGGGCAGCTACAGCGGCACGCCCTTCGCATCTCCCGACGAAGTTCGCCACAGGCTGCGCACCGACCTGAGCGAGGCGGTCTGGCGCGGCGCACCAGCGCCGGCGACGATCGGCGTCAAGCTCCTGCTGCCGGAGCTGTTCGACCAGGAGCCGGTGCAGGAACTCGATGGCCTCAACCTCGACCGGCTGGACATCGAATGCACCGACTACATGCCGGCGCCGCAGTGGCTCAAGACGGTGGCCGGCGAACCGCCGGTGGAAGAAGTGCTGACCAGCAACCTGCTGAAGAGCAATTGCCTGGTGACGGGGCAGCCGGACTGGGGCAGCGTGCAGATCCGCTACACGGGCGCGCAGATCGACCAGGAGGGGCTGCTGCGCTACCTGGTGAGCTTTCGCAACCACAACGAGTTCCACGAGCAGTGCGTGGAACGGATCTTCATGGACATCTGGCGGCGCTGCAAACCTTCGCGCCTGGCCGTGTACGCGCGCTATACGCGCCGCGGCGGCCTCGACATCAACCCCTTGCGCACCAGCCACCCGCTGCAACTGCCGGCGAACACCCGCACGGCCCGGCAGTAGGCGCTCAGCGCACGCCGATCCAGTCGCAGCGCAGGCGGCGCGCCCGGTGCGCGCGAGCCCGCCAGGTGACGTACATGGTGGGTGCCGACATGGCCACGGCCAGCAGCGGCGCGCTCCAGAGCGCGTCGAAGGTGAAGGCCGGGATCCAGCCGACCCAACCGACCATCCAGAGCGTCAGCATCACGTCCCAGATGTGGTACTCGACCGGATGGTCCTTCGCGTTGGCGACATGCCATCGCTTGATGCGCTGCAGTGCGTCCAGGTCCATTTTGAAGCTCTCCCGCTGCGCCACCGCTGCGGCGGGGCTCGAGGACCAGTGTAAGTTCCGCGTCAGGACGGTCAAGGCACCGGTTGGCGGGTTCGCCTGTCAGCCGACGTCCGGCGCGGGTCGTGCATCCTGGAACAGGTCGGGCGTATGTTCGGCCACGCGCGGGGAGCTTTCGTCCGACCCGGAAGGTGGCGCCGGCGTGGCAAGCGCTTCGGCCCGCGCCAGCTTGCCGACCCGCACCCCCAGCAGTCGAAGGCGCTGGCGCAGGTCGACCCGTTTGAGGCACTGGCCGGCCGTGCGGCGGATCAGGGCCGCATCGGCCGTGTAGTGCTCCAGCGTGTGGTCGCGGGTGGCGGTGCGGAAATCGTCGTAGCGCAGCTTGATGCCGATCGTCTTGCCCACGTAGCCCTTGCGCTGGAGGTCGTCGGCCACGCGGGTGCACAGGTCGGTGAAGATGGCGCCCAGTTCGGCGCGGTCGCGCACGGCGTGGAGGTCGCGCTCGAAGGTGGTTTCCCGGCTCATGGAGACCGGCTCGCTTTCGGTGACCACCGGCCGGTCGTCGCGGCCCCAGGCGGCGTCGTGCATCCAGGCGCCGTAGGCAGCGCCGAAGTTGTCGACCAGCCACTCGCGCGGCTGCGCGGCCAGTTCGCCGATGGTGTGGACGTGCAGGCCGGCGAGCTTTTCGCCCGACTTGGGGCCGATGCCGTTGATCTTGCGCACCGGCAGCGGCCAGATCCTGCTGGCGAGATCTTCCTCGAACACGACCGAAATGCCGTTCGGCTTGTCGAATTCGCTGGCCATCTTGGCGATCAGCTTGTTGGGCGCGACGCCGATCGAGCAGGTCAGGCCGGTCGCCTCGAAGATCGACTTCTGGATCAGGCGCGCCAGCACCCGGCCGCCTTCGCGCTGCCCGCCGGGCACCTCGGTGAAGTCGATGAACACCTCGTCGATCCCGCGGTCCTCCATCACCGGCGCGATCTCCCGGATCACCGCCTTGAAGGTGCGCGAAAAACGGCGCACCTCGTCGAAGTCCACCGGCAGCACGATGGCCTGCGGGCACAGGCGCGTCGCCTTCATCATGCCCATCGCCGAGCCGACGCCGAACTGGCGGGCCGGATAGGTGGCCGTGGTGATCACGCCGCGGCCGACGTAGTCGCGCAGCAGCGGGAAGGCTTCCACGGGGATCCTGGACAGCGGCCGGTCGGCGTAGCGTTGCAGCAGCGCGTCATCCGCGCCCCGCCGGCCGCCGCCGATCACCACCGGCAGGCCCTTCAACTGGGGGTACCGCAACAGCTCCACGGAGGCGAAGAACGCGTCCATGTCGAGGTGGGCGATGCGGCGGCGGGCGGTCACCCCCGCATTGTCCACGGCCGGAGATCTGGACCTTTCTGCTTACGCGCTTGACGTAACACAAACCGTTCTCGTTCCCTTGTCCGGATGATCCGCCCATGGATCCCTGGGACCAAGCACACGGCGCCGCGAGTGCCGAAGGGCCGGTGGCGCGCATCATGTACGCCAGCCAGGCCGCGATCCGCCACTCCGTGTACCAGGAGATGGAGCGGATCCGCGCCAGCGCCGTGAAGCACAACGAGCCGGCCGGCATCGCCACCGCGCTGCTGCACCAGTCCGGCTGGTTCGTGCAATGGAAGGAAGGTCCCGCGCCGGCCCTGCAGAAGATCATGGACCGCGTCGCCGGCGACGTCCGCCACTTCGACCTGCGCGTGGTGCACCGCAGCCGCGGCCCGCGCCTGCTGTCCGGCCCCTGGTCCATGGCCATCGTGCAGTGCGGGGAAACGCC
Organism: Ramlibacter alkalitolerans; assembly: GCF_016722765.1. Lineage (GTDB taxonomy): Bacteria > Pseudomonadota > Gammaproteobacteria > Burkholderiales > Burkholderiaceae_C > Ramlibacter > Ramlibacter alkalitolerans. Next base: position 107,000 of record NZ_JAEQND010000007.1, on the reverse strand, counting down.
CGCCGACATGGAAATGCGGGTGCAGCAACTGAAGCACCAGGTCGACGAAGGACTGCAGTTTTCCCCGGCCGCCGTCTGGCGCCGGCTCTCGACCCCGATGAAGCATCCCGGCGCGACGCGCCAGCAGGACCCCGACGCGTTCCAGCGCGTGCTGGTCTGCGGCGCCTCGGGCATGGGCTCGTTCGACCTGGTGGCCTGGCTGGGCGAGGAGCACCAGGTCGACGTGGTGCACCGCCGCTTCGCGGGCGCCGTCGAACGCGATGTCGGCACCGACTACGTCGACTTCGAGCAGGAAGGCCGGGTGTGGCGCGTGATCGCCATGGCGCGCCACGGCCTGCACCTGCCGCTCACGCGCGCCTTCATCCCCGACTACTCGCACTTCGTGCTGCTGCTGTCGATCGACCAGGAGCGCAACGAGCAGCTGCTGCAGCGCGTGCTGCGCGCCTACGAATTCCTGCCGCATCCGCCGGCGCTGATCGGCGTGGTGAGCCGCCCCGAGATGCATGCGCTGCCGGCGGCCCTGGCGCGCCGCCACGGCATTCCTTATCTGCGGGCGCTGGCGGATTCGCGCGACCCGCAGGCCAGCTGGGCGGAGGTGCAGCCGCTGCTGATGCACTGGCAGCAGGCGGCCAACAGCTCGCTCATGTCCGGCACCGGCGGGATGCGGATCGGTCAGTAGTTCGGCGGCAGCAGGATGCTGCGGTCGACCTCGCGGATGTCGGTGCGGCCGCAGAAGGCCATCGACAGGTCCAGCTCGTTGCGGATGATGGCCAGCGCCTTCTCCACGCCCTCCTGCCCCATCGCGCCCAAGCCATAGAGCATCGCGCGGCCGATGTAGGTGCCGCGTGCGCCCAGGGCCAGCGCCTTGAGCACATGCTGGCCGGAACGGATGCCGCCGTCCATGTGCACCTCGATGCGGCCGCCCACCGCGTCCACGATGTGGGGCAGGGCGGCGATCGACGAGGGCGCGCCATCGAGCTGGCGGCCGCCGTGGTTGGAGACGATGACCGCGTCGGCGCCGGAGTCGACGGCCAGGCGCGCATCCTCCTCGTCCTGCACGCCCTTGAGGATCAGCTTGCCGCCCCAGCGCTTCTTGATCCACTCCACGTCGTTCCACGACAGGCGCGGGTCGAACTGCTTGGCGGTCCACTCCGACAGCGAGCCCATGTCGCCCACGCCCTTGACGTGGCCGACGATGTTGCCGAACTGGCGCCGCTTCGTGCCCAGCATGCCCAGGCACCAGCGCGGCTTGGTCATCATGTTCAGGACATTGGGAACGGTCAGCTTGGGCGGAGCCGACAGGCCGTTCTTCAGGTCCTTGTGGCGCTGGCCGAGGATCTGCAGGTCCAGCGTGACCACCAGGGCGGAGCAGCCGGCTGCCTTGGCGCGATCGATCAGGTTCTCGATGAAGGCGCGGTCGCGCATCACGTACAGCTGGAACCAGAACGGGTGGCGATCGGTGCCTTCGGCGATGTCCTCGATCGAGCAGATGCTCATGGTGGACAGCGTGAACGGGATGCCGAACTTCTTCGCCGCGCGCGCCGCGAGGATCTCGCCGTCGGCATGCTGCATGCCGGTCAGCCCCGTCGGCGCGATCGCCACGGGCATCGCCACGTCCTGGCCGACCATCGTCGTGCGGGTGCTGCGGCCCTCCATGTTCACGGCCACCCGCTGGCGCAGCAGGATGCGGTCGAAATCCGCTTCGTTGGCGCGGTAGGTGCTCTCGGTCCACGAGCCGGAGTCGGCGTAGTCGTAGAACATGCGCGGCACCCGCCGCTGCGCGAGGACCCGCAGGTCCTCGATGTTGGTGATGACTGGCAAATCGGTCTCCTCCTCGGCGGACGGGCGCCATCGTAGCGGCTCGCCGCCGCGCTTCGCTGTTGCGTTGAAACAACCCCTGCCGCCGCCGGTCGCGCATCGCTGACCGCCTGGAACGCGCCTGCCTGTGTTTGCCAACAGTGTAGGTCGATCACTTAATCAAACTGACGTGAAATCACCCCCAAGGTAGAGGTGAACGTAAATTCCCGCCGAATTCAGCTTGCAATTGACACATGTCGTTACGTTCTCGTATCGTTCGCCTCCGCCGTGTGCCCGTCGCCCCTGCTCGCCGACTGTCCTTCATCGCAAATCCGGAGACCATCCTGTGACAAGCCATCGATCCACCCTCCGCGCGGCCTTGGTCGCGGGAGCCCTTGCGGCGCTCGGCTGCGCCGCCTGGGCGCAACCCAGCGTGCAGAGCCAGCTCGTCGCCGAGAAACTGGTTGCCGCGCCCTCCGGACAGCTTTCGAGGACGAAGGCGGACAGCGTCAAGCCTGGCGACCTGGTCGCGTACACCGCGACCTACCGCAACACCGGCAAGACCGCGGCCGACAAGCTCGCCGCCACGATCCCGATCCCCGCCGGCACGACCTTCGTCGAGGCCAGCACCGATCCCGCCGGCGCGCAGGCGTCGACCGATGGCGCGCGCTTCGCCGCCATGCCCTTGATGCGCACCGTGCGCCAGGCCGACGGCAGCACCCGCCAGGAGCCGGTGCCGCTGGCCGATTACCGCTTCGTGCGCTGGGACCTCGGCGCGCTGCCCGCCTCGGGCCAGCGTGCCGTCGCCCTGCGTGTTCGCATCGACGCTGCCGCGGAGACCGCGGCCGCCAAGCCCTGAACGGCAGGCACCCGCCAAACCGATTCCAACGATTCCCAGGAGAAACAAGACCATGCATGCTGTGCCTCTCAGCCCACCGCGCCCGGCGCCGTGGGCCCCGTTCATGCGCTGGATGGCGGTCGCCGTCCTGATGCTGCTGACGCTGTGGCTCGCGCCCACGCCAGCCCGCGCCGCCGCCCCGACGGCCGGCGTGTCGATCAGCAACCAGGCGTCCGCCACGTACTCGGACGGCTCCGGCGTTTCGCGCACCGTGAGCTCCAACGTGGTGCAGACGACGGTCACGCAGGTGTACAGCCTGCTGCTCGCCACTGACGGCGTGCAGACCGCCACCCCGGGCAGCGTCGTGTACTACCCGCACACCCTGACCAACACCGGCAACGGCAGCGACAAGTTCAGGCTGACCACGTCGCAGACGAACAGCCCCGCCATGTCGGCGATCGAGATCTATGCGGACAACGGCAGCGGCGCGCCCACCGGTGCACCGATCACGTCGACGCAGGACATCACCGTGGCCGCCGGTGCGACCTTCAAGTTCATCGTGCGCGGCACCGTGCCGACGACCGCGACGGCCGGCAACACCAACACGATCACCGTGACGGCGACCAGCCAGGGTGACACGGGCAAGACGGGCAGCAACACCGACACCACGACGGTGACCGGCAACGCCGTCATGCAGTTGACCAAGTCGATCAGCGTCTCCAGCGGCCCGGCCGGTACGAACAACATCCAGTACACGCTGACCTATACGAACAACGGCAACAGCGACGCCAGCACGGTCGTCATCACCGACATCCTGCCGTCCGGCATGTCGATGAATGGCGGCTCCGGCCTGTGGAGCGGCACGGGCACGACGGCCCTGACGGAAAACGTCACCGCCACCAGCGGCACCCAGACCCTGAAGTACACCTACGACGTGGCGAACCGGAAGTTCGTCGCCACCATCAACAAGGTGACGGTGGGCCAGTCCGGCCAGGTGAAGTTCACGGTGACGGTCGCCAGCGGCACCGCCCCCGGCGTCCTGAACAACACGGCGAGCGTGGACTACGCCACCGGCGGTACCCCGGCGTCGGCGACGTCCACGTCGAACAGCGTGGCGTTCACGGTGACCCAGACGGCGGACGTGTCCGTCGGCGACGCCACCTTCGCGCCCAGCCCCGCCCCTGCCGGCACGACGGTGACCACCACCAACGTGGTGACCAACAAGGGCAACGGCAGCGACACCTTCAACATCACGCTGTCGGGCAGCAACTTCCCGGCCGGCACGTCCTTCCAGCTGTTCAAGAGCGACGGCACGACGCCGCTGGTGGACACCAACAACGACGGCATCATCGACACCGGCCCGGTGAACGGCAACAACGGCACGTACAACGTGGTCGTGCGCGCCACGCTGCCGCCGAACGCCACCGGCACGTCGCTGCAGGTCAACGTGGTCGCCACGTCCACCCTGAACACGGGTGTGAGCGCCATGGGCAAGGACACCCTGGGCCAGATCACTGCTGCGTCCGTCGACCTCACCAACGATGCGGTCACCGGAAGCGGCGTGAAGGGCGCCGGCGTCAGCGACGCGACCGGCGGTGCCGTGCAGGTGAGCAAGGCCGCGGATCCGGGCACGACGGTGGTGTTCACCCTCGTCGCCAACAACACCGGCCTCGCGCCCGACACCTACAACTTCAGCGTCGGCACCACCGTCGGCGGTACCACGCTGCCTGCCGGCTGGACGGTCGAATTCCGCACCGCGGTGAGCAACAGCTGCAGCAGCACGGGCACGACCGTGACCAACACCGGCACGATCCTGGCCGGCGGCAATGCCTTCTTCTGCGCGGTGGTGTCCGTTCCGACCGGGTTCGCTCCCGGCGCGAAGGGCCTGTTCTTCCGCCTGCTGTCTCCCGCCTCGGGCGCCGCCGACGTGCTGCAGGACGAAGTGGTGGTCAACACCGTCCGCTCCGTCGCGCTGACGCCGAACGGAACGGGCCAGACCTACCCCGGCGGCTCCTACGTCTACGTCCACACGCTGACCAACAACGGCAACGTCGACGAAGGCGGCGCGCTGAGTTCGCTGACGCCCGACGTTCCCGCCACGGGTGGCTGGTCGTCCACGCTGTACGTGGACATGAACGGCAACGGCGCGCTGGATGCGAACGACACCATCGTGACCGGTCCGTTCAACCTCACGCTGGCCAAGGGTGCATCGATCACCGTCCTGCACCGTGTCATCGCGCCCAGCGGCGCGGTCCCGGGCAGCGTCTACGGCGCCACCATCACGGTGACGACGTCGAAGGGCACCTACACGGTTGCGGCACCGGCGGCCACCGTGGCCACCGACAGCACCACGGTGATCGCCGGCAACCTGACGCTCGTCAAGGAGCAGGCGCTCGACACGAACTGCGACGGCACGCCCGAGTTCGTCGCGCCGATCACCACCTGGACGCAGGCCACCCTGTCGGCCAAGCCGGACCAGTGCGTCCTGTACCGGGTGACGGTGACCAACGTGGGCGCCGCGGACGCGACCAACGTGGTGGTGTCCGACGCCACGCCGACCTTCACCAAGATCAGCACGGTCCCCAGCATCGCCTCGGGCCATGCCGACAGCAGGATCGTCGCCCCGCCGCTGGCGGTGGGAGCCACTGGCTCGATCAAGGCGCACATCGGCATGAACGCGAGCGACACCACCGGCGGCATCCTGCCGGCGGGCCAATCGGCGGTGATCACGTTCGGGGTGCGCATCGACAAGTGACCCCCGGGTAGGCAAGGGGAGGGGCCGAAGGCCCTTCCCCGCTTTCCCCAGGCCATCGCGGTGGCCTGCGGAAAGCTCTGCGACCCACCAGAGCAGGTACCCCCCTTCACCCCATGTCCCGTGGCTGGCTGCGCAATCTCCTCACCTGCTGGCTGCTGCTCCTGTACTGGGCCGCGGTCCAGGCCGGTGCGCCCGCGGCCGGGACGGTGATCCGCAACACGGCGCTCGCCTCCTTCGTCGACACCACCAGCGGCAATTCGGTCCGCCTCAGCTCGAACACCGTGGACACGGTGGTGCTTCCGCTCGAAGCCGTCACGCTCACGGCCGACCAGGCCCTCACGCTGGCCTCCGGCACGCCCTTCACGGCCGGCCACGTGCTCACCAATACCGGCAACGTGGCCGCGAAGTACCGCGTGGCCACCAGCGTGCAGGCGGGAAGCGCCTTCGTTCCCTCCGACGTTCAGGTCGTGCAGGACGTGAACCGCAACGCGCGCGTCGACGCGGGTGAGCCGCAGGTCGGGCCGGCGGGCATCGACCTGGAACCGGGCGCGACCGCCTACCTGCTGGTGACGGGCCTGGTGCCGGCGAGTGCCGGCGTCGGCCAGGCCGCGATGCTGGTGGTGGAGGCGATCACCGCCAAGGACGGCGCCCGGGCCCGCAACGTCGACACCCTCACCGCCACCAGCGGCGCGGCCCTGCAGGTGACGCTGGCCGCGTCCGTGGCCTCGACCCGCCCCGGCGACACGGTCGAATGGCTCGTCTCGGCCAGCAACACCGGCAACGCGGACGTCGGCCCGGTTGCGCTGACCGTCGATGGCGCCGAAGCGTCGCTGTGGCGGTTCCGCATGGCGATCCCGGTGAACACCACCTTCTCCAGCGCGCGGGCCGGCAGCCCCGCGGAGGCGCGCCTGCTGTACCACGTCGTCGGCGCGGCGATCGACAGCTACGTCAGCGCGCCGCCCGCGGCGGCCGCAGTGGACGCGGTGGCCTGGGCGCTGCCCGTGCTCGCGCCTGGGCGCGCGGCGCAGGGACGCTTCAGCGTGACGGTGCACGAGAATGCCGCCGGCACCCTGACCGGCGTGGCGCAGGCGGACTGGAGCGACCGGGGCACGCGCAAGCTGGCCGGCAGCAATACCGTACTGCTCGGGTTGCCGACGCGCGCGCCTGGCATCCGGTTCTTCGCGAGCGACCAGTACAGCGCCGCCGCCGTGCAGACCACCGCCGGTCGGCCGCTGTACGTGCAGGTCGACGCGGCGATGTGCAACACGGAATCGCTGCGGCCGGAAACGGTGCCGGTGAACGTGGTCAGCCAGCTGAGCGGCGACACCGAGGTCTTCATGGCGGTGGAGACGGGCGCGAACACGGGCCTGTTCCGCATCCTGCCCGACGTGCCGACGGCCAACGCCGCGCTGCACGTCGTGGCCACCGGCAACGGCGTGCTGGAGGTGCTGCGCAACGACATCGTGACCGCCAGCATCACGGCCTGCGGCGGCGTGTCCGTGCGGGCGACCACCGACCTGCTGGTCGACCCGAGCGGCGTGGTGTTCGACAGCCGCAGCAACCTGCCGCTGGCCGGCGCCACCGTGGAACTGATCGACGTGGCGGGCGCCGGCAACGGCGGCCAGCCCGGCGGGCCGGCCAGGGTGCTGGCGGAGGACGGCGTGTCCGCTGCGCCTTCGAAGATGGTGACCGGCGCCGACGGGGTGTTCTCCTTTCCCCTCCTGCAACCCAGCACGTACCGCCTGAAGGTGACGCCGGCGCGCGGCTTCACCTTCCCGTCGGCGCTGCCGCAGGTCCTGCAGCCGGCGGGCCGCATCATCAACAGCGCCGGCTCCTACGGCCGCGACTTCCGCCTCGACAGCCGCCCGGTGCGCTTCGACGTCCCGCTCGACACCGGAGACAGCGGCGGTCTCGTGGTGGAAAAGCGCGCCAGCAAGACGGTCGCCGAAGTCGGCGGCTTCGTCGATTACACGGTGCGCGTGGCCAACGTGCTGCAGGTGCCGCTGCCGCGGGTGGAAGTGCTGGACGCTCTGCCCGCCGGCTTCACGTATGTGCCGGGCAGCGCGCGGCTGGACGGTGCGCCGCTGGCCGACCCGCAAGCCGTCGCCGGCGGGCGCCAGCGCTTTGCCGTGGGCACCATCGGCCAGGGGAAGACCGTCGCCCTGCATTACCGGGTGCGCATCGGCGCCGGCAGCCTGGGTGGCTCCGGCATCAACACCGCCGAAGCGAGCGGCAGCGGCATCTCCTCCAACCGCGCCAGCGTCAAGGTGCAGGTGGTGGGCGGCGTGTTCGCCGACGACGCCTACGTGATCGGCAAGGTCTACGCCGACTGCAACCGCAACCGCCTGCAGGATGCCGGCGAGCCGGGCATCCCCGGCGTGCGGATCTACCTGGACGACGGCACTTACACCGTGACCGACGAGGAGGGCAAGTACAGCGTCTACGGCCTCGTGCCGCGCACCCACGTGGCCAAGGTGGACCGCACGACGCTGCCCGCGGGTACCAGGCTCGAAGTGCTCGACCAGCGCAATGGCGGCGATGCCGGAAGCCGCTTCGTCGACCTCACCCGCGGCGAACTGCACAAGGCGGACTTCGTGGTGTCGGGCTGCGGCCCGGCGCTGGACGCCCAGCTCACCGCGCGCCGCGCAGGCCTGAACCGGCCTTCGGAGATCACGCAGGCGGCATCGATGCTGCTGTCCACGACGCCGCCGTCCGCCGTCGACGCCCGCACCCTGCCGGCCAGCGGCACCCTGGGTCTCCCCGGTGCGGCGCCCGGCAGCCCGTCCCCGCGCAGCCCGCTCGGCGCCGTCGGCGACGCCGGCGGCTCGCAGGCGGCCGCTCTGCAAGGCACGCAGGCCCCCTTGTACGTGCAGCCGCCGCCCGCCGGGTCCGCAGCGGAGCCGCCGGCCGACGCGGCGCCCGCGCCGGCGCCGGCACAGGAGCCGCCGCTGGAGGAACTGCTGCCGCAACTCTCGCCCGAGGTCGCCGTCGTCAACCTGCGCGACGGCCAGGTCCTGCCCGCGGCCCAGACGCGGGTGCGCGTGAAGGGCCCGCTGGGCGCCACCTTCGAGCTGACCGTCAACGGCGTGGCGGTGCCCAGCCGGCAGGTCGGCAAGCGCAGCAGCCTGGAGCAGTCCGGCGTCACGGCATGGGAGTACATCGGGGTGGACTTGCGGCCGGGGCGCAACACCGTGGCCGTGGCGGTGCTCGATCCGTTCGGCAACGTGCGCGGGCGCTCGGAGCTCACCGTCCTGGCGCCAGGGCGGCTCGCGACCGTGCGGGTCGCGCTGCCGGCCAGCATCGTCGCCGACGCCGCCAGCGCGGTGCCGGTGGAACTCGCGCTGGAGGATGCGGACGGCGTTCCCGTGGTGGCGCGCACCCGCGTGACGCTGCACGCGAGTACGGGCCAGTGGCAGGTGACCGATGCCGACCCGGCGCAGCCCGGCATGCAGGTGTTCGTGGAGGGCGGTTCCGGCCGCTTCCTGCTGCTGCCGCCGGCGCAGCCGGGGCCGCTGGAGGTGACGGCCGACGTCGGGCTGGCCAAGGGCCGTGCCCAGGCCGAACTCGTGCCCAATCTGCGGCCGCTGATTGCCGCGGGCATCATCGAAGGCGCGATCAACCTGCGCAACCTGAGCCCCGCGGCGCTGCACCCGGCGCAAGGCGGGGACGTGTTCGAGCGCCAGATCCAGAGCCTGTCGCGCAGCTTCGACGGCGGCAGGAACGACGCCGGCGCCCGCGCCAGCCTGTTCCTCAAGGGCAAGGTCCTCGGATCCAGCCTCCTGACGCTGGCCTACGACTCGGACAAGCCCGACACGCGCCTGCTGCGCGACATCCAGCCGGATCGCTTCTATCCGGTGTACGGCGACTCCTCGGTGCGCGGCTTCGAGGCCCAGTCCAGCGGGCGCCTCTACGTGCTGCTGCAGAACGGCAGCAACTACGCCCTGGCCGGCGACTTCGCCACGCAGAGCGACAACCCCGCGCGCCAGCTCACGCAGTACGCCCGCGCGCTGCATGGCGTGAAGGGCCACTGGAGCAACGGCACCGTCACCGCGGAGGCCTTCGCCAGCCGCACCGCCGCCACCCAGGTGGTGCAGGAATTCCGCGCCAACGGCACCTCGGGACCCCTGCGCCTCGATGCCAACGCGGTGGCCAACAGCGAGCAGGTCCGCATCGTCACCCGCAGCCGCGACCAGCTCTCGCGCATCCTGAAAGAGACGCCACTGGAGCGCTTCACGGACTACTCCATCGACGCGCTCGGCGGGCTGCTGCTGCTGAAGGACCCGGTGCCGAGCGTCGATGCGGACCTCAACCCGGTGTTCGTGCGCGTGGGCTACGACGTCGACAACGGCGGCCCGCAGCACGCGGTGGAGGGTGCGGAGGTGCGCGTCCAGGTGCTCCCGGGCGTGACGGCCGGCGCGCTCGCCGTGCGCGACCAGGACCCGGCCAACCGGCAGCAGCTGCACGGCCTGACGCTGGAGGCGCGGCTGCGCGAGAAGACGGTGCTGACGGCGGAAGCCGCCCACAGCCGCACCGACCTGCAAGGCGAAGGCAGCGCGCAGCGGATCGAGCTGCGCCACGAGCAGGGAGGCCTGCAGGCCCACGCCTGGGCCTCGCGCAGCGATGAAGGATTCTTCAACCCGGGCAGCCCGCAGTCGGCTGGCCAGGCGCAGTACGGCGCCAAGGCGGCCTACACCATCGACGAGCGCAACCGCATCGTCGGCGAGGCCCTGCGCACCACCACCGGTGCCACGGGCGCCGAGCAGACCGGCGCCGAGCTGCGCCTGGAACACAGCCTGGGAGGCAACGCCAAGCTGGAGGTCGGCCTGCGCCACAGCAGCAGCAACGCGCAGGCGGCGGCCACCGGCCCGGCGCTGCCCGGCACCAGCAGCCCCGTCATCGAGCCCGTGGTCCCGCCCGCCGCCGGTGCGTCCACCGAACCATCCGGCTACACCAGCGCGCGGCTGAAGCTGACCGCGCCGGTGCCGGGCCTGCCGCAGGCGGAAGTCTTCGGCCTGGCCGAATTCGCCATCGACGGCAGCGGCGGGCGCGAGATCGGCATCGGCGCCAATTACGCGCTGAACGCGAGCAGCAAGGCGTACCTGCGGCACGACTTCATCAACAGCCTCAATGGACCGTACACGCTCAGCACCGACTTCTCGCGCTATTCGACCGTGGCGGGGATCGACACGACGCTGCCCGACTCCACCCAGCTGTTCAACGAATACCGGGTCGGCGACGCGATCGACGGCCGCAGCAGCGAAGCGGCCGTCGGCCTGCGCCGCACCGTGCGCCTCGACAGCGGGCTGGGGATCAGCGGCGCCTTCCAGCGCATCAAGCACCTGGCCGGCCGCGCCGCGAGCGACGACTCCACCGCCCTGAGCGTTGGCGTCGACTACACGTCGGCGGCGCACTGGAAGGCCTCCGCCCAGGCCCAGTGGCAGACTTCCGCCACCTCGCGCAGCTGGCTGCTGACGGCGGCCTCGGTGCAGAAGCTCGGTGCGGAGTGGACCCTCCTGAACCGGGCGCTGTACCACACCGACGAAAAGACCGACGGCAGCGGCGAGCGGCGGCTGGTGACGGCGCAGGCAGGAGCCGCCTATCGGCCGGTGGACAGCGACAAGTGGAACGCGCTCGCCCGCGTCGAGTACCGCGACGACCGCGACAATACGCAGGCTGCCGATGCGCGGCGCGACGAATCCTCCCTGATCTTCTCCACCCACCTCAATGTGCAGCCGAATGCCGACTGGACGATGCGCGTCCGGCTGGCCGCCAAGCGCGCCCAGGACCGCAGCGAAGGCCTCGCCAGCACCTCGCACACGCGCCTGGCCGGTGTGCGCTCCACCTGGGACCTGGGCTCCCGCTGGGACGTCGGCGTGCAGGGCTACCGCCTCTGGGGCGATGGCGCCGCCGAAAGCGCGCTCGGTCTGGAACTGGGCTACATGGTGATGAACAACCTGTGGCTGTCGGTAGGCTACAACTTCCGGGGTTTCAACGCCGCGGACCTGGCCGGCGAAGGCTACACGCAGCGCGGTGCCTACCTGCGCCTGCGCTACAAGTTCGACGAGAACCTGCTGGGCGCCGAGCAGGGCGCACCCGACGCGCCGCCCGCCAGGAAGCCATGAGCCGCGCCCCGCTCTTCGTCCGCTGCGCCTGGCGCGCCTTCCTGCTCGTCGCGGTGGCCCTGCTGCTGGCCCTGGGCGGCCCGGGCAGGGTCCAGGCCCAGACCGTCAGCACCTGCAACCCCGCGTTGCAGGCGGGCACGGCGCCGTCCGACTACCGCGACTACTGCTGGCTGGACTTCTCGGGCTACAACGACGGCACTGCCCGCGGCGCAGGGCAGTCCTTCCGCTTCGACCTGCCGGATGGCACCCGCATCTCGCTGAAGGTCGTGGTCGACAGCCTCAGTGGCGTCGGCAACAACGAGACCGCCGTGACCGCGGTGGGCGTGCCGTCGTGGAGCGACTCGGCGTTCGGCAACAAGGCGTTCATGGGCATCCCCGGCCAGCCCGTTCTGTACAACGCGAAGAACGCCAGCTCCGCGCGCGTCAATCTGACCAACATCGTGGTCACGCCGCCCACCGGCGGCACGGCCAACTACTCCATCATCGTGGCCGACGGCGAATCCTCCAACGCCGGCGAGACGCTGGTGTTCAATACGAACGGCAACGACTGGACGCGGGTCGCCCAGATCCGCAACGGAACCAGCAACACCTTCCCCACGCAGAGCATCACCAACGGCGGCCAGACCGTGACCCTGACCGGCGTCAGCGGCACGGTGGGCAGCAACATCTACCGTTCCGACGGCAACCCGACGACCATCCGCGCCACCATCGACGGCGGCGGCCTGCAGGGCGTGATCATCGGCGTGCGCTATGCATCGATCTCGGTGGTGTCGCAGTTCAACGGCAGCCGCTCCAATCCCGCGGACCAGCTCGCGTATTCCCTGCGGACGGGAACGGGCACCACGCTCGTCTCGGGTGCCACCTCGGGGACCACGCTCACGGGCTTCGCCCCGGCGGTGATGCCCACGGTGGCTGCCAGCTACCCGTTCCAGGTGGTGCAGTCCATGGCCCCCGGCAGCATCGGCACGCTGGCCAGCTACACGACGTCGCTCACCTGCGTCAACGCCAATACCTCGTCGACCACCCCGCTGCCGGTGAACCAGGCGGTGAACACGTACACCTTCAGCAGCCTGAAGTACGGCGATTCGATCGCCTGCACCTTCACCAGCACGCCGATCCCCGGTTCCGTCGGCGGCACGGTCTACAGCGATGCCAACCGCAACGGCGCGCAGGACGCGGCCGAGAGCGGCACCGGCGTGTCGGGCCTGTACGTCAAGCTGGTGCCGAACCCGGCCGGAACGTGCACCGGCCCGGCGAAGCAGGTGGCCACGGTGACGGCGGCGACGGGCGCGTTCAACTTCCCCAGCGTGCCGGGGGGCGACTACTGCCTGGTGCTCGATACCAACAACACCCTGAGCGACATCACGCCGACCCTGCCCACCGGCTGGATCGGCATTCAGAACGGCAGCGGCTCCGTGCCGATCAGCGTCGCCGGCGGCACCAATCCCGAGCCGCCGCAGTACTTCGGCCTGTTCAACGGCTCGCGCCTCACCGGTTCGGTCTTTGCCGACCTCGGCACCGGCGGCGGCATCGCGAACGACGGTGCGCGGCAGGCGAGCGAAGCCGGCATCGCCGGCCTCACGGTGCGCGCCCTCTCCGGTGGCACGATGGTCGCGAGCGCCGTCACGGCGGGCGACGGCAGCTTCACGCTCTGGTTGCCCGCAGGCACGGGAACGCTGGCCATCGGCCCGGCGCAGGTGCCCGCCGGCCAGATCGCCAGCGGCGGCAGTGCCGGCACGACCGGCGGCACCTTCACGCGCCCGAACCTCGTGTTCACCCCGGTCGCGGGCCAGCAGTACACCGGCGTCGCCATCGGGTTCGTCGCGTCTCCGGAGTTCGCACCCAACGGCACGCAGTCCGCCTTGCCGGGCACGGCGGTGTTCTACCCGCATACTTTCGACGCCGGCAGCGGCGGCCAGGTGGCGTTCTCGGTGAGCGCCGCGGCGCAGCCGGCGATCTCGGGCTGGACCAGCATCATCTACCGCGACACGAACTGCAGTGCGACGCTGGAGAACACCGAGCCGGTGCTGTCGGCCGCCATCAGCGTCAATGCGGGCGACCAGGTGTGCCTGATCGTCAAGCAGTTCGTCCCGGCGGGCGCGCCCCTCGGTGCCCAGAACACGCTGACCGTCACCGCGCAGTTCACCTTCACCAACGCCACTCCCGCCCTCGCGGCAACGGTGACCGTCACCGACTTCACCACCGTCGGCGAACCGGTGGCGCTGGTGCTGCAGAAACGCGTGAGCAACGTGACGCGCGGCGGCGGGCTGGCGACCCACGTCAACGCGACTCCGGGGGACGTCCTGCTCTACACGCTGATCGCCCAGAACCAGGGCAGCAGCCCGGTCACCACGCTGGCGATCCACGACAGCACGGCGGCCTTCACCACCTTCGTGGACGCGGCCTGCCCGGGAGTGCTGCCGCCCGGGGTCACCGCCTGCAGCGTCAGCAGCCAGCCGGCGGCCGGAACGGCGGGCGGCGTGCGCTGGACCTTCACCGGCGCGCTGCCGGCCGGGGCGCAGCTCTCCGTCACCTACCAGGTCCGGCTGGACCAGTGAGCGGCGGCGGACCGCTCGCCGGCGCGTTTCAGGCCGCCAGCCTTGTCCGGTGCCGCTCGATCTGCACCCGCACCTGCGCCGGCGCGGTGCCGCCCAGCGTGTTGCGCGCATTGAGCGAGCCGCGCAGCGACAGCGCGTCGTACACGTCCTTGTCGATCGCGGGATGGAACTGCTGCAGCACGGCCAGCGGCAGCTCCGACAGGTCGCACTGGTGCGCGATGGCGGCCTTGACCGCATGCGCCACCGTCTCGTGGGCGTCGCGGAAGGGCAGGCCCTTCTTCACCAGGTAGTCGGCCAGGTCGGTCGCCGTGGCATAGCCCTTCAGCGCGGCCTGCTCCATCGCCTGCGGCTGCACCGTGATGCCCTCGATCATCTCGGCGAAGATGCGCAGCGTGTCCTTGAGCGTGTCGACGGTGTCGAACAGCGGCTCCTTGTCTTCCTGGTTGTCCTTGTTGTAGGCCAGCGGCTGGCCCTTCATCAGCGTGATCAGCCCCATCAGGTGGCCGACCACGCGGCCGGTCTTGCCGCGTGCGAGTTCCGGCACGTCCGGGTTCTTCTTCTGCGGCATGATCGACGAGCCGGTGGTGAACCGGTCCGCAATCCTGATGAAGCCGAAGTTCTGCGACATCCAGAGGATCAGTTCCTCGGAGAAGCGGCTCACGTGCACCATCACGAGCGAGGCGGCGGCGGCGAACTCGATCGCGAAGTCGCGGTCGCTCACCGCATCCAGCGAGTTCTGGCACACGCCTTCCATGCCCAGCTCGCGGGCGACCGCCTCGCGATCGAGCGGGTAGGTGGTGCCGGCCAGCGCCGCGGCGCCGAGCGGCAGCCGGTTGACGCGCCGGCGCACGTCCAGCATGCGCTCGTGGTCGCGCGCGAACATCTCCACGTAGGCCAGCATGTGGTGGCCGAAGCTCACGGGCTGCGCCACCTGCAGGTGCGTGAAGCCTGGCAGCACCACGTCGGCGTTCTTCTCCGCGATCGCGACCAGCGCCTTCTGCAGGCCGACCAGCAGGTCCGCGATCAGGTCGATCTCGGCGCGCAGCCACAGGCGCACGTCGGTGGCGACCTGGTCGTTGCGGCTGCGCCCGGTGTGCAGGCGCTTGCCGGCATCGCCCACGAGCTGCGTCAGGCGGGCCTCGATATTCAGGTGCACGTCCTCCAGATCGAGCTTCCACTCGAACCCGCCGGAGCCGATTTCGCCGCGGATCTGCTCCATGCCGCGGCGGATGTCCGCGAGGTCCGTTGCGGAAATGACACCCTGTTGCGCCAGCATCGCGGCGTGCGCCAGCGAGCCCGTGATGTCCGCCTGCCACAGCCTCTTGTCGAAGAACACGCTGGCGGTGTAGCGTTTGACGAGGTCGCTCATGGGTTCGCTGAAGAGGGCGGACCAGGCCTCGGATTTGTGATCGAGTTGGCTCATGGGAGATGCACGTAAGCGCTGGCGGATGGGCAAGGGGGTGGAGCTTCACCAATAATGGCGGCCCAGGGAGGCCTTCGTCGCCGCGCGCCGCGCGGCCCCACAGGTGATGGACGACTCGCAACTATTATCCGCGTTCCAGGAACTGGCCCGCGAACAGCAGAAGAAGCTTGCGCCGCCACCCCCGCGGCACAAGGCGATCTTCGATGCCTGCCACATCGGGGTGGTGCTGCGCGCCGTGCTGTTCGTCGAGGCGGTGATGGGCGTGGCCGCCATGTTCGGTGCCGCCAGCATCGCGCAGTGGGTGCAGCGTGCCGCGGTGCTCAGCGCCGCCGCGCTGCCCGGGGCGCTGGGCTGGCTGGTGGTCACCTGCAGCTGCAAGTGGCTGCTCGCGCGGCTGCACCCGATCGGGCAGCAGGCCTTCGGCATCACCCTGGGCACCGTCTGCGGCCTGTATGGCTGCGGGATCCTGGCGCTGGTGGTGGGGCCGGGGCAGGTGTCGTGGATCGCTTCGGCCTTCACCGGCGCCTTGCTGTCGAGCGTGATGGTGGCCGTGCTGGTGCTGCGTGCCAAGGGCAGCATGCCCGCCGAGACCACGGCGCGCCTGGCCGAACTGCAGGCGCGCATCCGGCCGCACTTCCTTTTCAACAGCCTCAACAGCGCCATCGCCCTGGTGCGCGAGGACCCGGCGAAGGCCGAGACCTTGCTCGAAGACCTGAGCGAGCTGTTTCGCCATGCCCTCGTGAGCAAGGGCGACTGGGTGACCCTCGCCGAGGAAGTGCAGGTCGCGCGCCACTACCTGGATATCGAGCAGGTGCGCTTCGGCGAGCGGCTGCGGGTGGAATGGGCGATCGACCCGCGCGCAGGCACCGCGCGCGTGCCTGCATTGTTTTTGCAGCCGTTGGTGGAGAATGCGGTCAAGCACGGCGTGGAGCCGAGTCCGAGCGGAGCGGACGTGAAGGTCACCACGCAGCGGCGTGGCAGCGTGGTCGTCATCAAGGTGACGAACACCGTGCCGGCCGGCCAGGGGCGGCGCGGGCACGGCGTGGCACAGGAGAACGTGCGCGACCGGCTGCGGCTGCTGCACGACGTGCAGGCGCAGTTCCAGACTGCGCTGATCGACGGGCTGTACCAGGTGCGGATGGAGGTCCCGGCATGAACGCCCGCCGGGCCGCGCAGAGGGCGAGCAACGAGCCGGGGCGCGCCGCGCACCGGCCAGAGTGACGGAGGTAGGCGATGGCCTTGAAGATGCTGCTGGTCGACGACGAGCCGCTGGCGCGCTCGCGCATGCGGACCCTGCTGTCGGAGTGCAAGGCGCCGCCGGCGGAGGCCGCAGCGGAAGCGGCCAACGCCGCCCAGGCGATGGAACACCTGCGCCGCCAGCAATTCGACGCGGTGCTGCTCGACATCCACATGCCCGGCGCCGACGGGCTGGCGCTGGCCCAGGTCCTGCGCACGCTGCCCGACGCGCCTGCCGTCGTCTTCGTCACCGCGTACGCGGAGCACGCGGTCAGCGCCTTCGAGCTCGAGGCGGTCGATTACCTGACCAAGCCGGTGCGACTGGAGCGGCTGGAAACGGCGCTGGCCCGGGTGGAGAAGGTGCGCCAGGGCCGGGGCAACCCGGAGCCGGAACAGGAAGTGCTGGTGATCCAGGACCGCGGCCGCACCGAGCGGGTGCCGGTGGCGGAAGTGCTCTATTTCAAGGCCGAACTCAAATACATCACGGTGCGCACGGCCACGCGCAGCTATATTCTCGATGGCTCCCTGAGCGACCTGGAGGAGCGCCACGGCACGCAGTTCCTGCGGGTGCACCGCAATGCACTGGTGTCGCGGCGGGCCGTCCGGGCCCTCGAAAAACATTACGACGCGGAAGAGGGCGAAGGCTGGGCCGTGCGGCTGAACGGGGTGGACGAATCCCTGGCGGTTTCGCGGCGGCAGCTGAGCGCGGTCCGGGAGGCATTGGCCAGCTAGAGGAGACGAGGGGCTCGTGGAGGCTATCCTGCTTTGAGTTCCGAACCGTCCGAAACCTCCGGGGCCTCCGGGCCCGCCGATCCGTCGGACGTCGACGACATCCCCCGCCTGCCGGTGGACCCGAGGGGGCCGCCGCACGTGCTGCTGCACCTGCCGGTGTCCGGCGCGCGCAGCGCCGCGCTGGGCGTACTCATGGTGCTGGCCGTCCTGGCCGTGCTGCGGCTGGCCAGCGGCTTCTTCATCCCCCTGATGCTGGGGCTGGTCTTCACCTACGCCTTGTCGCCGCTGGTGGACTGGCTGCACCGGCGCGTGCGCATCCCGCGGGCGCTGAGCGCCGCGGTGCTGATCCTGGCCATCCTCGGTGGCACCGGCGCCGCCATGTATTCGCTGGCCGACGACGCCAATGACCTGATCTCGTCGCTGCCCGATGCCGCGCGCAAGCTGCGCGACTCGATCAACCGCCACCCCAAGAAGACGGACACGGCGCTCGACACGGTGCAGAAGGCCGCGGCCGAACTGCAGAAGGCCGCGGAGGAAGCCGGTGCCAGCGGCGTCGCCGCGCCGAACCGCGGCGTGGCGCGCGTGGTGGTGGAGAAGCCGCGCTTCGACCTGCGCGAGTACCTGTGGAGCGGCACCATCGGCCTGGCCAGCCTGCTTGGCCAGGGCGTCATCGTCACCTTCCTCACCTACTTCCTGCTGATTTCGGGCGACACCTTCCGCCGCAAGCTGGTGAAGATCGCCGGCCCCGGCCTGGCGGAAAAGCGCCTGACCGTGCAGGCCCTCGACGAAATCAATGCGCAGATCCAGCGCTACCTGGTGGTGCAGTTGCTCGCCAGCGTGGGCGTGGGCCTGGCCACGGGCCTGTGCTTCGCCTGGATCGGCCTGAAGCACGCCACGGTGTGGGGCATCGCGGCGGGCGTGCTGAACCTGGTGCCTTATGTCGGCAACGTCGCCGTCACCGCGGCGGCGGCACTGGTGGCCTTCCTGCAGTTCGGCGAGATGCGCATGGCGCTGGTGGTCGCGGGCAGCTCCATGGTGATCAACACCGTCGAAGGCTACCTGCTCGTGCCCTGGGCCACCAGCAAGGCCAGCAGCATGAACCCGGTGGCGGTGTTCATCGGCGTGCTGGCCTGGGGCTGGGTCTGGGGCGTGTGGGGCCTGCTGCTCGGGATCCCGATCCTGATGGCCGTGAAGGCGGTGTGCGACCGCATCGACCACCTGAAGCCGATCGGGGAACTGCTCGGGACCTGACCTGCCTATTCCCTCCCCTCAGCCCGTGTTCCGCAGACCCGCCGCGATCCCGTTGATCGCGATGTGGATGCCGCGCCGCTCGCGCTCGTCGGCGCTGCCCTGCCGCCAGCGCCGCACCAGTTCCACCTGCAGGTGGTGCAGCGGATCGATGTACGGAAAGCGATGGCGGATCGAACGGGCCAGCGAGGGGTTGCCGGCCAGCCGCTGCTTGTCGCCGGTGATCAGCGCCAGCGCTTCCACGGTGCGCTGCCACTCCGCCTCGATCGCGCCGAAGATGCGCCGGCGCAGCCGCGCGTCCGGCACCAATTCGGCATAGCGCGAGCCGAGCGCGAGGTCGCTCTTGGCCAGCACCATGTCCATGTTGGACAGGAGCGCCTTGAAGAAGGGCCACTGGCGGTACATGCGCTGCAGCAGCGCGACCTGCTCCTTGCGCTCGCCGGTGCCGATGAAGCTCGCCACCGCGGTGCCGAAGCCGAACCAGCCATTGAGCGTCAGGCGGGCCTGGCCCCAGCTGAAGCTCCAGGGAATGGCGCGCAGGTCCTCGATGCGCTGCGAGGGCTTGCGCGAAGCGGGCCGCGAGCCGATGTTCAACTCCGTGATCTCGCGGATCGGCGTGCCGCTGAAGAAGTAGTCGACGAAGCCGGGCGTCTCGTACACCAGGCCGCGGTAGGCCTTCATGCTGGCCTGCGACAACGCCTCGGCCGCCTGCAGGAAGGCCTTGGTCGCCGGCTTGGTGGGCTGCAGCAGCGTGGCCTCCAGCGTGGCGGCCACCAGCGTTTCCAGGTTGCGCCGTCCGATCTCCGGGTTTGCGTACTTGGAGGCGATCACCTCGCCCTGTTCGGTCAGGCGGATCTGGCCGCGCACGGTGCCGGGCGGCTGCGCCAGGATGGCCTGGTAGCTCGGGCCGCCGCCGCGCCCCACGGTGCCGCCGCGGCCATGGAACAGGCGCAGCTGGATGTCATGCGAGTTCGCCAGCTCGTCGAACAGTTCCACCAGCGCGATCTCGGCGCGGTACAGCTCCCAGTTGCTGGTGAAGATGCCGCCGTCCTTGTTGCTGTCGCTGTAGCCCAGCATGATGTCCTGCTCGGCGCCCGAGCGCTGCACCATCCTGGCGACGCCCTGCAGCCCGTAGAAGGCGCGCATGATGGGTGCGGCATTGCGCAGGTCCTCGATGGTCTCGAACAGCGGCACGACGATCAGGTCCGCGGTGGCGGCGTCGTCCAGGGTGCCGCGCAGCAGGCCTACTTCCTTTTGCAGCAGCATCGCCTCCAGCAGGTCGCTGACCGCCTCGGTGTGGCTGATGATGTAGTGGCGGATCGCCTGCGGACCGAACTGCGCGCGCAGCCGCATGGCCGCCTCGAAGATCGCCAGTTCCCTGCGCGCATGCTCGCTGTAGCCGTGCCCGAGCACGCGCAGCGTGCGGGCGTCGCACAGCAGGCGCAGCAGCACCTCGCGCTTGGCCGCTTCGTCCAGCTTGCGGTAGTCCGGCGCTATGCGCGCCACTGCCAGCAGTTCGGCGACGACTTCCTCGTGCTGCTCGGAGTTCTGCCGCAGGTCCACGGTGGCAAGGTGGAAACCGAACACCTCCACCGCGCGGATCAGGGGCTTGAGCCGTTGCTGCACCAGGGCGGAGGCGTGGTGCGCCAGCAGCGAATCGCGCAGCGTGCGCAGGTCCGCGAGCAGTTCCTCCGCGCTCGCGTAGGGGTTCTGCGCCGGCAGCACGTGGCGGGCCGCATCCCCGCCGGTGGCGGCCTTCAGCGTGGCGGCCAGGCGCGCGTACATCCAGTTGACGGCGCGCCGGTAAGGCTCGTCGGTGCGATGTTCGCCGTGGTCCGGCGAGCTGTCCGCCAGCGCCTGCATGGCCGGCGTCACCTGCACCAGCAGCGCCGACATCGAGAACTCGCTTCCGAGCCAGAACAGCTCGGTGAGGTAGTGGCGCAGCGCCACCTCGCACTGGCGGCGCAGCGCGTAATCCAGCGTGTCCGCCGTCACGTTCGGGTTGCCGTCGCGGTCGCCGCCGATCCACTGCCCCATGCGCAGGAAGCTCGCGACGGGATGCGTCTGCCCGAGCTCCTGTTCCAGCTGCCCATACAGCTTCGGGATCTCGCGCAGGAAGGTCGCTTCGTAGTAACTGAGCGAGGTCTCGATCTCGTCGGCGACCGTCAGCTTCGTGAAGCGCAGCAGCCGCGTCTGCCACAGTTGCAGCACGCGCGCCCGCATCTGCGCCTCGT
Source organism: Ramlibacter alkalitolerans (assembly GCF_016722765.1). GTDB lineage: Bacteria > Pseudomonadota > Gammaproteobacteria > Burkholderiales > Burkholderiaceae_C > Ramlibacter > Ramlibacter alkalitolerans. Next base: position 86,057 of record NZ_JAEQND010000007.1, on the reverse strand, counting down.
TGGCGGCCAGCTCGCGCGGCGCCAGCGCGTCGCGCGGCAGGGCGCGGGCGCGGATCTCGTCGCGCTCCGTCAGCAGGCGGGCGAGGTCGCGTTCGGCATCGAGGATGCTCTTGCGCTGGACTTCCGTCGGGTGCGCCGTGAGCACGGGCGACAGGTAGCTGTGGGCCAGGGCCTGCGCCACGGCGCGCGGCTGGATGCCGGCCCAGCGCAGCCGCGCCAGCGCCACCTCGATGCTGCCCTCCTGCGTGTCGCCGGCGCGTTCGTGCACCTGGCGGCGGCGGATGTGGTGGCGGTCCTCCGCCAGGTTGGCCAGGTGGCTGAAATAGGTGAAGGCGCGGATCACGCGCACCGCCTCCTCGCCCGAGAGCGACTTCAGCAGCGACTTCAGCTCGCGGTCGGCGGCCTGGTCGGCGTGGCGGCGGAAGGAGACCGACAGCTTGCGGATGCGTTCGACGAGCTCGAAGGTGGCCACGCCCTCCTGCTCGCGGATCACGTCGCCCAGGATGCGGCCCAGCAGCCGGATGTCCTCCACCAACGGTCGTTCGTTTTCCTTGGCGCGCCGGACGGGCGGCTGCTCGGTGGGGGGCATGGCGACTCTCGTTTCTGGGAAGCCGGGGGATGCTAGCATCGACCTTCCCCATCGAAGACAAGCAGGTTACGAAGTGAGCCAGTTCACCATCGCGACGCGCGAAAGCCGGCTCGCCCTCTGGCAGGCCGAACACGTGAAGGCCTTGCTGGAGCAGCGCGGGCACCAGGTCGGCTTGCTGGGCATGACGACCAAGGGCGACCAGATCCTCGACCGCTCCCTCTCCAAGGTGGGGGGCAAGGGCCTGTTCGTGAAGGAACTGGAAGTGGCCCTGGAGGAAGGGCGCGCCGACCTCGCCGTCCACTCGCTCAAGGACGTGCCCATGGACCTGCCGGAGGGCTTCGCGCTGGCCTGCGTCATGGAGCGCGAGGATCCGCGCGATGCCTTCGTCTCCAACAAGTACGGCAAGCTCTCCGAGCTGCCGCAGGGCGCCGTGGTCGGCACCTCGAGCCTGCGCCGCGTGGTGCTGCTGCGGGCGCTGCGACCGGACCTGAAGATCGAGCCGCTGCGCGGCAACCTCGATACGCGCCTGCGCAAGCTCGACGACGGCCAGTACGACGCGATCGTCCTGGCTGCCGCCGGCCTCAAGCGCCTGGGCCTGGGCCCGCGCATCCGCGACATCTTCGAGACCAGCGACATGCTGCCCGCCGCGGGGCAGGGCGCTCTGGGCATCGAGACGCGCTCGGAGCGGCCCGACGTGGCTGCCGCCTTGTCGGAACTGGCGCACCAGACCACCTGGCTGTGCGTAGCCGCCGAACGCGCCGTCAGCCGCGCGATGGGGGGAAGCTGCTCGATGCCGCTGGCCGCCCACGCGACGCTCGAGGGCGAATACCTGCAACTGCGCGCTGCCTGGGGCGACCCCGACCAGGCCGGCGCGCTGGTCACCGCGCGCGGCGCGGAGATCGTGGCCGACCTGGCCGAAGCCGCGAAGCTCGGCGAGGAAGTGGCCGCCAAGCTGCGCGCCGGCGGCGCCCACTGACGTCTCCCATGCGGGTGGTGCTGACCCGGCCACGGCAGGAGGCCGAGCGCTGGGCCGCGCGGCTGCACGCGCGGGGCCATGAAGCGCTGGTGCTGCCCCTCCTGGCCATCGTCGCGCCGCAGGACCTGCAGCCGCTGCGTGCAGCGGCCGCCGCCCTCGCCCGCTATGCCGCCGTGATGTTCGTGAGCGCCAATGCGGTGCAGGGCCTGCTCGCCGTGGCGCCGGCCTTCGAAGGTCCGCGCGCGTGGGCCCCTGGCCTGGCGACGCGCGACGCGCTGCGGGGCGCCGGCGTGCCGGCCGAACGCATCGACACGCCGGCGGCCGACGCCGAACAGTTCGATTCCGAAAGCCTCTGGCGCGAAGTGGGCGGGCAGCTGCAGCCCGGCGACCGTCTGCTGCTGGTGCGCGGCGGCGACAGCGAAGGCCGCAGCCAGGGCCGCGACTGGCTCGCGCAGCAGCTGGCCGCGCGCGGCGTCGCCGTCGATACCGTCGTGGCGTACCTCCGGCAGTGCCCCTCGTGGAGCGAAGAAGAGCAGGGGTGCGCACGGCGCGCGGCCGGCGACGGATCGCCGTGGCTCTTCAGCAGCTCGGAGGCCGTGGGCAACCTCGCCACGCTCCTGCCCGGCCAGTCCTGGGCCGGCGCCCGCGCCATCGCGACGCATCCGCGCATCGCCCAGGCGGTGCGTGCGCTGGGCTTCGGCACCGTGCGCGAATCGCGCCCGGCGTTCGATGAGGTGGTGGCCTCGATAGAATTGCTCGGATGAGTTCGCTGCCTCCCGCGCCCCCGCCCGAGCTGCCCCCCGTGCTGCCGGCGCAGGTCCCGGTGACGCACCTGCCGCCGCCGGAGCCGCGCGCCTCCGGGCTGGCGCGCGCGACCCTGTTCGCGCTGGCGCTGATCGCCGCCGCCGCACTGCTGTCCAGCGTGATGCTGTGGCAGCGCCTCTCCGCCATCCAGGAACAGCTCGCGCGCCAGAGCGCCGATACCGGTGCCAACGCGATCGAGGCGCGGGCGCTCGCGCGCCAGGCGCAGGACGTCGCGCGCGACACCGCCGCGCGCCAGGTGGTGCTCGAGTCGCGCCTGACGGAAGTCGCCCTGCAACGCACGCAGCTCGAGGAGCTGATGCAGAGCCTCTCGCGCTCGCGCGACGAGAACCTGGTGGTGGACGTGGAATCGGCGCTGCGCCTTGCGCAGCAGCAGACCCAGCTGACCGGCAGCCCCGAGCCGCTGCTGGCGGCGCTGCGCACCGCGGACCAGCGCCTCGAGCGCGCCGCCCAACCGCGGCTGGCCCGCCTGCGCGCATCGATCGCCCGCGACATCGAGCGCATCCGCTCGGCGACCGTGACCGACGTGCCCGGCCTGCTGGCGCGCGTGGACGACATCGTGCGCCAGGTCGACGACCTGCCGGTGGCCAATGCGGTGCCGGCGCGGGCGCTGACGGAATCGCCCCGCCGCGGCAGCTCGCCCGCCGGTGCGGTGTGGTGGGAGCGCCTGCGCGATGCGGTGCTGGACGACGCCCGTTCCCTGGTGCGCGTGAGCCGCATCGACCAGCCCGAAGCCATGCTGCTGGCCCCCGAGCAGGCCTTCTTCCTGCGCGAGAACCTCAAGCTCAAGCTGCTGAACGTGCGCCTGTCGCTGCTGGCGCGCCAGAACGATGCCGCCCGCAACGACGTTGCCGCGGCCACCGGGGCGCTGCACAAGTACTTCGATCCGGCGTCGCGCCGCACCCAGGCCGTCGCCACGCAACTGCAGCAGGTGCAGGCGCAGGTGCGGTCGGCGGAGCTGCCGCGCATCGACGAGACGCTGGCCGCGCTCGTGACGGCGGGCGCGGGGAAGTAGATGCGCGCCGCGCTCTGGCTCCTGGCGCTGTTCGGCATCGCGGTGGCGGTGGCGCTGTTCGCGGGCAACAACCAGGGTTCGGTCACGCTGTTCTGGCCGCCGTACCGCATCGACCTCTCGCTGAACCTGGTGCTGCTGCTGCTGGTGGCCGCGTTCTTCGTCGTCTACACGGCGATCCGCGCGCTGTCGGCGCTGTTCGACCTGCCGCAGCAGGCGCTGCGCTGGCGCACCCAGCAGAAGGAGCGGGCGATGCACGCGTCGCTGCTCGATTCGCTCTCGCACCTGCTGGCCGGGCGCTACATCCGCGCGCGCAAGTCCGCCGAGGCGGTGCTGGAGCAGGAAGGCTCGCTCACCACCTCCGGCCACAGGCCGGCGAACGCGGCGCAGCTGCGGGCGATCGCGCACGTGCTGGCCGCCGAATCCGCCCAGGCCCTGCAGGACCGCGCCGCGCGCGAGGAGCACCTGCGCCAGGCGCTGGAGCAGGCCTCCGCGCGCGATGCGCAGGAGACGCGCGACGGCGCATTGCTGCGGGCCGCGCGCTGGGCACTGGAAGACCGCGATCCGGACACCGCGATGAAGGTGCTGCAGGGCCTGCCGCAGGGCGCGGCGCGCCGCACGCTGGCCCTGCGCACGCGTCTGCGCGCCTCGCGCCAGGCCGGCCAGCCGCTCGAGGCGCTCGAGACGGCGCGGCTGCTGTCCAAGCACCACGCGTTCTCGGAGGTCGCGGCCGCCAGCATCCTGCGCGGGCTGGCCATCGACCTGCTCAATGGCGCGTACGACCTCGCGCAGCTCCAGCGCGCCTGGGCTTGCCTGGAGCCCGGCGAACGGCTGATGCCGGAGGTGGCGATCCATGCCGCGCAGCGGCTGATGGCGCTGCGCGGCGATCCACGGGTCGCGCGCGAATGGCTGCTGCCGGTGTGGGAAGCGCAGGCGGAGCTGGGTGAGAACCTGCGCGTCAAGCTGGTGTGCGCGCTGGAGGAGGGCCTGGACTCGATCGACGGGGCCTGGCTGGCGCGCATCGAGGCGGCGCAGAAGGCGCACCCGCGCGACGCCACGCTGCAGTACCTGGCCGGCATGGCGTGCATGAAGCGCCAGCTGTGGGGCAAGGCGCAGCAGCTGCTCACGCAATCGGCGCTGGGCCTGCACGACGGCGCGCTGCACCGCAACGCCTGGCGCGCGCTCGCCGCCCTGGCGGAGCAGCGGGAAGACGCATCGGCGGCGGCGCTGGCGTGGAAGAAGGCGGCGGGGGACGTGTAGGGGGCGGGCGTCGTCATTGCCGCGCAGGGGGAATGATCGTCGTCATTCCCGCGCAGGCGGGAATCCAGTGGGCCCGCGCGCGGGCCCACCCCGGACGCCCTGGGTCCCGCCTTCGCGGGGATGACGGAAGAAAGACAAAGGGCGCCGCGAGGCGCCCTTTCTGCGTCTGCCGCGTCGCTCAGAACGGCAACTGCAGGTTCCGCAGGTCGCGCCTGGTCTCCACCAGCACCAGCGGGCCTTCGTCCGACTCCGTCACCGGCGGCCGCTCGCGCGGCACGTGCACCGGCTTGGGCTCGGCGGCCATCGCGGCCTGGGCGGCGGCGATCTTCCCGGCGTCCGACATCACCCACTGCAGGCCGGAGCCCTGCGCCACGTTCATCAGGTCGTCGACCGGCAGCTGGAACGGCTGCACGCGCGGCACACTGTCGGCGTGGATCGCCTCCAGCGTCGCCGTGGCGGGCGGGCGGGGCTGCTGCACCGGCGCGCTCGCGTGCTGCTCCTGCGGCATCGGCGCGTGCCCGGCGAACACCTCCGCTTCGGCCGGAGAGACTTCGGCGCCGGCGGCGACGATCGTCTCGTCGGCCGCGCGCTCGCCGCGTTCGCCACGCTGGCGATCGCGCCCGTAGCGGTCGCGCGAGCGGCGCTCGCGGCGTTCACCGTCGTCGCCCTCGACGGGACGCGCCTCGTCGAAGTGCGTGTGCGACTCGAGCACCGGATCGGCCTGCGGCGGCCGTTGCAGGTCGCCCGACTCGGTCACCTCGCCGACCGAACCGGCAGCACCGGCCAGCGCATCGGCCGGCGTGTTGCCGGACGCCGCTTCGGCGGGTGCGCCTTCGCGCGGGCCGCGCTCGCGGCGATCCCCCCGGTCCCGGCGGCGGCCTTCGCCGCGCTCACCGCGCTCGCCGCGCGGCGGCCGGTCCTCGCGCTGCTCCGGCGTGCCGCCTTCGGCCACCGCTTCCAGCGGCAGCTGCGCTTCTTCTTCCGGACGGCCGCGTCCTTCGGCCACATCGCGCTCCTCGCGCTGCTGGCGCTCGGATTCGCGGCGCTGGCGCGCCTCGTGGCGCTCGCGGCTTTCACGCGGCTCGCGGTCGTCGCGCTGTTCGCGGCCTTCCCGCGGTTCGCGCGCCTCACGCGGCTCGCGCGCTTCGCGGGGCTCGCGCGCCTCACGTGCTTCGCGGGCTTCCCGCGGTTCGCGCTGTTCCCGGCCTTCGCGGGCCTCGCGCGGCTCGCGCCCCTCACGTGCTTCGCGCGGCTCGCGTCCTTCACGTGCTTCGCGCGGCTCACGGCCTTCGCGCGGCTCGCGTCCCTCGCGTTGCTCGCGCGCTTCGCGCCCTTCGCCCCGGCCACCTCGGTCGCGGCGGCCGTCGCGCTGTTCGCGGCCCTGCTGGCCTTCGCCACGCTGCTGGCCTTCGGCGCGTTGCCCGCTGCCTTCGGTACCTTCCGCCACCGCGCGCTCGCGGCGCGGCTCGCCGTCGCGGCGGCGATCGCGGCCACCGCGCTCGCCACGGCCTTCACCGCGGCGGCCGTCGCGGCGCTCGCCGCGGCCTTCGCCACGCTTTTCTTCCTTCTTCGCCTCGGGCACCGGGGCGGCCGCGGCGGCCGGCACCGGTTCGGCCACCGGGGCGAGGCCCAGCACGCTCTTGAACCAGGAGAAGAATCCCTTCTCGGCCGGCGCGGCTTGCGGCGCCACCGGAGCCGCCGCAACGGGGACGGCAGGGGCTGGCGCCGGTGCGGCCTTGGCCACCGGCTCGGGGGCGGCGGGGCGGGGCACCGGCATCGGCGCCGGCGCGTCGGGCAGCACGCCCTTGATCATCGGCTCCTGCTTGTTGGTGCGCTCGTGCGAGCGGCGCGTGACCTGCGTGGTCTCGTCGAAGTCCTCGGCCATGTGGTAGCTGGCCTTGAGGTTGTCGAGACGCGGGTCGTCGTGCTTCAGGCGCTCGAGCCGGTAGTTCGGCGTCTCGAGCGTCTTGTTCGGGATCATCAGGACGCTGATCTTCTGCTTCAGCTCGATCTTCGCGATCTCGGTCCGCTTCTCGTTCAGCAGGAAGGAAGCGACTTCCACCGGCACCTGCACCTGCACCGCGGCGGTGCTGTCCTTCATGGACTCTTCCTGGATGATGCGCAGGATCTGCAGCGCCGAGCTTTCCGTGTCGCGGATGTGGCCGTGGCCGCCGCAGCGCGGGCAGGGGATGGACGCGCCTTCGGACAGGGCCGGGCGCAGGCGCTGGCGGCTCATCTCCATCAGGCCGAACTTCGAGATCGAGCCGAACTGCACGCGGGCGCGGTCCTGCCGCAGGGCGTCGCGCAGGCGGTTCTCCACTTCGCGCCGGTTCTTCGACTCTTCCATGTCGATGAAGTCGATCACGATCAGGCCCCCCAGGTCGCGCAGGCGCATCTGGCGGGCGACCTCATCGGCAGCTTCCAGGTTGGTGCGGGTGGCGGTCTCCTCGATGTCGCCGCCCTTGATGGCGCGGGCCGAGTTGACGTCGATCGAGACCAGCGCTTCCGTGTGGTCGATCACCACGACGCCGCCGGAGGGCAGCTTGACCTCGCGGGCATAGGCCGACTCGATCTGGTGCTCGATCTGGAACCGGCTGAACAGCGGGGCGTCATCGCGGTAGCGCTTCACGCGCGCGGCATGCTCGGGCATGACGTGCGACATGAACTGGTGCGCCTGCTCGAAAATGTCGTCGGTATCGATCAGGATGTCGCCGATGTCGCTGTTGAAGTAGTCGCGGATCGCGCGGATCACCAGGCTCGATTCCTGGTAGATCAGGAAGGCGCCCTTGCCGCCCTTGGCCGCGCCTTCGACGGCGCTCCACAGCTTCAGCAGGTAGTTCAGGTCCCACTGGAGTTCGGGCGCGCTGCGGCCGATGCCGGCCGTGCGGGCGATGATGGACATCCCGTTCGGGTACTCCAGCTGGTCCATCGCCTCCTTGAGTTCGGCCCGGTCGTCGCCCTCGATGCGGCGGCTCACGCCACCGCCGCGCGGGTTGTTCGGCATCAGGACCACGTAGCGGCCCGCCAGCGAAATGAAGGTGGTCAGCGCGGCGCCCTTGTTGCCGCGCTCTTCCTTCTCGACCTGGACCAGCAGTTCCTGGCCTTCGCGGATCACCTCGTTGATGCGGGCCTGCGAGGGCGACACGCCGGGCGCGAAGTACTGCTTGGAGATTTCCTTGAACGGCAGGAAGCCGTGCCTGTCCTCGCCGTAGTCGACGAAACAGGCTTCGAGCGACGGCTCCACGCGCGTCACGACGGCCTTGTAGATGTTGCCCTTGCGCTGCTCGCGCCCTTCGATCTCGATTTCGTAGTCGAGGAGCTTCTGCCCGTCGACGATGGCCAGCCGGCGTTCTTCGGCCTGGGTGGCATTGATCAGCATCCGCTTCATTAGCGTCACCTTTTGTTCTTGGACACACCGCGCCCGGGGAAGGGCGCGAACTTCGGTGCCGGAACGACGCTTCGAAACGGACGGGAATGGCCGGTGTGCGACAGGACTTGCCGGAGCTCGCTAGCTCAGCAACCTACGCAAGGGCACAGGGATGGGGGCGAGCCGATGATGGCGCTGCACCGCAGGGGCTGCGGTGGGGATGATGCCGACGAGGGGCCACGGTGCTCGCATGGCGGGCGCGGGCAGCAGCCAGCGCCAGAAAACCATGAGGAGCACCATCAGCACCGCGTTGTCTCGCTTTGATCCGTCCGCCAGCGCCTTGCTGGCGGACTTGTTATTCCGTTCAGTGTTTCGAAGAGCCGGACCATGCCGGCGCCGAGCGCGCGCTCTGGAGGGCGAAAGACCCTGGAAATGCGTGCGTCGGTGCCGGCGGCATCGACCTGCCAGTGCTGCGATGGTGTGGGCGTGGACTAAACTGCCAGCCAAATCAACCACTTACAGCGTAACCCTGGTGAAACCGATTATAGGGGGCGGCTCGCCCCCTGCAAGCGCCGAGGTCCAATTTCTGACAGTCGGGGAGGAGTCCGCCGGTCAACGACTGGATAATTTCCTGATCCGGGTCCTCAAGGGCGTGCCGAAGACGCATGTGTACCGGATCATCCGCTCCGGCGAGGTGCGGGTGAACAAGGGCCGTGCTTCGGCCGATGCGCGGGTGGCGCTGGGCGACGTGGTGCGGCTGCCGCCCGTGCGCCGGTCCGAAGCCGCCGCCGCGAAGGCGGAGAAGCCGGCGCCGCCGCGCGAGTTCCCCCTCCTGTTCGAAGACGAACACCTGCTGGCGATCGACAAGCCGGCCGGGGTGGCGGTGCATGGGGGCAGCGGCGTGAGCTTCGGCGTGATCGAACAGCTGAGGCAGGCCCGGCCCGCGTCGAAATTCCTCGAACTGGTGCACCGGCTGGACCGCGAGACTTCCGGCATCCTGCTGGTGGCCAAGAAGCGTTCGGCCCTCACCCGGCTGCAGGACCAGTTCCGCGAGCGCGAGACCGGCAAGACCTACCTGGCCCTGGTGGCCGGCGCCTGGCCCGCCAACCGCAAGGTGATCGACCAGCCGCTGCACAAGTACCTGCAGGGCGACGGCGAGCGGCGCGTGCGCGTCGTCGCCAAGGACGACCCGGACGGCATGCGATCCATCACCCTGGTCAAGGTGGCCCAGCGGTTTTCACTCCCTCCCCCTCTGGCGGAGGGCGGAGGTGGGGGCGCTCCCGCCGCCAGGGAAGCCACCCTCCTCGAAGTCACCATCAAGACCGGCCGCACCCACCAGATCCGCGTCCACCTCGCCTCCGCCGGCCACCCGATCCTGGGCGACGACAAGTACGGCGACTTCGACCTGAACAAGGCGCTGGTCCGCCAGGGCCTCAGGCGCATGTTCCTGCATGCGTGGCGGTTACAGTTCGATCATCCCGCCACCGGCGAACGCGTCTCGCTGCAGGCGCCGCTGCCGGCCGAACTGCAGAAATTCACCGACCATGCCCGCATCCCGCCCCCGCCAGTACGACCTGATCGCCTTTGACTGGGACGGCACGCTGTTCGACTCCACCAAGATCATCGTCCGCTGCATCCAGCAGGCGGTGGCCGACGTCGGCGGCGCCGTCCCCAGCGAGCGCGATGCCGCCTACGTGATCGGCATGGGGCTGATGGAGGCCCTGGCCCACGCCGCGCCCGACGTGCCCCGCGAACGCTATGCGGAGCTCGGGGCCAACTACCGCAAGCACTACCTGGTGCACCAGGACGACATCACGCTGTTCGACGGCGTCCTGCCGATGCTGGCCGAACTGCGCGAGCGGCAGCACCGGCTTGCGGTGGCCACCGGCAAGTCGCGCCGGGGCCTCGACGAGGCCCTGCGGTCCGCGCAGCTCGCCGGCGTGTTCGACGGCTCCCGCACCGCGGACGAGACGGCCGGCAAGCCGGATCCCTGCATGCTGATCGAGCTGATGCAGGAGTTCGGCACCGAGCCGGAACGCACGCTGATGATCGGCGACACCACCCACGACCTGCAGATGGCGCTGAATGCCGGCTGCGCCAGCGTCGGCGTGAGCTACGGCGCCCATCCCACCGACGATTTCGAGGCGCTCGGTCCCCGGGCGGTGGTGCATTCCGTGCGCGAACTGCACGAGTGGCTGCTGCACCATGCCTGACGCCGCCGACGCCAGCCGCGTCCCCCTGTGCAACTCGCGGGACCTGGTGGACGGCGGAGTGGCCGTGCCCTTCGACGTCGTCTACGGCGGCCAGACCTGCCGCGCCTTCGCCATCCGCTTCCAGGGCCGGGTGCACGCCTACCTGAATCGCTGCACGCACGTCGCGATGGAGATGGACTGGCAGCCGGACCGCTTCTTCGACGACAGCGGCCGCTGGCTGCTGTGCGGCACCCACGGCGCCGTGTACCAGCCCGATACCGGTGCGTGCGCCAGCGGCCCGTGCCGCGGCGGCCTGGTGCGCATCGCGCTCACCGAGAGCGACGGCGTGGTGCACTGGCATACTGCCTTCAACCTGCAACCGGTCTCCTTCTAAATGAACAACGAATCCGACCTGCCGCCGTCGAATGCGCCTTCGGCCGGCGCGCCCGCCTCCCCGGTGGTTCGCGCGGAAGGGGCCCCGGGCTGGGAGCGCAGCACCATGGAGAAGCTGCTGTTCGCCACCATCGAGGAGCAGAAGGCGCAGCGCCGCTGGCGCACCTTCGTGCGGCTGGCGTGGCTGGCGTTCTTCATCTTCCTGATCTGGTCGCTCACGTACAAGGGCACGCCCGGAGCCGACAAGACCACGCCGCACACCGCGGTGATCGAGATCGACGGCGAGATCGGCCCCAAGAGCGAAGCGAGCGCGGAGTTCATCGTCGCGGCGGCCAAGGCCGCCTTCGAGGATGCCGGCGCCCAGGGCGTGGTGCTCCTGATCAACTCCCCCGGTGGCAGCCCGGTGCAGGCGGGCATCATCAACGACGAACTGCGCCGGCTCAAGGCCAGGTACAAGAAGCCGCTGTACGCCGTCGTCGAGGAGTCGTGCGCCTCGGCGGCCTATTACATCGCCGTCTCGGCCGACCGCATCTTCGTCGACAAGGCCAGCATGGTCGGCAGCATCGGCGTGCTGATGGAGGGCTTCGGCTTCGTGGGGCTGATGGACAAGCTGGGCGTCGAGCGCCGGCTGCTCACGGCCGGCGAGAACAAGGGCTTCCTCGATCCCTTCAGCCCGCAGACCCCGCGGCAGAAGGACCACGCGCAGCAAATGCTGAACGTGGTGCACCGCCAGTTCATCGACGTGGTGCGCACGGGCCGGGGCCAGCGCCTGAAGGAAACGCCGGAGCTGTTCAGCGGCCTGTTCTGGACCGGCCAGCAGGCGATCGACCTCGGCCTCGCCGACCAGTTGGGCAACCTGGACTACGTGGCCCGCGAAGTGATCAAGGCCGAAGAACTGGTGGACTACACGCGCCACGAGAACGTGGCGGAGAAGCTGGCCAAGCGCTTCGGTGCGGCGATTGGTGAAGGGGCGGTGAAGGCGATGCGGACGCTGCCGGCGCTGCGTTGACTCGCCAGACGGTCAACTCCCGCCAGGCCGTCATCCCCCGCCAGGCCGTCATCCCCCGCTAGGCCGTCATCCCCGCGCAGGCGGGGATCCAGAACCGCGCGCAGCGCGGCCGCGCTTCATCGGGAGCCCTGGATTCCCGCCTTCGCGGGAATGACGGATGCGGGGCGACGGCGGACGCTCACGGCCCGATCGCGAACACCGCCGGGGTGTCGTTCCTGACCGGCGACGGCCGCTGCTTCCACGCCGCCGCGCTCGCACTGCGGCAACTCGCCTCGGGCAAGGTCAAGCCCGTCCCGACCGCCAGCCGCGTCTGCGGCTTCAGGGTCTGCAACAGCGCCTGCCACACCGCCTCGTTGCGGTACGGCGTCTCGATGAACAACTGGGTCTGGCCGGTGCGCCAGGCCAGCGCCTCCAGTTCGCGCAGGCGCTGCGCCCGCGCTGGGGCATCCTGCGGCAGGTAACCCACGAACGCGAAGTCCTGGCCGTTGAGGCCGCTGGCCGCCAGGGTCAGCAGCAGCGACACCGGCCCGACCAGCGGCACCACCTCGATCCCGAGCTCGTGCGCGGCCCGCACCACCGACGAGCCCGGGTCGGCCACGGCCGGCATGCCGGCTTCGCTCAGCAGGCCCATGTCCTCGCCTGCGGCGGCCGCCTGCAGCAGGGGACGGGCATCGAAGGACGAGGGCTTGTGGTCGCCCTTCTTGTGCACCTGGCGCGGCAGCTCCGTGATGCGCTGCTGCTGCAGTGGCAGCGCTAGCGGCTGCACTTCGCCGACGCGCTTGAGGTAGGCGCGTGCGCTCTTGGCGTTCTCGCAGATCCAGTGGGACAGCCGCGCCGCGACCGCCAGCGTGCCCGCCGGCAGCACCTCGCCGAGCGCGACCGTCTGTTCGCAGCCGAAGTCCAGCGGCGCCGGAACGAGGTAGAGCCGGCCCGGCATCAGAACACGCGCAGGCCCGCGGCGCGCAGCATGCGGGAGGTGCGGATCAGCGGCAGGCCGATGAGCGCCGTCGGATCGTCGCTCTCGATCGCGTCGAGCAGGGCGATGCCCGCGCCTTCGCTGCGCGCGCTGCCGGCGCAGTCGTACGGCTGTTCCGCCCGCAGGTAGGCCTCGATCTCGGCGGCGTCCAGTGCGCGAAAGCGCACCTTCACCGGGGCAAGGTCATGCTGCGCGAAGCCGCTCTCGTGGCAGACCACGCTCAGTGCGGTGTGGAAGATGACGGTGCGGCCGCTCATCCGGCGCAGCTGCGCGGTCGCGTTCGCATGGTTGCCGGGCTTGCCCAGCGGCTCTCCGTCCAGGTCGGCAACCTGGTCGGAGCCGATCACGATCGCGGCGGGGTGCCGCCGAGCGACGGCAGCGGCCTTGGCCGCAGCCAGGCGGCGCGCCAGCGGCCCAGGCGCTTCCTCGCCCAGCGGCGTTTCGTCCACCTCCGGCGGCTCGACGCTGAACGGCAGGCGCAGCCGTGCCAGCAGCTCCCGGCGGTACGCCGACGTCGATCCGAGGACGAGCGGACGGGTGAACGGGGCCGCGGCAGGCAGTGTCATGGACCCGATTCTCTTACACTGAATTCATGGCCAAGGATTTCGACCCGCATCGCCTGGACGTCCGCCGCTTCGCCGAGGAGGGCGGCGAGATCGACGCCAGCGAGCACCTGCGCAGCTTCCGCAGGCTGGTCGCCGAGACGGACGACGGCGCCGATCTCGCCCGCAACGTGCGCTGGCAGGCGCGCGGCGAACTGCTCAATCCCGGCCACCTGCAGCCCCAGGTGTGGGTGCACCTGGAGGCCGACGCGACCTTGCCGCTGGTCTGCCAGCGCTGCCTCACGCCCGTGGACGTGCCGCTGCAGGTGCGCCGTGCCTTCCGCTTCGTCGCCGACGAAGCCACGGCGGCGGCCGAAGACGACGAGTCCGAGGAAGACCTGCTCGCCTTGAGCCGCAGCTTCGACCTGGTGGAACTGGTGGAAGACGAACTGCTCATGGAGCTGCCCGTCGCCCCGCGCCACGAGGTCTGCCCGCAGCCCGTGAAAATGTCGGCGGTGGACGTGGACTTCGAGGCGGCGGAGGCGGAAAAGGAGCATCCGTTCGCCCTCCTGGGCCGCCTCAAACCCGGCAAGTAGCGGAGCTGCCATCTTGGGCTATAATTGCGGGCTTCGCGCCAGAAGGCTTCGGCATTTGCCTGCCGGGGCAGCAGCGCCGGTCGCCTTGCAGGCAGGGCCGGTGCGCCCAGCGCGCCTCGTCAACCAACGCAACCCGCTGCCGCCGTCATGCACTGGCTGCGGCACAGAAATTCCAGGAGCCCGCCATGGCCGTCCAGCAAAACAAGAAGTCGCCTTCCAAGCGCGGCATGCACCGTTCGCACAACGCGCTCACCGTGCCGGGCATCGCGGTGGAGCCCACCACCGGCGAAACCCACCTGCGCCACCACATCAGCCCCACCGGCTTCTACCGTGGCCGCAAGGTGCTGAAGACCAAGAACGACGCCTGATCGCCCCGTACGCCAACAGGCCCGGTTTGCTGTGGCAGACCGGGCTTTTTTCTTGTGCGATCCTGTTCCGTCCAAGGGGCCGTCCGAAGGCCCTACAGTTGAGGCCATGACGACCACGCTGGCAGTCGATTGCATGGGGGGCGACCACGGCCCCCGCGTCACGCTGGTCGCGTGCCGCCATTTCCTGGAGGCCCACCCGGAGGCCCAGCTGTTGCTGGTGGGCGCCCCGGCCGCGCTCGCGCCGCTGCAGCACCCGCGCGCCCGCGTCGTGGCCGCCACCGAGGTGGTGGCCATGGACGATGCCGTCGAGATCGCCCTGCGCAAGAAGAAGGATTCGTCTATGCGCGTGGCGATCCAGCAGGTGAAGGAAGGCCAGGCCCAGGCGGCCGTCTCGGCCGGCAACACCGGCGCCCTGATGGCGCTGGCGCGCTACCTGCTCAAGACGGTCGAAGGCATCGATCGTCCGGCCATCGCCTCCGGCCTGCCGAACGCGAAGGGCGGCGCGACCACCGTGCTGGATCTCGGCGCCAACGTCGATTGCACCGAGCAGCACCTGCTGCAGTTCGCCGTGCTGGGTTCGGCGCTGGTGTCGGCGCTGACGGAGGACGAGAACCCCTCGGTGGGCCTCCTGAACATCGGCGAGGAAGCGATCAAGGGCAGCGAGATGATCAAGAAGGCCGGCGAGCTGCTGCGCGCCGCCGGCAGTGCAGGCGACCTCAATTTCTTCGGCAACGTCGAAGGCAACGACATCTTCAAGGGCACGACCGACATCGTGGTGTGCGACGGCTTCGTCGGCAACGTGATGCTCAAGACGAGCGAAGGCCTGGCGTCGATGGTCGGCGGCTTCCTGAAGCAGGAATTCGCGCGCACGCCGCTCACGAAGCTGGCGGCGGTGGCGGCCTATCCCGTGCTCGCCGCCTTCAAGAAGCGCGTCGACCACCGCCGCTACAACGGCGCGGCGCTGATGGGGCTGCGCGGCCTCGTCTTCAAGAGCCACGGGTCGGCGGACGAGCTCGCATTCGAGCAAGCCCTCATCCGAGCTTATGATGCGGCCCGGCACAACTTGCTGGACCGGGTCCAGGCGCGCATCGCGCATGCCCGCCCGCTGCTGGTCGGCGCCGACGAACCGGCGCAGGCGCAGCCGCAACCGGTCACAACCTACTAGAAATGACCCGACATTCCCGGATTGCGGGGACCGGCAGCTACCTGCCCCCGAAGCGCGTCACCAACGCGGACCTGGCGCAGCAGCTGGCCGCCCGCGGCCTCGAGACCTCCGACACGTGGATCGTGGAGCGCACCGGCATCCGCGCGCGCCACTTCGCCGAGCCCGACGTGCCCAGCAGCGACCTGGCCCTGCATGCGGCGCGCCAGGCGCTGGAGTCCGCCGGCCGCAAGGCCTCGGAGATCGACCTGATCATCGTCGCCACGTCCACGCCGGACATGGTGTTCCCCTCCACCGCGACCATCCTGCAGAACAAGCTGGGTGTCGCCGGCTGCCCCGCGTTCGACGTGCAGGCGGTCTGCAGCGGCTTCGTCTATGCGCTCACCGTCGCGGATTCCCTGATCCGCACCGGCACGGCGAAGTGCGCGCTGGTGATCGGCGCCGAAGTGTTCTCGCGCATCCTCGATTTCGACGACCGCACGACCTGCGTGCTGTTCGGCGACGGCGCCGGCGCCGTGGTGCTGGAAGCGTCGGAGACGCCCGGCATCCTGGCCACCGACCTGCATGCCGACGGCAAGCACGTGGAGATCCTGTGCGTGCCCGGCGGCGTGTCCGGCGGCAAGGTGCACGGCAACCCGCTGCTGCGCATGGACGGCCAGGCCGTCTTCAAGCTCGCCGTGGGCGTGCTGGAGGAAGCGGCGCGCGCCACGCTCGCCAAGGCCGGCAAGACCGAGGCCGACATCGACTGGCTGATCCCGCACCAGGCCAACATCCGGATCATGATGGGGACCGCGCGCAAGCTGAAGATGTCGCAGGACAAGGTGATCGTCACCGTCGACGAGCACGGCAACACCTCGGCGGCGTCGATCCCGCTCGCGCTCGACGTGGCGGTGCGCACGGGCAAGGTGAAGAAGGGTGACACGTTGATGCTCGAGGGCGTCGGCGGCGGTTTCACCTGGGGCGCGGTGCTGCTGGACTTCTGAAGGGAGAAGGGCGCGCGCCCATCCCTTCGATACGACACAAGAAACAACGACAGCCATGAAACCGTTCGCTTTCGTCTTTCCCGGCCAGGGCTCGCAGGCCGTCGGCATGCTCGACGCCTGGGGCGACCATCCCGCGGTGACGCAGACCCTGAAGGAAGCCTCCGATGCGCTCGGCGAAGACCTCGCGCGCCTGATCCACGAAGGTCCGAAGGAAGCGCTGGGGCTGACGGCGAACACCCAGCCGGCGATGCTGGTGGCGGGCATCGCGGCCTACCGGGCCTGGCTGGCCGAAGGCGGCCCGCAACCGGCGGTCGTCGCCGGCCACTCGCTCGGCGAATACGCGGCCCTGGTCGCGGCCGGCACGCTCACGCTGGCGGATGCGGCTCCCCTGGTGCGCTTTCGCGCCCAGGCGATGCAGGAGGCGGTGCCGGTGGGCACCGGCGGCATGGCGGCCATCCTCGGCCTGGACGCGCAGAAGGTGATCGAAGGCTGCGCCGAAGCCGTGCGCAGCTTCGGGACCAACACCGCCGAAGCGGTGGAAGCTGCGAACTTCAACGATCCGGCGCAGACGGTGATCGCCGGCAGCAAGGCCGCCGTCGACAAGGCCTGCGAGGTGCTCAAGGCCATGGGTGCCAAGCGCGCGCTGCCGCTGTCGGTCTCCGCCCCCTTCCATTCCAGCCTGATGAAGCCGGCGGCCGACAAGCTGCGCGAGCGCATGGCGCAGGTCGATTTCCAGCCGCCGCGCATCCCGGTGATCAACAACATCGAAGTGCAGGCCGAGACCGAACCCGACCGCATCCGTGCCGCGCTGTACGAGCAGGCCTTCGGCCCGGTGCGCTGGGTCGAGTGCATCCGGGCGATCCAGGGGCGCGGCGTCGCCGCCATCCTCGAATGCGGCCCCGGCAAGGTGCTGGCCGGCCTGGTGAAGCGCATCGACGCGTCGATCCCCGCCGCGGCGGTGTACGACCCCGCCTCCCTCAACGAAGCCAGGGCCCTCCTGCAATGAGCAACGACAAGAGCATGCAGGGCCAGGTCGCCCTGGTGACGGGTGCCTCGCGCGGCATCGGCCAGGCCATCGCCCAGGAGCTCGCGGTGCGCGGCATGAAGGTGGTCGGCACCGCCACCACCGACGACGGCGCGGCGAAGATCACGACGGCGCTGGCGCAGCACGCCGGCTGCAAGGGCGCGAAGCTGGACGTCAACGACGCCGCCGCCGCCGAAGCGCTGATCGACGCCATCGCCAAGGAGCACGGCGGCGTCCACGTGCTGGTGAACAACGCCGGCATCACCCGCGACACGCTCGCCATGCGCATGAAGGACGACGACTGGGATGCCGTGCTGGACACGAACCTGAAGGCCGTGTTCCGCATGAGCCGGGCCGTGATGCGCACGATGATGAAGCAGCGCTATGGCCGAATCGTCAGCATCACCAGCGTGGTCGGCGCCTCCGGCAACCCCGGCCAGGCGAATTACGCCGCAGCGAAGGCCGGCGTCGCGGGCATGACCCGGGCGCTGGCGCGCGAACTCGGCAGCCGCGGCATCACGGTGAATTGCGTGGCGCCCGGCTTCATCGAGACCGACATGACCGCGGCTCTGCCGGAAGAACAACAGAAGGCGCTGCTGGGCCAGATCCCGCTGGGCCACCTCGGCAAGCCGGCGGACATCGCGCATGCGGTGGCCTGGCTCGCCTCGCCCCAGGCCGGCTACGTGAGCGGCCAGGAGATCCACGTCAACGGCGGCATGTTCATGGCCTGAGCGGCGCTTTTGCGCGTCGCGGCAGGCCGCGCCACCCCAGCCGGAAACTCCGCCCGGCTTAAAATCGCGGATTCAAACCAAACCCTTAGAGGGAACCCATGAGCGATATCGAAGCACGTGTCAAGAAAATCATCGCCGAACAACTCGGCGTGGAAGAGTCCCAGGTCACCAATGAAAAGGCCTTCGTGGCCGACCTCGGCGCGGACTCTCTGGACACGGTGGAACTCGTGATGGCCCTCGAGGACGAGTTCGGCATCGAGATCCCGGACGAAGACGCCGAGAAGATCACGACGGTGCAGAACGCCATCGATTACGCCAACCAGCACCAGAAGGCCTGAGACCCGAGATGCGTCGCCGCGTCGTCGTGACGGGACTGGGCTGCGTGAGCCCGGTGGGAAATACGGTCGCCGAATCCTGGGCCAACCTGCTCGCGGGCAGGAGCGGCATCGACCTGGTCACGTCCTTCGATGCCAGCGCCCTTTCGGTGAGGTTCGCGGGGGAAGTGAAGAACTTCAACGTGGCGGACTACATGCCCGAGAAGGAAGCGCGCCACATGGACCGCTTCATCCACCTCGGGATGGCGGCTGCCGCGCAGGCGGTGCAGGATGCCGGCCTGCCCACCGGTGACCAGCTCGATCCCGAGCTTGCCACCCGCATCGGCGTGAACATCGGCTCCGGCATCGGCGGGCTGCCGATGATCGAGGAGACGCACGGCGAATACATGAACCGCGGCCCGCGCCGCATCTCGCCGTTTTTCGTGCCGGCCTCGATCATCAACATGATCTCGGGCCACGTGTCGATCCGCTACGGCTTCCAGGGCGCCAACATCGCCGTGGTCACCGCCTGCACGACCGGCCTGCATGCCATCGGCCTGTCCGCGCGCCTCATCGAGGCGGGGGACGCCGACGTGATGGTCGCCGGCGGCGCCGAATCGACGGTCTCGCCGCTGGGCATCGGCGGATTCGCCGCGGCCCGGGCGCTTTCCACCCGTAACGACGACCCCAAGACCGCGTCCCGCCCCTGGGACAAGGACCGCGACGGCTTCGTGCTGGGCGAAGGCGGCGGCGTGCTGGTGCTGGAAGAGTACGAGCACGCGAAGAAGCGCGGCGCCAGGATCTACGCGGAAGTGGCCGGTTTCGGCATGAGCGCCGACGCGTACCACATGACGGCCCCCAACGTCGACGGCCCGCGCCGCTCGATGACCGCCGCCCTGAAGAACGCCGGCATCAACCCCGACCAGGTGCAGTACCTCAACGCCCACGGCACTTCCACGCCGCTGGGCGACGTGAACGAGACCAACGCGATCAAGAACACGCTGGGTGAGCACGCGAAGAAGGTCGTGGTCAACTCGACGAAGTCCATGACGGGCCACCTGCTGGGGGGCGCCGGCGGGATCGAGTCGGTGTTCACGGTGCTGGCGATCCACGACCAGAAGAGTCCGCCCACCATCAACATCTTCAACCAGGACCCGGAATGCGACCTGGACTACTGCGCCAACGAGGCGCGGGACATGAAGATCGACGTGGCGCTGAAGAACAACTTCGGCTTCGGCGGCACCAACGGATCGCTCGTCTTCAGGCGCATCTAGCGCTTTCGGCCCGATATGCACGCGGCCCCATCGGTGAGCTATCCGGTGGGGCGCAGCGCGTTCGCCGCGGGCCTGCATGCCCTGGCGGCGCTCGCCGGGCTGGGCGTGGCCGTCGGCTGGAGCCTGCAATCCGACGCCTTCGGCTGGCGCCAGGCCCTCGGCCTGGCCGCTGCGCTCGGCGGCGGCCTGCTGGCGCTGGCGGCGTGGTGGCGCTCGCCGGCCGGCGTGCTGTGCTGGAACGGGGCCGGCTGGAGCTGGGAGGAGGGCGGCCTGGCGGGCGCCGGCCACCCCGAAATCGCTTTCGACCTGCAGAATCGGATGTTGCTGCGTTGGCAGCCGGAAACGGGCCGCGTGCGCTGGCTATGGCTGGAAAGCGCGCGCGATCCGGCGCACTGGGAGGCGCTGCGCCGTGCGGTATATTCGCGCGCCAGCGCGCCTGTGCCCCCAGCCGGTGAACCGCCGCCGGCCGAACAATGACCAAGACGCCTCCCGCTGCTCCCGCACCGTCGTCCGGCGACACCGACCTGATGCTGGTGGAGCGCACGGTGGCCGGCGACCAGAAGGCGTACGAGCTGCTGGTGATCAAGTACCAGCGCCGCATCGAACGCCTGATCGGCCGCATGGTGCGCGATACCGACCTGATCGAGGACATCGCGCAGGAAACCTTCATCCGCGCCTACCGCGCCCTCTCGCAGTTCCGCGGCGAGGCGCAGTTCTACACCTGGCTGTACCGGATCGCAGTCAATACCGCGAAAAAAGCCCTGGTCGACCTCAAGCGCGATCCGGTGGTTTCCGAGAGCGCCCTCAAAGGTGGCGATGATGAGGAAGAAACTTCCGGCGTCGAGAACGAACTAACCAGCGCCGAGACGCCGGAAACGGTCCTCGCGGCCAAGGAAATCGCCGCCACGGTCAACTCGGCCATGGAGGCCTTGCCCGACGAACTGCGACAGGCCGTGACGCTGCGCGAGATCGAGGGCCTGAGCTACGAGGAGATCGCGGAAGTGATGAACTGCCCGATCGGCACGGTGCGATCCCGGATCTTCCGGGCCCGCGAGGCGATTTCGGCGAAGGTCAAGCCCATGCTGGAGAACCAGTCGGGCAAGCGGTGGTGACGGCGCGGACATGAAGCAATGGACAACAGGATGGACAACCAGGAACTGATTTCGGCACTCGCCGACGGGCAGCTGCAGGGTGAGGCGTTCGCCCGTGGCGTGCAGGCGGCAAGCGCCGATGCCCGCGCGCGAACCACCTGGTGTGCCTATCACGTCGCGGGCGAGGTCCTGCGCTCCGGGAGCACCGCCCGCGGCACTCCGCCCGAGGCCTTCCTGGCGCGCCTGCGCGAGCGGCTCAAGCAGGAAGCGCCGCAGGCCGCCCCTGCGCGGGCGGCAGCGCAGGTGCAGCGGCAGGAGCAGCGGCCGGCTGCCAACGACTGGCTGTGGAAGCTCACCGCCGGCGTCGCCTCCATGGCCGCCGTGGCGGCCGTCGGCTGGAACGTGTGGAGCGGCAGCGCCGCGCCCGCTGCACAGCCCCAGCTCGCCGTGGCACCGGCGCCGGTGGCGCCGGCGGCCGGCGACGTGGTGAACGCCACCCTCATCCGCGACCCGCGCCTCGACCAGCTGCTGCAGGCGCACCGCCAGCTCGCCGGCACGACGGTGCTGCAGACGCCCTCGGGCTTCCTGCGCAACGCCACCTTCGAGGCTCCGGGCCGGTGACCGCCTGAGGATGACCCGCCACGCTCCCGCCCTTGCCCGCCGGCGCCTGGCGCGTGGCGCCCTGGCGCTGGCTTCCGGCGCCCTCACCCTGCTCGTCACGCAGGCGCTCGCCGCCCCGGCGCTGCCCGATCCGCGGCCGTCGGAACGCCACGAGCGCACCGTCACGGAATGGCTCTCGCGCATGCAGGAGGCCTCGCTGCAGCGCAACTACGTGGGCACGTTCGTCGTGTCTTCCAGCAACGGCAGCATGGCCAGCGCCCGCATCTGGCACGCCTGCGACGGGCAGCGCCAGGTGGAGCGCATCGACGCGCTCTCCGGCGAGAAGCGTTCCACCTTCCGGCGCGACGACGAAGTCCTGACCTTCCTGCCGGAGTCCCGCACGGTGCGCAGCGAACGGCGCGAGGCGATCGGCCTCTTTCCCGAGCTGCTCAAGCCCGAAGACAACGCGATCGCCGATTTCTACACCGCCCGCCGGGTCGGTGCCGACCGCGTCGCCGGCTTCGACGCCGACATCGTGCAGGTGCTGCCGCGGGACGGCCTGCGCTTCGGCTACCGGGTCTGGAGCGAGAAGAAAAGCGGGTTGATGGTCAAGCTGCAGACGCTGGACGAACAGGGCCACGTGCTGGAACAGGCGGCCTTCTCCGAACTGCAGCTCGACGCGCCGGTGCGCATGGACAGGCTCTCGCACATGATGGCGGTGCCCGAAGGCTGGCGGGTGGAAAAGGCCGACGCGGTCAAGACCACGCCCGCCGCCGAAGGCTGGGGCCTGCGGCAGCCGGTGGCCGGCTTCAAGCCGGTGAACTGCTACAAGCGCCGCGCCGAAGGCGTGCTGCAGTGGATCTTCTCGGACGGCCTCGCCTCCGTCTCGCTCTTCGTCGAGGACTTCGACCGCGAGCGCCACCTGCGCGAAGGCGTGTTCGCCAGCGGCGCGACGCACACGCTCACGCGCCGGGTGCAGGACTGGTGGGTCACGGCGGTCGGCGAAGTGCCGCCCGCCACCCTGCGCGCCTTCGCGGCCAGCCTTGAGCGCCGCAGATAAGTCCCCATCTGTGGCCAGCCGCGGTGCGCCGTCCGGCGGTGTAACCCGAGCGTAAAGAGCAGATACGTCTTTGGCTGACGCGGAAACTTTTCGCGCGGGCGTATTCTCAGCTATTAGTCTTGTCTGGCGCTTCTGGAGAGGTCCCTATGTTCCGCACGGATTGGAAGAACAACCTGCGTGGCTGCGGCCTGGCGACGGCCCTGGCCTTCGCCGGCGTGGCCGCATTCACGCCGTCGCTGCCCGCGCTGGCGCAGTCGGCACCGCAGCCCCGCACCGGCCTGCCTGATTTCACCGAACTGGTGGACCAGGTCGGTCCCGCGGTGGTGAACATCCGCACGCTGGAGCGCGCGCGGCCCGGCGCCCGCCAGGGCGGCAACGGCAACGGCGAGATGGACGAGGAGATGCAGGAGTTCTTCCGGCGCTTCTTCGGCGTGCCCATGCCCAACGTGCCGCGCGGCCAGCGGCCCAACCCGCCGCGAGGCGGTGGCGGCGGTGGCGGTGGCGGCGGCGAGGAGGAGCAGCCGCGCGGCGTCGGCTCCGGCTTCATCCTCACGCAGGACGGCTTCGTGATGACGAATGCCCACGTGGTGGAAGGCGCCGACGAAGTGGTCGTCACGCTGCCGGACAAGCGCGAGTTCAAGGCCAAGATCATCGGCTCCGACAAGCGCACCGACGTCGCCGTGGTGAAGATCGACGCCACCGGCCTGCCGGCCGTGCGCGTGGGCGACGTGAGCAAGCTCAAGGTCGGCGAATGGGTGATGGCGATCGGCTCGCCCTTCGGCCTGGAGAACACCGTCACGGCCGGCATCGTCAGCGCCAAGGGCCGCGACACCGGCGACTACCTGCCCTTCATCCAGACCGACGTGGCGATCAACCCCGGCAACTCCGGCGGCCCGCTGATCAACATGCGCGGCGAGGTGATCGGCATCAACAGCCAGATCTATTCGCGCTCGGGCGGCTTCATGGGCATCTCGTTCGCGATCCCGATCGACGAGGCCAGCCGCGTCGCCGAGCAGCTGCGCGTCTCGGGGCGCGTGCAGCGCGGCCGCATCGGCGTGCAGATCGACCAGGTCACTCGCGACGTCGCCGAATCGATCGGCCTCGGCCGCCCGCAGGGCGCGCTGGTGCGCAGCGTGGAAAGTGGCTCGCCGGCGGACAAGGCGGGCATCGAGGCCGGCGACATCATCACCAAGTTCAACGGCTCGGCGATCGAGCGCGCCTCCGACCTGCCGCGCATGGTGGGCAACACCAAGCCGGGCAGCAAGGCGAACCTGACGGTGTTCCGCCGCGGCGGCTCGCGCGACCTGCAGATCACCGTCGCCGAGTTCGAGCAGGAAGCCACGGCGAAGGCGGGCGACAAGCCGGCCAAGCCGGAGATGAAGCCGCAGGTTTCGCCCGCGCAGCAGCAGATCGGCATCATCGTCACCGAGCTCACCGCGGCGCAGAAGAAGGAGTCCAAGGTCAAGGGCGGCGTGCGCGTCGAATCCGTCGCCGAAGGCGCCGCGGCGCGGGCCGGCGTGCGCGAGGGCGACATCATCACCGCCATCGGCAACACCGAGATCAACAGCGTGAAGGACTTCGAGTCCGCCGTCGCGAAGTTGGACAAGAACAAGCCGATCCCGCTGCTGCTGCGGCGCGGGGAGTTGGCGAGCTACCTGGTGATCCGGCCGGCGCGCGGCTGACGCCTGGAGTGCTGGGGTGCGCTGGCGCGCATCCCGGCCTACGCGCGGAGCCGCGAGGGGCACGTGCTTTGGGGCCGCGCAGGCTGGGCTCCGCGAGCGGACACCAGCGATGCCGGGCTCCCCGAAACCCCAAGCCCCCGCTCAGGCATAGGGCTTTTCCCGCCGTCGGGTGGCCCAAAAAAGACAGGGGCGCTTGCGCCGCCGCCCAGCCGTCAGGCCTCGAAATCAGTTTGCGCTCGCTAACTTGCGCGAATCTCTAAGAACCGGATTCAGTAGAATTGGCGCCAGCAGCGCCGAACCGGTCATATCGGGACCGCGCTGAACCACGATGCGGGATGTCCGGCAGGCGTCCACCGCCGATCCACACCTAGCCCACATGTTGTCCTCGCGAACCCACTCGCGATTTGTTGAAAACCTGTGAACAACATTCCAGTTGCAGGCCTGCAACGGCCGAGTCCGCATGGCCTGGCGGCTGTACGCCCGGCCCGTTTTGCCTACAATGAAGCTCCAACCATCGCAGTTGCCATAGATTGTTGGTTCAGGGCGCGTCACCTTCATGACGCGCCCTTTTTTCTTGTGCGCGCCCTTGCGAATCAATCACTTGTACGTTCCCGTTGATGAACCACATCAGAAACTTCTCGATCATCGCGCACATCGATCACGGCAAATCGACGCTCGCTGACCGCATCATCCAGCGTTGCGGCGGCCTCTCCGATCGCGAGATGGAAGAGCAAGTGCTCGACTCGATGGATCTCGAAAAAGAGCGTGGGATAACCATCAAGGCGCAGACCGCTGCGCTCACGTACAAGGCGCGCGACGGACAGGTCTACACGCTCAATCTGATCGACACACCGGGCCACGTCGACTTCTCGTACGAAGTGTCTCGCTCGCTCTCCGCGTGCGAAGGCGCGCTGCTGGTGGTTGACGCGAGCCAGGGCGTCGAAGCGCAGACGGTCGCCAACTGCTACACCGCGCTCGATCTCGGCGTCGAGGTCGTGCCGGTCCTGAACAAGATGGACCTGCCGCAGGCGGACCCCGAGCGCGCCAAGGAAGAAGTCGAGGACGTGATCGGCATCGACGCGAGCCGCGCGATCCCGTGCTCCGCGAAGACCGGCATGGGCATCGAGGACATCCTCGAGGCGATCGTCGAACGCATTCCCGCGCCGCGCGGCAATCCCGACGGCCCGACGCGCGCGATGATCATCGACAGCTGGTTCGACAGCTACGTCGGCGTCGTGATGCTGGTGCGGGTGGTGGACGGCCGCCTGGCCAAGGGCGACCGCATCAAGATGATGGCGACCGAAGCCCAGTACGACGCCGACCAGCTCGGCGTGTTCACGCCCGCCAACGTCTCGCGCGACGTGCTGGAGGCCGGCGAGGTGGGCTACCTGATCGCCGGCATCAAGGAGCTGCAGGCGGCCAAGGTGGGCGACACCGTCACGCGCACGCGTGCGGGCAACAGCAACGTGGCGCCGGCGTCCGAGCCGCTGCCCGGCTTCAAGGAGATCCAGCCGCA
The DNA here is from genome assembly GCF_016722765.1 of Ramlibacter alkalitolerans. Lineage (GTDB taxonomy): Bacteria > Pseudomonadota > Gammaproteobacteria > Burkholderiales > Burkholderiaceae_C > Ramlibacter > Ramlibacter alkalitolerans. The sequence continues at coordinate 60,518 of NZ_JAEQND010000007.1, read as the reverse complement.
GGTGTTCGCGGGCCTGTACCCGGTGGAGGCGAACCAGTACGACTCGCTGCGCGACAGCCTGGAGAAGCTCAAGCTGAACGACTCCTCGCTGCACTACGAGCCGGAAGTCAGCCAGGCCCTCGGCTTCGGCTTCCGCTGCGGCTTCCTGGGCCTGCTGCACATGGACATCGTGCAGGAGCGCCTCGAACGCGAGTTCGACCAGGACCTGATCACCACGGCCCCCAGCGTCGTCTACCAGGTGGTCAAGAACGACGGCGAGGTGATCATGGTCGAGAACCCGGCCAAGATGCCGGAGCAGGGCAGGATCCAGGAGATCCGCGAGCCGATCGTGACCGTGCACCTGTACATGCCGCAGGAGTACGTGGGCCCGGTGATGACGCTGGCCAACCAGAAGCGCGGCGTGCAGATCAACATGGCCTACCACGGCCGCCAGGTGATGCTCACCTACGAGCTGCCGCTCGGCGAGATCGTGCTGGACTTCTTCGACAAGCTGAAATCCGTCAGCCGGGGCTACGCCTCCATGGACTACGAGTTCAAGGAGTACCGCCCCTCCGACGTGGTGAAGGTCGACATCCTGCTGAACGGCGACAAGGTCGACGCGCTGTCGATCATCGTGCACCGCAGCCAGTCGCAATACCGCGGCCGCGCGGTGGTTGCCAAGATGCGTGAGATCATCAGCCGCCAGATGTTCGACGTGGCCATCCAGGCGGCGATCGGCGCCAACGTGATCGCCCGTGAAACCGTCAAGGCGCTGCGCAAGAACGTGCTGGCAAAATGCTACGGCGGCGATATCACCCGCAAGCGCAAGCTGCTCGAAAAACAGAAGGCTGGCAAGAAACGCATGAAGCAGATCGGCTCCGTGGAGGTGCCCCAGGAAGCGTTCCTCGCCATTCTCCAGGTCGAAGAATAAAACGATGATGCCCTTCCTCACGGCCGCGATCCTCGCGGCCTTCGTCGGCTATGCCGGCGCGTGGTATTTCGAGATGGTCGAGGGCAACTTCGCGCTCCTGCTGTTCCTGGCGACGCTCGTCACCGGGATCTACTGGGTCGCGGAGCGCCTGTGGTACCTGCCGCGGCGCCGGCGAGCCGCCGCCGAACTGGAGTCGCACGCCGGCGAGCGCAACGCGCGCCTGGCCGGGCAGGGCGTGGCCCCGCCCCCCGAGGCCGACGTCGCCGAGGCCCGGCACAGGATCCTGGCGCAGCCCTGGTGGCTGGACTGGACGGCCGGCCTGTTCCCGGTGATCCTGGCCGTGTTCGTGCTGCGGTCCTTCCTGTTCGAGCCCTTCAAGATCCCCTCCGGCTCGATGATCCCCACGCTGCTGGTCGGCGACCTCATCCTGGTCAACAAGTTCACCTACGGCCTGCGCCTGCCGGTGGTGAACACCAAGCTCACCGACGGCACGCCGCCCAAGCGCGGCGACGTGATGGTGTTCCGCTATCCGCCCAAGCCCTCGCTGGACTACATCAAGCGCGTGGTGGGCGTGCCGGGCGACGAGGTCGCCTACCTGAACAAGAAGCTCACCATCAACGGCCAGCCGGTGACCACGAGCAAGGTGCAGGACTACTTCGACCCCGACGCGATGCGCTACTTCAAGCAGTTCGAGGAGCGCCTGGGCGAGAAGAACCACCGCCTCCTGAACGACGACGAGCGCCCCGCGTTCGTCGCCGGCGTCGACGACTTCCCGTTCAAGGAGAACTGCCGCTACAGCGTGGAAGGCGTCGTCTGCCGGGTGCCGCAGGGGCACTATTTCATGATGGGTGACAATCGGGATAATTCGCTCGACTCGCGCTACTGGGGTTTCGTGCCGGACAAGAACATCGTCGGCAAGGCGTTCCTGATCTGGATGAACTTCGCCAACCTGTCGCGGGTCGGGTCATTCGAATAAAAGAGGCATGAGTCGGAGGGGTTCCATGGCAGGCAAGTCGCGGCAGCGCGGTATCTCGTTGATCACGCTGATCTTCTTTCTCGCGGTGATCGGCGCCGTCGGAGCGGTGGGGATGCGCGCCTTCCCGTCGATCCTCGAATACCAGGCGGCGCTCAAGGCGATCAACCGCGCCAAGGACGAAGGCACGGTGGCCGCCGTGCGTGCCGCCTTCGACCGCTCGGCCGACATCGACAACATCACTTCCATCACGGGCAAGGACCTCGAGGTCACGAAGGAGGGCGAACGGGTGGTCGTCTCCTTCGCCTACGAGAAGGAATACCACCTGTTCGGACCCGCGTGGCTGACCCTCAAGTACGTGGGGAGCTCGAATCCCGGCCGCTAGCGCGAACACCGTGTCCGACCCCCTCGCGGGCCTGCAGCAGCGGCTGCAGCACCGCTTCCAGGATCCGCGGTTGCTGGCGCGGGCGCTCACCCATCGCAGCTTTTCGGCCGAGCACAACGAGCGGCTCGAATTCCTGGGCGACTCGGTCCTGAACCTGGCCGTCGCGGCACTGCTGTACCAGCGCCTGCAGGATCTGCCGGAAGGCGACCTCTCGCGCGTGCGCGCCAACCTGGTCAAGCAGGACACGCTGCATCGGCTGGCTGTCGGCCTCGGGTTGCCGGGGCTGGTGCGACTGGGCGAGGGCGAGGCGCGGTCCGGCGGCCACAAGAGGCCCTCGATCCTGGCCGACACGCTGGAGGCGCTGATCGGCGCCGTGCACCTGGATGCCGGCTATTCCGCCGCCGAGGCGCTGGTGCACCGCCTGTTCGCCGAGGTGGAGATCAATCCCGGCATGTCCGCTGCCGCCAAGGACCCGAAGACGGAACTGCAGGAAGTGCTCCAGGGCCGCAAGATGAAGCTGCCGGTGTACCGCGTGGTGGGCACGCTGGGCGCGGCCCACAGGCAGACCTTCGAGGTGGAATGCGAAGTCTCCGAGCTCGGCCTTGTGGAGCGCGGCATTGGCGCCTCCCGGCGTGCCGGCGAGCAGGCCGCTGCCCAGGCCATGCTGATCGTGCTGAAATCCCGGAAATGACCCACGGCCCCGATCCCGACCTTCCCGCAGAAGGGGAAGGACCCGTTCCAGCCGAAGCCGCCCCCGCAGCCGCGGGGCAGCGCTGCGGCCTGGTCGCCATCGTCGGCAAGCCCAACGTCGGCAAGTCGACGCTGCTCAATGCGCTGGTCGGCCAGAAGATCAGCATCACCTCGCGCAAGGCGCAGACCACGCGCCACCGCATCACCGGCGTGCGCTCCGAGGGCGGCACGCAGTTCGTGTTCGTCGACACGCCCGGCTTCCAGACGCGGCACAGCTCCGCGCTGAACCGCTCGCTCAATCGCGCGGTGACGGGCGTGATCGGTGACGTCGACGTCGTGCTGTTCGTCGTCGAGGCGGGCAACTTCACGCTGGGCGATGCCAAGGTGCTGGGGCTGCTCAAGCCGGACATCCCGGCCATCCTGGTGGCCAACAAGCTCGACCTGGTGCATCGCCGCGGCGAACTGGCGCCGTGGCTGCGCGACATGCAGGCGCGCCATCCCTTCTCCGAGTTCATGCCCGTGTCGGCGAAGAATTCCAAGGACGTCGAGCGGCTGCTGCAGGTGTGCGGCAAGTACCTGCCGGAGCAGCCCTGGTTCTACGGCGAAGACGAGCTCACCGACAAGAGCGAGCGCTTCATGGCCGGGGAGATGATCCGCGAGAAGCTGTTCCGCCTCACCGGCGAGGAGCTGCCCTACACGTCCACCGTGGTGGTGGAGAAGTTCGAGGAAGAGCCCAGCCCCAAGTTCAAGCGCATGGTGCGCATCGCGGCCACCGTCGTCGTCGAACGGGACAGCCACAAGGCGATGGTGATCGGCGAAGGCGGCGAGAAGCTCAAGCGCATCGGCACCGAGGCGCGCCAGGAACTCGAGACCCTGTTCGATGCCAAGGTGTTCCTGCAGATCTTCGTGAAGGTGCGCTCGGGGTGGGCGGACGACGAGGCGCGGGTGCGCAGCTTCGGCTACGAGTGACGGCCGTTGCTGCTCACCCTGGCGGGCGCATGAACACGCTGGTCGAACTGCTGCAGACCACGCCCCTCTTCGGTGGCATCCGGGAGGAGATCCTGGACTTCCTGCTGGGGCTCTCCCGGGAGGTTTCGGCCGCGCCCGGCGAGTACTTCTTCCACGAGGACGACGAGGCGCACTCGATGTTCGTCGTGCTGGACGGGCAGGCTGCGGTCGTCAAGGGCTGGGACGGCCATTCGTACGTGCTGATGAATCTCGGTCGCGGGGACTGCTTCGGGGAGATGTCGCTCATGGACATGTGCCGCCGCAGCGCCTCGGTGGTGGCGGTCGGAACGTGCCGCGCGATCGAGCTGTCTAGCGCCAGTCTCCTGAAGCTGTACGAGAAGGATCTCGAGCAGTTCGCGCTGATCCAGATGAACATGGGCCGCGAGGTCAGTCGCAGGCTGCGCGACGCGGACGAGCAGCTGTTCCAGGCGAAGATGGGCGTTCCCGGCGTGCTGGCCGCGTACGTGGTCCGGTCCACCTGATGAAGCGCTACGCCAACGAGCCGGCCTATGTGCTCCACCGCTACGACTGGAGCGAATCGAGCCTGATCCTGGAGCTGCTGACGCGCGAGCACGGCCGCATCGCCGTGGTCGCCAAGGGCGCCAAGAAGCCCAGCTCCAATTTCCGCCCCGTCCTGCTGCCCCTGCAGCCGCTGCACGTCGCCTTCGGCGGCGATGGCGAGATCCGCACGCTCAAATCGGCCGAGTGGCAAGGCGGCCAGGTGATGCCCACGGGCGATGCCCTGCTGTCCGGCTACTACCTCAACGAACTGCTGCTGCGGCTGCTGGCCCGCGACGATCCGCATCCGCCGCTGTTCGACGTCTACGGCGACGCCGTGCGCGTGCTGGCGGGCGAGCACCCGCAGCTGCTGCAGCCGGCGCTGCGCGCCTTCGAGCTGCTGCTGCTGCGCGAGATCGGCCTCCTGCCCTCCCTGGACCTGCAGACGGCGACGCTGGCCCCCCTGGAGGCGGACCAGCGCTACAGCCTGCATGCCGAAGGCGGCCTGGTGGAAGCCGGCGAGGAGGATGCGCGGGCCAGCCTGGCCGGCGCGCAGTGGGATGCGCTGCAGCGCGCGCTGGACGACCCCGCGCCCTTCGACGCCACCTTGCGGGCCGCCGCCACACTCGGCGAGCTGAAGCCGCAGCTGCGGGCCATGCTGCACTACCATTGCGGCGTTGCCACGCTGCGCACCCGGCAACTGATGATGGACCTGCAGGCCCTATGACTTCCGATCGGACCGCTCTGTCGGTCAACCTCAACAAGGTCGCCTTGGTGCGCAACACGCGCCACCTGGGCATTCCCAGCGTCACGCGGGCCGCCACCCTGTGCCTGCAGGCCGGCGCGCACGGCATCACGGTGCATCCGCGGCCGGACGCGCGCCACATCCGCCCCGAGGACGTGCGCGAGCTCGCGGCGCTGCTGAAGGCCTGGCCCGAGGCCGAATTCAACATCGAGGGCAACCCGTTCCACAACCTGATGGAGTTCGTGCGCGAGGTGCGGCCGCACCAGTGCACCTTCGTGCCCGACGCCGAGGGCCAGTTCACCAGCGACCACGGCTGGGACCTGGCGAAGGACGGCGAGCGCGTCAGGCCGCTGATCGCCGAGGCGAAGTCGCTCGGCGTGCGCGTGAGCCTGTTCATGGATGCGGACGCGCGCAGCATCCCGCTGGCCAGGGCCGTGGGCGCGGACCGGGTCGAGCTGTACACGGAGCCCTATGCGGCCGCCTGGGGCGGGCCGCAGCACGGCGAGCAACTGCGGCGCTTCGCCGATGCCGCGCAGGCCGCGCACGCCGTGGGCCTGGGCGTCAACGCCGGCCACGACCTCAATCGCGACAACCTGCCCGACTTCGTGCAGTCGGTGCCGGCCCTGCTGGAAGTCTCCATCGGCCACGCCCTGATCGCCGACGCCCTGGAGATGGGCTATGCGGCCACCGTGCGCGCCTACCTCGCAGCGCTGTCGCGCGGCAGCCGGATGCACGAGCAGTGATCTACGGCATCGGTACCGACATCTGCGACGTGCGCCGCATCCGCGCCTCGCTCGACCGGCACGGCGAGCGCTTCGCCCGCAAGATCCTCACCGATGGCGAATTCGCCACCTGGAAGACGCGCAGCGCGCGCTGGCCCGAGCGCGGCGTGCGCTACCTTGCCACGCGCTTTTCAGCCAAGGAAGCCTTCAGCAAGGCCGTGGGGCTGGGCATGCGCATGCCCATGACTTGGCGCGCCTGCGAGGTCGGCAAGCTGGCCAGCGGCAAGCCGGTGATCGTGCTGCACGGCACGCTCAAGGCCTGGTGCGAGGCGCGCGGCCTGCAGGCGCAGGTGAGCGTCACCGACGAGACCGACTACGCAGCGAGCTTCGTGATCATCGAACAGAAAGAGCAGAACCATGAGTGAACATGCCCCGGTGATCCTGGACGTCGCAGGACTCACCCTGAGCGACGACGACCGCCGCCGCCTGGCGCATCCGCTGGTGGGCGGCGTGATCCTGTTCGGCCGCAACTGGGAAAGCCGCGAGCAGCTCACGGACCTGTGCGCCGAGATCAAGGGCGTGCGCGAGGACCTGCTGATCTCGGTGGACCACGAGGGCGGCCGCGTGCAGCGCTTTCGCAGCGACGGCTTCACGCACCTGCCGCCGATGCGCCGCTTCGGCGAGCTGTGGTTCAAGGACGCGAAGGGCCGCGAGGGCTCCGGCGCGATGCGTGCCATGGTCGCCGCAACGGCTGCCGGCTACGTGCTGGGCGCCGAACTGCGCGCCTGCGGCGTCGACTTCAGCTTCACGCCGGTGCTGGACCTCGACTACGGCGAAAGCTCGGTGATCGGTGACCGTTCCTTCCACCGCGACCCGCGCGTGGCCACGCTGCTGGCGCGCAGCCTGATGCAGGGCCTGCTGCAGGCCGGCGTGGCCAACTGCGGCAAGCACTTCCCGGGACACGGCTTCGTCCAGGCCGATTCGCACCTGGAAGTTCCCGTCGATGGGCGCAGCCTGAAGGCCATCCTGGAGGAGGACGCGCTGCCCTACGAGTGGCTGGACGCGACGCTCACCAGCGTGATGCCCGCGCACGTGATCTACCCGAAGGTCGATTCGCTGCCGGCCGGCTTCTCGCCCCGCTGGCTCAACGAGATCCTGCGCGAGCGGCTGCAATTCCAGGGCGCCATCTTCAGCGACGACCTGAGCATGGCTGGCGCGCGCAAGATCGAGGGCCGGGACGTCTCGTTCACCGAGGCCGCGGTCGCCGCCCTGAGCGCCGGCTGCGACATGGTGCTCCTGTGCAACGAGTCGGTGAACAGCGAGGGCGGGGCTTCGATCGACGAGATGCTGGACGGCCTGTCGCAGGCGCAATCGCGCGGGGACTGGCGCGCCAACGAGGTGAGCGAGCAGCGCCGGCTTGCCCTGCTGCCGTGCGGGCCGTCGGTGTCGTGGGACTCGTTGATGACCGAGGCGCGGTACATGCGCGCGCTGCAACTGCTGCCGTGACGGGAGCAGGGACCCCGGCTCAGCGCGAAGCGTACGCGAGGCCGGATGCGACCCCGCCGAAAAGGTCGCCCTCGAGCAGCGGGGTGCCCGCAAGGCGCTCCTGCAGCAGTGCCTGGAAAGGCCGCAGGGCCGACGAGCCGCCGGTCAGGTAGATCGCATCGAGCTGCGCTGCAGAAAGGCCGGCACGCTCGACGCACTCCTGCGCGCAGTCGACGACCTGTTCCAGCAGCCCCACCAGATCCTGCGCCATGTCCGCCGGCCCGAACGCGGCCGACAGCCCGGCTTCCACTGCGGACAAGTCGATCGTCGCCTCCTCGCCCGAGACCGAACTGCGGATCTTCGCCTGCTCCACTTCGCTGGCCAGCAGGTGCCCGAGGTGGTGCTCCAGCACCGTCATCAGCCGATCGTGCAGGCGCGTGTCCTCGTAGTTCACGCGCAACTCCCGCACGTGCCGCACCACCTTGGGCGCGTACATGCGGTGGATCAGGTGCCAGCTCGCGAGGTCGATGAAGGTCGGACTCGGCACCTCGCGGCCGCTCGGCCCCACATGGCCGAAGCCGAGCAGCGGCATCACCCGCCGCAGGTTCAGCTTCTGGTCGTAGTCGGTGCCGCCGATGTGCACGCCGGTGGTCGCCAGGATGTCCTTGCGCCGGTCGGCGCGGGCCAGCCGCCCCGGCCCGAGCCGCGCCACGGTGAAGTCCGAAGTGCCGCCGCCGATGTCCACGATCAGGACCGAGCCGTCGCGCTCCATGCGGCGCTCGTAGTCCAGCGCCGCGGCGATCGGCTCCAGCTCGAAGGAAACGTGCGCGAAGCCGGCTTCGGCCGCCGCCTGCGCCAGGGCCTCCTGCGCGCGCTTGTCGCGGGCCGCATCGTCGTCGACGAAGTGCACCGGGCGCCCGAGCACCACGCGGCGCGGTTCGTGCCCGAGGTGCCGGCCGGCGCGGGCGCGCAGCTCGCGCAGGAAGCGGGTGATGATCGCGCGAAAGCTCAGGGTGCCGCTGCCCACGGCGGTTTCCTCATCGAGCAGGCTGCTTCCCAGCAGGCTCTTGAGCGAGCGCATCAGCCGCCCCTCGACGCCTGCGAGGTACATGCCGACCGCTTCGCGGCCGAAGTAGGTGGCGTGGTCCTCCGCGTTGAAGAACACCGCGGTCGGCATGGCGGTGGCGTCGCCTTCCAGCGGCACGAGCCGCGCCAGGCCGTCGGGCCCGATGAACGACACCGCGGAGTTCGAGGTGCCGAAGTCGATCCCGATGGCAGGCTCGCCGCGCGGCGTCCGCGGCATCAGCCCTCGCGCCGCAGCGCCGGGAACAGGATCACGTCGCGGATGCTGGGGCTGTCGGTCAGCAGCATCATGAGCCGGTCGATGCCGATGCCGCAGCCGCCGGCCGGCGGCATGCCGTATTCCAGGGCGCGCACGAAGTCGTGGTCGTAGAACATCGCCTCGTCGTCGCCCGCGTCCTTGGCGCTCACCTGCGCCTGGAAGCGCGCGGCCTGGTCCTCGGCGTCATTGAGCTCGGAGAAGCCGTTGGCCATCTCCCGCCCGGTGATGTACAGCTCAAAGCGCTCCGTCACTTCGGGGCGCTCGTCGTTCGCGCGGGCCAGCGGCGAGATCTCGGTCGGGTGCTCCATGATGAAGGTCGGCTGCCACAGCTTCTCCTCCACCTTCTCCTCGAAGAACAGGACCTGCAGCGAAGCCAGCGAGCGGGCCGACAGGCGCTCCTTCTCCTCGGTCATGCCCAGCTTGCGCAGCTGCTGGATCAGCCAGTCGCGGTTGCCGACGTTGTCGCCCGCCTCGGTGTGCTTCACGATCGCTTCCGGGATGGTCAGGCGCTCGAACGGCCGGGACAGATCCACTTCCTTGCCGCTGTACGTGAGCTGCTGCGTGCCCACGGCCTTCATCGCGGCATCGCGCAGCAGCGCCTCGGTGAAGTCCATCAGGTCGCGGTAGTTCCAGTACGCCGCGTAGAACTCCATCATCGTGAACTCGGGGTTGTGCCGCACCGAGATGCCTTCGTTGCGGAAGTTGCGGTTGATCTCGAACACGCGCTCGAAGCCGCCCACCAGCAGGCGCTTGAGGAACAGCTCCGGCGCGATGCGCAGGTACATCTCCTGGTCCAGCGCGTTGTGGTGCGTGATGAAGGGCTTGGCGTTGGCGCCGCCGGGGATCGGATGCAGCATCGGCGTCTCGACTTCCAGGAAGCCGGCCTGCACCATGAAATCGCGGATCGACGACATCGCCTTGCTGCGCGCGACGAAGCGCTTGCGCGCCTCTTCGTCCATCATCAGGTCCACGTAGCGCTGGCGGTATTTCACTTCCTGGTCGGCCACGCCGTGGAACTTGTCCGGCATGGGCCGCAGGCTCTTCGTCAGCAGGCGGATCGAGGTCGCGTGCAGCGAGAGTTCGCCGGTGCGCGTCTTGAAGATCCTGCCTTGCGCACCGACGATGTCGCCGAGGTCCCAGCGCTTGAATTCGTTGTACGTCTCCTCGCCTACCGCGTCGCGCGTCACGTAGACCTGGATGCGGCCGCTGCCGTCCTGCAGGGTGGCGAAGCTCGCCTTGCCCATCACCCGCTTGAGCATCATGCGGCCGGCCACCTGCGCCGTGGCGCCCTCGGCTTCGAGCTGTTCGGCCGCCTTGGCGCCGTGCGCGGAATGCAGCGCCGCGCTCTGGTCGCCGGGCTTGAAGTCGTTCGGGAAGGCGGGCCCGCCACCCTGCCGCTGCGCCTCGCGCAGGGCCTTGAGTTTTTCGCGGCGTTCGGCGATCAGCTGGTTTTCGTCGGTGGGCAAGGGGGTGCGGTCGTCGGACATGCGGCGGGCGCGCGAAGCGCTGCTGGAGGGGAAACCCTCGATTTTAGTTCGCCGGGCTGGCCGCCCCTCCCGCTCAGTGGGCGACGCCGTGCTGGCCCACGACTTTCAGCACGGTGAGCAGCAGGATGCGGGCGTCCAGGGCCAGCGACTGGTGCTCCAGGTACCAGGCATCGAAGTCCACCTTCACCGGGATCGGCAGCTCGTCGCGTCCGTTCACCTGGGCCCAGCCGGTGATGCCCGGGCGCAGCACGTGCACGCCGCGGCGCGTGCGCAGCTCGATCAGGTCGTCCTGGTTGAACAGGGCGGGCCGCGGGCCCACCAGGCTCATGTCGCCCTGGAGCACGCTCCAGAGCTGCGGCAGTTCGTCCAGGCTGGTGCGCCGCAGGAAGCTGCCGATCGGGCTCAGCCAGCGCTCGGGCGAGGTCAGCAGGTGCGTGGGCAGCACCGGCGTGTCGATGCGCATGCTGCGGAACTTGGGCATGCGGAAGAGGCGGTTGTGGCGGCCGACGCGGTCCGACCAGTACAGGACCGGCCCCCGCGAAGTGAGCTTGACCGCCAGCGCGACGAGCGCGATGGGCACCGCCAGCACCAGCAGGCCGCAGGCGGAGACGAGGAGGTCGATCAGGCGCTTGCTCATGGTCCAGGCTGCGATTCTGCAGCGGCGCGCCGCACGCCTTCGGCCGCGGTCAGGCGGGGCTGCCATCCGAGCAGGCGCTTCGCCTTGCCGGCGTCCACCTGCAGCGAGCCGCACAGGCTTTCCGCCAGCCGCGCCTTGCCTGCGCCGGCGGCGAGCGCCCGTAACAAGCCGGACGGAAGCGGGAACAGGCGCGCCGGACGCCCCAGGCCTTCGGCGATGCACCGCACCAGCTCCGGCGTCGAGAGGTCCTCGGCATCGCCCGCCAGCAGCAGTTGGTTGGCGGCCGCCGGATGGTCCAGGCACAGCGCCAGCAGGTCGACCAGGTTGTCGATGGCGATGAAGGTGCGCGCGTTGCGGATCGAGGCGAAAGGCAGCGGCAGCCCGCTGCGCACGGCCCGCAGCAGGCGGCCGAAGTTGCCGGGTGCGTCCGGCCCGGCCACCAGCGGCGGCCGCAGGATCACGTGTTCCAGCGGGCCCGCGCGCACGATCTCCTCGGCGCGCAGCTTGCTGCGGGCGTAGGGCTCCGCCGGCTCCGGCGGGTCCGCTTCGGTGAAGGGCTTGCCGTGCGTCACGTTGCCGTTGACCCCGATGGAGCTCACGAAGACGAAGCGGCGTGCCCCAGCCGCCGCGGCCGCGGCGAGCATGTCCTGCGCCGCACGGGTGCTGGCCGTGAACTCCGCCGCCTCCCCCCCGCGGTGCGCGATCGAGGCGAGATGCACGACCACGCTGCCGGCCGGCACGGCCGCCGCGAGCGTCGCGACGTCGTCGTAGCCGGCGACCGCCACGGCGCGCACGCCGGCGGGCGGCGTCCACGCATGGCGCGAGACCGCGACCACCGGCCGCCCCGCTGCATGGAGGTGCCGCACCAGGGCGCGACCGATGAAGCCGCTGGCGCCGGTGACGACCACCGCGTCGTGGCGTTGAAGGGCCATGGGCGCGCTCACAGCAGCGACCGGTACAGCGCCGTCATCCCGCGCTTCATCGCTGCGACGCTGAATTCGTCGTGGGCCCAGCGCACCGCCGCCGCGCCCATGCGCGCGCGCAGGCCGGCGTCGCTGGCGAGCGTGTCGATCGCATCGGCCAGGGCGGCCACGTCGCGCGGGGGCACCGTGAGGCTCGTGACGCCGGCCCGATTGAGGTAGTTCACCCCGTTGCCCAGCTCGCAGACGATGGTGGGCTTGCCGCACGACATGGCCTCCGCGCTGGCGATGCCGAAGGCCTCCGAGGGCTCGATCGAGGGCAGGCAGAAGAAGTCGCAGGCGTGCATCGCGGCGGTGAGTTGCGCGTTGCCGACTTCACCCAGGAACAGCACGCGCTCGCGCAGGCCCAGTTCGTCGACCTGGCGCACCAGCTCCTGCGTCAGCGCGCCGGCACCGATCATCACCAGCACGGCTTCGCTGCGCACCCGCGCCATGGCGGAGAGCAGGTAGCCGTAGCCCTTGTAGTAGACGTGCCGGCCGACGGTCAGCGCCAGCGGCCGGCCGCGGGAAAAGGCCTGCAGGCGCTCCCGCAACTGCGCGTCGGCGCCGGCCGGATCGAGCCGGTCGAAGTCGATCCCGATCGGTACCTGGACCACCTTGGCGGCCACGTCGACCTGGTGCAGTTGCTCCGAGCTCGCGTAGTGGTTCGGCGTGAAGACCACGATGCGGTCGGCGCGCAGCACGGCGCGCCGCTGGATGGGGCGATAAGCCTTGAGCAGCAGCCGCTGGCGCACGATGTCGCTGTGCCACGTCATGACGACCGGCACGTCGCGGCCGCACGCCAACGCCGCGAGGTCGCCCCAGGGGTTGGGCGCGTGCACGTGCAGCAGGTTGCAGCGGCCGCTGCGCAGTTCCGCCCGCGCGTGCTGCAACACGCCGGGGCTGAGCGTCACGGACGCCAGGCGGCCGAAGGCGCGGGCCTGGATCATGCGATACGGCGCCGGCTCCACGTGGGAACGCCCGGCCGGCGACTCGCCCGCCACCAGCGTGCCTTGCACTTCGGGCAGCAGGGCGCGCAGAAGGGTGTCGGCGTGCGCCTCCACGCCGGCATAGGGCGGCGGCACGAACTTCGCGATGTGCAGCGGTCGGATCCCGGTCACAGCGGCGGCTGGTTGCGGATCGAGGAGGCGTGCGCCAGGTAGCGCATCAGCAGGAAGTAGCGGTTGGGGCCGAGCACCCACAGGGCGAACCTGAATCCGTACGAGAGGATGCGGATCTGCAGGCCGTGGCGCGACAGGTCGGCGCCGGTCGCGCGCGGGGCCTTGCGCACGCGCGGCCCCATCAGGCGCTTGCTGCGGGCGAAGCGCACCAGGGCCGAGTCCGGCTGGAACGGGTCCTCGGCGAGCGGGAAGCCATACGCCGGATTGGCATAGATGCGCCGCAGCGTCGGCGAGACGTATTCGCCGCTCGGGAAATAGTCGAAACCGTATTCGATGCGCGAGAGCGCCTCGAAGCCGGCGGCGAGCAGCTCGCGCGCGTAGTCTTCCAGCAGGGGCGCGAGGTCGGCCCGGCTGCCTTCCGGGAAGCGGGCCTGGCGCTTGGCGATCGACTGCGGCCGGTGCGGGTCGAAGCTGCTGAAGTGGAAGAGGCGCAGGGGCGCCGTGCCATTCACAAGGTAGCGCCCGTCCACCACCGACAGCGTGCGTTCGTGCAGGTTCCACTGCGCCATGTTGATGCCGGGATCCTTCAGGATGCGGCAGCCGTCGAAATAGCAGGGCGCGAGGTTCACCCACTTCTGGTCCACGAAGACGCCGCTCTGGGTTTCGTGGAAACCGTCGCTCAGGCACCGGTCCGACCACCAGCGCAGGAAGCGGCGAGCCTCGTCGCAGCGCTTGACCGCGATGAAGCCGAGATTGAAGTTCCCCACGCGCAGGAACTCGATGTCGTCGGGGCGGTGGCCGTCGAGGATCGGCGTGGTCGAGGCCGGCGTCACGACGATCGTGCCGTCGACGAGCGCCTCGTACACCGGGGACAGGTGGTCGTAGGCGACCATGTCCGGGTCGACGTAGATCGCCGTTTCGTACGCTTCGAGCAGCAGGAGCAGGCAGTGCGGCTTCACGTTGGTGCTCAGCTCGATGACGTCGAAGCGCAGTGCGTGCGCGGCGAAATCCGGCAGGCCGATGTCTTCCACCCAGGTGATGCTCACGCCAGGGTAGCGGGCGGCGAACGCGTCGTCGCGGCGGTCCACCAGCACCACGTGGAAGTCCGCGTCCGGGTGCTGCGCCGTGAACGAGCGGTGCAGCAGCAGCGCCTGCGCGAAGTAGTTGCGCGCGCAGATGGTGAACGCCGCATGCCTGCGCAGTCCGTCCCGCAAGGGTTTCAGCATTCCCTATCCTCCAGAGTCATGCGCGCTGCCCCATGCGCCGCGTCAGGCCGTCCAGCAAGCCCCGGCAGCAGGCGGCCAGGTGGTCCCACTTGTGCTCCGGTGCGATCACGGGATAGGCCGCCGTCCAGAGCAGCGCGCGCCAGCCGATCTGCAGCCGCACCGGCAGTGTCGCCGCGTTCGAATGCAGCGCCAGGTAAAGCGCGTTGCGCACGATGTAGTAGTGGCGCAGCGGGCTGCGGATCGTGATCCTGCGGCCCGCGAAGGCGACCAGCCCGTCGCCCAGCGCATGCCGGATCACCACGTCGCCGACGGCGATCACTTCCAGCCCGTGCACCTTGCGGGCCCGCCAGCACCACTCGGTGTCGACCCAGTCGATGAACAGGTCCTCCTGCATCAGGCCCACGGTGCGCAAGGCCGCCGCCGGGATGAGGGTGCCGGAGGCGATCGCATCGGCCACCACGTTCAGGCCCGGTGCGGGCGCGAAAGCCTGGATGAACGGAGCATGGCGGATGAAGGGGCGCACCTTGCCGGCGAGCGTGTCGTAGAAGGCCGGCGCCAGCGCCGCGAAGCGGATGCCCTGCTCGACGCAGCTGGCCGCCGTCGCCAGCATGCGGGGCACGAAGTCGGGCGGGTACACCGTGTCCTGGTCGCTCAGCCAGACATAGTCGGCGCCCTCTGCCAGGGCCAGCGCGATGCCGCGGTTCTGGGCCGCCGCGATGCCGACGTTCTGCCCGAGCGGCAGGTAGCGGGCAGGCGCCACATCCGGAGGGCGCCCGCTGCCCTCGGTGTTGTCGACGACGATCACCTGCGTGGCCTGGGCGACCATGCTGTCCAGGGCGGCGCGCAGCACCTCCGGCCGGGGCCGGTAGGCGACGACGACGCAAAAGATCTTGGGGGCGTTCATGCTTCGCGCTACCGCCTTGCCAGCACGGTGAGGAATTCGGCGCGGGCCAGCGAGCGATGCTGGCGCAGCGCCGGCCACAGCGCGCCCAGCGGGCGCTGCTGCTTGCGTGGCAAGGCCATGAAGCCCGCGTAGTCGATCCCGCGTCGCAGCGCCTCGCTGCTGGCGTACACCTCCATCGCGGTCAGCACCGGCGTGCGCAGCGCCTGCACGCTGCGGAATCCCGCTTGTTCCAGGGCCTTTCGCAGGGTGGGCAGCGTCCACAAGGTGAGGTGCCGCGGCGGCTCCAGCCCGCGCCAGTGCGCGCCGTAGCGGGCATGGCCGAGGCTGGCGATGTTGGGCGTCTGCAGCCACAGCGTCCCGCCCGGGCGCACCAGCCGATGCAGGGCCTGCAGCCAGGAGACGGGATCGTGCACGTGTTCCAGCACGTGGCTCAGGGTGACCCACGCGAAGGACTCGGCTTCGGTGGCCTGCAGCAGTTCGAGGCCACCCTGGCGGACCTCGAGTCCGCGCTCGCGCGCATTCGCGACCGCGACGCCGTCGAAGTCGATCCCGTGCACCGACCATCCCGCCGACCGGGCCAGCTGCAGGAAGTCGCCGCTGCCGCATCCCACGTCGAGGAGCCGGGCTTGCGCGCCAGCCGGAAGAAGCGGAAGGCTGCGCAATTGCTGCACGAGCGCATCGCGCAGCAGGGGAATGCACGGCACGACATACCGGCCCACCGGAAGCTGCGGCTCCAGGCGGGTGCCGAAGCGCGCGTTCCGGTAGCCGTTGGCGAGCGCGCGCAGCACGCGCGCGGCACGGCCGCGTGCCGAAGCGGCCGGACTCCGCCCGCGCGGATCGTCCGGCGCCGCATGGGTCAGGTAGCTCGCGTAGGCGCGGCCGATGCTTTCCTCGGTGGGCCGCGGGTCGAGGTAGTGCGTGCCGCAGGCGGTGCAGGCATGCACGTCCCAGCGGTCCTCCGAGCAGTGGAACAGTCCGTCCTCCAGGCCCGGGTGGACAAGGGTGCGGCGCTCCGTCCCGCAGACCGGGCAACGGCCGGGAGATTCCAGTTCCCTGGCGGGCCAGCGCTCGCGCATCACGTTCTTCAGCTGCGGCTCCACGCGAGCAGGCCCAGCACGCCGGCGAGCGCGAGGCTCGCTGCCAGGGAGGTGCGCAGCAGGTGCTGCCAGGCCGGCGCCGCTTTCCACGCGCAGGCGTGCAGCAGCAGCGCATCCACCGTGACGCGCAAGGTCCACACGAAGGCTGCACCGGCGATGCCGAAGCGCTCGAGCGCCCACCACAGAGCGAGCAGGTAGGGTGCGAGCTGCAGCAGGTGCAGCCAGGCGATGACGTCGGTGCGGCCCTTGCTCTGGAGCAGCGTGAGCGGCAGGTGCGCCAGGCCGTTCACGGCCACGCCCACGATCAGCCACTGCCACACCGGTGCACTGGCGCTGGCCAGCTCGGGGCCGACCCACAGGCGCAGCACCAGCGGCCCGAGCCATGCGCCCAGCGCCATGGCAGGCAGCCACGCCAGCAGCAGCAACTGCAGCGTCTTGCGGGCGGTCGCATACGCCTGCGTGGCCGGACGGTCGTCGCCCATGCCCTGCGCCTGCACGAACAGCGGGAACAGGACCGACATGATCGCGATGGGGAACAGCGGCAGGCGCGTGAGGACGTCGAAAGGCACGGTGTAGTGCGTCACGGCGGCGGCGGAGATCACCGCCGCGATGGCGAAGCGATCCAGGTACACGAACAGCGGTCCGACCACCTGGCTCACCGTCATCCAGCCGCCGAACTTCAGGAGGCCGCGCACATCGGCGGCGGGCAGGGGGGCGGCACGGGGCGCGAAGCGGTCGCGCGTCTCCCAGGCGAGGACGGTGGCCGCGGCCATGCGCGCCAGCAGCAGGCTGCAGAAGATCCAGGCGATGTCGGGCGTGAGCAGCGATGCGAGCAGCGGCCCGGCATAGGTCGCGATCCCCAACGGGATGCGCACGATGTTCACGTTGACGAAGCGGCTGTGCGCTTCCAGGATGCCCGCGCTGCTGTTGAACCACAGCGTGAAGGGGATGCACAGCACCAGCAGGGTCCACGCGATGCCCGGTGCCGCCGTCTGCGTGGACAGGACGGGCCAGCGTGCGGCGACCACGGGATAGAGCGCCAGCAGCAGCACCGTCCACAGCAGCCCCAGCCCCAGCATCAGCCGGCGCCCGGTGTGCGCCAGGGCGGCGGTGGCCTGCGGGTCGTGGTCCTGCGCCTTGCGGGCGATGTGCATGGTCAGGGCCCGGCCGATGCCCAGGTCCAGCACGCTGAAGTAGCCGACCACCGTCCAGCCGAGGGCGAGGGTGGCGAAACCCTCCTGGCCCAGGTGCCGCACGAGCGCAGGAATGGCCAGCACGCCCACCAGCACCGGAACCGCGATGCCGCCCACGTTGAGGGCGACGTTGAGGGTGTGCCGCCTGGGCAGCGCCGGAGCGGATGCGAGCTGCTTCTGGAGGGTCATGCAGTGGAAGGGAAGCGGGGCAGCGTCGGCACCGGCGTGCCACGCCAGTCGGGAGGCCCGATTCTAGGGGGCGCGCACGAGCTGCCCGCGACGATGGAAGACAATCGACGGCTACGCCCATGTCCCTGCGCCGCCTCCCGCCCTTCGACCTGACCCACGCCCTGCAGGCGCTCGTGGACGTGTTCCTGCTGCTGCTCGCGTGGGCGCTGGCGTTCTGGCTGCGCTTCAACCTCGACGTGCCGCAGGAGTACCTCGACCTCGCGGTGATCTCGGCCCCCGTGTGCGTGCTGGCCCACGGTCTCACGCTGGGCGCCATGCGCGTGCACCGGCAGGTCTGGGACTTCATCGGCCTGCCGGACCTGCGCCAGCTCACGCTGGGCGTGCTCCTGGGCGGCCTGGTGACGGCGATGGCGGTGATGATGTTTCGCCTGCCCCTGTTCCCGCGCTCGGTGCTGCTGCTGCATCCGGTGCTCGCCCTGGTGCTGCTGGGCGCGGTGCGCGCGGCCTGGCGCACGGTGGTGGAGCACCTGGGCACCGGCCGCGCCGACAAGCAGCCGCTGGTCGTCGTGGGCAGCCTGCAGGATGCATCCGGCGCGCTGCGGGCCCTCAAGGGCGCCGGCGCCTGGGAACCGGTGGCCATCCTGTCGCCCTTGCGTGCCGAGGTCGGACGGGCGCTGCAGAGCGTGCGCGTGCTCGGGACGGTCAGCGAACTGCGCGACGTGTGCGAGTTCGTTCATGCCCAGACCGTCCTCGTCGCCAGCGCTCCGGGTTCCGCCGAGCGACGGGAAGCGCTGATGCTGGCCGCCGACGCCGGCACCCGGCTGCTGCACATGCCGCGCGCGGACGAATGGCTCAACCCGCACCCGGAGGCCGTGCGCCAGGTGGAGCTGGAAGACCTGCTCGGACGCGAGCCGGTCGCCCTCGACGTCGCCGGGCTGGCGGAGCTGTTTTCCGGTCGCACCGTGCTGGTGACCGGTGCCGGCGGCTCCATCGGCTCCGAGCTGTGCCGGCAGATCGCGCGCTTCGGCGCCGCGCGGCTGGTCTGCGTCGACGTCTCCGAATACAGCATCTACGCGCTGGAACAGGAACTGCGCCAGGCGCATCCGCGCATGGAGGGCGTGTACTACACGGCCAACGTGCGCGATTTCGGGCGGCTGCGCGCGATCGCCTGCGAGCAGCAGCCGACGGTGGTGTTCCACGCGGCGGCGTACAAGCATGTGCCGCTGATGGAGGAGCACAACGCGATCGAGGCGCTGCGCACCAACGTGCTGGGCACCGTGCAGGCGGCCCGCGCGGCGGCGGCCTGCGGCGCCCGCCGCTTCGTGATGATCTCCACCGACAAGGCCGTCAATCCGACCAACGTGATGGGCGCGAGCAAGCGGCTCGCCGAGCTGATGGTGCAGGCGATCGCGGTGCAGGAGCCGGGCACCCAGTTCGTCTCGGTGCGCTTCGGCAACGTGCTGGGGTCCAGCGGCTCGGTGGTGCCGCTGTTCACGCGCCAGATCGCGCGCGGCGGCCCGGTGACGGTCACGCACCCCGAGATCGTGCGCTACTTCATGACGATCCCCGAGGCGGCGCAGCTGGTGCTGCAGGCGGGGCTCATGGGCCGCTCGGGCCAGATCTTCGTGCTGGACATGGGCGAGCCGGTGAAGATCGTGGAGCTGGCGCGCATGCTGATCCGCCTGTCCGGCAAGAGCGAGCAGGAGGTTCCGATCACCTTCACCGGCCTGCGGCCGGGCGAGAAGCTGTACGAGGAACTGCTGGCCAGCGACGAGACCAGCGAGCCGACGCCGCACCCCAAGCTGCGCATCGCCAAGACCGCCGGGCCGCTGCCCGAGGTGGCCGAGGTGCTGCGCTGGATGGAGGAGGCGGGGCCGCAGCCGCAGGTGGCCGAGGTTCGTGCGTGGCTGGGCCGCCGGGTGCCCGAGTACGCGCCGGCGGACTCAGGTCGTGATGCCGGTGCGCGTGAGGACGTCGCTGACCAGCTCGAGCCGCACGAGCGGGTTGTCCAGCTCCATCAGCCGCTGTTTCAGCGCCACCGGTAGCGGCAGCAGCTCGCACCAGCGGTTGGCGACCCAGGCGCAGTCGTCCAGGCGCCACGGCGGCAGCAGCGGCATGGGCCCGGGCTGGTCCGCCTTGAGCTGCAGCGAATGGATCAGGCGCTGCAGCGCATCGGCCGTGCCCTGCAGGTCCTCCGGGATCGGCACGTTCATGTCGGCCGGCAGGCGCTCGACGTCGGCGACCCAGAGGCCGTGGCGCAGCTGGTCGCTGGCGGTGATGCGAAAGCGCTGGGTGCCGGTGGCGCGCACGAGCATCAGGCCGGCCTGGGGCTGCTCGAAATCGTGGATGGTGGCCAGGGTGCCGACCTGCGAGAAGGCTTCCTGGGTGCCGGGCTGGCGCACTTCGTTGCCCCGGGTCAGGGAAACGACGCCGAAGGGCGCGCCGGCCTTGCGGCATTTGGCGATCATGTCGAGGTAGCGGACCTCGAACACGCGCAGGGACAGCAATCCGTCGGGAAAGAGCACCGCGCTGAGCGGGAACAGGGGCAGGGACTGCAGTGTCAGTGTGGCGGGCACGGGCGCTCTCTGTGGCTGCCGCTATGATCCCACGACTCTCCTGATCCATGTTCTTCCAGATCATCTCCTTCCTGCTCGACGTCGTCGCCGGCCTGCTCGGCGGCGCCTGCCTGTTGCGGCTGTACATGCAGGTGCAGCGGATCCCCTTCGGCAACCCGGTCGGCCGCTTCATCTTCGCGCTGACGGACTGGATCGTGGTGCCGCTGCGGCGCGTGCTGCCTTCCTACCGCAAATGGGACTCGGCGAGCATCATCGCCGCCTATCTCATCGAACTGGCGCAGTTCGGCATCCTCTGGCTGATGGCCGGCCGCAGCGGCGGCGCCGGGCTGGTGCCGGTGCTGGCGCTGTTCGGGCTGGTGCGGCTGGTGATCTCGGGCCTGATCGGCCTGGTGATCGTCTATGCGATCCTGTCGTGGGTGCAGGCCGATTCGCCCATCGCCGACGTGATCGACCGCCTGTGCGCCCCGGTGCTGCGACCCTTCCGCCGCATGATCCCCCTGGTCGGCGGCTTCGACCTGAGCCCGCTGGCGCTGCTGGTGGTGCTGCAGGTCGCCGCGATCATCGTCGCGCATCTGCAGGATGCGGTGATCCGCTGACGGCGCGTCGCGGACGCCGGGGAGCTTCAACGCAAAAGCCGCGAAAGGAAAAAACAAAAGCCGCAAAGAACCCCGTCCGGAATCCTTTTGCGGCTTTTGCGTAGCTTTTGCGGCTTTTGCGTTCGAACCTGTCCGTGCACGCGCAGGTCCGTATTTACTCCACCGCGTCCGCCGCCTGGCGCGTGAGCATCGCCAGGACGTTCGCGACGGTCTTGCGGAGTTCGCGGCGGTCGCAGATCAGGTCGACGGCGCCTTTTTCCTGCAGGAATTCGGCCCGCTGGAAGCCCTCCGGCAACTTCACGCGCACGGTCGATTCGATCACCCGCGGGCCCGCGAAGCCGATCAGCGCCTTGGGCTCGGCGATCACCACGTCACCGACGAAGGCGAAACCGGCGCTCACGCCACCCATGGTCGGGTCGGTCAGCACGCTGATGTAAGGCAGGCCCTTCTTGGCCAGGCGCGTGAGCGCGGCGTTGGTCTTGGCCATCTGCATCAGCGACAGCAGGCCTTCCTGCATGCGCGCGCCACCGGTGGCGGTGAAGCACAGGAAGGGCACCTTCTGTTCGACCGCCGTCTCCACGCCGCGGACGAAACGCTCCCCGACCACGCTGCCCATCGAGCCGCCCATGAAGTCGAACTCGAAGGCCGCCGCCACCAGGTTGATGCTGTGCACCGCGCCACCCATCACGACCAGGGCGTCGGTCTCGCCGGTGTTCTCCATCGCCTCCTTCAGGCGCTCGGGATACTTGCGGCTGTCCTTGAACTTCAGCGGATCCACCGGCACCACTTCCTGCCCGACCTCGTAGCGGCCTTCCGCATCGAGGAAGGCGTTCAGGCGGGCACGGGCGCCGATGCGGTGGTGGTGGTTGCAGCTGGGGCAGACGTTCTGGTTCTGCTCCAGGTCGGTCTTGTACAGCACCGTCTCGCAGCTGGGGCACTTGATCCACAGGCCTTCCGGCACGCTGCGCCGCTCGTTCGGATCCGTCGGCTGGATCTTCGGGGGCAGCAGTTTTTCCAACCAGCTCATGTGTGTGCTTTCCTTCGGGGGAATCAGGAGTCTAGCGCGACGCGGATCTCGCGCAGGAAGGACGAAATCGCCGGCAGGACTTGTTCACGCGGCTGGTCTTCGACCACCTGGATGACCTTGGTGCCGATCACCACGGCGTCGGCGACGCGGCCGATCGTCTTCGCCGTCACGGCATCGCGAATGCCGAAACCGACCCCGACCGGCACCTTCACGTGCTTGCGGATGCGCGGCAGCGCTTCCTCCACCGCGGCCGTGTCGAGGTGGCCGGCGCCCGTCACGCCCTTGAGCGAGACGTAGTAGACGTAGCCACTTGCCACCCGCGCGACCTGCTGGATGCGCTCGTCGGTGCTGGTGGGGGCCAGCAGGAAGATCAGGTCGAGGCCGTGCGACTTCAGCTGGCCGGCGAATTCCTCGCACTCTTCCGGCGGATAGTCGACGATCAGCACACCGTCCACGCCCGCGGCAGCGGCATCGCGGGCGAAGCCGGCCTTGCCGTGCGCCAGTTCGTAGCGCTCGACCGGGTTCGCGTACCCCATCAGCACCACGGGCGTCTGGGTGTCGCGCTGGCGGAAGCTGCGCACCATCTCCAGCACGTGCTGCAGCCCGATGCCCAAGGCCAGGGCGCGTTCGCCGGCCTTCTGGATCACGGGTCCGTCGGCCATCGGGTCGGAGAAGGGCACGCCCAGCTCGATCACGTCGCAGCCCGCTTCGACCATCGCGTGCATCAGGTCGGGCGTGATGTCGGCGAAGGGGAAGCCGGCGGTGATGTAGGGGATGAGGGCCTTGCGCTTCTCGCGGGCCAGGCGCTCGAAGGTGGCGGCGATGCGGCTCATTGCTTCGGCCCTCCCTTCAGGCTCAGGCCGCGCATGGAGGGCCGGTCGTAGAAGTCGACGCCGGCGAGATCGGCCACGGTGCCGATGTCCTTGTCGCCGCGGCCGGAGAGGTTCACCAGGATGTGCTGGTCGCTGCGCATCGTCTTCGCCAGCTTCATCGCATAGGCGATCGCGTGGCTCGATTCCAGCGCCGGAATGATGCCTTCGGTGCGGCACAGGTAGTGGAAGGCTTGCAGCGCTTCCTCGTCGGTGATGCCCACGTATTCGGCACGGCCGCTGTCCTTGAGCCACGCGTGCTCGGGGCCCACGCCCGGATAGTCGAGCCCGGCGCTGACGCTGTGCGTCTCGATGATCTGGCCATTGGCGTCCTGCAGGATGTAGGTGCGGTTGCCGTGCAGCACGCCGGGCGCGCCGCGCTGCAGCGAGGCCGAGTGCTTGCCGCTCTCCAGCCCTTCGCCCGCCGCCTCGACGCCGATCAGGCGCGTGTCCGCGAACGGGATGTAGGGATGGAAGATGCCCATCGCGTTGCTGCCGCCGCCGACGCAGGCGATCACGGCATCGGGCTGCCTGCCGGCCAGTTCGGGCATCTGCTCGATGCACTCCTTGCCGATCACGCTCTGGAAGTCGCGCACCATCATCGGGTAGGGGTGCGGGCCCGCCACCGTGCCGATGATGTAGAAGGTGTTCTCGACGTTCGTGACCCAGTCGCGCATGGCCTCGTTCAGGGCGTCCTTGAGCGTCTTGCTGCCGGACTCCACCGGCACCACGCGCGCGCCCAGCAGGTTCATGCGGTAGACGTTGGGGCTCTGGCGCTGCACGTCGTTGCTGCCCATGTACACCACGCACTCGAGGCCGTAGCGGGCGCAGATGGTGGCCGCGGCCACGCCGTGCTGGCCGGCGCCCGTTTCGGCGATCACGCGCGGCTTGCCCATGCGGCGGGCCAGCATCGCCTGGCCGATCACGTTGTTGATCTTGTGGGCGCCGGTGTGGTTGAGGTCTTCGCGCTTGAGGTAGATCTGCGCGCCGCCCTGCTCGCGCGACATGCGCTCGGCGTGGTACACGGGCGAGGGCCGGCCGACGAAGTGCTTGAGCTCGTAGTTGAATTCGCGCAGGAACTCGGGGTCGTTCTGGTACCTGGCATACGCCTCGCGCAGTTCCGCGATGGCGTGGGTCAGCGTCTCGCTGACGAAGCTGCCGCCGTAGATGCCGAAGTGGCCGGTGGCGTCAGGCTGCTGGTAGGTGGGCATTCCGGGACCTTGAAAGGAGCACGTCGGCGCCGCGCACGGCAGCGACGAACTGGGAGATCAGGCCGGCGTCCTTGATGCCCTTGGCGGACTCGACGCCGGAACTCACGTCAACGGCCAGCGTGGTGAAGCGCGGCCGCACCTGCGCGATGCCATCGGCCACGTTTGCAGGTGTGAGCCCACCAGACAAAACGGCGTGACAGCTGACGTTTGGTGGCAGGCGTGACCAAGGGAATGTCCGTCCGGCGCCGCCGTAGCCCTCGACGTGGGCGTCGAGCAGCAGGGCATTCGCCTGTGAGTACCTTGCGGCGAATTCTAGCAAGTCGAAGGCGGCGGACGCGTCGGCGGGGATGCGCGCGGCGCGCATCCACGGCCGGCCGGCGCTCGCCTCGGCGCAGAACTCCGGCGACTCGTCGCCGTGGAACTGCAGCAGCGCGTTCGGCACGCGTTCGCAGGCGGCCCGCACCACCTCCACCGGCTCGTTCACGAACAGCAGCACCGGCGTGACGAAGGGCGGCAGCCGCCGCGTCAGTTCGCCGGCGCGCCCGGCGCTCACGAAGCGCGGGCTTTTCGGGTACAGCACCAGCCCGATCGCGTCCGCGCCGGCGGCCACGGCCGCATCCACGTCCTGCTCGCGCGTGAGGCCGCAGATCTTGATGCGGGTGCGGTGGTCCAGCGGGCTCGTCATGGCAGCCAATGATACGCAGCGGCCTGCGCCGGCAGCCCCCATTGTTCCTCGTACACGGGCCCGAGGAAGTACAGGCCATCGGGGGCGAAGGTCGGCGCGGCGGCGTCGCGGCTGCGCGCCGCGAGGACCTCGCGCATCCACTCCGGCGGGCGGGCACCTTGGCCGACGTGGATGAGGCAGCCCATGATGTTGCGGATCATGTGGTGCAGGAAGGCGTTGGCCTGGAACTCGAAGCGCCAGTAGGGGCCGCGGCGGCTGATGGCGATTTCGGCGAGCGTCTTCACCGGCGTGGGCGACTGGCACGAGGAGGCGCGGAAGGAAGTGAAGTCGTGTTCGCCGAGGAGGTGGCCCGCCGCTTCGCGCATCGCCTCGCCATCGAGCGGGCGGAAGACCCAGCCGACCCGGCCGGCTTCCACGCTGGGGCGCACCGGCGCCTCCAGCAGCACGTAGGCATAGCGGCGCGCCCGGGCGCTGTTGCGGGCGTGGAAGGCGTCGGGGACGCCGCGGGCCCATTGCACCGCGATGTCCGGCGGCAGGAAGGTGTTGGTGCCGCGGACCCAGGAGAAGTCTTCGCGGCGAACGTCGGTGTCGAAGTGGACCACCTGCATCACGCCGTGCACGCCGGCATCGGTGCGGCCGGCGCAGACGGTGGCGACGGGCACCGTGGCGAAGCGTTGCAGGGCCGCTTCCAGGTGGTCCTGCACGGTGCGGCCCGAAGGCTGGCTCTGCCAGCCTTCGTAGGCCTGTCCGTTGTAGGTGATGCCGAGGGCGAGTCGCAAGGGGGCTTTGCGGCGGTTGGTAGGCTGGTGGTGAACCGCGTCAGCGCGTGAACCCCGGCGATGCGTGCCAGCGCTGGGGTTCGGCCTTCGGCGCTCACCGCAGCCTACGGGAGCAAGCCTTCCGCGGCGCTCAGCCGATCTCCGCCAGCAGCCGCTGCGCGCGCGACTTCAGGTCCCCCGACGCTTCGGCGAGGACTTCCTCGGCGAGGCTGCGCGCACCATCGGCGTCGCCGATCGCGTTGAATTCCTCGGCCAGCGCCAGCTTGGTGGCGAGCGGGTTGTCGGCGTCGCCGCCGGCCCCGGCGCCCAGGTCGGGCGAGAGGGTGGACGGCTGGTCCAGGTCGAAGGCCAGCGGCGGCATGTCGAGATCGGCGGACGGCACCTCGGCGGCCGGCGCCGGCGCATGGGCGGCGGGCAGGTCCAGGTTGAGGCCGGCCAGGTCGAATTCGAGCATGCCGCTGTCCGGCACCGTGGCCGGCGCGACCGCCACCGGCGGCGGCACCACCACGGGCGGCGGCGGCGTGAAGTCGAGGCTGTTGTCGTCGTCCAGGGACGGCGTTTCGATCCGCACCGGCTCGGGTTCCGGCGCGCTGAAGTTCACGTTCAGGGGTTCGGGTTCGGCGCGACCGAAGACGGGCTCGGCCGCGTGCGGCTGGAGCGTCTCGGGCTCGTCGTCACCGAGCGAGAAGTCGAGATCCAGGTCGACGTCGTGTGCCGGCGCGGGAGGTGCCACGTGGGTCTGCGTGGCGCCGAAGGCATGGGCGCCGGCCCCCACGGCTGCAGCCGCAGCGGCTGTCGCGACGCCCGCACCGGCCCGCGCGCCGGGCTGTCCGCCCGGGCGGTACAGCGGATTGGACGGATCGAGTTCGTGGCCGAGGTCGCAGATGTGCTCCCATTCCTGGCCGCTGCCCTGCGTCAGGTTGTAGGCCTCGGCCGCCACCGTCTCGAAGGCCTTGACGTCGCGCCGCTTGGCATAGATCTCGAGCAGCTTGGCGTGGATCGCCACGCGCTGCGGGTTGATGCGCAGCGCTTCCTTGAGGATCTCCTCGGCCTGCAGGTCGCGCCCGTAAGCGAGGTACACGTCGGCCTCGGCCACCGGGTCGACGTCGCCGGCCGCATCGAGCTGGCTGGGCGAGTACACCATCGATGAGCCGGTGGGATTGTTCGCCTCCGCGGTGTCGATGCGCTGGCCGCCGCTGGCGCCGAAGAAAGAATCGGGCTGCAGGCGGCTTTCGAGGAAGGAGCTGTCGACGGCGGCCGTCTTGCGCTTCTGCCGGAACTTGTAGAAGCCCAGGCCGGCGAGCACCGCCAGCAGGCCGACGACGAGCGCCGGCACCAGCGGGTTCTCCAGCAGGTCGTCGACCAGGCTGGGTTCGGGCGCCGGCGGGGGCGGCGCGGGCCTGCGCACCGGCGGCTTCACGGCGGCGACGGGGCCGCTGGCGGCCGGGCTCGTGCTCGCCGCGGGGCCGGAAGCGCTCGTCGTCGGACCCGAGGCGGTGGCCAGCGGACTGGAAGCGGTGGCGGCGGGGCCGGAGGCAGCGCTTGCCGCCGGCGGCACGCCCGCTGGCGTGGTCTGGGTGGCTGCGGTCGTCGCCGCGGTGGTCGCGGCAGGTGCCGCGGCCGGCGTCGCCATGCTGGCGGTCGGCGCGGATGCCGGGCGGGCGGCGGTCGCCGCGGCCGGTGCCGGCGTCGTCGCGGCCGGTGCCGAAGCCGGTCGTGCGCCAGCGGTGGCGGGCGCGGGCGTCGTGGTGGTGGCGGGCGCCGTCGTGGCGGTGGGCGCGGAGGCGCCACGCTGGGTGGCACTCACGCCGGGCGGGGCGGTGACGCCGGGCGGGGCGGTCACGCCGGCGGCGGGGCGGGCGCCGGTGCCGGCTGCGCCGCCGGTGGCGCCGGGGGTGCTGCCCGCCAGCCGGTTCAGCTCGGACAGGTTCTTGTTCAATTCGGCGACGCGCGTCGCCTCGTCCCTGGCCTGGCGTTCGCGCGCGATCTGGTCGGCGCTGCCGCTGCGGCCCTGCACGGCGCCCTTGGAGAGCGTCAGGCGATCGCCGGGGCCGGCGGGCGCCTTCTTGTCTTCGACTTCGGCCTGCACCCGGCCGGACGCTGCACGCCCGGCGGCCGGCGCGGCGGCGGTGGGCACACCCTCGGCCAGCCGGCGACGGAATTCGTTGAAGTCGCGGCTCTGCGCGACGAGCGTCTGATGGGCTTCCTCGTGCGGCACCGCGGCGGCCTGCTGCCCGCTCGGCATGTCGAGCACGGCGCCGGCGCGCAGGCGGTTGACGTTGCCATCGACGAAGGCATCGGGATTGGCACGCAGCATCGCGACCAGCATCTGGTCGAGAGAGACGGCGCCCGGCTTGTTGGCCGACGCCAGCTTGCCGGCCGTGTCGCCGGCATGCACGGTCACGCGCTTGCCCGGCTCGCCCGAAGGCGCGGGGGCCGGTGCAGCGGCGCGGGGCTCGGCCGGCGCGGTGGAGCGCGCCGAAGGCGCCGGCGCGCGGGCCTCGCCCGGGGCAGTGGCGCGCGCGGAAGGCGCGGGGGCCGGCGCGGGGATGGTGCCCGGCGTGGCCGCGGGACGTGCCGGCACGCCCTGCGTCGAAGGAGCGGTCTGCGCCTGCAGCGGTGCCTGGCGCGTGCTGGGCGGATCGAGCAGCAGCGTGAAATCGCGCTGGACGCGGCCGGTGGCCCACGTCGCCTCGAGGATCACGTCGACGAAGGGATCGTTGACCGGGCGGTCGCTGGCCAGGTGCAGGAAGTAGCTGCCGTTGGGGCGCCGCTGCAGCGTGATCTGCACGTTGCTGAGGGCGGGGCTGAACTCGACGCCCGCGGCGCGGAACTGCGCGGGCGACGCGATGGTCGCCTTGAGCGAGGAAACTTCTTCCGGCGAGATCTCGGGCAGTTCGATGTCCGCGCGCAGCGGTTCGCCCAGCGCGGATTGCACGGAGACGCGGCCAAGTGCGAGTGCCAGCGCATCGGGAGAGGCAAGGCCGAAAGCAACTGCCGCCGCGAGTGCCAGCGTGGACAGGCGTAACTTCGGCAAGCTCTTCTGTGGCGACGTCCCCACTGCTCGGTCGAGAGGCAGTTTTGTTCTCTTCATGCGGCCAGTTGCCCGGAGGCTATATTCGAAAAAGGACCATAGCAGCAACGTCTTAGGCTGACAAGCTGAGGCACCTCTTAATGTCCGGGAGCGCGGCGGGCGTGGCATGTGGGCGCTCGCATTGTGGTGGGGGGACAACGCGCCGTTACGCGGGGATACAGATGCCGTCGCCGCCGTGTTTCGGGTGGAGGCGGCACCACCGTCATTCCGCAGAGGCGCACCACCGTCATTCCCGCGGAGGCGGCACGACCGTCATTCCCGCGGAGGCGGGAATCCAGGGCTTCCAAAGACAAAGCGCCGCGATGCGGCGCTTTGCTCTGGGCCCCCGCCTGCGCGGGGGTGACGGAGAGAGGAGAGGGGCGCCGGGGTGACGGAGAGGGGCCCGGAGGTGACGGAGAGGGGCCCCGGGGGTGACGGAGCGCTCCCCTTACGCCTCCAGCAGGATGCGCAGCATCCGGCGCAGCGGCTCGGCGGCGCCCCACAGGAGCTGGTCGCCGACGGTGAAGGCGCCGACGTACTCCGGCCCCATCGCCAGCTTGCGGATGCGGCCGACGGGGATGCCCAGGGTCCCGGTCACCGCCACCGGCGTGAGGTCCTTCAGGGTGGCTTCGCGCGTGTTCGGCACCACCTTCACCCACGCGTTGTCGGCCGCGATCATGGCCTCGATGTCCGCCGTCGGCACGTCCTTCTTCAGCTTGAAGGTCAACGCCTGGCTGTGGCAGCGCATCGCGCCCACGCGCACGCAGAAGCCGTCCACCGGCGTGGCGGCGGTGCCGAAGCCTTCACCCTGGCCCAGGATCTTGTTGGTCTCGGCGCCGCCCTTCCACTCCTCGCGCGAGACGCCGTTGCCCAGGTCCTTGTCGATCCAGGGGATCAGCGAGCCGCCCAGCGGCACGCCGAAGTTGGTGGTCTCTTCCGCCGTCATCGCCTGCTGGCGCGCCAGCACCTTGCGGTCGATCTCCAGGATCGCGGACTTGGGGTCGTCCAGCAGGTTGCGCACTTCGGCGTTCAGCGTGCCGAACTGGGTCAGCAGCTCGCGCATGTGCTGCGCGCCGCCGCCCGAGGCCGCCTGGTAGGTCATGGTGGTCATCCACTCGACCAGGCCCGCCTTGTACAGGGCGCCCACCCCCATCAGCATGCAGCTGACGGTGCAGTTGCCGCCGATCCAGTTGCGCCCGCCCTTGGCCAGGGCATTGCGGATCACCGGCAGGTTCACCGGATCGAGCACGATGACCGCGTCGTCCTTCATGCGCAGCGAGGAGGCGGCGTCGATCCAGTGGCCGTTCCAGCCGGCCGCGCGCAGCTTGGGGAACACCTCGGTGGTGTAGTCGCCGCCCTGGCAGGTGATGACGACGTCGCACTTCTTCAGCGCCTCGATGTCGAAGGCGTCCTGCAGCGTGGTCTCGTTCTTCGCC
This sequence comes from Ramlibacter alkalitolerans, assembly GCF_016722765.1. GTDB lineage: Bacteria > Pseudomonadota > Gammaproteobacteria > Burkholderiales > Burkholderiaceae_C > Ramlibacter > Ramlibacter alkalitolerans. Next base: position 30,695 of record NZ_JAEQND010000007.1, on the reverse strand, counting down.
TGCTTCGGCGCCTTGCCGCCCGCGTTGGAGGTGGAGAAGAACAGCGGCTCGATCAGGGCGAAGTCGCCTTCGGCCTGCATGCGGTCCATCAGGACCGAGCCGACCATGCCGCGCCAGCCGACCAGGCCGACCAGCGGTTGTTGTGCGTTGGAGAGAGTCATCGGAGTGCGCGCCTTTCAGTTCAGGAGGTGATCTGGTTCCCCCGGCTCGTCCGGGGCCGGGGGAGGCACGCGACGAACCGGAGCTTGCTAGCTCTTGGTAATCGTCTTCGTGGTGATGGCCGCAACGACGGCGTCGCCCATTTCGCGGGTGCCGACCTTGCGCGTGCCTTCGGACCAGATGTCCGCCGTCCGCAGGCCCTGCGACAGCACGTCCTTCACCGCGGACTCGATCCGGTCGGCGGCGGCGGGCTGGTTGAGGGAGAAGCGGAGCATCATGGCGGCTGACAGTATTGTAGCCAATGGGTTTGCAACACCCTTACCGGCGATGTCGGGCGCGCTGCCGTGGGACGGTTCGTACAGCCCCTGGTTGGCGGCGTTCAGGCTGGCCGAGGGCAGCATGCCGATGGAGCCGGTGAGCATCGCGGCCTCGTCGGACAGGATGTCGCCGAACATGTTGCCGGTGACCACCACGTCGAAGGACTTGGGAGACTTCACCAGCTGCATGGCGGCGTTGTCCACGTACATGTGGTCCAGCTTCACGTCTGCGTACTGCTGGCCCACTTCGGTGACCACGTCCTTCCAGAACTGGAAGGTTTCCAGCACGTTCGCCTTGTCGACGGAAGTCACCTTCCGGTTGCGCTTGCGCGCCGCCTGGAAGGCGACATGGGCGATCCGCTCGATCTCCGGGCGGGCGTAGCGCATGGTGTCGAAGGCTTCCTCGGCGCCCTGGAAGGCGCCGTCGGGTGCGGCGCGGCGGCCGCGCGGCTGGCCGAAGTAGATGTCGCCGGTCAGCTCGCGGATGATCAGGATGTCCAGGCCGGCGACCAGTTCCGGCTTCAGGCTGGAGGCGTGCGTGAGCTGCTCGTAGCAGATGGCGGGGCGGAAGTTGGCGAACAGGCCCAGGTTCCTGCGCAGGCCCAGGATGGCCTGCTCGGGGCGGAACTGGCGTTCCAGCTTGTCGTACTTCCAGTCGCCGACGGCGCCGAACAGGATCGCGTCGGCTTCCTTGGCGAGCTTGAGGGTGGCTTCCGGCAGCGGGTGGCCGTGCTTGTCGTAGGCCATGCCGCCCACATCGGCGAACTCCAGCTCGACCTTGAGGTCGAGGACTTCGAGCACCTTGACCGCCTCGTCGACGATCTCCGTCCCGATGCCGTCACCGGGGAGGACTGCGATTTTCATTTGTGCGCCTTCACAGGGATCAATTCAACAGCCGGACGCAGAGGGCGCAAAGGGTACGCAGAGGACGCAAAGAAAACCCCTTGAAGATTTCTTTGTCTCTTTTGCGTCCTCTGCGTATCTTTCGCGTCCTCTGCGTCCGGAAGTCCGTTTTAGAGCGTATGCGCCAGCCAGGGCTTCTTTGCCAGGCGCTCGGCTTCGTAGGACTTGATCTTGTCGGCGTGGCGCAGGGTCAGGCCGATGTCGTCGAAGCCGTTCATCAGGCAGTAGCGGCGGAACGGCTGCACCTCGAACGGGATCTCCTCGCCCTGCGGCTTGACGATCACCTGCCGGTCGAGGTCCACCGTCAGCTCGTAGCCGGGGAAGGCCAGCACCTCGTCGAACAGCTTCGCCACCGTGGACTCGGGCAGCACGATCGGCAGCAGGCCGTTCTTGAAGCTGTTGTTGAAGAAGATGTCGGCGAAGCTCGGCGCGATCAGCGCGCGGAAGCCGTACTGCTGCAGCGCCCACGGCGCGTGCTCGCGCGAGGAGCCGCAGCCGAAGTTGCGGCGGGCCAGCAGCACGCTCGCATTCCGGTAGCGCGGCTGGTTCAGCACGAAATCCGGATTCGGCTGGCGGCTGGCCGGGTCCTTCCCGGGCTCGCCGTGATCGAGGTAGCGCCACTCGTCGAACAGGTTCTCGCCGAAGCCGGTCTTGCGGATCGACTTCAGGAACTGCTTGGGGATGATCGCGTCGGTGTCGACGTTCTCGCGGTCGATGGGGGCGACGATGCCTTTGTGGACGATGAATTGATCCATGGGGGTCTCCGGGCTATTTCTTTCTCGCCGCGTCCTCGATCGTCTGGCCGGCCTTCTGCAGGTCCTGGCCGGCCCCCTTGATGGTGTTGCAGCCGGCCAGCACGAACAGGGCGGCAAGCAGGGTGGCGATCGTTTTCACTGGCGAGACTCCTCTGGTTGGTATGGTCTTCAGGCGAACTGGCGCACGTCGACGAAATGCCCATGCACCGCCGCCGCCGCCGCCATCGCGGGGCTCACCAGGTGCGTGCGGCCGCCCGCGCCCTGGCGGCCTTCGAAATTGCGGTTGCTGGTGGAGGCGCAGCGCTCGCCCGGCTCCAGCCGGTCGGCGTTCATCGCCAGGCACATCGAGCAGCCCGGCTCGCGCCATTCGAAGCCGGCGGCCTTGAAGATCTCGTGCAGCCCCTCGCGCTCGGCCTGCTCCTTCACCACGCCGGAGCCGGGCACCACCATCGCGAGCTTCACGTTGGAGGCCACCTTGCGACCGAGCTTCCTCACCATCGCGGCCGCCTCGCGCATGTCCTCGATGCGGCTGTTGGTGCACGAGCCGATGAACACCTTGTCGATGGTGATGTCGTTGATCGGCTTGCCCGGTTGCAGCGCCATGTACTGCAGCGCGCGCTCCATGGCGTTGCGCTTGTTCGCGTCCTTTTCCTTGTCGGGGTCCGGCACGCGGGCGTCGATGGAGGTCACCATCTCCGGCGAGGTGCCCCAGGTCACCTGCGGCACGATCTGCGTGGCATCGAGCTTGACCACCGTGTCGAACTGCGCGTCGGCATCCGAGTGCAGCGTGCGCCAGTAGGCGACGGCCTGGTCCCATTCCACGCCGGTGGGCGCCAGCGGCTTGCCCCGCACGTACTCGATCGTCTTCTCGTCGACCCCCACCATGCCGGCGCGCGCACCGGCCTCGATGGCCATGTTGCACACCGTCATGCGGCCTTCCATCGACAGCGAGCGGATCGCCGGGCCCGCGAACTCGATGGTGTAGCCGGTGCCGCCGGCGGTGCCGATGCGGCCGATGATGGCCAGCACGATGTCCTTGGCCGTCACGCCGGCGGCGAGCTTGCCGTCCACCTGGACCAGCATGTTCTTCGCCTTGCGCGCCAGCAGCGTCTGCGTGGCCAGGACGTGCTCCACTTCCGAGGTGCCGATGCCGTGCGCCAGCGCGCCGAAGGCGCCGTGCGTCGAGGTGTGCGAATCGCCGCAGACCACGGTCATGCCGGGCAGCGTCGCGCCTTCCTCCGGCCCGATCACGTGCACGATGCCCTGGCGCTTGGACAGGAACGGGAAGTAGGCGGCGGCGCCGAACTCCGCGATGTTCTTGTCCAGCGTCGTGACCTGCTCCTTGGAGATCGGGTCGGTGATGCCGTCGTAGCCGCGCTCCCAGCCGGTGGTCGGCGTGTTGTGGTCGGCGGTCGCCACCACGGAGCTGATGCGCCAGACCTTGCGCCCGGCTTCGCGCAGGCCTTCGAAGGCCTGCGGGCTGGTCACTTCGTGCACCAGGTGGCGGTCGATGTAGAGGACGGCGGTGCCGTCTTCCTCGGTGTGGACGACGTGCTCGTCCCAGATCTTGTCGTAGAGGGTGCGTCCCATGGAGGCTTTCCTTTGGCGTGAAATTCTATGCGGCGAGCGTCTGCGGCTCCTGCGCGCGGGACTGGAGGTGGTCGACCAGCAGGCGGGCGGTGAGCGGCAGCGTGGAGAAATCGCGGGCGACGAGCCGGATGTCGCGCGTGGCCCAGGCGTCGGTGAGGCGCACGCACTCCAGGTCGCCCACGCCGTGCATCAGCGTGAAGGCGCGGCGCGGCATCACGCCGACACCCAGGCCGTTGTGGATCATGCGGCACATCGCGTCCAGGCCGGTGACGTGGATGCGCAGGCGGATGGTGCGGCCGGCGGCCGCCGCGGCCTCGCGCATCGCCAGGTAGATCGAGCTGTTGGAGTGCAGGCCGACGTGGTCGACATCGAGCGTGTCGGCGAAGGCGAGCGAAGGGCGCCGGGCCAGCGCGTGGCCGCGCGGCACGATCAGCACCAGTTCGTCCTGCCGGTAGGGCAGCGCCTGCAACTCGTGCGCCGCGACCGCGCCGACGTTGCAGATGCCCAGGTCCGCCGCGCCCTCCTGCACCGCGCGGATCACCTCGGTGGACAGGTGCTCCTCGAGGTCGATCTTCACCTGCGGGTGGGCCTGGCTGAAGGCGCCGAGGTCCTCCGGCAGGAACTGCACGATGGCGGAGATGTTGGCGTGGATGCGCACGTGCCCCTTCACGCCCTCGGCGTACTCGGAGAGTTCGGCCTGCATCTTCTCCAGGCTGAACAGCACCGAGCGCGCGTGGTGCAGCAGGCTTTCGCCGGCCGGCGTGAGCTTCACCCCGCGCGTGTGGCGATAGAGCAGCGGTGTTTCCAGCGTGGCTTCCAGGTCCGACAGGCGCTTGCTCACCGCCGAGGCGGCGATGAATTCGCGTTCGGCCGCGCGGCCGATCGAACCGAGCTCGCACACCGCCACGAACAGTTGCAGCGAGGTGAGGTCGATCCGGCGGGCGAAGGAGCGTTCGGTGGGGCGCATGCGGGTGGCACAGCCATCGCCGTACGCGATGACCGAGCGCCATTTTCTCCTGAATGCGCCTGTCTGGCCATCGCGATCCGCGATGGCCTTCCTGCTAGGCGGGAAGCACGGCGGCCAGGGCGTCCGTGAGCCGGGTCACTTCGCCTCCGAACGCTTCCACGCGGCCGGCGAGCGCGTCCAGCGGCTGGCCGGCGCGCAAGGCCTGTTCCAGGTCGGCCGCGAGGCCGGCCAGGGGCACCGCACCCAGCGTCGCGGCGGCCCCCTTGCAGTTGTGGACCAGGCGCTCGGCCCCCGTGCGATCGCCGGCTGCCAGGTGTTCGGCCAGGCGCTCCCGGCAGTCGCGGTAGGCCTCCATGAACACGCCCAGCATCTGCAGGTAGAAACCGGGGTCGGTGCTGGGCGTGAACTCCAGGCCGCGCGCCACGTCCAGCCCCGGCACCCCGGCCAGCGCCGCGAGCCCGGGCTCCTGCGGCGTGGTCCCCGCAGCCGCGACCAGGGGCGCCGGGTCCGCCCCCGGCAGCCAGCCGGCGACCACCCGGTACAGCTCCTGCGGGTGGATCGGCTTGCTGACGAAGTCGTTCATGCCGGCGGCCAGGCAGCGTTCGCGGTCGCTGGCCATGGCGTTGGCCGTCATGGCGATCACCGGCACGGCGAGGCCGAGTTCGCGGATCCGTCCGGTCGCCGTCACGCCGTCCATCACCGGCATCTGCATGTCCATGAGGACGACGTCGAAATGGTCCTCCTGCAGCCGCTGGACGGCGTGCACGCCGTTCTCCGCGACCTGCACCGCGACGCCCGCCTCCTGAAGGATCTCGCTGGCCACCTGCTGGTTGACCGGGTTGTCCTCCACCAGCAGCACGCGCGCACCGCGCAGCGCCGGCGGCGCGGCGAGCGCCAGGCCGGCGGCCGGAGCCGGTGGCGCGGCCTGCCCCTCGCCGCGCAGCGCGCGCAGGGCGCCCACGGCCAGGTCGAAGACGGCCGAGGCGCTGGTCGGCTTGCGCAGCACCCGCGCGCCGGGCAGCCGCTCGGCCACCTCGGCGCCCTGGTGCCCTGCCGTGACGATCAGCACGGGCTCCACCTGCGCCTCCTGCAGCCGGCGTGGCGCTTCGTTCGCGTCCAGCCCCGGCATCTGCCAGTCCAGGAAGAAGAAGTCGAAGGGGCGGGCCGCCTGCCGCGCCTGCGCGAGCAGCGCCAGCGCTTCGCTGCCCGAGCCCGCTTCCTCCACCTGGAAGGTGAGTGCCCGCAGCAGCTCGCCGAGCGCTTCGCGGGCGCTGGCGTTGTCGTCGACGACGAGCGCGCGCAGGTTGCGCAGGTCGGGCCAGGGCAGGGCCGGGCGCGCGGCCTGCGGCGCCGCATCCAGCCAGGCGGTGAACCAGAACGTGCTGCCCTCGCCGAAGCGGCTGTCGACGCCGACCTCGCCGCCCATCATCTCCGCCAGGCTGCGCGAGATCGCCAGGCCCAGGCCGGTGCCGCCGTACTTGCGCGTGGTGGAGCGGTCAGCCTGCTCGAACTGCTGGAACACGCGCTGCGCCTGTTCCGGCGTGAGGCCGATGCCGGTGTCGCGCACGGCGAAGCGCAGCAGCATGCGGCCGTCCTCGCGCCGCTGCACCGACACGCGCAGCACGACCTCGCCGCGCTCGGTGAACTTCACCGCGTTGTTCAGGTAGTTGATCAGGACCTGCCGCACACGCAGCGGATCGCCGGCCAGCTGCGGCGGGACTTCGGCATCCACCGTGAACACCAGCTCCAGCCCCTTGGCCTCGGCCTTTTCCGCGACGACGCCGGAGACCTGCTCCAGCAGCGCGTCGAGCGCGAACACTTCCTTCTCGAGCGCCAGCTTGCCGGCCTCGATCTTCGACAGGTCGAGGATGTCGTCGACGATGCCGGCGAGGTGCTCGCCCGCCGCCTGCACCTTGCCCAGGTAGTCGCGCTGGCGCTCGGTGAGCTCGGTGTTGAGCGCCAGGTGCGACATGCCGAGGATCGCATTGATCGGCGTGCGGATCTCGTGGCTCATGTTCGCCAGGAAGGCCGTCTTCATCTCGGTGGCGTCCTCCGCCAGCGCACGGGCGCGGCGCAGTTCTTCCTCCGCCTCGCGCCGGCGCGTGACGTCTCGCCCCACCGCGACGACGCCGATCGCGCTGCCGTCGGCGTCGCGCATCGGGCTGCGCATGAACTCGAGCCGCACGCGCCGCCCGTCCGGGTAGTCGAACCAGGCCTCGGTGCTGGCGTCCTCGTTCCCCTGCAGCACCTGCGCATCCTGCGCCCGCACGTGCTGTGCCATCGCCGGCGGCAGCACCTCCTCCACGGTCCTTCCGGCCACCGCCTCGGCGGGCATGCCGGCGAGTTCCACGTAGGCCTCGTTGCAGCCCAGGAAGGTGCCGTCGGCGTCGCGGTAGGCGATCAGGTCGGGGCTGGAGGAGAGCACCGCGCGCAGCAGCGCCTGCTGGCGCTGCAGTTCGTCGCGCGCGCCGGCGCTGCGCCGCAGTTGCGTGCGCACGTTGAGCGAGAGCACCGAGACGATCAGCACGCACACGCCCAGCGTGAGCAGCAGCGACACCAGCATCGCGGCGCGGTCGCTTGCCAGCGTGAGCTTGCGCTGCGCGAGCGCCGCCTCCAGCGCGTCTTCCAGCTCGCCCGCGGCGGCCAGCGCGTGCAGGCTGGCCCCGTCCTCGTCGCGCAGGGTGTCGTCCAGTTGCGCCAGCAGCCGCGCCTGCGTGCCTTCGGCGACGCTGCGCCCCAGCGGCTCGAGGCCGGCCCGGCATTCCGGCGCGCCGCGGCCGGAGCGCAGGCAGGTGCGGATCCCGGCCAGCTCGAGGCGGGCCTCCTGGATGTCGTCCATGTCCTGGGCAGCCGCCGCGAAGCGCACGTTGGAGCGGTAGGTCAGGCTGGTGGAGGCCAGCAGCACCAGCACCATCGCCCAGAAGAACGCGTCGACGGCGCGCTCGCCGCGGCGCGAGCGCGCCCGCCCCTGGCGTTCCGCCAGGCGCTGCTGCACCACGATGGCGGCGCCCAGCAGGATCAGCGCCAGCGCGGTGTTCACCGCGACGGGCGGCAGCCACGCCTCGGCGGCGACCTGGCCGGCGTTCCAGAGATAGGCCACGGCGGACAAGGTGCCGATGGCGATCACCTGGGCGGCGCAAAGGAGCACGATCCAGCCGACGCGCGGGCGTTGCAGCAGGGCGATGCCGGGCCCGAGCAGCACGAAGGCCCAGGCGGTGTACGGCGACATGCGGCGTGCGGCGGGCCGCATGGCGTATGCGCTGTCGGGGAACAGGCGCGCGTCGATGCCCAGGTCGACGCGCGCCAGGTACTCGAACAGCGTCGCGGCGCCAAGGGCGAACACGAAGAACGCCACGGCCGCGGCGGCCGCCGTCGACCAGCGCCGGCGGCGGATCTGCAACTGCAGCGCGAGGCCGGCCGCGAGCACGCCGAGGGCCGTGTTCGGCTTCATTTCGACGGCCCCGGGGAGCGCGATCTTCAGCATGTCGAGGCCGAGCGCCCACCCGAGCAGGACGGCCAGGCCGAGAGCCATCGTCACCCAGGCGGCGGTCGATGCCAGGCGGCTGCGCGCCGGGGCAGGGGAGGCCTCATTCATCTGCAGTAAGCATTTTTCTTAGAAAAACGGGCAAACATACCCGACGAGGGCGGCACCGTCCAGTTCTGGGGGCTTGCCGGACGCAGGATCGCGCTTCAGCATCGCGCCCATGCAACGGTTTCGTTTCGGCATCGCGGCGGCGCTGCTGCTGGCCGCTGCGGCGACAGCCCAGGAACGGCGCAACGTCTTCCAGGATCCCTTCCTGCAGGTGAGCGCCGCCCTGGCTGGCTGCCCCGTGCCGCGGCCCCCCGGTCTGACCGAGGAGGAGGTCCGCAAGGCAGCGCACGTGCGCGCGCAGCATGGCACCAGTTGCTATCACTCGGGGCGCTGCCGGCTGCCGAATTCGTACCTGTACGACAAGGAGATCATCCCGCGGGTGCAGCAGTACCTGCGGCGGGATGGGCGCTTCGAGGACACCAGCGTGTGGATCCTGGGCGAGCGCCGGATCGTCACGCTGATGGGGTGCGTGCGCACGCCGGCGCAGAAGGAGGAGATGGAGCGGGCGGTGCTGCTGGTGGACGACGTGATGGGGGTGGTGAACCAGCTGATGGTGGGGACGCGGGAGAAGGCGCGCTACGAGCTGGCGAAGCCGTGAGGGAGGGAAGCCCTGGATTCCCGCCTTCGCGGGAATGACGGCTCGGACGCCCCGGATTCGTCATCCCGCGCAGGCGGGGACCCAGAAAAAAGGCCCGCGAAGCGGGCCTTTGCCGTCGAACCAAGAAACGATCAGCGCTGGCCGATCGGCTTCACGTCGCGCTTGGTCGAGCCCGTGAACAGCTGGCGCGGGCGGCCGATCTTGTACTCGGGGTCGCCGATCATCTCGTTGAGCTGCGCGATCCAGCCGACCGTGCGGGCCAGCGCGAAGATCGCGGTGAACAGCGAGACCGGGATGCCGATCGCGCGCTGCACGATGCCCGAGTAGAAGTCGACGTTCGGGTACAGCTTGCGGGAGACGAAGTACTCGTCTTCCAGCGCCACCTTCTCCAGGGCCATCGCCAGCTTGAACAGCGGGTCGTTGTGCAGGCCCAGCTCGCTCAGCACCTCATGGCAGGTCTCGCGCATCAGCTTGGCGCGCGGGTCGTAGTTCTTGTACACGCGGTGGCCGAAGCCCATCAGCTTGACGCCGCTGTTCTTGTCCTTGACCTTCTCCACGAACTCGCCGATCTTGGCCACGCCGCCCATCTTCTGGATGTCTTCCAGCATGTTCAGCGCTGCCTCGTTGGCGCCGCCGTGCGCCGGCCCCCACAGGCAGGCCACGCCGGCCGCGATCGCCGCGAACGGGTTGGTGCCGGAGGAGCCGCACAGGCGCACCGTGGAGGTGGAGGCGTTCTGCTCGTGGTCCGCGTGCAGGATGAAGATGCGGTCCATCGCGCGCACCAGCACGTCGTTGGGCTCGTAGTCCTCGCACGGCGTGGCGAACATCATGCGCATGAAGTTCGAGGTGTACGACAGCGCGTTCTTCGGATAGATGTAGGGCTGGCCCGAGCTGTACTTGTACGCCATCGCCACCAGCGTCGGCATCTTGGCGATCAGGCGGATCGCCGAGATCTCGCGGTGCTCGGGATTGTTGATGTCCGTGCTGTCGTGATAGAAGGCCGACAGGGCGCCCACCAGGCCGGTCATCACCGCCATCGGGTGCGCGTCGCGGCGGAAGCCGCGCAGGAAGAACTGCATCTGCTCGTTGACCATCGTGTGGTTGGTCACGCGCGAGACGAAGTCCTTCTTCTGGGTCTCGTTGGGCAGCTCGCCGTACAGCAGCAGGTAGCAGGTCTCGAGGTAGTCGCACGTGGTGGCGAGCTGCTCGATCGGGTAGCCGCGGTACAGCAGTTCGCCCTTGTCGCCGTCGATGTAGGTGATGGTCGACTGGCACGACGCCGTGGACATGAAGCCGGGGTCGTACGTGAACATGCCCGTCTGGGCGTAGAGCTTGCGGATGTCGATGACGTCCGGGCCGATCGTGCCGTGGTAGACCGGCATCTCGACGCTGGGGCTGCCGTTGCTGAACGAGAGAGAGGCCTTGTAGTCAGCGAGTTTCATAGTAGTTCCTGTCATGGTTCAATGCCCACGTCCCGGCGATGCGGCCGCGGGCACGCGCAGCATCTCCAGCACTTCCTGGATGTCCGGCCGGTCCAGTGCGCCCGTCGGTCCCTTGCGCTTGAGCAGCAGGTCGAGCAGGTCGTTGTCCGCCAGGTCCATCAACTCCCCGAGCGCCTTCGCCTGCCCCAAGGTCAGGCGCGACGCGAAGCGGTCGAAGAAGCGTTCGATGAACAGGTCGTTCTCTAGCAAGCCCCGGCGGCAGCGCCACCGCAGCTTGCTCAGCCCACGCTCATCGAGCAGCTCGTCGTCCATTGTCGCTCCGGTTTTGGCGTGTTGTCTTTTGACCTGCGTCAGATCGCGCGCCGGACCATCAGCTCCTTGATCTTGCCGATGGCCCTGGTCGGGTTCAGGCCCTTGGGGCAGACATCGACGCAGTTCATGATGGTGTGGCAGCGGAACAGCCGGTACGGGTCTTCCAGGTTGTCCAGGCGCTCGCTGGTCGCCTCGTCGCGGCTGTCGGCGATGAAGCGGTAGGCCTGCAGCAGGCCGGCCGGGCCGACGAACTTGTCGGGGTTCCACCAGAAGCTCGGGCAGCTGGTGGAGCAGCTCGCGCACAGGATGCACTCGTACAGGCCGTTGAGCTCCTCGCGCTCCTCGGGCGACTGCAGGCGCTCCCGGTCCGGCTTGATGCTGTCGTTGATCAGGTAGGGCTTGATCGAGTGGTACTGCTTGAAGAACTGCGTCATGTCGACGATCAGGTCGCGGATGACGGGCAGGCCGGGCAGCGGCTTGAGCACGATCGGGTCCTTGAGCGTGCGCAGGTTGGTCAGGCACGCCAGGCCGTTCTTGCCGTTGATGTTCATGGCGTCGGAGCCGCAGACGCCTTCGCGGCACGAACGCCGGTAGGCGATCGTCGGGTCCTGCGCCTTGAGCTTCATCAGGGCGTCGAGCAGCATGCGCTCGTCGCCCTGCAGCTCGATCTCCACCGTCTGCATGTACGGCTTGTCGTCCTTGTCCGGGTCGTAGCGGTAGATGTGGAAGGTGCGCTTTTGCATGTCTTGGGTCTTTGGTAACTGCTATCAGAAGGTGCGCACCTTGGGGGGCACCGATTCGACGGAGAGGGGCTTGAGCTTCACCGGCTTGTACGCGAGGCGGTTGCCTTCGCTGTACCAGAGCGAGTGCTTCATCCAGTTGGCGTCGTCGCGGCCGAGCGGCGTGACCGGATCGTCGGCCGGGCGCTCGTAGTCGCTGACGGTGTGGGCGCCGCGGCATTCCTTGCGGGCGGCCGCCGAGACGATCGTCGCCTGGGCGGCCTCGATCAGGTTGTCGACCTCCAGCGCCTCGATGCGCGCGGTGTTGAACACGCGCGACTTGTCCTTCAGGCCGATCGCGTTGACACGCTCGCGCAGCGCCGCGACCTGGCGCACGCCTTCGTCCATCATCACCTGGGTGCGGAACACCCCCGCATGCTTCTGCATGGAGGCGCGCAGGTCGTTGGCGACGGTCTGCGCGTATTCGCCGGAGGTGGCGCTGTCCAGGCGGTTCAGGCGCTCGAGCGAACGGTCGGCGGCGTCGGCCGGCAGCGGCTTGTGCGACTTGGTGCCGCTGGCGAATTCGACGATGTGGTTGCCGGCGGCCTTGCCGAACACCAGCAGGTCCAGCAGCGAGTTGGTGCCCAGCCGGTTGGCGCCGTGCACCGACACGCAGGAGCACTCGCCCACGGCGTACAGGCCGTTGAGCGGGCTGTTGTCCTCGCCGTTCTTCTGCAGCACGACCTGGCCGTGGATGTTGGTCGGGATGCCGCCCATCTGGTAGTGGATGGTGGGCACGACGGGGATCGGCTCGCGCGTGATGTCGACGTTGGCGAAGTTCACGCCGATCTCGTACACCGAGGGCAGGCGCTTGTGGATCGTCTCGGCACCGAGGTGGTCGAGCTTGAGCAGCACGTAGTCCTTGTTGGGACCGCAGCCGCGGCCTTCCTTGATCTCCTGGTCCATCGAGCGGGAGACGAAGTCGCGCGGGGCGAGGTCCTTCAGCGTGGGCGCATAGCGCTCCATAAAGCGCTCGCCGTTGCTGTTCAACAGGATGGCGCCTTCGCCGCGGCAGCCTTCGGTGAGCAGCACGCCGGCGCCGGCCACGCCGGTCGGGTGGAACTGCCAGAACTCCATGTCCTCCAGCGGGATGCCGGCGCGCGCCGCCATGCCCAGGCCGTCGCCGGTGTTGATGAAGGCGTTGGTCGAAGCCTGGAAGATGCGGCCGGCGCCACCGGTGGCCAGCAGCACGGTCTTGGCGTGCAGCACGTGCAGGTCGCCGGTTTCCATCTCCAGCGCCGTCACGCCGACGACGTCGCCCTCGGCGTCGCGGATCAGGTCCAGCGCCATCCACTCGACGAAGAAGGAGGTCTTGGCGCGCACGTTCTGCTGGTACAGCGTGTGCAGCATGGCGTGGCCGGTGCGGTCCGCCGCGGCGCAGGCGCGCTGCACCGGCTTCTCGCCGTAGTTGGCGGTGTGGCCGCCGAACGGACGCTGGTAGATCGTGCCGTCGGGGTTGCGGTCGAACGGCATGCCGAAGTGCTCGAGCTCGTACACGACCTTGGGCGCTTCGCGGCACATGAACTCGATCGCGTCCTGGTCGCCGAGCCAGTCGGAGCCCTTGATCGTGTCGTAGAAGTGGTAGTGCCAGGTGTCCTCGGACATGTTGCCCAGCGAGGCGCCGATGCCGCCCTGCGCCGCCACCGTGTGCGAGCGGGTGGGGAACACCTTGGACAGCACGGCCACGTTGAGGCCGGCCATGGACAGCTGCAGGGAGGCGCGCATGCCGGAGCCGCCGGCGCCCACGATGACGACGTCGAACTTGCGCGTCGTGGTGTTGCTCTTGGTGTAAGCCATCTTGTTCAAACCCTCCAGAGGACCTGGATCGCCCAGCCGACGCAGCCGAGGAGCCAGACGATGACGAGGATCTGCAGCACCAGGCGCGCCCCCACCGGTTTCACGTAATCCATCAGCACGTCGCGCATGCCCACCCACACGTGGTACAGCATCCCCACGATGGTGGCGAAGGTGAGCATCTTCATCGGCTGCGGCACGAAGATGCCGGCCCACTTGTCGTAGCCGATCTCGCCGCGGAAGAAGATCAGCTGCGCCAGCAGGACGAGCGTGAACACCGCCATCAGCACCGCGGTGACGCGCTGCGCGAGCCAGTCGCGCGTGCCGTAGTGGGCACCGACGACGGTGCGGCGGGAGCCGTAGTTGACTGCCATTTTTCTTGACTCCTGGAGGTCTTAGTACAGGCCGAACAGCTTGGCGCCGAGCACCACGGTCAGCACGAGGCTGGCGATGATCGTGGCCTTGGCCGTGGTCGCGCCGTATTCCTTGCCCACCGCGGCGTGGCTGACGTCGCTCCAGACGTGGCGCAGCCCGGCGAAGAAGTGCGTCAGGTAGGCCCAGAGCAGCGCCAGCAGCACCAGCTTGAGCAGCACGCCCGAAGCGCCGGTGTTGAGGGCGTTGCGCAGCCGGGCGAAGGAGATCTCGGAGGAGATCGACTTGTCGAACACCCACATCACCAGCGGCAGCAGCACGAACATCAGCACGCCGCTGATGCGGTGCAGGATCGACACGATGCCGGCGACCGGAAGGCGGTAGGTCGGCAGATCCCTGAACGCGTTGATGTTCCGGAACTCAGGACGCTTCCCGGCGGCTTCTGTCATATGTCTGTTTCTTTCAGGATGGCGCATGGGCGGAGGGGGGAGATGGGGGAAGGGGACGCGGACAACCCAAAATTCTATTTCAACGGAACAACCTGACGCCGAGGTTGCAATTGGGGCCGGCCCTGATGCGTGTCCGTTTGCGCTAGCTCAATTCGTTGCGATAGTGATAGCCGTCGGTGCGATAGAGGCCGCGGCGCAGCTCCATCGGCACGTCGTTGTAGGTGTAGGAGAGGCGTTCCACCGACAGCAGCGGGGCGCCCGCCTTCAGCGCGAGCAGCGCCGCCTGCGGCTCCTCCGCGGCCACGGCCCGGATCTTCTCCTCCGCGCGCACCATGCGCACGCCGAAGGCGAGCTCGAACAGCGCATAGGTCGGCCCCTGGTGGCCCGCCATCTGTTCGGCCGTCAGGCCCTTGAAGGTGTTGCCCGGCAGCCAGATGTCTTCCAGGATGGTGGGCCGGCCGGCGAACGAGAGGATACGCCGCACCTGCACCACCGGGTCTCCGGTGCGCAGCTGCAGTGCCCGGGCGACCTCGGCGCTCGCGCGCGTGCGCCGGCATTCGAGCACCTTGCGCTCGGCGGGCAGGTCCTCCGGTGCGCCGCTGTCCGGCACCAGCTTGAGGAAGCGGTAGCGCACGTGCTGCTCCGCGTGCGTGGACACGAAGGTGCCCTTGCCCTGCCGGCGCACCACGAGGTTCTCGGCCGCGAGTTCGTCGATGGCCTTGCGCACGGTGCCCTGGCTCACGCGGAAGCGCGCGGCCAGTTCCATCTCGCTCGGGATCGCCTCGCCGGGCTTCCATTCGCCGGCCTGCAGGCTTTGCAGGATCAGGCCCTTGATCTGCTGGTAGAGGGGGCTGAATGCGGGCGTGGCCGGATCGGCCACTGTTTCGGCGCTGGTGGGGGTGGGGGCGGCCATGGGTGTTTGCGTAGGCTGGCGGTGAGCCGCGAAGCGCGCGAACCCCAGCGCTTCGCGCATCGCCGGGGTTCGGCCTTCGGCGCTCACCGCCAGCCTACGTGTGCCTCCAATCATATCTTATATAAGACATAAGACAAATTGACTCCTCCGGGTTTGCCCGGGTACACTCCAGGGCTGTCCCGCAGGGCATCAGCATCACCGCCAAGCGCCCCTCTCGACTCCCCATCGCAACTTCCATTCGGAGATTTCCATGAGCAAGAAGCCCGTCCGCGTTGCCGTTACCGGCGCCGCCGGCCAGATCGGTTATGCCCTGCTGTTCCGCATCGCCTCCGGCGAGATGCTGGGCAAGGACCAGCCCGTGATCCTGCAGCTGCTGGAGATCCCCGACGAGAAGGCCCAGAAGGCCCTCAAGGGCGTGATGATGGAACTGGAAGACTGCGCGTTCCCGCTGCTGGCCGGCATGGAAGCGCACGGCGACGCGATGACGGCCTTCAAGGACACCGACTACGCGCTGCTGGTCGGCGCCCGCCCGCGCGGCCCCGGCATGGAGCGCAAGGACCTGCTGTCCGCCAACGCGGCGATCTTCACCGCCCAGGGCAAGGCCCTCGACAAGGTGGCCTCGCGCAACGTCAAGGTGCTGGTCGTCGGCAATCCCGCCAACACCAACGCCTACATCGCGATGAAGAGCGCGCCCAGCCTGCCGCGCAAGAACTTCACCGCCATGCTCCGCCTGGACCACAACCGCGCGCTGTCGCAGGTCGCCGCCAAGACCGGCAAGCCGGTCGCCGCGATCAAGAAGCTCACCGTGTGGGGCAACCACTCGCCGACCATGTACGCCGACTACCGCTTCGCCACCATCGACGGCCAGCCGGTCAAGGACATGATCAACGACCAGGAGTGGAACAAGAACACCTTCCTGCCCACGGTGGGCAAGCGCGGCGCCGCCATCATCGAGGCGCGCGGCCTGTCGTCCGCCGCTTCGGCCGCCAACGCCGCCATCGACCACATGCGCGACTGGGCCCTGGGCTCCAACGGCGAGTGGGTCACCATGGGCATCCCGTCGGACGGCCAGTACGGCATCCCGAAGGACGTCATGTTCGGCTTCCCGGTCACCACGCAGAACGGCGAGTACAAGCTGGTGGAAGGCCTGGAGATCGACGCCTTTTCGCAGGAACGCATCAACCTCACGCTCAAGGAACTGCAGGAAGAGCAGGCCGGGGTCGCGCACCTCCTTTGAGGTGCGCTCCGGTCGGGCGTTGAGCGTCGAGCGTTCAGCGTCCTGACACCCGCCCGACGCCCAACGCCAACGCCCAACGCTCAACCACGAACGTGCAGCATCCCCGCACCATCCTCCTCGGCGCCCAGGCGCGCACCGGCACCATCCCGGTGTGCGACCACTACAGCGGCGTCGAGGCGCGCATGCGCAAGAGCCTGCAGCTCCAGCAGGAGATGACGCAGGAGTTCGGCGCCTGCGTGTTCGACGTCACCCTCGACTGCGAAGATGGCGCGCCGGTGGGCGGCGAGGCGGAGCATGCGGCGCTGGTGGTCGAACTCGCGCTGGGCGCGCGACCCGATGCGCGCGTGGCCGTGCGCGTGCATCCGGTCGACCATCCCGCGTTCGAGAGCGACATCGCCACCATCGCGGGCCAGGCCGGCCACCGGCTGGTGCACGTCATGCTGCCGAAGGTGGAGCGGCCCGAGGACATCGAGCGCGCCGCCCGCGCCCTCGATGCGGCGGGCGCCATGGGCCTGCCGCTGCAAGGCCTGATCGAATCGCCGGCGGCCGTCCACCGCGCCTTCGACATCGCGGCGCACCCGCGCATCCAGTCCCTCAGCTTCGGGCTGATGGACTTCGTCTCGGCCCATGGCGGCGCGATCCCGTCGGAGGGCATGGGCGTGCAGGGCCAGTTCACGCACCCGCTGGTGGTGCGCGCGAAGCTGGAAATCTCGTCGGCCTGCCATGCGCACGGCAAGGTGCCGTCGCACGGTGTCGTCACCGAGTTCCGCGACGAACGGTCGTTCCGCGCCGCGGCGTCGCGCGCAGCCAACGAGTTCGGTTACACACGGATGTGGAGCATCCACCCGGACCAGATCCGGTCCATCGTGGAATTGTTCGCACCCTCGAAAAACGAAATACACAAGGCGTCACAACTTCTGCGAGCCGCAGAGCGGGCAGGTTGGGCGCCGATCAGCTTCGACGGCAAACTCGAGGACAGGGCGAGCTACCGCTACTACTGGCAGGTCCTGGAAAGGGCCCACCAGACCGGGCGACCGCTCCCCGAAGAAGCGCGCGAATGGTTCGCGCGCTCCCAGTCCAACGGAGAGACTCCATGAAGTTGCTGATTGCCTCGCTCGTCACTGCCCTGTTCGCCGCCGGCGCCTTCGCGCAGACGCCGGCGGGGTCCGCCGACAAGGCGCACGCGAAGAAGCCGGTTTCCGCCAAGAAGGTACCGCCGGCAACCAAGCGCCAGGCGATCGAGGAAGCCACGCCCACCGAAGATGCGGATCCGTCCGAGAAGCTGAACGCCGCGGAACTCGAGATCGCCAAGCGCGTGCACACCGGCGAGATCCAGTGCGAGCTGGGCCAGAAGGTGAGCATCAAGCCGATGAAGCGCGATGGATTCTTCTTCGTCTCGCGCGGCGTCTACAAGTACGTGATGCACCCGGTGGAGAGCCGTACCGGCGCCATCCGCCTCGAGGATCCCGCCCGCGGCGCCCTGTGGCTGCAGCTCGGGAACAAGTCGATGCTGATGAACCAGAAGGAAGGCAAGCGCCTTGCCGACGACTGCGTCAGCCCCGAACAGGCCGACTTCGCCAGGAACATGAAGCCCGTGAACCTGCTGGAGCCGGGCAAATGAAGACCCCTTAACCGTCACTGAGAGACCCCATGTTGCAAGCCTACGTTGAACACGTTGCCGAGCGCGCTGCGCTCGGTATCCCGCCGCTGCCGCTGTCGGCCAAGCAGACCGCTGACGTGATCGAACTGATCAAGTCCGCCCCCGCGAAGGAAGAAGGCTTCCTGCTGGACCTGCTGACCCACCGCGTGCCGCCGGGCGTGGACGACGCCGCCAAGGTCAAGGCCAGCTTCCTGGCCGCGGTTGCACATGGGGATCTCGCGGTCAACGCGATCGACAAGGCCAAGGCCACCGAGCTGCTCGGCACCATGGTCGGCGGCTACAACGTCAAGCCGCTGATCGACCTGCTGGACGACCCGCAGGTGGCGCAGATCGCCGCCGACGGCCTGAAGAAGACGCTGCTGATGTTCGACTACTTCCACGACGTCGCCGAGAAGGCGAAGGCGGGGAACAGGTTCGCCACCGAAGTGATCCAGTCCTGGGCCGAGGCCGAGTGGTTCACCAGCCGGCCCGAAGTGGCGCAGAAGATCACGGTCACCGTGTTCAAGGTGCCCGGCGAAACCAACACCGACGACCTCTCGCCCGCGCCCGATGCGTGGTCGCGCCCCGACATCCCGCTGCACACCCTGGCGATGCTGAAGAACAGCCGCCCCGGCGCGGCGTTCAAGCCGGAAGAAGAGGGCAAGCGCGGCCCCATGCAATTCATCGAGGACCTCAAGGCCAAGGGCCACCAGGTCGCCTACGTCGGCGACGTGGTCGGCACGGGTTCCTCGCGCAAGTCCGCCACCAACAGCGTGATCTGGGCCACCGGCCAGGACATCCCCTTCGTGCCGAACAAGCGCTTCGGCGGCGTCACGCTGGGCGGCAAGATCGCCCCCATCTTCTACAACACGCAGGAAGACTCCGGCGCGCTGCCGATCGAAGTCGACGTCGCGCAGTTCGAGATGGGCGACGTGATCGACATCTTCCCCTACGAGGGCACGATCGAGAAGGACGGCAAGGTGGTCTCGCGCTTCGCGCTGAAGTCCGACGTGCTGTTCGACGAAGTGCGCGCCGGCGGCCGCATCAACCTGATCATCGGCCGCTCGCTGACGGCCAGCGCGCGCCAGTTCCTGGGCCTGGGCGCCTCCACCACCTTCCGCCTGCCCAAGGCCCCGGTCGATTCGGGCAAGGGCTTCACCCTGGCGCAGAAGATGGTCGGCCGCGCCTGCGGCCTGCCCGAAGGCAAGGGCGTGCGGCCCGGCACCTACTGCGAGCCGCGCATGACCACCGTGGGTTCGCAGGACACCACGGGCCCCATGACCCGCGACGAGCTGAAGGACCTGGCCTGCCTGGGCTTCTCGGCCGACATGGTGATGCAGTCCTTCTGCCACACCGCCGCCTACCCGAAGCCGGTGGACGTGAAGACGCACCGCGAGCTGCCCGCGTTCATCTCCAACCGCGGCGGCGTCGCCCTGCGCCCCGGTGACGGCGTGATCCACTCGTGGCTCAACCGCCTGCTGCTGCCGGACACGGTCGGCACCGGCGGCGACAGCCACACGCGCTTCCCGATCGGCATTTCCTTCCCGGCCGGCTCCGGCCTGGTGGCCTTCGCAGCGGCCACGGGCGTGATGCCCCTGGACATGCCCGAGTCCGTGCTGGTGCGCTTCGAGGGCGAGATGCAGCCCGGCATCACGCTGCGCGACCTGGTGCACGCGATCCCCTTCTATGCGATCCAGCAGGGCCTGCTGACCGTCGCCAAGGAGAACAAGAAGAACGTCTTCTCCGGCCGCGTGCTGGAGATCGAGGGCCTGCCCAACCTGAAGGTGGAACAGGCCTTCGAACTGTCCGACGCCTCGGCCGAGCGTTCCGCCGCCGGCTGCACGGTGAAGCTGAACCAGGAGCCGGTCGCCGAGTACCTGCAGTCGAACGTGGTCCTGATGAAGAACATGATCGCGCAGGGCTACGTCGACAAGCGCTCGCTGGAGCGCCGCATCCGCGCCGTCGAAGCGTGGCTGGCGAACCCGCAGCTGCTCGAAGCCGACCGCGACGCCGAGTACGCCGCCGTGATCGAGATCGACCTGGCGGAAATCAAGGAACCGCTGCTGTGCTGCCCGAACGACCCGGACGATGTCAAGCCGCTGTCCGTGGTGCAGAACACGAAGATCGACGAAGCCTTCATCGGTTCGTGCATGACCAACATCGGCCACTTCCGTGCCGCCTCCGCGCTGCTGGAAGGCAAGCGGGACATCCCGGTCAAGCTGTGGGTCGCGCCGCCGACCAAGATGGACGCCGAGCAGCTGACCAAGGAAGGCCACTACGCCAACTTCGGCGGCGCCGGCGCCCGGACCGAGATGCCCGGCTGCTCGCTGTGCATGGGCAACCAGGCGCAGGTGCGCGAGGGCGCGACGGTGGTTTCCACCTCCACCCGCAACTTCCCGAACCGCCTGGGCAAGAATACGCAGGTGTTCCTGGCCTCGGCAGAACTGGCAGCGATCGCCTCGAAGCTGGGCCGCCTGCCCACGGTGGCCGAGTACGCCGCCGACATGGGCGTGATCAACCAGCAGGGCGACAAGGTGTACCGCTACATGAACTTCGACCAGATCGCGGAATATGCGGACGCGGCGAAGGAAGTGGCGGTCTGATCTGGCAACCCTGTAGGCTGGCGGTGGAGCGAAGCGAAACCCCAGCGCTGGAAAAAGCGGCCCGCGGGCCGCTTTTTCCTTGGCTTCTCCAGCCTTAGCGCAGCGCCTTGTAGCGCTCCAGCTCGCGCATCTGCGTACTGCTCAGGCCGGCCAGCGACTGGCTCGACATGGAGTAGCTCGCCGGCCCGGCGCCCATGGACCTCGTGTCCGTCACCGCCACGCCGCTCTGCGTGCCGGGCTTGCCCTGCCGGGGCGTGCCGGACAGCGCGACCTCGCTGCTGAGGGCCGCATTGCCCTGGATGTCGGTCGCCGTCTTGGCGGCCGCCGGCGTCGCGACCGTGGAGCCGCTGGTCCCTGCCCCGATCACGGCCTGCTGTGCGGAAGCGAGCGCCGCGGCCCCGCCAAGGGCGCCCGCGACCACGACCAGCTGGAATTTGCGGAAGTTCATCTTTGCCTCCTTCGGATGATCTTCCATCGATATGGGGCAGCATCGGCGCCGGAGGATGCGCGTCACGCGGCAAGCGGTGTGCGTGGCGGCCGACAGACTCACTCGCGGCGGCGCGCCCCCGCGCAATGGCGCAACCGTTAGGATCGCCGCACAACCCCAAGCACAAAAGGCGCAGCGATGTTCCGTTCCTTCTTCCTGCTCCGCCGCTGGTGGCCGTGGTCCATCCTCGGCACGATCCTGATCCTGTTCACCACCTGGTACCGGGTCCAGCTCGACGTGCAGATCAACGACTGGTTCGGCAGCTTCTACGACCTCGTCCAGAAGGCGCTGAGCACCAAGGGAAGCGTGACGCTGCCGCAGTTCTGGGCGCAGCTCTCCACCTTCCTGCACATCGCGATGATCTACATCATCGTCGCCGTGTTCGTCGACTTCTTCGTCAAGCACTACATCTTCCGCTGGCGGCAGGCGATGAACGACTACTACATGCAGTACTGGGAGCGGCTGCGCAAGATCGAGGGCGCCGCGCAGCGCGTGCAGGAGGACACGATGCGCTTCGCCAGCATCATGGAAGGCCTGGGCATCGACCTGGTGCGCAGCGTGATGACGCTCGCGGCCTTCCTGCCGATCCTGTGGACGCTGTCGGACCAGATCACGCAGCTGCCGATCGTCGGCGCCATTCCGCATTCGCTGGTGTGGGTGTCGATCGGCTGGGCCGTGTTCGGAACCGTGCTGCTGGCGTTCACGGGGATCCTGCTGCCCGGCCTGCAGTTCCAGAACCAGCGGCGCGAGGCAGCGTACCGCAAGGAGCTGGTGTACGGCGAGGACGATCCCGCGCGCGCGCAGCAGCCGGTCGTGACGACCCTGTTCAAGGAAGTGCGGCGCAACTACTTTCGCCTCTTCTTCCACTACCTGTACTTCGACGTGGTGAAGTGGTCGTACCTGCAGGTGAGCGTGCTGGTGCCGCTGATCGCGCTGGGCCCGACGGTCGTGGCCGGCGTGATCACGCTGGGCGTGATGCAGCAGATCTCGCGCGCCTTCGACAAGGTGACCGAATCGTTCCAGTACCTCGTGTACAGCTGGAGCACGATCGTGGAGCTGATCTCCGTCTACAAGCGCCTGCGCGCGTTCGAAAGCCGGATCCACGACGCCGACGCGCCGGAGCCGCCGGACGGCGCCCTGCCGGCGCGTACATAGCCCGTTCCGATGATCTGATTCCAGGAAACCACAGCGCGCCAAGGAACGTTTGGCGCGCTGTGCGGCGCCCCTTAGCATGGCTCCATCTGCATGGCGAAATACAGGGAGCGAGGAATGCAAGGGAAGATCTGGGGCAAGGCGGTCGTTGCGGTGGCACTGGGCCTGGCCTGCGCGGCTGCATCGGCGCAGCGCAACGTCGCGGTGTTCGGTTCGGCCGGAACGGGCTTCGGCATCGGCGTCGCGACGCCGCTGACCGAGAGCGTCAACCTGCGGGCCGACGTGATGCTGGGCCGCCTGGACCGTGATTTCAGCACGGACACCATCGATTACGACGGCCGCTTCAAGCTCAGGAACCTGGGCGTGTACGGCGACTGGAGGGCGTTCAACGGATCATTCCGTGCCTCCCTCGGCGCGGTGTACGCGACCACCCGCGCCGACCTGCACGGTGTTCCCCGCAACGGCACCCTCACGATCGGCAATACCACGGTGAACGCCACCGGCGAATCGATCACCGCCACCGCGCGCATGCCGCACCTGCGTCCGTACGTGGGCATCGGCTGGGGCCTGGCCGACCTGAGCCGCCGCGGCTTCACCTGGGGCGTGGACGTGGGCGCCATCATCGGCCGCCCGCGTGTCGACCTGCAAGTCTCGCCGGGGCTGGCGGCTGCCGTTCCGGCCGCGGACATCGAACTGGAGCGGCAGCGCCTGCGCCAGGATGTCCGCAAGCTGCGTGCCGAGCCCGTCCTCAAGCTCAGCGTCGGCTACGTGTTCTGAGTCCCGCCGGTGCGCTGGGCAAGTTCGCGCAGCGCGTCGGCCGTCCGGCGGTCCGCGGGGAAGAAGGTCTCGAGGGCCAGCTCCTGCAAGGTCACGTCCACCGGCGTGCCGAACACCGTCACGGTGCTGATCAAGGCCAGCACGCCCGCATCCGTGCGCAGCTGCAGCGGCATCGCGACGCCCAGCACTTCGCCGGCGAGCCGCGTAGCTTGCGCTTCGGCGGGCACCGGATAGGTCCGCAGCTCCTGCTCCAGCGCCTGCAGCACCGGATCGCCGGTGGCCTGGATCTGTTGGCGCAGCCGCTCCAGCAGGTGATGCCGCCACTGCCCCAGGTTCACGATGCGGGGCGCGACGCCCCCTGGGTGCAGGCTCAGGCGCAGCACGTTCACCGGCGGCTGCAGCAGGGCGGGTGCCGCGCCGGCCAGCAGGTGCGGCACCATGGCATTGGCGGCCACCAGGTTCCAGTGGCGGTCCACCGCGAGGGCGGGATGGGGCTCGTGGCTGCGCAGGATGCACTGCACCGCCTCGCGCGCGGCCGAGAGCGCCGGATCGTCCAGCGGCCGCTCGCGGTACATGGGCGCGTAGCCGGCCGCCACCAGCAGCGCGTTGCGCTCCCGCAGCGGCACGTCGAGCCGTTCCGCCAGCCGCAACACCATCTCCCGGCTCGGGCTGGAGCGCCCCGTTTCGACGAAGCTCAGGTGCCGGGTCGAGATCTCCGCCTCGCTGGCCAGCTCGAGCTGGCTCATGCGCCGCCGCAGCCGCCAGTCGCGCAGGTGTTCGCCGAAGGGGCGCATCCCGCTGGCGGCAGGCGGAGCGACGCGGAGGTCCATGGCGCATGGTAGATGCGCCGCGTGCTCGTTTCCATCACCCGCACGGTTGACCCCGCCGGCATGGGCGTGGATCCTCATCTTGTATGCTGGCAGGCCCGGGCGCGTGGCGCCTGCCTGCTTCCTGCGAGAGAGAGAAGAGATCCGATGAGCCGCGTTTTCAATTTCAGTGCCGGTCCCGCCGTGCTGCCCGAACCCGTCCTGCGCCAGGCCGCCGACGAAATGCTGGACTGGCACGGCAGCGGCATGTCGGTCATGGAGATGAGCCACCGCGGCAAGGAATTCATCTCCATCCACGCGCAGACGGAAGCCACCTTGCGCGAGCTGATGGACATCCCGGCCGACTACAAGGTGCTGTTCATGCAGGGTGGCGCGATCGGCGAGAACGCCATCGTGCCGATGAACCTGATCGGCCGCACCGGCCGTGCCGACTACGTGCTGACCGGCGACTGGTCGAAGAAGTCGCACAAGGAAGCGAAGACCTATGGCCAGGTCCAAGTCGCGGCCACGGCGGAGTCGAGCAAGTTCACCGCCATCCCGAAGCAGGCCGAGTGGAAGCTCGATCCTGGCGCGGCCTACGTGCACATCTGCTCCAACGAGACGATCGGCGGCGTGCAGTTCCACTGGACGCCCGACACCGGCAGCGTGCCGCTGGTGGCCGACATGTCGTCCGACATCCTTTCGCGGGCGATCGACGTGCGCAAGTACGGGCTGATCTACGCCGGCGCGCAGAAGAACATGGGCCCTTCGGGTCTCACCGTGGTGATCGTGCGCCAGGACCTGCTGGGGCACGCGCTGCCGATCACCCCCACGGCGTTCAACTACAAGTTGCAGGCCGAGGCCGATTCCATGTACAACACCCCGCCGACGTACGCCATCTACATCGCGGGCCTGGTGTTCCAGCACGTGAAGAAGATGGGCGGCCTGAAGGCCGTGGAGGAGCACAACCGCGCCAAGGCGAAGCTCCTGTACGACCTGCTCGATGCCAGCAGCTTCTATCGCAACGGCATTGCCCGGGAGGATCGCTCGCTCATGAACGTGCCGTTCTGGCTGAAGGACGAAACGAAGAACGAGGCCTTCCTCAAGGGGGCCGAGGCGCGCGGGATGTTGCAGCTCAAGGGCCATCGCTCCGTGGGCGGCATGCGCGCTTCGATCTACAACGCCATGCCGATCGAAGGCGTGCAGGCCCTGGTGCAGTACATGAAGGAATTCGAGTCCCAGCATGGCTGATCGCGCCGCCTTCGCGGTCCTGGTGCTGAACCAGATCTCGAAGGCGGGACTGGAGCGCCTGCCCGCCGAGCGCTACGCGATCGGCAAGGACATCGCACAGCCCGACGCGATCCTGGTGCGTTCCGCGGACATGCACGCGATGGAGATCCCGGCCTCCGTGCAGGCCATCGCCCGCGCCGGTGCCGGGACCAACAACATCCCGGTGCGTGCGCTCGATGCGCGCGGCGTGCCGGTGTTCAACGCGCCGGGCGGCAATGCCAACGCAGTGAAGGAACTGGTGCTCGCCGGCATGCTGATGGCCGCGCGCAACCTCGGTGCGGCGCAGCGCTTCGTGGCCGCCATCGATGCGAAGCAGGCCGGTCTCGACCGCTTGATCGAGGAGGGCAAGAAGCCCTTCGCCGGCTTCGAGCTGTGCAGCCGGACGCTGGGCGTGATCGGCCTGGGCAAGGTCGGCTGCCTGGTCGCCGATGCGGCGATCAAGCTGGGCATGCAGGTGCTGGGCTTCGACCCCGAGATCACGGTCGATGCCGCCTGGAGCCTGCCTTCGCAGGTGCAGCGCGCCGCCAGCGTGGAAGACGTCCTGCGCAACGCGCAACTGGTGACGCTGCACGTGCCGCTGCTCGCCGCGACGCGCCACCTCGTGAAGGCGCAGAACCTGCGCCTGATGCGCCCCGACAGCGTGCTGCTGAATTTCTCGCGCGAGGGTGTCGTCGACGACGCGGCGGTGGTGGCCGCGCTGGACGCGGGGCAACTCGGAAGCTATGTCTGCGACTTCCCCAACGCCGCGATCCTGGGCCATCCCCGCGTGATCGCGCTGCCGCACCTGGGCGCCTCCACGCGCGAGGCCGAAGACAACTGCGCGCGCATGGTGGCCGACCAGCTGCGCGACTTCCTGGAACACGGCAACATCCGCAACGCCGTCAACTTCCCCGAAGTGAGCATGGCGCGCGGCTCCAACTGGCGCGTCGCGATCGCCAACGCCAACGTGCCGAACATGCTCGGACAGATCTCCACCGCGATGGCCGAGGGCGGATTGAACATCCACAACATGGTCAACAAGTCGCGCGGCGACATGGCGTACACGCTGGTGGATGTCGACAGCGCGGTCGATGCGTCGGTGCTGGAAAGGATCCGCGCCATCGAGGGTGTGCTGGCGGTGCGCTACCTGCCGCTCACCTGACGCGAGGGCGCGTTTACCTCAAGCTCTCGTCTGGCGGCACAATGCCGCAAAGCAACAACGAGAGGTCCGAGAATGGCGCACGCGTTCCCAGAAACACTCCAGAGCTTCAAGGCCGGGCGTGGTCTCGAAGGAAAGTTCTATTCCCTTCCCGCGCTTGCCCATCATTACCCGCAGGTGAAACGCCTGCCGGTCTCCATGCGCATCGTGCTCGAGTCGGTGCTGCGCAACTGCGACGGCCGCAAGATCACGGCCGAGCACATCGACCAGGTCGCCAACTGGCAGCCCAATGCCGAGCGGACGACGGAGATCCCCTTCACCGTCGCCCGCGTGGTGCTGCAGGACTTCACCGGCGTGCCGCTGCTGGCCGACCTGGCAGCGATGCGCAGCGCGGCGCAGCGCCTGGGCAAGGATGTCGGCCGCATCGAGCCGCTGGTGCCGGTCGACCTCGTGGTCGACCACTCGGTCATGGTCGACCACTACGGCACCCGCGACGCGATCGACCTCAACATGAAGCTGGAGTTCTCGCGCAACCAGGAGCGCTACCAGTTCATGAAGTGGGGCATGCAGGCCTTCGACACCTTCCGCGTGGTGCCCCCCGGCTTCGGCATCATCCACCAGGTGAACCTCGAGTACCTGGCGGGCGGCATCCACCAGCGCGAGGATGGCGTCTGCTACTTCGACTCGCTGGTCGGCACCGACAGCCACACGACCATGATCAACGGCATCGGCGTGGTGGGCTGGGGCGTCGGCGGGATCGAGGGCGAAGCGGCCATGCTGGGGCAGCCGGTCTACTTCCTCACGCCGGACGTGGTCGGCTTCGAGCTCTCGGGCGAGTTGCGCGAAGGCTGCACGGCCACCGACCTGGTGCTCACCATCACCGAACTGCTGCGCAAGCACAAGGTGGTCGGCAAGTTCGTCGAGTTCTACGGGGCAGGCACGCGGGCCCTCGCGGTGCCGGACCGCGCGACCATCGCCAACATGGCGCCCGAGTACGGCGCCACGATGGGCTTCTTCCCGGTGGACGAGCGCACGCTCGACTACTTCGAGGGCACCGGCCGCAGCAAGGAGCAGGTGAAGATGCTCGAGGCCTACTTCAAGGCCCAGGGCCTGTTCGGCGTGCCGATGCCGGGCGAGATCGACTATTCCACCGTGGTGCGGCTGGACCTCGGCGACGTGGTGCCCAGCCTCTCGGGCCCCAAGCGTCCGCAGGACCGCATCGAGATCGGCAAGGTCGCCAGCACCTTCCGCAGCCTGTTCTCGAAACCCGTGTCGGAGAACGGCTTCAACCAGCCCGAGGAGATGCTGCTCACGCGGCACCTGATCGACAAGCCGGACACCGCCGACGACCGCACGACGGACAACCCGCCGACGCCGCTGGCGGCCCCGCGCTTCGAGATGGAAATGGAGGCGAACAAGCCGACGCTGACGGCGGCGCACGCGAAGTCGGTGCCGCCGGTGGAAGTCGGCGACATCGCGATCGGCAACGGCGACGTGCTGATCGCGGCCATCACGAGCTGCACCAACACCTCGAACCCCGGCGTGCTGCTCGCCGCCGGCCTGCTGGCGAAGAAGGCCGTGGAGAAGGGCCTGAAGGTCAAGCCGCACATCAAGACCTCGCTGGCGCCCGGCTCGCGCATGGTCACGGAGTACCTGCGGGATGCGAAGCTGCTGCCCTACCTGGAGGAGCTGGGCTTCACGCTCGCGGGCTACGGCTGCACCACCTGCATCGGCAACTCCGGCGACCTCACGCCCGAGATCAACGACGCCATCGCGCAAAGCGACCTGGTGTGCGCCGCCGTGCTTTCCGGCAACCGCAATTTCGAAGCGCGCATCCACCCGAACATCAAGGCCAACTTCCTCGCCAGCCCGCCGCTGGTGGTGGCGTACGCGATCGCCGGCACCATGCTGCGCGACCTGATGACGGAGCCGGTGGGCCAGGGCAAGGACGGCAAGGATGTCTGGCTCGGGGACATCTGGCCCTCCAGCGACGAAATCCACAAGCTGATGAAGTACGCGATGAACCCCAAGGGCTATCGCGCCAGCTACGGCAAGGTCAAGAGCGACCCGGGCAAGTTGTGGGAAAACATCCAGGGTGTCTCCGGCGATACCTACGACTGGCCGGAAAGCACGTACATCGCCGAGCCGCCGTTCTTCGAGGGCTTCGGGCTCGAGGCGCCCGGCTCGGAGGCCGGGGCCGCGGCGGGCACGGCGGCCCCCGTCGCAGTGCGCGACGCGCGCATCATGGCGCTGTTCGGCGACTCGATCACCACCGACCACATCTCGCCCGCCGGCTCCATCAAGGAGAACTCGCCGGCCGGCCGGTGGCTGCTGGAGCACGGCGTGAAGAAGACCGACTTCAACAGCTACGGCTCGCGCCGCGGCAACCACGAGGTGATGATGCGCGGCACCTTCGCCAACGTGCGCATCAAGAACCTGATGCTGCCGCCTGGCCCCGACGGCTCGCGCGAGGAAGGCGGCCTGACGCTCTACCGCGACGCGCAGGGCAACGCGGAGCAGATGTTCATCTACGACGCCGCGATGAAGTACATGGCCGAAGGCCGGCCGACGGTGATCTTCGCCGGCGAGGAATACGGCACCGGCTCGTCACGCGACTGGGCGGCCAAGGGCACGCAGCTGCTGGGCATCAAGGCGGTGGTGGCGCGCAGCTTCGAGCGCATCCACCGCAGCAACCTGGTGGGCATGGGCGTGCTGCCCTTGCAGTTCACGGGGGACATGAGCTGGCAGTCGCTGGGCCTCACGGGCGAGGAACTGGTCGACATCGAGGTGGACCCGCAGCTCAGGCCGCAAAGCCAGGCCGCACTGATCATCAAGCACCCGAACGGCGACTGCCGTGAAGTCAAGCTGATGCTGCGCATCGACACGCCGATCGAGACGGACTACTACCGGCACGGCGGGATCCTCCCCTACGTGCTGCGGCAACTGCTGGCGGGGTGACGCAAGAGGTCCTGATCTGCGGCGGCGGCATCGGCGGGCTCGCGGCCGCGGTGGCGGCCCGGCGCGCCGGCTGGGAGGCGCGCCTGTTCGAGCAGGCGGAGGTCTTCTCCGAAGTCGGCGCGGGCATCCAGCTCGGGCCCAACGCGACCCGCATCCTGCGCGAATGGGAGCTGCTGCAAGGCGAGCTGGGGCAGCAGGCGGTGGCTCCGCCGCGCCTGCGCGTGCGCGATGGCACCGATGGTGACGAACTCGGCTTGCTCGAACTGGGCGGGACGATCGCACGGCGCCATGGCGCGCCCTACCTGACCGTGCACCGGGCGGACCTGCAGGGAGCGCTGCTCGCCGCGGCCGAAGCCGCCGGCACGCGCCTGCATCCGGGCTGCCGGGTCGTATCGGCGGAGGCGGTGGATGCGGTGGTGCAGTTGCGCACGACGCGCACCTCGCCGATCGAAGGGGACGCGCTGGTCGTCGCCGACGGCGTGTGGAGCCTGTTGCGCGCCGAGGTGCTGGCCGACGGGCCGCCGCAGCCCACCGGCCACCTGGCGTATCGCGGCCTCGTGCGGCAACAGGACCTTCCCGCCGGGCTGCGCAGCGACGAGGTCACGGTGTGGCTGGCGCCGCGCATGCACCTGGTGACGTATCCGGTGCGGCGCGGCGAATGGCTCAATGCGGTGTGCGTGGTGCAGGGCACGCAGCCTGGCGATCCCCGCGACTGGGATCACGCGGCTTCCCAGGCGCAGCTCGAGGCCGCGCTCGGCCCGGTGTGCAGCGAAGTGCGCGAACGCGTGGCCGCGCTGCCGTCGTGGCGACTGTGGGTGCTGCATGACCGTGCCCCGGTGGCCTCGCCCGACGCGATGGCGCAGGGCCGCATCGCGCTGCTGGGGGATGCCGCGCATCCGATGCGGCCTTACCTGGCGCAGGGTGCGGGCATGGCGATCGAGGATGCGCGAGAGCTGCAGCGCGTGCTGGCGGTGGCCGACGACCGCACGCTCGACGTGCCGACGGCCTTGCGGCGCTACGCCCTGAACCGCTGGCAGCGCGACGCGCAGGTGCAGGAGCGCTCGCGCCGCAACGGCACGATCTTCCATGCCACAGGGCCGCTGCGCATGGCGCGCAATGCGGCGATGAAGATGCTGGGGAGCGGGCTGCTGGACCAGCCGTGGTTGTATGGGAAATAGCGCGCGATTTTCGTAGGCTGGCGGTGAGCGCCGAAGGCCGCGAACCCCAGCGCTTCGCGCATCGCTGGGGTTCGCGCAGCTCACCACCAGCCTACGAGCAGCAGCGAGCCACTCCGGAAACAGCACCCCATCCAGCAACTTGCGCGGGCAGGGCGATCCGCCCGTGCCGCGCTTGATCACGGGGCAGCCGCGCCTGGCGCGCAATGCGGCGATGAAGATGCTGGGGAGCGGGTTGCTGGATCAGCCGTGGTTGCATGGGAAATGAGGCGAGCTCCATCCCGTCATTCCCGCGCAGGCGGGAATCCACCGCCGCTGCGCGGCGGCTCTGGGCCCCGGCGGTCTCAACCCGTCAATGCAACGGTGGATGCCAGCCTTTCGGCTGGTGACTCGAATCCCAAAGTCTCTCTGGGACGTGTATTGAGCTTTCTGGCGACCTGGTCTAGCTGCTCCTGCGTGTACAGAGACAGGTCGTCGGTTCGCTTTAGGTA
>NZ_JAEQND010000006.1 GCF_016722765.1 Ramlibacter alkalitolerans | reverse complement strand
GCCGCGGCTTTGCGGCCAACGGGTCATACAGTGTTTGAATCTCTCCCCCCGCTCAATCAGCTTTTCCGTTGTGCCGGAACGACTTGGCGCACTGGCCCGGATCTATTCCGGACAGCAGTGCGCGTAGGCGGGGATCCAGAGAGGGCGCGATCAGCGCCCTCTTTTGCAGTTCGGCGCACGGCGCTTCGCGCTCTCTGGATTCCCGCCTGCCCGGGAATGACGGGGGAGGGAGTCCGAAGGCACCCTCACCCCAACCCTCTCCCGCAAGCGGGAGAGGGAGAAAATCAAGCCCACGGTCGCTGCAACTTCTGCTCCGCGGCGAGCCTTGGGCTGGATCCACTCCCGGCGGACCAAAGGCCGCGGGGGTCAGCGCCGTGGGAACGGGGCGCGCTCCGACGCGACGGCCGCATTGAAGGCCTCTTCGGCCTCGCGCGCTGCCCGCTCTGCGGCCTGGCGCGCGGCTTCTCTGCCCGCCAGCAGCAGCGCGGCGAGCTCCTGCGCGTCGGGCTCGGGCGCCTTCTCGGGCAGGGGCTGGGGCGCGACCGACAGGTCGAGGTCGAGCGCGAAGGGATGGCCGCCGAAGTCGTCGCCCATCGCATGCACGAACGCCTGCGCCTCGGCGAGGTGTTCCGCGTGGGCCCAGGGGGCCAGCGGCGGCTCCTGTGCGACGGCGAGCCCGGCCGCGCCGTCCGCGGCCAGCGACTGCGCGATCGCGTGCAGGCAGATCAGCTCGCGCGCAGCCTCGACGCCCAGCACCGTGTCGCGACCGGGCGCGCCGAACAGGGCTTCCTCGATCAGCGGCAGGACGCCGGCGGTGCCCCACGCCTGCGTCACGCGGCCGGCGAGCGCGCGATGCTGCTCCAGTCCCCCCTGTGCACCCACCTGCTCCAGCGTCGGCGCCGGCACGCCGTGCACCTCGGCGTAGCGGCGCCGCACGGCCTGCAGCGCCCGCGCCTCCTCGGCCAGCGTGCACACGCGCATCAGTTCGATGAAGGCGACGGGCGCGGGGGTGGCGCTGCCTGCGAGGTAGCTTTCGAGCACGTCCGACGCTTTCGCGTGCAGGCCCAGGGAGGCGAGGAATTCGGCTTCGTCGAGGATGGCCGCGAGCGTTTCGACCCGCAGCGGCCCGCCGGCCGGCGCGCTCGCCCCGGGCCGGGGCGGCAGGGCAGCCACCGGCGCGAGATCGGCCACGAGCGGCTGCACCGCCGGCGGCGCGATCGCAGGCCGCACAGGTACTTCCTGCGCAGAAGAAGCGGTGTCCGCGCGTTGCCGCTCCAGCGCCTCGGGCGCGCTCGGCTCGTCCCGCCGGAGGGCTGCGTCGAAACGCCGCGTGCGCCACGCGAGCAGCGCCAGCGCCCCCGCCGTGGCCAATGCGAGCAGCGCCAGGGCCTGCTCCAGGCGCGCCGAGCGGTACCAGGGCTGCGCCTGGCCGATGCGCTGGCGCAAGGTGCCCAGCTCCGCCCGCGTGCTGCCGGCCGCCTGCCGCAGCTGCGCGAGTTCGCCTTCGAGCCGCTGCAGGGCCGCGTCGGCGCGCATCAGCTCCTGCGTTTCGGCACGCAGCGCCTGCCACGGCATGGCCGCCTCCCCGGAGGGCGCCCCGGGCGATTGCGCGAGCACGGGCCAGGCCAAGGCAAGGAGGACCGGCGCAGCGAGTTGGCGCGCGTGCGCCAGCAGATTCTTCATGGGCTTGCGCACTGTACGAAGCTCTGCAGCACACGGTATGGGAGGCCCGGCGCTTGCCTCATAGGACCGACGGCTACCTCGGTTGCTGGCCCGCGGCCAGTCCCTGCACGAGGCTGGTTCCAACGTAGCGCGGCCCCTCGAACAGATAGATCGGGAAGCCCTCGTAGGTGGCGAGTTGCGGCCGCAGTTCGTCGAGCGTCGCCGGCCGGAAGCCGCCGCCCGGATTCGGCCGGAAGGCCTCGGCGATCAGCCGCACGCGCTCGCGGCCCAGGCGCCGGACCAGCACGTTGGCGTAGTGGCGCGCCACGTACGCCTCGCGCGCATGCACCCCCACGCCGTCCTGGAAGAACACGCCCACGTCCGGCGGCAGCCACTCCACCAGGCTTTGCGCGAGTTCCTCGGGGCCCACGTTGGCGCTGTCGTAGACGCTGATCCACAAGGGCCGCGGCAGCTGCGCCAGCAGCGCCTTCAGGCGGAAGGCTTCCATCCAGGTGGGATCGATCTCCACCGGGAAGTACCAGCCCGCGACGTTGACCGGCGGCGGGCTCTTCGCGATGCGCGCCGACAACTGCGCGAGTTCCTCGAGGCTCGCGCGCGCGTTGCGTTCGTCGAAGCGGCCCGCCAGCCCGAGGATCACCTCGTGCGCCCAGGGCTGGCCGGCGATGCGCGACCAGTCCGGCATGCTCCTGCCCGCCGGCAGCTCGGTGCCCGGGACGAAGGCCAGGTTGTCGACCACCGTCCACTGCACCAGCAGGCGCCGCACGCCCAGGCGCTCCCAGTCGCCGCGCGGCTCGGTGTGCTCGTTGTCGATCTGCCAGACCACGCCCTCGATCGGCGGAACCGCCTTCGAGGCGCAGCCGGCCACCAGCAATGCGACGGCCGCCACCAGGCCGCAGAACAGGGCGCGCATCGTCTTCAGTAGTTCAGGAGGCCGTTGATGTACAGGCCCTTCATGCGGTCGTCGCCGCCGATCTTGAAGCGGTACTGCATCGTCACGTCCCAGTAGGAACGCGGGGCCGTGTACGCGTCCTCGCGGAACCAGCGGCGCAGGCTCACGCCCGGGCCGACGCCGGACGCCGTCTTGTCCGTCGCCAGGCTCGAGTCGTACTCGACGCCGGCGAACAGGTGCGGGAACAGCACCGTGCGGCCGTCGCCGCCCACCAGGTAGCTGCGGCCCACCATCAGCGAGGCGATGCCGTAGTTGATGTCGTTCTCCAGGTAGCGACCCAGCTCGCCGTAGAAGCGCATGGTGGTCCAGTCGCGGCGGTCCACCCGCAGGTCGTTGCCGACGTCGTAGGAGTAGCCGATCTGCGCCAGCCAGTCGTCGTTGACGTTGGGGCCGAAGGTGCGGCTCAGGGACAGCATCAGGTTCTGCGTGGTCAGCGGCTTCCACCGCACCCCCACGCCGCCCTGGAAGCTGTCGCCGCCGGTGGAGCCGCCGCCGCGGTCGTCCAGGGTCATGAAGCCGCGCGCGAACAGCTCGACGAACTCCCCGTTGCGCCAGCCCCAGGGGCGGTAGTAGCCCTCCACGCCGGCCTGCGTGGTGCGCCGAGCGCCGGTGCCGCCGGTGACGCCGAAGCCCGGTTGCACGCCGCCGCCGTTGCGCATCGTGATCGAGGCGAGCACGCCCCACTTGCGCGTGAGGTCCGCCACCGTGCGCCGCGTGTCGTACAGCATCTGCGGCTCCATCCGCAGTTGCAGCCCGTTGGCCGCGTCGATCGCGCGCCTGAAATAGCCCACCGCTTCCTCGTCGTGCCGGCTCTTCATCGCGGCATAGCCGGCATCGAGCAGGGAGCCGGGCGGCAGGGCACCGCCGGCGTCGGCCTGCGCGAAGGCCTGGCGGGCCGCTTCGCTGTCGCCGATGCGGGTGGACAAGTACGCCAGGTCGAGCCGGTTCTGCGGCGTGACTTCGCCGGCCGGCACGGCGGCGAGCCGTTCGCGGGCCTCGCGCGTGCGGCCCATGTCGGCCAGCAGGCCGGCCTCCGTCTGCGCCGGCAGTTGCCCGGCCTGCAGCGCGGCCTCGGCATCCGCGTTGGCGCCGGCGACGTTGCCCACCTTGCGGCGGATGATGGAGCGCTGCGCCAGCGTCTGCGCATCGGGCCGCAGGTCCAGTGCCGCGGTGGCGGCGCGCTCGGCCTCGGCCCAGGCATCGGCCGCCAGGGCCGCGTTCATGTGCATCAACTGCCAGTCGCGCTGCGCCGGCGAAGCGGCCGTGGCGAGCCGCGCCTGCTCCAGTGCGCGCTGGACGTCCTTCTGTTCCAGCGCACGGTAGGCCGCAGTGGCGTTGGCGAAGCCCGGCGAGGGCGGCGCCGCGGCAGCCTGCAGCGTGCACGCCTGCGAAGCATCGGCCTTGCTGCAGTCGATGGCGGGCGCATTGAGAGCATAGGCCGCGCCGCCGGCCGGCCTGGCGATGCGCTGGCGCGCGAACTCGCGCCGCGGATCCGCGTCGGCATCGGTGGCCGGCAAGGCGGCGAGCACCTGCAAGGCGCGTTCGCCGTTGCCCTGCGCGAGCGCGAGGTCGGCCGCGACCAGGCGCAACTGGCGCTGCGTCGCGGCGTCCAGCCCGCGCTGCTGCAACGCCCTATCCAGGTCGGCGCCGGCTTCGGCGGGCCGGTTCAGGCCCTGGCGCGCGTAGGCACGCAGCGCCAGCGGCGCGGCGCTGTCCGGCAGCAGTGCGATCGTCTCGCTGCTCACGCGCTCGGCATCGGCGAAGCGGCGATCGCGCAGCAGCGCGTGCACCAGCACCAGCCGGTAGCCCGCGTTCTCGGGCGCCCAGCGCACGGCATCGGTGCCCTGCGCGATCGCGCCCTTCACGTCGCCGGCCTGCAGCGCCTGGTACATCGCCGCACCGGCCGCCTGCGCCCGCGTGCGCGCGAGGTCCGCGCGGGCGCGGCCCAGCGCCGCGTCGTCGCCCGCCACCTGGCCGGCACGGGCGAGCGCCTGCTCCGCCCCCGCGGCATCGCCGCTGGCCAGCAGCGACTCGCCCAGGAGCAGCCAGTAGTCGCGCCGGTCGGGCGCGAGTTGCGTGGCGCGGCGCGCGAGCTCCGCGGCGCCCGGGTAGTCGCGCCGCGCGTAGGCCTTGTAGCCGGCGTCGGCGGCCGCATGGGCGGCCTGGCTGCCGCGCGCGGCGGCGCCCGCCGCAGCCGGTTGCCCCGCCGCGGAGAAGGAAGCGAGGGCCAGCACGGCGGCCAGGGCCAGCGCGTTTCGTTGTTGTTGTGCCATGAAGGTGCGACTCAGGTGGGTTGCATGGAAGGCTTGCCGAAGAATCCCCGGTGCTGTTCCGGTTGCGCCGCCGCGCGGGCAAAGAAGCTCCTTTGTTCCTGGGCCACCGTCTCCAGCATCTCGCGCTGGATCACGCGGCGTTCCACCAGGTAGTCGCCGATGCGGCCATGCTGGTCGGGTTTGTAGTCGCGCATCGCAGCTTCGAACTCCTCGCGGCGCAGCACGCCGCGCTCGATCAGCAGGTCGCCCAGCAAGGGGCCGTGCGGGATCGCCGGCGCCTTGCCTGCGTGCCCTCCTTCGCGCAGCAGGCGCAGCGCCACCGCGACTTCGCCTTCGCGGGCGATGCGTTGCACGGGCTCTTCGCCGATCGCCTGCGTGATGTCCGCCAGCGACTGCTCCGACAGCGGGCTCGCCACGGCGAGGACGGCGCGGTTGTTCTTGTTGCGCCCCATGTGGATGGCGCGGTGGCGGATCGCCAGCTCGATGGGCAGGTCCACCGCGTGCTTGCGCACCAGGTCCGCGGTGAGGTGGGCGCGCGGCAGGTCGGCCTGGTAGGCGATGGCCTCGGCCAGCGTTTCCTCATCGAGCCAGCCGTTGGAGACCAGCACGCGACCGAGCGGCACGTCGGCGCCGGCCTGCTTTTCCAGCGCACGTTCCAGCGCACCCTGCTCCACCGCGTTCCAGGAGGTGAGCAGCTCGCCCAGGCGCTGGCGGCGGCGCGCCAGTTGCGCGCTGCTGGGGAATTCGTGCGCCGTCTTGTCCCACGCGAGGCGCGTGCCCTTGAACAGGTAGGACAGGTACATCTTCCAGGCGCGCGCCACCGCCATGCAGTTGACGAAGTTGCCGACCACCATGCGCGGCAGCGCCATCAACCCGTGTTCCCACCCGTACAGCGCCGAGGTGAAGTACACCCGGTGCGCCGCGCGGATCGCAAGGAAGAACGCGTTGACGTAGATCATCTTGCGCCAGATGCTCCCTTCCTGGAACAGCGAAGGGTAGTAGGCATGCCACCACCCGGTGGCGAGTCCGACGTGGAAGATGATGAAGTGGGCGACGAGGATGTACGCGAGGATGCTCACGAAGGAGGTGAGCACGCCCTTGCGGTCGTGCAGCAGCAGGTAGCGCGCCGCCGTCGTGCGGCCCCGCCACTTGATCTGCTCCCAGCTCTGCAGGCCGATCCCCAGCACCCAGCGTGCCTTCTGCCGGTAGGCGGCGCGGAAGTTGTCCGGGAAGTACTCGCGCACGCACAGCGGCATCTGCATCAGCAGCTCGCGCCGCTTGTTGCTGCCCCAGGCGGTGCGGTTGATGTGGAAGGTGACCGGGAACACGCCGAAGATCGACTGCATCCCCATCTGCGACAGGCGCATGCCCACGTCGTAGTCCTCGGTCAGGCTGTCGACGTTGAAGGGCTTGTTGCGCGTCGCGCCGATCAGGCCGAGCAGCGCCTTGCGCGAGAAGCAGGTGCCGACGCCCGCCGAAGGCACCATGCCGGAGACGCTCTCGCGCACCACCATTTCCTTGGCGTGGCTCTCGGCGAATTCGTCCATGTAGGTGCCGGCCACCAGCTCGTACCACTCGCGCTCCAGCGATGCCACCGGCAGCTGGATCATGTCCTTGCGCGGCAGCAGATAGTTGAAGAACTTCAGTTCGAGCGGATGGAGCACGTCCTCGCTGTCGTGCAGCACGAC
Organism: Ramlibacter alkalitolerans; assembly: GCF_016722765.1. Taxonomy (GTDB): domain Bacteria; phylum Pseudomonadota; class Gammaproteobacteria; order Burkholderiales; family Burkholderiaceae_C; genus Ramlibacter; species Ramlibacter alkalitolerans. The sequence continues at coordinate 393,416 of NZ_JAEQND010000006.1, read as the reverse complement.
GCCGGCGAACTCCAGGTTCGCTTCGCGCTCGTGGTCGAAGATCGCGGCCACCACGGCGTTCAGGCAGTCGGCCTTGCTGGTCGGCCCGGGGTGCGGCACCTCGACGCGCTGCACCTGCGGATAGCGCCTGGCCATGCGCTCGACTTCGTCGATGGTCGCCTGGTCGTTCGGATAGGTGCCGACGAAGACGCGGTAGTTGCGGTACTCCATCACTTCCACCATGTTCTGCACCATGGCGGCGATCACGTCGCTTTCCTGCCAGGCCGGGACCATGATGGCCATCGGCTGCTCCGCGCGGTCCCGCAGCTGTTCGACGCTCAGGCGCCGGTACTGCGGACTGCGCTCCACCCGGGCCCGGCGGAACAGGCGCCGCGCCCAGTACCAGCAATCGATGAACAGGTCGTCCAGCGAGGACACGAAGATGACCAGCGCGAGGATCGCCGCGAGCACCTCCAGCGCGGAGTTGTAGTCGGCAATCAACAAGTCCCAATTCATACTGCTTTCCTTCCTCGCCTGCTTGCTTCGGCTGTTGGTTTGCTTGTCGGCGCGACCACGCGGCCCCGGGGCCGCGCGGTCGCTTCAACGCTCAGCGGTCACCCGCCATCGCCTTGCGGCGGCGCATGCGGCTCGCGAAGACCAGCAGGCCGACGAACAGCGCCACCAGGATGATCGGCAGCAGCCACCAGTAGCCGCGCTCGAACAGGCCCGGCGCCGCTTCCTTCATGACGCCCTGCCCCGAGGGATCGCGGGTGTTGACTTCGGTGCGCAGGCCGTTGTTGCCCATGATGGCCAGGTTGCCGCTGGAAAGCTGGATCGGCTTTTCCATGCTCGGCGCCTGCTGGCCCATCGTGCGGTACACCGCGCCGATGTCGTCGCCCTTGCCGTTGACCTCCAGGATGCCGACGCGGTTCAGGCCGCGCACGTCGAGCAGCGGTTGGTCCTTGCTGCCCGCCAGGAACAGGCGGTCGTTCTCGGGCTTCACGCCTTCGGCGACGCCGTCGGGCAGCACGTCCACGGCGAGGTAGGGACCATCGACCTTCGGATGCGAACCGTCGGCGACCGGCTGGAACTTCGCCTTCGAAGGCGACAGCCCGGTGCTGGCGGCCATGCGGATCACGCGCGGCAGCGTGCCGGTGGCGTCGTTCAGGTGCCCTTGCGGAACCAGCAGCGTGCCGCCGGAGGCGAACTTCGCCATCAGGCCGGTGAAGTCGCTCGCCGGCGCGATCGTGTCCAGCAGCATGTGGCTGGAAGGCAGCACGGAGACCGGATAGGGCTCGGGCGTCTCGCGGCATCGGTCGGAGGCGAGTTGCCGCACGAAGGACACGCGGATCACGTTGCGGGTCTGCAGCGCGTAGCGCGGCACCGGCGCGACGATGCGCTCGCGCTTGCCGTTGGCCTCCATCTCCTTGGCGCCCAGCAGCACGTCGTTCATGAACACCGAGACCACCGGCGGCGTGCGCGCGGCACTCGGCGAGGCCGCCACGTCGATCACCAGCGTGCCGGGGCCCTTGCCATCGGCGGCCACGGCGCCGATGTCGAAGGTGGCGTTCCAGTCGGCATGCGCCAGCACGTCGAAGCTCGCCGGCTTGGCGCCCAGGTACTGCAGCGACACCGCGTTGGAGTCGTTGTTCTTCGGCGTGTCGACCGCGGTCACCGTCAGGTTGGTGCCGGCGGCGGCCTGCTGCCAGATCTGCGTGAACAACGCCGCGGCCTGCGCGCCGGCATCGGGCGCGACCAGGATCACCGGGCGGCCGTTCTGGTTCGACAACGTGATCTGCTTGGAGCCGACCTGCTGGCCACCGGCGCCGCCGATGATGATGTCCGGCTCGCCGGGGCCGCTCGGCGCCGCGCCGGGCTGCGCCGGCGCCGCGCCCATGGCCTGGGTCGAGGCGCTGCCGTCGGCCGTCTTGAAGTACGGGCGCTTGCCGGCGCGCTCCAGCGCCACGCCGACGCGCCAGGCGGCGTCGTAGATCTCGGGGGCGATCTTGTTGGACTGGATCAGGATCGTCGGCCGGCTGGGCAGCGCGCCCCACGCGGTGGTCAGGTCGCGGATGCCGGAGCCGTCGTAGCGGAACACGAAGCGGCTGGTCGGCTCGATGCGCAGGATGTTGCCGGGGGTGCGCGCGTCGGCGCAGGTGTTCTCCCGCGCGACGGCCGTGCGCCAGTCGACGTTCAGGCGCACGAAGCCGCTGGGCCGCGGCTTGCCGTCCACCGGGATCTGCGCGCTGGCATCACCGCGGTCGGCCGTGAAGCCGTTGGCCACCACCGGCGCGCCGTCGATGGCGTAGACCAGCGTGGTGCGGCCGCCGTCGGCGCGCACGTAGCTCGCATCGAGCTGCAGCACCGCGCCCGAGAGGTTCACGCCGGGCGGCACCGGCAGATAGATCTCCTTGATCGTGTCCGGATAACCGAGCACCACCGGCTCGGTGAAGCCCAGGTCCTGGAAGCTGACCGTGCGCGGGACCCAGACGCCCGCGTTCTCCGCGGGCTGGAACACCGAGGTCTGCGGCGGGATGTTCGCCGGCGTCGGCTGCTGGGTCGGCCGCAGCGTGGGCTGCGAGACCTGGGGTACGTTGGCGGGTTGCGCGCCGCCCCATCCGGGGAGCAGGCACACGGCCGCCAGCACGGCGGCGGGCAGGACACGGTGGATTTTCATGCGGCACCTCTCGGGGGTGGATTGGAGCGTGGGGGATTCGACGACGGATTGCATGGCGCTTGCTTCGTCCGGCGGGTCAGGGTGCGGGGCCGCGCAGCTGGCTCGGGGCGACCCAGGTGAAGCCCAGCGCGGTGATGCCGGTGATGGTCTTCTGGAAGTCGGCCAGGCCCGGCACGCCCAGCTCCGGCTCCAGCCAGAAGGGGTGGAAGAAGAAGGAGGCGGCCCCGTCGCGGATCGTCTTCACGTACTTGGCGTTGAGGATGATGTCGTCGGCCGTGTAGTTGAAGTTCGAGGTCGGATCGATCGTGTGGATGTCGTACTCGATGTTGCCCAGGCTCTCCGGGATCACGTACTGGCCGTAGTGGTCGGTGCCCACCGCGTAGGGGAAGATCTGGCCGACGGCGAAGTCCCGGTTCTGCGCGGCGAACAGGTCCGGGCGGTCGGACGTGAAGTACACGACGCGCTGGTAGGTTTTCGGAAACAGCTGCGGCGCGGCGCGCGAGGCCAGCGGCGACTGCTCGTAGTGCGGCGCCTCCCAGGCAATCGGCTTCCAGCCGACCGCACCCATGTCGGACAGGCCGTTGTTCAGGCGACCCAGGACCCAGGCCGTGGAGTCTTCCTGCACCGGCTTGTTGTCCACGATGTTCCAGAACTCGAAGTCGTCGCCGCTCACCCCGGTGTGCGGGTTGCGCATGTTGCCGTACTGGTGGCTGAAGCCGTGCATCACGAGCTCGGCGCCACGCCCGCGGGCATAGTTGACGGCGGTGCGCAGGTTGGTCGCCTGGCTCAGCGGAATCTCCTGGGCGACGCCGCCGTTGTAGACACCGAGCGGGTCGCGGTAGCGCGGGATCACGGCGACGGAGAAGGGAATGGCCTTGGACGACAGGTAGTCGCTCAGGGTCTTCATCGACTGCACCGAGACCAGCGCGCCGACGTCCTCGAGCCGCACCATGGCCTTGTGATAGGTCTCGTGCCGGCTCCCCAGCATGTCGTGCAGCACGTCGCACAGGACCAGGTAGCGGTCCCGCGGGCCGATGAAGCTGAAGGGCAGGTCGGCCACGTACCAGAAGTTGCCCGAGCGCGTGATGTAGGGCACGGTCCGCGCGAGCTTCGGGTTGGTGATGCCCACCACCTGCTGCGCCTTGGCGGCATCGGCGATCTGCACGTGCCCGAGGTCCGGGTCCGCGTTGATGACGTTGCGGCCGGCGTCGTACTGGTAGTACTTGACGAAGTCCAGCCCCTTGTACTTGACGGTGTCGTAGAAGCCGGGGTTCGGATTGGCCGACGAAGGCTGGGCATTCATCCCGAGCAGGTCGACGAACTCCAGGCCCGTCCTGGCGGTGAAGCTGTACGTGGGGTTCCAGGCCAGCTGCCACACGTTGTACTTGAACCAGACCACCGTCTTCGTCGTGCCGGACACGTCCGCGAGCAGCGTGGCGGGCAGCGGGTTGTCGTACGCCGACCCCATGTAGAAGGTCGCGCTGTACTTCTCGACGGTGCCTGCCGTGTACTGCTGCACCGGCACCAGGTCCACCTGCGCCTGGAAGTGGCCGAGCAGGTTGCGCAGCATGATCGCGTAGGCGAGACCCAGCTTGTCCCATTGCGTGCCGCTGGGCGCGTCGTACAGCACCAGCGCCCGCGGCGGCGGCGTGGTCGTGGTGGTGGTCTGGGCTTGCGCGGCCGGCGCGCCGACCAGGCCCAGCATGCCGGCGAGGGCGGCGCAGGCCAGCAGGCCCAGGAAGAATTTGCGCAGGTGCTTCATGTCCGATCCTTCACTTCGTCTTGTTGTTCTTGTCCTTGCCGAAGAAGAAGGAGCTCGCGCCCCTGTCGGTCTTCTCGCGGCCGGGACCGGTTCCCGCACCGCCCGGCACGGACGTCGCGGCGCCCGAGCCCATGCCGGTCGCCGCCGCAGCAGCGCCCGCGCTCGTGGGCTGCGCGCCGGCGGGAGCGGCCACGCTGTCGTCGCGCGTCACGTCCTTGTGGTGGTGCATCTTGTGGTGGTGGGCGCGCACGGCACGCTTGCGCTCCGGCTCGCTCATGCCCGGTTCGGGACGGGCCATCTGCGAGCCGATCGGCAGCGGCGGCGGTGCCACCGCCGACTGCGCGTGAACGGCCCCGGCGAGGCAGGCGGCCGCCAGCAGGGCGAGCCGGATGCAGGGGGTCTTCATCGAGGACTCTCCAGGGTCAGGCCGCGACGGCGGCATCTTCTTGCGTAGGAACCAGGCGCGCCATCACGGCCTGGGCGATGCGGCGGGCGGCCTGCCCGTCGCCGAAGGGATTGACCACCTTGCGCATCAGCTCGGCGGCCAGCGGGTCGTCCAGCAGGCGCGAGGCTTCGCGTACGATGGCGTCGCGGTTCGGGCCGACGAGGCGCGCGCAGCCCGCCTCGACCGCCTCGGGCCGCTCGGTTTCGTGCCGCAGCACCAGCGTCGGCACGCCGAAGGTGGGCGCCTCCTCCTGCAGGCCGCCCGAGTCGGTGAGCAGCAGGCACGCATTCACCAGCGCCTTCTGCATGCCCAGGTAGTCGAGCGGCGCGGTGAGCGTCACGTTGTCCAGCCCCTGGAGGATCTCGTGGGCGGGCTTCTGCACCACCGGGTTCAGGTGGACCGGGAACAGCACGCGCTTGTCGGAGTGCAGGCGAGCGAGGTCGGCGACGGCGTGGAAGGTCTGCTCCATTTCCTCGCCCCAGTTCTCGCGCCGATGCGCGGTCACCAGGATGTGGCCGTCGGCCGGCCTGCCGTCGCGCACGATGCCGTGGCGCTTGCAGATCCACTGCTGCGCGTCCACCACCGTGTTGCCGGTCAGCAGGATCGCCTCGGCCGGGATGCCCTCGCGCAGCAGCGCCTCGCGGGCGCGTTCGGTGGGCGCCCAGTGCATGCACGCCACGCGGCTGATCATCTGGCGCAGGCCTTCCTCGGGGAAGGGACGCTCGAGGTTGTAGGTGCGCAGGCCGGCCTCGACGTGCGCCACCGGCACGCGGCGGTAGAAGGCCGCCAGCGCGCCGAGGAAGGCGCTTTCCGTGTCACCCTGGACGATGCACAGGTCCCAGCGCTGCCTGGCGACCAGCGCATCGAGCTGCCCGCGGCATTCGACGCTGAAGGCCTCGAGCGACGCACCGCTGCGTTCGAGCTGCACGTCCGGCGCGATGCCGAAGGAGCGCAGCATGTCCGCGGCCATGTCTCCATGCTGGCCGGTGTGCACCCACTGGACGGTGAGTTCCGGCTGCGCGCGAAGCGCGTGGTACACGGGTGCCAGCTTGATGATCTCCGGCCGCGTCCCGCAGACGATCCCGACTACTTTCTTGTTCAACGACGCCTCCCTGAGCTGCCGGACAAACGCCGGCTGTTACTTCATTGCTGCGAGACGTAACTTGATCGACGCCCCGCTTGCACGTCCGAGACACACTGCGCGTGGCTACTGGCTGCGGCCTTCCTGGGTTCCGGCAAAGTTCCCCTCAGGGAAGGAACGCCGGGCTCGGAGTGTTTCAGCCTGTGTGTTTCAAACTCGAACGGGATGTTCGGTTTGTAAGGTCAGCGGATTCGACAGTGACGCCCTCATTCGCAGGTAGGACGGTGCCTACTGCAGAGCGGTCCTCGAAAGGGCGGCAAGGACGGCGCTGAACCCGAGGCAGTCAGCGCATGGGGCTGCGAGGAGGTCTGGAACTCCGCGGCCGCTTCGGAGTGCAGGGTCCGTCGCGGCAGGCGCTGCACGGTGCGGAACAGTGCGGCTCCTGCGAACTTCGCAGGGGACAGCCCTCTCCCGCCCGCGCGCCGCAGGACCAGGACGGGTCCCTGTCCGACTCGGCGACATCAAGGGGGAGGCGCGGGCGCGACGCCAGCTTCGCGCCAGTCTCTCACCCGCGCCGGAGGACAGTCGCCGAGGCGGACAGGGACCCGTCCTGGTCCGGTCCGGAGGCCACGCGTCCCCGAGCGCCCGAACCCAAAACAAAAAGCGGCCGCAGCCGCTCCTTGTCCCGAAACGAGTAGATCGTTCTCGCTACAGCGGCATCGCACCGCTCTCCCCCGGGCATGCGGCCGGACGCTGGTCGCGCGGATACGGGCAGCGGTTCAATTCGGCAGGTTCCAGGCGCAGCAGCGTCGTGAGCACGCAGGCGCCGCTGCACACGATCCAGAACGCGAAGAACGCGAAGGTGTAGGCGGCCTGCCGCGACAGGCGGAGGTTGTGCCCGGCCCATTGCAGTTCCGCGGGATCGACCACGGCGAACACCATCAGTTCCAGCACGCAGGCGGCCATGAAGGCCGGCCATGCGATCCACATCATGCGGGTGACCATCGTTCTTCTCCCTCCCCTGGCAGCGCGCGCCTCAGGGTTGTTGCGCCGGGGCCGCGGCGTGGTTGCGGCCCTGCAGCGCCGGCAGGTTGGCCTTGTCGCGCGCAGCCAGGGTGCGGTTGATCTCGATGCCGCGGCGATAGTAGTCCGCCTCGACGACCGGGTCGGGGCTCTTCACCGCGATCCAGGCGGTGGCGAGCGCCGCCACGACGACCGTGGCCGGACCGGAAATCAGCAACCACACGTGCCCGTGCTTCCACCACGGGGCGCTGTCCTGCCTCTGCGATTCGTTCATCATGCGTTGCGCCTTTCAGGCTTTCACCGGGGGACGAGGAAGACCGACTTCTCGCGCACGCGGGCATCGGTGCCGTTGTCGATCTCGAAGTGGATGGGATGCGAGCCGGGGGCGGCGGAGCCGTAGGGCACCTGCAGCCGCACCGCGACCCAGCGCGATTCGGTGGCGCCGACCTCGACCACCCGGTCGGACGCGACCGAGAGGCCCGGCAGGCCGGTGGCGTCGAGGCGGTAGTGCTGCTTTTCCTCGCTGGCGTTCATGATCTGCAGCCGGTACACGTTCTCCAGCATGCCGCCGGCCACGATGCGCGAGAGCGCCGCGCGGTCGCGGACCACGTCCACCTTCAGCGGCGTGCGCAGGGCCAGGCTCACCATCACGGCGCTGGTCAGCACCAGCAGGATCGACGCGTACACCAGCACCCGCGGCCGCAGGATGCGGTGCAGGATCGCGTCGCGCCCGCCGCCGGAGGCCATCGCGTTCTGGGTGGAGAACCGGATCAGCCCGCGCGCATAGTTCATCTTGTCCATCACGCCGTCGCACACGTCGACGCAGGCACCGCAGCCGATGCACTCGTACTGCAGGCCCTTGCGGATGTCGATGCCGGTCGGACAGACCTGCACGCACAGGGTGCAGTCGACGCACGAGCCGAGGTTCAGCGCCACGGGGTCGGCCTTGCGCCCGCGCGAGCCGCGGGGCTCCCCGCGGCCGGTGTCGTAGCTGACGATCAGCGTGTCGCGGTCGAACATCGCGCTCTGGAAGCGCGCGTAGGGGCACATGTACTTGCAGACCTGCTCGCGCATGAAACCCGCGTTGCCGTAGGTCGCGAAGGCGTAGAAGAAGACCCAGAACACTTCCCACGAGCCCATGCGGGTCTGCAGGAATTCCATGCCCAGTTCGGTGATCGGCGTGAAGTAGCCGACGAAGGTGAAGCCGGTCCACATGGCGACCATGCCCCACAGCAGGTGCTTGAAGGACTTCTTGACCAGCTTCTCGAGGTCCATGCCCGCCGCGTCGAGCTTCATGCGGGCGCCGCGCTCGCCCTCCACCTTGCGCTCGATCCACAGGAACATCTCGGTGTAGACGGTCTGCGGGCAGGCGAAGCCGCACCACAGGCGGCCGGCGACGGCGGTGAACAGGAACAGCGACAGGGCGCTGATCACCAGCAGCCCGGTGAGGTAGATGAAGTCCTGCGGGTAGAGGACGTAGCCCAGGATGTAGAAGCGGCGGGCGCCGAGGTCGAACAGCACCGCCTGGCGATCGCCCCACTGCAGCCACGGCAGCCCGTAGAAGATGATCTGCGTCAGCCACACGAAGGCCCAGCGCCAGCGTGCGAAGGTGCCGGTCACGGACCGGGGATAGACCTTGCTCTCGGAGGCGTAGAGACCCTGGACCTGGCCGTCTGGCGCGGCCTGTACCGGGGTGATCGGGATGACTTTCATGGCGAGGAATGATGCGCGGCGGCCACGATCCGCCACTTGAGTTTGATCAAACGCAAAGAAAAAGGGCCGACGCGGCCCCTTTCCGGTGCACCGGGCGCGGGCCGCAGCCCGCCGCCCTCACCGGTCCTTGTCCTTGTCTCCGTGCTTGTCCTTGTCCCCGTGCTCGTCCTTGTCACCGTGCTTGTCCTTGTCCCGGTGCTCTTCCTTCTTGATGCCGTCATCGTGCCTGTCGTTCACGGGCTTGTTCGACAGCCCCCAGACATAGCTGGCCAGCACGTGGATCTGCGCCTCGGTCAGCTTGCCTTCCTGCGCCGGCATCTGGTTGGTCTTGCCGCCGTTGACCATGTTCATGACGGCCTGCTCGCCCCAGCCGTGCAGCCAGGTGTCGTCGCTCAGGTTGGGCGCGCCCATGGCCTGGTTGCCCTTGCCCTCCGGCCCGTGGCAGGCGGCGCAGGCGGTGAACTTGCTCTTGCCCAGCTGGGCGCGCACGGAGTCGTGCGGCGCCTTCGACAGGCTCAGCACGTAGTTGGCGACGTTCTTCACGTCGTCGGCCGTGCCGACGGCCGCGGCCATGGGCGGCATCATGCCGATGCGGCCCTTGGTGATCGTCTCCTTGATCTTCTCCGGCGTGCCGCCGTGCAGCCAGTCGGCGTCCGCCAGGTTCGGGAAGCCCTTGCTGCCGCGCGCGTCGGAGCCGTGGCACTGCGCGCAGTTGTTCATGAACAGGCGCTCGCCGATCGCCATGGCGTTCGGATCCCCGGCCAGTGCCTCCACCGGCCTGGCGGTGAACTGCGCATACAGCGGCTCGAGTTCCTTGTTCGCGGCGTCGACTTCCTTGCGGTACTCGCCGGCGGTGCTCCACTTCAGGTTGCCTTCATAGGAGCCCAGGCCCGGGTAGGCGACGAGGTACAGCAGCGAGAACACGATCGTGATGATGAACAGGCCCACCCACCACAGGGGCAGCGGGTTGTTCATCTCCGTCAGGTCCTCGTCCCAGACGTGGCCGGTGGTGTTGTCGCTGCTGGCCGCCACCTTCTTGCGCGAAGTGAACCACAGCAGCAGCGCGCAACCGAAGATGCCCGCCAGCGTGACCCCGGCAACGTAGACGGACCAGAAGCCGCTCGTGAAATCGCTCATGGTCTTGTTCTCTCAATCTTGTTCGAAGGGGATCCGCGCCGCTTCCTCGAAGCCGCTGCGGTTGCGGCGGGACCAGGCCCAGCCGACGATGCCGATGAAGGTGGCGAACGAGGCCACGGTCACGATCTCGCGCAGGATGTTGATGTCCATGGTCGGTCCCCCTACTTCAGCGCCTTACCCAGCGACTGCAGGTACGAGACCACGGCATCGAGCTCGGTCTTGCCCTTGAGTTCTGCGGGCGCCTTGGCGATCTCTTCGTCGGTGTAAGGCACACCCACGGTGCGCAGCGCCTTCATGTGGGCGGCGATGCTGGCGCCGTCGGCCGGGTTCTTCTCCAGCCACGAGTAGGCCGGCATGTTCGATTCAGGCACCACGTCGCGCGGGTTGTTCAGGTGGATGCGGTGCCACTCGTCCGAGTACTTGCCGCCCACGCGGTGCAGGTCCGGGCCCGTGCGCTTGGAACCCCACTGGAACGGGTGGTCCCACACGAATTCGCCCGCCACCGAGTAGTGGCCGTAGCGCAGCGTCTCGGAGCGGAACGGCCGGATCATCTGCGAGTGGCAGTTGTAGCAGCCTTCGCGCACGTAGATGTCGCGGCCGGCGACCTGCAGCGCGGTGAGGGGCTTCAGCCCCGCCACCGGCTCGGTCGTGGACTTCTGGAAGAACAGGGGCACGATCTCCACCAGGCCGCCGATGGCGACCACCAGCAGGATCAGCACGATCATCAGGAAGTTGCTGGTCTCGATCTTCTCGTGCGAGAAGCCGGCAGCGGAAGTTGCGTTGTCGCTCATGGTGTTCGGCTCTCTTGATCAGGCGTGGGCGACGGCGGCGGGCACGGTGATGCGGACGGCGCGGCCGTTGGCGACCGTCATCCAGGTGTTCCAGGCCATCACCAGCATGCCGGTGAGGTACAGCAGGCCGCCCGTCACGCGGATCACGTAGAAGGGATAGGTCGCCTTGACGCTTTCGACGAATGTGTAGGTGAGCGTGCCGTCGGCATTGATGGCGCGCCACATCAGGCCCTGCATCACGCCGGCGATCCACATCGCGGCGATGTACAGCACGATGCCGATGGTGGCGGTCCAGAAGTGCAGCTCGATCGCCTTGACCGAATACATCTTCTTCTGGCCGAACAGGCGCGGGATCAGGTAGTACAGCGAGCCCATCGAGATCAGGCCGACCCAGCCCAGGGCGCCGGAGTGCACGTGGCCGACCGTCCAGTCCGTGTAGTGCGACAGCGCGTTGACCGTCTTGATCGACATCATCGGGCCCTCGAACGTGCTCATGCCGTAGAAGGACAGCGACACGATCAGGAAGCGCAGCACCGGGTCGTCGCGCAGCTTGTGCCAGGCCCCCGAGAGCGTCATCACGCCGTTGATCATGCCGCCCCAGCTCGGCGCCAGCAGGATCAGGGAGAACATCATGCCGACCGACTGCGTCCAGTCCGGCAGCGCGGTGTAGTGCAGGTGGTGCGGGCCCGCCCACATGTAGGTGAAGATCAGGGCCCAGAAGTGCACGATCGACAGGCGATAGCTGTACACCGGGCGCTCGGCCTGCTTGGGGATGAAGTAGTACATCATCCCGAGGAAGCCCGCGGTCAGGAAGAAGCCGACCGCGTTATGGCCGTACCACCACTGCACCATCGCGTCCTGCACGCCGGCGTAGGCCGAATAGGACTTCATGGCACCGGCGGGAATCGCGGCGCTGTTCACCAGGTGCAGCAGGGCCACGGCGATGATGAACGCGCCGTAGAACCAGTTGGCCACGTAGATGTGGCGCACCTTGCGCATGCCGATGGTGCCGAAGAACACGATCGCGTACGAGACCCAGACCAGCGTGATCAGGATGTCGATCGGCCACTCGAGCTCCGCGTATTCCTTGCCCTGCGTGTATCCCAGCGGCAGGGAGATGGCGGCGGCGACGATCACGGCCTGCCAGCCCCAGAACATGAAGGCGGCGAGCCGGGGGGCGAACAGCGGCACCTGCGAGGTGCGCTGCACCACCCACAGCGAGGTGGCGAACAGCGCGCAGCCGCCGAACGCGAAGATCACGGCGTTCGTGTGCAGGGGCCTCAGCCGCCCGTACGAGAGCCAGGGAACGCCGAAATTCAGTTCAGGCCAGGCCAGCTGGGCCGCGATGAACACGCCGACGAGCATGCCCACCACTCCCCAGACGACGGCCATCAGCGAGAACTGCCGCACGACCGTGTCGTTGTAGATGGCAGTGGAAGCTTGTGTCATGAAGCACCTTTTTCAGATGCGACAAGTCTCCGATCCGGGTAAACCCGCCCGCTTGACGAAAATCAAGTGCCTGGGCGTTTGTTGACCAGAATCAATCTCCGCGCAGGATGCGCTCGCCTTCGGCCTCGATGCCGTCGAACTGCCCGCGCCACACGGCCCACCCGAGCGCACCCAGGATGGCGAGCGCGAGGACGACGGACAGGGGGATGAGGATGAAGAGGACGTCCATGTGAAATTCGTCAGAAAGTCGTCATCGCCGCGAAGGCGGGGATCCAGGGCCGGCCGAAGGCGGGCGCGCCATCCCGGATTCCCGCCTGCGCGGGAATGACGGGAATGGCGGCCGGTGCGCTCATGTCCGCAGCCGCGCGAGCCGCGCGGCGTTGAGCACGACGAACAGCGAGCTCGCCGCCATGCCCAGGCCCGCCAGCCACGGCGGCATCTGCCCTGCGATGGCCAGCGGCACCGAGACCGCGTTGTACAAGGCGGCCCAGCACAGGTTCTGCCGCACCACGGCGCGCGTGCGCCGCGCCTGCTGCAGGATGGCGGCCACGCCTTCGAGCTGGCCGCCCTGGATGATGAAGTCGGAGCGCGCCTGCGCCACCGGCACGGCTTCGCCCAGCGCGATGGAGAGGTCGGCGCGCGCGAGCACCGGCCCGTCGTTCATGCCGTCGCCCACCATCGCCACGCGGCGCCCCGCGGCCTGCAGGCCGGCGACGCGATCGAGCTTGTCCTGCGGGCCCTGGCCGCCCCGCGCCTGCTGCAACCCGGCGCGCTGCGCCAGGCGCTGCACCGCGGCCGACCGGTCGCCCGAGAGCACTTCGGCCTGCAGGCCCAGGCGCTGGAGGGAAGCCACGGCAGCCAGCGCGCCGCTGCGCAAGGTCTCCTCGAGTTCGAAGCTGGCCAGCCAGCCCGCCTCGTCGGCGAGGTGGACTTGGGCCAAGCCTGCTTGTTCGCTGCCGGCGACGCCGCAGAAGGCCGCCGAACCGAGGCGCAGACAGCGGCTGGCACCGCCCGCGTCCACCCTGCCCGCGACGCCGCGTCCACCGTGTTCCTGCACCGCGTGCGCCTGCAGGCCCGAATCGGGCGCGGCCGCGGCCAGCGCGCGAGAGGCCGGATGCAGCGACTGCCGCGCCAGGGCGCCGGCCAGCGCCAGCGCTTCCTGTCCGGTCACGCCGTCGCGCGTGCGCACCGCGCGCAGCGACATGCGGTCGATGGTCAGCGTGCCGGTCTTGTCGAACACCACGGTGTCGATCGAGGCGCCCGATTCCAGCGCTTCCAGCCGCTGCACCAGGATGCCGCGCCGCGCCAGCGCGCCGGCGGCGGCAAGCGTGGCCGCCGGAGTGGCCAGCGACAGTGCGCAGGGGCAGGTGACGATCAGCACGGCCACCGCCACGCCCAGCGCATGGCCCGGGCCCTGCGGCCACCACCACCAGGCCGCGGCGGCGGCGCCGAACAGCACCGCGACGAGGAAGGGCGAGGCGAAGCGGTCCGCCAGCCGCGCGATGGCGGGCTTCTCCACCGAGGCGCGCTCCATCAGGGCGACGATCTGGCCGTAGCGCGTGGCGGCCCCGGTGCGTTCCACCAGGACCACGACGGTGCCGCTCAGGTTGGCGCTGCCCGCGATCACCGGCTGGCCGACGTGGCGCGGCAGCGGCGTGGATTCGCCGGTGAGCAGGGCTTCGTCGACCTGCGTCTCGCCTTCGAGGATGCGGCCGTCGGCGGGGAACACTTCGCCGGCGCGCAGCCGGATGCGGTCGCCCGCCTGCAGCCGGCGCACGGCGATGCGTTCGGTGCTGCCGTCCGCGGCCAGCCGCTCCACCGTCTCCGGCAGGCGGCGCGCCAGCGCTTCCAGCGCGCCGGCCGTGCGATCGCGCAGCCGCTGCTCCAGCAGGCGCCCGGACAGCAGGAAGAAGACGAACATCGTGACCGAGTCGTACCAGACCTCGCCGCCCATGGGGCCGCCCGGATCGAAGGTGGCGGCGGTGCTGGCGCCGAAGGCGATCGCGATGCCGATGGCCACGGGCACGTCCATGCCGATGCGGCCATGGCGCACGTCCCGCCAGGCAGAGGCGAAGAACGGGCGGCAGGAAAAGAGCAGCACCGGCAGCGTGAGCAGCCAGGCCGCCCAGCGCAGCAGCGCGGCCACATCGGGCGTCATCTCGCCCGGTGCGGCGACATACGCGGGCACAGCGTACATCATCACCTGCATCATGCAGAAGCCGGCCACCAGCCAGCGCCACAGCATCATGCGCCGGGCCTGCCGGCGCGGCACCGCCGCGAGCTGGTCGCTGGCCGGCAGCCCGCGGTAGCCGGCGCGCTGCAGGGCCTCCAGCCATTGCGAAGGGCGGCCCTGCGCGGGCGCCCACACGATGCGCGCGGTGGCCGTGGCCCCGTTCACCTGCACGTCCTCGACGCCCGGCAGGGGCATCAGGGCCTGTTCGATGGTGAGCGAGCAGCCGGGGCAGTACATCCCTTCGACGGCCAGGTAGGACTCCCAGGCGTCGTCGCGGCCCTTCGCCGGGCGGCTGAAGGACTCCCATTCCGCCCGTTCGTCGAGCGCGCAGGCCGCCGCGCCGGCGCCGGCGCGCGCCGGGGCGGCGGCAACCGGCACCGGTGGCAGGAGGGCGGCAGCTTGCATGGGACTAGGCTAAGGTCCGCACCCCACCCTCCACTTGATGCATGTCAACCGGGTCCGGGCCCCCCGGCCTAAGCTGGCTTGGCAGGCATCTGCAGACGGGGCAGCGGCCCGCGGCCCGTGCCGACCCGTGGCAACATACCCGGGCCGGCTCTGAACGGACCGGTGCCCCTACCGCCCAAGAACAAGACGCAAGAGAACCAGCATGAAGATCCTCCTGGCTGCCGACGGCAGCACCTATACGAAGAAGGCGCTCGCCTTCCTGGTGACCAACCACGAGATCGCCGGTGGCGACGGCCACGTCGTGGTGGTCAACGTGCAGCCGGCCATGCCGCCGCGGGTGCGGAGCATGGTGGGCGCGTCCGCCGTGCAGGACTACCACCGCGAGGAAGCCGAGAAGGTGCTCAAGCCGATCGAGAAGTTCCTGCAGCGCCACGACATCCCCTACACCACGCGCTGGGCGGTCGGCAATCCCGGCGTCGAGATCGTCAAGGCCGCGAAGAAGGACAAGGCGCAGATGATCGTGATGGGCACCCACGGCCACGGGATCCTCGGTCGCGCCATCCTGGGCAGCGTCGCCCAGAACGTGCTCACGCAGATCGAGATCCCGGTCCTGCTGGTGAAATGAGGGGCCCTGCCGTGCCTTGACCGCCGTCAAGGTGCGGGTGCGGCCGGCCCCTAAGCTGGCAGCGTGAAGCTGCCACCGACCCTCACCGCCAGGCTGGTCGCCACCGGGACGGGGCTGCTGCTGCTGGCCCTGGTGTCCATCAGCCTCACCCTCTGGGTCACCTGGAACATGCAGGGCGGCGCCGCGGCCGTGAATGAAGCCGGCCGCATGCGCATGCAGACCTACCGGCTCGCGCTGGTGCTGCACACCACCGGCAACGGCGACGAGGCGCGCGCGCTGGCCCGCGGCTTCGAGGAGAGCCTTGCGCTGCTGGAAGGCGGCGATCCGTCGCGGCCGCTGTTCGTGCCCTGGTCACCGCCATCGCGCGCCCGGTTCACCGCGGTGCGCACGCGCTGGCAGGCGCTGCGCGCGCGCTGGCTGGACGGCACGCCGGACCCTGACCTGGTGCAGGAAAGCGCGGGCTTCGTCGCCCTGGTGGACGGCCTCGTCGCCGCCATCGAGGCGCAGATCTCCCGCTGGACGACGGTGCTGCAGATGTTCCAGCTCGCGCTGGTCGGCCTCGCCATCACCAGCGCGGTGCTGATGTTCTATTCGGGCTACGTGTTCGTGCTGCGGCCGCTCGCCGGCCTGAAAAAGGGGCTGGCGGCGGTGCAGTCCGGCGAGCTGCGCACCCGCGTCGAAGTGGACAGCGGCGACGAATTCGGCGAACTGGCGGCCGGCTTCAACGACATGACCCGCACCCTGCAGTCGCTGTACCTGGACCTGGAGGAGAAGGTGCGCGAAAAGACGCGTCGCGTCGAACACGAACGGCAGCGCCTGGCCGACCTGTACGAGGTCAGCGCCTTCGTCGCCGAGGCACCCACGCTCGATGCGCTGGCGCGCGGCTTCGCCGGGCACGTGCGGCGCATCGCGCGCGCCGACGCCTGCGCGGTGCGCCTGCGCGCCGAGGATCCCCGACGCTTCGTGCTGGTGGCGCACGAGCTGCTGCCCGACGACCTCGCCGCCGCGAACGCGTGCATCGAATCCGGGGCCTGCCACTGCGGCGAAGTCACGGTGCAATCGCAGACGCGCGTGATCCCGATCGCCAGCGCCGAACGACCGACGCTGGGCTACTGCGTGCGGGCGGGCTTCACCACCGTGGTCTCCGTGCCCGTGCGCATCCACGAGCGCCTGCTCGGGGAAGTGAACCTGTTCTACCGCGGACCGGTCGACCTGTCGAACGAGGACCGCGACCTGCTCGACGCGCTGGCCAGCCATTTCGCCAGCGCGCTGGCAAGCCAGCGGGCCGCCGCGCTGGAACGCGAGGCGGCCGTCGCGGAAGAGCGCGGCCTGCTCGCGCGCGAGCTGCACGACTCCATCGCGCAGGCGCTGCTGTTCATGAAGATCCAGGTGGGACTGCTGCGCCAGGCCGCGCAGCGCGGCGACCACGCGGCCGCGGAGCGCGGGATCGCCGAACTCGAGACGGGGGTGCGCGACTGCTATGCCGACGTGCGGGAACTGCTGTTGCACTTTCGCACCCGCACGAGCGAGCAGGACATCGAGCCGGCACTGCGCACCACGCTGCAGAAGTTCGAGCACCAGACCGGCCTGCCGGCGCGGCTCAGCATGCAAGGGCACGGCGTGCCGCTCGCGCCCGACGTCCAGGTGCAGGTGCTGCACATCCTGCAGGAAGCGCTGTCCAACGTGCGCAAGCACGCCCGCGCGCGCCACGTGGAACTGCGCGTGCAGCCGGCGCCGCACTGGCGCTTCGAGGTGCACGACGACGGCGCCGGCTTCGACCCGCAGCGCCCCGGCGCCGACGCGACGCGCGTGGGCCTGCGCATCATGCAGGAGCGGGCGCTGCGCATCGGCGCGCGGGTGCAGGTGCACTCCGCGCCGGGCGCGGGCTGCACGCTGGTGCTGGAACTGCCCGCCACCGGGCCGGCCGCCATGCCGGCCCCCGCCGCGCAGGCGCTGGCATGAAGGAGAATGCGATGAGTCCCGTTCGCCTCCTCGTCGTCGACGACCACACGCTGTTCCGCCGCGGCCTGGTCGCCCTGCTCGCGGCCGATGCCACGCTGCACGTGGTCGGGGAGGCCGCCGACGGGGTGGAGGCGGTCCGCAGGGCCCGCGCCCTGCAGCCGGACGTGGTGCTGCTGGACAACCACCTGCCCGGCGCCACCGGCATCCAGGCCATCGCAGAGCTACGGGACGCGGCACCGCTGGCGAAGATCGTGCTGCTGACGGTCAGCGAGGACGACCGGGACCTGCAGGCGGCGCTGCGCGCCGGAGCCCATGGCTATCTCCTCAAGACCATCGAGGGCGACGTGCTGGTCCAGGCCATCCACCGCGTGCTGCGGGGCGAGCCCGTGATCAGCCCCGAGCTCATGACCAGGCTGGTTGCCGCGCTCCAGGCATCCGGCGGTCCCGCGGCGTCGGCCCTGGCGGCGGAGGCCCCGCCGCAGCCCGAGGGCGGGGCGCAGCTGTCGCCGCGCGAACACGAAGTGCTGCAGCAGATCGCCCGGGGCGCCAGCAACAAGGAGATCGCCCGCACGCTGCTGATCGCCGAGACCACGGTGAAGATCCACGTGCAGCACATCCTGCGCAAGCTGGGGGTGAGCTCGCGGGTGCAGGCCGCCGTGCTGGCCAGCGGAGGGACCAGCCGGTTCTGAGGGCACGCTCAAAGGTGCATTTGAAAAGCACCTTTGACCCAGATCAACTCCCGGGGGGCCCGGCTCCGCGATATTTGCTGCATCCCAAATGCACCTTATATCGCAAGGAGCCCCGATGACCCAGAGCGCAGTCCGCATCGACGCCCAGTCGATCCCCCCGCACGCCCGGCACGCCACGATCTTCGCCACCTTCGCCGAGCTGGCGGACGGCCAGACGATGGAGCTGGTGAACAACCACGATCCGCGCCCGCTGTTCTTCCAGTTCCAGAACTTCGTGCCCGGCCAGTTCGACTGGAGCTACCTCGAGCAGGGTCCCGAGACCTGGCGCGTCGCCATCAAGCGCACCAAGGCCGGCTCCGCCTACGACGGCGGCAGCAGCTGCTGCGGCGGCGGCTGCGGCGGTTGAACCCACGTCCACGATGAGGAGAGAAAAAACATGAGGCACACCACCACCCTGTGGCGCTGGCTGGCACTGATCTTCGTGCTGTCCTTCGGCGCGCTCGGCTACCTGGGCTACCAGATCTACCTGACGGCGCCCCCCATTCCCAAGTCCGTGGTCAGCACCGACGGCCAGGTCCTGTTCACCGGTGAACAGGTCCAGCGCGGCCAGCAGGTCTGGCTCGCCGCCGGCGGCCAGCAGCAAGGCTCCGTCTGGGGCCACGGCGCGTATGTCGCCCCCGACTGGTCCGCCGACTGGCTGCACCGCGAAGCCGTGGCGCTGAAGGACCTGCGCGCGAAAGCCATCGCCAGGGACCCCGCGGCGCTCACCGCCACCGAGCGCGGTGCCGTCGAAGGCGCCCTGAAGGAGGAGATGCGCACGAACACGTATGACGCCGCCACCGGCACCGTCACCGTGTCGCCGCAGCGCGCCCAGGCGATCCGCCAGGTCGCGGATCACTATTCGTCCCTGTTCGGCAACGACCAGACCTTCGCCAAGCTGCGCGAGCAGTACGCCATGGTGGAGAACAACGTGCCCGCCAAGGCCGATCGCCAGGCGCTGACCGCGTTCTTCTTCTGGAGCGCCTGGGCCGCCGCCACCGACCGCCCGAACGACCCGGGCGTCTCGTACACCAGCAACTGGCCGCACGAGCCGCTGGTGGGCAACACGATGACGACCTCGTCGGCGATGTGGTCGATGGTCTCGATCATCCTGCTGCTGGCCGGCATCGCCGCCATGCTGTGGCTGCACGGCGCCAGCAAGCACGAGGAAGAAGCCGTCCCGCCCAAGGCCGACCCGCTGGTCGGCGTCAAGGCCACGCCTTCCATGAAGGCCACCCGCAAGTACTTCTTCGTCGTGATCGGCCTCATGCTGCTGCAGATCGCGATGGGCGCCATCACCGCGCACTACGCCGTCGAAGGCACTTCCTTCTTCGGCCTGCCGCTGTCGGAGATCCTGCCTTATGTGACCAGCCGCACGGTCCACACGCAGATGGGCATCTTCTGGATCGCCACCGCGTGGCTCGCCACCGGCCTGTACATCGCCCCGATGCTGGGCGGCAAGGAGCCGAAGTTCCAGAAGCTGGGCGTCGACTTCCTGTTCTACGCACTGCTCGTCATCGTGGTCGGCTCCACCGCCTTCGGCTGGCTGGGCAGCCTGCAGCGCGCCGGCACCGACTTCTCCTTCTGGATCGGCAACCAGGGCCTGGAGTTCACCTCCATGGGCCGTGTGTGGCAGTACCTGCTGTTCGTCGGCCTGATCCTGTGGGCCGTGCTCCTGGGTCGTGCCCTGTGGCCCGCGCTCAAGACGCCCAGCGAAAGCCGCGGCCTGATCGCCATGGTCTTCCTGTCGGCCACCTGCATCGGCGGCTTCTACGCGACGTCCCTCACCTGGGGCCAGAACACCCACTACTCGATGGTGGAGTACTGGAGGTGGTGGCTGGTGCACCTGTGGGTGGAAGGCTTCTTCGAAGTGTTCGCCACCGCGGTCATCGCGCTGATCTTCACCAAGCTGGGCCTGGTGCGCGCCTCGAGCGCCAACCGCGCCATCGTCGCCGAGACCATCGTCTTCCTGTTCGGCGGCATCCTGGGCACGCTGCACCACCTGTACTGGACCGGCACGCCGGTGTCCGTGATCGCGGTCGGCGCGGTGTTCTCCGCGCTGGAAGTGGTTCCGCTGACGCTGATCGGCCTGGAAGCCCTGCAGACCTGGAAGCGTTCGCAAGGCACCCCCTGGCTCGCCGCCTACAAGTGGCCCGTGCTGTACTTCGTCGCGGTGGGCTTCTGGAACACCGTCGGCGCCGGCCTGCTCGGCTTCGCGATCAACCCGCCGGCCTCGCTGTACTACGTGCAAGGCCTGAACATGACCGCGGCCCACGGCCACGCCGCCCTCTTCGGTGTGTACGGCATGCTGGGCATCGGCCTGCTCCTGTTCTGCCTGCGCGGCCTGTATGCCCGCCACCTGCACGCCGACGGCCTGCTCAAGCCCGCCTACTGGGGCCTGAACATCGGCCTGGCCATGATGGTGTTCCTGTCGCTGCTGCCCGCCGGCATCTACCAGGCGTACGCCGCGGTCACCAAGGGCCTGTGGTACGCCCGCTCGGCGGAAGTGATCCACTCGCCGGTGATGGAAACCCTGGTCTGGCTGCGCGTCCCCGGTGACATCCTGTTCTCCGTGGGTGCCGTGCTGCTGGCTGCCTATGCAGTCAAGCTGCTGCGGCGCGGAACTTCACCGCAGGTCGCGCCAGCCGGCGACGTCGCCGCGGTCGCGAGGTAAGCGTAAGCTTCAAAGGCCGGCACCAGCCGGCCTTCATCTTTCCGGGGTACCCATGAGGCTCACCACCTTCACCGACTACAGCCTGCGCGTGCTGATCTACCTGGCCACGCAGCCGGTGGAGCGCGCGACGATCGCCCAGGTCGCCACCGCGTTCCAGGTCTCGGAGAACCACCTGGTCAAGGTGGTTCACTTCCTCGGCAAGCAGGGCTGGCTCACCAACGTCCGCGGCAAGGGCGGCGGACTGGAGCTGGGCATGCCGCCGGAGGCCATGATCGTCGGCCGCGTGGTGCGCGAAACGGAGGGGCTGTCGCAACTCGCCGAGTGCTTCGGCGACACCGACGGCGATTGCGCGATCGCGCCGAACTGCCGCCTGCGCGGTGTGCTGGGCGAGGCGATCCAGGCCTTCTACGCGGTGCTGGACAAGTACACGCTCGCCCACCTGGTCAACAACCGCCAGGAGCTTGCGCAGGTGCTGTTCCACCCGCAGGCGGAGGCCAAGGCCCGGCGCGCGAGGGCCGTGTGATGAGCGACGAGAACCGCTTCATCTATGACGGGCCGCAGGAACTGCTGCCGCTCATCGTCGACGCGCTCGAACGCGTGGTCGACCCGGAAGTGGCCCTGAACATCGTCGACGTCGGCCTGGTGTACGGCGTCGTCGTCAAGGATAATCGCATCGACCTGGACGTGACCATGACCTCGGCGGCCTGCCCGGTCACGGACGTCATCGTCGACGACATCGAAACCCAGCTCGATCGGGCCCTGCCGCCCGACATGCTGATCCACGTGGAGCTGGTCTGGGAACCGCCATGGACGCCCGAGCGTATGAGCGAGCAAGCCCGCGGCTTCATGGGCTGGTGAGCCCCCGCGCCGCCCTCGGCGGCACGCTGCTCGCCTGCGTCGCCGCATCCCTGCTGGCGGGCATCGCCGGCGGACTGCTGCGCGTGGGCATCGCCCTGCCCATCGCCGTCGACGCGCCCTGGCTCACCCGCGCCGCGCTCTCGCATGCGGCGCTCATGATGTGCGGCTTCATGGGGACGGTGATCTCCATCGAGCGCGCCGTGGCCTTCAAGCATCCCGCCGCCTGGATCGCCCCGCTGGCGTCCGGCGCCGGCGGTGTCGCCGTGCTGGCCGACGCGAGCGGCCTCGCCGCCCTCTTCTTCGTGCTCGCCGCGGGCGCCTTCGTGATCGTCAACGGGCTCCTGCTGCGGCGCCAGCCCGCCGCGCACACCGCGCTGCTGCTGGCCAGCGCCGTGGCCTGGTTCACGGGCAACGTGCTGCTGGCCGTGGGCGCCAACAGCAGCACGGTCTTGCCGTGGTGGTTCGCCTTCCTGGTCGTGACCATCGCGGCGGAACGGCTGGAGATGACGCGCCTGATGCGCCGCCGCCCCGGCGCCCAGCTCATGCTGCACCTGGTGCTGGTCGCGCTCGCCTGGGGCGCCGCCATGTCGGCGCTGGCGCCGCGCATCGGCGGCGTGCTGTTCGGCGCCGCCCTGTGCGGCCTGGCCGCCTGGCTGCTCACCTTCGACATCGCGCGCCGCACGGTCAGGGCCGAAGGGCTTTCGCGCTACATGGCCGTGTGCCTCCTGAGCGGCTACGTCTGGCTCGCCATCGGCGGCCTCGCCTGGGGCGCGACGGCCCTCGGCCTGCCGGCCCGCGACAGCGCGCTGCATGCGCTGGGCCTGGGCTTCATCATCAGCATGATCATGGGCCACGCGCCGGTGATCCTGCCGGCCGTCGCCCGCGTGAAGCTGCAGTTCGGCAACTTCTTCTACCTGCCGCTGGCCGTGCTGCACCTCTCGCTGGCGGTGCGGCTCGGCCTGGGCGCAAGCAGCTTCCAGCTGCGCGCCCAGGGCGCCCTTTTCAACGCACTCGCCATCGTGCTGTTCGCCGCCACCGCGGTCGGCGCAGCGCTGGCCTGGCGGCAGCGGCACGGGCCGCGCCGCATTTCCGACGAAAGACCATGAGCTCCTTCTTCCGCATCGAGGAACCGCCCGCGCGCGCCGCGCCGCGCGGCTTCGCCCTCTGGCAACTGGGCTTCCGGCCCTTCTACCTCCTGGCCAGCGGCTTCGCCGCCGTGTCGATCCTGCTGTGGGCCCTGCAGTTCACGGGCCATCTGTCGGCGCCCTACCTGCCGGGGGCGCTGTGGCATGCGCACGAGATGCTGTTCGGCTTCGCGCTGGCGGTGATCGTCGGCTTCCTGTTCACGGCGGGCCGCAACTGGAGCGGCCGGCCCACGCCCACCGGCGGCAAGCTCGCGGCGATCGCGGCGCTCTGGCTGGCCGCGCGCGTGCTGGTGCTCACGCCCTATGGCTGGCTCTCCGCGCTCGCCAACACCGCGTTTCCGCTCGCCGCCGCGATCGCGCTGGCGATCCCCTTCTACCAGGCCAGGAACCGGCGCAACTACTTCTTCGTCGGTCTGCTGGTGCTCATGGCCGCCGCCACCCTGTGCGTGCACCTCAACCAGCTGGGCGTGGTCGCCCTGCCCGCATGGGCCGGCATCCAGATCGGACTGGACGCAGTGCTGTTCATCCTGTGCGTGATGGGTGGCCGCGTGATCCCGATGTTCACCATCAACGGCGTGCCGGGCGCGCGCGCACTGCGGCACCCGCGCCTCGAGCCGGTGGCGCTGGGCTCCGTCCTGGCCGTGCTTGCGGCGGATGCGCTGCACGCGCCGCTGTGGCTGGTGGGCGTGGTCGCCGCGGTCGCCGCCGTCGCCCACCTGGTGCGCTGGCTGCTGTGGCAACCCTGGGCCACGCTGCGCAACCCGCTGGTGTGGGTGCTGCACCTCGCGTACGCATGGATTCCCGTGCACCTCGCGTTCCGCGCGCTCAACGCCTTCGGCTGGATCGCACCTTCGGCCGCCGTGCATGCGCTGACCGTCGGCGCCATCGGCGGACTCGTGATCGGCATGCTCACGCGCACGGCCCGCGGCCACACCGCGCGGCCGCTGCGCGCCGACTGGCGCGACGTGACCTGCTACGTGCTGGTCGCCGCCGCCGCCTTCGTGCGCGTGTTCGCGCCGCTGGTGGTGCCGGCGCACATGATGGAGGCGGTGCTCTGCTCCGCCGGCCTCTGGGCGGCCGGCTTCGCGCTGTATTTCGTGGGCTACTGGAACGTGCTCACCCGCCCGCGCCTCGATGGGCAGCCGGGGTGATCCGCACGCCCTGAATTGCGTTTTCCAAGCCCTTGAGCCCGCCCGGTTCGCCCTGCGGGCTCTTTTTTTTGGCGCCTCGCCGACGGGTCTGACGGCGCGCCGCATTTGCGCTCGCATCGCTCACGCCTGGCCTGACCAGGCGCGGGCCCGGCACACAGGAACACCTCTCCGGATCCCCGGACCGGGAGCCAGTCTTGATGGCCATCAAGGAAGGCCGCCGGCCAGCGCCTATCAATGATGCGTCGAGCCTGCGTGGACGATCGCGGACCGGAGCGCAGGCAAAGGGAGCGCATGTGGTCACGGCACAAGCAGCGCCGCAACGCGGCATCGCGGGCAGCACGCCCTGGCTGGTGGCATTGGGCCTCTTCGCGGGCGCGGCACTGGGCATCGCCGGCTACGCCATGGTGTACGCGGAGGGCTTGTCCTACCTGAGTTCGGAGCCGAAGGTCTGCGCCAACTGCCACATCATGCAGGCGCAGTACGACGCCTGGCAGAAGGCCAGCCACCACCACGTCGCCGTGTGCAACGACTGCCACCTGCCGCGAGGCTTCGTCGGCCAGTACTACGCCAAGGCACGCAACGGCTTCAACCACGCCAAGGCCTACACGCTGCAGGACTTCGACGAGCCGATCGCGATCAAGGCCTTCAACAGCGACATCGTGCAGGACAACTGCCTGGCCTGCCACCGCGACCTCGTGCACGACGCCGTGATGGAGCGCGGCCCGGCGGAGGAAGCGAGCTGCGTGCACTGCCACGCGGGCGCCGGCCACGGCGAGCGCGCGGGCCTCGGCGGGCCGCAGACCTGACCAGAATACCGGAGGGCTTTTCATGAAGACTGGATCCCGACCCGTCGCCGCCGTGGCGCGCGGCATTTCCACACCGGCGCTGATGTCGATGACCGCCGTCGCCGCGCTGGCGGCGGTGGCCGTGGCGGCACTGCTGGTGAACATCAGCGAGCGCAAGCAGGAGGGGAAGGTCACCACCGCGCGCCTGGTCGAAGTGACGCAGGACACGACCGATCCCGCCCAGTGGGGCGTGAACTGGCCCAGGCAATACGACGCCTACAAGCTCACCGCGCAGACCACCCGCACCCGCTTCGGCGGGCACGGCGGCAGCGAGGCCCTGCCGCAGGAGAAGATCGACCGCGATCCGTGGCTCAAGCGCATGTTCCTCGGCTACGCGTTCTCGATCGACTACCGCGACCGCCGCGGCCACGCCTACATGCTGGTGGACCAGGAGAACACGCAGCGGCAGACCAAGCCGCAGACCGGTTCCTGCCTGCACTGCCACGGCTCGGTGATCCCGCTCTACCGGGAGCTCGGCGGCGGTGACGTGATCAAGGGCTTCGAGGCCACCTACAAGATCCCGTACAAGGAGTTGAGCAAGAAGCTGCACGACATGGGCCACGCCCAGACCGTGAGCTGCCCCGACTGCCACGACGCCAGCACGATGAAGCTGATCGTCACGCGGCCGGCGTTCCTGCAGGGGATCGAACGGCTGGCGAACTCCGGTGCGGCGACCCCCTTCGCACCGTCGATCGAGCGCTGGCGCGCCGGCGGCAGGGCCACCCCCTACGATCCGAACACGCAAGCCACGCGCAACGAGATGCGCACCTTCGTGTGCGCGCAGTGCCACATCGAGTACTACTGCTCCTCGGCGATGAAGCTGACGGCGCCCTGGGGCAAGGGCACGAACGTCGACCAGATCGAGGTGTTCTGGAACGAGACGAAGATGCCGGATGGCGGCCGCTTCTTCGACTACAAGCAGGCGGAAACCGGGGCGCCCATCCTGAAGGCGCAGCACCCCGAGTTCGAGCTGTGGAGCCAGGGCGTGCATGCCCGCAGCGGCGTGGCCTGCGCCGACTGCCACATGCCTTATGCGCGCGACGGCGCGACCAAGGTCTCCGACCACTGGGTGCGCAGCCCGCTGCTGAACATCAACCGCGCATGCCAGGGCTGCCACAGGATGTCCGAGAAGGAGATCCAGGCCCGCGTCGACCAGATCCAGCAGCGCAACTTCGACCTGATGCAGCGCGGCGGCGTGGCGATCGACGCCATGCTGGATGCGATCGTGCAGGCGAAGAAGGACGGCGCCAGCGAGCAGGAACTCGCGGCGGCGCTCGAGTTGCAGCGCAAGGCGCAGTGGCGGCTGGACTTCATCGCGGCGGAAAACTCGATGGGCTTCCATGCGCCGCAGGAAGCAGCGCGCGTGCTGGGCGAAGCGATCGACTACGCGCGCCAGGCTGAACTCGCCGCGCTGCGGCGCGGCGCGGTGCCGGTGGTGAAGGCGGCGCAGGCGCAGGCGACGGCGAGCATCGTTGCGACGGTGGTGGCGCCGGCGAAGTAGCAGCCGGGTCGTTCCGCGCACGAGGGCCTTCTTCGCAAGGCCCTTTTCTCTTGGCGGATCCGCAGGCTGGGATGCAAGCAATTGCGCCGCCCCGAAAACGAGAGAGCGGTCCGTCAGGCCGCTCTCAGCCCCGCTTGCGGCGGGGGTGACGCTCGATGCGTCAGGAGGCTCGCCGTATCCATCGGCGAGTGAAGACAGCTTACGACGCCCGCCGCCGGCCGACCTTGCGCCAGATCAAGCTGGCGGCGCGACTAGTTCCGGCGAACGATGGCGCATCGTTCTTCCGCCGCGGCAGGGCTGGTCCACGGAGGGATGTTCGCCGCGGCCCCGTGCGCCCACAGTTGCCTGGTCGACCCGCACAAGGAACCAGCCCATCGTGTCCGCCGCAACCCTTCCCGCCGCCCGCCGCGCTTCCGCGGCCCGCGCCGCGCCGTCCTCCACGCGCCGCGCGTGGTCGGTGCTCGCTGTCAGCACCCTGTCCTTCACCGTGTGCTTCATGGTGTGGATGATGTTCGGCGTCATCGGCATCCCGATCCGGAAGGCGCTGAACCTCAACGCCACCGAATTCGGCCTGCTCACCGCCATGCCGGTGCTGACCGGCTCGCTGATCCGCGTGCCCCTGGGCATCTGGACCGACCGCTTCGGCGGCCGCATCGTGCTGGCCACCCTGATGGCCGTCACGGTGCCGGCAATCTGGCTGATGGCGTCCGCCACCCAGTACTGGCACTTCCTCGTCATCGGCCTGTTCGTCGGCCTGGCGGGCGGCTCCTTCTCCGTCGGCACGCCCTACGTCGCCCGCTGGTTCCCGAAGAACCGCCAGGGTTTCGCGATGGGCGTGTACGGCGCGGGCAACTCCGGCGCGGCGGTCAACAAGTTCCTGGCCCCGGTGATCCTGGTGGCGCTCGGCTGGCAGGCGGTGCCGCAGGTGTATGCGGCCGTGATGCTGGGAACGGTGCTCCTGTTCTGGTTCTTCAGCCACAGCAACCCGAACCACCTGGTGCCCGCCACCGTCACCTTCCGCGACCAGCTCAAGGCGCTGAAGGACCCGAAGGTGCTGCGCTACTGCCAGTACTACAGCATCGTGTTCGGCGGCTATGTGGCGCTGTCGCTGTGGATGGTGCAGTACTACGTCGGCGAGTTCGGCCTCGACATCCGGGTGGCCGCCCTGCTGGCCGCGTGCTTCTCGCTGCCCGGGGGCGTGCTGCGCGCCATCGGCGGCTGGCTGTCGGACAAGTACGGCGCCCACCAGATGACGTGGTGGGTCATGTGGGTGAGCTGGATCTGCCTGTTCCTGCTCTCGTATCCGCAGACCGACCTCACGATCACCACGATCAACGGGCCCCAGAGTTTCCACATCGGCCTGAACGTCTACGCCTTCACCGGGCTGATGTTCGTGCTGGGCATCGCCTGGGCCTTCGGCAAGGCGAGCGTGTTCAAGTACATCAGCGACGACTACCCGAAGAACATCGGCACGATCTCCGGCATCGTGGGCCTGGCCGGCGGGCTCGGCGGCTTCTTCCTGCCGATCCTGTTCGGCGTGCTCATGGACCTCACCGGCATCCGTTCCAGCGCCTTCTGGCTGATGTACGGCGTGGTCTGGGTGTCCCTGATCTGGATGTACCTCACCGAAGTGCGCCGCACCGAGGTGATGGGCGACCACGCCCCCGCTTCCCCCTCGTTCTCGCATTGAGCCAAGGAGATTCGCCATGGCATTGAGCACTTCCCATGTCCCGCTCGCACGGCCGGGACGCACCCTGACGATCTGGACGCCGGAGGACAAGGCCTTCTGGGAACGCGAAGGCGAGGCCATCGCCAAGATCAACCTCTGGATCAGCGTGCCGGCCCTGTTCCTTGCCTTCGCCGTCTGGCAGGTCTGGAGCGTGGTGGCCGTGGGCCTGCCGGCGCTGGGCTTCAAGTACTCGACCAACCAGCTGTTCTGGCTGGCCGCGGCGCCGGCGCTCTCGGGCGCGACGCTGCGGATCTTCTACTCCTTCATCGTGCCGCTGGTGGGCGGCCGGCGCTGGACGGCGATCTCCACCGCCTCGCTGCTGTTCCCGGCCATCGGGATCGGCTTGGCGGTGCAGGACAACACCACGACCTATCCGACCATGCTGATGCTCGCACTGCTGTGCGGGCTGGGCGGGGGCAACTTCTCCTCCAGCATGGCCAACATCAGCTTCTTCTTCCCGAAGGAGCGCAAGGGCTCGGCGCTCGGCGTGAACGCGGGCCTCGGCAACCTCGGCGTCTCGGTGGTGCAGTTCCTCAGCCCGCTGGTGATCACGGCCGGCGTGTTCGGGGTGCTCGGGGGCGACGCGCAATCGATCGTCAAGGACGGCCAGGCGGTGAAGGTGTGGACGCAGAACGCCGCCTTCGTCTGGGTGCCGTGGATCGCGCTCGCCTCCGTGGCCGCCTGGTTCGGCATGAACGACATCGCGGATGCCAAGGCCTCCTTCGCCACGCAAGCCACGATCTTCGGCCGCAAGCACACCTGGCTGATGTGCCTGCTCTATCTCGGGACCTTCGGTTCCTTCATCGGCTATGCGGCGGGCTTCCCGCTCCTGATCAAGAGCCAGTTCCCCAGCGTCAACCCGCTGGCCTACGCGTGGATGGGGCCGCTGGTCGGCGCCGTGATCCGGCCTTTCGGCGGCTGGCTGTCGGACAAGCTCGGTGGCGCCCGGGTCACCTTCTGGAACTTCGTGGTGATGGCCTGTGCGGTGGTGGGCGTCCTGTACTTCCTGCCGGTGAACGGCCAGGGCGGCGACTTCGCCGGCTTCTTCCTCATGTTCCTGGTGCTGTTCCTCACCACGGGCATCGGCAACGGCTCGACCTTCCGCATGATCCCCGTGATCTTCCTGAACCAGGCGCTGGACGGCGTCGACAGGTCCGACCGCGATGCGATGGCGCGGGCGACGAAGGAAGGCAACACCGAAGGCGCCGCGACGCTCGGATTCACCGCCGCCTTCGCGGCCTACGGCGGCTTCTTCATTCCCAAGAGCTACGGCACCTCCATCACGATGACCGGCGGGCCGGAAGCGGCGCTGTACATCTTCATTGCGTTCTACCTGCTGTGCATTGCGGTGACCTGGTGGTTCTACGCGCGCAAGAACGCGGAGATGCCTTGCTGAAAAGAAAACGGAGTACGTCATGAGTCACTTCCTCGACCGCCTCACCTGGTTCGCGCAGCCGCGCGAGCCCTTCTCGGAGGGCCACGGCCAGACCACCAACGAAGACCGTTCCTGGGAGCACGCGTACCGGGACCGCTGGGCGCACGACAAGGTGGTGCGCAGCACCCACGGCGTGAACTGCACGGGCTCCTGCTCGTGGAAGATCTACGTCAAGGGCGGCATCGTCACCTGGGAAACGCAGCAGACGGACTACCCGCGCACCCGCTGGGACATGCCCAACCACGAGCCGCGCGGCTGCGCCCGCGGCGCCAGCTACAGCTGGTACCTCTATTCGGCCAACCGCGTGAAGTACCCGCTGGTGCGCGGCCGCCTGCTCAAGCTGTGGCGCGAGGCGCGCCGCACGCTGCCGCCGATGGCGGCCTGGGCCCGCATCGTCGGTGACGAGGCCACCCGCCGCAGCTGGCAGCAGGTGCGCGGCCTGGGCGGCTTCGTGCGTTCGAGCTGGGACGAGGTCAACGAGATCGTCGCGGCCGCCAACATCCACACGATCCGCCGGCACGGCCCGGACCGCATCATCGGCTTCTCGCCGATCCCGGCGATGTCGATGGTCAGCTACGCCGCCGGTTCGCGCTACCTGTCGCTGATCGGCGGCGTGTGCATGTCCTTCTACGACTGGTACTGCGACCTGCCGCCCGCATCGCCGCAGATCTGGGGCGAGCAGACCGACGTGCCGGAATCGGCCGACTGGTACAACAGCGGCTACATCATCGCCTGGGGCTCCAACGTCCCGCAGACGCGCACGCCCGACGCGCACTTTTTCACCGAGGTCCGCTACAAGGGCACGAAGACGGTCGCCGTCACGCCGGACTACTCGGAAGTGGCCAAGCTGGCCGACCTGTGGATGCATCCGAAGCAGGGCACCGACGCCGCGCTCGCGATGGCCATGGGCCACGTGATCCTCAAGGAGTTCTACTTCGACAGGCGCTCGGCGTATTTCGACGACTACGCCCGGCGCTATACCGACCTGCCGATGCTGGTGCTGATGAAGGAGCAGCAGCTGCCTTCGGGCGAAACCGCCCTGGTGCCGGACCGCTACCTGCGGGCCTCGGATTTCAACGGCAAGCTGGGGCAGTCGAACAACCCGGAGTGGAAGACGCTCGCCTTCGACGAGGCCGGCAAGGTGGTCTGCCCGAAGGGCGCCATCGGCTTCCGCTGGGGTCCCGACGGGCGTCCCGATGCGGGCCAGTGGAACCTGGAGGCGAAGGAAGCGCGCGGCAACGCCGAAGTGAAGCTGAAGCTGTCGGTGCGCGAAGGCGACAACGCCGAGGCGGCCGATGCGAAGGTGGCCTTCCCCTACTTCGGCGGCATCGCGCACGAGCATTTCGCTTCGAGCGAGCATGGGGACGTGCTGGTGCGCAGCGTGCCGGTGCAGCGGATCAGGCTGGGGAAGGCGGGCGAGGAGCGGTTTGCGACCGTGGCCACGGTGTTCGACCTGCAGGCGGGGCAGTATGGCGTGGCGGGCGAGTTGAGCGCCGGAGTGCCCCCACCCCAACCCTCCCCCGGAGGGGGAGGGAGTGGAGACAGGGCCTCCACTGGAGGTGACGAGGGGTATGACGTCGTCGCGCCGTATACGCCGGCGTGGGCCGAGAAGATCACCGGTGTGCCGCGCCAGCAGGTGATCATGGTCGCCCGCCAGTTCGCCGCGAACGCCGACAAGACGCACGGCCGCTCGATGGTGATCATCGGCGCCGCCATGAACCACTGGTACCACGCCGACATGAACTACCGCGGCGTGATCAACATGCTGATGCTGTGCGGCTGCATCGGCCAGTCCGGCGGCGGCTGGGCGCACTACGTCGGCCAGGAGAAGCTGCGGCCGCAGACCGGCTGGACGGCGCTGGCCTTCGCGCTGGACTGGATCCGTCCGCCGCGGCAGATGAACTCGACCTCCTTCTTCTACGCCCACACCGACCAGTGGCGCTACGAGAAGCTGGGCGTCGAGGAAGTGCTGTCGCCGCTGGCCGATCCGAAGCAGTTCGGCGGCAGCCTCATCGACTACAACGTGCGTGCCGAGCGCATGGGATGGCTGCCGTCCGCGCCGCAGCTGCAGACCAATCCGCTGCAAGTGGTGAAGGACGCCGGCGCGAGTGACGTCAGGCAGTACGTGGTGGACGCGCTCAAGTCCGGCGCGCTCAGGATGTCCTGCGAGGACCCGGACCATCCGGCCAACTGGCCGCGCAACATGTTCGTGTGGCGCTCCAACATCCTGGGCTCCTCCGGCAAGGGCCACGAGTACTTCCTCAAGCACCTGCTGGGCACCTCGCACGGCGTGCAAGGCAAGGACCTGGGGCGCGACGAGGCCAGGCCGGAGGAAGTCGTGTGGCACGCCCAGGCGCCCGAAGGCAAGCTGGACCTGGTGGTCACGCTGGACTTCCGCATGTCCACGACGTGCCTGTACTCGGACATCGTGCTGCCCACGGCGACCTGGTACGAGAAGAACGACCTCAATACCAGCGACATGCACCCGTTCATCCACCCGCTGTCGACGGCGGTGGACCCGGCCTGGGAAGCGCGCAGCGACTGGGAAATCTACAAGGGCTTCGCGAAGAAGTTCAGCGAACTGGCCGAGGGCCACCTGGGCGTGGAGAAGGAAGTGGTGCTGTCGCCGCTGATGCACGACACACCGGCCGAACTCGCCCAGCCGCTGGGCGTGGCCGACTGGAAGCGCGGCGAGTGCGAGCTGGTTCCCGGCCGGACGGCGCCGAACATCGCGGTGGTCGAGCGCGACTACCCCAACGTGTACAGGCGCTTCACGGCGCTCGGTCCCCTGATGGCCAAGGCGGGCAACGGTGGCAAGGGCATCGCCTGGAACACGCAGGATGAGGTGGTGCAACTCGGGCAGCTCAATGGCACCGTCGCGGAAGCCGGCCCCACCGAAGGCCTGCCGAAGATCGTGAGCGACATCGACGCCTGCGAGGTGATCCTGCAGCTCGCGCCCGAGACCAACGGCCACGTCGCCGTCAAGGCCTGGGAAGCGCTGGGCCAGGCCACCGGGCGCGACCACACGCACCTGGCGCTGCACCGCGAGGACGAGAAGATCCGCTTTCGCGACGTGCAGGCGCAGCCGCGCAAGATCATCTCCTCGCCGACCTGGAGCGGCCTCGAAAGCGAGAAGGTCTCGTACAACGCCGGCTACACCAACGTGCACGAGCTGATCCCGTGGCGCACGCTCACCGGGCGCCAGCAGTTCTTCCTCGACCACCCGTGGATGACGGCCTTCGGCGAGCAGTTCACGAGCTACCGGCCACCGGTGGACCTGAAGACCACGGGCGAAATCGCGGGCATCAAGCCGAACGGCAACCCCGAGATCCAGCTGAACTTCATCACGCCGCACCAGAAGTGGGGCATCCACTCGACGTACAGCGACAACCTGCTGATGCTCACGCTCAATCGCGGCGGGCCGGTGATCTGGCTGTCGGAGGACGACGCCAAGCGCGCCGGCGTCGTGGACAACGACTGGGTGGAGCTGTTCAACGTGAACGGCGCGATCACGGCGCGCGCGGTGGTGAGCCAGCGCGTCAACCCCGGCATGGTGCTCATGTACCACGCGCAGGAAAAGATCATCAACACGCCCGGCTCCGAGATCACCGGCGCCCGCGGCGGCATCCACAACTCGGTGACCCGCATCGTGGTGAAGCCCACGCACATGATCGGCGGCTACGCGCAGTTCAGCTACGGCTTCAACTACTACGGGACCATAGGCACCAACCGCGACGAGTTCGTGGTGGTGCGCAAGATGAACAAGGTGGACTGGCTGGACGAGGAAGCCAGCGTGAAGGAAGGAGCGCACGCATGAAAGTCCGCGCACAGATCGCGATGGTCCTGAACCTGGACAAGTGCATCGGCTGCCACACCTGCTCGGTGACCTGCAAGAACGTCTGGACCTCGCGCCCGGGCATGGAGTACGCCTGGTTCAACAACGTCGAGAGCAAGCCCGGCATCGGCTACCCCAAGGAATGGGAGAACCAGGGCAAGTGGCAGGGGGGCTGGACGCGCAATGCCGACGGTTCCATCGAACCGCGCCAGGGCAGCAGGCTCAAGCTGCTGATGCGCATCTTCGCCAACCCGAACCTGCCGCAGATCGACGACTACTACGAACCCTTCACCTACGACTACGAGCACCTGCAGTCGGCGCCGGAGATGAAGGCCGCGCCCACGGCGCGCCCGCGCAGCCTGATCACCGGCCAGCGCATGGAGAAGATCGAGTGGGGCCCGAACTGGGAGGAGATCCTCGGCGGCGAATTCGCCAAGAGGAGCAAGGACCAGAACCTGGCGAGCTTCGAGCAGGTGCAGAAGGACATGGTCGGCCAGTTCGAGAACACCTTCCTGATGTACCTGCCGCGCCTGTGCGAGCACTGCCTCAACCCGGCCTGCGTGGCGTCCTGCCCCTCCGGCTCGATCTACAAGCGCGAGGAGGACGGCATCGTCCTGATCGACCAGGACAAGTGCCGCGGCTGGCGCATGTGCGTCTCGGGCTGCCCGTACAAGAAGATCTACTACAACTGGCAGAGCGGCAAGGCGGAAAAGTGCGTGTTCTGCTATCCGCGCATCGAGGCCGGCCAGCCGACGGTCTGCTCGGAAACCTGCGTGGGCCGCATCCGCTACCTGGGCGTGGTGCTCTACGACGCCGACCGCATCGAGCAGGCGGCCAGCGTGGAGGACGAGCAGGACCTCTACGAGGCGCAACTGGGACTGTTCCTCGATCCCAACGAGCCGTGGGTGATCGAGCAGGCCGGGCGCGACGGCATCCCGGACGCATGGCTCGAAGCGGCGAAGTCGAGCCCGGTGTGGAAGATGGCGATGGACTGGAAGGTCGCCCTGCCGCTGCACCCCGAGTACCGCACGCTGCCCATGGTCTGGTACGTGCCGCCGCTGTCGCCGATCACCTCCGCCGCCAACGCCGGCGAGATCGGCGTCAACGGCGAGCTGCCGGACGTCTCCGAGCTGCGCATCCCGCTGCAGTACCTGGCCAACCTGCTGACCGCCGGCCGGACCGGCCCCGTGGTGCGCGCGCTCGAGCGCATGCTGGCGATGCGCGCGTACCAGCGCGGCAAGCACGTCGACGGGGTCCTCGACACGCGCGTGCTGCGGCAGGTCGGCCTGACCGAGGCGCAGGTCGAGGAGATGTACCGCACCATGGCCATCGCCAACTACGAGGACCGTTTCGTGATCCCGTCGTCGCACCGCGAGTACGCGGAGAACACGTTCGACCTCAAGGGCGGCTGCGGCTTCTCCTTCGGCAACGGCTGCTCCGACGGCGCGAGCGAGGCGAGCCTGTTCGGCGGCACGAAGAAGCGGACCATCCCGATCGCCGTGGAGAAGACATGAGCAGGACCAAGGACCTCCCCAGCTTCGCCCGGCCACCGCGCTTCGGCCATGCCGCCCGGGAGACGAAATACACGCTGCGCGCCCTTGCGCTGATGCTCGGGTATCCCGACGCGCGGCTGCGTGCCGTCCTGCCGCAGCTGGTCTGCGCCATCGACGGCGAGGCCGCCCTGCCCGCGCTGCGGCGCGCCGAGATCCAGGCCCTGGCCGGCGAGCTGCTGCGCGCCGACCCGCTGGAGGCCGAGGCGCGCTACGTGGAACTGTTCGACCGCGGCCGCAGCACCTCGCTGCACCTGTTCGAGCACGTGCACGGCGACTCGCGCGACCGCGGACCGGCCATGGTGGACCTGGTGAAGACCTACGCCACCGCCGGCCTGCACCTGGAAGGACGCGAGCTGCCGGATCACCTGTGCGTGGTGCTGGAGTTCGCCTCCACCCAGCCGCCGAAGCTCGCGAAGGCCTTCCTCGGCGAGATGGCGCACATCCTGCAGGCCATCTTCAGCGCGCTGCGCCAGCGTGACAGCGGCTACGCCTCGCTGCTCGCCGCGGTGCTCGAACTCGCGGGGCAGAAGGTCGAGGCGGTGCCGGTCGCGCCGGAGGAAAGCCTCGATGCCACCTGGGAAGAGCCGGTCGCGTTCGGCGGCTGCAGCACGCAGGGGCAGGCCGCACCGGGCCAGCCCCAACCCATCCAGATCGTGCGGCGCCCGTCGCCGCAAGGAGAGCCCGCATGAAAGCCCTAGACACTTTCCTCTTCGGCACGTATCCGTACATCTGCCTGGCGGTGTTCCTGTTCGGCAGCCTCGTGCGCTTCGACCGCGAGCAGTACACGTGGAAGAGCGACTCGTCGCAGTTGCTGCGGGCCGGGCAGCTGCGCTGGGGCAGCAACCTGTTCCACGTCGGCATCCTGTTCCTGTTCTTCGGCCACACCGTGGGCCTGCTGACGCCGCACTTCGTCTACGAGCCCTTCGTCTCCCCGGGCGCCAAGCAGCTCATGGCCATGGCCAGCGGCGGCATCGCCGGCCTGCTCGGGTTCGCTGGCGTCAGCATCCTGCTGCACCGGCGCCTGACGGAACCGCGCATCCGCATCAACTCGCGGCCGGCCGACATCGCCCTGCTGGTGCTGCTATGGCTGCAGTTCGCGCTGGGCCTCGTCACGATCCATTCCTCCGCACAGCACCTGGACGGCGGCCTGATGATGAAGTTCGGCGAGTGGGCGCAGCGCATCGTCACGTTCCGCGGCGGCGCGGCCGAACAGCTTGCGGAAGCGGGCCTGGTGTTCAGGTTGCACATGGTCCTGGGCATGACGATCTTCCTCGTGTTCCCGTTCACGCGGCTGGTGCACGTGTGGAGCGGCTTCGCCAGCGTGGCCTACGTCTGGCGCCCGTACCAGGTCGTGCGCACGAAGCGCAGGCTCGCCAAGCCGCAGCCCGGGCGCGCAGCGGCGGGCCCGACGGTGCAGGCCGTGCCCGAGTTCGAGCCGCGGAGGGCTGCGTGAGCGCCGGCGTCGCGGCAGTCAACGGCGTGGCCTTGCAGCAGGCCGGCGAGCAGGTTTCGCCCGGCGACCTGCGCGAGCGCGCCTGGAGCGAGCTGCTGCGGCAGGAAGCGGTGCGCACCGGCTGGCTGGCGGCGGAAGCCGCGTTGCAGGCACCGCGCCTGCAGGCCGACCAGGAAGCCGCCATCCACCGGATGCTGCAGGAGCAGGTGCCGCAGCGCACGCCGGACGACGAGGAATGCGCGCGCTTCCATCGCCTCCAGCCCCACCTGTTCGCCGTGGGCAGCCGGGTGCACGTGCGCCACATTCTGTTCGCCGTCACGCCGGGCGTGGCGGTGCGGGCCCTGGCCCAGCGCGCCGAAGAGGTCCTGCTGGAGCTGAGCCATCGCCAGGCTCCGCCCGAGCGCTTCGCCGAACGCGCGCGCGAACTCTCGAACTGTCCGAGCGGCGCGCAAGGGGGCGACCTGGGCTGGCTGGCGCCGGCCGACTGCGCGCCGGAGCTGGGCGCCATCTTCTTCGACGAGAAGCTCGCCAGCCTGCATCCGAAGCTGGTGCAGAGCCGCTTCGGCTTCCACATCGTGGAGATCGTCGAGCGGGCGCCGGGCCGGCCCATGCCCTACGAACAGGCGCGCGAGCGGGTCGCCGCGCTGCTGGGCCAGCGAGCGCGGCGCACGGCACTGCATCAGTACATCCGCGTGCTGGCCGGTCGCGCACGGATCGAGGGCGTCGCGCTCGAGGCGGCGGATTCGACCCTCGTGCAGTAGGAGGGAACCGCCGAAGGCTACGGGTGCAAAGGTTCACCAGCCCCATGAAACCCCGCCCCGATTGACACAGGACAACCGGACCGTAGCCTCGCACCGGTAGCCTAGCTCCCGTACCGGTTCTCACCGGAGCCACGTGGAACACATGGACAAATCCTCTGCGACTGAACTGGCCCGCGCCGCCGGCCTGAATCTCTGGAACTTCCGCGGCCGCCCCCTGCTGCCGGTCGTCCAGGGCGGCATGGGCGTCGGCATCTCGGCGGGGCGTCTCGCCGGCACCGTCGCGTCCTTCGACGGGGTCGGCACGATCTCCTCCGTCGACCTGCGCCGCCTCCATCCGGACCTGATGGAGGCCACCTGCGAGCTCGAAGGCCCTGCGGCCAAGGCGCAGATCGACGCCGCCAACAAGGAAGCCCTGCACCGCGAAATCCGCCGCGCGCGCGAGCTGGCGGGCGGCCGCGGCCTGATCGCCGTGAACGTGATGCGGGCGCTGGACCAGTACGAAACCTACGTGCGGCAGGCGCTGGAAAGCGGCGCCGATGCGCTCGTGGTGGGCGCCGGCCTGCCGCTGGACCTGCCGGAACTGGCCAAGGACTTCCCCAAGGCGACGCTGGTGCCGATCCTTTCCGACGCCCGCGGCGTGCAACTGCTGGTGCGCAAATGGGAGAAGAAGGGCCGCCTGCCCGACGCCATCGTGATCGAGCATCCGCGCCTGGCCGGGGGCCACCTGGGCGCCGCCAAGGTGGCGGACCTGAAGGACCCCCGCTTCGATTTCGAGGTCGTGCTGCCCGAGGTGCGGGAGTTCTTCCGCAAGAGCGGTTACGAGAAGGACATCCCCCTGATCGCCGCCGGAGGCATCTCCTGCCGCGAGGACATCCAGCGCCTGCAGGGCCTGGGCGCCGCGGCCGTGCAGCTCGGCACCGCGTTTGCCGTCAGCTGCGAGAGCGACGCCAGCCTGGCCTTCAAGCAGGTGCTGGCCGGTGCCAGGCCGGAAGACCTCGTCGAGTTCACCAGCGTGGCCGGCCTGCCCGCCCGCGCCGTGCGCACGCCTTGGCTCGACAAATACCTGCGGCTGCAGGAGCGCATGCAGAAGGCGGCGCACCAGAAGCCCCATTGCACGATGTGGTTCGACTGCCTCACCAAGTGCGGCCTGCGCGACGGCCACGCCGACTGGGGCCAGTTCTGCATCGACAAGGTCCTTGGCTACGCGCTCGCCGGGGATGTCCGCAAAGGACTATTCTTCCGGGGAGCGGGTCGCCTGCCCTTCGGCACCCAGATCCGTCCGGTCCAGGATTTGCTGAACCACCTGGTCGGCCACCTGGTCCCTCCCACCGTGGCCGTCCCCGCGGCCGAACTCCAGGAAGCATGAAGCGCGATCCCGCAGTCCACGAAGTCCCCACCTTGCCGCCGCAACCCATCAGCGTCGATGTGGTGCGCGAGAAGTACCTGAAGCCAGGCGAAACCAGCGAGACCGACCTGCTCAGGCGCGTCGCCAAGGCGCTGGCCAGCGTCGAGGCCGAGCCCTTGCGCGCGGAATGGGAACGGCGTTTCCTCGCCAACCTGCAGGCCGGCGCGATCGGCGCCGGGCGCATCATGAGCGCCGCCGGCACCGACCTGCAGGCCACCCTGATCAACTGCTTCGTGCAGCCCGTGGGCGACGCGATCCAGGGCCGCGACAAGGACGGCTTCCCCGGCATCTACGAAGCGCTGCGCGAAGCGGCGGAAACGATGCGCCGCGGCGGCGGCGTGGGCTACGACTTCTCGCGCATCCGCCCGCGGGGCGCCGAGGTCAAGGGCACCGGCTCGCTCGCCTCGGGCCCGTGCAGCTACATCGACGTGTTCGACCACTCGTGCTCCACCGTCGAAAGCGCAGGCGCACGGCGCGGCGCCCAGATGGGTGTGATGCGCATCGACCACCCGGACGTGCTGGAGTTCATCACCGCCAAGCGCACGCCGGGCCGCTGGAACAACTTCAACGTCTCGGTTGCGGTCACGGACGAATTCATCCGCACGCTGCAGGCCGGCGGCGACTGGCCGCTGGTGCACCAGGCCCGCCCCGGTGCCGGCCTGATCGCCCAGGGCGCGCACGTGGGCTCCGACGGCCTGTGGGTCTACAAGAGCGTGCCCGCGCAGCAGCTGTGGGACACGATCATGCGCTCGGCCTACGACTTCGCCGAGCCCGGGATCCTGTTCGTCGACACGATCAACCGCGAGAACAACCTGCGGTATGCGGAGAAGATCAGCGCGACCAACCCCTGCGTCACCGCCGACACGCGGCTGGCCACGCAGTTCGGCCTGGTTCCCATCGGCGAGCTGTACGCCAGCGGCGCCCCGATCGATGCGACCGTGGACCAGCGCACCCTCGGCGCGGCCCACAAGGGCGTGGTCACCCGCAGTGCGAAGCCTGCGTTCCAGACCGCCGAGCGGGCGCCGGTGTTCCGCGTGCGCACCGAGGACGGCTACGAAATCCGCGCCACGGAATGGCACGATTTCTACACCGCGCGCGGCAAGATCAAGTTGCGCGAGCTCGTCGTCGGCGACGAGCTGCTGGTCCAGTCCGGCAAGGGGCAGTTCGGCCAGGAAGGCAACGAGGACCTCGGCATGTTGCTGGGCCTCATGACGGGCGACGGACATTTCACCAACCGCGGCAAGGGCAACGAGGCTGCGGTCGTCGACCTCTGGGGCGAGGAACGGGTGCTGGCCGACCACGTCGGCAGCTTCGTGAACGCGCTCATAGCCTCGACCACGGGTCGTAGCTACCAGGCCTTGCCGGTCGCGGTGCCGCAGCGCAACCGCGTCTCCATCCGCTCGGTGCTGCTGGCGCGCGTGCTGGCGCAATACGGGTTCACGCGCCACACCAAGCTGAAGGTGCCGGAGGTGGTCTGGCGCGGCAGCGAGCCCTGCGTGCGCGGCTACCTGCGCGGCTTGTTCCAGACCGACGGCACGGTCAACATCTCCTCCACCAGCCAGAGCTGCTCGGTACGCCTGGCCTCGAGCCACGAGGGGCTGCTGAAGGACGTGCAGATGCTGCTGTCGAACTTCGGCGTGTTCTGTCGCATCCGCAAGCGCCGCGAGGCCGGCGAGCGCGCCATGCCGGACGGCCACGGCGGCCATCGCGGCTACCCCTGCGCCGACAACTTCGAGCTGATCATCGAGGGCGAGTCGCGCGAGCGCTTCATGGGCGAGGTCGGCTTCCTGCTGCCGGCGAAGAACGCGAAGTACGCGGCATGGCGCGCGGACAAGGCGCTGCTGAAGACGCAGCGCTTCACGTCCACGATCGCCTCGATCGAGGCCGCCGGCGAAGATCCGGTGTTCGATACGACGCAGCCTGACCACAACTCGGTCATCTTCAACGGCCTGGTCACGGGGCAGTGCGGCGAGCAGCCGCTTCCCGCCTACGGCTGCTGCGACCTCGGCCCCATCATCCTGACGAAGTTCGTGCGCCACGCCTTCGGCTTCGGCGGGCCGCCGCAGTTCGACTTCGACGGCTTCACGAAGGCCGTGGCCACCCAGGTGCGCGCGCTCGACAACGTGCTGGACCTCACCTTCTGGCCGCTCGAGGAGCAGCGCGCCGAAGCGCAGGCCAAGCGCCGCATCGGCGTCGGCTTCACCGGCCTGGGCAACGCGCTGGCCATGCTGCGCCTGCGCTACGACGCCGCCGAGGGCCGCGAGATGGCCGCGCGCATCGGCCGCAGCATGCGCGATGCCGCCTATGCCGCGTCGGTGGAACTGGCGAAGGAAAAGGGGCCGTTCTCCGTCTTCGACGCCGACCGCTACCTCGAAGCGGGCACCTTCGCCAGCCGCCTCGACGAGCCGCTGAAGGCGCAGATCCGCAAGCACGGCATCCGCAACAGCCACCTGCTGTCGATCGCGCCCACCGGCACCGTCAGCCTGGCGTTCGCCGACAACGCCTCCAACGGCATCGAGCCGCCCTTCTCGTGGACCTACCACCGCAAGAAGCGCGAGAGCGACGGCCGCACGACCGAATACACGGTGGAAGACCACGCCTGGCGGGTGTTCCGCTCGCTGGGCGGCGACACCGCGAAGCTGCCGCCCTACTTCGTCTCCGCGCTGGAGATGTCCGCGGCCGACCACCTGGCGATGATGGAGGCGGTGCAGCCGTTCGTCGACACGGCCATCTCCAAGACCGTCAACGTGCCGGCGGAGTACCCGTACGAGGACTTCCAGGGCCTGTACCTGGAAGCCTGGCGCGCCGGCTTGAAGGGCCTGGCCACCTACCGGCCCAACGACATCCTCGGCTCGGTGCTGTCCACCACGCCGGAGAAGAAGGCGCAGGAGGACTCGGCCACCCGTCCCAAGGTCGACCCGATGCGGGCGGTCATCGCGCGCCGGCCCAACGGCCAGCTCTCCGCCGTGGCGGAGAAGGTCGAATACTGGACCCAGCAGGGCCGGCAGACGCTCTACATCGTCGTCTCCTTCCTGCCGCTGGAAGACGGCCGCGAACGCGCGATCGAGTTCTTCATGCCGGTGGGCCAGAGCGGCGAGTCGCAGCAGTGGATCACGGCCAGCTTCCGCCTGCTGTCGCTGGCGGCGCGCGGCGGCTTCCTGGATCGCGCGCTGACCGACATGCGCAAGGTGGCCTGGGACCGCGGCCCCGTGCGCCTGGGCACCTACTCGAAGGCCGACGGCACCTCGGTGCCCATGTGGCACGACTCCGAAGTGGCGGCCATCGCCTACGCGGTGCAGAACATCATCGCCCGCCGCAACGGCGAGCCGGTGTCTGCGCTGGCCACGCCGCCGGCACCGCCGGTGGTGTCGGCGGCGCCCTCCACCATGGCGGGCGCCAAGTGCCCCGAGTGCGGCGCGCACGCGATGATCCGCAAGGACGGCTGCGACTTCTGCACCTCCTGCGGGCACGTGGGAGCCTGCGGGTGAGTTCCCCGCCGGATGCGGCGCTCGCCGGCGAATGGGCCGCCGCGCTCATCCACGGCCGGCGCACGGTGCTGCCGGCGGGCCTGGCCGAGCCGGCGCCGGACGCGGAGCAGTTGCGCGCCATCCTGCTCGCCGCGTCCGCGGCGCCGGATCACCACGACCTGGTGCCGTGGCGCTTCGTGATCATCCCGGCCAGCGCGCGCCCGGCGCTGGCGCAGACCTTCGAAGCGGCGCTGCGCGAGCGCGACGCCGATGCCAGCCCCGAGCAGTGCGCGAAAGCGCGCGAGAAGGCCTTCCGCTCGCCCCTGCTGCTGCTCGCCATTGCGCGCCTGCGCGACGAGGACGCGGAGATTCCGCCGCACCAGCGCTTCGTGTCCGCCGGCTGCGCGATGCAGAACATGCTGCTGATGGCGAGCGCATTGGGCTTCGGCTCGGCGCTCACCAGCGGCAAGGCGCTGGACACGCGCGTGTTCCGCGAACGGTTCGCGATCGGCCCGCACGAGGAAGCCCTGTGCTTCATCAGCATCGGCACGATCGAGGGTCCCCGCCGCAACCGCGTGCGCGCCACGCCGGAGCGCTACGTCAGCGAGTTCAAGCCATGACGCAACCGATCTCCCTGCGCTCGCTCACTGCACCCGCGGCCGCCGGCTTCGAGCAGCCCTTCGAGATGCTGGAGGCCTGCCACGAGCGCGTGCACCGCACGCTGGCGCTGCTGGCGCGCCTGCGCGCCCACCTGCGCGACAACGGCGCCGACGTGCAGGCGCAGCAGGCGGCGCGCGACGTGATGCGCTACTTCGACCTCGCCGCCCCGCAGCATCACCTGGACGAGGAGCTGCACGTGTTCCCGCCGCTGCTGGCGCAGGGCGATCCGCGCGTCGTCGAGGTCGTGCAGCGGCTGCGGGAAGACCACCTGCAGATGGAAGCGCGCTGGCAGGCGGCGCGCGAGGTGCTGGCGCTGGTGGCGGGGGCGCAGGTCGATCGCCTGTCCGAAGACCAGGATGCGCGCCTGGAAGCCTTCGCCGGCCTGTACGACGGCCACATCCGCTCCGAGGAGGAGATCGCCTATCCGGCCGCCCAGGCCGTGCTGGACGAGCCCGCCCGCGCCGCCATGAGCGAAGACATGATGCGCCGCCGCCGCACGGGCTAGCAGACCCGCGCCCCCCGGATCGGGCGGGCATGGCTACACTGCCCCAGGCTTCGCCATCGGGGTCCCATGGAAACAGTGTTCGGCATCGAAACGGTCCTGCTGTCCCGGATCCAGTTCGCCTTCACCATCGCGTTCCACATCGTCTTCCCGGCGTTCTCGATCGGGTTGTCGGCCTACATCGCCACGCTGGAGGTGGTCTGGCTCAAGACGGGCCAGCCGCACTTCCATACGCTGGCGCGCTTCTGGACCAAGATCTTCGCCGTCTCCTTCGCCATGGGCGTGGTCTCCGGCATCGTCATGGAGTACCAGATCGGCACCAACTGGAGCCGCTTCGGCGAGGTGGTCGGCAACACGCTGGCGCCGCTGTTCGCCTACGAGGTGCTGACCGCCTTCTTCCTGGAGGCGAGCTTCCTCGGCGTGATGCTGTTCGGGTGGAACCGCTTCCCCCCGTGGCTGCACACCATGGCCTGCGTATTCGTCGCGCTCGGCACCGCGCTGTCCGGCTTCTGGATCCTGGCCGCCAACAGCTGGATGCAGACCCCGGCCGGCCACGAAGTGCGCGACG
Organism: Ramlibacter alkalitolerans; assembly: GCF_016722765.1. GTDB lineage: Bacteria > Pseudomonadota > Gammaproteobacteria > Burkholderiales > Burkholderiaceae_C > Ramlibacter > Ramlibacter alkalitolerans. Next base: position 349,864 of record NZ_JAEQND010000006.1, on the reverse strand, counting down.
GCATCGCCTACCCGGTGAGCTGGTTCCACGTCATCTTCAACCCCAGTTTCCCGTACCGCTTCGTGCACATGATGGTCGCCACCTACATCACGACCTCGATGGTGGTGGCGGCGACCGGGGCACGCTACCTGCTGGCCGGCCGCTATCCGCGGGAAGCGATGACGATGCTGCGCATGGGCCTGGGCATGCTGGCGCTGCTGGCGCCGCTGCAGGCCGTGGTGGGCGACCTGCACGGGCTCAACACGCTGGAGCACCAGCCCGCCAAGGTGGCGGCGATCGAGGCGCACTGGGAAGACACCGGCCCCGCCGACCTGGTGCTGTTCGCCTGGCCGGACATGCGGCAGGAGCGCAACCACTGGGAGATCGCCGTCCCGCGCCTGGGCAGCCTGATCCTCACCCACGACTGGAACGGCCGCTTCCAGGGCCTGCGTGAATTCCCGCGCGACCAGCGGCCGCCGGTGGCGCCGGTGTTCTTCGCCTTCCGTGCCATGGTCGGCCTGGGCCTGTTCATGATCGCGGTCGGCTGGTTTGGCGTCTGGCTGCTGTGGCGCCGGCGGATCGGAGGCCGGCGCTGGTTCCTGCGGCTGCTGCGCGTGTGCTGGCCGGTCGGCTTCGTCGCGCTGATCGCCGGCTGGGTCGTGACGGAGGTCGGCCGCCAGCCGTGGATCGCCTGGGGCATCCTGCGCACCGCCGACGCCGCTTCGCCGGTGAATGCGCTGCAGGTGTTCATCTCGCTGGCCCTCTTCGTGCTGGTGTACTTCGTCGTCTTCTCGATCGGCATCTGGTACATCAACCGCATGATCGGCAAGGGCCCGCAAGGCGAGGTGCCCGGGCCGGACACCCTGCCGAACCGGCCGCTGGCCGGCGGCCGGCCGCACGGCAACGAGGCGGTGCCCTCATGAACGGGCTGGCCGACACCCTGCCCGTCATCCTGGCGCTGGTGCTCGGGATGGCGGTGGTGCTGTATGTGGTGCTCGATGGCTTCGATCTCGGCATCGGGATGCTGTTCTTCCTCTATCCCGGCGAGGACGAGCGCGACCAGATCATGAATTCCGTTGCGCCGTTCTGGGACGGCAACGAGACCTGGCTGGTGCTCGGCGGCGTCACGCTGTGGACGGCCTTCCCCACGGCCTTCGCGATCATCCTGCCGGCCATGTACATCCCGGTGATGGTGCTGCTGCTGGCGCTGATCTTCCGCGGCGTGGCCTTCGAGTTCCGCTGGGTCGCCAAGCCGCGGCACCGGGCCTGGGACTGGTCCTTCGCGGTGGGCTCGACGCTGGGCGCGTTCGCGCAGGGGCTGGTGCTGGGCGGGATCGTGCAGGGCATTCCGGTGCGCGACCAGCAGTTCGCCGGCCATGCGCTGTCGTGGCTCTCGCCCTTCAGCATCATGTGCGGGCTGGCGGTCGTGACCGGCTACACGCTGCTGGGCGCCACCTGGCTGATGCTCAAGACCAGCGGCCCGGTGGAGGAGCGCGCGCGCAAGCTGGGGGTGCCGCTGCTGGCGGCGCTGCTCGCGTTCATCGTGGTCGTGAGCATCTGGACGCCGCTCATGTCGCCGCGCATCGCCGATCGCTGGTTCAGCGTGCCGAACGTCTTCTTCCTCGCGCAGGTGCCGGTCGCCACGCTGCTGTTCGCCTGGCTCTGCTGGCGCGGCATCCGGCGCGGCCAGCCGATCCTGCCCTTCGTGATGGCGGTGGGCCTCTTCCTGCTGGCGTTCTTCGGCCTGGTGATCTCCTGCATCCCCTACATCGTCCCGCCCTCGCTCACGATCTGGCAGGCGGCCGCGCATCCGGACTCGCAGATGTTCTACCTGGTCGGCGCCGCGATCCTGATCCCGATGATCCTGGCGTACACGGTGCTGGTGTTCTGGCTGTTCCGGGGGAAGTTGAAGCCGGGGGAGGGGTATCACTAGGATGCGTGGGCGCGTGGCTTCGCCATCCGGCCGTGGGACGTGGGTTCGCAGGCTGGCGGTGAACCGCGTCAGCGCGTGAACCCCAGCGCTTTCGCGCATCGCTGGGGTTCGCGCTTCGCGGCTCACCGCCAGCCTACGAAACGCGTGCGAAGCCGCCCATCAACGCAGCCGCACCGGTCCCGCCATCTGCTCCGGCGTCGTGAAGTACTCCGCCCACCGGCCGCGCTGCTCGCCGGCGTGCCGCAACTCGCCGCGCGCGATCGTGCGCAGGTGCACTTCGTCGGGGCCGTCCATGATGCGCAGCGCCCGGCCCCACGTGAACAGCCAGGCCAGCGGCGTGTCGGGCGACAGCCCCATCGCCCCGAACACCTGGATCGCGCGGTCCACCACGCGCATCTGCAGGCGCGCGGCCGCGACCTTGATGGCGGCGATCTGCTCGCGCAGGTCCGCAGGCGGCTGGGGCTGGTCGAGGGCCCAGGCCGTGCGCAGCACCAGCAGGCGCGCCATGTCGATCTCGATGCGCGAATCCGCCAGCCACTCCTGCACGTTGGCCTGCTGCGCCACCGGCTTGCCGAAGGCGCGCCGCTCCAGCGCGCGGTCGCAGGCCAGCGCCAGCGCCAGCTCGCACTGGCCGATGGTGCGCATGCAGTGGTGCACCCGCCCGGGCCCCAGGCGCGCCTGCGCCAGCGCGAAGCCCTCGCCCCACTCCCCCAGCAGGTTTGCCTGCGGCACGCGAACCTGCCTGAACACGATCTCGCAATGCCCTTCCGGCGCCGCATGCTGCAGGATGGGGATGTTGCGCACGACCTCGACGCCGGGCGCGTCCACGGGGACCAGCAGCAGCGAGTGCGCGCGGTGCCGTTCGCCCTCCGCCGCATCGGCATTGCGGCAGACCACGATCAGCAGCCTGCAGTCCGGGTTGGCCACGCCGGTCACGAACCACTTGCGGCCGCTCACCACCAGTTCGCGGCCCTCGCGCCGCACCTCGGTCTGCAGGTTGGTGGGATCGGACGATGCGACGTCCGGCTCCGACATCGCGAATGCGGAGCGGATCTCGCCCGCCAGCAGCGGCGCCAGCCAGCGCTCGCGCTGCGCCGTGCTGGCGTGGCGCAGCAGCAGCTCCATGTTGCCGCTGTCCGGCGCGTTGCAGTTGAACACCTCCGCCGCCCAGGGCAGCCGCCCCATGGCTTCGGCCAGCGGCGCGTAATCGAGGTGCGACAGCGCCGTGCCCGGGGCGTGCGCCGGCAGCCCCGGCAGGCACAGGTTCCACAGCCCCTCCTCGCGCGCCAGCGCGCGCAGGTCGGTCAGGAAGGCCGGCCGCTCGCCGCGCTGCGCGGCGGCATGCCAGGCGGCGTTGTGCGGCAGCAGGAAGCGCGCGTGGAAGGTCTCCAGCCGCGCCAGCCATTCGCGGGCGCGCGGCGAGGGCTCGAAATGCATGATGGCCGGCAGGAAATCGGGATCGCCCCATCTTGGTCGCGCGCCTCCTCATGCATACTGACGTGCGTCAAGCGCCGACCATCGTTTCCGCGCGGCCGTCCGGCGCAGGCGACGGGTTGCGCCGCCGGGCCGCAGCACAATTCGGCCACCCCGACAACCACCGAGGAGCGGTCCCCCGCGAGATGCCGTGCGCCTCCTGTCCGACCCCGATCTCCTCTACCCCCTGTGCCTGGTGGTGATCGCGCTCGTCATCGCCGGCGTGCTGTGGCGCATCCGCTGGTTGCGCGCACGCCGGCTGGCGCGCCGGCGCGCCGCGGGCTACCAGCTGATCGACTGCCTCAAGGCCTACACCTCCTGGATCGACTGGCATCGCGACGAAGGGGTGCAGCAGCAGACCCCCCAGGACAGCGCCCTGCCCGCCACGCTCGCGCAGGCCGTGGAGATCAAGGACGAGCACTTCCCCGAACTGACGGCGCTGATGCAGCAGTTGCTGCGCACGCACCATGAGCTGATGCACTACCTGCGCGAGGAGAACGCCCTGCGCATGGCGAAGGTCGCGCCGCTGCGCGCGCACTACGCCGATCCGCGCTACCACAACCTGCGCGACCGGCAGGATGCCGCGCTCGACAGCCTGTTCATGCGCTGCCGCCAGCTGATCGGGGATTCGGGCCAGGAGTGGCAGCGCACCCGCAGCGACTTCAGCTTCTCGGGCGACGCGACCGGGCTGTCCTCGCAACCGCCGGCCTGATCACTCCCAGGGCAGGCCTTCGAGGGCGCGGGCGCGCTCCTCGTCGCCCATGGGCTGGCCATCCTGCGTCGGCGCGAGCGCGGGCGCGCTCACCAGGCGCTGGCCGTCCCAGCGCATGCTGCGGTCAGGCGTGAGCAGCACCCAGTGGCTTTCCGGCTCGCGCTTGGCCAGCCACGCGCCGACCGTCTCGGCCACGTAATGCGCCGGCTCGTACCAGGCCACCCGGACCGACTCCTCGTGGACGGTGAGCGGGCGGAACTCCAGCCGCGCCTTCATCTTCTGGATGTCGCGCCGCACGGCCTGCGCCATCTGGCGCAGCCGCGCCAGGTCGGAGTCGGCCAGGTCGTGCCGCAGTTCGGGCTCGTAGATCAGGCGCCACAGCGACCGGTACAGCAGGTCGAAGCGCTGCGGATCGCGGTGCAGCACCACGAGTTCACTCATGCGGATGAAGGACTGGGGAATGATCGCGCGCGCCGCGCGGTTGCGGATGGCGGCGCGGCCGGACTCGAGATCTTCCTCTTCCACGGCTTGCGCAGGCGCTGCCGACCACTGCACCGTGTGCGGCGGCACCTGTTGCGCTAGCAGACGGGTGGCTTCGGCATGGAAGCCGGCGACATCGACCTGGTGATACAGCGGGACCTGCACGAGCAACTTCCTGAAGGCGGCTCCATTGTGCGCCGCGTTCACCACCCGCGGGGGCAATTGTTGCAACTTTCCGCCGCCCGCCCGGGAACCAAGTGACCGCTCGTGACCACACGCCTCAGCCGGCCGGCAGGAAGCCCTCGACGGAGAGGTAGCGCTCGCCCGTGTCGTAGTTGAAGCAGAGCACCGTCGAACCCGCCGGAATGTCCTTGAGCTTCTGCGCGACGGCGGCGAGTGCAGCGCCCGAGGAGATGCCGACGAGGATGCCTTCCTCGCGCGCGCAGCGGCGTGCCATCTCGCGGGCCGGTTCGGCGTCGACCTGGATCACGCCGTCGAGCAGTGCGGTGTCCATGATGGCGGGGACGAAGCCGGCGCCAAGCCCCTGGATCGGGTGCGGCCCGGGCTGGCCGCCGGAGAGCACCGGAGACTGCGTGGGCTCCACCGCCAGCACCTTCAGCTTCGGCCATTTCTGCTTGAGCACCTTGGCGCAGGCCGTGATGTGGCCGCCGGTGCCCACGCCCGTGATCAGGTAATCGACGCCCTGCGGGAAGTCCTCCGCGATCTCGCGGGCGGTGGTGCGCTCGTGGACCTCGAGGTTGGCGGGATTCTCGAACTGCTGCGGGATCCAGGCGTCCTTCGTCTGCTGCGCCAGTTCCTGCGCGCGCGCGATCGCGCCCTTCATGCCTTTCTCGCGCGGCGTCAGGTCGAAGGTGGCGCCATAGGCCAGCATCAGCCGCCGGCGCTCGATGGACATGCTGTCGGGCATCACCAGCACCAGCTTGTAGCCCTTGACGGCGGCCACCATGGCCAAGCCAATGCCGGTGTTGCCCGAGGTGGGCTCGATGATGGTGCCGCCGGGCTTGAGCTTGCCGCTCTTCTCCGCGTCCTCGATCATGGACAGCGCGATGCGGTCCTTGATCGAGCCGCCGGGATTCGCGCGCTCGGACTTCACCCACACCTCGTGCGAGTTGCCGAACAGGCGGTTGATCTTGATGTGCGGCGTGCGGCCGATGGTGTCGAGGACGCTGTTGGCTTTCATGCGGTGCTCCTGCTCCGGAAAGCGGCATTGTGGCGCAGGAATCGGTACTGCGCTGCCCCACCCGCCGGGTGCAACGGGTCGTGAGACTCAGGAGCGCTGGCTGACCGTGCGCAGGCAGCGCTCGCGCAGGGCGGCAATCGAATCGACATGCCGCGCACGCACGTCGGCGAGCCGCTCCTCCTGCAGGACGCCGGCCTGGGCGGGGTCGCGCCGCCAAAGCCAGTGCACCAGTTCGGAGTGCGCAATCAGCAATTCGAGCCAGTGCACCTGCACGTCCGGCAGCAAGGAGCTGTACATGCGTATGGCGTCCATCTGGTCGCTCACGTCGCGATACAGATCCATGTCGAGCCAGGTGCGAACGAGGCGCTCGCTGTCCTCGTCGTACTTCTCCAGGGCTGCGGCGAGCTGGATCAGGATGGCATCGAGGATCGGGGCGGCGGAAGCTGTCATCGCAGCGCGGGACGAGGAAAGATCCAGTGTAATTCAGCGTCCGCGTCGCGCCAGCGGGATTTGACGTAGCCCCACGCCCTCTCCGGCCCGCACGAGCCGCGCTGTGCCGGTTCCGTACCCAGCTCGCTACGTCCCTTGCTGGAACAGGCTCTTGTGTTCGTCGCGCAGCAGGTTCTTCTGCACCTTGCCCATGGTGTTGCGAGGCAGTTCCGGCACCACGAAGCAACGCTTGGGGATCTTGAAATTCGCGAGCTGCGATTTCAGCGTGGCGACGATCTGCTCACCGTCGATCTGCGTATCCGCCTTGGGCACCACGAGGGCCACGCCCACTTCCCCGAAGTCGGGATGCGGCACGCCCACCACCGCGCTTTCTGCGACGCCGGGCATGTCGTTGATGTAGCCCTCGATCTCCGCCGGGTACACGTTGTAGCCACCGCTGATGATCAGGTCCTTGCTGCGGCCGACGATCGTGACGTAGCGCAGTTCGTCGATCCTGCCCACGTCGCCGGTCTTGAACCAGCCATCCTCGGTGAACTCCTCCTTCGTCTTCTCCGGCATGCGCCAGTAGCCCTTGAAGACGTTGGGGCCCTTGACCTGGATGTTGCCGATCTCGCCGGCGGCAAGCGCGTTGCCCTGGTCGTCGCGCACGCGCACGCTCACGCCCGGCAGCGGGAAGCCGACGGTGCCGCCGCGGCGCTCGCCCTCCGCCTCGTGGTAGGGGTTGGAGGTGAGCATGATGGTTTCGCTCATGCCGTAGCGCTCGAGGATCGTGTGGCCGGTGCGCTCCTTCCAGGCGCTGAACGTCTCCATCAGCAGGGGCGCGGAGCCGGAGATGAACAGGCGCATGTTGCGGCAGGCCGGCTCGGTCAGCGCCGGTTCGGCCAGCATGCGCACGTACAGCGTGGGCACGCCCATGAACACGGTGGCATCGGGCAAGCGCTCGATCACCTTCTTCGGGTCGAACTTCGCCAGCCAGATCATCTTGCTGCCATTGAGCAGCGCGCCATGGATCGCGACGAACAGGCCGTGCACGTGGAAGATCGGCAGCGCATGGATCAGGACGTCGCCCTCGGTCCAGCCCCAGTAGTCCTTGAGCACTTCGGCGTTGGACAGCAGGTTGCCGTGCGTGAGCATCGCGCCCTTGCTGCGCCCGGTGGTGCCGCTGGTGTAGACGATGGCGGCGAGGTCGTCGGCAGATTTTTCCACCAGGGCGTGTTCGTCGGACTGCTGCGCCGCGCGCTCGAGCAGCGAGCCGCTGCGGTCGTCGCCCAGCGCGAACACGTGCTTCGTGCCGGCCTGGAACGCGATCTTGCTGACCCAGCCGAAGTTCGCCGGCGTGCACACCACGACCTCGGGTTCGGCATTGCCGACGAAGTAGTCGATCTCCGCCTTCTGGTAGGCGGTGTTCAGCGGCAGGAACACGTAGCCGGCGCGCAGCGTCGCCAGGTACAGCATCATGGCCTCGACCGACTTCTCCACCTGCACGGCGATGCGCGCGCCTTCCTGCAGGCCCAGCGAGGCGAGCAGGTTGGCGATCATCGCGGTGCCGCGATCGAGGTCGCGCCAGCTGTAATGCAGGCCGGTGTCGGTCTCCACGGCGACGCGGTCGAGGTCTTGCGGGAAGGCAGCGCGCAGCGCCGCGAACAGGTTGCGGTTTTCCATTTCGCTCGGGTCGGTCGGAATCAGAAGCGGGGTGGTCGTTTTTCGAGGAAGGCCGAGATGCCCTCGCGGTGCTCGGCGCTGGTGGCGTAATCGTACGCCCTGGCCAGGACGTCCTCCGGCAGGGGCGTGCCGGGAGGCTTGTCGGCCAGCCGCCGCAGCAGCCGCTTGTTCATGCGGGCCGCCTGCGGCGCGAGCTGCGCGACGCGTTCGGCGCTGGCGTCCACTTCGGTCGCGAGCCCTTCGTTGGGCACGACGCGGTGCAGGAAGCCGCGTGCCTTCATCTCGCGCGCATCGAGCTGCACGCCTTCGAGCAGCATCTCGCGCAGGGTGGCTTCGCCGGCGCGCGCGGCCACCAGCTGCAGTTCGCGCGGGGCCATCGGGAACCCGAGCCGGCCGATCGGCGCGCCGAAGCGGGCGCCGGTGCCAGCGATGCGGATGTCGCAGCAGCTGGCGATCTCGATGCCGGCGCCCATGCAGGCGCCTTCGATCCGCGCGATGACGGGGACCTCGCAGGCCAGCATCGCGGCCAGCCCGCCCCACACCTCGTCTTCGTGGAAGCGCCGCAGCGACTCGGGATCGAAGCGGAACGAGGGGTATTCGGCGATGTCGCCGCCGGCACAGAAGCTGCCGTTCTCGCCGCCGATGACCACGCAGCGCAGCACCGGATCCGACTGGACGCTCAGGAAGGCATCGCGCAGCTCGCGCCACATCGCACGCGACATGGCGTCGAGCTTGCCGGGGTGGGAGAGCGTGACGCGCCCGATGGCGCCCTGCGTGGCCAGCCGCACCTGTCCTGGCATCGCGCTCAATCCGCTTTGACGTTGGACGCCTTGACGACCTGCGCCCAGCGCTTGACTTCGCTGTCGATGAAGCCGGCGAACTGCTGCTGCGAGAGGTTCGGAAACTCGGCGCCCTGCCCGGCCCACACGGTCTTCAGCGCGTCGGACTGCACCGCCTTGCGGATTTCCTCGTGCATGCGCTGCTGGATCTCCGCCGGGGTGCCCTTGGGCGCCCACACGCCGTACCAGGTGGTGACCGTGTAATCCGGCAGGCCCACTTCGGAGGCGGCGGGCACGTCGGGGAAGGCCGCGACGCGCTTGTTGCCGCTGACCATCAGCGCCTTGATGCGGCCGCCCTTGATGTGCGCGGCGGAAGAGCCCAGGCCGTCGAACATCAGGTCGGCACTGCCGGTGATCAGGTCCTGCAGCGCCGGGCCGGCGCCGCGGTACGGGATGTGGGTGATGAAGGTCTTGGTCTGCAGCTTGAACAGCTCGCCCGCCAGGTGGTGCGAGGTGCCGTTGCCGGCCGAGGCGTAGTTGTACTTGCCCGGGTTGGACTTCATCAGCGCGACGAATTCCTTGAAGTCCCTGGCCGCGACGCGCTGCGGATTGACCACCAGCACCTGCGGCACGCGCGCCACCAGCGAGATCGGCACCAGGTCCTTCTGCAGGTCGTAGTCGAGCCGCGGATAGATGGAGGGGGCGATCGTGTGGTGCACCGCCCCCATGAAGAAGTTGTAGCCGTCCGGCGCGGCGCGCGAGGCGAGCGTGGCGCCGACGGTGCCGCCGGCACCGCCCTTGTTGTCGATCACCAGTTGCTGCCGCGTCTGCTGCGCGAACTGCGCGGCCAGCGGACGCGCGAAGGCATCGGTGCCGCCGCCGGCGGGGAAGGGAACGATCATCTGCACGGGCTTGGCGGGCCAGCCGGAAGCTTGGGCGTGCACGAGGGGCACCGCGCCCACGGCGCTGGCGGCAGCGGCCGCGCGCAGGACATGGCGCCGGGTCAGGCGAAGGGACTGCATCTGTTGTTCTTTCCTTTGAAAAGCGACGTGCGACTGCCTTGCGGCGGTCGCACGTAGCCCTCAACGGTACAGGTCTTCGATGGCCGCCGACATCGGGATTTCTCCCTGCGACAGGAGCGTGCGGTGCTTGTCGAGCCGCCGGATGTCGTAGAGGTAGTTGACCATGAGCCCGAACGACTGCTTGAGGCCCTTGGCGGAGGGGTCGCCGGCCCAGTTCAGGCGTTCGACGCGCGCGCCGTTGCCCAGGTGGAAGCGCGCGACCGGATCGAGCGGCTTGCCATCGTGCAGTTCCCCGCCCAGGTAGCGCGCGGCCCAGGACAGGAGTTCCTGGCGCTCGGGCGACTTCGGCCCCAGTTCCAGCGGCTTGTCCCAGGCGGCGAGCTTCTCGGGCGCCACCTGCCTGGCCAGCCACGCGCGCAGGCCCGGGATCGGCGACAGCGTGCAGAAGGTCTTGAGCCGGGGAAACTCCTCCTGCAGGGTCTCGACCACGCGCTTGATCAGCGAATCGCCGAAGCTCACCCCGCGCAGGCCGGTCTGGCAGTTGCTGATGGAGTAGAAGATCGCCGTGGTCGCCCTGGACAGGTCCGCCGCCGCCGCGGTCTCGTCCAGCAGCGGCGTGATGGAGTCGGAGATACTGTCGGTGAGCGCCACCTCGACGAAGATCAGCGGGTCGCCATCGAGCTTGGGGTGGAAGAAGCCGTAGCAGCGGCGGTCGCTGTCCAGGCGGTTCTTCAGGTCCGCCCAGCTGCGGATGTCGTGCACCGCCTCGTACTTGATCAGCTTCTCGAGCAGCGAGGCCGGCGAATCCCAGGACAGCCGGCGCAACTCGAGGAAGGCGACATCGAACCAGGTGGAGAACAGCGTTTCGAGCTCCGCGTCGAGCGGCAGCAGGCGCTTGTCGGACTTGAGTTGCGGCAGCAGTTCGGCCCGCAGGTCGACCAGGAAGCGCATGCCTTCCGGGAAGGCGGCGAAGCGCTGCATCAGGCGCGCACGCGGCGACAGCAGCGCGCGGCGCAGCCGGATTTCGGCCGCGCCCTCTTCGGGCGTGCCCTGCGCAGCCTCGTAGTGTCCGCGGGCGGCGGTGATCTTCTTCGGGTCGGGCCCGAAGTGCTCGCTCATGAGGAGCCAGGCGTCGCGCCGCTGCTCCACGCTCGCCGTGCGGTACCACAGCGCGAAGTCCCTGGCGCGCCGGCCCCCCTCGACCTCGCTGACGCGCGGATCGACGACGGCCTGCAGTTCCGCCAGCGTGCGGCGCAGCACGCGGGGCGAGAGCGCCTCCTGGCCACGCCGCAAGGTGGCCTGCAGGCGCTCGCGCGTGCTGCGGCCGGCGGGCGCGGCCGGGGTCGCCGGAGCCGGGGAAGAGGCCCCGACCTTGGGCTCGCGCGCCGCACCGCCGGCGGCCCTGAGCTCGAAGCCGGGCCGCCACAGGGCAATCCCGCGGGAGATCCAGTCGACAGGGCTCATGGGACCGCCTTTGCTGAGATGTTGGTGATCGAGCGATGCAACGCCCATGCCAGCCGCCTTCCGGGGCGTGCGCAGGACGGCACGGGTGAGTTCAATGTACCGAGAAACCCGAACGCGTGGCAGCGACGGCGGGCTGCGGACGGCGCCGCGAGCGTTCGTCCGACGCGGCCCGGCGCGCTACGCTGACGCCGAGGCGACACTCGCCGGTCGCCGGGCAGCGCGTTGCTAGCGCGCGGCGGGGCGGCCGCCGGCCGGCGGGTGGCCGGCCGGGTCGGTGCGCGTTTCCGCCCAGACCCAGAGCAGCACGCCGGCGAAGATCATCGGGATGCAAAGCCACTGCCCCATGCTCATCTTCATGGCCAGGATGCCGAGGTGCGCGTCCGGTTCGCGGAAGTACTCCGCGGTGAAGCGGGCGATGCCGTAGCCGACCAGGAACATGGCGGACACCTGGGCCTCCTTGTGCGGCTTGCGCGCATAGAGCCACAGCACGACGAACAGGATGACGCCTTCGAGCAGCAGTTCGTAGATCTGCGAGGGATGGCGCGGCAGGTTGGTGCCGCTTTGCGGGAAGATCATGGCCCAGGGCAGCTCCGGGTCGGCCGGGCGCCCCCACAGCTCGCCGTTGATGAAGTTGCCGATGCGCCCGCAGCCCAGGCCGGGCGGCACGCAGGGCGCGACCAGGTCCATCAGTTGCCAGAAGGGCTTGTGGCGGGTTCGCGCGTACCAGATCTGCGAGACGATCACGCCGATCAGGCCGCCGTGGAAGCTCATGCCGCCCTGCCACACGTAGAGGATCTGCAGCGGGTTGGCCAGGTAGAAGCCGGGCTTGTAGAACAGGCAGTATCCCAGCCGCCCGCCGATCACCACCCCCAGCACGCCGGCGAAGAGCATGTCCTCGATGTCCTTGCGCGACCAGGCGCCGGGGCCCTGGACGGAGCGGAAGGGCTCGTGCTTGAGCCGCTGGTTGGCCAGCAGCAGGAACAGCCCGAAGGCGAGCAGGTAGGTGAGCCCGTACCAGTGGATGGCCAGCGGGCCGATCTGCAGCGCGACCGGATCGATCTTCGGGTGAATGAGCATGGGCAGGTATTTTGGCGCACGTGGCGCTCTATCGGGCGACGAGGAAAGCCGGACAGCCGAACGCAGAAGCCGCAAAAGTGACGCAGAAACCGCAGAAGGACATCCTCTTGATCAGGTTTTTTCTGCGGCTTCTGCGTAGCTTTTGCGGCTTTTGCGTTCGGCTGTCCGCGTTTACCGGCGGCCTCACGCCCGCACGCACTCGACGAAGCGCTCCAGCACCGGCGACATCGTCGACCAGACCAGCGTCGTCTCGCACGAGGGCACGCTCGCACCCTGCTTGCCGGCGAGCTGGCGGTAGGTGACGCCGGTGCGCTGGAACTGGCGCACGCTCTCGGGCACCCAGGCCAGGCCCAGGCCGGCTGCGACCAGGTTGACGATCGTCTGCATCTGGATCGCCTCCTGCGCGATGCGCGGCTCGCGGCCGGCTGCGTGGTACATGCCGAAGATCGCATCGTGCAGCGAAGGCACGATGCGGCGCGGGAAGATCACCAGCGGCTCGTCGAGCACGCCGCCCAGCGACAGGCGCGCCGCACGCGCGAGCGCATGCGCGTCGGGCAGCGCCAGCACCAGCGGCTCGCTCGCCACGCGCAGGTGCGCGAGCCCCGCCGGCGCGAAGTCCGGCGAATGCAGCATGAAGCCGGCATCGATCTCGCCCCGCGCGAAGGCCTGCATCTGCACGTCGCCGGTGGCTTCGATCAGCTCCATCTGCACCTGCGGATGGCGGGCGCGGAAGGCGCGCAGCCACTGCGGCAGCAGCGCGAAGCCCACGGTCGACACGAACGCGATGCGCAGCCGCCCCAGCTCGCCACCGGCGGCCGCCCGCGCCTGCGCCGGCAGGCCCTGCGCCCGCGAAAGCAGCTCGCGCACCTGCGGCAGCAGCGCCTCGCCCGCCGGGGTGAGCCGCACGCTGCGCTTGGTACGCTCGAACAGGCGCGCGCCGAGCAGGCGCTCCAGTTGCGCGATCCCCTGCGTCAGCGGCGGCTGCGTCATATGCAGGCCGCGGGCGGCGCGGCCGAAGTGGAGCTCCTCGGCGACGGCCAGGAACTGGCGCCACAGGCGCAACTCGATCAGCGGCTCGCTCATATGCCGTGCATATTAGTCCGTACCCCGAAATGGATTGGAAGGAATCACGGCGGCGGCGCATACTCCGGGCCTTCCCCCCGTACGACGGACTCACAGCCATGGACCAGAAGACCATCCAGCTGCGCCTGCGCAGCGACAACATCACGCAGGGCAAATCGCGGGCGCCGAACCGCTCCATGTATTACGGCATGGGCTACAAGGAGACCGATTTCGGCAAGCCCATGGTGGGCGTCGCCAACGGCCACAGCACGATCACGCCCTGCAACAGCGGCCTGCAGAAGCTGGCCGATGCGGCGGTGGAAGGCATCGCGGAGGCCGGCGGCAATCCGCAGATCTTCGGCACCCCCACCATCTCCGACGGCATGGCGATGGGCACCGAGGGCATGAAGTACTCGCTGGTCTCGCGCGAGGTGATCGCCGACTGCATCGAGACCTGCGTGCAGGGCCAGTGGATGGACGGCGTGCTGGTCGTGGGCGGCTGCGACAAGAACATGCCGGGCGGCATGATGGGCATCCTGCGCGCCAACGTGCCGGCCATCTACGTCTACGGCGGCACCATCCTGCCGGGCAAGTGGAAGGGCCAGGACCTGAACATCGTCAGCGTGTTCGAGGCCGTGGGCCAGAACGCCGCCGGCAAGATCAGCGACCAGGAACTCAAGGACATCGAGCAGCACGCCATCCCCGGCACCGGCTCCTGCGGCGGCATGTACACCGCCAACACGATGTCGTCGGCGTTCGAGGCCATGGGCATGTCCCTGCCCTACTCCTCCACCATGGCCAATCCGCACGACGAGAAGCAGAATTCGGCGAAGGAATCGGCCCGGGTGCTGATGGAGGCGATCCGCAAGGACCTGAAGCCGCGCGACATCGTGACGCGCGAGTCGCTGGAGAACGCGGTGGCGGTGATCATGGCCACCGGCGGCTCGACCAACGCGGTGCTGCACTTCCTGGCCATCGCGCATGCGGCGGGCGTGGAGTGGACCATCGACGACTTCGAGCGCGTGCGCCGCAAGACGCCGGTGATCTGCGACCTCAAGCCCTCCGGCAAGTACCTCGCGGTGGACCTGCACCAGGCCGGCGGCATCCCGCAGGTGATGAAGCTGCTGCTGAATGCCGGCCTGCTGCACGGCGACTGCATGACGATCACCGGCAAGACCATCGCCGAGACGCTGAAGGACATCCCCGATGCGCCGCCCGCGGGCCAGGACGTGATCCGCACGATCGCCGACCCGATGTACGAGCAGGGGCACCTGGCGATCCTGAAGGGGAACCTGTCGCCGGAAGGCGCGGTCGCCAAGATCACGGGGCTGAAGAACCCCGTGATGACCGGCCCGGCGCGCGTCTTCGACGACGAGCAATCAGCACTGCACGCCATTCTCGACGGGAAGATCCGGGCCGGCGACGTCATGGTACTGCGGTATCTCGGTCCGAAGGGCGGCCCCGGCATGCCCGAGATGCTCGCGCCGACGGGCGCGCTCATCGGTGCGGGGCTGGGCGAGAGCGTCGGCCTGATCACGGACGGGCGCTTCAGCGGCGGCACCTGGGGCATGGTGGTCGGCCACGTCGCACCGGAAGCGGCGGCGGGGGGCACCATCGCCTTCGTGAACGAGGGCGATTCGATCACCATCGACGCGCACCAGCTCAAGCTGGAACTGAACGTGCCGGACGAGGAGATCGCCAGGCGCCGCGCCAACTGGACGCAGCCGGCGCCGCGCTACACGCGGGGCGTGCAGGCGAAGTTCGCGTTCAATGCGGCGAGCGCGAGTAGGGGGGCGGTGCTGGACGCGTTCTGAGGACGTGCAGGCTCACCTTGTAGGCTGGCGCGGCGCCAGCCGCGGAAGGTGAGCCGCGCGAACCCCAGCTTGGGGCCCCGCGCGCGCGCAACGCTGGGGTTCGCGCGCTGCGCGGCCCACCCCAGCCTACGTCCTGCCCTCCAGCGCGCAAGCCACCAGGTCGATCTCCACCGTCGCGTCCTTCGGCAACTGGTACACCCCGATCGAGGTGCGCGCATGCGCGCCGGCCTCGCCGAAGATGGCATGCAGCAGGGCCGAGGCGGCGTCGCCCACCTCGCTGTGCTGCGTGAAGTGCTCGCTGCACTGCACGTAGACGTTCATCTTCGGGATCGCGCGGACGGCGTCCAGCGAGCCCAGCGCACGGCGCAGCAGCGCCAGGCCGCGCAGCACGCAGATCTTCGCGGCCCGCTGCGCCTCGTCCAGCGGCACGTCCGCACCGGCGCGGCCGGTCACCGCCACGACCTCGCCCACGCGCGGCACCTGTCCGCTCACGTACAGCGTGTTGCCGTCGCGCACGACCGGCGCGTAGATGCCGCCCAGGCGGATCTCGCCATCGAAGGACAGGCCGAGGGCCGAAGCCGCAGCAGTGAAATCGGTGTCGCGTGACATGGGGTCGCAGTGTCGGGCTGTGCCCCTTGCGCGTCAACGTGCTGTGTCGTCCTTGTCCTACGACCTGCACGCAAGCCGCTGCCTACGATCGGGTTTTGCGCAGGGAGAACGCACCATGGACACCCTTTCCGTCTGGCGCGGCACGGCCGCACCCACCGGGTATGCGATGTTGAGTGGCGACGTCACCTGCGACGTGCTGATCATCGGCGGCGGCATCACCGGCGTGACGCTGGCGGACCTGCTGGCGGAGCAGAAGACGGCCAATCCGCCGCGCGTGGTGCTGCTCGAGGCCGACGAGATCGGCACCGGCACCACGGGCAATTCCACCGGCAACCTGTACGAGACGCTGTCCAGCGGCCTGCGCCAGGTCGCGGACAAGTGGGGCGCCGAGGTCGCGCGCCAGGTGGTCAGCGAGCGGCGCACCGCCGTGAACTTCATCGAGGAACGCTGCCGCCTGTTGCCGGACGTCGGCTTTCGCCGCTGCGACCTCGTCGAGTGGGCCGATGCCGCGCACAACGAGGCGATCCGCCAGGAATTCAATGCGCTGACCGCGGCCGGCTGCGCGGTGGAGCGGGGATCCAGCATTCCCGCTCCGCTGCCGCCCGCCGAAGGCGAGGTGCTCGTGCTGCGCAACCAGGCGCAGTTCCAGCCGCAGGCCTACGTCGTCGCCCTCGCGCGGCGCGCCGCCGAGGCGGGATGCACGATCCACGAGCACTCGCGCGTGCTGGAGATCGACCACAAGGCGAAGCGCGCCGTGACGGCCTCCGGCAGCGTGACGGCCAGGGACATCGTGATGGCGACGCATTCGCCCAAGGGCGTGCACCTGGTGCACACCGAGATGCCGGTGCACCGCGAATACGCCCTCGCCCTGGAGTGGACGCCCGATGCGCCGCCCGGCCCCGGCACCTTCTGGTGGAAGGCCACCGAGCACCTCTCGATCCGCAGGCTGCAGGCCGGCAACCGGCATTTCCTGATCTGTGCCGGGCAGGAGCACAAGGTGGGCGTTCACAACGCCACGGCCGGCATGATCGCGCTGGAGAACCTGGCGAAGAAGTACTTCGGCGAGCGGCCGGTCACGCATCGCTGGTCGGCGCAGAACTACCGCGGCGCCGACGCCCTGCCCTACATCGGCCGCAACCATTCCGGCTGCTTCATCGCCACCGGCTTCGGCACCGACGGCCTGACCTGGGGCACGGTGGCCGCGCGCCTGATCGCCGCGGAGCTACTCGGACACAAGTCCGCCTTCGCGGACCTGGTCAAGCCGGGGCGGCTGTCGCCCGTGAAGGGCGGCAAGAGCATCCTCGAAGAGAACGTGCTGGTGGTCAAGCAGCTCGTGAAGGACTACCTGACCAGGCCGCAGAACGAGAAGCTGGCCGCATTGAAGGCGGGCGACAGCGCCATCGTCGATGCCGAGGGCGAGACCTTCGCCGCCTACCGCGCACCGGACGGCGAGCTGTTCGCCGTGTCGCCGGTGTGCACGCACGTGGGCTGCAAGGTGCACTGGAACAGCGTGGAGACGAGCTGGGATTGCCCTTGCCACGGCAGCCGCTTCCGCCCGGACGGCACGGTGATCGAAGGCCCCGCGCTCAGCCCCCTCAAGCGCAAGCACACGCCCGACCTCGCGCAGGGCGATCCGGCGGCCTGATCAGCGCCGGCCGGACTTGCGGGTGCCCAGCCCGAGCTGCTCGCGCTGGCGGTCCAGGCGCGCCTGCTTGCGCACGTTCTCGCGCTCCATGGCCTTCTTCTTGGTGTAGCCGGACCAGTCGGCCCAGGTCCACCACACCACGGCCAGCGCAAAGGGCGACAGCACGATCCACCACGACCAGGCGGCCACCGGGCCCACCTCAAGGTACTTCAGTGCGAGCAGGACGATGCCCAACCCCAGGAACAGCATGCGACCCTCCTCCTCGTGCCAAATGGTCCACGGCCGGCGGGGTCAACGCCGGTCCGTACAATCCCGTTGAAGGAATGTAACTCAAGCGAGAGGACTCACTATGAATCGTGCCCTGATTGCGCTGGCTGCCCTGGCCGCCATGTCCGCGCCGGCGCTGGCGGACCAGGCGCTGGCAACCGCGAAGAACTGCATGGCCTGCCATGCCATCGACAAGAAGCTGGTGGGCCCCGCCTACAAGGAAGTGGCGGCCAAGTACGCCGGCCAGAAGGATGCCGTGGACAAGCTGGCCGCCAAGATCATGAAGGGCGGCGCAGGCGTGTGGGGCCCGGTGCCGATGCCGGCCAATGCGCAGGTGAACGAGGCCGAGGCGAAGAAGCTGGCCGCGTGGGTGCTGACGCAGAAGTAGGCCTTCGGCACTCAGCAAGAAGCCCGCCTTTCGGCGGGCTTTTTCGTTTTCCTCCCTCTCCCGCTTGCGGGAGAGGGTTGGGGTGAGGGGGATGTTCCGGCGCCGCAGCCCCCTCACCCCTGCCCTCTCCCCGGAGGGGAGAGGGAGAAAGACCTCAGTTCGTCTCCGACAGCTGATCCAGAATCGCCGGATTCTCCAGCGTCGACGTGTCCTGCGTCACCTTCTCGCCCTTGGCGATCGAGCGCAGCAGGCGGCGCATGATCTTGCCGCTGCGGGTCTTGGGCAGGTTGTCGCCGAAGCGGATGTCCTTGGGCTTGGCGATCGGGCCGATCTCGTGCGCGACCCAGTTGCGCAGCTCGTTGGCGATCTTCTTCGCTTCCTCGCCGGTCGGACGGGGGCGCTTCAGCACGACGAAGGCGCAGATCGCCTCGCCGGTCAGGTCGTCGGGACGGCCCACCACCGCGGCCTCGGCCACCAGGTCCGTCTTGCCCACCAGCGCCGACTCGATCTCCATCGTGCCCATGCGGTGGCCCGAGACGTTCAGCACGTCGTCGATGCGACCCGTGATACGGAAGTAGCCGGTCTTGGCGTCGCGCACCGCGCCGTCGCCGGCCAGGTAAAGCTTGCCCCCCATCTCCTCCGGGAAGTACGACTTCCTGAAGCGATCCGGGTCGTTCCAGATCGTGCGGATCATCGACGGCCAGGGGCGCTTGATCACCAGCATGCCGCCCGAGCCGTTCGGGATGTCATGGCCCGCCTCGTCGACGATCGCGGCCATGATGCCGGGCAGCGGCAGCGTGCAGGAACCGGGGATGGTGGGCGTGGCGCCGGGCAGCGGCGTGATCACGTGGCCGCCGGTTTCGGTCTGCCAGAAGGTGTCCACGATCGGGCAGCGCTCGCCGCCCACGTTCCGGTGGTACCACATCCAGGCTTCGGGGTTGATCGGCTCGCCCACCGTGCCGAGGATGCGCAGCGAGCTGAGGTTCCAGTTCTTCGGATGGACCTTCTCGTCGGTCTCGGCCGCCTTGATCAGCGAACGGATCGCGGTGGGCGCCGTGTAGAACACGCTCACCTGGTGCTTCTCGATCATCTGCCAGAAGCGGCCCGCGTGCGGGAAGGTGGGGATGCCTTCGAACATCAGCTGCGTGGCGCCGGCCGCCAGCGGGCCGTAGGCGACGTAGGTGTGGCCCGTGATCCAGCCGATGTCGGCGGTGCACCAGAACAGGTCCTGCGGCTTGATGTCGAAGGTCCAGTCCATCGTGAGCTTGGCCCACAGCAGGTAGCCGCCGGTGGAGTGCTGCACGCCCTTGGGCTTGCCGGTGGAGCCGGAGGTATAGAGGATGAACAGCGGATGCTCCGCGTTCACCGGCTCGGGCTTGCACTCGCTCGACTGGCCGGCGAGCACCTCGTCGAAGGTCTTGTCGCGGCCCGCGACCATGTTGCAGGCGGTGGCGGTGCGCTGGTAGACGATCACCGAGCGGATCGTCTCGCAGCCGCCCAGGGCCAGCGCTTCGTCGACGATGGACTTCAGGCCCAGCTCCTTGCCGCCGCGCATCTGGTAGTTGGCCGTGACCACCGCCACCGCGCCGGCGTCGATGATGCGTTCCTGCAGGGACTTGGCGGAGAAGCCGCCGAACACCACGCTGTGCGTCGCGCCGATGCGGGCGCAGGCCTGCATCGCGATCACGCCTTCGACCGTCATCGGCATGTAGATGACGACGCGGTCGCCCTTGGCGATGCCCTGCGCCTTGAGCGCGTTGGCGAACTGGCCGACGCGCGCCAGCAGTTCCTTGTAGGTGACCTGCGTGACCTTGCCGTCATCCGACTCGAAGATGATCGCGGTCTTGTTCTCCACCGCGGTGCCCATGTGCCGGTCCAGGCAGTTGGCGCTGGCGTTCAGTTCGCCGTCGGAGAACCACTTGTAGAAGGGCGCATCCGACTCGTCGAGCGTCTTCGTGAAGGGCTTGGTCCACTGCACGTTGCCGCGTGCCAGGCGCGCCCAGAAACCCTCGAAATCCCGCTCGGCTTCCTGGCACAGGGCTTCGTACGCGGCCATGCCGGAAATCCGGGCGGCCTTCACCGTGGCGTCGCTGGGGGGGAAAACGCGGTTTTCGACCAGGGTCGACTCGATGGCACTCATGCTTGTCTCCGGAAAGGGGGATGAATTCGGGGCGTAATGTCCGGTTCGGCACTTACGGCCCACTGACTGGCGCATAGCTTACAGAGGCAGTGGCGCGGAGCGCCAGAGTGCAGGTCCCTACAATCGCGCAGTCCCTGTTCGACCGACTCCGCATGCAACAACTTCCCGGCACCAGCCCCAGTTCCCCCCTGCGTCCGCTGCCCAACCTGATCTTCGCCAGCCGCTGGTTGCAACTTCCGCTGTACCTGGGGCTGATCGCGGCGCAGGCGGTGTACGTGGTGCACTTCCTGCTCGAACTGTGGCACCTGGTGGAGGCGGCCGCCGGCAGCCAGACGGCGCTGCAGCAGCTCATCTCCAGCATCGGCTACCGGTCCACCGTGCAGACCACGTCGCTCAACGAGACGATCATCATGCTCGTCGTGCTGGCGCTGATCGACGTGGTGATGATTTCCAACCTGCTGATCATGGTCATCGTCGGCGGCTACGAGACCTTCGTCAGTCGGATGAACCTGGAAGGCCACCCCGACCAGCCCGAGTGGTTGAGCCACGTGAATGCCTCCGTGCTGAAGGTGAAGCTGGCAACCGCCATCATCGGCATTTCCTCCATCCACCTGCTCAAGACCTTCATCAACGCGGACAACTACTCGGACAAGGTGCTGATCGCGCAGACCGTCATCCACATCACCTTCCTGCTGTCGGCGATGGCGATCGCCTTCACCGACCGCCTGATGGCGCCCCCGGGGCACCACAACACCGAGGAGCTCTGAAGCCGCGGCGGCAGTCGCAAAGTGTCGACACTCTGCGTGACAGCGTCGACAGCCTTGCTATGATCGCCGACAGCGCCGCGCCTTGCGGGCGGCGCTGCACCGCATGACCGCCGTCCCGCCCATCGCCACCGCCGAAAGCCTTTCGCGCAGCATCGCGGAGCAGCTCCAGCAGCTGATCTACGCGGGCGAGTTCAAGGCCGGCGACCGCCTGAACGAGGCCGCCCTGGCCGTGCGCATGGGCACCAGCCGCGGCCCGATCCGCGAGGCGATCCGCATCCTCACCGGCACGGGCCTGGTCACGCCGGTGGTCAACCGCGGCGTGTTCGTGCGCCAGGTCTCGATCCGCGAACTGCTTGAGATCTACGACCTGCGCGCGCTGGTGTTCGGCTTCGCGGCGGCGCGGGCGGCGGAGAACGTCGCCGACGAACACCGGGCGCAGTTCGAGGCGCTGCTCGAAGGCATGGAGCAGGCTTCGCAGGCCGGCGACGGCGGCGCGTACTACGAACGCAACGTGCAGTTCCATGCCCTGGTGCTGCAGCTCGCGCACAACGAGCGCGCGCACCGGCTCTATGACAGCTACGTGAAGGAACTGCACCTGTACCGGCGGCAGAACTTCAACACCGCCGGGAACATGCGGCGTTCGAATGCGGAGCACCGCAAGCTGTACGAGGCGATCGCGAAGGGCAATGCGGTCAAGGCGAAGCAGTACGCGGAGGAGCATATCCAGGCGGGCAAGCAGAGGTTGCTGGCTTCGGCTGCGTAGGCTGCTGCGTGCTTCGTAGCGATGCGCGAAGCGCTGGGGTTCCGGCGCTGCCGCGCGTCACCGCCAGCCTACGAATCCGCGCTGACCCGCCGCGCCGCCGCCATCCTTGCCGCGATCCGCACCGCCTGCTCCAGCGCTCCCGACTCCGCCTTGCCCTGCCCCACGATGTCGAACGCGGTGCCGTGCGCGGGCGTCGTGTAGATCGTGCGCAGGCCCGCCGTCACGGTGACGCCCTTGTGGAAGCCGAGCAGCTTGGTCGCGATCTGGCCCTGGTCGTGGTACATCATGACCACGCCGTCGTATTCGCCCTTGAGGGCTTTCAGGAAGATCGCATCCGAGGAGATCGGGCCGCTGACGGCGATCCCCTCCTCCTGCAGCCGCCGCACCGCCGGGGCGATCAGCCGGATCTCCTCGTCGCCGAACAGGCCGCCCTCGCCGCAATGCGGATTGAGCGCCGCAACGCCGATGCGCGGCGGCGCGAAGCCGCGCGCGCGCAAGGTGGTGTCGGCCAGCCGCACGGCGGCGGCGATGCGCTCGGGCGTGATCAGGTCCAGCGCGCGGCGCAGGGCCACGTGCGAGGTGACGCGGAAGGTGGAGAACTGCTCGATGACGTTCATCTCGCCGAAGAAGCCCTCGTGCGCGTTCCAGGCGGCGAACATCTGGTGCTCGTCCGGGTACTTCCAGCCGCCGGCATGCAGCGCCGCCTTCGACAGCGGCGCGAACGAGACCGCATCGAGCGAGCCTTGCTGCGCGAGCTGCGTCATGTGCAGCAGGGTCTCGCCCGCGAGGCGGCCCGACTCGGCGGAATTCTCGCGCCGCGGCAGCGTGGCGGGATCGACGTTGCCGAGATCCAGCACCGGGATCCCGGGGCGCGACCAGTGGATCGCGTCGACGCTCGCGTGCGTGCACCAGGCCGGCTGCACGCCGGCTTCGCGGCAGCCCAGCTCGAACACGCGCGCGTCGCCGATCACGACGACGCGCGCCACCTCGCGCAGGCGGCCGCTGGCCAGCAGCTTCGCCGTGATCTCCGGGCCGATGCCGGTCATGTCGCCGGGCATGAGGCCGATGACCGGCAAAGCGTCTCCTTCCACGAAGTGCCTCATGCCTGCAGCGCCGCCATCAGTGTCGCGATCTTCGGCAGCGACTCCAGTTCGCGCACCATGGCGACCACCTCCTGCGCCCGCGCCTGCGGGAAGCGCGCGAACTCCGCGTTCTCGCGGAACTTGTCGGCCACTTCGTCGTACGTCATCGGCATCGCCGGGCTGCCCTTGCCGAAGTCGGCCCGGCCGCGAACCTTGCGGCCGTTCGCCAGCTCGATGTCGATCAGCGTCGTCATCTTGTGATAGCCGGCATCCTCGGCCTCCTGGTCCACCACGAAGTCCACCTTCTCGATCATCGCGCGCACGTCGGGGCGCAGCACGACGGCGTCGGTGAATTCGTTGAGCCCCGCCCGCCCTTCGAGCAGCAGGATCGCCATGCAGAACTCCATCGAGAACTTCGCCTGCAGCTCGTTGGTCGGGCGGTGGTGGATCAGCGCATTGGGCATGTTGTGGTTGGTGCCGACCCGCACGCGCACGACGTCCTTCGCCTCGATCCGGTGCTCGCGGATCAGGCGCAGCATCTCGGTCATGCCCGGGTGCGTGAGCGAGCCGGAGGGATGCGGCTTGATCGACACGCCGGGCTCGGCGAAGGTCCAGGGCCGGCCGAGCCGGCCGGCGATCGCCTGGCTGTCGTAGCCGCCGCCGGCGGCGCTGAAGAAGCCGCGCGGCGCTTCGAGGATGCGGTCCGTCGCCGTCCAGCCGTAGGAGGCGAACTGCGCCGCCGCCACCCCGCTTTCGGAGGCGCGGCCGGCGTGGAACGGCTTGGTCATGGTGCCGAAGTTCTCGCGCAGGCCGGCCGACTGGCTGCCGGCGATCGACAGCGCCCGCGCCGTGGCCTCCTCTTCCAGTCCCATCAGGCGCGCCGCCGCCGCCGCACCGGCAAAGGTGCCGCAGGTCGCGGTGGAATGGAAGCCGGTCTGGTAGTGGCGCGGGTTGATCGCCTCGGAGATCTTGCACTCCACCTCCACCCCGAGGTGGTAGGCCAGCATGGCCTGCGCGCCGCTCGCATCGGTGGCCTCACCCATCGCCAATGCGGCGGGAAGCGCCGGCGCCGTGGGATGCGTGAGCAGGCCGTAGACGCGGTCGGTCGCCACGGCGAGTTGCGTGTCGTCGTAGTCGTCGGCGTGGATGCCGACCCCATTGGCGAAGGCAGCGAAACGCGGCGCGACCTTCAGCCGGGTGCCGATCACGGTCGCCGCGCCGGCCCCGAGCTGCAGGTCGCCCAGGTGGCGCCGCACCAGTTCGCCCAGGTGGCTGGCCCCCCCGGAGAGCGCCAGGCCGAGGCCGTCGAGGATCGACTTCTTGCCCAGGGCCACCACGTCCTGCGGCAGGTCGGAGACTTTCGTGTTGCAGATGAAATCCGACACGTAGCGGGTCAGGTGCTCCGTCGCCTGTTGCTCGATGATGCTCACGCGTGCTCCTCGGGGTGTGTTGAAACGGGTTCAGTGCGCCAGCGCGCGGCAGTGCTCCGGCGGCAGGTGCAGCCACACGCTTTCGCCCGGCGGGATGCTCAGTCCGGCGGGCGTGACGGCGCGCACCGTCTCTCCGTCGGGCAGGCTGACCAGGTAGTCGCGGTGCGAGCCGAGGTAGATCTGGCGCGCCACGCTGCCCTGCACGATGTTCGTTTCGGCCTCGGGCCGCCCGCGGCTCAGGCGCACGTCGTGGTGCCGCACGGAAACGGCGGCGGCGTCGCCGGTCTCGAACTCGCCGGAGCCGCAGCGCAGCACCAGGCCGTTGGCGCAGGCCACGGCGTCGGCGCCGTCCCAGCGGCCGCGCAGCAGGTTGGTGCCGCCTATGAAGCGCGCCACGAACTCCGTGCGCGGGCGCTGGTAGATCTCCTCCGGCGAGCCGGTCTGCTCGATCACGCCCTCGTTCATCACCACGATCAGGTCGGCGGTGGTCATGGCCTCGGCCTGGTCGTGCGTGACGTACACCGTGGTGTAGCGGTACTTGTCGTGCAGGCGGCGGATTTCGAAGCGCATCTCCTCGCGCAGGTTGGCGTCGAGGTTGGACAGCGGCTCGTCGAGCAGCAGCGTCTCCGGCTCCACGACCAGGGCGCGCGCCAGGGAAACACGCTGCTGCTGGCCGCCGGACAGTTCGCCCGGGTAGCGCTGCGCCAGCTGCGCGAGCTTGGTCGCTGCCAGGATGGTGTCGGCGCGCTGCTGCGCCTCGCTGCGCGACAGGCCGCGCAGCTTCAGGCCGTAGGCGACGTTGTCGAACACGGTCATGTGCGGCCAGAGCGCGTAGCTCTGGAAGATCATCGACATGTTGCGCCGCTCGGGCGCCTCGCTCGCACCCGGCGCCGAGATGCGCCGGCCGCCGACGCGGATCTCGCCCGCATCGGGCTCGATGAAGCCGGCGATCAGCCGCAGCGTGGTCGTCTTGCCGCAGCCGGAGGGCCCGAGCAGGCAGACCAGCTGGCCCTTTTCCACCGCGAGCGACAGGTCCTTGACGACCGCGGCACCGGCATAGCGCTTGGAAAGTCCGTTGAGTTCGAGGAAGGCCATCGGTGGTGTTCAGCGCAGGGCGGGCAGGCGGGGGCCGCCCAGCAGGGGCATGCGGTTGGCGAGGACGACCACCGCGAAGGAGACGACCAGCAGCATGATCCCGAGGACCGAGATCGCGCCCATGTCGCCGCTTTCGTTGAGGTCGTAGATGATCACGGACACCAGCTTGGTGTTGGCCGTGGTGAGCAGGATGGTGGCCGAGAGCTCGCGGATGGTGCCGATGAAGACGAAGCACCAGGTGGCGATGACGCTCGTGCGCAGCAGCGGCGCCGTCACCAGGCGCAGCGTCTTCAGGCGGCTGGCGCCGAGGATGCGGCTGGCCTCCTCCAGCTCCGGGTGGATGCCGTGGAAGGCGGCGGACAGCTGCTGGTAGCCGGCCGGCATCTCGATGGTGAGGAAGGCGATCAGCAGGATCCACAGCGTGCCGTACAGCATCAGCTGCGGGTGCGAATAGGTCAGGAACAGGCCGACGCCCAGCACGATGCCGGGGATGGCCACCGGCGCCGTCGCGAGCATGCCGATCCAGGCCGTGCCGGCCACCGGCCGGCGGGAGACCAGGTAGGCCGCCAGCAGCGCCAGCCCGGTGCCGATGGTAGCGGTGGAAATACCGAGCAGGAACGTGTTCCACATCGCCAGCCGCGTGGCCGAGAACTCGAAGAACACGAAGCGGAAGTGGTGCAGCGTGAGCCCGTCGACTCCGTTCCTCGTGAGCGCCGCCTTGGCGAGCGCGGCATACGGCAGCAGCACCGTGAGCGAAAGCACCAGCAGCGCGAACGCGATGCCCACGGGTGTCCATCGGCCCAGGCGCGTCACGCGCGGCTCGCCGCTCTTGCCGCCCAGCACCGTGTAGCCCTTGCGCCCGAGGACCCAGGACTTGCCCTGCAGCAGCAGCACGGTGATCAGCAGCAGCGGCAGCGAGGCCGCCGCCGCCAGCCCCGGTTTCGGCGGGTACTGGAACAGGCTCCAGATCTTGGTCGTGATCACGTGGAAGCCGGCGGGCAGCGCCAGGATCGCCGGCGAGCCGAACATGGTCAGCGCCTGCAGCACCGCGATCATGGCGCCGGCCAGCAGCGCGGGCAGCACCAGCGGCAGCGTCACGCGGCGCAGCGTGGTCCAGCCGCGCGCGCCCAGGATGGACGAGGCGTCCTCCAGGTCGGAAGGCACGCGGTCCAGGCCGTTGGCCACCAGCGTGAAGACGTAGGGGAAGGTGTAGCAGGCGATCGCGAACACCAGCCCGCCGAAGCTGTAGATGTTGACGAGCGCGTCGTAGGGCTGCGCCCCGGTGAGCTGGCGCCAGAACACATTGAGCAGGCCGCTGTTGGGGGCCGCCAGGATCTCCCACGCGATCGCCCCCAGGAAGGGCGGCGTGACGAAGGAGGCGGTGACCAGCGCCCGCACGAGGCGCCGGCCGGGCAGGTCGGTGCGCGCGACGAGCCAGGCGAGCGGCGCCGCGATCGCGCAGGACAGCGCGCCGACGCCCAGCGCCATCGCCACCGCGATGCCGAAGGACTTGCGCAGGGGCTTGTCGGTCAGCAGCGTCGCGAAGTTGGCCAGCGTGAACTGGCCGTCCTTGTCGACGATGCTGTAGTACGCCAGCCAGGCGAGCGGCAGGACGACCAGGACGACCAGCACCGCGGCCAGCACATAGGCCGCGGGCCTGAGCAGGTCGATGCGGAAGTGGGGCCTGGCGAGAGCGACCGGTGCGTCCGGCAGGGCGACCGACATCCGCTCAGGTCCCGAAATACTCTTCGTATTTCTTCTTGATCGTTTCGGCTTCCAGCTTGGACGGGTCCGAGTTCAGCAGCTTGATCTGCGACAGCGGCACGCGCCCGGCCTTCTCCTTCACCTCCGGATGGAAGGAGCGCAGGCCGCCGACGTCGCTATTGAGCTGCTGCGCCTCCTTCGTGAACATGAAGTGGTAGAACAGCCTGGCCGCCTCGGGATGGGCGGCGTTCTTCAGGATCGCCGCATTGCCGATCACGAGGGGCGTGCCCTCCGGGGCGTAGACCGGCTCGATCGGCACCCCGCTTTCGCGCAGCAGGAACACGTTGTATTCGTTGCCGTCGGCCATCACCGGCCGCTCGCCCGCGGCGAGCTTCTTCGGCGGCTCGGTGGAGGACTGGACCTGCATGATCTTCTGCTTGCCCAGCTGCTCGAAGTACTTCCAGCCCAGGGGCGATTGCGACAGGGCCTGCGTGCCGGTCATGATCGTGCCGCTGTAGCCCGGGTGCGCCTTGACCATCTTGCCCGCCCACTTCGGGTCCAGCAGGTCGGCATGCGACTTCGGCGCCTGCTCCTTCGGCACGAGCTTGGTGTTGTAGGCGATCACCGAGAGGTGGGCGCGGTAGGCGGCGAACTGCCCGTCCGGATCCTTGTAGTCCTTGCCCCAGAACTTCGCCACGTCGCTGGGCACCGCGGGCTGCAGCCAGCCCTGCTTCTTGAAGTGCAGGAAGTGCACGGCGTCGGAGGTCTCGACGACGTCGGCGTTGTAGATCTTGCTGCCGTATTCCTGGTTGACGCGCTGGAAGATGCGTTCGGCACCCGAGCGCTCGACCTGCACCTTGATGCCCGGGTATTTCGCCTCGAAGGCGCGCGCGAGCTTCTCCGCGACCTGGACGTCGGTGGCCGAATACCACACGACCTTGCCCTCCTTCTGCGCGGCGGCCACGAGCTGCGGCGTGGCGTCATAGGGGGCGGGAGCTTGGGCCGAGGCCACACCCGGAGCGAGTGCGGCCGCGATCGCCAGCGCGGCGACGGCGGACTTGACGGACATGCAGGTCTCCTTGCTGCGGCTTCACGCTGGCCGCTGGGAGCCGATAGTGGAGACCGTTTTTCCAAGTGTCAACAGTTCAGACCATAACGTCGACAGCTCCTGCATACGGAAGGCGCAAGAGGAAACCCGAACAACCGAACAACCGAACGCAAAGGGCGCAAAGGTCTCGCAAAGGACGCAAAGAAGCCCTCGTCCCATTGGTTTTCCTTTTGCGCCTTTTGCGGAACCTTTGCGTCCTTTGCGTTCGGTTGTCCTGTCTTCAATCCCTCCCCACCATGTCCTCCGCGCGCACCCACTGGTCGAACTGTTCCGCCGTCACGTGGCCCGAGGCGATGGCGGCTTCGCGCAGGCTGGTGCCTTCCTTGTGCGCCTTCTTGGCGATCTGGGCGGCCTTGTCGTAGCCGATGTGGGGATTGAGCGCCGTCACCAGCATCAGCGAACGGTCCACCAGTTCCCGGATGCGTT
Organism: Ramlibacter alkalitolerans; assembly: GCF_016722765.1. Lineage (GTDB taxonomy): Bacteria > Pseudomonadota > Gammaproteobacteria > Burkholderiales > Burkholderiaceae_C > Ramlibacter > Ramlibacter alkalitolerans. Next base: position 321,332 of record NZ_JAEQND010000006.1, on the reverse strand, counting down.
CGCGGTTCGGCTCGATGCCGGCCGCGCAATGGTCGTTGAAGCTGCGCATGCCGTCGGCCAGCAGGCGCACGCTCTGCAGGAAGTTGTGCGCGATCATCGGCCGGAACACGTTCAGCTCGAAGTTGCCCGAGGCGCCGCCGAAATTGATCGCCACGTCGTTGCCGAACACCTGGCAGCACAGCATCGTCATCGCCTCGCTCTGCGTGGGATTGACCTTGCCGGGCATGATCGAGGAGCCGGGCTCGTTCTCCGGGATCGCGATCTCCCCGATGCCGCTGCGCGGGCCGCTCGCCAGCCAGCGGATGTCGTTGGCGATCTTCATCAGGCTCGCCGCCAGCGTCTTGAGCGCCCCGTGCGCGTGCACCAGCGCATCGGCCGCCGCCATCACCTCGAACTTGTTGGCGGCCGTCACCAGCGGCAGGCCGGTGAGCCGCGCCAGTTCCTCCGCCACCTTCTCGGCATAGCCCTGCGGCGCGTTCAGGCCGGTGCCCACCGCGGTGCCCCCCAGCGCCAGCTCGCACAGGTGCGGCAGCGTGCCGTGCAGGTGCCGGTCGGCCTGTTCGAGTTGGGCCACGTAGCCGGAGAACTCCTGGCCCAGCGTGAGCGGCGTGGCGTCCTGCAGGTGCGTGCGGCCGATCTTCACGATGTCCCGGAAGGCCTCGGCCTTCGTCGCCAGCGTGGCCCGCAGCTGCGCCAGCGCCGGCAGCAGCCGGTTGCGGATCGCGTCCACGGCGGCCAGGTGCATCGCCGTGGGGTACACGTCGTTGGACGACTGGCTCTTGTTCACATCGTCGTTCGGGTGGACCTTGCGCCCCTCCCCGCGGCTGCCCCCCAGCAGCTCGCTGGCGCGATTGGCCAGCACCTCGTTGACGTTCATGTTGGTCTGGGTGCCGGAGCCGGTCTGCCAGACCACCAGGGGAAACTCCTCCTGGTGGCCGCCCTGCAGCACTTCGTCGGCGGCGGCGACGATGGCGGCCGCCTTCTGCTGGTCCAGCAGGCCCAGCAGGTGGTTGACGACGGCCGACGAGCGCTTGATCTGCGCCAGCGCCCGGATGATCTCGCGCGGCTGGCGCTCGCCGGAGATGTCGAAGTTCTGCAGCGACCGCTGCGTCTGCGCGCCCCACAGGCGCTCGGCCGGGACCGCGATGGGCCCGAAGGTGTCGTGTTCGATGCGGGTGGCCATCCAGTCACCGTAGCAGCTTTGGCGCTACGCGTGGCCACCAGCCCTCGGGCCGCAGGCTGACGGCGATCAAACTGGAGACCCAGCTCATCCGTTTGAGGGTGGCTGGGCCCCGTGCCCGCGCCTACCGTGCTTCAATCGAGGCTCAGGGTGGAACCGTGGAAGAAGGCATGCGATCGTTGGGCCTATGTCCGTCCGGCGAGGCGGCGGTGCGCGCTGCGGCGGCGCTCACCCTGCTGCTGGCCCTGGCGGCCTGCGCCCAGGGCGAGATCCACCGCATTCCGCGCCAGCCGCATCCCACCTTCAGTCACGTCTCGAACCTCCCGCGCTCCCAGCGCGAGGCCGAGATGAACCGGCAGTGGCAGAACCAGCCGCTGGCGGCCCTGATGGACGCCTACGGCCGCCCGAAACTGGTCATAAACATCCCGGGCGGCGGCATGCCTCCCAGCTTCGCCGTGGTCTACGGCACGGACCCGACCACCGGCTGCATCGACGCGTTCGCAGTCAGCGCCGGCAGCCAGCCGGTGGTGCGCATCTATCACTGCCGCTGAGCCGATCGCGGGGAAACCCGTGCTCCTGGCTGAACCAGCCCGGCCGTGGGGCATTTTCCCCGCCCCTGGGGCCTCGCCTACCCAACCTCGGGCTGGATCGGAAACTATTCGGCACATAAGTGCCGTCGGGGAGGCACTTTGGCACCTCTCCTTACGTCTTACGGTTGGCACGCCCTATGCACGTTTGGTTGCAAATAGGAGCGAGGACCATGAAGAGGAGCCGATTTCCCGGAGTCTTGACCGTGTTCAAGGCCACCGCGTTGTTCATTGGGGTTGCCGGGGCACTCGCCACGCAGGCGGGTGCCCTGGATTATTTCGGAGCGCCCCCAGCCGATGATCCTTCCGCTTACCGCGACCCGCCGCCGGATGCCGACGCCGCGCTGAAGTCGCTGTATTCGTTGCCGGAGACCAACCTCGGGGCCTACGCGCTGCCGGGAGGCAAGTTCAGCGACCGGGTCGAACAGCGCGCCGACAACGTGCTGCCGCCCTCGCTCCAGAGCTCGATCATGTACCCGACCAACGGCTACGCCAGCCCCTTGTTCGGGGCCCAGCCCTGGACGCAGAAACTCCTGATGTTCGAGGAGTTCGGGCCCGAGAAGCTGGATTCGAACGCCGAGGCCGGCACGATGCCGCTGCCCCTGCCCACCACCGGCGCGGCACCGGAACAGGACCCAGGCGACGTGTTCAGCAGCAGCCCTGCGAGCACGTCGCTCGACGGCTTCCTGAAGCAGCCGGGCCTCTTCCCCTTCCCCACGCGGCAGGCCAACGCCACGGCCCTGAACCCGTGGAAGTCGCTCGTCGAGACCTTCCTCGAGCGCGCCCTGGACAAGCCGCCGGCCGAAGGCCGCCCGCCGGGTGAAGGCTGGGCCCACCAGCGCTGGAACGAGTTCTACCCGCAGAACTTCTTCAAGACCGTGCAGGCCGGTGCGCGCACCAACGGCGGCACCCGCGACAGCAAGCAGCTGCACCAGTACAAGTACGGCGAGTTCGGTCCCGGCGGCCTGTACTACAACACCACCGGCCTGCCCGGTTTCGACGGCACGACCAAGGGGATCCCGATCAAGATCCACCCGAACATGCCGGTGCAGAACCACAACTCGGTGTGGACCTTCGACGGCACCCTGCCGCCCAAGCTGCTCATGGCCCGCTACGGCCAGCCGATCCTGATGCGGCACTACAACGCGCTGCCGGTCGATCCGGGCGCCAACCGCGGGTTCGGCCTGCACACCATCACCACCCACGAACACAACGGCCACAACCCGGCGGAAAGCGACGGCTTCGCCAACGCCTTCTTCTTCCCCGGCCAGTTCTACGACTACCGCTGGCCGCTGCAGCTCGCGGGCTACGACACCATCAACACCTCCGCCACCGATCCGCGCGCGGGCTTCCCGTGCTCGCCCGGCGAGACGCTGTGGGTGAACGACGCCACCCCGGGCGTCAAGACGTGCCAGAACGGCAAGATCGCGATCCGCGGGGACTGGCGCGAGACCATGTCGACCCACTGGTTCCATGACCACATGGTCGATTTCACGGCGCAGAACGTCTACAAGGGCAACGCCGTGATGATGAACTACTACTCGGCGCTCGATCGCGGCAACGAGGCCATCGACGACGGCGTGAACCTGCGCATGCCCTCCGGCTCCGCGATGCCCTGGGGCAACCGCGACTACGACGTCAACCTGGTGCTGGCCGACAAGGCCTGGGACCAGGAGGGCCAGCTGTGGTTCAACCCCTTCAACACCGACGGCTTCCTGGGCGACCGGGTGACCGTGAACTGGCAGTGGGCGCCGACGCTCGACGTGCGGGCGCGCCGCTACCGTTTCCGGATGCTGAACGGCTCCGTCTCGCGCTACTTCACGTGGGCCCTGGTGCGCGAGTGCGCCGGTGAGACCGCCTGCCCGATGCCTGGCGCCGCCGGCTCCGGCGTGTCCTACGCCCGCGTGCCCTTCCACATGGTCGCCAACGACGGCAACATCCTGGAGCATGCGGTTCCGTTCGACGGCTCCATGGACCTCGATCGCGACGGCGAGCTGAACGACCACAACGCGATCCTGCCGACGCAGGCGATCGCCGAGCGCTACGACATCGTGGTGGACTTCGCCAGGCACGGCATCCAGCCGGGCGACAAGGTCTTCCTGGTCAACATCAAGGAACACGCCGACGGCAAGGGCAGCAAGCGCGACGTGCCCCTGGCCGAAGTGCTCTCCGGCGCCTACCAGGCCGTGACCAAGACGGACTCCAACGGCAAGCAGGTCTGGGACAAGGGCGACCCGGCCGTCGGCAAGGCGCTCGAGATCCGCGTGCAGGCCTACACCGGCACCGACCTGAGCATGGACCCGTCCGAATACGAGCCGGCCAAGGCCACCAAGCCCGCCGGCAAGAAGATGATCCCGCTGTGGCTCGATCGCGCCAACCCGGCCGACCGGCAGAAGCTGATGGACGCGCGTCGCCGCGACTTCCACTTCGGCCGCTCCAACGGCACCGACCTGGCACCGTGGACGATCAAGACCGACGGCGGCGCCGGCTTCGGCGCCGACACGCGCCGCATCTCCGCCGCCCCGCAACTGGCCAACGGCCCCACGGACGCGGGCTACAGCGGCGACGGCACGCTCGAAGTGTGGACGCTCAGCACCGGCGGCGGCTGGGGCCACCCCGTGCACGTGCACTTCGAGGAAGGCATCATCCTCAAGCGCGGCGGCAAGGAACCGCCGGAATGGGAGAAGTGGGCGCGCAAGGACGTCTACCGCATCGGCTCCGAGGAGGACAGCACCTCCAGCGTCGAACTGGCCATCCATTTCCGCGAGTTCGCCGGCACCTACGTGGAGCACTGCCACAACACGCAGCACGAAGACAGCTCCATGCTGCTGCGCTGGGACATCGAGCACCCGGGCCAGCACCAGCTGATGCCCACGCCGCTGCCCACCTGGGATGGCGTGACCTATGCGCCGTCCGTGGGACTGCCCACCTACCACACCGGCCTGGGCTCCATGAACGCCCCGCGCCTGCCGCCCGCCAACATCGAGACCTTCGGCGCCATCATCCGCCCCGAGGTCCGCGAGCCGGCGATTCCGCTGCCCCAGATGTCGCTCAAGACCGTGCCGGTGCCGCAGCCGTCGGACATCGAGCTGGGTGAGTTCGTCATCAACAGGGAAGCCGCCATCGCCCTGGGCAAGGCGCTGTTCTGGGACACCCGCGTCGGCAGCGACAACAAGACCGCCTGCGCCTCCTGCCACTTCAGCGCCGGCGCCGACAAGCGCGTGAAGAACCAGGTCAACCCGGGCACCCAGCGCATGACGAAGGACCTGCAACTGCCCGACCCGGACTTCACCTTCCAGCTGATGCCCGGCCCCAACTACCAGCTGCAGCCGACCGACTTCCCGCTGACGAAGTTCCGTGCGGGCACCGCGGGCAACAACCCGTCCAACCGCATCGACATCAACGACGTGACCTCCTCGCAAGGTTCGTTCAACGGCGACTTCGTGGACGTGGCGCCGGACAACAAGAAGGGCACCGAGATGACCGAGACGTGCACCTACACGCTGGACCCCGACGCCTTCCACTACGGCGCGGTCAACACGCGCCAGGTGCAGGCCCGCAACGCGCCCACGGTGATCAATGCGGCCTTCAACTTCCGCAACTTCTGGGATGGCCGGGCCAAGAACATCTACAACGGCGGCGATCCCTTCGGCCCGCACAACCCGAACGCCCTGGTGTGGAAGATCCAGGACGGCCGCATGCAACAGGTGAAGGTGACCTTGCCGACCTCCGCACTGGCATCGCAGGCCTCCGGCCCGGCGCTGTCGGAAACGGAAATGAGCTGCGCCAGCCGCACCTTCGCCCAACTCGGGCAGAAGATGCTCGGCATGCGCATCCTGGCCAACCAGGTGATCTCGCCCACCGACAGCGTGCTGAGCAAGTTCGTGACCGACCGGAACAACCCGCCCAAGTACCGCGACCTGGTGGAGAAGGCCTTCAATCCGGCCTACTGGATGTGGCCCACGGTGGACATCACCGAGAAGGACGCCAAGAAGATCGCTTCCATGGACCTGAAGAAGAAGGCGAAGAAGGCCAAGAAGTTCAAGTTCACCACCGGCCAGATGGAAGCCAACTTCTCCCTGTTCTTCGCGCTGTCCATCCAGCTGTACGAGCAGACGCTGATCTCCGATGATTCGCGCTTCGACCAGTGGGCCTCGGGCAACACGGGCGTGATGACGGAGAGCGAGAAGCGCGGCTTCGACATCTTCAACAACAAGGGCCTGTGCCAGTTCTGCCACGTCGGCGCCGAGTTCACGGCCGCGTCCTTCCGCAACGTGACGGAGGTGCGCCTGGAGCGGATGGACATGCGCAACGGGTCGACCCGCACCTATGACAGCGGCTTCTACAACATCGGGGTGCGTCCCACCCACGAGGACCTGGGCCTCGGCGCCCGCGGCCCCTGGGGCAACCCGTTCTCCGAGAGCCTGTTCATGACGGAAGCCCTGGACAAGGACGCCGCCGCCGAGCAGCTGGGTAACGGCTTCAAGGCCTGGCAGTACCTGATCCCGGAGCGCTCGAGCGAGGTGAACGTGGCGGGTGCCTTCAAGGCGCCGACCCTGCGCAACGTGGAACTGACCGGCCCGTACTTCCACAACGGCGGCAAGGCCACGCTGATGCAGGTGATCGACCACTACGACCGGGGCGGCGACTTCGGGCAGGACAACGTGGCGAACCTCTCGCCGGCGATCATCCCCCTGGGCCTCACGGAGCAGGAGAAGGTCGACCTCGTGAGCTTCCTGCTGTCGCTGACCGATGACCGCGTGCGGATGGAACGCGCTCCCTTCGACCACCCGTCGATCTGCGTGCCCAACGGCCACGTGCAGTCCTCGCTGACTTCGCCCACGGGCCTGAATGCGGCGGACGACATGATGTGCCTGGACGCCGTGGGCTCCGGTGGACGCACCGCGCCGATCACGCCCTTCATGGACCTGTCGCCGTACCAGCACTGACGGCATGCGGCCGCCGGCGCGCGCCATGCGCAGCCGGCCGCCGCCGACCTCCCGGCCTGGTGGCCGGACTCATTTGTCTAGATTCGATTTGGAGACAGTCATGCGCTTGATGGAACGGACTCTCGCAGGGGTTCTCGTCTTCCTGGCTTCCGGCCTGGCGTGCGCCGACGGCCTGCAGTGGGTGGCCAAGGACACCCCCGCGACCCTGGTGGCGGGCGGCGGCAGCGATGCCCTTTCCTTCCACGTCTGCCGCGCCGACCTGGGCAACGGCGTCGTGGTGCCCGGCAAGTTCTGGACGAGCGGCGCCAGCGGCGGCGAGTGCCGCATCGCCCTCGACGGCCAGGAACGCGGCCTCGCCGCCTTCGAGGTGCTGGCGCAGCGCAGCATCGCCGAGGCCAGCTACGCCTGGGTACCGGGCCACGCCATGAGCTACCCGCAGCGTTCGCTGATCGGCGGCAAGGCGGCCGATGGCGAGCCGCTGCTCGTGTGCGCCGCGGTGCATGCAGCCGACGGCAGCGTGCATCCCGGCTACATCCACGACGAGAACTGCGTGTATGGCAAGGATGGCGGCCAGTTCACGTCCGCCAACTACGTGGTCCTCGCGACCAACGACGCCGGCGTGCCGACCACCGAGAGCGCGCAGCCGGCCACCGAAGGCTTCGATCCGGGCAGCATCCTCGCCTCGGCCGGAGTGGCAGCCCTGTGCGCGAGCAAGGAAGGCAGCTGCATGCGCTCGCTGCCGGACGACTATTGACCAGGCGCAGGGGCATGTCCCCAGGCTGGCGGCAATGCACGGGGGCTTCGGCCTCCGTTTTTCTTGGTTCCTCGTTTGATTGGCAAGGTCTGGAAACTCTGTGCCCAGGCAGCGCCTAAAGACAATCGACGCTCATTCTTTCGCCTGACAGCCCGCCGCCAGCCCGTTCGTGGGTGTTTGTCCCCACTGCTGGGGAGCGGCACCCCATCCTTGGGGAAAACTTTCCGGCTCGCTCGGCACTTTGGTGCCGTTTTTCCGGAACCTTTGTACCAGTCCTTCCGGCACCCCGATCGGCACGTCCCGTGCACGTTTGCTTGCAATTAGGAGGGCAGACGATGAAGAGGAGACTTGGCCGGACCTTGGCCGTGTTCAAGGCCAGCGCGCTGTGTCTGGGGGTTGTCGGGGCGCTCGCCACGCAGGCGGGCGCCCTCGACTATTTCGGGCCGCCCCCGGCCACCGACCCATCCGCGTACCGCGATCCGCCACCGGACGGCGATGCGGCGCTGAAGTCGCTGTACTCGCTGCCCGAAACGAACCTGGGCTCCTACGAACTCCCCAACCGCAAGTACAGCGGCCGCGAGCAACAGCGCGAGGGGAACATGCTGCCGCCCGACGTCCAGTCCTCGGTCATGTACCCGACCAATGGCTACGCCAGCCCCCTGTTCGGCGCGCAGCCCTGGACGCAGAAGCTCCTGATGTTCGAGGAGTTCGGTTCCGAGAAGCTCGATCCGGGCGTGCAGGCAGGCACGCTGCCCTTCCCCCTTCCCAGCACCGGCGCCGCCCCGGAACAGGACCCTGCCAACCTGTATCGCAGCGGTCCCTCGGGCACTTCGCTCGACGGCTTCCTGAAGCAGCCCGGCATCTTTCCGTTCCCCACGCGCCTGGCCAACACCAGTTCGCCGAACCCGTGGCAGTCGAAGGTCGAGGAATTCCTGCAGCGCGCGCTGGACAACCCGCCGGCCGAAGGCCGTCCGCCCGGTGAAGGCTGGGCCCACCAGCGCTGGAACGAGTTCTACCCGCAGTCCTTCTTCAAGACGGTGCAGGCGGGCGCGCGCGTCAACGGCGGCCTGCGTGACGCCAGCCAGCTGCACCAGTACAAGTACGGCGAGTTCGGACCCGGCGGGCTGTACCACAACACCACCGGCCTGCCCGGCTTCGACGGCACGACCAGGGGCATCACGGTCCAGATCCACCCGAACATGCCGGTGCAGGACCACAACGCCGTCTGGACCTTCGACGGCACCTTCCCGCCCAAGCTGCTGATGGCGCGCTACGGCCAGCCGATCCTCATGCGCCACTACAACGCACTGCCGATCGACCCTGCCGCCAACCGCGGGTTCGGCCTGCACACCATCACCACGCACGAACACAACGGCCACAACCCCGGCGAAAGCGACGGCTTCGCCAACGCCTTCTTCTTCCCCGGCCAGTTCTACGACTATCGCTGGCCGCTGCAACTGGCCGGCTACGACTCGATCAATACCACGGCCAGCGAGCCGAAGGCCGGCTTCCCCTGCTCGCCCGGCGAGACCCTGTGGGTCAACGACGCGAACCCCGGCGTGAAGACCTGCCAGAACGGCCGCATCAACATCCGCGGCGACTGGCGCGAGACGATGTCCACGCACTGGTTCCACGACCACATGGTCGATTTCACGGCGCAGAACGTCTACAAGGGCAATGCGACGATGATGAACTACTACTCGGCGCTGGACCGCGGCAACGAGGTGCTGAACGACGGCGTCAACCTGCGCCTGCCCTCCGGCTCCGCCATGCCCTGGGGCAACCGCGATTACGACGTCAACCTCGATGTCGGGGACAAGGCCTGGGACAAGGACGGCCAGCTCTGGTTCAACCCCTTCAACACCGACGGCTTCCTGGGTGACCGCGTCACGGTGAACTGGCAATACGCGCCCTATCTCGACGTGCGGGCGCGGCGCTACCGCTTCCGGATCCTGAACGGCTCCGTTTCGCGCTACTTCACCTTCGCGCTGGTGCGCCAGGTGCAGGGCACGGGCGGTGAAATGCCCGGCCCGGCCGGCTCCGGCGTCTCGTACGCCCGCGTGCCCTTCCACATGGTCGCCAACGACGGCAACATCCTGGAGCACGCCGTTCCCTTCGACGGCTCCATGGACCTGGACCAGGACGGCTACCTCAACGACCACAAGGGGCAGCTGCCCACGATGGCCGTCGCCGAGCGCTACGACATCGTGGTCGATTTCGCCAGGCACGGCATCCAGCCCGGCGACAAGCTGTACCTGGTGAACGTGAAGGAGCACAACGACGGCAAGGGCAGCAAGCGCGACGTGCCGCTGGCCGAAGTGCTCTCCGGCGAGTACCAGGCCGTGATCAAGACGGACTCCGACGGCCAGCAGAAATGGGACAACGGCGATCCCGCCGTCGGCATGCTGATGGAACTGCGCGTGCAAACCTACGCCGGCACCGACCAGAGCATGGACCCGCGCGAGTACGAGCCCGCCAAGCCGAACCAGGCCGCCGGCAAGAAGATGATCCCGCTGTGGCTCGATCGCGCGAACCCGGCCGATCGGCAGAAGCTGATGAACGCGCGCCGCCGCGACTTCCACTTCGGTCGCTCCAACGGCACCGACCTGGCACCCTGGACGATCAAGACCGACGGCGGCGCCGGCTTCGCCACGGACCTGCGCCGCATCTCCGCCGCCCCGCAACTGGCCAGCGGCCCGAGCGATGCCGGCTTCAGCGGCGACGGCACCCTGGAAGTGTGGACCATCAACACGGGCGGCGGCTGGGGCCACCCCATCCACGTGCACTTCGAGGAAGGCATCATCCTCAAGCGCGGCGGCAAGGAGCCGCCGGAGTGGGAGAAGTGGGCGCGCAAGGACGTCTACCGCATCGGCAACGAGGATGACAGCACCTCCAGCGTCGAACTGGCCATCCAGTTCCGCGAGTTCGCCGGCACCTACGTGGAGCACTGCCACAACACGCAGCACGAGGACACCTCCATGCTGCTGCGCTGGGACGTGGAGCACCCGGGCCAGCACCAGCTGATGCCCACCCCGCTGCCCACCTGGGACGGCGTGACCTATGCGGCCTCCGCGGCGCTGCCGACGGCGCGCAGCGGCCTGGGTTCGATGCTGGCGCCGCGCCTGCCGCCGGCCAACATCGAGACCTACGGCGCCATCATCCGCCCCGAGGTCCGCGAGCCGGCCATCCCGCTGCCCCTGATGTCCCTGAAGACCGTGCCCGTGCCGGGACCGACGGACGCAGAACTCGGCGACCTGATCGTCGACAAGGAAGCGGTCATCGCGCTGGGCAAGGCGCTGTTCTGGGACACCCGCGTGGGCAGCGACAACAAGACCGCCTGCGCCTCCTGCCACTTCAGCGCCGGCGCCGATCGCCGCGTGAAGAACCAGGTGAACCCCGGCACCCAGCGCATGACGAAGGACCTGCAACTGCCCGACCCGGACTTCACCTTCCAGCTGATGCCCGGCCCCAACTACCAGCTGCAGCCGACCGACTTCCCGCTGACGAAGTTCCGTGCCGGGACCACGGGCAACAGCCCGTCCAACCGCATCGACATCAACGATGTGGCCTCCTCGCAAGGGTCGTTCAACGGCGACTTCGTGGACGTGGCGCCCGCGGACAAGAAGAGCACGGAGATGATCGAGACGTGTACCTACACGCTGGATGGCGACGCCTTCCACTACGGCGCGGTCAACACGCGCCAGGTGCAGCCGCGCAACGCCCTGTCCGTGATCAACGCCGCGTTCAACTTCCGCAACTTCTGGGACGGCCGCGCGACCAACACGTTCAACGGCGGCGACCCGTTCGGCCCGCACAACCCGAACGCGCTGGTCTGGAAGATCCAGGACGGCCTCATGCAGCAGGTCAAGGTGGCCCTGCCGTCCTCCGCGCTGGCATCGCAGGCGGTCGGCCCGGCGCTGTCGGAAACGGAAATGAGCTGCGCCAGCCGCACCTTCGCCCAACTCGGGCAGAAGATCCTCGGCACCCCCATCCTGGCCAACCAGGTGATCTCGCCCACCGACAGCGTGCTGGGCAAGTTCGTGGCCGACGGGAAGAACAACCCGCCCAAGTACCGCGACCTGGTGCAGAAGGCCTTCAACCCGGCCTACTGGATGTGGCCCACGGTGGACATCAGCGAGAAGGACGCCAAGAAGATCGCTTCCATGGACCTGAAGAAGAAGAAGGCCAAGAAGCCCAAGAAGTTCAAGTTCACCACCGGCCAGATGGAAGCGAACTTCTCCCTGTTCTTTGCCCTGGCCATCCAGGCCTACGAGCAGACGCTGATCTCGGACGACGCGCGCTTCGACCAGTGGGCCGCCGGCGACAAGACGATCATGACCGACAGCGAGAAGCGCGGCTTCGATGTCTTCAACAACAAGGGCCTCTGCCAGTTCTGCCACATCGGTGCGGAGTTCACCGCGGCCTCCTTCCGCAACGTCACGGAAGTGCGGCTGGAGCGGATGGACATGCGCAACGGCGGGACGCGCACCTATGACAGCGGCTTCTACAACATCGGCGTGCGTCCCACGCACGAGGACCTGGGCCTCGGCGCCCGCGGCCCCTGGGGCAACCCGTTCTCCGAGAGCCTCTTCATGACGGAAGCCCTCGACAAGGATGCGGCGGCGGCCAAGCTGGGCAACGACTTCTTCGCCTGGCAGTACATGATCCCGGAGCGGGCGAACCAGGTGAACGTCGCCGGCGCATTCAAGGCGCCCAGCCTGCGCAACGTGGAACTGACCGGCCCGTACTTCCACAACGGCGGCAAGGCCACGCTGATGCAGGTGATCGACCACTACGACCGGGGCGGCGACTTCGGCCAGGACAACGCGGCCAACCTCTCGCCGGCGATCATCCCCCTGGGCCTGACGGAGCAGGAGAAGGTCGACCTCGTGAGCTTCCTGCTGTCGCTGACCGACGACCGCGTGCGGATGGAGCGGGCCCCGTTCGACCACCCGTCGATCTGCGTGCCCAACGGCCACGTGCAGTCCTCGCTGACCTCGCCCACGGGCCTGAATGCGGCGGACGACATGATGTGCCTGGATGCCGTGGGCTCCGGTGGACGCACCGCGCCGATCACGCCCTTCATGGACCTGTCGCCGTACCAGCACTGACGCAATGCGGCGGCCGGCTTCCCCCGACGAGGGAACCGGCCGCCGCGGACTGCGGCCCAACGTTATTTGTCTAGATTGGATTTGGAGACAGTCATGCGCTTGATGCAACGGACTCTCGCAGGGGTTCTCGTCTTCCTGGCTTCCGGCCTGGCCTGCGCCGACGGCCTGCAGTGGGTGGCCAAGGACACCCCCGCGACCCTGGTGGCGGGCGGCGGCAGCGATGCCCTTTCCTTCCACGTCTGCCGCGCCGACGTGGGCAACGGCGTCGTGGTGCCCGGCAAGTTCTGGACGAGCGGCGCCAGCGGCGGCGAGTGCCGCATCGCCCTCGACGGCCAGGAACGCGGCCTCGCCGCCTTCGAGGTGCTGGCGCAGCGCAGCATCGCCGAGGCCAGCTACGCCTGGGTGCCGGGCCACGCCATGAGCTACCCGCAGCGTTCGCTGATCGGAGGCAAGGCCGCCGATGGCGAGCCGCTGCTCGTGTGCGCCGCAGTGCACGCGGCCGACGGCAGCGTGCACCCGGGCTACATCCACGACGAGAACTGCGTGTATGGCAAGGATGGCGGCCAGTTCACGTCCGCCAACTACGTGGTCCTCGCGACCAACGACGCCGGCGTGCCGACCACGGAGAGCGCGCAACCGGCCACGGAAGGCTTCGATCCGGGCAGCATCCTCGCCTCGGCCGGAGTGGCGGCCCTGTGCGCGAGCAAGGAAGGCAGTTGCCTGCGCTCGCTGCCCGACAACTATTGACGAGGGGGTGGGACGCCGGCACCCGCAGGACTGCCGGCACTGAAACGGGGGCGAAGTCAGCCCCCGTTTTCTTTGCCGCAACGTCGCCCGCTGGGGAGCGCAAGTCAGAAGCAGCGCGTGAGAAATTGACGGTCGAAGTGTCGCCGGCGAGCCCAGCCCATTCCAATTGACTCGCATCAACCGGAACGCCACGCGGCCGACTAGATTGAATGCATAGCAAACGGCAACAACACTGAAAGGACCCCCATCATGTTGACGCTTACCAGGGACGACTTCCGCATCCGCGCTGCCAGCTTCGACCTCTCCAAGACGCACAACCTGCTGCGCATCATGGTCGGCGCGCTGATGTTCCCGCATGCTGCTTCGAAGTTCGCGGCCGGCGGCCTGAGCGCCGGGACCGTGGGCTTCTTCGCGAAGGCCGGTATCCAGCCCGCCGAATTCATGGTGGGTTTCGCCGCCTTCTCCGAGATCCTGATCGGCGTCCTGCTGGTCCTCGGCCTGTGCACGCGCTTTTCCGGCATCGCCGCCGCCGCGGTCCTCGCGATCGCCAGCTACGCGGTCGTGACGGTCAAGGGCCTGGGCTGGACGTGGAACACCGGCGGCATCGAATACAACGTGTTCTGGGCGGCTTGCGGCCTGCTGGTCGCGATCGACGCCTGGAAGGAATACGCGAAGACCACGCGTCCCCCGCTGCGCGCGTATCGCCCCGCGCACGCCTGAGCCTCCTTCCTCCTTGCAGGGCGCCTTCGGGCGCCCTTTCGCATGTAGCGCCTGTCGCGGATCACCAACGACAACACGCGCTATTGCGCTTGCCGGCGGTGATCCTCTCGTCGCTTGATATAGGTGAAAACCCGACCCTCCTGAGAAACCTAACCTCGAGGCTTCACAGGAGGATGCATGCTAACGACCCGGCGCAAACTGACCGCGCTTTTCCTCGCGGCCACCATCGCCGGCTGTGGCGGGGGAAGCGAGAGCTCGTCGCCGGCGGGAACGACTTCCACCGCGGCGCCCGCGGCGCTTTCCGTGCCGCCACAGACAGTTGCACCGGCGGCACTTTCCGTGCCGCCGCAGTCGATCCCGCCGGCGGTGGTTTCCGTGCCGCAGCAGACCGTTTCGACGGTGCCGGCGGAGACAGACCCCTCACCCCCGCCGGACGGCTCGCATGTCTTGCTGGACCTGCCCCTCAGCGGCAAGGATCCCGCGCGGATCGACTACCAGGCGCTGCCCGCACTGGGTGGCACGCACGCCCTTGTCAGTCCGATCGATAGCGCTCGCACGTTCCAGCTTCACAGCTATCTGACCCACCATGACGGCATGTTCTGGGCAATGTGGAGCCACGGCGTGCCTGGAGATACCCCAGGTCCGCTGGAGGACGAGCCCGGTCAGGAGGTACTTTATTCCACAAGCAAGGACGGCGTGAACTGGGGCCCCGCGCGCACCTTGTCGGGCGCGCCGCGAGACGGTTATGCATTCATTGCACGAGGATTCTGGATTCGCAACGGCGAGTTGCTGGCGTTGGCCGCGAACTTCAAGGGCAAGGGTGCGTTCGGCGTCAACAAGGATCTGCAGTTGCAGGCGTTCGCGTGGGATCGCGACACTCGGGAATGGCGCTTGCGCGAGACCCTTTACCGCGACGCCATCAACAACTTTTCACCGGAACGCCTGGCCTCCGGCGAGTGGCTGATGTCAAGGCGGGATACGCGCTACAACGTCTACATGCTGGCGGGCGGCGACGCGTCGATCGGCGACTGGCTTTCGATACCGGTCGTGAAGCGGCTGGAAGTCCCCGGTTTCGTCCCCGACGAGCCGATCTGGTGGGAACAGGGCGACAGCAGCCTCGTATCGCTCTTTCGGGACAACGCCGAATCCAAGCGAATCTTCTTCAGCACCTCCAATGATTCGGCACGGACCTGGACGATGCCCGTCAAGACGAACTTCCCAAACGCAACGAGCAAGTTGTTTGCTCTGAAGACAGGCACCGGGTGCCGGGTCCTGATCTTGAACGCGAACCCGGGCGTTGGCCGGCGAGACCTGCACCTTGCAACCTCCCAGGATGGACTGGTGTTCCGTCAGCTGTATTCGCTGTCGATTCCATCGCCCATTTCAACGCTCCAGTACCCTCACGCCATCGAGTACGACAACGCGCTGTACATCACGTTCTCGCGTGGCAAGTCGTCGATCGAACTCCTGCGGGTGCCATTGACCGGCGAACTGGCCCAATGTCGATGAGAAGATCCCTCCGAGCGTGCCGCGGCGTCCGCAAGCGCGCTGGCGAGAAGCCTTGCCGGATAGCGTCTGAGATAATCATCCGAGGCCCCTCTTTACCCTTCCCCGAGACATGACGACCATCCAGGCAGCCGATCTGATCGAATCCGTCGCCGCGGCGCTGCAGTACATCTCGTACTACCACCCCGCCGACTACATCGCCCACCTCGCCCGCGCCTACGAGCGCGAACAGAGTCCGGCGGCGAAGGACGCGATCGCGCAGATCCTCACCAACAGCAAGATGAGCGCGACGGGCCACCGGCCGATCTGCCAGGACACCGGCATCGTCAACGTGTTCCTCAAGATCGGGATGGATTGCCGGCTGGAAGGCTTCAGCGGCAGCCTGGAGGACGCCGTCAACGAAGGCGTGCGCCAGGGCTACCTGCACCCGGAGAACACGCTGCGCGCCTCGGTGGTCGCCGACCCGCAGTTCGAGCGCAAGAACACGAAGGACAACACGCCCGCCGTCGTCAACGTCGAACTCGTGCCGGGCAACAAGGTGGAAGTGACGGTCGCCGCCAAGGGCGGCGGCAGCGAGAACAAGAGCAAGATGGTCATGCTCAACCCGAGCGACTCGATCGTCGACTGGGTGCTCAAGACGGTGCCGACCATGGGCGCCGGCTGGTGCCCGCCCGGCATGCTGGGCATCGGCATCGGCGGCACCGCGGAAAAGGCGGTGCTGCTGGCCAAGGAAGCGCTGATGGAAGACGTGGACATGTACGAGCTGCAGGCGAAGTCCGCCCGCGGCGAGAAGCTGTCGAAGGTCGAGGAAATGCGCCTGGAGCTGCACGAGAAGGTCAACGCACTGGGCATAGGCGCGCAGGGCCTCGGCGGCCTGACCACCGTCCTCGACGTGAAGATCAAGATGTTCCCCTGCCATGCAGCAGGCAAGCCGGTGGCGATGATCCCGAACTGCGCCGCCACGCGCCACGCGCATTTCGAGCTCGATGGTTCGGGCCCGGCCTACATCGATCCGCCCAGCCTGGACCTGTGGCCGAAGATCGACTGGGCACCGGACACCCAGAAGAGCAAGCGCGTCGACCTGAACACGCTGACGAAGGAAGAGATCGCCACCTGGAAGGCCGGCCAGACCCTGCTCCTGAACGGCAAGATGCTGACGGGCCGCGACGCCGCGCACAAGCGCATCCAGGACATGCTGGCGAAGGGCGAGCCACTGCCGGTGGACTTCACCAACCGCGTCATCTACTATGTCGGCCCGGTCGACCCGGTGGGCGACGAGGTGGTGGGCCCGGCCGGCCCGACGACCTCCACCCGCATGGACAAGTTCACCGACATGATGCTGGCGCAGACCGGCCTGATCGGCATGATCGGCAAGTCCGAGCGCGGGCCGGAGGCGATCGAGGCGATCCGGCAGCACAAGGCGGCCTACCTGATGGCCGTCGGCGGCGCGGCCTACCTCGTCTCCAAGGCGATCAAGAAGTCGAAAGTGCTGGGCTTCGCCGACCTGGGCATGGAAGCGATCTACGAGTTCGACGTGGTCGACATGCCGGTGACGGTGGCGGTGGACGCCCACGGCACCAGCGTCCACACCACCGGGCCGACCGAGTGGTCCAAGCGGATCGCGACCGGCGAATTCAGGAAGATTCCTGTCGCTGCCGCCTGAAACTGTCTCACAAGAACCGCCGGGTTCCCCGCCGTAGAGTTGCCTGAATGGACCGCGATCGACCCATCGGCGTATTTGACAGCGGGGTAGGAGGGCTCAGCATCCTGCGGGCCCTCCGGGCCGAGCTCCCCCGGGAGGATTTCGTCTATTTCTCCGACGCGGGGCACGCACCTTACGGGGAGAAGGGCGAGGCCTTCGTCTCCAACCGCTCGCTGGAGATCGCGGTCGACCTGCTGGAGCAGCACCGCATCAAGGGCCTGGTGGTCGCCTGCAACACCGCCACGGCGGCCGCGGTGCACCTGCTGCGCGCGCGCCACACGCGGCTGCCGGTGGTGGGCGTCGAGCCGGCGCTCAAGCCCGCCGCGGCCCTGTCCAAGACCGGCCGCGTGTGCGTCCTCGCCACCCGCGGCACCCTGTCGTCCGCCAAGTTCCACGGCCTGCTCACCTCCCTGCGTGACCAGGCCGATTTCGTCCTGGTGCCTTGCGACGGCCTCGCTGCCGCCATCGAGTCCGGCGACGAGGTCGCGATCCGCGAACTGTGCCGCCGCTACACGGTGGAAGTCTGCTGCTTCGGCACCGGCCCCGGCGAGATCGACACCCTGGTCCTGGGTTGCACCCACTATCCCTTTGCCGCGGAGATCTTCCGCGAGCTGCTCGGGCCCTCCATCGGGCTGGTGGAAACCGGCCAGCCCGTCGCCCGCCACACGCGGCGCCTGCTGGAAGCCCAGGGCCTGCTGAACCCGCAGGGCAGCGGCCAGGTGCACTGGCGCACCACCGGCTCCACGGAGGCGTTGCGGACGGCGGTGCGCCGCTGGCTGGAGCCCGGCACGCCCGCGCCGGCCGAAACTCCCCCGCCCCTGCGGCTGGCGGCCTGAAGCAAGGCCTTTTCGGGCCCTCCCCGCCCCCCTTCTCCCCAACCTTGGTGGGGGAGCGCCGTGCGCTTCCCCAGCATTGGGGGAATTCTACCCGCGCCCAGGCACCAAAGTGCCGGCCACACGGCACCTGCGGATGGTCCGCTATTTGCGTAACGTTTGATACACACCGGCACACATGTCCCGATCAGGTCGCGGGACGGAGGCACGAAAGGGCCGCGCCGGATCGAATATCCGCATCAGAGGAGAGAGGGACTCATGGTTTCCAGCAAGCGCAGCCTCGTGGCCGCGGCGGTACTGCTCGCACTCGCCGCCGCTCCCGCCCATGCCGTTCTCGAACGCGTGGGCCCCATCAACAAGGCGCCCACCGTGGGCGGCTTCCCCGCGTGGTTCCAGGACAAGACGGGCATCACGCTCGAGTTCTGCGACTACCTGACCACCATCGAGCGCGATGGCGGCTGGTGCACGGCACTCGAAGGCCCGGTGCCGGAGCAGTTCCCGATCGACTTCGGCCCCGAGCACTTCTACTTCGCCGCCGACAACGTCCTGCAGGACCCGGCGCTCAACTTCAAGGCGCGCCTGGTCCTGTCGATCGAAGCCGGCTTCTCCAACGAGATCCTGCCCATCGACGGCGACCAGATGACCTTCGGCCGCCTGCGCGTGGTGATCCCGAACCTGCCCTTCGACGGCGACTACCGCGTCATCACGCCGTATTCGGACATGACCTTCCGCGACCAGAAGGTCGGCGGCAAGATCGCCTATACCAGCGACGTCGGCCTGGCCTGCGTCGCGACCTTCGAGTGCACGCTGAAGGCGGCCGTGGGCCCCTTCCTGCTGCCTTCCGCCGTGCCTGGCGGCAGCGAAGTGCCGCCCATGCCCGACCTGAGGTCCGCCCCTCCCGGCACCGACCCCTACTATGACGCCCTGGTCGCGCGCGGCGGCGTCTCCATCGACCCGCAGACCGGCAAGAAGTACATCGCCGACCCGGCCCGCATCGGCGCGGTCACCGGCAGCCCGCTGCCGGACTTCACGGCCTACGAGGTCAACGGCACGAGCGGCCCGCGCAACCACAACACCTTCCGCATCGAGGTGCGCACGCCGGGCGACGGCCTGGTCATCTACACCGTCGAGGGCCAGAGCAACTTCATCCTCGCCGGGCGCCTGATGACCGGCACCCTGCCCGGCAAGGTGACGCCGACGCGCGCGGCGTACAAGGCCGACGGCGTGGGCAACATCACCGATCTCGACGTGTTCGCCACCGCCTCCGCCACCACGCAGGCGCGCCTTCCGGCGCAGCCGCAGCAGCCGCCCGTGGTCCCGGTGCTGTCCTACTTCGGCGAGCCCTGCGTCGGCTCGCTCGGCGTCAATCCCGACACCGGCATGACCGTCATCAATTCGCCGCCGTACGCCGCGCCCGCCGGCACGCCGACGCCGATGGCGCAGAACGGCACGATCTTCTGGGGCCAGAGCCAGCCGACCGGCGTGCCGCCTTCGCACGTCTGCATCATGGACTCCGCCGCGCGCGATGCGCAGGGCCAGACCATCCCGGCGTACTACGTGCAGAAGGTCACCGACACCGTGACCGTCAGCGCCGCCAGCTACGACGGCCCGAACGGTGGCAAGCTGAACGTGAACGCGACGTCGAGCGATCCGACGGCGGTCCTCACCCTGCTGGCCTATGGCCCGAACAACCCGGAAACGCCCGGCGTCGCGACGGCGTCGGCACCCGGCACCGGCCTCGACCTGGCCGGCAACATGGCGACGGTGACCGGCCTGATGGCCGTGCCGGGCAACGTGCAGGTGCTGTCGTCCAAGGGCGGCATCGGCACCCGTGATACGGACACCGCGCGCGGCATGGCCACGGGCGGCGGCACCGGCGGCTCCGGCGGTGGTTCGGGTGGCGGCGAGATCGTGATCGGCGTGCCGGTGGCCGTCAACGAGACGGGCACCATCTTCGAGGACTGCTCGCCCACGACGGCGTCGATGTGCATGTCCGGCCAAGACCTGGCCGTCGACCTGATCGGCAACGACACCGTGGTGGTGAACGGTTCCGTCATGACCCTGCGCAACTTCGTCCGCCAGGGGCTCGGAACGGTCATCGTGGAGGCGCAGGCTCCGCGCCTGGGCCTGGCCAACATGACGGCCGACGGCATCGTCTCGTACATGCCGAACCCGAACGCCAGCGGCACGGACTCGATCCCGTACACCGTCAGCATCAACGGCAAGGTCTCCAACCAGGGCATGCTGACCATCAACATCACGCCGGTGAACGACGTGCCGTTCGCATCGAACACGACCAGCTCCGGCGTGCTGGGCCGCGCGAACACGATGAACCTGATCGCGAACTCCACCGATCCGGACGGCGCCGCCGACCTCAAGGATGCCGTGATCCTAAGCTGGCCCACCCAGCTCGGTGCGCGGCCGACGCCGGTCAACGGCGTGATCAGCTTCACCCCCACCACCGCGGGCACGTACAACATCGTGTACCAGGTCAAGGATGCGGCCGGCGCGCTGTCGCCCAACACGGCGAGCGGCAGCGTCAGCGTGCTGACGGCGGAGACGATCACCTTCACGAAGTCGCAGTTCACCCCGGGCCAGTTGCGCTGGGTGGTGAGCGGCACCGACACGGCGCGGCAGCAGCAGACGCTCACCATCGTCTACGGCAACGGCAAGACGCGCAGCGGCGTCACCTGCGACGGCACCGCCAACAAGGCGGAGTGCGTGATCGGCACCACCCTCGTGGATGGAGCGGGCGGCTGGCTGTTCGACCGGATCGTCCCGGCAGCCACCCCGCAGGACCCGACCAGCGGCACGGTGTGGCGGACGGCGCCCACGCGCGTGATCGTGTTCTCCAGCCAGCCCGTGCTGGGTGGTTCGCAGAGCGCGACCATCCTGCTGAAGTGATACGCCTGTAGGCGTCCAGTGCCATGACGCCGTCATGGCAGCGCTGCCCGAAAGGGCTGCGATGCGGGGGAGCACCGGCCGGGAGGCCGGTGCTCTTTCCCTTTTCAGGAGCGGTCGATGGCGGCGGCGCGGCCGCGCGCGACATCCACCCTGGCCAGCAGCACCAGTCCGACCACGAACATGCCCGCCGTCGACAGGATCGCCAGCCGCTGGTTGCCGCGCGTGGCCCAGGTGATCGCGCCGTAGCCGAGGGGCCCGACGATGCTGGCAAGGCGGATCGCGAAAGTCCACAGGCCGTAGAACTCGGCGACCTGCCGCGGCGGCGCGAACATGCCCGCCAGCGCCCGGCCGGCCGACTGGCTGGAACCCATGCACAAGCCGGCGATCGTGGCGGCCCACCAGAACTGGCCCTTGGTCTGCGACAGCGCCGCGATGACGCAGGTGAGCACCCAGCCCACCAGCGTGCTGGCCAGCGCGATCTTGTGGCCGATGCGGTCCTGCAGGTAGCCCCACGCGAAGGCACCGCCGGCCGCCGCGAGGTTCAGCACGAAGATCAGCACCATCGTTTCCTGCTGGGCGAAGCCGATCACGCTTTCCGCATAGATCGCCGCCAGCGTGACCGCCACTGCCACGCCACCCTGGTAGAACACGGCACAGGCCAGCAGCCACATGAAGTCGCCGTAGCGGCGCGCCTGCCCGAAGGTGCGCCGCAACTGGCGCAGCGAAGCGGCGAAGCCCCCGTCGTGCAGCGCCTCGGGCCGCGGTTGCGCCCGTTCGGTGAGCAGGCGGAAGGTGGCGATCGAGGCCAGGCCGTAGATCGCCGCGGTGATCAGCATGGTGACCGGCACGAACTGCGCTGCCGGGATGCCGCGCCCCTGCGCCCACAGCACGTAGGCCAGGCAGATGCCCAGGGCCAGCATGCCGCCGAAGTAGCCGAAGCCCCAGCCCCAGCCGCTCACCTTGCCGAGCGAAGCGGGGCGCGCGAGCTCCGGCAGGAAGGCGGCCGTGAGCGATTCGCCGTAGCTGTAGAAGACGTTGGAGACGATGATCAGGAGCATGGCCATGCCCACTGCGCCCGGCCGGGCGAGGGCCAGCGCCGCGGTGCTCACCACGCAGCCGAGCGTGACGACGGCCAGGATGCGCTTCTTGGCCGCCCGCAGGTCGGCATAGGCGCCGAGGCTGGGCATCGTGAGCATCACGATGAAGTAGGAGATGCTGAGCGCCAGCGTCCAGGCGAAGGTGGCCCATTCCGCCTTCTGCGCGATGCCACCGACGAAGTAGGCGGCGAAGACGGCCGTGATGACGACGGTGGTGTAGCCGGAGTTGGCGAAGTCGTACATCGCCCAGCCGAACACCTCGCGCTTGCGCACGCCGGGGTTCAGGGCGTCCTGGGAGAACAATGACACGCTCGCTGCGCTCCGCTGATGACTGCGGCGCTTCGCGCCTGCAATGATGAATGACGGGATCAGCCGGTCATTCTGTCATCGAGGCGCCAGCGAGGTCATGCTCCGCGCGAAGCGCGGGGCGTCGTTCGTCATCGGACGATCAATGCAGGTGCCGCGGCCGGCGGCCACCGCCATGGCCCGAAGGCCCGCCCCCGCTGCCGCGCGGCGGCTTGCCGAGTTCCAGCGAGCTCACCAGCGCATCGAAGCGCTTCGAGAACAGCTTGTCGATCTCGCCGACCACGCCATCGAGCTCCGGCGGCTCGAAGTGGCGCTCCATCAGGTTCACCACGTCCTGCACCAGCAGGTCGCGCTGCACCTGCATGATCGCGGCCGGCGTCGGGCCCACGAACAGCATGAGGAAGTCGTCGCGCGACTCGTCTTCCGGGTCGGCCTCTTCCTCGTCGAACTCGGCGTCGTAGAAGGTCACCTCGAGGGCGGCGCCCTCCTCGGCGAGCTCGTTGAGGCTCATGCACATCTCGTCGAGCTGCTGGCGGAAGTCGAGGTCGCCGGCGACCGTCCAGCACATGGTGAGCAGGCGTTCCTGGGCGTCGAACTTGATGCCCGGCTCTTCTTCATAGGCGCTTTCGGCGCCGTCGGCCAGCGACTTGGCGCCGGCATAGGTCCACAGGGGTTTCAGCGCCTCCTGCAACTGGGCGTACGTCACGCCCGTGCGCAGCGGCACGTCGCCGTGCACGTGGATTTCGAAGGGGGCATCGTATTGGGACATGGTGCTCTCCGGCCCTATTGTGGACCTTCCCGGCCGAGGTTTAGTTCTGCGGTCGCGGACCGGCCGGCCGCGTCTGGTGCCTCGAGCCGGAATCGAACCGGCACGCCTTGTTCAAGGGCGGCGGATTTTAAGTCCGCTGTGTCTACCGATTTCACCATCGAGGCACATGGGGCCACTGTACAGAAGCAAAAAGGGAAGCCCGTAGGCTTCCCTTGAATATGGAGCGGGAGACGAGGCTCGAACTCGCGACCTCAACCTTGGCAAGGTTGCGCTCTACCAACTGAGCTACTCCCGCATCGACTTTCTTGGAGGCGCGTACCGGAGTCGAACCGATCTAAACGGATTTGCAATCCGCTGCATAACCGCTTTGCTAACGCGCCCCATGTCACGAGGACATCAGATGCAAAGGGACGCCGGCTGGCGTCCCTTTGACGGATCTGGAGCGGGAAACGAGGCTCGAACTCGCGACCTCAACCTTGGCAAGGTTGCGCTCTACCAACTGAGCTATTCCCGCGTCGAAGCCGAAATTATAGCGGAGATTTTCGGGGGCTCTGACGGCAGGCTGAAAAGAGCGGTGGGCGCAACGCTGGGGTTGCGCTTCGCTCCACCGCCAGCCTACATGAGCGCGCGAAGCGCAGGGCGTAGGCTGGCGGTGAGCGCGCGAAAGCGCCGAACCCCAGCGCTCCCGCACCTCAGTGCTTCACCGCCACCGGCGTCGTCTTCTCCGCCACCGGCGCGGCGGCCTGCACTTCTTCCTCGGTCAGCGGCGTGGGCTGGCGCTCCAGCGCGATCTCCAGCACCTTGTCGATCCACTTCACCGGCACGATCTCGAGATCGTTCTTCACGTTCTCGGGGATGTCCTGCAGGTCCTTCGCGTTCTCCTCCGGGATCAGCACCGTCTTGATGCCGCCACGCAGGGCCGCCAGCAGCTTTTCCTTCAGGCCGCCGATGGCGGTGACCTCGCCGCGCAGCGTGATCTCGCCGGTCATCGCGACGTCCGCCCGCACCGGGATGCCGGTGAGCGCGGACACCAGCGCCGTCGTCATCGCCGCACCGGCGGACGGACCGTCCTTCGGCGTGGCGCCATCGGGCACGTGGATGTGGACGTCCTTCTTCTCGAACACTTCGTCCTTGATGCCCAGGGCACGGGAGCGGCTGCGCACCACGGTGCGGGCGGCCTCCACCGATTCCTTCATCACGTCGCCCAGCGAGCCGGTGCGCAGGACCTGGCCCTTGCCTGGCATCAGCGCCGCCTCGATCGTCAGCAGGTCGCCGCCCACTTCCGTCCACGCGAGGCCGACCACCTGGCCGACCTGGTTCTGCGCCTCGGCGCGTCCGTAGGTGTGCTTGCGCACGCCCAGGAAGTCGTTGAGGTTGTCCGCCGTGACGACCACCTTGGGGGTCATCTTCTTCAGCTGCAGGCCCTTGACGACCTTGCGGCAGATCTTGGACAGCTCGCGTTCGAGCGAACGCACGCCCGCTTCCCGCGTGTAGTAGCGCACGATGTCGCGCACCGCGTCCTCGCGGACCTCGAGCTCGTCGGGCTTCACGCCGTTGTTCTTCATCTGCTTGGGCAGCAGATAGCGCATGGCGATGTTGGTCTTCTCGTCCTCGGTGTAGCCCGAGAGGCGGATGACTTCCATCCGGTCCAGCAGCGCCGGGGGGATGTTCATCGAGTTCGAGGTCGCCACGAACATCACGTCCGACAGGTCGAAGTCGACCTCGACGTAGTGGTCGCTGAAGGTGTGGTTCTGCTCGGGGTCGAGCACTTCCAGCAGGGCCGACGCCGGGTCGCCGCGGAAGTCCTGCCCCAGCTTGTCGATCTCGTCGAGCAGGAACAGCGGGTTGCGCGTGCCGACCTTGGACAGCGACTGCAGCACCTTGCCCGGCATGGCGCCGATGTAGGTGCGGCGGTGGCCGCGGATCTCCGCCTCGTCGCGCATGCCGCCCAGGGCCTGGCGCACGTACTTGCGGCCGGTCGCCTTGGCGATCGACTGCCCCAGCGAGGTCTTGCCGACGCCCGGAGGGCCGACCAGGCACAGGATGGGCGCCTTGACCTTGTCGACGCGCTGCTGCACCGCGAGGTATTCGAGGATGCGGTCCTTGACCTTCTCGAGGCCCCAGTGGTCCTCGTTGAGCACGTGCTCGGCGTACGCGAGGTCGTGCTTGATCTTGGTCCGCTTGGCCCAGGGCAGCGCCGTCAGCACGTCGATGTAGTTGCGCACGACGGTCGCCTCGGCCGACATCGGCGACATCAGCTTCAGCTTCTTGAGCTCCGCGTCGGCCTTCTTCTTGGCCTCCTTGGGCATCTTGGCGGCCTTGATCTTCTTCTCGATCTCCTCGATGTCGGCACCTTCCTCGCCTTCACCGAGTTCCTTCTGGATGGCCTTGACCTGCTCGTTCAGGTAGAAGTCGCGCTGGTTCTTCTCCATCTGCCGCTTCACGCGGCCGCGGATGCGCTTGTCGACGTTGAGGATCTCGACCTCGCGCTCGATCTGCTCGAACAGGTTCTCGAGGCGTTCCTTGACATCGGCCAGGTCGAGCACGACCTGCTTGTTGTCCAGTTTCAGCGGCAGATGGGCCGCGATCGTGTCGGCCAGCCGGCCCGGATCGTCGATCGAGGCGATCGACGTCAGGATCTCCGGCGGGATCTTCTTGTTCAACTTCACGTACTGGTCGAACTGCTGCAGCACCGCACGGCGCAGCGCTTCGATCTCGGCTGACTTGGCATCGGTGTCGCCGGACTCGACGGGGATCACGGTCGCCGTGAAGTGGGCGTTGCCGTCCGTGATCTTGGCGACGCGGGCGCGCTGCTGGCCCTCGACCAGCACCTTCACGGTGCCGTCAGGCAGCTTGAGCATCTGCAGGATGGTCGAGACGCAGCCGACTTCGAACATGTCGGAGACGGAGGGCTCGTCCTTGGCGGCGGCCTTCTGCGCCACCAGCATGATGCGGCGCTCGGCTTCCATCGCGGCTTCCAGCGCCTTGATGCTCTTGGGCCGGCCGACGAACAGCGGGATGACCATGTGGGGGAACACCACCACGTCCCGCAGGGGCAGGAGGGGCAGGTCCATCGGGTCAGAAGGCAGAGGGGTATGTCCTGACATGGTGATCCTCAATAGTGACCAGCCATAGATGGCCGGCATGGGGACATTTTCAACCCGGCAGCGCCGCCATGGGGGCCGCAGGGTCGCATCGTAGGCAAAAAAACAATGACGGAATGACCTCGCTGCGCTTCCACGACGAAATGGCGTGGAACGCGCAGGGTCATTCCGTCATGCCGGCGCCGCCGGCGTCATGCGGTGCGCAGCGAGCGTCATGCGCAGCAACGCTGCGCGTCAGGCCTTCTTGGCCGCCTCGCGGTACACCAGCAGCGGAGGCTTGTTTTCCTCGATGGTGCTCTCGTCGACCACCACTTTCTCGACGTTGCTGATGTTCGGCAGTTCGAACATCGTGTCGATCAGCGACTGCTCGAGGATGGAGCGCAGGCCACGGGCGCCGGTCTTGCGGTTCAGCGCCTTGCGGGCGATCGCCTTGAGCGCGTTGGGCCGCACTTCGAGCTCGACGCCCTCCATGGACAGCAGCTTGGCGTACTGCTTGACCATCGCGTTCTTCGGCTCGGTCAGGATCTGCACCAGCGTGTCCTCGCTCAGCTCGGACAGGGTGGCGACCACCGGCAGGCGGCCCACCAGTTCGGGGATGAGGCCGAACTTGATCAGGTCTTCCGGCTCGACCTCACGGAACATGTCCGACAGGCTGCGTTCCTTCTTGCTGCGCACCTTGGCGGAAAAGCCCATGCCGGAGGCTTCCGTGCGCTGCTCGATCACCTTCTCCAGGCCGGCAAAGGCGCCGCCGCAGATGAACAGGATGTTCGTCGTGTCGATCTGCAGGAAGTCCTGGTTGGGGTGCTTGCGCCCGCCCTGCGGCGGCACGCTGGCCATCGTGCCTTCGATCAGCTTGAGCAGCGCCTGCTGCACGCCCTCGCCCGAGACATCGCGGGTGATCGAGGGGTTGTCGGACTTGCGCGAGATCTTGTCGATCTCGTCGATGTACACGATGCCGCGCTGCGCCCGCTCGACTTCGTAGTTGCAGTTCTGCAGCAGCTTCTGGATGATGTTCTCGACGTCTTCGCCGACGTAGCCGGCTTCCGTCAGCGTGGTGGCGTCGGCCATTACGAAAGGCACGTCCAGCATGCGGGCGAGCGTCTGCGCCAGCAGCGTCTTGCCCGAGCCGGTGGGGCCGATCAGGAGGATGTTGCTCTTGGTGAGCTCGACTTCGTCCTTCTTGGCCTTGTCCTTGTGGCGCAGGCGCTTGTAGTGGTTGTAGACCGCCACCGAGAGCGCGCGCTTGGCGGGCTCCTGGCCGATCACGTAGTTGTCGAGGTTGGCCTTGATCTCCGCGGGCGTGGGCAGGTCGCCGCGCGCCTCGCGCTGTTCGTCACCCGCCGGCAGTTCGTCGCGGATGATCTCGTTGCACAGGTCGATGCACTCGTCGCAGATGAAGACCGAGGGGCCCGCGATCAGTTTCTTGACCTCGTGCTGGCTCTTCCCGCAGAACGAGCAGTAAAGCGTTTTCTCGCTGGAGGAGCCTTTTCGGTCGGCCATGAGGTTTCAGTCCGGTAACAGTTGACGAGATGATAGCGAGAAAGGGACCAGGGGCCAGGGATCCTGGGCCTGGGGTGTTGTAAGACCCCAGCTCACCGGCTCTCCGGTGTTTCCCTGATCCCTGGCCCCTGGGCCGTGGCCGGCCGCCCTTGCGGGCGCCGGCCGTCCGGAGCCTACGGCCGCTTGGCGATCACCTGGTCGACCAGGCCGTAGTTCTTCGCCTCGTCCGCTTCGAGGAAATAGTCACGGTCGGTGTCGCGCTCGATCTTCTCCAGCGGCTGGCCGGTGCGCTCGGCCAGGATCTTGTTCAGGGTGGCCTTGGTCTTGAGGATGTCGCGGGCGTGGATCTCGATGTCCGTCGCCTGGCCCTGCATGCCGCCCAGCGGCTGGTGGATCATGATCTTCGAATTGGGCAGCGCGAAGCGCTTGCCCTTCTCGCCGGCCGCCAGCAGGAAGGCGCCCATGGAGGCGGCCATGCCGGTGCACAGGGTCGACACCGCCGGCTTGATGAAGTTCATCGTGTCGTAGATCGCCATGCCGGCACTCACGCTGCCGCCGGGCGAGTTGATGTACAGCGAGATGTCCTTGTCCGGGTTCTCGGATTCCAGGAACAGCAGCTGGGCGACCACGAGGTTGGCAGTCTGGTCGTTGACCGGCCCCACCAGGAACACCACGCGCTCGCGCAGCAGGCGCGAATAGATGTCGTACGACCGCTCGCCGCGGCCGGACTGCTCGATGACCATGGGGATCAGGCCCAGGCCCTGGGTGTCAAGTGCGCTCATGGGGGAAATTGGCTCCGTTGGTTGGCTGTACTTTAGCCTGAATGGAGTTGGGGCCTGGCAGGCCTTTGACAAGCCCCCGAGGCCCCATCCGGTGCCCCTCGACATTCCCGCCGCGCCCCCCGTCATTCCCGCGGAGGCGGGAACCGAGGGCTCCCGGCTGTTTCGCGCTG
This sequence comes from Ramlibacter alkalitolerans, assembly GCF_016722765.1. Taxonomy (GTDB): domain Bacteria; phylum Pseudomonadota; class Gammaproteobacteria; order Burkholderiales; family Burkholderiaceae_C; genus Ramlibacter; species Ramlibacter alkalitolerans. The sequence goes on along the minus strand of NZ_JAEQND010000006.1, from coordinate 292,611 downwards.
CGCGCGCTCTGGGCCCCCGCCTGCGCGGGGGTGACGAAAACGCGCGGGGGCGACGGAAAACGCGAAAACGCGCCCGAGAGAGAAAACGCGCGCGCGCGCCCCTTACGCCGCTTCCTGCACCTGCGGCGCTTCCGGCGCTTCCATCGCCGGCGTCTGCTGGCCCATCAGCTCGTCGAAGTCGACCTTCTTCTCGTTGACCCTGGCCTTCGAGAGGATGAAATCCGTGACGTTGTTCTCGATCACGATCGCCTCGACTTCCGCCAGCCGGCGGTTGTCGCCGTAGTACCAGCGCACCACATCCGCCGGGCGCTCGTAGCTGGCCGACAGCTCCTCGATGTGCTGCTTGATCTGCTCCGGCTTGGCTTCCAGGCCGTTGGCGCGCACCAGTTCGGCCACCACCAGGCCCAGGCGCACGCGGCGCTCGGCCTGCGGGCGCACGATGTCCTCGGGGATCGGCAGCTTGTCCGCGTCCTTCAGGCCGCGCTGCTTGAGTTCGTTGCGCTGCGACTCGATCAGGCGGTCGATCTCGTTCTTGACGATCGAATTCGGCAGGTCCAGCTCGGAGCGGGCGATCAGCGCGTCCATCGCGGCCTGCTTGTTGCGGGCCAGCAGGCGGAACTTCACCTCGCGCTCGAGGTTGCGGCGGATGTCGGCGCGCAGCGCCTCCACGGTGCCCTCGGCGATGCCCAGCGTCTTGGCGAAGGCTTCGTCGACTTCCGGCAGGTTGGCCGCTTCGATCTTCTTGACCGTGACCATGAAGTCGGCCGTCTTGCCCGCCACGTCCTTGCCGTGATAGTCCGCCGGGAAGGCGAGCGGGAAGGTCTTGCTCTCGCCGGCCTTCATGCCGCGCACGGCATCGTCGAACTCCTTGAGCATCTGGCCTTCGCCGACCATGAACTGGAAGGCCTCGGCCTTGCCGCCCTCGAACGGCTCGCCGTCGATCTTGCCTTCGAAGTCCACGGTCACGCGGTCACCGGCCTCGGCGCCGGAATCCTGCGGGCGCAGCGCGAAGGTGCGGCGCTGCTTGCGCAGGATGTCCAGGGTGCGGTCGATGGCCGCGTCGGTCACGTCGGAGCTGATGCGCTCGATGTCCGCGTCGGCCAGGTCGCCGATCTTGACTTCGGGGTAGACCTCGAACACGGCGTCGAAGGCCAGTTCGCCCTCGGGCGCGCCTTCCTTCTCGGTGATCTTCGGCTGGCCGGCCACGCGCAGCTTGGCCTCGTTGGCGGCGGCGGCGAAGGCCTCGCCCACCTTGTCGTTCATGACCTCGTAGTGCACCGAGTAGCCATAACGCTGCGCCACCACGGACAGCGGCACCTTGCCGGGCCGGAAGCCGTCCATCTTCACGGTGCGCGCCAGCTTCTTCAGGCGCTGGTCGACTTCCGACTGGATCGCGTTGACGGGCAGCGTCAGCGTCATCTTGCGTTCCAGCTTGTCCAGGGTTTCTACGGTCACGGCCATGATGTGTCTCGGTTGGAAAAAACGCGTGGTGCGCGGGGTCGGACTCGAACCGACACGCCCGTGAAGGCGTCAGGACCTAAACCTGGTGCGTCTACCAATTTCGCCACCCGCGCAGGATCACTGAAAGGAAAGCGGACGGCCAGGAAACACCCGACCGCCCGCTCGAATCCGGTCAACAGGAGATTTTATGACAAATGACTGCCCGGCTCTCGCCGGGCATGACCGGCGGGGCGATGCCCCAGCCGATGACAAAATGAAGTCTCGTCATCGGCGATCAGCGGTCATCGAGCGGCGACAGCCGCGAGGTCATCAGGCGCAGCCGTGTCATCGCGGCGCACGCGGAACCAGGCCGCGTACATCGCCGGCAGCGCCAGCAGCGTCAGCAGCGTTGCCACGACCAGCCCGCCCATGATCGCCACCGCCATCGGGCCCCAGAACACCGAGCGCGAAAGCGGGATCATCGCCAGCACCGCGGCCGCGGCAGTCAGCACGATGGGCCGCAGGCGCCGCACCGCGGCTTCCACGATCGCGTCCCAGGCCGGCACGCCGCGCCGCCGGTCCTGCTCGATCTGGTCGATCAGGATCACGGAATTGCGCTGGATCATGCCCATGAGCGCGATCACGCCCAGCAGCGCCACGAAGCCGAACGGCCGGTTCGACAGCAGCAGGGCCGCCGCCACGCCGGCGATGCCCAGGGGGCCGGTCAGGAACACCAGCAGCGCGCGGCTGAAGCTCTGCAACTGGATCATCAGCAGCGTGAAGGTGAGGAACAGCATGACCGGCACGCCGGTGGCGATCGAGGAAGAGCCCTTGCCGCTTTCCTCCACCGCGCCGGCCACCTGGATCGCGTAGCCCTGCGGCCAGCCCGCCTCCAGCTTGCGCAGCTTCGGCAGCAGCTCGTTGGTGATCGTAGCGCCCTGCTGCCCCTCGATGACGTCGGACTGCACCGTGATGGCGTAATCCCGCCCTTCGCGCCACATCACCCCGGGCTCCCAGGCGAACACCGGCCTCGCGATCTGCGTCAGCGGGATCGACTTGCCCGAGGCGGTCGGCAGGTAGGCATTGGCTATGTCGCTGATCGCGTTGCGTTCCTCCTGCGGCTGGCGCAGCACGATGTCGATCAGCTTGTCGCCCTCGCGGAACTGGCCGATCGTGGTGCCGCTCAGGACGGTGTGGCTCGCCTGCGCGATCGACTGGCTGCTCACGCCCAGGGCGCGGGCCTTGGCCTGGTCCACGTCCAGCCGCATCACCTTGACGGCCTCGTTCCAGTTGTCGTTCACGCCACGTGTGTTGGGGCTCTCGCGCAGCACCGCCTTGACCTGGTCGGCGCGTTCGCGCAGCGCCAGCGGCTCGGGGCCGACCACGCGGAACTGCACGGGATAAGGCACCGGCGGCCCGTTCGGCAGCAGCTTCACGCGCGCCCGCACCTCCGGGAATTCCTGCGCCAGCAGCGCCGGCAGCCGCACCCGCAGCGACTCGCGCGTGGCCAGGTCCTTCGGCTGGATGATCAGCTGCGAGACGTTGCTTTGCGGGAAGACCTGGTCCAGCGGCAGGTAGAAGCGCGGCACGCCCGAGCCGACCCAGGTGGCCACGTCCACGACGTCGGGCATCGCCAGCAGCCGCTGCTCGAAGCGGCGCGCCACTTCCTCGCTCGCGGCGAAGGCCGTGCCCTCGGGCGACCACAGGTCGACCAGGATCTCCGGCCGGCTCGAATCGGGAAAGAACTGCTGCTGCACCTTGCCCATGCCGGCCACGCCCAGCGCGAAGGTGAGCAGCGTGGCGCCCAGCGTCATCCAGCGGTGTTCCACGCACCAGTCCACCGTGGCGCGGAAGCGGCGGTAGAACGCCGTGTCGAAGTGCTCCTGGTGCTGCGCCGACACCGGCTTGGCCTTGAGCAGCAGCGTGCCGAGATAGGGCACGAAGTACACCGACACGAGCCAGCTCAGGACCAGCGCGATCACCGTCACGGCGAAGATCGCGAAGGTGTACTCGCCGACGGTGGACTTCGCCATGCCGATCGGCAGGAAGCCGGTGGCGGTGATCAGCGTGCCGGTGAGCATCGGCATCGCCGTCACCTCGTAGGCGAAGGTGGCGGCGCGGACCTTGTCGTAGCCCTCCTCGATCTTGCGCACCATCATCTCCACCGCGATGATCGCGTCGTCCACCAGCAGCCCCAGCGCGATGATCAGCGAGCCGAGCGAGATCTTGTGCAGCCCGATGCCCCAGTAGTGCATCGCCAGGAAGGTCACCGCCATCACCAGCGGGATCGTGATCGCCACCACCAGGCCGGGCCGCATGTCGACATACCAGCGTTTCCACAGCGGCAGCCCGCTGCCGGGGCGGCGGTGCAGGCCGAGGCTGATGAAGCTCACCCCGAGCACGATCACCACCGCCTCCACCAGCGTGCGCACGAACTCGTTGACCGAGGTCGACACCGCCTTCGGCTGGTCCTGCACCTGCACCAGGCGGATGCCCGCCGGCAGCTGGTCGTCGATCCGGCCCACGGCCGTGTGCAAGGAGTGGCCCAGGCGGATGATGTCGCCGCCGCGGGCCATGGAGACGCCCAGCGCGATCACCTCCTTGCCGCCGTGGCGCACCTTCACCTGCGGCGGGTCGACGTAGCCCCGCTTCACTTCGGCGATGTCCGCCAGGGCCAGCTGGTTGCCCGAGGCGCCGCGGATCGGCATCGCACCGAGCTGCGCCACGCCCTGGAACTGGCCGCCCACGCGCACCTGCACCACGTCCTGCGGCGTCTGCACGGCGCCGGCCGACTCCACTGCGTTCTGCTGCCCCAGCTGCGCCAGCACCTGGTTGAAGTCCAGGCCCAGCTGCGCGAGGCGCTTCTGCGAGATCTCGACGTAGACCTTCTCGTCCTGCACGCCGAACAGTTCGACCTTGGCCACGTCGGGCACGCGCAGCAGCTGCTGGCGGGCGTCGTCGGCGAAGGCCTTCACTTCGGCGTAGCTGTAGCCGCTGTCCGCCTCCAGGGCGTAGATCACGCCGAAGACGTCGCCGAATTCGTCGTTGAAGAAGGGGCCGACCACGCCCGCCGGCAGCGTGCCGCGCATGTCGCCGATCTTCTTGCGCGCCGCATACCAGACCTGCGGCACGTCGCCGGGCGGCGACGAGTCCTTGATCTGCAGGATGACGAGCGCCTCGCCGGGCTTGGAGTAGCTGCGGATGATGTCGGCGTACGGCACCTCCTGCAGCGTACGCTCGAGCTTGTCGGTGACCTGCTCGGCGACCTGCTGCGCGGTGGCGCCGGGCCAGAACACGCGCAGCACCATGGCACGGAAGGTGAAGGGCGGATCCTCGTCCTGTCCGAGCTGGAAGTACGCGGCAAAGCCCAGCACCATCAGCACGATCATCAGGTAGCGCGTGAGCGCCGGGCGCTGCAGGGCCCAGCGCGAGAGGTTGAAGCGCTCGCCGGTCGGTGTCTCGCTCATGCAGGCCTCAACGGGTGGCGGAGGTCAGCGTCGGCGCCGCAGCGGGCGCGTCGACGGCGGGATGCCCAATCCGGGTGGCCGCGCCCTTGTCGCGCCAGATGGTGACCTTCTGCCCCGGCGCCAGGACGTGCACGCCGGCGGAGACGACCAGCATGCCCGGCGCGAGCCCGGAGGCGATCACCGCCTCGTTGCCGTCGGCGCTCGCAACCTGCACGGCCTGCGACTTCACGGTCATGGTCGGCTGATCGAGGACCCAGACCGCGCTACCCTGGCCTTCCTGGCGCAGGGCGCTGGTCGGGATGCGGATCACCGAGACGCCGTCGCGGTCCGGCGACTGCGGCAGCACGGCCACGGTGGCGCCCAGGGGCGGCTGCTGCGCGCCTTCGAGCAGGACCTTGACGGCGTACGTGCGCGTCACCGGATCGGCGCTGGCGGCGACTTCCCGCACGCGGCCCTGCAGCGTCTCGCTACCCGCCCACACGCGCACCACCACGGCGGTCCCGGCACGGACGGCGGCGAGCTTGTCCTCCGGCACCGCGAAGACCACGTCGCGCGGGCCGTCCACCGCGATGCGGACCACGGGCGTGCCGGCGGCGACCACCTGGCCGGGCTCGGCTTCGACGGCCGTGACGACGCCGGACACGTCCGCCACCAGGGTGGTGTAGCGCGCCTGGTTGCCCTGCGCCGCGAGCTGCGCCTGGGCCTGTTCGAACTGCGCCTGCGCGGCCTTGAGCGCCGTCTCGCGCCGCTCCAGTTCGGCGCCGCTGATGAAGTTCTGCTCGCGCAGCGTGACGTAGCGCTTGTAGTCGGCCGCGGCCAGGTCGCGGTTGGTGGCGGCGGCGGCCACCTGGGCCCGCGCGGCGTCCGCGGCCAGGCGGTAATCCTGCGGATCGAGCTGCGCCAGCAGCGCGCCGGCGTTCACGTGCTGGCCGACTTCGGCCTGCCGCTGCACGATCTTGCCGGCCACGCGGAACCCCAGCCGCGCCTCCACGCGGGGCCGCACCTCGCCCGCGAACTCCTGCTGCAGCGTGAGGCCGGAGGCGCCGACCGTCATGACCTTGACCGAGCGCACCGGCTCGGGCGCCGCCGGCGGGGGCGAGCAGCCGGCCAGCGCCAGGGTGACGAGGACGGCCGTGGCCCAGCGGGCCGCTTGGGAGGAGGTGGAAAGTGGGGGCATGGGCGGAGGGGGCAGCGAGCGAAAGCGCGATATTACTGACTGACCGGTTAGTAATCTAGAAAAAAGGCTGAGGCACGTCAAGCGACAATCGGCCCCGTGACTCCAGCTTCCGACGGCCGGCTCCGCCCGGTCGAGCACTACGAAAACTTCCCCGTCGCCTCCTGGCTGTGCCCTCCCCGGCTACGCCGCCCCGTGGCCGCGATCTACTGGTTCGCTCGCACGGCTGACGACATCGCCGATGAGGGAGATGCCCCGGCAGCGCAACGCCTGGCCGACCTGGAAAGCTACCGCAGCGACCTGCAGGCCTGCCTTGGCGGCCGGTCCGACTCCGGGCGCTGGCCGGCCGTGTTCCCGGCCCTGCGGTCCGCGGTCGACGCGTTCGCCCTGCCCGCCCAGCCCCTCACGCGCCTGCTCGACGCCTTCGAACAGGACGTGCACAAGACGGCGGCCGGGGCCGGCTACGCCGACCGCAACGAACTGCTCGCGTACTGCAGCCGCTCCGCCGACCCGGTGGGCCGCCTGCTGCTGCACCTTTACGGCGTGGACGACGCCGCCGCGCTGGCGCAAAGCGACGCGATCTGCAGCGCGCTGCAACTGGTCAACTTCTGGCAGGACCTGGGCGTGGACGTACCGCGAGGGCGCTACTACCTGCCGGCGGAGGACTGCCGCCGCTTCGGCATCGACCCGGACGCGCCGCAGACCTGGGCCGCGCACCCGCGGGCGCCGGAGCTGGTCCAGGCGCTGTGCGCCTGGACGCGCGACCTGATGCTCGCCGGTGCGCCGCTGGTGCACCGCGTGCCGGGGCGCGCGGGCTGGGAGCTGCGCCTGGTGGTGCAAGGCGGCCTGCGCGTGCTGCGCCGCATCGAGCGCCTGCACTTCCGCACCTTCCAGCAACGGCCCAGGCTCGGGCCTTCCGATGGGCCGGCCATGCTGTGGCGCGCGGCGCGGATGTGAGAATCACGCCCCCAACCCCGATTGCCATGACGCCGGAACAGTACGTCCAGCAGAAGGCCGCCGCCTCCGGCAGCAGCTTCTATTACGCCTTCCTCTTCCTGCCGCCGCCGCGCCGCGCCGCGATCACGGCGTTCTACGCCTTCTGCCGCGAGGTCGACGACGTCGTCGACGAGGTGAGCGAGCCGGCCGTCGCGAGCGCCAAGCTCGCCTGGTGGCACACCGAGGTGGCGCGCGCCTTCGCCGGCGAACCTTCGCATCCCGTGATGCGGGCGCTCATGCCCAGCGTGCCGGCCTACGGGCTGCAGCAGGAGCAGCTGCAGGCGGTGATCCGCGGCTGCGAGATGGACCTGGAGCAGACCCGCTACCTCGATTTCCACGGCCTGCAGCGCTACTGCCACCTGGTGGCGGGCGTGGTGGGCGAGGTCTCGGCGCGCATCTTCGGCCAGTCGCGGCCGGAGACCACCGAGTACGCGCACAAGCTGGGGCTCGCCTTCCAGCTCACGAACATCATCCGCGACGTCGGCGAGGACGCGATGCGCGGGCGCATCTACCTGCCGGTCAACGAGCTGCAGCAGTTCGACGTCAAGGCGCACGAGATCCTGCAGCGCAAGTACTCCGACCGGTTCGCGGCCCTCATGCGCTTCCAGGCGCAGCGCGCCCACGCGCTCTACGACGAAGCGCTGGCGCTGCTGCCGGCGCAGGACCGGCGGGCGCAGAAACCGGGGCTGATGATGGCGAGCATCTACCGCACGCTGCTGCGCGAGATCGAAGGCGAGGACTTCCGCGTGCTGCACCAGCGCATCAGCCTCACGCCCCTGCGCAAGCTGTGGCTCGCGTGGAGGGTGCAGGCCCTGGGGCGGATGGCGTGAGGGTCGCCGTGGTCGGTGCCGGCTGGGCGGGGCTCGCCGCGGCCGTCGCCGCCACGCGGCGCGGGCACGCCGTGACCCTGTACGAGGCGGCCCGCACCCTGGGCGGCCGAGCGCGCTCGCTCGCCGTGCCCCTGCCCGGCGGCGGCACGGCCCTCCTGGACAACGGTCAGCACATCCTCGTGGGCGCCTACGTCGAAACCCTGGGGCTGATGGAGCAGGTGGGCGTGCTGCTGGAGGAAGTGCTGTGGCGCATGCCGCTGGTGCTGCGCCACCCGGACGGCACCGGCCTGGCGCTGCCGGCGTGGCCCGCCCCCTGGGACGCGGCCGCCGGGATCCTTTGCGCGCGCGGCTGGCGCTGGAGCGACAAGCTGTCCCTGCTGCGCGCCTCGCAGGCCTGGCAGCGGGCGCGCTTCGCCTGCGAGCCGTCGCTGACGGTGGCGCAGCTCACGGCGCAGGTCACGCCGCGCGTGCGCGAGGATCTGATCGAGCCGCTGTGCGTCGCCGCGCTCAACACGCCGGGCGAGCGGTCCAGCGCGCAGGTGTTCCTGCGCGTGATCGGCGACGCGCTGTTCGGCCGCGGCCATCGCGGCTGGGGCGGCTCCAACCTGCTGCTGCCGCGGCAGGACCTCGGGCGCGTGTTTCCCGACCGGGCCCAGGCATGGCTGCTCGCCCACGGCGCGCAGATGCGCATCGGCTGCCGGGTGGAAGCGCTGCGCCGGCGCGCAGGCGGGTGGCAGCTCGATGACGACGCGTTCGACGCCGTGGTGCTGGCCTGCCCGCCGACGGACGCCGCGCGCCTGGTCGCCGCGAGCGGCGTCGAGGCGGGCCCCTGGCTGGCAACGACGCAGGCCCTTGCCTTCGAGGCGATCGCGACGGTCTACGTCACCGGCGGGCCGCGCCTGCCACTGCCGCTGCTGGCCTTGCGCAGCGGCCCGGGTGCGCCGGCGCAGTTCGTGTTCGACCGCGCCCAGCTGGGCGGCCTGCAGGGCGTGCTCGCCTTCGTGGTGAGTGCGAGCACCACGGACAAGGACGCACTGGAACGCGAGGTGCTGGGGCAGGCGGCCGCGCTGGGCTGGCCCGTGCAGCCGCTCAAGACGGTGGTGGAAAAACGCGCGACCTTCGCCTGCACGCCAGGGCTGCAGCGGCCGCCGGCGGCGATCGCGCCGGCGTTGTGGGCTTGCGGGGATTACGTCGAGGGGCCGTATCCGGCGACGCTGGAGGGGGCGGTGCGGTCGGGGTTGGGGGTCGGGCAGCGGCTGGGGTGAAAAGCGCTGGGGTTCGCGCTGGCGCGGCTCACCGCCAGCCTACCTCGGCGCGGCTTTTCGTAGGCTGGTGGTGAGCCCCGAAGGGCGAACCCCAGCACTCCCTACACGAACAACTCCTGCAACTCCGACAGGTGCGCCAGCGTCACATGCGGCTCCTGCTCGTGCGGCCACGGCGCATCGCCGCGATTCAGCCAGGCCGCCTGCATCCCGGCATTGATCGCCCCCAGCGCATCGAGCGTGGCGTCGTCGCCGATGTGCAGCAGGCGCTCCGGCCACAGGTCCACCGCCCCCGCCGCGGCGTGGAAGATCCGCGGGTCCGGCTTGCCGACGCCGAACTCGCGCGCGCAGATGCAGGCGCGAAAGAACGGCGCCAGGCCGATGCGCTGCAGGTCCGCATTGCCGTTGGTCACGGCCACCAGCGGGTAGCGCGCCGCGAGGAACTGCAGCGCCGGCAGCGCATCGTCGAACAGGATCACGCGCTGGCGCTCGGCGAAGAACACCTCGAAGGCCGCGTCCGCGAGCAGCGGATCCTCGCCGGCGCGGAACAGGGCGAGCCGGATCGATTCGCGCCGCAGCGCGCTCATGTCGTGCTTCAGGTCGGGACGCGAGCGGCCCATCTCCTCGCGGATTTCGCGCAGCGCCGGCGGGCTGGAGAACAGCGCGGCGGTCATCGGCGCGTGGACGGTGAGCCAGTCGTGCAATGCCTTCTCGGCCCGCTCGATCGTGGGCCAGATCGGCCACAGCGTGTCGTCGAGGTCGATACTCACCGCGCTGATTTTCCCGGCGTCCAGCATGGCGGCGAGAATAACGCATGCCCGCGAAAGATCGTCCCGCGTCCCCGCCCGCCCACCAGCACGGGCAGGCCCCCTGCACCGCCGTCCTCCTGTGCAACCTCGGCACGCCGGATGCGCCCACGCCGGAGGCGGTGCGCCGCTACCTCGCCGAATTCCTGGCCGATCCGCGGGTGGTGGAGATCCCGCGCGCGGCCTGGCTGCCGATCCTGTACGGCGCGATCCTGCCGCTGCGCTCGCGCCAGTCGGCGCACAAGTACCAGGCCATCTGGACGCCCGAAGGTTCGCCGCTGAAGGTGTGGACGGAGCGGCAGGCGAAACGCCTGCAAGGCTGGCTGGGCGAACACGGGCACCGCGTGCGCGTCGCCTATGCCATGCGCTATGGCACTCCCGCGATCGGCAGGGAGCTCGACGCGCTCGCCGACGCCGGCGCCAGCCGCATCCTGGTGCTCACGGCCTATCCGCAGTATTCCGGCACCACGACGGCCAGCGTGATCGACGCGGTGGCGGACTGGACGCGCACGCGCCGCAGCATCCCCGAGCTGCGCTTCGTGAACCGCTACCACGACGACCGCGGCTACGTGCAGGCGCTGGCGCAGCGCATCCAGCGGCACTGGCGCGAGAACGGCCGGCCCGACCACCTGGTCATGAGCTTCCACGGCGTGCCCGAACGCACGCTACACCTCGGCGACCCCTACCACTGCGAATGCCGCAAGACGGCGCGCCTGCTGGCCGAGTGGCTGGAGCTCGCGCCGGAGCAGTACACCCTGAGCTTCCAGTCGCGCTTCGGCAAGGCCAAGTGGCTGGAGCCCTACACGCAGCCGACCGTCGAAGCGCTCGCGCGCAAGGGCGTGCAGCGCCTGGACGTGGTCTGCCCCGGCTTCGTGGCGGACTGCCTGGAGACGCTGGAGGAGATCGGCATGGAGGTGCGCGACGCGTTCCTCGCCAATGGCGGCAAGGAGTACCGCTACATCCCGTGCCTGAACGACGAGACCGAGTGGATCGCGGCTTTGGGGAACATCACCTTGCAGCACCTGGCGGGATGGGAGACGCAGGCGGCGCCGCAGGCGCAGGAGCTCGCGGCGCAGAAGGAGCGGGCGATGAAGCTGGGGGCGTCGGCGTAGGCTGGGGGGCTCCGTACCGCCGGGGAATCCCCGTACCGCTGGGGAATCCCCGTAGGCTGGGGTGACGCGCGAAGCGCCGGAACTCCGGCGCTCGCGCGCATCGCTGGGGTTTCGCTGCGCTCCACCGCCAGCCTACGAACGCAGGCCCCAGGAGCCAGCCTACGAAACCGCCGCTGTCGCCGCCAGCTCCACCTGGTCGATGAACCCCCTGACCACCGCCAGCTGCTCCGGCACGTTCAACGCCGGCGCATGCCCGCACCCCGGCACCTCCACCACGCGCGTGAGCCCCAGCGCGCCGGGGCCGCGCGTCATCATCTCCGCCGCAGCATCCGGCAGCACCACGTCCGATTCCATGCCGCGCAGCAACAGCACGGGAATGCGCAGCCGGTCGTAGTGCTCCCACAACTCGTAGTCGCGCGGGTGGTCCGTGAACTGGCGCACCATCGCCGGGTCGTAGTGCGGCGTCACGCGGCCATCGGGGAGGCGGCGCGTCGAGGTCTCGGCCAGGCGCCGCCACTGATCCTCACTGAGCCACCCGTACGGCTTGTAGACCTCGCGGAAGAAGCCCTCCAGTTCGGCCATCGAGGCGAACGCCGGCGGGTTGCCCGCATAGGCGCGGATGCGTTCGATGGCCGGCTGCGCCAGCCGGGGTGCGTTGTCATTGAGCACGAGGCTCTGGATGCGCCCGGCCAGCTGCGGCTGCAGCAGGCCGGCCGCGCACACCGTGCCGATGGCGCCGCCCATCGAAGTCCCCACCCAATGCGCCCGCTCGATGCCGAGCCGCTCGAACAAGTCCGCTGCCAGGCGCGCATAGAACGCCAGGCAGTACTCGTTGGCGGGGTCGGGGCTCCACTGGCTGTAGCCGCGTCCCACCGTGTCCGGGCAGATCACCCGGAACCGGTGGCACAGGGCCTGCGCCAGTTCGTCCATGTCGCGCCCGGTGCGCGCGAGGCCGTGCCACGCGATCACCGTGGGGGCGTGCCGGGCGCCCCACTCGGTGAAGTGGATCTCGCGCCCTGCGCAGGTGGCGTAGCTGGATGTGAATTGCATGCGGGTCCTCCTCCCGGGCGGCGGCGCGCGCCCCGCTATTGCGGCACGGCGAGCGTGCTGCCGGCGAAGCCGATGCGATCGCCGGCCGCCGGCTGGGCGCTGATCGGCGGGATGTTCGCAGCGGTGAGCGCCGGCGCGGGCGCGACCAGGCTGGGAACACCGCCGCGCGGCGTGGTCCGCACCACCTGGCTGGGCGGCAGCGCCGCGCCATTACGCAGGTGCGCGTACATCATGTCCATCGCCTGGTTGAAGTACACGTGCAGCGGCACGAAGCGGTTGTCGAAGCCGGCCAGCGGAATGAAGGTGTCGAAGTGCTGCGCATTCGTCACCTCCACGTAGCGCAGCCTGCTCTTGCGCCCTTCCTGCGCCTGGTTCAGCGCCGTGTAGGCGCGCGCATTGTTGTTCACCGGCACCAGCGCGTCGCTGCGGCCCGCCACGATCAGCGTCGGCGTGCCGCGCAGGTCGCCGTTCACCAGCACTTGCGCGATGCCCGCCTGCACGGCGCGGCTTTGCGCCAGCGTCGGCCGGCTGCTCGCGGTGAGGGGCGCGCCGGTGACGGGATCGGTGCCCGTGACGAGTGCCCGCTGGCACAGCGCGGTGTCCAGACCGAAGTCGAGCGCGCCGGTCGATTCCGAGCGCGCGAACTGCCAGGCCTTGGGGCCGCCCGGCGACCTGTCGTACACCGGCGTCGCCGGAGTGCCGTTGGCCGTGCCGTTGGCGGTGGCGAAGCTCTGGGCCACGCCCGCGGGCGAGGCCGCGATCGGATCACCGGTGGCATTCACTGCGGCGAAACTGGTGTCGCACACCTTGTCCAGCACCGAGAAGCGCCCATAGGCGACGGGATACATCGCCGCCAGGATGGGGCCGTTGCCCAGCCCCCAGTGCGCGTTGTGCATCTGGTCGTTGTCCGCCGTCCAGCCGTAGGCGTGCAGCTTCGCCAGCGCGTCCGCCGCCTGCTCCTGCGGGGTCGCGCCGCTGACCAGCCCCTTGGCCGCGAGGCTGGTGCAGCGCTCCTGCGCGCGGCCGTTCATGCCGGTGAGGGACATGAAGTTGAAGAACGAAACCTCGGTCATCGCCGCAGCGGGCGCCAGGGTGGCGCAGGGCTGCAGCAGGTTGCCGTAGGTGACGTAGTCGGCCAGCGTCTTGAAGCCGCTCACCGGCACGCCGCCGAAGGTGGCGCCGAAGCCTCGGGCACCGTCGATTTCCGTGACGGGCTCGGAGGCCACCACGCCGTCGATGATCCCGCTGTGATCCAGTTCGGCGGCGCGCAGCACCGCGGCGCCGCCGTTGGAGGCGGAACCGGCGATCACCAGCGTGTTGGACTTGTCGAAGCGCAGCGACTTGCCGTGCTGCGCGAAGTGGTCCTCCAGCGCGATGAAGGCGTACTGCGCGGCGGCCAGCGTGTCGCTGCCCCAGTCCTTCTCAGGGTTCTGCTGCGAGTGCACGTGCTTGAGGGCGAAGCGGTTCGGCAGCACCGCGTTGAAGGCGGCCAGCGCCGCGTCGCCGACATCGGCCGCGAACTGCGCCAGCGACCCCGCCGCCGCGCGCGTCGCGCGCGTGCCGTCGACCTTGTTGACGGTGTCGTTCTGCAGGTCGTGCAGGCCCACGCCCTTGCCCGCATCGGTGAGCGCCACCGCGCATCCATTCTTCAGGCCCCACTCGCCCGCCGTGCCGATCGCTCCATAGACGCCGCGCGACCCCGAGGAAGGACCGAGCACGAGGCATGGGGCCCTGGTATCGAAGCTGTCAGGGATCTGCACCGCCATCACGACGCGCTTGCGGCCGCTGCCGTCATCGAGCGAGGCCAGGTATTCCACGCCGGGAATGAGGCCTTCCTCGGCGGTGACGGTGCCATCGGCCCGAAGGTTCGGGCCATAGAAGCGGCCGTAGCCGCCGGCGACCGACGGGTCCAGGATGCCCCGGTAGTTCGAATACAGCGCGTTGCGGCGCAGTTCGGCCGCGGTGGGGTTCGCCGGGTCGGCGTAGGCCGGCGGCAGCGCGGCGCCCAGCCCTGTCTTGCCGATCCCGCCGGTCAACAGGTCCTGCTCCGCGGCCGTCGCGCCGCTGCCGACGCTGGTGGCCCGGTACGCCGTGACGCTGTGCACCGTGACCTGCAGCGGCTTGCCCTGCCCCGGGAGCTCCACGAAGAGCGGCGACTTGCCACGCGAGGAGGCGCTCAGGAGCGAAGCCGCGCCGCCGTCGTCGGCAGCAGGCGAGCCGCCGCCGCAGCCGGCCAGGACGGCTGCCGCGACGGCGCACAGCGGGGCGAGGCGGCGCGCGCGGGCGCGGGCGCGGGCGCGGGCGCGGGCAGGATCAGTTGTTCTCAACGTAGTCTCCTTGCAGGCTCTTGGTGGGGTCGGATGCGGCCGGGCCGGCCGCGGCGGGAGGAGGCGTGCGCAGGGGCCCGGCGGCGCGCAGCGCGCGCAACCGCCCCACCACGCCGGTGGGGAAGTAGTAGACGGAGAGCACGAACAGCAGGCCCAGCCACAGCAGCCAGCGGTCCGGCGACAGCAGCGCGGCCAGCCAGGGCAGGTCGGCGACGGCGCCGCTGGCCAGCCGCAGCAGGTCCTGCAGGTAGCTTTGCGCCACGAGGAACAGGCCCGCGCCGATCGCCGCGCCGTAGATCGTTCCCATGCCGCCGATCACCACGATCAGCAGCACGTCGAGCATGATCTCGAAGGAGAGCGTCGTGTCCGGCCCGTTGTAGCGCAGCCAGATCGCCAGCATGGCGCCCGCAAGCGTGGCGAACAGCGCCGAGAGGATGCTGGAGAGGGTGCGGTACACCACCACGCGGTAGCCGATCGCCTCGGCGCGGAACTCGTTCTCGCGGATCGCCTGCAGCACGCGGCCGAAGGGCGAATTCACGATGCGCAGCAAGGCCAGGAACAGCAGCACGCAGGTGGCGAACAGCAGGTAGTAGCAGACGATGCGGCCGTCGAGCGTCAGCCCCAGCACGGGCGTTTCCGACAGCGTGAAGCCGGGCGACAGCACCTCCGGCATGCGGAAGGTCAAGCCGTCCTCGCCGCCGGTGAAGTCCGACAGCTGCGAGGCGAGCGTCTGGAAGGCCGCCGCGAAGGCCAGCGTGATCATCGAGAAGAAGATCGCCCGCACCCGCAGCGAGAACAGGCCGATGGCCAGGGCCAGCGCGAAGGACAGCACCAGCGCCACGGCCGTCCCGAGCAGGATCGCGCTCCAGCCCGCGCCCATGCGGGTCGACGCGATCGCCACGCCATAGGCGCCGATGCCGAAGAACATCGTGTGGGCGAAGCTCACGATGCCGGTGTATCCGAGCAGCAGGTCGAAGCTGGCCACCAGCACGATGAACACGAGGATCTTGGCCGCGACGTTCAGCGCCTTGATGCCGGGGATCAGGAAGGGCTGGAACGCGAGCCCCAGGAACAGCAGGACCAGGATCGCGGCCAGCACGCGGCTGCGCGGGTAGTCGTTGGAGAGCAGGTGCCTGAGCATCGCGGTGCTACTTGCTCAGCGCGTACACGCCCTGCGGCCGCCACAGCAGGATGGCCATCATCAGCAGGATGTTGGAGAACAGCGCCGCCTTGGGCACCAGGAAGCCGGTGTAGTTGGCCATCAGGCCCACCAGCAGCGCGCCGACCAGCGCCCCGGTGGTGGAACCGAGGCCGCCGATGATCAGCACGATGAAGATCAGCACGTTGACCTGCGCACCCATCTGCGGCACGACGTTCTGCTGGTACAGCCCCCACATCACGCCACCGAGGCCGGCGAGGCCGCTGCCCACCACGAAGACACCGACGAACAGCACGCGGATGCGGTAGCCGAGCGCCTCGACCATCTCGCGGTCCTGCACGCCGGCGCGGATCAGGAGGCCGATCTTGGTGCGGGTGAGCGTCCACAGCAGCGCGGCGAACACCACGACGCCGACGGCCACGGCAATGAGCCGGTACTTCTCCACGGCCGCCTCGCCCAGCAGCAGCGTTCCGCGCATGCCTTCGGGCAGCGGCAGCGGGATCTGCAGCGGCCCCCAGATCACCTTGATCAGCTCCTCGCCGATGATCATCCCGCCCATGGTGATCAGGATCTGCTTGAGGTGGTTGCCGTAGACCGGGCGCACGATGAAGCGCTCGAAGGCCAGGCCGACCGCACCGGCCACGAGCATCGCCACCACCATGGCCGGCAGCACCGCCAGCATGTTGCGCCACAGGCTCGCCGAGTTCGTGTAGTCGCCCATGGCGCCCAGCACGCTGGTGGCGACAAAGGCGCCCAGCGCGATGAACACGCCGTGGCCGAAGTTCAGCACGTCCATCAACCCGAACACCAGCGTGAGGCCCGAAGCGATGATGAACACGATCATCCCCATGGCCAGGCCCGCGATGGTCAGCGTGAGCCAGGTGGACGCGGAGCCGATGAAGGGGAACACGAGCAGCGCCAGCACCGGCACCAGGGCGAGCGGCTTCCAGTCCAGGTCCTTGTAGTTCACAGCGCCAGCCCGAGCAGCGAATGCTGCAGTTCCTCGTCCTGCGCCAGCGCCTGCATGGCGCCGGCGTGCACCACGACGCCGTTGTCCATCACGGCGACCGTGTCGCCCAGGCGCTTGGCGAAGTTGATGTTCTGTTCGACCAGCAGGATCGTCACGCCGCTGGCCTTGAGCTGCGCGAAAGCTTCGATCATGTTGTTGATGATGGCCGGCGCCAGGCCCTTGCTCGGCTCGTCGATGATCAGCAGCTCGCGCGGCTCCACGATCGCGCGGGCCACGGCGAGCATCTGCTTCTGGCCGCCGGAGAGCTTGCCGGCCGGGTGGTTCCAGAACTTCTCCACCGCCGGGAACAGCGAGAAGATCCACTGCAGGCGCTTCTCGTCCATCTGCTTCGCGTGCCGGACGCCGCGGGCAGCAAGCAGCATGTTCTCCTTGACGGTCAGGTCGGCGAAGATGCCCATGTTCTCCGGCACGTAGGCGATGCCGCGGGCGGCGATGTGGGGCGTAGTGGCGGCGGTGATGTCTTCGCCGGCGAAGGTGATGCGCCCGGCCGACGCGCGCCACAGGCCCATGATGGTCCGCAGCGTCGTGGTCTTGCCCGCGCCGTTGCGGCCCAGGAGCATCGTGAGCTGACCGCGCGGAACGGCCAGGTCGACGCCGTGGAGGATGTGATAGGCAGCGATGTGGGTGTGCACGCCTTCCAGGGTGAGCAGGTTGCCCCCGTCATCCCCGCGCAGGCGGGGATCCAGGGCGTCCTGCGAGCGCTGTCGCGCGATTCCCGCCTGCGCGGGAATGACGTTGCCGGGGCTCATGCGGCCTCCTTCGCGACACCCAGGTACGCTTCCTGGACGATGGGAGAAGCGATCACTTCGGCCGGAGCACCATCGGCCACGAGCGCCCCGTTGTGCAGCACCACGATGCGGTCCGCCAGTTCGCGCACCACGTCCATCTTGTGCTCCACCAGCAGGATGGTCTTGCTCCGGTCCTGCTTCAGCTTGCGGATCAGGTCCAGGATCACGGGCGCTTCCGCGTGGTTCATGCCCGCCGTCGGTTCGTCGAACATGTAGACCTGCGGCTCCAGCGCCATCAGCAAGGCCACTTCGAGCTTGCGCTGGTCGCCGTGCGGCAGGTTGGCCACCAGCTCGTTCTCGCGCGCCTTCATCGCCACGGCATCGAGGATCGCGTCAGCGCGGGCCATCAGTTCGCCATGGTCGCTCCACACGCTCCACAGGTTCAAGCCGCGCCGGTGGGTGCCGGGGCGCGTGGCCTGCACGGCGAGGCGCACGTTCTCCAGCACGGTGAGCCGCGGAAACAGGTTGGTGAGCTGGAAGGCGCGACCGAGTCCGGCGCGCGTGCGCTGCGAGGCGGAGGCCCTGGACAGGTCGCGCCCGCCCAGCGTGACGGTGCCCGAATCGGCCTTCAGCTGGCCCGAGATCAGGTTGAAGAACGTGGTCTTGCCGGCCCCGTTCGGCCCCACGATGGCGGTGAGCGTGCCCGGCTCGAACGTGCAGGTCACCGCATCGACGGCGACATGGCCGCCAAACCGGATGGTCAGGTCGCGCGTGGCGAGTTGGGTCATGGTTCCTCGGCGTCAGCGCTTGCTGCACCCGTCGATTCGGCTGCGAAGGAGAGAAGCCCCATTCAACGCAAAAGCCGCGAAACTTACGCAAAAGCCGCGAAAGAAAGGCCGGATGAAAAGATTCCCCTTTTGCGGCTTTCGCGCAACCTTTGCGGCTTTTGCGTTCGGCTGTCCGGTGTCCGCTTTCGGTTGCTAGCGCTTGTTCCGGATCGGGACCTGCATCTCTTCCGGCTTGATCTCGCGCACGAGTTCGGGCACGCCCCAGGCAAAGGCCGGATCCACCTTGATCCGGAAGTGGTACATGCTCTGCATGGCCTGATGGTCCTCCTTGCGGAAAGTCATCTTGCCCTTGGGCGTGTCGAAGGACATCCCCTCCATGGCGGGGATCAGCTTGTCGGCGTTCGTTTCGCCGTTGGTCTTCTTCAGGGCGGTGACGATCGCCATCGCGGCCGAGAAGCCGCCCGCGGTGAAGAAGTCCGGCGGTGCCTTGAACTGCTTGTAGTGCGTGGCGACCATGGCCTCGTTCACCGGGTTCTTCGGGATCCCGAAGTAGTAGTAGGTGGCGCCCTCCATGCCGGGGAACTGCTTGTACGAAGCCATCGCCGGCAGGATGTTGCCGCCGGTGAAGACGTCGATGCCATAGCGCTGCTTGAGGTTCTGCGCCGCCAGCGCATTGAACGGCGGCGTGCCGCCGGCCCAGATCACCTCGATCGCCTTGCGACCGGGCAGGTCCTTCATCTTGTCGACGATGCGCTGGATGCCCGCGGTGAAGTCCGTCGTGGTCTGCGGCAGGTACTCCTCGTGCACGATCTTCGCGTTCTTCAGCGCATCCTTGAACGCCTTCACGCCGTCGCGCCCGAAGGCGTAGTCCTGCGCCAGCGTGGCGACCAGCGTGCCCGGCTTGTCCATCGCCACCGCGTTGGAGATCGCATCCTGCGAGCTGTTGCGGCCGGTGCGGAAGATGTACTTGTTCCACCTGTCGCCGGTGATCGAGTCGGCCACGGCCGGCTCCACCAGCAGGATCTTCCGGTATTCCTCCGCCACGGGCAGCATGGCCAGCGCGACGCCGGAGGAGGTCGGGCCGATGGCGAGATCCGCCTTGTCGTCGGAATAGGCGCTGGCGAGCAGCGACTTGCCCAGGTCGGGCTTGCCCTGGTCGTCCTTCTCGATCAGGACGATCTTGCGGCCGGCGACGGTCATCGTGCCGCCGGTCGCGTAGTCGAGGCCCATGAGCAGGCCGGTCTGGGTCTGCTTGCCGTAGGCCTCCAGCGGGCCGGTGCGGCTGTAGACGTGGGCGATCCGGATTTCCTTCGCCTGGGCCCACGCCAGCGGCGTGGCGAGGCTGCCGGCGGCCAAGGCGGCGGCGGCCACCCAGATGCGTCTTTGCATGCTTGTCTCCTGCTCGTATTTCGGACCGCCCGATATTGCAGGGCTTGTGCCAGCGCGCAAGTGCTTGTCGGGTCAGGACTTTCCCGCTGGCGGAGGGCGGACTGTACGATTTTCAGTCATTTCAAGTGTCTGATCTCCAGGCATTTGCCTGAATGTCAGACGTAGGCTGGCGGTGGAGCGAAGCGCAACCCCAGCGATGCGCGAAAGCGCTGGGGTTCCGACGCTGGCGCGCGTCACCCCAGCCTACGAGCCGGCCCAACGCCCGTTACGGAACCGCCAGCTCCAGCCGCTCGTACAGCTTCGCGCGCGAAATCCCGAGCATCTTCGCGGCGGCGACCTTGTTGCCGCCGGTCGCCTGCAGCGCCGCCTCGATCGCGCGCCGCTCCACCTCGGCCACCTGCTCGGCGAGCGGCCGCAACACCGTCGGCGGCACGCCCGCGGGCACGGCATGCGGCTGCGGCGCCGGCGGCAACCGATCGATGCCCGCATCGCGCAGCACCTGTTCGATGTGCGACACCTCGATGCGCTGCGAGTCGCTGCGCATGGCGGCCTGTTCCAGCACGTTGCGCAGCTCGCGGATGTTGCCGCGCCACGCCTGCGAGGCGAGCGTCGCAACGGCCTCGCCGGCGAGCTCGCACGGCGCCGTGGCGTTGCGCAGCGCGATGTCCTCCACCAGCACCTCGGCCAGGGCCGGGATGTCGCCGCGCCGCTCGCGCAGCGGCGGCACCTTCACCGGCAGCACGTTGAGGCGGTAGTACAGGTCCTCGCGGAAGCGCCCTTCGCGCACCAGCGCGCCCAGGTCGCGCGAGGTGGCGGCGATCACGCGCGTGTCGAAGGGCACCACCTTGTTGGAACCCAGCGGCTCGATCTCGCCTTCCTGCAGCGCGCGCAGCAGCTTGGGCTGCAGCGCCAGCGGCATGTCGCCGATCTCGTCGAGGAACAGCGTGCCGCCGTCGGCGAGCTTGAACTTGCCCTCGCGCCCCTTGCGGTCGGCGCCGGTGTAGGCGCAGGGTGCCACGCC
The DNA here is from genome assembly GCF_016722765.1 of Ramlibacter alkalitolerans. Classification (GTDB taxonomy): domain Bacteria; phylum Pseudomonadota; class Gammaproteobacteria; order Burkholderiales; family Burkholderiaceae_C; genus Ramlibacter; species Ramlibacter alkalitolerans. The sequence goes on along the minus strand of NZ_JAEQND010000006.1, from coordinate 272,032 downwards.
GAAGAACTCCGCCTCGAGCAGCGTGTCCGGCACCGCGGCGATGTTGACGCTGACGAAGGCCGCGCGCGCACGGGCCGAGGCCGCGTGGATCGCGTGCGCCAGCAGCTCCTTGCCGGTGCCGGTCTCGCCGAGCAGCAGCACCGGGCTGGAGGACTGCGAGGCGCGGCGCGCCTGCCGCTTGACTTCGACGGCCGCCGGACTGCTGCCGATGAAGCTGGCCAGGGTGTACTTGCTGCGCCGCTGCGTCGCCAGCTCGCGGCGCGCGTCGTCGAGGTCGCGCTGCAGCGCGGCGAACTTCTGGATCAGCGGCTGCAGCGTCGTCTCGGGATGGTCGAACAGCACGATGCCCAGGACGCCGATCACCTTGCCGGCCTCGTCGCGCAGCGGGATGCGGCTGACGACGAAGGTGCCGGCGCGGTTGGACAGCAGGTCGATCAGGATCGGCTTGCCGGTTTCCAGCACGCGGTGCATCTGCGTGTTCTGCACCACCTTCGATACCGGCTGGCCCACGAAGTCCTCCGGCCGCTCGAAGCCCAGCGCCGGCAGGAAGCGCTTGTACTGGTCGTTGATCCACGCGACGCGCGCGTGCCGGTCCACCAGCAGCATGCCTTCGCTGGCATTGGCGAACAGCTCGAACATCGAGCGCGCGGCCAGCTCCAGGATGCGCTGGCCGTCGAGAGGCAACAAGGCTTCGGGGGTCATGGCCGGCATCGTAGCGCGGCCCGGATTTGTTGATCCTTCGCAAGCCTTGTGCGTTTGCGCGGGCCTGCTCTCTTGCGCCGCATCCGGCACGGATCCACTCTTGCGACCACAACAAGAGTGCACCGCGGCCGGCAAGGTGTAGCGCCGATGGCGGACTACCATCCACAGGAGACAGACAGTGAAGCGTTCGATCCTTCGCGGGGCCGCGGCCCTGGCGGCAGCACTCGCGTGCACCTGCGCCCTCGCCGCGGGCAACACCATCAAGGTCGGCGTGATCGCCGAGATGTCCGGCACCTTCGCCGACTTCGGCCAGCAGATCACCAACGGCGCGAAGGCGTACATGAAGGCCAACGGCGACAGCGTCGCGGGCCGGAAGATCGAGCTGATCGTGAAGGACGCGACCGGCCCGGCGCCCGACGTCGCGCGCCGCCTCGCACAGGAACTGGTGGTGAAGGACGAAGTGGACTTCATCGTCGGCTTCGGCCTCACGCCCAATGCGCTCGCCGTCGCCACGGTCGCGACGGAGGCGAAGAAGCCGATCGTGATCATGAACGCGGCCACCTCGGTGATCACCACCAAGTCGCCGTACATCGTGCGCACGTCGATGACGCTGCCGCAGGTGACGGAACCGATGGCGCAGTGGGCCTGGAAGTCCGGCGTGCGCAAAGTCTACACCGTGGTGGCCGACTACGGCCCGGGCCACGATGCGGAGAAGGCCTTCCGCGGCGCCTTCACCAGGGCCGGCGGGGAGATCGTCGGCGACGTGCGCGTGCCGCTGAAGAACCCGGAATTCGGCCCCTTCGTGCAGCGCGTGAAGGACGCCAAGCCGCAGGCCGTGTTCGTGTTCATGCCGGCCGGCGAACTGGCCCTGGGCTTCATGAAGGCCTACAGCGAACGCGGGCTCGACAAGGCCGGGATCAAGCTGCTGACGACCGGCGACCTGACCGAGGACGGCATCCTGGAGGCGCTCGGCGACCATGCGCTGGGCGTCATCTCCACGCACCACTACTCGATGGCGCACGACTCGCCGGAGAACAAGGCCTTCCTCGCCGCGTATGCGCAGATCAGCCCGCAGCGGCCCAACTTCATGGCGGTCGGCGCCTGGGACGGCATGGCCGCGATCTACGAAGTGGCGCGCAAGCTCCATGGCAGCATCGACGGCGACAAGGCGATGCAGGCCTTCCGCGGCATGAAGATCAAGAGTCCGCGCGGCCCGCTCGAGATCGACGCCGACACGCGCGACGTCGTGCAGACCGTGTACGTGCGGGAGGTGAAGAGGGTCGGCGGCAAGCTGTACAACGTCGAATTCGACCAGTTCCCGGCGGTGAAGGATCCCGGCAAGTGACGGAATGACCTCGCTGCGCTTCGATGAAGGAATGACAGGTCATTTCGTCATCGACGGCGAAGCCGAGGTCATTCCGCGCTGCGGCCTCATGGAACGGCCATGCTGACCATCCTCTTCGACGGCATCGCCTACGGGATGCTGCTGTTCCTCATCTCGGTGGGGCTGTCGGTCACGCTGGGGATGATGGGATTCATCAACCTGGCCCACGGCGTGTTCGCGATGATCGGCGGCTACCTGCTGGTCACCTGCATGGGCAAGGCAGGGATCCCCTTCCTGCTCGCCCTGCCGCTGGTCTTCGTGGCCACGGCGGCGTTCAGCCTCGTGCTGGAGCGCACGCTGTACCGGCCGCTCTATCGCAGCACCCACCTCAAGCAGGTGCTGCTCACGGTGGGCATCATCCTGGTGGCGGTGGCCGCCGCGACCTATGCCTTCGGACCCACGCAGCAGCCGGTGGAAGTGCCGCAGGCGCTGGCGGGCCAGACCGTGGTGTTCGGGCTCGAGCTCTCGCGCTACAAGCTGTTCCTGGTCGGCGTGGGCGTCGCCGTCACGCTGGCGCTGGTGTTCGGCCTCGAACGCACGCGCTTCGGCGCGCGCATCCGCGCCTCCGTGGACCGCCAGTCCACCGCCGAGGCGATGGGCATCCATGTGGGCCGCGTGTTCCAGCTCACGCTGGCGATCGGCAGCGGCCTGGCCGGCCTGGGGGGCGCGCTGGGCGTGAACATCCTGGGGCTGGACCCGCAGTTCCCGCTCAAGACGCTGGTGTACTTCCTGCTGGTCGTGGTGGTGGGCGGGGCCGGTTCCATCCCGGGCACCCTGCTCGCCGCGATGGTGCTCGGCATCGCCGACACCGCCGGCAAGTACTACCTGCCCGAGGTGGGCGCCTTCATCATCTACGCCGCCATGATCGGCCTGCTGCTCGCCTTTCCGCACGGGCTGCTCGGGCGCCGGAGGCCCGCATGAAGACGCCGCCGCCCGTCCCGCGCCACCTGCTCGGCGCGCCCCCTTACCTGCTTGCACTGCGGGCGCGCGAGCGCTGGGGCAAGGGCGAGATCCTGTTCTGGATCGCGCTGCTGGCCGTGTTCTTCCTGTTCCCGAAGAACCTGCTGCTCGCCTCGCAGATCCTGATCGCGGGCCTGTTCGCGCTTTCGCTGGACCTGATCCTGGGCCACGCCGGCATCGTGACGCTGGGGCACGCGGCCTTCTTCGGACTCGGCGCCTACACCGCGGGGCTCATCACGCGCGTGGGCGTTCACGACCCGCTGCTAGGGCTCGCCGCGGCGGCCGCCGTCGGTGCTGCCGCGGGCTGGCTCACCAGCTTCCTGGTGCTGCGCGCCAACGATCTCGGGCGCCTCATGATCACGCTGGGCATCGCGATGCTGCTGTACGAGGTGGCGAACCGCGCGACGGCGATCACCGGCGGCGTGGACGGCCTGCAGGGCGTGGAGGTCGGCCCGGTGCTGGGCCTGTTCCGCTTCGACCTGCTCGGTCGCACCGCCTACCTGTACGTGCTGGCGGTGAGCTTCGGCCTGTTCCTGCTGGTGCGCGCACTGATGGTCTCGCCCTACGGCCTGTCGCTGCGCTGCATCCGCGAGAACAACCGGCGCGCCCAGGCCATCGGCGTGCCGATCCGCGCCCGGCTGACGAACATCTACACCTTCTCGGCCCTGCTCGCCGCGGTCGCCGGGGCGCTGCTGACGCAGACCACCCAGTTCGTCGGCATCGACGTGCTGGGCTTCCAGCGCTCGGCCGACCTGCTGATCATGCTGATCGTCGGCGGCACGGCCACGCTGTATGGCGGCTTCGTCGGCGCCGCGGTGTTCATGCTGGCGCAGGACCGGCTGGCCAACCTCAGTCCGGAATACTGGCTGTTCTGGCTCGGGCTGCTGCTGATCGTGGTGACCCTCCACCTCGATGGCGGCGTGGTCGGCGGACTGCGGCGACTCGCGGCCTGGATGGAGCGCAGGCGATGATCCCGCAACCGGTGCTGCGTACCGTGGACCTGTGCATGGCCTTCGGCGGCCTGAAGGTCACGCAGGACATCAACCTGAACCTGCGCCCCGGCGCGCGCCACGCGCTGATCGGTCCCAACGGCGCCGGCAAGACGACGCTGGTGAACCAGCTCACGGGCGCCCTGCGGCCCTCCAGCGGATCGATCTGGCTGGATGGCGCGGACATCACCGCCCTGCGGCCGGACCAGCGCGTGCGGCGCGGCCTGGCACGCACGTTCCAGATCAACACGCTCTTTCCCCGGCTCACGCCACTGGAAGCGGTGGCCAACACGATCTGCGAACGCGAGCGGGATCATCTTTCGGTGTTCGAGCGCCGGCTGTTCGCGCTGACACGGCGCCGCGAGCAGATCGACGAGGCCTACGTGCTGCTGGAGCGGCTCAACCTCGGGCCCGACTGCCTGCGCGAGACCCGCGAGCTGGCCTACGGCAAGCAGCGCCTGCTGGAGATGGCGCTGGCCCTCGCCGTGCGCCCCCGCGTGCTGCTCCTGGACGAACCCGCCGCCGGCGTGCCGGAAGGCGAGAGCGACGAACTGTTCTCGGTGCTGGCCGAACTGCCGGACGACATCGCGATCCTGCTGATCGAGCACGACATGTCGCTGGTGTTCCGGTTCGCCGATTGCATCACGGTGCTGGCCGGCGGCGCCGAGCTCGTGACCGGCGCACCGGCGCAGATCGCGGCCGACGAGCGCGTGCGCGAGGTCTACCTCGGAAAGGCGCGCCATGGCTGAAATGCTGGAACTGGAGCGCGTCACCGCCGGCTACGGCGAGGCCATCGTGCTCGATCGCTGCACGCTCTCGCTGGCCGAGGGCGAGAGCCTGGCCCTGCTCGGTCGCAACGGCGTGGGCAAGAGCACGCTGCTGGCCACGCTCATGGGGCAGACGCGGGTGCGCGAGGGCACGCTGCGCTGGGGCGGCAAGGACCTGGCGCGCATCCCGCGCCATCGCCGCGCGGCGGCCGGCCTCGGCTGGGTGCCGCAGGAGCGCGAGATCTTCGCCTCGCTCACGGTGGAGGAAAACCTCACCGTCGCGGCAGTGCCTGGCAAGTGGGACGTGCAGCGCGTCTACACCCTCTTTCCGCGGTTGCGCGAGCGCCGGCGCAACTGGGGCAACGAACTCTCGGGCGGCGAACAGCAGATGCTCGCCATCGCGCGGGCGCTGATGCTCAATCCGCGCCTGCTCCTGCTGGACGAGCCGCTCGAAGGGCTCGCCCCGGTCATCGTGGAAGAACTGTGCGCCGCCCTCGAGCGCATGGTGCGGCAGGAAGGCCAGTCGCTGCTGCTGGTGGAGCAGCAGGTGGCGCAGGCGCTCGCGCTGACGCAGCGCTGCGTGGTGCTGGAGCGCGGCCGCGTCGTGCATTCCGCCCGCAGCCGGGTCCAGCTGGAGGACCTGCGCGCGCTCGATCGCTGGGTCGGCGTGCGACTGCAGGAAGCCGGCACGCCGGCTGCGCTGGCGAAGGAGGAGCCATGAACGCCGCCGAAACGCTGCTGGCCGCCGGATGCGACGGACATTCCGCGCTCCTGTGCGCCGAACAGCAGCTCACCTACCGCGTCCTGCGCCGCCTCGTGGCACAGGTCGCGGGCGCGTGGCAGGCCCGCGGCTTGCGCCCCGGCGAGCGCGTGTTCGTGATCGCTGCCGACAGCGTCGACTGGGTGGCGACCTACCTCGGGGTGATCTGGGCCGGCGGCGTCGCGGTCGGCCTCGATCCGCGGCTGCCTGCGGGCGAGCTGCAAGCGATCCTGGCCGACAGCGATGCGCGCTTCGTGTGGTGCGAAGACGATGCGGCGGCCGGCGTGGAAGCGATGCAGGGCTTGCCGGCGGCGGTGGTGCGCAACGGCCCGGGGTGGGCGGTGGCCGTGGCCGCCGCCCGCATGATGCCTGCCGTGAGGCGCGATGCCGAGGACCCAGCGCTGTGGGTCTTGACTCCAGGCACCGGCGGCACGGCCAAGGCCGTGGTCCACGTGCACCGCACGGTGGTCGACGTGCATTCCTTCGCCTGCGGCGTGCTGGGAGCCGATTCCTCGGACCGCTTCTACGCCAGCTCCGGCCTGTTCTCCGCCCATGCGCTGGGCAACAGCCTGTTCGCCGGCCTGCGCGCGGGTGGCACCGTGGTCCTGGATCCGCACCGGCCCACGCCGCAAGGGTTCGAGACGATCGTGCAGCGCCTCCGTCCCACCCTGGTGTTCAGCGGGCCGGCGCTGTACCGCGGCCTGTTGCAGGCCGGCATCGCAACGCGGCTGGCGGATGCCGGCGTGCGGCGCTACGTGTCCGTGGGCGAGGCGCTGCCCGCCGGCACGCGCGCCGCCTGGCGCGAAGCCACGGGCCTGGCGCCCGTCGAAGGCTATGGCACCAGCGAGACCCTGGCGCTGGTGCTGTACTGCGACGACGAGACCGGCCTGCTGCGGCCCACGCCGTTGACGCAGACCAGCTGTGTGCCGGGGCCCCAGGGCAGCGTTCCCCAGCGCATCTGGATGCGCCACGGCGCCGTGGCGCGGGGTTACTGGCACCGCCCGGAAGCCGAGGCCGACGCCTTCCGCCCCGGCGGCTGGTTCTCGCCCGGCGACCTCTTCCTGAGCCATCCGCACGACCGGCTGGAATGGGCCAGCCGCGACGGGGCAATACGGGGAGTCGGGGCGGCTCGCCGCCGCGGTGCAAGCCTTGCCGCGACGCCGGTGGCCGCGGTGGGTGCATTGGGTGGCTGCGCTGGCGGTGACGGCGACGCGCGTCTCGCAGGCTGGGGGTGACCCGCGAAGCGCGGGAACCCCAGCACTTTCGCGCAGCGCTGGGGAATCGCTGCGCTCCACCGCCAGCCTACGCGTTCCCGCCCCGGATGCGATCGATCAAGGCTCCACCCCCCCATGCGGCAGCAGCGCCGGCCCGTGCCGGCGCGCCTGCATGAACCGGTACAGCCGCGGCAGTGCGAGCACTGCCACGATGATCACGATCAGCCCCAGCGACATCGGCCGCTGGAAGAACACGCCCACGCTGCCCTCGCCGATGGAGACGGCGTTGCGCAGTTGCGCCTCGGCCAGCGGGCCCAGGATCATGCCGACCACCACCGGCGCGGTCGGGAAGTCGAAGCGCCGCATCACCACGCCCACCAGTCCGATGCCCCACAGCAGCACCAGGTCGAAGGCGCTCTGGCGCATGCCGTACGCACCGACGGTCGCGAAGATCAGGATGCCGGCATAGAGCTGCGGCTTCGGGATCTTCAGCAGCTGCACCCACAGCTTCACCAGCGGCAGGTTCAGGATCAGCAGCATCACGTTGCCGATGTACAGCGAGGCGATCAGCGCCCACACCAGGGCGGCGGAGTTCGTGAACAGCTGCGGCCCGGGCTGGATGCCGTAGTTCTGGAACGCGCCGAGCAGGATGGCGGTGGTGTTGGAGGTCGGGATGCCCAGCGTCAGCAGCGGGATCAGCGCGGTGGTCACGGTGGCGTTGTTGGCCGCTTCCGGACCGGCCACGCCCTCGATCGCGCCCAGCGTGCCGAACTCCTCCTTGTCCTTGCCCTTGGCCAGCTTCTTCTCCACGGCGTACGAGAGGAAGGTCGGGATCTCGGTGCCGCCGGCGGGGATGCAGCCGAAAGGGGCACCGATGAAGGTCGCGCGGATCCAGGCGGGAACCGATCGGGCCCAGTCGCGCTTGGACATGTAGACCCGGCTCATCTTGTTCTGCGTCTCCACCGTCCTGCCTTCGTACAGCGCGAAGTACAGGACTTCGGCCACCGCGAACAGGCCCACGGCCACCAGCACGATCTCGACCCCATCGAGCAGTTCGGGGATGCCGCCGGTGTAGCGGGCCTGGCCGGAGATCTGGTCCATGCCGACCAGGCCCAGCGCCAGGCCCAGGAACAGCGAGGTCATGCCGCGCAGCGTGCTCTGCCCGAGCACCGCACTCACGGTGGTGAAGGCCAGCACCATCAGCAGGAAGTATTCCGGCGGGCCGAGCTTGACGGCGAAGTCCGCCACCGTCGGCGCGAACAGCGTGACGATGATGGTGGCGATGGTGCCGGCGACGAAGGAGCCGATGGCGGCCGTGGCCAGCGCCTGGCCGGCGCGGCCGCTCTTGGCCATCTTGTTGCCCTCCATCGCCGTCACCATGCTGGCGGTCTCGCCGGGGGTGTTCAGCAGGATGGAGGTGGTCGAGCCGCCGTACATCGCACCGTAGTAGATGCCGGCGAAGAAGATCATCGAGGCGGTGATCTCCACCTTGGCCGTGATCGGCAGCAGCATCGCGACGGCCACCGCCGGCCCGATGCCGGGCAGCACGCCCACGGCCGTGCCCAGCACGCAGCCGACGAAGGCCCACAGCAGGTTGACCGGGCTGATCGCCGTGGCGAAGCCTTGCAGCAGCGAAGCAAAGATGTCCATGTCAGATCCAGCCGGTGCCGGTGAGGCCGGGGAGGTTGATCGCGAGGAACTTGGTGAAGGCCCAGTACACCGGGGCCGAGATCGCGAGCCCGGCCACCAGATCCATCGCCAGCACGCCGGGCGCCGAGGCGTGCTGGCCCTGCGCGCGCCGCAGCCCCTGCACCGCGAGCAGGAAGCACAGGCCGCAGCTGAGGATGAAGCCGATCGTGGTGATGAGCGCCGCGTTCAGCAGCAGGCCCGCCGACACCCACACCAGCCCCGGCCACCAGCCGCGCTCCGACCCCGAAGGCGGCTCCATGTCGTGGAAGCCGCCGGACAGGGCCTCGCGCACGATCAGGATCCCGCACACCGTCAGCACCGCCGCCACCACCCAGGGCAGGAAGTTCGGCCCGACGCCGCCGTAGCCGGCCTCGCCGGGAATGGTGATCGCGCCGCCGGCCAGGCCGAGTCCGGTGAGCACCACGGCGGCGCCGACCAGCGTCTCGACGCGCAAAAGGGGTTGTTGGTTCATGGTTGTCGCCCTTCGGGGGACTTGCGCACAAGGAAAAGGGCCCGGCGTTGCACCGGGCCCGGGCCGCGGGGCGGCCTCAGATCATGCCGGCCTTGGCCATGGTGGCGCGCAGCATCGCGAATTCGTTGTCCACGAAATGGCCGAAGGCATCGCCGGTCAGGACCGCGGGAGTCCAGTCGTTCTTCTCCATCGCCTCCTGCCAGGACTTGGTCTTGATGGCGCGTTCGACCATCGCGACCAGGCTCTTGCGCTGTTCGGCGCTGATGCCGGGGGCGCCGTACACGCCGCGCCAGTTGCCCAGTTCGACGTTGATGCCCTGCTCCTTGAGCGTCGGGATGTCGATGCCCTTCAGGCGCGTCGGCGAGGTGACGGCGATCGGCTTCATCTTGCCCGACTTGATGTACTCGGCGAACTCGCTGTAGCCGGAGCCGCCCACCGTGACATTGCCGCCCAGGATGGCGGCGGTGGCCTCACCGCCCCCCCGGAACGCCACGTAGTTGATCTTGGACGGATCCACGCCCACTTCGCGCGCCAGCATGGCGGCCGCGATGTGCTCGGTGGAGCCGCGCGAGCCGCCGCCCCACTTGACGCTGCCGGGGTCCTTCTTCAGCTGCGCGACGACGTCGGCCATCGTCTTGAAGGGCGAGTTGGCCGGCAGCACGTAGACGTTGTACTCGCTGGTCAGGCGCGCCAGCGGCGTGGCGGTGTGCAGGTCGACCGGCGGCTTGCCGGTGATGATGCCGCCCAGCATCACGGCGCCCATCACCATCAGGGCGTTCGGGTCGCCCTTGCTGGCGTTGACGAACTGCGCCAGGCCGAGCGCGCCGGCGGCGCCGCCCTTGTTGTCGTAGGTGACGCTGTCGGCCGCCTTGGCGTCGACCAGCGCCTTGCCCAGGGCACGGCCGGTCGTGTCCCAGCCGCCGCCGGGGTTGGCCGGGATCATCATCTTCAGGTTGGAAGCGGCGTGGGCCGACAGCGGCAGCGCGCCGGCGGCTGCCAGGGCCGCCATGGTCTTCAGGAAGTCATTGCGACGCACGGTTCTTGTCTCCTTGGTTGGACCTGTCGATGGTGGTTCGGCTCGCTGTCATTCGGCTGTCCAAAGTACTAGGGTAAACGCTAGTCTTGCGGCCGGGTTATGGTTCCGGAAATGAAAGTCCTCCTGGTCGAAGACGACCCGTCCATGCAGACGGCGCTGCAGCGCACGCTGACCAAGCGCGGCATGGAAGTGGAGCTGTGCAGCGACGGCCGCGTCGCGCTGGAGCGCTGGAAGGCGGCCCCGCCGGACGTCGTGATGCTGGACCTCACCCTGCCCGGCATGGACGGGCTGCTGGTGCTGGAGGAGGCGCGCCGCAGCGGCCTGGCCACGCCGGTGCTGATCCTCACCGCGCGCGGCACGGTCGGCGACCGGATCATGGGCCTCAATAGCGGCGCGGATGACTACCTGCCCAAGCCCTTCGATCTCGACGAGCTCGAGGCGCGGCTGCGCGCCCTGCACCGCCGCCGCGCGCCCGCCGGGCACGCGCCTGCCGCCGAGCCGGGCATTGGCGGACTGCATTGCGACCGGCAAAGCGGCGCCATCCACTTTCGCGACGAGATCCTGGAGCTCGCCCCGCGCGAGACGGCCCTGATGCAGGCGCTGCTGGCGCGGCCGGGCCATGCGGTGCCCAAGGAGCGCCTGTTCGAACTGGTCTTTCCGGGCGAGACCGAGGTGCAGTACGAAGCCATCGAGGTGGTGGTGTATCGCCTGCGCAAGAGGCTCGCGCACACCGGCGTGAAGCTGGTGACGCTGCGCGGCCTGGGCTACCTGCTCAAGGCCGGCGCGTGACCCGGCCGGTTTCGCTGCGGCGGGTGCTGCTGGCCGGCATCCTGGTGCCCGTGGGCATCGTGATCGCGGTGAACGCTGCTTCGCTGTACCGCAAGACCCTGGACGCGCTGAACACCGCCTACGACCGGACGCTGCTCGCATCGGCGAAGTCGATCGGCGAACAGCTCGACGTGCGCGGCTTCGACGAGAACGCGGTGCTGCGCGCCACCGTGCCCTACTCCGCGCTGGAAGCCTTCGAGGCGGACCTGCAGACGCACATGTACTACCGCGTGTCCGACCTGCACGGCCGGCTCGTCTCGGGCTTCGAGGACCTGCCTTTCTGGCAGGGGAGGATCCCCTCCCAGCCGCCCTACGCGGCGCTGGTCAACTTCTACGACACCACCTTTCGCGACAGCCAGGTGCGCGTGGCGGTGCTGCTGCAGCCCGTGGCCACCCCGTCGGGCCGCGCGATGGCGGTGATCCAGGTGGCCGAGACGCTGGAGCTGCGCCGGCGCCTCACGCGCCGCATCCTGTTCGATTTCCTGTGGCAGCAGGCCGGGCTGGTGGCGCTGATCGCGCTGGTGGTGGTGGTGGTCGTGCAGCGCGCCACGCGCCCGGTGCGCCGCCTCAGCGATGAATTGCAGGCGCGTCCGGCGGGCGACCTCTCGCCGCTGTCCGCGGCGGGTGCGCCGCGCGAGCTGCTGCCGCTGGTGGAAGCCACCAACGAGGTGATGGCGCGGCTGGCGCACATGCTGGAGAACCAGAAGCGCTTCGTGCGCGACACCTCGCACCAGCTGCGCACGCCGCTGGCGGTGCTGAAGGCGCAGGTGCAATCGGCATTGCGGGGCGACGTCGAGCCGCGCCAGGCCCTCGGCGAGATCGAGGACACCGTGGAGCGTGCGACCGTGCTGGCCAACCAGATGCTGTCGCTGGCCAAGGTGGAGCAGTTGCGCGCCCAGAGCGAGGAGCAGGTGAACGACCTGGCCGCGGCCGTGCGCGCCATGGCGCTGGAACTCGCGCCGCTGATCGCCGACAAGGACATCGACTTCGATATCGAGACCGATGCGACGCCGGTGCGCGCGCACGAGTGGATGCTGCGCGAGCTTTCGCGCAACCTGCTGCACAACGCGGTCAAGCACACGCCGCGCGGCGGCACGCTGTCGGTGCGGGTGCTGGCCGGCTCCCACGGTGCGATGCTGGTCGTGAGCGACAGCGGGCCGGGCGTGCCCGAAGAGCTTGCGCCGCGGCTCTTCCAGCCGTTTTCGGCCGGCGACGTGCGCAGCGGCTCGGGCCTGGGCCTGGCCATCTGCCAGGAGATCGTGCGGGCGCTCGGCGGCACGATCGCGCTTCAAAACCGTGAAAAGGACCACCGGATCGCCGGGCTGGACGCCACCGTGCGGCTGCCGCTGGCGGAGAATCCGACCTGAATGGGCATGGACAGATTGCGGATCGACAAGTGGCTGTGGGCGGCGCGCTTCTACAAAACGCGCAGCTTGGCCACGGAAGAAATCGACAAGGGGCGCGTGGCGATCAACGGCCAGGACGTGAAGCCGGCGCGCGAAGTGAAGGTGGGCGACACCGTCTCCATGCGGCGCGAAGGCCTCACGCGCACGGTGCGGGTGCTGGGGCTGTCGGACATGCGCGGGCCGGCGCCGGTGGCGCAGCAGCTGTACGAGGAGACGGCCGAGAGCCTCGCCGAGCGCCAGAAGGCCCTGGAGCAGCGTCGCTTCGCCCGCGAACCGGCGCTGGCGATCGAACATGGCCGGCCCACCAAGCGCGGCCGGCGCGACCTCGAGGAAGCGCAGCGCGCCGGCTGGGGTGACCGCTGGAGCGCGTCGATCGACGACGAGACGCCGAAGCGCTGATCGCGCTCGGTGCTTCCACTATCCGCCCCCCGACCTCGTCCATGCTCTACTCGCTGCCTCGCAACGAGGAGAGTTCCATGAGCATGAAGAAGTGGGCCGCTACCTTCGCGGCCGCCCTGGCCTTCGCCGGCGCCGCGCACGCACAGCAGTTCTTCCGCATCGGCACCGGCGGCACCGCCGGCACCTACTACCCCGTGGGCGGGATGATCGCCAACGCCGTCTCGCAGCCTGGCAAGATCGTCGCCACCGCGCAGTCGAGCAACGGCTCGCTGGCCAACGTCAACGCCATCGCCGGCGGCTCGCTCGAAGCCGGCATGACCCAGTCCGACGTGGCGACCTGGGCCTACACCGGCACCGGCGCCTTCGAAGGCAAGCCCAAGGTGCCGGACCTGCGGCTGATCGCCAACCTCTATCCCGAAAGCATCCACCTGGTGGTGAAGAAGAACTCCGGCATCAAGAGCGTGGCCGACCTGAAGGGCAAGCGCGTCGCGCTCGACGAGCCCGGCTCCGGCACGCTGATCGACGCCCGCATGGTGCTGGCGGCCTATGGCGTCAAGGAGTCCGACATCAAGCCGGACTACATCAAGCCGAACCAGGCCGGCGACAAGCTCAAGGACGGCTCGCTCGATGCCTTCTTCTTCGTCGGCGGCGCGCCCGCCGGCGCGATCGCCGAACTCGCCTCCAGCGGTGTCGGCATCGAGCTGGTGCCGCTGGGCGGCCCGCAGGCGCAGGCGCTGCTGAAGTCCAGCCCCTGGTTCGCCGTGGACCACATCCCCGCCGGCACGTACAAGGACGTGGCCGCGGTCGACACGCTGGCCGTCGGCGCGCAGCTGGTGACCAGTGCCAAGGTCCCCGCCGACACGGTCTACCAGATCACCAAGTCCATGTACAGCGAGGCGACGCAGAAGACGCTGGCCGCCGGCCACGCCAAGGGCAAGTTCATCACCAAGGAGAACGCGGTCAAGGGCGCCGGCATCCCGTTCCACCCGGGCGCCGAGAAGTTCTACAAGGAAGCCGGGCTGATCAAGTAAAGGCCGCCACCCCCGCGAAGGCGGAGGCCCAGAGCACGCGCGCAGCGCGTGAAACTGCCCTGGGTCCCCGCCAGCGCGGGGACGACGGTGGGGGAGGCGCAGCCTCCCTTTGCTTTTGGAGAGACGGATGAACACGCCCAGCGCGCTCGACGAGCGCCAGCTGCAGGAGCTCGAACAGAAGTTCGACCCCGAGATGCGCTTCCGCGCCACGGTGCAGCCCGCCACCTGGATCGTGATGGCGCTGCTGATCGCGCTGTCCTGCTTCCACTACTGGACGGCCGGCTTCGGCCTGCTGCGCGAGACCACCCACCGCGGCGTGCACCTGGCCTTCGTGCTGGGGCTGATCTTCCTCGTCTTCCCGCGTACGAAGCGCCTGTACGGCGAAGCGACGACCAGCCGCTGGCACAGCCCGGGCGGCGTGCCGTGGTACGACTGGCTGCTGGCGCTGGCCTGCGCGGCCAGCGTGCTCTACATCCCCTGGGTGTTCGAGGACCTCGCGTTCCGCATCGGCAATCCGAGCACCGCCGACGTCGTCTTCGGCACCCTCCTGTTCGTCACCCTGATCGAGGCGACACGCCGCTCCATGGGCTGGCCCCTGCCGCTGATCGCGCTGGGCTTCACCTCCTACGCGCTCGCCGGCCCCTGGTTCCCCGGCCTGCTGCAGCACGCCGGCGCGAGCTGGAGCCAGATGATCAACCACCAGTACCTCACCAGCCAGGGCATCTACGGCGTGGCGGTGGGCGTGGTGGCGACCTACGTGTTCCACTTCGTGCTGTTCGGCGTGATGGCCACGCGGGTCGGCCTGGGCCAGCTGTTCCTGGACATCGCCGCCACCATCGCCGGCCGCTATGCCGGCGGGCCGGCGAAGGTCAGCGTGTTCGGCTCCGCGATGTTCGGCATGCTCTCGGGCTCCTCCGTGGCCAACGCGGTGACGGTGGGCTCGCTCACGATTCCCGCGATGATCCGCGTCGGCTACCGGCGCGAATTCGCCGGCGCGGTGGAGGCCGCTTCGTCGACCGGGGGGCAGATCACGCCCCCGGTGCTGGGCGCCGCCGCCTTCCTGATGGTGGAGTTCCTCAACGTCTCCTACCAGACCATCATCGCTGCCGCGGTCGTGCCGGCGTTCATGCACTTCTTCGGCGTCTTCATGCAGGTGCACTTCGAGGCCAAGCGCCACGGGCTGCGCGGCCTCACCGACGAGGAGATGCCGAGGCTGCGCGAATCGCTTCGGCAGCGCTGGCCGACGCTGATCCCGCTGTTCCTGCTCGTGGGGATCCTCGTGTCCGGCCGCACGCCCTACCTGGCCGCATTCACCGGCATCAGTTCCTGTGCGATCGTCGGCCTCACCACCCGGACCAGCGGCAACCGCCCGGCCAACTGGGCGCTGTTCCTCGTGCTCCATGCCCTGCTGTTGCTGATCGGCTTCGCCGACCTCGGGCCGCAGACCGACCGCATCAAGATCGCGCTGTTCGCGGCTGCCATCGTGATCGCGCTGGCCGGATGGAAGCTGGCCGGCATCACGGGCCGCATCTCCCACGGCGTGTTGGTCGAGGCCTTCGAGACCGGCGCCAAGTACGCGCTGGCCGTGGGCGCCGCGGCAGCCACGGTCGGCATCGTGATCGGCGTGGTGACGCTCACCGGCGTCGGGTTCAAGATCAGCTTCATCATCACGGGCTGGGCGCAGGCCATCGCTGCCGCGGCGGCGACCGTCGTTCCCGCCTTCATCGCGGACACGCGCAGCATGACCTTGCTGGCCGCGCTCGCGATGACGGGGGTCGTCTGCGTCCTCATGGGATGCGGCATTCCCACCACCGCCAACTACATCATCATGGTGACGGTGGCGGCGCCGACGCTGGTGCAGCTCGGCGTGCAGCCGCTGGTGGCGCACTTCTTCGTCTTCTACTACGGCGTGCTGGCGGACATCACGCCCCCGGTGGCGCTCGCCGCCTATGCGGCGGCAGGGATGGCGGGCAGCGATCCCTTCAAGACCGGCAACACCGCATTCCGGCTCGGGCTGGCGAAGGCGCTGGTCCCCTTCGTGTTCGTGTTCTCGCCCTCGCTGCTGCTGGTGGCCAAGGGCTTCAACGGCTACGACTTCGCGGTCACCTTCCTCGGCTGCGTGCTGGGGATCGTGGTCCTGGCGGCCGCGCTCAGCCGCTTTTTCCTGGTGGAGATGAAGCGCTGGGAACAGTTGCTGTGCCTGCTGGCGGCCCTGCTGCTGATCGCCCCCGGCCTCTGGGTGAGCCTCGCCGGGGTGGGGCTCGTCGCACCCGTCGTGCTGCGCCACCTGGCGGCGCGGCGGCGGGCGATGCTGCCTCTTGCGGCCGGGCTGGATGTCAGATACCGCTGACCTGTGCTCACGCAGCACGCTGGCACGGCGTCCTTGCGCGTGCCCCGATACTTCTCCGCACTGCAGTCACACACAGAACGAGGCAGTGGAGAACGACAGGGAAGAAAAGCATGAGCGATACAAGAACAACAGCGTCGATCCTGCAGCGGGTACCGGCCATTCTGGCGGTCACGGCGAACTCGTACGGCCTGCACCTGCAGGCCGACGAAGCGCGCAAGCCCGCGGCGGCAGGGGAGCGTCGTCGCACCGGACGAAACAAGGCGAGCGGGCAGGACAAGCCCGCCGCGCAGCGATAACAAGGACGTTCACTGGGAGCAGGAAAGCCGCCTTCGGGCGGCTTTCTTCTTTGGGCGAAGCGATCGTTCCCGTGCAGGCGGGAAATCCACTCCTCCCTACTTCACCCGTCGCTCGCGCGCCCTGCGCACCTGGCGGCTCTCCGCCGCGCGGCGCTGTGCCTCCTCCTTCTGCCGTTTCTTCTCGCGCCACTTGCGCGAGAGAAGGCGCGCCACCACGAAGGTGAGCGCGCAGGTGAAGACGAGCACCAGGGTGCTGCTGAAATCGGTGGGCATGGAAGGGCGCGAAGTCGGTGCCGTGGATGGTACCCCGTGATCCACGGCCGGTCGCCGGCGAGGCCGCAGCGAACCGTCCACCGCAGAGCGGACGGTTCGCTCGGCGTCAGTCGATCCGGATGTCCATCACGGCGGATCCGCCAAGTTCCGGACTGCTCGAGAACGCCCGCACGCTGGTCGGCGGCGTGCTCCACGTGTGATCCGAATTGCTCGGGTCCTTCGGGCCGCCGCGACCCAGTCTCTGCTGGTAGCTCCAGGTATTGGAAGCGCCGAGGACCACGGTGGCGACCACGCAGTCGGGGATCGCCGCCGTGCCGTCGCAGCTCTGGCCTGCGAAGGGTCCCTTGGCGAGCGTGCCGTTCGTGTAGGCGATCGTGATCGTCTGGTTGGCGTGGACCCGGTCGGTGCCGGTGATGTTCCAGATGCCGAAGTCACGCGTGTACTGTGCGCGAATGAAGGCGATGATTTCCTGCGCAACGACCGCCACCGCTCCCTGCCCGGTGTTCGGCGACGCCGCGTTGGCGCCATCGATCACCCGATAGTTGAAGCTGAAGTTGCCTGCGCCGGGTGGCACGAAGCTCACCACACCATTCACCGGCGCAGGTTGCGCCCCCAGCCCGGCCGGCCAGGTGGTGATCTCCGCATTGCGCAGGTCGCCTGCGCCGTCCGGATCGCTCGCGCCAGTCAGCAGGTTCACCGTGATCGGCCGGCCGGTGACGGCGCCGGTCGAGACATTGCCCGCCATCGGCACGTCGTTCACTGGCGTCACCGTGATCGCGACCGAGGCAGGATTGGACAAGGGGATGGCGTCGTCCACCGCAATGGTGATCGTGTAGCCGATGGAATCCGCGCCGCTGGCGTTCGGGTTCGGCACATAGTTCAAGCGGCCGTTGCTGATGGTCGCCTTGCCGATGTGCGCCGCCTGGGTGAGGTTGACCGTCACCGGGAACTGGTTGCGGTCGGCCACTTCACGCAGGTTCTCGACCGTCCCGTTGATCTGCACGGTATCGTTGGCAAGCAGGTCGATGGTGGCGCCCTGCCCTTCCGCGCAGGCGGTCGCAGCCTGGTCGGAGCAGTCCTCCAGCACCGTCAGGGTGTCACCCACCGCGATGGGGGGACCGATCAGCTGTGCGGCGCCATGCTTGGTGTCGGTCAAGCGCATGCCCGTGCCGCCCCGGGTGGAGACCACCTGCACCGTGGCGGGCGGTGACTTGAGTCCGTGGACCTTGGCGGTGTTGCCCACCAGTTCCACCCCGCCGCCGGTGCCCATGCCGATGGCCGAGCCATTGGAGCCCGGCCCATACCCGGCGAGCGTGAGGACTGCCGTGGGATCGCTGGATTTCGCCTGGACGGTGAGCGTGCCGCCGAAGGGACCGTCGAAGCCTGCGGTGGTGACGCGCACGTCGTCGGTCACGGCGCGCAGCACGTACACGGGCGCCAGGTTGCCGGCAACGTCCCGGGCCGTGTTGTCCACGATGCACACATGCGTCGGCGGCAAGCCCCCCGGGGTGACCTGGGCCCAGAACTCCGTGCTGCCGTCGTTCGTATCCATCGGCAGCGGAGTGCCCGCCGGCGCGCCGTAGGGCGGCGGGTTGACGACCTGCTCGCCTGTTTCCGGCTTGACGCTGATCGCACCCGCGCAGGGCTCGGGATAGAAGGCCAGCACCGGCTGGGGCTTGGTCGTCGCCGGACCACCGGGCAGGCGCGCCCGGACCGTCGGCAAGGCGTTGGCGAAGACGTCGAGATCGGTCATCATCCCCGTGCTGTCCGCCTTGTAGACCGCGCGCGTGCCATTCAGCTGCGCTGGCAGGGTTCCGGTCTGGAGGCGCCCAGCCACGCTGAAGTTGTTTGCATCCTCCAGCGTGTAGATGACCGGGCCGTTGTGGTCTGCCGAAGGCGCCCTCACCTCGATGCGGAAGGTGTTGTGGTCGCGCCCGGGCGTCTCCGTCCCGTCCTTGTTGTAGGCGGTGAACTTCTCGAGCGGACTGCCGGTCACGGGCCCGAGCCGCGACGGATCGGCGAGGTACTTCTTGCCGGTGCCGGGGTTGCTGGTCAGGCCTCCCGAGGCGCGGACCGTGTCCAGGAACGGATCCGTCCCGGTGGGCATCGCGGCCAGGTCGGGCATCGGCGGCAGTTCGGCCCCGCCCGGCACCTTGGAAGGCAGGAGGTAGGGGCCGAGGCCGCCCGCCAGCGTGCACTCGAACGTGAAGGGGCAGCCGACGCCGATGTCCTGGGTCTCGAAGATGCGGTCGCCCTGCTTCTTGTCGAAGAAGGTGACGTCCTGGAAGGGCGTGATCACCCGGTAGTCGCCGTCGAAGGGCAGCGAACGGATGTCGAGCCGGTGGCGCGCGAACACGGTCTGGCCGCCGTCGGGGATCGCTTCGAGCGCAATCACCAGCCGGGCCCGGAAGCGCGTGCCGGTGGACTCGTCCTGGAGCACGTTGTCGGCCGAGTAGTAGAAGTGCTCCTCGAAGAAGTTGTTCGGAAAGACCTCGGGCAGGCCGAATTCGGGCCCGTCCGGCGGCGCCAGCACGCACCACCCGCCTTCCCACTCCGCCTGCGTACTGAGGTCGCAGAATTCCAGCGCGATGCCGGTCCGGTCCTGGAACCAGGCCGGGAAGCCGCCAACGGAGGGCCTCGATTCGATCGGACCCACACGTTCAAGTGCCGCATGGGCTGCGCCTGCGGACAGGCACGCGAGAACGGCGGTAGCCGCGGTGATCTTCAGTTTCGCCTTCATGGAAGTCCTCCTCAATGGACGTCGGATACGAGTGGTTGCCGCCCATGCGTCGCGGGGTGGCGGCATGTCTGCGATCTCGAGGACTCAAGGCAGGAGGGGCAGCGCAGGGCAGCGCCCCGCTGGGAACGCTGCATCGAACCGGTTACACGGTGACGACTGCCCGTCAAGACACCCTCCGCCAGAGACCACGTGAAGTGGTATGTAAAAAGTTCGCCGCATATCTTGCACCAGGTAACGAGAAGCATTCGCCACGCGAAAAGCGACATTTCCTGTGAAGTAGTACGTAGTACAAGGCGGCGTCGTTGCTTACTTGCACCTGACCAGGCCCGGAACCGGGGGGGAATTTGGCCCGAAGGCGGGGTTCCCCCCGGCGTTGGGGAGTGAAGCGCCGGCTCGCTGACGCGCGCGGCCAGGAGGAGACCGAGGGCGGGATGAGGCGAGGCGCGTCGTTGCGCTTCGGCTTGCAGGCGGCCGTGGCTGTGCGCGAAATGGCTGGCGGCGTTGCGCCGAATCACGCGCGCTTGTGCGGCCGCGAAAGGCGGAGTCCGACGTTGCCCGTTGCATCGCGCGATCGCGCAGAAGATCGCGAACGCACTGGTGCTGCTTTGCGGAGGGCGGATCGCCTGCGTCCACCGGGACGCGCGCGCTCACCGGCCTGGAAGCGAAGCGCGGCGCAGTACCTTCCCGAGTGGAATTCGCGACGCGCGTGCCGCATCAAGAAAAAGGCCGCTTCCCGTGCACGGGAGCGGCCCTTGAAAGTTAGCCCCTCGACAGAAGCTGGTCACAGTTTGATGCATTCACAAACTGTTGCGCATACTCCAAACGGGTGAATACGTTGCGGCCTGCGGGAATCTACCCATCGGTCCTCTGGACGTGGCCGCACGGCGCATGCAAGTGCGCGCTCGCGAATCCAGGAAGGGAAGGCTGTCAGGTGGACAGCCTTGGAGCCGATCCCGCGGCATGCAAGCGGCACCGGGATGCACGCTGGCGCGCGGGATGGTTCTGGCGGAGCGACAGGGATTCGAACCCTGGATGCAGGTTTTTGCCCGCATACTCCCTTAGCAGGGGAGCACCTTCGGCCACTCGGTCACCGCTCCGGAACTGGAAATCATAACGCAAACTGGGTCCCCGCCTGCGCGGGGACGGCCGGGTATGCGCGCGTCCCGCGCGTTACCCGGCCGGCTGGTCCAGGTCGAACGCGCGATGCAGGGCGCGCACCGCCAGTTCCATGTACTTCTCGTCGATCACCACCGAGGTCTTGATCTCGCTGGTGGAGATCATCTGGATGTTGATGCCCTCCTCCGACAGCGCACGGAACATCTTCGACGCGATGCCGACGTGGCTGCGCATGCCGATGCCCACGATCGAGACCTTGCAGATGCGCGTGTCGCCTTCGACGCGGTCGGTGCCGAGCGAAGGCAGCACGCTGGTCTTGAGCACGTCGATCGTGCGGGCGTACTCGCTGCGGTGCACCGTGAAGCTGAAGTCGGTACGGCCGTCGTGGCTGACGTTCTGGATGATCACGTCGACCTCGATGTTGGCCTCGGCCACGGCACCGAGGATCTGGTAGGCGATGCCGGGGCGGTCGGGCACGCCCAGGATCGAGATCTTGGCCTCGTCGCGGTTGAACGCGATGCCGGAAACGACGGCTTGTTCCATCTTCTCGTCTTCCTCAAAAGTGATCAGCGTGCCTGACCTGGCTTCCTCCTCGATCGGGATGTCCCAATCGGTGAAGCTGGAAAGCACGCGCAGCGGCACCTGGTACTTGCCCGCGAACTCGACCGAGCGGATCTGCAGGACCTTGGAGCCCATCGAGGCCATCTCCAGCATTTCCTCGAAGCTGACGGTCGAGAGCCGGCGCGCCTCCGGCACCACGCGCGGGTCGGTCGTGTAGACGCCGTCCACGTCGGTGTAGATCAGGCATTCGGCCGCCTTCAGCGCCGCCGCCACGGCCACCGCGGAGGTATCGCTGCCGCCGCGCCCCAGCGTCGTGATGTTGCCCTGCCCGTCCACGCCCTGGAAGCCGGTGATGATCACCACCTTGCCCTGCGCGAGGTCCTTGCGCACGCGGGCGTCCTCGATCGATTCGATGCGCGCCTTGGTATAGGCGTCGTTGGTGTGGATCGGCACCTGCCAGCCCGCATAGCTCACGGCGGGAAGGCCCTCGGCCTGAAGCGCCAGCGCCAGCAGTCCCACGGAGACCTGTTCGCCGGTGGAGGCGAGCATGTCGAGTTCGCGCTGCACCGCGGCATCCGTCCTCGCGGGCGAAACCTCCTTGGCCAGTCCGAGCAGGCGGTTGGTCTCGCCGCTCATGGCGCTGGGCACCACCACCATCTGGTGGCCGGCGCGCACCCACTTGGCCACGCGCTTGGCGACGTTGCGGATGCGCTCGGTCGAGCCCATCGACGTGCCGCCGTATTTGTGAACGATCAATGCCATCGGAACGGGAAGGAGAAGGGCCGCGCGAGCAGCGGGGGAGTCGGGCCGCGCGCAAGCGGGGTCGCGCGCGAAGTCCGGGATTATACCTAGCGCGTCAGTGACGCCTGACGTGGCCTCTCCCTCGAGGGTGCCGGTGCGACAGGCACCTCCGTCGACCCGCAGCGGCACTTCCGCGAGCGCCACCTGCGCGGCGCGTGAAGCCGGCCGGCACCTAAGTTCGCCCCGTGAAAGCCATCCGTTTACCTCCCCACTGTTGGGGCAGGAGCCCCACCAGCACCGGGGGATGGCGCCCAGCCGGGACCTTCGTTCCTCTCAAACGTACTCATTCGTATTCACTTCTCGGCCAAAAGCCGGTGGCACGTTCGCTGCGATACAGATGCTTGCAGGGACCACAAAGGTGTTGCACGCCGCAACATCAAGTCAAGCCAGCCGGGGGAACTCCCGGTTTTTTACAGCCAAGCGTTTTTTTGAGGAGTCGGTATGAAACACAAGTTGCACGCAATATCTGCAGCGATCCTGCTGGCCACGGCCGCAGCCGCCCCGGCGTTTGCCGGTCTCGAACGGGTGGGCCCGATCAGCACGGCGTCCGATTCCACGGGCTTCCCGACGTGGTTCCAGGACACCACGGGCATCACCATGGAGTACTGCAACCTGAGCACCCAGGCCGAATGGGATGGCGGCTGGTGCGTCGTGGCGCCGCCGGACGGCCCCGCGAGCCTGCCCGAAGTCTTTCCGGACAACTTCTTCGAGGAGCACTTCTACTACGGCGCGGACAACGTGCTGCTGGATGACGCCCGCGGCTTCAAGGCGCGCCTGATCATCGCGCTGGAAGCGATCCCCGATGGCGGCCAGACCGTCTTCGCGCGCCATCGCCTCGACATCCGTCCCCTGCCCTTCGCCGGCGACTACCGCGTGATCACCCCGTTCATGGACGAGGTCTTCAAGAATCGTTCGGAAGGCGACCGCATCTTCGAAACCTCCGACATCGGCGTCGGCTGCCCCTTCACCTTCGAATGCACGCTGACCGGCGCGCTCGGCCCCTACCTCCTGCCGTCCCCCGCCCCGGGCGGCGCCGAAGTGCCCCCGATGCCCGACCTGCAGTCTGCGCCGGCCGGCACGGACCCGTTCTATGACTCCCTGGTCGCGCAGGGCGGCACCACGACCAACCCCGGCACCGGCAAGAAGTACATCGCCGACCCGGCTCGCGTCGGCCCCGTGACCGGCAGCCCGCTGCCCGACATCACCGTCTACGACATCGACAACAGCCCCACCCCCAACACCAAGGGGATCCCGCGTCCGCAGAACCACAACACCTTCCGCGTCGAAGTGCGTGCTTCGCAGGCGGACGGCAACGGTGACCTGCTGTACGTCCTGGACGGCGCGACCAACTTCACGGTGGCCGGCCGCCTGATGACGGACATCATTCCGGGCCGTGTGGGCGGCGGTCGTGCGACCTACCGTGCCGACGCGACCGGCAATGCGACCGACGTCGACGTGTTCACGACGGCCACGCCGACGCTGCAGGCGCGCATCCCGGCCCAGCCGATCCAGGGCCTGATCAAGCCCCTGCTGGAGTTCTACGCGCAGCCGTGCGGCGGCGCCCTCAGCCTCGACGCCGACGGCAACACCGTGGTGAACCCCGGCCCGTACACCGCGCCGTCGCAAGGCTCCGCGATCGCCATGGTCAACGACGAAGGCAGCAGCGACTACTGGGCCCAGATGGCCGTGAGCGGCCCGCCGCCCAGCCACGTCTGCATCGTGAACACCAACGCCCGTGACGCCAACGGCCAGGTCCGCCCGAGCTACATGCTCAAGGCCCTGACCGACGACGTGGTGATCAAGACCGCCGACTACAACGGCCCGCAGGACGGCACCATCGCCGTGACCGCCGAGTCCAGCGACCCGACGGCGGTGCTGACGCTGGCCGGCTTCGGCAGCGTCCGCGGCACCGACGGCTCGTACATCGGTCGCGGCCCCGGCGCCGCACTGGCCGCCAATGCGGTCACGGTGCGCGGCATCAAGTCGCCGCCCAACCAGGTGCAGGTGGTGTCGAACAAGGGCGGCAGCAACATGCACACGGTGCAGACCGCGCGCGGCATGGCCGTGACGGCCGGCCAGGTCGTGGCGGGCAACGTCACCGCCACCGTGGCGGAAGACTGCGCGGCCACCTCGTCGACCGGCTGCACCGCCGGCCAGGAGCTGGTGATCGACCTGCTGGCCAACGCCACCGTGCTGGTCAACGGCCAGACCACGTCGCTGCGCACCGCCGTCCAGCAGGGCGGCACCGTGACGGTGAACATCCTGCAGGCGGCGCGCCTCGGCACGACCACCGTGTCCGCGGATGGTTTCCTGAACTACCTGCCGAACCCCAACGCGAGCGGCATCGACGGCGTCACGTTCAACGTGTCCTTCAACGGCGCGCCCGTGTCCGATCCGGCCACGGTGAACATCACCGTCACGCCGGTGAACGATGCGCCGGTGGCCGGCAACACCACCGCCAACGCGGTGAGCGCCATCGCCTCCACGGTGAACCTGCTGGCGAACGCCACCGATCCGGACGGTTTCGCCGACCTGAAGAACGTGGTGATCACCAGCTGGCCCGCCGGACTGGGCACGCAGCCGACGCCGGTCAACGGCGCCGTCACCTTCACCTCCACGGTCCCCGGCACCTACACCGTGCAGTACAAGGTGGTGGACGCCGCCGGCATCCAGTCGGAGAACACCGGCCTGGCCTCGATCACGGTCGCCGCTGGCGAGACCATCGCCATCGCGCGGGCGCAGTTCGAAGCCAGCAAGTTCCGGTGGCGCGTGGACGGCACGGACACGATCCGCAACAGCCAGACGATCTCGATCACGTTCATGAACGGCACGCTGTCGCGCGGCCCGAACGCAGGCCAGACCTGCGACGGCACCGACACCATCCCGGAGTGCACGATCGGAACGACGGGTGTGACGGCCGACGGCAGCTGGGCGTTCGACCAGAAGTTCTCGAGCGGCTCCTTCCAGAACCCGGCCACCGCCGGTGGCTGGTCGGTGGCGCCGACGCAAGTGCGCGCCTGGTCCAGCAACCCGGTCCTGGGTGGCGGGGCGACGGCCAACATCACTCGCAAGTAAGCGCGACAAGGCGCGGCGGGGCAGCCAGCCCCGCCGCCCGAACGATTGCTACACGGGTTCCCGGCAGGACCGCTTCGGCGGCCCGGCCGGGTTTTTTTATGGGGGCGGCATCCTGCCGCAGACCCTGCAAGCGCGGATGAGCCTGCGGGGCGCAGGAAATTTCTGCGCCTGGGCGATGAAAAACCTGTCACCGATGAAACCATTCTTGCGTGGGAGCTGTCCTACCCCACGTTTGTCGCTCAACACCGAAAGGACCAGCTTGATGTTCAGAACGGGTGCCGCCGCCCTCCTCGCTGCCGCCGCAGCCTTCATCCCCGGTTTCGCGCACGCCGATGCGTTCGAAACGGGCATGAACACCCTGTGGGAAGTGCTGTGGCACCAGAGCGGGATCCCGACGCGCCTCGTGCATTGGGAGCAGCCGCAACTGAAGGTCAGCATCAACGGCGTCAACGCGGCAGCCCACAGGCAGCACACGCTGCAGGCGCTGCGCGACGTGGCGGCCGAGGCGGGCCTGCAGGTGGCCGACGTGAGCGACCAGCCCGACGCGGCCCAGACCGCCGACGTGCGCATCCAGATCACCCCCGACAGCACCCTGTCCGACAACGAGCCCTGCGTGACGCAGCTGCACTTCCAGCACGAGACGAGGCTCGACTGGGTGGAGATGCAGATGCGCGACGGCGACGCCCGGCGCTGCGCGTACCACGAGGCGATGCACGTGATGGGCGTGCGCGGCCACCCCGAAGGTCCCACGGTGCTGAGCTACTTCACGAACCAGACCGAAGGCCTGCAGCCGCTCGACAAGGCGATGCTCCACGCCTGGTACTCGCCCGCCACGCACGGCGGCATGACGCCCTTCGAGGTGCTGCCGATCCTCGCCAGCGAGCTGGTGGCGATCCTGCCCGACAAGCAGCAGGCCGCGCTGTCGCGCGACCGCTACCTGCAGCGCACCGTCGCGGAGATGCAGGCCTTCGCCGAAGGCAGCGCCGACGTGCCGATGATCGTCAAGCGCTCGGGCAAGTGCACCGACCAGGGCGTGCGCTTCGGGCGCATGGAGATGAGCTACTTCCTCGGGGTCGCCTACCAGAAGGGCGCCGTGGTGCCGCAGGATGCGGTGCAGGCGACGCGCTGGATGCAGCGCGCCGCCAGCCTCGGCAGCCGCACGGCCCAGACCCGGCTTTCCGCCGGTCGGGCAGCCTCCTAAGCTCCTCGCAGCACCAAGACCAGTCCGCCCACGATCGCCGCCGTGCCCGCCAGGGACAGCGGCGCCATCGCGTGGCCGAAGATGAGCCAGTCGAGCGCCGCCGTGCAGGCCGGCACGAGGTAGAACAGACTCGTGACGTTCACCAGGTTGCCGGCGGCGATGAGGCCGTACAGCAGCAGCGTGGCTGCCACCGAGATCCCGAGCCCCAGCCACCCGACCGCCAGCACCAGCCCAGTGGACGACTGCACCCGCACCGGCATCACGAAGGACAACAGCAGGAACAGCAGCAGCGCCACCGCGTACTGCAGCGGCAGCACGGCGAGCGGCGCCTGCTGCAATCGCTTCTGCATCAGCGTGCCGACCGTGATGCAGGCCAGCGCCGCGAACGCGCACAGCAGCCCGGCCGGCGCCAGGCGCGCGCGCAGGAGGCTGTCCCCCACCACCAGGACGAGTCCGCCCAGCGCCAGCGCCAGCGCCAGGCCTGCGAAGCGGGCAGGCTGCAGCGGCCGTTCGGTCGCCAGCAGCGTCAGCAGCGGCTGCAGGCCCAGCAGCGTGGCCAGCAGCCCCGGGGTGACCCCGAGGTCCAGCGCCAGCAAGTAGGACAGCGAGTAGCCGCCCACCAGCACGAGGCCGGCCAGGGCGACCTGCGGCGCCGTGCCGCTGCGCGGCCACCAGCGGCCGCGCGCCAGCGCCACGACCGACAACGTCGCCAGCGCGAGCGCGAAGCGCAGCACGAGGAAGGCCACGGTGCTGGCCTGCTCCAGCCCCCAGCGCGACACCAGTGCGCCGCTGCTCCACAGGAGGACGAACAGGGCTGTCGGGCCGAACACGGCCCGCGCCCCGGAAAGATCGGTTTGCATGAAGACACCCATTCCTGGCGGGCACACGGGGGTGCCCGCCTTGCACACACGGAGCGACCCCGCCGCGGCGGGATCACGAAGGCCTCAGGCGAGGCCGGCCGGTGGCGCGGAGGGAGGCGGGTTGCAGGTGACCCGGTGGGTGTTCATGGCGGCAATGATAGTGCGGTCGCGCGCGCGTTCAGACGGAAAGGTCCGCCCCGTACTGCAGCCGCTCGCCCTGGCGCTGCACGAAACCCGCGCCCACCTTGATGCGGATGCGGTGCCCGCGCGTCCTGCAGTCGGCGACCTGGTCCAGCAGTTCCTCCAGCTGCGCGGCGCTGGCGCTCGCCGCATGCGCCTTGCGCAGCCAGTGCCGCAGCACGTTGGCCTGGCGCGCGCGCGGCAGCATCTGCAGCGCGGTGATCGCCGGCGTGCCGCCCATGCGCGCCAGGTCCTCCTCGGCCACCGTTTCCAGCAGGTCCTGCGCCTGCGCCGCGTGACGCGAGGAGCGCGCGAAGGTCTCGCGGTACTGCGGAAAGCACTCCGCCAGCGCCGGCAGCAGCAGGTGGCGGATCCGGTTGCGCGTGAACGCGGTGTCGGCGTTGGTCGGGTCCTCGACGACGGCGATGCCCTGCTCGCGCAGCCAGGCGCGGATCGCCTGCGCCGACAGCAGGAGCAGCGGCCGCACGAACACCATGCCCTCGCGCTGGAACACCGGCGGCATGGCCGCCAGCCCGGGCAGGCCCGCGCCGCGGCTCAAGGCCAGCAGCAAGGTCTCGACCTGGTCGTCGGCATGCTGCGCCAGCAGCACCGCATGCAGGCCTGCTTCGCGCGCGGCCCGCGCGAGTGCCTGGTAGCGGGCCGTGCGGGCCACCTCCTCCGGGCTCTCGCCGCTCGCATGGCGCGCATGCACGCGCCGCACCTGCAAGGGCACGCTCAGGGCGGCGCAGGTCGAACGGCAATGGTCCTCGAAGCCGTCGGCGGCATCCTGCAGGCCGTGATGCACGTGGATCGCCTGCACCTGGCCGGGCCAGCGGCGCGCGGCGGCGAGCAGGAGCACGGTGGAATCCGCGCCGCCGCTATAGGCGACGGCCAGCGGCAGGGGCAACTGCAATCCCGCGAGCGAAGAGGCCGCGGGATTGCCGTCGGGATCAGGCAGATTCGGCCTTGGTGTCGGAGAAGCGGCCATAGCTTTGCAGCCGCTCGTAGCGCCGCTCCAGCAGCTCGCGCACCTTCAGGTCGGAGAGCTGGCGCCAGGCGTCGTTCAGCGCGCGCTTCAGGAAAGCCGCCATCTGCTTGTGGTCGCGGTGGGCGCCGCCCACCGGTTCGTTGACGATCTTGTCGATCAGGCCGATCGCCTTGAGCCGGTGCGCCGTGATGCCCATCGCATCCGCCGCTTCCTGCGCCTTCTCGGAGGTCTTCCACAGGATCGAGGCGCAGCCCTCGGGGCTGATCACGGAATAGATCGAATACTGCAGCATCAGCACCTGGTCGGCCACCGAGATCGCCAGCGCGCCGCCGGAGCCGCCCTCGCCGATGACGGTGGTGATGATCGGCACTTCGAGCTGCGCCATCTCGTAGATGTTGCGGCCGATGGCCTCGGACTGGCCGCGCTCCTCGGCATCGATGCCGGGGAAGGCGCCGGGCGTGTCCACGAAGGTGAACACCGGCAGCCTGAACTTCTCCGCCGTCTTCATCAGCCGCAGGGCCTTGCGGTAGCCCTCGGGACGCGTCATGCCGAAGTTGCGCACTGCGCGCTCCTTCGTGTCGCGGCCCTTCTGGTGGCCGAGCACCATGCAGGCATTGCCGTTGAACCGCGCCAGGCCGCCGACGATCGACTGGTCGTCGGAGAAGTGGCGGTCGCCGTGCATCTCCACGAAGTCGGTGAAGATCTCCTTCACGTAATCCAGCGTGTACGGCCGCTCGGGGTGGCGCGCGATCTTGGTGATCTGCCACGGCGAGAGCTGGCTGTAGATGTCCTTGGTCAGCTGCTGGCTCTTCTTCCCGAGCTGCTCTATCTCCTCGGAGATGTCGACTGCCGATTCCGTCTGCACGTAGCGCAGTTCCTCGATCTTGGTCTCCAGCTCCGCGATCGGTTGCTCGAAGTCCAGGAAGGTCCGTTTCGCCAAGCGTTGCTCCTATAAGCGCCCTGCGCCACGCCGCGGTCAATAGGCCACGGGCAGCGGGTCGAGCGACCTCCAAATATACCAAGTCGCGACCGAGCAATAGGGGTTCCAGGCCGCGGCCACCTCGCGGGCGTCGCTGCGGCTGACCGGGTCGCCCGAGAAATAATTCTTGCTGATGCCGGTGATGAGCCCGACGTCGTCCAGCGGCAGCACGTTCGGGCGCATCAGGTGGAAGATGAGGAACATCTCCGCCGTCCAGCGGCCGATGCCCCGGATACCCACGAGTTCGTTGACGATGTCCTCGTCGCTCATGGCGCGCCAGGCCTCGACGTGGATCGCGCCGGAGTCGAAATGCAGGGCCAGGTCGACCAGGTATTCGATCTTGCGCGCGGACAGGCCGGCCTGCCGCATGTCGTCGACCTTGAGCTTGAGCACGTTGGCCGGCGTCATGCGCCGGGGGAGCGCGGAGAACCTGTCCCACACGCTCTGCGCCGCCTTGACCGAGATCTGCTGGCCCACGATGCTGCGCGCCAGCGTGGTGAAGGCGTCGCCGCGCGACTGCAGGCAGGCGTTGCCGAACTGCGGGATCAGCCGCTTCATGACGCGGTCGCGCCGCGTGAGGTACTTGCGCGCTTCGTCCCAGTATTCCGGTGTGACCAGCCCGCCAGGGGCCTCGCCTGCAGTGCTCAAGATTTCGCCTCCCAGGTCGTCCCGGTCGGCGAGTCCTTGAGAACGATCCCCTGGGCGAGCAGTGCCTGGCGGATGCGGTCGGCTTCCGCGAAATCCCTGGCCTGCTTGGCGGCGGCGCGCGCCGCGATCATCTGCTGGATGCTGGCTTCGTCCAGCCCGGCACCGGCGCGCAGGAAGGCCTTGGGATCCCCCTGCAGGAGGCCCAGCGTGCCGCCCAGCGCCTTGAGCAGCCCGGCGCGTTGCGCCGACTGCGTGCGGTTCACGTCCGCGGCCAGCTCGAACAGCACCGCCACCGCCTCGGGCGTGCCGAAGTCGTTGTCCATGGCGGCCTTGAAACGCGCGGCGGCGGGCTCGTTCCAGTCGATGGCGACCGGCGCCGGCGCCACCGCGTCGAGCGCGGTGTACAGGCGCCGCAGCGACGCGCGCGCGTCCTCGAGGTGGACGTCGCTGTAATTGAGCGGGCTGCGGTAGTGCGCCCGCACGATGAAGAAGCGGATCGTCTCGGCGTCGAACTTCGCGAGCACGTCGCGGATCGTGAAGAAGTTGCCGAGGGACTTCGACATCTTCTGGTTGTCGATGTTCACGAAGCCGTTGTGCATCCACAGCTTCGCGAGCGGCACGCCGTTGGCGCCTTCGCTCTGCGCGATCTCGTTCTCGTGGTGGGGGAACTGCAGGTCCGCCCCGCCGCCGTGGATGTCGAAGGTATTCCCGAGCAGCGCACAGGACATGGCGGAGCACTCGATGTGCCAGCCCGGGCGGCCGCGCCCGTACGGGCTTTCCCATTGCGCGTCGGCCGGCTCCTCCGGCTTGGCGGACTTCCACAGCACGAAGTCGAGCGGGTCTTCCTTGCCTTCCAGCACCGCGACGCGCTCGCCCGCATGCAGTTCGTCGAGCGACTTGCCCGACAGCTTGCCGTAGCCGGGGAAGCGGCGCACCGCGAAGTTCACGTCGCCGCCCTCGGCTCGGTAGGCCAGGCCCTTGTCTTCCAGCTTGCGCACGATGTCCAGCATCTCGGGCACGTAGTCGGTGGCCCGCGGGTCGTGCGTGGGCCGCTCGATCCCCAGCGCGTCGAAGTCGCGGTACATCTCGGTGATCATGCGGTCGGTGAGCGCGCGCACGGTCTCGCCATTCTCGACGGCGCGGCGGATGATCTTGTCCTCGATATCCGTGATGTTTCGCACGAACGTGACCTGCAGGCCCGAGGCCTTCAACCAGCGTTGCACCACGTCGAAAGCCACGTTGGCGCGCGCGTGGCCCATGTGGCACAGGTCGTACACGGTCATGCCGCACACATAGATGCGGACGTGGCCGGGCTCCAGCGGCGAAAAGTTCTCCA
This sequence comes from Ramlibacter alkalitolerans, assembly GCF_016722765.1. Taxonomy (GTDB): domain Bacteria; phylum Pseudomonadota; class Gammaproteobacteria; order Burkholderiales; family Burkholderiaceae_C; genus Ramlibacter; species Ramlibacter alkalitolerans. The sequence continues at coordinate 240,991 of NZ_JAEQND010000006.1, read as the reverse complement.
GCGCACGCGTCAGCGTGTTGTAGATGCGCAGGCTCATTGGGATCTCGGGGGCGCCGCCGGCCCCGGGGCCGCGGGCGGATGATGTTGTTCTGGGCAGAGCCGATCGAGCCGGCGGCGCGGCCCCACGGCTACAATCGGCACGCAGTATATAGCCCGCCCCCAGGGCTGTCATAGCGTTGGAACAAGGGACCTCATGAAGCTTGCGCGCTGGGAATTTCGCAAATCGCTCGGCCTGGCGGTGGTCGTCACCGCCACCCTGCTCGCCACCGGCGCGGCGCGCGCCGACGAGTACGGCGATGTCAACCAGCTCCTGCGCTCCGGCAAGGCGACCGAAGCGCTGGCGAAGGCCGACCAGTACCTGGCCGGCAAGCCCAAGGACCCGCAGATGCGCTTCCTCAAGGGCGTGGTGCTCACCGAGGCGGGCCGCACCGCCGAAGCGATCAGCACCTTCCAGAAGCTCACCGAGGATTACCCCGAACTGCCGGAGCCGTACAACAACCTGGCCGTGCTCTATGCCGGCCAGGCGCAATTCGACAAGGCCCGCGCGGCGCTCGAGATGGCGATCCGCACCAACCCGAGCTATTCCACCGCGCACGAGAACCTCGGCGACGTGTATGCCAAGCTGGCCAGCCAGGCCTACAGCCGTGCACTGCAGCTCGATGCCAGCAACACGGCCGTACAACCGAAGCTGGCGCTGATCCGCGAATTGTTCGCACCGAACCCGCGCGCCGGCGCCGCCGCCGCTGCGCCCGTGCGCGGTGGTGCGATCGTGGCCGCTGCCCCCGCGCCGGCCAGCCCCGCCACCCCTGCGGCGCGCCCCGCCGCCCCCGCCGTGGCCGCAGCGCCTGCCGCCGCTGCGGCGCCGGCCGCCCGCGTGCCGGCGCCCGTGACGGGTGGTGCCGTGGCGCCCGCCACGCCGGCGACCCGGGCCGCCGCGCCCGCGCCTGCGCCGACCCCCGCCACCGGCGGGACGGCCGTCGCCGCCGCCGCGCCGTCCGCTCCTGCCGCCGCGAGCGCCGCTGCCGGCGGCGACGCCCGGGGCGCGGTCGAGGCCGCCGTGAAGGCCTGGGCCAATGCCTGGGCCTCGAAGGACATGACCGGCTATCTCTCCGCCTACGGCAAGGAGTTCGACCCGCCGGGGCGGATGTCGCGCCAGGCCTGGGAGCAGGAACGGCGCGCGCGCATCGTCGGCAAGTCGAAGATCTCGGTGCAGGTCAGCGACCTGAATGTCACGGTCAACGGCAACAAGGCCGTGGCGCGCTTCAAGCAGAACTACAGCGCGGATGCGCTGCACGTGAACAGCCGCAAGACGCTGGAGCTGGTGAAGAACGGCGAGCGCTGGGCCATCGTGCGCGAAAGCTCCGGCGGCTGAGCGCCGCCCCGGCGCGCAGGCGAAGGTTGTGCAGTTGAACCTCCCCCACCGCTCCATCGGCATCGCCAGGGCGCTCGTCGTCGCGTGCTGCGCGGCCGGCTGCGTCGCCGCCGCCGTTGCCGCCACGCCGCACAAGCTGCAAAGGCCAGGCGCCAAGCCGGCGAAGGCTGCCAAGGCCGTGCACGGCCGGGCGGCGCCGGCCAAGGTCCGTGACGGCGAGGCCGAGGCCCGGCTGATCGAGATCTACAAGCTGATCGGCCAGGCGCAGACCCGCGCTGCGCTCGCCAGGGCCGAAACGCTGGTCAGGGACCATCCGAACTTCAGCCTCGCGCAACTGGTCTACGGCGACCTGCTGACGGCGCAGCAGCGGCCGGTCCGCGTCTTCGGCGACGTGCCGGACAGCGCGGTGCGCACCGGCGCGCAGGCCCTGGCCGAACTGCGCGAGGAATCGCAGCAGCGCATGCGCGCGCTGCGCGAGCGGCCGCCGCTCGGCGCGATCCCCGCGCAGTTCCTGCAGTTGTCGCCGCAGAACAAGCACGCAATCGCCATCGACGCCTCGCGCTCGCGGCTGTACCTGTTCGAGAACGGCACGGCCGGGCCGAAGCTGATCGCCGACTACTACATCTCGGTCGGCAAGCTCGGGATCGAGAAGACGGCCGAAGGCGACCTGCGCACGCCGCTGGGCGTGTACTTCATCACCAGCAACCTCGACCCGAAGTCGCTCAAGGACTTCTATGGCTCGGGCGCGCTGCCGATCAACTACCCGAACCCGTACGACGCGCGGCGCGGCAAGACGGGGCGCGGCATCTGGCTGCACGGCACGCCGCCGGAGCAGTTCGCCCGCGCGCCCAAGGCCACGGACGGCTGCGTCGTGCTCGCGAACCCGGATCTCGAACGCATCATCCGCACCGTGGAGGTGCGCAGCACGCCGGTGGTCATCGCGCCCTCGCTGCGCTGGGTGGCCCCCACCGCGGCGCAGCACGATGCGCGCCACTTCCACGACGTGCTGCAGGCCTGGCGCAATGCCAAGGCCAGCGGCGACGTCAACCGGCTGCTCGGTTTCTACACGCCCGACTTCGCGCTGAACGGCAAGACCTTCGAGGAATCGCAGCCGCTGCTGAAGGTGGAACTCGGCCGCATGCGCGGCAAGGAGATCGAGCTCAAGGACCTGTCGGTGCTGCGCTGGACGGATAGCGCCGACACCATGGTGGTAACCTTCGGCGAGGTGCCGCTGGGCGCCCGCACGGGCGTGACCAAGCGGCAGTACTGGGTGCGGCAGGGTCCGCAATGGAAGATCTTCTTCGAAGGAGTGGTTGGCTGATGTCCTCGTTCACGCGCCGCGCAGCGGCTGTCCTCGTTCTTGCCTGCGCCGCCGGCGCCACCTGGGCCGCCGATGCGCCCCGGGTGAAGTTCAACACTTCCGCCGGCGACATCGTCATCGAGGTGTATCCGGACAAGGCGCCCAAGACGGTGGAGAACTTCCTGCAGTACGTGAAGGACCACCACTACGACGGCACGATCTTCCACCGCGTGATCAACAACTTCATGATCCAGGGCGGCGGCATGGACAAGAACATGGCCGAGAAGAAGACCCGAGCGCCGGTGCCGCACGAAGGCGCGCAGACCGGCCTGAAGAACGAGATCGGCACGGTGGCCATGGCCCGCACGGCGGACCCGAATTCCGCCACCGCGCAGTTCTACATCAACGTCGCCAACAACGCCTTCCTCGATCCGAAGCCGGGCAACCCGGGCTACACCGTGTTCGGCAAGGTGGTGAGCGGCATGGACGTGGTGGACAAGATCAAGGGCGTGCAGACCGGCCGCATGGGCATGCACTCCGACGTGCCGGTGACGCCGGTCGTCATCAACTCCGCCGAGATCGTCAAGTAAGAAAGGCCTGCCATGAATCCCAAGGTGGAATTGCACATCCGCGGCCAGGGCGTCGTCACGCTGGAGCTCGACGAGCAGAAGGCGCCCAAGACCGTCGCCAATTTCCTCAGCTACGTGAAGAAGGGCCACTACGACGGCACCATCTTCCACCGCGTGATCGACGGCTTCATGGTCCAGGGCGGCGGCTTCGAGCCGGGCATGAAGCAGAAGCCGACCGACGCGACCATCCAGAACGAGGCCGACAACGGCCTGAAGAACGAGAAGTACACGGTCGCGATGGCCCGCACGAACGACCCGCACTCGGCCTCGGCGCAGTTCTTCATCAACGTGGCCGACAACGATTTCCTGAACCACAAGTCGCCCACCGCGCAGGGCTGGGGCTATGCCGTCTTCGGCAAGGTGGTGGCGGGGCAGGACGTGGTCGACAAGATGCGGGCCGTGAGCACCGGCCGCAAGGGCTTCCACGACGACGTGCCGATGCAGGATGTGGTGATCGACAAGGCGGTCGTGGTCTGAACACGACCGCGCCAGCGCCCGCGCCGCAGGCGCAGGAACTCGTGGCCCCGCCGCTCTGGCGCAGCGTCGAATGCATCTCCGACCTGCACCTGCAGGCGGGCCATGCGGGCACCTTCGAGGCCTGGCGGCGCTACATGGCGGCGAGCGCCGCCGATGCCCTGTTCCTGCTCGGGGACCTGTTCGAGGCCTGGGTCGGCGACGACGTCCTCGAGGCCGAGGGCTTCGAGGCCGAATGCGCCGAGGTCCTGCGCGCGGCGGCGTGGCGCGTGCCGCTGTTCTTCATGGTCGGCAACCGCGACTTCCTGGTCGGCCAGGGCCTTGCGCAGGCCACGGGCATGACGCTGCTGCAGGATCCTACCGTCTTCACCTTCGGCGGCCGGCGCTGGCTGCTCTCGCACGGCGACGCGCTGTGCGTCGGCGACACCGACTACCAGGCCTTCCGTGCCCAGGTGCGCGGGTCCGCGTGGCAGCAGGGTTTCCTGGCGCAGCCCTTGTCGGTGCGCCAGGCGGTCGCGCGCGGGCTGCGCGAGGAGAGCGAGGCGCTCAAGGCCACCGACCGCGTGTATTCGGACGTCGACACGGCCGCCGCGCTGCAGTGGCTCGAAGCCGCCGACGCCGAGGTCCTGGTCCATGGGCACACGCACAAGCCGGGCGAGCACACGCTGGATGCGCGCCATCGCCGCATCGTCCTGACCGACTGGGATGCAGCCGCCACGCCGCCCCGGCTGGAGGCCCTGCGCATCGCGCGCGAGGGCACGGTGCAGCGCGTCGGGCTGGCCTGATGTGGGGCTGGCTGCGACGCCGTCGCAGCGCGCCGGAGATTCCCGACGCGCTCTGGCGCGCCACGCTCCAGCGCTATCCGTTCCTCGCCGCCCGTTCCCCTGAGGAAACCGGGAAGCTGCGTGCACTCGCGGCCGAATTCCTCGCCAGCAAGGAATTCCATGGCGCCGGCGGACTCGCGATCAGCGACGAGATCGCGCTGGCGATCGCCGCGCAGGCCGTGCTGCCCGTGCTGCATCTCGGACTGGCCTGGTACGACGATTTCGTCGGCATCGTGGTGCATCCCGACGAAGTGCTGGCGCGGCGCTCGCAGACCGACGAGAGCGGCGTGGTGCACGACTGGCACGAGGTGCTCGCCGGCGAGGCGATGGACGGCGGGCCCGTGATGCTGAACTGGCACGACGTGGCCCATGCCGGCGCGTCGGCCGAGACCGGCTTCAACGTGGTGATCCACGAGTTCGTGCACAAGATCGACCTGCGCGACGGCGCAGCGGACGGCTGCCCGCCGCTGCCTTCGCGCCAGGCGCGGGCGCGCTGGCTGGAAACCCTGCAGCACGCGTACCAGGGCTTTCGCGAGCAGGTGATCGTGGCGGAGCGCTTCGGCGGCGAGGAGCCGTGGCTGGATGCGTACGGTGCGACCGCGATCGACGAGTTCTTCGCCGTGGCGTGCGAGGCGTATTTCGTGAACCGGGAGCGGTTCGGGCGGGAGTTCGCGGAACTTACCGCCCTGTTCGACGGGTTTTATCTGCCGAAGGGAAATTCGTAGGCTGGCGGTGAGCCGCGGCAGCGCGCGAACCCCAGCGATGCGCGAAGCGCTGGGGTTTCGCTGACGCTCCACCACCAGCCTACGATCCGGAATCCGGCTTACCGCCGCAGCAGCGCCTTCAACGCATTCTGCAACCTGCGCGCCGCCCCCGCCTCGTACGGCGTCGCCAGCACCTTGGCCACGTCCGCGCCCCAGGTCTCCTGCGGACCCGCTTCGTGCCGCTTGGTCAGCAACTGCAGTTGCAGCATGCGCCGGGCCGTGATCTGCTCGCCCGGCGTCGGCACGTCGGCCGCGATTTCGAGCCGCAGCAGCGTTTCCGACGGATCGCCGGAAGCGCCCTTGCCCAGGGCCTGGATCCAGGCCTGGCGCACTTGCGGGCTCACCGCCTTGCCCAGTTCCTGGTGGCTGGGCACCTGCTCACCCGAGCGCTGCTCCCACGCCGTCATGAGCTGCGTCAGCGCCTCGCCATGCGCCTGCGCGGCCAGCTTGCGCAGCGCCGCCTGCGCGTGTTCCTGCGCCTCGCGCTGGGCGCGGAAGGCGGCGTCCCCCAGGCGCGGGCCGCGGTCCTCGCGCTCGAAGCGGTCGCCGCGCTCGAAGCGGTCGCCACGCGGCGGACCGCGCCGGTCGTCGCGCGCATCGCGGCCTCCCGGGCCGCCCGGACGCCGCGCATCGAAGCGCCCGCCAGGGCGCGCCGCCGTGGCGACCTCCGGCCGCCGGGCGCCGGGACGGTCGTCACCGCGCATCGCGATCACGGGCTTCGGTGCCGGCTTGGGCGGGGCCGCGGCAGCCGCTTCGCCCCCTTCGGGACTCTCGGCACTCTCGCCACCCGCCTGCGCCGTCGCCGCTTCTTCGCCCGATCCCTCGGCGGGCTGCGCCGGCGCCGCAGGCGCGGCTGCGGCCGCCGGCGCATCGCCGGCCCGCAGCGCCTGCTCCAGCGCCTGCATCGTGGCGCGGATCTTCTGCGCGTCGCCGCTCGCCGTCGCTTCCTCCACCGCCTTCGACGCTTCCAGCACCGCGCGGTCGCGCGCGCTCAGGGCCGCGGTCGCCTTCTCGCGCTCGGCGGTCTTGCGGTTGAAGGCCTCGTCGATCGGCTTGCGAAAGGCGTCCCAGAGCTTCTGCTCCTGCTTGCGATCGAGCGGAACCGTCTGCGCCTCGGCCTGCCAGCGCTGCTGCAGCGCCTTGACGGCGTCGATGCGCAGCATGGGCGCCTCGCCCAGCACCCTGGCCTCCTCGATCATCGCGTTGCGGCGCTCGACGCTTTCCTTCTGCGCGCCCTCCAGCGGAGCGGCGGCGTGGGAGATCGCCTCCTTCCACTGCGGCTGCAGTTCGGCGAAGGCCTTCTCGCTCAGGTGGCCGGCCTCGCGCCAGCGCTCGGAGAACTGGTGGATCGCGCGGTTGAAGCCCTTCCAGTCGCCGTTGTCCGCCTGCGGGTGCGCGGCGGCCCAGGCCTTCACTTCCTCGATCAGCGCCAGCCGGCCGGCACGGTGTTCGGCGGCCTCCGCCTTGACCTTGTCCAGCCACTCCTGGACCACCTTGTAGGCTTCGTTGCAGGCCTCGTCGAAGCGCTTCCACAGCGCGTGGTTGGGCGGCCCGCCCTGGTCGACCTGCTTCCACTGCTCGCGCAGGCTGCGCAGCGTCTCCTGCATCTTGCGGCCGCCGAAGCGCGGCTTGCGCACCATGGGTGCCGGCACCGGCGTCGCGGCGGGCGATTCGGCCTCCGCCTGCTCCGTCGCCGCTGCTTCGGTGTCCGCGGCCGCCGGCTCGGGGGTGACCGGCGCCGGCGCCGTCTCGAACAGGGCTTCGGCCTTGGCGACGAGTTCCTGGCGGAGCTGGTCGGCGCGCCAGCGCTGCCAGCCTTCCAGTTCGCCGGCGGCACCGAGCGCGGCATGCGCCTGCGCTTCGAGCTTGTCGTCGACCAGCTTGCCGTGTTCCTTCAGCGCATTGCGCAGCGCGTTGGCGGCGCCGGCGCTGGCCTTGCCGTGGCCTTGCGCCACTTCCTGTTCGACCCGGGCCAGCGCCTCGCTGACCGCCTGGTGGGCCCTGGCCTTCAGCTCGGGATCGACCTTCGGCTTGGGCGGCTTCGGCGGGACGTTCTCGGCCGGCAGGCCGCGCGCCTGGCGCAGTTCGTCGGCCCACACGGGCACGGGCGGCAGCGGCGCATTCGTGTCTTCGGCGGCGGCGGTGGCCTGCGCCAGCGCGGACTGGAAGGCATCCCACACCACCTGCAGCTGCGAGCGCGAGGCCTCCAGCAGCGGCGGGAACCTGGCGTCGACGCTGGCCCAGTTCGCGTCGTCGAGGAGGGCCTGCGCCTGCGCCTGCCATTGCGGCACGTCGGCACGCAGGGCCTCGGCCGCGAGCTGCGCGTCCTTCCAGGACTTGGTGGAAAGCACCTCGATGCGCTGGGCGAGCAGCACAGCGGCCTCGCGCTGGATCTGCACCCGGTTCTGCAGGTCCTCGATGCCCTTGACGCGCTCGGCCAACTGCGACTTGACGCCCGCCAGCGGCTCGCGGCTGAGGGGCGCCCCCGCCTTGGCGGCATCGCGCTGCCACGCGAGCGCATCGGCGATGTTCAGGCGCGGTTGCGACAGCAGGTTGCGGGCCCGCTCGGACCATTCCGCGGCGATCGCCTCCTGCCCCTTGGCGCGCTTGATCTCGTCGAGCCGTTCGCGCAGCAGGCGCGCCGCGCCCTTGTCGCGGCCGCTCAGCTCGCGGAACACCTCCTGCATCTGCTCGGTGCTCGGCTCGGTGTTCAACCACTCGCGCACGCGGGCGGCGCGTTCGCCGGAGGTAGGCGCGGAAAAGGCACCCCCCGTCAGCGCGTCCAGCGCCTGGGTGTCGTGGGTCTTCAAGCTGCTCACAATGGTTTTGTTCGATGGAAAGGAAAGCCCCCGCAAGGGGGGCACGGGCCGTATTCTCGCCGCGAAACGCGCCAAAGCGTGCGTTGCGCACTGCCGCAAGGCGGGAGCCCCAAAATGGAAAGCCCGGCCAGGTGCCTGAAGCTGCCTGCCGGGCTGGACGGTCCGACCTGATGTCGCTGCCGTCTGGGTTCGCAACACGAACGTGCCGTCCGCGTTGCGCCGGAAGCAAAGATTGCTTCCTTTAGGAAGCCGGGGCTGCCACGCAGTGGCCCTACCGGCTGACGCCTGATCGCTCAGGCCCCGTCAAGGTAGGCCGGGTTGGCGCGGATTGCAAATCCTCATTTCAATCGGCGCGCCCTGCCCGATTGCAAGAACCGACGCCCAACGGCCGGCTGGCGGACAGACGGCCGTCCGGCGGTCCGTCTGCCGACAAGCGGTGCCGGCGCCGTCAGTTTTCCGCTCTTGCTCCTTTTTTCGTAGCGACCGCGCCGGTGTGCGGCGAGGGCTGACAAGCGTAGGCGAGGCCGGACTACGGAACTTTTCTGCTGTTGAGCCCTACAGTATCGCCTTCTTATCTCTTTCAACGAATAAAGAATTGGAGAAACATCCTTGACCTGGAATTTAGCGCCTGCCTAGAATCCGCCCCGTCCCCCACCCGTAGGGGGCAACCAGAAGACCCGCTGCCGAACCCGGCGAATCGAAACCGGGATGAGCCCCCCAGGGGCCTCCCCTTCGATGGCGTACCAATCCAAACGAGGGACCGAGAGTCCACTGCCGCTTCCCCGGAGCGGCCGAAGCTTTCGGCTCCGCGCGTAGAAAGGAGTGCTATGACAGCGTCAGGAAAACTGGGAAGTCTCACCCGGGGCGTGCAGACCTTCTGCTGCGACGTCGCCGAGGGCTTCTTCGAGATCACGCACAACGGCTTCGCAGTGGTGGGGCTGGCAGTGGTGTTTTCCGTTTTGACCTTGCTGGCCCGCCCTGACCTGCGTCAGGCCGGGGAGTCCCAGCTCATGACCTGGCTGCATGCGCGCCAGGTGGAAACGCTCGGCCTCGTGCCCGAGCTCGATGCGATCGACCGCGCCACGGCGCTGAATCCGAAGGAGTTGCCCAAGCAGCAGGCCGCAGTGGCCTATTGGCTCAGCAAGAAGTACCGGGTCGCGCCGGAGCCCCTCAGCGCCCTCGTCGCCGAGGCCTACGAGATCGGCCAGCGCATGAAGATCGACCCGACCCTCCTGCTGGCCGTGATGGCGGTGGAATCCGGCTTCAACCCCTTCGCCCAGAGCCCCGTCGGGGCCCAGGGGCTCATGCAGGTGATGACGGGCATCCACAGCGACAAGTACGAGAACTTCGGCGGCAAGCTCGCCGCCTTCGACCCCGTGACCAACCTGCGCGTGGGCGCCAAGGTGCTGCAGGAATGCATACAGCGCGCCGGCTCGGTGCAGGCCGGCCTGAAGTTCTACGTCGGCGCGGCCTTGCTGGCCGAGGACGGCGGCTATGCGGAGAAGGTGATGGCCGAGCACGCGCGCCTGCAGCAGGTGGCGCATGGCCGCCCGGTGCCGATCGCCCCGCCCCCGACGCTGCGCACCGTCGCGCCGAACCCGGCGCCGACCCCGCAGGACCAGGACGCGCCGGCGGTGATCTCCTGAGCGGCGCATCATCCGCCTAAGGTAAACTCGCCGCCGTGCGCGACTGGCGATAGGCGCGCCCTGCGGGGCGCGCTGACGTGGATCCACCGGGGGTTCCCCCTCAAACCACTGGGAAGCGTACCGCCGGCCCCTCCGGATGCGGGCCGGTGAACCGCCGTTCGCCTGGGCAGCCCTGGCCCGCACAGGGATCAATCGTCCACGGAACTGCCGCTCATGTACGACCGCCGAATCCTCATCCAAGACACCGATCCCGAACTCTGGGCCGCCATCCAGGCGGAGAACCGCCGCCAGGAAGAGCACATCGAGCTGATTGCGAGCGAGAACTACGCCTCGCCCGCCGTGATGGCCGCCCAGGGCACCCAGCTCACGAACAAGTACGCCGAGGGCTACCCCGGCAAGCGCTACTACGGCGGCTGCGAGAACGTCGACGTCGCCGAACAGCTGGCCATAGCCCGCATCAAGCAGATCTTCGGCGCCGACGCCGCCAACGTGCAGCCGCACTCCGGGGCCCAGGCCAACGAGGCCGTGTTCCTGGCCTTCCTCAAGCCCGGCGACACCATCATGGGCATGAGCCTGGCCGAGGGCGGCCACCTCACGCACGGCATGCCCCTCAACATGAGCGGCAAGTGGTTCAACGTCGTGAGCTACGGCCTGAACAAGGAAGAAGCGATCGACTACGACGCGATGGAGCGCAAGGCCCACGAGCACAAGCCCAAGCTGATCATCGCCGGCGCGTCGGCCTATTCGCTGCGCATCGACTTCGAGCGCTTCGCCAAGGTGGCGAAGGACGTCGGCGCGATCTTCATGGTCGACATGGCGCACTACGCCGGCCTGATCGCCGCCGGCGTGTACCCGAACCCGGTGCCGCATGCCGACGTGGTGACCTCCACCACGCACAAGAGCCTGCGCGGCCCGCGCGGCGGCTTCATCCTGATGAAGGCACCGCACGAGAAGGCGATCAACAGCGCGATCTTCCCCGGCCTGCAGGGCGGCCCCCTGATGCACGTCATCGCCGCCAAGGCCGTGGCGTTCAAGGAAGCGCTGTCGCCCGAGTTCAAGAGCTACCAGCAACAGGTGCTGCGGAACGCGCAGGTCGTCGCCGAGACGCTGGCCGAGCGCGGCCTGCGCATCGTGAGCGGCCGCACCGAAAGCCACGTGATGCTGGTCGACCTGCGCGGCAAGGGCATCACCGGCAAGGAAGCCGAGGCCGTGCTCGGCCAGGCGCACATCACCATCAACAAGAACGCGATCCCCAACGATCCGGAAAAGCCGATGGTCACCAGCGGCCTGCGCGTCGGCACGCCGGCCATGACCACGCGCGGCTTCCAGGAACAGGAAGCGCGCCAGACGGCCAAGCTGGTCGCCGACGTGCTGGACCATCCGCGCGACGCCGCCAACATCGAGCGCGTGCGCGAACAGGTCAACGCCCTGACGCGCCGCTTCCCGGTCTACAAGTAGGCCAGTCCATGCGCTGCCCGTTCTGCGGCCATGCCGAAACCCAGGTGGTGGAGACGCGCATGGCGGAGGACGGCGACTTCATCCGCCGCCGGCGCCAGTGCGCGGATTGCGAGAAGCGCTTCACCACCTACGAGCGGCCGGACGTCACCTTTCCGGCGGTGGTCAAGAAGGACGGCCGCCGCATCGAGTACGACCGCGCCAAGCTGCTCGGCTCGATGAACCTGGCCTTGCGCAAGCGCCCCGTGAGCACCGAGCAGATCGACGCCGCGGTGGAGCGCATGGAGGAAAAGCTGCTGAACCTAGGGCTGCGCGAAATCCCGAGTTCGCGCATCGGCGAGCTCGTGATGCGCGAGCTCAAAAAGCTGGACAAGGTGGCCTACGTCCGCTTCGCCAGCGTCTACCGCAGCTTCGAGGACGTCGACGAGTTCAAGACGGTGGTGGACGAGATCCGCAGGTAGCTCACACGCAGCTGGCCACCGTCGTCTTCTGCACGCGCGGGCGGCCGATGGAATTGACGATCACCTGGCGCGCCGGCGTCGCCGCCCCCGAGCGCCGGCAGATCGTCAGCGTGCCGGCCTGGAAGCCGCCGCCCATGAGCTTCGACGCCCCGACGGCGGTGTACGAAACGTAGGCCGCCACCGGCCGGTTCCCCACCAGCCGCAGGTTCCACGGCAGCGGCTCGTGCCGGCCGAGCACTTCCTCGCCGTCGTCGAGCGCGCCGTTGCCGTTCTCGTCGCCGAACACGATCCAGCCCTGCTCCCAACCGCCGTGGCTGCTGCAGCCCAGACCGTCGGGCGACTTGCAGACCGTCACGCGGCGATTGCGCCTGAGCGCCTCGGCCCGGGCGAGGTGCAGGTCGCCCACGAGATCGCTCGACGCCGCCGCGAGCTTCGCGCCTTCGAGGAACTCCGCCACGGGCGGCGCGCCGCCGGCGAGCAGGGCCATGAGGATGGCGAGGGCGACGACCAGCTCGATCAGCGTGGCCCCGTGCTGGCGGACAGGCGCGTGGGTGGGCATGCCGCGCACGGTACGCCCCGCCCGCCCGCGCCGGAGGCAAGGAATGCATCACATCCCGGTGATGCAGCAACCACGGGCGCGGGTCATCTTTCCTTTCCGGGCTGCGGCGTCCAGCACTCGTCGGACGAGGCCTGCAACAATCCCGCATCGTCGAAACAGAGCAGCGTGCGCAGGATGGCGCCGACGCTCTCGTCGTGCAGGCGCCCCGGCGTGAAGTGCACGCCCGTGAGCGCCTCCTCCAGCCGCGCGGCGAGTTCGGGACTCAGCTCGTTGCGCCGCACTTCGGCCTTGCGCACCGTGCCGGTCGCATCGATCCAGACTTCCGCCCGCAGGCGCCGCGAGACGAGCTGCGGCGCGATGTCGCGCAGTTCGGGGTCGCCTTGCGGCAAGGGCAGCTGCGTGAGTTCCTCGGCCGGATGGAAGCTCGCGTCTGCAGAGGGCGCGGCGGCCTCCCGCGGCGGCTCGGTGGGCGCGGCGGCGGGGGCCGGCACCGCGACGACCTCGGGTGCGGGCGGGGTGAGCGGCTGCGCCTTGCGCGCCGCACGCGGCGGCGGCTGCGGGGCCGGGACCGGGGATGCGGTGGCCGTTGCCGGCGGCGGCGGCGCGCTGGCTGGCGGCGGTTCGATCACGGCGCCGCGCAGGGTGACCGCAAGCACCGCGCGCGGCGCATGCGCCTCGCGCGGCACGGCGAAGGTGAACAGCAACAGGAGGTGGGCGAGGAGGGAGACGGCAATGGCCGGCAACAGCGATTTCCACTGGGGCCATGGGGCCGCGGGCCTGGTGTCACGCACCATGCCGCCGGGGCTGCGCGACCCCTCGTTCACTGCGTCGAAATGCCTCTGCCATACCCCCGAGCCGTCCGTCAGGCACCCCGACCCACTCATCGAATGCAAGTCTGATGCCGGACCATTACAGCATAAGCTGCCTCGCAAATCGGATCGGGAGGGCTGGCCGCAGGGCCGCACAACAAGGGCCACATATGTCGAGAAAAGCATCGGGTTTCACGCTGATCGAGCTGATGATCACCGTGGCCATCGTCGCCATCCTCGCCGCGGTGGCGCTGCCCTCCTACCGCAGCTACGTGACCCGCGGCCGGATCCCGGAAGCCACCACGGCGCTCGCCTCCAAGCGCGTGCAGATGGAGCAGTTCTACCAGGACAACCGCACCTACGTCGACGCGCCGGCGGGCAACAACGACACGGGGACCAGCACGTACTTCGACTTCACCGCCGCGCCTGGCGGCGCCGAGACCCGCACCGCCACCGGCTACGTGCTGTCCGCCGTCGGCAAGAACGGGATGACCGGGTTCACCTTCACCGTCGACCAGTCGAACGCCAAGCGCACCGTCGTCAGTGGCGTGCCCGGGTGGACGGACACGACGGTGAACTGCTGGCTCACGAAGCAGGCGACCTCGTGCTGAAGCTTCGCCAGCAGCGCGGCGTGAGCCTCATCGAGGTGATGGTCGGCCTGACCCTGGTGGGCATCATGACGGCCATCGGCGTGCCCGCCTTCAGGACCGGCATGCTCAATCGGCAGATCCGCGGCATGGCCGACTCCATCCAGGGTGGCCTGGTGCTGGCCAAGACGGAAGCGCTGCGCCGCAACCGCATCGTGAAGTTCGAGCTCGGTGGCACGCCCGGCAGCTGGCTGGTGGGCTGCGAGACCGCGGACACGAGCCTCGTGGACGGGCAGGAGGCCTGCCCCGCGACGATCCAGAGCCGGACCGGCACCGACACCACCGGCACCCCTGCGGTCGCCGTCGTCCAGATGGACATCGGCGGCGGCGGCCCGGCGGAGGCCGAGAGCCAGGTGAACATGAATCCGATGGGGCGCACCACGCCCGACACCCTGCCGGCCGGCAAGATGAAGGTGTACCAGGTCACCTATCCCGGCGGTGGCACGTGCGCCACGGCCGGAGGGGAAATGCGCTGCCTCAACGTGGTGGTGACGGCCATGGGGCAGATCCGCATGTGCGACCCCAAGACGACGTCGCCGGACTCGCGGGCCTGCCCCTGGTAAGGAGGACGGAATGCGCCTGAACCGAACCCCGCCTTCCCCCAGGCGCCGCCGCCACGCGCAGCGAGGGATCATGCTGCTCGAGGCGCTGATCGCGATCCTGATCTTCACGGTGGGCATCCTCGGCCTGGTCGGCCTGCAGGCCAGCGCGGTGAAGCAGTCCACCGATGCGAGCTACCGGGCCGAAGCCGCGCAACTCGCCGACCAGCTGATCGGCAAGATGTGGGCGGACAACCGCGCGGTCACCAATCTCCAGACCCGGTACAACACCTGCACCTCGTCGGCCTGCCCGGGGTACATCGAGTGGATGGCCACCGTGGCCAACACCCTGCCCGGCGTGACCATCACCTCCTCGACGACCCGGCCGGACGTCAGCGTCAACGGCCAGGGCATCGTCACCATTTCCATCTTCTGGCGCGCACCCCAGGACGAGGGCTCGGCCCCGCACCGCTACGACGTCGAGGCCCAGATCAGCGAATGAACCCCTTGCACCGTGCGCACGCGCAACGCCGCCAGCCCCGGCGGCTGGCAGGTTTCACCCTGGTGGAAATCCTGGTGGGCTTGGCCATCGCGATGATCGGGACGGTCATCATGATGGAAGTGCTGGTCACCTCCGACCAGCGCACGCGCACCAGCACCGCCGGCAACGACGCCCTGAGCAGCGGGGCGGTGATGATGCACCTGCTGCGGCGCGACCTCGTGCAGGCGGGCTACGGCATCAGCGCTTCCAGCCTGGTCGGCTGCAACCTGCAGGTGCCCACCGGAGCGGTCGTGCCGCTCGCGCCGGTCGTGATCAATCCCCCGACGGCCCTGGTGCCCGCCGGCGACCCCAACACCGATCGCGTTCTGGTCGTGTACGGCAACGACAGCGGGCAACCGGAAGGCCAGGAAATCGTGGCCACCGCCGGCTCCGCGTACACGGTCCGCGCCGCCGCCGCCTACGCGCAGGACGACTATGTGGTGGCTGCGCCGACGCCCTGCGCCGGCACCGTCACACTGGCGCGCGTGACGGGGGTCGTAGGCTTCACGGTCAGCGTCAACTCCCTCAACGCCACGGCGACCACGCTCTACAACCTCGGGCGCAACCCGCGGATCGTCGCCTACGCCATCCGCAACGGTTCGCTCACCTCGTGCGACTTCCTGCTGGCGGATTGCCGCACCAACAACGCGGCGAACTGGACGGCCGTCGGCGCCAACATCGTGAGCCTGCGCGCGCAGTACGGGCACGACACCGCCGCCGCCGGGACGCGCGACGCCATCGACCTGTGGGACCAGAGCACTCCGGTGGACGCCTGCCAGTGGGCGCGCGCGCCAGCGGTGCGCTTCGTGCTGGTCACCCGCAGCAACCAGTACGAGTCGCGGCTCAACGCCACGACGAAACAGCGCGAGTGCGATCCGGTGACGGCGACGCCGCGCGTGTGGTCCGGGAGCATCGGAACCTCGCCGGCGCCGATCGACCTGAGCGCCGCGGCCGACTGGCAGTGCTACCGGTACAAGACGTTCGAAAGCGTTGCGCCCTCGCGCAACACGGTCTGGATGAGGGTGCCCCCAGGATGTTGAAGCGTCGAATCCCATCTTCGCGCGTCGCACGCGCCGGCCAGCGCGGCATCGTCCTGATCGTGGCGCTCGTGGTGCTGGTGGCGCTGACGATCGCCGGCATCGCGATGATCCGTTCCGTCGACACCGCGACCCTCGTGGCCGGCAACCTGGCTTTCCAGCAGTCGGCGACGCACGCATCCGACAAGGGGGTGGAGCAGGCCCTCGCGATGCTGCGGCAGAAGGCGATCGACGGCACGCTCGACAGCAGCGATCCGAGCAACGGCTACTTCGCCACGCTCGAAAACAGCAAGCCGACCGGTACCCAGAGCTGGCAGGACTTCTGGCAGACGAGCCTCGGGCCCGCCTCCTTCGATGCCGGCGAGGACCAGTTCAAGAACCACATCTATTACGTCGTGCACCGCCAGTGCGCCTTCGCCCAGCCGCCAGGCTCGGGCGGCGAATGCATCTCCTCGCCCGCGATCCTCTCGGAATCGACGGGCGGATCGCATGGACTGGGGGGCATCGCGCTCAAGGCCGCCACGGCCGTGTACTACCGCATCACCGTGCGCGTCTCGGGTCCCAGGAGGACGGAAAGCTATGTTCAATCCTATGTTGCGATGTAACACCGCCGCCGCGGCGAAGGCGGGCCGGCCCGTGCGCGGCGTGCTGGTCCGCGGCCTCGCCTTCGGGCTGGGCGTCACCGCATCCTGCGCGCTGCTGGCCGACCCGACCGAGCTGTCGCCGATGCCGCTGCCCACCTTCGCCGTGGGTTCGGTCGTCGACATCAAGCCGAACATCCTGATGGTGCTGGACGACTCCGGCAGCATGGACTGGGACTACCTTCCCGACTGGGCCAACGACCGGCCCGGCAACTATGCGAGCAACACGCTCCTGCCGCTGCATCCCACCACGATGTCGAACGGCGATGCGATGGGCCTGCCCTCGTACCTGTTCCGGAATCCGGCCTTCAACGGGGTGGCCTACAACCCGGCGGTGCGCTACCAGCCGCCGGTGCACTACACGAACGCGGGCGCCCGGGACGTCACGAGCTACCCGGGCATGGTCGGCACGTCGTCCGATACGGGTGCGAACACCTCTTCCAGCATGCCCAACTGGAAGTCGGTGGTGTACGACGGCTACACCATCCAGCGGGATACCAACAGCCAGCGGCCCCGCACCGACCTCGAGGCGCGCGCATTCTTCTACACGGTCATCGCCGGCGAATACTGCGATTCGCCGGCCATGACCAACTGCACGACGTCGGCCGTGCCCACCGGCAACTTCCAGTACGCCGCTCCGCTGCGCTGGTGCAACAGCAACACCCTGACCACCTGCCGAGGCCTGCAGTCGTCCACCTTCAACCGGCCGCGCATCCCGGCGCCGCGCCTGGCGACGATCGATTTCTCCAACTCCTCCAGCGCAGTCATCACCAGCATCCGGGTCGATTCCCAGGAAATCCTCTCCGCGTCCAGCACCAGCAGCAGCACCAGCACGGACGTGGCGGCCAGCGTGGTGAGCAGGATCAACGCCTGCACGCTCGCCCGGACGGGCAACTGCACGGTCCTCGGCTACTTCGCGGTGAATGCCGGCAACGGCGGGATCCGGCTGTACGCACCGGGCACCACCAGCGCCTCGCCCGTGCTCCTCAAGACGGGAACGGTCACGATCTCGACCACGGCCTTCGGACGCGTCAACGTGCCGCCGCCGGACTGGAGCAACGGCACGGGCCGCAGCACGAACCCCGTGCCCGGCGAGAACATCCTGACCGTCATCACGCGCTCGAACGACAGCTATCCGTACCCGGGCAGCAGCACCAAGGCGGTCGGCCGCACGGATTGCACCAGCCGCATCGACAACACCTGCTCCTACGCGGAGGAGATGACGAACTACGCGAACTGGTGGGCCTACTACCGGACGCGGATGCAGATGATGAAGACGGCGACCTCGCGCGCCTTCTCCGCCCTCGACACCGACGCGGACAGCATCGCGCTGAGGAGCCGCTATCGCATCGGCTACCTGAGCATCAACAACAATACCGGCAGCGACTTCGTCAACATCGACGACTTCGCCGGCGGCCAGAAATTCACCTGGTACTCCAAGCTGTTCGCGGCGCGGCCGAACAACAGCACGCCCCTGCGCACGGCGCTGTCCACGGCCGGTCGCCTGTACGCCGGCGTGCTGAACGGCAGCTCGCTGAACGGCACGCGCGTCACCGACCCGCTGCAGTTCTCCTGCCAGCGCAACTACACCATCCTGACCACCGACGGCTTCTGGAACAGCGGCGGCGGCGTGAAGCTGGACGGCTCGAGCGACATGGACAACCAGGACGGGCCGCTGCCGCGTCCGTACAACGACGGCGCGCAGGCGCAGAACCAGGCGCGCAGCAGCCAGTTGCAGCAGCGCGTCAGCACGCAGATGGCGGAACTGGGGACCTTGCAGCGCCAGATCTCGCAGCTGCAGACCATGACCTCGCAGTTGAATAAGCGGATCGATCAGTTGCAGACCCGCACCTCGGACGACCGCGGGGACACCTGGACGGGCTGGAGCAACGTCAGCAGCTGTACGCCGGACAACAGCAGCAAGTCGCGCCGCGAATGTCGCACCGTCACCGGCACCCCGAGCCCCGTGAGCTCCTGCAGCACAGGCACCAGCGGCGGTGCGACGACCGTCTGCCTCTACGTGGACGGGACCTGGGGCGACGCCACCTCGTGCAGCACGGTGGCCCCGTCGCCCGGCCCCAACAACTACAGCGTAGCCCAAGCCCGCTCGTGCCGCTACGCGGTGAGGAGTTCCTTCACCAATGCGGCGTCCTGCACGCCCACGACGGTGCCCAACGGCCAGGGCCAGACGACGCAATGCCAGTACAGCTTCGCCGCGTCCGCAGCCACCCAGACCTGCGCCCCGGCCTATTCGGCGAACAACTTCACCAACACCACGGTGTACCGCAACTGCGGCACCACGCCGGGCACCCTCAGCAACGTGACCAGTTGCACGGCGACCACCACGCCGGACGCGCTGGGCCGCACCACGGCCTGCTCGTACTCCGCGTGGAGTTCCTGGTCGAACGTGGGCTCCTGCACGGCGGTGGCCCCGAGCACCGGCCCGACCATCTTCACGGTGGGCACCGCCAGGGAGTGCCAGCTGACGTCCAACGGCGGCACCGCCAACACGCTGGCGGACATTGCCGCCTACTACTACACCCATGACCTGCGCGACCCGGACATCAACACCGGCGTCGACCGCACCGGCACCTGCACCGGACCCATCGTGCCGCCGGCCACCACGGCGAGCGACCTGTGCACCAACAACGTGAAGCCCTTCGGCCGCGACAGCAGCGACAAGCAGCACATGACCACCCACACCCTCGGCCTCGGTGCGCAGGGCCAGATGGTCTATTCCAACTTCCAGAACGACCGCTCGGGCCAGAGGGTGTTCCAGCCGGATTACTGGAGCCAGGTCTCGGGTGACTTCTTCGCCGTCTCCAACGGCAGCATCGCCAACCCCGCCAGCGGCATCTGCCCCTGGATGACGGTCGGCACCACCTGCACCTGGCCGGCTCCGGCCCCGGACTCGAGTGCCAACATCGACGACCTGTGGCACGCGGCCGTCAACGGGCACGGAACGTACTTCAGCGCGGCGGACCCCATCTCGCTGGCCGACGCCCTCAGCGGCGTGCTCTCGCAGATCAACAACCCGCCCCGTCCGGGCACGGCCGCGGCCGCCGCGAGCTCGAACCCGAACATCACGAGCAGCGACAACTTCGTGTTCAGTTCCTCCTACAAGTCCATCGACTGGTTCGGCGAGCTGATCATGCAGAGGTTCCGGGAGGACGGATCCCTCTCGCGGCAGCAATGGTCCGCGATGCAGTTGCTCGATTGCGCCACGACCGCCTGGCAGGCGAACCACGCCTACAAGCTCAACGATGCCTTCCAGCAGGGCGGCGTCTGCTATGCCGTGCGTACCGACTACACGTCCGGCGGCGCCTTCGACGGTTCCGCCGGCGGCAACGACGGCCAGAACATCGTGACGCTGCAGGGCACGCCGGTCACGCGCACCATCTACACGGCGGGGACGGTCTCCGGCGCTCCGGCGCTGGTCCCCTTCACCTGGGCCACGCTGAACGGCACGCAACAGGGCTACTTCTCGCGCGCGGCGATCACGTACGTGTCCACCAGCCAGGGCCTGACGCAGTTCTGCACCAACGGCGCCACGTGCATGACGGACGCCGCGCAGACCAGCGGGGCCGGCGAGAACCTGGTGAACTTCCTGCGCGGCGACCGCACGTTCGAAGGCACCTACTACCGGCAGCGCGCCCACGTCCTGGGGGACATCGTGTCGGCCGAAGCGCGGTACGTGAAGCAGCCGCTGCAGGACTACCTGGACCCGGGCTTCGCGGCGTTCAAGGCCGCCATGGCGAGCCGCGCACCCACCGTCTACGTGGCGGCCAACGACGGCATGCTGCACGCCTTCGACGCCCTCACCGGCCGGGAACGCTGGGGCTTCATCCCCTCCACGGTGCTGCCGGAGATCTACCGCCTCGCCGACACCGACTACGCCAACAAGCACCGCTACTTCGTCGACGGCACGCCCGAAGTGGGCGACATCTGCCCGAGTGCCCCGTCGCAGGCCTGCGCGGCCGGCGAATGGCGCACCGTCCTCGTGGGCGGGCTGAACCAGGGCGGCAAGGCGTACTACGCGCTCGACATCACGAACCCGGCCAGCCCCCGGCTGCTGTGGGAGTTCAAGAACAACGCGGGCCTCGGCTACAGCTACAGCAACGCGCGGATCACGAAGCTGCGCAACGGCACCTGGGTGGTGATCCTGGCGTCCGGCTACAACAACGACGACGGGGTCGGCCGGCTGTTCGTGCTGAATGCTTCCACCGGTGCGCTGCTCACGACCATCAGCACGGGCACGGGGAGCGCGAACAACCCGAGCGGGCTGGCCAAGCTGGAGGGCTTTGCCACCAACCCGGCCAGCAACAACACCACGGAGGAGATCTACGGCGGCGACATGCTGGGCAACGTGTGGCGCTTCGACGTGAACGACTCCGTCGGCGCGCCGGGCGTGGAGGCGCACCAGCTGGTGCAGTTGCAGGACCCGAGCGGCAACGGGCAGCCGATCACGTCCAAGCCGGAACTGGCCCTGATCGGTGACAAGCCCCTGGTGATCGTGGGCACGGGCCGCTACCTCGGCACCAACGACCTGACCGACACGCGGACGCAAACGATGTACGCGATCAAGGACAAGCTCGACGCCGTCCGGCTGCCGACGCCCCGCTCCGGCGGCAGCAACTTCGTCCAGCAGACGCTGACGGTCGGCGAGTGCCCGCAGGGCGCCCCGACCTCGATCTGCACGCCGGGCCAGGTGGTCCGCACGGTCACGTCGAACCCGGTGGACTGGAGCGTCAAGAACGGCTGGTTCATCGACTTCGCGATCCCCGGCGAACGCTCGGTGACGGATGCGACGCTGGCGCTCGGGACGCTGGTGTTCACCACGATCAAGCCGCAACCGCCCAGCACCGGCGTCGTCGTCGGCTGCAGCGGCGACAGCAGCCTGGTCGACGCCAAGAGCTTCCTCTACTACCTCAACTACCAGACCGGCAGCGCGGTGGCGGGCACCAAGAACGTCGCCGGCGAGGAACTGTGCACCTGCGTCGCGACGCGGCCGTCGGTGGTGAAGACGCAGAACGGCACCGTGGAGGGCGTGATCCGCCTGTCCGGCGGCGACTCGCCGTTCGGCGGAACGAACCCGGGCGGCGACCCCAACGGCGGCGGCGAAGGCGGCGGTGGCGAGACCAACGAGGAAGGGACGCACACCGACCTGGGCCGCACCCTCACCGAGGAACTGCCCTACGACCCGACCGGTGGCCCGCCGCGCCGCATCTCCTGGCGCGAGCTGAACGGCGATTGATGGTAGAAGGGCGGGCGAACAACCCGCCCTTTTCCTTTCCGTGTCCACCGACTTCATGGCCCAGGCCCTCGCCCTCGCGGCGCGGGCCATCGGCCTGTCCGAGCCCAACCCCCGCGTCGGCTGCGTGATCGTCTCGGCCGACGGGGCGCGCGTCCTCGGCACCGGCCACACCCAGCCGGCCGGCCAGGCCCACGCGGAAATCATGGCGCTGCGCGATGCGGCGGCGCGCGGCGCGGACGTGCGCGGCGCCACCGCCTGGGTCACGCTCGAACCCTGCTCCCACCATGGCCGCACCGGCCCGTGCTGCGAGGCGCTGGCGGCCGCCGGGATCGCCCGCGTGGTCGCCTCGCTCGCCGACCCCAATCCGCTGGTGGCCGGCCAGGGCTTCGCGCGGCTGCGGGCGGCCGGGGTGGCGGTGGAGGTCGGGCCCGGTGCGCGTGAATCGCGCGAGCTGAACATCGGCTTCTTCAGCCGCATGGTCCGCGGCCGGCCCTGGGTGCGCATGAAGATCGCCGCCTCCCTGGACGGCCAGACGGCCCTGGCCAACGGCCGCAGCCAGTGGATCACCGGCGAGGCGGCCCGCGCCGACGGCCACGCCTGGCGCGCCCGCGCCGGCGCCCTGCTCACCGGCATCGGCACGGTGCTGGACGACGACCCTCGCCTCGACGTGCGGCTCGCCCCGGTGGGCAAGCAGCCGCCGCTGGTGGTGGTGGACAGCCGGCTGCAGACGCCGCCCGCCGCCGCCCTCTTCTCGGTGGCGGGGCGACCGGTGTGGATCTACGCCGCCGAGGCGAAGCCCGACGCCCAGACCGCGCTGGAAGCACGCAGCGCGCACGTGAGCCAACTGGCCGGCGCCGGCGGCAAGGTGGACCTGGCCGCGCTGCTGAAGGACCTGGCCGGGCGCGGCGTCAACGAACTGCACGTCGAAGCCGGCTTCAAGCTCAACGGCTCGCTGCTGCGCGAAGCGCTGGTCGACGAGTTCCTGGTCTACCTGGCGCCCAAGCTCCTGGGCCCCGGGCGCGGCATGGTCAATATCGGGCCGCTGGAAGACCTCGCACAAGGCGTGGCGCTGGAGTTCGGCGGGATCGAGCGCGTCGGCGCCGACCTGCGGGTCCTGGCCCGCGTCGCCGGGCGGGACTTCTAGGCCTGTCACAATGCAGGGATGTTCACCGGCATCATCACCGGCGTCGGGCGTATCGCCGCCATCGACGACCTCGGATCTTCGCAGCAGCACGGCAAGCGGCTGACCATCACCGCGCCGGCAGGCTACCTGGACGATGTGGGGCTGGGCGACAGCATCGCGCTCAACGGCGCCTGCATGACGGTGACCTCGCTGGACGCCAACGCCGGCCACTTCACGATCGAGATTTCCGCCGAATCGCTGGACAAGACCGCCGGCCTCGCGCAACCCGGCCCGGTGAACCTGGAAAAGGCGCTGCGCCCGCAGGACCGCCTGGGCGGCCACCTCGTCTCGGGCCACGTCGACGGCGTCGGCGCGGTCACGAAGATGGCGCCGGTGGGCGAAAGCTGGGAGCTGCGCATCCTCGCGCCGCAGGCGCTCGGCAAGTACCTCGCCTACAAGGGCTCGATCACCGTCAACGGCGTGAGCCTCACGGTCAACACGATCGAGGACCGCGCCGACGGCACCGAGCTGAGCATCAACCTGATCCCGCACACCGTCGAAAACACGGCGCTGCATGCCGTCAAGGCCGGCGCGCGCGTCAATCTCGAAATCGACCTGATCGCCCGCTACGTCGAACGCATGCTGGGCGCCGGAAAGGTGCCGCAATGAACGCCCGCACTCCCGTTGCTCCCGTCGCCATCTCCAGCGTCGAGGAGATCGTCGCCGAGATCAAGGCCGGCCGCATGGTGATCCTCGTCGACGAGGAGGACCGCGAGAACGAGGGCGACCTCGTGCTGGCGGCCGAGCATGTCTCGCCCGACGCGATCAATTTCATGGCGCGCTTCGGCCGCGGGCTCGTGTGCCTCACGCTCACGCGCGATCGCTGCGAGCGGCTGCAACTGCCGCCCATGGTGGCGCGCAACGGCACGAAGATGGGCACGGCCTTCACCGTCTCCATCGAGGCGGCCGAGGGCGTCACCACCGGCATTTCCGCGGCGGATCGCGCCCGCACCGTGCAGGCGGCGGTCGCGCGCGGCGCCCGGGCCGCCGACCTGGTGCAGCCGGGCCACATCTTCCCGCTGCAGGCCGTCGACGGCGGCGTGCTGATGCGCGCCGGCCATACCGAAGCCGGCTGCGACCTCGCCGCCATCGCGGGGCTCACGCCCGCCGCGGTGATCTGCGAGATCATGAAGGACGACGGCACCATGGCCCGCCTGCCGGACCTGCAGCTGTTCGCCGCCGAACACGGCCTGAAGATCGGCACCATCGCCGACCTGATCCACTACCGCAGCCGCAACGAATCGCTGGTGCACAAGATCGGCGAGCGCCCCATCACCACCGCCTTCGGCGACTTCGTCGCCCATGCGTGGCGCGACAAGCCCAGCCAGGGCCTGCACCTCGCGCTGGTGAAAGGCGCGTGGCAGCCCGGTCAGGAAGTGCCGGTGCGGGTGCACGAGCCGCTCTCCGTGCTCGACGCGCTGGAGATCCAGCGGCCGATGCATTCGTGGAGCCTGGACCAGAGCCTCACGCACATCGCGGCCACCGGCCACGGCGTGGCGGTGCTGCTCAATTGCGGCGAGACGGCGGAGCAGCTGCTGGCGCAGTTCGAAGGCACGGCCAAGGCCTCCCATGCGCCCGAGCGCGGGCGCATGGACCTGCGGACCTACGGCGTGGGCGCGCAGATCCTGCGCGAGCTGGGCGTGCAGCGCATGAACCTCATGGGCACGCCGCGGCGCATGCCCAGCATGGCCGGCTACGGCCTGGAAGTGGCGGGCTACATCCACCGCCCCGACTGAAACGTTTTTCGAGGGTTTCCATGTTTGGTGCAGACAAGGGCACGGCCGACCGGCTGGACGGCAAGGAACTGGTCATCGGCATCGTGCAGGCGCGCTTCAACCAGGGCGTGACCGACGCGCTGGCGAAGGCCTGCCGCAACGAACTGATCGCGCGCGGCGTGCAGGAGAAGAACATCGACCACGTGCTGGTCCCCGGTGCCCTGGAGGTGCCGATCGCCCTGCAGGCCATGGCCGAGAAGGGCGGCTACGACGCCCTGGTGGCGCTGGGCTGCGTGATCCGCGGCGAGACCTACCACTTCGAGCTGGTGTCGAACGAATCGGCCGCCGGCGTGACGCGCGTGGCGCTGGACTACCAGCTGCCGGTCGCCAACGCGATCCTCACCACCGAGAACATGGAACAGGCGCTCGCGCGGCAGGTCGAGAAGGGCCGCGACGCGGCGCTGGTCGCCATCGAGATGGCCAATCTGGTGGACGAGCTCGGATGACCGCCACGCCCGCTCGCAAGACGTCGACCAAGCCGCCGCGCAGCCGCGCCCGCGAATTCGCGGTGCAGGCGCTCTACCAGCACCTGGTGGGCAAGCAGGACGCCGAGTCGATCGACCAGTTCACCCGCGGCCTCTCCGGCTT
This sequence comes from Ramlibacter alkalitolerans, assembly GCF_016722765.1. GTDB lineage: Bacteria > Pseudomonadota > Gammaproteobacteria > Burkholderiales > Burkholderiaceae_C > Ramlibacter > Ramlibacter alkalitolerans. The sequence goes on along the minus strand of NZ_JAEQND010000006.1, from coordinate 215,674 downwards.
CCACAAGGCCGACGCGGTGCACTACGACGCCCTGCTGCACGGCTGCATCCGCGAGGCCGCCCAGCTCGACGCGCTGATCCTGCCCCTGCTCGATCGCCGGCTGGAGGAGATCTCGCCCATCGAGCATGCGGTGATGTGGATCGGCACCTACGAGTTCCTGCATGCGCCCGACGTGCCCTGGCGCGTCGTGCTCAACGAATGCATCGAACTGGCCAAGGAGTTCGGCGGCACCGACGGCCACAAGTACGTCAACGGCGTGCTCAACGGACTCGCGCCGCAGCTGCGTTCGCTGGAAGTGGAAGCGGACCGCGCCACCGGCAAGGCGAGGCCATGAGGATTTCGAAGCGCGCCGAGCGCATCGAACCGTTCTACGTGATGGAGGTGGCCAAGGCCGCCTCGCAGCTCGCGCGCGAAGTGGCGCGCAGCGCGAGCCCCATGATCTTCCTGAACATCGGCGAACCGGACTTCACCGCGCCGCCGCTGGTGCAGGAAGCGGCGGAAAGGGCGATCCGCGACGGCCGCACGCAGTACACCGACGCCACCGGCCTGCACGCGCTGCGCGAGCGCATCAGCGGCTGGTACCGCACGCGCTTCGGCGTGACCGTGCCGGCCAGCCGCATCGTGGTGACGGCGGGCGCCTCCGCGGCCTTGCAACTGGCCTGCCTGGCGCTGATCGAGGCCGGCGACGAGATCCTGATGCCGGATCCGAGCTATCCGTGCAACCGGCACTTCGTGAGCGCCGCCGAAGGCGACGCGGTGCTGATCCCCACCACGGCGGCCGAGCGCTACCAGCTCAGCGCCGCCAAGGTCGAAGAGCACTGGGGTCCGCGCACCCGCGGCGTGCTGCTCGCATCGCCGTCGAACCCCACCGGCACCTCGATCCATCCCGACGAACTGCGCCGCATCCACGGCTTCGTGAAGGCCCAGGGCGGCATCACGCTGCTGGACGAGATCTACCTGGGCCTGTCGCACGACGACACCTTCGGCCACACGGCCCTGGCGCTCGACGACCAGGTGATCAGCATCAACAGCTTCTCCAAGTACTTCAACATGACCGGCTGGCGCCTCGGCTGGCTGGTGGTGCCGGAGGTGCTGGTCGCGCCGCTCGAACGCCTGGCGCAGAACCTGTTCATCTGCCCCAGCACCGTGGCGCAGCACGCGGCGCTGGCCTGCTTCGAGCCCGAGAGCCTGGCCGAATACGAGCGCCGGCGCGCCGAGTTCCGGGCCCGCCGCGACTGGTTCATCCCGCAGCTGCAGGCGATGGGGCTGGCCGTTCCGGTGGTGCCCGATGGCGCCTTCTACGCGTGGGCCGACTGTGAGGCGGCCGCGCGGCACCTCGGCGTGCAGGGCAGCTGGGACTTCGCCTTCGAGGTGATGCGCCGGGCCCACGTCGCCGTGACGCCGGGCCGCGACTTCGGCCATGCGGACACCGGGCGCTTCATCCGCTTTTCCACTGCCAATTCGATGGCGCAGCTGCAGGAAGCGGCGGCCCGGCTGAAGGGCCTGCTCGAATGAGCGCCCACCAGGTCTTTGCCTGGCCGGTCCGCGTCTACTGGGAAGATACCGATGCGGGCGGCATCGTGTTCTACGCCAATTACCTCAAGTTCTTCGAGCGCGCCCGCACCGAGTGGCTGCGTTCGCTGGGCATCTCGCAAGGCGCGCTGCGCGCGAGCGCGGGCGGCATCTTCATCGTGGGCGAAACTTCCGTGCGTTACCTGGCGCCGTCCAGGCTCGATGACGAACTTCTTGTTACGGCCGAGTTGAAGAGCGTTGGCAAAGCGTCTCTGATAATCGGGCAGCAGGCGCGGCGCGACGACACGCTGCTGGCCGAAGGCACGATCCGCATCGGCTGGGTCGACGACAAGACATTGCGGCCCGGCCGCATCCCGCCCGCCCTCCTGGCAATCCTCAACCGCGAATGAACCAAGACCTGTCGATCCTCCAACTCGTGCTCGGCGCCAGCCTCGTCGTGCAGCTGGTGATGCTGTTGCTGCTGATCGTCTCCGTCACGAGCTGGGCCGCCATCTTCGGCAAGCTGTTCGCGCTGCGCAGCGTGAACAGCAAGAACGACGAATTCGAGCGCGATTTCTGGTCCGGCACCAGCCTGAACGACCTGTTCTCGGCGGCGGCGCAGAACGCCAAGCTGGCCGGGCCCATGGAACGCATCTTCGCCTCCGGCATGCGCGAATACCAGAAGCTGCGCGAGCGCCACATCAGCGATGCCGCCACGCTGCTGGACGGCGCGCGGCGCGCGATGCGGGCCAGCTTCCAGCGCGAACTCGACGTGGTCGAGACGCACCTGTCCTTCCTGGGCTCCGTGGCTTCCGTGTCGCCCTATGTCGGCCTGTTCGGCACGGTGTGGGGCATCATGCATGCCTTCACCGGGCTGGGCGCGCTGCAGCAGGTCACGCTCGCCACGGTCGCGCCCGGCATCGCCGAGGCGCTGGTCGCAACCGCGCTGGGCCTGTTCGCCGCGATCCCCGCCGTCGTCGCGTACAACCGCTTCGCCCGCGACATCGACCGCGTCGCGATCAAGCTGGAGACCTTCATCGAGGAGTTCTCCAACATCCTGCAGCGCAACCTGGGCGCGCAGTCCGCGTCGGGGCATTGATGATGACGCGCTTCGCGCATGACCTCGCCTGCGGCGTCGATGACGGCTTCGCCATGTGCGGAGTCATTCCGTCATCGGGAAGGCACTGATGGCGTCCGTCGCCCATCGCGGCCGCGGTCGCCGCTCGATGAACGAGATCAACATGGTCCCGTTCATCGACGTCATGCTGGTGCTGCTGATCATCTTCATGGTGACCGCACCGCTGATCACGCCCAGCCTGATCGACCTGCCCACCGTCGGCAAGGCCGCACGCCAGCCGGACCAGGTCGTGCAGGTGCTGGTCGGCAAGGACGAGGCCCTGCAGCTGAAAAGCGGCGACAAGACCCAGTCCATGGTGCTCAAGGACATCGCGCCCGCGGTGCTGCAGGCGCAGTCCGGGCAGCCGCCCGGCAGCGTCGCCGTCGTGATCAGCGCCGACCGCAACGTGAAGTACGAAACCGTGGTGAAGGTGATGGACACGCTGCAGCGCGCGGGTGTCCAGCGGGTGGGCCTGTCGGTGCAGGTCGCGCGCTAGGCAAGCCATGGACACCGCCGCCGATCGCCTCGAATTCGCGCCGCCCAAGCAGGATGCGATGTGGCGCGGCTTCGCGCTGGCGGTGCTCGCGCACGCGCTGCTGGTGGCCGGCCTCACGCACGGCCTGAAGTGGCAGCGCGAAAGCCAGAACGTGGCCGTGGAGGCCGAGCTCTGGGCCGCCGTGCCGCAGGAAGCGGCGCCGCCCGCTCCGCCTCCGCCACCTCCTCCGCCGCCGGCCCCCGCTCCGGTGCCGGCACCGCCGCCGGTCGTCCGTGCGCCACCGGCGCCCGACCCGCAGGTGCAGCGCGACGCGCAGATCGCGCTGGAGCGGGAGAAGAAGCGCGAGCTCGAACGCGAGCGGCAGGAGGAACTGCAGCGCGAACGCGAGGAGAAGCGCAAGCTCGAGGCGAAGAAGAAGCACGAGGAGGAACTCGCGAAGAAGAAGGAGCAGGCGCGCGAGCAGGCGCGCCTGGTCGCCGAAGCCAAGCGCAAGGAAGAAGAGAAGAAGCGCAAGGAGCAGGAGGCGAAGGAAGCGCGCGAGGTCAAGCGGCTCGCGCAGCTGCGCGAGGAGAACATGCGGCGCATGCAGGGCATGGCCGGCACCGGCGCGCCCTCTTCCACCGGCACCGCGGCCCATTCCTCGGGCCCGTCGGCGGGCTGGGCCGGCCGCGTCATCGCGCGCGTGCGGCCCAACATCGTCTTCACCGACACGGTCAGCGGCAACCCGGAAGCCGAAGTCGAGGTGCGCCTGGCCCCGGACGGCACGATCGTGAGCCGCCGCCTGAAGAAGTCCAGCGGCGTCAAGGCCTGGGACGATGCGGTGCTGCGCGCCCTCGACAAGACCGAGGTCCTGCCACGCGACGTCGATGGCCGCGTGCCCTCGCCGGTCGTCATCGAGTTCAAGCCCAAGGGCTGACGCGCTGCGTGCGTTGCGCCGGCGCACTGTCAGATCTGACAGGGTGCGGGCCGGGCAAGCGGCGGACCTCCCTCTGAAAGCCGGTCGCGGAGCGCCCTGTCATTTCTGACAGGGGCGCGTGCAAGGATACGTAAGGCCGGCGCGCCGCGGGCCGCCGTGCTTGGCAGGGTCGCCGATCTCGCCAACACTGGCACCAAGCGCGCAGCTCGACGCGCCCCCGAGGAAACGCATGCTCCACGAACCCCTCTCGCCCGCTTTTGGCGCCCTGCTGGAAGGCATCCCCCTCGCCGGTCTCGATGCCGCGGGTTTCCGCCAGCTCTATGCCTTGTGGCAGCGGCAGCACCTGCTGGTCTTGCGTGGCCACGGCCTGGACCGTCCCGGCTTCGAGGCCTTCGCCGCGCGCTTCGGGCAGGTCGACCCGCTGCCGGACCTGGGCGCCGCGGAATCGTCCTGGGGCGTCGAACTCGCGTGGGCCGAACGCCCTGCCTTCGCCTGCCTGCTGCACGCGTGCAAGGCGCCGGAAAGCGGCGGCGCGACCTGGTTCGCCTGCCTGCCTGCCGCCCTGCGCCTGATCGCGCCGGACCTGGTGGCGCGCCTGCGCTGGCTCGCCATCCAGCACGGGCCGCACGCCCATCCCATGGTGATCATGCAGCCGGAGACAGGCGAGCACTCGCTGTTCCTGGGCACGCGGCGGGATGCGCGGATCATGGAAGTGCCGCAGGCCGAATCCGAGCGGCTATTGAACATCGCCTGGAGCTATGGCACGGCCGATGCGGTGAGCCTGTGCCACCGCTGGCAGCCGGGCGACATCGTGCTGTGGAACAACCTCACCGTGATGCACCGCCACGACGCGGTGCCCGCGGGCAGCGTGCGCAAACTGCAGCGCGCGCGCATCCAGGGCCGCTACACGCTCGCGGCGCCGATCGAGACGGAAGCCGCTTAGGGGGGAGAACCGGAAGACGGACAACCGAACGCAAAGGCCGCAAAGGTTACGCGAAAGCCGCGAAAGGAGACAAGTCTTCCTTCAATGCTCTTTTTTGCGTCCTTTGCGATCTTTTTTGCGGCTTTTGCGTTCGGTTCTCCGGTTTCTCAACCCTCGTACACCACCTGCGCCTGGCCCTGGTAGGCCTGGGCCATCCAGCTGGCGAGCGCGGCGTCGGTCGGGAAGAACTTCGCCTGTTCGCCCAGTTGCAGCTCGGCCCGCGCCTGCTCGCGCAGCACTTCCAGCCGCACCGGCAAGCCGCGCACCAGTTCGCCCTGCTCCGTCATCTCCCGCCTGGGCGGGAAGTCGCGCACCAGGCGCTGGATGTCCGGCACCGCGCCGTTGACGGCCACCTTCAGGTACTTGCCGAAGCGGCAGCGCGCCGTCGCCAGGTCCCAGATCTGCTGGATGTTCAGGCGGAAGCCGCCGGAGAAGCGATCGGGCTGCAGCTTGGCCTGCACCACGATCAGCTCGTCGTCCTTGAACCACGCCTTGTGCGAGTTGAACACCGATTCGTCGGCGGCGGCCTCGATCGTGTCGCTCTTGTCATCCAGCTTGAACAGCGCCAGCTTGCCGCGCTGGCCGTTGATGATGCGCAGGTCCGTCACGATGCCCGCCAGCATCAGGATGTCGCGCGTGTCCACCAGTTCCTCGATCCTGCGGCGGCAGAATCGGCGCACCTCGCGCTCCACTTCGTCGAACAGGTGGCCCGAGAGGTAGAAGCCGATCGCCGTCTTTTCCTGCGACAGGCGCTCCTTCACGCCCCAGGGCGTGGCCTCCACCAGGTCCGGCTCCTGGTGACTCGCGCCGTGCGTGTCGCCCATGTCGAACAGGCCGCCCTGGTTGGCGTTGGCTTCCTGCGCCGCGGCGAACTCGTACGCGCGGTCGATGGTCGCCACCAGCGAGGCGCGATGGAGCGTCAAACAGTCGAAGGCACCGGCCTTGATCAGCGCTTCCACCGTGCGCTTGTTGATGCGCGAGCGGTCCACACGGCAGCAGAAGTCGTACAGGCTCTTGAAAGCCCCGCCCTCCTCGCGCGCCGCCACGATCGCCTCGATCGCCGACTGGCCCGTGCCCTTGATCGCGCCCAGGCCGTAGCGGATCACCTTGTCCGAGATCGGCTCGAAGCGCCAGGCACCGCGGTTGACGTCCGGTGGCTCGAAGGTCATGCCGAAGTTCTTGACCGCGTCCTCGTGCAACACCTTCAGCTTGTCGGTGTTGTCCATTTCGATGGTCATGTTGGCGCAGTAGAACTCCGCCGTGAAATGGACCTTCAGCCAGCCCGTGTGGTACGCCAGCAGCGAGTACGCGGCGGCGTGCGACTTGTTGAAGCCGTAGCCCGCGAACTTCTCCATCAGGTCGAAGATCTCGTCGGCCTTGTCCTGGGGGATGCCGTGCGTCTTGTTCGCGCCCTCGCGGAACCGCTCCCGGTGCACGGCCATCTCCTCGGCCTTCTTCTTGCCCATGGCCCGGCGCAGCAGGTCCGCGCCACCGAGCGAATAGCCGCCCAGGATCTGCGCCGTCTGCATCACCTGTTCCTGGTAGACCATGATGCCGTAGGTCTCGCTGAGCATCTCCGCCACCGCGGGATGCGGGTACTCCACCGTCTCGCGCCCGTGCTTGCGGGCCACGAAGCTGGGGATCAGGTCCATCGGGCCCGGGCGGTACAGCGCGTTCAGCGCGATCAGGTCTTCCAGCCGCGACGGCTTGGCGTCGCGCAACATGCCCTGCATGCCGCGCGATTCGAACTGGAACACGGCTTCGGTCTTGCCGTCGGTGAACAGCTTGTAGGTGCGCGCGTCGTCCAGCGGCACGGTCTCGAAGCTGAAGTCCTGCCGGCTCGGATGGCGCCGCACGATGAATTCGCGCGCCAGTTCCAGGATGGTGAGCGTGGCGAGGCCCAGGAAGTCGAACTTGACCAGGCCGGCGGCCTCCACGTCGTCCTTGTCGTACTGGCTCACCGCGGAATCGCTGCCAGGCTGCTGGTACAGCGGCGTGAAGTCGGTGAGCTTGCCGGGCGCGATCAGCACGCCGCCGGCGTGCATGCCGACGTTGCGCGTCATGCCTTCGAGCTTCTGCGCCAGGTCCAGCAGCGTGCGCACTTCCTCCTCGCGCTCGTAGCGTTCCTTGAGGATCGGCTCCTGCTCCAGCGCGTCGGCGATCGTGATGTGCGTGCCGGGCTTGTTCGGGATCAGCTTGCTGATGCCGTCGCAGAAGGTGTAGCTCATGTCCAGCACGCGGCCGACGTCGCGCACCGCGGCGCGCGCGGCCATCGTGCCGAAGGTGGCGATCTGCGACACGGCGTCGCGGCCGTACTTCTCCTTCACGTACTCGATCACGCGGTCGCGGTTGCCCTGGCAGAAGTCGATGTCGAAGTCGGGCATCGACACGCGTTCCGGGTTCAGGAAGCGCTCGAACAGCAGGCTGTACTGCAGCGGGTCGAGGTCGGTGATCTTCAGCGCGTACGCGACCAGCGAGCCGGCGCCGGAGCCGCGGCCCGGACCGACCGGGCAGCCATGGTTCTTGGCCCAGTTGATGAAGTCGCCCACGATCAGGAAGTAGCCCGGGAACCCCATCTTCAGGATGATCTCGAGCTCGAACTCCAGCCGCTCCTCGTAGCGCGGCCGCTGCTTCTCGCGCTCAGCCTCGTCGGCGAACAGATGCGCAAGGCGCTCGTTCAGGCCCTCGTGCGAGGCGTAACGGAAGTACTCCTCGATCGGCATGCCGTTGGGCGTGGGGAAGTTGGGCAGCCGCGGCTTGCCCAGTTCCAGCACCAGGTTGCAGCGGCGCGCGATCTCCAGCGTGTTGGTGATCGCCGAGGGGATGTCCTCGAACAGCGCCTCCATCTGCGCCTGGGTCTTGAAGTACTGCTCGCGCGTGAAGCGGCGCACCCGGCGCGGGTTGCCGAGGATCTCGCCTTCCGAGATGCAGACGCGCGCCTCGTGCGCCTCGTAGTCGTCTTCCTTCGTGAACTGCACCGGGTGCGTGGCGACCACGGGCAGCTTCAGGCGGGCGGCCAGTTGGACGGCGGCGGCCACGTGCGGCTCGTCCTCGGGGCGGCCGGCACGCTGCAGTTCCAGGTAGAAGCGGTGCGGGAAAATGCCGGCGAGCTGCAGCGCGAGTTCCCCGGCGCGGCTCTCGTCGCCCTGCAGCAGCGCCTGGCCGATGGCGCCGGCCTGCGCACCGGACAGCAGGATCAGGCCCGCATTGAGCTCCTGCAGCCATTCCAGCTTCGCCACGGCCTGGGCGCGCACCACGTTGACGGTCCAGGCACGGGCGAGGATCTCGCACAGGTTCAGGTAGCCCTGGTGGTTCTGGACCAGCACGATGGCGCGCGAGACCGCCTGGGCGTCGGGGCCGAGGCCCTGCAGCATCAGCTCGCAACCGACCACGGGCTTGACGCCCTTGCCGCGGCCTTCCTTGTAGAACTTGATCGCCCCGAACATGTTGTTCAGGTCGGTGATGGCCAGGGCGGGCTGCGCATCCGCGGCCGCCGCCTTCACGATCTCGTCGATGCGGTTGGTGCCGTCGACGACGGAGAATTCGGTGTGCAGGCGCAGGTGGACGAACATGGGGCCATTTTAGGAAACCTGGCCGACGTCATTCCCGCGCAGGCGGGAATCCACCGCCGCTGCGCGGCGGCTCTGGGCCCCCGCCTACGCGGGGGTGACGGATGTCACGAACGCGGTTCGGGCGGCGTCATCGGCGTCGGCGGCAGCGGAATGAATTCCGCCTCATCCCCCGGCACCGTCCCCATCCGCATCGCCTTCCAATCCTCGCCGGCCTGCAGGATCCGCTCCTTGCGGCTGGAGACGAAGTTCCACCACATGTGGCGCGGGGCATCCAGCGCATCGCCGCCCACCAGCACCAGCCGTGCCCCGGCGGGCGCGAACAAGGTCACGGCCCCGCCCGGCTCCAGCACCGCCATGCGGCGCAGCGCCAGCGGCGCGTCATCCACCTGCAGCTCGCCTTCCAGTGCATAGATCGCCTGCTGCGCCTCCAGCGCCGGCAGATCCATGCGCCCGCCCGCCGGCAGCCGCACGTCGAGGTACAGCGTGCGCGAGAGCGCCGGCACCGGCGAGCGCACGCCGAAGGCCTCGCCCACCAGTACCCGCACGCGCGCGTCGCCCACGCTGCATTCGGGGATCGCCTGCGCCGGCGTGTGCGAGAACGAGGGTTCCGTTTCCTCGTGCGCCAGCGGCAGCGCCGTCCAGAGCTGCAGTCCGTGGTTCACGAAGGCCACGTCGCGCAGGTGATCGGGGCGCCGCTCCGAATGCACGATGCCGCGCCCCGAGGTCATCCAGTTGATCGCGCCCGGCTCGATCAGCTGCGCGGTGCCGAGGCTGTCGCGATGCATCATCGCGCCCTCGAACAGGTAGGTGACGGTGGCCAGGCCGATGTGCGGATGCGGCCGCACGTCATGGTTCACCCCAGGCAATTCCTGGGCGGGGCCGAAGTGGTCGAAGAAGATGAAGGGGCCGACGCTGCGCTGGCGCGCGTCGGGCAGCAGGCGCCGCACGAGGAAGCCGCCACCGAGGTCCTTCTCGTGGCCGGTGAGTTGCTGGGCGATGGTCACGTCAGGCGCTCCTGCCACGCGACCAGCGCTGCGCCGCGGTCGCCACGCGTTGCCCGAACTGGCGGCCGGTCTCGAGGTCGCCGGGCAGCATCTCCGCGGCCGACGCGTCGATCGGTGTCTGCGAGGCGGCGCCGGCGAAGGTGCCGATCCAGTTCACGTCGTTGCGCTGCGCCGCCTTCGCGTTCGACGGCATCATGCCGTTGCCGACCCAGACGCCGCCATGCTGCATGGCCAGCGTGAAGAAGTAGAACATGGTGCTCGACTTGTCGCCGTTGATGCTGCCGCTGTTGGTGAAGCCGGCGAAGAGCTTGTCCTTCCACGCCTGCCCGAACCAGGGCTTCGACGAGGCATCGGCGAATTTCTTGAACTGCCAGCTCGGCCCGCCCATGTAGGTGGGCGAGCCGAACACGATCGCGTCGGCGGCGGCCAGTTCCTCCCAGCCGCCGGCGGGGAGGTTGCCCTCCGCGTCGATGGCGAGCAGCTGCGCGCCGGCGCCCTCGGCCACCGCCTGCGCCAGTCGCTGCGTGTGGCCGTAGCCCGAGTGGTAGACGACCACCGTTTCGGCCATCCCCTCAGTCCCTGCGACGGCCGTCGACACTGAAGGTGCCGCCGCCGAAGGCCGCGAACGCCAGCAGCCCGCCCGCGATCGCCATGTTCTTGAAGAAGTTCATCTTCTGCGCCATCAGCTGCGCCTCGGGCACCGCCCAGTAGTTGTGGAAGATCGGCGTGATCACGAGCACGAAGATCGCCATCAGCAGCGCCACCCAGCGGACCTTGAACCCGACCAGGAGCAGGAGCCCGAGCCCCAGTTCGGTCGCGATCGCGATCGCGGCGCACACCTCGGGCAGCGGCACGCCCTTGGACGAGATGTAGCCCACCAGCCCCGAGAAGCCGGCGATCTTGCCCCAGCCGGAGGGGATGAAGAGCAGTGCGATCAGCACGCGGCCGATCAGCGCCAGCGCGTTCTGCGCCGGCGTCACGGCGGCAGCCTCGGTGTTCACGGAGTAACCGGATTGGGGCGAAGTCAGTGTTGCCATGGTGAAGCTCCTTCAGGAGGGGTGGGGAACATGAAGATCAGTGCTCGGACAGGTCGAAGACCAGCACCTCGGCATCCTTGCCGTGGTCGATCGCCAGCGTGCGCTCGCCGCGCAGCTTGGCCGCGTCGCCGGCCGCCAGGCGCGTGCCGTTCACGGACAGCTCGCCGCGCACCACGTGCACGTAGACCGGCCGCGCCGCATCCAGCTCGATGCTGGCAGTCTCGTCGCCGTTGAAGAGGCCCGCGTACACGCGCGCATCGGCATGAATCTGCACCGAGCCCTGCGCGCCATCGGGCGAGGCGACCAGCCGCAGCTTGCCGCGCTTCTCGGCCTCGGCGAAGCCTCTCTGCTCGTAGCTCGGCTCGATGCCCTGCACGTTCGGCTCGATCCAGATCTGCAGGAAGTGCGTGGTCTGGTCCTCGGCGTGGTTGAACTCGCTGTGCATCACGCCGCGGCCCGCGCTCATGCGCTGCACGTCCCCGGGCGGGATGGCCTTGACGTTGCCCAGCGTGTCGCGGTGCGCGAGCTCGCCGGAAAGCACGTAGCTGATGATCTCCATGTCGCGGTGGCCGTGCTGGCCGAAGCCGGTGCCCGGCGCGATGCGGTCCTCGTTGATGACGCGCAGGTTCCCAAAGCCCATGTGCTCGGGGTCGTGATAGCCGGCGAACGAAAAACTGTGGAAGGACTTGAGCCAGCCGTGGTCGGCATGGCCGCGTTCCTGTGATCTGCGTACGGTAAGCATCGTGCGTGTCCTTGGAAAGACCGAATGTAGGAGCGCGCCGGCATTGCCGAACCTGCTGGTGATTGATGGCATCATTCAAAATTCCTGACGACAACGGATGAGATGGCTTCCCCGCGCGACGTGTTGACCCCGGACGCCTTCGGCCTCGTGCAGGCGGTGGCGGACCACGGCAGCTTCGCGGCGGCGGCCCGCGAGATGGGCCTGGTGCCCAGCGCCGTCACCTACCGCATCCGCCAGCTCGAGGACGCGCTCGACGTGCTGCTGTTCGACCGCAGCTCGCGCCAGGCACGGCTCACGGCGGCCGGCAATGAACTGCTCTGCGCCGGGCAGCAGCTGCTGCAGGACATCGATGCGATGGCGCATCGGGTGCGCCGCGTCGCCACCGGGTGGGAAGCCGAGTTCACGGTCGCCGTCGACAATGCCCTCTCGTTCTCCACCGTGATGGAACTGGCCGAGACCTTCTACGGCCTGGAGCCGACCACGCGCCTGCGGCTGCGCGACGAGGCGCTGGGCGGCACGCTCGAAGCGCTGACCGCCGGCCGTGCCGACCTCGCGCTCGGCGTGCTGGTCGAGCCCGGCACCACGCCCGGCATTTCCAGCCACGAGCTCGGCGACCTGCGCTTCGTGTTCGCCGTCGCCCCGCACCATCCGCTGGCGACGATCGAAGAGCCGATCGCCGATGAAGTGCTGATCCGGCATCGTGCGGTCGCCGTGTCCGATTCCGCCCAGCAGCGCGGCAACGCGCTCACCTACGGGCTGCTCGCCGGCCAGGACGTGCTGACGGTGCCCAGCATGCGGGCCAAGCTCGATGCGCAGTTGCGCGGGCTCGGCGGCGGCTTCCTGCCGGAGCCGCTGGCGCGTCCCTACCTGGAGGCCGGCCGGCTGGTCGCGCGCGAGATCCAGCGCGGCAGCCGGCGCACCATCCGTCTCAGCTACGCGTGGCGCAACACCAGCGCGCTGGGCCCGGGGCGGGCGCTGCAATGGTGGCTCGCGCAGCTGGAAAGCGCCACGACGCGCGCCGCGCTGCTGGAGCGGCACCGGGCGGGATGACGGCCTGATGCGGTACCGCGGCCGCTTCGCGCCCTCGCCTACCGGCCCGCTGCATGCCGGCTCGCTGGTGGCCGCCTTCGCGAGCTGGCTGGACGCGCGCGCCCGTGCAGGCGAATGGCTGGTGCGCATCGAAGACGTCGACCGGCCGCGCACCGTGCCCGGCGCCGACCAGGAGATCCTGCGCCAGCTCGCCGCCTGCAGCCTGCTGCCCGACCAGCCGCCCACCTGGCAATCGCAGCGCGAACCCTTGTACCAGGCCGCGCTCGACCGGCTGGTGCGCGAAGGCAAGGCCTACCCCTGTGCCTGCTCGCGCAAGGACATCGCGCTGGCGCTGCGCGCGCAGGGGCGCGAGCGCACGCGGCATGGCGAGCTGGTCTACCCGGGCACCTGCCGCGGCGGCCTCGGTGCGCGGGAGGCGCGCGCCTGGCGCTTCCACGTGCCCGAAGGCCTGGTGCCGTGGACCGACCGGCGCGTGGGCGTGCACCTGCAGAACGTCGCCGAGGAGGTCGGCGACTTCATCCTCAAGCGCGCCGACGGGCTGTTCGCCTACCAGCTGGCGGTGGTCGTCGACGACGCGGACCAGGGCATCACGCACGTGGTGCGCGGCGCCGACCTCGTCGACAACACGCCGCGCCAGATCCTGCTGCAGCGCGCACTGGGGATCGCCACGCCGCTGTACCTGCATGCGCCGCTGGTGCTCGCGGCCAATGGCGAGAAGCTGTCGAAGCAGAACGGGGCGGCGCCGGTGGACGTGGCGGACCCCGCCGCCGCGCTCGCGGCCGCGGCCGCGGTGCTGGGGATCGGCGTCGATGCGCGCAGCGGCGTGGACGCCGTGCTCGCGCAGGCGGTGCCCGCGTGGGCTGCCCGGTTCCCGTAGGCTGGCGGTGACGCGCGACAGCGCCGGAACCCCAGCGACAGCGCAAGCGCTGGGGTTCGCGCTGCGCGGCTCACCGCCAGCCTACGTGACAATCCGGGCATGCACGAACCATCGAACACGCCCCAGGGCGTGCCTCCCCGCCGCGGCATCCGCAGCTTCGTGCTGCGCACCGGCCGCACGACGGTCGGCCAGCAGCGCGCGCTCGACACGCTGGGCCCGCAGTTCCTGCTGCCCTACCAGCCCGCCCCCATCGATCTCGCGCAGGCCTTCGGCCGCGAGGCGCCGACGATCCTGGAGATCGGCTTCGGCATGGGCGAGGCGACGGCGCACATCGCGGCGCTGATGCCGCAGAAGAACTTCCTGTGCTGCGAGGTCCACACACCGGGCGTGGGCGCGCTGCTCAAACGCATCGGCGACCAGGGGCTGGCCAACGTCCGCATCGTGCAGCACGACGCGGTGGAGGTGCTGGAGCACATGCTGCCGCCCGCCTCGCTGGCCGGCGTGCACATCTTCTTCCCGGATCCGTGGCACAAGGCGCGCCACAACAAGCGGCGGCTGGTGCAGCCGCAGTTCCTGGCCAGGCTGCTGCCGCGGCTGGCCAGCGGCGGCTACCTGCATTGCGCGACGGATTGGGAGCCGTATGCGCAGCAGATGCTGGAGGTGCTGTCGGCGGAGCACCAGTTGCGCAATACCGCGCACGGGTTCGCGCCGAGGCCGGAGTACCGGCCGCTGACGAAGTTCGAGCATCGCGGCTTGCGCCTCGGCCACGGCGTGTGGGACGTCGTCTTCGAGAAGAAGTGAGCTGACGGGAAGCCCGTCAGCCCCGCGCAGGCGGGGGGCCAGGGCAGGCGCGCAGCCGCGTGGATTCCCGCCTGCGCGGGAATGACGAAGCAGGTGGCCGGCGCGTTCCGGCCGGCGGCGCGCCCCGCTCACCCGGGTCCCCCGTCGGCCCGCGGTTCGCCCAGCCAGCGGCCGTGCCGCAGCGCCCAGGTCGCGGCCACGGCGAGCCATCCGGCGCCCGCGACGGGCAGCAGCAGGACGGCCGAAGCAGGCCACAAGGCTGCCGCCACGCGCGCGAAGACGGTCACCTGCAGCAGCACGTTCAGCCGCCGCGCGACCGCGTCGATCGGGTGCGGCCGGCCGCTGTGCGTGCTGCTCACCCGCGTCACCATCGCCAGCATCGTCCCGCCCAGGTAACCGAGCGACAGCGCATGCAGGGCCGCCATCTCCAGGCGGGCGCCCAGCGCCGGCGCGATGGCCGGCAACCAGGAGAAAGCACCCAGCACCAGGGCCGCGTTCCACCACAGCAGGGGGCGAAACAGCATCGCCACCATCGGCTGCTTCAAGGGCGGCGTTCCGAGCCAGCGCAAGGACAGGCGCAGGCTCGCGGCAGCGGCCAGGGCGAGATGGGCCGCGATCAGCCAGCGCCAGCCGGGCCGCGGCGCCAGCCACGCGGGCGCGAGTGCCGCCGCGCCCTGCACCGCCGGCACCGACGCCAGCAGCCACAGCGGCCAGGCCGGCCAGCGGGCGTCCAGCCGCGGCCAGCCGCCATCGCCCAGGAAGGGCAGCATGCGGTGCGAGACGACGATGAACACCGTGGCGATGCCCCACCAGAGGCCGAGCCGCGCCAGGCTGCCCAGGGCATCCGCGCGCCCGATCGCCACGGCCACCGCGGAGGCCGCCAGGCACGCGCCGATCGCAAGCGCGCCCGCCACAAGGGCCTTGGGATGCATGCGGTCCGTTTCCGTGCTGCGCGTGACCAGGAGAAGCAGGCGCATCGCCAGCACGCTCCACGCGAGGGCAGCGAGGCCCAGGCCGGCGGCCGCCAGGAGGGCGCCGGCCTGGAAGCCCATGGCGGCCAGGGCCCACCCCGCGGTGAAGCCGGCGACCGGCAGGCGCAGCGCACGGGCGTCCACCGGGGGCTGGCGCAGCCACTTCGGACCGGCCGTGAACATGAAGCCCGCGATGAACAGCGGCATAGGCCCGAGGCTGAACCACAGGCCATGGGCCGCGGCAGGAGGGACCTGCCAGGACCAGCCGGCGCCCACGGCTTGCGCGAATTGATGCAGCGCCCACCACAGCGCAGCGACCGCCCACTGGATGCCGGCCCAGAAGAAGCACAGCTTGTGCGGGGACGACAGCAGCGATGCGGCCCGCCAGGGGCCCCGCTGCAGGGGACGCTCCGGCGGACGGATGCGGGCGTCGTCGCGGCCGGTGGGCATCGGCCCATTGTAGGAGCGGCCGATGCCGCGAACTTCAGCCCGCGCTCAGAGCGCCCTCCGCCTGACCTGCAGCAGCAGCTCCTGTGCATCCGCGCCGGCCGCATCCTCCAGCATCGGATACATCATCTGCTCCTCCTTCACGTTGTGCGGCTCCAGGATGTCCAGCAGCGAGCGCGTCGCGCGCTGCCATTCGGCGCCGTCGTTGGCGGCCAGCGCCTGCTGCATGCGCACCAGGATCGGCTGCATCCACTCGTGCTCGTCGCGCATCTGCCGGGACGGCCCTGCCGCCACCATGCCGGTGCGCTGCTCGAAGGCGGGGAACAGCAGGTCCTCCTCGATCTCGATGTGCCGCTGCAGCCGCCGCAGGAATTCGCTTCCCTGGTCCTGCAGGGTGCTCCAGTCCTGCGCGCCGGCCGCGGCGGTGGCGCGTGCGGCATGGCCGTCGATGCGGTCGTGGTCCTGCTCCATGTAGCTGGTGATCGTTTCCATCCGTTCCTCCTCGTCGGCTGCGGGCCGCTCAGGAATGCTGCAACTGGTCCAACTTGCCCGCCACGCCGGCCCAGTGCGCGGCATCGGGCAGCGGCTCGCGCCGCTTCACGATGACGGGCCAGTCGCGCGCGAGTTCGGCGTTCAGCGCGATGAACTTGCGCTGGTCCGCCGGCACGTCGCTGTCGGCGTAGATCGCGTTGGTCGGGCACGCGGCCACGCAGGCCATGCAATCCACGCAGGTGTCGGCGTTGATCACCAGGAAGTTCGCGCCCTCGTGGAACGAATCGGCGGGGCACACCTCGACGCAGTCGGTGTGCTTGCAGTTGATGCACGCTTCGGTGACGACGTGGGTCATGCCGGCCTCCTCAGGCGGCGGCGCGCTCGGAAGCGGCCGGTGCCTTCTTGACGATCACGACCGGGCACTCGCCCGTCTGGCCGCCGGTCTCGCCGCACGGCTCGAAGCGCCGGCGCGTCGCCGCCATGGCCGACCACCGGCGCACGGTCTGCACCCCCTGGGCCTGCCCGAGCTGGGCCGCCGTGGGCGGGATCGGCTTGCCCTCGGCGAGCAGCTTCTGCACGCGCCGCAGGCCGAGGTAGGCGGCGCCGTAGGCGCCATTGAGCTGGCCGAGGCCGTTCGGCGCGACGTGGAAGGTCTCCCCGAGTGCGCTCTCGAGGGCCTTCACCATGGCGGCGTTGCGGGTCATTCCCCCGGTCAGCATGTAGCCGGGCTCCAGGCCGACCCGGCGCATCAGCTGGATCGCCCGGCCGCCGAGCGACACCATGGCACCCATCATGATGTCCTCGGCCGGAATGCCGTTGGACAGGTGGTTGATCACCTCCGACTCCGCGAACACCGCGCAGACGCTGCTGATCGCCTTCGGATCCGTCGAGCGCAGCGCGTACGGGCCGATGTCCTCCGTGGTCAGGCCGAGGTAGCGCGCCGTCTTTTCGAGGAAGGCGCCGGTGCCGGCCGCGCACTTGTCGTTCAGGCGAAACGCCTTCACCCGGCCCTGGTCGTCGACCTTGATGGCCTTGATGTCCTGGCCGCCGATGTCCAGGATGGTCCGCGTGTCCGGGAACAGGTGCACCGCCGCCTGGGCATGGGCCGTCAGTTCCGTGATCTGCGCATTCCGGTAGGCGACGGTGTAGCGGCCATAGCCGGTCGCCCCGACGTAGGTGATGTCGCCGCGCTGCAGCTTGCAGTTCGCCAGCAGGTCGTCGAAGACCGCCTCCGAGGCCTGCGCCAGCTTGAAGCCGGTGCGGCGCACGGCCGTGCCGACCACCTTGCAGTCGCCATCGAGCGCGATCGCCTTGGTGTAGGTGGATCCGATGTCGAGTCCCACAACGTAGATCATGCTTTCTCCTCGGCGAGCGCAGCGGGCTGGGTGGCATGCGCGAGAACGTGGTCGCGGGCGAACAGGGCGGCCCCCAGCGCACCGCAGAAATGGGCGTCAGGGCTGACGTTGATCTTCATGCCCACCGCGTCCTCCAGCAGCTTGACCATCGCCTGGTTGCGGCTCACGCCGCCGGTGAAGGTCACTTCCGAGTGCACGCCGACGCGGCGCGCCAGCGAGACGCAGCGGCTGGTGATCGCCTGGTGCACGCCCATCAGCACGTCCTCGGGCAGGATGCCGCGCGACAGGTGGCTGATGATCTCGGACTCCGCGAACACGGTGCAGGTGGTCGTGATGCGCACCGGGTTCTGCGACTTCAGTGCCAGCGGCCCCAGGTCGCCCAGCGACATTTCCAGCGCATAGGACGCCGCGCCGAGGAAGCGGCCGGTGCCGGCGGCGCACTTGTCGTTCATGGTGAAGTCGGCAACCTGGCCGTCCGGCTTCACCGCGATCGCCTTGGTGTCCTGCCCGCCGATGTCGATCACCGTGCGGGTGCCGGGGAACAGGAACACGGCGCCGCGTGCGTGGCAGGTGATCTCGGTCACCTGCTCATGGCCGAACGACACGTTGTAGCGGCCGTAGCCCGTGCTGGCGATGCGCGCCACCTGCTCCTCCTGCAGGCCCGCGTTGGCCAGGGCCGCGCGGAAGGCATCCTGCGCGATCGTGACCATGCTGGTTTCCATGTCGAGCAGGGCCCGCCCGACCATCGTTCCGTTCTCGTCCAGGATCACTGCCTTGGTCTGGGTGGATCCGACGTCGACGCCGGCGATGTATCTCATTGGGCGCTCCCGTTGGCGATGGCGGCCTGCGCGCGGGCCAGGGGCGGCGGGCCGCCGCGCTGGTGCAGGGACTCGAAGAAGGCGTCGACCCGGTTCTTGATCTGGGCGTCGGACCAGTAGCGCGGGTCGATCAGGTCCGACTCGACGTAGAGGCTCGGGATGTTCATCCGCTGGTTCAGGTAGTTGCGCGTGTCGGCCATGCCGGAGGAGACGAAGCGGCAGCTCTTGATGCCGTGGAAGACGACGCCGTCGACGTCGTACTCCTTGATCTGCTGCGCCAGCCGCTCGTGGGCGAAGAACTGGTTCGACAGGCCGCGTTGCGCCGCCAGGGCGGAGATCTCGGCCAGGCTCTCGAGCGGGCGCGAGGTGTCGTACACCATCTCGCCTGCGTCCATGCCGCCGGCGGCGAAGGTGAGGTAGTCGGAATACGCGAACACCCCGCCCCAGGACTCGAACAGTTCCACCAGCCGGCGCATGGACACGTAGCAGGGCGTGCCGGAGAACAGCAGCCGGAAGCGCTCCTCCTTCACGCGGCCCTCGCCGCGGGCCACCTTGGCGCGCAGCTGCTCCTCCAGCCGGCGCATGTACTCGACGCCTTCCTCGGTGCCGCGGTAGACGTTCATGATGCCGATGTACGTCAGGCCGTCCAGCATCGCGTTGTAGGGCGCGGGGCAGACCCGGTTGAGCGCCATCACGTTGTTCCAGTGGTAGACCATGCGGTTGACGCGGTCCTGCACCTGCGCGAGCTTGTCGAAATCGAAGCGCTTGCCCGTGATGTTCTCGCAGCGCGTGATCAGGTCGCGGAACTGCGACTCCACCCACTGCGAGTCGGCCATGTGCTGGGCGTCGCCGCGCCGCACCTGCCAGTTCGAGCCGCGCTGGCCGGGCAGGTCGAGCGTGAAAGTGGGGGTATGCAGCATGCGCTCCCAGATCTCGCCCCACTTGATGAACGTGCTGCACATGTTCGAGGTGATGGCGATGTCGGCGTGCGGGATGGTGCCTGCCGGGTGCTTCTGCTGGCGCAGGATCAGGCCGACGTCGGCCTTGACGTAGGAGCACACGTCGGGCGAGTAGCCGTAGTCCTCGGACTCGCGCAGGTAGCCCTCGGAGACCTTCTTGACGCCCGTCTGCAGCGAGTTGATCTCCGGGAACACGAGCTGGAAGTCGAAGGTGCGCAGGATCTCGATGGCGTTGCCCATCACGAAGACGTTGGCGACCTTCTGGCCGCGCGCCTTGGCCTGCTCGAGGTCGGCGTACCACGCCTTCATGAGGCGCTGGCCGTCCTGGATCGGGTTGAACTCGTCGGCCGGTGCGGCCTGGGGGGCGGCGCGTTCGAGTGTTTCGGTGGTCATGGGCGGCTCCGGTCAGGCGGTGGCGAAGAGGAGGGATTCGGCGAAGGTCTCGAGCTGCATCGCCATCTGCTCGAACGAGGTCATCTTTTCCTCGAACTCCAGCACGAGGTACTGCACGCCGACCTGGTCGAGGTGCTTGGACCAGGCCACCTGCTCGTCCAGCCCGGGCTCGCAGAACTTGGCGGCGGTGACGATCGCCGCCTCGGCCTTGCTGGAGGCGATCATCTCCATCAGGTAGGCTTCCTTCGTCTTGCGCTCGTCGTGCTGCACCGGGCTGGCCGCGCAGCGCTGCACGAAACTCTCGGCCAGCGCCCAGATCGGGTCGCCGGTGCCGGGCACGTCGGCGGTGAGCCAGCGCAGGCCGATCAGCAGGTCGTCGTCGACCACGTAGCAGTTGTCGTCGATCGCCTCCAGCATCTCCAGCGGCGGCTGCTCGCAGAAGCCGCCCACGAACACCACGCGCGGCTTGTCCTGCGCCGGCCGGTGGCGCGCGCGGATGCCGTCGAGTGCGCGCGCGAGCAGGTCGTTGTGCGCCTCGCACGGGATGCGCGTGCGCGCGCGCAGCAGCAGGTAGGACTCGGTGCAGCTCACCTTCCAGGGCTCGTCGCGGCGCAGCGCGTACAGCTCGCGCACCAGCGCGCGGTTGCGGTTGTAGGCCTGGATGCTGGCGCGCAGCTTCAGGTCGGTCGCTTCGCGGCCCGAGCGGCGCTCCAGCTCGCCGCGCAGGCGCTGGTACTCCGCCGCCACGAAGCGGATGGCGCCGGGCGTGTTGGGGTTCTGCGGCAGGTACAGGATCTGGGCGAGCTGGTCCGGGATGTTGCGGGACCAGATGCCGGCCAGGTGCTTGGCCGCATCGCAGATCGGGTGGGTGATGAAGCCCTTGAGCCCCTTCAGCTGGCCGTTGAGCCCCATCTCCGTCGTGGAGCGGCAGATCGAGCAGATGAACGACCCCATGTGCGCGTCCGCGTGCTTGAGCTCCAGCTTGTTGCCCCCGCCCAGCAGGTTGACGGGCAGCAAGCCGGCGGCATGCGCCACCTCCTCGGGGAAGTACACGGGGAAGTGGCCGAGGGTGCCGGTGAACCCGTCGGGCAGCGCATCGTCCGCCGGCGGCGGCGATTGCCTGAGCGTGTTGCAGTACTCCAGGATCTCGTCGAGCTCGGCCTCGCGGTCCAGTCCTTGTGTCTCCATGTCGCCTCCAGCTAAATCGGTATTGCAGTACCTGAATGCCGATATTGCCGGAGAGGCTGGGCGAAACCTTGATCCTGGTCAAAGGACGGACGGCTGCCTGCAGGCTCCCTCCCCTCCGGGGGAGGACTGGGGTGGGGGCATTCTCGGCGCCGAAATGGAAAGGGGCGCCCTGGAGCGCCCCCCTGCCCTCCCCCGGAGGGGAAGGGAAAGACAAGACTAGACCCGCTCTGCGACCCAGGCCTGCACCGACTGCAGCGCGCCCGGCAGCTTGCTCGCGTCCGTGCCGCCGGCCATCGCCATGTCCGGCTTGCCGCCGCCCTTGCCGCCGACCTGCTGCGCCACAAAGTTGACCAGCTCGCCGGCCTTGACCTTGCCCATGCTGTCGGCCGTCACGCCGGCCGCGAGCTGCACCTTGGCGCCATCGACCGCGGCCAGCACGATTGCCGCCGTCTTCAGCTTGTCCTTGAGCTTGTCCATCGTGTCGCGCAGCGCCTTCGCATCGGCCCCATCGAGGCGCGCGGCCAAGACCTTGACGCCCTTGACGTCCACCGCCTGGTTCACCAGGTCGTCACCCTGCGACGACGCCAGCTTGCCCTTGAGCGCGGCGACTTCCTTTTCCAGCGAACGCACCTGCTCCAGCACCTGTGACACGCGGCCCTGCAGCTCGGTGGGTGCGGCCTTCAGCGAACCGGCCACCGTCTGCACCGTGGATTCGAGCTGCTGCAGGTAGGCCAGCGCATTGGCGCCCGTCACCGCCTCGATGCGGCGCACGCCCGCGGCCACGCCGCCCTCGCTCACCACCTTGAACAGGCCGATGTCGCCGGTGCGGCCCACGTGCGTGCCGCCGCACAGTTCGCGCGAGGAGCCGATGTCCAGCACGCGCACCGAGTCGCCGTACTTCTCTCCGAACAGCATCATCGCGCCGGTCGCCTTGGCGGACTCGATGTCCATCACGCGCGCCTGCGTCGGGTGGTTCTCCAGGATCTCCGCGTTCACGCGCTTTTCGATCTCGCGGACCTGGTCCTCGGTCAGCGGCGCGTTGTGCGTGAAGTCGAAGCGGGTCTTGTCGGCATCGACGAGCGAGCCCTTCTGCTGCACGTGCGCGCCGAGCACCTCACGCAGCGCCTTGTGCATCAGGTGCGTGACGCTGTGGTTGCGCATGGTCGCTTGCCGCAGCTGCATGTTCACGGCGGCCTGCACGGTGTCGCCCACCTTGAGCGTGCCCTGCGTCTGGACGCCATGGTGGCCGAACACGTCCGCCTTGATCTTCTGCGTGTCCTCCACGCCGAACTGCACGCCTTCCGCGGACAACGTCCCGCTGTCGCCGACCTGGCCGCCGCTCTCCGCGTAGAACGGCGTCGTGTCCAGGACCACCACGCCCGGCTGGCCTTCCTCGAGCTGCTGCACGGGCGTGCCGTCCTTGTACAGGGCGACGACCTTCGCCGTCTCCCGCAGGCTCTCGTAGCCGGTGAAGACGTTGCCCGCGCCCGCGTATTCCAGCAGGCGGTCCATCTTGAACTTGCCGGCGGCACGGCCGGCGGCCTTCTGCCGCTCCATCGCGGCGTCGAAGCCGGCCGCATCCACCGTCACGTCGCGCTCGCGGCAGACGTCGTTGGTCAGGTCCAGCGGGAAGCCGTAGGTGTCGTGCAGCTTGAAGGCGACGTCGCCGGGCAGCACCTTCTGGCCGTTGCCCAGGGCCGCATCGAGGATCTCCATGCCGTTGGCCAGCGTCTCGTAGAAGCGCTCCTCTTCGGCCTTCAGCACCTCCATGACCCGCTGCTGCGAGGCCTTGAGGTTCGGATAGGCATCCCCCATCAGCTTGACCAGGTCGGGCACCAGCTTGTGGAAGAACGGCGTCTTGCGACCGAGCTTGTAGCCGTGGCGGATGGCGCGGCGGATGATGCGGCGCTGCACGTAGCCGCGGCCCTCGTTCGACGGGATCACGCCGTCGGCCACCAGGAAGGCGGTGGCGCGGATGTGGTCGGCGATCACCTTGAGCGAGGGGGTCTCCAGGTCCTGGATGCCGGTCTCGCGCCCGGCCGCCGCGATCAGCGCCTGGAAGATGTCGATCTCGTAGTTGCTGTGCACGTGCTGCAGGATCGCGGCGAGGCGCTCCAGGCCCATGCCGGTATCGACGCAGGGCGCGGGCAGCTTCTTCACGCTGCCATCGGGCTGCATGTCGAACTGCATGAACACGTGGTTCCAGATCTCGATGTAGCGGTCGCCGTCCTGCTCCGGGCTGCCGGGAGGGCCGCCGGGGATTTCCGGGCCGTGGTCGAAGAAGATCTCCGAGCAGGGACCGCAAGGGCCGGTGTCGGCCATCATCCAGAAGTTGTCGCTGGCGTACTTCGCGCCCTTGTTGTCGCCGATGCGCACCACGCGCTCCGGCGGCAGGCCGATGTCCTTCGTCCAGATGTCGTAGGCCTCGTCGTCGTCGATGTAGACCGTGGCCCAGAGCTTGTCGGCCGGCAGCTTGTAGACCTGCGTGAGCAGTTCCCAGCCCCACATCAGCGACTCGCGCTTGAAGTAGTCGCCGAAGGACCAGTTGCCCAGCATCTCGAAGAAGGTGTGGTGCCGCGCGGTGTAGCCCACGTTCTCCAGGTCGTTGTGCTTGCCGCCGGCGCGCAGGCAGGCCTGCACCGAGGCCGCGCGCACGTAGGGGCGCTTGTCGGTGCCGAGGAACACGTCCTTGAACTGCACCATGCCGGAGTTGGTGAACATCAGGGTCGGATCGTTGCCCGGCACGAGCGGGCTGGAAGCGACCACCGTGTGACCCTTGTCCCTGAAGAAGTCGAGGAAGGTCTGGCGGATGTCGGCGACGGTGAATTGGGGAGTGCTCATGGGGGGTCCAGCTGAACCTTTCATTATAGGTTTGGGCCCATGTTCGCACCCGGACGAAGGCTGTTGCTCCTTCCCCCTCTGGGGGAAGGCGAGGATGGGGCCGTTCCCGGGCCGAAAGCGCCCCCACCCCAGCCTCCCCCGGAGGGGGAGGGAGGAAGAGGGCGCGCTATGCTTGTTGCAAAGACCAGGAGAACAGCGCATGGACATGAAGACCTCCCCCCTCGCCCTGCTGAAGGACCCCAGCCTCCTCAAGACCGACGCCCTGATCGATGGCGAATGGGTGCACGGCACGTCGCGCTTCGACGTGCACGATCCCGCCACCGGCCTGAAGCTCGCGGACGTCGCCAACCTCGGCGGACGCGAAGCCGAACAGGCCATCGCTGCCGCCAATCGCGCCTGGCCGGCGTGGCGCAACAGGACGGCCAAGGAGCGCAGCGCGATCCTGCGCAAGTGGTACGAGCTGCTGATGGCCAACCAGGAAGACCTGGGCCGCCTGATGACCGCCGAACAGGGCAAGCCCTTGGCCGAGGCGAAGGGCGAAGTGGCCTACGGCGCCAGCTTCGTCGAGTGGTTCGCCGAGGAGGCCAAGCGCGTCAACGGCGAGACCCTGCCGCAGTTCGACAACAACCGCCGCCTGCTGGTGATCCGCCAGCCCATCGGCGTCTGCGCGGCCATCACGCCCTGGAACTTCCCGCTGGCGATGATCACGCGCAAGGTGGCGCCGGCGCTGGCCGCCGGCTGCCCGGTGGTGATCAAGCCGGCCGAACTGACGCCGCTCACGGCGCTGGCCGCGGCCGAACTGGCGATGCGCGCCGGCATGCCGCCCGGCGTGCTGAACCTGCTGCCGGCCGACGGCGCCAACAGCATCGCCATCGGCAAGGTGTTCTGCGCCAGCGACATCGTGCGCCACATCAGCTTCACCGGTTCCACCGAAGTGGGCCGCATCCTCATGGCCCAGAGCGCGCCCAGCATCAAGAAGCTCTCGCTCGAGCTGGGCGGCAACGCGCCCTTCATCGTGTTCGACGATGCCGACATCGATTCGGCCGTCGAAGGTGCGATCGCCAGCAAGTACCGCAACGCCGGCCAGACCTGCGTCTGCGCCAACCGGATCTACGTGCAGGAAGGCGTGTACGACGCCTTCGTGCAGAAGTTCGCCGCGAAGGTCAGGACGATGAAGGTGGGCAACGGCTTCGAGGAAGGCGTGGTGCAGGGCCCGCTGATCGAGCCGGCCGCCGTGCAGAAGGTGCAGCAGCACCTGGACGACGCGAAGGCCAAGGGGGCGCAGATCGTCACCGGCGGCAGCCGGCTGCAGGGCCAGTTCTTCGAGCCGACGGTGATCTCCGGCGCGACGGGCGACATGCTCTGCGCGCGCGAGGAGACCTTCGGCCCGCTGGCGCCCGTGTTCAGGTTCAAGACCGAGCAGGAAGCGATCGCCGCGGCCAACAACACCGAATTCGGACTCGCCAGCTACTTCTACAGCCGCGACGTGGGCCGCATCTTCCGGGTGGGCGAGGCGCTGGAATACGGCATGGTGGGCATCAACACCGGGGTCATCTCCACCGAGCACGTACCCTTCGGCGGGGTGAAGCAGTCGGGCCTGGGCCGCGAAGGGTCGAGCCACGGCATCGATGAGTACGTGGAGATGAAGTACCTGTGCCTCGGTGACGTGCTGAAGTGATGGATGTCGTAGGCTGGCGGTGAGCGCCGCAGGCCGAACCCCAGCGGTTCCACCGCATCGCTGGGGTTCGCGCTTCGCGGCTCACCTCCAGCCTACGGGACGCAGGGCGTCATGACAGACACCGCCCTCCGCCTTTGTAAAGCGCTCCTACAACCGGCTCTGACGGCGGCCGACTTGGACGGCGCACGCCACGGGTGAAAGTGTGCGGTAGTTAACACCATCCGCCACAGGAGATCCGTCCATGCCCACCGCAGTCACCCACTGGAGCGACGCCATGTTCACGTCGCTCGCAGCAGCCATGGCGCTGCTGTTCTCGGCGATCCCGAAGATCATCGGCTTCGCGCTGATCCTCATCGCAGGCTGGTTCATCGCCTCGCTGATCGAGCGCGGCCTGGCCGCGATCCTGCGCACCATCCGCTTCAACCACTTCGCCGAGCGAGCCGGCCTGGCCGACTTCGTGCAGCGCATGGGCATGAACACCGATGCCGCCGGCATGATCGGCCTCGTCGTCAAGTGGTTCGTGCGCCTGATCGCACTGGTGGTCGCCTTCGACGCGCTGGGCCTGCCCGCCGTGTCCGAGGTCCTGCGCCAGCTGCTGCTGTGGCTGCCGAACGTGATCGTCGCGATGGTGGTGCTGGTGATCGGCGGCCTCGCGGCCCGCGCCCTGAGCAACCTGGTGCGCGGCGCGGCCAGCGAAGCGGGCCTGTCCAACACGGACTTCCTCGCCAAGACCTCCGCGATCATCGTGTGGGCCTTCGCGATCGTCGTCGCGGTGAACCAGCTGGGCATCGCCACCGAACTGGTCAACACGCTGTTCATGGCGGTGGTGGGTGCGATCGCCCTCGGCATGGGCCTGGCCTTCGGCCTGGGCGGCCGCGAAACGGCCGGCGAGATCCTGCGCAAGTGGTACGCCAAGGCGCAGGAGAACAAGGGCAAGATCGTGCAGGTGGCCGACAACATGGGCGACCAGGCGCGCGAGAAGATGGAAGCCGAGCGCGCCCAGTGGCCCACCGGCGGCTATCCGCAAGGCGGCGGCATGCCCGGCGGCCCGGTGCCCGCCGACAAGCGCCACGACGCGGAAGGCGGCTGACCCTTCACCGCGCACCGCAGCAGAAAAAGGAGCCCCACGCGGGCTCCTTTTTCCTTACCCTCCCCCGATGCAGACCGAGCCCGTCGTCCGCAGCCTGCTGGACACCGATCTCTACAAGTTCACGATGTGGCAGCCGATGCTGCATCGGCACCCGCAGACGCAGGCGCGCTACCGCTTCGTGCTGCGCAACACCCCCGCGTACCCGCTGGCCGAACTGTGCGAGGAAGTGAATGCGCAGCTCGACGACCTGTGCCGCCGGTTCTTCGCGCGGGACGAACTCGCGTACCTCGCGGGGCTGCGCTTCATCCGGAGCGACTTCGTCGACTTCCTGCGCATCTTCCATTTCCAGCGCGACTTCATCCGGGCCTGGACCGAAGGCGAGCACCTGCGCATCGAGGCGCAAGGGCCGCAGGTGCACGTGATGGGCTTCGAGATCTTCGTGCTGGCGATCGTCAACGAGCTGTACTTCCGCCGCTTCGACCGCGACGCGGCCTTCGCGGAAGGGCGCCGGCGGCTGCAGGCGAAGATCGACCGGCTGCGCGCCTTCTCACTGCAGCCCGCCCTGGCGCACCCCTTCGAGTTCTTCGACTTCGGCGTGCGGCGCCGCTATGCGCGCGCGTGGCAGGCGGAGGTGGTGGCCACGCTGGCGCGCGAACTGCCGGAGTACTTCAAGGGCACGTCCAACGTGCTGCTGGCGCGCGACTGCGGCATCACGCCCATCGGCACCATGGGGCACGAGTACCTGCAGACCTTCCAGGCCACCGGCGTGCGCCTGCGCGATTTCCAGCGCGGGGCCCTGGAGGAGTGGGTGCAGGAGTACCGGGGCGACCTCGGCATCGCGCTCACCGACACGGTGGGCATGGACGCCTTCCTCACCGACTTCGACCTGTACTTCGCCAAGCTGTTCGACGGCCTGCGGCACGACTCGGGCGACCCGGTGGCCTGGGGCGAGAAGGCCCTGGCCCATTACGCGCGGCTGCGCATCGACGCGCACGGCAAGCGGCTCGTGTACTCGGACAGCCTGGACGTGGAGAAGGCGCTGTCCCTCTACCGGCACTTCGGCGACCGGGTGAACCTGGGCTTCGGCATCGGCACCCATCTGACCAACGACGTCGGCCTGCAGCCGCTGAACATCGTGATGAAGCTGGTGGAAGTGAACGGCCAGCCGGTGGCGAAGCTGTCGGATGCGCCGGGGAAGACGCTGGCGACGGACGAGACGTTCCTGGCGTATTTGCGGCAGGTGTTCGGGGTGGCCACGTGACTTGCTCCTCCCCCCTCTGGGGGGAGGCTGGGAGGGGGGCGCTCGTGCGCAACATGCGCGCGGGGGAGCGCCCCCACCCCAGCCTCCCCCAGAGGGGGAGGGAGCCATGCGGGGTCAGGCCGAGGGCCTCTCCGACGAACGCACGGCCTTCAGATGGGCCCGCACCTTCTCGGCATCGTCCCCCACCGCGGCCACGGCTTCCTTCACGTGCCGTTCGCTCACGTTGAAGTGCCGCGCCCAGGCGCAGACGGCGTAGTCGTAGCTGAGGTCGATGCGTTCCTTGCGGGCGGAACGGCTGGGGTTCTGCTGGGTGGGCATCGTGGCGTCTTCTCCGAAAGCGACGATGCTAGCCATCGGGCTCAGCCACCTGTGTAGGACGCCGTCCAGCTTGCGCGCCAGCGCGACAGCAGCTCAGAAAACCTTGGCGAGCTCCATCGCCAGCAAGGCCTGCAGCTGCGGCCGCAGCTCCGACCGGCTCACGCGGCTCGTTGCGCCATCGTGCCAGGTGCCCAGCTCCACCACGTTGGCGGCCTCCACGATCTCCAGGCACGGGAAGTTGATGTTCTCGCGCAGCACGTGCTGGCGCAGGTCCTCGAAGGCGCTGTCGCGCGAGGCCTCGTCCAGCACGATCATGTCCGGCAGCTCCAGCTCGCAGAAGCGCACCGCCTGCGAGCAGTCCTGCACCACGTCGAGCACGAGCCGCATCTTGCGGCAGACCAGGTCCAGCTCCCACGCCGTGGCGTGGTCGCGCGTGACGAGCAGCACGTGGTGGCCGGCCAGCGAAGACGAATCCGCCACGTGGTCCGCGCCGCCGTCCACCTCCATGGCCGTGAGGCCGGCCATCTCCTTCACCGTGCGCGGGAATTCGACCGTGATCTGCACGAACTCGGTTTCGCTGGTGCGGCGCACCTTCACGCCCGTGGCGTCGGCCAGGCGGCACAGGTGGATCCATTGCAGCGAGTGCGAGGCCTCGATCTCGCGGCCGTCCCGGAAATGCGGTCGCGAGCGGATCGTGAGCAGCGCATGCTCGGGCCAGTGCTGCATCGCCAGCCACACCTGCAGCCGCTCGCCGTCGCAGGCGGCGCATTCGAGCGCGATCTCGCACAGGCTGACCAGCAGCCCCGCATCCGAAATCACGGCTATCGGATGCAGATGGGATTCGATGGCGATGCCCTGCCGCTGATAGCGCGCGTCGTTTTCGGCCAGCACGTGGCGCACCACTTCGGCCACATCCAGGCGCTCGTGCGACTGGCGCAGGCGGCCGTGGGCCAGGCGCGTGATCTGCTGGCTGGTGAGCGCGATGCGCTGCAGGTGCTCCGCCGCCTCGGTGAAGGCGCGTGCCTCGGAATGCGTCATCAGGCCCGCGGCCTTGAGCCGCTGCACGACCTGCAGCGCCGGCGTGACGTGGTGCGCGAGCTCCGCGCCGATGAGGCCCGGCACCTCCCATGCATCGATGCCCGCGACCTCGCGCGGGGCCGCCGACCCCATCTTCTTCATGCGGCTTACTGTAGGGCGGCCGGGCAGCGCCGCATGTACGTTTGCTGACACACTGCGCGCCGCGCGCCGCATTGTTTGATCCTGCGCAATCCCGCACGGGTCGCCGCACAATCGCTGCTTCGCAAGAGAGGAGCCCCCGCATGCGCCACGTCCCCTTGGGCCGCACCGGCCTGTTCGTCTCCGAGCTCTGCCTCGGCACCATGACCTTCGGCGGCAGCGAAGGCATGTGGGGCCCATCGGCAAGCTGCAGCAGTCGGATGCGGAGCGGCTGGTGGGCCAGGCGCTCGACGCCGGCATCAACTTCATCGACACCGCCGACGTGTATGCGGGCGGCATGTCCGAGCAGATCACCGGGCAGGCGCTGCGCAACCTGAAGGTGGCGCGCGACCAGGTGGTGGTCGCCACCAAGGTGTTCGGCGAGACCGGGCCCGGCACCAACATGCGCGGCAACACGCGCAGCCACGTCCTCGACGGCGTGAAGGCGAGCCTGAAGCGCCTGCAGCTCGAACACATCGACCTGTACCAGGTCCACGGTTTCGATCCGACCACACCGATCGAGGAAACGGTGCGCGCGCTGGACCAGCTGGTGCGGCACGGGCACGTGCGCTATGTCGGGGTCTCCAACTGGGCGGCATGGCAGATCGTGAAGGCGCTCGGCATCTCGGAGCGGCTGGGGCTCGCCCGCTTCGAGTCGCTGCAGGCCTACTACACGATCGCGGGCCGCGACCTGGAACGCGAGCTGATCCCGATGCTGCGCAGCGAGGGGGTGGGGCTGATGGTGTGGAGTCCCCTGGCGGGCGGTCTCCTGAGCGGCAAGTACGGGCGCGACCAGCAGGCCGAGGAAGGCAGCCGCCGCACGGCCTTCGACTTCCCGCCGGTGAACAAGGACCGCGCGTGGGATGTGGTCGACGTGATGCGAGAGATCGCGCAGGCGCGCGGCTGCACGGTGCCGCAGGTGGCGCTGGCCTGGCTGCTGCACCAGCCGCAGGTGACCAGCGTGATCGTCGGTGCCAAGCGGCCGGAGCAGCTGGCCGACAACATCGGCGCCACCGAGGTGCGGCTGGAGGCAGGGGACCTGGAGCGGCTGGACGCGGTGAGCAAGCTGCCGGCGGAGTATCCGGGCTGGATGTTCGAGCGGCAGGGGGAGGCGCGGCGGAAGCAGCTGGAGGCGGCGCGGCGGTGAATGGGAACCGTCAAAGCGACGACGACGACGCCTCTCACCTCTCCGTCATTCCCGCGCACGGCGGGAATCGTCCGTGGGTCCCATGAAAACCGGACCCCGGAGCGCCACCGCGCGCCGAACGGAGACGCCTCAGACTGAGCGATGGAGCGGGCGATGGGAATCGAACCCACGTCTTGAGCTTGGGAAGCTCAGGTCCTACCATTGAACGACGCCCGCGGCCCAGCGTCGGATTCTAGCGGATCAGCCGACTGTCGACGACATTCCGGCCCCGAGACCGGCGCCCACCGTCGTCGTCGGCTCGAATTCGGCTCCGCTGCGGTCGGCCGCTGCGGGGGCTGATCCGTCTGCTGTTGCACCTGCCGCACCGGCACCGAATTTCTGCACACGGATCCGGGGCGGGTGGGCGCCCCTCCCCAGATGGGGCATGGTGCACCGCGCTCCCTCCTGGATACTCTGCCCCTTCGCAGTGTCTCGATCTCCGCATGGCGCCGGAGTCCTTGCGTTTCCTGCCTCCGAGGAGAGCTTCCCGTGTTCCGATCCATTCTCGTCACTTTCGCCCTGTGTGCGCTTGCGCTGAGCGCCCATGCATTCAAGCCTGAACTCGGGGCGGCGCCGGAGGCTATGGACCGCATCGAATACGTGGATGGCACGCCCGTGGACTTCGCCGCCCTCAAGGGCAAGCCCACGGTGGTGTATTTCGGTGCTGACTGGTGCCTGCCCTGCATCGAACGCGGCCGCCCCACCGTGCTGCGTGTGCTGCAGAAATACGCGCATCGCGGCCTGCAGGTCGTGTTCGTGAGCATGGATGACAACCGGCTGCGCGCCGCAAAGCAGGAGGAGGCCGCCCAGACGGGGATGAGGATCGCCATGGCGAGGCAGGATCTCTGCCCGCCCGGCAAGTGTCCGGACGGCCTGCGCGAAGTGGGCGCCTTCGGACGCGTCTTCGTCTATCCGACAGCCGTCGTGCTGGACGCGCAGGGCATCGTGCGGGCCAAGATGGATCGCGGTGTCGGAGTCGCCGGAGGACTGGAGTCCGCCGTGCTGAGCGTCCTGGCGCCGTAGGAGCCAGGCCCCTTCCGGGCGCTGAACCCGGTGCGGCCTCGCGCTCTCGCGCTCCAAAGCGTCCGTCGCGGCGAGCGCGGCTGACCAGCCCCTTCGCGAGTGGCGCGCTGGCCCCCTCGCCCGCCCTCGCGAGAGCCACCGCGCCGATCATGCTGCTGGCTCGATCCGTAAAGCGCCACGGCCCGACATTCTCTTCCCCCCACTGCGATCGAGCAAAATGCCGTATTTCGCGGAGACCGCCTGCGGTCTCCCGTCCCGGCGACGGTGGTGCGATCGTTCCGTGCGCGCGCCGAGCACGCCGCAACGAACGCGCCCTCATCGATCCTACTGGCCAGCTTCGGGCGCAAGCCTTTTCTTCTTCGATGCGTCCCCTGCCCCTCACCTTCACCGGCAGCCCGGAAGACCTGCGCCGCCACGGCAGCCGGGACCTCCTGATCAACATCGTCCTCGGCGGGCTCTACACCCCCATCGCGCGGCGCCACACGGCCGCATACCTGGCCGCGCATACCAGCATCGACGACACGCCCCTGATCCACGTGCCTGCCACGCGCACGCGCTGGCGCGCGATCCTGCTGGTGTTCGGTTTCATCGGGCTGCGCCTGGCCAACGCGTTCGAGCTCGGGCCGACCATGCCCATCGTGATCGTGTACGGTGTGCTGCTCATTCCCTACCTCTGGGGCATCGTCGCGTCGAGGCGAGTGCGTTCGGTGCGGTGGCGCCAGCTGCAGCCCTGGTTCAAGCCGCAGTGGCGAGAGGTCTACCTGCAAAGCTGGCCGCTGCTGCTGCTGGGCGCCGCGTGGGCCATCGCGCAGCCGCTCGTCCCGGACGACGCACCGGAACTCGGTGACCTCGACCTGCGCTGGCTCGCGGTTTCCGCCGCAGCAGCGGCCATCGCGTTCCCGCTGCTCGCACGCCAGGGCTTCAACTACCTGCGCCTGCGCCTGACGCACACGCGCGTGGGCGGTTCCCTGGTCGTGTGGGAGGCGACCTTCGCGACCTACCTGCGCCTGTGGCTCGTCACCGGCGCGGCGGTGCTCGTGACGGCGGTCGCTCCCGTGCTGCTCCTGCGGCAGGCGCTCTTCGGCTCCCTCGCCGACCTGCCCCAGACGCAGGCCGACCTGGTGTACCTCGCGGCCATCGTGCTGGCGTGGCTGCTGTCCGTGCCCGCGCGCGCATGGTACGAGGCGCGGCTGTTCATGCTCACCTGGAACGGTCTGCGCGTGGACGACCGGCTCCAGGTGCAGTGCGAGATCGACGCGCGATCCTTCGTCGCGATGCGAACGAAGAATGCGTGGCGCGCCCTCCTCACCTTCGGGTTCCACCACCCGCGCGCCGTCGTCGCGGCGTACCGCGCGAAGCTGGCGGCGCTGAGGGTCTGGTCGGCGTAGCGCGCCGCGCGGGTCCGGACTTTCCGTTCGGGCCGTCAGCCCGCTTCGCGCAGGAACACCGGCAGGTCCGTGGCGGGCGGCCGCACCCCGGCCTGGAAGAACATGTCGGCCACCCAGCCGCGGTGGTAGGTCTTGTGGTTCACCACGTGCAGCAGGATGTCCGCGCGGCTCATGGTGCCTGCGCCGCCGTCGACGAAGCGGAACGCGACCGCCTCGTCGTGCGCGTCTTGCGGCAGTGTGTCCGCATACTTCACGTACCACTGGTCCATCTCGGCCTGGGCCTGGCGCAGTTCCGCGAACCCGGGGGTTTCCTTCGTGTTCAGCGCGGTGTAGCCGTGCGGCCGCCCTTCGAGGTGCGCCTGCCAGATGCGGTCGACGACGAAGGAGTGGTTCAGCGTGTGCACCATGTTGCCGAACAACGTGGGGCGCGCGGCGGTGGCCGCGCCCTCCGGCAGTTCGGAGACAGCCTGGAACAGCCGTGCGTTCGCCCAGGCGTTGTAGCGCGTGAGCCTTCGGATCTGGGCAGTGGCACTCATGCGCGCATGCTACTTGGCACGCGTCGCCGGGTGAAGCGGGCCGACCCCGCGTGAAGCCACGGCCCCAGGAAGGCATGCGTCCGAGCCTGACCAGCGCGACGGCTTTCCGCCGGGAAAACCCTCACCGTATCGCCGGTCCCACGAGCATGTTCCTGCTTCCCCGCCGCTACACTCCCTCGGCGCCCCGGGAAGGCCGGCGGCGCCCATGCAACGCGAAGAATGCAGTGAAGACCTTGCGATGGACCTGTCCGAGTCGTCTCTCCACCGCCTCCTCGACCTGATCTACGACGCCGCCGAACACCCGACCCGCTGGCACGGGGTGTACGAGGCGATGCGCTCCGCGCTCGGCGTCAAGTCGATCCACGTGCTGGGCATCGACCGGCGCCACGCCACGCTCTCGTACAGCGATGGCGCGAACCTGCCGGTCGAGGGCGAGCTGGCCTACATGCAGCGCTACCGGCTCGACGACCCGCGCCTGCCGATGATCCTGGGCAAGCCGGTCGGCGAGTGGACCCACTGCCACGAGGAAGTGCCGCAGGAGATGGTCGACACGCTGCCGCTGTACCAGGAACTGCTGCTGCCCTACGACCGCCGCTATCTGAGCGCCTGCACGCTGGTGGACACGCCGGAGGCGGCCATCATCTTCTCCATCCACCGCGGCGCAGCCGAAGGCCCCCTGCCCCCGGGGACGGTGGCCTTCCTCGATCGCCTCATGCCGCACCTGCGGCGCGCCGTCCGCATCGGCCTGCGCAACTTCATCTACTCCACCCAGGCGCTGGTCGGGCACCTGCTGGTGAACAAGCTGCGCCAGCCGGTGATCCTGGCCAGCCCCGAAGGCGAGGTGGTCCACACCAACGATGCCGCGCAGGAGCTGCTGCGCACCACCCGGCTCGTGAGCGTGGAAGACGGCCTGCTGCGACTGCCCGAGCCGCACCTGCAGGAGCTGCTGCGCCGCTGCGCGGCCATGGAGCAGTCGCTGAAGGCGGCGGATGCACACGACGCCGCGGGTGCCGCGCTCGCAGGCGACTTCCACTCGCTGCGGGTGGCGCAACCGGGGCAGGACGAATCCGTCTATGCGTTCTTCACGGTGCTGTCGCCGCAGGGCGCGATGGGCACCTTCGGCCTGCGGCCGGTGGTGATGCTGCTCTTCTACCATCCGCAATCGGCCCCCGCCATCGACGGCAACCTGCTGTACGCGGTGTTCGGCCTCACCCCGGCGGAGGCGCGCATCGCCACGCTGCTGGCCGAAGGCCTGTCGCTCAAGCAGATTGCGCAGGTGCAGGGCACGCAGCACGACACGGTGCGCAAGCAGTTGCGCGCCATCTACCAGAAGACCGCGACGAACCGGCAGCCCGAACTCGTGCGGCTGCTGCTGCACCTGCCGCACAACGCAGCGCTCGCGTAGCCCGGCAGCCCGGCCCGCCCTGCCGGCCCCCGGCGTCGCAGCGGGCCCGCTCCTTAGGTGATTGAAACGTTTCTCGTTACATGGCGTGTGCCTTTGTGCACGAAACGTGGAGATGTTCCCCAAACGAGGAATGGCCGCCCTGCGTGGTCTTCCGCGATGCTTCGCCTCGATTTGTGTCAAATGTTTCTTGATGCAAATCAAGGCATCGGCCTCGCTCCCGAGGACGGAAGTTCGCAAACACACCCATTTCCACGAAGCATGAATTTCAATTCACTCTCGAAGACCATGGCCGCCGGGGCCGTGGCCTTGCTGATGGCAGGCTGCGGCGGCGGCGGCGGCGACGACGAAGTCGCCGCGCCCGCAACGCCCACGCCCCCCGCGGCCAGCCTGCAGGTGTCGGGCACCGCGGCGACGGGCCTGGCGCTGGCGGGTGCCGACGTGCAGGTGAAGTGCGCGGCGGGGAACGGCACCGCCACCACCAGCGCGAGTGGTGCGTACAGCGTCAGCCTCGTGGGCGGCGCGCTCCCCTGCATCATCCGTGTGACGGGGAGCGCGGCGGGCGTTCAAGTGACGCTGCACTCGGTGACGGAAGCGGGCAGCAGCGATGCGACGACCAACAAGACCAGCGCCGTGGCCAACGTCACGCCGCTGACGGAGATCGTGGTGGCGCAGCTCACCGGCGGCCTGCCGACGCAGGTGTTCGCGAATTTCGGCGCGACGAGCGCGACGCAGATCACCGCCGACAAGCTCTCGGCCGCCACCACCACGGTGCTGGCCACGCTGAAGGACGCCACGGGCCTGGACTTCGGCAGCATCGACCCGTTCAAGGCGCCGCTCGTGGCCGCCACGTCCGGCGCGCCGGCACAGGGCAACGCCTACGACAAGCTGCTGGACCAGCTGGGTGACAAGGTCGCTCCGGAAGCGCTGCCGCAGCTCGTGACGCAGGTCGCCACCGCATCGGCCAGCGGCAGCACCAGCGGCCTGCAGGACGCGATGGCTTCGGTGGACGCCGGCAGCCTGCCCGGCTGCCCCGCGGTCCTGGGCGGCAACTACCGGATCGTGGAGTACTTCGGCTCCAGCTACGTGCGCAACCTGAACTTCAGGACGATGAAGATCACGCGCCCGGGCAGCACCGGCGCCGGCCTGGACATCACGGTGGACCCGGCCAAGGCTTGCGCGTTCCAGGTGGCCGGCAACAACGGCACGGCCGACGTGCAGCTCGATTTCGCCATGGGCGCCAGCGGCGTCGGTGCAGCGCGCATCCTGAACCTCACCGCGAACCGCAACAACATCGCGTACGTGTTCCCGGTGCAATCGCACACGCTGGCCGAGATCACCGGCAGCTGGACCTTCCACCAGGGTGGCTTCATCCCTGGTGAAGGCCTGGTGCACTCGCCGGGCAAGGTGGACATCGCGGCCAACGGCACCGCCGTGCCGTGCGACTACCCGTTCGGCGCCAGCACCTGGTCGACCTGCACGCCCGACACCACCAACCTGAAGGTGGCGACGCGCGACGACGGCGGCGTGAACCTGATGGCGGGCACCAGCGTGGCCGCCAGCTTCTGGGGCTACCGCTCTCCCAGCGGCTCGCTGACCTTGTTCGGCACCACGAACGAGGTCGGTTCCACCGATCCGGCGGTGGAGCAAACCGTCCTGGTCCTGTTCAAGCCGAACCCGCAGCAGCTGCCCGCGGCGGGAACCCTCTCGAAGTACTGGGACGTGACCCTGGCGCGCCCGCTCAATGCGGCGCCGGGCCAGAACAACGCGACCATCGTGGCCGACAGCAACACCATCCTGAGCGTGGACACGGCGTCTTCGAGCGTCGTGCGCAAACGCGCCAGCGACGGGCGCGAGGACACGGTCGTGTACAACGCACCGCTGCCGGGCCTGCGCTATCGCGCGCAGACCTCCACGGTCCTGGGCGTGTACCAGATGCCGCTGCCCGGTACGAACGTGGTGCTGTCGGTCAACTCGGCGCCCGCCTCGACCCACCTGTACAACCTGAGCGTCGGCCGGCCGTAAAGGCAGGAGCTTCGTGAGGGCGACCCGGTGCCGCGGCACCGGGTTTTTTTTCGTCAGTGGAAATCGCGCGAGGCCGTGCCGCCGCGGCCCAGGCGCCCGAGCAGCG
The DNA here is from genome assembly GCF_016722765.1 of Ramlibacter alkalitolerans. Taxonomy (GTDB): domain Bacteria; phylum Pseudomonadota; class Gammaproteobacteria; order Burkholderiales; family Burkholderiaceae_C; genus Ramlibacter; species Ramlibacter alkalitolerans. Next base: position 178,876 of record NZ_JAEQND010000006.1, on the reverse strand, counting down.
GCGTGAGGTCCTCGAGCTGTTCGGCGATCAGGTGCTTCACCTGCCCGCCGCTGTCCACGTCGCGCTGCCACACGCCCCGCACCGCCATCAACCTGGAATGCAGGAGCGCATCGCGCTGCTGCTCGCGCACGTGCTTCCACACGATCACGTTCACCGGGCCGGTCTCGTCCTCGAGGGTGACGAAGATGGTGCCGTTGGCCGTCTGCGGCTGCTGGCGCACGGTGACGATGCCGCAGGCGCCGGCGCGGCGGTTGTGCGGCAGCTGCTCGAGTTGCTGCGCCGTGAGCAGCTTCATGCGTTGGAGGCGCGATCGCAGCAAGGCCACGGGATGGCGCCGCAGCGTGAATCCCATTGCGCTGTAGTCGAAGAAGATCTCCTCGCCTTCCCTCGCTGCGGGCAGGAGCAGCTGCTGCTCGTTGACGGGCGCTGCGCGCAGCATGCCGGGGGCCTTCTGCTGCGCCGAGGCTTCCCACACCTGCTGGCGGCGATGGCCCGCGAGGGACTGCAGCGCGTCGGCGGCGGCCAGCGCGTTGAGGTCCTTCAGATCGAGCTGCGCGCGCAGGGCGAGGTCTTCGACGCTGGCGAAGGGGCGTTCGGCGCGCGCTTCGACGATGCGCTGTCCTCCAGCCTCGCTGAGGGAGCCGACCATGCGCAGGCCGAGGCGGACGCGCGGGCGCAAGTGGGGGTCCCGCAAATTGGGGTCAGATTCCAATTTCTCCGAAGAGAAATTGGAATCTGACCCCAATTTGCTATCTGCCGCCAACGTGCAATCCCAATCCGAGAACGAAACATCCGGCGGCAGCACCTTCACCTGGTGCCGCTGCGCGTCCTGGATCAACTGCGCGGGTGCATAGAAGCCCATGGGCTGCGAGTTGAGCATCGCGGCCAGGAAGGCTTCGGGCTCGTGGCACTTGAGCCAGCTGCTGGCATAGGCGAGCAGCGCGAAGCTGTAGGCATGGCTTTCGGGGAAGCCGTATTCGCCGAAGCCGAGGATCTGCTTGAAGATGGCCTCGGCGAATTCCTTGCGGTAGCCGTTCTTCAGCATGCCCTGGATCAGGCGGTCCTCGAACTTGTGGACGCCGCCGCTGCGCTTCCACGCGGCCATCGAACGCCGCAACTGGTCGGCCTCGTCGGCGGAGAAGCCGGCGGCGATCATCGATATCTGCATCACCTGCTCCTGGAAGATCGGGATGCCCAGCGTGCGCTCCAGCGCCGGACGCAGCGCCTCGCTTTCGAAGCGCACCGCCTCGCCTTGGCGCAGCCGCTCGCGCGCCTTGAGATAGGGGTGGATCATGCCGCCCTGGATCGGCCCCGGCCGCACGATCGCGACCTCGATCACCAGGTCGTAGAACACCTGGGGCTTCAGCCGCGGCAGCATCGACATCTGCGCCCGGCTCTCGATCTGGAACACGCCCACCGTGTCGGCGCGGCAGATCATGGCGTAGGTGGCCTCGTCCTTGTCGGGGATGTCGGTCAGCCCGAAGGGCTGGCCGCGGCGCTGGCCCACGAAATCGAGGCAGCGGCGGATCGCCGTGAGCATGCCCAGCGCCAGCACGTCGACCTTCAGCAGCCCCATCTCGTCGAGGTCGTCCTTGTCCCACTGGATCACCGAGCGGTCGGCCATCGCCGCGTTCTCCACCGGCACCAGCCGCGTGAGCTTGCCCTGCGTGAGCACGAAGCCGCCCACGTGCTGCGACAGGTGGCGGGGGAATCCCATCAGCTCCTCGGAAAGCTCCATCCACAAGGCCAGCGTCTTGTCCGCCACCTGCACGCCCAGGTGCACCGCCAGTTCGACCAGCTTGCCCACGCGCAGCCCGCGCTCGTCGAACCAGAAGTGGTCCTTGGCGAAGGCGTCGACCAGCGCATCGGGCACGCCGAGCGCCTTGCCCACGTCGCGGATCGCGCTGCGCGTGCGGTAGGTCGCCACCACGGCGGCGATGGCGGAGCGCTCGCGGCCGTACTTGCCGTAGATGTACTGGATCACCTCCTCGCGGCGCTCGTGCTCGAAGTCGACGTCGATGTCGGGCGGCTCCTTGCGCTCGCGGCTGATGAAGCGCTCGAACAGCAGGTCGGAGCGGGCCGGGTCGACCGCCGTGATGCCGAGGCAGTAGCAGACGGCGGAATTGGCCGCCGAGCCGCGGCCCTGGCACAGGATGCGCTGCGAGCGCGCGTAGCGCACGATGTCGTGCACCGTGAGGAAGTACATCTCGTAGGCGCAGTCGGAGATCAGGTCCAGTTCGCGCAGGAGTTGCTTGCGCACGCGCCAGGGCACGCCGCGCGGATAACGCTGGCGCGCGCCCTCGATCGTGAAGCGGCGCAACGCCTGGCGCGGGGTGAGTCCGGCGGGCACCGTCTCCAGCGGGTACTGGTACTTGATCTCCTCCAGGCTGAAGCCGCAGCGGTCCGCCACCGTGATCGTGTGCTCCAGCCATTCGGGCGGATAGAGCGTGGCCAGGCGCATGCGGTGGCGCAGGTGGCGCTCCGCATTGGGATGCAGCGCGAAGCCGCATCCGGGCACCGGCTTGCCCACGCGCACGGCGGTGATCACGTCCTGCAGGGGCTTGCGCGAGCGCGCGTGCATGTGCACGTCGCCGGTGGCCACCACTTCGATGCCGGTGCGGTCGCTGGCCTGCTGCAGGGTCTGCTGCCAGAGTTCGTCGTCGCCATCGAGCAGCAGTTCGCCGGCCAGCCAGGCCGCCGGACCGAACAGGCGCTGGGCCCATTCGATGCGCTCGCACAGGTCTTCGAGTGGCAGGCCGTGTTCGGGGGCAAGCAGGATCTCGCACTCCTGCAGCAGGGAGAAATCGCTGTGGCCTCGCGCGCAGAGGTATTCGCCCTTGTCCGCCTGCATGCGCGCAGCGGTGATGAATTCGCACAGGTTGCCCCAGCCGCGCACGTTGCGCGCGAGCGCGACGAGGCGAAAGCCGTCGAGCGCGAATTCCGAACCGAGGATCAGTTTCAGCCCCAGCTTCTTCGCCTCGGCATGCGCGCGCACGACGCCGGCCACCGAGCATTCGTCGGTGATCGCGAGGGCCGTGTAGCCCAGTTCCTGCGCGCGCTGCACCAGTTCCTGCGGATGCGAAGCCCCGCGCTGGAAGCTGAAGTTCGACAGGCAATGCAGTTCGGCGTAATCGGGCAGCCAGGACATGGGAGCTTCCAGGCTTCAGGCGTACAGGCCGTGCAGGAACCACTGCGGACGATCCTGGTCGGCGGCGAGGCGCTCGCGGAAGACCCACAGCAGCCCCGCGGAGACGCTGCGGGCGATGAAGTAATCGCGCAGCACCGGCTCGCGGGTTTCGGGATCCCACCAGGCGGCTTCGAGCCGGCGCGCGCGCGTGAGGAGCTGCAGCGGGCCCTGGTACCAGGGCTTGTCGCCCTTGACTTGCAGCTTCAGGGGCTGGCGCAGGATCCAGGGGGGAAACAGGGCCTCTCCCGTCATCCCCGCGCAGGCGGGGATCCAGGAACGCGCCACCGGCGCGCTTTGCGCAAGCCCTGGATTCCCGCCTGCGCGGGAATGACGGGGATTGGAACGGGCAGGCACCGACCGTTGCATGCATTCGGGCCGGTGGTCCTCCTGCGCCAACAACACGCTGACGTTCTGCTCCCCCAGCCGCACGCTCAGCCGCTCCACCAGCTGGTGCAGCTTCTCCCCCGGCTTGTTCTCCTCCGGCAGCAGGCTGGTCGTGACGCCGCCCCAGGGCACCGTCTCCAGCGTGCGCAGGCGCAAGGCATTCGCGGGCGCGGCCAGCGTGGTGCGCGCGAGCTGTTCGCTCGCCAGCCGCCGCAAATGACGGATCTCCTGCGTGGGCTGGGCCGTGCGCAATTCCAGGCGCTCGTTCGGCGGCAGCGGCTTGCCATCGAGCCGGCGCAGGTCGAGCGTCCATTCCAGCTCCAGCGCCAGCACGCCGAGGTTGCGGCCCTGCAGCCAGGATTGCAGGCGCGTGAGCAGGTGCTGGCCGGTGAAGAGAAGATCCTGCGCCGAGGTCGCGAGCGCCGGCAGTTCCAGCTTCTGGTCGAATTCCGGCGGCAGCGTGAGCCAGGGATAGCGCTCCGGCCGCTGGCCGCAGGCGCTGTCCAGGGCCTGCAGCAGCTCCGCCCCGAAGCGCCGGCTCACGCCCGCCCGCGGCAAGGCGCGCAACTGGCCGAAGCTGCTGCAGCCGATGCGCTCCAGCGTGGCGAGATGGGGCGCCGCCGCCGTCAAGGTGGCCAGCGGCAGATCGTCGGGGATGGCCGCGGGAGGCTGCGCCCCGCTGCGCTTCATGCGCAGCAGCGACAGGGCGACCAGCGCCGTCGGCCCCGCCGCCCACGCTTCGAACCGCAGCGCGCAGCCTTCCTTCAGCAGGCTGCGCAGCAGGCGCCGGCGGCCGCCGAACAGGCGCTCGGACGCCCCCGCTTCCAGCAGGATCGCCTCGTCGACGAACGCCACCCGGGGAGTGAACTGCAAGGCGCGCCATCCCCAGGCGGTGCGGTCTTCATCCGGCGAGGCTTGCAGTGCGATCCAGTACATGCGATCCACTCCACTGCGGCAGCGCCGCTGGCACCGTGCGCCGGGACTTGCGCGCCGCCAGCAGCGCCGACAGGCGCGCGGGCTGCGCCTGCAGCGACAGCGGCTGCAGCAGCGGCGGGCCGCGCCGCTTGACGATGCGCACTTCCAGTTCCTCGGCGCCCTGCACCAGCAGGCGCAGGCGCGCCGGGCTGGACTGGCTGCGCGCCAGGACGGGACGGAACACGACCAGTAGTTTTTCCGTCGCCTGCGCGCACAGGTGCAGGCGGCGCAGTTCCTCGCTGCGGGCCTGCGGCAGCCAGGCCAGCACGGCGCACACGTCCGCGCAATGCAGGGACTGCTCCGTGGCCCACAGCCGGGCGGCAGGCTTTTCCGCCTGCACGCACAGCAGCCGCTCCGGCACCAGGCCCAGCGCCCGCAAGGCCGGGCCGAAAGGCTGGTAAGGTGCATTCACCAGCACGGCCGGTTCGCCGTGGGCCTGCATGGCCTGCGCCAGTGCCGGGCCCACGAGCTGCCACACGTGCTGCTGCTGTTCCTGCTGCAGCACCTCGACCAGGCTGCCCAGGGGCCAGCCGCCGCCGGGCAGTTGCGCGTCGAGCGCGGCATGCCCGGAAGGCAGCGTGCTTTCCTGCGCCTGCGCGAGCTCGCGCCCCCGCCACACCTGGGGCGGCAGGACGAGCTCGGAGGAACGGGCGGGGGTGGTCATGGCGGCTAAACTACTGGTTGTTTATACAGGTTTTTCGACCAGCAGGATACTTCGGCCAGCCCGCCGCCCTCACCGGCTGTCGATTCCGTACAAACTCCCCAAGTCCATCCACCCAGCGCCATTCCCGGGAGTCCCTGGCCTTGTTCCGGCTGTTCGAAAAACTGGTCCACCCCTATCCGGAACAGGTTCCGCAGGATCTACCGAAGGGTTTCTTCGCCTTCCTCTGGGCCTGCACCGCCGGATTGCGCCGCTACCTGCTGGCCTTCGCGCTGCTGGTCGCGGCCTTCAACGCCTATGAAGCCTGGCTGTTCTCGGTGCTGGGCAAGGTCGTGGAATGGCTCACCCACACGCAACCCGGCCAGCTGTGGGCCGAGCAGCGCCACACGATCTACCTGTTCGCCTCGGTCCTGGTCGCCAGCACCTTCCTGCTGGCCGGCTACACCACCCTGAAGCACCAGGCGCTGTCGATCAACTTCCCGCTGCGGCTGCGCTGGAACTTCCACCGCATGATGCTGGGCCAGAGCATCGGCTTCTACTCCGACGAATTCGCCGGCCGCATCACCACCAAGGTGATGCAGACCGGCCTGGCCGTGCGCGAGCTGCTGTTCACGTTCATCGAGATCGTGATCGGCCTCGGCGTCTACTTCGTCGCCATCCTGGGCCTGGTCGCCGGCTTCGAGAAGCGGCTGATGCTGCCCTTCCTGGGCTGGATGGCGCTGTACGGCATCTCGATCTGGTACTTCGTGCCGCGGCTCGGGCGCATCGGCAAGAAGCAGGCGGATGCGCGGGCGATGATGACCGGCCGCATCACCGACGCGTACACCAACATCTCCACCGTCAAGCTGTTCTCGCACACGCACCGCGAGGCCGGCTTCGCCCGCGAGGCCATGTCCGAGTTCCGCGCCACCGGCTACCGCCAGATGCGGCTGGTGAGCGGCATGAACATCGTCAACCACCTGGTCACGGTGTTCCTGATCCTGGCCTGCTCGGGCTATGCCGTGTGGCTGTGGAACGCCGGTCAGGTCGGCCCCGGCGCGGTGGCGGCCGTCACGGCGATGGCGCTGCGCATCAGCGGCATGGGCACGACGATCATGTGGGAGATGGCCTCGCTGTTCGAGAACATCGGCACCATCCAGGACGGCATCGCCACCCTCACCCGCCCCAAGCTGGTGGTGGACGTGCCGGACGCACAGCGCCTCGCGATCACGCGCGGCGAGGTGCGCTTCGAGCGCGTGCGCTTCGGCTACGGCAAGCCGCAGCCGATCATCGACGACTTCAACCTGGTGATCCGGCCGGGCGAGAAGGTGGGGCTGATCGGCCGCTCGGGCGCGGGCAAGTCCACGCTGGTGAACCTGCTGCTGCGCTTCTGGGACGTGGAGGGCGGCCGCATCCTGATCGACGGCCAGGACATCGCGCTCGTGACGCAGGACAGCCTGCGCGCCGCCATCGGCATGGTCACGCAGGACACCTCGCTGCTGCATCGCTCGGTGCGCGACAACATCGTGTACGGCCGGCCCGGCGCGAGCGAGGAGGAGATGGTCCGCGCGGCGCAGCGGGCGCAGGCGGACGCGTTCATCGCCCACCTGGGCGACCCGCAGGGCCGCAAGGGCTACGACGCCCACGTGGGGGAACGCGGCGTGAAGCTCTCCGGCGGCCAGCGCCAGCGGGTGGCGATCGCGCGCGTGATGCTCAAGGACGCGCCGATCCTGCTGCTGGACGAAGCCACCAGCGCGCTCGATTCGGAAGTGGAAGCGGCGATCCAGGCCAGCCTGGCGGACCTGATGCAGGGCAAGACGGTGATCGCCATCGCGCACCGGCTGTCCACGATCGCCGCACTGGACCGGCTCGTGGTGATGGACCAGGGCCGGATCGTGGAGGAGGGCGACCACCGCAGCCTGCTGGCACGCGGCGGGCTCTATGCGCGCCTGTGGCAGCACCAGAGCGGCGGCTTCCTGGGCGAGAGCACCGACGCGGAGGAAGCGGCGCATGCCTAGACGCCTGAAGCCGGCGGACTTCCTGCGCGATGCGCCCGAGATGGCGCGCCTGCTGATCGGCGCCGTGCTGCTGGTCGATGGCGTCGGTGGGCGCATCGTCGAGACCGAGGCCTACGACCGCGAGGATCCGGCATCGCACAGCCACTCCGGGCCCACGCCGCGCAACCAGGCGATGTTCGGGCCGCCGGGGCGGGCCTATGTGTACCGCTCGTACGGCATCCACTGGTGCCTGAACTTCGTGTGCCGCGAGGAAGGGCATGGCGCGGGGGTGTTGATCCGCGCCATCGAGCCGCTGGCCGGCGTGGCCACGATGATCGAGCGCCGCGGGCTGCACGAGCCGCGGCTGCTGTGCTCGGGGCCGGGGCGTGTGGGGCAGGCGCTGGCGATCGTGCACGCCTTGAACGGTCACCGGCTGGACCAGCGGCCGTTCGCCGTGCATGCGGCGGACCGGGATTACGACGTGGTCGTGGGCCCGCGCATCGGGATCACGAAGGCGGCGGATGTGCCGTGGCGCTTCGGGATGGCGGGGTCGAAGTTCTTGAGCCGGGGGTTTCCGAAGTGAGCCCGCCGGTCGTCGCTCCCCAGAACGTCATCCCCGCGCAGGCGGGGACCCAGGACGCGCGCGCAGCGCGCTCCCCTGGAAGCCCTGGATTCCCGCCTCCGCGGGAATGACGGAGATTCCCGCCTCCGCGGCAAGGACGGAGATTCCCGCCTCCGCGGGAGGGACGGATATCAACCGCCTCGCGGCCGGGATCACCGCGGCGAGATGATGCGCGTGCCGTTGGTTTCGATCACCGTGATCGGCGGGTCGCGCATCTCGGTGATCACCACGTTCGGCTTGCCGCCCGGGGCGCGCGCGGCGCCCGTGCGCGCAGGCGCAGGGCCGGCGCCCAGCACCGCGGTGTTCGGTGGCGTCGCGGCCGCGAAGGTCGAGGCGGGCAGCACCGTCACCGTCGCATGCATCGCGCGCTCGGCCACCGCCGGCGGCACGACCACGATGTCACCGGCGACCTGCGTATGCGGCAGGTTGGCGCGTTCGGCGGTCTCGCGCTCGGTGAACAGCGGCGCGGGAGCGGACGAAGAAGGCCCTTGCGTGCCGGTGCGCTCCAGCCGGATGGTGTTGGGCGGCACGTCGGTGCCCGAAGGACGCGGCAACTGCGCCAGCCCCACCGGGCGGCAGTTCGCCGTCTGGTCGAAGACCATCTGCGCGCCGCGCGGGAATCGCTGCGACAGCGCCTGGTGCAGCGGCAGGCTCATGTCCACCGGCGACTCGACGCCCTGGTACACGACGCGGCTGCTGCCGTCGTAGACCGTGTAGCAGGCCATGGCATTGGCCCCCGCCAGGAGCAGGCCAACCAGCAGTGCGATCTTGGCTTTCATCTGTTCGTCCTTTCGCCGCGCGCACGCGGCCGCGGAATGCATGGCGATGATGAGTACGATACCGCGCAGGGCACGCAGGTCAAGCCAGCGACCGCTTGTCAGCCGGCTTCCCGCCGCACCGGGTGGACGTCACCAGCGCGCTGGCGAATGGCCGGGCCGTTCGGAAGGACGCGTCCACTTCGCCGGCGTGCGGCCGAGATGGGCGCTGTGGCGCAACCCGCACAGCAGGCCGAAGTCGGAACTCCCGGTTTCCAGGTAGGGCTCCAGCGCCGGCGGCGTGACGGCGAAGCCATCGGACACGCGGCCGAGTTGCCGGATCCAGTGACCGGTCTGCGCCAGCGACACCTGCACGTGCCAGCTGCCGCCTTCGCGCTGCTGCCGGCGCAGCGCCGCCGCGGCGCCGAACGCGATCAGGTAACCCGTCGCCTCGTCGAGGATCTGCATCGGCAGCGGCCGCGGGCGTTGCGGATCGCCGAAGGCCTGCGCTTCCGCCAGGTTGAAGCCCATGGCCGTCTGCACGAGCGAATCGAATCCGCGCCTCTCCTGCCACGGTCCCTGCGTGCCGTAGGCGCTCAAGGAGACGCAGACGATGCCCGGGCGTTGCGCAGCAAGCTCCTCCGGACCATAGCCGTGCGAGGCCAGCGCGCCGGGACGGTAGCCCTGCACGAACACATGCGCCTCCTCGAGCAGGCCGTCCATGGTGGCGCGATCCTCGGGCGTGCGCAGGTCGAGCAGCACCGAGCGCTTGCCGCGGCTGGTGTCGGCAATGGCTTCGATGTTGGGCAGGTGCGGCGCGTTGACGAGCATCACATCGGCGCCGTAGGCCGCGAGTGCCCGGCCGCCCACCGGTCCGGCGAGGATGCGCGTGAGGTCCAGCACGCGCACGTCCTCGAGCGGCCGCTGCGCGAGGCCGAGCGGCGGCAGCGGGCGCGGCGGCGCGTCGGCGATGCGCGTGAGCGTGAACAGCGGCTGCGCCGCGATGGCACGGCCCTGTTCCGTCGCGTCCCATTGCGCGAAGGAGCGCAGCGCCGTGGCAACCAGGCCGGCATCGGCCGCGGCCTGCTCGAACGCCAGCGCCTCCCATTGCGCCATCGCGGCCTCGGCGGCCCCGCGGTCCGACGTTTCCGGATCGACGCCGAGCAGGCGCAGCGCACCCTCGCGGTGGTGGCGGAAGTTGGCGTGCACCCGCACCCAGCCGTCGCGGGCGCGGTAGAGGCCGGAGAACCTGTCCCACAGCTGGGGTTCGCGGCCGTCGAGGCTGAACCAGCCGAGGCATTCGGCCGCCGCATGCTGCGCATCGACCGCGACGCGCTGGCGCGGCGTGCCGCGCACGTGGCCCAGCTCGCAGGCGGCCAGCGCCGCGGCCGCGATGGTGGACTGGGCCGCCGCCGCGACCCGGAAGGAGGAGGGAAAGACCGGATCGGTGCCGGTGAGGTCAGCGAAGGAGAGCGCCTCCTCCGGCAGCCCGGCGAGCTGCCAGAGGTGTCGGAGTGCGGAGGCGCTGGGGTTCACGCGCTGACGCGGTTCACCGCCAGCCTACGCTGCTTCACCGCCAAGGTACGCATCGGCGGCGCACCGGATCCCCATCACCGAACCAGCTTCACGCCCGTCTTGGACTGCACGAACTCGAAGCTCACTTCCGGCGCCAGCTCCGTGACCTTCAGGCCCTGCGGCGTCACGTCCATCACGGCGAGGTCGGTGATGATGCGGTCCACCACGGCCTTGCCCGTCAGGGGCAGCGTGCACTCGGGCAGGATCTTCAGGTCCTCGGTGCCATCCTTCTTGCGGGCCACGTGCTCCATCAGCACGATGACGCGCGGCACGCCGGCCACGAGGTCCATCGCGCCGCCCATGCCCTTGACCATCTTGCCGGGGATCATCCAGTTGGCCAGGTCGCCCTTCTCGCTCACCTGCAGCGCGCCCAGGATCGAGAGGTTGATCTTGCCGCCGCGGATCATCGCGAAGCTGTCGTGGCTGCCGAAGATCGACGAGCCCTTGATCGTGGTGACGGTCTGCTTGCCGGCGTTGATCAGGTCGGCGTCCACCTCGTCGTCGTACGGGAAGGGGCCGATGCCCAGCATGCCGTTCTCGCTCTGCAGCCAGACCTCCATGTTGTCCGGCACGAAGTTCGCCACCAGCGTGGGGATGCCGATGCCGAGATTGACGTAGAAGCCGTCCTGCAGTTCCTTGGCGGCGCGCGCGGCCATCTGATCCTGGGTCCAGGGCATTGCTTTCTCCTATTCAGAGGGGACAGAGCTGAAGGTCTGTCCCCTGGTCCATCTATTTGCGGTCGCGCACCGTGCGCTTCTCGATGCGTTTCTCGGGCGTCGGGTTGTGCACGATCCGGTGCACGTAGATGCCCGGCAGGTGCACGTCGTCCGGCGCGATCTCGCCGACGGCGACGATGCGCTCCACCTCCACGATGCAGATCTTGCCGGCCATCGCGGCGGCCGGATTGAAGTTGCGCGCGGTGAGGTTGAAGCGCAGGTTGCCCGAGCGGTCCGCCACGTCGGCCTTGACCAGCGACACGTCCGGGAACAGCGCCCGCTCCATCACGTAGGTCTCGCCGTCGAACTCGCGCAGTTCCTTGCCCCCGGCGACCATGGTGCCGACGCCGGTCTTCGTGAAGAACGCCGGGATGCCAGCGCCGCCGGCGCGCAGCTTCTCGGCCAGCGTGCCCTGCGGCGTGAATTCCAGTTCCAGTTCGCCGGCCAGGAACTGGCGCTCGAACTCCTTGTTCTCGCCGACGTACGAGGAGATCATCTTGCGGATCTGCCGCGTCTGCAGCAGCTTGCCGAGGCCGAAGTCGTCGACGCCGGCGTTGTTCGAGATCGCGGTCAGGTCCTTGACGCCGCTCGCCTTCACCGCTTCGATCAGGGCCTCGGGAATGCCGCACAGGCCGAAGCCGCCGACGGCAATGAGCTGGCCGCTGCGGATCACGCCGTCGAGCGCCGCTGCCGCACTGGGATAGATCTTGTTCACTCTCCGCTCTCCTGCTGGTCACCCACCGGCCGCGAAGCGCGGGCCGTCGGGAAGCTACGATACTACCTACGATGCTACGTAGTACTCCCTAGAGGATAGCCCCATGGACGTCGATTACCGGCTCGCCTTCGAGCTCGCGCCGGTGGGCCTGTGCCTGTCCCGCAACCGTTCCATCGTGGATTGCAACGTGGCGCTGTGCGAGATGTTCGGCTGGTCGCGCGAATTGCTCACGGGCCAGTCCTTCCTGGTGCTGTACCCCAGCGCCGACGAATACGAGCGCCTGGGCGCGCGCATGGCGCCGATCCTCAACGCCAAGGGCCACTACGCCGACGACCGCATCATGAAGCGCGCCAGCGGCGAGGTGTTCTGGTGCCACGTGAGCGGAAGCGCGCTCAACCGCGCAGCGCCGCACGAGGCCGGCATCTGGGTCTTCGAGGACCTGAGTTCGCGCCGGCCGGTGAAGGCCGAACTGACGGCGCGCGAACGCGAAGTGGCCGCGCGGCTGCTCGATGGACTGACCTCCAAGGAGATCGGCAAGACGCTGAACATCAGCCATCGCACGGTGGAGATCTACCGGGCCCGGCTGATGCGAAAGTACCGGGCGAATACCACGGCGGACCTGGTGCACAAGCTGATGGCCGGGGTGTCGTGAACAAGCCCCTGGATCCCCCCGGCCTTCGCGGGGAGGAGGGGTGCGGACTACTTCGCGTCCACCACCTCCGCCGCCGTCCGCAGCGCATCGATCGCCGCCGGGAACCCGCAATACACGCTGGCGTGCAGGAAGATCTCCTGCAGTTCCTCGCGCGTGACGCCGTTGTTCAGCGCGCCCCTCACGTGCGCCTTCAGCTCGTGCGGCCGGTTGAGCGCGACCAGCATCGACACGGTGACGATGCTGCGCGTCTTCAGGTCCAGGCCCGGGCGCTGCCAGGTGTTGCCCCAGGCGTGCTTGGTCACCAGTTCCTGCATCGGATCGGTGAACGGCGTGACGCGGCTCAGCGCGCCGTCGACGTACTCGTCGCCGAGCACCTTGCGGCGGGTGGCCAGGCCGGCCTGGGTTTCGGGATCCTGGGACAGGGGCATCGCGCGCTCCACGAACGAAGAAGCCGGGAGCATACGCCCGTGGCTCCCGGCGGATCGCTGGCGCGGTCAGAACTCGTCGAGCAACTGGCTGCGCCGCTGGGCGTACCACCGCAGGAGGCAGGCCTTGTCCTGGCAGGCGGAATCGCGCTGCGCCAGCGCCTGGCTGTCGCGCCGGTGCAGGCCCGCCGGGTCGCGCGTGACCTGGCTCGCCTGCGCGCGCAGCCGCTCCATGTCGCGCTCGAGTTGGGAGAGTTCGGGATCGGAGGAGATCAGGCGCGCAGCGGCGGCATTGCGGGCCGTCGGCGCGAAGCTCTCGGCCGCACCCATGACACGCGTGCCGGCCTCGCTCTGCAGGTCCGCGCGGGCCCTCTGCAGCGCGCCGGGGTCGCGCAGCGACGCCAGCCGCTGCTCGGCGAGCCGCGTCTTGGAGGCTTCGCGGCCGAGCGCCGCGGAATAGGTGATCGCGCTTTCCGACAGCAGCGCTGACGCGCGCTGCAGCAGCGCCTCGCGGCCATCCCCCTGCTCCTGCGAAGCCGCAAAGGCAGCGTACTGCTGCGCCATTTGCGACTTCAGGTCGGCGACCGTCACCGAGTGGCTGCCGGAGCCCTTCTCGGCCAGGTGGCAGGCGGCGAGCAACGCCACTTCCGCATCACGCAGGTGGCCCTGCTGCGCCGACTCGCGCGCGACGGTCACATAGGCCGAAGGTTCCACCTGCGCTCCGGAGGACAGGGCCGAAGCGAGCGCGAAGCGGCCGTCGCCGGGGCCGCTTGCCACGACGAGCGGCTGCGCGGGACAGGTCTCCGCCAGCACGACGGCTTGCACCTGGCCCGTGGCAGGCGCTTGGGGCCTGCGCCCCTGCGGATCGGCGCGCACCGCGTCGGATGCGGCGAGCGGCTGGCCCGAGAGGTCCGCCGGCGCCGTCGTGCGGTTGGCGGCGGCGGGCGCAGGGGCAGGCTCTTCGCTGCGCGTGAACGCGCCGAGCCAGGCCGCCAGCAGCAAGGCCCCGGCGAGCGAGCCGCCGACGAAGGTGGCGGGACTGAGGAAGACTCTGGCCATGCGCCAACATATACCGCCTGGCCCAGGTGTGCCAAGTCGGATCACATCCTGGCGCGGCCGTCACATTCTGCGACGGCGGTCGAGCCTGCCGTGGCTCAGCTGCGCGGTCCGGCTATCCTCCTGGTCCATGGATTCCCGACTGCGCGGGAATGATGGAGACCCAAGCATGGACCGCTACCCGATGCCCGAACTGAAGGACCTGCCCGAGGACATGCGCCAGCGCATCCTGGAGGTGCAGGAAAAGAGCGGCTTCGTGCCGAACGTGTTCCTGGCGCTGGCGCGCCGGCCGGCCGAGTGGCGCGCCTTCTTCGCCTACCACGACGCGCTGATGCTCAAGGAGACCGGCTCGCTCACCAAGGGCGAGCGCGAGATGATCGTGACGGCCACCAGCGCCGCCAACAACTGCCTGTACTGCGTGGTCGCGCATGGCGCGATCCTGCGCATCTACGAGAAGAAGCCGCTGGTGGCCGACCAGGTGGCGGTGAACTACCGCAAGGCCGACATCACGCCGCGCCAGCGCGCGATGCTCGACTTCGCGATGAAGGTGTGCCTGCGCTCGCACGAGATCGACGAGGCCGATTTCCAGGCGCTGCAGCCGCACGGCTTCGACGACGAGGACATCTGGGACATCGCCGCGATCACGGCGTTCTTCGGGCTGTCGAACCGCATGGCGAGCTTCTCGAACATGATGCCGAACGCGGAGTTCTATCTGCTGGGAAGGGTGCCGCGGGAGAAGAAGGCGTAACTTCCGCTGCGCATTCTGTATTTGTAGGCTGGCGGTGAGCCGCGCAGCGCGCGAACCCCAGCGTTTGCGCGGCGGTGCGCAAGCGCTGGGGTTCCGGCGCTTCGCGCGTCACCGCCAGCCTACCGCATGCGTTCGCCGAAGCCTCAGGAAATCAACTCCCGGAACCACGCCGGCATCGGCACGCTCTTCTGCTTCGGGAAATCCACCCACACCGTCGTCGCGCCGCCGGACGAATACAGCGTGCCGGGGTCGTCGTCGCGCTCTATCGTCGCCCAGCTCTCGAAGCTGCTGCGACCCGGATCGCTGGCGTACATCTTCACCGTGATGTCGCCGGGGTACTCCAGCTGCTTGTGGAAGTTGCAGAACGCATTGACGATCACCGGCCCCTCGCCCTGCGGATTGAGGTTGCAGCCGATTGACCGGAACCAGTCGATGCGCACCACCTCCAGGTAGCGGAAGTACAGCGTGTTGTTCACGTGCCCCATCGCATCCATGTCGCCCCAGCGAATGGGCATGCGCATGGTGTAGACCAGCTTCTTGCTTTCCGGCAGTTCCAGCTTCATCCGCGGCGCTTTCCTCAGATCCCGAAGCCGTCGTCGGCGGCGATCACCGCGCCGTTGACGAAGTGGCTCTCGTTGGCCGCCAGCATCACCAGCAGCGCATCGAGGTCCTCCGGCTTGCCCACGCGCTTGCGCGGCAGCATCTGCACCAGCTTCTGCCCCTGCTCGCTCTCCCAGTGGCGGTGGTTGATCTCGGTGTCGATGTAGCCGGGGCACAGCGCGTTGACGTTGATGCCGAAACGGCCCCATTCCAGCGCCAGCACCTTCGTCATCTGGATCACCGCCGCCTTGCTCATGGCATAGACGCCGATCTGCGGCAGCGCCCGCATGCCCGCCATCGACGCGATGTTGATGATGCGTCCGCCGGTGTAGGTGCCCGGCGCCGAGCCCTGGGCGCGCGCCAGCATGCGCTTGCCCACTTCCTGTGCCACGAAGAAGGCGCCCTTCACGTTGGTGTCGAACACGTAGTCGAACTCCTCCTCGCCCACGTCCTGGATGCGCTGCGTGGTGCTCACGCCGGAGTTGTTCACCAGGATGTCGATGGAGCCGACCTCCGTCTCCGCGTGCGCCACGGCGGCGCGGATGCTCTCGAGGCTGGTGACGTCGAGGCCGACGACATGCGCGTCGCCGCCCTCGCCTTCGATCTGCGCCCGCAGGTCCTTGAGTTTCTCGAGGCGGCGCGCGGCCAGCACCACGGCGGCGCCGGAGCGCGCCAGCACGCGCGCGAACTGCGCGCCCAGGCCGCTGGACGCGCCGGTGACCAGGGCGACACGCCCGGACAGGTCGATGGTGTAGGCCAAGGGGACTCCTCTTCTCGTCTCGTCGAACGGTCGTTCGGGGCCCGGTTTCACCGGGGCATAGAATCGACGGTGGAGCGCGGCGCAAGGACACGCGCGGTTGCGGACCATTATCAACGACACTCCCATGACCCAAGAAGAGATCCTGGCCCAGTACGGCCCGCGCGAAGCGATGGAATACGACGTGGTGGTGGTGGGCGGGGGACCCTCCGGCCTCTCCACCGCGATCCACCTCAAGCAGCTCGCCGCGCAGGAAGGCAAGGATGTCTCGGTCGTGGTGCTGGAAAAGGGTTCCGAGCCCGGCGCCCACATCCTCTCCGGCGCCGTGGTCGACCCGATCGCCCTGAACGAGCTGATCCCCGACTGGAAGGAAAAGGGCGCGCCGCTCAACCAGCCGGTCACCGAGGACGTGTTCCTCATGCTGTCCGAGCGCGGCGCCTCGCGCATCCCGAACTTCCTGCTGCCGCCCAACTTCGTCAGCCACGGCTGCTACATCGTGAGCCTGGCCAACGTGACGCGCTGGCTCGCGCAGCAGGCCGAGGGCCTGGGCGTGGAGATCTTCCCCGGCTTCGCGGCGGCCGAAGTGCTGTACGACGAGAACGGCGCGGTCAAGGGCGTGGCCACGGGCAACATGGGCATCGGCAAGGACGGCGAGCCGACCGAGAACTTCCAGCTCGGGATGGAGCTGCACGCCAGGTACACGATCTTCGCGGAAGGCGCGCGCGGCCACCTGGGCAAGCAGGTGATCGGCCGCTTCAAGCTCGATGGCGACCGCGATCCGCAGACCTACAGCATCGGCATCAAGGAAGTGTGGGAGATCGATCCCTCGCGCCACACGCCCGGCCTCACGCTGCACAGCTCCGGCTGGCCGCTCGACGAGATGACCTACGGCGGCACCTTCATGTACCACATGGAGAACAACCTGGTCGCCACCGGCTTCGTCGTCGGCCTCGATTACCAGAACCCCTACCTGTCGCCGTTCGAGGAATTCCAGCGCTGGAAGACGCATCCGAACATCCGCTGGTACTTCGAGGGCCCCGGCGGCGCCAGGCGCCTGGGCTACGGGGCGCGCGCGCTGACGGTCGGCGGCATCCTGTCGCTGCCCAAGCTGGTGTTCCCGGGCGGCGCGCTGGTGGGCGACGACGCAGGCTTCCTCAATGCCTCGCGGATCAAGGGCACGCACACGGCGATCAAGTCCGGCATGCTGGCGGCGCGCGCTGCCTTCGACGCGGTTGCCGCCGGGCGCCAGCGCGACGAGCTCGTGGCCTACCCCGAGGCCTTCGAGCAGTCGTGGATGTACAAGGAACTGAACAAGTCCCGCAACTTCAAGCAGTGGTTCAAGAAGGGCCGCACGGTCGCCACGCTGATGACGGGCGTCGAGCAGTTCGTGCTGCGCGGCACGATCCCGTGGACCATCCACCGCGACAAGCCGGACCACGTCTATCTCAAGCCCGCCGCGGAGTGCAAGCCGATCGTCTATCCCAAGCCGGACGGCAAGCTGACCTTCGACCGGCTGTCCTCCGTCTTCATCGCCAACGTCAACCACGAGGAGAACCAGCCCTCGCACCTGACGCTGAAGGACCCCAGCGTGCCGGTGCAGGTCAACCTGCAGAAGTTCGCGGGACCCGAGGCCCGCTACTGCCCCGCCGGCGTGTACGAGTTCGTCGCCACCGACAACGGCGGCGAGCGGCTGCAGATCAACGCGGCCAACTGCGTGCACTGCAAGACCTGCGACATCAAGGATCCGACGCAGAACATCGTCTGGGTCACGCCGGAAGGCGGCGGCGGGCCGAACTACACCAACATGTGACGCTTTCACGGAATGTCGGCCGCTCCTGACTGGAGCTGACGGCTTCCGTCCGGAGAAGTCCCGTGTCGGGCGCAGCCCGACTGGGGCATGATCGCCGGGTTTTGTCCGCAAGTCCCCCAGGAGACCTCATGAAGTACACCAAGCTCTTCGCCGTCCTCGCCGCCGGCCTGCTGGCCAGCTCGCTGGCCGCCGCCCAGACGACGATGAAGATCAGCATTTCCACCGCCCAGAACTCGCACCAGGGCATCGCGATCGACACCTTCGCGAAGGAAGTGGAAAAGCGCACCAGCGGCCGCTACAAGATCCAGACCTTCTACAACGGGTCCCTGGGCGGCGAGCGCGAGTCCATCGAGGCGGTGCAACTGGGCACCCAGGAACTGGCGTTCTCCTCCACCGGCCCGGTGCCGAACTTCGTGCCCGAGACCAAGATCCTGGACGTGCCCTTCCTGTTCCGCGACAAGGCCCATGCCCGCGCGGTGCTCGATGGCCCGATCGGCCAGGACCTGCTGACCAAGTTCGATGCCAAGGGCTTCAAGGCGCTGGCGTGGGCCGAGAACGGCTTCCGCCACATGACCAACAGCAAGCGCGACGTGAAGGCGCCGGAGGACCTGAAGGGCCTGAAGATGCGCACCATGGAGAACCCGGTGCACATCGCCGCCTACAAGGGCTTCGGCATCATCACCACGCCCATGGCGTTCCCGGAAGTCTTCACCGCGCTGCAGCAGGGCACGGTCGACGGCCAGGAGAACCCGCTGTCGGTGATCATCTCCGCCAAGTTCGACCAGGTGCAGAAGCACCTGAGCCTGACCGGCCACGTGTACTCGCCCTGCATCTTCGTGATGAACAAGGGTTCGTTCGACAAGCTCTCCGCCGCCGACAAGCAGGCCTTCCTCGAGGCGGCCAAGGTGGCCACCGCAGCCAACCGCGCGCGCGTGGACGAGGACGACGCCAAGGGCGTGGCCGACCTGCGTGCCAAGGGCATGACCGTGATCGACAACGTGGACAAGGCCGCCTTCGTCAAGGCCCTGGGCCCGGTGAACGCCGACTTCGAGAAGCAGTTCGGCAAGGCCAACCTGGACCGCATCCGCAACTACAAGTGACAGCGCGGGGGTCCGCCCCCCGAGCCGTCATCCCCGCGCAGGCGGGGATCCAGAGGGCCCGCGAACGCGGGCCTTTCCACGAACGCCGCGCGAACGTGATCCACTGGATCCCCCGCCTGCGCGGGGATGACGAAGATCCCAACAAAGAGTCCCCGTGAAAGAAACCTTCCTGCGCATCGAGCGCTTCACCAGCGGCCTGGCCATGGCCGGAGCCTGCGCCATGCTGGTCGTGGCCAGTGTGCTGGGCATGTTCCAGATCGTCACCCGCTTCATCCTGGAGCAGCCGGCGGAGTGGAGCGAGATCCTGATCCGCCTGTCGCTGATCTGGATGGTGTTCCTCGGCATCCCGGCCGCGTTCCGCCAGGGCGCCATGGTGAGCGTGGACGTGGTGTACCGCTCGGTGCATGGCGGCGCCCGCCGCGCACTCGACTGGGCGGTGGCCATCGCAGCGCTGGTGCTCGTCGCCGTCATCCTCTGGTGGGGCTGGGACTATGCCGTGCGCGGCCAGGTGCAGTCGATGGCCGGACTGGAATCGATCTCCATGTTCTGGGGCTACCTGGCGCTGCCGGTCGGCGCGGTGTTCTGCATCTTCGGGATCATCGGCAACCTGATCGATCCGAAGCGCGAGGAACTGGAGACGGCGCAATGACCAGTGCGATGCTCGCCACGATGGTGCTGTGCTTCGCGCTCAGCGTCTCCGTCGCCGTCTCCATCGGCCTGTCCGCCATCCTCGGCATCCAGGTCACCCACGCCAACATGCTCATCTCCGTCAAGGAGATGTTCAACTCGATCAACAAGTTTCCGCTGGCGGCGATCCCCTTCTTCATCCTCGCCGGCAACCTGATGGAAACCGGCGGCATCTCGCGCCGGCTGGTGGAATTCGCCAAGAGCATCGTGGGCGGCGTGCAGGGTGGCCTCCCCATGACCTGCGTGCTCACCTGCATGATCTTCGCGGCGGTCTCGGGGTCGTCGGTCGCCACCACCTTCGCGATCGGCGCGATCCTGATCCCGGCGCTGATCAAGCACGGTTACCCGACCAGCTATGCCGCGGCGCTGCAGGCCACCAGCGCGGAGCTGGGCGTGATCATCCCGCCCTCGATCCCGATGATCCTGTACGGCGTGAGCGCCGAGGTCTCCATCGGCGAACTGTTCATCGCCGGCTTCGGCCCCGGCATCCTGATCGGCGGCTCGCTGATGTTCTTCGCCTGGGCGTACTGCAAGTACAAGGGCTGGGGCAAGAACGACGGCGACGGCCGCCTGCCCTTCGGCACCGCGCTGAAGCAGGCCGGGTGGGCGCTGCTGATGCCGGTGATCATCCTGGGCGGCATCTACGGCGGCGTGTTCACGCCGACCGAAGCTTCGGCCGTGGCCGTGTTCTACGCGCTGGTCGTCGGCATGCTCGTCTACCGCGAGATCGACGTGCGCCAGCTGTACGCCATCCTGCGCAAGTCGGTGCTCTCGTCGGCGGTGATCATGTTCATCATCGCCAACGCGGGACTGTTCGCCTTCCTGATCACCCGCGCCGGCGTGCCGGAGGCCATCGGCCTGTGGCTGCAGGACGTGCTGAAGAGTCCGCAGATGTTCCTGCTGGGCGTGAACGCGGCGCTGTTCCTGATCGGCATGTTCATCGAGACCAGCGCAGCGATCATCGTGCTGGCGCCCATCCTGGCGCCGGTGGCGCAGCACTTCGGCATCGACCCGGTGCACTTCGGGCTGATCATGGTGGTGAACCTGGCGCTGGGCATGATCACGCCGCCGTTCGGCGTGAACCTGTTCGCCGCTTGCACGGTTGCCAAGATCTCGCTGGACCGCATCATCACGCAGCTGATCCCCTTCGTGCTGGTGGTGCTCGCCTGCCTGATGGTGATCACGTACGTCCCGGGCCTGTCGCTGGGCCTGCGGGACCTGGTGTACGCGAAGTAGAGCCGGAACAGCCTTCAACGCAAAAGCCGCGAAAGCGCGCAAGGACCGCCAAAGGAATCCTTCGATTTTCCTCTGCGGCTTTGGCGTACTTTCGCGGCTTTCGCGTTCTGGCTGTCCGTCCCTTGCGCTCGGCTAGAATCCTGCACGTCAGGAGAGAGCTTCGCAGCAGTCCAGCGGAGCCGCCGAAGGCGCTGCAACGCTCAGGTACCCAGGACTGACGAACGCTCCGTGCGCGGAGCGTACCTTGCTGGAGAGAGGCGGCTGCCGCGCAGCCACCCACCGAAGGAGCAAACCCGGCGCGGGCCGGGCGAATCTCTCAGGTAAAGCGGACAGCACGGGCCCACCCATCGTGAAGTACGATGGTCCACAAGCCTGTTGGAGTCCGCGTGTCCGCCCCTCAAGAAGAGCTACAGAAGACACCCCTGCACGCCTTGCACCTCGAGCTCGGTGCGCGCATGGTCCCGTTCGCCGGCTACTCGATGCCGGTCCAGTACCCCGCCGGCCTGATGGCCGAGCACCACCACACGCGCACCAGCGCCGGCCTGTTCGACGTCTCGCACATGGGCCAGCTCCGGCTGGTCGGCCAGGACGCCGCGGCGGCCTTCGAGACGCTCGTGCCCGTCGACGTGATCGACCTCGCGCCCGGCAAGCAGCGCTACGGCCTGCTGCTCACCGACGAGGGCACGATCATCGACGACCTGATGTTCGTCAACCGCGGCGGCGAACTGTTCGTGATCGTCAACGGCGCCTGCAAGACCGGCGACCTCGCGCACATCCAGGACCGGATCGGCTCGCGCTGCCAGGTCGTGCCGATGTTCGACCGCGGGCTGCTCGCGCTGCAGGGCCCCAGGGCGGTCGATGCGCTCAGTCGCGTGCTGCCCGGCGTCGAGAAGCTGGTGTTCATGACCGGCGCCGGCTTCCAGTGGCAGGGGGCGGACCTGTTCGTCACGCGCAGCGGCTACACCGGCGAGGACGGCTTCGAGATCTCGGTTCCCGGCGAGCGCGCGCAGGCGTTCGCGCGCGAACTGCTCGCCCAGGAGGAAGTCAAGCCCGTCGGCCTCGGCGCGCGCAACTCCCTGCGGCTGGAAGCCGGCCTGTGCCTGTACGGCAACGACATCGACACCACCACCACGCCCGTCGAAGCGGCGCTGCAGTGGGCGATCCAGAAGGTGCGGCGCACCGGCGGCGGGCGCGCGGGCGGCTTCCCGGGCGCGGAGCGCGTGCTGGCGCAACTCGATGGACGCGAGGCGGTCGCGCGCAAGCGGGTGGGCCTCGTCGCGCTGGAGCGGGTGCCCGTGCGCGAGCACGCGGAGTTGCAGGACACCCAGGGCCAGCGCGTGGGCGAAGTCACGAGCGGCCTGCTCGGGCCGTCCATCGACAAGCCGATCGCCATGGGCTACGTGCCGCCCCAGCTTGCCGCCACCGGCACGCGCCTGCAGGCCGTGGTGCGCGGCAAGCCGGTGGCCATGGAAGTCGGCGCCATGCCTTTCGTCCCCAATCGTTACTACCGCGGCTGACCCCGCCAGGAGAGGAAACATGACCGTGAAGTACACGCCCGAGCATGAATGGATCCAGCTGGAGGACCACGAGTACGCCGTGGTCGGCATCACGCTGCATGCGCAGGACGCGCTGGGCGACGTCGTGTTCGTGGACCTGCCCGAAGTCGGCCGCACCTATGCCAAGGGCGAGCAGGCCGGCGTCGTCGAATCGGTGAAGGCGGCGGCCGACGTGTACATGCCGATCTCCGGCGAAGTCTCGGAAGTCAACGAGGACCTGCGCAACGACCCGTCCATCGCCAACAAGGACCCGATGGGCAACGGCTGGTTCTTCAAGATCCTGATCAAGGACATGGCGGAATTCGACGCGCTGATGGACGAGCCCGAATACGTCAAGTTCGTGAAGGCGACGACCTGACGCGCGCTGCGCGCGCATGACCTCGCGCCGCGGCGCTCCATGACACGCTTCGCCCACGACGAATGACGTGGTCCGTGTCATCAGCGCAGCGTGTCATCGAAGCCGCGCCAGCGGCAAGTCATCTTGTCATTGGGCCCCGAATGTTGAAGCAAACCGCCCGGCCGCTCGGCGAGCTGGAAAACCCGAACGAGTTCATCCCGCGCCACATCGGCATCGGCGAGGCCGACGAACAGCACATGCTGTCCGTGATCGGCGAAGCCTCGCGCCGCGCGCTGATCGAAAGCATCGTGCCGCGGTCCATCGCCCGCGCCCGCGAGATGCGGCTGCCGCCGCCGGCCACCGAGGCGGCCGCCCTGCTGGAACTGCGCGCCATCGCGAACCGCAACCAGGTCTTCCGCAGCTTCATCGGCCAGGGCTACTACGGCACCTTCACGCCGGGCGTGATCCTGCGCAACATCCTCGAGAACCCGGCCTGGTACACGGCGTACACGCCCTACCAGGCGGAGATCAGCCAGGGTCGCATGGAAGCGCTGGTGAACTTCCAGACCATGGTGTGCGACCTCACGGCCATGCCGATCGCCAACGCCTCGATGCTCGACGAGGCCACGGCGGCGGCCGAAGCGATGACGCTCGCAAAGCGCATGGTCCGGAGCAGGAGCGCCAACTTCCTCGTCGCGGGCGACTGCCACCCGCAGACGATCGAGGTGGTGCGCACGCGCGCCGCGCCGCTGGGCATCAACGTGGTCGTCGGCGTCGTGCCGGACCTGATGCAGCAGCAGGACTACTTCGCCGTGCTCGCGCAGTACCCGTCCACCAGCGGGATGATCCACGACATGCGTGCCTGCGTGGACCAGGCGCATGCGAAGCAGGCCGCGTTCATCGTCGCCGCCGACCTGCTGGCGCTCGCGGTGCTGGCCCCGCCAGGCGAATGGGGTGCCGACGTCGTGGTGGGCAGCACCCAGCGCTTCGGCATGCCGATGGGCGCCGGCGGCCCGCATGCGGCCTACCTCGCCTGCCGCGACGACTACAAGCGCTCGATGCCGGGGCGCCTGGTCGGCGTCAGCGTCGATGCGCACGGCAACCCGGCGTACCGCCTGGCCCTGCAGACGCGCGAACAGCACATCCGGCGCGAGAAGGCCACCTCCAACATCTGCACGGCGCAGGTCCTGCCCGCGGTGATCGCGAGCATGTACGCGGTCTACCACGGGCCGCAGGGACTCAAGCGGATCGCGCAACGGGTGGCCGCGTACACGGCGATCCTCGCCGCGGGCCTGAAGCAGATGGGATGGGAGCTGAGCGCGCCCTTCGCCTTCGACACGCTGGTGGTGAAGACCGGCGAATCGACCGACATCATCGCCGGCCGCGCCCACGCCGCGCACGCCAACCTGCGCAACACCTTCCCCGGCGGCCTCGGCATCTCGCTGGACGAGACCACCACGCGCGACGACATCCGCCTGCTGTGGTCCTTCTTCGCCCGGCCGGGGCAGGCGCTGCCGGACTTCGCCGGCTTCGAGAAGGGCGTCGAGCCGCTGATCCCGCCCGAGCTGCGCCGCACCAGCACCTTCCTGGCGCATCCGGTGTTCAACAGCCACCACAGCGAGACCGGCATGCTGCGCTACATCCGCAGCCTGTCGGACAAGGACCTCGCGCTGGACCGCAGCATGATCCCGCTGGGCAGCTGCACGATGAAGCTCAATGCGACGAGCGAGATGATCCCCGTCACCTGGCCGGAGTTCGCGCACGTGCATCCGTTCGCGCCGCGCGACCAGCTGCAAGGCTACGCCGAACTCGACGAGCAGCTGCGGGCCTGGCTGTGCGAGGCCACGGGCTATGCCGGCATCAGCCTGCAGCCCAACGCCGGCTCGCAGGGCGAGTACGCCGGCCTGCTGGCGATCAAGGCGTGGCATGCCAGCCGCGGGCAGGCGCATCGCACCGTCTGCCTGATCCCGTCGTCCGCCCACGGCACCAATCCGGCCAGCGCGCAGATGGCCGGCCTGCAGGTGGCGGTGACCGCCTGCGACGACAACGGCAACGTGGACCTCGCGGACCTGAAGACGAAGTGCGAGCAGCACAGCGAGCAGCTGGCCTGCATCATGATCACGTATCCGAGCACGCACGGCGTGTTCGAGATGCAGGTCAAGGAACTGTGCGCGATCGTGCACCAGCACGGCGGCCGCGTGTACGTGGACGGCGCCAACATGAACGCGCTGGTGGGCGTGGCGGCGCCGGGCGAATTCGGCGGCGACGTGAGCCACCTGAACCTGCACAAGACCTTCTGCATCCCGCACGGCGGCGGCGGCCCCGGCGTGGGCCCCGTGTGCGTGGTGGAGGACCTCGTGCCCTTCCTGCCCGGGCACCGGGCCGGCGGCCTGCCGGAGCACCCCGTGGGCGCGATCTCCGCGGCGCCGCTGGGCAATGCGGCGGTGCTGCCGATCTCCTGGATGTACTGCCGCATGATGGGCGCCGCCGGCCTGACGCAGGCCACCGAGACGGCCATCCTGAGCGCCAACTACATCAGCGTCCGGCTGCGGGAGCACTATCCGACGCTCTATGCCAGCGCCAACGGCCACGTCGCGCACGAGTGCATCCTGGACCTGCGGCCGCTGAAGGACACCAGCGGGGTGATGGCCGAAGACGTCGCCAAGCGGCTGATGGACTACGGCTTCCATGCGCCGACCCTAAGCTTCCCGGTGCCCAACACGCTGATGGTGGAGCCCACGGAAAGCGAGACGCTGGAGGAGATCGACCGCTTCTGCGACGCGATGATCGCCATCCGCGAGGAGATCCGGCGCGTCGAACGGGGCGAATGGCCGCAGGACGACAACCCGCTGAAGAACGCGCCGCACACGGCCGAATCGCTGCTGGCCGCGGAGTGGACGCATCCCTATCCGCGCGAAGTCGGCGCGGCGATGGCGGATCCGAAGACCGGGTCGGGGCGCCAGCTGAAGTACTGGCCCCCGGTGGCCCGTGTCGACAACGTGTACGGCGACCGCAACCTGTTCTGCAGCTGCGTGCCGACGTCGGCGTACGAGTGAGATCTGCCTTCGCGGCGCGGCGTCACGCAGGCTGGGGTGAGCCGCGCAGCGCGCGAACCCCAGCGATGTGCGCAAGCGCTGGGGTTCGCCTTCGGGCCCACCGCCAGCCTACGGGGTGGCCTGCGTGGAGCTGGTAATCACCGTCGCCCTCGGCGCTGCCATCGCCGGCTTCGTGCAAGGCCTGTCGGGTTTCGGCTTCGGGCTCACCGCCATGACCCTGTGGGCCTGGACGCTGGAGCCGCGCCTGGCCGCCGCCCTCTCCGTCTTCGGCGCGCTGGTCGGGCAGCTGCTCGCCGCCTTCACCGTGCGCCGGGGCTGGGACCTCAAGGCGCTGGTCCCTTTCCTCGCCGGCGGCTTCGCCGGCCTGCCCGTCGGCCTGTACCTGCTGCCGCGCCTGGACGTGCCGCTGTTCAAGACGGTGCTCGGGGCCATGCTGGTGGTGATCTGTCCGCTGATGTTCTTCGCCGCCCGCCTGCCGCGCGTGAACGGCGGCCGTGCCGGCGACGCGCTCGCGGGCGCGGCCGGCGGCGTGATGGGCGGACTCGGCGGCTTCACGGGCGTGGTCCCCACCCTGTGGTGCACCGTGCGCGGCTTCGACAAGGACCGCCAGCGCGCCATCATCCAGAACTTCAACCTCTCGATGCTGCTGGTGACCTTCGCCAGCTACCTGGCCACCGGCATCTTCGAGCGGCGCATGCTGCCCTTGCTGGCCGTCGTGGCGCCCGCGGTCCTGGTGCCGGTGCTGGTCGGCACCCGCGTGTACCTCGGGATCAGCGACGTCGCCTTCCGCAAGGTGGTGCTGGGACTGCTCGCCGCCAGCGGGGTCGCCCTGCTCGTCGCCTCGGTGCCGGTGCTCCTTGCGCGCTGAGGCGCGCTACATCCCCAGCAGCCGGGGCAGCGCCAGCGAAATCTCCGGCACGTAGGTGACCAGGCCCAGGAACACCAGCATCGTCAGCAGCCAGGGCCACACCGCGATCGTCAGCTCGGTGATGCCCATGTGCGCGATGCCCGAGGCCACATAGAGGTTCAGGCCCACCGGCGGGTGGCACAGGCCGACCTCCATGTTGACGGTCATCAGGACGCCGAAGTGGATCGGGTCGACGCCCAGCTGCACGGCCACCGGGAACAGGATGGGCGCCATGATCAGGATGATCGACGAGGGCTCCATCACATTGCCGGCCAGCAGCAGCATCACGTTGACCACCAGCAGGAAGGAGACGGCGCCGAGGCCCCGGTCCACCATCCACGCCGCCATGGCCTGCGGGATCTGCTCGCTGGTCATGAGGAAGGAGAACAGGACGGCGTTGGTGATGATGTACAGCAGCATCGCGCTGATGTTGGCGGAGGCGAGCAGCACGCGCGGCACCTCCGACAGGCGCAGGTCCTTGTAGACGAAGACGGCGATCCAGAACGCGTACACCGCGCTCACGGCGGCGGCTTCGGTGGGCGTGAACAGGCCCGAGTAGATGCCGCCCAGCACGATCACGATCAGCATCACGCCCCAGAACGAGTCGCGGGCCGCCCGCGCGCGCGTCGCCCACGCCGCGCGTTCCATGCGCGGATAGCCGTTGCGCCAGGCGCGGTACCAGGTCGTCACGCCCAGCATCGTCGCCAGCATCGCACCGGGCACGACGCCGGCCATGAACAGCTTGCCGACCGAGGTGTTGGTGGAGACCGAATAGAGCACCATCGCGATCGACGGCGGGATCAGGATCCCGAGCGCGCCGCTGGTGGTGACGACGCCGGCGCCGAAGCGCTTCGGATAGCCCTGCGCCACCATCGCCGGCAGCAGCACCGAGCCGATCGCCACCACCGTGGCCGGCGAAGAACCGGAGACCGCGGCGAACAGGGCGCAGGCCACCACCGCGGACAGGCCGAGCCCGCCGTGCCAGTGCCCCACCATCGAGGTCGCGAAGGCGATCATGCGGCGGGCAACGCCGCCGTGCGTGAGGAAGTTGCCGGCCAGGATGAAGAACGGGATCGCCATGATCTCGAAGTTCTCGATCCCCGTGAACAGCTTCATGGCCACCGAGTCCAGCGAGATGTCGCTGAGCAGGAACATGAAGGACAGCACCGTGAGGCCCAGCGCGATGGAGATCGGCATGCCGGTGAGCATCAGCGACACGAGCAGCCCGAACACCACGGTCGTGCGCAGGCCGCCGCCGGCGTGGAACACCCCGTACTTCGCGAGCATGCCCATGGCGAGCAGCGCGAAGGGCAGCAGCAGCACCAGCACCGAAAGGACGGCACCCTTGCCGGCGGCGCCGTGCGCCGGCGCGTCGGCCTGCAGGGGAGGCGGCGGAGCCTCGGGTTCCACGCCCTGCACATGGGCGGCGTCGTGGTGCGCCAGCGTCCCCGTCGTCCAGAAGGCCCACGCGGCCTGCAGGAAGCGGAAGCACATGAGCGCGGAGCCGAGCGGGATCGCCATGTAGACGATCCACATCGGCGCCTCCAGGTCGTTGGAGCGGCTGCCCGAGTCCCACACCCCGGCGGTGAAGTGCACGCCGAAGTTGGCGATCATCCCGGTGAAGAAGGCGCCCGAGAGCAGGCCGAACAGGATCACCTTGCGGGCGCGCGCCGGATCCATGCGCGTGACCAGCACGTCGACGCCGATGTGGATGCCGGTGCGCACGCCATAGGCGGCGCCGAACTTCGCCATCCAGATGAACATGTAGATGCACAGCTCCTGCGCCCACGACAGGTCGCGCGCGGCCAGCCACGCGAACACCCGGCGCAGGGGCGCCGCGGCCAGGGCGAGCCCGTGCTCTTCGAGCCATTTGGCGGAATCGATCGCAGAGGACGTGCCGTACCGGTGCAGCACGGCGACGAACACGACGAGGGTGGCGACCGCGATCAGGCTCGCGATCAGCCATTCCTCCAGGTGGTCGAGGACAGCGCCGAGCGCCCGGCCGACCCGGGGCCCGGCGCCGCCCTCAGGCCACGATGCCAGCCGACTTGAGGAGGTCATCCACGACCTGCTTGCCCACCCGCGCCTCGGCCTCGTGGTACACCGGCTTGAGCGCCACCACCCAGGCATTGCGCTGCTGCGGCGTCAGGTAGTGCAGCGTGGTCTTGCCGGAGGCCTTGATCTTCTCCAGCGCATCCACGTTCTCCTGCTTCGCGATGGAATTCGTGTAGCGCGTGGCTTCGGCCATGGCCTTGGTCAGCTGGCCGCGCACGTCGCCGGGCAGGCCGTTCCAGAACTTCGAGTTGGTGACCACGGCGTACTGCAGGTGCGCGTGGTTCGACACGGTGATGTGCTTCTGCACCTCGTGGAACTTCTGCGTCCAGTAGTTCGACGGCGTGTTCTCGCAGCCGTCCACCACGCCCGTCTGCAGCGCGTGGTACACCTCCGAGAAGGCCATGATCTGCGGCAGCGCGCCCATCTTGCGGAAGTACAGGTCGGCGATCTTGGAGCCGGAGATGCGGATCTTCAGGCCCTGGAAGTCGGCCGGCAGCAGCAGCGGCCGGTTGGCCGAGACCATGTGGAAGCCGTTGTCCCAGTACGCCAGGCCGGTGATGCCCTTGGCTTCCAGGCGCTTGAGCAGCCCGCCGCCGATGGGCCCGTCCACCGTCTTGTAGTAGCCCTCCTCGCCGTTGAAGATGAAGGGCAGGTCCATGGCCTCGAACTCGGGCACGCCGATGGGCCGGAACTTCGCGGTCGAGGGCGCCAGCATCTGCACCGAGCCGCTGTTCAGGGCGTCGAGTTCCTCCTTGTCCTTGTAGAGGGTGGAGTTCGGGTAGACCTCGACCTTCACGCGGCCGCCCGTGTACTTCTCGGCGAGCTCCTTGAACTTCAGCGCACCCTTGCCCTTGGGCGTGTCGTCCGTCACGACGTGGCTGAACTTGATCACGATGGGCTGCTGCGCAAAGGCATGGTGGCTCGCGAGCGCCAACCCCATCGCCGAGAGAGCAGTACGACGTTGCATGGTGGATCTCCTGGTTTGAAGCGGAAGGAAGCGCCCGGAGCGGAGGGCGGCGAGCACGCCTGATTCTCACGAGCGGCGCGCGGCGCTGGCTTGCGGGTTAACTCGCAACGCCGCGGCCGGCAGCCCCTGCGCGGCGCTCTTCACGGGAACGACCGTACGGGCCGACCCGCAAGCGCCTCAGCCGCGGCGCGCGATGAAGAACAGCCGCGGGAACGGCAGCAGCACCGTGCCGTCGGCGAGCGGCGCGTAGGCGCCGGCGAGCGCCGCTTCGTAGCGCGCCAGGTACTCGGCCTGCTCGTCCGGCGTGAGCGGCTGCAGGAAGGGGCGCAGGCCGCTGCCCTTGAACCACTCGACCACGGCGCGCGGCCCGCCGGCGAGCTGGTGGTGGTAGGTGGTGCGCCAGAGGTCGACGTGCGCAGCCGCCTCGCGCAGGATGCGGAAGTAGCCGTCGGCCGCCAGCGGCGCATCGCGCCGGGCGACGGCGGCCGCCAGCCGCTGGGCCCACGGACCCTGCGCGGCCACTTCGCGCATCAGGCGATGTGCCGGCTCCTGCAGGTTGTCGGGCATCTGCACGGCCAGCCAGCCGCCGGGCGCCAGCTCGCGCAGCAGCGCGGGCAGCACGCGCGCGTGGTCCGGCACCCACTGCAGGACGGCGTTCGAAAAGACCAGGTCGGGCGCGAAGCCGTCGCTGCTCCAGGCGGCCGCGTCGGCCAGTTCGAAATGCACGCCGGGCAGCCGTTCGCGGGCGGCGGCGATCATCTCCGGCGAGTTGTCCATGCCCCGCACCTCGGCGCCGGGCCAGCGCCGCAGCAGCAGCTCGGTCGAATTGCCGGGCCCGCAACCGATGTCGACGGCGCGGCGGATGCCTTCGTCCGGCAGTTGCGCCAGCAGGTCGTGGATCGGCCGGTTGCGTTCGGCCTCGAAGCGCGTGTACTGACCGGCGTCCCAGCTTTTCATCGCGCAGAGTCTAGCCGGCGTGCCGCGCCTGCGACCCCTTGAAAGCCCGGCGGGTCGACCCTAATTCCGGATCGCTCCGACGCGACAGAAAGGAAATGAAAGGAGAGAGCGAGCCATGAGTCCCTTGTTCCGATCGACCGCGGACCTGTTCGCGGAACTGAACCGCATGCAATCGATGCTCGACCGCGTGTTCCCCAGCCCCGGCTCCAGCATCCGTTCCCAGGCCGGCGCGGGCTTCCCCGTGCTGAACGTCGGCAGCTCGCCGACTTCCATCGAGGTGCAGGCGCTCGCGCCCGGGGTCGACCCGGCCAAGCTGGAAATCACGGTCGACCGCGGCCTGCTGGTGATCGCCGGCGAGCGCCGCAGCGAACTGCCCCCGGGCGACGAGCGCGCCAGCGTGTACGCCAACGAGCGCTTCGCCGGCCCCTTCCGCCGCGTGGTGAGCCTGCCCGAGGATGCCGACCCGGCCCGGGTCGAAGCGAGCTATCGCGACGGCGTGCTGCGCGTGAGCGTGGCCAAGCGCGAGTCCTCGCTGCCCCGCCGCATCGAAGTGAACTGAAGGAGATCGCCATGACGAATGCTGTCCAGAATGCTTCCGCCTCCGGGCGCGCGCCTGCCAACGCGGCTGGTGCCGGCGACGCAGCGCAGGCCTTCGTCGTGCCGCCGGTGGACGTGTACGAGAACGAGAACGCGATCACGCTGCTGGCGGACCTGCCCGGCGTGACGCGGGACCAGCTGAACCTGCGCATCGACGGCGAGACGCTGCTGATCGAGGCCACGGCCAGCGCCGCCAGCACGCCGCCCGACATGGAACTGGTGTACGGCGAGCTGCAGTGCCCGGCCTACCGCCGCCAGTTCACCCTGAGCCGCGAGCTGGATGCCGGGCGCATCGAGGCGCAGCTGCGTGACGGCGTGCTGCGCCTGACGATCCCGAAAGCCGAGGAAGCGCGCCCGCGCCGGATCCAGGTGCAGGCCGGCTGAGATCGCCGGCTGGGCCGCCGAAGAGAGATCCGCGCTGGCCTGGCTGCGATGGAGACCGAGGCGATGCTCGATGACGGGGTCGTTGCTGGTGATCTCGTAGGCTGGCGGTGAGCGCCGAAGGCCGCGAACCCCAGCGCTGTGCGCATCGCTGGGGTTTGCGCGCTGCGCGGCTCACCACCAGCCTACCGAACCCGCCGCCTCAAGCCTCCGTCGTCGCCGACCCCGCCGGCTGCTGCGCGAGCTGCCGCAAGGCCTGCTCGAACAGCTCCGGCGGCTGGCCGCCCTGGATCAGGTGGCGGTTGTTGATCACCACCGAGGGCACGGCGCTGATGCCCAGGCTGTGCCAGTGCTGTTCGGCGTCGCGCACTTCCTGCGCGTAGCGGTCGCCTGCGAGGATGTCCTCGGCCTGCTTGCGATCGAGCCCCACCGACTCGGCGACCTCGGCCAGCACCGCAGGATCCGAGGGATTGCGGCCTTCGCCGTGGTAGGCCCGCAGCAGCGCCATCTTCAGGTCACGCTGCTGCTGCGCGCCCTGCTCGCCGGCCCAGAACAGCAGCCGGTGCGCGTCGAAGGTGTTCCAGATGCGCCCGCGGCCTTCCTTGCGGAACTCGAAACCCACCGCCGCACCGCGCTGCGCGATGCCGGCGCGCGCCTGCGCCTGCTGCTCCGGCGTGGAGCCGTACTTCTGCGTCAGGTGCTCGGTCACGTCCTGCCCCTCGGCGCCCATCTGCGGATTGAGCTCGAAGGGCTGGAAGCGGATCTCGACCGGCACTTCGCCGGCCAGGTTCTGCAGCGCGCGCTCGAGGGAAGCGAGCCCGACGGCGCACCAGGGGCACGCCACGTCGGAGACGAAGTCGATGTGGAGGGTTTGCGTCATGGCGCCATTGTGAGTCGGATGGAGAAGTCGTGACGCCCACTCCGTCATTCCCGCGGAGGCGGGAATCCAGGGCTTTCCACGCGCGGCGCGCGTGCTCTGGGCCCCCGCCTGCGCGGGGTGACGGCCCTGCTAGCTGCCCACACTCCCCGTGATCGGCAGCACGATGCCCGTGATGTAGCTCGCGCAGGCCGGCGAGGCCAGGAACACGTAGGCGGGCGACAGCTCCTCCGGCTGCGCCGGGCGCTTGAAGTCGGTCTGCTTGCCGAATTCCACGATCTCCTCGGAGCTCGCGTCCGCCGGATTCAGCGGCGTCCACACGGGGCCCGGCGCCACCGCGTTGACGCGGATGCCCTTGTCGATCAGCGAAGAGGCCAGCGACATGGTGAACGCATGGATCGCTCCCTTCGTGCCCGAGTAGTCCAGCAGCTTGGCGCTGCCCTGCAGGCCCGTGACCGAGCCGGTGTTGATGATGGAGGCGCCCGCTTTCAGGTGCGGCAGCGCCGCCCGGGCCATGCGCATGTAGCCCATGATGTTGGTCTCGTAGGTCTCGCGCATGCGCTCATCGGTGATGTCTTCCAGCGAATGCGCATGCTCCTGGAAGGCGGCGTTGTTCACCAGGATGTCGAGCTTGCCGAACTCCTTGACGGTCTTCTCGACGGACTGCTTGCAGAACGCGCTGTCCTTCACGTCCCCCGGGATCAGCAGGCAGCGCCGCCCTTCCTTCTCGATGCAGCGCCTGGTCTCCTGCGCATCCTCGTGCGAGGCCAGGTAGACGATCGCCACGTCGGCCCCTTCGCGCGCATAGAGCACCGCCACCGCGCGGCCGATGCCGGAGTCGCCGCCGGTGATCAGGGCGGCCATGCCTTCGAGCTTGCCGCTGCCCTTGTACTGCGGGGCCATGAACTGCGGCTTGAGCTCCATGTCCTTTTCCTGGCCCGGCTTCTGCAGGTGCTGGGAAGGCAGGTCTTCGGGGTACTTCTGGCTGCTGGTCTGCGGCGCGCCCTTGTCCTTGCCGCCGCCGGCGCTCTCGCCGGGTTCCTTGCGGTCCTGCTCGCGTTGCAGTTCGCGCTGTTTCTCGGCGGTCGCTTCGCCGGCGCCGCGCGCCTGGTCCCTGGCTTTGGGTTTGTTGTCCATGTCGGCCTCCTGTGGCAAACCTCCATGGTGCGGCGGGCCGTCCACGCCGCGGCGCGGAAAAGGACGGACCGCTTCGTCGGAGCCGGACTACACGTGGCCGAGCACCGGATGCGGCTGGTACGGTGCTTCGAGCTGGCGCACTTCCTCGGGGCTCAGCGTCACGTCGAGCGCCGCGACGGCCTGGTCCAGCTGCCAGGTCTTGCTGGCACCCACGATGGGCGCCGTGACGCCCTTGTGCAGCAGCCAGGCATACGCCAGCGTCGCATTGCTGGCGCCCTTCTGGGCGGCCAGCGCGCCGAGCGCCTCGACCACCTGGAAATCGCTGTCGCGGTAGTAGTAGTGCTGCGCGATGTCGTCCGTCTGGGCACGCGCGGTGGCGCCCGCTTCCTTGTCGCCGCGCTGGCGGTTGCCGGCGAGGAAGCCGCGCGCCAGCGGGCTCCAGGGGATCAGGCCCACGCCCTGGTCGCGGCACAGCGGGATCATCTCGCGCTCTTCCTCGCGGTAGGCGAGGTTGTAGTGGTTCTGCATGCTGACGAAGGGGGTCCAGCCGTGCTCCTTCGCGATCTGCTGCATCTTCGCGAACTGCCAGGCATACATGCTGCTCGCGCCGATGTAGCGCGCCTTGCCGGCCTTCACCACGTCGTGCAGCGCCTCCATCGTTTCCTCCATCGGCGTGCCGTGGTCGAAGCGGTGGATCTGGTACAGGTCGATGTAGTCGGTGCCCAGGCGCTGCAGGCTGGCATCGACGGCGTGGAAGATGCGCTTGCGCGAAAGGCCGTCCATGTTGGGCCGCCGGGGCGGCTTGGGCGCCGCCGAGGCGCCGCCCTTGAAGTCGACGTCCACCGGGTGGAACAGCTTGGTGGCGATCACCGCCTCTTCGCGGCGGCAGAACTCGCGCAGGAAGCGGCCGGTGAGCACCTCGCTCTCGCCGCCGGAGTACATGTCGGCGGTGTCGAAGAAGTTGATGCCGAGTTCCACGGCGTGGCGGACCACCGGCCGCGAGGCCTCCTCGTCGAGCACCCACGGCCGCCATCGCGGCGTGCCGAAGGTCATCATGCCCAGGCAGATGCGCGACACCTTCAGGCCGGTGCGGCCGAGGCGCGTGGTCTGCATCAGAGCGCGTGGATGTTCTTCTGGCGCAGGTAGCGTTCCACTTGCTCGACCTGATGCCCTGCGTGATGCACGGCATCGCGCAACTGGTCCATGCTCACGTCGAAGACGCGGCACCAGAACTGCACGTCCGTCTGCCGGGTCAGGTCGATGATGCGGATGGCATCGCCGGGATGGGAACTCACGTTGTCCATTCGGAACTCCTTTCGCCAGGATCGATGATGCAGCGAATCGGACCCCTCGTGTGGCCGGGCTGGCCCTTAAGGGCCTGGCTCCTGTGTGGACGCCGCCCGCCGCCGGGCCGGTGCCAGCGCATAGGCCTGGCGCTCGAAATGGTTTTCCCGGTAGGGATTGCGGCCGCGCAGCAGTTGCACCAGGCTGGACAGCAGGTAGGCCGGCAGGAACAGCGGGCCCCAGCGCTCGTACTGGCGCACGTGCACGTGCTCGTGGCGGCGCAGCTGCACCAGGGCCGAGCGGTCGACGGCCAGGATCACGTGGCCCAGCGTCATGGCGGAAAAGCCGAACAGGCGCGGCAGGCGCGCAATGGCATCGCCGGCGCGGCCGCCGTAGATCTCCAGCACGCCCTGGTGCCGGCGCACCCTGGCCCCGCACAGCACGGCGACGCCGCCGAGCAGCAGCCCCAGCAGCGTGTAAGGGATGGCCCAGAGATAACGGAACAGGCGGGCGGCCGCGAGCATGCAGCCATTCTGCTGCGTCCGGGCGATTCCTGCTGGCGCCCGTGTGCCGCTCCGTGCGTCAGACGAGGGCGGCTTCCCCTGGCTGCAACACCCGCACGCGGTGGGCGCAGAACGCGGCCAGCAGGCCCAGCAGCGCCGCCGTCCCGAACACCGGACGGAAGCCCCAGCGCGCCGCGATCGCCCCGCCCGCGAGCACGCCCACGACGCCACCGATGCCGTAGCCGGTGACCGTGAACAGGGCCTGCCCGCGCGCCCGCAGCCGGCCGGGGAAATGCCGGGTCACCATCGCGATGCAGGCGGTGTGGTGCGTCGCGAAGGTCAGCGCATGCAGCACCTGCGCGATGAGCAAGGCGACGAACCAGTCGGCCAGGCCCGCCGTGATCGCCATGCGCAAGGCGGTCGCCAGGGCGCAGATCAGCAGCCACTGCTCCATCGCAAAGCGTGGCAGCAGCCGGCCCTGGGCGTAGAACCACGCCACCTCCACGACCACCGAGACGGCCCACAGCACGCCGATGGTCGTCTTGCTGTAGCCCAGCGCGTCGAGGTACAGCGACAGGAAGCCGTAGAGCGCGAAATGCGCCATCACGTGGAACAGCAGCGAGGCGAAGAACCAGCGCACCGCCGGCTGCCGCAGCGCCGCACCGATCGGCGCGTGCGCTGCGCGGCCTTCGTGCGCCGCCTCCCGGGCGTCCGGCAGCCACCAGGTGCACAGCAGCACGCCGGCCAGGGTGACCAGCGTCCAGCCGGGGAAGCCGCCCATGCCGAAGCGCTCGAACCAGGCACCCGCCACCAGCACCGTCGCCATGAAGCCCAGCGAGCCCCACAGGCGCACCTTGCCGTAGCGGCCCCAGTCGCCGGCGACCAGGTGCGCCATCGCCGCCTCCGTCAGCCCCATCATCGAGCTGGTGTGCGTGAACAGCAGCAGCAGCACCAGGCCGATCCACCACGCGCTGCCCGGCCACCACAGGCCCAGTGAAGCGATCAGCGCGATCGTGGCGCTGATGCGCAGCAGCTTCACCCGCTCCCCGGTGCGGTCGCTGAGCGCGCCCCAGGCGTACGGCGCGAAGACGCGCGTGACCGACTGCACCGAGGCCAGCAGGCTGATGATCGTGATCGGCAGCCCCTGCGCCTTGAGCCACAGTGGCAGGTAGGGGTTGAAGAAGCCGATGTGGGCGAAGTAGGTCGCCGAGAGCGCAGCAAAGGGCACCAGCTGGCGGATGCCAACCGGCTGCGGACCGCTGGCCATCTACCCGACGGAAGCGGCGAGCGGGGTCAGTGGCGGCAGCACGTCGGCGCACTGCGCGCGATGGCGCAGCACGGCGTCCATGACCACCAGCGCCAGCATCGCCTCGGCGATGGGCGTCGCCCGGATGCCGACGCAGGGGTCGTGGCGGCCCTTGGTGATCACCTGCGTCGGCTGGCCGTCGATGTCGATGGTTTCGCGCGGCACCAGGATCGAGCTGGTGGGCTTGATCGCGATCGACACCTCGAGGTCCTGGCCGGTGCTGATGCCGCCCAGGACGCCGCCGGCGTTGTTGGTGGCGAAGCCCGTCGGCGTCAGCGAGTCGCCGTGGCTGGAGCCGCGCTGCGTGACGCAGCCGAAGCCGGCGCCGATCTCCACGCCCTTGACGGCGTTGATGCCCATCATGGCGTAGGCGATCTCGGCGTCGAGCTTGTCGAACAGGGGCTGGCCGAGACCGACCGGCATGTTGGTCGCGGTGACGCGCAGGCGCGCGCCACAGGAGTCGCCGGACTTGCGCAGTTCGTCCATGTAGGCCTCGAGCTTGGCCACGTTGGCCACCGGCGCGAAGAATGGGTTGTGCAGCACGTGGTCCCAGCTCTCGAACGGAATCTCCACGTCGCCGATCTGCTGCATGCAGCCGCGGAACTCGGTGCCGTACTTCTGCTTCAGCCACTTCTTGGCGACCCCGGCCGCCGCCACCATGGGTGCCGTCAGGCGCGCCGAGGCGCGGCCGCCACCGCGCGGATCGCGCAGGCCGTACTTCTCGAGGTAGGTGTAGTCGGCGTGGCCGGGGCGGAACTTGCGCGCGACCTCGCTGTAGTCCTTGCTGCGCTGGTCGGTGTTGCGGATCAGGAGGCAGATCGGCGTGCCGGTGGTCCTGCCCTCGTACACGCCGGAGAGGATCTCCACCCTGTCCTCTTCCTGCCGCTGCGTGACGTAGCGGCTGGTGCCGGGACGGCGGCGATCGAGGTCCGGTTGCAGGTCGGCTTCGGACAGTTCCATCCCGGGCGGGCAGCCGTCGACCACGCAGCCGATCGCCGGCCCGTGCGATTCGCCGAAGTTGGTGACCGCGAAGGCCTTGCCGAAGGTGTTGCCGCTCATGGCCTCAATTATGACCAAGCGCCTGTGCCGCCAGCCGCAGCGCGCCTTCGTAGCTGCGCGCGACGGCGATGAACAGGTTGCGGTGGCAGAACGCAGCGTCCGCAACGCCCGTCACGGCGGCGAGTTCCTCGTCGCGCAGGCCGGCCCAGGCGGCGGGCAGGTCGAGCCGGGCGTGGAAGGAACCCGGGCGCTGCGGCACGGTGCGGATCTGGTGCCGGCCCGGTTCCGCATCGGGATAGAGCACGAGCTGCACCTCCGGCATCTCCTCCACCACCACGCGTGTCCACGGCATGCCGCCTTCCGGCAGGTACAGCAGGCGGCCGTCGAACAGGCGCCGGCCCGCGCGCACCTTGTCGGCGGCCAGCAGTTGCCCGATCTTGCGCCGCAGGAAGGCGTCGAGGAAGCGCCGCACCAGCGCCATGCCTTCGCGGAAGCGCTCCACCTGCAGGGCCGCGTGGGCCTCGCGCGTGAGGGCCTGCTCCTCCATCCAGTCGGTGTTGAGGAGCGACAGCAGTTCGGACAGGCCGAAGATCCCCGGCGCGACCGTGTCCTCGCCGTTGTCGACCAGGTCCAGGTAGCGCACCAGGGCGGAATCGACATCCTGCGCGATCGCAACCAGCGCGGCCTCGTCGACCTGCCGGCCCATGCGCTCGGCCACCTGCCGCACGTAGGCGGGCCCGAATTCGCGCCAGACCAGGCCGGCGCTCGCATAGCCCTCGGCGCGCACCGGCTGGCCCTGGGCGTCGAGCCGGGTGCGCGCGCCGTCGAAGTCGCGCTGGTGGTGGTCGAAGCGGCCGCGCGCCGGGTCCCACTCGCCGCCGACGTCGACGGCGAAGTCGGCCCGCGCGATCTCGTCGGGATCGCGGATGCGCAGCAGGATGTGGTCGGGAAAGAGGGCCGTGAGCACGGCGACGCCGAAGGTGTCGTCGGCGTGGTGGGATCCGTTGTGGGTGGCGATGCGCTGGGTCACTGCAGGGCGTGCCCTGGGTAGGCTGGCGGTGGAGGCGAAGCCGAAACCCCAGCGATGCGCGAAGCGCTGGGGTTCGCGCGCTGCGCGGCTCACCCCAGCCTACGAGGAGGCCGCGCGGGGGACGACCGGAATCAGAGCTGCGCCGTCGGCTGCGAATCCTCGGACGACGGCCAGTCGCGGATGTAGGCCTTGAGCATCCGGTTCTCGAAGTTCTGGCTGTCCACCACCGCCTTGGCGACGTCGTAGAAGCTGATCACGCCCATCAGCATGCGCTGGTCCATCACCGGCATGTAGCGCGCGTGGCGATCGAGCATCATGCGGCGCACTTCGTCCAGTTCGGTTTCGAGCGTGCAGGTCAGCGGGTGGTCGTCCATCGCGGTGCGCACGACGGTGCTGCCCACCACGTGCTTGTTGGCGACAATGCACTGGATCACCTCGCGAAAGGTGAGCATGCCCACCAGGTCCCCGTGGTGCATCACCACGAGCGAGCCGATGTCCTTTTCGGCCATGAGGTCGATGGCGCGCGACAAGGGCTCGTCGGGGTTGGCCGTATAGAGCGTGTTGCCCTTGACGCGCAGGATGTCGCTGACTTTCATCGCTTGCCTCCAATCGTTCGGCCTGCCATGGAAGGACCATGGCTGTGTCGGATGAATATAGCCCACAATCCGGGCCAGTCCAATACGGAGGGAATGCCTATGCCCGGTTACGCCGACCCAGGATTCGACACGCTGGCGCTGCACGCCGGCGCCGCGCCGGACCCGGCGACCGGCGCCCGCGCCGTGCCGATCCACCTGAGTACCTCCTTCGTGTTCGAGTCGAGCGACCACGCGGCCGCCCTGTTCAACCTGGAGCGTTCGGGCCACGTCTATTCGCGCATCAGCAATCCGACCAATGCGGTCCTCGAACAGCGGGTCGCGGCGCTCGAAGGCGGCATCGGCGCCATCGCCACCGCCAGCGGGCAGGCGGCGCTGCACCTGGCGATCGCCACCCTCATGGGGGCGGGCTCGCACATTGTCGCCAGCACGGCACTCTACGGCGGATCGCAGAACCTGCTGCACTACACCTTGCGCCGCTTCGGCATCGAGACGACCTTCATCCAACCTGGGGACATCGACGGCTGGCGGGCGGCGATCCGGCCGAACACGAAGCTGCTGTTCGGAGAGACGGTGGGCAATCCCGGGCTCGACGTGCTGGACATCCCCACCGTCTCCGCGCTCGCCCATGAGGCAGGCCTGCCCTTGCTGGTGGACTCCACTTTCACCACTCCTTACCTGATGAAGCCCTTCGACCTGGGCGCGGACCTGGTCTATCACTCCGCCACCAAGTTCCTGTCCGGCCACGGCACCGTGATCGGCGGCGTGGTGGTCGATGGCGGCAGCTTCGACTGGGAGCGCTCGGGCCGCTTCGCCGAACTCACGGCGCCTTATGACGGCTTCCACGGCATGGTCTTCAGCGAGGAGTCCACCGTCGGCGCCTTCCTGCTGCGCGCCCGGCGCGAAGGACTGCGCGACTTCGGCGCCAGCATGAGCCCGCACACGGCGTGGCTGATCCTGCAGGGCATCGAGACGCTGCCGCTGCGCATGGAACGGCACATGAGCAACACGCGCAAGGTGGTGGAGTTCCTCGCGTCACAAGCCTTCGTGGAGCGCGTGGGCCATCCGATGCTGGAATCCCATCCGAGCCACGCGCTGGCGCGCAAACTGCTGCCCCGGGGCGCGGGGTCGGTGTTCAGCTTCGACATGAAGGGCAGCCGCGAACAGGGCAAGCGCTTCATCGAGACGCTCAAGCTGTTCAGCCACCTGGCCAACGTGGGCGACTGCCGCTCGCTGGTGATCCACCCGGCCAGCACCACGCATTTCCGCATGACGGACGAAGCCCTGCGCAGCGCCGGCATCGGGCCCGGAACGATCCGGCTGTCGATCGGTCTGGAAGACCCCGACGACCTGATCGAAGACCTCAAGCGCGCCCTGAAGGCCGCGGAAAAGGCCTGAGGAGCACGCCATGGAACTGACCGTCAACGGCGCCCGGACCTTCTGCTACACCGGCGGCAAGCCCTTCGATCGCGAGAAGCCCACGGTGGTCTTCCTGCACGGGGTGCTGAACGACCACAGCGTGTGGATCCTGCAGACCCGCTGGTTCGCGCACCACGGCTGGAACGTGCTGGCGCCCGACCTGCCCGGCCACTGCCGCAGCGAAGGCGAGGCTCCGGGGAGCGTGGAGGAAGCGGCCGGCTTCGTGCTGGCCCTGCTCGATGCCGCGGGCGTGCAGAAGGCCGCATTGGTGGGCCACAGCTTCGGCTCGCTCGTCGCGCTGGAGGCCGCGGCGCGGTCGCCGGAGCGCGTCACGCACCTGGCGCTGGTCGGCACCGCCTTTCCGATGAAGGTCTCGCCGTCCCTGCTGGAGAACGCGCAGCACCAGCCGATGAAGGCGATCGACATGGTCAACGTCTACTCGCACTCGCTGATGGCGCCGCCGCCGTCGGCGCTCGGGCCCGGCACCTGGCTGCAGGGCGGCTCGCGGGCGCTGATGAAGCGGGTGCTCGCGAGCAATCCGCGCGTCAACGTGTTCCACCGCGGCTTCGCGGCCTGCGACAGCTATGCCGGCGGCGAGGCAGCGATGGCGCAGGTGCAGTGCCCGATCCTGTTCGTGCTGGGCAAGGCCGATGCGATGACGCCACCCAAGGCCGCGCAGTCGCTGCAGAAGAAGGCGCCCGGTGCGCGCACCGTCATGGTGGAGGGCGGCCACCAGATGATGACGGAAGCGCCGGATGCGGTGCTGTTCGCCCTGCGCGATTTCCTGCGTTGACCATGGAGGTCACGCCGCGCATGAGCCCGGAGCGGGCGCGCGAGATCGCCGCCGGGTTCGACCTGCGCGCGCTGCCGCCCGATTTCTACGCCAATCCGTATCCGGTGTATGCGGCGCTGCGCGAGGGCGCGCCGGTGCGGCCCATGCCGGACGGCTCCTGGTTCCTCACCCGCCACGCCGACCTGCTGGCGGTGTACCGCGACGCGCACGCCTTCAGCTCCGACAAGAAGGTCGAGTTCACGCCGAAGTACGGCGCCGGCTCGCCCCTGCTCGAACACCACACGACCAGCCTCGTCTTCAACGACCCGCCGCTGCACACACGGGTGCGCCGGCTGATCATGGGCGCGCTCACGCGGCGCGCGATCGCCGACATGGAGCCGGGCCTCATCCTGCTGGTGGAAACGCTGATGGACCCCATCGAGGCGCGCGGCGGCGGTGACCTGATCGAGGATTTCGCCTCTGCCATTCCGGTGGAGATCATCGGCAATCTGCTGGCCGTGCCGCGCGATGAACGCGGCCCGCTGCGTGCCTGGTCGCTGGCCATCCTGGGCGCGTTGGAGCCCAGGCTCACCCGCGAGCAGGAGGACCTCGGCCACCGCAGCGTGCGTGAGTTCGCCGACTACCTGCGCGTGCTGGTGGCCGACCGCCGCCGCCATCCCGGCGACCCGGAGCACGACGTGCTCACGCGCCTGATCCAGGGCGAAGAGGCGGGCGAGAAGCTCTCGGAGTCGGAGCTGCTGCAGAACTGCATCTTCATCCTGAACGCCGGGCACGAAACCACGACCAACCTGATCGGCAACGCGCTGGTGGCGCTGCAGGAATGGCCCGGTGAGAAGGAGGCGTTGCTGCGCACCATCGGCGCGCGCCCGGATTGGGAGGCGCTCGAACCGGTCATGACCGTCGCCGTCGACGAGTTCCTGCGCTTCGAGTCCTCCAACCAGCTCGGGAACCGGCGCGCGCTGCAGCCCTGCGAGATCGGCGGCGTGGCCTTGCCGGCCGGCGCGCTGGTCACGCTGTGCGTAGGGGCCGCGAACCGCGACCCGGCGCAGTTCGCGCGGCCCGACGTGCTGGACCTGCAGCGGGCCGAGAACCGCCATCTCGCCTTCGGTTTCGGCATCCACCAGTGCGCGGGCCTGAGCCTGGCGCGGCTGGAGGGGCGCATTGCGATCGGGCGCTTCCTGGCGCGGTTCCCGCGCTATCGGCTGACGGCGCCGCCGGTGCGCGGCGGGCGGGCACGGTTCCGGGGGTTCCTGAAGGCGCCGTTCGCGACGCAATGACGCCGCTTTGCGCGGAGCATTCGTAGGCTGGTGGTGAGCCGCGTCAGCGCAAACCCCAGCGATGCGCGAAGCGCTGGGGTTCGGCCTTCGGCGCTCACCGCCAGCCTACCCACTCCCGCTCCCGCCGCTCAAAGCACGTCCTTCAGATAGATCGTCGACAGCCGCCCCGTATGCCACAGCTTGGCCGTCGCGTCCGACACCGGCAGCAGCAAATGCCGGATCAGCGGCTCCAGCGCCGTCGACTGCACGTCCGCCAGCAGCACGAAACGCGTCGCCGCCTGGTCGTCGACTTCGTTCAGGCGCGCGATCCAATCGAGCTGCACCAGCGTGTGCAGCACCGGCTCCAGCTGCAGTGCGTCGACCTGCATGGTCTGCGACAGCTCGCCGGCACTCATGCCGCGCCGGGCCGATCCGTGGGCGCCGTGCAACTGGTGCAGCACCTCCAGCGCCAGCTGGAACTGCCAGCCATGGCCGCCCGGGCGGCGGGTGGCCCCCGCCAGCAGGCTGGGCAGGTAGGCCGCCAGCACCGCGCCGAACAGCACGATCAGCCACGCGATGTAGATCCACACCAGCAGGATCGGCAGCGTGGCGAAGGCGCCGTACACGACAGAATACGTGGGCACCTTGCCGATGTACCAGGCCAGCAGCCGCTTCGCGAGCTCGATGCCGATGGCGGCCGCAGCGCCGCCGGCGATGGCGTGCGCGCGCTGCACCGGCGTGTTGGGCACGTAGTGGTACAGCGCCGACAGGGCCGCCGCGAGCAGCAGGAATTCGATGACGTCGATGACGAAGGCGAAGAATCCCGGCAGCTGCACGAGCCCCCGCGAGGCCGAGATCACGTACGAGGTGGTGCTCAGGCTGGCGGCCAGCAGCAGCGGGCCGAGCGTCATCGCCGCCCAGTAGATCAGGACACGCTGGGCGAGCGGGCGCGGCCGCCGCACACGCCAGATGCCGTTGAGCGTGCGGTCGATCGTGAGCACCAGCGCCAGCGCCGTGACCAGCAGCGCCGCCAGGCCGACGCTTCCGAGCCGGCTGGCCTTGCCCGCGAACTGCGTCAGGTAGCCCAGCACCTGGCGCGCGATGGATTCCGGCACCAGGCTCTGCACCAGCCACGCCTGCAGGTTCGATTGCAGCTTGCCGAAGATCGGGAACGCGGTGAACAGCGCCAGTGCCACCGTGAAGAAGGGCACCAGCGCCATGGTCGTCGTGAAGGTCAGGCTGCTGGCCGAAAGGCCCAGGCGATCCTCGCG
The DNA here is from genome assembly GCF_016722765.1 of Ramlibacter alkalitolerans. Taxonomy (GTDB): domain Bacteria; phylum Pseudomonadota; class Gammaproteobacteria; order Burkholderiales; family Burkholderiaceae_C; genus Ramlibacter; species Ramlibacter alkalitolerans. Next base: position 134,958 of record NZ_JAEQND010000006.1, on the reverse strand, counting down.
GAAGCGTTCGCGCAGGGTGAGCGCGGCGGGCAGCCAGGGGAAGCGCGCGAGATCGTCAAGCAGCTGGCGCCAATTCATCGGTCGCTATGATGCCACCGCACATGCAGTCCCCCGAAACCGCCGCCGTCCCGCCCGTCGTCGAAGCCACGCGCTGGATCGCCGTCGCCGCCCTCCTGGGGCTGATCGTGCTGCAGCTCGCGTGGCACCTGTGGCTGCCGGCCAGGCCGAGCCTGTGGGTGCTGAAGGCGCTGCCGCTGTGCATTCCGCTCGCGGGGCTGCTCAAGCGCCAGATGTACACCTACCGCTGGACCAGCCTGCTGGTGTGGCTGTACGTGCTCGATGGCGCCGCGCGCACCGCGGAGGGCCTGCCGCCTGCGCTGGAGCTCGCCCTGTCCCTCATCCTCTTCGTTGCCTGCGGTCTGCACGTGCGGATCCGCCTGCGCAACGCCAAGCCATGACCGAACTGATTTCGCATCTGCGCAGCGCCGTGGGCGCCGCGCACGTCCTGACCGAAGGCGACCTGGCCGCCTGGGAAACCGACTGGCGCAAGCGCACGCGCGGCAAGGCCCTCGCCGTGGTGCGCCCCGCGAGCACCGACGAAGTGGCCGCCGTCGTGCGCGCCTGCGCCGCCGCCGGCGCGCCCATCGTGCCGCAGGGCGGCAACACCGGCCTGGTGGTGGGCGGCGTTCCCGATGCCTCGGGGCGCGAAGTGGTCCTGAGCCTCACACGCCTGAACCGGGTGCGCGGCATCGACCGCGACAACCTCACGATGACCGTCGACGCCGGCTGCGTGCTGCAGAACCTGCAGCAGGCGGCGGCGGACGCAGGGCTGCTGTTTCCCCTGAGCCTTGCCGCCGAGGGCAGTTGCACCATCGGCGGCAACCTGGCCACGAATGCCGGCGGCACGCAGGTGGTCCGCTACGGCAACACGCGCGAGCTGTGCCTGGGCCTGGAGGTGGTCACCGCGCAGGGGGAGGTCTGGAACGGCCTTTCGGGCCTGCGCAAGGACAACACCGGCTATGACCTGCGCGATCTCTTCATCGGCAGCGAAGGCACGCTCGGCGTGATCACCGGCGCCACGATGAAGCTCTATCCGCGGCCGGCGGCCACGCTCACGGCCTGGGCTGCGGTCCCTTCGATGCAGGCGGCGGTGACGCTGCTCGGACTGGCACACCGGCACCTGGGCGCCGGGCTCACCGGCTTCGAGGTGATGGGGCAGTTCGCGCTGTCGCTGGTGGCGAAGCACTATCCGCAGCTGCGGGTGCCGCTGTACGAGTCCGTGCCCTATTGCGTGCTGCTGGAAAACGCGGACGCGGAGTCGCAGGAGCATGCGCGATCGGTGTTCGAGCGGCTGCTGGAGGTGGCGCTGGAAGACGGCTGCGCGGCCGATGCCGTGGTGGCGGAGAACCTCACGCAGGCGCACCAGCTGTGGCACATCCGCGAAGCCATCCCCCTGGCACAGGCCGAGGAAGGGCTGAACATCAAGCACGACATCTCGATCCCCGTCTCGCGCATCCCGGCCTTCTGCGCCGAAACCGACGCCCTGCTGCAGCGGGAGATCGCCGGCGTGCGGCTGGTGAACTTCGGCCATCTCGGCGACGGCAACCTGCACTACAACGTGCAGGCGCCCGCGGGCGGCGACATGAAGGCCTTCCTGGACGAGAACGAGGAGCGCGTCAACACGCTGGTGTACGAACAGGTCAAGCGCTTCGACGGCTCGATCTCGGCGGAGCACGGGATCGGCATGCTGAAGGCGGGCAAGCTGCCGCAGTACAAGTCGAAGGTGGCGCTCTCGATGATGCAGGCGCTGAAGCGGGCGCTGGATCCGGAGAACATCCTGAATCCGGGGCGCGTCGTCGCCCTGTAGTTCCTCCCTCCCCCTCCGGGGGAGGGCCGGGGTGGGGGCGCCCCGGCGCCCGTACAACGCTGCGGCGGAATTAGTTGCACGGCGCCCCCATCCCGACCTTCCCCCAGAGGGGGAAGGAGTAAGAAAGCCCCCGATAATTGCCCCCGATGACTTCTTCCCGCCCCGTCCGCTCGCAGTACGAGGACTTCATGCGCCATGTCTACACGCATGGCACCGCCAAGACGGACCGCACCGGCACCGGCACGCGCAGCGTGTTCGGCTACCAGATGCGCTTCGACTTGAACGAGGGCTTCCCGCTGGTGACCACCAAGAAGGTCCACCTGAAGTCCATCATCCACGAGCTGCTCTGGTTCCTCGCGGGATCGAGCAACAACAACTGGCTGAAGGAACGCGGCGTCTCCATCTGGGATGAGTGGGCGCGCGAGGACGGCGAGCTCGGCCCGGTCTACGGCGTGCAGTGGCGCAGCTGGCCCACGCCGGACGGCGGCCACATCGACCAGATCGCCGAAGCCGTGAAGACGATCCGCACCAATCCGGATTCGCGCCGCATCATCGTGAGCGCCTGGAACGTGGCCGACCTGCCGAAGATGGCCCTGATGCCCTGCCACGCGTTCTTCCAGTTCTACGTGGCCGAAGGCAGGCTCTCCTGCCAGCTGTACCAGCGCAGCGCGGACATCTTCCTGGGGGTGCCGTTCAACATCGCCAGCTACGCGCTGCTCACGCACATGATCGCGCAGCAGTGCGACCTGGGCGTGGGCGACTTCATCTGGACGGGCGGCGACTGCCACATCTACAGCAATCACCACGAGCAGGTGGAGCTGCAATTGAGCCGCGCCCCCTACCCTTATCCCACGCTGAACATCAGGCGCCGGCCGCCCTCGATCTTCGACTACGCCTACGAGGACTTCGAGATGCTGGACTACCAGTGCCACCCAGCCATCAAGGCGCCCGTGGCAGTATGAAGATCGCCCTCCTCTACGCCCAGTCCCGCAACGGCGTGATCGGCCACGGCGGCAGCCTGCCCTGGCACCTGCCCGAGGACCTGGCGCACTTCAAGCGGACCACGATGGGCGCGCCCGTGATCATGGGCCGCAAGACCTGGGACTCGCTGCCGCCGCGCTTCCGGCCGCTGCCGGGGCGGCGCAACATCGTGATCACCCGCGATGCGCAATGGCATGCCGACGGCGCCGAACGCGCCGGCTCGCTCGACGAGGCGCTGGCGCTCGGCGCCGGCGCGGAGACGATCTGGGTCACCGGCGGCGCCGAGGTGTTCCGCCTCGCGCTGCCGCGCGCGCACGTCGCCGTGGTGACGCAGATCGATGCGGATTTCGAGGGCGACACCGCTGCGCCCCACCTGGATGCCGGCTGGCGGGAAGTGGCGAGGGAACGCCACGTGTCTGCCAACGGATTGCCCTTCAGCTTCGTTACCTACCACAACACCCACAACGAGGACTGAGCATGTCTGGCGGAACCTTCCATGTCCATGGCCCCCACGACCACGAACTGGAGCACGCGACGCAGCACGCCGCGGGCGAGCATGCGCACCACGGCGTCGGCGGCGGCAGCATGACCAACCAGATCGCGCTGTTCACGGCGGTGATCGCCACCGTCGGCGCGATCTTCGCCTACCTGGGCGGCGCGACCCAGGCCAACGCGGGCCTGTACAAGAACAACGCCGCGATCAAGAAGACCGAAGCGTCCAACCAGTGGAACTTCTACCAGTCCAAGAGCAGCAAGCAGAACCTGTCGGAGCTGGCCGTGGCGCTCGTCGCCGAGGACAAGAAGGACTACTACCGCAAGGAAATCGACCGCTACAAGCTGGAGAAGGCCGAGATCAAGCTGGCGGCGGACAAGCTCGAGGCCGAAGCCACGGAGTGGGACCGCAAGAGCGACGCGGAGATGCACGTCCACCATCGCTGGGCCCAGGCGACCACCGCGCTGCAGGTGTCGATCGCGCTGGCGGCCATCGCGCTGATGACGAAGAAGAAGTGGCTCGAGATCGCGATGTTCGGCGTGGCGGCGGTCGGCCTCGCAGTCGGCGGGCTGGCGGCGTTCCATGTCTGAGGCCGCCGGGATCTGAGGCCGCCGGACCTGTAGGCTGGCGGTGACCGGAGGGAACCCCAGCGATCGGCGGGCGCGGGGAAGCTGGGGTTCGCGCAGCTCACCTGCCGCTGCGCGCCAGCCTACAGAAAACGCTTAGTCCACCTTCGCGCCGGAAGCCTTGACGACGGGCGCGAAGCGCACCATCTCCTTGCCGATCATCTCCGTGAAGGTCTCGGGCGAGACGCTCATCGGGTCCGCGCCCAGGTTCTCGTAGACCTTGCGGATCTCCTCGCTCTGCACCGCCTTGGCGAACTCCGCGTTGAGGCGCCGCACGATGGCCGGGTCCATGCCCTTGGGGCCCAGGATCCCGGTGTAGAGAACCAGTTCGAAGTTCGGCACCCCCGCCTCGCCCATCGTGGGCACGTCGGGCGCTGCCGGCACGCGCTTCGCCGTGGTCACGGCCAGGGCGCGCAGCTTGCCTGCCCGCGCATTGCTCACCGCCGGCGGCATCGTCGAGAACACGAAGCTGACGTCCCCAGCCAGGATGGCCTGCGTCGCCGGCCCGCTGCCCTTGTAGGGAACGTGCACCGCCTCCAGGCCCTGGCTCGCCTTGAGCATCTCGCTGGCCAGGTGGATGATCGTGCCGTTGCCGGACGAGCCGTAGGACATCTTGCCCGGGTCCGCCTTGGCCTGCGCCGCCAGGTCGCGCACGCTCCTGGCCGGGGAGGACGGGTGCACCACCAGCATCAAGGGTGTGGAGGCGACGAGGGCGATCGGCGAGAAGTCCTTCACCGTGTCGTACGGCAGCCTGGGATAGAGGCTGGCGTTGATCGCATGGGTGGTGATGTCCTGCAGCCAGATCGTGTAGCCGTCGGCCGGCGCCTTCGCGACCATGTCGCCGGCGATGGTGGTGCCGGCACCCGGCCGGTTCTCCACGATCACGCCCTGGCCGATCTGGTTCGAGACCTTGGCGGCGAGCGCGCGCGCCAGCACGTCGGAGATGCCGCCCGGCGCGAAGCCCACGATCATGCGGATCGGCTGCTTCGGGTAATCGGCTTGCGCCAGCGCGGGCGCGCTGGCGAGGACGGCGAGGCTGCAGACGGCGGCCTGCACCAGGGACCGGACGAGGGAATGCATCATCGGGACCTCCAACATGGGCGGGAGGGCATGCTGGCACGCGTGCGGCAGAATCCGCATCGGGCCCCGCCCTAGTTGGGCCGCCGGCTGCACCGGACCGGGGACGAGCGCCCCGCCCGCGGGCCCGCGCGCACCAGACCGAAACCACCGCACCGCCCGGAACCGCCCTTGAAGATCACCACCTGGAACGTCAACTCGCTGACCGCCCGCCTGCAGCACGTCCTCGACTGGACGGCCGCCAACCCCGTCGACGTCCTGTGCATCCAGGAGCTCAAGCTCACGGACGACAAGTTCCCGCTCGACGCGCTGCGCGCCATCGGCTACGAGCACTGCGCCGTCTTCGGACAGAAGACCTACAACGGCGTGGCGGTCATGAGCCGCTTCCCGGTGCGCGACATCGTGAAGAACATCGCCGGCTTCGACGACGAGAACTCGCGCCTGCTTTCCGTGACGGTGGAAACGCCTGCCGGCGCGCTGCGCCTCGTCAACGGCTACTTCGTCAACGGCCAGGCGCCGGGGACCGAGAAGTTCGACTACAAGATGTCCTGGCTGCGCGGCCTGCGCGACTCCCTGCGCGAGGAGATCGCCCACCATCCCGAGCTCGTGCTGCTGGGCGACTTCAACATCGCGCCGGAGGACCGCGATTCTTTCGACCCCGAGGGCCTGCGCGAGACCATCCACCACACGAGCGAGGAGCGCGACCACTTCCGCAAGCTGCTGGAACTGGGGCTGGTGGACAGCTTCCGCCTGTTCGAGCAGCCCGAGAAGAGCTTCAGCTGGTGGGACTACCGCATGCTGGGCTACCAGAAGAACCGCGGCCTGCGCATCGACCACATCCTGGTCTCGCAGCCGCTGAAGGCGCGCGTGGCGGGCTGCGCCATCGACCGCACGCCCCGCAAGTGGAAGCAGCCGAGCGACCACGCCCCCGTGACCGTGGACATCCAATGACGACCCAACAGACCATCCTGCTCACCGGCGGCGCCGGCTACATCGGCAGCCATACCTTCGTGGCCCTGCACGAGGCCGGCTTCGTGCCCGTGATCCTCGACAACTTCTCCAACAGCCACCCGGCCGTGCTCGAGCGGCTGCAGCGCATCACCGGCCGCGACCCGCTGGTGGAGCGCGGCGACGTGCTGGACACGCCGCTGGTGGAAGCCGTGCTGCGCCGCCACCGCATCGCCGGCGTGGTGCACTTCGCCGGCTCCAAGGCCGTGGGCGAGAGCGTGGCGCAGCCGCTGAAGTACTTCGAGAACAACATCGGCGGCGCGATCAGCCTGCTGCGCGCGATGGAAGCCGTGTACCTGGCGCCGGACAGCTGGGGCCCGCCGACGCTGGTGTTTTCCAGCAGCGCCACCGTGTACGGCGATCCGGCGACCGTGCCGATCACGGAGGATTTCCCGCGCAGCCACACCAACCCGTACGGCCACACCAAGCTGGTGATCGAGGACATGCTGGCGGCCGTGCGCCAGCCGCAGCCCGCATGGCGCATCGCGACGCTGCGCTACTTCAACCCGGTGGGCGCGCATCCCAGCGGCCTGATCGGCGAGGATCCGGCCGGCATCCCCAACAACCTGATGCCCTTCGTGACGCAGGTGGCGGTGGGCCAGCGGCCGCAGCTGAGCGTGTTCGGTGGCGACTATCCGACGCCCGACGGCACCGGCGTGCGCGACTACATCCACGTCGACGACCTTGCGGCCGGCCACGTGGCGGCGCTGCGCGCACTCTCCTCGGGCGAGAGCTTCACGGTGAACCTCGGCACCGGCCAGGGCTACAGCGTGCTGCAGGTGGTGCGGGCCTTCGAGCGGGCGAGCGGCCGCAAGGTGCCTTACCAGATCGTCGCGCGCCGGCCGGGGGACGTGGCGCAGTGCTATGCGGATCCATCGCTGGCGCGGCAGATCCTGGGCTGGGAGGCGCGCAAGGGGCTGGACGCGATGTGCGTGGATGCGTGGCGGTGGCAGAGCCAGAACCCGAAGGGGTACGGCACGTGATCGCGATCCGGATTTCGTAGGCTGGCGGTGACCGCGATAGCGCGGGACCCGTAGGCTGGCGGTGAGCCGCGAAGCGCGAACCCCAGCGTTCAAACCCCCGCGCCGCCGAGCGCCCCCACCCCAACCCTCCCCCTCCAGCGGAGGGAGCAAGCCATCACTCCAGGCCCAGTTCCTGGATCTTCCGCGTGATCGTGTTGCGGCCGATCCCCAGCTTCTGCGCCGCTTCGATGCGGCGCCCGCGCGTGTTCTGCAGCGCGGTCAGGATCAGGCGCGACTCGAAGCGCCGCGTGAGCTGCTCCCAGACATCGTGATGGCCGCTGGCCAGCAACTGCATCGCCTCCGCTTCGAGGGCGGATTCCCAGGTCATCGCTGGGACGGACGCTGCGGCCGGTTCGGCAGCACTCGCGGCTTCCGCGGCACCCGGGATCCCGGCCTGCGCGGCGGCGACGCCGGTGGGGGCGGCGAATGGGCCGGGAACACTCGCGGTGCGCCGAGCGAGCGCCTCCGGCGATCCCCCGCCCACCTCCGGCGGCAGGTCCTTGGGCTCCACCAGCTGCGCCGGCGCCATCACCGTCAGCCAGTGGCAGATGTTCTCCAGCTGCCGCACGTTGCCGGGGAAGTCGAAGGTGGTGAGGCGCGCCAGCGCCGCATCGGAAATGCGCTTCGGCTCCACGCCCAGCTGCAGTGCGCTTTGCTGCAGGAAGTGGCGCGCCAGCATGGGGATGTCCTCGCGCCGCTCGCGCAGCGCCGGCAGCCGCAGGCGGATCACGTTGAGGCGGTGGAACAGGTCCTCGCGGAACACGCCCTCCTTCACCCGCTGCTCCAGGTCCTGGTGGGTCGCCGCGATCACCCGCACGTTGGCCTTGACCGCGTTGTGCCCGCCGACGCGGTAGAAGTGCCCGTCCGACAGCACGCGCAGCAGCCGCGTCTGCAGGTCGAAGGGCATGTCGCCGATCTCGTCGAGGAACAGCGTTCCGCCCTCGGCCTGCTCGAAGCGGCCGCGCCGCATCGTCTGCGCGCCGGTGAAGGCGCCGCGCTCGTGGCCGAACAGCTCCGACTCCAGCAGGTCCTTCGGGATGGCCGCGGTGTTGATCGCCACGAACGGCCCGTTGGCCCGCGGCGAGTGCTTGTGCAGCGCCCGCGCGACCAGTTCCTTGCCCGAGCCCGACTCGCCCGTGATCATCACCGTCACGTTCGACTGCGACAGCCGCCCGATCGCGCGGAACACGTCCTGCATCGCCGGCGCCTGGCCCAGCATCTCGGGCGCGTCGGCCATGCGCTCCTCGGCCACTTCCTCGCGCTGGCTCTCTTCCACCGCGCGCCGAATGAGTTCGATCGCCTTGGGCAGGTCGAAGGGCTTGGGCAGGTATTCGAAGGCGCCGCCCTGGAAGGCGGAGACGGCGGAGTCGAGGTCCGAGAACGCCGTCATGATGATGACCGGCAGGCCCGGATGCTTCTCCTTGACGCGCGTGAGCAGGTCGAGCCCCGAGGTGCCCGGCATGCGGATGTCGCTCACCAGGATCTGCGGCCCGTCGTCGTCGTTGGCGGCATCGAGCGCGCTCAGCACTTCCTTGGCGCTCGTGAAGCTGCGGGTGGGAAGGTCCTCCCGCATCAGCGCCTTCTCGAGCACGAAGCGGATGGATTGGTCATCGTCAACGATCCAGATCGGCTTCATGTTCCCTTTCGTCACCTCAGGTCTGCACGTCTCTTCTAGGGCAGGGGGATCAGGATCTTGAAATCCGTCCGCCCCGGCACGCTGTCGCACTCGATCAGGCCATGGTGCTGCTGCACGAAGGTCTGCGCCAGCGTGAGCCCCAGGCCGGAGCCGCCTTCCCGCCCCGACACCAGCGGGAAGAAGATGCGGTCCTTGATCGCGTCCGGTACACCGGGCCCGTTGTCGATGACATGCAAGTCCAGTGCCAGTCGATAGCGCTGCTTGCCGAAGGTGACCTGGCGGCCGATGCGCGTCTTGAAGGTCAGTTGCGCATCGCCCGCCTCGATGCGTTGCGCCAGCGCCTGGCAGGCGTTGTGCGCGATGTTCAGCACTGCCTGGATCAGCTGTTCGCGGTCGCCGCGGAATTCGGGGATCGAGGTGTCGTAGTCGCGCACGAACTTCAGCCCGCGCGGGAACTCCGCCAGGATCAGCGACCGCACGCGCTCGCACACCTCGTGGATGTTCACGTCGCCCACCATGTGCGGCCGGCGGTGCGGCGCCAGCAGGCGGTCGACCAGCGTCTGCAGGCGGTCGGCCTCGTGGATCACGACGCGCGTGTATTCCTTCAGCTGCGGGTCGATCTCCATCTCCAGCAGCTGCGCCGCGCCGCGGATGCCGCCCAGCGGGTTCTTGATCTCGTGGGCGAGGTTGCGGATCAGTTCCTTGTTCGCCTGCGCCTGATCGATCAGGCGCTCCTCGCGGTCCTGCCGCGTCTGCGCTTCGAGCGGCAGCAGTTCGACCACGAATTCGTCCTGGACGTCGGTCTGCGCCAGCACCACGTGCACCGGCAGCGCCTCGCCCTGCTGGCGCAGAAGGCGCGTGTCGTAGCGCAGCGCCGCGTATTCGTTGATGCGCGCGCCGTCGAGCGCGGTGCGCAGGATGTGCGGTTCGGCGAACAGGGGCAGCAGGCTCGCACCTTCGATGCTGCGGCGGGACAGGCCCACGGCGTCTTCGAGCGCGGAGTTGGCGAACAGCACGGTGCCGTCGCCGCGCACCACCGCCACCAGCGTGGCCAGGAGGTCGAAGGCGTGGAAGCGGGGAAAGGACGGCGACGGGGCCCGGCCGGTGCGCGCAGGCCGCGGCGTGACGGCAGGGGCGCGGGCGGCCGCGCCTTCGCCGAGCGCGCCGGCGTCATTCCCGCGCACGCCAGCGTCATCCCCGCGCGCGACAGCGTCATCCCCGCGCAGGCGGGGATCCAGTGCCTTATCTCGCGGCGCTGGTGGCGCGCCCGAGCTCGCGCTTGAGGCCGGCAATGTCTTTCTCGTTGCGCTCGAGGGCAGCCTTGAGTTCGGCCACGCGATCGAGATACTTCTGGTAGTTGCGGTGTTCGGGGCCGAGTTTTTCGGGAGCGCCGTTGTTGTACTCCTGCTGGAGCTCCGACTGGCGGGCCTCGGCCTTCTTCAGTTCGGCCTCGAGGATCGCGCGGGCATCGTTGTCGCGCGCCTTCTGCTCGCCGGCGTCCACCCGGGCACCGCCGGAGCCGGCGGTCTGGGGCGCGGTCGCCACGCTGTCGGAGCGACGCGTGCGCGCGGCATCCGGCGCGGGCGCGCCGTTGACGCGGGTGCCCTGCACCACGGTGACGTTGCCGCCCTCCACCAGCTTGCAGTTCTGGGTGCGGGCCAGGGCCTCGTCGTTCGTGTAGGCGTTGCCGCAGCGAAAGATCTTCGTCTGGGCATAGCCGGGCCCGACCAGGACCAGGGCCGCCAGGGGAATCAGGGCGTAAGACAGCTTCATGCGGCACTCCTCGCATCCCAGGATGCGCAGGGACGGCCTTTCAGTATCACGCAAACTCTGCAGATTGGCAAATAACCTGTTGATTCAAAAAGGAAAAGGCGACAAAAGTCGCCCTTTCGGTTGTTTGCTGGGGTTCCGGCGCTTCGCGCGTCACCGCCAGCCTACCGGTGCACCCAGCGGCGTTCGGTAGGCTGGCGGTGAGCCGCGAAGCGCGCGAAGCCCAGCGCTCGCGATTACAGCGAGTAGTACATGTCGAACTCCACCGGATGGGTGGTCATGCGGTAGCGGGTGACTTCCTGCATCTTCAGTTCGATGTAGGCGTCGATCATCGAATCCGTGAACACGCCGCCCTTGGTGAGGAAGGCGCGGTCCTGGTCCAGGTATTCCAGCGCCTGGTCGAGGCTGTGGCACACGGTCGGGATCTTCGCGTCCTCTTCCGGCGGCAGGTGGTACAGGTCCTTGGTGGCCGCCTCGCCGGGGTGGATCTTGTTCTCCACGCCGTCCAGGCCGGCCATCAGCATGGCCGCGAAACCCAGGTAGGGGTTGCAGGTCGGGTCCGGGAAGCGCACCTCGATGCGGCGGCCCTTCGGGTTGGCCACGTAGGGAATGCGGATCGAGGCGGAGCGGTTGCGGGCCGAGTAGGCCAGCTTCACCGGGGCCTCGAAGCCGGGCACCAGGCGCTTGTAGCTGTTGGTGCCGGGGTTCGTGATCGCGTTCAGGGCGCGCGCGTGCTTGATCACGCCGCCGATGTAGTACAGCGCGAACTCGGACAGGCCCGCGTAGCCGTCGCCGGCGAACAGGTTCTTGCCGTCCTTCCACACGGACTGGTGCACGTGCATGCCCGAGCCGTTGTCGCCCACGATCGGCTTGGCCATGAAGGTGGCCGTCTTGCCGTACGCGTTGGCCACGTTGTGGATCACGTACTTCATCAGGATCGTCCAGTCGGCGCGCTGCACCAGCGTGCTGAAGCGGGTGCCGATCTCGTTCTGGCCGGCGCCCGCCACTTCGTGGTGGAACACTTCGACCGGGATGCCCAGCTGCTCGAGGATGAGCGACATCTCGGCGCGCATGTCCTGCGTGCTGTCGACCGGGGGCACCGGGAAGTAGCCGCCCTTGGTGGTCGGGCGGTGGCCCTTGTTGCCGCCTTCGGTCTTCTTGCCCGTGTTCCAGGGGGCTTCGTACTCGTCGATCTCGACGAACGAGCCCGACGGATCGTCGCTCCAGCGGACGTCGTCGAAGATGAAGAACTCGGGTTCGGGGCCGAAGAATGCCGTGTCGCCGAAGCCGGAGGCCTTCAGGTAGGCCTCGGCGCGCTTGGCGATCGAGCGCGGGTCGCGGTCGTAGGCCTTGCCGTCGCCCGGCTCCAGCACGTCGCAGGTGAGGATGACCGTCGTCTCTTCGAAGAAGGGATCGATGTTGGCGGTGGACGGATCCGGCATCAGCAGCATGTCGGAGGCTTCGATCCCCTTCCAGCCGGCGATGGACGAACCGTCGAAGGCGTGGCCGGACGTGAACTTGTCCTCGTCGAAGTGCGACACCGGCACGGTCACGTGCTGTTCCTTGCCACGGGTGTCGGTGAAGCGGAAGTCAACGAACTTGACCTCGTTGTCCTTCACCATCTTCATCACGTCTGCGACGCTCTTGGCTGCTGCCATCAGGTTTCTCCTGGGGGGATGGTTGGTTGTGAACGAAATGTGCGGCTTGCGGGAATGCAGGTTCTGTGCCAAAAGCTGGTGCATGCGAGGCCGCGTGAAGCTCGGGGATTGTCCTGCAATCTGATGCCTTTTCCCTACTGAACCCTTGCGTTTTCAGCGCGACAGCGCACCGTGAAGGTGCATTTCTTCCAACGCACCACGACAGTGCGACTCAGGGACGCACCAATTCAGGGCCGAGGCGGACCTTCAGCAAGCCCAGGCCGTCCAGCAGGGTCCGGTAGGCCGGCTCGACGTGATCCGGCTCGCCCTTGACGCCCAGGTCGATGTGGCGGCCCCAGGTCGGATGGTCCACGCTGGGCAGGCTGAAGACCTTCACATCCGGGTGCTCGCGCTCGATCTGCTCCATCAGCGGGGTCAGCGTGGCCTCCATCGAGCCGAACACGATCACCGATTTCTCGACGTAGGTGCCGCGCCGGAACAGGTGCGCGTAATGGGTGTCCAGCACGTCCTGCATCATCGGCCACGCCATCACCGGGAAGCCCGGGACGAAGTGCACCGAGCCCACGCTGAAGCCCGGGATCTTGTTGTACGGGTTCGTGATGATCGCCGCGCCCTTCGGGAACACGCCCATGTTCAGGCGGTGGATGTTGTCCGGCCGGTCCGGCTCGTAGGCCACGCCCTGCTCCCGGGCCACGTCCTGCATGCGCTCGCGGATCAGCCGTTCGGCCTCGGGATGGAGTTCGAGCTCCACGCCCAGCGCCCGCGCGGCGCACTGGCGGGTGTGGTCGTCCGGCGTGGCGCCGATGCCGCCGCAGGAAAACACGATGTCGCCCGAGGCGAAGGCGCGCCGCAGCGTCTGCGTGATCCGCTCGGGCTTGTCGCCCACGTACTCCGCCCATCCGAGCTGCAGCCCGCGTTCGGTGAGCAGCTCGATCAGCTTGGGCAGGTGCTTGTCGGCGCGCTTGCCGGAGAGGATCTCGTCGCCGACGATGATGAGGCCGATGTCTGGGCGCAGGGGAGACGTCATGCGGTAATCCTACCGGTCTGGCCGCCCGCGCAGGCACGGCCCCTGCGGACGCGCCGTACACAACAGGTAACATCGACCGATGTCCCTGATTCCCGTGATCCTGTGCGGCGGCTCCGGCACCCGCCTCTGGCCCCTGAGCCGCAAGAGCTTCCCCAAGCAGTTCGTCCCGCTGGTGGGCGACAAGAGCCTGCTGCAACTGACGCTCGAACGCGTCGCGCTGCTCGGCCCGCAGGTGATGGCGGTTGCCGCCGAAGACCACCGCTTCCTCGTGGCCGACAGCTTCCGCCAGGCGAACGCGCGCGGCACCACGATCCTGGAGCCGGTGGCGCGCAACACCGCGGCGGCGATCGCGCTGGCCACGCTGCAGGCCGATCCCGACGATGCCCTGCTGTTCTGCCCGGCGGACCACTACATCCCCGACGCTGCCGCCTTCGCCCGCACCGTGAAGGAAGGCCTGAGCGCGGCGGACAGCGGCGCCATCGTGACCTTCGGCGTGGTGCCCACGTTCCCGAGCACGGCCTACGGCTACATCCGCCAGGGTGCGCTGCGCCCGGACGGCGCCCTGCAGGTCAGCAAGTTCATCGAGAAGCCCGACGCGGCCACCGCGCAGCAACTGCTGCTGGCGGGCGACACGCTCTGGAACGCCGGCATCTTCCTCACGCGCGCCCGCTTCATGCTGGAAGCGCTGGAGGAGCATGCGCCCGACATCCTGGCCGCCTGCCGCGCCGCGCTGGCAGCCGCCCGCCGTGAAGAGCCCGGCAGCGCCGCACCCGGCGTGGCCTTCGTGCGTCCGGACGCCGCCGCCTTCGCCGCGTGCCGCTCGCAGAGCATCGACTACGCCGTGATGGAGCCGCACAAGCAGGTCGCCGTGCTGCCGTTCCGCGGCCAGTGGAGCGACGTGGGCAGCTGGAACGCCGTCGCCGACCTCGCGCCGGCCGACGCGCAGGACAACCGGGTGCTGGGCCAGGGCCGGGTACATGGTGCGCGCAACACCTTCATCCATGCGCCCCACCGGCCGGTGGTCGCGCTCGGCACCACGGACCTCCTGATCATCGACACGCCCGACGCCGTGCTGGTGGCCGACCGCTCCTGCGCCGAACAGGTGAAGGACGTGGTGGCCAACCTGGAGAAGTCGAATGCGTCGCAGGCGGCGTTCCACCGCAAGGTGGTGCGGCCCTGGGGCTGGTACGACAGCGTGGACGCGGGCGAGCGCTTCCAGGTCAAGCGCATCGGCGTCAAGCCGGGCGCCTCGCTGAGCCTGCAGAAGCACCACCACCGCGCCGAGCACTGGATCGTGGTGCGCGGCACCGCCGAAGTGACGCGCGGCGCCGAAACCTTCCTCCTGAGCGAGAACCAGTCGACCTACATCCCGATCGGCGAAGTGCACCGCCTGCACAACCCCGGCAAGATGGAGCTGGAGATGATCGAGGTGCAGTCCGGGGGCTACCTCGGCGAGGACGACATCGTCCGCCTCGAAGACACCTACGGCAGGGCCTGAAGCGGCGCCTGCGCCGGCGCGTCGGGCGGCGCGCCGCGCATCTGCTCCAGCGCCGCCAGGCAGTAGTGCGCGAACCAGAGCGAGGAAAACGCGAAGACCAGCGTGTAGATCCAGATCGCGACCGGGATCAGGATCGGGAAGGCGGCGGCGAAGAACCAGCCGGAGGCCCACACGATGCTGGGCGCGGCGCCGAGGTAGCCGGTGCCGACCCCCATCAGCAGCAGCCAGCTGCGGTGCTCGCGGAACATCCGGGCGCGTTCCCCGGGGCTGGCGTGGTCCGCCAGCGCGTCGAACGCCATCACGCGGTACGTGAGCCAGCCCCAGATCAGTGGCGGCAGCACCAGCACCAGGGGCGGGATGAACCACAGCGGCAGTGACACCGCCAGCGCGATCACCGCCAGCAGCATCGAGCCCAGCGACCACAGCGCGCCGCGCGTGAACGAGGCGCCATGCCTGCGTTCCAGCGCCGGGAAGCGCCGGCGCGCGACCAGGTTCACCACCGCCGGCATCATCATCACGGCGACCAGGAACAGCACCACCACCACCAGCAGCGGCGTGATGGCGAAGATCACCAGCAGCGGCGCCAGGGCGTTCTTCAGCCCGCCGAAGCCGAGTTCGCCCAGCCAGCGCGCGATGTTCTCCATCCAGGCGGTGGATTCCAGCCAGAGGAACACGCCGTTGACGGCGCTGTCCCAGAAGAAGTAGCCCAGGCCCGAGGCCAGCAACACCATCAGCACCAGCGGCAGCAGGGACAGGAAGATGACGCGCGGGTGCAGGCAATAGAACACGGCGCGCCAGAACGAATCCAGGAACAGGGACATGGGGGCGGAGGATACCCGGCCCGGATCAGGGACAATCTGCCCATGAAGATCGCCATCGCAGGCACCGGCTACGTCGGCCTGGCCAATGCCGTCCTGCTCGCCCAGCACCAGCAGGTCGTCGCCCTGGACATCGCCCGGTCCAAGGTGGACATGATCAACGCGCGGCAGTCGCCGATCGAGGACGCGGACATCGAGCACTTCCTGCGCGAGGAGGCGCTGGACCTGCGCGCCACGCAGGATCCGCAGGAGGCTTACGCGGGCGCGCAGTACGTGCTGATCGCGTCGCCGACCGACTACGACCCGCAGACCAACTACTTCGACACCAGCTCGGTCGAGGCCGTGGTGCAGGACGTGCTGCGCATCGCGCCGCAGGCCGTGATGGTGGTGAAATCGACCGTGCCGGTGGGCTTCACCGAAGGCCTGCGGCGACGCTTCCCCGGCGCCAACGTCTTCTTCAGCCCCGAGTTCCTGCGCGAGGGGCGCGCCCTGCACGACAACCTCTATCCGAGCCGCATCGTGATCGGCGAGGACTCGGAGCGCGCGCGCGCCTTCGCGCAGTTGCTGGTGCGCGGCTCGCGCAAGCCCGACGTGGCGGTGCTCCACACCGGCAGCACGGAAGCCGAGGCGATCAAGCTGTTCGCCAACACCTACCTGGCGATGCGGGTGGCCTTCTTCAACGAACTTGACAGCTACGCCACGATGCGCGAGCTGGACTCGCGGCAGATCATCGACGGCGTGAGCCTCGATCCGCGCATCGGCAGCCACTACAACAACCCGAGCTTCGGCTACGGCGGCTACTGCCTGCCCAAGGACACCAAGCAGCTGCTGGCCAACTACCGCGACGTGCCGCAGACGCTGATCAGCGCCATCGTGGAGGCGAACAGCACGCGCAAGGACTTCATCGCGCAGGACGTCCTGCGGCGCCGGCCGAAGACGGTGGGCGTGTACCGGCTGGTGATGAAATCGGGCTCCGACAACTTCCGCGCCAGCAGCGTGCAGGGCGTGATGAAGCGGCTCAAGGCCAAGGGCGTGCAGGTCGTGGTGTACGAGCCGGCGCTGAAGGACGACGCCTTCTTCAACTCGCCCGTGCTGCGCGACCTGGAGCGCTTCAAGCGGGAGGCCGACGTGATCATCGCCAACCGCCCGGCGCCGGAGCTGGAGGACGTGCGCGAGAAGGTCTACACGCGGGACTTGTTCGGCAGCGATTGAGGGGTATCCGGTAGGCTGGCGGTGAGCCGCGCCAGCGCGAACCCCAGCGATTCCTGTCGCGCGAAGAAGCTGGGGTTCGCGCAGCTCACCTTCCGCTGTCGCGCCAGCCTACGCAGTTGCGACCCGCGCTAAGCGCGCCCCAGCAGCCGCAGCAACCCCAGCTTCTGCTGCTCCCAGAATCCCCGCCCGTACTCTCGCCCCGCCTCGACCTGGTCGCGGATGCCCGTGGGATCCCAGCGCATCTCGAAGTTGGCGGTGCCGAACAGCATGTCCCAGCACGGCAGCAGCACGCTGAAGTTGTGGCCGCCCATCGCGGGGCTGCGGCCATAGACCAGGTTGTCGGCGTCGTCGGCGTCCTTCTCGTGGCCCATGCCGATCGCGTGGTGCAGCCGGTGGTAGCGCGGGCTGACCCAGAGGCGCTCGCCCAGCCAGCCGAAGTGCAGGCGCACGTTGGCGTGCTGCAGGCTCTCGCTGAGCTGCGCGATCACGACCAGGCCGATGAACTGGCCCGGCCCGACGCCGATCAGCTGGCCGATGATCACGATCAGGCTGTCGTGGATCAGGTCATCGAGCAGGTGGTTGCGGTTGTCGCTCCACATCGTCATGGAGCGCTGCGAATGGTGCAGCGAGTGCAGGCTCCACCACCACTCGAAGCGGTGCTGCGCGCGGTGGATCCAGTAGTCGAAGAAATCGAACACCACCAGGTAGATCGCGAAGCTGATCAGCGGGTGGTCGGTGACGCCGACCATCAGCTGGTCGATATGGACGGTGCCCAGGCCCATCACCCGGAACCAGCCGAACAGCTGGTCGAACAGCGGCTCCACGCTCAGGAACAGCGCGACGCGGAAGATGCCCAGCCGGTGCAGCAGGGTGTAGAGCACGTCGGTGCGGATCTCGCCGGCGTCGAGCGCCTGGTCCACCGGGCGCCAGCGCTGCAGCGGGCCGATGACGGCGAGCAGCACGGCGATTTGCACCAGCCCGGCCAGGATCCAGCCGGTGGCCACGAAGCCGTCTTCCAGCATGCCGCCCAGGCCGAAGGCGTACAGGATCGGCTCCACGGCCGACTGGAACAGCCACTGCTGCGCCGCTTCAAACAAGTTCAGTATCCATTGCATGGCTAGCGAACGCGCGCCACCCAGTCGCGATAGCCCGGATGGTCGCGCAAGGTGGCAAAGCAGAATCCCCTCTGTTTGAGCCCGGCGATCAGGGGCTCCAGCACGGCCGGCGCCCACGGGTCCTTGCGGGACCAGATCCCCAGATGAGCCAGTAGGATGTCGCCACCGCGCACTTCGCGCAAGGCCTTTTGTAGTAGTTCCTGGTTGCTGGCGCGTTCGCTCGGCAGTTCATCGCCCAGGAATCCCGCCGGCGCCCAGCCGACGTGCAGGTAGCCACAACTCTTTGCGGTAGCCAGCAGACGGGGCGACACCTTCCCTCCTGGCGCACGATACAGGGGCAGCGGTTTACGTCCAGTAACTTCTTGCAGGCGCCGGGACGCCCGCTCGATTTCTGCGCAATATTCCGGGGCTGTCCACGTGAGGTCCTTGCCGGCCTGGGGCCCGGCCGACGGGCGGACGCGAAAGCGCGGCGGCTCGCCGGGAACGTCGGCCCGCCAGTAGACGTGGTCCAGGGTATGGGAGGCGAACTCGTGGCCCTCGGCGGCGCGCGCCTTCCACCACGGCGCCCAGAAACTGCCGAGGCTGCCGTCGCCCTCCTGCGTCTTCTCGTTGGCCGCGAAGAAGGTGACCTTCACCTGCTGCCGGTTCAGCACGTTGGCGATGAGCTCCGCCACCCCCATGTGGCCGGTATCCAGGGTGAGGTAGACCGGCTTGTCGCAAGGCTGGCCCAGCACGAGGCGCGGGGCCAGCGACGACAGGGCCAGCAGTCCGGCCAGGCGCCGCCGCCGCACGCTCAGCTCCTCGGCGTGTGGTCGACCGTCCAGACGCCGTGCGGCGACTTGCCGACGTTCACTTCGCGGGCGAGCTGCCTGGTCTGGGTGTCGATCACGAGCAGCTTGCGGGCCCAGCGGGCCGTGGCCAGCAGGTAGCGGCCGCCCGCCAGCACCTCCATGCAGTCCGGCCCACCCGGAGCGGGGTACGAGTCCACCACCCTGAAGGTCTCGAGGTCGATCTTGCTGATCGTGTTGGCCACCCGGTTGCTCAGGAAGACGTGCTTGCCGTCCCCGGCCGCGCGGAAGGCATGCGCCCCGGCGCCGGTGCGGATGTAGCCGATCGAGCGCGGGACCTTCGTGTAGCTCACGTCGAAGATCTGCACGCTGTCGCTGCCCGTGAGCCCGACGAGCAGCCTGCGGCCGTCGGCGGTGCCGAACACGTCCGCCGGCATCGCGCCGGTGCGCACGCGCCAGCGGATGCGCTGCTGCTCCAGGTCCACCGCCACGAGCTCGTCGCTGTCCTGCATCGTCACATAGGCCACGGTGCTGTTGGCGTCGATGAAGATGTGGCTGGGCGTCTTGCCGGTGGAAATGCGCTTGACCAGGCTCAGGTCCTTGCCGTCCCAGCGGTACAGGTCCACGTGCTGCAGCCGGTTGCCGGCCGTCACCAGCCACTTCATGTCCGGCGAGAAGCGCAGGTGGTAGGGATCGACGATGCCGCGCACGGTTCTCTGGATGGTGGCGGTGCGCGGATCCACGAAGGTGAGCGAATCGGCCAGCGCGTTGGCGACGATGATCGATTTCTCGTCCGGCGTCATGTACAGGTGGTGCGGCTCCTTGCCCGTGGGCAGGCGCTTGATCTCCTTCCAGGTGACCGGATCGATCACGCTGATGTCGGCATCGAGGGAGTTGAGGACGAAGATCGGCGCGGGCTGGGCCAGGGCCAGGCCGGTGCTCACCAGCAACAGGGCACAGAGCCAGGCGCGGCGGACGATGGAAAGGTTCACTGCTCGGGCGGTCTCGGAAGGTTTGCGCCTCATCCCACCGGCGCGCGGGCCGGTGGTGGACGGGAGCGCCATTGTCCGTGATCCGCGGTCGCGTGCGGGTGGGGGAAGTCCGGGCCGCGAATGTCGCCCGGCGACTAGACCGCCTTCGCGGAAGCCTCCGCCACCTGCGCTGGCGTCAGCCAGCGCCAGCCGCCCGCCGGCAGATCGGCGGGCAGTTCGAGCCGCCCGATGCGCGAGCGGTGCAGCGCCGTCACGCGGTTGCCCACCGCCGCCACCATCCGCTTGACCTGGTGGTACTTGCCCTCGGTGAGCGTGAGGCGCAGCGTGTCGGCGCCGGTGCATTCGCAGGCCGCCGCCCGCACCGGCCTGGGGTCGTCATCGAGCACGACGCCGGCCAGCAGGCGCGCGATGTGCTCATCGCGCACCGGATCGGCCGTCGTCACCTCGTAGACCTTGGGCACGTGGTGCTTCGGCGAGCCCATGCGATGGATGAAGGTGCCGTCGTCGCTCAGGAGCAGCAGGCCTGTCGTGTCCTGGTCCAGCCGGCCGATCGCCTGCACGCCCGGCGTGCCGCCCTTGCTGGGACGCTGGCGCAGGGGCGCCGGCAGGAGGGTGTAGATGCTCGGCCAGGCCGAAGGCCGCTGCGAGCATTCATGGCCGGCCGGCTTGTGGAGCATCACATAGGCCTTCGCGTGGTAGGTCCAGGCCTTGCCCTCGACCGTGAAGGTGACGTGCTCGGGCTCGACTTCGGCGTGCGGGTCCGTGACGGGTGCGCCGTCCACGGTCACCAGCCCGTGCTGGACGAGGCCGAGGCAGACGCGGCGCGGGCCGAAGCCTTGTGAATAGAGAAGGTCCTGCAGTTCCATGCGGCCGCGAGTATCCGCGAAAGCGCCAAGCTCGCGATCTACCACGGCCGGGCACTGGTTGCACAGCGCCGTTACCACGGTCGAGCTCAAATCGTTTCGCCTCCGTACAAATGCGGAGGAAGAACGCTGCCCACAAGGCCCGGAGATCGCTAGAGTGCTCAGTCTTGAACGGTCAGGCCGCGGAGGCAGCGATGCCGAGCAGACATCCCCAAGAGGTCGAAGACCTGCACTTCCGGGTGCTGAAGCTGCTGCAGGACAACCCTGCCCTGTCGCAGCGGGAGCTCGCGCGCATCGTCGGCGTGAGCAACGGCAAGCTGCATTACTGCATGAAGGCCCTGATCGACAAGGGACTGGTGAAGTTGAGCAACTTCGCGAACTCGAAGCACCACCTCGGGTACGCGTACCTGCTCACGCCGGCTGGCATCGCGCAGAAGGCGAGCATGACCGGCCGCTTCCTGAAACGGAAGATGGAGGAGTACGAGGCCCTGCACGCGGAGATCGCCGCGCTACAGGCGGAGATGGCCGGCGACCACGCGCGATCGGCCGAGAGCAGCACGCACTGAGAGGGATGAACCGGATGGACCTCAAGGACAAGACGCTCGCCGTCATCGGGCTCGGCTACGTCGGCCTGCCGCTCGCCGTCGAATTCGGCAAGCGTCGCCCCGTCATCGGCTTCGACGTCAAGAAGGACCGCGTCGCCGAACTGCAGGCGGAGGAAGACCACACGCTGGAGTGCTCGCGCTCGGAACTCAAGGCGGCGAAGCACGCGCGCTACACCAGCGACGTGGAGGACCTGCGGCAGGCGCAGATCTTCATCGTGACCGTCCCCACCCCCGTCGACCGCGCCAACCGCCCCGACATGACGCCGCTGGTCAAGGCCAGCGAGACGGTCGGCTCGGTGCTCAAGCCCGGTGACATCGTGGTCTACGAATCGACGGTGTATCCGGGCGCCACGGAGGAAGTCTGCGTGCCGGTGCTCGAACGCGCCAGCGGCCTGAAATTCAACAGCGACTTCTTCTGCGGCTACAGCCCCGAGCGGATCAACCCCGGTGACAAGGAACACCGCCTGCCCTCGATCCGCAAGGTCACCAGCGGCAGCACGCCGGAAGTGGCCGACGAGGTCGACCAACTCTATGCGCAGATCATCCCGGCCGGCACGCACCAGGCCAGCAGCATCCGCGTGGCCGAGGCCGCCAAGGTGATCGAGAACACCCAGCGGGACGTGAACATCGCGCTCATGAACGAATTGAGCCTGATCTTCCGCCGCCTGGGCATCGACACGCTGGAAGTGCTGCAGGCCGCGGGGACGAAGTGGAACTTCCTGCCCTTCCGCCCCGGCCTGGTGGGCGGGCACTGCATCGGCGTCGATCCGTTCTACCTGACCCACAAGGCGCAGGAGGTGGGCTACCACCCGGAGGTGATCCTCGCGGGCCGGCGCATCAACGACAACATGGGCAAGGTAGTGGCCGACGAAACGGTCAAGCTGATGCTGCGCAAGGGCCTGCCGGTGCTGGGGAGCAAGGTGCTGGTCCTGGGCCTCACGTTCAAGGAGAACTGCCCGGACGTGCGCAACACGAAGGTGGTGGACATCATCCGCACCCTGGAGGGCTACAACACCCAGGTCGATGTGTACGACCCCTGGGCCGACGTCGAGGAGGCGCGGCACGAATACGGCCTCGCGTGCCTCGACGCGGTGCCCCAGGCCGGCGAGTACGCGGCCATCGTCATCGCCGTCGGCCACCGGGAGTTCTTGGAACTGGGCGAAGCCGGCGTCCGCGCCTTCGGGCAACCCGGTGCGGTGATCTTCGACGTCAAGGGCCTGCTGCCGCTGGGCAGCGCCGAGGGCCGCCTGTGAGCGGCAGCCACGCATGACGGCCTACCAGGACCTCCTCGAGCGCCTGCCGCGCGAACCGCGGACGTGGCTCGTCACCGGGTGCGCCGGCTTCATCGGCTCCAACCTGCTGGAGGCGCTGCTGAAGCTCGACCAGCGGGTCGTCGGCCTGGACAACTTCGCGACCGGCCACCAGCGCAACCTCGATGAAGTGAGGACGCTCGTCACTCCGCAGCAGTGGAGCCGCTTCCAGTTCATCGAAGGCGACATCCGCAAGCTGCAGGACTGCCGCCACGCCGTGCAGGGCGTGGACCACGTCCTGCACCAGGCGGCGCTGGGTTCCGTGCCGCGCTCCCTGGCGGATCCGATCACGACCGACGCGACCAACATCGGCGGCTTCCTCCACATGCTGGTCGCCGCGCGCGACGCCGGCGTGCGCAGCTTCACCTATGCGGCCAGCAGTTCCACGTATGGCGACCACCCCGGCCTGCCGAAGGTGGAGGAGCGCATCGGGAAGCCGCTCTCGCCCTACGCCGTGACGAAGTACGTCAACGAGCTGTATGCGGACGTGTTCGCGCGCAGCTACGGCTTCCACGGCATCGGCCTGCGCTACTTCAACGTGTTCGGGCCCCGCCAGGACCCCGACGGCGCCTATGCCGCCGTCGTGCCGAAGTGGACGGCCTCGATGATCCACGGGCAGGACGTGTTCATCAACGGCGACGGCGAAACCAGCCGCGACTTCTGCTTCGTCGACAACGCCGTGCAGGCGAACCTGCTCGCCGCCACGACCACCGCCGACGACGCGCGCGACCAGGTCTACAACGTCGCCGTCGGCGGCCGCACCACCTTGAACCGCCTGTTCGAGGGCTTGCGCGATGCGCTGGCGCGCAACGGCGTGCAGTACGACAGGGAGCCCGTGTACCGCGAGTTCCGGGCCGGCGACGTCCGGCATTCGCAGGCCGACGTCGCCAAGGCGCGCCGGCTCCTCGGGTACGAGCCGCAGTTCGACCTGCGTGCCGGCATCGTGGCGGCGATGCCCTGGTACGTCCGCTTCCTGGCACCCCAGCGATGATCTCCATCAGCCCCGATATCCCCTGCGGCAACGACCGCCCCTTCGTCCTGTTCGGCGGCCTGAACGTGCTGGAGTCGCGCGAGCTGGCGCTGCGCACCTGCGAACACTTCGTCGGCGTCACGCAGCGCCTGGGCATCCCCTACGTGTTCAAGGCCAGCTTCGACAAGGCCAACCGCTCCTCGATCCACTCCTACCGCGGCCCCGGCATGGAGGAAGGCCTGGAGATCCTGCAGGCCGTCAAGGACACCTTCGGCGTGCCCGTCATCACCGATCTGCACGAGCCCTGGCAGGCGGAGCCGGTCGCGCAGGTGGCCGACGTGATCCAGCTCCCCGCGTTCCTGGCGCGCCAGACCGATCTGGTGGTCGCGATGGCGCGGACCGGCCGCGTGTGCAACATCAAGAAGCCCCAGTTCCTGAGCCCGCCGCAGGTGGCCAACATCGTGGAGAAGTTCCGCGAGGCCGGCAACGAGCGGCTGATCCTGTGCGAGCGCGGGACCTGCCACGGCTACGACAACCTCGTCGTGGACATGCTGGGATTCGGCGTCATGAAGAAGGTGACCGGCGGCTTGCCGATCATCTTCGACGTGACCCACGCGCTGCAGCAGCGCGATCCCGGCGGCGCGGCTTCGGGCGGGCGCCGCCAGCAGGTGGTGGACCTGGCGCGTTCCGGCATGGCCGTGGGGCTCGCCGGCCTGTTCCTCGAGGCGCACCCCGACCCGGACCAGGCGCGGTGTGACGGCCCCAGCGCGCTGCCACTGGACAAGCTGGAGCCGCTCCTGGCGCAGGTGAAGGCGGTGGACGATCTGGTGAAGTCGTTCGCGCCGCTGGAAATCAGGTAAGGTCCGGCCTCCGCCGTCCACCCATGAGCACACCCCTTCCCGTCTGCATCCTCAACGACACCAGGGTGGACCGGCATCACGGTTGTGAGCGGGTGATGGGTGCGATCGAGGCACTGGTGGCGCGCAACGGCATGCAGGTGACCGGCTCGTGCCCCGCGCACGCGGACTGGAAGGACCCGGCATTCCTGAAGGCCCTGGAAGGTGCCCGGCTGGTGATCGTCAACGGCGAGGGCACGCTCCACCATGACCGGCCCGCGGCGCGCCGGCTGCTCGAGATCGGCGCCTACGCGCGCGCGACCGGCGTGCCCGCGGTGCTGGTGAACGCCGGCTGGGAGGCGAACGGCCCCGAGCTGCTGGCCATGCTGCGCGACTTCGCGCTCGTCGCGTTGCGCGACGGCGCCAGCGCCGACGCGGTACGCGCCGGCGGTGTGGCCTGTCGGGTGGTGCCGGACCTGAGCCTGTACCTGCCGGCCCCGGAGGCTGGCGCCGCTGCGCGCGAACGCATCGTGTTCACCGACAGCGTGGACCGGTTCAAGGCCGTGGCCCTGGACCGCTGCCGTCGGCAGGTCGGCGGCGACACGCTCTCCATCGTCTTTCCGCCTCCCGGGGCTGCGGGATACCTGCGCTTCCTGCGCCAGGGCTTCGCGGCTCGCGACGCGCTCACGCCCGCGCAGCTGCTGCGCATCGTGCGCTTGCGCAACCGCCTGGGCCGCAACAGCTTCACGCGCACCGAGCCTTTCCTGTCTGCCCTCGGTCGCTATCGCCTCCTCGTCTCGGGCCGCTTCCATGCCTGCACCTTGGCGCTGATCACGGGCACGCCTTTCATCAGCGTGCCCTCCAATACGAGCAAGATCGCGACGCTGGTCGCCGACGCGGGGCTTGCGCCCTGGCGCGCCAGCACGGACCTCGATGCGAACAGCATCGCGCACGCCAGCGCCGCAGGCTGGTCGCCGCAGGAGCGTGAAGCGATCGCGACCCACGTGGCCGATGCGCGAAGCGGCGCCGAGCGCATGTTCCGCGACATCCGGGAGCTCGCATGATGACCTCGCTGGTCGCGCGTCGCACCGATGACGGCTGGAAAGCGAGCCTGAGCGCGCAGGCGAGCCCCGAGGCGCCGGGGCTGCCGCAAGCCAGCCTCGCCGGCCGTGCCAAGGCCTGGGAACTTGCGCGCGACCTTGGACGCACTCGCTCGCCGTGGCAGCTCGAATGCCAGAAGGCCGCGCTCGGCTCCCCGGAAATCACGCTGGGCTATGCCCACCTGCTGGCCGAAGGCTGCGAGGCCGGCGCCGCCCAAGCCAGCGAGCGCAGCCTCTCGGTGCCGGCGCTGTACGCCGATGCGCGCGTCGTCAACCGCGAACTCGCGTGCCGCGGGCTCGCGCGGCAGGGCCTGGCGCGCGCGCAGGCCTTGCTCGATCGCCTGCGCTTCCTCGTCGCCGCCACTGGCGCGGCGGCCAGCCTGGTCGCGTACACGCTGACCGTCGGTCGCCGCATGCGGGGCGCAGCGGCACCGGTGGCTGGCGACACAGCCCTGGCCCTGCACGGCGAGCGCGCCACCCGCACGCAGCACCTGCTGAAGGCCGGTATCGAGCAGGCGCGTCCCTGCTGCATCGTCGTGATCGGGCGGCTGCGCACCTCCCTCGCCACGCTGCGAGAGGAGTGGGCCGCGATGGCGGGCGCGCCCGTGCCGCGACTAGTTCATCCGTTCTCGGCCACGGCCGCAGTGCGCGCCGTGCCGCGCATGCTGCGCCTGCTGGCCGAGGGCTGGCGGGAGGCCCCCAGGCACCACTACCTCCCCGGCGCGCGCGAACACCTGGCGATCGTCTTCCGGGTGCTGCTGGGCGCGGCGATGGAGCAGTGGTGGAAGATGCACGGTACCGCGGTGGATACGGTCTTCTTCGGCCACACGGGGGTGGCGGATACGACCGCCCTCGAGGCGGCGATGCAGGCCAGGGGCACGCGGACCATCCACGTGGTGCACGGACTCGCCACAGGGCCCAACTTCCCGGGCTTTTCCGACGTTGCCTGGTTCCGCTGCGGCTTCGACGCGGAGCAGTACGCGCGCCTCGGCACCTACGGGGAATGCCTGGTGCAGGAAGCGCCTGCGCCGCAACCGGTGCGCGGCCGCGAAGGCATCTACCTGCTCACCAATCTCGCCCACCCGATGAATCCCGGCTTCATTGCCCGCGGACCGGAGGACGAGATCGCCCTGCTGCGCCTCGTGGCCGCCGCGGCGCGCAAGCTCGGCCCGCCAGGGCAACGCATGCTGTGGCGTCCGCACCCCGTGCTGCGGCGCCTGCCGGCCGACGTTTCGGCGCAGATCCGCCAGGAGGCGAGCCGCCTCGGGTTCGTCGAGCAGGACCACGCCGAGCCGATGGGGCCGGCGGCCGCCGGCGCGCGCTGGGTGATCACGAGCCCCTCGACCACCGCGATCGACCTGCTGGTCCAGGGGACGCTCTGCGTCGTCGTCGACCTGCAGGAGTCCGCGGCCGGCACGGCGCCGGCGCAGTTTCCATGTCCTCCAGCCCACCCGGACGCGCTCGGCGCGCTGCTGCGCGAGCTCGACGAGGACGCCACCTATCAGGCGCGGTTCACGGAAGTCTGGAACTCCGTTCGCCCCGCCCGGCCGCTGGACCTGGCGCGGCCGCCTAGCAACGGAGCCTGAGGCATGCTGCCTTACCTGTTTGTCTGCATTCCCATCGCCTTCATGGCGATGGCGTCGCAGCAGCACCGCCTGCACATTGTCATGTGGACGGGGGCGTTCTTCATCCTCGTCGGCTTCGTCGGACTGCGCCATCACGTCGGCATGGACTGGAACAACTACCTGCTGATGATCCAGAAGGTCACCTGGACGCCGCTGAACGAAGCATTGGGGGCGGCGGAGCCTGCCTACGCGCTGATCCTGCGGCAGTCGGGTCAGATGGGTTACGGCGTGTACGGAGCCAACCTGGTTGTCGCCGTCATCCTCATGCTCGGCCTCTTCAGGTACGCACGCACCACGCCCTACCCCTGGCTGGCCCTGCTGACCGCCCTGCCGTTCCTGGTCGTCGTGATCGGAATGAGCGCCAATCGCCAGGCCGCGGCCATCGGCATCCTGCTGTGGGCGGTGGCACGCTGGGACAAGTACTCGCTGATCACGCGGGCCGCCTTCGTCGGGCTGGCGGCGCTGTTCCACTTCAGCGCCCTGCTGTTCCTGCTGGTCGTCGCCGCGGACATCCAGATGCAGCGGACCATGAAGTTCGCCATGGTCTTCATCTTCGGGTCCGTGGGGCTGTACGTGCTGGATGCCACCGGCCGGCTCGATTATTACGACACGCTGTACGTGAGCAACCAACTGGGGCTCACGTCTTCTTCCGGCGCCTTGTTCCACACCTTGCTCAACGCGGGCCCGGCGATGATCTACTTCCTGATGAAGCCTTACCGCGACAAGCTGCTGCCGAACGAGTTGCACCGGAACATGGCGGTACTGGCCATCTGCCTCGTGCCCCTTTCCTTCGTGGTCTCCGCCGCAGCGGGGCGCATCACGCTGTACCTGTTCCCAGTCTCCATGTACGTCTTTTCCGCCCTGCCGCGTGTGTTGCGCGGGGCGGGCACCATGGCCGTCTACAAGTTCCTGTGCGGGAGTCTGTTCGTCCTCCTGCTGGTGTTCTGGCTGGTGGCGTCGAACTCGGGCATCGCCTATGTGCCTTACCGGAACCTGCTGAACACTTTCCCCTCCGAACGCGAACTATGCTGCTGACGACCGCGCGCTCCGGCGGCGACGATGCGAGCCGGCTCGCCTCGTTGGACATGCTGCGCGCGCTGGCGGTCTTTCTCGTGATCGGCCACCACGCGGCGTGGCGCTTCCGCCCGGCTGCGGGTGACGTCGTCGGCCAGCTGCTGAAGGGGAGTGGCTGGATCGGTGTCGACATCTTCTTCGGCATCAGCGGCTTCATGATCACGTCCATCCTGTGGCGGGACGCGGAACACATCAAGGCCTTCTTCGTACGCCGCATCTATCGCATCGTGCCCATCTTCCTGGTCGCGATCGCGAGCTTCGTGCTGGTGACGATCGCCACGGGCATCGGGGCGGACCGCCTGTTCCTGCTCTGGAGCCCGGCCCTCTTCCTGAACGGCTGGACGATCCCCATCTTCGGCGCGAGTACGGTGCCGTTCACCATCACCTGGTCGCTTTCCGTCGAAGAGACCGCTTACCTGGTGCTCGGCCTGAGTTGCCTCGGCGGCCGGCGTGCGCTCCGCGCCGGGCTGTTCGCCATGCTGGTTGGTGCCCCCTTGCTGCGCATCGCCGTCGCGACGGGCGGGTGGTTCGACCCAGAAAACCTCTACTACTTCGTTCCGGCACGGCTGGACTCGATCGCCCTCGGCGGCCTCGCAGCGATCAGCACCATCGGCCAGCAGCACCGGCGCTGGCAGGTGCCGGTCGCCGGCTGCGCTGTGTTCGCCCTGATCTGGATGTTCCAGTTCGTGCGCATCTCGGACCAGCGGCTGTACCTCGTGGGCTACACGGTGTTCGGCATCGCGACGGCGGCGCTCGTTTCCGGCCTCGCGGCCGCGGATGTCGCGCGTGCCCGCTCGCGGGTCGGCGGCGCCCGGCGCGGAGCAGTGCAATCCGCGCTCGCGCCCATCGCCCAAGGCGTGGCCACTTTCGGCAAGTACTCGTACTTCATCTACCTGTTCCATCTCTTTGTGCTGGAGGCGATCCTGCAACTGCAGCACCTGGTGGGGGTGAGGCTCGGTTACTGGCAGGCGCTCCCACTGGCGTGCGCCATCGTGTTCACCCTGGCCGCCGTCTCCTGGAAGTACTTCGAATACCCCCTGATCAGGAAGGGGCGCGAGCGCACGTCGCAGGCCACCCAGGCCGCGATCCATCCTTCCGCGCAAGCGCCGACGTAGGCATCCTCCATGACGAAACAGAAGTTCATCGCATTCCTGCTGCTGCCGCTGCCCTCCTTCCTGAAAGTGCTCGCCTACCGGTATCTGCTCGGGTATCAGATCGGCAAGGGCGTGCACATCGGATTCAGCGTGCTCATCGCGAGCAAGTGCCGCATCGGTGCGCGCACCCGGATAGGCAACCTGAACTACATCGCCTACATGCAGGAGCTCTCCCTGGGCGAGGACGTGCGCATCGGGCACGTGAACATCCTGCTGGGCGGGAGGCTGGTGGAACTCGGCAACGGTGCGACGATCGGCCGCTTCAACGAGATCAACTCGATCCTGAGCCCACTGGCGCGAGGCAATAACGACCCGGTGCTCACGCTCGGCCAGCGCGCGGTGGTGACGGCGTGGCACAAGATCGACTTCACCGACCGCGTCACGCTGGAAGAATCCGTGGTTCTCGCGGGCCGCGTCTCCAACCTGTGGACGCACAACCGGCAGGACGTGGCACCGGTGCGCATTGGCGCGCACAGCTACGTGGGCTCGGGCATCCAGATGGTTCCCGGCAGCAGCATCGGCCGGCACTGCGTGGTCGGACTCGGTTCGGTGATCACGAAGGCGCACACCGAGGAAGGCGTGCTGCTCGCCGGCGTGCCCGCCAAGGTCGTGAAGCAGCTCGACGAGGAAACGATCAAGCTGGTCACCTTCCCGACGCGTCCGGATCTGGATGGCAGCGCCGACCTCGTGACCGCATCGGAGGTGACGGGTTGAAGCTGCTGTTCGTCATCAAGTCGCTGAACGTGGTCGGCGGCGGCGCCGAGCGCGTGCTCGTGGACGTCGCCAACGGGCTCGTCGCCCGCGGGCACGAGGTGAAGGTCCTGACCTTCGACCCGGCGGGGGAGTCGTTCTACCGCCTCGACCCGCGCATCGAGCGCACCGATACCGGCATCGGGGAACCGGGGCGCTCGACGCCGCGCCTGGGCTTCCTGATGAACATCCCGCGCATCCGTCGCGCCGTCGTGAGCAAGAAGGTGGACCTGGTCATCGCCTTCATGCATT
The DNA here is from genome assembly GCF_016722765.1 of Ramlibacter alkalitolerans. Lineage (GTDB taxonomy): Bacteria > Pseudomonadota > Gammaproteobacteria > Burkholderiales > Burkholderiaceae_C > Ramlibacter > Ramlibacter alkalitolerans. The sequence goes on along the minus strand of NZ_JAEQND010000006.1, from coordinate 104,831 downwards.
CCACCTATGTGCCGGTGGCCGCTGCGTTGCTCGGCACCGGGACGCGCCTCGTGTTCAGCGAACACATCGACGCCGCGCACTACGCCGACCGTCCCCTGCAGCGGATGCTCGTGCGCCTGGGCGACCGGCTGGCGATCGCCAAGACCGTCCCCTCGGCGCCGCTGCGCGAGGAGCACCCGCCGGCGGCCCGCCGCAAGGTGCACGTCCTGCCCAATGCCGTGGACCTGGCGACCTTCATGCAGCGCGGCCGGGAAGCGCCGCGGCAGCCGCCGGTGCTGCTCACGATCGGCCGCTTCATGGCGCAGAAGAACCACATCGAGCTGCTGCAGGCCTTCGCCCGGTTGGCGCCGGGCTTCCCCGAGTGGACGCTCAGGATCGTCGGGGAAGGCGAACTGCGCCCGCAGCTCGAGGCGGAAATCGCGCGGCTGGGATTGCAGGATCGCGCCGTGCTGCCGGGTGTCACGCGCGACGTCGCTTCCGAGTACGCGGCGGCGAGCTTCGTCGTCCTGCCCTCACTCTACGAGTCCTTCGGCCTGGTCGCTGCCGAGGCGCTGGCGAGCAGCCGGGCCGTGCTCGCCTTCGACAGCTGCGTCGGCGTCGCCGAGATGGTTCGCGACGAGATCAACGGACTGCTGGTTTCCGCGTCGGGCGATCGCGTGGCCACCCTGGCGGCGGGCATGGAACGGATGATGAGAGACGAGGCGTTGCGCTCGCGCCTCGGCGCGGCAGGGCCCGCGTCGGTCAGCCGCTATGCGCTCGGGGGCGTGCTCGACGCCTGGGAGGCACTTCTCGTACAGCTTGACCAACATGGAGGATTGCGTGGTCGACACCAAGACAGCAGCAGCGAACCGGGACGAAGCGACGATCGCCTCCTTCGGCGATGAGTGGACGAAGTTCACGCAGGCCAACCTCGACCAGGGCGAAGTCCAGCGGCTTTTCGACGGCTATTTCGGCATCTTCCCCTGGGACAGCCTGCCGCCGGACGCGCAGGGCTTCGACATGGGCTGCGGCAGCGGCCGCTGGGCCCGCATGGTCGCGCCCCGGGTCGGGCGCCTGCACTGCATCGACGCCTCCCACGAGGCGCTGGCCATCGCCCGCGCCAACCTCGCAAGTTGCCGCAACGCGAGCTTCCACCATGCCACCACCGAGACCGCGCCCCTCGCGCCGGCAAGCTGCGACTTCGGCTATTCGCTCGGCGTGCTGCACCACATTCCCGACACGGCCGGCGCGCTCGCCGATTGCGTGCGGCTGCTGAAACCGGGCGCGCCTTTCCTCGTCTACCTGTACTACCGCTTCGACAATCGTCCGCTGTGGTTCCGCGCCTTGTGGCAGGCGAGCAACCTGGTGCGGCGCGGCGTGAGCGCGCTGCCGCCGCGCGCCAAGCACACGGCGACGGACCTGATCGCCTTCACCGTCTACTGGCCGCTGGCGCGGCTGGCGCGCGTGCTCGATCGCGTGGGCCTGCCGGTGGCGTCGGTGCCGCTTTCCTTCTACCGGAACTCCAGCATGACGACGCTGCGCACGGACAGCCGCGACCGCTTCGGCACCCCGCTCGAACAGCGCTTCACGCGCAGCGAGGTCGAAGCCATGATGCGCAAGGCGGGGCTGGTGGACATGCGCTTCTCGCCTGCGGAGCCCTACTGGTGCGCCGTCGGCCGCAAGGGCACGGCATGAGTGCCGTGGGTACCGATTACAGGCGGGTCGCCACGCCGGCCTTGTGGAAGGCGATGGCGCGCCGCCTGCTGCTCACGCCGGCGATCAACCGGCCGGTGGTGATGGCACTCGCTCCCCTGCAGGCGGCCGAATGGAAGCGGCGCATTCCCGTCGTCGGCGCTGCCACGCTGCGGCTGGGCAACGACCGCAGCGTCGTGCTCCAGAAGGCGGAGCGCTGCCAAGTGGCCAAGGAGGTCTACTGGGGTCAGGGCCACCTGCACGGCGCGGCGGACCGCCTGGCCCTGCAACTGGCGATCACGCTGAGCGCCGACGCCGACACCTTCCTGGACATCGGCGCCTACACGGGCCTGTTCGCCCTGGCCGTCGCGCGCGAGAACCCGCGCATCCAGTGCGACGCCTACGAGATCGTGCCGGACAACTATGTCCTCATGTGGGAAAACACGATCCGCAACAACCTGGTGGCGCGCGTGCACCCGCGCCTGGTCGGTCTCGGGGCGGCGAAGGGCACGCTGAAGGTCCCGGGCAGCTTCGGCAGCGGCGCACTCGCTTCGTCCGTGGCGCTCGATTCGGTCGCCGCCGACGGTGTCGACATCCCGATCGCCGCGCTCGATGAGCTCTACGCGGGGTACGCCTCCAAGATGGTCATGAAAATCGACGTCGAAGGCTTCGAGTGGGAAGTGTTGCGGGGCGGCCGGCAACTGATCGCCCGCGTGAAGCCCGATATGGTCTGCGAGGTCCTGCGCCGCGCGCCGAACGTGCCGGAGATGGAAGCCTTCCTGCGCCAGGTCGGCTACAACATCTTCCACATCAGCGACGCGGGCCTGCGCCCCGCCGATCGCATCGTGCCCGTGAAGCTGGAGCGCGACTGGCTGTTCACCACCCGCTCCGCCTCCGAACTGCAAGCCCGCGGTTTCCCGCTGACAGCCGCACCCAGCTGAGTCGGCCATGTGCGGCATCACCGGCTTCCTCTCCGTCTCGCCGTCGGTCGGCCCGGCCGAAGGCCTGCTGCGCCTGCAGGCCATGACCCGTGCGATCGCCCACCGCGGCCCCGACGCCGACGGCCACGAGGTGCTGGGTGGCGCGGGCTCGGCCCTCACCGGACTGGGCCATCGGCGCCTGTCGATCATCGACCTGTCGCCTGCGGGCGCGCAGCCGATGAAGTCGCACGACGGCAGGTTCGTCATCGCCTTCAACGGTGAGATCTACAACTTCGCCGACTTGCGGGTCGGCATAGAGCAGCGCCGGGGCTCCATTCGCTGGCGCGGCCATTCCGACACTGAAGTCCTGCTCGAACTCTTCGCCGACTTGGGCGTGCAGCGCGCCCTCGAACTGCTGGATGGCATGTTCGCGCTGGCCGTGCATGACCGCGCGGAGCGCACGCTCACGCTCGCCCGCGATCCCTTCGGCGAAAAACCCCTGTACTACGGGTGCGCCAACGGCGTCCTCCTGTTCGGCTCCGAGCTGAAGTCGCTGCGGGCCTGGCCCGGCTTTGCGCCATCCGAGAACGCCGACGCGCTGGCGGACTTCCTGAAGTACAGCTACGTGCCGGCGCCCGCGACCATCTACGAAGGGGTGTGGAAGCTTCCGCCCGCGACCAGCCTGACCGTGCGCGAGGAAAACGTCCGCAGCGGAACGCTGCCTGCGCCGGTCGCCTACTGGGACATGGTCGGCACCGCCCTCGCCGCGCGCCAGCGGGGTTTCGCCGGAACGCGCGAATCGGCTCTGGAGCAACTGCAGGAGGTGCTCGGACGCTCGGCGCGGCGGCGCATGGTGTCGGACGTTCCGCTCGGCGCGCTGCTCTCCGGCGGCATCGACTCGTCGCTCACCACCGCGCTGATGCAGGACGGCGCCTCGCAGCCCGTGCGCACCTTCACGATCGGGATGGAGGAAGCCGGCTACGACGAGGCGGTCCATGCCCGCGCCGTGAGCAAGCACCTGGGCACCCGGCATACAGAGCTGAGGCTCACGTCCGCGGAGGTCCAGGCCGCCATTCCCGAGGTGGCGGCAACCTACGACGAGCCGTTCGCGGACTCCTCGCAAGTGCCCACCTACCTGGTCTCGCGGATGGCGCGCGAGCACGTGACGGTGGTGCTGTCCGGGGACGGCGGAGACGAACTCTTCGCCGGCTACAACCGCTACTTCCACGGCCCCCGTGTGTGGTCTCGCCTCTCGGGCGTGCCCTCGCCGCTGCGCCATGCCGCCTCCGCCACCTTGCGGACCGTGTCACCTGCGGCCCTGAACCGGGCGGTGAGCTTGGCGGGCCGGCTGGCGCCGCGCGAACTCGCCGCGGGCAAGGCCGGCGAGAAGATCCACAAGCTCGCCGGGCTGCTTTCGGCGCACAACTGCGCCGACTTCCACAACCGCCTGCTGACGACGGGGGCGCCGCTGCGCGTGCTGGCGCATCCGCATGCGGGCAGCGCCCTGACGGCGCGCAGCGACACGCGCTCGGCCGCCCTCGAGTTCGCCGGCCAGGCCATGCTGCTGGACACGGCGAACTACCTCCCCGACGATGTCCTCACGAAAGTCGACCGCGCCAGCATGGCCGTGGCGCTGGAGGTGCGCACGCCGTTCCTGAGCCGCGAGGTGTTCAAGCTGGCTTGGCGGCTGCCGCTGCCGATGAAGGTCGATGGCCTCCAGGGCAAGACGATCCTGCGCGAGCTGCTGTACCGGCACGTCCCGCGTGCGCTCGTCGATCGCCCGAAGGCAGGGTTCGCCGTGCCAGTGGGGCGCTGGTTGCGCGCGGGCCTGCGCGACTGGGCGGAGTCGCTCCTCGACGCGCAGGCCTTGCAGGATGCGGGCGTGTTCGATGTGGCGCACGTGCGGCGGCTCTGGGCGGATCACCTGTCCGGCCGCCGCGACCACGAGACGCAGTTGTGGTCCATCCTCATGTACCAGGGCTGGCGCCGCAGCCAAAGAGGCGCGCCGGCATGAAAGGGGCCCTGGTCGCATCCGCCGCGGCGCTCGGGGCGCTGCGGGTCGCCGGCATGGGCCTGGGCCTGCTCGTCACCGTGATCCTCGGCCGTACGCTGGGGCCGGACGGACTCGGCGCATACGGCTACGCGGTGATCATCCTGACGCTGGCCGGCGTCCCCGTGAGCTACGGGTGGGGCACCCTGCTGCTGCGGCGCGTCGCGGCAGCCCTGCAGGACGATGGCTGGGCGGAAGCGAAGGGCATGATGCGGCGCGGCACGCAGTACGCCGCGGTGATCGCGCTGGTGGGCGCCGTCGCGGCGATCGTCTTCGCGCGGCTCGCCGTGCAACCGGCCACGGTTTCCTTCACGGCGTCGGCGGCGCTGCTGCTGGCGGCCGTGCTCTTCCTCGACCAGCTCTCCGCGCTCAGGCTCGCGGTATTGCGCGGCTTGAACCACCCGGTGTGGGGACAGCTGCCCGAAATGCTGCTGCGGCCCGGGTTGCAGATCGTGTGCTTCGGCCTCGTGGTGCTGCTGTGGCACGGCGCGCAACTGGTGCACGCCTTTGCAGCCCTCGCGATCGGATCGCTGGCCGCGGCCGTGGCCGGCATCCTGGTGTTGCGGCGGATGTCTCCGGCGCCGCTGGCGGCGGCGGCTCCGAGCTTCCACACGCGCGCGTGGCTCGGAAGTGCCACCGTCATGGCCGGCAATTCCGGATTGATGCTGCTCAACTCGTACACCGACATCCTCCTGCTGGGCGCCCTGGGCACCCTGCAGCAGGTGGGGATCTATCGCATCGCCACCCAGATGGCCCTTCTGAGCGGCTTCGTGTACACCGCCGTGAACCTGCTGGCCACCCCGAAGTTCGCAACCTTGCGTGCGGCCGGCGAGACGGCCACGCTGCAATCCACGGCCGTTTTCATGGCGCGGCTGGCACTCCTGGGGGCCATGCCGCTCCCGCTGTTCTTCCTGCTGTTCGGCAGTTCGCCGCTGCGGCTGGTGTTCGGCGCCCCGTTCGAAGCCGCCTACGGACCCATGCTCGTCCTGTTCGCCGGCCAGGCCGTGAATGCAGCAGCCGGCATGGCGAGCTCGCAGCTCATGATGAGCGGCCACGAAGGCAAGCTGCTGCGGTTCACGGCGCTGGGCGTGATCGTGAACGCCGTGGTGTCGGCGCTGCTGATCCCGCGCTTCGGAATCATGGGCGCTGCCGCGGGCAACGCCGTGGCGATGGCCGTTTGGAACGCGGCGGCCTGGCTCGGCTCGGTGCGCCTGACCGGGATCGACACCAGCGTGATCGGCCATTTCGGAGCGTCCCGGCAGCCGCGGGGGAACACGCGGCCGCCCGGTTCCGGCAACGGCGCGCGCAAGGGCGGGGAAGGCATGAAGTACAGGCGTGAGATCGACGGCCTGCGCGCCGTCGCCGTGGTCCCGGTCATGCTGTTCCACGCCGGGATGACGACCTTCAGCGGCGGCTTCGTCGGCGTGGACGTGTTCTTCGTGATCAGCGGTTACCTGATCACGTACATCATCCTGGACGAGCAGGAGCAGGGAAAGTTCTCCGTCGCCCGCTTCTACGAGCGCCGGGCGCGGCGCATCCTGCCCGCCCTCTTCCTGGTGCTCGTCTTCTGCCTGCCGCTTGCCTGGCGCCTGCTCACGCCCGTGGACATGCGGGAATTCGCCAGGAGCGTCGTGGCGGTGGCGGCCTTCTCGTCCAACATCCTGTTCTGGCAGCAGAGCGGCTATTTCGATACGGCCAGCGAACTCAAGCCGCTGCTCCACACGTGGAGCCTCGCCGTGGAGGAACAGTTCTATGTGCTGTTTCCCCTCCTGCTCGTCTTCCTGTGGCGATTCGGCCGGCGCGCGGCCTACGTGGCACTGGGCGCCATCCTCGTCCTGAGCCTTGCGCTCGCGCAATGGGGCGCCACGCGGGCGCCGGACGCCACCTTCTACCTGCTGCCGACGCGCGCCTGGGAACTGATGGTGGGCGCGCTCGGGGCGGTGTTCGCCAGCGGACGGCACGATCGCGCGATCACCGACCGCCTTGCCGCGTGGGGCGCATTCGCCGCGTTGCTGGGCCTGGGTCTGATCGCGTACGCGGTGTTCGTGTTCGACAAGTCGCTGCCGTTTCCCGGCGCGTACGCGCTCGTCCCGACGCTGGGCGCGCTGTTGATCATCCTGTTCGCGCGGCCGGAGAACCTGGCGGGCCGCATCCTGGGCAGCCGCTGGTGCGTCGGCGTCGGCCTGGTCAGCTACAGCGCCTACCTGTGGCACCAGCCGCTGCTGGCTTTCGCGCGCCACGCCTCCATCAACGAGCCGCCGGCGATGCTGTTGCTTTCCATGTGCGCCGCCAGTCTCGTGCTCGCCTACCTGAGCTGGCAGTACGTGGAGATGCCGTTCCGCGGCCGCCAGTTCCTCACCCGCAACCATGTGTTCGCGCTGTCCCTTGCGGGGCTGGCCGTGTTCGCGGCCTTCGGAGTGCTCGGTGACCGCAGCAACGGTTTTCGCCTGCGATGGGGTCCCGAGTTCGCGCGCTTCCAGCCGGAGGACAAGAACTTCTTCCGCTATGTCGGATGCGCATCGAATCCGAAGAAGTTCGTCGCGCCCGAGCACGCCTGTTCGTACGGGGAGGGAGAGGCCCGGATCGCAGTGGTGGGCGATTCGCACGCCCGCGCGCTGGTCTACGAGCTGTCGCAGGCCGCCAGCAAGCGTGGCCTCAAGGTCACCCAGTTCACCTACGAAGGCTGTCCGCCCATTCTCGACGTGTACCGGGCGGACCAGGGGACCGACCACCGCTGCTACGAGCACAACAAGGCCACCTTCGAGTACCTCGCCCGCAAGCCCGAACTGCATTACGTGGTGCTGGTGGCACGCTGGCCGCTTTACCTGGAGCGCGCGCGCTTCGACAACGGCGAAGGCGGCGTCGAGAAGGGGCAGCCCACCCGGCTCGACCTGGTGGCGAACGGAACACGACTGACGACGCCGGAGAAGGAGCGGCTCGCCGGCTTGCAGCAGCGCATGCAGCGGACGATCCGCAGCTATGCAGCGGCAGGAAAGGAGGTGATCGTCGTTCAGTCGGTGCCGGAGGCCGGCTGGTACGTTCCCGACTACCTGATGAAGCTGCTGTCCCGCCACGGCACGCTGGCGCCCGCGGATGGCTCCACCAGTTTCGCCGTGTACGAGGCCAGGGCGCGGCATGCGACGGAAGTGTTCGCGGACCTGCGGGGCGCGAGGAACGTCGTGCTCGTGCGGCCGGCACAGCACCTGTGCAATACCGTGGTGCCGGGGCGATGCGTGACGCACCTGAACGCCGTTCCCCTGTACCGTGACGCGGACCACCTGTCGAACCTGGGCGTACGTCTGATCGTCGAGGACATCATGCGCGTCATCCCGCAGAATGCCCTGGCTGCTGTCCATGCCCCTGACAAAGCCGACACCATGCCTGCCACACGAACGGACGGAGCCCTTCGTTGAAAATCCTGCTCTTCGCGAACACGGACTGGTACCTGTACAACTTCCGGCGCTCGCTGGCCGTCGCCCTGCGCGATGCGGGGCACGAGGTCCTGCTGCTCTCGCCGGGTGGACCTTACGGCGCGCGACTGGGCGAACTGGGGTTTCGCTGGATCGAGGCGCCGATGCAGCGGCGCAGCCTCAACCCGCTGCGCGAACTCGCACTCCTGCGCTGGCTGCGGCGCCTCATCGTCGCGGAGCAGGTGGAACTCGTGCACGGCTTCACGATCAAGTGTGCCGTGTACGGCTCCCTGGCAGCGCGGCTGGCGGGTGTGCCGGCCCGCGTGAACGCCGTGGCGGGAATGGGGTATGTGTTCACCAGCGGCGACGTGAAGGCCCGCGTGCTGCGTCCGGTAGTGAGTTCGCTGCTGCGCCTCGCGCTCGGCGGCGAAACCGCGCGGCTCATCCTGCAGAACCCCGACGACGTGGCCCTGTTCCACCGCGCCGGCCTGGTGCGTGCCGACCAGGTGCGCCTCATCCCGGGCTCGGGGGTCGACTGCCGGCGCTTCACACCGAAGCCGGCCCGCGAGAGCGGGAGCGGAAGCGGCAAGAAGGGTGCGTTCCGCGTCGTGCTGCCTGCGCGGCTGCTCTGGGACAAGGGCCTGCGTGAATTCGTGGAGGCTGCGCGGCTGCTGCAGTCGGAAGGTCGCGCGATGGAATTCCTGCTGGCCGGCGAGCCGGACCCCGGCAACCCGGCTGCAGCGTCGGAGGAAACGATCAGGGGCTGGGAGCGCGAAGGTCTGGTGCGCTGGCTCGGGCACGTGGACGACATGCCCGCGCTCTTCCACTCCGCCGACGCCGTGATCCTCCCGAGCTACCGCGAGGGCCTGCCGAAGGGCCTGATCGAGGCCGCCGCCTGCGGCTTGCCGCTGGTGACCACGGACGTGCCCGGCTGCCGCGAGGTCGTCACCGATGGCGTTGACGGCCTGCTGGTGCCGGCCAGGGATGCGGTCGCCCTTGCACGCGCCATCGCGCGCCTGCACGACGACGCTTCGCTGCGCGCGCGACTGGGCGCCGCTGCACGCGCGAAGGCACTGCGCGAATTCGACGAGCAGTCGGTCATCTCCCGCACGATCGGGGTCTACCGCGAATTGCTGCCGGGGGTGTGAAAGCGAAACCGTCTCTTCGCGAGCGGAGGGACCCACCCGGCACCGCACGATGGACGCCAGCGCTGCGGCGCGTCGTGATGGGCGTGTGCCTGGTTTCCCTCGTGTGCCTGTTGCTGGCCCCGAACACGTTCCTCCGCTTCCTGCGCATCCAGTACCCGTGGATCGGCTGGCCCATGAACTGGATCGAAGCCCACTCGGCTTCGATCAACCTCGCCCACGTGATCGCCTTCGTTGCCCTCGGTTTCGCCGTGAAGCTGGGGATGGCCGTCCGCACGCGTTACGTGCTGGCACTCATCGCCACGCTGTCGGTCGCCTCCGAGATCGCACAGTTCTGGGTTCCCGGACGCACGCCCCGACTGACCGATGCGGGCGTGGACGTTGCCGGGGCATTGGCTGGCATCGCACTCGCGAGATTGGTGCTGTGGATGCGTGCGCGCGCCCGGGGAGAGTGATGCCGGTACCGGCCGAACCCCGGCCTCGCGGCGCGTGGAAGTCGTTCAGCCGACGAGCAGCCAGTCGCTCCAGGCCCCGCCATCGAAGGCGCGGATCATCAGGCCGTCCGTGCCCTCCGTCAGGCCGCCATCCGCGCGCAGCGTTTCGAACCGCTGGGGGGTGACGTCGACGACGTCGCCGGCGCGGATGAATCCGTCCGTGCCGTTGCTGTCGATCACGAAGCGACCGCTTCCCTTGGCCACGGACAGGTCCTGCACCTGGTAGCGCAGCGGCGTGTCGCCGTCCGCGTCGCTCCAGGTGAACAGGCTGGACGCGGCGACCACTTCGCCGGCGCGGGGCGACGTCCCCGAAGGCACGAGCACCGGCGCATGATTCGCCGGCGGCGCGTCGGTGGGATATGCGGGCACGCCGAAGGTCGGCGCGGGAAGGAACCAGTCGGCACTGAACTCGGCGGCCGTGCGCCCGGCCAGCACCGCGAAATCCTGGCCGGAATGGGCCAGGATCAGGCCCGCAGCCGAATCCGTTGCGGTGAGCTGGGGGAGGAATTCGGCGAGCCTGGTCACTCCTTCCAGCGAGATCCGGTCGCCCTGGGCGAAATCGAAGTCCTGCACGCGGTCCACGTTGCCGGCGGAGAGCACGAAGTGGTCGGCGCCCAGCTGGCCGATCAGCGTGTCCGCGCCCGCGCCACCCACCAGCGTATCGTTGTCGGGCCCGCCGGTGATCGTGTCGGCGCCGCCGCCACCGAACAGGAGGTCGTTGCCGTTCATCCCGCTGATCACGTCGTTGCCGTCTTCCCCATACACGACGTCCTTGCCCAGACCGCCGCGGACGATGTCGCGCCCCGGCGCGCCGAATACGAGATCGTTGCCGTCGCCGGCATCCACGTGGTTGAAGCCGTTGCCGCTGAACACCAGGTCGTCGCCGGCACCGCCGTTGATCGTGTCGTTGCCCACCCCGACGCCTCCATACAGGATGTCGTTGCCGGCATCGCCACTGAGCACGTCGCTGCCCCGCCCGCCGTCGATCCAGTCGTCTCCCCCCAACCCGTTCACCACGTCGTCGCCGTCGCTCGGATTGAGCAGGTCGTTGCTGCCGGTGCCGGTCATCGTGTCGGCGAAGCCCGTGCCCCCCACGATGTTCGGGTTGACGACGCTGTTGCGGATCGGTCCCGGCAGCGGCACGAACCAGTCCTGCGTGAAACTCGCGCTGGTGAAGTTCGCGAGCAGCGCGAAGTCCACGCCGGCATGCGAGAGCACGAGGCCCGCCGCCGAGTCGCGCAGGTCGATTTGCGTCGGGTCGAAATCCACTTCGAGCCGATCGCCGTCGCCCCAGGTGAAATCCTCGACGGTATCGAGGCCCATGTCCGGGTCGAAGGTGAAGGAGAACGTGTCGGATCCCGGGGACCCGGCCAGCAGGTCGTTCCCCGTTCCTCCGTTGAGCCAGTCGTTGTCGCGGCCTCCGCGCAGTTCGTCCGCGCCGGCGTCGCCCCACAGGCGGTCGTCCCCGGGGTCGGCGAGCAGCTGGTCGTTGCCGTCGCCGCCATGCATCAGGTCGATGCCCGTCTGGCCGACCAGGCGATCGTCGCCCTCGTCCCCGAAGAGCTCGTCGTCGCCGATGCCGCCGATCACCTGGTCGTTGCCGGGCCCCCCGGATACGAAGTCGTTGCCGCTGCTGCCCGTGAGGAAGTCGTTGCCACCGAGGCCGAAGACCGAATCGTCCCCCAGCGAGGCATTGATCGTGTCGTCATCTTCCGTGCCGACAATGGTTTCGGATTTGGCAGTGCCGGTGATCGTCGTCATTCCCTTCCCTTCCTGCACGTGGCGGCGGTCCATGCGCCCGACGTGCGGGCACTGGGTACGCGGCCAAGTTTAAAGGGCAGGGATGGCGGGCCACAACGCGGGAATCAGGGAAACGACGGGCCGCGCCGCCGCGGGGGCCGCGCCGCCCCAGCTGGGCTCAATGCTTGTCTTCGGTCTTGCGCGCCTGCGCCTTGCCCTTGCCGCCGTGCTCGTGCTTGGCGTCATCGCCCGTGGTGTGCTGGTGCTCGGCCTCGGCCGCCTTGGCCGGGGCTGCCTGCTTGGCACCAGCGACCTTGGCTTCGTGGCGCTGCTTGGCTTCCGCCAGCTTGGCGTCATGGCGCTGCTTCGCTTCGGCCAGTTTGGCGTCGTGGCGCTTCTTGGCCTCCTCCAACTTGGCTTCGTGCCGCTTCTTGGCGTCCTGCATCTTGTCGTCGTGCGCATTCTGCGCAGCAGCGGCAGCCTTGGCGGGGGTTGCGGGAGTGGCAGGCGTCGCCGGAGTCGCTTGGGCGAAGGCGGCGGAGGTCAGAACGGAAGCGGCGATGGCGAGGATGTAGCGCGTCATGGGAGTCCTGGTCGTTGAAGTACACGGAATGTGCCGTGCGCCTCGCCTTCAACGGGGCTGCCGCGCCGACGTTGACCTGCGGCGCTCGCAACAAGCGTTTCCGCGTGTCTGCCGCGTGTAACGAGCGCGCAAGGCGTTGCAGCGCCAGGATCGCCGGCACCGGCAAGCGCTCTCGCTTGCCAGCCCGGCTAAGCCATGGCGACGTCAGTGCCGCGACGCCAGCTGGCGGTCGTGGCGGCGCCGCGCCGCATCGAGCAGAGCCTGGTGCCGCACCTCGGCCTGCCTCAGCTGATCCTGGTGCCGAAGCTCGGCAGCCCGCAGCGCCGCATCATGGCGGATCCGCGCGTCGCGCAGGGCGAGCTCGTGCCGCGCGCGGGTGTCGCGGGCATTCAGGTCGTGCCGGTGTTCGTGACGGCGCAGTTGCCCGGGGGGGACACATGCTTCGCGCAGCTGGACGAGCCCGGGCGGGCAGGCGATGAGGCGATCGCCGTGGTGCACATGGCGCTCGCGCGCCATGGCGGTGCCGGCGACGCAGACGCCGGCGAGCAGGATGGCAAGAACCTTGGTCATGGAATACTCCCTTCACAGTCATGGGTCGCACGCATCGCGTGCGCAACCGTTTCAGGTTGGCATACCCGGCAGCCGGCCGATGTCGGAAAGACGCTCTTGCGGCGCGCCGCAAGGCTGACGCGGCGGCTCGTGCGCCACGGCGCCATCGAGGTCAGCCTCCGTTCAGCCGCGCCGCCCTAATCTCCTGCCCCTGGACCAAGGAGGGCACCATGCTGCGCCTGAAGTCGTGCCGCTGTTCCGGAGGCGAATGGAAGCGCATTTCCCGCGCCTCCTGGATGCGCAACCTCTTCCCGGCGCGCCGGCTGTTCGCCTGCTCGGCCTGCCACCGCCGCTTCCTCGTGCGAGAGGACGCGACGGAGCCGAATGACGTGCTCGCCAAGACCGTGATGACGCTGCTCGCAACAGCCGCTGTTGTGCTCGCGGCGCTGGGCTGGCTCTGGTCCGCTCGGCAGGCTGCGGCCGACGACCTGGCGGCCGGCAGGCCGGTCCTGCGCCCGGCATCCGCAACGTGCCAGCGTGTGCATGTCTTCAAGGAGGGTGAGACCCTGGAAAGCATCGCCCAGCAGGAGCTCGGCGATGCCTCGATGTGGCAGCAGATCAGGATCGCGAACCGCTGGCTCGACACGGCGCAAAACGGGCTGGAACCCGGGGCCCGGCTGGTGGTGCCGGCGCCCTGTGCGGGCTGAGGAGATGCCGCGGCATACGCGCCGCGGCGATCGGATGATGGTGGAGCTGGCGGGAATTGAACCCGCGTCCGCAAGCCTTCTACGAACAGTTCTACATGTTTAGCGATCTGTTTTGTTTCTCGCCAACCGGATCGCGCAGTCGCACGCTACCCGGCCAGCCAGCACCCTATTTTCTCGCCCCACACCAAGGTACCCGGTGCGGAGCCAGCCAATGTAGATTACCTTGCAGCTAGGACCTTGCGACCCTAACCCAGCCCATCGGCCAACTGTTGCAAGGCTCACCGGCAATTAAGCGGCGAGGGCGAAACGTTCGTCGTTCGCAGTTAGTTTGTTTCAGCTGGATTAACGAGGTACTCTGACCCTCGACATGCCCTGCTGCGTGTCCGAACCCACGTCGAAACCGGTGCAGCCCCAGGAGATCCGTATCTTACGTCAACTGCCCCGATTTCAAGAGCACCGGCACATACGCCCGGCGCGCCCCCCGCATGCCCGCATAAGGTGAAAAAGTTGACACCTTCTTCACCGCGAGGATAGGCTCGCCCTCCGATGAGAAATCCATGACCGGCTTTGGTCCTTGCCAGTGTTCGACGGGCGAGGTGATGCGCGTGCCCCGCTCCGCGTGGATGCGTGTGCTCTTTCCGTCCCGCCCACTGTATCGATGCAGCTGTTGCGGCTGTGAATTTCTCGTCACTCTCGCGCAGCAGGCCGAACTCGGCGCACGGACCCAGGACCGGGCAAGGGCCCGCCGCACGTCGAACGCGGATCAAGGCACGTCCAGCCGCGACCCCGCCGGCTAAGTCGTCACGCCACAGCGCGCACGGCCCGCGTACCCGCAGTTCTGCCGGCCCGCGGGTGCGCCGGGCCGCCAACGGCTCCCCGCGCTCGGAGAGAAATAGGCGCTCTTCCCTGGGAGCGCTGACGGCACGACCCGGTCACCGCCTGACCGCGCTGCCCTACCAGAAAAATGGCCGCTGCGCCTCGCCGCTTTGCGTCTGCCTGCATCGGAGTCCTACAGGTGCATCACGCCGGCATTCGCCCCCGTGCCGTCGAACGTGCTCCGAATGCCTCGATGTAAAGCCGCTTGCTGCACTGCCGCAATGATGACACGCCGACGAGCGGCATGGCTATTCTTACCTTCGATGACAACAAGACGCAGTTTTCTTGCAGCCGCAGCGCTGTTGGCGGGTTGTGGCGGCGGCGAGGACATAGTCGGGAACGAGCCCGAAGGCGCAGGGAGCGCCGCCAACCCCGAACCCCTTGCGCGGGGCTCCTTGCAGGCCAGCGCCGTGGAACCCGCCGCCAGTTCACTCTATGACGTCTGCGCGTCTGCGCGCCACGCCATCGTCTGGGGCGATGCGGCCCAGCACGCGGGCAGGTACGTGCCCAACCGCTCGCGCCCTGCCACGCCGACGGCCAACGTGCTGGCGTTCAGCACCGGACCGATCGTCAACGAAAGCAGTTCGCCGCTACCCGCCAAGACCAACTGCTTCGTCACCTGGACCGACTGGCAGGGCACCAGCCGCGCCACGCGCCTGCAATCCACCGCCCCGCAGGTGTTCTATTTCTATCGCCCGACGACCTGTCCGGCTCTCCCGCCTGGCACTTATGGCCTGAAATTCCGCTGCCGCGCCACGGCTGGCACGGGCGACCAGTCGTTCAGCTACGGCCTGACGTCCCGCCTGACCCCGGCCGTCGCCCGCGATCTCGACTGGACCGAGGACGCCTACGCGAGCGCCACCACCTTCACGCTGCAGTTCGAGTACAGCGGAGTGGGAGATATCGCGCTGCGCCTGCCCGCCGCCGGCCTGGACATCCTGATAGACCGGGTGCAGCTATATCTCGGCGGCATTGCAGCGATCCCTTCCTGGGCCGAGGAATCGGCGCGCCTGCACGGCGGTCGCAAGGGCTTCTCTTTCCCCGGCGCGATTCCGGTGGACGCCGAAGGGAACTGGAAGCTGACCGCCGATTCGGGAGGCGCCTGGATCCTCGAGCCGGGCCTGGACGACCACACGTACGACCGGGGCGTCACGGTCCTGCACGCCTGTGCGCTGGACGACCTGAACGCCGCGTCCGGCGAAACCCTGGGGTTCGCGCTCGCCACGCGCCATGACGCCCGCCTGGGCACCACCCTTTCCACCCTGCATGTCGGCTTCGAAACCAACGTCAGCCCGTACCAGGGCCAGGTCCACTTCGCGCCCTCCACCAACTTCCGGTCGCAAGCGAGCTTCCAGGCCCTGGGACAGGGCATCGTCGTGCTCGGGCAAGCGGCGGACTCCACCGGCCGCCGCATGTTCGTGGACGAGATCCCCGTGCTGACGGAGCCCGTGCCCTTTGCCCCGTTCAAGGCGAACTGCTGGCATGTGGGCTCCGGCTCCACCTCGGCGCGCGCGCACGTCAAGGACTTCGACGTCGTGGGCCGGCATTCGATGACGCTCATCTGGGACCGCGCCCTTTCGGACGAGGAATGGGCGGCGGCGGCGCGGGCGGTGCAGAACCATCTGGCGGGCAAGGGCGAAGCGCGCTTCCCCGACTTCCACGTCTTCTCCGGTGACAGCAACTGGACCAAGGCGACGGGCGACGTGATGCAGTTGCTCTCCGAGCACGACTGCTTCGGGCAGGGGCGCAACCTCTGGGCACGCGACACCTCGCGCGGCGGAACGGGCGCCGCGGAGGTCTACGGCACGCGCCCCTACCCGGCTCCGATGGACCCCCAGGGCCGTCTGCTTGCCACCGAGGTGCCGATGATGCTGGCGGCGCTGCGCGCCGGACGCAAGGTGTGCTACCACCTGCTGTGGGGCACGAACGATTTCACCGAGATCAGCGGGGTGAACAACTGGGGGGTCGCGGCCTATAACGATACCCGCCAGGCCGTGGTCGATTACCTGCTTGCGCTGCATCCCAATCTCTGGATCCTGGAGTACACGATCGTGGCCGCCGGAAGCGACAGCGGCAGGTGGTACCAGCCCAAGGACCGCGAGGCCGTCAACCGGCTGCGGCGAGCGCAGGCGGCACGGCACCTGAGTCCGCGCCACCGCCTGTGCGATCTCGGCGGGCCCAGCAGCGTGCTCGGAGACCAGGCCACAGCGGACGTCGGCACCTACCTGCTCGAGCCTCCGTACCACGGGGTGCACTTCAATCGGACGGGGGATGCTGCCGCGGCCGAGTACATCCACCGGTCGATCGTCTCGTTGCGTGCGGCGATGAAGATCTGGTAAGGCGGCGCGGAGCGCGCCACTGTGTAGCCTGCTCAGGAGCGGCGCCGGGCGCGCCGCGCCAAGCCCGACACCTCGTGCTTCAGGCCGCGACGCGAAACCGCAGCAGCGGCAACAACCCCCGCGGCGTCGCGATCTGCGTATCCGCGCCCCACTCCTTGACCTCGGTGGTTCCCAGGTAGCCGTAGGTGGCGGCCACCGTGCCCATGCCGGCGGCGCGACCTGCCTGCATGTCGCGCAGGTCGTCGCCGACGTAGATGCAGTCGGCCGGCTTCACGCCGACCTGGCGTGCGGCCTCCAGCAGCGGCCCGGGGTGCGGCTTGGCGTGCGGCGTGGAATCGCCGCCGATCACGGCCCGCGCCGACGCGAACAGCGGCATCTTCTGCGTCAGCGGGCCGGTGAAGCGCATGGACTTGTTCGTCACCACGCCCCAGGCCACACCCTGGTCCACGAGGGACGCGATCATCTCCGCCACGCCGTCGAAGACGTACGTGTTCTGCGTCATGCCGCTCTCGTAGTTGCGGAAGAACTCTTCCCGCAGTTCGGCGAAGTTCGGATGTTCCGGCGTGATGCCAAAGGCCACGCCCAGCATGCCGCGGGCGCCGGCACCGGCCATGGGCCGGTACTTCTCCAGCGGCAGCGAAGGCAGGCCGCGCGCCACGCGCATCCGGTCCGCCGCGGCGCCGAGATCGGGGGCACTGTCGATCAGGGTGCCATCCAGGTCGAACAGGACGGCCTTCACGTCTTCGAACATCAGAGTTTGCGCGCGGCAACCAGGTAGTTGACGTCCGTATCGCCGGACAGCCAGTAGCGGCGGGTGAAGGGGTTGTATTGCATCCCCCGCGTGTTCACCATGTCCAGGCGCGCCGCGCGGCACCACGCCGCCAGCTCGCTGGGCTTGATGAACTTCATGTATTCGTGCGTGCCCCGGGGCAGCAGGTTCAGGACGTACTCCGCGCCCACGATGGCGAGCAGGAAGGCCTTCGGGTTGCGATTGAGCGTGGAGAAGAACACCCAGCCGCCCGGCTTCACCAGCGTGGCGCAGGCCTGCACGATCGATTCGGGCCTGGGCACGTGTTCCAGCATCTCCATGCAGGTGACCACGTCGTACGCGCCCGGTTGCTCCTGCGCCAGCGCCTCGGCGCTCACCTCGCGGTATTGCACGTTGGGCGTGCCGGCTTCCAGGGCGTGCAGCATCGCGACGCGGATGCCCTTGGCGGACAGGTCGATGCCCAGCACGTCGGCGCCCTTGCGCGCCATCGAATCGGAGAGGATGCCCCCGCCGCAGCCGATGTCGGCCACGCGCTTGCCGGCCAGGCCGCCCGCCAGCGCGTCGATCCACTGCAGGCGCAGCGGATTGATCTGGTGCAGCGGCGCGAACTCGCTGTCGGCGTCCCACCAGCGGTGGGCCAGGTCCGAGAACTTCGCGAGTTCCGCCGGGTCGGCGTTCAGTTGTTCAGTCATGTTCTTGCGCGATTGTCTGGCGGAATCCGCGTGACGAAATGAAAAAAGGCCCCGCGCAGCGGGGCCTGTGTGCAGCTTTTCGCGCTGATGTTCAGCGGCCTGCGGCGCGGGTTCCGACCACTTCGATCTCCACGCGGCGGTTCTTCGCGCGGCCTTCGGCGGTGCGGTTGTCGGCCACGGGCTGCTTCTCGCCCTTGCCTTCGGTGTACACGCGATTGCGCTCGATGCCCTTGGAGACCAGGTAGCCCTTCACGGCTTCGGCGCGGCGCACCGACAGGCGCTGGTTGTAGCTGTCCGTGCCCACCGAGTCGGTGTGACCGACGGCGATGATCACTTCGAGGTTGATGCCCTGGATCTTGCCGATCAGGTCATCGAGCTTCGCCTTGCCTTCGGGCTTCAGGACGGCCTTGTCGAAGTCGAAGAAGGCGTCGGCCGCATAGGTCACCTTGGTGGCGGCGGCAGGCGGCGGCGGGGCCGGCGGCGGAGGCGGTGGCGGGGGCGGCACGACCGCGGGAGGCGGCGGCGGGGGCGGCGGCGGGGGCGGCGGGGGCGCCACGGCGGCAGCACGAACAAGGGCGCCATCGCAACCAACCGCAGCGGTGGCGGGCGTCCAGTTCGCATCGCGCCAGCACAGTTCATTGGTGCCGTTGCGCCACACGTACTCGCCGGTTCCGTTGACCCAGTTGTCAAGGACGGTACCACCATTGGCGGCGACGACACGGCTGCCGCCCGGGGCAGACGTGGACATCACTCCGCAACCGGCCAGCAGCGCAGTCGAGGCAAACAGCAGCGCCACTTTGTTCAGTTTCTTCATGGTTCTCCTCTTGGGGAAAGTTCGCAGCTGCGCTGCGCCAAAGCTACGTGCTCAGTGACCTATTCACCAATTACGTGCGGTTGATTGTGCCATACGCACTTAAGCAATGAATGGATGTGCCAGCGGGGTTCCGTAGGACAAAACCGCATCTGCGGGCATCTGTTGCCATGTCGCGACATGGTCTCGCAACAGGTAAAATGAAGGGTTCCGCGCCCTGCAGCAAGCCCCCTGATGACCTCTTCCTTCGCGAAAGAAACCCTGCCCGTCAGCCTCGAGGAGGAGATGCGCCGCAGCTACCTCGATTACGCGATGAGCGTGATCGTGGGGCGGGCCCTGCCGGACGCGCGCGACGGCCTCAAGCCCGTGCACCGGCGCGTTCTTTTCGCGATGCACGAGCTGAACAACGACTGGAACCGGCCCTACAAGAAGTCCGCGCGCATCGTCGGCGACGTCATTGGTAAATATCACCCGCACGGCGATCAATCGGTCTACGACACGATCGTGCGGCTGGCGCAGGACTTCTCCATGCGCCACATGCTGGTGGACGGCCAGGGCAACTTCGGCTCGGTCGACGGCGACAACGCCGCGGCCATGCGCTACACCGAAATCCGCCTGGCGAAGATCGCCCACGAGATGCTGGCCGATATCGACAAGGAGACGGTCGATTTCGGGCCCAACTACGATGGCAGCGAGAAGGAGCCGCTGGTGCTGCCCTCGCGGCTGCCCAACCTGCTGGTCAACGGCTCGGGCGGCATCGCGGTGGGCATGGCCACCAACATCCCGCCGCACAACCTCAACGAGGTCGTCGACGCCTGCCTGCACCTGCTGCGCAACCCCGAGGCTTCCATCGACGAACTGATGGAGATCGTGCCGGCGCCCGACTTCCCCACCGGCGGCATCATCTACGGCATCTCCGGCGTGAAGGAAGGCTACCGCACCGGCCGCGGCCGGGTGGTGATGCGGGCCAAGACCCACTTCGAGGACATCGACCGCGGCCAGCGCACCGCGATCATCGTCGACGAGATCCCCTACCAGGTCAACAAGAAGACGCTGCAGGAGCGGATGGCGGAGCTGGTCAACGAGAAGAAGCTCGAAGGCATCAGCCACATCCAGGACGAGAGCGACAAGTCCGGCATGCGGCTCGTGATCGAGCTCAAGCGCGGCGAAGTGCCCGAGGTGGTGCTGAACAACCTGTACAAGCAGACCCAGCTGCAGGATACCTTCGGCATCAACATGGTGGCGCTGATCGACGGCCAGCCCCGCCTGTGCAACCTGAAGGACCTGATCCAGGTCTTCCTGCAGCACCGCCGCGAGGTGGTGACGCGCAGGACGGTGTTCGCCCTGCGCAAGGCGCGCGAACGCGGCCACGTGCTGGAAGGCCTGGCCGTGGCGCTGGCCAACATCGACGAATTCATCCGCATCATCCGCGAGTCCCCCACCCCGCCGGTGGCCAAGAGCGAGCTGATGGCGCGCGGCTGGGATTCGTCTCTCGTGCGCGAGATGCTCACGCGCGCCCGCGAAGACGGCAGCGTGATCAGCGCCGACGACTACCGGCCCGAAGGCCTGGAGCGCGAATACGGCCTGCATGCGGACGGCCTGTACCGCCTCTCCGACACGCAGGCCCAGGAAATCCTGCAGATGCGCCTGCAGCGCCTGACGGGCCTGGAGCAGGACAAGATCGTCTCCGAGTACCGCGAGGTCATGGCGGAGATCGACGACCTGCTGGACATCCTGGCCAAGCCGTCCCGCGTCTCCACCATCATCAGCGACGAACTCACCGCGCTGCGCCAGGAGTTCGGCCAGACCAAGCTGGGCGCGCGCCGCAGCGTGATCGAGCACAACACGCAGGACCTGGGCACCGAGGACCTGATCACCCCGACGGACATGGTGGTGACCCTGTCCCACATGGGCTACATCAAGAGCCAGCCGCTCAACGAATACCGGGCGCAGAAGCGCGGCGGCCGCGGCAAGCAGGCGACCCAGACCAAGGAAGACGACTGGATCGACCAGCTCTTCATCGCCAACACGCACGACTACATGCTGTGCTTCTCCAACCGCGGCCGCCTCTACTGGCTCAAGGTGTGGGAGGTGCCGTCCGGTTCGCGCGGCTCCCGGGGCCGGCCGATCGTCAACATGTTCCCGCTGCAGGAAGGCGAGAAGATCAACGTGGTGCTGCCCCTCACCGGCGAATTCCGCAGCTTCCCCGAGGACCACTTCGTGTTCATGGGAACGTCCATGGGCACGGTGAAGAAGACCGCGCTGCACGAGTTCAACAACCCCCGCAAGCTCGGCATCATCGCCGTCGACCTGGACGAGGGGGACTACCTGATCGGGGCCGCGCTCACCGACGGCAAGCACGACGTGATGCTGTTCTCCGACGGCGGCAAGGCCGTGCGCTTCGACGAGAACGACGTGCGCCCGACGGGCCGCAACACCCGGGGCGTGCGCGGCATGATGCTCGACGAGGGCCAGAGCGTGATCGCGATGCTGGTGGCCGAGGACGAATCCCAGAGCGTGCTGACCGCCACCGAAAAGGGCTACGGCAAGCGCACCCCGATCACCGAGTACACGCGCCATGGCCGCGGCACCAAGGGCATGATCGCCATCCAGCAGAGCGAGCGCAACGGCAAGGTCGTCGCCGCGACGCTGGTGCATGCCGAAGACGAGATCATGCTGATCACGGACCGCGGCGTCCTGGTGCGCACCCGGGTCAGCGAAATCCGCGAGCTGGGCCGGGCGACGCAGGGCGTGACGCTGATCAACCTGGACGAAGGTTCGAAGTTGAGCGGCCTGCAGCGCATCGTGGAGAACGATGCGGGGAATGGCGAGGCCGAGGAGAACGGCGGGGGTGAGTCCGCCAAGTAACCGGGCGGCGGCTCCTGCAGGCTGGCGGTGCAGCGCAGCGAAACCCCAGCGATGCGCGAAAGCGCTGGGGTTCCGGCGCTTCGCGCGTCACCACCAGCCTACGCGCCACCAGCCAGCCGCCCCTTCGCCACCAGCCGAGTGACAAGCCGTAACCTGCCGCTATAGTTGCCGCTTCGCCCATGCCCAAACCGCTGTCCGAGCTCCGCACCGCCATCGACCAGGTCGACCGCGAACTCCTGGCATTGCTCAATCGCCGCGCCGCCCTCGCCAACGAGGTCGGCGAACTCAAGCGCGCCGAAGGCTCGCCCGTGTTCCGCCCCGAGCGCGAAGCGCAGGTGATCAACGGCCTGCAGACGGCCAACCCCGGCCCGCTGAAGGACAACAACATCGCGCACATCTGGCGCGAGATCATGTCCGCCTGCCGCGCGCTCGAGGCGCCGCAGCGCGTCGCCTTCCTCGGCCCCTCCGGCACCTTCAGCGAGCAGGCCGCCCTCCAGTTCTTCGGCGCCAGCATCGAGAAGATCCCCTGCGTGAGCATCGACGAGGTGTTCCGCGCCACCGCGGCGGGCACCGCCGAATACGGCGTGGTGCCGGTCGAGAACTCCACCGAGGGCGTGATCGCCCGGTCGCTGGATCTGTTCCTGTCCACGCCGCTGCACATCGTGGGCGAGAGCAGCCTGCTGGTACGCCACAACCTGCTGCGCAAGGACAACGCCTCGCTCCAGGGCATCGAGGTCGTGCTCGCGCACCCGCAGGCCCTGGCGCAGTGCCAGGGCTGGCTGGGCACGCACCTGCCCGATGCCGAGCGCCGCGCCGTCTCCTCCAACGCCGAAGGTGCGCGCCTCGCCGCCACGCATCCGAACTGGGCCGGCATCGCCAGCGACCGCGCCGCCACCGAGTTCGGGCTGCACATCGCCGCCCACGCGATCCAGGACGACGCCTTCAACCGCACCCGCTTCGCCGTGATCTGCCTGCCGCAGACGCTGGCCGCGCCGGAAGCTTCGGGCAAGGACTGCGTGAGCCTGATCGTCTCCGTGCCGAACCGGCCCGGCGCGGTGCACGACATGCTGGTGCCGCTGAAGAAGCACGGCGTGTCGATGACGCGCTTCGAATCGCGCCCGGCCCGCTCCGGCCAGTGGGAGTACTTTTTCTACATCGACCTGCAGGGCCATCCCGCGCAGCCCCAGGTGGCCGCCGCACTGAAGGACCTGCAGGCCCTGTGCGCCTTCTACAAGGTGCTCGGGACCTATCCCGTCGGCGAGTAACGAGGACCAGAAGAACGCATGGCAGCGATGTTCGAGCAACTGGGATTGATCGGGTGCGGCCTCATGGGCGGCTCGTTCGCGCTGGCCATGAAGCGGGCGGGGCTCGTCAAGCGCGTGGTGGGCTACAGCAAGTCGCCCTCCACCACCGAGCGGGCGCGCCAGATGGGCGTAATCGACGTCGAGGCGCCCTCGGCACTGCTCGCCGTCTCCGGCGCGGACGTCGTGCTGCTGGCGGTGCCCGTCGCGGCGACGGAGGCCACCTTCAAGGCGATCCGCCACCTGGTGACCAACAGCATGCTGATCATGGACGTGGGCTCCACCAAGCGCGAAGTGGTGGATGCCGCGCGCCGCGTGCTGCGCGACCACATCGGCTCCTTCGTGCCGGCGCATCCGATCACCGGCAAGGAACTCTCCGGCGTGGAGCACGCCGACCCCGACCTGTACCACGGCAAGCAGGTGATCCTGACGCCGATCGAGAAGACGCAGACCGCGCACCTCAAGCGGGCGCAGGCGCTGTGGGAGGGGCTGGGCTGCCACGTGCAGCAGATGGCACCGGACTCGCACGATGCCGCCTTCGCCGCCGTGAGCCACCTGCCGCACCTGCTGGCGTTCGCCCTGATCCACGCGATCGACGGCCAGGCGCATGGCAAGGACTTCCTCGGGCTCGCCGGGCCGGGCTTTCGCGACTTCACGCGCATCGCGGCGAGCGACCCGAAGGTCTGGCGCGACATCCTGCTGTCCAACCGGGTCGAACTGGTGGAGCAGGCGAAGATGTTCCAGCGCAGCCTGATGAACATGCTGCATCTGGCCGAGACGGGTGCCGGCGAGAAGCTCGAAGAGATGATCGCGCAGGCGAGCCAGGTCCGTGCCCAGTGGCACATGGGCCGCAAGAAGTAGGTCAGCGTGTTCACCACCGCCTTCCTGGACCTCGCCCCTCTCGAGGAGGCCGGCGGCACCGTCGCCCTGCCCGGCTCGAAGAGCATCTCCAACCGCGTGCTGCTGCTGGCGGCGTTGTCGCAGGGGACGACGGTCGTCCATGATTTGCTGGATTCGGATGACACGCGGGTGATGCTGGAGGCGCTGGTGGCGCTGGGGTGCGGGGTGGAGCACGCAGGCAGCACCGTGACGATCACGGGTCTTGCTCCTCCCCCCTCCGGGGGGAGGCTGGGAGGGGGGCACGCAGCGGCCGCAGCGAGCGCCCAGCGCCCCCACCCCAACCCTCCCCCAGGGGGGGAGGGAGCAATACCTCTGTTCCTCGGCAACGCGGGCACCGCGATGCGGCCGCTCACCGCGGCGCTCGCCCTTCTGGGGGGAAATTTCGAACTCTCCGGCGTGCATCGCATGCACGAGCGGCCCATCGGCGACCTCGTCGATGCGCTGCGCCAGCTCGGGTGCCGCATCGACTACCTGGGCAACGAAGGCTTCCCGCCGCTGCGCATCCGCCCGGCCCAAGCCCTGGATGTCGCCGCACCGATCCGCGTGCGCGGCGACGTCTCCAGCCAGTTCCTCACCGCCCTGCTCATGGCGCTGCCCCTGGTGGCCAGCCGCGACATCGTGCTCGAGGTGGTCGGCGAGCTGATCTCCAAGCCCTACATCGAGATCACGCTCAACATGCTGCAGCGCTTCGGCATCGCGGTCGCACGCGAAGGCTGGCAGCGCTTCACGATTCCCGCCGGCAGCCGCTACCAGTCGCCGGGCGAGATCCACGTCGAGGCCGATGCCTCCTCGGCCAGCTACTTCGTGGCGCTGGGCGCCATCGCCGGCTGCAGCGAGCCGGTGCGCATCGGAGGCGTGGGCGCCGCATCGATCCAGGGCGACATCCGCTTCGTCGAGGCCGCGCAGCAGATGGGCGCAGCGGTGACCAGCGGCCCCAACCGGCTCGAAGTGCGCCGCGGCGCCTGGCCGCTGAAGGCCGTGGACCTCGACTGCAACCACATCCCCGACGCGGCGATGACGCTGGCGGTGATGGCGCTCTACGCCGACGGCACCACCACGCTGCGCAACATCGCCAGCTGGCGCGTGAAGGAAACGGACCGCCTGGCGGCCATGGCCACGGAACTGCGCAAGCTCGGCGCCGAGGTCGAGGAAGGCCAGGACTTCATCCGGGTGGCGCCGCCGAAGGCCTGGTCGGCCGCGACGATCCACACCTACGACGACCACCGCATGGCCATGTGCTTCGCACTGGCCGCCTTCAATCCCGCCGGGACCCGCGTGCGCATCGAGGACCCGAAGTGCGTCGGCAAGACCTTTCCCGACTACTTCGAGGCGCTGTTCTCGCTGGCGCGCACTGCCGCGCCGCACATCCCGGTGATCTGCGTCGACGGCCCCACCGCCTCGGGCAAGGGCACGCTGGCGTCCGAAGTCGCGCGGCGGCTGGGCTACCACTACCTCGACTCGGGCGCGCTCTACCGCATCACCGGCCTGGCCGCGGTGCGTGCCGGGCTGGCGCTGGACGTGGCGCACGAGCATACGATCGCCAGGATGGCCGAGACGCTGCCCGTCGTCTTCGTCGACGGCAGCGTGCTGCTCGCGGGCCAGGACGTGACGGACGACATCCGCACCGAAGAGGCCGGCATGAACGCCTCGAAGGTCTCGGCGCTGCCGGCCGTGCGCAGCGCCCTCGTCGCGCTGCAGCAGAGCTTTCGCAGGCTGCCGGGCCTGGTGGCCGACGGCCGCGACATGGGCACGGTCATCTTCCCCGACGCGCCGATGAAGGTGTTCCTGACGGCGAGCGCCGGCCAGCGTGCCGACCGGCGGCATAAGCAATTGATTTCAAAAGGGATTCAGGCTAAAATCGACGATCTTCGCGCGGACCTGGAGGCGCGCGATGCGCGCGACTCCAATCGCGCCGTCGCCCCGCTGAAACCCGCGCAGGATGCCCTCCTGCTGGATAACTCGAGCCAGACCGTCGAAGAATCGGTCGCCCAGGTCCTCCGCTGGTGGGAAGAAAAGCAGCCGTTCGCCCACCCGTGAGCGGCTGGCGCGCCGGTGGTGATGCGCTGGCGCGAACGTAGGCTGGTGGTGAACCGCGTCAGCGCGTGAACCCCAGCGATCGAACAGGCCCCCGACACTCCCTCCGCGCAGCAGCGCACCGGTGGCGGGGATCGCAAACCCAACCCCGCGGGGTCACCCGCACTATCAATGTCTGAATCTTTTGCCGAGTTGTTCCAGGAATCGTTGCAGCGCTCCGAAATGCGCGCGGGCGAAGTCATCACCGCCGAAGTGGTGCGCGTGGAGCACAACTTCGTCGTGGTGAATGCCGGCCTCAAGTCCGAGGCCTACATCCCGATCGACGAATTCAAGAACGACACGGGTGAAGTCGAAGTCCAGGAAGGCGATTTCGTCTCCGTGGCCATCGACGCACTGGAAAACGGCTACGGCGACACCATCCTGTCGCGCGACAAGGCCAAGCGCCTGGCTTCGTGGATGTCCCTCGAGAAGGCGCTGGAGTCCGGCGAATTCGTCACCGGCACCACCACGGGCAAGGTCAAGGGCGGCCTGACCGTCCTCGTCAACGGCATCCGCGCCTTCCTCCCCGGATCGCTGATCGACACGCGTCCGATCAAGGACCTGACTCCGTACGAAAACAAGACGATGGAGTTCAAGGTCATCAAGCTGGACCGCAAGCGCAACAACGTGGTGCTGTCGCGCCGCGCGGTGGTCGAAGCGTCCATGGGCGAAGAGCGCGCCAAGCTGATGGAAACCCTCAAGGAAGGCTCCATCGTCCGCGGCGTGGTCAAGAACATCACCGAGTACGGTGCGTTCGTCGACCTCGGCGGCATCGACGGCCTGCTGCACATCACCGACATGGCCTGGCGCCGCGTGCGCCACCCGTCCGAGGTGGTCACCGCCGGTCAGGAAATCACCGCCAAGATCCTCAAGTTCGACACCGAGAAGAACCGCGTGTCGCTGGGTCTCAAGCAGATGGGCGACGACCCGTGGATGGGCGTTTCGCGCCGCTATCCCAACGGCACCCGCATGTTCGGCAAGATCACGAACATCGCCGACTACGGCGCGTTCGTCGAGCTCGAGCCCGGCATCGAAGGCCTGGTGCACGTCTCCGAAATGGACTGGACCAACAAGAACGTGGCCCCGTCCAAGGTCGTGTCCCTGGGTGACGAAGTCGAAGTCATGGTCCTCGAGATCGACGAAGACAAGCGTCGCATCAGCCTGGGCATGAAGCAGTGCAAGGCCAACCCCTGGCAGGAATTCGCGCAGAACACCAAGCGCGGCGACCGCGTCAAGGGCCCGATCAAGTCGATCACCGACTTCGGCGTGTTCGTCGGCCTGGCCGCCGGCATCGACGGCCTCGTGCACCTGTCCGACCTGTCCTGGAACGAGCCGGGCGAACAGGCCGTGCGCAACTACAAGAAGGGCCAGGAAGTCGAGGCGATCGTGCTGGGCGTCGACGTCGACCGCGAGCGCATCTCCCTGGGCATCAAGCAGCTCGATGGCGACCCGTTCGCCACCTTCACCTCGGTGCACGACAAGGGCTCCACGGTGTCGGGCAAGGTCAAGGCCGTCGACCCGAAGGGCGCGGAGATCGACCTGGGCAACGAGATCTTCGGCTACCTGCGGGCCTCCGAAATCAGCCGCGACCGCGTGGAAGACGCGCGCAACGTGCTGAAGGAAGGCGACGAAGTCACGGCCGTGATCACCAACATCGACCGCAAGACGCGCAACATCCAGCTGTCGATCCGCCAGAAGGACATGATCGACGAGCAGGGCGCGATGGCGCAGCTGTCGCAGCAGTCCGCGCGCGAGCAGGCCGGCACCACCAGCCTCGGCGCGCTCCTGCGTGCCAAGCTGAACGACCAGGACCGCGGCTGATCGCCGTTTGAGCGTTGAGCGTGCGGCGTTGAGCGTGGATGCGGGTCTTGCCCGCTCAACGCTCAACGCTCAACGCCGAACCTCCATGACTCGCAGCGACCTCGTAGAAGAACTGGCCTCCCGCTTCAGCCAGCTCACCCATCGCGACGCGGAATACGCCGTCAAGACCATCCTCGACGCGATGAGCGACGCCCTGGTGCGGGGGCACCGGATCGAGATCCGCGGCTTCGGCAGCTTCTCGATCAACCGCCGCCCTCCCCGCATGGGCCGCAACCCGCGCTCGGGCGAAAGCGTGCAGATCCCGGAGAAGCGCGTGCCGCACTTCAAGCCGGGCAAGGCGCTGCGCGAGGCGGTGGACGAGCGGACGAAGGAGATGGAGGCTGGACGCTGAGGGCGCGACCTTGTCACCCCCGCGAAGGCGGGGGCCCAGAGCTCCCGATGCCCGCCGCTCGCGGCGCGCCCCCGAAGCCCTGGATTCCCGCCTCCGCGGGAATGACGGCGTCCTAGAATTCCGCTCACCAAAGGAGCCGGATGAAATATTTAGCTTGGCTGCTCAAGGCAGCCATTTTTTTTACGCTGTTCGCCTTCGCGCTGAACAACCAGCAGGACGTCACCGTGCACTTCTTCTTCGGCACGCACTGGACGGCGCCGCTGGTGCTGGTGGTGCTGGCCGCTTTCGCCGCCGGCCTGGTGGTCGGTGCGATCGGCATGGTGCCGCGCTGGTGGAAGCACCGCAAGGCCGCCGCCCCGCGCGGCGTGCACGCCGACGCGGGCGGCGCGCCCAGCACGCTGATCGGCCAGGGAACGCCTCCCACGCATGGACTTTGACCTGACGTGGCTGCTGTGGGGCCTGCCGGTCGCCTTCGCGCTCGGCTGGTTCGCCTCGCGCTTCGACCTGCGACAGCTGCGCATCGAGAACCGGCTGGCGCCCAAGGCCTATTTTCGCGGCCTGAACTTCCTGCTCAACGAGCAGCAGGACCAGGCCATCGACGCCTTCATCGAAGCCGTCCAGAGCGACCCCGACACCTCCGAGCTGCACTTCGCCCTGGGCAACCTGTTTCGCCGCCGCGGCGAGTACGAGCGCGCCGTCCGCGTGCACGAACACCTGCTCTCGCGCGCGGACCTGAGCCGCGCCGACCGGCATCGCGCCCAGCACGCGCTGGCGCTCGACTTCCTCAAGGCCGGCCTGCTCGATCGCGCCGAGGAGGCGCTGCGCAAGCTCGAAGGCACGGCCTACGAGGAACAGGCGCTGCTGGCCCTGCTCGCCATCTACGAGCGTTCGCGCGACTGGCCGCAGGCCTTCGAGATCGCGCGCAAGCTCGATGCGGCCGGCTCGGGCCAGTTCGCCGCGCGCCAGGCGCACTACCTGTGCGAGATGGCGGCCAGCGCTGCGCCGGGGCCGGCACAGGAGCTGCTGCAGAAGGCCAACAAGCTCGCTCCCAGCGCGCCCCGCCCCCGCATCGAGCTCGCCGCGCTGCTGCGGCGCGCCGGTGACGCGCGCGGCGCCTTCGACCTGCTGTGCGAACTCGCCGAGCAGGTGCCCTCGGCGATGGCGCTGCTCGCCAGGCCTTTGACGGAAGCGGCGCTGGCCTGCGGCCGGCAGGCGGAAGCGGCGCAGCTGCTGCAGGCGCACTACGAGCACGCGCCTTCGCTGGACGTGCTGGAGGGCATCACCGCGCTGGAGACCGACCCCGACGCGGCCCGCGGCTGGTACGTGCGGCACGTGCAGCGCGAGCCTTCGCTCGTCGCCGCCGCCAAGTGGATCGCCGGCGAGAAGCTGGAGCACGAGCAGTTCCACCCCGACGTCCAGCGTGCGCTGGACCACGCCGTCAAGCCGCTCACGCGCTACCGCTGCGCGGCCTGCGGCTTCGAATCGAAGCAGTATTTCTGGCAATGCCCCGGCTGCCAGGCCTGGGACAGCTACCCGCCGCGCCGGGTGGAGGAACTATGACTCCAAGCAAGCAACGCATGGCGCAGGCGCGCGTGCTGGTGGTGGGCGACGCGATGCTGGATCGCTACTGGCACGGCGCAGTGGAGCGCATCTCGCCCGAGGCCCCGGTGCCGGTGGTCAAGGTCTCGCGCGAGGAGGAGCGCATCGGCGCGGCCGCCAACGTGGCCTACAACGTCAGCACGCTGGGCGCGCAGGCGAGCTTCCTCGGCGTGGTCGGCGACGACGAGCCGGGGCACCGCCTCGAATCGCTGCTGACCGGCACCGGCATCCGGACCCACCTGAAACGCGACCCCGGGCTGCGCACGACCGTCAAGCTGCGCGTGATCGGCCGCCAGCAGCAGCTGCTGCGCATGGACTTCGAGAACGAGCCGGACCACGAAGTGCTGGAACTGCAGTCCGACGAGTTCGCCCGCCTGCTGCCGCAGCAGGACGCCGTGCTGTTCTCCGACTACGGCAAGGGCGGCCTGGCCCACATCCCGCGCATGATCGAGAACGCCCGCGCGGCCCGCAAGCCGGTGCTGATCGACCCCAAGGGCTCGGACTACACCCGCTACCGCGGCGCCACCGTCATCACGCCCAACCGCGCCGAGCTGCAGGACGTGGTCGGCCGCTGGCACGGCGAGCAGGACCTGAACCAGCGTGCCCACCGGCTGCGCGAGGAGCTCGGGCTGCAGGCGCTGCTGGTCACGCGCAGCGAGGAAGGCATGACGCTGTTCGACGCCCAGGGCGAGCTGCACGTGAAGGCTCAGGCGCGCGAGGTGTTCGACGTCACCGGCGCCGGCGACACGGTCATCGCCACCCTCGCCACGATGGTCGCCGCGGGCGTGGCGATCCGCGACGCGGTGCCGATCGCCAACCGGGCGGGCGGCATCGTGGTCGGCAAGTTCGGCACCGCCACCGTTTCCTACGAGGAGTTGTTCGCATGACGCGCGTCGTCGTCACCGGCGCTGCCGGTTTCATCGGTTCCAACATCGTCAAGGGCCTCAACGCCCGGGGCATCGACGACATCGTCGCGGTCGACGACCTGACCCAGGGCGACAAGTTCCGCAACCTCGCCGACCTGCAGATCGCCGACTACGTCGACGCCGCCGACTTCTATGCGCTGTTCGCCCAGGGCGGCTTCGGCAAGGTGGAGGCGGTGTTCCACGAAGGCGCCTGCAGCGACACGATGGAGCAGGACGGCAAGTACATGATGGCCAACAACTACGGCGTCTCGTGCTCGCTGTTCGCGTCCTGCCAGCAGCGCGGCGCCCGGCTGCTGTATGCGTCTTCCGCGGCCGTCTACGGCGGCTCGGACACCTTCCGCGAGACGCCGGAATTCGAGCGGCCGCTCAACGTCTACGGCTACAGCAAGCTGCTGTTCGACCAGCGCATGCGGCGCGAATGCGGCAACGATTTCAGGAGTGCCAGCCACCAGGTGGTGGGCTTCCGCTACTTCAACGTGTACGGCCCGCGCGAGCAGCACAAGGGCCGCATGGCCAGCGTGGCCTTCCACCAGTTCAACCAGTTGCGCGAGCAGGGGAAGGTCAAGCTGTTCGGCGAGTACGGCGGCTACGGGCCGGGCGAGCAGACGCGCGACTTCGTGTTCGTCGACGACGTCGTGGCCGTGAACCTCTGGTTCTTCGACCATCCAGAGAAGTCGGGCATCTTCAACCTGGGCACCGGCCGGGCGCAGCCGTTCAACGACGTGGCGCTGGCCGTGCTGGACGCGCTGCACCCCGGCGGCGTCCAGGACGCCGCCACCGCCGTGGACCTCGGCCTGCTGGAATACATCCCCTTCCCCGACGCCCTGCGCGGCAAGTACCAGTGCTACACCCAGGCCGACCTGTCGGCGCTGCGGCAAGCGGGCTGCGACCACGCCTTCGCGGACGTGGCGACGGGCGTCGGCCAGTACATGCGGGAGCTGCAGCGCCATTTCGGCGCCTGACGCGTCAACTTTCTCCGGCCCTGCACCGTTGAAGACGGGCCGCCTCCCGCGTCGGGATGCGCCCCATTCAACCTGCTGGAGAGAGACCCATGCTGAAGAAAATCCTGGCCATCCTGGCCATGCTCTACGCGGCCGCCGCCTTCGCGGGTGTCGAAGTGAACAAGGCGACCGCCGCCGAACTGGACGGCATCAAGGGCATCGGTCCGGTCATGTCCAAGCGCATCCTCGACGAGCGCAAGAAGGGCCAGTTCAAGAACTGGGACAACTTCATGGGCCGCATCAAGGGCATCGCGCCGATCACCGCCGCCAGGTACTCGGCCGGCGGCCTGACGGTCAACGGCGAGACGTACCAGCGCGACCTGGGCGGCAATTCCGGCGCGGCCCCCGCGAAGAAGGACGAGAAGAAGGAAGCGAAGGCCGAAACGAAGGCCGAAGCCAAGGCGGACAAGAAGGACGACAAGGCGGCCGCCGCCAAGCCGGCGGCGAGCGCCAAGAAGTA
This sequence comes from Ramlibacter alkalitolerans, assembly GCF_016722765.1. Classification (GTDB taxonomy): domain Bacteria; phylum Pseudomonadota; class Gammaproteobacteria; order Burkholderiales; family Burkholderiaceae_C; genus Ramlibacter; species Ramlibacter alkalitolerans. Next base: position 72,735 of record NZ_JAEQND010000006.1, on the reverse strand, counting down.
AGTCCTGCCACTCACCGCAAGAAAGCCCGCCATCGGCGGGTTTTTCTTTGGCTCTTCGCCGGTTTCCAAACAGCGCACGCCCGACCGCTGGTGTCGCCTGCGGCGAGACCAGCCTACGCGCTGCTACGACAGCCAGCGCTGCAGGTTCTCCCGCACGAACGCATCGTCCGCCAGGTCGGCGTGCTGCTGATACACGCGGTCGATCTCCTGCGCCTGGCCGGCGCCGAGACCCTCCTCGGGGTCCAGGCACCAGATGCCTTCGAGCAGCCCCTGGCGGCGCAGCACCTCGTGGCAGCCGGCGATGCAGCCGTGGAAGTTGTTCTTCACGTCGAAGAACGCGGAATTGCAGTCGGTCACGCGCGAGTCGAGCGCCAGCAGTTCGGGCGGCAGGCTGCCGCCGTTGGCCGCGATGGTGGCCTTGATCATCTCCAGCTGGCGCACCGCGCTCGCGGTCCAGACCGACCAGTGCCCCAGCAGGCCGCCACGGAAGCGCACGGTCACCGGCTGACCCGCGCGCATGGCGGTAAAGGGCAGCGCCAGGTCCAGCACGATGTGGTCGTCGTTGCCGGTGTAGAGGAACACGCGCTCCTCCGCCCCGGCCTCGACCAGGCCGCGCACGACGTCCAGCGTGCGGTAGCGATGGAAGGGCGCGACCTTGATGGCCAGCGCATTCGGGATGGATGCGAAACGGCGCCAGAAGGCGTGCGACAGCGTCGGGCCGCCGACGGCCGTCTGCAGGTAGAAGCCCACCAGCGGGATCTCCTGCGCCACCTGCTCGCAGTGCGCGATCATCTCGTCCTCCGAAGCGGAGGACAGCGCCGCCAGGCTCAGCAGACCGGCGTGGTAGCCCAGGCCGACCGCGATGCGCGCTTCCTTGCGGGCCTGCTCGGTGCGGCCGCACAGGCCCGCGACCATCACCATGGGCCGCTCGGTCCAGGCCAGCCGATCCTCCATGGCGGCGGACAGCACGCGCTCGTACAGGCCGTGCTCGCGGATGGCGAATTGCGTGGTGTGCACGCCGACGGCCAGCCCGCCGGCGCCGGCATCGACGTAGTAGCGCGTGAGCGCGCGCTGGCGATTGCGATCGAACTGGCGGCGCGCATCGAGCGCGAGCGGATGGGCGGGGATCACGGCGCCGCCGGCCAGCAGCTGCAGGACGTCCTGCGGGAGATCGGATCGGTTCAGGGGCATGACAACTTCCTCTGGATTTTCAGGCGTATTCGGGGCCGGCGACGGCATGCAGCAGCGCGTCGTCGCCGGCAGGCAGGACCTGCCCCGGCGCAAGCAGCGCCATGCGGGCAAAAGGGCGCTCGTGGCGGAAACCCGCGGCTTCGAGCGTGGCGCGCAGCAGCGGTCGCGCGTCGCGCAGGTCGATCAGGAGCGCGGCATCTTCGGCATCGACGATGTCGCGCAGCAGTGGCCCGGCGGCGGCTTCACTGCGGGCGAGCAAGGGGCCGACGTGGCGCGCCGTGCGGCCCTCGCGCACCAGCCCCGCGGCTTCGCCGCCGGCAACACACACGGAACCGCGCCGGTCCGCAAGCTGCTCCAGCAGCGTGCGACGGTCGAACCCCAGAGCCGCCGCGTCCAGCTTCACCAGCCCCTGGAGCGCCTCTCCCGCGGGCTGGCGCTGGAGCGAACGCGAAAGCCCGGCGTTGCGCGCATCGCGTTCGCTCGCCTCGCGCCGCCAGCGCGCCAGCCGCCATTGCGGGCGGAAGCCGAACTGCGTGTACAGCGCCTCGCCGGCCGGCGTGGCATCGAGCATGGGGATGCGGCCTTCGAACTGGATCTGCCGCAGGCACGCGCCGAAGACCGCACGGCCCAGGCCGACGCCCCGCCGCGCAGGCATGACCAGGATCATGCTGATCCACGCGACCGGCGAAGCGCCCATGGGCAGCACCGCGCCGCTCGCGACGATGCGGCCGGCTTCGTCGCGCACTACGTGCACGGTGCCCAGGCGCAGGAACACGTCCCAGTCTTCCGGCGACTGGTTCCAGCGACTCTCCACCACGAGTTGCTGCAGCGACGCCAGGTCGTCCCGCGAGGGCGCGGCCAGGCGCTCAGTAATGCCCATCCCGCTTCTCGAACTTCGTGGGCTTGCCGAGCAGCCGCTGCTCGTGCGCGATCCAGTCCGCGACCCAGGCCACCATCTGCCGCAGCGGCACGCGCGGATAGCCGAACAGGCGCTCGGCTTCGCCGGTGTTCATCAGCCAGGCGGTGGGCGCTTCCGTGCCCGTCACCTGCGCCGGCTTGCCGAAGGCGCGGCCGAATTCCTGCGCCAGCCAGCGGACGGAGGTCGTCTCGGGCCCGCTCACGTTCAGCGGCGAGGTCGGCACCGTCGCCACCGCGAGGCAGCGCAGCGCCTGCGCGTTGGCATCGCCCTGCCAGATCACGTTCACGTGGCCCATGGTCACGTCGACCGGCTCGCCGCGCCACACCTTCAGCGCCACGTCCGCCAGCACGCCGTAGCGCATGTCGATCGCGTAGCTGAGGCGGAACAGGCGGCCCGGCGTGCCGTGCAACTGCGAGAAGTGCTCGAACATGCGCTCGCGCGCCACGCAGGAGTTCGCGTATTCGCCGGGCGGCGCCAGCACTTCGTCCTCGCTCGCGCCCTGGCCGATCACCGGCACGAAGGGATAGACGCAGGCGGTGGAGAAGGCCACGATGCGCGAGGCCGTGAAGGTCTCGGCCACCAGGGCCGGCACCAGCGCGTTCATCGCCCACGTCAGCGGCAGGTTGCCGTCGGCGCCGAACTTGCGGCCGGCCATGAAGACCACGTTCGGGGACTTCGGCAGCGCCTGCAGCGCCGCCCGGTCCTGCAGGTCGCAGGCGATGGTCTCGATGCCGTGCGACTGCAGCGCTTCGCGCACGCCCGGCTCCGAAAAGCGGGCCACCGCGATCACGCGGCGCGAGGCCGGCAGCGCGTTGCGTGCCAGGCGGGCCAGCGTCGGGCCCATCTTGCCGCCCACGCCCAGGATCAGCAGGTCGCCTTCGGTGCGCGCGAGGTCGCGCACCAGCTCGCGCGAGGGCGTGGCGAGGTAGTCTTCGAGCGCCGCCTCGCTTTCGAAACGGCTGGGGAACGGCAGGTCGTCGAGGAACGCACCGCCGGCGGGGGTCTTTTCGATCATCGCGAAATGATGGCACAAGGAGCTCGGCCGAAGGCCGTCACCCCCGCGCAGGCGGGGGCCCAGGGCACGCGCGCAGCGCGGGGTTGCGGAAGCCCTGGATTCCCGCCTGCGCGGGAATGACGGCTTGCTAGGAGCCGAAGCCGCCGCCGCCGGGCGTGTGGATCTCGAAGAGGTCGCCCGGCTGCATCTCGGCCGAGCCGATGTGCTCCAGCGGCTCGGTGCGGCCGTCGGCGCGCACGACGCGGTTGATGCCCACCTGCCCCGGCGCGCCGCCAGCCATGCCGAAGGACGGGACCTTGCGGCCGTTGGAGAGGATGCTGGCCGTCATGGGCTCGAGGAAGCGCACCCGCCGCACGCCGCCGTTGCCGCCGTGCCAGCGGCCGGCGCCGCCGGAGCCGGCGCGGATCTCGTAGCTTTCCAGCCGCACCGGGAAGCGGAACTCCAGCACCTCCGGATCGGTCAGGCGCGAGTTGGTCATGTGCGTCTGCACGACGCTCGTGCCGTCGAAGCCGCCGCACAGGTGGCCCTGCTCGTCGTACAAGCCGCCCGCGCCGCTGCCGCCCGAGATCGTCTCGTAGTACTGGTAGCGGTCGTTGCCGAAGGTGAAGTTGTTCATCGTGCACGGGCCCGCCGCCATCACGCCCAGCGCGCCGTAGAGCGTATTGGTGATGCAGCTGGACGTCTCGACGTTGCCGGCCACCACCGAAGCGGGCGGATGTGGATTGAGCATGCAGCCTTCCGGCACGATCACCTTCAGCGGCTTGAGGCAGCCGGCGTTGAGCGGAATCTCGTCGCTCACCAGCGTGCGGAACACGTACAGCACCGCCGCCATGCACACCGCCCTGGGCGCGTTGAAGTTGTTGGTCTGCTGCGGCGAGGTGCCGGTGAAGTCGATCTCCGCCGAGCGCGACGCGGCATCGACGCGGATCGCCACCTGGATCCGGGCGCCGTTGTCCAGCGGCAGGGTGAAGCTGCCGTCCTTCAGGCGCGTGATGACGCGGCGCACCGACTCTTCCGCGTTGTCCTGCACGTGGCGCATGTAGGCCTGCACGACGTCCAGGCCGAACTGGTCCACCATGCGGCGCAGTTCCTGCACGCCCTTCTCGTTGGCGGCGATCTGGGCCTTCAGGTCGCCCATGTTCTGCTCGGGATTGCGACTCGGGTGGGCACCGCTGCGCAGCAGCTCCAGCATCTCCTGCTCGCGCAGCACGCCGCGGTCGACCAGCTTGAAGTTGTCGATCTGCACGCCCTCTTCCTCGATGCGGGTCGAGAAGGGCGGCATGGAGCCGGGGGTGGTGCCGCCGATATCGGCATGGTGACCTCGGGAGCCGACGTAGAAGGTCGGTTCGGCGTTGGGCGTCGGGCGTTGAGCGGGAGAACCTCCCTCACGCTGAACGCTAGCCGCCGAACGCTCGACGCCCAGGTACACCGGCGTGATCACCGTCACATCCGGCAGATGCGTCCCCCCGTTGTACGGATCGTTCAGCACGTACACATCGCCCGGCGCCATCGTCTCGCAGTTCTCGCGGATCACGGTCTTGATGCTTTCGCCCATGCTGCCCAGGTGGACCGGCATGTGCGGCGCGTTGGCTATCAGGTTGCCCTCGGCGTCGAACAGCGCGCAGGAGAAGTCCAGCCGCTCCTTGATGTTGACCGAGTACGCGGTGTTCTGCAGCTGCAGCCCCATCTGCTCCGCGATGTTCATGAACAGGTTGTTGAACACCTCCAGCAGCACCGGGTCGACCTGCGTGCCGGCCGCGAACCTCTGCGCCCGCGGCACGGTGCGATCGAGCACGATGTGGTCCAGCGTGGTGATGCGCGCCTGCCAGCCCGGCTCCACCACCGTGGTCGCGTTCTTCTCCGCGATGATCGCGGGGCCGGCGACCACGTCCCCCGGTTGCAGGTCCTCGCGCACGCACAGGGCCGCCGGGTGCCACTCGCCGCCCGAGTACATGCGCACCGTCTCGCGCCGCGGCACCTCGCGCTGCGCATGCTCCGCCAGCCGCGGTTCCGCCGGCGCATCGCCGGCGACGATGGCCTCCACCGAGACCGCCTCGACGATCATCGGCTTGCCCGGCATGAGGAAGGAGAAGCGCTGGCGGTAGGCCGTCTCGAATCCCCCCGTGATCTCCGGCAGCGTGCCGGCCGCGACCACCAGCGCCGAATCGCTGCCCTGGTAGCGCACGTGCACGCGCCGGCGCACCTGCACCGCGCCGCCGCCCGCCTGCTGGCGGCGCAATTCGGCTTCCGCGGCGGCAGCCAGTGCGGCGAGCTTCTCGTCGACCTGCGGCAGGTTCTCCTGCGTGAGCGGCAGTTCCACCGCCTGCTCGCGGATCACGTTCTGGTCCGCCAGGCCCATGCCGTAGGCGGACAGCACGCCGGCCAGCGGATGGATGAAGACGCGCGACATGCCGAGCGCGTCGGCGACCAGGCAGGCGTGCTGGCCGCCCGCACCGCCGAAGCAGTTGAGCGTGTAGCGCGTGACGTCGTAGCCACGCGCCACCGAGATCTTCTTGATCGCGTTGGCCATCTGCTGCACGGCGATCGCGATGAAGCCTTCCGCCACTTCCTCGGCGCTGCGGCCGGTGCGCCGGGCCACCTCGTCGAACTTGCCCGTCACGGCCTCGACGCTCAAGGCCTCGTCGGCATGCGGGCCGAAGACCTTCGGGAAGTACTTCGGCTGGATCTTGCCCACCATCACGTTCGCATCCGTCACTGCGAGCGGGCCGCCGCGCCGGTAGCTGGCGGGACCGGGGTTGGCGCCGGCGCTCTGCGGGCCGACGCGGAAGCGCGCGCCGTCGAACTCGAGGATCGAGCCGCCGCCCGCGGCGACCGTGTGGATGCTCATCATCGGTGCCCGCATGCGCACGCCGGCCACCTGCGTCTCGAATTCGCGCTCGAACTCGCCGGCGAAGTGCGACACGTCGGTGGAGGTGCCGCCCATGTCGAAGCCGATCACCCGCTCGTGCCCCGCCAATTGCGCGGTGCGCGCCATGCCCACGATGCCGCCGGCCGGGCCGGAGAGGATCGCGTCCTTGCCCTGGAAGGCATGCGCGTCGGTGAGCCCGCCGGAGGACTGCATGAAGAACAGCTGCACGCCGGGCATCTCGGCGCCGACCTGCTCCACGTAGCGGCGCAGGATCGGCGACAGGTAGGCATCGACCACGGTCGTGTCGCCCCTGCTCACCAGCTTCATCATCGGGCTGGTCTCGTGCGAAGTGCTGACCTGCTCGAAGCCGATGGCCCGCGCGAGGGCGCAGGCGCGCTGCTCGTGGTCCGTGTAGCGGTAGCCGTGCAGGAACACGATGGCGACGCTGCGCAGCCCGCGCCCGTGCGCCGCGGCGAGCGCGTCCCGCAGGTGCGCCTCGTCCAGCGGCTCGATCACGTCGCCGTGGGCGCCGACGCGCTCGTGTGCCTCGATCACTTCGCTGTAAAGCAGCTCCGGCAGCACGATGTGGCGGTCGAACAGCCGCGGCCGGTTCTGGTAGGCGATGCGCAGCGCATCGCGGAAGCCCCGCGTGGTGACGAGCAGCGTCGGCTCGCCCTTGCGTTCCAGCAGCGCGTTGGTGGCGACCGTCGTGCCCATCTTCACGCATTCGACCTGCTCCGGCCGGATCGGCTCGCCGGCCTGCAAGCCCAGGAGGTGGCGGATCCCCGCCACGGCCGCGTCACGGTACTGCTCCGGGTTGTCCGACAGCAGCTTGTGGGTGACCAGCGTGCCGTCGGGACGGCGGCCCACCACGTCGGTGAAGGTGCCGCCGCGATCGATCCAGAACTGCCATTTGCGGGGAGTCGAAGTCATGGGGCGATTATCCGGGGCATGGTGTGCGGGTATGTCCGGATCCGGAGCGCGCCTAAACTCAGCCGATGCGAAGACTCCTGGACTTCCTCTACGACGCGAGCGCGTGGCTGGCCGCGCTCGCCATGATCGGCGTGCTGCTGATGGTGCTGCTGTCCATCGTCAGCCGGCAGGTCGGCTTCCACGTGCCCGGCACCGACGCTTATGCGGGCTACTGCATGGCCGCGGCGGGCTTCCTCGCCCTGGCGCATACGCTCAAGCGCAACGAGCACATCCGCGTGACGCTGCTGCTGGGGCGCCTGCAAGGCAAGGCGCGCCACGGCCTGGAAATGTGGGGCCTGTCCGCCGGCGTGCTGCTGGCCGGCCTGTTCGCCGTCTACGCCGTGCGGCTGGCGTGGAACTCGCACGCCTTCAACGACATCTCGACCGGCAACGACGCCACGCCGCTGTGGATCCCGCAGCTCACGATGGCGATCGGCACGCTCGTCCTGCTGGTGGCCTTCCTGGACGAGTGGGTCCAGGAACTGCGGGGCCGGCGGCAGTCCGCCGGGAGCGAGGAGGCCCTGCACAATGAGTGAAGTCGCGATCACGACGATGCTGATCGTGCTGCTGTTCCTGCTCCTGGGCAGCGGCGTCTGGATCGGCCTCACCCTGGGCGGCGTGGCCTGGATCGGCATGCAGCTCTTTTCCTCCCGGCCGGCCGGCGATGCCATGGCAGTCACCGTGTGGGGCTCGGCCTCGAGCTGGACGCTCACCGCCCTGCCCCTGTTCATCTGGATGGGAGAGATCCTCTTTCGCACCAAGCTCAGTGAAAGCATGTTCCGTGGGCTGGCGCCATGGGTCTCGCGCCTGCCCGGCCGGCTGCTGCATACCAACGTGATCGGTTGCACGATCTTCGCCGCCGTCTCCGGTTCGTCCGCCGCCACCTGCGCCACCATCGGCAAGATGACCTTGCCGGAGCTCGACCGGCGCGGCTACCCGGAAGACATCACCATCGGTTCGCTGGCCGGCGCCGGCACGCTGGGCCTGCTGATCCCGCCCTCGATCATCATGATCGTCTACGGCGTGACGGCGGACGTCTCGATCGCGCGGCTTTTCGTGGCCGGCATCATCCCCGGCGTCGTGCTCGCGAGCCTGTTCTCCGGTTACCTCGCGGTCTGGGCGGTGTTGAACAAGAAGCGCATCCCGGTGCCGGGCGAGCGGATGACCTTTGCGCAGAAGCTCAGCGAGTCGCGGCACCTCATTCCGGTGGTGGTGCTGATCGCGGCCGTCCTGGGCTCGATCTACACCGGCATCGCCACCGCCACCGAAGCTGCGGCGGTCGGCGTGGTCGGCGCGCTGGTGCTGTCGGCAGTGCAAGGTTCGCTGAACTGGGCCACCTTCCGCGATTCGCTGCTGGGCGCGACGCGCCTGTACTGCATGATCGCGCTGATCCTCGCGGGGGCCGCCTTCCTCACGCTCTCCATGGGCTACATCGGGCTGCCGCGGCACCTGGCGGAGTTCGTGGGCTCGCTGGGCCTGTCGCCCTTCATGCTGATGGTGGCGCTGGCGATCTTCTACATCGTGCTGGGCTGCTTCCTGGACGGCATTTCGATGGTGGTGCTGACCATGGGCGTGATCCTGCCCACGGTGCAGGCGGCCGGCTTCGACCTGATCTGGTTCGGCATCTTCGTCGTGATCGTGGTGGAGATGGCGCAGATCACGCCGCCGGTAGGCTTCAACCTGTTCGTGCTGCAGGGAATGACCGGCAAGGAGATCACCTGGATCGCGCGGGTGACCATGCCCTTCTTCTTCCTGATGTGCGGGATGGTGCTGCTGCTGTGGTTCGTGCCGCAGATGGCGACGTGGATGCCGTCGAAGATGTGAGCGCGAACGGGTCTTTGTAGGCTGGCGGTGAGCCGCGCAGCGCGCGAACCCCAGCGCTGTCGCGCATCGCTGGGGTTCGGTCGTTTCGCTCCTCACCACCAGCCTACGAGGCGGAAAGCGCGTTCGCTTCAAGCCGCCACGTCGACATCCAGCTCCTGCAACCACGCGGCCACCGCGCCGCCCACCACGTCGGCGCCCCGCCGCGTGTCACCGCCCATGCCCAGCAGGTGGTCCATGCCGGCCACGATTTCCAGCCGCGCATCCGGCTTGCCCGCCTGCAGCCACCGGGCGTGCTCCACGCCGACCTGCACATCGGCCGAGCCATGCACCAGCATCACCGGCACCTGCAGGTCCGCCAGCACCGCCGGCGGGTCGTGGCGGAACCACGAGATCAGGTAGGGCTGCACGGTCGGGCGGAACAGCAGGAACAATTCATCGGGCACGTCCTCCACGCGCTGCTGCGATTCCAGAGCGGCTAGCGCGGCGAAGGCCGGCCCGGCGATGTCCTGCGGCAGGTGGTCCTCCATCTGCCGGCGCATCAGCGCCGAGGCGCGGCTGCCCGCACCGGCAATGGAGACGACGGCGTGGGCCTGGGCCTGCTCCTCATGGGCGGCCAGCGCAGCGATCAGGGCGCCCTCGCTATGGCCGACCAGGGCGATCCGGTTGATCCGATCGTCGTGCGCCAGGCAGCCGGCCAGCGCCACCGCGTCGTCGACGAGGTGCTCGAAGCGCAGCGCATCCTCGCTCAGCCCCGGGTAGACGCTGGCGCCGACGCCGCGCTTGTCGTAGCGCAGCGAGGCCACGCCGCGCGCGGCCAGCGCAGCGGCCAGCCGCTTGAGGTTGTCGATGTGCGTGCCCAGCAGCGGATTGTTGCCGTCGCGGTCGGTAGGCCCCGAGCCGGCAATGAGCAAGGCCGCCGGCCAGGGCGCGGGGCTGTCCGGCAGCTGCAGCGTGCCGGCCAGCTGGCCCCAGGCCGTGGGCAGGGCGAGCTCTTGTTGTGGCATGCGGCCAATCTAGCAAGCCGCGGTGCGCCTTGACGTCGGACAGCACCCGCGCTTCGGGAAAGGCCGAATCGGGAGCGATGGCGATCCGGGTAAGCTTCGCCTTGCTCAACACTCATCCTTGCGGAGCGATCCAATGAAATTCAAGTTCGCCCTTACGCTGGCGGCTCTTGCGCTGGCAGGCCAGGTCGGCGCGCAGACCAAGTGGGACCTGCCGGCCGCCTACCCGGCCAGCAACTTCCACAGCGAGAACCTGGTGCAGTTCGCCAACGACGTGGACAAGGCCACCGGCGGCAAGCTGAAGATCACCGTGCACCCGAACGCGTCGCTTTTCAAGGCCCCCGAGATCAAGCGCGCCGTGCAGGGCGGGCAGGCGCAGATCGGCGAGATCCTGCTGGTGAACTTCCAGAACGAGTGGCAGATCTTCGGCGCCGACGGCATCCCCTTCCTCGCCGACAGCTACGACTCCGCAATGAAGCTGTGGCGCGCGCAGAAGCCCATGGTGGACAAGAAGCTGGGCGAACAGGGGATGATGGTCCTCTACGCCGTCGCGTGGCCGCCGCAGGGCATCTACACCAAGAAGCCGATCAACTCGGCGTCCGACATGAAGGGCCTGAAGTGGCGCGCGTACAGCCCGGCCACCGCGCGCATCGCGGAACTGGTGGGCGCGCAACCGGTGACGGTGCAGGCGGCGGAACTGTCGCAGGCCATGGCCACGGGCGTGGTGGATTCGTACATGTCCTCCGGCTCCACGGGCTGGGACACCAAGACCTACGAGCACATCAAGAACTGGTACGACACGCAGGCCTGGCTGCCGAAGAACGCGGTGATCGTCAACCGCGCGGCCTTCAATGCCCTCGACAAGCCGACGCAGGAGGCGCTGCTCAAGGCCGGCGCCGACGCCGAGCGCCGCGGCTGGGAGATGAGCCGCAAGACCAACACCGAGGTGCTGGAAAAGCTCAAGGCCAACGGCATGACCATCCACGCGCCGTCGACGCAGCTGAAGGCCGACATGAAGAAGGTCGGCGACACGATGCTCAAGGAGTGGCTGGACAAGGCCGGGCCGGAAGGGCAGCAGCTGGTGGACGCGTACCGGAAGATGTGACGCGTCGCGGCCTTTCTTCGAAAGCGGCCCTCCGGGGCCGTTTTGTTTGGTTCTTGGCGGAATTCACGCCGTGCGAGCTGATGCCGAAGGCGTGATGATCGCGGCCTTCAGTCGGTGGCCTCCGGACCGGACCAGGACGGGTCCCTGTCCGCCTCTGCGACTGTCCTCCGGCGCGGATGAGAGACTGGCGCGAAGCTGACGTCGCGCCCGCGCCTCCCCCTTGATGTCGCCGAGTCGGACAGGGACCCGTCCTGGTCCTGCAGCGCGCGGGCGGGAGACGCGTGGCCCCTGCGACCTTCGCAGGAGCAGGCCTTGCCGCGACGGACCCCGCGCTTCGAAGGGGGCATAAGGCTTTCGGCCGAGGCCAGCGGCGCCCCCACCCAACCCTCCCCCACAGGGGGAGGGAGAAAGACAAGGACTTCAGCGCGCCCCGGCCACTCCGCAGACGATCGCGCCCGGGTCGTTCGCCTGCACGGCGCGCAGGTTCTTCGCCTGGCCGACTTCCATGTCGCGCGGCAGTGCCACTCCGTTCTTCACGGCCAGCACTTCCGCCATGATGCTCACGGCGATCTCCGCCGGCGTCTTGCTGCCGATGAACACGCCGATCGGCCCGCGCAGGCGCTGCAGGTCGGCGGCCGTGAGGCCGAAGTGCTCGATCATCCGCGCGTGCCGCGCCTCGTTGTTGCGGCGGCTGCCGATCGCGCCGACGTAGAAGGCCTCGGTGCGCAGCGCCTCCATCAGCGCCAGGTCGTCGAGCTTGGGGTCGTGCGTCAGCGCGATCACGCTGCTGCGGCGGTCCGGTTTGAAGGCCAGCACCACGTCGTCCGGCATCTCGCTCACCAGCCGCGCGCCGGGCACGCTCCAGCCACCGCGGTATTCCTCGCGCGGATCGCACACCGTGACCGAGAAGCCGCTGAAAAGCGCCATGGTCGCGAGGTATTCCGTCAGCTGACCCGCCCCGATCAGGAGCATGCGGTACTCCGGGCCGAAGGTGTTCACCAGCAGGCCGTCGGCGATGCTCAGTTCCTCGGGCGCCTGCGCTTCGGCCAGCGTGGCCTGGCCGTCGGACAGGCGCACGGTGCGCCGCACCAGCCGCCCTGCCTCCAGCGAGCGCACCAGTTCCTCGATGGACGCGAGCTCGGGGTCGTATTCCAGCAGCAGTTCCAGCGTGCCGCCGCAGGGCAGGCCGAAGCGGTGCGCCTCGTCGGCCGTCACGCCGTACTTGACGAAGGAGGGAGGCCCGGACGGAAGCTGGTGGCCCGGTTCCTTGCCGGAGTAGGCCTGCGTGTGGCGATAGATCAGGTCGTCCTCGATGCAGCCGCCCGAGACGGAGCCGACCACCGCGCCATCTTCGGCCAGCGCCATGATGGAGCCGACCGGCCGCGGCGAGGAGCCCCAGGTGCGCACCACCGTGGCGAGCAGCGCGCGCTTGCCGGCGGCGCGCCAGTCGCGCAGCGTGCGCAGCACCATGACGTCGAGGTTTTCCATGCCGTCTCCTTCCCTTCAGAAGGCGTACGCCGCGCTCACCCCCAGCAGCCAGGTGCGGCCCGGGGCCGGCTCGAAGAAGCGCGAGTTGCCTTCGTTGACGATCACCGAGCCGATGTAGTCGCGGCCGGCGAGGTTGTCCACCCGCACGAATTCACGCACGGTCCAGCGCTGGACATTTTGCGCCAGGGCAAGCCTCAGGTTGAACAGGGTTGCCGCGGGGGCGAAGTCGGTGTTGCGGTCGTCCACCGCGATGCGGCCGGTGTAGCGCACCTCGATGCCGGCCTCCAGGCCCCAGGGCCGGTGCTTGTAGACCAGTTCCGCGAAGGCGCTGGCGCGCGGGATGCCCGGGATGCGGTTGCCGGCCGGCACCGGCACCGCGGGATTGGCAGCAGTGGGGCACGGCCCGCCCGGGCAGGTCAGGAAGGCGGTGCGGTAGCTCGCGTCCAGCCAGGTCAGCGCCGCATATGTCGACCAGGCCTGGGCCCAGCTTCCCGCCAGCGCGGCCTCCAGCCCGCGGCGGCGCGTGCTGCTCGCGTTCTGGAAGGTGCTGCGGCCGCCCTGGTTGGTCAGCACCACGATCTCGTCGGAGGTGTTGGCCTGGAACAGGGCCGCGTTGACGCGCCAGTTGCGCACCGGTTCGGCCTTCACGCCCACCTCGTAGTGGCGGCTGTAGGCGGACTTGAGGTCGAAGTTCAGGCCGGTCTGCCCGTTGGGCCGGTAGGACACCTCGTTGAAGGTCGGCGTCTCGAAGCCGCGGCCCACCGAGGCATAGACATTGAGGTTGTCGTTGACGTGGTAGACCAGGCCCGCCATCGGCGTGGTCGCCGAATATTTGGCCGCGCCGCTGTCGTCCCCGTTGGCGCCGACGATGAAGTGGTCCTGCGAGCGGAAGCGCACGGTGGAATGGCGCACGCCCAGGGTGAGGCCGAAGCGCTCGCGCTCCCAGTTCGCCTGGGCGTACTGGTCGAAGCTGCGCACCCGGTTGTCCTCGTCGCGGCGCAGCGCGCCGATGACCCCGAGCGCGGTGGGGCTGGCAGACGCGCCGGTGAAGTTCTGGAAGCCCTGGCGGTGCTCCTTGAGTTCGTCCGCATAGACGCCGGCCGTGAAGGTCAGCGGGCTGCCGGCCAGCCGCGACTTGTGGATCCATTGGCCGTCCAGGCCCATGTAGTCGCGATCGAGGTCGATCACGCCGCCGGGCTGGGTGATCGGCGTCTGCGTCCCCACCGGGATGGCCTGGAACTGCTCCGTGCTGCGCTGGCCGCGCCACGTCGTGAGCTTCAGGCCGTTGGCGGGGTTCAGCTGGTGCTCCACGATGAGGCCGACCTGCTGCTGCTCCACGGACTTGCGCGTGTCGAACAGCAGCGCGACCGGGCTCGCCTGCCGCGGGTTGGCCTGGAACTCGGGGCGGGTGAGGCCCAGCGGATCCTGCACGTCGGGCATGTCCACTGCATTGGCGACCAGGGTGACGCGCGTATCGGCGGATCCCTTCCACTTCAGCTTTCCGTTCAGGCCCTCGCGCTTGGCGGCACTGTGGTCCCGGAAACCGTCCGTTTCGAAACGGGTGGCGCCCACGTTCCAGTTCCAGGTGCCGTTGTCGCCGGCGAAGCGCGCGTTCACCCGCCGGATGCCGTCGCTGCCGACCGCCGCACCCCCTTCGGCCTGCATGCCGGGCAGGCCGTCGGCGGTGAAGATGCTGATCACGCCGCCGGAGGAGTTGCCGTACAGGGCAGAGAACGGCCCGCGCAGCACCTCGATGCGGTCGGCGGAAGACAGGTCGAAATGCGAGACCTGGCCCTGGCCGTCCGGCGCGGTGGCCGGAATGCCGTCGGAGTACAGGCGCAGCCCCCGCACCCCGAAGGTGGAGCGGGCGCCGAAGCCGCGCACCGAGATCTGCAGGTCCTGCGCGTAGTTCTGTCGGTTCAGGGCGATCACGCCGGGCACGCGCACCAGGCTCTCCGACATGTTCACCTGCAACTGCGAGTTGCGGATGGTGGCGCCGTCGATCACGTCGATGGAGGCGGCCGTGTCGAAGGCCTGCTGCGCGACGCCGGGCGTGGCCGTGACCACGACCGGGCGCAGCGTGCGTTCGGCTTGCTGCGCGGGCGGCACGTCCGCCGGCGTTTGCGCGTGGGCCTGCAGCGTGGCGCAGGCGGCCGCGGCCAGGAGGGTCTTCTTCATGGTGTCTCCCCGGAGGTGCCGGGATTCTGGGGTTGCCGCGTACGGGCTGCAATCCGGGTTGGCGAGATGGTGGGGGGCGAGCCGTAGGCTGGTGGTGAGCCCCGAAGGGCGAACCCCAGCGATGCGCGAAGCGCTGGGGTTCCGCCGCTGACGCGCGTCACCGCCAGCCTACGGTTGGCCGTTTCGCGCGTCACCGCCAGCCCACGCTTGCGCCGTTTCGCGCGTCACCGCCCGCCTACTTCTGCAGCGTCGCCAGGAAGACGATCACCTCCTGGATCTGCGCGTCGCTGTACGTCGCGCCCCAGGTGGGCATGCCGGCCTCCTGGCGGCCATTCTTGATCGTCGTCAGGGCGGTTTCCTTCCAGCTGTCCTTGTACCGGCGCTGCAGCTTGCGCAGGTCGCGCTCGGTCACGGGGCTGGCGCCGTCGGTGCCATGGCAATGGGAACACACGTTGTTGAACAGCGTGCGGCCTGGGATGACGCCCTCGGCCGGGGTCGACGCGGCCGGTGCATTGGTGCGCGCGACCCAAGCGGACGGCACCGCCACGCCTTCGGCCAGCTTGGCACTGCGCACCTGGGGCGGCAGCGAGCGCGCGGCCAGCGACAGCGCCTTGCCGCGCGGGAAGCCGTACTTGCGCGCCAGTTCCTCGATCTGCGGCTGCAGTTCCACCAGCGCCTGGTCGATGCGCGCGACAAGCGCGTCCTGGCCCTTGCGCACGCCGACCACCACCGGGCCCCCGAGGCCCTCGCCCGTCACCGGCGTCACCTGCCAGCGGCTGCCGTGCTGGCGCAGGTTGCCGTAGCCCGCGCTCGGCCCCCACAGGATGGCCGCATCCACCTCGCCCCGGGCAAGCGCCGCCAGCGCCTCGTCCTGCTCGCGGAAGCTGGTGCTCGCATAGCCCTCGCGCGCCGCCAGCAGCATGTGGGGCGGCGAGCCGTGCAGCACGGCGACGCGCTTGCCCCGCAGGTCCGCCAGGCCCGTGACCCGCAGGCCCGGCGCGGCGACGATCGCGTAGCTCACGTCGAGGAAGGGCTTCGTCTTGACGACGCCACGCACGCGGTAGTCGGCCGCCGCGGGCAGCGCGAAGACGGCATCGCAGCCATCCTGCAGGATGGTGTTGCGCAGCGCCTTGCGCTGGTTGTACGTGAGCCACCACACGAACTCGGGCGACGCGCCGAGCTTCTGGCTCACGAGCCCGGCGAGCTCCACGTACAGGCCCTTCTCGGGCCCGTCCGCCTTGCTGAAGGGCAGGTTGTCGGGATCGGCGCAGATGCGCAGGGGACCGGCCTGGGCGCCGGTGGCTGCCAGGCCAGCGATGGCCGCGAGGGTGCACAGGGTCGTGCGGGCGAAATGGCGGATATTCATGGAAAGCTCCGGCGACGACGGTGGCCGTCAGTTCAGGCTGAACACGAACAGCGTGCCGCCTTCGGGGCTCGCCTCCACCATCTTCTCGCCCAGCGCGCCGTAGAACGCGGGGATGGAGAGCGTGCGGCCGGACACCACGGCCACGTACTGCTTGCCGTCGATCGCATACGTCATGGGCGCGGCGGAGATGCCCGAGCCGGCGTTGAACTTCCACAGCTCCTTGCCGCTCTTCGCATCGAGGGCATGGAACCAGCCCCGGATGTCACCGTGGAACACGAGGCCGCCGGCGGTGGTCAGCATGCCGCCGGTGTACGGCAGGTCGTCTTCGCGGAACCAGACCTTCTGCTGCCTGACCGGGTCCCAAGCCGTCACGCCGCCCATGTACGCGCCGGGCACCTTCTTGGAGATGTCGAAGTTCACGCCCAGGAAGAACTGGCCACGCTTGTAGTCCTGCTGCACGCCTTCCATGTCCATGCAGGAATTCATGCTCGGGATGTACACCAGCCCGGTCTGCCGGTCGTACGACATCGGCATCCAGTTCTTGCCGCCGATCAGGTTCGGGCAGATGTCGGTCGCCTTGCGGCCCAGGCCGGGGCGCTTGGCGTTGTCCGCCGTCTCGATGGGCCGGCCGGTCTTCAGGTCGATGCTGCTGGCCCAGTTCACCACCGGGATGAACTGCTTGGCCGACAGCAGCTTGCCGTTGGCGCGGTCCAGCACGTAGAAGAAGCCGTTGCGGTTGGCCTGCATGATCACCGGCACCTTGCGGCCGTCCACGGGCAGGTCGGCGAACACCAGCTCGTTCACGCCGTCGTAGTCCCACGCGTCGTGCGGCGTGAACTGGTAGTGCCACTGGATCTTCCCGTTGTCCGGGTTGATCGCCAGCACCGAGGAGGAGTACAGGTTGCTGTACGGCCCGATGTCGGAGCTGTCGTTGCCGCGCACCACGGCCGACCACGGGCCCGGGTTGCTGGTGCCGTAGTAGACGAGATCGAGCTTCGGGTCGTACGAGCCGATGTGCCACGCGACCGCGCCGCCGTACTTGCCGGAGTCGCCCTTCCAGGTCTCGCTGCCCTTCTCGCCGGCGCCCGGCACGGTGTGGGTGCGCCAGAGTTCCTTGCCGGTGGCGGCATCGAGGCCGATCACCGCGCCGCGGGCGCCGTATTCACCGCCGCCGAAGCCGGTGATCACCACGTTCTTCGCCACGGTCGGCGGCGAGGTGATGACGGAGCCCTGCTTGTAGTCGACGACCTCGGTGTCCCACAGCTCCTTGCCGGTCTTCGCATCGAGCGCCACCACGTGGCCGTCGAGGCGGCCCACCAGCAGCTTGCCGTCGTGGTACGCGGGGCCGCGGTTGTTGACGTCGCAGCAGGCGAACTGGTCGATGCCCTTGGGCACATCGGGTGAATAGCGCCAGCGCACCTCGCCGGTCTTCGCGTTCACGGCGAAGACGTTCTTCGGCCCGAACGAGGAGGTGACGAACAGCGTATCGCCGACCAGGATCGGCGTGGCCTCCTGCGACCGCAGCGAGCCGAGCTGCAGCGCCCAGGCCACCTTCAGGTTCTTGACGTTGCCGGTGTTCACCTGCGCCGCGTCGGAAAAGCGCGTGTTGCCGGTGTCGCCACCGTAGACGGGCCAGTTCTGCGCGTGCGCGCCGGCGGCGGCCACTGCGAGGCCGAAGGCGATGGAAAGAAGGCGGGGTTGCATCGGGGTGTCTCCTGGGTGTCACTCGGGTAGCGAGGAGCGAAGTGTTGGAGACAGGCCCGGAACGGCTCCCGAGGGTTAGACCTTAGGACCTCGCTTCATTCTCAAAATGGGACATCGGGCGTTCGCGCGTCTCAATTTAAGACACACGGGGGCGTGGCGTAGGCTGGTGGTGGAGCGCAGCGAAACCCCAGCGATGCGCGAAAGCGCTGGGGTTCGGCCTGTCGGCGCTCACCGCCAGCCTACGGCGGGCCGCCTGGCGGGCCGCCTTGCGGGCGGCGCGCGGCGCCGCGCTGCGGGTCGTAGCCCCAGAGCGCCAGCGCGAAGAAGACGACGGTGCAGCCGGCCACGACGGCCAGGCTCGTCCCCAGCGCCTGCCCGTACAGCGCGAACCGCATCGCCTCCACCGCATGCGTGAAGGGATTGAACTGCGCGATGCCGTGCACGATCCAGGCGCCGGACTCCTGCAGCTTCCACAGCGGATAGAGCGCGGTGCTGAGGAAGAACATCGGGAAGATGACGAAATTCATCGTGCCGGCGAAGTTCTCGAGCTGGCGCACGTACACCGACAGGACCAGGCCCAGCGCGCCGAGCATCAGCGCGGCCAGCAGGAACACCGGCAACGCGAGCGGCACGTAGCGCCATTCGAGGTCGATGCGGAACACCCATGCGGCCAGCAGGAAGGCGAGCATCTGCGCCATCGTCAAGGTGGCGCCTCCCAGCAGCTTGCAGGCCAGGATCCACCAGCGTGGCAGCGGCGCGGTGAGCAGCAGGCGCATCACGCCCATCTCGCGGTCGTACACCATCGCCAGCGAACTCTGCATGCCGTTGAACAGCGCCACCATCCCGAGCAGGCCCGGCGCCAGGTACACCCGGTACTCGATGTAGGTCTCGTAGGGCGGTGCGATGGCCACGCCGAACACGTTCTGGAAGCCGGCGGCGAACACCAGCAGCCACAGCAGCGGCCGCACCAGTGCCGACATCAGCCGGCCCGGCTGCCGCGCGAAGCTTTGCAGCTCGCGCCCGGCGACGGCGCGCAAGGCCCTGGCCGCGTGGACGGCGTTCATGAAGCCTTGCACCCGGTCTCGGGCGCGTCGTAGCCGAGCGTGTCGAGCGTGATGCGCGGATGCAGGAAGCCCTCCAGCGGCGCGACGTCGGCCACGCCGCCGCCGTACGCCAGCAGCAGCGGCTGCCGCAGCTGCCCGTCCCACGCGCGGAAGGTCAGGCGCTGGCCCTTGTAGCCGTCCACCGCCACGGCCCCCTGGCGCAGCGCCTGCACCTGCTGCGCGATGCCGGCCTTGATGTAGGCGCCCGCGACTTCGGCGGCACAACGTGCCGCCATCCACGTCGCCCAGTCGTAGCTGGTCATCCAGCGGTTGGCGCGGCGCAGGAAGCGGCGCGTGAGCTGCGGCCCGCCGTTGCGCTCGTGGAAGGGACTCCAGGCCTGCGCCACCAGGCCGTTGCTCCCCAGCACGGGCCGCGGCAGCACAGTGCGGTACGGGACGCCCTGGGCGAACTCGCCTTGCGCATCGAGCACCACCACGGCGTCGTAGTCGCGTTCGGAGGTGAGCAGGCGCACGTTGCCCAGCTCGCGCTCGCGCGGATCGTTGGAGAGCTTGAAGGAGCGCTCGGCGACGGGCCGCACGGCGAAGCGCTTTGCACTGCGCTGCCAGGCCGCCTGCAGCAGGCGGTCTCCGGGGGTCGGGCCGACCAGCACCAGGGGCTTGCTCCACTTGCGCGCGACCAGCAACTGCGCGATGGCATCCATCTGCATGGCGTGGCTCGGCAGGGTGTGCAGCAGGTTGGTCGCACACTGCGCGGCCCGCAGCGCGTCCTCGGGCGCGGCGGCGTTGAACAGCATCACGTCCTTGCCCCGCGCGGCGGCGGCGACGGCGGCGACACCGGGCGCGGGCAGCTCCAGCACGACATGCTGCACGCGTTGCTGCAGCAGTTGCTGCAGCGTCGCCGGCAGGTCCGCGGCGGCCGGCGCCTCCAGTGCCACGAGCTCCGCGCCGTTGCGCCCGGCCATCTGCAGGGTGACCAGGCTGTCGTTCAGCGCGATCTGCGCGGCCGGCTCCGAGCGGCCGCCCGGCGCATCGGGAAAGCCACGCAGCAATGTCTGCGGCGAGTAGCGTTCGTCGTCGCCCTGCGTCAGCAGCCCGAGCCGGAACGGCTGCTGCGGCTGCGCGCGCAAAGGCAGGGCGGCGGCAGCGCCGGCGAGCAGCAGCGCCCGCCGCGAGGCTTGGAAGGCGCGCCGCCCCTCAGTCATCGATCACCACGCCGTACGGCACCCGGCCGACCTTCAGCGTCTTGATCCCCTTCATCGCCTCCGTGTCGACGATGGTGAGATCGTCCGACAGGCCGTTGGCCACGTACATCCGCTTGCCGTCGCGCGACACGGCCAGCCCCCAGGCGCGCTTGCCGACCAGGACGTAGCCCTTGACCTTGCGCGTGGGGACGTCGACCACCGCGACGTGGTTGGCGCGGCCCAGCCCCACGTAGGCCGTCTTGCCGTCGGGCGAAAGCGCCATGCCGACCGGCGTGACGTCCTCGCGCCGCATGCCCTGGGGCAGGAACTCGATCTTCCCCTGCACGGTGTGGTCGCTGGTGCGGATCACGCTGACGCTGCCATCGAGCTCGCTGCTCACCCACAGTTCGCCGGCGGGCGTGAGCAGGAAGCGCCGCGGCCGCTTGCCCACCGGCACGTTCTTCACCACCTTGCGCGCGGCCGTGTCGACCACGTGCACGACGTTGGCGACCTCGGAGGTGACGTACACCAGCTTGCCATCCGCGCTGACCTTGACGCCCTCCGGTTCGCCGCCGACCTTCACCTCGAAGGTTTTCTTGCGGGTCGCGAGGTCGAAACCGGTGAGCGCCGAATCCTCCTCGTTGGAGACGTACATCATCTTGCCGTCGGGACTGAGGTCGAAGGCTTCCGGGTCCTCGCCGACGTCGAGTTTCGCGACCGCCTTGTTGCCGGCGATGTCCCAGACCACCACGCGGTGCTCGTCGCTGCAGGCGATGTACAGCTGCGTGCGATCCGGCGTGAGCTGCATGTGCCGCGGCCGCTTGCAGACCGCCGGCGAAGCGACGATCTCGCCCTTGGCCGCATCGATGATGGCGATGGCGTTGTCCTTCTCGGACGACACGAAGATGCGGTTGGTGTCCTTGGCGTGGGCGGCGGTTGCCCCGATGGCCGCGAGACAGGACAGCCGAACGCAGAAGCCGCAAAAGTTTCGCAGAAGCCGCAGAAGGACCTCCTTGCGGGATTTTTTTGCGGCTTCTGCGTACCTTTTGCGGCTTCTGCGTTCCGGCTGTTCGAAGACGACCCGTTCAGGCCACGACTTTCTCATTCTTCTCTCCTCCGGTCAGTTGCAGAAAGGCCGACTGCAGCGTCGGCGCGGCTTGGGATTCGCACAGGGCGGCGGCGGCGCCGTCGAAGCGCACCTTGCCCTTGTGCAGCACGATCACGCGCTGGGCGCGTTCGGCTTCGTCCACCAGGTGGGTGGCCCACAGCACGCCCAGGCCGTGTTCGGCGCGGGCCTGCAGGACTTCCTCGACCAGCTGCGCGCGCGACGCCGGGTCGAGCCCCACGGTGGCTTCGTCCATCAGCAGCAGGCGGGGTTCGTGCAGCAGCGCCCGCACCAGTTCCACCTTGCGCCGGTTGCCGCCCGAGAGTTCGCGGGCGGGCTTGGCGGCCACGGGCGTGAGGCCGAAGCGCTCCAGCAGGGCTTCGATGCGCGGCCGCGACTGCGCGCGCGGCAGGCCGTGCAGGTCGGCGTGGAAG
This sequence comes from Ramlibacter alkalitolerans, assembly GCF_016722765.1. Lineage (GTDB taxonomy): Bacteria > Pseudomonadota > Gammaproteobacteria > Burkholderiales > Burkholderiaceae_C > Ramlibacter > Ramlibacter alkalitolerans. The sequence goes on along the minus strand of NZ_JAEQND010000006.1, from coordinate 51,319 downwards.
CGCAGGCTCGCGCCCACGGAGAGGTTCAGGTCCAGCGCCGGCTGCTGGAACACGACGCCGAGCCGCGCCAGGGCGCGCACCGGGTCGCGCCGCATGTCCGCGCCCAGCACCTCCACGCTGCCGCTGTCGGCCACGAACAGGCCCGTGAGCAGCTGGAACAGCGTCGTCTTGCCGGCGCCGTTGGGCCCCAGCAGCGCCACCATCTCGCCGGCGCGCACCTGCAGCGAGACGGCGTCCAGCGCCTGCGTGCGGCCGTAGCGCTTGGAGACTTCGCGGCAGGCGAGGACGGGGGCGCCGGCGTCCACGTCACTCCGCATGCAAGGCGATGCCCAGGCGGGCGAGCAGCTCGCGCTCGTGCGCGGTCACCTGCTGCACGTAGCGCCCGTAATCCTCGGTGTTCAGGTACTCCGGCTCCTGGTCGTACTTCGCGATTTCCTGCAGGTGCACCGGATCGAACAGCGCGGCGCGGAAGGCATCGTGCAGCTTGCGGATGATGGCGCGGTCCACCGCCGCGGGCGCTCCGATGCCGTAGGGCGAGGTGTACACGGCCTGCGGATGGCCCAGCTCGCGCAAGGTCGGCACCTGCGGCCAGCGCTTGCTGCGCTGCGCGTTGAAGGTGGCCAGCAGGCGCAGCTTGCCGGTTTCCACGTACGGGGCGAAGCCGGTGGAGTTCACGCCTACCATCAGCGTCTTGGTCGCCACCGCCAGCATCTGGTCGGCGGTGCCCTTGTACGGCACGTGGATGTAGGTCACGCCTTCGCGCGAGAGCACGTCCTCCATCGCCAGGTGCGCCGTGCTGCCGATGCCGGTGGAGCCCACCGTGAGGCTGCCCGGATGCTCGCGCGCCCAGTGCACCATGTCGCCGAAGGTCTGGAAGCCGCTGTCCGCCGGCACCACGATGCCGAAAGTGACGCCCGAGATCTGGATCACCGGCGTGATGTCGCGCAGCGGATCCCAGGCCACCTTGCGCTGCAGCGGCGCGCGGTACAGCGTGAGCGGCAGCTGCCCGATCACGTAGCCGTCCGGCGCCGCGGCCCGCAGCGCGGGGCCCACCAGCGTGCCGGCGGCGCCCGGCTTGTTGTCGACGACGATGCTCTGTCCGAGCTGCCGGCTCGCCAAGTCCGCCAGGATCCGCATCGTGATGTCGGTCTGGCCACCCGCTGGCCAGGGAACGATCAGCGTGATCGGGCGGGCCGGCCAGGCCGCCGCTTGCGCCAGCGCCAGGGCCGGACAGGCGACGAGGCTGGCACAGGCGCCCAGCAGGCTGCGGCGACGCAGTGCATCGCGGCGGTGCGCATCGTCCATGATTCGCTCCCCTTCTCAGCGCGCCAGCAGCAGCAGTGCGACGAGCACCACTGCGCCGAACGCGATCCACACCCACATCGGCATGCGCCGGTCGCTGGCCGCCTCGCCGACCGGGGAGACCGGCAGCGGCGTGGCAGCGGGCTCGGCATACGCCTCCGGATAGCGGCGCTTCATCTCCTCGTCGAAGCGGCGGAAGAAATCGTCGGCCATGGAGCGGGCGACGCCGTCCACCAGCCTCTGGCCGACCTGGGCGATCCGGCCGCCGACCTGCGCCTGCGCGGTGTAGGCCAGCTCGCAGCCGGCGCCCTCGGCCGGCGGTGCCAGCTTCACCTGCGCGCTGCCCTTGCCGAAGCCGGCCGCGCCGCCGTTGCCCTCGAAAGCGAGGGTATAGCTGTTGGGCGCCATCACGTCCTGCAGCTGGATCTTGCCGTTGAAACGCGCGGACACGGGACCGACCTTCACGCCCATGCCGATCGCGTACTGGTTCTCGCCGGTGGGCTCCACCTTGTCGCAGCCGGGGATGCAGGCCTTGAGCACCTCCGGGTCGTTGAGCGCATCCCAGGCCTGCTGCTGCGTGACGGCGAGGTGGCGCGTGCCTTGCATTTCCATCGTTGTCGTTCTTCCTAGCGATCGAGCAGGCCGGCGAGGCTCGCGGCGAGCTCCTCCAGCTTGCTGAGGTTGTGGACCGCGAGCATGGCGTGCGCGTGCCGGTGCAGCACCGCCGCGCCGCGGGCGAGCGGAGCATAGCCCTCGAAGCGCAGCAGAGGGTTGAGCCAAAGGAGCCGGCGACAGCGGTGCGTCAGCCAATCGAGTTCGCGCGCCAGGTCTTCGGGCTCGCCGGTGTCGAGGCCGTCGCTGATGATCAGGACCAGGCTGCGGCGGCCGACCAGCCGGCGCGCGTGGCGCTGGCGCAGGGTGGCCAGCGATTCGCCCAGGCGGGTGCCGCCGGCGAAATCGTCGATGGCGGCGCTGGCGGCCGCGAGCATGGCGTCGGTGTCGGCGAGGCGAAAGGCCGGCGTGAGATCCGTGAGGTGCGTGCCGAAGGCGAACACGTCGCGCCGGCGATGCGCGCGCGTGGCCGCATGCAGGAACGCGAGCAGCAGCCGCGCGTAGCGCTCCATCGACCCGGAGATGTCCACCAAGACCAGCAGCGGCAGCGGTTCGCGGCTGCGCTGCATGCGCCGCAACACCATCAGCTCGCCGCCGGTGTGGGCGGCATGGCGCAGGGTGCGGGCCCAGTTCAATTGCTTGCCGCGCATGCCGGGGCGCATGCGGCGCATCTCGACCTCCGGCACCGGCAGCGCCACGTCGCGGGCGAGCCGCTCGACCAGGTGGAACTCGCTCGCCGACAGGGCGTTGAAGTCGGCGTGCTTCAGGCGCGCCAGGGTGCTGGCCGTCATCGCGGCATCGAATTCCACCTCCTGGTCCGGCTTGCGCTCGGCGCCGCCGAAGCGCTTCTGCGGCGCCAGGGCCTCGGCCACGCGCGGCCGCCGCTGCGGCTTGGGCGCGCTCTTCTGCGACGGCAGCATCTGCGCGAGCAGGCGGTGCGCAAGTTCTGGGTCGCGGAAGAAGGCGTCGAACAGCTCGCGGAACACGGCACGCTCCTGCTCGCGGCTGACCAGCACCGCCTCCATGGCCGCGCCGAGGTCGCCCTTGTCGTCCACGCCGACCAGTTGCGCGGCCTGCTGCGCCAGCGCAATGCGCGAACTGTCCACGCGCAGGCCGGCACGGCGCAGCGCGCGGCCGAAGCCCGCGATGTTGTCCGCGAGCTTGCCGGTGCGGGCGTCGCCGAGGGTGGTCATGGACGCAGGCCGGGCCTTCAGGCGGGCTCGGCCTCGGGCTTGAGCAGCTCCGTCGCGAGCTCGTGGGTGAGCGCCGCGACGTCCTCGCGCTGCTTGAACAGGATGCCGGCCGTGTCCGTCACCACTTCCGGGTCGAGCGTGAGCGTGTCCAGCGCCACCAGCGCCTTGGCCCATTCCACGCTTTCCGCGATGCCGGGCGCGCGCTGGAACGCGTTGGCGAACGGCTGGCTGCGCAGGCGGCCGACGAAGTGCGCCACCTGCCGCGACAGCGCATCGCTGGCTTCGGGCACGCGCGCGCGCACGATCGCCAGTTCGCGTTCGCGCTCGGGGTATTCCAGCCAGTGGTAGAGGCAGCGCCGCTTGACGGCGTCGTTCAGCTCGCGGGTGCGATTGCTGGTGAGGATCGTGACCGGCGTCGCGCGGGCGCGGATGGTGCCGATCTCGGGGATGCTGACCTGGTACTCGCCCAGGTATTCCAGCAGGAAGGCTTCGAAGGGTTCGTCCGCGCGGTCGACCTCGTCGATCAGCAGCACGGCGCCGGGCTCGGGCGCCTGCAGCGCCTGCAGCAGCGGCCGGCGGATCAGGTAGCGGTCCTGGTAGACCTCGCGCTCGATCTGTTCGGCGCTTTCGCGGCCTTCGGCGGCCCGCATGTGCAGCAGCTGCGCCGCGTAGTTCCACTCGTAGAGCGCCTCGCGCAGTTCCAGCCCGTCGTAGCACTGCAGGCGCAGCAGCGTGCGCTGCAGGGCCACGGCCAGCGACTTGGCCAGCTCGGTCTTGCCCACGCCCGGCTCGCCTTCGAGCAGCAGCGGCCGCTGCAGCCGCAGCGCGAGGAAGACGGCCGTGGCCAGACGCCGCTCGGCGTAGTAGCCGGCGGATTGGAGGGCGGCCTGGAGGGCGGGGATGGAGGGGAAGGGGGAATTCATGCCTCGTCGTCGCAAGGTTGTGGCTCCCTCTCCCGCTTGCGGGAGAGGGCTGGGGTGAGGGTCTGCGCCGGGCTCCCCTCACCCCAACCCTCTCCCCAAGGGGAGAGGGAGGAAAGCCCGAGGATCCGGCAACTAGCCGCCCATCTGCGCCACGGCCCGCTGCGCCAGCACCGACACCAGGTTCGCCCGGTACGCCGCGCTGCCATGCAGGTCGCTCGAGAGCGCGCCGGCATCGATCTTCACCGCCGCCGCCGCGGCCTGCGTGAAGCTCTTGCCCAGCGCCTGCTCCAGCCCCTGGTGGCGGAACACGCCGCTGCCGCCGCCCGTGACCGCGACGCGCACGCCGCTGTCGGTCTGCGCGACAAGCACGCCGACCAGCGCGAAGCGCGACGCCGGCTGGCGGAACTTCTCGTAGGCCGCGCGCTTCGGGATCGGGAAGCTCACCGAAGTGATCAGCTCGCCCTCGTTCAGCGCCGTGGTGAACAGGCCCTGGAAGAAGTCGTCGGCCGCGATCGTGCGCTGCGTCGTCTGCACCGTGGCGTCCAGGCCGAGCACCGCCGCCGGGTAGTCCGCCGCCGGGTCGTTGTTGGCCACCGAGCCGCCGAGGGTGCCCATCGCGCGCACCTGGCGGTCGCCGATCGTGCCGGCGAGCTCCGCCAGCGCGGGGATCGCCGACTTCACGTCGGCGCTGGCGGCGACGTCCGCGTGGCGCGTCATCGCGCCGATCACGAGCTTGTTGCCCTCGCGCCGGATGCCGGCGAGTTCGGCGATGCCGCCCAGGTCGACCAGTTGCTCGGGGCTCGCGAGCCGCAGCTTCATGGAAGCCAGCAGGGTCTGGCCGCCGGCCAGGACCTTGACGTTGCCGCCCTGCGCCGCGCGCTGGGCATCGGCCAGGGAGCTGGGGCGTTCGAAGGTGAATGCGTACATGTGAATGTCTCCTTCGTGTCGTTCAGGACTTGGCGGCCTGGATCGCTTCCCACACGCGGCTGGGCGTGGCGGGCATGTCGAGGTCCTTCACGCCGAGGTCGCGCAGCGCGTCGAGCACCGCGTTGATCACCGCCGGCGGCGAGCCGATCGCGCCCGCTTCGCCGCAGCCCTTGGTGCCCAGCGGGTTGTGCGTGCAAGGCGTGCAGACCGTGTCGAGCGTGAAGGCCGGGAAATCGTCCGCGCGCGGCATGGTGTAGTCCATGAACGAGCCGGTCATCAGCTGGCCGGTGTCCTTGTCGTACACGCACTGCTCCAGCAGCGCCTGGCCGATGCCCTGCACCAGCCCGCCGTGCACCTGGCCCTGGACGATCATGGGGTTGATGATGGTGCCGAAATCGTCGACCGCGGTGAAGCGGTCGACGCGCACCTTGCCGGTGGCCGGGTCGACCTCGACCTCGCAGATGTACGTGCCGGCCGGGAAGGTGAAGTTGGTCGGATCGTAGAACGCGGTCTCGTTGAGTCCCGGCTCCAGCTTGTCCAGCGGGTAGTTGTGCGGCACGTAGGCCGTCAGCGCCACCTGGCCGAAGGTGACCTTCTTGTCCGTGCCCTTGACGACGAACTCGCCGTTGCTGAATTCGACGTCGCCGTCGCCCGTCTCCATCAGGTGCGCCGCGATCTTCTTGGCCTTGGCCTCGATCTTGTCCAGCGCCTTCATGATGGCGGCGCCGCCCACCGAGATGGAGCGCGAGCCGTAGGTACCCATGCCGAACGGGACCCGCCCCGTGTCGCCGTGCACCACGTCGACGTTCTCGACCGGGATGCCCAGCCGCGCCGCGACGACCTGCGCGAAGGTGGTCTCGTGGCCCTGGCCGTGGCTGTGAGAGCCGGTGAACACGGTGACGCTGCCGGTCGGGTGGACGCGGATCTCGCCGCACTCGAACAGGCCGGCCCGGGCGCCGAGCGCCCCGGCGATGTTCGAAGGCGCGATGCCGCAGGCCTCGATGTAGCTGCTGTAGCCCAGGCCGCGGCGAAGACCCTTGGCCTCGCTTTCCTTGCGGCGCTGCTCGAAGCCCTTCACGTCGGCCAGCGCGTTGGCCTTGAACAGCGCGCCGTGGTAGTCGCCCACGTCGTACTGCAGCGCGACCGGCGTCTGGTACGGGAACTGGCTGATGAAGTTGCGCTCGCGGATCTCGTCCTGCGGCAGGCCCAGTTCCCAGGCCGCGCGCGTGGCCAGCCGCTCCAGCACGTAGGTGGCCTCGGGACGACCGGCGCCGCGGTAGGCATCGACCGGGGTGGTGTTGGTGAACCAGGCGTCCACCTCGACGTAGATCTGCGGCGTGGTGTACTGGCCGGCCAGCAGCGTCGCGTACAGGATGGTCGGCACCGCGCTGGCGAAGGTGGAGAGGTAGGCGCCCAGGTTGGCGTCGGTCTTCACGCGCAGCGCCAGGAACTTGCCCTGGCTGTCCAGCGCCAGTTCGGCGTGCGTGACGTGGTCGCGGCCGTGGGCGTCCGCCAGGAAGGCTTCGCTGCGGTCGCAGGTCCACTTGATCGCGCAATTGAGCTGCTTCGAAGCCCAGGTCAGCGCGACGTCCTCCGCGTACAGGTAGATCTTGGAGCCGAAGCCGCCACCGACGTCCGGCGCGATCACGCGCACCTTGTGTTCCGGCAGGCCCAGCACGAAGGCCGTCATCAGCAGCCGTTCGACGTGCGGGTTCTGGTTGGCGACGTACAAGGTGTATTCGTCGCTGGCGCGGTTGAACGCCGCCACCACGGCGCGCGGCTCCATCGGGTTGGCCACCAGCCGGTTGTTCGTCAGGTCGAGTTTGGTGACGTGCGCCGCCTTGGCGAACACCGCGTCGACCGCGTTCTTGTCGCCAATCGCCCATTTGTAGCAGCGGTTGTCGGGCGCGATGTCGTGCAGCGCCGTGGCCTGGGCGGCGTCACGCACGTCCACCACGGCGGGCAGCACTTCGTAATCGACCTCGATCGCCTCGGCGGCATTGCGGGCCTGCTCCGGCGTGTCGGCCACGACCATGGCGACGTGGTCGCCGACGTAGCGCACCCGGCCCTGCGCGAGCACGGGGTGCGGCGGCTCCTTCATGGGCGTGCCGTCGGTGCTGGTGATCAGCCACCCGCAGGGCAGCCCGTTCATCTTGCCGGCAATGTCCTGGCCGGTGAAGATCTTCGCGACGCCGGGCATCGTGGCGGCGCGCGAGCTGTCGATGCCCCGGATGTTGGCATGCGCATGCGGCGAACGCACGAACACGGCGTGGCGCTGGTTCGGCAGGTTGATGTCGTCGGTGTACTGGCCGTTGCCGCTCAGGAAGCGGTAGTCCTCCTTGCGGCGGACGGCCTCGCCGATGTGCGGCAGCTTGGCGAAATCGGATGCACCCATGTCGGTTCTCCGTTGAGGGTTGAGCGTTGAGCGAGAAAGGCCGTTGAACGCGGAACGCTCAACGCTGAACCGGCGTGGCCGCCGTGGCGGCCATGCCCTGCTGGACCGCCTTGACGATGTTCTGGTAGCCCGTGCAGCGGCACAGGTTGCCGTCGAGCTGCTCGCGGATCTGCTGTTCGCTGGCGTTCGGCGTGCGCTGGCACAGGTCCACCGCGCTCATCACCATGCCGGGCGTGCAGAAGCCGCACTGCAGGCCGTGGCACTCCTTGAAGGCCGCCTGCATCGGGTGCATGGTGCCGTCGGCCTGGGCCAGGCCCTCGATGGTGGTGATCTCGGCGCCGGGATGCTGCACCGCCAGCGTGTTGCACGACTTGATCGCGCGGCCGTCCACGAGGACGGTGCAGGCGCCGCACTGGGCCGTGTCGCAGCCAACGTGGGTGCCCGTCAGCCGCAGGTGTTCTCGGATCGCGGTGACCAGGAGGGTATTCGGCGCGACGTCGAGCGACGCGGCCTTCCCGTTGACCTTGAGTGATAACAGCATGTCGTATGTCTCCTGAGGAAGAACTCCGGGGAAGGGCATTGTTGAATTGACCATGGGGCCACTGGCTAGGCGAAACCCTAGGTTGGATGGACACTGCACCGAAATTCTCAAAATGGAACAGGTCGGACAGGCCGCCGTCAGGATGGGCCGGAACACTCTGTTCCAGGAGACAAGGAGCGGCCCCCATGAACGTTCCAGGAATGGCTGCGGCCCACGACCGGCTGCAGCAGATCGAGCGCGCGCGCCAGGCGGTGCTGGCCGAAGGCCGCTCGATGGCCGAGGTGCTCGTCCATGCGTGGTACGACAGCGCCTGGATCGAGCGGTCCTGGCGGCGCTGCCTGGACAACGGCCGACGCCCGGAGGAGCGCGTCGGCTTCGACATCGTCCGGCCCCAGCACGCGCGCCGGGTGGAGGAAGAGAACCACACGCTGGCGGCGGCGGCGCGTCCGGTGCTCGAGCAGCTCGGCCGTGCGATCGCCAGCACGCGCTATTTCGCGATCCTGACCAACAAGCACGGCGTGGTGGTGGACGCCCACGGGCCGATCGACGACAGCGACCCGCGGGCGCAGGCGATCGCGCGCATCGGCGTCGACCTGTCCGAAAGCGCCGTCGGCACCACCGCCATCGCCGCGGCGCTGACGGAACTGCAGCCGGTGTGGCTGCACCGGGGCGAGCACTTCTTCCACGACACCAGCTGCTACAGCTGCGCCGGCGCGCCCCTGTTCGGCCCCGACGGCCGCTGCGTGGGCATGCTGGACCTGACCGGGATCGACACCGCGGAGCGACCCGAGCTGAAGCACCTGGTGGCGCAATCGGCCCGCAGCATCGAGAACGCGCTGGCCCTGTCGCGCCCGCACAAGCTGGTGCTGCGGCTGAACTGGCCGGGCCGGTTGCTCGGCGACGACGACGACGGCATCGTCTGCCTCGACCGCGACGGCTGGGTCACGGGCAGCAACGGCGCGGCGCGGCAGATGCTGTCCGGGCTCGCCCACGTCGCACATGGCCCGGTCCATTGCAGCGAGCTGTTCGCCCAGCCCTGGGAGCCGCTGTACGACATCGCCAGGGCGAGCGAACACACGCCCATCGAAGTGCCGCTGTGGTCCGGCCTGCGACTGTGCTGCCTGGCGCAGCCCGCGGGCGATGCGCGGGCCGCCGGCAAGTCGCGGCTGCCGCTGCGCGACGTCGAGATCGCGCTGATCCGCAAGGCCGTGAACGACGCCCGCGGCAACGTGATGGAAGCGGCGCGCGCGCTCGGCATCAGCCGGGCGACGGTGTACCGCAAGCTGTCGCAAAAACCTGGCCGCGCCTAACCCAGGAGCCCGCGCCCGGATGTGGGGGAATGCGCGCGGTCGGGAAAGCGTTCATGGTCCCTATACTCACCGATCAGCTGGTCCATGTCACACCTCCACCGAGCCATCGCTTTCACCGCCACCCTGCTGGCGGCCGGCCTGCTCCAGGCGGGCCAGGTGCGCGTCGCGGTGGCCGCCAACATGGCCATCCCGATGCAGAGGATCGCGGTGGAGTTCGAGCGCGCCACGGGGCACGAGCTGATCCCCGCCCTCGGTTCCACGGGCCGCTTCTATTCGCAATTGCGCGGCGGCGCCCCGTTCGAGGTGCTGCTGGCCGCCGACGACGAGATCCCGGCGCGGCTCGAGCGCGAGGGCCTGGCGGTGCCGGGCAGCCGCTTCACCTACGCCGTCGGCCGGCTCGTGCTGTGGAGCCTCGATCCCCACGGGGTCGACCCGCAGGGCAACGTCCTCAAGCAGTTGCCGCGCGGCCGCCTGGCCATCGCCGATCCCCGCCTCTCGCCCTACGGCGCCGCCGCGATCAAGACCCTCGGCGGGCTCGGCGTGCTCGCGGCCTGGCAGCCGGCGTTCCTGCAAGGCGAAAGCGTTTCGCAGGCGTTCCAGTTCGTCGCCAGCGGCAACGCCTCCTACGGCTTCCTGGCCCTGTCGCAGGTGATGCGGGACGGCCGCATCCCCAGGGGCTCGGGCTGGATCGTCCCGTCGCAGTACCACCCGCCCCTGAACCAGGACGTGGTGCTGCTCAATGGCGGCCGCTCGAGCGCCGCCGCCCTCGCCTTCCTCGACTACCTGAAGAGCGAGCCGGCCCGGGCGACGCTGCGCGGCTTCGGCTACGAGGTCGTGAAGCACTGAGAACATCGCCGGATGCCGATCGCGCGCGAGGACCTGCAGGCGATCTGGCTGACGCTGAAGCTGGCGGCATCCACCACCGTGCTGCTGCTGCTGCTGGCCGCCCCGCTCGCGTGGTGGCTGGCCCGCACCGGCTCGCGCCTGCGCGCGCCGGTCGCGGCGCTGGTCGCCTTGCCGCTGGTGCTGCCACCCACCGTGCTCGGTTTCTACCTGCTGGTCGCCCTGGGCCCGCGCGGCTGGGGCGGGCAGTTCACGCAGGCGCTCGGCCTCGGGCTGCTCCCCTTCACCTTCGGCGGGCTGCTGCTCGGGTCCATCCTGTATTCGCTGCCCTTCGCCGTGCAGCCGCTGCAGGGCGCCTTCGAGGCGGTGGGGCGCCGGCCGCTGGAAGTCGCGGCGACGCTGCGCGCGCCGCCGCTGGACACCTTCCTGCACGTGGTGCTGCCGCTGGCGCGCGCCGGCGTCGTGCAGGCGGCCGTGCTCACCTTCGCGCACACCGTCGGTGAGTTCGGCGTCGTGCTGATGATCGGCGGCAACATCCCGCAGCAGACGCGCGTGGTCTCGACCCAGATCTACGGCCACGTCGAGGCCCTGGAATACGCGCAGGCGCACTGGCTTTCCGCGGGCATGGTGCTGTTCTCGTTCGCCGTGCTGCTGGCGCTGGCGCGGATGAACCGGCGCAGCACGCGGGTTGTTGGATGATCGAACCGATCGTCATCCGCACCGTGCTGGCACGGCGGGAGTTCACCCTCGATGTGGACCTCGCCCTGCCCCCGCGCGGCATCACGGCGGTGTACGGCCCCTCCGGCTCCGGCAAGACGACCCTCTTGCGCTGCCTGGCCGGCCTCGAGCGGCCGGCGCAGGCGCGCATCGTGGTGCAGGGGCAGCCCTGGCACGACAGCGCTCGCGGCATCTTCCTGCCGCCCTGGCAGCGGCCCCTGGGCTACGTGTTCCAGGAAGCGAGCCTGTTCGACCACCTGGACGTGCGCGGCAACCTGGCGTTCGCGCTGAAGCGCCGCGGCAGCGACGGCGGCTTCGACCTGGCGGCCCTGGCGGAGATGCTGGACATCGGCCACCTGCTGGCGCGCAGTCCGCACCAGCTTTCGGGCGGGGAGCGCCAGCGCGTCGCCATCGCCCGCGCGCTGGCCACGCAGCCGCGCGTCCTGCTGCTGGACGAGCCGCTGGCGGCGGTCGACGTGGCGCGGCGCCAGGAGATCCTGCCCTGGCTGGAGCGCCTGCGCGACGAGCTGCACGTGCCCATGCTGTACGTGACGCACGCTGCCGACGAGGTCGCGCGGCTGGCCAGCCACCTGGTGCTGATGGAGTCCGGCCGCTGCATCGCCAGCGGGCCGCTCGCCGAGACGCTGGCCCGCGTCGACCTGCCGCTGCTGGCCGGCGACGAGGCCGCCGCCCTGCTGGAAGGCGAGGTCGAGGAAGTCGATGCGCACTGGCACCTGGCGCAGGTCGTGTTTTCCGGCGGCCGCCTGTGGATCGCCGATTCGGGCCTGAGTGCCGGGCGCGCGGTGCGGGTGCGCGTGCTGGCGCGCGACGTGAGCATCGTGCGCGAGCCGCCGCACGGCAGCAGCATCCAGAACGTGCTGCCCTGCCGGGTGCGCGCCATCGCGGCGGCGGGGCATCCGTCGCAGGTGACGGTGCAGCTGGCCTGCGGTGCCTCGCTGCTGCTGGCGCGGGTCACCGCCCGGGCGGTCCACCAGCTGAAGATCGCCGTCGGCGACCCGGTGTGGGCGCAGGTGAAGTCGGCGGCCCTGGTCGGCTGATCAGGTTTCCCAACCGCCCGGATCGTCGCCGGCATCGTCCCAGCCGGGGTCGCCGAAGTCGGCCAGATCCCGCGGGTCGGAGGCCGGATCCAGCGCGCCGATGCCGGCGTCCCTGGCGAGTTGCGAATGGCTCTGGTCGATGTGCGGCGCGGGCGTCTCCGGCGGATGGCCCGGCTGCCCGTCGTGGCCCTGCTCGAAGGCACGGCGCCCGAATTCCTGCGCGAGTGCGGCGCCGGCCCCGACCGCCAGGCCGGTGGCCACGCCGCGCGCGATCGACCCGCCCAGGCCTTCCTGCGGGGGCGGCATGCCGGCGCCCCAGGCCGGGTCCGGCCGGCCGAAGGCGTCGTCGCGCGCATAGGGCGAAGGCGGCACGGGGTGGTGCTCCGGCCGCGGGCGGCGCAGCCACAGCACGGCGGCGATCACCAGCAGCAGCAGGATCAGGAGCGGGGCCATTCAGGAGCTTTCAGGAGGTGGATGCTGCGCATTGTGGGACCGGCCGGCCCAAGTTCAAGAGGCTGCGCTTCACGGGCGTTGCCTTTGCGCCGATACTGCGGCGACTTTCATGGCCGCCGCCCGCCTGCTCTCCGCGTTCCTGCTCGCCCTGGCGGGCCTCGTCGCATCGGCCCACGCGGCCGATCCCGTGGTGGTCGGCTCCAAGCGCTTCACCGAAAGCTACATCCTCGGCGAGATCGTGCGGCAGACGCTCGTGGCCGGCGGCGTGCCGGCGACGCACAAGCAGGGCCTGGGCAATACGGCGGTGATGGAGCAGGCGCTGGCCACGCGCGGGATCGACCTCTACCCCGAGTACACCGGCACCATCGTGCGCGAGCTGCTCAAGCAGGAGGGCTCGCCCTCGCTCGCGCAGTTGAATGCGGCGCTCGCGCCGCGGGGCCTGAAGGTCGGCGTGCCGCTCGGGTTCAACAACAGCTACGCGCTGGCGATGCGCGAGGACGAGGCACAGCGCCTGGGCATCGCCTCGATCTCGGACCTGGCCCGCGTGCAGGCGCCGCTGCGCCTGGGGCTGTCGCACGAATTCCTGCAGCGCGCCGACGGCTGGAGCGCGCTGCAGCGCGCCTACGGCCTGCCCCAGGTCCCCGGCAGCGGCCTCGACCACGGCCTGGCCTACCAGGCGCTCGCGGCCAGGCAGGTCGACGTGGTCGACGCGTACACCACCGATGCACAGATCGCGCGCCTGCAGCTGCGCGTGCTGCGCGACGACCGCAACTTCTTCCCGCGCTACGACGCGGTGCTGCTGATGCGCGCCTCGCTCGACGAGCGCCCGCTCGCCGCGCTGGCCGGCCGCATCAACGACGAAGCCATGCGCGCCATGAACGGCGCGGTCGAGATCGACGGCAAGTCGTTCGAGGCCGCGGCACGCGAATTCCTGGCCGGCGGCCATGTTGACGCCGATGCGCCGGCGTCGGCGCCGCGCGGCCAGGGCTTCCTGCAGCGCCTGTTCGCGCCCGACCTGCCGCGCCTGCTGCGCGAACACCTGGTGCTGGTGTTCGCCTCGCTGGCGGTGGCCGTCGCCGTCGGCGTGCCGCTGGGGGTGCTGGCGCATCGCCATCCGCGCTGGTCCGGCGCGGTGATGGGCCTGGTCGGCGTGGTGCAGACCGTGCCTTCGCTGGCGCTGCTGGCGTTCCTGATCGCGATCGTGGGCACCATCGGCTTCGTGCCCGCGCTGCTGGCGCTGTTCGTCTATGCGCTGCTGCCGATCGTGCGCAACACGCACGCGGGCCTCGCCTCGGTGCCGACGGGCATGCGGCAGGCGGCACTGGGGCTCGGGCTGCGCGACGCGCAGGTGCTGCGCAGCATCGAGCTGCCGCTCGCAGCGCCGACGATCTTCGCCGGCATCAAGACCGCGGCAGTGCTGAACGTCGGCCTGGCGACGGTGGCCACCTTCATCGGCGCCGGCGGACTGGGGGAGCGCATCGTGGCCGGCCTGGCCGTGAACGACACGATGTTCATGCTCGCCGGCGCGGTGCCCGCTGCGGTGCTGGCGCTGTTGACGCAGCTGGTGTTCGACCTGCTGGAGCGGTGGCTGCGGCGGGCGCGCGTGGGGCGGGCGTAGCATGGGGCCTTCCGCCCGGAGGCCCCATGCCGGACACGCTCCAACCCCTGATCGACGACCTGCTGGAATGGGTCGCGAAACCGCGTCCCTATGCCGAGGTGATGGACGCCTGGCGCACCTCCTGCCCGCGCCTGCCCGTGTGGGAGGAAGCGAACCGGCTGGCACTGGTGCAGTGCCGCCGTGACGCCGCGGGCGTCGAGCAGGTTGCGCTGACCGAGCGCGGCCGCCAGCGGCTGGAGGCGCGCCGCGAAGTCTCGTAGGCTGGCGGTGAGCTGCGCGAACCCCAGCGCTGGGGTTCGCGCAGCTCACCGCCAGCCTACAGGGAACGCTTCCAGTAGGCATAGCCCCACGCCGTCGCGAAGCCGCGGCCGGCATAGAGCGAGCGCGCCGGCGCATTGCCCTCTTCCACCTGCAGGAAGCAGCGCTGCACCCCGCCTTCGCGGGCCCGCCGTGCCAGCGCCGAGAGCACCGCACCGGCCAGGCCGCGGCCACGGTACGCGGGCCGCGTGCGCATGCCGTGCACGCCGCACCAGCCCTCGTGCAGGCACGCCGCCCCGACGGCGACCGTGCGGCCCTGCGCGCGCACGCTGGCGAAGACGGAATCCGTGCCCCGGCGCAGGATCGCCAGCCGGCTCGCGCCATCCACCGGATCGAAGCCCTCGCCCAGGAACACCTGCTCCCACTCGGGCGCCGCCGTGGCCGCGAGTTCCACGTCGACCGGGTGCCCCGCGCTGCCGGCCAGGTCGCCCACGCGGCCGGTCTGCACCAGTGTCGGCTTGGAACGCAGGTAGCCGGCCGAAAGAAGCTGCGCGCGCAGCGCATCGAAGGCAGCCAGTTCCGGCACGCGCAGGACGGTTGCGAGGCCGTGGGCGGCATAGCGCTGCGCGATCGCCGCCAGCGCATCGGCGGCCGGCGCTTCATGGCGCAAGGGCGCGGCGCTGTGGCAGCGGCCCACCGTGCCTTCGTCGAAGGCGAGCAGCCAGCCGCCCCAGCTCTCCTGCGCGCGCGGCGGCACCGCGGCCAGGGTCGCGCGTTCGATGGCTTCGATCTCGTCCATGCGCCGCATTGTCGCGCCACGTGGATTCAGGCCGGCCGCCGCAGTCCGTACTCCAGCGCGCTGCGATGCCAGCGCCCGCAATCCGCCGCGGCCTCGTAGGTCGACTGCAGGAAGGCAAGCAGCGCCGCATCGGGGTCCGGCGCCTCGCGCACCACGTCGTAGGGCAGGATGAATTCGCGGATGGCCTCGCTGTAGAACGCGCCCGCCGGCTGCACGGGCGCCTGTGCGAAGCCTCCCGGCTCCGGATAGGCGTAGGAATAGAAGGCCGGGTAGCCCAGGCCGGTGCCGGCCCAGAAGCCGCAGCTGCTCACCTCGTGCGAGTAGGCGTCGCGCATCACCCAGTCGGCGACGTGCGGCGCGCCGCCCGGATGCGCCGGCGCCGTGCGGCCGGAAAAGCGCGTGACGGCCAGGTCCATGGCACCCCAGAAGAAATGCACCGGGCTGCACTTGCCGCGAAAGCGCGCCCGGAAGATGCGCAGCACGCGATCGGACTGCAGCAGGATGCGCCACCAGCGCCGCGCCGCCTCGCCGTCATACGGGCGCGGCTGCACGTCCTCGTCGAAGGGCAGCGCGCCGGCGATCTCGCAGGGCTGGGTGCGGATGTCGCAGGGAATCGCCAGCGACTGCAGCGCCTCGCACACGCGGGCATGGAACTGCGCCGTCGACTGGGCCTCCAGCGGCACGGCGGCCGACGCGCCATCGCTCACGCAGATCGCCAGCCGCTGCGCGAGGAAATCGAAGTCGGCCTGCCAGAAACGCTCGCCGCAGGGCAGCGGCCCGCTCGCGATGCCGCGCGCCGTGAGGCGCAGCGTGACGTGCCAGGAATGGTTGGTCCAGGGCATGCCGGCGAGCTGCAGCTTGCCGATGATCTGCAGCCAGCGGTGCAGCGCGGCATGGGTCTCCTCCCATTCGCCCAGGGGCAGCGGCGGCCAGGCCGGGTTCGAAGCGGTCATGCGAGTCTCCGTGCAATCAGTCGGTCCGTGGCAGCAGCACGTCGACGGCGAGCCCCGGCTGCACGTTGCGCAGCACGAGACGGCCGCCGTGGGCCTGCGCCACCAGCTTGCAAAGATACAGCCCCAGCCCCACTCCGCCCGTGGTGCGCTCGCGCGCCGCGTCGGGTCGGAAGAAGGGCTCGGCCAGGTGGGGCAGCACGCCCTCGTCGACGCCCGGCCCGAAGTCGCGCACCGTGAGGACCACGCCGCCCTCGTGCGCCGCCAGCCGCACTTGCGGCCGCTGCCCGGCCGCCCCGTGCCGCAGCGCGTTCTCGACGAGGTTGCGCGCGAGCAGGCGCATGCGCGCGCGGTCCAGCGGCAGCAGGGGCAGCGCCGGATCCGCCTCGAGATCGACGCCCGTGCCCAGCAGCACGTCGCGCAGCAAGGCAGCGAGGTCCGTCGGCTCGCGCTGCAGGGCCGAATGGCCCTGGCCGAGCCGTTCGCTTTCCAGCAGGTCGGTCACGAGCTCCGCCATCTCGTGCAGTTCGCGCAGCAGCGCCACGCGCCGGACGCCCGCCTCGCCCTGCTCCGGCAGCAGCTCGGTGTGCAGGCGCGCGCGCGTGAGCGGACTGCGCAGCTCGTGGCTGATGGCCAGCAGCAGCGCGCGCTTGGCCTCCAGCATCGCGTGGATGCTGGAGGCCATGGTGTTCACGTCGGCCGCCAGGTCGCCGAGCTCGTCGTGCCGCCGGATGGCGATCGGCTGGGCGAAGTCGCCGTGGCCAAAGCGTTGCGCGCCGGCGCGGATGTCCTCCAGCGGCCGCAGCAGCGCACGCACGGCGCGGTACGCGATCGCCGTCAGAACAAGCACAGCCGCCAGCGTGAACCAGCCGATGCGGCGCGGCCGCTCCTGCCAGGGCTGCAGGCTCAGGCCGAAGGTGATGCGGTGACCGTCGGCCGTGGTGCGCGCCAGCAGGCTGTCCTCGCGCTCGGCCCAGCCGGCATGCCGGGTCGCCCCGGGATGGCTGCGCCACTGGACGGAAGGGCCCTCGATGGCGATGGTCAGCGGCAGCCGCGCGGCCAGCGCCTGCGCCCGCTCCACGCTCGGCGGCGAGCCGATCTCCGCCGCCAGCCGGTCGACGTAGTCGCCCAGCAGCGGCCGCACGGCGCCGCGCCAGCCGGTGCCCAGCGCCGATTGCATGCCCAGGAGGAAAGCCGCGGTGATGCCGAGCGCCAGCAGCAGGAACAGCAGCACCAGCCGCGCCCGCAGCGAATGGCGCAGGCGCCGGTGCGCGCGGCGATGCCAGCCGCGTGCGGGCAGCGCCGGCAGCACGGCCGCCTCAGGCATGCGGGCTTGCCTCCGAGGGACGCAGTGCCAGCGCGTAACCCGCGTTGCGCAAGGTGCGGATCGGATCGAGCGGCTCCAGCTTGCGCCGCAGCCGGCTCACCAGGATGTCCACCGCGCGGGTGTAGAGATCGGCCTCGTGGCCGCGCAGCAGGTTGAGGATCTCGTCGCGGCCGAACACGCGTCCGGGTTGCCGCGCCAGCAGCAGGAGCAGCTCGAACTCCGTGCTGGTCAGCTCCACGCGCTCGTGCTGGCGGTCGACGGTGCGCGTCACCGGATCGATCACCATGCCCTCGAAACGCAGGCGGCCGTCGCCGGCGCGCGGGCCGCGCCGCCGCAACACCGTCTGCAGGCGGGCGACCAGTTCGCGCGGCTCGAAGGGCTTGGGCAGGTAGTCGTCGGCCCCGAGTTCCAGGCCGACGACGCGGTCCATCACCTCGCCACGCGCGGTGAGCATCACCATGGGGATGTCGCTTTCCGCCCGGATCGCGCGGCACAGCGCGAAGCCGTCCTGCTCGGGCAGCATCACGTCGAGGATCGCCGCGTCGAAGCGCTCCTGCCGCAGCAGCGCCAAGCCCGCGCTGGGACGCAGGGCCTGGACCAGCGCGAAGCCGAAGCGCTCGACGTAGGCGGCCAGCGGCTCGCCGAGCGCCTGGTCGTCGTCGATCAGCAGGATGCGCGGCATCGGTCCATTGTGCGCGGGCCTCAGCCCCGGCGCCACCAGCCGCGCCGGTGCTGCAGGAATTCGCGCACCCGCGCCTGCTGGCGCGCGTCGAGGCTGTCGTAGAAGTCGCCCAGGGCGGCGATCACTTCCGGGCTGCGCGTCTCGAGTGCGCTCGCCGCCTTCTGCAGCAGCGCCTGGGCACCGGCGCGGTCGAACTTGTCGCCGGCGACCAGGGCCTGGAACTGCGCGCGCGGGTCGGGCTGGCCGGCCAGGGCGGTGCGCTGCGCCTGCAGCTTTTCCACCAGCACCGCAAGCTTGTCCTTCTGCGCCTCGTCCAGTTCGAGGCGCGCGGCGACGCGGTCCACCACGTGGGCGCGGTGCCGCGCCTGGTCCTCCGCGCTGGCGCCCCAGGCGGCGTGATCGCGGTGGTGGCCGCAGCCGGCCAGCGCACCGAGGGTGAGGACGGCGAACAGGCCGGCGAGGCTCCGGCGGATCCAGGGTTTCATGCTTGCTCCTTTGCAGCGATGGGGACAGGGACCTGCACGATGCCTGCCGCGCGCACGCCGGTCATCGCCGGGCGGTCTCGTTTCTTTTCGTTTTGTTTCGTCCCGGTCCAGCGCGGCTGGCGCGCGTGCCGTCGACCGCGTGCCCGGTTCGTAAAATGGACTGGCCACCAAGGAAAGGCATGACGATGCTGCGCCCCCTGACCCTCACGTGCGCCCTCGGCCTGGCGCTGGCCGGCTGCGGGCGCAAGGAAGCGGAACCAGCGCCCTCCGCCGCGGCGCCGGCCAGCCCCGCAGCGTCCGCCACCGCTGGTGCCGTCCCGGGCGGCGCCGCCCAGGTCGTGCGCATCGGCCACGTCGGGCCGCTCTCCGGCCCGCAGGCGCACTACGGCAAGGACAACGAGAACGGCGTGCGCATGGCGATCGACGAACTCAATGCGCAGGGGCTCAGCATCGGCGGCAAGCCGGTGCGCTTCGCGCTGGTCGCCGAAGACGATGCGGGCGATCCGCGCCAGGGCACGGCCGCCGCGCAGAAGCTGTGCGACGAGAAGGTCGCGGGCGTGGTCGGCCACCTGAACTCGGGCACCAGCATCCCGGCCTCCCGCGTCTACAACGATTGCGGCATCCCGCACATCACGGCCTCGGCTTCGAACCCCGCGCTGACGCAGCCCGGCTACAAGACCACCTTCCGCCTGATCGCCAACGACAACGCGCTCGGCGCCGCGGTGGCCGGCTATGCGGCCGACACCCTCAAGCTGAAGAAGGTGGCCATCGTCGACGACCGCACGGCCTACGGGCAGGGCGTGGCGGAGGTGTTCCGCAAGACGGCCGAAGCGCGCGGCATGCAGGTGGTGGACCGGCAGTTCACCAACGACAAGGCGACCGACTTCAGCGCGATCCTCACCTCGATCAAATCGAAGAACCCGGACGCGATCTTCTACGGCGGGCTCGATCCGCAGGCCGGCCCGATGCTGCGGCAGATGGAGCAACTGGGCCTCGACAAGGTGCGCTTCCTAGGCGGCGACGGCATCTGCACCAGCGAGATCGCGAAGCTCTCGGGCAATGCGAAGACGCTGGACAACCTGGTCTGCGCCACCGGCGGCGCGTCGATCGAGCGCATGCCGGGCGGCAAGGCCTGGAAGCAGAAGTACGACCAGCGCTTCCCCGGCCAGTTCCAGGTCTACAGCCCTTACACCTACGACGCGACCTTCGTGCTGGTCGACGCGATGAAGCGCGCCAATTCCACCGACCCCAAGGTCTACACCCCGATGATCGCCAGCACCGACTACCAGGGCGTGACGGCGCACATCCAGTTCGAGCCGAACGGGGAGCTGAAGAACCCGGCGACCACCTTGTTCACGTACAAGGGCGGGCAGAAGGCGCCGCTGGATTAGGCTGCGCTAATTGTCCGTGCCTGAATTCGGGAAGAACAGCTGCTCGCCGTTGATGCGGTAGCTCGCGATCACCTGCTGCCCGGCCGGCGAGGTCACCCAGTCGATGAATTTCTGCGCTTGCGCCGCCTTCACGTGCGGGAATTTCTGCGGGCTCACGGTCATCACGCCGTACTGGTTGAACAGTCGCTTGTCACCCTCGACCAGGACCGCGAGGTCGCCGCGGTTCCCGAAACTGAGCCAGGTGCCGCGGTCGGCCAGCACGTAGGCGTTGCTGGAAGCGCCGATGTTCAGCGCCGGCCCCATGCCGCAGCCGCACTCCTTGTAGCCGCTGCCGCGGTTCGTGAGGCCCGCCTGCGCCCAGTAGCGTTTCTCGGCCGCGTCGGTGCCGCTCTTGTCGCCGCGCGAAACGAAGGGCGCGTTGGCCGCGGCGACCTTCTTCAGCGCCTGCGCGATGTCCTTGCCCCTCACGCCCGCGGGATCGGTCTTCGGGCCGACCAGGACGAAGTCGTTGTACATGACCGGGTAGCGGCGCGGCGCGAAGCCCTCGGCCACGTACTTCTCCTCGGCCGCGCGGTCGTGCACGAACAGCACGTCGGCGTCGCCGCGCCTGGCCATGTCGATCGCCTGCCCCGTGCCCACGGCCACCACCTTCACGGTGATGCCGGTCGCCTTGCTGAACTCCGGCAGCAGGTGCTTGAACAGGCCGGACTGCTCGGTCGACGTGGTCGACGCCATCACCATGGTGGACTGGGCATGCGCGAACCCGCAGGTGAAGGACAGAAGCACGACCGCGAAGGCACGGCGGGAAACCGGGATGGTGTTCATGGAGCGCATGCTAGCCCGCGGGACAGGGTGCGCGGACGGGGCCAATCACCTATGAATGCACCTGCATACGCGCTGGCGCGGGCGCCATGCACGCGCATCCGCAGGGCGAACGGCTTGCTGCTAGGCTGGCAGCATGAATCTGCTTTTCCAGGCAGCCGCGGCGATCCTGACAGCGTCGGCCACGGCGGCCGGCGCCGCGCAGGTGCAGGTCGCCGTTGCCGCGAACATGGCCGCGCCCATGCAGAAGATCGCAGCCGATTTCGCGCGCGCGAGCGGGCACGAAGCCGTGGTGGTGCTCGGTTCCACCGGCAAGTTCTACGCGCAGGTGCGCTCGGGCGCGCCCTTCGAAGTCCTGCTCGCGGCCGACGACGAGACACCGGCGCGCCTGGAGCGCGAAGGTTTCGGAGTCGGCGGCACACGCTTCACCTACGCCACGGGACGCCTGGTGCTGTGGAGCGCGGACGCCGCGCGGGTCGACCCCCAGGGGCAAGTGCTGCTGCGGCCGCCCGCGGGCAAGCTGGCCATCGCCGACGCCAAGCTGGCGCCCTATGGCGCCGCGGCGGTCCAGGCCCTGCAGAAGCTGGGGGTGCTCGCCGCCTGGCAGCCGCACCTCGTGCAGGGCGAGAACATCGGGCAGGCCTACCAGTTCGCGGCGACGGGTGCCGCGCCGCTGGCTTTCGTGGCGCTGGCGCAGGTGATGGCCGAAGGCAGGATCCCCAAGGGCTCGACGTGGCTCGTTCCCGCCAGGCTGCACGACCCGCTGAAGCAGGATGCTCTCGTGCTCACGCGCGGGCGTTCCAATCCCGCTGCGGCCGCTTTCCTGGCCTACCTGAAGAGCGATGCGGCCCGCGCCACGCTGCGCGGCTACGGCTACGAATTCTGAGAGTCGACCTCGCCCGCGCGGCGCGATGAGAGCGCGGCGGCCAGCAGGCGCTCCAGGCCGGGATAGGCCTGCGCCGTGATCGTGACCTTGCGCGCGGCATCGCCCCATTTCTCCCCCGCAGCGACCCGCGCGAGGAAAGCGTCGGCATCCGTCACCCAGGCGGTGCCCACTGCGCTCACGCCGGCAGCGAA
Source organism: Ramlibacter alkalitolerans (assembly GCF_016722765.1). Taxonomy (GTDB): domain Bacteria; phylum Pseudomonadota; class Gammaproteobacteria; order Burkholderiales; family Burkholderiaceae_C; genus Ramlibacter; species Ramlibacter alkalitolerans. The sequence continues at coordinate 29,636 of NZ_JAEQND010000006.1, read as the reverse complement.
CAGCGCGTCCGGCGGGCAGCCGGCCGAAGGGCCGACGATCGCCACCGCCTCGGCATGGCGCCACGCGCCAGCCACCTCTTCGAAGGTGTCGTTCAGCAGCACCGTGCTGGTCGACACGATCTTGTTGCAGCCGGCCAGCCGGCCCGGATCGAGCGTCACGACGAGCCCCGGCTCTTCGCGCACGAGCTCCGGTTTGAGTTCCACGACGACCACCGGGATCCCGAGCGCCCGCGCCTGGCGGATCAGGGGCGAGAAGTGGCCCACCATGCCCAGGCGGTCGCCGGCCGCCAGCGCCAGCGAGCCGAAGGAATCGACGGAGTCGCCCGCTTCGAAGCCGGCGAGGCGGCAGAGGCGCCGCGTCAATGCGTTGATCGCGGCCAGCCCGAGGGCGCGGGCGGCGCCATCGTCGCTGGCGTAGCCCGCGACCAGCTCCGCCGCGGGCATGCCGGCCGCCAGCGCGCTGCGCGCGTGCAATGTGCGCAGCGTCCCATCCAGCAGCGTGAAGGACAGCCCCACGCTGCCGTCGTCCAGCTGCAAGGCGCAGAACTCGCCCTCCTTGCCGGGACGGTCCAGCAGCGGCGGCAGCACCAGCCGCTGCACGCGCGAGGAGCCCAGTGCGTCGTCGATGCGCCGCGCCGCATCGAGCAGCCAGCCGCGGGCGGAGCCGAACGTCATCCCAGTTCTCCCTTGACGAACAGTTCCGCTTCGCGCGAGGTCTGTCCCAGCGGGCCGTTGAAGAAGGTGTGCACCGGCAGGTCCGCCAGCACGCGGCCCTGCTCCATGTACACCACGCGGGTCGCGAGCCGCTTGACCTGGCCCAGGTTGTGGCTGGCGAAGACGAGCGTCATGCCCGAGGCCGCGAAGTCCGCCATCAGCGCCTCGACCTCGCGCTTGGCATGCGGGTCGAGGCTGGCGGTGGGCTCGTCGAGCAGCAGCACGTCGGGCCTGAGGCTCCAGGCACGCGCGAACACCAGGCGCTGCAGTTGCCCGCCCGAGAGCGTGCGCGCGTTGCGCAAGGCCAGCCCGCCGAGCCCGACGCGTCCCAGCGCGAGGCGGGCCTTCTCGCGGGCCTCGCGCCAGCGCGTGCCGCGCAGCCAGCTCGCCAGCGCCACGTTGAACAGCACCGAGGCACGCAGCGCGAACGGACGCTGGAACACCATGGCCTGGCGCAGGCGCACGTCGCGCACGATGGAGCCTGCCGATGGGCGCAGGATGCCTTCCAGCACGCGCAGCAGCGTGCTCTTGCCGCAGCCGTTGGCACCGATCAGGGCCACCCGCTCGCCCGGCGCGATGCGCAGGTCGACGCCGCGCAGGGCCTGCACGGCGCCGTAGTTCAGGTCGACGGCCTTGAGCTGTATCCACGCCGACATCAGGACGCCCCTGCCAGCACCACGCCTTCGGCGTGGGCGCCGCGCCAGCGGGTGACGAGCGCGATCGCGGCGTTCAGACCCAGCACCACCGCGAGCAGGATCAGGCCCAGGGCGAGCGCCAGCGGCAGGTCGCCCTTGCTCGTCTCCAGTGCGATCGCGGTGGTCATCACGCGGGTGAAGCCCTCGATGTTGCCGCCGACGATCATCACCGCGCCCACTTCGGAGATCGCGCGGCCGAAGCAGGCGAGCAGCACCGTGAGCAGCGCATAGCGTTCGTCGAAGGCGAGCAGCAGGCTGCGCAAGCCGACGCCGGCGCCGAGCGACTGCAACTGCTCGCCGTTGGCGCGCTCGGCATCCTCCACCACCTGGCGCGTCAGCGCCACGCACACCGGCAGCACCAGCAGCACCTGCGCCAGCACCATGGCCTTGAATGAGAACAGCCAGCCGAGGAAGCCGAACGGGCCGCTGCGCGAAAGCAGCAGGTAGACCACGAGCCCGACGACGACTGAAGGAACCGCGAGGAAGGTGTTGAGGACGGTGACGACCGCAGCGCGGGCCGGAAAGCGCGACACCGCGAGCCAGCCACCCAGCACCAGCCCGAAGACGCAGGCGAGCAGGCAGGCGAGGCCGCTGACGGCCAGGGAGCGTGTGACGATCGCGAACAGCGCCGCGTCGCCCCCCGCGACGAGCTGGAGGGCCCGCGCGAGGCTCTCCTGGAATGTGTTCATGGGCGGGGATCGTAAGGCCACGATGGCGCCGCCGCGCTTCGGTCTTGCGAGCTATGAAGGCGCGTGCATAGGACGCTCGTACATACTCGCGGCATGGACAAGGTGCAACTGCGCTACGACTTCGCCGCGCGGCGGCAGGACGCGTGGGTGCGCAATGCGCTGATGGACCTGCTGCATGCAGTGCAGGAACAGGGCTCCATCTCCGGCGCGGCCCGCGTGCTGGACCTCTCGTACCGCCACGTGTGGGGCGAGCTGCGGCGCTGGGAGGCGCAGCTCGCGCATCCGCTGATCGTGTGGGAGAAGGGCCAGCGGGCGCGGCTGGCGCCCTTCGGCCAGAAGCTGCTGTGGGCCGAGCGGCAGGCGCAGGCGCGGCTCGCGCCGCAGATCGAGGCCCTGCACGCGGAACTGGAGCGGGTCTTCGCCGTGGCCTTCGACGACGCGGCGCAGGTCCTGACGCTGTTCGCCAGCCATGACGACGGCCTGTCGCTGCTGCGCGGGTTCGCCGTGGAGCACGCGCGGCTGCACCTGGACGTGCGCTTTGGCGGCAGCGTCGACGCCATCACCGCGCTCAACGCGGGGCGCTGCACGCTGGCCGGCTTCCACAGCTCGCAGCAGCCGGGGCTGGGCAGCGTCACGCAGCGCAGCTACCAGCCGCTGCTGCAGACCGGCCTGCACAAGCTGATCGGGTTTGCCGAGCGCAGCCAGGGGCTGATGGTGGCGGCGGGCAATCCGCTGCACCTCTCATCGCTGGTCGACGTCGCACGGCAGCGCGCTCGCTTCGTCAACCGCGCCCTGGGCAGCGGCACGCGGCTGCTGTGCGAGGAGCTGCTCGCGCGCGACCAGCTGGCGCCATCGGAGCTTTGCGGCTTCGGGCGGGAGGAACCCTCGCACGCCGCGGTGGCGCAGGCCATCGCCTCCGGCAGCGCCGATGCGGGGCTGGGCATCGAGGCGACGGCCCGCGCGCGCGGGCTCGACTTCGTGCCGCTGCTGCAGGAGCGCTACTACCTGGTGTGCCTGAAGGATGCATTGGAGGAGCCGCCGATCGCGAGCCTGCGGCGCCTGCTGCAGACCGCGGAGTGGCAGCGCCAGCTGGGCGCGCTGCCAGGCTATGCGCCGTGGCGCAGCGGTGAGGTGCTGAGCCTGAGGGCGCAGTTGCCGTGGTGGGATCTGCCGCCGAAGAGGCGGGTGGTGGATCGCGCGGGGTCGTAGGCTGGCGGTGAGCCGCGAAGCGCGCAAACCCCAGCGTTCGGGCGTGCCCCCACCCCAACCCTCCCCCAGAGGGGGAGGGAGAAATTCGATTCAGAGCGCGCAGGTCCGGAAGCCCACGAACCCCTCGTCCCGCTCCGGCAACGCCCACCACCTGGCGCGCGGATGCTTCATGCGCGCCCGCGACGCGAACGACGCGCCGCGCTGCACCCGCGCGATGCCGAACACCGGCGGCGCATCCAGTTCCGCCGTGGCCGACCAAGGCGCGGGCGTGAAGCCGGCCCAGGGCCGAAGCGTTCCCGCCGTCCATTCGCGCACCTCGCCCCAGCGCAGGCCGCGCCGCGACGCCTGCAGCACCGCGATCTCCCATTCGGCCTCGGTCGGCAGGCGGCGCCCGGCCCAGCGCGCATACGCATCCGCTTCCCACCAGCTCACGTGCATCGCGACCTGGCTGCCGCCCATGCGGGTCGCCTTGCCGAACAGCGCCTGCAGCACCGCACCGCTGGCCACGCCGATCTGCTCCACGTAGCGCGGGCCGCGGCGGCCCTCGTCCTGCGCTTCCCGCTGCAGCCACTCCCAGCCGGGGGGCAGCCACAGCTCCTGCCGGTCGTAGCCGCCGTCGGCGATGAACTCCACGTACTGCGCCCAGGTGACGGGTTGCGCGTCGATCTCGAACTCGGGCACCAGCACGACTTCGTGCCCCTGCTCCACGTCGAGCGTGAAGCTCGCGTCGGACCAGCCGAGCGTCCAGCGCGTCGCCGGCAGCGCGATCGGCGGCCGCGTCACCGCGCCTTCGGGGAGCGCCAGCCCGAGCGGCACGCCCGCGGCCTGCGCCAGCACCGCCAGTTCCTCGCCGCACAGGTCCTCGTGGAACAGCGCCATGCGGAAGAAGTACAGCGCCTCGTCCTGGTCGGGCGTGTGCTCCAGGAGTTCGAGCGTGGTCTCCAGCGTATCGAGCAGGTAGGCGCGGGTGGCCTCGGGCCCGGGCAGTTCCAGCGACCAGCGCCCGGCGCGCGGCGCCAGCGCGGGATCGAACCAGCCATCGGCCTGCGGCTCCACGCTTGCCAGCCGCACGCCATCCGTCGGGCAGCGCGGCCCCAGGTTGCGCTGCGGATTGCGCCCGATCCAGTATTCGGCCAGCCACGCCGCATGCCCCGCGATCCACAGCGGCGGCGCGCCCTGGGGCAGCGGCCGCAGGCGCATCGTGGGCCCGAGGGCCTGCTCGAAGTGTGCCAGCAGCTGCAGGGTGTGGTTGCGCGCGTCCATCAGGGCGAGCGACAGGCGATCGCGGCCGGCACGCCGCATGTCGGGCGTGTCGATCAGGGCCAGGGCGCTGTCCATGGGTCGGGTATGGGCTGGCGTGCGCCGGCCGTCCAGCCCGTGCAAACACGGATGTCTGTATCCGTTTGCGTCACGAAGCTGTCAGGTTGGCCGAAGCCGCCTTCCTAGAATTTCCTTCTTACTCGACGACTCTACCTGACAATCCGGGGTTGGTTCGACCTGCGGAAACAACGACGGAGACAGCATGCGCGGACTCTTGAAACTCTCGGGGGCGATCGACTGGCTGAACGCCCAGGTCGGCAAGTGGGTGATCTGGCTGATCCTCGGCTCGACGCTGATCAGCGCCGTCAACGCGATGGTGCGCAAGGCCTTCAACGTCAGCTCCAACGCCTACCTCGAAGTGCAGTGGTACCTGTTCGCCGGCGCCTTCCTGCTCGCGTCCGGCTACACGCTGCTGCATGGCGAGCACGTGAAGATCGACGTGGTGTCCAGCCGGCTGTCCAAGCGCCAGCAGATCTGGATCGACGTGATCGGATTCGCGTTCTTCCTCACGCCGATGTGCCTCGCGGTGCTGTGGTTCGGCATCCCCTTCTTCCTCCAGGGCTTCCGCTCCGGTGAGGTCTCGTCCAATGCGGGCGGCCTGATCCGCTGGCCGGTGTACCTCCTGATGCCTACCGGCTTCGCGCTGCTGCTGCTGCAGGGGATCTCCGAATTCATCAAGCGCATCGCCTTCCTGCGCGGGCTGATCCCCGATCCGACGGAGAAGAAGGTCGCCAAGACAGCCGAAGAGGAACTGGCGGAGGAACTGCGCCGCCAGGCCGAAGCCCAGGGTCGCCTGTAAGCGGCCCGAACGAGGAGCACAACGACAATGACGCAGTTCATCGCACAGAACCTGGCCCCGATCATGTTCATGGGGCTGATCGTCTTCCTGCTGTTCGGATTCCCGGTGGCCTTCAGCCTCGGGGCCTGCGGCCTCTTCTTCGGCCTGGTGGGCATCGAGTTGGGCGTGCTGCCCGAGTCGCTGATGCAGGCCCTGCCCCTGCGCATCTTCGGCATCATGCAGAACGACACGCTGCTGGCCATCCCGTTCTTCACGCTCATGGGCCTGATCCTCGAGCGCAGCGGCATGGCCGAAGATCTGCTGGACACGATCGGCCAGCTGTTCGGCCCGGTGCGCGGCGGCCTGGCGCTGGCCGTGATCTTCGTGGGCGCACTGCTGGCGGCGACCACCGGCGTCGTCGCCGCCTCGGTGATCTCCATGGGCCTGATCTCGCTGCCCATCATGCTGCGCTACGGCTACGACCGCCGGCTCGCCACCGGCGTCATCGCCGCCTCCGGCACGCTGGCGCAGATCATCCCGCCCTCGCTGGTGCTGATCGTGCTGGCCGACCAGCTCGGTCGCAGCGTGGGGGACATGTACAAGGGCGCCTTCATCCCCGGCTTCCTGCTTACCGGCATCTACGCTTCGTACGTGATCGGCGCCGCGCTGTTCAAGCCCAAGTGGGCGCCCGCGCTGCCGCTGGAGGCCCGCTCGATCCGGGAGGACAACGGCGATGCCGGCCTGCCTTCGCTGCTGGTGCTGACGCTGATCTCCGCCGGCGTGGCGATCTACCTGGGCGAGAACTGGGCCCGCGTGGTCGGCTGGTGGACCGACGGCCGCGTGACCACGGCACCGACCGACGAGACCATCGTGGTCTCGCTGTGCGCCGGCGTGCTGCTCGCCTTCGTGATCGCGGTGATCAACAAGATCCTGCGCATCGGCCTGCTCTCGCGCATGGCCGAACGCGTGACCTTCGTGCTGATCCCGCCGCTGCTGCTGATCTTCCTGGTGCTGGGCACCATCTTCCTGGGCATCGCCACCCCGACCGAAGGCGGCGCCATGGGTGCGCTGGGCGCCTTCATCATGGCGGTCGCCCGTGGCCGCCTGTCCTTCTCGCTCCTGAAGCAGGCCCTCAACACCACGACCAAGCTGGCTTCCTTCGTCGTCTTCATCCTGATCGGCTCCACCTTCTTCAGCCTGGTGTTCCAGGGCGTGGACGGCCCGCGCTGGGTCGAGCACCTGCTCACCGGCCTGCCCGGCGGCCAGGTCGGCTTCCTGATCGTGGTGAACCTGCTGATCTTCTTCCTGGCCTTCTTCCTCGACTTCTTCGAGCTGTCGTTCATCGTGGTGCCGCTGATCGGCCCGGTGGCCGAGAAGCTGGGCATCGACCTGGTCTGGTTCGGCGTGCTGCTGGCCGTGAACATGCAGACTTCGTTCATGCACCCGCCGTTCGGCTTCGCGCTGTTCTACCTGCGCAGCGTGGCCCCGAACAAGGAGTACATGGACAAGCTCACGCGCAAGCCGATCGCCCCGGTCACCACCATGCAGATCTACTGGGGCGCGGTGCCCTTCGTGCTGATCCAGGTGCTGATGGTCGGCCTGATCATCGCGTTCCCCGGCATCGTCTCGCGCGACAAGCAGGAAACCATCGACCTGGACAAGGTGAAGATCGAGATGCCGACCGACGCGCCGGGCACCGATCCTTTCGCCCCTCCGCCGGATCTGGGCGCCGTGGCCCCCGGCGCGGCGGCCAGCGATCCGCTGGCGCCGCCGCCGCTCACCACCGGCGAGCAGCAGGACAAGGACATGCAGGACCTGTTCGGCGGCAAGAAGTAGGCGCCAGCGGCGCTACCATCCGGGGCCCGAAAGGGCCCCTTTTTCCTGGAGCCACCCAAGCTTGACTGCCATCGACGCCGTCGCCGCCTGCCTGTTCGCGGCCGCCCTGGTGCACACCTTCGCGGCGCACCAGTTCGAGCGCCTCGCGCACCGCTTTCCGCGCCACGAAGGGCTGTTCCACCTGCTCGGCGAAGTGGAGGTCGTGTTCGGCTTCTGGGCCCTCGTGCTGGTGCTCGCGATGGCCGCGCTCGCGGGCTGGAACGATGCCTTCGCGTACGTCGAGTCGCGCCAGTACACGGAGCCGCTGTTCGTGTTCGTGGTCATGGTCATCGCTGCGTCGCATCCGGTGATGGCGGCGCTGCAGGCCACGGTGCAGCGCGGCGCGCGTCTGCTGCCGGTGGAGACCGGCCTGGCCACCGTGTGGCTGTGCCTTGCGATCCTGCCCCTGCTCGGATCGCTGGTCACCGAACCGGCCGCGATGACGCTCGCCGCCTTGCTGCTGCGGCCCGGCGTGTTCCGCGCCGCCGTGCCGGAGCGCTGGAAGTACCTCGCGCTGGGCGTGCTGTTCGTCAACGTGTCGATCGGCGGCACGCTGACCTCCTACGCCGCGCCGCCGGTGCTGATGGTCGCCTCGGCCTGGGACTGGGATTCCGCCTTCATGGCCCGAACCTTCGGCTGGAAGGCGGCGCTCGCCGTGCTGGTGAATGCGACGGCCGCGTGCTGGCTGCTGCGACGGCACCTCGGCGCGGCGCCAGCGCAGGACGCTGCGTCGCAAGGGGGCGACGTGCCGGTGAGCGTGCGGCTGGTCCATCTCGCCTTCCTGGCCGGCGTGGTCGTCACGGCACACCACCCGGTGGTGTTCTTCGGCCTGTTCCTGTTCTTCCTCGGCTTCACCACGGCCTATGCGCGCTACCAGGAGCCGCTGCTGATCCGCGAGGCGCTGCTGGTGGCCTTCTTCCTGGCCGGCCTCGTGGTCCTCGGCGGAGTGCAGCAGTGGTGGCTGCAGCCGCTGGTCTCCTCGATGGACGCCACCACCCTCTTCTTCGGCGCGCTGGGGCTGACGGCCGTGACCGACAACGCCGCCCTCACCTATCTCGGCTCGCTGATCGAGGGCCTCTCGCCCGCGGCGCGCTATGCGCTGGTCGCGGGCGCGGTCGCCGGCGGTGGGCTCACCGTGATCGCGAACGCGCCGAATCCCGCCGGCGTGGCCCTGCTGCGCGATGGCTTCGAGGATCAGAGCATCGGCGCGCTGGGGCTGCTGCTCGGCGCGGCCGGGCCGACGCTGGTCGCGGCACTCGCGTTCCTGCTGCTCTAGGAGCCCTCCTGCAAGGGCATTCGGGCGCCGGTGCCAAGCTGCCCGGCATGAGGCGCATCCGGCAGTTGCTGCTCGGCCGAAGGCTCGCCAACCAGGGAGCCGCCGGAGGAAGCCTCCGCACCGCAGCGCGAACAGACGGCGTAGGCTGGCGGTGACCCGCGCAGCGCGGGAACCCCAGCGGTCAGCGAGCGCCGCGTAGCTGGGGTTCCCGGCGCGCGTTGCGCGCGGTCACCGCCAGCCTGCAAGGCCGCATTCACAGCGGCTGCATCGCGCCGAAATCCGGCGAGGCGCCGCTCGCGAAGCCGGTGCACGCCAGCGAGCCGATCGCGATCTCGCCGCCGCGGATGCGCAGCCGCACCGCCCCGTGGCTGTCCTCGTACAGGTCGGGGTGCGCCCGCAGGAAAGCCTCCTGCTCGGCGCGCGGCAGCGCCTTCATGCCGTCCACGTAGTGATGCCCGTTGCGCTCCACGTGCCGGATCCCCAGCAGGTTCACCAGCGCCAGGTCCTGCTGCACGGCCAGCCCGGCCTGGGTCGTCAGGTCCTCGGCGGACATGAAGTAGCGAGGCGCGCCCTCCTCCCGGTTCCATGCAACGCAGCGCGCCGCATTGAGCAGCGACTTGTAGAAGCCCTTGCAGGTCTTGGACGACACGCCGGCATAGCCGTGCGCCCGGGCCTGCACGAAGCTGTCGATCTCGCCGTCGGACTCGTCGATGATCACCGGCTTGCCCAGGTCCGTCGCGCGCAGGTCCACCTGCAGCGCCAGCTTGCGGGCGATCGGCTGCTCGATGAACAGGACGGATTGCCACAGGCGCTGCAGCTTCGCGTCGGCCTGCACCGCGCGCACCAGTTCCAGCACGCCCTCGGCGCTCTCGTACTGCTCGTTGCCGTCGAGGGAGGCGTAGTAGGGCCCGGTCGCGCGATCGAGCACCGCCGCGATCGCCTGCAGCCGATCGAGGTCGGCTTGCACGTTGCCGCCGACCTTCAGCTTGAAGTAGCGATGGCCGTAGGCCTGCACCACTTCCTCCAGCGTCTCCGGCAGGCCGTCGCCCACCCGCTCCTTCTGGTCGGCCCGCGTGATCGCGTCCACCAGGCCCACCGTGTGGCGGGCGTGGATCGTCGCCGCGGGCGCGAGGCCGCGCAGGAAGGCGTCGAAGGCGACGCCGGCGAAGGAGGGATGCGCAGCGCCCAGGCCCGGGACATTCGTGCGCATCGCTTCGTAGAACGACACGCCCAGCGCGCGGCACAGCGCATCGAGCACCGCACGGTCCACCAGCGCCGGCCCGTAGCTGGCGAGCAGCGGATTGAAGCCGGCGCCCGCGGCGGCTTGCGCATGCGCCGCGTGGTGGCGGGCGAAATGGCCGAAGGCGCTGGCCGGCGCGGCGTCGGACAGATAGGCGGACCGCGCCAGCGCCAGCACGCTGCGCAGCTGCGCGAAGTTGTCCTCGTTGGACAGCGCCAGGTTCTTGTCGAACCACTTGGGCGCCATCAGTTCGGCCGCCGCGCCCCAGGCACTGCGGCCGTCCGGCAACTCGATGCGCACCCGGGCGAAGGCCTGCGGCGATTCGGTCAGCGTGACCACGCCGAAGCGGAAGGGCATGCGCAGCTTCACGGGCCGCTCGTACAGCTCGATCGCGCGCAGCGCGAACACGGGGGCGTCACTCATGGGTCGCGATGCCTTGCAGCACGCCCTGCAGGTAGCCGATCGCGCGCGACGCGCAGCCCGGCCCGTCGGGCACGTAGTCGAAGGGCTCCACGGCCACGATGCCGGGGAAATGGCCCGCCGCTTCCATGCGCGCCAGCACGCGCAGGATGGGGCCGAAGTCCATCCCGCCCTGCCCCGGGCCGCGGCGGTTGGGGTCGTTCACCTGCACGTGGGCGATCACGCCGCGCGGCATCCACTGCGCCATGAGGCGGTCGACCGGCTCGCTTTCGGTCTGGCCGGCGGCACTGCAGTCGATCATGGTGCGCAGCCCCGGCGAGCCGATCTCGTCGACCATGCGCGCCGCCTCTTCGACGGTGTTGAACAGGTCGGTCTCGCGCCGCGACAGCGGCTCCAGGCAGTAGGTCACGCCGTGACGCGCGGCGGCCTCGCCGGCCGCTTGCAGGCATGCGCGGGCGCGCTCCCAGCCCTGCTCGCGGGTGCTGCCCTCCGGCACGCTGCGCTGCTTCGGCGAGCCGTGCACCAGGTAGCTGCCCCCCATCAGCGCGCACAGTTCGACCAGCCGCGTCATGACCTGCGTCGTGCGCTGCCGCAGGCCGGCATCGGCGCTGACGATCGACAGCCCGGCCGGCGCGACCAGCAGCCAGTGCAGGCCGAAGATGTGCAACCCGTGGTCCTGCGCGATGCCGGCGAACTCGCGCGCCTGCGCATCGGTGATCGCCATCGGATCCTCGGCCAGCGTGAACGGGGCGACCTCCAGCCCGTCGTAGCCGAGCGCCGCGGCGAGCCGGCACTGCTCGCCGAAAGGCAATGGCTGCAGCACCTCGTTGCAGAGAGCGAATCGCATCGCGGCTTCCTCAGGCGCGGCGCGCGAACATGCCGCGCAGCGCATCCACGAGCGCCGTGCGCACGCCCACCACGGCCCGCTTGAACGGCGGCACGTACAGCAGGATGGTGAAGATCGTGACGGCGGCGAAGGCCATCGCGATCGGGCGGGTGAAGAAGGGGCCGATGCTGCCGTCCGACAGCACCAGGCCGCGGCGCAGGCTCTTGTCCAGGAGCGGGCCGAGCACGAGGCCCAGCACCAGCGGCGCCATCTCGTAGCCGCGGCGGCGCAGGAAGTAGGCACCGACGCCGATGAACAGCATGGCGTAGATGTCGAACAGGCGCGAGGCCGTGGCGAAGGCGCCCACCGTGCAGAGCAGGAACACGATCGGCATCAGGATGCCGCGCCGCACCTTCAGGATGTGCAGCAGCGGCCGCACGCCGAACAGGCCGAACAGCAGGATCGTGATCGAGGCCAGCGTGGTCATCGCGACCACGTGGTAGATGAACTGCGGATGCTGGATCATCAGCATGGGGCCGGGCTGCACGCCGTGGATGATCATCGCCGCCATCAGCACCGCCGAAGGCGCCGAGCCGGGGATGCCCAGCGCCAGGCAGGGAATGATGTGGCCCGGGATCGACGACATGTCGCCCGTCTCGGCGGCCATCAGGCCGTCGATGGAGCCCTTGCCGAACTGCTCCTTCTCCTTGCTCACGGCCTTCGCCGCCGCATACGACATCCAGGCGCCGGCGTCCTCGCCGACGCCGGGCAGCAGCCCGGTCATCACGCCGATCACGCCCGAGCGCAGCACCGTCCACTTGTACTTGATGACCTCGCGCCAGCGCGGAAGCACCGAGTCCTTCAGGTCGACGATCTTGCGCTCGATGGGATCGGCCAGCGTGGTCAGCACCTCGGCGAGGCCGAAGGCGCCCACCAGCGCCGGGATCAGCGCGATGCCGCCGGAGAGTTCATCCCAGCCGAAGGTGAAGCGGTCGAAGGCATACAGGCTCTCCTGCCCCACCTGCGCCAGGAACAGGCCCAGCAGGCCCATCAGCCAGCCCTTGAGCGCGTCGCCACCGACGATGCTGCCGGAGATCGTGACGCCGAACAGCGCCAGCCAGAAGAACTCGAAGGCGCCGAACTGCAGCGCGACTTCCGACAGCGCCGGCGTGAACAGCGCCAGGCACAGCACCCCGATCAGCGTGCTGACGAAGGCGCCGGAAGTGGCGATGCCGATCGCGCGGCCGGCCTGTCCCTGCAGCGCCAGCGCGTGGCCGTCGGCACAGGAGGCGGCGTTGGCCGCGGTGCCGGGAATGTTCAGCAGGATGGCCGTGCGCGAGCCGCCATAGAGTGCGCCGACGTAGGAGCAGATCAGGACCAGGATCGCGTCGTTGGCCTGGAGCTTGATCGTGAGCGTGGTGAGCAGGGCGATGGCCAGCGTGGCCGACAGCCCCGGCAGGATGCCCATGACGATGCCCACGAAAGCCCCGCCCAGCCCATAGAGGAGCGTGAGCGGGTTCATGAAACTCAGGTAGGCGGACCCGAGGTCCTGCAGTCCTTGCAGCATGGAAGGCGTGGGCGAAAGGCGGAAAGCGTCAGGGAAGGCGGACCAGGAACACGCGCTCGAACACCAGCCAGGTGATCACCGAGGCGACGACGGCGATCACGAAGGCCTTGGCCCAGGCGCGCGCGGTCAGCCGGCGTTCGGCGGGGTCTTCCGCCATGCGCTGGAAGATCAGGATCGAGGCCGTCACGTACAGGGTGGAGGCGAGCCAGAACGGGATGCCGTGGCCCACCAGCACGATGCCGTAGCCGCAGCACAGCGCCACCGCGATGGCGACGCGCTTGCGCTCCTCGCGCTGGTGCGCCGTGGCCGGCGGCAGCCGCGTGGCGAGCGCGCCGCGGCGCCAGCTGCGCACGGCCATGATCGCGCCCAGCAGGATCATCGCGATGCCCAGCAGGCCGGGCAGCAGCCCCGGCACGGTGACCGGGTTGATGTTCTGCTGCTCCAGCCGGTCCATCGTGAGGGAGCCGACCAGCACCGCGAGGCCGAACACGATCCAGCCGACCGCGTCCTTCAGGTCGGAACGCGGCGACGCGGCCTCTTCATCGGTCCCCCTCGCGACGGAGTGCTCGGGAACCAGCGCGGGATCGGTCATCGCGGCGGATTACGGCTTGGGGATGCCCACGGTGTCGGGCGCCACCTTGGTCTTGCCGCTGGCATGCAGGTTCCAGACGTTGGTCTGCACGGCCGGGAACACGGCCTTCTGCGCGGCCTCGCCGGACAGCGGGTTGAACAGCGCGCCGCGGCTGACGGCGTACTTCTTCATCGCTTCGCTCTTGGCGATGTTCTGGGTCCAGATGCGCTCGACGGTCTTCACGACTTCGTCCGGCACGCCGTGCGGGATGAAGATGCCGAAGTAGTTGGCCGGCGCGGTGAAGCCGGGCACCGTCGCCGACAGCGGCGGGATGGTGCCGTAGCCTTCCAGCTCCAGCGGCTTGTCGCTCACGGCGGCCAGCGGGCGCAGGCGCTTGCCGCGGATCATGTCGGCCTGCTCCACCGCCAGCTGCGTGGTCAGGTCGGCCTCGCCGGCGACGGTGGCCACGACGGCGGGGTTGCCGCCGTCATAGGACACTTCCTTGTACTTCACGCCGGTGGCCTTGACGATCTGGTCCATGGCGTTGTGCGCGGCGGAGGTCACGCCGGCGGTGGCCACGCTGATCTGGCCCGGGCGCTTCTTCATGTCGTCCAGCAGTTCCTTGGCGGTCTTCCAGGGGCGCGACGGGTTGACGCCGATCACCTGGATGTTGGCCACGCTCAGGAACAGGTGCCAGTCCTTGATGCTGGTGTTGACGGAGCCCAGGGCCTGGTAGGCGCCCAGGTCCTGCGCGGCGCCGGCCGTCCAGGTGTAGCCGTCCTTGGCCGCATCGAGCGCGCTCTTGGTGCCGATGGCGCCGGACGCGCCGGGCTGGTTGACGATGACGATCGTCTGGCCCAGCGCCTTCTCCATTTCGGCGGCGGCGACGCGGGTGACCTGGTCGGTCGAGCCGCCGGCCGCCCACGGCACGATCAGGTTGATCGGGCGGGTGGGCTTCCAGTTCTGGGCGGCCGCGGGAAAGGCGGCGACTAGCACCGCCGTGGCAGCAACGGCCTGGAGGAAGAAGCGCTTCTGCATGGTCTGGGTCTCCGGATTAATTCTCTAAACGGTTAATTAAGCACTTTAAGGCGCTGGTGGGATGCTGTCAACGCGGCTTGCGCGGCTTGCGTAGGCTGGCGGTGACGCGCGCAAGCGCCGGAACCCCAGCGCTGCTGCATCGCTGGGGTTCGCGCGCTGGCGCGGCTCACCGCCAGCCTACGAAAGCGGCCCCGCCTTGCTCCGGACCGATTCACCAACCGGTGAATTGCGCCCGCAACCTCATGCATGGCACCTCTCCAGCACGTGGCGCGTCATCGCGCGGGCGAGTTCGTGCTCGCCGACGAAGACGCTGCCGGTGAGTTCCTGCTCCAGCCGCCGCGCCTCCTCCTCGTTGTGCGAACGCACGGCCAGCTCGATCGGCGGATTCAGCAGGCGCGCATGGGTCGCCATCTGGCGCACGCCCAGCGTGTCGGGCGTGGCGATCACCAGCATGCGGGCGCGCGCCACGTGGGCCTGGACCAGCACCTCCGGCAGCGCGGCGTCGCCGAACACGGCCGGCACGCCGCTGGCCCGCAGTTCCTCCACGAGCGCGCGGTTCTGCTCCACCACCACGAAGGGGACGTGGTGCGCCAGCAGCGCCTCGGCCAGCTTGCGGCCCACGCGCCCGTAGCCCACCAGCACGACCTGCTGCGACAGGTACTTGGGGTCCGTGCTCATGGGCAGCTCCGCCAGCGGGTCGTCGCGGGCCGCCAGGTCGCGGGCCAGTTGCGAGCGCGCCAGCAGCCAGCGCTGCACCGGCTCGATGGCGCGGAACACCAGCGGGTTCAGCGCGATGGAGATCAGCGCGCCGGCCACCACCAGGCTCTGCGCCTGCGCCGGCACGACGCCGAGGGTGCCGCCCAGGCCGATCAGGATGAACGAGAACTCGCCGATCTGCGCCAGGCTCGCCGAGACCGTCAGCGCGGTATGCAGCGGGTAGCGCAGCAGCAGCACCAGCAGGGCCGCCGCGATCGACTTGCCCAGCACGATCACGCCGACCACGGCCAGCACGCGGAAGGGCGCGTCGAGCAGGATGCGCGGGTCGAACAGCATGCCCACGGAGACGAAGAACAGCACCGCGAAGGCGTCGCGCAGCGGCAGCGTCTCCTCCGCCGCCCGGTGGCTGAACTGCGATTCGCGCAGCACCATGCCGGCGAAGAACGCGCCCAGCGCGAAGGACACGCCGAACAGCTTGGTGGCGCCATAGGCGATGCTCACCGCAGCCGCCACGACGCACAGCGTGAACAGCTCGCGCGAGCCGAGCTTCTGCACCTGCCACAGCAGCCAGGGGAACACGCGCCGTCCCACCACCAGCATCAGCGCGACGAAGAACGCGACCTGCAGCAGCGTCCAGCCGATGTCGCGCGCCACGTCCTGCGGCGTCGACGTTGCCGAGCCCGCGAGCGCCGCGGCGACCGGGGGCAGCAGCACCAGCACGACCACCATGGCGAGGTCCTCGACCACCAGCCAGCCGACGGCGATGCGGCCATTGAAGGTATCGAGCTGGCCCAGGCTTTCCAGTGCCCGCAGCAGCACCACGGTGCTCGCCACCGACAGCGCGATGCCGAACACCACGGCCGCCGCCAGGCCCCAGCCCCACAGGCTGGCCACGGCGACGCCCATCGCGGTGGCGGCTGCGATCTGCACGATCGCGCCCGGCACCGCGATGCGCCGCACGGCCAGCAGGTCGCCGAGGGAGAAATGCAGGCCGACGCCGAACATCAGCAGCATCACGCCGATCTCGGCCAGCTCCGAGGCGAGCTTCGTGTCGGCCACGAAACCCGGCGTGAAGGGCCCGAGCACCACACCGGCCAGCAGGTAGCCGACCAGCGCCGGCAGCCGCAGGCGCGCGGCCACGAAGCCGAGCACCAGCGCGAGCCCGAGGCCGGCGGCGATGGTGGTGATGAGGGGAAGGTTGTGGTCCATGGCTACATGATGCCGGATGAGCGGATGACGAAATGACGAAGGCCCGCTCGCGCGGGCCTTCCTGAGCTCGCTGCGCATCGATGACCTGTCATTGCAGTCATCGCGGTGCGCAGCGCGCGGTCATCCGGTCATCAGACCTTGACCGAGGTCATGTACGTGTCGAAGCGGTACTCCGAGAAGCGGGTCCACAGGATCTGGTCGCGCTGGAAGGCGCGCATGTCCTGGTGGATCTTCTTGAACTCGGGCGACTTCGCCTCGTGTTCCGCGAACACCTGCATCGAGGCCTTCCAGCCCGCGTCCATGATGTCCTTGGAGAAGGGCATCAGCTTGGTCTTGGCGGCGACCAGGCGCTTGAGCGCGGTCGGGTTCACGGCGTCGTACTTGGCCGTCATGTCGCGCGCGGCGACGGCGCAGGCCGCCTCCAGGATCGCCTTGTTCTCGGGCGACAGCGCGGCAAGGGCCTTGGTGTTGACGAAGAACTCGAGCTCCGCGCCGCCTTCCCACCAGCCGGGGTAGTAGTAGAAGGGCGCGACCTTGTTGAAGCCCAGCTTCTCGTCGTCGTACGGGCCGACGAACTCGGTGGCGTCCAGCGTGCCCTTCTCGAGCGCCTGGTACACCTCGCCGGCCGGCATGTTCTGCGCCACCACGCCCAGCTTGGCCATCGCCTCGCCGAACAGGCCGCCGCCCATGCGCATCTTCAGGCCCTTGAGGTCGGCGACGGTCTTGATCTCCTTGCGGTACCAGCCGCCCATCTGGGTGCCGGTGTTGCCCGCGCTGAAGCTCTTGATGTTGTACTTGGCGTAGAAGGCGTCCATCAGCTTGCGGCCGTTGCCGTGCTCCATCCAGGAGTCCATCTGGCGGGCATTCAGGCCGAAGGGCACGGCGCAGCCGAACGCGAAGATCGGGTCCTTGCCGGTGAAGTAGTAGGGCGCGGTCTGCGCCATCTCGATCGTGCCGTTCTGCAGGGCATCGACCACGCCGAAGGGCGGCATCAGCTCGCCACCGGCATGCACGGAGATTTCGAACTTGCCGCCGGACAGCTCCTTGACCGTCTTCGACATGACTTCGGCGCTGCCGAAGATGGTGTCGAGCGACTTGGGGAAGCTGGAGGCGAGGCGCCAGCGCACGGCGGCCTGTGCATGCACCGCGGGCGCGATGCCGGATGCGAGCACGCCGGCGATGCCGGCGCGCTTGATGAGGGAACGACGGTCCATGGAAAAGGAGGAAGAGAGAGTGGTTGGAATGGGAAGGCGCGCGCATGATGCGCCGCGGTGCCCCGCAAAGCTGTCAGTAGCCTTGCACCGGTTTCAGCCACGGCTGACTTGACAGCCGATTCTGTAAAGCAAAAAGCCGCACAGCGTGCGGCTTTTTGCATGAGCTGATGACGGAATGACCTCGGCGCTGCGCGCCGCCAGTCATCAGAGCTTCTGCGACTGCATGAAGCGGTCGAAGGTCGCCTCGGTGAAGCGGAACCAGAGGTTCTGGTCCGAGCGGAACTTGGCGTAATCCTCGTACACCTTCTTCCAGCTCGGATTCTTCGCCGACAGCTCGTCGTACACCTGCATCGAGATCTTGAAGGCCTGGGTCATCAGGTCGTTCGGGAAGGCCCGCAGCTTGGCGCCGTTGCCCACCAGCTGCTTGAGCGCCACCGGGTTGCGGGCGTCGTACTTGGCCTGCATGTCCACGTGCGCGTGGCTGGAGGCGGCCTCGACGATCGCCTTGTATTCCGCGGGCAGCGCGTTGTAGGCCTTCTGGTTGATGAACAGGTCCACCTGCGGACCGCCTTCCCACCAGCCGGGGTAGTAGTAGAACGGGGCGACCTTGTTGAAGCCCAGCTTCTGGTCGTCGTACGGGCCGACCCATTCGGCGGCGTCGATGGTGCCCTTCTCCAGCGCCTGGTAGATCTCGCCGCCGGGGATGTTCTGCGGCACGCCGCCCATGCGCTCGACGATCCGGCCGGCGAAGCCGCCGATGCGGAACTTCAGTCCCTTGACGTCGGCGGCCGTCTTCAGCTCCTTGCGGAACCAGCCGCCCATCTGGGCGCCCGTGTTGCCGCCCGGGAAGTTGATGATGTTGTACTTGCCGTAGAACTCGCGCATCAGCTTCAGGCCGTTGCCTTCGTACATCCACGCCGTCATCTGCCGGCTGTTCAGGCCGAAGGGGATGGCGGCGCCGATCGCGAAGGTCTCGTCCTTGCCGAAGAAGTAGTACGGGACGGTGTGGCAGGCTTCGACAGTGCCCTTCTCGACGCCGTCGACGACGCCGAACGCGGGCATCAGCTCGCCGGCGGCATGCACGGAGATCTCGAACTTGCCCCCAGACATCGCCTTGACCTGGTTGGCGAACACCTCGGCGGCGCCGTAGATCGTGTCGAGCGACTTCGGGAAGCTGGAAGCGAGGCGCCAGCGGATGGCGGCCTGCGCATGCACGGCGGGCGCGACGCCCGCGGCGAGCACGCCGGCGATGCCGGCGTTCTTCAGGATGGAACGGCGATCCATGTTCGAACGATCTCCTTCGTTGTTGGGCGAGAGCCGCCGCATGATCGATGCCTGGGTATTCGGCAGGCTGTCAGCGGGCTGTCACGGCGGCCCTGGCGGAGGGAAAGAGAGCGTTCGTTGATCTGGAACAAGAAGGGCCCCTGTCGGGGGGCCCTTTTCACCGTCATCCCCGCGCAGGCGGGGATCCAGAGCACGCGCGCAGCGCGTGTCCTGGGCCCCCGCCTCCGCGGGGGTGACGGGGGAGGCGGGGGGTGACGGGGGAGGCGGAGCCGACGGTTTACAGCTTCTGCGCCTGCATGAACCGGTCGAACGTCGCTTCGGTGAAGCGGAACCAGAGGTTCTGGTCCGAGCGGAACTTCGCGTAGTCGCCGTACACCTTGTTCCACGCCGGGTTCTTGGCATTCAGCTCCTGGTACAGGGCCATCGACTGCTTGAAGGCGTCGGCCATCACGTCGGCCGGGAAGGGGCGCAGCTTGGCGCCCTGCGCGACCAGCTGCTTCAGGGCGGCCGGATTGCGCGCGTCGTACTTGGCCTGCATGTCCACGTGGGCGTAGGCGGAAGCGGCTTCGACCATCGCCTTGTTCTCCGCGCTGAGGGCGTCGTACGCCTTCTGGTTCACGTACAGGTCCAGCTGCAGGCCGCCTTCCCACCAGCCCGGGTAGTAGTAGTAGGGCGCGACCTTGTGGAACCCGAGCTTCAGGTCGTCATAGGGGCCGATCCATTCGGCGGCGTCGATGGTGCCCTTCTCCAGGGCCTGGTAGATCTCGCCGCCGGGGATGTTCTGCGGCACGCCGCCCATGCGCTCCACCACGCGGCCGGCGAAGCCGCCGACGCGGAACTTCAGGCCCTTGATGTCGGCGGCGGACTTGATCTCCTTGCGGTACCAGCCGCCCATCTGCGCGCCGGTGTTGCCGCAGGGGAAGCTGATCATGTTGTACTTGGCGTAGAACTCGCGCATCAGCTTCAGGCCATTGCCCTCGAAGCTCCACGCGCTCATCTGGCGGCTGTTCAGGCCGAAGGGGATCGCGCCGCCGATGGCGAAGGTCTCGTCCTTGCCGAAGAAGTAGTAGGGCGCCGTGTGGGCGGCCTCCACGGTGCCCTGCTGGACGCCGTCGACCACGTTGAAGGCGGGCATCAGCTCGCCGGCGGCATGCACCGAGACCTCGAACTTGCCGCCCGAGAGCTGCCTGACCTTCTGGGCGAAGACTTCGGCGCCGCCGTAGATCGTGTCGAGGGACTTCGGGAAGCTGGAGGCGATGCGCCAGCGGATGGCGGCCTGCGCGTGGACGGCGGGGGCGACGGCGGAAGCGAGGACGCCCGCGATGCCTGCGTGCTTGAGAACGGAACGACGGTCCATGAACTGCCCTGGAGTAGAAGATGTACCGCCGATGATGGTTCTGCCGCGGGCGGGCAAGCTTTCAGGGGGCTGGCACGCGGTGCTAGGGATTTCCCGCGGTATGTGGCGACTGGATGGCCCGTGTGCAGGCTGGCCCACCGATGCAAAAGGGGCCCGTAGGCCCCCTTTTGCATTCGATATCGCTCGCCCTCAGAGCCGCTTGGCCTTCACCTGCGCCTGCAGGAAGTTGTCCAGGCTCGCCTCCGTGAACTGGAACCAGAGGTTTTCCTCCTGGCGGAACTTGGAGTAGTCCGCGTAGATCTTCTTCCAGTCCGCGTTCTTGGTGCCGATCTCGTCGTACAGCGCCATCGACTGCTTGAACGCGGTGTTCATCACGTCCGCCGGGAAGGGCCGCAGCTTCGTGCCCTGGGCCACCAGCGTCTTGAGCGCATCGGGGTTGCGGGCGTCGTAGCGGGCCTGCACGTGGTGGTGCGCTTCGGCGGCGGCGGCCTGCACGATGGCCTTGTTCTCGGCCGACAGGGCTTCGAAGGCCTTGGTGTTGATCAGCACGTCGAGTTCGGGGCCCACTTCCCACCAGCCGGGGTAGTAGTAGAACTGGGCCACCTTGTGGAAACCGAGCTTGAGGTCGTCGTACGGCCCCACCCATTCCGCGGCGTCGATGGTGCCCTTCTCCAGCGCCTGGTAGATCTCGCCGCCGGGGATGTTCTGCGGCACGCCGCCCATGCGCTCGACCACGCGGCCGGCGAAGCCGCCGACGCGGAACTTCAGGCCCTTGATGTCGGCGATCGACTTGATCTCCTTGCGGTACCAGCCGCCCATCTGCGCGCCCGTGTTGCCGGCCGGGAAGTTGATGATGTTGTACTTGGCGTAGAACTCGCGCATCAGCTTCAGGCCGTTGCCCTCGTGCATCCACGCCGTCATCTGCCGGCTGTTCAGGCCGAAGGGAATGGCGCAGCCGAGCGCGAAGACCTCGCTCTTGCCGAAGAAATAGTAGGGCGCGGTATGCGCGCATTCCACGGTGCCCTGCTGCACGCCGTCGACCACGCCGAAGGCGGGCATCAGCTCGCCGGCCGCGTGGGTGGAGATCTCGAACTTGCCGCCCGTCATGGCCTTGACGCGATCGGCGAAGACCTCTGCGCCGCCGTAGAGCGTGTCGAGCGACTTCGGGAAACTGGAAGCGAGACGCCAGCGGATGGCGGCCTGTGCATGCACGGCCGGCGCGATGCCGGACGCAAGCACACCCGCGATGCCTGCATTCTTGATGAGCGATCGACGATCCATGGTGTCTCCTGGAATGAGTGGATGTTCCGCACCTTCGGTAGCGGCTCACAGGGACGCTCATTCTCGGAAATGACAGGGTTCTGTCAGCCCGTGTTTTCCCTTGCGGAACAGTCGGAATAGCAGGCGAGACCGTCGCGGGACGAAGTAGGCTGGGGTGACGCAGGAACCCCAGCGATCAGCGTCGCGCAGCAAGCTGGGGTTCGCGCGCTTCGCGGCTCACCGCCAGCCTACGGATTCCAGCCAGGCCAGACCCGGTTCAGGAAACCACCTTCAGGTTCGGCGCGGCGCGATCGAACATGCCGCCGAAGCGCGCGCGGATCGAGGCCTCGATGCCGGCGGCATCCAGGCCCTGCATCGCCAGCAGCCGGGCCGGGTCGCCGTGCGGCACGTACGTGTCGCGCAGGCCGAGTTGCAGCACCGGCTTGGCGATGCCGGCCGCCTGCAGCGCCTCGCTCACGGCGCTGCCCGCCCCGCCCATGATCGCGCCCTCTTCCACCGTCACCAGCGCGTCGTGGCTGGCGGCCAGCTGCAGCAGCAGCTCGGTATCGAGCGGCTTGACCCAGCGCATGTTCGCCACGGTGAGGTCCAGCCGCTCCGCCGCCTGCAGCGCCGGGTACAGCAGCGTGCCGAAGGCCAGCACGGCCACGCGCTGGCCCTGCCGCCGCAGTTCGCCCTTGCCGAAGGGCAGCGGCTGCAGGTTCGCCTCGACCGCGGCACCGATGCCGGCGCCGCGCGGATAGCGCACGGCCACCGGATGCTCCTGCTGGTACGCGGTGGTCAGCAGCTTGCGCGTCTCGTTCTCGTCGGCCGGGCAGGCGATGCTCACGTTCGGGATGCAGCGCAGGTAGGCGATGTCGTAGGCGCCGGCATGCGTGGGGCCGTCGGCACCCACCAGGCCGGCGCGGTCCAGCGCGAACACCACCGGCAGGTTCTGCAGCGCCACGTCGTGGATCAACTGGTCGTAGCCGCGCTGCAGGAAGGTGGAATAGATCGCCACCACCGGCTTCAGGCCTTCGCAGGCGAGGCCCGCGGCGAAGGTCACCGCGTGCTGTTCGGCGATGCCGACGTCGTGGTAGCGGTCGGGAAAGCGCTGCTGGAACTCCACCATGCCGGAGCCTTCGCGCATCGCCGGCGTGATGCCGACCAGCCGGTGGTCCTGCGCCGCCATGTCGCACAGCCACTGCCCGAACACCTGCGTGAAGGTCGGCTTGGGCGGCGTCGCCGGCTTGACCAGGCCCACGGCCGGATCGAACTTGCCAGGGCCGTGGTAGGCCACCGGATCGGCCTCGGCCAGCTTGTAGCCCTGGCCCTTGCGCGTGACCACGTGCAGGAACTGCGGGCCGCGCAGCTGCTTGATGTTCTGCAGCGTCGGGATCAGCGAATCGAGGTCGTGGCCGTCAATGGGGCCGACATAGTTGAAGCCGAATTTCTCGAACAGCGTGGCGGGGACCACCATGCCCTTGGCGTGTTCCTCGAAGCGCTTGGCCAGCTCGAACAGCGGCGGCGCCACGTGCAGCACCTTCTTGCCGATGTCCTTGGCCGCCGCGTAGAAGCGGCCGCTCATGAGCTGGGCGAAGTAGCGGTTCAGCGCGCCCACCGGGGGGCTGATCGACATGTCGTTGTCGTTCAGGATCACCAGCAGGTCGGTCTCGGCCACGCCGGCGTTGTTCAGGGCCTCGAAGGCCATGCCCGCTGTCATGGCGCCGTCGCCGATCACGGCGATGCAGTGGCGCTGCTCGCCCTTCAGGCGCGAGGCGACGGCCATACCCAGGGCGGCGGAGATGCTGGTGGACGAATGCGCGGTGCCGAAGGTGTCGTATTCGCTCTCGGCCCGCTGCGGGAAGCCCGCGAGGCCCCCGAGCTGGCGCAGGCTGGCCATGCGATCGCGCCGGCCGGTGAGGATCTTGTGCGGATAGGTCTGGTGCCCGACGTCCCACACGATGCGGTCGTGCGGCGTGTTGAACACGTAGTGCAGCGCGATGGTGAGTTCGACCGTGCCCAGGTTGGAGCTCAGGTGCCCGCCGGTGCGCGCCACCGATTCCAGCACGTAGGCGCGCAGTTCGTCGGCGAGCGGCCCGAGCTGCGGCCGCGGCAGCCGGCGCAGGTCGGCCGGATCGTTGATGGTTTGCAGCAGCGTTGCCATGGGGCTCTTCGTGTTGTCAGTTGTCCCGGTGTACCACCATCTCGGCGAGCGCGAGCAGGGCACGGGTATCGGCGAGACCGGTGGTCTGCAGCGCGGCGCGGGCCTGCTCCAGCAGTTCCCCGGCGTAGCTGCGGGCGCGCTGCAGCCCGAGCAGCGAGACGTAGGTGGGCTTGTCCTGCGCCGCGTCCTTGCCGGCGGTCTTGCCCAGCGTGGCGGAATCGGCGGTGACGTCCAGGATGTCGTCGACCACCTGGAAGGCCAGGCCGACGGCCGCGCCGTACTGCAGCAGGCCGGCCAGCGCCCGGGCGTCCGGCTCGCCGCAGGCCGCACCCATCATCACGCTGGCCTGCAGCAGCGCGCCGGTCTTCAGGCGGTGCATCTGGCGCAGTTCGGCCTCGCTGAGGGCCTTGCCCACGGCCGCGAGGTCGATCGCCTGGCCCCCGGCCATGCCGGCGTGGCCGGCGGCCTGCGCCAGCAAGCGGCACAGGCGCGCCTGGGTCCGATCGGAGATACCCGCGTCCGGCGGCGCCAGCAGCTCGAAGGCAAGCGCCTGCAAAGCGTCGCCGGCCAGCAGCGCGGTGGCCTCGCCGAACTGCACGTGCACGGTCGGTTTGCCCCGCCGCAGCACGTCGTTGTCCATGCAGGGCATGTCGTCGTGCACCAGCGAGTAGGCGTGGATCAGTTCGACCGCGCAGCCCGCGCGCAAAGCCGCGTCCTGGTTGCCGCCGACCGCCTCGCACGCGCCCAGCACCAGCAGCGGCCGCAGCCGCTTGCCCCCATCCAGCACGGCATAGCGCATGGCTTCGCCGAGCCGGGCCGGCGCGGCGACCGGAACCCAGGCGGACAAGGCATCTTCGGTGCGTTGCAGTCGTTCGGCCGACCAGTCCTTGAGATCAAAAATCAAAAGCCTCCCCCGGCCTCGTCCACCCCACGGCCGGTGGCCATGCGGCGCCCCTCATTCATTCGCCCACGGCTTGAGCACGCCGGCGTCCAGCACCTTGATCTGCTCCTCCACGGCCTGCAGCTTGTCGCGGCAGAACTTCAGCAGGTCGGCTCCGCGTTCGTAGCCGGCCAGGAGTTGCTCCAGCGGCAGCTGCCCGGACTCGATGCGGGCGGTGAGCTGTTCCAGCTCCTCCATGGCCGCTTCATAGCTGGCGGGCGGTTCGAACGGCGGCTTGGACATGAATTCTTCAGGGCGAAAGGCTGGATTTTAGTTGGACCGGCCCAAACTCGACCCGGAGGGTAGAATCCCCTCCCTTCCTGTCGCGCTCCTACGCGCGGCCCTGCCCCTTCATAGGGGGAGTCTCTAGGTCAGGTGAAATGTCTGATTTAAGTCTTCAGTTACAGCAGGCCGCAAGCCAACTCCCTGTACAAAGTTATTTCGACGAGGCGCTGTTCCGGCGCGAGTTGGAGCTCATCTGGCAGCGCGGGCCCCGTTACCTGGGGCATGAACTCGCGGTTCCCGAAATGGGCGACTACCACACCCTTGCCCACGAGGGCGAGGGTCGCGCGCTGCTGCGCACGCCGCGCGGCATCGAAGTGATCTCCAACGTCTGCCGGCACCGGCAGGCGGTGATGCTGCACGGCCGCGGCTCGGTGCACGAGAAGCCTTCCACGGGAGGGAACATCGTGTGCCCGTTACATCGATGGACCTACAGCGCCGGCCAGCACTGCCAGGCCGGCACGCTGATGGGCGCGCCGCACTTCGCCACCGATCCCTGCCTCAACCTGAAGAACTACGGCGTGCAGGTGTGGAACGGGCTGGTCTTCGAGAACAACGGCTTCGATGTCGACAAGGTGCTGGGCAAGCTCGGGCCGAAGGCTGACCTGGATTTCTCGGGCTTCGTCTATGACCGCACCGAGCTGCACGAGGTGGACTACAACTGGAAGACCTTCATCGAGGTCTACCTGGAGGACTACCACGTCGGGCCGTTCCACCCGGGCCTGGGCAACTTCGTCACCTGCGAGGACCTGCGCTGGGAATTCGGCCGCGAGTACTCGGTGCAGACGGTGGGCGTGGCCGGCAAGCTGGGCAAGCCCGGCTCGGACGTGTACCGCAAGTGGCACGACGAAGTGCTGCGCTTCCAGCAGGGCCGCGTGCCCAAGCACGGCGCGGTCTGGCTCACGCTCTACCCGAACGTGATGGTCGAGTGGTACCCGAACGTGCTGGTGGTCTCCACGCTGTATCCCAAGGGCCCGCGCAAGACGCTCAACGTGGTGGAATTCTTCTACCCCGAGGAGATCGCGGCCTTCGAACGCGAGTTCGTCGAAGCCCAGCAGGCCGCCTACATGGAGACCTGCGTGGAAGACGACGAGATCGCGCTGCGCATGGACGCCGGCCGCAAGGCGCTGCTGGAACGGGGCGACAACGAGGTCGGCCCCTACCAGAGCCCGATGGAAGACGGCATGCAGCACTTCCACGAGTGGTACCGCGAGACGATGGGGCTGTACGCCGGGGGCTGATGCAGGCCCTGTGGATGCTGGCCGCGTCGCTGTTCTTCGCGACGATGGCGGTGTGCGTGAAGATTGCCGCGGTGGCCTTCAATGCGTCCGAGCTGGTGTTCTGGCGCGGCCTCATCGGCATGGGCGTGATGGCCTTGTGGGCGCGCTCGCGCGGCACCTCCCTGGCCACCCACCACCCCGGCATGCACGCCTGGCGCAGCCTGGTGGGCGTGCTGTCGCTCGGCGCCTGGTTCTACGCCATCGCCGGCCTGCCTCTCGCCACGGCCATGACGCTCAACTACATGAGCGGCGTCTGGGTCGCCGCCTTCCTGGTGGGCGGC
Organism: Ramlibacter alkalitolerans; assembly: GCF_016722765.1. Classification (GTDB taxonomy): domain Bacteria; phylum Pseudomonadota; class Gammaproteobacteria; order Burkholderiales; family Burkholderiaceae_C; genus Ramlibacter; species Ramlibacter alkalitolerans. The sequence continues at coordinate 3,430 of NZ_JAEQND010000006.1, read as the reverse complement.
GCGCTGATCGCCTGGAACCCGCGCTCGGGCGCGCCGCTGCCGGGGCGCCAGGGCGTGCTCGCGCTGACGGTGCTGGCCGGCTTCGCCGGCGTGCTGCTGATGCTGCGGCCGACGATGGAGCAGCACCAGGTGTTCGCGGGCCTGGTCGGCCTGCTCTCGGGCCTGCTCTCGGCCTTCGCGTACCTGCAGGTGATGGCGCTGGGCAAGATCGGCGAGCCGGAGGTGCGCACGGTGTTCTATTTCGCGCTCGGCTCCGCGCTCGCCGGCGCCGTCGGCATGCTGGCCGGCGGCGTCTCGCCCTGGAGCTGGGGCAGCGCCGCCTGGCTGGTGCCGATCGGGCTGTTCGCGTCGCTGGGCCAGTGGTGCATGACGCGGGCCTACAGCCAGGGCGCGACGCTGGTGGTCGCCAACCTGCAGTATTCGGGCATCGTCTTCGGTGCGCTGTACGGCGTGCTGCTGTTCGGCGAGCGCGTGCCGCTCGCCGGCTGGGCCGGCATGGCGCTGATCGTGGCCAGCGGCATCGCGGCCACCATCCTGCGCGCGCGGGCCGCGCCGGACGCACCGGCGGAGGAACACTGACGCAGAATAGCCGCATGTACACCACGCTCATCTCCGCCGAGCAGCTCAAGGACCTGCTGGCCGCCAAGGCGCGCCTGATGGTGTTCGACTGCACCTTCGACCTGACGGACCCCGCCTCCGGCGAGAAGCAGTACCTGCAGGCCCACCTTCCCGGCGCGGTGTACGCGCACCTCGAACACGCGCTGTCCGATCCGCCGCAGCCCGACGCCGAGGGCAAGCTCCACCCGCCGCCGGATGCTGCCTCCGGTGGCCGCCATCCGCTGCCCAGCCGCGAAAAATTCGCCACCTGGCTGTCGGGCGTGGGATTCGCCAACGACATGCAGGCCGTCGTCTACGACCGCAACGGCAACAACTACTGCGGCCGGCTGTGGTGGATGCTCAAGTGGGTCGGCCACGACGCGGCGGCGGTGCTCGATGGCGGGCTGCAGGCCTGGCAGGCCTCGGGCGGCGAGCTGCGCTCCGGCGCCGAGCCCTCGCACTTCCAGTCGAATTTCGAGCCGGGACCGCCCCTGCGCAACCTGGTGAGCACGCAGCAGGTGGCGCAAGGGCTGGGCCAGCCGGCGCCGACCCTGATCGATGCGCGCGCCGTGCCGCGCTACCGCGGCGAGGTGGAGCCGCTCGACCCGGTGGCGGGGCACATCCCCGGTGCACTGAACCGGCCCTTCGCCAGCAACCTGGGCCCGGACGGCCGCTTCAAGCCGCCGCAGCAACTGCGCGCCGAATTCGAGCAACTGCTGCAGGGCCGCGACCCGCGCAGCGTGGTGCACCACTGCGGCAGCGGCGTGAGCGCCGTGCCCAACCTGCTCGCCATGGAGATCGCGGGCTTCGCGCCCACGGGCCTGTACGCGGGCAGCTGGAGCGAGTGGTGCCGCACGCCGGGCCTGCCGGTGGAAAAGGGCTGAGCGCGGCAAGAAAGAAAAACGCCAGTCCCCGGACTGGCGTAGCAGGGTGGCCGCCGCGGATCAGCGGTTGCCGACCGAACTTTTCGTCGTGGTGTTGGGGCTGCCATCGAGCGCGGTGTTGCCGCCGGCGCCCATGGCCGCGCCGCTGCCGGCCGCCGCCCCGTTATCGGCATTCAGGCCGCCGTTGAGGCCCTGGCCCGGCATCGCGTTCTGGCTCGCGCCCGCGGTACCGCTGCCGCTCGCACCGACCGGGGCGTCGCCGCCGGAGGATCCGGTGTGGGGCGCCGATCCGGCGATGCCCGATGGTCCGCCCGGCGGTCCGTCAGGTGCTGCCGGTCGGACGACCGCCGCTTCGTTGCCCGTGCCCGGATTGCCCGGGGCCACCGGATTGGTGTCCGCCTGCTTGCTGCAGGCACCCAGCGTCAGCGCGCAGGCAGCCGCCAGGATCGCGAAGGCGCTGGAACTGCTTGCCATGTCAGCGGGTCGTCGTGGTGTTGCTCGGCATGCTCGACGAGCTGCTCATGTCGGTGCTGGAGCCCGGGGTGGTCGTCGTGCTGCTGGCAGTGCCGGAGCTGCTCATGTCGGAGCTGGTGCCCGGGGTGGTGGTGCTGCCGGCGCCCATGGAGGTGCCGCTGCCGGTCGTGGTGTCGGTGCTGCCAGTCGTGCCCGTCGTGCCGGAGGTGCTGGCCGTGCTGCTGGAGGTGTCGCTCGGCGTCGTGGTGGTCGACGGCGTCGTGCTGGACGTGGTGGACGAGGTGCTCGAGGCATCGTCATGCTTGGAGCAGGCGCTCAGGGACAGGGCAGCCATCAGGGCCAGGGCAGCGCATTGCGCGATCGGAGACTTGATCATCAGGGAACTCCTTGAGGGGTTTATCGAGTGGATCGAGAGAGGCGACAGCGTTCCCGCTGCCTGCGGCTCACTTTAGTGGGGGGTGCAGGCCGGAATGTCGTCTGGCACTGTCGAAGGCTGTAGGACGAGGCACGGCAGCGCGTGGGGTTTGTCACAGCCTTTTCAAGGCCGGGCAAACCCGAGCGCATCGTCACGCAATGCATCAGGTTCCGCACGCAATTCGTCACGCCGGGCCGTGATCGAACGGCCGAGCGACTGCAGGTCGAGCCACGCTGCCCGCGCCCGGTTGAAGACCAGCTCCCGCTGGCTGAGCACGTGCTGCTCGAAGCACTCGGCAAGCTGCCTCATGCGGACTTCGTGCAGCGCATCCTCGGCCGCGGTGCACAGGACCTGGGCGATGCATTCGCGCTGGCGCGCATGCAGCGCGTCGGCCGCTTCGGCGAGCTGCGGATCGCGCAAGGCCTCCTGCATCGCGGGATGGAACAGTTCCTCCTGGAGCTTGGCGTGGATCGCCAGCTCCAGGCAGATCTCCTCGGCCAGCGAGCGCCGCTGCAGCGGCGTGGCAGACGTGCGCAGCAGCTCGCGCCAGGAAAGCAGCAGCGCATGGACGGCGAGATGGTCGCCATCCAGCAGGTCGATGGCATCAAGGTTTCGTTTGCGCACGGTGCGGCCGTCAGGGCTTGCCGCTGCTTTCGGCCTTGGTCTTGGCGAACTGCTTCATCACGGAGGCCGCGGGCGAGCCCCGGTTGGCGCCGGTGGCCGGCGGCTGCAGGTCGCGGGCGCGCCGGGTCGCGGCATCGCCGCTCTTGTCGGTGCTGCTGCGGCCGGAGCCGGGTTTTCGAGGCGTGGTCATGGGCATCTCCCTTCGTCGTAACTGTAGGCAGGGACCGCGCCCGGAGCTGTAGTCGGCTGCGGCTCGACGCTGTAGGAAAGCCGTCGAATGCCACCGTGTCCCCGTCACCCCCGCGAAGGCGGAGGGCGGTCTCAACCGGTCAATGCAACATGATTCATGTTGTGAAAGGCCGGAATGACATCGAGAAAAGATCGAGGGCTGGAGCCCGAGCAGAACGCCGAGATGTGGCGTCGCTGGAAGAACGGG
>NZ_JAEQND010000005.1 GCF_016722765.1 Ramlibacter alkalitolerans | reverse complement strand
TTCCAGCGACGCCACATCTCGGCGTTCTGCTCGGGCTCCAGCCCTCGATCTTTTCTCGATGTCATTCCGGCCTTTCACAACATGAATCATGTTGCATTGACCGGTTGAGACCGCCCCCCGCCTCCGCGGGGATGACGGAGGGATGACCGCCTCCGCGGGGATGACGGAGGGGGAGGGCTCAATCCGCAAACGCCGGATCCATCTCCCACGCCCAGCGCAGCATCGCATCCCACAGCAGCGTGTTCTGGTCCCCCTTGCGCGCCGTGCGGTCGTACTGCGCCGAGGCCCGTTGCGCGATCTCGTCGCGCGGCTGCACCAGCGGCGCGCCCGTCGCCTGAGCCGCCACCTGCACCTCGCACGCCCGCTGCAGCATGTAGTGCTCGGCGAAGGCATCGGCGATCGTGGCACCGCACACCAGCAGCCCGTGGTTGCGCAGGATCATCACGTTGCGGTCGCCCAGGTCGGTGGCCAGGCGCTGGCACTCCTCGCGTTCCAGCGTGATGCCTTCGAAGTCGTGGTAGGCGATGCGGCCGCCATAGAACATCGCGTTGAAGCTCAGGGGCAGCAGGCCGCCCTGCTGGCAGGCCACCACCTGGCCCGCCGTGGTGTGCGAGTGCATCACGCACTGCACGTCCGGCCGCGCGGCATGCACCGCACTGTGGACGATGAAGCCCGCCGGATTCACCGCCCAGGGACTGGGCTCCACCTTGCGGCCTTCGAGGTCGATCTTCACCAGCTTGCTGGCGCTGACCTCGCGGTACATCAGTCCGAAGGGGTTGATGAGGAAATGCTCGGTGCCGGGCACGCGCACCGTCAGGTGGTTGTAGATCAGCTCGTGCCAGCCCAGGTGCGCGAACAGGCGGTACGCCGCCGCGAGTTCGCACCGCAGCTGCCATTCCTCCTGCGCCACGGGCGCGGGGCGCCGCTGCACGAAGCGGTCGGCGAGCGCGCCGCTCATGCCTTCAGCCCGATCTCGTGCGGCTTCACCACCTTGGGCGCCGCGGCCTGCTGCGTGGCCCGCGCGGCTTCTTCCTGCGCGACCAGCCTGGCGAGCGTCATGCGGAAGTGCGACAGGGCGGCATCCGACGCGATGGCCTGCAGCTCGAAGCTCGGGTCGGAGTCGATCACGACCTGCTGCGCCTCGATCAGGTGCTTGTCTTCCAGGAAACCCTCGATCAGGCTCTGGTGCAGCGAGCGCGAGATGTTGTGGTCCCCGCCCTCCCAGTTGTTCAGGTAGGTCCAGAAGAAGTGCGTGCTGCGCCGCGTCTCCGGCGTCATGAACTGGCAGTTGCGGTATTCCTTGGTGCCCTTGCGATTGCCGTTCTCCGAGCCGCTGCCGGCCGGCGAGAACATGGACTCGAGGAAGAAGATGCCCGGGATGTGCATGTGGCCGATGTTGCGGCGGTCCACCGGCTGGTTCTTCTCCGCCGTCGGCAGCACCTTGTTGTGGAAGGGCGGCGGAGCGGCGTTCATGTGCCAGCGCTCGACGCGGAAGCCGCGCTCCAGCCGCTCGACGGCGACCGGCTTGGTCTTGTACGCGTATTCCTCCGAGCCACCGAGCGTCTTCGTGTGCACGAAGGCCAGGTGGGCGAAGTCGGACAGGTTGTCGACGATCAGCAGCCAGTTGGCGTTGTAGTGCATGTAGTCGGGAATGCCCTTCCACTGCGCATCGCGCAGGTAGGGGAAGTCGATGATCTGGTCCGGGTCGGCCTTGGCGGGGTCGCCCATCCAGATCCAGACCAGGTGGTCCTTCTCGATCACCGGATAGCTCCTCACCCCCAGCTTGGCGGGAACCGTGTCCTGGCCCGGGATCTGGATGCACTTGCCCGTGGGGTCGAACTTCAGGCCGTGGTACATGCAGCGCACGCAATCGCCTTCGCGCCGGCCCAGGTGCAGCGGGACGCCGCGGTGGCAGCAGCGGTCCTGCAGCGCGACGACCTTGCCCGTTTCGGACTTGTAGAGGAGCACGGCCTCTTCGAGCAGGGTGCGGGCGAGCAGCTTGCCGTCGATCAGTTCGTGGTCCCAGGCGGCCACGTACCAGCAATTCTTCAGGAACATCGGGTTCTCCAGGGGGCGCGGGGGGTCGCGCGGTCAGACGAGAATCGTAGGAACACCGGGCCGACCAGGCAACCCGCCAGCGTGGCCGCTGTGTTCCGGATCCTGAACGATGAACTGGGACGACTTCGACGCCTTCTGCCAAGTGGTGGACCATGGCGGCTTCAGCGCCGCGGCGCGCGCCCTGGAGCGGCCCAAGTCCAGCCTCAGCGCTTCGGTGGCGCGGCTGGAGGCCGCGCTGAATGCGCGCCTGCTGGAGCGCACCACGCGCCAGCTGAGGCTGACCGAAGCGGGCGAGTCCCTCTACCGCGACATGGCCCGGCCCTTCGCGCAACTGCGCGAGCGCGCGCTCGATGCGCTGGCGCAGGGCGAGGCGGTGCAAGGCACCTTGCGCATCGCCGCGCCCTACGAGTTCGGTGCCCATCACCTGGCGCCGGTGGCATGCCGCGTGATGCAGGAGCATCCGCAATTGAAGATCCACCTCGACGTGGAACACGCGCGGGTAGCCTTGTTCGAGCGCCATTACGACATCGTGTTCTCCGCCATCGAGCACGGCTTCGCCCCAGCCACCGTGGTCACGCGGCGCATGTATTCGCTCGAGCGCGGGGTCTTTGCAGCGCCCGCGCTGCTGGAGGAGCGGCCGGCGCCCGCGCTTCCCGAGGAGCTCGGCGCCTTGCCGCTGCTCGCCGGCGCGGAGGACCAGGAATGGTCGTTCACGGATGCGGCAGGGGCGAGCGCCGTGGTCGACGTGCGCAATCCGCGGCTGCGCAGCGGCAATGCGGAGGTGCGGCTGCGGGCGGCGATTTCGGGGCTGGGGGTGGCAAGGATCACGGCGACGTTCTGTGCACAAGCGGTCGCGCGGGGGGAGCTGGTGCCGCTGCTGGCGGGATGGCACTGCGAGCCGCTGAAGATCCATGCGCTGCTGCCGGGGCGGCGGCTGGTCGCCGCGAAGGTGCGGGTGTTCCTGGATCGGCTGGAGCAGGAGGCAAGCGGGGCCCTGTAGGCTGGCGGTGACGCGCGAAGCGCCGGAACCCCAGCACTTCGGGGGCAACCGTCACCCCCGCGCAACCGTCACCGCCGCGCAACCGTCACCCCCGCGCAGGCGGGGGCCCAGGGCACGCGCGCAGCGCGTGGCATCGGGAGCCCTGGATTCCCGCCTTCGCGGGAATGACAGAGCGTGCGTGGGAGCCGTCAAGTGGCCTTCGCGCGCGCGAACGCCACATACGCCTCCAGGCAGCCCGGGTTCGCCATCGCGTCCCGGTTCACCACCTTCTCGACCGGCTGTCCCAGCATCAGCTTCTTCACCGGCAGCTCCTGCTTCTTGCCGGTGAGCGTGCGCGGGATCTCCGCCACCTGCACGATCTCGTCGGGCACGAAGCGCGGGCTCAGCGCCGTGCGGATCGCATGGGCGATCTTCGCCTTCATCGCGTCGTCGAGCGCCACGCCGGGACGCAGCACCACGAACAGCGGCATGTAGCTCGCGCGCCCCAGGTACTCCAGGTCCACCACCATCGAGTCCAGCACCTCCGGGATGCCCTCGACGGCGCTGTAGATCTCCGCCGTGCCCATGCGCAGGCCGTGGCGGTTGATGGTCGCGTCGCTGCGGCCGTAGATGATGCAGCCGCCCTCCGGCGTGATCTTCAGCCAGTCACCGTGGCGCCAGACGCCCGGGTACATGTCGAAGTAGCTGGAGAGATAGCGCTGGTTGCCCGGATCGTTCCAGAAGTAGAGCGGCATCGAGGGGATCGGCCGCGTGCACACCAGTTCGCCCACCTCGCCGATCACCGGCTGGCCCTGTTCGTTCCAGGCCTCCACCGCGCAACCGAGCATGCGGCACTGCATCTCGCCCGGGACCTGCGGCAGCTCGCGGTTGCCGCCGATGAAGGCACCGGCGAAGTCGGTGCCGCCGGAGATGTTGCACCACCAGATCTCCGGCACGCCCAGCTGGCGGAACTGCGCGATGCCCCAGCGCTGCACGTCCTCGGCCAGCGGCGAGCCCGTGGTGCCCAGGGCCCGCACCGACTTCAGGCCGGGCCACTGCGCCACGTCGATGCCGGCCTTCATGCAGTTGGCGAAGAACGCCGCGCCGGCCCCGAAGAAGGTGACGCCCAGGTCGGCCGCGAAGCGCCACAGCACGCCCCAGTCCGGATGGTCCTTGCTGCCGGCCGGATTGCCGTCGTAGATGCAGCAGGTGGTGCCATTGAGCAGGCCCGCCATCTGCGCGTTCCACATCACCCAGCCGGTGGAGCTGTACCAGAGGTAGCGTTCGCCGCGGCTGTTCTCCTCGTAGCTGCAGCCGATGTCGTTGTGCAGCACGCACATCATCAGCATCACCAGCAGGATGCCGCCGTGCCCGTGCACGATCGGCTTGGGCAGGCCTGTCGTGCCGCTGGAATAGACGATCCAGACCGGATGGTCGAAGGGCAGCCACATCGGCTGGAAGGCATCGACCTCCGTGCCGCTCGCGCCGGTGACGGCAGCGAAGTCGGTGTGCGGCGGCAGTTGCGTGCCGTCGAGCCCGAGGTTGCGATGCACCAGCACGTGCTGCACGCTGGGCAGGGCCGCCGCCAGCTCCGCCACGATGCCGGTGCGGTCGTAGTCGCGGCCGCCGTAGCTCACGCCGTCGCAGGCGATCAGCATCTTCGGGTCGATCTGCCGGAAGCGATCGAGCACCGCGTTCGTGCCCATGTCGGGCGCGCAGATGCTCCAGATGCCGCCCAGGCTCGCCACCGCGAGGAAGGCGATCATCGCCTCGGGGATGTTGGGCAGGTAGGCCGCCACCCGGTCGCCGGGTTGCAGGCCCTGCGCCTTCAGGTGCAACGCGACCGACGCGACCTGCCGGCGCAGCTCGGGCCAGGACAGTTCGCGCTGCACGCCCTTCTCGTTGCGGGCGATCAGGGCCGGCAGGCCGGCGGCATGGGCGGCGTCCACGTGGCGCAGCACCTGGCGCGCGTAGTTCACCTGGGCGCCTTCGAACCAGCGCGCGCCCGGCATCTTCTCCTCGGCCAGCACGGCGCTGTGCGGCGTCGGCGAGGCGATGTCCAGGTAGTCCCAGATGCTTTGCCAGAACGCGTCGAGGTCGCGCACCGACCATTCCCACAGGGCCTGGTAGTCGTCGAAGGCGAGCCCGTGCCGGGCACGCAGCCAATCCTGGTAGCGGCGGATCTGGGGGACGTAGGGAGCAGGCATGCGCGCAGCGTAGCGCCGCCCGACCCGGTTCCGGCTGCCGGCCGCTCAGGGTTTCCACGAGCGTGCGGCGCGGCGCGGGGGCGGGTCCAATCCGGCGCAGGCTTTGGGAGGACGCGATGCCGCGCAAGTTCGTCGACCTGTCGATCTACCTGGAAAACGACGTGCAGTCGGACCCGCCGGCCTTCGCGCCGAGGATCCAGTACCTGCGCCACGACGCCACGGCCGAACAGATCGCCAGCTTCTTCCCCGGCCTGCGCCGCGAGGACCTGCCGGAAGGAGAGGGCTGGGCGGTGGAGTTCGTGCAACTGAGCACGCACAACGGCACGCACCTGGACGCGCCCTACCACTTCCACTCCACCATGAACCGCAAGGCCGGCGGCAAGGAGCGCGCGACCACGATCGACGAGGTGCCCCTGGAGTGGTGCTTCCAGCCGGCGGTGAAGCTGGACTTCCGCCACTTCCCGGACGGCTACGTGGTCACGGCGCAGGACGTCGAGGCGGAGCTGCGGCGCATCGGCCACACGCTGCAGCCGCTGGAGATCGTCGTCGTGAACACCCGCGCCGGATCGCGCTACGGCCAGCCGGATTACGTTGCCGCCGGCGCCGGCATGGGCTACGAGGCGACCATGTACCTGCTGGAGCGCGGCGTGCGCCTGACCGGCACCGATGCCTGGAGCTGGGACGCGCCCTTCGTCCACACGGCGAAGAAGTACGCCGAATCGCACGACGCCTCGCTGATCTGGGAGGGCCACAAGGCCGGCCGCGACATCGGCTACTGCCACCTGGAGAAGCTGCACAACCTGGAGGCGCTGCCCGCCGACGGCTTCTTCATCAGCTGCTTTCCGCACAAGATCCGCGGCGCGTCGGCGGGGTGGACGCGGGCGGTGGCGATCTTCGACGATCGCCTGCTCGATGCCGGGGCTTGACCCGCACGGCGGCGTACGGCAAGCCCGGCAGCTGAGGCCAGTGGTTCGCTTGCCTTTTCGCACAAGCGTGCTAATCTGCGCGCCATGGACGCCAGGACCTCCAAGAGCGAGCTGACCCGCGCCGCCATCGTCGGCGCGGCGCTCGACCTCGCCGCCGAGGAAGGGCTGGAGTCGATCACCCTGCAGGCGGTGGCCGACCGCATCGGGCTGTCCAAGAGCGGCGTGTTCTCGCGCGTCGGCTCGCGCGAGGCGCTGCAGAAGGCGGTGGTGGAGGAGTTCGGCCGCCGCTTCATCGCCGACGTGTTCGCGCCGGCCATGCAGCAGCCCAAGGGCCTGCCGCGCCTGAACGAGATCATGCGGCGCTGGATCCGGCGCACCTGCGACGTCGAGGCGCAGACCGGCTGCATCTTCACCGCCGGCGCCTTCGAACTCGACGACCGCGAGGGCCCCTTGCGCGAGCACCTGCTGGGCGAAGTCACGCGCTGGCGCGCGGCGCTGCGCCGCACCGTGCTGCAGGCCACGGAGTGCGGCCACCTCAAGCCCGACACCGATCCCGAGCAGCTGGTCGCCGAGATGTCGGGCCTCATCATGGGCCTGCTGCACGACACCCGTTTCCTGCGCGACAGCCGCGCCGCCGAGCGCGCCCAGCTGGCCTGGGCACGGCTGCTGAACACCTACCTGAGCTGAAGCCACGGCCAGCAAGCATCGTCCGCCTTTTTTTTCGTCCTAATTTCGCACGATCGTGCGAACACTTGAAGGAGCAACGTCCATGGCATCCCGCAGCACCGCCGTCGACCTCACCGCCGGCTTCTATGGCGAAAGCCTGGGCATCCGCGTGTCCCGTCTCGCCCTGCGCGCCTCGCAGGCCGTCTGGCCTGCCCTGGCGGTGCGGGCGGCGGTGCGCCTGTTCTCCACGCCGTTGCCGCTCAAGTGGCTGCACCGCGCAGCCTGGCCGCAGGACTGGCGGATCGAGCGCTGGCCGTTCGAGCGCGCCGGCCTGACCTTGTACGCCTCCGCCGCCGCCGAGGGCGCGCCCGTGGCCCTGCTGGTGCACGGCTGGGGCGGGCAGGCGCGCCAGTTGCTGCCGCTGGCGGAATCGCTGGCGCAGCATGGCTGGCAACCGGTGGTGCTGGAGTTGCCGGCGCACGGCCGCAGCGCCGGCAGCACCAGCAACCTGCCGCAGTTCGCCCGCGCGATCGAGTACGTGGCCGGCCGCCTGCAGGCGCAAGGGCGCAGCGTGCGCCTGCTGGCCGGCCACTCGCTGGGCGCGAATGCCGCCGCCTACGCCGCCAGCCGCGGGCTGGCGCTGGAGCGCCTGGCGCTGCTCGCGCCGCCGGCGTCGCCGCGCGCCTACACGCGCTACTTCGCGCACGTGTTCGGCCTGCGCGAGGCGACGCGGGCCGGCCTGCAGGAGCGCATCGAGCAGCGCGAGGGCGTGCTGATGCACCTGTTCGAGCCGCGCGCCGTGGGGCCGCGCATCGCCGTGCCCACGCTGGTGGTGCACGATCGCGGCGACCGCATCAACGGCTTCGCCGACGGCCAAGCCTTCGCCGCTGCGATCGCCGGCGCAAGGCTGGCGGCCACCGAGGGCCTCGGGCACCGCCGGCTGCTGCAGGACCCCGGCGTGATCGCACAGGTCGTCGCGTTTGCGTCGCCCTGACGCCTCCTTCCTTGCATGGCTACGGCATTGCTCCTAGCATCGACCGGTTTGCCATTGAGGAAGGAGTACGAGAGATGGCCCTGTTCGACTGGACGGAGAGGCCTGCGGCGGTGCTGCAGCAAGGCGGCGTGATCGCGCCGGATGAACGCCTGCCCTGGCCGCAGACCGCGGTGATGGGCGTGCAGCACGTGATCGCGATGTTCGGGGCCACCGTGCTGGCGCCCATCCTCATGGGCTTCGATCCGAACATCGCCATCCTCATGAGCGGCATCGGCACGCTGCTGTTCTTCGTGATCACCGGCGGCCGCGTGCCCAGCTACCTGGGCTCCAGCTTCGCCTTCATCGGCGTGGTGATCGCCGCCAGCGCCTACGCCGGCAAGGGCCCCAACGGCAACATCGGCGTGGCGCTGGGCGGCATCATCGCCTGCGGCATCGTCTACGCCATCATCGGCGCGGTGGTGCACGCCATCGGCACCGGCTGGGTGGAGCGCTTCATGCCGCCGGTGGTGACGGGTGCCGTCGTCGCCGTGATCGGCCTGAACCTCGCCGGCATCCCGGTGAAGAACATGGCCTCCAACAATTTCGAAAGCTGGATGCAGGCGGTGACCTTCGTCTGCGTCGGCCTCGTTGCGGTGCTCACCAGAGGCATGGTGCAGCGCCTTCTGATCCTGGTCGGACTGGTCATCGCCAGCGTGATCTACGGCGTGCTCACGAACGGGATGGGACTGGGCAAGCCGATCGATTTCAGCGGCATCGCCAATGCCGCCTGGATCGGCGCGCCGGCGTTCCAGGCGCCGGTGTTCAGCGGCCCGGCGATGCTGCTGATCGCGCCGGTGGCGATCATCCTGGTGGCGGAGAACCTGGGCCACATCAAGGCCGTGACGGCCATGACCGGCCGCAACCTCGACCAGTACATGGGCCGCGCCTTCCTCGGCGACGGCATCGCCACGGTGGTGAGCGGGTTTGCCGGCGGCACCGGCGTGACGACCTACGCCGAGAACATCGGCGTGATGGCGGCCACCAAGATCTATTCGACGGCGGTGTTCCTGTTCGCGGCGCTGATCGCCGTGGTCCTCGGCTTCTCGCCCAAGTTCGGCGCCGTGATCCAGGCCATCCCGCTGCCGGTGATGGGCGGCGTGAGCATCGTCGTGTTCGGCCTGATCGCGGTGGCGGGCGCCAAGATCTGGGTCGACAACCGCGTCGACTTCTCGCAGAACAAGAACCTGATCGTCGCCGCCATCACGCTGGTGCTGGGCACCGGCGACTTCACGCTCAAGTTCGGCGGCTTCGCGCTGGGCGGCATCGGCACGGCGACCTTCGGCGCGATCCTGATCTACGCCCTGCTCAATCGCAGCACGTCCACCGGCGTGTCGGTGGCCGATGCACCGAACGTGGAGGCGACGACGGTGCAGCGCCCGCGCTAAGATCCGCGCCCATGCCGATCTGGACCCGCCCCATCTCCATCGAGGAACTCACCCGCATCCACCAGGACACCGCGCCCCAGCACCTGGGGATCGAGTTCCTGGAAGTCGGCGACGATCACGTGAAGGGGCGCGTGCCGGTCGACGCGCGGACGGTGCAGCCTTACGGCATCCTGCACGGCGGCGTGAGCGTGGTGCTGGCCGAGACGCTCGGCTCCACCGCCGCCGCGCACTGCACGCCGCCGGGGCACCGCGTCGTGGGGCTGGACATCAACGCGAACCATATCCGCAGCGCGTCTTCGGGGTGGGTGACGGGTGTCGCGAAGCCGGTGCATGTGGGACGCAGCACGATGGTGTGGCAGATCGATCTGCGCAACGACGCAGGCGAACTGACCTGCGTGTCGCGGCTGACGCTGGCGGTGCTGGCGCCGAGGTAGGGGGACTGCGGCAGCGCGCGAAGGTACTGGGCGTCACCCAGCTAAGGTATTCCGTCACCCCCGCGAAGGCGCGGGCCCAGGGCTCCCGATGCTGCGCGCTGCGCGCGCAGTTTGAACGCCCTGGATTCCCGCCTTCGCGGGAATGACGGGGTGAGCTATTCCGCCTTCGCGCAGCCTGCACGGGAATGGCGGGGGGCCCTGGGCTCCGTCCTCCGCAGAGCCTCCGCGACAACGACGGTGCCCGACAGCCGTCCCCCTATTCCTCCTCCGCCCGCTTCAGCCGCTCGCTCTTCCAGTACACGTCGTCCCCGCCATTCATCCGGTTGAACACCCGCGCCAGCACGAACATCAGGTCCGACAGCCGATTCAGGTATTGCCGCGGCGTCTCGCGCAGCGGCTCCTGCCCGCCCAGCGCCACCACCGCCCGCTCGGCCCGGCGCGCCACCGTGCGGCACACGTGCGCCTGAGCCGCCGCGCGATTGCCGGCGGGCAGGATGAATTCCTGCAGCCGGGGCAGCTGCGCGTTGTGCTCGGCGAGCGCCGCGTCGAGCGCGGCCACCGCATCGGCCTGCAGCAGCTCGAATCCCGGAATCGACAGCTCCCCGCCGAGGTTGAACAGCTGGTGCTGGATGTCGACCAGCAGTTCGCGCGCATCTTCCGGCAGCTGCTCGCACAGCAGCAGGCCGATGTGCGAGTTCAGTTCATCCACGTCGCCCATGGCGCGCACCCGCAGGTGATCCTTGGGGACGCGCGTGTTGTCGCCCAGGCCCGTGGTGCCGTCGTCGCCGGTGCGCGTCGCAATCTGGGTCAGCCGTTTGCCCATGTCGTTCTCCTGTTCCAGCCATTGTGCGCGAAGCTCCTACAGCAAGTTCCGGCACCCTCGGCTGGGCCGTTGCGCGCCGTCGGGCCAGCATGGGATCAGGCCGTCCGCGCCCGGGCGGCAGCCCCAGCCAAAGGAGTCGCCATGCTTGCCTCGACCCGTCTTGCCGCAGCCCTGGTCTGCGCCCTGGCCGCTGCCTCTGCCGTCCAGGCGCAGACCACGCGCGCGCCCTCCCGCGTGCAGCCCGCCGCCAACGTCGTGCCCTCGAACGCGGCGCGCATCGCGCAGACCGCGCCACGGCCCACCGGCCTGATCTCGACCTTCCCGGCCGGCATCTCGTCGGGCAGCGGCGCCGCCGTCGCGACCAATCCGATCGCGCAGAGCGTCACCCCGATCCCGCCCACCGGCAGCAGCCTCACCACGGGCTCGCTGTTCCCCAACCAGCTGCCGCCGGCGGACTCGCCGACCACCACCACGAACGGTGTGCTGGTGCCGGGCACGACCATCGTCTCGCCCGGTGCCGGCATCGTGAATCCGACCAACGCGGCCACACCCACGGTGGCCACCAACGTCCTGGGCGCCGGCGCCACCGTGCGCGGCCCGGGGCAGAGCGTGGGCGGGGCCGGCGGCTTCAGCGCCACCGACCAGGCGCGCTCCTTCTTCTTCGCCGATTCCAACCATGACGGCGACATCACCCGCGCCGAATTCGGTCGCCTGAGCATCGCCACCATGACCTTCGAGGAAATGGACCGCAACTACGATGGCGTGATCTCGCGCTTCGAATACGACGATTCGACCCGCTGAGGGATTCCCCCGGCCGGGCGCGCGGCGGGCAGGCGACTACACTGCGGGCTGCCTCCGGAGTACCCCATGAACGCCCCCGCCGCCCTGTCGCACCTCGTTCCCGATATCCAGCAGCGCGAAGTGCCTGCGGCCCTGATCGAGGCGCTGCGGCAGCGCTTCGCCGAGCGCTGCTCCACCGCGCTGGCGGTGCGCGAGCAGCATGGCCGCGACGAGTCCTCCTTCGAAGTGCCGCCGCCGGCCGCCGTGGTGTTCGCGGAAAGCGCGAGCGACGTGGCCGACGCGGTGCGGCTGGCGAGCGAACACGCGACGCCGGTGATCCCCTTCGGCGTCGGCTCCTCGCTGGAAGGCCACCTGCTGGCGGTGCAGGGCGGCATCAGCATCGACGTCTCGCGCATGAACAAGGTGCTCTCCGTCAATCCCGAGGACCTGACGGTGACGGTGCAGCCGGGCGTGACGCGCAAGCAGCTCAATGAGGAAATCCGCAGCACCGGCCTGTTCTTCCCGATCGATCCGGGCGCCGATGCCTCGATCGGCGGCATGGCGGCCACCCGGGCCTCTGGGACCAACGCCGTGCGCTACGGCACCATGCGCGAGAACGTGCTCGCGCTCGAGGTGGTCACGGCTTCGGGCGAGACCATCCGCACCGGCACCCGGGCGCGCAAATCCTCCGCCGGCTACGACCTCACGCGCCTGTTCATCGGCAGCGAAGGCACGCTGGGCGTGATCACCGAAGTGACGCTGCGGCTGTACCCGATTCCCGAGGCGATCTCGGCGGCGATCTGTTCCTTCCCCAGCATCGCCGCCGCGGTGCACACCGTGATCCAGGTGATCCAGCTGGGCGTGCCGATCGCGCGCGTGGAGCTGATCGACGTGAACAGCGTGCGCATGGTCAACGCCTACGCGAAGCTGAACCTGCGCGAGGAGCCCATGCTGCTGATGGAGTTCCACGGCTCGCCCGAGGGCGTGAAGGAGCAGGCGCAGACGGTGCAGGAGATCGCCTCCGAGCATGGCGGCAACGCCTTCGAGTGGGCCACCACGCCGGAGGAGCGCACGCGGCTCTGGACGGCGCGCCACAACGCCTACTTCGCCGCGATCCAGTCGCGCCCCGGCTGCCGCGCGATCTCCACCGACACCTGCGTGCCGATCTCCCGGCTGGCCGACTGCCTGCTCGATTCCGTGGCCGAGGCCGACGCCAGCGGCATCCCCTACTTCCTGGTGGGCCACGTCGGCGACGGCAACTTCCACTTCGGCTACCTGCTGGATCCCGAGCAGCCGCAGGAGCGCGTGGTGGCCGAGGAGCTGAACCAGCAACTGGTGGCCCGCGCGCTGCGCCTGGGCGGCACCTGCACCGGCGAGCACGGCGTCGGCCTGCACAAGATGGGCTTCCTGGTGGACGAGGCCGGCGCCGGCGCGGTCGAGATGATGCGCACCATCAAGCGCGCGCTCGACCCGAAGAACATCATGAATCCGGGGAAGATCTTCTCGGCATAGCCACGGCGGGATTCACGGCGGGCGGCTTCATCTCCCGCAGCTTCCATTCCTCGTTGACGTTGCGGCGGAACACGATGCCGTCCACCCGGTCGCCGTGGACGACCAGCGCCTCCTTGTCGTAGTCGTCGCCCCACAGCACCTTCAGCTCGCGGATGTTGGCCGCCATGCGGCGCAGGTCGGCGTCGCCCAGCCGGGCGAGGCGCTCGCCCATGCTGCGCGCGACGGGGCCGGTCACGCAGCCCATGACGGCCGGGCGGTCGGCGGCGCGCAGGGCGCGGACGAAGGTTTCCCAGGTCTTCTCCACGCTGGAAAAGCGCGGATCGGGCGCGCGCGTCAGCGGCTCGATCTCCCGCAGCCAGTCGTCGGTGCAGAGCGTGGCGTCGACCTGGGCCACGCGCACCTTGACGGCGAGCATGTGGCCGTAGTCCGCCAGCGTGGCGCCGTGCCGGCGTCGCCACGCCTTGTACAGCTCCGCGCTCTTGTCGGCGAATTCGGGCTGCTCGCTGCGGCAGCGCTCCAGGCGCGCGGTGATGTCCAGCACTTCGCGCTTGCGCGGGGTGAGGGCGGAGAACGGCGCGTCGTCGTCGGCGCCGGGCGCCACCGGCACGGCGGCCGGACGCGGCTTCGGTGGTGCGGCCTGGGCAGTCGCCGTCGGAGCTGCAGCCTTGGCCGAGGCAGCCGGCCCGTCCTTCGTCGGCGCCGCGGCGCGTGCCGGCAGTTCCGGCACCGCACAGGGGGTGGGTTGGTAACTCGCGACCCGGTCGGAAAGCGGGCAGCGGAAGGTTTCCGCGTTCGCCTGACCGGTCGCTCCCAGGGCCAGCGCGAGGGCCAGCCCGACTGCGTACTGCTGCATCTTCATCCGGTCTCCCGGTCAAGAACACCAGCCCATCCTAGGCAGGAGCTCAAGCGCCGAGCTGAAGCAAAGCGTAATCGTATACAATATTTCGGATATGTTGCCATGGGACCCGCCCACCGACGCCGGCCAGGCATTTGCCGCCCAGGTGCGCGCCACCTCGCTCGGCAAGCTGGTGCGCGACGACGTGCTGGGCATGATCCTGCGCGGCGAGATCCAGGCCGGCCAACGCATCAACGAACCCGACGTCGCCAGCCGCCTGGGCGTGTCGCGCGTGCCCGTGCGCGAGGCGCTGCGCGAGCTGGAGAGCTCCGGCCTGGTGGAGGCACGCAAGCATTCCGGCGTGTTCGTGCGCAGGCTGTCGGCCGAGGAAGTGCGTGGCCTCTACGAGCTGCGCGCCCTGCTCGATGGCTTCGCCGGCCGCCGTTCGGCGCAGCTGCCGCCGCCCGATCGGACCGCCTTGGCCGAGGCCCTGGACAGCTCCGTCGGTCGGATGGAGCACGCCGCTCGTTCCCGCAACGTGAGCGCCTACTACAGCGAGAACCTGCGCTTCCACTGGATCATGGTGGAAGCCACGGGCAACGGGGCGCTGGCCGAAACCTATCGGAACATCGTCCAGAAGCTGCACCTGTCGCGTTTGACCAACTTGTCGCACGGGATGGGCATGGCCGCATCCGTCGTCGACCACCGGGAAATCGCGGCGGCGGTACGGGCCGGCGACGCTGCGCGCTGCGAACAACTGGTGGCCGAGCACGTGGAACGGGCGCACCAGCGCCTGGCCGCTGCCCAGGAGCTTCCACAGGAAGACTGAAGGCGGGACCGCGCTGCTCGAGGCGCAGAACCTGCCCATCGACACACAAGGAACCGAACCCATGGCCCGCAACACCCAGGTCCCGGCCGAGCACGACGCGCCGCCGATCACGAAGATCCTCGCCGGGTACGTCGCTTCGCATCCCTCGCGCGGCTGGAGCGACGCGGTCGATCACGAGGCGCATCGCACCTTCCTCAACTGGCTCGGTTGCGCCGTCGGCGCGGCCAGGCACGAGGCCGCCGATGCGGCGCTGGCCGCCATCGCCGAACTGCAGCCCGCGCCGCAGGCGACGGTGGCCGGCCGCAGCGAGCGCGTCGACATGGCGAGCGCGGCGCTCGTCAACGGCATCACCTCGCACACCTTCGACTTCGACGACACGCACCTGAAGACGATCATCCATCCGGCCGGCCCGGTGGCCTCCGCCCTGCTCGCGCTGGCCGAGCACAAGGGGCTGGACGGGCGCGAAGTGGTCGACGCGCTCGTGCTGGGCATCGACGTCGCCTGCCGCCTGGGCAACCTGGTCTACCCCGAGCACTACGACCGCGGCTGGCACATCACCGGCACCACCGGCATGCTCGGCGCGGCCGCGGGTTGCGCGCGCCTGCTGAAGCTCGATGCGCAGCGCACGCAGATGGCGCTGGGCATCGCGGCCTCGCAGCCGATCGGCCTGCGCGAGCAGTTCGGCACCATGACCAAGCCCTTCCATCCGGGCGGTGCCGCGCGGGCCGGCCTGATGTCCGCCCTGCTCGCGGCCCAGGGTTTCACCGCCAGCCCGCGCGCGCTCGAGGCGCCGCGCGGCTGGGCCCAGGTGGTGTCGACGAAGACCGCATGGAACGAGGCGACCGACGAACTCGGCGAACGCTTCGAGATCTCCTTCAACAGCTACAAGCCCTTTGCCTGCGGCATCGTGATCCATCCCAGCATCGATGCCTGCGTGCAGCTGCGCGAACGGGGCGTGCGCGCCGAGCAGGTCGAGCGCATCGAGCTGCGCGTGCACTCGCTGGTGCTGGAGCTCACGGGCAAGAAGGAGCCGGCCGACGGCCTGGAGGGCAAGTTCAGCGTCTACCACGGCTGCGCCGCGGGCCTGATCTTCGGCCGTGCCGGCGAGCCGGAGTACGAGGACGCGATCGTCAACCGCCCCGACATGGTGGCGCTGCGCCGCAAGGTGGTGGCGACGGTCGACGACAGCATCGACGAGGCCAGTGCCGACGTGACGGCGGTGCTCACCGACGGCCGCCAGGTGCACGTGTTCGTCGAACACGCGATCGGATCGCTGCAGAGGCCCATGACCGACGCGATGCTGGAAGGCAAGTTCACGCAGCTGGCGCAGCCGGTGATCGGCGCGGAGAGGACGCGCGGCTTGATCGAGGCGTGCTGGGGCTTGGGCCGTGCTCCGGACCTGCGCGCGCTGACGGCCCTCGCGCGCCCCTGACCCAAAGGAAAACCGCGCCTTGCGGCGCGGTTTTCGCTCCCCCAACCACACCCCAACTCCCCATCAAGGTGCCCTGAATTCGAAGTTCGTCACGATCGGCCTGGCCACACCGGGCCGCGTCACTTCGGCCTGGATGTTGTAGGCGCCGCCGCTCGTGAGCTTGAAGAAGTTGCCCCAGCTCACGCTGTCGTTCGCCACCACAGGCGCCAGCGCACTGGCCTGCTCGGACATGCCGTCCGACACGCGCAGCTTCACCTGCGCATCCTTCACCTGCGCACCCGTGCGCTGGTCGGCCAGCGAGATGTTCAGGTGGTAGTAGCCCTTGCCGGTCGGCACGCTCGCCTTGCTTGATGCGCCGGCGCGCATCGCTTCGGCCGGCATCGCACCCAGGTAGATGTCGGTGCCCGCCACCAGCTTGTGGCGCGGGTCGGCCTTGGCGACTTCCGCTGGCGGCGCCACCGGCGGCAAGCCGAAATTGAACATGTAGAGAACGGCGGAGCGCAGTTCCTCGCGTTCGAGCTGCACCACCCCGCCGCGTGCGGGCATGCCGCCGTGGCCGTTCACGGCGGAATCGATCAGCGCGTCGATGCCCTTGGCGAAACGCGGCGTCCAGGCCGCGCGGTCGCCGATCTTCGGCGCGCCGTCCTTGCCGGGGGCGTGGCAGGCCGCACACACGGTCTCGACCACCTGCCTGCCTTCGCGCGCCTTCTGGACGGCGAACGCCGGCGCGCTGAGGGCGAGGACCGACAGCACGACGATGGCGGGCGCGGTAGCCCGCAGGGCGGATGTCTGCGCTGTCGTCGCCATCGCTGCTCCTCGCGTCGCATGGGGAAGGCCCCGCTAGCCAATCTACGCAGTGGGAGCGAGCGCGTGCTGACGTGCGTCAAAAGTTCGCGGGAACGCGCCGCCCGGCTCGGGGGGCGACGCGGCAAGGGACGTCAGGCCCGCAGGCGGTCGATCAGGCCATTGAGCTCGTCGAGCGAGCCGAAGGAGATCGCGACCTCGCCGATTTCCTCGTTGCGGCCGTGGCGCTTGACCCGCTTCTTCACCCGCACCTCGACTTGCGCCGTGAGCAGGTCGGAAAGCTCCTCCTCCAGGCGGCGCAGGTCGCGCGATTTTTCCTTCTTCGGCTTGGGCGAGGTCAGGCTGAACTCGGCCCCGATGCGCTTGACCAGGCTCTCGGCTTCGCGCACCGAGAGCTTCTTCTGCGCGATCTGGTTGGCCGCCGTGATCTGCGCGGCGCGCTCCAGCGCCAGCAGCGCCCGGGCGTGGCCCATGTCGATGTCGCCCGCCATCAGCATCGTCTGCACCGGATCGGCCAGGTTCAACAGGCGCAGCAGGTTCGACGCGGCGCTGCGCGAGCGGCCCACGGCCTGGGCCGCCTGTTCGTGCGTGAGGCCGAAGTCCTTGATCAGGCGCTGCAGGCCCTGGGCCTCCTCCAGCGGATTGAGGTCCTCGCGCTGGATGTTCTCGATCAGCGCCATCGCCGCGGCGGCCTCGTCGGGCACGTCGCGCACCAGCACCGGAACGCTGTCCAGCCCGGCCAGGCGGGCGGCGCGGAACCGCCGTTCGCCGGCGATGATCTCGTACTTGCCGGCGTTGTCGCCCTCGCCGAGGCGGCGCACGAGGATGGGCTGCATGATGCCCTGCGCCTTGATCGACTCCGCCAGCTCGTACAGCGCGCCCTCGTCCATGCGCGTGCGCGGCTGGTACATGCCGGGGACCATGTCGACCAGCAGCATCGACATCGGCATGCCGGCGTGGCTGCCGGCGGTCTCGCCGTCGGCCGGCGCAGCGCCCTCCTGCACCTTGGGACCGAGCAGCGCTTCGAGGCCGCGCCCGAGGCCCTTGGGTTTCTTCGTCACCATCACGTTCACCAGTTCCGTCTAGTCTTTCATCAGGTCCTGCAGCAGGACGTGCCCCTCGGGCCAGCTCGCCAGCCCCGACTCCGCGTTGATGTGGCCGCAGTCGCCGTAGTCCATGAACTGCGCGTTCCACGCATGCGCGAACAGGCGCGCGCGCTCGAAGTCGCAGTACGGGTCGTTGCGGCTGGCCAGCAGCACGCTGGCAAACGGCAGCGCCCGCAGCTCGATCGGCGACCAGGAAGGCAGTTGCTCGCGCACCTCGAGCCGCTCCACGTCGCCCGGAGCGACAAGCAGGGCCGCCTTCACGCGCTGCGTGTTGCGCGAGTGCGCAGCCCAGGCCGCCACCAGGATGCAGCCCAGGCTGTGCGCCACCAGCACCGCCGGCTCGTCGCACGACAGCACGACGTCCTCCAGCCGCGCGACCCAGTCGCCGCGCAGGGGGCGCAGCCAGTCGTGCTGCTGCACGCGGCGATAGCCGTGGCGCTGCTCCCAGAGCGTCTGCCAGTGTTTCGTTCCGCTGCCTTCCCAGCCGGGCAGAACGAGTACGTTGCGGGCTTTCACTGCTACTTCTTTGCTAGCAGCGCACTCAGGCTGCGCGCGCCACCGACGGGGTCCGCATGCTGCCGATGCGCTCCACCATCTCCTGCGCGAACTCGACGTACGCCTGGCTGCCGCGCGCGTTCGCATCGAAGGCGACGCCCGGCAGGCCATAGCTGGGAGCTTCGGCCAGGCGCACGTTGCGCGGGATGACGGTGTTGAACACCTTCTCGGCGAAGTGCGCCTTGAGCTGGTCGCTCACCTGCTGCTGCAGGGTGATGCGCGGGTCGAACATGACGCGCAGCAGGCCGATGATCTCCAGGTCCTTGTTCAAGTTGGCGTGCACCTGCTTGATCGTGTTGACCAGGTCGGACAGGCCCTCGAGCGCGAAGTATTCGCACTGCATCGGCACGATCACGCCGTGGGCGGCGCACAAGCCATTGAGCGTGAGCATCGAGAGCGACGGCGGGCAATCGATCAGCACGAAGTCGTATTCGCCGGCGACCTTGGCGATCGCATCCTTCAGGCGCCGCTCGCGCCGCTCGACGTCGACCAGTTCGACTTCGGCGCCGGCCAGGTCGCGGTTGGCGCCCAGCACGTCGTACGCGCAGCCGGCCTCGACCAGTCGATCGCTGCGCACCCGCGCTTCGGCGATGCTGGCCGATTCCAGCAGCACGTCATAGACCGACAGTTCGAGCTTGCGCTTGTCGACGCCGGAGCCCATGGTCGCATTGCCCTGCGGGTCGAGGTCCACCATCAGCACGCGCTGGCCCACCTTGGCCAGGCCCGCGGACAGGTTCACCGTCGTCGTCGTCTTGCCGACTCCGCCCTTCTGGTTGGCGACGCAAAAGATCTTGGCCATCGTTCTTGGATTACCTGGACACCGCGAGCTTGACGCCGAAGCCGATCAGGCACAGCCCGGCGAATTTCTCCAGCCAGCGCGCGATCGCCGGGTTGGCGCGCATGCGCTCGGCAAGGAAGTGGGTGAGCAGTACGGCGGCGAGCCCGTAGGCGAAGGTCAGCACTGCGATGGTCGCGGCCATCACGCCGAAGGTCAGCAGGCCCTGGTGCTGCTGGGGGTCGACGAACAGCGGGAAGAAGGCCATGTAGAACACGATGGCCTTGGGATTGAGCAAGGTGATGACGGCAGCCTGGCGGAAATAGTGGCGCGGCTGGATGTTCAGGACGGGCTTGGCGCCCGGCTTGGCCATGAGCATGCGCAAGCCCAGCCACGCGAGGTAGGCGGCGCCGGCCCACTGCACGGCCACGAAAGCGGTGGGCGAGGCCAGCAGCAGGGCCGCGACGCCGCCGACGGCCGTCCACATCAGCACCTGGTCGCCGGCAATGATGCCCAGCGTGGCACCGATGCCGCCCGGGATGCCGCCCTTGCTGGTCGAGGTGATCAGTGCCAGGTTTCCGGGCCCGGGAATGGCCAGGAAAATCAGGATCGCGGCGACGAATGCGCCGTAGTCTGCAACGCCGAGCATGGCCCCTCCAAGTGAGCGCTGAGTGTACCGTCAGGCCTCTGCAGGAGCTGTAGCGCTTTCCGCACGCGAGCGCTTGCGCATCCACACGATGCAGCGCTCGGCCGCGAGCTCGGGGACGGTGAGTTGTTCCACGTGGAACACTTCGGCTTGCGGCGGCAGATCGGCGATCTCCCCCTCAGGGCGCTTGCCCTTCATGGCCATCCAGAGCCCGTCGTCGGCCAGTGCATGGGTCGACCAGGAGACGAAGTCCGGCAGCGACGCAAACGCCCGCGAGCTGATCACGTCGTAGCGGCCGGGAATGCGCTCGACGCGATCGTGCAAGCCGCTGAGATTCGGAAGCTGGAGCTGGGCCGCCGATTGCTGGATGAAGGCGGCCTTCTTGCCGACCGCGTCCACGCAATCGACCCGGATCTCCGGGCAGCAAACCGCGATCACGACGCCGGGCAGGCCGGCGCCGGAGCCGACGTCCAGCAGATGAACCGCCCTGCCCTGCGTCTGGCGGCGCAAGGGCCCGACGACCGCGAGGCTGTCGAACAGGTGCTGGACCAGCATCTCCTCGGGATCACGGACGGCGGTGAGGTTGTAGACCTTGTTCCACTTGGCGATCAGGTCGAGGTAGGTGAGGAGCTTGTGCAGTTCCGCAGGCCCGAGCGCCAGGCCGAGGGCCTGCGCCGCCGCAACCGTCCGATCTTCGCGCGATCCCATGCCTTACCTCCCCCTCTCGCGGAGGGCCGGGGTGGGGGCACGCTCGGGCGCTGCATCCCAGCCAGAGCGCCCCTTCCCCGCCCCTCCGTCCAAGCGGCAGGGGAAATGACGAAGCCCGCTCATGCCGCCGCCTGCCCAGCCTGGTTCGCCGCCTCCGCGAATCCCTTGAACTTGTGCTTCTTCAGGTGCACTAGCAGCAGCGAGATCGCCGCCGGCGTGACGCCCGAGATCCGGGATGCCAGTCCCAGCGTTTCCGGCCGATGCTTGCTCAGCTTCTGCCGAACCTCGATGCTCAGCGCCGCAACCTGCATGTAGTCCAGCTCCGCCGGAAGCTTGAGGTTTTCGTAGTGTGCGGCCCGGGCGATCTCGTCCTTCTGCCGCTCGATGTAGCCGGCGTACTTGGCGCCGATCTCGACCTGCTCCACGACCGGCGCGTACAGGTCGCCCAGTGTTTCACGTGAAACAGCGTCGCTCTTCCAGCGCCCCGCCTCCATCGAGACCAGGGACTCGTAGCCGACATCCGGCCGCCGCAGCAGATCGCCCAGGCTGTACTCGTGGTCGATCGAGGTACCGAGAACGCGCGAGGCTTCTGCTTCCGACAGGATCTTGGGATTGACCCAGGTCGTCTTCAGCCGCTCTGTTTCACGTGAAACAGCATCACGCTTGCGGCAGAACGCCTCCCACTGCGCGTCGCCGACCAGGCCCATGCGCCGCCCGTCCTCCGTCAGCCGCAGGTCGGCGTTGTCCTCACGCAGTTGCAAGCGGTACTCCGCCCGGCTGGTGAACATGCGGTACGGCTCCGTGACGCCCTTGGTGATCAGGTCGTCGACCAGCACGCCCAGGTACGCCTGGTCGCGCGACGGGAGCCACGCGCCTTCGCCCTTCACCTGGAGCGCGGCATTGACGCCGGCGAACAAGCCCTGGGCCGCCGCTTCCTCGTACCCCGTGGTCCCGTTGATCTGGCCGGCGAAGAACAAGCCGCCGATCGCGCGGGTCTCGAAGGAGGACTTCAGCCCCCGGGGATCGAAGTAGTCGTACTCGATGGCGTAGCCGGGGCGAAGGATATGGGCGTGCTCCAGGCCGGGCAGCGTCCGCACCAACCCGAGCTGGACGTCGAACGGCAGGCTGGTCGAGATCCCGTTCGGATAGAACTCGTTGGTGCTCAGGCCTTCCGGCTCCAGGAACACTTGGTGGCTGTCCTTGTCCTTGAACCGGTTGATCTTGTCCTCCACGCTCGGGCAGTAGCGCGGACCCACCCCCTCGATGCGGCCGGTGAACATCGGGCTGCGATCGAAACCGGAGCGGATGATCGCGTGCGTCCGCTCGTTGGTATGCGTGATCCAGCAGGGCACCTGGCGCGGATGCATGTCGGCCCGGCCCATGAAGCTGAACACCGGCACCGGATCGAGGTCGCCCGGCTGCTCCTCGCAGCGGCTGAAATCGATGCTGCGGCCGTCGATGCGCGGGGGCGTACCCGTCTTGAGCCGACCCTGCGGCAGCTTCAGCTCCTTCAGGCGCGCCGACAGCGAGACCGCCGGCGGATCCCCGGCCCGCCCCGCCGCGTAGTTCTCCAGCCCGACGTGGATCTTGCCGTCCAGGAAGGTGCCGGCCGTGAGCACGACCGCCCGGGCGCGAAAGCGGACGCCGATCTGCGTCACCGCGCCGACCACCCGGTCGCCCTCGACCATCAGGTCGTCGACGGCCTGCTGGAACAGGGTGAGATTCGGCTGGTTCTCCAGCCGGCGGCGGATCGCGGCCTTGTAGAGGATGCGGTCGGCCTGGGCCCGGGTGGCGCGCACCGCCGGTCCCTTGCTGGAGTTGAGGATGCGGAACTGGATCCCGGCCTCGTCGGTGGCGATCGCCATCGCGCCGCCCAGCGCGTCAACCTCCTTGACCAGGTGGCCCTTGCCGATCCCGCCGATCGACGGGTTGCAGCTCATCTGACCCAACGTCTCGATGTTGTGGGTGAGCAGCAGGGTGCGGCAGCCCATGCGTGCGCAAGCCAGGGCCGCTTCGGTGCCGGCGTGGCCGCCGCCAACGACGATGACGTCGAATTCTTCGGGATAGAACATGGAGGGAGCGCCGTCCGGGCGCAGGGGCACGAGGGCCGATTCGGGGAAGGGAGAGATTTTACGGGCCGCCCGGGAATGCTGCCCGCCGTGGTCCAATCCACCCTCCACCTGTCCCCGCCCCAGGCTCAGCTACGGAAAAGAGAGCAATGCAGTGCCGTCCGGGCTGCGGTGCCTGCTGCATCGCCCCTTCCATCACGTCGCCGATCCCCGGCATGCCGCAAGGCAAGCCGGCGGGCGTGCGCTGCATCCAGCTCGACGAAGCCAACCGCTGCCGCATCTTCGGCCGCCCCGAGCGCCCCGCCTTCTGTGCCGGCCTGCGCCCCTCCGCGGACATGTGCGGCAGCTCGCGGGCGCAGGCGATCGCCTGGCTCACGACGCTCGAACAGGCGACCGCCCCGACTTGACCAGCTCGCGGCCCGACCCAAGAATGCTCCGCTTGCGGCAAGGAGTCCCCCATGAACATCGCATCCCTGCGCGAAGTGGTCAGCGAACAGGAGTGGCAGCTGCGCGTCGACCTGGCCGCCTGCTACCGCCTGATCGCCCTCTACGGCTGGAGCGACCTCGTCTTCACGCATGTGAGCGCCCGCATCCCCGGGCCCGAGCATCATTTCCTGATCAACCCGTACGGACTCATGTTCGACGAGATCACCGCCTCTTCATTGGTGAAGGTGGACCAGTCCTGCACCAAGCTGATCGACTCGCCCTTCCCCGTGAACCCGGCGGGTTTCGTGATCCACAGCTGCATCCACCAGGCGCGCGAGGACGCCGGCTGCGTGCTGCACACGCACAGCCGCGCCGGCGTGGCGGTCAGCGCGCAGAAGTGCGGCCTGCTTCCCATCAGCCAGCAGAGCACCTTCATCCTGCCATCGCTCGGCTACCACGGCTACGAAGGCGTGGCCCTGCGCGACGAGGAGAAGCCGCGGCTGCAGCGCGACCTGGGCAGCAACAACTTCCTGCTGCTGCGCAATCACGGGCTGCTGACCGTCGGTCGCACCATCGCGGATGCCTTCCTTCACATGTACCTGTTCGAGAACGCCTGCCGCATCCAGATCGATGCGCAGGCCGGCGGCGAGCTGGTGCAGATCGATCCGCGCATCCTCAGCGGCATGGAGGAAGTGATGAAGAAAGGCTCGGCCGGGCAAGGCGCGAACATCGCCTGGCCGGCGCTGCTGCGCAAGCTGGATCGCACGGATCCGTCGTACAAGGATTGAGGGTGACTCTCCTCCGCTGGCTCCCGTAGGCTGGCGGTGGAGCGACAGCGAAACCCCAGCGCTGCGCGCAGGCGCTGGGGTTCCGGCGCTTCGCGCGTCACCGCCAGCCTACAGGGCCAGCGACACAGGCTTCGCCGCCACCACCCGCGGATCGTGCTCCAGCACCATCACTTCCTTGCGCGTCATCTGCAGCTGGCCGAAGATCGTCGCGAAGGCCACGTCCTTGGCGTCGCGGCCGGTGCCGATGCGCACCAGGCGATCGGTCGGCGCCATGCCGGTCGGGTCGAACAGCACCCAGCGTCCCGACAGCCACGCTTCGAACACGGCGTGGAAGTCCTGCGGCGGCTCGTCGAACCAGACGTAGCCCACGACGATGCGTGCGGGAATGTTCAGCGCGCGGCAGAAGGTGATGCCCAGGTGCGCGAAGTCGCGGCACACGCCGGCGCGCTGCTGGAACACCTCCTGCGCGGTGGTCGTCGAATGGGTGCTCAGCGGCTTGTACTGGATGTTCCTGCGGATCCACTCGACGATCGCGTGGACCCGGCCGATGCCGGGCGGCACTCCGCCGAACATGCGCACCACCTCCCCGCACAGCACGTCGGATTCGCAATAGCGCGTGGCCAGCAGGTAGGGGAAGATCTCGTCCGGCACCTGGCCCACGGGCGTCTCGCGCAGGCCCGCATCGGGCTGGGGCGTGTTCACTTCCACTTCGGCCTTGTAGTTCACCTTCAGCGGCCCGGGCCCGGCGTCGAAACGGATGTAGCGATTGCCGCTGGCGCCATCCATCGAGCTGTGCGGCGTGACCCCGCTGGAGATCGTGAGGCGCTCGCTCAGGATCTTCTGCGTCGGCCAGTGTGCCGCTTCGAGGTTGAAGCAGAAATGGGTGGGCGATCGGACCTGGTATTCGAGGACGGTTTCGACCGTCGAGAGGTGCATACGGTTTCCGGGCTGAGCTGTTGCTGACCCGATGCTAAGGACCCGCGGCGCGCAATGGATCGGCTCGGCGCCAGCACCGGTGTAGGACGCAACGCCCAGCGAAGACGAGGGGGTTCGCCAGCCTGCGGCGCTCGCCGCCGCCCAGGCGCCTACTTGCCGAAGAGCCCCCGCAGCGACTCGCCGATCCTGTCGCCGGCCGTCGCGCCTGCAGCCGTTCCCGCGCCGGGCACGATCAAGGTGCCGACCGCGGCGCCGACCAGCGCTCCGCGCGTGAGCATCACGCTCGGCGCGTCGATGGTGCCGCCCACGACCAGCGGAACCCCCAGCGCACCGCGGGTGCTCGCCAGGTCCACGTTCACGCGCCCGCTCAGGGCCTTGGCGGGCGTGATGGAGACATTGCCGCTCGCCGACAGGGACCCCGACGAGGCGACCAGGTTCGCCAAGTGCACCGCCTTGCCCTGCGTCGTGACCTGCCCCGCCAGCGTGTCCAGTCGGGTCGTGCCGCCGCGGCTCAGGCCCACGGTCTGCACCGCCTTCTGCAGGTCGAGGCCGTCGACCAGCGCATCGCGCACGGTGAAGCGCGTCTGCGTATTCAGCGCATCGGCCAGGCGGCCGAATTCGCGGAACTCCGAGCGCAGACTGGTCTGCGCCTGCAGCTTGCCGCTCAGCACCTTGCTGGGAGCGGTGAGCGCGGCCAGTTCGACGTTGTCGGTGTTCAACTGCCCTTGCAGCAGCTTCATGCCGGGCGCCCGGCCGCTCGTGAGATGCAGCTTGCCGACGATGCGGCCGCCGCCGATCTCCACCCGCAGCGGCCACTCTTCGCCCTTGCGCTCGACCGCGCCCTGGGTGCCGGCGAAGCGGCCCTGCACGATCCTGAACGATGCGCGCTCCAGCATGCCGTCCCCACCCAGGTCGGCTTCGGCGCGGACGGTCATGCGCTGGCCCTTCTCGTCGATCCAGGTGATGTCGTCCAGCACGGCACGCTGCGGGAAGGCCACGATGGACGGCCCCTGCTCCTGCGGCACCGGCGCGGCGGGCCGGGGCGCCGCCTTGTCCTTCTTCTGCACGGCCGCCCCGAGCGCGGTGATGCCGGCCTGCGGCAGCACCGCCTTGCGCACGACCAGGGTGGCGATCTCGAGCCGCTTCTCCAGCAGCCCGCTCCACACCGGGCGCGCCTCGACGCGGGCGATCGTCAGCGGCGGGCGCGTCAGCAGCTGCACGTCGTCGGCCGCCACGGCAGGCAGCGGCCACAGGTCCACCGAAAGGCGCCCCAGGCGCAGCGGCACGCCGAGGGCCGCACTGGCCTGCTGCTCCACCCGGGCGCGGAAATCGTCGGTGCGCACCCAGTGCTGGAGGGCCACGGCCACACCGATCAGCAGGAGCAGGAAGGCGGCCAGGAAGATCGCCGCCCATTTGAGGAACTTGGCCATGGACCCATTGTGGCCAAGCTCAGCCAGACCCCAGGCGTGCAGGGCTCGCGCATTCTGGCTAGCATGGATTTCTTCACGAATCCGTCCCCCCTCCAGAGGAAAGGTAGAAACGCGAAATGAAGCTCTATTACTCCCCCGGCGCCTGTTCGCTGTCGCCCCACATCGTGCTGCGCGAAGCCGGCCTCGCCTTCGAGCCCGTGCTGGCTTCCACCAAGACGCACAAGCTGCAGGACGGCAGCGACTACTACGGCATCAATCCGCTCGGCTACGTGCCGATGCTGGAGCTCGATGACGGCACGCGCCTGCGCGAAGGGCCGGCGATCGTGCAGTACGTGGCCGACCAGGTCCCGAACAAGAACCTCGCGCCCGCCAACGGCACCCTGCCGCGCTATCGCCTGCAGGAGTGGCTGACCTTCATCGGCACCGAGATCCACAAGACCTTCTCGCCGCTGTTCATGCCGGCCACGCCGGAAGAGGCCAAGCCCATGTTCCGCGACAAGCTGGCCAAGCGCTTCGAGTTCGTCGACCAGCAACTCGAAGGCAAGGAGTACCTCATGGGCGACCACTTCACGGTGGCCGATGCCTACCTCTACGTGGTGACGCGCTGGACCAAGCCGATGAACATCGACATCGCGGGCTTCAAGAACCTCACCGCGCACAACGCGCGGGTGGAGGCCCGGCCGGCCGTGCAGGAGGCGCTGAAGCTCGAGAAGCTGGCCTGATCGAAGCGCTGGGGTTCGCGCTGACGCGGCTCACCACCAGCCTGCGACGCGACACCAGGCGTTACCCGCCGCACCGGGGTTCGAGGACGAACCCCGGTTTCGTTTTTGCCACCAACACTCCATGAAATCACTGTTCCAACCCGTGCAGCTCGGGAGACTGCACCTGCCCAATCGCATCGTCATGGCGCCGCTCACGCGCAACCGCGCCCCCGACGCCATTCCCACGCCCCTGATGGCGCAGTACTACGCCCAGCGAGCCTCGGCCGGCCTGATCATCAGCGAGGCCACGGCCATCACGCACCAGGGCCAGGGCTATGCCGACGTCCCTGGCCTGTACAGCACCGAGCAGCTCGATGGCTGGAAGCGCGTGACCGATGCGGTGCACGGCCAGGGCGGCCGCATCTACTGCCAGCTGTGGCACGTCGGGCGCGTCTCGCACGTCGACCTGCAGCCGGACCGGCAGCAGCCGGTCGCTCCATCGGCCATCACCGCCAGGACCAAGACCTGGCTGAAGAAGGCCGATGGAACGGGCAGCTTCGTCGCCACCTCGGAGCCGCGCGCACTCGATGCCGGCGAGCTGCCCGGCATCGTGCAGGATTTCCGGCATGCCGCGCGCCATGCCGTCACCAGTGCCGGCTTCGATGGCGTGGAGGTGCACGGCGCCAACGGCTACCTGCTCGACCAGTTCCTCAAGACCGGCGCCAACCAGCGCCACGACGACTACGGCGGCACCATCCCGAACCGCGCCCGCCTGCTGCTCGAAGTGATGCGCGCCGTGGTGGAGGAGATCGGCGCCGAGCGCGTCGGCGTGCGGCTCTCGCCGGTGACGCCGGCCAACGACATCGCCGACGAGCATCCGCAGCCGCTGTTCGAGTACGTGGTGCGCGAACTCGCGGGCATGGGCCTGGCCTACGTGCACGTGATCGAGGGCGCCACCGGCGGCCCGCGCGAAGTCGATGGCCGCCCGTTCGACTACGCGGCGCTGCAGCGCGCCTGGCGCGAAGCGGGCGCCAAGGGGGCCTGGATGGTGAACAACGGCTACGACCGCCGGCTGGCGGAACAAGCGCTGGAACACGGCGCCGACGTGGTCGCCTTCGGCCGCCCCTTCATCTCGAACCCCGACCTGGTGGAGCGGCTGCGCGCGAACGCAGCGCTGGCGGACATCGACAAGGCGACGCTGTACGGCGGCGGGGCGCAGGGCTACACGGACTACCCGGCGCTGAAATAGAAGGAAGGACTCCTCCCCCCGCCGGGGGGAGGTAGGGAGGGCGGCACTCCGGCCTTGGAGATGGATTCGAACCTCCGGAGTGCCCCCACCCCAGCCCTCCCCCGCAGGGGGGAGGGAGCCAAACTAGAAAGCCGGGCCGACGCCGATCGGCGCCGGCGTGCGCATCACGATGCGGGTGAACAGGCGGTCGTACACCGGGTCGTGGCTGCCGGTCGCCATCGGGTCGCGGTGCTGCGCGAACGCTTCATCGAGCTGCGCCCAGTCCTCATCCGGCAGCAGCCTGATCGCGGTCGGCAGGATCTCGGTTTCCTCCACGCGCATGTGCGAGAGGTAGAACTCCACGTACGCGCGCGCCGCCTCCTGGAAGGCCGCGCGGCGGCTGTCGCCGAGCAGTTCCCATGCCAGCAGCAGGTGCTGCAGTTCGCGCACGCGGTCCTCGCCCTGCAGGTGGTCGTCCTCCAGCCGGCGGATCACGGCCATCAGCTGCGGCGCCACGCGGGCCACCTTGGGGAACAGCAGGTCCGACTCCTTCGGATGGTGGCGGCGCTCCGGGAACTCGTCGATGTAGAACAGCATGGCCCGCATCACGTCGAAGAAGCGCTCGGGCTGCTCGTCCGGCGCGCGCTCCATCATCTGCAGCAGCGATCGAAGGACGGCCGCGACGGCGGCATGCTCGTCGCGGATGATTTGCAGGGCGGGTCGGGACATGGACGCTGGATCTCCTGCACTCAGGTTCGCATGCGCACCGCCCGACCCGGTTGACGCACGTCAACCGCCCGCAGCCTGCCCGATCTCCCGCAGGCTGGCGGTGGAGCGAAGCGAATCCCCGTCGCTGCGCCACTTCTTCAGCAGCAGCGCATTGGTCAGCACGCTCACGCTCGACAGCGCCATCGCCGCCCCCGCCACCACCGGGCTGAGGAAGCCGAAGGCCGCCAGCGGGATGCCGGCCACGTTGTACGCGAAGGCCCAGAACAGGTTCTGCCGGATCTTGCGCACGGTGCGGTGCGAGATGTCCAGCGCACCCGCCACCAGCCCGACGTCGCCGCGCATCAGCGTCACGCCGGCCGCGTGCATCGCCACGTCGGTGCCGGTGCCCATCGCGATGCCGACGTCGGCCGCGGCCAGGGCCGGGGCGTCGTTGACGCCGTCGCCCACCATCGCCACCACGTGCCCGCCGGCCCGCAGGGCCGCCACGCGGGCCGCCTTCTCGCCGGGCAGTACCTCGGCCTGCACCTCGTCCTCGCGCAGCCCCAGGCGGCCCGCCATGGCCTGCGCCGCGGCCTGGTTGTCGCCGGAGATCATCACCAGCCGCAGCCCGCGCTCGCGCAGGTGCGCCAGGGCTTGCGCCGCCCCGGCCTTGGGTTCGTCGGCAAAGGCCATCAGCGCCCGCAGCGCCAGGGCCGGGCCCTCGCGTTCCACCAGCGCCGACAGGGTCGCGCCCTCCGCCTGCAGCCGGCGGATCTCCGCCTCCCAGGCCTGCAGCGGCAACCCGAGCTCCTCGATCCAGCGCAGGCTGCCGATCAGCAGGGCCCGGCCGGCGACCTCGCCTTCGGTGCCGCGGCCCGTCACCGCACGCACCTGGTCCGGCGCCGCCAGCGCCAGGCCCCGCTCGCGCGCTGCGCCCACCACGGCGCGCGCCAGCGGGTGCTCGCTGCCGCTTTGCAGGGCCGCGGCGGCGGCCAGCTGCTGCGCCTCGTCGGCCCCGGGAGCGGCGATGAAGGCCACCAGCCGCGGCTGACCCACGGTCAGGGTGCCGGTCTTGTCGAAGGCCACCGTGTCCACCCGGTGGGCCAGCTCCAGCGCCTGCGCGTCCTTGATCAGGATGCCGTGCCGCGCAGCGACGCCGGTGCCGGCCATGATGGCCGCCGGCGTGGCCAGGCCCAGGGCACAGGGACAGGCGATCACCAGCACCGCCACGGCGTGGATCAGGGCCTGCTCGACGCCGGCGCCGGCGAACAGCCAGCCCGCCAGCGTCACCGCCGCCAGCAGCAGCACCACCGGCACGAAGACGGCCGAGACCTGGTCCACCAGTCGCTGGATCGGCGCCTTGCCGGCCTGCGCGTCCTCGACCAGGCGGATGATGTGCGCCAGCACGCTCTCGCTGCCGACCGCCGTGGCCCGCATCACGAAGCGGCCTTCGCCGTTGATGCTGCCGCCGGTGACGCGGGCGCCTTCGGCTTTGGGCACGGGCAGCGGCTCGCCCGTCAGCATGGCTTCGTCGACCTGGGTCTCGCCCTGCTCCACGATGCCGTCGGCGGGCACGCGCTCGCCCGGCCGCACCACCAGCTGGTCGCCGTTCATCACTTCGGCCAGCGGCAGGTCGGCTTGCTTGCCGCCCTTGACGAGCACGTGCGCCGTTTCGGGCCGCAGCGCCTGCAGCGCGCGGATGGCGGTGGTGGTCTGGCGCTTGGCCCGGGCCTCCAGCCACTTGCCCAGGAGCACCAGGGTGACCACCACGGCCGAGGCCTCGAAGTAGAGGTGCTCGTGCCCCTGCACCAGCCACAGCCAGGCCGACAGGCCCCAGCCGGCGCTGGTGCCGATGGCCACCAGCAGGTCCATGTTGCCGGTGCCGGCCTTCAGCGCATGCCAGCCGGCGCGGTAGAAGCGCGCACCCAGGATGAACTGCACCGGCGTGGCCAGCACGAACTGCAGCCAGGCCGGCAACATCCAGTGCAGCCCGACCAGCTCGCCGAACATCGGCAGCACCAGCGGCAGCGAAAGCAGCAGGCCGATCCCGACCGGCGCGAAGCCGGCCCAGGGCGACAGGTCTTCCTGCGGGCCATCGGCGACGGCGCGCGGCTCGTAGCCGGCGTTGCGCACCGCACGCCGGATCTGCGCTTCCATCTGCTCCGAGGGCGCGAAGGTCACCCGCGCCGATTCGGTCGCGAGGTTCACGGTGGCGTCGCTCACGCCGGGCACCTTCTTCAGGGCCCGCTCGACGCGCGCCACGCAGGAGGCACAGGTCATCCCGGCGACGCCGAGATCGAGGGTGGTGGTGGAACTGTCCATGGCAGCGATGGTCGACCTTGCCATGATGGGAAGGTCAAGCCTTGATGCGGATCAACCCGGCCGGGCGAAGGGTCGCACGTTGCGGGATTGACCTTACCATGGTGGCAGGGTTCAAGCTTCACCCATCGTTCCCACCCCAACCGAAAGGAAACCCCATGAACCAGACCTTCCAGGTCGAGGGCATGACCTGCGGCCACTGCGCCGGCGCCGTCACCGAGGCCGTGAAGTCGGTCGATCCCCAGGCCGAGGTCAAGGTCGACCTGGCCAGCGGCAAGGTCGAAGTGCAGTCGCAGCAGGACCCCGCGGCCATTGCCCGCGCCATCGAGGAAGAAGGCTACAAGGTCGCCGCTTGAAGCGGGATGCGAGCAGCACCGACTGGCCGGTGAACATCGGCGAGGCGGCGCGCCAGTCCGGCGTGTCGGCCAAGATGGTGCGGCACTACGAGGGGCTGGGCCTGCTGGCCCGCGTGGCGCGCACCGACAGCGGCTACCGCCAGTACAGCGAGGCCGACGTGCACACGCTGCGCTTCATCAAGCGGGCGCGCGAACTCGGTTTCTCGATGGAGGAGATCGGCGAACTGGTCGGCCTGTGGCAGAACCGCCGGCGCGCGAGTGCCAGCGTGCGGCGCATCGCGCAGAAGCACGCCGACGACCTGGCCCAGCGCATCGCGCAGATGCAGGCGATGCAGCGCACGCTGCAGCACCTGATCCACTGCTGCCACGGCGACGAGCGCCCGGAGTGCCCGATCCTCGATGAACTGGCGGGCTAAGGCAGGCACGTCATTCCGGCATCGCCCTCCGTCCACCGGCATCGCCCTCCGTCATTCCCGCATCCCCCTCCGTCATTCCCGCGAAGGCGGGAATCCAGGGCTCCCGATGCTCGCCGCGCGCGGCGAGTTTCCCAACGCCCCGGGTCCCCGCCTGCGCGGGGATGACGGTTCACTCCGTCACTTCGGCAACTGCTGTTCCCTTCGCAGCGCCTCATCCAGCGCCCGCTGCAGCTCCAGCTGGTCGCGCGTCTGCGCGTCGCGCATGATGCGCGTCGGGCCGGCGCCCAGGGCGCGCGTGTCGACGCCGTTGCGCTCCTGCGCGGCCTGCATGGCCTCGCGCTGCGCCAGCACCGGCTGGTCCATGATGATCACAGCGCCGAGGCTGGATCGTTCGGTGGCGGGCAGCGGGGCTGCGTCCGTCATCACCTGCGGTTGCGGCTGCGACTGCGCCAGCGCCGCACCGGCGCCGATCACGGTGGTCGCCAGCACTCCGGCCACCGCCCGCACGAAAGCCTGGTACCTCATGGTGTACTCCTTGCGGCTTCTTGCCGCGGCTCGGGGTCCCTGCGAAGCCCCGTGAATGCAAAAGCGAAACTGCTGGCAGTGACTGTCAACCTGCCCGGCCGTTTGCAGCGTCGCTGGCAGTGGACGCTTCCCGTAGGACCGCTTCGACCCGGCTTGTACACCCCAGCGCAGCGCAGAGCCTGGATTCTTTACACAGCCGCAACGGCGGCGCGATGGCCGGTACACATCCACTGCTCAGACTGCATGGCAACAGGCAAGCACGCCCGCCCCCTCAACGAAAGGACTCGACATGAAGACACTGCACCGCACCCTGCTGACCGCCACCCTGCTGGCTGGGCTCGGCCTCGGCGCCGTGGCCCAGACGCAGACCCCCGCCGCGCCTGCCGCCGGTCCGGGTGCCCCGCACACGATGCAGGGCGAGCACGGCCGCATGGACCCGGCCCGCATGGAGCGCATGCGCGCCCGGATGGAAGAGCGCATGGCCAAGCGCCTGGGCCAGCTGAAGGACAAGCTGCAGATCTCCCGCGGCCAGGAGGGCGCCTGGGAAGCCTGGACGGCGGCGATCAAGCCGACGCCCCGTCAGCACGCGGACCGCGCCGGCTTCCGCCAGCTGACCACGCCCGAGCGTATCGACCGCATGAAGGCGCTGCGGGCCCAGCGCGCGGCCGCCATGGACAAGCGCATGGATGCCACCAAGACCTTCTACGCCCAGCTCAATCCCGAGCAGCAGAAGGTGTTCGACCAGGTCGGCCTGCGCTTCGCCAGCCGCATGGGCGGCAAGCGCGGCCACGGCCACCACTTCGGCCGCCAACACGGCTGATCCGCTTCGAAAGCGCAGCAAAAAGCCCGGCCTCGGCCGGGCTTTTTTATTGCGCACCAGGGGATCGCTTAGTTCGGCAGGTAGCCGCAGGGGTGGTTGCCGCGCAGGCCGCAGTTGTTCTGGCTCGGCGAGGTGCCGATGCCGTTGTCCACGCCGTAGGAAGGCGTGCCGTACCAGGTGCTGCTGCCCAGGTAGCTCGGGCCCGCGCCCAGGGAGGTGGTGTCGACCACCGGCGCCGGCAGCGTGGCGACTTGCTCGTTGGTCGTCACCATGTTGGGCGCACCGGACGTCATGGTGCTCATTTCACCCGCCCGCGTCGGCGTGTCGAAGGTCGCGGCCGCCGTACGGTCCATGTCCATCGCGCGCGCGTGCGACATCATCGGGTGGGGCGCCGCCAGCACGGTGCTGCGGTCGAAGTTGATGTTCGGGAAGACGTACACCGGGGTGGTGGTCGTGACCGTCGTGGTGGTCAGCCGCGCAGGACCGGCGCCCAGCGAAGTCGTGTCGACCGACAGGTCGTTCGAAGCCATCATCGAGCCGTTCTGGTCGGCCAGCACGCCCATGGCGAGCAGGGCGTCCTGGCTCGGCGCCGTCGTGCTGCTGCGCGCCAGCACCGCGGCGGCGGTGCCGTTCTCGACCGCGTTCGCGCCCAGTTCCACATGCGTTCCGTCCGGGTAGAAGATGGCGTCGGCCTGGGCCATGCCACCGGCCGCGGCCATCACGCCGGCAACGAACAGGGCTCGCGTCAGAGAGGTCTTTTTCATGGAATGCTCCGTACTGATCAGTGTGTAGTGGATGCCCGGCATGGCGCCGGGTGCGTGTGATCCAGTTTGGAACGACCCCACCCCGGCCATATCGGCCAGGGGTGACAGCAGCCGTAGGACTTGCCGCGCCGGTGTGGGCCCCTGTCGAAGAGCCTGCCGGGGCCGGCCCTCAGAACCGGTGCACGTAGCGCAGCTGGAAGAAGTTCTGGCCCGGGTTCGGATTGCGGATGCCGGCGTTGGAGGTGTGGTTCCAGCGCAGCCCCAGCTCGTGGCGGCCGTCGCGGCCGCCGAACGTGTGGCCGACGCCCAGCACGTCGTAGAAATTCCAGCGCGTGCTGAACTGCTTGCCGGGCGTGACGTAGTCGCGGTCCAGGTAGCTCACGCCGACGCCCATTTCGATGAACCAGGGCGAAGCGCCGCGCGCCAGCCGCATGCGCACCGTCGGCAGCAGCACCAGCTGCGTGAGCTCGTCGCTGCCGCCGCCCACGGCGTCGTAGCGCCAGCGGTTAATGAGCACCTCGGTGTGCGCCGTGAGTTCCGCGTGCCGGCGCAGGCGCTCGAAGTCCCAGTCCCAGACCAGGCCGATGCCGGCCATGCGGCTGCCCTCCTGCCCGACACCCACCTCGATGGAGGCGCCACGGGGCTTCAGGTCCACGGCCAGCGCCGGACCGGTGGCGGCCAGCAGGACACCGGCCAGCAGGATCGTCGTACTTTTCATGGGGACGCAGTGTGTTCATGCGCTCCTCGCCCGGGGAGCTGGCTCTGCCGCCCGCGGCGCGCGGACGCAAAAAGAGGATGCGACCTACGCCTGCGTGCGGCGCCCACCTGCAGGCGCACGGGCGTCGATCCTACACGCGCACAAGGCCGCGCAGCGGAACTGCGCATCAGCGGTGCGCCACATCCCGACCCGCCGCACGCCACAAAGACTTGGCCTGCCGTCCTACTTCACCGCTCCAGCTGGGCACTTACAAAAGTCACTCCCACAACGAGACAGATCGAAGCGCCCATGGACATGAGCGACATGCCCCCGGAAGGCAAGGCCCCGCAGTTGACCGTCATGACCGTCAACATCCACAAGGGCTTCACGACCTTCAACCGCAAGTTCATCCTTCCCGAGCTGCGCGACGCCATCCGCAAGGTCGGCGCCGACGTGGTGTTCATGCAGGAGGTGCTGGGCACGCACGAGGAGCACAGCAGGAAGATCGCC
The DNA here is from genome assembly GCF_016722765.1 of Ramlibacter alkalitolerans. Lineage (GTDB taxonomy): Bacteria > Pseudomonadota > Gammaproteobacteria > Burkholderiales > Burkholderiaceae_C > Ramlibacter > Ramlibacter alkalitolerans. The sequence goes on along the minus strand of NZ_JAEQND010000005.1, from coordinate 365,283 downwards.
GACTGGCCGGAGACGCCGCCCTACGAATTCATGGCCGACGAGATCTGGCCGCAGCACGCGTACGGCCGCAACATGGTCTATCCGAAGGGCCACCACGGCAACGCCGTGATGTCCAAGTTCCCGATCGTCCACTACGAGAACCACGACGTGTCGATCGCGGGGCCGGAAAAGCGCGGGCTGCTGCACTGCGTGCTGAAGGTCCCCGGCTACGACAAGGAGGTGCACGTGATCTGCGTGCACCTGGGCCTGGCGGAGGCGCACCGGCAGCAGCAGCTGGACCTGCTGTGCCAGATCACGCACACGGAAGTGCCGGCCGCCGCGCCCCTGATCGTCGCCGGCGACTTCAACGACTGGCGCCGGCGCGCCAACGACATCCTGTGGCGCGAGGCCGGCCTGCGCGAGATCTTCGTGACGGCCTACGGCGAGCCCGCCAAGACCTTCCCGGCGATCTTCCCGGTGCTCTCGCTGGATCGCATCTACGTGCGCAACTGCTCGGTGCACCTGCCGGTGGTGCTGCCGCGCAAGCCCTGGTCGCACCTGTCGGACCACGCCCCGCTCGTGGCCGAAATCCACCTGTGAAGATTCCGATGGACCGCCGCTGGATCCCCGGCAACGACTTCACCCTGCTGGAAAACGGGGAGGAGTTCTTTCCGCGCGTGTTCGCCTGCATCGCCAACGCCAAGCGCGAGGTGATCGTCGAGACCTTCATCCTGTTCGAGGACAAGGTGGGCCTGCAGCTGCAGGAAGCGCTGATCGCCGCCGCGCGCCGCGGGGCCCAGGTCGACATCACGATCGACGACTGGGGCTCGCCCGACCTGTCGGCGCACTTCCTCGATCCGCTGCGCGCCGCCGGCGTGCGCATCCACTCGTTCAATCCCGGGCCGCGTCCGTTCGGCTTGCGCCCGCACCTGCTGCGGCGCATGCACCGCAAGATCGTGGTGGTCGACCGCGAAGTCGCCTTCGTGGGCGGCATCAACTATTCCGCCGACCACCTGGCGGACTACGGGCCCGAGGCCAAGCAGGACTACGCCGTGGAGATCCACGGCCCGCTGGTGTCGGAGATCCACCGCTTCTGCCACACCGCACTGGCCGAGGGCCTGCGCCACCAGCGGCAGAAGCGCCAGTGGTGGCGCTGGCGCAAGCAGTGGCGCGGCACGCCCGACCAGCAGGCGCACGCCGGCAGCGCCGAGGCGATGTTCGTGGTGCGCGACAACCGCCGCCACATGGACGACATCGAGCGGCACTACCGCATCGCGATCCGCTCGGCGAAAAAGCGCATCGTCATCGCCAATGCCTACTTCTTCCCCGGCTACCGTTTCATCAAGGAACTCAAGCGGGCGGCGCGGCGCGGCGTGGACGTGCGGCTGATCCTGCAGGGCGAGCCGGACATGCCCTGGGTGCGCACCGCCTCCACGATGCTGTACCACCACCTGCTGCGCGCCGGCGTGAAGATCTACGAGTACTGCGAGCGGCCGCTGCACGGCAAGGTGGCCGTGATGGACGACCAGTGGTGCACCGTCGGCTCCAGCAACCTCGATCCGATGAGCCTGCTGTTCAACCTCGAGGCCAACGTCATCATCCGCGACCGCAGCTTCACGCAGACGCTGGCGGCCAAGCTCGACAAGCTGATGCGCCGGGCCTGCAACGAGATCACCGTCGAAAGCCTGGGCGAGCTCCAGGGCTGGTCGCTGGTGCAAAGCTTCCTGGCCTACCACTTCACGCGCCGCTACCCGCGCTGGGCCGCCTGGCTGCCGCGGCACGTGCCGCGCCTGCTGCCCACGGCACCGAGCCAGGGCAAGCCGCTGGCACCCGCCTTCGTCGGCCTGAAGGAGAAGGCCTGATGCGGCACCACTGGTCCTGGCCGTGGGTCAAGCGGGTGGTCGGCATCGGCTTCATCCTGGTGGTCGGCTTCCTGCTCGTGCGCTACGCGCGCACGGTGGACTGGGCGCAGGTCAAGACCAGCGTGCTGGAGCTGCCGCGCGAGGTGCTGCTCAAGGCGCTCGGCCTGGCGGCGGTGAGCCACCTGGTCTACAGCCTGATGGACCTGGTGGGCCGCCACTACACGGGCCACGCGATCGCCCGGCGCAAGGTGATGCTGGTCAGCTTCGTCTGCTACGCCTTCAACCTCAACCTCGGCTCGCTCGTGGGCGGCATCGGGCTGCGCTACCGGCTGTATTCGCGCCTCGGCCTGCGCTACGGCAACATCACGCGGATCATCACGCTGTCGCTCATCACCAACTGGATCGGCTACATCCTGCTGGCGGGCCTGGTGTTCACGATCGCGCCGCTGCAGCTGCCGCCGAACTGGGGCGTGGACAGCGAGGAGCTGCGCCTGGTCGGCGTCGGGCTGCTGGCCGTGGCGATCGTGTACCTGACCCTCTGCGGCTTCTCGCGCGTGCGCTCCTGGACGATCCGCGGCCACGACGTCGACCTGCCGACGCTGCGCATGGCGTTCGCGCAACTGGCCATCTCCTGCACCCACTGGATGACCATGGCGGCCGTGCCCTGGATGCTGCTGCAGGGCCAGGTCGACTATCCGACCGCGCTGACGGTGCTGCTGATGGCGGCCATCGCCGGCGTGATGCTGCACATCCCTGCGGGACTCGGCGTGACGGAGGCGGTGTTCATCGCGCTGCTGTCGCACCGCATCCCCGAGCACCAGCTGCTGGGCGCGCTGCTCGCCTACCGCGCGCTGTTCTACCTGACGCCGCTGGTGGCCGGCGCCCTGCTGTACCTGAAGATGGAAGTTCGCACGCGCAAGCGGGAGGTCCACGCATGAAGCAATTGCATACCGTGAGAGCACAGGAAGCGAGGAGGTACTGACAATGGATCGCATGCAGACACGCACCGACAGCATCGCGCCCGGCCTGCAATGGCTGGACCCGTTCGGCAGCTGGGAAGCGGCAGCGCGCTGGAACGCCATCGCCTCCGAGTGGATGACCCGCGGCTGGCAGCAATGGCTGGAGCTGGCCACGGTGTGGCCGGCGCTGGAGGCACCGGCGGCGCGAGCCGTCGTCCCCGGTTCGCCGGCCGCCACCCGCGCGGCCTCTGCCGTCATCCCCGCGCAGGCGGGGACCCAGAGCGCGCGCGACGCGCGCGAAGCGAAGGCGCAGGCCATGGATTCCCGCCTGCGCGGGAATGACGGCTCTCGCCGCACGTCCGACGGTTCTCCCCGTGCAAGCACCGCGAAGAAGCCGCAACGCCCGACCGCCAAGGCGGCATCGAAACGCCCGGCCGCCAAACGCCCGCCCCGCCCCCAGGCTGCCGCGCGCTCGTCCCGAACGCGAGGCTGAACGCATGCACACGGGTTCGGAAATGCAAGTCAAGCTGGCAGGGCAGACCGATCTCGCGGGCTTCCGTTCCGAAGCGAGGCAGCTGCTCGCGCACCAGGTCCCTCCCGAGGAGGTCCAGTGGGAGCTCGAGCCGCCCGGTGACCCCTTCACCGATCCGCAACTGCCGCAGGCGAGCCGGCCGCGCAACGTCGCCCGCGCCGCCACCGCGATCGTGCCGGCCTCCTTCACCCGGCTGTGCGAGTTCGTGGTGCTGCATCGCGACGTCGCGCGCTTCTCGCTGCTGTACCGGCTGCTGTGGCGGCTGGTGCACGAGCCCAACCTGCGCAACGACCCCCTCGACGCCGACATGCTGCAGGCCCAGCACATGGCACACGCGGTCCGGCGCGACATCCACAAGATGAAGGCCAACCTGCGCATGCACGCGATCCGCGACGGGCTGGACCAGCCGCTCGAGGTGGGCTGCTACGAGCCGGCCCACCACGTGATCGAGGCGGTGGCGCCTTGGCTTGCCAAGCGACTTGCGGCCGCGCGCTGGGCCCTCTTCACGCCGGAGCGCAGCGTGCGCTGCGAGGAGGGCCAGCTGCTGTTCGGCCCCGGGGTTCCCTCCGGGGAGCTGCCGGGCAACGACGCCGGCGAGGCGCAATGGCTGGACTGCTACGAGCGCGTGTTCGCACCGCACGACCGTTCCGCGGCGCATGCCTGAGCGAGCGCGACCGCCCGACCCGCAGATCAGGACGCTCGCCCAGCTCAAGGCCGCCACCATGGCGTGCCGCGAGTGCCCGATCGGCGAGATCGCCACCCAGTCGGTGATCGGCGAGGGGCTGCTCAAGCCCCGGCTGATGCTCGTGGGCGAGCAGCCCGGCGACCAGGAGGACCTGCAGGGCCATCCCTTCATCGGCCCGGCCGGCAAGCTGCTGGCCCGCGCCCTGGAAGCAGCACAGATCCCGCGCGAGCAGACCTTCGTCTCCAACGCCGTCAAGCACTTCAAGTTCGAGTTGCGCGGCAAGCGGCGCATCCACAAGAGCCCGACGCAGCGCGAGATCGCCGCCTGCCATCACTGGCTGGAAGACGAGATCGCGCTGGTCAGGCCCGCGGGCCTGGTGGCCCTGGGCGCGAGTGCGGCGCGCTCGCTGCTGGGGCGCGCCGTTCCGGTGCTGGCCAACCGCGGCCAGTGGCTGCCGCGGCCGGACGGCCTGGAAGTTCTGGTGACCCTACATCCGTCCGCGCTGCTCCGCGGTGATCCCGAGCAGCGAGAGCCGGCGTTCGAAGCGTTCGTCGCCGACCTGCGGCAGGCACAGCGGCTCTTCGGACGCTGAGGTGCGCGGAAGGTCGGCGCAGGCCACTGGCGGCAGCGGATTCATCTGCTGCTCGATCACCCAGGGACGGCGCAGGTTGCGGCCGGCGCCGTCGGAGCCTTGCAGGCCGATGCCGCCCTGCGGCGGCCCGGCCAGGGCGCCGAGCCCGGCCTGCGCCCCCGCCATCGCGGGGCGGCCCTGGAACACTGCAGTCGCATTGGCGCTCAGCTCGTGGTTCGGCGGCTGGCCATAGGCCTCGAAGGCCATCAGGGCCAGCAGCAGGACCACGGCGACGCCGAGCCAGTGGGAGGGGTGGTGCGGGGTCATCATGGGCAACTCCTGTCGCATGCAGCCAGTGTGGGCCTCGCCGGCCGCTGCCCCGACCCGCAGGGGACAACAGCAAGCGTAGGACGCCTCCCGCGCCGCAGGCGACCCACCGTCCCTCGTCATTCCCGCGAAGGCGGGAATCCAGGGCTCCCAAGGAGCGCGCTGCGCGCGCTTTCTGCGTCCCCTTCTGCGCGTCGATGACGCAACTGCGTACAACGCTCGTCGTCTCGCTACCGAAGCGTTACACCTCACTGCTAAACTGCGCGCGCTTTCACCGCCTCACCGAATGACCGTTGCCCTCGCAGGCCGCACGCCTGCCACGTTCGAGATCAAGAGCGCGAACCTCCCCCTCGTCGCGCTGCTGCTGAAGTCTTCCGACCTGCAATTGCTGGAGCAGGACCTGCAAGGCCGCTTCGGGGAGCAATCCGAGTTCTTCGACCACGACCCGATGGTGATCGACCTGGCGCCGGCGGGCGAAGGCGAGATCGACTTCGCACGGCTCGTGGGGCTGTTGAAGCGCTATCGGGTGATGCCGGTGGCCGTCAAGAGCGGAACCCCGAGCCAGATGCAAGCCGCGCTCGCAGCGGGGCTCGCGAGCGCACAGGACGCTGCCCTCACCCCGGCCCTCTCCCGCAGGGAGAGGGAGGAACAGCCGGCACCTGCGCAGCCGGTCGCGGTGCAGGCACCGCCAGCTTCCACCTCCGCCCTCGTCATCGACAAGCCCCTGCGTTCCGGCCAGCAGGTCTATGCGCGCGGGCGCGACGTCGTGGTGCTGGCGATGGTCAATGCCGGCGCCGAGGTCATCGCCGACGGCCACATCCATGTCTATGCACCGCTGCGCGGCAAGGCGATCGCCGGCGCGCGCGGCGATGCCGAAGCCCGCATCCTGACGCTGTGCCTGGAGCCCGAACTGGTCTCCATCGCCGGCGTGTACCGCACCAGCGAACACCCGCTGCCCGACACCCTGCGCGGCAAGCCGGCCCAGATCCGCCTCGAGGGCGAGAAGCTGGTCATGCTGCCGCTGAACCCGTAAAGGAGCCTCCATGGCAAGGATCATCGTCGTCACTTCCGGCAAGGGCGGGGTGGGCAAGACCACCACCAGCGCCAGCTTCGCGAGCGGCCTCGCCCTGCGCGGGCACAAGACGGCCGTCATCGACTTCGACGTCGGCCTGCGCAACCTCGACCTGATCATGGGCTGCGAGCGCCGCGTGGTCTACGACTTCGTCAACGTGATCCACGGCGAGGCCACCCTCAACCAGGCGCTGATCAAGGACAAGCACAACGACAACCTGTCGGTGCTGGCCGCCAGCCAGACCCGCGACAAGGAGGCCCTGAGCAAGGAGGGCGTCGAGAAGGTGCTGCACGACCTGGCCGGCATGGGCTTCGACTACATCGTCTGCGATTCGCCCGCCGGCATCGAGACCGGCGCCCTGATGGCCATGCACTTCGCCGACGAGGCCCTGGTGGTGACCAACCCGGAGGTCTCCTCGGTGCGCGACTCCGACCGCATCCTGGGCATGCTGGCGAGCAAGACGAAGCGCGCCATCGAGGGCAAGGAGCCGATCAAGGAACACCTGCTGATCACGCGCTACAACCCGAACCGCGTGGACGCCGGCCACATGCTGTCGCTGGAGGACATCCAGGACATCCTGCGCATCCCGCTGATCGGCGTGATCCCCGAATCCGAATCGGTGCTGCAGGCGAGCAACCAGGGCACGCCCGCCGTGCACCTCAAGGGCACCGACGTGAGTGAAGCCTACCTCGACGTCGTCTCGCGCTTCCTCGGCGAAGACCGGCCGCTGCGCTTCGTCGACCCGGAGAAGGCCGGATTCCTCAAGCGCCTGTTCGGGAGGAAGGCATGAGCCTGCTGAGCTTCCTGCTCGGGGAGAAGAAACGCACGGCCAGCGTGGCCAAGGAGCGGCTGCAGATCATCCTGGCGCACGAGCGCAGCGGCCGCAATCCCGGCGGCTCGCCCGACTACCTGCCGGCGCTGCAGCGCGACCTGGTGGCCGTGATCAGCAAGTACGTGAAGATCGATGCGGCGCACCTGAAGGTCAACGTGGAGCGCCAGGACAACCTGGAAGTGCTCGAAGTGAAGATCGAGCTGCCGGATGTCACACGTTGATGCCGCTTACATGATTGTCAGGCTTGACAGGCAATGGCCTGTCAAGAGATAAAGCACGGATGAGCAGTCAGGTCGTCGTCAGCGTCACACATCGCTATTGCGCCCCTGCCGACCGGGTGTTCGATGCGTGGCTCACCCCCTGGCAGGCTTCCCGTTTCCTTTTCCGCAGCCGCGCCGGCACCGTGATGCAGTGCGAACTGCAGCCCGAGGTCGGCGGCGCCTTCACCGTCATCGAGCGGCGCAACGCCGCCGAGGGCGACGAAAGCGTCTTCAACGTGGTCCACAGCGGCCGCTACATCGAGATCACCCGGCCGCGCCGGCTGGTGTTCGACCTGAGCGTGCTGGCCTTCTCCGACGAGAGCACGCGCGTCACGGTGGACATCGCCCCGAGCACGCCGCAAACGTGCGAAATCACCGTGAGGCACGAACTCGGCGCCAGCCGCCATGCCTTCGCGATCGAGGAAAGCACGCGGCGCGAATGGACCAACATGCTCAAGTTCCTCGAACGCGAGCTGTTCCCGCGCCGCATCGGCGTGCACCTCTGAGACTTTCGCAGCACTGACACCCGGCTTTACGTCGCAGGACTGTTGCCGGGGGACTGCATTGTCAACGTAGGGGCTTCGCGGCCGTTGAGGGAGTGAGGAGAATGCCTCGCCATGCCCATCGCAACCGCCACGGATCCTTTTGCCACCGGCAGCGTCGTCGCCGCGAAACTCGCGCGTGAAACGCTGGAGGCCTTCGATCCCGTGCTGCGTCCGCTTCTCACCGGGCAGCAGTTCTTCGTGAAACTGGCCGACGGCCGCTGGCATCCCCAGGGCTGCCAGCTCGGGCTGCGCCAGTGCTTCGACTTCTGCGAACTGCTCGCGCCCGTCGCCCGGGGCAGCGCCCCCCGCGCGGAGCAGGGCTAGAAGCCCCGCCGCGCAGGGTCGCGGCGCCTCACATCCCCTTCTTGGTCTGGCCGCGCGCCGAATGCATCGGCGGCTGCTGGCTGGTGGTTCCCTGCGTCGTGCCGCGGCGCATCTTCACCTGGTTGTTGCCGATGTGGTCCTCGCGGTCATGGCGGCTCTCGGGCGTGCGCTGACCCTCGTTGACCTGCGAGGCCTGGCCCTTCCCGAGCTTGTTGGTGTCGTTCTGCGCCTTGCCCGAATGGCCGGTCTGCTTGTCCTGCTCCGAGGGGTGGTACTTGTGGCTCATGCTGTCCTCCTTGTCCTGAACCTGTTTCGACTAAGACTGTCCCTTGGGCTCGGCGAGGCGGCGGTGCATCTGGGCCACCGCCTGCGCCGGCATCACCTTGCTGATCGCGACTTCCAGCTTGTTCTTCAGGCCCGCGACCACGTCGGCCTCGCCCTTGAGCATGGCCGCGAATCCCAGGCGCGCGACCTGCGCCGGGTCGGCCTTGCGGCCCTGGCCCACCCGCGTGTCGCTCATGTCGGCGCGCTCGAAGAACTCGGTGTCGGTCGGCCCCGGCATCAGGCAGCTGATGGTCACCTCGGTGCCCTTGAGCTCGTTGCGCAGGGCCAGCGCGAACGAATCGATGAAGGCCTTGGTGCCGTTGTAGACGGCCTGGAAGCTCCCGGGCATGAAGCCCGCCACCGAGCCGGTGATCAGGATGCGGCCGCGCGCCCGCGCCACCATGCCGCGGGCGATGTGCTGCACCAGGTGCACGGTGCCGACGATGTTGGTGTTGATCACGTGCAGCACTTCGTCGAAGTCCTGCGCCAGGAAGGAGCCGCCGAGCCCGTGGCCGGCGTTGGCCATCAGGGCATCGACCTCGCGCTCGCCGATGGCCGTGATCAGGTGCAGCACGCCCTCGGTGCTGGCCAGGTCGCCCTGCACCGCCTGCACGTTCGCGCCCAGCGCCTCGAATTCCCGCACCGCGTCGGCCAGCGGCGTGTCGGCCGCCACGACGAGGTCATAGCCATGCTGGGCAGCGAGGCGGGCCAGGTGGTAGCCGATGCCGGACGAAGCCCCCGTCACCACGGCCAGCGGCCGCTCCGCCTTCGGTTCATCCATACGTTTCTTCCTCCGTGGATGAACCCATTCTGCGAACGCCGCCAGCGCCCCCTTGTCGGACAGGTCCGGGCCCGGGCGTGGTGCTTTCTAGGGGATCGCCGATGCCTCAGCAGTTTTGCGCCCTCTCCCGCTTGCGGGATAGGGCCGGGGTGAGGGTCCCCGTTTCACTGCGCCACGAAGAACACCGCCTCGATCTTGTTCCCATCCAGGTCACGCGCGAAAGCCGCGTAATAGTTGTCGGCGTATTCGCGCCGCAGCCCCGGCTTGCCTTCGTCCTGGCCGCCCATCTCGAGCGCTTTCGCGTGGAAGGCCTGCACCTCCTCCACCGAGTGGGCGCGGAAGCACACGTGCACGCCGTTGCCGGGTGCCGCGTCGGCTCCGTCATGGGGAAAGCCGACCCAGAACTCCGGCGCGCTGCGGCCGTAGCCGGAACCGTCCTCGGTGTCTTCCAGGCACTCGATCTGCAGCGTGGCCAGCACCGCGTCGTAGAAGGCCTTGGCGCGCGGAAAGTCGTTGGTGCCGATGGAGACGTGCGCGAGCGCGGGAAGATGCTGCATGGGTGAACTCTGATGCGGGTGACCCCCGATGGTAGAGGTTTGCGCCGGCAGCGCCACCCGGGTCGACGAACTGCAGGCGAAGACGCAGCGCGGGCCGAGGCAGGCGCTCCTCCTGCGCGCTGGGCCTTACACCCCCATCGGGCTCACCCCGATCAGCGCCCGGTGCAGCCAGAACGCGAACACCGCCCAGGCCACGGCGCCCGCCACGACGGCAACGGCCGTGCGCGGGACGCTGCCGGCGGGATACACCGTGCCCTGCGCGCGATCCCGCTGGCGCGCGGCCCGGAAGTCCAGCACCGCCCACAGGAGGAAGGATCCGAACAGCACCAGGTCGGCGAGCGTGTTGTTGGCCAGCAGGTGCGCCACTGCCCAGACCTTCACGCCGAGGATCATCGGGTGGTGCAGCTTCGCCTTGAGCTGGTTGCCCGGAACGTAGGCCGCGGCCACGAGCACGAAGGCGAGCAGCGTCAGCAGCGCGGCGAGGTGGCGCGTCCACACCGGCGGCTGGCTCCACATCACGACCGGGCTCTGCCGCGCCAGGCCGTAGCCGACCACGACCAGCACGAAGCCGGCGATCGACACCAGCGAGTACACGCCCTTGAACGGCTTGTCGCCGACGCTGGCGATCATGGCCGCGCGCCAGCCCTCGGCGAAGATGCGCGCGGAATGGGCGCCGAGAAACAGCACCAGTCCCGCCACCAGCGTGAGCATCGGATCCCCTCCGTTCGTTCGTGAAGGGGCGCAATGTACGCCAAGCGCGCCAGGACTCAAGCCCCCCTTGCGCCGCCCTGCCTGCGGTTCCCCGGACTTGGTATTGAAGGTATTTCCTGAAAGGTAGTGGTAGTAGATAAGGACCGCACCGATCTGTGGACAACCGCACTTTTGCCTTGTGGCCACAGGCACCTGCGGATGCTCGACCCCTGTGGGCAGCCGTGCGTCGGAGCTGTCCTACAAACTTGGACAACCTGGCCGGCGCGGCCGCCGATGTGGATAAGGTCCAGGTTGTGCCGGAACGCTCCACAGGCTTTCGGCGTGAAAAAAAAGTTGGCGCCCCGCGCGATGTGGCGGATCGCCCACGCGGCGCGCCGGCGTGCTTGCGCTGGCCTTGCGTGCGCTGTCCTAATGCGGCCAACGAGGGATCACACCCGCGAGGGAGGAGGGCGCAGGATGAACGAGATCGTCGAGGACCAGGAGGACCGCACGCGCGGCTTCGTGCCGCCGGAGCCGCGGGGGCTGGGCGTGCGCTGGATCGTGCTGGGGGTGGCGGTGGTGCTCGCCGTCGTGTTCGTGGTGACGAAGCTGGTGCCGGCCGCGCACGGCCCGCAGGCCGCGCCTGCGGCCCAGGCGGCGAAGTAGCCCCGGGGGGAGCCCCGAGGGCTAGCAGCCGTCGCGGCAGCGGTATTGCTGCGCGCCGGCGAACTTGAAGGCCACCAGGCGCGACCGCGGCATGTGGCGGCCGCAGTGGAAGCAGCTCATGGTGGCGCCGTAGGCGCCCGGGAAGGCCGTGCCGACCGACTTGGATTCGTAGCGCAGCCCCCCGGAGCGGATCCGGGTCTTGACGTCGTCCTTCACCGGTGTGCGCGGGGGCATCGCCTCACTCCTGCGGCTGCTGGGGCGCTGCGCCTTCGGCCGGCGGGGCGGGCGAGGCGGGGTCGTTCTCGTTGGCGTCGCCGGGCGAGGCCTTCTTCAGGGCCTTTTCCTCTTTCTTGCGCTTCTTGGCCAGCTCGCGCTGCCGCTTCTCGAAACCGTAGTTGGGTTTGGCCATCGTGCAGTCCTCCTTGTCGGCTGGTTGCGCTCAGTATCAGGCGGGGCGGACGGCTCCGCGCGTGCCGACGATCCACTGCAGGCCTTCGGCCAGGGCATAGTCCGCCGCCGTGACGGCATCGCGGAACAGCCGGGTGAGGCGCAGCACGCGGTCCGTGGTCTGCTGGCCGCGGCCGGAGCGGATCGACACGGAACAGGCGTACCAGCCGTTGTCCAGGAGCCGGATGATGGGCGATACGAGGTATTTGCCGACCGTCACGGGGTCGTGATGCCTGGGTGCCATGAGTCTCCTTGTCCTTCTGCGAAAACCGCGCGGCGACGCGCCAGCGCGGTGCGACACGCCAAGAAGATCAACGGTGCGGGATTCGACAACGACTCGCCGGCAGCGGCGGGAAGGGAAGAGGCCTGGTTGACGTCTTGATCACGTCGGGCAGGCCCATGGTACCTCATTGGGAGGCGCATCCCGTTGCGGGTATGCCCTCAGCATTCGGGCATGCCGCTCAGGCTCTCGATCGCCAGTTTCGCCTCGTGGATCGCGCCGGCGGCCTTGCGCTTGTTGGGCGCGCAGCGCTTGCCGCGGGCGGTGAGCGAATCCTGGCCGCGCATCAGTTCCTTGTCGCCCAGCCAGACGCTGTAGCTGCCCCGCTCGCTGGCGGAGATGTCGTAGGTGAGGCAGAGTCCCGAGCTGCGGGTGTAGCGTGTGTGGACCATGGTCCCACCTTGCTCTGCCTGCAAGGCCGGCGGCGTGGGAAAAAGGCCCGGCCGCGTGCAGTCCGCGCGAGCGTCTCAGGCCGAATCTTCGCCGCACGCCGCGGTCTGCGCGCGCGGCGCCGACAGGCAGGCCAGCAAGTCCGCGATCGCCAGCGGCTTGACGAAGTGGAAGTCGAAGCCGGCATCGGCCGCCAGCGCCTTGTCGGCGTACTGGCCCCAGCCGGTGAGCGCGACCAGCAGCGGCCGGCGGTCCGCGAGCAGGCGCCGGATCTCGCGTGCGGCTTCATAGCCGTTCATGACGGGCATGCCGATGTCCATCACCACCGCGTCCACGGCTTCGCGGCACACGTGCTGCACGGCCGCCGCGCCGTCGTGGACCACCGCCACCTGCAAGCCCGCCAGGCTCAGCACCGTTTCCAGCGTGGTGGCGGCGTCGACGTTGTCGTCCACCACCAGCACCTTCTGCAGCCGCGGCTGCGACTGCGCCTGCGGCCCGGGCTCCGCCGCGGGCGCCGGCCGGACCACGATCGGCAGCGACACGGTGAATTCGCTGCCGTGGCCCAGGCCTGCACTGTGCGCGCGCACGTTGCCGCCGTGCAGTTCGGCGAAGGCGCGCGTCAGGTGCAGGCCCAGCCCGAGCCCGGTCGAGGGCTCCCCCGGCAGGCGCGACTGCCGGAACATGGCGAAGATCGCGTCCAGTTCCTCCCGCGCGATGCCGCGGCCGTTGTCGCTCACCGCGAACTCCGCCACCTCGCCCTGCGTGCGCACGCGCAGCCGGATCTCGCCCCCGGGGGCGGTGAACTTGGCGGCATTCACCAGCAGGTTGGCCACGCTCTGCACCAGGCGGACGTGGTCCCCCAGCAGCACCTCGGGCTCCGGCTGCTCCACCACGAGGCGGTGCGAGCGCGCGGTCAGGGCGTCGGTGGCGATCTCCACTGCGTGCTGCACCACGTCGGCCGTGCTGGTGTGCGCGCGCCGCAGTTCGAGCTTGCCGCTGTTGATGCGCGCCACGTCGAGCAGGTCGTCGACCAGCCGCGTGAGGTGACTGAGCTGGCGGTCCACGATCGACAGCAGCTTGCCGGTTTCCGGTGCCGGATAGCGCCGGCGCAGCACCTCGGCGACGTTGCGGATCGGCGCCAGCGGATTGCGCAGTTCGTGCGCCAGCGTGGCGAGCATCTGGTCCTTGCGCTCGTTGAGGGCGCGCACCTCGTACTGGCGGTGGCGCCCGCGCAAGGCGGAGCGGGCGGCGCTGACCAGCGTCATGGTGCGCACCGGCCGCTCCAGCAGCGTCACGTTGCCCAGCCGCTCGAACACCAGCCGCAGTTCGGGCGATTCGGCGCTGCGCCGCGTCATCAGCAGGATGGGGAGGTCCGACCAGGCGGGCTGCGCGGCGACGTGCTGCGTCAGCGCATCCAGCACGCCGTCGGCGAGCACTTCCTCGACCAGCAGCAGGGCGCCTATGCCTTCGGCCAGCCGCGCGTGCAGTTCCCCGCCATCGGCGGCCACGGCCGCGGCAATCCCGGCCGAGGCCAGCACGCGGCACGCCGTCGCGCCCTCGCGCGGCGAGCCGGTGAAGACCAGGACCGTTTCGTCCATCAGGGCGCGCCGGCAGGGTGTGGTTCCACCGGCACCGGCACCCCGCTCAGCACGCCGCGGTAGCCGCTGAGGATCTCGCCCACGTGGATGCCGGCGGAGGTGAGCGAAAAATCGCGGATCGTGCGCTCGTGGCCGCTGCCGCGCTTCTTGAAGACGGAGATGGCCTGCCGCACCTGGCCCGCGAGCTCGAAGTAGCGCAGCATCAGGACGTTGTCGGCCACGTAGCTGGCGTCCAGTGCGCTGCTCATGTTGCCCCCCAGCATGCCCTGCTGCACGGCCACCAGCAGCGTCACCACCTTGTGCTGCGCCAGGTAGGTCAGCAGCTCGTGCAGGTACATGGAAAGGAAGCGCTCCTCCGGCACCGCGTTCAGGTAGCCGTTGAGGCTGTCGATCACCACCACCTTCACGCCGCTGGCGACGGCGGCTGCCACCGCCGCCGAGAACTGGCCTGGCGACAGCTCCGCCGGGTCGACCTGCTGCATCGTCAGCAGGCCGCCGGCGAGCGCGTCGCGCAGGGGCTGCTGGATGCCGTCGGCGCGGTGCAGCACGCTGCTGGCCGTCTCCTCGAACAGGAACATCGCCGCCCGATCGCCGTGCGTGGTGGCCGCCGCCGCGATCTGCGCCGCCAGGGACGACTTGCCCGACCCCGGCGGGCCCACGATCAGCGTGCTGGTGCCCTCCTCGATGCCGCCACCCAGCAGCGAGTCGAGCTGCGGCAGGCCGGTGGTGCGCTGCTCGCGGGCCTGGATGCTGCGCGTGTCGGCAGCCACGAGCCGCGGATGGACCACCATGCCGCCGCGCACCAGGTTGTAGTCGTGCAGGCCGCCGACCACGTCGCGCCCGCGGTGCTTCACGATGCGCAGGCGGCGCCGCTCGGTGCCGTAGTCCTTCACCGTGTGTTCGAGCTGGATCACCCCATGCGCGATGCTGCGCACCTGCAGGTCGCCGGCCGCGGAGGCGGTGCGGTCGTCCAGCAGCATCACCGTGCAGTGGCGGTGCGAGAAGAACTTCTTGAGCGCCAGCACCTGGCGCCGGTAGCGCAGCGGCGTGTCCGCCAGCAGCTGCAGCTCGGACAGCGAGTCCAGCACGACGCGCGAGGGCTTGCGGTCCTCGACCACCTGCAGGATGGTGCGCAGGGTGTCCGCCATCTCCACTTCCGAGGCGTGGAACATGGGCCGGTCGCTGGCACCGAGCAGGTCCTCGTCGGGCAGCACCTCGTGCACGTGGATGCCGCTGATGTCCCAGCCGTGGGAAGCGGCCACGGCGGTGAGTTCGTCGCGCGTCTCGGCCAGGCTGATGTAGACGACGTTCTCGCCGGCCCGCGCGCCCTCGAGCAGGAACTGCAGGCCGGTGGTCGTCTTGCCGGCGCCGGGCTCGCCCTCGATCAGGTAGATGCGGTGCGGCGTGAGGCCGCCGCCCAGGATGCCGTCCAGCCCGGGGACACCCGTCGACCGCAACGAGCCGTCGGCTGCGGCTTCATCCATGGCAGACCCTCCATCCGGATTCGCTCAAACCTTCGGCCCGGCAGGTGAAAGCGGCGCAATGAACCATCCTAGCAAAGGGGCGCGCTCTGCGGTGGCGCGCCGCCCGGCCATTCCGGCCGGCTGCCGCGGGCCTGCCTCAGCCGCGCTGGCGCAGGATCAGCGCCGCGACGAGTGCCGCACCCAGCGCGCCCACCGCCCCGCCGAGGAACACCGCATCGAGACCGGCGACGCGGGCCAGCCAGCCGTTGAGCGGCGGCGCGATGCCCATCGTGATGTCCTGGAACAGCACATACGCGCCCATCGCCGCGCCCCGGCTTTGCGGCGGCGAGCGCTTCACCGCTTCGACACCGAAGCCCTGGAAGCCGATGCCGTAGCCGGCGCCGGTGAGCGCGGCGCCCAGCCACGCCAGCGCCGGGTGCGGCGCGGCCCAGATCAACGCCAGGCCCACGGCCTCGGCCAGCACGCAGTACAGCGCCACGCGGGCGCCGCCGACCACGTCGGGCAGGTGCCCCACCAGCAGCCGGGCCGCGATGAAGCCCGCGCCCATGCTGGTGAGCGCGAAGGCGCCGCCCTCCCAGCCGCGCTGCACGAACAGCAGCACGGCGAAGGTGTTGATCATCGCGTAGCCGACGCAGCACAGGGTCAGGCCCAGCCCAGGCAGCTTGAGCGCGTTGAGCACGTCGAAGAAGGGCAGCCGCGCGTGCAGGCTGGGCGGCGCGGCCGCGATGAAGCTGGTGCCGGCCAGGCCGACCAGCCCGGCGGCCAGCACCGCGCAGGCGACGCCGGCAAGGCCGAACTGCGCGTTCAGCGCCGTGCCGATCGGCGCCCCGATCGCCAGCCCGCCGAACAGCGCCACGCCGATCCAGCCGAACACCTTGCCCGCGTGCATGGTGCCGACGCGCGCCAGGGCCCAGGCCATGGTGCCCGTGACGAGGAAGCTCTCGGCGATCCCGGTCAGCAGCCGCCCGACCATCAGCAGGCCGAGCGACAGCGCGGGCGACGACAGCGCGAGCGGCGCCGAAGCCAGGTACAGCAGGCCCACCGCGCAGGCGGTTGCCAGCCCGCACAGCGCCGCCCGCCGCGGCCCGCGTGCATCCGACAGACCGCCGGCCCACATCCGCCCGAACAGCGAGGATGCGTACTGGCATCCCATCACCACGCCCACCATCACCGTGCCCTGCCCCAGCACGTCGTGCACGTGCCGTGGCAGCACCGGCAGCGCCATCCCCATGGCCAGGAAGCCGTCGAACACCGACAGCATGAAGGGCAGCAGGGGCAGGAAGACGGACCAGAGCGAGCGCTGGGCGAGGGAAGCGGAGGGCTGCGGGTTCACCGTCATGTGCGCAGCATAGTGGAGCTGCGGGTCGGCCCTCCGCGGCACACTCCCCCCCATGTCCACGCCCCTCAACTACCGCCACCTGCACTACTTCTGGGTCGTCGCGAAGGAAGGCGGCATGGCGCGCGCGGCGCAGCGGCTGGACATGGCGGTGCAGACGGTGAGCGCGCAGGTGCGCGCGCTGGAGCAGTCGCTGGGATATTCCCTGTTCAAGCCGTCCGGCCGCGGCATCGTGCTGACCGAGGCCGGCGTGGCGGCGATGGCGCTCGCCGACCAGATCTTCCAGCTCGGCGAACAGGTGCCCGCCGCCGTGCGCGACGCCGCCACCGGCCAGGGGCTGCGGCTGGCCGTGGGCATCTCCGACGGCCTGCCCAAGCTGGTGGTGCGGCACCTGCTGCAGCCGGCGCTGGAGGATGCGCGCGTGCGCCTGCTGTGCCACGAGGACGAATTCGATCGCCTGCTGGCGGACCTCGCGCTGCACCGGCTCGACGCGGTGCTGTCGGACCGGCCGGCGCCGCCCAATCCCAACCTGCGCCTGTACGGCCATGCACTGGGCGAGGCGCCGATGGCCTGGTACGCGCCGGCCGAGGTCTCAAGGAAGTGCCGGCAGCCCTTCCCCGCCTGCCTCGGCGAGCTGCCGGTGCTGCTGCCCACGCACCATGCCGCCGTGCGCGCGCGGCTGGACCAGTGGTTCGAGCGCCAGGGCCTGCGCCCGCACATCGCCGGCGAGTTCGAGGACAGCGCCCTGCTCGCCGCCTTCGGCCGCAGCGGCATGGGCGCCTTCCCTGCTTCGCGCTGGTCGCAGGAGGAACTGCTGCAGGACAAGCGCATGCGCCTGCTCGGCGAAACCCCGGAGGTGGTGGAGCACTTCCACCTGATCTCGGCGGAGCGGCGCATCCATCACCCGCTGGTGCTGCAGCTGGTGGAAGCGTCGAAGCACTGATCCCTCTCCCTCTCCCCCTGGGAGAGGGCCGGGGTGAGGGCTGCCCCCGGCCTTTACCTACCCCTCCTGCTGGATCCCGGCGATCACCCATCCGCCCATGCCGCTCTTCGGCTTGGTCAGGTGCCACACCTCGTGCAGGTCTTCCGGCATCGCCGCCGCCTCTTCCCGCACGCTGCCGGTGAAGCGCACGCTCACGACGTAGCGCGCGTCCTCCTCGGCGACGTCGAGCACCTGCGCGTTCAGGCCGAACACCTCGGTCTTCTGCGGCGCGTCGCCGCGACCGGCGATCTCCGCGCGAGCTTCGTCGAACAGCTCCGGCGACAGGTAGTCGCGCAGGCGCTCCAGGTCCCTGGCGTCGTTGGCCGCCTGCAGCGCCATGAACTGGTCGCGCGCATTGCGTTCGAACGCAGCGACGTCGAAGCCCGCCGGGATGTGGCCCGTCGCACCCGCGCCGGCGAGGGGCTGGCCCGTGCCACCGAGGCGCGAGCCGATGACCGATGCGCCACCGGCGGGCATGGCAGGCCGCGCGTCACGGAAGGCGGCGTCCTGCGGCTGCTGGCGCAGCAGGCCACCCGAACCGCCGGCGCCGGCCAGCGCCCCGCCCTGGCTCGCGGCGCGCTTGCGCAGCACCAGGCCGATCACGAACAGCACCGCCATCGCGAGCAGCGCCATCGTGAGCATGTTGGCCAGGGCTTCGCCGAAGCCGAAGTGCGAGGCCAGCGCCGCGATGCCCAATCCTGCCGCGAGACCGGCGACCGGCCCCATCCAGCTGCGCTTGGCCGTGGCCGCAGCGGCGCCGGGAACGGCAGCGGCCGCGGGGACGCCGGCGGCCGGGGCGGCCGTTCCGGGGCTGCCAGCGGCACCGCTGTTGTGGGCCGGCGCGGTCACGCTTTGCCGCTGCATCCCGGCGGACTTGCCGCCGCCCAGGCGCCGGGCCTCGGCGTCGAGGCCCAGCGTCAGTCCCAGGGTGAGGACGACAGCGAACAGGGCGAGGGTCTTTCTCATGGGGTCTCCTATGCGGAACAGTCAGGCGACCCAGGGTAGTGCCGCGAGGCCCCAGGAAAAAGCAGCGGTCTGCTGCAGGTTGCTCAGAAAAAACCGAACCTAAGCGTGCGCGCTCAGAACGGCAGGTCGAGATCGTCCTCGGCCAGCCGCGCCCGCTGGCGCTTGAGCCAGCGCCTGGTCGCCGCCACGTCGGCGAACAGGCGTACATCCTTTTCCAGGCGGGCCAGCTCCCCGCGCCAGGCGCGCCGGGTGCGTTCCAGCTCGTCGCCCAGCCGGCGCGGGTCCCGATGCATGAAGGGCGGCACGTTGAATTCGACGCTCCAGGCGACCTGGGCGTCCTCGATCTCCTGCCTGAGTTCGGCCAGCTGCTCCGCCAGCACCTTGTTGTAGTGCTTGAGTCGCGCCTCGCTCGCGCCGGCGACGTGGTTCGCATCGATCTGCTCGATGCGCAACTGCAGTTCCAGCAGCGCCAGCAGGTCGCCGGCGGCGTAGGCCTGGTTCACCTGCTGCATCAGCTCGGTCTTGGCGGCGCGCTCGCCTTCGTCGGTCTCGCGGTCCGGGTGCAGCGAACTGGCCAGCTTGCGGTAGATCTCGCGCACCGACTGCGTGGCCTGCTGCGCCTCGGCGTCGCGCCTCTGCTGCGCCGCGCTCTTCTTGCGCGCCGGCTTCGATGCGCGCCGGGCTTCCTCGGCCGCGTCGCGTTCCTCCATGGCCTTGCGCACGCGTGCGCGCAGCGCGTCCTCGTCCTCGATCCCCTCGTCGTCGCCGAGGTCGAGGCCGGTCATTTCCTCGGCGAAGTCCTTCATGGCGAGGGTGATCTCGCGCTGCTCCGTCGCGAAGTCCACCTCCGAGTGCTTGTCGAACAGGGCCTTGATCGTGTCGTCGTCCTCGCCCGCGCCGAGCATGGCCGAGGCGGTCTCGCAGATCAGGTCGCGCAGCGTGGCGCGCTCGGTCCGGGTCCAGCCGGGCCCGTCGCACAGGGCGTCCAGGGCGGACAGCCACTGCCGCGAGCTCGCCTGCAGTTCGCGCCGCAGCGGCGCCAGCATCTCCCCGTGCGCCTGGCGGTACAGCGGGATGTTCTCGTTCCAGCTCGCCAGCGTCGCCCGCGCCTGCTCGATCTGGCGGATCAGGGTGTTGAAGCGTTTCTGCTGCGGGCCCAGGGCGGCACCGGTGCTGGCGGGTGCGATGTGAAGGGTGGGAAGGCGGGACATGCTGCGATGCGGCGGGGAAACGTCATTGTGGTGCAGCCCCCGGACCGACTGCCAGGGGACGGGCGGCGGCGCGGCAGGCCCGATGCTTGCGTGTCCCTTGCGACACACCAGGCCGGCGGCGCGCATGCGCGGCCGGGGACCGAGGCACGACAACGAGCGAGGCGCACATGTGGACCAGGACAGCGGCGGCGGAAAGGAACGCATCGGATGCGCTGCGCATCCACGACCCGGTCGACGACGCCTACGACGCCTGGAAGGCGGCCGATGCAGCCGCGCGCGCCACCGAGCGCGCGGTGGGCGAAGCCTGGCTGCGCCACGACCGCGGCGAGGGCACCCCGCCCGCCAGGGACCAGCTGCGCGAGCTGGCCTACCTGCGCCAGATCGCCATCGAGAAGCTGAAGCATGCGATCGTCCTGCTGCATGACGCAGGCCATATCCAGCCAGCCGGCCTGACGGCAGGGCGGACCAGGGCGGCCCGCCCGCGCCCGGCTGCCCCAGCGGGAGGGCACCCGCCGGCCGAACATCCTGGCGCCTCCGTCCTACAGGGCCCCGCCTGCGGCGCGAGTTAGGCTCACCGCAGGCGGCAGGAAGCACCCACGGTGCGACGCCAACGCCGCCGATCGGCCTTTCGACTCGCCCGGAAGCCGCATCACCCCCGAGGCGAGCCAGCCGGTCTTCCCGGACCGCCCGCCCCCGAACCTCCCGACCCCGGAGCAAGCGACAGGCCCTGATGGCCCCCGATTTCCACACTTGCCGGCACACCGTCCTTTTCTATCGGGACGCGGGTGCGGTGCGTGCGAGCGTCACGGGCTACGTCGAGGCTGCCCTGCGCGCGGGCCACCCGGCGCTGGTGATCGCCAGGCCGGAACTGGCGCACGATCTCACCATCGAGCTGCACCGCTGCCATGTCCATGGAAGACCCTTCGGGCCGGACCGCGGCGAACTGCTGGTGCTGGATGCGGAGGCCACCCTCGACAGCCTGTGCCTGGCCGGCCGTCCCGACGAGGCCCGCTTCCGTGAGGTCGTGGGCGCGGCCCTCGCCAGCCTGGCCACGGGTCACAAGCGCGTGGCAGCCTATGGCGAGATGGTCGGCGTGCTGTGCGAGCGCGGCCGGTACGCCGATGCCGTCCACCTGGAAAGCCTGTGGAACGCGCTGCTCGCCGAAAGTGATGCGTCACTCTTCTGCGGCTATCCGCGCCATCTGTTCCAGCCACCGGAAGCGCGCGGCTTCTACGAGCAGATCCGCGCCGCGCATGCCGAGACGCTGGACGACGAGGATGGCGCCGGGCCCACGGGCACGTACCCCTCCCGCGCCGGCGCTCGCGCGTGCGCCAGCTCCGCGCGAGAGTAAGCGGCCGGCGGATCGCCGCGCTGTCCGATTGGGGTTAATCACCCAGACCGGGTTCCCCATTTCCCCAGACTTTCCCCGCCAAGGCCGCGGAAACCGGCGCGAAAGCCACCGGCCCAGGCAGGCCCGATGCTTGCATGAGCTCTTGCAACAGATCAGCCAGCGGCGCGTGAAGTGCCTGCGGGCAACCCGTTGCACAGGCCCCGGTTCATTCCGGGGTCTTGCAGGGGCAGATGGCTCACCGGCATCTGCCCCACCTTTCACCGAGATCGGACCTGGCATGAGAATGGCAAAAGTGTGGAGCAGCGCGCAGCGGGCGCGGCCGGAAGGGTCCGACGAGATCCGTGTCGTGGACCCGATCGACGACGCCTACGACGCGTGGAAGGCGGCCGATGCCGCCGCCCGCCTGATCGAACGCGACGTGCACGACACCTGGGCGCGCTACGAGCGCGGGGTGAGCGCAGGGCCTTCGCCGTCCCTGCTGCGCGAGGCGGCGTGCCTGCGCCACGAGGCGCGCGAGCGGCTGCGGCACGCGGTGCGGCTGCTGCACGCTGCCGGCTGCATCCAGCCGGCCGGGCCGGCCCGGGTGAAGCTGGAAGCCCGGCAGGCCGCCTGAAGCCTATCGATTCAGGACAGCCACCCCGCCGCACGCGCTTCCGCCAGCGTGCGGTCCAGCGCCTGCCGGACCAGGGCGAACATCTCGTCGATCTGCCCGCGCGTGATCACCAGCGGCGGCGCCACGATCATGCGGTCGCCCACGGCCCGCATCACCAGCCCGTTGTCGAAGCAGTGCCGGCGGCACACCATGCCGATCGCGATCTCCGGCGCGAAGGCCTCGCGCAGGGGCACGTTGCGGCATAGCTGCACGGCGGCCATCAGGCCGCAGCTCTGCACCTCGCCCACCATCGGGTGCTCCATCAGTGTTGCGAGTTGCTGCGCGAGATAGGGGCCGGTGTCCTCGCGCACGCGCGCCACCAGGTCCTCGCGCTCGATCAGGTCCAGGTTCGCCAGGCCGACGGCGCAGGCCACCGGGTGGCCCGAATACGTGTAGCCGTGCTCGAACTCGCCGCCCTGCTCGATCAGCAGCCGGGCGACGCGCTCGCCCACCATCACGCCGCCCAGCGGCACATAGCCGCTGGTCACGCCCTTGGCGAAGGTGAGGAGGTCCGGCTTCGTGCCGAAGGTCTCGCAGCCCCACCACTGGCCGGTGCGCCCGAAGCCGCAGACGACTTCGTCGCTCACCAGCAGGATGCCGTGGCGGTCGCAGATGCGCTGGATCTCGGGCCAGTAGGTCGAAGGCGGCACGATCACGCCGCCGGCACCCTGCACCGGCTCGCCGATGAAGGCGGCGACGTTCCCGGCGCCGACTTCGGCGATCTTGTCCTCCAGCCAGCGGGCCGCCAGCAGGCCGAAGGCCTCGCGGTCCAGCCCCTGCGCGGCCCCGTGGCGATGGGCCCAGTAATGCGGCTGGTCGATGTGCACGATGCCCGGAATGGGCAGGCCGCCCTGCGCATGCATGGCGCTCATGCCGCCGAGCGACGCGGCGGCCATCGTCGAGCCGTGGTACGCATTCAGGCGCGAGATGATCACCTTGCGCTGCGGCTGCCCCATCAGGTCCCAGTAGCGGCGCACCAGCCGGATCACGGTGTCGTTCGCCTCCGAGCCGGAGCCGCAGAAGAAGGCGTGGCGGAACGACTCCGGTGTCCGCGCCGCGAGCCGCTCGGCCAGCGCGGTGGCCGCCGGCGTGGTGGTCTGGAAGAAGGCGTTGTAGTAGGGCAGCGTGCGCATCTGCTGCGTCGCCGCCTCGATCAGGGACTCCTGTCCGTAACCCACGTTGACGCACCACAGGCCCGACATCGCGTCGAGGATGCGCTGGCCCTCGCTGTCCCACACGTACACGCCTTCGCCGCGCGTGATCACGCGCACGCCCTTGCTGGCCAGCGCCTGGTGGTCGGTGAACGGATGCAGGAAGTGCGAGGCATCGGCGGCCTGCCACTCGCGGGTGGTGCGGCCGGCGAAGGGCGGCGCGCCGATGCGGGCCGGGGGCGGATTGGCGGTCATGGCGGCTCCTGCGGTCAGACGTGCAGCAGCAGGTGCTCGCGCTCCCAGGGCGAGATCACCCGCATGAATTCCTCGTGCTCGAGGTCCTTGATTTCGGTGTAGACGGTCACGAACTCCTTGCCCAGGACCTCCGCCAGGTCCGGTGCGGCGCGCAGCAGCGACACGGCTTCGCCCAGGCTGCGCGGCAGCTCGAAAGCGCTCTGGTAGGCGTTGCCCTTGCACTCCGGCGTGGGTTCGATGCGCTGCTCGATCCCCAGGTAGCCGCAGGCCAGCGTGGCCGCCAGGGCGACGTAGGGGTTGGCATCGGCGCCGATCACCCGGTTCTCCACCCGACGCGCCTGCGGCGTCGAGACCGGCGAGCGGATGCCCACCGTGCGGTTGTCCACGCCCCACTGGATGTTGATCGGGGCGGCGGTGAAGCGGGCGAGCCGCCGGTAGCTGTTCACGTACGGCGCGAACAGCGCCATCGCGGCGGGAATGTACTTCTGCAGCCCGCCGATGTACCAGTAGAACTCCTTGCTGGGCGTGCCGTCCTCGTTGCTGAACAGGTTGCGCTCGTCCTCCTTGCCCACCAGGCTCTGGTGCACGTGCATCGCGCTGCCCGGTTCGCCGGCGACCGGCTTGGCCATGAAGGTGGCGTACATGTCGTGCCGCAGCGCCGCCTCGCGCACCGTGCGCTTGAACAGGAAGACTTCGTCGGCGAGCGCGAGCGGCGCGGCGTGGAAGAAGTTGATCTCCATCTGCCCGGCGCCGACCTCGTGGATCAGCGTGTCCACGTTCAGCTCCATCTTGTCGCAGTAGTCGTAGACGTCCTCGAACAGCGGGTCGAACTCGTTGACGGCGTCGATGGAGTAGGCCTGGCGCGAGGTTTCGGCGCGGCCGCTGCGCCCGATGGGCGCCTTCAGGGGCTGGTCGGGGTCGGTGTTGCGGGCGACCAGGTAGAACTCCAGTTCCGGCGCCACGACCGGCACCCAGCCCTTGCGGTCGAACAGCTCGCAGACGCGCCGCAGCACCGCGCGCGGCGCGAAGGGGACGAGGCGACCGTTGCGGTCGTAGCAGTCGTGGATCACCTGCGCCGTCGGGTCCGCGGCCCAGGGGACGATGCGCACCGTCGAAGGGTCGGCCACCAGGTGCATGTCGGCGTCGTTCTGGCTCACCACGTCGAAGTACGGCCCTTCGCTGGGGTACTCCCCGGTGACGCTCATCGCCACCACGACTTCGGGCAGCCGCATGCCGCGGTCCTCGGTGAACTTCTCGCGCGGCAGGATCTTGCCGCGGGCGACGCCCGTGAGGTCCGGCACGAGGCACTCGATCTCGGTGACGCGGCGCTCGTTGAGCCATCGGTCGAGCTCGGCGAACTGGAACTGCCGGCGGTCCTGCATGGTCGGGGTGGGGGGGATCCGGGGAGGGACGGGCATGGCGCGGTCGGGGGGCACGAAGCCATGCTAGCCCGGCGGCCCGGCGGCGGGTTGCGGGTAAACGCGGCTGGCGGCCGGGCCTCAGCCCGCGGTGTCCAGGGAAACCCCGGCCGTGGCCGCGTCGAACTGCGCACCCGCCGCAGCTCCCGCGATGAGGCCGCGCAGCTGCAACAGCTCGCCGCTGCGCGCCATGGTCTCCCGCAGGGCGGCCACCTGCTCGGGCAGGTCGGCGGCCTGCGGCTCGGCCTCCAGCCGTGCTGCCTGCTCGCAGATCGCGCACAGGCCGAGCATGCCGGCCGTCCCGCGGATGTGGTGGGCCTCGCGCCGCACATCCTCGGCGGTGGCGGCCGGCTCCAGCATGCGCGCGCAGGCCGGGCCGAAGCTGTCGAGGCCGCGCTGCAGCAGGGAGGCGAGGTGGTCCTGGTCGGCCATGCCGCCGAGCGCCGACAGGGTCGATGCATCGATCAGCACGGCCGGCGCGCACTGCGGCTGCGCGGGCGCCGCCGCCTGCGACTGCGCGCCTGCGCTCCGCTGCGGCCGCCCGGAACGCCCCCTGGCGTGCTGCGCCAGCACTTCGGCCAGCTGCGTCCAGTCGAAGGGCTTCATCAGGCAATGGTTCATGCCCGCCGCCAGGTATTGCTCGCGTTCGCGCGCCATCACGTTGGCCGTCAGGCCGAGGATGGGGACGGACGCCACCGGCCCGGACAGCCGGCGGATGCGGCGCGTGGCCTCCACGCCGTCCATCACCGGCATCTGCACGTCCATGAGCACCAGGTCGAAGTCACCGGACTGGACCTGCTCCAGGGCTTGCGCGCCGTTGGCCGCGAAGACCAGCGTGTGCCCCTGGCGCTCCAGCCCCACCTGCAGGATGCGCCGGTTGGTCTCGACGTCCTCGGCGACGAGGATGTGCAAGGGCTCCGGCACGGGCGGGTCCACCTTGCCGTCGACTGCCGGCGCCAGGAAGGGCCCGACCTGCACCGGCAGCTCGAAGTGGAAGACGCTGCCGACGCCGGGGGTGCTTTCGGCGCCGATGCGGCCGCCCATGAGTTCCACCAGCCGCTTGCTGATGGCCAGGCCCAGGCCGCTGCCGCCGTAGCGCCGCGAGATCGAGCTGTCGGCCTGGATGAAGGGCGCGAACAGGGCTTCCAGTTGCGCGGGCTCGATGCCGACGCCGGTATCGCGCACCTCGAAACGCAGCCATGCCGAGTCCGGCGCGTCACCCGGCATCCGCTCGATGCGGACATGCACTTCGCCGCCGTTCGTGAACTTGATCCCGTTGCCGATCAGGTTCACCAGGACCTGCCGGGTTCGCAGGGGGTCGCCGATCAGCTTGGACGGGAAGGGCGACGCGAGCTCGATCTCCAGCTCGATGCCGCGCTCCGCCGCCAGCGGATGCATCATCGAGCGCACGCTCTCCACCAGGCCGGGGACTTCGAATTCGGAGCGCTCCAGGTCCAGGCGGCCGCTCTCGATGCGCGAGAAGTCGAGGATGTCGTTGACGACGCACAGCAGGTGCCGCCCCGAATTCCGCATCGTCGTCACGTAGCCGTGCTGCCGCGGCGTCAGGTCCTCGGCGCCGAGCAGGTCCACCATGCCGAGCACGCCGGTCATCGGCGTGCGGATCTCGTGGCTCATGGCCGCGAGGAATTCGCTGCGGGCCTGGGCGGCGCTGTGCGCGCGCTGCATCAGCACCTTCTGCTTTTCGTGCAGGACAGCCAGCGGCACGCTGGACAGCAGCAGGGCCGCCAGGTAGAGCTGCACCGTTTCGAGGCGCTCCTCCATGCTGCTGCCCAGGGGTGCCAGCAGCGTGAACGCGCCGTGCCCCTGGAGCGTCTCGATCACCGCGGACACGGTGGTGAGCAGCAGGCCGATCGTCGCCCCCAGCAGCCCGAAATACCACGTCAGCACGAACATCAGCGGGAAGGTGAGGAAGATCGCCGCCTGGTGGGCGCGCTCGTGGACCAGCAGGGCGCAGACCAGCGCTCCGGCCAGCAGGATCGCCGTGCGCCGGCGGGTCAGGTGCTGCAGGAAGGCTTCGCGCAGGGCAGTCTCCGTCCAGCCCACCAGGCTCACGCCGCCCACCAGCAGCCCCAGCGTGGAGGCCAGGTACCTGTCCTGGAACACGGCAGCGAAGGACGGCGAACCGATCCCGGCGCCGAGGAGGGCACCGCCAGCCGCGCTGAGCACCGGCACCAGCGCGAAGACGGCCGCCATGCGCGCGAAGCGCGTGCCCTCCAGCAGCGGGCCCGGCATGTCGGCGAACCGCTGCATCAGCCACGCGACCAGCCCGATCTCGATGGCATGGCAGCCCGCGTAGAGCAGCGCGGGTGCCTCGCCGAACAGCGCGAGGGCCAGGGCGTCCACGCCATAGATGGCCGGCAGCAGCACGGCCCAGGTGCGGCGAGGATGCCGCAGCAGCGCGACCACGCCCACGGCGTTGGCGTACCACAGGGGCGTGGAACTGCCGAAGGCCATGAGGAGCGCCGCCGCCAGGACGAAAGTGGCCAGGCAGACGGCGACCAGGTTGCGGGCGGGGGGCAATCGCGTCGACACGGTTCGGACCCAGGGGCGCCCCGGAGCGGGGCGGCAGCCTGCATCATGCAAGGTGTAAGCCAATATGCACAATCTTACCGTCGAGCGGGGCCGTGCTTTTTCCGCACTTGCCGCCGCCCGGGTCGCGAGCGGCGCGGGGAAGATCCCCCGAATCCGGGGAAACCCTCCCCGCCGGGCCCGTCGAAAACACCCACTCTCGTTCGTCGTCTGTCTGCGGGCGGCGTCTTTTGCCGCCGCCGCGTCTTTGCCAAGGAGACAACGGATGAACTATGTCGACGGCTATGTCATACCCGTTCCGACCGCCAACCGGGACGCCTACCGGCGCATTGCCGAAACCGGGGCTGCGCTGTTCAAGGAGTTCGGCGCCCTGTCCGTCGTGGAGTGCTGGGGAGACGACGTGCCCGAGGGCAAGCTCACCTCCTTCTCGATGGCCGTGCAGCGCAAGGAGGACGAGTCGGTGGTGTTCTCGTGGATCACCTGGCCCTCGAAGGCGGTGCGCGACGAGGGCATGAAGAAGGTGATGGCGGACCCGCGGATGGAGGCCATGAACCCGATGCCCTTCGACGGCAAGCGGATGATCTTCGGTGGCTTCCAGGTGATCGTCAGCGCCTAGGCGCTGCCAGCATCTGGCGCTGAGCCAGCAGCCGGCCGGCGCGCGCGGAGATCCGCGGTCGGCAGCGGGAGGTGCTGGGGCGGCGGCCTCAGACGCGCAGGGTCAGCGCGCGCCAGGCCGACGTCGAACACTGGAGGGTGCGCGGCGCATGACCGGCCTCCGATGCGATGCGCCGGCGCAGGCTGCGGAAGCGCTCGCCCGCACCGTCAGAAGCCAGCGGGTTGGCCCGGGATGGCGCCGCGTTGCGCGCCGCCGTCCAGTCCACGTCGGTCAGCTCGCGCGCGGCGGCGGGAAGGATCTCCTGCTCCTCGGTCGCGATGTGGCTGCGGTAGTAGACGATGTACGTCGCCGCGGCCGCCTCGATCTGCGCCCGCGGCACCACGGCGTCGACGGCCGCCTCCTCCACCAGCTCGCGCAGGCGCACACCCGACTGGGCGATCACGCGGTGCTCCTGCTGCAGGCGCGCGATGGTCGGCTGCAGTTCGGGGCAGCGCCGCGCCAGCCGCCGGAAGGCTTCGTCCTCGCGCGGATGGTGCACCTGGTCGCTGTAGTCACGCAGGTAGGCCACGATGTCGAGCACCAGTTCGTAATGGGGCGACTCCCCTGCGTACAGGCGGTCCACCTCCTCCTGCAGCAGATCGAGGAGCCGGCCGAAGTAGGCGTGCTCGTCGTGCCATGCCGTGACGGGGTTCATGAGGGGCTCCTGGGGCGAGGGAACATCCAGCATGCGCCTGGCGCAAGGGTGGAGAGTTGATGCGGCTCAACGAAATGAGCTCGGAAAGGCGATGGCGACCCGCGACGCTGTGCCTGCCAGAGATCACTTGCTCGAGGCAGGCACGGCCTGCGTCGAAGCGCATCCATCCGCCTCGTTCGACGCCAGGATCGGGATGCCGATGCTCGCGAGGTAGGTGAACGTCTCGTCGTAGTACGCCGGACTCCGCGTCGGGTCTGCATCGTCCCCTTCCGGCACGACGATGATCATGCCTTGCCGTGCGCGCGTCAGCAGCACGCGATAGGCGTTCTTCAGATGCCTCTGACGTTCCAGCGCGTTGACCCGCTGCCAACGGGAACCCACAAACGAGAAGTGCCCCCACTGGCTGCCAGTGAGCCGCAGGTCGCCGTCCCACACGACGGCCGCCCAATCGAGCTCCAGGCCTTGCACCTGAAATTCGGTCGCCACGTCCTCCAGGTAAAAAGATGATCGGACATCGTCCTTGTCGTGGAGGAACCAGTGGACGGGATCCGCTGGGGCCTTGACATGGATCGCATGGGGGCGAAGGCGGTAGGCCTGCGAGGAAACGACGATGCCATACCGCTGCGAGCCGCGCGCCTGCTGTCGCAACCAATCCTTCGCGCGCGGGACACTGCGGCACAGGATGATCGGATAACGTTCTTTCACCTCGAGCAGAAGTTCCCTGGCTGCCTGCCGGTCTAGATCGAGGATCCGCTTCACGAGGGTGGATACGTTCTCCGCCCGGAACGACCGCATGGACACGGAAAGATGAAGATCCGGATTCGGGCGAACCAGGCAGTGGCGCGCGACGTCGTCGATCATCGCGGCCGACCCGTATTCGCTGTCGCGCAACTGCGGCGAGATGTGTACCTCCCACTTCGGGAAAGAGCGCTCGACCGCCTGCAGCCATCCGGCGATCCCCGCTTCCCCCGTGTTGATCTCCTGGCCCCCTCCCACCAGGCAGATGATCACGGCCCAGTCGTCATGTCTGTCCATGCAGGAGATGAGGAACTCCGGCTCTGACATGGAGAAGCCAGCGCGGTTTTTCTTCCTGAGCATGAACGTGGACGTCTGCTCCAGATTCCATGCGCGTTGCGCTTCATCGAAGACGGCGATGTGATCGCTCGGGGCAGCTTGATCCCTGAGGTACTCATCCCGGAAGTGGTGGACGTTCTGGACGAATGCCCGGACGCGGCTTATCGCCTCGCCCTTGCGAATCAGCCGTCCCGCTTCCTTTTCGCGGCGTACCTGGTCGCGTGCGAGCGCCTCCTGCATCACGCTCACCAAGGGGCCATTCCCGGAGAGGAAGACACTGTGCAACTCGCCCGCCTCTGCGTGCATGGTCGCCACGTTCAGGCCGACGAGAGTCTTGCCCGCACCTGGAACGCCCGTGACGAAGCAGACAGCCTTCCTTTTCTGCGCCTTGCAGGTTGCCACGAGAGCTTCGATGGCCTGGGTCGTTGCGGTGAGATTCTTGTGATCC
The DNA here is from genome assembly GCF_016722765.1 of Ramlibacter alkalitolerans. Lineage (GTDB taxonomy): Bacteria > Pseudomonadota > Gammaproteobacteria > Burkholderiales > Burkholderiaceae_C > Ramlibacter > Ramlibacter alkalitolerans. Next base: position 335,414 of record NZ_JAEQND010000005.1, on the reverse strand, counting down.
GCGTCGCGCCGGGATATTTCGGCGACACCGTGGCCGGCGTACAGCGCCATGGCTGCCTCGACGATCGTTGGCGTCGGCTTGTACCTGCCGCCGTCCCATTCCTCCGCGGAGCACGCCGGGAGGAGCCCAGTTCAGCGCTTCCTGAAGCGCACCGGGAAGGGAGTCCTCATTGGCGAAGACCGGCCTGAACACGCCGTCATCGATTGCACTTTTCTCGAGGCGAATGGGACGTCGCTCTGCGCGAGTCGCGACCAGGATGGGGACAAGGACCTTGTCGTGCGATGTCTCGTGGAAGTTCTTGAGATCGAGGGCGTAGTCCCACACCTGATCGCGCGCATGCTCCGCGAAGTGCTTTTCACCGACTTTGAACTCGAGGATGAAAAGCATGCTGCGGATGATGACGACGACGTCGATCCTCCGCCCCAGGCGCGGTACCGCGTATTCGAAGAACACGTTGCCGGCATCGGAGTATGGCGGCAGGATCTGCTTGAGAATCCTGATCTGCTCGTCCCAGGCATGGCCTTGTTGCCCCTCGACCGTGAAGCCGGAAGCACGCGCAAGCGCACCCAGGATCTTTTCCGGGTGCTCAGCGAGGAAGGCGTGAATTGGCGCGGAGTAGAAGGCGCGACTCATGGGGGGCTAGTCTCCACGAGGACCATCTGTGCGTCGAGCACAAGGCGTGTAGCCGCGCCGCCTACGTGGCGCGACGAAGACGTTCGAGTCGCCAGGCGAGCGAAGACTCTTTCGGCGCATGGCGCCTTTCCGGCGGCAACAGGAGACTCCTTCCTCGCAGCGCGACAAATCTCTCGTAATCCGGAACCCGATCGTCCAGGTCCTCACTGACATGCCATCGAAGGTCGGGGCCAGGGGCGATGAGGAACTTGTCCATGGCCCAGTGCATGTCGGGCGTCAAGGCAAGCCCGTTTCGCGGGTCGTCATCGCCAGCTTGAGCGAAGGGATGGATATGCGCCGCCTCCACCATGGCTTCTCCAGTGGGAAGCAGGATGCGCACCCCAGTTGCCGCGCAGCGGTAGTCATACACCTCAGTGACCAGTCGCCGAAACGCGGGGCTGCGAACGTACTCAGGTGGGGCTTGCTCTGTCACGCCGGCGGCGTCGCCTGAACGCAACCTGCGTTCGTAGACACTGGACTGACCGCTTGATGCAGCAACCACGCGGAGTTCCTGAAGTCCTCGATCGAGCCAGTAGGTTGTGACGCTTTCGGCGAGTGCTTCGACGTTGACGGGGTCTTGCAGAAGTTCGAACAGTTCCTGGTCGAGATCGGCGAACGCGATGTTCGCAGTGATGTCCGTGGTGCCCCGAGCGGTGGACATCGCGGCCAGGACGGCCTCGCGTCCCGGCAGCGGCGAGAGATGCCAGAAGCTTGCGTCACCACCACGTAGCCGACCGGCCAGGTGGAAGAAGGGGAAATACGGGTTCGGGTGATCCCCGGGAGCCCGCACCGCGGCAAACAACGTGTTGTATCGCTCCAGCAGCGGGGGAGCGAAGAGGATGCGGTTTTGCTTCAAAGCACCGGCCCGGGCGAGGTCGAGCACCGCGAGCAGCATGCATACTTTGTGCGGGCTCGTTCGGCCTGCGCTTCGATTCACGACGAGGCGACTGAGCTTGACCTGGTACTCGGTGAGCCCCATTGGAGGATCGTGCCGCGTGGAGAGAAACTGCGCCGGATTAGAGCACGTCGCGCAAGTTCTGCCTGGGTTCTCGATCGGTCACCCGTGCTCGCCTGCACCAGCCGATGGTCTTCGAGCCTTTCGACGTACGAGTTCGAGGACGATCGTGGCACCTTCTATCCCTCCCATCTCCGGGCATGTCCGCGGTTGCATCCAGTATCAATCAACCACCGCCTGTCCCCGCCTGAACGCGCCTCGTCGCGCGGAACACGCCGTCGTGTCCTTTCCGCGACCGATCGATTGACCTGTGCACCGCGCGGCGGAATCCTGTCGATTCCCAGGAGGACGAAACATGAACAGCAAGGCATGGGCAGTGACGGCAGCATTGGTCGCGACGAGCGCGGCGCAGGCGACGTGCTACAGCGTGCACCGCGCGGACGGCACCCTCATTCTCGAGACTTCCACCGCGCCGGTGAATCTGACCATGCCGCTGGGCGATACGGTGCCGGACAAGTTCGGGCCAGGGACGTTCATGACCATGTCGGACCTCGGTGTGTTCTGCAAGCAGCGGCGCGGCGCCCCGGCGGCTCAGAAGGTGGCTGCGGCCGCCGCGCCGGTGAAGAAGCACGCGGAGGTGAAGGCGCAAGCGCCGATCGAACATCAGCCGTCGGACGAGGAGTTCCTGGCGTTGAAGCCGGAGGAAGTGGCAGCGGTCACGCCGGTGCAGGCCGTTGATGTGACGAGAGAGCAGCCGCCGCAAGGGAACTTCGACGGTGAGAAGGAAGAACACCAGATTGACGCCCGGGAGGCGACAAGGAAGGTCGGCGCGCAGCAGGAGTAGCGAAGAGGAAAGATGCGCTCCAGCGCGGAGAGCCTGGCTTGGCTGACCCCGCGCGGGCGGTCAGCTGCGTCTGGCTCGGTCCCTTGGATTGCGGGCGGATCGCAGGATCCGGCCGATGCTGGCAGGCGTGAGGAGAGGCCGTCCGATCGGGCACGGATACTTGCATACCTTGTATCTGCGGCTTACTCGCATAGCGAGTAAGCGTCAGCGATCAGGATATCGGATTGGCGCCGAATAGTTGCGATCAGCGGGTCCGCGGAGCCGACCGCCCAGCGTCACCGAATGAGCCTATACAGGCCAGTACAGCTTCCGAAGGGGAATCAGACGCTGCATATCGATGTCCATACGCTCATAGTGCTCCAGCAAGGCCTTGACGAGGTCATCCATGTCCAGAAGCGTCACCGGGATGCGGCCTCTCTCGGCCTCATAGCGCGCATCCTTGGTAAAGCCGCCCGTACTGACATAGAGACCTTTATCGTTTTCATGTCGGCCTCCGAGGAAGCTGCGGATCTCACGCGAACTCATGGCTGCCGTCCGATGTTTTACCTCGACAACGATGCGCGGGTCCTCGAATCCAAAGCCATCCGGCGAGGCGACGATGTCCTTGCCGCGGTCAGAGCCGCTGGGTGAGATGCGTGTTTTGTAGCCCATCGCCCGAAGCAGGCCGGCAACAAGATCCTGCATGTCTTCCCAGTCAAGTTGGCTGACCTTGTCTTTGATGAACTCGAACGCTTTGGCTTGAATGTCCTTGTAGAGGTCGTCGACGCCTTCATCCGCAACTGCCGCCCTCCGAGCGGCGGAAGGAGCTTCGGGCTGACTAATCAACAACCTTTCGATTTCTGCCGCCGCGTCGGGCGGGATGACGAAAAGTGTTGAGATGGCGCCCAGACTGTTGCGCGCCGCGACCGACAGCTGATCGCGAGCGACTCGTCCTCTCCATTTAACGCGACGTAGGTTTGGTTGCTCCGACGAGAGCTCAACGGCGTACTCGTAGTTGCCTGTCACGGTGCCGACCAGGTAGGCGCGCTCCGCGGGGTTGTATGTCACCACGGCGTCCCCGACCTTGATCTCCCGGACGAAGCGGAACGCTTGCCCAGCGGCCCCGGGTATCCATGCCTTCTTGGCTTCCGGGTACGACCGCTCGACCTGCCGCACAAACTCCTCGCGCGTGCGCAGGGCGGTCATATCGCCCATCTCCTGCCAACCGATGCTGACTAGACTCTCACGCTCGAAATCTTCGATGCGCCAAGCACGCTCTCCGGCTCTGACCATCCACATCGTCGGTGTCGCCATTCTCGCTCCCAGAGCGTATATCTAGGAAGTGGACCAGTTACCTGCAAATCGCTCCGCCGGCTACACCACCAGGCAGATTGCTTCTCTTCATGTCCGGTGGGTACTTGTGACGCGTCAAGGTGACACCGGTCGTACCGCCCCGCCCTACACGTCGATATTCGCCGCCCTCAACGCATTCGTCTCGATGAAGTCCCTCCGCGGCTCCACCTCATCGCCCATCAGCATCGTGAACACCTTGTCCGCCTCGATCGCATCCTCGATCTGCACGCGCAGCAAGCGACGGACGTTCGGATCCATCGTCGTCTCCCACAGCTGCTCGGGATTCATCTCCCCCAGCCCCTTGTAGCGCTGGCGCGAGGTCGTCCGCTCGGCTTCCGCGATCAGCCACTTCATCGCGGTGCGGAAGTCGCCGACCTTCTCCTCCTTGGCCTTCTCGCCCTCGCCGCGGATCGCGCGCGCGCCCTCCGCCAGCAGGCCGCGGAACGTGTCCGCCGCTTCGGCCAGTGCCTTGTAGTCGGCACCGTGCACGAAGTCCTGCGTGATCACCGAAGACTTGATGTTGCCGTGATGCCGGCGTGAGATCCGCAGGATCGGCTTGTCGGTGCGCGCATCGAACTCGCCCGCCACTTCGGCCGGAGCCGCATTGGTCAGTCGATCCAGTTCCTGCAGCTTCTCCTGCAGCTTCACCGCGCTCGCCTCGGCCTCGGTCACCGTGTCCAGGTTCAGCGCGACGCCGTCGGCGATCGCGCGCAGGCCCTCGGCGTCCATGAAGCCGGACAGGCGATCGATCACGCGTTCGGCCGCCTGGTGCTTGCGCGCCAGTTCCGCCAGCGTCTCGCCCTGCAGCACGGTGGGGTTGGCGCCACCCGTGTCCACCTTCGCGCCCTGCAGCGCGATGCGCAGCAGGAAGCCATCGAGCTCGGTGCCGTCCTTCAGGTACAGCTCCTCCTTGCCCGCCTTCACCTTGTACAGCGGCGGCTGCGCGATGTAGATGTGGCCGCGCTCCACCAGCTCGGGCATCTGGCGATAGAAGAACGTGAGCAGCAGCGTGCGGATGTGCGCGCCGTCGACGTCGGCGTCGGTCATGATGATGATGCGGTGGTAGCGCAGCTTCGCCACGTCGAAGTCGTCGACGCCGCTCTTGCCCGATTCGACGGCGGCCTTGCCGATGCCGGTACCCAGCGCCGTGATCAGCGTGACGATCTCGTTGGAGGTCAGCAGCTTCTCGTAGCGCGCCTTCTCCACGTTCAGGATCTTGCCGCGCAGCGGCAGGATGGCCTGGAACTTCCGGTCGCGCCCCTGCTTGGCGCTGCCGCCGGCGGAGTCGCCCTCCACGATGTAGATCTCGCAAAGGGCGGGGTCCTTCTCCTGGCAGTCGGCCAGCTTGCCGGGCAGGCCCATGCCATCGAGCACGCCCTTGCGGCGCGTCATCTCGCGCGCCTTGCGCGCGGCCTCGCGGGCGCGTGCGGCCTCGACGATCTTGCCGACGATGATCTTGGCGTCGTTGGGCCGCTCCTGCAGGAACTCGCCCAGCTTGTTGGCCACCACGTCCTCGACCGGGCCGCGCACCTCGCTGGAGACCAGCTTGTCCTTGGTCTGGCTGGAGAACTTGGGCTCGGGCACCTTCACGCTCAGCACGCAGGTCAGGCCCTCGCGCATGTCGTCGCCGGAGATTTCGACCTTGGCCTTCTTGGCCAGCTCGTTCTCCTCGATGTACTTGTTGATCACGCGCGTCATCGCGGCGCGGAAGCCCGTGAGGTGCGTGCCGCCATCGCGCTGCGGGATGTTGTTGGTGAAGCAGAGGACCTGTTCGTTGTAGCCGCTGTTCCACTGCATGGAGACTTCCACGCCGATCATCGTGCCCTGGTCGCTCTGCTTCTCGCCCATCGCCGTGAAGGCATTGGGGTGCAGGACCTGCTTGCCCTTGTTGATGAAGTCGACGAAGCCCTTGACGCCGCCGGCGCCGGCGAAGTCGTCTTCCTTGCCGCTGCGCTCGTCGAGCAGGCGGATGCGCACGCCGTTGTTCAGAAAGCTCAGTTCGCGCAGCCGCTTGGACAGGATCTCGTAGTGGAAGTCGGCGTTTTCCTTGAAGATCTCGGCGTCGGGCAGGAAGTGCACCTCGGTGCCGCGCTTGTCGGTCTCACCCAGGATGTGCATCGGGCGGATCAGCACCGGCTCGCGGGTGACCGGGTCCTGCTCCTCGTGCACCTCGCCGGTGAGCGTGGGCACGCCGCGGCAGAACTCCAGCACGTGGACCTTGCCTTCGCGGCGCACCGTCACGCGCAGCATCTTCGACAGCGCGTTGACGCAGCTCACGCCCACGCCGTGCAGGCCGCCGGAGACCTTGTAGCTGTTCTGGTTGAACTTGCCGCCGGCGTGCAGCTCGGTCAGCGCGATCTCGGTGGCGCTGCGCTTGGGCTCGTGCTTGTCGTCCCACTTGATGCCGGTGGGGATGCCGCGGCCGTTGTCGACGACCGAAATCGAGTTGTCGGTGTGGATGGTGACGACGATGTCGTCGCAGTGGCCGGCCAGGGCCTCGTCGATGGAGTTGTCGACCACCTCGAACACCAGGTGGTGCAGGCCGGTGCCGTCGGAGGTGTCGCCGATGTACATGCCCGGGCGCTTGCGCACCGCTTCCAGGCCTTCCAGGATCTGGATCGAGCTGGCGCCGTAGTCGCCGAGCCCGGCGGGCGGCACGGCCGGCTGGCCGTTGGACGCGGAGTCGCCGTTGCCCGGGAGGGCGGGGGTTTGATCTTGGGCCATAAGCTGCTTTGTCTTGCTTTCCTGTGATCCCGGCGGAGGCCGGGATCGTCCCCGTCATTCCCGCGAAGGCGGGAATCCAGGGCTTCCGGGGAGGTTCACGCGCTGCGCGCGTGCCCTGGGCCCCCGCCTGCGCGGGGGTGACGGTGTGGGGAGAGCCGGGGTTCCGGCGCTTCGCGCGTCACCACCAGCCTGCGGACACCGCCAGGCGTGCTTCAGATGCGCATCGGCATCACCACATATTTGAAGCTCTGGTTCTCGGGGATCGTGATCAGCGCGCTGCTGTTCGCGTCCGCCAGTTCCATCTTCACCATGTCCTGGTCCATGTTCGCCAGCGCGTCGATCAGGTAGGTGACGTTGAAGCCGATCTCGATCGCCTCGCCGCCGTAGTCGATGTCGAGTTCGTCCACCGCCTCTTCCTGCTCCGCGTTGTTGCTGGCCACGCGCAGGGTGCCGCCATCGAGGTTCAGGCGCACGCCCTTGAACTTCTCGGAGGTGAGGATCGCGGTGCGCTGCAGGCTGGCCAGCAGCGGCGCGCGGCCGAGGGTGACGGCGTTCTTGTGATTCTTCGGGATCACGCGGTTGTAGTCGGGGAACTTGCCCTCGACCAGCTTGGTCACGAATTCCATGCCGCCGAAGGCGAACTTGGCCTGGTTGTTGGCGAACTGCATCTCGATGGCGCCCTCGGCATCCGACAGCAGGCGCTGCAGTTCCAGCACCGTCTTGCGCGGCAGGATCACTTCCTGGCGGGGCACTTCGACGTCGAGCGTGGCGCTGGCGTAGGCGAGGCGGTGGCCGTCGGTGGCCACCAGCGAGAGCTGCTTGCCCTCGGCCACGAACAGGATGCCATTGAGGTAGTAGCGGATGTCGTGCACCGCCATCGCGAAGGAGACCTGGTTCAGCAGGTCCTTCAGTGTCTTCTGCGGCACCGAGAACACCGGGCCGAAGCTCGGGGCTTCCTGCACCAGCGGGAAGTCCTCGGCCGGCAGCGTCTGCAGCGTGAAGCGGCTCTTCCCGCCCTTCATGATCACCTTGTTCTGGTTCGACTCGATCGTGACCGTCTGGTCGCTGGGCATGGTGCGCAGGATGTCGATCAGCTTGCGGGCGCCGATGGTGGTCGTGTAGCTGCCGGCGTCGCCGTCCATGTCCGCGGTGGTGCGGATCTGGATCTCGAGGTCGCTGGTGGTGAACTGGATGTCCTTGCCGGTCTTGCGCAGGAGCACGTTGGCCAGGATGGGCAGCGTGTGCCGTTTTTCCACGATGCCAGCCACCGACTGCAGCACCGAGAGCAGTTTTTCTTGCGTTGCCTTCAGGACAATCATGTCTTCCTCTGTTCGTGATTCAGTTCTGGTCTTCGGCGGTGGCCGGAAATACGTATTTTCGCCTGTTTTGACGCGGGCTTACCGGGGGTTGGCAGGGGGGGAGCGTCATTCCCGCGCCTCTTCCCGCGTCATTCCCGCGAAGGCGGGAATCCAGGGCTTGCGGGGGCTGCTTCACGCGCTGCGCGCGTGCTCTGGGCCCCCGCCCGCGCGGGGGTGACGGACAACGACCTGCCAGACGCCGACCCCTCTCCCCATCATCCCTTCAGCGTCTGCTCCAGCACGTGCAGCTGCTGGTTCAACTCCGTCAGCTGCTGCCGCTCCGCCGAGATCTTGCGCACCGCATGCAGCACCGTCGTGTGGTCGCGGCCGCCGAACAGCTCGCCGATCTCCGGCAGGCTCTTCTGCGTCAATTCCTTGGCCAGGTACATCGCGATCTGGCGCGGGCGGGCGATCGAGGCCGGGCGCTTCTTCGAGTACATGTCGGCGACCTTGATCTTGTAGTAGTCGGCCACCGTCTTCTGGATGTTCTCCACGCTGATCTGCCGGTTCTGGATCGACAGCAGGTCGCGCAGGGCCTCGCGCGCCAAGGCGATCGAGATCTCCTTCTGGTTGAAGCGCGAATAGGCCAGGATCTTGCGCAGCGCGCCTTCGAGCTCGCGCACGTTGGAGCGCACGTTCTTGGCCACGAAGAAGGCGACTTCCTCGGGCATCTCGGCGTTTTCCTGCCGGGCCTTGTTGATCAGGATGGCCACGCGCATTTCCAGCTCGGGCGGCTCGATGGCCACCGTGAGGCCGGAATCGAAGCGCGAGATCAGGCGTTCGTGGATGTCCGCCAGGCCCTTGGGATAGGTGTCCGACGTCATCACGATGTGGCTCTTCTTGGCCAGCAGGGCCTCGAAGGCGTTGAAGAACTCCTCCTGGGTGCGGTCCTTGTTGGCGAAGAACTGCACGTCATCTATCAACAGGAGATCCAGCGAGTGGTATTTGTCCTTGAATTCGTCGAAGGTCTTGCGCTGGTAGGCCTTCACGACGTCGGAAACGAACTGCTCCGCATGGATGTAGAGCACCTTGGACTGCGGCCGGTCGGCCAGCAGGCGGTTGCCCACCGCATGCACCAGGTGCGTCTTGCCCAGGCCCACGCCGCCGTAGATGAACAGGGGGTTGTAGAGCTGCCCGGGGGTGCCGGCGACGTGCATCGCGGCCGCCCGCGCCATGCGGTTGGCGGTGCCTTCGACCAGGTTGTCGAAGGTCAGGGCGGTGTTCAGGCGGGTCTTGAAGGCGGACGAAGCGGCGTCTTCCTCGATGTCCGTGGGCTCCGCGACGGGTGCATTGGCGGCCACCACGGACGGCGTGGAGTAAGTCCTGGTGCTGTTTTCGCGCTGAGTGATCGCTAACTCAAGTTGCACCGGCTGGCCATACAGCTTCTCGAGCACGGCGCTGATGCGGCCGGCGTACTGGGCGCGGATCCAGTCGAGCTTGAAGCGGTTGGCCACGTGCAGCGTGACCTTGGAGAAATCCTCGGAGACCTGCGCCGCGAGCGGCTTGATCCAGGTGTTGAACTGCTGTTCCGGGAGGTCCTGCGCGAGCTGTTCCACGCATGCCTGCCAGAGGCTGTCACCGGCCTCCAGACTGGGTGCGGCCGCCAGCCTGCTGTATTGCCCCTCGCTCATGTTGCCCCGTCGCTCCTGTGGATTAGTTTTCGCGCACGAAACAGGGCATTCTAGGGCGTCTACACCTTATCCACAAAGCCGCCCCCGCATGGCCCGACAGTCCGCATGCAGGGTCTTGACATGCCCGTTGATTGCCGGGGGCACCCGTTTCTGCGAGAATGCCGGGTTTCCCCGAGAACCAACATGAAACGCACCTACCAGCCTTCCAAAGTGCGCCGCGCGCGAACCCACGGTTTCCTCGTTCGCATGAAGACGCGTGGCGGCCGTGCCGTCATCAACGCCCGCCGCGCCAAGGGGCGCAAGCGCCTGGCCGTCTGAGCGGCCTGCCAAGAGCAGAGCGCCAGAGCCTGCGCCTGCCTGCCGTGCAGCGGCTGAAGAACCGGGCACAGTACGAGGCAGCGATGGCAGGCGGCACCGTCTCCCGGACGCCCCACTTCGTGCTGCACCGCGCGCCGCTGGCCGCGTCGTCCGATCCCTCGCAGGCCCCCGCTTCCACCACCGGCGCCACTGGCGCCGGTCCCGTGTCTGAAGAATCCAGGGCGAGGCCTCGCCGCGCGAAAGTGCTGTTCCCGGTCGTCGACGACACCTGGATGGGCGCCGTCGTGCCGAAGCGCTGGGCGAAACGGGCGGTCACGCGCAACGGCATCCGGCGCCAGATCTACGACGTGAGCGAATCCTTCGCCGCGCGCCTGCCTGCGGCCGCCCACGTGGTGCGGCTGCGGACGGACTTCGCCCGCAAGCAATTCCCCAGCGCCTGGTCCGAGGCGCTGAAATCCGCCGTGCGCGGGGAATTGCTGCAGCTGTTCGAAAGGGTCGCGGCGAGAGCCGTCACCCTCGCGTCGCCCTCCGTCACCCCCGCGCAGGCGGGGGCCCAGAGCGGCCGCGCAGCGGCCGTGGATCCCCGCCTGCGCGGGGATGACGGAGTAGCGCACGGGGATGACGGAGTAGCGCACGGGGATGACGGAGTAGCGCACGGGGATGACGGAGTAGCGCACGCGGATGACGAACCAGCGCGCGCGGATGACGAAACAGCGCGCGCGGATTCCGAAAGGAAGGCGCCGTGACCCCGAATCCCATCCAGCGCGCCCTCATGGGCCTCGTCCGGGGCTACCGCCTCCTGCTCTCGCCCTGGCTCGGCTCCTCCTGCCGCTTCACGCCCACCTGCTCCGCCTACGCCCTGCAGGCGCTGCAGGAACATGGCGCCGCCGCCGGCTCCTATCTCACGCTGGCCCGCATCGCCCGCTGCCACCCCTTGTGCGCCGGCGGCCACGACCCGGTCCCGCAAGCGAAGCCGCAAATCTTCGCCTTCCTCCATCAGAAGAAACTTCCATGACCGACATCCGCCGCACCATCCTCTGGGTGATCTTCGGCTTCTCCCTCGTCATGCTGTGGGACCAGTGGCAGGTCTACAACGGCAAGCCGGCGACCTTCTTCCCCTCGGCCAAGCAGACCGCCACCGCGCCCAAGGGGCCCGCCACCGCGACGCCGCCCACCGCCGGTGCGTCCGCCGTGCCGGGCGCGGCCGTCGCCACGGCGCCGTCCGCGGTGCCCGGCACGACCGCGCCGGCCGCCTCCGCCGCGCCGCGCGAGCGCATCACGGTCAAGACCGACCTGATGGATGTGGTCTTCGACACCGAAGGCGCGACCATCGTGCAGACCGACTTCCCCAAGCTGGCGGGCGACAAGCCGGGCATCCCCTTCGTGCTGCTGGAGCAGGGGCCCGAGCGCGTGTACGTGGCGCAGAGCGGCCTGATCGGCGGCGACTTCCCGACGCACAAGACGGTGATGACGGCGACGCCCGGCGAGCGCGTGATGAAGGACGGCCAGAACGAACTCGCGATCCGCTTCGAGTCGCCGGTGCAGGGCGGCGTCAAGCTGGCCAAGACCTATACCTTCCATCGCGGCCAGTACGACATCGACGTGAAGCACGAGGTGATCAACGCCGGCAGCGCGCCGGTGTCGCCGCAGCTGTACCTGCAGCTCGTGCGCGATGGCAACAAGCTGCCCGGGCAGTCGTCCTTCTATTCCACCTTCACCGGACCCGCCGTGTACACGCACGAGGAGAAGTTCCACAAGGTGGAGTTCAGCGACATCGAGAAGGGCAAGGCGGAGGTGCCGAAGGCCGCGAACGACGGCTACATCGCCATGGTGCAGCACTACTTCGCCAGCGCCTGGATCCTGGCCGACGGCGTCAAGCGCGACTACTTCGTGCGCAAGGTCGACAACAACCTGTATTCGGCCGGCGCGATCGCCACCGTGCCGCCGGTGCCGCCCGGCATGCAGCAGGTGGTGAACGCGCGCTTCTTCGCCGGCCCGCAGGAAGAGAAGATGCTGGAGCACGTCTACCCGGGCCTGGACCTGGTGAAGGACTACGGCTGGCTCACCATCCTGGCCAAGCCGCTGTACTGGCTGCTGTCCAAGCTGCACTCCTTCATCGGCAACTGGGGCTTCGCCATCATGGCGCTGGTGCTGCTGATCAAGATCGCCTTCTACTGGCTGCAGGCCAAGGGCTACGAGAGCATGGCCAAGATGAAGGCCATCAACCCGAAGGTGATGCAGCTGCGCGAGCGCTACAAGGACAACCCGCAGCAGATGCAGCAGGAGATGATGCGCATCTACCGCGAGGAGAAGGTCAACCCGATCGGGGGCTGCCTGCCGATCTTCATCCAGATCCCGGTGTTCATCGCGCTGTACTGGGTGCTGCTGTCGTCGGTGGAAATGCGCGGCGCGCCCTGGATCGGCTGGATCCACGACCTGGCGCAGCCCGACCCGTACTTCATCCTGCCGGTGGTGATGACGCTGTCGACCATGCTGCAGACGGCGCTGAACCCGGTGCCGCCGGACCCGATGCAGGCCAAGATGATGTGGTTCATGCCGCTGATCTTCTCGGTGATGTTCTTCTTCTTCCCGGCCGGCCTGGTGCTGTACTGGATCACCAACAACGTGCTGTCGATCGCGCAGCAGTGGTTGATCAACACCCGCATGGGCGTGCCGCCGGAGTTCAACTTGCCGAAGTTCAAGTGACGCCGCGTCGTCCCCGCGCAGGCGGGGATCCAGGCAAGGGCCGCTTCGCGGCCCTTTTCCTGCGCGTTCCGTGTAGGCTGGCGGTGACGCGCGTCAGCGCCGAAACCCCAGCGCTGGGGTTCGCGCGCTGCGCGGCTCACCACCAGCCTACGAAACCCCGCAACGCGCCCCCATGCTCGCCCGCCTCGACCAGCCCATCGCCGCCATCGCCACCGCCCCCGGCCGCGGCGCGGTGGGCATCGTGCGCGTGTCGGCGAAGGACGTGCGTGCCGTCATCGATGCGGTCTGCGGCCGCGCCCTGAAGCCGCGCGAAGCGACCTACCTCGCCTTCCGCGCGGCCGACGGCAGCGCCATCGACCAGGGCCTCGCCATCCACTTCCCCGCCCCGCATTCCTACACCGGCGAGGACGTGCTGGAGTTGCAGGCGCACGGGGGGCCGGTGGTGCTGCAACTGCTGCTCGCGCGCTGCCTGCAAGCGGGTGCGTCCATCCAGCTGCGCGTCGCCGAGCCGGGCGAATTCACCCAGCGCGCCTTCCTGAACGGCAAACTCGACCTGGCGCAGGCCGAGGCCATCGCGGACCTGATCGATGCGAGCACGGAGGCCGCCGCGCGCAGCGCCACGCGCTCGCTGGCCGGCGAGTTCTCGCGCGAGATCCATGCGCTGCGCGACGCGCTGATCGACCTGCGCATGCTGGTGGAAGCGACGCTCGATTTCCCGGAGGAGGAGATCGACTTCCTGCAGAAGGCCGACGCGCAGGGCCAGCTCGATCGCATCCAGTCCAACCTGGCGCGCGTGATGCAGCGCGCGCAGCAAGGCGCGCTGCTGCGCGAGGGCATCAACGTCGTGATCGCGGGGCAGCCGAACGCGGGCAAGAGCTCCCTGCTCAATGCGCTGGCGGGCGCGGAGCTGGCGATCGTCACGCCCGTTCCCGGCACCACCCGCGACGTCGTGCGCCAGACGATCCAGATCGAAGGCGTGCCGCTGCACGTGGTGGACACGGCGGGCCTGCGCGAAGGCGCGGACCAGGTGGAGCAGATCGGGATCGAACGCGCCTGGGGCCAGATCGAGAAGGCCGACGCGGTGGTGTTCCTGCACGACCTCACGCGCGCCGACGCGCCGGAGTACCGCGCCGCCGACGCGGCGATCGCGGCGAAGTTGCCGGGCGACGTGCCGGTGGTGGATGTGTGGAACAAGGTCGATGCGGTCGCCGCCTCCTCCGTCATTCCCGCGCCCTCCTCCGTTACCGCTGCGCCCTCCCCCGTTACCGCGGCGACCTCCTCCGTCATCCCCGCTCCCCCCTCCGTCATCCCCGCGCAGGCGGGGATCCAGAGCAGCGAAGCGCCAGGGCGGAAGCCCTGGATTCCCGCCTCCGCGGGAATGACGCTTTTGGCCTCCCCGGCTACGGTGCTTTCCACCCCCTCGCCTACGGCCCCTTCCGCACCCTCGGCGCCGACGCTCCCCGCCCCCGCAGGACTGACGCTCTCCGCCCCCGCAGGACTGACGCTCTCCGCCCGAACCGGCGAAGGCCTCGACGCTCTCCGCAAGAAGCTCCTCGAACTCGCCGGCTGGCAGTCCGCGCCCGAAGGCGTGTTCATCGCGCGCGAGCGCCACCTGCACGCGCTGCGCCGTGTCGACGCGCACCTGATGGACGCCGCCGCGCAGCTCGCACGCGCGGCGCAGGCGCTCGACCTGCTGGCCGAGGAGCTGCGGCTGGCGCAGAACGCGCTCTCGGAGATCACCGGCGAGTTCACGGCCGACGACCTGCTCGGCGTGATCTTCAGCCGCTTCTGCATCGGCAAGTAGCGCGGCGCGCCGCGTAGTACGAACTTCGCCAGGGGGGCGCGCGCCCCACCCTGTCATTTCTGACAGCGCGCACCGTTCGGAGGTGCACGCGCGCCGCCTGTCCGCGCCAAGCACGGAAGGCCCGTTACAGGGCCGGCGCGCGCCGTATCTCGTGTAATGCACAGTTAACAACGCTGTTCACGCAGCGCGCTGGCGTTTACCTTGACGGCATGAACGCGCCACTTCCCAACCCGCTCCACTTCGACGTGCAGGGCCTCGAGCAGGCGACCGCGCGCAACCACACGGCAGACGGATTCCGGCCGCAGCTCAATGCGAAGCAGTGGGAAATGCTGGGCACGTACCTGCAGCCGTTCGCAGTGCGCCAGGGCCAGGTGCTGATCGAGCAGAACGCCAGCGATCGCACGGTGTACCTGGTGGAGTCCGGCGCGCTCACCGTGCACTACGAGGACGACAAGGGCCGGCTGCGCCTGGCCAGCGTCGAGGGCGGTTCGGCGGTCGGCGAGGGCGCGTTCTTCACCCGCAACCCGCGCACCGCCACCGTGCAGGCCGCCAGCGCATGCAAGCTGTGGTCGCTGACGCCGATCCGCTTCACCGAACTCACCAACCGGCAACCGGCGCTGGCACTGGAGATCGCGATGGCGCTCGGCTCGCTCGTGTCACGGCGGCTCGCCAACCGGCCCAAGCGAGTGGCGGTCACCTGAAGGCGGCACCCGCCTGTCCCCCGAACAACGACGTCCATCCCCCGCCGCGTGCACTGCGGCGCGGTGTGACAAAAGCCCAGCCACGGCGCGCGCACTCTCCCTACACTCGGATCGCGGCGCCACTCCACACATTTCATTCAAAGCAGCCGCAGGAAGTCCCTCATGTCCCTCTTCAGCTGGTTCTTGCCCGGCCAAAAAAAGAAGCACGGGGCACGCGCCTCCCTTCTGCCGGACTCCGGCTTCTCGCGCATGGACTCCACCAAGCCCGTGAGCGGCGCGCCGCATCACAACCATGCATCGAACCCGGGCCACGGCTCGCAGCGCAAGCACGATCGCATGGCGCACCGCGAGCAGCTCTATGCGGTGGTGCGCGAGGCCATGGTGCGCGCCGGCGTGCTGTCTTCCAGCTACAAGTTCAAGGTGCTGTCGCTCGACACGCACGGCAAGCAGTTCATGGTGATGGTCGACCTGGCGCAGGGTGCCGTGAACGACGGCGTGCGCATGGCCGAGGTCGAGGCCATGATCGCGCAATCGGCGCGCGCCAAATACGACATCCTGGTGCCCGCGGTGTACTGGCGCGCGAGCGAGCACGTCGCGGTGGGCGATCCGCAGCGCGTGCCCGCCGTGTCGCAACCGGCGCCGCTCATGCCCGAGGCCGCGCAACGGCGCGTGCACTCGCGGCCCGCCCCGCTGTCTTCGGCTTCGCGGCCCGCACCGCTCGAACGCGTCTCGCGTCCGGCCCCGCTGGAGCGCATCTCGCGCCCGGCGCCCATGGAGCCGCTGCAGGCCGACGAAGTGGCCGCCTTCCAGAAGGCGCTGGATGCCGGCCTGCGCGGCGAAAAGGCGCTGGCGGCTGCGCAGACGGGCGCGCGCGAGCAGAACTACACCCTGCTGACCGGGTTCGAAGACACCGAGATGGCGCCGCAGGCCGGTGGCCCGGATTCGGAGTTGAGCGGCACGCAATACGGCGCGCTGCGCTGAGGTCCTCTCCCCTCTCGGCAGCGGGGAGGGCGCAGCTTCAATGCCCCTCGAAGTGCACGAGGGTGAACAGGTCCAGCCCGCCTTCGCGCAGCTTCTGCGACCCGCCCAGCTCCGGCAGGTCGACGATCGCGGCGCCTTCGATCACGGTGCCGCCCAGTTTTTCCAGCAGCTTCTTGCCGGCCATCATGGTGCCGCCGGTGGCGATCAGGTCGTCGATCAGCAGCACGCGCTGGCCGGGCTTCACCGCGTCGGTGTGCAGTTCCACGGTGGCACTCCCGTATTCGAGCTCGTAGGTCTCCTCCACGGTCGTGAAAGGCAGCTTGCCCTTCTTGCGGATCGGCACGAAGCCCACGCCCAGCTCGTAGGCGATCACCGAGCCGAGGATGAAGCCGCGCGCATCGAGGCCCGCGACCACGTCGGGGCGGCGGTCCATGTAGCGGTGCACGAAGGCGTCGATCAGCACGCGGAACACCTTGGGGTCCTGCAGCAGCGGCGTGATGTCGCGGAACTGCACGCCGGGTGCCGGCCAGTCCGGCACCGTGCGGATGTGGCTGCGCAGGTACTCACCGACGCCGAACGGAATCTGTTGCATGGATGTTTCAGCCCCGCAGGAGCATTTCCTCGGCCAGCGCCAGCGTATCCGGGCGGCCTGACAGGACCAGAGTATCCCCGTCCTCGAGGGGCGGGTCCGAGGCCGGGTCGAGCACCCGGCCGTTGCTGCGCCGCAGGCTCACCACGCGCACGCCCTGGTCGCCCAGCGGCAGCTGGCTGAGCACGCGCCCGAGCGTCTCCGCCTCGGGCGGCAGCGTCACGGTGGACAGGCGCTCCTGCTCGAAGTCCTGCCCGCCGTCGTCGTCGGCGCCGTGGAAGTAGCCGCGCAGCAGGTTGTAGCGCGCATCGCGCTGGTCGCGCACGATCCGGATCACGCGCCGCATCGGCACGCTCACGAGCGCCAAGGCGTGGCTCGCCAGCATCAGCGAGCCTTCGAGCGTTTCGGGCACCACTTCGGTGGCGCCGGCCTTCTGCAGCTTCTCCAGGTCGCGGTCGTCCTTGGTGCGCACGATCACCGGCACCTGGGGTGCGTGCTGGCGCGCGGCGCCCAGCACCTTGATCGCACCGGGCACGTCGAGGTAGGTGATGACCACGGCACTGGCGCGCACCAGGCCGGCGGCGATCAGGGCCTGCAGCCGCGAGGCGTCGCCGAACACCACCGAGTCGCCCGCCGCGGTGGCCTGGCGCACGCGGTCGGGGTCGAGGTCCAGCGCGATGTAGGGGATGCCCTCCTGCGCCAGCATGCGGGCCACGTTCTGCCCGCAGCGCCCGTAGCCGCAGATGATGATGTGCCGATTCGCATTGATGGAGCGGCGCGCGATCTGCGTCATCTGCAGCGACTGCATCATCCATTCGCTGGCCACCAGCTTCATCACGATGCGGTTGCTCCACTGGATGATGAAGGGCGTGGCCAGCATCGACAGCACCATGCTCGCCAGCACCGGGTTCAGCAGCGCCGGCGGCACCAGGTTGTTCTGCTGCGCCAGGGCCAGCAGCACGAAGCCGAATTCGCCCGCCTGCGCGAGATACAGGCCGGTGCGCAGCGACACGCCCGCAGTGGCGCCGAACACCTTGGCCAGCCCGGTCACCAGCAGCAGCTTGAAGAGCACCGGCAGCGTCATGAGCACCAGCACCAGCTCCCATTCCCGCGCCACCGGCCGCCAATCGAGCAGCATGCCGATCGTGATGAAGAACAGGCCCAGCAGCACGTCGTGGAAGGGCCGGATGTCGGCCTCCACCATCACCTTGTATTCGGTCTCGGAGATCAGGATGCCGGCGATGAAGGCGCCCAGGGCCAGCGACAGGCCCGCCAGTTCGGTCAGCCAGGCCAGGCCCAGCGTCACCAGCAGCATGTTCAGCACGAACAGTTCGTCGCTCTTGCGCCGCGCCACCAGGGTGAGCCACCAGCGCATCAGCCGCTGGCCGCCCGCCAGCAGCAGCGCGATCAGCACCGCCGCCTTGACCGCGGCGATGGCCACCTCGCGCAGCAGCACTTCCGGCGGGCTGCTCAGGGCCGGGATCAGCACCAGCAGCGGCACCACCGCAAGATCCTGGAACAGCAGCACGCCCATCACGCGCTTGCCATGCTCGCTTTCCAGCTCGAGCCGGTCGGACATCAGCTTGACCACGATGGCGGTGCTGCTCATGGCCAGTGCGCCCGAAAGGGCCAGCGCGCTCTGCCAGCCCATGGGCGCGTACCGGGGCAGGTAGTAGGTCAACGCGAAGGTGCCGATGGTGGCCGGCAGCACGGTCAGCAGCACCTGCGACAGCCCCAGGCCGAACACGTGCGTGCGCATCGCCCGCAGCTTGCCCAGGTTGAACTCGAGCCCGATCACGAACATCAGGAACACGACGCCGAATTCCCCGAGGTGGCGCACGCTCTCCGAGTCGTCGGCCAGCGCCAGCGCATTGGGCCCGATCAGCACGCCGACCACCAGGTAACCCAGCATCGCCGGCAAGCGCAGCATCCGGCACGCCACCACCCCCAGCACGGCGGCCAGCAGGTAGAGCAGCGTCAGCTCGAGCGAGGTCATGCCCCGATGCTATCTGACGGCCGCCGGGCACCCCTAGAATCCCCGGATGACGGTTTCAGCCCCCACCCTCCCTGCGCAGCCGGCCGGTTTCGAACCTGATCGCGCCATGCGGCTCGCCAGGGAGACCCTGGAGATCGAATCGGCGGCGCTGCTGGGGCTGAAGTCGCGCCTCGGCGAGAGCTTCCCGCAGGCGGTGCAGGCCCTGCTCACCGTGCGCGGCCGCGTGGTAGTGATGGGCATGGGCAAGAGCGGCCACGTCGGTCGCAAGATCGCCGCCACGCTCGCCTCCACCGGCACGGCGGCGATGTTCGTGCATCCGGCCGAGGCCAGCCACGGCGACCTCGGCATGATCAAGCCGGTCGACCTGGTGCTGGCCATCTCCAACGGCGGCGAGAGCGACGAGATCACGGCGATCCTGCCGGTGCTCAAGCGCCTCGGCGTGCCGCTGCTGGCGATGACGGGCAAGCCGCATTCCACGCTGGCGCGCCACGCCGACATCGTCCTGGACAGCGGAGTGGAGAAGGAAGCCTGCCCGCTGAACCTCGCCCCCACGGCCAGCACCACCGCGCAGCTCGCGCTGGGCGATGCACTGGCCGTCGCCCTGCTCGATGCGCGCGGCTTCCGGCCCGAGGACTTCGCCCGCTCGCACCCGGGCGGCGCGCTCGGGCGCAAGCTGCTGACCCACCTCACGGACGTGATGCGCAGCGGCGATGCCATCCCCGCGGTGCTGCCCGAGGCGAGCTTCACCCAGCTGATGCGGGAGATGAGCGTCAAGGGCCTGGGCGCTTCCGCCATCGTCGACGAGGCCGGCCGCGTCTTGGGCGTCTTCACCGACGGCGACCTGCGCCGCCTGATCGAGAAGGGCGCCGACCTGCGCGGCGTGAAGGCGCGCGAGGTGATGCACCCGAACCCGAGGACGATCCATGTCGATGCGCTCGCGGCCGAGGCCGCGCAGATGATGGAGCAGCATCGCATCACCAGTGTGCTGGTGGTGGACCCGGACGGCAAGCTGGTGGGCGCCGTGAACAGCAACGACCTGATGCGCGCTAAAGTCATCTAGTGACCCAGCCTGCCTTGAGCTTCCCGCCCGAACTCCTGCTGGCCGCCCAGGGCGTGCGCGTGGCCTTCTTCGACGTCGACGGGGTGATGACCGACGGCGGCATCCTGTTCTCCGACGAGGGCGAGACGCTCAAGCGCTTCCACATCCTCGACGGGCTGGGGCTGAAGCTGCTGCAGCGCGCCGGCATCACGCCGGTGGTGATCACCGGCCGCGATTCCAGGCCGCTGCGCCGGCGGCTGGAGGCGCTGGGCGTGCAGCACGTGCACTACGGCACCGAGGAAAAGCTGCCGGCGGCGCAGGCCTCGCTGGCCGCGCTCGGCTTCGAGTGGGCGCAGGCGGCGGCCATGGGCGACGACTGGCCCGACCTGCCGGTGCTGCGGCGCGTCGCGCTGCCGGTCGCGCCGCCGCACGCGCACATCGAGGTGCGGGCCTGCGCGCGCCACGTCACGCAGGCCGCCGCCGGCCAGGGCGCCGCGCGCGAGTTCTGCGACCTGCTGCTGGTGGCCAGCGGCCAGTACGCGCAGCTGCTGGAGGCGTACCGGTGACCCCGCTGCGCGGCTTCGGCCGTGCCTGGGACCGCATCACGATCTACCTGCCGGTCATCCTGATGGGCCTGCTGGCGCTGGGCACCTACTGGCTGGCGCGCACCACGCCCACCTTCGCGCCCAGTGCGCGCGAAGCGCCGCCCACCCACGATCCCGATTACTTCCTGCGCGGCTTCTCGGTGAAGTCCTTCGACGCCAGCGGGCGCCTGAAGAGCGAGATCCGCGGCATCGAAGCGCGGCATTTCGCGGACACCGACACGCTGGAGATCGACGAGCCGCGCATCCGTTCCTTCAGCCAGGAAGGCGCGGTGGTGGTCGCGAGCGCGAAGCGCGGCATCAGCAACGCCGACGGCTCGCAGGTGCAGTTGATCGGCAATGCGGTGGTCACGCGCGAGGCGCCGCCCGAGCGGCGCGCCACCGAGGCCAAGGTGGAGATCCGGGGCGATTTCCTGCACGCCTTCATGGACCAGGAGCGGGTGATCTCCGACAAGCCGGTGACGCTCATCCGCGGCAGCGACGTGTTCCACGGCAACAGCCTGGACTACGACAACCAGAAGCGCGTGCTGCAGCTGGTGGGCGCCGTGCGCGGGACGCTGCAGCCCAAGCCGCCGGCGTCCGCGCCCTCCCCCTGACATGGCGCCGCTCGCCTTCATCACCGGCGCCTCCAGCGGCATCGGCCAGGCGCTCGCGGCCCGCCATGCGCGCTCTGGCTGGAACCTGGCGCTGGTCGCGCGGCGCGGGGGCGAGATGGCCGAATGGGCCCGCGCCCAGGGCCTGCCGGCGCAGCGCTGGCGGGTGTACGCCGCGGACGTCGCCGACATCGACAGCATCGCCGCCGCCGGCGCCGCCTGCCTGGCGCAGCAGGGCCTGCCCGATGTGGTGATCGCCAATGCCGGCATCAGCCTGGGCGTGGACACCGCGCTGCGCGAGGACATCGACGTGCTGGCGCGCGTCCTCGCGGTCAACACCGTGGGCGTGGCGGCGACCTTCCAGCCCTTCATCGCGCCGATGCGGCAGCGGCGCAGCGGCCGGCTGGTGGGGATCGCCAGCGTGGCCGGCATCCGCGGCCTGCCCGGGCACGCGGCGTACTGCGCGAGCAAGGCGGGGGTGATCAGCTATTGCGAGAGCCTGCGCGGGGAACTGCACGGCACCGGCGTGCGCGTGGTGACGATCGCGCCGGGCTACATCGACACCCCGCTGACGCGGAAGAACCGCTATGCGATGCCCTTCCTGATGCGCCCGGAGGACTTCGCCGAACAGGCCTTCCGCATCATCGAGGCGGGACGCAGCTACCGGGTGATCCCGTGGCAGATGGGCGTGGTGGCGAAGATCCTGCGCGCGCTGCCGGATCCCGTGTTCGACCGGCTGCTGGTGGGCCGCGCGCGCAAGCCGCGGCATACGCCGGACTGACCCCTCGTCATTCCGCGAAGGCTGGCTCCGCCGTCATTCCCGCGAAGGCTCCCCCGTCATTCCCGCGAAGGCGGGAACCCAGGGCTCCCGATGACACGCGCCGCGCGCGTGCCCTGGATCCCCGCCTTCGCGGGGATGACGCAAGCAATAGCGGGGATGACGCAGGCAACAGCGGCGATGACGCAGGCAACAGCGGGGATGACGCAGGCAACAGCGGGGACGACGCAGGCAACAGCGGGGACGACGCAAGCAGCAAAAAGGCTCCCGCAGGAGCCTTCGTTCAGCGCGAACGCGCGCGATCAGTAGCTGTTGCCGCCGCCACCGTAGCCGCCGCCACCGCCGGAGCGGCCGCCGCCACGCGGGCCGGCGCCATACGGGCTGCGGAAGCCGCCGTCCTGGCCGCCACCACCGCCGCCGCGGCGATCGCCGCCGCCGCCACCACCGTAGCCGCCACCGCCGGAGCGGCCACCGCCACCGCCGCCGCCGTAACCGCCGCCACCTCCACCACCGTAGCCGCCGCCACCACCACCGCCGCCGAAGCCGCGCGGGCGGTTGTTTTCCATCGGGCGGGCCTCGTTGACAACGATGCTGCGACCGCCCATGGGCTGGCCGTTCATGCCGTTGATGGCAGCCTGGGCTTCCGCCTCGCTGCCCATTTCGACGAAACCGAAGCCCTTGGAACGGCCGGTCTCGCGTTCCATCATCACCTTGGCGCTGGTGACCTGGCCGAACTGGCTGAACGCCTGTTCGAGGTCGCTGTCGCGCACCTGGTAGGGGAGGTTGCCTACGTACAGTTTATTGCCCATTCAATGGGACTCCCGAAAAAAACATTGAACCGATAGCGATGGAGTCCCGAAAACGCATTCAACCGACTGACGCGAAAGGCACCTGTCCAACGCAACCCACGTGTAAAGCTTGACCACGCGAAGCCATTATGAAGCAGACCGATGGGAGCGTGACAAGGGGGCGAAACCGGGGGCGCGGCAAAAAAGAACGATGGTGCCGTGCGGCGGCGGCCAACAAAAAAGGGCCCGAGGGCCCTTTTCTTGGATTGCGAGGACTGGCCTGCGCGTATCAGTAACGGTCGCGGCCACCGCCGCCGTAGCCGCCACCGCCGCCGCCTTCACGACGGCCGCCGCCGAAGCCGCCACCGCCGCCGCCACCGAAGCCACCGCCACCCGAGCGGCCGCCGCCACCGAAGCCGCCGCCACCGGAGCGCGGCTCCATCGGGCGCGCTTCGTTCACGACGAGGCCACGGCCGCCGACCTGCTGGCCGTTCATGCCCTGGATCGCGGCTTGCGCCTCGGCGGCGCTGCCCATCTCGACGAAACCGAAGCCCTTGGAGCGGCCGGTGTCGCGCTCCATCATGACCTTGGCGCTGGAGACCGCGCCGTACTGGCTGAAGGCCTGCTGCAGGTCGTCATCGCGGTAGGAATAGGGGAGGTTCCCCACGTAAAGCTTGTTGCCCATTCAAGGACTCCTGAGAAAAGAAACGCTGCAAAGCGATGGAGTCCGCAAACGCAATCAACAACCACGCGAGACCGACAAACACCGCATACTCGTGGACCCCTGTGGAATCCACGGCGGCCATTATGCCCGGTGTTTGCCTTTGTGTGCCTCCGGGAAGTTCCGGAGCCCCCACGGCCGCGCCACCTGCGGCGCAGGCGCGACAGGGCCGCAGGCCCTTTTCCTGCCCTACCAGTTGGCCTCGCGTTCCGGCGTCGAGCCGATCCTGTGGATCGCGAGGTCGGCCCCGTTGAACTCCTGCTCCGGCGACAGCCGCAGCCCGATCACGGCCTTGAGGATGCCGTACAGCGCGAAGCCCGACACCAGCGCCCAGGCCACCCCCAGGGCGCTGCCGATGACCTGCGCGCCCAGGCTCACGCCGCCCAGCCCCGCGAAGGCCTTGCTGCCGAAGATGCCGCAGGCAACGCCGCCCCACAGGCCGCACAGGCCGTGCAGCGGCCAGACGCCCAGCACGTCGTCGATCTTCCAGCGGTTCTGGGTCAGCGTGAACATGGCGACGAAGATCGTCCCGGCGATGCCGCCGACCGCCAGCGCGCCCACCGGATGCATGACGTCGCTGCCGGCGCAGACAGCGACCAGCCCGGCCAGCGGCCCGTTGTGGACAAAGCCCGGGTCGTTGCGCCCCAGCAGCACGGCCGCCAGCGTGCCGCCCACCATCGCCAGCAGCGAATTGACGGCGACCAGCCCGGAGATCTTGTCGATGGTCTGCGCACTCATCACGTTGAAGCCGAACCAGCCCACCGTCAGGATCCAGGCGCCCAGCGCCAGGAAGGGGATGTTGGAGGGCGGGTGTGCCGAGATGCCGCCGTCCTTGCGGTAGCGGTTGGCGCGCGCGCCCAGCAGCACCACGGCCGGCAGCGCCAGCCAGCCGCCCACTGCGTGCACCACGATCGAGCCGGCGAAGTCGTGGAACTCCTCGCCGGTGAGCGACTTGATCCAGCCCTGGATGCCGAAGCGCTGGTTCCACGCGACGCCCTCGAACAAGGGATAGATCAGGCCGACGATCACCGCCGTGGCGATCAGCTGCGGGCCGAAGCGGGCGCGCTCGGCGATGCCGCCGGAGATGATGGCCGGGATGGCCGCCGCGAAGGTGAGCAGGAAGAAGAACTTCACCAGGTCGTAGCCGCTGCGCGCCACCAGCTGGTCGGCCCCGACGAGGAAGCTGGTTCCATACGCCACGCCGTAGCCGATCAGGAAGTAGGCGACCGTGGAGACCGAGAAGTCGACCAGGATCTTGACCAGCGCATTGACCTGGTTCTTCTTGCGCACGGTGCCCAGCTCGAGAAAGGCGAAGCCCGAATGCATGGCCAGGACCAGGATGGCGCCCAGCAGGATGAACAGGACGTCCGAGCCCTGTTTTAGTGCTTCCATTGTTGCCTCTTTGGGATGAATTGCTTCGTTATGGTGCGTTTGGGCCTCATTCAGGGCCTCTGCACCAAACTAAAGCAATATCCAAGCCCATCAGCGTGCACGCGCACTGTCGGGTACAATGCGCGCAGTCATTGGGGAGTAGCCTCCCTTCATCCTCGAAAGGGGCTGGCGTCAACAGACTTGGAACCCCGCGTTCCATGGCGCCCGCGATCCGCGATTTGGCGAGACCTTTGACTGTGCAGCCTCCGTTTCAGGCCGGGGATGCTGTGCAGTCAATGGTGCGTGTTCGCCGGCCGGAGTCCCTCTTGCATGGAAGCCTTCCTCGTCTCCACCGGCATCGTCGCGCTCGCTGAAATGGGCGACAAGACGCAGCTGCTGTCCCTCGTCCTCGCCGCGCGCTTCCGCAAGCCCTGGCCGATCGTGCTGGGCATCTTCGTCGCCACCCTCTTCAACCATGCGCTCGCCGGCGGCCTCGGCAGCTGGGTGACGCACGCGCTCGGCCCCGACGTCCTGCGCTGGGTGCTGGGCGGCTCCTTCATCGTCATGGCGCTGTGGATGCTGATTCCCGACAAGCTCGATGACGAGCAAGCCGACAGCGCGCCGAAGTACGGCGTGTTCGCCACCACGGTGGTCGCCTTCTTCCTGGCCGAGATGGGCGACAAGACGCAGGTGGCCACGGTGATGCTGGCTGCGCGCTTCAACGCCTGGGCAGCGGTCGTGGCCGGCACGACGCTGGGCATGATGCTGGCGAACGCCCCCGTCGTCTGGTTCGGCGACGCGATCACCCGCAAGGTGCCGATCCGCGCCGTCCACGTGGTGGGCGCGATCGTGTTCCTGGTGCTGGGGGTGCTGGCGCTGGTGAAATAGGCGTCATCCACGCGCCCCCTCGTCATCCCCGCGCCACCTGTCATCCCCGCGCCAAACTGTCATCCCCGCGCAGGCGGGGATCCAGGAAGCCGCGCCGCGCGCGGCCATCGGGAGCCCTGGATTCCCGCCTCCGCGGGAATGACGGGGGAACGGGGCTATACTTTTCCCAGCGCCGATTTGCCTCGCTTGCGGGCGCTCAATAAATGCCGCTAAAGAAGGCCGGAACCCGGCCCGCTTCAGCGGGGCCGGGTTCTTCGCTTCCATGTCCTTCATCGCCACGCCCCAGTCCATGCAGTTCGACGCGCCGCTTGCGCTGCAAAGCGGCGCCTCGATCCGCGGCTATTCGCTCGCCTACGAGACCTACGGCACGCTCGACGCCGACCGCAGCAATGCCGTCCTGATCTGCCACGCGCTCAACGCCTCGCACCACGTCGCCGGCGTCTACGCCGGCCAGGAGAAATCCGAAGGCTGGTGGGACACCATGATCGGCCCCGGCAAGCCGGTGGACACCGAGCGCTTCTTCGTCATCGGCGTCAACAACCTCGGCTCCTGCTTCGGCTCCACCGGGCCCATGCACGTGAATCCCGACACCGGCCGCGTCTACGGCGCGGACTTCCCGGTAATGACCGTGGAGGACTGGGTCGACGCGCAGGCCCGCCTGCTCGATGCGCTCGGCATCCGCACGCTGGCCGCGGTGATGGGCGGCAGCCTCGGCGGCATGCAGGCGCTGTCGTGGACCCTGCAGTACCCGGAGCGCGTGCGGCACGCGGTGGTGGTGGCGAGCGCGCCCAACCTCACGGCCGAAAACATCGCCTTCAACGAAGTCGCCCGCCGCGCCATCGTGACCGACCCGGACTTCCACGGCGGCCACTTCTACGAGCACGGCGTGATCCCCAAGCGCGGGCTGCGCATCGCCCGCATGGTCGGCCACATCACCTACCTCTCCGACGACGTGATGAACGAGAAGTTCGGCCGCCAGTTGCGGGAAGGCCTGGACCTGCGCTACACGACGCAGGACATCGAGTTCCAGATCGAGAGCTACCTGCGCTACCAGGGCGACAAGTTCAGCGAGTACTTCGACGCCAACACCTACCTGCTGATCACCCGTGCGCTGGACTACTTCGACCCGGCCAAGCGCACCAACGGCAACCTCACCCGTGCACTCGCCGTGGCGCGGGCCAGGTTCCTGCTCGTGAGCTTCAGCACCGACTGGCGCTTCTCGCCCGCGCGCAGCCGCGAGATCGTCAAGGCGCTGCTGGACAACCGGCGCGACGTGAGCTACGCCGAGATCGACGCGCCGCACGGCCACGACGCCTTCCTGCTGGAAGACCCGAAGTACCTCGCCGTCGTGCGCTCGTACTTCGACCGCATCGCCGCGGAACCGGTGGAGGCGAACGGCGTGACGGACCTGCCGATGGGAGCGGTTCTGTGACCGATAAGGCGACCCTGCACACGATCGCCAAGTTGGTGCCGCCCGGCTCGCGCGTTCTCGATCTGGGTTGCGGCGACGGCGCGCTGCTGGACTTCCTGCAGCGCCATCGCGGCTGCAGCGGCTACGGCATCGAGATCGCCGACGAGAACGTGCTGGCCTGCGTCAAGCGCGGCGTCAACGTGATCCAGCTGAACCTCGACCAGGGCCTCACGGTGTTCGAGGACGACTCGTTCGACGTCGTGCTGCAGATCGACACGCTGCAGCACCTGCGCAATGCCGAATGGATGCTGCGCGAGACGGTGCGCGTGGGCAAGGTGGGCATCGTCGCGTTCCCGAACTTCGCCCACTGGCCCAACCGGCTGTCGATCGTGCGCGGCCGCATGCCGGTGACCAAGCGCCTGCCTTACCAGTGGTACGACACGCCCAACATCCGCGTCGGCACCTACAAGGACTTCGAGGTGCTGGCGACCCGCAACCGGCTGACGATCCTCGACGCCTTCGGGCTGCAGGACGGCGAGGAGCGGCGCCTGCTGCCGAACCTCACCGCGAGCACCGCGGTCTTCAAGTTCGAGCGCGGCTGAGCCGGTGGTGCCCTTCGGCGAGGCGCTGAAGTTCCAGCGCAAGCCGGGCTTCATCAGCTTCGGCGGGAGGTGGCCCTGTTCCGCTTCAAGGCCGGCGTGATCCCCGTCATCGCCGCCTGCGCGCTCGTGGGCAGGGTCCTGCGCCTGGCGGGCCTGGCCTGAGCCCGCGTATGCTTGCCGTCGCATCCACGGAGACACCCGCCACATGAACATCCTGATCACCGGAGGCAGCGGCTTCCTCGGCGCGCGGCTCGCGCGCACCCTGCTCGCCCGCGGCGCGCTGGCGCTGGCCGGCGGCGCCCGCCAGCCCATCACGTCCATCACCCTCACCGACCGCGCGGCGCCGCCGCAGGACCTGCAGGACGACGCCCGCGTGCGCTTCGTCGGCGGCGACCTGAACGAGCTGCTGGCCGGCGGCCAGTTGCCGCAGGCCGGCACCGACTGCGTGTTCCACCTGGCGGCGGCGGTGAGCGGCGAATGCGAGGCCGATTTCGACCTCGGCATGCGCAGCAACTTCGAGGCGACGCGCGCGCTGCTGGCCAACTGCCGCGCGCTCGGCACGCAACCGACGGTGGTCTTCGCGAGCTCGCTGGCCGTGTTCGGCAAGCTGCCGGACCGCCCCATGCCCACCGGCATCGACGACTTCACGCTGCCCACGCCGCAAAGCAGCTACGGCATCCAGAAGTTCATCGGCGAGCAGCTCATGGCGGACTATGGCCGCAAGGGCTTCATCCGCGCCCGCAGCGTTCGCCTGATGACGGTGAGCGTGCGCCCCGGGCGCCCGAATGGCGCCGCCTCGGGCTTCCTCTCGGGAATGCTGCGCGAGCCGCTGGCCGGCCTGCGCGCCCAGGTGCCGGTGGCGGCGCAGACGCTCGTTGCGCTGGCTTCGCCGGGCCGCACCATCGAAGGCATCCTCCGCGCCGCCGAAAGCACGGACGCCGAATGGGGGCCGCTGACGGCCGTCAACCTGCCGGCCCTGCGCACCACGGTGGGCGAGATGGCGGCGGCGCTGGAACGCGTGGCCGGCACGGATGCGACCGGCCTGCTGGACTGGACGCCCGATCCCGCCATCGAGCGCCTCGTGAGCACCTGGCCCGGCGACGTGAAGTCGACGCGCGCCCAGGGCCTGGGCCTGCAGCCGGATGCCGATTTCGAAAGCATCCTGCGCGAGTACGTGGGCGAGAACCCGCAGGCCGTGAAGCTGCCGGTGCGCTGAGGGAAGACCCGCCATGCCGCGTTTTGCCGCCAACCTGTCCATGCTCTATCCCGAGCATGCGTTCCTGGACCGCTTCGAGGCCGCTGCCCGCGACGGCTTCCAGGCCGTCGAATACCTGTTCCCCTACGACTTCGATGCCAAGGAGCTGGCCGCGCGCCTGCAGGCCCACGGCCTGCAGCAGGTGCTGTTCAACGCCCCGCCCGGCAAGTGGGACGAAGGCGAGCGTGGGCTGGCGTGCCTGCCCGGTCGCGAGCAGGAGTTCCGCGAGGGCATCGTGCGCGCCCTGCAGTACGCCGAGACGCTGAACTGCCCGCGCGTGCACGTGATGGCCGGCCTGGTGCCCAAGGACGCCGACCGCAGCGCGCTGCGACCGACCTACATCGACAACCTGCGCTGGGCGGCGCGCGAGGCGGCGAAGCAGGGCGTGAACCTGCTGCTGGAGCCGATCAACACGCGCGACATCCCCGGCTTCTTCCTCAATCGCCAGGACGAGGCGCACCAGCTGCTGTCGGAGATCTCGGCGCTGAACGTGCAGGTGCAGATGGACCTGTACCACTGCCAGATCATCGAGGGCGACGTCGCCATGAAGATCCGGCAGTACCTGCCGACCGGTCGCGTCGGCCATTTCCAGATCGCCGGCGTGCCGATGCGCAACGAACCGGACCTGGGCGAGCTGAACTTCGACTACCTGTTCTCCGTGATCGACGAGGTCTCCGCCGCCTGCGGCTGGGACGGCTGGGTCGGCTGCGAATACCGGCCGGCCCGCGGCGCGCAGCCCGGGGGAACCAGCGCCGGCCTCGGCTGGATGCGCAAGGCCCCGGCGACCGGCGCCGGAACGTAGGCCGGCGGCGAGCCGCGACAGCGCCCGAACCCGGCGCTCGCTGCGCCACGCCGCCGCGTTACCCTCCCCGCATGGCCCTCACCCTGGCGCATCCTGTCCACAGCGAACTCCTGATCAAGAAGAGCCGCTTCATCGGCTGCGTGCAGCCGGTGGCCGGCCGCAGCGAGGCGCAGCAGGTGGTCGAGGCGCTGCGCCTGCAGCATCCAGGCGCCGCGCATGTCTGCTGGGCGCTGCTGGCGGGCGGCCAGTCGGCGGCCAACGACGATGGCGAACCCGGCGGCACGGCGGGGCGGCCGATGCTGGAGGTGCTGCGGCACCAGCAGCTCGAAGGCGTGCTGGCCACGGTCGTGCGCTACTTCGGCGGCGTGAAGCTTGGCGCCGGCGGGCTGGTGCGGGCGTACACCGATGCCGTGGCGCAGGCGCTGCTGAAGGCGGAGAAGCTGCCGCTGCGGCGCACGCTGCAGTTCGCGTGCCGGGTGCCGTATGCGATGGAGGGGATGGTGCGGCGCGAGCTGCAGGAGGCCGGGGCCGTGCTGGGGGCGGTGGCGCACGAGGATGCGGTGCAGCTGGCGTTCACGGTGACGGAGGATGTGGCGCAGGGGCTGCGGGCGCGGCTGAATGAGTCGGGGCAGGGGCAGCTGGTATGGATCGACGCGTAGTCGTCATCCCCGCGCAGGCGGCGCGCAGGCGGGGACCCAGGGCAGCACGCGCGCAGCGCGTGACATCGGGAGCCCTGGATTCCCGCCTCCGCGGGAATGACGGCCGGGCCGCGCTGACGGCTACGGGCGCAACTGCCGCAGGAACTCCATTGCTGCCGCCGGATTGCGCTCCTTCGCGGCGCTGATGAAGAACACGAAGGCTTCCTTGCCCGCATCCATCGCCACCCACTCCTGTGCGGCCCGCACCCAGGGCGTGATCTGCTCCGGGGCATAGCCGCTCGGACACTCGGACACGCTGCGCATCAGCCGCAGGTACGCCAGGTCGCTGCGCGCATGCGGGATCTGCGGGAACTTGTCGGAGTCGGTATAGACCGTCGTGCAGCCGTGCCGCGCCAGCAGCTCCAGGTACTCCTCGCAGGCGAAGCTCGGGTGGCGCACATCGAGCACGTGCCGCAGCGGCCGGCCCTGCACCTCGGTGGGCAGCAGGCGCAGGAACTGCTCCAGGTCGTCGGGCCGGAACGGCGTCGTCGGCATCAGCTGCCACAGGATCGGCCCGAGCTTGTCGCCCAGTTCCGCGATGCCGCTGCCGATGAAGCGCTCGATGCCTTCGGCGGCCCCGGCCAGCTCGCGGCGGTGGGTGGTGAACCGGTGGGCCTTGAGCGCGAAGACGAAGCCTTCCGGGGTCTCGTCGCGCCACTTGGCGAAGGTCGACGGCTGGAAGGTGCTGTAGAAGGTCCCGTTCACCTCGATCGCGGTGAGCTGCCGGCTGGCGTAGTGCAGCTCCTTGCTGTGCGCCAGCCCGGCCGGGTAGAAGTTGTTGCGCCAGGGCTCGAAAGTCCAGCCACCGACGCCGACGTGGATACGTTGTTGCATAGGGTTTCCCGCGGCGCATCCTAGCCCAGCGGACGACTGCCGCGTACAGTTGCGGGCATGAACAAGCCCCGCGATCTCCCCTCCACCATCCTCGACAGCGCGCTGGCCCTCGACCAAATTTCGCGCCAGTGGGACGGCGACATCGTGCGCCAGCTCACCGACTACATCGCCATCCCCGCCAAGTCGCCGGGGTTCGACCCGCAGTGGGAGCAGCATGGCTACATCGAGACGGTGCTGCGCAACGCGGCGCAATGGGTGGAGGCGCAGAAGGTCGCGGGCCTGAAGCTCGAGATCGTGCGGCTGCCCGGTCGCACGCCGGTGCTGTTCTTCGAGATCGAGGCGACCAAGGCCGACGCCCACACCATCCTGATGTACGGCCACCTGGACAAGCAGCCCGAGTTCACCGGCTGGCGCTCCGACCTGGGCCCCTGGACGCCCAAGTACGAGGACGGCAAGCTCTATGGCCGCGGCGGCGCCGACGACGGCTACGCGGTGTACGCCAGCATCGCCGCGGTGCAGGCGCTCAAGGCGCAGGGCAAGCCGCATGCGCGCATCGTGGGCATCATCGAGACCTGCGAGGAATCGGGTTCCTACGACCTGCTGCCCTATGTCGACGCGCTGCGGCCGCGGCTGGGCGACGTGGGCCTGGTGATCTGCCTCGATTCCGGCGCCGGCAACTACGACCAGCTGTGGCTCACCACCTCGCTGCGCGGCCTCGCCGGCGGCACGCTCAAGGTGCAGGTGCTGACCGAGGGCATCCATTCCGGCGACGCCTCGGGCCTGGTGCCTTCCAGCTTCCGCATCATGCGGCAGGTGCTCGACCGGCTGGAGGACAGCAAGACCGGGCGCCTGCTGCCGCAAAGCTTCCACTGCGAGATGCCGGCCGACCGCCTCGCGCAGGCGCAGGCCACCGCCGCCATCCTGGGCGAGGAGGTCTACAAGCGCTTCCCCTGGGCCCACGCCGACTGCGGCGGCTCCACCAGCTTCACGCTGCCGACCACCACCGACCCGGTCGAGGCGCTGGTCAACCGCACCTGGAAACCCACGCTGTCGGTGACCGGTGCCGAAGGCCTGCCCGCCCTGCAGGACGCCGGCAACGTGCTGCGCCCCTACACGGCCTTCAAGCTGTCGCTGCGCCTTCCGCCCCTGGTCGACGCGGCGCAGGCGGTGCAGGAGCTCAAGACGCTGCTGGAGGACAACGCACCCTACCAGGCGGTGGTGACCTTCGAGGCGGGCAGTGCCGCCTCCGGCTGGAACGCCCCGTCCACCACGCCCTGGTTCGAGCAGGCGCTCAACGCCGCCTCGCTGGCGCACTTCGGCGCGCCGGTGGGCTACATCGGCCAGGGCGGCACGATTCCGCTGATGAACATGCTGTCGCAGGGCTTTCCGCAGGCGCAGATGATGGTCTGCGGGGTGCTGGGTCCGCGCAGCAACGCGCACGGGCCCAACGAATTCCTGCACGTCCCCTACGCCAGGCGCCTCACCGCGGCCGTGGCGGAAGTGATGGCACAGATGCCCTGAGCGTTCCCGGCGGGGAACCCTCCAAAGGGTGGATGGACAGGCCTGGGGGCGGCGTCATGATCCCCGTGGATGAGTCAAGAAGCGCCCGAGTCGACGCTTGCAACGTTCACGGCCAGCGACGGGGAGAACCTGGCAGTGCAGGACTGGCCCCTTCCGCCGGACGTGCGCCCGCGCGCCACGGTGCTGCTGGTGCACGGCCTGGGCGAGCACGCGGGGCGCTACGACGGCCTCGCGCGGCAGCTCAATGCCTGGGGTTACGCGGTGCGCGGCTACGACCATTACGGCCATGGCCAATCCGGTGGGGCGCGCGGCACCGTGCCGCAGCAGCATCGCCTGCTCGACGACCTGGCGGACATCGTGGAAAGCACCCGCAAGCGCACGCCGGAGCTGCCGCTGGTCCTGCTGGGGCACAGCCTGGGCGGCCTGGTCGCGGCCAGCCTGGTGGCCCGTGGCACCGTCCCCGTGGATGGCCTGGTGCTGTCCTCCCCGGCGCTGGCGCCGCGCCTGAGCGTGCTGCAGAAGCTGCTGCTGGCCATCATCCCGCGGCTGGCGCCCGACCTCGCGGTCGGCAATGGCCTCGATCCGGAATTCCTCTCGCACGACCCCCGGGTGGCGCAGGCCTACGCCAAGGATCCGCTGGTGCACGACCGCATCTCGGGGCGCCTCGCGCGCTTCATCGCCGATGAAGGCAAGGTGGTGCAGTTCTGCGCGCCACGCTGGGCGGTTCCCACGCTGCTGATGTACGGCGGCGCCGACCGCATCGTCGACCCCAAGGGCAGCGCGGCCTTCGCCGCCGCAGCGCCGCGCAAGGTCGTCAGCACGCAGTGCTTCGAGAGCTTCTACCACGAGATCTTCAACGAGCCGCGTGCGCAGCCCGTCTTCAGCCACCTGCGGCAGTGGCTGGACGCGCGTTTTGCAGCGCGAGCCAGCCCAGGCCTGCGGCAATCAGGGCCATCGGCAGCAGCGAGCCGAGATTCAGCCACCTCCAGCCCTGGGTCGTGACCAGCACGCCGGAGGCGAACGAGCTCACGGCCAGCGTGCTGAAAAGGATGAAGTTCAGCACCGCCTGGGCGCGGTCCTTTTCCTCCGGCGCGTAGGCCGTGAGCGCCAGCGTCGTGCTGCCGGTGAAGAGGAAGTTCCACCCCAGCCCCAGCAGGAACAGCGAGACGGCGAACTGCGTCAGTTCGACGCCCGACAAGGCGATGGCGATGCACACCAGGTTGAGCGCCGCGCCGGCCGCCATCACCCTGAGTGGACCGAAGCGCTGGATCAGGTGGCCGGTGAAGAAGCCGGGCGCGAACATGCCGATCACGTGCCATTGCAGCACGAAGGCGGCGTCGCCGAAGGGCAGGCCGCACTGCTGCATCGCCAGCGGCGTGGCGGCCATCAGCAGGTTCATCACCCCGTAGCCCAGCGCACCGGCCAGCGCAGCGACCAGGAAGGCCGGTTGCGCCAGCAGCGCGGCCACGGTGCGACCCGCCTGCTGGGAGCCGCGGGCGACCACCGGCGGAAAGCGCAAGAAGGCCATCAGCACCAGCGCGAGCAGGGCCACCCCGGCCAGCGACAGGTAGGCGCCGGCGAAGGGCGCCGCCGCCCACTCGCGGGTGCCGGCCGCCAGCCGCGGGCCGGCGATGGCGCCGATCAGCCCGCCCGCCATCACCAGCGAGACGGCCTTTTCCTTGAAGGCGGGTGCCGCCAGTTCCGCCGAGGCGAAGCGGTAGAGGCTGGCGTTGGCCGCGTAGTAGCCGGCCAGCAGCGTGCTGGCGCACAGCAGCCAGAAGTTGCGGCTGGTCGCCGCATAGGCACACAGCAGGGAGGACGCGATCGCCACCGCCAGCCCGAGCTGGAAGCCGCGCTGGCGCCCGAAGCGCGCCTGCGTGCGGGCGACCACGCCCGTGAACAGGGCGCTGCCCACCACGTAGCCCATCACCGGCAGCGTCGCCATCCAGCCGAACGGGGCGAGCGACAGCCCCACCAGCCCGTTGATGGCGATGAAGGTGACGTTGTTGGTGAGGAACAGGCCCTGCAGGATCGCGAGGAGCCAGAGGTTGCGGTTCATGGCTGACTGCAATGTAGCTGCCTTCGCGCTATGCTGCCCAGATGCCGAAGATCCTCGTTCCCGTGGCCGGCTCGCCCCATGACGAGGCCGTGATCCGGTACGTCCTGCGCCAGGCGCTGCGCGGCACCCCGCCGGAGATTCACCTGCTGAACGTGCAGACGCCCTTGCGCTGGCACGTGGCCCGCTTCATTCCCCGGCGCGAGCGCCACGTCTTCTACGGGGAGCAGGCGCGGGAGGCGCTGGGCCCCTGCCGCCAGCGGCTCGACCGCGCGGGGCTGGCCTACACGGCGCACACCGCGGTGGGCGACAGCGCCGCCTGCATCACCGAGTTCGCGCAGCGCCTGCGCTGCGACCGCATCCTGATGGGAACCGCCCGCAAGGACTCGCTGGTGCGGCTGGTCGAAGACTGCGTCGTCAACCGGGTGCTGGAACGCACGACGGTGCCGGTGGAAGTGATCGCCAGCACGGCGGTGTCCAACTGGGAGCGGTACGGGATTCCGGCGGCGGTGGGAGCCTTGCTGGCGGCGGCGCTGGTGGATTGAGCGGCGCGGTTCCGTCATCCCCGCGCAGGCGGGGATCCAGGACGCGCGCGCGGCGCCTACCCATCGGGAGCCCTGGATTCCCCCCTTCGCTGGAATGACGGCCGTTGCCGTTGGCGGCAGGCGGCTTCGCCTGCGCGTACGTGCGGCTCACCACCGTTGCCCCTTGTAGGCTGGCGGTGAGCCGCGAAGCGCGAACCCCAGCGCTCAGGACGCGCTCGACGTCAACACCGCCAGCGCCGCGATCGGCGCCGTCTCGGCTCGCAGCACCCGGGGCCCGAGCTGCACCGCGCGCCAGCCGCGCGCCAGCGCAGCCTCCTCTTCCGCCGGCGCCAGCCCGCCTTCCGGGCCGCTGAGGAGCGTCAGCTGCGTCAGCGCTGCGGCAGCGGCGCCGATCGCCTGCGTGCCCGGGCGCAGCGACAGCACGAGTCCGGCATCCGCCGCCGCCAGCCATCCCTGCAGCGGCTGCACCGCATGCACCAGCGGCACGCGATTGCGCCCGCACTGCTCGCAGGCCGCGATCGCCACCCCTTGCCAGTGCGCCTGCTTCTTCTGCGCCCGTTCGCCGGCCAGCCGCAGCACGCTGCGCTCGGCCAGCAAGGGCTGGATCGAGGCCACGCCCAGCTCGGTGGCCTTCTCCACCAGCCAGTCCATGCGCTCGTTGGCCGGCATGCCGACGGCCAGGTGCACCGCGAGCGCCGGCTCGCATTCGATCGCGCGATGCGCGCCCACCTCCACGCGCACCTCGCTGCGCCCCATGTGCGTGACCACGGCCTCGTACTCGCCGCCGCGGCCGTCGAACAGCGTCAGCGCGGTGCCGGGCTGCAAGCGCAGCACCTGCACGTGGCGCGCCGCGCCGGCGGGCAGCGCCAGGCGCGCGCCGCTGGCCAGCGGCTCGGCGCAGTACAGGCGGGGCACGCCGCTAGATCCGGCCGAAGGCGTAGCCGCTCACGGCGTCGCTGCCTTCCACCTCGTCGACCAGGCGCGCCAGCGGCGCCAGTTCGCGGTAGCGGCCGGTGGTCGCGCGGATGTAGGCGATGAAGCGCGGCGCGTCGGCCAGGTACTTCGGCTTGCCGTCGCGCAACGTGAGGCGCGCGAAGATGCCGGCCACCTTCAGGTGCCGCTGCAGGCCCATCCACTCGACGCCGCGGTAGAACTCGCCGAAGTCCTCGCCCACCGGCAGGCCGGCCTTGCGCGCCTTCTCCCAGTAGCGCACGGTGACATCGAGCACGAACTCCTCGTCCCAGCTCAGGAAGGCATCGCGCATCAGGCAGGCGATGTCGTAGGTGACCGGGCCGTACACCGCGTCCTGGAAGTCGAGCACGCCCAGCCGCGGTTCGGCCGCATCGCGCGGCATCATCAGGTTGCGCGGCATGAAGTCGCGGTGCACGTAGACGCTGGGCGCCGCCAGGTTGTGCTGCATGATGAGGCGGAACTGCGCCTCCAGCGTGGCGCGCTGCGCCGGGGTGAGCTCCACCTTGCGGTGCTGCTGCAGGTACCAGTCGGGAAAGAGCGCCAGCTCGCGCGCCAGCAGCGCCTCGTCGTAGGGCGGCAGCACGCCGGGTTTCGAGGCGAGCTGCCAGGCGATCAGCGCGTCGATGGCGCGCTGGTACAGCGGCAGGTTGGCCTGCGGGTCGGCCGCATCCACCACCTCGATCATGGTCTGCGTGCCCAGGTCGTCCAGCAGCATGAAGCCCAGCGGCGCATCCCATTCGAGCACGCGCGGAACGTACAGGCCGGCTTCGGCCATCAGTTGCGCAATCTTTACAAAAGGAGCGCAGTCCTCGCGCTCGGGCGGCGCGTCCATCACGATGAAGCTGCGACCGGCACCGTCCAGGCGCAGGTAGCGGCGGAAACTCGCGTCCGCCGAGGCGGGGCGCAGGCTGGCGGGCTGCAGCCCGTGGGTTGCGGCGACGCGCGCCAGCCAGCCATGGAAGGCGGCTTCGCGGCGGGGGTCGCTCCAGGCGACGGCGGAAGGGGTGGGCGCGGAATCGCTCATGGATAATCGATTCTACAAATCCAACGTGGCGCGCCGGCCAGCCGGCGGCTGGCTTCCCACCCCTGATGCATCACCCCAAGAACAAGGCTTGCGTCGCGCGTTTCGCGCTGAGCCCGGTGGCGCTGGTCGCGATCGGCCTGCTGCAGCCGTTCGCCTCCCAGGCGCAGGGCGAGAGCGCCGACGCGCCGCAACTGAAACCCACGCCGCGGCTGCGCGAAGACATCCCGGCGGCGGTGCGCGCGCAACTGCCCACCTTCGTCGAAGGCGACGAGGTGCGCGGCCGCCCCGACCTGGAGACCATCGTCGAGGGCGACGCCGAACTGCGCCGCGGCGACACGGTGATCCGCGCCAGGCGCATCGAGTACACGCAGCCCGACGACCTCGCGCGGGCCAGCGGCAACGTGCACATCAACAAGGCCGGCAACATCTTCGAAGGCCCGCTGCTGGAGTTGAAGGTCGACGCCTTCGAGGGCTTCTTCAACGAGCCGCGCTACCGCTTCCTGCGCAACGACGCCTACGGCCAGGCCGATCGCATCGACTTCGTCGACGACAAGCATGCGGTGATCCGCAACGCCACCTACACCACCTGCCAGCGCAAGCCGGGCCCGAGCTGGATGCCGGACTGGATCCTGCGCGCCGCCTCCATCAGCCTGGACCAGGAAGAGGAGGTCGGCCAGGCGAAGAACGCGGTCCTGAGCTTCATGGGCCTGCCGATCCTGCCGGTGCCTTCGCTGAGCTTCCCGCTGGGCGACGGGCGCAAGAGCGGCGTGCTGCCGCCCACCTTCGGCATCGACAACAAGAGCGGCGTGGAGCTCACGCTGCCCTATTACTGGAACATCGCGCCCAACCGCGACGCGACGCTCTATCCCACGCTGATGTCCAAGCGGGGCGTCGACCTCGGTGCCGAGTTCCGCTACCTGGAGCCGACCTACAACGGCCTGCTGCGCGGCAACTACCTGGCCGGCGACCGCCTGCGTGACAAAGACCGCTGGGGCTTTACGGCGCAGCATTCGCAATCGGCCCTGCGCCTGCCCGGCCTGGGCGTGTCGTCGCTGTCGCTGAACCTGAATCGCGTCAGCGACGACGACTACTGGCGCGACTTCTCGCGCAATTCCGCCTCGCTCACGCAGCGCCTGCTGAGCAACGACGCCATCCTGAACTGGAGCTGGAGCGACGTGAGCCTGACGGCGCGCATGCTGCGCTGGCAGACGCTGCAGGACCTGACGGACACCTCCACGGCGATCATCCCGCCGTACAACCGCTCGCCGCAGTTCACCGCGCGCCAGACCCGCGCCAACCTGCCCGGTGGCGTGGAGACCTACGCCGAAGCCGACTACACGCACTTCACGCACTCCATCGGCGACGGCCTGCGGGCG
The DNA here is from genome assembly GCF_016722765.1 of Ramlibacter alkalitolerans. GTDB lineage: Bacteria > Pseudomonadota > Gammaproteobacteria > Burkholderiales > Burkholderiaceae_C > Ramlibacter > Ramlibacter alkalitolerans. Next base: position 296,927 of record NZ_JAEQND010000005.1, on the reverse strand, counting down.
CTGTTCCCGACGACGCCGGAAGTGACGCAGCCGAACGCGCACCGCAGCTTCGCGCTGCTGCAGGTGAGCCGCCCCTGGCAGGCGCCCGGCTGGTTCGTCGTGCCCAAGGCGCAGGTGCATACCCGCCACTACAACTTCGACCGCAGCACCCAGTTCGGGCAGGAAAGCGCCACCGTCACGGTCCCGACCCTGAGCCTGGACTCGGGCCTGGTGTTCGAGCGCGCCACCACCCTGTTCGGGCGGCGCTTCGTGCAGACGCTGGAGCCGCGCGCCTTCTACGTCTACACGCCGTTTCGCGACCAGAACCGGCTGCCCAACTACGACTCGGGCCTGAACGACTTCAACTTCGCGACCGTCTACACGGAGAACGCCTTCGGCGGCAACGACCGCATCGCGGACAACAACCTGCTGACGCTCGGTGCGGCCACCCGCCTGCTCGACCCCGACACCGGCGCCGAGGCGGCGCGCTTCGCCGTGGCGCAGCGCCTGCGCTTCCAGGACCAGCGCGTCACCCTGCCCGGTGGCACGCCGGTGAGCGAGCGCCTGTCGGACATCCTGTTCGGCGCCTCGATCAACCTGGTGCCGCAGTGGAGCGCCGACACGACGATCCAGTTCAACCCGAAGACGCGCGAGTCGATCCGCGAGACGCTCGGCGTGCGCTACAGCCCCGGCAACTACCGCGTGGTCTCGGCCGCCTACCGGCTGCAGCGGGCCACGATCCCCGGGCAGGAAGGCTCCGAGCAGATCGACATCGGCTGGCAGTGGCCGCTCAACGACCTGTGGGGCGACAAGGGCCGCAACCTCGGCCCGGGCCTGGGCGAGGGCGAAGGCCGCTGGTACAGCGTCGGGCGCATGAACGTGAGCCTGAAGGACAAGCGCATCGTCGACGGCGTGCTGGGCCTGGAGTACGACGCCGGCTGCTGGCTCGGGCGCATCGTGGTCGAGCGGCTGCAGGCCGGCACCAACAGCTCCAACAAGCGCATCCTGTTCCAGCTGGAGTTCGTGGGCTTCAGCCGGCTCGGTTCCAACGCGCTGCAGGCCCTCAAGGAAAATATCCCCCGTTACCAGTACCTGCGCGAGCGCTCCGTGGCGCCGAGCCGGTTCAGCAACTACGACTAGAGTACGCAGATGACCTCCCGTTTCCTGGCCCTGGCCCTCGCGGCCGCGGCACTGGCCGCCGGCCTGCCCGCGGCCGCGCAAGGCCTGCGCGCGACGCCGCAACTGGGCACCGGCCGTGCCGCCCCCGACAGCGGCCCGCGCGCCGCCGACTACATCGTCGCCGTGGTGAACTCGGAGCCGATCACCAACAACGAGGTGCGCACGCGCATGCTGCGCTACGAGCAGCAGCTGGCGCAGCAGGGCTCGGCGCTGCCGCCGCGCGGGCAGCTCGCGCGCGAGGTGCTGGAGCGCCTGATCACCGAGAAGGCGCAGCTGCAGGTGGCGCGCGAGACCGGCGTGCGCGTCGACGAGGGCCTGGTGGACCAGGCGGAGCAGAACATCGCGCGCCAGAACGGCATCGGCGTGGCCGAACTGCGTCGCCGCATGCAGACCGACGGCATCGACGTGGCCCAGTTCCGCGACGACCTGCGCAACCAGATCCTGCTGCAGCGCCTGCGCGATCGCGAGCTGGAGCAGCGGGTCAAGGTGACGGACCTCGACGTGGAGCAATACCTGCGCGACCAGGAGCAGGGCGCCACCGCCGACCCGGCGCTGACGGAACTCAACCTCGCCCACATCCTGGTGGCGGTGCCGGAGAACGCGACGCCGGCGCAGGTCGCGCAGGCCGAGGCCAAGGCGCGCCAGCTGCTGCAACGGGCCCGCGCCGGCGAGGACTTCTCCCGCCTCGCGCGCGAGAACTCCGACGCCGCCGGTGCGGCGCAGAACAGCGGCGTGATCGGCGTGCGCACGGCCGATCGCCTGCCGCCCCTGTTCGTCGACGCTACCCGCGACCTGCAGACCGGTGGCGTGACCGACGTGATGCGCTCCGCGGCCGGCTTCCACATCGTCAAGGTGCTGGAAAAGCGCCGGCTGGGCAGCGCGGGCGTCACCGTCACGCAGAGCCACGCCCGCCACATCCTGCTGCGCCCCTCCGCGCAGCTGTCGGAAGCGGCGGCGCGGCAGAAGCTGGCCGAGTTCAAGAAGCGCGTCGAAGCGGGCCAGGCCGACTTCGCGCAGCTGGCGCGCGAGAACTCGCAGGACGCCAGCGCCCGCAGCGGCGGCGACCTGGGCTGGTCCAGCCCGGGGATGTTCGTGCCCGAATTCGAGGAAGCGATCAACGCGCTGCAGCCCGGGCAGATCGCCGACCCGATCGTCTCCCGCTTCGGCGTGCACCTGATCCAGCTGCTCGAGCGGCGCGACTCCAAGCTGGGTCCGCGCGAACAGCGCGAGGTGGTGCGCAACCTGGTGCGCGAACGCAAGCTCGACGAAGCCTACGTGCGCTGGGCGCAGGAGGTGCGCGGGCGGGCGTACGTGGAGTACCGCGAGCCGCCGCAGTGAGGTCAGGCGTTCAGCGTCGGGCGTTCAGCGTGCATGCCTGACCGCCACCCTCAACGCTCAACGCCGAACGCTCATCCTCCCATGAAGCACGTCGCCCGCAAGCGCTTCGGCCAGCACTTCCTGGCCGATGCCGGCGTGATCGACGCCATCGTGAGCGAGATCGATCCGCGGCCGGGCGATGCGATGGTGGAGATCGGCCCCGGCCTGGCGGCGCTCACGCAGCCGCTGGTGGAGCGCATCGGCGCGCTGACGGTGGTCGAGCTCGATCGCGACCTGGCCGTGCGGCTGCGCGAGCACCCGCACCTGCGGGTGATCCAGGCCGACGTGCTGAAGGTCGATTTCCGTGCGGTGGCCGAGGAACAGGGCGTGCCCCGGCTGCGCGTGGTGGGCAACCTGCCCTACAACATCTCGACGCCGATCCTGTTCCATCTGCTGCAGTCCGTCGACCGCGTGGCCGACCAGCACTTCATGCTGCAAAAGGAAGTGGTCGACCGGATGGTGGCGGCGCCGTCGACCGCGGATTACGGGCGCCTGTCGGTGATGCTGCAGTGGCGCTATGCGATGGAGAACGTGCTGTTCGTGCCGCCCGAGGCCTTCGAGCCCCCGCCCAAGGTGGACAGCGCCGTCGTGCGCATGGTGCCGCGCGAGCATCCGGTGGTGGTCGACGAGGGCCTGCTGTCGGAACTGGTGCAGGTCTCCTTCTCGCAGCGCAGGAAGCTGCTGCGGCACACGCTGGGCCATTGGCTGGAGCAGAAAGGCTACGGCGGCAACTTCGACGTGCAGCGGCGCGCGGAGCAGGTGCCGGTGGCGGAGTACCTCGAGCTCGCGGTGGCGGTGAGCCGGGACAATGCGGGGTGGTAGCGGGGCCGTCGCTGGCCCCCCCGGCGTCATTCCCGCGAAGGCGGGAATCCAGGGCTCCCTAAAGAAAATCCCCGCGACGCGGGGATTTCACTGGGTTCCCGCCTGCGCGGGAATGACGGCTCTCGCCGGAAACGACGGCTATCGCCGGGAACAACGCTCCCGCGCAGCGCTTGCGCGCCGAATCGCCCCTGCCGCAGCTTACGCCGCCGCCAGCCAATACCCCGCGTTGAACGGGCTGCTCATGCGCAGGGCCAGCGGCGACACGTCCAGCAGCTTGTCCGTCGGCATCTTCTCGCCGCCATCCACCGCCGGCGGCTGCACCGCTTCGGCGTGGCCTTCGTTGGCGGCCTGGCCCTGGGCCGAGCGCGCCACGGAGAAGGAGTAGAAGCAGCGGAAGGGCACCTTGCGGTCGGCCCAGTAGTCGGCCGTGTCACGGAAGATGTCGAGCAGCTGCTCGCGCGCTTCCTTGTCGAACTTGCCGTTGGCCGGGATGTGTTCCAGCACCACGATGAAGCCAGGCTGCGGGCCCGATTTGTGCAACGGGTCGGTCATGCAGTCGTACAGCGCATCGAAGTTCTTCCCGAAGTGCGGCGGGAAGGTGAACTGCTGGGCGATCATGTCCAGCACGTCCTGCTTGCTCTGGGCGGTGGCCAGATTGGCGTACAGGAAGTGATGGCCCAGTTGCGTCGCCGTTTCCTGCAGGTCCTGCACGCGGAAGGCGCGGATCGACTGCACGATGTTGCTGCGCACACCCTTGAGGGGCGTTTCGGAAATATCGGTACGAAGTGGCTGGTCCATCTCCGTGTCTTTCTCTGTAGTCAAGATTTCTTCCCGCCTCATCTCGCGTCTTCCACGATCCTGCGAAAGCTCGCGTAATGGTCAGCGGTGTAATAACAGGCGTGCGGCGCCCGGGGCGGGCCTCCGCACACGATGCGCCGGGCGCCCCGGTCGCGGGATCCTGGCGTGCCGACGGTGTACTCGCGGTAATACCCGCGTCTCTCGGCCGGAAGCTGCCGCTCCCGGTTGCCGAACACCGCGCCATCCTTGTCGTAGGGGAACGGTCCGCCCTGGCGGATCAGTTCATACGTCTCCCGGCCCTGGCGGGGCAGCTGGGTGACATGCACCGTCGCCGCTTGCGCCTGGGCGTTTCCGTCTTTCCAGCTCCAGGCGTGAGCCTGGGAAAACACTGTGAGCGCGACGCCGAGCAGGCAGCTGGTGAATGCCAGCCGGGCTGTCGCGAATCGGGCTACCAACGGACTTTCCGGAGAGATCAAGGTCTGCGAACGCCACCCGGTACCTTTCGGTACCGAGACTTCATTCCATCCGGGTAAACCCGGAACAACAAGGCCGGTAGTGTGACGCATGTCCTCCCCAAAAGCAAGCCGCTGCCCAAAGTTTGGGCAGCGGCGGTGGGGGAATGGGGGCGCAGGCGCGCGCTGAAAAGTTAGCGCCTGCTGTCGCGCGACCGCTTAACGGGCCGCGTTGGCGTCGGCGACGGTGAGAGCCGCCATGTTCACGATGCGGCGCACCGTGGTGCTCGCTGTCAGGATGTGCACCGGCTTGGCGGCCCCGAGCAGCACCGGGCCGATGGCGATGTTGCCGCCCGCCGCGGTCTTGAGCAGGTTGTAAGAAATATTGGCTGCATCGATGTTGGGGAGCACCAGCAGGTTCGCCTCGCCCGACAAGGTGCTGTGCGGCATCAGGCGCTCGCGGCCGCGGGCGTCCAGCGCGATGTCGCCGTGCATCTCGCCGTCGACTTCCATCCAGGGCGCCTGCTCGCGCAGCAGCGCCAGCGTGTCGCGCATCTTGACCGCGCTCGGCTGGTTGCTGCTGCCGAAATTCGAATGCGACAGCAGCGCGACCTTCGGCTTCAGGCCGAAGCGCAGCATCTCCTCGGCGGCCATCTGGGTGATCTCCGCCAGCTGCTCGGCCGTCGGGTCGTAGTTGACGTGGGTGTCGACCAGGAAGATCTGGCGGTCCGGCAGCATCAGGCCGTTCATGGCGGCGTAGTTCTTCACCCCGGCGCGCTTGCCGATCACCTGGTCGATGTAGCGCAGGTGCAGGTCGGTGGTGCCCCAGGTGCCGCAGATCAGGCCGTCGACGTGGTCCTTCTGCAGCATCATCGAGCCGATCAGCGTCAGGCGCCGGCGCATCTCGATCTTGGCCATCTGCGCCGTGATGCCCTTGCGCTCGGTCATCCGGTGGTAGGTCTGCCAGAAGTCGCGGTAGCGCTCGTCGAAGTCGGTGTTCACCACGTCGTAGTCGGTGCCCTGCTGCAGGCGCAGGCCGAACTTCTCGATGCGCTGCTGGATGATCTCCGGCCGGCCGATCAGCGTCGGGCGCGCGACGTGCTCGTCCACCAGCACCTGGCAGGCGCGCAGCACGCGCTCTTCCTCGCCCTCGGCGAAGCACACGCGCTTCTTCGGTGCCGAGCGGGCCAGCGCGAAGATCGGCTTCATCGTGGTGCCGGAGGCATAGACGAAGGTCTGCAGCTTCTCGCGGTAGGCGTCCATGTCGGCGATCGGCCGCAGCGCCACGCCGCTGTCCGCCGCGGCCTTGGCCACCGCCGGCGCGATCTTCAGCATCAGCCGCGGATCGAAGGGCTTGGGAATGAGGTACTCGGGCCCGAAGGTCAGCTGCTGGCCGGTGTACGCGGCCGCCACCACCTCGCTCTGCTCCGCCTGCGCCAGTTCGGCCAGCGCGTACACGGCGGCGATCTCCATCTCCAGCGTGATCGTCGTCGCGCCCGAGTCGAGGGCGCCGCGGAAGATGTACGGGAACACCAGGACGTTGTTGACCTGGTTCGGGTAGTCGGTGCGGCCGGTGGCCATGATGCAGTCGGGCCGCGCCGCCTTCGCATCCTCGGGGCTGATTTCCGGATTCGGGTTGGCCAGCGCCAGGATCAGCGGGTGCGCCGCCATCTGCTTGACCATCTCCGGCTTGAGCACGCCGCCGGCGGACAGGCCGAGGAACACGTCGGCGTCCTTGATCACGTCCAGGAGCGTGCGCGCGGAGGTCTCCTGCGCGAACTGCTCCTTGTCCGGGTCCATCAGTTCCTTGCGACCCTTCCAGACCACGCCGGCCAGGTCGGTCACGTAGATGTTCTCGCGCGGCAGCCCCAGCTTGAGCAGCAGGCCGAGGCAGGCGAGCGCGGCGGCGCCGGCGCCCGAGGTCACCAGCTTGACGGTCTTCAGGTCCTTGCCGACGACCTTCAGGCCGTTCAGGATCGCCGCGGCCACGGTGATGGCGGTGCCGTGCTGGTCGTCGTGGAAGACCGGGATCTTCATGCGCTCGCGCAGCTTGCGCTCGACGTAGAAGCAGTCCGGCGCCTTGATGTCCTCGAGGTTCACGCCGCCGAAGGTGGGCTCCAGCGCCGCGATCACGTCGACCAGCTTGTCGAGGTTGTCCTTCTCGGCGATCTCGATGTCGAACACGTCGATGCCGGCGAACTTCTTGAACAGGACGCCCTTGCCTTCCATCACCGGCTTGGCCGCCAGCGGACCGATGTCACCCAGGCCCAGGACGGCGGTGCCGTTGGTGATCACCGCCACCAGGTTGCCGCGGCTGGTGTACTTGAACGCGTTCGTCGGGTCCTTGACGATCTCCTCGCAGGGCGCGGCCACGCCGGGCGAGTAGGCCAGCGCCAGGTCGTGCTGGTTGATCAACTGCTTGGTGGCCGCGATCTGCACCTTCCCGGGGGTGGGGTGCTCGTGGTACTCGAGGGCGGCCAGGCGCAGTTCGGCGCGTTTGTCCGGGCTGGCCGGGGTGTCGGTGGGCATGGGATCGGGTCTCCTGGGCGCGGACACGGAAAAGCGGCGCCCGCGCTTGTCGTTCGATGGAAGGCCTGAGATTGTAGTACCCGCTGCCGGGGAAAACCCTAGTACGCAGAGCTGCGTACTCGGACATATGTCGTCTGCCGCGCCACACTCGCCCCCCGCGCGGCGCCCCGGTATGCATGATTCGCATCAAGGGGCGACACATCCACATTGGCGCTGCCGGGGTGCTCGCGCCTACAGTGGATGCGGCCACAGGAGAAACAGAACATGGCTGCCACTCAGGAAACCAGGCGCGAGGAACAGCTTGCCGCCGTGCTGGCGCTGGCCAGCGCGCGCCAGGCCGCTCCCGCCGCCCGCACGCTCGACGGCTTCGCCCACGAGTACTTCCAGCAGGTCGACATCGAGGACTTGGAGGAGCGCACGCCGGAGGACCTGCTCGGCGCGCTGCTGTCGCACTGGCAGTTCGGCGCCCAGCGCAAGCCCGGCGTGCCCAAGGTGCGCGTGCTCAGCCCGACGCCCGGCGAGGACGGCTGGGGCTCGCGCCACACCGTGGTGGAGATCGTCAACGACGACATGCCCTTCCTGGTGGATTCGGTCTCGATGGAGATCCACCGCCAGGGCCTGGCCCTGCACCTGCTGGTGCATCCCATCTACGCCGTGCAGCGCGACGCCACGGGCCTGCTGCAATCCATAGCGCCGCGCGGCGCCACGCCGGAACTGCCGCGCGAATCGTGGATGTACATCGAGGTGGACCGGCTGGTCGATGCGGAGCAGCGCGCGGCGCTGTGCCGCGGCATCGAGCGGGTGCTGGCCGACGTGCGGGTGGCAGTCACCGACTGGAAACCGATGCTCCAGCAGCTGCGCGCCGCGAGCAGCGAGCTCGCGCAGGTGCCGCCCGGCGTGAACCCGGAGGAAGCCGCCGAAAGCCGCGCTTTCCTCGACTGGCTGGCGGACGGCCACTTCACGCTGCTCGGCTACCGCCAGCACGACCTGGTGGAGGAGGGCGGCGGCCTGGCGCTGAAGCTGGTGCCCGGCAGCGCGCTGGGCGTGCTGCGCGAGAGCGCCGGCGCCGAGCCCTCGGCCAGTTTCGCGGCGCTGCCGCCGGCGGCGCGCGCGCTGGCCCGGACGCCTTCGCCGGTGCTGGTCATCACCAAGGCGAACACGCGCTCCACCGTGCACCGCGACGGCTACACCGACTACCTGGGCGTCAAGCGCTTCGACGCGCAGGGGCGGGTGACCGGCGAGCACCGCTTCATCGGCCTGTTCACCGCCACGATGTATTCGGCGCGCGTGACGGAAACCCCCCTGTTGCGCCGCAAGGTCGAAGCGGTGGCGCAGCGCGCCGGCTTCGCGCCCGCCGGCCACCTGGCCAAAGCGCTGCAGCACACGCTGGAGACCTTCCCGCGCGACGACCTGTTCCAGATCCCCGAGGGCGAGCTGTACGACATCGTGCTGGGCATCCTCGCCGTCGGCGAGCGGCACCGGCTGCGCCTGTTCACGTGGAAGGACCCGTTCGACCGCTTCGTCTCCTGCCTGGTCTACGTGCCGCGCGAGGCCTTCTCGACCCAGCTGCGCCTGAAGTTCCAGAAGATCCTGCTCAAGGAGCTGAACGGAACGCACATCGACTTCGACGTGCTGCTGTCAGGCATGCAGCTCGCGCGCATCCACTTCAACGTGCGCATCGCGCCGCATCCCGTCCCCGCCTTCGACCGCAAGGAGCTGGAACGCAAGCTGGCGGCGGCGGCGCGGCGCTGGGAAGACGAACTGCGCGAGGCGCTGGTGGAAAGCGAGGGCGAGGCCGTGGGGCTGGCGCTGGAGCGGCGCTGGTCGCCCGCCTTCCCGCTCTCGTACCGCGAGCACGTGGCCGGCCGCGCCGCGGTGCACGACATCCGCAAGATCGCGGCGCTCACGCCCGAGGCGCCCTTCGCGCTGGCGCTGTACTGGCCGCTGGGTGCCGCCGATGGCCGCCTGGGGCTGAAGGTGTACCGCCTCGGCGCGCCGGTGATCCTGTCCGACAGCCTGCCCATGCTGGAGCACATGGGCGTGCGCGTGCTGGCGGAGGACAACCACCGCATCCAGGACGGCGAGCACACGCAGCCCGTCTGGCTGCACGACTTCGCGCTGCAGGCGCAGCCGAACGAGGAGATCGATCCGCAGGCGCTGGCTCGCCTGTTCGAGGACGCGTTCGCGCGCGTGTTCGCCGGCGAAGTCGAGAACGACGACTTCAATCGCCTGGTGCTGCTGGCGGCGCTCTCGGCCGAAGAGGTCGTGGTGCTGCGCGCCTATGCCAAGTACCTCAAGCAGGTCGGCTTCGCGCAGTCGCAGGCGACCATCACCGCCACGCTGGCGGCGCATCCGCGCATCGCACGCATGCTGGTGTCGCTGTTCCGCCTGCGCTTCGATCCCACGGGGCACGACGAGCAGGGCGCGGCGTCGCAGGTGAACGCGCTGAACCAGGCGCTCGACAAGGTCAGCAACCTCTCGGAAGACCGCGTGCTGCGGCAGTTGCTGGCGCTGATCCAGGCCACGCTGCGCACCAACTACTGGCGCACCGGCGTCGGCGCCAGCGGCGCACCGGGGCCGCGCCGGCCCTTCCTGAGCCTCAAGCTCGATTCCAGCAAGGTGCCGGGGCTGCCCGAGCCGCGCCCGCTGTACGAGATCTGGGTCTATTCGCCGCGCTTCGAGGGCATCCACCTGCGCGGCGGCAAGGTCGCGCGCGGCGGACTGCGCTGGTCCGACCGGCCGGACGACTTCCGCACCGAGGTGCTGGGGCTGGTGAAGGCGCAGATGGTGAAGAACACCGTCATCGTGCCGGTGGGCTCCAAGGGCGGCTTCGTGCTGAAGAAGGCGCCTCCGGCGAGCGAGCGCGAGGCCTTCATGAAGGAAGGCGTGGCCTGCTACCAGGATTACCTGCGCGGCCTGCTGGACCTGACGGACAACCTGGTGGCCGGCAAGACGGTGCCGCCGCCGCAGGTGCTGCGCATCGACGGCGACGATCCGTATCTCGTGGTCGCGGCCGACAAGGGCACGGCGACCTTCTCCGACCACGCCAACGCCGTCAGCGCGGAGTACGGCCACTGGCTGGGCGACGCCTTCGCCTCCGGCGGCAGCCAGGGCTACGACCACAAGGAGATGGGCATCACGGCGCGCGGCGCTTGGGAAAGCGTCAAGCGCCACTTCCGCGAGCTGGGCCTGGACACGCAGTCCACCGACTTCACGGTGATCGGCATCGGCGACATGTCCGGCGACGTGTTCGGCAACGGCATGCTGCTGTCGCAGCACATCCGCCTGCTCGCCGCCTTCGACCACCGGCACATCTTCATCGACCCGGAACCGGATCCGCAGGCTTCGTTCGCCGAGCGCGAACGGCTGTTCAAGCTGCCCCGCTCCTCCTGGGCGGACTACGACGCCAAGCTGATCTCCAAGGGCGGCGGCGTCTGGGCGCGCTCGGAGAAATCGGTCGCGATCTCGCCGCAGGCCCGGCGCGTGCTGGCCATCGAGGCGGAGTCGCTGACGCCGGCCGAACTGATCACGGCGATCCTGAAGGCGCCGGTGGACCTGTTCTACAACGGCGGCATCGGCACCTACGTGAAGGCCGCGTCCGAAACGCACGCCGACGTCGGCGACCGCGCCAACGACGCCGTGCGCATCAACGGCGGCGAGCTGCGCTGCCGCGTCGTCGCCGAAGGCGGCAACCTGGGCTTCACCCAGCGCGGTCGCATCGAAGCGGCGCTGCAGGGCGTGAAGATCAACACCGACGCGATCGACAACTCCGCCGGCGTCGACACCTCCGACCACGAGGTGAACATCAAGATCCTGCTCGGGATCGCGCAGGGCGACGGCGAGCTCACCGAGCGGCAGCGCAACTCCCTGCTGCCGCAGATGACCGAGCAGGTGGCGGCGCTGGTGCTGCGCGACAACTACTTCCAGAGCCAGGCGCTGTCCATCGGCGGGCGGCTCGCCCAGCGCCAGCTCGACGAACAGGCGCGCTTCATCCGCTTCCTGGAGAAGAAGGGCGAATTGAACCGCGCCATCGAGTTCCTCCCCAGCGACGAGGAGATCGCCGACCGCAGGGCCAGGGGCCTGGGGCTCACCAGCCCGGAACAGGCAGTGCTGCTCGCGTACAGCAAGATGTGGCTCAACGACGAACTGATCGCCTCCGACCTGCCGGAAGATCCGTGGATCGCCACCGCACTGGAACGCTACTTCCCGACCCAGCTGAAGGAGAAGTTCGCCGAAGTCATCCCGCGCCATCCGCTGCGGCGCGAGATCATCGCCACGCACGTCCTGAACAGCATGGTGAACCGCGTGGGGCCGACCTTCGTGCACCGGCTGGGCGAGATCACCGGCGCGACGCCGCCGCAGGTGGTGCGCGCCTACCTGGCCAGCCGCGAGGTGTTCGGGCTGGTGCCGCTGTGGCAGCAGATCGAGGCGCTGGACACCCTCGTGCCGGACGAGGTCCAGGCCGACATGGTGATCACGCTGCGCGGGCTGGTCGCGCGAGCGACCACCTGGTTCCTGCGCTCCCGGCGCCTGTTCGAGCCGACGCAGCAGCAGGTGGCGCGCTTCGCGCCCGCCGTGCAGGCGCTGCACTCGCACATGGAAGCCGGCGCGCCCGCGTCGCCGCGGGCGGCCCGCTGGACCGGGGCGGGCGTGCCGGCGGCGCTGGCGATGCAGGTGGACGGCGCGCAGGCGGTGTTCCACGCGCTCGACATCGCGGAGATCGCCGAAGCCAGCCACAAGCCGCTGGAGCTCACCGCGCAGGTTCACGCTGGCGTCGGCGAGCGCTTGGGCCTGGCGCGCATGCAGCAGCAGATCGAGCAGTTGCCGGCCGACAGCTTCTGGCACAGCCTGGCGAAGATCGCCCTCAGCGACGACCTGACCGACCTGCAGCGCTCCATCGCGCAGCAGGCGGTGCTGCACCAGGACGGCGACGCCCGCACGGTGCTCGATCGCTGGGAGCAGGGCAACCGCCAGGCGCTGGAGCGGGCGCAGCGGCTGCTGCAGGAACTCAAGGACACGGGCACGGGCGACCTCGCGATGCTGTCGGTCGCCCTGCGGGAGCTGCGCAACCTGGTCTGATCCGGCGCATGCAGTCCTCCACGCTCGTCTCGCTCGCCGCGCTCACGGGCATCGCCACGCTGCTGGTGCTGGTCGCGCTGCGCTCGGCGCCGCGCGCCGCCGACCAGCACGCCCAGCTCGCGCACGCCAAGGCCAACGCGCTGATGCTCCTGGGCATGATGGGCTGTGCGCTGGTCCTGAGCCTGGTGATGCCGCCCGGCCTGTTCGCCGACGGACTGCGCACCACCAGCGAGGCCGCCATCGTCGGCGGCCTGGCCGACTGGTTCGCGGTCTCGGCGCTGTTCCGGCCGCTGCCGGTGCCCATCATCGGGCGCGACACCGACGTGATCGCGCGCAAGAAGGACGAGATCGGCGACCAGCTCGCGGCGTTCGTGCAGGACAAGTTCCTGGACGTCGACTCGCTGGCGGCGCTGATGCGCCGGCACGACCTGGCCGCGGCGCTGGGCGGGTGGCTGTCGCAGGAGCAGAACACGCGGCGCCTCGGCGGCTTCCTCGTCAAGTGCGTGGCCGGCTCGCTGCACCTGGTGGAGGAGGAGCGCGTGCAGCAGCTGCTGAAGGACGCCGCGCGTACCCTGCTGGCGAACGCGGACCTGTCGCGATCGGCCGGCGAGGTGCTGGACACCCTCACTGCCAACGGCCGCCACCAGCAGCTGCTGGACCAGCTGATCGCGCGCCTGCTGCGGCTGCTGGCGGCGCAGCGCACGCGCGATGCGATCGCGTACAAGATCGTCCTGTGGCTGCGGACCGAGCACTACCGCAAGCAGCTCGTGCTGCCCACCGAGTGGCTGGGGGAGAAGGGCAGCGAACTGGTGGCGCGCCAGCTCGGTCGCTACCTGGAGGAGGTGCGCACGGATCCCGCGCACAGCCTGCGCGTGGCCTTCGACCTGCATGCGGCGCAGCTGATCGCGCGGCTGAAGACCGATCCCGTGATGCACGAGAAGTCGGAGCAGATCAAGGCCTACCTTCTCAATGACGACGACCTGGGTCGCTATGCGTCGCAGCTGTGGCGCACGGTCTCGGAATGGATCCACCGCAACGTGGAGAGCGAGGACTCGCCGCTGCACCGCAAGCTGGTCGCCGCGGGCAGCTGGCTGGGACGCGAGCTGGCCGGCGATGCGGACCTGCGGCGCACGCTGAACGACCAGCTCGAGGCGGCGGCGCGCAGCGCGGCACCGGACTTTTCCGCCTATCTCACGAGCCACATCCGCGACACGGTGCGGCAATGGGACGCGCGCGAGATGGCCTCGCAGATCGAGCTGAGCATCGGCCCGCAACTGCAGAAGATCCGCGTCAACGGCACGCTCGTCGGCGGGGCGATCGGCCTGGTGCTGTTCGCGGCGGGGGAGACGGTGCGGCGGCTGTCGTCGTGAGGAAAGCGGACAACCGAACGCAAAAGCCGCAAAAGTACGCAAAGACCGCGAAAGGGCATCCATTTTATAAAGGTCTTTTTCGCGGCTTTTGCGTAACCTTTGCGGCTTTTGCGTTCGGTTGTCCGTCTTTATCCCTCACCCCTTCACGCACACGACCTGCTTCAAGGTGTGCACCACCTCCACCAGGTCCTGCTGCGCCTGCATGACCTTGTCGATGTCCTTGTAGGCGGCCGGGGTCTCGTCGATCACGTCCTTGTCCTTGCGGCATTCGACGCCGGCGGTCGCGCGGCGGTGGTCTTCGAGGGTGAAGCGGCGCTTGGCGTCGCCGCGGCTCATGGTGCGGCCGGCGCCGTGCGAGCAGGAGGCGAAGCTCTCCGGGTTGCCCTTGCCGCGCACGATGTAGCTGCGCGCGCCCATGCTGCCGGGAATGATCCCCAGCTCGCCCTTCTTCGCACTGACCGCGCCCTTGCGAGTGACGTACACGTCCTGGCCGAAGTGCGTCTCCTTCTGCACGTAGTTGTGGTGGCAGTTCACCGCCTCGATGTGGGCCTGGAAGTTCTTGCGGATCACCGTCCTGGCCGCCTCGGTCACGCGCCGCATCATCACCTCGCGATTCAGGCGCGCGAACTTCTGCGCCCAACCGACGGCGCGCACGTAGTCGCCGAAGTAGCGCGAGCCTTCCTCGAAGTACGCCAGGTCGCGGTCCGGCAGGTGCACGTTGTTGCGCATCGCGTCCTGCTTCGCCAGCTCGATGAACATCGTGCCGATCGCATTGCCGACGCCGCGCGAACCCGAGTGCAGCATGAACCAGACGAAGCCTTCCTCGTCGAGGCAGACCTCGATGAAGTGGTTGCCGCCGCCCAGGGTGCCGAGGTGCTTGTGGTGGTTGGTCTTCTCGAGCTTGGGATAGTCGCGGCACAGCTGCTCGAACTCGGGCTCCAGCTGCCCCCACGCGGTGTCGACCGCGCCCGGCGTCTTCTGCCAGGAGCCGGGGTCGCGCGCGCCCGGCGCCCGCCCGTGCGGCACCGCGCGCTCGATGGCGGAACGCAGCGGCGCCAGGTTGTCCGGCAGGTCCTGCGCCGTGAGCGTGGTCTTGCAGGCGATCATCCCGCAGCCGATGTCCACGCCGACGGCGGCGGGGATGATGGCGCGGAAGGTGGGGATGACGGAGCCGACGGTGGCGCCGATCCCGAAGTGCACGTCCGGCATGGCGGCGATGTGCTTGAAGACGACCGGCAGCCGGGCCGCGTTCTGCAGCTGGCGCTTCGCCTCGTCCTCCACCGGCACGCCGCGCGTCCACATCTTCACCGGCACGCCGCCGGGGGTGTCTTCCTCGAGGTAGTTGGCTGGTTCTTGCATGGGGGCGGAGTAGGACCCCCAGCGGGGGCGGAAGTTCAGTCCCGCATCAAGGCTTCCAGCTCATCGGCCTTGACCGGCACGCCGCGCGTGATCAGCTCGCAGCCCTGCGCCGTGACGATCGCGTCGTCCTCGATGCGGATGCCGATGTTGTGGAAGTGCTCCGGCACGCCCTCGCCCGGCCGCACGTAGATGCCCGGCTCGATCGTGAGCACCATGCCCGGCTGCAGGATGCGGCTCGGGCGGTTCTTGATGGTCTCGCCGGACAGCGGGTCCTTCCGCTCGCTGACCTGGCCGACTTCGCCGGGCTCGACATAGCTGCCGGCATCGTGCACGTCCATCCCCAGCCAGTGGCCGGTGCGGTGCATGTAGAAGGGGAAATACGCGCGCTTCTCGATCACGTCGTCGAGCGTGCCCACCTTGTCCTTGTCCAGGAGGCCGACATCGAGCATGCCTTGCGCCAGCACCTTGACCGCCGCCTCGTGCGGGTCGGTGAAGCGGGCGCCCGGCCGGGTCACCGCGGCGGCGGCCTCCTGCGAGGCCAGCACGAGGTCGTAGAGGGCGCGCTGCGGGCCCGTGAATCTTCCGTCGGCGGGGAAGGTGCGCGTGATGTCGCTGGCGTAGCCATCGAGCTCGCAGCCGGCGTCGATCAGCACCAGCTCGCCGGCGCGCACCGGCGCGACGTCGGCGCGGTAGTGCAGCACGCAGGCGTTGGCGCCGGCGGCCACGATGGAGCTGTAGGCCGGGTACTGCGAACCGCCCATGCGGAATTCATGCATCAGCTCCGCGTCGAGGTGGTACTCGCGCACGTCCTTGCCCGCGCGCAGCATCGCGGCACAGGTCTGCATCGCCCGCACGTGGGCGCGGGCGCTGATGGCGGCGGCGCGCCGCATGATGTCCTGCTCGTGCGCGTCCTTCACCAGGCGCATCTCGTCGAGCACCGCGCACAGGTCGCGCTGCTGTTCCGGGCACATTGCGCCGTAGCGCACGCGGGCGCGCACCTGGTTGAGCCAGCCGGCCACGCGCTGCTCCAGCCCCTCGTGGATCGCGAACGGGAACCAGACCACCTCGCGGTTTTCCAGCAGCCTGGGCAGCTGCTGGTCGAGGTCGCCGACCGGGTAGGCGGCCTGCACGCCGAGTGCGCCGGCGGCCGCTTCCGGCCCCAGGCGATAGCCGTCCCAGATCTCGCGTTCCAGGTCCTTGGGCTGGCAGAACAGGGTGCTCTGGCCGTCGCTCGTCACGACCAGCCACGCATGCGGCTCGGTGAAGCCGGTGAGGTAGTAGAAGTAGCTGTCGTGCCGGAACAGGAAGTCCGAGTCGCGGTTGCGCTGGCGCTCGGGTGCAGTGGGAACGATGGCGATGCCGTTGCTCCCCAGCTGCTGGGCCATGCGGGCGCGGCGCTGGGCGTAGACCGAGGTGGGGACGCTGGTGTTCATGGAGGCATTCTCTCCGTTTGGCGGGCGCGCCGTGCGGGGAGGCCTGCTGGTGCGGAGGCTGGCGGCGGAGGGTAGGCTGGTGGTGGAGCGACAGCGCAACCCCAGCGATGCGCGAAGCGCTGGGGTTCCCGGCGCTCTTTGCGCGCGGTCACCGCCAGCCTACGAATTCAATGCAGCCAGGCGCTCCGGGGTGCCCACGTCCGTCCACGGACCGTGGTACAGCTCCGCGCTGACTTCACCGCGATCGATCGCCGCCCGCAGCATCGGCGCCAGCGCCAGCTTCTGCCCTTGCGGATTGCCCGCCGGCAACCCGGCGAAGAATTCGCGCCGGTACAACGCCGTGGTCGAATACGTGTGGCGACCCTCCGGTCCATTGAGCGCGAGGCCATCCGCCGACAGGCCGAAATCGCCCTTCACGTTGTGCGGCGGATTCGCCACCAGGAACAGGTGCGCGAGCTTCCCGCTGGCCGCGAACTGGTCGTGGGCGGCGCGCGTGAACAGGAATTCCGGCATGTAGACGTCGCCGGCGACGATCCAGAACACGTCCGCCAGCAAGGGCAGCGCGCGCGCGATGCCGCCCGCCGTCTCCAGCGCGCCGCCGAAATCCCTGCCCTCGTGCGAGTACCTGATGCGCACGCCGTCGGCCGTCTCGTGGCCGAAGTGGTCCTCGATCTGCTCGCCCAGCCAGGCGGTGTTGACCACCACGTCGCGGAAGCCGCCGCGGCCGAAGGCCTCCAGGTGGTATTCCATCAGCGGCCTGCCCTTCAGGCGCAGCAGCGGCTTGGGGCAGGTGTCGGTCAGCGGCCGCATGCGTTCGCCGCGGCCGGCGGCCAGGATCATGGCCTGCGCGATGCTCATGGCGTCAGGCCTCCTCGCCGCGATCCAGCGAGCGCTGCTCGGTCCATTCCGGCTGGAAGCGCTCCACCAGCGCCGTCATCAGCCCGCGCGCCTGGGCCGACAGGTCGCCGCCCACGTCGCAGACGAAGACGTCGCAGGTCACCGAGCGTTCCTGCGGCCAGGTGTGCAGGCACACATGCGACTCGGCCAGCAGCACCGTCACGCTCACGCGGCCGGGTCCATCGCCCGTGCGGGGGAAGGTGTGGAACATGTGCTGCACCGGCACGAGGCCGACCGAAGCGATCGCGGCCAGGCACCAGTCGCCCAGGCGCGCGGCATCCGTGAGCCACGCGGGCTCGCAGCGGCAGCGGTACAGATCGGCGGTGAGGTGCAGGCCCTTCATGGCCCCAGTATGACAAATGACGCCGGCTGCGCCGGCATGACCGCGGCGCTGCGCGCCAGCGCCGAGGTCATGGGCCGCAGGCCCGGTCATCTAAAATGCCGGGTTTCCCCCTACCTCCCTTCCGAATGGCCAACGATTCCCTGATGGCGAACGCGATCCGCGCGTTGGCCATGGACGCCGTGCAACAAGCGAACTCCGGACACCCGGGCGCGCCCATGGGGATGGCGGACATCGCCGTCGCCCTCTGGCACCGCCACCTGCGGCACAACCCGAAGAATCCCCACTGGGCCGACCGCGACCGCTTCGTGCTGTCCAACGGCCACGCGTCGATGCTGGTCTACGCGCTGCTGCACCTGAGCGGCTATGACCTGCCGATCGGCGAGCTGAAGGGCTTTCGCCAGTTGCACAGCAAGACCCCCGGCCACCCCGAAGTGGACGTGACGCCCGGCATCGAAACCACCACCGGCCCGCTGGGGCAGGGCCTGACCAATGCCGTGGGCATGGCGCTGGCCGAGAAGCTGCTGGCCACCGAATTCAATCGCGAAGGCCACGCGATCGTCGACCACCACACCTACGTGTTCCTGGGCGACGGCTGCCTGATGGAAGGCATCAGCCACGAGGCCTGCGCACTGGCCGGCGCCTGGAAGCTGAACAAGCTGGTCGCCCTCTACGACGACAACGGCATCTCCATCGATGGCCAGGTGACGCCCTGGTACATCGACGACGTGCCGGGCCGCTTCAAGGCCTACGGCTGGAACGTGATCGGCCCCATCGACGGCCATGACGTCGAGGCCGTGGACCGGGCGATCGCCGATGCGAAGCACAGCGCCGAGAAGCCGACGATCGTCGTCTGCAAGACGCACATCGGCAAAGGCTCGCCCAACCGCGCCAACACCGCCAAGGCGCACGGCGAGCCGCTCGGCGCCGAGGAAGTGGCGCTCACGCGCACGGCACTGGGCTGGGAGCACGTGCCCTTCGAGCTGCCGCCGGCGGTGTACGAGGAGTGGGACGCGAAGGCGAAGGGCGACGAGCTCGAAAGCGATTGGAACAAGCGCTTCGATGCGTATGCCGCGGAGCACCCCGAACTGGCGGCGGAATTCGCGCGCCGCATGAAGGGCGAGCTGCCGAAGGACTTCGCCCAGGTCGCAGTCGATACGGCCATCGCGGCGCACACCAAGGCGGAGACGGTCGCTTCGCGCAAGGCCTCGCAGATCGCGCTGGAAGCGTTCACCGCAGCCCTGCCCGAGATGCTCGGTGGCTCGGCCGACCTGACCGGCTCCAACCTCACCAACACGAAGAGCACGCCGCCGCTGCGCTTCGACCAGGCCGGGGACGTTGTGCGTTCAGCGTCGAGCGTTCAGGGTGATGACGCCCAACGCCCGACGCCCGACGCTCAACGCATCGGCCGCCACATCAACTACGGCGTGCGCGAATTCGGCATGGCCGCGATCATGAACGGCATCGCGCTGCACGGTGGCTACATCCCCTACGGCGGCACCTTCCTGACCTTCAGTGACTACAGCCGCAACGCGATCCGCATGGCGGCGCTGATGAAGCGGCGCGTGATCCACGTCTTCACCCACGATTCCATCGGTTTGGGCGAGGACGGCCCGACGCACCAGTCGATCGAGCATGCGGCCAGCCTGCGCCTGATCCCGCAGCTGGACGTCTGGCGTCCCGGGGACACGGCCGAGACGGCGGTGGCCTGGGCCGTGGCGCTGCAGAACGCGAATCGCCCGACGGCCCTGCTGCTGTCGCGGCAGAACCTGCCCTACGCCCCCAAGGCCGGCCTCGACGAGATCAGCCGCGGCGCCTACGTGCTGGCCGAGCCGAGCGAAGTGGGCGGCGACGAAGCGCAGGCGGTGATCATCGCCACCGGCTCGGAAGTGCAACTGGCGCTGAGGGCGCAGGAACTGCTGCAGCGCGACGCCATCGCCGTGCGCGTGGTCTCCATGCCCAGCACGACGACCTTCGACCGCCAGGACAGCGACTACAAGCGCAGCGTGCTGCCCGAGGGCATTCCGCGCATCGCCGTCGAGGCCGGTGTGACCGACTTCTGGTGGAAATACGGCTGCGCTGCCGTGGTCGGCATCGACACCTTCGGCGAATCCGCGCCGGCCGGGGCGCTGTTCAAGCATTTCGGCTTTACCCCGGAGAACGTCGCGGACACGGTGCGCGCCGTGCTCGAAAGGGCGCAGGCGGGGGCATAGTCGGGGCAGGGCCCGCCAGGCGGGCCAGGCAGGGGTTTTTGATTCATCAGGAGTGAATGGAATGAGCATCAAGGTTGGCATCAATGGCTTCGGCCGCATCGGCCGCAACGTGCTGCGCTCGGCGGTGCAGAACTTCTCCGACATCGAGATCGTCGGCATCAACGACCTGCTGGAGCCGGACTACCTGGCCTACATGCTGCAGTACGACTCGGTGCACGGCCGCTTCGAGGGCACGGTCGCCGTCGACGGCACGACGCTGATCGTCAACGGCAAGAAGATCCGTCTGACCGCGGAGAAGGACCCCGCCAACCTGAAGTGGGGCGAGGTCGGCGCCGACGTCGTGATCGAGTCCACCGGCATCTTCCTCACCGGCGACGGCGCGCAGAAGCACATCCAGGCCGGCGCCAAGAAGGTGATCATGTCGGCGCCGTCCAAGGACGAGACGCCGATGTTCGTCTACGGCGTGAACCACCAGAAGTACAAGGGCGAGGCGATCATCTCCAACGCCTCCTGCACCACCAACTGCCTGGCGCCCGTGGCCAAGGTGCTCAACGACAAGTGGGGCATCAAGCGCGGCCTGATGACCACGGTGCACGCCGCCACCGCGACGCAGAAGACCGTCGACGGCCCGTCCAACAAGGACTGGCGCGGCGGCCGCGGCATCCTGGAGAACATCATCCCCTCCTCCACCGGCGCCGCCAAGGCCGTGGGCAAGGTGATCCCCGAGCTGAACAAGAAGCTCACGGGCATGTCCTTCCGCGTGCCGACCTCCGACGTGTCGGTGGTGGACCTGACGGTGGAACTGAACAAGCCCGCGACCTATGAAGAGATCTGCGCCGAGATGAAGGCGCAGAGCGAAGGCGCGCTCAAGGGCATCCTGGGTTACACGGAAGACAAGGTCGTCGCGACCGACTTCCGCACCGACCCGCGCACCTCCATCTTCGACGCCGACGCCGGCATCGCGCTGGACTCCACCTTCGTCAAGCTGGTGGCCTGGTACGACAACGAGTGGGGCTACTCCAACAAGTGCCTGGAGATGGTGCGGGTGGTGGCGAAGTAATTCGCCTCGTTGTCCATGAAGAAAGCGCCCTCGGGGCGCTTTCTTCATTTCTCTTTAGGTGGTTCGTTCAGCGGTTGCTCCGCTGGTGATGCTCTGTCTTGAGCTGGATGAGCCTTAGGAAACGTAGCTCCGGCCACTTTCGCGGACTGTTTCATCCAGGCCGGCCAACTGTCGAAGTCACTTCGGGAGGCGGCAAACTGGTTCAGGAACGCCTTCATGGCCTGTTCATTCACCTTTCGTCTCCTTGTGATCGGGCGACTCGCTGGTCGCCGGTGAAGGCTCTGTGTCCCGAATGACAATACCTTCAATCGACAGATATGTCAAAACAATCCTCTTCGTCTTGGGTTTGTCGGCGATCTCGTCCATGTCCAGCACTCTGCCGTCCTTCTTCTTGCGGTCTCCAGTGAGCTGAAAGGACTCCATGTAACGCCGTGGAGCTACGCCAACGAATGCCCTGAAGTTTGCCTTATTGGGCGTCGCATCAGTTGGCTCGATGCTGACAGAGTCCGAATACAGGTCCGCCGTGCGGCTTTTTTCGTAGGGTTCAACAAACACTACATCGTCTATGCCGGCGGCCACGATGTGTCTAGCGCAGATGTGGCACGGAAACGTCGTGCAGAAAAGTCTCGAGCCGGATGTACTAACACCCCGACGTGCAGCTTCGGTGATGGCAGATGCTTCTGCATGCACCGCGCGTCCGAACTCTATGACGTCGAACAGCAATGACGCGTTCATGAACGGCTTCTTACCAAACAGAGCCTCCTGAGCGAGCGCCCTATCACTGAGTTTGAGTGACGACTCCGAAAGCCATGGCGGCACCTCCTCAGAATCGCTAGAGTCTTCTGCGGCGGCATCTTCGTGTTCGGAAGGATGCCGAAGACGAGCGAAGACGTCCTCGAGGATTTCGGCCTTGATCCTCACGTTCGAGTCATGGCCTAACTCAAAGTCTCGCGCCTTGAACGTGTCCTCGCCCCAGTACAAGCCACCGCCAAACTTGGGTACTTCATTGCATCCGGTTGTGAGGAGATCTCCATCGCGTGTGATGATGGCCGCTCCCACCTGCCTAGAAAGGTCAAGCGACCGGAGTGCTGCTGCTTGTGCGTAGAACATACCCTGCTCGTCTCGGGTGGGCGAGACATACGGATCGCCGAACGTCAAACGCACCATGCGCAACATGTGCGCGTCGAGCTCAGACTTAGGCTCTAGCGCAATGAAATAGTCAGCGAGAGGGAACGTCTTACCAAGACGCTGTCCTAGTTTTCGACCTTCTTCTGCGAAGTCGCGACGTACAAGTTCAACCGCGAGTTCCTCTGCGCTGCGTCACCCCGGCAGAGCCCGAGAACGCAGGTTCCTCGCCAAGTTCGAGATTCGCTTCTGCCGTGGCGAATACACCGAGACCAGTGTGAACGCTTTGCCGTATATTTGTCGAAAGAGATCGACTTCCTCGGGGCGCTTGAACGAGCTGACAACATAGGCCGTTCTAACCCTTGGCTTCAGCTTGTCAGAAGTTCGCTCCTCCCGCTTGGCACGAATCTGCGCTACCCCGAGCCGTCCCACGATGTCCTTCTGTCCAGTGCGCTCGCGCAACCTCGTGCCGTTCTCCATGAGCTTGGAAATTCGGTCGTACTCCGTTGAAAACTCGCCCGTCGTGCCGTTCAGATATGGTGTGATCAACTCACTGAGACGAATCTGCACTGTTTCGTACTTGACGGTCTTGAGCTGAGTCTTAAGACTGTCATACACCTTCCCGAGGTCTACACCGGTTGGACCTACTAGGCCGAATATCAGTTCGATACCTTCGTCATCTGCTTCTATGTACGAGCCGGCCTCCTCCGAAGTGATGTTTTCCGGTGAAGTTGTTGGAGCTTGGGTCACTTTACTTCCCATCGGTTTCCTCCGCGGTAGGGAGGGTTTCTGTGTGGCCGATGCTAAGGGGGTTCCCACCAAGTGTCAGGTGAAGTAGTACCCCGTGCGGAACTCACGCAAACGCCGCGCCCGCCGTACGTCTCCGATCATCGCGATACTTGCCTAGACGAAACTAAGGGGGCGATAACCGACTTTCGCACCGACCCGCGCACTTCGATACTCGACGCCGACGCCGGTATCGCGCTGGACTCCACCTTCGTCAAGCTGGTGGCCTGGTACGACAACGAGTGGGACTACTCGAACAAGTGCCTGGAGATGGTGCGGGTGGTGGGCGGCAAGTAAGCCGCCTTCCGCGTGAGATCGAGGGGCTGCAGCTATGCAGCCCTTTTCACGCGAAGGCGTTGGCCTCGATGGCGCTGGCGGCCAGCCCCGCCAGCAAGGCGACGCTCTCACGCTCGCCCGGAGTAGCGAGCCGGTGCTCGCGGAAATAGGTGCCGAAGGTGCCCAGCACCCTGCCTTCGCCGTTCTTGATCGGCATGCTCCAGGCCCCCAGGAAGCCCAGGGCCAGCGGCAGGTGGCGCAGTTCCGCCCAGCGCAGGTCGTCCAGGAAGCTGGGGGTATCGACGATCTCGCCGGTGGCGGCGGCCGCTGCGCAGGTGCCCACGCGCGCGTCCGGCTTGAGCCGGTCGATCGCATCCAGGTAGTCGGCGGGCAGGTTGGGCGAGGCGCCGTTGCGCAGCAGGCCCTCGCGATCCAGCACCAGGATCGAGGAGACGGTGCGGGCCTGGCCCAGCGCTTCGATCGCGCTGGTCAGCTGCGCCAGCACTTCGCGCAGCGGGGCCCCGGCCTCCAGCAGTGCCTGCGCGCGCTCGTACGCGGCCAGCACCAGCAGGCGCTCGTCCGCCGTCAGGCTGGCAAGGGCGGCCGGCGGATCGAACAACTGCATCGCTGCAGTTTAGTACGCGTTCGGCTGCCGAGCTCACCGGGGGCGGGCTAATCCCTACTCCACCAGCACGGTTCCCATCATGCCGCCCGCCGCGTGGTCGAGGATGTGGCAGTGGAACATCCACTCGCCCACGTTGTCGGCCACCAGCGCGATGTCGATGTCCTGCCGCGGCGCCATGACCACGGTATCGCGCCAGAAGCGCTCCTTCACCGGCCGGTTGTTGATCGCCACCACCTGGAAGAAGTGCCCGTGCAGGTGCATCGGGTGCTCGAATTCCGTGCGGTTGACCATCTTGATGATCACGTGCTCGCCCTTGCGGAACTGGAACAGCGGCTCGTGCATCAGCGCGTGTTCATGCTGCGCCGTGTAGTTCATGGTCCACGACAGGCCGTGGTGCTCCATGATGCTCTTGACGTCCTGCGTGCGGCCGTCCACCTTGCCGATGGCCGGCATGCCCAGCACGCCGCCTTCGAAGGCCAGGTAGTGGCGCGTGGCCTTGCCCAGGTTCAGGGTCGGGTGGCGGTTGGCCGCGATCGCGCGCGGCGCACCCAGCACCCGCGCCCGCACCGGGCTGCCGCCATAGGCGATGGTCGCCAGCCGCGTGCCCTTGTCGCGCAGGTCCGTCACGGCGAATTCGCCGCGGCCGGCGCTGCCGTCCAGGATCAGGTCGGTGCGCTGGCCGCCCCCGAGCAGCAGCGGCGCCTTGAGCGGCCGCGGCGGCACGCCCTGGCCGTCGTAGGAAATCACCCAGGGCTGGTGGCCGGCGAAATCGAGCAGCAGCAGGCGCGCCGAGGAGGCGTTGATCAGCCGCAGGCGCACCCGCTCGTTGGGCCGCAGCTCCAGCTTCTGCTGGGCGCCGGCGGCCTTGCCGTTGATGGCGATGACGTTGCCGATGCGGCCGCCGCTGCCGAAATCGGTGATCTTGCCGAAGTCCTCGACCGGCTGGTTGTCGGGCCCGAGCTTGAAGTCGCTCAGGACCCAGATCACCTCGCGGTCGACCGGGACCGGCCTGGCCTCTTCGACGATCAGCGCGCCGTAGAGGCCGCGCGGCACCTGCTCGAAACTCGACTGGTGCGGGTGGTACCAGTAGGTGCCGGTGTCCGGCAGGCGGAACTTGTAGGTGAAGTCGGTGTCCGGCGCGATGGCGACCTGCGTCACGTTCGGCACGCCGTCCATCTCGTTGGGCACCCGGATGCCGTGCCAGTGCACGGTGGTGGCCTGCGGCAGCCGGTTGCGCACCTGCAGGGTCGCTTCCTCGCCCTGCTGGAAGCGCAGCAAGGGGCCGGGCGACTGCAGGTTGAAGCCCCACACGCCGGTTTCGGGGCCGCTTTCGCGCACCCGCTGCTTGAACACGCCGGCGACCAGCTCGTAGGGAGCGTTCGCGGCAAGCGCCTCGAGCGGCCGCAGACCGGGCAGGGCGGCGGCCGCGGCGGCGGAGTGGAGGAACAGGCGACGATTCAGGCTCACGGGATTTCTCCTGGGGCAGTACCCCGACTTGCGGCGCAGTCTAAAGGCCGCAGTCCCGTCTCACTTGAGCCAGCTCAAATGGCGCCGACGGGCGACGCCGGCGCCGGCCGGGTCCCCCTCAGGTCAGAGGTCGGCCCGGATGCTGCGCATCAGGATGATGCCGCCGAACACCTTGGTGTCGGCCTTCATCCGGTTGCGCAGGCCTTCCGCGTTGGAGGGCGCTGCCTGCCAGCCCGCGGTGAGCAGCCGCTGGCGCGTCTCGTCCGCCTTGACCACCTCGATCACCGTGCTGGCCAGCTTCTCGCGGATGTGCGCCGGCACCGTCGCCGGGGCGGCCATGGCCGTCCACAGTTCGACATCCGCGCCCAGCACGCCGACCTCGCGCATCGTGGGCAGGTCAGGCGCCAGCACGCTGCGGCGTTCCGAGGTGACGGCGATCGCCTTGAGCTTGCCGGCGTTGACCTGCTGCATGGCCAGGCCCGGGGGCAGCAGCGCCGCCTGCAGGTGGCCGCCCAGCAGCGCCGTGATGATCTGCGGGTTGCCCTGGTAGGGCACGTGCACCGCCTCGAGGCCGCCGCGGCTCTTGATCAATTCCATGCCCAGGTGCCCCGGCGTGCCGTTGCCCGGCGAGCCGTAGCTGGCCTTGCCGGCCTGGTTGCGCAGCCATCCGAGCCAGTCCTGCGGCGTCTTGCCGGGCGCGGCGGCGCCGACCACCAGCACCATCGGCGTGGTGCCGATCAGGGCGACGGGCTGCAGGTCGCGCGCCGGGTCGTGCTGGATCGCCGGGTTCAGCATCCTGGCGATCGTGAGCTGGCTGTTGTTCATCACCGCGAAGGTGTGCAGGTCGCTGGCGCCCGCCACGTACGCCCCGGCGATCGTGCCGGAGGCGCCCGCCTTGTTCTCCACGACCACCGGCTGGCCGAGCGCCTTGCCCAGGGGCTCGGCGATGGCGCGGGCCGACAGGTCCTGCACGGACCCGGGCGGAAAGCCGACCACCAGCTTCACCGGCTTCGTCGGCCAGGCGGCGACCGCGGGTGGGGCGGCGGGCGGGTATTTGCGGGCCGGGGCGGGGGAGCCCTGGGCCAGGCCGCCGGCGCACGTGGCGGCCAGCAGGAGTGCGCCGAAGGCGCGCGCGGGTGCGGACACTGCTCTCATCTCTTTTTCCCCCTGAAGTGAGCAGGGGCAAAAGTAGCAGCGGCCCGCGCGCGGACCCAATAGGCCGATTTCCGAGGAAAGTAACTAACCAGCCCGCGGACGTTCCTCGCGGCCGTCCGGATAGCGGGCGAAGCGCACCGGTTCGGCGCCGTGCACGGGGCCGCTGTCGCCGAATTTCCAGCCGCCGAACTGCGTGCGGCGGTAGTCCTGCATCGCCTGCGCGATCTCCTGCTGGGTGTTCATCACGAACGGGCCGTACTGCGCCACCGGTTCGCCGATGGGGGCGCCCTGCAGCAGCAGGAACTCGCCGGCCGCATCTCCCGTGGTGATAGGGATCTCGGCATCCGGCTGTAGCGAGATCGCCACGCGCGCTTCCACCGGCTGGCCGGCCACCGTCGCGTCCTCGCCCTTGAAGAAGTAGAGCGTGCGCTGCGTGCGTTCACCCTGCGCCGGCGGCAGCGTCCAGGCCGCGCCGGGCTCCATGCGGATGGTCCAGATCGCCACGTCGGCGGCCGGATCGGCCGCCCAGGAGTCGGGCGGCGCCGGCAGCGGCGCCAGGTCGGCGAAGCGGCCGGCGATCACCGCCACTTCGGTGTGCCGGCCTTCGCCGTCGCGCAGCACGCGGCGCGGGACCTGCTCGTTCCACAGCATCGTGAAGTGGGGATCGGCCATCTTGCTGCGCTTCGGCAGGTTCAGCCAGATCTGGAACAGCTCCAGCGGGTTGTCTTCGCCGGTCTTGAGCAGGGGGAACATCTCGGAGTGCACGATCCCGCGGCCGGCGGTGACCCACTGCACGTCGCCGCCACCGAAGCGCGCGACGGCGCCCAGCGAATCGCTGTGGTCGATGAGGCCGCGCCGCACGATGGTCACGGTCTCGAAGCCGCGGTGCGGATGCGCCGGAAAGCCGGGCACGCTCTCGCCGTGGTACATGCTCCAGCCGTCCTTGCGGCTGAAGTCCTGCCCGATGTCGCGGCCGGCCAGCGAAACGGCCGGCCCCATCTTCCCGTTGCCGCGCGGATAGGCGTCATCGTGGTACGCGCAGAACAGGAACGGATCGGCGGTCTCCCAGGGAAACCCGAGCGGCCGCACGGCGAGGATGGGGGAGGTGGGCGTGGTCATGTCACGAGATGGGGTTGCGTCGAGGAACCTCAATGCAACAACCAGAACGCAAAGGGCGCAAAGGATTCGCAAAGGTCGCAAAGGAATTCATTCCAATGGATGTCCTTTTGCGTCTTTTGCGAAACTTTTGCGCCCTTTGCGTTCGGTTGTCCGCTTTTGGGTTCAGTGATGGTGCCCGTGCTCGCCATGGACGTGGCGATGCGCGATTTCTTCGGCGGTGGCGGCGCGCACGCCGGTGACCTTGAGGGCGAAGCGCAGCGACTTGCCGGCCAGCGGATGGTTGCCGTCCAGGTGCACTTCGGGGCCCTTGATCTTCATCACGTGGAAGACATGCGGCTGGCCGTCGTCGGTGCGGCCTTCGAGCTGGCCGCCGACCTTCACGCCGGGCGGGAATTCGCTCTTGGGGATCACGCGCACCAGCGCTTCGTCGCGCACGCCGAACGCATCCTCGGGTTGCAGGTCCAGCGTGCACTCGTAGCCGGCTTCCCGGCCCTCGAGCGCCTCCTCGATCTTCGGCAGCGTGTTGTCGTAGCCGCTATGCAGGTAGACCATGGGCTCGCGGCTTTCCTCGATCAGCTTGCCGCTGCTTTCGGCGACCCTGTACTTCAGCGTGACGACGGTGTCTTTGGCGATTTTCATGGCGCCGATTGTGACGGCTCGGCCCGCCGCGCGGCGGCGCCCCCCGGCGCCGGCAGGCAGCGGAACAGCATCGCGCCGGCCACGAGGAAGCCGCCGATGCCGGCCATGACGGCCGCATAGCGCTCGACGTGCAGCGAGGAGGCTGCGGAAGCCACCCCGCCGGTGAGCCACTGCATGATCGCCACGCCGAGGAACATCGCCATCGTGAAGATCGCCATCGCGCGGCCGGTCATGCGCGCCGGATAGGCCGAGCGCACGTCGGCGTACTGCAGCGTGCCGAAGCCGGACAGCAGGCTGATCGCCAGTGCCAGCCCGACTTCGACGCCCGCGCCCGGCTTCAGGGCGATGCCGAAGAAGAGCAGCGCCGTCAGCAGGGCGCATCCGAGGATCCACGTGCGCCGCCGACCTTCGCCGGGATCGAGCCGCCCGAACAGCGGCGCACCGATCATGCCCAGCACCGAGATGGCGATCGCCACGTTGCCGGTCTGCACCAGCGTGAAGCCGTAGCGCTCGATCAGCAGCGGCGTGAGCCACAGGCCGCGCAGCGACATGAAGGCGGCATAGCTGAAAAGCGCCAGGCCGATGATCCCCAGCGTGTGCGGCAGCCGGAACAGCTCGCCGTAGCCGCGCAGGGCGGCGAGCACCTGCAGCGGCTGGTGGTGCTGCGGCCGCTCTTCCTTCACGAACAGCAGGATCGCCAGCCAGGCCAGCGCCGAACAGGCCGACATGGCGACGAAGCCGGCGCGCCAGGACACGTTCTCGATCAGCCACGCGAGCGGCGTGCCCGTCATCAGCAGGCCGATGGAGCCGATGCCCAGGGCGGCGCCGTTGACGGCCGCGAAGCGCTCGCCGGGAAAGTTGCGTGCGATGAAGACCGTGCAGACCAGGAAGGCGGGGGCGCAGCCGATGCCGGTGAGCACCTGGCCGGCGATCAGCATCGGATAGCTGTGGGCAAAGGCCGTGACCAGCGAGCCGGCGACGGTGAGCGGCAGCACGGTGGCGACGGTGCGCTTGGGCCCGTAGACGTCGATGCCCATGCCCATGAACAGCTGCAGCGACGCGAAGGAGAAATGGAAGGCGGCCGCGAACAGGCCCAGCTGCTGCGGCGTGAGCCCGAAGTCGTGCTGCAGGGGCGGCGCCATGATGCCGGCGGCGGTGCGGAAGGCCTGGCTCATGGTGAAGCCGGAGAGCAGCACCAGCAGCATGAGCCAGGGGGAGCGGGAAGGGGAGGACACGGGCGGGACTTTAAACGGCAGGGAGTCGTCATTCCCGCGGAGGCGGGAATCCAGGGCTTTCGGCAAGAAGAAAAGCGGCCAGTGGCCGCTTTCATCGGGAGCCCGGGGTCCCCGCCTCCGCGGGGACGACGGAGGATCGCGGTGACGACGCAGGATCAGAGCTGCACCTGCGCCTCGCCGATCCCTTCGAACTCGACGCGCACCAGGTCGCCCTTTTGCGCCTCCAGCATCCCGCACCACGTGCCGGTGGTCACGACCGTGCCTTGCGGCACCGTCGCGCCCTTGCGCGTCGCGTGCCGCAGCCAGATCGGCAGCAGCCAGGCCGGGTCGCCCAGCGAATGCGTGCCCTGGAAGCGGCGCGGTTCGGCGTCGCCGATGCGCACGACGCACTCCTGCCGGCTCCAGTCCCGCGCCTCGAACGGCCGGAACGCGCCCAGCACCAGCGCGCCATGCGACTGCAGGTCGGCCAGCTTCAGCAGCGCGGGGGCGGTGCGCGACTCGCGCCAGCGCGAATCGACGACCTCGATGGAAACGCACATCGCATCGACCAGCCCGGCCGCATCTTCGTGCGAGAGCGCCGCGGCCTGCGCCGGCGTGACCTCGCGCGCCAGGCGCAACGCCACCTCGGCCTCGATCAGGCGCAGGTTGAAGGGTTCGCGGCTGGCATCGGCCGGGCTCTGCCACACCCGCCGCGGCGGCAGCGGCGCGTGCGTGAGCACCGCTTCGCGCGTCGGCCCGCCGGACTTCCAGTGCTGCGGTACGGCGCGATCGAACCAGCCGCTTTCGGCCGCCACGCGCTCCTGCACCGCATACGCCGCGTCGGCGTCCGGCAGAAGGGCCGCGAGCGGGGCGGCTTCGATCGGGCTGTTGTCGCGCCAGGCGCCCAGCAGCGCGCGGACGACCGTGTCCTGGTCGCTCACTTCTTCGCCGCCGCCTCGCGGTTGGCATGCAGGCGCGTGTCGACCAGGTCGACGATCCGGTCGATCACCGGATGGCGCAGGCCCAGCTGGCGCGCCACCAGCTGCACCAGCTTGTCGGCACGCTCGATGTATTGCGCGCCGTTCTGCAGGGCGCGGGCGGCGGAGGCCGGACGCGTGAGGCTCTGCGCGGCCGCCGCGTACTTCTCGAACGGCACCAGGTCCTCGTCGCGGGCGCCCAGGCGCAGGCACAGGTCGTACACGAAGTTGTAGACCGAGCGCGATTCCTCGATGTCGGTGTGCACGGCCTCCTGCGCCGTGCGCATGCCGTCGCGGGTGATGCAGCGGTAGTTGCCGGCCAGCAGCATCGACCACTTGGCCAGCGGCACGAAGATCGATTCCGAGACGCGCAGCTTGACCGGCAGTTCCAGCGGGCCTTCCGGCGCCGGGAAGCGCACGGCGTCGATGTCGGCCTCCAGCTCGCGCAGGATCTGCGTGTGCGCCGCGTTGTCGAAGCGCGCGGCCTTGAAGTTGGTGGGCAGCGTGACCTGCAGCACGTTGACCTGCTCCTCCGGCGGGCGGATCGCCTGCGGATCGGGGCTGCACAGCGTGAGCGTGCGGGGATCGAAGTCGTCCCAGACGCTGGCGTCGGTGTAGGCCGCCTTGAGCGCACTGGCATCGATGCCGGGAATGCGCTTGAGGTAGGGCAGGGGCGGCATGTTCATGATCGACATGCAGGGCACGCGGGAGCGCGCCACGGCAGCCAGCAGCTCGCGCACGCCGGGCGAGCGGTACTGCGGCTCCTGCATCGCCAGGCCGACCAGGTCGTAGTCGGCGGGGTTCACTTCGGAGGTGCCGGCGGCGGAAACCTTGCCCGGCAGCTTGCGCGAATCGATCACGATCGGCTCGCTGCGGCCGCGCACCGGCATGCGGACGCGGAAGCCTTCGCTGTTGATCAGGTCGGCTTCGGCCGGCAGGCAGACGAGCGTCACCTCGTGGCCGGCGAACAGCAGCTTGGAAGCGAGCAGGGAGCCATAGGAGGCGCCCAGGATCAGGATCTTGCGGGGGGTGGACATCATTCGTCTCCTCTTTGTCTATTTCACGATGTGGTGGCTAAGCCCGAGATATGGAAGCGTACGCTTTCGTTATGGTTACGCAAAGGTGAAATGCTTTTGCCCGAAAGCGATGGACTCGCTGCGACGCAGCAATCTCAGAGGGCCGGCCAGCGCTCTGACCAGGGGTATGCGGATTCGTAGGCTTCGCCCAGATCCAGCAGCATGTCGTCGGCGCCATAAGGCCCCACGACCTGCAGGCCGATGGGAAGGCCCTCCCGCGAGGGCTCGCAGGGCAGCGCCAGCGCCGGCAGGCCCGCGGCATTCACCCAGCCCGTATAGACCGCGTGACCGCGCGGGCCGACCTCCTGGCCATCGATGCGGGTCGGGTACGCGTCCTCCGCCTTCCAGGGCAGCGCCGCCGCCGAAGGCAGCACGATCGCGTCCACCGACGCGAACAATTCCACGCTGTCGCGGCGCAGGCGCTTCACCTCCTCGAGGATCTGCCACAGGCGCGCGGCGGGGATGGCCCGGCCTTGTTCCGCCATCCCCAGGTATTTCGGCGAGGCCTGCTGCGCCCAGTCCGGATGCTGGTCGAACAGGTGGGCGAGCCCGGCCTGCCCGATCTGCGGCCAGGCTCCGGCATAGAAGTCGAGGTCCAGCGGCAGGGCCCCTTCGCGCACCTCGTGCCCGAGCTGCGCCAGCCGCTGCGCGGCCTGCCGCAGGCTGGCGGCGATCTGCGGATCGAGCGGCGCCGCGCCGAATCGCTCCACATAGAGGATGCGCAAGGCGCGCGCCGGCCGGGGCACCGCCGCAGCCTGCGCCGCGGCGAGCGAGGACCGGTCCACCGGAGCCGGCCCGCGCATCACCTCGAACAGCATCCGCGCGTCGGCCACCGTGCGCGCCAGGGGCCCGATCACCTCGAAGTCCAGCAGCAGGCTGGGCAGCACGTGCTCGCGCGGCACCGCGGACAGCGTCGGCTTGAGCCCCACCAGACCGGTGTGCGAGGCCGGCCTGCGGATCGAGCCGCCGCCGTCCTGGCCGATGGCCAGTGGCGTGATGCCGGCCGCGACCGAGGCCACGGCGCCGCCGCTGGAGCCGCCCGGCGTGAGATCCAGCTGCCACGGATTGCGCGTGACGCCGAAGACCGGATTGCCGGTGTAGCCCTCGAGGGCGAACTCCGGCACGTTGGTCTTGCCGACGATCAGCGCGCCGGCGGCGCGGGCGCGGGCGACCGCCAGTTCGTCCTGCCCCATCGCATGCGCGCGCAGGGCCGGGCAGCCCCAGGTGGTGGGCGCATCGCGCGTGTAGAGGCTGTCCTTCACCGACAGCGGGATGCCGTCCAGGGGCGACAGCGGCTCGCCGCGGGCGAAGCG
Organism: Ramlibacter alkalitolerans; assembly: GCF_016722765.1. Classification (GTDB taxonomy): domain Bacteria; phylum Pseudomonadota; class Gammaproteobacteria; order Burkholderiales; family Burkholderiaceae_C; genus Ramlibacter; species Ramlibacter alkalitolerans. The sequence goes on along the minus strand of NZ_JAEQND010000005.1, from coordinate 264,268 downwards.
TTCCGTCGCGGCCTCGGCCTCGTCCATGAAGGGCGCGTCGCGCCGCGCGACCACCGCGTTGATCTTCGGGTTGACCGCCTCCAGCCGCGCCAGGCAGGCCTGCGCCACTGCCAGCGGCGTCAGGCTGCCCTCGCGGTAGCGGCGCGCCAGTTCGGTGGCGGGGAGCCGCCACAATGCCTCGTCGCGTGCCATGTCACATGTGCGCCGGCAGCCAGGTCACCAGCTGCGGCACCGCCATCAGCAGCAGCGTGAACAGGATCATGATCAGCGCATAGGGCAGCGCGCCCCAGATCGCATCCTCGATGCCGCCCTTGTCGGGGCGGATGCCGTGCACCACGAACAGGTTCATGCCCACCGGCGGCGTGATCAGGCCCAGCTCGCACATCAGCACGATGAAGATGCCGAACCAGATCGGATCGACGCCCAGCGCGGTGGCGATCGGGTAGGTGATGGGAATCGTCGCCACCTGCATCGAGAGCACGTCCATGAACATGCCGAGGATCAGGTAGAAGACGATCAGCGCCAGGATCAGGCCGGTGGCGGACAGGCCGAGTCCCGCCACCCACTTCGTCATCGCCTCGGCCACGCCCGTCAGGCTGATCGCCAGGTTGAGGATGAAGGCGGCGGTGATGATCAGCAGGATCATGCCGCTCACGCGTGCGGTGGAGATGAAGCAGGTGCGCATCACCTCCCATGTCATCTTGCCGGACTGCCAGACGAAGAACAGGGCTGCCATCACGCCGAGCGCCGCGCTTTCGGTCGCCGTGGCGATGCCGAAGTAGAGGCTTCCCATCACGATGCCGAACACCACCAGCGGCGGCACCAGGTAGGCGAGCGTGCGCACCCGCTCCCGCAGCGGAACCACCGGTTCGCGGATCGGGTTGCCGCCGGCCATGTTGGACAGGGTGATCCACAGCATGAAGCAGCCGGTGAGCAGCAGGCCGGGGACGATGCCGGCGATGAACAGCTTGCCGATCGAGTTGTTGGTCAGCGATCCGTACACGATCATGTTGACCGAGGGCGGGATCAGGATGCCCAGCGTGCCGCCGGCGGCCAGCGAACCGAGCGAAGCGCGCATCGGGTAGCCGCGCTTCTGCAGCGAGGGCAGCGCCACCGTGCCGATGGTCGCCGCCGTCGCCACCGAAGAACCCGAGGTCGCGGCGAACAGCGCGCAGCTGCCGATGTTCGTGTGCAGCAGGCCGCCCGGCATGCGCCCCAGCCAGGCCGAGAGCGCCACGTACATGCGGTCGGCGATGCCGGAGCGCAGCAGCAGTTCCCCCAGCAGCACGAACAGCGGGATGCACGTGAGCAGGTTCTCGTTCTGCACGCCCCACACCACCGGAGCGATCGAGTCCATGAAGGGCAGGCCATAGGCGGCGATGCCGCCGACGATGCCCACCGCGGCCATCGAGGTCGCGATGGGCAGGCCCACCAGCATCATGCCGAGCATGGCGAAGAAGGCGAGGGAGATGAGGGTGACGCTCATGGCTGGCCTCCTTCGGCCTGGCGGTGCGCCAGGTCGTCGAGTTCTTCCTTCAGTTCCTCCTTGGCGCTCTTCGGCTGGAAGTCGCGGTTCAGCGTGTCGATGCCGCCGCCGAACAGCAGCCGCGTGGCGCGCAATGCGTAGCCGCAGGCGACCAGCGCGAAGATGACCAGGCCCGCATACCAGACGCTCTGCGGAATGATCAGCGGCGTGGCCCAGGGCGTCTGCGCGGTGCTGCGGTATTGCAGCGTGTCGCCAAGCACCTTGAAGGCCACGTAGGCGATGAACACCCCGAACACCGCCAGCGACAGGATGGCCATCCAGTTCGCGAAGGCCTGCGCGCGCCGCGGCAGGCGCTCGTGGAAGACGTCCACGCGGATGTGGTTGCGGCCCATCAGCGCCAGGCTGAAGGCGATGGTGGAGCCGACCGCCAGCGCGTAGCCTCCCAGTTCGTCGGCGCCCTGCAGCGAGACGTTGAACAGCTTGCGCGAGAGCGTCTCGACGGTCACCAGCATCGCCAGCCCGATGAAGACCAGGCCGAAGACCGTGGCGAGGACGGACTCGACCCGCTCCTTCAGGCTGGCGGGTGCGGCTTCGGTGGCCTCGCTCGCGGCGCGTGGCGCGAGCAGGGCGTCACGTTGCAGCGCAGTGCTCATTTCAGCCCCAGCACCGGTGCGACGGTGGAGCGCCACTTCTGCGAGCAGCCGGGATTGGACTTGTCGCACACCTCGGCCCAGACGGGCAGCGAGACCTTGGTCACCGCGCTGCGGATCAGGTCGCCGTCGGCGGCCGTGACCGGCACGTTCACCAGCTTGAACTTCTTGCCCGTCGTGCAGGGGTCCTTGCCGGCGTTGCAGTTCAGGGCGTCCTGGAACAGTTCCTCGGAGTATTTCCAGATGTCGTCCGTCAGGCCCTCGAAGGCGGTCTTCAGCTTCGCCTGCTGGTCCGGCTTCAGGCTGTTCCACGCCTTCATGGAGATCGCGTAGCCGTTCAGGGCCATCTGGAAGCCGATCGGAAGCTGGTGCGTGGTCACCTCGGGCCAGCCGGCGGAGTTGGCGGAGCTGGGACCGGTGATCGCGCAATCCACCACCCCGAGCGACAGCGACTGGTGCGTGTCGGCGAAGGAGACCGGCACCGGCGTGCCGCCGACCAGCTCGATGAACTTCGCCAGGTTCTGGTCGTACACGCGGACCTTCATGCCCTTCACGTCGGCGAGCTTGGCGATCGGCTTCTTGCAGAACAGGATCTGCGGGCCGAAGGGCCACACCCCCAGCAGCTTGACCTTGAACTGCTGCTGCAGCCGCGCATCGATGGTGTCGAAATAGGCGTTGGCGACCTTGCGGCCGGTGGCGTAGTCGGGCGAGGCGCCCACCAGGTCCAGGCCCAGGATGGTCGGTTCGTCGCGCGAGTTCTGCGACACGCGCAGCGACACGATGTCGAACAGGCCCGCCTTCATCACGCGCAGCTGCTCGGTGTCCTTGACGCCCAGCGTGTCGATCGGCTTGTAGTCGACGTCGATCGGCAGCCCGGTCTTCTCGGCGAAGTGCTCGAAGAAGGGCTGCTCCCTGTTCTTCTGGATCAGGCCGGTGGCGAGCGGCTGGCCGATCGCCTTGAACTTGATCCGCTCCTGGGCGGCGGCGGGGAAGGCCAGCGTCGCGGCCAGGGTGGCCGCGGCGAACGCGGCGAGGAGAAGGCGAAAGCGCATGGGGGTCTCCGGGAGTGAGGGTGGGTAGGGATCAGACCGGCAGCTTGCGGCTGTAGTCGATCAGGAGCGTGGAGCAGACGAACAGGCCGGCGCCGGCGGCGGCGAACAGCGTCAGCGCGAGGTCGTAGGAGCCGGTGGCCTGCACGATCACGCCGACCAGGATCGGCACGCCGATGCCGGCGCAGTTGCCGCCCAGGTTCATCGTGCCGCCGAGGAAGCCGACGCGGTCGCGCGTGCCGAGAATGGAGGGGATGCACCAGAACAGGCCGCACCAGCGCAGGAAGAAGAGCGTCACCGACAGCAGGACGACGACGGTGACGGGATCCTTGAACCTGGCGACGTTGTAGATCGCGACCGTGGCGATCACCGAAGCGATGCCGAACAGGGTGCGCAGCACCGTGGCCTGCGAGGCACCGGCGGCCTTCCACTTGTCGGCGATCCAGCCTCCCACCATCTCGCCCACGAAACCGGAGAAGAACATGATGAACACCGCCCCGCCCATCTGCTTGATGTCGAGGCCGTGCACCTTGGAGAGGTAGGTCGGCATCCAGGTCAGCAGGCCGTAGAACAGCGCGTTGAAGAACATCCAGCCGAAGAACATGCCCCAGACGGAGCGGAACTTGAAGAAGTCCAGCACGCGGCCGCTGGCGTTGGCCGGTTCGGCGGCGCGGTCGGCCGCATGCGCCTGCTCGATGTACGAAGCCTCGGCCTCGTTGACGGCGGGATGGTGGCGCGGGTGGTTGCGGATGTACCACCAGGCGAAGAAGCCGGCCAGCATGGTGCCGATGCCGGCCACCACGAAGGAGGCGCGCCAGGATTCGAAGTGGGAGATGAGGCCCGCGATGATCAGCGCGCCCAGCGCCGCACCGAGCGGCGCTCCGCCATCGAGCAGGGTCGCGCCGCGGCCGCGCTCGTTCTGCGTCATCCAGATCGCATTGAGCTTGCCGCCGGCGGGGTAGATCGGTGCCTCGGTCGCGCCCAGGCCCAGCCGCGTCACCAGCAAGCTGCCCCAACCCGTGCAGACCGCCGCGATCGCCTGGAAGAAGCCCCAGCCGAGGGTGGCGCCGGCGATCACGCTGCGCGGCCCGTAGCGGTCAGCCAGCATGCCGCCGGGAATCTGCATGAAGGCATAGGTCCAGAAGAACGAGGACAGCAGCAGGCCCTGCACCGCGGGGCCGATGTCGAATTCCTTCGCGATCAGCGGCATGGCGACCGACAGCGAGGCGCGGTCGATGTAGTTGATCGAGATGAGCATCAGCATCATCAGGAAGATCTTCCAGCGTACCTTCGAAGGCGCTGCGTCGGCGGCGGCGCTGGCGGCAAGGGGCACCTCGAGGTGCAGGGCGGCGGGCGGATGGTTCACGGCGTGTCTCCTGGGGGCGGGGCTTCAGCGGGGCTGGCGATCCAGCAACGCGGCGATGGCGGGATGCAGGCCCTTGTGGGGCTTGGCAGGCGGCAGCGCGAAGCTGCCTTGCAGGGCGCGGCCGGGTTGCAGGGCCGCGAGGGTTTCGGCGTGGCGCACGGCGCTGGAGACGCCGTCGACCACCGGCACCGGCAGCTGCCCGTGCAGGGAGCGCGCCAGTCCCGCCAGCGGCGCGCCGGCGAGGATGATCACTTCGGCGCCGTCCTCGGCCACGGCCTTCTCGGCGAGGGCCCGCAGCGCCTGCGCGTGTTCCTCCTGCACGCCGCCGATGCTGGAAAGCGGGCGGTCGAGCGCGCGGATGCTGGCCAGCCGGCCGCCGAAGCCGTAGCCCTCCACCACCTCGCGGTACCAGGCCTGGATGCGCTGGGAGATCGCGATGATGGAGATGCGGTGCCCGAGCAGGTGCGCGGTGGCGAGCGCGGCTTCGGTCATGCCGGTCACCGGGACCGGCAGCAGTTCGCGCAAGCCGGGCAGGCCGGGGTCGCCGAAGGCGGCGACGACCACCGCGTCGTACGCGGCGCAGTGCTGCGCCGCGAGTTGCGCGGTGGCATGCGCGCCCAGCAGCGCCTCGAAGCGGGTCTCGATGTAGGCGACGCCGAAGGGCGCCGTCAGCACGTCCACCTGCGTGCCGGGCGAGGCGCTGCGCCGTGCCTCCGCGCGGATCAGGTCGGAGACGCTGTCGCTGATGTTGGGGTTGATCAGGAGCACGCGCGCCATCAGGGCCTCCGCGGAAGAAGGGAAGGGGTGCCGCAGGGCAGGAACCTGCCGCGGCCCGGGTGGCCCGTGAAGTTGCGGCCGTCCCAGACCACGTCGCCGCGCAGCAGCGTCAGGCCGGGCCACGCCTTCAGCGGCATGCCTTCGTAGGGCGTGTAGTCGACGGCGTGGTGCAGTTTTCCGTTGTCGACGGTGAGCGCCCGCTCGTCCCACACCACCAGGTCCGCATCGCTGCCGACGGCGATCGTGCCCTTGCGCGGATGCAGGCCGTAGGCCTTGGCGGGGTTGGTGGCGGTGAGCTCGACGAACTTCTGCAGCGTGATGCGGCCGCCCAGCACGCCTTCGGAATAGAGCAGCGGCAGCCGCGTCTCCAGGCCGGGAATGCCGTTCGGGATGTGGCGGAAGGCGACCTCCTCGCCGCCGATCTTCTTGCCCTGCGGATCGTCGAAGCGGAAGGGCGCGTGGTCGGACGAGAACACGGTGAACAGGCCGTCGCCCAGTCCGTCCCAGATGATTTCCTGGTTGGCCTTGTCGCGCGGCGGCGGGCTGCAGACGCAGCGCGCGCCCTGGTAGCTGTCGTCGATGCCGAGGTCTTCGGCGGTGAGGAAGAGGTACTGCGGGCAGGTCTCGGCGAACACCGACAGGCCGTGGGCGCGGGCCCAGCGGATCTGCTCGATCGCCTCGCGGCCGGAGACGTGCACGATCAGGATCGGCACGTCGACGAGTTCCGACAGCGCGATGGCACGGTGCGTCGCCTCGCGCTCCACCAGCATCGGCCGCGCGTGCGCATGCCACCGCGGCGCAGTGCGGCCGGCCGCTTCGAGGCGCCTGGTCAGCCACTCGATGCAGTCGGCGTTCTCGGCGTGGATCATCGCCAGGGCGCCATGGGTGCGGGCGACTTCCAGCACGTCGAGGATCTGGCCGTCGTCCAGCTTCAGGTCGTCATAGGTCATGTAGACCTTGAACGAGGTGTAGCCCTGGCCGATCAGCGCCGGCAGCTCCTTCGTGAGCACCTGCGGCGTGGGGTCGCTCACGATCAGGTGGAAGGCGTAGTCGACCGACGCCTTGCCTTCGGCGCGGCCGTGGTAGTCCAGCACGGCGGCTTCCAGCGACTGACCCTTCATCTGGGCGGCGAAGGGGATCACGGTGGTGGTGCCGCCGCAGGCCGCGGACCGCGTGCCGGTGAGGAAGTCGTCCGCCATCTTCGCCGGGCCTTCCATCGGCTGGTCGAGGTGGCAGTGCGCGTCCACGCCGCCGGGGGTGACGGTGCGCCCCGCCACGTCGATCTCGCGGGTGCCGGCGGGCAGGCCTTCGCCGAGCAGCGCGATGCGGCCGGCGCGCACGCCGATGTCGCAGGCGAAGGTGTCGCTGGCGGTGGCGACGCGGGCGTTGCGCAGCACCAGGTCCAGGGCGGCATCAGCCAAGGCGTGCCTCCTGCAGCGCCCGGCCGGTGCGGGCTTCGCCGGGACAGGATGCAAACAAGATTGTCGACAATCGCTGGGCGGAAGATTGCGGATCGCGCGTGGGTTTCATCATGGCTATCGAGGAGGAGGTCGGCGGCTTCCCCGGCACGCCAGGCGAGGGGCGGCGGCCGGTCCGGAGTGATGCGAACTATCCGGGAGTGGGGCGTGTCGCGGTCTTGGTGTTTACACCAGTGTCGACAAACGGCACGCAGAAATGTCGAACATCCGGCTCGCCTGTCCTAGACTTGCAGCCATGAACCGACCCTTGCGACTCGGGGTGCTGACCCCCTCCTCCAACACGGCGCTGGAGCCCCTGACCAGCGCGATCGTGGCCGGCCTGCCCGGCGCCAGCGCGCATTTCTCGCGCTTCCGCGTGACCGAGATCGCGCTCGACGCGCAGGCGCTGGGCCAGTTCGACGACAGCAAGATCCTGGCCGCGGCCGAACTGCTGGCCGACGCGAAGGTCGACGTGATCGGCTGGAGCGGCACCGCCGCCGGCTGGCTCGGCTTCGACCGCGACCGGCAGCTCGTGGAGCGCATCCGCGAGCGCACCGGCATCGTGGCCACCACCGCGGTGCTGGCGCTCAACGAGCTGCTGGCGCTCAAGGGCATCCGGCGCCTGGCGCTCGTTTCGCCCTACACCGCGGACGTGCAGGAGCGCATCGTGGCGAACTACCGCACGCTCGACATCGAGGTGGTCGCCGAGCAGCATCTCGGCATCCGCGTCAACCACGACTTCGCCGAGGTCGCGCCGCGCACGCTGCGCACCCTGATGGACGAAGTGGCTCAGGCGCGGCCGCAGGCGATCGCCACCTACTGCACCAACCTGCGCGCCGCCCAGCTTGCGCAAGACTTCGAGGCGGCGCGCGGCATCCCGCTGCTGGACACCGTGAGCACCACCGTCTGGGGCATGCTGCGCGCCGCCGGCGCGTCGCCGGCCGCGGTCACGGGCTGGGGAGGTCTGTTCCAATGGGCCTGAACCACGTGCACGCGCCGCGCGAGGCCGCCGACGGGGCGCCCGCTAGAATCGCGCGCCAGCCCCGAACCGCCTCTGCGCCACCCGTTTCCATGCCCGCCGCCGCGCGCAAGCTCCCCGCCGTCAAGGTCGAACGCGAAAAGAGCGTCGACGAGATCTACGAGAAGATCTACATCGCCATCCTCGAACACCGCCTGCATCCCGGCACCAAGCTGGGCGAGGAGAAGATGGCGGACATCTTCGGCGTCAGCCGCGCGCGCATCCGCGAGGTGCTGGCGCGGCTGGCGCACGAGCAGATCGTGGAGCTGTTCCCGCAGCGCGGCGCCTACGTCGCCAAGCCGACGACGGAGCAGGCGCGCGACGTGTTCGAGGCCCGCCGGCTGATCGAGCCGGCCGTGCTGCGGCGGCTGGTCGACACCCTTTCCAACGAGAAGATCCAGCGCCTGCGCCAGCACGTGGAACTGGAAGTGGACGCGCGCCGGCGCGGCGACAAGCGCGCGGTGATCCGGCTTTCGGGCGAGTTCCACACGCTGCTGGCCGAATTGGGCGGCAATTCGGCGCTGGCGCGCACGATGCGCGAGCTGTGCATGCTCACCTGCCTGACCATCTTCCTGTACGACGCGCCGACGGCGCAAAGCTGCCGCGACGACGAGCACGAGTTGATCATCGACGCGGTGGCCAAGCGCGATCGCGCACGGGCCGAGAAGATCATGCTGGACCACCTCGATCACATCGAGGGCAGCCTGCAACTCGACAACGCCAACGGCGAAGCGGACCTCGAAGCGATCTTCCGTTCGTAAAGAGAATTGCCGTTTTCCTAGGCAGTGTCCCTATCTTCCGCTGGCCCAGCGGCAGGCGTACGCTGGCGGTGCGCCGATGCGAATCCGGGCCACGCACCCCCTTCCCGCCTGCCGCCGGTCGTGCCGTGAAGAAATCACGTGCGGCCGCTTCGCTCATGCGGCAGGTTGCGGAATTTACGGGGCGTTCACAGCAGGAGTTCACGCTGGCGCGTTGAGGGAGAGACCATGAAGTCCCGTCTGCAACCCGCCATGACCACCTTGCACCAGCGCCGCCTCTGGCGCTATTTCTGGCTCGCCGCGATCGTGCTGGTGGGCGTGGCCGGCGCTGCCTTCGCGCAGGAAGTGCAGGATGCGCAGGACCCCCCGGCGCGCGTGGGCTACGTGAGCTATCGGCAGGGCGGCGTGGTCTTCGCGCCGCAGGGCGACGAAGAATGGACGGACCTGCCCGCCAACCGCCCCATCACCGCCGGCGACCGCCTGTGGACGGACCGGGGCGCCCGCGCCGAGATGCAGGTGGGCACCACCACGCTGCACCTCGACGGCGAAAGCCACCTTGGCGTGAACGACCTCGATGAACGCGCGCTCAAGGTGATCCTGCAGCAAGGCACGCTGAACGTGCGGGTGCGCGACGTCTCGCAGGGCGAGAACGTCGAGGTCGACACGCCCAACCTCGCGTTCCGCGCGATGCAGCCCGGTGACTACCGCATCGACGTGGATGCACGCAGCGGCGAAACGCGGGTCACGGTGGAAAGCGGCTACGGCTCCGTCTTCGGCGAAGGCGGCGAGTCCATCCAGATGGGCGCCGGCCAGAACGCCAGCTTCGCCGGCCGCTTCCTGGCGCAGGTGCAGGGGCCGGGCTACGTGCAGGACGACTTCTCCGTCTGGGCCGCCGAGCGCAATCGCGCCGAGGACCAGTCGGTGGCCGCGCGCTACGTGCCGCGCGGCGTGGTGGGCTACGCGCAGCTCGATCCGTACGGCACCTGGAGCCAGGACCCGAACTACGGCGCGATCTGGTACCCCACCGTGCAGGTGGCCAACTGGGCGCCCTACCGCTACGGCCACTGGAGCTGGATCTCGCCCTGGGGCTGGACCTGGATCGACGACGCGCCCTGGGGCTTCGCGCCCTTCCACTACGGCCGCTGGACCATGGTCGCGAACCGCTGGGCCTGGGTGCCCGGGCGGCTGGCGCACCGGCCGGTGTATTCGCCGGCGCTGGTGGTGTTCCTCGGTGGCGGCGGCACGCGGCTGGCGGTCGGTTCCGGGCCGGCCGTGGGCTGGTATCCGCTCGCACCCGGCGAAGCATGGTGGCCCGCCTTCCGCCACTCGCCGCGCTACGTGGGCTTCGCCAACTTCAACATCAACCTGAACACGCATCCGCGCAACTTCAGCAACCACCAGTGGCGCAACCGGCCGTTCGCCGTCACGGCCGTCGGGGAGGACGACTTCCGCCGCGGCCGGCCGGTGTACCGGCACTGGCAGCCCTTGAATTCGCAGTCGATCGGCCACGCCATCATGAACGTCGTGCCGGCGCGTCCGGAGCGGCAGCGCCCCGATGTCCAGCGTCCGGTCCCGCGCCTGCAGGCGAGCCCGCCGGCCGGCCTGCAGCCGGGCGTGGCGCCGCGTTTCTTCGGCGGCCGCGAAGCATCGCCGGCGGTGCGCGAGCAGTTCCGGGCCCAGCGCGAGCAGGACAGGCTGCAGCGCGACGCCGAACGCAATGCCCGCGAGCAGCAGCGCCAGGCGGAAGGCGGGCGAACCCCGCAGGACCTGCGCGGCCAGCGTGAGGCGCTGCGCCAGCAGCAGGAGCAGGTGCTGCGCCAGCAGCAGGACCACGCCGGCCGCATCCAGGCGCTGCGCGAGCAGGCGCAGCGGGACCCGTCCCAGCGCGAGGCGTGGCGCCAGCAGCGTGAACAGCGCCAGCAGCAGCAGCGCGAGGCCGGCAACGTGCCGCCGCCGCGCCAGTTCACGCAGCCCGTGCGCCCCCTCGTGCAGTCCGCGCCGCAGCAGGCCGTGCCGGTGCCGCAGCAGCAGGTGCGGCCGGTGCAGCAACCGCAGCCGCAACGCGTGGCGCCGGCGCACCGCGAACGCGGCGGCGAGCGTGGCTGGCAGCGTCAGCAAGGCACCGTCGACCAGCAGCAGCCCGGGGTGCAGGGCCAGGGTGGCGGCTGGCACGGCCGCGGCCACGGGCGGTAGCGCCAGCGCCGTCACCGCGCGCACCCATTCCGTTGACCCCGCGCACCCATTCCGTCACCCCCGCGCAGGCGGGGGCCCCAAGGCCGTCACTCCGCGCACCCATCCCGTCACCCCCGCGCAGGCGGGGGCCCAGAGGAACAAAAGCGGCCGACGGCCGCTTTTGCTTGGAAAGCCCTGGGTCCCCGCCTCCGCGGGGATGACGGCTTTACCCTTCGTCCTTCAGCTTGTACTGCGAGGCCAGCTGCTGCTGCACGGTCGGCGGCACCGGCTCGTAGTGGCTGAACGCGATCGTGTAGCGGCCCTGGCCGCCGGTCAGCGAATTCAGGCGCGACTGGTAGCTGGCAAGCTCCGACAGCGGTGCCTGCGCCATCACCGTCAGCGTGCCCGCGGTATCGCCCTTGGTGCCGCTCACCTGGCCGCGACGTGAGGCCAAATCGCCGGTGATGTCGCCCATGTCGGCCTCGGGCGCCGTGATCTCCACGTTCACGATCGGCTCCAGCACGCAGGGCCGCGCGGCCTGCACCGCGGCCTGCAGCGCCTTCTTGCCGGCGGTGACGAAGGCGATTTCCTTGCTGTCCACCGTGTGGTGCTTGCCGTCGTAGACGATGCACTTGAGGTCCACCACCGGATAGCCCGCGACCACGCCTTCTTCCATCGCCGCGCGCACGCCCTTCTCCACCGCCGGCATGAAGTTGTTGGGGATCGCGCCGCCCTTGACCTCGTCGGCGAACTGGAAGCCGCTGCCGCGCGGCAGCGGTTCGATGCGCAGGAACACCTCGCCGAACTGGCCGGCGCCGCCGGTCTGCTTCTTGTGGCGGTGGTGGCCTTCCGCATTGGCGGTGATGGTCTCGCGGTAGGCGATGCGCGGCGGCCGGGTCTCGACCTGGCAGTTGTGCACCTCCTGCAGCCGATCGAGCAGCGTGCGCAGGTGCAGTTCGCCCAGGCCGTAGACCACCGTCTCGTTGGTGGTGGCGACGTGTTCGACCTTCAGGCAGGGGTCTTCCGTGATCAGCTTCTGCAGGATGTCGTGCAGCCGCTGTTCGTCCGCGCGCCGCTTGGGCATGATCGCCAGCCCGTGCACCGGCACCGGGAACTCCAGCGGCTTGAGGTGGATGTGCGAATCCTCGGCGGCGTCGTGCAGCACCGCGTCGAAGTGCAGTTCCTCCACCTTGGCGATGGCGCACAGGTCGCCGGGGACGGCCTTGGCCACCTCCTTGAGCTCCTTGCCCTGCAGCATGAACAGGTGGCCGACCTTGAACGGCCGGCGCCCGTCGCCGACATAGAGCTGGCTGTCCTTGGTGACGCTGCCCTGGTGCACGCGGATCACGCCCATCTTGCCCACGTACGGGTCCTGCGTGATCTTGAACACGTGCGCCAGCACGTGCTTGTCAGGGTCGACGACGGCCTCGATCGGCCTGGCCGCATCGCCCTCGCCTTCGAGAAAGGCAGGGGGATTGCTTTCGGTGGGATCGGGCAGCAGCCGCTCGATCACGTCCAGCAGTTCCGGCACGCCCGCGCCGGTGCGCGACGAAACGAAACACACGGGCACCAGGTGTCCTTCCCGCAGCGCCTGCTCCAGCGGTGCGTGCAGTTCGGCCGGATCGACGTCGCCTTCGTTGAGGTAGCGCTCGACGAAGGCTGCGTCGACTTCCACCACCTGTTCGACCAGCGCGCGATGCGCCTGCTCGATCGAGGAGAAGTCGGGCGGCGGGCCGTCGTCCTTCAGTTTCCAGAAGCAGTCCAGCACCGCCTCGCCCTTCTGCGAAGGCAGGTTCACCGGCAGGCATTCGCGGCCGAAGGCGGCCTGGATGTCCTGCAGCAGCGCCTCCAGGTTGACGCCCTGCGCATCGATCTTGTTGACCACGATGATGCGGTCGCGCTCGCGCTGCTTCGCCCATTCCATCATGCGGACCGCCATCGGCTCGACGCCGGTCGAGGCGTTGATCACGATGGCGGCCGTTTCCACCGCTTCCAGCGCCGGCAGCGACTGGCCGAGGAAATCGGGCGCGCCAGGCGTGTCGACGAGGTGGGTGGTGATGTCGCGGTGCGTGAAGTGCAGCAGCGTCGTGTTCAGCGAGCGCAGGGCCCTCTTTTCCAGGGGGTCGTGGTCGGACACGGTGCTGCCCTTTTCGACGCTGCCGGGTGCGCCCACCGCCCCGGCCTTCCACAGCAAGGCTTCGGCCAGGCTGGTCTTGCCTGCGGCGCTGGGGCCCACGAGGGCCACCGTGCGGCGCGAGGCGATGTCGCGATTGGTTGGCACGAGAGAAACCTCCCTTGAGGATGAAGGATGCAGACCATCCTACGCAGGCGGCGCGGGGGCCGCAATGTATTCAGCTCAACATTCGAGCCGGCGATGCGGCAGTGGGCCGGCGACCCCACGTCCTCGCGAATCGGGCTCCGGGTTTCCCCGCGAGCGCCCTGGCTCAGCCGAGCCTCAAGGCCATGACGCCGGCCACGATGGCCGCCGTGCCGATGGCCCGCCGCAGCGTGAATGCCTCCTTCAGGAGCCAGGTGCCCAGCAGGGCGGCGAACAGCACGGAGGTCTCGCGCAGCGCCGCGATGGTGGCGACCGGCGCGCGCGTCATGGCCCACAGCGCGATGCCGTAGGAGGCCAGCGATGCGCAGGCGCCGACCAGCGCGATCGGCGCGCGCTGCCGCGCGTAGGGCCAGGCCCGCGCCCAGCCCCGGCGCGCCAGCACCATCAGGCCGAAGGGCCAGCCCTCCAGCGCGAACAGCCCCGCCACGTACTGCAGCGCATCGCCGGAAACGCGCGTGCCCAGCGCGTCGACCACCGTGTAGAGCGCGATCACCACCGCGTTGGCGAGGGCGAACGCCACGGCGCGCGGCGAATCCATGGCATGCCGCGACAGGCCCAGCGCCAGCACGCCGCAGCTCACGCCCAGCACGCCGGCCCAGGCCAGCGGCGACAGCGATTCACCGAACATGGCCGTCGCGGACAGTGCCACCAGCAGCGGCGCCGTGCCGCGCATCAGCGGGTAGGTGAGCCCCAGCTCCCCGTGCTTGTAGGCCCCGACCAGGGCGATGTAGTAGCCGATGTGGATCGTGACCGAGGCGAGGATGTAGGGCCAGGCGGCTGCACGCGGCAGGCCGACGACGAACACCAATGGCAGGGCCACCAGCGAGGCCAGGGTGTGGATCACCGCGGTGTCCAGGGCCTTGTCGCTGCTGGCCTTCACGACCGCGTTCCAGCCCGCGTGCAGCAGGGCGCCGCACAGGACCGCCGCGACCACGGGCCAGGTCAGGATCATCGCTGCGGGCAAGGAAACTCCTCCACGGGGTGACGCCACACAGCCGCGGCGAAGGCTGTCAAGATAGCAGACGCGAGTGCACTGATGGAGCGCCCCCGGCCATGCAACATCCCGCCCTGGACAAGCTGCGCAAGAGCCACGCCAGCAAGGTGAAGGTCGCCGTGAGCGACATCGACGGCGTGCTGCGCGGCAAGCTCCTGCACGTCGACAAGTTCGAGGGCGCGGCGGAAGGCGGCTTCGGCTTCTGCGACGTGGTGCTGGGATGGGACATGCACGACGTGACCTACGACAACACGCAGGTCACCGGCTGGCAGCACGGCTTTCCCGACGCGCTGGCGCGCATCGACCTGGGCACGGCGCGCAACGTGCCCTGGGACAACGACGTGCCTTTCTTCCTCGGCGAGTTCGTCAACGAGGACGGCTCGCCGCATCCGCTGTGCCCCCGGCAGACCCTCAAGCGCGTGCTCGCGCGGGCCGAGAAGCTCGGCTTCCAGCCCATGTGCGGCATGGAATTCGAGTGGTTCAACTTCCGCGACACGCCGCAGACCTGGGCCGCGCGCAACGGCCAGCCGCCGGAGCCGATCACGCCCGGCATGTTCGGCTACTCGATCCTGCGCATGGCCGACAACCCCGGCTTCTTCAACGCGCTGATGGACGAGATGCTGGCCTTCGGCGTGCCGATCGAGGGCCTGCACACCGAGACCGGGCCCGGCGTGTACGAGGCGGCGATCGGCTTTTCCACCGCGCTGGAGCAGGCCGACCGCGCCATCCTGTTCAAGACCGGCGCGCGCGAGATCGGCAAGCGCTTCGGCATCATGCCCACCTTCATGGCCAAGTGGAGCCCCAAGTACCCGGGCTGCAGCGGCCACATCCACCAGAGCCTGTCGGACGGCAAGGCCAACCTCTTCTACGACGGCGAGTCGTCGCGCAGGATGAGCGCGCTGTTCGAGAGCTACCTGGCCGGCCAGGTCGCCTGCATGATGGACTTCGGGCCGATGCTGTGGCCCACCATCAACAGCTACAAGCGGCTGGTCGACGGCTTCTGGGCGCCGGTGAAGCCGACCTGGGGCATCGACAACCGCACCGCGAGCTTCCGCGTGCTGGCGGGCTCGCCCAAGGCGACGCGGCTGGAGACGCGCTGCCCCGGCTCCGACGTGAATCCCTACCTGGCCATGGCGGCGGTGATCGCCGCCGGCATGCACGGCGTGGAGAAGGGCCTCAAGCTCACCACGCCGCCCATCACCGGGACCAACGTCGGCGGCGAGAACGTGCCGCGGGCGCCGCGCACGCTGATCGAGACCACGCGGGTGTTCCGCGAATCGCAGATCGCGCGCGACTGGCTCGGCGACACCTTCGTCGACCACTTCGCCGCCACCCGCGACTGGGAATGGCGCCAGTGGCAGGACGCCGTGACCGACTGGGAATTGCGCCGCTACTTCGAGATCGTCTGATCATGGAGGTCCGACGCCTGGTTGCCGCCGACGCGGTCGCGTACCGCACGCTGCGCCTGCGTGCCCTGCGCGAGCATCCGGAGGCCTTCACTTCCAGCTACGAGGAGGACGCGGCCCAGCCCCCGGCCATGGCAGCCCAGCGGATCGCCTCCCCGGATTTCACGGCCTGGGGCGCCTTCGAAGGCGCTGCGATGCACGGCATGCTGGCCCTCGACCGCGAGCGCCGCGCCAAGAACCGGCACAAGGCGACCGTCGTCGGCATGTATGTCGCCCCCGAGGTGGCCGGCCGCGGGGTCGGCCGGGCGCTGCTCGACGCGCTGGTGGCGCATGCGCGGGCGGCGGGCATCCAGTCGCTGGTGCTCACCGTCACCGAAGGCAACGCCTCCGCGCTTTCGCTGTACGCGCAGGCCGGCTTCCAGTCGATCGGCGTCGAGCCGGACGCGATCCGCGTCGGCGGCCGCTCCTACGCCAAGAACCACATGTACCTGGACCTGAGATGAGCCTCTCGAGTTTTTCCTTTCCGACCGACATCCGCTTCGGGCCGGGCGCACGCAGGGAGGTCGCGCAGCACCTGCAGGACCAGGGCCTGCGGCGGCCGCTGATCGTGACGGACCGCGGCCTCGCGGCGCTGCCCGCGCTGGCGGAGTTCCAGTCGCACCTGGGTGGGCTGGACGTGCTCGTGTTCGGCGGCGTGTTCGGCAATCCCACCGCCGGCCAGGTGATGGCCGGCGCGGCGGCGTACAAGACGCACCGCGCCGACTGCGTGATCGGCATCGGCGGCGGCGCCGCCCTCGACGTGGCCAAGGTGGTCGGCGTGGCGGCGACGCACGATGGCGACATCCTCGAATACGCGTGGGACCACCCGCAGGTGCGCGCCCTCACCAACCCGCTGCCGTACTTCGTGGCCCTGCCCACCACCGCCGGCACCGGCTCCGAAGTGGGCCGCTCCGCCGTGATCAGCGAGGACGAGACGCACCTCAAGCGCGTGATCTTCAGCCCGAAGATCCTCGCGCGGAAAGTGTTCGCGGACCCCGAGCTCACGGTCGGCCTGCCGCCGCAGGTGACCGCCGCCACCGGCATGGACGCCCTCACCCACAACATCGAGAGCTACCTGTCGCCGGCGTACCACCCGCTGTGCGACGGCATCGCGCTGGAAGGCACGCGCATCGCCGCCCGCTCGCTGGTGCGCGCGGTGCGCGAGCCGGCCAGCATCGAGGCGCGCAGCGACATGATGATGTCTTCCATGATGGGCGCCATCGCGTTCCAGAAGGACCTCGGCGCGGTGCATTCCTGCGCCCATGCGCTGGGCGCGGTGTGCGACATGCACCATGGCCTGGCGAACGCGCTGATGATCGAGACCGTGCTGGGCTGGAACATCGAGGCGGCGCCGGACAAGTTCGAGGAACTGGCGCACGTCTGCCGGGTCGGTGGCGGCGGCCCGGGCTTCGTGCGCTGGCTGGGGCACCTGAAGCAGCAGATCGGCATCACCGGCACGCTGTCGTCGCATGGGGTGAAGCAGGAGCAGCTGCCCCGGCTGGTGGACATCGCGGTGAAGGACATCTGCCACCACACCAACCCGCGGCCGGTGACGGCGGCGGATTTCGAGCGGCTGTTCTTGGCGGCGATGTGAATGGAAGTCGGACTTCCGGACGCAGAGGACGCAAAGGGTACGCAAAGGACGCAAAAAAAATCCTTGAAGTGGCTTGCCTTTCGCGTTCTCTGCGTACTCTTTGCGTCCTCTGCGTCCGGCTGTTGAATTGATGTTCCCATGACAAACGACAGATTGAAGATCGGCATCAGCGCCTGCTTCTTCCACCCCGACGGCGAGCGCAAGGCCGCACCTTCCAAGACCCTGCTGTGGATCGAGCAGTCCACCGCGCACTGGGTGATGTCCGAGGGCGCGCTGCCCGTGATGGTGCCGTCCTTCGACGGCGAGACCTTCCGCGGCGAAGTCAGCGTGCAGGACTACGCCGGCTGGCTCGACGGCCTGGTGATGCACGGCGGCGCCGACGTCTGGCCCGGCAGCTACGGCGAGCAGCCGCTGCGCCCCGAGTGGCACGGCGACCGCATCCGCGACGAATACGAGATCGCGCTGGTCCAGGCCTTCAGCGCCGCCGGCAAGCCGGTGTTCGGCATCTGCCGCGGCATGCAGTTGATCAACGTGGCCCATGGCGGCACCCTGTACCAGGACATCCGCACCCAGAAGCCCGGGGCGCTGGTGCACCGCGACGCCGAGATCTACGACCTGAACTTCCACCAGGTCGACATCCTGGGCGACACGCGCCTGGCGGAGCTGCTGCAGGCCGGTCGGCACAAGATCAACAGCGTGCACCACCAGGGCGTCAAGGACGTCGCGCCCGGCTTCGTGGTCGAGGCTGTCTCGCCCGAGGACGGCGTGATCGAGGCCATCCGGCACAGCGGCGGCCCGTGGGTCGCGGCCGTGCAGTGGCACCCCGAGTTCCATCGCCCGGAGCTGGGCGTGATCGACGACACGCCGCTGCTGCGCGACTTCCTGGCCGCCGCGCGCACGGCCCGCAACCGACCATGAGCACCCTCGACATCCGCAATCCCGCCAACGGCGAACGGATCGCCACCCTGCCCGCGGACGACGCCGCCAGCGTGGCGGCCAAGGCGCAGTCCGCGCGCGCGGCCCAGCCCGCGTGGGCGGCGCGGCCGCTGTCCGAGCGCCTGGAGTGCCTGCGCGCCTTCCGCGCCGCCGTGGTCGCGCAACTGGACGCACTGGCCGTCACCATGACGCGCGAGACCGGCAAGCCGATCCGCATGTCGCGCAACGAGCTGAACGGCCTGCTGCCGCGCATCGACTTCTTCCTGGCCGAGTGCGAGCGCTCGATCGCGCCGGAGACCGTGTACGAGGAAGGCGGCATGCGCGAGCAGATCGAGCACGTGCCGCTGGGCGTGATCGCCAACATCTCGGCCTGGAACTACCCGTGGTTCGTCGGCTGCAACGTGATCCTGCCGGCGCTCGCGACCGGCAATGCGGTGCTGTACAAGCCTTCCGAGTATTCCGCGCTCACGGGGCTGGAGATCGCGCGCCTGCTGCACGAGGCCGGCGTGCCGCAGCAGGTGATGGCCTGCGTGGTGGGCGCCGGCGAGGTCGGCTCCGCGCTGCTGGCGCAGGACGTGGACGGCGTGTTCTTCACCGGCTCGCATGGCACCGGCCGGCGCATCGCCGAGGCGGTGGGCAGCCGTTTCCTCAAGCTGCAGCTGGAGCTGGGCGGCAAGGACCCGACTTACGTGTGCGAGGACGCCGACCCGAAGGCCGCGGCCGAATCGCTGGCCGATGGCGCCATGTACAACACCGGCCAGAGCTGCTGCTCGGTGGAGCGCATCTACGTGCACGAGAAGATCCACGACGCCTTCGTCGAGGCCTTCGTGCAGGCCGTCGGCGGCTTCCGCATGGGCGATCCCATGAGCGAGGACACCTACATCGGCCCGCTCACCCGCAGGCCGCAGTTGGACGTGCTGGCCGCGCAGGTGGCGGACGCGCGCGCGCGGGGTGCCACCGTGCTCACCGGCGGGCGCGTCGGCGGCGGCGCGGGCAACTGGTTCGAACCGACCGTCGTCGTGAACGTCGACCACACGATGGAGATCATGCGCGAGGAGAGCTTCGGCCCGGTGATCGGCATCCAGAAGGTGCGCGACGACGCCGAGGCCATCCGGCTGATGAACGACACGCGCTACGGGCTCACGGCCGGCGTCTACACGCCCGACGAGGCGCGGGCCCGCCGCATCCTCTCGCAGGTGCATGCGGGCAGCGTCTACTGGAACTGCTGCGACCGCGTGAGCCCGCGCCTGCCGTGGAGCGGCGTGGGCGATTCGGGCGTGGGCCTGACCTTGTCGAAGTACGGGATCCAGACCTTCACGCGGACGAAGGCGTGGCATCTGCGGCAGGCGGGCTGACGTTTCGCCGAGGGGCTCCCGTAGGCTGGCGGTGAGCGCCGCAGGCCGAACCCCAGCGCTTAGCATCGCTGGGGTTCACGCGCTTCGCGGTTCACCACCAGCCTAGGCGTTCCGGCGATGACGCGCGTCACCACACCCCTACACCCACTCCCCATCCCGCAGCTCGCGCGTGAGCCAGGCGCAGAAGACCGGTGCGGCGACCAGGCCCGCCATGCCGAAGGCCGATTCCAGCAGCAGCATGGAAGTGAGCATCGCGTAGGTCGGCACGTTGGTGCGGCCGCCGACGATGCGCGCGTTCAGGAAGTACTCCAGCTTGTGGATCACCACCAGGAACACCAGCGACGCCACGCCCAGCCACACCGAGACGGTGAGCGCCGCGATCGTGATCGCCGAATTCGACAGCAGGTTGCCCACGATGGGGATCATCCCGCCGAAGAAGGTGAAGCCGACCAGCGTCGGCGCCAGCGGGATGCGGTAGCCCAGGGCGGGCAGCAGCACCAGCAGGTAGACGGCCGTGAGCGCCGCGTTGATCAGCGAGATGCGCAGCTGGGCCGAGAACACGTCGCCGAAGGCGTTGGCCAGCTGCAGCATGCGCGCCTGCGCCAGGTGCGTGAGCGGACGCCGCACCTGGCCGGCATCGGCATTGCGTGCCGCCGTGGCCGCCATCAGGCCGATCGCCAGGCCCAGGATGATGTGCACCAGGATCTTCAGGGCCTCGGCGCCCCAGCGCTGCATCTCGCCGGAGTGTTCGCGCAGCCAGCGGCTGACGGCATGCTGCACCGCGTCGGCCGATTCGGGCAGCCGGGAGACGACCCAGCCCGGGGCCGTGGCGCGCAACTGGTCGAGCGTGTCGGCCACCAGGTCCATCAGCCGGCCGAGGCCGCCCGACTTGAACAGCAGTTCGGCGCCGGCGGCGAACAGCAGGGCCAGCCCCGCCACCGCGATCGTCACCATCACCCAGCGCAGCGCGCGGGTCTTCCAGGATCCCTGCGCCGGCCCGGTGAAGTCGCGCACGCGCCGGTACAGCACGAAGCCGGCGAGGCCGGCGAACAGCGCCGACAGCAGGTGCAGGTAGAGCACCCCTACCAGTGCGAGCGCCGCCACGGCGATGCTGCGCAGGCGCAGCCGCTCGAGCTCGGGCGTCGTTTCGGAAGGGCTGACGGGGCGCTTCACCGGACCATTGTGCCGCGCCCCTTGCGCGCCGGGCTTACTTGGCCTTGGGCCGGCCGTACTTGGCCGTGAAGCTGGCCTTGTCGATCTTGTTGGCGTTGATCATGAAGCCGGCCAGCGCCGCCGTTGCGTCCTGCGGAATGTCGAGCTTGTCGGTCTTGAGCGCGTACACGGTGAAGACGTAGCGATGCGGCTTGTCGCCGGGCGGCGGGCAGGCGCCGCCCCAGGCTGCGGTGCCGTAGTCGATGCGCACCTGGCGCGCGCCTTGCGGCAGGTTGGCGTTGCTGGCGTTGCCGGCGTCGGGCTTGAGGTCGGAGACGTTGGCCGGGATGTTGATGACGGACCAGTGCCACCAGCCGGAGCCGGTCGGCGCATCCGGGTCGTACACCGTCACGGCGAAGCTCTTGGTGTCCTTGGGCGCGCCGCTCCACTTCAGCGCCGGCGACTTGTTCTCGCCGCCGCAGCCGAACACGTTGGCCTCGAACTTCTTGTCCATCGTGCCGCCCGCCTTGATGTCCGGGCTTTCCAGCTTGAAGCCGGCCGCCTGCACGCCGGCGGCGGCGAAGGCCATGGCAGTGGCCGCGATGAGGGAGCGCGTCATCGATCCTCCTGGTCGTTGGAGCTGTGGGGGATCGCGATGATGCTACGAAGGCGCGCATTTGTCTCGGGGAGCGCCCCCACCCCGGCCCTCCCCCGGCGGGGGAGGGAGGAACGGCCTACTCCGAGGACAGGTGCTTGCCGACGATGCCGGCCAGCTCGAACATCGAGACCTGGTTCTTGCCGAACAGCGGCTTGAGCTTCGCGTCGGCATTGATCGCGCGCTTGTCCTTCTGGTCCTGCAGCCCGTGGGCCTTGATGTAGTCCCAGATCTTCTTGATCACCTCGGTGCGCGCGATCGGCTCGGTGCCCACCACCGCGGCGAGTTCCGGACTCGGCTTCAGGCCGGCGGCCGTCTTCCGGGGCGCCGCCGCCTTCTTCGCGGACGCCTTCTTCGCCGCCGGTGCCGCCACCTTCTTCGCCGCCTTCGCCGTCGCCTTTTCGCCGCCGGGCGGGGACTTGGCCGCGGCCTTGTCGACCGCCGTCTTCGCGCTCGCCGCGCCGGCCGTCTTGCGCGGCGGGAACTTGGAGGCGCGCGGCTCGAAGGCGAAGTTCACCTTGCCGGCTTCCGCGTCCCACGTGAGGTAGGCCTTGAACGCCCGGCGGGTGCGCATCGAGACGAACTTGTCCAGCAGGTCGGTCTTGCCGGTGGCCAGCAGCTTGGCCATCTGCTCGCGCTCCACCGGCTGCTGCAGGATGATCTTGCCGCTGCGGAAATCGCAGGTCGGCACCGGATGGTGCTCGGTCGGCACGGCGCGCTCGCACACGTAGTTGCTGCCCCACTCGTAGACCTGGTGGCCGCACTTGGGGCAGGGGCCCAGCGGCTCCTGCGCCGACAGGTCGACGATCTCGCCGGTGGCGGCCGGGTCCTTGTCCTCGCCGAAGTCGAACTCCAGCTTCCAGTTCTTCTCTTCCTCGTCGTACGCGAGGGCGAGTTCGGCGGTGAACGGCCATCCGGCCTTGGAGCGGAACCCCTGCAGCGGGCCGATGCGCTTGTCGCGCAGGAACTGCTCGACCTCGTCGAGCTCGAAGGCGCGGCCGGCCGGGATCTTGGTGAAGGAGAAGCCGCAGGGCTCCTTGCCCTTGCCGCCCACGCAGTTGTAGCGGCGGTAGGTCTCCTGCACCACGCCGCCGCAGTTCGGGCAGGGCGTCTTCAGCGTCGCATAGTCGCCCGGGACGGTGTCGCGGTCGTACTCCTTGGCCTTCATGACGATGCGCTTGGTCATGTCGGCGATCTCGTGCATGAACTGCTCGCGCGAAAGCTTGCCGTGCTCCATCTGGGCCAGCTTGTATTCCCACTCGCCGGTCAGTTCGGGCTTGCTCAGTTCCTCGACCCCCAGGCCGCGCAGGAGCGTCATCAGCTGGAACGCCTTGGCGGTGGGGATCAGCTCGCGGCCTTCGCGCAGCATGTACTTCTCGTTGATCAGCCCTTCGATGATGGCCGCGCGCGTGGCCGGCGTGCCCAGGCCCTTTTCCGCCATGGCCTCGCGCAGTTCGTCGTCTTCCACGAACTTGCCCGCGCCTTCCATCGCGCCCAGCAGCGTCGCTTCGCTGTAGCGCGCCGGCGGCCGCGTCTTCAGGCCCTTGGCGTCGACGGACTGCGCCAGCACCTTCTCGCCGGGCTGCACCGGCACCAGGTTCTGGCCCTTGTCGCCTTCCTTGGCGCCTTCGACCTCCTCGGCCGCTTCCTTGCCGTAGATCGCCAGCCAGCCGGGCCGCACCAGCACCTTGCCTTCGGTGCGGAAGCGGTGGCCCGCGGCCTCGCTGATGCGGGTCGTGACCATGTATTCGGCGCTCGGGAAGAACACCGCCAGGAAGCGCCGCACCACCAGGTCGTACACCTTCTGCTCCGCCTCGGACAGGCCGCTGGGTGCCTGCAGCGTCGGGATGATGGCGAAGTGGTCGGAAACCTTGCTGTCGTCGAACACCCGCTTGATCGGCTTGACGTACTGCTCGGTGATCGCCTGCCGGGCGAAGGGCGCCAGGTGCGGCATGCCGCTGTCCGCCAGCATGCCCATGGTGTCGTGCACCACCTTCACGTAGTCGGCCGGCAGGTGGCGCGAGTCGGTCCGCGGATAGGTCAGCGCCTTGTGGCGCTCGTACAGCGACTGGGCGAGGGCCAGCGTCGTCTTGGCCGAATAGCCGAAGCGCCCGTTGGCCTCGCGCTGCAGGGACGTGAGGTCGAACAGCCCGGGCGCCGCCTGCGTGCTGGGCTTCGATTCCTCGCTGACGGTCGCCTTCTTGCCGCGCACCGCGTCGGCGATGGCCCGCGCTTCCTGCTCGCTCCAGACGCGGTCGGCGCGCTTCTCGGCGTCCTCCGGGTCCTTCTTCCAGTTCGGGTCGAACCACTTGGCCGGGTACTCGCCGGCCTCGGCGGCGAAGCTGGCGTGGATCTCCCAGTAGTCGCGGCTGACGAACTTGCGGATCTGCTCCTCGCGCTCGACGACGATCGCGAGCGTGGGCGTCTGCACCCGGCCCACCGTGGTGAGGAAGAAGCCGCCGTCGCGCGAATTGAACGCGGTCATCGCGCGGGTGCCGTTGATGCCCACCAGCCAGTCCGCTTCCGAGCGGGAGCGGGCGGCGTGCGCCAGGCCTTCCATCTGGCGCTCGCTGCGCAGCTTCTCGAAGCCTTCGCGGATCGCCTGCGGCGTCATCGACTGCAGCCAGAGGCGCCGCACCGGCTTGTGCGCGCCCGCCTTCTTCCCCTTGCCCGGGCTGTCGCCCTCGAAGGCGAACTGCTCGATCAGGCGGAAGATCAGCTCGCCCTCGCGCCCGGCGTCGCAGGCGTTCACGATCTCGGCCACGTCCTTGCGGCGCGCGAGCTTGACCACCGCGTTCAGGCGCGACTTGGTCTTGTCCACCGGCTTGAGGTCGAAGTAGGGCGGGATCACCGGCAGGTGGGCGAAGCTCCACTTGCCGCGCTTGACGTCGAATTCCTCCGGCGCGTGGATCTCCACCAGGTGACCCACGGCGCTGGTGACGACGTACTTGCCGTTCTCGAAGTACTCGTCGTGTTTGTCGAACTTGCCGGCCACCGGCGTCAGCGCCCGGACGATGTCCTGCGCCACGGAGGGCTTCTCGGCAATCACCAATGTTTTCACGGACCATCCCGGGCGCCTTGCGGCGCCGCGTTCCTCACGTTCTTACAATCGCGCTTTCCTCGCGCGCACACGCGCACGCGCATACGCGTACGAATCCAAGTTAACAGAATTTTCTACATGCCCGCCAAAGACGCCGCCGCCCCCAAGACCAACCGCCGCATCCAGGTCCGCAAGTCGGGGGTGCACGGCAAGGGCGTGTTCGCCCTGCAGGACCTCCCCGAGGGCGAGACGCTGATCGAATACGTGGGCGAGATCATCACGTGGAAGGAGGCCCAGCGCCGCCACCCGTGGAACCCCGAGGATCCGAACCATACCTTCTACTTCCATGTCGACGACAAGCGCGTGATCGACGCCGCGGTCGGCGGCAACGCCTCGCGCTGGATCAACCATTCCTGCGACCCGAACTGCGAGGCCGACGAGGTCGAGGGCCGCATCTTCATCAAGACGCTGCGCAACATCAAGGCCGGCGAGGAGCTGAACTACGACTACGGCCTGATCATCGACGAGCCGTACACGAAGAAGCTCAAGGCCGAATACCCCTGCTGGTGCGGCAGCCGCAACTGCCGCGGCACCCTGCTGGCGCCCAAGCGCGGCAAGCGCTGAGCACGATGCGCTGGCCGGCCGAGGCGATCTGGGAGGCGGTGGCGCCGCAACTGCCCGGCTTCACGGTCGAAGTGCTGCCGCAGGTCGATTCGACCAACTCCGAGCTGATGCGGCGCGCCCGCGGTGGCCAGGCCGAAGCGGTGCTGCTGGTCGGCGAGCAGCAGACGGCCGGGCGCGGGCGGCTGGGGCGCGGCTGGGAAAGCGCCGCGGGCGCCTCGCTGACCTTCTCGCTGGGCCTGCCGCTGGCGCCGGCGGACTGGTCGGGCCTGTCGCTGGCGGTCGGCGCCAGCGTGGCGGAAAGCCTGCATCCGGCGATCCGCCTGAAGTGGCCCAACGACCTGTGGCTGGAGGACCGCAAGCTGGGCGGCATCCTGATCGAGACCGCCAGCTTCGGCGGGGCGGGCGGGCGCTATGCCGTCATCGGGGTCGGGCTGAACATCGCGCCGCGTGCAGCCGAGGGGCTCTCCACCGCCCCTGCCGCGCTGCGCGAGCTGCTGCCGCAGGCGGACGCGCCCGAGGTCCTGCAGCGCGTGGCCGCGCCGCTGGTGGCCGACGTGCTGCGCTTCACGCAGGACGGCTTCGCCGCCTTCCAGCCGCGCTTCGATGCCCGGGATGCGCTGCGCGCCCGCGCGGTGACCCTGAGCGACGGCAGCGCCGGCGTGGCGCAGGGCGTGAACGCCTCCGGCAGCCTGCTGGTGCATACTGCGGCCGGCCTGCAGGCCGTGAGCAGCTCGGAGGTGAGCGTGCGGCCGGCGGCGCCCTGAAGCCAAGCCATGCTGCGCCTGATCGTCCTGCTGCTCCTGCTCGCCAACGGCGGCTACTACGCCTGGTCGCACGGCCTGCTGCTGCCCTGGGGCGCGGGGCCGCTGCAGCAGTCGGAGCCGCAGCGGCTGCAGCAGCAGATCCAGCCCCAGGCCGTGCGCGTCCTGCGGCCCGAGGAACTGCGGCAGGTGCAGGACCAGGTGGCGCAGGGGCCGCGTCCGCCCGAATGCCTGGCTTCCGCCATGCTGGAAGAGCCGCAGATCGCGCAGCTGCGCACCGCGCTGCAGTCGTGGCCCGCCGGCAGCTGGAACTTCGAGAGCGTGACCGAGCCGCCGAGGTGGATCGTGTACATGGGCAAGTACCCCGACGTGGAGCTGCTGGCGCGCAAGCGCGCCGAACTGCGCCAGGTCGGCATCACCTTCGACGCGCCGGGCAACCCGCAGCTGGAGCCTGGCCTGTCGCTGGGGAGCTATCCCAGCGAGGCAGCGGCGCAGAAGCAGCTCGAAGCCGTGGTGGCCAAGGGCGTGCGCAGCGCGCGCGTGGTGCAGGATCGCCCGGAGCAGCGCGGCCAGCGGCTGCTGCTGCCGGCCGTGGACGAGGCCTTGCGCTCGCGCCTCGACGAACTGAAGACGCCCCTCGGCACCAGGACCTTGCGGCCCTGCCGCTGACCCCACCCCCGGAGACCCATCGATGTCGCTCAAGCTCTATTTCGCCCCCGGCGCCTGTTCCTTCGTGCCGCACAGCCTGCTGGAAGCGGCCGGCGCGGCCTTCGAGCCGCTGATGGTCAAGCTGCACAAGGGGGAGCAGAACGAGGCGCCGTTCCGCTCCGTCAATGTGCGCGGGCAGGTGCCGGTGCTGGTGGACGGCGACGAGGTGATCACGCAGATCCTCGCGATCGTCCAGTACCTGGACGCGAAGTTCCCCGAGCAGCAGTTCCTGCCGCGCGAGACGCTGGCGCGCACGCGGGTGCTGGAGACGCTGGCGTGGATGAACAACACGGTGCACCCGACCTTCACCCACGTCTTCATGCCGCACAAGTTCGCCGGCACGCCGGAGACGCAGGCGGAGCTCAAGACCTTCAATGCCAAGGTGTACGCCGGCTACCTGGGCGAAATCGAGACCATGGCCCGCGCGGCGGCCGGGCGCGGCCAGCCCTGGCTGGGCGGCGAGCACTTCGGCCCGCTGGACGCCTACGCGCTGACCCTGCTGCGCTGGGGCGGCTTCGCGCAGATCGATCCCACGCGGCACGAGGCGCTGTGGGCGCACGTGCAGAAAGTGGCGCAGCAGCCGGGGGTGGCGCGGGCGATCGAGCGGGAGCGGCTGCAGTTGAATCTGTTCAAGGCAGCTTAGGCGTCATTCCCCGCGAAGGCCAAACGCCGTCATTCCCGCGAAGGCCAACGCCGTCATTCCCGCGGAGGCCAACGCCGTCATTCCCGCGAAGGCGGGAATCCAGGGCTCCCGATGGGTAGCGCGCGCGGCGCGCGTCCTGGATCCCCGCCTGCGCGGGGATGACGGCACTGAGACCTGCGCTCCATCCCGCCCGCGCGCCGAAACCTGATTCACGCCCGCGCCGCGCTCTCCTCGGCCAATTCCGTTTCCTCCTCCGGCGCCCCGAAGCGCACCGTCACCCGCGTCCCGGGCGGGACCTGCCCCGGCCGCGCGTCCTCGAGTTCGATGACCGCGCCATGCTGGCGCGCGATCTCCTGCACGATCGGCAGCCCCAGGCCCGAGCCGTCGACGTTCGTCCCCAGCGCGCGGTAGAAGGGCTGGAACACCAGTTCGCGCTCGGGCTCCGGAATGCCCGGGCCGGTGTCCTCCACCTGCAGCACCAGCACCTGCCCGAAGGGGTCGGAGAGAACCCGCGCGGTGACCACGCCGGGCTGCTGCGGGCTCGAAGGCGTGTAGTTCACTGCGTTGTCCAGGAGGTTGCGCACCATCTCCTTGAGCAGCGTCGGATTGCCATGCAGCCGCACGCCCGGCGAGCCCGGTTCCGGGCCGTCGTAGCCGATGTCCAGGTGTTTTTCCATGGCGTGCGGCACCGTGTCGCGCACCGCTTCGGTCACGATGTCGACCAGGTCGCAGGGCTGGAGCACCAGCACCTTGCCGCTGTTCTCGGCCCGGGCCAGGGCCAGCAACTGGTTCACCGTGTGCGTGGCGCGCATGCTGGAGCGGCCGATCTGCTTGAGCGACTGCTTCAGTTCCTCAGGATGGAACTGCTCGCGCTGCGCCAGGTCGGCCTGCATGCGCAGACCCGCCAGCGGCGTCTTCAGCTGGTGGGCGGCGTCGGCCAGGAAGCGCTTCTGGGTCGCGATCGAGCTGGTCAGGCGCGTGAGCAGGTCGTTGACCGAGGCCACCAGCGGCGCCACCTCCAGCGGCACCACCTTGTCGTCCAGCGGGCTGAGGTCGTCCGGCTTGCGCGCGCGGATGCGCTCCTCCAGTTCCGACAGCGGCTTGATGCCGCGCACCAGCGCCATCCACACCAGCAGCACGGCCAGCGGCAGGATGGCCAGTTGCGGCAGCATCACGCCCTTGATGATCTCGGTGGCCAGCACGGAGCGCTTCTCGCGCGTCTCGGCGACCTGGACCAGCGCGGGCTGCGCGCCGGGGACGTCGATGCGCACCCAGGTATAGGCCACGCGCACGCCGACGCCGCGCATCTCGTCGTCGCGCAGGCGGGATTCACCGGGCGCGGGGCGCTCGTCCTCGGGTGGGGGCGGGAAGTCGCGCTCGCCGGAGAGCACTTCGCCGTGCGCACCGATCACCTGGTAGTAGACCTGGTCGGCGTCGTCGGCGCGCAGGATCTCGCGCGCGGGCTGCGGCAGGTTGAACGAGGCGCGCTGGCCCTGCACCGTGACGAGCTGCGCCAGCGCCTGCACGTTGTATTCGAGCGCGCGGTCGAAGGGCTTGCCGGCGATGCTCTGGGCCACCAGCCAGGTGAGCGCCAGGCTCACCGGCCACAGCAGCAGCAGCGGCGTGAGCATCCAGTCGAGGATCTCGCCGAACAGCGAGCGTTGCTCACGCTGGAAGATTTTCATGAAGGAACTGCGCGGCCTTTCGATCCGTCACCCCCGCGCAGGCGGGGATCCAGGCAGCGCGCCGCGCGCGCTCTTCGAAAGCCCTGGATTCCCGCCTTCGCGGGAATGACGTGCTCAGGAGGGAATCTTCTCGAGACAGTAGCCCAGCCCCCGCACCGTCGCAATGCGGATCGGCCCCTTCTCGATCTTCTTGCGCAGGCGGTGGATGTACACCTCGATGGCGTTGTTGCTCACCTCCTCGCCCCACTCGCACAGGCGCTCGACGAGCTGGTCCTTGCTCACCAGCCGGCCGGCGCGCTGCAGCAGCACCTCCAGCAGCCCCAGCTCGCGGGCCGAGAGTTCGACCATCTTGCCGTCGATGGTGGCCACGCGGCCGGCCTGGTCGTACAGCAGCGGGCCGTGCTTGATCGTGGCCGTGGTGGCGCCCATCCCGCGCCGGGTGAGGGCGCGCACCCGCGCCTCCAGTTCCGAGAGCGCAAAGGGCTTGGCCATGTAGTCGTCGGCGCCGAGGTCGAGGCCCTTGACGCGTTCGTCGATGGCATCGGCCGCCGTGAGGATCAGGACCGGCACCGTGGAGCCGCGGGCGCGCAGCTTGCGCAGCACCTCCAGCCCGTGCATCCGGGGCAGGCCCAGGTCCAGGATCAGGAGATCGAACTCGTTGTTCGTCATGAGGGCCGCGTCCGCCTCGGAGCCGCTGGCCACGTGGTCGACGGCGGCGCCGGCGGCGCGCAGGCTGCGCAGCAGCCCGTCGGCGAGCACCTGGTCGTCTTCGGCGATGAGGATCCGCATGCTTGTCTCCTGCTCGCGCCTGCGCAGGCGCTTCGTCGGCCGGATTCTAGGCGGCGGACCTCGCGCGCGACTGACGTGGATCAGTCCGCCACGCCGCTCACGCCGCGCCTGCGTAGGCCTCCAGCCCGATCGCGACGACGGTGGCCACATCGCCGCCGACTTCGGCGCGGAACTCCTGCTCCGCCTGCGCCACCGCGTCCTTGAAGGCCTGCAGCCAGGCCAGGCCGGTGGGCGTGAACTTCACGACCCGGACGCGCGCATCCCGCGGATCGGCCTCGCGCGTGACCAGCCCCCACGCTTCGCACTGGTCCACCAGGTCGCCCATCGCCTGCTTGCTCATGCCGGCGCGCTGCGCCAGGTCGGTCAGACGCGTGCCCTGCAGTTCGAGGTGGCGGGTGATGTGGATGTGCGCCGCGCTCACCTGCGCGCGCGCCGCGAGGTTGGACAAGGCCAGCGGGACGTTGATGTCGTGCGCCATCAGGTGCAGCACGCGCTCGTCGAAGCGCCGCGTGGCTTCGCCGAGCAGGCGGCCCAGGTGCGTCAGGCGCCACGCCTCGTCCAGTGCATTCATGCACAGATCGTAAGGCAAACTGACCAAAAAAAGCGTTGTCCGCCAGCGACCTGGATCGTTACATTACTGGCCATGCATCCAGCCTGTGCTTGAATCCAGCCGGATGAGCCGAACCAACCCATTGATGCGCAAGGAGAAACCCAAGATGGACGCCCAAGTGAAGGGATCGAAGGTCGCCGCCGCCGACAACGAAAAGGCCAAGGCCCTCGCCGCCGCGCTGGCCCAGATCGAGAAGCAATTCGGCAAGGGCACGATCATGCGCCTGGGCGAAGGCGAGAAGATCGAGGACATCCAGGTCGTCTCCACGGGCTCGCTGGGCCTGGACATCGCGCTGGGCGTCGGCGGCCTGCCGCGCGGCCGCGTGATCGAGATCTACGGCCCGGAGTCCTCGGGCAAGACCACCCTCACGCTGCAGGTCATCGCCGAGATGCAGGCCCAGGGCGGCCAGTGCGCCTTCGTCGACGCCGAACACGCGCTGGACATCCAGTACGCCCAGAAGCTGGGCGTGCATGTGTCCGACCTGCTGATCTCGCAGCCCGATACCGGCGAGCAGGCGCTGGAGATCGTCGACAGCCTGGTGCGCTCCGGCGCCGTCGACCTGATCGTGATCGACTCGGTCGCCGCACTGGTGCCCAAGGCGGAAATCGAAGGCGAGATGGGCGACTCGCTGCCCGGCCTGCAGGCCCGCCTCATGAGCCAGGCGCTGCGCAAGCTCACCGCCACGATCAAGAAGACCAACTGCATGGTCATCTTCATCAACCAGATCCGCATGAAGATCGGGGTCATGTTCGGCAGTCCGGAGACCACCACCGGCGGCAACGCGCTGAAGTTCTACGCCTCCGTGCGCCTGGACATCCGCCGCACCGGCACGATCAAGAAGGGCGAGGAAGCGATCGGCAACGAGACCAAGGTCAAGGTCGTGAAGAACAAGGTGTCGCCCCCCTTCAAGACGGCGGAATTCGACATCATGTTCGGCGAGGGCATCAGCCGCGAGGGCGAGATCATCGACATGGGCGTCGCCAACCAGGTGCTGGAGAAGTCGGGCGCCTGGTATGCCTACGCCGGCGAGAAGATCGGCCAGGGCCGCGACAACGCCCGCGAGTTCCTGCGCGAGAACCCGGAGCTCGCCCGCGAGATCGAGAACAAGGTGCGCACGATCCTCGAGATCCCGCTGCTGCCCGCGGACGTCGACGCGGAGTAAGGGCCTGCCATGGCGTTCGGCCAGCTGTCCGTCAAGGGCCGCGCGCTCAGGTTGCTGGCCGGCCGCGAGTATTCGCGGCTGGAGCTGGAACGCAAGCTGGCCGCGAAGGAGCCCGATCCGGGCGAGGTGAAGCAGGCGCTCGACGAACTGCAGGCCAAGGGTTTCCTCGACGAGCAGCGCGTGGTCGAATCGATCGTGCATCGGCGCGCGGGGCGGGTCGGTTCCGGGCGGATCCGGCAGGAACTGCAGGCCAAGGGCATCGATGCCGAGCGCGTCGCCGTCGCCGTGGCCAGCCTGAACGCGACGGAGTTCGAGCGGGCGCGCGAAGTGTGGCGGCGCCGGTTCGGGCTGCTGCCGGAGGATGCCGCGCAGCGCGCAAAACAGGCGCGCTTCCTGGCAGCGCGCGGCTTCAGCGGGGAGATCGTGCGGCGCGTGCTGAACACGCCGGACGACGAGTGAGGGGCTGAAAACGCTGGGGTTCCGGCGCTTCGCGCGTCACCGCCAGCCTACGGCGCCGGCAGCGCTGCGCTGGGGTGAAACACGGCTGCGGCTGAGTAGGCTGGCGGTGAGCCGCGCCAGCGCGCGAACCCCAGCGCTCCGCACCGTCAGATCCCGAGCATCAACTTCAGGTTCTGCACCGCCGCCCCACTGGCGCCCTTCCCAAGGTTGTCCAGGCGCGCGATCAGCACGGCATGCGAATAGTCCATGTTGTGGAAGACGCGCAGTTCCATCCTGTTCGTGTCGTTCAGCGCCTGCGGCTCCAGCTTGCCGTCTTCGGTCGGCGGCTCCACCGTCACCCATTCGCTGCCTTCGTAGTGGCGCTTGAGCACGCTCTCCAGGTCGCCCGGCGTCGGCTTGCCCGGAAGCGTGTTCAGGTGCAGCGGCAACTGCACCAGCATACCCTGGCGGAAGTTGCCCACCGAAGGCACGAAGATCGGCCGGCGCACCAGCCCCGTGTACTTCATGATCTCCGGCAGGTGCTTGTGCTTCAGCCCGAGCGCATACAGTTCGTAGGCCGGCGCCTGGCCCGCTTCGTAGGCCTCGATCATCTGCCGGCCGCCGCCCGAATAGCCGCTCACGGAAGGCAGCACCACGGGGTAGTCGGTGGGCAGCACGCCGGCATCCACCAGCGGACGCAGCAGCGCGATCGCGCCGGTGGCGTAGCAGCCCGGGTTGCTCACGCGCTGCGCCTTCTGCACGGCTTCGCGCTGGCCGGGCGCCAGCTCGGGAAAGCCGAACACCCAGCCTTCCGCGGTGCGATGCGCCGTCGACGCGTCGATGATCCGCGGCTTCCTGGCGCCGGCGCGGCCGATCTCTTCGACCATCGCGGCGGACTCGCGCGCCGCCTCGTCGTGCAGGCACAGGATCACGAGGTCCACGCCCGCCATCAGCTCGCGCTTGGCCGCCGCATCTTTGCGCCGCTCGGGCGCGATGCTCACCAGCTCGATCTGCGGCATGCCGGCCAGCCGCTCGCGGATCTGCAGGCCGGTGGTACCGGCTTCGCCATCAATGAAGACCTTCGCCATCTGATTTCCTATAGCAAGTGCTTATGGTGACTGTAAGTCCCAAGTCGGATTTGGTGCACTGCAGCATGATAAAGTCTGCAACCGACCGCCCGCCTGACCGTCCAGCCTCGCAAAGCCGCGCCCGCCGGTCTTCCGATTTTCCACTTCCCCGAGAGACAGCCTCATGAAGATCCACGAGTACCAAGGCAAGGATATCTTGCGCAATTTCGGCGTGCCGGTGCCGCGCGGCATTCCGGCCTTCACGGTCCAGGAGGCGGTCGAAGCCGCCCAGAAGCTGGGCGGCCCCGTCTGGGTCGTCAAGGCGCAGATCCATGCCGGCGGCCGTGGCAAGGGCGGCGGCGTGAAGGTCGCCAAGAGCGTCGATGACGTCAAGCGCCTGGCCGGCGAGATCCTCGGCATGCAGCTCAAGACGCACCAGACCGGCCCCGAGGGCCAGAAGGTGCGCCGCCTCTACATCGAGGACGGCGCCGACATCCAGAAGGAGTACTACCTCTCCGTCGTGACCGACCGCGCCACGCAGAGCGTCGCCTTCATCGCGTCGAGCGAGGGCGGCATGGACATCGAGGAAGTGGCGCATTCGACGCCCGAGAAGATCGTCAAGGTGTTCGTCAATCCGCTGACCGGCCTGACGCAGGCGCAGGGCGAGGAACTGGCGCGCGGCATCGGCATGCCGGCCGACTCGCAGGCCCAGTTCGTCGACATCTGCCAGAAGCTCTACAAGTGCTACATGGACACCGATGCGTCGCTGGTGGAGATCAACCCCCTGAACCGCGACGGCAAGGGCAAGGTCATCGCCCTGGACGCGAAGTTCAACTTCGACTCCAACGCGCTGTTCCGCCACCCCGAGATCGTCGCGTTGCGTGACCTGGACGAAGAGGACGCGGCGGAAATCGAAGCGTCCAAGTTCGACCTGGCCTACATCTCCCTGGACGGCAACATCGGGTGCCTGGTGAACGGCGCCGGCCTGGCGATGGCCACCATGGACACCATCAAGCTGTTCGGCGCCTCGCCGGCCAACTTCCTCGACGTGGGCGGCGGCGCCACCCCCGAGAAGGTGACCGAGGCCTTCAAGATCATGCTGAAGAACCCCAAGGTCAAGGCGATCCTGGTGAACATCTTCGGCGGCATCATGCGCTGCGACACCATCGCCACCGGCGTGATCACCGCCTGCAAGGCCGTGAACCTGAGCGTCCCGCTCGTCGTGCGCATGAAGGGCACCAACGAGGACGTGGGCAAGAAGATGCTGGCCGAGAGCGGCCTCCCGATCATCAGCGCGGACACCATGGCCGAAGCGGCCCAGAAGGTCGTCGCCGCCGTCAGCAAATAAGTCAGGAATAGAGCCATGTCGATCTACATCAACAAGGACACCCGGGTCATCACCCAGGGCATCACGGGCAAGACCGGGCAGTTCCACACCGAGAAGTGCCAGGAATACGCGAACGGCAAGAACTGCTTCGTCGCCGGCGTGAACCCGAAGAAGGCGGGCGAGAAGATCTTCGACATCCCGATCTTTGCCTCCGTCAAGGATGCCAAGCAGCAGACCGGCGCGACGGTCTCGGTGATCTACGTGCCGCCGGCGGGCGCCGCCGCCGCGATCTGGGAAGCGGTGGAAGCCGACCTGGACCTGGCGATCTGCATCACCGAAGGCATCCCCGTGCGCGACATGCTGGAAGTGCGCAACCGGATGAAGCAGAAGGAAGCCAGCGGCGGCAAGAAGACGCTGCTGCTGGGCCCCAACTGCCCGGGCCTGATCACGCCCGACGAGATCAAGATCGGCATCATGCCGGGCCACATCCACAAGAAGGGCCGCGTCGGCGTGGTCTCGCGCTCGGGCACGTTGACGTATGAAGCCGTGGCGCAGCTCACCGAGCTGGGCATCGGCCAGTCGTCGGCGGTCGGCATCGGCGGCGACCCGATCAATGGCCTGAAGCACATCGACGTGATGCAGGCCTTCAACGACGATCCGGACACCGACGCCGTGATCATGATCGGCGAGATCGGCGGCCCCGACGAGGCCGATGCCGCCCGCTGGTGCAAGGACAACATGAAGAAGCCGATCGTGGGCTTCATCGCCGGCGTCACGGCGCCTCCCGGCAAGCGCATGGGCCACGCCGGCGCGCTGATCTCCGGCGGCGCCGACACGGCCGAAGCGAAGCTGGCGATCATGGAGGAGTGCGGCTTCCGCATCACCCGCAACCCGTCCGAGATGGGCCGGATCCTCAAGTCGCTGATCTGATCGAGGGCTTCGCTCCCGAAGGCCGGCTGCCGCGAGGCACCGGCCTTTTCGTTGGCTCGCCCGCGGCCCCCGCACTGGCGCCAGCCTGCAACAATTCGCTCTTTCGTTGTAGGGAAGTCGCTTGTCCCTGCCGGTTCCGTCTGCTAACTTCGCGCCCTTGGTCCTGCCCCGGAAGGGCGGTTGGAAACGCATGGGTGCAGCGAAGGTCGCGGCGCCGGACAAGGGACAGGAAGTGAGCCACTCCTCGACTGGCAAGCGCGCCACGCGCTGGCGCACGATGGCCGCAGGCTCATCGGTTAAGCAGCCTGACGCCGCGGTGCATGCAGGCAACGGTTTTGGCAAGACCCTGCCGCCGTCAGGCCTGCCCGGCTATGATGCGGCAGAGAACGACCGGCACGCGCGAGGCGCGGCCCGGCCCAACGTCCGCGATCCACATGTCCGGGGCTGCCGAGATGCCCCAGGCCGGCGGCGGGAAGGCCGGCCGGGAGCCTTGATGCGCCAACTATGAACTACGAGTTTTGCTTCCGCACGGACCCAGGTCTTGCGCGCGAAAACAACGAGGATTCGGTCACTGTCGATGAAGCGACGCGCCTGGGCATCCTGGCGGACGGCATGGGCGGCTACAACGCGGGCGAAGTCGCCAGCGGCATGGCCACCACCTTCATCAAGTCGGAGCTCGGGCGCTGGCTGGCGCAGGCGGGCCGCCACGCCAATTCGCGCGAAGTGCGCCGGGCGATGGAAATCTGCGTCGACAACGCCAACCGCTCGATCTTCAACGCCGCCAATTCCAACCCGCAGTACAGCGGCATGGGCACCACCCTGGTGGTCGGCGTGTTCCAGGATGGCCGGCTGATGCTCGGCCACATCGGCGATTCGCGCTGCTACCGCCTGCGCAACGGCCAGCTGGAACAGATCACCAAGGACCACTCCCTGCTGCAGGAGCAGATGGACGCCGGCCTGATCACGCCCGAACAGGCGGCGACCTCCACCAACAAGAACCTCGTCACGCGCGCCCTCGGCGTGGAGGACGCAGTGTTGCTGGAAGTCAACGAACACCGGGTCGAACCTGGTGATCTTTACCTCATGTGCTCGGACGGCCTGTCGGACATGCTCGACGACGACTCGATCGCCCGCATCATGGCCACGGAGGTTGCTCTCGAACAGAAAGCGGTCGAACTGGTCGACGCCGCGAATGCGAATGGCGGACGCGACAACATTTCGGTGCTGCTGGCCCAGGCCAACAGCGGCTCCAGGAAAAAAGGCTTGATCTCGCGCTGGCTGGGACAATGACGCGAGGCAACGGACAGCTTATGAACAGGAGTCGACCATGCCGAAAATGATCGTTTCGATCGACGGTGTCGTCATCAAGGAAGTGCAGTTGACCAAGGACCGGACGACGCTCGGGCGCCGGCCCTACAACGATATCGTGATCGACAACCTCGCCGTTTCCGGCGAGCACGCCGTGCTGCAGCTGACGGGCAACGACGTCTTCCTGGAAGACCTGAACAGCACCAACGGGACGTACGTCAACGGCAAGGCGGTCAAGAAGCAGCTGTTGCAGAACAACGACACGGTCGAGATCGGCAAGTACAAGATCAAGTTCATCAACGAGGTGCCCGGCGCGACCTTCGAGAAGACGATGATCATCAAGCCGGGCATGGTGCCGCCGGTGCCGCGCCCGGCCGCCGCGCCCGCCGGGGCCCCTGCCGCGGGCGGTGCCGCTGCGCCGGCGGGCGCCGCCGCGCCGCTCTCCAGTTCGCAGGCCGCCGCCCAGGCCGCGGCCGCCGCCGTCATCAACAAGCCCTTCGATCCCAGCTCGATGAACGCCAGCATCAAGGTGCTGTCGGGCGCCGCCGCCGGACGCGAAGTGCCGCTGGTGAAGGTGGTCACGACGATCGGCAAGCCCGGCGTCGCAGTGGCCGCCATCACCAAGCGGTCCAACGGCTTCGTGGTGGCGCACGTCGAGGGCGCCAACAAGCCGCTGCTCAATGGCACCCCGATCGGCGCCGAGCCGGTGACGCTGAAGAACGGCGACATGCTGGAACTCGCCGGCACGCAGATGCAGTTCATGCTGGCGACCTGACAGCCGGGGTCGCTGCGCCCGCACGGCCATGGGACTGCTTGCCCGGCATGGGTCCCGCGTCGCGATCACGCTCCTGCCGCTGGTCTTCGCGCTGCTCCACGCCGTGGGCGCGCTGCCGATGCAGTTCCTGCACCGGCTCGACGCCATCCTGTACGACGCGCGCCTGCGCGCCACCATGCCGCAGACGCTGGATCCGCGGGTGGTGATCGTCGACATCGACGAGAAAAGCCTGGCCGAGGTGGGCCGCTGGCCCTGGAGCCGCAACCGGCTGGCCGAGCTGGTCGACGAGCTGTTCGAGCGCCAGCAGGTCACGCTGCTCGGTTTCGACGTGGTGTTCGCCGAGCCGGACGACAGCTCGGGCCTCAAGCGCCTGCGCCAGATGGCCGAAGACGAACTGCGCGACGCGGCGGGCTTCCAGGAGCGCTTCGCGAAGCTGCAGTCCTCGCTCGATTACGACGCGCTCTTTGCGCGTTCGCTCGCCAATCGCCCGATCGTCCTGGGCTACTACTTCACGGCCGACCGCGAGGGCCGCAAGAGCGGCGTACTGCCGGCGCCGGTGATGACACGCGAGGCGCTGCAGGGCCGCCCCATCGCCTTCACCCGCTTCAACGGCTACGGCTCCAACATCGACGCGCTGGCGAAGGCGGCGCCGGTCGCCGGCCACTTCAATCCGCTGACCGATCGCGACGGCGTGGTGCGCTCGATCCCGCTGGTGGCCGAACACGAGGGCGCGTACTACGAAGCGCTGTCGCTGGCGATGTTCCGCATGCTGGTGGGCCGGCCCGCCGTCGAACCGGGCTTTCCGCGCGAGCGCCTGGTGGGCCGCGACTACACGGGGCTGGAAAGCGTGGTGCTGCGCCGCGGCCAGCGCAAGCTCGAAGTCCCGGTCGACGACCGCGTCGCCACGCTGGTGCCCTTCCGCGGCCCGGGGGGGCCGGCGGGCGGATCGTTCCGCTACGTCTCCGCCTCCGACGTGCTCTTGAAGCACCTCGCGCCCGGTGAACTGAAGGACAAGATCGTGCTGGTCGGCACCACGGCCCCGGGCTTGCTGGACCTGCGCGTGACGCCCGTCGGCGAGACCTACCCGGGCGTCGAGACGCATGCCAACGTCATCACGGGCCTGATGGACCACCGGCTGCTCGTGAAGCCCGATTACGCGGTCGGCTACGAGGTGGTGGTCCTGCTCGTGGCGGGCTTGCTGCTGGCGCTGCTGCTTCCGGTTTTCTCGGCGCCGACGGCGGTGCTGGCGAGCTTCGGCGTGGTCGCGGGGCTGCTCGCATCGAATTACTACCTGTTCGCGGTGCACGGGCTGGTGCTGCCGCTGGCTTCGGCGCTGGCGATGGCCGGCACTGCCTTCGCTCTGAACATGAGTTACGGCTACTTCGTCGAAAGCCGCAGCAAGCGCCAGATCGCCGACCTGTTCGGCACCTACGTCCCGCCGGAGCTGGTGGACGAGATGGTGAAGGACCCGCGCAGCTACAGCATGAAGGCCACCAGCAAGGAGCTGACCGTCATGTTCTGCGACATGCGGGGCTTCACCCGGATGTCGGAGAAGATGGAACCGACGCAGCTGCAGGAACTCCTCAACCAGGTGTTCAGCCGGCTCACGGACATCATCCGCGCCAACCGCGGCACCATCGACAAGTACATGGGCGACTGCGTGATGGCGTTCTGGGGCGCGCCGGTCGACACGCCGAACCACGCCGACCTGGCGGTGAAGTCGGCGCTGGAGATGACGCAGGCGGTGGTGCAGATCAACGAGGCCCACCGCACCAGCGGCATCCCGGAGATCGGTGTCGGCATCGGCATCAACACCGGCACCATGTGCGTCGGCGACATGGGCTCGGACGTGCGCCGCAGCTACACCGTGATCGGCGACGCGGTGAACCTCGCTTCGCGGCTGGAAGGCCTGTCGAAGGTGTACGGCACGGCCATCGTCGTCAGCGAAACGGCGCGCCGCCAGGCCGGCGGATTCGCCTGGCAGGAACTGGACCGCGTGCGGGTGAAAGGCAAGGAGCAGGCGGTGGGCATCTTCACGCCGCTCGGCCCCGCCGCGACGCTGCCACGCGAGCTCGCCGAGGAGCTGGAGACCTGGGAAATTTTCCTGCAGGCGTACCGTGCGCAGGACTGGAATCGATGCGATCTGCAGGTGCGGGAATTGCAGCGATTCGCCGCCAAAAAATACCTTTACGATCTGTATCGCGAACGTGTAGCCTCCATGAGGCAGCTGCCCTTCGACCCGTCGTGGGATGGCGCGACCACTTTCGAAACGAAATAGCGGGGAGCTGATGAGGGTGCGGGTCCTGGGCTGTTCGGGCGCCATCGCGAAGGACAGCCGAACCACCTCTTTCCTCGTCGACAGCGATGTGCTGGTCGACGCAGGCACGGGCGTGGGCGACCTGACGCTCGAAGAGATGCGCGCGATCCGCCATGTGCTGGTGTCGCACTCGCACCTGGACCACATTGCGGCCCTGCCGCTGATGGTCGACTCCATCGCGTCGCAGCTGCAGGAGCCGATCCGCATCTGCGCGCTGCCCGGCACCATCGCGGCGCTCAAGACGCACGTGTTCAACGACGTGATCTGGCCGGACTTCAGCCGCATCCCCTCGCCGCACGCGCCCTTCATCAGCTTCCAGGAAATCCAGGTGGGCCAGGTGCTGGAACTCGGTGGCAAGACCATCGAGGTGCTGCCCGCGGTGCACACCGTGCCCGCCTGCGGCTTCGCGCTCACCACGGGCACCGGCAACGGCAACTGGGTCTTCACGGGCGACACCGAGCGCAACCCCGCGTTCTGGCGGCGCCTGAACCAGATCGACGTCGCGGCCCTGGTGATCGAGACGGCCTTCAGCAATCGGGAGCAGGATCTGGCGCGTCGCAGCCTGCACCTGTCGCCGCATGCGCTGGCCGAGGAACTCGATTGCATCGAGAAGGGCAAGCGCTTCCCGATCTTCATCACGCACACCAAGCCGGCCGAGACCGAGCTGATCATGACGGAGATCCAGCGCTTCGACCAGGCGCAGCCCTTCGGGCCGGATGTGGCGCACGACATCCGCTGGCTCCGGGCGGGGCAGGAATTCGAGCTCTGAGCCTGGCCCCGAGGGCTCGGGGCAGGAGCAGGAATTCTTCGGTGCGAAGCAGGGTCGTCATCCCGTGAGGAGTGCGTGCGCAAGCGCGCAGCGACAGCAAGCCCGATTCCCGAGATCCGTGAAACGAAGCCGGCCTGTATGGGCCGCTTCGGCCTCACGACGCCGGTCGTCCGCTACGGGATCTGCTTGCGGATTTGAACATCGCCGAAACTTCTTACAGCTCCAACGTCTTGAAGCACGTTCCGTCGGTGTGCATCCGCTAACTGACAGGTTTTGTCACACGAGGTGACCTCTACGGTCACCCTCGCCCTGGGGATGCAGTGTGAAAGCGCTCATTCCTTCACGTTTCGACAGTGGCATAGCGATTGCGTTTGTTCCTTCGCTTCTCTCACACACACACAACCGGAGGTTTTCAATGAAGCGTCAACTGCAAAAGGGTTTCACCCTGATCGAACTGATGATCGTCGTGGCGATCATCGGTATCCTGGCCGCCGTGGCGCTGCCGGCTTACCAGGACTACATGGTCCGCACCCGCGTTTCGGAAGGCCTCGCGCTCGTCGAGCCGGCCAAGACGGCTCTGGCTTCTGAAGGTGTGTCGTCCCTGGTCGAAATGGGCACGGTCACCCGTACTTGGAATGCGCAGGCTGGCAGCACCGGGGCGAATTCCAAGTTCGTGGATAGCATCCTCTTCCCGGTCCCCGCCCCTGCTGCTGGCGCGAACCAAACCGAGAACCCCGTGCTCACCATTACGTACAACGCTGGTGCGGTCGGCGTCGCTGCGGCCAATAACACCCTCACGTTGACGCCGTGGATCCGCTCTGGTGCTGCCGGCGCCGGCGAAACGGCCATCGCCGCCGTGACTGCCGGCAACAGTGGCTCCCTGGACTGGGGCTGCTCCGCGCAAGGTGTTACCGCCAAGAACGGCATCACGATGGCGGTCGTCGGTACCATGCTGCCCAAGTACGCACCCGCCCAGTGCCGTTAATGGCCTGATCGGAACTGGCAAGTGCGATGCACTTTGCCAGTTCCAAGGAAAAAAAGGATTCCTGTGAGGGAGTCCTTTTTTCATTGCAGCTATCGCGACCCCGCGGGCCGGTGCCCGTCCCTGGACCATCCATGATTAGCTCCACGCGAGTTCGTGCCGCTTCGAAGGCGGCTCTCATTCATTTGAGCCTCAGCGCCTTGGTCGGCCTGACGGCAGCCGCGGTTGTTTTTGGTTTGTGGTTCCCTTATCCCTATCGGGCTCTCGCGGGCGGGCAGCACCTATTCCTTGTACTCGTCAGCGTCGACGTGGTGTGCGGTCCCTTGCTGACCGCAGTTCTGTTCAGCCCTTTCAAGTCACGACGCGAGATGGCCCTGGACCTATCCCTGATCGCCCTCGTGCAACTCGGGGCGCTGGTGTACGGCGTCCATGCCATCAGCGAGGCGCGCCCCGTTGTCGCTGCGTTCGAATCAGATCGGCTGGTGGCGGTCTCCGCGGCCCAGATCGATCCCGCGGACCTGGGTCAGGCACCGCCGGATCTGCGCAAGCTTTCCTGGAGCGGCCCGGTCCTTATAGGTACACGGGCGCCTAAGGACGGTGAAACGTTCGCCAGTGTGATGATGTCGGTGCAGGGCGTGGAGCCGA
This sequence comes from Ramlibacter alkalitolerans, assembly GCF_016722765.1. Lineage (GTDB taxonomy): Bacteria > Pseudomonadota > Gammaproteobacteria > Burkholderiales > Burkholderiaceae_C > Ramlibacter > Ramlibacter alkalitolerans. The sequence continues at coordinate 222,486 of NZ_JAEQND010000005.1, read as the reverse complement.
GTGCCCGTCCGGGCTGGTGGCAGTCGTACGACCAGAGCCGTGACCAGGTCAAGCAGCGCATGAAAAAGCTGGCCGACCTGCGCGCCGCGCGCGATGACGGAGCGCAGCGCGAGATCGACGCCGCCGCCGCCAAGTCGGGATTGCCGCTGCCGGATCTTTACTATCTGCCGCTGACCAGTCAGAAAATGTTGGATGGCTGGATCGTCCTGCTGGATAGCGATGGCCGCATCGTTGGATACGCGCCGGTGGACGGCTTCTAATCCGAGACTTTCGGCCAAACTGGTCTTGAGGCCCGGGGGCGGCATTGAAGACCGGGCACCCGCCGAATGCAGAATGCTGCACTCGCACGATGCACGATGACGTTTCCGCCCTCCAAGGGCGATGCGCGACAGCCCTGATGACCACCCGCCTGCCTTGGCCGGCGGCTGCCAGCGCACTGCTGGTCGCACTGCCCTGGTTGAATCCCTTCGCCATGGGGCCTTCGCCCTCCGTGCAGCCGTGGCTCGTCGCGATGGCCTGCGCCGTGGGGCTCTGGCTGATCGCGCCCTCCGGCCCGCAGCGCGCGGTCCTGCACTTGGTCGCCGCCGCGGCGGCACTCGTGGCGTGGGCCCTGCTGCCGCACCTGCCCCTGCATCCCGAAGTCCTCTTCCTCGCCGGTGGCCTGCTGCTGATCGTGCTGGCGGCCGCTGTCGCCGACGATCCAGCTATCGCCCACGGCGTGAAAGTCGGATTGCTCACCGCAGCCTGCGTGAGTGCGGTGCTGGGCCTCCTGCAGTACTTCGGCCTGTCCGAACTCTTCCACCCTTGGGTGAGCCGCGCCTCCGCCGGCGAGGCTTACGCCAACCTGCGCCAGCCGAACCAGTACGCCACCCTCAGCTGGATCGGTGCCGCGGTGCTGCTGTGGGGCAACTTGCGGCTGCGTCCGTTGCTCGCCACCGTGCTGATCGCGCTGCTGGCCGTCGGCAGTGCTGCCTCCGTGTCGCGCACGGGCGTGCTGGAAGGCTTCGTGCTCACCGTGCTGGCGGCCTGGTGGAACGGTCCGCAGCGGCGCACGCGCCTGCTGCAGTGTGCGGTGGCGGCGATCGCGTATTTCGCGGCCGCGTGGCTGCTCCCGGTGATGCTCGAAGCGCTGACTGGCGCGCTGCCTGGCCGTACCCTCTGGGGCCGCGTCGGCGGCTCGGAGGGATGCGGCAGCCGGCTGGTGCTCTGGTCCAACGTGCTGCACCTGATCGCGCAGAGGCCGCTGGCGGGCTGGGGCTGGGGCGAGCTCGACTACGCGCATTTCGCCACCCTCTATCCCGGGCCGCGCTTCTGCGACATCCTGGACAACGCCCACAGCCTCCCGCTTCACCTGGCGGTCGAACTGGGCGTGCCGGCCGCCCTGCTGGTATGCGGCGGCGCGCTCGTGTGGATCGTGCGGCAGCGGCCTTGGCGCGAAACCGCCCCCCAGCGCCAACTCGCGTGGGCGATCGTGGCCCTCATCCTGCTTCACAGCCTGCTGGAGTACCCGCTCTGGTACGGCCCGTTCCAGCTCGCGTTCGGCGCCGCACTCGGTTGGTTACTGGTAACCCCCGGTCAACGGAAGCGCGCGGTCCGGCGAGCGTCGGCGCTGGCGCTGGGCATCGCGCTGCTGGCCGCAACCGCCGCCGTCGCCTGGGATTACGAGCGGGTCAGCCAGATCTACCTGCCGCCCGCCGAACGGCGCCCGGCGTGGCGCGAGGATGCCCTGGGCAACGCCCGGCGCTCCTGGCTGTTCGCCGGGCAGGCCGGCTTTGCCGACCTGACGTTGTCATCGGTGACGCAGGACAACGCGGCGCGCCTGCATGCGCTGGCGCTGCAGATGCTGCATTACTCGCCCGAGCCGCGGGTGATCGAGCGCGCGATCGAAAGCGCGACCCTGCTCGGACGCGAGGAAGAGGCGGTGCAATGGCTGGCGCGCTACCGCGCTGCGTTCCCGAGCGAGTACCGGGCCTGGAAGGAGCGCGACCGGGGCCTGCGCAGCGACTAGATGTCGCGCTTGCGCCGAACGCTGGCGAAGGCGTCGACGTCGTCGAACTGGCTGAGCTGGCTGGGCTGCGCGTCGCGGACGAACACCCGGTTCTGCGGAACGATGTCCTGCATCTGGCTGTCGAGCGCCATGCACGAGTCTTCCCAGGCGCTCCAGTCGGCCTGGGTATTGCCTTCAGCAACCACCTCCGGCAGGGGCGCCGTGTCCTGGAAACGCGGGGCATGGCGCAGGGCGCTGTCCACCCGCGCCGCAGCCGCGCGAGTCGGCGTCCGCAGCGGCGCGGAGGCGATAGCGCGCCCCGGCGGCCGTGCCGGCGCCGCTACGCGTCGCTTGAGCCAGGTGAACATGGTGCAAACCCCTCCTCGTCCCGGTCCGGCCTTCAAATTGATACCGGTCCCTTAACACTGATACATCTTCAGGATGCATTCTGCTGGAGCTTAGGGAGGAGGCGCAAGTAGGTGTTAGCCCCGCACGTAGCTGCCTGACTTGCCGCCGTGCTTTTCGCACAGGCGGACGTCGGTGATCGTCATCCCGCGGTCCACGGCCTTGCACATGTCGTAGATGGTCAAAAGGGCGACATTCACGGCCGTGAGAGCTTCCATTTCGACCCCGGTGGGGCCCACCGTTTCCACCGTGGCGGTGCACACGACGGCGTCGGCGCCGCCCGCCTGGGCCGGCGCGAGTTCGAAGTCCACCGCCACGCGCGTGAGGGCCAGCGGATGGCACAGCGGAATCAGCTCGCTGGTCTTCTTGGCGGCCATGATCCCGGCGACGCGGGCGATGCCCAGGACGTCGCCTTTCTTTACGGTTCCTGCCTGGATGATGGCCAGGGTAGCGGGTAGCATCTCGATGCGGCCGGCCGCCACGGCCACCCGGTGCGTCGCCGCCTTGGCCGCCACGTCCACCATGTGGGCCTGCCCCTGGGCGTCGAAGTGGGTAAGTCCGCTCATGCAACAACCATCCGTTTCCTTGTCTGGCCATCATACGGGCGACGTGCACCTGGAGCCGTCTTGAGATTGCCTGTCCTGTCCCTGGGCCGCCGCGCGCTGGCTGCCACGCTCGCCGCGCTGCTGGCCGTCGCGCCGCCGGCCGGCGCGCAACTCCCGACATTGGGCGATAGCGGCGACGTCACCACCAGCGCCGAGCGCAAGCTGGGCGAGAGCATCGCGCGCGAGCTGTACCGGGACCCCGACTACATCGACGACCCCGTCCTGGTCGAATACGTGCAGAGCCTGTGGCAGCCCCTGCTGGCCGCGGCGCGCACGCGCGGCGAGCTGACCAGCGAGATGGACGAACGCTTTGCCTGGCAGGTGCTCCTGGGCAAGGACCGGACGATCAACGCCTTCGCACTGCCCGGCGGATGGATGGGCCTCAACCTGGGGCTGGTGAGCATCACGGCCAACCGCGACGAACTGGCATCGGTGCTCGCGCACGAACTGAGCCACGTGACGCAGCGCCACATCTCGCGCCTGGTCACCCGCGGCAACCAGCAGGCGCCCTGGATGCTCGCTGCGATGATCCTCGGCGCCATGGCGGCCACCCGCAACCCGCAGGCCGGCGGGGCCCTCATGGCGGGCGGCCAGGCGCTGGCGGCCCAGCAGCAGCTGAATTTCTCCCGCGACATGGAGCGCGAGGCCGATCGCATCGGTTTCGGCGTCGCCGGCCAGGCGGGGTTCCAGCCGCAGGGCTTCGTGACCATGTTCGAGAAGCTGCAGCAGGCCGCGCGCCTGAACGACAACGGCAACTATCCCTACCTGCGCACCCACCCGATGACGAGCGAGCGGATCGCGGACATGCAGTCGCGCCAGCAGCTCGCCGACCACAAGCCGGTGCAGCCGACGGCGGAACACGCGCTGATGGCCGGCCGGGCCCGCGTGTTTTCCAATCCCGGCGTCGACGCGCTGCGCGCGATGGTCGCCGAGGCCGACGCGAGTGGCTTCGCGGCCCTGCCGCGCCCGCGCCAGCTCGGCATCCTGTACGCGGCAACCTTGGCCGCCTCGCGCCTGCGCGACCCGGCGGCCACCCGGCGCCTGCTGGCACGCCTGGACGCGGCGGCTGCCAGCGACACGGCCGCCCAGCGGCTGGCGCGGCTGCTGGCCGGGGAGATCGCCCTGGCCGAAGGCGACGCGGCCCGCGTGCTGCGCACCGTCGACGTCGAGAGCAAGCGCCGACCGGAACTGCTGCTCACGGCGCAGGCGCAGATCCAGACCGGGAAGGCCGGCGAGGCGGCGCAGCGCCTGCAGACCTGGGTGGCGACGCAGCCGCGCGACGCCGCGGCGTGGCAGCTGCTTTCCTCCGCCTATGGCGCGCAGGGCCAGTCGGTTCGTGCGGTGCGCGCGGATGCCGAAGCGCGGGTGGCGCAGCTCGATTACACGGCGGCACTCGACCGGTTCAAGGCGGCGCAGGACCTGGTGCGCAAGGGCGCCGGAGGTGCCGACTACATCGAGGCGTCGATCATCGACACCCGCGCCCGCCAGGTCGAATCAAGGCTTCGCGAACAGGCGCTCGAGCGCTGATTCGATCACCACGCCGAGGGCGGTGTAGATCAGCGAGCCGGCCAGCGCCGCGACGAAGTCGCGCACCACGAAGCCCTGCAGCACGGCAGCCGCGGCCCAGAACACCAGCGCATTGATCACGAACAGGAACAGGCCCAGCGTGAGCACGGTGACGGGCAAGGTGAGCACCACGAGCACCGGCCGTACCACCGTGTTGAGCAGGCCGATGACCAGCGCCGCAGCCATGGCGGAACCGAAGGACTTCAGCTCCACGCCGCTGTACACGTAGGCGACGAACAGCAGCGCCGAGGCGCTGAGCAGCCACTTCGTGACGAGCTTCAGCATGGCGGCAAGGATAGCAGCCGTGCCGCGCAGCGCCGCTCAGGTGTCCAGGGCAACGAAGGAGCAGAGGAGCCACGCACCGAGCCCGAGCAATGCCCCCGGGGACCATTGCATGGCGTCGTTGCCGCCCACCGACTTGGGGCGGCGCGCGTCGACCACGCGCGCTTCGCCATGTTCGGCGAGCAGGGCGCGCGTGAGCTCCGGCAGCGGCCCCTTGGCCAGGATCGGAGTGACCGTGTCGCCGCGCTTTTGCAGCGGCGGCACGACCTGGTCGAACAGCTTGTCGGCCCACTTGGCGCGCCAGTTCTCGCGCGCCGAGTGGCTGACCCATTTGCTGATGCGGTGCGTCATGCGCGGGGCGCAGGCGACGAGCAGCCAGTGCGTCGGCTGGGCGACGGCTGCGGACAACTGGGCCTGCGCATAGCTGGCGTCGTCCAGGTACAAGATCACCTTTTCCATGAAACCTCCTGGAGCGCCGCCCTCACGGCGCATCGGCGGATCGGCGCCCTGCGCGGGTGGCCAGCCACCCCGCGGCCAGCACGCCGGCGATGCAGACAGCATACGTGCTCCAGCGGGCAAATGCATGCAGGGTTCCTGCGGGGTCGAACACCGCGTCGAGCAGTTGTTCACCGATGATCATCTTGGCCGCCGTGAACGCCAGCACCGCCGCACCGAGGTGGATGATGATGGGGAAGCGCTCGACCAGCTTGAGGACCATGCTGCTGCCGAACACCACGATGGGGACGCTGACCAGCAGGCCGATCACGACCAGGTCGAACGCACCGTGCGCGGCTCCCGCCACGCCCAGGACGTTGTCGACGCCCATCAGCGCGTCAGCCACCACGATGGTGCGCATCGCGCCCCAGAAGGTGCTCGCGACCGGGCCGTGCGCGTCGCTGCCGCCGTCCTCCGCGATGAGCCGGTAGGCGATCCACAGCAGGCCGAGTCCACCCAGCAGCATGAGCCCCGGAACCTGCAGCAGCCACACCACGCCGATCGTCATGAGCGAGCGCATCGCGATGGCGCCGACGGTTCCCCAGACGATCGCCTTCCTCTGCAGTTTCTGCGGCAGGTTGCGGGCGGCGAGCGCGATGACGATCGCGTTGTCGCCCGCCAGCACCAGGTCGATGAGGATGATGGCCAGCAGGGCCGACCACCAGGCGGGGGAGAGAAATTCCATTGCGAAGCTCCGAAAGGGCAGAAAAAATCACCCGGCGGAACGGATCGCAACACGTACGTGGAGGCGGACGGGGCTCGATCCAGGCCGCGCGGGCCCGATCGAAGGTCTTGCTCGGCTGCAGTGCTGGTGACTGCCGCCCGGCGCGCCGGAAGCTTGCGCTTCGTATTGACGGCGGGCCGATGACTCCGCGCCCCTGCAGGGCCGCGGGCCGGGAGCTACTCCCCTTCGCGAACGACGATTAGACCACAGCTTGGGCGTTTGCGTTCGCGCCGGCCGTCTCGCGCGGATCGCAAGCTCAGTGCGAACTCACGAATTCGCGTGCGTTGACTTCCAGCGGTGTCAGGACCGTGCGCCAGCGCTTGCGATCGGAAGGATCCAGCTGAGCCGCTCGGTTGCTGGATTCCAGCGGGTCCGTGTCGAGATCGAAGGCGAATTCCTGGCCAGTGCGCGCGTCGATCCAGTACTTCCAGGTGCGGCCGTCCTGCTTGCGTTCGACCACTCCGAACTCGGCGCCTTGCTGGAAATGAACCTGGCGCCCGCCCGGCGCGGCCGCCGACTGCAGAGGCACCCCTGACCACGTCGCCGGGACTGGGATTCCCAGTTGCGACAGCACGGTGGGCGCAATGTCGACTTGCGAAGCCAGCCGACCTTCATTGATGCGTAGCGGCGCAGCCTTGCCGAATGTCATGAGCACCAGCGGGATGTCCACGACTTCACTGAAGACGCCCTTGGCGTGTGCATAGAGGCCGCGCTCGCCGATGTACTCCCCATGGTCGGCGGTCACGATCACGATCGCGTCGTCCAGCAAGCCTTTGCTGCGCAGCACGTCCAGCAGTTGGCCAATGGTCTCGTCCGCCTTTTGCACGCCACTGTCATAGAAGTTGACGAACCTCTGTCTTTGCTCCTCCGATGGCGACTTGGGCGGGGGCGGGAAATAGTTCTCCTCCTCGCCGAAGCGTTCCGGTGGCGAGCGGCGCCCCACCACGTGGGCTGCCATGAGGTGGACCTGGAGGAAATTCCCCTGCGCCGAACGCGTTTTCAGCTGCTTCAGTGCCCCGAGGACGTTCGCATCGTCGTTGGCGTAGGCCCAGCGCGCCATGGACCCGTCGAAGTAGCTGTCCACCTGTCCGTACATGGCCCGCAGCCCATAGAAATTGGTGTGGTCGCCGCTCAACACCATGTGTGCCTCGTAGCCATGCAGGCGCAGGACTTCTGCCAGCGCAAGGGGCTTGTCGACAAACTGGTGGACGTACCGGGAACTCGCGATGCCCAGCAGGCCGCAGGCAGATTCGGCGCAGACGCTCTGGACTCGCCGGAGCCGGGTCGCCGATCCGGTCGCCACCGCCCCGCTCAGGAACGGGGTGGTCGGACGCGCGTACCCGTACACCCCCATGTTGCGCGACCTCAGGGCGTCGGAAACGATCAGGATGACGTTGCTCCCCGGCCGCCGTTGCACATTGGCGTAGGCCGCCCGCGCGGCAAGCTCGTCCCGGGCGAGCTGTGCACTCTGTGGGAGATGATTGTGCTGGAACTTGCGGGAAAAGGGATCCGGCCAGAAGCTCAGGGCTAGCGGCTCGCCGTCCGTGGTCGGGGGAGCCTCCGTGTAGCGCCAAGCGAAGATGGCCAACACGAGGACGGTTGCGCATCCGGCAGCGTCCATCACGCGTGGAGCGCGTGCGATCGCAGCGGGCACCCAGTCTCTTCGCTTGTAGAACGCATGAATGCATGCCACCAGTGCAAGAAAGAGGACGAGCAGCAACCCCCCCGCCACGTACACGATCGGGCCGAACACGTCCGGCATGTACGAGATCTGGTGCACGTAGGTTGACAGGAGCCCCCACGACACCAGGTAGCCCCAGGCCCCGAAGCCGACGACCGCCAGGATGTAATAGAGGCAAAGTGCAAGGAGCACCGTGGCGGTGAGCAGCGCGCCGCCCGCGGCCGACGCCTTGCGGCCGGACACGCAAGCAAGCAGCCAGCGGATCAATACCGTCACCGCCGCAAGCGCGCCCACGACACCCAAGTGCGGCAGCACCGCAGCCGACGTGGCGCCCAACCTGCTCGTATAGATCCAGAGGAAGGCCGCGGCAGGAGCCAGCCATGCCAACGCCTCCAGCAATGCCGCCGTCAGCATACGCTGCGGATCAGGCGCGCTTGACATTTCGGATGTGGACCAGTTTCGACAGGCCCATGAGATTGGCGTTCTGCACCGAGAGCACCTGCCACTCATGACGTTCGATGTGCTCCGCGTACGCAAAAGTCGAGCGAAAGCCGATCCTGTTTGCCAGCCGGCTGGACATCCATTCGAAGAACATCCAGAAGCCGCTGCCACTGAAATGGTTGAGGATCAGGATGTGCCCGTCGGGCTTGCAGACGCGCCGTATCTCGGCCACGAGACGATGGGGGTCGGGGGTCACCGACAGGACGTAGGGAACGGCGACACAGTCGAAGCTGTCGTCTGGAAACTGGAGAGCCTCGGCGTCCATGCGCAGGAGTTGGAGGCGACCGGTCCGAGGACAACGAGCCCTGTCTTGCGCCTTGTCCAGCATTTCCTGGGACAGGTCGACGCCCGTGATATTCGTCTCCGGGGGATAGCGATGCAGGGTCAGGCCCGTGCCGACGCCGACCTCCAGCAGGTCCGTCGGGCGAAGCCGCTCCACGAGGCGGCACATCTTCCGACGCCCGTCTTCCAGCACACGGCCAAAGAGACGGTCGTAGATGGGGGCGTAATACCTGTACGTTGTTATGACGTTGTTCTGGCTAACCACACTCAACATGACTCTCCGTTCCGATCTCTTGAAGGCAGCGCTCGGCCTGCCTTCCGGCGCCGCTGCATTGTGCTGCCATGCCAGTTCGCCGGTCGCGCCCGATGAGCGCTCGTTGCGCCCGGGCCACATTGATCGCGTCGTATTTCACAGCCGCGGCGGCCGATGCGCAGCCTCCGTACGAGGAGTGATCGCCGAATTTGCCACGGGCCGCCTCAGGCAGTGGAGCAGCATCGTCCCGCTGATCCACGCGGCCCTATGATGTCGGACGCTCATTGCCTTGCCATGGCCGGCATCCACATCACAGACCTCGAAGCCGCCATCAACTACTGGCGCGAGCGCAAGCCCTCGCCGGATGGCGTCACGCTCGCGCCGGAGCTGCGCGCGCTGGCCGAGGTGTATGCGCTGATGGTGTTCCACCACGAGGATGGAGCCGACGAACGCGGCTTTCCGGCGAAAGCCTATGCGGCGTGGAAGGCCTGGTACGACACGCAACCCGACACGCCCTGCATCGCGATCTGTTCCACCTCCCAGGGCGACACGCTGTGCAAGGGCTGTGGGCGCAGCTTCGACGAGGTGCAGCACTGGCCCGCCATGACACCGGCCGCCAAGCGCCAGGTGTGGCGCCGCATCACGCTGCAGGCAAGCGCCTGGCGCTTCAATCGTTACGCGGAGCGCGCAGGCGCGGGCGCCCCGCCCGCCACGCCGGCCGCGCCGTCCTGAACGTGCGGCGCCTCACCCAAGCCCCCAACATCGCGATCGCCTCGATGTGGGCAGACACGCTGCGCCAGGCCGGCATCGAGGCCTCGGTGCAGCGCCAGTTCCTCTCCAGCGTCGCCGGCGAGCTGCCGCCGGACCAGTGCCTGCCGGAGATCTGGGTGATGCACGACGAGCAGCTGGAGCCCGCGCGGGTGCTGCTGCGCCAGTTGCAACAGCTACCGCAGCGCCGCTGGCGGTGCGCGTGCGGGGAGCTGGTGGAGGGAGGGTTCGAGTCGTGCTGGAACTGCGGGCGGCCGATGCCTTGAGCTGGCCGTTCGCGTAGGCTGGCGGTGAGCGCCGACAGGCCGAACCCCAGCGCTGGGGTTCCGGCGCTTCGCGCGTCACCACCAGCCTACGAGCGCAGCCACCAGCGCGCTATTTCCAGCGGACCGGTTCGATGTCCACATGCCGGCTCGCATCCCCGAGCATCAGCACGCCTTCCTGGATCGTCGCCTGCAATTGCATCGAGCGTTGTGCCAGCTTCTGCAATGCCTGCGAAGCCTCGGTCGGGACGCGCCAGACGGACAGGTTCGGCAGCCGCGTGAGCTTGGTGGCGATTCCCTTCCACCACACTTCGGCCGCGTGATGGAAGGCATACACCGCCACCTGCTCGGACTGGCGGCAGGCCTTGGCGAGCGCCACTTCATCGGGCTGGCCCACCTCGATCCACAGGCGCGTGAGGCCGGTGAAATCGCGCAGCCACACATCGGGCTCCTCGGGGTCCGACAGCCCCTTGCCGAAGGCCAGCGTGCCGTCGCCGCCGCAGACCGTCTGCAGTTCGTGCGCGTGGAAGGCCAGTGCGGCCAGCCGCACCATCATGCGTTCGTCGGTTTCGCTGGGATGGCGCGCCAGCGTGAGCGCGTGGTCGGCGTAATAGCCGCGGTCGATGTCGGCCACGGCGAGCTGCGCCTTGAAGACGGTGGATTTGAGGGCCAAGGGCGTGCCGCCTTCAGACGCGGCGCGCGAGTTCGGCGGCCTTGCCGGTGTACGACGCGGGCGTCATGGCCAGCAGCCGGTCCTTTTCTTCCTGCGGGATCTCCAGCGAGCGGATCAGGCCGTGCAGGTCCTGCGCCGAGACCACCTTGCCCCGCGTGACTTCCTTGAGCTTCTCGTAGGCGCCGTGCACGCCGTAGCGGCGCATCACGGTCTGGATCGGTTCGGCCAGCACTTCCCACGCGGCGTCGAGATCGGTGCGCAGCGCTTCCTCGTTCAGTTCCAGCTTGGCGAGGCCGGCGCCCAAGGCGTGGTACGCGAGCGCCGCATACCCCAGCGCCACGCCCATGTTGCGCAGCACCGTGGAATCGGTCAGGTCGCGCTGCCAACGCGAGACGGGCAGCTTCTCCGCCAGGTGTTTGAGCAGCGCATTGGCGAGCCCCAGGTTGCCTTCGGCGTTCTCGAAGTCGATCGGGTTGACCTTGTGCGGCATGGTGGAGGAGCCGATCTCGCCCGCGCGCAGCTTCTGCTTGAAGTAGCCGAGGCTCACGTAGCCCCAGACGTCGCGGCACCAGTCGATCAGGATCGTGTTGACGCGCGCGACGGCGTCGAACAGTTCCGCCATGTAGTCGTGCGGCTCGATCTGGATGCTGTACGGCTGGAAGGTCAGCCCCAGGCCGAGCGGCTCGTGCGATTCCACCACCTTGCGGCTGAAGGCCTCCCAGTCGAAGTCGGGCCAGGCGGCCAGGTGCGCGTTGTAGTTGCCGACGGCGCCGTTCATCTTGGCCAGCAGCCTCACCGACGCGATCTTCTCGCGCGCCGCCGCCAGGCGCACCACGACGTTGGCGACCTCCTTGCCCACGGTGGTGGGGCTGGCGGTCTGGCCGTGCGTGCGGCTCAACATCGGCACGTCCGCGTACTGGTGCGCCATCTCGCGCATCTTCGCGATCACCGCGTCGATCGCCGGCAGCAGCACCTGCTCGCGCGCCCCCTTCAGCTGCAGCGCGTGGCTGGTGTTGTTGATGTCCTCGCTGGTGCAGGCGAAGTGGACGAACTCGCTGGCCGCGCGCAGTTCCGGCCGGGCGTCGAACTTCGACTTGATCCAGTACTCCACGGCCTTGACGTCGTGGTTGGTGGTCTTCTCGATGTCCTTGATCGCGGCGGCATCGGCCTCGGAGAAGTTCTTCACCAGGCCCAGGAGGTAGGTGCGTGCCCCGGGCGTGAGCGGCCGGAATTCGGCGAAGCCGGCATCGGACAGCGCGATGAACCAGCAGACCTCCACCTGCACGCGCTTGTGCATGTAGCCCTGTTCGCTCATCAGGGGACGCAGCGGTGCCAGCCGCGCGGCGTAGCGCCCGTCCAGCGGGGACAGCGCGGAGATCGTGGAAAGGGGCATGGCGCAATTCTAGGCGGCGCGTCTCGCAGCCCCCCGACGGCGTCCTGTCGCAGGCCCACGACAGCGCTTGAAATCCATTCCCCTAGAATGAATCCGGACGTTCCCCCTCCCAGAAACAGAACACGCCAGGCAGCTCCCATGAAGTTGATCGGATCCACCGCCAGCCCCTACGTGCGCAAGGTGCGCGTCGTGATGGCCGAGAAGAAGCTGGATTACCAGTTCGTGGAAGAGGACGTATGGGCCGCCGACACGACCATCATGCATTCCAACCCGCTCGGCAAGGTGCCCTGCCTGGTGATGGAAGGCGGCGAGGCGCTGTTCGACTCGCGCGTGATCGTGGAGTACCTGGACACGCTGTCGCCGGTGGGCAAGCTCATTCCGGCCGTGGGCCGCGAGCGTGCCGAGGTCAAGACCTGGGAAGCGCTGGCCGACGGCGTGCTCGACGCCCTGATCCTCGCCCGGCTCGAAGCCCACTGGGCGGGCCGTGCCAAGCCGCAGCGCTGCCAGGCCTGGATCGACCGCCAGCTCGCCAAGACGCAGACCAGCCTCAAGGCCATGAGCCAGGGCCTGGGCGACAAGCCCTTCTGTGCCGGCATCTACCTGAGCCTGGCCGACATCGCGGTCGGCTGTGCCCTGGGCTACCTGGATTTCCGCTTCCCGGAGATCGACTGGCGCACGCCCTACCCGAACTTGGCGAAGCTGCAGGAAAAGCTGGCGCAGCGGACGAGCTTCGCCGACACGATCCCCGCCTGACGCGCCGCCCGGCACGCGAAAAAGCCGCCCACGGGCGGCTTTTCCATTGCATAAAAGTGCTGCGAAGCGCCCCGAAACGAAGAGGGAGGGAGGGAGGAGGAGAAGAGTCGCCTCAGGATTGCATTCGCGACCAGGGGCCCGAACGTCTTCGCAGCATCAAAACCGGAAATCCCTTCCTCCTTGCGATGGAGTCAAGCAAATACCCGACGGTTCCGGCCGAAATGCGATGAGTTCGTAAATAATTGTGAGTACAGATGCGCACACGCGACACTGCGGTGCAGCGGGCATCCCGTCAGTGGGCCGCCAGCTGCTGCTCCAGCGCCTTGAGGAGCTGGGGATCGCTGGGCGTCGTGCGGCTGGCGAACTGGGCCACGACCTTGCCATCGCGCCCGATCAGGTACTTGTGGAAGTTCCAGGCCGGTGCCTTGCCCGTCTGGGCCGCCAGCTGCCTGAACAGCGGATTGGCATCCTTGCCGGCTACCGAAGTCTTGCCGAACATCGGGAACTTGACCCCGAAGGTGTTCTCGCAGAAGTCGGCGATCTGCTTGTTGTCGCCGCTTTCCTGGTTGAAGTCGTTCGACGGGAAGCCCAGCACCACCAGGCCCTTGTCGCGGTAGCGGGAGTACAGGTCTTCCAGGCCCTGGTACTGCGGGGTGTAGCCGCAGTAGCTGGCGGTGTTCACCACCAGCAGCACGCGGCCCCGGTACTGGCACAGCGCCTGCGGCTTTTCGTCCTGGAGGCGCGGGAAGGTGTACTGCAGCAACGCCGGGCAGGAAGAACCCGCCTGCGGCGCACCGTCGGCGGGCGTCGCCGCGACGGCGGGCGCCGGGCCGGCGAGCAGCGAACCGGTCAGGACGGCGGCGAGGGCGGCCAGGCTTTTCATCGAACACTCCGGTGGGGGCGCGGGATTCCATTTTCACCCTGCGCGGCGCCCCGGATGTCGGAAGGGACATCCGGGTGCCCAACGGCCGGCAAGGGAAAACCCGATCTCCTAAAATGAAGGGTTACTCCAGAACCCAGGCCATGCTGTATCCCGAACTGTTCAAGCAACTCGAGTCCGTCCGCTGGGACATGGACAAGGACATCCCGTGGGACAGGTTCGACGCCTCGCTGCTGACCGAGGAACAGGCCCACACCATCAAGATGAACGCCATCACGGAGTGGGCCGCCCTGCCCGCCACCGAGATGTTCCTGCGCGACAACCGGGACGACAGCGACTTCTCCGCCTTCATGTCGATCTGGTTCTTCGAGGAACAGAAGCATTCGCTGGTGCTGATGGAGTACCTCAAGCGCTTCCGTCCCGACCTCGTGCCCACCGAGGAGGAACTGCACCAGGTCCGCTTCGAGTTCGACCCGGCACCCGCGCTCGAGACGCTCATGCTGCACTTCTGCGGCGAGATCCGCCTGAACCACTGGTACCGGCGTGCCGCCGAATGGCACACCGAGCCGGTGATCAAGCACATCTACCAGACGCTCAGCCAGGACGAAGCCCGCCACGGCGGCGCCTACCTGCGCTACATGAAGCGCGCGATCCAGAACTTCGGCAACGAGGCCCGCGCCGCATTCGCCAAGGTGGGTGTCCTCATGGCCAGCGCGCGCCGCACCGCGCAGGCCCTGCACCCGACCAACCTGCACGTGAACAAGGCCCTGTTCCCGCGCGACACGATCCAGTCGCGCCTGCCCAACCCCGAGTGGCTGGAGCACTGGCTCGACGAGCAGATCCACTTCGACCCGGTGTGGGAAAACAAGGTCGTCGAGCGCATCCTGCACAACCTGAGCCTGCTGATGGACCGCAGCTTCAAGTCCGTGCAGGAACTCAACCGGTTCCGCAAGGAAATGCAGGCCAGCCTGGGCTCTTCCGCCGAGGGCGGGGCGCCGCAGCCGGCGTGAGCCAGCCGGCGTTCCTGTCCAGGATCGTCGGCCGCCGGGAGGCGCCGGCGAGGCTGGCGCAGCTGCCCGGCCCGGTGGTCTTCACCAACGGCGTCTTCGACGTGCTGCACCGCGGGCACGTCACCTACCTCGCCCAGGCGCGGGCGGTCGGCGGCAGCCTGGTGGTGGCGCTGAACACCGATGCTTCGGCGCGCCGCCTGGGCAAGGGGCCCGACCGGCCCCTCAACAACGAGCAGGACCGCGCGATCGTGATCGCCGCCCTGGAATCGGTGAGCCTGGTGACCTGGTTCGACGAGGACACGCCGGTCGAACTGCTGTCGGAGCTGCGGCCGCACGTTTACGTCAAGGGCGGCGACTACGACATGCGCAAGCTGGCCGAGACGGCCCTGGTCGAAGGCTATGGCGGCCGGGCGCTGGCGATCCCGTTCGTGGACGGGTATTCGACCAGCCAGCTGGTTCAGAAGATCAAGGCCGGCTCGTAGGCTGGCGGTGACGCGCGAAGCGCCGGAACCCCAGCGCTGGGGTTCGCGCGCTGGCGCGGCTCACCACCAGCCTACGAGACCGCCTCTTTCGCGCGGGGACTGCGACGCCGCAGCCGCTTCACCTGGCGGCGCCCCCAGTGCTCCACATCGTCCACCACCTCGAACACCACCGGCACCACCAGCAGGCTCAGGATCGTCGAGGTGAACAGGCCGCCGATCACGGCGATGGCCATCGGCGAGCGGAAGCTCGGGTCGGCCGCGCC
Source organism: Ramlibacter alkalitolerans (assembly GCF_016722765.1). Classification (GTDB taxonomy): domain Bacteria; phylum Pseudomonadota; class Gammaproteobacteria; order Burkholderiales; family Burkholderiaceae_C; genus Ramlibacter; species Ramlibacter alkalitolerans. The sequence continues at coordinate 207,220 of NZ_JAEQND010000005.1, read as the reverse complement.
CAGGCCGATGGCGATCGGCAGCATGCCCGCGCCCATCGCGATGGTGGTCATGATGATCGGCCGCGCCCGCTTGTGGCAGGCATCGAGCAGCGCCTCGAAGCGGCTCATCCCATGGTCGCGCCGCGCGACGATCGCGTACTCCACCAGCAGGATCGAGTTCTTGGTCGCGATCCCCATCAGCATGATCAGGCCGATCAGCGAAGGCATCGAGAAGCTCTTGTGCGCCAGCAGCAGGCCGACGAAGGCGCCGCCCAGCGCCAGCGGCAGCGCGCTCAGGATCGTCACCGGGTGCAGGAAGTCCTTGAACAGCAGCACCAGCACGATGTAGATGCACAGCACGCCGGTGAGCATGGCGAGCCCGAAGCTGGCGAACAGCTCGCCCATCATCTCGGCGTCGCCCACCTGCACCACGCGCACGCCCGGCGGCAGGTTCTTCACGGCCGGCAACTGCTGCACCGCCTCGGCCACCTCGCCGAGCGGCTGCCCTGACAGTTCGATCTCGAAGTTGATGTTGCGCGAGCGGTCGTAGCGGTCGATCACCGCCGGCCCACCCGAGAGCTCCAGCGTCGCCACCTGTCCCAGCATGACGGTGCCGCCGCGCGTGCTGGGCACGGAAAGGCGCTCCAGCGTCTTGAGGTCCTGCCGCGCATCCTCGCGCAGTTTCACGACGATGGGCACCTGGCGCTGCGCGAGATTCAGCTTCGGCAGCGCGACGTCGTAGTCGCCGGAGGTCGCGATGCGCAAGGTATCGCCGATCGCCTGGCTGGTCACGCCCAGGTCGGCGGCACGCGCGAAGTCCGGCCGCACGACCACCTCGGGGCGGATCAGGCTTGCCGTCGACGCGATCTGTCCGAGGCCGGGGATGGTGCGCAGGCCCTTCTCCACCGCCAGCGCCGCATCGGCCAGCGCCTTCGGGTCCTCGCCGGTGAGCACCAGGATGTACTTCTCGCCCGAGCCGCCCAGGCCGACCTTGCTGCGCACGCCCGGCAGGCGCTCCAGCGCGGTGCGGATCTGGTTCTCGATGACCTGCTTGCGCGGCCGCTCGCCACGCTCGGTGAGCAGGATGGTCAGCGTCGCCTTGCGCGCTTCCGCCGCGCCGACGTTGGCGAGCGGGTCGCCGCCCGCGCTGCCGCCGCCGATCGTCGTGTAGACACTCCTGACGTCCTTGACCGTCCGCACGGCGCGGCGCGCCTCTTCCGCGGCGGCCTTGGTCTGTTGCAGGGTGGAGCCGGGCGGCAGCTCCAAGTACACCTGCGTCTGCGAGTTGTCGTCCGGCGGGATGAAGCCGGTGTCCAGCAGCGGGATGAGGGCCACCGAGCCGAAGAAGAACAGCGTCGCCAGCACCATCGTCTTGATGCGGTGCTGCATGCTCCAGTTCACCGCGCGCATGTACCAGCGCATCCAGGTTGGGTCGCCGTGTTCCGCCTTGGACGGCTTGAGCAGGTAGGCCGCCATCATGGGCGTGAGCATGCGCGCCACCACCAGCGAAGCGAACACGGCCAGCGCCGCCGTCCAGCCGAACTGCTTGAAGAACTTGCCCGCGATGCCGCTCATGAAGGCGGTGGGCAGGAACACCGCGATCAGCGTGAAGGTGGTGGCGATCACGGCCAGGCCGATCTCGTCGGCCGCTTCCATCGCCGCCTGGTAGGGCGTCTTGCCCATGCGCACGTGGCGCACGATGTTCTCCACCTCCACGATGGCATCGTCGACCAGGATCCCGATCACCAGCGACAGCGCCAGCAGCGTCACCACGTTGATCGAGAACCCGAGCAGGTGCATGCCGATGAAGGCCGGGATCACCGACATGGGCAGCGCCACGGCGGAGACGAAGGTCGCGCGCACGTCGCGCAGGAACAGCCACACCACCAGCACGGCCAGGGCGGCGCCTTCGTACAGCAGGTGCAGCGAGCCCTCGTACTCCTCTTCGACGGGTGTCACGAAATCGAAGGCCTGCGTGAGCTGCAGGTCCGGGCGTTGCGCCTTGATCTGCTCCAGCGCCTGGTGCACCGCGGCGCCGACCTGCACTTCGCTCTCGCCGCGGCTGCGCGAGACCTCGAAACCCACCACCGGCTTGCCATCGAGCAGGGCGGCCGCGCGCGGCTCGGCGATCGTGTCGCTGACCTCGGCCACGTCCTGCAGCTGCACCTTGCGGTTGGCGGCGACCGCGATGTCCATCTGGCCGATCTCGCGCGCCGTCTGCACGGTGGCAAGCGTGCGCACCGGCTGCTCGCCGCCACCGATGTCGGTGCGGCCACCGGCGCTTTCCACCTGCACCTGGCGCAGCTGGCGCGAGAGGTCGGCCACCGTGAGGCCCAGCGATTCGAGCTTGAGCGGATCGATGGCGACGCGCACCTCGCGCGTGACGCCGCCCACGCGGTTGACCGCACCGACGCCCGGCACCGCCAGCAGCTTGCGCGACAGCTCGTTGTCCACGAACCAGGACAGCGCCTCGTCGTCCATGCTGCGCGAGGCGATCGTGAAGGCCAGCATCGGCTGGCTGGCCAGCTCCAGCTTGTTGACGATCGGGTCGCGCAGGTCCGAGGGCAGGTCGGAGCGCACCCGCGCGACCGCCGAACGGACATCGTCCACCGCCTCCTGCACCGGCTTCTCGAGCCGGAATTCGACCGTGAGCGTGACGACGCCGTCCTGCACCTTGGTCATGATGTGCTTGAGGCCCTGCACCGTGGCGATCGCGTTCTCGATCTTGCGGGCGACGTCGGTTTCCAGCTGCTGCGGCGATCCGCCCGGCAGCGAGGCCGTGACCAGCACCGTCGGCAGGTCGATGTCCGGGAAGTTCTGCACCTTCATGGCCCGGAACGACAGCAGGCCGCCGAACGTGAGCAGCACGAACAGCATCACCGACGGGATCGGGTTGCGGATGGACCAGGCCGAGACGTTCATGCGGGGCCTCCTGCCTCAGCGCGTCGCGCTCGCCGCGGCGGAAGCGGAGGACGCCGACGACGGCGCCGAGGCGGCGGCTGCGGCCGAAGCGGCGCCGGCCGCAGCCGCCGGCGTGGCGCTGGCGGGCGTGTCGGCCAGCCGCACCAGGTCGCCTTCGTTGAGGAAGCCGCCGCCGCTGGCGACCAGCTTCATGTCCGCGGTGAGGCCGGAGAGCACCTGCACGCGGTCGCCCGCGATGCGGCCGATCTGCACCTTCACCTGGCTGACGCGGTTGTCGGGATTGACGCGGAACACATAGCTGAAGCCCTCGCGCACCACCACCGCGGGCTGCGGCACGGTGAGCGCCGGTGCGGCGCCGAGCTCGAATTCGCCGCGCGCGAACATCCCGGCGCGCGCGCTGCCCGCTGCCGGGCCGGGCAGCGGGTTCACGTCCACGTAGACGATCGCGACGCGCGTCTGCGGATCCACCGTCGGACCGATCATGCGCACGCGCCCTTCCAGCCGGGCGCCGCTGGTGGCGGTGATGAGCGCGTGGGTGCCGGTGCTGATCCGGCCCAGCTCCGCCGAAGTCACTTCGGCGCGCCATTCGAGCCGGCCCTTGCGGATCAGGCGGAACAGCTCGGTGCCGTTGTTGACGACGGCACCCACGGTGGCCGCGCGCGCCGAGATCACGCCGTCATCGGGCGCGTGCACGGCCGCCTGCGCGAGGCGCACCTGCTGCTGCTGAAGTTGCGCCCGCGCGGCGGCGACGCGCGCCTTCGCCGTGGCTTCCGCCGTGATGTACTGGTTGATCTGCGAAGCGCTCATCGCGCCCGTCTGCGACAGGGTGCGGGCGCGCGCCGCGTTGTTGGCGGCCTCGGCGGCGGCGGCTTCCGCTTCCGCCAGCGCGGCCTGGGCCTGGGCGTTTTCGGCGTGCAGGGTGCCGGCGTCGAAGCGCGCCAGCACCTGGCCGCGCCGCACGCGGTCGCCCACCCCCACCAGCACTTCGGCGATGCGCAGGCCGTTGCCCTCGGCGCCGATGCTGGCTTCCTGCCAGGCGGCGAGGTTGCCGTTGGCCGCGAGCGTCACCGGCAGCATCGCCTGCTGCGGCGTCACGATGTTCACCGTGAGGGCGGGCTTGCCGGTGGCGGCCGTCTTCTTCGCGGCTTCTTCCTTGTTGCCGCAGGCCGCCAGCAGCATGGTCAGCGCCAGCAGCGGGGTTGCGAAGGGCAGGGGCTGGAGTCTCACCGGGGGGCTTCCTCGTCGTTCGGGTTGGCGCTGCGCGCGGTGCTCGTCTCGGGGGTGCGCCAGCCGCCACCCAGCGCGCGGTACAGGGCGATCCAGGCCGCGACGCGGTCCCGCTGCAGGCCCACCAGCGTGGTCTCGGCGGCCAGCAGCACCCGGCGCTGGTCTTCCAGCTCGATCAGGCTGCCCAGGCCGCTGCGGTAGCGGGCTTCGGCGGCAGCGAAGGAGACGCGGTAGCCTTCCACCGCAATCCGCGCGTCGTCGCTGCGGTCGTCCGCGCTGCGCAGGTTGACGAGCGCTTCCTCCACTTCGCGCACGGCCTGGCGCACGCGGGCCTCGTACTGCACCACCGCTTCCTCGTAGCGGGCGACCGCCGCATCGGTGGCGGCGGCGCGGCGCCCGGCGTCGAACACCGGCATGCTGAGCGCCAGCGGGCCGATCTGCCAGGTGCGGGCGCTGAGGTTCTGGCCCGCCACGTGGATCAGCGCCGAGCCGAGCTGGCCGCTCAGGGACAGGCGCGGATAGAGATCGGCACGGGCGGCCCCGACGTCGGCGCTGGCGGCTTCGACGTTGCGTTCGGCCGCGTAGACGTCGGGGCGCTGTGCCAGCAGCGCGGCGGGCAGCGAAGGGATCGCGCCGGCCGCGATCCCGCTCGGCTCCGTCCAGCCCGCCTCCAGGCGCCGGCGCAGGGCGGCTTCGTCCAGGCCCGTGAGGGCGATCAGCGCCTTGACGGTCAGGTCGCACTGGGCCTGCTGCTGCGTGACCCGTGCGCTGGCTTCGGCCGCGCTGGCGCGTGCCTGGGCGGCCACGGCCGGCGCGGTGAATCCGGCGTCGGCACTCAGGCCGGTGAGCCGCGCCGACTCCGCCCGCGATCGGGCGTCGTTGCGCGCCACTTCCAGCTGGCGCTCGCAAACCCGCAGGTCGACGTAGCTGGTGGCGGTCTCCGCCGCCACGGCGACGCGCGCGTCGTGCCAGCCGGCCTGGGCCCCCCGCAGGCGGGCTGCCGCCGCGTCGGCCTGCGCCTGCCGGCCGCCGAACAGGTCGATCTCCCAGGCGGCCTGCAGGTTGGACTGCGTGATGGTGGTCGGCGGCAGCGCGGCGCCCGGCGCCCCGGCGGCCCCGGCGCCGACCGCGCCCCCGCCTCCCGGCGCGCCTGCCTGCGTGTTGCCGCGGACGATGGCCACGCTGGTGTCCAGCGAAGGCAGCAGCGCCGCCCGCGCCGCCACGCGATTGGCGCGCGCTTCCGCGATGCGGGTGCCGGCGGTGGCCACCGTCGGGCTCACCGTCTGCGCCGCTTCGACCAGGTCGACCAGCAGCGGATCGCCGAACTGCGTCCACCAGCGGGTGAGGTCGGTCACCTTGCCGCCATGCGGCAGCGGCGCCTGCCAGCGCGCCGGCTCGGGAGCGTCGGGGGCAGCGGGTGGACGGGGCAGCGCGCAGCCGGCCAGAGAGAGCAGCAACGCCAGGCCGCCCGCGGCGGGGAAACGCGTGTGGGTCATGCGTGGATCTGCGAAGAGCCTGCCAGACTACCACCGGCCCCCACTGTCGTGGTGGAGAGGGCTCTCGGAAAAACCGAGCGAAACGGTGGTGGAGCGAAGCGAAACGTAGGCTGGTGGTGGAGCGAAGCGAAACCCCAGCGATCACCGGCGGCGCCAGCAGCGCTGGGGTTCCCGGCGCGCTCCGCGCGCCGTCACCGCCAGCCTACGGGAACACGTGCTGCCAGAGCGCCAGGATCGCGTCGCGCTCGGCCGCCAGGCCATCCTGCGCGACCTGCGTCGACTCCTCGTTCAGCCGCGCGTGGTGCTGGTGGCGGCGCAATTCGCGGTACGCCGAAGCAGCGCGCTGGCCGACGCCGGCGGGCAGCAGCCCCGCCGTCTCGGCGCGCTGCAGCAGCGCGATGTTGCCGAGGTTCGGGATCAATTCCGGATGATGGGCCGACTGCGACAGCACCAGGAACTGCACCGCGAACTCCGCATCGACCATGCCGCCGGGGCTGTGCTTGAGGTCGAAGCGGCCGGCGCGCACCGGGTGGGCGCTGCGCACCCGCTCGCGCATCGCCACGATCTCGCGCTGCAGCGCGCGGACGTCGCGCGGCGCCGTGATCACCGCCTGCCGCACGGCGTCGAAGCGGGACCGCAAGGCATCCAGCCCGGTGACGAAGCGCGCCCGCGTCATCGCCTGGTGTTCCCAGGTCCACGCGGTGTTGCTGCCGCGGCGCTGCTGGTAGTCGTCGTAGGACTGGAAGGTCGTGATCAGCAGGCCGGAGTTGCCGTTCGGCCGCAGCGCCGTATCGATCTCGAACAGGTCGCCCTCGGCCGTCTTGGTCGACAGCCAGATGATGATCTTGCGCACGAAGGCGGCGTAGGCTTCCGGGGCGCGCTCGTCCTCGTCCTCGTAGACGAACACGATGTCGAGATCGCTGCCGTAGCCCAGTTCCTTGCCCCCCAGCTTGCCGTAGCCGAGGATGGCGAAGCGCGGCGTCTCGCGGTGCCGCTTGTTCAGGCGCTCCCAGCACCACCGCGCGGTGATGCTCAGGGTGGCGTCCGCCAGCGCGCTCAGTTCGTCGGCCACCTGTTCGACCGTGAGGGCCCCTTCCACGTCGCGCGCCAGCGTGCGGAACAGCTCCGCATGGTGGGCCCGCCGCAGCAGGTTCAGCAGCATCTCGTCGTCGTCCTCGCCGGTGATCATCACCGAGCGCTTGCGGTGCTCCAGCTCGCGCTCGTAGTCCGCGGCGCTGAAGCGTTCCTTGAGCAGGCCGTCGCTCGCGAGTTCGTCGATCACGCCGGGATGCTGGATCAGGTAGCGGGCCGGCCAGCGCGCCTCGCCGAGGATGCGCAGCAGCCGCTCGTGCACGCCCGGCCGCTCCCAGACCAGCGCCAGGTAGCTCTCGCGCCGCAGCAGCGGCTCGATCCAGTCCATCATGCGCAGCGCGGCTTCCTCGCTCACGCGGCCTTCCTGCAGCCACTGCCCGGTGCGGGCGATCAGGCGCGACAGGCGATGACGGGCGTCGTCGCGCAGCGCCATCACGCGCGGATGGCCGCACCAGCCGTGGATGCGCTGCTGCAGCTGCGCGGGCAGCTGTTCCAGCAGGTCGCCCAGCTCCGGCGGTGCCTTGCTCGCCTTGGGACCGGCGCAGCTCCTGCACTCCGTCGAGCCGCCCAGGAGCTTGTCGAATTCCTCCGCCACCAGCTCGCGGTGGCCATCGAGTTCGTGCAGGAAGGGACAGCAGTCCGCGTAGCCCATGGTGTGGGCGATCCAGGCCAGGTCGCCGTCTTCGTCCTCGTTGCGGCAGCCCATGGGCAGCACGTGGGTCTGCTGGTCGTCCAGGTACTGGATGCGGTGTTCGACCCGGCGCAGGAAGGTGTACGCGGCGGCGAGCGCGCCGGCGGTCTCGTCGGACATCAGCCCCGCCCGCGCCAGCCGCTCCAGGGCCTGCAGCGTGGGGCGCGTGCGCAGTTCGGGATACTGGCCGCCGCGCACCACCTGCAGCAGCTGCACGATGAATTCGATCTCGCGGATGCCGCCACGCGACAGCTTGACGTCGTTGGCGCGCTCGGGCCGGCCGGCTGCCCGCCGCGCCGCGTGCTCGCGGATCTGCCGGTGCAGCGAGCGCAGCGAATCGAACACCGCGTAATCCAGGTAGCGGCGGAACACGAAGGGCAGCACGGCGCCGCGCAGTTGCTGGGCGCCGCCGTCCTCGATGCAGCTGCGCGGGGCGACCACCCGGCTTTTCAGCCAGGCGAAGCGCTCCCATTCGCGCCCCTGGACCTGGAAATAATCTTCCAGCGCGCCGAGCGACACCGCCTGCGGGCCCGAATTGCCGTTGGGCCGCAGCATCAGGTCGACCCGGAACACGAAGCCGTGCTCGGTCACGTCGCCGATCAGCCCGTAGATGGCCTTCACCAGCTTGGCGAAGTACTCGTGGTTGCTGATGCGGTTGCGGCCGTCGCCGTTGCCGGCCGTCTCGCCGTCTTCCTCGTAGACGTACACCAGGTCGATGTCGCTCGAGACATTGAGCTCGCGCGCCCCCAGCTTGCCCATGCCGACGATCCACAGCTGCGCGCGCTGGCCGTCCGAGCGCGTCGGCGCGCCGTACACCTCGTCCAGTTCGGCGCAGGCATGGCGGCAGGCGGTGTCGAGCGCGAATTCCGCCAGCTCCGTCACGGCATGCGTGATCGTCGCCAGCGGCGCCTGCCGGTCACAATCGAGCACCACCAGCCGCTCCATCACCAGCTGGCGCAGCACGCGTAGCGCGGAGGGCACATCGAAGCCGCGCGAACGTAAAGCCTGGTAAGCGATCGCCATCGTGGCGTGCGCTGGCGCACCCGTCGGCAACAATTCCAGTTCGCCCGCATAGCGCCGGCGCAGGCGCTGCACGAAACGCGATTGGCCGGAGAGTGGATCCGGCGCGATGCCGCTGTCGTCCGCGGTGGCCCCGCGCTGCGGTGCGTTGTCGTCGCTGCCAGAACCCGGCGCGTCGCCGAGGGTCATAATTCCCGCCACTCCCAAGTCTTCATGAATGCGACGCCGCCGAATCCCTCACGCGCGCTGAGGTTGTTTGCCGCAGCCGCCAAGTGGTCCCTGTGGCTGCTGCTCGCGGCATCGCTGCTGCTCACGGTGGCCTGGGGGGCGCTGCATGGATTCATTGTGCCGCGTATCGGCGAACTGCGCCCGGCACTGGAAATCCGCGCCAGCAAGCTGCTGGGAATTCCGGTGCGCATCGGCAACATCAGCGCCCGCACCGAAGGCCTGGTGCCTTCCTTCACGCTGCAGGACGTGGTGCTGCTGGATCCGCAGGGCCGCGAGGCGCTGCGGCTGCCGCTGGTGATCGCCGCCTTGTCCCCGCGCTCACTGTGGAATCTCGGTTTCGAGCAGCTCTATATCGAGCGGCCGACGCTCGCCATCCGGCGCGCGGCGGATGGCCGCATCTTCGTCGGCGGCCTGGACGTCTCGGGCGGCAGCGACAGCGAAGGGCGCGCGGCGGACTGGTTCTTCAGCCAACGCGAATTCGTGCTCCAGGGCGGCACGCTCGAATGGACCGACGAACTGCGCGGCGCACCGACGCTGGCCCTGGGCGAGGTCGACTTCGTCGCCCGCTCGCATGCGCGGCGCCACCTGCTGCGGCTGGACGCGACGCCGCCGCCGGCCTGGGGCCAGCGCTTCTCCCTCGCCGGCATCTTCCGCCAGCCACTGCTGTCCGCCAGCCCGGGCCGCTGGCAGCAGTGGGTGGGCGAAGTGCACGCGCAGTTCGGCGAGGTCGACCTGTCGCAGCTGCGCCAGCACGCCGATCTCGGCTTCGACATCGCGCAGGGCCGCGGCCGGCTGCGGGCCTGGGCCGACGTCGAACGCGGCCAGCTGGTCGGCGGCACGGCCGACATCGTGCTCACCGAGGTGCGGGCGACGCTGGCCACGGCCCTGGAGCCGCTGGTGCTGCAGTCCGTCTCCGGCCGCCTGGGGGGCAAGCGCACCGCCACCGGCTTCGAGTTCCAGACCCAGGACCTGCAGTTCCTCACCGAAGACGGCCACGCCTGGCCGGGCGGCAACGTGGCCCTGAGCTGGGGCCGCGCCCAGGGCCAGACCGCCGCCCAGGGCGAGCTGCGCGCCGACCGGCTGGACCTGCACGCGCTCAGCCAAGTGGCCACGCGGCTGCCGCTCGGCGAGGCCACCCGTGCGGCGCTGCAGGCCTACGCGCCGCAGGGCCTGGTCGAGACCCTGCAGGCACGCTGGCAGGGGCCGCTCGATGCGCTGCAGAAATATGAAGCGCGCGGGCGCGCCGTCCGGCTGGAAACCGCGGCGCAGCCGCACCCTGACGGGCACGCCGGCATCCCCGGCCTGCGCGGCGCCTCGCTCGACTTCGACATCACCCAGCGCGGCGGCAAGGCGAAGCTGGCCATCGAGCAGGGCACGCTGGAGTTTCCCGGCGTGTTCGACGAGCCGGTGATCCCGGTGACTACCCTGGCCGCCGACCTGCACTGGCAGGTCAAGGGCGCGCAGCTGTCGCTGGACGTCAACAACCTGAAGTTCGCGAACGCCGATGCCGAAGGCGAGGCCCAGGCCCGCTGGCACACGGCCGATGCGAAGGCCGGCGGGGCGCGTTTTCCCGGCGTGCTGGACCTGCAGGGCAGCCTCAGCCGCGCCGATGGCGCGCGCGTGTGGCGCTACCTGCCGCTCGCCGTCCCCGCCCGGGCGCGTTCCTACGTGCAGGAAGCTGTCGTGAGCGGCGCGGCCACGGGCACGAAGTTCCGGGTGAAGGGCGACCTGCGCCAGTTCCCGTTTGCCGACAACCGCAGTGGCGAGTTCCTGGTCACGACCCAGGTGAAGGACGTGGTGCTCGCCTACGTGCCTGCGAGCATCAACCAGGGGCCGGGGAGCTGGCCTCCCTTCACGGCGCTGTCCGGCGAGCTGGTGTTCCAGGGCGACGGCATGCAGGTCAGGGGCGCGGCCGGCCGGGTGCATGGGCGGCCGCAGCTGCAGATCCACGCCGACGTCCAGATCCCCGCGTTCCATCATCCGCAGGTCGACGTACAGGGCCGCATCGAGGGGCCGGTGAGCGAGTCGCTGGCGGTGGTGAACACCTCGCCGGCCGCGGCCATGACCAGCCAGGCGCTGGCGCGCACCACCGGCACCGGCACCGCCGAAGTGCAGCTGCGGCTGGCGCTGCCGCTGCGCGACCTGACGCGCTCGCAGGTGCAGGGCACGGTGACGCTGGTGAACAGCGACGTGCAGATGACGCCCGAGAGCCCGCTGCTGGCCCGGGCCCGCGGCGCGATCCTCTTTTCCGACAAGGGCTTCCAGGTCGCCGGGGTGCAGGCGCGGGCGCTCGGCGGCGAAGTGCGGCTGGAAGGCGGCTCGCGCCCCGGCGGTCCGGGCGAGCCGGCGATCGTGCAGTTGCGCGGGCAGGGCACGGTGAGCGCCGAAGGCCTGCGCCAGGCCCACGAGCTCGGATTCTTCTCGCGGCTGGCGCACAACTTCAGCGGCGCCACCAGCTACAACCTGCTGCTCACCTTCCGGCGCGGGCCGCCCGAGGTGCAGGTCTCGAGCAACCTGCAGGGGCTGGCGGTGAACCTGCCGCCGCCCTTGAACAAGCCCGCCGAGAGCGTGCTGCCGCTGCGCTACGAGACGGCGCTCACGCGCGATGCGCTGGTCCCGCAAGGCAAGCTGCAGGAACTGCTGTCGCTGGAGCTGGCGCGCGTCGGTTCGGTCAGCTTCGTGCGCGACCTCAGCGGCCCGGAGCCGCAGGTGGTGCGCGGCGCCATCGCGATCGGCCTGGCACCGGGGGAAAGCGTGCTCATGCCGGAAGAGGGCGTCACGGCCAACGTGCAGCTGGGACAGTTCAACGTCGATGCGTGGGAGGACGCCCTGGCGCGCGTCTCGGGCCCCGAGCCGGCAGCGGCTTCAGCCACCGGCGGCGCCACGCCGGCGCCCGCACGCGACCTCGGCGCCAGCCAGTCCTACCTGCCGACCGTAATCGCCCTGCGCGCGAAGGAACTGAGCGCCGACGGCCGCACGCTGCACGACGTGGTGGTCGGCGGCTCGCGCGACGGCCGGGTCTGGCGCGCCAACATCGAGGCCCAGGAACTCGATGGGTACGTGGAATACCGCCAGCCGCAGAACTCCGGCGCGGGCCGCATCTACGCGCGGCTGGCGCGCCTGAACATGGCGGCTTCGGCCGCGAGCCAGGTCGAGGAGCTGCTGGACCAGCAAACCGCCATCCCCGCGCTCGACGTGATCGTCGACGAGTTCGAACTGAAAGGCCGCCGGCTCGGGCGGCTGGAAATCGAGGCCGTGAACCGCGGCGCCGGCACCGTGGCGCGCGAGGGCGGCATCCGCGAATGGCGCCTCAACAAGCTGAACCTCACGATGCCGGAAGCCTCGTTCAGCGCCTCGGGCAACTGGGCGGCCCTGGGTGCGCAGCCGGTCGCGCCCGGCGGGCCGCGCCAGCTCACCGGCCGGCCCGAGCGCCTGCGCACCGCCATCAAGTTCCGCCTCGACATCGCCGACGCCGGCGGGCTGCTGGCGCGCATGGGCATGAAGGACGTGCTGCGGCGCGGGCACGGCGCCATGGAAGGCAACGTTTCCTGGCTCGGCTCGCCGCTGGCCTTCGACTATCCCACCATGAGCGGCAACTTCAACGTGCAGGTCGAGAACGGCCAGTTCCTCAAGGCCGATCCCGGGCTGGCCAAGCTGCTGGGCGTGCTGAGCCTGCAGTCCCTGCCGCGGCGGCTGGTGCTGGATTTCCGCGACGTGTTCAGCCAGGGCTTCCCGTTCGACTTCGTGCGCGGGGACATCGCGATCGAGCGCGGCATCGCCTCCACCAACAACCTGCAGATGAAGGGCGTGAACGCCGCGGTGCTGATGGAAGGCAGGGCCGACATCGCCCGCGAGACGCAGGACCTCAAGGTGGTCGTGGTGCCGGAGATCAACGCCGGCACCGCCTCGCTGGTGGCGACGGTGATCAACCCGGCGATCGGCCTCGGCTCCTTCCTGGCGCAGATGTTCCTGCGCCAGCCGCTGATGCGCGCCGCCACCCAGGAATTCCATGTCGACGGCACCTGGACCGACCCGCGGATGACGCGCGTGGCCCGCTCGCTCGTGCCCGAGACGACCGGTGTCTCCGGCGGCCCCGCCGGGCCGGCCGAACCCGCCATGCGTTGAAGGGAGAACCGCCATGAAGATCGCCGCCCTCCAGACCGTGTCCGGCGCCCGGGTCGCCGCCAACCTCGACACCGCCTACAGCCTGCTGGCCGAGGCCGCGCGCGCCGGGGCCGAACTCGCCGTCCTGCCCGAGTACTTCTGCCTCATGGGCCAGCGCGATGCCGACAAGCTGGCGGTGCGCGAGCCCTTCGGCGAAGGTGCCGTGCAGTCCTTCCTCGCCGGCACGGCACGCGAACTGGGCCTGTGGATCGTCGGCGGCACGCTGCCGCTGGTGGCGGAGTCCGCGCAGCACGTGCGCAACAGCAGCCTGGCCTATTCGCCGCAGGGCGAGTGCGTGGCGCGCTACGACAAGATCCACCTGTTCCGCTACGACAACGGCCGCGGCGAGCAGTACGACGAGTCGCGCGTGATCGAGGCGGGTGCCGCGCCGCAGGCCTTCACGCTGCCCTCGCGCGACGGCCATGCGTGGCGCGTGGGGCTGTCGGTCTGCTACGACCTGCGCTTTCCCGAGTTGTACCGTGCGCTCGCCGCCGACCTGCTGCTGGTGCCCAGCGCCTTCACCTTCGGCACCGGCCAGGCTCACTGGGAACTGCTGCTGCGGGCCCGCGCGATCGAGAACCTGGCCTACGTCGCTGCGCCGGCGCAGGGCGGCCGGCACGACAACGGCCGGCGCACCTGGGGCCATTCGATGGTGGTCGATCCCTGGGGCGTGGTGCTGGCGCAGCGCGAGGACGAAGGGGCCGGCGTCGTCCTGGCGGAGATCGCGCGCGAGCGGCTGCAGCAGGTGCGCAGCCAGTTGCCGGCGCTGCAGCACAGGGTGTTGTGACATCGCGTCGTGACCTCGCATTTCGTTCCGGGGATTTCCGCCATTCGCCTGACCACCCTGCGGCGCTGGTCGCTGTGGGTGCTGCTCGGCGTGCTGGTCGTCGCGCTGCTGGTCACGCTCGTGTACCTGGCGGCCCGCTACGAGGCCAGCGTGGCGCAGGCGAACGTCGAACGCGACGCCGCTGACGCCCTGAGCGACATGCGCGCGGCGCTCACCCGCAACGTGCAGGAACTGCAGGCCCTGCAGAGCGGCCCGCCCCGGCGCGAGCAATGGCGCGCGCAGGCGGAGCAACTGCTGCGCGTCCACCGCGAATGGGTGCGCATCGAAGCGCGCGGCCCGAAGCTGGAGCTGCGCGACGCGGTCGACTCGCCGTACCGCACGCCGGTGTTCGGCCGCTTCGGGCGCGAGAACTCGCTGCCCGAGGTGCAGCAGGCCTGCGCCACGGCCACCCGCATCAGCAGCCACGCCTATGCCCGCAGCCACTTCGTGCCGCTGGCCGACGGCTTCGGCCTGGAGCTGATGGAACTGTGCCTGCCGCACGTGGAGGCCGGCCGCCTGATCGGCTTCGTCGTCGCGACCTATTCGCTGGTGGACCTGCTGGCCACGCAGATCGGCCCGCAGATGGGCAAGAGCCAGGAGATCTCCTTCACGGAGGCGGACGGCACGCGGCTGGCGATGCACGGCCTCGCGCGGCGCGGCCAGCGCGTGTTCTCCGCCCAGCAGCTGCTGGACCTGCCGGGCAACACCATGGTGCTGCGCATGGACAGCTGGCGCCGCTCCGAGCCGGACCTGTTCCCGAACGTGCTGACGGCGCTGGTCACGGTGATGTCGATCGCGCTGGTCACGGTGCTCTTCATGCTGGGGCACGACACGCGGCGGCGCCTGCGGGTGGAGCAGGACCTGGCGGACGCGCTCGCCTTTCGCAAGGCGATGGAGGATTCGCTGGTGACCGGCCTGCGCGCGCGCGACCTGCAGGGACGCACCACCTACGTCAATCCGGCCTTCTGCCAGATGGTGGGTTTCTCGCCCGACGAGCTCATGGGCAAGGGCGCCCAGGCGCCCTACTGGCCGCCCGAGCGCGTGGAGGAGTACCGCAGGCGGCAGGAGGTGCGGCTGGCCGGGCGCAACATTCCGCCGCGCGAGGGCTACGAGTCGGTCTTCATGCGCAAGGACGGCACGCGCTTTCCCGTGCTCGTGATCGAGGCGCCGCTGATCAATGCCCAGGGGCTGCAGACCGGCTGGATGAGCGCGGTGCTGGACATCAGCGAGCAGCGGCGGGTGGAGGAACTCTCGCGCGCCAGCCAGGAACGCCTGCAGGCGACGGCGCGCCTCGCGACGGTGGGCGAGATGGCCTCGCTCCTGAGCCACGAGCTGAACCAGCCGCTGGCGGCCATCGCCAGCTATGCGACCGGCTCGATGAACCTGCTGCAGCAGGAGGGCGCGCCCGCCACCGACATGCTGCAGGTGGCGATGGCCCGCATCGCGGAACAGGCGGACCGCGCCGGACGCGTGATCAAGAGCGTGCACGACTTCGTGCGGCGGCGCGTGCAGGCCCGCGAGGCCGTGGCGCCGCACGTGCTCGTCGACGCGGTCCTGCCGCTGATGAACCTGCAGGCGCACAAGCTGGGCGTGCGGGTGGACGTCCGCGTGCCCGAAGACCTGCCGCGGGCCCTGTGCGACCGCACGATGGTGGAGCAGGTGCTGCTCAATCTGGCGCGCAATGCGATGCAGGCGATGGACGAAGCGCGCGTGCCCGATCCGGAAATCGTGCTGCAGGTGCGCGCCACCGGTGCCCGCGATGCCGGCAAGCGCTGGCTCGAATTCTCGGTGGCCGACTGCGGCCCGGGCATCGCGGAGGAGGTGAAGAAGCAGTTGTTCACGCCCTTCTTCACGACCAAGGCGGAGGGCATGGGCCTGGGCCTGAGCCTGTGCCGCACGGTGGTCGAACAGCACGGCGGGTATCTCCTGTTCGAGCCCAACCCGCCGCACGGTACGATCTTCCGGTTCACCCTGCCCGCCGAAACCGCCGCCTGACCATGCAGCCCGCCGCCGATGCCACCGTCTTCATCGTCGACGACGATGCCGGCGTGCGCGAGGCGCTGGCCTGGCTGCTGCGCTCGCGCCGGCTGCTGTCGTCCACCTTCGGCAGTGCGGAGGAATTCGAAGCCATGCTGCAGGGCGGCTTCGCGCCCGCGCAGCCCTGCTGCCTGCTGCTGGACGTGCGCATGCCGGGCATGAGCGGCCTGGCGCTGTTCGACAAGCTGGTGGAGCGCCAGCTGCAGGAGGTGATGCCGGTGATCTTCCTGACCGGCCATGCCGACGTGCCGACCGCGGTGGACATGGTCAAGCGCGGGGCCTTCGATTTCTGCGAGAAGCCCTTTTCCGACAACGCGCTGGTGGACCGCATCGAGGAGGCCCTGCGCCGCTCCTCGGAGGTGCAGGCCGCGCGGCGCGAAAAGGGCGTGCTGCAGCACCGGCTGTCGGAGCTCACCGAGCGCGAGCGCGACGTGATGCGCCTGGTCGCCAAGGGCCTGCCCAACAAGCTGATCGCCGACCAGCTCGCGATCAGCGTGCGGACGGTGGAAGTGCACCGCGCGCGCGTCTTCGACAAGATGGAAGTGAAATCGGCGGTGGAACTGGCGAACCTGCTGCGGGATCTTTGAGGGGCCGGACAACCAGAACGCAAAAGCCGCAAAAGTCACGCAAAAGCCGCAAAGGAACATCCTTTCGCCGGTTCCCTTTTGCGGCCTTCGCGCAGCTTTCGTGGCTTTTGCGTTCGGCTGTTCAATGAATGCTCACGAAGAACCATCGTCCTCGTCGCGCGGGGGCTCGCCGCCCTTGCGGCCGGAGAACATGGTCCACCACACGATGGCGACGAGCAACACCAGCGCGGCGAGCGCTTCCAGCAGAATGAGCAGCATGGTCCGGATCCTGATGACTGCCGGCATTGTAGGAACGCTGGCGGCCTGCACTTCCGTGCCGCTGCCGCCCCTGCGGCCCCTGCCTCCCACGGCCCCTGCGCCCGCGCCCGCGCCGGCCGCGCCCTCCACGCCCGCCGCACCCGAAGACGGCGTGCTGCCGGGCGCGGTCGTGCGGGGGAAGGCGCGCTGGGTGCCGGTGCGCTGGTCCGAGCTGCCCGGCTTCGACCAAGACGCGCTGCACGAGGCCTGGAACGCGTGGATCCGCAGTTGCGAACGGCCGGCGCCGCCGCACGCCGCCCTGTGCCCGGAAGTGCGCCGGCTCTCGATCGGCAGCGCCGAGGATCAGCGCGCGTGGCTGCAGCAGCGGCTGCAGCCGTACCGCATCGAGCCCCTGCAGGCCGCCGAGACGCTGCTCACCGGCTACTACGAGCCGATGCTGCAGGCCACGCGGCTTCCCGGCGGCGCGCAGCAGGTGCCGCTCTACGCGCCGCCGCCGGACCTGGCCACCCGCCGGCCCTGGTACACGCGCCAGGAGATCGACACCTTGCCGCAGGCGCGCGCGGGCCTGCGCGGGCGCGAGATCGCCTGGCTGGCCGATCCGCTCGATGCGCTGGCGCTGCAGATCCAGGGCTCGGGGCGGCTGCGGATCACGGAACCGGATGGCCGCGTCAGCGTCGTGCGGCTGGCCTATGCGGGCAGCAACGAGCAGCCTTATCGCAGCGTCGGGGCCTGGCTGCTGCAGCAGGGAGCCTTGCGCGATGCGTCCTGGCCCGGCATCAAGGCCTGGGCGCGCGCCAATCCGCAGCGCCTGCAGGAACTGCTCTGGAGCAATCCGCGGGTGGTGTTCTTCCGCGAGGAGCCGCTGTCGGATTTCGACGCGGCCTTCGGCCCGCGTGGAGCGCAGGGCGTGCCGCTGACGCCGGGCCGTTCGATCGCGGTGGAAAGGGACAGCGTGCCCTACGGAACGCCGATGTGGCTGTCCTCGCCCGGCCCGCTGCTCCCCCTGAACCGCCTGGTCTTCGCCCAGGACACCGGCAGCGCCATCGTCGGCGCCGTGCGCGCCGACTACTTCACCGGCTGGGGCCCCGAAGCCGGCGAAATCGCCGGCCGCCTGAAGCAGCCGCTTGCCCTGTGGGTGCTGTGGCCGCGGTGAGCTGAGCGAAAGCTTGAACGCAAAAGCCGCAAAAGCGCCGCAAAGGCCGCAGAAAAGAACCAGGCGATCCTTTCGCGGTTTTTGCGTAGCTTTTGCGGCTTCTGCGTTCAATCTGCCCGGACCAGCACCGGCGCTGGTCAAGGCTTCAGGTGCCCCAGCGGCAAGCTCGCACTCGCCTTGATCTCCCCCAGCGAGAAGCTGGTGTGCAGGTCCTTCACGTGCGGCAGGTTGATCAGGACCTGGCGCGCGAACTGCGAGAAGGTGTCCAGGTCCCGCGCCACCACCTGCAGCTCGAAGGTGCCCGTGCCGCTGATGTAGTGGCACGAGACGATCTCGGGCACCTGGCGGATCGCGTTTTCCATCTCGCGCGCGCTCTGGCCCGTGACGCGTTCGGCGTCCACGCGGACGAAGGCCAGCACGCCCAGCCCGATCTTGTGGCGGTCGATCTCGGCGTGGTAGCCCTTGATGTAGCCCGCCTCCTCCAGCGCCCGCACGCGGCGCCAGCAGGGCGCGGCCGATAGCCCCACGCGCTGGGCGAGTTCGGCGTTGGTCAGGCGTGCGTCGGCCTGCAGTTCCGCCAGAATCTGGCTGTCATATCGATCGAGCTTTTCCATTTACCTGCCGTTGGCGAAAGATCCTTGCGCATCCTAGTCTGCAGCCGGCATGAAAAGCAAACATCTGTCCCGCCATGGGACATACACTGTGCGGCCGCCTGCCGGTGCAATGGACACTGGGGCGCCCAGGAGACAAGCCGAAGATGAACGCACCGCTGCCTGAACACATCCGCAAGGCGCTGGAAACCGTCACCCTCGACGACAAGTACTCACTCGACGTCGGCCGCGCCTTCATGAGCGGCGTGCAGGCGCTGGTGAAGCTGCCGATGCTGCAGCGCCAGCGTGATGCCCTCGCGGGCAAGAACACCGCCGGCTTCATCAGCGGCTACCGCGGGTCGCCGCTCGGTGGCTACGACCAGGCGCTGTGGAAGGCGCGCGAGTACCTGCAGGCGCAGAACATCGTGTTCCAGCCGGGGGTCAACGAGGAACTCGCCGCCACCGCGCTGTGGGGCACCCAGCAGATGGGGTTCGCGCCGCCCGGCTCCAACAAGTACGACGGCGTGTTCGGCATCTGGTACGGCAAGGGGCCGGGCGTGGACCGCTGCTCCGACGTCTTCAAGCACGCCAACATGGCCGGCACCACGCCCTGGGGCGGCGTGATCGCGGTGGCCGGCGACGACCACGTCGCCAAGAGTTCCACCGCGGCCCACCAGAGCGACCACATCTTCAAGGCCTGCGGGCTGCCGGTGTTCTTCCCGGCCACCGTGCAGGAGATCCTCGACATGGGCCTGCATGCCTTCGCCCTGAGCCGCTACGCCGGCGTCTGGTCGGGCATGAAGACGATCCAGGAGATCGTCGAATCGAGCGCCACCGCCGTGATCGATCCCGAGCGGGTGCAGATCGTGCTCCCGAGCGACTTCCAGATGCCGCCCGGCGGCCTGCAGATCCGCTGGCCGGATGCGGCGCTGGACCAGGAAGCGCGCCTGTTCGACTTCAAGTGGTACGCGGCGCTGGCGTACATCCGCGCCAACCGCCTGAACTACACCGCCGTCTCGGGCCCGCACGACCGCTTCGGCATCATGGCCAGCGGCAAGGCCTGGAACGACACGCGCCAGGCCTTGCTGGACCTGGGCCTGGACGACGAGACCTGCCGGCGCATCGGCATCCGCCTGCACAAGGTCGGCGTGGTCTGGCCGCTGGAAGCGCAGGGCACGCGCGAGTTCGCCGAAGGCCTGCGCGAGATCCTCGTCGTCGAGGAAAAACGCCAGGTCATCGAATACCAGGTGAAGGAGGAGCTGTACAACTGGCGCCCGGATGTGCGGCCCAACGTGGTCGGCAAGTTCGACCAGGACGACGGCTTCTCCGGCGGCGAGTGGTCCGTCCCTAACCCCACCGCCCACACCCTGCTGCGCGCCAACGCCGACCTGTCGCCGCACCTGATCGCCCGCGCGATCGCCCGCCGCCTGAAGAAGATGGGGCTGGACGCGGACATCCAGGCCCGCATCGACGCCCAGCTGGCCATCATCGAGGCCAAGGAAAGCGCGATGCAGGTGGTGGAGGTCAAGGGCGAGCGCATGCCCTGGTTCTGCTCGGGGTGCCCGCACAACACGTCCACCGTCGTGCCGGAAGGCTCGCGCGCCATGGCCGGCATCGGCTGCCACTTCATGGCGGTGTGGATGGACCGCGCCACCGTGGGCTTCACCCAGATGGGCGGCGAGGGCGTGCCCTGGGTCGGCCAGCAGCCGTTCTCGAACGAGAAGCACGTGTTCGCCAACATCGGCGACGGGACGTATTTCCACAGTGGCCTGCTGGCGATCCGGATGGCGATCGCCTCGGGCGTGAATATCACCTACAAGGTCCTGTACAACGACGCCGTGGCCATGACCGGCGGCCAGCCGGTGGGCGAGCGCCCCGAAGGCCACACGCCGCTGCAGATCGCCCAGAGCCTGGACGCCGAAGGCGTGCGCCGCCTGGTGGTGGTGACCGACCAGCCGGAGAAGTACGAGGGTGCCAAGCTGCCGGCCGGTGCGACGGTGCACCACCGCGACGAGCTCGATCGCATCCAGCGCGAGCTGCGCGAGATTCCCGGCGTCACGGCCATGATCTACGACCAGACCTGCGCCACCGAGAAGCGGCGCCGGCGCAAGCGCGGCACCATGCCCGATCCCGCGGTGCGCGTGATGATCAACGACCTGGTGTGCGAAGGCTGCGGCGACTGCAGCGTCAAGTCCAACTGCCTCTCGGTCGAACCGCTGGAAACCGAGTTCGGCCGCAAGCGCACCATCAACCAGAGCACCTGCAACAAGGACACGAGCTGCCTCAAGGGCTTCTGCCCCAGCTTCGTGACGGTGGAAGGCGGCAGCCTCAAGCGCAAGGCGAAGTCGCAGGCGGCGCCGTCGCCCTTCGAGGGCGGCGAGATCCCCGAGCCGCAGCTGCCCCGCACCGGCGAGGCCTACGGCATCGTCGTCGCCGGCGTCGGCGGCACCGGCGTGATCACCATCGGCCAGCTCCTGGGCATGGCCGCGCACATGGAAGGCCGCGGCATCGTCACCCAGGATTCGGCCGGCCTGGCGCAAAAGGGCGGCGCGACCTGGAGCCACGTGCTGATCGCCGACACGCAGGATGCGATCCGCACCACCCGCGTGAGCATGGCCGCCGCCGACCTGATCATCGGCTGCGACCCGATCGTCACCGCCAGCAAGGAAACCGTGCTCCGCATGCGCCCCGGCCGCACCCGGGTGGCGCTCAATGGCCATGGCACGCCGACGGCCGCCTTCGTGAAGAACGCCGAGTGGGCCAACCCCTCCGACGCCTGCGCCGGCGAGATCGCCAAGGCGGTCGGCGACGAGGGCCTGGCCGCCTTCAACGCCGACGAACTGGCTTCGAAGCTCATGGGCGACAGCATCTACACCAACCCGATGATGCTGGGCTACGCCTGGCAGAAGGGCTGGGTGCCGCTGGCGCGCGAGTCGCTGCTGCGCGCGATCGAACTGAACGCCGTGGCGGTGGAAAACAACAAGGCCGCCTTCGAATGGGGTCGCCGCGCCGCCCACGAGCCGGGGCGCGTCGCGTCCCTGCTGGGCGCCGGCGCGCAGGTCATCGAATTCAAGAAGCGCGAGACGCTCGACAGCCTGGTGGCGCGGCGGGTCGAGTTCCTCACGGACTACCAGAACGCCGGCTATGCGGCCGCCTACCGCGAGTTGGTCGAGCGCGTGCGCTCGGCCGAGGCGCCGCTGGGCAGGACGACGCTGGCCGAAACGGTCGCCAAGGGCCTGTTCCGCCTGATGGCCTACAAGGACGAATACGAGGTGGCGCGCCTGCACGCCGACACGGGCTTCCGCGAGAAGGTGGAAGCGCAGTTCGAGGGCGACTTCAGGATCCACTACCACCTGGCGCCGCCGCTGGTGGCAAGACACAACGAAAAGGGCGAGCTGGTCAAGCGCAAGTTCGGCCCGGGCACCATCCACCTGTTCCGGCTGCTGGCCAGGCTGCGCGGGCTGCGCGGCACGGCGCTGGACGTCTTCGGCCGCACGGAAGAGCGCCGGACGGAGCGCGCCCTGATCGACGAATACCGCGCCACGGTGCTGGAGCTGCTGGCGCGGCTGCAGCCGGGCAACCACGCCTTGGCGGTGGAGATCGCCGGCCTGCCCGACAAGATCCGCGGTTACGGCCACGTCAAGGCGCGCAATCTCGAGGCGGTGCGGCCGCAGTGGCAGGCCCTGCTGCAGCGCTGGCGCAACGAGGCGCCGGCGCAGAAGGTGGCCTGAGCCCTGGGCTCAAGCGTTAGGCGTTGGGCGTTGGGCGTTGGGCGCCGGCCCCTCGCTCAACGCCCCGCGCCCAACGCCGAACGACAAGCGCTCAACCGCAGGCGGCCCGCCGCATACAATGGTCGTTTGCGCCGCGGGTCCCCGCCCGTGGCGGCTTTCCAGCTGGAGTCACCGTGTTCATTTCTTCCGCCTTCGCCCAAGCGGCGCCGGCCGCCGCAGGCGGCGACATGCAGTCCTCGTTCATGAGCCTGCTGCCGCTCGTGCTGATGTTCGTCGTCCTGTACTTCGTGATGATCCGGCCGCAGATGAAGCGGCAGAAGGAGCACAAGGCCATGATCGAGGCGCTGGCCAAGGGCGACGAAGTCGCCACGGCGGGCGGTCTCCTGGGCCGCGTCACCAAGCTGGGCGACAACTACCTCGTGGTCGAAGTGGCGCCGGGGGTGGAAGTGCAGCTCCAGCGCACGGCCGTCGTGCAGGTGCTTCCCAAGGGTTCCATCAAATAAGGTTCAGCGTTCCGCGTCGGGCGTTCAGCGTGGCTGGACCCGCTCAACGCCCAACCCTCCACGCTCAACGCCATGAACAGATACCCTCTCTGGAAGTACGCGATCATCGCGATCGCGCTGCTGATCGGGGTGCTCTACACCCTGCCCAATTTCTTCGGCGAGGACCCGGCCGTCCAGGTCTCGTCAGGCCGCAGCAGCGTCTCCATCGACCAGACCACGCGCGCCCGCGTGGAGCAGGCGCTGGCGCAGGCCGGTATCAAGCCGCTGTCGACGGTGGTCGAGCCGACTTCCGTCAAGGCGCGCTTCGACAGCACCGACACGCAGCTCAAGGCCAAGGACGCGATCCAGCGCGCCCTCAACCCGGACCCGAACGACCCCGCCTACGTCGTGGCGCTCAACCTGCTGTCCAAGACGCCGCAGTGGATGTCGGCGATCAACGCGGCGCCCATGTACCTGGGGCTGGACCTGCGGGGCGGCGTGCACTTCATGCTGCAGGTCGACATGCAGGCGGCGCTCACCAAGAAGGCCGAGTCCTATTCCGGCGACCTGCGTTCCATCCTGCGTGAGAAGAACGTGCGCCATGCCGGCATCAGCCGCAACGGCCAGGCCGTCGAAGTGCGCTTCCGCGACCCCGAGGCGCTGACGGCGGGCCGCAACGTCATCGCGGACCAGTTCACGGACCTGCAGGTTGCCGAACGCGTCGAGGGCGACACCACCGTCCTCACGGCGACGATCAAGCCGGACGCCGCCCGCCGCGTGCAGGACCAGGCGCTCAAGCAGAACATGGTGACGCTGCACAACCGGATCAACGAGCTGGGCGTGGCCGAGCCGGTGATCCAGCAGCAGGGCGCCGACCGCATCGTGGTGCAGCTGCCCGGCGTGCAGGACACCTCGCGCGCCAAGGACATCCTGGGCCGCACCGCGACGCTGGAAGTGCGCATGGTCGACGAGTCCAGCGAAGGCCGGTCCGCCGAGGTCGGCAGCGGTCCCGTGCCCTTCGGCGACGAGCGCTACATGGACCGCGAAGGCCGCCCGGTGATCGTGAAGAAGCAGGTGATCCTCACCGGCGAGAACCTCACGGATGCCCAGGCCGGCTTCGACAACCAGACGCAGGAGGCCGCCGTGCACCTGACGCTGGATGCCAAGGGCGGGCGCATCTTCCGCGACGTCACGCGCGAGAACGTCGGCAAGCGCATGGCCATCCTGCTGTTCGAGAAGGGCAAGGGCGAGGTCGTGACGGCGCCGGTGATCCGCGGCGAGATCGGCGGCGGGCGGGTGCAGATCTCCGGCCGCATGACCACCAAGGAAGCCAACGACGTGGCGCTGCTGCTGCGCGCCGGCTCGCTGGCGGCGCCGATGGAGATCATCGAGGAGATGACCATCGGCCCGACCCTGGGCGCGGAGAACATCGCCAAGGGCTTCCACAGCGTGGCCTGGGGCTTCGCGGCGATCGTGGCCTTCATGGGCATCTACTACATGCTGTTCGGCCTGTTCTCCGGCCTGGCGCTGGCGGTGAACCTGCTGCTGCTGGTGGCGATCCTGTCGATGCTGCAGGCGACGCTGACGCTCCCCGGCATGGCCGCCATGGCGCTGGCGCTGGGCATGGCCATCGATTCGAACGTGCTGATCAACGAACGGGTGCGCGAGGAACTGCGCAGCGGCGCTTCGCCGCAGGCGGCGATCCACGCCGGCTACGACCGCGCCTGGGCGACCATCCTCGACTCGAACGTCACCACGCTGATCGCCGGCGTCGCCCTGCTCGCCTTCGGCTCCGGCCCCGTGCGCGGCTTCGCCGTGGTCCACTGCATCGGCATCCTGACCTCGATGTTCTCCGCCGTGTTTTTCTCGCGCGGCCTCGTGAACCTCTGGTACGGACGGCAGAAGAAATTGAAGGCGGTATCCATCGGAACGGTCTGGCGGCCGAACGCCGATGGCGCTATAACCAAGGCAGAGTAGGAATAACGCGTAGGGGCGGCATTCGCATCCCGCAAGAAGGATAAGGTAAGTGGAGTTCTTCAAGATCCGGCGGGACATCCCGTTCATGAAGAATGCGCTGGTCTTCAACGTGATCTCCCTCATCACGTTCCTGGCTGCCGTGTTCTTCCTCGCCACGAAGGGGCTGCACCTGTCGGTGGAATTCACCGGCGGGACCGTCATGGAGGTGAGCTATTCGCAGCCGCCGGACGTCGAGAACGTGCGCCGCGCGGTCAGCAACCTGGGCTACTCCGACGTGCAGGTGCAGAACTTCGGCACCGCCCGCGACGTGATCATCCGGTTGCCGGCGCAGAAAGGCGTCAGTTCGGCGCAACAAAGCGATCGGACCTTCCAGGCCCTGAAGGCCACCGATCCGGGCATCACCCTGCGCCGGGTCGAATTCGTCGGCCCGCAGGTCGGCGAAGAACTGGTGTCCAACGGCCTGAAGGCCCTGGGCATGGTGGTCGCGGGCATCATGCTCTACCTGGCCATCCGCTTCGAATGGAAGTTCGCGGTGGCGGCCATCATCGCCAACCTGCACGACGTCGTGATCATCCTGGGCTTCTTCGCCTTCTTCCAGTGGGAGTTCTCGCTCGCCGTGCTGGCCGCCGTGCTGGCGGTGCTGGGCTACTCGGTCAACGAGTCGGTGGTGATCTTCGACCGTATCCGCGAGAACTTCCGCCGCTACCGCAAGATGAACACGGTGGAGACGATCGACAACGCGATCACCTCCACCATCAGCCGCACGATCATCACGCACGGCTCCACGCAGATGATGGTGCTGTCGATGCTGCTGTTCGGCGGCGCCACGCTGCACCACTTCGCGCTGGCGCTCACGATCGGCATCCTGTTCGGCATCTATTCGTCCGTGTTCGTCGCGGCGGCCATCGCCATGTGGCTGGGCATCAAGCGCGAGGACCTGGTCAAGGGCGAGCGCAAGCGGGGAGAAGGCGACCCGAACGATCCCAACGCCGGCGCCACCGTCTGAGGCCGTCCTGATGCCCTCCACGCTCGCCCCGGGATCCGCGCCGCTGGCTCGGCAGGCGCGGGAGCGTTTCGTCTCCCACATGGAAGGCGTGCTGCCCGAGCTCGCCGAGGCGATCCGCTCGACGCTCAGCGAGCAGATGAACAACGCGGAGAGCAGCCGCGAGATGCAGCAGCGCCGCGATGCGCTGGTCGAATTCGAGCAGTCGTCCGCCAAGTGGGTCGAACTCGCCGGCAAGGCCTGGCGCCGCGCCGTCCTGCCGGCGACCACCACCGGCCGCGCCCGCCTGGAGCTCGCCACGCTGGAGCTGATCGGCGACGACGTGGTCGAGAACAAGATCCTGTCCTCCCGGCTGGCGATGGCGGTGCAGGAAAAGGCGGTGTGGGACCTCAACGACCTGAAGCTGCGCATCACGCACCTCGAAGGCGGCGAGGAGCTCGCCAGCGAGGACGTGCTGCGGCCCGAGTCGCTGGCGCAGGTCCTGGTCGACCAGTGGATCGCGGCGGCCCTGCCGCGCGAGACCTGGGTCGCGGCCAAGGAGGTGATCCAGACGCACGTCGTGCCGCGCGCGCTGGCGGGCTACAAGCAGGCCAACGAATTCCTGGTCGAAAGCGGCGTGCTGCCGCACATCGACCTGAAGTCGCGCGTCAAGCGCCCGCCCCGTGGCGCCGGCCGCGGCCCCGGTTCGCAGCATGCGCCGGGCGAGGCGCCACCTGCGGACGGAACCGGAGCCGGCGCCGACATGGGCGGCTACGGCGGCTACGGTGACGCCGGCGGCCACATGGGTCCCGGCGGCCCGATGGGCCCTGGCGGCCCGATGGGTCCCGGCGGGGATGCCGGCCCGGGCACGGGCTTCGGCGGCTATGCGCCCAGCGGGTATGCAGGCGGCGGTTACGCGGGCGGTGGCCATCCCGGGGGCAGCCATGGGGCCGCGGGTGGCCATCCCGGCGGCGGTCACGCCGGTGGGGGCCAGCCCGGCGCGTATCAGGGCGGCTATCCAGGGGGCCATGGCGGCGGGGCTGCGCAGGGCTGGGCACCCGGCGGCACGGCCGGCGGCGGCGCCGCCGGCGGGCAAGGCTGGGCGCCGGGTCGCGCCGGTGGAGCTCCCGGCCCCGGCGCGGCACCTGGTGGCTACAACGGCCAGGGTGCGGGCCAGCAGCAGGGCGCCCCGGGCGGCCCCCAGAGCGGCATGGCCGACGATTCCTTCTTCGGGCCGAGTCCCGCCACCGCCGCGGCCGCGGCAGGCGAAAACGGCTCCTCGGCGACCACGCCGCTGGCGCGTGCGCGGGCGCGGGCGAGCGGCGTCATCGGCCAGTTGAAGCGCCTGCTGCGCGATCGCGTCGCCGGCTACGAAGGGCCGGACGGCGTGACCATGCAGCCTTCGCCCTCGCTGGTGCAGGCGGTGACGCACCACCAGACGCAGGTGCAGACGCAGGTCCAGACGCGCCAGAACGAGGCGATGTCCCACGGCGACATCATGGTCTTCGACGACGACGCCGTCGGCGAAGTCGCCCTCGACCTGCGCCAGCGCACCCAGCAACTGAAGCGCCAGGCCGCCACCTCCTCGGAGAAGGCGACCATCGAGATCGTGGCCCTGATGTTCCAGGCCATCCTGTCCGAGGAACGCATCCCGGCGGCCATCCGCGTCTGGTTCGCGCGCCTGCAGATGCCGGTGCTGCGCGTGGCGCTGTCGGAACCCGAGTTCTTCGGCTCGCTGGAGCACCCGGCGCGCCAGCTGATCGACCGCATGGGCGCCTGCGTGATGGGCTTCGACGCCAGCGCCATCTCCGGCAGCGCGATGGAGACCGAGATCCGCCGCGTCGTGCAGGTCATCGAGCAGTACCCCGAGACCGGCCGCCGCGTGTTCCAGCTGGTCTACGACGAGTTCCTGCGCTTCCTGTCCAAGTACCTGACCGAGAAGGGCCCGACGTCGAAGCTGGTGAGCGTGGCGCAGCAGGTGGAGCAGAAGGAGACGATGGCGATCCAGTACACCATCGAGCTGCGCAAGATGCTCAACGACGTCCCCGTGCGCGAGGAGATCCGCGAGTTCCTGTTCAAGGTCTGGGCCGAGGTGCTGGCCGTGGCCGCCGTCAAGCACGGCCCCCAGCACGAGGAGACGCTGGCGCTGAAGAAGTCCGCCTCCGACCTGGTGTGGGCCGCCTCCGCCAAGCCGAACCGCAACGACCGCGCCAAGGTGATCCAGGACCTGCCGGACCTGCTGACGCGCCTGCGCCGCGGCATGACGCTGCTGGGCCTGCCGGCCACCGAGCAGGAGAACCACATCAAGGTGATCGGCGACACGCTGGCCGACGCCTTCCTGTCCAAGACCGAGGCGATCCCGCACGCGCGCATCGAGGAGATGACGCGCCGGCTGGCCAACCTCGAGGACTTCGTGACCGACGATTCGGCCGGCGAACTGCCGCTGGACCAGGAAAGCATCGAGATGATGCTGGGCATCGACGCCTCCATGATCGAGGTGATCAGCGCCGGCGGCTCGCAACCGAGCTCCGCGATGCTGGCCTGGGCCAACGAGCTGACCATCGGCAACTGGTTCACGCTGGACCACAACGGCCGCATCGCGCAGGTGCAGTACGCCTGGGCCAGCGACCGCCGCCAGCTGCACCTGTTCGCCGCCGGCGACGGCTACTGCTACCTGATGCCGGTGCGCCGCCTGGCTTCGTACCTGCAGGCCGGCCTGCTGGTGCCGACGGAGGAAGAAGCGCTCACGGTGCGCGCCACGCGCGACGCGCTGGCGAAGCTGGATGCGAATCCGGAGCGGCTGCTGCAGTAGGCCGGCCGCCGTCATTCCCGCGAAGGCGGGAACCCAGGGCTTTCATGAACAACAAAGGGGCGCGACGCGCCCCTTTGCTCTGGCCCCCCGCCTGCGCGGGGGTGACGGCCTGGCCGCCTCAGTGCGCGATGCGGTCTTCCGCGTCGTCGCACAGTTCGTCGAGGATCAGTGCGTCGGGCTCGTGGCCGAAGCGCCAGTAGACCATCAGCACGATGATCTTCAGGGCGTCGAGGCAGACCTCGTCGCCGGGGGCGGCCATCGCGCGGTCCACCACGATTTCCCGCAGCGCCGCGGGCAGCACGCCGGAAGACTCGAGGAAGGTGATGAAGCCCAGGCAATCGGCGCCCAGCTTGTCCTGCTCGGCGACCGAGAACACGCGCATGCTGCCCGCGCTCGGCTCCGGCGACCAATCGAGCTGGGACTGCGCCGGCATGCAGACGTTCTGCGCCGCGACGTTGAGGCCATCGAGCCAGACCAGGGCCTCGTGGATTTCATCGGGTTCGAAGCCATGGGCGCTGAGCTTGCGTTCGAGCGCGTGCGGCTCGGGACAGGCATCGCCGCGCCAGTAGTTTTCGTAAACGAATACCAGCACTTCAAACATGAAGTCAATATAGCCGCCCCGGGCGGTCGAGCGCCACCGAATTTACGTCGGCTCGTTGCGCTTCGGCACCAAGGTGCCAGGAGCTCGGGCACGCTCAGGCGCTGGCCTGTCGCTGGTAGAGCCCCCCGGGAAGCCGCGCGATCTCGCCTGCGAGTTCCAGTTCCAGCAGGCGCGCGGACAGGCGCGAGGCGGGAATGCCCGTACGCTCGATGAGCGCGTCGAGGCCGATCGGGTCGTAGCCCATGGCGGCCAGCAGCGGGTCGCCGGCGGGCGCGTCCTCGCCTTCGGCCTCCTCTTCCTCGCTCGCGGCGGGGGAAGCTGCCGGCAGCACGAAGCGCAGGTCCTCCAGCACGTCCTGCGCGCTCTCCACCAGCTTCGCGCCCTGCCGCAGCAGCGCGTGGCAGCCGCGCGCGTGCGGCGAGTGGATCGAGCCGGGGATGGCGAACACTTCGCGCCCCAGTTCGGCCGCGAGCCGCGCCGTGATCAGGGAGCCCGATTGCAGCGCCGCCTCCACCACCAGCGTGCCCTGGCCCAGTGCGGCGATCAGGCGGTTGCGGCGCGGGAAGTTGGCCGCCAGCGGCGGCGTGCCGATCGGGTACTCGCTCACGATCATGCCGCGCTCGGCGATGCGGTGGGCCAGCTCCAGGTGCCGCTTGGGATAGACCCGGTCCAGCCCGGTGCCGACCACCGCGATCGTGGCCACGGCCTCGGGCGCGGCGCCGTCCAGCGCGCCCTCGTGCGCCGCGCCGTCGATGCCCAGCGCCAGGCCGGAGACCACCGTCACGCCGGCCTCGGCGAAGGTGCGCGAGAAGCGGCGCGCATTCTGCAGGCCCTGCGGCGTGGCGTTCCGGCTGCCGACCACCGCCAGCGCGCGCTGCGGCGTGGTGCCGACCCGCCCCATGCGGTACAGCATGAGCGGCGGATCCTCGGTCGTCAGGAGGGCGGCGGGGTAGTCGGCGTCGGCCAGCGTCAGCACCTGGCGACGCGCGGGATCCTGCGCCAGCCAGGACAGCGTGGCTTCCAGCTGCGCCTCGAAGCCGTCCGGCGGCTGGCGCAGCGACTGTGCCAGCGCGCTGCCCACGGCTTCCGCGAGCGCGGCCTCGCCCTGGGCGAAGATGGCGTCGGGCAGCCCGAAAGCGCCCAGCAGCTTGCGTGCGGCGACGGGCCCGAGCTGCGGCGTGAGCGCGAGGCGCAGCCAGCCGTCCAGCTCGTCGCGCTGCACGGCCTGCGTCAGCGCGGGTTGGTCACGCGGTCGCCGACGGCGACCGTATCGCTGATCTCCAGCACCAGCGCGTACGACAGGTGCTCGAAGGTGCGGAACACCATCAGCAGGCCGGAGCGCTCGTCCGGCAGCTGGATGTCGGCGCGCTCGCGCGGCTCGGAACGGTCCACGAGGCGGCGCCCGGCCTTGAGGATGGACATCACGTTGCCGTTTTCCACGCCCTCGGCCACGCCGCGGTTGATCACCACGACCTGGTTCTGGCCGACCATCGCCACGGCATCGCCGTAGACGGAGATGATGTTGCCGTCCATCGGCACCGCCGGCGCGCGCGGCACGTAGCTGGTGAAGACGCGCGGCGGTTCCGGCAGCAGCCGGTCGCCCACGCGCATTTCCTCGCGGGCGCGGGTGATGTCGATGGTGGCCGGGACGATCGTGTCGACCACCTTGCCGGCGCTGGTGCGCACCGGCTGGACCGACTCGCTGCGCACCAGCTCCGCGCTGCCCAGGTAGGCGGCCTCGTAGCCGACCACGCGATTGGT
The DNA here is from genome assembly GCF_016722765.1 of Ramlibacter alkalitolerans. Lineage (GTDB taxonomy): Bacteria > Pseudomonadota > Gammaproteobacteria > Burkholderiales > Burkholderiaceae_C > Ramlibacter > Ramlibacter alkalitolerans. The sequence continues at coordinate 176,604 of NZ_JAEQND010000005.1, read as the reverse complement.
GAGCGGATCGCGCAGCGCCACGGCATTGCGGAACACGCGGAAGGCCTCGACGCGGCGCGGGTCGGTCTCGACCAGCGGCGTGCCGCTGCGGCCCCGGACGTAGGCGCGGTCGCCTTCGGTGATCAGCACCCGGTCTTCCGGCACCGACACGATGCGCGGGGCGAGATCGAGCAGCCCGGCGTCTTCCACCAGGATGGCTTCGTTGAGGAAGGGCTCGATCACCTGCGGCGGCAGGGTGGGGATTGCCGTGTCCGGCAGGCTGTTGATCCGCACCTTGGGCGACACGCGCACCGTTTCGGTGGGCGGCGGCAGGCCGTCGGGCGGCCGGCCGGCGCGCAGCCGCGCCAGGCCGTTGGCCTTTTCCAGGTACAAGGTCTGGCCGGGGTAGATCCGGTGCGGATTGCGGATCTGCTCCATGTTCATGCCCCACAGCTCGGGCCAGCGCCACGGGCTGCGCAGGAACAGGCCCGAGATGCGCCAGAGCGTGTCGCCGGACTTGACGGTGTAGGAATCCGGCGCGTCGGGCGCCAGCTCCGACAGCGGGACGCCTGCGGCGGCGACCTGTTCGGCCGTCGAACGCTGGCCGGGCGTGATGGGGAAGTTCTGCGCCAGGACCGCGGGGGCAAAGCCACCGCTGGCGATCAGGGCGGCACAGGCGACGATGCTGCGGCGGGTCGCCAGGCGCTTGGAGGAATCCATTGGGGTCGGGTCCGCTCTTGACAAGTTGCAGCCGATTCTGGGCCCAAGTCCTTGATTGGGCAATGTTTATGCCGTTCGTCGCCGACCTGCGAGCGCAAAAGTGGCGAAAATAGCGACAGTCCCCATTTCCCTCGCCATGGCCGTCCTGCCCATACTGACCTACCCCGACCCCCGCCTGCACACCGTCGCCAAGCCGGTGCAGGCCGTCGACGCGCGCATCCGCGCCCTGATCAGCGACATGCTGGAAACCATGTACGACGCCAACGGGATCGGCCTGGCCGCCACCCAGGTGGACGTGCACGAGCGCCTGGTCGTGATCGACGTCTCCGAGCAGCGCAACGAGCCGCTGGTGTTGATCAACCCCGAGATCACCTGGGCCAGCGAGGACACGCAGGTCGGCGACGAAGGCTGCCTGTCGGTCCCCGGCATCTACGACGGCGTCGAGCGTTCGCGCTCGGTGAAGGTGCGCGCGCTCGACGGCGAGGGCCAGGCGCGCGAGATCAGCGCGGAGGGCGTGCTGGCCGTGTGCATCCAGCACGAGATGGACCACCTGCTGGGCAAGGTCTTCGTCGAATACCTCTCCCCCTTGAAGAGGAATCGCATCAAGACCAAGATGCTGAAGGCCCGCCGCGACTCCGATCGGGTCTGAAGGAGGTCCGCATGCGTTACCTGGCCCTCGCGTCGGCGCTGCTGCTCGCCGGCTGCGCCAGTCCCTGGAGCATCGTCGACGTCGCGCCCGGCACGCCGAGCGACCAGGTCGTCGCCCGCGCCGGCCAGCCCGCGCGCGTGCTGCCGCTGGCCGGCGGCGGCCAGCGCCTGCAGTACACGCTGCAGCCGCTGGGCCGCTATGCCTTCATGGTCGATGTCGATCCGGCCGGCCGCGTCGTCAGCGCGCGCCAGGTCCTGACGCAGACCAACTTCGAGCGCATCGAGCCGGGCGTCTGGACCCGTGGCGACGTCGAGCGCGAGTTCGGCCCGCCCGCGATGATCGACCACGTGGCCAGCTTCCAGGGTGACGTGCTCACCTACCGCTGGGCCGAGCGCAACGAGCCGATGTTCTACTGGGTCTACGTGGATCCGCGCGGCGTGGTGCAGCGGGCCCATCCCGGCATGGAGTTCATCAACTCGCCCAAAGACGGCGGTCGCGACTGATGCGGGTCGTCTTCGCCGGCACCCCGGAATTCGCCCGGGTGGCCCTGCAGCGGCTGCACGCCGCCGGCTTCACGCTGCCGCTGGTGCTCACGCAGCCGGACCGACCGGCGGGCCGCGGCATGAAGCTGCAGCCCTCGCCGGTCAAGCAGTTCGCGCTGGAGCACGGCATCGCGATAGCGCAGCCGCGCAGCCTGCGCCTGGACGGCAAATACCCGGACGATGCGGCCGCGGCGCGGGCCGCGCTGCAGGACGCGCGGGCGGACGTGATGGTCGTGGCGGCCTACGGCCTGATCCTGCCGCAGTGGGTGCTGGGCCTGCCGCGGCTCGGGTGCCTGAACATCCATGCCTCGCTGCTGCCCCGGTGGCGCGGCGCGGCGCCGATCCACCGCGCCATCGAGGCCGGTGACGCCGAAACCGGCGTGACCATCATGCAGATGGATGCGGGCCTGGATACCGGCGACATGCTGCTGGAAGAGCGCGTCGCCATCGCTTGCGACGACACCACCGGGACGCTGCACGACAAGCTCGCGGCCCTGGGCGGCCGGCTGGTGGTGGAGGCGCTGGAGCTCGCGGCCTGCGGCGGCCTCAAGCCCGTGAAGCAGCCCGCCGAGGGCGTGAGCTATGCGCAGAAGGTCGACAAGGCGGAAGCGGCGATCGCCTGGCGCGAGCCGGCCGAAGCGATCGCGCGGCGCATCCGCGCCTTCGATCCCTTCCCCGGCGCCAGTGCGCGCATCGCCGGCGAGACGCTCAAGATCTGGCGCGCGCGCGTGCTGCCCGGGCGCGGCAGCGTGGAGCCCGGCACCATCGTCTCGGTGGACGCGCAGGCCATCGGCGTGGCCTGCGGCGACGAGGCACTGCTGGAAATCACCGAACTGCAGCGCCCCGGCGGCAAGCGGCTGGGCGCCTCCGACTTCCTGCGCGGCTTCCCCCTGCAGGCGGGCCAGCGCTTCGATCCCTGATGTTCTTCCTGCCCGCGATCCATCGCCATCCGGAGTTCCGCAACGGCATGCGGGCCACCGCCTCGGTGGCACCCGGCATCGCCGCCTGGGGCCTCATGACGGGCGTGGCCATGGTCAAGTCCGGCATGAGCGTGGTCGAAGCCGTGGCGATGACGCTGTTCGTCTACGCCGGCAGCGCCCAGCTCGCCGCCATCCCGCTGATCGTGGCCGGCGCGCCGTTCTGGGTGATCTGGGCCACCGGCTTCTGCGTCAACCTGCGCTTCGTCGTCTTCAGCCTGCACCTGCGCGAATACCTGATGCACCTGCCGCGCTGGCGCCGGCTGGTGAACGGCTTCCTCACGGCGGACCTGAGCTACGCGCTGTTCACCAACCGCTTTCCCGAACCCGCCGACGATGCGCCGGGCCGGCACGCGCAGGAGTCCTACCTCGCCGGCAACTACTTCCTGACCTGGATGGCGTGGAACGGCGCGAGCCTGCTGGGGATCGCGCTGGCCAACCTGATCCCGAGCGAATGGGGCCTCGGCTTCGCGGGGGTGCTGTGCCTGGTGGGCGTGCTGTGTTCGCTGGCGAACACGCGGCTGCGGATCCTCGCGGCGCTGATCGCCGGCGGTGCGGCGGTGGCCGCCTACGCGCTGCCGCTGAAGATGAACATCGTCGCGGCGATCGCGATCGCGGTGATTGCGTGCTTCTGGCTGGAGGGCCGCCGGCCCGCGCCGCCGCGGGAGAAGATGGCATGAACGGCGTGACCGACGCCTGGACGCTGTTCGTGATCGCCGGCCTGGCGGGCGTCACCGTGCTCGCGCGCTGCTTCTTCTTCATCCTCGACCGGCCCTGGGCGCTGCCGGCCTGGGCGCATCGCGCCCTGTACTACGCGCCGGTGGCGGCGCTGGCCGGCGTCGTCCTGCCCGAGGTGGTGATGACCGACGGTCATGTCGTCACCACCTGGCACGACGCGCGGCTGTTCGGCGCCGCGGTGGGGGCGGTGGTGTATTTCTGGCGGCGCAGCGTGCTGCTGACGCTGGTGGTGGGGATGGCGGTGTACCTGCCGCTGCACCTGGGGCTTGGCTGGTAGGTCGTAGGCAACGCGGTATCGCGTAGGCTGGCGGTGAGCCGCGAAGCGCAAACCCCAGCGCTGCGCGCATCGCTGGGGTTGCGCTGCCGCTCCACCACCAGCCTACGTCAACACCTCCACGGTGCGGCCTTCCTAGAATGACGGCTTCCCGCCATTCCAAAAGCAAGCCCATGAACGTCCTGCGCTTCTCCGACCTCTGCGACCAAGGCCGTGCCCGCGGCCGCCGCGTCTTCATCCGCGCCGACCTCAACGTGCCGCAGGACGATGCCGGCAACATCACCGAGGAGACGCGCATCCGCGCCTCCGTGCCCTGCATCCAGTTGGCGCTCGCCGGCGGCGCGGCGGTGATGGTGACCTCGCACCTGGGCCGCCCGACCGAGGGCGAACTCAAGGACGCAGACTCGCTCGCGCCCGTGGCGAAGCGCCTGTCCGAGCTGCTGGGCCGCCCGGTGCCGCTGAAGCAGGACTGGGTCGACGGCGTCGACGTGCAGCCCGGCGAGGTGGTGCTGCTGGAGAACTGCCGCGTCAACAAGGGCGAGAAGAAGAACAACCCGGAGCTGGCGAAGAAGATGGCGGCGCTGTGCGACATCTACGTCAACGATGCCTTCGGCACCGCCCACCGCGCCGAGGCGACCACCTACGGCATCGCCGAATACGCCAAGGTCGCCTGCGCCGGCCCGCTGCTGGCCGCCGAGATCGACGCCATCAGCAAGGCGCTGGCCAACCCGAAGCGGCCGCTGGTGGCCATCGTCGCCGGCTCCAAGGTCTCGACCAAGCTCACCATCCTGCAATCGCTGGCGAAGAACGTCGACCAGCTGATCGTCGGCGGCGGCATCGCCAACACCTTCCTGCTGGCCGAGGGCCTGCCGATCGGCAAGTCGCTCGCCGAGGCCGACCTGGTCGACGAGGCCAAGGCGGTGATCCAGGCGATGAAGGCGCGCGGCGCCGAAGTGCCGATCCCGACCGACGTCGTGGTGGCGAAGGCTTTCGCGGCCGACGCGCAAGCCACCGTGAAGCAGGCGCAGGACGTCGCCGCGGACGACCTGATCCTCGACATCGGCCCGCAGACGGCGCAGCGCCTGGCCACGCAGCTCGAGGCCGCCGGCACCATCGTGTGGAACGGCCCGGTCGGCGTGTTCGAGTTCGACGCCTTCGCCCAGGGCACGGAAACGATCGCGCGCGCCATTGCCGCATCGAGCGCCTTCAGCATCGCCGGCGGCGGCGACACGCTGGCCGCCATCGCCAAGTACGGCATCGAGCAGGACGTGGGCTACATCTCCACCGGCGGGGGCGCCTTCCTCGAGGTACTCGAAGGCAAGAAGCTGCCGGCCTTCGAGATCCTGGAGCGGCGCGCGCAGGCCTGAGGCGCGCGCGGGCTCACGGCGCCTCGACCTCGTACGAGACGGCGAGCGGCGCCGGTGCCGGCGCGCTTGCCTGCAGCAGCAGTTCCTGGCGCGGCGCCGGCAGCGTCGCCTTGACCTTGCGGTGCGTGGCCGGCGCGGCGAGCGCTTCGTGCTGCGCACCTTCCGGCACGGGCGGACCATAGATGCAGCGGACCGTCTGCCGCTGGGCGAACTGGCGCAGGATCGCGCAGCGTTCCCAGAAGCGGCGCTCGTGCTCGCTGTCGTTCCAGCTCTTCACGCCCCAGGCGGCACCGAGCGCCAGGCAGGCCGGTGCAAAGCCCCCGCCCGAGAGGAACACGGCGGTGATGCACACGTTGCTCGCCGTCCCGCCCCGCCACATCGCCGATGCCGCCGCATAGGCGGCGGGGCGTTCCGTTTCGGGCAGCGTGCTGGCGCGGTGGAAGGTCACGGCCTTCATCGCGGTGGCGAGCAGCGGGCCGACCGGATGGATCACGCCGCCGCTCGCCGCCACGCCGATGGCCGTGGTCACGCCGTCGGCGAACGCCGCATCCACCGCCTGCTCGTGCGGGTCCTGCGCCCGCGCGGGCACGGGCCCCAGTGCGAGCGCGCCGCACGCCAGCAAGCCTCCCAGGCGCTTGGTGATGGCCTTGCGCATTGGCAACTCCCAGGTCATCGATGGCCGCATTCGATCGTGCTCATCCGGAACGCGCCAGCTTCTTCGCGCGCTTCGTTGGTACGGAGTCACCGGTTTTGTAAGGGACGGCGTCGAGGCGCCGGCCGTCGTGCTTGCCGCGCCGCCTGTCCTGCGCGCCGCAGCCCTGGCGGCGACCCAGGGCGCCGCCGGTTCCGTGTGAGAATCGGCGACGCACTCACGAGGAGATCGCCAGTCATGGCCCGTCGCGCCACCAAGATCGTCGTCACCCTGGGCCCCGCCTCGAGCGAACCCACCGTGCTGGACCGCATGATCCGCGACGGCGTGAACGTCGTGCGGCTGAACTTCAGCCACGGCAAGGCGCAGGACCACATCGCGCTCGCGCAACTCGTGCGCGAGGTGGCGCAGAAGGCCGGCCGCGAGGTGGCGATCATGGCGGACCTGCAGGGTCCCAAGATCCGCGTCGGCAAGTTCGCCGAAGGCCGCGTGCAGCTGGAGCCCGGCGCGAAGTTCGTGCTCGATGCGGCCCGCGAGGAGCCGGGCGACATGGACGCCGTGGGCCTCGACTACAAGGAGCTGCCGCGCGACGTGAAGCCCGGCGACCACCTGCTGCTCAACGACGGCCTGATCGTGCTGACCGTCGATGCCGTCAAGGGCGACCAGATCCGCACCACCGTCAAGCTCGGTGGCGTGCTGTCCAACAACAAGGGCATCAACAAGCAGGGCGGCGGCCTCACGGCGCCGGCGCTCACGGCCAAGGACATGGAGGACATCCGCACCGCGATGAGCTTCCAGGCCGACTACGTGGCGGTGAGCTTCCCCAAGAACGCCACCGACATGGAGATGGCGCGCCAGCTGTGCAACGTGGCGGCGGCCGAATTCCGCCACCGGCCGGCGCTGATCGCGAAGATCGAGCGCGCCGAGGCGATCCCGAACCTCGAGCAGATCCTCAAGGCCAGCGACGGCATCATGGTCGCGCGCGGCGATCTTGCGGTGGAAGTCGGCAACGCCGCCGTGCCGGCGCTGCAGAAGCGCATGATCCGGCTTGCGCGCGAGCACGACCGCATCGTGATCACCGCCACCCAGATGATGGAGTCGATGATCTCCGCGCCGGTGCCCACCCGCGCCGAGGTGAGCGACGTCGCCAACGCGGTGCTCGATGGCACCGATGCCGTGATGACCAGCGCCGAGACGGCCACCGGCAAGTACCCGGTCGAAGTGGTGCAGCAGATGGCCGCGATCTGCGCCGAAGCCGAGATGGCGGAGGACGTGCGCCTCGACGCCGACTTCACCGGCATGGCCTTCTCGCGCATCGACCAGTCGATCGCCATGGGCGCGCTGTTCACCGCCTACCACCTCGGATGCAAGGCGATCATCGCGCTCACCGACTCGGGCTCCACGGCCCTCTGGATGAGCCGGCACCGCATCCACATCCCGATCTACGCGCTCACGCCCAAGCTGGTGACGCAGCGCCGCATGGCGCTGTACCGCAACGTGCGGCCGCTGCTGATGGACCAGAGCGCGGACCGCGACACGGCCCTGGCCCAGGCCGAGGAGCACCTCAAGAGCCGCGGCATCGTGGCCTCGGGCGACATCTACGCGATCACCTGCGGCGAGCCGATGGGCGCGCCCGGCGGCACCAACATGCTGAAGATCGTCCGCGCCGCCTGAACAGCGGCGTGGCGCGCCCGCCGCGTTGACGCGAGCGCGTCCGTCGGACCTCGCACACCGCCTGTCCCCGCCTTCGCCGCGCTGGCCCACCGCAGCGTGAGAAAAGGCGCGGATGGCGCCGCTCGTCCTGCGTAAGTCTTGAACGGGCCTGACACCATACGTTGCAAGACGTAACGATGACGACTAGATTTCGTACATCACCAGGGTGGTTATACCTAATACATACGGACTACTCGGTGCAACTTCAACAAGGAGTCGTTGGTATGAAAAAGCTCAGTCTCATCGCCTTGGCCGTCCTCTTCGCTTCCGGCGCCGCGTCCGCTACGGACGTGTCCAGCGCCTTCAACGTCACCGTGGCCTTCACCGGCGGCTGCTCCGTCAAGACGGCCGCGACCAACCTTTCGTTCTCGTACGGTGCCTTCGACACCGTCAAGACGGGCAGCACGAGCACCGTGTTCCAGTGCAGCCGCGGCCTCTCGCCCACCTTCCGCTTCGACGACAACGGCGGCAACCAGACCTCGTCGGCCGCCGCCGCCGTCGCCGGCCCGCTCACGGCCGAAGGCCTGATCCAGGGCGTGCGCTACACGCTGACCGGCACCAGCAGCAAGAGCACGACCGGCACGGCGGCCAGCGCGGGCGCCGGCGGCACCGGCGGCAGCGATGGCACCGCCGACGAATACACCGTGAGCATCGGCGCCAACATCGCGGCCGGCCAGGCCGGCACCGGCACGGGCGGCACCACCACCCAGACCCGCACCTTGTTCATCACCTACTGAGGCGGGCCCCCACCCGTTCCATGCCCGGCATCAATGGCGCAGCGCAGCTCGCACCGCATCATGTCCCCCGTGCGTTCCCTGTCTCTGCGCGCCGCCCGGGCGCCCTGCATGGCGGCGGTGCTCCTCGCCGCCGCCTGCCTGCCCAGCCCGCCCTCCCGCGCCGGTGAGGCGGCCGCCAGCTTCCAGCTCACGCTGCAGGTGCTGCCGGAAGCGCCCGGCAGCTGCAGCGCCAGCAGCGGCGCCGCAGGCCCGCAGCTCACGTGCCGGCCGAGCGTGGTGGCCCCGGTCCCCGCCGGCGCCGAGCCGCAGCGGCAGGCCGGTGCCCTGCACCTGCGCAGCGAGTCTCCGCTGCGGGTGGCCGGCGAAATGGTCGAAGTCGGCGCCGAGAACCACTACGCGTGGCTGGAGAACAGCCCCGTGGCCTGGAGCGAGCGCTCATCGCGCCGGGTGGTCGCCGGCGGCCGCGAGTATGTCGAGATGACCTTTTCCTGGTGAGCCCCACAGCCGTCCCGATGAAGCACTCCCTTCCCGCGCTCCTTCTCCTCCTCGCCGCCAGCGTGCTGCCGGCCGATGCGGCCCAGTTCACGATCACGCCGGTGCGCATCTTCATGACGCCGCGGGACCGGGCCGTGGCCGTCACCGTCACCAACGACAGCGACGAGGAAGTCGTGATGCAGGCGGACCTCTACGCCTGGAAGCAGCGCGCCGACGGCTCCGACGACCTGCAGCTCACCGAAGACCTGATCCTCACGCCGCCCATCCTGAAGCTGGCGCCGCGCGCCCGCCAGGTGGTGCGGCTGGCGCGCCTGTCGCCGCCGCCGGAGGGCGTGCAGCAGACCTACCGGCTCGTGGTGCGCGAGGTGCCGGAGGCGCGCAGCAGCGAGCAGATGCAGCTGCAGGTGGCGCTGGCGTTCTCGCTGCCGGTGTTCATCAGCCCTCCGGGCGTCAAGCGCGAGCTGCAGTGCGGGCTCGAGCGCGCGGCGCCCGACCAGTTGCGCGCGCTCTGCAGCAACGGCGGCAACGCCTATGCGCAGATCCGCGCGCTCGAAGTGTTCGACGCGCGCGGCGCCAAGGTCGCGGCGCGCGATGTCGGCGGCTACCTGCTGCCTTCCGTGCGCCGCAGCTTCGAGCTGCGCGGCGCGGACGGACGCATCGCCGGCGGGAAGGTCAAGCTGCAGGTCGCCCTCGACGACGGCAGCCTGCAGGCCTTCGACGCCACCTTGCCGGAATGAGCTTCGCGAGGGTCTGCACCGCCATGGCCCTCGCGGTGATCCAGACCCTCGCGACTGGCGCCGGGGCGCAGGCGACGCGAGCGGAAACCCCGGCGGGCACGGCACCGGTGCAGGACCGCATCGTGCCGCTGGAGGCCACGGTCAACGGCGACCGCGTCGGCACCTGGCCGTTCGTGGAGCGGCAGGGCGCCCTGTTCGCCGGCGCCGACGCGATCGAGGAATGGCGGCTGCGCCGGCCGGCCGACAGCGTGCCGATCCGCGTGCGCGGCAAGGACTTCCATCCGCTGTCCGCCTTCGCCGGCTACAGCGCGCGGGTGAACTACGCGACCCTCACCGTCGAACTCTCCTTCTCGCCCGATGCCTTCACCGGCACGCGCCTGGTGCTGGAGCGCGAGCTGCAAAGGCCCCAGGCCAGCCCGGTGCTGCCCACGGTGTTCCTGAACTACGACCTGAACCTGCAGCGCTCCGCCAGCCGCGGCGGCCCCGGCGTCACCGATCTCGGCGCGCTGCTGGAGCTGGGCGTGTCCGGGCCCTGGGGCGTGTTCACGACCAGCGAGGTCGGCCGCAATCTCTCCGGCGGCCTGCCCGGGCAGCCGACGCAGGCGGTGCGGCTGGAATCGACCTTCACGCACCACCTGCCCGCGCGCAACCTGTCGCTGCGCCTGGGCGACAGCAGCACGCGGCCGGGGCTGTGGGGCCGCAGCGTGTATTTCGGCGGGGTCCAGTTCGGCACCAACTACGCCCTCACGCCCGGCTTCATCACGCAGCCGCTGCCGCTGCTGTCCGGCGTGTCGGCGGCGCCTTCGACCGTGGAGCTGTACGTCAACGATGTGCTGCGCAAGGTGTCGCAGGTGCCCGCCGGCCCCTTCGTCGTCGACAACACCCTCGGACTCACCGGCAGCGGCGAGGCGCGGCTCGTGGTGCGCGACGTGCTGGGCCGGGAAGTGGTCGTGGTGCAGCCCTTCTTCACCAGCGTGCAACTGCTGGCGCCGGGCCTGGACGACTGGAGCGTGGAAACGGGCCTGGTGCGCGAGAACCTCGGCCTCGCCAGCGCGGACTACGGCCAGCGCTTCGCTGCCGGCACGTGGCGCCGCGGCCTCACGCAGTGGCTCACGCTGGAAGGCCGCACCGAGTGGACCCGCGGCCAGCGCACGCTGGGTGCCGGCGCCATTGCCGCTGCCCCTGGCGACCTGCTGGTGCGCGGCGCCGTCGCCCGCAGCATGAACGACCGCATCGGCGACGGCGGCTTCTGGCTGCTGGCATTGGAGCGGCAGTGGCTGCAGGCCGCGCTGACGGTGCAGGCCTCGGGCGCCAGCCGCGACTACCGCGAGCTGGGTGTGTCCGACCTGCAGTTGCCCACGCGCGCGCAGCTGGCCGCCAACCTGACGCGCCAGTTCGGCAACGTTTCGCTGGGGGCCGGCTTCGCGCGCATCGAGCGCTACGACCAGCCGGGCGTGACCACGCTCGGATTCAACTTCGGCTATCGCTTCGAGAACAGCCCGGCGACCCTCAACGGCAACCTGAGCAAGGTGCTGGGGCAGGGCGGCGGCACCTCCCTCGGCGTCACGCTGCAGGTGCCGCTGGACCGGCAGCGCTTCACCAGCCTGGCCGTCAGCAGCCATGGCGGGGTGCAGGACGTGTACGCCACCGCGGCGCGTTTTCCCAGCGAGCCCGGCGAACTGGGCTGGCGGGTGCTGGGCGGGCGCCTGAACGAGGAGGCCCATGCCGAGGCGGGACTCGATTACGCCGGCAGCCACGGGCGCGTCTACAGCGACGTGAGCGCATCGCCCTCGCAGCAGTCGCTGCGCCTGGGTGCCTCGGGCGGCATGGCGCTGGCGGCCGGTCGCGCGTTCTTCAGTCGCCGCATCGAAGAGAGCTTCGCGGTCGTTTCGCTCAAGGGCTACCCGGGCGTCGGCGTCGGCCTGGGTTCGACGGTCATGACGCAGACCGACAGCGACGGTATCGCGTTCCTGCCTTACCTGAGCTCCTACCAGGCCAACCAGGTGCGCCTGAATGCGCAGGACCTGCCGATCAGCGCGGAACTCGATTCGATCGAGCACGTGGTGGTGCCGTCCTGGCGCAGCGCGGTGCTGGTGGACTTCCCGGTGCGCAGCGGGCGCGCCGCGCTGGTGCGCATGCAGCAGGACGACGGCGAGCCGGTCCCCGCCGGGGCGCAGGTGCGGATCGAAGGGCAGAAGGAGGAGGTCTACGTGGGCCGCCGCGGCGAGGCCTTCGTCACTGGGCTGCAGCCCGCCAACCGGCTGGACGTGCACTGGAGCGGCGGGCGGTGCAGCCTGGCGCTGGCGCTGCCGCCGGCGGCCAACGACGACGTGCTGCGCATCGGGCCGCTGCCCTGCAGGAGCGTGCGATGAAGGCTGTCCTGCTGCGCCTGCTGCTGGCCGTTGCCGTGCTGCTGCTTTCGCCCTGCGCCCACGCCACGATCACCTGCACCAGCCTGATGACGCCGGGCGTGTCGCTCAATTACCAGAACAACACCACCACGTCGGTGCAGACCTTCTTCGCGGTGACCTGCACCCGCACCAGCACCAGCGATCCGGTGTCGGTGAGCTACTCGGTCAAGGCGGACAACGGCGAGTATTCCAATGGCGTGAACAACCGTGGCAAGCACAGCGACGGTTCGTCCCTGCGCTACGACTTCTACACCAGCTCCTCCTGCAGCACGCAGTGGAAGGGCGGCACCCGGATCAGCGACTCCATCACGTGGTCGGGCGGCAGCACCGGAGCGATCACCAAGCAGACCAGCTTCTGGGTCTGCGTCGTCTCGGCGCAGACGGTCACCAGCAGCGGCGTCTACAGCGACAGCGTGGGGCTCACGCTGACCGATTCGAGCAACCTCACGCTGTCCGCCACCGCGCTGGTTTCCATCTTTGCGCCGGCGCTGTGCACGGTGACGAGCCCGCCGCGCAGCATCGCGCTGAGCTACGTGGCCTTCGGCCCCCAAGTGTCCGGCACGACCTCCATCGGCGTGACCTGCACGGCCGGCATGCCCTACGTCGTGTCGACCGACACGGCGGAGGCCGTGCTGAGCGGGCTGCGCTACGTGCTCAGCCCCGGCAGCGTCTCGAGCAATGGCTCCGGCGCACTGCAGACGCACACCATCACCGCCACCGTTCCGGGAGGCCAGGCCGGCACCTGTGCCAGCGGGGCCTGCAACGCCACGCGAACCCACACGCTGACGATCAGTTATTGACGCGGCGCTGACGCTTCGTCACTCCGGCGACTGGGGCTCAACCGCTAGAATCGATGCGAGTTTCCGAGCGGTCGCAGCGACCGTTCGCCCCATCGTCGTCCCTCCAGGAACTGCCATGCCTCTCGTCTCCATGCGCGAACTGCTGGACCATGCCGCCGCCAACGGCTACGGCATCCCGGCCTACAACGTCAACAACCTCGAACAGGTCCAGGCCGTGATGGAAGCGGCCAGGGAAGTGGGCGCCCCGGTGATCCTGCAGGCCAGCGCCGGTGCCCGCAAGTACGCCGGCGAGTCCTTCATCAAGCACCTGATCCAGGCCGCGATCGAGGCCTATCCGCAGATCCCGCTGGTGATGCACCAAGACCACGGCCAGAGCCCCGACGTGTGCAAGGGCGCCATCGACCTCGGCTTCTCCTCGGTGATGATGGACGGCTCGCTCGAGGCCGACGGCAAGACCATCGCCAGCTACGACTACAACGTCGACGTGACGAAGAAGGTCGTCGACATGGCGCACCGCCTCGGCGTCACGGTCGAAGGCGAGCTCGGCTGCCTCGGCTCGCTGGAGACCATGCGCGGCGACAAGGAAGACGGCCACGGCACCGAAGCGACGATGACGCGCGACCAGCTGCTGACCGACCCGGAGCAGGCCGCCGACTTCGTCAAGAAGACGCAGCTCGATGCCCTGGCGATCGCCATCGGCACCAGCCACGGCGCCTACAAGTTCTCGCGCAAGCCCACCGGCGACATCCTCGCGATCGACCGCATCAAGGAGATCCACCGCCGCATTCCGAACACGCACCTGGTGATGCACGGCTCGTCCTCCGTGCCGCAGGAGCTGCTGGCGATCATCCGGCAGTACGGCGGCAACATGAAGGAGACGTACGGCGTGCCGGTGGAGGAGATCCAGGAAGCCATCAAGCACGGCGTGCGCAAGATCAACATCGACACCGACATCCGCCTCGCAATGACGGGCGCGGTGCGCAAGTTCATGGCCGAGAACCCCGAGAAGTTCGACATGCGCGATTGGATGAAGCCCGCGCGCGAGGCGGCCAAGCAGATCTGCAAGCAGCGCTACATCGAGTTCGGCTGCGAGGGACAGGCCGGCAAGATCAAGGGCGATTCGCTGCAGGTCGTGGCCGGCAAGTACGGCAAGGGCGAACTGGCGCAAGTGGTGAACTGAGCCGGCCCAGTGCCGCCGCAAAGCCGCCTTCGGGCGGCTTTGTCGCTTCTGGCACCGGGGGCCACAATGCCTGCCCGCGCGAGGTGTATGCATGAACACACGGACGCCAGTTGCCGGCGGCAGGGGCTGACCCCACGCAGCGCGGTAGGCGACAATGAGCGGCTCGTTCCCGTCGTTGCGATTGCCCATGTCCACCGCCCTCCACACCTCCAACATCACCTCGCTGCCGCTGCTCGCGCGCGGCAAGGTGCGCGACAACTACGCCGTCGGCCGCGACCGCATCCTGATGGTCGCCAGCGACCGCCTTTCGGCCTTCGACGTGATCATGGGCGAGCCGATCCCGGGCAAGGGCGAGATCCTGACGAAGATGGCGCTGTTCTGGTTCGCCCGCCTCGGGCACGTCTGCCCCAACCACCTGACGGGCGAGGCGCCGGAAAGTGTCGTCACGCCGGCCGAAGTGCCGCAGGTGCAGGGCCGCTCCATGCTGGTCCAGCGCCTCAAGCCGATCCTGGTGGAGGCGGTGGTGCGCGGCTACCTGGCGGGCAGCGGCTGGAAGGAGTACCAGCAGACGCAATCGGTGTGCGGCGTGCCCCTACCCGCTGGCCTGAAGAATGCCAGCAAGCTGCCGGCGCCGATCTTCACGCCGGCGGCCAAGGCGGCCAGCGGCCATGACGAGAACATCAGCTACGACAAGGTGGTCGAGATGATCGGGCCCGACCTGGCCGGGCAGATCCGCGACCTGAGCCTGCGCCTCTACACGGAAGCGGCGGACTTCGCGCTCACGAAGGGCCTGATCATCGCGGACACCAAGTTCGAATTCGGCCTCGACGAACGGGGGCGCGTGGTGCTGATGGACGAGGTGCTGACGCCGGACTCCTCGCGGTACTGGCCGGTGGAGGGCTACCAGGCCGCCTTCGCCGCCGGCGAGAACCCGCCGAGCTACGACAAGCAGTTCGTGCGCGACTGGCTGGAGGGCGTGAAGATCGACGGCCATTCCTGGGACAAGACGCCGCCGGCGCCGCGGCTGCCGCGCGACGTGATCGCGAACACGGCCGCGAAGTACCGCGAGGCGCTCGAGCGCTTGACCGCTGCCTGATCGGCGCGCGCCGCGGGCTGCTGCCGGAAGCTGCAATAGCGCGTATGCTGGCCCGATGAAGATCGCTCTCGTCCTCCTGTTCGCGGCCGTGGCCGCGCCCGCCCTGGCGCAGGGCGAAGCCCAATGCATCCTGGCGGGCCGCGTCAGCCAGGGCGAGTGGGCGCCGCGCTTCGAGACCGTGCAACTGCGCGGTGACGGCGGACGCGCAGTCGCACCGGTGGACCGCGCTTCCTTCCGTCACGTCAAGAGCGTCGAGCTGGCCGAGCCGGTCCTCCTGTCCCGCTGCAGCGGCGACCAGCGGCTGGCGAGCGGCGGCGCGGCTGCCGGGCCGAAGACGCCGGTGCCTGCGCTTTCGGCCGGACTGGCGGACGTGGAGGCGGTGCATTTCCCGCGGTTGCGCGATGGCGCGGAGCTGGTGGAGCTGCAGGTGCGCGTGCCGGCGGGGCGGGTCGTGATGATGACGCGGTAGCTCTTGTAGGCTGGCGGTGAGCCGCGAAAGCGCAAACCCCAGCGCTGGGGTTCCGGCGCTTCGCGCGTCACCACCAGCCTACGACAACACCACCGACGACAGCCGCCGCCGGTACGTCGCCACCGTCGCATCCTCCGGCGGCACCTGGCCTTCGGCCACCTTCGGCTTCGGCGGCTCGATGATCTCCAGGATCGCGATGTAGGTCTTGCGGGCCAGGTCCTCGCTCCAGGCCTTGTCGCGCATCAGGATCTCCAGCAGCTCGTCCATCGCGGCGGTCCAGCGCTGCTGCGCCAGCAGCAGGCGCGCGCGGTCGAAGCGGGCCTGGAAGTCGCGGCGGTTGGCGGCGATCTTCGCGTCGAGGTCGGCCGCCGATGGGGACCCGGCGGCGAAGGACAGCGCATCCAGCCAGCGCGCCAGCGCATCGATCCGGCGCGACAGCGAAGCCTTGTTCGCCACCGGCTCGAAGGCGCGCCGGGCATCGGCCTCGCGGCCGGCCAGCAGCAGCGCCTTCACGTAGTCGAATCGGCTGTCGTCGTTCGCCGGGTCGGTGGCCACGGCGTGCTGCAGCTTTTCCAGCTGTGCCGCGGGGTCGGCGCCGGCAGGCTCCTCGGGCAGGGCCTCCTGCTCCTCGTCTTCGTCACCCTCCAGCGCCTGCACGTGCTTGTCGAGGAACTCGCGCACCTTGCCTTCGGGCAGCGCGCCCATGAAACCGTCCACCGGCTGGCCGTTCTTCATCAGCACCACCGTGGGGATGCTGCGGACGCCGAAGGCGCCCGCGAGCTGCTGCTCCTCGTCGGAGTTGATCTTGGCCAGCTTGAAGGCGCCGCCGTATTCGGTCTCCAGCTTTTCCAGGATCGGCCCGATGGCCTTGCACGGGCCGCACCAGGGCGCCCAGAAGTCCACCAGCACGGGCTGGCTCAACGAGGCCGCAATCACCTCCTGTTCGAAGTTCTCGATGGTGATCTCGATCATGGCCGGGGTCCCTCCGCTGTCAAAAGTAAAATTCGGGCTGGTCTTTGCGGGAATTCTATGGAATTGGGCACAAACGGCGTGGCAGTAGGGGTGGTCATGGGTTCCAGCAGCGACTGGGACACGCTCCAGCACGCGGTGCAGATCCTGCAGGATTTCGGCATCGCGCACGAGGCGAAGGTGGTCTCGGCGCACCGCATGCCGGACGACATGTTCGCCTATGCCGAGGCCGCCGCCGGCCGCGGCTTGAAGGCGATCATCGCCGGTGCCGGCGGCGCGGCCCACCTCCCCGGCATGCTGGCCGCGAAGACGACGGTGCCGGTGCTCGGGGTTCCGGTCGCGAGCCGCCACCTGCAGGGCGTCGATTCGCTGCACAGCATCGTTCAGATGCCTCGGGGCATCCCGGTCGCCACCTTCGCCATCGGGGCGGCGGGCGCGGCCAACGCGGCGCTGTTCGCCGTCGCGATGCTGGCCAGCCAGGACGCCGGCCTGCGCACGAAGCTCGAGGCCTTCCGCGCGCGCCAGACCGAAGCGGCCCGCGCCATGACGCTGCCGCCCCCGAAGGACCCGGCATGACGCCCATCCTGCCGGGGGCCACGCTCGGCGTGATGGGCGGCGGCCAGCTCGGTCGCATGTTCGTCCACGCCGCCCAGCGCATGGGGTACTTCACCGCGGTGCTCGATCCGGACGAAGGCAGCCCGGCCGGCCGCGTGAGCCACCACCACGTGCGCAGCGACTACGTCGACGAGATCGGCTTGGCGGAACTGAGCGGCTACAGCGACGCCATCACCACCGAGTTCGAGAACGTTCCCGCCGCGGCCCTGGCGCGGCTGGCGGACCACCGGCCGGTGGCGCCCGCAGCGTCCGCTGTCGCCATCGCGCAGGACCGCGCGCAGGAGAAGGCGCACTTCACGCGCTGCGGCGTGCCGTGCGCGCCGTACGCGGTGATCACGGGCGAGGATGCGCTGGCCGGCATCGGCGACGAACTGTTCCCCGGCATCCTCAAGACGGCGCGCCTGGGCTACGACGGCAAGGGCCAGGCGCGCGTCGCCACGCGCGCCGACCTGCGCCCCGCGTGGGAAAGCCTGCGGCGCGCCGACTGCGTGCTCGAAAAGATGCTGCCACTGGCCTTCGAATGCTCGGTCGTCGTGGCCCGCGGCGCCGACGGCGTGATGGTGCACCTGCCGGTGCAACGCAACCTGCACCGCAACGGCATCCTGGCCGTGACCGAGGTGCACGAGCAATGCGTGCCGCCGGTGCCGGGCCTGCGCGCCATCGAGGCGGCCAAGGCCATCGCCGAAGGCCTGGACTACGTCGGCGTGCTGTGCATCGAATTCTTCGGCCTCGCGGACGGCTCGCTGGTCGTCAACGAGATGGCGCCGCGGCCGCACAACAGCGGCCACTGGAGCATCGAAGGCGCGGACGTGTCGCAGTTCGAGCTGCAGGTGCGCACGCTTGCCCGCCTGCCGCTGGTGCAACCGCGCCAGCACAGCCCCGCGGTGATGCTGAACCTGCTGGGGGACCTGTGGTTCCGCGAAGGCGCCACCGGCGCGCAGACGCCCGACTGGGCCAGCGTGCTGTGCCTGCCCGGCACCCATCTGCACCTGTACGGCAAGGCCGAGGCGCGCCCCGGACGCAAGATGGGGCATCTCACGCTCACCGGCCCCACGCCGCCCTCCGTGCGCGAGACCGCGCTGGATGCGGCCCAGCGCCTGGGCATCGCCCCGTTCTGACGCCATGATCCTCGACGGCCGGCAGGACAGCTCCATCGCGCAGGCGGCGCGCGTGCTCGCCGCGGGCGGGCTCGTGGCGTTCCCGACCGAGACGGTGTACGGACTCGGTGCCGATGCCGGCAGCGACGCCGCCGTGGCCGGCATCTTCGCCGCCAAGGGCCGCCCGAGCGACCACCCGCTGATCGTGCACGTGCCGGACGCCGCGGCCGCCAGCCGCTTCGCCGCCAGCATCCCGCCGGTGGCGCAGCGGCTGATGGACGCCTTCTGGCCCGGCCCGCTCACGCTGATCCTGCCGCGCCGCCCCGAGACCGGCCGCGCCGCCGCCGGCGGGCAGGACACGATCGGCCTGCGCTGCCCGGCGCATCCGGTGGCGCACGCCCTCCTGCTGGCCGCCGCGGGCGCGACGCCGCCGGTGTTCGGCGTCGCCGGGCCGAGCGCCAACCGCTTCGGCCGCGTGAGCCCCACCACGGCGGCCCACGTGGCCGGCGAGTTCGGCCCGGAGCTGCTGGTGCTCGATGGCGGGCCGACCAGCGTCGGCATCGAATCGGCCATCGTGGACTGCAGCCGCGCCGTGCCCGTGCTGCTGCGACCGGGGACGCTGACGCGCGCGCAGATCGAGGCGGCCTGCGGCGAACGCGTGTGGCTGCCCGAGGAGCGGGCCGAGGCCGGCCCGCGCGCCTCCGGCACGCTGGCTTCGCACTACGCGCCCCATGCGCGCGTGCGCCTGATGGATGCCAGGGCGCTGCAGACCGCGCTGGACGTGCTGGGCGCCGACGCCGTCGCCATCGCGGTGTACGCCCGCAGCCCGCTGCGCACCCGCACGCCGCACTACCGGCGCATGCCGGACGACGCGGCCGAGACGGCGCGCCAGCTGTTCGCCGTGCTGCGCGAGTTCGACGCCGCCGGCGTCAAGCTGATCTGGGTCGAGACGCCGCCGGACGCACCCGAATGGGATGGCGTGCGCGACCGGCTGGGGCGTGCCTCGGCCGTGTGAGGGCCCCCCGCGCCTTACGAGCGGTTTACCGGCCCTCGCTACACTCGCCGGTTTCACCCGGAGATTTCCATGGCAACTCAGTGGTTGCGCCGTGCGTGGCTGATCGCCGCGTGCGCCACCGCCTTGCTGCTCGCCTCCTGCGGCGGCGGCTCGATCGTGTCCAGCTTCACCCCCAGCCGCATCATCGCGTTCGGCGACGGGATGGCGGATCTCGGCCAGACCCGGCGCGACATCGACCCGAACGGGCGGCGCTTCACCGTCAACGACGGCAGCATCAACAACTGGACCCACTTCGTGGCCAATGGTTTCGGCCTGCCGCTGGCGCCGAGCCGCGCCGGTGGCCTGTCGTTCGCCATCGGCAACGCGCGCGTGACGGCGACCACGGACGCCGCCGGCAACACCGGCACGCCCTCGGTCACGCAGCAGATCGACGCCTTCCTGGCCGCCAACACCCTCGGCGACAACGACCTGGTGCTGGTCAGCGCCGGCACCTCGGACGTCATCGTGCAGGCCAAGGCGGTGATGGACGGAACCCTCACGGCGGACCAGGCGCAGCAGAACGTGCAGCAGGCGGCCAACGAACTCGCCGCGCAGGTGCGCCGCCTGGTCGATGCGGGCGCGTCGCACGTGGTCGTGGTCGGGCCCTACAACCTGGGCCGCTCCGCCTGGGCGATCGAAACGGGGCAGGCTGCACTGCTCGAACGCCTGAGCGCCGTGTCCGGCAACACGGGGGCCAACCAGCCGCGCAGCTTCGACGAACGGCTGCTGATCGCGATGGTGGACCTGGGCGCGGACGTGCTCTACGTCGACGCCGCGCTGGAATACAACCTGGTCACCTTCAATCCCGGCGGCTTCGACCTGACGAACGTCACCACCCCCGTGTGCAACGACCAGGCGCGGGATCCGGGCCCGGGCATCGGGACCGGTGCGAACCAGCTCGACTCGACGCTGTGCACGCCGTCCACGATCGTGGCCGGCGCCGACTACACCAGGTTCCTGTTCGCCGACCGCGTGTACCCCACGCCGCACGGCCACGCCATCTTCGGCGACTTCGCCTTCACCCGCATCCGCGACCGCTGGTAGGCTGGCGGTGAGCCGCGCAGCGCGAACCCCAGCAGGGCCCGTGCAGAGCGCTATTGCAGCCGCGCCGCCCACTCCACCAGCGCCGGCACCACGTTGCGGATCGCCCCGGCGCGCCGGGGGTGGTTGGCGATCGCCACCAGGATCCAGCGGCGGCCCTGGGCGCCGTGCACGTAGCCGGCCACGCCGGAGACGTCGTTCAGGCTGCCGGTCTTCAAGTGCGCCAGGCCGACGTTCTGGCGCTGGCGGCGCAGCGTGCCGTCCAGCCCCAGGGCGGGCAGCGAAGCGGTGAGGTCCGGCATCAGCGGCGAGACCCAGGCGGCCTGCAGCAGCTGACCGAGCTGGCGCGCCGTGATGCTCTCGGTGCGCGACAGGCCGGAGCCGTTCTGCGTCACCGGCGCTTCTCCGCCGAAACGTTCGCGCCACCAGGCGCCCAGGACCTCGCGCGAGCCTTCGAAGGTGCCCGTGCCGCGCTGCTGCAGGCTGAGCGTGAGGAACACCTGCTGCGCCATCACGTTGTTGCTGTACTTGTTGATGTCGCGCACCACCTCCGCCAGCGGCGGCGAGGCGAATTCGAAGGCCGGCTTCAGCCCCGCCGGCACGGTGCCGTCGCGCACCACGCCGCGCACCTGCCCGCCCATGTCGCGCCACAGGGCGGCCACCGCCCGCAGCGAGTAGCCGGCCGGGTCGGGAAAGGCGAGTTGCCACACGCGTTCGCCGCAGGAGCCGGGGAAGCGGCCGGCGAAGCGCACCTGCGCCAGGTTGCGGAAATCGGCCCCAAGTGCCGTGATCCAGTCGCCGCATTCCGTGCCCGTCGCGACCGGGACCGTCGCGGGCCACTGCACGCCAGCCAGCGGCGGGTCGGCGCGCACCCGGGCGACGCCGTTCTCGGGCGTGATGGTGAGCGTCACGGCCTTGTAGTTCACCAGCAGCGCGTCCGGGCTGGCGTTGTAGGGCCGCAGCGGCAGGCCGTCGAAGGCGGCCGGGTCGTGCGGCGGCAGCGCGAAGGCGCTGCGATCCAGCACGAGGTCGCCGGCGATGCTGCGCACGCCCAGCGACTGGACCTGGTGCAGCAGCAGCCACAGGCGCTCCATCACCAGCTTGGGGTCGCCCTGGCCCTTGATCACCAGGTTGCCCTGCAGCACGCCTTCGCGCACCGGGCCGTCGAAGTAGACCGGGGTGGTCCAGGTGTAGGTGGGGCCCAGCAGCTCCAGCGCCGCGAAGGTGGTGGCCAGCTTGGCGATGGAGGCGGGATTCACCGGCGCGTCGATGCGGTGCGCGATGCGCGCCGGCCCGCCTTCGGCCGGCGCGACCAGCACGGTGATCGCATCGCGCGGCAGTTCGGCCTGCACCAGCGCGGCCTCGATCTCGGGCGGCAACGGCTGGGCCAGGGCCAGGGCCTGCGCCGCCAGGCAGGCGAGCAGGCAGCAGGCGAGTCGGAACCAGCGCAGCATGCGCGCCATTATGGGTTCGGCGAAGCTTCGATAATGGGCGTCCGCGCCAGGATTGCCTTGAAACTTCTCGCCTTCGATACCAGCACCGAAACCCTGTCCATCGCCCTCGCGCGGGGCGCCGGGCTGCCCGTGCTGGAGCGCACCGGGCCCGGGGGCGCACAGGCCTCGGCGGCGCTCATCCCCGCCATCGAAGAGCTGCTGGGCCAGGCCGGGCTGCCGCTCGAGGCCCTGGACGCGATCGCCTTCGGCCACGGGCCGGGCTCCTTCACGGGCTTGCGCACGGCCGCCGCGGTCGCCCAGGGCCTCGGCTTCGGCGCCGGGGTGCCCGTCCTTCCGATCGGCACGCTGCTGGCGGTGGCGGAGGAGGCGCACGGCCTGTCCGGCGTGACGCGCGTGGTCGCCATGCTCGATGCGCGCATGGACGAGGTCTACTTCGCCGCCTACGAGCGGCTCGGCGAGGCCTGGGTGATGCGAGCGCCACCGGCGCTCGGCCGGCCCGAAGATGCGCAGGTGCCGCCCGGCTGGTGCATCGCCGGCAATGTGCTGGAACTGCATCGCGCGCGCCTGCCCGCGGCAGCGCTGCAGGTGGCCGCGCTGCCCACGGCCCGGGCGCTGTTGCGCCTGGCCCCCGCAGCCCTGGCGGATGGCCGCTCCCACGAGGCCGCGCAAGCCCTTCCGCTCTACATCCGCGACAAAGTGGCGCAAACTACCGAAGAGCGAGCCGCCGAGCGGGCGCGCAAGGACCTGCGCCGCGCCGCAGCCGAATCATCATGAGCGCCGTATTCAAGACCGTCGAAGCGGGTTTCGAACCCATGACCGAGGCCCGCCTCGGCGAGGTGGTCGCCATCGAACGGCGGGCCTACGGCCACCCGTGGACGCGCGGCAACTTCTCCGATTCCCTGCGCTCGGGCTACCAGGCGCAGCTGCTGTGCGCCGGCGACGTCGTCATCGGCTACTTCGTGGCGATGCTGGGCGTCGACGAGGTGCACCTGCTGAACATCACCGTGGACCTGCCTTACCAGGGCCAGGGCTGGGGCCGCGTGATGCTGGATGCGATCGCGCTCTGGGCACGGGGCCAGAACGCGCACTGGGTCTGGCTGGAAGTGCGCACCAGCAATGCGCGCGCCCAGCAGGTCTACGAACGCTACGGCTACCGGCGGGTGGGTGAACGCAAGAACTACTATCCGGCCGAGCAGGGTCGCGAGGATGCGATCGTGATGAGCTTCAAGCTGTGAGCCTCGACCTGGACGAACGCCAGCGCGGCATGCTGCGCGAGATGGGCATCGAACTGTTCTGGCCGACGGCGCCGGTGCGCGACGCGGCGCTCGTCGCCGAGCCCGCGCGGCTTGCGCCCGAGCGCACGCCCGAGCTGGCGCCCGAGCCCGCCACGGTGGCGGTGCCAGCCCCCGTCCGGCCCCACGCCCCCGAGCCGGCGGCTGCGCCGCAGCGCCCGGCACCGGCGGTTGCCGAAGCCCCCCTGCGCCAGCGCATGCCGGGCGTCGCCGGCATGGAGTGGGAGGCGCTCGCCGAGGCCGTCGCCGGCTGCCGCGCCTGCCGCCTGTGCGAGGGCCGCACCAACACGGTCTTCGGCGTCGGCGACCTCCACGCCGACTGGATGGTGATCGGCGAGGCCCCCGGCGAGAACGAGGACCTGCAGGGCGAACCCTTCGTGGGCCAGGCCGGCAAGCTGCTGGACAACATGCTGGCGGCGCTGGGCATCCGCCGCGGCCAGGGCGTGTACATCGCCAACGTGCTCAAGTGCCGCCCGCCCGGCAACCGCAATCCGCTGCCGGAGGAGATCGCGCAGTGCGAGCCCTTCCTGCGCCGCCAGGTCGAACTGGTGCGGCCGAAGATCATCCTCGCGGTGGGGCGCTTCGCCGTGCAGACGCTGCTGCAGACCACCGAGCCGATCGGCAAGCTGCGCGGCCGCGTGCACCGCTACAACGGGGTGCCGCTGGTGGTCACCTACCACCCCGCCTACCTGCTGCGCAACCTGCCCGACAAGGCCAAGGCCTGGGCCGACCTGTGCCTCGCGCAGCAGGTCATGCGCGAGGGCGCCTAGGAACGAACGCCGACGGCGCCAAGGTCCGCGCCGCGTAGTCGATCCCGCTGAAGGCCGCGAACTCGGCCAGCGTCCGCACCCCGCCCAGGCCGTACACGCCGAGATCCTCGCCGGCGACCAGGCTTGCCAGGCGGGCGCGCGAGCGCAGCTCCCGGGTCCACCAGTCGCGCTCGCGAGCGGCCTCGTGCGCGGCGTCCCAGTGCAGGGGCCGCGCCGGCGCGGCGGGGCCGGGCTCGTTGTACTGGTGGTGGATCGGCAGGTCGGGCATGTGGAACAGGTCCCAGCCGTGCGTGTACAGGCGCAGCGCCAGCGCCTGTTCCTCGCCGTGGAAGTACAGCCAGGGGTCGTACGGGAACTGCTGCACGATGCGGCCCGGCGCGAACAGGCAGCCGGCACCGACGTGGAAGGCCGGCAGCGGCGCGTCCGCCTCCACCGGATGCGCCTCGAAGGGCAGCACCGGATGGCCGGCGGTAAACGACGCTCCGGGTTTGACGACCTGCGCCAGCACGCCGTGCGTGAGCGTCTCGCGCACGGCCTCGCCCTGCACCAGCCTGAAGGCGCAGGGATACGATGAGATCACCAGCGGCCGGGCCGGCGCACCGAGCGCGCGGGCGGCGGCGAGCAGCCGCTCGTCCCAGCCCGCATCGAAGTCCATGTGGGCATCGAGCTGCAGGAACCACTCCTCGCCGTCGTGCAGCGACATGGCGATGGCGCGCGCCCAGCACGGGCCGCGGGCGTCCGCCAGGCCGATGCGCACCTGCGACAGGCGGCAGCCGCCGCCGGGATGGGACACGCGCGGCGCCTCCGCCGGCGACTGGTCGACCACGCCGAAATGCAGTCGGCCGGCGTCGGCCGCGGTGGCCACCGCACGCCGCAGCGTGAAGGGCAGGACCGGATCGCAATACGACGCGATGCTGACGAACAGGCGCATGGCAACTCTGGGCCCGCCATGGTAGCAACGAGAGCGGCGGCGTCGCCCGCCGGCGGGATCGCCCAAGCGACGGGCGCTGTGCTACCGTGCAGCGGGCAGCAGGAGAACATGATGGGCAGCTTTTCGTCGAGGTTCGCGCGGCATGGTGCGCCGCCTTCCGCCAACCCGGACTTGCGGCCCACGGCGGTGATGCTGGCGGTGGCCGTGGCCTGGGCACTGCAGCCCGGCGCCGCATCGGCCCAGGCCGTCCCCGCGCTGCCGGCCAAGCCGGTCGCGATCCATGGCAGCGCCGCTTTCGTCACCGGCGGTACCGCGCTGCGCCCGACGCTGACCGTCACCACGAAGAACGGCGCCGGGACCAGCCACTCCGCCATCGACTGGCAGAGCTTCTCGATCGGCGCCGGAGCCAGCGCGCAATTCATCCAGCCGGGTGTCGACAGCACGTCGATCAATCGCGTCCTCGCCGCCAATCCTTCGGCCATCCTGGGCCAACTGAGCTCCAACGGCCGGCTGGTGCTGGTGAATCCGGCCGGCATCGCGGTCGGCCCCGGCGCGGCGATCGATACCGCCGGCTTCACCGCCTCCACGCTGTCCCTCTCGCAGGCCGATGCGCTGGCCGGCCGCCTGCGCTTCACGCGTCCCGGCACCGCGCCGGGCGTCCTGAAAGTCGACGGCGCGATCCGCGCCGGCGCCGGCGACGTGGTGCTGGTCGGCCCGGACATCCAGCTGGGCGCGAACGCGTCCGTGTCCGCGCTGGGCGCCACGGTGCTGGCGGCGGGGCAGGGTGTCGACATCACCGGCCCGGGGCTCGAAGGCATCGTGATGACGGTGGTCGCGCCCACCGACCGGGCGATCAACCTCGGCGCGCTCACGGGCGACGCCGTCGCCATCTTCGCCGGCAGCCTGACGCACAGCGGCCTCATCAACGCCAACGCCCTTTCTGCGACAGGCGGCAAGGTGGTGCTCGAGGCCCGCGCCGGCAACGCCCAGGTCGATGGTTCGGTCGCCGCATCTCCCGCCGTCGGCGAGGGCGGCGTCGCCCCCGGCAGCATCGCCGTCAGCGCCTCGGGCAGCATCTCCGGTGGCGGGCGCTACGCGGCCAGCGGCGGCAGCGTCGCGCTGGCGGCCGCCGACGGTGCGCTCGCCTTCGACACGATCAGCACGCACGGCGCCTTGCCGGGCGGCGCAGGCGGCGCCGTGACGCTCACGGCGCAGCAGGACATCCAGGGCACGTCGATCGCCGCCGGCGGTGCCCCCGGCGCCTCCCTGCTGGCCGCAGGCGGAGGCGGCGGCAACGTGGCGGTCACGTCGCGCGACGGCAGCATCCGCCTGGCCCAGGTGCTCGCCGACGGCGCCTCCGGCGGGCCCGGCGGCAGTGGCGGCGACGGCGGCACCGTCTTGCTGCGGGCGCTGGGGACGGCACCGCAAGCCGGGTCGGTCACGATCGGCGATGCCACCGCGTCCCTGCTGGGGCAGTTGTCGGCGCACGGCGGAGAGGTCGGGCGCGGGCCGGCCGCCCCCGATGCCACGACCCATGGCGGGGCGGGCGGCAGCGTCGTGGTGGAGGCCTCCCGCGCCATCGTGGTCGGCAGCAGCTTCGAAATCCCGGGCCGCGGCAGCATCGCCGCCGGCCTCATCGATGTGAGGGGTGGTTCGGACCCCCTGGGCCGCGCGGCCGGCGGCGCGGGGGGCAGCGTGGGCCTGTCCTCGACCACCGGCAGCATCGGCATGCCGGGCCTGGCCCTGATCCGGGCCAATGGCGGCGGCGGCGTGGACGGCGGCGCCGGCGGGCGCGTCACGCTGGCCGCAGCCGGCGACATCGCGCTGGGTGCGGTCGATGTCAGCGGCGTCGCCCTGGACCTGCGCCCGCCCGCGCTCGGCGGCGGTGCGGGCGGCGCGGGCGGCACCTTGGACGTCGCTTCGAGCGCGGGCGGCGTCAGCTTCGCCCTCGTCTTCGCGGACGGCGGCGCCGGCTTCGATGGGCCGCCCGGCGTACCGACCGCGCAGGCCGGCCGCGCCGGCGGCACGGTGAAGCTCTCGGCGGCTGGCGACATCACCCTGCGCCCGCTGGCGGGCGACCTCCTGGCGCTGTTCGGCATCCCCGCCGGACCGCCGCAGGATGCGCTCTCCGGCATCCGCGCCGCGGGCGGCGCCGGGGCGCAGGGCGGGCCCGGCGGCAGCATCAGCCTGGTCCGCACGCTGGGCGACCTGGTGGTGGACGCCAGCCTGCGGGCGGATGCGCGCGGCGGCGCCAGCGTCGGCAGCGGGCCGGGCGGTGACGGCGGGGCCATCACGCTTACCGCGGAGTCGGGCGCCGTGCGCCTGCGCTCGCCCCAGCTCCTGGCCGGCGGCGGCGCCGGCGCGGCGCCCGGCACCTTCTCTGCGACCGGCACTTCGGTCGAAGTCGAAGGTGACCTCGTGCTCGATGCGGCGTGGAGCAACGGGTCGCTGGTCGACCTCACCGGCGGCAGCGTCGTCGCGCTGGCCGGCCCGTTCGACAACCTGGCGGGCGCCGTGCTCGCCGGCACCGGCACGCTGCGGGTGGGCGGAGGCAGCGGGACGATCGCCAATGCGGGCACCATCGCGCCCGGTGGCGACGGCAGCGTCGGCACCCTGACCTTCGAGGGCAACCTGGTGATGCAGCCCGGCTCCACGCTGGCCGTGGACCTGCAGTCCGCCGCCGCGTTCGACCAGCTGAACGTCCTGGGCACGACCACGGCGGACAGCGGCAGCCGCGTGCTCGTGAAGTACGCGCCCACGGCGACGCTCGCTCCTGGCGATGCGCTGGCCGTCCTGCGCACCGCAAGCCTGGCAGCGCCCAGCCTGCCCCAGGTGACCGAAGCCGAGGGTGTGGCGCGCCCGGCCGGCGTCGGCGGCGTCACTGCGGGCACGGCCAGCGGCAACCTGCTGCTCACGGCGGTGGCGGTCAATGCGCCCCCGCCCCCGCCGCCGCCGCCGCCGCCAGGGCCACCGCCGCCGCCGCCCGCAGCTCCGCCACCTGGGCCTCCGCCCCCGCCGCCAGCAGCGCCACCCCCTGCCCCCCGGCCGCCGGTATCGCCGGACTCCGGGCAGCTCGCCGAACCCGACGTGCAGGAGGTCGCCATCCTCGCGGCGGACTTCGCGCGGGAGTTCGAGCAGGTGGTCGCCGCCAGCCTGTCGCCGGACCCGCGCAAGCCCCCGCAGCGCCGCGACGACATCGTCGTCACCGGCGCCACTTGCAGGCGATGAGCGAGGCTCCTAGAACCGCGGGAGGTCCGGATGCGCGATCCGGCCGCCGCGCACGAGCATCTTCCCGTACTCGGCGCAGCGATTGAGCGTGGGGATCACCTTGCCCGGATTGAGCAGCTCGCGCGCATCGAAGGCGCGCTTGACGCCGCGCATCTGCTCCAGTTCCGCGGGACTGAACTGCACGCACATCGAGTTGAGCTTCTCGATGCCCACGCCATGCTCGCCGGTCACCGTGCCGCCCATGGCCACGCTGACCTCCAGGATCTCGGCGCCGAACTTCTCGCAGCGATGGAGCTGGTCGGCATCGTTGGCGTCGAACAGGATCAGCGGGTGCAGGTTGCCGTCGCCGGCATGGAACACGTTGGCGCAGCGCAGCGCGTACTTCTGCTCCATCTCCTGGATGGCCAGCAGGATGTCGGCCAGCCGCTTGCGCGGAATGGTCGAATCCATGCACATGTAGTCGGGGCTGATGCGGCCCGAGGCCGGGAAGGCGTTCTTGCGGCCGCTCCAGAAGCGCAGGCGTTCGGCCTCGTCGCGGCTGACCGCGATGGCGGTGGCGCCGGCGTCGCGCAGCACCTGCGACATGCGGCCGATCTCCTCCTCGACTTCCTCGGGCGTGCCGTCGCTCTCGCACAGCAGGATGGCTTCGGCCGTCAGGTCGTAGCCGGCATGCACGAAGTCCTCGACGGCCGCCGTCATCGGCTTGTCCATCATCTCCAGGCCCGCCGGGATGATGCCGGCGGCGATCACCGCCGCGACGGCGTCGCCGGCTTTGCGCACGTCGTCGAAGCTGGCCATGATGCAGCGCGCCAGCTTCGGCTTGGGGATCAGCTTGACGGTGACTTCGGTGACGACGGCCAGCATGCCTTCGCTGCCGATCATCACGGCCAGCAGGTCGTAGCCCGGCGCATCGAGCGCCTCGCTGCCGAATTCGACCGGCTCGCCGGCGGCGGTGAAGCCGCGCACCCTGAGCACGTTGTGCACCGTGAGGCCGTACTTCAGGCAGTGCACGCCGCCGGAGTTCTCGGCCACGTTGCCGCCGATCGTGCAGGCGATCTGGCTGGAGGGATCGGGCGCGTAGTACAGGCCGTAGGCCGCGGCGGCTTCGCTGATCGCCAAGTTGCGCACGCCGCATTGCACGACGGCCGTGCGCGCGACCGGATCGATCCCCAGGATCGCGTTGAACTTGGCCAGCGAGAGCGTGACGCCCAGCGCGTGCGGCAGCGCGCCGCCCGACAGGCCGGTGCCCGCGCCGCGCGCGACCACCGGGACCTCCAGGGCATGGCAGGCCTTGAGCACGTCCTGCACCTGCTGCTCGCTTTCGGGCAGGGCCACGACCAGCGGGCGCTGCCGGTACGCCGTGAGGCCGTCGCATTCGTAGGGCGTGGTGTCCTCGGAGTGCCACAGCAGGGCGCCCTGCGGCAGCACCTTCTGCAGGGCGGCTACGATCTGCGCCTGCCGCTGCTGGCGTTCCGCGCGCTGCAGCGCCTCGCTCGATTCCGGTGCGTTCATGCGCTTCTCCTTCTCGTCATCCCCGCCTGCGCGGAGATGACGGTGTGGTGCATCACTTGAAGATCACGGTCTTGTGCCCATCCAGCAGCACGCGGTGTTCGCTGTGCCACTTCACCGCCCGGGCCAGCACCATGGCTTCGGTGTCGCGGCCGGTGGCGGTCAGGTGTTCGACGGTGTAGCTGTGGTCCACCCGGGCCACATCCTGCTCGATGATCGGGCCTTCGTCGAGGTCCGCGGTCACGTAGTGCGCCGTTGCGCCGATCAGCTTCACGCCGCGGTCATGCGCCTGGTAGTAGGGCTTGGCGCCCTTGAAGCTGGGAAGGAAGCTGTGGTGGATGTTGATCGCCCGGCCCGACAGCTTGCGGCACAGGTCGTCCGAGAGGATCTGCATGTAGCGCGCCAGCACCACCAGGTCGGCCCCTTCGCTTTCGATCACCTCGTACTGGCGCGCCTCGGCCTGCGCCTTGGTCGCCGCCGTGACCGGGATGTGGTGGAAGGGCACGTTGTAGCTGGCCGCCAGCTGGTAGAAGTCGCGGTGGTTGGACACGATCGCGCGGATGTCCAGCGGCAGCAGCCCGCTCTTCCAGCGGAACAGCAGGTCGTTCAGGCAGTGGCCTTCGCGGCTCACGAAGATCACGGTCTTCATCGCCTGCGCCAGGGCATGCAGCTTCCACTTCATCTCGAAGGGCTGCGCGAACAGTTGCAGCTGCGTGCGCAGGTCGTCCTGCGTGAGCTGGCCGCAGGCGAAGCGCACCCGCATGAAGAACAGGCCGGTGTCGGGGTCGTTGTACTGCGCCGCCTCCTCGATGTTGCCCCCGCGTTCCAGCAGGAAGCCGGAAACGGCGTGGACGATGCCGGGGCGGTCGGGGCAGGACAGGGTGAGGATGTAGGCTTCGGACATAAGCTTGCAATTGTCGCAGGCACGCGATTGACCCGCCGCCAGCGGCGGCGGCATCATGGCTGATCCGTGCTGCTGCCCGCCCCATGCGCCGTCGTCCCATCGTCCTGGCCGTTCCCCTCCTCCTCCTGCCCTTCGCCCTC
The DNA here is from genome assembly GCF_016722765.1 of Ramlibacter alkalitolerans. Taxonomy (GTDB): domain Bacteria; phylum Pseudomonadota; class Gammaproteobacteria; order Burkholderiales; family Burkholderiaceae_C; genus Ramlibacter; species Ramlibacter alkalitolerans. The sequence continues at coordinate 146,067 of NZ_JAEQND010000005.1, read as the reverse complement.
CGGGCCCAGGGCCTCTCCGCCCTGAGCGAACGCGAGGCGGGCAACGGCATCCGCGGCGCGCTCGAGAAGGGTGCGATCGCAGCGGTGCAGCTGCTCGGGCGGCCGGATGGCTTCCTGGCCAATCCGCAGGTCCGCATCCCGCTGCCCGAGGCGATGCAGCAGCTCGCCGGCATCCTGTCCGCGATCGGCTTCCGGCAGCAACTGGAGGAACTGGAAGTCTCGATGAACCGGGCCGCGGAGGCGGCCGTGCCGATGGCGAAGAACCTGCTGGTGCAGGCGGTGCGCAACATGTCCGTCTCCGACGCCAAGCGCATCCTCACCGGCGGCGAGACCTCCGCCACCGAATTCTTCGCCGAGAAGACCCGGGTGCCGCTCACCGGCACCTTCCTGCCGGTGGTGCACCAGGCGACCGCGAAGGTGGGCGTGGTGGAGCGCTACGAGCGTGTGTCGAAGAAGGCGCAGGGTCTCGGGTTTTATCGCCCGCAGGACCCCACGGTGGACCACTACGTCACGCGCAAGGCGCTCGACGGCCTGTTCTTCACGATCGGTGAAGAAGAGAAGAAGATCCGGCGCGACCCGGTGGGCAGCGGCAGCGCGCTGCTGCGCAAGGTGTTCGGCGCGCTGCGCTGAGCCGCCTCAACGGCGCGAAGGATTGTTCGGTCGCCGGTCGTACGTGTTCGGGATGCCGTCGCCGTCGCGATCCATGTCGACGCGGTTGGGGATGCCATCGCCATCGCGATCGCGCAGCCCGCGCGCCGGTACGCCCTGGTAGACGGGATAGGACGGATAGGTACCGCCGTAGTACCCGTAGCCCGGGCCGCTCTGGTACACCGCGGTGGCCGAGACGCCGGGGCCGTAACCGTAGTAGGGATCGCCGTAGGTGGCGCAGCCCGCGAGCGCAGCCAGGGCCGCAGCCGCCGGCAAGAGGAGCAAGCTCTTCATGGAGGAACCTCCTGAGGTTATGCAGCCAGTTTCCGCACCGTTCGCCCATCCGGATGCAGGGTTGGTGCCCGAGCCCGCGTAGGACTGCCGAGGTCAGGGTCAGCGCGGCGGGGGCAAAATGGCGCCTCGTTCCAGGAGTTCCCCGATGGCCTACAACGACTTCAACATGGACAGCCACTGGCTGCCCTTCACGCCCAACCGCCAGTTCCGCAAGGAGCCGCGCGTGTTCACCGGTGCCGACGGCATGGTCTTCACGACCCATGACGGCCGCAAGGTGGTCGACGGCATCTCCAGCCTGTGGTGCGTGGGTGCCGGCCACAACCGCAAGCCGATCAACGAGGCGATCAAGAAGCAGCTCGACACGCTGGACTACGCCACCGCTTTCCAGGCGAGCAACGACCAGGCCTTCAAGGCCGCCGGGATGATCGCGGCGATGGCGCCCGGCGACCTGAACAAGGTGCTGTTCTGCAACTCCGGCTCCGAGGCGGCGGACACCTCGCTGAAGGTGGCGCTGGCCTACCACCGCGCCCGCGGCGAGGGCCACCGCAACGTCTTCATCGGCCGCGAGAAGGGCTATCACGGCGTGGGCTTCGGCGGCATGAGCGTGGGCGGCATTCCGGCCAACCGCAAGGTGTTCGGCCCGGCGCTGCTGCCGCGGGTGGACCACCTGCGCTTCATCCACGACCCGGCCAATGCGTACATCCACAACAGGGAACCCGAGTCGCAGGAAGACTTCCTGGCCGAACTCGAAACGCGCATCCTGCCGCTGCACGACCCGAGCAACGTGGCGGCGATCATCGTGGAGCCGATCGCGGGCTCGGCCGGCTGGTACATCCCGCCCAAGGGCTACCTGAAGCGCCTGCGCGAGATCTGCGACAAGCACGGCATCCTGCTGATCTTCGACGAGGTGATCACCGGCTTCGGCCGCATGGGCACCAACTTCGGCGCCGACTTCTACGACGTCGTGCCGGACATGCTGAACTTCGCCAAGGCGGTCACCAACGGCGTGATCCCGATGGGCGGGGTGATCTGCCGCGACCGCATCTACGACCAGATGATGAAGACCGACGCGGCCGAACACATCATCGAGTTCTTCCACGGCTACACCTACTCGGGGCACCCGGTGGCGGCCGCCGCGGCGATCGCCACGCTGGACCTGTACCAGCAGGAGAACCTGTTCGCGCGCGCCGGCGAGATGGGCAAGGTGCTGGGCGACGCCTTCCATTCCACCTTCAAGGGCCTGCCGAACGTGATCGGCATCCGCAGCCTGGGCCTGGCCGCGGCGGTGGAACTGGCGCCGATCGCCGGCTCGCCGGGCAAGCGCGCGTTCGAGATCTACCTGGACTGCTTCAGGAAGGGCGCCTTGGTGCGCCCGGCCGGCGACGTGCTCGTGATCGCGCCGCCGTACATCGTGGAGAAGCAGCACATCGACACGCTGGTGAATACGCTGGCGGATTCGGTGAAGGCGCACGCGTAAGGGAGCTTCCCCGTCACCCCCGCGCAGGCGGGGGCCCAGAGAAAAAAGGGCGCGTCGCGCCCTTTGCCTTTGGAAGCCCTGGATTCCCGCCTGCGCGGGAATGACGGCGACGGTGGTGCGCTACCCCGCCGCCTGCGGCCGCGCGCGGTGCTGCTCCTGCTGCTGCTTGAATTCCTGGCAGTAATCGCGACCGGTGTCCTGCGACGGCAGCAGCACCGAGCGCGCCACCAGCTTCGCCGGCAGGTGCTGCGGCACGCCCAGGTCCGGCAGCACGTGGCCCGAACCCGCCAGCAGCAGCACCGTCTTGCCCGGCGCCGTCGACGACGAGATCGTGCGGGCCATCGAGAGGTCGCGGGCGATCTGCACCCGCGTCATGGGCTGCACCTGCGTTTCCGGCAGCATGTCGCAGTGGCCGCGGCGGATCGCCTGCTGCTGCGCCTTCAGCGCCGGGCCGGGCAGCAGCACGTCCAGCGTGTCGTCCTTCATGGCATCGCGCATCTGCTCGCGCGAGAGATTGCCGCCCACCACCGGCACGCCGGCGCGCACGGCCGCCATGATGGCCGGCCCGTAACGCGCCCAGGGCCAGCCCGTGCCCTTGTTCCACTTCAGGGCCTCGCGCACCTGTTCTTCACTGGCGCTGCGGGGCAGGCCGGCGGTGCTGGTGCCGCGCTCTGCCATCTCGAGCGCCACGGCGCCCAGCTGCCCGCGCTGCGCCAGCGTGCTCACCCAGCGTTCCTGGATGCGGGCGTGGGCCTCGGCATCGTGCTGCTCGCCGATGAGGACGGCGTCGATGCCCTGGGTTTCCGGGACGGGGCCGAGGGTCGCGCAGCCGGCCAGCAGGAGGGCGGCGGCAAGGGAGATCAGGCGCATGGCCCCATACTACCGGCCCGGCGGCGCGCCGTTTGTCGCCGCGGTTGACGGTTCGCAATGTCCCTGCCATTTTTCCTGCGCGCGGCCGCCACGCTGCTGCTGGCCCTCGCTGCCGCACTCGCCTGCGCGTGGCTGCGCACGCCGCTGCCCTGGATGATCGGGCCGCTGCTGGCCACCTCCCTCGCCTCCATCCTCGGCGCGCCCACGCACAGCTGGCCGCCGCTGCGCAATGCCGGCCAGTGGGTGATCGCCGCGGCGCTGGGCCTCTATTTCACGCCGCAGGTGAGCGCGCTGGTGGCGAGCCTGTGGTGGGCGATCGTGCTGGCGGTGGCCTGGGCCCTGGGCCTGGGCTGGGCCTTCGGGCGCTGGCTGCATGCACGCCATGCCCCACGCATCGCCGGCGATGCGCGCACCCGCTGGGCCACGACCTACTTCGCCGGCGCGATCGGGGGGGCCTCCGAGATGACCCTGCTGGCGGAACGGGAGAACGGCCGCAGCGACCTGGTGGCGGCGGCGCACACCGTGCGGCTCATCATCGTGACGCTGCTCATCCCGCCGGCGATCCTCTACTCCGGCCTGCATGGCCTGGACAGCACCGTCCCCGGGGCGCGTGCCGTGCACCTGCCCGGGCTGGCGGCGCTGGCCGCCGCTACGGCCCTGGGCGCCTGGCTGATGGCGCGCACCGGCCGGGCGAACCCCTGGTTCATGGGGGCCCTCGTGGTCAGCATGGGCTTGACCATGGCCGGGATCGAGTTGTCGGCCTTGCCGAACGGCGCGACCAACGTCGCCCAGCTCGTGATCGGCGTGAGCCTGGGGGTGCGCTTCCGGCGGGAGTTCCTGCGGGCGGCACCCCTGTGGCTGCTGGACGTGGCGCTGGGCACCCTCGGCATGATCGTGCTGTGCGCCGGCTTCGCCTGGCTGCTGGCCTGGGGCACGAAGCTGCACGTGGCGACGCTGGTGCTCGGCACGTCGCCGGGCGGCATCGCCGAGATGGCCATCACCGCCAAGGTGCTGCAGCTGGGCGTGCCGGTGGTGACCGCGTTCCAGGTCTGCCGGCTGGTGGCCGTGCTGGTGCTGGTCGAACCCCTCTACAGACGGGTCGGGCCGCGCTGAGGCGGCCCGAGGGTGGGGAGCCTCCTCCGTCGAGGCTCCGGCGGCCCGGCCGTGCGGCCGGGCCTGTGATCGTGTCAGTGGATGACGAGCGGGTTCTGCGCCAGCTCGGCGTAGCCGTCCAGCGTGGCCTCGACCTCTTCCTGCGTCGGCGTGTTGAGCTGCCAGGCGTTGATCTGCCGCTGGAAGGCATCGGCCCACGTCCCGTCGAGGTAGACCTCCTTGTTGGAGCGCTTGTCGACGATCTCGAACCCGTGGCGGACCACCGGCGGCAGCGCCTCGCCCTCGGCAGGTTCGTTCGCCTGCAGATGCACCACCACAAAAGAATCGGAGTCGTAAAGCATTTGCATGATGTGTTCCTTTTGCCTTAGCTGGCTGCGGGAGACTTCGATTCAAGTGTGTCACTCAACTGGAAGCGCCGCATGGACCGGCCGGATTGGCCATGACTCCAATTTAGGTACCCCTCGCCTCAGCCCTTGTCGGTAGAGGACCACCGGTTGTCCACTGTGTCACCGTTCGGGTTTGTCAGACGCAGGCGCACGGGGGCGTAATCCATGCGGGGCGCGAGCCACAGTTCCAGCTTCTGGTCGTACTCGCGGCGAGGCAGTCGCTGCAGCTTCAATGCGTGCACCGTGCCTCCGGGCAAGGCGAGTTCCTCCTCGCCCTCCACCGAGAAGATCCAGGTGTCCGCTTCGCGCGTGCTCGCGGTGGGAACGAGCACCTGCGTGCCGGCCCGGTACTTCGCGGGCGCGCCGGCCACGAGCGCGGAGAGCTGCACGATCACGCTCAATCGGTCCTGCATGCCGCCTTCGATCGGCGCGTCGGGGCGGTTGTTGCTGAAGACCAGGCGCCCGTTGGCGCGATCGAAGTGCGTGGCCTGCTCGCTGCGGGCCTTGTCGGAGAAGTAGGCCGGCGCCAGCCCTTCGGGCGTGATGCGCCCGGTGCTGCGCTGCACCCGCGAGCCGACGATGCCGCTCGCCTCCAGGCGCGCCTCGTACTGCTGCCCGTCGTGGCGCCAGTCCAGCAGCGCCCGGCCGGCCAGCGCGAACGGGCCCTTCTGCACCGCCACTTCGTAGTGCAGCCGCGCGGGTGCGGGCAGGGAGACGGCGGGGGCGGGCGACGCCTCGGAGGCGCTAGCGGCCGGGGGCGCCGGGGGCGAGACAGGTGCGGGCGCGGGTACGGGCTGCGCCGGTGCGCTCCGGGGTGCGGCCGGTGGGTTCGGGCGTTGCGCCGCGGGGCGGGCCGCAGGCCGCGCCGCGGGCGCCCGCGGCGGGGACTGTTGGGAGGCGATCGGCGGGGGCCGGGGCGCCGGTGCCGGCGCGATCGGCAGCGGCGCTGGCGGTGCGATGCTGCGGGTGGCGAACGCCAGCGGCCGCAGGCGCGCCGGCCCGAGCTGGGGCGGCAGGCCTCGCAGGAGCACGAGGTGGACGGCGAGCACCATCACCGCCAGCGGCGCGAGCCGCCGCCAGGGAGCGGCGCCCGCGGCCTTCATGGCCGGTGGCCCTGGCTAGAATTACGTTGAGGCAAATTCATTCCGCGATGCGTAATGTCCGCCGGGCATTCTGGGGCGTGCGCACACCAAGGACCAAGCATGAAGCTGGCGACGTACAGGGATGGCTCGCGCGACGGGCAACTGGTGGTGGTCTCGCGCGACCTGCAGTCGGCCCATTATGCGACCGGCATCGCCAGCCGCCTGCAGCAGGTGCTGGACGACTGGAACTTCCTCGCCCCCCAGTTGCAGGACCTGTTCGACGCCTTGAACGGCGGCAAGGCACGCCACGCCTTCCCCTTCGACCCGGCGCAGTGCATGGCGCCGCTGCCGCGCGCCTACCAGTGGGCCGACGGCTCCGCGTACATCAACCACGTCGAGCTGGTACGGGCGGCGCGCAACGCGGAGGTGCCCAGGACCTACTACGAGGACCCGCTGATGTACCAGGGCGGCAGCGACGACTTCCTCGGCCCCTGCGAGGACGCGAAGTTCCTGAACGAGGACTGGGGCATCGACTTCGAGGCCGAAGTGGCGGTGGTCACGGGTGACGTGCCCATGGGCGCGACGCCGGACGAAGCGCTGGAGGGCGTGCGCCTGCTGATGATCGCCAACGACTGGAGCCTGCGCAACCTGATCCCGCCGGAGCTGGCCAAGGGCTTCGGCTTCTTCCAGAGCAAGCCGGCGACCGCCTTCAGCCCTGTGGCCGTCACGCCCGACGAACTGGGCGAGGCCTGGACCGGCGGGCGGGTGAACCTCGTGCTGCAAAGCGCCTGGAACGGCCGCAAGGTCGGGATGTGCGAGGCCGGCCCGGACATGACCTTCCACTTCGGCCAGCTCATTGCCCATGTCTGCAAGACGCGCAACGTCCGCGCCGGCTCGATCGTGGGCTCGGGCACCGTCAGCAACCGCGGCGTCGAGGGCGCGGGCGGCAGGACGGAATGGCCCAAGGGCTACAGCTGCATCGCGGAGAAGCGGGCCATCGAGACCATCCAGGACGGCAAGCCGACGACCGGATTCATGCGCTTCGGCGACACGATCCGCATCGAGATGAAGGGCAAGGACGGCCAGTCGGTGTTCGGGGCGATCGAGCAGAAGGTGGTGGGGCCGCAGGGCGTCACGCCCGGCTGAAGCGTTACGCCCGCCCGATTTCGTCACCCCCACCTGCTTCGTCACCCCCCCTAGAGCACGCGCGCAGCGCGTGAATGCGGAAGCCCTGGATTCCCGCCTCCGCGGGAATGACGGAAACCGAGCGCCAAGCCGTGGATTCCCGCCTCCGCGGGAATCGGGAATGACGGAAACTGCCTCCATGAGCGCCGCCTTCCCGGCCGGAAAGACCGCCCCCCGCTGGTCCTGGCTGCCCGCCCAGGGCAGCTGGCGCTACCACCTCCTGCTCGCTGCCGTCGGCATGCTGGTGCTCGGGCCGCTGGCCGGCGTGACGGCGGCGTACATGAACTTCTCGCTGGGCTTCTTCGTCGGCGGCCAGGTGCTCGCCGGCCTGCTCGGGTCCGCCGTCACCGCCGGCTACGGTGCCGACGGCAAGCACGGCGCCAACTACATCCAGACGGCCGCCGCGTCGGTCGCCAGCATGAGCGGCATGGCGGTGCTGGTGCAGGCCATGGTCTGGATGGGGCTGCCGCAGCCGCCGGCCTGGCAGCTGGTCGCCTATTTCGTCTGCGTCGGCATGTTCGGCGTCGGCGTCGGCATGCTCTACACGCCGGTGCTGGTCGACCGCCTGCGGCTCGCCTTTCCGTCCGGCCTCGCGGTCGCGAACATCCTGCGCGCCCTGACCGACACACGCCTGCTGCGGCACTCCGTGCGGCAGCTCGGAAGCGGCGGCGCGGCGGGCCTGGTCGCGGGCCTCGCCGGCAGCAGGCTGGCGTGGCTGGCCGCGATCGAGTTCTCCGCCTCCACGTTCGGCGCCGGCATGGTGGTGGGGGCGCGCATCGGCGTGGCGGCGGTGATGGGCGGGGTCATCAGCTGGGCGCTGCAGCCCTTCTTCGTCGCCATCGGCTGGCTGCAGCCCGGCGACCCGTTCCGCAAGATCACGTTCCTGATCGCACTCGGTGCGATCCTGGGCGCGGCGATCGTGGACCTGGCGCTGATCTTCCGGCGCGCGTTCCAGGACGCGCGCCGCGCGCGGGCGCCGCAGCCGCAGGACGATGCCCAGTGGCGCCAGGTCGATCGCGGCCGCCTGTGGCTGTGGGTGATCGCCTGGGCCGCCGCGACGCTCGCCACCGGCCACCTGCTGCTGCACCAGCCGCTCTTCTTCCTCGCCCTGGCGATCGCGCTGGTGTTCCTGTTCGCGCTGGTCAACGGCATCTCGGTCGGCGTGAGCGACTCGAATCCGATTTCCTCCGCCTTCGTCGTCTCGGTGGTGCTGATGGCGCTGCTCGGGCTCGCCGATGCGGGCGCGGGGCTGATGGCGGGCGCCATCCTGCTGGTCTCCACCAGCGTGGCCTGCGACATGCAGCAGGACCGCTCCACCGGCTGGCGCCTGGGCACGCCGCGCCGGCTGCAGTTCCGCTACCAGGTGCTCGGCATCCTCGTGGGCGCGGTGCTCGCGGTGGTCTTCGCGCGCCTGTTCATGGCGGCGTATCCGGTGCTGATGCAGGACCAGACGGTGATGAAGGCCGGCCAGCAGCCCGCCGAGTGGAGTTCCGCCATGACGTACAAGTTCGTCGGGGTGCTGCGCAGCCTGACCGACGACAAGCCGTACCAGCGCACCGCCATCGGCGTCGGCATCGCGATCGGCCTCGCCATCGAGCTGCTGCGCAAGGTCTTGCGGCCCAGGAACTTCGTGCTCGACGCCATCGTGCTGCCGTCCCCGTATGCGCTCTCGTTCGGCGGCTTCGTGAACCTGCCGACCTCCCTGTGGCTGGGCGCGGGTGGCGTGGTCGCCAGCCTGATCGGGCTGCGGGCGCCGAAGGAGCGCGAGTTGCCGGACGACATGAGCGGGACCTCGCTGTTCGGGGGCGGATTGATCGCGGGGGATGCGATCGCGGCGCTGGCGATCGGGGCGGCGGGGTTGCTGGCGGCGGTGTTTTGAGGAGCCCCCTCACCCCGGCCCTCTCCCGCAAGCGGGAGAGGGAGGAAGGCGGTCAGAGGCGCAGCCAGGAGGTGCCTTTTTCCTCCGCTTGCGTGCGCTCCAGCGCCGCCAGGAAGCTGTCGCACCACCAGTGCACGTCGTAGCGGCGCACGGTCTGCATCAGCGCTTCGTGGCGGGTGCGCCGCTCTTCGACCGGCATCTGCAAGGCCAGCAGGATGGCGGCCGCGGTGCCTTCGGTGTCGTAGGGATTCACCAGCAGGGCCTCGCCCAGCTGCTCCGCCGCGCCGGCGAAGCGTGAAAGCACCAGCACGCCGGGATCGTCGGCGTTCTGGGCCGTGAGGAATTCCTTGGCGACGAGGTTCATCCCGTCGCGCAAGGGCGTGACCAGGGCCACCCGGCTGGCGCGGTACAGGCCCGGCAGGCGTGCGCGGGCCACCGTGCGATGGATGTAGCGCACCGGCATCCAGTCCAGCTCGCCGAAGTTGCCGTTGATGGAGCCGCACAGGGACTCCAGCTCGTGCAGGATCTCCGTGTACGCATTGACGTTCTCGCGGCTCGGCGAGGCGATCTGGATCAGCGTGGCGCTGGAGCGCAGGTCCGGGTTCTTGGTGAGGAACTCGCGGAAGGCCCGCATCCGCTGCGGCAGGCCTTTCGAATAGTCGAGCCGGTCCACGCCCACCAGCAGCCTGCGGCGCGAGTACTCCCGGCGCATGCGCTCGTACATCTCCACCGCTTCGGGCGCGTTGGCCAGCGCGGTGAACTCCTGCACGTCGATGCCGATCGGGAAGGCGCCCGCCTGCACGGTGCGGCCGAAGGCGCGCCAGCGGCCCTCGTCCACCGGCTGCGCGTGCGCCTCCGCCTCGATGTAGCCGGCGAAGTGGTGCAGGTCCGCCTTGCTCTGGAAGCCGACCAGGTCGTACGCGAACAGGGCGCGGATCAGCCAGTCGTGGCCGGGGATCGCCGCCAGCATCAGCGGCGGCGGCAGCGGGATGTGCAGGAAGAAGCCGATGCGCTGCTTGCAGCCGAGCGCCCGCAGTTCCGCGGCGAGCGGGATCAGGTGGTAGTCGTGCACCCAGATCACGTCGTCGGGCCGCAGCAGCGGCAGCAGCTTGCGCGCGAACAACTGGTTCACGCGCCGGTAGCCGCCGATGTAGCCGGCGTCGAAGTCCGCGAGGTCCAGCCGGTAATGGAACACCGGCCACAGCACGCCGTTCGAGTAGCCGAGGTAGAAGGCATCGTGGTCCACCTGCGAGAGATCGACCATGGCCAGCGTCACGGGCCCGGCGCGCTGGAACAGCACGTCGTCGTCTTCGGCCGCGTCGACGATCTTGCCGCTCCACCCGAACCACAGGCCGCCCGTGTTGTTCAACACCTCCGCCAGAGCCACGGCCAGCCCGCCGGCGGCGGTCTTGCGCGGGTCCGCGATGCGGTTAGAGACGACGACCAGGCGGCTCATGCAGGGCTTGCGTTGGGCGTCGGGCATTGAGCGTTGGGCGTGAACGCGGGCCCCACGCCCAACGCCGAACGCCCGACGCGCGACCTCCTCATATCACCGTGTCCCACGGCGCCGACAGCCGCACCGCGGCGTTGATCGTCCCGACCATGGAGTAGGTCTGCGGGAAGTTGCCCCACATCTCGCCGGTGATCGGATGCGTGTCCTCCGACAGCAGGCCCAGGTGGTTGCGGCTCTTCAACATCACCTCGAAGATCTCGCGCGCCTGGGCCTTGCGGCCGATGCGCGCCAGCGCGTCGATGCGCCAGAAGGTGCAGATGTTGAACGCGGTCTCCGGCTTGCCGAAGTCGTCGGCCGCCTCGTAGCGGCGCATGTACGGTCCGTCGCACAGCGACTTCTCCAGCGCGTCGACCGTCGCCACGAAGCGGGCGTCGTTCGGGTCGATCATGTTCACTTCCGCCATCAGCAGCGCGCTGGCGTCGAGGTCGCGGCCGCCGAAGCTCTCGGCGAAGGCGCCGCGCTCCTCGCTCCACGATTCCTTCAGGATGCGGTTGCGGATGGTGTCCGCGCGCTCGCGCCAGTAGCGGATGCGTTCCGGCAGCCCCAGCGACAGCGCCACCTTCGCCAGCCGGTCGCAGGCGGCCCAGCTCATGAGGGCCGACGAGGTGTGGATGCGCGCCCGCGTGCGCAGCTCCCACATGCCGGCGTCGGGCGTGTCGTAGATCTTGAAGGCCTGCTCGCCCACCGCTTCGAGGTGCACGAACTCCGCGCGGCTGGCGCGCCGCATCAGCCGGTGGTCGTGGAAGGCCTGGGCCGCTCCCAGGATGATGTTGCCGTACACGTCGTGCTGGAAGTGCTCCTGCGCCTGGTTGCCCACCCGCACCGGCCCCATGCCGCGGTAGCCGGGCAGGTGCTCCAGGATGAATTCCGGCAGCCGCTCCTCCTGGCCGATGCCGTACAGCGGCTGGATGTGGCCGCCGCCGGAGCGGATCACGATGTTCATCAGCCAGCGCAGGTACTCCTCCATCGTCGCCACTTCGGAGATGGAGTTGAGCGCCCGCACGACGAAGAAGGCGTCGCGCAACCAGCAGTAGCGGTAGTCCCAGTTGCGCCCGCTGTTGGGCGCCTCGGGGATCGAGGTGGTCATCGCCGCCACGATGGCGCCGGTGTCCTCGTACAGCGACAGCTTGAGCGTGATCGCGGCGCGGATCACCGCGTCCTGCCATTCCAGCGGCAGCGCCAGCGCGCGCGACCACTGCTTCCAGTAGGCGATGGTCTCCTGCTCGAACAGGCGCGCCGTGTCCTCGATGCCGCTGGTGAGCGTCTCGTCGGGGCCCATCACGAAGTTCATCGGCCGATCGACGACGAAGAAGGTCTCGGCCAGGATGTACGAGATCGGCGCATCGGTGTTCACGCGCAGCGTCTGCCCCGGGCCGACGTAGCGGATGTGCGTGCTGCCCTGCGTGATCTGCGGCTTGGCGCGGCCCCATTCGAAGCGCGGGCGCAGCAGCACGCGCATGCGCGGCGACCCCTGCAGCACGCGCACCCGCCGCACCATCGTCATGGGCCGGAACATGCGGCCGCGGCTCCAGAAGCGCGGCGCGAAGTCGACGATCTCGATGCCCTGGCCGCGGTTGTCGTACAGGCGCGTGCGCAGCACCGCGGTGTTGGATTCGTATTCCTGCTCGCTGCGCTCGAAGCCCTCCAGCTCGAACTGCCACAGCGCGCCGTTCTCGCTCGGGTCGAGCAGGGCGTTGAAGACCGGATCGCCGTCGAAGCGGGGCAGGCAGCACCACATGATGCGGGCCTCCCGGTCGACCAGCGCGCTGTACGCGCAGTTGCCGATCATGCCCAGCGAGAGCGAGTTGGGATGCGTTGTCTTGTTCATGTCGTCCGGACGAAACGGGCGGCGAGGGCCGCCTCCAGTTCTTGTCGCAGCGCCAGCGGGTCGGGCAGGCGGCGCCAGGCGCACGTGGCGCCCTCGCCGACCTTGATCCCCACGCCGCCGAGGCCCTGCACGGCGGAGAAGCCGGCTTCGTCGGTCACGTCGTCGCCGATGAACACCGGCGTGCGACCCGTGAAGGGCTGCTCCCCGAGGAAGTCCACGATCGCGCGGCCCTTGCTGGCGCCGCCGGGCTTGGCCTCCACCACCATCTTTCCGCGCAGCAGGGTGATGCCCGGGGATTCGTCCACGGCCTGCTGCATCGTGCGCAGGCACAGGTCCTCCAGCTCCGGGCGCTGGCGGTAGTGCAGCGCGAGCGAGCCGCGCTTGTTCTCCACCAGCAGGCCCGGGTTCTGGGCCGCCAGCAGGCAGGCGGCTTCCTCCACCCGGTCCATCGGCTGCGTGTGCAGCAGGTGGATGTGGCCGTCCACACCCCGCCGTTCCGCGCCGTGCACGCCGGCGACCGGCAGTTGCAGCGGACTCAGGAAGCTGTCGATCTGCGCGATCGGGCGGCCGGAGATCACGGCGATCGCGCCGTGCAGGTACACGAGAAGGTCCTGCAGCACCACGATCAGCGGCTGCGGCACGTGCACCGCACTCGGCTGCGGCGCGATGTCCACCATGGTTCCGTCGAAATCCAGAAACAGGGCGCAGGAGGGATAGAGGATCTCCGCAAGCGTCATGCGACCGAACCGTAGCAGAACCTGCTGCCGCGCGGCGAGATGTCCGGACCATCGGCCTTCGTAGGAGCGGACCGACAGCCCGGCGGGAAGCTGCGCGCGGGCAGCCCGGCGGCGTCGAAAGCCGAGGTGGCCGGAAGGGTTGCGGGGGCTGGTCTAAGCTTGCCTGCATGGACTACGCCCGCTACGAAACCCTGCGCATCGCCCGCCGCGGCCCGGACGACTCGGTGCTCGACATCTAGATGAAGGCGGCCAACGGCAAGCTGCCGACCGCGGGCCACGCCGGCCATCGCGAGCTGGCCGAGATCTGGCGCGATGTGAGCGCCGACGACACGGTGCGCGTCGCGGTGCTGCGCGGCGAAGGCCTGGGCTTTTCCGGCGGTGGGGACCTGGCGCTGGTGCAGGACATGGCGAGCGACTTCGACATCCGCGGCCGGGTGTGGAAGGAAGCGCGCGACCTGGTCTACAGCGTAGTCAACTGCGACAAGCCGATCGTCAGCGCGATCCATGGCCCGGCCGTGGGCGCGGGGCTGGTGGCCGGGCTGCTGGCCGACATTTCGGTGGCGGCGCGCGACGCGAAGATCGTCGACGGCCACACGCGCCTGGGCGTTGCCGCCGGCGACCACGCGGCGATCGTCTGGCCGCTGCTGTGCGGCCTGGCCAAGGCCAAGTACTACCTTCTGCTCTGCGAGCCGGTGAGCGGCGAGGAGGCCGAGCGCATCGGCCTGGTGTCGCTGGCGGTCGACGGCGAGCAGCTGCTGCCCAGGGCCTACGAGATCGCGGACCGGCTGGCGCAGGGCAGCCAGAGCGCGATCCGCTGGACCAAGTATTCGCTGAACAACTGGCTGCGGCAGGCCGGGCCGGCCTTCGACACCTCGCTGGCGCTGGAGTTCATGGGCTTCGCCGGCCCCGACGTGCAGGAAGGCATCGCATCGCTGCGCGAGCGCCGCGCGCCCAGATTCCGCTGAAGGACCCGCCATGACCAAGCTTTTCGCATCCCTGCTGCTGGCCGGCGCCGCGCTGTCGGCCCAGGCGGCCAGCGCACCCGTGACGGTCCAGGGCGCCTGGGCGCGGCCCATCGTGCCGGGCCAGCAGTCCAGCGGCGCGTACATGACGCTGGTCGCCTCCGAGCCGCTCACGCTGCTGGGCGGCGAGTCGCCCGCCGCCGGGATCGTCGAGATCCACCAGATGAAGATGGAAGGCGACATCATGAAGATGCGCGCGGCGGAGAACCTCCCCCTGGTGCCGGGCAAGCCGCTGCAGCTCGCGCCCGGCGGCTACCACTTCATGCTGATGGACCTGCAGGATCCGTTCAAGGCCGGCAGCCAGATCCCGTTCACGCTGCGCTTCCGCGACGCCAAGGGCAAGGTCAGCACCGTGCAGCTGCGCCTGCCGGTGCAGAGGGTCGCGCCGCACGACGCGCATCGGTAGGACTTTGGTCGCCGCGCCGGCTTGCCTTCGGGTAAGCTGGCAACCCGACAACGGCCACCGGGGGAACGCAGCCATGAGCGACAAGGGCAACTTCGGGTTCGCGAAACTCGTCCCCGGATTCGATTTCCTGCAGAACCTGGCCAAGGGTGCCACGCAGAGCATTCCGCAGATGCCCCACCTGTCCAACTGGGTGGCGCCGACACTCAACGTCGAGGAACTGGAAAAACGCATCGCCGAACTGAAGGCCGTGCAGTTCTGGCTCGAGCAGAACGGCCGGGCCCTGTCCGCGACCATCCAGGCGCTCGAGGTGCAGAAGATGACGCTCGCCACCCTCGAAGGCATGAACTTCAGCATGGGCGAGCTGGCCAATTCGCTCAAGCTGAAGACGACCGAAGCGATGGAAAGCGGCGCCCGCAGGATGGGCGAGGCGGCCGAGGCGGCAGCCAGCGCGGTCAGCGGTGCGGCCGACGCCATGGGCGGGGCGGCGCGCAAGAAGCCGGCGGCCCGCAAGGCCGAAGAGGCCGAGCCGGGCGCGCCAGCCGAAGGCGCTGAATCCGGCGAGTCGGGCCAGGCCGCAGGCGCCGACAAGTCCGGCAAGGCGGCCGCTGCCGCACCGGTGGATCCCTTGCAGTGGTGGGGTGCGCTCACGCAGCAGTTCCAGCAGATCGCCGCCACCGCGATGCAGGACGTGGCGCAGAGGACCGACGCCGCCCGCAACATGGCCGGCGCCGCCGGCAAGGCTGCCGGCGGCACGGCGGTGAAGGCGAGCGCCAAGGCGCCGGCCACTCCCAGCGCGCGGGCCCCCAAGGTCGTGCCCGGCAAGGCCACCGCACGCAAGGCTCCGGCGCGCAAGGCGCGCGCGAAGAAGACGCCCGACAAGACCAGCGCCTAGGAGCCGCCATGCAGTTGTTCCCCTTCGGCCATGCCACGCACCCCCAGTGGCGGATGGCGGCCGGCCTCGTGCTGGCGCAACTGCGCGCCCAGATGACGCTGCACGGCTACGCGCCGACACCCACGCTGGGCCTGCTGTACATCACGGACCACTACGCGGCCTCGGCGCAGGAGATCCTCGACCACCTCGGCGCCGAACTGCCGGAAGTCACCGACTGGGCCGGCACCGTGGGCGTGGGCATCGCCTCGTCGAACGTGGAGTACTTCGACGAGCCGGCCATGGCGCTGATGCTGTGCGCCGTGCCCGCGCACCAGTACCGCGTGTTTTCCGGCGTCGCGCCGCTGCCGGGCACCTTCCGCGCGCACACCGCGCTGGTCCATGCCGATGCGGCGACGCCCGACGTCGCCGATCTGATCGCGGAGATGGCGGACCGCACGGCCACCGGCTACCTGTTCGGCGGACTCGCCTCGAGCGGCGCCGACGTGGTGCAGTTCGCGATCGGCGGCAACGGCAACCTGCGCGGGCAGGGCAAGGCGGGCGGCGTCTTCCGCGGCGGCCTGTCCGGCGTGGCGTTCACCGACGACGTGCAGCTGGTCTCGCGCATCACGCAAGGCTGCCAGCCGGTGGCGCCGGCGCGCAGCATCACGCAGGCGGACGGCAACCTGGTGGTGGAACTCGATGGCGAGCCGGCGCTCGACGTGCTGCTGGAAGACCTGCGCATCACGCTGGAACAGCCGCAGGCGGCGATGGCGGCGCTGCGCACCACGCTGGTGGGGCTCACGCAGGCGAGCGAGGATGTCGTCAACCGCATCGGCCACTTCGGCACCGACGTGGTGGTGCGGCACATCATCGGCGTCGACCCGCGCAGGCGCGGCGTGGCGGTGGCCAGCAAGGTCGACGAAGGCATGCGCCTGGCGTTCTGCCGGCGCGACGTCGAGGCCGCGCGGGCCGACCTGGTGCGCATCTGCACCGAGATCCGCGAGGAACTGGAGCCCGAGGAACTGCCGCTGGCCGCCGCCAGCGCCCTGGTGGCACCCGACCCGATCGCGCCGCCCAGCCCGCAGACCAGCCCCATCGCCGGCGCGATCTACGTCAGCTGCGCGGGGCGTGGCGGCCCGCACTTCGGCGGCCCGAGCGCCGAAATGCAGATCGTCCGCCGCGCCCTGGGCGACGTCCCGCTGGTAGGCTTCTTCGCCGGCGGCGAGATCGGGCGGAAGAACCTGTATGGCTATACGGGGGTGCTGACGGTTTTTCGTTGAACAGCCGAAAGGCGGACAGCCAAAAGGCGGACAGCCGAAACGCAGAAGCCGCAAAAGGGACGCCAAAACCTCGAAAGAAAGACATCTTTTTGGACTGTTCCTTTTGCGGCTTTTGCGAAACCTTTGCGGCTTTTGCGTTCGGCTGTCCGTGTCCCGCTTCCCGGTTCAGTTCCTGACGCGCCGCAACTGCGCGAACGCCGCGAATTCCCAGCTGCGCATGGCCAGCACCAGGGTGTAGCCCTCGCGCTCGGCGGCCGGCAGCTTCTGGTCGGCCTGGTGCTGCTGCGCGAAGTCCTGCGCCACGCGCTGCAGGCGGTCCATGAACGAGGGGGCGATGGCGCGGCTCACCGAGCCGTGGACCAGCAGCAGGCCCTCCGCCGGGCCGTCGAAGCCGCCGCTGAAGTAGTCCAGCACCGCGTGGTCGCGGAAGTAGTGCATCACCGGCCCGTGCGGCCGCCAGCGGAAGGTCTTCGCCAGCTTCAGGCGGTAGCGGTTCAGCGGCCGCAGCTCGATGATGCCGATGCGGTCCAGCGCCACGAAGTACTTGATGCACTCGGCTTCGCCCAGGCGGTACTCGGTCGTGACCTGCTCCAGCGTCCACTGGCTCAGGACGCAGATCGCGCACAGCAGCAGCTTCTTGTCGGCCACCACGGCCCGCTCCTGCTCCTGCGTGAGTTCGGTCACCAGCGGCTGCGCATCGGCGACGCGGCGCGCGAGTTCGGCGAAATCGAGCTTCAGCACGCGGCAGATCGCGTCGATGCGCGAGAGCGCCATGTCGCCCTTGGCCAGCATGCGCTTGACGCTCGACTCCGCCATGCCCAGCCCCCTGGCCAGCTCCGCGTACGTCATCTGCGCGGCTTTCAGCTCCTTCTTCAGGGCCAGGACGAGATCGGCGGTGGTGCTCATGAAAGTACTGTTTCGCGATACCGAAGGGGCTTGCGCACGGCAATGTAGCGGAATCGCAGCACTCGCAGCCGCCCACCACGCAGACTGCAGCCGTGCGCCCGATCCTGGGCGATCATCCCGACCGGAGGAGAACCGCATGGACACCGTCGCTGCCGACACCGCCGTGGGCGCCGCGCGCGAGGCGCATCCCAACCAGTTCGCGTTGCTGCGCCAGCGCCGCTTCGCACCCTTCTTCTGGACGCAGTTCGCCGGCGCCGCCAACGACAACCTGTTCAAGTTCGCCTTCACCGTGATGGTCACCTACCAGCTGCAGGTGGCCTGGATGCCGCCGGCGATGGCGGGCCTGGTGATCGGCGCGCTGTTCATCCTGCCGTACCTGCTGTTCTCCGCCACCAGCGGCCAGCTGGCGGACAAGTTCGACAAGCGCAGCCTGATCCTGTTCGTCAAGTGGCTGGAGATCGGCATCATGCTGCTGGCCACCTGGGGCTTCTTCACGGCCGACGTCGTCGTGCTGCTGGCCTGCACCTTCCTCATGGGCCTGCACTCCACGCTGTTCGGGCCCGTGAAGTTCGCCTACCTGCCGCAGCACCTGGACGAGCGCGAGCTCACCGGCGGCAACGGCATGGTGGAAATGGGCACCTTCGTCGCCATCCTGCTCGGACAGGTGGCCGGCGGCCTGGTGGTGGCCGTGCCCGCCATCGGCCCGCAGGCGGTCGGCTTCTGCTGCGTCGCGCTGGCCCTCATCGGGCGACTGGTCGCCCACGCGATCCCGGCCTCGCCGGCCAGTGCGCCCGACCTGCGCATCAACTGGAACCCGGTCAGCGAAACCTGGCGCAACCTGAAGCTCGCGCACGGCAACATCGTCGTGTTCCGCTCGCTGCTCGGGATCAGCTGGATGTGGTTCTTCGGCGCGGTGTTCCTCAGCCAGTTCCCTTCGTTCGCCAAGGAGGTGCTGCACGGCGACGCGCAGGTCGCGTCGCTGCTGCTGGTCGTCTTCTCGATCGGCATCGGCGCGGGTTCGCTGCTGTGCGAGGTGCTGTCGCGCCGCCACGTGGAGATCGGCCTGGTGCCGCTGGGCGCGATCGGCATGACCGTCTTCGCGGTCGACCTGTACTTCGCCTCGGGCGCGCTGCCGCCCTCCGCCGGCCTCACACTTGGCCAGTTCGTCGGCGTCGCCGCGCACTGGCGCGTGATGGCGGACCTGGCGCTGCTGTCGCTCTTCGCCGGCCTCTATTCGGTGCCGATGTACGCACTGATCCAGCTGCGCGCCGAGCCCACGCACCGGGCGCGCATCATCGCGGCGAACAACATCCTCAATGCGCTGTTCATGATCGGCAGCTCGGTGATCGCCGGCGCGCTGCTGAAGGCCGGCTGCACGATCCCGCAGATCTTCCTGTTGGTCGGCATCGCCAACGCGCTGGTCGCCGGCTACATCTTCCTGCTGGTGCCCGAGTACCTGATCCGCTTCGTGGCCTGGGTGGCGACGCACCTCGTGTACCGTTTCCGCGTGCGCGGCGAAGAGCAGATCCCCGTCAGCGGCCCGGCGCTGCTGGCCTGCAACCACGTGAGCTTCGTCGACGCCGTGCTGCTGATGGCGGCCAGCCCGCGGCCGATCTACTTCGTGATGGACCATCGCATCTTCCGGCTGCCGGTGCTGGGGACGCTGTTCCGCCTCGCCAAGGCGATCCCGATCGCGCCGCAGAAGGAGGATCCGGCCGTCTACGAAGCGGCCTTCGAACGCGCCGCGCAGGTGCTGCGTGCCGGCGACCTGCTGGCGATCTTCCCCGAAGGCGGCATCACGCGCGACGGCCAGCTGCAGCCGTTCAAGGGCGGGATCATGAAGGTGCTGGAACGCGCGCGCGCCGAGGGCGTGCAGCCGCCGGTGATCCCGATGGCGCTGACCGACCTGTGGGGCTCGTTCTTCAGCCGCGTCGAGGAGGGCAACGCGATGGTACGGCCGTTCCGCCGCGGGATGTTCAACCGGGTGGGGCTGAACGTGGGCGCGCCGGTGGCGGCGGGGCAGGTGCAGCCGCAGGTGCTGCAGCAGCGGGTGGCGGCGCTGCTTGCGGGGTGAGGGCTGGCCCGGCTCGTAGGCTGGGGGTGAGCCGCGACAGCGCGAACCCCAGCGCTTTCGCGCAGCGCTGGGGTTGCGCTTCGCTCCACCGCCAGCCTACGAAGGCGCCGCCTCAGATCCCCCGCTGGCGATCCTGTCCGAACGCTAAGGCGAACGCGGCGAAAGTCCCCAGCTCCAGCGCCTCCCGGATCTCGCGCATCAGGTTCAGGTAGAAGTGCAGGTTGTGGATCGTGGCCAGCATCGGCCCCAGCATCTCGCCGCAGCGATCCAAGTGATGCAGGTAGGCGCGCGAGAAGCCGCCGCTGACCGTGCCGTCGGGCCGGGTGGCACCGCGGCAGGTGTAGCAGCTGCAGGTCTCGTCCAGCGGGCGCGGGTCGCTGCGGTGCTTCGCGTTGCGGATCTTCAGGTCGCCGTAGCGCGTGAAGAGGTGGCCGTTGCGCGCATTGCGCGTCGGCATCACGCAGTCGAACATGTCCACGCCCTGCGCCACGCCTTGCACCAGGTCTTCCGGCGTGCCCACGCCCATCAGGTAGCGCGGCTTGTGCGCGGGCAGGCGGTGCGGCGTGTGCGCCATGATGCGCAGCATGTCCTCCTTGGGCTCGCCGACGCTCACGCCGCCGACGGCGTAGCCGGGGAAGTCCATGTCGACCAGCGCGGCGAGGGACTCCTCGCGCAGGTGCTCGTACATGCCGCCCTGCACGATGCCGAACAGCGCATTGGGGTTCGCGAGCCGCGCGAATTCGTCCTTGCAGCGCAGCGCCCAGCGGCGCGACAGCTCCATCGAGGAGCGCGCCTGCGCCTGCGTCGTGATGTGGCCCTGCGTGTCGTAGGGCGTGCACTCGTCGAACTGCATCACGATGTCGGAGTTCAGCGTGGTCTGGATCTGCATCGAGATCTCGGGCGTGAGGAACAGCTTGTCGCCGTTCACGGGCGACGCGAACTTCACGCCCTCCTCGCCGATCTTGCGCATCTCGCCCAGGCTCCAGACCTGGAAGCCGCCGGAGTCGGTGAGGATCGGCTTGTCCCACTGCTCGAACGCATGCAGGCCGCCGAACTGCTGCAGCACGTCGAGGCCGGGCCGCATCCACAGGTGGAAGGTGTTGCCCAGGATGATCTGCGCGCCCATCTCCTCCAGCGAGCGGGGCATGACGCCCTTGACCGTGCCGTAGGTGCCCACCGGCATGAAGATCGGCGTCTGCACGACGCCGTGGTTGAGGGTGAGGACGCCGCGCCGGGCCAGGCCCTCGGTTTTCAGGAGTTCGAACTTCAGCATGTCGGGGGAAGTCAGGTGCGCGCGAGCAGCATCGCGTCGCCGTAACTGAAGAAGCGGTAGCGGCTTTCCACCGCGTGGCGATAGAGCTGCATCACGTGCTCGTAGCCGGCCAGCGCGCTCACCAGCATCAGCAGGGTGGACTTGGGCAGGTGGAAGTTGGTGAGCAGCAGGTCGACCTCGCGGAAGCGGAAGCCGGGCGTGATGAAGATGTCGGTGTCGCCGCTGGCCTGCCCCGAGGCGGCCCACGATTCGAGCGTGCGGACCGTGGTCGTGCCCACGGCCACCAGGCGGCCGCCGCGCGCGCGCAGTTGCGCGATCGCCTGCTGCGTCGCCTCGGGCACCTGGTACCACTCGCTGTGCATGCGGTGCTGTGCGATGTCCTCGGTCTTGACCGGCTGGAAGGTGCCGGCGCCGACGTGCAGCGTCACGCCGGCGCGCTGCACGCCGCGGGCTTCGAGCGCGGCCAGCACGGCCTCGTCGAAGTGCAGGGCGGCCGTGGGGGCGGCGACGGCGCCGGGATTCTTCGCGAACACCGTCTGGTAGCGGCGCGCGTCTTCGGCCGTGTCGGCGTGCGTGATGTAGGGCGGCAGCGGCACGTGGCCGTGCTGCTCCATCACGCGGTACGGGTCCTCGCTGAAGGCGAGGCGGAACAGCGGGCCGTCGTGCTCGGGCCAGCGACCGAGGAGGGTGGCCGTGAAGCCGCCGTCCATGCGCAGCGCCGTGCCGGCCGGCGGCTTCTTGCTCACCTTCATGTGGGCGACGACCTCGCGTTCGCCCAGCACGCGTTCGACCAGCAGTTCCAGCTTGCCGCCGGTGGGCTTCTCGCCGAACAGGCGCGCCTTCACCACTTGCGTATCGTTGAAGACCAGGAGGTCGCCCTCGCGCAGGAGTTGCGGCAGGTCGCGGAACGCGCGGTCGGCGGGCGCCGGGCCGGTGCCATCCAGCAGCCGCGAGCCGCTGCGTTCGGCGGCCGGATGCTGGGCGATCAGTTCGGGGGGCAGGGCGAAATCGAAATCGCCCAGGGTGAAGTGGCGCATGTTCTTGAGGGCCGGACGGACCCGTTCCAAGGTTGTCGGGATTGCAGGGCAGAATTGTCCCATGCCGGAAAACAAGGCGCTGTCGGAACCACAGAAAGCCCTGATCAAGCTGGGCCTGGCGCGCGACATCGACCTGGCCCTGCACATTCCCCTGCGCTACGAGGACGAGACGCGCATCGTGAAGCTGCGCGACGCGCGCGAAGGCGACACGATCCAGTTCGAAGGCTCGGTGACCGACTGCCAGGTGCAGTACCGCCCGCGCCGCCAGCTGGTGGTGAAGGTGGACGACGGCACCGACACCTGCGTGCTGCGCTTCTTCACCTTCTATCCCTCGCAGCAGAAGTCGCTGGCCGTGGGCGCGCGCTTGCGCATCCGCGGCGAGATCAAGGGCGGCTTCCTCGGCTGGCAGATGGTGCATCCGGCCTGGAAGGCGGCGGGCGGCGACTTGCCCCAGGCGCTGACGCCGGTTTATTCCACCGTCGCCGGCCTGCCGCAGCCCTACCTGCGCAAGGCCGTGGCCGGCGGGCTGGAGCGTGCCGACCTGTCCGAGACGATCCCGCCCGATGCACCGCCGGCGCCCGGCCGGGCGCGTGAATGGACGCTGAAGCAGGCGCTGCAGTTCCTGCATCACCCGGCGCCCGAAGTCTCGCTGGCCACGCTGGAAGACCGCAGCCATCCCGCCTGGCAGCGCCTGAAGGCGGAGGAGCTGCTGGCGCAGCAACTGTCGCAGGTGCACAGCCGGCGCGAGCACGATCGCCTGCGGGCGCCGGCACTGCGGGCCCGCCCCGGCGGGCTGCACGAACAGTTGCTGGCGGCGCTGCCCTTCCAGCTCACGCAGGCGCAGCGCCGCGTGTCCGAGGAGATCGCGCAGGGCCTCGAGCGCGAACGGCCGCTGCACCGCCTGCTGCAGGGGGACGTCGGTTCGGGCAAGACGGTGGTGGCGGCGCTCGCCGCGGCGATCGCCATCGACGCGGGCTGGCAATGCGCGCTGATGGCGCCGACGGAAATCCTCGCCGAGCAGCACTTCCGCAAGTTGATCGGATGGCTGGAGCCGCTGCTGATGCCGCTGGGCCTGCGCGTGGCCTGGCTCACGGGCAGCCAGCGCAAGAAGGAGCGCACGGAGATGCTGGAGCTGATCGCCAGCGGCGAGGCCGCGCTGGTGGTGGGCACCCATGCGGTGATCCAGGAGCAGGTGCAGTTCAAGGCGCTGGCGCTGGCGATCATCGACGAACAGCACCGGTTCGGGGTGGAGCAGCGGCTGGCGCTGCGGGGGAAGATGAATTCCCGCCATCCGCGCGCGGGCGGGGACGACGGGATCGATCGTAGGCTGGCGGTGGAGCGAAGCGAAACCCCAGCGCTGCGCGCCAGCGCTGGGGTTTGCGCGCTGCGCGGCTCACCGCCAGCCTACCCGGGGCAGGCAGCGGGCGAAGAGGAAGCCCTGGATTCCCGCCTCCGCGGGAATGACGGGGAGGGACGCGGGAATGGCGGGGAGGGGTGCGGGAATGACGCAGACGGCAGCGCGGAGCCCCACCTCCTCATGATGTCCGCCACCCCCATCCCCCGCACGCTCGCGATGTCCTACTACGCCGACCTCGACGTCTCCACCATCGACGAACTGCCGCCTGGCCGCACGCCGGTCGTCACCAAGCTGATCTCCGACAGCCGGCGCGACGAGGTCGTCGAGCGCATCCGTTCGCAGGTGGCGCAGGGGCGGCAGGTGTACTGGGTCTGTCCCCTGATCGAGGAAAGCGAGACCCTGGATCTCACCAACGCCACTGCCACCCACCAGCAACTGAGCGAAGCGCTGCCCGGCGTGCTGGTCGGACTGCTGCATTCGCGCATGCCGGTGCCGGAGAAGAAGGCCGTGATGGCGCTCTTCACCGGCGGCCAGATGGGCGTGCTGGTCGCCACGACGGTGATCGAGGTCGGCGTCGACGTGCCCAATGCCTCGCTGATGGTGATCGAGCACGCGGAGCGCTTCGGCCTGTCGCAGTTGCACCAGCTGCGCGGGCGTGTGGGCCGCGGCGCCGCCGCCTCCGCCTGCGTGCTCCTGTATTCCGCCGGCGAGCACGGGCGCCTGGGCGACACCGCGCGGGCGCGCCTGAAGGCCATGGCCGAAACCAGCGACGGCTTCGAGATCGCCCGCCGCGACCTGGAGATCCGCGGCCCCGGCGAGTTCCTGGGCGCCCGCCAGTCCGGCGCGCCGCTGCTGCGGTTCGCCGACCTGGCGCTCGACGCCGAACTGCTGGAATGGGCGCGCGAGGTCGCGCCGCACATGCTGGACCGTCATCCCGATCTCGCCGAGCGCCACGTGAGCCGCTGGTTGGGTGGAAAATCGGAATACCTGAAGGCCTGACCGAAGTCGATAGCTTCCGGCTTGCCCCGGACACCCGATCCATGACGCTCACCGAGCTCAAGTACATCGTCGCCGTCGCGCGCGAACGCCATTTCGGCCGCGCGGCGGAGGCGTGCTTCGTCTCGCAGCCGACGTTGTCGGTGGCGATCAAGAAGCTCGAGGACGAGCTCGAGGTGAAGCTGTTCGAGCGCAGCGCCAACGAGGTCACCGTCACGCCGCTGGGCGAGGAGATCGTGCGCCAGGCCCAGAGCGTGCTGGAGCAGGCGGCCGCGATCAAGGAGATCGCCAAGCGCGGCAAGGATCCGCTGGCCGGCCCGCTGCGCCTGGGCGTGATCTACACGATCGGCCCCTACCTGCTGCCGGACCTGGTGCGCCAGGCCATCGCGCGCACGCCCCAGATGCCGCTGATGCTGCAGGAGAACTTCACCGTGCGCCTGCTGGAGATGCTGCGCATGGGCGAGATCGACTGCGCGATCATGGCCGAACCGTTCCCGGATGCCGGTCTCGCCATCGCGCCGCTGTACGACGAGCCCTTCCTCGCGGCGGTGCCGAGCAACCATCCGCTGGCCGCGCACAAGACGATCACGGCGGAGGAACTGAAGCAGGAAACGATGCTGCTCCTGGGCACCGGCCACTGCTTTCGCGACCACGTGCTGGAGGTGTGCCCCGAGTTCGCGCGCTTTTCCAGCGACGCCGAAGGCATCCGCAAGAGCTTCGAAGGCTCCTCGCTGGAGACGATCAAGCACATGGTCGCTGCGGGCATGGGCGTCACGCTGGTGCCGCGCCTGTCCGTCCCCAAGGAGGCGTTCGCGACCCGGCCCAGACGGCGCAGCGAGGACCAGGCCTTCGTCAAATACATCCCCTTCGACGGCGACCCGCCGAGCCGGCGCGTCGTGCTCGCGTGGCGGCGCAGCTTCACCCGCTACGAAGCCATCGCCGCCCTGCGCAACGCGATCTACGCCTGCGAACTTCCCGGCGCCAAGCGCCTATCCTGAGACCATGCGAGAAACTCCCGACACCCCCGCGCGCCTGTACCAGCCCGGCATCCTCGATGCTCCGCCGCCGGTTGCGCGCTACCTCTGGTTCCAGCTCACCGACCCCAGGGTCGATGCCGCCGCCATCAAGGAAGCGCTCACGCGCGTGACGCCCTTCGTCGACGGCAGCGACGTCGTCCTCGGCCTCGGCCCTTCACTGGTGCAGGCGCTCGGCGCCGAGATCCCGGGGCTGCACGAATTCCCGGGCTTCTCCGACCACGGCGTGAAGGTGCCTGCCACGCCCGGCACCTTGTGGGCCTGGCTGCGCGGCTCCGACCTCGGCGACCTGCTGCATGTCACGCGCAAGGTGCAGAAGGCGCTGGCGCCGGCCTTCGCGGCGCGCCACGTGGTCGATGCCTTCCGCCACGCCTGGAACGACAGCCACGGCAAGGACCTGACCGGCTTCGAGGACGGCACCGAGAACCCGGAGGGCGAGGCGGCCGAAGAGGCGGCCTTCGCGCACGGCCTCGGCGCAGGGCTGGACGGCGCGAGCTACGTCGCCGTGCAGCAATGGGTGCACGACCTCGACGCCTTCGAGGCGGTGGAGGACCATGCGCGCGACCACGTGATCGGCCGGCGCCTGTCCGACAACGAGGAACTGGAAGACGCGCCCGAGACGGCGCATGTCAAGCGCACCGCGCAGGAAAGCTTCGATCCGGAGGCCTTCGTGCTGCGCCGCTCCATGCCGTGGATGATGAGCATGCAGGCGGGGCTGATGTTCGTCGCCTTCGGCAAGTCCTTCTACGCCTTCGAGGCGCAGATGCGCCGCATGGCGGGCTACGACGACGGCGTGACCGATGCGCTGTTCGGGATCTCGAAACCGGTGAGCGGCTCGTATTTCTGGTGTCCGCCGATGCGCGACGGCCGCCTCGACCTGCGCCGCCTGGGCCTCGGCACCTCGTGATGGCGCAGGGCAAGCTGGCGCTCTACCTCGACCTGATCCGCTGGAACCGGCCCGCGGGCTGGCTGCTGCTGCTGTGGCCCTCGCTCTATGCGCTGTGGATCGCGGCGGCGGGCTTCCCCGGCTGGCACCTGGTCGTCGTGTTCACGCTCGGCACGGTGCTGATGCGCAGCGCGGGCTGCTGCGTCAACGACGTCGCCGACCGCGAGTTCGACCGCCACGTGAAGCGCACGGCGCAGCGGCCGGTGACCACCGGCGCCGTCTCGGTGCGCGAAGCCCTGGTGCTGGGGGCGGTGCTCGCGCTCGCCGCCTTCGTGCTGGTGCTGACGACCAATGCGGCGGCCATCGCGTGGTCGTTCGCCGCGCTGGCGATCTCCGTCATCTATCCCTATGCGAAGCGCTACGTCTCGATGCCGCAGGCGGTGCTGGGGGTCGCCTTCAGCTTCGGCATCCCGATGGCCTTTGCCGCGGTGCAAGGCCATGTCACGCTGCTCGCCTGGGTGCTGCTGCTCGGCAACCTGTTCTGGGTGCTGGCCTACGACACCGAATATGCGATGGTCGATCGCGACGACGACCTGCGCATCGGGATCAAGACGTCGGCGATCACGCTGGGCCGCGCGGACGTCGCCGTGGTGATGGCCTGCTATGTGGCGGCGATCGTGGTCTGGGCCGTGGTGATGGTCGGGCGGATCCCCGCGCCGTGGATCGCGCTGACGGCCGCCGCGGCGGGTGCGCAGGCGGCGTGGCACTACACGCTGATCCGCGAGCGCTCGCGCGACGGCTGCTTCAAGGCCTTCCGGGTGAACCACTGGTTCGGGTTCACGCTGTTCGCAGGGACGGTGCTGGGCTACGCCCTGAATTAGCTCCCTCCCCCTCTGGGGGAGGGCTGGGGTGGGGGCGCTCCGCAAGGCAAAGCTTCCATGCGCGGAGCGTCCCCATCCCGACCTTCCCCCGGAGGGGGAAGGAGGAAATCCATCCGATTCACCGGCCGAATTCGTCGCCCAGTTCCTCCGCCCGTCGGCACGCGGCGTGCAGCGCCTTCACGAACGCCGCCTTCACCTGGTCCTGCTCCATCGACGTGAGCGCCGCATAGGTCGTCCCGCCCTTGGATGTCACCCGCTCGCGCAGCACCTGCAGCGGCTCCTGCGACGCCCGCGCCAGCTCCGACGCCCCCGCGAAGGTGCCCACCGCGAGCCGCCGCGCCTGCTGCGCGTCCAGCCCCATCTCCGCTCCCGCCTGCGTCATCGCCTCGAGGAAATAGAACACGTAGGCCGGCCCGGATCCGGACAGCGCCGTGACGGCATCGAGCTGCGGTTCCGCCTCCACCCACAGGAACTCGCCGGTGGTCGCGATCACCTGCTCCACCTGCATCTTCTCCGCGGCGGTGACGCTGCCGCGCGCGAACAGCGCCGTCATCCCCTTGCCCACCAGCGCCGGCGTGTTGGGCATGGCCCGCACGATGCGCTCCGTTCCCAGCCAGGCCGCGATGCTGTCCGAGCGGATGCCGGCCGCCACGCTCAGGTGCAGCGCCTGCTGCACGTGCGCGCTGGCCTGCCCCGCGGCCTCCTTGAAGGTCTGCGGCTTCACGGCCCAGACGACCAGCCGGCACGCAGCGAGCGAGGCGCCGGCGTGTTCTTCCGCGGCCACGCCGAAGTCCTGTTGCAGCCGCGCGCGCTGCGCCGCGAACGGCTCGACCACCGCGATCTGCGCCGGCGCGAGCCCCTGGCGGATCAAGCCGCCAATGATGGCGCTGGCCATGTTGCCGCCGCCGATGAATGCGATGCGCGCGTCGTCCATCATTCCGCTCCCAGGTATTCGAAGGCCGCGAACTGCGTGACCTGCATGGATCTGAAATTGTCGTCGCTCACCACCACCAGCGAGCGCCGCCCGCCGGGCAGGCGCGGGCCCCAGCACATGGCTTCGGTGTTGTCCAGGCGCGAGAGGCCCAGCTGCGCGAAATCGGCGACGAAGCGCTTGGCGCAAGGCCGGTGGTTGCCGGCCTCGAGCCGCGGCAGCGCGAGCGTGTCGCTGCCGTCGCGGGTGTCGATCTCGTAGATGCGCAGCGACAGCCCGACGCCGGCCATGTACGCCCGTTCCAGCACCAGCATCCGGCTGGCGTCGATCATCAGGATCTCGCTGACGCCGTTCTCCGCCACGCCGGGCACCACCGGCGCGTGCGGAATGGGATCGGGTACGTAAGCGACCTGGCGAACGGCACGGCCGGTGGCGATGTCGAAGGCGGTGAAGCGGCACGGACCGCCGGGGTGGCCGACGCCCGGCTCCGGGCCGTCCTGCTGCAGGGCCGCTTCCATGCCGACCCAGGCGGTGCGGGCGTCCGGCGTGAGCGCCAGCCCCTCGAAGGTGAGGTTGGAGCGAGGTCCCGAGCCGGGCCGGGACGCGAACCGGAGCTGCGCCGGCATCTCGAATTCGCGCACCAGGCTGCCGTCGAGGCGCGATTCGCGCAGCGTCGGCGACTGGTTGGCGGCGTAGTCGCCTTCGCTGGTCCACAGGACGCCGCGCCGTCCGGGCAGCAGCCGGATAGCCTCCGGGTCCACCACCTCGCCCCCGGCCTGGCGCTTGGGGAACGGCGTGCCGGCCGCCTGCCGCAGCGTGACCGCTTCGAGCACTTCGACGTCGAGGCCGCTGGCCCGCACGTCCACGCGCAGGGTGTAGAAGCGCGCCGCATTGCGCTCCGAGCGGTCGTCGCTCAGGGCCACCCAGAGGCCGATCGCCGGATCGTGGTCCAGCCCGGACAGGCCGCCGACCGTCGTGCCCTGCACCTGCAGGCCGTGCGGCAGGATCTTCTCTCCGATCAGGCGCAGCTGCGAGGGGCCTCGCGGCAGCGGCGGGGCGCTGCGGGTGACACAGCCGGTGAGCGCGAGCGCGCAGGCCGCGGCGGTGCCGCGCAGCAGCGCGCGGCGGGACAGCAGGGGACGGGACGACGACATCATGGGACGGCGAGTCTAGTCGGTGCGGCGGGCCGGCCGGGCGGCCCGGCATGGGTTACGCTGCCGGCCCATGAAATACGTTCTCGCCCTGGACCAGGGCACGACGAGTTCGCGCGCCATCGTGTTCGATCGGGCGGGCCAGGTGGCCGCGCTGGCGCAGCGCGAGTTCGCGCAGCACTTCCCGCAGCCTGGGTGGGTGGAGCACGACGCGCGCGAGATCTGGGCCACGCAGCACGCGGTGGCGCTCGAGGCGCTGGACCAGGTCGGCGGCTGCGCCGAGGTGGCCGCCATCGGCATCACCAACCAGCGCGAGACGACGCTGCTGTGGGACCGCGCCACCGGCCAGCCGGTGGCCAATGCGATCGTCTGGCAGGACCGGCGCACGGCGGCGCGTTGCGACGAACTCCGCGCCAGCACGCGGGCCGCGGCGCGCATCCAGCGCAAGACCGGGCTGGTGATCGACGCCTATTTCTCCGGCACCAAGCTCGAATGGCTGCTCGATCACGTGCCCGGCGCGCGCGAACGCGCCGAGGCGGGCGAGCTCGCCTTCGGCACCATCGACAGCTGGCTGGTCTGGAACCTCACGGGCGGCCGCGTGCACGCCACCGACGTGAGCAATGCCTCGCGCACGCTGCTGTTCAACCTGCACACCCGGGAGTGGGACGACGAGCTGCTGGCGCTGCTGCGGGTACCGCGCGCCGTCCTGCCGGACGTGCTGCCTTCCAGCGGCGTGCTGGCCGAGACCGAGTCGTCGCTGTTCGGCGCGGCGTTGCCGATCGCGGGCATCGCCGGCGACCAGCAGGCGGCCACCTTCGGCCAGGCCTGCTTCGCCCCCGGCATGGCCAAGAACACCTACGGCACCGGCTGCTTCATGCTGATGAACACCGGCGCCCAGCCGGTGGCCAGCCGCAACCGCCTGCTCACCACGGTCGGCTGGCAGGGTCCGCCCGGTCCCCACGGCATGGCGTATTGCCTGGAGGGGAGCGTGTTCGTCGCGGGGGCGACCGTGCAATGGCTGCGCGACGGCCTGCAGATCATCCAGTCCGCCCCGGAGGTGGAATCGCTCGCCGCGCAGGTCGCCGATACCGGCGACGTCTACCTGGTGCCCGCCTTCGCCGGCCTCGGCACGCCCGACTGGGACGGCCATGCCCGCGGCGCGCTGGTGGGCCTGACGCGCGGCACGACCCGCGCGCACATCGCGCGGGCGGCGCTGGAGGCCATCGCGCTGCAGTCGGCCGACGTGTTCGGCGCGATGACGCGCGACGCCCGCATCCCGCTGGCCGAACTGCGGGTGGACGGTGGCGCCTCGCGCAACAACCTGCTGATGCAGATGCAGGCCGACTTCCTCGGCGTGCCGGTGGTGCGCCCGCAGGTGACGGAGACGACCGCCCTGGGCGCGGCCTACCTGGCCGGCCTGGCAACCGGCTTCTGGCAAGGCGGCGACGAGATCGCCGCGCAATGGCAGGCGGACCGCCGCTTCGAGCCGCGCCTGGGCGAGCCGCAGCGCCTGGCCAAGCTGGCGCGCTGGCGCGAGGCGGTGGAGCGGTCGAAAGGGTGGGCGCAGTCTTGAGCCCGGGGATGGCGGCGCCCGCGGCCCCGACGCGGCGCGAAGAATTGCTGGAGCGCCTGGAGCAAGGGGGCACCTGGGACCTGGCGGTGGTGGGCGGCGGGGCCACCGGCCTGGGGGTCGCGCTGGACGCCGCCTCGCGCGGGCTGAGCGTGGTGCTGCTGGAGTCGCACGATTTCGCCAAGGGCACGTCCTCGCGCGCGACCAAGCTGGTGCACGGCGGCGTGCGCTACCTGGCGCAGGGCGACATCGGCCTGGTGCGCGAGGCGCTGCACGAGCGCACGACGCTGCTGCGCAACGCGCCGCACCTGGCGCAGCCGCTGCCCTTCGTGCTGCCCACCTACAAGCTGTGGGAGATGCCGTTCTACGGCGCCGGGCTGGTGATGTACGACGTGCTGGCGGGCGTCGCCGGCCTCGGCCGCACCGAATTCCTCACGCGCGGCAAGACGCTGGCGGCGCTGCCAACGGCTCGGCCCGAAGGCCTGAAGGGCAGCATCCGCTACTGGGACGGCCAGTTCGACGATGCCCGGCTGGCCCTGGCGCTGGCCCGCACGGCCGCCGCCCACGGGGCGCTGGTGCTCAATTACTGCGGCGTGACGCAGCTGCTGCATGCGGACGGGCGGCTGACGGGCCTGGTCGCCCGCGACGCCGAGACCGGGCGCGAGTTCAGGCTGCAGGCCCGCTGCGTCGTCAACGCCGCCGGCGTCTGGGTCGACGGCCTGCGCCAGCAGGACGCCAAGGCGATCGGCCGGCCGGTCCAGCCCATGGTGGCGCCCAGCCAGGGCGTGCACGTGGTCGTCGATCGCGACTTCCTGCCGGGGCAGCACGCGCTGATGGTGCCCAGGACGGCGGACGGCCGCGTGCTGTTCGCCGTGCCGTGGCTGGGCAAGCTGATCCTGGGCACGACCGACACGCCGCGCGACGATCTGCCGCGGGAGCCGCGACCGTTCGCCCAGGAACTGGACTTCATCCTCCGGGAGGCCGGGCGCTACCTGGTCCGCGCGCCGCGGCCGCTGGACATCCGCAGCACCTGGGTGGGGCTGCGGCCGCTGGTCAAGCCCGTGACCAACGGCGACGAGCCCACCAAATCGCTCAGCCGCGAACACACGGTGCTGGTGAGCCGCTCCGGCCTGGTCACCGTCGCCGGCGGCAAATGGACGACCTACCGGGCGATGGCGGAGGACGTGCTGGAGAAGTGTTTCGCCGCCGGGCTGCTGCCGCGAGCGGCCTCGGGCATCACGGCCACCCTGCCGCTGGTCGGGGCACCGGACCGGGCGGCGGCGCCCACGCCCTTGAGTGCGCCGCCGGGACCCCATCTGTATGGATCGGAGGCGGCCCAGGTGGTTGCGCTGGCGGGTGAAGCTCGTCATCTGGGCGGCGGCCTGACCGCAGCCATGGTCCGCTTCGCCGCCCGGCATGAATATGCGCGGACGGCGGAGGACGTGCTGGCTCGGCGGTCGCGGCTGCTGTTCCTGGACGCGGCGATGGCGGGGGAACTGGCCGAAGAGGTCGGGGGCCTGTTGCGCGAGGAGACCGGGGTGGATCCGCAGGTGGAGGCGTTCCGGGAACTGGCCGCCTCGTATGCCGGATCGGCGCAGTTTTCGTAGGCTGGCGGTGAGCCGACGAAGCGCGCGAACCCCAGCAAACAACGCTGGGGTTGCGCTTCGCTCCACCACCAGCCTACGGAGCCAGGCGCAATCCGGCGCCGACGCATACCCCCGCCATGTAGGGCCCTGTTGACAATTCCTGTCAATCGGTCATAATCGCGGGCTCGCCTTTTCGGAGGCGCGGCTTGAGTCCATGCCGTTTCCCCTGGGAGGCGGTGTCGCCCACTCGGAACTGACGGGCCCGTCATCACCAGCCGCGAGCGGCTGGGGGGTCATTCAGTGACGACGGGCCCAAGACTGTCCCGATGCCCTGGCTGGATCGTCCAGCAGGGAGTATTCGGGACAAGTTGGGAATACACGAAATGATCCAGACTGAATCTCGGCTCGAAGTCGCCGACAACACCGGCGCGAAGTCCGTTCTTTGCATCAAGGTGCTGGGCGGTTCCAAGCGTCGCTATGCGTCCGTCGGCGACGTCATCAAGGTGAGCATCAAGGAAGCCGCTCCGCGGGGTCGCGTCAAGAAGGGCGAGATCTACAGCGCCGTGGTCGTCCGCACCGCCAAGGGCATCCGCCGTGGCGACGGCTCCCTCATCAAGTTCGACGGCAATGCCGCCGTGCTGCTCAATAACAAGCTGGAGCCCATCGGCACCCGCATCTTCGGCCCGGTGACGCGCGAACTGCGTACCGAGAAGTTCATGAAGATCGTGTCCCTGGCCCCGGAAGTCCTCTAAGGAACCCCCGCCATGAACAAGATCCGCAAGGGTGACCAGGTCATCGTGCTGACCGGCCGCGACAAGGGCAAGCGCGGCACCGTGGTGCTGCGCAAGGACGACGACCACGTCGTCGTCGAAGGCATCAACCTGGTGAAGAAGCACACCAAGCCGAACCCGCTCAAGGGCACCACCGGCGGCATCGTGGAAAAGGCCATGCCGATCCACATCTCCAACGTGGCGATCTACAACGCCGCCACCGGCAAGGCCGACCGCGTCGGCATCCAGGTCGACGGCGACTCGCGCAAGCGCGTCTTCAAGTCGTCCGGCGAAGAAATCAAGGCCTGACCATGTCCCGTCTGCAACAACACTATCGCGAGAAGGTCGCTCCGCAGCTGACCGAGAAGTTCGGCTACAAGTCGCCGATGCAGGTGCCGCGCATCACCAAGATCACGCTGAACATGGGCGTGAGCGAGGCGGTGGCCGACAAGAAGGTCATGGACAACGCCGTCGGCGACCTGACCAAGATCTCCGGCCAGAAGCCCGTGGTGACCAAGGCCAAGAAGGCCATCGCCGGCTTCAAGATCCGCGAAGGCCAGGCCATCGGCACGATGGTCACGCTGCGCGGCCAGCGCATGTACGAATTCCTGGATCGTTTCATCACCGTGGCCCTGCCGCGCGTGCGTGACTTCCGTGGTGTGAGCTCGCGCGCCTTCGACGGCCGCGGCAACTACAACATCGGCGTCAAGGAACAGATCATTTTCCCGGAAATCGAGTACGACAAGGTCGACGCCATCCGCGGCCTGAACATCTCGATCACCACCACGGCGAAGACGGACGACGAGTGCAAGGCACTGCTCGCCGGCTTCCGTTTCCCGTTCAAGTCCTGATAGGTGCACTGTGGCAAAAACTGCTTTGATCCAGCGTGAACTGAAGCGTGACAAGCTGGTCGCCCAGTACGCGAAGAAGTACGAAGAGCTGAAGGCCATCTCCAACGATGCCAAGAAGAGCGACGACGAGCGCATGAGCGCCCGCCTGGCGCTGCAGAAGCTCCCCCGCAACGCGAACCCGACGCGCCAGCGCAACCGCTGCGAGCTGACCGGCCGTGCCCGCGGCACGTTCCGCCAGTTCGGCATCGCGCGCCACAAGATCCGCGAACTGGCCTTCTCCGGGGACATCCCCGGGATCGTCAAGGCCAGCTGGTAAGCGCAGGCAGGAGATTCAGATATGAGCATGAGTGATCCCATCTCCGACCTGCTGACGCGTATCCGCAACGCGCAGATGGTCTCCAAGGCCACGGTGTCGGTGCCCTCTTCCAAGGTGAAGGTGGCCATCGCCCAGGTGCTGAAGGACGAGGGTTACATCGACGGCTTCCAGGTGAAGACCGACGGCAACAAGACCGAACTCGAGATCGCGCTGAAGTACTACGCCGGCCGTCCCGTGATCGAACGCATCGAGCGCGTGAGCCGCCCCGGCCTGCGCGTCTACAAGGGCCGCGACGCGATCCCCCAGGTCATGAACGGCCTGGGCGTCGCCATCGTGACCACGCCCAAGGGCGTGATGACGGACCGCAAGGCGCGCGCGACCGGTGTCGGTGGCGAAGTGCTGTGCTACGTCGCCTGACCGGAGGAAACTGACAAATGTCCCGAGTCGGAAAAATGCCGGTCGCCGTCCCCCAGGGCGTCGACGTGGCCATCAAGGAAGACCAGATCAGCGTCAAGGGCGCGGGCGGCACGCTGCAGCTCGCCACCAACAGGCTGGTCAAGGTGAACAACGAGGCTGGCAAGCTGACCTTCGTCCCCGCCGACGAATCGCGCGAAGCCAACGCCATGAGCGGCACCATGCGCCAGCTGGTGAACAACATGGTCCAGGGCGTCACCAAGGGCTTCGAGAAGAAGCTGACGCTGGTGGGCGTGGGCTACCGGGCCGCCGCCCAGGGCAACAAGCTGAACCTGCAGGTCGGCTACTCGCATCCCGTGAACATCGAGATGCCCGCCGGCATCACCGTGGCGACCGCCACCCCGACGGAAATCGTCGTCAAGGGTGCCGACCGCCAGCGCGTGGGCCAACTGGCCGCCGAGATCCGCGCCGTCCGCCCGCCCGAGCCGTACAAGGGCAAGGGCATCCGCTACGCGGACGAGAAGATCACGATCAAAGAGACGAAGAAGAAGTAAGGAGCATGACGATGTTGACCAAGAAGGAACAGCGTCTGCGCCGTGCGAAGCAGACCCGCATCCGCATCGCCACGCAGGGCACGGCCCGCCTGACGGTGAACCGGACCAACCTGCACATCTACGCGAGCCTGATCTCCGGCGACGGCTCCAAGGTGCTGGCCACCGCTTCCACCGCGGAAGCCGAAGTGCGCTCGCAGCTGGGTGGTTCGGGCAAGGGCGCCAACGTGGCGGCCGCCCAGATCATCGGCAAGCGCATCGCCGAGAAGGCGAAGGCCGCCGGCGTCGAGAAGGTCGCCTTCGACCGCGCCGGCTTTGCCTACCATGGCCGCGTCAAGGCGCTGGCCGAGGCCGCCCGCGAAGCGGGCCTGCAGTTCTAACGGACACGGGATAAGCAACATGGCACGAGTGCAAGCGAGAACCCAGGGTGACGGTCCGGAAGACGGCCTGCGGGAAAAGATGATCGCGGTGAACCGCGTGACCAAGGTGGTGAAGGGCGGCCGGATCCTCGGTTTCGCCGCGCTGACCGTGGTCGGTGATGGCGACGGCAAGGTCGGCATGGGCAAGGGCAAGTCCAAGGAAGTGCCCGCGGCCGTGCAGAAGGCGATGGAAGAAGCCCGCCGCAACATGGCCAAGGTGTCGCTGAAGAACGGCACCCTGCACCACATGGTGCTGGGCCAGCACGGCGCCGCCCGCGTGATGATGGCCCCGGCCCCCAAGGGCACCGGCATCATCGCCGGCGGTCCGATGCGCGCCGTGTTCGAGGTGGTGGGCATCACCGACGTCGTGGCCAAGAGCCACGGTTCGACCAACCCCTACAACATGGTCCGCGCCACGCTCAACGCGCTGCGCAACGCCACCACCCCCGGTGATGTGGCGGCCAAGCGCGGCAAGTCGGTCGAAGAGATCTTCGCCGCTTAAGGAGTCGCAGACAAATGGCGAACGAACAGAAGAAGACGGTGAAGGTGCAGCTGGTGCGCAGCCCCATCGGCACCAAGACGGACCACCGCGCCACCGTGCGCGGCCTGGGCCTGCGCAAGCTGAACTCCGTCAGCGAGCTGGAAGACACCCCGGCCGTGCGCGGGATGATCAACAAGGTCGACTACCTGGTGAAGGTGATCTGACATGGAACTCAATACCATCAAGCCCGCCGACGGAGCCAAGAAGCCGCGTCGCCGCGTCGGTCGCGGCATCGGCTCCGGCCTGGGCAAGACGGCCGGTCGCGGCCACAAGGGCCAGAAGTCCCGTGCGGGCGGCTACCACAAGGTCGGTTTCGAAGGCGGCCAGATGCCGCTGCAGCGCCGGCTGCCCAAGCGCGGCTTCAAGTCGCAGAGCCTGAAGTTCAACGGCGAGGTCACGCTGGCCTCGCTGGAGAAGCTGGGCGCTGCCGAAGTCGACCTGCTGTCGCTCAAGGCCGCCGGCCTGGTTGCCCAGAACGTGAAGACCGTCAAGGTCATCAACACGGGCAGCCTGAGCCGCGCCGTCAAGCTGACGGGCATCGGTGCGACCGCGGGTGCCAAGGCTGCCATCGAGGCGGCCGGCGGCTCCCTGGCCTGAGCACTGCTGACCTAGAAAGGCTTCCGTGGCAACCAACGCAGCCCAGATCGCGAAGACCGGCAAGTTCGGCGACCTCCGTCGCCGGCTCGTCTTCCTGCTGATGGCATTGGTGGTCTACCGCGTCGGCGCGCACATCCCCGTTCCTGGCATCAACCCCGACCAGCTCGCGCAGCTGTTCAAGGGCCAGCAGGGCGGCATCCTGAGCCTGTTCAACATGTTCTCGGGTGGCGCGCTGAGCCGGTTCACCGTGTTCGCGCTGGGCATCATGCCCTACATCTCGGCCTCGATCATCATGCAGCTGCTGACGTACGTCCTGCCGCAGTTCGAGCAGCTGAAGAAGGAGGGCGAGGCCGGCCGGCGCAGGATCACGCAGTACACCCGCTACGGCACGCTGGGCCTGGCGATCTTCCAGTCGCTGGGCATCGCCATCGCGCTGGAAGGTTCGGCCGGCCTGGTGCTGAACCCGGGTTTCGGCTTCCGCCTCACGGCGGTGGTGACGCTGACTTCCGGCACGATGTTCCTGATGTGGCTGGGTGAGCAGATCACCGAGCGCGGCCTCGGCAACGGCATCTCGATCATCATCTTCGCCGGCATCGCCGCGGGCCTGCCCAACGCGATCGGCGGGCTGCTGGAACTGGTGCGCACCGGTGCGATGGGCCCGATCGTTGCCATCTTCATCGTGGCGATCGTGTTCCTGGTGACGTGGTTCGTGGTGTTCGTCGAACGCGGCCAGCGCAAGATCCTCGTGAACTATGCGCGCCGCCAGGTGGGCAACAAGGTCTACGGTGGCCAGTCCTCGCACCTGCCGCTGAAGCTGAACATGTCCGGCGTGATCCCGCCGATCTTCGCCTCGTCGATCATCCTGCTGCCGGCCACGGTGGTGGGCTGGTTCTCCACGGGCGAAGGCATGCGGTGGTTGAAGGACATTGCCAGCACGCTGAGCCCCGGCCAGCCGATCTATGTCATGCTCTATGCCGCAGCGATCGTCTTCTTCTGCTTCTTCTACACGGCGCTGGTGTTCAACAGCCGTGAGACGGCGGACAACCTGAAGAAGAGCGGTGCGTTCGTCCCGGGCATCCGTCCGGGCGAGCAGACGGCGAAGTACATCGACAAGATCCTGGCGCGCCTGACGCTCGCCGGTGCGATCTACATCACGTTCGTGTGCCTGCTGCCGGAGTTCCTGATCCTGAAGTACAACGTTCCGTTCTACTTCGGCGGGACTTCGCTGCTGATCATCGTGGTCGTCACGATGGACTTCATGGCGCAGGTCCAGAACTACCTCATGAGCCAGCAGTACGAATCTCTGCTGAAGAAAGCGAACTTCAAGACGTCGCTCGGTAGCTGAACGTGTCGAAGGATGATGTCATCCAGATGCACGGGGAGGTGGTCGAAAACCTCCCCAATGCAACCTTCAGGGTGAAGCTGGAAAACGGGCACCTGGTGCTCGGACATATTTCGGGAAAGATGCGGATGCACTACATCCGCATCCTGCCGGGTGACAAGGTCACCGTGGAATTGACGCCCTACGACTTGTCGCGGGCACGGATCGTGTTCCGCAGCAAGTAGGCGGACTGGGAATTTAGGAGAACACAAATGAGAGTTTCGGCTTCCGTCAAGAAGATCTGCCGCAACTGCAAGATCATCCGCCGCAAGGGTGTCGTGCGCGTGATCTGCACCGACCCGCGTCACAAGCAGCGCCAGGGCTGACAGACAGATTTAGAGGACAGACATGGCACGTATTGCTGGTATCAACATCCCGCCGCATCAGCACGCCGAGATCGGCCTGACGGCGATCTTCGGCATCGGTCGCACCCGCGCCCGCAAGATCTGCGAAGCGGTGGGCATCGCCTATTCCAAGAAGATCAAGGACCTGTCGGACGCCGACATGGAAAAGATCCGCGACCAGATCGCCCAGTTCACGATCGAGGGCGACCTGCGCCGCGAGACGACGATGAACATCAAGCGGCTGATGGACATCGGCTGCTACCGCGGCTTCCGTCACCGCCGCGGCCTGCCGATGCGCGGCCAGCGCACCCGCACCAACGCCCGCACCCGCAAGGGTCCGCGCAAGGCTGCGCAGGCGCTGAAGAAATAAATCCGGAAGAGAGTAAGACATGGCCAAGGCTCCTGCCAACAACGCCGCGCAGCGTGTGCGCAAGAAGGTCCGCAAGAACGTGAGCGACGGCGTCTGCCACGTGCACGCGTCCTTCAACAACACGATCATCACGATCACCGACCGCCAGGGCAACGCGCTGTCCTGGGCCTCCTCGGGTGGTCAGGGCTTCAAGGGCTCGCGCAAGTCAACGCCGTTCGCTGCCCAGGTGGCTTCGGAAGTCGCCGGCCGCGCCGCGATGGAGCAGGGTATCAAGAACCTGGACGTCGAGATCCGCGGCCCCGGCCCGGGCCGCGAATCGTCCGTGCGTGCGCTGGCCGCGCTGGGCATCCGCATCACGTCGATCTCCGACGTGACGCCGGTCCCGCACAACGGCTGCCGCCCGCAGAAGCGCCGCCGCATCTAAGGCGCAGCAGCCCGTCCCCGCATGGCGGGTCGGGTACCCCGTCATCCCCGCGCAGGCGGGGATCCAGGGTTTCAAGCCCACCGCTGGCGGCTCCGGCCCCCAGCTCCCGCGGCATCAGGCCGCGGTAGTCATTTGAAGGAAAGTAAAAGTGGCACGTTATCTCGGCCCCAAGGCCAAGCTCTCCCGCCGTGAAGGCACCGACCTGTTCCTGAAGAGCGCCCGCCGCGCCATCAGCGACAAGGCCAAGTTCGACTCCAAGCCCGGCCAGCATGGCCGCACCTCCGGCCAGCGCACGTCCGATTTCGGCCTGCAGCTGCGCGAGAAGCAGAAGGTCAAGCGCATGTACGGCGTGCTGGAGCGCCAGTTCCGCCGCTACTTCGAGGAAGCCGACCGCCGCAAGGGCAACACCGGCGCCAACCTGCTGTTCCTGCTGGAAAGCCGCCTGGACAACGTGGTGTACCGCATGGGCTTCGGCTCCACGCGCGCGGAAGCCCGCCAGCTGGTGAGCCACAAGGCCATCACCGTGAACGGCAAGGCCATCAACATCCCGTCGTACCAGGTCAAGGCCGGCGACGTGGTCGCGGTGCGCGACAAGTCCAAGAAGCAGAACCGCGTCGTCGAGGCCCTGCAGCTGGCCACGCAGGTCGGCATCCCGGCCTGGATCGAGGTGAACGTCGACAAGGCCGAAGGCACCTTCAAGAAGGTCCCGGACCGCGACGAATTCGGCGCCGACATCAACGAATCGCTGATCGTCGAACTCTATTCCCGTTAAGGGACACGACGAGGCCGCGCCCGCGCCCTCGTCCCGCGAAATTCGTATTCCCGGCACGGGGCACCGCGACCGGGCCCCAGCCTTACCGGCGTAACGAGCCGGGGGTATTGAGAGGAAAGTCCTGCATGCAAACCAACCTGCTGAAACCCAAATCCATCAACGTGGAACAGCTTGGCACCAACCGCGCCAAGGTGACCCTGGAGCCCTTCGAGCGCGGCTACGGCCACACGCTGGGCAACGCGCTGCGCCGGGTCCTGCTCTCGTCGATGGTCGGGTATGCGGCGACCGAGGTAACCATCGCCGGCGTCCTGCACGAGTACTCGTCGATCGACGGCGTGCAGGAAGACGTGGTGGGCATCCTGCTGAACCTCAAGGGCGTGGTGTTCAAGCTCCACAACCGCGATGAAGTGACCCTGTCCCTGCGCAAGGACGGCGAGGGCGTCGTCACGGCCGCCGACATCCAGACCCCGCACGACGTCGAGATCATCAATCCCGACCACGTGATCGCCACCCTGTCGCAAGGCGGCAAGATCGACATGCAGATCAAGGTGGAGAAGGGCCGCGGCTACGTGCCGGGCAACGTGCGCCGCTACGGCGACGAGCCCACCAAGTCGATCGGCCGCATCGTGCTGGATGCGTCGTTCTCGCCGGTCAAGCGCGTGAGCTACACGGTCGAAAGCGCCCGCGTGGAGCAGCGCACCGACCTGGACAAGCTGGTGATGGAGATCGAGACCAACGGTGCGATCACCGCCGAAGACGCCGTGCGCGCCTCGGCCAAGATCCTGGTCGAACAGCTCGCCGTGTTCGCGCAGCTGGAAGGCTCCGAACTGGCCGCGTTCGACGCGCCGGTGCAGCGCAGCTCGCAGCAGTTCGACCCGATCCTGCTGCGCCCGGTCGACGAACTCGAACTGACGGTGCGTTCGGCCAACTGCCTGAAGGCCGAGAACATCTACTACATCGGTGACCTGATCCAGCGCACCGAGAACGAGCTGCTCAAGACCCCGAACCTGGGTCGCAAGTCGCTCAACGAGATCAAGGAAGTCCTGGCTTCCCGCGGTCTCACGCTGGGCATGAAGCTCGAGTCCTGGCCGCCGGCGGGTCTGGACAAGCGCTGAACTGCAACTTCAACTTCGTAACGCAAAAACCGCAAAAGCTATGCAGAAACCGCAGAAGAAGATCTCGGAATCTCCCTTTTGCGGCTTTGCGAAACCTTCGCGGCTTCTGCGTTGAAGACCCGTATTTCACAGGTGACCCCGCAGTACCTGATCCGGCTGCGGCACACATAAGGAAAGGAAAATCACCATGCGCCACGGCCACGGCCTTCGCAAACTCAATCGCACCAGCGAGCACCGGCTCGCGATGCTGCGCAACATGATGAATTCGCTGATCGAGCACGAGGTCATCAAGACCACCGTGCCGAAGGCGAAGGAACTGCGCCGCGTCGTCGAGCCGATGCTCACGCTGGGCAAGGAACCCACCGTCGCCAACAAGCGCCTGGCCTTCGACCGCCTGCGCAATCGCGACAACGTGACCAAGCTGTTCAACGAACTCGGCCCGCGCTACAAGGCGCGCCCGGGCGGCTACACGCGCATCCTGAAGATGGGCTTCCGCGTCGGCGACAACGCGCCGATGGCGCTGGTCGAACTGGTGGACCGTCCCGAGCCCACGGAAGCCCCTGCCGGTGAGCAGGGCGCTGCCGAATAAGCTACAATACAAACACTGACGCGCGGTGGAGCAGCCTGGTAGCTCGTTGGGCTCATAACCCAAAGGTCGCAAGTTCAAATCTTGCCCGCGCAACCACATTTCCTAGCATCGGGCCGGCTGGTTCAGCCGGCCCGATTTCTTTTGCACTGTCGTTGCGGCGTGTCCGTTTGCTCTGCAGAGAGAGCAACCCCGCCACGTGACCGGTGAGCCGGATTTCCACGGCGCCGTTTTCCACGGGTCGCACGGTCGCTTCACCGACCAGACTTGAGAGTAGATGGCGCACTTCAGCTTCGGACCCTGCCAACAGGACCGGCAGCTCCCTGAGAGCGGCAATAGCACCCTCTCTCAGCTGCAACAGGTCCTCCTCGGTCACGGGCCGCTGAGACCGCAAACGTGTGATTTCGGCCCGGGTGGCAGCTGCTTCGGCCTCGAGGTCAGCCAGTCGCTTGGCAACGCTCGCACTTGCGTTGCCAGCCTCGATGAATGCCAAGCAGCCCGCGATTCCCTTCTCCGTTGCCCCCAGCGACTTCGTGAGCTTGCTCAGAGCATGAGAGTCCGTACCGGCCCGTTGTGTGTACTCCTGGGCGACCAGCTCGCAGAACCGCTCGACAGCAGACGGCGAAAACAGCTGCGCCTGCAAAGCCTCGAGCACCTCTCGCTCGGCCAAGCTCCGACTGAACTTAACTGCGTTACTGCATGCCGACGTACCCCGGTTGTGCCGCGCGCTGCACCCAAACCTGTCCCGGCCGGTTGACGAAACCGGACCGCCACAGACGCCACACCGGAGCAGTCCTGTCAGGATGTACTTGCCATCCGCCCCACTGCGCGCAGCAGGATTGGCTAGGGCCTTTCGGATAGCGTCACCCTTCTGGGCTGTGCGCGCCAAGCGCCCTTGAACGGCCGCGAAGAGGTCATCGTCAATGATGCGCAGCTCTGGAGCAGAGACTCTCGTCCACTTGGACTCGGGAATCCGCATCTTCACTCTCTTACCCCTCCCGGAGTCACGCAAAAACTGGGAACGGCCCCAGACCACCTCGCCGCGATAGATGGGATTGTTGAGAATTCCACTCAGGTCGCGCTTATCGCCGTAGATTGCGTTTCGGCTCCACAGGCCATTCCGCGGGCCCTTGACTCCTCGCGCGTTCAGGAGTTCGGCAATGGCCGCAGGGCTGTGACCGTCCGCGAAGAGTCCGTAGATTTCTCGCACGACCTCGGCTTCAACTTCGTTGATGATTCTTCGACACGCGTAGTCGCCAGATTTCGCGCCCGGAGCTTCCACCCTTTCCGTCTTGTATCCGTAGACGGCACCTCCTGCACTCAATCCAGAAACGATACGCCCTTCTTGGCCGCGCCACGTGGCCTCCCCCAACGCATCGGAGTAATGCTCGTTCATCAGCCCCTTGATACCAGCGGTGAGCTTCGACCCGCGCGCGGCAGAGTCCCAGCCGTCCGCGACGGCGATAACCCTGATGTCGAGAATGCGCAGTCGGTTCAAGACGCTGCTCTGGGTACCCACGTCCCGAAATATCCGGCTCAGGTCGTCCACGAGCAAAACGTCGAACTCCCCGGCCTCTGCAGCCAGCAGCATGGCTTGGTACTGCGAGCGCTCAGGGTTCCAACCCTTCAGCGCTTCGTCCGCGTACTGCCGTATCACGGTGAGTCCCTCGTCCTCGGCGCGTCGAGTGCAGCGACGCACTTGGTCGATGATTGAAGTCTGTCGTTGCGCGTCGGAGCTGTACCGCGCGTATACGACTGCGCGGACGCCTTGAACAGTCTGGGTCAAAGTCATGGAGCCACCTTACATGTCAGGGCGAAAGTGCGCCAGCGAAAGATGATTGAAGGTGTGAGCGCAATCACACTTCACGTGAACGGTCTGGTCGCTCTAAAGCAACCGGCGCAACCCGTCTAAAAAGCCTCGTTCGCTTTACGGGGCATGAATAAGCATTCTGTACACCGAACCCCGTGCGCAAGACCCGTGCCCTCCGAGTTGGACCTGCTTCTCCGACTGCTGGCGAAGAAGTTCGTGGCGCAACTAACTACTCGACAAATGACGTGACCGCGACGCTAGGGGAGCCCAGCTAGACCTTCTCGAGTAAGACTGTGAGTTTGTCGACCACGCCGGTGCCAAGGCGATTCAACCGCCTCGGCATGAGCAGAGAACCACATCGGCAGGCCCCGTTCGGTTCGGGAAGTCCATCAAGAGTCGACCGTCGATAGGGCGAGCCAGGACGACTCGCAGCACTTAGTGCGATGTCGATGTATGCGCTGGGCAGGTACTCGGTCGCCTCGATGCAGCGCGTAAGGAGCGTCCGCACCTCGTCGGCAGTAATCCCACTGGCTGGTCGTGCATCCGACTGCATAGAACGTATACACGCTTAGGGAAGTCCGCCGGAGACAAAACGACGGCTTAACGCGAGGGCCAATATGTCAAACGGGCTGGCGTGGGGCGGCACATGCGCAGACTAGGTCTGCTCCTTGATGTTCGCGAGCGCCTGCTGGTACTCCTGTGGCAGACCCCACTTGCGCGCGCCAGCGGTGATGAGGCCAAGGTATTCCGCATTCGGCGCGTCCTCGTTTGCCGCCTTGGTGAACACCTCATAGGTAATCGCATCCAGCAGCTGGCCGTCCGTGGAGACGACCTGCACGTTCTTTCGCACGTACGCAGG
The DNA here is from genome assembly GCF_016722765.1 of Ramlibacter alkalitolerans. Taxonomy (GTDB): domain Bacteria; phylum Pseudomonadota; class Gammaproteobacteria; order Burkholderiales; family Burkholderiaceae_C; genus Ramlibacter; species Ramlibacter alkalitolerans. The sequence goes on along the minus strand of NZ_JAEQND010000005.1, from coordinate 101,674 downwards.
AGGATTCATGTGCACGCCCTCATGCTTATCGAGTGCGGCCAAGTCCGCATCGGACATCTCGAACACGACTCCCCAAACGGCCTCGTCCGCCGTGGCCACTACGTCAGCCACCCCACATCCGCGCTTCGCCGAACGCCGCGTGAATGCAAGTCGGTAGCCGGGCAACTTCGCCACGCAGACGAAGCGATGAGACGGACACCTCTGCGCGATTTGCTCGTCTGACATGTTGGAGCCGTATGCGAAGTACTTGGGCATGGGGCAATTCTCATCCACAGACAGGTTGGCGGTGGCACGCCGAAACCAGCGCGCAAGCATTACAGCCGCCTGCATTCCTTTCGAACTGGAGGGCGGGCGCATCGGAGTGGCACTGGGCGACCGCAGCCCGGGATGCGCAGCGGGGCGCGGCGTTCGCATCCGCAGGTACGCGCATCCGCGCCTGACACGCGCCTTTTCGTTCGCGCGAGGTCCCGAGTTCCGGCCGTGCTCTAAGACAAAGCTGGCCGCTCCACTACGCCGTCGTCAGACGCGAACTCCTCCGAGGCATTCTCAATGTGCTTTCGAGCCTCTTTAACCGAGAACCGCTGTAGCCGGCGGCCCCTCTCCGCCTCAAGGTATGCCTTCTTGAAATCCTCGAAGTTTTCGCTCCCGTGCACCGCCTGGTGAATCGCCGCCACCGAGTCACTGAGCTCTCTCTCGGCTGAGCGGAGGCGCAGCTCCAGCGCAAAAATGTACCGGCCGGAGTCCTTACCCAGTTGCTCCTGCCACTGTCGCAAGGTGCGGCTTTCGTCCTCGATTTCACAAGTAGCAAACTCGACCGCTTTCTCGCGCCGCACCTTGTCCGCCCATTCCACTGGCGTCGTCACTCTTCGGATGTCTTCCTCCCGCCGGCGGGCCATTACCTGCAGGCGAGGTTGGTTGATGGGGTCTGCCACGAAATCCTCCACCGCCTTGAGCGCCCAAGGCGGGCAGTTGCGGCTGCTGACCCGGCCAGGAGGCATTAGCCAAGCCTGAATTGCGCGGACGGAGACCTTCGCCCCAGGTGTGTTTTCTTCGATGACATGAGCCACCACATCGGTTTCGCCCCCGAAGCAGTTGTGCACCAAGTCGAACAGCCTGTTTCGGCGAGCCAAAGCGTCAGGGTCCATCGTTGCACCTCCTGTATTCCGCACATTGTGCGCGCACAATGTGCGAACCGTCAAACAGGCCTCCTTGGCGCCGGCTGTGGCGCAGCTCTGGGCCAAGCACGGTGGACGACAACGGGGACGGCTACTCCCGCTGCGGGCGTATGCAGCAGATGACCAAAAGGCGGTCACGCAGCCTTTCAAATCAATGACTTACGCGCGCGCGGCGCCAATTTGAGCGTTTTGTAGACGATTGTAGAAGCGCGTAGAGCTTGTTTCTCCATGTGAAATACCCCGACACCCTCAAGGCCGGGAGAACGTTCGCCGGCCCGAGTGCTCACCCCGGCACTTCGGCGGGCAGTCGCCGTGAGCCGGGCCAGGCGCTGCTGGAAGGTGACCTCGGGGCCGAGGGGCGTGTAGCTCCCGGAGGTAGTCATGCAGTTGCGGAGCTGAGACGAACCGCGCCTGAAATTCAGACGTCACGCCGCAAGAGAGAGCGTTCCAACGAGAAGCTGCGAGCACCAGCACGAACGTCGACCGCTCACCGCCCTCCTAAAGTGAACACAGTGACGCCTCTCCTAAAAAGAGTCCCGTGCTAGACGAGGTTCGCTCAACACACTGAGAAAGGACCCCTATGTCGAAGGATTCGTGGGAAGCACAAGAGAAAGCGCAGTTCCGCGCGGAAGAAGGCGAGGAGTTGCGTTGGCTCGAAGACATGCGTCTCGGAGACAGGTTCCCCCTGCTCTGGCCGGGGTGCGCCTGCTAACCGATGCATCACTTTTTGGAACGGCACGGGTGTCGTACGCAGACGGAACGACTTCAGAAGTGCTCCAGCCGGAAGGACCCGAGGTGCAGCCCCGCGTTGCGGTCGTGTCGTGATTTCGGTCTGCGCAGCGGACTTGCGTTCACGAGGCTGTGCCGTTCCAGCTCGCGTGGACCTGACAGGCGGTCAAGAGAAGAACGGCGGCCGGTGGCCGCCGTAATCAGATGATGACGTTCTATTTGGACCGGTACCCAAGTGCGCGCAGGTGCTTGATGATGGTCTCATAGCTGCCGTGCCCAAGCTCGAGGCGAACATTGGTCGGCCCAATACGGCGTCCTTGCGCCATGAGCGCCTCACATGCGCGCCGAACTTCTTCCTCCGTCACTCCTGGTCGTCCTCTGCTTCGCTTGCCTTCACTCATGTCGATGTCCACGGAAAGCCGGCGCATCCCGGCTCTGCGTGTAGCTACCCGCACCGACGTGGGCCTGAGGAATTTCGTAATCGAAATAGTTGCGATAACTCGGGCTCGCGGAGAAGATTGCCGCATGCCCACCAGGAGAGCGAGCCAGTCGGCAAGCGTCAGCACCATCATTTCGGCCGCGGAGCAGCAGGGGCTGTTGTTCGACGGCGAACTCGGCCCGCCCTCCGCTGGCGAGGCCACCGGTTCGAGCGACGGCGTTTGGAGCATCCGTTCTTTGGTGCCGCGCGCCGCGCTGTCCTTGTTTCTCGGCGAGGAGCGCCCCTGCGTAATGACCTCCGATGCTCTGGGGCTCGGGGACGACTCCTACTGGGTCATCGGCTATCAGGTCGCAGACACCCAGCACCGGTTTGTCTTGCCGCTCGTGGGAGCGCAGGTCGCCGAGATGCTCGAGAGCGTCAGTTCCAAGGGAATTGTCTTGCAGCTTCGCGCGGACGGCATTGAGACCCAGCACCATGCACGACTAGATGTTTCGCGCGAACTTGCCGCTGCCTTGAGGGCCAAGCACACGCATGACACTTCACCAGCCACTGTGCTGCCGGCAATGTTGCTCACGACGGCAGGGTTGCTGCGGCCGCAATCGCTACGGCCGGCGCACGGCACTCCCATCCCTAAGAATGTGTCCGTCACGGGAGTGCTACCGCTGGACGTGTGGTCGTGAGAATGCGAGGCCACGTTTTGCATGAGAGCCACCAGTCATGCTTAACCTGAACGACCCGATAACGCTCCAAGCGCTGCTTGAGACTGTGGAACCATTGCAGGTGGTGCCCGTCGATTCCAGGATGCAGTTCTTCCTTGGCGGCAAGGGCAGTCTCGGAGGGCTGACGCCGCTGCAGACGCTTGAGCGTCCAGAACTCCGCACGAAGGTGCTGGACGTGGCGCGCGCCTACGCTGAGAGCTGAAGCGCGCACCAAAGACGTCCGAGGCACAGATGCCGCTATGAATATGTGCCACAGGCGACGCGGGCAAAGACAACAGCGGGGCTCGATAGCCCAAGCCCGTCTGCGCCCGTTTTGGAAGGTGCTCGCCAACACTGTGCATACAGTTCCCTCAACGAACGAGCATTCGTCGCGGAGACCACGATGGCCAGCACTCAAACCGACACGCAGCACCTCAAGCGCCTGAGGACATTCTGGAAGCGCCACCACGCGTTTCCCTCCATCGCCAAGCTGTGCGACGTTGTCGGCCTCTCGTCGACGGCCAGCGTGTTCGACATGGTCACCCGGCTGAAGGACGCCGGGTACATTCAGCGCGTCGAAGGCCGCATCGCTCCGACACTGCGCTTCTTCGGCCGCCCACTGATAGGTGCCGTGCGCGCTGGCGTGCCGCACCCCGCGCCAGACGATGACGAGTTCGAGGTCCTCACCATTGACCACTACCTAGTGCCGGACCCGAACAGGACCTTCCTTGCGAAAGTCAAAGGTGCCTCGATGCGTGATGCGAGCCGTCCTGGACGGCGATATGGTGGTCGTGCAAGAGAACTGTCCGACGAAGGTCGGCGACATCCTCGTGGCGGTCATCGACGGCCAGGTGACCGTGAAGTACCTGCGCCAGCGGCCGGACGGCCGCTTCTACCTGCAGCCGGCAAACCCCGCGTTCGCGGACATCCTGCCGGGGGGGGCGAGCTCGAGATTCTGGGCGTCGTCGTAGGTCAGGTCCGAGCGTACCGGGGGTGACCCGCCTGACCACCTCCCATCCGCGGCCGTAAGGCCGCCTACAGCCAGCTGACTGTGGCCCTTGCGAGGTACACCGGGACAGCTTTTGCCTGAAACCTGTGACTTCAGCCCGCACGCGCCGGGCGCAAGGGAGCACTGCATGCGTGTGCTTTTTCTCGATTTCGATGGCGTCCTGAGCCGTGCGGGGACGGAGGACGAACAGGTCCAGTATTTCGTTTGGCTGCCGCTCCTGGCCCAGCTGCTGGCGCCCTGGCCCGACGTGTTCGTCGCAGTGCATTCGACGTGGAGGTACACGCACACGCCTGCGGAACTGCGAGACCTGCTCGGCCCGCTCGGTGAGCGCTTCATCGGGTGCGTTCCCCGTGGTCAGCGCGCCGAGAGCATCCGGTGGTTCGTGCACGCCAACCCGCGTATCCACAGCTACCTCGTTCTCGATGACGCGCCCGGCGAGTTCCCGAGCGATATGGGCGAACGACTGGTGGTCTGCCAGCCGCATGTAGATGTCTCTGACCCTGAGGTCCAAGCACGAATTTCGGCTTGGCTGGCTACTCCGCAGCCTTCGGTGGCGGCGAAATGAAGAGGCCAAAGGGCCGCGGGGCGCCGCTGCTGTACCTCGATTTCGACGGCGTCCTGACGCACGAGAACGTGCTGTGGCACCCGAGGCGAGGCGCATACCTGCAGGCTCCCGAGCGGTACCGCCTTTTCCAGCATGCGCCACTCCTCGACGCGATGCTGCAGCCGTATCCAAACATCAAGGTGGTGCTGAGTACCTCCTGGGTCCATCAGTATGGGTGCACCGGCGCGGCCAAGCGGCTACCCCCGGGCTTGCGTGTACGCGTCATCGGAGCCACGTTCCACTCCCGAATGCCGCTCCAGGGCTTCGCGCTTCTTCCGCGCGGCGAGCAGGTCACCGAAGACGTTCTGCGACGCCGACCTGGTGCCTGGCTGGCGCTAGACGACGACCCGCTCGGCTGGCCCACTTGGGCGCAGCCGCACTTCCTGCAGACGGACCCCTATGAAGGCATCAGCCCGCCGCACCTGCAAGACGAACTGCGCGAGCGCCTCGCGCTTCTCGCGGACCTGAAACCCCCGTCGGTGTTCCCTACCCATCCGCCATTTCAGGAGGAGTAGCCATGTCAGTGTGGGCGATTGAGTCAATTCAGGAGTTGCCAGAGGTGACCTTACGCGATTGGGCCGTATTCGAGGTGCCGTTGTACGGCCCAGAGCAGCCTTGGACGCGGCATCTGGCGGGCTGGTCCTGCGAGGGCGGTCACGGACAGGTGTGCTCGCCCGTGGCCGCCTTCGACCCTGTGACAGCAACCTGCATGACGCAGAGTGGTCGCGTGTACCGCCTCCTCCGGGCTCCGGGGCTGTGCTCTGACGGCCAGTACGTCCTGAACCGCTGGATGCGCATCAACCGCATGCCGCAGATGCGGGACGTGACCGCGGAAGTGTTCCTCGCCATCCAGGACGCCGCGAGAGCGCGCTTGCAATGACTAGCAAAGCCACCAGGAGGTTCCATGACCATGCCCCATGAACGAACGCGCGCCCTGGTCTTCACGCGGGAATTCCTGCGCGACCTCCAGGACCCCAGTGCCACTCCGGATGTAACTCTATCGATTCGCCAGCGCGCCAGAGCGCTCGCGCGGCACTACCCGACCCTGGCTGCCATCGACTTAGCGCATATGGCTCTGCCCGGCTGGTATGGACCGGTCGCGCCTTTCCTGGACCCGCCTCCCGCGGGTGAGCCGCCAACAAACGAGCCCGGGCCCGACGGGAACTGAACCTGGGCGGTCTAAAGCAATAGCCCCCAAGCCCGTCATCATCATCGGCCCTGGTGCTGTCCCCTAGACCTGAGCGACCCTGTGACTCTCCAGGCGCTACTAGAAGTCAGCGAGATGCTGGAGGCCGTCGGCGTGGGCGGCCGGCTGCAGTTTTTCCTCAATCGCAGGGGGTCGCTCAGCGCCCTCACACGCTCGAAGCACTCGCACGCCCCGAGTTGCGGAAGAAAGTCGTAGCCGCGGCGCATTGCCTTCGCCGCGCAATAGGGCACGTCGACGCCCTCACTGCCCAGCCCCTGGTATCACGGACCCGGAAGTGTGCGGCGGACGCCCGTGCCTGAGCGCACGCAGGTGCACCTGCTCGACGGTTGGCCGATATGAGAGGACGGGGCTGCGGCTTGGGCAGGGGGTGGCGAAGGAAGTCTTTCGAGAGGCTCCAGATGCGGCGGAGCGCGAATTCTTCCGCCGGCTGAACGTGCGGTCCCGCGTGCGCATCGAACGCCGTGCTGACAGCGAACAGCATCACGCCGTCACAGGTTCTGGGCAGCAATCATCTTCTCCAGGTAAACCTCATATCGCACGAAGGCCACGTCCTTCTTCAGGTGCGCATAGTTCTTCATCACGACGGCAATTGTGTCGTTGAGAAGCTCTGAAACCGTAAGGAAGTCGTTCGGATTTCTTGTCAACCAATCCGTCGCGACCAGATGGCGAAACGCGTGCGTGTAGATGCCACCGCTCTGAGGAATCAACGTCTTTGTTAGGCTATACACGCGGGCACTCACGTTCAGGCGCGCGCCTGCGCGGGTGACAAACAGCAGCCCACAATCTTGACCTTCTCCGACGAGCACTGGTCGGAAATGAGTTACGTAGTCGTCCAACCGGCCCGTGAGCCACTTCGCGATGGGTACGTCGTAAATTTGCGCCCGAACGCGCTTACGGTTTTTCATATGTTTGCCGAGGATGCGCAGTCTCCAGTCACCGGTTGCTGTCTTGTAGATGTTTCCGCCGCTCTTCAGTGCCTGGAGCGTCAGATTTCCTATGTTCTTTGAACGCAACGGGTTTGAAGAGAGTAGCCCAAGGAGTACTTCGTCACGGCGCGCGACTGCTTCTTCCGTGCTCCCCCGCGCCGCCAAATCGCCCTGTCGACGAAGCTTCTTCATCGCAGCAAAGACGGGTGCCAAAGGGAAACTCTGATTCAGGAAGAACTGGAGTGCGTCAGCCGGCGAACGCGAAACGTCTTTCGATTTCGATTTCCAGGTCCGGGCGATGGCGTACGCCTTCAGGCAAAGCGTCGACCAACTGCGGCCTTTTACGATGTCGGCAGGTAGCTTCGCGAGCAGCTCTTGACTTTGCGCTAAGTAGCCGTATTCGGCGGATGTCAGACTAGCGACCAAGGAGCAGAAGACCGCGTGACCCATGTGCTTCAAGCCGCACGAGCGCTTTGTCATGAAGTTCAGAAATGCGGTCACTGCTTCTGGTACTGCGAGCCAAGCCAATGTTTGCACATCGTCTACAGGGCGCCCGTAGCCTCCGTGTTGCTCCAGCCGTAAGAATCCAAGGAAGCGTGCGACTCGCTTCCAATCCCCATCCGCGGTGTCTGCCACCAAGCCGTCCAACGAGTTGAATTCTGTCGGTGCGCGAGCGGCTTGGTCTGCTTCGACCAAGGTCCACTCTGCGCCCGCTCGTCTCTTGAGTTCGCCGGATGGAACAACGTCGGTTTTGTACGCGAGCAATGAGCGCCACTCGTTCAGGAGGTCTTGAGACACTTCTTCCCTCTTGAGCGAATACGAAATCTTGGGGGCGGCCGACTGTCGTTGTCTGTACGCACTGACGTGGGTAGGGCCGTCCTCGGTGAGTGACTCGTGCAATAGCGTTGAGAGGGTCCCGGGTTCGAGCTTTAGGACGTTCTCAAGCCGTGGCAGGTTCTGCGTGGACCGTTGATTGGGCAGGGCTCCTCGGGTCCAACGTCCAAGCGCGGACGGGCTAATGCCTGCCAAGTGCGCGGCTCTCTTCGGGCATAGCCCTTGGCTTTTCAGCGCCGCCCTGAGGCCACGCTCAAACGGAGTCATGTCAGCGACAGCGGCCTCCGCACTTCGGCGCTGACGACCAATCGACTTCGACTCCGGTCCTTTCTGCATATATTCGAACGTAGTCTTCCAGGCACGAAGCAGTCCAAATCTGTCGCTCCTTGAGCGGCCACCGAGTCCCGAGGCAGCTACGTGACGCTCGACTGCGTCCGCGAAATCCGTAGTCATTTCTGTGCCGACCGGGGCGGTTTCCGACAAATTGTGCGAGCGCAGGAACGCACGAAGCGCCGTCAAATGATTGCGGACGATTTGCTCTTTGGAGGTCGAAGTGGATGTCTCACGAAGCCGCGCGGTATGCCGTTCGATTAGCAGGACATAAGTGGTAGCCATTGAAGGGGTTAGCCTCCCAGGGCTGCTCAAGACGGCCACCAACTTGCCGTTACCGGGCCCCGTTATGGAATAACGAGACATGGCGAAGCTGTAGGTAAACATTGACGATTTCCTCTACTGACTGAGTGACTGAATCAAAATCAGTAGGGCTCGGCTACGTTATGAGAGCTCCTGAGGAAGACAAGTGAGTTGGTCGGCCCCTGTCTAGAGATGCCGTTTTAAATGGAGGCTCGCTAGCGCGAAGTCGCCTATCGAGCCAAGGCAGTGACATGTGGCGTTCGAAGGCAGCGTGGCGAGTCACGGTTTTCGACCGAAGGTCCAGCAAGCGACACGTCTCGAGGGTGTGAGAGCACCGATGTCAGAACTACTCTTTAGGCGCTTCTCGCGCTGTCATTCCGTCAACCTAGGGGTTCACTGCGGCAACAAAGAACGTGCGCGAGGCCTGAACTTGTCCAGGAATTGACGGCGAACCGCTCGTTGCGCCGACCGACGGGTTCGGTTCGGAAGGAAGCAGCTGCCTCGCCAAACAGCGGTTTTCGGGAGATGCCAACCCGAGGCCGGAGGTCCACCGGAGTACGGCGCATCAATCGATTAGGAAATTTAAAACCGTTGCATATCCTGCTTACCGGGAGGAGGGGGCTCAACACACCGCGCCCCGGTTTTTGCTGCAACGCGGGATGTCATGGCAGCGGCGTGGGTGCTTCGGCTAGAGCGCGACAGGGGGCGGAATGCTCGCCCAGAAGTCTGGCCGTGTCACGGGGAAGACTCTCTTCCGTGACGCCCGGTGCGCCAACTCGACTCCGCCGTCCAAGTAGCACAAGGGCAATGCGCGCTCAGTCCGCCAAGCGGGCTAGGGGGCGCTTTGCCCTAGAACGCCTCTCCCTCCCTCCATCCAAGAGTTTTGTTCCGCGCAGGGAAGTCAGGGCTGAAGCGTCGAGGTCTTGCTGATGTTGGCACTGTGGTGACCCTCTTGAAGGCGACGGTGGAGCGACGGCCAGTCGGCGAGCCAAGAGGTGAAATGCACAAGCACTTTGCTTTACGGCTCGAAAATGTCGGATGAACAAATCCGGCAACGGTGCCCGTCACACACCTTCGTCTGTGTTGCGGAGAGAGCCTACAAGCGCGCCTTTACGCGCTTTTCAGAAGAGGGCGCCTGCGGCGTCGCTGAACTCGTCGTCGCACCAGGGGAGTCAGTTTGGGGCGTCCTCTGCGACATGTCCGATGCGGACAGGCCGAACGCGACCGACACGAGGGTGTGCATGCGAAAAGGCCGGCGTACATGCGAAAGAGCGTGCAGGTCCTCGCCAGCGACGTTCAGCACTTCGCCGCTGTCAGATACGAGGTCGGAACAAGGCGGCCAATCAACATGCGCCGAGCGCCGAGTCCCTGGGACTCATAACCGCAGTGGCACGCAACTGGGGGCTGCCGCAGGGCAATCAGAAGCGAATGGAGGCTATTCAGACTGGAGCCTAGCCACTCCGGCGCCGAGAAGCGTGCGTCCACTTGACATATTGGCGGTCGTACGGAGTGCGGCGGGCGGTGCTGCCCTTTCAGCCGTCCACTCGCGCCCCTGCCTTGAACAGAGGATTGCTGAATCTGCAGTTGGTGATACACATACAGGGATGAGTACTCCCGAGTATTTGGACCTACAGCGCACGTTCATCGAGATTGACCCCGCTGACACCGAAGAACACGATGTGTCTGGTGAAGGCCGAATCGGGTGGCGCGAGGTTCTCGCCCGCAGGGCGTCAGTGATTCGGGCGCCTGCAAATTTCGGAAAAACAACCGAGATGGTGGAGCAGGCCCGCCGCATGCGCGAACAGGGACAACACGCGATTTTTGTCGCACTCAGACGCGTACGAAGCCGCGGAGGTTTCGAGGCTGCAGTTTCGGATACCGGCGACGATTACGAAAGCTTCAAGGACTGGCAGGCGGCGACTACAAGCCCTATGACGGTGTTCCTGGATTCGCTGGACGAGGCGTCACCGGGAAACGACGACGACCTAACCTACTGGCTGCGGCAGGTTACGGCTGCGGTGAACTGGCCGGCAAACGACGTGCGATGGGTTATCTCCACACGTCCTGCGCTACTGACAGCCAAGGTCGTATCTGACCTGCAGAGGCTATTCGGCCGAGGGAAGACGGTAACGCCTGCAAGCACCGCGAGTGACCAGACGTCGCCAAATGACGCCGCGATGGACGCGGTTTTCAGAGAGAGAGTGACGGACCCGGAGGCGCTCGCAGTGTTTCGAATGACGGAGCTGGATAGGAACCAGTCCATCAGGTACTTGTCCGAAAGGCTGGGCATAGACCGCGCTCCGGAGCTTATTGCACTCGCCTCGCGCCGAGGACTGGGAACTCTCGTCGAAAACCCAGGGGGTTTGGCGACACTTGCAGAAATTGACCTTCTCACCAGGCCACCCGAGAGCCTCACCGAAATCTTCGAACGGCTTGAGTCGAGTATCGCGAGGAAGCTCGCGGCAGACCGGCGAATCAAGGACGCGGGGAACGAGGGTGTGGAACTGGTTACTGAATCGGTAAGGCGGCTAGCTGCAGCCTCCCAACTATGTCAGCTACCGAATATCGAGCTGCCGCAGGAAGGATTGCTGCCTTCTGCTGACGCAATCTCTGCTCGGCTCATCGTGGGCAGCCGAATTTCTGAGGCCGTTCTCCAGGTCCTACTCGGCGCGCACGGGTTCAGCGACGTCGGACACCATCAGGTAAAGATTTTTCCGAACGAGTTACCCCCCTACCTGGCTGCATGCCACCTTTCAGGCTTGGCAAAGTCGCCTGAGCTCGCGTATCGGTTGGTAGCGGCGCTGTCTTGGCAGGCACCCACGGGAGAAAGTGGCGTCGACCGGCGGTTGCTCCCAGTCATGGGATGGTTGGCCACGCTGAATCCGCACTGCAGAGCGGAAATCCTCAAAATCGACCCGCAAGCGCTCGCCTTCTTCGGAGACCTCCGCAATCGTTCGGTGGCGCCGCCTGACGCCGAGCGAGCACTGCGAGACTCCGTGTCTGCGATAGCGAGAAGCAACGATTGGCCCGGTCGCGGGCAGTTTCGGCTCACTTCAGAACACTACTGGCAAGCTGGCTCCACGCGCACCCTGTCCGTGATTTTGGAGCTTTTTCACGAACACGGGGGGAGCAACGTTGCGCGCGACGTGCTTCTCGACATCGCCGCTTATTCGGGTTCAGATGTACTGCGGGATTTGGTGATGTCATCGCACCGCGGCGACTATCACAGCCTTCTGAGGTCCACGATGGACGCAGACTACATCCTCGAGCTCGGGCGTGAAGAGGACCTTGAAGGCTTGGCGGGCGCCCTTCTACTCTCGGCCCATACGCCGGAATCGTTTGCCTCGCGCGTGGTGGCAACCCTCGGCTGGACCTATCTGAATGCGCGGGACGTCGTGATTGTTCTAGGCAGGTACCTTGAGCGAGGACGGTCCGCATTTCATCTCACAGGCGACGTGAAGGAGGTGCTTGTTCCTGCTGCTTCCGACCAGCAGCTGTATTGGCTAGTGCGCGGCTTGGTGATGAAGGCGTCGCAGGTTCGCGGGAGGCAGGGGCGTCGAAATCCTTCGACTCACATGACGAACGAGCGGTTCGTAGAGTTCTCGGCCGAGCTTCTGGCCATCTTGTTGCGCCGCCAGCACGCGCCGACAGCAGACAAATTGGCCATCCTGTGCTTAATCCTATTCCGCGCGATAAGAGACGCGCATCACGGGAGCGCCGATGTTCGAGAGTTGAAGGGGGCTCTTAAAGAACGTGCGGATGTGCGTCAGGCGTACTTCGCGATGCTGGTGCGTTGGGCAGCTGGCACCAAGGGTGACTTGTGGCAGTTGGTGTATGGGTACGGAAGCATCTGCGTGCCAACAGACGACGATGTGTCAACCCTCGGCTCAGAGCCTTTGAGGCGGTTGGTCAGGGAAGAGACGGCGCGCATAGAACGGATGGCGGGGCAGGCCCCCCGCACTCCACAACCGAAGGACCGCTTGCAGCTCGCAGACACGGCCAAGGCAGCGCTTCAGGCCTCCATTGAAGCCATACGCAGCGGAGCCGCTCTGAATGAATTTGCTTGGCTTGCAGGATGGCTGCTGCACACAACCAGGCGGTCACGATACGGCGAGGTCGATTTCAAGCAGTTGGAGGACAGAGCTGGACACGCAATGGCGGGAGCCGTTCGCGAAGGACTCGGCCACTTCTGGCGTTCTCAACCCCCTCGCTTCAAAGAGGATGAGCCCAATTCCACATATCACCTCACGGCGGCAGGCCTTCAGGCCCTCCACTTAGAGCTAGGCGAAGGGAAGAATTTGCCTCCTCTCAGCGAGAACGAGGTACGACAGGCGATTCGTTACGCGGCGTTTGAGATTAACGGGTTTCCGAAGTGGTTCTGGGCGCTAGTGCGGGCGCACGAAGACATCGCGGGAGATGAGCTGGAGGGACTCGCGAAGGCAGCAAGTGCCGGCGCCGTGTCACGCGAGCATGCCGGAAACCTGTTTTCCGCGCTCGACCAAGCCCCGGAGCGGATTCGCGAACGCCTTGCTCCTCTGGCTTGGCAAATTCTGGAAGGCGAAGAGTCTGACCGCCGCGGCTTTATCGTCGACAAGATGCTAACCGCCACGGCGGTGGCCCCGGACGCAGCTTCGCAGACGGAGTTCGAAGCGCTCGCATGGAAAAGGGTGAGCGAGCCCTTCATGGGTGCGGCCGCGGCATCGCCCCAAGACCACGCCACACGCGCAGAGGCGGTTAGCCAAGCGACGGTCTGGGGAAGCCACTGGCTTCGCCGGCATCCGCGCAGCTTTGTGGAGCGGATGCAAGGATGGACAGCTGAAGACGCAGGTGCGGCCAAGGCATTCGTGTATGCACTTGCCATGGAGCTTGGGCGTGACCGTGGCGCACTCCTCAGCGGCATCGCAACGGAGACGCACGATGGCGTCGATGCGTTGGGAGCCCTGTATGTGATTGCGCTCGACGTAGTCCGTCCTACCGACGACGCTCAGCACGCGGATGGCGAGGTGTATGCCATTGGCGGCCGGGAAAGTGCCCAAGATTTCCGAGACGCCTTTGTTCCTGCGATAGCCGAGGCGCGCACCCAACGAGCATACGACGTGCTGGAGTGGCTCAAATTAAAGCTTGGTGACAAACAGAGGCCGTACTTCAGGCGCGTTCAATATCACATGCGGGAAGCACAGTTCGCCCGGCCGCCACTGGACCAGCGTGCCTTTGAGAAATTCGAACGGGATTTCGAGGCGGGTATCACAGGGCGGGTCTCATTCGACCTCGCAGTCCAGAACGCCCTAGTTGCAGTGAAGTACGACATTGAGCACGGCGAGCATAGTCTTCGACGGTTTTTCAGCGCCGTCGAGCTCCGGGCACTGAAGACAGACAAGTCCGGCCTTGCCCTCGAAAGCGATTTTCAACAGTTGCTCGCCAGTGAACTGAAGCACCACGCTCGTGGCGAGTTCGTTGTGCAACGTGAGCCCGAGACAGCGGAACACAACCGTCGAGATGTGCACTGCGCCAAGGAATCTCTGGACCTGACAGCATCCATTGAGCTGAAGATGTCGGAGCGATGGACACTGCCAGAGTATTTCGAAGCACTCGAGCAGCAACTGGTTGGGCAATACATGCGCCAGCGAAATGCCAACACCGGGTTCTTGGTAATCGTCCTTCAACGTAAGCGCACCTGGAGATGCCCTGGGACTCGCCGGGCCCTGTCGTTTGATGACCTCGTTAAGGCACTTCAGTCGAGAGCCGATGCCCTGATGCGAGATGACTCGTCGAAGTTCTTGCGAGTCATCGGCATCAATGCAATCCAGCCGAAGAACTTTCGTGAGGCGAGAGCAAAGCGCGTTCCGAGCGGAGCTGCTAGCGGCACTCGCGCGCGAAGGGCGAGCCGTGCGAAGAAAATCGGGAATGCAAAGACACGGGCGAGCTGACGCGAATGAGTTATAGGTTGGCGCTGGTGGCCTTCCTTTGGTTGATTGGAGGCAGTCACGCGCGAGCAGTACCATTTCTGGCGCGCGGCGCATCAAACTCGTAAGCAGGAAGCCATAGCGCAGATACGTTGGCCGGCATCGAGCGTTCGCGACTTGGTGGGCCAAGCATGCGCGACGAACAGGATGAGCAGAATAATGGGGGAGGGAATTCGATGACGATTGTTCGAAGCGAGTACCTGGAGCTGGCGCCTCAGGGTCGGTACCTATCTGACGTAGTGGTGCTTTCGCAGGCCTGGAAGAAGTCGCATGCGTTCATTCGCAGGCACAACTGGTATGCGGATGTGCTCGAGCTGGATGTATCCACCATCGACTTGGAGGCAAGACTCCTTGCTTGGTCGATGGAGGCGCAATCCCAGGATTTCTTGCCTGCTCCGCTGCTGCTTGTGCCGGCGCCCAAGAACGCTAGATGGGAGTTCGCGGAAAGAGCACCACTGCCTTCGATTGAAAATCTGATGGATGTGAACTGGGACGACCTAGGCCCAGACCCGGCGTTCGACGACTGGAGGCCAAAGTCCGCGAATTCAGCATCGACCGAGGAGGGAGCAGCTTCAGCGCAGAAACTTCGTCCCTTGGCGCATCTCTGTATCCGCGACCAAACATTGGCAACGGCGGTGATGATGTGCCTGGCGGAGGCCATTGAGTCAGCCCAAGGGGACTCGGGTGAGACGGACCTTTGGAAGGCTCGCGAAGCCGGAACCGTTAGCTACGGAAATCGACTGGATTGCCGATGGAAGGTCACTTCCCCCGACCATCATCCCCGAGCGGACTTTTCCTGGGGAAACGGTCGCACCTATCGGCAGTACTTTCAGGATTACCGGCTATTCCTGGCCAGGCCTCGGCGGATATGCGCTGAGCTAGTCGCGCAAGTGCCGAAGCGGCGGGAGCTATTCGTTGTTTCGCTGGACATCAAGTCGTTCTTCGACTGCATTGATACCACTGCGCTGGTTGGAGAGCTCCGAAAATTTGAATTAGAGCACCGGACTAACACCGGCAACCCGCAGCATCTCTGGGCTGACGATGTGTTCTGGGCGCGGACCACGCGCATCTTTGCCTGGAAGTGGCGTGACGAAGACCAGGTGCACGCGCCGCTCATTCGAGAAGCCGATGCTAAGACGCTGAATCTGGGACTGCCGCAAGGCTTGGTGGCGTCCGGCTTCCTGGCGAACGCCTACATGATTGGCTTCGACCGTGCAATGCACCAAGCGGTCACGAGCGGCAAGACGCTTTCAGGCGAGGTCAAGATTCTCGACTACAGCCGCTATGTCGATGACATTCGCATCGTCGTTGAAGCGCCGGCGCAAGAAGCGTTGCTGAATGGAATTCTGGCGCAGGTGGTGTCTTTCGTCGAAGCACAACTCACGGAGCATTGCAAGAGAATCGAAGCCAAACACGTGCTCAAGCTTTCGAGCGAGGACCACAAACGTACGATAACGCCATACCGTTCAATCTCGGCGCAGAGCAACATGTCTGCGTTGATGGACGTTCTGAACGCGGAGCTCAGTGGCACGTTCGACTTGGAGTCGCTCGTACAAGCCGCGGGCGGATTGGACGGCCTCTTGTGGATGGCGGACCAGATTGAAGAGCGCCCCGAGCCCAAGGGCTCGCGCATGCGGTTGGCAACGGTAGCCGTCCCATCAACAGACGTTCGCGATGACACGGTCAAACGCTTCGTAGCCACCCGATTGGCGCAGATGCTCCGGCATCGCTTGGCAATGGCCGACGTAACCGCTCCCGCCGAGCGCGAGGAAGCTCTCGTGGATGGCATCAGCGAAGGTGCGGTCATCGCCCACGAGTTCGAGTCCACAGCAAGAAAACTCGTGAAGTGCTGGGCCGAGAACCCGTCGCTTGCGTTGCTTCTGCGCTGCGGGATGGACCTGTACCCGCATCCTGCGCTTCTGGCGCCGGTGGTGGAAGCGCTGACCGTGAAGCTGTTCGGCGCACCTACGGACCTGGACCTTGACCGGTGGCGAGAAGTACGTGTCTCCGAGTACGTGTCTGCGGACCTCTTGAGGGCGGGGGCGGTCGAAACCGGCTACCGCGACAGCGAGGAGTACCCAGACTCTGTGGATATAGCGGGGTATCGCCAGGACCTTGGTGCATTTGCACGCCGCATCATCAGCGAGCGCGCCACTTCACCCTGGTACCTTCTCCAGCAGGCGTACCTGTATTTGTCGTCCATTGGCGACTTCTCCTTGGCCGCACACCAGGCGAGCATGCCACCCGAGATTGCAGCGTATGTGGAGCTCCAGCGCTCAATGATGTACGCGCCGGCGCACTCCGCCCGGTTGGTGACAGCGATTCCGCTTGCCCTCGTGGGCCAGCAGCTTACCCCGGACAGCAGACGCTTCGCTGTCTGGCTCAGAGAGGGCCTAAGGAATACGGACGATGAAAAGCAGCAAGAGCACGCGGTGAGGACCATCGTCCTGAGTCGACCGGACCTCGTTTTGGAAGCCATTCGTTCCACTCGGGGCGTGCGCGCGGCTGCTTGGAAGAAATACGTTCCCACCGGTCTCATTGACGCTGCTAGGAAGCCCCCTGCGCGACGAAGTACCGAAGGGCGGCAAGCCCCGCGGTCGCTGACGCAGGTGATGGCGAGCGACGAGAACATTTTCGGCCAGGAGAACGGGCTATTGATGCTCGCACGGTCCCTGCTTCAACAAGAGGGAATCGAGGACAGGCTCGCCAACGGTCTGACTCCCAGCGACATCGTCCTGGAGTGTGCAGCCTGGGATGAAATACAAGCGTTACCGACCGAGGCCGGATTCATTCAGGTGACGATGGCTCCTTCTGAAACGCACTTGGTCACGAATCCCATGTACCAGAACCCTCCTTGGGTGGCCGACGACAAGGCATGGCTATATGGCCTCGGGCGTATTCTTCGCGCCGCCCTAACTGGGGAGTTCGACTTCACCACGAGAAGATACCTGGTGACAGAAGACGTCGGCCGATATAAAGGGCTGCGGAGTACTTGGTACAAGCGCCGGTTCGGACTACTTAACTCCGCCCGCGGTTTGATGGACGAGCCCAGCCCCGTGTCACCGTGGCTCTCTGGCTTCCTGTCGACGCTGCTGCAGTGGCCTGGCGTCGAGTTCCGCGCGCAGAATGGAACTGCGGCGGGCGAGGTACGCACGCGCAAGGAGCTGCTGAAGCTTCTCGACAAGCGCATCACCGAGCAGCGGGCGCTTTTCGGCCGGCGAAGCCGAACGCCAATGTACGTGGTGCCCACCGACGACAGCGCGCCTCTTCGGGAAAGGCTCCTTCGCGTCGCCATTGTTCAGCCGATGCGCCCCCGGTCAGAAGAGTTCGACACGAAGGACCCAATTCACTGGACGGCAGGGGTGCTGGCTGCGCACCGGCGACATTTGGCCGAGGTGTGCAGACTTGCCAACCAGAAGCTGCGTACTTGGGCTTCTGCGAAGGGAATCGCGTTAGGCGGAAAGAGCGAGGATGACGCCATCGTCGACGTCATATTGTTCCCGGAGTTGGCTGTGCACCCTGAGCACGTCTTTCTTCTGCGCCGCCTTTCTGACAAGTTGCGGGCCAGCATCTTCACCGGGCTCACCTTTGTTCATTCGCACAAGCGCGGCGGTCCAGTGAATCAAGGGCTGTGGATGATTAGAACGGCGTCTCCGGCCCATGGCAGAAGCATTCAGTATGTCTGGCAGGGCAAGAAGCACCCGATGAAGCTCGAGTTAGAGATGGGCATCAAGGGACATCGTCCTCACCTGACGTTGCTGGAGTTGCCCGTAGGCACGAAGACCCGAACCCGCATCGCGGCCGCGATTTGCTATGACGCCACGGACCTGGACCTGGTCGCAGACTTGCGCGAAAAGTCCGACATGTTCCTGGTAGCGGCATTGAATCAGGACGTGCAAACCTTCGACAACATGGTGGCCGCCCTCCACTTTCACATGTACCAGCCAGTGGTACTAGCGAACATGGGCCAATTTGGTGGGTCAACCGCCCAAATTCCCCTCCCGCAACCAGACCGGCTCATTGCGCATGTTCATGGCAACAACCAGGTTGCGGTGAGCGTTTTTGAAGTGGACCCTGCTCCGTTCAAATCGACTGCCGTCGCGAAAGCGCCCAGGAAACTGAAGTATCCGCCTGCGGGTTACAAAGGCCGTCCAGCATGAAGTCCGCTTGCGCTGCGCGGGAGGCGGATAGGCCACCTATGCTGGTCAAACGATGAAGGAGGCAAATGGCAGACAGTCTCGCGCCATTCACATCGGCGCACATCGAAGCTGTGGCTCGTGTTCTCGGCGACACGAACGATGGACTGACAGGGCCGGAGATTGGCTTCATTCTCAGGGATGCGGAGATTCCTGATGTTGATTCGACAAACACCAAGTGGAAGCGCCTGTACAGCGCACTCGCATCCATCCAGAACGAGAAATGCATCGGCAACTATCTCATCATGTTCGTTAACCGCGCCATGGCGCCGGTGCGCTACACGAATACGCCAGCGTTGTTCGAGCTCAGACGTCAACGCCTGAACGCAGTGCTCCTGCTGTCGGGGTATCAGGTGCGAGAAGACGGAAAGGTTAGTCGAGCTAGTGCTGCTCAGACGCTGACGGAAGCGCTTCAGCGTGCGAACAGGCTCTCAGCGGCGTTATCAGCCAGGGGTGTGCATCCCGACGTCCTTCAGTTTTGTCGCGCAGAACTCTTGCAGGAGAACTACTTTCACGCTGTCTTTGAGGCGACCAAGAGCATCGCCGCCAAGGTGCGCACGCTATCGGGGCTCGATGGCGACGGCGCGGACCTAGTGCAACGTGCCTTCGGGTTCGGTAAAGCGGACGCTCCTACACTGGCCATCAACAGCTTGAGGTCGGAGACCGACCGGGGCGAACAGAGAGGATTTGTGAGCCTGCTGGTCGGTCTTTTCGGCTGCGTCCGGAATCCACTAGCGCATCACGCAAAGGTGGAGTGGACGATGACAGAACAGGATGCTCTGGACATATTAACCCTGTCATCTCTCGTCCACCGTAAGCTGGACAAGGCGGAGCGCCGCCAGACTGCACCTCCATGAATAGCCTTCGGCGCGCGGGCTGCTACAGCTTGTCCCTCAGCGCCCCTACGCTACTGCGCGCGCCTGAATCTCGTTTAGAACGCCCACGATGCGAGTGACCTGTGCTGACGGAAAGAGCGCCGTCGGCCCGTGCGCATTGATGTCCGTGAAGGGGGGTTCAAACAAACGTTCTGGGGGCACAACACCATTCTGCGTCAGCTCCTCGACCACCAACCCGATGAACTCAATCTGTTCTGGAGTCAGTTTGCTGCCCTGAAGGAGCTCGCTGAACGCGTGCATGGCCGCTTCGCGGTCCAGTCCAACGAGCGACCGAACGAAAAGTCCCAGGCCAACGCGCTTGGCGTCTGCGAGCAGCGGCTCGGTGCCCCCCGCCTGCACCAGCATCCTCTCGAGTTCCTGAAGGTCAGTCGGCGTCAGTGCCTGGTTCCGCCGTAGCCGCTGGAGGGCTAGGTGCGATTCGTGCTCCTTCAGGAATGCGCGCGCCTTCTCCTTGAACTTCGCCATGTTCAGGCCGGCCGTGACCTGGGGCAGGTCGATGAGGGCGCCTTCGCCGACCTCGTCCTCGAAGTCGGTGTAGACCACCTTCTTCTGACCTTTGGGCAGTAGCTTGACCAGAGCGCGAAGCCTCCGGCGCACCGTCTCGAGCATCGGCACCGTCACGTCCTGCCACCACTCGTCGCCGGCAACTGCGTGAATCAGCATGGCCTCCGCCTTGATAGCCGGGATGGACATCTCGTCCTCGAGCGCCACCGCAATCGCCTGAATCTTCTGGCGCAGGCCCATGAAATCCGGCTTGGCCTGAAGAATCGCGAGCTGCGCACGCATGACAAGCAGGTCGAACCGCTTGGCCTCCTCGTCCGAATCGGACAATTGGGACGGCAATGCCGCGACCTCGGAGCTGAGAGTGTCGAAGTCCTCCGGCTGAAGCGACTTCCAGGCCGAAGGCTGGGCGTACCGCTCGACGGCCTGCCGATGCGGACGGACGATGAAGTTGTCCACGTTCATCGCCCCCACGCGTTCAACCAACGATTGGACCGTCCATTCGCGCAATTCCGCGAGCGTCGGGTGGCCGTAAGGGCCTGGCGCGGCCTCGGCGACGCCCTCCTTCAAACGCTTATCTAGCTCGCCCAGGATTTCCAAGCGGCTCTTGAACAGCCGGGTGGTCAGTGATTCGGCCGCCGCTCCTTCCACCCCCGCAGGGTTCTGGCTGAAGAACTCGAGGTTCTGGCAGAAGTCGAAGACGAAGAAGTTCTTCTTGTCCTCGCCCGGCCCGAACAAGTCCTTGCAAAGACGCGTTCCGCGTCCGAGCATCTGCCAGAACTTGGTCTTCGACCGCACCATCTTGAAGAAGACCAGGTTCACGACCTCCGGGACGTCGATGCCGGTGTCCAGCATGTCGACGGAGATGGCGATGTGCGGCATCTTCTCCTTCTGGGAGAAGTCGTTGATGAGGCTTTGGGCGTACTCGGTCTTGTACGTCACCACTCGAGCGAAATGGCCCTTGTACTCAGGGTAGTTCGCGTTGAACCGCTGCTCAATGAAGTCCGCGTGGGCATTGTTCTTGGCAAAGATGATGGTCTTGCCCAAGCGGTCGCCACCTGCGACCCGTTGGCCCTTCGTCATCAGGACCTCGAGCACCTTGTCGACGGTGTCGATGTTGAACAGCCACTTGTTCAACTCCTCGGCGCTGACCGAGTCTGGTGCCGTCCCGTCCTCATTCCACTCTAGTTCGTCCCACTGTGCCTTCTCTTCCTCGGAGAGGTCCGCGTATTTGATGCCTTCGCGCTGGAACTTCAGCGGCACGGAGATGGCCACCGGCGGAACCAGATGTCCATCGGCAACCGCCTGGTCCAAGTCATAGGCATCCGTCGGAACACCCGCTTCGAGCTCGAACAAGCCGTAGGTATTCCGGTCGATTTCGTCCTTGGGCGTCGCTGTCAGGCCGACGAGCAGCGAATCGAAGTACCGAAAGATGGCGCCGTACTTCTGGTAGACGGAGCGGTGTGCTTCGTCGATGACTACCAGGTCGAAGTGACCCACCCCGAAGCGACGTTGCCCGTCAAAGGTCTCGTCAATGAGACCCATCATGGTGGGATAAGTGGAGACGAACACCCGGCCCTCCGTGGCCTTGTCTGTCACCAGATTCACTGGGGCCGAGTCCGGGAGATGGGCCTTGAAGGCGTTGACTGCCTGGTTAACCAGCGCCACACGGTCAGCGAGGAACAGAATGCGCTTGGCCCAGTTGCAGCGCATCAGCAGGTCGGCCAGAGCAATGACCGTGCGTGTCTTGCCACTGCCGGTCGCCATGACGAGCAGCGCCTTTCGCTGCTGGTCGACTTCGAAGGTGGCGCTGACGCGGCGTACCGCACGTGTCTGGTAGTAGCGCTCGATGATGGCGCCATTGACAGGGGCCTCTGCGAGCTTCTTGCGGGAGCCACGGCGTTGAACGAGCAGCATCAGCTCGTCCTTCTTGTAGAACCCTTGTACTAGCCTGGGCGGGTAGGACAGGTCGTCCCACAGCCAGTGCTCGTAGCCATTGGAATAGCAGATGACCGGCCGCTGGCCGTACTGCTGCTCCAGGCAGTCCGCGTACAGCTTGGCCTGCTGCTGGCCGACCATCGGACTCTTGGTCGTCCGCTTGGCCTCCACGAGCATCAAGGGCTTGCCGTCATCTCCCCACAGCACGTAGTCAACAAAGCCTGTTCCCTGGCCGTTCGGCATGCCCGTCACTTCGACTTCGAAATTCTTCTTCGGGTCCAGCTCCCAGCCCGCCTCACGCAACAGGAGGTCGATGTACGCCTTGCGGGTCTCGGCCTCGGCATAGTCGTGCGTGTCGGGAACAGCGCTGTTCGCCTTCTTTGCCGCTGCGACTTCCTCCCTCAGCTTCTGGAGTTCCGCGTCTAGTGCCGCACGGCTCGCGAGAACCTCCGACAGCTTGGCGTCCTTCTCGCGCAACTGCTCGCCGAGCTTCTGGAGCTGCTCCGCGGACTGAGTGACCGCAGGACTATGAGAAGGCGATTTGGGCAGCAGCCCGGCGTCGAACGTGAGCCCCGGAGAAGGCCGCCCAGTCCGACCATACGTCCGTCCGAGCCAGAAACAGAAGTGGAACAGCTCGCGTGTGGCGGCTACTGCGTCACTGGTTGCGACCTTTCTGGTGCTGTGCACGGCCTGGTTACCCAAGTCTTTGACCAGCCTAGCCTTTGTGAACAGTGCGTCCCCGACAAGTTGTCGAAAGGTGGGCTCATGAATGAGCGCACTGAGGCTATCCTGGTACGGCAGCTTCAGCGCCTTGTCATGCGTGTAGAGCCATGACACCGCCAACTCCAGGGCTCGACGCGCATAGAAGCAGGCGCTGCGCGCGTCGGCGTGGGTATGGTGTTCGGCCTTCTGGGCCGCTTCGAACACCAAGGCCCACTCGGCCTGGAGAAAGGCGAAATTACTCATGCGCGGGCGTGTTCTGAGGGAGGGATTTGGTGCGCCGCCATGGCATCACAACTGCAGTAAGGTGGGCTGGCTTAGCTCGGCGGGGCCGCAAACGTGCATTAACGTGCCGACTGCAGTCGCGAGTGCGCGCATTCAGAGTTCCCCCGCGAACGCCTGGTGGCGAAGCGCGTTGAAACACGCTTCTTGGAGCGAACAGGCGGCTTTGAATTCAAGGCCAATCCTTTCTACTGCAGACAACTTCTGAACGAACTCTGCTTGCCGCTGCATGCTGGGTAATCGAATCTTCAAACTGCGGATTAACGCAAGGCTAGCGTTGGTGATAGTACCCGTTACCATTCCCCCGCGAATCTGGACTTGGGCTTCCTTATCGGCAAGCCAAAAGCGCAGGAATTCCGGCAGCAGATGTCTGGTGTTGGGTCTAACAATCGCGACTGCTTGGTTGCAATTCATCGTTGGCGCCCTTGCTGGGACGAGTGCTGCTCGCCCGATTGTGCCGGCAATTGACACCAGCACGTCTCCGCCGCGAATCTTGGAACGCTCGAGTGCATCATGAGTCCGCCCGTCGATAAATAGGGTATCTCTCCTCCAATCGACAACGCCATCCACTAAGTTCTGCACCCGAATGAAGGGGACGCCTGACTCTGAAAACGGCATCCCCAGAGTGGTCGGCGTGGTCCCCTTCGTAATGAGCTCAGTCACCTCTTCCAGCGTGTTTGTTGTGGAGCCACTGGCGGATGCATCCGAGAACATCTCCGCAAACATCGCGTGACCTAGACGCTGCAGCTGTGCGGAAGCTTCGAACCGCTTAGCGCGAAGGGAATCCGCCTTGTCCAGAATGGCTGCAACGCGGTGTTGTTCTGACAAAGAGCCTACCCGAACTTCGATGGCCTTTAGATTGCCAATGGAAACGCTCGCTTGGTTCACGGCCTTGTTTATATAGCTCGAAAGCTTTGCCCGAAACATCGGGCTGCGAATGAGATGCTTGGCGTAACTTGGAATCAATCGTTCGGAATTTGGTCGAAGGCAGAGGAGATTCATCCCGTGCACAAGTCTTGATGGCTGGCCCTCGTAGATTGCACACTTCCCGATGTGCTCCACACTGTTAATATGGCTGAAGAGAATGTCTCCAGCCGACAGGAGCCACCCTCGTGCGTCTGCTTCGTCCAAGTCCGCAAAACCGACTCTCTCAGGGTCAATTGCCGAGTTCCAGATGGTCTCAATTCGAGTGATGGGAAGGCCTTTCCCGGACTTGTCCTGTTTGATATTCATTCCATTACGAATGAATTCAAACAACGTCCCGAACTGCGCCAAGCTCACTTCAGCATCCCCTCTAACTCTTCCATTCCTTCTCGAATCTGGGCCTCAAGCTGCTTCAACTTCGCGAGGATTTCCGACGGGCGTTCTCGCTCCATCGTTTCAGAGACCACGCCCTTGTAGCGATTAAGAGACAGGTCGTAGCCTTGCGCGGCAATTTCCTCTTT
Organism: Ramlibacter alkalitolerans; assembly: GCF_016722765.1. Classification (GTDB taxonomy): domain Bacteria; phylum Pseudomonadota; class Gammaproteobacteria; order Burkholderiales; family Burkholderiaceae_C; genus Ramlibacter; species Ramlibacter alkalitolerans. The sequence continues at coordinate 77,479 of NZ_JAEQND010000005.1, read as the reverse complement.
TGGGACGCAAAAACTCTGCGTGGTGCGCGGACGTTCCCGCTCGCCGGAGTCTCTCTCGGCCCAACGAGTCAGCGCGTCGGGCAGGTTGTTCTTCGCGTGTTCGGCCTCGCTGAGTGGTAGTGCCGGTGTTGGGCCCAACTTCGTTTCGTCCAGCAGCGGCTGGCGCTTGTCGTCCAAGCTCCAGCCGTCGGCCTGCATGTCGTAGAACCACACGTGGTCCGTGCCGCCGGAGTTAGTCTTCGTGAACAGCAAGATGGCGGTGGACACGCCCGCGTAGGGCTTGAAGGCACCGGACGGGAGCGACACGACGCCATCGAGCTTGTGGTCTTCCACCAGGATGCGCCGCAGTTCCTTGTGCGCCTTGCTGCTGCCGAATAGCACGCCATCGGGCACGATGACGGCGGCACGGCCGCCGGGCTTCAGCAGTCGCAAGAACAAGGCTAAGAACAGCAGCTCGGTTTTCTTGGTCTTGACGATGGCCAGCAGGTCCTTGGCCGTGTTCTCGTAGTCCAAGCTCCCCGCGAAAGGGGGGTTCGCGAGCACAAGGCTGTACTTCTCCTCGTCGCCTGCATGTTCCTCGCTCAGCGAGTCCTTGTAGCGGATGTCCGGGTCGTCAACGCCGTGCAGCGCCATGTTCATGCTGCCGATGCGCAGCATGGTGTTGTCGAAGTCGTAGCCGTGGAACATGCCCTTGTGGAAATGGGCGCGGGCGGCAGCGTCACGGAACAACCCCGGATGGCGTTCGCGCAGGTACTCGCCGGCCGCCACGAGGAAGCCGCAGGTGCCGCTGGCCGGGTCGCAGATGACGTCCTTGGGCATAGGCTGCGTCATGGCCACCATCAGCTTGATGATGTGGCGCGGCGTGCGGAATTGGCCGTTCTGCCCGGCGGACGCAATCTTGCCGAGCATGTACTCGTAGAGGTCGCCTTTGGTGTCGCGGTCCTCCATCGGCACGTGGTCCAGCATGTCTACCACCTTCGCCAGCAGACCTGGGGTGGGGATGGTGAAGCGTGCGTCCTTCATGTGCAGCGCGTAGCTGCTGCCCGAGCCCCCCAGCTGACGCAGGAACGGAAACACGTGCTCGCCGACCACCTTGTGCATCTCGGCCGGTGCGAAGTTCTTGAAGCGCGACCAGCGCAGGTCTTGGTAGTCGCGCCCCTTTTCGTCCGTGCCCGCCGGGAACACCCGGTTCGACATGGGCTTGCCGAGGGTCAAGGCCTTGTTTTCCTCAAGGGTGTGAGCGTCGTCCAGGCGACGGATGAACAGGAGGTAAGTAATTTGTTCTAGAACCTCCATCGGGTTGGAGATGCCGCCGGACCAGAAGGCGTTCCAGATGGCGTCGACTTGAGAGCGGAGTTCGCCTGTGAGCATGAGACCTTTAAAGCGTGACAACCCCGCGCAGTTCCGCGCAGGGCCAGTTTCCACATGGTACCCAGCAGCTCTTCGGCAAGGAAGCGGCCAGGCTGATTCAGTGACCGCACAAATACAACCCCCTCCCCGGCGGGCAGCCGGCGAGGGGCTCTGAAGCGACGGGCCGGGGTCTCCGGCCGATGATTTCTCAGGTTATGGCTAGCGGTTTCTCAGTAAATGAGTCCTTCTACAATCTTCGGCAAGGAAGCGGGTTCTTTCCGCTGTGACGGCGATTCCACCAATGAACTCCCGCGCAGGCGCGACCCCGTCGCCCGTGCTTGACGTTCCGCCTGCCCCAAGAGTTCGTACGCCGGACTCGTGCTGGCCGACGGGGACTCCTGAGCTCCTCATTAAAGGTCGGGCGGCACCTCTCAAGGAGTGCTTGGCCAGCTGAGTCGTCAAGTACCCGAACGTCTATGCCTCCACTTCGGCCGTGCCGTTGGAACGGTACAGGACGGGTGTCCATCTGACGCAGTCGTCGCGACGAGCCAGAGCGCTTGGCGACCTCCCGGTCGGAGCGCCGCGGACCAGTTCCCCTTGGCCTCACCGTGCCCAAGAGAGAGTGTGAGGAAGAATGCCGCACAACAGAGTGCTATTGCTACTGGGCTCTATGCAGGACTTGCCTGCAGGCTAGGTGCCTCCCGCTTCTATGTCATAGAAGACGTCGTTGATGGGGAACGGCTCTGACCCCTCATCCTCGGCCAAGTACACCAGCTTCAAACCAGCAGCTCTCAAGCTCTGGGATGCAATCATGAGCCATCCGGAGTCGCTAAGGTCATCCAATTCCGAGTGGTCCTGCTTCCACTCAATAAGTGAAATCGGTTGCGACACGCGTGCTGCTTCCGCGTGGAGCGCCAACAGCGATTCGTCAATGATGGTGTCTAGCGAAGAGCGGAGAGCTTTGTGTTTTGTGTTGGCGGTGACCATGGGACCTCTGAGTACACGAGCAAATGGACAAGGCGACGATAACGGCCGCGGTGCCAACCGTCGCTTCCCGTGTGTCCTGGGTTGTGATTCGGCTCACAGCTGGTCGGTAACAGAGGCGCTCGGCAACTAGGCCATGTCGTTCCTTCGCAACAGCGATACCGCGACCAGTCCGAGGGCAGCTCCTCGTTGCTTGCCGGTCGTGCTGCCGTACATGCGTGACCCGTAGTGCCGGGCATTCGAAGGGAACGCCACGAACCGAGTACTAGCTGGAGGGACCAGCCCTGCGGGCTCTCGCTGGGACGACCACGACGGTGCAGGTTGTGTAGGAAATGCCAGTGCGTGCCCGCGCAACCAACTCGATCGACCCGCCGTGGCGCCCCAAGCGTACCGCGGGTTTCTTCTTTCCGGCTCGCGAAAACCTGACCGCGTGATTGCGCTCGCGCAATGACAGCGCGCCGCAGGGGACCCACGATGCATGCAGCGGCACAGCATCGAATCGGCACGCGTGAGCTCTCCCTCCCGTCGCACCCGTCCCCAGCCCGCAACGGCTGCACGGCAGACTGACAGCCCCTCGCCCGCACGACGCGGCGCCGGGGCCGTCCTCCTCGCGCTGCTGCGCGAACGCCTGCCCGAAGTCCTGCAGTCGATCGCTCCACTGATCGCCGTCGTGTGCGTGCTGCAGTTCACCGTCGTCCACGCGCCGGCGCCGCTGTTCCTCGAGTTCCTCGGCGGCGCGCTGCTGGTGGTGCTGGGGCTGCTGCTGCTCTTCGCCGGGGTGGAGATCGGCGTGCTGCCGATGGGGCGCTACATCGGGGCCGACCTGCCCACGAAGGGCTCCGCCTGGCTCATCGCCATCGTGGGCTTCGCGATGGGTTTCGCGACCACGGCCGCCGAGCCCGACGTGCTGATCCTCGCGCAGCAGGTCGACCGGGTCACGCAAGGTGCCATCTCGGGCCAGCAACTCGTGTACGTCATCGCGGTGGGCGTCGGCTTGCTGGCCGTCGTCGCGCTGCTGCGCATCGTCCGCGGTTCTTCCTTCCGCACCCTGCTGGCCGCGTGCTACCTGCTGGTCATCGCACTGTCGCTGCTCGCGCCCGCGAGCTTCGTTCCGCTCGCCTACGACGCCGGCAGCGTGACCACCGGCGTGGTGGCCGCGCCGGCCCTGCTGGCGCTGGCCCTCGGCGTGAGTTCCGTGCTGGCCGGGCGCTCCACTTCCGAGGACGGCTTCGGGCTCCTGGGCCTGGCGTCGATCGGTCCGATCCTCGCGATCCTGCTGCTGGGAGTGTTCGCGCGATGAATGCCGCGCCCTGGCTGGAGCAGGTGCTGGAGACCGGCTGGAGCGTGCTGCTCGCGATCCTGCCGCTCGCGCTGGTCTTCCTGGTGTTCCAGGCGCTCTTCCTGCGCATGCCGGCCAGGGAAGTGCGGCGCATCCTCCTGGGCACGGTGCTGGCGGCGCTGGGGCTGTTCCTCTTCCTCCTCGGCGTCGGGTTGGCGTTCCTGCCTTTCGGGCGGATCACCGGCGAAGCACTCGGCGCGCTGCCGCAGCAGTGGCTGGTGGTGCCGCTCGGGGTGCTGCTCGGGTTCGTCACCACCTGGGGTGAGCCGGCCGTGCGCATCCTGGCCGACCAGGTGGAGGAAGCCTCGGGCGGATCGATCCGCCGCAGTCTCGTGCTGGTCACCGTGTGCGTGGGCGTCGCGCTGGCGGTCGGCCTGGGCCTGTTCCGCATCGACCACGAGATCCCGCTGCTGGTGCTGCTGGTGCCCGGCTACGGCATCATGCTGGGCGCCATGTGGCTGTGCCGCACCGACTTCGTGGCGATCGGTGCCGATGCCGGCGGCGTCGCCACCGGGCCGCTGGCCAACAGCTTCCTGCTCGCGCTGGCCTTCGGTGCTTCGTCGACGATGGGCGGGCAGGATCCGCTGGTCCACGGCCTGGGTCTGGTCGCGCTGATCGCGCTGGCGCCAGCGCTGTCGGTGATGGTGCTGGGCATCGTGGTGGGCCGCAAGGGGCAACGCAAGGAGTCGCCGTCATGAAGACATCGCTGATCGTCAGCATCGTGCGCCGCGGCTGGGGCAGCACCGTGCTGGAAGCCGCCGTGCAGGCCGGTGCGCGCGGCAGTACCGTGCTGGTCGGCCGCGGCGGCGGCATCAACGAGCAGGAAAAGATCTTCGGCGTCTCGATCGAGCCGGAGAAGGAGATCGTGCTGACGGTGGTGCGGGCCGACCTGGTCGACACCATCCTCGCCGAGATCGTGCGGGCCGCGGAGCTGAACGAAACCGGCAAGGGCATCGCCTTCGTCGTGCCGGTCGAGAAGATCGTCGGGGTCGCCCACTTCATGAAGCAAGCCGCCGCAGCGGGTTGATCCCGCGGCAGGTTGCACGTAGCCTCGCGGGTTTCGCAGCAAGGAAACCGAATGCCTGACCTGAGCGCCTTTCCCATCACGAAGAAGTGGCCGGCCCGCCACCCCGACCGCATCCAGCTCTACTCGCTGCCCACGCCCAACGGCGTGAAGGTGTCGATCGCGCTGGAGGAAACGGGGCTGCCCTATGAGCCGCATCGCGTCGGCTTCGAGAGCAACGACCAGACTTCGCCCGAGTTCCTGTCGCTCAACCCGAACAACAAGATCCCGGCCATCATCGATCCGCAAGGCCCGGGCGGGCAGCCGCTGCCGCTGTTCGAGTCCGGCGCGATCCTGCTCTATCTGGCCGAGAAGAGCGGCAAGCTGATCCCGCAGGAGCCGGCACGCCGCTGGGAAACGATCCAGTGGCTGATGTTCCAGATGGGAGGCGTCGGGCCCATGTTCGGCCAGCTCGGTTTCTTCCACAAGTTCGCCGGCAAGGACTACGAGGACAAGCGCCCGCGCGATCGCTACGTCAGCGAATCGAAGCGCCTGCTCGCCGTGCTGGACCAGCACCTGAGGGGCCGGCAGTGGATGGTCGGCGACGACTACACCGTCGCCGACATCGCGATCTTCCCCTGGGTGCGCAACCTGGTGGGCTTCTACGGCGCGGGGGAGCTCGTGGAGTTCGAGCGCTTCGCCGAGGTCAGGCGCGTGCTCGATGCCTTCGTGGCGCGGCCCGCGGTGCAGCGCGGGCTGGACATCCCGCCCAGGCAGGCCTGACCTCAGGGCCGCAGCCAGCCGTTGACCTGCGCCAGCGAGGCATCCTGCCATTCGCCGGCCAGCGCTCGCAGCCGCACCAGCGACAGCAGGTAGGCGAAGCGCGCCTGCGCGAGGTCGCGCTGCGCCGATCCGAGTTGCTGCTCCGCGTTCAGCACGTCCAGCACGCTGCGGCTGCCACCCTGTTGCGAGCGGCGGCTGGAGCGCACCAGCTGTTCTGCCGAGCGCACGGCCTGCTCGAGGGCTCGGATGCGCGCGATGCCTTCGCCGACGCCGCGGAACTCGCGGAACACGCGCGCCTCCAGGTCCAGGCGAGTGGCCTCCAGCACGCTCTCGCTGCGCTCGACGTCGGCCAGCGCCTGCCGCACCTGCGAGTCGACCAGGCCGCCCTGGTAGATCGGCACGTTCAATTGCAGCCCGATCGCCTTCTGCGTGTAGCGGGTGTCCACGCGAGTGGGATTGTCGCTGTCGCTGCGCACGACCTGCGCCAGCGCATCCAGGGTCGGGAGGTGATTGGCGCGCGCGCGCTCCACCGCCTGGCGCGCCGCTTCCACGTTCGCGGCCGCGGCGCGCAGCTCCGGACTCGCCGTGCGGGCGCGCGCCAGCCAGTCCTCCAGCAGCGCCGGTTGCGGCATCGCCAGCGGCAGCCGCTCGGCGTCGACCGGCGCGAGCTGCGCCACCGGCTGGCCGACGATCTGCGCCAGCTGCCGGCGCGTGAACTCGACGGCCTGGCGCGCCTCCAGCTCCTGCGCGAAGTTGAGGTCCAGTCGCGCCTGGGCCTCCTCGATGTCGGTGCGCGTTCCGCTGCCGCCGGCGAAGCCCTTTCGGGCGGCCTCCAGCTGCGCGGTGGTGGCGGCCTGCTGCACGCCCACCAGCCGCAGCTGCTCCTCCGCCAGCAGCGCTTCGAAGTAGGCCTGCGTGACGCGCATCGCCAGCCGCTGCTCTTCCTGCTGCAACACGGCCTCGCCGTTCTCCACCAGGGCGCGGGCCACCCGCACCTGCGCCCGCAACTGCGGGCGGTAGATCGGCTGGCGCACGGTGAGCGAATCGGCCGCGCTCGTGTAGACCAGCTGATCCTGCACCGGCCGTCCCAGCGGCCCGGCCGACTCGCTGTTCAGGTCGTTCCGGCTGCGCTGCAGGCTCAGGTTCACCTGCGGGCGCAGCTGCGCCTGCGCCTGCGGCAGCCGTTCGCGGTTCGATGCTGCAGCGGCGCGCGCGGCGCGCAGCTGCGCGTCGTTGATCACGGCGGCCTGCCAGGCCTGCAGCAGGTCCATCGCGCCGGCTGCCGGCACGAACCCGCCGCTGGCGCACGCCAGCGCCAGGCAGCGCAGCCACGCCGCGCTCTTGCTCCGTGCCCTCAAGCTCATTCCTCCTTCATCGAGGCCGCCATGCGCTTGGCCAGGGGATGCAGCAGGTACGTGAGCAGCGAGCGCTCCCCGGTGCGGAACACGACTTCGGCGGGCATGCCCGGCTGCAGCTGGCGCGGACCGAGCGCGCGCAGGCCTTCGGGCGTGACCGACACGCGCGCGAGGTAGTAGGGCGGCGTGTTCTGCCCCTCGGTGATCAGGTCGCCGGACACCGAGCGCACCTGGCCGGCGACGACCAGCTGCGGCGAATGCGCGAAGGAGGAAAAGCGGATGTCCACCGCCAGTCCCGCATGCACCCGGTCGATGAACTGGGGCGGCACCCGCGCCTCCAGCAGGAGCGGATCGTGCTCGGGCACGATGTCCATCAGCTTCTGCCCCGGCTGCACGACGCCGCCGACCGTCTGCGTCGCGAGTCCCACCACCTGGCCGTCCGCCGGCGCCCGGATCTCGGTGCGTTCCAGGTCGTTGCGCACCGAGCGGAAGCGCTCGCCCTCGGCGATCACGTCGCGCGACACGTCGGCGAGCTGCTGCTCGATCTCCTTGCGATAGTCCTGGCGCCGCGCCAGCTCGCGCTGCTTCAATTCCAGGATCGCCTGCTGCGCGCGCACGGCATTGCCCTGCAGGTCGGCTTGCGCGGTGACGGAGTCGGCCACCATGCGCTCCAGTTCCAGCTGGCGGTTGCGCGGCACGTAGCCTTCCTGCACCAGCTCGCGCGTGTTCTTCAGCTCCTCCTGCAGCAGCGCGAGCTGGCCGCGACGGCTGTCCATCATCTGGCGGTACGACACGATCAGGCCTTCCTGGCCGCGGACGCTTTCCTGCAGCGCCTGCACTTCGGCGGCGAGCGCCGCGCGACGCGATGCCAGCAGCTGCTGCTGGTTGTCCATCTGCTGGCGCACCAGCGGATCGCGTGCGGCCTCGACGAGCTCGCTGGGCCATGCGATCTGGCCAGCGCCGGCCTGCTCCGCCAGCAGGCGCGCCTGCACCGCGCGCAGGCCCAGGTAGCGTTGCCGGGCCGACTCGTAGTTGGCCTTGGCCGCGGCGGCGTCGAGCCGCACCAGGGGCTGGCCGGCGCGTACCCGTTCGCCTTCGTGCACCAGCACCTGGCTGATGATGCCGCCGGTGAGGTGCTGCACCGCCTTGCGCCGCGTATCGATGGAGACGCTGCCCGGCGCGACCACGCCTTCGTCCAGCGGCGCCACGGACGCCCACAACAGGAAGCCGCCGAAACCGAGGACGAGCACCGCCAGGCCGATGCGCACCGGCCGGCGCGCGTCTTCGCCGGCCGGCGCGGGCTGGGCCTCTTCGGCCGGCGGGGGCGGCGGCCGCGCGTTGCGGCGGGAAAAGGAGACGAGGGCCATGGAAACTCGCTCAGCTTCGACTCAGGCAGGTTGGGGAAGGGCGGCGCCGGGCGCACCGCCGGCGGGCCCGGAGGACAGCACTTGCGCGGGCGGCCCGTAGGCGGCGACGGCGCCATCGCGCAGCACCAGCACGCGATCGGCCAGCTGTGGCGCCGGCAGGCGGTGCGTGACCAGCACCAGCGTGCGACCCTGGCGGCGCAGCTCCCGCATGGCTTGCAGCAGCGCGAGCTCGCCAGCGTCGTCGAGGTAGGCATTCGGCTCGTCCAGCACCAGCAGCGCCGGGTCTCCATACAGGGCACGCGCCAGCGCCAGCCGCTGGCGTTGGCCGCCGGAGAGCACGCCGCCGGCCTCGCCGATCGGCGTGTCGTAGCCCTGGGGCAGGCGCAGGATGGCATCGTGCAGGCCGGTGGCGCGCGAGGCCGCGATCACCTTCGCCGGCTCGGCCACGGCCATGCGGGCGATGTTTTCTGCGACGCTGCCGTCGAACAGCTCCACGTCCTGCGGCAGGTAGCCGACGTGCGGGCCCAGCGCTTCGCGGTTCCAGCCCGCCAGCGGCCGGCCATCGAGCAGCACCTCGCCCTGCGCGTCCGGCCAGATGCCCACCAGGCAGCGCGCCAGCGTGGACTTGCCGGAGCCGGAGGGGCCAAGGATCACGAGGGTCTGGCCGGCCTCGATGTCCAGGTCGATTCCGCGCAGGATCGGCGTTGCGCGCCCCGGTGCGCTGGCGGTCAGCCCGCGCAGTCGCACTGCCCCGGCGGGACGCGCGCGCGGCTCCTGAGCAGGCTGCAGCGGGAAGGACTGCAGCAGGCCGCGCAGGCGCTGCCAGGCGCCCCGGGCGCCGACGAAGGCGCGCCAGTTGCCCACCACGTGGTCGATCGGCGCCAGCGCGCGCGCCGCCAGCACGTTGGCAGCGATCATGGCGCCCGGCGTGAGCTGGCCGTCGATCACCAGCAGCGCCCCGGCGGCCAGCGTGAGCGACTGTTGCGTGTAGCGCACGAACTTGCTCAGGCTGGCGATGCGCTGGTTGCGTTCGGCGGCGGCCGCGTGCAGGGCCAGCGCCGCCTCGCGTCGCTGGCGCCAGCGCGCGCGCAGCCGCGGCAGCATGCCCATGGCGTCCAGCGTCTCGGCATGGCGCAGCTTGGCTTGCAGGTACAGGTCGCCTTCCGAGGCGCTGCGCGCCGCGGCCTCGGCGGGCCCGGCCGTGCGCTGGTGGCCGAAGAGGGCCAGCAGCACCTGCAGCACCGCGAAGGCGGTGGACACCCAGCCCAGCATCGGATGCAGGAAGAAGCTCACGCCCAGGTAGATCGGAACCCAGGGCAGGTCGAAGAAGGCGAACACGCCCGGCCCGGTGAGGAACTGGCGCACGACGGCCAGGTCGGCGAAGGAGCGCGCCGGGCTGTGACCGGTCTCGCGCAGCGAAGCCTCGAAGCTGGCGTTGAAGACCTGCGTGCCCAGCTGCCGGTCCAGGCGTGTATTGGTGCGCACCAGCACGCGCGACCGCACGCCCTCGGCGAACGCCAGCACGGCGAACAGGAACAGGGTGATGACGGACACGGCCAGCAGCGTCAGCTCGCTCTGGCTGACCAGCACGCGGTCGTAGACCTGCAGCATGTAGATGGTGGGCGCCAGCAGCAGCAGGTTGGCCACGCCGCTGAACACCCCCACGGCAGCGAACTCGCGGCGGAACGGGCGCAGCAGGGCGCCGGCGTCCTGCCTGGCGTGCGAGGCGGCGCGCATCACGCCTCCTCCTGGCGCGTTGGCCAGCCGAGCACGCCCGGTCGCGCCGCTGCAGGACTGCGTGGCGGCTCGCCCTGCCGGCGCGTGTCGCCATTCGCCACCTGCAGCGCCGCCAGCACCTTGTCGCGCGGACCGAAGCCTTGCATCTGGCCGTCGGCCAGCACCAGCATCTTGTCGCTCACCGCCAGGATGCTCGTCCGGTGTGTGATCACGACGAAGGTGGTGCCGCGCGCCTTGCCAGCGGCGATGGCTTCGGCCAGGGCCCGCTCCCCGGCCTCGTCCAGGCTCGCGTTGGGTTCGTCCAGCACGACGAACACGGGATCGCCGTACAAGGCGCGCGCCAGCGCCAGACGCTGCCGCTGGCCGCCCGAGAGGCGCGCACCGTCGCTGCCGATCTCGGTGGCGTAGCCCTGGGGCAGCGCCAGGATCGTGTCGTGCAGGCCCACCTTGCGCGCTGCCGCCTCGACGCTGGCCGGGTCCGGCGTGTCGAAGCGCGCGATGTTGTCGGCCACCGTGCCGTCGAACAGTTCCACCGCCTGCGGCAGGTAGCCCAGGTGGGGCCCGAGTTCGGCCTTGTCCCAGGCGGCGACATCGACGCCGTCGAGGCGTGCGCGGCCGCCCGTGGAAGGCCACAGGCCCACCAGCGCGCGCGCCAGCGTCGTCTTGCCCGCAGCGGACGGGCCGACCACCGCCAGCACTTCGCCTGGCTCGAGCGCGAAGCGCACGCCGCGCAGCACCGGGATGCCGGTGCCCGGCACCGGGACGACGAGGTTCTCGGCGGCGAAGCGGCCGCTCGGGGCCGGCAGCGCCATGGCGGGGGTCGCCGCAGGCAGGGCTGCCAGCAGTCGTGACAGGCGCTGCCAGGCATCGCGCGCGCCCGCGACGCTGCGCCACTGCGCGATCAGCGTGACCAGCGGCGCCAGCACGCGGCCGCCGAGGGTGGAGGCCACGATCATCAGGCCGCCTCCGTTGTGCAGTTCGCCGCGAAGGATCAGCCACGCGGCCACGCCCAGCAGGGCGGAGGCCATGGTGGTCTGCACGAAGCGGGACGCGGCCTGCCAGGTGCCGGCGTGGTCGGAGGCGAGGCTTTGCAGCGCCAAGTAGTCACGCTGGCGCTGCATCCAGCGGCGGTGGATGTCCGGCAGCATGCCCATCGCCTCGATGACCTGCGCGTTGCGCAGCGACGCGTCCACCTGCAGTTGCGCTTCGCGCGCAGCGCGGTTGGCGGCGACCAGCCGCTGCGCCGTACTGCGTTCGTTGGCCCACGCCACGGCCGCCTGCACCAGCGCGCCGCCAAGCGTGAGCCAGCCGAGCAGGGGGTGGATCGCCGCCACCACCGCCAGGAACACGGCCGCGACCGGCAGCTCGAGCGCGGCGCGCACCGCGGGACCCGGGAAGAAAACGTGCAGCAGATGCAGGTCCTGCAGCGGCTGCAGGCTGCCGGCCGGCAGCTTGCGCAGGCGGGCAGCGAAGCAGGCATCGAACACGCGCGGTGTGAGTTGCCGCTCGAAGCGGGCGCCCGCGGCGCGCAGCACGCTGGCGGCCGCCCAGTCCATCACCTCCATCACCAGGTAGGCGGCGACGGCCAGCAGCGTCAGCATGGCCAGTGTGGAGTGACTGCGGCTGCCGACCACGCGGTCGTACACCTCCAGCATGTACCAGCTCGGGACGAGCAGGAGCAGCGCCCCGGCGAGGGCGAACAGGGCCGCGGTGCGCAGCAGGGGCGCCGTCTGGGCGACCGCGGCCCGGAGTTCATCCGAATTCATGAGGGATGGCGGCGGCCGCATGCAGTGCAGCGCCGTGCTCGGACGCTGCCGCAACAGGGGCGGCGGTTCAATGGGATGGGCATGGGGGCGAGAAGCAACCGCGCAGAGTATCGGCCCTGCAAGCAAGAGTGAAGCCGCAATTGCACGCGCGACGGCCTGCGCGACAGAAGGCCCGCCTGGACGTGAAGAAGTCACGTGTCGATGGGCGGCACTTCACGCGACTTTCCTGTCATGTGGGTTCGAAGGCGAGACGCGAGGGACCGTCGCTTCCGGCCGCCCCCGGGAGTGGGGGAAGAACCTTGCCGTGGATCAAGCTTTCCGCGGAGTTGGGTCTTGCGCCGGGGATTTCTCCCCGCCGACGCTCGCAGCATGCGAAAGTTTTCACACGGATCGATGGTCCGCTTCTTGCACCCGTTTCGCAACAAGAAGTCGAACAGCTTCAGCCGCATTCGTTCCAACGCGTAGCGCCGTGCCGGTCGTCCAGCGGCGCGGCAAGGGAGGGAGGAAGAACACCCAGCAACCGTCGCCAAGCGAGCGACGGGCGTGCCTTCGACGGCGCGCACGCCTGCCTGCCTGCCGATCCGCGTCCGCTGCGCACCTGCGCGCGGGCGCCCCGTTCCATGTTCATCGACGACCTGCTGCCCAGCCGCAGCAGGTGCGTGCAAGCAAGTCACATCAAGGGAGCCCATTCCATGGCCATTTTCACCGGCACCGCCCAGTCCGACATCCTCACAGGCACCGCCGCCGACGACATCTTCGATGGCCGCGGCAGCAACGACACCCTGATCGGCAACGGCGGCAACGACCTGCTCGATGGCGGATCCGGCGCCGACACCATGAGCGGCGGCACCGGCAACGACACCTATCTGGTGGACGACGTGGGCGACGTGGTGATCGAAAACGCCGGCGAGGGCACGGACACCGTGCAAGCCAGCGTCAGCTACACGCTGGCGGCGAACGTCGAGAACCTCACGCTGGTCGGTGCCGGCAACAAGCTCGACGGAACCGGCAATGCGCTCGACAACGTCCTGACGGGCAACAGCGGGCGCAACATCCTCACCGGCGGCCTGGGCAACGACACCTACTTCGTCGACGCCGGCGACACCGTCGTGGAACTGGCCAACCAGGGCATCGATTCGGTGTTCACGAGTATCGACTGGACGCTGGAGGCGAACGTCGAGAACCTGACGCTGACCGGCACCAACCGCATCGACGGTACCGGCAACGCGCTGGCCAACACCATCACCGGCAACGACACCGACAACGTGCTGGATGGCCTGGGCGGGGCCGACACGCTGATCGGCAGCACGGGCGACGACACCTACGTGGTGGACAACGCCGGCGACGTCGTGGTGGAGAACGCCGGCGAGGGCGTGAAGGACACCGTGCAGAGCAGCATCGGCTGGACGCTGGGCGCGAACCTCGAGAACCTGACGCTGACCGGAACCGATGCGATCAACGGCACCGGCAACGACCTGGACAACGTCCTTACCGGCAACACTGCTGCCAACGTGCTGATCGGAGGCCTCGGGGAGGACGTCTACTTCGTCGATGCTGGCGACACGGTGATCGAATTGGCCGGCGAAGGCCGCAAGGACGAGGTCGACTCCGCGATCGACTGGACGCTGGGCGCCAACCTCGAGAACCTCACCCTCATCGGAACGGCCAACGTGTCCGCCACCGGCAACGAGGTGGACAATGTCCTGACGGGGAACAGCGGCAACAACGTCCTCGACGGGCTGCTCGGCGGCGATACCTTGATCGGCGGTGCCGGCGACGACACCTACGTCCTCGACGCTCCCGACGATACCGTCACCGAGAACGCGAACGAAGGCACCGACACCGTCCTCGCCAGCCTCAGCGTCACGCTGGGCGCGAACGTGGAGAACCTGACGCTGACCGGCAGTGCCGCGATCGACGGCACCGGCAACGCGCTGGCCAACGTGATCCAGGGCAATGCGGCGGCCAATACCCTGGACGGGAGCGCAGGTGCCGACAGCCTCGCGGGCGGCGCGGGCGACGACACCTACGTGGTGGACGATGCCGGCGACAGCGTGACCGAGAACGCCGGCGAAGGCACGGACACGGTGCGTTCCGGCGTGAGCTACACGCTGGGCGGCAACGTCGAGAACCTGGTCCTGACCGGGGCGGCCGCGATCGACGGCACGGGGAACGCGCTCGCCAACACCATCACCGGCAACGCCGGCGCCAACGTCCTGGACGGCCAGGGCGGCGCCGATGCGCTCGCCGGCGGCGCGGGCGACGACACCTATGTCGTCGACGACGCCGGCGATACGGTGACGGAGAACGCCGCGGCCGGTGTCGACACCGTGCGCGCCAGCGTGAGCACGACGCTCGGTGCGAACCTCGAGAACCTGACGCTGACCGGCGCCGCTGCGATCGACGGTACAGGCAACGCGCAGGCCAACGTGATCACCGGCAACGCCGCCGCCAACGTGCTCGCCGGAGGCGCTGGCGACGACACGTACATCGTCGGCGCCGGCGACACGATGCTGGAGCAGGCGGGCCAGGGCGACGACACCGTCCTCGCCAGCATCGACTGGACGCTCGGCGCCAACGTGGAGAAGCTCACGCTCACGGGCACCGCGGCCATCAACGGCACCGGCAACGCCCTGGACAACGAGATGCGCGGCAACACGGCGGCCAACGTGCTGAGCGGCGGCGCGGGCAACGACACCTACTTCGTGACGGCGCTGGACACCATCGTGGAGCAGGCGGGCGAGGGCATCGACACGGCCGTCGTGACGACGACCCTGGGCCTCGCCGCCGAAGTCGAGAATCTGGTGCTGGGCGGCGCGAGCAACATCTCCGGCACGGGCAACGGCCTGGACAACGAGATCACCGGCAACACCGGGAACAACACCCTGGACGGCCAGGGCGGCAACGACACCCTGCGTGGCGGCGCCGGCAACGACACCTATGTCGTCGATGCGGCCGGAGACCAGGTGCTGGAGAACGCACTGGAGGGCACGGACACGGTGAAGAGCTCCGTCACCTACGTGCTGGGCGAAAACCTCGAGAACCTGACGCTGGTCGGCACGGCCGCCATCGACGGCACCGGCAACGCGCTGGCCAACGTGATCGTCGGCAACGGCGCCGCCAACGTGCTGTCCGGCGGCCTGGGCGACGACAGCTATACGGTGGGCCTGGGCGACACGGTGGTGGAGCAGGCGAACGCGGGCGTCGACACGGTCGTGTCCTCCGGCTCGTGGACGCTCGGGGCGAACACGGAGAACCTGAAGCTGCTGGCGGGCGTGACCGGCACCGGCAACACGCTGGCCAACGTGATCACCGGCAATACCGGCAACAACACGCTGGATGGCAAGGCCGGCGCCGATACGCTGACCGGCGGCCTGGGCAACGACAGCTACTTCGTCGACAACGCCGGCGACGTGGTCGTGGAGCAAAGCGGCGAAGGCACCGACACCGTCAACAGCAGCATCAGCTACGTCCTGGGCGCGGACCTCGAGAACCTCACGCTGGTGGGCGCGGCCGCGGCCAGTGCCACCGGCAACGCGGCGGACAACGTGATCACCGGCAACGCCGGCGCCAACGTGCTCGCGGGGGGACTGGGCAACGATAGTTACGTCGTGGGCTTCGGCGACAGCGTGGTGGAACAGGCCGGCGAAGGCCTGGACTCCGTGCGCTCGGGCGTGAGCTTCACGCTGGGCGCCAACGTGGAGAACCTGACGCTCACGGGCACGGTCAACGTCTCCGGGACGGGCAACGCCTCCGACAACGTGATCACCGGCAACGCCGGCATCAACACGCTGGACGGCGCAGCCGGCGCCGACACCATGGCCGGCGGCCTGGGCAACGACACCTACGTCGTCGACGAGGCCGGCGACGTCGTGATCGAGGCCGCAGGGGCCGGCACCGACACCGTGCGCAGTTCGGTGGGCTGGACGCTGGGTGCCAACCTCGAGAACCTCACGCTCACCGGTGTGGCGAGCATCGACGGCACGGGCAACGAACTGGCCAACATCCTCACCGGCAACGGCGCCGACAACGTGCTCGATGGCGGCGCCGGGCGCGACACCATGCGGGGTGGCGCCGGCGACGACACCTACCTGGTCGACAGCGTGCTGGACATCGTGGGCGAAGCCGCCGGCGAAGGCCGCGATGCGGTGATCAGCAGCGTCTCGCTGACACTTGCCGCCAACCTCGAGGACCTGGCGCTCACCGGCGTGGCGAACCTCAAGGGAACCGGCAACGCGCTGGCCAACGAGATCACCGGCAACGACGGCGCCAACGTCCTGGACGGCAAGGCCGGTGCCGACATCCTGGCCGGCGGCCTGGGCGATGACACGTACGTCGTCGACAACGCCGGCGACCTGGTGGTCGAGAACGCAGGCGAAGGGCGCGACACCGTGCAGAGCAGCGTCAGCTGGACGCTCGCTGCCACGGTGGAGAACCTGACGCTGACCGGCGCAGGCGCCATCAGCGGCACCGGCAACGCCCTCGACAACGAGATGCACGGCAACGCGGCGGCCAACGTGCTGGCGGGCGGCGCCGGCGACGACACCTATTTCGTGACCTCCATCGACACGATCGTCGAGAACGGGGGCGAAGGTACGGACACTGCGGTGGCGAGCACCAGCTTCACGCTGGGCCTCAACGTGGAAAACCTGGTGCTGGCCGGCGGCTCCGGGATTTCCGGGACCGGCAACGCGGAGGACAACAGCCTCACCGGCAACAGCGGGGCCAACACCCTCGACGGCAAGGCGGGCAACGACACGCTCGCGGGCGGCGCCGGCAACGACACCTACGTGGTCGATGCCGCCGGTGACGTGGTGATCGAGAACGCCGGCGCGGGCACGGACACGGTCCGCAGTTCGCTGGGCTACGCGCTGGGCGACAACCTCGAGAACCTGACGCTGACCGGGACGGCGGCGATCGACGGAACCGGCAATGCGCAGGACAACGTGCTGACGGGCAACAGCGCGGCCAACGTGCTAGCCGGCGGCGCCGGCGACGACACCTACGTCGTCGGCCTGCATGACAGCGTGCTGGAGCAGGCCGCCGAGGGCGTGGACACGGTGAAGTCGGCGGTCGCGTGGACGCTGGACGCCAACGTCGAGGACCTGGTGCTGACGGGCGCGGCCGCCGTGGCGGGCACGGGGAACGCGCTGGCCAACCGGATCACGGGCAACGCCGGCGCCAACACGCTGGACGGCCAGGCCGGCGACGACTTCCTGCAAGGGCTGGCCGGCAACGACCTGCTGCGGGACTTCGAGGGCAGCAGCGCCATGGACGCAGGCGCGGGCGCCGACACCCTGCAGGCCGGCGGCAAGGCCTTCCTCGCGGGGGGCACCGGCAACGACCGCATCGAGACCGGCGCGGCCGATGCGCAGGTGATCGCGTTCAATGCGGGCGACGGCCTGGACACGGTGGCGGCTTCCGGCGCGCAGAACGACACCCTGTCGCTGGGCAAGGTGCAGTTCGCCGACCTGCATTTCACGCGCGGTGGCAACGATCTGACGCTGTCCACCGGCGCGGGCCAGGGTCTCGTGCTGAAGGACTGGTTCGCCGGCCAGCAGACGGTGTCCACGCTGCAGATGGTGATCGACGGCACGGCGGACTACGACCCGACGGCGGCCGATGTCCTGCATCACAGCAAGGTCGTCACCTTCGACTTCGCCGGACTGGCGTCGCAGTTCGAGCAGCAGGGCGCGGCGCCCAACTGGGCGCTGCAGCCCGCTCTCGAGGGTGTCCTGGTGTCGGGAAGCGACACGGCGGCCGTGGGTGGCGAGCTGGCGATGGTTTATGCGCACAACGGCGCACTGGCCGCCGCGGCGCCGGAGGTGCTCGGGGTGATCGGCGCTGCGGAATTCGCCGCGCAGCCGCAGGACTTCGTCGCCTGAGGCATGCAAGAACGCCCGCGCGGTGCTTCGCCGGACGGGCGTTCGTCATTCGGGAGCCGTGGACGTTTAGCCGCGTCCACGGCTCACGCGTGGTCATCGACCGCTGCCACGCATGAGAAGCCCGAGGAGTGCACCTACGGCGACGGCCGCGCCAACGACCTTCCAGGGAAGATTGATCGGGCGGACCATCCTTCGGAGCCCTTCATGGTGTATCCGGGTTTCGGGACGGCCATGCAATGAGCGCCGCCGCGGCGGGCGTGTCATCGCACGCCGATGCCGGCCGCTTGCGGCCATGAACGGGTCGATGCCGACAAGGTGCTGGAGGCCTGCGCCACACTCGTCTCCCGGCTCACTCCATGTGCTGCCCGCCGTTGACGGACAGGGTCGAACCGGTGATGAAGCCGGCCTCGTCGGCCACCAGGAACAGCACGGCCCGGGCGATTTCCTCCGGCTTTCCGAGACGCCCGACCGGGATGCGGGCGACGATGGTCTCCAGGATGGCGGCCGGCACGGCGGTCACCATGTCGGTGGCGGTGTAGCCCGGCGCGATGGCGTTGACGGTGATCCCATGGGAGGCCGTTTCGAGCGCGAGCGCCTTGGTGAAGCCGAGGATGCCGGCCTTGGCTGCTGCGTAGTTCGCCTGGCCGACCTGCCCTTGCTGCCCGTTGACGGAACCGATGTTCACGATGCGGCCGAAGCTGCGCGCGCGCATTCCACCGATCACGGCACGGCACATGTTGAAGCAGCCGCCGAGATCGATGCCGATGACCGATTCCCAGGCCTCGTGCGTCATCTTGTGCAGCATGCTGTCATGCGTCACTCCGGCGTTGTTCACCAGGATCTCCACCGGGCCGAGCTCGGTCGCGAGCCGGTCCACGCCCCGTTGGCAAGCGGCGAAGTCGGCCACGCTCCACTGGTACGCGGGAATGTCCGTGGCTTCCCGGAATCGCTGGGCGCCCGCTTCATTGCCGGCGTAGGTGACGGCCACGCGGTAGCCCGCCTGCTTGAGCACAAGCGCGGTGGCGGCACCGATTCCCCGGGTTCCGCCGGTGACGAGAGCGATCCGTGACATGGCTTCCTCCATCGCCCCGCAAGGACGTGGATCCAATCTAGGGCGCGTTCGCCGCAGGACCTTGATGGCCATCAAGCGCGTCCCGGCCAGGCCGAAGCGGTGCTGAAGTACGCCGACGGGGGAACTGGCGCGGTCCGGATGCCGCCGTGCGCTTGACGGTGCTCAAGGTCCGTGGCACCGCGACTCCTACATTGGCTGGGTGTCTCAGGCTGGCCTGAATGGAGGATGGCATGCGTCTGACCTTCCTGGGTGCGGCGGGCACCGTCACCGGCTCCCGCTACCTTCTCGAGCACGAGGACAAGCGGGTGCTGGTGGACTGCGGGCTCTTCCAGGGCCTCAAGCAACTCCGCCTGCGCAATTGGGATGCTTTCCCGGTGGATGCCCGGTCCATCGATGCGGTGGTACTGACCCATGCCCATATCGACCACAGCGGCTACCTGCCGGCGCTGGCGCAACGGGGCTTTCGTGGACCCGTGTTCGCCACCGAAGCCACGCGCGACCTCAGCGCGTTGATGCTGCCCGACTCCGGTCACCTGCAGGAGGAGGACGCCTTCTTCGCGAACCGCCATGGGTTCTCGAAGCATCACCCCGCGCTGCCGCTTTACACCGAACAGGACGCGCGCAAGGTCCTTCCCCTGTTCCGGACCAAGGCGTTCGGAGAAGAGTTCGAGCCGGTTCCAGGTGTCCGCATGCGTCTGGGCCTCGCCGGACACATCCTGGGCGCGGCCAGCGTGCACGTCCGCTGGGACACGGGGTCGCTGCTGTTTTCCGGTGACCTCGGGCGCGACGAAGACATCCTCATGCGCCCGCCGGACGCCCCGCCGGCTGCGGAATACGTCGTGATGGAGTCGACGTACGGCGACCGCATGCACCTGCACGAAGATGCCGCCACGCAATTCGCCGAAGTGATCAACCGGACGGCGGCAAGAGGCGGGATCGTCGTGGTGCCCGCTTTCGCCGTCGGCCGCGCGCAGGCCTTGCTGTACCTGGTCGCCGTCCTCAAGCAGCAGCATCGGATTCCTGACCTGCCGGTCTTCCTGAACAGTCCCATGGCCGCCGACGTGACGGCCATCTACCACAAGCACCGCAGCGAACACCGGCTCGACGAGGACCAGTGCCACCTGATGTGCCATGCGGCGCGGGTGGTGAATTCAGTCGACGAGTCGCGCAAGCTCAATGACATGCGCTTCCCCGCAGTGATCGTTTCGGCCAGCGGCATGGCAACCGGGGGCCGTGTGGTCCACCACCTGAAGGCGTTTGCGCCGGACCGGCGGAACACGATCCTGCTCGCCGGCTACCAGGCGGCAGGCACGCGCGGCGCAGCCCTGGCCGGCGGCGCCAGGGAGATCAAGATCCACGGCGAGTACGTCAAGGTTCGCGCCGAGGTTGCCAGCCTCGGCTCGCTCTCGGCCCACGCGGACCGAAGCGAATTGCTGCGCTGGATCGGCCTCCTGCCGCGTGCGCCGAAGCGCGTGTTCCTGACGCACGGCGAGCCCGTCGCCGCGGACAGCCTGCGCCAGGCGATCGAGGAGCAGCACAAGTGGTCCTGTGTCGTGGCCGAACACCTGCAGCGCGTGGAACTCTGATGCAGGGAGCAGCGGGACGGGGCGTTGGAATCCTGAGGCGCATCAAACCGGATGGCGACCTGGCGAGTAGCTTGAGTCTGGCGTTCCCTCCTGGAGAAGATCCGTGAAATTCGCGATCGCCGCCATCGCCCTCCTTGCCCTCGGCGCTTCGAGACCCGCTCTCGCGAACGCGCAGTTGGCCGAAGAGAAGCAGTGCATGCAGTGCCACGCCATGGACAGGGGCAGCATCGGTCCGTCTTTCCAGACGATCAAGGCCGTCTACCAGCGGATGAAGAATCCTGAAGCAAGCCTCATGGCCGTCATCCAGGAAGGCAACGACGCGAACCTCGGGCCGCACTGGGGTCGCGCGAGGATGCCGAACGGCAGCGAGCGCCCCCGCATCAGCGATCGGGAAGCAAGGCAGCTCGCCCGCTGGATACTGTCGTGACGCTGGATGGCCGGCCGGCTCCGGTTGGGGCCCGGACGCAGGAGAACCACTGGCGGTGCCCGAGCCGGCGGGCGTCGTTGCGGCCCCTCCTCTGGTCACTGAGATCTCGAAAAGGCTTTCCAGTGGCGCGGCTGGCGGGGATCGAACCCACGACCCTTGGCTTCGGAGGCCAATACTCTATCCACTGAGCTACAGCCGCGTCGCGCCATTGTAGCGGGCGGCCGATGGCGAGCGGGCGTGCGGCGCCGGGCCGGCGCTAGTCCGGCGCCGATTCCTTCAAGGGGGAGAACCTTTCCCCCTGCGTGGTCAGCCCCGGCAGCACGCGACTGGCCGTGAGCCACGAGACGCCGAAGGCAAGCAGGGCCGCCGCCTCGCCGTAGAAGGTCAGCCGCGGAGCGCGCGCGCTCAAGGCGCCGCCGCTGAACGAATCGAGGGCCAGCACCGCGATGCAGATCGCGATGACCGAACCGCAGGCGACGTAGATGTGCGCGCGCAGCTTCGCCTCCGGGTACCCCTTGACCAGCGCCCGCAGGCGGAACTCGTGGCACAGGAAGGCCAGGATCACGAACATGACGGCGGCCGAAATGGCGTGCACCCCGGGGACGAGTTCCGTGTGCGTGCCGCACTTGCAGGGAAACAGCGCGATGCCCAGTGCGGCTGCCGCTGCCGTCTTGCTCAAGGCCATCTCGCGCCTCGAGTAGCCGTTGTACGCCAGCAGGAAGGCGGCGATCGCGAACAGGAAGCCCGTGAAGATGCTCTGCGGCCAGCCGCCTTCGTAGTACGAAGCGCTGATCGAGCCGAGCGGCGAGGGGGACAACGCGCTGGTCAGGAGCGGCAAGGTGATCGCGATCAGGCCGACCAGCAGCTTGATGGTGCGGTGGTCGATCTCCCTGCGCCCGGGCGACGGCAAGCTCATGGGGTTCTCCTGCGCGGATTGTCGAACGGGCGCGTGGCCACGTCCCGCCGGGCCGTGGCTTCGCTCCCACGGCCGGGCACACCCGGCCGGACCAACTGCTGGCGTGAGCCTTGCCAAGCAGAGTCCAGCCAGCCGCACAATCCGCTCGCACCCACACCCTCCGGAGGTAGCGATGAAGTTCCTGTGCCTGGCCTACGGCGATGAAGCCGGGTGGAACGCGTTGAGTGAAGCCGACAAGGCGCGCGTGACCGCTGCCGACGATGTGATCCGCCGGCGCGGCAGCCTGATGGCCGCGGTGCGCCCGGAAGTCCGCACGGTGCGCAACTGGGAAGACGAGCCGGTCGTCACGACCCAAGCCTATGCGCAGCATGCGCTCGCGCTCGCGGGCTTTTCGGTGATCGAAGCGGATGCTATCGAAGAGGTGATCGGCCTGGTGGCCGAGACCCCTTGTGCACGCGCGGGTGGCTACATCGAGATCCGGCCGTTCTGGAACGTCGCCGACTCCTGAGGCACGCTCAGAACCCCGCCGCCGCGGCCGCCGTGCGCAGCGCGTGCGCCTGGGGGCTGGCCGGTCGCGCCGACGCCGCGGGCGCGCCCGCCGGGGGCCGCGCAGCGGGATCGGTGACGTCCCAGGAGCCGAAGACCTCGCCCGGGGGCCGCGTCTCGGGCAGCACGTACACCACCGCGCCGATCTTGCGCACCGTGGGGCTCAGCACCTGCTCGTAGAACGGGATCGGCAGGTTGATGCAGCCATACGAGATGCGCCGCACCTTGGGATCGGGCGAAGCGAGCCGTTCCGGCCGGCGCTGCGCCGGAAACGTGGTGATCACGCGGTGCATCGCGACGGCCGCACCGTAGTCCAGCCAAACGACGTCGACACCCGTGTCGTCCTCTCCCGGCTGCGCGATGAAGCGGCCGGCGGGCGTGGTCCGCTCGTGTTCCGGGATCTCGGACAAGGGCTTGTCGCCGACGCCCGGCGGCGTGTCGTCGCCGATGGTCAGGCCCAGCAGCGCCGGTGCCGTCGCCAGCAGCTTGCCCTGGGGGTCGAAGGCGTAGACGGTCGCTTCGTGCTTGTCCAGGATCACCACCGCCCGGCCGCGGTTGTCGCGGGTGAAGAAGGCCCAGTTCGCCACCTCGCGCACGCCGGCGGAGACGCGCGTGGAGCCGAACTGCGCCAACGGCCCTGGCTGGGCCACCGCGGCATGGTGCGTGGCAGCCGCGCCGGTCGCGGAACTCGCGAGCGCAGAGGGTTCAGGCGACGCCCATGCCGCAGCCGCGGCGAGGCAGATCAGCGCGCCGGCAAGACCGGAGCGGGCGAAGCGGGGACGGGGCAGGCGGACTGGCATGGGGGCTGTGAGGGCTGGCACGGCAATGGACCAACCGTCGCAGCATAGGAGCCTGGCCGGCCGTGCGGCCTTCCCG
This sequence comes from Ramlibacter alkalitolerans, assembly GCF_016722765.1. GTDB lineage: Bacteria > Pseudomonadota > Gammaproteobacteria > Burkholderiales > Burkholderiaceae_C > Ramlibacter > Ramlibacter alkalitolerans. Next base: position 54,487 of record NZ_JAEQND010000005.1, on the reverse strand, counting down.
AGTGCAGTGCCTTGCAGTAGGACGCCGCCGTCCCCCGGGGCGGCGGCGGCCCCCGTCAACCCTTGGTCTGCGCCGCCACCAGCACCGGCTTGTCGCGGTAAAGCTGCGGCAGCATGGCCTTGAGGTTCGCGATCTTCGGTAGGTCGAAGGTCGCGATGTACGGCGACTCCGGATGCCGCGTCGCGTAATCCTGGTGGTAGGCCTCGGCGGGATAGAACGCCTTCAGGGGGGTGACCTGGGTCACGATCCTGGAGGGGAACACCTTCGCTGCATCGAGCTGCGCGATGTAGCGCTCGGTCACCGCCTTCTGCTGCGCGTCGCGGTAGAACACCGCGGAGCGGTACTGCGAGCCGCTGTCCGGGCCCTGCCGGTTCAGCGTGGTCGGATCGTGCGCGACGGAGAAGTAGACCTGCAGCAGCGTGCCGAAGGAAACCTGCCGTGGGTCGTACGTGACCTGCACCGATTCCGCGTGCCCGGTGCGCCCGGAGCCGACCTGTTCGTAGTGGGCCGTGCCCTGCTCGCCACCGGCATAGCCGGAGACCGCGCTGAGGACGCCCTTCGTATGCTGGAACACCGCCTGCACGCCCCAGAAGCAACCGCCGGCGAAGACGGCCGTTTCGGTGGCGGCGGTGCCGTTGACGTCCTGCGCCGGCGGCGGCAGTTGCACCGCCTTCTCGGCGGCGACGCCGCTGCCCACGAAGGCCCAGCCGGCTAGCGCCAGCGCGGCGACGACGAAGATGAGCCTGTTCATTCGTTCCTCCATGGGAGTGCGGATGGCGCGCATGGGCGCCTGCAGGCCCGCGTGGCCTGTGGACCCGTTATAGCGCGAAGGCGCGCTGGCTGCACCTGCCCCCACGGCCCGCGTGGTGCAGGGCGACTGGACCGCGCAGGCCTCAGCCGTGGCCGAGGCCGACGGGCGAGGGCGCCTGTCCCACGATGCGATCGAACAGTTCTTCGTACACCGGCTCGCGGCGGCCCGAGGCCAGCGGGTCCAGCGCCGCGGCAAAGGCGGCATCGAGCTCGGCGTGCTGCGCCGGGCTCAGCACCCGCGCCGCATGCGGCAGCAGGTGCGTTTCCTCGACCTGCATGTGCTGCAGGTAGAGGCGGATGTAGTCGTTCAGGGCGACGGTGAAGCCGTCGCGGCGCGCCTCGCCCAGGAACTCCCAGCCCACCAGCATGTGCTGCAGCTTGCGCACGCGGTGCTCGCCGGACGCGTGGTCCGCCTCGAGCTTCTCGATCACCGGTTGCAGTTCCGGCGTGGCGCGCAGCAGCATCGGGAACAGCAGGTTCGACTCGTTCGGATGGTGGCGCCGCTCGGGAAATTCGTCCAGGTAGAACAGCATGGCCCGCATGCTCTCGAAAAACTGCGCGCGGCGCTCGCCCGGCCCCTTGGCCGCGAGCAGGCGCAGCGAGCGCAGCAGGGCCGACACGGCCGCGTGTTCTTCGCGGATGATGCTGAGGGCGGATGCGCCGGACATTGCTGGGGAGACCTCCGGCCCCGAGCGTCCGCGAGACCGCCGAGCGGCGGGATGATGCAGGTCAAGCGCGGCCCCCGCGCCGCTGCCCGCCCGCCCGAAACCCGACGGGCGGGGGCCCATCGGGACCGCCCGATATAATCGCGGGTTCATCAAAGAACGCCTCCAACGAGAAACACCATGAGCGACAGCACGCTGGACGACGCCCACACTGGCCCGATCAAGACTCCCAAGCAACTGCTGATCACGGTGCTGTTCGCCTTCGTCGTCCCGGTGTTCATCATCATCGCGCTGGTGTCGTACGTGGTGTCCGAGGACAAGCCCGCCGGCAGCAGGGATGTCGAGAAGTACGTCCTCGGTGGCGTGACGACGCAGGACATCGAGCGCGGCGTCGCCGAGCGCCTGCGCAAGGTGGGCACCGTGGAAATCCGCGATGCCAACCGGCCGCTGCGCAGCGGCGAGGAAGTGTTCAAGGCCCAGTGCACGGCCTGCCACACCACGGGCGCTGCCGGCGCACCGAAGTTCGGTGACGCGGCCGCCTGGGCCAACCGCATCAAGACCGGCTTCGACGCCCTGGTCGCCTCCGCCGTCAAGGGCAAGGGCGCCATGCCGCCGCAGGCCGGCGGCGATTTCGGCGAGGTCGAAGTGGCGCGCGGCGTGGCCTACATGGCCAACGCGGCCGGCGCGAAGTTCGCCGAGCCCGCAGCGCCGGCCGCCCCGGTGGCGGGCGCTCCGGCTGCCGGGGCCGCTCCGGTCGCCGCGGCCCCGGCTGCTGCCGCACCGGCTGTTGCCGCACCGGCGGCTCCCGCTGCTCCGGTTGCCGCTGCGGCCCCCAGCGCCGCGCCGGCCGCCGCGGCGACGACCGCCGCCGCCGCGCCCGCTGCGGCTCCCGCTGCCGCCGCCGGCAATGGCAAGGCCCTCTACGACGCGACCTGCGGCATGTGCCACGGTGCCGGCGTCGCCGGAGCGCCGAAGCTGGGCGACAAGGCGGCCTGGGCGCCGCGCATCGCGCAGGGCCTGCCCACGCTGCAGAACAACGCGCTGCACGGCAAGGGCGCGATGCCGCCCAAGGGCGGCAGCACGGCGCCGGATGCCGATGTGAAGGCTGCCGTCGAATACATGGTCAACGCGTCGAAGTAAGCGGGCGCGCGCCGCTCTCGCCACCGAAGCCGGCCTTGCGCCGGCTTCGCTGCTTCAGGGCCGTTGCCCCGCTGGACTCGTCACGTAGCCGAAGCGGGCGGGCAGGTCCGCCCCCCGAACCTCTTCGGGCACCCAGCGACCCGACTCCACGACATCGGACGCGCGCACGATGTCCTGCGTGTGCACCAGGCCGAAGCCGCGGTCCGTGACGAGGTAGAGCCGCCCCTCCTCGTCGAGGAGGCAGCCCTGGACCTGCGCGGCCAGCCCGGTGTGGCTGGTCACCGCGTCGGCCCCGGCGACGCGCCAGATCCAGGGCGTGGCCTGCAGTTCGACATAGACGCGCTGCGGCCCGTTCTGGAAGAACCACTGGCCCTGCGCGTCGCGGTCGTAGTTGCGGTGGATGAAGTCGATCAGCTTCTCGTGCCGCAACAGCGAGCCCTTGGCCTGCGGGAAGGGCCCGGCGGCCTGCACGCGGTCGTCCCGCATGTACCAGTTGCCGCGGTCGTCGAGTGCCAGCCAGCCGAAGCAATGCGGCACGTTGGGCCACTTGGCCATGGCCTGGCGCACGATGTCGTCCATCGCCCATTATGGGCAGAGTCGGCGCAGGAAGGAGGCGCCGTGCTGGAGCGCCAGGAGCGTGCCGGGCCCAAAAAGAAAGGCGCCGCTGGACAGCGGCGCCTTCGAGTCGGTCCCCGATCTTTGCGGGGGCCGGCGATGTTCGATTTCTGATTGGGGGTTTGTCTCCTCGGTCCCTCGTCCTGTTGCACCCGCCTGGGGCGCAACGCGAGTGCCCGGACTGTACAGCGACGCACAGGCACAGTGCATCCGGGATTTCCCGGCTCGGCCATGCGCGGCGAAGGAGTTTTGACGCAATACAAAGTCCTGCGGATGACAGGGGCAGCCCGGCCGGGCTCCCGGAAGGCCAGCGGGAGCAGCGTTGCCTCCGATCCCCTCGGGAGCATCGTAGCGCTGCGCTCCTGGCTGACCCCGGGGCAGCGGCTGCTCCACCATGCAACGCCGCAGGCGCAGGACGGCTTTGTCCGACTCCGGAAGTCAAGGAGGAGGCGCGGGCGTGGCTTCGGCCAAGGCCCGTGCTCTCAACCGCGCCGGGGGACATGGAGTGAGGCGGACAAAGCCGTCCTGCGCCGGACCGGAGGGCACAGAGCGCAGCGCGGCACCGCACCGCACCGCACCGCACCGCTTGCTAGTGCCGCGGCACCTCCTTCTGCACCCACTCGGCGGCTTTTTCCGCCAGCATCAGGATCGGTGCGTTGGTGTTGCCGCTGGTGATGGTGGGCATCGCGCCGCCGTCCACCACGCGCAGGCCGGCGATGCCGCGCACGCGCAGGCGCGCATCCAGCACCGCCAGCGGGTCGTCGTCCGCGCCCATCGCCGTCGTGCCCACCGGATGGAAGATGGTGGTGGCGATGTCGCCTGCCAGCCGCGCCAGTTCCTCGTCGCTCTGGTACTGCACGCCGGGCCGCCACTCCTGCGGGTGGAAGGGCGCCAGCGCCGGCTGCGCCGCGATGCGGCGCGTGACGCGCAGCGAATCGGCCGCGACCTTGCGGTCCGCGTCGGTGCTCAGGTAATTGGGTGCGATGGCCGGCGCGTCCGCGAAGCGGTTGCTGCGGATGCGCACCCAGCCGCGGCTCGTCGGGTTGAGGTTGCAGACGCTGGCCGTGAAGGCGTTGAAGCCATGCAGCGGCTCGCCGAAGGCGTCGAGGCTCAGGGGCTGCACGTGGTATTCGATGTTCGGATACGGCTGCTCGGGCGAACTGCGCGTGAAGGCGCCGAGCTGCGAGGGCGCCATGCTCATGGGCCCGCTGCGCTTCAGCGCGTATTCCATGCCGATCTTCAGCTTGCCCCACCAGCTGTTGGCCAGCGTGTTCAGGGTCGCCACGCCGTCCACCTTGAACACGGCGCGGATCTGCAGGTGGTCCTGCAGGTTCTCGCCGACGCCGGGCAGGTCCTGCACCACGGGAATGCCGTGCTCGCGCAGCAGCCCGGCCGGCCCGATGCCGGAGAGCTGCAGCAACTGCGGCGAGCCGATGCTGCCCGCGCACAGCAGCACTTCGCGCGCGGCCAGCGCCGTTTCCATGCCCTCGCCGGTCCAGACCTCGGCGCCGCGGCAGCGTTTCGTGCCATCCGGGAGCGTCTCGAACAGCAGGCGCGTGACCTGCGCGTTGGTCCACAGCTCGAAGTTCGGGCGGCCGTAGCAGGTCGGGCGCAGGAAGGCCTTGGCGGTGTTCCAGCGCCAGCCGCCCTTCTGGTTGACCTGGAAGTAGCCGACGCCTTCGTTGCTGCCGCGGTTGAAGTCCTCGCTGTGCGGGATGCCCGCTTCCTGGGCGGCCTGCGCGAAGGCATCGAGCACGTCCCAGCGCAGGCGCTGCTTCTCCACGCGCCATTCCCCGCCGCTGCCATGCACGGCGTCGGCGCCCTTGTAGTAGTCCTCGTGCTTCTTGAAGTAGGGCAGGCAGTGCTCCCAGCGCCAGCTCGCGTCGCCCAGGCGCTGCGCCCAGCCGTCGTAGTCGCGGGCCTGGCCGCGCATGTAGATCATGCCGTTGATGCTGGAGCAGCCGCCGAGCGTCTTGCCGCGCGGGTAGCGCAGCTTGCGGCCGTTGAGGCCCGCGTCCGGCTCGGTGTAGTACAGCCAGTCGGTGCGTTCGTTGCCGATGCAATAGAGGTAGCCGACCGGAATGTGGATCCAGTGGTAGTCGTCGCGCCGCCCCGCCTCGATCAGCAGCACGCGCCTCTTCGGATCCGCACTCAGCCGGTTCGCCAGCAGGCACCCCGCCGTGCCGGCGCCGATGATGATGTAGTCGAAGCTGTTGTAGCTCATGTCTCCCCTCGTCCTCGTCGTGAGCGGTGTTCGAACAGCCTCAACGCGAAAGCCGCACAAGAAAATGCGAAAGCCGCAAAAGGAATCCTTGGCAGGAGTTTACTTTTGCGGCTTTCGCGTTACTTTCGCGGCTTTTGCGTTGAGGGCATTCTCTCCCGCCAGCCACCGCTATTTCGAGGTCGGCATCACGAACTCCGCGCCTTTCGAGATGCTCTCCGGCCAGCGCTGCATGATCGACTTCTGCTTGGTGTAGAAGCGCACGCCTTCCTCGCCGTAGGCGTGCATGTCGCCGAACAGGCTCTTCTTCCAGCCGCCGAAGCCGTGCCACGCCATCGGCACCGGGATCGGCACGTTGATGCCCACCATGCCCACCTGCACGCGGCGGCCGAATTCGCGCGCCACGTTACCGTCGCGGGTGAAGCACGAGACGCCGTTGCCGTATTCGTGCGCGTTGATCACGTCCACCGCTTCCTTCAGGTCCTTCACGCGCATGCATCCGAGCACCGGGCCGAAGATCTCCTCCTGGTAGATCTTCATGTCCGGCCGCACGTTGTCGAACAGCGTGCCGCCCAGCCAGAAGCCGCTGTCGCAGCCGGCGCCGGCCGCCGCGCCCTGGAACTTGCGGCCGTCCACGAGCAGCTTCGCGCCTTCGGTCTCGCCCTGCGCGATGTAGCCGGTGATGCGCTGGTGCGCCGCCGGCGTGACGATCGGGCCCATCTCCGCATCGAGCTCGGTGCCGTTCTTCACCTTCAGCGCCTGCGTGCGCTCGGCCAGCTTGTCCATGATCTTGTCGGCGGCCTCGCCGACCAGGATGCCGACCGAGATCGCCATGCAGCGCTCGCCGGCGGAACCGAAGGCCGACCCGATCAGCGCATCGATCGCCTGGTCCATGTCGGCGTCGGGCATGACCACCATGTGGTTCTTCGCCCCGCCCAGCGCCTGCACGCGCTTGCCGTGCTTCGCGCCGGTCTCGTAGATCTTCTGCGCGATGGCGGTGGAGCCGACGAAGGAGATCGCCTTCACGTCCGGGTGCTCGATCAGCGCGTCGACGGCTTCCTTGTCGCCCTGGACCACGCTGAACACGCCATCGGGCAGGCCCGCTTCCTTCAGCAGTTCGGCCATGCGGATCGAGGGCGTCGGATCGAGCGGGCTGGGCTTGAGGATGAAGCAGTTGCCGGCGGCGAGCGCCACCGGGAACATCCACATCGGCACCATCACCGGGAAGTTGAAGGGCGTGATGCCGGCCACCACGCCCAGCGGCTGGCGCATCGTCCAGTTGTCGATGCCGGTGGAAACCTGGTCGGTGTAGTCGCCCTTGAGCAGCTGCGGGATGCCGCAGGCGAACTCCACGATCTCGAGGCCGCGCGTGACCTCGCCCTGCGCGTCGGTGAACACCTTGCCGTGTTCGGCGGTGATCATGCGGGCCAGGTCGTCGCGGTAGCGGTTCAGGAGTTCGAGGAACCTGAACATCACGCGGGCGCGGCGCAGCGGCGGCGTGTCGGCCCAGGCCGGGAAGGCAGCCTGCGCGGCCGCGACGGCCTGTGCCACTTCGCCGGCGTTGGCCAGCGCCACCCGGCCGCTGACCTGGCCGAGGGCGGGGTTGAACACGTCGGCGCGGCGGCCGCTCTGGCCGGGGGCCAGCTTGCCGGCGATCCAGTGTTCGATGGACGCCATCGTGGCGGCGGGACGGTTCTTGTCGGGTGCGTTCATGGTCGTGGTTCTCGCAGGGAGGTCGGGCCAGTCTAGGCCCGCGGCGCCGGTTTGCAAAGGCGCGGGCGGCGATCACATTGTTTGCCAGAATGAACAATGTGACTGCCGCCGCCACCCCCGCCTTCGCCGACCTGCACCTGCTCACCGTGCTGGCCGAAACCCGCAGCTACACCCAGGCGGCGCGCCGGCTCGGGATCTCCAAGGCCTCGGTCAGCGGGCGGATCGCGGAGCTGGAACGCGTGGCCGGCGTGCCGCTGGTGCGCCGCACGACGCGCTCGGTGGGACTCACGCAGGCCGGCCAGCAACTGGTGGACGAGACGCGCGGCGCCTTCGAGCGCATCGCGCACAGCTTCGCCGGCATCCGCGACCTGGCCGGCTCGCCGCGCGGCCTGCTGCGGGTGAGCGCGCCGGTGGCGCTGGGCCGCCAGCACGTCGCGCCCGTGCTGCCTGCATTCCTGCAGCAGTATCCCGAGATCCGGCTGGACCTCGACCTGAGCGACCGCTTCGTCAACCTCGCGCAGGAGGGTTTCGACATCGCCATCCGGCACACGCAGGCACCGCCGGAGACGCATGTGGCCTGGCAGCTCTGCCCCTCGCGCTCGCTGCTGGTCGCCAGCCCCGACTACCTGCGGCGGCACGGCACGCCGCGCCATCCCTCGGAGCTGTCCGGGCACGCCTGCCTGGCCTACCTGCGCCAGGGCGGCCACCAGGCCTGGTCGTTCGAGCGGGGTGCCGGCCGGAAGGCCGAACGCGTGGTGGTGAACGTGGAGGGGCCGTTCCGCGCCAACAACAGCGAGGTGCTGCGCGACGCGGTGCTGGCGGGATCGGGCATCGCCCTGCTGCCGGACTTCAGCGCCGCCGCGCACCTGGGGCCGCGCCAGCTCGTGCCGCTGCTGCCCGAGTGGCGGCCGCTCGGCTTCTTCGGCGATGCGATCTACGCGATCCGGCCGTGGTCGCCGCAGGTGCCGCGGGCGGTGCAGTGCCTGGTGGATCACCTGCGGGGGGCGATGAAGGCGGGATTTTCGGTTGCGTAGGCTGGCGGTGACGCGCGCCAGCGCCGGAACCCCAGCGCTGTCGCAACGCTGGGGTTCGGGAGCTTCGCTCCTCACCGCCAGCCTACGAAGCCCACCCTTGCGGTACCTGCACCGGCATCGCCAGCAGGATCTGCGCCATCCCTTTCCCGAGCGGATCGTTGCGCAAGGAAGCCATCCCGCCGCCATCCAGCGCCTCGCTGCACACGAAATTCATCGCGCCGATGCCGGGCACATCGAAGCGCCGGACTTCGCCGGCCACCAGGTGCGCCAGCCACTCCTTCACGCGCTGCTCCGTCACCTGCGCCCGCAGCCACGGCAGCCACTCGGGCCGGCGCGCGATCACGCCGATGTTGGACGTATCGCCCTTGTCGCCGCTGCGCGCCCAGGCAAGCTGCACCAGCGGCACCTCGATGCACGGCGCCGGCGGAAAGGCCGCCGGCACGGCATCCACTTCCTGCGCCGGCGGCACCGCCGCCTGGCCGCAGGGAATCGCCGCCTCCAGCATCTCCCCATCGACGTCCACGCGCGGCGTCACCTGCGCCTTGTCGACGAAGAACGCCAGCTGCCGGATGCAGGGCGAAGGGCTCGGCCGCCCGCCGGCGCCCGTGGTGCCCGGCGCCCAGCTCGTGCCGGCCGGCGCGATCTCGCGTGCGAACAGCTCCAGCGCCTCCTTGCGCGGATGCATCACGGCCACCTGCAGCACCGCCTCGCGGACCTCGCCGCAACGCGCGTGCGGCCCGAAGTTCGCCTGCTCCGAGCCGAGCACTTCGATGCGCGTGCGCGTGTAGTCGGGCCAGCCGCGCGCCGCGAACAGCGCCCGCGTGCGCGCCAGGATCGCTTCCCCGGTGCGCTGCGCCTTGCGCGCCGCCGCCAGGCCGACGATCGTGAGCTGGCCGGTGCAGCGAAAGCCGTCCATCGCGGTGGCCGAAACCTTGTACTGCGGGCCGGGCGCGAGGCCCTGCGCGCCGCTCACCATCACCCGCTGGTCGCCGACGGCCTCGAGCCGCACCTGCGTGAAGTCGCAGGTCACGTCCGGCAGCAGGTAACGCCGCGGATCGCCGATCTCGTACAGCATCTGTTCGGCCACCACGGCGTGATTCACCAGACCGCCCGTGCCCGGCGGCTTGGTCAGCACAAAGCTGCCGTCGGCGTGGCATTCCAGCACCGGGTAGCCGATGTGCGGCCAGTCCGGCACGGCCTCCCAATCGGTGTGCAGGCCGCCGGTGGCCTGGCAGCCGCATTCGACCAGATGGCCGGCCAGGCTGCCCTGGGCCAGGCGCGCGTAGTCGTCCGCGGCCCAGCCGAACGCGTGCATCAGCGCTCCCAGCGTCACCGCGCTGTCCACGCAGCGGCCGGTGATCACCACCTGCGCCCCGGCGTCGAGTGCGGCGCGGATCGGCAGCGCGCCCAGGTAGGCGTTGGCGGTGAGGAGCTTGCCGGAAGGCGGCGCGGGCGCCAGCGCCACGACGTCGTCGCCGGTGACGACGGCAATGCGCAGGCGCACGCCTTGTTCGGCCGCGAGCGCCCGCAGCGCGTCGGCGCAGGCCTGCGGGTTCACGCCGCCGGCATTGCTGATCACGCGGATGCCGCCCGCCACCACCTCGCGCAGGATCTCGCGCAGGGTGACCTGCACGAAGTCGGTGGCGTAGCCCAGCTCGGGGTTCCTGCCGCGCGCCGCCGCCAGGATGGACAGGGTCAGTTCGGCCAGGTAGTCGAACACCAGGAAGTCGACCTCCCCGCGTTCCACCAGCTGCGGCGCCCCGACGCAGCTGTCGCCCCAGAAGCCCGAGGCGCCCCCGATGCGCACCACGTCCTTGGCCATGGACCTTCTCCTTGTCGCCGCTGTCGCACTGGCGCCCTTATACCGCCGCCCCACGGACGACGGCTCTGCCGTTACGATGGACAGTTCCCATGGCCACCAACGAGCTCACGCCCCGCGTCGAACAAGCGCCCGCGGCGCAGGGCGACGTCGTGCGCCTGCTCGGGGAATGGACGGCGGCTCAGTTCTCGCGGCCGCAGCTCTTTCGCGACCTGGTGCGCGCCCTGCCGCGCAAGCGCGACCGGCAGGCCTGGGACCTGCGGCAGGCCGCGTTGCTGGACCACGTGGGCGCCCAGCTGCTGTGGGACCACTGGGGCCAGCGCTGGCCGGACCAGCTCGAGGTGCTGCCGCCGCAGCGCGCGATCCTGGAGCGGGTCGCCCAGTTCACGCGCGCGCGACCCAAACGCAAGCGCCCCGGCCTGCGCGACTACTACCTCGGGTTCGGCGCGCTGCTGCTGCGCGCCGGCGATCACCTCAAGGGTTTCCTGCAGCTGATCGGCCAGCTGACGATCGACCTGCGCGAGCTGGTGCGGGCGCCGCACCGGGCGCCCTGGCGCGATTTTTCCGGCCACCTGTACCGCATCGGCGCGACCTCGCTGCCGATCACGGCGCTGGTCGGCGGGCTGATCGGCGTGGTGCTGGCCTACCTCACCGCCCAGCAGCTGCGGCAGTTCGGGGCCGACGCGTACATCGTCGACATCCTGGGCATCGCGCTGGTGCGCGAACTCGGCCCGATGCTGGGCGCGATCCTGATCGCCGGCCGTTCCGGTTCCGCGATCACGGCGGAGATCGGCGTCATGCGCGTGACCGACGAACTCGATGCGATGCGCGTGATGGGGATCTCGCACACCTACCGGCTGGTGATGCCGCGCGCGATGGCGCTGTCGATCGCCATGCCCCTGATCAGCGGCTGGACCACGATCGCCGGCCTGATCGGCGGCATGGTGGCGGCCGACCTGTCGCTGGGCATCAGCCCGCTGTTCTTCCTGCGCGCGCTGCCGGACGCGGTGCGCGTCTCCAACCTGGTGCTGGGCATGTCGAAGTCGGTGGTGTTCGGCATCCTGATCGCGCTCATCGGCTGCCACTTCGGCCTGCGCGTGCAGCCCAACACCCAAAGCCTGGGGCAGGGCACGACGGCTTCGGTGGTCACCGCGATCACGGTGGTGATCCTGGTGGACGCGCTGTTCGCCATCCTGTTCAGCAACGTGGGGATCTGATGGAGCCGGACGCGCCGCCGCGCCCCCATGCCTCGGAGCCGATGGTGGAGATCCGCAAGCTGTGGTCGGTCTTCGAGATGCCGGACCGGCGCCTGGTGATCCACAAGGATCTCGACCTCAGCGTGCAGCGCGGCGAGGTGCTGTCGATCGTCGGCGGGTCCGGCTCCGGCAAGACGGTGCTGCTGCGCCAGATCCTCGGGCTGGAGCGCCCGCACAAGGGCGAGGTGCGCATCATGGGGCACCCGGTGGGCGAGTTCTCCGGCCGCGGCGCCTCCAGCCGCATCGGCATGCTGTTCCAGCACGGCGCGCTGTTCTCCGCCTTCACCGTGCTGGAGAACATCGCCTTTCCGCTGCGCGAGCTCAAGACGCTGCCGCACAAGCTGATCGTCGAGGCGGCGATGGTCAAGCTGCAGATGGTGGGCCTCAAGCCGGTCGACGCCGACAAGATGCCTTCCGAACTGTCGGGCGGCATGATCAAGCGCGCCGCGCTGGCGCGGGCCCTCATCATGGATCCGCCGCTGCTGCTGCTGGACGAGCCCACGGCGGGCCTGGACCCGGAGAGCTCGGACGGCTTCGTCAACCTGCTGCGCTCGCTGCACCGCGACCTGGCGCTGACGGTGATCATGGTCACCCACGACCTCGACACGTTGTTCGAGCTGTCCACCCGCATCGCGGTGCTGGCCGACCAGCGCGTGATCGTCAACGACCGGCCGCGCGAGGTGATCGCCTTCCGCCATCCCTTCGTGGAGGACTTCTTCCTGGGGGAGCGGGGCCAGCGGGCGATGGAACTGTTGCGCGAATACCCGTTCGCGATCTGATCAAGGTAAAAAGCAGGCATGGAAAACAAGGCCCACGCCATGGCCGCCGGCATCTTCGTGGCGCTGCTCACCGCGCTGGTGCTGGGGCTCGCGTCCTGGCTGACGCGCGAGACCGGCGTGCGCGACACCTACGAGATCTCCACCCGCGAGACGGTCACCGGCCTGCAGGAGCAGGCGCCGGTGCGATTTCGCGGCGTCGACGTCGGCAAGGTGCGGCGCATCGGCTTCGACCCGAAGGCCGTCGGCAACGTGCTGGTGCGCCTCGAGGTCGACCGCGACACGCCGCTCACGCGCGACACCTTCGCCACCCTCAGCTACCAGGGGGTGACGGGGCTGGCCTTCATCCAGCTGTCGGACCACGGCAAGCCGGCGCCGCGCCTGCAGCCCGACGACGACAACCCGCCGCGCATCCCGCTGGAGCCGGGGCTGCTCGCGCGGCTGGAGGAGAACGGCGAGGTGATCCTCGATCGCGTCAAGGAGGTGACCGAGCGCGTCAACACGCTGCTGGGCGACCCGAACCAGAAGCGCATTGCCGACGCGCTGGAGAACATCAGCCAGGCCGCGGGCGCGACCAACCAGCTCGCCCACCGCATCGACAACACCATGACGCAGCGGCTCGACCCGGCGATCGCCCAGGCCACCGTCACCTTGCGCGGCGTGCAGACCACGGTGGAACACTTCCGCACCACCGCGGACCAGGTGAGTGCCGCCGCGGCGCAGTTCGGGCAGGTCGCGCAGAAGGTCAACGCGCCGGGCGGACCGCTGCAACGCATCGGCGAAGGCAGCGATGCGCTGGCGCACGTGGTGGAGACCTTCAGCGCCACCACGCTGCCGCGCCTCAACCGCGCGACCGAGGAAACCACCAGCACCGTGCGCACCCTGCGCCGCGCGATCAACGAGCTGACCGAGAATCCGCAGATGCTGATCTACGGAGAAGGCGCGCCGCAGCCGGGGCCCGGCGAGCCGGGCTTCCGGGTGCCCGGGGCCAGTCGATGAAGCGGCGCTCCGTCCTCGCCCTGGGCGCACTGGCGCTCGCCGGCTGCAGTGCGCTTCCCAGCAAGCCCAAGCGGCAGACCATGTACGACTTCGGCCCGCAGGCGAGCGAGGCCGCCGGCGCCGCGCCGACCCGCGCCGCGCTGGTGCTGCCGGACGTCGAGGTGAGCGGCATCCTGGAGACGCCGGCCTTGCTGTACCGCCTCGGCTACGACGATCCGAACGAGCTGCGCCCCTACGCCTATGCGCGCTGGAGCGCGCCGCCGGGCCAGTTGCTGCGCCAGCGCCTGCGCGACGTGCTGGGGCGCGAGCGCCCGGTGCTCGATTCCGCCGCCGGCGCCGCCCTGGTCCGCCGCGGTGGCTCGCCGCCACCGGTGCTGCGGGTGGAACTGGAGGAATTCAGCCAGTTGTTCGAATCGCCGACGGCCAGCCAGGGCGTGCTGCGCCTGCGCTGCACGCTGCTGGAAAACACCGGCGGCGGCGAACGGCTGCTGGCGCAGCGCAGCTTCAACGTGCAGCGCGCGGCGCCCAGTGCCGATGCGCCCGGCGGCGTGCGCGCGCTGGCGGCGGCCACCGACGCGGCGGCGCAGGACATCGCCGCCTGGCTGCAGCAGCGCTGAACGCGATGGCGACGCCCACGCTGGAGGAGCAGATGCGCGCCACCGGGCTGGAAGTGTGCGGCGCCTGCGAGCGCCTCTCCGGCTGGCCCGAGCTGATGGAGAACAGCGTGCTGCTGCAGGACTTCAGCCCCGCCGAGGTGGACGTGCTGGGCTCGCTGATGGTGCACGTGCGCGCGCAGCCCGGTCAGATGCTGATCGTGGAAGGCGACGCCAACGACTGGATGATGCTGCTGCTGCGCGGTACGGTGGACGTCGGCAAGCGCATCGGCCCGGAGGCGGACCGCGAGATCCGCGGCGACAACACGCGGCTGGCGGTGCTGCGGCCCGGCACGGTGCTGGGCGAGATGTCGATGTTCGACGGCGAGCCGCGCTACGCGAGTTGCTGGGCGCTGTCGGAGGTGGAGGCGGCGGTGCTCGATCGCGCCGGCGTCGAGCGCCTGATCCGCGCCCGGCCCGACATCGGCGCCAAGCTGCTGGTCAAGCTCACGCAGCTGCTGGCCCAGCGCCTGCGCAACACGAGCAGCCAGCTGGTCAAGGTCCTGCGCCAGCATGTCGGGTAGGCTGGCGGCGAGTTCAACTGCTGCGCCTCGGGTAGGCTGGCGGTGAGCCGCGAAGCGCGCGAACCCCAGCGCTGCGCCCCCAACAGGAGAAACCATGTTCCAGGCCCTCGTCCTCGAGAAGAACCCCGAATTCAGCGCCGCCGTGCGCGAGGTCGACGACAGCTTCCTGCCCGAGGGCGATGTCACCGTCGCCATCGAATACTCGACGCTCAACTACAAGGACGGCCTGGCGATCACCAACCGCTCGCCCGTGGTCCGCAACTGGCCGATGGTGGCCGGCATCGACGGCTCCGGCAGCGTCGTCGAAAGCAGCGATCCGCGCTGGAAGCCCGGCGACGCGGTCGTGCTCGATGGCTGGGGCGTCGGCGAGACGCACAAGGGCTGCCTGGCCGGCAAGGCGCGCCTGAAGGGCGCGTGGCTGGTGCGCCGGCCCTCCGCGTTCAGCGCGCGGCAGGCGATGGCGATCGGCACCGCGGGCTACACCGCGATGCTGTGCGCGATGGCGCTGGAGCGCCACGGCCTGCGCCCCGGCGACGGCGAGGTGCTGGTCACGGGCGCCACCGGTGGCGTCGGCTCGGTCGCCGTCGCCGTGCTGTCCCAGACCGGGCACAAGGTGGTGGCCGCCACCGGCAAGGCCAGCGAAGGCGACTACCTGCGCAAGCTGGGCGCCTCGTCCATCATCGACCGGGCCGAACTCGCCACTCCCGGCAAGCCGCTGCAGAAGGAGCGCTGGGCCGGCGTGATCGACGCGGTGGGCAGCCACACCCTGGCCAATGCCTGCGCCCAGGTCCGCTACGGCGGCGCGGTGGCGGCCTGCGGCCTGGCCCAGGGCATCGACCTGCCGGCGACGGTGATGCCCTTCATCCTGCGCGGCGTGGCGCTGCTGGGGGTGGACAGCGTGATGGCGCCCATGCACCTGCGCGAGCAGGCCTGGCTGCGGCTGGCGCGCGACCTCGATCCGGCGCTGCTGGAGGCGATGACGACGGAGATCCCGCTCGCGCAGGCCGTGGATGCGGCGCAGCGCCTGATGGCGGGGCAGGTGCGCGGCCGCATCGTCGTCAAGACCTGACGCAGCGCAAGGCCCGTGCGCTCGCGTGGCGCCTTGCAGACGCCCCGTTGCCCGCCGTAGTGAGCGTTGACACCCGTCAAGATCCCGACGCTGCGCACGCTTACTGTTCACCCATGGCAATTGCGACGGCACCGGCGGGCCCTCCGACCGGACTCGAGCTGCTGCGGGCGCGGGCCTGGCTGCTTCCCTGGATGGTGCTGGCCATCGTCGTCGGGTCCGGCATCGCCGGGGCGCAGCGGGGCTCGACCCGCCCGCTGGAGCAGCCGGGCCGGGTGGCGGTCAACAGCCCGCCGGAACAGGCCGCGGTGCACTGTGAACCGCGGCGCGGCTTCGCGCTGCGGCTGGCGTTCACGGCGCAACTGATGGCGCGCTCGCTGGTGCGGGGATCGCAGCACGCCGATCACGCGCCGGGCGCGACCTGCCAGGTCCAGCGCCCGTAGGAGGCTGCGCGGCAGGGAAACGGGCCTGCGCTTCAGGTCGGGCGGGGCTTCGGCCCTATAGTGGCTGCTTCCATGCAGTCCAGCCCGCCCGCCGACAGCCGCCGCAGTGCGCGGCGCCACCTGTTCGCTCGCCACGCGCTGGTTGCGCAGCGCCGCATCGAGCGCCTGCCGGGCAACGTGCGGGCCCTGCTGTGGTCGACGACGGCCGGCCTGCTGTTCGTGGTGCTGAACTCGCTGATGCGCGGCCTGTCGCTGGCGGTCGATCCCTTCCAGACGCAGTTCCTGCGCTACCTCATGGGGTTTGCTGTGATGCTGCCGCTGATGCTGCGCGCCGGCGTCGCCACGTACTGGCCGAAGAACGTGGTCGGGCAGTTCACGCGCGGCGGCGTGCATACGATCGGGCTGGTGCTGTGGTTCATCGCCCTGCCGCACATCACGATCGCCGACGTCACCGCGATCGGCTTCACGGGCCCGATCTTCATCATGCTGGGCGCCGTGCTGGTGTTCAAGGAGTCCATGCGCTGGGAGCGCTGGCTGGCCGCAGGCATCGGCCTGGCGGGCGTGCTGATCGTGGTCGCGCCCAAGCTCACGGGCGGCGGCGGGGTCTACAACCTGGTGATGCTGGCGTCCTCGCCGGTGTTCGCCGCCTCCTTCCTGATGACGAAGGCGCTCACGCGCTACGAGCGGCCGGGCGTCATCGTGGCGTGGCAAAGCATCAGCGTCACCGTGCTGAGCCTGCCATTGGCGCTGTGGCACTGGCAGTGGCCCGGACCGGGGCAATGGCTGCTGTTCCTGCTGTGCGGCCTGCTCGGAAGTTCGGCGCACTACTGCCTCACGCGCTCCTATGCCGCAGCCGACATCTCCGCCACGCAGTCGGTCAAGTTCCTGGAACTGGTGTGGGCGACGCTGATCGGCTGGCTCTGGTTCGACGACCAGCCGAGCCGCTCGACCCTCATCGGCGGCCTGGTGATCAGCGCCTCGACGCTGTGGATCGCGCGTCGCGAGGCGCGGGGGCCGCGGTAGAAAGGCAAAACAAGAATGCGAACGCAAAGGCCGCAAAGGTACGCAAAAGCCGCAAAAGGAATCCTCGTTGGAAGTCCCTTTTGCGGCTTTTGCGTACTTTTGCGGCTTCTGCGTTCGGTTGTCCGCTTTCCCGCCGCGCATCAAACCACGACGTTCGCGATCCCCGCCGCCACATGGCCCGCCGGCACGTGCAGCGCGGCGCGCTTGACGTGGCCGGTCTGGTCGTCGAAGAAGAAGTCGGGCTCGAAGGTGGCCAGGAACTCGCTCTTGTCCAGGCCGCCGAGGAACATCGCCTCGTCGACCTGGATCTTCCAGTCCATCAGCGTGCGGATCGCGCGTTCGTGCGCCGGCGCGCTGCGCGCCGTGACCAGCGCGGTCCGGATGCGCATCTGGGCGTCGCCGGCCTGCTGCAGCCGGTGCAGCGCGGCCAGCAGGGGCTTGAACGGGCCGCCGGGCAGCGGCTGCGTGGCATGCGCCAGTTCGTGCTGCTGGAACGCCTCCAGGCCCTGCGCCTGGAACACCCGCTCGGCCTCGTCGGAGAACAGCACCGCGTCGCCGTCGAAGGCGATGCGCACTTCGTTGGGGTAGTTGGCGCTGGCCAGCACCGACTCGGTCAGCACGTGGGCCGCCGGGAAGCCGGCGGCCAGCGCGCCGCGCACGTCGTCGGCATTGGCCGAGAGGAACAGCGTGGCCTTCAGCGGCCGCAGGTAGCCGAAGGGCGAGCGGCCCTGCGTGAACACGCCGCGCTGCAGGTGGATGCCGGCGGCCTGCGCCGAGCGGAACACGCGCATGCCCGACACCGGATCGTTGCGCGAGAGCACGACCACCTCGACCCGCTGCGCCGTCGCGTCGTTGAACGCGAGCAGCTTGCGCACCAGCGAGAACGCGATGCCGGGCTTGGCCGGGTGCTCCAGGCGTTCGAACTGCAGCCGCATGTAGCCGGCCGCATCGCCGGCCTCGAACACGCGGTTCTCCTCCTCGAAGTCGAACAGCGCGCGCGAGGAGATCGCGACGACGAGCTTGTTGTCCAGGGAAGGGGCGGCCATGCGCTTGTCGCTTACCGCACCCACTGGTTCAGCTGGATGATCGGCAGCAGCACCGCCAGCACGATCAGCATCACGATGAGACCCATGCCGATGATCAGCAGCGGCTCCAGCAGCGTGGCCAGCTGCATCGCGCGGCGCTGCACTTCGGCACTGAGCTGGTTGGCGGCGCGCTGCAGCATCTGGGGCAGCTGGCCGGTCTGCTCGCCCAGGCGGGCGAACATGGAAAGCAGGCCCGGGAAGCGCTTCTTCTGCCCGATGGCGGAGGCGAGCGGCGCGCCCTCGCGCACCAGCACCAGGGCGTCGAGGGCGTCGACCCGCATCGCGCGGTTGCCCAGGGTCTCGGCGGCGGCCTGCAGCGCCTTGAGGATGGGCACCCCGGCGCCGGCCAGCATCGCCAGCGTGCCGGCAAAGCGCGCCGCGTTGTAGCCGCGCGCGAGCCGCCCGACCAGGGGCAGCTTCAGCCAGGCCGCGTCGAAGCGTTCGCGCAGCGCCGGATTGCGCAGCGCCAGGCGCAAGGCGAAGAAGGCGGCCACCAGCACACCGAGCAGCGCCAAGCCCCAGCTGCGCACGAAGGCGCTCAGCCCCAGCATGATCACGGTGAGCATCGGCAGCGCGCGCTTGGTGCCGGCGAACACGTTGGCCACCTGCGGCACCACGTAGGTCATGAGCAGCAGCACGATCGCGATCGCCGCCACCGTGACGATGGCGGGATAGAGCGTCGCGGCCAGCAGCTTGGCGTTGAGGGCCTGCCGCTCTTCCAGGTCGTCGGCCAGGCGCTCCAGCACCACGCCGAGGTGGCCGCTCTGCTCGCCGGCGCCGACGACGGCGATGTAGATCTCGGAGAACTCGCGCGGGAAGCGGGCCAGCGCCTTGGCGAAGGAGGAGCCGGCGTTGACTTCGGCCCGCAGGGCGGCCACCAGGTGGTGCTGCTGCTCGGTGTCGGCCTCGTCGGCCAGGGCCGTGAGGGCCCGCTCCAGCGTCAGGCCCGAGCTGACCAGGCCGGCGAGCTGGCGCGTCCAGATCGCCAGGGTGGTGGCGGTGAACACGCGCCGGCGCAGCAGGGTGGACGCGCCGCCCACGGCTTCGCCCTCGCCCGAGGCCACCGGCTTCACCTCCAGCGGCACCAGCGCGCGGGCCCGCAGCAGGCCGCGCGCGCCCTTGGCGGTATCGGCCTCGATCACGCCCTTCTGGGTGGCGCCCTCCGGGTCCAGCGCCTCGAATGCATATGCCGGCATGGGCCGATCATACGGTCCGGCAGGGGCGCGGCGCACGCCTACATGGCGGCGAGCGGGCCTGCGTTAGCTTCACGGGTTGACCCCGATCAGGAGAGACCCGCCATGACCAGCCAGCCGGGCGTGCAGCCCGATCGCATCGATCCGAACGACGAACAGGAACTGGCGCGCTGGGCGAAGAAGCTGGACGCCACGCCGGACCAGCTGCGCGCAGCCGTGCAGGCCGTGGGCGACCAGGCCGCCGACGTCGAGATGCACCTGAAGGGCGCGCGCGCCAGCACGAATTCCGACCGCGTCAAGGAACTCGGCGGCTGAACCGCATGCGGCTGAAATTCGTCCTGACGGGCTTCGGCCTGGTGCAGGGCGTGATGGCGGTGCTGTTCGCCGCCGCCTCGCTGGTGCTGACGCTGATCGCCGCGCGCGTCGGCTGGGACGCGGTGGTGGCCGGTCTCGACAAGGACGGCGCGCAGGAGATCATCGAGGCCGTGGGCCTGCTCGCCGCCGCCGTGGTCGCCCTGCAGATGGCCCAGACCATCGCGGAGGAGGAGGTGATCCGCGAGGCCCACGTCAGCGCGCCCACGCGCGTGCGCCGTTTCCTCTCGCGCTTCCTGGTCGTCCTGGTGGTGGCGCTCGTGATCGAGGGTCTCGTCGGCACCTTCAAGGCGCTGCACGACGACCTGACGCTGCTGGTGTATCCCGCGGCGCTGCTGGTGGCGATCTCGCTCCTGCTGGCCGCCTGGGGCGTGTTCCTGCGCATGAACCGCTCCGCCGAGGAACTCGAGCCGGAGGCCATGGAGGAGGCCAAGCAGGAGGACCGGAAGCTGAAATAGCATGCGGCCATGAGCGTGCACCTGACCACCGACCTTGCCGGTTGCGTGCTGCGCCCCTGGCGGGCCGCCGACCGGGACGACCTGATCCGAGAAGCCAACAACCGCAAGGTGTGGCGCAACATGACGCACACCTTCCCGCATCCGTACACCGAGCGCGACGCCGACCTGTGGCTGGCGATCGCGGCCGATCCGGGCGCCAGCATCCAGCTCGCGATCGACTTCGAGGGCCGGGCGGTCGGCGGTATCGGGGTGATCGCGGGCGAGGGCATCTTCGCCCAGACGGCGCAGTTCGGCTACTGGCTGGGCGAAGCCCACTGGGGCCGTGGCATCGCCAGCGCGGCGGCGCGGGCGCTGGTCGACAGGCTCGCGCGGGAGCGCCTGTTCGCCCGGCTGGAGGCGCAGGTGTTCCAATGGAATCCCGCTTCCATGCGCGTGCTGGAGAAGGCGGGCTTCGAACGCGAGGCCGTGCTGCGCTGCGCCGCCAGCAAGGACGGCTACCTGATCGACACGATCCTCTATGGGCGGGTGATCGGCCGGTCCCAGCGGCCGCCGAATGAAAGCGCGCTGAAAGCCGCGGCCGGTTAAGGTCCGGCGGCCCCTCCACCCAGAGACCTCCATGATCCACACCAGACGAGACTTCCTCGGCGGCGCCGCCGGTGCCGCCCTCTACAGCCTGCTGCCGGGCGCCGCCTTCGCGCAGGCCTGGCCGGCCAAGCCGGTGCGCTTCGTGGTGCCCTTCGCCCCGGGCGGGAGTTCGGAGATCGTTGCCCGGTCGACCGCGGGCGAGCTGAGCAAGACCCTGGGCCAGAGCGTCTTCGTCGACAACAAGCCGGGCGCCTCCGGCAACATCGCCATGGCGGAAGTGGCGCGGGCCGACGACCAGCACACGGTCATCCTGGGCCACATCGGCACGCTGGCGGTGAACCCCTACATGTTCGACAAGCTGCCCTACGACCCGAACAAGGATTTCAAGCCGGTCAGCCTGCTGGCCAAGGTGCCCAGCCTCTACGTGGTCAACCCCAACCTGCCGGTGAAGAACCTGAAGGAATTCGTGGCGCTGGCCCAGAGCAAGCCGGGCAAGCTGAACTACGGATCGGCCGGCAACGGCAGCGCGGGCCACCTGGCGATGGAATACCTGAAGATGGTGACCAACACCTTCCTGCTGCACATCCCGTACAAGGGCACCGGCCCGCAGCTCACCGACCTGCTGGCCGGCCGGCTCGATGCCGCTTCGGTGGGCGCGTCCGCGATCCTGCAGCACATCAAGGCCGGCAAGCTGCGCTGCATCGCCACCGGCTCGACCCAGCGCCTGCCGCAACTGCCCGACGTGCCCACGGTCGCCGAGCAGGGCTATCCCGGCTTCGAGATGACGCAGTGGTACGGCATGCTGGCGCCCGCCTCCATGGCGCAGGCCAACGTCGACAAGCTGGCCGCCGAAACGCAGAAGGCGGTGCGCTCGCAGGCTTCGGTGGAGCGCCTGAACCAGGATGCGGCGCAGGCCATCGGCGGTACGCCGGCGCAGTTCGCCCAGTTCATCGCGCAGGAACAGAAGCGCTGGAAGCAGGTGGTGGAACGGGCCAAAATCAAGCCCGAGTGAGCGCGCCGGGGCGGTCCGCGCACCGCCCCCCACCCATGCGCATCCTGCTGGTCGAAGACGAACCCACGCTGGGCACCTGGCTGGCCCGGGTGCTGGAACGTTCCGGCATCCTGGTCGACTGGGTGGACACGGCGGCGCTGGCGCTCGCCTCGCTGGGCAGCGGCAGCCATGACGTGGTGGTCCTCGACCTCGGCCTGCCCGATCGCGACGGCCAGGACCTGCTGGCCGACATCCGCAGCCGCGACAGCCGCATCCCGGCCCTGGTGCTGACGGCGCGCGACACGGTCGACGAGAAAGTACGAGCCTTCCATGGCGGCGCCGACGACTTCCTGGCCAAGCCCTTCGCCCTCGAGGAACTGGAGGCGCGGCTGCACGCCCTGCTGCGGCGCGCCCGCGGTGGCGCGGCGGCGCGCCTGGCCTGCGGACCGCTGGCCTACGATCTGGCGACGCAGCGCTTCACCCTCGGCGACGCGCCGCTGGCCCTCTCGCCGCGCGAGTTCGCCGTGCTGCGCGTGCTGCTGCAGCACGCCGGGGAGCCGATGTCCAAGCAGCAGGTGCTGGAGCGCGTGGTCTCCGACGAGAAGGACATCCAGCCCGAGGCGGTGGAGGTGATCGTCCACCGGCTGCGCAAGCGCCTCGAAGGCGCCGGCGTGCGCATCGCCACCCTCCGCGGACTGGGCTATGCGCTGGAAGCCGCTTGACCGCCTGCCGCTGGCGCAGCGGCTGCTCCTGCTGCTGGTGCCCACGCTGCTGCTGCTGTCGCTGGCCGAACTGCGCGTGACGGCGCAGGACGTGCAGCGTGCCGCCGACACCGCCTACGACCGTTCGCTGCTCGGCGCGCTGAAGGCGATCGACGCCAACGTGTCCACCGAGTCCGGCGGCCTGTCGGTGGAGCTGCCCTACCGCATGTTCGAGTTCTTCGAGCTCACCGCCAGCGGCCCGGTGCACTACCGCGTGGCCACCGCCGACGGCCTGGTCGAATTGGGGAGCGCCGACCTGCCGGCGGCGCCGCAGCCCCTGCGCCCCGGCGTGCCCGTGTTCTACGACGGCCGCTACTTCGGCGAGCCGGTGCGGCTGGTCGCCTACACGCGCGAGCTCGACCGGCCCACCGGCGAGTCGCCGGCCCGGCAGCTCGTGATCCAGGTGGCGGAGAGCATGCAGGCCCGCTCGGAGTTCCGGCGCCTGTTCGTGCGCCGGGCGGCGATCGCCAACGGGGTGTTCCTGCTGCTGACGGTGGCTTCGGCCGCCCTCGCCGTGATGCTGGTGCTGCGGCCGCTGGCGCGCGTTTCGGAGGCCATCGCTGGCCGCTCGCCGTCCGAGCTCGGGCCGCTCGACGCGGCCAAGCTGCCGCCGGACCTGCGGCCGCCCATCGCGGCGATGAACCGGCACATGCAGCGCATCGCCGAACTGCTGCGGCAGCAGCGCGACTTCATCGATGCCGCCTCGCACCAGCTGCGCACGCACCTCACCACGCTGCGCATGCAGGTCGAGTTCGCCCGCCGCGAACCCGATCCGGCGCAGGTCGGCGAAGCGCTGGCGGCGCTCGAGACCGAGCTGCAGCGGGCCACCCGCAGCACCAACCAGCTGCTGGCGCTGGCGCGCAGCGACAGCGCGCAACTGCAGCCGGCGCCCTTCGAGGTCGAGGGCCTGCTGCAGGACGTGGCGCGGCAGTTCCTGCCGGCGGCGCGGCAGGCGGGCGTCGATCTCGGCGTCGACTGCGCGCCGCAGCAGGCGGTCGCCGATGCCGGCCTGCTGCGCGAGGCGCTGGCGAACCTGGTGGCCAACGCGATCGCCTATGGCGGCGGCGCGCCGGTCACCCTGTCGGCCGCGCAGGACGCCTTCGGCTGCAGCATCGCGGTGGAGGACAGCGGACCCGGCCTGGCGCCGGAGCTGCAACAGGGCGCCGGCGCGCGGTTCCTGCGGCCGGCCGGAGCCCGCCCCGGCGGCTCCGGCCTCGGCCTGGCGATCGCCCGCTCGGTCGCCGCGCGGCATGGCGGCGGGTTGCGGCTGGAGCCGGGCGCCGGCGGGCGGGGCTTGCGTGCGGCCCTGTGGTGGCCGCGGGCAGCGCCCGAGGAGCCCGCAGGATGAAGGCGCTGCTGCTGTCCGCCAGCCTGCTCGCCGGCCTGCCCGCGCACGCGCTGCCGCCGCGCGTGGACTGCATCGCGCCGGCCAAGCCGGGCGGCGGCTTCGACCTGACCTGCCGGCTGGTGCGCGAGCTGCTCGCGGCCGACCAGGCCGCGGCCGTGCAGGTGAAGTACCTGCCGGGCGGGATCGGCGCCGTCGCCTTCGACCGCGCCGTCCAGGGACGACTGGCGGACCCCGGCACGGTGATCGCGTTTTCCAGCGGCTCCCTGGTGAACATCGTCCAGGGCCGCTTCGGCCCGCACGATCCGATGGCGGTGCGCTGGCTGGCCACGCTCGGCACCGACTACGGGATCGTCGCGGTGCGCAGGGATGCGCCCTTCGGGTCGCTGGCAGCCCTGGTCGACCGGCTGCGGCAGGACCCGGCCGGGGCGGTGTTCGGCGCTTCCGGCAGCGTCGGCAGCCAGGACTGGATGAAGGCCGCGCTGCTGGTGCGCGCCGCCGGCCGCGATCACCGCGCGATGCGCTTCGTGTCCTTCGAGGGCGGCGGGCAGGCGCTGGCGGCATTGAAAGGCGGCCACGTGGACGTGTTCTGCGGCGACAGCGCCGAGGCGCGCGAGGCGCTCGCGGCCGGCGAGATCCGGGTGCTGGCGCTGCTCGCCCCGCAGCGCCTGCCCGGCCGCTACGCGGATGTCCCGACCGCCCGCGAGCAGGGCGTGGACCTGGTCTGGCCGACGGTGCGGGGCCTCTACATGGGACCGGGCGTGCCGGAGCGCGACTTCCAGGAGTGGACGGCGCTGTTGCGGCGCGTGCTGGCGGCACCCGGCTTCGCGGCGCGGCTGCGCGCGCAGGGGCTGGAGCCGCTGCCGCTCACCGGGCGCGAGCTCGACGCCTATGTGCGAAGCCAGGTCGAGACGTACCGGACGCTGGCGCGCGAACTGCACTTGCGCGTGCGCTGAGGGGCTGGACCGCGCGGGTCGCCCGGTAGGCTGGCGGTGAGCCGCGAAGCGCGCGCAACCCCAGCGCTGGCGCGCATCGCTGGGGTTGCGCTGGCGCTCCACCGCCAGCCCACCGGGAGCAGCCGGTGAACGGTCCCAGCGCGCGAATCATAAGCACGTTTATAATCCACCCGTTGATGAAACCCGCCCTGTCCGGGCGCTTCGGCTTCCTGGTCAACGAAGTCTCGCGCCTCTATTCCCAGCAGTTCGACCGGCTCGCGCGCGAGAAGCTCGGCCTTTCGCAGGCGCAGTGCCGCCTGTTGGCGGTGCTTGCCTGGCACGAGGGCGAGGAGGCGCTGTCGCAGGTCGAACTGGCGCAGAAGACCGGCCTCACGGCCATGGGCGTCGCCACCATGTGCGATCGCCTCGCCGCAGCGGGATGGATCGAACGTCGCGCGCATCCCGGCGACCGCCGCGTGAACCGCCTGCACATCAAGCCCAGCGCGCGCAAGGCGCTGGAACAGGCCATGCACCTGGCCGACGACCTGACCGCCGCCACGCTCGGCGCGATGAGCGCCGCCGAACGCAAGCAGCTGCTGGCCCTGCTGGCCCGCGCCCGCGAAGGGCTGCTTGCCGCCGCTGCACCCGGGGAGGCAGCGTGACGCAGGCCACGCCGGATCCACGGACGGTGCAGCACCGCGGCATGATCACCCTGTCGATCATGCTGGCCACGATCATGCAGGCGCTGGACACCACCATCGCCAACGTGGCGCTGCCGCACATGCAGGGCAGCCTGCAGGCCTCGCAGGACCAGATCACCTGGGTGCTCACCTCGTACATCGTCGCCTCCGCCATCGCGCTGCCGCTGACCGGGTGGCTGTGCTCGCAATGGGGCCGGCGCAAGGTGTTCCTGCTGTCGGTGATCGGCTTCACCGTCGCCTCCGCGCTGTGCGGCCTGGCCACTTCGCTCACCGGCATCGTGGCGGCGCGCCTGCTGCAAGGCATCTTCGGCGCCGCGCTGGTGCCGCTGTCGCAGGCCGTGCTGCTGGACATCAACCCGCCGCAGAAGGTGGGCCAGGCGATGGCGATCTGGGGCGCCGGCATCATGGTCGGCCCCATCCTCGGGCCGATGCTGGGCGGCTGGCTGACCGAGAACTTCGACTGGCGCTGGGTGTTCTTCATCAACCTGCCGGTCGGCGCCTTCGCGCTCTACGGCATCTGGCGCTACCTGCCGGAGAACCGCCCGCGGGCGCTGCCGCTGGACATGTTCGGCTTCGTCACGCTGAGCCTGGCCATCGGCCTGCTGCAGATGTTCCTGGACCGCGGCGAACTGCTGGACTGGTTCGATTCCTGGGAGATCCGGCTGGAGGCCGTCGGTGCGCTGGTGGCCTTCGCCTTCCTCGCCGTGCACACCTGGACGGTGCAGGGCGCCTCCTTCGTCGACCGCGAGCTGCTGAAGGACCGCAACTTCATCACCGGCTGCGTGTTCGGCTTCATCGTCGGTGTCGTGCTGTACGGCACGATGGCGCTGCTGCCGCTGTTCCTGCAGGGCCTCATGCAGTACCCGGTGGTCTACACCGGCGTGATCACGGCGCCGCGCGGCATCGGCACCATGATCGCGATGATCGCCGTCGGCCGGCTGGTGCAGAAGGTGGACCTGCGCGTCATCATGGCCGTCGGTTTCGGCCTCACGGCGCTGGCGCTGTGGCAGATGACGCACATCACGCTGCAGATGGACAGCCGCCTGGTGGTCACCTCCGGCTTCATCCAGGGCCTGGGCATCGGCTTCACCTTCGTGCCGCTGTCGGCCGCCGCCTTCGCGACGCTGGCCCCGCGGCTGCGCAACGAGGGCACGCCGATCTACAGCCTGCTGCGCAACATCGGCGGCAGCGTCGGCATCTCCGTGGTGCAGGCGTTGCTGACGCGCGGGATGGCGCAGTCGCACGCCAACCTCGCCACCTTCATCGCGCCGGGCAATCCGGCGCTGGCGCAACTGCCGCAGGCGGTGGGCGCCGACCCCGGCGCCGCGCTCGCCCTGCTGAACGCGGAAGTCACGCGGCAGGCGGCGCTGATCGCCTACGTCAACGACTTCTGGATCATGATGGCCGTGACGGTGCTGGCCATCCCGCTGCTGGTGCTGATGCGGCCGCCGCGGCGCCAGGCCTCGCAGCCGGCCGGCGACATGCCGCACTGATCACA
This sequence comes from Ramlibacter alkalitolerans, assembly GCF_016722765.1. Classification (GTDB taxonomy): domain Bacteria; phylum Pseudomonadota; class Gammaproteobacteria; order Burkholderiales; family Burkholderiaceae_C; genus Ramlibacter; species Ramlibacter alkalitolerans. The sequence goes on along the minus strand of NZ_JAEQND010000005.1, from coordinate 27,806 downwards.
GCTGCCGCAGCCGGAAGCGCTGCAGCTTGCCCGTCTCGGTGCGCGGCAGGCTGGCGAGGAACTCGATCTCGCGCGGGTACTTGTAGGGCGCGATGGTCGCCTTCACGTGCTCCTGCAGCGCCTTCACCATGGCGGCGTCGGCGGCGTGGCCCGGCTTGAGCACGCAGAACGCCTTGACGATCATGCCGCGCTCCTCGTCCGGCTTGCCGATCACGCCGCATTCGGCCACGGCCGGGTGCTTGAGCAGGGCATCTTCCACTTCCGGCCCCCCGACGTTGTAGCCGGCCGTGATGATCATGTCGTCGGCCCGCGCCTGGTAGAAGAAGTAGCCGTCCTCGTCCTGCAGGAAGGCGTCGCCCGGGTAGTTCCAGCCGTCCTTCACGTAGTTCGACTGGCGCGGGTCGTCGAGGTACTTGCAGCCGGTCGGGCCGATCACCGCCAGCTTGCCGATGGTGCCGCGCGGCACTTCGTTGCCGTCGTCGTCCACCACCCGCGCCTGGTAGCCGGGCACGACCTTGCCGATCGCGCCGCGCCGCACTTCTTCCCCGGCGGAGGAGATGAAGATGTGGAACATCTCGGTGGCGCCGATGCCGTCCAGCATCTCGATGCCCGTCGCCTGCTTCCACAACTGCCGTGTCGCATCGGGCAGACCCTCGCCGGCGCTGACGCTGGTGCGCAGCCTGCCGACCCCGAGCTGGCGCGCGAAGGGCGCCGCGTGCCGGTAGAAGGTCGGCGCCGTGTAGCAGATGGTGGCGCCGACCTCCCCGATGGTGCGCACGAAGGACTCCGGCGTGTAAGGTGCATCGGGGAAGTACACCGAGGCGCCGGCCCACATCGGGAACACGAGCAGGCCGCCGAGGCCGAAGGTGAAGGCCAGCGGCGGCGAGCCGACCACGATGTCCTCGGGCGTGGCGCGCAGCACGTGGCGCGGCCAGGTCTCGCAGGACGCCAGCACGTCGCGGTGGGTGTGCACGGCGGCCTTCGGCTTGCCGGTGGTGCCCGAGGTGAAGGCGAGCAGGGCGATGTCGTCGGCCGCCGTCGGGCAGGCGGGGAAGTCGCCCTGCTTCTGCGCGGCCCGCACCGCCAGCGCGCCGGGCTCGTTCGGCGCGTTGAACGGCACCACGGTCCGGAGCACCGGGCGCTCCTTGCGCGCCAGTTCCAGTTCCTCCAGCAGCCGGATGTCGCACAGCGCCAGCGTGGGCTGGGCCTTGTCGATGATGTCGCCCAGCTCGCGCGCGCGCAGCAGCGGCATGGTGGCCACCGCCACGCCGCCGGCCTTGACGACCGCCAGCCACGCCAGCGCCATGCCCACCGAGTTGCCGCCCCGCAGCAGCACGCGGTGGCCGGGGACCAGGCCGAGGTCTTCCACCAGCACGCGGCAGATGCGATCCACGCGCTCGCGCACGTCGCGGTAAGTGAGCACGCCCTGGGAGGAGCGCAGCAGCGGCCGGTCGCCCCAGCCCTTCTGCGGCGCGCGATCGAGCAGGGCCTCCACCACGTTGCATTGCGCCGGCAGCGCGAGCTCGGGACGGTCGTACAGCAGCTTCGGCCACTGGGGGCCGGGCGGCAGCCGATCGTGGACGAAGCGGTCGGTCTGCGCGCTCATTCGACTCCCTCCCCCAGCCTTGTCCAATGTGCGGCCTTCGCCTCCCCCCTCCGCGAGCGCAGGGGGCGAGCGCCTTCGGGCGGCCGTGCGGCGCTCATGCCTCGGCCTCCTGGCGTGCCGGGCTGGCGTGTTCCTTCACCTTCCCCAGCAGCTTGTGCAGGGTGGCGATTTCCTTCTCGTTCAGGCCGGCGAAGGCTTCGACGATCCAGCCTTCGTGCTGGCGCGCCATCTCCTGGAACTGCTTGCGGCCGCGGGCCGTGAGGCGCACGCGGCAGGCGCGGCGGTCGCCTTCCACGTCGATGCGTTCGACCAGGCCCTCGGTCACGAGCTGGTCGGTGATGCCGGTGACGTTGCCGCCGGTGACCATCATGCGGCGCGACAGCTCGTTCATCTTCAGCCCGGCCGGCGTGCGTTCGAGCTGCGCCATCAGGTCGAAGCGCGGCAAGGTGGTGTCGAAGCGCTCGCGCAGGCGGGTGCGCACCTGCTTTTCGACCAGTTGCGTGCAGGTCAGCAGGCGCAGCCAGAGGCGCAGCGCCTCCGGGTGCTCGCTGTGGGCGCGCGCTTCCATGTCCATCGTCGTCCTTTCGGTTGCGGCTGAATAGTTTAGGCTTGAACTAATTGGTCCGCAAGCAACAGTGCCGCGGGCGCGAGGAAGCGCCGCTGTCCTACAGCCGCGGCGTTGACGCCTCGTGCCGGCCGTGGCAAGAATTTGCCCATGGAACCCCTGCTGCGCAAGATCGAAATACAACTCGCAGACTTGCCGGTTCCGCTTGCCATCGGCCTTCCCGGCGGCAAACGGATCGGGCCCGTGGATGCGGCGGTGCGGCTCGAATTCGAGGACTGGTCCGGCGTCGCCACGCTGGCGGCCGGACAGATCGGCCATGTCGCCGAAGACTACGTGGAGCAGCGGGTGCGCATCCACGGCCGCATGCGCGACGTGATGGCGGCGGCCGTCGGCCTGCTGCCCGGCAGCCCGGTTCCGAGCGACACCAGTTGGTGGACCCAGCTGATGCGGCGCGCGCGCTCGATCGCGCTGCACAGCCCGCAGAAGGATTCGGAGCAGATCCGCTTCCACTACGACATCTCGGACGACTTCTACGACGTGTGGCTCGATCCGCGCCGGGTGTACTCCTGCGCGTACTTCCGCGAACCGGACTTCTCGCTCGCCCAGGCGCAGGAAGCCAAGCTGGATCACATCTGCCGCAAGCTGATGCTCCAGCCCGGCGAGCGCTTCCTCGATATCGGCGCCGGTTGGGGCGGCCTGCTGCTGTGGGCGGCGGAGCACTACGGGGTGCAGGCGACCGGCATCACCCTGTCGCAGAACCAGCACGCCTACGTGAACCGGCTGATCCGCGAGCGCGGCCTGCAGGACCGCGTGAAGCTGCTGCTGCTGGACTACCGCGAGCTCGACGAGGGCCAGTCCTTCGACAAGATCGCCTCGGTCGGCATGTTCGAGCACGTCGGCCAGGTCAACATGACGGCCTACTTCAGCAAGATCTTTCGCCTGCTGGCGCCCGGCGGCCTGGTGATGAACCACGGCATCACCGCCGGTGCGCTGGAGCCGGGCCAGCTCGGGGCCGGCATGGGCGAGTTCATCGGCAAGTACATCTTCCCGGGCGGGGAACTGCTGCACGCCAGCCTGGTGCTGCGCGAGATGGCGATGGGCGGGCTCGAGATGGTGGACGCCGAGAACCTGCGGCCGCACTATGCGCGCACACTCTGGGCCTGGTCCGACGGCCTGGAGGAGCAGCTGGAGGAAGCCCGCGTCGTGCTCGAGAGCACCCACGGCCCGGAGGACGGCGGCCGGGTGCTGCGGGCCTACCGGCTGTACCTGGCGGGCTCCGCCACCTGCTTCGAGCACGGCTGGATTTCGCTGCACCAGTTCCTGGCGACGCGGCCGGATGGCAAGATGAACACGGGCGCCCTGCGCGGTGCGCAGTCGGCCTATCCCTTCAACCGCGAGTACATCTACCGCTGATGCTCTACAAGTTCAAATCCAAGGCCGCCGGCGACCTGATCATGCTGGAACCCAATGGGCGGCGCGTGCTGCAGATCATCGGCAAGGACCCGGGGCCCAAGGGCATCATCCTGCCCGAGGAGATCCCCGCGGCGGTGACGAAGCTGGAACAGGCGATCGCCCAGGAAGAGGCCGAACAGCAGGCGACGATCGAGGAGGCGAAGGCCAAGGGGCAGGTGCCCCCGAAGTTCGACGCCATCTCGCTGCGCCAGCGGGCGGTGCCCTTCATCGACATGCTCAGGCGCTGCGAGAAGGAGCAGAAGGAGATCGTCTGGGGGGTGTAGGGGGGGTTGAGCGTGGAGCGTTGGGCGTTGAGCGTGGGGAGTGCCGCTCAACGCCGGACGCCTAACGCCCAACCTCCTCAGTCGACCTTGGCGCCCGACGCCTTCACCACCGCCGCCCACTTCTTCGTTTCGCGGTCGATCATCTGGGCGAACTGGGCCGGCGTGTTGCCGCTGGGGATCGCGCCCTGGGCCTGCAGGCGTTCCTTCATGGCCGGCGTGGCCAGGGCCTTCGCCGTCTCCTGCTGGATCCGGTTGACGATTTCCATCGGCGTGCCGGCCGGTGCCAGCAGGCCGAACCAGGAGCTCGCCTCGTAGCCCTTGAGCGTGGCACCGCCGGCTTCCTCCACGGTCGGCACGTCCGGCAGCGCGGCCGAGCGGCTCGCACTCGTCACCGCCAGCGCCTTGAGCTTGCCGGCCTTGATGTGCGCCATCGAGGAAGGCAGGTTGTCGAACATCACGTCCATGTCGCCGGACATCAGGCTCAGCAAGGCCGGGTTGGAGCCGGTGAACGGGAAGTGCGTCATGTACGTCCCGCTCATGGTCTTGAACAGCTCGCCGGCGAGGTGGATCGAGGTGCCGTTGCCGCTCGAGGCCATGTTCAGCTTGCCGGGATTGGCCTTGGCGTACTTGATGAAGTCCTGCACGTTGCGGATGCCGCGCGCGGCCGCCTTCTCGGCGTTGACCACCATCACGTTCGGGACGCCCGCCACCAGCGTGATCGGCTGGAAGTCCTTCACGTGGTCGAAGGGCATCTTCGAGTACAGCGACTTGTTGATGGCGTGGGTGCCCACGGTTCCCATCAGCAGCGTATAGCCGTCGGGCGCCGCGTGCGCCACGATGTCGGCGCCGATGTTGCCGCCGGCGCCGGCCTTGTTCTCCACCACGAAGGACTGGCCGAGCGACTTGGTCAGTTCCTGCGCGACGGCGCGGGCCAGGATGTCGGTGGTGCCGCCGGCGTTGAAGGGCACGACGATGCGCACCGGTTTGGCCGGCCAGGCGCCCTGCGCCAGCGACAGGCCCGGCACGAGACCGAGCGCGAGCAGGCCGGCGCCCGAGACCAGGCGCCGCCGCGAAGCGGAGGGGGTATTGCGCATCACCGGGTCAGTCCACGTACACGCCGGCCTGCTTGATCAGGGGGCTCCACTTGTTGATCTCGGACTTGACGAACTTCTTGTGCTCGGCCGGGTCGGTGCGGCGGTCGTTCACGACCACGGCGCCGAGGGCTTCCTCGCGCTTGACGAAGTCCGGGTCCTTCAGGGCGGCCTTGAGGGCGTCGTTGAGCTTCTTGAGCACCGGGGCGGGCGTGCCCTTGGGCGCGTAGAGGCCGTGGAAGATCGAGACGTTGAAGTCCTTCACGCCGAGTTCCTGCAGCGTCGGCACGTCCTTCAGGACGGGGATGCCCAGGCGCTTGGGCGTGGTGACGGCGAACACCTTCACCTTCTTGCCTTCGATGACGCCGGTGGTGTTGGTGGTCTGGTCGCACATGATGTCGATCTGGCCGCCCATCAGGTCCGTCATGGCGGGGCCGGTGCCCTTGTACGGCACGGCCGTCATGTCCACGCCCATCGCGTGCTGGAACAGCATGCCGCACAGGTGCGAAGCGGAGCCGACGCCGGCGTTGCCCAGGTTGATCTTGCCCTTGTTGGCCTGGATCCAGGCCACGAGTTCCTTCCAGTTGTTGGCCGGGATCGTGGGCTTGGCGATGATCGTCATCGGCACGTCGTTGATCAGGCCGACGTATTCGAAGTCGTTCTCGACGTTGAAGGGGATGTTGCGCACCAGCGTGGGCATGGTCGCCATGCCGATGTGGTGGACCAGCAGCGTGTGGCCGTCGGCGGGGGCCTTGGCGACCTTGTTGGCGCCGATCGAGCCGCCCGCGCCGGCGGCGTTGTCCACGATCACCGTGGCGCCGCCGAGCGGCTTGCGCAGCGCTTCGGCGAGGTCGCGCGCGACCTTGTCGGTGGGGCCGCCGGCCGCGAAGGGCACGATGATGGTGATCGGCTTGCTGCCGGGGAAGTCCTGGGCCGAAGCGCCGAAGGCGGCGGCGACGAGGGCCAGCGGCACGAGCGACTGGATCAGTTTTTTCATTGGGTCTCCTGAAGGAAAGTTGTCCGGACAATGCAAGAACGCATCATGTTGGGCTCGCGCCGACCGCCGGACACGACGGGAACTACGTACGCCCGAAAGTATGCCCGCGCCGCACGGGCGATAGGGCCGCGCGCCTTGGTGCTTCCGTCTTACTTGTAGCTGCGCGCGTCCTCGATCACCTTGCCGTCGTTGGGCAGGGTGCCCGGCTCGACGAGCTGGATGTCGGCGCGCAGCTTGGTGACGTCGCGCACGGCGTCGCCGATGCGCGCACCGAGCCCGTCGGCGCTGGCGGCGGTCTCCACCTTCAGCGTCATCACGTCGTTGGCCATCTCGCCGCTGACGACGAGACGGGCCCGGACGATCTCGGGGAAGCGGCGGGCGATGTCGGCCACCTGGCCGGGGTGCACGAACATGCCGCGGATCTTGGTGGTCTGGTCGGCCCGGCCCAGCCAGCCCTTGATGCGCATGTTGGTGCGGCCCGTGGGGTCCTCGCCGGGCAGCAGCGCCGACAGGTCGCCGGTGCCGAAGCGGATCAGCGGATAGGCGGCATTGAGCGTCGTGACCACCACCTCGCCCACCTCGCCGGGCGCGACCGGGTCGCGGGTGCCAGGGCGCACGATCTCCAGGATCACGCTTTCGTCGACCAGCATGCCTTCGCGCGCGGCGGTCTCGTAGGCGATCAGGCCCAGGTCGGCGGTGGCATAGCTCTGGTAGACGTGCAGGCCGTGTTCGAGGAACCAGTCGCGCAGGCTGGGGGGGAAGGCTTCACCGCCCACCAGGCCCTTGCGCAGGCTGGCGATGTCGCTGCCGGACTCCCGGGCCTTTTCCACCAGGATGCGCAGGAAGCTCGGGGTGCCGGTGTAGCAGGTCGGCCGGAGTTCCGCGATGGCCTGCAACTGCTGCTCGGTCTGGCCGACGCCGGCCGGGAACACCGTGCAGCCCACGGCGTGCGCGCCGGATTCCATCAGGAAGGCGCCGGGCGTCATGTGGTAGCTGAAGCTGTTGTGCACCAGGTCGCCGCCGCGGAAGCCGGCGGCGAACAGGGCGCGCCCCATGCGCCAGTAGTCGCGCGGGCTGCCGTCCGGTTCGTAGATCGGCCCCGGCGAGGCGAAGATGCGGGGCATGGCCGGCCCGCGCACCACCGCGGCGAAGCCGCCGAAGGGGTCGCTCGCGCGCTGAGCCTGCTGGCGCTCCAGCAGTTCGTGCTTGCGCGTGACGGGCAGCTTCGCCAGCGCTGCGCGCGAGCGGATCTTGTCGGCATCGACGCCTTCGAGGATCTCGCGGTAGGCGGCGGTGGCGCGCTGCGCGTGCGCCACCTGCGCCGGCAGCGCCGCCATGAGTTCGGCTTCGCGCTCGGCGGCCGGCCTCGTCTCGAGGCTGTCGTAGTAGTCCTGCATGCTCGTTTCTTTCCTCTGCTGCTTCAGGCCAGCCAGCGCTTGCGCCGCTTGTAGCTCTTGACGGCGCGGAAACTCTTGCGCTCGCCGCCGCCGACCCCGAGGTAGAACTCCTTGACGTCCTCGTTGTTGGCCAGTTCGCTCGCCGGGCCATCCATGACGATGCGGCCGCTTTCCAGGATGTAGCCGTAGTCGGCGTACTTCAGCGCCATGTTGGTGTTCTGCTCCGCCAGCAGGAAGGTCACCTTCTCGCGGGCGTTGAGGTCCTTCACGATCTCGAACACTTCCTCCACGATCTGCGGCGCCAGGCCCATGGAGGGTTCGTCGAGCAGCACCAGGCTGGGGCTGGCCATGAGCGCGCGGCCGATCGCGCACATCTGCTGCTCGCCGCCGGAGGTGTAGGCGGCCTGCGAGCTGCGGCGCTGCTTCAGCCGCGGGAAATAGTTGTAGACCTTCTCGAGGTTGGCGGCGACCTCGCCGCGGCTGGAGCGCGTGTAGGCGCCGGTCAGCAGGTTCTCCTCGATCGTGAGGTGGGCGAAGCAGTGCCGTCCCTCCATCACCTGCACCACGCCGCGCTGCACCAGTTCGGACGGCGTGAGGTTCTCGATGCGCTCGCCGCGCAGCTCGATCGAGCCCTTGGTCACGTGGCCGCGTTCGCCCCGGAGCAGGTTGGAGACGGCGCGCAGCGTGGTCGTCTTGCCGGCCCCGTTGCCCCCGAGCAGCGCCGCGATCCCGCCTTCGGGCACCTGCAGCGACACGCCCTTGAGCACGAGGATCACGTGGTTGTAGATGACCTCGATGCCGTTGACGTTGAGGACGATGTTCCGTTGTTCCATGGGATGGTCTTCGGTTTTGCTCCTTCCCCCTCTGGGGGAAGGCTGGGATGGGGGCACGCGGTGCGGGCAGTCAGCGCATGGCATGCCCCCACCCCAACCCTCCCCCGAAGGGGAGGGAGCAAGTCAGATCAGGAACCGCAGTCGGTGGCCGGCCGACGCTGCAGCTTCTTGTCCGCCAGGTACTTCTCGGCGCCGGTCTTCACCATCGGCTTGATGATCTGTTCATCGGCCTGGTACCAGTCGCTGGTGAACTTCCACTGCTTGCCGTCCCAGGTCTGGATGCGGGCCCAGGTGGAACCCATGTGGTCCTGGCAGGAGGTGCTGACCGGGCGCATCACGCCGGCGAAGCCCAGCGCGTCCAGCTTCTTCTGGTCCAGGTTCAGGTTCTCCAGGCCCCAGCGCACCTGCTCGGACGTCATGACCTTGCCCTTGCCGAAGCGCTCCTGCGCGCGCCGCACCGCCTCCACGCCCAGCATCTGGATGATCAGGCCGCGCATGTACAGCACCGAGCCGACTTCGTCCTTCGGGCCCGTGCCCTGGCCCTTGTCGTGCACGTACTTGAGGATGTCCTTCACCACCTTGGAGTCGTGGTCGGCGCCGTGCTGCAGGGCGAGCGCGTTGTAGCCCTTGGCACCATCGGCGACGTCCTTGACGTCCGGCTCGGCGCCGGCCCACCACACGCCGTACATCTTCTCGCGCGGATAGCCCGTGGCCTGCGCTTCCTTCAGGGCGGTGGAGTTCATCACGCCCCAGCCCCACAGCAGCACGTAGTCGGGCCGCTGCTGGCGCACCTGCAGCCAGGCCGCCTTCTGTTCGACGCCGGGCGCGGTGACGGGGATCAGGTCGAGCGTGAAGCCGTGCATCTTCGCCCGCTCCTGCAGCAGCGGGATCGGCTCCTTGCCGAAGGGCGAGTCGTGGTACACGAGGGCGATCTTCTTGCCCTTGAGCTTGTCGAGGCCGCCTTCCTTCTTGGCGATGTGCTGGATCAGGATGTCGGAGCCGGTCCAGTAGCTGCCCAGGATCGGGAAGTTCCACTTGAAGGCGCTGCCGTCCTGGGCCACCGACAGGCCGTAGCCCACGGTGATCAGCGGGATCTTGTCCTTGTCCACCTTCTCGGTCAGCGCGAAGGTGATGCCGGTGGCCTGCGGGTCGAACAGCGTCACGCCGGCCCGGCCCTTCAGGCGCTCGTAGCACTCGACGCCGCGGTCGGTGGCGTAGCCGGTCTCGCATTCCTCGAACGTGAGCTTCACGCCGTTGATGCCGCCGTCGCGGGCGTTGATCATCTTGATGTAGTCCTGCTTGCCGTTGGCCCACGGCGTGCCGTTGGGCGCGTAGGGGCCGGTGCGGTAGGACAGCAGCGGGAAGAACTGCTCCTTGGCCTGGGCGAAGGCGCCCGCAGCGGCCGCGCCGAGCAGGGCGGCGGCAAGGACGGAACGAAACTTCATGGGATGTCTCCTCTTGGGTGTTGCGGAACGCGAACTCAATGCGGGAAGGGCCACAGGCGCAGCTTCTGCTTGCCGGTGGACCAGAGGCGGGCGAGCCCGTGCGGCTCGACCACCAGGAACCAGACGATCAGTGCGCCGAAGATCATGGTCTCGGCGTGCGACAGGCCGGCGGTGGAGATGGTCACGCCCAGTGCGCCGGCGAAGGCGGGCAGGAACTGGTTCAGGAAGATCGGCAGCACCACGATGAAGGCGGCGCCGAAGAAGGCGCCCATGATGGAGCCGAGCCCGCCGATGATCACCATGAACAGCAGGCGGAACGAGAGCTCCACCGAGAAGGCCGCGGGCTCCCAAGCCCCCAGGTACACGAAGGCCCACAGGGCGCCGGCCACGCCGACGATGAAGGAGCTCACTGCGAAGGCGCTCAGCTTGGCGTACATCGGGCGGATGCCGATCACCGCGGCGGCGACGTCCATGTCGCGGATCGCCATCCACTCGCGGCCGATCGCGCTGCGCACCAGGTTCTTCGCCAGCAGCGCCATCACGACCAGGAAGCCCAGGCAGAACAGGTACTTGCCGGTGCCGGAGTCGATCGAGAAGCCGAACACCTGCAGGTTGTTGACGGACACCGAGCCGGACGACGAGTCGTTGGTGAGCCACTTGATGCGCAGGAACATCCAGTCGGAGAAGAACTGCGCCGCGAGCGTGGCCACCGCCAGGTACAGGCCCTTGACGCGCAGGCTGGGCAGGCCGAACACGATCCCGAACAGCGTGGCGCAGACGCCCCCGAGCAGGATCGCGGGGATCACCGGCATGTCCGGCACGCGCACGAAGAAGTTGTAGGCCCCGTAGGCGCCGACCGCCATGAAGGCGCCGGAGCCGAGCGAGATCTGGCCGCAGTAGCCCACCAGGATGTTCACGCCCAGCGCCGCCAGCGCCATGATCAGGAAGGGGATCAGGATGGCGCGGAACATGTAGTCGCTGGCCAGCATGGGCACCAGCACGCAGGCGGCGAGCACGATCGCCGCGATCGCCCAGCGGTCCTGCAGGATCGGGAAGATCTGCTGGTCGCTGCGGTAGCTGGTCTTGAACTGGCCGTTTTCGCGGTAAAGCATGGTGGTCGTTGAGCGTTGAGCGTTGAGCGTTGAGCGTTGGGCGGGGCTTGGGTTGGCTGTTCTCGCTGAACGCTCAACGCCGAACGCCCAACCTCATACCCGGTCGATGATCTTTTCGCCGAACAGCCCTTGCGGGCGCACCAGCAGGAAGGCCAGCGCCAGCACGTAGGCGAACCAGATCTCGATGCCGCCGCCCACCAGCGGGCCGATGTAGACCTCCGAGAGCTTCTCGCCCACGCCGATGATCAGGCCGCCGATGATCGCGCCGGGCACCGAGGTGAGGCCGCCCAGGATCACCACCGGCAGCGCGCGCAAGGCCACCGTCGCCAGCGAGAACTGCACGCCCAGCTTGCTGCCCCAGATCATTCCGGCGACCAGCGCCACCACGCCAGCCACGCACCACACCACCACCCAGATGCGGGCCAGCGGAATGCCGATCGATTGCGCGGCCTGGTGGTCGTCGGCCACGGCCCGCAGCGCGCGGCCGGTGGACGTCTTCTGGAAGAACAGCGACAGCAGCGTCACCAGCGCGGCGGAGATCGCGGCGGCGATCAGGTCCTCCTGGTTGATCAGGATGCCGCCCTGGAACACGTTCTCGAACGCGATCACCGGATCCTTGGGCATGCCGACGTCGATCTTGTAGATGCTGTTGCCGAACAGCGTCTGCCCCAGGCCTTCGAGGAAGTAGGTGATGCCCAGCGTGGCCATCAGCAGCGTCGCGCCTTCCTGGTTCACCAGGTGGCGCAGCACCAGCCATTCGATCAGCCAGGCCACGGCGAACATGATCACGCCGGCCACGATGAACGCCAGCACGTTGGCCAGCACCAGGCTCTCGAAGCCGAACCACTTGGGCAGCCATTCCGAGAAGCGCGCCATCGCCAGCGCGGCGAACAGCACCATCGCGCCCTGCGCGAAGTTGAACACGCCGGAGGCCTTGAAGATCAGCACGAAGCCGAGCGCCACCAGCGAATACAGCATGCCCGTCATCAGGCCGCCGAGGAGGGTTTCGAGGAAAAAGCCCATCTGGATTCCTAGTGCGACGTGCCGAGATACGCGCGGATCACGTCCGGGTTGGCACGCACCTCGTCCGGCGTGCCGTCGCCGATCTTCTTGCCGTAATCGAGCACGACGACGCGGTCGGAGATGTCCATCACCACGCCCATGTCGTGCTCGATCAGGACCACCGTGGTGCCGAACTCGTCGTTCACGTCCAGGATGAAGCGGCACATGTCCTGCTTTTCCTCCAGGTTCATGCCGGCCATCGGCTCGTCGAGCAGCAGCACCTGCGGCTCCATCGCCAGCGCGCGACCGAGGTCGACGCGTTTCTGCAGCCCGTAGGAGAGCTGGCCCACGGGGACCTTGCGGTAGGCCTGGATCTCCAGGAAGTCGATGATCCGCTCGACGTACTCGCGGTGCCGGATCTCCTCGCGCTCGGCCGGGCCGATGCGCAGCGCCTGCAGGAACAGGTTGCTGCGGATGCGCAGGTTGCGGCCGGTCATGATGTTGTCCAGGACGCTCATGCCCTTGAACAGCGCCAGGTTCTGGAAGGTGCGGGCGATGCCCATCTGCGCCACCTGCCGGCTCTTCATGTGGTTGAAGCGCTTGCCGCGGAAGGTGATCGTGCCCTCCTGCGGCTGGTAGACGCCGTTGATGCAATTGAGCATGGAGCTCTTGCCGGCGCCGTTCGGGCCGATGATGGCGCGCACCTCGTGCTCGCGCACGTTGAACGATATGTCGGTGAGCGCCTTCACGCCGCCGAAGGCCAGCGAGATGTTCTGCACGTCGAGGATCACCTCGCCGATGCGGCGGCCGGTGGCGGGCGCATCTTCGGGCGCCGGCGCGGCGGCCGCGCGGCCCGGCGTGGCGACCTCGGCCTCGGCCGGCAGCGAGGTGAAGGCGGTATCGAGGGAGGGAGCGAGTTCTGCCATGATCTTCACGCCGCCGCCCTCACCGGCGCGAAGGTGCGGGCATCCATGATCTTCAGCGTCGCGCTCACGCTGCCGGTGCGCCCGTCCTCGAACTTCACCTGCGTCTCAATGTACTGCTCGGACTTGCCGCCGTACAGGGCATCCACGAGCACCGCGTAGCGCTGCGCGATGAAGCCGCGGCGGACCTTGTTGGTGCGCGTGAGCTCGCCGTCGTCGGCGTCGAGTTCCTTGTGCAGGACCAGGAAGCGGTGGACCTGGCTGCCGGCGAGCCGCTCGTCGGAGGCGAGGTCGGCGTTGACCTTCTCGATGCAGTCCTGGATCAGGCCGTACACCTCGGGCTTCTGCGCCAGGTCGGTGTAGCCCGCGTAGGGCAGGTTGCGCCGCTCGGCCCAGTTGCCCACCGCGTCGAAGTCGATGTTGATCATCACGCAGACACGCTCGCGGCCGTCGCCCACCGCGACGGCTTCCTTGATGTGGGGGAAGAACTTCAGCTTGTTCTCGATGTACTTGGGCGCGAACATGGAGCCGTCGGCGAGCCGCCCGACGTCCTTGGCGCGGTCGATGATCTTCAGGTGGCCCTGGCCGTCGAGGAAGCCGGCGTCGCCGGTGTGGTACCAGCCCTCGGCATCCTTCACTTCGGCCGTCGCCTGCGGATTCTTGTAGTACTCCTTGAGCAGGCCGGGCGAGCGCACCAGGATCTCGCCGCTGTCGGCCAGCCGGATCTCGACGCCGCGGCAGGGCACGCCCACGGTGTCGGCGTGCACCTGGTGGTCCGGCTGCATGCACACGAACACCGCGGTCTCGGTGCTGCCATAGAGCTGCTTGAGGTTGACGCCGATGGAGCGGTAGAACGTGAACAGGTCCGGGCCGATCGCCTCGCCGGCGGTGTAGGCCACGCGCACGCGCGACATGCCCAGGTTGTTGCGCAGCGGCCCGTACACCAGCAGGTTGCCCAGGGCGTACTTCACGCGATCGAGCGCGGCGACCGGCTGGCCATCGCGCAGCGCCGGCCCGACGCGCCGCGCGAGGTCCATGAAGGCATGGAACATCCGGCGCTTGACGATGCCGGCGTCCTCCATGCGGATCATCACGCTGGTGAGCAGCGCCTCGAAGATCCGCGGCGGCGCGAAGTAGTAGGTCGGGCCGATCTCCTTCAGGTCGATCATGACCGTGCTGCCCGACTCGGGGCAGTTCACGACATAGCCGCAGGCCAGCCACTGCGCATAGCTGAAGATGTTCTGGCCGATCCACGCCGGCGGCATGTAGGCCAGCACTTCCTCGCGCTCGGTCAGGCGGTCGAACTCCTGGCCGGCCTGGGCGCGATCGAGCAGGGTGCGGTGGGTGTGCACCACGCCCTTGGGTGTGCCGGTGGTGCCGGAGGTGAAGAACATGGCGGCCACGTCGTCCGGCTGCCCCTGTTCGACCTCGGCGCGGAACAGCCCGGGGTTCGCCTGCGCGGCGCGTTGTCCGGATTCGAGCAGCGCCTCCAGCCCCAGCAGCCCCGGCTCGCTGTACTTGCGCAGGCCGCGCGGGTCGTCGTAATAGATCGCGGCCAGTTGCGGGCAGCGATCGCGGATCTCCAGCAGCTTGTCGACCTGCTCCTGGTCTTCCGCCAGGGCGAAGCGGACCTCGGCGTTGTTGATCGGGAACACGCATTCCTCGGCAGCCGCGTCCTGGTACAGCGGCACCGGGATGGCGCCCAGCGACTGCGCGGCCAGCATGGTGGCGTACAGGCGCGGCCGGTTGGCGCCGATCACCACCATGTGCTCGCCGCGCGTCAGGCCGGCCTGCCGCAGGCCGCAGGCCAGTTGCTCCACCATGGCGGCCAGCCCGGCCCACGACAGGGCCTGCCAGATGCCGTATTCCTTCTCCCGCATCGCGGCGGCGGCAGGCCGCTGGGCTGCGTGCGCAAGCAGCAGCCGGGGGAAAGTTGTCTCCATGCCCGTGTCCTTCCCGGAAAGGTAGAGCGGCAATGTAGGGACGGGTTTGACGTCTATCTGTCTTTGCGCCGACATTCCTAGGGAATGTCCTAGTAGGGGCTGCCCCTAAGCTGGAGCCTCTTGAGGCAGGTCAAGTGCCCTGGCGCGGGCGCTGGTGCAATCCACGGATGCAAGCAGCAGCACCCGGTCCGGCCTCCGAACGCCAGCCTTCGAGGCCGGCGGGTTCGGCCTTGCTGGTGTCGATGGACGACCTCTGCGAGCCGAATCCGGCGCCGCAAGGGCGGCCGCAAGAGGCCCCGCAGCAGGAGATCCGGATGCTCGCCGGCGCGCCGGAACGAAGCCCCAACATCGTGCTGCGGCTCGATCCGTGCGGCAGCGTGCTCTATGCCAATCCGGCGGCGGCCGCCTTCCTGGCGGCCTGCGGGGCGGACGAGGGCCGGCGCGTGCCGGCGCCCTGGGCCGAAATGGCCCGCGAAGCCTGCGAGTCCGGCATGGTGCGCAGCGAGGAGATGGCGGTCGGCAGCGGCTGCTACGACGTGACGCTGGCACCCGTGCCCGGGGACGGCTACGTCCACGTGTATGCCGTGGACATCACGCGCCGCCGCCGCGCCGAGGCGGCCGCGCGCGAGGCCGGCCAGAAGCTCTTGCGCAGCCTGGAACAGACCGTCGCAGCGCTGGCGCGCGCCGTGGAAAAGCGCGACCCGTACACCTCCGGCCACCAGCAGCGCGTGGCCGCCATCGCGGTGGCGATCGCCGGCGAGATGGGATTGGCGCCGCACCGCATCGAGGGCCTGCGCCTGGGCGCGACGATCCACGACATCGGCAAGCTCCACACCCCGGCCGAACTGCTCACCAAGCCCGGCAAGCTGATGGCGCTGGAGCTGGCCTGGATCCGGCAGCACCCGCTGACGGGCCACGAGATCGTCAAGGACATCGACTTCCCCTGGCCCGTCGCCCAGATGGTGCTGCAGCACCATGAGCGCATGGACGGCAGCGGCTATCCGCACGGGCTGCAGGGCGAGGAGATCCTGCTGGAAGCGCGCATCCTCGCCGTGGCCGACGTGGTCGACGGCCTGAGCACGCACCGCGCCCACCGGCCCGCGCTGGGTGTCGCCGCGGCGCTGCAGGAGATCGAACGCATGCGCGGCCGCTGGCTCGATGCGCAGGCCGTCGACGCCTGCCTGCGGCTGTTGCGCGAACAGGGGTTCGTGCTGCCCGCCTGATTCTTCCCTGGTTGTTCGGGAACTGCGCTTGCACCGCGCCAGACGGTGGGCCGCAGGCTGATCGAGAAGGTTTTCCAAACGATGTCCACCCATTCCAATGTCGTGCCCGCAGTGGCCGATGCTTCCGAGCCCGTCGCGCTCGCCTGGCCCGCGCCGCACCACATGCGCGTCATCGACAACCAGGCGGCGCCGGATTGCGAGCGCGCGCTCGTCACCCTGCACGGCGGCGAGAAGCTGCTGGGGATCGTGCTGGCGCTCGATTTCGAGGGTGGCACACTGGACTTCCAGCCCGAGCGCGGCGGCAGGCGCTCGCTGGCGTTCCGGGAGTTCCGCAGCCTGTTCCTGTCACGCTCGATCGAACTCGAATCCGTGCCGCTGGCCGCACCCCCCGGCGCGGTGCTGACGCGGCCCAGGCGCGTCAAGCGGGCCTGCACCGTGCGGCTCAAGGACGGGGCCGTGCTGCAGGCGGAGGTGGCCGCGGTGCTGCCGCGCCAGGCCGGCCTGTTCCTGTACGTGGTGAACTACGCCGACGCGGTGCTGCGCTGGTTCGTGCCGGCGCAGGCGGTGGCGCACTATCGCGTGGGCGAGCACGTGAGCACGCTGCCGCAGGAGTTGGTGCAGCTGCAGCCGGCGCCGGCGGCCAACGTCGGCGAATTCAACGGCCGCGACCGCAGCGAGACGCGCGCCGACGTCGAGGAGGCCCTGGCGCGCCGCAAGCTCGATCGCAAGCACTTGGGCGACGTGCTGGTGCAGGAAGGCGTGATCACGCCGCAGCAGCGCGACGCGGCGATGGAGCGGCAGAAGAAGGACGAGGGCCGCCAGCTGCACGAGCTGCTGGTGGAGATGGGCGCCGTCAGCCGCGAGGTGATCCGGCAGGTGATGGTCAGCCAGCTCGGCGTGCCGGCGGTGAACCTCACGCGCTTTCCCTTCGATCCGAACGCGGTGAAGGCGATCACGCCGGAGCTGGCGCGCAAGCACCTGGCCATGCCGCTGTTCCGCTCGGAAAAGCGCATGACCGTGGCGCTGGAGAACCCGCTGTCCTGGGAAGCGCTGCACGAACTGGAATTCTTCACCGGCCTGAAGGTCGACCCCTGCCTGGCGACGAAGCCGGAACTGCAGGTGGCGATCGAGCAGTTCTATGGCGAGCGTGGCAGCAGCGAGAAGGTCGGCCAGCTGCTGCAGCGCCTGGGCGAAGAGACCGGGCTGGCGGCCGAGACGGCGAAGGAGGACCCGGTCAGCGAGTCCGACAACACGCTGGTGCGGCTGGTGAACAAGATGATCATGGACGCCTTCGAGCAGGGCGCCTCGGACGTCCACGTCGAATCGCGCGCTGACGACAAGCCGAGCCGGGTGCGCTTTCGCATCGACGGCGTGCTCACGCCCTACATCGAGGTGCCGCCGAACTTCCGCGCCGCCTTCGTCTCGCGCCTGAAGATCATGGCCGAACTGGACATCTCCGAGCGGCGCCGGCCGCAGGACGGCCGCATCCTGTTCGAGAACTGGGGGCCGCGCCACCTCGAGCTGCGGGTGGTGACGATCCCCACCGCGGGCGGACTCGAAGACGTGGTGATGCGCATCTTGGCGGCGCCGCGGGCGCTGTCGCTGGAACAGCTCGCCATTCCGCCGCGCGACCTGGACCACCTCAAGCAGATGGCGGCCCGCAGCTATGGGCTGCTGCTCGTGTGCGGCCCCACCGGCTCGGGCAAGACCACCACGCTGCACTCGCTGCTGGCGCACATCAACACGCCGGACCGCAAGATCTGGACGGTCGAAGACCCGGTGGAGATCACGCAGGACGGCCTGTGCCAGGTGCAGGTCAACGCGAAGCTGGGCCTGAGCTTCCCCGAGGTGCTGAAAAGCTTCCTGCGCGCCGATCCGGACGTGATCATGGTGGGCGAGACGCGCGACGCCGAGACCGCACGCACCGTCACCACCGCCTCGCTGACGGGACACGTGGTGTTCTCCACCATGCACACCAACAGCGCGGTGGAAAGCGTGCTGCGCCTGCTGGACCTGGAGGTGGACGCGTTCAATTTCTCCGATGCGCTGCTCGGAGTGGTCGGCCAGCGGCTGGTGCGCAAGCTGTGCCGGTGCAAGCGGCCGCACCCGGCGAGCGCGGAGGAGATCGATGCGCTGGCGCACGAATACTGCCGCGAGACGCACCAGGCGCCGGAGGAGATCGCGGCCCGCTGGCGCTCCCGCTACGGCAACGCGCAGGGCCAGGTCACGCTGTATGCGCCGGGCGGCTGTCCCGAATGCGACCACAGCGGCTACAAGGGACGGCTGGGCGTGTATGAGATGCTGATGAACTCGCCGGCGGTGAAGAAGGCGATCCAGCAGAGAGCGCCCGCGGACGAAATCCTGCGGCTGGCTGTTGCGGATGGCATGACAACGCTCGAACAAGATGCGCTGGAGAAGACGATGCAAGGGCATCTTGATCTGAAACAGGTTCTTGCCAGCTGCCGGTGACCAGAATGGGACAAAGCTTGCGGAAGTGAAAGCATGATCCCCGCTGAACTCACCCTCCACCAGCGCAGGCGCGACCCGACGCCAGCGGAACTCGCGAGCATTCCCTGGTTGCCCGTGCTGCTGCCGGCCGAACGCGAACGCACGGTGTCGCAGATCAAGGTCGGCGATGCACTGCCCGGCGACTACGTGTGCCGGGTGGGGCGCCCGGTGACCTACTGGTTCGGGGTCGTCGAGGGCCTGCTCAAGATGAGCAACGACAACGAGCAGGGCCAGAGCATCACCTTCAGCGGGCTGCCTCCGGGCGGCTGGTTCGGCGAAGGCACGGTGCTCAAGCGGGAAAGCTACCGCTACAACGTGCAGGCCCTGCGCAAGAGCGTGGTCGCCGGCCTGCCGGTCGACACCTTCCACTGGCTGCTCGATCATTCCATCGGCTTCAACCGCTTCGTGATGAACCAGCTGAACGAGCGGCTGGGGCAGTTCATCGCCGCGCGCGAGATCGACCGCATGAGCAATCCGGACCTGCGGGTGGCCCGCAGCCTGGCGGCGCTGTTCAACGCGGTGCTGTTCCCCGGCGTGGGCGAGGTGCTGCGCATCACGCAGCAGGAACTGGCCTACCTCGTCGGGCTGTCGCGCCAGCGCGTGAACGAGGCGCTCGCGACCTTGCAGGAGCAGGGCATCATCCAGGTGGAGTACGGCGGGCTGCGCGTGCTGGACCTGCAGGCGCTGCGCACGACGGTGCCGATGCCGCGCATCAAGACCACCGCCAGCCCGCAGAACACGACCGGGTCGGCCGCGCCGGTTTGAGCCGCGCCGGCCTGGGCCGGCCGGCTTTCAGCTTCCGGCGGCGCGGGCCAGCCGGCGCCCTTCGTCCAGCAGCCCGGGCCAGTCGCGCGCCGGCAGCGAAGCCCCGGCGCCCCGGCTGCTCTTCTTCCACACGAACAGCGACTGCCCGTTGTGCGCGCCGGCGTAGTCCGCGCCGGCATCGACGGTGTCCAGCCTCCCCTGCGGCGCGGCGCGCGCGAGCGGCACGACGGCCACGGTGACTTCGTACCAGGTGTCGGGGTGCTCCTCGCCGCGTGCCTCGCGCACCGAATAGCGCACCTGCACCAGGGCGAAGGGCGCGTGGGCGGCGCGGCCCTCGATGATGCGGGGACACTGCAGCTGGCCGTCCTGCGCCCAGGTGTCCCACGGCGCGGGCCGGCCGAAGCGGTCGCAGTCGCCGGGAGTGCCGGGGCGGAAGCTGCCTTGCACCGCGCGCGCGCCCGTGCTCCAGTCGGCGTCGCGGTGCGCCTCGATGCGCCGCCCGACCAGGAACACCAGCGAGAACAGGGGCACGACCAGCACCGCTGCCAGCGTGTGCAGGCCGCGCAGCCACGCCGCCCCGCCGGCGACGACCACGACAAGCAGCAGGGCGACCAGCCACGACATGGGCTGAATCGTACCGGAGCAGGGGCGCCCGCCGGCCGGCCTTGTGCACAATCGGTGCGTCCCATGAATGCCGAATCCAGCACGACCCGCCTGAACAAGCGCATGGCCGACCTCGGCCTGTGCTCGCGCCGCGAGGCGGACGAGTGGATCGCGCGCGGCTGGGTGAAGGTGGACGGCCAGGTCGCGCCCATGGGCCTGCAGGTCGGGCCGCAGGCGCGCATCGAGGTCGACCCGAAGGCGCGCGGCCAGCAGCGCGAGCAGGTCACCATCCTGCTGCACAAGCCGGTCGGCTACGTGAGCGGCCAGGCCGAGGACGGCTACGAACCGGCCAAGGTGCTGGTGCAGCCGCGCACGCGCTGGAAGGGCGACCTGTCGCCGCGGCGCTTCGCGCCCTCGCAGCTCCAGAGCCTCGTGCCGGCGGGCCGCCTCGACATCGATTCCACCGGGCTGCTGGTGCTGACGCAGGACGGCCGGGTGGCGCGCCAGCTGATCGCGGAAGACTCCAGCATCGAGAAGGAGTATCTCGTGCGGGTCGGGTTCGGCACCGTGGCCGAAAACGTGCAGGCCGCGTTCCCCCCCGGTCAACTGGCACGGCTGCGGCACGGCCTGAGCCTCGACGGCCAGCCGCTCAAGCCGGCGCGGGTGGACTGGCAGAACCCGGAGCAACTGCGCTTCGTGCTCACCGAAGGCAAGAAGCGCCAGATCCGGCGCATGTGCGAGGCGGTCGGCCTGCGGGTGGTGGGCCTCAAGCGCGTGCGCATCGGGCGCGTCACGCTCGGGCAGCTGCCGCTGGGGCAGTGGCGTTATCTCGGGCCGCACGAGCGGTTCTGAACGAGGAGACCCGATGAAGCCGTGGCTGGCCGCCCTCGCGCTCGCCTGCAGCGCGGTGCACGCGCAGGGCACCGTCAACGCCATCTGCAGCACGGACCAGTCCTGGTGCGAGCTGGCCGCGCAGGAATTCAGCAAGGCGACCGGCATCCGCGTGCTGCAGACGCGCAAGCCGACCGGCGAAGCGCTGGCGCAGATCCGCGCCGAAGCCGCCAACCCGAAGACGGACCTGTGGTGGGGCGGCACCGGCGACCCCTTCTACCAGGCGGCGGAAGCCGGCCTGCTGGAGCCCTACCGGCCCGGCTACCTGGACGACCTGCACGGCTGGGCGGTGCGCCAGTACGCCATGAGCCAGAACCGGGTCGGCGGCTTCTACACCAGCGCGATCGGCTTCGGCTGGAACGCGGAGGTGCTCCGGAAACGGAAGCTGCCGCCGAAGTGCTGGAAGGACCTGCTCGATCCCCGCTACAAGGGCGAGATCGAGACCTCGCACCCCGGCTCCAGCGGCACCGGCTACACCATCCTCGCCGGCCTGGTGCAGCTGATGGGGGAAGACGCCGCCTTCGACTACCTGAAGAAACTGCACCGCAACGTGAGCCAGTACACCCGCAGCGGCACGGCGCAGGCGCGCAGCGTGGCGAAGGGCGAGGTCGCCATCGGCGTGAGTTTCATTTTCGGCTTCGACAACGAGCGGCTGACGAACAGGTTCCCGGTCTTCGCCGCCGCGCCCTGCGAAGGCACGCCCTACGAGATCGGCGGCATCGCCCTGATCCACGGCGCGCGCAACCCGGCCGAGGCGAAGCGCTACTACGACTGGCTGATGAGCCCGGCCGGCCAGCAGATCGGCGCCCGCGCGAACAGCCTGCAGGTGCCCGCCAACAAGACCTTCAAGCCCGATCCGCGCATCCCGACGCTGGAGAACGTGCGCCTGATCCAGTACGACTTCGAGAAGTTCGGCAAGGCGGCGGAGCGCCGGCGCCTGGTGGAGCGCTGGGTGCGCGAGGTGGAAGCGCTGCCGCGCTGATCGCAGGCTTCAGGCCGGCGTGAGCTTGCCGGCCAGCAGGACGCGGCCGAGCGCCTCGACGGCGCTGGCCGTCTGCGCGTCTTCGTGCATGCGCTGCTGCACGGCATCGAGCAGGGTGGGGAATTCCGGGTCGTTCAGCAGCCCGGCGCCGAATTCGCGCGCCAGTTCCGACTCGAGGTAGATGCGCACCGCCTTGCGGGGGCGATCCGGGTCGTCGGGCGCGATCGCGGCGATGCGCTGGGCCGTGGCTGCGGAGACCGTGCCGGGACTGCGCTGCCCCGCTGGCGCGCGGCTTGCGGCCCCGGCCTTGCTTCTCGCCGGCCCGCGCACGCCCGCAAGCTGGGTGCGGACGACCGCGGCGAGCCCATGGCCGGGGTCTATCGGGCGCATGTTCAGTGCAGGCCGCGCGAATACGCCGAGAGCAGCACGTGCCCGGTGCCCGTCCCCTCCTCGCTGCCTGACCCGCGGCTTTCGAGCCGCTCGACGGCTTCGACCACCTGCACGATATCGGAGCACAGGGCCGGGTTGGCGGGGGTGCATTGCAGGCCGCGGCGCAAGTGCGCCAGCGACTCGCTGAAGGCGTTCTGCCCGAGGGCGGCGAACCCGCGCACGAAGTGCAGCAGGGCATCCGACTCCGGCAGGGAAAGGAGCGGCTGCCAGGTCAGCAGCGCCACCGGCGCCCGCGAAGAGGTGAATTGCAGCAGGCCGAGCTGGTAGCGCGCCAGGGCGAAGTCGGGTGCCAGCAGCAGCGCGTTGGCGAAGGACAGCTCCGCCTGGGCGAAGTCGCCGGCGCTGGCCTGTTCGGAGGCGAGCAGGAAATGTGGCAGCGCCGAGGCGGGATCGGCCTCGCTGGCGCGCTGGAAGAAGGCGAAGGCGGCGTCGCTGCGGCCCTCGCGGCTGGCGGCCATGCCTTCGGCAAGGAGACGGTCGAGATCGGGGGGATGGTCCATGATGCTTCCTTGGAGAGTACATCCGCCGGATGGAGGATCCGTTTAGCGTCGCTCCGGAACGAAAAAAAAGCCGCGGCTTGCACCGCGGCTTCTCATCAGAGCTGGGGAGCTCAGGCGGACATTACATGTCCATGCCGCCCATGCCACCCATGCCGCCGCCCATGCCGCCAGGCATGGCGGGCGCTTCGTCCTTCGGCGCTTCGGCGACCATCGCTTCGGTGGTCAGCATCAGCGAGGCCACGGACGCGGCGTTCTGCAGCGCGGTGCGGGTCACCTTGGTCGGGTCCAGGATACCCATCTCGATCATGTCGCCATAGGTGTCGTTGGCCGCGTTGAAGCCGTAGTTGCCACTGCCGTTCAGCACGGCATTGATCACCACGCTCGGCTCGCCACCGGCGTTGGCCACGATCTCGCGCAGCGGGAACTCGATGGCCTTCAGGACCAGCTTGATGCCGGCGTCCTGGTCGGGGTTGTCGCCCTTGAGTTCACCGATCTGCTGGCGCGCACGCAGCAGGGCCACGCCACCGCCGGCCACGATGCCTTCTTCCACGGCAGCGCGGGTGGCATGCAGCGCGTCTTCCACGCGGGCCTTCTTTTCCTTCATTTCCACTTCGGTCGCGGCGCCGACCTTGATCACGGCCACACCGCCGGCCAGCTTGGCCACGCGCTCCTGCAGCTTCTCGCGGTCGTAGTCGGACGTGGCCTCCTCGATCTGCACGCGGATCTGCTTGACGCGCGCTTCGATGTCGGCGGCGGCACCGGCGCCATCGATGATGGTGGTGTTTTCCTTGCCCACTTCGATGCGCTTGGCCTGGCCCAGGTCGGCCAGCGTCACCTTCTCGAGCGTCAGGCCGACTTCTTCCGAAATCACCTTGCCGCCGGTCAGGATGGCGATGTCTTCCAGCATGGCCTTGCGGCGGTCGCCGAAGCCCGGGGCCTTGACGGCCACGACCTTCAGGATGCCGCGGATGGTGTTGACCACCAGGGTCGCCAGCGCTTCGCCTTCGACTTCCTCGGCCACGATCAGCAGCGGGCGGGAGGCCTTGGCGACCTGCTCCAGCACGGGCAGCAGGTCACGGATGCTGGAAACCTTCTTGTCGTACAGCAGCACGAAGGGGTTGTCCAGCAGGGCGGACTGCTTCTCGGGGTTGTTGATGAAGTAGGGCGACAGGTAGCCGCGGTCGAACTGCATGCCTTCGACGACATCCAGCTCGTTCTGCAGGGACTTGCCGTCTTCGACGGTGATCACGCCTTCCTTGCCGACCTTGTCCATCGCGTCGGCGATGATCTGGCCGATGGACTCGTCGCTGTTGGCGGAGATGGAGCCGACCTGCGCGATTTCCTTGGAGGTGGTCGTCGGCTTGGAGGCGCTCTTCAGCTGCTCCGTCAGGGCCAGGACGGCCTTGTCGATGCCGCGCTTGAGGTCCATCGGGTTCATGCCGGCGGCCACGTACTTCATGCCTTCGCGCACGATGGCCTGGGCCAGCACGGTGGCGGTGGTGGTGCCGTCACCGGCGTTGTCGCTGGTCTTGGAAGCGACTTCCTTGACCATCTGGGCGCCCATGTTCTGGAGCTTGTCCTTCAGCTCGACTTCCTTGGCCACGGACACGCCGTCCTTGGTCACGGTGGGGGCGCCGAAGGAGCGCTCGAGCACCACGTTGCGGCCCTTGGGGCCCAGGGTGACCTTGACCGCGTTGGCCAGGATGTTCACGCCTTCGACCATGCGGTGACGCGCGTCAGCGCCGAAAACAACGTCTTTAGCTGCCATGTGTTCTTACCTCGGTGAGTATTCGGGGGGATGAATGGAACGGAAGGCGCTCAGGCGACCTTCTTGAGACCGGCGGCCTGGCCTTCGATCACGGCGAACAGGTCGTCTTCCTTCATGACCAGCAGCTCTTCGCCATCGACCTTGACGGTCTGGCCGCTGTACTTGCCGAACAGCACGCGGTCGCCGACCTGCACGTTCAGCTGGATGGTTTCGCCCTTGTCGTTCTTGCGGCCGGGGCCGACGGCCAGGACTTCACCCTGGTCCGGCTTCTCGGCGGCGTTGTCCGGGATCACGATGCCGGACGCCGTCTTGGTTTCCTGTTCGAGGCGCTTGACGATCACACGGTCGTGCAGAGGACGAAGTTTCATTGCATCTCCTTCAATGAGAGTTTGGGCATCAAAAAGCGCCAACAGAAAAGTTAGCGCTCATTAACTGATGTGGAGGGTGCTGGCAGCTCGGCTGTTAGCACTCAACTCCAACGAGTGCTAATGATAAGGGAAGTCTTGTCGGTTTCAAGCCCTGCGGGCCGTCATCCGGGACCTACGGCGCCAAGTGTGGAGTGTTTCCAGGCCGCGCCAGCCGCGGACGGCCCAGGCGCGGCGCGGCAACGGAGGCTTGCGAACCGCCTAGCCGCGCAAGGTGGGGAAGAGCTTGCCCAGCCCCTCGGCCATCACTTCGACCGCCAGCGCCGCCAGGATCAGGCCCATGAGCCGCGTCAGCACGTTGATCCCGGTCTTGCCCAGGATGCGCGCGATCGGCTCGGCCAGCGCGAAGCACACGGCCGTGACCAGCGCAATCACGACACCGTAGCCGACCAGGATCGAGAGCTCGAAGGCGTTCCGCGCGCGCTCGGCGTAGATCACCACCGTCGACATCGTCGCCGGCCCGGTGAGCAGGGGGATGGTCAGCGGCACCACCGCCACGCTGTCGCCCATGGCGGCCTTCTCCGCGCCGGCTTCCAGTTCGTTGCTCGAAGGCTTGGCCTCCGCCGGCTTGGCATTGAGCATGTTCAGCGAACTGGTGAGCAGCAGCATGCCGCCGCCGACCTGGAAGCTCGCGAGCGAGATGCCGAAGAACTCCAGGATGCGGATGCCGAACAGCGCACAGGCGGCGATCACCAGGAAGGCCGTCACCGCGGACACCACCACCGTGTGGCGCCGCTGCTCGCCCGTCATCCCGTGCGTGTAGTAGATGAAGAACGGGATGATCGCCGGCGGATTGACGATCGCCAGCAGGGTGATCAGCGGCTTGAAGTCCATCAGGCGCCGGCGCGCTGCGCATCGATGCGCGCCAGTTCCTCCGCGGTGGCGGGCTCGCGGCGGCCGAAGAAGCCGTAGCCCTCCATCTCCATCACCTTGTCGCCATGCTGGTTGAACATCTCCCAGCGCGCGCGGACCATGCCCGTGTCCGCGCGCTTGCGCAGCGGCCGCGACTCCACGATGGTGTGGCGCAGCGAGAGCACGTCGCCCGGGTACACGGGCTTGAGCCACTTGAGGCTCTCCAGGCCCGGCGAGCCCTTGCTGTCGGTGTGGCGCAGCAGGTTGTCCACGGTCAGCCGCATCGCCAGCCCGCAGGTCTGCCAGCCGCTGGCGGCCAGGGCGCCGAACATCGACCGGCGCCCCGCCTCCTCGTCGAGGTGGAAGGGCTGCGGGTCGTACTTCGCCGCGAACTCCTGGATCTCCTCCTTCGTCACCGTCGTCGTGCCCAGCTCGCGCACCGTGCCGGGCTGCATGTCTTCCCACCAGATCGTCACGGCCATCAGCGGCCTCCCGAGACTTCGACCAGCGACATCGTGGTGTAGCTCGCCTCGGGCGAGAGCAGCCAGACGATCGCCTGCGCCACTTCCTCGGCGCTGCCGCCGCGCTGCATGGGCACCTGGTGCTGCAGGTCGCGCACCCGGTTCGGCAGGCCGCCCGAAGCGTGGATGTCGGTCTCGATCAGCCCCGGCCGCACCGCATTGACGCGGATGCCTTCGGCCGCGACCTCCTTGGCCAGACCGATCGTGAAGCTGTCGATCGCGCCCTTGGCCGCCGCGTAGTCGACGTACTGGCCCGGCGCGCCAAGCCGCGCCGCGGCGCTGGAGACGTTGACGATCGCGCCGCCGCGCCCGCCATGGCGCGTGCTCATGCGCCGGATCGCCTCGCGGGCGCAGAGGAAGCTGCCGATCACGTTGATGTCGAACATGCGCTTCAGGCGCGCCAGGTCCATCTCGTCGACGCGCTGCGGCCGGTCGACCACGCCGGCGTTGTTGACGAGCGCGGTGAGCCGCCCGAGTTGCGCGTCCACCTGGGCGAACAGCGCGAGCACCTGCTGCTCCTCGGCGACGTCGCCCTGCAGCGCGAGCGCGGTGCCGCCGGCCGCACGGATCGTGCGAACGACTTCCTCGGCCGCCGCTCCGTTGCGGGTGTAGTTCACGGCCACCTTGTAGCCCTTGCGCGCAGCCAGGACGGCCGTCGCCGCGCCGATGCCGCGGCTGCCGCCGGTGACCAGGAGCACTTCATCCATTCTTTCTTCTCCACTGCCGCGCAGGCTGCGGCGCGAGCCGCCATTACATCAAAAGCCCGTCGGTTGACGCGCCCGGTCCCCTGAGGGAAGCTCGCGCCTTCCCGAATTCCAACACCCCACACAGGAGACACTCATGGGCCAGTTCACCGAAATCAAGGCCGCCGACGGCCAGTCCATTCCCGCCTACGTGGCGCAGCCCAAGGGCCAGGCCAAGGGCGGCATCGTGGTCATCCAGGAGATCTTCGGCGTCAACTCGCACATCCGCAACGTGGCGGACGGCTACGCAGAGCAGGGCTATCTCGCGGTCGCGCCGGCGACCTTCCATCGCGTCAAGCCGAACGTGGAGCTGGGCTACGAACAGGCCGACATGGAGCAGGGCATGGCCCTGAAGGCCGCCACCGAGAGCCTGCCCTCGCCCGGCGTGATGCAGGACATCCAGGCCGCCATCCAGCATGCTTCGCAGGCGGGCAAGGTGGGCATCGTCGGCTACTGCTACGGCGGCCTGCTGACGTGGCGCTCGGCCTGCACCCTCGACGGCCTGAGTGCCGCGGTGCCCTACTACGGCGGCGGCGTCACCACGCCGGACGAAGTCGCCCGCAAGCCGAAGTGCCCGGTGCTGGCGCACTTCGGCGACCAGGACCACTGGATCTCGCTCGAGAGCGTCGAAGCGTTCAAGAAGGCGCATCCGGAGGTGGAGGTCCACGTCTACCACGCCAACCACGGCTTCAACTGCGACCATCGCGGCTCGTACAACGCCGAAGCCGCGAAGCTGGCGCTCGAGCGCACGCTGGCGTTCTTCGCCAAGCACGTCGGCTGATGTCCTCCGTCATCCCCGCGCAGGCGGGGGGCGGTCTCAACCGGTCAATGCAACGGTGGCTGCCAGCCTTTCGGCTGGTGACTCGAATCCCAAAGTCTCTCTGGGACGTGTATTGAGCTTTCTGGCGACCTGGTCTAGCTGCTC
>NZ_JAEQND010000004.1 GCF_016722765.1 Ramlibacter alkalitolerans | reverse complement strand
CCAAGCGCAAGGCCGGGTTGATCAATCCTCAACTCTCAACTGCAGAAACAGCCCATTAGGAAACAAACCAGGGGGTCAGTTTTGGATGTCGCCAGGGGGTCAGATTCTGATGTCGCTTGACACATGGGTCGCGGTGGCCCCGTCAAAGGCGCCTCGCACACCATAATCGGTGAACGGGCCGCGATCGGCCGACCAGCGAGCAGCCCCATTTCCACAGCCCCCTCTTCAGGTGCGTCCCGGATCATCGCCGCGACATGCGTTCTTGCGCTCCTGTACGTCGGGCGCGAGATCCTTGCTCCCATTGCGCTGGCCAGCGTGCTGAGCCTGGTGCTTGCGCCGCTCAAGCGCAAGCTCGCGCGCGGCGGGATCGGCCAGGCGGCGGGAGCCGCCATATCCGTCCTGGTCGCCGCTGCCTGCCTCGCGCTGGCGGCGGTGTTCATCACCTCGCAGTTCATGGCGGTCGCCACCGATCTGCCGCGGTACAAGGAAGCGGTCCGGGCAAAGTTGCAACACGTCATGGACGTGACCATCCGCCCACTGGAGAGGATCCATTCGGAGATCGTGGCGGTCGTGCCGGAAACTCCCGCCTCGGCCGTTGCGCGCCCGCAGACGAAATCGGGTTCTCCCGCAGCCCGCACACCCGCACAACCGGAAGTGGTGCCGAAGCAGGAAAGCACGGCTGCACTGGTGTTCTCTTCGTTGTGGGGCCCCCTGTCGCAGACAGGCATCGTGCTGGTGCTGCTGGTCTTCATCCTGCTGGGCCACGAGACCCTCAGGGAACGGATGATCCGGCTTGCGGGGGAGGCGGAGGTCGGCAGGACCATGCAAGCCATCGAGGACGCAGCGCAAGGGGTCTCGCGCTTCTTCTTCTCGCAACTCGTGGTGAATGCCACCTTCGGCATCGTCCTGGGGTTCGCACTGTGGATGGTCGGCATTCCGCATGCCGCGCTGTGGGGCGCGCTCGGCGCCCTGGCCAGGTTCATCCCCTATGTCGGCGCGCTGGGCGCAGGTGCCGCGATCGCGGCCTTCGCCGCGGCGGTCGATCCCGGCTGGTCCCTGATGTTCTGGAGCATCGGCTGTTTCCTCGTCCTGGAAGTGGTGGCTGCCAATCTCGTGGAACCGCAGGTGTACGGACACAGCGCCGGGCTCGCGCCGCTGGGCGTGATCGTCTCTGCCCTTTTCTGGGGGGCGATGTGGGGCCCGCTGGGCTTGCTGCTCTCCACCCCGATGACGCTGTGCCTCGTGGTCGCGGGGCGGCACATCCGCGCGCTCGAGCCGATCACCGTCGTCTTCGGCGAGACCCCCGGCCTGACGGAAGGGTTGCGCCTCTACCAGCAAGCGTTGTCCGGCGAGCCGCAGAACATCATCGCGGCCGCGCGCCGCTATCTGCGACGCAGCAATTTCGCGCGCTATTGCGACCAGATCGTCCTGCCGGCGCTGGCCCTGGCCTCGGCCGACGCGAGGCAGGCGCGCATCGGAACGGAACAGCAGGAGAGGGTGCGCCTCACCATTCGCCAGGCGACGGAGGTGCTCGCCCGCAGCCCGCCGGTGAGTGACGCCAGCCGCCGGCGCCGCTCCACGTCGCTGCTCGACGCGGACGTCGGCGCCCACCTGGCGGAAGTCCGCGAGAAGCGCTTGCGCCTCTGGCCGGGGCCGGCGGCGGACCTGAATGCATCCCTGGTGATCTGCGTCGGGCTGGGCTCCGAAAGGGACGAGTTGATCGGTGGCTTGCTCGCGCAGTCGCTGCGCGACGAAGGGATCGAGTCGCGGAGCATCTCGATGGACGTCGGTGCGGACTACGGCGTGAGCGCGGCACTGGCATCGAACGTCCGCGGCACCTCCGGCCTGGTCTCGACGGTCGTGCTTGCGTATCCGCTCCAGGAAGACCACGAACTGTGGCAATCCGTCTCCCTCCGCGTCCGCGACTCGTTCCCGTATGCCATGGTCTTGACCGTGAGGCCGCCGTACGAGGAAGGACTGACGGACGAGATGCTGGTGCGAGGGCCCGTGGATCTGGTCGTCCGCTCCTTCTCGGAGGTCGTCGCATTCGTCCTGGCGGGCCGGGCGACGGCGCGGTAGAGCAGGCGGTTTCACTTTCTCGCGTGCCAGGAGTCGAGGCACCTCGGCGCCTTCCGGCTTCCATGTACCTGGGCGTGTCCAGCGTTTTGCTTAAGTAACAGTGAGCACCTAAGCATAAGGACCTCGCTGCGGCGCGCTGAAAGAACGAAGGTGCCGAAAGAGTGCCTCAAGGTGCCGAACCTTCGTGCCGGATCGTAGCCGGCACAACGCGTCGATGCCCATCCAGCCGCGAGGACCGACAGGCAGATCCCGTCGTGAGGGAAAGGCGCTATCACTTACATAGCGAGCACCGGTTGCGTACCGATGAGCTTGTCCAAGCCAAGAATGCGCGCCGGTGCCGATTCCGGCGCCCCTTCAGGAGACCCCATGACGTCCATTCAGACTGCCAACTGGCCTGCAGGCCCCCTTGTTCGGGGTGTGGGTACGCTCGTCGTCGCCCTGCTCGCGGTGCCGGCATTCGCCGCGTCCTCCTCCGGCTGCGAGGGCGGCGGCTTCACCGTCCTCGGCCGCAGCGGCTCCGTCGACGTGGAGATCCCGGGTGCGAGCGTCCCGGCCACGATCACGGTACGAGGCAAGTACGTCCGGTTCGACATCGATGCGGCCACTTTCGGCATCCGCAACTACGTGTTCGAGGCAACCACCAATCCCCTGGACATGACCAATGGGGTCGACACGCCGGTGTTCGCCAGCAAGGCGCCGAACCACCGCGGCCTCCGCCTCAATGGGGCGGTGGACCTGTCCCTGGACGAAGAAGTGCTGGAGATCGCGCGGGTGGGGCCGGGGCTTTCCATGAAGATCCAGGCCAAGGACTGCGCCACGGGCGGCGTCTTCCAGATGGAGCCCGAACGTGCGGACGGCACCGCCACGCGCATCGTGCACACGCTCGCGAGTGCAAGCCAGGGCCTGACCCCGTTCTACTTCGACAACCCGAGGTTCCGGGCCCGCGAAGGCGACATCGTGCCCTTCAAGGACACCACCATCGCCGTGCCGACGCGCATCAACATCGCCAACGACTTTTCGCCGCGCTTCGTCGCCCGCGACAGCGCGCAGGTCGCCACGCGCGTCAACGAGCCCGCCTGCTCCAAGACCTTCATCTCCCGCGTGAGCGGACCGCAGACGATCCAGCACTGTGGCAACCGCTCCATCTGGGACGTGGCCAGCGGAGGGCGCATGGGCTTCGTGTCGGGCGAGGATTCGGTCGAAGTAGCGCCGTCGCCGACGGTGTGCACGCACAAGTGCCAGGCGCAGAACCGGGTGCGCGGACGCTCGGTCGTGCTAGGCTTCCCGTTCCCGGTTCCGGAGGCATCGAGGCTGCCGCTGGCACCGCTGGCACCCTGATCGTCGATGTGCAGATCCGGGGCGGCCACCGGCGCGTGACGTGAAGGTGGCTCCCCCGGACCGCGGGCGGGAGAGGCCGGCAGGAGGGAAGCTGCATGATCGAGAAGCTCGCGCGGCGCCTGCCGTTCTTCTATGGCTGGGTGGTGGTCGGCGTCGTCTTCCTGACGATGGCGATCTGCGTGAACGCGCGCACGGCCTTCTCGCTGATCTTTCCCCCGATCATCGACGAGTTCGGCTGGGAGCGCGGCGTCACGGCCGGTGCGTTCTCGTTCGGCTTCGTCGTCTCCGCCGTCCTGAGCCCCTTGCTGGGCCGGTTGATGGATCGCCGCGGCCCGCGGGTCGTGATGGAGATCGGCATCGTCGCCACCGCCGCCGGCCTGCTGCTCGCGACGTTCACGCACGAGCCCTGGCATGTCTACGCCACGCTGGGCATGCTGGTCGGCGCGGGCACGACGTTCACCGGCTACACCGGCCAGGCGCTGTTCCTGCCGAACTGGTTCGTCCGGCGCCGTGGGCTCGCGATCAGTGTCGCCTTCGCCGGCGTCGGCTTCGGCTCGATCGTCATGCTGCCGGCGCTGCAGACTTTCGTGGAGCGAAACGGCTGGCGGGCAGGGTGCACGATGTTGGGCGTGACGGTACTCGTCGTGCTGGTGCCGCTGAACCTGCTGCTGCGGCGCGGCCCCGAGGAGATCGGCCTGGCCCCGGACGGCGACGGCGACACGCCCGCGGCCGCACGGGCGCGCCGGGTGAACGTGGTCGATCCTGCGTGGGCCGCCGTCGACTGGACGCTTGCGCGTGCGATGCGCACGGCGCGCTTCTGGTGGATCGCGGTGGCGTACTTCGCCGCGCTCTTCGCGTGGTACGCGGTGCAGGTGCACCAGACCAAGTACCTCACCGAGACCGGCTTCAGCGCCCAGCAGGCGGCCTGGGCGCTGGGCGCGGTGAGCCTGGCGGGCGTGCCGGGGCAGATCGCGCTGGGCTGGCTGTCCGACCGCATCGGCCGCGAAGTCGTGTGGGCGATCGGCAACCTCGGCTTCCTCGTGACGTATGCGGCGCTGCTCGCCTTGCCCGCGCACCCGGGGATGCCCATGCTGTACGTGATCGTGACCGCGCAGGGCGCGATCGGCTACGGACTCACGTCGGTGGTCGGCGCGATCCCGGCGGAGATCTTCGAGGGCAGGCACTACGGGCCGATCTTCGGCACGCTGATGCTCAGCGCACTGGCCGGCGGCGCCATGGGCCCGTGGTTCATGGGCTTCGTCCACGACCGCACCGGCACCTACACGCTCGCCTTCTGGTTCGCCATCGGCTGCACGCTGCTGTCGGCGTTTGCGGTCTGGCGCGCCGCACCCAGCGGGGTGCGCGTGGTGGCTGGGCGGGTGCGCGCGGCGCAGGCGGATCAGGCTCCAGGCACCGCGCATTCGACGGCGGACTCGTAGACGGTCCCGGCTTGCGGCCCGTTGCGCCGTCCTGCGCAGGCGGGATCACGGCTGCCTTGCGGCGCACCCGCCAACGGCGCACACTGCCCACTCTTGCCCGGAGGCACCGATGGAAAGCTGGGACATCGTGGAGTGGGGGCGAGGGCTGCAACACCGCGTGCGTGAAGCGCCCGTGCCGCGCGGCACCGAGGTGCTGGTTCGCGTCACCCACTGCGGCGTGTGCCACACGGACGTGCACGTCCAGGAGGGTTATTTCGAGCTCGGTGGAGGCCAGCGGATGTCGCTGGCGGTCCGTGGCTCCCCGCTCCCGCTCACGCCCGGCCACGAGATCGTCGGGGAGGTCGTGGCGGCGGGAGAGGAGGCGCATGGCGTGCGACCGGGGCAGCGCGTCCTGGTGAATCCGTGGACGGGCTGCGGCGAGTGCCCCTTGTGCCGCTCGGACCAGGACAACCTCTGCGCGAACAGCCGCTCGCTGGGCATCAGCCTGCAGGGCGGGTTCGCCTCCCACGTTCTTGTTCCCCGCCCCAAGTATCTGGTCGACATCACGGGGCTCGATCCGGCGCTGGCCGCTCCGCTGGCATGCTCGGGAGTCAGCACGTACCGCGCGGCAAGGAAGCTCCAGCCGATCGACCCTGGCGAGTGGGTGGCGGTCATCGGTTGTGGTGGTTTGGGACTGGCGGCGATCTCCGCCCTGCGGGCGCTCGGTCACGCGCGCATCCTGGCGTGCGACATCGATGAGCGCAAGACCGATGCGGCGGTCCAGTGGGGCGCGACGACGGCCTGCTCGATCAAGGCGGACGCAGCCGGAGAGATCGCATCGGCGGCTGGCGGGCCCCTTTATGCCATCATGGACTTTGTCGGGACCGACGCGACGATGGCACTCTCGCACGCCGCGCTGCGCAAGGGCGGGCGCTACGTCGTGTGCGGGCTTTTCGGTGGCGAGCTGAAGGTGTCCAGCACAGTGCTGGCTTTGCGAGAGTTGGCGGTGCAGGGATCGATCGTCGGCAGTCCGCAGGACCTGCGTGAGTTGGTGGCGCTTGCACAGGCGGGCACGCTCCGGCTTGGCAACGTGCAGCCAAGACCGATGACAGAGGCCCAGGATGCACTCGTGGATCTCGCGGCCGGACGTGTCATCGGTCGGCAAGTGCTGGTGGCGGGTTGAAGGCCGCTGGGTCATTCCGTTCCGCGCGGCTGCAGCGGTCAGGGTCCGGGGCGGACGTCCGGCCCGCAGGAATGAAGAGGCTCACCACGCGGGCGAACGAGGGGTGACAATATCCCTTGAACCAGGCCGCGCCGCCGCTTCGTCTCCGACCCGGGAAATCAGCCCACCGGGTCGTGCGAACCGGGCGGGTGGGGCTTCTTCGAACGACAGGACGCAGGTGCGGGTGTAGAGGACCTTCCAAGAGATGCAATGTGTTGATGATTTCCGCCTGAAACTGGGCAACCGGGACTATGTGCCGATCATGATCGGCGGCATGGGTGTCGACATCTCGTCTTCCGAGCTGGCGCTGGAGGCGGCGCGCCTGGGCGGGATCGGGCACATTTCCGATGCGATGGTCCACGATGTCTCCGACCGCAAGTTCGACACGACCTTCGTCAAGGACAAGACCAGGACCTACAAGTTCAACATCAACAACCTGAGCAAGGCCGTCGTCCAGTTCGACATGGACCGCCTGGCCGAAGCAACGAGCAATCACGTGCGCTCGACCATGGAGGCGAAGAAGGGCGACGGCCTGGTCTTCGTCAACTGCATGGAAAAGCTGACCATGAATGCACCGCGCGAAACCCTGCGCACGCGGCTCTCCGCGGCACTGGACGCCGGCATCGACGGCATCACCCTTTCGGCGGGGCTGCACCTGGGTTCCTTCGGCCTGATCGCCGACCATCCGCGCTTCCGTGATGCCAAGCTGGGCATCATCGTGTCGTCCGCGCGCGCCCTGCAATTGTTCCTGCGCAAGAACGCCAGGCTGGACCGCTTGCCTGACTACGTCATCGTCGAAGGTCCGCTGGCTGGCGGCCACCTCGGCTTCGGCATGGACTGGGCCGAGTACGACCTGCACACCATCATGGACGAGATCCATGCATTCCTGCGCGACGAGCAACTTGCCATTCCGGTGATCGCCGCGGGCGGGATATTCACCGGTACCGATGCCGTGGGCTTCCTGGAAAGGGGCGCAGGCGGCGTGCAGGTGGCCACGCGCTTCACCATCACGCACGAGTGTGGCTTGCCGGCGGATGTGAAGCAGGAGTATCTGAAGGCCACCGAAGACGACATCGTCGTCAATGGCATCTCGCCCACCGGCTACCCGATGCGCATGCTCAGGAACACTCCGGCGATCGGCTCCGGCATCCGGCCCGGTTGCGAATCGTATGGCTACCTGCTCGACGCGAACGGCAACTGCGCCTACATCGACGCCTACAACCGCGAAGTGCTGGCCCATCCCGACCAGAAGAGCGTCGTGGTGATGGACAAGACTTGCCTGTGCACGCACATGCGGAACTTCCATTGCTGGACCTGCGGCCACTACACGTACCGCCTCAAGGACACCACGCACAGGAAGGCCGACGGCACGTACCAGCTGCTCACGGCCGAACATGTGTTCAAGGACTACCAGTTCAGCGTCGACAACCGGATCGCGCTGCCGCCGCGCGAGGAAGGCAGCTGAGCGGCAAGCAACCGGCGGGCATCCGCGGGCTCACGCCCCAGGCGCCCGGAAGCGCGTCAGCTCCTCGCGCGCGAAGGCGATGAAGGCGCGGGTGCGCGCCGGCAGCAGCCGCGCGTGCGGATACACGATGCTGATCGGCCGCGGCGGCAGCTCGAACTCCCCCAGCACCAAGCGCAGCTTGCGTTGCGCCAGCAGCGGCTCCACCTGGTAGGAAAAGAACATGCCGAAACCGGCGCCCTCGGCACAGGCCTGGACCGCCGGCCACACGTGATTGAACTCCAGGCTGCCGTTCACCGGCACCTGGAAGACGCGGCCGTTCTCCTGGAAGTCGCCCCAGCCCGCCCGATGGCCGATGATGCGGATGCAGTCCATGCGTTGCAGGTCGCGGGGGTGCTGCGGGGTGCCCTGCGCCCGCAGCAGGGCCGGCGTCGCGACCACGACCCGCCGCACCTGGCCGAGCTGCTGCGCCACCAGGGAGGAGTCCTCCATCCGTCCGATCCGGATCCCCAGGTCCTGCCCTTCCTCCAGCAGATTCACCACCCGGTCCAGCAGGAGCAGCGTGCAGCGCAGGTCGGCGTGGCGGCGCACGAAGCGCGTGACCAAGGGCGCGACGTACATCTGCCCGAAGAGCACCGGCGCGGTGATGTGCAGCCGGCCGGTCGGATGGTCCGCGCCCGCGCTCAACGCCGCTTCCGCTTCCTGCAGTGCGGCCAGGAGATGGCGCGAGCGCTCCAAGTGCGCGCGCCCTTCGTCCGTGAGCGAGATGCGCCGCGTGGTGCGGTGGAACAGGCGCACGCCCAGTTCGCGTTCGTAGGCGGCGAGGGCGCGCACCACCGCCGGCAGCGAGGACCCGAGGGTCCGCGCCGCCCCCGTCAGGCTGCCGGCGTCTGCGATTTCCACGAAGGTCTGCATCGCGCGGAACTTGTCCATCGGCGCATTATTGCTGCGCCTACAGGAGGAGTGAACTGCGTCCGGAGCCATTTATTGCCGATCCGGCAGCAATCAAGATGGCGGCCAGACGGAAGCTTCCAGGAGGACAGACGATGACCACCCCCCGCCCCGCGCCAGCCGATCACCGTGTACCGCAAGGCCATGCCGGTGGGGCTGCAGGCATCAAGGCCGACAGGGATGCGGACAGCGTCTGGCACGCCGGCGAGCGCGCGTTGCAGCGGGCCGCCGGGGTCGCCGAGCAGCTTGCCGCGTTCGGCCCCCGGGTGATGCGCGACTCCATGCCGGACCAGCACCGCGCGTTCTTCGCGGAGCTGCCGCTGCTCTTCACGGGCACGCTCGACGGCGCGGGGCAGCCCTGGGCATCGCTGCTGGCCGGCGCTCCCGGCTTCATCGCTGCGCCGACGCCACGCTTGCTGGCGGTGCACGCGCGGCCGCTGCCCGGCGACCCCGCGGCGACCCACTGGCGCCAAGGTGCCCCGGTGGGGCTGCTCGGGCTGCAGGCGCACACCGGCCGGCGCAACCGCATGAGCGGGTGGGTCGAGTCATGGCGCGACGGCATCGCCGTGCGCGTCGGACAGAGCTTCGGCAACTGCCCCAAGTACATCCACCCGCGCGAAGCCGTCCACGACCCCGCGCGCGCCGGCGAGGTGCGCGTCCATCGTGGCGCCGGGCTGGACGCTGCGGCCAGCCGCCTGGTGGCGGGCGCCGATACCTTCTTCATCGCCAGTGCGCACCCGCTGGCGGCCAGCACGCAAAAGCCTTCGGAGGGGGTGGACGTCTCGCATCGGGGCGGGAGGCCCGGCTTCGTGCGCGTGCACGGCGACCGCCTGGTCATCCCCGACTACGCCGGCAACACCTTCTTCAACACGCTCGGGAACCTGCAACTGGAGCCACGCTGCGGGCTCTTGTTCATCGAGCCTTCCAGCGGCACGCGGCTGCACCTGGCCTGCACGGCGCGGCTGCGCACCCAAGCGCCCGACCCGGTGGAATGGCCAGGCGCCCTGCGCCTGCTGGACCTGGAGGTGCGCGAAGCCGTGCGGATCGAGGGCGGGCTTCCCCTGCGCTGGAAGGCGTGAAGCGGCCCCCATTCCCGGGGAGCATTCCCCGTCCCCGGGCAGGAATCCCCCCCGACATCGGGGATGGACCATCCCCTGAAGGTGCATGTTCTCCCTCCCCTTTGGTTCTGGTGTGGTAGGCACTTTGGTTCTATTCGCGAATGACAACGTACTAAGGCAGGCACGCGAAATGCAACTTAGGTATGCGTTTGTCTTTTCCACGGAGGTGAACCATGCAACATCGACACGAGTGGTCGATCGCGGGCTGCGCGAGGAGGTGGGGCGTCGCGGCGGGGGTGTGCATCACGCTGGCGGCAGGGCCGGTGCAACAGGCGAGGGCCCAGGCGGACCCCTTCCTTGCGCCGGTGATCCCGGCGGTGCCGATGGTGCCCTCCCAGTTCGACATCACGGGCTTCATCCAGGAGGCCACGCTCGATACGACGGGCGCAATCTGCCAGCCGGCCTCGCCCCGGCTGGCCGGCGGAACGGTGACCGTCAACGGCCACAGGATCATCATTCCCTGCAACACCATCCTGCAGATGCCCGCCTTCACGCTCACGTGGGCGGACCTGTTCCAGCGCGATAACCCGCTGGTGCCGGCGGACATCGCGCCGGCCGGCCAGACCGGGCTGGCGCTCAACGACCGGATCGCGCCCGTTCCCGGTGCCACGGTGCCGGCCACGCAGCCCGGCCTGCTGACCGCCGCCACGCCGCAGACGCCGTACAACGGCGCGCTGCCCTCGTACGAGATCCACGTCGTCGGCAACATCGTCAGCCAGCGCTACATCGCCGGCCTGGTCTTCCTCTCGCAGCAGCAGTTGAATGCGGGCCAGGGCGTGATCAGTTGCATCGACTATGCCACCGGCGAGTTGCAGGTGGGCGGCACGCCGACGGATCCGACCGTGGCGCCCTTCGGCTGCCCGATGCCGCCGCCGCCCGGCGTGACGCGCGTGCGGATCAACGATGCGATCGGCCGCTACGGCAAGGCGCATGCGGCGATCGGCGGCTGCGGCGGCCGGGCCGACTGCGTGGAGGAGGCCGGCTTCGATCCGCGCTTCACGCCGGACACGGACAACCCCACGATCCACGCGTCCACCGGCTTCCCGATGTGCATCCCGCGGGTCAACCCGTTCGATGCCGGCCACGTGGATCCCGAGTGCCCGCAGTCCAACCGGCCGATCGCGCCGAACTGCAGGAGCTTCCCCGCCGAGACCGGCATCACGCCGTTCCCGGCACCGAGCACGGGCTACTGCATGACGTACATGATGGACGCGCCCGGCACGCCCGCGCCGTCCGGCGTGACGTGCCCGGGACCGGACCCGCGTTGCCCCACCGACCCGAACAAGCAGGTCCCGTTCGAGATCGGTGACAACATCACCTTCAACGGCACGCTCAAGACCGACGGCGCCGGTGTCTACGTGTCCGCGCACACGATAGGCGCCAACCTCGGCATCTACACCTTCCCGAACACGCCGCCCGCGTACACCTTCGTCGAGACGCTGCTGGCGGGCACCGACCAGCGCCCGGTCGCGGGGCTGGCGCAGGAGGCCACCGGCCGGGTGCTGTTCGTCGGCTTCACCACCGACGTGTTCAACCTGGTCGACCTCTTCGCGCTGGACCAGGACCCGCTCTCCGGCGCGGTGAGCGAACGCCTGCTCGGCACGCAGACCGCGTTCTCGAGCCCGCTGCTCGGTCGCTTCCGCACGCCGGTGAACAACAACGGCGCCTTCCTGCCGCCCACGCGCAACTACCGCGCCGTCAGCCGCACGATGTGCGCCGCCACGTCGGGGCCGTCCGTGCCGTGCATGCCCGCCAACCGCGACGCCACGTCGCGCGCCAACGGCCTCGTCGCCGGCCAGTACCTGCTGCCCAACTTCGAGTTCATCTTCGCGGAGAACCTGGTGTTCGGCGACCCGCTGGTCCCCAACAACTTCCAGGACCTGCCCTTCCTGTTCTGCGGCTCCGGTCCCGTCGACGGTCCCGGCTCCGGCACGCCGGTGGTGGGCCAGCTCGACCCGGCGCCGTGGGCCGCGCCGATGGACGACCCGATCTTCCACTCCACCCTGTGCCCCGGCGCGCCCGCCGTCAGCGCCGGCCGCGTGTTCCCGCCCGTGGTAGGTGCGCCCGACGTCCTCAACATCGTCGCCGCCGCCTGGGACAACCGCGCCAACAAGGGCAAGGTGAACCTGGTGGTGACTTCCTCCGCGACGCCGGCGCCGCGCGGCATGTTCATGCAGGCCACGCTGGTGAACGACACGCTGCCCGCCGGCACCCCCGGCAGCACCGCCAACCCGATCACGTCCGAGATGGTCCTGACGGGCAACTCGCCGGCGGCTGCGGGGGTGTGTCCCACCAACGATCCCTGCTGGCAGCTGATCGCCCCCGGCTTCATCGTGAACCCGGCCGGCAACGGCAGCGGCGTCGCCACGCTGGTGCCGCCCACCACGATCAGCGTCCGCTCCAGCCTGGGCGGCACCGCGACGACTGCCGCGATCGCCATCAAGCCCTGCCTGCCGAGCCGGCGCCTCGTCTGCCCCTGATCCAGGAGGACGACCATGAACAACCTGCTGCTGGCCGGCCGCGGGGCCGGCCCCCTCGCCCCTGCGCACCCTGGATCCAGGGTGCGCCCCTGGCAACGTGCCCTGGCGCTGCTGCTGGCGGCCACGCTCGCCTGCGGGCCCGCCGTGGCGCGCGGGCCGGGCCGCCCCGGCATCGCCGACCTGGTGGAAGTACCGGACGTGCTGCCGCCCGGCGCCACCGCGCCCAACCTCGCCCCGGCGCTCGATCCGCGCCAGGCGCTGCCGGGCAACCCCACCGTACCGGGCCTGACGGTCGACGCGGTGGGCAACCAGCCGGTGACCGTGTCGGTCGACGCGGTCCTCGGCGGCCCCACGAAGATGGTGCTGGGCCAGCCGGTCACGTCGGAGTCCGGTGACCTGATGGTGCCCCTGCACGGCGTGGCGCCGGTCGCGATGGTGAACGGCCAGCCCGCCACGCCGGGCGTGAACGCCCAGATCGGCTCGGTCGAACTGGTGCCGCCGCTGGTGTCGCTGAAGGCCGTGCCGGTTCCCCCCACGCCCGGCATCGAGGTCTTCGTGCGCAACAAGGCGGCGGCGATCGCGCTGGGCAAGGCCTTCTTCTGGGACGCGAAGGTCGGCAGCGACGGCGACGCCTGCGCGAGCTGCCACTTCGCTGCCGGCGCCGACAGCCGCCTGCGCAACCAGGTCAACCCGGGCCAGCGCGGGGGCGACAACGTCTTCGCCAGGACGGCCACCGGTGCCGGAGGCCCGAACGCCTGGCTGACGCCACCGGACTTCCCCACCTTCCGGCTGCAGAACCCGCTGGACCGCAACTCGCGCGTGCTGTTCGAGACCAACGACGTGGTCGCGTCGCAGGGCACCTTCTCCGGCACCTTCCTCTCGAGTGCCGCGGGCGACGAGAAATGCGCCGACCGGCCGGTGGACGAGTTCAGCGTGCATGGCGCGAACACGCGGCGGGTGGAGCCGCGCAACACGCCGACGGTGATCAACGCCGCCTACAACCACCGCAACTTCTGGGACGGACGGGCGAACAACGTCTTCAACGGGGTCAACCCGTTCGGCGACCGCGACGCCAACGCCCGCCTGCTGCAGCTGCAGGCGAACGGCACGGCCGTGCCGGTGCGCGTGCATCTCGAGAACGCCAGCCTGGCCTCGCAGGCCACGGGCCCGGCCCTGAGCGATTTCGAGATGTCCTGCGGCAGCAAGACCTTCCAGCAGCTCGGACGCAAGCTGATCCCGCTGCGGGCCCTGTCGACGCAGAAGGTGCACGCGGAAGACTCCGTGCTCGGTGCCATGCGGCATCCCTCCGGCCTCGGCCTCGACCGCACCTACCAGGCGATGATCCAGGCGGCCTTCCAGCCGGCGTGGTGGAGCGCGCGCGGCACCTTCGGCGGCTACACGCAGATGGAGTCGAACTTCTCGCTGTTCTGGGGGCTTGCCGTCATGCTGTACGAGGCCACGCTGGTCTCCGACGAGGCGCCCATCGATCGCTTCGTCGGCTGGCCCGGCAGTCCTCCCGACCCCCACGC
Source organism: Ramlibacter alkalitolerans (assembly GCF_016722765.1). Lineage (GTDB taxonomy): Bacteria > Pseudomonadota > Gammaproteobacteria > Burkholderiales > Burkholderiaceae_C > Ramlibacter > Ramlibacter alkalitolerans. The sequence goes on along the minus strand of NZ_JAEQND010000004.1, from coordinate 399,593 downwards.
CCTGACGGCGCAGGAGACGCGCGGGCTCGCCATCTTCCGCGGCAGCAAGGCGATGTGCTCGGAGTGCCACCGTGGCGCGGAGTTCACCTCCGCGGCTTCGCGGCTGCAACCCACGGCGGGCGAGAGCAACGTGCTGGAGCAGATGTTCGTCGGCGGCAGCATCGGCCTGTACGACAGCGGCTTCTACAACATCGGCGTGCGGCCGGCCGCGGAGGACGTGGGCGTGGGCGGGTCCGACCCGTTCGGCAACCCGCTGTCCTTCTCGCGCGAGTGGCTGGCGCACCTGGGCGGCAAGGCGCCGGCCGATGCGTTCGCGGTGAATCCCTGCCTGTTCGCCATCAAGAGCGACTACCGCGAGTGCTGGACGCCGCCGACGCCCGGCATGAGCCGGGTGGGGGTGGACGGCGCCTTCAAGACGCCGTCGCTGCGCAACGTGGCGCTCACGCAGCCGTACTTCCACAACGGCAGCCGCTTCACGCTGGAGCAGGTGGTCGAGTTCTACAACCGCGGCGGCGACCGCCGGGGGCCGGACGGCAACGACACTTCGGGCCTGCCCGCGAGTGCCGCGCCCGACGGCGGCCGGTCCAACGCGCATCCGGCGATCCACCCGCTGGGACTCACCGCAGCCGAGAAGGCGGACCTCGTCGCCTTCCTGCGCAACGCCCTGACCGACCGGCGCGTGGCCTGCCAGAAGGCGCCGTTCGACCACCCCGGCCTGCGCGTGACCAACGGGCAACTCGGCGACGACACCTTGCTGTTCACCGCCAAGGGCAGCAGCAAGGGCATCGACGTCCTGGTGGAACTGCCGGCGGTGGGGGCGAAAGGACTGGTGGCGGGCGCGTGCATGGTCAGCGACGTGGGCACCTCGTTCGAAGCGCACGCGCCGCGCGTGGTGCAGATCCCGCAGGGACTCGTGCAGTTGCCGCCGGGCGAGGTCGTGCTGCAGGCCGGTGTGGTGTTCATGCCGCCGGGGCAGGCGAAGCAGAAGGGCATCCACGTGCCCAACGGCGTGGGGGCCAATGTCCCGACGAACCAGATCACCCTGGATCCGACTCCCTGAGGAGAGCTGCGATGAAGAAGCCTGTCCTGGCGCTGTGCTGCGCCACCATGAGTTGTGCCGCGATGGCGTCCTGGGTGCGGGTGGCCGAGGACCCGGAAGCCATCGCCTACTACGACCCCGCGAGCGTGGAGCACACGGCGCACGTGGCCACCTTGTGGGAGCTGCGCGATTTCCGGCGGGCCGCCACCAGCGCCAGCGACCGCGTCTTTCGTTCGGCAAAGAGCCAGACCCAGTACGACTGCGCCGCCGAGCGCGGGCGGGTGATCGTGCAACAGCCCTTCGAAGGGCAGATGGGCGAAGGCCGCGCGCTCGATGCCCCCCGCATCGACGGCGACTGGGAAGCCATCGATCCCGGCTCGGCGCGCGCCGCGGTGCTGGCGCAGGTGTGCGGCAAGTAGGAGCCTGCGCGGCAGGAGCCGGGTTTCCCCCCCTCTCCCTCGGGCGCGCGCGCCGGGGAGAGGGGCGGGACGAGGGCACGCGCCGGCACCTTCGGCGGGCATTCATCGCCCGTGCTGCACCCATCCACCGTTGCGCTTAGACTCAGGGTTTTCCCGGAGTCTCGCTCCGGGCCGATTCTTCCGTCCCCTCCGCAGTACCCATGCCCCCGTTTCGCCTTCTCTCGCTGCCGCTGGCCGCGTGCGCCTCGTTCGTCTTCGCTTCCTCCTCCCATGCGCAGGTGCCTGCCGATACGCTGGCGCGCATCAAGGAAACCCGGGCGATCACGCTGGGCGTGCGCGAAGCCGCACGCCCGTTCTCGTTCCTCAACGAGCAGAAGCAACCCGTGGGCTACTCGGTCGACCTGTGCCTCGCCGTCGTCGATGAGATCAAGCGCACGCTCAAGCTGCCCGATCTGGCGGTGAGCTACAAGGTCGTCTCGGGCGCCGAACGCATCCCGAAGCTCGAGACCGGCGAGATCGACCTCGAATGCGGTTCCACCACGAACACCAAGGCCCGCCAGGAGAAGGTCGCCTTCAGCTACACCGTCTTCGTTGCGGGCATCCGCGTGCTCGTCCCCAAGGGCACGAAGGTCGAATCGGTGAAGGACCTCGGCGGCCTGCCGGTGGCGCTGAGCAAGGGCACCACCTCCGAAAAGCTCTTCACGCAGCTCAATGTGAGCGAGGTGAAGATGCAGCTGACGACCTTCGCGAGCAACGTGGAGGCGTACCAGGCGCTCAAGGAGGGCAAGGTGCGCGCCTTCCCGCAGGACGATTCCCTGCTGCTGGGCCTGGCGTCGCACGACAACGCGCTCGACCGGCTGGACTTGAGCAGCGTGGTGCTGTCGGTCGAACCGTACGCGATCATGATGCGCAAGGGCGACACCGCGCTGGGCGCCGTGGTGGACCGCACGCTGTCGCGGCTCTACGCGGGCGGCGAGATCAACACGATCTACCGCAAGTGGTTCACGACCGAGCGCATGAACCTCCAGATGAGCCGCCTGACGCGGGACAGCTTCACCCGCCCGAACAAGGAAGCGGGCGTGGCGATGCTCCTGGGCTACTCGCTCTGATGCATGGTCGGCGGCACGATGCCGGCCGCCGCCTCGCCTTCGATCATCTCCACCAGCGCCGACGCCGCGGCCGACAGCTCGGAGCGCCGCCGCATGGCCAGCAGCAGCACGCGCTCGGTCGCCACGCCCTCCAGCCGCACCTGCACGAGTCCTAGCGCGTCGGCGTAGACCGCCGCTGCCGCCTGCGGCAGGATCGCCAGCCCCAGCCCCGCCGCCACCATGCGGCACATGCCGTCGAAGCTGCGCACCTGCACGCGGATGCGCGGCGTGCGCTGCACGGCGTCGGCGGCGGCCATCACCTTGCGGGTGAGCGACGCGCTCCGCGCCAGCGTGACGAGGTCGTGGTCGAACGCCTTCTCCACGCCCACCTGGGCCGCCCCGGCGAGGCCATGGCCTTCGGGCACCAGCAGGACCAGGCGGTCGACGTTGCAGACGACTGTCTCCAGGCCCTCGCACGGCACGTTGTCGCCGATGACGGCGAGCTCCATCAAGCCCTTCTGCACCGCACGGATGCCGTCTTCGCTGAGTGCGTCCTCGAGGTCGATGGTGACCCTGGGATAACGCTGCGCGTAGCCGGCGAGGACGCGGGGCAGGAAGCCGCCGACCGCGGAAGGATTGGCACACAGCCGCAGGTGCCCCGAGGCGCCCGACTGGAAATCGTCGACGGCCTGCGCCAGCTGCTCGAGGCGGGCGATGACCTCGATCGCGTGCCGGTGCAGGGTCTGGCCGTCGGAGGTTGCCGTGACGCCGCGTTGCGTGCGCTGGAGGAGCGCGACTCCGCAGTGCTGCTCCAGCTCCGCGATGCGCTTGCTGGCCGCCGCCAGCGACGTGCCGAAGCGCTCCGCGCCCGCGGTGAGGCTGCCGGCATCGACCACCGCCACGAACAGGCGCAGCGAGACCAGGTCGAAGCGGCTCAGGTTGATCACGTCCCCACGCTCCTCAATGGATGCTGAAGGCTGCCTCAATGGAAGGCGAATGGCGCACGGCGGCCGCCTCTTCGAAGATGCGGGCACGGCAACTCCATGCGCAAGTGGAGCCCGCTTCTCGGAGACGACCGCAAATGATCATATATGGCACGGCCCTGCTGGCAACCTGCCACCTCCTGGGCATTTTCCTGGGCGACCTGCTCGGGCAGGCGCTGGGCGTCAAGACGAACGTCGGCGGGGTCGGCATCGCGATGCTGCTGCTGATTGCCGCCCGCCTGTTCATGCAGAGGCGGGAGATCCTGCCGAAGCTCACGGAACTGGGCGTCGAATACTGGGGCGCGCTCTACATCCCCGTGGTGGTGGCGATGGCCGCGCAGCAGGACATGGTCGCCGCGCTGCGCGGCGGCCCGGTGGCGGTGCTGTCCGCCGTCACCGCCGTGGCCGTGTGCGCCGGCGTGATCTCCGCGATCAACCGGTCGGAGCGCCGCGAAGAAGACCCGGCGCCGGTCCCGGTGCTGCACGACAACCCCTTGCTCGCCGAAGCGGAGTGACCGCCATGCTCGACATCCTCGAAAAAGCAGCCCTGCACAACGGCCTCGTCGCGGCCTTCGCCCTGGTCGGCGTGATCGTCCTCCTCTCCGGCCAGATCTCGCGCCGCCTGACCTTCGGCCGCGTGCACGGATCGGCGATCGCCATCGTGATCGGCCTGGCACTCGCGTACTGGGGTGGCAAGGTCTCCGGCGGCCACAAGGGCCTGGCCGACCTGTCGCTGTTCGGCGGCATCGGCCTGATGGGCGGCGCGATGCTGCGGGACTTCGCCATCGTCGCGACGGCCTTCGAAGTGCAGGCCACCGAGGCGCGCAAGGCCGGCCTGGTCGGGGCGGTGTCGCTGCTGCTCGGTACCGTGCTGCCCTTCATCGTCGGTGCCTGCGTGGCGCGCGCCTTCGGGTATTCGGACGCGGTCAGCATGACCACCATCGGCGCCGGTGCCGTCACCTACATCGTGGGCCCGGTCACGGGCGCGGCCATCGGCGCCAGCCCGGACGTGATGGCGCTCAGCATCGCCACCGGACTGGTCAAGGCGATCATCGTGATGGTGGGCACGCCGATCGCGGCGCGCTTCCTGGTGCTGCGCACGCCGCGTTCCGCGATGGTGTTCGGCGGCCTGGCAGGCACGGTCAGCGGCGTATCGGCCGGCCTGGCCGCCACCGATCGCAAGCTGGTGCCGTACGGCGCGCTGGTCGCCACCTTCCACACCGGGCTCGGTTGCCTCATGGGCCCCTCCGTCCTGTTCTTCGCCACCAAGGCGCTCATCGCCTGAAGACCACCATGGACCGTCTGAACTGGAACACCAAGGCCATCGACCGGGCGGACCGGCTGGCCCGCGCCGCGCACGCGCTCGGCCCGCGCCTGGCCGGCAAGGTCGTCGCGACCGACGCCATCGTGCAACTGCTGGAAGCGACGCTGCAGCCCGGCGACCGCGTCTGCCTGGAAGGCAACAACCAGAAGCAGGCCGACTTCCTGGCGCGCTCGCTCACGCAGGTGGACCCGCAGCGGGTCCATGACCTGCACATGGTGCAGTCGGTGCTGGCGCTGCCCGAGCACCTCGACCTCTTCGAAGCCGGGATCGCCAGCCGGCTGGACTTCAGCTTCTCGGGCCCGCAAGGTGCGCGGCTGGCCAAGCTGGTGGCCGCCCGCCGCATCGAGATCGGCGCGATCCACACCTACCTCGAACTCTTCGCCCGCTACTTCGTCGACCTCACGCCCAGGATCGCGCTGGTCGCGGCGCAGGCTGCCGATGCGCAGGGCAACCTCTATACCGGGCCGAACACCGAGGACACCCCGGCCATCGTCGAGGCGACGGCGTTCTCGGGCGGCATCGTGATCGCGCAGGTCAACGAGCTGGTCGACGGCGCGACGACCACGCTGCCGCGCATCGACATCCCGGCCGACTGGGTGAGCTTCGTCGTCAAGGCGCCGCGGCCGCACTTCATCGAGCCGCTGTTCACGCGCGACCCGGCCCAGATCAGCGAGATCCAGGTGCTGATGGCGATGATGGCGATCAAGGGCGTGTATGCCGAGTACGGCGTGCAGCGCCTCAATCACGGCATCGGCTTCGACACGGCGGCCATCGAGCTGCTGCTGCCCACCTACGGCGAGTCGCTGGGCCTGCGGGGCAAGATCTGCCGCCACTGGGCGCTGAACCCGCATCCGGCGCTGATCCCGGCGATCGAGGCGGGCTGGGTGGAGTCGATCCACTCCTTCGGCTCGGAGCTGGGCATGGAGGACTACATCCGCGCGCGCTCCGACGTGTTCTTCACCGGCGCCGACGGCAGCCTGCGCAGCAACCGCGCCTTCAGCCAGGCGGCCGGCCACTACGCCTGCGACCTGTTCATCGGCTCGACGCTGCAGATGGACCTGCAGGCCAACAGCTCCACCGCCACGCTGGGGCGCATCACCGGTTTCGGCGGCGCACCCAACATGGGCGCGGATGCCCGCGGCCGCCGCCACGCGAGCCCCGCCTGGCTCAAGGCCGGGCGCGAGGCCCGCAGCGGGCGCACCGGAGCGGCCGGCACGCCGCGCGGCCAGAAGCTCGTGGTGCAGATGGTGGAGACCTTCCGCGAGCACATGCAGCCCGCCTTCGTGGAGCGGCTCGACGCGTGGACCCTGCAGGAGCAGGCCGGCATGGCGCTGCCGCCGATCATGATCTACGGCGAGGACGTCACGCACGTCCTCACCGAGGAAGGCATCGCCAACCTGCTGCTGGTGCGCACCGACGAGGAGCGCGAGCAGGCGGTGCGCGGCGTCGCGGGCTACACCCCGGTGGGCCTGGCGCGCGACCGGCGCATGGTGGAGAACCTGCGCGACCGCGGCGTCATCCGCCGGCCCGAGGACCTGGGCATCGACACGCGCGACGCCACCCGCAACCTGCTCGCCGCGCGCTCGATGCGCGATCTCGTCGACGCATCGGGTGGCATGTACCGCCCGCCCGCACGCTTTCGCAACTGGTAGGCATCCCATGAGCAACATGACACCCGGCATCGAACGCCTGGACTACGAACTGGTCGGCCGCCACGCGCCCGGCGCCTTCGCGCCCATCCTGGTGGGCGTGGTCGGTTCCGGCAACCTCGAAGTGCTGCTGGAACCGGGCACCGGCGGCAGCTGCCGCTTCCATGTGGAGACCTCGGCACGCGGCTTCGGTGCGATCTGGGAGGCGGTGATCCAGGACTTCCACCAGCGGCACGCGCTCGCCGGCGTGCAGGTCTCCATCCACGACATGGGCGCGACGCCCGCGGTGGTCAGCCTGCGGCTGGCGCAGGCGGCCGCCGAACTGCCCGGAGGACAGCCATGAAGAACAGCGGCGCAAGACGCATCAGCTACGCGGAGTGCAGCGCGCGCGAACGGCTCGGCCACGTGCTGGACGCCGGCAGCTTCCACGAGTGGCTGCCGCCTTCGAAGCGGGTCACGAGTCCGCACCTGGCGCAGCTGGGCGTGCCGACCTCCTTCGACGATGGCGTCGCCATCGGCCGCGCCCGGCTGCAGGAGCGCGAGGTGTTCGTGGCCGCGCAGGAGGGCGCCTTCATGGGGGGCGGCGTGGGCGAGGTGCATGGCGCCAAGCTGGTCGGGGTGCTGCGGCGGGCCCTGCGCGATCGACCGCAGGCGGTGCTGCTGCTGGCCGAGTCCGGCGGCGTGCGCCTGCACGAGGCGAACGCCGGCCTGATCGCCGTCTCCGAGGTCATGCGCGCCGTGCTCGACGTGCGGGCTGCCGGCATTCCCGTCGTCACGCTGATCGGCGGCGCCAACGGGTGTTTCGGCGGCATGGGCATCGTGGCGCGCTGCACCGACCGCATCGTGATGAGCGACATCGGCCGGCTGGCCATGTCCGGGCCGGAGGTGATCGAGGCCTCGCACGGCGTCGAGGAGTTCGACGCGCGCGATCGCGCCCTGGTGTGGCGCACCACGGGCGGCAAGCACCGCTTCCTCACCGGGGACTGCGATGCGCTGGTGGAGGACGACGTGCGGGCCTTCCGCGCCGCGGCGATCCAGGCGGTCACCCGCGCGGCCACCTCGCGCCCGCTGACGCTGGACTCCCTCGAACAGGAGCACGCCGGCCTGGCGGCGCGGCTGGTGGCGGCCGGCAGCGGCGCCGAGGCGCTGGCGCTGTGGGCCCAGCTCGGTGTGCCGGACGCTGCCCGCATCCCCGAACTCGGCGCCGCCGCTGTGCGCGGCCTGCGTCCGTCTGCATCCGCGGCCCTGGCCGCCTGAGGAGTGAGCATGGAATGGAAGGATCTTGCGCAGGCCCTCTTCGGAGAGGGCCACCGCATTCGGCAGGTGGGCGAGCTCCTGGCCGGCGAAGCGGCATTCGGGAGCGACGGTGAGCCGATCGCGGTGGTGGGCACCACGGGCCATGCGCCCATCGGCGTGCAGCTCGCACTGGCCCAGGCGCGGGTGGTGCTGGACACGATCGCCAGGCATCCGCGCCGCCCCATCCTCCTGCTGATCGATACGCAGGGGCAGCAACTGCGCCGGCAGGACGAGATGCTGGGCATCAACCGCGCCATGGCGCACCTGGGCTGCTGCATCGACCTGGCGCGGCGGCGCGGCCACGCCGTGGTGGGGCTCGTCTACGACCAGGCCTTGTCCGGCGGCTTCCTCACCTCGGGCCTGATGGCCGACGCGTGCTACGCGCTGCCGGAAACGGAGATCCGCGTGATGCGCATTCCCGCGATGGCGCGCATCACGAAGCTGCCGGAAGAGATGCTCACGGAGCTCTCGAAGTCCAATCCCGTGTTCGCGCCGGGCGTGGCGAACTACGTGGCCATGGGCGGGGTGCGTTCGCTGTGGCAAGGCGAGCTGCGGGCGTGCCTTGCCGCGGCGCTCGCCGATCTTCCCGCCGGCGACGAGCGCGCCCGCGACGGTGCGCAGCGCGGGGGCCGCTGCCTGGCGCAGGCGGTCATCGACCAGGTGCTCGCAGCGTGACGGCCATGACGGCCCTGCTGCGCCGGCACCAACTGGTCTGGCTCTCCTGCGCCGGATGGCAGCACCTTCGCGGCGGGGAGCACGCGCCGGAGGTCGCCGCATGCCTGGCGCACTGGTGCGAGCAGCGCCTTCCCCTGGTGGTCGGACGCCAGGAAGCGGGCCGCGAGGATCTCGCGCTGGGGCTGGCGGCGCCCATTGCCTGGGGCCGCCGCAAGATCGCCTTGCGCGTGCCGCGCAGTGCCGTCCTGTACCACGACCGGTTCCCGCGGGCTGGCGAAGTCTCGCGGCTGCTGCCCCTGGCACTGCGCGCGCGCTGGAGCGCCTTGCAGCGCCAATGCGAGGCCATCGACGTCCACGCGCGGGTGCATGGGAGCTTCGGCTGGCAGGCCGTCACGCGCCTGCGCTACCTGATGCCCGCTTCGGACATCGACCTGCTGCTGCAGGTGCCCGGCGTCGAAGCAGCCGACGCCGTGGCAAGCCGGCTCGCTGCCTTCGAGTGGGCCGGACCGCGCATCGACGGCGAACTGATTTTCCCCGATGGCAGCGCCGTCGCCTGGCGCGAATGGCTGCAGTGGCGCAGTGGGAACGTGCAGCGCGTCATGGTCAAGCGCCTGTACGGCGTGGGCCTGGAGCAGGGGCTGGACTGGCTGGAGCGCCAGCCGGCCGTGACGGCATGAACGCCGCCGTCCGGGTCGCGATCCATGGCCTGCCGGCTGCGGCAAGGGTGCCGCTGCACGAGACGGTCCGCGGCATCGGTCGGCTGGCCACGCTCGCCCTCTACCACGAGCTCTCGCTCGCGCCCAAGCCGGGCCTCGTTTCCTTCGTGGACAACGGCAGCCACGAGGACATGGATGCAGCCACCTTCATGCGCAGCCTGTTCGGCCTGCGCAGCTACTTTCCCGCCATTGCGCAGGCCGGTGCGGAAGGCGCTTCCTTCCCGGAGCTCGAGCGCCTGGGGCGCGAGGCCGAGGAGCGCATGCTGGCGGCGACGGGCGGCATCAACACGCACCGGGGCGCCATCTTCGCCCTGGGGCTGCTGTGCGCGGCGACGGGGCGGCTGGCGGCGCGCGCCGCGGTGCTGGAGCCGGAAGCGGTACGGGCCTGCCTGGACGAAGAGTGGGGTGACGCACTGCGGGCGCGCGCCGCACGGGCGGCCGCCGCACCCGCGGCCAGCAAAGGCCAGCGCGCTGCGCGGGCGCACGGGCTGCGCAGCGCCGGCGATGAAGCGGCCGCAGGGTTCCCGGTCCTCTTTTCCACCACGCTGCCCGCAATGCGCGCCGCGCGGTCGGCGGGCGCTTGCGGCACTGCGGCCCTCGTGCAGGGCCTCTTCGCGACCCTGGCCACGCTGGACGACACGAACCTCGTGCACCGCGGCGGGATCGAGGGGCTGCGCTTCGCGCAGGCGCAGGCGCAGGACTTCCTGGCCGCCGGCGGCGTTCTTCGCCGGGGCTGGCGCACGTCCGCCCAGGAAGTGCATGGTCGATTCGTGGCGCGCCGGCTGTCCCCGGGCGGCGCGGCCGACGTGATCGCCTGCGCGTGGTGGGCGGAGCAGCTGGGCACCCTGGCCTCGCATCGCGCATGAGTTACGCCGTCGTCTTCTCGGGGCAGGGAACGCAGCATCCCGGGATGCTGCCGTGGCTGGAGGATGCGGCCGAGGCCCGCCCCGTGCTCGCCGCGCTCGAAGACTGCATGGGGCAGGACTGGCGCACCTTGCTGGCGGCCGATGCGTGTCGAGCCAGCAATGCGCTGGCGCAGCCGCTGATCGTCGGCACCGCACTCGCTGCCTGGTCGGCGTTGCGGCCCCTGCTGGGGCAAGCGCCGGAAGTGGTGGCGGGCTACAGCGTGGGCGAAGTGGCCGCCTTCGCCGCTGCGGGGGTGTACACGCCCCCTGCGGCCCTGGACCTGGCCCGACGTCGCGCGCGCTTGATGGACGCGGCGGTGCAGGGCCACGACACAGGACTTGTGGCGATCAGCGGGATCCACGAGGCGGAGGTACTTTCCGCTGCCCCCGGCGTGGAGTGCGCGATCCGCATCGATCCGGACCACGGCATCTTCGGCGGGGACCGCAAGGCGCTGGCCGCCGTGCGAGAGGCTCTCCAGCACAGGGCGCAGTTCAAGCCGATCTGCGTGGCACTGGCTTCGCATACCTCCTGGATGCGCAGCGCAGCGGAAGCGTTCCTCCCGGTGGTGCAGGGCGCCGGGCTGCGCCCGCCGGAGTCGCCGCTCGCATTGAACGCAACGGGCACGACGAGCCGCCAAGTGCCGGTGCTTGTCACGGCCCTGGCCGCGCAGCTCGGGCAGACCGTGGAGTGGGGAGCCTGCATGGCCGCGATCGCGGAGCGCAGGCCGGCCTGCGTGATCGAGATCGGCGGCGGCAACGCGCTGGCGCGGATGTGGGCCGCCCGGTACCCGGAGGTGCCCGTCCGTTCACTGGACGAGTTCCGCAGCGCCGAGGGCGCAGCGGCATGGGTCCTCCGGCAGGGTTGAAACCGCAGGAGGGCCAGGCGTCCATCGCGCCTAAGCTACGGGGCTCATCCCCAGGCTGATTGCATGCGCTACGACCTCACCGACCTGCAGCTCTTCGTCAACGTGATCGACGTCGGGACGATCAGCGGAGGCGCCAAGGCGACCTTCCTGACGCCTGCCTCCGCCAGCGAGCGCATCAAGGGACTGGAGGACGCGCTGGGTGGGCCCTTGATGGTGCGAGGAAAGAAGGGTGTCTCCCTGACCGACGCCGGCACGGCCGTCCTGCGCCACGCCCGGGCCATCCTGCAGCAGATGCAGCAGATGGAGGGAGAGCTCCAGGACTTCGGGGGTGGGGCCCAAGCCCGCGTCCGCATCCTGTGCAACACCTCTGCGGTGAGCGAGCACCTTCCACGCCTGGTCGCCAGCTTCCTCGGGAACCATCGGGCCATCTCCATCGACCTGGAGGAGAGATCCAGCCAGGAGATTGCCGACGCCATCCGGGACGGGATCTGCGATCTCGGCGTCCTCTCCGACGCGGCCGACACCGCCGGCCTGGAATGCCATCCGTTCCGCCCCGACCCGCTGGTGCTCGTCGTGCCCGAAGGCCACGCTCTGTCGGGCCGCCGAACCCTTTCGCTCGCCGAGCTGTCGGAGACCGAGTTCGTGGCGCTCGGGGAGGACAGCGCCTTGCAGCAGCTGGTGACGCGCCAGATCAAAAGGTCCGGCCGGCGATTCACCTATCGGGTGCGGGTGCGCAGCCTGGAGAACGTGTGCGCCGTGGTCGGCCAGGGGATCGGTGTGGGAATCGTACCCGCAGCCGTCGCCCGGCGGGCGCGTCGCAGCGCGGGCATCCGCGCCGTCAGGCTGCTCGATGCGTGGGCGCAGCGATCGCTCATGGTCTGCACGCGCAGGAGGGAGGAACTGCCTGCCCACGTCGAGAAGATGCTGGCCTTCCTGCTGCGCCAGAAGGCGGGCGTCATAGCAGCTCCTTCGTCATGAGCGCTGCACCGAGGACCCCGAAGACGACGAAGAGCATGACGCGAAACGCTCCACCGGAAATGCGTTCGCGCATCCTCACCCCCACGCCCATGCCGGCGAAGGCGCATGCGAGTGCCACTGCCCCCTCCAGGCTGGACAGCGCATTCCATGACGTGCTCCAGCCCAGGGAAACACCCAGGGCGACGGTGCACACCGTGAACGAGAGGCCCAGCGCCTGCACCATCCTTTCCTTCCCCAACGCCAGCATCTGGATGAACATCACCATCGGCACGATGAAGACCCCCGTGGCGGCGGTCAGTGCACCCGTGACATAGCCCACGAGCAGTGCGACCCAAAGGAGCGTGCGCTGACGCAGTTGCAGCGTGATGGAGGGACGCAGGAGTCCGTAGGCCGCGTACGCGAGGAGCAGCCCTCCCAGGCCGAGGCGCACCGTCGCCGCGCCGCTGGCCAGGGAGGGCAGGGGTGCCAGGAGGACGCCGCCGAAGGTCCCCAGCCACATCGGCCAGAGCATGGCCGCGATCCCGCGGAAATGCCGGCCCAGGCATTGCAGCACGTTCGTGAGCAAGGACGGCATGACCAGGAGCGCAGCGGCGCTGGCAGGCGGCATGAACAGGCCCAGCAAACCCATCGAGACGGTGGGCAGCCCCATTCCGGAGATGCCTTTCGTGGCGCCGGCGGCGAAGAACGTTGCCGAGACGCCGGCCAACAACAGGATGTCCATGCGGCGAGTCTGTGCGGCCGGCAAGCTTCTGTCGCGTCGGATCTTCCGTAGCCACCCTTAGTCTGCGCCGAACCTGGACGCGGAGACAGCCGCGGCCGTCCGGTGCGCCTCATTCGGTGACGACCAGCGCTCCGCTCATGTCCTCGTGCCCGCTGCCGCAGAACACGTCGCACACGAAGGTGAAGGTTCCGACCTTGTCCGGCACGAATTCGAGCTTCGTCACCCGGCCCGGCACGATGTCGGCGCGCACGCCGAAGTCCGGGAAGCTGGCGCCCATGGGGACCTCCGGCGCCGTGAACTGCAGCACCAGGCGTTCGCCCTTGCGCGCCTGGATGCGCGCGGGAACGAACGCGAACTTGCGCGCCACGACCGGGACGACGCGGCCCTTGGGCGCGGCTGCGCAGGTGATGGTCACGCAGGCGCCACCCGCCAGTACCACGGCGGCAGCACTGCCGAGGAAAGCGCGACGTTGCAGCGGTGCGTCCATGTCAGGCCTTCGCGACGGGGAATTCCACCAGCGCATACGCCGCTTCGGCCCGCCGCGCCTCGACTTCGCGGAAGCCGAGTCCCGCGTACGGGTGGGCGCCGTCCCAGGGCAGCGGCGTGCGCCTCGCCTGCGAGCCCGGCGCGGGCAGGGGGAAGATCAGCGAGCGCGCCGAGTGGTGCGCGATGTGCCCGGTGGTGTGGTGGTGCTCCTGGTGGATGTGGCCGTAGAAAACGGTGACGTTCGGACGCGCGAGGAGGATCTCGACCGCCCGCGCGCCGTCACGCGTGGCCCAGTCCCACTGCGGGTACAGGTCGAACAGCGGCCGGTGCGCGAGCACCACGATGCGCGCGTCCATCGGCTGCTCCTGGATGTCGGCCGCAAGCCACGCGAGCTGCTCGTCCCCGAGGCGCGCCGCCGGGTCGCTGACGTTGTCGAGGGCGATGAAGTGCACGCCCTTGTGGTCGAAGGTGTAGCGGCTGGCGCCGAAGAACTCCCGGAAGGCGCGGCCCTGGTCCAGCGCCGCGTCGTGTTCCCCGGCGAGGAAGCGCACGGTCTTCACCTGCAGGCCGGCGACCATCTCCCTGAACTGCGCCATGCGCCTGCGCCGCTCGCGCGGATCGTCGGTGGTGTGGGTCAGGTCGCCCGTGAACACCACGAAGTCCGGCTGCACGGCAAGGGCGTTGACGGCCGCGATCGCCTTGGGCAGCGTGACGCCGGCATCGGGGTTGGCTTCGCCCTGGTAGCCCCAGTGCGTGTCGGAGAGCTGGACGAAGTAGAAGCCGTCCTCGGCACTGTGGGCGTCCTGGCCTCGCGCGCGGGGCAGGCCGGAACTGAAGACGAGGCCGCCGTAGGCGGACAGGCGGAGGAATTTCCTGCGGGCTATGGAATCCATGAGGGTGCTCCTGGTGGGAAGGGCGGGGCGGATGTGCGTGTCGGTCCACCCGCTTGCATGACCGCATGCCCGGCGCACTTATTCCGGTTCCGAGCGTCCCGCCGCCACTCGTCGGGACTTCCGGCGCAGGCGAGCTCGAGCGGGAATACGCCGGTCCTGCCTGCGGTACAGGCAGGACGAGACAAGGAGCTCCCGTGGCCGATGATGAAGAGCAGCGCCGCTTCGAGCGCATGGTGCTTCCGCACCTGGATGCTGCGTACAACCTCGCCCGCTGGCTGACGCGCAACGACCACGATGCCAGCGACGTGGTGCAGGAGGCGAGCCTGCGCGCGCTGCGCTACTTCCACGCCATGCGCGGGGAGAACGCGCGGCCGTGGCTGTTGCAGATCGTGCGCCACACCTGCTATTCGTGGCTGGAGCGGAACCGGCCCGCGGAAGTGGTGTCGCTGGACGATGGCGAGGACGGCTGGCGCGAGGTCGCCGCGCCGACGGCGGACGAACCGCAGGCCGTCGCGGCGCGCAATGCGGAGCGCGCGCAGATCAACTGGGCGCTGAGCACGATCCCCGTCGCCTATCGCGAGGTCATCGTGCTGCGCGAGCTGGAGGACCTGTCGTACAAGGACATCGCGCGCATCGCCGACATCCCCGTGGGCACCGTGATGTCGCGGCTGGCCCGCGGGCGCGAGCTGCTGCGCCGGGTCCTGGCAGGCGAGCTGCGGCCCCAACTGCAGCGGGTCATCGGGACGAAGGACAAGGAGGCCTCAGATGCACGCCGATAGCGAGAACCGGCAGCTCAACGCCTACGTGGACGGCGAGCTGGACCTGGCCACGCACCTTCGATTCGAGGAGCGCCTGAAGCTCGATGCCGACCTGCGCCGGGAGGTCGAGGCTGTGCAGCAGCTGTCGCAGTCGCTGCGCAGCGAGGCGGACTACCATGCGGCGCCCGACGCGCTGCGACGACGCATCGCCGTCCTGGCCGGCGTGCGCGCGGCTGCGGCCGGCGACGCACGGCCGCAGTGGCAGGCCAGGTGGCGTCGCACCCTGGCCACGTGGCTCGCATTGCGGCCCTTGGCGACCGGCGTGGTGCTGGCCACCGTCGCCACGATCGCCGTCAACGCCCTGATGCTGCGCGCCGGCGACGATGAACGCCTGCAGCAGGAGCTCGTGGCGAGCCATGTGCGCGCCACGATGGCGCAGCGCTCCATCGACGTCGCGTCCTCCGACCAGCACACGGTCAAGCCCTGGTTCGCGACCCAGCTGGACTACTCACCGCCCGTGCGGCCGCTCGATGTTCCCGGCACGTCGATCCTCGGCGGTCGGGTCGACTACGTGGAGGGCCGCAGGGTGGCCGTGATCGTCTACCAGCACGGCAAGCACCTGGTCGACCACTACATCTGGCCGACGCGGCAGGGCGACGCCCCCGTGAAGGTGGCCGTCGTCAACGGGATCCGTATCGCCCAGTGGACCCGCTCGGGCATGGCGCACAGGCTGGTATCGGACCTCGACCCCCACGAGCTGCAGCTGATCGTGCAGGCCTGCCGCCGCGAGGAAGGCAAGGGCTGACGGGAACGAGCCTGCCGAACCGCGTGCGCGCTCAGGACGCGACCCGCAGCCTCTGCCCTTGCGCCCCCGCCCGCCACGGCGCCACCGGCTGGAACCGCGCCTGCAGGAAGGACAGGAACAGGCGCACCCGCGCCGAGGTGGCACCGCGCCGCCCGAGCAGCGCAACGACGTTGGCCGGCGGCAGCTGCCACTCCGGCAGCAGCCGCACCAGCCGGCCTTCGCGCAGGCAGTCCGCCACGTCCCACTCGGAGCGCAGCAGGATGCCCTTGCCCAGGAGCGCCCACTGCTTGACGACCTCGCCGTCGTTGCTGCACAGGGTGGCGGGCACGCGCACGGCCAGCTCCCTGCGGTGGCGGGTGAAGCGCCACAGCGTCACGTCCTCCTGGTTCTCGCGCAGCACCAGGCAGTCGTGCTGCGCCAGGTCCTCCGGCTTCGCCGGCATGCCGCGCCGCGCCACGTAATCGGGCGAGGCGCAAAGGAAGCGCTCGTTGGGGGCGAGCGGACAGGCGACGCGGCTCGAATCGGGCAGGTCGCCGATGTGCACGATCAGGTCGAAACCCCGCGCGTCGGCCGCCGGCACGACGTCGGTCAGGTTCAGCGAGACCAGCAGTTTCGGGTGCAGCGCGTGGAATTCCGCGACCGCCTGCGCCAGGTAGTGGCGGCCGAAGCCAAGCGGGCCGCACAGGTTCAGGTTGCCCGCCACCTCGCTGGCGCGGGCGCGCAGATTGTCGGTGAGCAGGTCCAGCCGCGCGAGCAGGTCGAGCGCGCCGGCGTAGAACAGTTCGCCCTCGTCGGTCAGGCTGAAGCGGCGGGTGCTGCGCCGCACGAGGACGAGGCCGAGGCGGCTTTCGAGCTGGCGCAGGTGCTGGGACACGGCCGATGGCGTGACGTCGAGCCGGCGCGCGGCCTCGGCCAGCGAGCCCGCTTCACTGAGCGTGACGAAGAAGCGCAGGTCGGAGGCGTCGTTCACCATGGCGGAATGTCCAGGTGACATTCTGCCGTGGCGAGCGCCGGGGTGGCCGCGGCTAGGAGCCTGGCTAGTAATCCACCACGCTGCCGGCGCCGCGCTCGCGCGCGAGCCGCCAGGCGAGTTCGGCGACGACGAGGTCCTGCAGCGCCACGCCGGTGCCGTCGAACACGGTGACCTGCCCGGGGCTCGTGCGCCCCGGCCGCATGCCTGCGAGCACCTCGCCCAGGGGCTGCAGGTCCTGCTCCCGCAGCAGCCCCGCCGCGCAGGCGTGCTGGCACTCGCCGATGGTCACGGCCTGCGCGGCTTCGTCGACGAACACGGCGGCGCCGGCCAGCAGCGCCGGGTCGAGTTCCTGCTTGCCGCGGGTGTCGGCGCCCATCGCGTTGACGTGCGTCCCGGGCCGCACCCAGGCCTGCTCCACCAGCGCCTCGCGCGCCGGCGTGACGGTCACGAGCACGTCGGCATTGCGCACCACCGATTCGCGGTCGCCGGCGACGAACTCCAGCCCCAGCTGCTCCACTTCCCTGCCGAAGCCCGCGACCTTGTCCGCGCTGCGGCCCCAGGCGTGCACGCGCCGGATCGGACGCACCGCGAGCGTCGCCAGCAACTGGTGCAGCGCCTGCCCGCCGGTGCCGAGCATGCCCAGCACGCTGCTGTCCGGCCGCGCGAGGGCGTCGGTGGCGATGGCGCTGGCCGCACCGGTGCGCACGCCGGTGAGGTAGTTCGCGCTGACCAGCGCGGCGGCGCGGCCGGTGTCCGCATCGAACAGCAGCGTGGCCGACTGGTGGTTCGCCAGGCCGCGCGCGTGGTTGTGCGGCCAGTAGCCGCCGGCCTTGAGCCCCAGCACCGGACCGGCCTGGCTGCAGCCGGTCTTGACGCCGAACACGGCGTCCTGGTGGCCCACCGCCTCGCGCACGACGTTGTAGTTGCGGGCCTGCCCCCGGGCCATGGCGACGAAGCACGCGCGCACGGCTTCGATGGCGTCCTGCATGCCCACCAGTGCGCGGGCATCCGCTTCGGAAAGGATCCGCATCGCAGGCTCCTACCAGCCGCTGAAGCGCGGCCAGGTCGCCGTCACCGAATGCTCCGGCCCCAGCACCTCGTACTGCCGGAACTGCGCCGCCGTGGAGCAGGCGTGGTTCGGCAGGATGCGCACCTGGGTGCCGACCGCCGGCAGCGGCCCCGCCGCCCCGCTGCGGCGCGCCATGATCCCGTGCTCCTGGTTGGCGCCGACGAGGATGAAGTCCTCCAGCGGCCGGCCATCGAGGTCGCACACGAGTCCGTAGCCCTGGTCGACCCGCTGGCCGGCCGTCCCGCGGTCGCGCGACATCGCCATCCAGCCGGCATCGAGCAGGGTCCAGCCCTTCTCGCGCTGGTGGCCGATCACCGTAGCCAGCACCGACAGCGCGATCTCGTCGGTGCGGCACACGTCCAGCCCCGCCATCACGAGGTCGAAGAAGACGAACACGCCCGCGCGCACCTCGGTGACGCCGGCGAGCTGCTCGGCGAAGAGGGCCGTGGGCGTGGAGCCCACGCTCACCACCGGGCAGGGCAGGCCGGCGGCGCGCAGGCGCTCCGCGGCGCGCACGGCACCGGCGCGCTCCTGTTCCGCCATCGCCGTGATCTCCGCCGGCGCCTTGCAGTCGTAGGAGGCGCCGGCGTGCGTCATCACGCCCTTGAGCGTGACGCCGTTGCCGTGCAGGAAGCGGGCGATCTCCAGCAGCTCGGGCGCCTCCGGCCGCACGCCGGAGCGGTGGCCGTCGGAGTCGATCTCGATCAGCACCTCGAAGCTGCGGCCGCTGCCGCGCGCGCCATCGGCCAGGATGCGAGCCGTCTCCATGTTGTCCAGGATCAGCGACATGCGCACGCCCTGGTCCTGCAGCTTCATCACGTGCTGCAGCTTGTTGGGCGCGATGCACACCGCGTAGAGGATGTCGCGCACGCCGTGCTGCGCGAAGTAGTCGGCTTCCAGCAGCGTGGAGGCGGTGATCGGGCCTTCGGGGCTTTCCATCAGCCGGCGCGACACCTCGATGCTCTTGTTCGTCTTCACGTGCGGCCGGAATCCCACGCCGAGACGGCGCAGGCGCGAGCGCATGCGCTCGATGTTGCGCTGCATCTGCGCCTCGTCCAGCAGCAGCGCGGGGGTTTCCAGCTGCTCCAGGGTTTGCTGCGTCATGGCGGGCTCCTTCGCGTCAGGCGGTGCGCTGCAGGACCTGGCCGGGCCGCTCGCCGGTGGCTCGGCCCTCGCGCCAGACCACGCGGCCGTTGACGACCACCGTCTCGATGCCGCGGGCGGGCGCGATCGGGTGCTCGTAGCTGGCGGCCTCGTCGATGGTCTCGGCGTCGAACAGCGTGAGGTCGGCGTACGCGCCTTCCTTGAGCACGCCGCGGTCGGCCAGGCCGAAGTTGCGGGCGGTGAGGCCGGTCATCTTGTGCACCGCCTGCTCCAGCGGGAACAGGTTCAGCGCGCGCCGGTAGTGCCCC
This sequence comes from Ramlibacter alkalitolerans, assembly GCF_016722765.1. GTDB lineage: Bacteria > Pseudomonadota > Gammaproteobacteria > Burkholderiales > Burkholderiaceae_C > Ramlibacter > Ramlibacter alkalitolerans. Next base: position 380,538 of record NZ_JAEQND010000004.1, on the reverse strand, counting down.
AGCACGCGCGGGAAGCTGCCCCACAGGCGCGGGTGCGGCGAAGCGTCGTGCGGCAGCCCGTCGGAGCCGATCATCGTCTCGTCGAACTGCAGGATGCGCTGCACGTCGGCCTCGTCCATGCGGAAGTAGATCGCGCCGGCCGGCAGCAGGCGCCGCACCGCCTCCTCCTGGCTCACGCCCAGGTCGCGCGCGATCGCGTCCAGGTCGCGGCCGTTGTACTGCGGCAGGGGCTTGGACCAGGTGACGATCACGCGCGAGGAACTCGCGGCGCGGTCGGTCGAGAGCACGGTGGAACCCGCGGTGTAGGGATAGCAGTCCAGGCAGATCGGCTGCAGCGCCATGTTGCGGCGGATGAAGGCCAGCGTCTCCTCGGAGCGGCCGTAGTTCGGCTGGCCGATCACCTTGTGGTGCGAGATCACGACCGGCACGCCGACCTCGCGCCCGATGCGGAAGGTCTCCTCCAGCGAGTCCATCACGCCGTCGGCCTCGTTGCGCATGTGGGTGCAGTACAGGCCGTTGAAGTCCTTCAGCGGCCGGCAGGTCTCGATCACCTCCTCGGTCGGGGCGGCGATCGCCGGCTCGTAGAACAGGCCGGTGGAGACGCCGATCGCGCCGGCTTCCATCGCCTCCTGCACCAGCGCGCGCATGCGGGCGACCTGCGCCGTCGTGGCCGGCCGCTCGAGGTCGTCGAGGGTGGCGACGCGCAGCGTCGTGTGGCCGACCAGCATCGCGCAGTTGGTGGCGGCCGGCTGCTCGCGCAGCGCCTGCAGGTAGGAAGCGAAGCTGGGGTAGCGGAACCAGCCGCCTTCGTCATCGAGCAGGTTGAGCGGCGGGGTCACCGGGTCGGGGATCGGACGGGGCATCGGCGCCAGCGAGACGCCGCAGTTGCCGCCGATCACGGTCGTCACGCCCTGGCTCACCTTCGGGGCCATGGCGCCGCCGGAGAGCAGCAGGCGATCGTCGTGCGTGTGGGCGTCGATGAAGCCGGGCGCCGCGATGCGGCCGCCCAGGTCGATTTCGGTGCGGCCGGTGGCGCCGGCCAGGTCGCCGATGCGCTCGATGCGCTCGCCGCGCACGCCGATGTCGCCGGCAAAGCGCGGCGCGCCGGTGCCGTCGACGATGTCGGCGTTGCGGATCAGGAGGTCGAAGGGTTGCTGCATGGGAATCGAAGGGAGGAAGGGGTCAGAGCAGGGCGCCGCGCGCGGCGATCGGCCAGACGGCTTCGACGACGTCGCCGCGGATGCAGACCAGGTCGTCGTACAGGTTCACCGTGGGATCGCAGTGCCCGGGCACCAGCAGCAGGGTTTCGCCGAGGGCGACGGTGGTGCCTTCGTCCACGGCCAGCGTGCCGTGTTCGTCGGCGGCCTTCACGTAGCGCAGGCCCGGGCGCTGCCAGACGCGCGGCAGGCCGCTGTCGACGCTGGAGGCCTTCAGGCCGGCATCGACGACGGCGCGCGTGGGTGTTGCGTGACTGAGCACGGCGGTGCGCACGAACAGGGCGTGCTCGAAGGCGACGTCGCCCGCGCCCGCCTCGTTGGCACCGTAGTCGGCGTCGAGGAAGACATAGGAGCCGGCCTGCAGCTCGTCGAAGACGCCGGAGTCGCGCTCGTGCACGAAGGTGCCGGTGCCGGCACCGGTGATCCGCGGCACCTCGAGGCCGCGGGCCACGATCGCGTCGCGGGTCGCGCGGGCCAGCGCCGTGGCGGAGGCGATCGCCGCCTGCCGCTCGTGCGGCTGGCGCAGGTGCTGCGCCGGGCCGTGGTAGCACTGCAGGCCGGCGAAGCGCAGCGGCGCGCTGTCGGCGATCTGCAGCGCCAGGCGCACCGCCTCCTCGCCCGGCGCGACGCCGCAGCGGCCCGCGCCGACGTCGACCTCCACGTAGACGTCCAGTTCCGCACCGGCCGCGCGCGCCGCGGCGGCGTACGCGCGGACCTGCTCCGGGTGGTCGGCCAGCACGCCGATGCGGGCGCGCCGCGCCAGCTGCGCCAGGCGCCGCACCTTGGCCTCGCCCACCACCTGGTTGGTGACCAGCACGTCGGGGATGCCCGCGTCGACGAACACGGCGGCTTCGCCCACCTTCTGGCAGCAGATGCCTACCGCGCCGTGCGCCATCTGCAGGCGCGCGATCTCGGGGCACTTGTGGCTCTTGGCGTGGGCGCGCAGGCGCACGCCGCTGCCGGCCAGCGCCTGCGCCATGCGGCGCAGGTTGCGCTCGAAGGCGTCGAGGTCGAGGACCAGCGCGGGCGTGTCGATCGCCGCGACCGGGTCGCCGGGCCGCGCGGGCTTCCAGGGGCTCATCGCGGCTTCAGTCGACCTTGGCGCCGGAGGACTTGACCACCTTGGCCCACTTCTCGGTCTCGCGGCGCGACAGTTCGCGGAATTCCTCCGGCGAGCTGGGCGTGGCCTCGGCGCCGAGCGCCTTGAACTTCTCCAGCACGGCGGGCGTGGCGAGGGCCGCGCGGATCTCGGTGTTCAGGCGCGTGACGATGTCCTTCGGCAGGTGGGCCGGGCCGACCAGGCCGCCCCAGGCCACCACCTCGAAGCCCGGCACCGCGTCGGCGACCGGCGGCACGTCGGGGAAGGCGGCGGAGCGCTGCGTCGAGGTGATGCCGAGCGCGCGCACCCGGCCTTGCTGCACCTGCGGGCCGATCACGGGCGTGTTCGACATCAGCACCTGCACGCCGCCGCCGATCAAGTCGGTGATCGCCGAAGTGGCCGCCTTGTACGGAACGTGCAGCATCTGCACGCCCGTCATCGACTTGAACAGCTCCATGCCCAGGTGCGCCGTGGTGCCGTTGCCGTCGGAGCCGAAGGCCAGCTTGTCCGGGTTCTTCTTCGCATACGCGACCAGCTCCGGGATGGTCTTGACCGGCACGTTGTTGTTGACGACCACCAGGTTCACCACGCGCAAGGCGTTGGAGATGAGGGTGAGATCCTTCTCGGCGTCGTAGGGCACGTTGGCCAGCAGCGACTTGTTGGTGGCCAGCGAGACCACGTTGGCATAGGCGAGCGTGTAGCCGTCGGCGGGCGCGCGCACCAGTTCCATGGTGCCGATCACGTAGGAGCCGCCCGGCTTGTTGTCGATCACGAAGGCCACGCCCATCTGCCTGGAGAGCTGGTCGGCCAGCGCGCGCATCAGCACGTCGGGCGCGCCGCCGGGGGCGGATGGCACGATCAGGCGGATCGGCTTCTCGGGATAGGCCGCGAATGCGGCCTTCATCGGCGCGAGCACGAACGCCAGCGCGAGCAGGGGGAGCGACAGCCAACGCAAAACCATGGGAAGGACCTCCGGATCAGGGGCGGCGTGCTGGTGCGCGCCGAAACGAGCAGTGTGGCGCGGCGCGCGCGCCAGGGGAAGCAGGTGCGCCTACAGGCATTGTTAAGCGGGGCTTCACGCCGGCGCCCGGACGCCCCGGGTGCGCCTGCGCAATGCGTACCCTCACGGCGGCTAAGATCGTCGTGGGTCCATCGGGCGTCGCGCGGCGCTCGTGGCGGGCACAGGGGGTTGCATGCACGCGGGATTCTTTGCCGCGGTGATGTTGGCTTGGGACGAGCGCGGCGGCTACCGGCGCTGGGACATGACGAAAATGGACTGCTGTGGCGGGGCGCCCGCGCCCGCTACGTGTTCGAGCGACGGCTCGCCACGCCACCTGGAACGCGCTTCAACGACAACGGCGGGCTCACGTCGGTGCCCGGCCTGCTGCTGGAGGCCGCGGTCGAGACGCGCGCCACCCGGCGCTGACGTCGATCCGCGCCGTTCCCTCAGTTGGGACGGAACAGGTTCTGCGGGATGCCCGCCGCGTTGAAGAGGAAGTCGCGCGAGGCTTCCAGGTCGCGGCGCAGGCGGCGCAGGTCGACGTCGAGCAGCTTGCCCTTCCACTTGCGCACCTTGCCGGCGACGATCACCGTCTCGACGTTCGAGCGCTCCATCAGCGAGACCACCGCACCCGGCACGACGTTGAGCGGCGCCACGTTGATCGCCTCGGCGTCGAGGATGATGATGTCGGCCTCCTTGCCCGGCGTGAGCGAGCCGGTCTTGCGATCGAGCCGCAGGTCGCGCGCGCCTTCCATGGTGGCGAAGCGCAGCACGTCGCGCGTGGTCAGCAGTTCCGGCAGGCCGGGTGGGTTGTTCTGCTCCAGCGCGATCTGGTTGATGAAGGCCTTCTGCAAGGCCATGGCGCTGCGCATCTGGGTGAACATGTCCGCCGTCAGGGTGCATTCCACGTCCACGCTCAGCGAGGGCTGGATGCCCAGCGACAGCGTCTTGAGGATGGGCGGCATGCCGTGGCGCATGTTCATCTCGATGGGGACGGCCAGCGAGACGGCCGCGCCGGCATCCTTCACCTTCTGCCAGCTCATGTCGGACATGCCGGTCATGTGGATGAACAGGTTGTCGGGGCCGAACTGGTTCGATGCCGCGAGCGCATCGAAGGTCGGTGCCATGCCGAAGGGCCCCACGATGTGCGCCGCCACCTGCAGCCCGAGCTGGCGCCCGATCGTCCAGGCGGCCTCGAAGCCCGGCAGGTAGATCTCGCCGCCCATGATCATGGACAGCAGCTGGTCGTCGGAGCTGAAGTACCGCGACTTGATGCGGGCGGCATCCGCCGGATACTGGTTGCCCGGAACATTGCCCGCGCTCTCGAAGTAGCCGAACACGCTGCGCCGCCCCGAGTCGGCCAGGCCCTTGATCGCGGCGTCGGAGTGCTGCGGCGAGTGGTGGATCTGGGAGACGTCGTGCACCGTCGTGACACCCGCGTCGATCTGGCTGAGCGCGCCGAACAGCTCGTTGATGTAGACGTCCTGCGGCCGGTACACGGGAGCGAACTTGCCGAGGATGTAGTCGAAGTAGTTGATGGCGCCGTGCGGTTGGCCGTCGTTGAGCAGCAGGCCGTCGGCCAGGAAGCTGCGCAGGGCGGTCTCGAACTGGTGGTGGTGCGTATCGATGAATCCCGGCATCACGATCTTGCCGCGGGCGTCGATCGGGGTGCCGAAGGCCGGCAGGTGCGGCCCCACCGCGAGGATCTTCTTGCCTTCGACCAGCACGTCGGCCTCGACGAAATCGCCCACGTTCGGATCCATGGACATGACGTGGCCGCCCTTGATGACATAGCGCCGCCCCTGGCGGCCCGCATCGTCGGGAGGATCATCGTGACCCGGTGCTGCCGCCGCGCGTTCGGTGAACAGGCCCAGCCCGGCCGCAGCAGCGGCCCCCGCCGCCCCGGCCCTCAGGAAGTTCCGCCGTGAAGGGCCTGGGGAATCACCCAGTGAATCACGATGGTCCTGCGGCCTTCCCAGATCGCACAGATGGCACATGCGGATGCCTCCTCGGGTGGGGCGTCGCCCGGGGTGGCTGCGCCTGGGGCGCATTCATAGAGGGAAGGATTGCGGGAGTAAAGCAGTGTTACATCGCGAAGGGAAAGAGACGGTCCCGAACAAGGGAGAAGCCTGTTCTGCCTGGAGGAGGTCCGTCGACTGTTCAGCGCCGCGGCCCGTTCTCACCGCGCGCGAACGACAGCGACAAGCCGTACCACCCGGCGACGCTCCCCGGCGCCGCGCCCGCCGCTTCGAGCGCTGCCGGCGCGAGCGCGTCGCGGGCCTGCGCTTGCAGGGCCTCGAGCTCGTAGGCGCAGGCGACGAACACCCAGTCCGCGCTGCGATCGGCATTGCCGCGGATCTTCTGCTCCGTGGTCGGCGCGATCGCGGGCGTGTCGGTGCGCAGCAGGTGCGCGCCGCCGAGGCCCTCGCGCAGCGGCAGCGCCTCCACCAGCGAACCCAGGGCGCCCTGCAGGCGCTGCGCCTCGCCCTCGCGCGGCGACAGCCGCAGCGTCATCGCATGCCGCGCCACGCCTGCGCCGTGCGAATGCAGCACGCGCGTCTGGCTGCGCACCATGTTGCGGTGGTGCGGCATGAGCCGGGTGGACCAGGGCGTCGGTGCATTCAGCCGCGCCAGGTACTCCGGGGAACTGAGCGCGGCATGGTCCTGCAGCTCGTAGAGGATGAAGAAGCCCTCGCCGCCGTCGGCCGCCGCCCAGCGCGAGGCGCGCAGGAAGCCGGGCAGCGCCAGCCGCTCCGGAAAGTGCTCGTGCGAGTGCCAGTGTTCGAATTCGGCGCGCATTGAAGGCGCCATGTCCCACCACATCGCCAGCGCGGATTCACCCAGCAGTGCCATCGTCTTTCCTTCTCCTTTGCGTTCAGACCGCGCGGGCTTCCCGGCGGCGCAACAGGGGCGAAGTCGTCGCCGCGATGGCCAGTTCGCCGGCGGCTTGCACCAGCGACGACCCGAGCTCCTGCATGCGCGCGACGGTCAGCCGCTGCAGCGGCCCGGCAATGGTGATCACGCCCGCGACTTCGCCGCCCCGCCGGATCATCGGTGCGGCCATGGCGCTCATGCCGGGCGCGTACATCTCCACGATCATGCTGAACCCGCGCCTGCGGTCTTCCTCCAGCACCTTCATCAAGGCCTTGAAGGTGGTCGGCGCCTTGGGGCCGTATTCGCGCGGCGAGCCGAATCCCTGGCGGGCAACGATCTCCGTCGCCCGCTCTTCGCTCAGCGTCATGAGCCACGCATGCCCGCCTGCGCTGCAGGAAAGGCGCACGTCGATGCCCATGTCGGGGTCGTAGCGCAGGCCGGCGCGCGCGCCCTGCGCCTTCGCGACGAAGGTGAGGCGGTCGCCGTCCACCAGCGCGAGGCGGACCAGCTCCCCCGACACTTCCGCGAGGCGGCCGATGATCGGCTGCGCGATGTCCACGATGCCGGCCGCGCCGAGAAAGCTCAGGCCCAGCGCCGGCAACCTGGTGGTGAGCGCGTAGTCGCCCATCTCGCGCAACTGGCGCACGTAGCCGCAGCGCACCAGGTCGGCCAGCAGGCGATGGCACGCGCTGCGCGGCAGGTTCAGTTCGTCCGCCAGGGCCGCGAGCGGCACGCCTTCGGGTTGCGCGGCGAGCGTTTCCAGGATGCGCAGGGTGCGATCGACGGTGCCTGTGGGCGCGTTTGGATTCGTCATGTGAAACGGGATTCCAGCCTGGAACGGCTTTCAAGCCGCGTCCCTATCATGCCCGCACATTCCACCGCCATCCACAGGAGACACGCTTGAATCCGATCACCCGCCGCGGCCTCGCCGCCGTCGCTTTCCTCCTGGCCGCGGGCAGCGCCGGCGCGCAGGTGCAGGAGCGCACCATCAAGTTCGGCCACCTGAACAACCTGGGCCATCCCACCAGCCTGGGCGTGCAGAAGTTCGCCGAGATCGTGGCGGCCAGGAGCGGCGGCAAGATCAAGGTGCAGGAGTTCGCCGCTTCGCAGCTGGGCAACGAGCTGCAGCAGCAGTCGGCGCTGCAGGGCGGCGTGCAGGAGATGCTGGTCGCCTCCACCACCTCGCTGAACGGCATCGTGAAGGAGTTCGGCCTGCTGGACTTCCCCTTCCTCTTCGCCAACGCGAAGCAGGCAGATGCGATGGTCGACGGCCCGCTCGGCAAGGCCCTCGCGGCCAGGCTGCCCGAGAAGGGCGTGGTGGTGCTGGGCTTCTTCGATCTGGGCTTTCGCAACGTCACGAACAGCAAGCGCCCGATCATGAAGGGCTCCGACCTCGAGGGCCTGAAGCTGCGCGTGATTCCCAACCCCGTGTTCCTCGAGACCTTCAAGACCTTCCACGCGAACCCGCTGCCCATGCCCTTCGCCGAGCTGTACGGCGCGCTCGAGAGCAAGGCGGTGGACGGCCAGGAGAACCCGTTCGCCGTCATCGCGTCGAGCAAGTTCTACGAGGTGCAGAAGTACGTGAGCGGCACCAACCACGTCTATGCGACCAACCCGATCCAGATCAGCAAGCGCTTCTGGGACCGGCTCTCCCCGCAGGAGCAGAAGATCCTCCAGGAGGCCGCGACCGAGGCGCAGAACTGGCAGCGCGTGGTGAGCCGCGAGGTCTCCGGCAAGGCGCTGGGCGAGCTCACCGCCAAGGGCATGGTCTACAACGACGTGCCGCCGGCCGAACTCGCGAAGATGCGCGCCGCGGTGCGGCCGGTGTACGACAAGTTCTCCGGCGCGTACGACCCCGCCATCGTGACCCTCTTCAAGTCCGAACTGGAACGCATCTCCAGGTTCTGACCGGACAGGCCATCCCCGTGAAAATCCTTGTCCTGCATGGGCCGAACCTGAACCTGTTCGGCCGCCGCGAACCGCACATCTACGGCCGCACCACGCTGCCGGAGATCGACGCCGAACTCGCCGCGCTGGCGCGCGAACTCGACGTCGAGCTCGAGACGATCCAGTCCAACCACGAAGGCGCGCTGGTCGACTTCCTGCATCTCCACATCGACGGGGCGCAGGGCGCCATCGTCAACCCCGCCGGGCTCACGCAGCACGGCGTGCCGTTGCACGACGCGATCAAGGCCATGCCCTTTCCCGTGCTGGAGGTGCACATGACCAACATCGCCGCCCGCGAAAGCTGGCGCGTGCACTCCATCATCTCGCCGGCCGTGAGGGGCACCCTCCAGGGCCTCGGGCGCCATTCCTACCTCATGGGGCTGCGCGCCGTGGTGGCGCTGGCGCGCGAGGCGCAGGCGCAATGAGGGGCGCATGCAGCGCCTACCGCGCCATCTGGCGCAGCGCGAGTTCCCGGAAGCGCGCAGCCGCGGCCAGTTCGGCTTCCGGCAGGTGCACCAGGGCCAACCCGATCGCCGCTGAAGCGGACACGTCGGTGAGCGGCCGGTACACGATCTTGTCGCTCGCATAGCGTTGCATGACCGAAGGCACCAGGGCCACGCCCAGTCCGCTTTCCACCAGCGCCAGCAGCGTCTGCACCTGCACTGCCTGCTGCGACACGCGGGGCAGGAAGCCCGCTTCCTGGCAGGCCAGCAGCGCGGCGCTGTGCAGGCCCGGGGCAGAGCTGGCGGCGTACATCACGAAGGTCTCGGAGGCCAGCTCCGCCAGGCGCAGCGGCCCCTTGCCGGCCAGTGCATGCCCACGCGGCAACGCTGCCACGAACAGGTCTTCCTCCAGGGGCACCAGGGCGGCACTGGTGGGCTGCAACAGCGGCGTGCGCACCAGGCCGATGTCCAACCTGTGGTCTTCGAGCTGCTGCACGATCGAGACGGAGGTCGCTTCGCGCAGCTCCAGTTCCACGCCCGGATACTCGGCGCGGAATGCGGGCACGAGCCTTTGCAGCATGCCCCAGGTGGTGGTGCCCACGAAGCCGATGCGCAGCGTTCCGCCCGTGCCTTCCACGGCGCTGCGGGCCGTTTCCGCGAGCTGGGTGCCGTGGAACAGCAGCTTGCGAGCTTCGACGAGCACGGCCCGGCCGCTGGGCGTGAGCGTGACGCCCGTCGTCTCGCGCACGAACAGTTTCGTGCCCAGCTCGCTTTCGAGCTTCTGGATCGACACCGACAGCGGCGGCTGCGCCATGTGCAAGCGCTCCGCCGCGCGGCGGAAATTCAGCGTCTCGGCCAGGACGACGAAATGGCGGATGCGGCGCAGGTCCATGGGCTTGGCTTCGAGATCCGGCCAAGCATAGCCCACGCCCTGCGCCGCCTCGCGGGCGCGCGCCATGACGCGTCAGCCGTGGAAGACGGGCGCGCGCTTCTCGAGGAAGGCCGCCACGGCTTCGCGGTGGTCCGCGGTCTGGTGCGACAGCGACTGGAAGGCCGCCGCCATTTCCAGCAGCGTGTCCAGCCGCGTGTGCATCGCTTCCCGGATCAGCCGCTTGGTCAGGCGCACGGCATGCGGCGGGTTGGCGGCGATGCGGCCCGCGAGCTCCTTCGCCGTGGCCATCAACTCGCCGGCCGCGACGACGCGCGAGACCAGTCCCCATTCGGCCGCCTGCTGCGCACCGATCACCTCGCCGGTGAAAGAGAGCTCGCTCGCGCGCGACAGGCCGATCAGCCGCGGCAGCAGCCAGGCGCCGCCGTCGCCGGGGATGATGCCCAGCTTGACGAAGCTCTCGGCGAACTTGGCGTGCTCGCTCGCGATGCGGATGTCGCACATGCACGCGAGGTCGAGGCCGGCGCCGATCGCCGCGCCGTTGACGGCCGCGATCACCGGCACCTCGAGGTTGTACAGGGCCAGCGGCAGGCGCTGGATGCCGGTGCGGTACTCCTGGCGGATCTGCATGCCGCCCAGGGCGCCGGAGGACTGCCGCTCCATGTCCTTGATGTCGCCGCCGGAGGAGAAGGCGGTGCCTGCGCCGGTGACGATGACGGCGCGCACGCTGCGGTCGGCGTGAATCCGGTCGATCGCTGCGAGGAAGTCGGCCACCGCGCTGTTGCCGGTCAGCGGGTTACGGCGCGCGGGTTCGTTCAGGGTCAGCGTGACCACGGGACCGTCTTGTTCGTAGAGGAGGAATTCGGCCATGCGGCGGGCTCCGGTTGTCGTTGGAAGGCCGCGAGCGTAGGCGGGACGCGGACAAAAGTCCAATAGCGATGCGCGGCGATTCGATACTCCTTCGGTATCGCCCGGATCGAGGAAAAGCCGAGGTGACTCGAGGAAGCTGGTCCAATCTGATATCCGATCAATATCGGATTCAGGAAAAGAAATATTGGACGCTCCATGCCTGCGGCTCCTATCCTCGCGCCTTTCCCGAACGAGCTTGGAGACGGCATGAAAACGGCGCTGGGGCACATCAAGGTGCTCGATCTCACGCGCATCCTGGCGGGCCCGTGGGCCACCCAGAACCTCGCCGACATGGGCGCGGAGGTGATCAAGATCGAGCGCCCCCGCGTGGGCGACGACACGCGAACCTGGGGCCCGCCCTTCCTGAAGGATCCCGACGGCCGCGAGACCCGCGATTCCTCCTACTTCCTGAGCGCCAACCGCGGCAAGCAGTCGGTCACCGTGGACCTGGCCACACCCGAGGGGCAGGAGATCATCCGCGCGCTGGCGAAGGACGCCGACGTGGTGGTGGAGAACTACAAGGTCGGCACGCTGGCGCGCTACGGCCTGGCGTATGAGGACCTGCGCAAGGTCAACCCGCGCATCGTCTACTGCTCGGTCACCGGCTTCGGCCAGGACGGCCCCTATGCGGCGCTGCCCGGCTACGACTTCGTGTTCCAGGGCATGGGCGGGCTCATGAGCATCACCGGCGTGCCGGATGGCGAGCCGGGCGCGGCGCCGATGAAGAGCGGCATCGCGATCACCGACCTGCTGACCGGCATGTACGCCACCACGGCCATCCTCGCGGCGCTGGAGCACCGCCACGTGAGCGGCGAAGGCCAGTACATCGACATGTCGCTGCTGGACTGCGTCGTCACGATCAACTCCTACCAGGCGATCAACTACTTCCTCTCGGGCAAGGTCCCGCAGCGCATGGGCAACGCGCACTCGAACATGGTCCCGTACCAGGTGTTCAAGTGCAGGGAGGGCGACATCATCATCGCCGTCGGCAACGACGGCCAGTACGCCGCCTTCTGCAAGGTGATCGGCTGCGAGCACCTCGCCACGCACCCCGATTTCGCGACCGGGCCGCAGCGCAACCGCAACCGGCAGGCGCTGATCCCGCTGATCGCCGAGGCCATGCTGGCGAAGACGATGGAGGAGTGGGTGCCGCTGCTGGAGGCCAGCAACGTGCCCTGCGGCCCGATCTACAACATGAAGCAGGTGTTCGAGGACCCGCAGGTGCGCCACCGCGGCATGCAGCAAACGCTGCCGCACGGCGCCGGCGTCGAGGCGCCGACGGTCGCCAACCCGATCCGGCTGTCCGACACGCCGATCCGCTACACGCGTTCCGCCCCGCTGCTGGGGGAACACAACGACGCCATCCTGCGCGCGCGCCTGGGCCTCTCGCCGGAGCGCCTCGCCGAACTGCAAGCCAAGGGCGTCGTCTGAGCGCCGCAATTCCTGAAACCACGGAGACGAGAAGCATGAAATCCACCCTGGCCCGTACCCTCCTGGCGGCGCTGCCGCTGGCGATCGCCACCTTCGCCGCGCCCGCGCTGGCGCAGAAGGCGCCGATCAAGTTCGTCGTGCCTTACCCGGCCGGCGGCGCGGCCGACCAGATCACGCGGCTCGTCGCCAACGAGACCGCGCAGATCCTCGGCACGACCATCGTCATCGACAACAAGGCGGGTGCGGCCGGCATGATCGCCGGCGAGATCGTTGCCCGGGCCGAGCCGGACGGCAAGACCTTCTTCGTGGGCTCCAATGCGCCGCTGGTGATCAACCAGGCGCTGTACGCGAAGATGCCCTACGACCCGGAGAAGTCCTTCGTGCCGGTGGCCGGCATGGGCAAGTCGCCGCTGCTGCTGGTCACCCGGCAGAACCTGGGCGTGCGCGACGTGCAGTCGCTGATCGCGCTGGGCAAGAAGGACCCCGGCAAGCTGACCATGGGCAGTGCCAGCAGCGGCAACATCACCCACCTCGCCGGCGAGTACGCGGCCAACCTGATGGGCTTCAAGGTCACGCACGTGCCCTTCGCCGGCAGCGCGCCCGCCATCACCAGCATGATGGGCGGCAACGTCGACATCATGTTCGACGCCCTGCCTTCGTCCATGCAGCAGGCCAAGGCCGGCCGGATCGTGCCGCTGGCGATCCTGGACACCGTGCGCTTCCCGGCGCTGCCCGACGTGCCGACGCTGAAGGAAACCGGCTTCGGCAACGCCGAGGCCAGCGCCTGGTTCGGCGTGGTCGCCCCGGCGAAGACGCCCGCGGCCGTCGTCAACGAGCTGAACAAGGCCATCAACGAGGCCCTCAAGAAGCCGGAACTGGTGGAGAAGCTGCGCAACATCGGCGCCCAGCCCATGCCCGGCTCGCCGGAGGTATTCGCGCGCTTCATCGCCGACGAGCGCGCCCGCTGGATCCCGCTGGCCCAGAAGCTGGGCGTGAAGGCCGACTGATGGCGCAGCATTCCTTCGATTCCGTCGAGGCGCTGAAGGCCTTCGTGGGCCAGCCGCCGGTGCAGGGCGAGGCGATCGAGGTCGACCAGGCCATGATCGACACCTTCGCCGGCGTCACGCAGGACCGCCAGTGGATCCACGTCGACCCCGCGCGCGCCGCGGTGGAGTCCCCCTTCAAGACCACCATCGCGCACGGGCTGCTGACGCTGTCGCTGATCACCGGCTGGTACCACCGCTGCTTCGCGTTCCCGAACCGCAAGATGGCGCTGAACTACGGCTTCGACAAGGTGCGCTTCACGAGCCCGGTGCCCTGCGGGTCGCGCCTGGTGGGCAGCTTCCAGCTCGCGAAGGTGGAGGACATCCGGCCCGGCGAGGCGCGCTGCTTCTGGACCGTGAAGGTGCAGGCCGAAGGCGCCGAGCGGCCGGCCATGGTGGCCGACTGGCTGATGCAGGTCCGCTACTAGGAGGCAGGCCATGTCCGTGATCCAGATCGAGCGCCACGGCGCCACCGCGGTGCTCACCCTCAACCGGCCGCAGGCGCGCAACGCCCTGGACCCCGCCCTGCGCGAGGCCCTGGGCGAAGCGGTCGCCGAGGTGCGTGACGACCCCGCCGTGCGCGCAGTCGTGCTCACCGGCGCCGGCGGCCACTTCTGCGCCGGCGGCGACGTCAAGGCCATCTCCGAGGGCGGACAGGGCCAGCGCGACATCTACGAAGGCCGCGAGCGCATCCGCCGCATCCACCGCTGGCTCGACGAGCTGGTGGACCTGGAGAAGCCGGTGATCGCCGCCGTGGACGGCGTCGCCTTCGGCGCCGGCCTGTCGGTGGCGCTGGCCGCCGACTTCGTCATCGCCTCGCCGCGGGCGAAGTTCTGCGCCGTGTTCGCGCGGCTCGGCTTCGTGCCCGACATGGGCGCCATGTACCTGCTGCCGCGCGCCATCGGCCTCGCGCGCGCCAAGGACCTGGTGTTCAGCGCCCGCGTCGTCGAGGCGCAGGAGGCACTCGACATCGGCCTCGTGCAGCAGGTCTGCACCGGTGACGTGCTGCAGTCCGCGCTGGAATTCGCCCAGCGCTTCGCGCACGCCCCGACCGAGGCCATCGGCCTGGCCAAGGGCGTGATGAACCACGCCTTCGAGTCCGAGCGCCGCACCGTCTACGTGCAGGAAGCCATGGGCCAAGCCATGGCGCGCGAAAGCGCATTCCACCAGGAGGCGGTGCGCCGCTTCCTCGCCAAGGAGGCGCCGCTGTACCAGTGGCCCGAACAGAAAACGAGATCCACCTGACATGAGCGATCCCCGTCCGGAACAGGAATACTTCGCGCACCTCGCGCAAGGGCGCTTCATGCTGCAGCGCTCGCGCGCCAGCGGCCGCTGCTTCTTCTACCCGCGCGTCGCCGCCCCGCAGACCGGCGAGCGCGACCTCGAATGGGTGCCGGCCAGCGGCCGCGGCACCGTCTACTCCACCACCATCATGCGGCCGAGGCCGCCGCAGCAGCCCTACAACGTGGTCCTGGTGGACCTGGAGGAGGGCGTCCGGGTGATGAGCCGCGTCGAGGGCGTGCCGCCCGAGGCGGTGAAGATCGGCATGCCGGTGCAGGCGCGCATCGGCATGCAGGACGAGAAACCCATCCTGCTGTTCGACCCGGTGGGGGTGCGCTCGTGAGCCGCGACCTGTTCCCCCGCGGCAAGACCGCCATCGTCGGCGCTGCCACCTACGGCATGGGCGAGGCACCGGGCCTGAGCTCCATGGACCTGGCGGTATCCGCCAGCGTACGCGCGCTCGACCAGGTCGGCCTGAAGCCGTCCGACGTCGACGGCCTGTTCATCGGCCTGCCCGACGACTTCCTTTCCGGCCTGACCTTCGCCGAGTACCTGGGCATCCAGCCGAGGCTGACCGAGAACAACCGCACCGGCGGCTCCGCCTTCCTCACCCACGCGATGTGGGCGGCGCTGGCCATCGAGGCCGGCCAGTGCGACGTGGCGCTCATCGCCTACGGCAGCAACCAGCGCACGGCGGCCGGCGGCCTGATCAGCGCGCTGCGCCCCTCGCCCTACGAAGGGCCGTACAAGCTGGGCCGGCCGGTCGGCGCCTACGCGCTGGCGGCGGCGCGCTACATGCACCAGTACGGCCTGAAGCGCGAGCAGCTCGGCGAAGTGGCGATCGCGGCGCGCCGCTGGGCGCAACGCAATCCCGACGCGTTCATGCGCGACCCGCTCACGATGGAGGAGTACCTGAAGTCGCGCATGGTGTCGGACCCGCTGAGCGTGCGCGATTGCTGCCTGGTCACCGACGGCGCGGCCGCGGTGGTGATGGTGAGCGCGGCGCGCGCGAAGGACCTGGCGCGCCGCCCCGTGTACCTGCTGGGCGCAGCGGCGGCGACGGACCACAAGGACATCACCTCGATGCCGGACCTGACGGTGACGGCAGCCCGCGAATCGGGTGCGCGCGCCTTCGCGCAGGCCGGCGTCAAGCCTTCGGACATCGACGTGGTGCAGCTGTACGACGCCTTCACCATCAACACGCTGCTGTTCCTGGAAGACCTGGGCTTCTGCGCCAAGGGCGAGGCCGGCGCCTTCGTGGAAGGCGGCCGCATCGCCCCCGGCGGCGCGCTGCCGGTCAACACCAACGGCGGCGGCCTGTCCTGCGTGCATCCCGGCATGTACGGCCTCTTCACGATGGTGGAGGCCACCCAACAGCTGATGGGCCTCGCCGGCGAGCGCCAGGTCGCGGATGCGCAGCTTGCGCTGGCGCACGGCAACGGCGGCGAACTCTCCAGCCAGGCCACCCTGGTGCTGGGCACCGAAGAAACCCTTTGAAGGAAACGAACATGAGCCGACAAGTGCTGGACCTGCAGGGCAGGAACATCGTGGTGACGGGCGCCGCCCAGGGCATCGGCCGCGCCATCGCCGAACTCGTGCTGGAACTCGGTGGCACCGTCACGGCCATCGACCTGAATGCGGCCGCGCTGGAGCAACTGGCCGCGCAGTCGCCGCAACGCGTGCTGGCGCTGGCCGGCAGCGTGGCCGATCCCGCTTTCGCGCAGGCCGCCGTGGAGCAAGCCGTGGCCCGTTTCGGCGCCGTGCACGGCCTCGTCAACAACGCCGGCATCACGCGCCCGGCGATGATCGAGAAGATGACGCTGGAGCAGTGGCAGCAGGTGATCGACGTGCACCTGAGCGGCTCCTTCCACTTCCTGCAGGCCGTGGGCCGCCATGCGCTGGCCCGCTCGCGCGCCGGCGACAAGAGCGGCGCGTCCATCGTCAACATCTCTTCCGATGCGGGCCGCCGCGGCACCATCGGCCAGATCAACTACGGCGCGGCCAAGGCCGGCCTGCTGGGCCTGACCATGTGCGCCGCGCGCGAATGGGCCAAGTACAACGTGCGCGTGAACACCGTCGGCTTCGGCGTCGTCGAGACGCCCATGACCGAGACCATCCGCAGCGAGAAGTTCGCCGACACCTACCTGCAGCAGATCCCGCTCGGGCGCTGGGCGCAGGCCGGCGAGGTGGCACGGCCCGTGTGCTTCCTGCTGTCCGACGCTGCCTCCTACATCACGGGGCAGCACCTGTCCGCCAACGGCGGCTACACCATCGGCACCTGATCGGAGGTTCCCGTGAGCCAGTTGCTCTCCGCGTTCCGCTACGCCGCGCTGCCCGAGGCGACCCACGCCTTCCGCGCGGAAGTGCGCGAATTCCTGCGCACCGCCTGGACGCCGCCCGCGCCGCAGGTGCGGGCCCGATCCTGGATGGGCTTCGACGCGGCCTTCAGCCGCAAGCTGGCCGAGCGGGGCTGGGTCGGGGTCACGCTGCCGAAGGAATACGGCGGCGCCAGCCTCGACGCCTTCTCCCGCTTCGTGCTGGTGGAGGAACTGCTGGCCGCCGGCGCGCCCGTGTCGGCGCACTGGATCGCCGACCGGCAGAGCGGTCCGCTGATCAACAAGTTCGGCAGCGAGGCGCAGCGCCGCTTCTACCTGTCCAGGATCGCCCGCGCCGAGGCCTTCTTCTGCATCGGCATGAGCGAGCCGAATGCCGGTTCGGACCTGGCGAGCGTCGGCACCCGCGCGACCCGCGTCGAGGGCGGCTGGCGCCTGAACGGCCGCAAGATCTGGACGACCAACGCCCACCACTGCCACTACATGATCGCGCTGGTGCGCTCCTCGGGCGAGCCGGCCGACCGGCACAAGGGCCTGTCGCAGTTCATCGTGGATCTCTCGCTGCCCGGCGTGACGGTGCGGCCGATCCGCGACCTCGCTGGCGACGCCCACTTCAACGAAGTCTTCTTCGACAACGTGCTGCTGGCGGAAGACGCCTTGATCGGCAACGAGGGCAGCGGCTGGGAGCAGGTGAACGCGGAACTGGCGTTCGAGCGCAGCGGCCCCGAGCGCATCTACTCCAGCATCGTGCTGCTGGAGCACTGGCTGGCGTGCCTGCGCGCGAGCCCCGATGCGGCCCGCCACGCGGCCACCCTGGGCCGCTTCGCCACGCACCTCGCCACCCTGCGCAATCTCTCCATCGCCGTCACGACCAAGCTGGTGCGCGGCGAGAGCCCCATCGTCGAGGCGGCGCTGGTGAAGGACATCGGCACCACCTTCGAGCAGGAGATCCCCTCCGTGCTCGAGGCGGTGCTGGGCGCGGAACCGTCCGCCGAGGTGGATGCGGACCTGCTGGCCACGGTGGCCTACCTGGTGCAGGTGGCGCCCACCTTTTCGCTGCGCGGCGGCACCCGCGAAATCCTGCGCGGAATGATCGCCCGCGGCCTGGGCCTGCGCTAGGAGGAGGAACGACCATGTTTGCAGAAGCCATCGAAGACATCCTGCGCGACCAGTGCACGCCTGCCGCGGTGCGCACCATCGAGGCCGGCGGCTCGCCGGCCGCCCTGTGGGAAGCGCTGGCCGGCGCCGGCTTCCTGGACCTGCTGCTGCCTGAAGATGCCGGCGGTGCCGGGCTTCCGCTGCCCGAGCTGTACCCCGTGCTGGCGCACTTCGGGCGCTACGCCGTGCCGCTGCCGATCGGCCAGGCCATCGCCGCCCGGGCGCTCGTCGCCCCCGGCACCAGCCTGCCGGCCGGCCTGCTGACGCTGGCCCCGGCCCTGCGCCGGAGCGCCGATGGGAGCATCGCCTGCCCGCTGGTGCCCTTCGGCACGCTCGCGCAGCACGTGCTCGCCGCGGACGGCGACCAGCTGCTGCTGCTGTCCGGCGCGAGCGCACAGCGCAGCGCCGCGGGCGTGCACCACAGCCAGGTCGCGACGCTCACGTGGCGCGACGCCCGCGAGGCCGAACGCCTGCCCGGCGACGCCGCGGCGCTGGCCCCGCTTGCCGCCGCCCTGCATGCGGCGCTGCTCGCCGGTGCGATGACGCGGGTGTTCGAGATGACCCTGCAGTACTGCAACGACCGCGTGCAGTTCGGCAAGTCGCTCGGCAAGTTCCAGGCCATCCAGCACCAGCTCAGCGTGATGGCCGAACTGGTGGCAGCCGCCTCGATGGCGGCCGAAGCCGCGTTCCAGGCCGACGGCCGCACGCCGCGCCTGCTGCCGGCCGCGGTCGCCAAGGCCCGCGCCAGCGAAGCCGTGGTCGCCGTGGCCAACACCGCCCACGCGCTGCACGGCGCCATCGGCGTGACCGAGGAATACGACCTGCAGCTGCTCACGCGGCGGCTGCACGAGTGGCGCATGGCGCACGGCTCCGAGGACCACTGGAACCGCATCGTCGGCGAGCGGCTGCTCGCCGCCGACACCAGCCTGGCGGAATTCGTGCGCACCGCCTGATCAGTTCAACGAGACGAGGAGACCCGATGAAACGCATCCCCTTCCTGCTGGCCACTGCCGCACTGGCGCTGGGCGCCATCGCCCCTGGCGCCACCGCGCTGGCCCAGGACTTCCCCAGCCGGCCGATCAAGTTCGTGGTGCCTTTCCCGCCCGGCAGCGGCACCGACACCTCGGCCCGCTACTTCGGCCGCAAGCTGACCGAGATGACGGGCCAGCCGGTGGTGGTGGAGAACAAGCCCGGCGGCAACGGCTTCATCGCGGTGCAGAACGTGCTGGCCGCGCCGGCCGACGGCTACACGGTGTTCGTCGGCAGCAATTCGACGCTGGCCGTCAATGTGGCGCTGTTCAAGAAGCTGCCGTACAACCCGCAGGCCGACTTCGCGCCGCTGTCGATGATGATGCGCGCGCCCACGGTGATCGTGGTGCCGCCGCAGTCGCCGTACAAGACCCTGGCCGACCTGATCGCCGCCGCCAAGGCGCAGCCGGGCAAGCTCAATCACGGCGGCGGCTCCGCCGGCTACCAGCTGATGAACGAGGCGCTGAACGACCGCGCCGGCATCGACATCCGCAACGTGCCGTTCAAGGGCGCCTCGGAAGCGCTCACCGCCGTGGCGTCCGGCACCGTCGATGTCGCCTTCGCCGACATCACCGCCTCCACCGAGCTGATCAAGTCCGGCAAGCTGCGTGCGCTCGCGGTGGCTTCCGACCGGCGCGCGTCGGCGCTGCCTTCGGTGCCGCACATGGGCGAGGCGGGGCTGCCCGGCTACGGCGCCTACGTGTGGGTGGGTGCGATGGTCCCGGCGAAGACGCCCAAGGCCGAGACCGCGAAGCTCGCGACGCTGCTCGCGCAGATCGAGCGGCTGCCCGAGACGCGCGAGTTCTACGAGAAGATCGGCGCGGAGACGATGCAGGGCGGCGCCGACGAGATGCGCCGCTTCCAGGCCGACGAGATCGCGCTGTGGAAGCGCATCGCCACCAAGGCGAACGTGCAGCAGGAATGAACGACCACGATCCCGAGGAGACCCGCATGAACCGCATTCCCCAGCAGCGCAGCCGCCTGCGCATCCTGGCCGCCGTGGCCGCTGCCGCCACCCTGGCCTGCGCCGGTGCGCCCGCGCTGGCGCAAGCGTGGCCGGCCAAGCCGATCACGATGGTCGTGCCCTTCCCGCCGGGCGGTCCCACCGACCTCGTGGCGCGCGTGCTGGCCCAGAAGATCGGCGAGCAGCTCGGGCAGAACGTGGTCGTCGACAACAAGGGTGGCGCCAACGGCAACATCGGCGCCATGGCCGTGGCCCGCGCGCCCGCCGACGGCTACACGATCCTGTACAACACCTCGTCGATCACGCTCAGCCCCGCGCTGTACAAGTCGCTGAGCTACGACGTGGAGAAGGACTTCGCGCCGGTGGCGCTCACGGCGGTGGTGCCGCTGGCGCTGGTGGTGCATCCGAGCGTGCCGGCGAACACCGTGCAGGAGTTCGTGGCCTACGCCAAGGCGCATCCGGGCAAGCTGACCTACGGCTCGGCCGGCAACGGCAACGTGACGCACCTGGGCGCCTTCCAGTTCGTGCAGGCCCACGGCATCGACGCCGTGCATGCACCCTTCAAGGGCAGCGCGCCGGCCGACCTCGCCCTGGTGAGCGGCGACATTCAGTTCCTGACGGATACCGTCAACTCGGTGATCGGCTTCGTGAAGGAAAAGCGGATGAAGATGCTCGCCGTCACGACGGCC
Source organism: Ramlibacter alkalitolerans (assembly GCF_016722765.1). Lineage (GTDB taxonomy): Bacteria > Pseudomonadota > Gammaproteobacteria > Burkholderiales > Burkholderiaceae_C > Ramlibacter > Ramlibacter alkalitolerans. The sequence continues at coordinate 360,232 of NZ_JAEQND010000004.1, read as the reverse complement.
AAGCGCATGTCCCTGTTCCCCGACGTGCCCACGCTGGCCGAGTCGGGCATGCCGGGCTTCGAGACGGGCGCCTGGCAGGGGATCATGGTCCCGGCAGCCACGCCGAAGCCGGTTGTCGAGCGCCTCAATGCGGCGGTCGTGAAGGCCCTGCAGAGCCCCGACGTGCGCGCCAAGCTCGCCGTGCAGGGCGCCGAGCCGCTCGGCTCCACGCCGGCCGAATACGGTGCCTACGTGAAGAAGGAACTGGCGCGCTGGGCCAAGGTGGTCAAGGCCTCCGGCGTCACCATCGAGTGAGCTCGCCCATGCTGCCCCTGCAAGGCATCCGCGTGCTGGACCTCAGCGCCGTGGTGCTGGGGCCGTACGCGAGCCAGAACCTGGCCGACTACGGCGCCGACGTGATCAAGGTGGAGCCCCCGGAGGGCGATTCCACCCGCCGCACCGGGCCGGGCGCGGAGCACGGCATGGGCGCCGTGTTCCTGGGCGTCAACCGCGGCAAGCGCAGCATCGTGCTGGACCTGAAGCAGCCCACCGACCGCGAGGCGCTGCTGCGCCTGGTCGACCAGGCCGACGTCTTCATGCACAGCATCCGGCCGCAGAAGCTCGCCCCGCTCGGGCTCGACCCCGACACGCTGCGGGCGCGCAACCCGCGGCTGGTGTACGCGGGCCTGCATGGCTTCGGCGAGGACGGTCCCTACGGCGGCCTGCCGGCGTACGACGACATCATCCAGGGCCTCTCCGGCTGCGCGGCCCTGATGGAGCGGCAGGGCGGCACGCCGGTGTACTTCCCCACCATCGCGGCGGACAAGACCTGCGGCCTGGTGGCCACGCACGCGATCCTCGCCGCGTTGTTCGCGCGCGAACGCACGGGGCAGGGCGCCTACGTGGAGGTGCCGATGTTCGAATCCATGACCGCCTTCAACCTGGTGGAGCACCTGTTCGGGCACCACTTCGAGCCGCCGCGCGCCGGCTGCGGCTATCCGCGCGTGCTGGCGGCGCACCGGCGCCCCTACCGCACGGCGGACGGCTACCTGTGCGTGATGCCGTACACCGACGCGCACTGGCAGCGCTTCTTCGCGGAAGCGGGCCGGCCCGACGCTGCCGCCGACGCGCGCTTCGCCACCATGGCGGACCGCACCCGCAACATTGAAGCGCTGTATGCGCTGGCGGCGGAGATCCTGGCGACCCGCAGCAGCGCACAGTGGCTGGAAGCCTGCGCGCGGCTGGAGATTCCCGCGGCGCGGGTGAACCGGCTGGAGGACCTGGAAGCCGACCCGCACCTGCAGGCCACCGGCTTCTTCCGCGAGCATGCCGACCCCGAGCTGGGCCGGCTGCGCTTCACCGCGCCGCCGGTTCGCCTGGACCGGCAGGCGCTGCCCGTGGGCATGGCGCCGCGCCTGGGCGAACATACGCAGCAGGTGCTGCGCGAAGCCGGCATCGAAAGGACGCTATGAGCGAGCACGACAAGCTGCCCCTGCTGGGGCAGGGCTTCCATTTCCAGGACCTCCAGGTCGGCCAGCGCATGCGCACCTACCGCCGCACCGTGACGGAGGCCGATCTGGTGAACTTCATCAGCGTCACCGGCATGCTGGAGATGATTTTCATCGATGCCGAGGGCGCGGCCAGCGGCATCGGCGGGCGGCCGGTGCCGGCGGCGCTCACCTACACGCTGATCGAAGGCTTCATCCTGCAGACGATGATCCAGGGCACGGGGCTGGCGATGCTGGAGCTGACGCAGCAGGTCCACAAGCCGGTGCGCGTCAACGACACGATCCATGCCGTTGTCACCGTGACCGGCATCCGCCCGACCTCGAAAGGCAACCGCGCGGTGGTGGATTCCAGGGTGGAAGTCCTGAACCAGCGCGACGAGCTGGTGATGACGTATACGGCCAAGAGGCTGCTGGCGGGCAGGGAGGGCTGATCTCGCGGGCGCGTGAAGCCGGTCGTCCGGCGGGTCAGGCGTGCTCGGAAAACAGGGACAGGCGCCGGACGGCCGGCGCGGCCGGATCGACCAGCAGCCCCCGCACGGCGCAGCCGGCGAGCACGCGCGCGATCTCCTCCACCGCTTGTGGCGACTGCAGCCGCCGCTGGCTGTACCAGACGGTCGCCCAGTTCATCGCGCCGAAGAAGGGCTTGGTCAGCAGCTTCGGGGGCAGGTCCACCACCACGCCGTCGCGGATCGCCTGGTCGATCACCTCGGCGAACAGCTGCTCGTAGTCGTCGCGCAGCTTGAGCACCGCCCGCAACTGCCGCAGCGCCGCCACGCCGGCGAACAGGTGCCGCTCCAGGCCCTGCACGGCCACCTTCTGCATCGGCAGGTCCGTCAGCAGGATCTCGGTGTGGCGCAGCGCCATGGCGGCCAGGCGCTCCAGCGCCGGCTGCTTGCCCATGGCGAGCGGCTCGACGCCTTCCAGCAGGCGCTGCATCGCGGCCGTCTGGATGTCGAAGAACAGGTCCGCCTTGCTGCCGTAGTAGTGGTAGATGTGGCCCTTGGTGGCGCCGAGCGACTCGGCGACGGCGTCGATCGAAGTCGCGGCGTAGCCGAACTGCATGAACAGTTCGGCGGCTGCGCGGAGGATCTCGCCGCGCGAGTCCGCCTTGCCGGGGTCGGCCTTCTTGGCGGGGGGCTTGCGTGCTTTTCCGTTCGTGGCCATCCGGTGCCAAGCATAGCCCGTGCGGTCGCGGCAGGGTCCGGGCGGACCGCGCCGCGCACGGACAGGCTCAATCCACCTTGATGTTCAGGCGCCGGATCAGGTCACCCCACTGCCTGCTCTGTTGCTGCGTCAGTTCCAGCAGCTCCGAGGGCGAGCTCGATTTCGCCTCGTTGCCGATCTTCTGCATCGCCTCGCGGAAGGAGGCGGAGGTGGTGATCTTGCGCAGCGCCACGTTGAGCTTGTCCACCACCGGCTTGGGCGTGCCCGCCGGCGCGAACACCGCGTACCAGGTTTCGCCGTTGATCTCGGGGTGGCCCAGCTCCTTGAAGGTGGGCACGTTGGGCATCAGCGGCTGCCGCTCCGGGCTCAGCACCGCGAGCGCGCGGTACTGGCCCGCGTTGACGTTGGGCACCGCGCTGGTCAGCGCCTCCACGTTCGAATCCACCACGCCGGCGATCATGTCCATGGTGGCCGGCGCCGCGCCCTTGTAGTGCACCTGGGCCATCTTGATGTCCAGCCCGGTGGCGACCAGCTCGCCCAGCAGGTGCACCATGCTGCCCTGCCCGTTGGTGGCGTTGTTGATCTTGCCGGGATGCGCCTTCGCGTAGGCGACGAATTCCTGCATCGTCTTCGCGGGGAAGTCCTTCTTCACGACGAAGGCGAAGGGCACGCTGCAGACGGCGGCGACCGGCTCGAAGTCGGCCAGCTTGTACTGCAGCTTGTCGTTCAGGTGCGGGACCACGGTGAAGGTCGTGCCGGCCGACAGCAGCAGCGTGTAGCCGTCCTTCTGCGCGCGGGCCACGGCGGTGGCGCCGATCGCCGTGGCGGCGCCGGCCTTGTTCTCCGCCACGAAGGGCTGGCCCAGCTCCTCCTGCAGGCGCTTGGCGAGCTGGCGTCCTACGACGTCGCTGGTGCCGCCGGGCGGATACGGAATGACGAGCGTCACCGGCCGCGCGGGCCAGTTGGCGGCGTCTTGCGCCAGGGCTGCGGCGGGAAAGACGGCGGCGAGCGCCAGGGCGGCCAGCGCGCGGCGCCGGATTCGGGTTTGCATCGGTGTCTCCTTTGGGTTTGTCGGGATCTCAGACCGTGGCCACCGGCGTCGCCGGGGAGCCCACCGCGCCGGGCAGGCGCAGGGGCGGCGCGGTCAGCAGGAAGCTCGAGCGGCCGTGGCTGCGCAGCCAGGACGCCAGTTCGCCGTAGTACCAGAGCTCGCCCAGGTTCAGGCCCAGCTTGAACAGGCAGTGCTCGTGCAGCGGCAGGGCCGCGTAGTGCTCGCCTTCGCCGGGGCGGGCGGGGTAGCCTTCCACGGCGAAGTTGTCGGCGCAGATCGCCACGATGCCGGAGTCGGTGATCCACTGCAGCAGCTTCTCGTCGCGGCCGTCCAGGACGGCGCAGGAGCGCGCGAGCAGCTCGGTGTCGGGGTCCTTCTTCATCTCCAGCACCAGGTCGGCGAAGCCGGTGTAGAGGCACAGGAAGTCGCCGGGCTCCACGCTCGCCTTCTGGGCCTCCAGGGCGCGCATGAGGCCGTCGTAGCCGACCGACACGCGCTCGCGGCCGTGGAGGCGTTCGAGGTCGACCAGTACGCCGCGTCCCTGCACGCCCGCGGCGGCGAGGCGCTCGATGCCGATGGCCTTGGCGCCGTGGCCGCCCGTGGCGTCGTCGGGGCCGATGATCTCGACGCCGGCGCGGAAGCCGTTGTAGTACACCTTCTCCGGCAGGCCGTCGCCGTTCGCGTCGAACATCTGGCCGACGTGGCCCAGCCCATCCCACTGCGTCGAGTACTGCGTGTACAGCATCACTGCGTCGTCGGAGATGACGTCGGTGAAGCAGCCGCAGACGGACGAGAGGCGAAAGTTGTAGTTGTGGCCCTGGCCGCGCCGCTCGTGGAAGAACTTCGGCTCCTTGCGGTGCTGGAACAGCTTGTTGCCGCCCGGGTAGTCCAGCGGCAGGCTGAGGCAGAAGGTGAGGCCGTGCTCCACTTCGCGGATCGCCTTCAGGCGCCGCTGCGGGGTGAGGAGGTTCATGCGCCCGACCTGGTCGTCAGGGCCGAAGTCGCCCCAGTTCGAGCCCGGCGGGCGCTGTTTCCAGCGTGCGTTTTCCATTGCTTGTCTCCTGGAAGGGTGAGGTGCTATGCGTGGGCGGCGCGCGCGAGCGCGTCGCGGTGGGCGGGATGGGCCACCGCCACGAGCGCCGCCGCACGGGCGGCCGCAGTGCCCCCGTGCAGTGCGGCGACCCCGTGTTCGGTGACGACGAAATCGACCTGGTCGGCCACCACGGTGGCGGGGCCGTCGAGGCGCGCGACGATGCTGCTCGCCGCGGCGCGGCCGGCGGTGGAGCGCAACGCCAGGATGCTCACGCCGCCGCGGGCGCGCCGCGCGCCGGTGGCGAAATCGGGCAGACCGCCCGGCAGCGAGATGCGGCGGCCGCCCGCCGTCTCCGCGTTCGCGCTGCCCTGCAGGTCGACCTGCAGCACCGAGTTGATGGCGCAGAGGCCGTCCATGGCAGCCAGCACGCGCGCGTCGTGCGTCAGCGAGCACGGGTGAAACTCGATGGCGGCGTTGCGATGCAGGAAGTCGTAGAAGGCCTGCGTGCCGCCCGCCATCGCAGTCACGCACACGCCGGGCTTCAGCCGCTTGCTGCTGTTGTCGATCGCGCCGCTTTCGATCAGCGGGCGCACGGCGCTGGTGATCACGCCACTGTGCAGCCCGAGGTGGCGCAGGTGGCCGAGGCTGCCCAGCACCCGGTCCGGCAGCGCGCCTATTCCCGCCTGCAGCACCGCGCCGTCGCGCACCAGGCCCGCGACGTTGCGGGCGATCTGCTCGTCGACCGCATCGGCTGCGGCCGGGGCCAGGTCCTGCGGCGGCTCGGTGGCGTCCATGCACCAGTCGATCGCCGAGGCGGCCAGCAGCGTGTCGCCGGTGGTGCGCGGCATGCGCGGGTTCACCTCGGCGACCACCAGCGGCCGCTGCGCCAGCACGGCGCGCATGTAGTCGACGGACACGCCCAGCGAGACGTGGCCGGTCGCGTCGGGCGGGCTCACCTGCAGCAGCAGCACGTCGGCGCGCCATTCGCCGGCGTCGAACAGCGGCGGGATGGCGGACAGCGGATGCCGCAGCGCGCGGGCCCGGCCCGCATCCAGCGCGGCGCGCAGGCCCTTGCCGGGGAAGAAGGTGTACAGCTCCAGATGGGAGGCCGGTTCCGGGTCGGCGTAGGGTGCATGCCCCATCGGCATCATCGCCACCACGCGCGGGCGGCGCATGGCGCCCGCGTGCTGCGCCAGCGCGCGAGCCAGGCCGCGCGGCTCGGCGAAGCCGCTGTGCAGCACGATCGTCGCGCCGGCCGGCAGGCTCGCGAACAGCGCGCCGGGGTCCTGCAAGGGCTTCATGCAGTCCAGCCGTGCCTCACGACTCGCGCCGGATGACCATGGCGGTCGTCACGCCGCCGCCGCCGCAGATGCCGGCCACGCCGAACTCCTTGCCGTTGCGGCGCAGGATCGCGTCCAGCGTGATCAGGAGCCGGCCGCCGCTGAAGCCGGTGGGGTGGCCCAGCGCGATCGCGCCGCCCCAGACGTTCACGCGCTCGCGGTTCCACTGCAGCACCCGTTCGTTGGCGATGATCTGCGCGGCGAACGCCTCGTTGACCTCGATGAAATCGACGTCGCGCAGCGTCATGCCGGCGCGCTCGAGCGCCATGGGGATGCCGTAGGCGGGACCGTCGCCCATGGTGGCGGGATCGACCGCCGTCTCGGCGAACGAGAGGATGGAGAACAGCGGCTTCAGCCCGTGCGCCGCCGCCTTCTCGCGGGTGGTCAGCACGATGGCGCAGGCGGCGTCGCCCATGGTGCAGGCGTTGCCCGCGGTGACGGTGCCGTCCTTCTGGAACACGGGCTTGAGCTTCGCCAGCTTCTCGATGGTGGAGTCGGGCCGGCCGGGCTGGTCCTCGGAGAGCAGGCGACCCTCCGGGTTCTTGCGATCGGGCTCGAGGCGATACGGCACGATCTCGTCGGCGTGCCAGCCTGCCTTCTGCGCTGCGGCAGCCCGCTGCTGCGACAGCAGTGCGAAGGCGTCCTGCTCCTCGCGCGAGATGCCGTACTTGACGGCCTGGTTCTCCGCCGTCACGCCCATGCCGAAGCCGCACAGCGGGTCGATGGTGTCGGACCAGCTGTCCATCAAGGTCTTGTCGCCGGCCTTGAAGCCCTCCCAGCGGGCTCCCTTCAGCAGGTAGGGCATGGTGCTCATGGACTCCATGCCGCCGGCCAGCACGAAGCCGGCGTCGCCGGCCTGCAGTTCGCGCGCGGCGAGCATCACCGTCTTCATGCCGGACGGACAGGCCATGTTGATGGTCACGACGGGCGAGGCGATCGGAACGCCGCCGCGGACGGCCGCGGTGCGCGCCGGGTTGGGGCCGTTGCCGGCCTGGCGGCAGTTGGCGTAGATGACCTTGTCGATGGCGGAGGGATCGACCTTGCCGCGCTCCAGGGTGGCGCGGATGATGGCCGCGCCCAGGTCGTAGGCGGGTACGTCGCGCAGCGTGCCGCCGAAGCTGCCGATGGGCGTGCGCGCGGCGGCGACGGCCACGATGTCGGTGGGTTTCGTCATGGGGTTCCTTTCAGGTGCGGTGCGGGCGCCGGGGCGCACGATGGGAGTTCATGGGCGCAGCATGTGGAGGCCGGAGCCGAGGTGCGCGGCGCCGTCGATCTGCAGCAGCTGCCCGGTGATGAGCCGGGCGGCCGGGCTGGCGAGGAAGGCCACGAGTTCGGCCACTTCCTCCGGCGTGGTGGCGCGGCCCAGGGGCGTGGCTTCGACCAGCCGGTCCAGCATGGGCTTGGCCGCTTCGTGGGCCAGGCCCTCGGTGAGCACGGCGCCGGGCCCGATGCAGTTCAGGCGGATGCCGTCGGGCGCCCACTCGAGCGCCAGGGTGCGCGTGAGCCCGAGCACGCCGGCCCGCGCGGCGATCGAATGCGCGATGCCCATCGAGCCGCGGTCCACGCCGGACAGCGAGATGTTCACCACGGCCCCGCCGCGTGCCTGCAGGAACGGGTAGGCGGCCTTGGTCACCACGAAGACGGCATTGAGGTTCACGTCCAGGACCGCATCCCAGCCCTTGCGGCTGATGGCGGCGGCGGGCGCGAAGAACTGGCCGCCGGCGTTGTTGACCAGCAGGTCGATGCCGGACTCGCCGCCGGCGCGCGCGACCAGTTGCTCGATCGCCTCCGTCTCACGCACGTTGCACGGTTCGAAGCGGAAGCGGCCCGGCAGACCTTCGGCCAGGCGGCGCGTGTTCGCCAGCACCTCGGCGCGCCGGCCGGTGCCGAACACGTCCATGCCGAGGGCCAGCAGGCGCAGCGTGATGGCGCGGCCGATGCCGGAGCCGGCGCCGGTGACGAAGGCATGGCGGCCGGCCAGCAGGCCGGGACGCAGCACCTCGGTCTCGGCGGCGGCCGGGGCGGAAGGGGAGGAGGACATCCAGGAATCTCCGGGTCTTGGGCTGCTTCAGGCGTCGCGGCGGGCGCCGCCGACCGCAGGGGTGGGCGTGCGCGGCAGCCGCTGTCCATCGAGCAGCGCGGGAAACGTGGGGACGTGCTCGCCGCTGGCGAGCACCCGCGTGACCGCATCGGGCCGCCGCTGCCGCATGCGATCCAGCGCTTCGGCCGGCTCGCGCACCGCGCCAGCGGGGACCTGCAGGCGGGCCATTTCGGCCAGCACCTCGTCGCGCGTGTGCTGCAGCGTCCAGCGCTCCACCAGTGCGTCGAATTCGGGCGCGCGCGCGATGCGCTGCGCGATGGGCGCGTCCTCGGTGCAGCCGACCAGGGGCTTCAGGCGCGCCCAGTAGGCGTCGAGCCCGCCCAGCACGTAGACGTGACCGTCGGCGCAGCGGTAGATGTTCGAGGGCGCGGAGGCGCGGTCCCGGTTGCCCATGGGCCGACCGATGGCGCCGCCTTCGCCGAGCGCCAGCGCCGCCGGCCCGAGCAGGAGGTTGGCCGCCACCTCCATCATGGAGATGTCGATGACGCAGCCTTGCCGCGCGGGATCGAGCATCGCCATCGCGCAGGACATGCCCGCGACCAGCCCGCAGGCCATGTCCACCGGCCAGCCCGTGGCCAGCCGCGGCGAGCCGTCCTCGTCGCCATTCAGCAGCGCGAAGCCGGACTCGCACTGGGCGACCGTGTCCATGCAGGGGCGCGGATCGTCCTGGCCGTAGCCGGAGATGAGCGTGATCACGAGCCGCGGGAAGCGCCCGCGCAGCGTCGGCCCGTCGAGGCCCAGCGTCTTCAGCGAGGCCGGCGCGAGGTTGCAGACGAAGGCGTCGGCCTGCGCCAGCCAGTCGTCGAGCCGGCGGCGCTGCGCCGGATCGCGCAGGTCGAGCACGCGGCTTTCCTTGCCGCAGTTGAAGCTGCGCGTGTAGTAGCTGCCGAAGCCGTTGCCCGGCAGCGTGCGCGAGCCGTCGCCCTGCGGCGATTCGACCTTGATCACTTCCGCGCCGTAGTCGGCGAGGTACATCGCGGCCGAGGGGCCGGCGATGAACTGCGACAGATCGATCACGCGCTTGCCGGCCAGCGGCCGGGGCAGGCTGCGCACGCCGGCTTCAGGCATGGAGGACCCGCTTGGCCTTGTGCACCGTGCGCGGCAGCGTCCCGGGCTCCAGCACCTCGACGTGGAAGCGCACCTGCAGTTTCTCGCGCAAGCGCTGCGCCAGGCGCTCGCCCACGTCGGCCGGCGCGCCGCTTTCGCGTTCCACGCGCAGCTTCACGCCGGTGAGGAAGTTCGTCTTCGGGTCCTTGACGCTGTCGTCGATCACCAGCACGTACTCGTTGGTGAGCCCGGGGAAGGCGCGCACGATGTCCTCGACGGCGGTCGGGAACAGGTTCACGCCCTTGATGATCAGCATGTCGTCGGCGCGCCCCAGCACGCCGCCGGCGAGGCGCGCATGCGTGCGGCCATCGGCGGCGGGCCGGGTGTCGCGCACCACCACGTCGCCGGTCCACCAGCGCACCAGCGGGCAGGCCTCCTTGTCCAGGTGCGTGATCACCAGCACGCCGCGCTCGCCGTCGGCCACCGGTTCGTGCGTTTCCGGATGCACGACCTCCACGTAGATGAAGTCCTCGGCCAGGGTCGGGCCGATCTTGGCCGCCGTGTCCCAGGCGATCGGCTGGCACTCGAGCGCGCCGTAGCAATCGAACATGGGCGCGCCCCACTGCGCTTCCAGCCGCTCGCGCGTGCCGGGGATGCTGCCGCCGGGCTCGCCGCCCACGCAGACCATCTTCACCTTCGACTTGGTCAGGTCCCGCCCCAGCTTGGCGGCGGCTTCGGCCACGTGGGCCATGAAGGATGGCGTGCCGATCACGCACTGCGAGCCGTACTGGAAGATCGTGTCGATCTGGCGCTCGGTGTCGCCGGACGAAGCGGGGATCACCAGCGCGCCGACGTGCTGCGCAGCGAGCGTGGCCCCGAGGCCGCCGACGAACCAGGCGTAGTTGAACATGCACTGGAACACGTCGCCCCGGCGCAGGCCCTGCGCGTACAGGTAGCGCGCGTACAGGTCGGCCCAGCGCTCGATGTCGGCACCGCTCCACAGCACGGGCGCGGGACGCGCCGTGGTGCCGGAGGAGAAGTGCACCCGCACCGCCTCGCCCGGCTTGACGGCCGCCAGCGAACCGAAGGGCGGCTCGGCCTCGAGCCCGGCCACGTAGTCGGACTTGCGCGTGAAGGGCAGGCGCCGCAGGTCGGCAAAGCTGCGCAGGTCGCCGGCGCGGAAGCCGCATTCGGCGAACACGCGCCGGTAGTGGTTGCTGCGCTCGCCGACCCGGGCGAGCTGGCGCTTGAGCGCCTGGAGCTGGAACGCCTCGATCCGGTCGCGCGACCAGGTCTCGACTTCATCCCAGATCGTGTCGGAGTACGGCTGCTTGCCGGGCTGATCCATGGTTCGGGTCCTTCAGGAGCCCCCGCATCGCGCAGGCCGCGAGCATGTGGGCGATATCGTTGATGGCTTCGGCGCCCTGCAGCCGCCGCTGGCTGTACCAGACGGTCGCCCAGTTCATGGCGCCGAAGAAAGGCTTGGTGGCGAGCTGCGGCGGCAGGTCGATCAGCGCCCCGGCGCGGATGCCCTGGTCGATCACTTCGGCGAACAGCGCTTCGTAGTCGTCGCGCATGCGGATCACCGAACGCAGGCGCCGGACCGCGGCCCCGAGCGGGTGGCGCTCCAGGCCCTGCACCGCCACCTTCTGCATCGGCAGCTCGGTCAGCAGGATCTGCGTGTGCCGCAGCGCCATGGCCGCGAGCCGTTCCACAGGCGTGCCCGGCCCGCGCGCGATCGGCTCCACCTCCTGCTGCAGCCGGCTCATGGCCGTTGCCTGCACGTCGAAGTACAGGTCCGCCTTGCTGCGGTAATGGTGGTAGATGCGCCCCTTGGTCGAACCGAGCCGCTCCGCCACCGCATCCAGCGAGGTAGCGGCATAACCGAACTCCATGAACACCTCGGCTGCGGCGCGCAGGATCTCCTCGCGCGAGTCGCTCGCCGACTGCCTCGTGCTCACGGATGCGGAAGGGGCGGCCACGGCGCGATTCAGGAGGCCTGGTCTTCCACTTCCTTGCGCACGCTGCGGGCGAGCACGAGGCGCTGGATCTCCGAGGAGCCTTCGTAGATTTCCAGGATGCGCTGGTCGCGGTACAGCCGCTCGGCCACGGTGGGCTTGCAGTAGCCCAGGCCGCCCCAGATCTGCACGGCGGCGTCGGCGGCGCGATGCGCGACCTCGGAGCAGAACAGCTTGGCCATGGCGCCCAGGTTGGAGACGTCGCCGCCCTGGTCGTAGACGCGCGCGGCTTCGTACAGCATCAGGCGGGCGGCGGAAATCTCCGTCGCCATGTCGGCCAGGCGGAAGCCGATGCCCTGGTTCTCGATGATCGGGTGGCCGAAGGTCTTGCGCTCCACCGCGCGGCGCGAGGCCTCCCGGTACGCCGCCAGCGCCAGCCCGAGCGACTGCGCGCCCACCATGATGCGGCCGACGTTGAGTGTCTGCAGCGCCAGCCGCAGCGCGCGATGGACGTCGCCGATGCGGGCGCTATCGGGCACCACCAGGTCCACCTTCAGGTTGGAGGTCTGGGTGCCCCGGATGCCCATCTTGTCGCTCAGCTCGTCGATCACCGCGCCCGGCTGTTCCTTGTCGACCATGAAAGCGCTGATGCCGCGGCCGCCGGCCGCCGGGTCGGTCTTGGCGAACACCACGTAGTAGCGCGAGGCGCCGCCGTTGCCGATCCAGTACTTCTCGCCGCGCAGGCGCCAGCCGTCGCCCTCGCGGGTGGCGGTGGCCTCGATCGCCGCCGCGTCGGAACCGGCGCCGCGCTCCGACAGGGCGAAGCTGGTGGCGCGGCCCTGCGTCATCTCGCGCAGGTAGAAGTCCTTCTGCTGCTCGGTGCCGGCCAGCAGGATGGGAAAGGCGCCGAGCTGGTAGGCGCACATGATGGCGGCCGTCGAGGAGCAGTGCGTGCCCAGCGTTTCCACCGCGGCCACCGTCGTCACCAGGTTCTGGCCCTGGCCACCGTAATCGCGCGGCAGGAACAGCCCGGTGAACTTGTGCTCCACCAGCGCCTCGATCGTTTCCCAGGGATAGCGCTGCTCGCGGTCCAGTTCTTCGGCCAGCGGGCCGAAGCGCTCGCGTCCGAGCCGGTCGGCGAGCGACTGCCACTTCGCGGCAGCCTCGTCCAGCGTGGGCTTCCAGATCACGGTCATTTCAATTCTCCAGTGTGGTGGTGATGGGGGTGGAGGCGGCGCCGCCGCGCGGCTGCCGCAGGCGCGCGAGCGGACGGGCCAGGCCGGCCAGTCCCTCGGGCAGGAAGGCGAGGATCACGACGAGCACGGCGCCGAGGACGATCTTGTCGACGTTGCCGCCGAAGGAGAAGAACTTCTCCTGCACCAGCACCAGCGCGGTCGCGAACACCGGCCCCAGGAGCTGGCGGCGGCCCACCAGCACGACGGCCGTGAGCATCAGGATCAGGAAGTAGTTCTCCAGCACGTCGGCGCTGACGTAGGCGCGCTGGTAGGCATAGAGCCAGCCGGCCACGGCGCTGATGGGCGCCGAGAACAGGAAGACCTGCAGCCGCACGCGCGCGGGATCGATCCCGCTCATGGTGGCGAGGCGCGGATTGAGGTGCGTCATGATGGCCGCGACGCCGAGCGCGGAGCGGCGGAAGCGGGCGACGAGGTAGATCACCACGGCCAGCAGCGCGAAGGCGAACGGCCACAGCTCGCGGTCGTTGCGGGCCTTCAGCGCCAGCCCGGGCAGGGACAGGTCCAGCAGCGGGATGCCGCGCAGGCCGTCGGAGCCGCCGAGGAAGCCCCAGTTCGAGGCGACCGTCATCGCCACCACCGCCACCGCGTACGTCACCAGCGAGAAGACGAATTCGCGCAGCCGCAGCGTGACCAGGCCGATGAGGCCGGCGAACAGCAGCGCCACGGCGATCGAGCCCGCCAGCGTGATCCAGGCCGAACCGACGCCGGCGCGCGTGGCCAGCAGCGCCGTGGTGTAGCTGCCCGCGGCGAAGAACACCGTGTGCGCGAGGCTGACCTCGCCGAGGTCCGAGACGATGATGTCGAGCCCGTAGGCCATCACGGCGAAGATCGCGATCAGCACGGCGGCGCTGTAAACCGCGGCGCTGCCACCCAGCAAGGCGGGCGCCGCGATCGTCGCCGCGCCCAGCAGGGGCCACGCGAGCAGTTGCATGCGGTGCGGTCGCATCAGTGCACTCCCGCCGCCGCACCGGCGCCCAGCCCGCCCGGGCGTAGCACGAGCACCGCGATCAGCACCAGGAAGGCTGCCGCCGTGGTGTACGCCGGCGACACCAGGGCGCCGAAGAGGGCGGTGAAAAGGCCCAGGGCCACCCCGGCGACGTAGCTGCCGGTCACGCTGCCGATGCCCCCGAGCACGACCACCACGAAGGTCATGATGACCTCCTCGAAGCCCATGGAGGTGAGGATCGGCGTGCGCGGCGCCACCATGCCAGCGGCGAAGGCCACCGCCGCGCCCTCGAAGGCGAACACGCCGTAGTAGACGCGCCGAACGTTGACGCCGGCCAGCATCGCGAGCTTCGGGTCCTCGGCGACCATGCGCACCAGCCGGCCGACGCGGGTGCCGTCCAGGATCCACTTGAGCGTCACGAACACCGCGATGGCGGCCACCACGATGGCGGCGTCCTGCCAGGTGAGCCAGAGCTCGCCGAAGGCCAGTTCGCGCCGCGACAGGGCGGTCTCGAGGATCTGGCCGGTGGAGCCGAATACCATCGCGGCGCCGCCGTTCAGGACGTACCCGAAGCCGAGGGTCATGATCATGATCGACACCAGGTTCTGCTCCAGCGTGGCCTTGAGCATCACGCGCTGCATCACCAGGCCGAACAGGGCGCCCACGAGCATGGCGATCGGCAGCGCCAGCGCGTAGGGCACACCCGCCTTCACCACCGCCCACCAGGTGACGAAGGCGCCCAGCATGTACATCTGGCCGTGGCCGAAGTTCACCAGGCGCGCCACGCCCAGCAGCAGCGTCCAGCCGATCGCCACCAGGGCGTAGGCGTGGCCCAGCACGATGCCGTTGATGATCTGCTGCAGGTAGGTCATGCCGCCGTTGCTCCCAGGTAGGCTTCCGCGATGCGCGGGTCCTCGCCGACTTCGCGCGCCGGGCCTTCCAGTACCTTGCGCCCGCGTTCGAGCAGCAGCAGGCGGTCCACCACCTCGATGGCGGCGCGCACGTTCTGCTCCACGAGCAGGATGGCGAGGCCGGTGCCCGCCAGGGAGCGCAGTGTTTCCAGCACCTGCGACACCATCTTCGGCGCCAGGCCGATCGAGGGTTCATCGAGCAGCAGCACGCGCGGGCCCATCATCAGCGCGCGGCCGATGCCGAGCATCTGGCGCTCCCCGCCGGAGAGCTGGCTGCCCAGGTGGTTGCGGCGTTCCTTCAGCCGCGGGAACAGCGCGTAGACCTCGTCGCGTGCATACACGCGCCGCCCCGGTTCCGCCAGCGCGGCAAACGCGGCGCACAGGTTCTCGTCCACGCTCATGCTGCCGAAGGCCACCCGCGCTTCCGGCACCAGCACCAGGCCGGCGCGCACGCGCTGGTGCGTCGCCCAGGCATCGACGCGCGTGCCCGCCAGCGTGATCTCGCCGGTGACGCGGGGCGCGCCGCGCGACCAGCCCGCGATCGCGTTGACGAGGGTGGACTTGCCGGCGCCATTGGCGCCGACCACGCCCACCACCTCGCCGGGCGCGACCGCGAGGGCCGCCAGGTCCAGCGCGCGATTGCCGGCATAGGCCACCTGCAGGCGCCGGACGTCCAGCACGGCTTCGCTCATTGCTTCTTCCCCAGGTAGGCTTCGAGCACGCGCTCGTCGTGCTGGATCTGCGACGGCGGACCGAGCGCGAGTTGCCGGCCGAGGTCGAGCACGCAGATGCGGTCGGCCACGGCCATGATCAGGTCCATGTGGTGCTCGATCACCACCAGCGCCACGCCTTCCTTCTTGAGGCTCGTGAGCAGCGCCACGAGGCGCGCCATGTCCTCGCCGCCCAGGCCCGCGGCCGGCTCGTCCAGCATCAGCACGCGCGCACCGTCGCCGAAGGCGAGGGCGATCGACAGCATGCGCTGCACGCCGTAGGGGATCTCCCTCGGCTGGCGATCGTGGTAGATGGCGGGCACCTGGAAGCGCACCAGCTGGTCGGCGGCGAAGCGCGCGGCCTCGCCGCGGCGCCGGGCCGCCGCGCGCGGCGCCAGCACGCTGGCGGCCAGCCCGGAATGCGCGCGGGCACCGAGCACCGCCACCATGTTGTCCAGCACGCTCAGGTCCTCGAAGAAGGCGTTCTGCTGGAACGCGCGCTTCAGGCCCCGGCCGGCAAGACCGTGCGGGGGCACGGCGGTGACGTCCTCCTCGCCGAGGAACACGCGGCCCTGGCGCCGCACCATCGCCGTGACGGCCTCGTAGCAGGAACTCTTGCCCGCGCCATTGGGGCCGATGATGCCCAGCAGCTCGCCCGGACGGACGTCCCACGCGACGCCCTCGAGGGCGACCAGCGCGCCATAGCGCACGCCGAGTCCTTCGACGCGCAGCGCGCAAGGGGCCTGCATCGCCTGCACCGCGGGTGCCTTACCGCGACTGCACGGCGATCTTGCCGCCGTCGACGTTGAAGATGTAGTGGCGCGACTTCATCTGTCCGTTCGGCTCGAAGGAGACGTCGCCCATCACCGTGCCCTTGAAGGAACCACCGCGGATGCGCTTGGCGATGGCTTCGCGGTCCAGCGTCTTCAGTTCGTTGGCCGCCATCGCCCACACCTGCAGCGCGGTGGCGCCGAGCGCCATGAACTTGTCGGGCGTCGACTTGAACATCTCCTCGTTCTTGGCCACGAAACGGCGGTTCGCCGGGTTGGAGGCGAAGGGCTCCACGCCGGGGAAGTAGATGTCAGCGCCGACCAGGCCGTTGGCGGCATCGCCGGCGACGGAGATCACGCTCGGCGCCACCGTGCCGACCGCGGCGACCAGCTTGCCGCCCAGGCGCGACTGGCGCGCCTGGCGGATGGTGGCCGGCATGCCCAGGCCCTCGTTGGCGTTGATGGCGACGGTGATGTCGGGGTTTGCCGCCTTCACGTTGGTGAGCGCCACGCGGAAGTCGGCCTGCGTGAATGGGAATTTCTCCTCCGCCACTTTTTCGTAGGGGTAGTTGAGCTTCTTCAGTTCGGCCTCGATGGAAGCCTGGGCGCCGTTGCCGTAGGCGTCGTTCTCGGTCAGGAAGGCGACGCGCTTGGCCTTGGCATTGGCGATGTACGCGGCGATCACTGCGCCGTCCTGCGAGTTGGAGCTGTTCAGGCGCACCGCCAGCGGGTTGCCTTCGCCGGAGAGGATCGGGTCTGCCTTGGAGATGGCGGTGATGTCCAGCACGCCGGCACGCGCGATCACCGGTTGCATCGCCAGCGTGACGGGGCTGTTCCAGCCTTCGATGATCACGGAGACGTTCTGCCCGATCAGCTCGTTGGCGCGCGAGACGCCGACGGCGGGCGTCGACTCGTCGTCGCGCGACAGGACTTCGATCTTGCGTCCCAGCACGCCGCCGCTCTCGTTGATGAGGGCGGCCATGGTCTGGATCGCCTGCGTCACGTGCTGCCCCTGCGGGCCGGCACCGCCCGACAGCGGGAAGATGACGCCGACCTTCACCGTGCCCTGCGCCGCGGCGCCGGCGGCGATGCCGAGGCCCGCGACCAGCGCGAAGGCCCACTTTCGAACGTACTTGATCATCGTCTGTCTCCTCGAAGGGTGGATGGATGGCCCCGGTGCGGGGGCGTGCGCGGTTCGGGTGCGCGGTGCATGCGGGGATGCATCGACCCGGCGCAGCATACTTGCTGGTATGTCGCGAGGTCAAGGCGATTCGGCAGACCTGATCCTCAGGGATATCCCCACTGTGGAACGCTGCTGAGCAACGCGGCCGATGGCTCTTTCCGTTTGCCAACATACCAAACAGTATGTAGGATGCGGCGCGTTGCACACGACATACCTGGAGCACACGCAGATGAAGATCGAAGGAATCAGCGCGGTGGTCACCGGCGGGGCGTCCGGCCTCGGCCTGGCCAGTGCCCGGCGCCTGATCGGCCAGGGCGCGAAGGTCGTCCTGATCGACCTGGCCGATTCAGCGGGCGCCGAGGCTGCCGCCAGCCTCGGGCCGAACGCGCGCTTCGCGCCGGCCGACGTGACCACGGAGGATTCGATGCAGGCCGCCCTCGACGTCGCCGAAAGCCTGGGGCCGCTGCGCGTGCTGGTGCACTGTGCCGGCCGCGGGGGCCCGGTGCGCCTGCTCGACAAGGAAGGCAATCCCGGCTCGCTCGCCGCCTACGAGAACATCATCCGCATCAACCTGGTCGGTACCTTCAACACGCTGCGCCTGGTGGCGGCCCGCATGGCCCGCACCGAGCCGGTCGACGGCGAGCGGGGCGCCTGCGTGCTCACCGCTTCCGTCGCTGCGTACGAAGGCCAGATCGGCCAGATCCCGTATGCCTCCTCCAAGGCCGGCGTGGTGGGCATGACCATCGTTGCGGCGCGCGACCTGGCGAGCAAGCTGATCCGGGTGTGCACCATCGCCCCCGGCATCTTCGACACGCCGATGCTCGCGCGCGTCTCCGAAGATGCGCGCAAGACGCTGGGTGCCTCGGTGCCGCACCCCGCGCGCCTGGGCCGACCGGAGGAATATGCCGACCTGGCGCTGCACATCCTCTCGAATCCCATGCTCAACGGCGAAACCATCCGGCTCGACGGCGCGCTGCGCATGGCGCCGCGCTGAGTTCCCGTCCAACGCGAAAGGCATTCCCCATGACATCCGAAGTGCTGGTCGAAGCCGGCGACGGCATCCTCACGATCACCATCAACCGGCCGGAAGCGCGCAACGCGATGACGCTCGCGGCCGCCACCGCGATCGCCGCGGCGCTGGACGACCTGGATGCGCGGGACGACCTGCGCATCGGCATCCTCACCGGCGCCGGCGGTACCTTCTGCGCGGGCATGGACCTCAAGGGTTTCCTGCGCGGCGAGCGTCCGAGCATCCCTGGCCGCGGCTTCGGCGGCCTCACGCGCAAGCCGCCGCGCAAGCCGCTGATCGCTGCCGTCGAAGGCTACGCACTGGCGGGCGGCTTCGAGCTCGTGCTCGCCTGCGACCTGGTGGTCGCGTCGGAGTCGGCGCAGTTCGGCGTGCCCGAAGTCAAGCGCGGGTTGGCGGCGACGGCCGGCGGCCTGGTGCGCCTGCCGCGGCAGTTGCCGTACCGCATCGCGCTGGAACTCGCGCTCACCGGAGACATGTTTCCGGCCCGGCGTGCCTATGAGTACGGGCTGATCAACCGGCTCGTGCCCGCAGGCCAGGCGCTGGACGAGGCCAGGCGCCTCGCCGCCACCGTCGCCGGCAACGGGCCCCTGTCGGTGGCCGCCAGCAAGCGCGTGATCGTCGAGTCGCAGGACTGGTCGGCCGAGGAAGTGTGGGACCGGCAGGCGGCGCTGACGGAACACGTGTTCACCTCGCAGGACGCGCGCGAAGGCTCCGCCGCGTTCGCCGAGAAGCGCAAACCGGTGTGGCAGGGCAGATGATCGATCCCAAGCAGCTTTTTTCCGCGCAGATTCCGGAGATCGAGCAGCGCTACGGCTGGCGCGACTGCGCGCTGTATGCGCTCGGCATCGGCGTCGGCCTCGATCCGATGGACGAGGCCGACCTGCCTTTCCTCGACGAGACGCGCCTGAAGGTGCATCCCTCGATGGCGGACGTGCTGGGCTATCCCGGCTTCTGGATGCGCGACCCGTCTTTCGGGATCGATGCGGTCAGGACCGTCCACGGTGAGCACGCCTTCCGCATCCACCGTCCGCTGCCGGCCGAAGGCCACGTGCGCGGCGTGAGCCGCATCGTCGACCTGGTGGACAAGGGCCGGGAGCGCGGCGCGCTCGTCTACGTGGAACGCGAGATCCGCGACGTGGCCACGAACGAGCTGCTCGCGACGGTGAACCAGACCGTGTTCTGCCGCGGCGACGGCGGCTTCGGCGGCAAGACCGAGGCCCCGGCGCCGCATCCGCTGCCGGACCGCGCGCCGGACACCGCCATCGAGCATCCGACGTCTCCGCAGGGCGCCCTGGTCTACCGCCTCTCCGGCGACTACAACCCGCTGCACTCCGACCCGCGCGCAGCGCGCGCCGCCGGCTTCGAACGGCCGATCCTGCACGGGCTCGCGACCTTCGGCGCCACCTGCCACGGCTTGATGAAGCGGCTGTGCGACAGCGACCCCGCCGCGGTGCGCGCGCTCGGCGGCCGCTTCTCCGCGCCGGTGTTCCCCGGCGACACGCTGCGCATCGAGATCTGGCGCGAGGGCAGGGGCCGCTTCGCGTATCGCACCAGCGTGCCGGCACGCCAGGTGGTGGTGGTCAACAACGGCTGGTTCGAGGTGGCGGCATGACGGGCATTCTTTCCAACATCCGCGTGCTGGATCTCAGCCGCGTCCTCTCGGGGCCGTGGGCCGGGCAGATGCTCGGCGACTTCGGTGCCGACGTCATCAAGGTGGAGCGTCCCGGCAGCGGCGACGACCTGCGGGACCAGGGCGCGCGCCTGAAGGACCGCGAAGGCCGGGAAACCGGCGAGCGATCGACCTTCCTCTCCACCAACCGCGCGAAGCGCTCGATCACCATCGACCTGACGAAGCCGGAGGGCCAGGCGCTGGTGCGGCGGCTGGCCGCGGAGTCCGACGTGGTGATCGAGAACTTCAAGACCGGCGACCTGAAGCGCTACGGACTGGACTACGGATCGCTGCGCGAGGTGAACCCGCGGCTGGTGTACTGCTCGATCACCGGCTTCGGCCAGAGCGGTCCCTACAGCCAGATGCCCGGCTACGACCTGCTGTTCCAGGCCATGGGCGGGGTGATGGCGCTCACCGGCGTGCCGGAGGGCCAGCCGGGCGCCGGCCCCCAGCGCGCTGGCTACCCGGTCTCGGACCTCACGTCCGGCTTCTACGCCACCATCGGCATCCTGGCGGCACTGCACCACCGCGACACGGTGACCGGCCGCGGCCAGCACATCGACCTCGCGCTGCTCGATGCGCAGGTGGCGGCGACCTCCTCGATGGCCATGAGCTATCTGGTCGCGGGCCAGCTTCCGGTGCGCGTGGGCATGGGTTCGCAGCTCACCGCGCCTTACGGCGACTTCGATTGCGCCGACGGCAAGATCATGATCGCGGTGGGCAACGACAAGCAGTTCACGCAGCTGTGCAAGGTGCTGGGCCGCCCCGATCTGGCGAAGGAGGAGCGCTTCGCCACGACGCCCAGCCGGGTGGCGCACAAGCAGGAGTTGCTGCCCATCGTTGCTGGCCTCCTGAAGGAGCAGCCGATCGCGCACTGGATCCCGCTGCTGCGCGAGGCCGTGGTGCCGGCCGCGCCGATCTACAACTTCGACCAGGTGTACGAGGACCCGCAGATCCGCCATCGCCGCATGGTTCGCACCGTCCCGCATCCGCTCGCGGGGACGATGCAGGTCGTCGCCAATCCGCTGAACTTTTCCGAAACCCCGCTCGAATACCACCGTGCGCCGCCGCTGCTGGGCGAACACACCGCCGAGATCCTGCGCGACGTGCTGCAGCTCGACGACGCGGAGATCGAGCGCCTCGCGCAACAGAAAGTCATCGCCGCATGAAAGCCGTGCTGTGCAAGCAATACGGGCCGCCCTCGTCGCTGGTCGTCGAGGAGGTCCCCGCCCCGATGCCCGGCGCCGGCCAGGTCCTGATCGAGGTGCATGCCGCCGGCGTGAACTTCCCCGACACCCTGATCATCCAGGGCAAGTACCAGTTCAAGCCGGAACTGCCGTTCTCGCCCGGCGCCGAAGTGGCGGGCGTGGTGAAGGCGCTGGGGGAGGGCGTGGCCGGCCTGCGCGTCGGCGCGCGCGTGATCGCCGCAACCACCTGGGGCGGCTATGCGCAGCAGGTGCTGGCGCCGGCCGAGCGCGTGATCCCCATGCCCCACGACATGGACTTCGAGACGGCGGCGGGCTTCCTGATCGCCTACGGCACCTCGCATCACGCGCTCAAGGATCGCGGTGCGCTGAAAGCGGGCGAGACGGTGCTGGTGCTGGGCGCGGCCGGCGGGGTCGGCTTGGCGGCGGTCGAAATCGCGAAGGCGCTGGGCGCGCGTGTGATCGCGGCGGCTTCGTCGGACGAGAAGCTGGCGGTGTGCCGCGAGCACGGCGCCGATGCCACGATCAACTACGCCACGCAGGACCTGCGCGAGCGGATCAAGGCCCTGACCGACGGCCGCGGCGTCGACGTGGTGTACGACCCGGTGGGCGGCGACCTGAGCGAGCCGGCGCTGCGCTCGATGGCGTGGCGCGGCCGCTTCCTGGTGGTCGGCTTCGCCGCCGGCCCGATTCCCAGCATCCCGCTGAACCTGGCGCTGCTCAAGGGCTGCTCCATCGTGGGCGTGTTCTGGGGCGCCTTCGTGCGCGCCGAGCCGCGGCGCAACGAGGAGGAACTGCGCGAGCTGGTCGGCTGGGTGCGCGAAGGCAGGCTGCACCCGCGCATCAGCGGCGTCTATCCGCTCGAACGCTGCGCCGAGGCCCTGCAGCAGGTCATGGACCGCAAGGTCACGGGCAAGTTCGTGCTGACGACGGGAGCCTGAGGTGGCCAAGGTGCTCGTCGCCGGCGCGTTGGGCGTGGTGGGGCGCGCCGCGGTCGAACGCTTCGCCGGCCGTGCGGGGGTGGAGTTGGTTGCCCTGTCGCGCCGGGCGGCGGACTTCGCGCCCGAAGCCGAATGGGTGGCGGTGGACCTGCGCGACCCCGAGGCAACCGCCCGCGCGCTCGCCGCGCATCGCGACACGACCCACATCGTCTATGCGGCGCTGTCGGAGCAGCCGGACCTGCTGCGCGGCTGGCGCGACGCGGGCAACGCGGCGCTCAATACGGCGATGCTCCGCAACCTGCTGGACGCGCTGCAGGGCGCGCCGCTGGAACACCTCACGCTGCTGCAAGGCACCAAGGCCTATGGCGTGCACACCGGGCGGCCCATGCGCGTGCCGGCGCGCGAGCACGACGCGGTGCGCGACCACGCGAACTTCTATTTCGAGCAGGAGGACCTGGTCGCGGCGCGCTCGGCCGCGGCGGGCTTTCGCTGGACGGTGCTGCGGCCGCAGATCGTGCTGGGCGTGGCCGTCGGCAGCGCCATGAACCCGGTCGCGGCGCTGGGCGCCTACGCCGCCATCGCGCGCGAGCTGGGCCAGCCGCTGCGCTATCCCGGCCATCCGCAGCTGCTGACGGAATGCACCGACGCGCGCCTGATTGCGGCCGCGGTCGAATGGGCCTGGAATGAACCGCGCGCGCACGCCGAGGCCTTCAACATCGCCAACGGCGACGTGATCGTCTGGAGCACCTTCTTCGAACGGCTGGCGCGCGAGTTCGGCCTGAAGCCCGGCGAGCCGAGCGAGCAGAAGATGGCGCAGGAGATGCCGCGCCATGCGCAGACCTGGCGGCGCATGGCGGAGCGCGAAGGCCTCTCAGTGCCTGACCTCGACCGGCTTCTCGGCCTGTCCTGGCAATACGCAGACGCGACCTGGGCTTCGCGGCGACCGCTGCCGGTTCCCCCTATCGTCTCGACGATCAAGCTGCGCCAGCACGGCTTCCAGGATTGCATCGACACGGAGGAGTGCATCGTGCAGCACCTGAACGCGATGAGGAGGCTGCGCTACCTGCCTGGGGGGTAGGGCCCCTGCACGAGGTGCTCCTCCTCCGTTTACGTGGTCCGCGGGCGCCAGTCGCCTTCAGGCTGCGCGAGCCGGTTCGCCACGATCCGCAGAACTTGCGGGTCGGTTCCCAGTCCCATGTGGCTGGAACGGACCTCGATGCTCTCGGACAGGGCGCCTGCCTGCTCGATGCAGCCGCGCCAGCCCACGATGCCGTCGCTCTTGCTGTAGATGGACGTCGTCGGGACCGGCGGGGTCGGGCGCAGCCGCGCCTCGAGTTCTGCGGTCAACGGCGCCGCATTGCGGTTCAGAAGCCGGTAAAGGCGCTCGGCACGCGTCGCGCCGAGGATGGCGGCGAACGGCGTGCCCAGGGTGAGGACCTGCCGCACGCACGCGGGCGCCCGCTTGCCCAGTTCGCGGGCATAGATCCCGCCCAGGCTCCAGCCGACCAGGCTCACTTTGCGGCCGCTGTCCGCATGCCAGCGGCGCACGTCGGCCTCCAGGATGTCGATCCAGCCGTCGAAGTCGCGCTCGGGGCCCATGTTCATGCCGCGACCCCAGCAGCGGGCGTCGAATCCGGCGTCGATGAGGAACCGGCGCAGGGGACGGGTGGTCCAGGGGCCGGCGCCCAGGCCGGGAAACACCACGACCGGGTGACCGTCGCCGACGCGTTCGCAGTGCGCGCGGAACGTCGCCGCCGCCAGGGTGAACAGACCGCGCACGGGCTCGATGGCGAGCAGCGACAGGGGCGGCGGCCGGACACGCGGGGCAGCGCTGGAATCCATGGACACACCGTGGACCGACACCCGCTGGAGCAATGCGGGGCTGCGCAGCCCGCTATGCCGCAGCGCGCGGCAGGTTGGCGCGAATCAGCTCCCCGGAAATGGACACGCCGGTCGCGAACTCGGGCAGCGGGTCGCCGGGTCCGAACCAGCGCGCTTCGGCGATCTCGCGCGCGTCCACCGTGATCTCGCCGCCGGCCCACTCCGCCGTGAAGGCGATCATCAGCGAGTGCGGAAACGGCCACGACTGGCTGCCGAAGTAGCGCAGGTCGCGCACGCGCAACCCGACCTCCTCGAACACCTCGCGGTGCACCGCATCCTCGACCGACTCGCCCGCTTCGAGGAACCCGGCCAGCGCGCTGAAGCGACCGGTGGGCGAGGCTGCATTGCGGGCCAGCAGGATGGCCTCCCCCTTGCGCACCAGCACCATCATGGCCGGCGAGATGCGCGGGTACGCCGCATGGCCGCAGGCGGTGCAACGCATGCACCGCTCACCCGCGAGCGCTTCCATGAGGCCGCCGCAGGCGCCGCAGAAGCGATGCGTGCGCGCCCATTCGGCCACCTGGAAGGCGCGGCCGGCCACCGCCATCAGGTCGGTGGCCAGGGCGCCGAACAGCGAGCGCAGCGGCCGGAAGGCGAAACCCCCGGCGGGCTCCGCCGCGTCGGCCTCCACCCAGGCGGCCCGGCAATAGTGCGGGCCCAGCATGCCGACGGGGCGCGAATCCGCGAGCGGCACGCCCAGTGCGAGGCACTCGGCCTCGGTCGGCAAGGCGAGGTCCGGTTCGCGCACCAGCAAGGCGCCGCCGCGGAAGACGAAGATGTGCTCCGGTGCGCCGGGCTGCGGCGCGTGCAGCGCGACGAAGTGCGAGGGTGTGACGAGCATGGCCGATGATAGGCAGGCCCGGCAAGCTCCGGCGCGCCGGGAGGGGCGGCTCGTGCCGCAGCGGCGTCACACGGGCCGCCCAGCCCCCCGCGTGTTCAGGTACACCGCATAGAGCGAGGTCGTGGCGCAGATGAACAGGCGATTCAGCTTGGGCCCGCCGAAGCACACGTTCGCCACCGCCTCGGGCACCCGGATCTTGCCCGTCAGCGTGCCGTCGGGTGCATGGCAATGCACGCCGTCGCCGGCGCTGGTCCAGACGTTGCCGTGGACGTCGACCCGCAGCCCGTCGAACAGGCCGTTGCCGCATTCCGCGAACACTTCGCCGCCGTCGATGCGGGCGCCGTCGTCCTGCACGCGGAAGCGCCGGATGTGGCGGGGGCCGTCCTCCCGGTGCGTCGCCCCGGTGTCCACGACGTACAGCCAGCGTTCGTCGGGCGAGAACGCCAATCCGTTGGGCTGCACGAAGTCGCTCGCCACGCGCGTCACGCTGCGCAGGTCGGGCGCGATGCGGTACACGCAACAGGCGCCGAGTTCGCTCGACGCTGCATCGCCCTCGTAGTCGCTGTCGATGCCGTAGCTGGGATCCGAGAACCAGATGCTGCCGTCCGACTTCACCACCACGTCGTTGGGCGAGTTGAAGCGCGCGCCTTCGTAGCGGTCGGCCAGCACGCGGCGCGTGCCGTCGTGCTCGGTGCGCGATACGCAGCGGCCGCGGTGCTCGCAGGAGACGAGGCGGCCCTGCGCATCCACGGTGTGCCCGTTGGTGTTCAGCGCCGGCTGCCGGAAGACCGAGACCGATCCGTCGGTTTCGTCCCAGCGCAGCATGCGGTCGTTCGGGATGTCCGACCACACCAGGTAGCGACCCGCCGCGAACCACGCCGGCCCTTCGGCCCAGCGGCAGCCGGTGTACAGCCGCTCCAGGTGCACGTTGCCGAAGGCGAGCTTGCGAAAGCGCGCGTCGATGACCTCGAAGCTGTCGGTAAGTTCCATCGCCATGGTCCGTCTCCCGGCGGCCGCGTTCAACCCGCGTGCCGGCGGCCGCGGCCGTACACCAGCAGCATCGCGATGATCACCAGGCCGTAGGCGACCTGGCGCCCCATCTCCGGGATCTGCATCACCGAGAGGATGGACTGCAGCAGGGTGATCAGCACCACGCCGACGACCGTGCCCAGGTAGAAGCCGCGGCCGCCCAGGATGTGGGTGCCGCCCAGCACCACGGCGGCGATGGCCGGCAGCTGGTAGGCGTCGCCCATCGCCTGGTACGCCTTGGTGGAATAGCCCGTGAGCAGCACGCCCGCGGCGGCCGAACAGGCCCCGGCGAACACGAAGCAGAGCAGGGTGACGCGCCGCGTGGCGATGCCGGAGAGGTAGGCGGCGCGCTCCCGGTTGCCGACCGCGTACACGGCGCGGCCGAAGCTGGTCCGGTGCAGCAGGAACAGCGTGGCGCCGCCCACGGCGGCCCAAGCGAGCAGGGCGTTGGGGATGCCGAACAGCGAGCGGCCGGTGGCGATCAGGTGCATCGCCGGCGTGGCGCGGTCCTGCGGCGCGAATCCGCCGGTATGGACCACGATCAGCCCCTGCGCGACGGCGTTGATGCCCAGCGTGAAGATCATCGAAGGCACGCGCAGGTAGGCCACGCCGATGCCGTTCAGCAAGCCGAGCGCCGCGCCGCAGAGGATGCCGAAGGGAATGGCGAAGGCGGCCGCCGCACCGCCCCACCAGCCGGCGGCAGCGGCGGACATCATGCCGCCCACCGTCACCGCCCAGGGCACCGACAGGTCGATGCCCCCCAGCAGGATCACCAGCATCGCGCCCGTGGCGATGATGCCGAGGAAGGAGGCGATCTGGAGCTGCAGCAGGAGGTACTCGGGCGACAGGAAGTTGCTCGAATAGAGGCTGCCCACGAGCAGCAGCGCCACGGTGCAGGCGGCGCCGGCCATCACCGGCAGGTGGCGCGAGCCTCTCAGGCGCAGGGCGATCGCGGTCATGCCGTGCTCACCGGAACAGCGCCAGCCGGTTGCCCACGCGCAGCAGCCGCAGCGAACCGAAGCAGACGGCGGCCAGCAGGATCACGCCCTGGAACAGCGGCTGCCACAGGGGCTCCAGGTCGAACACGAACAGCAGGTCGCCGATGGTGCGCAGCGCGAAGGCGCCGAACACCGAACCGACCGCGCTGCCGAAGCCGCCGGCCAGCGACGTGCCGCCCAGCACCACGGCGGCGATGGAGTTGAGCGTGTAGACGCCGCCGATCGCCTGCGAGGCCTCGCCCGAGTAGGTCACGAAGGTGAGCAGCAGGCCGCCGATGGCCGCGAGCAGGCCCGCGAGCGTGTAGGTGACCAGCGTGGTCCGCCCCATCGCCACGCCCGACATGTAGCTCGCGGCTTCCGAGGACCCCATCGCCAGCGCCGCGCGCCCCGGCACCGAGCGGCGGTAAGGCACCCAGACCACCAGCACCACGGCGAGCAGCACGACCAGCATGGCCGGCACGCCGCCGGGGAGGGCGCCCGTCAACGCGTCGGCCAGCCCGGCGTGCACGTCGCCGCCGGGGACCGGGCGCAGGCCGAGGGCCAGGCCGAAGTAGATGATGCCGGTGGCCAGCGTGGTGATGATCGGCTGCAGCCGCCCGAACACGATGACGAGTCCGTTGACCAGGCCGCAGGCGGCGCCGGCCGCCAGCACCGCCAGCACGCCGGCGCCGGCGTGCAGTGCGGAGCCGACCACCAGGTGCGATGCGATGCAGTTCGCCAGCACGAACACCATGCCGACCGACAGGTCGATGCCTCCCATCAGCACCGGCAGGGTCTGCGCCATGGCGACGATGGCCAGCAGCACGCCCTTGTTGGCCGCGGTGGTGAGCACGTCGCGGTTCCAGCCCGCCGGGTGCTTGGCCATGTAGAGGGCGAACAGCGCGACGAACAGCGCCACGGCGCCCAGCGTGCCGCGATGCTCGCGCAGGTGGTAGCGCCAGTCGTTCATGCCGTCGCCTCCTCGAGGTTGAGCGCGCTCGCGACCAGGGCGCGCTCGGTGAGGGCCGCCCCCTCCAGCCAGCGCACGATGCGGCCGTCGTAGAACACGGCCACCCGGTCGCAGCAGCCGATCAGCTCCGCATAGTCGGTGGAATAGAGCAGCACCGCGGCACCTTCGTCGGCGAGGGTCCGCACGAGCGCATAGATCTCCTGCTTGGTGCCGACGTCGATGCCGCGGGTGAGATCGTTCAGCAGCAGCACGCGCGGCGTGTTCAGCAGCCACTTGCCGATCACCACCTTCTGCTGGTTGCCGCCCGAGAGCGTGCCCACCGCGTCCTCGCCGCTGCCCGCCTTGATCGCGAGCCGCCGCATCATGCCGGCGACCGCATGGCCTTCGTCGGCGAGCTGCAGCACCCCCGCCCGGCTGAGGCGGTCCAGCGCCGCGAGGCTCAGGTTGTCGTTCACCGACATCGGCAGCAGCAGCCCGTCGGTCTTGCGGTCCTCCGGCACCAGCGCGATGCCCAGCCCCTTGGCCGCACGCGGCCCGGCGAGGCGCGCGGGCCGGCCATCGACCCGCACCTCGCCGCTCACCCCGCGCAACACGCCGAACAAGGCGAGGAACAGCTCGCGCTGACCCTGGCCGTCGAGTCCGCCGAGGCCCACGATCTCGCCGGGCCGCACGGCCAGGTCGACCGCGTGCAGGCGCCCGGCCCACGACAGGCCGCGCACCTCCAGCGCTGGCGACGCAGCGGCCGCCGCCGGGGCGGGCTTGGGCGGAAAGGCATGCGCGATGTCGCGGCCGATCATCATCTCGACCACCTGCGCGTCGGTGCGCGTGCCCGCCGCGAAGCTCGCCACCTGGCTGCCGTTGCGGAACACCGAGCAGTCGTCGGCCAGCTCGGTCACCTCGTGCATGCGGTGCGAGATGTAGACGATGGCCAGGCCTTCGTCCCGCAGCCGCCGCAGCAGCGCGAACACGCGCTTGACTTCCGCAGCGGGGAGCGCCGAAGTCGCCTCGTCCAGGATCAGGATCTTGGGCGCGCGCGCCAGCGCCTTGGCGATCTCCACCAGCTGCCGCTTCGACAGCGGCAGGCTCGCCACCGGCGCGAGCGGATGGATGTCGCCGGCGCCCGCGCGTTGCAGCGCCGCCTGCGCGATGCGGCGCTGCGCCTTGCGGTCGATCAGGCCGAAGCGGCGCGGCGGGTTGGTGATGCAGATGTTGTCGGCGACGCTCAGGTCCGGCAGCAGCGACAGCTCCTGGAAGATGCAGGCGATGCCGGCGGCCACCGCCTCCTGCGGGTGCGCGAAGCGGCGCTCCTGCCCCTCGAGCAGCAGGCGCCCTTCGTCCGGCTGCACCACGCCGGCCATCACCTTGATCAGCGTGGACTTGCCCGCGCCGTTCTCGCCCAGCAGGGCGTGGATGCGGCCAGCCGCGCAGGCGAAGCTCGCGCGCTCGAGCGCCCGCACCCCGCCGTAGCGCTTGGAGACCTCGACCAGCCGCAGGACGGGATCCGACACGGAGGCCGTCAGTTGTTCTTCTCGTCCTTCGCCATGATGTCCGTGGCCTTCAGCGTCACGCCGCAGGGCGGGAAGTCGGTGGTGGTGAAGAAGTTGTCGGTCAGGTTGGGGAAGTAGTTCTCGCCCGACTTGAAGTTCGGGTGCGTCGCCGTGGGGATCGGCACCGAGATCATCTGCGGCATCACCTTGCCCTGCAGCGCCGTCACCGCCGCCTTCATGGAGATCGCCACCAGGCCGGGCGACTGGCCCAGCGAGGCGCACACCAGGCCGTCCTTGGCGCGTTCGGCGCACAGCTTGCGGAAACCGTTCTCGGCCTCGCCCGCCACCGGGATCATCTTGTGCTTCGCGTCGATCAGGGCGCGCACCGCGCCGGTGGAGCCGCCCTGCACGAACATGCCGTCGAACTTCTTGTGCACGGCGACCGCGTCCGCCACCGCCTTCTGCGCGGTGCCGTCGTCCCAGTTGCCCACGACTTCCACCACCTCGAACTTGCTGCCCGGGGCCTCGACGACCTTGCGGAAGCCGAGGTGGCGGTCGCGGTCGACGGAGTTGCCGGGCACGCCGCGCACCTCCAGCAGCTTGCCGGACTTCGACGGGATGTTCTTCACCACCCACTCGCCGGACTGCTGGCCCATGGCGAGCTGGTCCTCGTTGACCATCATCACCTCGGTGCTGTCCAGGACGTTGTCGAAGGGAACGATCACCACGCCCTTGGCGTTGGCGCGCTTGATCACCGGCGCGAAGGCCGTCGGGTTCACTGCGATCGTCACGATCGCGTCGTAGCCCGAGTTGATGAAGTTGTCGATCGCCGCGATCTGCGCCGCCACGTCGGTGCCGGTGGAGACGATCTTGAACTCCTTGAGCTGCGAGGCCATCTCCGGCGTCGCCGCGTAGGCCTTCGCCATCTTGATCATCTGGATGCGCCACGTGTTGCCGACGAAGCCGTTGGCCAGCGCGAGGCGGTACGGCCCCTTCTTCGCCGGCCACTGGAAGTACTTGGTGCTGGCGTCCCAGGGCTTGAAGCAGGAGGGGTTCTCGCCCGGGCCGCCGACGACGGCGGGCCCCGCCGCAATGGCGGACCCTGCAACAAGCGCCGCTGCTGCGGCGACGGTGCGCGTGCGTGAGTTCATGGCTGTCTCCTAGGGTTGGGATCAACGGCCGATGGCGCGTCCTCCGTCACCGGCAGAACAACACAGCGCCTGCTGATGCTGCAGGGTTGCGGCGCGATCATACGAGCACCCGAATTGCCACTCCCAGGGGCGTGGGCAAGCCGTGGGGCAAGGCCGAGTTGCAGCAGGGCAGGGATGGCGTGCGCGTGCCGGTGCCGCACGGGCGCGGGTTCGCGCGCGACTTCGCCGCGGGTTCGCGCGCGACTTCGCTTTACTTCGGCCGGTCTGCGCTGGGCGCGAGTACCGTCGGCACGATCTTCAGGAAAGCGTCCACGTGCATGGGGATCACGTCACGCACTGCCACCGACGTGCCGTCGCCGTACACGTGCCGGCGGATCGCAAGGTGCGAGATGTTGCCGTGCAGGACCCAGCCGATCTCCTGCGCAACGGCAGGATCGGCCGGCATCTCGAGCCCGTTGTCGAATGCGGCCTCCTCGACGATAGTCAGCAGCAGCGTGCGGATGATCGCCGCGATGTAGGTGGGCGCGATCTCCACTTCGGCCAGCGAGGCGTAGATGAACAGCCGAAGCCAGCGTCGCGTGAGGATCGTGTCGTAGTACTCGCGGTAGAAGTCGTTCAGGCGATCGGCCAGTGGCACCTTCCGATCCCGCAGTTGTACGAACCAGACCGCCTTGAACGGACCCGCGATCTCCGCCTCGTAGACGGCGTTGATCAGCGCCGCCTTGTTCGGGAAGGCGCTGTACAGGAGGCGCTGCGACACGCCGCAGGCCTCCGCCAGGGCGCGGGTCTGCGCGGTGAGCCCGTATTCCGAGAAGAACTCGAAGGCCTTGGCCTGGATCTGCGCCCGTCGTTCGTCGGCGGGCAGGCGGGCCGTGGCCCGGCGCTTTCCGTTGGCGGGCTTTTCGGCCTGCAGGGGGGTCTTGGCCGACAGGACTGCGGATCTGGCTTTCATTGCTGGGCGCGCACGGCGGCGCGCGCGAAATCGGTGGACACGGGCTGGACTCTAGCGGCAAAATCATATCGTCATGTGACGATGAAATCGAGGCATGACTGACGATATGGGCATCTGCCGAACTGCCAAGGAGTGAGCGTGATCTACGAAATGCGGACCTACCAGGTCCAGCCCGGCAAGGCCGGCGAATTCCTGAGGATGTACCAGGAGCAGGGCTTGCCCCTGATCTCCCGCTACGCCAAGCTGGTGGGCTGCTGGACCAAGGAAAGCGGGGTGCTCAACTCCGTCGTCTTCCTCTGGGCCTATGACGACCTGGGCCATCGCACGGGGCAGCGCGCCAGGATGGCGAAGGATGCGGAATGGACCGCCTTCGTGCCGTCCATGCTGCCCTACCTGGTCCACCAGGAAAGCGTGTTCCTGTCGCCCGCGGCGTTCTCGCCCCTGGCGTAGGGCGGCGCCCATGCCGGTCAGCGTCTTCGACCTGTTCAAGGTCGGCATCGGCCCGTCCAGTTCGCACACGGTGGGGCCGATGCGCATTGCGCTGCGCTTCGTGCGGGCGCTGTCCCATGCCGGCCGGCTGCAGTCCGTCGCCGGGGTGGAGGTCCACCTCTATGGCTCGCTGGCGCTCACCGGCCGGGGGCATGCCACCGACCAGGCGGTGCTGCTCGGCTTGATGGGCTACGATCCCGAGACGGTCGATACCGCTCAATCTGCTGGGTGGCTGGCTGCCGTCGGCCGCAGCCGCGAGATCCGCCTGCTGGGGCAGCATTCCGTGGCGTTCGACGAGCGCGAGGACCTGGTTTTCCACCCCCGCGAGTGCCTGGAGTTGCATCCCAACGGCATGCGGCTGCTGGCGCGCGGCAGCGCCGGGCAACTGCTCGCCGACCAGACCAGCTTCTCCGTCGGCGGCGGTTTCGTCGCCACGGAACAGGAACTGCGCCAGGCCGCCGCAGGGGCCCGCACCGAGTGGCCCCACCCCTATGCGTCGGCCGAGCAACTGCTGCGGATTTGCGCGGATCGCGGCCTGAGCATCGCGCAGCTGGCGCTGGAAAATGAACTCGCGCTGCGGCCGCGGCCCGTTATCGACGCAGGGCTCGACCGCATTCGCCAGGTGATGTTCGACTGCATGGACCGCGGCCTGGCGGCACATGGCGCGCTGCCGGGGCGCCTGGGGGTGCAGCGGCGCGCCGCCGTCCTGCGCGAGGCGCTCGAGCGCGGGAAGGTCCGGCTGCTGGGTGAACTCGACTGGGTGAACGCCTACGCCGTGGCGGTGAACGAGGAGAACGCCGCCGGCGGCCGCGTGGTCACCGCGCCCACCAATGGCGCGGCGGGCGTCGTGCCGGCGGTGCTGCGCTTCCACGAGCGCTTCCACGCGGCGGGCGACGCGTCCCGCAGCCACGACTTCCTGCTCACGGCGGCGGCCATCGGGGCGCTCTACAAGGAGAACGCCTCGATCTCCGGTGCCGAGGTCGGCTGCCAGGGCGAGGTGGGGGTGGCCGCGTCGATGGCCGCTGCCGGCCTCGCGGCAGTGCTCGGTGGCTCGCCGGAACAGGTGGAGAACGCGGCGGAAATCGCCATGGAACACCACCTGGGCATGACCTGCGATCCGGTCGCCGGGTTGGTGCAGGTGCCCTGCATCGAACGCAACGCAATGGGAGCGGTGAAGGCCATCAACGCCGCGCGGCTGGCGCTCGCGGGCGACGGCACGCACCTGGTCACCCTCGACCGGGTGATCGCCACCATGAAGGCCACGGGCGCCGACATGCACCACAAATACAAGGAAACGTCGCTGGGAGGCCTGGCGGTGAACGTTGTGGCCTGCTGATGTCGGGGATTTCCCGGAACACTCTTGTCGTCATCTGACGATATATTAATAGCACGTTGGATGCAAAAGGTCGGGCGCGCGGCGAAGGGCCGGGCGCCTGCGTACCGGCCGGCTCGGCACGTCGCCATGCGCACGGGCGCCGCAGCCACCCCTGAGGAGCGAGAGGCATGAACAACCCCTGGAACGGCGCCGCTTCCCGGCGCGACTTCCTGAAGGCGGCGGGAGCAGCGGGCGCGGCGGCCGGCGGCCTGCTGTCGCTCGAGGCGCTGGCGCAATCCGGCGCGCTGAACATGTACACCTGGTCGGCCGCGGTGGACCTGGTCAAGAGCCACCTGACTGCCTTCGAGGCGAAGACGGGCATCAAGGTGGCCTACAACACCTCGCCCTGGGCCCAGTACCGCGAGACCATGATCACCAAGTTCGTCGCCAAGGCGCCGATCGACGTCATGTGGGTGTCCGACAGCTGGCTGCCCGAATGGGCCGACGCCGGCTGGCTGGCGCCGGTGAACCAGTTCCCCGGACTCCTGAAGTACAACGCCGACGCCGACAGGTTCTGCACCGAATCGATGACGTACAAGGGCAGGCAGTACGGCCTGACCTACTACTCCGACTACATGGCCTTCTTCTACAACGAGGAGATGCTGAAGAAGGCCGGCATCAAGGAGCCGCCCAAGACCTGGGACGAGGTGCTGCAGCAGTCGCTGAAGATCAAGTCCGCCGGCCTCTCGCAGGCCCCGATGATGCTGTCGATGGCCCGTGAAACGTGGCTGATCGAGTTCCTCTCCGCCATGGTGTTCTCCCACGGTGGCCGCTTCGTCGACGACAAGGGTATCGCCGCCGTGGCGCAGGCCAACGGCGGTGCGCAGCGCGCGCTGCAGTGGATCGCGGACGCCGTGCAGAAGCACAAGATCATCTCCCCCGCGTGCGTGGAGACCGGCGAACTCAATGGCCTGAAGGCCTTCGGCGCCGGCAACCATGCCTTCGCCCTCCTGAGCCGCTATCGCGTGCGGACGCTCAACGATCCCAAGCAGTCGCCGGTCGCCGGGCACGTGCGCCAGGCCATGATGCCGGCCGGCCCCGGCGGCTCGCCGGCCACGGTGGGCTGGATGCGCTTCCATGGCATGACGCCGCAGGCTGCCGCGGACAAGACCCGCGCCGCCAACGCCGCCAGGCTGATCGAATGGTTCGGCGGCAAGGCCGGCAGCGAGTACCAGTTCCAGAAGATGCTGTTCAACGACCTGGGCTCCGGCTTCGGCATCCCTTCGATGTTCAAGGACCCGGAAGTGCAGGCGAACTACGCCAAGTACGCCGACATCAAGGTGTTCGAGGCGCAGCAGAAGCTGGCGCGCAAGAAGGACGTGATCTCCCGGTGGTTCGGCGAATGGGACGAGGTGAACGGCACGGCCTGGCAGTCCGCCGTGCTGGGCAAGTCCACCGTGGCCGACGCCCTGAAGAAGTCGGCCGGCTCCTGGAACGACCTGCGCAAGGACACGTGAACGCGCACGACGGGGCTGCGCTCGCCGCGGACGACGCCCCCTTCTCACCCGCCGGCGCCGCACCGGCAAGGCGGCCGCGCCGCGCGTGGCTGCGCTACCCCTCCAGCGCCTACGACCAGCGCAGCGCGATGCTGTTCCTGGCGCCGATGATGGCGGTGCTGATGGCGGTGGCCGTCTTCCCGGTGCTGTACTCCTTCTGGATCAGCCTGTTCGACCTGAAGCTCACGCGCCCGCACCGCGTGCCCTTCGTCTGGTTCAACAACTACCTGAAGGTGTTCCAGGATCCGCTGTTCTGGGAATCGGTGCTACGCACCGTCAACTTCACGCTCATGTCGGTGCTGGCGATCATGGTCATCGCCACCCTGATGGCGCTGCTGCTGAACCAGGAGTTCCGCGGCCGCCGCGTGCTCTCGGCGATCCTGCTGATTCCCTGGGCCATCCCCTACGTGGCCAACGGGCTGATGTGGAAGTGGATCTACGACTCCGGCTACGGCGCGCTCAACGGGCTGCTGCTGCAACTGGGCTTCATCGACAAGTACCTGGTCATGCTCGGCGACACCGACAAGACCCTGGGGCTGATCACCAACGCCTTCGTCTGGAAGGAAGTTCCGCTGGCGACCATCCTGCTGCTGGTCACGCTCAAGTCGGTGCGACCGGACCTGTACAGCGCGGCCAAGGTCGACGGCGCCAACGTGTGGCAGCGCTTCCTGCACATCACGCTGCCCTCGCTGGTTCCCGGCTTCGCGCTGGTCGTGATCTACGAGACGATGATGGCGATCCGCCACTTCGACCTGTTCTTCGTGCTGACCGAGGGCGGGCCTGCCGACGCTTCGCACGTCGTGGCCTGGCAGGTGTACGTCGAGACCTTCCGCAAGCTGGCCTTCGGCACCGGTGCCGCGCTCGCCTACATCATGGCCGTGGCGACCTTCGTGCTGGCCTGGTTCATCATCCGCACCACGAGCCGCAAGCTATGAGCGCGCAGGGCCTTTCCATGAACAAGTTGATTCCCGGCCACCGCGCGCTGCTGTTCATCGGCTCGCTGCTGTTCTCCCTGTACGTGCTGGCGCCGATCGCCTGGCTGCTGTCGTCCTCCCTGCAGTCGGAGGCGGAGATCACCTCGGTGCCACCGCACTGGGTACCGCATGCCCCGACGGCGCAGAACTTCCGTGCCATCTTCAAGGCGCCCGACGAGAGGGTGACCTACGAGACGCGCAGGCAAGGCGACACGGCCACCGGCGGCTTCATCCCGTCGACGGCGGCCAACCTGCTTCCCGCCATGAAGAACAGCTTCATCGTTGCCATCGCGGTGGTGGTGCTGAACCTGCTGGTGAGCGTGCCGGCCGCCTACGCGATGGCCAAGATCCGTTTCATCGGGCGCAAGACCTCCATCTACTTCATGCTGTCCACGCGGGTCATCCCCGACATCGCGCTGGTGGTGCCATTCTTCCTGTTCGTCCAGAAGCTGGGGCTGATGGACAACCTGCTGTCGCTGGTGATCACGTACCTCGCGATCACGATCCCCTTCAGCATCTTCATCCTCACCGGCTACTTCGAGTCGCTGCCCGATGAACTGGACAAGGCCGCGCGCGTCGACGGCTGTTCGCGACTGCAAACGCTGGTGCTGGTGTTCCTGCCGCTGGCGCTGCCCTCCCTGGTCGCGGTGGTGCTGTTCACCTTCCTCACCAGCTGGAACGAGTTCCTGCTGGCGCTGATGTTCACGCAGACCACGGCTTCGCAGACGATGCCCATTGTCGTGGCGTCCTTCACGTCGGACTTCAACATCAGCTTCTCATTCATCAACGCCGCCGGCGTGCTGGCGATCGTGCCCCCGGTGCTGATCGCCATCGTCTTCGAGCGCTACATCGTCTCCGGCCTCACCGCCGGCGCCGTCAAGGGTTAAGGCACCACCATGGCACGCATCCAGTTCGAATCCGTCCGCAAGCAGTATCCCAACGGCTACACCGCGCTCGAGGACCTCAACC
This sequence comes from Ramlibacter alkalitolerans, assembly GCF_016722765.1. GTDB lineage: Bacteria > Pseudomonadota > Gammaproteobacteria > Burkholderiales > Burkholderiaceae_C > Ramlibacter > Ramlibacter alkalitolerans. The sequence goes on along the minus strand of NZ_JAEQND010000004.1, from coordinate 323,839 downwards.
TCGAGATCGCCGACAAGGAGTTCCTGGTCCTGCTCGGCCCGTCCGGCTGCGGCAAATCGACCACGCTGAACATGATCGCGGGGCTGGAAGACGTCACCGACGGCAACCTGCGCTTCGACACCGAGGTGATGAACACCGTGCCGCCGCACAAGCGGGACGTGGCGATGGTGTTCCAGAGCTACGCCCTGTATCCGCACAAGACGGTGTACGACAACATCGCCTTCGGCCTGAAGATGCGCAAGTTCGAGAAGGCGGAGATCGACCGCCGCGTGCGCGACGCCGCGCGCCGGCTGGAGATCGAGCCTCTGCTGGAGCGCCGGCCCGACCAGCTCTCCGGCGGTCAGCGCCAGCGCGTGGCACTCGGCCGCGCGATGGTGCGCAAGCCCCAGGTCTTCCTGATGGACGAACCGCTCTCCAACCTGGACGCCGCCCTGCGCATTTCCATGCGGGCGGAGATCAAGCAGCTGCACGAGGCGATGCAGACGACCTTCGTCTACGTCACGCACGACCAGGCGGAAGCGCTGACGCTGGCCGACCGCATCGTCGTGATGCGAGGCGGCGTGGTGCAGCAGATCGGCTCGCCGGACGCGATCTACGAGCGTCCGAGCAACATGTTCGTGGCGTCCTTCCTGGGCAACCCGCCGATCAACTTCCTCAAGGGCCAGCTGCGCCACACCCAGTACCGCCTGGTCTTCCGCAACGGCGGCACCATGTTCACGCTGCCGGCCGAAGCGGCCAGCAAGCTCTCCGGCTACGACGGGCGGGAGGTGGTGCTGGGCATCCGCGCCGAGGACGTGGCCGAAGCGGACGTCGCGACCGAGGGCGCCTTCCTCAGCGGCCGCATCCTGTCGGTGCTGCCAGTCGGCTCGGACCAGTTCCTGGAAATCGAAGTGGCCGAGGCCAAGATGTTCTTCCGGGTCGGCAAGGAGTGCCGGTACCAGGCCGGCGAGCAGGCCCGGCTGGCGATCAACCTGAACCGGCTGCACGTGTTCGACCCGGACACGACCGACAACCTGCTCTGGGCCTGAGGCGCCGGTGAAACCCGCTGCCTTCAGCTACCACCGGCCGGCCAGCGTCGACGAGGCGCTGGAGCTGCTCGCGCGCTTCGGCGACGACGCCAAGCCGCTGGCCGGCGGGCAGAGCCTGGTGCCGATGATGAACATGCGCCTGGCCAGCCCGGCCCACCTGGTGGACCTCAACGACCTGAGCGAGCTGGCGCAGGTGCGCGTTTGCGGCGAGCGGCTGGAAGTCGGGGCGCTGGCGCGTCACCGCACGCTGGCCGAGTCGCCGCTCGCCGCCGGACACTGCCCCTTGCTGGGGCAGGCGGCGCGCACCATCGGCCATGGCGCGATCCGCGAGCGCGGAACGCTGGGCGGCAGCCTGGCGCACGCCGACCCGGCGGCGCAGCACGCGCTGGTGGCGATGACCCTCGGCGCGCGGCTGACGCTCGCCCGCAAGGGTGCGCAGCGCGTGCTCGAGGCCGACGACTTCCTGCTCTCGGCGATGACCACCGCGCTGGAGCCCACCGAGATGGTGCTGTCCGTGAGCTATCCCTGCGCGGTGCCCGGCGAGGTGTCCGTCTGGCGCATGTTCAACCAGCGCCACGGTGACTACGCGATCGTCGCGGTCGCCGTCACGCTGGCGCTCGAGAACGGCCGTGTCAGCAGCCTGCGCCTCGGCGTGGGCGGCGTCGCGCCGGTGCCGCAGCGGCTGGACGCGGTGGCGCAGGCTTTCCGCGGCCGCGTGGCCTCCGTCGACTGGGTCGCCGAAGTCGCCCGCGCGGCCCGCGACGCGGTCACGCCCGAGGACCAGCCGCGCGTGCCCGCGGTGTACCGCAAGGAACTGGCCGAGACCCTCGTGGCGCGCGCGCTCGCCCGCTGCCTTGAAAGGAGCGGGGTGCCCGCATGAGCGACCAGCAGCACATCATCCTCACCGTCAACGGCAGGAACATCGAGTTCGAGGCGCCGGCGCGCAAACTGCTGTCCGACGCGCTGCGCGAGGATTGCGGCCTGACCGGCACCCACGTCGGCTGCGAACACGGCGTTTGCGGCGCCTGCACCGTGGTGATCGATGGCCGCCCACAGCGGTCCTGCCTGTGCTTCGCCGTGCAGATGGAAGGCCACGAGATCGAGACCGTCGAATCCGTCGGGACCCCGCAGCAGCTGTCGGTGCTGCAACAGGCGCTGCACGAATGCCACGGCCTGCAGTGCGGCTTCTGCACGCCAGGCATCGTCATGACCTTCGAACCGTTCCTGAAGGACAACCCCGATCCGACGGAGGCCCAGGTGCGCGAAGCACTCTCGGGGAACCTGTGCCGCTGTACCGGCTACCAGAACATCGTCGACGCCATCCTGCTGGCGGCGAGCCGACTGCGCGAAGGAGCACCCGCGTGACCGACGCCGGCTTTCGCTCCATCGGCCGCCACGAGCCGCGCCGCGAGGACGCCCGGCTGCTCACCGGCCGCGGCCGCTACATCGACGACATCGTGGTGCCCGGTGCGCTGCACGCCTGCTTCGTGCGCTCGCCGCACGCGCATGCGCGCATCGCCTCGATCGACGCCACCGCGGCGCGCGAGATGCCCGGCGTGGTCGCCGTCTACACCGGCCGCGACATCGCGCCGCACACGACGCGCCACCGCATGGCGCCGACCATCGACGGACTGCAGCCGATGGAAGCGGACACGCTACCGATCGACAAGGTGCGCTTCCAGGGCGACCCGGTGGCGTGCGTGATCGCCACCAACCGCTACCTGGCGGAAGACGCCGCCGAGCGCGTCAGCGTGGAGTACGAGGTCCTGCCGGCCGTGGCCACCATCGCGCAGGCGCTCGCCGCCAATGCGCCCCGGGTGGATGACGCGATGGCGTCCAACCTGCTGTCGCACCAGCATGCCTCGCACGGGGAGGTGGAGGCGGCGATGCGCGGGGCTCACCGCGTCGTCGAGAGCAGCTTCTCGATGCAGCGCCAGACGCACCTGCCGATCGAGACCCGCGGCTGCATCGCCAGCTGGGATGCGGGCCGGCAGCACCTCCTGTTCCAGGTCGGAACCCAGGTGCCGCACCCGTACCGCACGACGCTCGCCGGGCGCCTGCGCCTGTCCGAATCGCAGGTGACGGTCGTTTCGCCCGACGTCGGCGGCGGCTTCGGCCAGAAGATCGCCCTGTACCGCGAGGAGCTCACGGTGGCCGTCGCCGCGATGCTGCTGGAGCGGCCGGTACGCTGGCGCGAGGACCGCATGGAGAACCTGCTGGCCTCGTCGCAGGCGCGCGAGGACCAGTGCCGCACCCGGGTGGCGGTCGACGCCCAGGGCCGGATCCTGGCGCTCGACCTGGAGATCCTGGAGGACTTCGGCGCCTACAGCTTCTATCCCGGCAACTACCTGGCGCGGGTGGTGGCGATGATCATCACCGGACCCTACCGCATTGCCAACTATCGCTACGACGTGAAGGTGGTGGTGTCCAACAAGGTGGGCAACGGGCCGATGCGCGCCCCGATGGCGATCACCAGCTGGCTCATGGACGGCACCATCGACAACGTCGCCCGCGAACTGGGACTGGACCCCGTGGCCGTGCGCCGGCTCAACCTGCTGCAGGCGCGGGACTATCCCTACACCATGGCCACCGGCGAGGTGCTGGCCGACATCACGCCGCGCGAGACGCTGGAAGGCGTGCTGGCGGCGATCGACTACGACGCGTTCCGGCAGCGGCAGGCGCAGGCCCGCCGCCGCGGCGAGGTGCTGGGCCTGGGGATCTGCACGGTGGTCGAGTCCACGACCTACGGATCGAAGTTCTACAAGGCCGCCGGCATCCCGGGCTCGGGCCACGAAGCGGCCTGGGTGCGCATCGAGCCGTCCGGCGTGGTCAATGCGTCCGTGGGCCTGGGCGCAACCGGGCAGGGTTACGAGACGGCGCTGGCGCAAGCGGTGGCCGAGGGCCTGGGCGTGCCCTCGTCGTGCGTGAAGATCCACCTGGGACACACCGACGTGGCGCCTTACGGCATGGGAAGCCGGGGCGCGCGCGGCGGCACGGCAGGCGGCGGCACGCTGTACCTGTGCGCGCAGGATGCGCGCCGGGCGGTGCTGGCCATCGGCGCCCACCGGCTTCAGGTTCCGCTGGACGCGGTGCGGATGCAGGACGGCCGAGTGCAGCAGCATGCGGACGGGGCCTGGCAGGACGCCGGCCTCGCGCTGGCGGACATCGCCCGCATCGCCTACCTCGACCCGCTGGCGCTGCCGCCGGGCGTGAGCCCCGGCCTGGAGTTCCACAAGACGTACGAGCCGCCGCCCATGACCTATTCGAACTCCAGTCACGCGTGCATCGTGCGGCTGGACGTGGTGACGGGCGGCGTGCGGATCGAGCGCTACGTGGCGGCGGAAGACTGCGGCACCGTGCTCAGTCCGGTCGTGGTGGAGGGGCAGCAGCACGGCGCGATCGCCATGGGCCTGTCCGGATCGCTGATGGAGCACGTCGCCTACGACCCGCAAACCGGACAGAACCTGTCGGGCTCGCTGGCCGACTACCTGGTCGCGACGGCCCACGAGATTCCGCGCATCGAGCTCATCCCGATGCACACCCCAAACCGCAGCACGCCCGCTGGCATCAAGGGCATGGCCGAAGGTGGCGTGATGGGTGCGATCGGCGCCCTCATGAACGCGGTGAACGATGCACTCGCGCCGTTCGGCGTGCGGGCCGAGAGCCAACCGATCAGCCCGATCTACCTGCGCAGCCTGCTGCGCGGCAAGCAAGCGACGGAGAACAAGCAATGAGTGAAGCGACAAGTCCCGCCCGGATCGGATTCGTCGGGTTCGGCATCATGGGCCAGAGCATGGCCGGCCACCTGCTGGCGGCCGGCCACCCGCTGCGCGTGTACAACCGCTCCGCCGACAAGGCGCGCGCGCTGGTGGGCCGCGGTGCCGTCTGGTGCGACACGCCGGGCGCGGTGGCGGCCGGCTCCGACGTGGTCATCACCATGGTCGGATATCCCCGCGACGTGGAAGAGGTCTGGCTGGGCGCGGAAGGCGTGCTCACGCGTGCCCGTGGCGCGCTACTGATCGACATGACCACCTCCAGTCCTGAGCTGGCACAGCGACTGGCACGCGAAGCCGCCGCACGCGGCTGCCGTGCGCTGGACGCACCGGTTTCCGGGGGCGACCTCGGCGCGCGCGAGGCCCGGCTGTCGATCATGGTCGGGGGCGACACGGAGGCGTTCGCGCAGGCGCTGCCGGTCCTGCAGCGCATGGGCAAGACGATCGTGCACACCGGCGGCGCGGGCACCGGCCAGCACACCAAGATGTGCAACCAGCTGGTGATCGCCTCCACGATCATGGGCGTGTGCGAAGGGCTCGCCTACGCGCGCTCCGCGGGCCTGGACCCCGACCTGGTGCTGCAGTGCATCTCCGGCGGCGCGGCGGGCAGCTTCCAGCTGAGCGTGATGGGCCCGAAGATCGTCGAGGGCGACCTGGCGCCCGGATTCATGATCGAGCATTTCCTGAAGGACCTCTCGATTGCGCTGGCGGAGGCCGACCGCCTGGGGCTGCAACTGCCCGGCGCCGAGCAGGCCCGCAAGCTGTATGCGCAGCTGGTGGACCAGGGGCATGCCCGCGAGGGAACGCAGGCCCTTTCGCGCCTTTACGGAGCGCGGGCATGAGCATGGAAATCACGGGTGAATACCTGGTCCCGGCGCCGCAGCAGCAGGTCTGGGCAGCACTCAACGATGCCGCGGTGCTCAAGGCGAGCATCGCTGGCTGCCAGGCGCTGGAGAAAGTCTCGGACACCGAATTCCACGCCATCGTCACGACGCGTGTCGGCCCGGTGTCGGCCACCTTTCGCGGCAACGTGCAGCTGTCGGAGCTGGACGCGCCCAACGGCTATACGCTCACCGGCCGGGGGCAGGGCGGCGCTGCCGGCTTCGCGAAGATGAGTTCGCGCGTCCTGCTGCAGCCGCGCGGCGAGCAGACGGTGCTGCGCTACACGGCGCAGGCCGAGATCGGCGGCAAGCTGGCGAGCGTCGGCAGCCGGCTGATGCAGGCGGTGGCGAAGAAGAATGCCGACGACTTCTTCGCCGCCTTCACGCGGCAGCTCGGGGGCGCGCCTGCTTCCGTCGGCGAGGCGCTGCCGCAGCCGGTGAGCACCGCCGGCACGGCGCAGGCACGGCCCTCGCCAGCCCTCGTAACGGCTGGCGGCGGCCTGGGTGCACCGGTGCCTGCGTGGCTGGTGGTGTTCACCAGCGGCCTCGCGTTGGCGCTGGGGTATTGCCTGGCGCTGCTCGCCCGATGAGGAATCGAGGAGGCGGCGTGGGGCGGCAGACGATCCGGTGACGTTACCCGGGACCGTGGCATGGGGATCGCACGAATCCAACCAGCCTTGTCGAGAATCGAGCCGTACACAACGCGGATCCACGATGAAGCTGATCGACGCCTTCCAGGACGAACACGTGCTGATCGACCAGGTGCTCGGTTCCTTTCGCACGTATGTCGACGGCCTGGCCGACGGGACTGCGGACCCGGATGACGGCAGACGCTTCGCCGCCTTCTTCGTCGAGTTCGCCGGCCACTTCCATCACGATCGGGAGGAGGGCGTGTTCTTCAAGGCACTGGTGACCGATGCGGACCTGCCCGCCACGAGCGGACCGGTGCACGCACTCCTGCGCGAACACGCGGAGATGGGCGAGTGGCTAGGCGAGATGACGCCTTTCCTCGCGCAGGGGCCGCGGTCCGCGGACGATCGTGATCGCCTTCGGCGCCTTGCCATCCGCTACTCGCACGCACTCTGGCGCCATATCGACGCGGAGAACTCCGTCCTCTACGTCGAGGGGGAGGAGCGGCTTGGCCGCAACGGCATCTTCGAGTTGCCGGATCGCGCGATGAGCCCGGCAGAGGCAGCGGCGCGCGAGGAGGGTGCGCGCTTGCGACTTCGCTACCGGCCGCTGGCCGACGCCTCGCTCACGCGCGGTGACGGCTGCTTCATGTGCCGCGCCCACGGGGAGACCTGCGACGGACTCGAGGCCGAGTGGTGGACGGAACTGGAGTGGCAGGAGTTCTTCCTGCGGTGACGCCGGAAAACCCTCACCAAAACATCAGGTATTTGCAACCACGTGTTTCTGTGAGAAACTGAACGCTAGCTTCCGTCGAGGGGAGCTGAACTTCCCGGGCCGCTCCCTGCACAAGAGAGCGGCCTTTTCTTTTGTTTCGGCCCCAAAGTGCCAGGCAAAAGGAACACGCGTTCCTGTTGCACCTCCGGACGGCCGGGCATGATGCATCCATCTCGCACCTGCTACCGATCCTCCCTTCGACAGCGAGTACAAAACGCGGCCGCCCATGAGCGGCCGCTCCCTTTTCACTGCGCCAGCAACCTCCTGGCCTCGTTCGGATCCAGGCCGTACATCTCGGCGAATTCGGCCATCGTCTTGCCGCTGGCCTGGAAGGCGTTCTGCAAGGCTTCGCGGCGCGCCGCCCTTTGCGCCATCACCGACAGCGCTTCCTCCAGCATCGAATGCACGTCGTCGTCGGGCGAGGTGAAGCGCTCGCGGTAGGCTTCGCGGCTCAGGCCGGAGGCCTCGATGGCAGCCGCCAGTTGCGCGACGGCACGCTCGCGCGCCTGCTCCGGCCCCCTGCCGCTGCGGCGCTTGTACAGCTCCAGGATGGCGTGATGCACGTGCTCCGGCGCCACCGGCTCCACGGGCTTGCCTTGCAGGTCGTGGCGAGCCAGGCCGGCGGCCACGGCCTCGATGTAGCGCGTGGAACGCGTGTGCAGCCCGAGCGCCACCTTCAGTTCCGCCGCGGGCAGCGCCTCCGGGTGCGCTGCCACCAGGTCCTGGTAGATGCCGATCTTGAGGGGAAGGAAGCGGGCACCGAACAGCCGGGGGTACAGCTCGAACAGTTTGTGCAGGAGCGGGTGCACGGGCCGGGGCGCCTTGCGTGCGGCGGCCTGTCCGCGCGCAACCGGGGGAGTGGCGGTCGAGTCTTGGGTCATGGTTCTGGTCATGTTCTTCGTCCCCACGCGCGAGCACGCGTGCGGGTGATCCATCGGCGGACGTGAAGGTACGATTGCACCATGGATGTCGAAAGGCGAGGATGGGTCGCTGCGGCGGGCTGGCTTGCCCTGGCCAGCCTGGGCGGCTGTGCCGCGCCAGGGCAGGTCGGCGGCCGGGGTGCGGCCCTTCGGCCTTCCCCGATGTCCGACCCGCAGGCCGGGGAGGCAGCGTTCCTCGCGCTCGGCCTGGTCGGCACGCCCTACCGGTACGGCGGGAACACGCCAGACTCGGGCTTCGATTGCAGCGGCTTGATCGGCTACGTGTACCGGCAATCGGCCAGGATTGCACCGCCGCGGACCGTCGCGCAGATCAGCCGCTGGGGCCAGTCCGTGGCCGCCGGCGACTTGCGCCCCGGGGACCTGGTGATCTTCGGGAGCGGCGGTTCACCGTCGCACGCGGCCATCCATGCAGGCGAGTCGCGCTTCGTGCACGCGCCGAGCACCGGAGGAACCGTTCGCCTCGACAACCTGCGGGAGCGCTACTGGAACACCCGGCTGCTCGATTACCGGCGCGCCTGAGCGCCGCGCCGGTGGCGGCACCCCGGAGAAAGAAAGCGGCCGCTCATGGGCGGCCGCGTGTTGTTCTCGCTGTCGAGGGGAGGGGTAGCCGGTGCGAGATGCATGCATCATGACGGCGCGCCCGAAGCTGCGACAGGAACGCCTGTTCCTGTTTGCTGGCACTTTGGGGCCGAAAGCAAAAAGAAAGGGCCGCTCCCTGTTCGGAGAGCGACCCGTGAAGTCCAGCTCCCCTCGACGGAAGCTAGTCTTTAGTTTCGCACAGAAACACGCGGTTGCAAATACCTGACCAGGAAGTCAGGTTTTCGGCAACTCCTATCCGGCGCAAGAAGCGGCCAGGTGGCCCGCTCGCCGACCCCGGGGCCGCGACGCGCCTGCACCGCGCAACCGCAACTGCAGCCTGACGGCACTTCGCCGCAATTGGGGGAAACTTCAGGGCCTGCGCCGCAGCGACAGGTTGCCGCCCGAGCCGCTGTCGTCACAATGCGCAGCATGGACACTTTCCCGCTTGGCCGACCCCGCAACTCGATGGCCACCCAGTGGCTCCTGAACATCGGTCACGCCATCGACCACATGTTCCTGCTGATCTTCGCCACGGCGGTGACCAGCATCGCGGCGGACTTCGGCGTCGCGCGGTGGGAAGACCTCATGCCCTACGGCGTGGGAGCCTTCTTCTTCTTCGGCATCGGCGCCTTGCCTTCCGGCAAGCTGGGGGACCACTGGGGCCGGCGCAAGATGATGCTCGTCTTCTTCTTCGGCATGGGGGCCGCCGCCCTGCTGGTGAGCGCCACGCAATCGCCCATGCAGATGGCGCTCGCGCTCGCGCTCCTGGGCGCCTTCGCCTCGATCTACCACCCGGTGGGGATACCGATGCTCGTGCAGACGGCGGTCCGTCCCGGCCTGACGATCGGCATCAACGGGCTGGTCGGCAACCTCGGCGTGGCCGTCGCGGCCGTGACCACCGGCTATCTCGTGAAGTACGTGGGCTGGCGCATGGCCTTCGCCGTGCCGGGTGCGCTGTGCCTCGTGTTCGGTGCTGTCTTCGCCGTGCTCGCCACCCGCGAGCAGGCTGCGCCCGCGCGGAAGAAGGGCAGTTCCGGCGCGGTGCCTGCAGGCATTCCGATGGCCAGGCTGCTGCTGGTGATGACGGTCGCGGCGACCAGCGGAAGCCTGCTGTTCAACTTCTCCACCAACAGCAACTACGAACTGCTCGCCGACCGGCTGCGCAGCATCCTGCAGGATCCCGCCCGCATCGGCGCGCTGCTCGCCGGCGTGTACACGGCCGCCTCGCTCACCCAGGTGATCGTCGGGCACCTCATCGACCGGATGCCGCTCAAGCGGCTCTACCTGGGCATCGTCGCCGCGCAGGCCGTCCTGCTGGGGCTGGCGACCGTGTCGGACGGGTGGGTCTTCTACGGCCTGCAATTCCTGTTCATGGCGGCGATCTTCGGCGCGATCCCGTTCACCGACGCCATGATCGTGCGCTTCGTCGACGACAGCATGCGCTCCCGCGTCTCGGGCATGCGGCTGGCCGTCTCGCTCGGCGCGAGTTCGATCGCCGTCTGGCTGATCGGCCCCGTGGTGAAGCAGGCCGGCTTCGGCACCCTGCTGGGCGTGATGACCGCCACCGCGGTGACCTCGCTCCTGATCCTGAGCCAGCTCCCCGCCACCCCGGCACCGAAGCGCACCCAGCCCCAGGGCGTCGCCAATCCGGCGTAGCCGCGGGCTGCGGCGTCTCCGCGGCGCCCGCCGATGCGGCACGGGTGTCGATCCGGCCGCGGGTCGTTCGTCATGCAGGGATGGGCAACAACGGCCCTGATCCACCGGAAGGAGACCCCCATGCGAACCAGGACCCTCTTCATCAGCCTGCCCGTCAGCGACCTGCGGGCCTCGAGCGCCTTCTACCAGGCCCTGGGCTTCGAGGAGAACGCGCGCTTCAGCGACGACTCCACGGCCTGCATGGCCTGGAGCGAGGCCGTCGTGGTCATGCTGCTCACCCACGCGAAGTGGCGCACCCTCACGCAGCGCCCGTTCCCGCCGGCCGGCTCGAGCGGCTCGATGCTCTCCCTGGCGATGGACAGCCGCGAGGCCGTCGACGCCATCAACCGCGCCGCGGCCGCCCATGGCGGGCAGGCCGACGCGAATCCGGCGGAGGATGACGGCTTCATGTACTCGCGCGACCTCGCCGACCCCGACGGCCACCTGTGGGGCGCGTTCTGGATGGACCCGGCGGCGGCGCCATGCGGCGCCCATTCGTGAGGCGATGGCGAGGATCGGTCCCGGCGGACACGACAGGGGAGGCGCGATGCTGAAGGTCCATGGTTTTTCGAAGGTCAACAAGGGTGCCCATGGCAAGACGCGGGACCTGCGCGTGCTGTGGGCGCTCGAGGAGATGCAGCTGCCCTTCGAGATGGTGGGGCTCGATCATCCCGCGCACGAACTGAACACGCCGGCCTATCGGCGGCTGAGCCCCTTCGAACAGCTCCCGGCCATCGAGGATGACGGCGTGATCCTGTCCGAGTCGGCCGCCATCCTGATCTACCTGGCGCGCAAGTCCGGCCAGCTGATGCCGGCGGACCTCGCGGGCGAGGCGCAGGTGACGCGCTGGTGTTTCGCGGCCTTGAACTCGCTCGAACTCCCGCTCATGAGCCTCAACATGATCGACTGGGTGGAGCCGGAGAGCGCTTGCGCCAACTACCGCGGCTTCGTGCGGGGCTGGGCGGAAATGCGCCTGCCCCAGCTCGATCGCTGGCTCGAAGGCCGTGACTGGGTGGCGACGGAGAACTTCACCGTCGCCGACATCCTGATGGCGCACGTGCTCTCCGGCATCCAGGACGACGCGTTGCTGGCGCCGAACGAGCGGGTCAGGGCCTATCGGGACCGCTGCTTCGCGCGCCCCGCATGGAAGCGCGCGATCGACAGCTACCGCGCCCGGGTGCAAGCAACGTGAGCCCACGACGGGCCTGACGCCTTGCGCGCGGACGAGAGGGTTGGCGGCCTTGGCGCCTCGCGGTGGGCCGCGTAAGATGCATTCCAACTCAACAGGGAGAGCGGAATGGGGGAAGCGCGTCGCAGGCAACTGGCTGGCGAGATGCCAGCGCAAACCACCCGGGTGAACGCAGCAGACGCCTTGAACCGCGCCAGCTTCGTCGCCCTCGTCGCCGACCGGAGCGACACCGGCCAGGCGGCTTTCCGCGAGTGGATGGAGCAGTTTCCCGACCTGCGCGCGCGCGAGGAGGCCTGGAACACGAGCGGCTGCCAGTTCCTCATCAACCTGCGCCAGGCGAACGGCCAGCCGGTGGTCACGATCCTGCCGCGAGACGAAGCGGAGCTGCGCGAGCAGGCCATTCCCGAAGTGTTCCGACGCCTGAAGGGAACCGGCGCGACGCTGGTCACCCGCCCGCGGGTGGCGCCTGCCTTGCTGCCGATGCTGCAGGCCGAATTCGCAAGGTACACGACAGCGCCCGACGCGGACCAGTAGGTTCCGCGCGCCCGCCGGGGGGCGCTTCTTCCCTTCGGAGACGCTGGCCTTGTGCCGCGCATGTGAGTGCCCCGCTCGGCGCGGGCTTTGCCGTCCGGCGCCGCGCCGTCGGACGGGGCGCGGCGCCCCGCGGGCTGGCTCATGGCGTACGGGCAGGCAGCCGTCCGACACGAATTCGGACCAGCGTCGCCTTCGCTGCGACGCGCTGCCCGGGCAGCATCCTGCCATTGTCTGTGCAGCCACATCGTTGAGGAGAATCCCATGTTCGGCAAGAAAGACCAGGCCGCCATCAAGACCCTGATCGCGCACGGCACGCGCATCGATGGCGACATGAAGTTCGAGGAAGGCCTGAGGGTCGACGGTGAGGTCTACGGCGCGATCCAGGCGAACGGCGAGGCGGGCAGCCTCCTGGTCATCTCCGAGGGCGCGGTGGTGGAAGGCGGCCTGAAGGCCGACCACGTGATCATCAACGGGACCGTCAAGGGTTCCGTCGAAGCGCGCGAACTGCTGGAGTTGCAGCCGAAGGCCAGGATCGAGGGCGACGTCCAGTACGTGACGCTCGAGATGCACCAGGGCGCGACCATCTTCGGCCAGTTGCGGCCCATGGCCGCCGCGAGCGCCTCCTCCGACGAAGACAAGGCCATCATCAGGCTGGCTGCGAAGAGCGCCTGATCGGTTGGGCAGGGCGCGGACGAGCCGCGGCTCGGCTCAGCGCGCCAGCATGAACCCGGCGAAGAAGTCGGCCAGGGCGCCGTGCGCGTCGAGCGGGAGGACGTGGGCGATGTACTGGTCCGGGCGGACCACCACCAGGGCGCCCTGCGTGCGGTCGACGCCGCGCAGGTCGAAGATGTCCTGGCGGTTCTTCAGGTCGGGGCTGAACACCTTTTCGTAGTCGCGCAGCCCATGGCGGCCCTTGCGCGGCAGCAGCAGCGCCGGCAGGGCGGCGATGTCGATCTCCTGGTGCGGCTGCTGGAACACGGCGCGCAAGTCGAACACGGCGTCCGGATCCTGGCCGGCGCGCGTGGACCTGCGCACCGGTGACTCGGGCGACTCTTCGAGGAAGCGGCACAGTTCGCGCAAGCCCGTGGCGTCCCTGCCGGCGAAGGCGTACAGCCGCCAGCGGCCATCGGCCTTGCCGGCGTGCCCCAGTTGCACCGGCTTCGCATCGGTGACGCGCACCACCGGGGCCGAATGGAATCGCGTTCCCACGACGAAGCCGGTGGCCAGTTGCTGGTGCGTGGCTGCGCCGCAGATCAGGGACGGGCGGTAGTGCGTTCCCATCCCGGCGGTGAAGCGCCCGTGCCGCTCGAAATAGCGCTGGAACTCCTTCGGGTCCACGCCTTCGCCGCCGCCTTCCCGGGCGCGGTCGCTGAACATCTTCGCCCACGCGCGGTCGAAGTCGATCAGCTCCTGCGCCACGACCTGGCGTTCGGCCGAATACGTGTCCAGCAGCGCCGGGGTGCACTGGCCCCGCAGCACTGCCGCCAGCTTCCACCCCAGGTTGAAGGTGTCCTGCATGGAGAAGTTCATGCCCTGGCCCGCCTTGGGGCTGTGCGTGTGGCAGGCGTCCCCCGCGATGAACACGCGCGGCTGGCGCGAACCCACGGCGTCGGCGGGCACATCGTCGTACTTGTCGCAGATGCGCTGGCCGATCTCGTAGACCGACCACCAGGGCACGTCCTTCACTTCGAGCGTGTAGGGGTGCAGGATGCGCTGCGCGGCGGCGATGAGCTTGTCCAGCGTGATGCCGCGGTCGGCCACGCGCTCCTCGTCGCCCAGCTTGTCCATCTCGACATACAGGCGCACCAGGTAGCCGCCTTCGCGCGGGATCACGAGCAGGTTGCCGTGCGCGGATTGCACCGCCGACTTGAAGCGGATGTCCGGGAAGTCGGTCACGGCCAGGACGTCCATCACGCCCCAGGCCTGGTTGGCGGAGTCGCCCACCAGTTGCCGGCCGATCGACTTGCGCACGGCGCTGCGGGCCCCGTCGCAGCCGACCACGTAGCGCGCCCTCAGGGCTTCGACCTGTCCGGCGTGCGCCGCATCCGTGCGTTCCAGCCGCACGGTCACGGGGAAGTCGGCCGCCGCAGGATCGACGGTCAGGTCGACGAGCCGGCGCGCGTAGTGCGGCGCGAGCCGCGACGGCGACTTGCGCATCAAGTCCAGGTAGAAGTCGTGCACGCGCGCCTGGTTCAGCACGACGTGCGGGAACTCCGAGAGTCCGTCCTCCGTGTCCTGGACCCGCCCGTGGCGGACGATGGCCTGCGGCCGCTCCGCGTCCGGTTTCCAGAAGGTGACCTCGTTGATCCAGCAGGCCTCCTTGAGCACCCGCTCGCTGAAGTTGAAGGCCTCGAACATCTCCATCGTGCGGCAGGCGATGCCGTCGGCCTGGCCCAGTTCGAGCGGGCCGTCCTTCTGTTCGACGATGCAGGTGCGGATGTCCGGGAAGGCGGCGAGCTGCGCGGCGAGCGTGAGTCCGGCCGGGCCGCAGCCCACGATCAGCACGTCGACCTCGGCGGGCACGGCGTCGGCGTGCGGGAGAGCCTGCGGCGAAGCCTGCGCCAGTTCGGGATCACCGGGCACGAAGCCCTGCAGATGGAATTGCATGTTCACTACCTCGGTTGCACGTTGTGCATGCTGATCGTCAGCACACTGATGATTAGTGTAGTGAGAGAATGGAGCGACCAGACCGAGGGTAAACCATGATCAAGCGCGCGACCCGGACGACTCCCCCAGCAACGACAGGGGCGCTGGAGCTGCACGAGGTGCCCGGTCATTGCATCCGGCGCCTCCAGCAGGTGGCCGTCGCCATCTTCATGCAGGAGGCGGCAAGCTCCGGTGTCACGCCGGTGCAATACGCGGTGCTTCAGACGCTGATGGACCGGCCCGGGATCGACCAGCGCACGCTGGCAGGCGCGGTGAGCTTCGATACGTCCACGGTCGGCGGCGTGGTCGACCGGCTGGAGGCGCGCGGCCTGCTCGCGCGCAGTTTCGCGGCGGAAGACCGCCGTGTGCGGCGACTGCGACTGACCACCGACGGCGAGGCGCTCCTCGCGGAACTCACGCCCGCCATGGAACGCACGCAGGAGCGCATCCTGGAGCCGCTGGCGGCCGAGGAACGAGAGAGCTTCATGCACATGATGCAACGCGTGATCGGCCACCACGAGAACCTGAGCCGGACGGAGCCCGGGGCCTGACGCTGCCGGCCCGGGGGGCGGGGCCTTGCCGGGCCTACGGACCTTCCCCCGCTACCGTGCCCGCCCCGTTTCCGCATCCAGCACGACGACGCGCACTTCGCCGGCCGAGGTGAGCACCTTGATGCGCCAGACGATGCGGTTGTCCACGTGCAGGCCGCGCTCCACGTCCAGCACGCGGCCGGGCGCGATGCGCTGGGCGATGGAAGCCGCTTCCTCGCGGCTCACCGCGGCCCAGGCCGGCGGCAGCAGCAAGCTCAGGCACAGCAGCAAGGCGGCTGAAGCCATCGCACGGTGTCGGGTCAGCATGGGCGTGGCCTCCACGGAAGCGATGGAGCCACCCACGGAGTTCCTGCGGGAAAGGGCAAAGTTCGGCATGGGGGCTCCTTGGAAGATGTTGGGACCAGCATAGGAGTTCCTTCATGAACGATGCAGGAACGAAACCCGGAAACCGCGCCAGCCAGCGTGCCTCGACCTGCTGGACGGGCCGCTGCATCCGGCACGACGCCCGGCAAGAGACAATCCGGGGATGCGGATCACCTACGTCAGCGAATCCTGGCCAGAAACGAGTTACGAGATCGAGAGCGACCGGTTCGGGAACTACACGATCAAGGCCGGCGGCAGGGTCATCAAGCGCGTCACCTCGGTCACCGAGTACCTCGGCAAGCCGAAGTGGGGCAGCAAGAAGCTCGAACTGAGCGCCATCGACGACGCCAAGGCGGCGATCGCGAAGTTCAAGACGCCCACGGGCTAGACGCCGTCGCCGCCGGCCGTGGCAGCCACCCGACGGCAGACCGCGGTGGCATGATCGGCGCGGCAAATGCCACGCACGGCCGAGCCATCCGCCGGTGCCGTCTCCGCGTCCGGCATGGAGCACATCATGGCCACGTCCAACGACACTCCCTCTTCTTCCAGCAAGCCGCCCTCGTTCTTCGCGCGGATCGGCCTCGCCTTCCGCGCCTTCTCCGCCGTGCTCGGCGACCCCGGCACGGCGGCCCGCCTGCTCGATGAGCCGGCTGGCGCCACGGCCGCGCCAGTGGCCCCGCCAGCCCCGGCGACCCCTGCAGCCCCGGCGACGACCCTGAAACAGGCCAGCCCCGACTCCGCGCTGCAACTCCTGTCGCTGCTGCAGCGGGACGCGCGCCTGATCGATTTCGCCGGCGAGAACCTGGCCGACTACAGCGACGCGCAGGTCGGCGCCGCGGCGCGCCTGGTGCACGAGGGCTGCGCCAAGGTGCTGCGCGAGCACTTCCAGATCGTGCCGGTGCGCGAGGAGCCCGAGGGCAGCCGCGTCGCATTGGCGGCGGGTTTCGACGCCGCGGCCGTGCGCCTCACCGGCAATGTCGTCGGCCAGCCGCCGTTCAACGGCAGCCTGCGCCATCGCGGCTGGCGCGTGGCCGAGGTCCGGCTGCCGCAAGTCGCCGAAGGGCATGACACCCGCGTGCTCGCCGCCGCGGAGGTGGAACTGTGAGCGTGCCGCCCCGCGAAGGCGCCGCACCAGGGCCGCGCTATTCCATCGGGATCGACCTCGGCACCACGCACAGTGCGCTGTCCTTCATCGACATCGCCGCCAGCGACGGGGACGCCACCGTGCACGGCGTGCTGCCGGTGCCGCAACTCACTGCGCCGGGCACGGTCGAAGCGCAGCCCTTGCTGCCTTCGTTCCTCTATCTCCCGCATGCCGACGAATTGCCGGCCGGCGAGCTCGCCCTGCCATGGCCCAGCGAAGGCGGCGGGGTGGTCGGCGAGCTGGCCCGCAGCCGCGGCGCGACGACGCCCATCCGCCTGGTGTCCAGCGCCAAGAGCTGGCTGAGCCATCCCGGCGTCGACCGGCGCGGCGCCATCCTGCCGCCGGATGCGCCGCCCGAACTGGAGCGCGTGTCGCCCCTGGAAGCGTCCCGGCGCTATCTCGAGCACCTGCGTGCGGCCTGGGACCAGGCGCACCCTGAGGCGCCGTTCGCCGAGCAGGACGTGACCGTGACGATCCCGGCCTCCTTCGATCCGGCCGCGCGCGAGCTCACGCTGGAAGCGGCCAGGGCCGCGGGCTATCCGGCACCGACGCTGCTCGAAGAGCCGCAGGCCGCCCTCTACAGCTGGATCCAGACGGCAGGCGGCTCCTGGCGGCAGCAGGCGCGGCCCGGCGACGTCATCCTCGTGGTCGACGTCGGCGGCGGCACCAGCGACTTCTCCCTCATCGCGGTGCTGGAGCGCGAAGGCAGCCTGGAGCTGCACCGGGTCGCCGTCGGCGAGCACATCCTGCTCGGTGGCGACAACATGGACCTGGCGCTTGCGCACGGGGTCGCGCGCAAGCTCTCGGCGGCCGGCACCACGCTCGACGCCTGGCAGCTGCGTGCCCTGACCCATGGATGCCGTGGCGCCAAGGAAAAGCTCCTGGCCGATGCGCAGACGGCCTCGGTGCCCATCATCGTGCCGAGCCGCGGCAGCAGACTGATCGGCGGCTCGATCCGGACCGAGCTCACGCGCGAGGAGGTCGCCGCCACCATCCTCGAAGGTTTCTTCCCCGCGGTGGAAGCTTCGGCCCGCCCGGTGACGCGCGTGCGCGCAGCCCTCGCGCAGCTGGGCCTGCCTTACGCACAGGATGCCGCGGTGACGCGCCACCTGGCCGCCTTCCTCGGGCGCCAGCTCGGTGCCGTGGCCGAACTGGAGGGCTTCGCGGATCGCCGCGCGCCGGGTGCCAGCTTCATCCATCCGACCGCACTGCTGTTCAACGGCGGGGTGTTCAAGTCGGAACTGCTGGCCGGGCGCGTGGCCGGCACCCTCGACCAGTGGCTGCGCTCCGAGGGCAGTGCGCCGGTGCGCCTGCTGGCCGGTGCCGACCTGGATCTCGCCGTCGCCCGTGGTGCGGCGTACTACGGCTACGTGCGGCGCGGCCGCGGCGTGCGCATCCGCGGCGGCACGGCGTTCGCGTACTACGTCGGCGTGGAGTCGTCGATGCCGGCGGTGCCGGGCATCGAGCCGCCGTTGCAGGCGCTGTGCATCGCGCCCTTCGGCATGGAAGAGGGCACCGAAGCTGCGCTGCCCTCGCTGGAGGTCGGCGTCATCGTCGGCGAGCCGGTGCACTTCCGCTTCTTCGCGTCTTCGGTGCGGCGCCACGACGCCGTCGGCACCGTGCTGGAGGGCTGGGGGCCCGAGGAGTTGCGGGAGATCGACGCCATCTCCGCGACGCTGGCTCCGCAAGGCCGCACCCCCGGCGAGATGGTGCCGGTGCGGCTGCACGCGCGTGTCACCGGGGCCGGGACGCTGGAGCTCGAAGCGGTGCCGCGCAGCGGCGACGAACGCTGGAAGGTCGAGTTCGACGTGCGGGGCGAGCCGCGCGCAGGCGAGAGCGGCGGCTGAACCCGGCCGCCAAGACGAGCGTCGCGATGGCGCCCTACATCGTCGGCATCGACCTCGGCACCACGCACACCGTCGTCGCCTGGGCGCCGTCCGGGGCCGTCGCGGACGACGCCATCGAGGTCCTGGCGATCGAGCAGCTGGTCGCCCTCGGGGAGGTCGCTGCGCGTCCCCTCCTGCCGTCGGTGCTCTACCACCCCGCGGCGAATGAAATTCCCGCAGCCGACCTGGTGCTGCCCTGGGGGCCGGGCCCGGAGGGGAGGGTGGTCGGCAGCCTGGCCCGCGAACTCGGCGCGCAGGTGCCCGGCCGCCTGGTCACGAGCGCCAAGAGCTGGCTGTCGCACGCCGCCGTCGATCGGCTCGCGCCCATCCTGCCCTGGGGCGCTCCGGACGATGTGGCCAGGATCTCGCCGGTGGCAGCCAGTGCGAGCGTGCTGGCCCACGTGCGGGCCGCATGGAACTGGCGCAGGCCACAGGCCCCGCTCGAGGAGCAGGAGATCGTGCTCACGGTGCCGGCTTCCTTCGACGACGTCGCCCGCGCGCTGACGCTGGAGGCCGCGCGGGAGGCCGGCCTGCCGACGCTGCGGCTGCTCGAGGAGCCGCAGGCGGCGCTCTACGACTGGCTCTTTCGCCATCGCCGCTCGCTCTCCTCGGAGCTGGCAGGCACGGGCCTCGTGCTGGTGTGCGACGTCGGGGGCGGAACGACGGACCTGAGTCTCGTGCGCGTCGAAATGCGCGGCAGCGAGCCGCGGCTGGAACGCGTCGCCGTCGGCAGCCACCTCATGCTCGGTGGCGACAACATGGACCTCGCGCTCGCGCACCGTGCCGAGGGCAAGCTGGCGGCTGCCGCCGGCGGGCAACGGCTGGCACCGGGCGCGCTGTCGCAGCTGATCGAGCGTTGCCGTGCCGCCAAGGAGCGGCTGCTGGCGCGCGATGCGGCGCAGAGCGTCGCGGTGACGCTGCTCGGCGCCGGCTCGCGCCTGGTCGGCGGGGCGCGCACGGTGGACCTGCAGCGGGAGGAAGCCGAGCGCATCGTGATCGACGGATTCTTCCCGCGCGTTGCCGCCGATGAACTGCCCCGTCGGGCGCGCACCGGCAGCGGGCTGGTGGCCTTCGGCTTGCCCTATGCGAGCGATGCTGCGGTGACGCGGCACCTGGCCGCCTTCCTCCAGCAGCACCGGGGAGCGACCTGGCCCGATGCGGTGCTGCTCAATGGCGGCGTATTCCGCGCCCATGCGATTGCGATGCGCTTGCACGAGACGCTGGCGGACTGGCGCGGCGCTGCCTTGAAGCCGCTGCACAACGCCGATCCGGACATCGCGGTGGCGCGCGGTGCCGTCGCCTATGCGCTGGCACGCCGCGGGCTGGCGCCGAAGATCGCCGCGGGCGCGGCCCGCAACTACTTCCTGCGCGTCGAAAGCACGGCCGGCGATGCGCCGCGCGGCATCTGCGTGCTGCCCCGCGGCAGCGAAGAGGGGCACGAGGTGCCGCTGGCCGGGCGCAGCTTTGCGCTCAAGAGTGGCGAGCCGGTGCGCTTCGATCTCGTCGCCACGACCGCAGGCACGGTGGCGGCCGGGGCGCAGGTGGACCTGGGCGAGCTCGACGCCCAGCCGCTGCCGCCAGTGGCCACCGTGCTGCGCACGCCGGGCGGCAGGGGCTCGCAGGAGATCCCGGTCCACCTGGCGTCGACGCTGACCGGGGTCGGGACGCTCGCCCTCTATTGCATCGCCGACGAGGATCCGGGCCAGCGCTGGCGACTCGAATTCCAGTTGCGCGGGGAGGGCACGGCGGCGCCGGCGCAGGGCCTGCCGCCGCGCTTTGCCGAAGCGGTCGCCCTAATCGAGCGCGTGTTCGGTTCGCGCGACCGGCTGGCCGACCCGAAGGCGGTGAAGCAGTTGCGCAGCCAGCTGGAAGCGCTGTTCGGGCAGCGCGAGCAATGGAGCCTGGGGCTGCTGCGCGCGCTGTTCGACGCGCTGCTGCAGCGCGCCCGCGGGCGGCGCCGCTCCGCCGATCACGAGCGGGTCTGGCTGAGCCTGACCGGCTGGTGCCTGCGACCCGGCTTCGGCGACCCGCTGGACGCGTGGCGCATCGAGCGCCTGTGGCCGCTGTACGGGCAGGGCGTGCACCAGGGCCGCGACGCCCAGGTCTGCGCCGAGTGGTGGACCTTGTGGCGCCGGGTCGCCGGTGGCCTGGACGAGGCGGCGCAGCAGCGGCTGCTCGAGGACTTCGCGATCAACCTGCGCGGCAACGAGATCGATCCGGCCGACCTGCGCCAGATGCAGCGACCGGTCAAGGGCGGCTGGGATGACATGGTGCGCATGTGCGCCACGCTTGAACGCATCCCGAGCGAGCACAAGGTCGAGGTCGGCGACTGGCTGGTCGGCCAACTGCAGCGCGCCAACCCGAAAGCGCGCAGTCCGTGGACGCTCTGGAGCATCGGCCGCATCGGCGCGCGCCTGCCCTTTCACGGCAGTGCGCACCGCGTCGTGCCCGCCGACGCCGCCGCAGCGTGGCTGGAGGTCCTGCTCGCGCTGGACTGGAAGCAGGTCGATGGTGCGGCGGCCGCGGCGGCGAATCTCGCCCGCCTGAGCGGTGACCGCGTGCGCGACCTGCCTGCGGACCTGCGCGAGCAGGTGGTGGACCGCCTCACTGCCCTGCGGGCGCCGCCGGCATGGATCGCGCGGGTGCGCGAAGTCGTGCCGCTGGATGATGCAGGCCAGCAGGGCGTGTTCGGCGAAGCGCTGCCCCTGGGATTGAAATTGATCGATCGAGAAGCGGAACAGGAAACACCATGAAGACGCAGATCCCGAACCCGGACGAACACCAGGAGATGCGCGAAGCGCTGCGCGACCTGTGCGGCCGCTACGACTCCGCCTACTGGCAGAAGGTCGATGCCGATCGCGGCTATCCCGAAGCCTTCGTCGATGCCCTGACCGAAGCGGGATGGATGGCCGCCCTGATCCCGACCGAGTTCGGCGGCTCCGGCCTCGGCCTGGCCGAAGCCTCGGTGATCATGGAGGAGATCAATTTCTCCGGGGGCAACTCGGGCGCGCTGCACGGGCAGATGTACAACATGAACACGGTGCTGCGGCACGGCTCGCCCGAACAGAAGCAGAAGTACCTGCCGGGAATTGCCAGCGGCCAGCTGCGGCTGCAAGCCATGGCGGTCACCGAACCGACCACCGGCACCGACACCACCAACCTGAAGACGACGGCGGTGAAGAAGGGCGACCGCTACGTCGTCAACGGCCAGAAGGTCTGGATCTCGCGCATCCAGCACTCGGACCTGATGATCCTGCTGGCCCGCACCACGCCCGCCGCCGAAGTGAAGAAGAAGAGCGAGGGCATGAGCGTCTTCATCGTGGACCTGCACCAGGCGATCGGCAACGGCATGACGGTGCGGCCCATCATGAACATGGTGAACCACGAGACCAACGAGGTGTTCTTCGACAACCTCGAGATCCCGGCCGAGAACCTGGTCGGCACCGAGGGCCAGGGCTTCAGGTACATCCTGGACGGCCTGAACGCCGAGCGCACGCTGATCGCCGCCGAGTGCATCGGCGACGCCTACTGGTTCGTGGACAAGGCCCGCAA
The DNA here is from genome assembly GCF_016722765.1 of Ramlibacter alkalitolerans. GTDB lineage: Bacteria > Pseudomonadota > Gammaproteobacteria > Burkholderiales > Burkholderiaceae_C > Ramlibacter > Ramlibacter alkalitolerans. Next base: position 301,673 of record NZ_JAEQND010000004.1, on the reverse strand, counting down.
GTACGCCAGCGAGCGCGTGGTGTTCAACCGGCCGATCGGGCAGAACCAGGGCGTGGCCTTCCCCATCGCCGACGCCTACATCGAAACGGAGGCGGCCAACCTGATGCGCTTCAAGGCCTGCGCCCTGTTCGACGCGCACCGGCCCTGCGGCGCCGAGGCGAACATGGCCAAGTACCTGGCGGCCAAGGCGTCCTGGGAAGCCGCCAACACCTGCCTGCAGACGCACGGCGGCTTCGGCTTCGCCCACGAATACGACGTCGAGCGCAAGTTCCGGGAGACCCGCCTGTACCAGGTGGCACCGATCTCGACCAACCTGATCTACTCCTACGTCGCCGAGCACGTGCTCGGCCTGCCCCGGAGCTTCTGACCCGTCACACACCCGGCGCGCCCGACCTGTCTCTGCGCCGCGACACGGAGGCCGGATGGCGGGGGCGCCGCGGTGTCCGGCGGGAATGCCTGACCTACACTTGCTCACATGTTTGATGAGCTACGCGAAGAACTGGAGCAACTGCGAGGCGCGAACGCGAGCTCCAGGCCGGCCGCCCGGCTGGGCGTCATCCGCCAGCGCCTGGCCCGGGCAGAAGGCGAGATCGGGCCGACCCGGCTGGTAACGGCCGTCTCTGCGGTGGAGGCCCTGGCGCGCTCCCTCATCGTCCACGCGCCCGGCCGGCCGGCGTCCAGCGCGCACTTTCGTTATCGGCAGGTCGCGCTGAAGGCTCCGCTGGAGCTCGTGGAAGAGGCCCTTCGGCTCTATGAGGCCGGCTCGCCGCAGGACCGCTACGGCGAGGAAACCTGGCAGTTGTTCGAACTGGCGGACCACTACCGACACCTGGTGGTGCACGGGTGCACGTATCCCGCGCCGGACCGATATCCCGCCCTGGTTGCGGCTGCCCGGCACGTGCTCGAGGGCCTGGTCGAGGCCGGCGGGCTGCCGCGGCTGGTGTCGCAGCAGGCCTGAGAAATCTTCGGGCGTCGGCCTTGCCAGCGCCGGCCGGACGGGCAGGTCATGCAGCCGACCCGCCGCGCAGGGCCTGCGCGATACCGTCGACCCGTTGCGCGTTGCTGAGGTCGGCGCGCCGCACCATGCCCACCGGCGGGAGATTCCACTGCAGCCGTTGCGGCAGGACACTGGCGCCGCTGGCCTCGGCCACCTCCAAGGCGATGTCGTCGGGCAGGATGGTGATGGCGTCGGGCAGCTGGCGCAGCACCGAACCGACCGTCTTCTGCGCGTAGGCCTCGAGCACGGGCGCCGGTACCTGCTGTCCGGCCGAAGCGAAGATCGCATGGACCATGTCGCGGATCGGCGAGTGCTGCGGCGGGAGGATCCACTTCAGCGAGCTGAACGCACCCCAGTCGATGCCGCGCCGTGCCAGCCGCCTGGCCGCGGCCCGCGAAACCACCAGCCTGGGCTCCTGGGGATACAGGTGCTGCTGCACGAGGCCGCTGTCCGCACGCGCGGAGGTGAACCGGCAGATCGCGCAATCGAGCCGCCGGCTCGTGACGGCTTCCAGCAGGCGGTCCGAGGTGGCTTCCTCGACGACGAAGCCGAGCGCGGGGCGTAACGGCAGCAGGTGCCGCCAGAGGGCGTCATGGGTCCTGTTCGACAGATAGGGGATGACGCCGATGCGCAGCACGCCCTGGAAGCCGGCGGTGAGCGATGCGAGGTCCTGCTCCAGCGCGGACGCATCGAGCAGGGCGTTGCGTGCGCGTGCCAGCACGAGCTCGCCGGCGGCCGTGGCCTCCAGGCCGCGTCGACCGCGGACGAACAGCGGCGTCATGAAGATGTCCTCGATCTCCGCCAGCGCCCGGGTGACGGTCGGCTGCGCCAGGTTCAGCTGCTGCGCGGTACGGCTGATGGAGCGCTCGCGGTCGAGCTCCGCCAGCAGCACGAAGTGGCGCAGCTTCAGTCGCGAGGAGAGGCGTTGCAGGGTCGGCGTGGACATGCCCGCATGCTAGCCGTGCCATAGCAGCCACTGCATCGTGCCATCGAAAGATATGCTGTCTGGGCTATTCCAGCGGCCTACACTGCGGGCGATGTTCACGACCCGTCCTGAAATCACCGGCACCTTCGGCGTCGCTTCCTCCACGCATTGGCTGGCGTCGCAGACGGCGATGGGCGTCCTCGAGCGCGGTGGCAACGCCTTCGATGCCGCGGTCGCCGCCGGCTTCGTGCTGCAGGTCGTCGAGCCGCACCTGAACGGGCCCGGCGGCGAGGTGCCGATCCTCCTGTGGGACGAGCGCCAGCGCCGCATGCACGCGCTGCGAGGGCAGGGGCCTGCGCCGCAGGAGGCGAGCGTCGCGGCTTTTCGGTCCCTCGGCTTCGAGCAGGTTCCGGGCATCGGCCTGCTCCCGGCCGTGGTGCCGGCGGCGTTCACCACCTGGCTCGTGATGCTGCGCGACCACGGCAGCTGGGAACTGGCCGATGTGCTCGCGCCTGCGATCGGCTACGCCCGCGATGGTTTCCCGGTGCTGCCGCGCCTGTCGCAGGCCATTCTCGCGGTGCGCGAGCTGTTCGCGCAGCACTGGCATTCGTCGGCCGCGGTCTGGCTGCCCGGCGGCAAGGTTCCGATGCCGGGCTCGCTGCACACGCTGCCGGCCCTGGCGGCCACCTACGAGCGCATCCTGCAGACCGCGCAGGGGGAGGCCAGCACGCGCACCGGGGTGATCGATGCCGCGATCCGTGGCTGGCAGCAGGGTTTCGTTGCGCGCGAGATCGACCGCTACTACCGCAGCGAGGCGGTGTACGACACCAGCGGCGAGCGGCACACCGGCCTGCTGCGCTACGAGGACCTGGCGGAGTGGCGACTGCAGGCCGACGCCCCGGTGACCGCCGACTTCGGCCGCTACACGGTGGCCAAGTGCGGCTTCTGGAGCCAGGGCCCGATGTTCCTGCAGCAGCTTGGCGTGCTGCGCCAGGCCGACCTGGCCGCGCATGGCCCCGGCACGGCGGACTTCGTGCACCTGGTGAGCGAGGCGGCGAAGCTGGCGCTGGCGGATCGCCTGGCCTGGTACGGCACCGCGCCGGGCGCGCAGGAGCGCCTGCAGCAGGCCCTGCTGTCCGACGATTACCTGCGGGCGCGCTGGGCGCTGATCGATCCGCACCGCGCCTCGCAGGTGCTGCGGCCCGGGCAACCGCTGGACGTCGCGCCGCGCATGCCGGACCTCGGAGTCGCGGCCCGCACGCTGCAGAACGCGGAGATCCGTTTCGGCGTCGGTGAACCGACCTTCGCCACGCTGCCGCCGCCCTCGGAATGGGCGGAGCGCGAGATCTTCGTCGGCGACACCTGCCACGTCGACGTGGTCGACCGCCAGGGCAACATGGTCGCGGCGACGCCCTCGGGCGGCTGGCTCTCGTCGAGTCCGGCGATCCCGGCCCTGGGCTTCGGCATCAGCACGCGCCTGCAGATGACCTGGATGGACGAGGGCCTCCCGAACACGGTCACGCCGCGGGTCGCGCCCTGCACGACGCTGTCGCCGACGCTTGCCCTGCGCGACGGCGAACCTTACCTGGCCTTCGGCACCCCCGGCGGCGACCAGCAGGACCAGTGGTCCGTGGCGTTCTTCCTGCGCCACGCGGTGCATGGCATGAACCTGCAGGAGGCGATCGATGCCCCGGCCTGGCACGTCAAGCATGCGCCCAGTTCCTTCTGGCCGCGGAGCACGGTACTGAACACGCTGCAGCTCGAATCCCGCTTCGATGCACCCGAGATCGAGCGCCTGCGGGCGCTGGGTCACCAGGTGAACGTCGGCGAGCCCTGGTCCGAAAGCCGCATGTGCGCCGCCGCTCGCAGCACCGACACCCGCGGCCGCACCGTGCTGCGTGCCGCCGCCAATCCGCGCGGCATGCAGGGCTATGCGGTGGGGCGCTGAATTTCCCTTTCCGACTCGCAACAAAGGAAACCTCCATGTTCAACAACTTCCGCCGCGCGCTGCTGGGCCTCGCTCTCGCCTTCGTCGCCCACGCGGCGCTCGCGGCCTACCCGGAGCGCCCCATCACGCTGATCGTCCCCTGGGCGCCGGGCGGGTCCACCGACATCCTGGCCCGCGCGATCGGCGAGCAGCTCACGAAGTCCATGGGCCAGCCGGTGGTGGTCGACAACCGCGCCGGCGCATCCGGCAACATCGGCTCCGCCGCGGTGGCGAAGGCCAAGCCGGACGGCTACACGCTGCTGATCGGCTCGATGAGCACCCACGCGATGAATCCCGCGCTGATGGCCAGCATGCCGTTCCGGGGCTCCGACGATTTCACGCCCATCGCGCTGGTGGCCAACGTGATCAACACGATGGTCGTCAACCCGTCGGTGCCTGCGAAGAACCTGCGCGAGTTCATCGCCTACGCCAAGGCCAACCCGGGCAAGCTCGCCTATGCCTCCGCAGGCGCCGGCTCCACCAACCACCTGAGCGCCGAGATGTTCAACAAGGCCGCCGGCATCCAGATGCTGCACGTGCCGTACAAGGGCGGCTCGCCGGCGGTGCTGGCCACGGTGGCCAACGAGACGCAGGTGCTGTTCTCCGCCGGCACGCAGACGCTGCCGCACGTGAAGGCGGGCAAGCTGAAGCTGCTGGCGGTGACCGAACCGAAGCGTTCCAAGCTGCTGCCCGACACGCCCACGGTGGCCGAGGTGCTCCCTGGCTACGAGATGAGCGTCTGGTATGCCGTGTTCGGACCCGTCGGCATGCCGCGCGAACTGGTGCAGCACCTGAACGCCGAGATCAACAAGGCGCTGGCGCTGCCGGAGATGCGCGCGCGCATGGATGCGATCGGCGTCGACCTCGTGATCAGCACCCCGGAGCAGCTGGCAGCGCAGCTCAAGTCCGACACCGAGCGCTACGGCAAGGTCATCCGGGACCTGGCGATCAAGCTGGACTGAAAGTGGCGATCGAGAGCGCCGCGCTGCCCGGCGCCGGGAACGGCGTCGCCGATGCCGCCGTGCTGCTCGCACAGAGCCAGCGGCTGTGCGACGCGCTGCACCGCTGCGAGGATCCGGCTGCAGCGCTGGCCCACATCGACGCCGCCCGGCGCGCCTTGCTGGGGCCCGGTCTGCTCACGGTGAACGTGGATGCGACGCGGCCGCAGGACCCGCCGGGTGAACTCCATCTGCTGCGGGCCTGGACGTCGGACCCGCAGGCCTATCCCGTCGGCGGGCGCAAGCGCAAGCTGCGCACGCCATGGACCGAGCAGTTGCTGGTGCACGGCGAGCTCTTCGTCGGCGAGGGCGAGGCCGCCCTCGCGGCCGCGTTCGACGACGTCGCGCTGATCACCTCCCTCGGCCTGCGCAGTGTGATCAACGCGCCCGTGCTGAGCGGCGGCCGGACGCGCGCGACCTTCAACGTGCTGGGAACCCGCCCGCAGTGGCAGGCGCACGAGATCGCTGCGGTGCGCCTGCTCGCGTTGGTGGCGCGGCCTTTCATCCTGCAGCTTGCAACGGCTCTCGGAACCCCCGAGCCCGATGCGTGAGCCGGCGCGCCTGAGGCATTCTCTGGCTCTTCGCCTCTTTCGGGACGCAGGTTTGGAAACCCTGCGCCCGCTTCGTAGTGCGGGGTCCGTCGCGGCAGGCGCTGCGCGGTGCGGGCCCGCGGAGCATCGGTCGGCGGCTTCGCGCGCCGACTGCCCTGAAAGGACGCTGCCGGCGGCGTCGCGCACCACAACTCGTCCGAAGTCGAACCGCTCGCGGTCCGACTTCAGACTCAAACAAGTGGTGCGATGGCCAGAAACGTACGCGGGCTCGCATCGCTTCGCTGCGTAGCCCGCTCCGCCGCCGGCAGCATCCTTTCAGGTGATTGCTCCTGATTGCGGGCCCACACCGCGCAGCGCCTGCCGCGACGCGGAACAGTGCGGCTCCTGCGAGCGTCGCAGGGGGCAGCCGTCTCCCACCCGCACGCCGCAGGACCAGGACGGGTCCCTGTCCGGCTCGGCGACATCAAGGAGGAGGCGCGGGCGTGTCGCCAACTCGGGCAACGGTTCTCATCCGCGCCGGGGGACAGTCGCAGAGACGGACAGGGACCCGTCCTGGTCCGGTCCGGAGGCCACCGGCTGCCGGTACCCGCTCCCGCGCGAGCTTCGCGCCCGGACCTGTCCTATAATTAGGACAGCCATGCGCGAGCGAGCCCACACCCTGCCGATCTCCAAGTACCACCAGGTGTACCTGGTGCTGCTCGAGCAATTGCAGGATGGCCGCCATGGCGACGGCCTGCCCGGCGAGATGGAGCTGGCCCGCGACTTCGGGGTCGGCCGCGTCACCGTGCGCCGCGCGCTGGAGCAGCTCGCGCAGGAAGGCCGCATCGTGCGCGAGAACGGCCGCCGCTCGCGCCCCGCGCCGCGGGCCCCAGGAGCGCGCGGTGCCGCCGCCGTGTCACCGGCCGCCGAGCCGCTGCAAGGCCTGCTGGCCAACATCGTGAGCGTCAGCCGCGGCACCACCGTGAAGGTGATCGAGTGGCGCGCCATGCCTGCAACGGCCGAACTCGCCGCGGCGCTGCAGCTGCCCGAGGGCGACAAGGTGCGCAAGGCGGTGCGCCGCCGCAGCACCGCCGCCGGCCCGCTGTCGTACATCACGACCTACGTGCCCGAGTTCCTGGTGCGCGGTTTCGGCCGCGCCGAGCTCGCGAGCAAGCCGATCCTGGAGCTGCTCCAGGCCGGCGGCGTGCAGCCCGGCCGCGCCGTGCAGAGCATCTCGGCGCGCCAGGCCGACATCAAGGTGGCGGCCGAACTCCAGGTGCCGGTCGGCGCGGCCCTGCTGTGGGTGCGCCGCCTGGTGCACGACGTCGACGACCGGCCCGTGCAGCTGCTGCATGGCCTGTACCGTCCGGACCGCTACGAATACCGGATGGAGCTGTCCGAGGTCGGCGGCATCGAGGCGCGCATCGTGGCCAACGAAATCCTGTCCTGAGCGAAGAAAGGCATCCATGCATTCCCCGCCGCCCCCGCCGCAGACGCTGGCGCAAAAACTCATCGCCCGCGCCAGCGGCCGCCCGCACGTGGCACCGGGCGAGATCGTGAACTGCCGCGTGGACCTCGCGATGTTCCACGATTCGTCCGGGCCGCGCCGCCTGCAGCCCATGCTCGACGAGCTGGGCGCGAAGATCTGGGACAAGGAGCGGGTGGTGCTGGTGATGGACCACTACGTGCCCGAGCGCGACGAGGATTCGCGCCGCATCGTGCGCATCGCGCGCGACTGGGCGCGCGAGCAGCAACTGCCGCATGTCTACGATTCCATCGGCATCTGCCACGTGGTGCTGCCGCAGAAGGGGCACGTGCGCCCCGGCATGTTCTGCGTTGGGGGCGATTCGCACTCGCCCACCGGCGGCGCCTTCGGTGCCTACATGTTCGGCATCGGCGCGACGGAAATGCTCGGCGTGGTCGTCACGGGCGAGATCTGGGTGCGGGTGCCGCTCACGCTGCGCATGTGGTGGGACGGCCGGCTCGGCGCCGGCGTCTCCGCCAAGGACATGGTCCTGCACCTGACGGGCCGCTTCGGCATGAACGGCGCCGACTACCAGGCGGTCGAATTCTGCGGGCCCGCCGTGCAGGCGCTTTCGATGCAGGAACGCATGACGCTGTCGAACATGAGTGCCGAGATGGGCGCGCAGGCCGGCCTGATCGCGCCTGACGCGGTCACGCGCGAGTGGCTGCTGGCCGCCGGCGTGCCGGCCGAGGCGATCGAGATCGACGGCTGGCATACGGATGCGGACGTGGACGAAAGCGTCGCCCGCACCTTCTCGTTCGACGCCGCGGCCCTCGCGCCCCAGGTGGCGGCGCCGCACAGCCCGGCCAACACCCACGCCGTCGGCGAGTACGGCGACACGCCGGTGCAGGTCGCCTACATCGGCGCCTGCACGGGCGCCAAGCTCGACGACCTGCGCGCGGCCGCAACCGTGCTGCGCGGCCAGCACGTCGCCGCCGGCACGCGCCTGATGGTCGCCCCGGCCAGCCTGCAGGACCAGCAGGCCGCCGAAGCCGAAGGCGTGCTCGGCGCCCTGCGCGAAGCGGGCGCCGAACTGCTGCCCACCTCCTGCGGCGCCTGCTCCGGCTACGGCGGCAGCATCCCGGACGGGGCGACGGTCATCGCGACCACGGCGCGCAATTTCAAGGGCCGCATGGGTTCGGCGAGCGCGCAGGTCTACCTCGCCTCGCCGTACACCGTCGCCGCCTCGGCCCTGCGCGGCCGCATCGCCGATCCGCGCGAGGTGCTCGCATGACCGCACCCGCGACGCACCGCGTCTGGCGCTTCGGCGCCGACATCGACACCGACCAGCTCGCGCCGGGCGCCTACATGAAGCTCGGTATCGACGGCATCGCGCCGCATTGCCTGGAAGGCGTGCGCCCCGAGTTCGCGGCCAACGTGCAGGCCGGCGACGTGCTTGCGGCCGGCCCCAACTTCGGCATCGGTTCCTCGCGCGAGCAGGCCGCCGCGGCGCTCGTGCGGCTCGGCGTGCGCGCGGTGATCGCGCCCTCGTTCAGCGGCCTGTTCTTCCGCAACGCCTTCAACCTCGGCCTGCTGCTGCTCACGTGCCGCGAGGCCGAAGTGCTGCGCGAGGGCGAGTGTGTTGCGCTCGACCTGCAGGCGATGCAGGTCGTGACCGCCGACGGGCGACGGCTCGCCTGCGATCCCATTCCCGGCTTCCTGCTCGACATGGTCGAAGCCGGCGGCCTCCTGAACCAGTTGCGCCGCAAGCTCCAGGCCACCCCATGACCCAGAACCGAACGAATCTCAGGCAGCGCCTGCAGTCCGCCCCGGCCGTGCTCGCGCCCGGCGTCTACGACGCGCTCACGGCGCTGGTCGCCGAGCAGGCCGGCTTCGAGGCGCTGTACCTCTCCGGCGCCTCGATCGCCTACACGCGCCTCGGCCGCTCGGACGTCGGCCTGACGACCGCCACCGAAGTCGCCGATACGCTGGCGCGCATCACCGAGCGCGTCGCGCTGCCGGTGATCGTCGATGCCGACACCGGCTTCGGCAATGCGCTGAACACGCAGCGGACGGTCCGCGCCTTCGAGCGTGCCGGCGCCGCGATGATCCAGCTGGAGGACCAGACCTTTCCCAAGCGCTGCGGGCACCTCGATGGCAAGGGCGTGATTCCGCGCGCCGAGATGGTGGGCAAGCTGCGCGCGGCGCTGGACGCGCGCCACTCGGCCGACACGCTGGTCCTGGCGCGCACCGACGCCATCGCGGTGGAGGGCTTCGAGGCCGCGATGGAGCGCGCCGAGGCCTACCTCGCTGCCGGCGTGGATGCGCTGTTCATCGAGGCGCTGCGCACGCCGGAGCAGATGGGCGCCGCCTGCGAGCGCTTCGCCGCCCGCATCCCTCTGCTGGCCAACATGGTCGAAGGCGGCAAGACGCCGGTCACGCCGGCGCATGAACTGGGTCGCCTGGGCTTTCGCATCGTCATCTTCCCCGGCGGCACGGCGCGGGCCGTGGCGCACACGCTGGCGCGCTACTACGGCAGCCTCAGGCAGCACGAGACGACCGCGCCCGAGCGCGAACGCATGCTGGATTTCGACCAGCTCAATGCCCTGATCGGCACCCCCGAACTGCTGCGCGAAGCGGCGCGCTACGACGCCGCGGCGCAGTCCGAATGACACCGAGAACCTGCAAGGAGTACACGAAGTGAATCGATTCCCCACGCGCCGCACGGCCGTCGCCGCCATGCTGGTCCTGGCCACCGCCGCTGCCCACGCGGCCGGCTTCCCGTCGAAGACGATCCGCCTGCTGGTCGGCGCCTCGGCCGGCGGCACCACCGACACGCTGGCGCGCGAGATCGCCGAGGACATGACGAAGACGCTGGGCCAGCCGGTGATCGTGGAGAACAAGCCGGGCGCCGGCGGCAACATCGCCGCGCAGGAAGTCGCCCGCGCGCCGGCCGACGGGCACACGCTGCTGGTGTCCTTCACCAGCCACACGATGAACGCGTCGCTGTTCAAGAAGCTGCCCTACGATCCGGTCGCCGACTTCACGCCCATTGCGCTGCTGGCCCAGGTCTCGAGCGTGCTGGTCACCCGCACCGACGCGCCTTTCCAGAGCCTGGCCGACGTGCTGGCCCAGGGCCGCAAGGAAAAGCAGGGCCTCACGTTCGCGATCGGCGGCACCGGCTCCTCGCTGCACATGGACACCTACGAGTTCGAGCTCGCCAGCGGCGTGAAGGTCACGCAGATCCCGTTCAAGGGCACCAGCCCCGCGCTGGCGGACGTGCTGGCCGGCCACGTGGACCTGATGTTCGCGCCGGTGAACGGTGCCCGTCCGCTGATCCAGTCCGGCAAGCTGCGCGCCCTGGCCGTTGCCGGCACGAAGCGCATCGCCGCCTTCCCCGACGCACCGCCGATCACCGAGCAGATCCCGAAGTACACGACCAACTACGGCTGGTTCGGTGTGCTCGGCCCGGCCAAGCTGCCCGCCGACGTGACGCGCGCGCTCAACGCCGCGGTGAACAAGGCGATGCAGCAACCCCGCGTGAAGGCCCGCCTGGAGGCCGACGGCAGCACTCCGGAGCTCGGCACGCCGGAGCAGTTCGGGACCTTCCTGGCGGCGGACCTGAAGCACTGGGCCTCGCAGACCAAGGCGTTCGGCATCAAGCCCGAGTAAGGGCTGCGGGATCACGCCGAGGCTGGAGCCAGCCCCGCGCGACCTGGCGCCATCGCAGCAAGGTAGCGCGGTCATAATGCTCGGCAGGATCCCGGAGGAGGGCACTGCCATGAAGAGCGAAGTGAGCGTCACGTTCAAGGATGCCGCACCTGTGCGGATCAACCTGGAACACGCGGAGCCGATGACGGCGGAGGCGGCGCGAGCCTGGCTCGATCAACAGTTCACCGAACTGGAATGCGAGCCCCTGCGCCTCACGGGCAAGCTCCTGAATGCCGACAAGGTGCTGCTGGTGGCCCGGGCGGTGGGTCCCTCCGGCTTCGCGGACCCCGAATGGGCGCAGCAGTTCGGCCGTTGCGCGAGTGCAGCGCTCGGCAGACCGGTGGTGCACGTCGACGTGCCGGGGGCCAGCGTCGGGTACTGAAGCTGCCTGACCTGCCGGACGATGCAGTTCAGCCGGCGGTGCAGCACCGATGCACAGCGCAGATCACCGGGTCGACGCGACGCGCCCGGTGCCGGCATGCCTGACCCCGCTGCGGCGTTCGGCCCCGGGCGACGGGGTTTCCGCGACCGAACGGGGCGCCTCGGCGGCGAGGCTCAGCCCCGCGGGGTGGCGATAGAAGGCCGATGCGTAGTCGTAGCCTTGCGATGCGATGACACGGCGGGCGACGATGGCGGGGTGCTCGCCGTTGGCCTGGGCCTGGGCCAGGGGTGCAGCGGCCAGCAAGGCCAGGGCGATGAATGCGAATTTCATGATGTTCCTGAGGATGGGGAAGGGCGCTGCAGCGCAAGGGCAAGGCAGGGTGGGTGCCTGCCGCTCCTGGACGGCGCGGTTCGAGGCGGGTCACCAGGGTGCTGGTGCGGACGCTTGAGGGTTCCGATTGTCGCGGTTCGGGGCCGCGCAAGCACTGACGAAGATCATGTGCGCGCCGCGGCGGCACGCAACTTGTCCTTCTTGCTGGGCCTCTTGCCCTTCACCCCGCCGACGCCTTCCGAAGCCACGGGCGGGACGGCCACCTCCACCGGCTCGAAACCCTTCACCTGCTCGCGCGGCAGGCTCATTTGCTGGCGCTTCTCGATCAGGCGGAAGTGGGCCTGCGTTCCGGCGCCAGCGAAGCTCACGGCCATGCCCTGCGCGCCGGCGCGTCCCGTGCGGCCGATGCGGTGGACGTAGTCGTCGGGGGAGCGCGGCAGGTCGTAATTGACGACGACGTCCAGCCCCGGGATGTCGATGCCGCGGGCCGCAAGGTCCGTCGTCACCAGGACCTTGCAGCGGCCGTCCCTCAAGTCCTGCAGCACCTGGCTTCGTTGCGACTGGCTCATCTCGCCGTGCAGCGACGCGGCATGCATGCCGCGGCCGGCGAGTTTGCGCGCGACGTGCTCCGTCGCGTAGCGGGTGGCGACGAAGACCAGCACGCGCCGCCAGCCGCCCTCCTGCACCAGGTGGCGCAGCAACTCCGTGCGGCGTCCCGGGTCCACCAGGATCACCCGCTGTTCGATGGCGGGTGCGGCCCGCGCTTCGCCGGCCACCTCGATGCGCACGGCGTCGCGCAGCAGGCCGTCGGCGAGGGCCTGCACCTCCGGCGCGAAGGTGGCGGAGAACAGCACGTTCTGGCGTTCGGCGGGGAGCGCGGCGAGCACGCGTTCGCGTTCCGCCGCGAAGCCGAAGTCCAGCAGGCGGTCCGCCTCGTCGAGCACCAGGGCTTCGACGGTATCCAGGCGCACCGCGTTGCGATCCAGGAGGTCCAGCAGCCGCCCCGGCGTGGCCACCACGACGTCGGCGCCGCCGCGCAGGCGCATCATCTGCGGGTTCACGGACACGCCGCCATAGAGCACCGCGACCTTCAGCGGCCGCGCGAAGGAGGCGCCGAGCCGGCGGAACACCTCGCCGACCTGCTGCGCCAGTTCGCGCGTGGGCACCAGCACGAGCACGCGCACGCGCCTGAACGCGTGCTGCCGTCCGGCCACGCGCCGCTGCAGCAGCGGCAGCGCGAAGGCCGCGGTCTTGCCGGAGCCGGTGGGCGCCAGTCCCAGCACGTCCTGGCCACGCAACAGCGGCGGAATGGCCTGCACCTGGATCGGCGTCGGATGCACATAGCCCACGTCGCTGCACGCGCGCGCGAGCTCGGCGGACAGGCCCAGCGCGGCGAAGGCCGGCGTCGGCAAGGCGGGCGATGCGGGCTCGGTACCGGGAGCGCCTGGCGCTGCGGGATGCATCGTGGTTCCAGGCCGGCTACACGCGCGTGACGCTCACGTCCATCTGCGTCACTTCCAGCGGGCCGTACTCGGACAGGAATGCAACGTCCGCGGCGTCGCGGCCGCGCGCGACGACCACCCGCCCGCCGCGCGGCTCCTCCTGGGTGGCGTCGAAGGCGTACCAGCGGCCGCCGAGGAAGACCTCGTACCAGGCGTGCATGTCCATCGGATCGAGTTCATGCAGGTAACCGACGACGATGCGGGCCGGCATCATGAGGCTGCGGCTCAGGGCGATGCCCACGTGGGCGAAATCGCGGCACACGCCGGCACGGCAGCCCAGCGTGTCCATGGCGCAGGTGCTCGCCTCGCTCACGCCGTAGCGGTAGTCGATGTTCTCGCGCATCCAGCTCTCGATGCGCTTGGCCTGCGGGTAGCCCGGTGGGCAGCCCTGCACGATCTCCCTGGCCCGCTCCGACATCTTGTCGCTCGGGCAGTAGCGGCTTTGCAGCAGGTACTGCAGCGCTTCGTCCGGCAGCTGCGCCGGCGGCACCTGCGGCGCGGCCAGGTCGACGTCGATCTGGTCCGGCACTTCCACCTCGTGCTCCACGTCCAGCACGCTTTCGCCTTCGGGGAGCGTGAAGCGCTGGCACAGGTTGCCGTAGCCGTCGACGTATTCGGTGGCGGGCACCCACGGCTCGATGTCGTAGCGCTCGCGCACGATCCACTGCGTCGCACCGCTGCGCGGACGCAGCAGGGCGAGGACGGGGCAGGCCTCCTCGCAGCGGAGGGCAATGCGATTGCGGGTGCGGAGTCTCATGGTCGCAGCAATGATGGGCCATCCGGGCAATCTCGGCCGTAGGAAGGTACCGCACAGGCGCGTGGAGCGCGCCTACACCCTGGCCGCGCGAGAAGACCCGGCGAAGCTTGCCAGAATTCGGTGGAGGCTTGCTGCGCGCGGGCCGCTGCCTATACTGTCCCTCATGGCCTTGCTGCTGTCACGTTCGCACCCGAAGGGCACCTGCATGCCGCGGCCCTTGCCGGCACCGCCATCGCACGCGTGCTGCGCCGCGCTGCGCGGGCTGGTGCTGCATCGCACCGCCGCACATTCCTGAGCCCGGCGGCCGCACTTCCTTCCAGCGCAGCTTCGACCGCCGGGCCAACTCCGCGCCAACCCGAGCCCGCGCAGGGCTCCAGTCCGATGGAGTTCGTTTCATGAATGCCGCAACCCTTGGCGAGCGCACGCTCTCCGAACTCGATTTCTGCCGGCTCGCGCAACTGCGCGGCGCCGACGCGCCCGGCGAACTGGCGGAACTGCTCGGTGGCGCAGAGGTCGTGCAGGCCACGCTCGTGCCGTCCGACGTCGTGGCCATGTATGCGCAGGTGGACCTGCGGGATGTGGCCACCGGCCGCCGCCATCGCTTCGTGCTTTGCTATCCCGGCCAGACGGAGCCGCGCGAAGGCTACATCTCCGTCCTGTCGCCGATCGGGATGGCGCTGATCGGACTGCGCGTCGGGAGCATCGCTTGCTGGGAATCACCGACCGGGCTGCCCTGCCGCGCGCGCGTGATGGCCGTTTCGCGCATCGCGCAGTTCACCGCCTAGACGGCGCGGGCGCTGCGGGCACGCCGCCGGTCGACACCGCCATCCTGTTCGCAATCCAGCCACTGACGAAAGGACATGACCATGGACACGCGTCTTCACCTGCTCGAATCGTTTGCGGCCGTCGGCTCCGACGGGCAGCGCTACAAGGTCTGCGGGTACGAACGCCTGGCGCTGGTGCCAGGCAACGCGGAGCGCTGGGAACCCACCGGCGTCGCCGAGTACCGGCTCGACGACGGCCGGCACGTGGAGATGGCGAAGGACGAGGCGATGCGGGTGGCGGGCTCGAACATCGTGCTGACCCGCGCAGCGGGCCTCTAGGCCAGGAGCCCGGGCGGCGGACCGCCGCCGCCATGCATGGGGGAACCAATTTCTGACACGGAGCGTCTGCCGCGCGGCGGACGGCGTCCAGGGCAGGGGCGTGCTGCGCTAGGATGGCCGCCCCGCTCCTGTGCTTCAACTCCAGGCGGGGTTCCAACGAGGACAACGAACCGGAGGAATCTCATGCAAGCATGGTCCACGGGCCTGAGGGCCCTGGGGTGGGCGGTCGTCGCGCTGATGGTGGTCGCGATCGCCTATGCGGGCTTCACCGCAGTCCGTTACTGGTCCGGCATCTCGGTGTAGCGCGAGGGGCACGCAATGAACAAGAAGCAGGCGCGCCTCTTCGCCATCGGTTCCACTGCGCTTGCCGCACTGGCGTTCCTGGGGCTGACCATCGACAGCCACCGCCAGTTCGGCAAGCTCACCAACGCCGACCGCATCACGGCGGATGTCTCGCGCGGGCAGGACGTCTGGCACGAGAACAACTGCATCAACTGCCATACGCTGTTCGGCGAGGGCGCCTACTACGCGCCCGACCTCACCAAGATCACCAAGCTGCGCGGCGAGGCCTACCTCACCGCGTACATGAAGGATCCGTCGAAGTTCTACGACGAGAACAAGCACCGGCGCCTGATGCCCAAGCAGAACATCAGCGAGCCTGACATCAAGGCGCTGATCTCCTTCCTCGACTGGGTGAGCAACGTGGATACGCAGGGCTGGCCGCCGCGCCCCATCCTCGTCACGGGTGCGAGCTTCCCGGGCACGGCCGGCGGCGGGGGCGGCGGGGCTCCGCCGGGCGCGCGCCCGGTCAGCGGCGCCGAGGACCCGATCGCGCTCGGCGAGAGCCTGTTCCGCAGCGCGCAGCCGGCCTGCGTCGCCTGCCATTCGGTGGCGCCCGGCGTCAACATGGCCGGACCTTCGCTCGCGGGGGTCAGCGCGCGCGCCGAGCAGTTGCTGGCCTCGGGCAGCTACAAGGGCGCGGCCAAGGACGTGGCCGGCTACATCCGCGAGTCCATCATGCAGCCCAGCGCGCATGTGGTTCCCGGCCCGATGTACTCGACCAACGGCACGTCCTTCATGCCGGCCACCTACGGCACGAGCCTCACGCCCGTCCAGATCGACCAGCTGGTCGCCTACCTGTCGTCGCTGAAATAAGGGGGAGCCGCCATGAGATACAAGTCGCAATCGGTGGCTTACTGGTATTTCGCCGTGGCCGTCGCCCTGTTCGGGCTGCAACTGGTGTTCGGCCTGCTGTCGGCCAGCAAGTACCTGGGCCCGGATCCGCTGCTGTACATCCTGCCGTTCGACGTGACGAAGGTGATCCACACCAACCTGCTGATCGTGTGGGTGCTCACCGGATTCATGGGCGCGACCTACTGGATGGTGCCCGACGAATCGCGCACGGAGCTGCACAGCACGAAGCTGGCGTACATCCAGCTGGTACTGTGGGTGGTGATGGGCGTGACGGCCATCATCGCCTACCTGTTTCGCTGGGGCACGGGCAACAAGCTGCTGGAGCAGCCGCTGCCGCACAAGGTCGTGATCGTGATCGTCATGCTCATGTTCCTCTACAACATCGTCATGACCATCCGCAAGTCGGGCCGCTTCACCACCACCGAGGGCGTGCTGCTGCTCGGGCTCGGTGCGGCGGCGCTGCTGTACCTGCCGGCGCTGCTGCACTTCAAGAACTACACGGTGGCGATCTTCTATCGCTGGTGGACCATCCACCTGTGGGTCGAAGGCGTGTGGGAGATGATCCAGGGCGGCTTCCTGGCCTACCTGCTGATCCGCCTGTCCGGCGCCGATCGCGAAGCCATGGAGAAATGGCTGTACGTGATCGTGGGGCTGGTGTTCATCGCCGGCATCCTCGGCACCGCGCACCATTACTACTGGGTCGGCGTGCCTGCGTACTGGCTGCCGCTCGGAGGCTTCTTCAGCGCCCTGGAGCCGCTGGCGCTGATCGGGATGGCCGTCTATGCCTACTCCGCGATCCGCCGCTCCGGCCTGGCGCACCCCAACAAGCTCGCGCTGCACTGGACGGTGGGCAGCGCCGTCTTCACGCTGTTCGGCGCCGGGCTGCTCGGGCTGGCCCACACCTGGCCGGGGGTGAACAAGTGGACGCACGGCACGCTCATCACGGCCATGCACGGCCACGCCGCCTTCTACGGTGCCTACGCGATGATCGTGCTGGCCATGATCTCCTATGCGCTGCCGGCGATGACGCGCCGCCCCGAGCAGGGCACGCCGCTCGGCTGGTGGGCGTTCTGGCTGCAGCTGGCCGGCATGTTCGGCATGACCCTGTCGTTCGCCACGGCGGGCATCGGCCAGGTCTACCTGGAACGCATCATGGGCCTGGGCTACCTGGACGCGCAGCTGAAGATCCAGGTCCACTTCCTGATGCTCATTGCCACGGCCAGCCTGTTCACCGTCGGCGCGCTGCTGTTCATCGTCGATTTCTTCCGGTACGCACCGCGCTTCGAGATCATCGGCGACGCCGACGCGGATGCGCTGCCGCCGGCGCGCGCGGCCACGGCCTGATGGACGCAGCGCGCAGCGAGCCCTACTACCTGCCGGCCGGCGACGAGGTGGCGCTGTTCGAACAGTGCCATCGCCGCCAGCTGGCCGTCATGCTCAAGGGGCCGACCGGCTGCGGCAAGACGCGCTTCGTCGAGTTCATGGCGTGGCGGCTGGGGCGGCCGCTCGTCACCATCTCCTGCCACGACGACCTCACGGCCAGCGACCTGGTCGGGCGGTTCCTGGTGCGGCAGGACGCCACTGTGTGGCAGGACGGGCCGCTCACGCGCGCCGTGCGCGAAGGCGCGCTTTGCTACCTGGACGAAGTGGTCGAGGCGCGGCAGGACACGGTGGTCGTCCTGCACCCGCTCACCGACCACCGGCGCGTGCTGCCGATCGAGAAGACCGGCGAGCTGCTGCCGGCCGCGCCGGGCTTCCAGCTGGTGATCTCGTACAACCCCGGCTACCAGCGCATGCTCAAGGACCTGAAGCCGAGCACGCGCCAGCGCTTCGTCGCGCTCGACTTCACCTTTCCGCCCCCCGAGCGCGAAGCGGTGATCGTGGCGCACGAGGGCGGCACCGACGCCGGCCACGCGCGCGCGCTGGTGGAGCTCGCCCAGCGGCTGCGCGCCCTGCAGGACCGCGGCCTGGCGGAAGTCCCGAGCACGCGGCTGCTGGTCGCCGCGGCACGCCTGATCGCCAGCGGCATCGAGCCGCGCAGCGCCTGCTACAGCGCGATCGTCTCGCCCCTGTCCGACGAACCGGCGCTGCTGTCGGCGATGCACGACCTGGTCGAAGCGACCTTCCCCTGATGGCCGAGGCGGAGGACGTCCTCGTCGATGCGGCCCGCCATGCGGTGGGCTTCGCGCAGGACCTGTGGGTGCGGCATCGCCGCCCCGTCGAGGGCCCTTCGACGCCGCGGCTGCCGGACGTCGCCCGCCGGCTGGACCTGCTGCTGTCGGCCGCCTTCGGGCGCAGTTTTCCGCTGCGCACGGCGCAGCCGCCGGTCGCACCCACCTGGCTGGGCCGCTGGATGGCACGCGACGCGCTGCCGCTGCAGCCGCGGGCGGTGCCCGCGACCGACGGCGATGCGCTGTGGCTGCCGGCCGACGCGCCGCCGGACGCCGGTGCGAGCGAGGCGGTGGAGCACTTCCGCGTGCTCGCCATGCACCAAGCCATGCGCGCCGTCCGCGGCAGCGCGCAGCGGGCCTGGCAGGCGGCCGCAGACGACGGGGTGGCGGATCTCTACCTGCTGCTGGAGGCCCGCGCCTGCGAGCATGCGCTGCAGATCCGCCTGCCCGGGCTGCAGCCGCAACTCGCGCGCTTGCGGCAGCGCGCGCTGGCCGAGCGGCCGCCGCTGTCGGCGTTTCCCGCGGCGCTGCAGCCGATGGAGCGGCTCGCGCGCGCCCTGCTGCAGGCCGGCGCCGCCAGAGTGAGCGCCGAGGGCCTGCCCGATCTCGCAGGCCTGCTGGTGCTGCCGGCTTCACCCGACGATGTGCTCGCCGCGGCGCGTGCCGTCGCGCCCTTGATCCAGCCGGCGCGAAAGCCGCGGGGTTCGCGCCCGGTGCTGTGGCGCGACGCCTGGACCGGCGAGTTCCGCGCGCTCCGGGCTGCGCCCTCCATCGCGCAGGGCGGCGACGCGCAGGAGCCGCAGGCGGGCGAGCGTCCGCGCAGCGCCCGGCTGGCGCGCTCGCCGCGCGTTCGGGAGGCGGCGGAGGACGAAGACGAGCGCCAGCCCGGCGCCTGGATGGTGCAGACCGCGCAGCCGCACGAGGCAGCGGAAGACCCGATGGGCCTGCAGCGGCCCACCGACCGCCAGGCGGACACCGCCGCCGAGGATTTCGCCGAAGCGCTGTCCGAACTGCCGGAGGCGCGCCTCGTGAGCACGCCGGGCCGCCCGCGCGAGGTGCTGCTGTCCGACGAGCCCGTGTCCGCCGCGCAGCGGCCCGCGGCGCCCCCTGGCGCGGCCACGGGCTCCGTGCTGCACTATCCGGAATGGGACTGGCGCTCCGGCGCCTATCGCCACCCGGGCGCCCAGGTGCTGCTGCAGCCGGCCGCGGAAGGGTCCGCGGAATGGGTCGCCCGCACGCTCGCGGCGCACGCCGCCATGCTGCACCAGATCCGCCGCCGCTTCGAGCTCCTGCGCGCACGCCGCACCACGCTGCGCCGCCAGCTGGATGGCGATGCGCCCGACCTGGATGCCTGGATCGAGGCCCGGGCGGACCTGCGCGCCGGCCTGCCCCTGGACCAGCGGCTGTACCAGCACGAACGCCGCGCCCGGCGCGACCTGGCCATCGTCATCCTGGTGGATGTGAGCGGTTCGACCGATGCGTGGGTGTCCGGCGGGCGCCGCATCGTGGACGTCGAGCGCGAGGCCCTGCTGCTCGTCTGCGTGGCGCTGGAAGGCCTCGGCGATCCCTACGAGGTGCTCGCGTTCTCCGGCGAAGGGCCGGCCGGCGTGGTGGTGCGCCCCATCAAGGGCTTCGCCGAGCCTTACGCTGCGCCGGTGGCCGCGCGCATCGCGGGCCTGGAACCGGAACACTACACCCGCGCCGGCGCCGCCATGCGGCACGCGATCGCCTCGCTCGCCGCCCGGCCCGCCAGCCACCGCCTGTTGCTGCTGCTGTCCGACGGCAAGCCGAACGACGTCGACGAATACGAGGGCCGCTACGGCGTCGAGGACATGCGGCAGGCGGTGGTGGAGGCGCGGCTGCAGGGGATCGCGCCGTTCTGCCTCACGGTCGACAGCCGCGCCGCCGACTACATCCCGGCGATCTTCGGCCCGCGCCACTATGCATGGCTGCCGCGTCCCGACCTGCTGCCGGCCGCCTTGCTCGAATGGTTGCGGCGGCTCGTCACGGCCTGACCGGGCCGGCTACAGCTCTTCGCGCGCCCTGAGCAGCGAAAGGCCGCCGGCGCGCCACACGCCGTGGACGATGGCCAGCGCCGCCGCCAGCACGGAGAGCGCGACCAGGCCCTGGCCGAGGCGGACCTGGTCGTCCAGCAGGTAGGCGTTGCACACGCGCAGCGGTGCGTCCTGGTAAAGCTGGCCCACCGCGGCCGTCATGGGCAGCACGTTGCCGAGGAAGAAGACCTGCACCGCCAGGCTGACCCGCGCCCAGGAGAGCTGCAGCGCCGCGCCGCAGGCGAGCAGGGCGAGCCACTTGAGCGCCTCCACGCGCGGATCGACCAGCGCCAGGTCCAGCAGGCGCGGGATCATCAGCACCATCAGCGTGAGCGCGCAGGCGAGCAGGCCGGCGACGCCCTGGGCATTCCAGGCATCGATGCCTGCGCGCGCCCGCGCGGGAAGGGTGCGCGCCAGCAGGAAGCCGGCGGCCACCAGCAGCGGAAACTGCACCAGCATGTGCAGGGTCATGCTCGCTTCGAGCCAGCGGCGCACCGGCGGCAGCGCGAGGACGGCCACGCCGGCCAGCGTCGCCAGGGTCTGCAGCCGCCTCACGGCTTGCCTCCTTCGGCCAGGTGGAGCGCGTAGTCGAGGGCGAGCTGCTGCTCGGCGAAGTCGAAGATGCGCAGCAGCCTTCCCTCGCGGTCGACGACCAGCAAGGCGGCGTTGTGCTGGAAGTCGCGCCCGTCCGGCACCACGACCACCCGGAAGGCATCCAGCAGCGTGCGCGTCTGCGTGGCCGTGGGCACGCGCACGAAGCGCCACCAGCGCGCATCGGCCGCCATGCGCTCGGCATAGGTGGCGAGCCGCGCCGGGTCGTCGCGCTCGGGGTCGAAGCTGATCGACACCAGTTGCACGTGCGGCGGCGTGGCGCGCGCCTGCAAGGCGGCCTGCATCTGCTGGAACACCGTGCCGCCGGCCAGGCACAAGGTCTCGCAATGCGTGTAGACGAACTCCACCACGCTGATGTCGCGGCCGTTCGCCAGCAGGCCGCGCAGCTCACCTGCCGCCAGCCCGGGACCTTGCACGGACACTGCGGGGGCGGGCACGGGAGCCAAGGCCACCTCGATGCGGCGCGCGCCTTCCTCGGTCCACACCTGGAAGCCGTGCGTGAGTCGCGCGGCCCCGGCGCAAGCGGCGCTCACGAGCGCGGCACAGACGACGGCGGTGCGCAGCATCAGCGGGCGAGGATCTTGTTGCGGCCGTGGAAGCGCAGCGGCGCGCCGCGCCCGGGGTCGGACTTGGGCAGCACGTCGGCCAGCGTGTACTCGTCGAGGTAGTTCATGAAGCTGCGCAAGGCCCCGTCCATCACGCCGGTGAGGTCGCAGCTGCCGTGCAGCATGCAGCTGTGGCCGCTGGAGAAGCATTCGACGATGAAGAAATCCGGCTCCATGGTGCGCACCACGTCGCCGAGCCGGATCTCGGAGGCGGGCCGCCCGAGCCGGATCCCGCCGCCCTTGCCGCGCGTGGTCTCCAGCCAGCCGCCGAGGGCGAGCTGGTGCGTGATCTTCATCAGGTGCGTCTGGGAGATGTCGTAGGCGGCCGCCACCTCGGCGATCGTGCAGAGGCGCTCCGGCCGCTGCGCGACGTACATCAGCAGCCGGATGGCGAAATCGGTCATGCGCGCAAGCCGCATTGCAGGTCCTTTGGGTCAGGGGGAACGGGCGGCCAGGGCCCCGAGCTCCGCGCCGCCGCCGAAGGGCTTCTCGCGCGGATTCTGCTTGCGTTCGCCGGTGAACAGCTCCGCGGGGACGGCGCCGGCCTGGTTGCCCCAGCTCGTTCGGATGTAGCTCGCCACGGCGGCCAGTTCGGCGTCGCCCAGGCGGGCGAAGGAAGGCATGCTGCCCTTGTAGGGATGGCCCTTCACCGTGAGCTCGCCCTCGACGCCGTGCAGCAGGATATTGGCGAGCACGCGCGGCTCGCCCTGCACCCATTCCGATCCGTCGAGCGGCGGGAACACGCCGGGCACGCCGGTGCCGGCCGCCTGGTGGCAGGCGACGCAGTTGGCGGCGAAGACCTGCTTGCCGTCGACGGCGCCGGCGGCACCCGCGCCCGGCCGCAGGTCGGCCAGCGTGCGGCGATCGCCCAGGCCCGGCATGCCGAAGGGCTCGGAGAACAGGATGTAGCCGGCGCCGGCCAGCACCATCGCGAGGGTGATGCCGGCCACCAGCAACGGGATCGGCTGGCTGCGCTCGGTGGGGTCGGCGGTTTCGCGCAGCTGCGCGGGCGTCGGCGCGGGGGCGGGAATCGGCATGGTGTCTTCGGTCTCGGGATCAGGGTTGGGGCGCGGCGGGCAGCACGGGATAGGTGTGGTCCAGCGCCTGCAGGTACTTCACCAGGTCCAGCGCCTCGGGGGTGGGCACGACCACCTGGCCTTCCGCGGGGGCGAAGCCCGGGGGCAGGGCGAGCGGCTGTTCGCCTTCGCGCTGCGCCTCGCCCGCATCCTTCACCGTGAACAGGAAGGGGTAGGAAGGCATGATCGATTCCTTCACGTAGGCGCGCGGCTGGTACAGGTGCCCGAGCTGCCATTCCTTGCTCGGCTGACGGGCGCCGATGTTGAACAGGTCCGGCCCGGTGCGCATGCTTCCCAGCAGGTGGGGCTTGTCGTATACGTAGTCGCCGGGCACCGAGGCGCGGCCCCAGCCGCGTTGCGCGTCGGGGGCGAGCGCGCGGTCGCGCGGCTGCTGGCTGTGGCAGTAGACGCAGCCGTTGGCCACGTACACGGCGCGCCCGCGCAGTTGCGAGGCGGTGTACGGCCGCAGCTTGGCCGGTGCAGGGACATCGCTCACCTGCAGGTAGGGCAGCACCACGAGGGCGGCGGTCGCCACGCCGAGGGCGACCATCGCGCCGGCGGCCAGCTTGGTTTCATTTTCCATACGCGAGCTCCAGGTCCTCGGGGCGCGCCGTCCCGAACAGGGCGGCACCGGTGCGCATCGGCCCGAAGCGCAGCGCCATCGCGAGGAAGTGGCCGACGAAGACGACGTGGCTGGCCAGCATCAGGCAGCCGCCCACGGAACGCCATTCCAGGTAAGGCCGCGTGAGCGTGACCGAGGCCATGAAGTCGCGCGCCGGATCGAGCATCGCGAGGCCCTGCAGCCAGCCGCCGATGGTGAGGGCGACGAAGTAGATCGCGATGCCGGTCGCGGCCAGCCAGAAATGCACGGTGATCAGGCGCGGATACGGCCACTCCCAGTTCAGCACGCGGGGCAGCATGAAGTAGATGGCGCCGAACAGCACCATGCTGACGAAGCCGTAGGCGCCCAGGTGCGCATGGCCCACCGTGTAGTGGGTGAAGTGCGTGATGGCGTTGACGCTGCGCAGCGCCTCCATCGAGCCTTGCAGCGAGGAGGCCAGGTAGACCAGGCCGCCGAACATCATGAAGCGCAGCGTGGGCGACCAGCGCGCCAGGTGCATGCGGCCCTGCAGCGTGCCGCCCATGTTGATCGTGAAGGCGATCACCGGGATCACCATCATCAGGCTCTGCACGATCGACAGCGTGACCAGCCAGCCCGGCACCGGGCCGCCGATCAGGTGGTGCCCGCCGACCTGGCCGTAGAAGAAGGCCAGCGTCCAGAAGCCCAGGAGCGACAGGTTGTACGAGCGCACCGGCCGGCCGATGATCTTCGGCAGGAAATAGTAGATCGCGCCCACGCTCACCGGCGTGAACCACAGGCCCAGCACGTTGTGGCCGTACCACCAGTTGGTGGTGGCCTGCTGCACGCCGGTGTGCACGCCGGGCAGCTTGGCCACCACGAACAGCAGCGTCACCCACAGCAGGCCCGCGACCAGGTACCAGACGCTCACGTAGAGGTGTTCGGTGCGCCGGTTCACCAGCGTGGTCAGCACCGGGAGGATGATCATCGCGAGGCCGGCGACCAAGAACAGGCCGATCTGCCACGGGATCTCCAGGTACTCCATGCCGTCGCTCCAGCCCATGGCGATGGCGCCGATGCCGGCGGCGATGCCGGTGTTGATCAGCGCGCCACCGAGCAGCGTCCACGGGGCGCCGCGCAGTTCCGTGCGCAGCAGCCGCGGCAGCAGCCACAGGATCAGGCCGAGCGCCGCATTCGTGATCCAGCCATAGAGCACCGCCGTCAGGTGCACCGTGCGGATGCGGCCGAAGGTGAGCCAGCCTTGCTGCACCAGCCAGTCGGGCGCGTGCAGCTTGATCGACGAGGTCAGGCCCGCGACGGATCCGAGCAGCAGCCAGAAGCAGGCGAAGGCCGCGAACATGAAGACGGGCAGGGCGCTGGAGCGGTCCGCCAGCACCCGCGCGCGCAGGTCGGCGGCGTCGGCGCCGGGCGGCGGCGCGGCGGTCGCCGCCGCCTGCAGCGAGTGCTGCTGCGCGGCGTGCAGGGCGGGGTCGTCCACCCGGCCCACCTCGCCGCGGGCGAAGATCACCGAGGCCGCGGCCGGGTTTTCCACCAGCAGGCCCTGGCGCAGCGACCAGATGAAGGCGAACAGGCCGAGGAGCGACAGCAGGAAGGCCGCGAGCAGGCTGAGGGCTGCGCTGTCCATCACGCCACTCCTTCCTGCGCGCCGGCCGCGCGCGCGGCCTGGTAGCCGTACCAGAGGCTTTCCGCGATCCGCAGGGCGAGATCGTTCGCGCGTTGCGTCATGGGCGCGTTGTCGAGCGTGGCCGTGGTCTGGTGGAACAGCGCCAGCCAGCGCTGGAACAGGGAGGCGCTCAGTCCGGGCAGCACCGCGTGCTTGGGCATGGGCGCGCCGCGGAAGCGCGCGGTCCCGCGCAGCGCGCCGGACCAGAAGTCCACCATGGTGGCCAGGTGCCGGTCCCAGTGCCGGACGTGGGTGTCGAAGATGGGGCCGAGCAGGGGGTCCTGCCGGACCCGTGCATAGAAGCCGTGCACCAGCCGGGTCACTTCTTCCTCGGTGCAGAGATCGGGGGTGGGCATGTCGCGTCGTCTTGTCGAAGAGCGGAGATTATAAGATGCACTGAATATGAATCTTTGTGGCGCGGGAATGCCGGTGGGCTGCAAGGGACAACAACGGTACCAACAGAAGGGTCACTGGGCTTTCGGCGCGCGGCAGCATCTACAATAAGATTCATCAAAGACTCATGTTCAAGTGCCCGCGCACCGGAACCGCCGCCATGACCACCGACGCCTTCGCCTCCTTCCCCTCCTTCTTCGACGAAGCGCCGGTGATCCGGGTCCAGGACCCGCTGGCGGAGTTCCTGGGGGCCGTGCGCGACGGGCAGCTGGAATACCGCTATGCGCACGCCGTGCAGTTCGCCGGCCACTCGTGCCCCACGGTGGCGAGCGCCTTCCTCATGACGCGCGCCGCGCTGCGCGCGCTGTACCCCGACGCGCTGCCGCGACGCGGCGAACTCCGGGTCGAACTGCGTGATCCGGCGACCGAAGGGGTGACGGGCGTGATCGGCGGAGTCGCCGGCTTCCTCACCGGCGCGGCGGGAGAGGGCGGCTTCCACGGCATCGGCGGGCGCTTCGTGCGCCAGGGCCTGCTCGCGTACGGCGCGCCCATCGCCACGCAGATGCGCTTCACGCGGCTCGATACCGGCACGACCGTCGGCGTGTCGGCCGACCTGCGGCCCGTGCCGGGCGACCCGCAAGCCATGGAGCTGATGCCGCTGTGCGTGCGCGGCGTCGCGTCGCCCGAGCAGCAGGAGGCGTTCCGCGCCGCCTGGCAGGACCGGGTGCGCCGCCTGCTCCTGCAGCATGCGGACGACCCCCGCGTGATCGTCGTGCTGCACGCTGCGGGCGGCGTGCAATGAACGCCGCCGTCCTCGCCTTCGGCCGCTCCGGCGCAGCGGGACGCGCGGCCTACGGCGCCCCGCACCCGCGCGATGCCTGGGCGGTCGCGCCGCGCCGCCGGGTGCATTGCGGCGAGATCCTGTTCCTCGAGGGCGATCGCTGCCGCAGCCTGTACCGGGTGCGCAGCGGCACCTTCAAGACGACCGTCGCGACGCCGGACGCGGGCGAGCAGGTCACGGGATTCCAGCTCGCGGGCGACATGCTGGGGCTGGACGGCCTGGCCAGCGACTGCCATGCCAGCACCGCTGTCGCGCTGGAGGACTCGGAAGTCGTCGTCTTCCCCCACACCGATACGGAGCTCGAAGGGATGACGCCCCTGCAGGCGAGCCTGCCCCACCTGCTGGCCCGCGAACTGGTGCGCAAGCAGAAGCTGGCGGTGCTGCTGTCCTGCATGAACGCGGAGCAGCGCGTCGCCTCCTTCCTGCTGAACCTGTCGCACCGGCTGCATGCCCGCGGCTATTCGGCCACCGAGTTCCACCTGCGCATGACGCGGCGCGAGATCGGCAGCTACCTGGGCGTGAAGATCGAGACGGTCAGCCGCACGTTCACCGAAATGCACCGGCGCGGCCTGCTGCGGGTGGATGGCCGGTCCATCGTCCTGCTGGACCGGCAGGCGCTCCTGTCCCTGTTCGACGAACTGCCGCTGCGCGCCCGCGTCGCCGCCACCGAAAGGGTGCTCCATGCCTGACAGCGCCACCGACGCGCCGCTCGCACGCGCGCTGCAGCAAACCTACCGGCACGGCTTCGTCACCGACGTCGAGTCCGATTCCCTGCCCCCGGGGCTGGACGAAGCCACCGTGCGGGAGATCTCGCGGCGCAAGCGCGAGCCCGACTTCCTCCTGCGCTGGCGCCTGGCCGCGTTCCAGCGCTGGCAGTCCATGGCGCCGCCGGACTGGGCGCACCTGCGCATGGAGCCGCCGGACTTCCAGGCGCTGTCGTACTACTCCGTCCCGAAGTCGCTGAAGGACGGACCCAAGAGCCTGGCGGAGGTCGACCCCAAGCTGCTGGAGACCTACGAGAAGCTGAACGTGCCGCTGCACGAGCGCGCGCGGCTCGCGGGCGTCGCGGTCGACGCGGTGTTCGACAGCGTCTCGGTCGGCACGACCTTCCGCGAGCAGCTGGCGAAGGCGGGCGTGATCTTCTGCTCCTTCTCGCACGCGGTGGAGCACCATCCGGAGCTGGTCGAGCGCTACCTGGGATCGGTGGTGCCGCCGGGCGACAACTTCTACGCCGCCCTGAATTCGGCGGTGTTCTCCGACGGCTCCTTCGTCTACGTGCCGGCGGGCGTGCGCTGCCCGATGGAGCTGTCCTCGTACTTCCGGATCAACGCGCGCAACACCGGGCAGTTCGAGCGCACGCTGATCATCGCCGAGGCCGGCAGCGAAGTGAGCTACCTCGAAGGTTGCACCGCGCCGCAGCGCGACGAGAACCAGCTGCACGCGGCGGTGGTCGAACTTGTCGCCCACGACGATGCGCGCATCAAGTATTCCACGGTGCAGAACTGGTACCCGGGCGACGAGCGCGGGCGCGGCGGCATCTACAACTTCGTCACCAAGCGCGGGCTGTGTGCCGGCCAGCGCTCGCGCATCGCGTGGACGCAGATCGAGACCGGCTCGGCGATCACCTGGAAGTACCCCAGCGTGGTGCTGCGCGGCGACGGCTCCAGCGGCGAGTTCCACTCGGTCGCGGTGTCCAACCACTTCCAGCAGGCCGACACCGGCACCAAGATGATCCACATCGGCCGCGACACCACCAGCCGCATCGTGGCCAAGGGCATCAGCGCCGGCCACGCGCACAACAGCTACCGCGGCCTGGTGCGGGTGGCGCCCACGGCGCAGGGCGCGCGCAACCACACCCAGTGCGACTCGCTGCTGATCGGCGGCGACTGCGGCGCCCACACCTTCCCCTACGTGGAGGCGGCGCGGGCCGACGCGCAGGTGGAACACGAGGCGACCACCACCCGCATCTCCGAGGAGCGCCTGTTCTACGCCCGCCAGCGCGGCCTCGACGCCCAGGAGGCGACGGCGCTGATCGTCGGCGGCTTCTGCCAGTCGGTGCTGGCGGAG
Organism: Ramlibacter alkalitolerans; assembly: GCF_016722765.1. Lineage (GTDB taxonomy): Bacteria > Pseudomonadota > Gammaproteobacteria > Burkholderiales > Burkholderiaceae_C > Ramlibacter > Ramlibacter alkalitolerans. The sequence continues at coordinate 273,709 of NZ_JAEQND010000004.1, read as the reverse complement.
TTGCCGATGGAGTTTGCGCTCGAGGCGCGCTCGCTGCTGGCCGTCTCGCTGGAAGGCGCCGTCGGCTGAAGACCATGACCAGGAAAGAACCCATGCATCCCACCCCACCCGTGCTGCAGGTGCAGGACCTGCGCGTCGAGGTTGCCGGCCGCAACGTGCTGGAATCCGTCTCGCTGCAGGTGAGTGCCGGGGCCGTCGTCGTCCTCATGGGCGCCAACGGCAGCGGCAAGAGCACCCTCGGCCTCGCGCTGGCGGGCCATCCCCGTCTGCGCGTGACCGGCGGCCGCGCCCTGCTGGCCGGAGCGGACCTGCTCGCGCTGAGCGTGGAGGCGCGCGCCCGCGCCGGGCTGTTCGTCTCCTTCCAGGCCCCGCCCGACATCCCGGGCGTGAAGAACAACCTGTTCGTGCGCACGGCCGTCAATGCCGTGCGCGAAGCGCGCGGCGAGGCGCCGCTGGACGCCTTCGACTTCCTCGGCGAAGCGCGCGGCGCGGCCCGCGGCGTGGGCCTGCCCGAGGCGATGCTGAACCGGCCGGTGAACGAGGGTTTCTCCGGCGGCGAGCGCAAGCGCAACGAGCTGCTGCAACTGGCCATGCTCAAGCCGCGCCTGGCGATCCTGGACGAGATCGACTCCGGCATGGACGTCGACGGCGTGCGCGCGACCGTGGACCTGGTCCGCTCGCTGCGGGCGCAGGGCACCGGCTTCCTGGTCATCTCCCACTACCAGCAGCTGATCGAGTCGCTGGCACCCGACGCCGTGCTGCGCCTGGACCGCGGCCGCATCGCGCAGAGCGGCGGGCTCGAGATGGTGCACGACATCGCCCGCAGCGGCTACGTGCGCGCGCCCGCCGCGCTGGAGGCCTGAGCGATGGACACGGCCCTCGACCCGCGCCGCGCCGCCCGCGCGCATCTTGCGGCGCACGGTTGGATTCCGCGCCGCGCCGAACTGTTCCGGCACCTGCCGCCGCCGCCCGCGGCCGCCTGGCTGGGCGAGGAAGGCCGCGAAGACAGCGGACCGCCGGACTGCGGCTGGTCCTTGCGTGAAGTGCCCGGCGTCCCTCCGGGCGCGGCGGCACTGCGCTGGTTCGACATGGCGAAGCCGGCGCAGCGTGTCAGGTTGATGTCGGCCGTTCCGTCCCCGGGCGACGACGATGCGGCCGCCTTCGCCTGGGCGCATCGTGCGTTGCTGCGCCACGCCTTGCGGGTGCGCGTCGGCGCGACGGCGCCGGGCGCAGCGCCCACCCTGCTGCACCTGGAGCACCGCGGCCACGGGGCGGTCGAAGCCCCGCTGCTGCTGCTGGAACTGCAGGCCGGTGCCCGCTGCGTGCTGCTGGAGACGCACGCCTTCGCACCGGGCGCAGCGGTCACCCAGAACCTGCAGCTGCACGTGATGCTGGAAGAGGGCGCGCAGCTGCAGCACCTGCGATCCGTCCTTCCCGGCGCCGGCGACCGCGTGGCCCACCACGTGCACGCGCGGCTGGAGCGCGAGGCCGCGTACGCGCAGTGCCTGCTGGCGACCGGCGGCGCCTACCACCTGCAGCGCAACGTGTTCGAGCTCAAGGGCGAGGGTGCGTCCGTCGCGACGGCGGGGGTGCTGCTGGCGGCGAACGGTGCGCTGGAGCAGCAGGTGCTGGCCCGCCATGCGGCGCCCCGCACGCGCAGCGGCATCGAGATGCTCGCGCTGCCCGGCGCCACCGCGCAGGTGGTGGCCAGCGCGCACACCCGCATCGCCGCCGGCTGCGACGACGCGCAGGCCCGCCAGCGCCTGGCCGGCATCCCCGTCGCCGGGCAGCCGCGCATCGTGCTGCGCCCGCACCTGGAGATCCACCACGACCAGGTGCAGGCCGCGCACGGCGCCACCTGGGGCGCCTTGCCCGAGGAGGCGCTGTTCCATGCGCGCCAGCGCGGCATCGCGGAGGCGCAGGCCCGCGCGCTGATCGTCGCCGGCCTGGCCCGGGCGGTGCTCGCGCGCGCGATCGACGACGAAACGCTGCCCGCGCAGATGCGGCTGGAAGAAGCACTGTCCGCGGCGCTGGCGCGCCAGTTCGACCTGGACCCGCAGGAGGCCGGCCATGGGTGACCTGCTCTCGGCGCGCACGCTGGCCGGCGGCTTCGAAGGCGTGGCGCAGCAGGTGCATGGCGCACCGCTCGCCTACCTGGACAACGCCGCAACCACCCACATGCCGCGCACGGTGCGCGACGCGATGGCGGCCTTCGAGCAGGAAAGCCGGGCCAACATCCATCGCGGCGTGCACACGCTCAGCCAGCGTGCGACGGACGCCTTCGAGCAGGCCCGCGCGCGGCTCAAGCGCTTCATCGGCGCCGGCGCGCAGCACGAACTGGTCTTCACTTCGGGCACCACCGAATCGCTCAACCTGGTCGCCGGCGGCCTGTCCGATGCGGCGCTCGCGCTCCCGGTGCTGCGTGCCGGCGACGAGATCGTCACCACCGCGCTCGAACATCACGCCAACCTGGTGCCGTGGCAGTGGGCCGCGCGCCGCAGCGGTGCCCGCCTGCTGGTGCTGCGCCCGGATGCAGCCGGACGGCTGCACCCCGACGACCTGGCGCAGCTGCTGGGGCCGCGCACGCGCGTCTTCGCGCTCACCGCCTGCGCCAACGCCACCGGCGAGCGGCCGCCCTACGAGGCGCTGCTGGCCCTGGCGGCCGAAGCGGGCGCGCTCACGGTGCTGGACGCGGCCCAGGCGATGGCGCACGAAGTGCCGCAGCTGGCGCAGCTCGAATGCGACTTCCTGGCCTTTTCCGGCCACAAGATGTACGGCCCGATGGGCATCGGCGTGCTGGCGGGCCGGCGCGCCGCGCTGGAGCGGCTGGCGCCGTCGCGCCTGGGTGGCGACATGGTGGAATGGGTCAGCGAGAGCGACGCGGGGCTGGCCGAACTGCCCGCCCGGCTGGAAGGCGGCACGCCCAACGTCGCCGGCGCGGTGGGGCTCGCCGCGGCGGCCGATTACATCGACGTGGTCGGGCGCGATGCGATCGACGCGCACGTGCGGGCCCTGCGCGCCCATGCGGTCCAGCGCCTGGCCGCGCTGCCCGGCGTGACCGTGCTCGCCCCGCACGCGAACGCGTCGGCCATCGTGTCCTTCGTCGCCGACGGGGCGCATCCGCACGACATCGGCACGCTGCTGGACGCGCACGGGATCGCGGTGCGCACCGGCCACCACTGCGCCCAGCCGCTGCTGGCGTGCCTGGGCGTCGGGCCGACCACCCGGGCCTCCTTCGCCATCTACAACACGCACGAGGAAGTCGAGCGGCTGGCCGAGGCCGTGGCCCACGCGCTGGAGGTGCTGCGATGAACATCGTCGGCGACGACCTGTACCAGGACCTGGTGCTGGAACACAAGCGCGCCCCGCGCCACTTCGGCCCCATTGCCGCGCCCACGCACGAAGCGCAGGGCCGCAACCCGCAATGCGGCGACGAGGTGCGGGTGCAATTGAGGCTGGCGGACGATCGCATCGCCGACATCGGCTTCACCGGCCAGGGCTGCGCCATCTGCATCGCCTCGACTTCGATGATGACCGAGGCCGTGCTGGCTGCCGACGTGGCCACCGCGCAGGCCTGGACGCAGCGCTTTCGCGCCGTGCTCACCGGCGAGGCCGAGCCCGAAGCGGCGTCGCTGGGCAAGCTGGTGAGCCTGGCGGGTGTGCGCCAGTACCCCTCGCGCATCAAGTGCGCCCTGCTCGGGTGGCATGCCCTCATGCACGCTTTGCAGGAACCGGTGCCAGCCGCCGCGGAGGCCAGCGCGTGAAAGCCAGGCGCGAATCGGTGATCGTGCGCCGTCCGGTCACCGTCGACCGCATCCCCGATGGCACGACGCTGGAACTGGACCCCGGGACACTGGGGCAGATCACGCAGGCGCTCGGCTCCAACTTCACGCTGGTGGTCGAGGGGCAGCTGGTGCGGCTCAAGGGCAGCGATGCCGATGCGATCGGGAAGCCGGTCCCGGCGCCGGAACCCGAAGGCGACCACGGGGAAATGGATCTCGAGGCCCGCATCTGGCGCACCCTGGCGACCTGCTACGACCCCGAGATCCCGATCGACATCGTGGAGCTGGGCCTGGTCTACCGGTGCGAGCCCGGGCCGCTGCCGGATGGCCGCACCCGGATCGAAATCGACATGACCCTCACGGCGCCCGGCTGCGGGATGGGCGACCTGCTGGCCGAGGAAGTGGCCGACAAGGTGCTGGAGTTGCCGGAAGTCGGCGAGGTGAAGGTCAACATGGTGTTCGACCCGCCGTGGGACCGCTCGCGCATGTCCGAAGCCGCGCAACTGGCGTTGGGGCTCTGACGCGGCTTCAGCGGTCCGTCCGGCGCGCCGACTTCAGCACGTCGGCGATCTGGAAGGCCAGCTCCAGGCTCTGCGAACCGTTCAGGCGCGGATCGCAGGCGCTGCGGTAGCGGCTGGCCAGACCTTCGTCCGTCAGCGCCTGCGCGCCGCCGCGGCACTCGGTGACGTCCTGCCCGGTCATCTCGAAGTGCAGTCCGCCGGGATGCGTGCCCTCCTGCGCGTGCGCCGCGAAGAAGCCGCGCACCTCCTGCAGGATGCGTTCGAAGTCGCGCGTCTTGTAGCCGCTGGCGGCGGTGACGGTGTTGCCGTGCATGGGATCGCAGCACCACACGGGTGTGCGCCCCGCGCGGCTGACGGAGCGCAGCAGCGCCGGCAGGCGTTGCGTGACCTGCTCGCTGCCCATGCGGCTGATCAGGACGATGCGGCCCGGATCCTGCTGCGGATCGAGCACGTCCAGCAGGCGCAGAACGTCGTCGGCGTCCGCCGTCGGCCCCAGCTTCACGCCGATCACGTTGCTCACGCCGCGCAGGTATTCCACATGGGCGCCGTCGACCTGGCGCGTGCGCTCGCCCAGCCACAGCATGTGCGCGGAGCCCCCGTACCAGCCGCCGTCGCGTTCGCTCTCGCGGGTCAGCGCTTCCTCGTAGTGCAGGTGCAGCGCCTCGTGCGAGGTGTAGAACTCCACGGCGTGCAGTTGCGGCGCGCGGGCCGCGTCGAAGCCGCAGGCCTGCATGAAGGCCAGCGACTGCGTGATGCGCTCGGCGAGCTCCTCGAAGCGCTCTCCCTGGGGACTGGCGCGCACGAAGTCCGCCGTCCAGCGATGCACCTCGTGCAGGTCGGCGAAGCCGCCCTGGGCCAGGGCGCGCAGGAGGTTGAGGGTCGCGGCGGAGTGGGCATAGGCGGTGAGCAGCCGGGCCGGATCCGGTTGCCGTGCCTCGGCCGTGAAGGCGCTGCCGTTGATGATGTCGCCGCGGTACGAAGGCAGGGTCACCCCTGCGACGGTCTCCGAATCCGAGGACCGCGGCTTGGCGAACTGGCCGGCGATGCGGCCGACCTTCACCACCGGGCAGGCTGCGGCGTACGTGAGCACGACCGCCATCTGCAGGATCACGCGGAACGTGGATTCGACGGGATGCTGGCCCACCTCGTCGAAGCTTTCGGCGCAGTCCCCGCCCTGCAGCAGGAAGGCCTCGCCGCGCGCCACGGCCGCGAGGCGCTGCCGCAATTGCGAGATCTCGCCGGGAAAGATCAGCGGGGCCAGCGCGCGCAGCCGTGCTTCCGCGTCGTGCAGCGCAGGCGCAGCGGGATAGGCCGGCAGCTGCCGCGCCGGGCGGGCGCGCCAGGAAGAAGGGCTCCAGGGTTCCATCCGCGGATCTTAGACGGCCGCGCGCGGGCCGCCGCTGCGCGCGGCCGGGGCCATGCCCCCTAAGCGCCGTCGCCGGCCTCGTAGGCCTGGGCCAGCGCGGCAAAGACGGCGGCATGGCGCCTGTCCTCGACATCCGTCTTGCGGCAGGCCCACGCCACCTGCCGCGCCGGAGCGGCGGCGCCGAGCGTGACCTCGCGAAATGCATAGGCGCGGTGCAAGGGTGCGCGCGGACGCGGGATCACCGAGACACCGAGGCCTTCGGCGACCATGCCGATGATGGCGTCGGTGGCGGCGAGTTCGTAGGCGGCCCGCTTGTCGGGACAGAGCCGGCGCACGTACTGCGCCGCCACCCGCCCGCCGGTCAGCGTGCGCTCGTACTGGATCCACGGGTAGCGGCGCAGGAGCTGCTGGGCGCCCAGGTTTTCGGCGTCCGCCGGCGCGACCAGCACGAAGGGCACGCGGGCAAGGTCGCGCCAGGCCAGGCGGCTCGACCCGCCGCGCGGAGGCCGCACGAGGACGGCGGCGTCCAGCCGGCCCGCACTCACCCCGGCCTGCAGCGGCGCGCTCACGTCGAGCGTCAGTTGCACCGTCAGCCCCGGGTGCCGGTCGCGCAGCAGGCGCAAGGCCCGCGGCAGCACCGAGTTCTGCACGCTGGTGATGGCGCCCAGGCGCAGCATGCCCGAAACCGCCAGCGGGCTGCGGGCGCGGAAGCCCTCGATCGTGGCCAGCGCGGTGGCCGATGCCGCGGCGAGTTCGCGCGCGACCGGCGTCGGCACCGCGGTGCGGCCCGAGCGGTCGAACAGCGGCCGGCCGATGTACGCCTCCAGCTGCTTCATCTGCAGGCTGACGGCGCTGGCGGTCACGCCCACTTCGCGCGCAGCGGCGGTGAAGCTGCCGGTGGACAGCACGGCGCCCAGCGTTTCGAGAGCGGCCAGTTTCATGAGGGAAACTCAAGTGAGAGTTGACAAAGAATCGCTTTTCTTATGCTAGCAGGCCCCTAACATGGGCATCTGCGCAGCCGCGCCTTCCCTCGTTTTCGCAGGACCTTCCGTGCATCTTTCCAAACGCCATTCCCTCCTCGCGCTCGGCGCCTTGTGCTGCGGCCTTCTCACCGGTCCGACCGGCGCATTCGCCCAGGACGCCTGGCCCGCCAAGCCGGTGCGCATCGTCGTCCCGTTCGCACCCGGCGGCAGCAACGACGTGATCGCGCGCCGGCTCGCGCAGCGCCTGGGCAGCACCCTGGGCCAGTCGGTGGTGGTCGACAACCGCGCCGGCGGTGGCAGCACCGTCGGCAACCAGCTCGTGGCCAGTTCGCCGGCCGATGGCTATACCTTCCTGTTCGTCTCCGGTTCGCTCGCGACCACCGCCGCAGTGCAGAAGACGCCCTACGACCCGGTCAAGGCCTTCGAGCCGATCTCGCGCGTGGCGAGCGCGCCGTTCGTGGTCATGACGCGCGAAGGCTTTCCCGCGAAGAACGTGCAGGAGCTGATCGCGTACGCGAAACAGAACCCGGGCCGGATCAACTACGGCAGTGCCGGCCTCGGCGACAGCACGCAGCTCGCGACCGAGTTGTTCAACCACACGGCGGGCATCAGGATGACCGGCGTGAACTACAAGGGCATCGCACCCGCCCAGCTCGACATGCTGGCCGGCCGCATCGACCTGGTCGTCACGACGATCGCCGCGGTGCGCGGCACGGCGGCCGAGAAGTTGCCCATGCTTGCCTTCACCAGCGAGCAGCGCGACCCCGACCACCCCTCCATTCCGACGGTCAGGGAGGCGGGGCTGGACTACGTGGTGGAGGTGTGGTGGGGCCTGTTCGCTCCGGCCGGCCTGCCGCCGGCGATCCGCGACCGCATGAACCGCGAGGTCGCGGCGATCTGCGCCGACAAGGAGTTCGCGAGCTTCCTCAAGACGGCCGGCGCGGTTCCCGCCCCGTCGACGCCGCAGGCGCTGCGCGAGCTGGTGGCCAAGGACGTGGCACGCTGGACGCAGACCGCGCAACGTGCCGGCCTGCAATGAGGAGCCTGCGGTGAACCTGCCTGCCGATTCCAACGCCGGGCCGCTGGCCGGGGTGCGCATCCTCGACCTGAGCGGCTACATCGCCGGTCCCTATGGCTGCACGCTGCTGGCCGACCAGGGCGCCGACGTCATCAAGATCGAGCCGCCCGAGGGCGACAACCTGCGCAAGTACCCGTCCACGCTCGCCGCCGAAGGCCGTGCCTTCCTGGGCGTGAACCGCGGCAAGCTCGGCGTCGCGCTGGACCTGAAGAACCCGCGGGGCCGCGAGGTGCTGCTGCGGCTGGTGCGCGATGCGGACGTGCTGGTGCACAACTTCCGCCCCTCCGTGCCCGCGCGGCTCGGGATCGCCTACGAAAGCCTGCGCGAGGTGAACCCGCGGCTGGTCTACTGCAGCCTCACCGGCTACGGCGAGAGCGGGCCGATGCAGCACCGGGCCGGTTACGACCAGGTGCTGCAGGCGATGACGGGGATCTGCGCCATGCAGGGCCCGCCCGGCCAGCCGGAGATCGTCTACGGCTCGGTGGTGGACTACTACGCGGCAGCGCTGCTCGCCGGCGGCGTCTCGTCCGCACTGTTCCAGCGCGAGCGCACCGGCCAGGGCCAGTCGGTCCACATCTCGCTGCTGCGCAGCGCGCTGGCCATGCAGTCGGCGCGCCTGGTGTGGAGCGAGGGAGAGGGCCGCGACGTCTACCGCGACATGCGCTCCGGCGGCATCACCGGGCTGCACCCGACGCGCAGCGGCAGCCTGTACATCTCCGCCAACACCCCGCACTTCTGGCAGGCCCTGTGCGAGCTGATCGGGCTGCCGCAGCTCGCCGCCGACGAACGCTTCGACTCGGTGCGCAAGCGCGCGCAGCGGGCGCAGGAGATCGTGCCGCTGATCCGCGAGGCGCTGCAGCAACGCACGGCGCTGGAATGGGAGGAGCTGTTCGGCGAACGCGTGCCCTGTGCGGCCGTGCGGCAGGTGGAGGACATGTTCGATCACCCGCAGGTCGCGGCCGAGGGCATGGTGCAGCGCTTCAGCCATCCGCTGGTGGGCAGCTACCGGGGGTTGGCGCGCGCGGTCACGTTCGATGCCGGCGAGGCCGGCCCGGCCCGTGCGGCGCCGACCTTCGGCCAGCATTCCGACGAGGTGCTGGAGCAGTGCGGCTACGGCCCCGAAGAGATCGCGCAACTGCGCGCGGCGGGGGCGCTCGGATGAAGCAGGGAGGAAACGGCATGAAGCCGTGGGAGTCTTATCTCGACGACGCGGACCGCGCGGTGCTGGCCCGCGGCCGCTTCGGAACCCGCATGGGCTTCGGAGCGCGTCCCGCCGTCGTGGTGATCGACGCGCAGCGCTACATGGTGGGCGAAGAGGGCGCCGATGCCGAGTGGCCCTCCAGCTGCGGCGACGTGGGGCGCGCCGCCGTGGGGCAGATCGCCGCCGTCGTGGGTGCCGCGCAGGCCAGCGGCGTGCCGTGCTTCTTCACCCGCTTCGAGCTGGAACGCGACGGCTCGGACATCGGTGTCTATGGCCGCAAGCGTGCGCTGCTGGAGAGCCCGAACTGGTGCCTGGCCGGCACACGCGGCGCGGAACTGGTGCCGCAACTGGAGCCCGGGCCGCGCGACCTGGTGTTCGTCAAGAAGAAGCCGAGCGGCTTCCACGGCACGCCGCTCCTGGGCTACCTGGTCGATCGCAAGGTCGACACGGTGATCGTGGTGGGCGGCGCCACCAGCAACTGCATCCGCGCCACCGTGTTCGATGCTTCCTCGTGGAATTTTCGCGTGATCGTGCCGCAGCAGGCGGTGTTCGACCGCATCCCGGTGTCGCACGCCATCTCGCTGTTCGACATGGACCGCCAGTTCGCGGACGTGGTCGACGCCGCCGAAGTCACTGCGTACCTGCAAGGCATCGGCGGCCACGCCGGGGGGACGGACCATGCGTAGCAAGCTGTTCGTTCCCGCCTCGCGTCCGGAGCTGTTCGCCAAGGCCCTCGCCGGCGCCGCCGACGCCGTGTCGTTCGACCTCGAGGACGCGGTGGAAGAGGGCGCCAAGCCGGCGGCGCGCACCGAACTCGTCAAGCTGTTCCAGGGCGGGCGCGCCGCCATGCACGGCAAGCTGGTGGTGGTGCGCGTGAATGCGGTGGAGACCTCGCACTTCGCGGCGGATCTCGAGGCGATCGCCTGCGAGGCGGTGGATGTGCTCAACCTGCCGATGGTGGAAAGCGCGGCCACGGTCCGCGATGCCGTCAGCGCGCTGGAGCGCATCGAGCAGCGCCGCAGCCTGTCTGCCCGTATCGGCATCCTGGCCAACATCGAGTCGGCACGGGGGCTGCGGCTGGCGGCGGAGATCGCGACGGCACACCCGCGCGTCATGGGCCTGCAGATCGGCTTCGGCGATCTCTTTTCGCCGCTGGGCATCCCGATGGGCGAACCGTTCGCCAGCCAGGCCGTGCGCTTCGCGGTGCGGCTGGCCGCCGGCGAGGCCGGCATCGCCGCCTACGACGGCGCCTACGTGGACATCCGCAATCCCGACGGCTTCGTGCGCGAGGCGAAGACGGCGCAGCAGATGGGATTTGCCGGCAAGAGCTGCATCCATCCGACGCAGATCGCCCTGGCGAACGATGTGTTCCGGCCCAGCCAGGAAGAGATCGCGCATGCGCTGCGCGTGGTCGAGGCGGCCCGCGACGCTCTGGCGCGCGGCGTGGGGGCCTTCACCGTCGACGGCAAGCTGGTCGACGGCCCGTTCATCACGCGCGCGGAACACCTGGTGGCGCTGGCGCGCCGCCTGGGCCTGCTGCCGGACTGAGCCGGTCCGCACCTTCCACGAACACGCACAGGAGACACCATGCACCTCTCTCTTTCCCGCCGGCGCCTCGTGGCCGCTGCCGTGGGCGCGGCGGCCTTCGCTGCCGCCGGCCCGGCCCTGGCCCAGGAGTCCTATCCTTCCCGCCCGATCACGATCGTGGTGCCCTATCCCCCGGGCGGCTCGAACGACGTGTTCGCCCGCGCGATCGGCAAGCGCCTGTCCGAGGCGCTGGGGCAGCCGGTGGTGATCGACAACAAGCCCGGTGCCGGCGGCACGCTGGGCACCAGCATCGTGGCCAAGGCTGCGCCCGACGGCTACACGCTGGGTGCGGTGTCCTCCAGCTTCGTCACCAATGCGGCGGTGCAGCCCCGGCTGCCCTTCGATCCGATGAAGAACCTGACGCCGGTGGCGATGATGGCGCGCGGCCCCTTCGTGGTCGCCGTGCGCGCCGACCTGCCGGTGAACACCCCGGCCGACCTGGTGGCGCTGGCGCGCAAGCAGCCGGGCAAGATCAACTACGCGTCCTCCGGCCCCGGCAGCACCAACCAGTTCGCCACCGAACTGCTGAAGAACAAGGCGCAGATCTTCCTCACGCACATCCCGTACCGCGGCATGGCGCCGGCCACCACCGACCTGATGGCCGGAACGGTGGACCTGCTGATCGCCAGCGGTCCCTCGCTGCAGCCGGCGCTGCGCTCGGGCAAGGCACGCGCGATCGCGGTCACCAGCCTGAAGCCCTCCGTCGCGGCGCCCGGGCTGCCGCCGATGGCCGATGCCGCGCCCGGCTTCGAGTTCTCGATCTGGTGGGGCTTGCTGGCGCCCGGCGGCACGCCCGACGCCGTGGTGCAGAAGCTCAATGCCGCCGTCAACCGCATCGTGCAGACGCCGGAGATGCGCGAGTTCTTCCTGCGCGAAGGTGCCGAGCCGGCGCAGCTCGGTGCGGCGGACTTCGCGGCCGAAGTGCGGCGCGCGATCCCCTACTGGCAGGACATCGCCCGCAGCGCCGGCATCCAGGCGGAATGAACGCGCACGCAAGCATGCCGGCGATGCCCCCGGGGGCCTGCGACGCGCACCTGCACGTCTTCGACCCGCGCTTCCCGGAGCTGGCCGGCCCCATGCTGACCGCCACGCCGCAGCGGGCCACCGCGGCCGACTACCGGGCGCTGCAGGAGCGCATGGGCACCACGCGCGCGGTCGTGGTGCAGCCGCGGGTCTACGGCAGCGACAACCGCTGCACGCTCGACGCCATCGCGCAACTCGGGGCGGCCGACACCCGCGGCATCGCGGTGGTGCAGCCGGACGTCGACGAGGCCACGCTGGAAGCGCTGCACGCCGGCGGCATCCGCGGCGTGCGCATGACCCTGCACGCCGCTGCCGGTGCGCCTACGCGCATCGAGATGCTGGAGCCGCTGGCGGCGCGCATCCACCCCTTCGGCTGGCACCTGCAGCTGCATTTGCAGGCCGACCAGATCGCCGGGCACGCCCGCGCGATCGGCCGGCTGCCGTGCCCGGTGGTGTTCGACCACCTGGCGCGGCTGCCGCCCGGGCGCGTGGGGCTGGCCCACCCCGCGTTCGACTTCGTGCGCGGCATGCTGCAGGACGGCCGCGCCTGGCTCAAGCTCAGTGGCCCGTACCTGAACACGCTCGAAGGAGGCCCGGGCTTCGCCGACACGGTGGCCGTCGCGCAGGCCTGGGTGGCCGCCGCGCCGGATCGCCTGGTCTGGGGCAGCGACTGGCCGCACGCGACGGAGCAGGCGCACCCGCCCGACACGCTGGGCCTGTGCGACCTGCTCGCTGCCTGGGTGCCCGACGCGCAGTTGCGGCAGCGGATCCTGGTCGACAACCCCGCGGCGCTCTACGGCTTCGCGCCGGCGCAGCCCTGAGCCCGAACACACACACTCTCCCTCACCAAAGAACATGGCCCTGAATCGCCGCCTCTTCTGCGCCGCCGCCAGCCTGCCCTGGGCCGCGCGCGCCCAATCCGACTACCCTGCACGCCCGGTGAAGGTGATCGTGCCGATTGCCGCCGGCCAGTCGACCGACATCCTGGCCAGGCTGGTGGGCGACCAGCTCGCACGCGCACTGGGCCAGCCCTTCGTGATCGACAACAAGCCCGGTGCCGGCACCCGCCTGGGCACCGACGTCGCCGCCAAGGCCCCGGCCGACGGCTACACGCTCGTGATGGCCACCAGCGGAGGCTTCGCGGTCGCGCCGGCGATCTATGCCAAGCTGCAGTACCGGCCGGTGGAAGACTTCGCCCCGATCAGCAACCTGGGCACGGTCACGCAGACCCTGGTCACGGCGGCCCACGCGCCGTGGAACAACCTGCAGCAGTTCCTGGCGGCGGCGCGCAAGTCGCCCATGAACTACGCCTCGGCCGGCGCCGGCTCGACCTCGCACCTCACGACCGAGGCGTTCCTGGCGCAGGCCGGCGTGTCGATGGTCCATGTGCCCTTCAAGGGCACGGCGGAGGCGCAGCCGCAGGTGATCAGCGGCGACATCCAGGTCATGTTCGATGCGCTGCCGGCGGTGCTGCCCCAGATCAAGGCCGGCAAGCTCAAGGTGCTGGGCGTGGGCTCGGCGCAGCGTTCGCCGTACCTGCCGGGCGTGCCCACGATCGCGGAGCAGGGCCTGCCCGGATTCGAGGCGATCGGCTGGATCGGCCTTGCTGCGCCGGCCCGGACGCCGCCGGCGATCCTCGACCGGCTGAACGCGGAACTGCGCCGCATCATGGCGAGCGCCGAAATGCGCGACAAGCTGCACGCGCTCAGCTTCAATCCGGCGGAGGGCAGCCGCGAGGAGTTCGCCCGCTTCATCGCCGCCGACATCGCGAAGTGGAACCGCGTGGCCCGCACGGCCAACATCAAGCCGGAGTGAAGGGGCTGCCGGGGCCGCCGGCCTGATGCCGGCGAGCGGCGACGCCGCCGCGGTTTGCGGCAGCACCTCGAACCCTTCCGCCAGGCCGCCGCTCAGGGTCACTTTCCCGCAGGCGCCTTGCCACGCTGCCTGGCAGCGGCGGAAAAGAGCCAGGCTGCAAGGGCCGCGGCGCCGCCCGCGAGCATCACGCTGGCCAGCGCCGCCAGCACGAACAGCGCGCCGAACCACTGCAACGGTGCCACCGGTTCGTGCAGCAAGGCGATGCCCGCGAGCAGTCCGATCACGGGAACGCCCAGGCTGAAGGGTGCGACCCGGCTGGCGGGAAAGCGCTTGAGCAGGCCGGTCCAGAGGCTGTAGCCCAGGTCCGATGCGGCCCAGCCGAGGAACGCGATCGCGGCCCAGCCCTGCCACGGCGCCTGCGACCACTTCGCCGAGGCGCCGGGCGGATCGAATAACCAGCTCAGTGCGGCGAAGGGAAGCACCGAGACGCCGCTGCTCCACACCACGAAGGACAGCGGAGCGAAGGCCGTGGCCTCCTGCCGCGCCTTGCGCACGACGATGTTCGAGACCGACCACAGGACCGCGGCCACGAGCGTCAGCGCCAGTCCCGCGCCGGTGACCGGCCCGTTGGCGGGTGCCTGCCACACCTGCGCGGCAAAGCAGGCCAGCCCGGCGCCGGCGAACAGCATGCCGATCTTCAGGCCGGTGCCGATGCGCTCGCGCAGCAGCGAGGCGCCGAGGAAGGCGCTGAAGAACACCTGCGTCTGCAGCAGCACCGATGCGAGCGCTGCCGTCATGCCGACCTGCAGCGCGAGGAAGAGGAAGCCGAACTGGCCGATTCCCTGCGTGAGGCCGAAGGCGAAAACCCAGCGCGCGCGGGTCGACGGCGGGCGCAGCACCAGCGCGAGCGGCAGGAAGGCGAACAGGAAGCGGCCCACACCCAGCTGGAACGGCGTGAAGCTCGCGAGGCCGACCTTCATCACGACGAAGTTGATGCCCCACACGCCGATCACCAGCAGGATGGCCGCGAGGTCTCTCGCCTTCAGCGGTGCTCCCTCGCCCACGTTACGCCGCCTTGACGACGGAGTGGGCGATGAGCGCCAGGCTGCCGAGGAACATCAGCACCAGCACGAAGGCGACGAGGATCAGCACCAGGGGGCTGCCGCGTTCGTGGATGGTGGCCATGTCCTGGCGGCGGCCGAGGCCGATGAAGCTCCAGAGCACGGTCTGGATCTGGCGAACGAGGTTCACGGAAAAGCTCCTCAACGTAGCCGCTGGACATCCAGCGCGGTGACCCGGGAGGCCGGATTGCCCCAGGCCCCGCGGACGAACGAGGCCACGGCGGCAACCTCGTCATCGTTCAGGCTCTGGCCGAAGGGCGGCATCCCGTAGGGTCGCGGATTGCCGCCCGTGGTGGGCGGGAAGCCGCCGCCCAGGATCACCTTCACCAGGTTCGCGCTGCTGCCCATGGTGACGGTGCGGTGGCCGGCCAGGGCGGGGTAGGCGCTGCCGCGCCCCTCGCCCTGCGCGCCGTGGCATTCGGCGCAGCGATCCTGGTAGATCTTCTCGCCGAGCGCGAGGACGTCACGCGAGGCGGGCTCGCTGGCGCGCGCTGGCGGCGCCTGCTGCGGCAGTTCGCGCAGGAAGCTGGCGATCGCCCACAGGTCCTTGTCCTCCAGGTGCTGCGTGCTGCCGAACACCACTTCGGCCATCGGCCCGACGGTCGCGCCGCGCGCGCTGGTGCCGTCCTTCAGCAGGCGGACGATTTCTTCCCCGCTCCAGCCCTGCACGCCGGCCTCGCCGGGCGCGGCGAGGGAGGGTGCATACCAGTTCTGCAGCGGGATCAGGCCGCCACCGAGTTCGCGGTCTTCCTGCGTCGCGCCGAAGGCGTTGCGGGGTGCGTGGCAGGCCTGGCAATGTCCGAGGCCGCGCACCAGGTAGGCGCCGCGATTCCACTCGGCCGACTTCGCCGCTTCAGGATGGAAAGTCGCCGGCGAAAAGAACAGCGCCCGCCAGACCGCCAGCGCGGCCTGCGTGTTGTACGGGAAACGCAGGTCGTGCGCGCGCGTCGCCTGCCGCACGGGAGCCTGGCTGCGCAGGAAAGCGTACAGCGCGTCCGAGTCCTCGCGCGTGACCAGCGTGTAGTCGGGGTACGGAAAGGCGGGGTAGAGCAGGCGGCCGTCGCGCGAGCGGCCGTGGTGCAGGGCGCGCCAGAAGTCGGCGGCGCTCCAGGCGCCGATGCCGGTTTCGCGGTCGGGCGTGAGGTTGCCCGCGTACACCGTGCCGAAGGGCGTGGCGATGCCCTTGCCGCCGGCATAGGCGGCGCCGCCCCGGTCGGTGTGGCAGGCGGCGCAGTTGCCGGCCCGCGCCAGATAGGCGCCGCGCGCCAGCAGCTCCGGTGTCGGGGCGCGGGCAGCCGCGGCAGCCGACGGGTCCTCTTCGCCGCGCACGTTGAGCCAGGCCACTGCCGCGGCCAGGCCGAGGACGAGCGACAGCACGATGGCGGCGACGCGTGCCGGGCGCGATCGCAAGGCTGTCATCGCGCAGCACTCCCGCACTCGAGGGGCAGGTTCGCAGCGGCGCTGGCGGCCGGCGCGGGGCCGGCATTCACCGGCTGCGCGGACAGCCAGGTCGCCATGGCCGTGACGTCCTGCGCCGACAGGCGCTTTGCGACTTGCGCCATGCAGTCGGGGGCGGCTGCGCGGCGCTCGCCGGTGCGCCAGGCGCCGAACTGCGCCAGGATGTAGTCGCGCGGCAGGCCGAGCAGTCCGGGGGTGGCAGGTGCGATCCCGGTCATCGCCTGGCCGTGGCACTGCGCGCACGCGGGAATCCCCAGCGCCGCATCGCCCTGCCGCACCAGTTGCTCGCCGCGTGCCAGCAGCGCGGCGGGCGCATGCGTCGTCTGCGGCGGCGGGTAAGGCAGTTCGAGCGCGGAGAAGTGGTCGGCGATCTCGCGCAGGTAGGCATCCGACATCTGGTCCAGCAGGTAGGCCATGGTCCCGTTGCGCCGCCGGCCCTCGCGGAAGTTCACGAGCTGGTTGTAGAGGTAGCCGGCCGGCTTGCCGGCGATGCGCGGGAAGAAGCCGGAGTTGGTGGCGCGGCCTTCCTTGCCGTGGCAGGCAACGCAGGCCTGCATGCGCTGCGCCATGGTGTCGGGCGGCGGGGCGGCCACGGCGCTGGCGCTCGCCAGCAGAGCGGCCGCCAGTGCCGGCACGACGCGATGCAGGGAGGACGGGAGGACTTTCATGGTGGACCCACAGTGTCCCCCCGCGGCGTCCCGGCGGTAAGACACAGATGCCGAAGAAAAGACCGTAGCAGACGGGTTTCGCAGGGGATTCGCGGGTGGAGCGGCCCGAACAGCTCAGAGGCGGAAAATGCTCGCCCGGCCATATCAGACAGGTGCGATGAAGAAGTACGAACGACTGGCGCAGGACATCGAGACGATGATCGCCGCCGGCACCTTGCGCGCCGGGGACCGCCTGCCTTCGGTGCGGGAGTCGGTGGCCAGCCGCGGCGTGAGCCCCTCCACGGTGTTCGAGGCCTACTACCTCCTGGAGTCGCGCGGCGCGGTGGAGGCGCGCCCCCGCGCCGGGTACTTCGTCGCGCAGCGGATCACGCCGCGCGGCCAGGAACCGCTGCTGACGCAGCCCACCTCCGGGCTGCGCGAAGTCGCGGTGAACGACCTGGTGCTGGGCGTGCTCGGCTCGGTGCGCCAGCGCGACGTGATCCCCCTCGGTTCGGCCTTTCCCAATCCGGCGCTGTTTCCCCTCGACCGGCTGGCGCGCGGCATGGGCGCCGCGATGCGCAAGCTGCAGGCGCAGGAAGTGCTCGAGAACCTCTCGCCCGGCAACCAGGAGTTGCGGCGGCAGATCGCATTGCGCTACGTGTCCACCGGCACGCTGGCCAGCGCCGAGGAGATCGTCGTGACCAGCGGCGCCATGGAGGCGCTGAACCTGTGCCTGCAGGCCGTGACCCGGCCCGGCGACGTGGTGGCGATCGAGGCGCCCGCCTTCTACGGCTGCCTGCAGGCGCTGGAGCGGCTGCAGCTCAAGGCGGTGGAGGTCGCGACGCACCCGCGCCATGGCGTGCAGGTCGAGGCGCTGGCCGCGGTGCTGCAGCAGCATGACGTCAAGGCCTGCTGGTTCATGCCGACCTTCCAGAATCCCATGGGCGCATCGATGGCGCAGGAGCAGAAGAAGGCGATGGTGGAACTGCTCACCCGGCAGCGCGTCCCGCTGATCGAGGACGACGTCTATTCCGAGCTCTATTTCGGCATGCGCCGGCCCTTGCCGGCCAAGTCCTTCGATCGCGAGGGCTGGGTGCTGCACTGCAGCTCGTTCTCCAAGAGCCTCGCGCCGGGCTACCGCATCGGCTGGGCCGCCGCCGGACGCTTCGCCGCCCAGGTCGAACGGCTGAAGCTCTCGAGCACGCTCTCGGTGGCCGTTCCGTCGCAGGTGGCCGTGCTGCATTTCCTGCAGCACGGCGCCTTCGACAAGCACCTGCGGGGCCTGCGCGGCACGCTGGCGGCGCAGCAGCAGAAAGCGGTGCGGCTGGTGGCGAAGCACCTGCCGTCGGGCACGCGCGTGACGCAGCCGGAGGGCGGCTATTTCCTCTGGCTCGAACTGCCGGAGGATGTCGATGCGCTGCAGCTGCACCGCCTGGCGCTGTCGCAGAACATCAGCCTGGCGCCCGGCCACATCTTCTCCGCCGACCAGCGCTTTCGCCACCATGTGCGCCTGAACTACGGGCACCCCTCACCCGAGCAGCTCGAGCCGGCGCTGCGCACGATCGGGCGCCTGGCGGCGCGCATTCGCAGCGCGGACCGCTGACGGCGCAGGGCGCGTGCTCGCCCGTTCACCGCTGCAGCCGCCGGTACGCGTTGAAGTGCCGCAGCGCGCCGCGCAGGTCGCCGGCCTGCTGGTGCAGTTGCGCCAGGTTGAAGTGCGCGTCGGCCAGCGAGGGGTCCAGCGCCAGGCTGCGTTCGTAGCTGGCCGCCGCCTCCTCGAAGCGCTCCAGGTGGTCCAGGGCCACGCCGCGGTTGTAGTGCAGCAGCGCGGAGCCGGCGCAGTGCGCCAGCGCGGCATCGGACAGCCGCAGCAGTTCGGCATGTCGGCCCGCGGCGGCCCACATCGCGCCCAGGTTCAGGTACGCATCCTCCAGCTCGGGCGCCGCGGCCAGGGCCTGGAGATACGCGGCCTCGGCGGCGGCGGGATCGCTGTCTTCCAGCGCCAGGGCGCGCTCGAACAGCGACTGCGCATCGGCCGCTTCGGCCTGCGGCGAGGGAGCGCGTTCCAGGATGGCGACGCTGCCGGCCACCGGCGCCACGTCGAAGTCCAGCAGCATCTGCCCCGTGTCGGAGCGCCACTGGCCGCTGCGGTCGCGCACCGCGATGTCGGCGCCGATGGCGGTGATGCGCAAGCCGGTCAGCGGCAGCTCCGCGGGCAGGGTGGACTTGAGCCGCGCCAGCGAGCGCAGGATGCGCCGCGGCGGGATGCTCTGCGCCTGCAGCGCGTGCGCGGTGCGCAGCAGCGCGAGGTCCTGGAAGGTGAAGCGCCACTCGTTGCGCCGGCCGCGCGTCGGCGTGACGAAGCCCGCCTCGATCAGCCCGGCCACGATGTGGCGCGACAGCCCCAGCATCGCCTGCACGCGCCGCACCGTGAAGGTGGAGGCCTCGCCGTCGGCGCTCACCGGCTCACTTGCGTGCGCGCGCCTTGGCCGGCGCGGGCTGCGCGACGCGTGCCGCTGCGACGGTCGTGGCAGCCGGCGTGGCCGCGCGCTTCGCACTCTTGCGTTCCCGCGTGGGGATGGCGGGCTGGGTCTCGATCGCCGGCACGCCGGCGGCCACCGGCGGCTTGCGCAGGCTGGCGCGCAGCGCCTCCATCAGGTCGATCACCTGCGCGGAGCCCTGCGGCTCCTGCGGCGCCGCCGCCACGATCTGCTTGCCGGCGATCTTCTCGTCGATGGCGGCCAGGATGCGCTTCTTCTCTTCGTCCACGTACTGCCGCGGGTCGTAGCTGTCGGTGGAGATCTGCTCGATCAGCTGCAGGGCCAGCTGCAGTTCGCCCGGCGAGACTTCCACCTGCTCGATGTTCAGCTCCTGCAGCGACCGGACCTCGTCCGCGTACAGCAGTTGCTGCAGCACGAGCCCGCCCTCGACCGGGCGGATCTGCACCACGTACTGCTTCGATTTCCAGGCCCAGCGCGCCAGCGCGCAACGGCCGCTGCGGCGCATCGCCTCGGCCAGCAGGGTGTAGGGCTTGGCGCCGCGCTTGTCCGGTGCCAGGAGGTAGGCCTTGTCGTAGAACAGCGGGTCCACCGAGTGGGCCGGAATGAAGGACATCACGTCGATGGTGGGGCTGCTGGATTCCTCCAGGGCCTTGAGCTCCTCCTGCGTGAAGAGCACGAAGCGGTCCTTCTCGAATTCGTAGCCCTTGACCATCTCCGAGCGGGCGACGACGCCCTGGTCCTTCTCGGAGACGTACTGCTGCTTCAGGCGCGAACCGTCCCGGGCGAGCAGGTTGAACTTGATCGCGCCGGAAGACTCCGTCGCCGAATACAGCTTCACGGGGATAGCCACCAGGCCGAAGCTCAGCGACAGCGACGCAATGGAACGGGCAGCCATGGGCAGACCTCTCGCGGGCCGGGGGATGCGCGGACACCGCACGCGGCCCTCGCGCGGTGGGACGCCATGGTAGGCCCGCCAGCCGCGCCTGTGAACCCCGTCGTGCGCTGCCGCCCTGAACGCGGGCAGGCCACGGCGCTTGCGGGCGAGCTCACTCCTTCTCGATGCCCGCGCCGCTGATGATCTTGCGCCACTTCTCGGACTCGGCGGCCTGGAACTTGCGCAGGTCCTCCGGCGTGCCGGCGAGCGTCTCGAAGCCGCTCTGGGCGTAGAAGGCCGCCACCGTCTGGCTGTGGTTCGCCTTGGCCAGGATGTCGTTGAGGCGCGAGACGACCGCCGGCGGCGTGCCGGCGGGGACGTAGGCGGCGAACCAGAAGCTGATGTCGTAGCCCTTCACGCCGGCCTCGCTGATGGTCGGCACCTCCGGCGCCAGCGGCGTGCGTTTCAGCGTCGACACGCCGAGCGCCTTCACCTTGCCGGCCTTCACCTGCGGCAGGCCCGTGGTCATGTCCGTGATCATCAGGTCGATCTGGCCGCCGATCAGGTCCGTCACGGCCGGCGGGTTGCTGCGGTACGGGATGCTCAGGATGTAGGTGCCGGTCATCTGCTTGAACATCTCGCCCGCGATGCGGCTGGACGAACTGCCGTAGCCGAAGGACAGCTTGCCGGGCTGCGACTTCGCCAGCTTGATCAGGTCCTGCACGCTGTGGACGGGCAGGTTGTTGTTGACGATCAGGATCTGCCCGCCCTTGGACAGCAGCGTGACCGGCTCGAAGTCCTTCACCGGGTCGTAGGGCAGCTTCTTGAACAGGTGCTCGTTCGCCGCATGGGTCGTGTTGGTGGTGATGAACACGCTGTAGCCGTCCTTGCTCGCCTTGGCCGCGGCCTGCGCGCCGATGAAGGCATTGGCGCCGGGCTTGTTGTCCACCAGCACCGGCTGCTTCGTCTCGTTGGTGACGGCCTGGCCCAGCGCGCGCGCCAGTTGGTCCGTGGCGCTGCCGGCGGCGAAGGGCACGATGAAGGTGATGGGCTTGTCCGGGTAGTCCGCCAGCGCGGCCAGCGGCGTGGCGGCGAGCAGGGCGGCAAGCAGGTGACGTCGGTTCATGGGCTGGTCTCCGATTGGATTTCGAGGGTGAGCAGGAGTCCCGACAGCGCCTTGCCGTGGCTGTCGAGGTTGAGGGATCCGTTGACGCCGCCATCCAGGACGTCGTCCAGCACGAAGTTCATGGCGTGCAGCCGCGGCAGCAGGTAGCGCCGCACGGCGCTGGGCCGCCGGTCCGCGAACAGGGCCGCCACGCGCTGCGCGGTGACCTGCTCCACCAGCAGCGGCCAGTGCTTCGCCTCGTAGGCGACGAGGGCGATCGACGAGCGATTGCCCTTGTCGCCCGTGCGCGCGTGGGCGAGCGCATGCAGCAGCACGCTGTTCATGGCACGAAGCTCCAGGTGGGTTGCAGCCAGTCGCGCGGCACGAAGCAGGAGTCGCTGGCGAGGCGCGGCGTCACGTGCGTGCGGACACCGCCGCCGCCGGCCGGCCCGCAGGTGTAGAGGGCCAGCACCTCGCGCGCCACGGCATCGGCTTCCTGCCGGTGCGACGACGCCGCCGCGATGCGCAGGCGCACGTCCTCGCGCGGCGGCAGGGCCTGGTGGTCCCACCAGTGGCCGGCGTCGTCCGCCAGCACGCTGGCGACGCCGATCAGGTCGGCCCGCAGCGCGAGGTGCGCCAGCCCGAGCTGCCGCAGCCGTTTGCGCACGATGTCGGCGGCCAGGCGCGCCCGCGCCGTCGCGTTGGGCCCCGCGTAGGAGATCTCTCCCTCGGCCAGCCAGCCGCCTTCGTAGCAGAGGGTCGCCTTGAGCGTGGGGGGACGGGGATGGCCGCGCACGCCCTCCACCCGGATGCGGTCCGGGCCGTCTTCGGCCAGCGCGGCTTCGCTGATGTCGGCGACGACGTCGGGCGTGAGATAGGCCGCCGGGTCGTGGATCTCGTAGAGCAACTGCTCGGTCACGGTGCGACGGTCGACGCAGCCGCCGGTGTCCGCCGCCTTGGTGACGACGAAGCGGCCGTCCGCGTGCATCTCCACGATCGGGAAGCCGGGATTCGCGACGCCGGGAACGTCCTTCACGCCGGGATCCGCGAAGTAGCCGCCCGTCACCTGTGCCCCGCATTCGAGCAGGTGGCCCGCCATGGTGCCGCAGGCGAGCCGGTCCCAGTCGTCGTCGGCCCAGCCGAAGTGGGCGAGCATCGGACCGAGCGCCAGCGACGGATCGGCAACCCGGCCCGTGACCACGACCTGGGCGCCTGCGCGCAGGGCATCGGCGATCTGCAGGGCCCCGAGATAGGCATTGGCGCTGACCAGGGGCTTGCCTTGCAGCGCGCCGGGCAGCAACTGGGCGACGCGCGCAGGGGGCAGGGCGGCGAGCAGGTCGTCGCCCTGCACGGCGGCGATGCGCAGGGGCGGCAGGTCCAGCGATGCGGCCAGCTGCTGCAGCCGGTGCGCCGCGCCGACGGGGTTGGCGGCGCCGAAGTTGCCCACGATGGGGATGCCGGCTTCAACGCAGTCGCGCAGCACGGGGGCGACGAAGCGCTCGAGCGAAGGCTCCCAGCCGCCGTCGGGCTCCTGCCGGCGCTTGAGTTGCGCCAGCGCCAGCGTCCGCTCGGCGAGCGTCTCGAACATGAGCACGGCGGGGCCGCCCGCGGCGCGCAGCGTCCGCACCACCGGCACGGCGGCGTCCCAGCGGTCGCCGGAGAAGCCGGCGCCGCAGCCGATGCGAAGCAGGGGCGGCGAACCAGGAGAAGAGGGCATGGCGTTCCAGGGGAAGTGCGGCGGCCGTGCGAAGCGAGGCCTGCGCGCATCTTCGACGCACCACCCTGCTGCGTAAAATGGAAAAATCGGATCGTTTCATCCATGCCTTCGATCAATCTGTCCTCGCGCGACCTGGAGGCCTTCCTGGCCCTGGCGCAGGCGCAGCACTTCACCCGCGCCGCGGAGCGCTGCCACCTGTCGCAGAGCGCGTTCAGCCAGAAGATCGCCCGCATCGAGCGGACGGCCGGCGTGGCGCTGTTCGAGCGCTCCACGCGGCACGTGGCGCTCACGCCGGAGGGCGAGCTGTTCGCGGAGGAAGTCCGCCGCATCCAGCAGGACCTGCAGCACGCGCTGGCGCACCTGAACGAGCTCGCCACGCGGCGCGTGGGCAAGGTGGCCGTCGCCGCGCTGCCCTCGGTGGCCGCCGTCTGGATGCCGCAGGCGATCGCGAGCTACCGCGACCGGCACCCGAACATCCGCATCGAGCTGTTCGACACGCTCGCCGCCGGCGGCCTCGCCCTGCTGCGCGAAGGGCGGGTCGACCTGGCGATCACCGCCGGCGGCGAACTCCCCGAATTCGACGTGCAGGAACTCAAGCGCGAGCGCTTCCACCTGGTCTGCCCCGGCACGCACCGGTTCGCCGGCAGGCGCAGCGTGGCGCTGTCGGAGCTCGAAGGCGAGGAGATCGTGCACCTGGCGCGCAGCAGCAGCGTGCGCCAGCACCTCGAAGCGGCGGGCGTGACGGCCCGCACCGGTGCGCTCGAAGTCGAGCACCTCGCCACCGTGGCGGCGCTGGTTGCGCAGGGGCTGGGCGTCAGCGTGGTGCCGGAGCTCACGCTGTTCCACTTCCTGCGCAGCGGCCTGGCCAGCGTGCCGGTGCGCGACCGGGCGCTGCGCCGTCCGATCCTGCTGGCGCGCCGCAAGGGCAAGGCCCTGTCGGTGGCCGCGCGGGCCATGGTGGAAGCGATCGTGGCGCAGGCGCGGCGGTGATGCGCGCCGGCGCGGTGGTGCGCAGCGCCCGTCAGCGGCGCCCGCCGTACATCCTGCCGCCGCGGCCGACGGCCCCGCGCTGCCCGTGGTGGTGCACGCCGTGGGCGTGATCACGCCGCTCGCCACAGCACAGGAAACTGCCGGAGAACCAGAACGCGTCGTACCCGGAGGGGCCGTAGGCATACGGATAGCCGCCGTACGGATAGGCATACGGAGGTCCCGGCACGGCGACCGCGCAGCCGGCGAGCGCGGCGCACAGCGCCAGCGGCAGGAGAAGGGATTTCATGCGCACCTCCTCTCGGCAACATTGCGGTCGCCCTGCAGGCTTCATACCCCTCGCGCCGCCGCAGCACAAGTGCTGGTGTCCTGTCTCACCCCGGGCTGCCCCTAGATATTTGTGGGACAGGAGACTAGCTCGAGCGCTTCTTGGCTGCCGCGCGTTTCGGCGTCGTGGTCCTTCCCCGCGCACGCGTTTCGGCGCCGTTGCCCGCTGCGTCCTTCGGTGCATCTCCGCCTGCCTGATGCGTGGCGGCATCGTCGACCGCGAGAGGACCTTCGAACGTGCCCTCCAGGCTCTCGATGCGCACCGGGTCGCCTCGGCCCGGCATGAACACCTGCAGGCCCAGCGGCCCGCTGGCGACGCGCACGCGCACGCTCGCGGCGCCCACTTCCGGGCGGTAGTCGTAGACGCCGAGCCGCCAGACTTCCGCCACCGAGTGCAGCCGGTGCGTGCCGAGGATGTTCCCGATCTGCTTCTTCAGGCCGTTCCGTTCCACCTGGATGGCGGTCACGCGCGCGAACAGCGCGTCCACGCCCCGTCGATCACCACCCGCGCGGCTGAGGTCGAACGCCTGCGTCAGCAGGACACCTTCCTGTTCGACCAGCGCCGACATGCGCGAGCGCAATGCCGCAATGCTGTCGTCCTGCCCCATAGACGCCCATCTTGGGACGTAACGCCGCCGTCACAGACGGTGGCGCTGCCGCCCGTTTGTCGGATACGGCCGACAAGCCAGGCCGCCGAGCTTGGCAGGCGCGCCCTTGACGCGCGTCAACGCCGCCGTGCGCCTCGGCACCGAGACTGCCCTGCTTGGCGAGCACAAGAGAAGACCATGAGCCAGCAGGCGCGTGAATCAGGCCCTCCCGGCGACGCGGACCGGGGCGGGCAGGGCAGCTTCGTCGTCGAATGGCGTGAAGGCTTCCGCACGGGCATCGCCGAAGTGGATGCGGAGCACCAGCAGCTCTTCGCGCTGGTCAAGGGACTGCAGCTGGCGAACGCGAAGCAGCGGCTGGAGGGCCTGGTCGACTACGTCGTCACGCATTTCACGCACGAGGAGGCGCTGATGGAGCGCAGCGGCTACCCGGGGCTGCAGCGCCACATCGAGATGCATGAACACCTGGCCATGCGGGTGAGCGAATTCCTGGTCGGCGGCACGGCCTGGTCCGAGGAGCGCGTGCAGGAGCTGCGCACCTTCCTCAACAAGTGGCTGGTGGCCCACATCGTCACGCACGACCTTCACTTCGGCCGCTGGTACCACGCCACCGGGCCGAGCACGCAGCCGCTGCCGCTGCGCGATGCGGGCGCCAGCCTGTTCGACCGCCTGTTCGGGCGGCGCTAGGGTGCGCCGCTGGGGCCGCCGCACGGCCCAGCGCTGCGTCACGGACTTCGTGGAGGGTCGATCGCCCGGCCATTCGACGACCCAGGCGCAGGACGGGTTTGTCCGCCTCCGGAAGTAAAGGAGGAGGCGCGGGCGCGGCATCAGCCAAGGCCCGTGCTCTCAACCGCGCCGGGGGACATGGAGTGAGGCGGACAAATCCGTCCTGCGCCGGACCAAGGGCCACCGCCTCAGTGGACACACACTGCGCCGGCTTCACTCCTCGTCCAGCGCAACGGTGCTGCGGTATTTGCGCTCAGGATGGCGGTGGGTGGTGCGTCAACTCCGCGCAGGTGTGCGCCCACGCGGGAATGACGGATATGTTGCGAACAGCGTGGAACGCTGCACTACCGCGAGCTACCCGAACAGCTTGGTCGCGATCGTCGTCACGTGCTTGCCCTGGTAGCGCGCCATGCCCAGTTCCTGCTGGCTCGGCATGCGCTCGCCCTTCGCGCCGGTGATGGTCGATGCGCCATAGGGGCTGCCGCCCTTGATCTCGTCGATGCCCATCTGGCTCTGCTCCGCATAGGGCAGGCCCACGACGACCATGCCGTGGTGCAGCAGCGTCGGGATGAAGGTGAGGATGGTGCTTTCCTGGCCGCCGTGCTGGGTGGCGCTGGAGCAGAACACCGAGCCGACCTTGCCGACCAGCGCGCCGGACATCCAGAGGGCACCGGTCTGGTCCAGGAAGTTGCGCATCTGTCCCGTCATGTTGCCGAAGCGCGTGCCGGTGCCGAAGATGATCGCGTCGTAGTTGGCGAGCTCCGCGGGCTGCGCCACCGGGGCCGGCTGGTTGGCCTTGCCGCCGGCCTGCCTGAACACGTCGTCGGGCACGGTTTCGGGAACGCGCTTGATCTCCACATGCGCGCCGCCGACCTGGCGTGCGCCTTCGGCGACGGCAGTGGCCATCGCCTCGATGTGACCGTAGAAGCTGTAGTACAGGACCAGGACCTTTGCCATCGCGTGCTCCGGGGTAGGGGAGCCGCAATCTAGCGCAAGGACGCTCTTCCTTTGGGGGCCCCCAGGCCCGCTGCACGAACCATGAAAAACGCCACCCGAAGGTGGCGTCGTCGTGGCTGGGCGGTGGCTCAGCTCAGGATCTCTTCGGCGAGGTCCGAGGCCTTCTCGGCGCCGGCGCGCACGTTGCGGATGTGGCGCTGGGTCTCGACCGGCAGCTGCGCCGTGTTGAGGCCGTCCCACTTGTTGCGGCCGCGGATCGACAGGTTGTAGTACACCGACACGCCTTCGCGGATCTTCGCGGCGCGCTGCTCGGGGGTGAGCGGCAGGTGCGCGACCTTGTCGGCGGCCCACTCGGCGCCGTCCTTCATGTACAGCGCCGCGGCGAACACGGCCTGCACCGGGTCGCTCGGGTTCTTCAGGCCGTAGCCCTTGGCCGTGCGCGGCTCGAACTGCGCCAGGCCGTGGCTGGTCACGCCGTTGCGGCCCTTGCCCTTGCGCGGCACCCAGGAGGTCTCGGCGTCGATCACGCCGTAGACGTCCTCGAAGGAGAGGCCGACTTCGTCCAGGCCCGCGCGTTCGGCAGCGGCCGCGGCCAGCAGCAGGCGCGACTCGTCGTCCAGCGTCTTCGTCTTCTCGCCGCCCCAGCGCACGGGAACCCACTTGATGCGCTGGCGCAGTTCCTTGTCGGAGGTGACGGCAAAGGCGGTGGCCGCGCGGATGGCGGGCGGCACGGCGGGGCTCTTGGCC
Organism: Ramlibacter alkalitolerans; assembly: GCF_016722765.1. Classification (GTDB taxonomy): domain Bacteria; phylum Pseudomonadota; class Gammaproteobacteria; order Burkholderiales; family Burkholderiaceae_C; genus Ramlibacter; species Ramlibacter alkalitolerans. Next base: position 246,581 of record NZ_JAEQND010000004.1, on the reverse strand, counting down.
GCGACGGCAGCGACGGCTTCGGCGGCGCTGGTCGTGACGGCAGCAGTGCTCTTGGCGACGGCGGCAGCGGCGCTCGTGGCGGCCTGGGCAGCGCCAGCGATCCGGCCCGTGGCGACGGGGGCGCCGGCCACGTCCGCGTCCGCGGCGGGAGCGGACGGAGTCACGTGGCTCGACAGCGTGGCGGCACCGGCAACCAGGGCGATGGCGGTGACGGACCAGACGGTAGAGGCAGTGATACGTTGCATGTCGGAGTAAGTACTGGGCTGTTTGTAGGAGACCACTGATAGAGGGGTGCGACAGCCCGAAGTTCGCCGCTGAGTCTGCGTTGTTACATCCCGGGGTAAGCTTCGTCCGACATGCGCCTGCTACTTGTGGAAGATGACACGATGATCGGCAAGGCCGTGCTCGATGTGCTGCGCTCCGAGCACTACGCGGTCGACTGGGTGCGCGACGGCGAGGCCGCCGATGCGGCGCTGCTGGCTGAGCAGTACGACCTGGTCCTGCTCGATCTGGGCCTGCCGAAGGCCGATGGCCTGCAGGTGCTGCGCAGCTTGCGCGGGCGCCGCGACGCGGTGCCCGTGCTGGTGGCGACGGCGCGCGATGCGATCGGCGACCGCGTGGCGGGCCTCGATGCCGGGGCCGACGATTACATCGTGAAGCCCTACGACACCGATGAACTGCTGGCGCGGGTGCGCGCCTTGCTCCGGCGCAGTGCCGGGCGCGGCGAGCCGGTGATCAGCCACAACGGCGTGGAGCTCAATCCGGCCACGCGCGAAGCACGCCTGAACGGCCAGCCGCTGGCGCTGTCGCCGCGCGAATGGGCGCTGCTCGAGCCGATGCTGCAGCGGCCGGGCGTGGTGTTCTCGCGCGCGCAGCTGGAACAGAAGCTCTATGGCTGGAAGGACGACATCAGCAGCAACGCGGTGGAGGTGTACGTGCACGGCCTGCGCAAGAAGCTCGGGGCCGATTTCATCCGCACGGTGCGCGGCCTCGGCTACGTCGTGCCGCGGGAGTGAAGGTGCAGGCGGCCGCTTCGTGGTCGCTGCGCCGCCGGCTGATGTGGCTGGTGCTGGCGGCGATCGGCGTCGTCACCATGCTGCAGGCGGCGAGTGCCTACCGCTCCGCCCTGCGCGAAGCCGATCGCATGTTCGACTTCCACCTGGAGGAGGTGGCCCGTTCGGTGCATGGCGGCGTGCCCTTCGCGCCGGGCGACGACGATTCCGAGTACTCGGTGCAGGTGTGGGGCGCCGACGGCTCGACCATCTACCGCTCCAACGGCCGCGAGCTGCCCTCGCAGGCCGTGCTGGGCTTCTCCGATTCGCGCATCAACGGCATCCGCCTGCGCATCTACACGCTGCAGACGCCGGAGCACACGATCCAGATCGCGCAGGACCTCGATGCACGCGAGGTGCGGGCGCGCGGACTGGCGGCGAAGGCGGTCACGCCGGTGCTGCTGCTGGCGCCGCTGCTGATGCTGGCCGTCGGCGCAGTGATCGGCGGTTCGCTCGCGCCGCTGGCCCGCATGCGGCGCCAGGTGGCCGCAAGGGCCGCGCGCGATCTCTCGCCGCTCAGCGCCGAAGGCGTGCCGGAGGAAGTCCAGCCGCTGGTGAGCGAGCTCAACGCCTTGTTCGCACGCGTGCAGGACACGCTGGAGGCGCAGCAGCACTTCGTGGCCGATGCGGCGCACGAACTGCGTTCGCCGCTCACCGCGCTGAAGCTGCAGCTGCAGGCCGCCGAACGCGCGCGCGACGAAGAGGCACGGCGCGCCGCCACCCAGCAGCTCGGTGCCGGCATCGAGCGCTCCATCGCGCTGGTCGAACAGCTGCTCGCGCTGGCGCGGCAGGAAGGCGCGGCCGAGGGTGAGGGCGAGCCGGTGGACCTGGAGGAACTCGCCCGCCAGTGCGTGTCCGCGCTGCTGCCGACGGCGCACGCGAAGCAACTGGACCTGGGGCTGGCCACCAGCGAGGCGGTGGTGGTGCAGGCCCCGCGCGAATCGCTGCACCTCATCCTGCGCAACCTGCTCGATAACGCGATCAAGTACACGCCGGCCGGCGGCCGCATCGACATCGGCATCGGACGCGATGCGCAAGGCGCCTGGCTCGCGGTGGACGACAGCGGCCCCGGCGTGCCCGAGGCCGATCGGGAGCGCGTGTTCGACCGCTTCTACCGCGTGCCCGGCACCGACGCGGCGGGCAGCGGGCTGGGCCTGGCCATCGTGCGCACGGTGGCTGAACGGCTGGGGGCGCAGGTGCGCCTGGTGCCATCGCCGACGCTGGGCGGGGCCCGCTTCGAGCTGCGCTTTCCCGCCCAGGCACCTTAAGCCTGTTCTAAGGCAGCGGCCGCACATTGCAGGGGTCCGGAACTCACGAGGAACCCCGTCCATGAAGAACGTCAACCTGAAATCCGCTCCGCTGGTGCTGGCCCTGCTGGGTGCCGGCATCGTCGGTGGCGCCGCCGTCGAGGCGGTGCACCATGCCTCCACCCCCGCCACGGCCGCCGTGCTGGCGCCGATGGCCCCGCCCAGCGTCGCTTCCCCCACGCCCGGTGCCGGCAGCGTGGTGATGCCGGACTTCCCGCTGATCACGCAGCGCTACGGCCCCGCCGTGGTGAACATCAGCGTCACCGGGCACGCGCAGGCCTCGCCCGACATGAGCGACCCGCTCGAATTCTTCCGCCAGTTCCAGCGCGGCGTGCGACCGCGTGACGTGCCGGTGCGCGGCCAGGGCTCCGGCTTCATCGTCGGCGCCGACGGCATCATCCTGACCAACGCCCACGTCGTGAAGGATGCGACGGACGTGACGGTGAAGCTCACCGACCGCCGCGAGTTCCGCGCCAAGGTCCTGGGCAGCGACCCGAAGACCGACGTCGCGGTGCTGAAGATCAATGCCGGCAACCTGCCCGTCGTCTCGATGGGCAGCGCCGAAGCGCTGCGTCCGGGCGAATGGGTGCTGGCGATCGGCTCGCCCTTCGGTTTCGAGAACACCGTGACCGCCGGCGTGGTGAGCGCCAAGGGCCGCTCGCTGCCCGATGACAGCGCCGTGCCCTTCATCCAGACCGACGTCGCGGTGAACCCCGGCAACTCCGGCGGCCCGCTGTTCAACGCGCGCGGCGAGGTCGTCGGCATCAACTCGCAGATCTACAGCCAGTCCGGCGGCTACCAGGGCGTGTCGTTCGCGATCCCGATCGACCTGGCGGTGAAGATCAAGGACCAGATCGTGGCCCACGGCAAGGTCGAACACGCCAGGCTCGGGGTCGCGGTGCAGGAAGTGAACCAGTCGCTGGCCGACTCCTTCGGCCTCGAACGCCCGGAAGGCGCGCTGGTGGCGAACGTGGAGAAGAACAGCCCCGCCGAACGCGCCGGCCTCCAGGCGGGGGACGTGATCCGCTCCGCCAACGGGCGGCCGATCGTGTCCTCCGGCGACCTGCCCGCCATCGTGGGCCTGTCCGCGCCCGGCGACCGGCTGGCGATGGAAGTGTGGCGGCAAGGCAAGAAGGTGCAGGTGACGGCCGAACTGGCCCGCAGCAGCAACGACAAGGTGGCCGCGGCTGCCACGCCCGATTCGGGCGAGGGCGCGCGCCTGGGCCTCGCGCTGCGGCCGCTGGCGCCGGAGGAAAAGGCCGAGAGCGGCTTGCGCACCGGTGTCGTCGTCGCCGACGTGAGCGGCCCGGCGGAAGCCGCGGGCGTGGAACCCGGCGACGTGGTGCTGGCGGTCAACGGCACCCCGGTGACCACGCCGGATCAGGTCAAGGCCGCGGTGGGCAAGTCGAGCAAGTCCGTCGCGCTGCTGATCCAGCGCGGCGAAGACAAGATCTTCGTGCCGATCCGCATCGGCTGACGCGAACAGCCCCGGGGCCTCACTCCTCTCCGAGGGGCGAGGCCTGCGTCGGTTCGGTGCCGAGCGAGCCCGTGCCGTCGCCGGTGGCCGAGACGAGTTCGAGGTGGAACAGGCGTTCGAGGTCGCCGCGGTCGATGCCGGCGGCGCTCGTGGCCTGCAGCACGTCCACCAGGCTGCGCTTGCCGTCGATCAGGATCAGCGCCGCGCGCTGGCGCGGCGTCAGCTTGATGGAGCGGTCCTTCAGGACCTGCTGGCCGGCGGTCGTCTTGACTGGAATCATCGCTTCTCCCCCACGGCCGCGCGTTTGACGCACGCGCTTGGGCCGCTTTGCGATTCCAGTGTCGAGCACGCCTGCGCGCAGCGGGAATAGGGGAGTTCCGCTCAGCCCCGCGCCTAAGGCGCTTGCCTTAGCCCTTATGTTCCGTCCGGGCCGCGTAGGTCTTGCTCACGCGCCCGCCCTTCTTCGCCACATCCGCCTTTTCGGTCGATGAATGCGGCTTCTTGGTGGCGGCGACTTCGGTGGGCTCCTTGGCGGCCTTCCGGTTCGAGGCCTTCTCGGCCTTTTCCGCCTTCTTCGCCTTGGCCGCCGCGAGCTTCTCGGCCTTGCCCGGGCGGTCCTTGGCGGCGGCGAGCTTCTCCTCGTCCGGGCTCTCCTTGCCTGCCTTGTGCCCCTTCTTCGCCTTGTGCGCCTTGGCCGCCGCGAGCTTCACGGACTTGGCCGGCCGTTCCTTCGCCGCCACCGTCGCCCGCGGCGCCGGCGCAGGTGCCTTCGCAAGCACCGGCGCATCCTCCCAGCCGTTCTGCGCCACGACCCATTTGCGCAGGTGCTGCGCATCGGTCAGCCGGGTCGAGTTGCTGCCGGAGTCCAGCAGCACCATGATCAGGTTGTGGCCGCCGACCTTGGCGAGCATGGTCAGGCAACGGCCCGCCTCGACGATGTAGCCGGTCTTCTGCAGCTCGATGTCCCAACCCGAGCTGTCGCTGCGCACCAGCCGGTTGGAATTGCGGTATTGCAGCGTGCGGCCATTGAGCGAGGCCAGGTGCGTCGGCGTCGTGGAGAACTCGCGGATCACCGGGTTCTTCGAGGCCTCGGCCACCAGCAGCGCCAGGTCGTGCGCGGTGGACTGGTTGCGGTTCGACAGGCCGGTCGGATCGACGTAGGTGGTGCTGGCCATGCCCAGCACCTTGGCCCGCGCGTTCATCGCCTCCAGCAACTTGGGCATCCCGCCGGGATAGGCGCGGGCGAGCGCGTGGGCGGCGCGGTTCTCGCTCGACATCAGGGCCAGGCGCAGCGCCTCCTCGCGCGTGAGCTGGGTGCCCACCTTCAGGCGCGAGCGGCTGTGGCGCTCGTTGTCCACGTCGTCCTCGGTGATGGTGAGGACTTCGTCCATCGGCTGCTTCGCCTCCAGCACCAGCAGCGTCGTCATCAGCTTGGTGAGCGAGGCCATCGGCAGCACGGCGTCCTGGTTCTTCTGCGCCAGCACCTGGCCGGTGTCCTGGTCCATCACCAGGGCGGCGCTTGCACTGAGGTGCAGCGGATCGGGCGTCAGGTGCAGGCCCGCGGCCCGGCCGAAGGACATGGCGGGGCCCGCAGGCGTGGCCGATGCCGGGCCGCGATCGCTCTCGGCCTCCTCCGGCGGGACCACTTCGGCGCCGGGCGGCGCCGGCGGGGCCGCTTCGGTCTCGGCCGGGGCGGCCGGCGCAGGCGCGCCTGCCACCTGCGTGGGAGGGGCCGCGGCCCGGTGGGCGTTCCCGTAGTGGTACGCGAGCGGCACCAGGCCGGCCGCGGCGACCACCGCGGCCACGAGGATGGCTAGCCGGAGGTCCTTGTTCTTGGTGGAAGAGGGCATGGGTGCTTTGTCCTTCCCGCGCAACTCTACCCAGCGACCCGGCGCCATACCGCGGCAAAGGGACGAAGCTTCTGTAGTCCGCCGACGATGGACCGCGTGCCAAGTTAACATCGGCGCCGTCGTCCCGCTCCCGTCCGGCTGAAATTTCCCCTCCCGCTTCCCCCCTGCGCCTGATCCTGCTGGTGGTCGTCGCCCATGCCAGCTTTGCCGGCGCCCGGCTCGCCATCTCGCTGCAGGCACTGCACCTGGGCGGCTCCGTGCTCACGGTCGGCATCCTCATGAGCCTGCTGATGCTGGTGCCGACCTTCACGGCCGCCCACATCGGCCGCTGGGTGGACCGCGTCGGCTACCGGCGCCCGACGCTGGTCGCGCTGCTCGCGCTCATCGCCGGCGAGCTCGTCATCGCCTCCCTGCAGTCGCTGTCCGGCCTCGCGCTGGGCACCGTCGTCGTGGGCACGTCCTTCATCGTGGTGAACGTGGCCATCAACCATGCGATCGGCCATGTCGCGGGCGTGGCCGGTCGCACGCGCGCCTTCGGCCTGACCGCCGTCGGCTACTCGCTGTCCGCGCTGTTCGGGCCGATGCTGGCCGGCGCCGGCATCGACCGCGTGGGCTATGCCATGACCTTCGCCCTGCTGGCCATGCTGCCGGTGGTCGCCGGCGCGCTGCTGTGGCGGGCGCCCACCGTCTCCCGGCCGGAGCCCTCGGCGCGGACCGGCAAGACCGCCGTCATGGACCTGCTGCGGCTGCCGCCCCTGCGCGCCGTCCTGGTCGTGAGCACGCTGGTGGCGGCCGGGTGGGACCTGTTCACCTTCCTGGTGCCGCTGCACGGGGCCCGCAGCGGCCTCACGGCCACGGCCATCGGGCTGGTGGCCGGCGGCTTCGGCATCGGCAGCGCCTCGGTGCGGCTGGCACTGCCCTGGATCAGCCGGCGGCTCGGCGAGTGGCCGCTGATCGGCACCGCGCTGGCCCTGTCGGGCCTGGGCTACCTCGCCTTCCCGTTCTGCCGCACGCTGGGCACCATGCTGCCGCTGGCCGTGGTGCTCGGGGCCGTGCTCGGCTGCGGTCAGCCCGTGATCATGAGCCTCCTGCACGTGACCGCGCCGCCGGAGCGCACCGGCGAGGCCGTCGGCCTGCGCATGGCCATGATCGGCCTGGGCCAGACGGTACTGCCGCTGGGCGTCGGGGTCTTCAGCAGCGCGCTGGGGCTGGCGCCGCTGTTCTGGGCCATCGCGACCTTGATGGGGGTGGGCGGGGTGTACGCCGGGCGGAGGCGCAACTAGCTGCGTCCCCCTTGCGGCCCGGGCACCGCTGTGCCAGATTGCGCCGCATGCTCTTTCCCACCACCATCGTCGGCAGTTATCCGCAACCCGACTGGCTCATCGACCGGCAGAAGCTGACCGGCCGGCTGCCTCCGCGCGTGCGCGCCAGCGAACTCTGGCGCGTTCCCGAGCCGTACCTGGCGCAGGCGCAGGACGACGCGACGCTGCTGGCGATCCGCTGGCAGGAAGAGGCGGGCCTGGACATCGTCTCCGACGGCGAGATCCGGCGCGAAAGCTATTCCAACCGCTTCGCCACGGCCCTGGAGGGCGTCGACCTGGACAACCCCGGCGTGATGATGGGCCGCGCCGGGCTGCCCAACCCGGTGCCGCGCATCGTGGGGCGGATCCGCCGGATGCGGCCGGTCGAAGTGCAGGACCTGAAGTTCCTCAAGGCCCACACCACGCGCCGCACCAAGATCACCGTGCCCGGCCCGTTCACGATGCTGCAGCAGGCGCAGAACGACTTCTACCCGGGCGAGGCCGAAGCCGCGATGGACTACGCGGCGGCGCTGAACGAGGAGATCAAGGACCTGTTCGCCGCCGGCGCCGACGTGGTCCAGATCGACGAGCCCTACATGCAGGCGCGGCCGGAGAAGGCGCGCGAGTACGGGCTGCAGGCCCTCAACCGCGCGCTGGAGGGCGTGCAGGGCACGACCTGCGTGCACATCTGCTTCGGCTATGCCTTCGTGACGCACGAGAAGCCCAACGGCTACTCCTTCCTGCCCGAGCTGGCGGGCTGCCGCTGCGGCCAGGTCTCGATCGAGACGGCGCAGTCGAAGCTGGATACGCGCGTGCTGCGCGAACTGAAGGGCAAGCAGGTGCTGGTGGGCTGCCTCGACCTCAACGACATGAACGTCGAGACGCCGGAGATCGTCGCCGACCGGGTACGGCGCGCGCTGGAGCATGTCGCGCCGGAGAACGTGATCCTGGCGCCGGACTGCGGCATGAAGTACCTGCCGCGCGAGGTGGCGCAGGGCAAGCTGGTCGCGATGGTGGCGGCGGCCAGGATGCTGCGGGCGGAGTTCGGCCAGGGCTGAGCCAGCCGGCGACGTTCCGTCTTGTCGGACGTCTCCGACACGGTTTCCGTGTCCTTTTCACGGCGCGGCCCTGAACCTTGCGTGTGGGACGGGTCTGACATGGCTGTCAGGAAAAGGAGCCATGCGTACCCCGTCCTCGTTCGTCCGTTTCGCCGCGCAGTCCGCGCTGGCCGTCGCCTGCATCGCAGCCAGCGTGGCCTGCCCGGTCGCGGCCCACGCCGGGTCCGCGGAGGCCACCACCGCCGTGCACTCGTACTACGAACGACTGCGTTCGCAGCTGCGCTGGGTGACCGTGCGCGTGGGCCAGCGTGAAGTGCAGACGCCGGATCCCGGCTCGCGCCTGCTGCTCACCCGCGCGGCGGCCGAACGCGCCGGCCTGGCCGAGGTCGGCCTGGACTGGCGCGACGTGTACGGCGTGATCAGCGCCGAAACGAGCTGGGTGCCGCGCGCCGGCATGGGCCGCAACGGCGTGACCAGCGAAGGCCTGGCGCAGCTGGAGCCCGCCACGGCCCGCGCGCTGGGGGTGCGCAATGTCAACGATCCGGTGGAGGCGGTGCATGCCGCCGCCAGGCTGCTCAAGGAAGCAGGCCAGTGGAGCGCCCGCCGCATCGACGGCCTGCGGCTGGCCGGCGCCGAACGCGCGGCGCGGCTGCGCGAAGGCATCTCGATCTACTACAACCTCTCCAGCGCGGCGCGCGAGCGCTGGAACGGCGTCAGCCATCCCGACCTGCCGGTGGAGACGCAGCGCCACATCGAGAACGTGCGCGCCGGTGCGCGCCAGGCGGAGCGCCTGGCAGGCGGCAAGCTGGAACTGCCGGCGCTGCCCAAGGCCACCGTGCAGCGCGTGAGCACCTCCCCGGAAGCGCCGAGCGTCGTGGGCACCATCGAGTGGTCCGGCAGCGGCAGCGATGCCGACGGCCGCCGCTCGGGCAAGCACGTGGTCTGGTCCAACGGCTCGGTCACGCGCGAATCGGGTGGCCGCGTGCGCTGGACCAGCAGCACGCCGTCCGGCCCGGGCGACAGCTGAAGCCCGATCTTCCGCTGCGCGACAATCGGGGGATGACTTCGCTCGTCCGAACCCTCGCGGGCAGCGCCTCCCTGGTGCTCGATTCGCCGCACAGCGGCGTGAACTATCCCGAAGACTTCCGCTCCCGCCTGCCGCTGCACGTGCTGCGCCGGGCCGAGGACACGCACGTGGAAAAGCTCTACGACTTCGCGCCCGCCCTCGGCGTGGCCTGGGTCGAGGCGCTGTTCCCGCGCAGCTACCTCGATGCCAACCGCAACGTCACCGAAATCGACGTCGACATGATCGAGGACGGCTGGGATGGCGCCACCGCCACCGAACCCGTCGCGCTCGCCAAGGTCCGCCTCGGCAAGGGGCTGATCTGGCGCTGCACGGACGAAGGCGAGCCGCTCTACGACCGCAAGCTGCGCGCCGAGGAGGTGCGCGGGCGCATCGAGCGCTGCTGGCAGCCCTACCACCAGGCCGTGGCCGCTGCCATCGCGGCGGCCCATGCGCGCCACGGCTACAGCATCCACCTGAACTGCCATTCGATGCCGGCCATCTCCTCGGCCTATTCGACCGACTTCCCCGGCCTGGTCCACGCCGACTTCGTGATCGGCGACCGCGACGGCAGCACGGCCTCGCCCGCGCTTTCGCAGCGCGTCTGCGAGGTGCTGCGCGGCCTGGGCTACTCGGTGGCCTACAACCATCCGTACAAGGGCGTGGAACTGGTGCGGCGCTACGGCGACCCGGCGGCGCAGCGGCACAGCATCCAGGTCGAAGTCAATCGCAAGTTGTACATGGATGAAGAGACGCTGGCACCGCACGAGGGCTTCGCCCGCCTGAAGGGGCACCTGCAGGAACTGGTGCAGCAACTGCTCGCCACCGATCCGCGCAAGCTGGCCTGATGGATCGCGTCCAGGCCGTCGTGATCGGCGCCGGCGTCGTCGGCCTCGCGGTCGGCCGCGCGCTGGCGCAGGCGGGCTACGAGACCATCGTCGCCGAGGCGCAGCCCGCCATCGGCCAGGGCGTGAGCTCGCGCAACAGCGAGGTGATCCACGCCGGCCTGTACTACCCGCCCGGCTCGCTCAAGGCGCGCCTGTGCGTGCGGGGCAAGGAACTGCTCTATGCGCTGTGCGCCTCGCACGGCGTGGAACACCGGCGCTGCGGCAAGCTCACGGTGGCCAACGACGAAGGCGAAGTGCGCGCCTTGCGTGGGCTCCAGGACCGCGCCGCCGCCAATGGCGTGCCCGCCGAATGGCTCGAAGGCGTTCAGGCGCGGGCGCTGGAGCCGGCGCTGCAATGCATCGCGGCGCTGCACTCGCCCACCACCGGCATCGTCGACAGCCACGGCCTGATGCTGGCGCTGCAGGGCGACCTGGAACGCGCGGGCGGCATGGTCGCCCTGGGCAGCGAAGCGGTGGCTGCGCGCCTGGCGCCGCGCGCCGGCGAGCCGCACGTGCTGCGCTTCGCCGACGGCTCCGAACTCGCCTGCGACATCCTCGTGAACGCGGCCTCGCTGCATGCCTGCGCACTGGCGCGCCGCTTCGAGGGCCTGGACGCGCGCTTCGTGCCGCGCGAATGGTTCGCCAAGGGCAACTACTACGCGCTCAGTGGCCGGGCCCCGTTCAGGCACCTGATCTACCCGGCGCCGGGCGATGCGCACCTGGGCACGCACCTCACGCTGGACCTGGGCGGCCAGGCCAAGTTCGGTCCCGACATCGAATGGCTAGCCGTCGCCGCGCCGGAACAGATCGACTACCGCGTCGATCCGGCGCGCGCCGACGCCTTCTATGCGGAAGTGCGGCGCTACTGGCCGGCCTTGCCGGATGGCGTGCTGGCGCCCAGCTACAGCGGCGTGCGGCCCAAGATCCATGGCCCGCACGAGAAGGCTCCGGATTTCCGCATCGACGGCCCGGCGCTGCACGGCGTGGCGGGCCTGGTCAACCTGTTCGGCATCGAATCGCCGGGGCTGACGAGCGCGCTGGCGATTGCGGAAGTGGTTGCTGGCCAGATCGGTTGAAGCCGGAGTCGTCCTGCGCGTTTGGTGGGCTCCGCTCGTAGGCTGGTGGTGAGCTGCGCGAACCCCAGCGCTGGGGTTCGGCCTTCGGCGCTCACCGCCAGCCTACATCGTGCGCTCACCGCCAGTCCGCGTCGTGCGCTGCGCCGCGAAGGCGCGGGCGATCCGGTCGACCAGCGCCGGGCCGCGATAGATCAGTCCGGTGTAGATCTGCACCACGTCCGCGCCGGCGCGCAGCTTCGCCACCGCGTCGTCGGCGCTCATCACACCGCCTACACCGATGATCGGATAGCCGGCGCCCAGCGCCGCGCGCAGCTGCGTGATCACGCGGTTGCTGGCTGCGAGCAGCGGCGCGCCGCTCAGGCCGCCGGTTTCCTGCGCATGGGCGAGCCCCTGCACCTGATCGCGCGAGATGGTGGTGTTGGTGGCGATGACGCCGTCCATGCCGTGGCGGCGCAGCGTGGCCGCGATCACGTCCACCTGCGCTTCGTCGAGGTCGGGCGCGATCTTCACGAACAGCGGCACGCGCCGCCCGTGCTGGATCGCGAGTTCCTCCCGGCGCGCGGCCAGCGCCGCCAGCAGGGCGTCGAGCGCCTCGTCACCTTGCAGCGCGCGCAGGTTCTTCGTGTTCGGGCTGGAGATGTTCACCGTCACGTAGTCAGCGTGCGGGTACACGCCGGACAGGCCGGTGAGGTAATCGCCGGTGGCCTGCTCGATGGGCGTCACCGCGTTCTTGCCGATGTTCAGTCCGAGCAGGCGGCCCTGCGCACGGAAGTGCGAGCGCTGCACGTTGGCGGCGAAGGCGTCGAGGCCGTCGTTGTTGAAGCCCAGGCGGTTGATCAGCGCGTCGGCCTCGCGCAGGCGGAACAGGCGCGGCTTCGGATTGCCCGCCTGCGGCTTCGGCGTGACGGTGCCGACCTCGACGAAGCCGAAGCCCATCGCACCGAGCGCGTCGATGCAGCGCGCGTTCTTGTCCAGGCCGGCGGCCAGGCCGATGCGGTTCGGAAAGCGCAGGCCCGCGAGCTCGATCGCATCGGGCACGAAGCGGTTGCGCCAGGCCCATTGCAGCGGCGTGCCGTGCAGGCGCGCCAGCGTGCCCAGGGTGAGTTCGTGCGCGGCTTCGGCATCGAGCCCGAAGAGGAAGGGGCGGGCCAGGGCGTAGGGCAGCAGCGACATCCGATAATTCCGGTTTCCAGACCAAACCGGGGATTGTCGCGTGACGCAGGATGAACTCAAGACCTTGGTGGGGCGCGCCGCCCTCAACTACGTGCCGCTCGGCGAAGTGGTGGGCGTGGGCACGGGCTCCACGGTGAACAGGTTCATCGAGGCGCTGGCGACGATGAAGGACCAGATCCGCGGCGCCGTCTCGAGCTCGGTGGCCTCCACGGAGCGGCTGCGCGCGATCGGCATCCGCGTGTTCGACGCCAACGAGGTGGAGGACCTCGCCGTGTACATCGACGGCGCCGACGAGATCGATGGCCGGGGCTGCATGATCAAGGGCGGCGGCGCCGCGCTCACGCGCGAGAAGATCGTGGCGGCGCAGTCGCGCCGCTTCGTCTGCATCGCCGACGACTCCAAGCGCGTCGACATGCTGGGGAAGTTTCCGCTGCCGGTGGAGATCGTCCCCATGGCCACGCAGCGCATCGTGCGCCAGTTCGCCGCCCTGGGCGGCACCGCCCGCGTGCGCCTGAAGGACGGCCAGCCGCTGGTGACCGACAACGGCCAGCACATCCTCGACGTGACGGGGCTGGCCATCCGCGACCCGCTCGCCTTCGAGACCGAGGTGAACCAGTGGCCCGGCGTCGTGACGGTGGGCGTGTTCGCGCAGCAGAAAGCCGCCGTGTGCCTGCTGGGAACGAGCGGCGGCGTGCAGGTGCTGAACTTCTAGGATCCGTTGCGGTGCCGCGCTGCGCTCTTTGCCTTCGGTCCGGGCCGGATCGGAGGCGACGCTGCTCCCCGTCCGCTTCCGCGGGCTGCATTCGTACCGTCAGGAGTCGAACACCAGGCTAGAAGCGCAGCCCGAGCGGGTTCGAAGGCGAAGGATCGCTAGGCAGCGGCAGCGGCGCCTGCGGTGCCTGGGCCCGCGCGGGGGCGGGTGCCTGGGCGGCGGCGGCGGGCTCGGCGCGTCGTACCGGCTCCACGGCGACGACCGGCGTGGCCGGCGCGTTGCGGTACCCGGGCGGCAACTGCGAAGTGCGCGGGTAGCCGGCCGCGTCCATGTACTGCGCCCATTCCGAGTCGGAGAAGCCGACCAGGTGCTGGCCGCCGACGGTGGCGAAGGGCAGGCTGTTGGCGCCGCTCAGGTTGCGCACGGCACGCGCGTCGGCATCGGTGCTGACCGTCTTCTCTGTGAACGGGATGCCGCGGTTCGCGAGGAAACTGCGCGCCGCTTCGCACGGGCCGCACTCCTTGCCGGTGTAGAGCGTCACCGGGAAACGGGTGGCGGCGTTGCGCAGCTCGAACGGGAGCGTTGCCGTGGCAGCGGAACCGGTCGATGCCGGCAGCGGCAGGGAGGGCGCCGGCGTGGCATTGGCATCGGGCGGCGGCCGGTCGGAGAAGGTCACGCGGCCGTCGGGTCCCACGATGCGATAGACCTGCGCGTGGGCCGCCGTGCCCCACAGCGACGCGCAGGCCAGGGCGGCGGCGAGCGCCGCCAGACGGACAGAAGACATCGACATCCTTGCAATTCCTGCTGTTGGGCTGATTGTCTCAGGCCATTCCCTGGTGGCGCAACAAGGCATCGAGCGTCGGTTCGCGGCCGCGGAAGGCCTTGAAGGACTCCATGGCCGGGCGGCTGCCGCCCGCCTCCAGGATCGCCTGCCGGTACTTGCGGCCGGTGCGCACGCTGGGCATGCCGTCGTCACCGGCGGTTTCCTCGAAGGCCGCATAGGCGTCGGCGCTGAGGACTTCGGCCCACTTGTAGCTGTAGTAGCCCGCCGCGTACCCGCCCGCGAACACGTGGCTGAAAGTGTGCGCCATGCGGTTGAACGCGGGCGGATGCAGCACCGAGACTTCTTCACGCACTTGTTGCAACAGCGGCATGAAGTCGGCGGCCGGATCGTGGTCCGTGTGCAACAGCATGTCGAACAGCGCGAACTCGATCTGGCGCAGGGTGCCCAACCCGCTCTGGAAGTTCTTGGCCGCCAGCATCTTGTCGAACAGCTCGCGCGGCAGCGGCTCGCCGGTGTCCACGTGCGCCGTCATGTGCTTCAGCACGCCCCATTCCCAGCAGAAGTTCTCCATGAACTGGCTGGGGAGCTCCACCGCGTCCCATTCCACGCCGCTGATGCCCGAGACGTCGCGCTCGTTCACCTGCGTGAGCATGTGGTGCAGCCCGTGGCCGGACTCGTGGAACAGGGTGATCACGTCGTCGTGCGTGAGCAGGGCCGGGCGGCCTTCCACGCCCTCGGCGAAGTTGCACACCAGGTGGGCGACCGGGGTCTGCAGGCCGCCGGTGTCCGGGCGCAGCCAGCGGGCGCGCACGTCGTCCATCCAGGCGCCGCCCCGCTTGCCGGTACGGGCGGCGGGATCGAGGTAGAACTGGCCCAGCAGCTGGTCGCCGCGTTCGATGCGGTAGAACTCCACGCCGGGGTGCCACACGGGCGCCGAGTCGCGCCGGATCTGCACCTCGAACAGCGTCTCGACGATCTTGAACAGGCCCGCCAGCACCTTGGGCGCGGTGAAGTACTGCTTGACCTCCTGCTCGCTGAAGGCGTAGCGCTCCTCCTTGAGCTTCTCGCCGATGTAGGGCCAGTCCCAGGCCTGAGGGTCGCTGATGCCGAGCTTGCCGGCGGCGAAGCTGCGCATGTCGTCCACGTCCTTCTGCGCATACGGCCTGGCCCGGCGCGCGAGGTCGCGCAGGAACTGCACCACCTGCGCCGGCGATTCGGCCATCTTCGGCACCAGCGACACCTCGCCGAAGTTCCTGTAGCCGAGGAGCTGCGCTTCCTCGCGCCGCAGCGCGAGGATCTCGCGCACCAGCGCGCTGTTGTCGAATTTCGGGTCGCCCTGGTCGCTCGCGCGCGTGACGTAGGCGCGATAGAGGCGCTCGCGCAGCTGCGTGTCGTGGCCGAACTGCATGACCGGCAGGTAGCTGGGCATCTTCAGCGTGAGCTTGTAGCCCGGCTTGCCTTCCGCTTCGGCGGCCGCGCGGGCGGCCTGCACCACGTCCTGCGGCACGCCATCGAGCTCCTCCTCGCTGGCGTAGTAGGAGAAGGCATCGGTGGCGTCGAGCGCGTTCTCGCTGAATTTCTGCGACAGCTCGGCGGAGCGTTCCTGGATCTGCGCGAAGCGCTCCTTGGCGGCGCCGGTCAGTTCGGCGCCGGAGAGCACGAAGTTGCGGATCGCGTTCTTGAGCGCCTGCTGCTGCTCCCTGGTGAGCTTGGCCGCATCGATCGCCTTGTACTTCGCGTACAGCTTCTCGTTGGACCCCAGGCGGGTCCAGAACTCGGTGACGCGGGGCAGGGCCTCGTTGTACGCCGCGCGCAACTCCGGCGTGTCGGCGACGGCATTGAGGTGGCCGACCATGCCCCAGGCGCGGCCGAGCCGCTCGGTGGCGACGTCGAGCACGCGCGCCATGCCGTTCCAGTCGGCCGGGAAATCGGGCTCGGTCACCTTGGCCAGCGCCTGGTCGGCCTGGGCCAGCAGTTCATCGACGGCCGGCGCCACGTGCTCCGGCCGGACCTGGTCCCACAGGGGAAGATCGTTGAAATCGAGGAGGGGATTGCTCATGACGCTCATTTTGCGGCAGTGCGCGCCACATCAATGCCCCCGGCAACGGGAATGCGGATGGCGGCGCGGGACCGCCGCGGCTACACGCCCAGGTGCCGCTCGACGATGTCCGGGCTGCGGCGGATCGCTTCGGCCGAGCCTTCGTGCACGATGTGGCCGTTGTTGAGGATGTAGACGCGGTCGGCCAGCGCCAGCGTCGCGGCCAGGTTCTGTTCCACCAGCACGATGGTCTGGCCGGCGGCGGCGAGCTCGCGGCAGGCGTCCACCAGGTCGCGCACGATCACCGGCGCCAGGCCTTCGAACGGCTCGTCGAGCAGGACGATCTTCGGTTGGCGGATCAGCGCGCGGCCGATCGCCAGCATCTGCTGCTCGCCGCCGGAGAGGTCGGTGCCGCGGCTTTCGCGGCGCTCCTTCAGGCGCGGGAACATGGCGTACACGCGTTCCAGCGGCCAGCGGTCCGGGGCGGTGAGGCTGGCCAGCACCAGGTTCTCCTCCACGCTGAGGCTGGCGAAGATGCGCCGCTCCTCGTGCACCAGTTGCATGCCGGCGCGCGCGATCGCGTGGCTCTTGCGGCCGGCCAGCTCGACGCCGTCCAGCACCACCGAACCGGTGCGCGGCGTGACCACGCCCATCAGGCTCTTCAAGGTGGTGCTCTTGCCGGCGCCGTTGCGCCCCAGCAGGGCCACCACCTCGTTCTTCTCGACGTGCAGCCCCACGTCGAAGAGGATGTGGGAATCGCCGTAGTAGCTGTTCAGGCCGCGGACTTCAAGCAGGCTCATGCTGCAGGACTTCGTGGATGCCGCCCAGGTAAGCTTCCTGGACCTGCGGGTTGCGCTTGATCTCCTGCGGCGTGCCCTCCACCAGCAGGCGCCCTTCCTGCAGCACCGTGATGCGCTCGGCCAGCTCGAACAGGGCGTCCATGTCGTGGTCGATGATGATCATCGTGCGGCCCTTGGCGATCGACTTGAGCAGGGCGACGGTCTCGACGCGCTCGCTGGGGCTCATGCCGGCCAGCGGTTCGTCGAGCAGCAGCAGCGAGGGCGAGGAGGCCAGCGCCAGGCCCACTTCGAGCCGGCGCTTCTCGCCATAGGCCAGTTCGGAAACGGGTGCGTCCGCGCGGGCGCCGAGGTTGACCAGGGCCAGCGTGTGCTCCACCTGCTCCTGCAGGCCCGGCACGCTCGCCACGCTGCGCAGCAGGTCGAGCTTGAACTTGCCGCGCAGTTCCGCCAGCGCCGCGATCTCCACGTTCTGGCGCACCGTGAGGCGGTTGAACAGCTGGTTGACCTGGTAGCTCTTGGTGAGCCCGAGCTGGCAGACGTCCGTCACGCCCAGGCCGGTGATGTCGCGGCCCTCGAACACGATCTTGCCCTTGGTCGGGGCGATCTCGCACGTGAGCATCTTGAAGAAGGTCGACTTGCCCGCGCCGTTGGGGCCGATGATCCCGCGCAGCTCGCCGGCGCGGACCGTGAAGTCGATGCCTTCGTTGGCGACGACGCCGGCGAAGCGCTTGGTGAGTCCGGTCGCCTGCAGGATGGGGCCGCGGAAGGAAGCGTCGGCATGGTGGACGGCTGGCATGGCGGCGACCTGGCGCTGCTCGCGCTGCACCCGCTGGTGGGCGGCGCGTTGCTCCTCTTCGGCGGTCAGCTGGGGCGCTGCGCTCCCGGCCTCGGCGGCGGCCGGCGCGCGGGTGGTCGCCCGCACGAACAGGCCCTTGATGCCGCCGATGATCCCCTGGCGCAGGAAGCACACCAGCAGCACGAACACGAGGCCCAGCACCAGCTTCCAGGCGGCACCGAGCTTGAGCGTGGCCTGCAGGAAGTCCTGCAGGAACAGCCAGACGGCGGCGCCCACGAGCGGGCCGACGAGGGTGCCGCGGCCACCGATGGCCGTCTGGATCACGAGCTGGCCGGAGGTGTCGAACATGAAGGCGTCCGGCGGCATGAAGCCTTGCAGCACGCCCAGCAGGCCGCCCGCCAGGCCGGCGTAGGCCGCGGCGATCACGAAGGCCGTGAGCTTGTAGGCCCAGACGTTGTGGCCGACGGCGGCGGCGCGCAGCGGGTTCTCGCGGATCGCCACCAGCACCGCGCCGACCGGCGAGCGCACCACCCGCAGTGCCAGCACGAGGCCGACGAAGTAGCAGAAGGCGAGGAAGGGATACAGCGACCAGCCCGAGGTGAAGTGCAGGGTGGTGAAGCCCAGGTTCAGGCTGGGCGTGGGCACGCCGGGCAGGCCGTTCTCGCCGCCGGTCCACTCGCTCAGCGGGTTGAACTCGACGAAGAAGAAGATCTCCGCGATGGCCACCGTGATCATCGCGAAGTAGATGCCGGTGCGGCGCAGCGCCAGCAGGCCGATCAGGTAGCCGACCACCGCCGCCGCGGCCATGCCGATCACCAGCGCCAGCATCACGTTGGGGAAGCCGGCCCGCGTGAGCAGGTAGGCGGCGACGAAGCCGCCGGTGCCGAAGAAGGCGGACTGGCCGAACGACAGCAGGCCGGTGTACCCGAACAGGATGTCGAAGCCCAGGCCGAACAGGCCCCAGACGAGGATCCGGTTGACCGTGTTGGGCGCCGCGTTCAGGTAGGGCAGCACGAAAGGCACGGCGATCAGGCAGATCGCCGCCAGCACCTCGAACAGGAAGCGTCTTTGCCGGGGCATCACTCGCGCCCCCGCGTGCCGAGCAGGCCGTGGGGCCGCACCAGGAGGACCAGCGTCATGGCGGCGAACAGCATGATGTAGGCGTAGCCGGGGTTGACCATGGAAGTGAGGCTGATGATCTCGCCGGCGATCAGCCCGCCGAGGATGGCGCCCGGGAAGGAACCGACGCCGCCGATCACCACCACCACGAAGGTCTGCACCAGGATCGCTTCGCCGACCTCCGGCGTGAGCGACACCACCGGCGCGTTGACGATGCCCGCGAAGCCCGCTGCCATGGCACCGATGCCGAACACCACCATGAACACGCGGTACACGTTGATGCCGAGCGAGTCGACCATCACCGCGTCGTCGATGCCGGCGCGCACGATCATGCCCAGGCGGGTGCGATAGAGCACCAGGTACAGGACCAGCAGCGCCAGCGCGCAGATGCCGACCACCGCCAGCCGGTAGGTCGGGTACATCATCACGCCCAGCGACGTGATGCCGCTCCACACCTCGGGCGCCTGCACCGTGAGCGACTGGCTGGAGAAGATGAAGCGGATGATCTCGACGAAGCAGATCGACAGGCCGAAGGTCACCAGCAGCTGGTCTTCATCGGGCCGGTCGTAGAAGTGGCGGATGATCACCCGCTCCATCAGCAGCCCGAGCAGGCCGACGCAGGCGGTGCCCGAGACCAGCGCGAGCACGAAGGAGCCGGTCGCCTGGTAGGCGGCATAGCCCGCGTACCCCCCGAGCATGAACATCGAACCATGCGCGAGGTTCAGCACGCCCAGCGTGCCGTAGATGATGGTGAGGCCGGAACTGATCAGCGCCAGCAGGGCGCCGAGCGCCAGGCCATTGAACAGTTGCGAAAGGAAGTTGGACCAGGTCAGCATGAAAAGCGCGCGCAAGGGTCGCGGGCCGGCGCATGCGCCGCCCGCGACCGCGGGAACAACCCCAGTATCAGGTGTAGGAGCCGGGGTTGCAGCCGAATGCGTCCGGCTTCTGCATCAACGGCGCACCAGGAACGACCTCGACCACTTCCCAGTAGTCTTCCTTGTTGCGCATGGCGCTCGGCTTCTTGCCGCGCACGATGATCACCGGCCGGATCAGCTGGTGGTCCTGCGGCCGCCAGCTCACTTCGCCGACGAGGGAATTGAGCTTGCGCGGCGACTCGTAGGACTTGATGACGTCGGGCGGATAGAAGGTGCCGGCGTGCTCCACGGCCTCGGCCCAGAGCGCGAACTCCATGTACGCGTTCTCGGCGCCCCACTCGGGCTTGTAGCCGAACTTCTTCTCGAAGGTCTCGACGAACATCTTGGCCAGCGGGAAGCGGTCTTCCAGCGTCCACCAGAAGTCGGTGGCGGCATACACGCCTTCGGTGACGTCGGGACCGACCTCGCGCGCCAGGAACGGGATCTGGTAGGGGATCACCAGCTTCATCTTCGGCAGCAGGCCGAAGCGCTTGGCCTGCTGCGTGGACAGCACGGCATCGTGGCCCCAGTTCACGTTGACCAGGATCTCGGCGCCGGAGTTGGCGATGTTGGTCAGGTAGGAGCTGTAGTCGGGCGCGCCCAGCGGCGAGACCTGGTTGGTCACCATCTGCCAGCCGCCGTTCTTCGTCAGGTAGTCGTTGACCGACTTGGTGACGGTGTGGCCGTAGGTGTAGTCGGGCGTCATGAACGCGGCCTTGCGGTTCTTGCCGTAGACCTTCAGCAGCTGCGGGCCGATCGCGTCGGCGGCGGTCTGGCCGTAGAAGTTCTGGCGCACGCCGTAGCGCACGCAGTCCTTGCCGGTGGTGTCGTTGGAGCCCGAGATGCCGCACACGAACAGCACCTTCTCGCGCTGCGCGAGCTTGTTCAGCGCCACGGCGACCGCACTCGAGGTTCCGCCGGTGATGACGATGGCCTTGTTCTCGGTGATGAAGCGCTGCTGCGCCTGCACTGCTTCGTTCGGCTTGGCGGCGGAGTCGGCGACGCCGTACTTCAGCTGCTTGCCGAGCACGCCCTTCTTCGTGTTGGGCGAGATGGCCTTGATCAGCGGATGGCCCTCGTTGATGTGCTCGATGGCGAGCTGGTAGCCCTTGAGCTCGTCCTCACCCTGCACGGCATAGGTGCCGGTGCGCGGCACGCTGATGCCGATGAAGACGGAGTCGCCGGCCACGCCAGCGGGCCAGGTGCCGATCGGCGGGTGTTCGTCCGCCGCGTGCGCTGGCAGCGCCAGGCCTGCGGGCAGGGCAATGCTGCCCGCGGCCGCGAGGCCGGTGCCGATGAAGTCTCTGCGGCTGGGAACCAACAAGGGGGAGGCAGGTTTCTGCATGGCTCTTCTCCTGACGACGGGCCGGTGAAGCAACGGAATGTATCGTGCCGTGATATGTACGGGGCATGGGCCTTACCCGTACATCGGACGACTGAACAGCAGAAGCGGGCCGCGCAAGCCCGCGCGAACTCAGCCTGCGGCGCGCTCGGCCGCAGTGATCGTGTTGACCAGCAGCATGGCGCGCGTCATGGGGCCGACGCCACCGGGTACCGGCGTGATCCAGCCGGCCACTTCCTTCACGCCGGCGAAGTCGACGTCGCCGCACAGCTTGCCCTCGTCGTTGCGGTTCATGCCGACGTCGATCACCACCGCGCCGGGCTTGACCATGTCGGCCGTGAGCACGTTGCGCTTGCCCACCGCCGCGACGATCACGTCGGCCTGGCGCGTGATCGCGCCGAGGTCCTTCGTGCGGCTATGGCAGATGGTGACCGTGGCATCGCGCCCGAGCAGCATCATGGCCATCGGCTTGCCGACGATGTTGCTGCGGCCGATCACCACGGCGTGCTTGCCCTTCAACTCGTAGCCGATCGAATCGAGCATCTTCAGGCAGCCGAAGGGCGTGCACGGCCAGAACCCCGGCTGGCCGACCATCAGCGCGCCGGCGCTCGCGACGTGGAAGCCGTCGACGTCCTTCGCGGGCGCGATGGCTTCGATCACCTTGTGCGTGTCCATGTGCCTGGGGATGGGCAGCTGCACCAGGATGCCGTGCACCGACGGGTCTTCGTTGAGCGCGCGGATGCGGGCCAGCAGGTCGGCTTCGGGCATGGAGGCGGGGAAGCGTTCGAGCGTGGCCTTCAGGCCGGTCTGCTCGCTGTCCGCGGCCTTGTGCTTCGTGTACACCTGGCTGGCAGGATCGTCGCCGACCAGGATGATCGCGAGGTGGGGCTGGACGCCCTTGGCCTTCAGCGCCGCGGTGCGTCCGGAGACTTCCGCGCGAACCTGCGCGGCGAGGGCGTTGCCGTCGATGAGTTTGGCTGTCATGGGAAGCTCGGTTCAAAAGGCAGAAGACGGGAAAGCAGAACGCAAAAGCCGCAAAAGTTGCGCAGAAGCCGCGAAAGGAGACACCTTTGAATGGATGTCCTTTTGCGGTTTCTGCGCAACTTTTGCGGCTTCTGCGTTCGGTATTCAGGTCTTCAGGTGTTCAGGTTTTCGGTGGCGTCTGGCCGAGGGCGATCTTCAGCAGGTCGGCCACGGTGTTGGCGTTCAGCTTTTCCATGATGTTGGCGCGGTGCGCCTCCACCGTCTTGATGCTGATGCCCAGGTCGTCGGCGATCTGCTTGTTCAGGCGGCCGGCCACGATGCGTTCCAGCACCTGCGCTTCGCGCGAGGTCAGCTTCGACAGCAGCGCGTCGCGGCTGGCGGCGCTCTGGTATTCGGCGAAGGTGTCCTTGGCGCGTTCGAGCATGCGCTCGACCAGGCTCACCAGCTCGTCTTCCTTGAAGGGCTTCTGGATGAAATCCATCGCGCCCTTCTTCATCGTGTTGACCGCCATCGGCACGTCGCCGTGGCCGGTGATGAAGACGACGGGCAGCGGCGACTTGCGTTCGACCAGCCTGTCCTGCAGCTCGAGGCCCGTCATGCCGCCCATGCGGATGTCGACGATCAGGCAGGCGACCTCGCGCGGGTCGTAGCGGGCGAGGAAGGATTCGGCCGAGTCGAAGCAGCGCACCCGGTAATCCTTGCCTTCGAGCAGCCACTGCAACGAATCGCGCACCGCCTCGTCGTCGTCGACGACGTAGACCGTGCCCTTCTTGGGAATCAAACTCATACTGCTGTCACCCCCGCGTCCTTGCCTACTATCGGACTTGTCGTGCCGGAGACCGGGATCCAGAAGGAAAACCGGCACCCCGCTACCTCTGCACCATTGTAGATGTTCTCCGCCTGCATCCTGCCGTGATGCGATTCCACGATCGAGCGGCACAGATTGAGGCCGATGCCCATGCCTTCGGCCTTGGTGGAGAAGAAGGCCTCGTACAGGCGGTCCATCACCTCCGGGGCGAGGCCCTGGCCGGAATCGACCACCGAGAACTCCACCACGTTCTGCACGTCGATCTGCCGCGGCACCACGCGCAGCTCCACGCTGCGGCGGCCCGGCGGCCGGCCGGCGTGCTCGATCGCCTCGGCGGCGTTGCGCAGCAGGTTCACCAGCACCTGCTCGATCAGGATCGGATCCACCATCAGGTGCGGCAGGCGCGCGGCGACGTAGTGCGACATGCGCACGTTGCGCCGGCGCAGTTCGATCTCCGCGAGTTCGAGCGCCTCGCTCACCATCACGCTGATGTCCGAGAGCGTGCGGTTCGGTTCGCTGCGCTTCACGAAGCTGCGGATGCGCTGGATGATCTGGCCGGCGCGCTGGGCCTGCCGCGCCGTCTTGTCCAGGGCGGCCAGCACGTCCTCCTCGGCGATCTGCTTGCCGCGGATGCGCGACATCAGGCCGTTGCAGTAGTTGCTGATCGCCGTCAGCGGCTGGTTCAGTTCGTGGGCGACGCTGGAAGCCATCTCGCCCATCGTGATCAGGCGGCTGGCGGACTGCGCGCGTTCGGCCTGCGCCGCCGCCTGTTCTTCCGCCGTGCGGCGCGAAGTGATGTCGGTGGCGATCACCATCTGCGCCAGGCGGCCGTCCACCCACGTCAGGTAGCGCGAGCGCACCTCGAGCCACTTGCCCAGTTCGGGCACGAAGATCTCCGCGTTCTCGGAGCTCGCGCTCGTGAGGCTGTTGGTCGGCAGCCCGACGAACGAATCGACTTCGTCCAGGTGGTCGTCGTTGGTGGGCGGCGATTCCGACATGCCGGCCTGCGCCACCATGCCCAGGTGTCCGCCCGCGCGGCCGCCGAACCACAGGCGGTACAGCTTGTTGGCGAACAGCAGTTCCTCGCTGCCCAGCGGCGCGACCGAGACCGAGGCATCGAGGGCTTCCAGCACGGTGGTGAAGCGCTCGTGCGAGGCCTGCAGCTGCTCGCGGATGCGCGTCGGTTCGGTGATGTCGGTCATCGACGTCATCCAGCCGGTCTGGTGGCCCTTGGCGTCCACCAGCGGCGAGACGTACAGGCGCGCATCGAACAGCGTGCCGTCCTTGCGCTTGACGCGCACCTGGAAGCCGCCCTGGATCGTGCGGCCCTTGAGTTCGTCTTCCAGCCGCGCCATCAGCAGCTCGCGGTCTTCGTCGGGCCAGTAGGGGAAGGGCGGAGTGCGGCCCACCAGTTCGGCCTCGCTCCAGCCGGTCATCTGGCAGAACGCGGCGTTGACGTAGGTGATGCGTCCGTGCAGGTCGAGCGCCCGCATGCCGGTGAGCATCGAGTTCTCCATCGCGCGGCGGAAGTTGGTTTCCGTCATCAGCGCCTGCTGCGTGCGCATGCGCCGGCGCGTGTGGCGCCAGTTGGCGATCAGCATCCAGGCCGTCATCGCCGACAGAGCGCCGACCAGCCAGAACAGGCCGCTGCCGATCACGCCCAGCCCGGTGCGATAGGCCTGCGCCCGCACGACCAGGCCGTTGCCCACCGGCGAGACCGGCACCTCGTACTCGTTGGGTTGCGCCGCCCACGGCAGCAGGTGGGTGGCGGGATTGCGCGGCGGCACCGAGGTGCCCGCCAGCACGCGGCTCTTGCCATCGAGCAGGGCGACGGCGTACTTGGCGGAGATCTCGGACGGCACGCCGTAGCGCAGCAGGCCGTCGATCGAGTACTCGCCGAGGATCACGCCGCCGAACTTGCCCTGGTCCGCCAACGGCACGTGCAGCTGCAGCAGCCCCGAGCTGTCCGGCCCGGCCACCGGCTGCGAGTACACCGGCTGCTGCAGGTCGCGCGCCAGGCTGTACATGGTCTCGGTCTCGCCGGGGCGCAGCGTGTCGCCCTTGGTGCGCACGTGTGCGCTGCTCAGGCTCGGCGCGGCATACGAGGCCGTGACGCGCCGCCGCTCGTCGATCCACGTGAGCATCAGCAGCTCGGGGTACTGCGCGATCATCGATTCCGCGCGGCCGACGAATTCCTCCGCGTCCACCTCCTTGTTGGAGATGTCGCGCGCGATGCGCATCAGCTGTTCCTGGCGTTCCAGCAGGCGTAGCCGCATGCGCTGCTGCGCGTATTCGACATCCCGCTTGACAGCTTCCTGCTCGCGGTCCATTTCTTCCAGCCGCAGGTAGCCGAAAGCGGAGACGATGGCGGCCAGGAACAGCAGCACCGCCGCCAGCGGCGCGAGCATCGCGTAGCGGTCCTGGCGGGTGGGCGACTGGCGCCGCCACCAGTGCCGCCACCAGTTGGGGATGGGGCCGTCGGAGGGCAGCTCCGATGGGGGGTTGTCATGCATGAGGACGGCAGTTTAAGGGCGCGCCCCGGTGGGACCAACGTGCAGGGGAAAGGTGCCGCAGGCCCGCGAGGATGACCAAGGAACGATCCGCATTATGAAATGCACACGCACCATTTGAAATCTTCAAGAAGCTGTGCGACACTTCGGCCCCGCGCGGCCAAGCCGTACTAAATTCACTTGCACGATTCAAGGAGACAACACATGTCCGCTCAGCCCGACCGCGTGTTCGGCGCCGCCGCCAACGATTCCGACTCCGGGGAAACACGCGAGTGGCTGGATGCGCTCTCCGCCGTCATTTCCGCGGAGGGCAAGGAGCGCGGGCATTTCCTGCTGGAACAGCTGCTGGAGCAGGCGCGCCAGGAAGGCATCGACCTGCCCTTTTCCGCCACCACGGGGTATGTCAATACCATCGAACCCGAGAACGAGGAGCGCTGCCCCGGCAACCTCGAGATCGAGGAGCGCCTGCGCGCCTACATGCGCTGGAACGCCATGGCGATGGTGGTGAAAGCCAATCGGATCCATCCCGAGGACGGCGGCGACCTCGGCGGCCACATCAGCTCGTTCGCCTCGCTCGCGACCATGCTGGGCGCCGGCTTCAACCACTTCTGGCACGCCGAGACGCCGGAACACGGCGGCGACTGCCTCTACATCCAGGGCCACAGCGCCCCGGGCATCTACGCCCGCGCCTTCATGGAAGGCCGGATCTCCGAGGAGCAGCTGCTGAACTTCCGCCAGGAGGTGGACGGCAAGGGCCTCTCCAGCTACCCGCACCCGAAGCTGATGCCGGAGTTCTGGCAGTTCCCGACCGTGTCGATGGGCCTGGGCCCGCTGATGGCGATCTACCAGGCGCGCTTCCTCAAGTACCTGCACGCCCGCGGCATCGCCAACACCGAGAACCGCAAGGTCTGGGCCTTCCTCGGCGACGGCGAGATGGACGAAGTGGAATCGCTGGGCGCCATCGGCGTGGCGGCGCGCGAAGGCCTCGACAACCTGATCTTCGTCGTCAACTGCAACCTGCAGCGCCTGGACGGCCCGGTGCGCGGCAACGGCAAGATCATCCAGGAACTCGAAGGCGAATTCCGCGGCGCCGGCTGGAACGTCATCAAGCTGATCTGGGGCTCCTACTGGGATCCGCTGCTCGCCCGCGACAAGGAAGGCATCCTGCGCAAGGTGATGATGGACGTCCTCGACGGCGACTACCAGGCGATGAAGGCCAACGACGGCGCCTTCGTGCGCAAGCACTTCTTCGGCCGCGATCCCAAGCTGCTGGAGATGGTGGCGAAGATGAGCGACGAGGACATCTGGCGCCTCAATCGCGGCGGCCACGATCCGCAGAAGGTCTATGCGGCCTTCCACCGCGCCTACCACCACAAGGGCCAGCCCACGGTGCTGCTGGTCAAGACCGTCAAGGGCTTCGGCATGGGCAAGGCGGGCGAGGGCAAGAACATCGCCCACCAGGCCAAGAAGCTTGCGGACGACGACATCCGCACCTTCCGCGACCGCTTCAACATCCCGATCCCGGACGACAAGCTGGCGGAGATCCCCTTCTACCGGCCGGAAGAGAACACGCCGGAGATGCAGTACCTGCACGAGCGCCGCAAGGCCCTCGGCGGCTACCTGCCCAAGCGCCGCCCCAAGGCCGACGAGCAGTTCCAGGTGCCGGGCCTGGACGCCTTCAAGGCCGTGACCGATCCGACTGCGGAAGGCCGCGAGATCTCGACGACGCAGGCCTTCGTGCGCTTCCTGACCGCGCTGCTGCGCGACAAGGAACTCGGCCCCCGCGTCGTGCCCATCCTGGTCGACGAGGCCCGCACCTTCGGCATGGAAGGCCTGTTCCGCCAGATCGGCATCTACAACCACCAGGGCCAGCAGTACACCCCGCAGGACCGCGACCAGGTCTCCTACTACAAGGAGGTCCAGAACGGCCAGATCCTGCAGGAGGGCATCAACGAAGCGGGCGGCATGGCCAGCTGGGTGGCGGCGGCGACGAGCTACAGCACCAGCAACCGGATCATGGTGCCGTTCTACATCTACTACTCGATGTTCGGGCTGCAGCGCGTGGGCGACCTGTGCTGGGCCGCCGGCGACATGCAGGCGCGCGGCTTCCTGCTGGGAGGCACCTCGGGCCGCACCACGCTCAACGGCGAGGGCCTGCAGCACGAGGACGGCCACAGCCACATCATCGCGCAGACCATCCCCAACTGCATGAGCTACGACCCGACCTTCGCGCACGAGGTCGCCGTGATCATGCAGGACGGCCTGAAGCGCATGGTGGAGAAGCAGGAGAACGTCTTCTACTACATCACGCTGCTGAACGAGAACTACCCGATGCCCGGCCTGCAGGCCGGCACGGAGGAGCAGATCGTCAAGGGCATGTACCTCCTGAAGGAAGGCGCGAAAGGGAAAGGCACCTCCGGTGCGGCAAGTCATCGCGTGCAGCTCATGGGCTCGGGCACGATCCTGCGCGAGTCGCTGTTCGCGCAGGAACTGCTGGAGCAGGACTGGGGCGTGCAGGCCGACGTGTGGAGCTGCCCGAGCTTCAACGAACTGGCGCGCGACGGCCTGGACTGCGAGCGCTGGAACATGCTGCATCCCGATGCCAAGCAGCCGCGCGTGCCGTTCGTCAGCCAGCAACTCGAGAAGCATGCCGGCCCGGTGGTCGCTTCGACCGACTACATCAAGCAGTACGTCGACCAGATCCGCGCCTTCGTGCCGAAGGGACGCACGTACAAGGTGCTGGGCACCGACGGCTTCGGCCGCAGCGATTTCCGCAGCAAGCTGCGCGAGCACTTCGAGGTCAACCGTCACTACATCGCCGTCGCGGCCTTGAAGGCGCTCGCGGAAGAGGGTAGCGTGCCGGCTTCGAAGGTGGCGGAGGCGATCAAGAAGTACGCCATCAAGGCCGACAAGGTGAATCCGCTCCACGCGTGACAATCGCTTCCTGAGACAACGACAAGGCCCCCCACGGGCCGCGGAGAACAAGAAACATGGCACTGGTCGAAGTGAAGGTCCCCGACATCGGGGACTTCAAGGATGTCGCCGTCATCGAAATCCTGGTCAAGCCGGGCGACACGATCAAGCAGGAGCAATCGCTCGTCACGGTCGAATCCGACAAGGCCTCGATGGAGATCCCGTCCAGCGTGGCGGGGATCGTCAAGGAGCTGAAGATCCAGCTCGGGGACAAGATCTCGGAAGGGTCGGTGATCGCGGTGGTGGAGTCGGCTGCGGGTGCGGGCAGCCCCTCACCCCAGCCCTCTCCCCAGGGGGGAGAGGGAGCAAGACCGGCCCCGGCTCCCGCTCCCACTCCCTCTGCCGCCCCGGCGGGAGAGGGCCGGGGTGAGGGTGGTGGTTCAGGCTCCATCCAGGTCAAGGTCCCCGACATCGGCGACTTCAAGGATGTCGCCGTCATCGAGGTGCTGGTCAAGCCCGGCGACACCATCAAGCAGGAGCAGTCGCTGATCACCGTCGAGTCGGACAAGGCTTCGATGGAGATTCCCTCGTCGGCGGCCGGCGTGCTCAAGGAACTGAAGGTCAAGATCGGAGACAAGGTCAACATCGGGGACCTGATCGCGATCGTGGAAGGCGCGGGCGGTGCTGCCAGCGCAGGCAGCCCCTCACCCCAACCCTCTCCCCAGAGGGGAGAGGGAGCAGCAGCCCCGGCCACCGCACAGGCGCCTGCGCCGCAGCAGCAGCACCACGTCCCTCCGACGGCTGCATTGCCGCCGCACGAACCCGCCGCGCCCACCGGCAATCTCCCGCATGCCTCGCCCTCGGTGCGCAAGTTCGCGCGCGAGCTCGGAGTGCCGCTGGAGGAGGTCAAGGGCACCGGGCCCAAGGGCCGCATCACGCAGGAAGACGTCCAGGCCTTCACCAAGTCGGTGATGGCTGGCGCGACGCAGACCAAGGCGGCTGCCGCGAAGGCGCCCGCCGGCGGCGGTGGCGGCGAGGCGCTGGGCCTGCTGCCCTGGCCCAAGGTGGACTTCGCGAAGTTCGGGCCCATCGAGCGCAAGCCGCTGTCGCGGATCAAGAAGATCAGCGGCGCGAACCTGCACCGTAACTGGGTGCTGATCCCGCACGTCACCAACCACGACGATGCGGACATCACCGAGCTCGAAGCCTTCCGCGTCTCGACCAACAAGGAGAACGAGAAGTCGGGCGTCAAGGTCACGATGCTCGCCTTCCTCATCAAGGCCTGCGTTGCCGCGCTGAAGAAATTCCCCGACTTCAACAGCTCGCTCGATGGCGACGACCTGGTGCTCAAGAGCTATTACCACATTGGTTTCGCAGCGGACACGCCGAGCGGCCTCGTGGTCCCCGTGATCAAGGACGCCGACAAGAAGGGCGTGCTGGCGATCAGCCAGGAAATGGCCGAGCTCGCGAAGAAGGCGCGCGACGGCAAGCTCTCGCCGGGCGACATGTCGGGCGCGACTTTCACCATTTCGTCACTCGGCGGTATCGGTGGACGTTACTTCACGCCGATCATCAACGCGCCGGAAGTCGCTATCCTTGGCGTGTGCCGCAGCCAGACCGAGCCGGTCTGGGACGGCAAGCAGTTCCAGCCGCGCTTGATGCTGCCGCTGTCGCTGTCGTGGGACCACCGTGTCATCGACGGCGCCTCGGCCGCGCGCTTCAACGCATACCTGGGGCAGATCCTCGCGGACTTCCGCCGCGTCCTTCTCTAAGAACTACAAGACTCGATGACAACAGTAGTGGTGGTGAAGAAAGCCGGGCAGATCGCCATCGCGGCGGACACCCTGGTGACCTTCGGTGACACCCGCCTTGCGCACCGGTTCGAGGACAACACCAAGATCTTCAAGGTCGAGACCGACGACGGCCCGAGCTACATCGGGATGGCCGGCACGGTGGCGCACTTTCCGGTGTTGCGCAAGGCGATGGGCTCGATGCCGCGGGAGATCCTCAAGCTCGGGAGCAAGGACGAGGTGTTCGACACCTTCACCAAGCTGCACCCGTACCTGAAGGACAACTTCTTCCTGCAGACCAAGGAAGAAGACAGCGACCCGTACGAGTCCAGCCAGTTCAGCGTGGTGATCGCGAACGCCGCCGGCATCTACGGCCTGTACAGCTACCGCGAGGTCTTCGAGTTCAAGGAGTTCTGGGGGATAGGCTCGGGTCGCAGCTTCGCGCTGGGTGCCATGCATGCCGCCTATGCCAAGGCCAAGACCGCGCGCGAAGTCGCGGAAGCAGGGATCGCCGCCGGTTGCGAATTCGACCGCAATTCCGAGATGCCCTGCGACATCTTCACCGTCAAAGCGAAAGAACAAAAATGATTGCCCACGCTCCGCACTGCGTGTCGTCGCTGCCCCCCGAGGGGGCGCGTTGCTCCCTTGGGACGGCCCGGCGGGAGAAACGATAAATGGCACAGACGGAAGTGAAAGTCCCCGACATCGGGGACTTCAAGGAGGTGGCCGTCATCGAGGTGCTGGTCAAGGCCGGCGACACGGTGAAGGTCGAACAATCGCTGGTGACGGTGGAAAGCGACAAGGCGTCGATGGAGATCCCGTCGACGCATGCGGGGGTGGTGAAGGAACTGAAGGTCAAGGTCGGGGACAAGGTTGCCGAAGGGTCGGTGCTGCTCACGATCGAAGCCGCTGCGGGTGCCAGCCCCTCACCCCAACCCTCTCCCCAGAGGGGAGAGGGAGCCAAGCCGGCCCCGGTTTCCTCTCCCTCTCCCGCCCCTGCGGGAGAGGGCCGGGGTGAGGGCAAGGCGGCGCCAGCCGCTCCAGCCCCTGCCGGTTCCTACTCCGGCGGCGTCGACCTCGAATGCGAGATGCTCGTCCTCGGTGCCGGTCCCGGCGGCTACTCCGCCGCCTTCCGCGCCGCCGACCTCGGCATGAAGACGGTGATCGTCGAGCGCTACGCGACCCTCGGCGGCGTCTGCCTCAACGTCGGCTGCATCCCCTCCAAGGCGCTGCTGCACGTGGCCGCCGTGATGGACGAAGTGAGCCACATGGATGCCCTGGGCATCTCCTTCGGCAAGCCCACCGTCGATCGTGCGAAGCTCAAGGCGCACAAGGACAAGGTCACGGGCAAGCTGACCGGCGGCCTGGCCGCGATGGCGAAGATGCGCAAGGTGACGGTTGTGCGCGGCATCGGCACCTTCCTCGATCCGTACCACCTGGAAGTGCAGGAGACTTCCGGCGACGGCAAGGACACCACCGGCAAGAAGCAGGTGATCCGCTTCCGCAACGCGATCATCGCGGCGGGCTCGCAGGCCGTCTCGCTGCCCTTCATGCCCAAGGACCCGCGGGTGGTGGACTCCACCGGCGCGCTGGAACTCGCGACCGAGCCGAAGCGCATGCTGATCCTGGGCGGCGGCATCATCGGCCTGGAGATGGGCACCGTGTACTCCACGCTGGGCGCGCGGCTTGACGTGGTGGAAATGCTCGACGGCCTGATGCAGGGCGCGGACCGCGACCTGGTGCGCGTGTGGCAGAAGATGAACACGCCGCGCTTCGACAACATCATGCTGAAGACCAAGACCGTCGGCGCCGAAGCGACGAAGGACGGCATCCTGGTCCGCTTCGAAGGCGAGCAGGCACCCAAGGAGCCGCAGGTCTACGACCTGGTGCTGCAGGCCGTGGGCCGCTCGCCCAACGGCAAGAAGATCGGCGCCGAGAAGGCGGGCGTGACCGTCACCGACCGCGGCTTCATCCCGGTCGACATCTCGATGCGCACCAACGTGCCGCACATCTTCGCCATCGGCGACATCGTCGGCCAGCCGATGCTGGCCCACAAGGCGGTGCACGAGGCGCACGTCGCGGCGGAAGTTGCGGCCGGCGAGAAGTCGACCTTCAATGCGCGCGTGATCCCCAGCGTGGCCTACACCGACCCCGAAGTGGCCTGGGTGGGCCTCACCGAGGACCAGGCCAAGGCGGAAGGGATCGCGATCAAGAAGGGCCACTTCCCCTGGACCGCCTCCGGGCGCGCCATCGCCAACACGCGCGACGAGGGCTTCACCAAGCTGCTGTTCGACGCCCAGACGCACCGCATCCTGGGCGGCGGCATCGTCGGCACGCATGCCGGCGACATGATCGGCGAAGTGGCGCTGGCCATCGAGATGGGCGCCGACGAGATCGACATCGGCAAGACGATCCACCCGCACCCGACGCTCGGCGAGAGCATCGGCATGGCGGCGGAGATCGCGCACGGCACGTGCACGGACGTGCCGCCGCAGAGGAAGTAGCCGCAATCGACTTCGCTGGGGCTTCGTAGGCTGGTGGTGAGCCCTGCGAACCCCAGCGCTCAGCGAGCGCAGCGGAGCTGCCCGGGCGTCCCCGGCATTCCCGCGCAGGCGGGAACCCGGGAAGAGCGCGCGCAGCGCGCCATCGGGAGCCCTGGGTCTCCGCCTTCGCGGGGATGACGGACATATCAGGGACGCACCGCCGGCGTCTCCACGTTCATTCCTCTCGCACGCTGCGCCAGATACAGCTGCAGCTGCGTGAACTCCAGCGATCCTGCGGCGAACGGCTCCGCGCGCACGCCGGTCATGCAGCCGCGCACGCGCCGCCACAGGGAACCCAGCCCCTGCCACTCCAGGCGATAGATCGGATAGCCCGTGGCATGCCCTTGCGGGATCAGCGAGCCGGCCAGCTTGCCGCCGGCACGCTCCTCGTGGCACTGCGCGCAGGACAGCTCCAGCTGCCCCAGGCGCTGGCGG
This sequence comes from Ramlibacter alkalitolerans, assembly GCF_016722765.1. Taxonomy (GTDB): domain Bacteria; phylum Pseudomonadota; class Gammaproteobacteria; order Burkholderiales; family Burkholderiaceae_C; genus Ramlibacter; species Ramlibacter alkalitolerans. Next base: position 213,849 of record NZ_JAEQND010000004.1, on the reverse strand, counting down.
AACAACGCCTCGCCGCGCGCCGCATGCGGCGCCAGCCGGGGATCGGGGGGCGGCGCGATCGGCATGCCGCGCGACTGCAGGCCCACCAGCGTCTCCAGCGCCAGCAAGTCCGCATGCTCGACGGGCCACGCGGCCTGCCCCTGGTGCCGCTGCCGGCACAGATCGATGCGCGTGGACAGGTCCACGGGTCGCGCCAGCGCCTCGTCCCAGGCCGGATAGCGCGCTGCCACGCCGCGCATCGAAGACGGCTCGCCGTGGCAGCCCGCGCAGGAACGCGAGGATGCTGAAGGCGCGCGCGCCCACAGCTGTTCGCCTTCGCCGACCCACAGCATCGCCGGATTCATGGCGTCGTCGCGCTGCATCGCCTGCGTGGACGCGCCCATGTCCTCGAACCCGGAGCGCCGCGCGTCCCCCGGCGCCGCCCACGCCGAAGCGGCCAGCAGCGCCAGGACGACCCCGCGCAGGCGCGGCATCAGGTCACCTGCAAGGGCCGCTGCTCGACCTGCGAGAAGCCGTGGTCGCCCTGCCATTCGAATTCCAGCGTGCCGCTGCGGTCGGCCACGAGGTGGAAGGCGAGATAGGGATTGGCCGCGATGGCGGGCGAGAGTTCGGCACTGAACACGACCTCGCCGTTGTAGCGGCAGGTGAAACGCCGCAGGATGTCGCGCGGCACCGGCTTGCCGTCCATGCCGGGGCGAAAGCCGCTTTCCATCGCGTGGGCGATGGTCACGCGCACCTGGACCGCCTCGCCGAGGGCGGCGGTCGCGGGGAACTGGATCAACGTGCGCGCCGCCATCAGGGCTTCGCTTCCTCGATGCAGGCGGCCAGCACCACGATCACGTCGGCGCGGTCGGCCCACACGCTGCCGTCGTTCATGCGCGCCAGCGCCACCAGCTGCTGGCTGGTGGCCAGCCGGATGCGCGTGGAGACGTCGGCCTTGCCGGCGCGCGGCCCGAGCTGGAAGCGGGCGACGTCGCGCTGCGGGTTCTTCTCGTTGAAGACGGCGATCTCGGTCACGTGCTCGGCCGCCGTCATGGGGCTGTCGACCGTCACCCGCATCGGCACGACGTTGCCGTTGTCGACCAGCTGCGCGATCTCGATCTTCACGCGGCCTGCACGCACCGGCTGTGCGCCGGCGAACTGCGCCACCAGCGCGGCGAGCGCCGGCGCCTCCTCGCCGGCGGCGGGCCGCACCAGCACCTGCGCGGCGGCGGCGGCGCCCGCCTGCAGCAGCAGGCGTCGGCGGGGAGAGGATGCAGGCTCCATCGCGCAAGCCTAACGCAGCGTGGCCAGCCAGGCGACGACATCCTCGATCTGCTGCGCGCCCAGCACGGGTTTGCCGGCCCAGGCCGCACCGATGCGCTGGGCGTTGTTCGCCGCGTGGAAAGCAGGCATGAAGCTGGCCGGGTTCACCCGGCGCGGGTCCACCACGCGCAGCCGCAACTGGGCCGCGCTGAGGCGGGCGCCGACCCCCGCGAGATCGGGTGCGAGATTGCCCTGGAAGCGTTCCTCGGGGATGGGCGCGGTATGGCACAGCAGGCACAGGCCCTGCTGCCGGCTGGCGACGATGGCCCGGCCCCGCGACGCATCGCCGCGCAGGCCGGCGAGCGGTTGCGCGATGCGGTCACCCTCGACGACATACGCAACGACTTCCTGCGCGCAAGCGGCGCTGCAGGCGGCGGCGAGCAGTCCCGCCGCGAGCGCGCGCACACCGTCACCCCCGCGCAGGCGGGGGCCCACGGCACGCGCGCAGCGCGTGACAGTGCCGCTCTGGACCCCCGCCCGCGCGGGGGTGACGGGGGTGTTCCTCAGGTTCGTTTCAGGCTGTGGTGCCGCAGCGGCAGTTCGCGGATGCGCTTGCCGGTGGCTGCGTAGATCGCGTTCAGCACCGCGGGCGCCGCCACCGCGATCGTCGGTTCACCCACGCCGCCCCAGAAGCCGCCGCTGGGCATCACGATGGCCTCGACCTTCGGCATGTGCCGCATGTGCACCACCGGGTAGGTGTCGAAGTTGGCCTGCTCGATGTGCCCGTCCTTCAGCGTGCATTCGCCGAACAGCGCCGCCGACAGCCCATAGGCGAACGAGCCTTCGACCTGCGCCTCGATCTGCTGCGGATTCACGGCATGGCCGGGGTCCGTCGCCGCGACGATGCGATGGATCTTCAGTTCGCCGTCATTGCTCACCGACACTTCGGCACAGGCCGCGACGTAGCTGCCGAAGCCCATGGTCTGGGCGAGGCCGCGGTACACCTTCATGCCGTTCACGTCGGGCGCGGGGCGACCCCAGCCGGCGCGCTCGGCCACCGCGTTCAGCACGGCCAGGTGCTTCGGGTGGCCGGCCATCAGCTTGCGCCGCAGGGCCAGCGGGTCCTGGTGGGTGGCGGCCGCAATCTCGTCGATGAAGCTTTCGAGGTAGATCGTGTTCTGGTTCAGGTTCACGCCGCGCCAGAAGCCGGGCGGCACCGGCGGATTGCGCATGGCGTGGTCGACCAGCAGGTTCGGGAAGCTGTAGCCGATCGACGCTTCCGGGCCGGGTGGGTTGAGGCCCTGGAACACCACCGGGTCCTTCCCGTCCTTGATGTTCTCCGGGAAGATGCTGGCCAGGATCGACTGGCCCGAGATGCGCATGTGCAGCGCCGTGACGTTGCCTTGCGCATCCAGCCCCGCGCGCAGCTTGCATTGCGTGACCGGATGGAAGCGGCCATGCAGCATGTCTTCCTCGCGCGTCCAGAGCAGCTTCACCGGCGTGCCCGGCATCTGCCTGGCGATCTCCACGGCCTGCCGCACCCAGTCGTGCACCGCGCCGCGGCGGCCGAAGCCGCCGCCCAGCAGCACCTTGTAGACCTCGCACTTGTCGGCGGGCAGGCCGGCGGCTTCCGAGGTGGCCGCGAGTGCCGCCTCGCCGTTCTGCGTCGGCGTCCAGACTTCGCAGCGCTCCGGCGTCCAGCGGGCCGTGGCGTTCATCGGCTCCATGGTGGCGTGGTTCTGGTGCGGATAGGCGTACACCGCCTCGATCACGCGGGCCGCCGAGCCCAGCGCTGCCCTGGCGTCGCCGTTCTGGTTGCCGATGGCGGCTTCGGGCGCGTCCAGGGCGGCCTTGAGCATGGCCGCCACCTTGGCGCTCGATTCGTTCGCATTGGGGCCGTGGTCCCATTCGATGGGCAGCGCGTCCAGCGCGCTCTTCGCCCGCCACCAGGTATCGGCCACCACGGCGACGGCGCTGTCGCCCACGCGCACGACCTTCTTCACGCCCGGCCGGTTGCGGATGGCGGCCTCGTTGAACGACTTCACCTTGCCGCCGAACACCGGGCAGTCCTTGATGGCAGCGTTGAGCATCCCGGGCAGCTTCAGGTCGATGCCGTACATCTGCTTGCCCGTGACCTTGTCGGCGGTGTCCAGGCGCGCCAGGCGCTTGCCGGCGATCTTCCAGTCCTTCGGGTCCTTCAGCGTCACGTTGGCCGGCGGCTCCAGCTTGCCCGCGGCCGCGGCGAGGTGGCCGTAGGTGAGGGTGCGGCCGCTCGGCACGTGCGTCACCACGCTGTTGGCGGCGCGGCACTCCGCCACCGGGACCTTCCATTCCTCGGCGGCCGCCTGCACCAGCATCATGCGGGCGGCGGCGCCACCCTTGCGCACGTACTCGTGCGACTCGCGGATGCCGCGGCTGCCGCCGGTGGAGAAGTTGCCCCACACGCGCTTGCGCGCGAGGTTCTGGCCGGGCGTCGGATATTCGGTGGTCACCTTGGCCCAGTTGGCGTCGAGCTCCTCGGCGACGAGCTGCGCGAGGCCGGTGAGCGTGCCCTGTCCCATCTCGGAGCGGGCGATGCGGACCACCACCGTGTCGTCGGGGCGAACCACCACCCAGGCGTTGACTTCGGGGCTGCTGCCCTGCGCGGCCGCCGTCCCCGCGAAGGGGATGTGGAAACCGATCGCCAGGCCGGCGGAGGCACTGACGCGCAGGAAGCTTCGACGGTCCATCTCGAGGGCGATGCTGCTCATGTCGTGCTCCCGTCGGCGTGCTGGATGGACAGTTGCGCGGCCTTGAGGTCGCCGCGCGCCACCGCATGGATCGCCGCGCGGATGCGGTTGTACGTCCCGCAGCGGCAGATGTTGCTCATGGCGAGGTCGATGTCGGCATCGCTCGGGTTCGGGTTGCCCTTGAGCAGGGCCGCCGCCGCCATCACCTGCCCCGATTGGCAATAGCCGCACTGCGGCACGTCGAGCGCCACCCAGGCCTTCTGCACGGGATGCGAGCCGTTGGGCGACAGGCCCTCGATGGTGGTGATCTTCTCGTTGGCGCCGATGCTGGAGAGCGGCCGCACGCAGCTGCGCGTGGGGACACCGTCGATGTGCACGGTGCAGGCGCCGCAGGCCGCGATGCCGCAGCCGAACTTGGTGCCCGTCAGGCCGAGCTGTTCGCGCAGGACCCAGAGCAGGGGCGTTTCGGCCTCCGCCTCGAATTCACGCACGACCCCATTCACGTTCAGTTTCGCCACGCCGATCTCCTCGCGAGATGGATAGGCGACGGATCGTACGAGTGCGAAAGTGCGGGCGCCCTAGCGTAATCCCGATGAGCCGGCGGCTTACTGCGGCTCGGTCGCGGGCGCAGGCGCCTGCGGGGCCGTGAGCACGCGGCGGGCCCCGTCGAAGCGCGTCTTCCAGTACGAGATGCCCATGTCCTCCACCCGCACGTGGGCGCCGGGGCGCGGCGAGTGGATGAACTTGTTGTCGCCGATGTAGATCCCCACGTGGCTGAAGGCGCGCCGCATCGTGTTGAAGAACACCAGGTCGCCGGGCTGCAGTTCCTGCTTGTCGATCTTCTGCGTGGCGGCGGCCTGCTCGTCGGCACGACGCGGCAGGATCAGGCCCACGGTCTGCTCGAACATCGCCCGCACGAAGCCGCTGCAGTCGAAGCCGGTCTCGACCGAACTGCCGCCGCGGCGGTAGGGCACGCCGAGGAAGCCCATGGCATTGACGACGAGTTCCGACGCGCGCTGCGCGATGTGCGAAGCACGGGCGGACACGCGCTCGCCGACATTGGCGCGCACTTCATCGAGCCGGTCCACGAAGCGCTTCTCGGCCATGAAGCGGCCGACGTCGTCTTCCGCCGAAACCGGCGGCGCGGCATGCACGCCGGTGGCGGCGAGCACCAGGGCAAGGCTGAGCCGACGCAACATGGGCGCGCAATTTAGCGTCCGGCCGCGCCGGAGGTCAAGCGGACAATGCATGGCAGTTTCTTGATTCGTCCCGGCTGCTTCGGCCCGGGACGCGGGTGGCTGGGGAACAATGCCTTCCACCATGAACGGACCGAACCGATCCACGACGCGCCGCCCGCTCTGGGGCCGGCTGGCGGCGTCACTCACGACCCTCATTGTCGCAGGCCTGGCCCTGCCGCCCGTCGCCGCCCAGACGCCGCGCGGCGAGACGGTGGCCAGCGGCCTGGACCATCCGTGGGCGCTGGCCTTCCTGCCGGAGGGCCGCTTCCTCGTGACGGAGCGGCCCGGGCGCATGCGCATCGTCAACGCGCAGGGGCGCCTGTCCCCGCCGCTGGCGGGCGTGCCGGCGGTGGCTGCGCGCGGGCAGGGCGGGCTGCTGGACGTGGTGCTCGATTCCGGCTTCGCGTCCAACCGCACGCTCTATTTCTGCTTTTCCGAACCGGGTGCGGGCGGCACCAACAGCACCGCGCTGGCGCGCGCGCGGCTCGCGCCCGACGACAGCCGGCTGGAGGACGTGCGCGTGATCTTCAGCCAGAAGCCCAAGGTGGCGAGCTCGGCGCACTTCGGCTGCCGCATCGTGGAGACGCGCGACGGCATGCTGTTCCTCACCATGGGCGAGCGCTTCTCGCGCAAGGAGGACGCGCAGGGGCTGGACACCCATCACGGCAAGATCGTGCGCCTGAACAAGGACGGCACGGTGCCGCGCGACAACCCCTTCGTGGGCCGCGCCGGCGCGCTGCCGGAGATCTGGAGCTACGGGCACCGCAACGCGCAGGGCGCGACGCTGGGGCCGGACGGCCGCCTCTGGGAGATCGAGCACGGCCCGCAAGGCGGCGACGAGATCAACCTGCCGCAGGCCGGCCGCAACTATGGCTGGCCGGTGATCACCTACGGCGAGAACTACGGCGGCGGGCCGATCGGCGAAGGCATCACGCGCAAGGAAGGCATGGAGCAGCCGCTGCACTACTGGGTGCCCTCGATCGCGCCTTCGGGCATGGTGTTCCTCACCAGCGACCGCTATGGCGCTGGGTGGCGCGGCAACCTGTTCGTGGGCTCGCTGAAGTTCGGCTACCTGGACCGGATCGAACTGGCGGAGGGCAAGGTGACGCGCGAGACCAAGCTGCTGCAGGGCGTCGGACGCGTGCGCGATGTGCGCCAGGGGCCGGACGGCTTGCTGTACATCGTGACGGATGAAAGCGACGGCAAGATCGTGCGGGTGCTGCCGTAGACGTCGCTTCGGCAGGGGCGGGGGCGACTTCCCGGAAACGTCCGCTGCCTGTCGGCCGGGCCAGGACGGGTCCCTGTCCGCCTCGGCGACTGTCCTTCGGCGCGGATGAGAACCGTTGCCCGTGATGGCGCCGCGCCCGCGCCTCCCCCTTTATGTCGCCGAGTCGGACAGGGACCCGCCCTGGCCCTGCACCGCGCCTGGTTCGTCGCAATCCCGCGGTTGTTTGGTCGAGGGCTTGCAATCCCGCGGGAGGCAATGCATTTGGCGATGCGCTGGGCGCCTTTGATCATGCGCAGAGTGCGCCGCAGGTCAGTCTGCCCCTCAGTCGCCGGTATAGAGGACGCTCTCTCCGCCAGCCCCGAAATGAAGAACCCGCCCCTGGCGGGTTTTTTCTTGTTCCGCGCGTCCGCGCCTCGTGAGCCGCCAAATTCAGTAAATCAGCCCCGGGACGATCAAACAGATCCACAGATGATCTTGATGAAGATGCTGCCGCGCGTCACCGTCCTTGGCTGCGCGTCTCAGCTTCATCGCATGGCGGTGTGCACAAAATCGCGCCGTCCGGATGCCGCACGGTACTTGATGCGGAAGTTGCCGATGCTGATAACTTCGCCGTCGTGCAGCAGCTGGCGCTTGACCATCTTGCCGTCGATATAGGTGCCGTTGGTGCTGTGCAGGTCCTCGACGAACACGGCGGCCAGCCCTAGCAGGTCGAAGCGGCAGTGATGGCCGCTGACCACCTCGTTGTCGAACACGATGTCGTTGTCGGCGCTGCGGCCCAGCGTCGTGCAGTCCTTCTGCAGGTCGACGTGCTTGATCTCTACACCTTCGACCGACACGATGAGTTGCGGCATTGAAAAAATCCCGGATTTGCGCGCACGGAACATGGCGCGTGCAAGCGTATCTGGATGTTAATGGGGGCGCCACAGTTGAGCAAGACCGCCGTGGGGTTCCTCGCGACACCGGATCCTGGTCGATGCCAACAAATTCATGCGGGAGCCGAACTTGAGCTCGGCTCCGGATGCAACCGCCGCTGCTGCCGCACCACTTCGCGCTGCCCGGCGCAGCGCGTGCGCGCCACGAATCAGGAGTGAGAACCTGGAACACCGGCATAAACATCGGTCGGCCAGAGGCAATAACCAGCTGGACGCACCTCGCGCGACGACATCCTGAAGGGCAGCACGAAAGACGATTTCCTGAGCGGGGTGGAGGGCGCCGACCTCCTGGAGGGGGCTCCGGGCGCTACACGCTGGAGGCGGGGAGGGCGACGACTTCATCGGCGGCCTCGGCGGCAACGACACGCTGGGCGGCGGTTCCGGCCATGACACGCTGGATGAGGGCGCCGGCGACGACCTGCTGACTTCCGGCAGCGGCATCACACGCATGGTCGGCGGCGGCGGTTCGGACCAGTACGACTTCGTCCGCCACAACGGCGCCGACGTGATCACCGTCGTCGAAGCGGCCGCGGACGCCGGCACCGACACGGTCCGGCTCGAGCCCGATGTCGCCGACGTCACCGTGCCCAGTAGACCGGCCATCTCGTGTTCCGGTTCAACGGCGGCCACGACTACCTGTTCATCGCCGGCTACTTCGAAGGTGTCGGCGATCCGTCCTTCGAGCCGGCGGTGGAGAGCATCGTGGTCGGCGACGGAACGACTTGGGCGAGCAGGTGCGCGCTGCCGTGGTGGCGTCCACCGACGCCGCAGACCACATCGTCGGGACGGTGCTCGACGAAGCGATCTCCGGGGGTGGCGGCGGCGACACGCTGGAGGGCGGCGCCGGCAGCGACACGATCGATGGCGGCGCCCGCAACGACTCCCTGCAGGGCGATGACGGCGACGACCTGCTGCAAGGCGGCTCCGGCCACGACTCGCTCTACGGGGCAGCGGCAACGACACGCTCCTCGGTGGTGCCGGCAACGACCAGCTGTCCGGAGGCGAGGTGCGGACACGTTCGTGTTCGGCCGCGGCTGCGCGATCGACTGGGTCTCCGTCCCTGGACAAGGTCCGCCTTGCAGCGGTAGCGGTCGTTCAGGCGCAGCCCTATAACTGGCCGCTCGCGGGCCAGAAGCAGCCGTTTGCGAGCGTGGGCTTCCGACGATGCGATCGGCCTGGCGCCGAGGCCGCCCGGGCTCGACGGGCGACCGCATCCGCTGCACAGCAGACCAGTCTTGACCATATCAGGCAGGCTTGCGGCGCCCATGCTCAGCCTCCGAGAGCGCTTGAGTACCTACAGGGCGCTCAATTGTTGCGACTAGCTACGCCCGTGCTCACTGAAGTCGAATCCTGCGGACGGTTTGGCAGGCTTCAGTGACGTCCACGTGCCGAGTCTGCGCCGCACTGGCAGCGCGTTGCACTATGCCGATATGGACGAGTACACTTGGAAACAACCTGAGGGGAGTTCAGATGGCTCGGCACACGAAGGTGGATCAAGACCAAGACGGGGAAATCTCGTTCACGATGGTCAAGTTCAGCATGAAGGCGTCCGACGCGGGCCTGCAGAAGGGGATTGACGCAATCCGTTCAGCATTCGCTCAGGCTGGCATTGGTATCCCCCCGGAGACCCGGCAGATTCGCGCGAACGGCACTAAGCAGGTTGCCATGGTTGGCAGCAGCCAGCCGGAAGCCGCGGAAGCCGAAGACCCCGAAGAAGCTACCGACGTGGAGGCTACCGAGATTGTCGAAGAGCGCGCTCCGGCCCGCAAGGCGTCGACGCCTCGTGCAAGGCCGAAGGTCAAGAACTACACGGCAATCGAAGACCCTGGTTTTGGCAGCACGAATCCCACCTTGAAGGACTTCGCGGCGCAGAAGGGTCCGAGCACTGATCCCAAAAAGTTGCTGGTCATTGCGTATTGGTTCAAGCATCACCTCAAGCAGCCCGATGTCACGAATGACGCGATCTACACCGCGTTCCGTACGATTGGTTGGACTGTGCCCAACATTGCCCAAATCGTGCGTGAGTTGCGGGCGAGCCGTGATCAGCGGCTAATCAAGGGCAGCAACCCAAACTCCTCCGAAATCGGGTTGCTCGGTGAGAATGCGGTGGATGAAATGGGCAAGGCTGAGTGATCAGCGCGGAGGAATTCATCAAGCCGCTAGGTAGTGGCTTCACCGCAAAGTCAGCGCCCCAGCAGGTAGTGATCTTCGGGTGGTACTTGCATGCTGTCCGCGATCAAGCAAACTTCGGCACGGGTGACATTGGCGCTTGCTTTGATGCGGCTCATGTAGCGCGGCCCCCAAACATTGCCGCGACGCTTGCGAAGCTGGTCGAGCGCAAGGACGTGCTGCGCTCAGGAAACAGCTTTCGGCTGTCGGCTAACGCCCGTTCCGCAATGGAGCGGATGCTGCCTGTACGGACCTCTACCGTCAGCACGACAAAGCTCCTGAATGACCTGATTCCAAGAGTCGCGAACCCAGTACAGCAGACGTTCCTGAACGAGACTCTGCGTTGCTTCAAGCAGGACGCATTCCGTGCAGCGATTGTGATGGCGTGGAACCTTGCCTACTCCCACGTATGCGATCGAATCCTGGCTTCGCACGTCGTGACGTTCAATGCGCAGAAGAAGGTGACTTACCCAAAGCTGCCGGACATCACCAAGGCGACGGACTTCGAAGACTACAAGGAGTCCCAGGTCATCGAGATTTGTCGAGGCGCTCGAATTCTCGATGCGACGGTGTGCAAGCACCTGACCGCGCAACTGAATCGGCGAAACTCCGCGGCCCATCCGTCCTCGGCCACGTTTGTCGCAGCACAAGCAGAGGACACGATCACCGACCTCGTCAACAACGTCCTGTTGAATCCGGCAGTATGACCACAGCGGGGCGAGCTGAGGCACGCGTTTTCACTGCTCGCTGCATGGCGCTCGGGTTTGCCAAGGTTTAGCGACTCCGTGCCTTGCTCTTTTCCGGAGCAGGCTCCTCGACCGCTCGGAGCTAGGCGGCTTATCGATGCGAACGTACCTCTTCAACCTGAACAGAACGTCGGCTGAAGTCCGCTTCGCAGCGACAGCTGCCGCTCGCCTCCGGCAGCTCCAAGCGGCGGGTTTCGGGCAGCCATTTCGACAGGGGAGTGACTGCTGTGGGTCGCGGGGCCGTCACTCATCGTGAGCAGGTCGAGCGACACCTTCCAGTCTGAAGCCGGCATCTACGGGCCGAGCACCAGCCCGCGGTTCACGGCGTGGCGCGCACGAGCAGCCTCAAGGCGAAGAGAAGTACGTGGCGTCTGCTTCCGACCGAAGTGGACCTCGTTCAGGAAGAAGCAAGGAAGCAAGTCCCAGTTTGGGCGAAACGTGCTGCCGGCCGGCCACTCACTGCTCGGCACTCACCTCAGCGCATTGCCAAACGCATCCAACATCGATGCAATGAACGGGCGCGACGGAGGTCGGGGACGGGGCAGCCCGACTCGGCGAAATAAAGAAGGAGGCGCGGGCGCGGCCTTCCCAATTGCGGCGGTTCTGATCCGCACCAGGGGACATTCGACGAGGCGGGCTGCTCCGTCCCCGTCCGGCCAGCAGCGTACGAGTTGAGAGAGGGAAGAGCGGCTGACGCCGCGTTCTGGGTCCCCGCCTTCGCGGGGATGACGGGGATCAGGCCTTCACCAACCCCTTGCGCACCGCATACCGCGTCAGGCTCGCGATGTCGTTCAGCCGCAGCCGCTCCATGATGCGGGCCCGGTGCACGTCCACCGTCTTCGGGCTCAGGCCCAGCTCGTACGCGATCTCCTTGGCGGACTTGCCCTGGGCGATCAGCGTCAGGATCTCCACCTGGCGCTGCGTCAGCTCGTCGTCCACCGTCGGCTCCGAAGGCTGCAGCAGGCGCTGGGCGACGGCGGCGCTGAAGTAGCTGCCGGTCGCCATCACGCTGCGCAGGGCCTGCTCCAGCTCGAAGGGCGGCGCGTCCTTCATGAGGTAGCCGCAGGCGCCGTTGGCGACCGCGCGCTTGACGAAGTCCACCGTGTCGTACATCGACAGCACGATCACCCGCACGTCCGGATGCCGCGCGTGGATCTCGCCGATGGCGGTGATGCCGTCCATGCCGGGCATGGAGATGTCCGTCATCACCACGTCCGGCTTGATCGAGTCCAGCAGCGCCAGCAATTCCTGGCCGTTGCGCGCCTCCGCGATCACCTGCACGCCGTCGACCGTGGCCAGCAAGGCCTTGATGCCGGAACGCACCAGGTCGTGGTCGTCGGCGAGGACCACCTGGATCGGCATCGGCTTGCTGAAGTTCTGCATCATTCTCCACCCCCTGTTGTTCAAAGCACCGCGCGGATCGCGACGCCACGCCCGCGCCGGGTGCGGATGTGGAGGCGGCCTCCCGCCAGCTCCGTCCGCTCGATCATCCCGTACAGGCCGATATTCTTCTCGGACTGCTGGCCGTTCAACACGGCCGCCTTGTCGAAACCCCTGCCATCGTCCAGCACCAGCACGCCGATGCGCCCCTGCGGCAGGAACCGCAGCCGCACCTGCACCTGCGTGGCGCGCGCGTGCCGCACGATGTTCGTCAGCGCCTCCTGCACCAGGCGCACCGCCACGGCGGCGTTCTCCTCCAGGCGCTTCGGCTCCTCGCCGCGCGTGTGCACCTCCCACGCCAGCCCCGCCGGCTCGCAGCTGCGTTGCATGGCCGACTGCACCGCGGGCACCAGCCCCAGCAGGTCGAGCTGCGCCGGCCGCAGCGAGAACGACAGCGTCTTCAACTGCTGCAGCGCGCCGTTGGCGAGTTCCGCGGCGGTGTCGCTGTACTTGCGTGCCACCTCGGGCTCATGCGCCCGCTGCGAGGCGTGCAGGTGGATCACCACCGCGGTCAGCGTCTGCCCGAGCTGGTCGTGCAGCTCGCGCGAGATGTGCGAGCGTTCCCGCTCCTGCGCCAGCACGAAGCGCGCCGACAGCTCCTTCAGCCGCGCATACGCCGACTGCAGCTCCGCATCGAGCTTTTCCTTTTCCCGCGCGCGCCGCCGCTCCTCCAGCACCCGGCCGATGATCTGCGGCAGCGTGCCCAGCTTGTCCTTGGTCAGGTAGTCCTTGGCGCCGCAGCGCAGCACGTGCACCGCCGCTTCCTCGCCGATCGCGCGCGTGAGCACGATCAGCGGGATGTTGCTGCGCCGCGTGACGAGGATCTGCAGGGCGGCATAGGGCGAGAAGCGGGGCAGGTTGAAGTCGCACAGGATCACGTCCCACTCGCCTTCCAGCGCCGCGACGAAGCTGGCGGCGTTGTCCACCCGGTGCAGTTCGTAGCGCCGGGTCGGGTCCGCCCGCTCCAGCGCAAGGCCCATCAGCTCGACGTCGTCGGGGTTGTCCTCGACGCACAGCAAACGGATGGGGGGATGGTCTTGGACTGCGCGACTGGGCATGGCGATGCGCAGGCGAGTTTACCGTCGGGCTCAACAGTGCCGACTTAAGCAAGTTTCCTAAGTGCGGCCCAGTGCGGGCCAGCCCGGTTGCAGCTTGCGCTCCAGGAAATCGACCACGCGCTCGAAGGGATCGAAGCCGAAGGCCTCGGCCACCGCCGGCCGCAAGTTCGAATTGGCGTTGATGTCGTAGAACACGCGGCGGCCGTCCGGCGTCTCGAGGTACTCGATGCCGCCGACATCCAGCTTCGCAGCCTCGACGATGCGTTTCGCCGTGGCCACCGCCTCGCGCGGCACCTCGGGATAGGGATGGAACTCCACCGGCGGCGCGGCCACGGGCTCGTGCGCCGGGATCTCGCAGAGGCCCTCGCCGTCTTCCGGGTTGCACACCGGGGAGGGGCACAGGTTGAAGCGGCCGTGGGTCTTCACGCGCATGGCGTACAGCAGTTCGCCGCCGAGGAATTCGAGCCGCACGATGCCCTGCTCGGGGTCGTGGGGCAGGTACTCCTGCAGCAGGAAAAGGTTGTCCGGCAACCACACCTGCGGGTCGCGGCGGAAGATCTCCTCGACCTGCGCCAGCGATTCGACCACCTGGATGCGGGCCCCGCTGCCGCCCTGGTCGGGCTTGAGCACCGCCGGCCAGCTGATCTGCTCCTCGAAGGCCCGCAAGGCACTCGGCTCGTTGAAGGTGAAGGAGCGCGGCGTGTCGATCTGCAGGGTGCGCAGCAGGGTGGCCTGCACGCTCTTGCTCAGCTCCAGCGCGAACACGTCCGCCCCGTTGAGCACGCGGGCGCCCAGGCGCTCCAGCGTGCGCATGTAGGCCAGCGCGAGCGGCACTGCCCGCGTGTTGCCGCGGACGTAGGCGCTCGGGCTGGCCTGGTTGAAGTAGAGGGAAGCCTGCGGCGGCGCGGAATTGCTGAAGGCGGCCTGCGTCAGGTCGAAGGGCGCGAAGTTCACGCCGCGCCGCTCCAGGGCGGCGAACAGCGGCTTTTGCCACTCGGGGTGCTCGTGCAGGACGATCAGGTCGGGGCGGGAAGACTTCATGAGGCGCGATCGTAAGGCTTCGCGCGGGGAACGCCCCGCGCAGGGAATAATCCGGCGCAAAGGAAGAACCCATGCTGCTGGATGCCCAGGAATGCCAACTCGTGCTGGTCGACTACCAGCAGCGCCTGATGCCCGCGATCCACGAGGCCGGCCTCGTCGTCGCCCAGGCCGTGAAGCTCGCGCGCGTCGCCCAACTGCTGCAGGTGCCCTTGTGGGCCACCGAGGAAAACCCGGAAGGCCTGGGCGGCACGGTGGAGGCGCTGCAGCCGCTGGTGGCCGGCCGCGTGCTGTCGAAGATGGCGTTCGACGGCAGCTCGGTGCTGCTGCCGCGCCTGAAGCCCGCCGCCAGGCCGGCACAGGGCGGCAACGCGCGCAGCCTGCCGAAGCACCTGCAGAAGGCCGCGCCGCCGCCGCAGCCGGGGCGCGAGACGATCGTGCTGGCCGGCTGCGAGGCGCACGTGTGCCTGCTGCAGACCGCGCTGGGGCTGCTCGAAGAGGAACTGGACGTCGTCGTGGTCACGGACGCCTGCAGCTCGCGCAGCGAACGCAACCGCGATGCCGCCTTCGACCGGCTGGCCGGCGCCGGCGCGGAGCTGCTCACCACCGAGATGGTGGCCTTCGAGTGGCTGCGGGATGCGGGTCATCCCCGCTTCCGGGACGTGCTGACGATTGTCAAATAGGGGTCTGGCGTCGGGCGTGCGGCGTTGAGCGTCAGGGTCCAGAAAGCCGTGTGCCCCACGCTCCACGCCCGACGCTCAACGCACAACGGAGACCAAGCATGGCGGGTTACGCGGAGTTCTATCGCCGGTCCATCGAGGACCGCGATGCCTTCTGGGCCGAACAGGCGAAGCTGATCGAGTGGCAGACACCGCCGAAGCAGATCTGCGACAACAGCAATCCCCCGTTCACGCGCTGGTTCGCGGGCGGCAAGACGAATTTGTGCCACAACGCGGTGGACCGCCACCTGGCCGATCGCGCCACGCAGCCGGCGCTGATCTACGTCTCCAGCGAAACCGGCGAGGAGCGCGTCTACACCTTCCGGGAACTGCACGAGGAAGTGCAGCGCTTCGCCGCGGTGCTCAAGGCCCAGGGCGTGGGCAAGGGCGATCGCGTCCTGATCTACATGCCGATGATCGCGCAGGCCGCCTTCGCCATGCTGGCGTGCGCGCGCATCGGCGCCATCCACGCCGTGGTGTTCGGCGGCTTCGCATCGGTGTCGCTCGCTTCGCGCATCGAGGACGCGACGCCCAAGGTCATCGTCAGCGCCGATGCCGGCTCGCGCGGCGGCAAGGTCGTTCCCTACAAGCACCTGCTCGACGAGGCGATCCGGCTCTCGAAGCACAAGCCCGATTCCGTGCTCCTGGTGGACCGCAATCTGGCCCCCATGGACAAGGTGGCGGGCCGCGACCACGACTACGCGACGCTGGCCGACCGCCAGATGCACACCGTCGTCGACTGCGAGTGGCTGGACTCCACCGACATCAGCTACACGCTCTACACCAGCGGCACGACCGGCCAGCCCAAGGGCGTGCAGCGCGATGTCGGCGGCTACGCGGTGGCGCTCACCGCGAGCATGAAGCACATCTTCCTGGGCAACGCCGGCGAGACCTACTTCTCCACCTCCGACATCGGCTGGGTGGTGGGCCACAGCTACATCGTCTACGGGCCGCTGCTGGCCGGCATGGCGACCATCATGTACGAAGGCCTGCCGATCCGGCCCGACGCCGGCATCTGGTGGAGCCTGGTCGAGAAGTACAAGGTCACCTCGATGTTCAGCGCGCCGACGGCGGTTCGCGTGCTGAAGAAGCAGGACCCGGCCTTCCTGAAGAAGTACGACCTGTCCAGCCTGCGCGCCCTGTTCCTCGCCGGCGAGCCGCTGGACGAACCGACGGCCAAGTGGATCGCCGACAGCCTGGGCCGCCCGATCATCGACAACTACTGGCAGACCGAGAGCGGCTGGCCGATCCTGACCATCGCCAACGGCGTGGAGAAGAAGGACAGCAAGTTCGGCAGCCCCGGCGTGCCGATGTACGGCTACGACGTGAAGCTGGTGCACGAAGGCACCGGCGAGGAACTGACCGGTCCCGACCAGAAGGGTGTGGTGGTGATCGAAGGGCCGACGCCCCCGGGCTTCATGCAGACGGTGTGGGGCGACGACGAACGCTACGTGAAGACCTACTGGTCCAGCATCCCGGAGCGGCAGGTGTACAGCACCTTCGACTGGGGCATCCGCGACAAGGACGGCTACTTCTACATCCTGGGCCGCACGGACGACGTGATCAACGTGGCCGGCCACCGCCTGGGCACGCGCGAGATCGAGGAGAGCATCTCCTCCCATCCGAACATCGCCGAAGTCGCGGTGGTGGGCATCGCCGACCAGCTCAAGGGCCAGGTCGCCGTTGCCTTCGCCGTGGTGAAGGACGCCTCCGGCCTGGTCGACGAGAACGCGAAGCTCAAGCTGGAAGGCGAGGTGATGAAGGTCGTCGACGACCAGCTCGGCGCCGTCGCGCGTCCAGCCCGCGTGCGCTTCGTGACCGTGCTGCCCAAGACGCGCAGCGGCAAGATGCTGCGTCGCGCCATCCAGGCGGTGTGCGAAGGTCGCGATCCGGGCGACCTGACGACGATCGAGGACCCGAGCGCGCTGCAGCAGATCAAGGACCTGGTCGCGTCCTGAACCCCGGCGCGGCGCGGGACACACGCACCGGGCCCGCCCGTCGGGCCCTCGCGACCGCCCGGCGCGCGCGCGCCGGGGGCATCGTCCATTAGGATGAGCCAGGGGGTGCTGCGGGTAACAATCCGTTGCACCATGAGAAGTTTCGTCCTTGCCCCGGTCATCGCGCTGATGGCCCGCCTCAGCTTCCGCGCCAAGTTCATCGTGTGCGGGGCCATCACCGGCCTGCTGCTCCTGTGGCTCGGAGCCACGCAACTCGAACGCCTCAACGAGCGCGTCCACATGATCGAGTCCGAACGCAGCGCCGTGGCGCTGATGGCCACCCTGGTGGAGTGGAACAAGGTCCTGATCGAGAACCGCCGCATCGTGATCACCACGGCCCCGGACGACCAGGGCGTGCGCCAGCGGCTGAGGGCGCAGAAGGACGTGGTCGACAAGGTCCTCGCCCGCATCGAGGAGCAGGTGGCCGCCGCCCGGCCCCTGTACGACATGGGCGCCGAGACTAAGGGCCTGCGCCAGGGTTGGGAGGACCTGCAGAAGAAGGTCGAGGCGCTGCCCGTCGACCGCGACTTCGCGGCCCGCGGCTTCGCCGCCCATGCGCCGGAATACGCGCGCCTCTACGCCTTCATGCGCGACCTGGGCAACCGCTCGAAGATGGCGCTGGACCCGGACGCGGACGTGTTCTACCTGGGCTTTCCGCTCGCCAACAACTCGCCCAGCACCGCCGGCATCATCGTGCGCATCGCCGCGTATGCGACGCTGAACGTGCCGCGCGGCGAGATCACGCCGAAGGACAAGGTGTTCTACGAGGTCACCCAGGCCCGCCTGGAGGACACCTTCAGTGGCGTGGAGACGATGCTCAAGCAGTCGATGGACGCGAGCCCGGTGGTGCAGGCCCGGCTGGAGGCGGGCTTCGACAAGCTGAAGTCGACTTCCCGGGAGATGCTGGCCTTCATCCGCAGCAACTTCATCGACGCCGGCACCGTCAAGGTCACGCAGCAGCAGATCGAGCAGGCGTCGGCCGCCGCCGTCGATGCCGCCTGGAGCCTGGTGGAGGCGAACCGCAGCCTGGCCGACCAGTTGCTCCTGGAGCGCGCCGCCGCGGCGAGCTTCACGCGCACCGCGCTCACGGCGCTGCTCGCCGCCGCTCTCCTGGTCACGCTCTACCTGTGCCTCGGCTCCTACCTCGTGCTCCAGCACGGCATCCGCCAGGCTTCCGAGGCGGCGCGGGCGCTGGCGCGTGGCGAACTGGGCCGCATGCCGCAACCCGCGGCGCGTGACGAACTGGGCCACCTGCTGGAGGAACTGCGCAGTGCCGACGCCGCGCTGGTCACGATGGTCTCGCAGGTCCGCGTCGCCTCCAGCACCCTGCTGGAAGGCACGGAGGAGATCGCCACCGGCAACGCCGACCTGTCGCAGCGCACCGAGGAACAGGCCAGCACGCTGGAGGAAACCGCAGCGTCCGTCGAGGAGCTCACCGGCACCGTGAAGCAGAACGCGGAAAGCGCGCGCAATGCCAACCAGCTGGCGCAGGCGGCTTCGCAGGTGGCCGGCAAGGGCGGTTCGGTGGTGGGCGAGGTGGTGGCGACCATGGCGTCCATCAACACGGCATCGCGCCGGATCGTGGACATCATCGGGGTGATCGACGGCATCGCCTTCCAGACCAACATCCTCGCGCTCAATGCGGCGGTGGAGGCCGCGCGCGCAGGCGAGCAGGGCCGCGGCTTCGCCGTGGTGGCGGCGGAAGTGCGCACGCTGGCGCAGCGTTCGGCCGCGGCGGCGCGCGAGATCAAGGAGCTGATCCACGACTCCGTCGGCAAGGTCGACACCGGGACCGAACTGGTCAACCGCGCCGGCAGCACCATGCAGGAGGTCGTCGCCGGTATCCGCAAGGTGACGGACCTCGTGGGCGAGATCGCCGCCGCCAGCAACGAGCAGACGCTCGGCATCGAGCAGGTGAACCAGGCCATCGCGCAGATGGACCACGTGACGCAGCAGAACGCGGCGCTCGTGGAAGAGGCATCTGCGGCGGCGCAGTCGATGCGGGACCAGGCCCACCGCCTTTCTGCCGCGGTGGGACAGTTCAAGCTGGAAGGCGACGACGCGGCCGGCCAGGCCATCGCGCGCGCCCGCGACAGCCGCCGCGACGCCGCGAACTCGCCGCATCGCGCCGCGAAGCGAAGCACGTCCCACGCCGCGCTCGCCGCACCCACCGTCAGTCCTCTCTAGCAAGCTCGGCGCAAGCTAGCCCTGCCACACTGCCTGCGCGTTCCGCCTGGGCGCGCTCCGCTCCCTCTCCCCCCCGGGGGAGAGGGTTGGGGAGAGGGGGGTCGTGAGACCCCCCGCAGGGGAAGGGGCGCTGGCCTGGTTGCAAGCGCGGAGTGCCACGAACGTGGCACAATCCGCAGCGCAACCAGACCAGGGCCCCTTCCCCACAGTCGCATCCGCCAACCGGTAAAGCCGTGTCGCGGAAGGTTCTCAACCAGCTCCATGCTCCCTGAAGGGGGGCGGAAAGTAGCGAACACACGATGAGCGACCAAAGCTCCGTCTACACGGCCTACAACAGCAATTCCTATCTCTTCGGCGGCAATGCGCCGTATGTCGAGGAGATGTACGAGAACTACCTCGCCAACCCCGGCAGCGTTCCCGACATGTGGCGCGAGTATTTCGACGCGCTGCAGCACGTGCCCGCCGTCGATGGCTCCAATGCGAGGGACGTGCCCCACCTGCCGGTGGTCAACGCCTTCGCCGAGCGCGCCAAGAAGGGCGGCACCCGCGTGGTGGTCGCCGCCGGCGCCGATCCCGAGACCGCACGCAAGCGCACCGCGGCGCAGCAGCTGATCGCCGCCTACCGCAACGTCGGCGCCCGCTGGGCCGACCTCGACCCGCTCAAGCGCGCCGAGCGCGAACACATTCCCGAACTGGAGCCGTCGTTCTACGGCTTCACCGATGCCGACCAGGAAGTGGTGTTCAACACCAGCAACACCTTCTTCGGCAAGGACAACATGTCGCTGCGCGACATGCTCAACGCCCTGCGCGAGACGTACTGCGGCACCATCGGCGCCGAGTACATGTACATCAGCGACCAGGGCCACAAGCGCTGGTGGCAGCAGAAGCTCGAATCGATCCGCAGCAAGCCGCAGTTCAGCGTCGAGAAGAAGAAGCACATCCTCGACCGCCTGACCGCCTCCGAAGGCCTCGAGCGCTTCCTGCACACCAAGTACGTCGGCCAGAAGCGCTTCTCGCTCGAAGGCGGCGAGAGCTTCATCGCCTCGATGGACGAACTGATCCAGCGCGCCGGCGAACGCGGCGTGCAGGAGATCGTGATCGGCATGGCCCACCGCGGCCGCCTGAACGTGCTGGTCAACACGCTGGGCAAGATGCCCAAGGACCTGTTCGCCGAGTTCGACCACTCCGCCCCCGAGGAACTGCCCGCCGGCGACGTGAAGTACCACCAGGGCTTCAGCTCCGACGTCAGCACGCCCGGCGGCCCGGTGCACCTGTCGCTGGCCTTCAACCCCTCGCACCTGGAGATCGTCAATCCGGTGGTGGAGGGCTCGGTGCGCGCCCGGATGGACCGCCGCGGCGACAAGGCGGGCAAGCAGGTGCTGCCGGTGCTGGTGCACGGCGACGCCGCCATCGCCGGCCAGGGCGTGGTGATGGAGACGCTGGCGCTGGCCGAGACCCGTGGCTACTACACGGGCGGCACGGTGCACATCGTGATCAACAACCAGATCGGCTTCACCACCTCGGACCCGCGCGACACCCGCTCGACGCTGTACTGCACCGACGTCGTGAAGATGATCGAGGCGCCGGTGCTGCACGTGAACGGCGACGATCCGGAGGCCGTGGTGCTGGCGACGCAGCTGGCGCTCGAGTACCGGATGGAGTTCAACAAGGACGTGGTGGTGGACATCGTCTGCTTCCGCAAGCTGGGCCACAACGAGCAGGACACGCCCTCGCTCACCCAGCCCCTGATGTACAAGAAGGTCGCGGCCCACCCCGGCACGCGCAAGCTGTACGCCGACAAGCTGGCCGCGCAGGGCCTGGGCGAGTCGCTGGGCGACGACATGGTCAAGGCGTACCGCACCGCTATGGACGCGGGCAAGCACACCTCCGACCCGGTGCTGTCCAACTTCAAGAGCAAGTACGCGGTCGACTGGCAGCCCTTCCTCGGCAAGAAGTGGAACGACGCTGCCGACACGGCCATCCCGCTGGCCGAGTGGAAGCGCCTGGCCGAACGCATCACCACCGTGCCGGAGAACTTCACCGTGCACCCGCTGGTCAGGAAGGTGCTGGAAGACCGCGCCGCCATGGGCCGCGGCGACGTCAACGTCGACTGGGGCATGGGCGAGCACATGGCGTACGCCTCGCTGGTCGCCTCCGGCTACCCGGTGCGCCTGTCCGGTGAGGACGTGGGCCGCGGCACCTTCGTGCACCGCCACGCCGTGCTGCACGACCAGCAGCGCGAGAAGTGGGACGTCGGCACCTACATCCCGCTGGAGCACGTGGCCGAGAACCAGGCCCCGTTCACCTGCATCGACTCCATCCTGTCGGAGGAGGCGGTGCTGGGCTTCGAATACGGCTACGCCTCCAACGACCCGCACACGCTGGTGATCTGGGAAGCGCAGTTCGGCGACTTCGCCAACGGCGCGCAGGTCGTGATCGACCAGTTCATCGCCTCGGGCGAGGTGAAGTGGGGCCGCGTCAACGGCATCACGCTGCTGCTGCCGCACGGCTACGAAGGGCAGGGCCCCGAGCACAGCTCGGCCCGCCTCGAGCGCTTCATGCAGCTGTCGGCCGACACCAACATCCAGGTGTGCCAGCCGACCACCGCGTCGCAGATCTTCCACCTGCTGCGCCGGCAGATGATCCGCTCGCTGCGCAAGCCCCTGGTCATCATGACGCCCAAGTCGCTGCTGCGGAACAAGGACGCGACCTCGCCGCTCGCCGAATTCACCAAGGGCAGCTTCCAGACGGTGATCCCGGACCAGAAGGACCTGAAGGCCGAGAAGGTCAAGCGCCTGGTCATGTGCTCCGGCAAGGTCTACTACGACCTGGCCAAGAAGCGCGAGGAGAAAGGTTCGGACGACACCGCCATCGTGCGCATCGAGCAGCTCTATCCGTTCCCGCACAAGGCCTTCGCGACGGAACTGAAGAAGTATCCCAACCTCGCGGAACTCGTGTGGTGCCAGGACGAGCCGCAGAACCAGGGCGCGTGGTTCTTCATCCAGCACAACATCCACGAGAACATGAGCGACGGCCAGAAGCTGGGTTATGCCGGCCGCGCCGCCTCCGCCTCGCCGGCGGTGGGCTACGCGCACCTGCACGCCGAGCAGCAGAAGGCGCTGGTGGAAGCCGCTTTCGCGAAGCTGAAAGGCTTCGTGCTGACGAAGTAACGCAGACCCGTCACCCCCGCGAAGGCGGGGGCCCAGGGCTCCCGATGCAACGCGCTGCGCGCGTTGTCCCTTGAAGGCCCTGGATTCCCGCCTGCGCGGGAATGACGGCTTTGCCGCTCCCGTTCAAGAACACCGGAAAGAACTCAAATGGCTATCGTTGAAGTGAAGGTCCCGCAACTGTCCGAGTCGGTTGCCGAAGCGACCCTGCTGCAGTGGAAGAAGAAGCCCGGCGAAGCCGTGGCGCAGGACGAGATCCTGATCGAGATCGAGACCGACAAGGTGGTGCTCGAAGTGCCCGCGCCCAGCGCCGGCGTGCTGGGCGAGATCGTGGAGGCCGACGGCGCCACCGTCACCTCCGACCAGGTGATCGCCAGGATCGATACCGAAGCCAAGGCTGGCGCGGCCGCTCCCGCCGCCGCCAAGGCGGCCGAAGCCGCGCCCGGCAAGGCCGCCGCCGCGCCTGCCGCGGCCGCCGCCGGTGGTTCCAAGTCCGACATCGCGATGCCCGCCGCGGCCAAGATGATGGCCGACAACAACCTGGCCGCCGGCGCGGTCGGCGGCACCGGCCGCGACGGCCGCGTGACCAAGGGCGACGTGATCGGCGCGCTCGCCTCCGGCGTGATCGCCAAGGCCGCCTCGGCGCCGATGCCGGCCGCGCAAGCCGCGCCGCGGGCCCCGTTGACGCCCGTGAGTGCGCCCGTCGGCCAGCCGGACCTGGGCGACCGCCCCGAGCAGCGCGTGCCGATGTCGCGCCTGCGCGCCCGCGTCGCCGAGCGCCTGCTGCAATCGCAGTCCACCAACGCCATCCTGACCACCTTCAACGAGGTGAACATGGCGCCGGTGATGGAGATGCGCAAGCGCTTCCAGGACAAGTTCGAGAAGGAACACGGCGTCAAGATCGGCTTCATGTCCTTCTTCGTGAAGGCGGCCGTGCACGCGCTCAAGAAGTACCCGGTGATCAACGCCTCGGTCGACGGCAACGACATCGTCTACCACGGCTACTTCGACATCGGCATCGCGGTGGGCTCGCCGCGCGGGCTGGTGGTGCCGATCCTGCGCAACGCCGACCAGATGTCCTTTGCCGACATCGAGAAGAAGATCGCCGAATTCGGCCAGAAGGCCAAGGACGGCAAGCTGGGCCTGGAAGAACTCACCGGCGGCACGTTCTCGATCTCCAACGGCGGCGTGTTCGGCTCGATGCTGTCCACCCCCATCATCAACCCGCCGCAGTCGGCCATCCTGGGCGTGCACGCGACCAAGGACCGCGCGGTGGTGGAGAACGGGCAGGTCGTGGTCCGCCCGATGAACTACCTGGCCATGTCCTACGACCACCGCATCATCGACGGCCGCGAAGCGGTGCTGGGCCTGGTGGCGATGAAGGAAGCGCTGGAGGATCCGGCGCGCCTGCTGTTCGACATCTGACGGCTGTCCGATTTTCTCCCTCCCCCTCCGGGGGAGGGTCGGGGTGGGGGCGCTTGGTGCGCATCGGCCCACCCGGAGCGCCCCCACCCTAGCCCTCCCCCAGAGGGGGAGGGAACAAAACCAAGAAACTTCCTTCCCCCATGGCCAACAAACAATTCGACGTCATCGTCATCGGCGGCGGCCCCGGCGGCTACATCGCCGCCATCCGCGCCGCGCAGCTCGGGTTCAACACCGCTTGCATCGACGAGTGGAAGAACAATTCGGGCGGGCCGGCGCCGGGCGGCACCTGCACCAACGTGGGCTGCATCCCCTCCAAGGCCCTGCTGCAGTCGTCCGAGCACTTCGAGCATGCCGGCAAGCACTTCGGCGAGCACGGCATCGGCGTCTCGGGCCTGAGCCTCGACCTGGCGAAGATGCTGGGGCGCAAGGACACCGTCGTGAAGCAGAACAACGACGGCATCCTGTACCTGTTCAAGAAGAACAAGGTGTCCTTCTTCCATGGCCGCGGCTCCTTCGTCAACGCGGGCGAGCAGGGCTACGAGATCAAGGTGAGCGGCAGCGCCGAGGAGACGCTGGTGGGCAAGCACGTGATCGTGGCCACCGGCTCCAATCCGCGCGCGCTGCCCGGCACGCCGTTCGACGAGGAACTGGTGCTGTCCAACGACGGCGCGCTGCGCATTCCGAGCGTGCCGAAGAAGATGGTCCTGATCGGCTCCGGCGTGATCGGCCTGGAGATGGGCTCGGTGTGGCGCCGCCTCGGTGCGGAAGTCACGGTGCTGGAAGCGCTGCCGACCTTCCTGGGCGCGGTGGACGAGCAGATCGCCAAGGAAGCGAAGAAGGCCTTCGACAAGCAGGGCCTGAAGATCGAGCTGGGTGTGAAGGTGGGCGAGATCAAGCCGGAAGGCAAGGGCCTGTCGGTCGCGTACACGGACGCCAAGGGCGGCGAGCAGAAGCTGCAGTGCGACCGGATGATCGTCTCCATCGGCCGGGTGCCCAACACCAACGGGCTGAATCCCGAAGCCGTGGGCCTGAAGCTCAGCGACCGGGGCGCGATCGAGGTCGACGAGGAATGCCGCACCAACCTGCCGAACGTGTGGGCGGTGGGTGACGTCGTGCGCGGGCCGATGCTGGCGCACAAGGCGGAAGAAGAGGGCGTGGCGGTGGCCGAGCGCATCGCCGGCCAGCATGGCCACGTCAACTTCAACACCATTCCCTGGGTGATCTACACGAGCCCCGAGATCGCGTGGGTGGGCCGCACCGAGCAGCAGCTCAAGGCCGACGGCGTGCAGTACAAGGCCGGCACCTTCCCGTTCATGGCCAATGGCCGCGCCCGTGCACTGGGCGACACGACGGGCATGGTGAAGTTCCTGGCGGACGCCAAGACCGACGAGATCCTGGGCGTGCACATCGTGGGCCCGATGGCCAGCGAGCTGATCTCCGAAGCCGTGGTGGCCATGGAATTCAGGGCCTCCAGCGAAGACATCGCCCGCATCTGCCACGCCCACCCGTCGCTCTCCGAAGCGACGAAGGAAGCGGCACTGGCGGTGGACAAGCGGACGCTGAACTTCTGAAGACCCTTGAACGCAGAAGCCGCAAATGTGACGCAAGAGCCGCAAAAGAATCCTTCATGATTCCTTTGGCGGTTTTTGCGAAACCTTTGCGGCTTTTGCGTTCGGCATTCAGGTATTCATGAGCGTCCGCGCAGTCTACGAACAGGAACTCAGCGCCCGCGGCTACCGGAGCGATCCGGCGCAGTTGCGGGGGGTCGCGGCGCTGGAGCGCTGCGCCACCGACTGGTCGCAGTACAAGGAGCAGCGCTCCAATGCGTTCAAGAAGCTGATCAACCGGCCGGCCATCCCGCGCGGCGTCTACATGTACGGCGGCGTCGGGCGCGGCAAGAGCTTCCTGATGGACTGCTTCTTCCAGGCCGTGCCCGTGGTGCGCAAGACGCGGCTGCACTTCCACGAGTTCATGCGCGAGGTGCACCGCGAGCTGGCGGACCTGCAAGGCACGGTGAACCCGCTCGACGCCCTGGGCGCGCGCATCGCCAAGCGCTACCGCCTGATCTGCTTCGACGAGTTCCACGTCGCCGACATCACGGACGCGATGATCCTGCACCGGCTGCTCGACGCCCTGTTCGACAACGGGGTGGGCTTCGTCACCACCTCCAACTTCCGCCCCGACGACCTCTATCCGAACGGCCTGCACCGCGACCGCATCCTGCCCGCGATCGCCCTGCTGAACGAGAAGCTGGAAGTGATCAGCGTCGACAACGGGACGGACTATCGCCGCCGCACGATGGAGCAGGTGCGGCTGTACCACACGCCGCTCGGCGCGGAGGCGGATGCGCAGATGGACGAGGCCTTCACGCAGCTGGCCGAATCGCGCGACGAGGAGCCGACGCTGCACATCGAGCACCGCGAGATCCGCGCGCGCCGCAAGGCCGGCGGCGTCGTGTGGTTCGACTTCAAGGCGCTGTGCGGCGGCCCGCGCTCGCAGAACGACTACCTCGAGATCGCCACCCAGTTCCACACCGTGCTCCTGAGCGACGTGCCGCGCATGTCGGCCCGGCTGGCCTCCGAGGCACGAAGATTTACCTGGCTGGTGGATGTTCTTTACGACCGCCGTGTCAAACTGATCCTGTCTGCCGCCGCCCCGCCGGAGGAGCTGTACACCGAAGGGCCCCTGGCGCACGAATTCCCGCGCACCGTGTCGCGCCTGATGGAAATGCAGTCCACCGAATTCCTCGCGCTCGAACACCGCACCGTCGATACCCGCCTGACATGAAAGCCCTGCTTGCCCTTGCCCTCGCATTGCTGGCGGCCGCCCCGGTCCGCGCCGCGGAGGACGAGGCCGAGCGCCAGCGCATCAAGGCCGAGCGGGCCGCGGTCGCGGCGCGCTTCGACGAGGCGCACCGGGCCTGCCGCGCCCGCTTCGCGGTGACGGACTGCGTGCACACGGCGCAACGCGAGCGCAACGCCGCGCTCGCCGACCTGCGCCGCCAGGAACGCGTGCTGAACGACGCGGAGCGCAAGCGCCGCGCGGCGGAGCGCCAGAAGGATGTCGACGAGCGCAACTCGCCCGAGAAGCGCGCCCAGGACGAGCAGCGCCGCCGCCTCGCCGTGAGCGAGCAGAAGGAGCGCGAGGCGCGCGCCGCCGAGAAGCAGCAGAAGAAGGCCGAAGAGGACGCGAACAAGGCCGCCAAGGGACCGCGCGAGCCCAAGGCGGCGACCGGCCCGCACGGGCCGCAGGGCGCCCCGCGCACTCCGCCGCTGCCCAAGAGCCACGGCCCCACCCCGGAGCAGGCGGCGGCCAACCGCGCCGCCTACGAGGCGCGCCTGCGCGCCGCCGAGGAACACAACGCCCAGGTGCGCGAGCGCGCAGCCAAGCGCAGGAAGCCCGCCGCCTCGGACCTGCCGATGCCGCGTTAGCGTTGAGCGTTGAGCGTTCGGCGTCCGGCAGGAATTCCACGCCCAACGCCCAACCCTCAACGCTCAACTCCCCAGCGGCTCCAGCTTCACGATCACCAGCGACAGGTTGTCGCCGCCGCCGTGCCCGCGCTGGCGCGCTTTCTCGATCAGGAATTCCGTCGCCTCGCGCGCCGACAGCGACGCGAGCACGGATCCGAGTTCCTCGGTGCTGAAGTAGTGCCAGACGCCGTCGCTGCACGCCAGCAGCGTGTCGCCGGGGCGCAGCTGCGGGATGTGGTGCAGGTCGGTCGGCGGCTCTTCCTCGGCGCCCAGGCAGCCCATGAGGATGTTGGACTGCGGGTGCACGTTGGCTTCTTCCTCGGTCAGCTCGCCGCGATCCACCAGCGTCTGCACATACGAGTGGTCCATGGTGCGCTTGACCAGCTCGTTGCTGTGGAAGTGGTAGATGCGCGAGTCGCCGGCGTGCGCCCACCAGCACTCCCCGTCGGGGTTGATGATGAAGGCGGCGATGGTGCTGTGGGGTTCCTGCTCCGCGGAGATGGCGGTCAGCTTGATGACGAGGTGCGACTCCTGCACCATCTGCCTGAGCAGCGTGGGCGTGTCGTCGTGGTCGGGCGAATAGCGCTCGAACAGCTGCTTGCACGTCATCATGACCTGGTCGGAGGCCTTGCGCCCGCCGCTGCGCCCGCCCATGCCGTCGGCGACCACGCCCAGCACGCAGCCGTTGATGCGCGGATGCGCGATCAGGGCGATCTGGTCCTGCTGGTATTCCCGGTCACCCTTGTGGATGCCGGTCGATGCCGTGAGGCGGTAGCCTTTGCTCATGTGGCTCGATTGTTGCCTGCGAAAGACGTATTATCGAACCGATCCCTGCAGCGGCGCCCCGCTTTCCACCTTGGACTCCAACCTGCACTCTCCCGAACGGCGCCTCATCGAGCTGCGCATGGAGCACGCCGACCTCGACGCGCTCATCGACCGCGCCGCCACCGAGTCCCCCGTGGACGAACTCATGATGCGCCGCCTGAAGAAGCGGCGCCTGGCGCTGCGCGACCAGATCGCGCGGCTCGAACTGGTGCTCGATCCCAAAGAACCCGCCTGATGACGGACTCCGCAGGTCCGTGGTCGGCAAGCCACGCCGAAGCAGGCCATGCCGTGGCCGCAGGCCAGGACACGTCGGCCTGGACGCAGCCGCCGCGCGAGCGGCTGGAGGAGCTCACGCGCGGGGCCTTCGTCCCCAGCGGCGCCCTGGCGCAAGCGGCCGAAGCGTTCCGCCCCCGCCCCGGCCAGACGGAAATGGCGGCGGCGGTGGCCCGCACCATCGAGCAGGGCGGAGCGCTGGTCGTCGAGGCGGGCACCGGCGTCGGCAAGACCTTCTCGTACCTCGTGCCGGCGCTCCTGAGCGGCGAACGCGTGCTGCTGTCGACGGCCACCAAGACCCTGCAGGACCAGTTGTTCGGCCGCGACCTGCCGCGGCTCGCGCAGTCGCTCGGCCTGCCGGTGCGCATGGCCTTGCTCAAGGGGCGCGGCAGCTACCTGTGCGCGCACCGGCTCGACCTCGCGCGGCGCGACGCCAGCCTGCCGGATCGCACGGCACTGCGCACGCTGGCGAAGATCGAGCAATGGGCGCAGGGCACGCGCACCGGGGACCTGGCCGAGATGCCGGGGCTCGACGAACGCTCACCGGTCTTGCCGCTGGTGACATCCACGCGCGAGAACTGCCTGGGTTCGCAATGCCCGAAGTTCCGGCAGTGCCACGTCAACGCGGCGCGCCGCGAGGCGCTCGCCGCCGACGTGGTCGTGATCAACCACCACCTGTTCTTCGCCGACCTCGCGGTGCGCGAATCGGGCATGGCGGAACTGCTGCCCACCGTGCGCGTGGTGATCTTCGACGAGGCGCACCAGCTCAATGAAACCGGCGTGCAGTTCCTGGGCCGCCAGCTCGGGACCGGGCAGGTGCTCGACTTCGCGCGCGACGTGCTGGCCGCCGGCCTGCAGTTCGCGCGCGGGCTGGTCGAGTGGCAGCCGCTGGTGGCCGCGGTGGAACGCGCCGCGCGCGAGCTGCGCCTCGTGGTGGGCGGCGGCAACTACAGCACGCGGCTGCGCTGGAGCGGCGAGGCGCCCGAAGGCGTCGACCCGCTGGCCTGGGACGATGCGCTGGCCGTGCTGGCAAGTGCGCTCGAACAGGCGGCCGAGGGCCTGGCCGTCGTCAACGAGGTCGCACCCGACTTCGTGCGCCTGCAGGAGCGCGCCTCCACGCTGGCGCAACGCGTGCGCGCCTTCGCGCGCGAGGCGGAGCCTGGCTCGGTGCGCTGGGCCGATGCCGGCACGCAGCTGCGGCTGGTGGAGTCGCCGCTGGACATCGCGCAGGCGGTGCAGCGCAAGCTGCTCAAGACCGGCGAGGAACGCGACGAGGCCGAGCGGCAGCGTGCCTGGATCTTCACCTCCGCCACGCTGGGCGACGACGAGCGCCTGTCGTGGTTCACCGAGCCCTGCGGCCTGTCGCAGGCGCAGGTGCTGCGGGTGGCCAGCCCGTTCGACTATCCCTCGCAGGCGGCGCTGTACGTGCCGCGGCAGCTTCCGCCGCCCAAGGATCCGGGCCACAGCGCCGCGGTGGCCGCACTCGCGCAACGCGCGGCGCGCCGCATCGGCGGCCGCACCATGGTGCTGACCACCACGCTGCGGGCCCTGCGCGCGATCGGCGAGCAGTTGCAGGCGCACTTCGCCGGCTCCGGCGAGCTGGAAGTCCTGGTGCAGGGCCAGTCGCCCAAGCGGCGCCTGATCGAGCGCTTCCGCGAGGGTGC
Organism: Ramlibacter alkalitolerans; assembly: GCF_016722765.1. Lineage (GTDB taxonomy): Bacteria > Pseudomonadota > Gammaproteobacteria > Burkholderiales > Burkholderiaceae_C > Ramlibacter > Ramlibacter alkalitolerans. The sequence continues at coordinate 184,299 of NZ_JAEQND010000004.1, read as the reverse complement.
AGCGCATGGCCATGCCGGCTGCATCCTGGTGGCCTCCGCCTCCTTCTGGGAAGGCGTGGATGTGCCCGGCGAGGCGCTGCAGCTCGTGATCATCGACAAGCTGCCGTTCCCGCCGCCTGGCGACCCGCTGGTGGAAGCGCGCTCGCAGCGCCTGGAGTCGCAGGGCCGCAGCCCCTTCAACGACTATTTCGTGCCGGAAGCCGCGGTGGCGCTGAAGCAGGGCGCAGGCCGCCTGATCCGCCGCGAGACCGACCAGGGCGTGCTGGTGGTGTGCGATACGCGGCTGGTGCAGATGGGGTATGGGCGCAGGTTGCTGGCGGCCTTGCCGCCGATGCGGCGGCTGAAGGACGAAGGGGAGTTCGAAGAGGCCTTGGGCGCGCTGGGCCCGTAGGCTGGCGCGCCAGCGGCAGGTGAGCTGCGCGAACGCCGGCGATGCGGGAAAGCGCTGGGGTTCGCGCTGCCGCGGCTCACCGCCAGCCTACTGTCGCGCCTGCTCACAGATGAAAAGGGCCGCGTCAGCGGCCCTTCGTCAGAACGAGCACTTCACCAGAACCGCCACCAGGGCTTCTGCTGCCCCACCCGCGTGCCGCTGCCGCCGATGTACGCGCTGTTCGGATAGTTCTTCTCCAGCACCCGCCGCGTGTCGTCGCGCAGTTGCGGCATGCCCAGCTTGTCGTACGAGCGCATCAGGATCGCCAGGGCTTCTTCCAGCGCCGGCACGTCGCGGTAGTCCGCCAGCGCGCTCTGCGCCCGGTTGATCGCCGCCACATAGGCGCCGCGGCTGTAGTAGTAGCGCGCCACGTGCACCTCGTACTGCGCCAGCGAGTTGACGATGTACGTCATGCGCGCCCGCGCGTCCGGCGTGTACCGGGAATCGGGGAAGCGCGTCGACAGGTCGCGGAAGGCCTCGAACGACTCCTTGGCCGCTTTCTGGTCGCGCTCCGACAGGTCCTGCCTGGACAGGAAGGCGAACATCCCGAGGTTGTCGTTGAAGTTCACGATGCCCTTCAGGTACAGGGCATAGTCCAGCGCCGGGCTGGCCGGGTGCAGCTTGATGAAGCGGTCGAGCGTGGCGAGGGCCTGGGCCTGGTCGCCGGCCTTGTACTGCGCATAGGCGCGATCCAGCTGGGCCTGCTGGGCCAGCGGCGTGCCGGCGGCACGGCCTTCCAGCTTTTCCAGCAAGGGGATCGCCTTGTCGTAGGAGCCCCCGCTCAATTCGTCCTTGGCCTCGGCGTAGAGCTTGTTGGGGCTCCAGCTGGCCGTCTTGTCGTCGTCCTTCAGGGACGAGCAGCCCGCCAGCAGCGCGGCGAGGACGACGGGGAGCAGGGATAATTTCGCTCGAACAGGCACGCGCAACTCTCTTTCACCAAGGCGGACCATTATAGCGATCGACCCCCTCCAGCCCCCCTCCGAGGACCTGCTGGAAGAACCCGGCGCCGAGGCGGAAACCCGCGCCTTCGTCGTGGATGCGGCCCTGCACGGCGAGCGCCTGGATCGCGCCCTGGCGGCCCTCGTGCCCGGCTTCTCCCGCAGCTACCTGCAGCAGCTGATCGAGGAAGGCGCCGTGCGCCTGCGCGGCAGCGCCGCCCTCAAGCCCGCGCAGAAGGTGCGGGCCGGGGAGGCGGGGGAGATCGACCTGCGGCCCACGCCGCAAAGCCAGGCCTTCCTGCCGGAGCCGCTGCCGCTCGCGGTCGTGCACGAGGACGAGCACCTGCTGGTGATCGACAAGCCCGCCGGCCTGGTGGTGCATCCGGCCCCCGGCAATTGGAGCGGCACCCTGCTCAATGCGCTGCTGGCGCGCGATGCCGGGGCCCGCATGCTGCCGCGCGCCGGCATCGTGCATCGCCTGGACAAGGACACCAGCGGGCTCATGGTGGTGGCGCGCACGCGCGCGGCCATGGAGCGGCTGGTGCAGATGATCGCGGCGCGCGAGGTCTCGCGCCAGTACATGGCCCTGGCCCATCGCCCGTGGGAAGGGCCCGCGATGCGGCGGGTCGATGCCGCCATCGGGCGCGATCCGCGCAACCGCCTGCGCATGGCGGTGGTGGACCTGCAGCGGCATCCCGGGAAGCCCGCGGCCACCGTGCTCCAGCGCATGCAGCAGGCGGAGGCGGGTTGCGCGGTGCGGTGCACGCTGGAGACCGGCCGCACCCACCAGATCCGCGTGCACCTGGCCCACACCGGGCATCCCCTGGTCGCCGATCCCCTGTACGGCGGGGTGCCGGCGGCGGGCCTGTCGCGCCAGGCGCTGCACGCGTTCCGGCTGGCCTTCGTGCATCCCGCCACCGGCCAGCCGCTGGCGCTGCACGCGCCGCTGCCGCCCGACCTGCGCGCGGCTTGGGCTTCGTGGGGGCTGCGATACAATGAATCCGACTGGCTCGCGAGCCAGCCACCCGCGGCGGCAGCCTGATGGCCTGTCCCCCCCGGTGAACGCGCGGCGCGGCCCCCGCAGGGCCGGCGCCGCGGCGAACCCGAACCAGCCCCAGGCAGAACCAGGCATTGCGCCGGATGGCGCCTCTTCCAGCACGACGACACGATGAATACGGCGGATGCCAGGCGCGTCCTCGAAACCGCGCTGATCTGCACGCAGCAGCCGCTGCCGGTGCGCGAGCTGCGCGTGCTGTTCAACGACGAGCTCGGCGCCGACACCATCAAGGCCCTGCTCGGTGAACTGCAGGACGAATGGGCGCAGCGCGGCGTCGAGCTGGTGTGCGTGGCCAGCGGCTGGCGCTTCCAGAGCCGGCCGGAGATGCGCGAATACCTCGACCGCCTGCATCCCGAGAAGCCGCCCCGCTACACCCGCGCCACGCTCGAGACGCTCGCCATCATCGCCTACCGTCAGCCCGTGACGCGCGGCGACATGGAAGACATCCGCGGCGTGACGATCAGCTCGCAGATCCTCAAGCAGCTGGAAGACCGCGGCTGGGTCGAGGTGATCGGCCACCGCGAGGCGGCGGGCCGCCCTGCGCTCTACGCCACCACGCGCCAGTTCCTGGACGACCTGGGCATCGCCTCGCTCGACCAGTTGCCCGAGCTGCAAAGCCCCACCCAGGGCGACCACAACCCCTTCGGCGCCCTGGTCCAGGCCGCCGAACCGCGGCCCGATGCCGCACTGGACGACGCGCCCGAACTGCCGCTGGACGCGCCCGATGCGCTCGGGTCGCAAGCGGAACTGTTGCCGTCCCCCGAAGCCGCCGCCCCCGGCGCGCCCCAGCCCGCCACCGGCGCCAATGAAGCCGGCATCGGCGACCAGGATGCCGAGCAAGCCATCGAGACCTGAAGCATGAACGAAGCCACCGAAGCCATGGCGCGCGCCCCCTCCGACGACGAAACGCCGGACGCCAGTCCGCGCTCGCCCGAGGCCGAAGCCGCGCCGCCGACGCCCCGCGGCGAGGAGAACGACGCGCCGGCCGCCGATGATGCGGCGGAGGACGCCGAGCCCGCCGACGAGGCTGGGGCGGACGCGGAGGACGCCGACGACGCCGAGGAGCGTCCGGCCAGGCGCCGCAGCCGCGAGCAGGCGGAGCAGGGCGCCGAGCCCGGCGTCCCCGGCAGCGAGCCCGCGGACCGCTTCGAGGACGTGGTCACCGGCCGCTTTGACGCCGAGGAGGAAGCGGAGGAAACCGCCGCGCCCAAGCGCGTGCTGTCCCCGCAGCCCGAGACGCCCAAGCTGCACAAGGTGCTGGCGCAGGCCGGCCTGGGCTCGCGGCTGGAGATGGAACAGCTGATCATGGAAGGGCGCATCTCGGTCAACAACGAGCCCGCCCATATCGGCCAGCGCATCCAGTTCGGCGACTCGATCAAGGTCAACGGCAAGCCGATCCGCGTGCGCATCGCGCCGCCGCCGCCGCGCGTGATCGCCTACCACAAGCCCGTGGGGGAAGTCGTCACGCACGACGACCCGCAGAACCGGCCCACCGTCTTTCGCAAGCTGCCCCGGCTGCAGCAGGGCAAGTGGCAGTCGGTCGGGCGGCTGGACCTCAACACCGAAGGCCTGCTGCTGTTCACCAGCTCCGGCGAGCTGGCCAACAAGCTGATGCACCCGCGCTTTGGCCTGGAGCGCGAGTACGCGGTGCGGGTGCTGGGGGCGCTCAGCACCGAAGAGCGGCAGAAGCTGCTGGAAGGCGTGTCGCTCGACGACGGCCGCGCCGCCTTCGGCACCATCGACGAGGGTGGCGGCGAGGGCTCCAACGTCTGGTACCGCGTGACGATCAACGAGGGCCGCAACCGCGAGGTGCGGCGCCTGTTCGAGGCGGTGGGCCATGCGGTCAGCCGCCTGATCCGCATCCGCTACGGCGCGATGGTGCTGCCGCGCGGCCTCAAGCGTGGCGGCTGGATGGAACTCGACGAGCGCGACATCAATGCGCTCACGCGGGCGGCCGGCGTGCCCGCGGCGCGGCCGGAACGGGGCGGCGAGCGCGACCCCGGCGAAGGCCGGGGCAGCCGCAACAAGCGCCGCGGCGGCGCACCGCGCGGCGATGGCCCGCGGCCCGCCGGCGGCCCCTCGGCACGCCAGCCGAACCCGCTGGGCGATCGCGGCGGCCAGCCGGGCGGCCGGCGCAAGCCGCCGGGCGGCGGCGGTGGCGGTGGTGGCGGCGGCGGCAACCAGCCGGATCCGATGAAGACCTCGCTGGGCTACATCGGCGCCGACAGCTTCAACCGCCAGCGCCGCGACGCCGGCCCGGGCGGCCCCGGCAAGCGCCGCGGCGGCCCCGGGGGTCCCGGCGGCGGCGGTGGCAGCCGCAGTGGCGGTGGCGGTGGCGGTGGCGGCCGGGGTGGCCGCGGGGGCGGCCGGGGCCGCGGCTGATCAAGCTGTTTCAACGCAGAAGCCGCAAAAGTCACGCAAAAGCCGCAGAAAAACTCCCTCAGATCTTTCGCGGCTTTTGCGTGTCTTTTGCGGCTTCTGCGTTAAGGCATTCCGGACCCTCGCCGCAAGGCTCCCCAGACCCACGCCACCCGAATCCGGCAAGGTCATGCCGCGCACGCTAAAATTGCGGGCTTTGCCGAACTTTCCGCTTCCGGCAAAACCCTAAAAGACCAACCCAGGAAACCACATGGCCCTCGAACGCACCCTTTCCATCATCAAGCCCGACGCCGTGGCCAAGAACGTGATCGGCCAGATCTACGCCCGGTTCGAAGCCGCCGGCCTGAAGATCGTCGCCGCCCGCATGGCCCACCTGTCGCGCCAGGAAGCCGAGCAGTTCTACGCCGTCCACAAGGAGCGTCCCTTCTTCAAGGACCTGGTGGAATTCATGATCTCCGGCCCCGTGATGATCCAGGTGCTCGAAGGTGAAGGCGCGATCGCCAAGAACCGTGACCTGATGGGCGCCACCGATCCGAAGAAGGCCGGTGCCGGCACCATCCGCGCCGATTTCGCCGACAGCATCGACGCCAACGCCGTGCACGGCTCCGACGCCGCCGAAACCGCGAAGAACGAAGTCGCCTTCTTCTTCCCGGCGATGAACATCTACGCCCGATAAGCATCGATGGCGGCCAACCTGCTCGATCACGACCTCGAGGGTCTGGCCGCCTTCTGCGCGGAACTCGGCGAGAAGAAGTTCCGCGCCACCCAGCTGTTCCGCTGGATCCACCAGAAGGGCGCCTCCGACTTCGGCCAGATGACCGACCTGGCGAAGTCGCTGCGCGAGAAGCTGGAATCGAACGCCTGCATCCAGGGCCTGTCGGTCATCTCCCAGCACGAATCCGCGGACGGCACCATCAAGTGGCTGTTCGACGTCGGCGCCGGCAACGCCGTCGAGGCGGTGTTCATCCCCGAGGACGATCGCGGCACCCTGTGCGTCTCCTCGCAGGCCGGCTGCGCGGTCGGCTGCCGGTTCTGCTCCACCGGCCACCAGGGCTTCTCGCGCAATCTCACCACCGGTGAGATCGTGGCGCAGCTCTGGTTCGCCGAGCATTTCCTGCGCCGGCACCTGCATACCGGCGGCGAGCGCGTCATCTCCAACGTGGTGATGATGGGCATGGGCGAGCCGCTTCAGAACTACCAGGCGCTGGTGCCCGCCCTGCGCGTGATGCTGGACGACCACGGCTACGGCCTGTCGCGCCGCCGCGTGACCGTCTCCACCTCCGGCGTGGTGCCGATGATCGACCGCCTGGGCGAGGACTGCCCGGTGGCTCTGGCCGTCTCGCTGCACGCGCCGAACGACGCGCTGCGCGACAAGCTGGTCCCGCTCAATAAAAAGTATCCAGTGGCGGACCTGCTCGATGCCTGCAACCGCTACCTGGAACACGCACCGCGCGACTTCATCACCTTCGAGTACTGCATGCTCGATGGCGTGAACGACCTGCCGGAGCACGCGCGCGAACTGGCGCACCTGGTGCAGCACCACGCCGGCCGCGGCGTCTCGTGCAAGCTCAATCTGATCCCCTTCAATCCCTTCCCCGCATCGGGGCTGGTGCGTTCGCCGCAACACCGGGTGCAGGCATTCGCGAAAGTGCTGAGTGATGCTGGTATCGTGACGACCGTGCGCAAGACGCGCGGCGACGACATCGACGCCGCCTGCGGCCAGCTGGCCGGCGACGTCCAGGACCGCACCCGGGTGGACCGGCGCATCGCGCAGCAACGCACGATCGTCCTGAGGCCGGTCCCCGCGGACAGCACCAAGGAGGCGTAGGGAAATGAAGAGGGCCATGGGGGCGCGCAGGCGCTCCGCGGGGCGCTGGCTGGCGGCCGCGGCGCTGGCAGCGGCGGCGGGATCGGCACTGCTCGCGGGTTGCGCCGCAGCGCCGCAACAACCACAGCAGCAGGAGGCGACGGCCAACGTCGTGACGCCCTCCGACGAACCCGAGAGCCGCCGGCGCGCGCGCATCCGGCTCGAGCTCGCCACCGGCTACTACCAGGAAGGCAAGACCGAGGTCGCCCTCGACGAGCTGAAGCAGGCGATCGCGGCCGATCCCACCTTCGGCGACCCCTACAACCTGCGTGGCCTCGTCTACATGCGCCTGGGCGACAACCGCCAGGCGGAAGAGAGCTTCCGGCGCGCGCTCGCGATCAATCCGCGCGACGCCAGCGCGCACCACAACTACGGCTGGCTGCAGTGCCAGACCAACCGCTTCCGCGAATCGATGCAGTCGTTCGAGCAGGCGATGGCCAACCCGCTGTATCCCGACAAGCCCAAGACGCTGATGGCGCAGGGCCTGTGCCAGGCCCGCGCCGGCCAGCGCGAGGACGCCGAGCGCAGCCTGGCGCGCTCGTACGAGCTCGATGCGGGCAATCCCATCACCGGCTACAACCTGGCCCGCCTGCTGTACATGCGGGGCGACTATCCCCGTGCCCAGTTCTACATCCGCCGCCTGAACAACAGCGAACTCGCCAACGCCGAATCGCTGTGGCTCGGGATCCAGGTGGAGAACCGCATGAACGACAGCGTGGCCATGGGCCAGCTCAGCGAGCAGCTGCGCAAGCGCTTCCCGCAGTCGCGCGAGCGCCAGGCGCTGGACCGGAAGGCGTTCGATGAGTGACGACCCGGCCGGCGTGGCTGGCGTGAGCGCCGGCACGCTCCTGCGGCAGGCGCGCGAGGCCGCGGGCCTGCACGTCTCGACGCTCGCCGCCAACCTCAAGGTGCCGGTGCGCAAGCTCGAGGCGCTCGAGGAAGACCGCTACGAGGAGCTCCCGGACGCCGTGTTCGTGCGCGCGCTCGCCTCCAGCGTCTGCCGCACGCTCAAGATCGATCCCGCGCCGGTGCTGCAGCGCCTGCCGCAGACGCCGCAGCCGCGGCTGGCCGACTCCGGCCAGGCGATCAACGCCCCCTTCCGCTCGCCCAGCGACGGGCCGCCGCCGGGGATGCTGAACCAGGTGTCGCGCCCGGTCCTGCTCACCGTCGTCGTGCTGCTGCTCGGTGCCCTGGTGCTGATCTTCCTGCCGCTCGTGCAGCGCGGGTGGGACACGGTGGCACAGGCCAACCGGTCCGAAGCGCCGCCCCCGCCGGCCCCCGTCCCTGGCGAAGCGCGCCCCGAACAGCCCACGACCGAGCCGGCCCAGGCCGGCACCAGCGTCGCCGGCCTGCCGGGCGCGCCCGCCTCGGCGGCCGGCGCGGTACCCACGGCCGCGGCCATCACCCAGGCGCCGGAAGGTGCCGCGTCCACCGGCAACGGCGTGCAGCTGCGCACCAGTGCCAGCACGGCCGCCGCTCCGCCGGCCAGCGCCGCGACCGCACCCGCCTCGGCGCCTGTCGCCGCTGCCAGCCCGAACGCCGGCACCGGCGTCGTCGTGTTCCGCACCCGCGCGCAGTCGTGGGTGCAGGTGAAGGACGCGCGCGGCACCACCGTCCTGCAGAAGCTGATGGAGCCCGGCGAGACCGCCGGCGCCGACGGCGCCCTGCCGCTGTCGGTGGTGGTCGGCAGCGTCCAGAACACCGAGGTGCAGGTGCGCGGCAAGCCGTTCGACCTTGCGCCGCTGGCGCGCGACAACGTCGCCCGATTCGAAGTGAAGTGATGAAACCAGACTGCCTCCCGATAGCACCCGCCGCGCCCGGGGCGCGCCGCTCCGCCCAGGCCCGCGTGGCCTGGGGCGCCCGGGTGGTCACGGTCGGCGGCGACGCGCCGGTGCGCGTGCAGTCGATGACCAACACCGACACGGTCGATGCGGTGGGCACCGCGATCCAGGTCAAGGAACTGGCCCTGGCCGGCTCCGAGCTGGTGCGCATCACGGTCAACACGCCCGAGGCCGCGCAACAGGTGCCCTACATCCGCGAGCAGCTCGATCGCATGGGCATCGAAGTTCCGCTGATCGGCGACTTCCACTACAACGGCCACCGGCTGCTGACCGAATTCCCGGACTGCGCCCAGGCCCTGTCGAAGTACCGCATCAACCCCGGCAACGTGGGCAAGGGCGACAAGAAGGACCGCCAGTTCGCGCAGATGATCGAGGCCGCCCTGAAGTGGGACAAGCCGGTGCGCATCGGCGTCAACTGGGGCAGCCTGGACCAGGAGTTGCTCGCCTCCCTGATGGACGAGAACGCGCAGCGCGCCACGCCCTGGGATGCGAAGCAGGTGATGTACGAGGCGCTGATCACCTCCGCGATCCAGTCGGCGCGGCTGGCCGAGGAACTGGGCATGCGGCACGAGCAGGTCCTGCTGTCCTGCAAGGTCAGCGGCGTGCAGGACCTCGTTGCGGTCTACCGCGAGCTCGCGCGCCGCTGCGACTACCCGCTGCACCTGGGCCTGACCGAAGCGGGCATGGGCACCAAGGGCACGGTGGCGTCCTCGGTGGCGCTGGGCATCCTGCTGCAGGAAGGCATCGGCGACACCATCCGCGTGTCGCTCACGCCGCAGCCGGGCGAGTCGCGCACGCAGGAGGTGGTGATCGCCTCCGAGATCCTGCAGGCGCTGGGCCTGCGCAGCTTCGTGCCGAGCGTCACGGCCTGCCCGGGGTGCGGCCGCACCACCAGCACCACCTTCCAGGAACTCGCCAAGCAGATCGACGACTACCTGCGCGCGCAGATGCCGGTGTGGCGCGCGAAGTATCCGGGCGTCGAGAAGATGAAGGTGGCGGTGATGGGCTGCATCGTCAACGGCCCCGGCGAGAGCAAGCACGCCGACATCGGCATCAGCCTGCCCGGCACCGGCGAGGCACCGGCCGCGCCGGTCTTCATCGACGGCCAGAAGGCGCTGACGCTGCGCGGCGAGAACATCGCGCGCGAGTTCCACGCGCTCGTCGAGAACTACATCGAGAAGAGGTTCGGCGTCGAGCGTTGAGCGTCCGGCGTGGACTTCCCGCCCAACGCTCAACGCCGAACGCCCAACGGACAACCATGGCTGAAAAACTCAGTGCCGTCAAAGGCATGAACGACATCCTGCCGCCCTCCGTGCCGCGCACGGAGAGGCTGCCGGACTCCGCCCTGTGGCAGTGGTTCGAGAGCTGCGTGCGCGGCGTGATGGCGCGCTACGGCTACCACTACCTGCTGACGCCCATCGTCGAGCCCACGGCGCTGTTCGTGCGCGGCCTCGGCGAGGTCACCGACATCGTGGAGAAGGAGATGTACTCCTTCGTCGATTCCATGAACGGCGACCGGCTCACGCTGCGCCCGGAGGCCACCGCCGGCATCGTGCGCGCGATGAACGAGCACAACGCCCTCTACAACGGCCCGCTGCGCCTGTGGACGATCGGCCCGATGTTCCGCCACGAGCGGCCGCAGAAGGGCCGCTACCGCCAGTTCTTCCAGCTCGATGTCGAGGCCCTGGGCTTCGCCGGCCCCGACGTCGACGCCGAGATGATCCTGATGGCGCGCGCGCTGTGGCGCGAACTCGGGCTGGTGGAAGGCCGCGACGTGCGGCTGGAGCTCAATAGCCTGGGCCAGCCGGACGAGCGCCGCGCCCACCGCGATGCGCTGGTGGCGTACTTCGAGCAGCATGCCGCGGCCCTCGACGAGGATTCGAAGCGGCGCCTGATCACCAACCCGCTGCGCATCCTGGACAGCAAGGTGCCCTCGATGCAGGCGCTGATCGAAGGGGCGCCGCGCCTGATCGACCACCTGGGCGAAGCCTCGCGCGCGCACTTCGATGCCGTGCGGGCGACGCTCGACGCCGTGGGCCTCGCCTACCGCGTCAACCCGCGCCTGGTGCGCGGCATGGACTACTACAACCTCACCGTGTTCGAGTGGGTGACCGACCAGCTCGGCTCGCAGGGCACCGTGTGCGGCGGCGGCCGCTACGACGGCCTCATCGAGCAGCTGGGTGGCAAGCCGGCGCCGGCGGTGGGCTTCGGCCTGGGCATCGAGCGGCTGCTGCTCCTGCTGCAGGAACTGAAGGTCGCGACGCCCGGCGCCGCGCCCGATGCCTACGCGATCGTCCCCGCCGGCGCGCCGCTGCCCGCGGTGATGGCCACGCTGGAGGGCCTGCGCGCCGCCGGCGTGCGCGTGCAGCAGCATGCGGGTGGGCCGGACGGCCCCGGCAGCATGAAGTCGCAGTTCAAGCGGGCCGACGCCAGCGGGGCGCGCTTCGCGCTGATCTTCGGCGCCGACGAACTGGCGCAGGGCCAGGTGACGGTGAAGGACCTGCGGGCGGGCACGCAGGAGGCGCGGGCGCTGGCCGAAGCCGCCTCCTGGGCCGGCACGCTGCGGAACTGACGGTTTTCCCGTAGGCTGGCGGTGAGCCGCGCCAGCGCGCGAACCCCAGCGCTTCACGGCGCTCACGCAGCGCTGGGGTTCCGGCGCTGCCGCGCGTCACCGCCAGCCTACAATCCGCAAACTGGGCAGCACAAGAGCCCTTTCAAGGGCACACCATGGCACATCTCGACCTCGAAGAACAGGAACAGCTTGACCAGCTCAAGCACTACTGGAACCAGTACGGCAACGCGATCACCTGGATCCTGATCGTCGTGTTCGGCTCCATCGCCGCCTACAACGGCTGGCAGTACTGGGAACGGCGCCAGGCGGCGCAGGCCTCCTTCCTCTACGACGAGGTCGAGCGCGCCGCCGGCAGCGGCGACGCCGCCCGCGTGGAGCAGGCCTACAAGGACATCAAGGACCGCTTCGGCCGCACCACCTATGCGCAGCAGGCCGGCCTGCTGGCCGGGCGCGTGCTCGTGGAGCGCGGCAAGGCCGATGCCGGCAAGTCGGCGCTGCAATGGGTGGCGAGCGACGCCAAGGACGAGGGCCTGCAGGCCGTCGCCCGGCTGCGCCTGGCCGCCCTGCTGGTCGACGCCAAGGACTACGACGGCGCGCTCAAGCAGCTCAATGCGGGCATGCCGCGCGAATTCGAGGCGCTGGCCGCCGACCGCCGCGGCGACATCTACAACCTGCAGGGCAAGAAGGACCAGGCCAAGCTGGAATACATGAAGGCCTGGCAGGCCTTCAGCGCCGATTCGCAGTATCGCCCGCTGGTGGAGGTGAAGCTCACCGCGCTCGGCGTCGACGTGCAGACGCTCAAGCCCGCCGGGGAGACCGCCAAGTCATGACGGGACCGCGATTCCTGCGCGCCGCACTGGCCGTCGGCGCGGCTGTCCTGCTGGCCGGCTGTTCCTTCCTGAATTCGCTCCCGCTGATCGGCGGCGCCGAGAAGCCGAAGCCCGCCGAACTGCAGGCCAACCCCAACCTGCTGGCGGTCCGCCAGGCCTGGACGGGCAAGATCGGGACGGTCGATTTCCCGCTGGTCGTGACGGTCAACGGCAACGTTGCCGCCATGGCCTCCAGCGACGGCACCGTGGTCGGCCTCGATGCGGCCACCGGCCGCGAGCAATGGCGCGGCAGCGCCGGCGCGCCGCTGGCCGCTGGCGTGGGCTTCGACGGCAGCACGGCCGCCGTGATCACCCGCAACAACGACCTGGTCGCGATGGTGAGCGGCAAGGAAGTCTGGCGCCAGAAGCTGGGCGCGCTGTCGTACACCGCGCCGCTGGTGGCCGGGGCGCGCGTGTTCGTGCTGGGCGGCGACCGCTCGGTCTCCGCCTACGACGGCGGCACCGGCCGGCGCCTGTGGACGCAGCAGCGCCAGGGCGAGCCGCTGGTGCTGCGCGAAGCCGGCGTGATCCTGGCCGTGGGCGACACGCTGGTGGTGGGGCAGGGCGGCCGCCTGGCGGGCCTCAATCCCCTCAACGGCAGCTCGCGCTGGGAGGCTCCGATCGCCACCGCGCGCGGCATCAACGACATCGAGCGCCTGGTCGACCTGGTCGGCCGCGTGAGCCGCGTCGGCGATTCGATCTGCACGCGCGCCTTCCAGGCCGCCGTGGGCTGCGTCGATGCCGGTCGCGGCACCGTGGTCTGGACCCAGCGCGCCAACGGCTCCGAGGGCCTGCATGGCGATGCCGCCAACGTGTTCGGCAGCGAGAGCGACGGCAAGGTCGTCTCCTGGAAGCGCGCCGACGGCCAGCGCGCCTGGACCAACGACAAGCTGCTGCACCGCGGCGTCGGCACGCCGCTGGCCCTGGGCCGTGCGGTGGTCGTCGGCGACGACTTCGGCTTCGTGCACATGCTCTCGCGGGACGACGGTACGCTGCTGCAGCGCCTGGCCACCGACGGCAGCGCGATCGCCGCGGCGCCGGTGGCGGCGGGCAACACGCTCGTCGTCGTCACGCACAACGGCAACATCTACGGGTTCGTCCCGCAATAAGGTTCCTGGCAGCATGAAGCCGGTCATGGCCCTCGTGGGCCGCCCCAACGTCGGCAAGTCGACGCTGTTCAACCGGCTGACCAAGTCGCGCGACGCCATCGTGGCCGACTTCGCGGGCCTCACGCGCGACCGCCACTACGGCAACGCGCGCCACGGCCGCTACGACTTCATCGTCATCGACACCGGCGGCTTCGAGCCGACGGCGGAGCAGGGCATCTACAAGGAGATGGCCAAGCAGACGCAGCAGGCCGTCGCCGAGGCGGACGTGGTGGTCTTCGTGGTCGATGCGCGCGCCGGCGTCTCGGCGCAGGACCACGACATCGCCAACTACCTGCGCAAGCTGGGCAAGCCCACGCTGCTGGCGGCCAACAAGGCCGAAGGCATGCAGGAAGGCGCCCAGCTGGCCGAGTTCTACGAGCTGGGGCTCGGGGAGGTCCACCCGGTCTCCGCCGCACACGGGCAGGGCATCCGCAGCCTCGTGGACGAGGCCTTCGCGCCGCTGAACCTGCCGGAAGAGGACGAGGGCGCCGAAGACCAGCAGACCGGCATCCTCAAGCTGGCCGTCGCCGGCCGGCCCAACGTCGGCAAGTCGACCCTGATCAACGCCTGGCTGGGCGAGGAGCGGCTGGTCGCCTTCGACCTCCCGGGCACCACGCGCGACGCCATCTCGGTGCCCTTCGAGCGCAACGGCCAGAAGTTCGAGCTGATCGACACCGCCGGCCTGCGCCGCAAGGGCAAGGTCTTCGAGGCGATCGAGAAGTTCTCGGTGGTCAAGACGCTGCAGGCGATCGAGTCCGCCAACGTGGTCCTGCTGCTGCTGGATGCCACCCAGGGCGTGACGGACCAGGACGCCCACATCGCCGGCTACATCCTGGAGAGCGGCCGCGCCGTGGTGCTGGCCGTCAACAAATGGGACGCGGTGGACGACTACCAGCGCGAGCTGCTGCGCCGCCAGGTGGAGCAGCGCCTGCCGTTCCTGAAGTTCGCGGACCTGCACTTCATCTCGGCGGCCAAGCGCCAGGGCCTGGGCCCGGTATGGGCGTCGATCATCGCCGCCTACAAGTCGGCCATGGTGAAGATGACCACCCCCGTGCTCACGCGGCTGGTGCAGGAGGCGGTGCAGTTCCAGGCCCCCAAGCGGGCCGGCATGTTCCGCCCGAAGCTGCGCTACGCCCACCAGGGGGGCATGAACCCGCCTGTGATCGTCGTGCACGGCAACTCGCTGGAGCACGTGACGGACGCTTACAAGCGCTTCCTGGAAGGGCGCTTCCGCAAGGAATTCAACCTCGTGGGCACGCCGCTGCGCATCGAGATGCGGACTTCGAAGAATCCGTACGCCGAAAAGGAATGACGAATGACCCGGCGCTGGGCGCCGGATGACCTCGCCGCTGCGCGGCCGGGGGCGCCGCCCCCGGCAGTCATTTTTCCGCCCACCCCCGCGGCTGTGGTAATGTGGGAGTTCCAACAACACCGGAAACACGGAGAATATCGTGAGCAACAAAGGGCAGCTACTACAAGACCCCTTCCTGAACACCCTGCGGCGCGAGCACGTTCCGGTGTCGATCTACCTCGTCAACGGCATCAAGCTCCAGGGCCAGATCGAATCGTTCGACCAGTACGTGGTGCTGCTGCGCAACACCGTGACGCAGATGGTCTACAAGCACGCGATCTCCACCATCGTTCCGGGCCGCGCGGTGAACTTCTCGCCGGCCGAGAACGGGGAAGGCGCGTCCAGCTGAGACTTTCCCGCATGACGGCCCGCCATTGCGGGCCCACCTTCCGCCCTTCCTGGTTGCCGGTTTGAGCGCACCCTCCGAACGCCCGGTTGCCGCCACCGTCCTGGTGGGGGTGGACCTGGGCCTCCCCCATTTCGACGCCGAACTCGAGGAACTGGGCCAGCTCGCCCAGACCGCGGGCATGGAGCCGGTCGCCCGCGTCACGGCGCGGCGCAAGGCGCCCGATGCCGCCCTGTTCGTGGGTCGCGGCAAGGCCGACGAGATCAAGCAGCTGGCCGAGGAAACCGGCGCCAGCGAGATCCTGTTCGACCAGGCCCTGAGCCCGGCGCAGCAGCGCAACCTGGAGCGGCACATGGGCCTGCCGGTCAACGACCGCACCCTGCTGATCCTGGAGATCTTCGCCCAGCGCGCCCGCAGCCACGAGGGCAAGCTGCAGGTCGAACTCGCCCGCCTGCAGTACCTCAGCACGCGCCTGGTGCGCCGCTGGTCCCACCTGGAACGCCAGACCGGCGGCGCCGGCGTGCGCGGCGGCCCGGGCGAAAAGCAGATCGAACTCGACCGCCGCATGATCGACGACGCGATCAAGCGCACCCGCGAGCGCCTGGTGAAGGTGAAGAAGCAGCGCGCCACCCAGCGCCGCCAGCGCGAGCGCCGCGATACCTTCAGCATCTCGCTGGTCGGCTACACCAACGCCGGCAAGTCCACGCTGTTCAACGCGCTGGTCAAGGCGCGCGCCTATGCGGCCAACCAGCTGTTCGCCACGCTGGACACCACCACGCGCCAGCTGTTCCTGCAGGACGAGGCGGCCGGCAACGGCATGGCGGGCCGCTCGGTTTCGCTGTCTGACACGGTCGGCTTCATCCGCGACCTGCCGCACGGCCTGATCGACGCCTTCCAGGCCACGCTGCACGAAGCCGCCGACGCGGACCTGCTGCTGCACGTGGTGGATGCCGCCAATCCGCACCACCCGGAGCAGATCGCCGAAGTTCAGCGCGTGTTGCACGAGATCGGAGCGGCGGAAGTGCCGCAACTGCTGGTGTTCAACAAGATCGACGCGCTGGAGCCCGCCCAGCGCCCGCGCCAGCCGGTGGACCATTTCGAGGTCGAGGGGGTGCAGCATCCGCGCGTGTTCGTCAGCAGCCAGACGGGCGAAGGCCTGCCGCAGTTGCGCCGCGAACTCACGCGCATCGTGGCCGAGGCCTCGCGCCCGGCCGAGGCCGTTCCCCCTGGCTCATCATGACGTCAGTCGCATTGGGCACAATGTGGCTGCCGATAACGAGAGATCCGAACGAATGAAGCTTCTTTCCCGCAGCCTGAGCCCTTCCGGGCTGATAGGCCGCATCCGGGGCGTGTTCAACCTGAACGACCCCCGCTGGGGCCGTGGCGAAGACAAGAACAACGACCGCGAACGCGGGGACGGCAAGGGCCCCAACCAGGGCCCGCCGGACCTCGATGAACTGTGGCGTGACTTCAACCGCAAACTCGGTGGGCTGTTTGGCGGCCGCAAGGGCGGCAGCGGCGGCGGCTTCGGCGGCGGCGGCAACGGCAACTTCCAGCCGGACATGAAGAGCGCCGGCGTGGGCGCCGGGCTGATCGCGATCGTCGTGGTCGTGATCTGGATGGGCACCGGCATCTTCATCGTGCAGGAAGGCCAGCAGGCCGTCATCACGCGCTTCGGCCGCTACAGCGCCACCGTCGGCGCCGGCTTCAACTGGCGGCTGCCGTACCCGATCGAGCGCCACGAGGTCGTCTACGTCACGCAGATCCGCTCGGTGGACGTGGGGCGCGACAACGTGATCCGCGCGACCGGCCTGAAGGAATCGGCGATGCTGACCGAGGACGAGAACATCGTCGAGATCAAGTTCGCCGTGCAGTACCGCCTGAACGACGCCCGCGCCTGGCTGTTCAACAGCAAGAACCCGCAGGAAGCCGTGGTGCAGGCCGCCGAAACCGCCGTGCGCGAGGTGGTCGGCAAGATGAAGATGGACCTGGCGCTGGCCGAGGAGCGCGACCAGATCGCCCCGCGCGTGCGCACGCTGATGCAGCAGATCCTGGACCGCTACCAGATCGGCGCCGAAGTGGTCGGCATCAACCTGCAGCAAGGCGGCGTGCGCCCGCCCGAGCAGGTGCAGTCGGCCTTCGACGACGTGCTGCGGGCCGCGCAGGAACGCGAGCGCGCCAAGAACGAGGCGCAGGCCTATGCCAACGACGTGATCCCGCGTGCCGTCGGCGCCGCCTCGCGGCTGGCGCAGGAAGCCGAAGGCTACAAGTCGCGCATCGTGGCGCAGGCGCAGGGCGATGCGCAGCGCTTCAAGCTGCTGCTGGTGGAATACCAGCGCGCGCCGCAGGTCACCCGCGACCGGCTGTACCTCGAGTCGATGCAGCAGATCTACGGCAACGTGACCAAGGTGCTGGTGGAGTCGCGCCAGGGCGGCAACATGCTGTTCCTGCCCCTCGACAAGATCATGCAGCAGGTCGCCGCCGGCGGTGCCGCCGCGCAGCAACCGCACGAAGCGGCTCCGCAGCCGTCGCCGGCTTCGGCGCCGCCTCCCTCGTCTTCCACCTCCTCGAACGATGCGCGCACGCGCGACAACGCGCGCGGCCGCGAGAGGGAGTCCCGCTAAATGAATCGCATCGGTTTCATCGTTTCCTCGCTGCTGGTCCTGCTGGCCCTCCTCAGCTCCATGCTGTTCGTGGTGGACCAGCGCCAGTTCGGCGTGGTCTATGCCTTCGGCCAGGTCAAGGACGTGATCAGCGAGCCGGGCCTGAAATTCAAGCTGCCGCCGCCGCTGCAGAGCGTGAGCTACATCGACAAGCGCCTGCTGACGCTGGACAGCGTGGACACCGAACCCATGCTCACCGCGGAGAAGCAGCGCGTGGTCATCGACTGGTACGTGCGCTGGCGCATCACCGACCCGCTCGCCTACATCCGCAACGTCGGCCTCGACGAGGCCGCCGGCAACAACCAGCTCAATCGCGTGGTGCGCAACGCCTTCCAGGAGGAGGTGAACCGCTTCACCGTGCGCGAGCTGCTGTCGGTCAAGCGCGAGCAGCTGATGGCGGACGTCAAGCGCGAGGTGCAGGAAGTGGTCAAGGGTGCCAAGCCCTGGGGCGTCGACGTGATCGACGTGCGCATCACGCGCGCCGACTACGTCGAGGCGATCACCGAGTCGGTCTACCGCCGCATGGAAGCCGAGCGCAAGCGCGTGGCCAACGAGTTGCGCTCCACCGGCGCGGCCGAGGGCGAGAAGATCCGCGCCGACGCCGACCGCCAGCGCGAAGTCACCGTGGCCAATGCCTACCGCGACGCGCAGAAGATCAAGGGCGAGGGGGATGCGCTGGCCGCTTCGACCTACGGCGAGGCCTTCGGCCGCGACCCGCAGTTCGCGCAGTTCTATCGCAGCCTCGAGGCCTACAAGTCGAGCTTCAGCAAGAAGAGCGACGTGCTGGTGCTCGATCCGAACGGCAGCGAGTTCTTCCGCACCTTCCGCGGCGGCCTCTCCGGCAGTTCGGCCGCGCCCGCGGCACCCGCAGCGGGCCGCCGGTAGGCCGCATTGGACACGAACGTCTTCTGGGCTGCCCTGGCCTTGATGCTGGTGCTGGAAGGCCTGTTCCCGTTCCTGTCCCCCGGTGGCTGGCGGCAGACCTTCCTGAAGCTGCTGCAACTGCGCGACGGCCAGCTGCGCTTCTTCGGGCTCACGAGCATCATGCTGGGGTTGATGCTGCTGTGGATCGTCCTGTAGTACGTAGCGCGTAGCGCGGTTCCTCTTGGCGCGTCAGTGTCATCCCCGCGCAGGCGGGGACCCAGAGGACGCGCGCAGCGCGTCGACAGCCGGACGCCCTGGGTTCCCGCCTTCGCGGGAACGACGGGGACCGAGGATCGCACCCTGCCCAGCCGGTAGAATCACGTTTTTAACAGCCCCGCATTTCCATGTCCGCCTGGGTCCTGCCGGATCACATCGCCGATGTGTTGCCTTCCGAGGCCCGGCACATCGAAGAACTCCGCCGCGAACTGCTAGACACCGCCCGTGGCTATGGCTACGAGCTGGTGATGCCGCCCATGCTGGAGCACCTGGAGTCGCTGCTCACCGGCACCGGCGAGGCCTTGGACCTGCAGACCTTCAAGCTGGTGGACCAGCTCTCCGGCCGCATGCTGGGCTTGCGTGCCGACACCACGCCCCAGGTCGCGCGCATCGACGCCCACCTGCTCAATCGGCAGGGCGTCACGCGCCTGTGCTACTGCGGCCCGGTGCTGCACACGCGCCCGGACCGCCCCCACGCCACCCGTGAACCGCTGCAGTTCGGCGCCGAGATCTACGGCCATGCCGGCCTCGAGGCCGATCTCGAAGCCCTGCTGCTGGCCCTGGACTGCCTCAAGGCGACGCGCGTGGCGCCGCTCACGGTGGACATGGCCGATGCGCGCATCGTGCGCTCGCTGCTCTCCGGCCTCGGCCTGCCGCCGGAGCGGCTCGCCCGGGTGCATGCGGCGCTGGCCACCAAGGATTCGACCGAGCTGGCGGCGCTCACGAAGGAATTTCCCGGCGCGGCCCGCGAGGCGCTGATGGCGCTGATCCACCTGTACGGCGATGCCAGGGTGCTGGACGAAGCCGCGCGCGTGCTGCCCGACTCGCCGCTGATGCAGCAGGCGCTGCAGCACCTGCGCTGGATCAGCGGCCACGTCGAGGGCGCGAAGATGCGCTTCGACCTCGCCGACCTGCGCGGCTACGCCTACTACAGCGGCATGCGCTTCGGCATCTACACGCCGGGCGCGAGCGACGCGCTGGTGCGCGGCGGCCGCTACGACGAGGTCGGCGCCGTGTTCGGGCGCAACCGTCCGGCGGTGGGCTTCAGCCTCGACGTGCGCGAACTCGTCGGCGTGGCCGCCACGCGCTCGCTCAAGGCTGCGATCCGCGCGCCGTGGCTGGACGCCGGCCCCGACGCCAGCGAACTGCGCGCCGCGATCGCGCAGCTGCGCAGCCAAGGCGAGACCGTGGTCTGCGTGCTCCCGGGCCACGAGAGCGAACTCGACGAGTTCGACTGCGACCGCGAACTGGCGCGCGACCCGGCGGGCCGCTGGGCCGTGCAGGCCCTCTGATCCGCCCGGATCCAATCTTTTCCCGAACTTTTTCGAATGGCGAAGTGATGACGAAGACGAAGGGCCGCAATGTGGTCGTGGTCGGCACCCAGTGGGGCGACGAAGGCAAGGGCAAGCTCGTGGACTGGCTCACCGAGATGGCCCAGGGCGTGGTGCGCTTCCAGGGCGGCCACAACGCCGGCCACACGCTGGTGATCAACGGCGTGAAGACGGCGCTGCACCTGATCCCGAGCGGCATCATGCGCCCGGGCGTCAAGTGCTACATCGGCAACGGCGTGGTGCTCTCGGCGGCCAAGCTGCTGGAGGAGATCGAGGGGCTGGAGCAGGCCGGCGTCGAAGTCAGGTCGCGGCTGCGCATCAGCGAGGCCTGCCCGCTGATCCTGCCGTTCCACGCCGCCCTCGACCTGGCGCGCGAGAACCGGCGCGAGCAGGGCGGCACCGAGAAGATCGGCACCACCGGCCGCGGCATCGGCCCGGCCTACGAGGACAAGATCGGCCGCCGCGCCCTGCGCGTGCAGGACCTCAAGCACCCCGAGCGCTTCGCCACCAAGCTGCAGGAACTGCTGGACCTGCACAACTTCGTGCTCACGCAATACCTGAAGGCGCAGCCGGTGGATTACCAGCAGGTGCTGGACGAGGCGCTGCGGCACGGCGAGATCCTGCGGCCGATGATGGCGGACGTCTCGCGCGAGCTGAACGAGGCGCACCTGCACGGCGACAACCTGCTGTTCGAGGGCGCGCAGGGCACGCTGCTCGACGTCGACCACGGCACCTATCCCTACGTCACCTCCAGCAACTGCGTGGCCGGCAATGCTTCCGCCGGCGCCGGCGTCGGCCCGGGCATGCTGCACTACATCCTGGGCATCACCAAGGCCTACTGCACGCGCGTGGGCGGGGGCCCGTTCCCGACCGAGCTCGATTGGCAGACGCCGGGCACCGTGGGCCATCACCTGTCGACGGTCGGCGCGGAAAAGGGCGTGACCACCGGCCGCTCGCGCCGCTGCGGCTGGTTCGATGCCGCGCTGCTGAAGCGCAGCGCGCAGGTCAACGGCCTGTCCGGCCTGTGCATCACCAAGCTCGACGTGCTCGATGGCCTGAAGGAACTGCAGCTGTGCACCGGCTACGAGCTCGATGGCCAGCACACCGACATCCTGCCGCTCGGCGCCGACGAGATCTCCCGCTGCAAGCCGGTGTACGAGACGATAGAAGGCTGGAGCGAATCGACGGTGGGCGTCACGCAGTTCGACCGGCTGCCGGTGAACGCGCGCCTGTACCTG
Organism: Ramlibacter alkalitolerans; assembly: GCF_016722765.1. Classification (GTDB taxonomy): domain Bacteria; phylum Pseudomonadota; class Gammaproteobacteria; order Burkholderiales; family Burkholderiaceae_C; genus Ramlibacter; species Ramlibacter alkalitolerans. Next base: position 163,129 of record NZ_JAEQND010000004.1, on the reverse strand, counting down.
CAGCGCATCGAACAGGTCACGGGCGTGCCCGTCGATATCATCTCCACGGGCGCGGACCGCGACCACACGATCATGATGCGCCACCCCTACCTGGCCTGAAGCAAGGAACCGCGATGTTGACGGAAGACGGCAAGCACCTGTACGTGAGCTACGACGAGTACCACAACCTGTGCGAGAAGCTCGCGATCAAGGTGTACCAGTCGGGCTGGCAGTTCGACACCATCCTGTGCCTGGCGCGCGGCGGCATGCGGCCGGGGGACATCCTCTCGCGCATCTTCGACGTGCCGCTGGCGATCATGTCGACCAGCTCGTACCGGGCCGAGGCCGGCACGGTGCAGGGGCACCTGGACATCGCGCACTACATCACGACGCCGAAGGGCGAGATCGCCGGCCGCGTGCTGCTGGTGGACGACCTGGCGGACTCGGGCCATACGCTGCACAAGGTGGTCGAGATGCTGCGCGGCAACTACAAGGGCATCACCGAGCTGCGCAGCGCCGTGATCTGGACCAAGGGCCTCTCGAAGTTCATCCCCGACTACTCGGTCGACTTCCTCCCCTCCAACCCCTGGATCCACCAGCCCTTCGAGACCTACGACGCCCTGCGGCCGGAGAAGCTGCTGGAGAAGTGGAAGGTCTAGTCGGCGCGAAGGCAGATTGAACGCAAAAGCCGCGAAAGCTGCGCAAAAGCCGCAAAGGAAGATCTGAAGTTTCCTTTTGCGGCTTTTGTCTTTCTTCTGCGGTTTTTGCGTTCGACGGCTGTTCGACCCGAACCCGATTAGCATCCCGGCATGACGAAGCCGGTCACAGACCTCATCCACCATCCTTACCAGCCCCCCGCGGGGTTCAGTGCGCCGCAGCCGGGCGTGTTCAAGGCCTCCACGGTCATCTTTCCGGATACCACCGCACTGCGGGCGCGCGACTGGCGGCACAAGAACGGCTACACCTACGGCCTGCACGGCACGCCGACCACGTTCCAGCTCGAGGAGCGCATCGCCACGCTCGAAGGCGGGCTGCACTGCATCCTGGTGCCCAGCGGCCTGGCTTCGATCGCCAACGTCGGCATGGCACTGCTCAAGGCCGGCGACGAGATGCTGCTGCCCGACAACGTGTACGGGCCCAGCCGCGCGCTGGCCGAAGGCGAATTCAAGGGCTGGGGCATCACCCACCAGCTCTACGACCCGCTCAAGCCCGCCGACCTCGAAGCCCGGATCGGCCCGCACACGAAGCTCGTGTGGCTCGAGGCACCGGGCTCGGTGACCATGGAGTTTCCGGACCTGCCGGAACTGGTGCGCATCTGCCGCCGCAAGGGCGTGACCTGCGCCCTGGACAACACCTGGGGCGCGGGCCTGGCCTTCGATGCCTTCGATCTCGCGCCGGGCAGCGGCGAAGCGCTCGCGGTCGACATCTCCGCGCACGCCCTGACCAAGTACCCGAGCGGCGGCGGCGACGTGCTCATGGGCAGCATCGTCACGCGCGACGAGAAGCTGCACCAGCGCCTGAAGCTCACGCACATGCGCGTGGGCTGGGGCATCGGCGGCAACGACGCCGAGGCGGTGCTGCGCTCGCTGCCCAGCCTGCCGCTGCGCTATCGCGCGCACGATGAAAGCGCCCGCACGCTGGCCCGCTGGTGTGCCGCGCGCGAGGAGATCGTGCAGGTGCTGCATCCCGCGCTGGAAGGTGCGCCTGGCCACGCACACTGGCGGGCCCTGTGCGGCGACGCCGGCCTGGCCGCCGGGCTGTTCTCGGTGGTGTTCCATGAGCGCCATGCGCCGGCGCAGGTCGACGCGTTCTGCGACGCCCTGAAGCTGTTCCGCCTCGGCTACTCCTGGGGCGGGCCGGTCAGCCTGGTGGTGCCGTACGACATCCCGGCCATGCGCAGCGCAGCGCTCGCCACCTGGCCGCACAAGGGCGTGCTGGTGCGCTTCTCCGTCGGGCTGGAGGCGGTGGAGGACCTGCAGGCCGACATCGAGCAGGCCTTGCGCGCCTTGCACCGACCCGGGTAAGTCCCGGATGGGCTGAGCGGAGCCCGCGGCTACCCTGCGGTGGATGGAGAATCCCGCCACCGTCCCGGCCAGGGCTGCGCCCGCCGTGCCGCACGTGCGTCGCATCGGGCTGGCCGCGCCGCTGCGCTGGCTGGCGCTGGGCGCGCGCGACCTGGTGGCGAATCCGGCCATCGCGGCCTTCTATGGCGTCGCCTTCTGCGCCATGGCCGCCTGCATCGCCACCATCTTCCGCCACAGCCCCGAGTACACGATGACCTTCGTCTCGGGCTGCCTGCTGGTGGGCCCCTTCCTCGCCATGGGGCTGTACGACGTGAGCCGGCGGCGGCAGCAGGGGCTGCCCGTTGCCTTCGCCGAGTCGCTCACCTGCTGGGACCGGCACCTGGGCAGCATGGGCCTGCTGGTGCTGATGCTGACGGTGCTCGAACTGCTGTGGGGCCGCGCCTCGCTGGTGGTGTTCGCGGTGTTCTTCAACACGGGAATGCCGTCGACGGCGGGCGTGCTCGAGGCCGTGTTCAATCCGCGCAACTGGGAGTTCCTGGCCGTCTACCTGGTCGTGGGCGGCGCGTTCGCGGGGCTGGTGTTCTGCACCACGGTGGTGGCGATCCCGATGATCCTGGACCGCGATACCGATGCGGTGACGGCGGGGCTCACCAGCTTCCGCGTCGTGCTGGAGAACGCACCCGCGATGCTGTTGTGGGGCGCGCTGGTCGTGGGGCTGACGCTGCTCGCGCTGTGGCCGTGGACCCTGGGCATCCTGGTGGTCGGGCCGTGGCTGGGGCATGCGACGTGGCATGCGTACCGGGACTGCGTCGGGTGGGAAGATTGAATCCTTGGTTTGCGGCAGCCCGCTCGTCATCCCCGCGCAGGCGGATCCAAAACCGCGCACTGCGCGCATCGGGAGCGCTGGATTCCCGCCTTCGCGGGAATGACGGGCGGTGGGCGACGGTCCGTTGCTGACGGCTGTGTCGCCCGCTCGTCATCCCCGCGCAGGCGGGGATCCAGGATCGCGCATTGCGCGGCATCGGGAGCGCTGGATTCCCGCCTTCGCGGGAATGACGGGGGGTGGGCGACGGTCAGTTGCTGACGGCTGTGTCGGCCTCTCGTCATCCCCGCGCAGGCGGGGATCCAGGACCGCGCGCGGCGCGGTATCGGGGAGCCCTGGATTCCGGCCTTCGCGGGAATGACGGGCGCTCAGTCGGCGACCAGTTCCTGCGCCAGTTCCGACATCGCCTGCGGCGTCCGGTTCCTCGGCGCGATAGGCTTCGCTTCGCCGAACTGCCTGAAATTGCGCTGCGTCGAGCCGGCATAGCCCGGGTCGTAGTGCTTCACCAGCAGCTCGCGCACGACGGGCTCGATCTCGCCCGCGCGCACCTGCTGCTGCCACGCATGCACCTGCTCGCGGCCGCGCAATTGCGTGAGAGCCTCCAGCCGCTGGCAGAACAGGTCGCGGTCGCGGCTGAAGAAGTCGTAGTCCTCCAGCAGCAGCTGCACGCGCTCGTCCTCCGGCAGGTCCAGCCGCAGGCAGGGGCTCGCGCGCATCGCCTCGATCAGCGCCTCGGGCACGGCAACGTTGCCGACCTTGCGGCTCTCGCTTTCCACGTAGACCGGACGGGCCGGATCGAAGCCGCGCAGCGTGTCCCACACCAGCGTGTCGAAGCGCTTCTGCGTCGGCTGCGGCTGGCCGGGAATTAGGCCCAGCACCGAGCTGCGGTGGCTCGCCAGCGCTTCGAGGTCGAGGACCTGCGCGCCCGCCGCCTGCAGCGCCTGCAGCAGGCGCGTCTTGCCCGATCCCGTCGGGCCGCAGACGACGCGGTACTGCAGCCGGTTCACCAGCGCGGGCAGTTCGGCCAGCAGTGCGCCACGGAAAGCCTTGTAGCCGCCTTCCACCAGGTGCACCTGGAAGCCGATCTGCCCGAGCACCAGCGACAGCGAGCCGCTGCGCTGGCCGCCGCGCCAGCAGTACACCAGCGGCTTCCAGTCCTTCGGCTTGTCCATCACCTCGCGCTCGATATGGCGGGCGATGTTGGCCGCCACCAGTGCGGCGCCGCGCTTGCGCGCCTCGAAGGAGCTGACCTGCTTGTACAGGGTGCCGACTTCGTGCCGCTGCGCGTTGTCCAGCGAGGGCCAGTTCACGGCGTGCGGCAGGTGGTCCTCGGCGTACTCGGCTTCGCTGCGGGCGTCGATCACCGCGTCGAAATCGGCCAGCCGCGCGATCGCCTCCGCCGCCGGAATCGCTCGCACGCTCATTTCAAAATCTTCTTCAATTCAGCCCAGACGTTCTCCAGCATCCGCGGCTGCGCCTGCGCCTTCGGGTGGATGCGGTCGGACTGGAACAGGTTCATGGCATCGGGTGCGTCGGCGATGCCGGCCAGCAGGAAGGGCACCAGCGCCGCCTGGTGGCGCCTGGCCACCTTCTCGAACAGCTCCGAGAACCGGCGCGCGTAATCGCTGCCGTAGTTCGGCGGCACCTGCATGCCCACCAGCAGCACGCGCGCACCGGACTTGCGCGCCAGGTCCACCATCTGCGAGAGGTTTTCGTCCGTCATCGCCAGCGGCAGCCCGCGCAAGGCGTCGTTGCCTCCCAGTTCGAGGATCACGTGCGTCGGCTGGTGCTGCTGCAGCAGCGCCGGCAGCCGCGAGCGCCCGCCCGAGGTGGTGTCGCCGCTGATGCTGGCGTTGACGACCCTGGCGGCGATCTTCTCCTGCGCCAGCCGCTGTTCCAGCAGCGGCACCCAGCCGGTGCCGCGCTTCAGGCCATACTCGGCGCTCAGCGAATCGCCCACGACCAGGATCACGGGCGTGCCTGCCGCCACGGCGCTGCCGCCGGCGGCGACCAGCACCCCGGCGAGAAAGTCACGCCGCCTCCATCTGCCAAGCCGCATGTCCGAACCCATCATCTCCGTAGAACACGTTTACAAGTCCGTCACCGATTCGACGGGCACCCTGGAGATTCTCCGCGATATCGATTTCTCCCTGGCGCCGCGGGAAACGGCGGCCATCGTCGGCGCCTCCGGCTCGGGCAAGAGCACGCTGCTGTCGATCGTCGCCGGCCTGGACACGCCCACCCGCGGCACGGTGCGCGTGGCGGGGCAGGACCTGTTCGCGATCGACGAGGATGCGCGCGCCGAACTGCGGGCGCGCCAGGTCGGCTTCGTGTTCCAGAGCTTCCAGCTCATGGGCAACCTGACGGCGCTGGAGAACGTGATGCTGCCGCTGGAACTGGCGGGCCGGCGCGACGCGCGCAAATCCGCCACCGAGATGCTGGCGCGCGTCGGCCTCGGCGAGCGGCTCGGACACTATCCGCGCGTGCTCTCCGGCGGCGAGCAGCAGCGCGTGGCGCTGGCGCGCGCCTTCGTGGTCCGGCCGGCGGTGCTGCTGGCCGACGAGCCGACCGGCAGCCTCGATTTCGCCACCGGCGAGACCGTGATGGACCTGATGTTCGAGCTGAACCGGGAGCAGGGCACGACGCTCGTGCTCGTCACGCACGACCGCGGCATCGCCGAGCGCTGCGAGCGCCGCATCACGATCGAAGTCGCGGCCTGAGGGATTCCCACCTCCCCGCGGCGCGGGCGCGCCGTTAGCATGCCTCCACCATGTCCGAGTTCGCAGTCAAGCGCGTGGCCGGCGCCCTCGGGGCCGAGATCCAGGGGGTCGACCTGGCCCGTGATCTCTCCGGGAGCCTCGCCCAGCGGATCCGCCAGGTCTTCCTGGAGCATCAGGTCATCTTCCTGCACGGGCAGGAGCTCACGCCCGAGCAGTTCCTGCGCTTCGCCCAGGCGATGGGGGAGCCCGTCGAGTACCCCTTCGTCAAGGGACTCGAAGGCTACCCGGTGATCATCGAAGTCAAGAAGCTCGAACACGAGCGCACCAACTTCGGCGGCATCTGGCATTCCGACACCACCTACCTCGCGCAGCCGCCCATGGGCTCGATGCTGCTCGCGCGCGAACTGCCGCCTTTCGGCGGCGACACGCTGTTCGCCAGCCAGTACGCCGCCTACGAGGCGCTGTCCGAAGGCATGCGCCAGCTGCTGGCTCCGCTGCGGGCGATCAGCAGCTCGGCCAAGGCCGATGTCTCGAAGACGCGCGAGGACCGCATCGCCTCGGACGGCCGCGCCGACGCGAGGAAGGACTACGTCGCTTCGCATCCGGTCGTGCGCACGCATCCGGAGACGGGCCGCAAGGCGCTGTACGTCAACGTGGCGCACACGCTGCGCTTCGACGGCATGACCGAGGAAGAAAGCGCGCCGCTGCTGCAGTTCCTGTTCCAGCACCAGGTGCGGCCCGAGTTCACCTGCCGCTTCGCGTGGCAGCCCGGCTCGCTGGCGTTCTGGGACAACCGCTGCGTGCAGCACAACCCGGTCAACGACTACCACGGCTACCGCCGCCTGATGCACCGCATCACCCTCGCCGGCGATACGCCGCGCTGAACCCGCCTCCAGGAGATCGCGCATGTTCCTGCAAAGATTCGCCGCCGTGCTGCTGCTGGCTGCCTGCACCGCCGGCCCCGCCGCCGCCCAGTCCTTTCCGGCCAGGCCGGTGAAGCTGGTGGTGCCGCAGACGCCCGGCGGCGCTTCCGACGCGCTCGCCCGCATCGTGGGCCAGAAGCTGTCCGAGCGCTGGGGCCAGCCGGTGGTGGTGGAGAACAAGCCCGGCGCGGGCGGGAACGTGGGCACGGATTTCGTCGCCAAGTCGCCGGCCGACGGCTACACGCTCCTCATGAGCTACGTGGGCACGCAGGCCATCAACGGCAGCCTCTACAAGTCGCTGCCGTACGATCCCTACAAGGATTTCGTGACCGTCGCGACGGTGGCCACGGTGCCCTTCGCCATGGTCGTCCACCAGAACTTCCCGCCCAAGACGGTGGCCGAACTGGTCGCCTACGCCAGGGCGCACCCGGGCCAGGTGAACTTCGGTTCGGCCGGCAACGGCTCCCTCAATCAGCTGCTGGGCGAGATGGTCAACATGAGCCAGGGGACCAAGCTGGTCCACGTGCCCTACAAGGGCGCGGCCGGGGCCTTGACGGACACCATCGCCGGCCAGATCCAGATGACCTTCGCCAGCCTGCCGTCCGTGGCCGGCCACATCCGGGGCGAGAAGGTGCGGGCCTTGGCGGTGACGGGCGCGCATCGCTCGGCGGCCTTCCCCAACGTGCCCACGCTGGGCGAGGCGGGCCTGCAAGGCTTCGAGCTGAGCCCCTGGTTCGGCCTGCTGGCGCCGGCCGGCACGCCGGAAGCCGTGGTCCGGAAGATCAACGCCGACGTCGCCGAGGTGCTGCGCGACCGCGACCTGCTGGACAAGTTCGCCGCCAACGGCGCGGATCCCTTTGCCACCTCGCCGGAGCAGTTCGGCATGATGCTGGCGGCCGACATCCAGCGCTGGTCGCAGGTGGTGCGGACCTCCGGCGCGCGCATCGACTGAGGAGGCGGTGGCGCAGGGATGGCAAGGCGGGATAATCCCGCCCAATGTCGTCTCCCCCGAAAGTCCTGTTCGGCTTCCATGCCGTGGGCGTGCGGCTGCGCACCGCCCCGAAATCCATCCTCGAACTCTATATCGACGCGTCGCGCAAGGACGCGCGGATGCGCCAGTTCCTGCAGAAGGCGCAGGAGGCCGGCCTACGTCCGATCGAGGCGGACGGCCTGCGCCTGTCGCGGCTGGCGGGCAGTGCCGGCCACCAGGGCGTGGTCGCCCGCGTCGAGGCGCTGCAGCTCACCCATTCGCTCGACGACCTGCTCGACGCGCTGCAGGAGCCGCCGCTGCTGCTGGTGCTCGATGGCGTGACCGACCCGCACAACCTGGGCGCCTGCCTGCGCGTGGCCGACGGTGCCGGCGCGCACGCGGTGATCGCGCCCAAGGACCACGCGGTCGGCATCAACGCCACCGTGGCCAAGGTCGCCAGCGGCGCGGCCGAGACGGTGCCGTACTTCATGGTCACCAATCTCGCGCGCACGCTCGGTGAACTCAAGGAGCGCAACATCTGGTGCCTGGGCCTGAGCGACGAAGCCACGCAGTCGCTCTACGAGGCCGACGTGAAGGCGCCGACCGCGCTCGTTCTCGGCGCGGAAGGCACCGGGCTGCGCCAGCTCACGCGCAAGACCTGCGATGCCCTGGTCTCCATCCCCATGCTGGGTGCGGTGGAGAGCCTCAACGTGTCGGTCGCCAGCGGTATCTGCCTGTACGAGGCGGTGCGCCAGCGGGGCAGCCGGTGATCTACGACCTGGTCGTCGTCGGCGCGAGTTTCGCCGGGCTGGCCTGTGCCCGCGCAGCGGCGCTGGGCGGCTCGCGGGTGCTGGTGATCGACAAGAAGCCGGGGGCCGGCGCACGCCTGCACACCACCGGGATGATCGTCAAGGACGCGGTCGACACGATCCCGTGGCTGCGCGACGTCCCCTCCGAACTGGTGCGCCGCATCGAAGGGGTGCGCCTGTATGCGCCCAACCTGCGGCACGTGGACCTGCATGCGCCCGGCTACTACTTCTGGGCCACCGACGTTCCGCGGCTGATGCAGTGGATGGTGGGCATCGTGCAGGCCGCGGGCGCCGAGGTGCGCTACGGCGCGCTGTTCACCTCGGTGCGGCGCGAGCGCGAGCACGACCCCTGGTCGGTGGTGCTGGGCACCGGCGAGACCGTGCTGTGCCACTACATCGTGGGCGCCGACGGGCCGCATTCGCGCGTCGCCAAGGCGCTGGGCCTGTCACAGAACCGGCAGTTCCTGTTCGGCGTGGAGCACGAGTACGCGCAGGCCGACCTCGAGCCGAACTACCTGCATTGCTTCCTCGATTCGCAGCTCGCGCCCGGCTACATCGGCTGGGGCTTCGCCGGCGTGGGCGTGACGCAGATCGGCCTCGCGCGGCGCGTGAACCCCGGATCGCGGCAGGGCCGCGTGGACTTGGCCGCCTTCCTGCGCAAGACGGAAGGGCGCGTGACACCTCGCGGCGCTCCCACTTCGATCCGGGCCGGCATGATCCCCTGCGGCGGCCGCCTGCCCGTGGTCGCTCGCGCCCGCGCGCTGCTGGTGGGCGACGCAGCAGGGCTGGTCTCGCCCGCCACCGCCGGCGGCATCCATGCGGCGCTGCGCTACGGCGAGGAGGCCGGCGAGGCCGTGGCACGCTTCATTGCCGGCAAGGTGGCGGACCCGGCCGGCTGGCTGCCGCGGCAGTACCCGCGCTTTCGCATCAAGCGGGTCGTTCGCGCCGTCTTCGAATGGACGCAGGGCGACTGGACGTACAACCTGCTGCTGCGCACGCGCGCCATGCGCAGGATCGGCGAGCGGGTCTATTTCCATTCCAAGGGCACGCCGGCGCTGCGCAGCGGGGCCGGGCAGGGATGAAGCCGGAACAGGTGCGCGACTGGGTGCGTGCGGCGCGCCGGATCGTCGTGCTGAGCGGCGCCGGCATGAGCGCCGAATCGGGCGTCCCGACCTTCCGCGACGCGCAGACCGGCCTGTGGGCGAAGTTCCGGCCGGAGGAACTGGCGACGGAGGAGGCCTTCCGCGCCCGGCCGGAGATGGTGTGGGACTGGTATGCGGAACGCCGCGCCGCCGTGGCGAAGGTGGAACCGAACGCGGGGCACCGCGCGATCGCCGCCTTCCAGCAGCGGCATCCGGGGCGGCTCACCGTGGTGACGCAGAACGTCGACGGGCTGCACCAGCGGGCCGGCTCACCCGGCGTGCTGGCCCTGCACGGCAGCATCACGCAGGACCAGTGGCTGGACGCACCTCGGACCTGCTGCAACTCGGCCGACCCGCAGGCGGGCCGACCGCCACGCTGTGCCGCCTGCGGCAACCTGCGGCGGCCGGCCGTGGTCTGGTTCGGCGAGATGCTGCCGGCGCACGAACTGGCGGCCGCGCAAGCGGCCGCGGCCGGGTGCGACCTGATGCTGGTGGTGGGGACCTCGGGCGCGGTCTATCCGGCGGCCGGACTGGCGCGCGCCACCCAGGGCCGCGTCGTCGTGCTCAATCCGCGGGCGAGCGACCTCGACGACGCTGCCGATGCGGTGCTGCGCGGCACCGCCGCCGTGCTGCTGCCGCTGCTGCTGCAGGACTGAGGAGCGGCAGGCGCGTCGACCTCCGGAGCCACGGCAACGACGCGTCGTCGCAGCCTGCGCTAGTTGTTCCTCTCTTGCGCCGCGCGGAGGAACGCCTCCAAGATTCGCCGCACGCGCGATCCGCGCGGGTAGAACAAGGAGACCCCCCGATGAACACTCGCACGGTTGCGGCCCTCGCCGCGGCGGCCCTCGCCGCCACCCTGGGCGGTTGCGCCCAGATGCAATCGATGATGCCCGGCAGCGGCTGGACCACGCTGATCGACGGGACGCGCGGCATGGAGAACTTCCGCCGCGTGGGCGAGGCGAACTGGACGGCCACCGACGGTGCGATCCAGGCCACGGCCGGCGGCAAGGACCCGGCCTACCTCCTCACCAACAACAGCTACCGCGACTTCATGCTGCGCGCGGAGTTCTGGGCCAGCGACGACGCCAACAGCGGGATCTACTTCCGCTGCCAGAACCCGCAGGTGGTGAACGACGAGAACTGCTACGAGGCCAACATCTTCGACCAGCGGCCCGACCCGAGCTACGCCACCGGATCGATCGTGAAGGTGGCCAAGGTGCCGGCGAACTTCCAGCGCGCCGGTGGCAAGTGGAACACGTACGAGATCACCGCCCGGGGCGATCACCTCGTCGTGGTGCTCAATGGCCAGAAGACGATCGACATCCGCGAGGACGCGCGCCGCTTCGCCAGCGGCCCGATCGGACTGCAGTGGGGCCGCGGCACGATCAAGTGGCGCAAGGTGGAGGTCAAGCCGCTGTAGCGCGCGTCGGCGGAGCGTCATCCCCGCGCAGGCGGGGACCCAGGGAGGGCGCACCAGCGCCCCATCTTCATGCTCCCCTCACAACCACCCCATCCACCCCAGGATCGCCCCCGCGCCCAGCAGCCACAGCAGGTGCACGCGCGTCTTCCACACCACCAGCGTCGTCACGAAGGTCACCGCCCACGTCGGCCAGTTCCGCAGCGCATAGCCGTTGGCCGTGGTGAGGATCCAGCCCGTCGCCACCAGCAGGGCGATGATCAGGGGCGCCATGCCCTGCTTGAAGGCGCGCACCGCACGCAGGTCGCGGTTGCGGTGGCTCCACTGCGAGCTGAAATACACCACCAGCGAACTGGGCAGCATGATCCCGCCCAGGCACAGGACCATCCCCAGCAGCGCCGTCCACAGGCTGCCGGCGTTGAGTCCGACGTTCCAGCCCATGAGCGCGGTGAACAGCACGTTGGGCCCCGGCGCCGCCTGGGCGATCGAGATGGAGGCGCTGAATTGCGGGTCGGTCAGCCAGCCCTTTTCCTGCACCAGGAAGCGGTGCATGTCGGGCGCGGTGGTGATCGCCCCGCCCACGCACAGCATCGACAGGGACAGGTAGTGCACCAGCAGCGACAGCCAGTCGCCCGCATGCATGGCGATGGGGTTCATGCCAGCTTCCGGAACGCGAGCACGCACGAGACGCCGCCCAGCGCGAGCAGCACCCACAACAGCGGCAGCTTGAGCCACGCAATCGCCACGAAGGCGAGCACGCCCAGGGCGGCGGACAGCGGCACGCCCAGCACGTTGCGCTTCAACGCCGGCATCAGCTTGAGCCCCGTGGCCGTGATGAGGCCGGCCGCCACCGCGCCCATGCCGCGCACGGCGCCGACCATGTGCGCGTCGCCCGAGTACTGCGCATAGAACAGCGCCAGCGCGAGCAGCACCCCGAGCGGAAAGGTGATCAGGCCGGCCACGGCCGCCAGCGCGCCGGTGAAGCCGAAGTAGCGCGAGCCCAGCGAGATCGAGAGGTTGATCACGTTCGGGCCGGGCATGATCTGCGCCACCGCCCATTCTTCGATGAATTCCTCGCGCGTCATCCAGCGCTTGTTCTCGACGAGCTCGCGCTGCACGACGGCCAGCACGCCCCCGAAGCCTTGCAGGGCCAGCAGCGTGAACGAGATGAAGAGGTCGGTGCGGGAGCGGGGGCGGGCCAGCGGCGGGGCGTCCGCGGCGCCATCGAAGGTGGACGACATTTCCGCGATTATCGCGGGGACGCCAGTCCTCCTGGCTTCGCGGGTCTTGTGGCGAGCCACAGGCCGGCGGCGATCAGCGCCAGGGCCCCGAGCAGCTGCGGCGCCAGCGGCTCGCCCAGCAGCGCCCACCCGAGCACCGCGGCCGTCACCGGGTTGAGCGCCAGGAACACGGTGACGCGGGTGGCCGGCTCGTGCTTGAGCGCATGCAGCCACCAGAAATAGCCCACGCCGCTCGCCAGCCCGATGAAAGCCACCACGCCCCACGCCGCGCCGCTCAGGGCCAGCACGCGCCACGGCCACGCTTCGGACAGCGCCGCCGCGGCCAGCGACAGCACCGAGACGAGCATCGCGAAGGCCGACACCGGCACCGTCGGATAGCGTTGCAGGTAAGGCCGGTACAGCACGCTGCACAGGGCGCCGACGCAGGCCGATGCGAACACGGCCAGCTCGCCCCCCCAGCTGCCGCGACCCGCGCCCTGCAGCTTGGGCGCCAGTGCCAGCGCCACGCCGGCGATGGAAAGCAGCACGCCAGCCAGCAGCCGCGCCGTGATCCGCTCGCTGCGCAGCGCGGCACCGAGCAGCAGCGTGACCAGCGGAAACAGGCTGAAGATCAGCGCCGCCGGCGCGGCGGCCACGGACTGCAGGCCCCAGTTCAGGAGCGCGATCAGGATGGCGAACTGGCCCGTCCCGAGGGCGGCCATCGCCCACAGGTCGCGCGGCGGGGGCAGGGTGCGCGTGCCGCGCAGCGCCGCCAGCGCGAACGGCAGCAGGCACAGGAAACCCACCGCATACCGAAGGAGCGCGAGGGTGAGCGGCGGCACTTCCGCCACCACCGAGCGCGAGGCGACGATCGCCGCGCCCACCAGCACGCTGGACCCTGCCGCGGCGAACAGGGCCCGGTTCAGAGCTTCAGCTCCCAGGTTTCGGCGACCAGCGCGTGGCCGAAGGCCGTGTAGGGCTGGCTTTCCTTGAGCACGAAGCCGCGGCTCGCGTAGATGTGGCGGGCCGCGGTGAGGATGCTCTGCGTCCACAGCACCACCTTGCGGTAGCCCCTGGCGCGGGCGAAGGCGATGCATTCGTCGGTCAGCCGCCCGCCGAGGCCGAGGCCCCGCGCCTGCGGAAGCAGCACGAGCAGGCGCAGCTTCGCCACCGTCGCCGACTTGCGCACCAGGAACACGCTGCCGGCGCGCTCGCCGTCGACCTCGGCGATCCAGCCCTTTTCCCATGCGGGGTCGAAGTCGCGCAGGTACTTCGCCGCGACGTCGGCCACCAGCGCCTCGAACTGCGCGTCGAAGCCGTACTCGCGCGCATAGAGCTCGCCATGCAGCTGCACCACCCAGCCCAGGTCGCCGGGCCGCGGATCGCGCAGCACGATGCGGCGTCCGGCGGCAGCAGGAGCCTCGAGCAGCCGGTGCACCGTCTGCATGGCCTCGATCAGGCGCGGGCGCGCCGCCGGCGGCACCGCGGCCAGCAGCGCCGCGGCCTCGTCGCGCGACTTCTGCTGCAGCGGCGCGAAGGTGGCGTAGCCGGCCTCGGTGAGCCGCAGCAGGTTCTGCCGGGCGTCGTGCGCGGCCGTCTCGCGGGCCAGCCAGCCGGCATGCTCGAAGCGGCGCAGGATCCGGCTCAGGTAGCCGGGATCGAGCTCGAGGTCGCGCACCAGCTCGCGCGCCGTGAGCGGCGGCCGGTGCGCGAGTTCGTACAGCACGCGCACCTCGGTGAGCGTGAAGTCGGAGTCGAGGTAGCGCCTGAGGATGCCGATGCGCTGGGTGTAGAAGCGGTTGAACGCGCGCACGGCTTTCACGTGCGACCTGGCGACGCGGCCGGGGGAGCTGGGCATGGGCAAGAGTCTCCGGCAAATGATTGCCGGAGTCAACGATCGCCGGCCGAACCCCAGCGATCAGCGCGCAAGTGCCGGGGTTCGCGTGCTGGCGCGGCTCACCGCCAGCCTACCCATGCGGCTCGAAGCGGCGCAGGGCGTCCGCGACTTCCGGTCCCACCACGAACCCGGGCCCATGTTTCGCGGCGAGCTCGCCTGCCCGCGCCAGGAACGCGTTCAATCCCATCCCGTAGATGAACTGCAGCGCGCCGCCGGTCCAGCCCGGAAAGCCGATGCCGAAGATCGACCCGACGTTGGCGTCGTGCACGCTGGTCAGCACGCCTTCGGCCAGGCAGCGCGCCGTCTCGACCGACTGGCGATAGAGCAGCCGGTCCTTCAGGTCCTGCAGGTCCCAGGCGGTGCCGGGCTGCTCGAACAGGTTCTTCAGCTCCGGCCACAGGAACTTGCGCACGCCGGGCTCCTGCGGGTACTCGTAGAAGCCGCCGCCGGCCGCGCGCCCGTTGCGGTCGAACTCCTTGACCATGCGCTCCACCAGCAGCTCGCCAGCGCTCGCGATGTAGGTCTTGCCGTCCGCGCGATAGTCGGCGCGGGTCTGGTCCAGCACGTGCACGGACAGCGAGAGCGCCGTCTCGTCCAGCACCGCCAGCGGACCGACCGGCATGCCGGCCTGGATCCCGGCCTGCTCCACCACCGGCGCCGGGATGCCTTCGCCGACCATCGCCGCGCCTTCCATGACGAAGGTGCCGAACACGCGGCTGGTGAAGAAGCCGCGGGCATCGTTCACCACGATGGGGATCTTGCCCAGCGCCTGCACGTAGTCGTAGGCGCGCGCCACCGTCTCGTCGTCGGTGGCCTGGCCGCGGATGATCTCCACCAGCTTCATCCTGTCGACGGGGCTGAAGAAATGGATGCCGACGAACTTCTGCGGCCGCGCGCTGGCGCGGGCCAGCCCGGTGATCGGCAGCGTCGAGGTGTTGCTGGCGAAGAAGCCGTCGGGCGCGAGCAGGGGCTCGGCTTCCTTCGTCACGCGCGCCTTCAGCTCGCGGTTCTCGTACACGGCCTCGATGACCAGGTCGCAGTCCTGCAGGTCCTTCAGCGATTCCGTCGGCGTGATGCGCGCCAGCAGCGCCTGCTGTTCTTCGGCGCCCATGCGGCCCTTGGCCACGCGCGGCTGCGTGATCTTCAGGCTGTAGGCCTTGCCCGCTTCCGCCTTGACCAGCGACACGTCGCGCAGCACGGTGGCGATGCCGCGGCTGGCCTGGGCGTAGGCGATGCCGCCGCCCATCATGCCGGCGCCGAGGATGCCCACCTTGCGCGGCACGAAGCGGCCCTCCCAGCGCGGGCGCGACTGGCCGGCCTTGATCGCGTTGAGGTTGAAGAAGAAGGTGTTGATCATGTTCTTCGCCACCGGCGACACGATCAGCTTCGCGAGGTAGCGCGACTCGATGCGCAGCGCGGTGTCGAAATCGACCTGCGCGCCTTCCACCATGGCGGCCAGCGCGTATTCGGGCGCCGGATAGAGCCCGCGCGTCTTCTGCTTCAGCGCCGCGGGTGCAACCGCGAGCATGCCGGCGATCTTCGGGTTGGACGGTGTGCCGCCCGGCATGCGGTAGTCCTTCGCATCCCAGGGCTGCTGCGCCTGCGGATGCTGTTCGATCCAGGCCAGTGCCGCCGGGCGCAGGGCCGCGGCGTCGGGGACGAGTTCGTGCACGAGGCCCAGCTCCAGCGCCTCACGCGGCGAGAACAGCCTGCTTTCCAGGATGGAGGGCTGCGCGCCCATGAGGCCCAGCAGCCGCGTCATCTTGGTGATGCCCGAGGCGCCGGGGATCAGCCCCAGCGTGATCTCCGGCAGGCCGAACTGGATCTTCGGCGAGTCCACCGCGACGCGATGGTGGGCCACCAGCGCCACTTCCCAGCCGCCGCCCAGGGCGGAGCCGTTCAGGCAGGCAACCACCGGCACGCCGAGCGTCTCCAGCGTGCGGAAGTTCTTCTTCACCTGCTCGATCTCGCGGAACACGCGCTGCCCGTCCTGCGGCTGCAGGCGCATCGTGGCCTTGAGGTCGGCGCCGGCAAAGAAGGTGCTCTTGGCGGAGGCCAGCACGATGCCGCGGATCGCGCCGCGGTCGGCCAGCACCTGCTGCACCGCGGCACCCAGGTCCTGCTGCCACTGCTCGCACATGGTGTTGACCGGCGAGCCGGGCTCGTCGAGCGTGAGGGTGGCGATGCCCCCGGCCAGTTCGTAGCGGATGGTCTGCATCACACGCGCTCCACGATGGTGGCGATGCCCATGCCGCCCCCCACGCACAGCGTGGCCAGGCCGAAGCGCAGCTGGCGCCGGTGCAGTTCGTCGATCAGCGTG
Organism: Ramlibacter alkalitolerans; assembly: GCF_016722765.1. Classification (GTDB taxonomy): domain Bacteria; phylum Pseudomonadota; class Gammaproteobacteria; order Burkholderiales; family Burkholderiaceae_C; genus Ramlibacter; species Ramlibacter alkalitolerans. The sequence continues at coordinate 146,885 of NZ_JAEQND010000004.1, read as the reverse complement.
TTGAGGATCATCGCGCCCGTGGCGCCCAGCGGATGGCCCATGGCGATGGCGCCGCCGTTGACGTTGACCTTGTCGGATGGCACGCCCATTTCCTTCATGAAGCGCATCGGCACGGCGGCGAAGGCCTCGTTCACCTCGAACAGGTCGATCTGGTCGATGCTCATGCCCGCCTTGGCGAGCGCCTTGCGTGCGGCCGGCATCGGCCCCGTCAGCATGATGGTGGGGTCGGCGCCCGAGAGCGCGGCGGCCACGATGCGCGCCCGTGGCTTGAAGCCATGCGCGCGCCCGGCCTGCTCGCTGCCGACCAGCACCGCTGCGGCGCCGTCGACGATGCCGGAGGAGTTGCCCGCGTGGTGCACGTGCTGGATGCGCTCCACCCAGGGGTAGCGGCCGAGCGCGACCTGGTCGAAGCCCAGTGCGCCGAGCTGCTCGAAGGCGGGCTTCAGCGACGCCAGCCCTTCCATCGTGGTGTGCGGCTTGATGAACTCGTCCTGCGCCAGGATCGTCTGGTCCAGCCCGTCCTTCACCGGCACCACCGAGCCGGAGAAGAAACCGCCCTCGCGAGCGCGCGCGGCCCGGCGCTGCGATTCCAGCGCGTAGGCGTCGACGTCCTCGCGCGTGAAGCCTTCCAGCGTGGCGATCAGGTCGGCGCCTATGCCCTGCGGCACGAAGGCCGTCGCCGAATTCGTTTCCGGGTCCTGCGCCCAGGCGCCACCGTCGGAGCCGATGGGCACCCGGCTCATGCTCTCGACGCCGCCGGCCACCACCAGGTCCTCCCAGCCGGAGCGCACCTTCTGCGCCGCCATGTTCACTGCCTCGAGCCCGGATGCGCAGAAGCGGTTGAGCTGCACACCGGAACAGCGCCAGTCCCAGCCGGCCTTGAGTGCGGCGACCTTCGCGATCACCGAGCCCTGTTCACCGATCGGCGAGACCACGCCCATCACGACGTCGTCGACGGCAGCGGTGTCGAAGTCGTTGCGCCGCTGCAGTTCGGCCAGCACGCCGGCCAGCAGGTTCACGGGCTTGACCTCGTGCAGGCTGCCGTCCTTCTTGCCCTTGCCGCGCGGCGTGCGGATGGCGTCGTAGACGAAGGCTTCGGTCATGCGGATCTCCGGTCGTTCGATGGCGAGGGCAGTATAGGCAGCGCCGCGGCAGGGCAGCGCGTGTCGCGCACGTGACCGAGTCGGGGAATCCCTCAAGGATGGCGGACGCGCCCGGGCCTAGATTGCACGCCGAGCCTGGCCACCAGAGACCAGGCCGCCCCAACGACACAAGGAGACAACCTTGCCATCCAGCTTGCACCGGCTGCGGCTGCCGCATGCCACCGGCCGCCTCGCGCTCATCGCGCTCGCCTGCGCCACCCTGGCTTCCTGCGGCGGCGGCGATCCCGCCACACCAGCAGGCCCCGTCGCCACCGCGCAATCCTTGCAGGGCCGCGGCGGCAACGAAGGGCCGTTCGAGATCCGCACCCTCTCCAACCGCGCCGACCTGGTCAGCGACGGCGACGCGCTGCTGGAGGTGCAGGCGCCGCCCGGCACGCTCACGTCCGGCGTGCTGAAGGTGACGGTCAACGGCCGCGACGTCACGGGAGCCTTCGGGCGCAGCAGTGACGATCGCGTGATCGGCCTGGTCACCGGCCTCGCGAACGGCGACAACGTGGTCGAAGCCACCGTCCGCGGCGGCCCCGGCGCGCGCCTGGTGGTCACCAACGCGCCCCGCAGCGGCCCCGTGCTGTCCGGTCCCCAGATCACGCCGTTCTACTGCGCCACGCCCACGCCGCGGCCGGCCAACGGCCAGGTCCCGGCCAGCAACGGCAGCGGCCTGGCGGGGCAGCCGGATGCCAACTGCACGATCCCCAGCGAATTCAAGCTGTACTACCGCACCACCGCCGCCGCCGGCAACGGTCCCGGCCAGTGCTCGCTGGGGCTGCCCGACCCGGTGTGGAACAGCAATGGCGTGACGGGCGTGATCCCCGGCGCGCCCACGCCGCCGGCCAACCCCTGCTGGAAGCCGTACGACCCCGCCAGGCCGCCGTCCGATGCCGCAATGGCGACGACGGATGCCGGCGTCACGGTGCCCTTCGTCGTGCGCCTGGAGCGCGGCACCATGAACCGCGGCATCTACGACATCGCCGTCCTGTTCGACCCGGCGAAGCCGTGGAGCGCGGTCGCGCCGCAGAAGGCCTGGAACGAGAAGGTCTACTACTCCTTCGGCGTGAGCACCGGCCAGCCGCGCCGCCAAGCCCGTTCCACCATCAACTGGACGGGGCTGGAGGAGCAGCTGCGCCGCGGCTACCTGGTCGTGCAGAACAGCATGACCGACTCCTCGCGCAACTCCAACCGCGTCATGATGAGCGAGACGGTGATGATGATGAAGGAGCACATCATCGACACCTACGGGCGCGTGAAGTACACGCTGGGCACCGGCTGCTCGGGCGGCTCGATCAACTCGAACATGAACGCGTCCATCGCGCCCGGCCTGCTCGATGGCGTGATCACCACCTGCACCTACCCCGACTCGGAGACCACCTCGATGGAGGTCGGCGACTGCACGCTGCTGGTGGAGGCCTACCAGAAGCTGCGCGCCACGCCGCTGTGGGCCGGCCTGCCGCAGTCGGTGGTCGACGCCAAGAAGGCGGCCATCAACGGCCACCCCGATCCCTCCGGCTGCCATGCCTGGTTCAATGCCTTCGGCAGCAACGGCAAGGCGGGGGTGTACGTGCAGCGCGTCGTCGCCAACGCGGCCGGCCTGGTGATCCCGCTGGGCGCGCCGACCAACAACTGCGAGTTGCCGAACAGCGCGGTGTACGACCCCGCACGCCCGTTGGAAACCGCCGGCCTGCCGCGCTGCAACGCGTGGTCGTGGGCCGAGTCGATCTGGGGCAAGGCGCCGGGCGGCGTGGCGGCGAACGACACGCGCGACAACGAGGGCGTGCAGTACGGCCTGAAGGCGCTGCTCTCCGGTGCGATCACGCCCGAGGAGTTCGTCGCGGTGAACGAGGCGGTGGGCGGCAGCGACCGCGACTCGACGCCGCGGGCTGCGCGCAGCGTCGCCGACGGCGCGGCCCTGCAGACCGCGTACCGCGCCGGCATCGTGGCCTCGGGCCGCCAGCTGGCGAAGACTCCCATCATCGACATGCGCGGCTGGGACGACTCCAACATCAACGTGCCGCCCGGGCAGGTTGCCGGTGTGAATCCGATCCCGATCCACCACCAGTGGTACAGCTTCGCCGTGCGCGAGCGCATCACGCGCGAGGCGGGAGACGCCGGCAACCAGGCGCTGTGGCGCTTCGCCAGCACCGGCCTCACGCCGCCCGGCACCATGTTCCTCGACGGCCTGGACGCCATGGACCAGTGGCTCACCACGCTGGTCGCGGACCGGCGCGGCAAGCCGATCGAAGGCAAGGTGCGCGACGCGCGGCCGGCGAACACGCGCGACTTCTGCCTGATCCCCGGCGACGCCACCCAGACCAAGGTGTTCGACTTCGCCGTGTGCGACGCCGATCCTTTCCTGCGGCCGGCGGCCTCGCCGCGCCAGGTGGCGGGCGGCCCGCGCGCCGAGGACGTGCTGAAGTGCCGCCTCAAGCCGCTGGACCGCGACGACCACGGCGGCATCGCCTTCACCGAAGGCCAGTGGACGCGGCTGCAGGACGTGTTCTCGACCGGCGTGTGCGACTGGAGCAAGCGGGGCATCGGCCAGCAGTTCGCCGAGAGTCCGCTGACCTTCAGCGCCGGGCCCGGCGGGCGCGCGCTGCCGGAAGCGCCGGCCTCGCGCCGCAAGTAAAGTAGGGTTCCAACCCAAGGCACCCGCCCCGGCGCCGGCCGCGGCGGGTGCCGCCACTTTCGCCATGATCGAACGCACCCTTTTTTCCAGCGAGCACGAGGCCTTTCGCGACGCCTTCCGCCGCTTCGTCGACAGGCAGGTCGCGCCTTTCCATGCCCAATGGGAGGAGCAGGGCTACGTGGACCGCGCGCTGTGGCAGCAGGCCGGCGCCAACGGCTATCTGTGTCCGACCATGCCGGAGGCCTACGGCGGTGCCGGCGCCGACAAGCTGTATTCCGTGGTGCAGATGGAGGAGCTGGCCCGCGGCGGCTTCACCGGCGTGGGCTTCGGGCTGCACAACGAGATCGTGGCGCCGTACGTGCTGCACTACGGCAGCGAGGAGCAGAAGCAGCGCTGGCTGCCGCGGCTGGCCAGCGGCGACATGGTCGGCGCCATCGCGATGAGCGAGCCCGCCGCCGGCAGCGACCTCCAGGGCATCCAGAGCACTGCGATCCGGCAGGGCGACGGCAGCTACCTGCTCAATGGAAGCAAGACCTTCATCACCAACGGCTGGCACGCGGACCTGGTGATCGTCGTCGCGAAGACCGATCCCGCCGCCGGCGCCAAGGGCACGAGCCTGCTCGTGGTGGAGCGCGGCATGCAGGGTTTCGAGAAGGGCCAGCGCCTGAAGAAGCTGGGCCTGAAGGCGCAGGATACGTCGGAGCTGTTCTTCGACAACGTGCGCGTGCCGGCGGAGAACCTGCTGGGCGGCCCTGCGCTGGAGAACCGCGGCTTCGTCTGCCTGATGGAGCAGCTGCCGTGGGAGCGCATGCAGATCGCGGTGACCGCCGTCGCTGCGTCGGAAGCGGCCATCGCCTGGACGCTGCAGTACGTGAAGGACAGGCGCGTGTTCGGCCAGTCGCTCGCCGGTTTCCAGAACACCCGCTACAAGCTCGCGGAGCTGCAGACGGAGGTGCAGGTGGCGCGCGTGTTCGTCGACCGCTGCCTCGAGCTGGTATTGCACGACAAGCTGGACACCGCGACCGCGAGCATGGCCAAGTACTGGACCACCGACCTGCAATGCAAGGTGATGGACGAGTGCGTGCAACTGCACGGCGGCTACGGCTTCATGTGGGAAGTGGCCATCACCCGCGCGTATGCGGACGCCCGCGTGCAGCGCATCTACGGCGGCACCAACGAGATCATGAAGGAAGTGATCTCGCGCTCCATGGGGCTGGGCGGCGGACGCTGAGTGCGCGGCCGCCCAGGGGTGATCAGCGCGTCAGGCCCGCGACGCCGCCGGCCGCGACCACGCCGTCCTGCTCCGCCGAGCCGCCGGAGACGCCGATCGCGCCGATGATGCGGCCGCCCTCCATCAGCGGGATGCCGCCTTCGACGGCGCTCGCGTGGCGCAGCGTCAGGATGCGCAGGCCGGCGCCGCCGGCGGCCAGGCCGTCCTGGAAGGCCTTGGTCGGCCGCCGGTACATGGCGGCGGAAACCGCCTTGTCCTGCGCCACGTCGATGCTGGCCGTCTGCGTGTTGTCCATCTTCTCGAAGGCGACCAGCTTACCCGCCGTGTCGACCACGGCGATGGCCATCGGCACGTTGATGCGGCGTGCTTCGGCCAGCGCGCCGGCAATCGCCCGGCGCGCCTGGTCGTGGTTGACGTTGTTGCCGTACTGGGGCACCGAGGGCGCTGCGGCGGGGGCCGCTGCCGGCTGCGCCGTGGCGAGACCGGCAGTGCCAGCCAGCATCAGGCCGGCGATCAGGGATGCAATGGAAGGGGTGGTGCGCATGGGGGATCCTCGTTGTGGTTGGGGGAAAAGCGCCGCGGGAGGCTAGCACCGCTGCGCAAGCGCGGCAATGGTGCTTCCTTGACATGCCGCCCGGCGCGCTCTACAAAGTTCGCCCGGCCAACCTGCGGAGATCCCGATGATTCACCATGGCAGCTGCCACTGCGGCCGCATCCGCTACGAAGTGGAGGGAGAGGTCGACAGCGCGCTGGCCTGCAACTGCTCGATCTGCTCGCGCAAGGGCTCGCTGCTGTGGTTCGTGCCGCGCGACAAGCTGCGCCTGCTCACGCCCGAGGACGCGGCTTCCACCTATGTGTTCAACAAGCACGTGATCAACCACCGCTTCTGCCCCACCTGCGGCATCCATCCGTATGCGGAAGGCGTGGCGCCGGGCGGGGCGAAGATGGCCGCGATCAACCTGCGCACGCTGGAGGACTTCGACCTCGAGAGCGTGCCCGTGAAGCACTACGACGGTCGCGCGGCCTGAGACGCAAGGAGTGAACGATGGACCCGGTAGTGCACTTCGAAATGCCGTACGACGACCGCGAGCGCATCGCCCGCTTCTACCAGGAGGCCTTCGGCTGGCAGCTGCAGATGATGGGCGCCGAGATGGGCAACTACGTGCTGGCGACCACGGCCGACCAGGACGGCCCGCCGCAAGGCAAGCGCGGCGCCATCAACGGGGGCTTCTTCCCGCGCCAGGCGGACATGCCGGGGCAGCACCCTTCGGTGGTGGTGGCGGTGCAGGACATCGCGGCCTCCTCGCGCAAGGTGAAGGAGGCCGGCGGTGAAGTGCTGGGCGAGCCGATGGAGATCCCCGGCGTCGGCCTCTACGTCGCGTTCTACGACACCGAACGCAACCGGCTCAGCATGCTGCAGCCGAAGATGGCAGGCGCCTGAAGCGGCGCCTGCGCGAGAGTCACTCAATAACGCGACGGGTCGCGCGGATAGCGGTCGTCGCGGTTGACCACGCCGTCGCGGTCGCGGTCACCGTAGGGGCCACGGCGGTCGTCGTTGTACGCGAAGTCGTCGGTGCGCATCCAGTGGCCGGCGACGAACTCCCACGATCCGTTGCGCGCCTGCTCCCAGTGGCCGGAGCGCCAGGCGAAGCCCGGCCGGGCGGTCATCCACTCGCCGGGAATCCAGGCGTACTGGCCGCCGCGCCACTCGTAGTGGCCCGGTGCCCAGACGTAGCCCTGGCGCGGGGCGGGGATGGCTTCGTAGACCGGCGCGGGCGGTGCCGGCTGCACGATCACGGCCTGGTTGGGATAGCCGTAGACGGTCGTGTTGGGCTGGGCGGGGTAGACGGTCGTGCCGGGGTAGTAGCTGCCGGTGTTGGCCACCACGGCGGGCACCGCCTGGGCAACCGAAGCGACGCCCATCAGGGCGCCGGCGGCCAGGACGGCCGCGGTCAGGGTCTTGCGGTTCATGTGCGCTCCTTGTTTTTTCCGATACCGACAAGGTGCGGCCGGGCTGGGCGCGGCGGCATCGGACCGGGGCGGGTCTGCCCGTCAGCGCCGTCGGGCGGGCAGCAGGAACCCCGGACCGATCAGCTGCGGCGCGGGCACTCGGCGGGCTGGGCCGAAGCGCTGATGGCGCAGGGCTGTGGCGCGGCCGTGGCCCGGGCCGGCATGGCCGCCAGGTAGACCGCGGTGCCAATCGTGCCCAGGGCGACGGACATGGTGCCGAACAGCAGGTACCAAGGCCAGCTGTCGTTGCTGCGCAGCAGGCGGGTCAGCGCATTCGGCGCCGGCTGCGCCGCGCGCCGGACCTGCGGCCCGCGCTCCATGCGCTGGATCCACAGGTCGTGCTCGGCGCGACGCTGCGCATCGGCAAGCACTTCGTAGGCCGTGTTGATGGCGGCCATCGCGCGGGTGGCGTTGGCGTTCCCCGGCATCTTGTCCGGGTGGTACTTGTGGGCCAGCTTGCGGTACGCCGCTCGCACGCGCTCGGGCGAGGCCGTGCGCTCGACCTGAAGCACGTCGTAGTAGGTGGGCGTGGAAGCGGCCATCGCTGCGATTTTCATAGCTCGGCCTGCGGGCGGTCCAGCAAAAGCGTTCCTGGCGGCGGCAACTGTGGGCCCGCTGCTACGAAATCAGCAGCGCGCGCCGGCGGTTCGCGCCATGCGGTGGCGGGTGAACGTGGCGGCGAACAGGCGCGGGATCGTTACGTGGTCGCGCTGGCGCCACTGGGCCAGCGTGCTCGCATGCGGGGGCAGGCAGGAAACCTGGTTGCGGGCATCCGCGGCCACTGCGGCGAGCGCATCTTCCAGCGAGCGGTGGTGCTCGCCGCCGAAGATCTTGAACGCGCAATCGGCGTCCCAGTAGTTGTCCGGGCGTGTCCAGCACACCTTGGCGTAGCTGCTGAAGCGATCGCCGTCGCCCGCGGGCGATGCATAGGCCGCGAGATAGAACCCGTCGACCGGCCCCCAGATCCTTTCCATGCGCTGCTCCCTGTACTGCTTCCCTGCGGCGGGAGTTTGCTGTGCACGGCAGGGCTTGTGGCGCCGCTTTACAAGGACGCGGCGCGGTCCTACAAGCTCAGCGCAGGCCGGCGCAGGCGCGCCGCAGCCGTGCGCCGCGGGCGCGCTCTTCGCGCTCCTGCACGGCGACGGGGCTGCTGGTGTCGTCGAGCTCGTAGACGAGGTCGGGGATCTTCTGGTCGCAGCCCGAGGCGCAGCGCAGCACGGTCGCGCTGCGAAAGCGCTGGTCGTTGGCCAGCACGAAGGTGGCGCCGGCCAGCGGGAAATCGAGCACGGGCACGCAACCGAGCACCGGCTTGCCGCGCACATGCCGGTACGAGCAGGCGCCGAACTTGTGCAGCGAGCCGCCTTCGGGCAGTTCGGCCGTGGCGGCGAACACCTCCAGCCCGCCGCGCGCCCGGGCCTTGGCCGCGCGGTAATCGGCGGTGCGCACCGGGTGCTCGGCGCGGGTGATCGACCACTGCAGACACTTGCGCAGGTCGTACGCCTCCAGCTCGAAGTGCGTGGCCAGGGCCGGCGCGGCCAGCACGAGGCCGGCGGCGAAGAGGGCGGGAAGGCGTGGCCTCATGCGCAGCGGATCAGGCGGACAGCGCCCGCATTTGCGCGATCAGGTCGCTCTTGCCTTCGAAGCCGATGCCGGGCAGGTCGGGCATGGTCACGTAGCTGTTCTCGACCTTCACGCCATCGGGGAAGCCGCCAAAGGGCTGGAACAGGTCCGGATAGGACTCGTTGCCGCCCAGGCCCAGGCCGGCGGCGATGTTGAGCGACATCTGGTGGCCGCCGTGCGGGATGCAGCGCGCTGGCGACCAGCCGTGCTGGCGCAGCATGGCCAGCGTGCGCAGGTATTCGACCAGGCCGTAGGCGAGGGCGCAGTCGAACTGCAGCCAGTCGCGGTCCGGCCGCATGCCGCCGTAGCGGATCAGGTTGCGCGCGTCCTGCATCGAGAACAGGTTCTCGCCGGTGGCCATCGGGTTCCTGTAGTAGCTGCGCAGGATCGCCTGCAGCTCGTAGTCGAGCGGGTCGCCGGCCTCCTCGTACCAGAAGAGGTCGTACTGCGACAGCGCCTTGGCATAGGCGATGGCGGTGTCGACATCGAAGCGGCCGTTGGCGTCCACGCACAGGCGCTGGCCGGGGCCGAGGATGGACAGCACCGACTCGATGCGGCGCTGGTCCTCGGCCAGCGAGGCGCCGCCGATCTTCATCTTCACGACCGCGTAGCCGCGATCGAGGTAGCTGCGCATCTCCGCCTTGAGCTGCTCGTCGTCCTTGCCCGGGTAGTAGTAGCCGCCGGCGGCGTAGACGAACACCTTGCGGTTCACCGTGCCGTCGCCGTAGCGGTCAGCCAGCAGCTGGAACAGGGGCTTGTTCTCGATCTTCGCCACGGCGTCCCAGACCGCCATGTCGATGGTGCCGATGGCGACGGAACGCTCACCGTGGCCGCCGGGCTTTTCGTTCCGGAACATCGTGTCCCAGACCTTGTGCGGGTCGAGAACGCCACGGGTGTCCAGGAGCGAATCGGCTTGCGCTTCCATGATGCGGGGCAGGAAGCGCTCGCGCATCAACTGGCCCTGGCCGTAGCGGCCGTTGGAGTTGAAGCCGTAGCCGACGATGGGCTTGCCGTCGCGCGTCTGGTCCGTGATCACCGCCACCAGGCTCAGCGTCATCTTGCTGAAGTCGATGTAGGCGTTGCGGATGGGAGATGCGATGGGGACGGTCTTCTCGCGGATTTCGAGGATTTTCATGGGGACTGCGGTGGGGGTGGGGGGATCATACGGATTGCGGGGGAGGGGATTCGGCGCGTGGTGGATCGAACGCACCTGAGCACAAGGCAGAGGCAAGAAGGCGCGGCGCTTTGGGATGCACGAATAGCGCATCAGAGCTCTTCGAACATGTTGTACAAGCGATCCGCGCTGCGGTCTAAACAGGTCATTCGACACGGACGCCGAGCGGCGCCGCGCCTGCACGGGAGCGTACGGATCGCGACGCCTTGCCGATGCGTGCCGCTACGCTGGCTTTAGCCGTCTTCGACCGTCGGTGCTAGCATGAGTGCCATGATGGCCTGGTCGAGTTGTTCCGCCGTGGAGCGAGACCCCAGCCGCGTCAGTGGCGCCTGGGTTTTCCGCGGCACGCGCGTTCCGGTCGCGGCCCTCTTCGAGAACCTGGAGGACGGGGCGTCAATCCAGGATTTCGTGCAGTGGTTCCCGGGTGTGTCCCTGGAGCAGGTCCGTGCTGTCCTCGAGCACGCCGCGCGAAGTTCCGCAGTGGTCGTGTAGTGCGCGTTCTCTTCGACCAAGGCACGCCGGCGCCGCTGCGCCATGCGCTGGTCGGACACTCCGTCGAAACCGCATTCGATTTGGGCTGGGGCACGCTGCAGAACGGCGCTCTGCTTGCTGCCGCAGAGGCCGAGGGGTTCGAAGTCCTCCTGACCACCGACAAGAACCTGAAGTTTCAACAGAACCTTGCCGGGCGCCGCCTGGCTGTCGTCGTCCTGTCCACTACAAGTTGGCCGCGCATTCGGACGGCGACGGAGAAAGTGCTTGAAGCGGTCGAGTGCGCGCGCCCGGGCAGCTTTACCGAAGTGGACGTCGGGTGATGGTTGGCAGATCATCCGACGCGGACTCGCAGCGGCGTGGTGCCGCAGGCCTTGCGCGGCAGAATGCGGGTCGCGGCGCTGTTCCGCTTCGTGCCGGTCAACTCCGACGGCAGGCTTCAGACTCGATTCCAGAACTCACACCGGGGACCGAACGATGGCCAAGTACCTTATCTCCTTCCCCGCGTCGGCGATGAAGATCTCCGACGAAGAGATGGCCGCCGTCGGCGAAGCATCACACGCGGTCATCCGCGAGGCGAAGGGCGCCGGCGTGTATGTGTTCGGCGGTGGCATCAACGGGGACGTCGCGCCGTTGATGGTCGCCGCCGACGGCACCGTCACGAACGAGACCTACCCGCAGACCAGGGAGTTCGACGGCGGCTTCTGTGTCCTGGAACTCCCGTCGCGCGAAGCCGCCGTCCAATGGGCCGCGAAGATCGCCAAGGCTTGCCGCTGCGCGCAGGAACTCCGCGAGTTCGGATACGACCCCGAGAGTTGACCTCGCGGCACAATGGGGCCGAGCTCCAGCACGCTCCCATGCCATTTCCCAGGTTCAGCCATGCGCACCAACGTGTACCTGTCCGAACTCCTCGACGCCCATGAATTCGTGAGTGCGGGCACGCCCTTTGAACATGCGGCTTATGTGAGCCGCGAAACGGGCCGGATTTTCTGGGATACCGAAGACCTCGGTCTTGGCGAGGAGCTTCCCGAGGATGTGAAGGACGGGACGCTCTATGCGTGTGTACCGCACAAGCACGACCTCGACCTCGGCCAGCGCCTGGTCTTTCGCTTCATCGAGGCGAACGCTCCCGAGGCGTACGAGCAGGTCCGGGGCTACTTCTCCAGGCGCGGAGCCTATGCCCGCTTCAAGGACTTGCTGGAGCGTCGTGGCCTGCTGGAGGCCTGGTACTCCTACGAGCAGCAGGCGTGTGAAGCCGCTTTGCGCGAGTGGGCGGAGTCCGAGAACCTTGAACTTGTCGCGGGGCAGCGTGCTGGGGACTGACAGGCGGAGCGCACACGCAGCGCCCCGTGGAGGCGCGCGCGGGAGCATGCGTCCTCGCGGCGCAACGCGGCTTTTCCCATGGATTGCGGCCCTGCTGATGGCAACGAGCCTCTCGGTCGCCAACGCAACACCGGTCGCCGTGCCCTCCGGCGAATACGAACTCACGACCGAGACGGTGCTGCCGCACCTGGAGGAGGCGCTGCGCTACGCGACGACGCGCACCCGCCAGTGCTTGCAGGAGCCCGATGCCAGCGACATGTTTCCGCTGCTGCGGCACCAGGCCTTCACGGGATGCGGGCTGGTGCCGGTTGCGCAGGAGAGTGACGGTCTGCGGTTCCGCCTGCAGTGCGCGAACCCGGAAGCCGCATCGGGATCGGCTGTTTTCCGGGTCGACGCGAGCGATGTGGCCGCGGTGCTGGAGATCAAGATGGGCGGCAAGAACATGACGCTGTCGCAAAGGCTGCATGGGCGGCGGGTGGGGCCGTGTGAGGGGCCGGTGGCGAGGTGATGCGAGGGCTGGGCGCGAAGGAAGCAACGAGAGAAGTTGGAGGCAAAGAAGAAGCCGCATGCGTTGACCAGCCGCCACCCCAGCCCTCCCCCGGAGGGGAGGGAGAAAGAAAAAAGGCCCGGCTTGCGCCGGGCTCAATCCGTCCGACCGCTGTGCGCGGAAGGACGGGTCGCAAGGAAGGCTGTTCGTCAGGCGGGTTGCGTCGCCTTCGTCGCCAGCGCAGCCGCCTTCGTGCCGCGCGCCTTGAGGAAGAACGCCACCACCTGCCAGGCCATGAACAGCCCGATCAGCCCCAGCAGCGTCCCGCTGATCGGGCGGGTGAAGAAGGCACCGAAGCTGCCGCGCGACAGCAGCAGCGCGCGCCTGAAGTTCTCTTCCAGCATCGGGCCGAGGATGAATCCGAGCATCAGCGGCGCGGCATCGAGCTCCAGCCGCATCATCAGGTAGCCCATGAGGCCGAAGGCCGCCGTGATGAAGATGTCGTCCACGTTGTTGTTCACGCTGTAGGTGCCGATGCAGCAGAAGAACAGGATGCACGGGAACAGCACGTTGTACGGGACCTTGAACACCGACAGCCAGTAGCGCACCAGCGGCACGTTCAGGATCAGCAGGAAGCAGTTACCGACCCACATCGACGCCACCAGGCCCCAGAACAGCTCGGGATGGCCGGCGATCATGTTCGGTCCGGGCTGGATGCCCTTGATGATGAAGGCGGCCATCATCAACGCCATCACCGCGTTCTCGGGAATGCCGATCGACATCAGCGGGATGAAGCTGGTGCGCGCGGCGGCCTCGTCGGCGGCGGCCTGGCCAGCCACGCCCTCGATGCAGCCGGTGCCGATCTCGTGCTTGTACTTCGAGACCTTCTTGTCGATGGCATAGGCCGCGAACTGCGCGATGGTGGGGCCGCCGCCGGGCAGGATGCCGAGGAAGGAACCGACCAGCGAACCGCGGATGGCGCTCGGCCAGATCCGCTTGAACTCGGCCCACGTGGGCATCAGCTTGATCTTGCCGTTGAAGGGCGAGCGCTCCTCGCGCGAGTCGAGGTTCTTCGTGATCTCGGCGATGCCGAAGCAGCCCAGCGCGATCGAGACGATGCCGATGCCGTCGGCGAGGAAGGGCAGATCGAGCGTGAAGCGCTGCAGGCCGCTGTTCACGTCCGTGCCGATCTGTCCGAGCAGCACGCCGATCAGGCACATCGCCAGGCCGTTCAGCAGCGAACCCGTGGTGACGAAGGACACGCAGACGAAGCCCACCATCATCAGGGCGCAGTAGTCGGCCGGGCCGAACAGGAAGGCAACCTCGCCCAGCGTGGGGGCCAGGAAGGCCAGCACCACGATGGCGACGGTGCCGCCGATGAAGCTGGAGAGGCCGGCGGTGAAGAGCGCCAGGCCGGTCCTGCCCTTGAGCGTCATCGCGTAGCCGTCGATGCAGGCCACGATCGAGCTCGCGTGCGGGATCTTCATCGTGATCGCGGAAACCGAATCGCCGTATTGCGCGCCGTAGTAGATGCCGGCCAGCATGATCAGCGCGCCCGTGGTGTCGATGGAGTACGTGAGCGGCAGCAGGATCGAGATCGTCGCCAGCGGGCCCAGGCCGGGCAGCAGGCCGACGAGGGTGCCGACCACGCACCCGATGGCGCAGTACATCAGGTTGTGGAGCGCGAGGGCGTGCGAGAAGCCGAACGCCAGGTTGTGCAGGACGTCCATGTCAGTACAGGGGCAGGTTCATGCCGAGGAGCTTGGCGAACACGAGCGCCATCAGGCACAGGCCGATGGCGATCTTCACGTTGCGCTTCCAGGAGTAGGTGGTGCCGGCGAGCGTGGCGATGAACACCATCGTGACGATGGCGGCCGTCATGTTCACGAGCAGGGTGACCACGGCGAAGGCGCACAGGCTGCCGAGGATGATCGCGATGTTCTTCGGGTGGAAGTCCAGGTGGACCTTCTGCACGAAGCGCGAACGCACCACGGTGGCGATGCCGATCAGCAGCAGCATGGAGCTGACCACGACGGGGAAGAGGCCGGCGCCGGCGCGGGCGAAGTCGCCGATGGGGTAGCGCAGGGCCGTGAGGCCGAACGCGAGGGAGACCGCCACGAGGAACAGGCCCCGGGCGAGGTTGCGGTCGTTCATTGGAAAGGTCGGTTGGTTGGCGACGGCCGCGATGTTCGGCGCGCCGCACTGACCGGAGACTGACCTTGGAGGTGGGGAGTATTACGTAGCGGGGGGACGCAAGGTGGCCGGCGTGCTCCCCCTCGTCATCCCCGCGCAGGCGGGGGCCCAGAGCCGCCGCGCAGCGGCGGTGGATTCCCGCCTGCGCGGGAATGACGCATCGGCGCGGGAATGACGGCTCAATAAATGTCCGGCTCCCCCGCACTCTCCCCGAACTGCGCCTGCAGGAAATCCATGTCGCATCCCTCGTTGGCCTGCAGGATGTGCTGCGTGAACATCCAGCCATAACCGCGCGCGAAGCGCGGCGGCAGCGGCTGCCACTGCGCGCGGCGCTGCGCCAGTTCCTCGTCGGAGACTTCGACGCGGATGCTGCGCCTGGTGACGTCGATGCTGATGCGGTCGCCGTTGCGCACCAGCGCAAGGTTGCCGCCCACGAAGGCTTCGGGCGCGACGTGCAGCACGCAGGCGCCGTAGCTGGTGCCGCTCATGCGCGCGTCGCTGATGCGCAGCATGTCGCGCTTGCCTTCCTTGAGCAGCTTCACGGGCATCGGGATCATCCCCCACTCGGGCATGCCGGGGCCGCCCTTGGGTCCCGCATTGCGCAGCACGATCACGTCGTCTTCCGTGACGTCGGCGTGCTCGTCGTCCAGCATCTTCTTCATGCTGGGGTAGTCGTCGAAGACGAGGGCGCGGCCCGTGTGCTGCATGAACTTCTCGCTCATGGCCGAGGGCTTGATCACGCAGCCGTCCGGCGCCAGGTTGCCGCGCAGCACCGCCAGTGCGCCTTCCTTGTAGACCGGGTTGGTCCAGGGCCGGATCACGTCGTCGTTGAAGCACTCCGCGCCTTCGAGGTTCTCGCCGACGGTCTTGCCGGTCACCGTGACCTGGTCCAGCCGCAGGTGCGACTGCACGCGCTGCATCAGCGCCCGCAGTCCACCCGCGTAGTAGAAGTCCTCCATCAGGTACTGGCTGGTGCCGTTCGGACGGATGTTGGCCAGCACCGGCACTTCGCGGCTGATGCGGTCGAAGTCGTCCAGCGAGATCTCCTGCTTCGCGCGGCGCGCCTGCGCGATCAGGTGGATGATGGCGTTGGTGGAGCAGCCCAGGGCCATGGCCACCGTGATGCCGTTCAGGAAGGCATCGCGGGTCTGGATCTTCGAGGGCCGCAGGTCCTCGTGCACCATGTCCACGATGCGGCGGCCGCACGCCGTGGCCATGCGCTGGTGGCTGGCGTCGACGGCCGGGATCGAGGCCGCGCCCGGCAGCGCCATGCCGATAGCCTCGGCGATGGACATCATCGTGCTGGCCGTGCCCATCGTCATGCAGGTGCCCGCGCTGCGGGCGATGCCGCCCATGATCGACATCCACTGCGGCTCGCTGATGGTGCCGGCGCGGCGCTCGTCCCAGTACTTGAAGGCGTCGGAGCCGGAGCCCAGCGTCTGGCCGCGCGACATGCCGCGCAGCATGGGCCCGGCGGGCAGGAAGATCGCCGGCACGTCGGCACTGGTGGCGCCGAGCAGCATCGCGGGCGTCGTCTTGTCGCAGCCGCCCATGAGGACCACGCCGTCGACGGGATAGGCGCGGATCATCTCCTCGACTTCCATCGCCAGCATGTTGCGATAGAGCAGGGCGGACGGCTTGATCAGCACTTCGCCGAGCGAGACGGTGGGCAGCTCGAGCGGGAAGCCGCCGGCCTGCAGCACGCCGCGCTTGACCTCCTCGCTGCGGTGCTTGAAGTGCTGGTGGCAGGGATTGAAGTCGTTCCAGTTGTTGAGGATCGCGATGAGCGGCTTGCCTTCCCAGTCCTTGGGGTCGTAGCCCATCTGCATGATCCGCGAGCGGTGGTTGAAGGAGCGGAATTCGTTGCGCGCCAGCCAGCGCTGGCTGCGGAGGTGTTCGAGCTTGGCCATGGGGCCGCATTGTGGCGCGCGCCTGCCGCCTCTCCGCGGCGCGAGTGACCTGCGTCAAGTGGCCGGCGGCATGTCCGCCGACCATGTAGGGGCGTCGCGTCCTACAAAGGTCCATTTCTTCGCTGCGGCGCACAATAAAAAATCCCCCGGGGCTGCTCGAGCTCCGAGGGATAAGTAGGCGGGAAAGAAACTTGAAAAAGAACCCGCCTCAATGACTGAGATTGCACATCCCATGCCCGGGTTCCGGGCCGGCGCCGCGCGGCGCGGTGTGCAGCGAAATGCCAACAGCGCTCTTCGTGAATTTGTCACGTGGCGCTTGCAGCCCGGCGCCGCGCCTTGTATAGAACTCGCCTCGCGGGAACCCTTTCTGTAGGATGACTCTGACAGAGGAGCCCTCCGCCGCGGGCTCCCTGGAACGCATTTACCGGCTGGCGCCGTGCGCCGGCCCGCCCCGAGCAGGAACAGCATGTCCGACCTTTCCGCCGCCGACAAAGATTCCGTGGACGGCAACGCCGCCGGCACCTCCACGCCCAGCCTGTGGCTCAGCATCAAGAAGCTGGGCCTGCGGTTGTCGGACTGGTACTCCATCCAGTCCGTGGCGGTGAAGGCGATGGTGATCGCCGTCGCGATCATGATCCCGCTGACCGGCGGCTACTCCTTCATGGTGCTGCAGCGCCAGGCTGCCGTGGCCGAGCAGGTGAAGGCGATGGCCATGGCCAGCGGTGCCGAGTCCATGTGGACCCTGAACGACAAGCTGCCCGTGGTCTTCGGTACGGGTTCCGTGCTCGGCTTCCTGGAGCAGGCCCCGGTGCAGCGCATCACGGTGATCTACAAGCCGCTGATGTGGAACATCTCCGAACGCATCGTGCTGATCGAGTCGAACGGCACGCAGTACGCCTACTACCCGAGCGACATGGAGACCAAGATCTTCGCCGACAAGGCCGTGAACGCGGCCTGGGGCAGCAAGCTGGTCTTCATCCCGCGCGGCGAACTGTCCGCCTCCAGCCAGGACATGCTGGAGAAGCTCGACGAGCGCTTCGCCGGCGCCCGCCCGCAATCGGAAAAGGACGGCTGGAAGGCCGGCGTGAGCGGCGCGCTGTCCGCCGCGCTGACGCTCGGCCTGCTGGGCTTCCTCGCCTTCCACCTCAAGGGCCAGTTCAAGTCGCTGCGCTTCATCGAGCCGAACCAGGTGCACGGCTCCATCGAGGACCTGGTGGGCATGGACGACATCAAGACCGAAGTCCGCCAGATCAAGGACCAGTACGAACGGCGCGCCGAGTATGCGGAGTACGGCATCAACAAGCCGTTCAACGTGATGTTCAGCGGCCCGGCCGGCACCGGCAAGACCAAGCTGGCCAGCTACCTGGCCAAGGAACTGAACCTGCCGATCCTGTTCCACTCGGCGGCCAACCTCGAGACCGGCTATGTCGCCGGCGGCTCGAACACGCTGGCGCGGATCTGCTCGATGGCCAAGCGGCGCAAGCGCTGCATCGTGTTCCTCGACGAGGCGCAGGACCTGTTCATGAAGCGCGGCGGCCACCGCAAGTTCGACGACGACACGCAGAACATGCTGCTGGCGATCCTGGACGGCGTGCGCACCAAGAGCGAGGCCGAGATCATCTGGATCGTGGCGTCGAACTTCAATGCCGAGTCCATGCAGATGGACGAGGCGATGCTGCGCCGCTTCCAGATGAAGGTGGATTTCCGCCTGCCGAACAAGGAAGAGCGGCGCTCGATCGTCCAGTACTACCTGCAGCAGCGCGCCGAGAAGGTCGCCCCCGACCTCGACCTGCGCCACTTCGTGGAGATCACGGAGGGCCGCAGCCCGGCGGACCTGGAGACCATCGTCAACCAGGCCGGCATCACCGCGGTGCAGGCCGGCGACCTGATCGACGCCGAGACGCTGATGCAGGCCGCCGAGCGCGTGCTGGTGGGCAACGTCAACGGCAACACGACGAAGGAACGCGAGCGCGATCGCCGCATCATCGCGATCCATGAGTGGGGCCACTTCCTGGTCGACTTCGAGCTGGAACGCAAGCGCGCCGGCGGCGACTGGGAGAAGCTGCAGGCCGAGATGAAGACGATCAAGATCTCGCTCAAGGCCAATCCGCGCAACAACGCGCTGGGCTTCGTGTTCCACAAGCAGGGCAGCAACCTTCTGAAGACCAAGGCCGACATCGAGCACGACGTGCGCGTGCTGCTGGGCGGCATGGCCAACGAGGAACTGTTCTTCGGCGAGGAGGGCACCACCAACGGCGCCCACAACGACATCACGCGCGTGACCAAGCTGCTGCACCACGCGGTGGCCGAGATGGGCATGTACCGCAAGACGCGCCTGAACTTCGGCGCGCTCAACGAGGGCAGCAACCGAACGGTGGACGAAGAGACGCGCGCGATCATGGAGATGCAGAGCGAGCGCCTGTACGGCGAGACCAAGGCGACGCTGTCGCGCCTGAAGCCGCTGACCGAGCACCTGGCCGGCAAGCTGATGGACGCCGGCGAGATGAGCCTCAAGGAAGCCTTGCACGAGATCCGCGCCTTCGAGGCGGCCTGTTTCAGCTTCGACTCGAAAGTCGGACTGAACGGCGCCGCCAGCGCGCAGCCGACGCCGGACGCGGCGGCCTGAGACCGGACAACAGAGGAGTCGGAGTGGGCGGCCTGCGGGCCGCCCTTTTTTTGCCTTCGGTTACTGCGGGCTTCTTGTCGTGATTTGGAAGCTCCTACGCGTCGCCCCCGGGCCTTGAGCCGTCGCCCCGCTCTTACCCGTCACCCCCGCGAAGGCGGGGGCCCAGAGCACGCGCGCAGCGCGTGAAAACAGAAGCCCTGGATTCCCGCCTCCGCGGGAATGACGGCGTATCGCCGCGCTCTTACCCGTCACCCCCGCGCAGGCGGGGGCCCAGAGCACGCGCGCAGCGCGTGAAAGCGGAAGCCCTGGATTCCCGCCTCCGCGGGAATGACGGTCGTTTGCACGCCTCCGCGAACGACGGTCGGTTGCACGCCTCCGCGAATGACGGTCGTTTGCACGCCTCCGCGCGAATGACGGTCGACGCCTCCGCGGGAATGACGGCGGGTTACTTCTTCGCTGGCGCCTTCGGCGCCGGCGCCGGCGCGGCCGCCTTCGGCGCTTCCGTGTTCACGCCCAGGCGCTTGGCGATCGTTTCTTCCAGGGTGCGCAGCCTCGGTTCGACCTGCGGCTTGGTTTCCACGATCAGCTTTTCCACCAGCGAACGCTGCAGGTCCCCGCCCATGGCCTGGAACTTGGCGAAGGTCGGCGATTCCATCATCGTCGCGATTTCCTTCAGTTCGGCCTCGGTGAACTTCTCTTCCATCATCGCGCCGACGGTGGAGGGCGCCAGCTTCACCACGCGCTCGCGCACGATCGGCACGGTGTCGTCGACGAACTTCTTGACGTCGTTCTGGATGTCGCGGCCCACGGCTTCGCGCTTCTCCGGCGGCACCCGCTGGGGCAGGGCGGCGCCGGCGCGGTCCATCATCTCCATCGCAGGCTGCTCCACGAGATTGCGCGCAAGCGCTTCCATCCCGGGTTGCTGCACCTTCAGGATGCGGGCGACGGTCTCCTTCTTGCCGGAGGTGGACTGGGCCTGGGCGCTGGCGCAGCAGGCGGCGGCGATCGCGAGGATCAGCAGGGATTGGGCAGAGCGCATCCTGGCAGTGTAATGCCCGCCGGTTGGGCGCCTGTTACGAAGCCGGCCCCTCGCCGCGGCGGCGCGCGCCCATCTTGCGCTGGCCGCGCCGCTCCGCAGGATCGGCGCTCGCCACGGGCCGCGCGACCACCTCGGTGATGTCGACGGGCATCTTGCGCTTGTCCTTCTGCTGGTGATGGTCCCAGGCCTTCTTGGCGAGTCCGGACGTGACGGCGAACACGATCAGCTTGCGAAGCAGCATGGCGAGACTCCTTGTGGAAGGAGCCATGGTGACGGCGGGCGCGGCGACGGCCTGTAGTCGCACGCCGGAGCCACCCGCAGGACAGGCGGCTCTGCGGCCGCGCCTCCTACAGCCGGCGAACCCGCCCGCGCACAGCAAGCCGGTGGCTCGTCCTGCCGCGCCGGGGCCGTACGCCGCCTACCCTGAAGCATCGGAAAGGGGAACTGATCATGTCCGAAGACGCGAACAAGATGGTTGCCGACCAGTTGCTGATCCACCTCGAGCCGGAATGGGAGCGCCGCAACTGGTGCAACTGGCTGGGTTGCAACGAGAAGGAACTCGAGCACGCGGTCACCTACGTGGGCCACGACCCGGACAACGTCCGCCGCTTCCTGCGCCAGGCGCGCTGAGCGGCCGCGCCGCTGGCCTAGCGGCTGGCGGGCGGATCGCGCGCAGGCGGGCCGGTGTCGCGCGGGCGTTGCGCATCGCGCCTGCGCTCCTGCTGCATCAGGTGTTCCAGCGCGCTGCGCGCTCCTTCGCCGCTCTGGCCGGTGCCCGGCGCACCGTCGGCCCCACCCGAAGGCTTGACCACCCCCGTCGCCTGCCTCGCCTCGTTCGCCATGTCGACCTGCCTCCAGGGCCACGCCCATCGCCCCGCGTGCATTGGAGGGCCGATGCGTATCCGGCTTGCGCCAGCGCACGAAGAAAGATGCAGGAGGGTTACCGCTTGTGACCCGCAGGCGACACCCGTGAAGCCTGGTAAATCGGGCAGACTTGCAAAACCGATGGAAGAAGGCGTCCTGCTCCTCGACGAAGCCAGCGCGCGGCAACTGGTGCTGGCGCGCGCCGTGGAGGACGTGGATACGCAGGGCAAGATCCTGAGCGCCGTCGAACGCGAACAGATCGAGCGCGAGGCCCTCGAGGCCAGCCGCGGCAAGGCCGCCGGCGGGGTCGATTTCCCCGAGTACCTGCAGCAGCGGGCGCGCCGCATGCTGGCCGTGGTCGAGAACCGGCAGCCGCGCATCGCGGCGCTGCAGGATCCGGAAGGCTGGCAGCGCTGGCTGCTGCTGGCCATTCCCCTGGCCGCCTGCGTGCTGGGCGCCGCCATCGACCGCATCGACAACCCGCACCAGGTGAACATGCTCTCGCCGCCCCTGCTCGGCGTGCTGGCCTGGAACCTCACGGTCTATGTCGTGATGCTGCTGTCGCTGTTCCTGCCGCGGGCGCCGCACCTGCCGGTCGCGGGCCTGCAGCGCTGGCTCGCCGGCCTGCCGCGGCCCGGGCGGCGCACCGGCCGCCTGCACACCGACGTGCTGGCGCGCTTCCACGAACAGTGGCTGCGCGTCACCGCCAGCCAGCAGTGGCTCTGGTTCAAGCAGTTGCTGCACCTGAGCGCCGGCGGCTGGGCGCTGGGCCTGGCCTTCTCGATCGTGCTGGGCGGCATCGTGCGCGAGTACCGGGTCGGCTGGGAAAGCACGCTGCTGGACGTGGGCCAGGTGCATGCGTTCCTGCGCGCGTTGTTCGCGCCGGTGGTGGCCCTGCTGCCCTTCGAATCCTTCAGCGTGGCGGACCTGCAGCGCATGTCCTTCCATTCCGGCGCCGCCATCGGCGTCGAGGAGGCGCGGCGCTGGGTCTGGATGTACCTGGCGCTGCTGTTCCTGCTGGTGGTGATCCCGCGGGCCGTGCTGGCGGCCTGGAGCGGCTGGCGGCGCCGGCGGCTGGCGCGCGCCGTGCGCATCGACCTGCGCGATCCCTACTTCGTGCAGGTGCTGGCGCGCGTGAGCCCGGCGCGCATCACCATCGGGCTGGTGGCGGCCAGCGGGCCCGGGCGCGATGCGGTGCTGCGCATGCTGCACCAGGTGGCCGACCGCGCGCCGCCCGCGGACGACGCTCCGTGGACGGTCTTCAGCACCGCCAAGGGCGACGTGCTGCGCGTGTTCGAGGTGCCGCCGGGCTTCCAGCCGCCCGCCGCCGTGGTCACGGCGCAAGCCGGTGGCGGCTCGCCGGCGCAGGCCTGGCTGCAGGACCTGGTGGGCCGCTTCAAGTCCGCCCCCCGGCCGCAGGAGAACCGGGACGCGGTGCAGGCCACGCTGGCGGATACCGACCTGATGCTGGTCGTGCCGTCGAAGGCGGGCGACCTGCGGCAGGCGAGCCGCCTGCTGCACTGGGTGGCCCAGCCCACCCTGGTGCTGGCCCCCGACGACGACGCCTGCGGCGAGGCCGCGCAGCAGCTTGGCATCGGGGCGCAGGTGCTGCCGGTGGAGCGCGTCACGGCCCACTGGCTGGGCGACGCGGTGCTGCTGGATGCGGCCGCCGCCCGCGTCGCGACGACCAAGCGCGCCGGCTTCGAGCGGCTGGCCGCCACCTGGAAGGACCGCAATGCGGTGCGCTTCGGCGAAGCCATGCGCGTGCTGGCGACCGAACTGGCCCGGGCCGCGCGCGACAGCGAGGACGTGGGCAGCGCCCCGGTCTCCCTGCGCCACCTGGTCAACGCCGCCGAACGCGATGCCACCCAGCGTGCGCGCGAGGGCGCGCGCCATGCCTTGCTGCAGCGCCTGCGCGCAGGCGAGGCCGCGGTGCTGGCCGAACTCGTGCAGATCCATCGCGCCGGCGCGCCGCTGGCGCCCGTGGCCGGCGCGCGCATGGGCGGCGGCTTCAGCGAGCAGCAGCCGGTCGACTCGCCGCAGGCCGGCATGGCCGGTGCCGCGACCGGCGCGGCGGTGGGCGCCGGCATCGATCTGCTGACCGGCGGGCTGACGCTAGGGGCGGCCGCGGCGCTCGGCGCCATGATCGGCGGCGGTGCCGCCTACGTGGCGGCGGCGTGGCGCAACCGCGGCTCGCCCGGCGGCCAGCCGCAGGTGCAACTCGGCGACGAACTGCTGCAGACCTTCACCGAGAGCCTGGTCCTGACCTACCTGGTGGTGGCGCACCGCACGCTGCCCGGCCAGGAGCCACCGGCCGCGTGGCGCAGCGAAGTCGTGGCGGCCGTGGAGGCGCGCCGCGATCCGTTCTCGGAGCTGTGGCAGCAGTCGCGCCAGGCCCCGCAGGCGGACACCACCGTCTCCGCCCTCGCCACGATGCTGGAAGACATCGTGCGCGACGTGCTGGAGCGCGTGTAGGCTGGTGGTGAGGCGCGCAGCGCCCGAACCCCAGCGCTCCACCGGGGCGCCCAACCCCGGCACTCAGCCCGCGCGTTTCGCCAGGGCCGCAGCGCGCAGCAACTCCTCGACGGCGGGCAGCTCCGCCGGCTTCGTCAGGTGGCGGTCGAAGCCGGCCTCGCGCGTGCGCTGCCGGTCATCCTGCGTGCCCCAGCCCGTGAGCGCGACCAGCAGCGTCTGCTGCAGGGCGGGCAGCATGCGCAGGCGCCGGGCGACGTCGTAGCCGCTCATGTCCGGCAGGCCGATGTCGAGGAACACGACGTCCAGCGCATGCTCCTGCGCGATCTGCAGCGCCTCGGCTCCCGTGTGGGCGATGTAGGCCGCGTGGCCTTCGATGTCCAGCAGCACGCCCAGGCTCTCGGCGGCATCGGCGTTGTCGTCCACCACCATCACCTGCAGCTGGCCCGAGCTGGCCGCCGGAGTGGCGGACCGGTCGTCGGCCCCGCCCGCTTCGGCGCCCGCGAGCGGCAGCCTCACGGTGAAGGTGCTGCCCTTGCTGACGCCCTCGCTCGAAGCCGAGACCGTGCCGCCGTGCAGCGCCACCAGGCTCTGCACCAGCGACAGGCCGATGCCCAGGCCGCCCTGCGGCTTGGCCGCGCTGCTGGGCACCTGGGCGAACATCTCGAACACCTTGGAGAGCGCCTCGGCGTCGATGCCGACGCCGGTGTCCGTGACCGAGAGCACGGCTTCGTTGCCCTCCACCCGGACCTTGAGCGTGATGCGCCCGGCCTCGGGGGTGTACTTGGCGGCGTTGTTCAGGAGGTTGCTCACCACCTGGGCGATGCGCGTCGGGTCGGCGTCCATCGGCAGCGGCTGCGAAGGCAGCTCCACGTGCAGCTTGTGGTGGCCGGATTCGATCAGGGAGGCGCTGGTCTCGACGGCCGTCGCCACCACTTCCTTGAGATCGATCCGCTGGCGGCGCAATTCGACCTTGCCTGTGCTGATGCGCGCGACATCGAGCAGGTCGTCGACGAGGTGGACCATATGCTGGATCTGCCTTTCCATCATCTGCCGGGTCTTCTCCAGCAGTTCGGGCTTGCTCGCCCCCATGCGCATCAGGTGCAGCCCGTTCGACAGGGGCGCGAGCGGGTTGCGCAGTTCATGCGCGAGGGTGGCGAGGAATTCGGTCTTGCGGCGATTGGCCTGCGCCAGTTCGTCGTTGAGTCGGCGCAGGTCCTGCTCGGCGAGCAGGCGCTGCGTGATGTCGGAGAACAGCACCGCGACCAGGTCGCTGCCGGCGCCGCCCAGGCGCGAGGCATAGACGTCGAACCAGCGTTTCATCACCTTGGCTTCCTCGACGAAGCGGGTGGCCTCGCCGGTGCGCGCCACGCGGTCGTAGATCTGGAACCAGTGGCCCTCGTGGCCGGGCGCGAGTTCGCGGATCGACTTGCCCACCGCATCCTTGATGCCGGTGTGCATGGTGAAGGCCTCGTTGGCCTCCTCGAAGCGGTAGTCGCGCACGTTGCCCTGCTCGTCGCGCACCAGCCGCAGCACGCAGAAGCCCTCGTCGATGGATTCGAACAGGGCGCGGTAGCGCTCCTCCTTGGCTTCCAGCCGCTGCTCGAAATCGCGCCGCTCGCGCAGGCGCAGTTCTTCCTTGCTGCGGTACAGCTCCACGAACACGGCCACCTTGGCCTTCAGGATCTCGGCCCGCAGCGGCTTGGCGAGGAAGTCGACCGCGCCCAGCGCATAGGCCGAGAGCATGGCGTCGTCCGGGTCGTCGCCGGCGGTGACGAACAGGATGGGCGTGAAGCGCGAGCGGGCGCGGGCGCGGATCTCGCGGGCCACCTCGAAGCCGTCCATGCCGGGCATGCGAACGTCGAGCAGGATCGCCGCGAAATCCTGGCGGGCGACGGCCTCGAGGGCCTCGGGCCCGGAAACGGCGCGCACCATGTTGACGCCGAGCGTGTCGAGGACCGCCTCCAGCGCCAGCAGGTTGGCGGGCTGGTCGTCGACGAGGAGAACGTGGGCTGGGATGGTGTTGTGTGGCACGGTACGGCAAGCCCCGCGACGCGGGGGCAGGCCGCAGTCTAAGTCGGTTGCCAACTCTGCGGGGCGGGGGTGGTCCAGTTGGCGGCCTTGTCTGGCACGCGTGCCGGACAACGCCTCGCCCTGCGGAGGAAGGCCTCCTACCCGGCGTCGGACGCGCCAACGAAAAAGGCCGGCAAGGCCGGCCCGCGCAATCCCGGCGTGGCCGGATTACTTGTTCTCGGACTTGTTCGTCTGGGCGACCTTGTCGTCGTCGCGGTCCTTCGCCGGGGTGACTTCCACCTTCGGCACCGTCAGCGTTTCCTTCTCGGTGTACACGCCCACCTTCGGGACGTTCACGTCCTTCTGCTCGGTGGTCACGTCGACCTTCGGCGCATCGACGTCGTACTTGGGCAGCGTGACGTCGCCTTCCTGCGTCTTGGACACTTCGTACTTGGGCACGCTGACATTGCCTTCCTGGGTCTTCTGCACGTCGCACCCCACCAGGGCGATGGAGGCGGCGGACACCAGACCGGCGATCACGAAAGCAGATTTACGCATGGCTAAGACTCCCTTATCTGTTTGCTGTGGACGCAGTATGGGTGGCCGCCGCAAGCCCGGCTGTAAGACCCGGACCGCAATGCCCGTCCGACGCGGACGCCCTGCCGTGCTTCGCCGTGCCCTACGCGGGAGAGGCTTGTCCTGACAGCAGCCCGCTGAGGCAGGCATGGACCTGGGCCGGGTCCGCGGGCTTGACCAGGTGGGCTGCGAAGCCCGCCTGCGAGGAGCGCTCGCGATCGTGGTCGCGCCCGTAGCCGCTGAGCGCCACCACGGGCAGGCGGCCCGACAGCGCCCGGCCCACGTCGATGCCGCTGCCATCCGGCAGCCCGAGGTCGGTGAGCACGGCATCGAAGCTGCCGTCGCTGGCGGCGCGCAGCGCCTCGGCGCAGGTGCTCACGTGCTCCACCACGTAGCCATATTCCTCCAGGCACAGCGCCAGCACCGTGGCGGCGTCCTGGTTGTCCTCGACCAGCAGCACGCGCTTGCGCTCGGACTGCGCCGTTTCGAGGGTGGCGGCAGCGGCGGGCTGCTCGCTGCCGGACGCGGCACTCGGCAGGGTGATGGCGAAGGTGGCACCGCGGCCGCGGCCGTCGCTGCTGGCGCGGATGCGCCCGCCGTGCTGCACCATCAGGCCCTGGGCGATGGCCAGGCCGAGGCCGAGGCCGCCGAAGCTGCGCGCCACGTCCGCATCGGCCTGCTCGAAGGGGCTGAAGATGCGGGCCAGCGCGTCGCTCGCGATGCCGATGCCGGAATCGGCGCAAGCCAGGTGGAATTCGCCCTCGCGGCTTTCGCTGTGCAGGAGCACGCGCCCGCCCACGGGCGTGAACTTCAGGGCGTTGCGCACGATGTTCCACAGCACCTGCTGCATGCGGGCCTGGTCGGCTTCCACGAAGGGATCGCGGGCCTGGAGCGACAGTTCGAGCTCGATGCGCTTCTCGCCCAGGGTGTCGGCCACCATGCCGACCACGGCCTGCACCAGCTGGTGCATGTCGACCCGCTCCTTGTGCAGGCTCACCTTGCCGGCGTTGATGGCGGTCAGGTCCAGCAGGTCGTCGATCAGGCGCGCTTCCAGCGCCACGTTGCGCCGGATCATCGGCAGCAGGTCGCGGTGCCGCTCGTCGATGCGGGCCGACTTCTCCAGCACGTGGACCGCGGTGGTGATGGGCGCCAGCGGCGTGCGCAATTCGTGCGAGAGCACCGCCAGGAAGCGGTCCTTCGCCTGGTTCGCCCGGTCGGCTTCTTCCTTGGCGGCGCGCAGGGCCTCGCCGGCGAGGTGGCGCCGGGTGCCGTCGTGCACCAGCTTGCAGAAGCCGTTGGGCCGGCCCTCGTCGTCCTCCAGCGCCGTCAGCACGCCCTCGGCCCACAGGCGCTCGCCGCTGCGCGTCGCGAGCCAGCGGTTGTCGCTGGCCCGCCCGTGCTCGCGGGCGGCGCGCATCTCCGCCGCCAGGGCTTCCGCCGGTCCGTCCTCGGGGGCGAACAGGCGCTGGGCCGACGTGCCCAGGATCTCCGCGGCGTCGTAGCCGAAGATCATGCGGGCGCCGCGGTTCCAGAACTGGATGCAGCCCTCGTCGTCCAGCAGGATCACCGCGTAATCCCGCAAGGCGTCGAGCACGCGCGCCAAGGTGCGGTCGGCCTGCCGCAGCTGGCGTTCGGCGCGGACGCGGGCACGCCGTTCGTCGGCCTCGCGCAGCGCGCGTTCCAGCACCGGCGCCAGCCGCGCCAGCCGGCTCTTGCTCACGTAGTCGGTGGCGCCCTTCTTCAGCAGCTCCGCCGCGTTGTCCTCGCCGATCACGCCGGAGACGAAGATGAAGGGAAGCTTCGGCGCCACCACGTTGCGGTGCGCGAGCAGGTCGGCGCCGGTGAATCCGGGCAGCTCGAAGTCCGACAGCACCACGTCCCATCCGCCCGCGCGCAGCGCCGCGATGAACGCGGCCTCGTCGCGCAGCACGTCCAGCTGCACCCCGGGCCAGTGGCGTTCCAGCTGCACGCGCACCAGCTCCGCATCGAGGCGCGAGTCCTCGACCAGCAGGGCGCGCAAGGGTGCACGCTGTCCTTGCGCCGCCTCACTCATGGCGCCGCCTCGTGCGCAGGGAGCCCGGCGGCGGTTCGTTGAGCACCGCCCAGAAGATGCCGAGGTCGGCGATGGCCTCCACGAACTGCTTGAACTCCACCGGCTTGACCACGTACGCGTTCACGCCGAGCTGGTAGCTGCGCAGGACGTCGGTCTCCTCATGGGAGGAGGTGAGCATCACCACCGGGATGCTGCGCAGGGATTCGGTGGAGCGCACGGTCTGCAGCACTTCCAGGCCATTGACCTTCGGCAGCTTCAGGTCCAGCAGCACCACGGCCGGATTGCCTTCGCTGCGGCCGGCGTATTCGCCGGTGCGCGTCAGGTATTCGAGCGCCGCCTCGCCGTCGCGCACGATGATCACTTCGTTGGCGAGCTGGCTGCGTTCGAGCGCGACCAGGGTGAGTTCCAGGTCGCGGGGGTCATCTTCGACCAGCAGGATGGGTTTGAGCATCAGGCGGGTTCCTCGTTGTTGGTCTGCGGGGCGGCGGCCGGTTCGCCGGCCGGCGGCGGCAGCACGAAGCCGAAGGTGGCGCCCTGGTCGGGTTCGCCGCGCGCCCACACGGTGCCGCCATGGCGTTCGACGATGCGCTTGACGTTCGCCAGCCCGATCCCGGTGCCGTCGAAGTCCTCCGTGCGGTGCAGCCGCTGGAACACGCCGAACAGCTTGCCGACGTATTTCATCGGGAAGCCGACCCCGTTGTCGCTGATCTCCAGCCCGGGTCCGTCGGGCAGCGCGATCGGCGCGATGCGGATGCGCGCCGGGTGGCGGCCGCGGGTGTACTTCACCGCATTGGCCATCAGGTTGCGCACCGCCACCTGCAGCAGCAGCGGATCGGCCCAGAGGCGCGGCAGCGGCCGTGCGAGCTCCCACTCGATCGTGCGGCCCTTTTCCTGCTGGCGCAGTTCGTCCACCAGGTCCTCCACCAGCGCGGTGCTGTCCACCCACTGGGGCTTGAGCGCGAAGCGGCCCAGGCGCGAGAAGTCGAGCAGGGCGTCGACCAGCTTGCCGGCATAGGCGGCGGCGTCCTTCACGTGCCGCAGGTAGCGCGTGGAGCGTTCGTCCAGCCTGCGCGCGTTGTCCTCCATCACCAGGTCGATGTAGCCGGCGATGTGGCGCATGGGCGCGCGCAGGTCGTGCGAGACGGTATAGCTGAAAGCCTCGAGTTCCTTGTTGACGCGACCCAGCTCCACGGCATGGCCGGCCAGTTCCTCGGCCCGCCGCAGCACCAGGGCCAGCAGCGCCTGGCGCAGCTCCGACACGGCGGACTGCTGCGCGGCGGACCACGGCGCCGAGCGGCCGCGCACGCGTTCCTGCCAGCTGTCGAAACTCTGGCGCGGATGCAGGCGCCCTTCGCCCGGGAGCTTCTGGCGCGGGTCGCCGGCCCACTGGATGGTCTGCACCAGCTCCGGGCGGAACCACATCACGACGTGGCGGTGCACCTGCGAGATGGAGATGGCGAGCACGCCGGCGCAGCCAGGCAGCAGCGCGGCGCCCGGCTCGTAGAGTTCCGCCAGCCGGTCGCTGCAGAACATCTCGCCGCCGCGCGCCGCGATCCAGTGCGCGAGCTCGCGCACGGCGCCCGCCGGCGGGGTATCGCCGATGCTCCAGACGGAGTCGTTCAGGACCACCGCGGCGCCGCTCGCATCGGGGAGACGGTGCAAGGCGAGGTCGGGGTCGGCCAGGCGCTGCAGCGAACCGTCGGTCTCCGCCATGAGCGCCACCACGTTGAGCACGCGCTGGTGCAGCGCCAGGCGCTGGGCGACTTCGGCGTTGTCTTCCTGCGCCTGGACCTGCAGCGACAGCAGCCGCCCGAGGTGTTCGCAGGCCACGCGGGCCTGGAACGGCAGGTGGCGCGCCGCGTGGTCGTGGCAGGAGATCAGCCCCCAGAGCCGTCCGCGCGACACCACGGACACCGACATCGAGGCGATGGTGCCCATGTTGCGCATGTATTCCAGGTGCACGGGCGAGACGCTGCGCAGGCTGGCGAAGCTCAGGTCAAGGCCGGAAGGATCGGGCGCCCCGCTGGCTGCGACCAGCGGCACCGGTTCGTAGTTCGCGTCCGGGATCAGGCGGATGTGGTTGGCCAGGTACAGCGCGCGGGCCTGCGCCGGCACGTCGGTGGCGGGAAAGCGGTGCCCGGCATAGCTCTCGTAACCGGCGTCCAGGCGCTCGGCCAGCACTTCGCCGTGCCCGTCGGCATCGAAGCGGTAGACCAGGCAGCGGCCGAAGCCGGTCAGCCGCTTCATCTCGCGCGCCACGATTTCGCACAGCGTGGCGATGGAGTCGGCCCGCTGCACCTGCGGCAGCACCTCGCGGGCCACCGAGTAGATCGGCGCGTGCAGGCCCGAGGCAGGGCCGGCCGGCTCGTATTCGACGATCACGAAGTCGCCTTGCCGGTGGGCGGCGGCATCGTGGTCGCGGCCGGCGAGTGCCAGCGTGCCCAGCCAGGCCGGGCCGTGGCCGGCCTGCAGCGAGCCGCTGTCGACCGGCAGGCGCGCGATCGCCTCCTGCGCTTCCTCCGCGGACGCCCAGTTGCTGCTGTAGGCGAGCAAGCGGCCGTCGCCGGCGGCGAGCACCGCCATGCGCCCGTGCGGCTGGATGGCGCCCGGGGTGCGGATCGGCTCGGTCGCGCATTGCGCGAGGTCAGGCAAGGGGAGGGCGCTCATGCAATGCCGTTTCAAGGTGGAAGGCGAGGGCGTCGAAGGTGGCGCAGGCGCCGGCGCAGGCCTGCGCCAGGGTGTCGGGATCGGCGAGCTGCTGGTCCAGCAGCAAGCGCACTTCCTTCCACATCGCGCCCGTGGCCGGGCCCCAGCCGTGGAAGTAGGCGGCGCCGCGGTCCGGCCGCAGGCCGGCATCCGCCAGGCTGCGCGTGATCACCTGCCCGCCCAGGGCGGAACCTTCCATGACGTAGACGGAGCCCCAGGCGGCACCCGCCGTGGGCAGCGAGGGCATCGGCCGCGGGCGGTGGCCGGCGGCCAGGCCCAGGACGCCGAGATCGCGCTGCAGGAAGGCGCGGCGCGAACGCTTGCGCAGCCATGCCTCCCACGCGGGGGGCAGGGCCGCGGCGACGGACGCCTCCCAGGGGGCGAGGAAACCATCGAGCACCTGCAGCACGCGGCCATAGCGGCGCGCGTCGCGCAGGCGACGCAGGTCGATCAGGCGATCGAGGCGTTCGTGGTGGCCGCGGGTGGCGGCGCGCAGGGCGGGGAGGGCGGGCGGGGCGCCCGGAGCGGGCGAAGGCGATGCGGCAGGGTGCAACTTCAACGAGGGGAACGGATTCGGATTGAAAACGATCGTGTCATCTCCGCTCCGGGCGCGGTGTAGGACAAAACCTCACGCCGCGCAGAGGCGTGTGCATGGCATGTGAATGGGGGTGCATGCGTGTACGCATGCGAGACCGCCCGCACGTTGTACAGTGCGCGCTTTCGACCCGACGCGAGCCATCGAGGATGCGCAACGACGACATCGAGGACCTGTTCCACGGCAGCGCGCTGCGCGCCCTGCGCTCCGACCTCGCGCTGGCCCTCCGGGCGGCCGCGCACCATGGTCTGGGCGAGGGCGTCTGCAACCACTTCAGCATCGCGCTGCCGGGACGACCGGACTGGTTCCTGCTGAATCCGCGCGGGCTGCAATGGAGCGAGGTGCAGGCCCACCACATCGTCCTGGTCGACGCGCAGGGCAACAGGCTGGCCGGCAGCCACGCGGTGGAGCCCACGGCGATGTACATTCATGCCGCCGTGCACCGCATCGCCGGCAAGGCCTGCGTGCTCCACACCCACATGCCCTACGCGACCGCGCTGACGCTCACCGATGTGCGCGCCCTCGACACCACGCTGTCGCAGAACGCGATGCGCTTCCACGGCCGCATCGCGGTCGATGCCGCCTACAACGGCCTGGCGCTCGATGCCTCCGAGGGCGAGCGCATCGCGCGGGCGCTGGGCGGCGCGGACGTCGCCTTCCTGGGCAACCATGGCGTGATCGTGTGCGGCGAGCGCATCGGCCACGCCTTCGACGACCTCTACTATCTCGAACGCGCCTGCCAGGCCCAGGTCCTGGCGATGTCCACCGGCCGGCCGCTGCAGCCCGTGGCGCCCGCGCTGGCCGCGCGCGTCGCCGCCCAGACGCTGGGCGAGCGCCTGCAGTCGGACCTGTTTTTCGAAAGCCTGCGCCGCACCTTGCCATGAGCCCTGGCGGGTTCGGCGCTTTCTTCTGGCCTGCACGATGTTCCTGAAGGACGAATCGATGAAAATGAAACTGGAGCGGAGTAGCGTTTCGAAACTGGCCGGCGGCATCGCGCTCGCGATCGCGGCGTTGACCGGCGGCCAGGCCTGGGCGCAGAGCGCGGTGCTGGTCGAAGCGGGCAACGAGCGCCTGCGTGACGACCTGCAGTGGCTCGCCGACCGCGGCGTGATCAGCCTGTCCACCTCGGCGTGGCCGCTGCCGCTGGCGGCGATCGAGTCCGCGCTGGCCGGGCGCCGCGCCACCGTCGGTGCGACCGACGTCAGCGTGCTGGCCGCCGTCGAGGCCGAACTCGCGCACTACCGCGCCCGCACCGGCGCCGGCGTGGCCCTGCGGGCCAACACCAACTCGCTGCCCTCCTTCGGTTTCGAGGAGCCGGTGCGCGGCGAGGGCGATGCCAGCGCCTGGCTGCAGATGAATCGCGAGAACCTCGCGGGCCGGCTCGAGCTCCACAAGCTGTTCAGCCCGCTGACCGACCGCCAGTCGCACGGCAACCTGGAAGGCAGCTACCTGGCCGGCCAGTGGGGCGGGCAGGTGCTGTACGCCGGCCAACTGCCGCACTGGTGGGGCCCGGGCCAGGACGGCAGCCTGATCTGGTCGAACACCGGGCTGGCGATCCCCGGCTTCGGACTGAAGCGCGGGCAGGAGCGGCCCTTCGAGACGCGCTGGCTGGCGTGGCTGGGGCCCTGGAGCTACGAAGCCTTCCTGGGCCGCATGCAGCACAACCGGGTTGTGCCGGGCGCGCGCGTGTTCGCACTGCGCCTGCAGGCCCGGCCGCTGCCGCAGCTCGAAGTGGCGGCCTCGCGCCTGATCCAGTGGGGCGGTGCCGGCGGCGGCAACGGCTTCGGGGACCTGGTCGATGCGATCCGGGGGCGATCGAACGACATCGACACCTTCAACAACGAGATCGCGGGCTTCGATGCCCGCTACACCTGGCTGCCGGGCGGCAACCCGCTGACGCTCTACGGGCAATTCATCGGCGAGGACGAAGCCGGCCTGCGGCCGACCGACTACCTGAGCCTGGCGGGCCTGCAGTTCAAGCACACCTGGGCGGCGACGCGGCTGCAGTGGCACGTGGAAACCGCGGACACCATGAGCGCGCGCCTGTTCGGCCTGAAGAAGGGGGTGCCGAACATCGCCTACCGGCACTCCCAGTTCCGCGACGGCATGTACCACGAGGGATTGCCGATCGGCCACTTCATCGGCGGCGACGGCCGCGCCCACGCGATCGGCGTGAGCGTCACGCCGCTGCGCAGCGCGAACGCCCTGCGCTATGCGCTGCGCTTCATCCGCGCCGACGTCAACCCTTCGAGCCAGGTCGAGAACCTGGCATTCCCCACGTCGGACCGCATCCGCATCGCCGAATTCAGCGCCGACTGGCAGATGCGCGCCTTCGGCCTCTCGCCGATCAAGATGCACCTGGGGCTGCGGACGATGAACACCCGCACCGGCGGGCGCGACAACGGCGCCAAGATCGGCATCGAGCTGCCGCTGTCGGGGTTCTAGCCAGTCCAGGCTGGGCCGCTCACGCGGCGCCGGCCGCGCGCGTGGCGGACCACACGCGCGCCGGGGCCACCGGCTGCGCGGCCTGGCCCTTCGCGCAGCGCGGCCCGTCGAGCGCAGCCGCGCTCGCCAGCGCGAACGTCGACGGCTCGAAGGCGTAGAGCAGGAGCCGGCGCGACGCTGCGGCTTCGAAGCTGTCGCCGGCCTGCAGGACCACGTCGCGCGGATCGTGGTCCAGCGTGAGCCAGAGGCTGCCGGCCGTGCAGAGGATGCGCACGCCGGCGGCGTCCGTGATCTCGAACAGCTGCCGGGCTGGCAGGGTGACGGTGGGAACGGCTTCCATGCTGGGCTCCTTCGCATGCGACCTGCGAATCACTATACTGGCCGCTTCCTCGGGCGAGAAACGGCGGATTTGCATGGATCGCATGCATGCAGCGAATGCGAACAGCGCCGCCGTGCCGCGCTCCCGGCAGTTGCGCCTGGACCTGCTGCACACCTTCGAGGCGGCCGTGCGGCACCTGAGCTTCACCCGCGCCGGCGACGAACTCGCGCTCTCGCAGTCGGCGGTCAGCCGCCAGATCCAGCAACTCGAAGACAGCGTGGGCGCCGCGCTGTTCGAGCGCCGCCACCGCGCGCTCGCACTCACGGACGCCGGCCGCATCCTGCATCGCGCGGTGGAGGACAGCCTCGAACGCCTGCGCGATGCCGCCGCGCGCGTGCGCAGCACGGCGGCGCGCCAGCAGCTCACGGTCACCTGCACCCCGGGGTTCGCCTCGTTCTGGCTGATCCCGCGGCTGGTGCGCTTCACCGCCGCGCATCCCGAAGTCGACGTGCGCATCTCCGCCACGCTGGAACTGGTGGACCTGGCCCGCGGCGGCGTGGAACTGGCGGTGCGCTTCGTGCCCAGCGCGCAGGGGCGCGGGCCGCTGCTGTTCGAGGAGGAAGTGCAGCCGATGTGCGCACCCGGCCTGCTGCGCGACGCGCGCCGGCCGCTGAAGACGCCGGCCGACCTCGAGCGCCACACCCTGCTCACGGTGGAGATGCACGATGCGCCCCTCACCGCCGAATGGGAACCGTGGCTGGAGCTCATGGGCTTGTCCGCCGTGCACATGGCGCACACACTGCGCTTCACCCGCTACGGCGAAGCGGTCGCGGCCGCCATCGCGGGGCAGGGCGTCGTCATCGGGCGGCTGCCGCTGCTCGCCGACTTCGTGCGCGAGAAGAAGCTGGTCGCGCCGTTCCGCAGTCCCGCGGCGTCGCGCCGCGGCTATTTCGTCACGCTCGCGCCGCACGCCGCGCAGCACCCGAGCGCGCAGGGCTTCGCCGACTGGCTGGTGGCGGAGGCCCGCGAGGCGGGCGTGGCAGCACCGAGGAGAAGCTGATGGCCACCATCCACAAGGAATTCGAACTGCCCATCCCCGCCGAGGCCGCGTGGGCGGCGCTGCGCGATTTCGGCGCCGTCGACCGGCTGGCCGCCGGCTTCGTCACCGCCTGCGCGCTGGAGGAGGAGGGCGCCGTGCGCCGCGTGACCTTCTTCAACGGCATGGAGGCGCGCGAACGGCTGGTGACGCTGGACGATGCGGCGCGGCGCATCGTCTACAGCGCCAGCGGCGCGCGCGCGACGCACCACAACGCCTCGGCGCAGGTCGTGGCGACCGGCGCGGACAGCTGCCGCTTCGTCTGGATCACGGACCTGCTGCCCGATGCGCTCGCGCCCGCTATCGGGCAGATGATGGAGCAGGGGGTGCAGGCGATGCGCTCTGCGCTGACGCCACAGGCTCGCTGAGGGCGCGCGACCAGCCCTGGCCGGGCGTGTAGCGCGCGACCTGCTCCTCGGTCGGCGCAAAGCCGCTGGCCCAGCGCGCGATCACGTTGCCGTCCGCGTCCATGGTCAGGCGCGGGGCGTCGTCGTCGCGCGCCGCACCGGCCGCATTCGGCCGCGGCAGCGCGCCCGGCACCACGTCGGGCGGCGTCCAGCCGGAGGCGGCATCGAAGCGGCTGAAGCGCAGGCTCTGGATGCTGCCCACGGTGTGCCGCCACACGGCCATGGCCGCAGCGCGCCCGTTGCTGGCCAGTTGCGGATCGCTGGCCTCGCCATAGATGTCTTCCAGCGGCTTCGCCGGGGCCCATCCTCCCGGCCGCGCGAAGGCCGACGCGAGCACATGGCCGTCCTGCACCCACACGGCCAGTGCCGCTGCCTCGCCGGAGCGCACCACCTGCGGCTGCGCGCCGGCCGGCGCGGGCGGCGGCGGGATGGCCTGGCCGCGCCCGTCGTCCAGCGCGGGCTCGCTCGCGGTCGCATCGGGGCCGTTGCTGCCGAGGACGGCCGTATGCCCGGACGACGCCGGCCGCTCGCGGCAGCCTGCCAGGACGAGCCCGGCCACCACCAGCAGGGCGGCAGCACTGCGCAGGGACTTCATCGGCAACCCTGCGGCGATCAACCGTTCTTGCGCCGGGGGGTCGCCGGCTTCACGCTGGCACGCGCGGTGGTGCCGGTCTTGCGCGCCGCCGCCTTGCGCACGGGTGCCGCGTCGTCGTTCGCTGCTTCCTCGCGCTTGGCCGCCGCGCTCTTCTTCGCGGCGGGTGCCGCTGCGGGCGCCGCGGCGGCATTGCCCTTGAGGCTGCGTCGCAGCAGCTCGGTGAGGTCGATGACTTCGGCGCTCGCCGCGGGCACTTCCTCGCCGGGCAGCGGCGCCACCTGGCGCACGCCGCCTTCGCACTGCTTCTGTTCGACCAGTTCCATCAGCTTCTCGCGGAACTCGTCGTGGAACAGGTCGGGCTGCCATTCGCCGGCCATGGCCTCCACCAGCTGCTCCGCCATCTTCAGTTCCGCCGCACTGACGCCGACGTCTTCGCCCGGCCAGGCCAGGCCGGCCACGTCGCGGACCTCGTCGGACCAGCGCAGCAGGTTCAGCACCAGGCCCTGGTCCTGCGGGATGAGCGCGGCGAGGTGCTGCTTGGTGGAGATCACGACCCGGGCGATGCCGACCTTGCCGGTGCGCGCGAGCGTTTCCCGCAGCAGCGCGAACGGCTTCTGCCCGCCCTTGCCGCCCGGGCTCACGTAGTAGGGCTTGTGGAAGAACACGGCCGGGACCGCGTCGCGGTCGACGAAGGCCTCGATCGAGATGGTCTGGGTGGATTTCGGCAGGGCGGCCTTGATCTCGTCGGGCGTGAGCACGACGAACTGGTCCTTCTCGACCTCGAAGCCCTTGACGATTTCCTCGCGCGGCATGGCTTCGCCGGAGGACTTGTCCACCTGCTGGTTGCCCACGCGGGTCATGGTGGACTTGTTCAGCAGGTTGAACTTCATGCGGTTCTCCGCCGTCGCCGAATGCAGCGTGACGGGGATGTGCACGAGTCCGAAACTGATGGCGCCCTTCCAGAGGGTGCGCGAACTGGTCGGTGCGGGCATGGGGATTCCTTGTTGCCTGCATCCTCGGCAACGCGGAAGGCCCGCGCTGTAGGACGCGGCAGGCAGAGCATGCAGGGCGCCGCGGCGAGCGCCGGCCTGCGCGGCGTTGGCATGGCACGACAGCGGACCGCCTGCAGCGGAGCGCGGCACCGATCTGGGAGCCATTCCCGCCCCGACGACATTCCGCTTGACTCACGTCAAGTCGTGAAAATTCACTTCGGACGACCATCCGGGCATCGAGGGAAAACCCGGGCCAGGCACAAGAGCGGAAACAAGCCGCCACATCGATGCCGAAGGCCCGGCTCGGGGCTGAAATGAAAACAGAAGTGATGCTCGCTGACGGCCACCCGGTCGTCCGCTGCGGGCTGCGCCGCATGATCGAGGGGACGCACGACCTGGTGGTCGGGGCGGAGACCGGCAATGGCCATGCCGCCCTGGAGTTGCTGCGCTCGCGCGCATGGGGCCTCGCCGTACTCGACCTGTGGATCCCCGGCCGCAGCGGCCTGGAGCTGATCAAGCTGATCAAGCAGGAGCTGCCGCGCCTGCCCGTCCTCGTGTTCAGCGCGCAGAGCGAGGAGCACTACGCGCTGCGCGCGATCCGCGCCGGCGCCTGCGGCTACCTGGCCAAGGACGCCGACCCCGAGACCATCCTGTCGGCGATGCGCAGCATCGCGGCGGGCGGCGTGCATTTCACCCAGGAAGTGGCGGCGCTGCTCTCGATCGATCCGGCGCGCCGGGCCGACGCGCCGCTGCACACGCTGCTGACGGATCGC
This sequence comes from Ramlibacter alkalitolerans, assembly GCF_016722765.1. Taxonomy (GTDB): domain Bacteria; phylum Pseudomonadota; class Gammaproteobacteria; order Burkholderiales; family Burkholderiaceae_C; genus Ramlibacter; species Ramlibacter alkalitolerans. The sequence goes on along the minus strand of NZ_JAEQND010000004.1, from coordinate 109,094 downwards.
GAATACGGCATCTTCGACCGCATCGTGCGCGGCCACGCGCTGACCGAGATCGCCGACGACCTGTCGCTGAGCATCAAGACCGTCAGCACCCACAAGTCGCACATCCTCGACAAGCTGAACCTGCACGGGCACGTCGACCTGGTGCGCTACGCGATCGAGCACAAGCTGCTCGATCCCACGCTGGAGTAACCGCGTGCGCATCGAAGTCCTGCTCGCCAACGAGTTCCCGATCGTCCGCGCGGGTGTCCGCGCGCTCGTCGCCGGCACCGAGGACCTGGCCGTGAGCGGCGAGGCCCGCGACAGCCGCGAGCTGGTCGACAAGGTCCGCGCCCGCGACTGGGGCCTGGTCATGCTGGACCTGACCATGCCGGGGCGCAGCGGCATCGAGCTGATCAAGTTGATCAAGGCCGAGCGGCCGCGGCTGGGCGTGCTGGTGTTCAGCGCGCAACGCGAGGAGCTCTATGCGCTGCGCGCCATCCGCGCCGGCGCGCTCGGGTTCCTCTCGCTCAAGGCGGACGCCGCGACCGTGCTGTGCGCGATGCGCCGCGCCGCCGGCGGCCGCATGTTCGTCAGTGCCGAAGTCACCGAGCTGCTGGCCAGCCACCCGGGCGAGGGCCTGCCGCACGACCGGCTGACCGACCGCGAGTACTGCATCTTCAGCCGGATCGTGCACGGGGCGTCGCTCAGCGACATCGCCGACGAACTGTCCCTGAGCATCAAGACCGTCAGTACGCACAAGTCCCACATCCTCGACAAGATGACCCTTGCCGGCCAGGTGGAACTGGTGCGCTATGCCATCGAGCACAGGCTGCTCGACACGGTGCACGAGTGAGTAAGCAGATGGCGTCCCGAGCCTCCTTCGCGATGCAGCCCGCCCCGGCGACGGGGCAGGCGCGCGTGCGGGCAGGCGCGGGATTCTCCGAACGGCGGCGGGCTGCACGACGGCCCTTCGCCTCTTTTTTGAAGTCAGGAACGACTATGGAACATGCGGGCCTCCTTGCACGCCTGCGCCGGGCGGCACTCTCCGCCGGCCTGGTGTTCGCCTGCCTCGGTATCGGCGGCCTTGCCGGCAACGCTGCCGCACAGGGCGATGCGCCAGCCACGGCCAAGGTGAAGATCGACAACGGCACCTGCCTTGGCTGCCACGACGGCACCAAGGGCAAACTCGAGGTGCCCACGGCCGCCGGCAAGCCGCGCGCGCTGAGCCCGGTCGACCAGCAGAAGTTCGAAAAAGGCGTCCATTCCCAGATGGAGTGCGTGGCCTGCCACGCCGACATCAAGGACAACGCGGAGAAGAACAACGCGCACCAGAAGGACGCGCAGCCGCTCGCCAAGGTGGACTGCGCGTCGTGCCACCAGGAACTGTGGGAGCAGACCGTCAAGCGCGGGCGGGCCGATGACCGGCCGCGCCTGAAGGCGGTCGCGACGAACATCGAGAACTACAAGAAGTCGTTCCACGCGCGGCCCAACCCGGACGACAAGACGAAGCCGAACGCGACGTGCTCGCAGTGCCACGACACGCACAGCTTCAACGTGCCGGTGAACAAGAGTTCGACGGAGAACACGCAGTGGCGCCTCGGCATTTCCGAGCGCTGCGGCTCGTGCCACTCCGAGCAGCTGGACACCTACAAGGAGTCGGTGCACGGCAAGGAGAACGCCAAGCGCATGCTGGCCGACGCGGCGACGTGCTCGGACTGCCACTTCGCGCACAAGGTGGCCAACACCTCCAGCGAACCGTTCAAGCTGACCGTGACGGCGCAGTGCGGCAACTGCCACGGCAAGCAGTTCGATGCCTACAAGGACACCTTCCACGGCGCGGCCAACACGCTCGGCTACGGCTACACCGCCAAGTGCTACGACTGCCACGGCAGCCACGACATCGTGCGGGTGAAGGATCCGGCCTCCAAGGTGCACCCGGACAACCGCCTGGAAACCTGCGGCTCCTGCCACAACGCCAAGAAGGGCCTGGCCCCGGTGAGCAAGGGCTTCGTGAGCTTCCAGCCGCACGCCGAGCCCGGCAACTTCACGCGCTATCCGGAAGTGACGGCGGCGTCGTGGGGGATGAGCGGCCTGCTGATCGGAACGTTCGCGTTCTTCTGGCTGCACACCATCCTGTGGTTCTACCGTGAATGGAAGGACCGGCGCGAGCGTGGCGGCGGCCCCGTGCACGTGCGCGTCGACGAGGTTCCGGTCGCCCTGCAGGCCAAGCAGTTCCAGCGCTTCACGCGCACCTGGCGCATCGCGCACTTCACGTTCGCCCTGAGCGTGATGGTGCTGGCCATCACCGGCATGCCGCTGTTCTATCCCGAGGTGCCGTGGGCGCACGCGGTCATGAACTTCTTCGGCGGCCCGAAGGTGACCGGCCTGATCCACCGCTGCGCGGCCACGGTGTTCGCCAGCATCTTCTTCTGGCACCTGTTCTACGTGGTGATCAAGCTGGGCCGCCAGTGGCGCACCTGGAAGGTCTTCGGCCCGTACTCGATGGTGCCGAACCTCAAGGACCTGCAGGACTGCATCGGCATGTTCAAGTGGTTCCTGGGCCAGGGCCCGCGGCCGAAGATCGACCGCTGGGGCTACTGGGAGAAGTTCGACTACTGGGCTCCCTTCTGGGGCGTGACGATCATCGGCGTGAGCGGCCTGATCATGTGGATGCCCAGCTTCGCCGGCCAGTTCCTGCCGGGGTGGGTGTTCAACGTGGCGACGATCTTCCACAGCGAAGAGGCGTTCCTGGCGGTGGTGTTCCTCTTCACGGTGCACTTCTTCAACAACCACTTCCGTCCGGACAAGTTCCCGGTCGACGTGGTGATGTTCACGGGCAGCATGCCGCTGGACGAGTTCAAGAAGGAACACCCGCTGGAGTACCAGCGCCTGCTGCAGAGCGGCGAGCTGGAGAAGCACCTGGTCGAGCCGCCCTCGAAGCTGCAGATGAAGCTGTCCCGCCTGCTCGGTTTCACGCTGATCCTGATCGGCCTGACCATCCTGACGCTGGTGGCCATCGGCTTCTTCTCCACCGGCGGGCCGTCCCTTCCGGCAGGGGTCGTGGTGTGAGCTGAAGCCGCCGTGAGGCGGACCTGAGAAGCCGCTGCGCCGGCACGTGCCTTCGGGCCGTGCCGGCGCAGCGCTTTCAGGGTTGCGTCTTGCGCACGTAGCAGGGCGCAACGCGCGGCAATGACCGAGCGCGTTGCTCGGGATGTGGCCTTTGCGCTGCAGCGTGCGCGCGCAATGAAGAGATCCGCCGCATGCGATGACGGCGCGGGGCCGCACAAGTTTGATGCAGGTCACCGTATCGGTGCGCCAGCCGCGAATCGCTCGCATCCACCGAGTGCGAAAGCGCGCCTTCGGGTCTCGGACGATTCCTAGGGGAACTTTGAACGGACTCCGATATCAGCGCGCACCGCGGGTCCGGAGAATTCCCAGCAAAGTTGGAACACCTCATGAAGCAACGCATCTTCGTCACGGCCCTCGTCGCCCTTGGCTGCTCGCTGTTCGCCGGCCTGTCGCTCGGCGCCGAGGCGCAGCCGCAGAAGGCGAAGCCGGCCCAGGCCGCGCCGGCGCAGAAGGCCGATGCCGCCAAGGCGCGGCCGCCGGCGCGTGTCGAGCCGGTGGACATCAACAGCGCGAGCCGGCAGGAACTCATGAAGCTGCCGGGCATCGGCGCTGCGGAGGCCGACCGGATCATCGCAGGGCGTCCCTTCCTCTCGAAGGCACACCTGCAGACCCGCAACATCGTTTCGCCGCTGGCGTACCAGGGACTGCGTGAATACGTGGTCGCGCGCCAGAAGGACGCGAAGTTCGGAAAGGCCGCCAGCAAGTGATGGCAACACGCTGGATGGCGCACGAGACGCTGGAGTGGTACGGGCGGACTCGAGGAATGCTCTGTCGTCAGGGCAGTTTGGTTAGCAAGGTGGCATCCACCAAGGAGGGTATGGTGCATATCGAGATGAATAGGTTGATGAGGCTGTCACGGTTCGTGGCAGTCGCCGCAACCGCAGCACTGATGCTGCATGGTTGCGGTGGAGGCTCGGACGGCGCCGCCGGTCCGGCCGGTCCTGCGGGCCCCGCGGGCCCTGCGGGTCCTTCCGCTCCCTCGGGTACGGCCGGCGCGCCGGCGAACCTGGTGACCCTGTCGCAGCTGTCGCCCGAGCAGGTTGCCGCGACGGAGTTCAATGCGACCATCACCGGCGTGACCATCGCCAGCCCCCCGGTCGTCAGCTTCAAGCTCGCCGACGCCAACGGCCGGCCGATCGCAGGCCTGAGCCTGGCCACGAAGTCCGCGACCGCGACGGTGGCCCGTTACCAGAACCTCGCCTTCACGCTGGCCAAGCTGGTCCCCGGCGCGCCCGGCGCCACGGCGCAGGCCACCGGGCCGAGCAAGTGGGTCAGCTACATCGTGACCTCGGTGCCGACGGCGACGTCTCCGGCGACCGCGTCGCGCCCCACCAGCGACAGCAACGGCACGCTGGTGGACAACGGCGACGGCACCTACAAGTACACGTTCTTCCGCGACATCACGCAGGCCAAGGCGCAGGTTGCTGCCATGACGCTCACCGGCGCCAACAAGGCCGCCGACCTGGGTGACCTGACGTACGACCCGAACGCGGTGCACCGCCTCGTGCTGCAGATTTCCGGCAACGTCCCGGGAACCGGCACCAACACGGCGAACGAAGTGCAGGTGGTTCCGGCCGTGCCCCTGGCCAAGCCGAACAACGCCGTCTTCGACTTCATTCCCGCCAGCGGCAAGGTGCTCACCGCCGCCGATCCGGGCCAGCGCCTGATCGTGGACAAGCTCAGTTGCAACGAATGCCACGGCAAGCTCGGTGGCATCCCGGGCACCGAAAGCGCCACCTTCCACGGCGGCAGCCGGTATGACCCGCGCTTCTGCGTGACCTGCCACACCGACCAGCGCAAGTTCGGCCAGACCAACGCGACGTCGACCAACAACGTCTTCACCGCGGCCAGCACCAGCGTGGCCGACGGCGTGACGATCGGCGACTTCCCGGTGCTGATCCACCGCGTGCACAAGGGCGAGCTGCTGGTCAAGGAAGGCTACAACTACGCCGGCGTGAAGCTGAACGAAACGCGCTATCCGCAGGACATCCGCAACTGCAGCAAGTGCCATGACAGCAGCGCGCCCAAGGTCGCCCCGCAAGCCGCCAACTTCAAGACGGTGCCGAGCCGCCTTGCCTGCGGCGCCTGCCACGACGGCATCAACTTCGCCACCGGCCAGGGCGTGACGAACGCCGCCGCCAACCAGTCCAAGATCGACGGACTCCCGCCCGCGGCCACCGGCCACATCGGCGGTGTGCAGGCCGACGACAGCAAGTGCGCCCTGTGCCATGACGCGAACTCGATCGAGAAGGTGTACCACCTTGCGGTCACGCCGCCGAACCCGCTGAACTCGCTGGCCATCCCCGGCGGCAACAACAACACGAACGCCGCGTGGATCGCCTCCAAGGCCGACAACCTGCCGGCCGGCGCGATCAAGGTGGCGTACGACGTCAAGAGCGTGTCGCGCAACGCCAGCAAGCAGCCCGTGATGGTGTTCAGGATGCTGCAGAACGGCACCGCGGTCGCGTTCAACGACAAGGCCGCCAAGACCGAGATGTGGGACAACTTCGTCGGTTCGCCGAGCGCGTACTTCGTGTTCGCCGTGCCGCAGGACGGCATCGCCTCGCCCACGGACTTCAACGCCTCCGCTTCGGGCTACCTGAAGACGATCTGGAACGGCACCGCCACCGGCGCCGGCGCCGGCACCCTGACCGGTCCGGACGCCAGCGGCTACTACACCGTGACGCTGACCGGCGTGACCGTCCCCGACGACGCGAAGATGCTCACGGGCGGCATCGGCTACACCTACGGCCTCACCGCCACCCAGCCGCTGACGCAGGTGAACCTGGTCGACAGCTCGCTCGCCGACGCGACGCGCAAGCCCCGCTTCGGCACGGCGGACTCGCCTGTCGTTCCCGGCAAGAAGACCGGTGGCCTGATCGTCATCGCGCAGGACGTCCAGAAGGTCGGCGACGGCTACACGGCCCGCCGCGCGATCGTCGAGGACAAGCGCTGCAACTCCTGCCACGAGGAACTCGGTGCGTTCACGATCGAGTCCTTCCACGCCGGCCAGCGCAACGACGGTACGACCTGCTCCTGGTGCCACAACCCGAACAAGACGAGCAGCGGCTGGTCTGCGGACTCGACCTCGTTCATCCACGCGATCCACGCCAGCTCCAAGCGCGGGACCGGCTTCAACTGGCATGCGGCCTCGCCCGAGAGCTCGTTCGCGGGCATCGAGTACCCCGGCATCCTGAGCAAGTGCGAAACCTGCCACCTGCCCGGCACCTACGACTTCAGCGCCAGCGCCTCGTCGCAGCAGCAGGCCGGCCGGCTGCCGCGCACCGTGGCGGCGGGCACGCTCAACGCCAGCATTTCCACCTCGCCGTACATCCAGTCGGGAACGGCCTACGGTCCGGAGCCGAAGTACGCAGCTGCCACCGGCACGCTCACGCCCGCAGCTGGCACGACGCTGGTGAGCTCGCCGACGGCCGCGGTGTGCTTCGCGTGCCATGACTCGAGCCTGGCGCAGGCGCACATGACGGCCAACGGCGGTTCGATCTACGAAGCGCGCGCCACGGCCCTCGGCAAGACCGAGCAATGCCTGGTCTGCCACGCTTCCGGCAAGATCGCCGACATCAAGGCGGTGCATGCGAAGTAACGCGCGACGCAGTTGATCGCGCAGCATGCAGGTGCGGGCCACCCCCGCACCTGCAGGCAAGGGCCCGGAGACGCAACGTCTGCGGGTCTTTTCATTTGCACGCTGCGCGTGTGTGGCAGTCGCGCCACCTATCGCAAATCGCAGGTGCGCAAAAGCGCTGCGTAGGGTGCCCGTTGACATTTGTCAACGTGGCTCCAGTGCCCGCGGAGCACCATCACTCCTATAGCACGACATCGTTTTTCACCAGGAGCAAATCGTGAAAGTCCTTACCCTCATCTCCACCGCCATCGCCGCCCTCGCGTTCACCATGCCGGCCGCCGCCCAGGATGCCGAAGCCGCCCTCAAGACGCTGAAGGCCGAGAACTGCACCAAGTGCCACTCCGTCGACAAGTCGAAGAAGGGCCCGTCCTACCAGAAGGTCGCTGCCAAGTACAAGGGCAAGGCCGATGGCGAAGCCAAGCTCGAAACCTTCCTGACCTCCAACCCCAAGGTCAAGCTCGATGACGGCTCCGAAGAGGAGCACAAGGTGCTGAAGGACGACAAGGCCCGCGCCAACCTGATCAAGTGGGTCCTCTCGCAGTAAGCCACTGAGCGCGCCGCAGGCCGCCCCGGGGAGGCACCGGCCGCAGCTGCATCCGCAAGGGATGCAGGCTGCGCAGGGGCCGGGCGGCACAGGCGCAAGACAGGCACGCACCGCAGCGCAACGTACGACCGCGCGGGCGTCCAGCAAAGAAATCGGGTTTCAAAGAGGGGGTCCTGCGGGGCCACTGGAGGCGGTATGCTGAATTCATTCATGCGGCACGGGAAGATGGCCATCGCGGCCCTTTCCGTCCTGCTGGCGGCTTGTGGAGGCGGTGGTGGCGGCGGCGACGCCCCGGCCTCGCCTGGCGGCGCAGCGGTCGATTCGGGCGCGCTCGCGCAAGCCATCGCGACGGCCGCGGCGATCCCGGCCAACGACTCCGCCACCAGCACCTCGGCCTCCTTCGCTGTGGTGCAGTCGGCCGGCGTTCCGGCCGTGACGATCAACAGCCCGCCGGTGGTGAAGTTCACCGTGTTCTCCAACGGCAAGGTGGTGCAGGGCCTGACGCTCGCCAACATGCGCTTCGCGCTCGCCAAGCTGGTGCCCGGCACCAACGGCGACCCGGACCAGTGGGTGAACTACATCTCCCGCAAGGAAACGGCGACGCCCACCGTCGGCCCCAACGGCAAGGCCGCCCTGGCCAGCGCCATGCAGGCGACGACCGACCCGCAGCCCGCCGATGCCGCCACGCCGCAGCTCGTGTTCAACCCGGCGGGCTACTACACCTACACGTTCAGCACGAACGTGAAGGATCCGGCCAAGACCAACGGCGTGGTGTTCGAGCCGGCCCGCACGCATCGCGTGGCGATCCAGCTTTCCTACCAGAACGCCGCCGGCGAGACGGTGCTGGTCAATCCTTATTTCGACTTCACCATCGATGCCAACGGCAACTCGGTGGCCGTCACCGACCCGGCGCTCACCCGCAAGATGACCGACGTGAGCTCGTGCAACACCTGCCACGAGAAGCTCGCGCTGCACGGCGGCGGCCGCGTCGACACGCAGTTCTGCGTGATGTGCCACAACCCCGGCACCACGGACGCGAACAGCGGCAACGTGCTGACGCTGTCCACCATGGTCCACAAGATCCACGCCGGCAAGCTGCTGAAGTCCAAGGGCGAGGACTACACGATCTGGGGGTACAACAACACCAAGGTCAGCTTCGCGGAAGTCGGCTTCCCGCAGGACCTGCGCAACTGCACCAAGTGCCACACGGGCAGCAATCCCGCCACCCCGCAGGGCGACAACTGGAAGTCGAAGGCGAGCCGCGAAGCCTGCCTGACCTGCCACGACAGCAAGCCCGGCTCCTTCTGGTTCACGCAGCACACCTTCTTCAACCAGAACCGCGACCCGAACGCCGCCGCCACGTTCCTGAAGAACAGCGAGTGCGTCCGCTGCCACGCCCCCGGCGGAGCCATCTCCCCCGAGCGCGTGCACTTCAACCAGAACGAGGAAAACGCGGCGAAGTACAAGATGAACATCGAGGCCGCCTCGTATGACGCGGGCACCAACCAGGTCACCCTCAAGTACTTCCTGTCCGATCCGACCAGCAACAACGCCGCCTACGACCTGGTGACGAGCGAGTGCACCGGCACGCCGGTCACCTGCTCGGGCAGCACGAAGTTCGGCAACCTGCGCCTGATCGTCGGTTACGGCAGCCTCGCCGGGCAGGCGGCGGGCACGACCGAGTTCACCAGCTACAACAACGGCGGCAATACCGCGGCGGTGTTCGCCTACACCGGCAAGAACGACGGCAGCAACCACTACACCGCAACCGTCTCGCTGCCCACGCCCTCGGCCACCCACGTGATCTCCGGCACCGCCCGCGTGGTGTCCATCGGCCAGATCAAGGAGCCCAAGCTGCAGGTCCAGTCCACCGCCGACCCGCGCCCGCAGGTGACGCCGCGTGCCCTGGTCAACGTGGTGGTGCAGAACACCTTCAAGGAATTCGCCCTCACCGGCACGCTGCAGCCGCGCCGCCAGGTGGTCTCGAGCGAGAAGTGCAACGTCTGCCACGGCGCGCTGGGCACCACCTCGGGCGCCAACACGCTGGCCGAAGCCTTCCACTCGGGCGCCCGCAACATCGTCGAAGCGTGCGTGATCTGCCACGACCCGAACAAGGTCTCGTCCACGAAGATGACCAACGGCGTGGACCTGAACGAGTCCTACCAGTTCAAGCGGATGATCCACGGCATCCACGGCAGCTCCAGGCGCACCTTCCCGTTCACGCACGGCAACGCGGTGGTCGGCGCCTTCAACAAGGACGGCACCTCCGCCACCGGCGGCGCGCCCCTGGCGGCCGGCGTCGAGAACTACGCGGCCGAAGTCGCCTGGCCGGGCGTGGGCATCAACTGCAACGTCTGCCACGTCGACAACTCGTACAAGCTCGACAAGGGCACGGTCGGCGCCGTGATCAAGAAGGACGCCGGCGTGACCGACCCGCTGCAGTGGAAGGTGATCTCGCCCAAGGCCGCCTCGTGCACGGCGTGCCACGACTCGCCCAAGGCCATGGGCCACGTGGCGAGCTTCGGCAACGCCACTTTCGGCGACAAGACGCAGGCGCTGTCGATGGTGACGACGGAAACCTGCATGGACTGCCACGCGAGCGGCATGTTCAAGGGCGTGGACATCGTCCACGGGCAGAAGTAACAACGCACCGAGAAGAACGATGATGCGATTGCGCACGGTACTGGCAGCCCTGCTGCTTTGCGTGGGAGGGTGGGCCGCCCCGGCCGCCCTCGCCGGGGTGGACGCGGAGGCGTCCAAGGCCTGCGTCGAATGCCACGACGCCGAGGACCTCTCGGACTCCAGCCGCCACGCGCACTCGCATCCCACGGATGCCCGCACGCCCGGTTGCACGACCTGCCACGGCCCCAGCCCGGGCCACGTGAAGAAGCCGGCCGGCGCCCCGAAGCAGCTGCCGCCGGACATCACCTACGGCAAGAAGACCGCCTCGCCGGTCGCCGTGCGCAATGCCGTCTGCACCAGCTGCCACAGCAAGGAAACCAAGCGCATGCTGTGGGCCGGCAGCCAGCACGAGGCAGCGGACATCGCCTGCAACAACTGCCACCAGAACCACACCAACACCGACAAGGCGCTGGCCCGCGCCACCGAGACCGAGCTCTGCTACGGCTGCCACAAGGAGCAGCGCACGCAGCTCGCGCGGCCCTCGCACCACCCGATCCCGGAAGGCAAGATGGCCTGCCGCGACTGCCACAACGTCCACGGCTCCGCCGGCCCCAAGCTGGCGAAGAAGGACAGCACCAACGACACCTGCTACAGCTGCCACGCCGAGAAGCGCGGCCCCTTCGTGCATCCGCACGAGCCGGCCACGCAGGATTGCGCCAGTTGCCACAACCCGCACGGCAGCACGGTGCAGGCGATGCTCAAGGCGCGCCCGCCGATGCTGTGCATGCAATGCCACACGCCGCACGTCACCGGCGGCGTCGGCGCGGTCGGTGGCCAGCCCGGCGTCTTCACCGCCCCGCGTGTCGGCGTGCCGCCCGCGGTCGGCCCGAACACCGGCGGCCGCAACGTCGTGAACACGTGGCAGGGCCGCGCCTGCAGCAACTGCCACACCCAGGTCCACGGCTCGAACAACCCCGCGACGACCAATCCGACGCCGCAATTCCTGTTCCGCTGAGCGAAGAAAGAACAAGATGCTTTCCCTCTGCCGACCCGCCGGACGCTGCCGTCCCACCCTCCTGGCGCTGGCCCTGCTCGCCGCCTTCGCGCCGGCCTGGAGCCACGCCGACACCGTCACGGAAACTTCCGTCAGCGCCGGCCTCGGCGCCGTCGACGGCAACCGCCTCGATCGCGCGCAGTTCGACCAGTACAGCGGCCTGCGTCCCAGCCAGCATGTCTTCGGCCTGTTCGGCCTGGACTACTACCGCCGCAACGACGACACGGGCGTCGCGGTCCGCTTCGGCGCCAGCGACCTGCTGACTGACAACCGCGAGCTCGGCCTGCACTGGGCGCGCCAGGGCGACTGGGTCTTCTCCGCCGACTACAAGGAGCTGGTGCGGCGCGAAACCGTGATCTTCAACAGCGGGATCACCGGGGTCGGCAGCGCCGCGCCCGTGCTCCTGCCGGTCACGCCGGGCACGGGCTCCGATCTGGACCTGCGCACGCGGCGCGAAGGCGTCGGCCTCGGCTTCAGGAAGGTGATCTCGCCGTCGCTGCAGTTCGAGCTGAGCGGACGCACCGAGCACAAGACCGGTTCGCGCCTGTTCGGCGTCGGCTTCGCCTGTCCCTCCGCGCTGGCGATCACCTGCACCGGCACCAACGGCATCCAGACCGGGTCCGGCGTGCTGTTCGTGCCCGAGCCGATCGACTCCGACCACAACCAGGTGGATGCGCGCCTGTCGTTTGCGGCCGAGAAACTGCGACTGAGCTTCGGCTACTACGGCTCGTTCTACCAGAACAGCCTGGGCAGCCTCCATCCGCAGATCCCGGGCAGCCTGTTCAATCCCACCGGCACGCTGCTGCCCGTGAGCAGCGGCCTGGCGGGCATCCTGGGCAACCCGGTGGCGCTGCCGCCGGACAACCAGGCCCACCAGCTGGATATCACCGGCGCCTACCTGTACAACGCGCGGTCCACGGTCAACTTCAAGCTGTCCCGCACGCGGGCCACGCAGAACGCCAACTTCCTGGCCGAGGGCCTGTCCGGCGCTCCCGCGGGCGTGAGCGACCTCGGCGGCCGCGTCGACACGACGCTTGCCCAGGTGGGATTCAGCACCCGCCCGCTGGCCAAGCTCTCGGTGCAGGGCACCCTGCGCTACGAGGATCGCGACGACAAGACGCCGCTGGCCCTGTACAACGTCGAAGGCACCAGCTTCTACACCAACCGGCAACTGCCGTACCGCACGACCAAGGCCAAGCTGCAGGCGAACTACCAGTTCACGTCCGCCTGGCGCGGCACCCTCGGCTTCGGCCGCGAACTGATCGACCGCGGCGTGTTCACGCCGACCAGCGCCACCGCGGGCGTGACGGCGGAGCGGCAGAAGACGGCGGAGACGACCTACCGCGCCGAACTGCGCCGCCAGATGACGGAGGCCTTCAGCGGCGCCGTGGCCCTGGAGCACAGCGAGCGCAGCGGTTCCAACTGGCTGCGTGACAACAGCGGCCTGGGCGTGACCGAGGTGCCCGACCCGAACGCGCCCGGCATCGGCTTCGACCGCGGGATCTTCATGCCCACGCTGGCCGACCGCCGCCGCGACAAGGTGCGCCTGCTGGCCGACTGGCAGCCGCTGGACAAGCTCTCGGTGCAGGGCGCGCTCGACGTCGGCATCGACCGCTACCAGGCGCCCGGCGTGTACGGTGTGCGCGACACGAGCATGCGGCAGGCGACGGTGGACTTCAACTACGCGATCACGGATGCGTGGAACGTCAACGGCTTCGTGGCGCACGGCAACCAGACGATCGACCAGGGCCGGCCCGACCAGGCCTTCCTGGCGTTCCGCAACGGCGAGACCAACGTGGGGCTGGGCCTGACCGGCAAGGCCACCAGCAAGCTGGAACTGGGCGCCAACCTGTCGTACCTGCAGGACCGCGCGACCTTCGTGCAGGCGCTGGACACCACCGCCTCGGCGGCGGACGCCGCACTGCTCGCGGCCAGCGGCGGCCTGCCTCCGATCACCTTCCGCCAGCACGTGCTGCGGCTGTCCGGCAAGTACACGGTGGACAAGAAGTCCTCCGTGCGCGCCGAATTCGCCCACTACCGCACGCGCTGGGACGACTGGGCCTGGAACTTCAACGGCACGCCCTTCGTGTTCGCCGACGGCACCGTCGGCACGCGCAAGCTGGTGCAGCACGTGAACGTGCTGCGGGTGGTCTACACCTACAGCTGGAAGTAGGGCAGGGGCGCTCGCGCCTACGGGCAGTACAGCAGGCCACCCTGCTGCGTGCACAGCCCGCGCGGGCCGATCTGGCCCGGCGGCAGCTGCTGCAGGTGCGTGCCGTCGTTGGTCCAGCAGCCGCCCGCGTCGCACAGGGCCGGGGCCGGCGGGCGCTGGATCGCCACCGGTGGCGGCGCCGGTAGCGGCACGGGCACCTGCAAGGGCGCGACCTGAACCGGCACGTCGATCTGCGGCGGCGGCACTGCGATGGGCGCCTGCAGCACGCGGCCCGGCCGCCGGGGCGGCGTGCCGCTGCCCAGGCAGGTGTTCGCGGCCGCCGAGCGCAGCGCTTCCACGGTTGCCGTCTGCGCCCCTTGCTGGCGCGCCGCCTGCAACTGCGACAGCGCGGCGCCGCAGGCGGGGGACTTCAGCGGGTCCTCCTGCGCCGCGCCGGGCAGGGCGGCGAACAGCAGGGGAAGCAGCACGAGGGCGATCTTCATGGGGCGCTTCGCGGACTTGTCCGACAGGGGGTGCGGCCGGGCGTCGGCACATTGTGGCGCATGAAGTCCCGTGACACCCGTTCCAGCCGCGCCAAGCGCGGGGAGCGCCCCACGTCCTCGGTGCCGGCCCGGCCGGACCACGGCGAGAACTCCGCGAGCAGCATCGTCGAGGCGCCCTTGTCGCCGCGGCGCGACCGGCTGGATCCGCACGACTTCGCCGACGGCGGCGGCAGCGGCGGCGCCGAGGCTTTCAGCCGCCGCCGCACCAAGCCCTAGCGTTTGCCGGACGACTTGCTCCCCTCGTTGCCCATCCCGGGCGCGTCCTTGTCCTTCAGGTAGCCGGCCTGGTTCTCGCCCTTGCCGGCACGGCCTTCGTTCTCCAGCTCGCGCGCCAGCGGCGCCTCCTTGTCGCTGCCGAAGGCTCCTTCGGCGTCGGGCTGGCCGCGCGGGCGCTCCCGCGCTGCCTCTTCGAGTTCCGGCGGGTGGACGTCTCCGCTGGCCTTGGCGTTGTCCTTGGCATCGGGCATGTTCGTTCTCCTTGCTGTGTCGCAACCAATCTAAGCCCGGCGTGGCCGCCGTTCTGTAGGATCGGGCCGCCCATGAAAATCGCCACCTTCAACGTCAACGGCGTCAAGACGCGGCTCGCGCACCTGCTGCGCTGGCTCGAGAAGGAGCAGCCCGACGTCGCCTGCCTGCAGGAACTCAAGGCGCTGGACGAGGGCTTCCCGGCCGACGCCATCCGCGCCGCCGGCTACGGCGCCCTCTGGAAGGGCCAGCGCTCCTGGAACGGCGTGGCCATCCTGGCGCGCGGGCAGGAGCCGGTGGAGATCCGGCGCGCGCTGCCCGGCGACGAGGCGGACGAGCAGAGCCGCTACCTCGAAGCCGCCGTCGATGGCCTCGTCGTCGGCTGCCTGTACCTGCCGAACGGCAACCCGCAGCCCGGGCCGAAGTTCGAATACAAGCTGGCCTGGTTCGAGCGCCTGATCGCCCATGCGGCCACGCTGGTGGACTCCGAGCACCCGGTGCTGTTGTGCGGCGACTACAACGTGGTGCCCACCGATGCGGACATCTACAACCCGCGTTCCTGGCGCAAGGACGCCCTGCTGCAGCCCGAAAGCCGCGCCTGCTGGGAACGCCTGCTGGCGCAGGGCTGGACGGACGCGATCCGCCAGCTGCATCCCGACGCGCCGGTCTACACCTTCTGGGACTACTTCCGCCAGCACTGGCAGCGCAACGCCGGCCTGCGCATCGACCACCTCCTGTTGAACCGCAAGCTCGCGCCCGGGCTGCGCGCGGCCGGCGTCGACACCTGGGTGCGCGGCGAGGAAAAGGCCAGCGACCACGCGCCGACCTGGGTGGAGGTGGACCTCCGCGCGCCTGCAGCCCGCAAGCGCCCCAGGAAATCCTAGGGAAATTTCCTAACTGCCCAGCTGTTTTGCCCTACTGCCGGGGTTTCGTGCCGTGGTTTCATCCCGTTACGAGGTGAAGGGAGAGACACATGGGAGACAGGATCAACGGGGAAGATGCCCTGCTGCTGGAAGCCTTGTCGGACAAGGTCCTGCACCAGTTGCCGCCGGCCGTGTGGAAGGAACTGTTCCTGGGCGAGGGGCGTGACTGCATCCACTTCGAGCAGCGCGAACTGACGCTGGTCCACGCGGACGCCGCGGTGCCGGCAGGCCAGCCCGGCAGCGTGACCGAGCGCTTCTACCAGGAGCTGCAGCGCATCAATGCGCGCCATGGCGGCCGGCTCGATCCGTACGTGAATGCCACGGCGCTGATCGCCTTCGAGGACCCGGCCGTGGCCGTTCGCATGGCCATGGAACTGCAGCAGGCCGCTGCCGGCGTGGCCTTGCGCGTCGGCGTGGTGAGCGGCCAGTGCACCGTGGCCTTCTTCCGCGCCCAGGGGCGCCTGTGGTGCACGCCGCTGGGCCGCCACCCGGCGCGGGCGGCCGAAGTCGCCGCGAGCGCGCTGGTCGGCGGCATTGTCATCTCACCCGAGAGCTGCGCGCCCGGCGAGATCCGGATCCGGCATCGCGACTTCGAAGCCACCCGGCCCGATTTCCTCGACTCCGAACACGACCTGGCGTCGCTCGCCCTCGACGCGGAATACGACGGCATCGATATCCGCTGCTAGACCGCCCAGGCGGCCGGCTACCCGCCGAAGCCGCCTTCCGCCAGGAAGCGCTCCTCGTCCGGCGTGCTGGGCCGGCCCAGCACGGCATTGCGGTGCGGGAAACGCCCGAAGCGCGCCACGATGTCGCGGTGGTGCCGCGCGAAGCGCAGGGATTCGCCGCCGACCGGCTCGTTCAGGTGCACGCAGCGCTCCAGATCCTCGGGTTGCTCCGAGTGCATGAACGGCAGGTAGAAGAACGGGCGCAGATCCTCCGGCACCATGCGATCGAAGCCGGCGCGGATGGCCAGGTCCGCCGCCGCGCGCGCCTTCGCATCGGTCGCGTACATGCGCGGCGTGCCACGAAAGGCATTGCGCGGGAACTGGTCCAGCAGCAGCACCAGCGCGAGCGCGCCCTCCGCGCTGGCAAGCCAGTGGTCCAGCGCGCCTGAGGCGGCGGCCTCGTGGCTGGCGAGGAAACGGGCGCGGAACTGCGCGTCGAAACCGGCGTCGCGCTTGAACCAGCGGCCGGGGCCGGCTTCCTGCCAGAACCGGAGCACTTCCTGCGGTGGATCGGCGGGTTCGGTTTCACTCATGGCGCATGCAATCGTGGGTCAGGCAAAGAAAAGCGGGGCCTTGCCCCGCCGCGTGGATGCGTGCGCGTTCAGCGCTGGCGCTGCTGGTCCTGCCGCTGCTGGTCCTGGCCGCTTTGCTGGCGCTGCTGATCCTGCTGGCGCTGCTGCTCCTGCGAACCCTGGCGCTGTTGCTGGTCCTGCTGCCGTTGCTGGCCGCCTTGCTGGCTGCCGCCCTGCTGGCTGCCGCCCTGGCCCTGGCCCGGGTTCTGCTGGCTTTGCTGGTTCTGGTCCTGGCGATTCTGTTCTTGCCCCTGTGCCATGTAAATTCTCCTGGGTGCGGAGCGCCGGTACGGCGACCCCTGACACCAATGTAGGAACGGTTTGGCGCCGTGCACGTCGGACGCGGGCCCGCCGCATGTAGGCCCGCTCCTGCGAAGGGTTGCCCGGTGCGGCCATCCGCTTCCTACACCGCGGCGCTCGCGCCGCTTGCACACCCGGCACGGCACGGCTCCCACAATCGTTGCATGAGCACAGACACGAGCATCGGCCCCGGCACGAACCAGGGCGGCAACGAGGACCACGGCAACGCCGATGGTTGCGGCAACAAGACGCTGGGCGACAAGGCGACGCAGCAGCCTCCGGCGGGCGCCGAAGTCGTCGGCGAGGCAGGAGCGCAGGTGCCGGCAGGCGTGCCCGGCGCGCGGGCACGTCCCGGCGTGAAAAGGGGGCCGGAGTCCTATCCGGACGGTCCCAATGTGGAGGCGAGCCCTTGGGAGCTCGACGCCGCACGCGGCAAGCTGCCCGGGAAATCCTGAGCGCCTTTTTGCCTCTCACGCGGCGGTGTCCTACACGACCGAGGGCGCCGCGCTGACCATCATGCACTTCCCCAAAACACAACGAAAGGAAACATGATGAGCACGCGTTCTGGTTTTCTGCGTACGGCGGCTGCGGCCACGCTCGTGACGCTCGGACTCGCCGGTTGCGGAATGATGAATTCCATGTCCTCCAGCTCGGAGACCTTCACGGCCAGCCTGTCCGGTGCCCAGGAGTCTCCCGCCGTCAGCACGGGGGGCAACGGCAGCGCGGATGTCACGTACGACCGCGGCAGCAGCACCCTCAGCTACCGCGTCGCGTACAGCGGCCTGAGCGGGCCGGCCACCGCGGCGCACATCCACGGGCCGGCAGGGCCGGGGCAGAACGCCGGCGTCGTCGTTCCGTTCACCAACGTGGGCAGCTCGCCGATCACCGGCCAGGTCAAGCTCACCCCGGAGCAGTTCAACCAGCTCTCCTCGGGCCAGTGGTACGTCAACGTGCACACGGCGGCGCATCCCGCCGGCGAGATCCGGGGCCAGCTGCGCAAGCGCTGATCCGCAGTGCCGCCGCTGCCGGCTGAAGTCCCGGTCCTGATCGCCGGTGGCGGGCCGGTCGGCCTCACCCTGGCGGCGCTGCTGGCACGCCACGGCGTGGCCAGCCTGGTGGCCGAGGCGGACGCGGGCTATTGCAGCGGCAGCCGCGCGATCTGCGTCTCGCGGCGCTCGCAGGAGATCCTGCACGCTGCCGGCGCGGGCCCCGCGCTGGCGGCCAAGGCGCTGCCGTGGACCGGCGGCCGCAGCTACTGGCGCGATCGCGAAGTGCTGCACTTCCAGATGCCCAGCGAGCCGCTGCAGCGCTTCGCCCCCATGGTCAACATCCAGCAGTACCACGTGGAGGCCTTCCTCCACGCGGCGCTGCAGCGCGTGCCGCAGGTCGCGCCCGTGGCGTGGTCCACGCGCGTGCTGCAGGTGCAGCCGGGCGACGCGGGGGTGCTGGTGGAGTTGGAGGGCCCCGAAGGGCGGCAGCGCCTGCGTTGCGGGTACCTCGTGGCCTGCGACGGTGGCCGCAGCACCGTGCGCGAGCAGCTCGGGCTGCAGCTGGAGGGCACGCAGTACGAAGGCCGCTACGTGATCGTCGACATCGTGCAGAAGACGCGCCGGCCGGTGGAGCGCCTGGCCTGGTTCGATCCGCCCTCCAATCCGGGCTCCACCCTGCTGATGCACCGCCAGCCGGACGACGTCTGGCGCATCGACTACCAGTTGCGCGACGACGAGGATGCCGTCGAAGCGCTCGAGCCCGAAAACATCCTGCCGCGCGTGGAAAGCCACCTGCGCATGATCGGCGAGACCGCGCCGTGGCAGCTGCTCTGGGCCTC
Organism: Ramlibacter alkalitolerans; assembly: GCF_016722765.1. Lineage (GTDB taxonomy): Bacteria > Pseudomonadota > Gammaproteobacteria > Burkholderiales > Burkholderiaceae_C > Ramlibacter > Ramlibacter alkalitolerans. Next base: position 90,598 of record NZ_JAEQND010000004.1, on the reverse strand, counting down.
CATGTACAACGCCAAGTGCCTCACGCTGCCCTCGTACCGGCACGGCCGCGTGCTGTTCGCGGGCGACGCCGCGCACCTGGTGCCGATCTTCGGCGTGCGCGGACTCAACTCCGGCCTGGACGACGCGGCCAACCTGGCGTGGAAGCTCGCGCTGGTGCTGGAGGGCGGTGCGGCGCCGGAGCTGCTCGATAGCTATTCGAGCGAGCGCGTGCAGGCCGCCCGCGAGAACATCGCCTACGGCGCCAAGAGCACGGAATTCATGGCGCCGCCCGATTTCGCCTTCCGCCTGATGCGCGAAGCGACGCTGCGGCTGGCGCTGGACCAGCCCGCCGTGCGTTCGCTGATCAACCCGCGCCAGAGCGCGCCCATCGCGTACACGGGCTCGCCGCTGAACGGACCGGAAGAGGGCGCCTGGACCAGTGCGCAGGCGGCGCCCGGCCAGCCGGCCCCGGAGGCCCTGCTGGGTGGCGCGCACGGCGACTTCCATCTCTCCCAGTGCTTCGGCACCGACTTCAGCTGCCTCGTGTTCGGCGGCGGCTCGCTGCCGCGCGCCGTGGCCGATCTCGCCCAGCACGGCATCGGCGTGCTGGACATCGCGCCGGAGGCCGACGTGCATGGGCAGGCGCGGCTGCGCTACGGATTGCCGGGCGGCCTGAATGCCACCGCGCTGGTGCTGGTGCGTCCCGACGGCTACGTGATGGGCCGCTGGCGCGGCCTCGACCCGGCGCCGGTGCTCGCCTGCCTGCAGGCGAAAGGATTGCAACCATGACCGACGTGGACCTGGACCGCAGCTACACGGCCTTGTGCGAAGCGCTGGGCGAGGTCGGCGCGCAGCGCAGCGAGTTGCTGCTGGCCATGGTGGCGCTGGCACTGATGGCCCGCAGCGAGCGCGCCGATGAGGTCCTGGCGCTCGTGGCACAGGCGCGCGCGCGCCTGCTGGAAGAGGGGCGGCCCGGCTGAGCCAGGCAATACCCATTCATTCTCCTTGCCGGCCCGCGCGACCTACAATTGCGGGCTTCCCCCGAAGCCCTGAATGAACGCCCCCGTCGACGTTTCCCTGTTCGCGCGCGCCGCCAAGCCGATCACCAGCTACCGCAAGTACTGGGCGCATCGCTTCGGCCCCGCGCCCTTCCTGCCCATGAGCCGGAAGGAGATGGACGCGCTCGGCTGGGACAGCTGCGACATCATCCTCGTCACCGGCGACGCCTATGTCGACCACCCGAGCTTCGGCATGGCCGTCGTCGGCCGCGTGCTCGAGGCGCAGGGCTTCCGCGTGGGCCTGATCTCGCAGCCGGACTGGCAGAGCGCCGAACCGTTCAAGGCGCTCGGCAAGCCCAACCTGTTCTGGGGCGTGACGGCCGGGAACATGGACTCGATGATCAACCGCTACACGGCGGACCGGAAAGTGCGCAGCGACGACGCGTACACGCCGGACGACATCGGCGGCAAGCGGCCGGACCGCGCTGCGATCGTGTACAGCCAGCGCTGCCGCGAGGCGTACAAGGACGTGCCCATCATCCTCGGCGGCATCGAGGGCAGCCTGCGCCGCATCGCGCACTACGACTACTGGTCGGAAAAGGTGCGCCACAGCATCGTGCTCGACTCCAAGTGCGACCTGCTGCTGTATGGCAACGCCGAACGCGCGATCGTGGAGATCGCGCACCGCCTCGCCGCGCGCGAGCCGGTGGAGAACATCACCGACGTGCGCGGCACCGCGTTCGTGCGCCGCAGCACACCGGAAGGCTGGTTCGAGATCGACTCCACCAGCGTCGACACGCCCGGCCGCGTCGAGGAGCACGTCAGCCCCTACATGACCATCGCCGACCAGGCGAAGGCGAAGGGCGGTTCGTGCTCCAAGGATGACTCTCTCCCTCTCGCGCTTGCGGGAGAGGGCGGGGGTGAGGGCACTCCGGCGCCGGAACAGGCGCTGCAATTCGTTCCCAATCCCCGGATCAAGCTGAACCGCGACCGCACCGTCATCCGCCTGCCGTCCTTCGAAGCGGTCAAGTCCGATCCGGTCCTCTACGCCCACGCCAACCGCGTGCTGCACCTCGAGACCAACCCCGGCAACGCCCGCGCGCTGGTACAGGCGCACGGCGACCGCGACGTCTGGCTCACGCCGCCGCCGATCCCGCTGACGACCGCGGAGATGGACCACGTGTTCGGCCTGCCGTACGCGCGTGCGCCGCACCCCGTGTACGGCGGCGCGAAGATCCCGGCCTGGGAGATGATCCGCTTCAGCGTGAACATCATGCGCGGCTGCTTCGGCGGCTGCACCTTCTGCTCGATCACCGAGCACGAGGGCCGTATCATCCAGAGCCGCAGCGAGGAGTCGGTGCTGCGCGAGGTGGAGGAGATCCGCGACAAGGTCGAAGGCTTCACCGGCGTGATCTCCGACCTCGGCGGCCCCACGGCCAACATGTACCGCATCGGCTGCCGCACGCCCGAGATCGAGGCCGCCTGCCGCAAGCCGAGCTGCGTCTTTCCGGGCATCTGCCAGAACCTGCGGACCGACCACGGGCCGCTGGTGCAGATCTACCGCAAGGCGCGGGCGCTCAAGGGCATCAAGAAGATCCTGATCGGCTCCGGCGTGCGCTACGACCTCGCCGTGCAGTCGCCCGAGTACGTGAAGGAACTGGTGCAGCACCACGTGGGCGGCTATCTCAAGATCGCGCCCGAGCACACCGAGCAGGGCCCCTTGTCGAAGATGATGAAGCCGGGCATCGGCAACTACGACAAGTTCAAGGCGATGTTCGAGAAGTACTCGGCGGAGGCGGGCAAGGAGCAGTACCTGATCCCGTACTTCATCGCCGCGCACCCGGGCACGAGCGACGAGGACATGATGAATCTGGCGCTGTGGCTCAAGCGCAATGGCTTCCGCGCCGACCAGGTCCAGACCTTCTATCCGAGCCCCATGGCCACCGCGACGGCCATGTACCACTCGGGCCGCAACACGCTGCGCAAGGTGACGCGCAGCAGCGAGACGGTGGACATCGTGCGCGGCGAGCGCCGCCGCCGCCTGCACAAGGCCTTCCTGCGCTACCACGACCCGAACAACTGGCCGCTGCTGCGCGACGCGCTCAAGGCCATGGGCCGCGCAGACCTGATCGGCAACGGCAGGCACCACCTGATCCCGACCTTCCAGCCGGCCACCGACGGCAGCTACGCCAGCCCGCGGCGCAAGAACTCGACGAGCTCTGCGCCCGTGAAAGGCCGCATGCTGACGCAGCACACCGGCCTGCCGCCGCGCGTCACCGGCGCCGCGAAGCCGGCGCGCAAGGCGAAGTAGCAGGCGTCCGGGCCGACGCGCAAGGCGAAGTAGCAGGCGCCCGGGCCGGCGCGCAAGGCGAAGTAGCAGGCGTCCGGGCCGGCGCAGCCAGCGGATGCGTCACCCCCGCGCAGGCGGGGGTCCATGCCTGCTCAGGCGCGCATCGCGTGAATCGGCAGGTCCTGCTCGGTGGCGAGCCGATCCAGCTCCTCGCACGTGCGCGCCGCGAAGAACGCGGCCACCGCTTCATGCGTCCCCGGCGCGAACAGCGCCTTCACGTCGCTCCCGCTCACGCCAGCCGCCTCGCACAGCCGCCGTGCGAAGTGCGGCTCCAGCGCCGCCACCGCTGCCCGCCCGTCCTTGCACGCATAGACCCGATACCCGGCATGCGCACCGCCGACCGATCCGGCGGGCTGCGTGAGCCCCCAGCGGCGCGGCAGCGCCAGCCACGCCGCAGCATCCGACAGCGCCACCTCCAGGTACAGCCCCTCCGGGTGCGGGTCGCCTTCGCCGGCGTAGCGCTCGTGCTTGCGCAGGGCTGCCTGGAGCACCGCCTCGCTCGCCATCAGCGAGCCGCCCATGTCCGCATACAGGGTCGCGGGCAGTTCCAGGCCGGGCACCAGTCCGTTGTCCGCAAGGTAGGTGAGATCGTGCCCCGGCTCCTCGGCCCGGGCACCGGGCGCGCCGACGATCGCGACCTGGCTCAGGGTCGGATGGCGCGTGTGCAGCTCCTTCCACCCCAAACCGAGCTTGGCGATCGCGGAGGGACGGAAGGACGTGAGCAGGATGTCGCTGCGCGCGAGTTCGCGCTGCAGCACCTGCTGTCCCTCGGAAGTCTTCAGGTCGGCCTGCAGCACCTTGACGCCTTCGTGCAGTTGCGCGTAGGCGGCGCGGTCGTAGTGCCCCATGGGATCGCCGCTGGGCGGCTCGAGCTTGGTGCAGCTGGCACCCAGCCGGCGGCATCGCATCAGCGCCGCGGGCCCCGGCAGGTTCAGCGCGAGGCTCAGGATGCGGATGCCGTGCAGCGGTGCGAAGGAGCGGGTCATGACGAAACGTGGGTTGCTTGCCACGCAAGGCTAGCAGAGTGGGGTACATCCCGATGCACTGCCGAGCTGGGCTGGCTACCCTCCCGTCACGCCGGCAGCGGCCGGCCACCGATCAACAGGAGATCCAGACAATGCAGTTGAAGCGCACCCTCATCACGATGATGGGCCTCGCCACCGTCGCCTTCGCCCACGCGCAGTCGAACTGGCCCACGAAGCCGATCACGCTGGTGGTCCCCTTCGCCGCCGGCGGCCCGACGGACGTGGTCGCGCGCACGCTGGGCGCGTCGATGTCCAAGAGCCTCGGCCAGACGGTGGTGATCGAGAACAAGCTGGGCGCCGGCGGCACCGTCGCCGCCAACTACGTGGCCAAGGCCGCGCCCGATGGCTACACCTTCTTCATCCACCACAACGGCATGGCGACCGCGCCGGCGCTGTACCGCAAGCTCGCGTTCGACCCGCTGAAGGACTTCGAATTCGTCAGCCAGGCGGTGGAAGTGCCGATGACGATGCTGGCGCGCAAGGACTTCCCGGCCAGCAACCTGCAGGAGATGGTGGCCTACATCAAGGCCAACCAGGCCAAGATCAACCTGGCCAACGCGGGCCTGGGCGCCGTCTCGCAACTGTGCGGCATGATGTTCCAGCGCGCCATCGGCGTGCAGCTCACGGAAGTGCCGTTCCAGGGCACGGCGCCGGCGATGAATGCGCTGCTCGGTGGCCAGGTCGACGTGCTGTGCGACCAGACCACGCAGACGGTGCCGCAGATCAAGGCCGGCAGCGTCAAGCTCTATGGCGTGACGACCAAGAACCGCGTGAAGGTGCTGCCCAACGCGCCGACGCTGGCGGAGCAGGGCCTCAAGGACTTCGAGGTGGTCGTGTGGCACGGCATCTACGCGCCCAAGGGCACGCCGAAGCCTGTCATCGACCGCATGAACATGGCGGTGCGGACCGCGCTGAAGGACCCGGACGTGATCAAGCGCATGGACGACCTCGGCGCCGAGATCGTGCCGGACGCCACCAACACGCCGGAGGCGCTGCACCACTGGCTGCAGTCCGAGATCGGCAAGTGGGGCCCGGTGATCAAGGCGGGCGGCAAGTTCGCGGATTGACCCTCCTCGTCGGCGCTGCGCGGGAGCGAACAAATTTCATGACGCAGAAGCCGCAGAAGTAGAAAAGCCAAAGCCGCAGAAGGATGCATGAAGAAATCCTTTGCGGCTTTTGCGTGTCGTTCGCGGCTTTTGCGTTGAAGCTGCTCGCGCAGCCCCGTTGCTATAACGGCAGCCCCACGTAGTTCTCCGCCAGTGCCGTGGACGCCGCCTTCGAGTTCACCAGGTAGTCGAGTTCCGCTTCCTGCAGCTTCTGCGCGATCGGGCCCTCGTTCGGGAACTTGTGCATCAGCGAGGTGAACCACCACGAAAAGCGCTCGGCTTTCCACACGCGGCGCAGCGCGCGTTCCGAGTAGTGGTCGATCCCCGCGTCGCTGCGCTCGCGGTAATGTTCGATCAGCCCGCTGGCCAGGTACTTCACGTCCGAGGCGGCGAGGTTGAGGCCCTTGGCGCCGGTGGGCGGAACGATGTGCGCCGCGTCGCCGGCCAGGAACAGCGTGCCGAAGCGCAGCGGCTCGGCCACGAAGCTGCGCAGCGGCGCGATGCTCTTTTCCAGCGAAGGACCGGTCACCAGCCGCTCGCGCGCTTCCGGGTCCAGGCGCAGGCGCAGCTCGTTCCAGAAGGCCTCGTCGGACCAGTTTTCCACCTTCTCCTCCAGCGGCACCTGCACGTAGTAGCGGCTTCGGGTCGCGCTGCGCATCGAACACAGCGCGAACCCGCGTTCCGTGTTGGCGTAGATCAGCTCGTGGAACACCGGCGGCACGTCGGCCAGCAGGCCCAGCCAGCCGAAGGGATAGACCTTCTCGTATTCGCGGATCGCGCCCTTGGGCACGCTCGCCCGGCTGACGCCGTGGTAGCCGTCGCAGCCCGCGATGAAGTCGCACTGGATCTCGTGTTCCTGGCCGTCCTTGCGATAGCGCACCACCGGCGCGTTGCCGTCGAAGCCATGCAGGCTGACGCTGTCGCCCGTTTCGTAGACCGTCGGCAGGCCCGCCGCCGCGCGGGCGGCCATCAGGTCGCGCGTCACCTCGGTCTGGCCGTAGACCATCACCGCGTCGCCGCCGGTCAGGCTGCGCAGGTCGATGCGGTGGCGCTCGCCCTTGAACAGCAGCTCGATGCCCTCGTGCACCAGGCCTTCGTGGTGCATGCGCTGGCCCACGCCGCATTCGTCCATGAGGTCGACGGCGACCTGCTCCAGCACGCCGGCGCGGATGCGCCCCAGCACGTAGTCGCCGCTCTGCCGCTCGAGGATGACGTTGGAAATGCCGGCCTTGTGCAGCAGCTGGCCGAGCAGAAGGCCGGCCGGGCCGGCGCCGATGATCGCTACCTGGGTTCGCATGGGGCTTGTCTCCTGTCAGCGCAGCGTAAGCGCTGCGCAGCGCGCCGAACAGGGGGCGTCTTCAAGCTGTGTGCGATGATGGCGCCGCTTGCGCGATGATCGCGCACTCGCTCGATGACGATCGCCCACGCCGACTACATCGCCGGCATGGCCAAGGGACTGGCCGTGCTGGAAAGCTTCGACACGCAGCGCCAGCGGCTGAACGCGACGCTGGCCGCCGAACGCGCGGGGCTCACGCGCGCGGCCGCGCGGCGCCACCTGCTCACGCTGGCCCACCTCGGCTACCTGGAAACGGACGGCAGCTGGTTCTGGCTGGCGCCCAAGGTGCTGCGCCTGTCCGGCAGCTACCTCGCCTCGGCCCGGCTGCCGCGGGCGGTGCAGCCGACGCTGAATCGCCTGGCGGGCGCCACGGGCGAATCGTTTTCCGCCGTGGTGCTCGATGGCGACCACGTCGTGATCGTCGCGCGCAGCGGCTCGGCGCTGCAGGCCTACGGGCTGCACCTGGGGGCGCGCCTGCCAGCCCACGCGACCTCCACCGGCCGGGTGCTGCTGGCCGCCAAGAGCCGCGCGGACTTCAGCGCCTGGCTCAAGGGCCGCGAGCTGGCCCGGCTGACCGGCCACACGACGATCGACGCGCGGGCCTTTCGCGCCCTGATCGAGCAGGTGCGGCAGCAGGACTTCTGCGTGGCGAGCGAGGAGCACGAGCTGGGCGTGCATGCAGTGGCCGTGCCGCTGCGGAACATGGATGGCCGCACGGTCGCCGCGCTGAACGTGGTGGCGACGCGCGAGCGGGCGGAGACCAGGGCCTTGCAGCGGGAGTTGCTGCCGGCGGTGCTGGAGGCCGCGCGCGAATTGCGCCCGCTCCTGTAGGCTGGCGGTGAGCCGCGCAGCGCGAACCCCAGCGATTGTGGTGTCACGGGCGGCTCGCGGCGGGCAATTTCCAGCCCTCTGCGCGTCCGTTAGACCTGCAGGATAATAAACAAACAACGAGATATTCGTTGCGGCTTTAAGGAGCCGTCCCCACAATTCCGGGCATGCCCTGGAAAAGGGCACCCGCAGTTCAAAGGATCAGGGGCCGCAAGGCCCCCATTTCATCGCATGACGCTCTCCAAGATCAAGATCATCCTGGCCTCCGTGGCGCTGGCCGCCAGCGGCCTGGCCTCCGCGCAGCAGCAGACCCTGCTGAACGTCTCCTACGACGTCGCCCGCGAGTTCTACAAGGACATCAACGCCGCCTTCGTGCCCTGGTACAAGAAGACCGCCGGCAAGGACGTGAAGATCGAGCAGTCGCACGCCGGCTCCAGCGCCCAGGCGCGCGCCGTCGCCGACGGCCTCGACGCCGACGTGGTGACCATGAACACCACCACGGACGTCGAATTCCTGGCCGACAAGGGCGTGGTCGCCAAGGACTGGGCCAAGCGCTTCCCGCACAACGCGGCGCCGACCTCGTCCACCATGCTGTTCCTGGTGCGCAACGGCAACCCGAAAGGGATCAAGGACTGGGACGACCTGGTCAAGCCGGGCGTGCAGGTCGTGGTGGTGAACCCCAAGACCGGCGGCAACGGCCGCTACGCCTACCTGGCCGCCTGGGGCTCCGTGCGCAAGAAGGGCGGCACCGACGCCCAGGCGGCGGACTTCGTCTCGAAGTTGTACAAGAACGTGCCGGTGCTGGCACGCGGCGGCCGCGACGCGACCACCGCCTTCCTGCAACGCAATATCGGCGACGTGCTGATCACCTTCGAATCCGAAGTCGAATCGGTCAACCGCGAATTCGGCGCCGGCAAGGTCGACGTGGTGTACCCCTCCGTCAGCATCCGGGCCGACAACCCGGTGGCCGTGGTGGAACGCACGGTGGCCAAGAAGGGCACCGCGGACCTCGCCAAGGCCTACCTGAACTTCCTCTACACGCCGGAAGGCCAGGAAATCGCGGCCAGGCATTACATCCGCCCGAGCGACCCGGCAGTGCTGAAGAAGTACGCCAGCACCTTCAAGCCGATCACCATCTTCCCGGTGGAGGAGCTGTTCGGCTCCCTGTCGCAGGCGCAGAAGGTCCACTTCAACGACGGCGGCCAGTTCGACAAGCTGTACACCGCGAAATAACAACTCCGACATGAGTGGCGCACTCGCGGCGCCGCTGCCGGGCACGGCAGCGGCGCCTTCTTCGTCCCGCGGCGGTGCAAGGAAGGTGCTCCCGGGCTTCCGGCTGACCCTGGGCTACACGCTCTTCTACCTGTGCCTGATCGTGCTGATCCCGCTGTCGGCGCTGGTGCTGCGCACCTTCGCGCTGACGTGGGACCAGTTCTGGGCCGCCATCAGCTCGCCGCGGGTGCTGGCCGCCTACCGGCTCACGTTCGGCGCCTCCTTCCTCGCGGCGCTGGTCAACGTGGTGTTCGGCCTGCTCGTGGCCTGGGTGCTGGTGCGCTACACCTTCCCGGGCAAGCGCATCGTCGACGCGCTGGTGGACCTGCCGTTCGCGCTGCCCACGGCCGTGGCCGGCATCTCGCTCACGGCGCTGCTCGCCGGCAACGGCTGGATAGGGCAGTACCTCGAGCCGCTCGGGATCAAGCTCGCCTTCAACCCCAACGGCGTGGTGATCGCGCTGATCTTCATCGGCCTGCCCTTCGTGGTGCGCACGGTGCAGCCGGTGCTGGAGGAGTCCGAGAAGGAACTGGAAGAGGCCGCGATGTGCCTGGGCGCGACGCGCCTGCAGACCTTCACGAAGGTGATCCTGCCGTCGATGGCGCCGGCGCTGATCACCGGCTTCGCCATGGCCTTCGCCCGCGCGATCGGCGAATACGGCTCGGTGATCTTCATCGCCGGCAACATGCCCATGGTCTCCGAGATCGTGCCGCTGATCATCATCGGCAAGCTCGAACAATACGACTACGGCGGGGCGACCGCAGTGGCCGCGGTGATGCTGTTCTTCTCCTTCGTGCTGCTGCTGGTGATCAACGCCCTGCAGGGATGGCAGCGGCGCCGCGCGGGAGGCAGGTGAGATGGCCACCGACCTGACCCGCAAGCGCGTCACGACGACCGAAGCGCCCTGGGTGCGGCGCACCCTGATCGCGATCGCGCTCGTGTTCCTGCTGCTGTTCCTGCTGCTGCCGCTGGCAGCGGTCTTCACCGAGGCCTTGCGCAAGGGGCTGGGCGCCTACCTGGAGGCGCTCAAGGAGCCGGACGCCTGGTCGGCGATCCGCCTGACGCTGATCACCGCCGCCATCTCCGTGCCGCTGAACCTCGTGTTCGGCGTCGCTGCGGCCTGGGCCATCGCCAAGTACGAATTCCGCGGCAAGGCCTTCCTGACCACGCTGGTGGACCTGCCGTTCTCGGTCTCGCCGGTGGTGGCCGGGCTGATCTACGTGCTGGTGTTCGGCGCGCAGGGCTGGTTCGGGCCCTGGCTGGCCGCGCACGACATCAAGATCGTGTTCGCGGTGCCGGGCATCGTGCTGGCCACCATCTTCGTCACCTTCCCCTTCATCGCCCGCGAGCTGATCCCCCTGATGCAGGCGCAGGGCAACGACGAGGAGCAGGCCGCGATCGTGCTGGGCGCGAGCGGCTGGCAGACCTTCTGGTACGTGACGCTGCCCAACATCAAGTGGGGCGTGATCTACGGCGTGATCCTGTGCAATGCGCGGGCGATGGGCGAGTTCGGCGCGGTCTCCGTGGTCTCGGGCCACATCCGCGGCCAGACCAACACCATGCCGCTGCACGTGGAGATCCTCTACAACGAATACCAGTCGGTGGCGGCTTTCGCCGTGGCTTCGCTGCTGGCCCTGCTGGCCGTGGTGACGCTGGTGGTGAAGTCGCTGGCCGAGTGGAAGCAGGAACGCGACATGAAGGCGGCCTCCGAGATGCCGCCCGAGCGTCCCTCACCCCAACCCTCTCCCCGGAGCGGAGAGGGAGCAACCCCCCAAGCCCTATGAGCATCGAGATCCGCAACGTCAGCAAGAACTTCGGCGACTTCCGGGCGCTGAAGGACGTGTCGCTGAACATCGCATCCGGCGAGCTGGTGGCGCTGCTCGGTCCCTCCGGCTGCGGCAAGACCACGCTGCTGCGCATCATCGCCGGCCTGGAGACGGCCGACACCGGCAGCATCCTGTTCGCCGGCGAGGATACGACCGACGTGCACGTGCGCGAGCGCCAGGTCGGCTTCGTGTTCCAGCACTACGCGCTGTTCCGGCACATGACCGTGTTCGAGAACGTGGCCTTCGGCCTGCGCGTCAAGCCGCGCGGCCAGCGCCCGGGCGATGCCCAGATCAAGCAGAAGGTGCACGAGCTGCTGAACCTGGTGCAGCTCGATTGGCTGGCCGACCGCTTCCCCTCGCAGCTGTCCGGCGGCCAGCGGCAGCGCATCGCGCTGGCCCGCGCCCTGGCGGTGGAACCCAAGGTGCTGCTGCTCGACGAGCCCTTCGGAGCCCTCGACGCCAAGGTGCGCAAGGAACTGCGCCGCTGGCTGCGCCGCCTGCACGACGACCTGCACGTCACCTCGATCTTCGTCACGCACGACCAGGAAGAGGCGCTCGAAGTGGCCGACCGGGTGGTGCTGATGAACGCCGGCAACATCGAGCAGGTCGGCTCGCCGCAGGAGGTCTGGGACCATCCGGCCAGCCCCTTCGTCTACGGCTTCCTGGGCGACGTGAACCTGTTCCAGGGCCGCGCCCACGAGGGCGAGGTGCACATCGAGGGCATGCAGTTCGCCTCGCCCGAGCATGCGCAGGCGCAGAACGCCCCCGCGTCGGCCTACGTGCGGCCGCACGACCTGGACGTGCAGCGCTACCTGCCCGGAGCGGCCGGCATCCCGGCCAAGCTGGCGCGCGCGATCGTCGTCGGCCCGATCGCCCGGCTGGAACTTCTACCGCTGGACGGCACCAAACCGGTGGACAATTCACAGTCCGACCCCATCATCGAGGCGCAGATTCCCGCCGAACAGTACCGGGAGATGGGGTTGAAGGAGGGCGAAACGCTGGTGGTGACGCCGCGCAAGGCCCGCGTGTTTCTGGAGAGCGGCGCGGGCATCTGAAGCCCCCCGCAGGAGGGGTGAGAAGAATGAGCGGCAAGCTGTTGAACTGGTTCGATACCGCCCCCCGGCGCGTCCTCGCGACGGTGGCGGTGGCCGGCATCGCCATGCTGTGCTTCGGGCTGTACCTGCAACTGGTGGTGGGGCTGGTGCCATGCCCCATGTGCATCGTGCAGCGCTATGCGCTGATCCTGGTGGTGCTCATTGCCGCCCTGGCGGCCGCGTTTCGGCCTCGCGGCGCGCAGCTCGCCGGCGCCGTCCTGATGCTGCTGGCGGCGGGCTTCGGGGCCTTCGTCGCCGCCCGCCAGAGCTGGCTGCAGTGGTACCCGCCCGAAGTCGCGTCCTGCGGCCGCGACTTCTACGGGATGATCGAGAACTTCCCGCTGCGCCGCGCGATCCCGATGATCTTCAAGGGCAGCGGCGACTGCACGAAGATCGACTGGACCTTCCTGGGCGGCTCGCTGGCGAACTGGTCGTTCGTGGCGTTCAGCGCGATCATCGTTGTGGCGCTCACGCTGGTGGTGCGGCAGCTTGGCCGCGGTGCGGGGGCCGAGCGGGGCCAAGCCATCGCGGCCTGAGATCAACGCTGGGGTTCGCGCTTCGCGGCTCACCGCCAGCCTACGAGTCGGAGCCCGTGTTGTGTAGGCTGGCGGTGACGCGCGAAGCGCCGGAACCCCAGCGTTAACCATCGCGACATCACAACCCCGACGGATACGTCTCCGCCGGCTCCCCGACATGCCACGCCGGCTCCGCCCCCAGCGGCTGCAGCGCATGCGTCCCGTCGATGTGGATCACCGCATCGAACTGTGCCGGCAGCTTCGTGTGGAAATAGTGGCTGACGCGCTCTGACTGCGGCAGGTAGATCACGCCGATCGCCCGCTCCAGCCGCCGCTCCTGCAGCAGTTCCGCAAGCGCCGCATTCCCGCGCAGGTCCAGCCAGAAGCGCTCCTCCCCGCACTGGTGGAACAGGTCCTCGAAGCTTCCCGGCAGGCCCGGCCGCACCCGCTTGCGCTCGGCCGGCCCGTCCCATTCCGAAGCGGCCGTCACGCTGCCGTGGTGCGTGCTGAAGCCCACCAGCACCGCATCTTCGCCCCAGCGGTCCCGCGCCAGCTGGCCCACGTTCCACTCGCCGATGTCGCCCATCTCGGTGGCGCTGGCGTCGCCCAGGTGCGAGTTGTGGGCCCAGACGATCATGCGCGCGCTGCCGGTCACCTCGCCCAGGTACTTCTCGAGCGCCTGCAGCGTCTCCACCATGTGGCTGTCGCGCAGGTTCCAGGACGACACGCGGCCGTGGAACATGGTCCGGTAGTACTCCTCCGCGTTGCGCACGAGCCGGGCATTCTGCTGGGCGTAGAAGGAGTGCGCGCGGTCCTCGCGCGAGCCCGCAAGCATCTCCCCGGCGCGCCGGTTCATCTCGCGCAGCTGCTGGATCACCTCGTCCTCGCAGGTGGACTTCATGCCGAAGCTGGCCGCGTAGCCGTAGGCCTGGCTGTCCTCGCCGTAGTGGTCGAAGCAGGCATAGCGGCTGCGGGCCCGCTGCGCTGCTTCGGGGTCGACGCGGTCCAGGTACTTCAGCACTTGCGCCATCGAGCTGTAGAGGCTGTACAGGTCCATGCCGTAGAAGCCGACCTGCTGCGAAGGCGGCCGGCTGGCGTTGTACGCGCGCAGCCACTCGACGAAGCCCGTCATCACGGTGTTGCGCCACATCCAGGTGGGGAAGCGCTCGAAGCCGGACAGCGCCGCCGCCGCATCCCGGTCGTCCGAGCGGCCGCGGATGTAGCTGTTGACGCGCCACGCGTCGGGCCAGTCGGCCTCCATCACCAGCGCATTGAAGCCGTGCTGCGTGATCAGCCGCTGGCTCAGCGCCACCCGTTCGGCATAGAAGTCCTGCGTGCCGTGCGAAGCCTCGCCCAGCAGCGCGAGGCGGGCGCGGGCCAGCCGCGCGATGAGCTCCGGGTCATCGGCGGCGGCACCGGGCAGGGCCCGCAGGTGGGGGCGCAAGCCCGCGAGCAGGGCGGTTTCGTCGCGCACGGAAGAACGGAACATGGGGCACTCCTCGATCTGCAGGGATCAAGGTAGAGCGCCCCGGGCCGCGCGTGTGTAGTCGCCAGGCGCAGCGCCTGTAGGAACTTCCTAGACGAGCTTCTTGACGAAGACCATGCTGCGCCGGTCCCAGTTGTACTTGCGCTTGCGCGCATCGGGCAGCCACTCGGGGTCGACCTGCACGAAGCCGCGCCGCAGGAACCAGTGCATGGTGCGCGTGGTCAGCACGAAGATGCTTTCCAGCCCCATCGCGCGGGCGCGCTGCTCGACGCGCCGCAGGATCTTGTCGCCGTCGCCCTGGCCCTGGCTCTGGGGCGAGACCGTCAGCGCCGCCATCTCGCCGGTGCGGGCCTCGGGGTAGGGATAGAGCGCGGCGCACGCGAAGATCACGCCGTCGTGCTCGATGATCGTGTAGTTGGCGATGTCGCGCTCGATCTCGGTGCGATCGCGCTTGACCAGCGTGCCGTCCTTCTCGAACGGTTCGATCAGCTGCAGGATCCCGCCCACGTCGTCCGCTGTCGCCTCGCGCAGCTCCTCCAGCTTCTCGTCCACCACCATGGTGCCGATGCCGTCGTGCACGTAGATCTCCAGCAGCAGCGAGCCGTCGACGGCGAAGGGGATGATGTGGCTGCGCTCCACGCCGGCCTCGCAGGCCTTCACGCAGTGCTGCAGGTAGAACGAGGTGTCGGTGGGCGCGTGCGCCGGGGGCAGGCCGGCGAGCAGTTGCTTGGCCGCCGCCAGCGGCAGCTCGGTGTCGATCGGGTTGTCCTCGCTTTCCGGCTCCAGCGGCTTCACGCGCACGCCGGGGATCTCGGTCAGGAAGATCAGCTTGTCGGCCTGCAGGGCGACCGCGACGCTGGTCGCGACCTCCTCCATGGTCAGGTTGAAGGCCTCGCCGGTGGGCGAGAAGCCGAAGGGCGACAGCAGCACCATCGCGCCGAGGTCGATCGTGCGCTTGATGCCGGCGACGTCCACCTTGCGCACCAGCCCGGAATGGCGAAAGTCGACGCCATCGAGGATGCCGACCGGCCGCGCCGTGATGAAGTTGCCCGAGATCACCCGCACCGTGGAGCCCGCCATGGGCGTGTTGGGCAGGCCCTGGCTGAAGGCCGCCTCGATCTCGTAGCGCAGCTGCCCCGCGGCTTCCTGCGCGCTATCGAGCGCGACTTCGTCGGTGATGCGCATGCCGTGCGAGTAGCGCGCCTCGTGGCCCTTGGCGCGCAGCTGCTCGTTGACCTGCGGCCGGAAGCCGTAGACCAGGACCACCCGCACGCCCATGCTCTGGATCAGCGCGAGGTCCTGCGCGATGTGCGGCAGCTTGCCCGCCGCGATGGCCTCGCCGGCCATGCCCACCACGAAGGTCTTGCCCCGGTGCATGTGGATGTACGGCGCCACGGAGCGGAACCAGGGAACGAAGGTGAAATTGAAGATGGCGGACATCGGCGCAACAGTTTAAGGGACGGCGCCCGCGCGGCCGGCCGAACCCGTGATCCCGCGGGGCAGCAACCCTGCGGCTTTCGGTTATCTTCCGCGCATGGACACGCTCGCCGCAGGCTTCTGGGGCGCCTTCTTCTGCACGGCCACGATGATGCTGATCATCTCGCTGGCGGCGTTCGTCCGTTCGCACCGGCGCGTGGCCCTGATGGCGGCGCTGACCTCCATCGCCTCGGCCGGCTTTGTGGTGGCCTACCTGGGCTGGCTGCCGATCGACGGCAAGCTGGAGGCGCGCGTGCTCGCGCACGTGGCCGTCGCCACCGCCGTCAGCCTCGGGCTGATGCTGACCTCCACGATGGGCATGCTGCGGCAGCGTGCCGTGGGATACCGCGTGGTCGGGGCGCTGGTCGGCGCCGGCGTGGCCGTGGTGGTGGCAGGCTGGGCGCTGGAGGCCGAGGAAGCCCTGGCGCTCAGCTCGATCACGGCCTTTGCCGTCGGCGCCGTGATGCTGGTGGTGGCCATGCGCGGGGCGCGCCGGGGCGACCGCGCCGGCTGGACCTTCGTCGCCGGCATCTTCTTCATGCTGGTCGCCATCGCGGGCCTGAGCTGGATCGCGCTGACGCGCACCCGGGCCTGGCCGGTCCATGCGATCAGCGCGGTGGCCGGCTGCGCCTACCTGAGCGTGGTGGCCTCCGTGCTGTGGGCACGCTACTCCTACCTGCTGGAGCTGGCCGAGGTGATGGCGCACGGCCCCAGCTACGACCCGGTCACGCGCATGCGCTCGCACAGCGAGACCGGGCAGATGGTGGGCGAGGTCTTCTTCCGCCGGAGTGCGGAGGTGCGGCCGATCGGAGTCCTGGCGATCTGCGTCGCCAACCTGTACGCGCTGGAGAACCTGCATGGCCGGGCGGCCTTCAACCACGCGCTGTTCGTCACGGCGGGGCGGCTGCGCCGCTGCGTGCCGCCCAACGTGGAGATGGGCCGCCTGAGCGAGGACGGCTTCCTGCTGGTGGTGCCGTACACCGCCGACGTCCAGCGCCTCGGCCTGCTGGCGCGCACCATCCGCGACCGCATCATGCGGCCGGTGACCCTGAGCACCAGCCGCGACCCCGCCGGCCTGGAGGCCGGCGACACCAGCTGGGTGGCCGAGGTGGGCATCGGGGTGCTCGGCACCAGCACGCACGTGCGGCCCTCGCAGGTGGTGGGCACCGCCCGCGCGATGGCCCGCACGGCCTGGAGCTATGCCGGCCGGCTGGCCTACTTCGACAAGGAGGCGGAGCAGATCGCCGAGCTCGTGCTGGACGAAGCGGCCGCGCCCGAGCCTCCGCAGGCCATGGCGGCCTGAGCGCGGGGCGCCGCAACGGCGATAATCGCGGCCTCGATTTCGTCATCCCGCGTTCATTTCCTCCGCGTGCACTTTGGCCATCCCCGCGTGCACTTTCGTCATCCCGGCGTGCATTTTCGTCATGCCCGCGTGCATTTTCGTCATCCCCGCGAAGGCGGGGATCCAGGGCACGCGCGCAGCGCGTGAAACGAGGACCCCTGGATTCCCGCCTGCGCGGGAATGACGCACGCACCCTTTGCGCCAAGCCGCCTTGCCGTCCGCCCTGAACATCACCTTTCCCGAGAACCTGCCGGTTTCCGCCCGGCGCGACGAGATCATGGCCGCCATGGCGGCGCACCAGGTGGTGATCGTCTGCGGCGAGACCGGCTCGGGCAAGACCACCCAGCTGCCCAAGATCGCGCTGGCCATGGGCCGCGGCCGCATCAACGCAGCCGAAGGCAAGGGCCGCCTGATCGGCCACACGCAGCCGCGCCGGATCGCCGCCTCCAGCGTCGCCAAGCGCATCGCCCAGGAACTGCAGACGCCGCTGGGCGAGGTGGTGGGCTACAAGGTCCGCTTCACCGACCGGCTGGCGCGCGACGCCTCGGTCAAGCTGATGACCGACGGCATCCTGCTGGCGGAGACGCAGTCGGACCCGCTGCTCAGGGCCTACGGCACCATCATCATCGACGAGGCGCACGAGCGCAGCCTCAACATCGACTTCCTCCTGGGCTACCTGCGGCAGTTGCTGCCGCGGCGGCCGGACCTGAAGGTGGTGGTGACCTCGGCGACCATCGATGCCGAGCGTTTCGCGCAGCACTTCGCGTCGAAGGACGGCCCGGCGCCGGTGATCTACGTGTCGGGCCGCACCTTCCCGGTGGAGCAGCGCTGGCATGCGTTCGAGGAATCGCGCGACTTCGACCTGAACGACGCCATCGCGCAGGGCGTCGACGAGCTGTGGCGCGGCAACGCACCCGGCGACATCCTGGTCTTCCTGCCCGGCGAGCGCGAGATCCGTGAGGCGGCGGACCACCTGCGCAAGCACCTCGCGCACGATGCGCTCACGCGCAACGCCGAAGTCCTGCCCCTGTTTGCCCGCCTGTCGCAGGCGGAGCAGGACCGGGTGTTCGACAACCACAGCGGCCGCCGCATCGTGCTGGCCACCAACGTGGCCGAGACCTCGCTCACGGTGCCCGGGATCCGCTACGTGATCGACACCGGCACCGCGCGCGTGAAGCGCTACAGCTTCCGCAGCAAGGTGGAGCAGCTGCTGGTGGAGCCCGTGAGCCAGGCGGCGGCGAACCAGCGCGCCGGCCGCTGCGGCCGGGTCGCCAACGGCATCTGCATCCGCCTGTACGACGAGCAGGACTTCGCCGGCCGCCCGCGCTTCACCGATCCGGAGATCCTGCGCTCCTCGCTGGCCGGCGTGATCCTGCGCATGAAGTCGCTGCGCCTGGGCAGCGTGGAGGACTTCCCCTTCATCGATCCGCCTTCGCGCCGGGCGATCGCCGACGGCTACGACCTGCTCAACGAGCTGGGTGCGGTGGACGACGAGAACGAGCTCACGCCGATGGGCGCGGAACTCGCGCGCCTGCCGCTCGACCCGCGCGTGGGCCGCATGATCCTGGAGGCGCGCCAGCGCGGCGCGCTGCAGGAAGTGCTGGTGATCGCCTCGGCGCTGTCGCTGCAGGACGTGCGCGACCGGCCGATGGAGATGCAGGCCCAGGCCGACCAGCAGCACGCGAAGTTCGACGACGAGAAGAGCGAGTTCTCCGGCTACCTGCGCCTGTGGCAATGGCTGGACGAATCGCGCGGCGGGCACGGCAAGGATCACAAGCTTTCCAACCGCCAGTACGAGCAGTTGCTGCGGCAGAACTTCGTCAACGTGCGCCGGGTGCGCGAATGGCGCGACGTCCACAGCCAGCTGCTGACGGTGATCACCGAGCAGAAGTGGCGCCTGAACGAGCAGCCCGCCAGCTACGAGCAGATCCACAAGGCGATGCTGTCCGGCCTGCTGGGCAACCTGGGCTACAAGCTGGAAGACGACGAGGCCTATCTCGGCGCCCGCGGCATCAAGTTCTACCGCCACCCGGGCGCGCACCTGAAGAAGCGCCCGGGCCGCTGGATCGTGGTGGCCGAACTGGTGGAGACCACGCGCCTGTTCGGTCGCGGCATCGCCAACATCGAGCCGCAGTGGGTGGAGGAGGTCGCCGGCCACCTGCTGAAGAAGCAGCTGCTCGATCCGCACTGGGAGAAGAAGGCGGCGGAGGTCGTGGCGCTGGAGCGCGCGACGCTGTACGGCCTGGTGATCTACAGCGGCCGGCGGGTGCCGTTCGCGCGCGCGGACCTGCACGGTGCGCGCGACATCTTCATCCGCGAAGGCCTGGTGGCGGGCGAATGGGAGACGCGGCTGCCCTTCCTGGCGGCCAACCAGAAGCAGATCCAGAAGGTCGAGGAGCTGGAACACAAGTCGCGGCGGCAGGACGTGCTGGTCGACGAGGAACTGATCTACGCCTTCTACGACCAGCAGGTTCCTAAGGACGTCTACAGCGGCGCGACCTTCGAGCGCTGGTACCGCGAGGCGAGCCGCGCCGATCCGGACCTGCTGAAGCTCTCGCGCGACGAGCTGATGCGGCACGAGGCGGCGGGCATCACCAGCAATGCCTTCCCGAAGACCGTCAAGCTGGGGGGCGTCGATTGCTCGGCGACCTACCTGCACGAACCCGGCGATGCGCGCGACGGCCTCACCGTGACCGTGCCGCTGTTCGTGTTGAACCAGGTCAGCGAGGAGCGCTCGGAGTGGCTCGTTCCCGGCATGCTGAAGGACAAGATCCAGGCGCTGCTGAAAAGCCTGCCGCAAAAGCCGCGCTCGCGTTTCGTGCCGCTGCCGGAATCGGCGACGCGGCTGGCGCAGGTGCTGTCCGATCCGATGCGCTTCGGCAGCGGCAGCCTCACCGATGCCCTGCTCAAGCAGGTCCGCGACGCGACCAGCCTGGACGTCAAGCGCACCGACTTCAAGCTGGACATGGTGCCGGCGCACCTGTTCATGAACATCCGCGTCGTCGACGAACACGGCCGCCAGCTCGGGATGGGGCGCAACCTCGGGGCGCTGAAGGCGGAGTGGGGGGCGAAGGCGCGCGGAGCCTTCCAGGCTCTCGCCGGCCTCAAGGTCTCCTCTTCTCCCTCCCCCTCCGGGGGGGGGCAGGGTGGGCGCGCTCCTTCGCCAGCGCGTGGCGGGGGGGAGCGCCCCCCTCCCGACCTCCCCCCGAAGGGGGGAGGAGGAACAGCCGACGGCGAAAAGCGCTACACCGCGTGGACCTTCGGCGAACTGCCCGAGCTGATGGAAGTGCGCAAGGGCGGCACCAGCCTGGTCGGCTTCCCGGCGCTGATCGACCGCAAGGACGCTGTCACCATCGAGGTCTTCGACGAGCCGGAAGTCGCCGCCGCGCGCCATCGCGCCGGCCTGCGGCGCCTGTTCGCGCTGCAGTTGCGCGACGCGCTGAAGTACGTCGAGAAGAACATCCCCGAGCTGCAGAAGATGGCGGTGGCCTTCATGCCGCTGGGCACGCAGGAGGAGCTGCGCGACCAGGTCATCGAGGTCGCGCTGGACCGCGCCTTCCTGCAGGATCCGCTGCCGGCGACGGCGGCGGACTTCCAGCGCCGGCTGGACGAAGGTCGTGGCCGCCTGACCCTGATCGCCAACGAGGTCGCGCGCCTGGGGGCGACCATCCTCATCGACTACGCGGCGGCCGTGCGCAAGATCAAGGACACGAAGATCCAGCCCGATGCCACCGCCGACGCTGCCCAGCAGCTGCAGCGGCTGGTGCCCAAGCGCTTCCTGGCGAGCACGCCGTGGATGCGCCTGCAGCACCTGCCGCGCTACCTGAAGGCCATCGTGCTGCGGCTGGACAAGCTGCGGGCCGACCCGGCGCGCGATGCGGCGCGCCTGGCCGAGCTGAAGCCGCTGGAGCAGCGCTACTGGCGGCTCGTGGCCGAGCGCAAGGGCACCACGGATGAGAGGACGGAAGACTACCGCTGGCTGCTGGAGGAGCTTCGCGTCAGCTTGTTCGCCCAGGAACTGCGCACGCCGCAGCCGGTGAGCGTGAAGCGGCTGCAGAAGGCCTGGGACCAGCTCGATGGCTGATTCGTCCCCCCGCGAAGCTGCGTAGGCGGTAAAACACCCGATGCGCGGCGCCGGTGCCGGGGGCTACCGTGGCGCCTGCCTGGGGGATACGAACAATGGACAGACGCAGCTTCCTGGAATCCTGTTCCGCGGGCGCCGCCTGCCTGTCGGCCGGCCTGACCTCGGCGGCCTGGGCCGCCAATGCGAAGCAGAAGGACTATGCCCCGGCCCTGCTCGTGAACGAACGCGGCGATCCGCTGCGGACCTCGGAGCTCAAGCCGCAGGCGAACTACGTCTTCCATTACCCCTTCGAGGCCACGCCGGTGTTCCTGCTGGACCTGGGCAAGCAGGTGCCCGCGCACTCGCTGAGCGTGCCGGAACGCGGGGCCTACAACTGGCCGGGTGGCGTCGGGCGCAACCGCAGCATCGTCGCCTTCTCGGCCATCTGCGCGCACCAGCTGGTGTATCCCACGAAGGACGTGAGCTTCATCAGCTTTCGCAAGACGCGGGCGCAGCGCGGCGTGCAGGACGGGCTGATCCACTGCTGCGCCGAGCACAGCCAGTACGACCCCGCCAAGGGCGCCGAGGTGCTCTCGGGGCCCGCGAAGCAACCGCTGTGCGCGGTGCTGCTCACGCACGACGCGGCCGCCGACACGCTGACGGCCTATGCCACCCTGGGGGCCGAACTCTTCGACGAGTTCTTCAAGAAATACGAGATGAAGCTCAGCTTCGAGGTCGGCCCGAAGGCACACAACGCCGTGCGCGGGCAGAGCGTGGTGAGCCCGCTGGAGAAGTTCTGCAGGAACCCGATCCAGTGCTGAAGGAGCTGGGGTTCGCGCGCTGCGCGGCTCACCGCCAGCCTACGATCCGCAGCCGCCGGTAGGCTGGCGGTGAGCCGCGAGCAGCGCGCGAACCCCAGCGGTCAAAGCTTCGCCAACCGCCCCAGCGCCGCCCGCAGCGTCTCGTCCTTCTTCGCGAAGCAGAACCGCACCACCCGCTGGTCGAAGCCGCCGCCGTAGAACGCCGACAGCGGGATCGCCGCCACGCCGATCTCGCTGGTGAGCCACTTGCAGAATTCGTCTTCCTTCAGGTCGCTGACCTTCGAGATGTCGACGCACTGGAAGTAGGTGCCCTCGCTGGGCAGCAGCTCGAAGCGCGTCTGCGCCAGCCCTTCGCGGAACAGGTCGCGCTTGCGCTGGTAGAAGGCGGGCAGCTGCAGGTAGGGTTCCGGCGAAGCCATGTAGCGGGCCAGGCCGAACTGCATGGGCGTGTTCACCGTGAAGACGTTGAACTGGTGCACCTTGCGGAACTCCGCCGAGAGCACCGCCGGCGCGGCCACGTAGCCGATCTTCCAGCCGGTGACGTGGTAGGTCTTGCCGAAGCTGGAGACGATGATGGAGCGCGCCGCCAGCCCCGGAAAGCGCGCCGCGCTCTGGTGCAGCTGGCCGTCGAACACCATGTGCTCGTAGACCTCGTCGCTGATCACGAAGATGTCGGTCGGCGCCAGCAGGTCCTGCAGCTGCAGCATCTCCTCGCGCGTCCACACCGTGCCGCTCGGGTTGTGCGGCGAATTGATCATGATCGCGCGGGTGCGCGGCGTGATCGCGGCGGCGATCTTGCCGAAATCCGGGCGGAAGCTGTGGGGCACCAGCGGCACGCGCACGACCTTGCCGCCGGCCAGCTCGATGTTGGGCACGTAGCTGTCGTAGCACGGCTCCAGCACGATCACTTCGTCGCCCGGCTTCACGATGGCCAGCACCGCCGTGATGATCGCCTGCGTGGCGCCAGCCGTGATCGTGATCTCGGCCGCCGGGTCGTACTTGCGCCCGTAGATCGCCTCGATCTTGGCCGAGACCGCCTCGCGCAGCGGCGTGATGCCCGTCATCGGCGGGTACTGGTTCAGGCCCTGGCGCATGGCTTCGGTGACCGCGTCGACCAGCTTCGGGTCGCATTCAAAGTCCGGAAAACCCTGGCCCAGGTTGACGGCGTTCTTCTCGGTGGCCAGCGCGGACATCACCGTGAAGATGGTGGTCCCCATGGTGGGGAACTTGGTGGCGATCGGGGGCGTTCTTTCGGTGTTCGACATGGGCAGGATTCGGGCGGGAGTCACATCTCGTAGTCGTTGCCGTGGCCGCTCATGGCCTTGGCGATGAGGTTGCGGTCCAGGCGGTCGGGAGAAAGCAGTTCGGCGAAGCGGTAGACGAAGTTGCGCAGGTAGGCGCCGCGCTTGAAGGCGACCCGGGCCAGATTCTGGCCGAAGAGCGTGCCCAGGGGCCGCGTGGCCAGGTCGTTGTTGCTGCCGTCCTCGCGCACCGCCATCTCGGCGACGATGCCGATGCCCAGGCCCAGGCGCACATAGGTCTTGATCACGTCGGAGTCGATCGCCTCCAGCGCGATGTGCGGCTGCAGTTTCTTCTGCGCGAAGGCGCTGTCGATGCGCGTGCGGCCGGTGAAGGACGGGTGGTAGGTCACCAGCGGCTCGCCCGCGATGTCCTCCAGCGTGATGCGCTCCTTCTTCGCCAGCGGATGCGCCTGCGGCAGCACCAGCACGTGCTGCCACTCGTAGCAGGGCAGGGTGATGAGGTCGGGGTAGTCGCCGAGCGACTCGGTCGCGATGCCGATCTCCGCCGTCTCCTCCATCACCATCTTCGCCACCTGGTCCGGCGAGCCCTGGTGCAGGCTGACGCTGACCTTGGGATAGAGCTCGCGCAGCTTGGCCACCGACAGCGGCAGCACGTAGCGCGCCTGCGTGTGCGTGGTGGCGATGGAGAGCGTGCCGCTGTCCTGGGCGCTGAACTGCTCGCCGATGCGCTTGAGGTTGCCGACCTCCCGCATGATCAGCTCGATGCTCTTGAGGACGTGCTGGCCCGGCTCCGTCACGCGCTTGAGCCGCTTGCCGTGGCGGGCGAAGATCTCGACGCCCAGCTCCTCCTCGAGCTCGATGATCGCCTTCGACACCCCGGGCTGCGAGGTGTGCAGCGCCTTGGCTGCTTCCGTCAGGTTGAGATTGCGCCGCACCGCTTCCTGCACGAAGCGAAACTGATGCAGGTTCATGCCGAATTTCTTCTAAGAAAGAAATTCATTATGCCGTGAGCCGCTACTCCAGGGCAATTTTGGCGATCAGGTCCAGCACGCGTCCATCTTCGCCGACCGCCTTCTGCAGGACGAAAGCGACATCGGGATGGGCTGCCTCCAGCTGGCGCACCAGCAGCGGCAGGTCCTCGCGCGCGTGGCGGCCGGTGCCGAGGAACATGGGAAGGATGGTGACCTGCCGCGCACCGCCCGCAACCAGGTCCGATGCCGCGGTGGCGAGGTCGGGTGCGTCCAGTTCGAGGTAGGCGCAGCGCACCGCGACTTCCGGGTGCTGCGCGCGCAGCCGGGCGGCAACGGTTTCCATCGGCAGCCGCCACAGCGGGTCGCGCGAGCCGTGGCCGAACAGGATCACCGCGCGCGCCATGGCCTACCTGCGCAGGACCAGCCAGCCGAAGGCGCCCAGCGAGAGCAGCGTGTAAAGCAGCCCGGGCGTGCCGGCGGCGATCCACGGGATCCAGTTCTGCAGGTTGCCGATGTACCCGAACAGGTTGTTCAGGAGGAAGAAGCTGATGCCGATCAGCACGCCGCCGAACACGTAGCTGGTGATCCCGCCGGAGCGGAAATGCAGGTAGGCGAAGGGCAGCGCCAGCACCACCATCACCAGGCAGCTGAGGGGATAGAAGACCTTGCGCCAGAACTCGATCTCGTAGCGCTGCGAGGTCTGCGAGTTCGCCTCCAGGTGCTGGATGTACTGGAACAGCGCGATGGTGCTCATGCGCTCGGGCTTGAGCAGCGCGACCGCCACCATCTCCTGCGTGATCTCCGTCGGCCAGCGCAGGGTGGGCAGCTTGCTGTGCTGCACCCGGGCGGAGTCGCCGTTGGTGAATTCCGTGCGGGTGACGTCGTTCAGCACCCAGGCGCCGTCGTCGGCGAAGCTGCCGCGCGCCGCCTGCGTGAGCGAGACCAGGTAGCCGCGGGTGTCGGCCTCGAAGATGCGGATGCCCAGGAGCTGGCCGTCGGGGGAGAGCGACTTCACGTTGACGTTGTACGAGAAGTAGCGCTGCCGCTCCTTGAGCCAGGCGCCGGTGGTGCCCACCGAAAGAGAGCCGTCCATGCGGGCCTTGAGCAGTTGGCCCGTGCGGTCGCTCAGGGGGCTCAGGTAATCGCCGGTGAGCACCGTCAGCAGGGTGAAGGCGAATCCGAGCAGCAACAGGGCGCGCAAGGCCCGCCACGGCCCCAGGCCGCTGGTGCGCAGGATCGTGTATTCCGAGCTCTGGGCGAAGCGCGCCATGACGAAGATGGTTCCGATCAGCACCGCGATCGGCAGCAGCTCGTACAGGTGGCTCGGCATGCGCAGGCCCACATAGAGCAGCGCCTGCGTCATGCGGTAAGGCTGGATGCCCTTGCCCAGGTTGGGCAGTTCGTCCACGAAGTCGAAGAAGAAGAACAGCGCCAGGAAGCCGAGGCTCACGAAAGCCACCGCCTGCACCACCTCGACGTAGATCAGCCGCCGGATCGTCTTCACTCGCCGCGACCCCGCAGGCGCCGCATGAGCGGGGCGACGCGCCAGTTGTTGTGCTGCTTGCCGAGCCACACCGCGGCGAGCAGGAAGGTGCCGCCGTGCAGCAGCAGCACGAAGGGCGCGAAGGGCACGCGGCCGGATGCGATCCAGCTCTGGCCGAGGTTCAGCAGGTTGTAGTACACGACGAAGGCGAACAGGGCGAACACCAGGTTGCCGCTGCGGCCCACGCGCGGATTGACGCTGGAGACGGTGACGGCGAGCAGGATGAAGTTGATCGCGGCCAGCGCGTTGCCCAGGCGCCAGGCCAGTTCGCCCTTGTTGCGCGGGTTGCGGTCCCGCAGCAGTTCCAGCGTGGAGCGCGCCTTGGCCGGGCTTTCGTCCATGCTGGTGAGCGTGGTGCCCTTGACGCGGCTGCCATGCACCTCGAATTCGCTGATGCGCAGACCCTCGCCCGAGAGCGAGTTCTCCAGCCGCTGGCCGTTGGACAGCAGCAGGAACTGGCTGTCGCCCACGGTTTCGACGTGGCCGCTGCGCGCGGACGTCACCGTCTCGCGGTCCTTCTCGCGGGTGGAGATGAAGATGTTGCGGCCGGACTTGTTGTCCGGCGTGTCCTTGTCCAGGAAGAACACGCGCTGGCCGCTGGCCGATTCCTGGAACTGGCCGGGTGCCACGCGTTCGAGGTCGCCGCGCTTGCCATAGCGCTCCTTCAGCTCCTGCGTCTGCAGGTTGGCCCAGGGCCACACCACGAGCGAGAGCAGCGCGATCACCGCCAGCACCGGCCAGGCGAAGCGGAACAGAGGGGTGATCAGCGAGGACAGTCCCCGCCCGGCGCTGAACCAGATCACCATCTCGCTGTCGCGGTACATGCGCGAGAGC
This sequence comes from Ramlibacter alkalitolerans, assembly GCF_016722765.1. GTDB lineage: Bacteria > Pseudomonadota > Gammaproteobacteria > Burkholderiales > Burkholderiaceae_C > Ramlibacter > Ramlibacter alkalitolerans. The sequence continues at coordinate 64,470 of NZ_JAEQND010000004.1, read as the reverse complement.
GTGCCGACGATGGCGATGAACAGCGACAGCGTGAGGATGGTGGCGAGGTAGCCGAGCACGGTGTACCCCATCACCATCATCACTTCCTCGGGGTTCACACTGCCGCGGTTGGCGAGGCTGAGGGTGCGGATCAGCGTCATCGTGACGATGATGGTGACCAGCACGACGAGCGAGGCGCCGAAACTGCGGGCGAGTTCCTTGCGAACGGTTGAATGGAATAACATCGGCGGCTGCGGCGCGACAGGCGCGTGAACAACAAGGGATTATGGACTTCGAACTCAAGACCCTGGACGTCGCGGGTGCGGCTGCGGAAAAGTGCGACGTGCTGGTGGTGCTCGTGCCGGAGAACTTCCAGGCTGGCAAGGACCCCGTTTCCGCCCTCGTGTCTGCCGCCCTGGCCGCCAAGGATCTCGAACCCAAGGCCGGCAAGCTGCTGCAGGCCTACCGCGCGCAGGGCATCGCCGCGCCGCGCGTGATCCTCGCCGGCGCCGGCGATGGTTCGGGCAAGCGCCTGCAAAGCGCGGTGCAGGCCGCGGCCGCCTCCGTGAAGTCCTCGCCCGCAAAGCGCATGGTGATCCTCGTGCCGCCGGCCAGCGGCGCCGATGGCGTGCGTGCCGCGGTCTGCGGCACGGCCGAAAGCAGCTATGTGTACGTCACCACCAAGTCCAAGCCGGAAGCGCGCGAACTGAAGAAGGTGGTGATCGGCGTGGCCGATGCCGCAGCCGACCGCGAAGCCTTCGCGCGGGCGCGCGCCGCCGCCGCCGGCATCGAGTTCGCGCGCGAGCTCGGGAACCTGCCGCCCAACTACGCCACGCCGACGCGCCTGGGCGAAGAGGCGACGAAGCTCGCGGACGCGCATGGCTTCGGCGTCGAAGTGCTGGGCCCCAAGGAAGTCGCGCGCATCGGCATGGGTTCCTTCATGAGCGTGGCCAAGGGCTCGGCCGAACCGCTGCGCTTCATCATCCTGCGCCACGACGGCGGCCCCAAAGGGGAGGCGCCCGTCGTGCTGGTGGGCAAGGGCATCACCTTCGACACCGGCGGCATCTCGATCAAGCCGTCGGCCGAGATGGACGAGATGAAGTTCGACATGGGCGGTGCCGCCAGCGTGCTGGGCACCTTCCGCGCCCTGGCCGAACTCAAGCCGCGCCTGAACGTGATCGGCCTGATCCCGACCTGCGAGAACATGCCGGATGGCGCCTCGTACAAGCCGGGCGACATCCTCACCAGCCTCAGCGGCCAGACCATCGAGGTGCTCAACACCGATGCCGAGGGCCGGCTGATCCTGTGCGACGCGCTGACCTACGCCGAACGCTTCAAGCCGCGCGCGGTGATCGACATCGCGACGCTCACCGGCGCCTGCGTGGTGGCGCTCGGCGGCGTGCGCAGCGGCCTGTTCGCCAGCGACGAGGAACTCGCGCAGCAACTGCAGCAGGCCGGCGAGGCCGCGCTCGACCCGTGCTGGCGCCTGCCGCTGGACGACGAGTACGCCGAAGGCCTGAAGACCAACTTCGCCGACGTCGCCAACGTGGCGGGCCGCGCGGGCGGCGCCGTGGTGGCCGCCAAGTTCCTGCACCGCTTCGCCCAGAACTATCCCTGGGCCCACCTGGACATCGCAGGCACGGCGTGGAAGGGCGGCAGCAACAAGGGTTCCACCGGACGCCCGGTCGGGCTGCTGCTGGAATACCTGCTGGCGCAGGCGCCCGCGGGTGGCGGCGCCAGGCGCACCGCTGCGCCCAAGGCGGCCGCGCCGGCGCCCGCCAAGGGCCGACGCAAGGCACGGGCCAGCGCGTGACGTGACCGAGGTCACCTTCCATTTCAACGTCCCCGACAAGCTGGCCTATGCCTGTCGGCTGGTGCGCCGGGCGAGGGGCGCCGGGTCGCGGGTGGTGGTGACCGGCGAGCCGGAGCTGCTGCGCCGGCTGGACACCGAGTTGTGGACCTTCTCGGCCCTGGAGTTCATCCCGCACGCCCATGCCGCCGCAGCGGACGCGCAGGTGGTCGCCGCCTCGCCGGTGGTGCTGGCCGACGTGCCGCGCGGCACGCCGCACCACGAGGTGCTGGTCAACCTGGGCGGCCCGGTGCCGGAAGGCTTCGAGCGCTTCGAGCGCCTGAACGAGCTGGTCTCGCAGGACGAAGCCGACCGCCTGCAGGCCCGCGCCCGCTGGAAGCACTATGCCGACCGCGGCTATGCGATCCGCAGGCACGACGTCGCCGAGCGGGAGCCGCGCTGATGGCCACCCGCACGCCCCCCCGGTTCGTGCCGACGCTGACCGAAGTGGTGCAGAGCGGCGCCGCGCCGCTGGCGCCCGCGCTCGGCACGCTGCCCGCCCTGACGCAGGACCAGCTCGCGCAGCGGGTGCTGCAGCGGGTCGAACTCACGCTCGACACCCGGCTGCGCGAGACGATCGCCGCCGTCATCCTGGAGCACACCAGCGCGCTCACCCCCTTGCTGCGCGAGCGCGTCGAGAGCATCGTGCGCGAAGTCGTGGCCGAAGCGCTCGCCGATGAATTGCAGGCGCGTCAACGCGCAGCCGGCGCAAACGTTTGAGCTGGGCAGGCTTTGTTTTTCCGGTCCGTCGCGCGGGCGACCGCAAAGCTGGCAAACCGCTGAAGTCCTAGAGGTGTCCCTCTGGCCCGGGCCCGGAAATTGCGATATGGTCCGCGCCGTTGAGTGAGCACGACTGGATCTCAACCATCATCCACACTGGAGGTATCCATGCAATTCAAACTGAGATTGACGGTCGCCGTCGCACTGGCTGCCGCATGCGGCATCGCGGCTGCGCAGGAACAGGTCGTCAAGATCGGTCACGTCGCGCCCATGTCGGGCGGCCAGGCGCACTACGGGAAGGACAACGAGAACGGCGTCCGCATGGCCATCGAGGACCTGAACAAGCAGGGCGTCACGATCGGCGGCAAGAAGGTCAGGTTCGAGATCCAGGCGGAAGATGACGCTGCCGACCCGAAGCAGGGGACGGCCGCGGCCCAGAAGCTGTGCGACGCGAAGGTCGCCGGCGTGGTCGGCCACCTGAACTCGGGCACCACCATTCCCGCGTCCAAGGTCTACAACGACTGCGGCATCCCGCACGTCACGGGCGCGGCGACCAACCCGAACCTCACCAAGCCCGGCTACAACACCACCTACCGCATCATCGCCAACGACAACGCGCTGGGCGCGGCGCTGGCGCTGTATGCGGCCGACAAGCTGAAGCTGAAGTCGGTGGCGATCGTCGACGACCGCACGGCCTACGGCCAGGGCGTGGCCGAGGTGTTCAAGAAGACCGCCGAATCCAAGGGCATGAAGGTGGTGGACACGCAGTTCACCAACGACAAGGCCACCGACTTCATGGCCATCCTGACGTCGATCAAGTCCAAGAACCCGGACGCGATCTTCTACGGCGGCATGGACGTCCAGGCCGGCCCGATGCTGCGCCAGATGGAGCAACTGGGCCTGACCAAGGCCAAGTTCTTCGGCGGCGACGGCATCTGCACGGCGGAGATCGCCAAGCTGGCCGCCGGCGCCAAGACGCTGGACAACGTGGTGTGCGCCGAGGGCGGCGCCTCGCTGGACAAGATGCCTGGCGGCAAGGCCTGGAAGCAGCGCTACGACCAGAAGTACCCGGGCCAGTTCCAGATCTACAGCCCGTACACGTACGACGCCACCTTCGTGCTGGTCGACGCGATGAAGCGCGCCAACTCGATCGACCCGAAGAAGTACATCCCGTTCCTGCAGAAGACGAACTACAAGGGCGTCACCGCCAATATCGTGTTCGAGCCGAACGGCGAGCTGAAGAACGCCGCGACGACCCTGTACACGTACAAGGACGGCAAGAAGGCCGCGGTGCAATAAGCGCTGCGCACCCCGCGCGAAAGGCCGCTCTCCCCGGGCGGCCTTTTTTCATGTCCCTTCGACGGTTGCCGGCGTGGCCGCCCCTCGAAGAAAACTTTCGAGAACTTCGCGCGCGCGCCTCCCGACGACGGATTCTGCTGATGCAAGGTAAGACGATGTTTCGCGCAATGCGCGTCCGACGGCGCTTGGCGCGTCTAACGCCATCGATGCGAGGGCGTCGCGCGGGCGCTTCAGTCCTGTAGGCCCCAGGGTTCTTTTCATGTCGGCCGTATCCTACAAGCCTTGCCAGCATTGGGTTTGCGCAGGGTTGACCTTTCCTGTCGCGTTGAAGGCTTTCTGTGGAGGCGCTACCCTCCCAAGGTCTGTTGGCGCGCCAACAGTTGCTTACCTTTGGGGGATCACATGGAAGTTCTGGCGAAACCGCCGACTGCTGAGAATCGAGACGGGGACCTGAGGCTGGTGTTGAAGGCGTTGTCCGCCTTCCGACGTGGCGAGCCGGGCGTCTCCCTTCCCACCGAGTGGGACGGTCTCTTCGGCAAGATCGCGGCGGAATTCAACGAGCTTTCATCGCAGACCGCGCGCAGCAGCCACCGGCTCAAGGCGGTCGCCGGCGGCCCCCACAGCGGCTCGCGTGCCGGTCGCCGCGTGACCGACGACAAGCTCACGGGCTTCTGGCAGGACAACATCGCTGGCGTCAACCAGCTGCTGGACGAAGTGGAGCTGTCCGCCGAGCGCACCCGCACGCTGCTCGGATCCCTGACCGAATTGAAGAAGGGCAACGTCGAGGCCGAACTGCCGCACGACTGGACGGGCCTGTTCGGCAAGGTCGCCGACGCGTTCAACGACGTGGTCTCCGAGAACGTGCGCATGTCCCAGGAGCTGGCCCGCCTGTCGCGCGTGGTCGGCAAGGAAGGCAAGCTGAAGGAACGCGCGGCCATGCCCGCGGCCGGCGGCTTCTGGCGCGACTCCGCCGAATCGATCAACTCGCTCATTTCCGACCTGGTGCACCCGACCTCCGAAGTGGCGCGGGTGATCGGCGCGGTGGCGCAGGGCGACCTCTCCAAGTCCATGGCCCTGGAGGCCGACGGCCGCGCGCTGGAAGGCGAATTCCTGCGCACCGCCATGACCATCAACAAGATGGTGCAGCAGCTGGGCACCTTCTCCGCCGAAGTGACGCGCGTGGCGCGCGAGGTGGGTACCGAGGGCAAGCTGGGCGGCCAGGCCGAGGTGCAGGGCGTGGCGGGCACGTGGAAGGACCTCACGGACTCCGTGAACTCCATGGCCGGCAACCTCACGGCGCAGGTGCGCAACATCGCGGAGGTGACCAAGGCCGTGGCGGCCGGTGACCTCTCGAAGAAGATCACCGTGGACGTGAAGGGCGAGATCCTGGAGCTGAAGAACACCATCAACACGATGGTGGACCAGCTGCGTTCGTTCGCTTCCGAAGTGACGCGCGTGGCGCGCGAAGTGGGTACCGAAGGCAAGCTGGGGGGCCAGGCCGACGTGCAGGGCGTGGCCGGCACCTGGAAGGACCTGACCGAGTCGGTGAACTTCATGGCCGGCAACCTGACTTCGCAGGTGCGCAACATCGCGGACGTGACGAAGGCGGTGGCGGCCGGTGACCTCTCCAAGAAGATCACCGTGGACGTCAAGGGCGAGATCCTGGAGCTGAAGAACACCATCAACACCATGGTGGACCAGCTGCGATCCTTCGCCTCGGAAGTGACGCGGGTGGCGCGCGAAGTGGGTACCGAGGGCAAGCTGGGGGGCCAGGCCGACGTGCAGGGCGTGGCCGGCACCTGGAAGGACCTGACCGACTCGGTGAACTCGATGGCCGGCAACCTGACTGCCCAGGTGCGCAACATCGCGGACGTGACGAAGGCCGTGGCCGCCGGTGACCTCTCGAAGAAGATCACGGTGGACGTGAAGGGCGAGATCCTGGAGCTGAAGAACACCATCAACACGATGGTGGACCAGCTGCGATCCTTCGCTTCGGAAGTGACGCGCGTGGCGCGCGAAGTGGGTACCGAGGGCAAGCTGGGCGGCCAGGCCGACGTGCAGGGCGTGGCCGGCACCTGGAAGGACCTGACCGACTCCGTGAACTCGATGGCCGGCAACCTCACCGCGCAGGTGCGGAACATCGCGGAAGTGACGACGGCCGTGGCGGCCGGTGACCTGTCCAAGAAGATCACCGTGGACGTGAAGGGCGAGATCCTGGAGCTGAAGAACACCATCAACACGATGGTGGACCAGCTCTCCTCCTTCGCCTCCGAAGTGACGCGGGTGGCCCGCGAAGTGGGCACCGAAGGCAAGCTGGGCGGGCAGGCCGACGTGCAGGGCGTGGCCGGCACCTGGAAGGACCTGACCGAGTCGGTGAACTTCATGGCCGGCAACCTGACTTCGCAGGTGCGCAACATCGCGGACGTGACGAAGGCCGTGGCCGCGGGTGACCTGTCCAAGAAGATCACGGTGGACGTGAAGGGCGAGATCCTGGAGCTGAAGAACACCATCAACACGATGGTGGACCAGCTCTCCTCCTTCGCCTCCGAAGTCACTCGGGTGGCCCGGGAAGTGGGTAACGAGGGCAAGCTGGGCGGCCAGGCCGACGTGCAGGGCGTGGCCGGCACCTGGAAGGACCTCACGGACTCCGTGAACTCCATGGCCGGCAACCTCACGGCGCAGGTGCGCAACATCGCCGACGTGACGAAGGCGGTGGCCGCCGGTGACCTGACCAAGAAGATCACGGTGGACGTGAAGGGCGAGATCCTGGAGCTGAAGAACACCATCAACACGATGGTGGACCAGCTGCGTTCGTTCGCTTCCGAAGTGACGCGGGTGGCGCGCGAGGTGGGTACGGAAGGCAAGCTGGGGGGCCAGGCCGACGTGCAGGGCGTGGCCGGCACCTGGAAGGACCTCACGGACAACGTGAACTTCATGGCCGGCAACCTGACTTCGCAGGTGCGCAACATCGCGGACGTGACCAAGGCCGTGGCGGCCGGTGACCTCTCGAAGAAGATCACGGTGGACGTGAAGGGCGAGATCCTGGAGCTGAAGAACACCATCAACACGATGGTGGACCAGTTGCGATCCTTCGCTTCGGAAGTGACGCGGGTGGCGCGCGAAGTGGGTACCGAGGGCAAGCTGGGGGGCCAGGCCGACGTGCAGGGCGTGGCCGGTACCTGGAAGGACCTGACCGACTCCGTGAACTCGATGGCCGGCAACCTCACTGCGCAGGTGCGGAACATCGCGGAGGTGACGACCGCCGTGGCGGCCGGTGACCTCTCGAAGAAGATCACGGTGGACGTGAAGGGCGAAATCCTGGAGCTGAAGAACACCATCAACACGATGGTGGACCAGCTACGGAGCTTCGCCTCGGAAGTGACCCGCGTGGCGCGCGAAGTGGGTACCGAGGGCAAGCTGGGCGGCCAGGCCTACGTGCAGGGGGTGGCCGGCACCTGGAAGGACCTCACGGACAACGTGAACTTCATGGCCGGCAACCTGACCTCGCAGGTGCGCAACATCGCGGACGTGACCAAGGCCGTGGCGGCCGGTGACCTCTCGAAGAAGATCACCGTGGACGTGAAGGGCGAGATCCTGGAGCTGAAGAACACCATCAACACGATGGTGGACCAGCTGTCCTCCTTCGCCTCCGAAGTCACGCGCGTGGCCCGCGAAGTGGGCACGGAAGGCAAGCTGGGCGGCCAGGCCTACGTGCAGGGCGTGGGCGGCACCTGGAAGGACCTCACGGACAACGTGAACTTCATGGCCGGCAACCTCACCTCCCAGGTGCGCGGCATCGCCAAGGTGGTGACGGCGGTGGCCAACGGCGACCTCGAACAGAAGCTGACCGTGGAAGCCAAGGGCGAGATCGCCTCGCTGGCCGACACGATCAACTCCATGACGGACACGCTCGCCACCTTCGCCGACCAGGTGACCACGGTGGCGCGCGAAGTGGGCGTGGAAGGCAAGCTGGGCGGCCAGGCCAAGGTGCCGGGCGCGGCGGGCACCTGGAAGGGCCTGACGGAGAACGTGAACCAGCTGGCCGCCAACCTCACCACCCAGGTGCGCGCCATTGCCGAAGTGGCGACCGCCGTGACGCAGGGTGACCTGACGCGGTCCATCACCGTGGAAGCGCAAGGCGAGGTGGCGGCGCTGAAGGACACGATCAACGAGATGATCCGCAACCTGCGCGACACCACGCAGGTCAACACCGAGCAGGACTGGCTCAAGACCAACCTGGCCAAGTTCTCGCGGATGCTGCAGGGCCAGCGCGACCTGGTCGCGGTGGGCCACCTGATCCTGTCCGAGCTGGCCCCCGTGGTGGGCGCGCAGCAGGCGGAGTTCTACGTGCTGCGCTACACGCACGAGCAACCGAAGCTGCGCCTGATGGCGTCCTATGCGTCCGAAGGCCACGGCGCCTACGGCAAGGAAGTCGACCTGGGGCAGGGCCTGGTCGGCCAGTGCGCCTTCGACAAGAAGAAGATCCTGCTGACTTCCAGCTTCCCCGAGGCGCTGAAGATCGCCTCCGGCCTGACGGAGACGACGCCGCTGAACGTGCTGGTGCTGCCGATCATCTTCGAAGGCCAGGTGCGCGGCGTGATCGAACTGGCCAGCGTCGAGCGCTTCAACCCGACCCACCAGGCCTTCCTCGACCAGCTGACGGAATCGATCGGCATCGTGATCAACACGATCGAGGCCAACATGCGGACCGAGGACCTGCTGGCGCAGTCCCAGTCGCTGGCCCAGGAGCTCCAGTCCCGCCAGGAAGAACTGCAGCAGACCAACGAGGAGCTGCAGGAAAAGGCCCGCCTGCTGGCGCACCAGAACCAGGAGGTGGAGCGCAAGAACGCGGAAGTGGAACAGGCGCGCCAGGCCCTGGAGGAAAAGGCCAAGCAGCTCGCGCTGACCTCCAAGTACAAGTCCGAGTTCCTGGCCAACATGTCGCACGAGCTGCGCACGCCGCTGAACTCGCTGCTGATCCTGTCCGACCAGCTGTGCAAGAACCCGGAGGGCAACCTCACGCCCAAGCAGGTGGAGTTCGCCAAGACGATCCACTCGTCCGGCAACGACCTGCTGATGCTGATCAACGACATCCTGGACCTGTCCAAGATCGAGTCCGGCACGGTGGTGGTCGACGTCAACGAGCTGCGCCTGTCCGACCTGCAGCTGTACGTGGAGCGCACCTTCCGCCACGTGGCGGAGGCGAAGAACGTGGACTTCACGGTCCGCACCGGCCTGAACCTGCCCGGTTCGATGGTCACGGACGCCAAGCGCCTGCAGCAGATCCTGAAGAACCTGCTGTCCAACGCCTTCAAGTTCACCCACCAGGGCCACGTCACGCTGACCGTCGAGGAAGTCTTCGCCGGCTGGAGCGGCGACAACGACGACCTGAACCGGGCGCAGCAGGTGCTGGCCTTCTCGGTGTCCGATACCGGCATCGGCATCTCGCCGGACAAGCAGCAGATCATCTTCGAGGCCTTCCAGCAGGCCGACGGCTCCACCAGCCGCAAGTACGGCGGCACCGGCCTGGGCCTGGCGATCAGCCGTGAGCTGTCGAAGCTGCTCGGGGGCGAGATCCGGCTCGTGTCGGTGCCCGGCCAGGGCTCCACCTTCACGCTGTACCTGCCGCTGGTCTACATGGCCACGCGCACGGCGCGGCGCCTGACCACCGACTTCCGCGGCGACACGACGATCACGCCGGTGCCCAAGCGCCTGCCCGCGGCGCAGCCGCAGAACGCGCGGCCCGCGCCGCCGGCGGAGGAACTGCAGCCCGACGTCGTGGAAGTGCCGGCCGAGCCCGAGGAGGTGCTGGCCGCCGACAACGTGGCCAACGACGATCGCGACTCCATCCACCAGGGCGACCAGGTGCTGCTGATCGTGGAGAACGACCTCGCGTTCGCACGCTTCCTGCTGGATGCGGCGCGCGCCAAGGGCTTCAAGGGCCTGGTCACCACCGTCGGCGCCGGCGCCCTGACGCTGGCCAACCACCACAAGCCTTCGGCGGTGACGCTGGACATGCACCTGCCCGACATGGCGGGCTGGCGCGTGCTCGATCGCATCAAGCACGACCTGTCGCTGCGCCACGTGCCGGTCTGCGTGATCTCCACCGACGACAGCAAGGACCGCGCGTTCAAGTCCGGCGCGCTGGCCTTCCTGGAAAAGCCGATCCGCTCCAAGGAAGTGCTGGACTCGATCCTCGAGAAGCTGCACGCCTACGTGGCGCGCAGCGAGAAAGCCCTGCTGGTGGCGCTGGACGACCAGGACGTGCGCAACGAACTGCTGGCGCAGATCGAGGGCGAGCAGATCGACGTGACGGTGGTCGCCAGCGCGCAGCAGCTGCTGCAGGCGCTGGACGACGCGCGCTTCGATGCCGTGGTGCTGGAAGACGGCTTCGCCGGTGCCGACCCGCGCGACCTGCGGCGCGCCATCGCGGCGCAGGCCAGCCTCGGCCCGATGCCGCTGATCCTGTACCGCGGGGAAAGCGGCGTGCGGCACGCCTGGCACTCGGATGAGAGCCTGACGGTGCAGGAGGTGAGCGGCGAGGCGCGGCTGTTCGACGCCGCGCTGATCGCGCTGCACAAGAGCCTGGCGCGGCTGCCCGAGGTGAAGCGCAACGTGATCGACAACGTCTACGAATCCGCCAAGCCGCTGGCCGGCAAGCGCGTGCTCATCGTGGACGACGACATGCGCAACATCTTCGCGCTGGCCACCGTGCTGGAAGAGCACGGCATGGACATCGTGTGGGCCGACAACGGCCGGGAAGCGATCAACCGCGTGGCCAACGACCCGGGCATCCAGGTGGTCCTGATGGACATCATGATGCCGGAGATGGACGGCATGGCCACCATGAAGGAGATCCGCAAGCTCCCGCAAGGCCGCAATCTGCCTATGATCGCAGTGACCGCCAAGGCGATGAAGGGCGACCGCGAGAAATGCATCGAGGCGGGTGCCTGGGACTACCTGGCCAAGCCGGTGAACACGCCGGACCTTCTCGCCGTCCTGCGCGCCTGGCTGCAGCAGTGATGAAGCAACCACCCTGGGGACAGGGCGCGGCCATGCCTGCCCCGTCCCCGGACCGATGAGGAAGTTTTCGGTGACGACGAACGCTGCGCATCCGCAGGAAGCCTCGGACAAGGTCAACATCCTGGTGGTGGACGACCTGCCGGAAAAGCACATCGTCTTCCGCACGATCCTCGAGGAGCTCGATCAGAACATCGTGAGTGCCCGGTCCGGGCAGGAGGCGCTGAAGTACATCCTGGACATGGAGTTCGCGGTCATCCTGCTGGACGTCAACATGCCCGACATCGACGGGCTCGAGACGGCCGGCCTGATCCGCCAGTACAAGAAGTCGGCCCAGACGCCGATCGTCTTCATCACCGCCTACGTCGATGAACTGCAGGCCCGGCGCGGCTATGCGCTGGGCGCGGTCGACTACATCCCGTCGCCGGTGGTGCCGGAGGTGCTGCGCTCCAAGGTGCGCGTGTTCGTGGAGCTGTTCCGCATGAACCGCCAGCTGCAGAAGCAGGCGGCGCAGCGCGAGGAACTGGCCCGCTCTGAAGCCGCCCGCACCGCGGCGGAGGAGGCGATCCACCGCGCCGACTACCTCGCCGAGGCGAGCCAGGTGCTCTCGCGCTCGCTGAACATCGACGACACGATCGCGGCGATCCTGACGCTGTCGGTGCCGATGCTGGGCGACCGCGCCATCCTCGGCATCCCCGACAAGGATGGCGGGGTGCGCCGGCTGGAAATGCATCCGGCGCCGCGCGCCGACGACCCGGAAGTGTTCACGCCCGAACTGCGTGCCGCCGCCGACCAGGTGATCCGCGACAAGCAGTTCCGGCTGTGGAAGAAGGAGGGGAGGGCGGCGGCGATCTGCCCGCTGACGGCGGGCGACGAGATCCGCGGCGCCATCGCGCTGCTGGGGGAGTCCGCCAAGTTCGATTCGGGCCATGTCTCGCTGATCCGCGAATTCGCCAGCCGCGCCTCCATCGCGATGGAGAACGCGCGCCTGTACTCCGCGGTGCAGGAGGCCGACCGCCGCAAGAACGAGTTCCTGGCCATGCTGGCGCACGAACTGCGCAACCCGCTGGCGCCGATCCGCAATGCGGTGCACATCCTGGCGACGGCGGAGTCGCTGCCGCCCAAGCTGGCGTGGGCCCGCGACGTGATCGGCCGCCAGGCCGACCACATGACGCGCCTGATCGACGACCTGCTGGACGTCTCGCGCATCGTGCAGGGCAAGGTGACGGTCAAGCCCGAGAAGCTGCAGCTGGCCACGCTGGTCGAGCGCTCGGTCGAAGCCAGCGCGCCGCGCGTGGGCCAGCGCGAACAGGTCCTCGACGTCCTGCTGCCCCAGGATGCGATCGAGGTCGACGGCGACGCCGTGCGGCTGTCGCAGGTGCTGTCGAACCTGATCAACAACGCCAGCAAGTTCTCACCGGTGAAGAGCCGCATCCGGCTGGAGGCGAGCTTCGAGGAGGGCGAACTGCAGATCGCCGTGAAGGACGAGGGCGCCGGGATCGCGCCGGAGTTCCTGCCGCACATGTTCGAGCTGTTCGCCCAGGCAGACCAGTCGCTGGACCGCTCGCAGGGCGGCCTGGGCATCGGCCTCACGCTGGTGAAGCACCTGGTCGAACTGCATGGCGGCCGGGTGTGGGCCATGAGCGAAGGGCTGGGGAAGGGCGCGCAGGTGTGCCTGGCCTTGCCCGCGCGGCCTGCCACCGAGCCGGCGCAGCCGCTGCCCTCGGTCTCGCACAAGCCCGTCCCCGGCCGCACCGTCGTTTCGCGCATCCTCGTGGTCGACGACCTGGCCGCCTCGGCGGAGACGCTGATGACGCTGCTGGAGATGGAAGGCTTCGAGGTGCGCGTGGCGCACGAAGGGCAGGCCGCGCTCGAGATCGCGCGCGAGTTCAAGCCCAACGTGGTGCTGCTGGACATCGGCCTGCCGGGCATGAACGGCTTCGAGGTCGCCCACGGCCTGCGCAACCTGCCCGAGTGCCAGGATGCGCTGCTGATCGCGCTGACGGGCTACGGCGAGGCCGAGAGCCGCTCGCGTTCGGCCCAGGCCGGCTTCGACTTCCACATGGTCAAGCCCGCCGACGTGAACCTGCTGCTGACGATGCTCGCCGATCCGGACGAGGCGCGCGGCAAGGTCGCAGCGACGGCCTGAGGGGCGTGACGGGGTGAGCGCGCCTGCTACAATCGCGGGCTCTGCTGGAGAGGTGGATGAGCGGTTTAAGTCGCACGCCTGGAAAGCGTGTGAGGGTTAATAGCCCTCCGCGGGTTCGAATCCCGCCCTCTCCGCCAGCAAACAAATGAAGACGCCCCTCGCGGGGCGTTTTTCATTGGGAGGCGGGCCTTCTGGAAGGCCTCGGATAGCCTTACCCCCTGAACGGGTCATCATTGCCACGGGTAGCCCGACATTCGGGATCGCGCATCCTGAACCGCGCCGCGTGCGCCCGGGCTCAGTCGAGCGGGAAGCGGCGTGCCAGGCTGGTGAAGCGTTCGTCTTCCTTGCGAACCTGCTCGGCGAATTCCTCGGGCGTGTTGACGAGCGGAGTCGCGCCGGCCGCCGCGATGGCCTTCTGCAGTTCGGGATTGCGCATGACTTCCTGCACCGCGGCGTAGATGCCCTTGGCCACCGCGGGCGGCGTCTCGTTGGGCGCGAACAGGCCGAACCAGGTGGTGTACTCGTACTGCGCCATGCCGGTCTCGCCCACCGTGCGCACGTCGGGCGCGGCGCTGTGGCGCTTGCTGCCCTGGCTCGCGAGCACCTTCAGCGTGCCGGCCTTCTGGTGCGGCAGGGCGGAGGTGATGCCGGTCACGGCGAAGTTCACGTTGTTGGCGATCATGTCGGTGATGATCGCCGAGGTGCCCTTGTAGTTGACGACGATGAGGTTGGGCAGCACCTCGGCCTGCAACTGCCGGCCGAACAGCTTGGCGACGTTCTCGCCGGTGCCCATGGAGCAGGGCGTCGCTGCGCTCTTGCACCAGGCGACCAGCTCCGGCAGCGTGCTCGCCGGGATCTTCGCATTGGCCACGATGACGCCCGGCGACTGCGCGATGTTCGTCACCGGCAGCAGTCGCGCCAGCGGATCGGGTCCCTTGAACGAGGGCGCGTGCTTGGTGAGCACGATGGCCGGGGTCTGCAGCAGCAGCGTGTGGCCGTCCGCGCGGGCCTCGATCACGCGCCGCCCGCCGATGAGGCCGTCGGCGCCGGGCAGGTTCTCCACCACCACCGGCTGGCCCCAGAGTTCACCCAGGAGCCTGGCGGTGGCGCGGGCCGTGGTGTCGGTTCCGCCGCCGGGCACGTAGGGCACGACGATGGTGACGGGGCGGGTGGGCTTCCACGCGGGCTGCGCTTCGGCGTGCGAGGGTGCGGCGAGCGCGCACAGGCTGGCGACGGCCATGGCGCAGACGTTGCGCTTCAGAGGAGAGTTGGAAAGAGCGGGCATCCTGGTTCCTTGCATGGGATCCACTGTCGGTGAAATGCGGATGCAACGCTTGCGCAAACGCTAGGGTCGTTCCCTGGCGCCGGCAGCGTCACGCGCGGGCCGGGCCCGTGGTGCCCCGGCGTATGAGCTCGATCGGCAGCACGTCGTGCGAAGCCGGGCTGATGGCCTGGCCGGGGCGCATGCGATCGAGCAGGCGCCGCGCCGCGGTGCGCGCCATGGCCTCCACGGGCTGGCGAATGGACGTCAGGCCCACGATGGGAGAACCCGCCAGCGGCATGTCGTCGAAGCCGATCACCGACAGTTCCTGCGGCACCGCGCGGCCGCAGGCGCGGGCGGCCTCGAGCACGCCCAGCGCGATGGTGTCGTTGCCGGCCACGACGGCCGTGACGGGCTGCGGCACGGCCATCAGGGCCATCGCCTTGGAATAGCCCATTTCGGCCGTGTACTCGCCCCACACCAGCTGCGCCGTCCCGGGGTCCAGGCCAGCCTGCTGCAGGGCCCGCAGCGCGCCGGCCACGCGGTTGCGGCTGGTGGAGGTGTTCTCCGGCCCCATGATGAAGCCGAGGCGGCGATGGCCCAGCGCGAGCAGGTGGCGCACCGCTTCCTCGCCGGCCCGGAAGTTGTCCACCTCCACGGTGTCCACGCCGACGTCCTCCACGCTGCGCACCACCAGCACGGTCGGAATGCCGCGGCGGCGGACTTCGCCGACGATGGGGGAGTCCAGCGTCGCGGTCGCGAAGATCAGGCCGTCGAGATAGCTCTCGATCAGCGGCCGGAACGCCAGCAGCCGCTCGGGGTCGGTCATGGGATCGATCAGCAGCACGACCTGGTAGCCGGCGCCCTGCAGGGCGTCGTGCAGGTGCTGCAGCAGCAGCGTCATGAAGGTGTTGTGCAGCGCGCCCACCACCACGCCCACCATGCGGGTGCCGCCCACGCGGCCACGGCCCTGGGCCGGGAAGCGGTAGCCCACCTGCGTGGCGGCCGCGATCACCGCTTCGCGGGTGCGCGCGCTGATGGCCGGGTGGCCCGAGAGCGCGCGCGAGACGGTGGAGACCGACAGCCCCAGGTGCCCGGCGATGGCGCGCAGGGTGCCCGCGCCGCCGGTGGGCGCATCCCGGGCCGCGCTGATGGTCACGACGTCTGGTCGAAGACCACCACCTGCCGGATGGCCTTGCCCTCGTGCAGCTGATCGAAGGCCTCGTTGATCTGGTCCAGCCGCAGCGTGCCGGTGAGCAACTGGTCGACCGGCAGCCGGCCCTGGCGCCAGAGGCTGAGGTAGCGCGGGATGTCGCGCGCCGGCACGCAGGTGCCGATGTAGCTGCCCTTGAGCGTGCGCTCCTCCGCGACCAGGCTGACGGCCGGCACCGGCAGCATCGCGCTGGCGGGCGGCAGTCCGGCGGTGACCGTGGTGCCGCCGCGCGCGGTGATGCCGTAGGCCAGTTCGAGCGCCCGCACCGAGCCGGCGAATTCGAAGGCGTATTCGACGCCGCCGCCGGAGAGCGCGCGCACCTGCTCGCGCGCATCGGGCAGGCTGGCGTTGATCGTGTGGGTGGCGCCCAGCTTGCGCGCATGGGCGAGCTTGTCGTCCGACAGGTCGATGGCCACGATCTGCCGCGCGCCCGCGGCATGGGCACCGAGCAGGGCCGCCAGGCCGACGCCGCCGAGGCCGACCACCGCCACCGAGGCGCCAGCCGGCACCCGCGCGGTGTTGATGACGGCGCCCACGCCGGTCAGCACGGCGCAGCCGAAGAGGGCGGCTTCCACCAGGGGGATGTCGCGGGCTATGCGCACCAGCGAATGGCGCGAGACCACCGCGTGTTCGGCGAACACCGAGCAGCCCAGGTGGTGATTGATCGCGTGGCCCACGTGAGAGATGCGCCGCGCGCCGGACAGCAGGGTGCCCGCGCCGTTGGCGGCCGCGCCCGGCTCGCACAGGGCGGGACGGCCTTCGGCGCAGGGCAGGCAATGGCCGCAACTGGGCATGAAGATCACCACCACGTGGTCACCCGCGTGCAGGTCCGCCACGCCGGCGCCGGTCTCGACCACGACCGCCGAGGCCTCGTGGCCCAGGGCCATCGGCATGGGCCGCGGCCGGTCGCCGTTGATCACCGAGAGGTCCGAATGGCACAGGCCGGCGGCCGCGATGCGAATGAGCACCTCGCCCGGCCCCGGCGGGGCCAGGTCGACCTCCTCGATGCGCAAGGGACGGCTCGTCGCGTACGGACGGGCGGCGCCCATGGCGCCGAGGACGGCTGCGCGCGTCTTCATGTCCGGCCTCCTTTCTTCAGCGGGCCCAGCGCTTCTCGAAGTCCCAGACTTCCTGGAAGCCGATCAGCTTGCAGAACTCGCCGAAGTCGAACATGTCGATGCCGGGGGCCTGGCTCACGCCCTGCTCCTTCAGCGTGCGCAGCGCCTTTTCCATGGCGGCCGCGGCCACCAGGCTGGTCATCGAGGGATAGATCGCCAGCGCATAACCGATCTCCTGCAGCACCTTGGCCGGCAGGATGGGCGTCTTGCCGCCGTCGGCCATGTTGGCCAGCATGGGCTTGTCGAAGGCCTCGCAGGCGCGGCGCATCTCCTCCTCGGATTGCGGCGCCTCGAAGAACAGGATGTCGGCGCCGGCCTTCGCGTAGGCCTCCATGCGGCGCATCGCCTCGTCCACGCCCAGGCTGGCGCGGGCGTCGGTGCGGGCGATGATCAGGAAGTTCTCCTTGTCCTCGCGGGCCTCGGCGGCGACCTTGATCTTCTCCACCATGTCCTCGGTCGGCACGCAGCGCTTGTAGGGCGTGTGGCCGCACTTCTTGGGGAACTCCTGGTCCTCGATCTGGATGGCGGTCACGCCGGCTTCCTCGTAGCCGCGCACGGTGTGGTGCACGTTCAGCAGGCCGCCGTAGCCGGTGTCGGCGTCGGCGATCAGGGCCGCACTGCTGGTGCGCACCACCGTGCGCATGCGGTCGACCATCTGGGTGTAGGTGGCGATGCCGGCGTCGGGCAGGCCCAGCGCGGAGGCGGTGAGCCAGTAGCCGGTGCCGTAGACGATGTCGAAGCCGACCTTGTTGGTCATGACGGTGGCGATCATGTCCTGCACACCGGGGATGACGAGGAATTCGCCGGCGGCGAGCTTCTGACGGAGGATGGGATTGGCCATTGCGGGCTTTCGGTGGATTCTGGAAAGGGGATCAGGCGATGGAGGCGAGCCAGGGCTGCTGCTGGCGCACGCGCTCTTCGTACGCGCGCAGCGCGGCGTCGTGGCGCAGGGTGCGGTCCACTTCGTCCTCGGAGGACAGCAGCTGTTCGGCATGGCCCTCGGCCAGCGTCACGGGCAGCTGGCGGCCGTCGGGCAGGTGCAGGCAGCGCGTGGCGACGTCCAGGCGCAGCACGCCCTCGGGCGCCGCGGCGAGCGCCTGCAGCAGCGTGGCATGGTCGGCCGGCGTGACGGTGGCGGCCACCACGCTATTCTTCACGCAGTTGTTGCGGAAGATGTCGCCGAAGGACAGGGCCAAGACCGCCTGCACGCCGTAGTCGGCCAGGGCCCACACGGCATGCTCGCGCGAGGAGCCGCAACCGAAGTTCTGCGCACCCACGATGAGGCGCGCCGGCTCCGGGCGCTGCATGAAGCCGACCTCGGGCCGGCCTTCGGCGCGCCAGTCGGCGAACAGGTGCACGCCCATGCCGTCCCGCTGCACGAGGCGCAGGAAGCGGCCGGGGAAGATGGCGTCGGTGTCGATGTCGTCGCGCTGCATGAGGGCCGCGCGCCCGGACACCTGGGCGGTGACGGCCTTCATGACAGGAACTCCCGGGGATCGGTCAGCGTGCCGCGCAGGGCGGAGGCGGCCGCGGCGGCCGGGCTCATGAGGTGGGTGCGTCCGCCCTGGCCCTGCCGGTTCTCGAAATTGCGGTTGGAGGTGGACGCGCAGCGCTGGCCGGGCGCCAGGCTGTCGCCGTTCATGCCGATGCACATCGAGCAGCCGGGCTCGCGCCATTCGAAGCCGGCATCCACGAAGACCTGTGCCAGCCCCTCGGCTTCCGCCGCGCGCTTGACGCTGCCCGAGCCCGGCACCACCAGGGCGCGCACGCCGGCCGCGACGCGGCGGCCGCGGGCGACTGCGGCGGCGGCACGCAGGTCCTCGAGGCGGCCGTTGGTGCAGGAGCCGATGAAGGCCACGTCGATGGGCACCGACGACAGCGCCTGCCCGGGCTGCAGGCCCATGTAGGCCAGGCTCTTCTCGATCCGGCTGCGTTCGGCCGCATCGGCCGGCGTCGTGCCGTCGCCCACCCGGCCGCTGAAGGCGGCGCTGTCGGCGGGGGTCGTGCCCCAGGTGACGCGCGGGGTGACCGTGGCGGCGTCGAACCGCACGAGGCGGTCGAAATCGGTCGCGGCGTCGGTTCGCAGCGTGGCCCAGGCCTGGGCAGCGCGCTCGAAATGCTCGCGGGCCGGGCCCTGGACCCGCTCGCGCAGGTAGGCGAGGGTGGTGGCGTCGGGCGCCACCAGGCCGAAGCGGGAGCCGGCCTCGATCGTCATGTTGCACAGCGTCAGCCGCGCTTCCATGGAGAGCGCCGCGACCGCGGGGCCGAAGTACTCGATGCCGTGGCCGACGCCGCCGCTGGTGCCGATGTGGTGGATCAGGGCCAGCGCCAGGTCCTTGGCGTAGACGCCCGGGCCCAGCGCGCCGGACACCTCGATGCCCAGGGTGCGCGGCTTGCGCATCCACAGGCCCTGGGTGCTCATCACGTGGGCGACTTCGGAGGTGCCGATCCCCCACGCCAGCGCGCCCATGGCGCCCAGCGTGGCACTGTGCGAATCGCCGCAGACGACGGTGCTGCCCGGCAGCACGAAGCCCAGTTCCGGAGCGATCACGTGCACGATGCCCTGCAGCGGGTCGTCCAGGTCCAGCAGGCGCATGCCGGTGGCCTGCGTGTTGCGGCGCAAGGTGGCGATCTGCTCGGCGCTCTCCGCGTTGGGGATGTTCACCAGCCGGTCGGCGCTGGTCGGCACGTTGTGGTCCTGCACCGCGATGTGGCGGGCGGACGAGCGCAGGCCATGCCCGGAGGCCTTCATGCTGGCGAAGGCCTGCGGGCTCGACACCTCCTGCACCAGGTGCCGGTCGATGTAGACCAGGTCATCGCCGGCTTCGTTGCGGGCCACCGCGTGGGCGGCCCAGATCTTGTCGAACAGCGTCGTCATCGAGGCGGGTCAGTCGATCCGGATGTCGGCGGCCTTCACGATGGCCTTGTTCTTCGCCAGGTCGCGCACGATCTCCTCGCCGAAGGCCGCGGGCGTGTTGGGCTGCGCCACGATGCCCAGCTTGGCCAGGCGCTCGCGCATTTCCGGCGTGCCCAGCACCTTGTTCAGGGCCTGGTTGAGCCGGGCGATCACCGGCGCCGGCGTGCGGGCCGGCGCCGCCAGACCGACCCAGGAGTTGATCTCGAAGTCCTTCAGGCCCGATTCGATGAACGTGGGCACGTTCGGCAGCGAGGCCACGCGCTGGCGCGAGGCCACGGCGATCGGGCGCAGCTGCTTGCTCTGGATGAAGGGCATGGCGCCCGCCACGGCCGTGAAGTTCATCGGCAGGACGCCGCTCACCACGTCGCCCATGGCCTGGCCGCCGCCCTTGTAGGGCACGTGGACGAGGGGAATGCCGGTGCGCTGCTTCAGCATCTCGCCCGCGATGTGCGTGGTGGCGCCGGTGCCGGCGCTGCCGTAGGAGAGGCCGCCGGGCGTGGCCTTGGCCACCGCCTGCAGCTCGGCCAGGTTGGTGGCCTGGACCTTGGGATTGACCACCACGATCAGGACGGCGTCGCCGATCTTGCCGATCGGGGCGAAGTCCTTGACCGGGTCGAAGGGCACCTTGGCGTACACGCTGGGGTTGATCACCAGCGTGCCGTCGTAGGCCAGCAGCAGGGTGTAGCCGTCCGGTTCGGCATTGGCCACCATCTGGGTGCCGATGTTGCCCGCCGCGCCGGGCTTGTTGTCCACCACCACCTGCTGGCCCAGTTCGTGGCTGAGCTTCTCGGCCACGATGCGGGCGCTGGTGTCGGTGACGCCGGCGGTGGCGAAGGGCACGACCAGGCGGATGGGCCGGCTGGGGTACTTGTCCTGAGCGTGGGCGGTGGTCACGCCGCAGGCAGCCACGGCAAGGGCGGCAGCCAGCAGGCGGCGGCGGGCGGTCGGGAGGGGCAGGTTCACGGTGCGATGTCTCCGGAGTTGTTGGGACGGGACGCTCATTCGGGCTTGATGCCGCCGCGCTGGGCGACGGTGGCCCACTTGGCGGCTTCGCTGCGCAGGAAGCGATCGAGGTCGGCGGGGCTGCTCAGGACCAGCTGGGCGCCCTGGTCACGCAGCTGGTTCGCCACGGCGGGTTCGTTGGCGACGGCACGCAGGTCACGGCCGATCTGCTCCACCAGCGCGGGCGGCATGCCGGCCGGGCCGAACATGCCGTACCAGCTCAGGGACTCGATGCCCGGCACGCCGGCTTCGGCGAAGGTCATCGCGTCCGGGAACACGTTGAGCCGCTCGCGCGAAGCCACGCCCACCACGCGCAGGTTGCCGGCCTGCACGTGGGGCAGGGCGGTCAGCACGCTGGTGAAGCCCATGGGAAGGTGGCCGCCGATGACGTCCACCATCATGGGCGCGCCGCCCTTGTAGAACACCTCCACGGTCTTCAGGCCGGCGACCTGGCGCATCAGTTCGCCGGTGAGCCGCGTCTGGCCTTCCGAGTTGCCGACGCCCAGTTCCTCGGTGCGGGCCGCCTTGAGCACGTCCGGCAGCGTCTTGTAGGGGCCCTTGGCCGAGACCACCAGCACCATGGGCGAGGTCGCCACGTTGGTGATGGGCGTGAAGGCCGTCAGGGTGTCGTACGGCATCTTCTTCATCAGGACCGGATTGACCGCGTGCGAGCCCACCACCAGCAGCAGTGTGTAGCCATCCGGCTGCGCCTTGGAGACCAGGCTGGAGCCGATCACGCCGTTGGCACCGGTGCGGTTGTCCACCACCACCGACTGGCCCCAGCGGTCGCTCAGCTTCTGGGCGAGCTGCCGCCCCACGATGTCGGTGCCGCCGCCGGGCGAATAGGGCACGACCAGCGTCACGGTCTTGGCGGGATAGCCGGCGGCCAGGGTGGGCCTGGCGAGCGCCAGGGCGGCGAGGCCGCCGAGGGCGGTGCGGCGGTTGAAGGCGCCGGTCAGGGCGGGCGGGGTGTTCTGCATGCTTGTCTCCTGGTGCTTGCGGGTCCAGCGGGCGAGCCGGCTGGCGGGGCAGGGCCTCTGTTTCGCAGAACCCGTGCCAGCCCCTTGCAACGCGCAAGTGCTTGATTCTTATGGAAGCTCGTGTTGCATCGGTGTTGCGGTGTTGCAGATCCGTGCAACAATCGCGTTGCGCTCTGCAACATTGCTGGAACATGACCTCCGACGTCTTTGCGGCCCCGCCCCGTCTGCCGCGCCTCTGCTTCCTCGGCTACCGCCACCTGCGGGAGTTTTCCGCGCCCGTCATCGAGCAGTACCGCGACCGGGCCGAGATCGAGCTGGTCGACGGCACCGTGAGCCAGACGGTGGCGCTGGCGCGGCAGCGGGTCGAACAGGGCCTGGTGGATGCGTTCATCAGCGCCGGCGCCAACGCCGGCCTGCTGCGCCGGCAGGTCCGCGCGCCCGTGGCCACCATCCAGCTCGCCGGGCTGGACATCCTGCAGGCCCTGATCACCGCGCGCCGCAGCTCACGCCGGGTGGGCGTGGTGGTCTACGGCCAGACCCTTCCCGACCTGGAGGCGGTGAAAAACCTGCTGCGCCTCGAGATCGCCCAGTACGCCTACCAGACGCCCGACGATGCCCGCCGCAGCGTGGAGGCGCTGCGGGCGGAGGGGTTCTCGGTGATCGTGGGCTCCAGCATCGTCGTGGAGATGGCGGAGGCCGCGGGCCTGTGCGGCCTGCTGGCCTACTCGCAGGCCAGCATCCGCCAGGGCTTCGAGGACGCCATCGAGCTGGCCCGCGTGGCGCGCATGGAGGCCGAGCGCCACGCCCAGCTCGGCGCGGTGCTGCATACGCTGGACGACGCGGTGCTGGCCGTCGACCGCAGCCACCACGTGATCGCGATGAACCCGCCCATGCAACGCATCCTCGGCGCGGATACGGGCAGCCTGCTGGGACGCGAGCTCTCGGCGCTGCAGCCGGAGCTGTCGCTGCGCGAGACCCTGACCAGCGGCGTGTCGGAGGGCGGCGTCGTCCTGCACATAGGCCGGCGCAACTGGGTGGCCCGGCGCGCCCCGGTGCGGGTGCGCGGCGAGGTGGTGGGCGCCGCGCTCACCCTGTACGACGCCCGCTCCATCCACGAAGCCGACACCCGTCTGCGCATGCAGCAGCGCCGCCAGCAGGCCGCCGCGCGCCACAGCTTCGACGACCTGGAGGGGCAGAGCCCGGCGCTGCTGCGCGCGGTGGCCAGCGCCCGGCGCTTCGCCCGCACCGACCTCACCATCCTCATCGCCGGCGAGAGCGGCACCGGCAAGGAGCTCTTCGCGCAGGCGATCCACAACGAGGGCACCCGGGCCAACCGGCCTTTCGTCGCCGTCAACTGCGCCGCCTTCCCGGAGAGCCTGCTGGAGAGCGAACTCTTCGGCTACGAAGAGGGCGCCTTCACCGGCGCCCGGCGCGGCGGCAAGCGCGGCCTGTTCGAGGCGGCGCACACCGGCACCCTGTTCCTCGACGAGATCGGCGACATGCCGACCTCGCTGCAGACCCGGCTGCTGCGGGTGCTGCAGGAACGCGAGGTGCTGCGGGTGGGCAGCGCCGAACCGGTGCCGGTGGACGTGCGCGTGATCGCGGCCACCCACCAGCCGCTGGCGGAGATGGTGGCGCAGGGCCGCTTCCGGCAGGACCTGTACTTCCGCATCAACACCCTGCGGCTGTCCCTGCCGCCGCTGCGGGAGCGGGCCGGCGACGTTGCCCTGATGGCCGAACGCCGGGTGCAGCGCTGCCTGGCGCGCCTGGGTTCCGCCGACTCCACGCCAGCCGCGCTGCGGCAACTGATGCCGCGCCTGCAGGCCTACGACTGGCCCGGCAACGTGCGCGAGCTGGAGAACATCTGCGAACGGCTGGCCGTGTTCCTGCTGCAGTTCGGCCCCGGCGAGGCTATCGACTGGAGCGGCCTGGTGCAGGACTGCCCCGAGCTGTTCGGCGCGACCGCTCCGATGCCGCGCGCGTCGGCGCCCGTGCCGCTGCCCCCGATCGCGATCCTGCCCGAGCTGCCGGCCGCGGCCGCCGACATGCGCCCCTCGCTGGCCCGGCAGGCGCTGCAGCAGCATGGCGGCAACCGGCAGGCCGCGGCGCGCGCGCTGGGCGTCAGCCGCAGCACGCTGTGGCGCTGGCTGCAGCAGGAGCAGGCCGGCTGACGCCGACGGCGTCAGTCGTCCGAAGCCGCGTTGCGGCGTGCCGCGAAGGCCATCAGGCGCTCGTCGCGCCAGGCGCGGCGCGCTTCGAGTTCGTCGCGGCCCAGGCGTTCGCGGCGCTGCGCCTCGACCTCCCGGATCAGGCCCTCGTCCCAGGGCTGCGGATGGCGGCGCGAATCGGCAATGCGCTGGTACAGCGGACCGAGGCGCACCGCGTAGTCGGCCACCCCGCCCGGCGCATTCAGGTCGATGGTCTCGAAGGGGCCCATGAAGGACCAGCGCCAGCCCAGGCCGTCGCGCACCGTCTTGTCGATGTCCTCGCAGCTCGCGACGCCGTCCTGCACCAGGGCCCACGCTTCGCGCAGCAGCACCGCCTGCAGCCGGTTCAGGACGAAGCCCTCGACCTCCTTGCGCACGTGCACCACGGCCTGGCCCACCGCCCGCATCAGGGCATCGGCGAAGGCGACGGTGGCCGGCACGGTTTCCGGCGACGGCACCAGTTCGACCACCGGCACCAGGTATGGCGGATTGACCGGGTGCACGATCAGCACCCGCGCCGAAAGGCCCAGCCCCAGCGCGAACGCCGAGCCGGGGATGCCGGAGGTGGAGCTGCCGACGACCAGGTCCGGGCCGGCGAGGGCGTCCAGGTCGATCATCAACTGGCGCTTCACGTCGACCCGCTCCAGCACCGATTCCTGCACGTAGAACGCGCCCTCGACCGCGTCGGCCAGCGTCGCCGCCGGCGTGATGCGCGCCAGGATGGCCGCCGGATCCTCGGCGACCAGGCCGTGCGCGTGCAGCCTGGCGAGCTGCCCCGCGATCAGCGCAAAGGCCTTGCGGGTGATCTCCGGATCGCGGTCGAACATCTTCACCCGCAGGCCGGCGCGCGCGTACACGATGGCCCAGCCGGAGCCCACCAGCCCGGCGCCCACGATCGCGACCGGACGGCCGCGACTGAGTTCTTCGATTTCCGTCATCTCTCTCGTTTCCTTGTCTGCACCGTCCCGCGTTCGACCAGCGCGCAGGGGACGGTCACGCTGCGGGCCATCACCTCGCCGTGGATCTGCTCGAACAGCAGGTCGCGGGTGGCCTCCACCATCCGGTCCACGTCCTGCTGCACCGTGGTCAGCGCGAACGAGGGCCACGCGGCCTGCGGCACGTTGTCGAAGCCGACGACCGAGACGTCCTGCGGCACGCTCAGGCCGAGCTCGCTGCGCAGCGTCTCCAGCGCCGCGATGGCCATGTGGTCGTTGGCGGCAAAGAGCGCGTCGGGCCGGTCGGCCGGATCGCGGAACAAGGCGAGCACGGCCTCCCGGGCCACGGCGAAGTCGTAGCGGCCGACGGCCCGCGCATGCAGCCCCATGCCGGCCTCGGCCAGCGCATCGCGCAGGCCCGCCTCGCGGTCCAGGCTGGTCGAGGCGTTCTCCAGGCCGGCGAGCCAGGCGACGCGCCGGTGCCCGGTGCGCACCAGCATCTCGCCCACCAGCCGGCCGCCCTCGCGGTTCTGCGAGGTGACCGAGCTGGTGGCGAAGCCGCCCAGGGTGCCGAGCTGCGCCACCCGGTTGAACAGCACCACCGGGATGCCGGCTTCGGCGCAGTCCTGCGCCAGCCCGGACGACAGCGTGGTGGAAGCCATCACGATGCCGTCCACCTGGTACTGGAGGATGTCGGCCAGGACGGCGTCGGCCTCGGCGGTTTCGCAGATGAACAGCAGCACGTGGTAGCCATTGCGCTGCAGGGCCTGCGACAGGCGCTCGATCACCAGCGGATAGAACTGGTTCTCGAGGTAGCTCATGACGAGACCCACGATGCGGCTGCGGCGCGTGATGAGCGTGCGGGCGATCGCATTGGGGCGGTAGCCGAGCTCGCGGGCGGCCGCCAGGATGCGTTCGCGCGTGGCCGGCGCCACGCTGGCGCCGGCCGTGAAGGCGCGGCTCACCGCCGACTGCGACACGCCCGCCAGCCGCGCCACGTCGTGCGCCGTGGGGTTGGCTTTCATGCCGCCGTCCAGCCCCCATCGAGCATCAGGGCGCTGCCGGTCATGAGGCTGGAGGCCTCGCTGGCCAGGAACACGATGGGCCCCATCACCTCGTCGACCCGGCCGATGCGGCCCAGCGCGATCCTGCCGACGACGAAGTCGCGGAAGGCGGGGTCGGCGAACATGGGCGCCGTGAAGGCGGTCTCGATGAAGGTCGGGCAGACCGTGTTGACCCGGATGCGGGCCGGCCCCAGTTCCCAGGCCAGCGCCTTGGTCATGCCTTCCACCGCGTGCTTGCTGGCGCAGTACAGCGTGCGGCGCGGGCTGCCCACGTGGCCCATCTGCGAGCTGACGTTGATGATGGAGCCGCCCTCGCCGGCCGCCACCATGCGGCGCGCCACCGTCCGCGTGACGTAGAAGGTGGCCTTCACGTTGAGGTCGAACACCGCATCGATGTCCTCGTCGGGCGTGTCGGCCAGCGGCTTGGGCCGGTTCATGCCAGCGTTGTTGACGAGGATGTGGAAGGCGGGCCGCGCCGCGAGGGCGGCGGAAACCGCCTTCGAATCGGTGACGTCGAGAACGAGGGCATCGGCGTGGCCGCCCTGGGCCCGGATCGCTTCGCAGGCCGACGCCAGTTCCCCGGCCGAGCGCGCCGCCAGGGTGACGGCGGCGCCCGCCTGGGCCAGCGCCGTGGCCGCGGCCAGTCCCAGCCCGCGGCTGGCGCCGGTGACCAGGGCCCGCTTGCCGTCCACCCGGAAACCCGGGAAGGAGGGCAGGGGCTGCGTGCCCATGCTCACGGCTCCAGCGCCGGCACGGGCTGGTACCAGGGCACTTCAGCGCGGGTGCCGTAGCGGCGCACGCGGATGTTGGCCTGTTCGCCGTGCCCGGCGAAGTTCTCCATGTGGCACAGGCGCGAGCAGTACTCGCCGATCAGGGCGCTGGCTTCGTCGGTCTCCACCCGCTGGAAGGTGCAGGTCTTGAGGAACTTGCCGACCCACAGGCCGCCCGTGTAGCGTGCCGCCTTGTTGGTGGGCAGGGTGTGGTTGGTGCCGATCACCTTGTCGCCGAAGGCCACGTTGGTGCGCGGGCCGATGAAGAGCGCGCCGTAGTTGGTCATGTTGGCCAGGAAGAAGTCCGCATCGCGCGTCATCACCTGGACGTGCTCGGAGGCGAGTTCGTCCGCCTTCTGCAGCATTTCCTCGCGGGTGTCGCAGACGATCACCTCGCCGAAATCGGCCCAGCTCTGCGCCGCGATGGCCGCGGTGGGCAGCATTTTCAGCTGGCGCTCGATCTCCGCCATCGTGGCGTGGGCCAGGGCCTCGCTGTCGGTCAGCAGCACCGAGGGCGAGGTGGGGCCGTGTTCGGCCTGGCCCAGCAGGTCCACGGCCACCAGTTCGCCATCCACGGAGTCGTCGGCGATCACCAGCGTTTCGGTGGGGCCGGCGAACAGGTCGATGCCGACGCGGCCGAACAGCTGGCGCTTGGCTTCGGCGACGAACATGTTGCCGGGTCCGACCAGCATGTCGACCGGCTTCAGCAGCGAAGTGCCGACGGCCATCGCGACCACGGCCTGCACGCCGCCCAGCACCAGGATCTCGTCGGCGCCCGCCAGGTGCATGGCCGTGACGATGGCCGGATGCGGTGCGCCCTGGAACGGCGGCGCGGTGGCGACGATGCGCTTCACGCCGGCGACCTTGGCCGTGAGGGCGCTCATGTGCGCCGAGGCGATCATGGGGTACTTGCCCCCGGGCACGTAGCAGCCCACCGCGTTCACCGGGATGTGGCGGTGGCCCAGGAACACGCCCGGGCGCGTCTCCACTTCCACGTCGCGCATGGAGTCGCGCTGCACCTGCGCGAAGTTGCGGATCTGCGCCTGGGCGAAGCGGATGTCCTCCAGTTCGCGCGCCGTCAGGCTCTTCATGGCCTGCTCGATCTGCGCCTGAGACAGCCGGAAGTCCGCCGGGTCCCAGTGGTCGAACTTGCGGCTGTACTCGCGCACCGCCTCATCGCCGCGCTGCTCGATGTCGCGGATGATGCCCTCGACGGTGGCGCGCACCTTGGCGTCGTCTGCACTTCGGGCCTGCACGTCGCGGCCTCGCTTGAGGTATCTGATCATGTCCTTGGTCTTCGCTGAGGTATGTTTGCATTCGTATGCAAGCCCTCAGTGTCTCCGTCTTGCATTCGTATGCAACTCCGTGTTTACCCTATGGCGGTGCGGGGGACCCTTTGCTCCAGCGAAGTTCCTGAAACGCCCCCTCGCGGGGCGTTTTTCAAGGCCGCGATCAGCGATCCGGGTCCCGTTGACGTCCATCAAGCGCGAGCGGCGGCGGCCTGCCTACGCTGACAAGCACCATGAAACGTAGAACTTTGTTCATTTCGGGCGCAGTGGCGCTCGGTGCTGTCGCCGCCGGTGCATGGCAGTTCGGCGGGAATTCCAGCGCAACCGACGCGGCCGCTGCGCAGCTCCGGCGCGAAGCCCTCGTGCGCATGCACTCACCGGCGCTGGGGCGTGCCGAGGCGCCGGTCCAGCTCGTGGAGTTCTTCGATCCCGCGTGTGAAACGTGCGCGCAGTTCTACCCGCTGGTGAAGAAGATGGCTGCGGCGCATCGCGAGGAGATCCGCCTCGTGCTGCGCTATGCGCCCTTCCACCCGGGGTCGGACCAGGTCGTGAAGGCGCTGGAGGCCAGCCGCCGGCAAGGCAAGTTCTGGCAGGCCCTGGAGGCCTTGCTGGAGTCGCAGCCGCAGTGGGTCATCCAGCATCGCGCCCAGCCTGACCTGATCTGGCAGCCGCTCGCGCGCGCGGGTCTCGACGTGGAGCGGCTCAAGGTCGACATGCAATCGCCCGAAGTTGCCCGGATCGTGGCGCAGGACGTTGCCGACTCGAACACGCTCAACGTGTCGGCCACGCCGGAGTACTTCGTGAACGGCCGGCCGCTCCCGTCGTTCGGATACGACCAGCTGCGCACCTTGGTCGACGAGGAACTGGCGATCGCGGAGCGCCGGAAGGCGGGTTGAACGCAAGTCCTTCCGGCGGTCGACGGCCGCACGGGGGAGGCAGGCGCATTCCCGCGCCGGGGGGAGCACGGCTGATCTTGCGCAGGCCGTACACTCCAGAGCGACTGGCGGCGGTCTCCCGCGTCTAGAGACACGCCCCTCCGCCAGCCGAAACGAAAGCCCGCCACCGGCGGGTTTTTTTTGAGCGTCTGGGCCGAGAATGTCGGCCGTTGTCGTGTTGAATGCCAAACGCCCGCGCACCCGGGGCTCACCGACTGCATGAAGAACATCGAAATCGTCAGCAGCACGGACTCGGCCGAGCATGAGCTGTTCGCCGCGACGGAGGAAGAATTCGCTGTCTTCTTCCGCCCCGGCGAGAACATCGCGTTCCTGGAGCGGTTGGCGCAGCACGTCTCCAAGGTGCAGCTCTACGCCACGCTCTCGCGGGTGCTGGCGCGGCCGGTGGGGCGCGCGCCTGGCATCGCCGCCCACGGCATCCTCTTCTACGAGCAGGAACTGGGCGAACGGGAGCCCTTGTGAGCCGTGCTCCCCGCTAGGCGCCGCCGACGTTCCACCCCGAAATCGCCAGCACCACGAAGCCGACCACCGCCAGGCCGGCATGTCCGAGCATGAGGCCGATGGGCAGCTCGCGCCTTTCCCAGTGGTAACGCAGGTTCAGCACCAGGCCTCCGAGCACCGCGAGCAGCAGCAGCACGAGCCCGCCCCAGGCCCCCCCGGGCAGGCCGCTGGTCAGGCCGGCGTACAGGATCAAGGTCAGGCCCGAGGCCGCGAGCAGGCCGTGCACCATGGCGAGGAAGCTGGGCGGGTGAGGGCGCCCGCTGAAGCGCATGCCGGCCATGAGCAAGCCACCCACTGCAGTGACGGCCAGCAGGACGATCGCGGTGCGAAGCATGGTCTGCGTATCCATAGTGCTCTCCTGGTTCTGCGTCCACAGATGCCGTGAAGGCCGGTCGCGTTCCGATGGCCTCGCGCCGGCGGGTCATTCTGGCCTCCATCTCATTGTCTAAGTGTACCTAGACAGAAGCCTCCTGACTTAGACACTTACTCTCAGAAAGTGCGCCACGTAGACAGATCGCCTCTTCGACTCCGGTGCATGTCTGCTCAGTAAAAGCCACGGCCGAGCGGTCATTTCATGGAGCACCCGTCGCTCCCGGGCAACCTGTGTCCAAAACATGTTTGACTAACTGTTGATCTATGTCTACAGTTGTGTCTGAACAGTCCAGGAGCAATGTGTCTTGCTGACCAGCAAGGAAATCATCGAGAGCACCGGCATTTCGCGGGCCACTCTCAACAACTACATCGCCAGCGGCCTCATCGCGAAGCCGCGGGTGCTGCCGCCCGGCCCGGAGGATGGGGCCGCGCCGCGCATCGGCTACTTCCCGGACGACACCCTGGAACGGATCGAGGCGGTCCAGCGTCTCAAGCGCGAAGGCTGGAGCATCACCCGCATCGCGGAGCACTTTGCCGCGGGCGGCGAGACCCGCGCGCCCGCTGCCGCGACACCCGCTGCGGCCGCCGAAGCGGGTGAGCGGGATCGCGTCGACGCAGCCGCCATGCCAGCGCCCTCGACCACGCCAACGCCGCCGGCCCCCGCTTTCGTCGGGTCCCTGGCCGGCGCGGCCCTCGCGCTCACCCCGGCCCATGCCTCCCACCCGGCCTACCTGGTGAACGAGGGCTTCGGCCTGGTCTGGGCCAACCAGCCGGCGGCCACCTCGCCGATCTCCCCGATCGCAGGCCGGCCCGCCTCGGGCAGCGTGTTCGAGCACCTGCTGCACGTGGAGCCGGCGAGCGGGCGCGACGCGCTCGTGCGCTTCCACCTCGAAGCCGCGCGCGCGCGCGGCCTGGAGATTGCCCACTTGCTGGCCGGGCTCGCCGCGGAGGCCCGCGAATCCCTGCAGGCGATGGCACGCGAACTGCCGCCGCCACCGGCCCTGGCGCTGGTCGCGCAGCTCCTGCTGCCCGCGACGCAGGCCATGCCGGCGCGCTGGATCCACGCCGTGCATTTCCAGCAAGGCGTTCTGTTCGCGCTCGGGGAGGCCGCCTCGCAGGCACCCGTGTTGCCGCCCGCAGCGGCGCCGGCCAGCGCGCCCGCGCTCACGCCGGTGGCCGTGCTCGTCGCCGTGCTGCAGGACGCGGCGGACCTGTGGGTGCGCCTGAGCGCCGAGGAGTACTTCGAGCTCCTGAACGAAGTCGGCGCCGGGCTCGACGCGATCTTCCGCAGCCATCAGGGCCGCCGCGGCCTGCCGGGAGGACAGGCGCTCGCCTGCTACTTCCTGCCGCAGCCCCGGGGCAGCTACCTGTGGAACGCCCTCGCGGCCGCGCACCAGGCACGCGAGGCGATGCGGCGGGTCAGCCAGCGCTGGCGCGTGCGCAAGGGCTGGGACCTGGAGTTGCGCATCAACATCGGCATCGACGAGGGCCAGGACTGGCTGGGCACCCTCGGCCTGCCGGGGCAATCGGACCTGCGCGTGCTCGGCGACGCCGCCGACCGTGCCACGCACCTTTCACGCTGCAGCCGCATGGGCGCCATCCTGCTCACACGCAACCTCGTGGGCAGGCTCACCCGCGACGAGCGCCAGCAATTGACCTATGGGGTGCGTCGCCCGGAGGGCACGCCCGGCGACGCACCCCTTCTTTTCACCTTTGCGCGGCTGGCCGACCTGGCCGGCCCCGGTGCGGCGCCGGCCGCGGTGGCCGACCTGGCCGTGGCCGAACTCCTGGCGCTGCACGCAACTGCAACCCTGTCCCCCGGCGGTTCCCGCTGAAGAACATAAAAGAGAGAGAGAAGGAAGTCCCCATGCGTTGGTTGAACACGAAGGAGCTGAGGAGCACCATTTCCGCCCTCTTCGCGGTGAGCACCGCGCCGCCGAGCGCTCAGGAGCAGGCCGACAAGCTGGAAGTGATCCGCCGCAAGATGCTGGCCCTGGCCGCTCTCACCAGCAGCCCGCGCTCCGAAGCGCTGGCCCGGCGGATCCGCTATGCGGTCAGCGTGGAGTCGCTCTGGTTCTCACGCGGCGAGCTGATGGGGCAGCTGGCCAAGATCGACGGCGAAGCCGCGGCCCGCGAGAGGGTCGATGCGCTCGGCAAGCTGTTCCAGGAACTGCTGCCGCGCGGCCTGCACGCGCGCACCAGCCCGCTGGACGGAAGCTACCGGTCCAGCCGGCCGGCCGAGGATTGAGCCGCGCCGGGGACGCCCGGTGACCGCGTCCCGGCCACCATCTTCATCGCCGATGCGATGAGGCCGGAGACCTCGCTCATGTTGGCGGGAATGACCAGCGTGGTGTTCGAATCCTCCGCCACCTTGCCGAAGGCGTCGACCGCGCGTTCGGCGACCTTGAGCTGCACCGCCTGCTCGCCGCCCGGTTCGCGGATCGCCGCCGCCACCTTGCGGATCGCGTCCGCCGTCGCATCCGCTACCGCCACGATGGCTGCCGCCTCGCCCTGGGCCTTGTTGATCTCGGCCTGTTTCGCTCCCTCCGAGCGCGCGATGAAGGCTTCCCGCTCCCCGGTGGCGATGTTGATCTGCTCCTGGCGCCGGCCTTCGGAAGCGGCGATCAGCGCGCGCTTCTCGCGCTCCGCCGTGATCTGCGCCTGCATGGCATGCAGGATTTCCTTGGGCGGCGTCAGGTCCTTGATCTCGTAGCGCAGCACCTTCACGCCCCAGGTCAGCGCGGCCTCGTCGATGGCCTGCACCACCTGCGAGTTGATGATGTCGCGTTCCTCGAAGGTCTTGTCCAGTTCGAGCCGGCCGATCACGCTGCGCAGCGTGGTCTGGGCCAGCTGGGTGATGGCCACGATGTAGTTGGACGAGCCGTAGCTGGCCCGCATCGGGTCGGTCACCTGGAAGTACAGGATGCCGTCGACCTGCAGTTGCGTGTTGTCGCGCGTGATGCAGATCTGGCTGGGCACGTCCAGCGGGATCTCCTTGAGCCCGTGCTTGTAGGCGACGCGGTCGACGAAGGGCACCAGGAAATTCAGCCCCGGCGAAAGCGTCGCGTGGTACTTGCCCAGGCGCTCCACCACCCAGGCGTTCTGCTGCGGGACCACCTTGATCGCGCGCACCACGAAGATGACGGCGATCACGAACAGGACGAGTGCAACGGTCATTCTTGTTTTCCTTGTCTTCAGGTCTTTTCCACCACCAGCCGGCTGCCGACCACCTCGCGCACGCGGTAGGTGCCCGGCCCCTGCGACGTGCCGCCCAGGGGCACGACCGTCCAGTTCGCCCCGCGGTAGCGGACGGTGGCGGTGTGGTCCGGGCCCCAGTGCTCCACCTGGACCTCCTCGCCGACGTCGAGGTTCACGTTCGGGTTGGCCTGGGCCGGCGCTTCCGCCGCCTGCCGGCCGCGCTTGAGGTGCCAGGCCGCGACCGCGCCGCCGCCCACCAGCGCCGCCACCACCAGCTGGATCGTGCGGTCGGCGCCGGAGGACGCCGCGAGCGCGCCGGCGGCCGCGCCGATGGCCAGCATCAACAGGTAGAAGGTCCCCGTCAGGAGTTCGACAGCCACCGCCGCGCCGGCGAGCAGCCACCAGAGTGTGGAGTCAGCCATAAGCCCCCTTTGTGCGCATTGTGGCCAATTCCCCCTCCGTCCGACACGGGGGGCGCTGCGGATTTCATACACTTCGCCCCTTCCTTCGCCCTTTTTCGCCCGCGCGACGCCCCTTCATGAAGTTCCGCTTCCCCATCGTCATCATCGACGAAGACTACCGGTCCGAGAACACCTCCGGCCTGGGCATCCGCGCGCTCGCAGAGGCGATCGTCTCCGAAGGCTTCGAGGTGCTGGGCGTCACGAGCTACGGCGACCTGTCGCAGTTCGCGCAGCAGCAAAGCCGTGCCAGCGCCTTCATCCTGTCGATCGACGACGAGGAGTTCTCGCCGGGGCCGGACCTCGATCCGGCCGTCCTGAACCTGAGCAACTTCATCTCGGAGGTGCGGCGCAAGAACCCCGACGTGCCGATCTACGTCTATGGCGAGACCAAGACCTCGCAGCACCTGCCCAACGCCATCCTGCGCGAGCTGCACGGCTTCATCCACATGTACGAGGACACGCCGGAGTTCATGGCGCGCCACATCATCCGCGAAGCCAAGTCCTACCTCGAAGGGATCCAGCCGCCGTTCTTCAAGGCGCTGCTCGATTACGCGGAGGACGGCTCGTATTCATGGCACTGCCCGGGCCATTCGGGCGGCGTCGCCTTCCTCAAGAGCCCGGTGGGCCAGATGTTCCACCAGTTCTTCGGCGAGAACATGCTGCGCGCCGACGTCTGCAACGCGGTGGACGAACTGGGGCAACTGCTCGATCACACCGGCCCGGTGGCGGCCTCGGAGCGCAACGCGGCGCGCATCTTCAACGCCGACCACTGCTTCTTCGTCACCAACGGCACCAGCACCTCCAACAAGATGGTGTGGCACCACGAGGTGGCGCCCGGCGACGTGGTGCTGGTGGACCGCAACTGCCACAAGTCGATCCTGCACTCGATCATCATGACCGGGGCGATCCCCGTGTTCCTGCGGCCGACGCGCAACCACTTCGGCATCATCGGCCCGATCCCCCAGAGCGAGTTCACGCCGGAAGCCATCAAGGCGAAGATCCGCGCCCACCCGCTGTTGAAGGGCGTCGATGCGGAGACGGTCAAGCCGCGCATCCTGACGCTCACGCAGTCCACCTACGACGGCATCCTGTACAACACGGAGACCATCAAGGCCATGCTCGATGGCTACGTGGAGGCGCTGCACTTCGACGAGGCCTGGCTGCCGCACGCCGCCTTCCACCCGTTCTACGGCACCTTCCATGCCATGGGCAAGAAGCGCAACCGGCCGCAGACCTCGCTGGTGTATTCGACCCAGTCGATCCACAAGCTGCTGGCCGGCATCAGCCAGGCCAGCCACGTGCTGGTGCAGGACGCGCAGGAGAACAAGCTCGACCGGCACCTGTTCAACGAGTCCTTCCTGATGCACACGTCGACCAGCCCGCAGTACGCGATCATCGCCAGCTGCGACGTGGCGGCGGCGATGATGGAGCCGCCGGGCGGCACCGCGCTGGTGGAGGAGTCGATCGCCGAGGCGCTGGACTTCCGCCGCGCCATGCGCAAGGTGGAACAGGAGTACGGCAGCAAGGACTGGTGGTTCAAGGTCTGGGGGCCCGACAAGCTGGTCGAGTCCGGCGTCGGCCGCGCCGACGACTGGATCATCAAGGGCGAGGCGAGGGCGGCCAAGTGGCACGGCTTCGGCAACCTGGCCGAAGGCTTCAACATGCTGGACCCGATCAAGGCCACGGTGGTCACGCCGGGCCTGGACCTGAACGGCAAGTTCGCCAAGACCGGCATCCCGGCCTCGATCGTCACCAAGTTCCTGGCGGAGCACGGCGTGATCGTGGAGAAGACCGGCCTCTACAGCTTCTTCATCCTGTTCACCATCGGCATCACCAAGGGCCGCTGGAACACGCTGCTGTCGGCGCTGCAGCAGTTCAAGGACGACTACGCCAAGAACCAGCCGATGTGGCGCATCCTGCCGGAGTTCTGCCAGCAGTTCCCGCGCTACGAGCGCATGGGCCTGGCCGACCTGTGCCAGTACGTGCACGAGATGTACGCCAAGTACGACATCGCGCGCCTGTCGACCGACATCTACCTGTCCGACCTGCAGCCGGTGATGAAGCCCAGCGAGGCCTTCGCGTACATCGCCCACCGCAAGACCGAGCGGGTGGAGATCGACGACCTGGAAGGCCGCATCACGACCAGCCTGGTGACGCCGTATCCCCCCGGCATCCCGCTGTTGATCCCCGGCGAGGTCTTCAACCGCAAGATCGTGGACTACCTGAAGTTCGCGCGGGCCTTCAACGCGGAGTGCCCAGGCTTCGAGACCGACATCCACGGGCTCGTGGCCGAAGTGGATGACGCGGGCAAGTTGCGGTACTACGCGGACTGCGTGAAGAACGGGGACTGAGCCCCGTCATCATCGGATCTGGATCCCCGCCTGCGCGGGGACGACGGATCTGGATCCCCGCCTGCGCGGGGACGCCGCCTTGCGCGTCCGCGCAGCGGACGGCTACGGCGTCGGCTGGTCTTCGACGCCGATGGCCACCTGCGAGAAGCCGCCGTCGACGTAGGTGATCTCGGCGGTCATGCCGCTGGCCAGGTCGCTCAGGAGGAAGGCGGCCACATTGCCGACGTCCTCGATCGTCACGTTGCGGCGCAGGGGCGCGGCGCTGGCGACGATGCTGAGCAGCTTGCCGAAGTCCTTGATGCCGCTGGCCGCCAGCGTCTTGATCGGCCCGGCGCTGAGGCCGTTGACGCGGATGCCCTTGGGGCCCAGCGAACCCGCCAGGTAGCGCACCGACGCCTCCAGCGAGGCCTTGGCCAGCCCCATGGTGTTGTAGTGCGGCACGATGCTCACCGCGCCCAGGTAGGTCAGCGTCAGCAGCGCGGCCTTGGGGTTCAGGTAGGGCAGCGCAGCCTTGGCCATGGCCGGGAAGCTGTAGGCGCTGATGTCCTGCGCCGTCCGGAAGGCCTCGCGCGAGAGGCCGTCGAGGAAGTCGCCGGAGATCGACTCGCGCGGGGCGAAGCCGATGCTGTGGACGAAGCCGTCGAAGGTCGGCCAGGTGGCCGAGAGGTCCTTGAACAGCTTGTCGATCTGGGCGTCGTCGCCGACGTCGCACTCGAACACCAGCGTGGAATCGAACTCGGCCGCGAATTCCGTGATGCGGTCCTTGAACCGCTCGCCGACATAGCTGAAGGCCAGCTCCGCGCCCTGGTCGCGGCAGGCGCGGGCAATGCCGTAGGCGATCGAACGGTTCGACAGCACGCCGGTGATCAACAATTTCTTGCCTGTGAGGAAGCCCATGGGTCTCTCGTTTGAAAATTCTCGGCAGAATTGTCGCATGCAAGGTTTGCCGATATTGCTGGCCCTGGCGTTCAGCCCGGCGGCCTGGGCCGCCCATGGCTATGCGCTGTGGGGGGACCTGAAGTACCCGCCGAATTTCCCCAACTTCGCGTACGTGAATCCCCAGGCCCCCAAGGGCGGCGAATTGCGGCTGGTCAGCAACCTGCGCTACTCGACCTTCGACAAGTACAACCCGTTCACGATCAAGGGCTCGCCGCCGGCCTACCTGCCGGGGCTGATGTTCGACACGCTGCTCTCCGGCGCCCAGGACGAGATCGGCTCCGGCTACGGCCTGCTGGCCGAAGACGTGGAGGTCACGCCCGACGGCCTGGCCGCCACCTTCCGCCTGCGCAAGGAAGCCCGCTTCCACAACGGCGACCCGGTGCTCGCCGCCGACGTGAAGTACACCTTCGACACGCTGCTGGGCCCCTACACCTCGCCCGCCTACAAGACGACCCTGGACGACCTGGCCGGCCTCGACGTGATCGACGACCGCACGGTGCGTTTCCGCTTCAAGCGCAAGAACCGCGAGATGCCCCTCACCGTGGGCGGCATGCCGATCTTCAGCCGCAAGTGGGGGATGGTGGACGGCAAGCCCAAGCGCTTCGACGAGGTGGTGATGGACATCCCCATCGGCAGCGGGCCGTACCGGATCGGGCCGGTGAACTTCGGACGCGACATCACCTACGTGCGCGACCCGAACTACTGGGGCCGCGAACTGAACGTGCGGCGCGGCACCTCGAACTTCGACCGCATCACCGTCAAGATCTACAAGGACAACACGGCGCGCCTGGAGGCCCTGAAGGCCGGCGAGTTCGACCTGATGCGCTTCTTCTCCGCCGGCGACTGGGCGCGGCGCGTGAACGGCCGGCGCTTCAAGACCGGCGAGCTGGTGAAGGCGGAGTTCCGCCACCAGCTGCCGTCCGGCTTCCAGAGCTACGTGCTCAATATCCGCATCCCGAAGCTGCAGGATGCGCGGGTGCGCCAGGCGCTGGACCTCGCGGTGGACTTCGAGTACATGAACCGGCAGCTGTTCTACAACTCCTACCAGCGGGTGCAGGGCCTGTTCGGCAACACCGAGTGCAAGTCCACCGGGACACCGTCGCCCGAGGAACTGGCGCTGCTCACGCCGTGGCGCGGCCAGGTGCCCGACGCGGTGTTCGGCCCGGCCTACCAGGCGCCGCGCACCGATCCTCCGCATTCGCTGCGCGACAACCTGCGCCAGGCCCGCGAACTGCTCAAGCAGGCCGGCTGGGAAGTGCGCGACGGGGCGCTGCGCAATGCCAAGGGCGAGCCGCTGGTGCTGGAATACCTGGACAGCCAGGAGGGCGGCGCCCGCACGGTCACGCCCTGGATGCGCAACCTGGAAAAGCTCGGGATCACGCTGAACTTCCGCACCGTGGACTTCGCGCTGTACCAGCAGCGTTTCCAGAAGAAGGAGTTCGAGATCATCTCGCTCGCCTATCCCGGCACGGCGACCCCAGGGCAGGACTACGTCGACCTGTTCGGCAGCAAGTCCGCCGACATCGAGGATTCGGGTAACCTCACGGGCATCAAGAGCCCCGCCGTCGACGACCTCCTGCGCAAGATGACCAGCGCCGAAACCAAGGCGCAGATGCTGCCGGCGTGCCGCGCGCTGGAGCGCGTGATCATGCAGTCGCACATCCTCATCCCGCAGTGGACGGCGCCCACCCACCGCATCGTCTACAACGCCTGGCGGCTGCAGCCCACGGCCACCATGCCGCCGTATTCGCAGGGCGAGGGCTGGGCCATCGACACCTGGTGGGCCAAGCCGCAGCAGGCGAACCTGTAATGGCCTCCTACATCCTCAAGCGCCTGCTCCTCATGCTGCCGACGCTGCTGGGCGTGCTGCTGGTGACCTTCATCGTCACGCAGTTCGTGCCCGGCGGCCCGGTCGAACAGTACCTCGCCGAGGCGCGGGCGAATAACGCCGGTGGCGCCGGCGAGGGCGGCGGCAGCTTCAGCTACCGGGGCGGCCAGGGCGTGGACCCCAAGCGCATCGAGCAGATCAAGAAGCTGTACGGCTTCGACAAGCCGGCGCACGAGCGCTTCTTCCAGATGCTGGGGCAGTACGCCCGCTTTGACCTCGGCAAGAGCTTCTTCCAGAACCGGGACGTGGGCGAGTTGATCCGCGACAAGCTGCCGGTCTCCATCAGCCTGGGCCTGTGGACCTTCTTCATCAGCTACCTCATCGCCGTCCCGCTGGGCGTGGCCAAGGCGGTGCGGGCGGGCTCGCGCTTCGACCTGGTGACCACGCTGATCGTGCTGATCGGCTATGCGATCCCGGGCTTCGTGCTCGGGGTGGCGCTGCTGGTGATCTTCGGCGGCCAGCTCGGATGGTTCCCGCTGCGGGGCCTGACCTCCGGCAACTGGGAGGAACTGAGCTGGGGCGCGCGCATCGTCGACTACCTCTGGCACATCACGTTGCCGGTCACGGCGATGGTGGTCGGCAGCTTCGCCGTGACCACGATGCTCACGAAGAACTCCTTCCTGGAGGAGATCCGCAAGCAGTACGTGCTGACGGCGCGGGCCAAGGGCCTCGACGAGAGCCGCGTGCTGTGGAAGCACGTGTTCCGCAACGCCTTGATGCCGATCATCGCCGGCTTCCCCGCCGCTTTCCTGGGGGCCTTCTTCACCGGCTCGCTGCTGATCGAGACCCTGTTCTCGCTCGACGGCTTGGGGCTCCTGAGCTACGAGAGCGTGATCCGCCGCGACTACCCGGTCGTGCTGGGCACGCTGTACCTGTTCACGGTGCTGGGGCTGCTGACCAAGCTCCTGAGCGACCTGATGTACGTCTGGGTGGATCCGCGTGTCAAGTTCGACTAGTCCCCAGCTGCTGGCGGACCCCACGGCGGCGGGCCAGACGGCCGGCGCCGGTTCGGCCAACCCCACGCCGCCGGCGCTGTGGGTGCACGTCTCGCCGGCGCGCAGGGCGTGGCGGCGTTTCCGCAAGAACAAGCTGGGCTTCGTCAGCCTGGTCCTGTTCCTCACGCTCGTGATCCTCAGCCTGTTCGCCGAAGTGCTGTCGAACGACCGGCCGCTGGTGGTGCGCTACAACGGCCAGTACTACTTCCCGCTGGTGCACAGCTATCCCGAAACCACCTTCGGCGGCGACTTCCTCACCGAGACCGACTACCTCGACCCCTTCATCGGCCAGCAGCTCACCAAGGGCGACAACTTCGCCATCTACCCGCCGAACCCGTACGGCCCCAAGACGCTGAACTACTTCGCCAAGGAGCCGAATCCGTCGAAGCCCACGCGCGACAACCTGCTGGGCACCGACGACCGGGGGCGCGACATGCTGGCCCAGCTGATCTACGGCTTTCGCCTCAGCGTGCTGTTCGGACTGGCGCTGACCTTCATCGGCGTGATCCTGGGCGTGATCACCGGCGCCATCCAGGGCTTCTTCGCCGGCAAGACGGACCTGGCGTTCCAGCGCTTCATCGAGATCTGGGAGTCGATGCCGGAGCTGTACCTGCTGATCATCTTCAGTGCGATCTTCTCGCCCAGCGTCGCGCTGCTGCTGATCCTGCTGTCGCTGTTCGGCTGGACCGGCCTGTCGCAGTACGTGCGGGCCGAATTCCTGCGCAACCGGCAGATGGACTACGTGCGCGCCGCCAAGGCGCTGGGGGTGGGCAACGGCCGCATCATGGCCAAGCACATCCTGCCGAACAGCATGACGCCCGTCATCACCTTCCTGCCGTTCCGCATGAGTGCCGCCATCCTGGCGCTGACCTCGCTCGACTTCCTGGGTCTGGGCGTGCCGCCGGGAACGCCGTCGCTGGGCGAGCTCCTGAGCCAGGGCAAGAACAACATCGACGCCTGGTGGATCTCCCTGTCCACCTTCGCCGTGCTGGTGATCACTCTGCTGCTGCTCACGTTCATGGGCGACGCGCTGCGCGATGCCCTGGACCCGCGGAAGGCGGATACATGACCAGCGCGGCCTTCGACTTTCTCCCTCTCCCGCCTGCGGGAGAGGGCAG
This sequence comes from Ramlibacter alkalitolerans, assembly GCF_016722765.1. Lineage (GTDB taxonomy): Bacteria > Pseudomonadota > Gammaproteobacteria > Burkholderiales > Burkholderiaceae_C > Ramlibacter > Ramlibacter alkalitolerans. The sequence goes on along the minus strand of NZ_JAEQND010000004.1, from coordinate 23,922 downwards.
GGGTGAGGGTGTCCCCGCATGAAGCAGAACACCCCCCTCCCACCCCTGCTCGAAGTCAAGGACCTGCGCGTCTCCTTCGGCGCCAAGGAGGTCGTGCACGGCGTCGACTTCTCCATCGCGCCCGGCGAGAAGCTGGCCCTGGTCGGCGAGTCCGGCTCGGGCAAGTCGGTCACCGCCCTGAGTCTCGTGCGCCTGGTGCACAACTCCCGCGTCACCGGCTCGGCGCGGCTGGCCCCGCGCGAGCCCGGCGCCGCGCCCACGGAGTTGCTGGAAGCCTCCGAGCGCGAGCTGCTCGGTATCCGCGGCCGCGACATCGCGATGATCTTCCAGGAGCCGATGACGGCCCTCAACCCGGTCTACACGATCGGCGACCAGATCGCGGAAGTGCTGCAGGTCAAGCAGGGCCTGTCGCCCAAGCAGGCCTGGGACGCGGCGATCGAGGCGCTGGCGGCCACCGGCATCCCGGAGCCGCAGCGCCGCGCCTCCACCTATCCGCACCAGCTCTCGGGCGGGCAGCGGCAGCGCGCGATGATCGCGATGGCGCTGGCCTGCCGCCCGCGCCTTCTGCTGGCCGACGAGCCGACCACTGCGCTGGACGTCACCTTGCGCCAGCAGATCCTCGAACTGCTGGCGGACCTGCAGCGCCAGAACGGCATGGCGGTGCTCCTGATCACGCACGACCTGAATCTCGTGCGCCGTTTCGCCGACCGCGTGGCGGTGATGGAGAACGGCGACCTGGTGGAGCAGGGGCCGGTGGCGCGCGTGTTCGAGCAGCCGCAGCATCCCTACACGATCAAGCTGATGAACAGCCGGCCCGAGCGCGACGTGCAGGACCCGCGTGCCGGCGAAGCGCCGGTGATGCAGGCGCAGGAGTTGCGCGTGTCGTATCCGGTGCCGATCCCGGGCTTTCGCGGCTGGTTCCGCAAGGGCGAGTTCGTGGCCGTCCAGGGCGCGCAGTTCCAGGTGCCGCCCGGGGGCACGCTGGGCATCGTCGGCGAATCCGGTTCCGGCAAGTCCACCATGGCGCTCGCGGCGCTCGGCCTGATCCCGCACCACGGGGCGCTCGATGTGGTCGGCACCCGCTGGGGCCCGGACAGCGCCAAGAACCGTTCGATCCGCCGACTGGTGCAGGTGGTGTTCCAGGACCCGTTCTCGTCGCTCTCGCCGCGCATGACGGTGGAGGAGATCGTCGGCGAAGGGCTCCTCGTGCACGAGCCTGCGCTGAGCCTGGAGCAGCGGCGCGAGCACGTCTACCAGGTGCTGCAGGAGGTCGGCCTCACCGAGGCGCAGTTCCCGGGGCTGCTGGGGCGCTACCCGCACGAATTTTCCGGCGGCCAGCGGCAACGCCTCGCGATCGCGCGCGCGCTGATCGTGCAGCCGCAGGTGCTGGTGCTGGACGAACCCACGAGCGCGCTGGACGTGACGATCCAGAAGCAGGTGCTGAAGCTGCTGCAGCGGCTGCAGCGGGAGCGCGGATTGAGCTACCTGCTGATCACGCACGACGTGGACGTGATCTGGGCGATGGCCCACGACGTGCTGGTGATGAAGGACGGCCAGGTGGTGGAGTCGGGGACGGTGGCGCAGGTGTTGCAGAATCCGCAGAACCCTTATACGCAGACGCTGGTGGCGGCGGCGAGTTGAGGCGCGGGATTTTTTGGCGGCGCGAGCGCTGGGGTTCGCGCGCTGGCGCGGCTCACCGCCAGCCTACGGGTGCCGCGGTTCTTCCCGCGCGCCAGCGCTCTTCGTAGGCTGGCGGTGACGCGCGCAGCGCCGGAACCCCAGCGATGCGGCAGCGACCCGCGCACCGGCCGTTTCGACGTCCTTGCCGGCGAGCCCCGCCTACGCGTGCCAGCCTACCAGGCCATCACAATCCCCGCCGCCCCCGCCACCGCCAGACTCGCCCCCCACACCCGATCCAGGTTGAACCAGGCCCGGCGCAGGAACTGCAGCCCCAGCCAGCGGTACACCGCATAAGCCATCCCCACACCCGCCAGCAGCATCGCCAGCGTATGCACGCCCGCGACCGCCAGTGCCGTCGCCACATCCGAGCGCGCCAGCGTCTCCATCACGCGCCCGTGGGCACGCTCGAGACCTCCAACGGGAACGGCAGGCGCTTCGCACAGCCGCAGCATGAACGGCACCAGCATCAACCCCGCTCCATGCGCCGTCGCCATCAGGAACGACCACCACGCCAGCCGCGAAGGCGGGATGCGCGCCAACGCGCGCGGATGCCGCGGGTCCGCCAGCTTCCACAGCCCGAACAGCAGCACCAGGGCACCGGCCCCGAGCCGCAGCGGCCGGTTCCATTCGACCAGCCAAGCCAGGGCCGCGAGCGGCACCAGCACCACCGCCATCGCCGCGAAATGGCCGCCGCCCAGCGGCAGCGCCGTCCCCAGGACAGCGCCGCCGCGCCGGGCGGTCAGGCCGTTGGCCACGGCCAGCGGCCAGCCCATGGCGGGATTGAGCCCGTGGTACGCGCCCAGGACGATGACGGTCGTCCAGAGCGCCGCGCTGGAGTTCAAGCCGAGGGATAGCAGAAGGAGTCGGTGGAGCAGTCGCCGCCCTGCAGCCGCACCTGGTGCGCGCCGTACTCCGGCCCGAAGTCCACGAGGAACTCGCGGTCCAGGGTCAGGCCGCCACCGGCGCCCACCTTGCACATCGCCTGCACGCCGGGGACGCCGTCGGGATAGAACTGCGCGTCCCAGGTGCTGTACAGCGAGTTGGTGAAGTAGACACGCTGGCCGTCGCGGCTGATCTCGATCATCTGCGGGCCGCCGCCGAAATCGCGCCCGGTCGGATGCTTCTCGTGCCGCGCCACACCGCCGATGCGCACGCTGCCCGCCAGCACCGGCAGCATCGGGTTGCTCACGTCGTACTGCCGCAGCTCGCCGGTGCCCCAGCACGCGACGTAGAGGTACTTGTCGTCGAGCGACAGGTCGATGTCGCTCACCAGTGGCGGCACGGCTCCGAAGCCCTTGAGCAGCGGCGGCAGCTGGTCGGCCGGCGCCGGCTCCGGCGCGATCGTGGCGGTCTTGCGGGCGTGGAACTTGCCGTTCTCGCGCCACCAGGTCCACACCGAGGCTTCCAGGTTGGTCGTATCGACCACCACGCCGAGAAAGCCGTATTCGCGCGTCGGGTCGTGCGCCGGCCGGATCTCCAGCGCCATCTGGTGGTTGGCCCCCAGGTCGATCGTCTGCACGTGCCGGCGCTCGCGCAGGTTCCAGAAGTGCAGGGCATGGCCGTACTTGTTGGCCAGCAGGTCCTCGGCCACCAGGCCGTTCTCGAACTGCGGCGGCAGCGCCCATTCGCTGGACACCATGTAGTCGCGCGGCAGGTTCCACCAGAAGTCGTAGTGGCGCTTCTGCGGGCCGCGGTCGATCTCCCACCGGCCCAGCACCTCGAAGCTCTGGCAGTCCATGATGAAGATGCCGGGCGGGCCTTGCGTGCCGTCCGGCCCTGCGCCGCCCAGCGTGCTGACGTAGATCCCTTCCGGCCCGCAGTGGACGGTGTGCGGCCGCGAGTAGCCGGTCTTGCGCAGGATTTCCTCGGCCTCGATGGTCTTCACCAGCTTCGGCGTGGTGGGATCGGGCTGGGTGTCGAACACGTACATGCGCGAGGAGCGCATGCCCGGCACGATCAGGTAGCGCCGCTGCAGGAAGGCGTGGCCGGTCAGCGGCGACAGCGCCGAACTGCAGGCGTTCCAGCCGAAGTGGTGCAGCTCGTCGCCGCGGTTCGGCAGGTCCACGCGCCGCAGCACGGTCGAATAGGTGGGCGAGGCGGGATCGACGTCGACCACCGCCAGCGCATCGGGCCGCGAGCGGTCCGGCGAGAGCAGCGCCGTGTAGCAGATGTGTTCGGCTTCCGCCTCCATCGCCATCTTCGGCGAGGGGTGGAAGGTCGGGTCCGGTCGCAGGGTTTCGATCATGGTGGGCTCCTCTTCGAGGTGACCGCGGCCACGAATGAGCAGCGCGGCACCGGCCATGCTCCGCCCGGGGCCGCGGGGAGGCAAGACCCCAGAGGATGGACGGAGTGCGCTGCGCTGCAGCACGGCCCGGCTCCTTGGTGCCTTGCGAGGGCCAGGCGTTCGGAGTACTTTTGCGGTCCCGTTGCCGAGGAGAGAAGGTGAAGTCCTGCCCGTTCAGCGCTGCCGTTCCTGCGCCCTCATCCTCGAGTTCGTGGCTGTACCTGCTCGAGCGATTCGACGTCGGCGTGGTGAACGTCGACCGCGAACTGCGCGTGACGGGCATGAACGACTTCGCCCGCCGCAGCCTGCCGGTGCAGGACAAGCTGCCCTTCGGCAAGATCGTCACTTCCTTCCATCCCGAGGCGGCCAAGGCCAAGCTCAAGTTCCTGCTGGGCCAAGCCGAATGTCCGGTGAACAACGCGCCGCCGATGGCGCTGATGATCAACATCCCCGACCGCGTCCTGCTGATCAAGGTCTCCAAGATCGGCGACGCCCAGGGCGCCACCACCGGCTACACGCTGGTCTTCTACGACATCACCGAGGTCGTGAGCCAGAAGGTGGAGGAGGGCCCCGAGCGCGGCACCGCGGAGGCGCCCGAGCGGCGCCGCCTGCGCAAGATCCCCACAATCAAGAAGAACCGCGTGCTGCTGGTGGACGTGCCCTCCGTTTCCTTCATCCGCTCCGAGGGCCACTACACCTGGGTGCACACCAGCCAGGGCGCGCAGTTCTGCAACCTCGCGATCAGCGACCTGGAGGCACGGCTGGATCCGCAGCTGTTCCTGCGGGTGCACCGCAGCTACATCGTCAACCTGGCGCAGGTCGACGAGATCGTGCGCGACGACGGCCGCCTGACCCTGCGCATGATGGGGTTGACGCCGGCGGACATCCCCGTGTCGCGTGCCAGCGCGCCCCACCTGATGGAGCAGCTCGGCCTGGGCGATTCGCTCGCGCACGCGGCGCGCGAATAACGGCCGCGCGTTCGTGCAGGCGGGCTGCCGTTCGTGCAGCGATTCCCCGCTTTGGTTTGCTGCCCCGCTCGGAGCTCGGCGCTTTTCCTACAGTCGCGCGACCACGTCCGGCGTTCGAGGCGTGGAAGGAGACCAGCGTGATTCCCAGCCCGTTCGAATACCACGCCCCCACCAGCCTGCCCGATGCGATCGCGCTGCTCGGCCGCTACGGAGACGAGGCCAAGCTGCTGGCCGGCGGCCACAGCCTGCTGCCGATGATGAAGCTGCGCTTTGCCCAGCCGGCGCACCTGATCGACCTCGGGCGCATCCCGGACCTGCGCGGGATCGCCGAGGTGGGCAACGAGATCCACATCGGCGCGATGACCACCGAGAACCAGCTGATCTGGTCGCCGCTGCTGGCCGAGAAACTGCCGCTGCTGGTGGAAGGCGCCCGCGCCATCGCCGACCCGCAGGTGCGCTACCGCGGCACCATCGGCGGCGACATCTCGCACGGCGACCCCGGCAACGACCATCCGGCGCTGATGCTCGCGCTCGACGCCACCTTCGCGCTGCGCGGCCCCAAAGGCGAGCGCACCGTCAAGGCCGCGGACTTCTTCTTCGGCCTCTACGCCACCGCGCTGGAGCCGGGCGAGGTCCTCACGCGCATCCAGGTGCCCGTTCCGCCGGCCGGCACCGGATATGCCTACGAAAAACTCAAACGCAAGATCGGCGACTTCGCCACCGCCGCTTCCGCCGTGCTGCTGCGCATCCAGGGCGGCAAGGTGGCCAGCGCCAGCATCGCGCTGACCAACGTGGGACCGACGCCGCTGAGGGCCAGCGCGGCGGAAGACTTCCTGGTCGGCCAGCCGCTCGACGAAGCGAGCCTCGCCGAAGCCGGCCGGCTCGCGATGGACATCTGCGACCCCGTGGCCGACCAGCGCGGCGACGCCGACTACAAGCGCGCCATGGCCGGCGAGATGACGCGCCGCGCCCTGCTGAAGGCGCAATCCCGCGCCGCCGCCTGACCGAACCGCCCCCAAGGAGACGAGCATGGCCCAGAAGATCCTGGTGTCGTTCACCCTGAACGGCAAGGAAGCGGACGTGGCGGTCGAACCGCGCGAGCTGCTGATCCACACGCTGCGCGAGCGGCTGCTGCACACCGGCCCGCACATCGGCTGCGAGACCTCGCACTGCGGCGCCTGCACGGTCGACATCGACGGCATGAGCGTCAAGTCCTGCACCATGCTCACGGTGCAGTGCGAGGGCGCGTCCATGGTGACCATCGAGGGCCTGGAGCAGAACGGCGCGCTGCACGCGCTGCAACAGGCCTTCCATGAACAGCACGGCCTGCAGTGCGGCTACTGCACGCCCGGAATGATCACGCGGGCTTACCGGCTGCTGCAGGAGAACCCGAATCCGACCGAGGAAGAGATCCGCTACTGGATCTCGGGCAACCTGTGCCGGTGCACGGGCTACCAGAACATCGTCAAGGCCGTGCAGGCCGCCGCGCAGAAACTGGCGGCTCAACCGGCCTGAAGGAGAGCACCATGGGCGACATGTCGGAACTCCAGCAACGCGAAGATGCCCTGCAGGGCATGGGCACGTCCCTGCTGCGCAAGGAAGATGCGCGCTTCATCCGCGGGCAGGGCAGCTACGTCGACGACGTCAAGCTCCCGGGCATGCTGTTCGGCGCGCTGGTGCGCAGCCCCTACGCGCACGCGCGCATCCGCGGCATCGACAAGAGCAAGGCGCTGGCCTCGCCGGGCGTGGTGGCGGTGCTCACGGCCGACGACCTCAAGCCGGTCAACCTGCACTGGATGCCCACCCTGGGCGGCGACGTGCAGGCGGTGCTGGCCGACAAGAAGGTCTGCTTCCAGTTGCAGGAAGTCGCGATGGTGCTGGCCAACGACCGCTACGCCGCGGCCGACGGGGCGGCGCTGGTCGAGGTCGACTACGAGGAACTGCCGGCGATCGTCGATCCGAAGAAGGCCATGGACGCCGACGCGCCGACCATCCGCGAGGACATCGCCGAGAAGAAGGACGTGGGCCACGGCCCGCGCGTGCACCCCAACCACATCTTCACCTGGGAAGCGGGCGACCAGGCGGCGGCGGACAGCGCCTTCGAGAACGCGCCCATCACCGTGCGCGAGGAGATCCTGAACCCGCGCGTGCATCCGTGCCCGCTGGAAACCTGCGGCTGCGTGGCCTCCTTCAACAAGACCACCGGCTACCTCACGGTCTACATGACGACGCAGGCCCCGCACCTGGTGCGCACCGTGCTGGCCATGCTCTCGGGCATCGCGGAAAGCAAGATCCGCGTGGTCGGCGGCGACATCGGCGGCGGCTTCGGCAACAAGGTGCCGGTCTATCCCGGCTACGTGGTGGCGATCGTCGCCTCCATCGTCACCGGCGTGCCGGTCAAGTGGATCGAATCGCGCATCGACAACATCTCCACCACCGGCTTCGCCCGCGACTACCACGGCGTCGGCGAACTGGCGGCGGATGCCGACGGCCGCATCAAGGGCCTGCGCTTCACCGCCCTGGCCGACCACGGGGCCTTCAACTCGCACGTCTCGGCCTCCAAGTTCCCGGCCGGCCTGTTCTCGATCTGCACCGGCTCCTACGCGATCCCGAATGCGTATTGCCGGGTGGACGCGGTGTACACCAACAAGGCGCCCGGCGGGGTGGCCTACCGCTGCTCGCTGCGCGTGACCGAGGCCGTGTACCTGATCGAGCGGATGATCGACGTGCTGGCGCAGAAGCTCGGGATCGACAAGGCGGAGATCCGCCGCCGCAACTTCGTGGCGAAGGAGCAGTTCCCGTACACCACCTCCATGGGCTGGACCCTGGACAGCGGCGACTACGCCCCGGCCCTGGAGAAGGTGCTGCAGGCGGTCGACTACGAAGGCCTGCGCCGCGAGCAGGCGGAAAAGCGCGCCCGGGGCGAGCTGATGGGGATCGGCATTTCCACCTTCACCGAGATCGTCGGCGCGGGGCCCACCAAGACCTGCGACATCCTGGGCATCGGCCTGTTCGACAGCTGCGAGATCCGCGTGCATCCCACCGGCGGCGTCATCGCGCGCCTGGGCACCATGAGCCAGGGGCAGGGCCACGCCACCACCTACGCCCAGATCATCGCAACCGAACTGGGCCTGCCGGCCAGCGACATCGTGGTGGAGGAGGGCGATACCGACAAGGCGCCCTACGGCGCGGGCACCTGGGGTTCGCGCTCCACGCCGGTCTCGGGCGCGGCCACCGCCAAGGCGGCCCGCAAGATCAAGGACAAGGCGAAGCAGATCGCCGCCCACCTGCTGGAAGTGGGCGAGGGCGACCTCGAATGGGAAGTCGACCGCTTCCGCGTGAAGGGCAATCCCGAGGCCACCAAGACCATGAAGGAGATCTGCATGGCCTCGCACACCGGCAACATCCCCGACGGGATGGAGCAGGGCCTCAACGCCGTGGCGTACTACGACCCGCCCAACCTGACCTTCCCCTTCGGCGCCTACGTCTGCGTGGTCGACATCGACAAGCACACCGGCGAGGTGAAGGTGCGGCGCTTCTACGCCCTGGACGACTGCGGCACCCGCATCAACCCGATGATCATCGAGGGGCAGATCCACGGCGGCCTGACCGAAGCCTTCGCCGTCGCCATGGGGCAGCAGGTCCCGTTCGACGAGAACGGCAACCACCTGGGCAACAGCCTGATGGACTACTTCCTGCCGACGGCGGTCGAGACGCCGCGCTGGGAAACCGACCATACGGTCACGCCATCGCCGCACCACCCGCTGGGCGCCAAGGGCGTCGCCGAGTCGCCCCACGTCGGCGGCATCCCCTGCATCAGCAACGCAGTGATCGATGCCTTCGCGCACCTGGGCGTGACGCACATGGACATGCCGCACACGGCCTATCGCGTCTGGCAGCAGTGCCATGCGCTGGGCATAGACGGCCACTGAATGAACCATCACAAACGCAAAGTCGCTCGGGGAGACATGGCATGAAGGTGCAGCTGGAGAAATCGTTCGCGCTGGGCGGGCCCGCGGCGGCGGCCTGGACGCTGTTGCAGGACCTGGAAGCGGTCGCCGCCTGCATGCCCGGGGCCCGCATCACCGAACGCGTGGACGATCGCCACGTCAAGGGCACGGTCACGGTGAAGCTCGGCCCCGCCAGCCTCGCGTTCCGCGGCGAGGTGGAGGTCAAGGACGTCGACGCCGCCGCGCGCAGCCTGTTCCTGGTGGGCCGCGGCACGGACACGACCGGCACCTCGGGCGCCGCGATGGACCTGCGCGCCCACATCGAGGAAGCGGGCACCACGGCCTGCCGCCTGGTGGGCGCGGCGGAGGTCTCCGTCAGCGGCAAGGCGGCCACCTTCGGCGGCCGGCTGATGTCCGCCGTGGCCGACCAGGTGCTGCAGCAGTTCGCGGCCAATTTCGCCGAGAAGCTGCGCAGCCTGCCGGTGCAGGCCCCGGACGAGCCCGCCGCCAGGCCGGCGGAGGCGGCGCCCGCCGAGCCTGCGCCGAACCCGCCTCCCGCGGCCAAGCGCGAACTCAATGGCCTGGCGCTGCTGTGGGCCATGTTCCGGGCCTGGCTGCACGACCTGTTCCCGGCCCGCCGGGCCTGACGAAGGGCGCCCATGCAGGAGGGCCGGATGACCGAAGTGGCGGTTCTGCAGGCCGACCTGGCGCAGGCCGGCTACATCGCCGAGCCCTCGCTCGCCGCGGCGCTGCTGCTGATGCTGGACCTGCAGCGGCCGCTGCTGCTGGAAGGCGACGCAGGCGTCGGCAAGACCGAGATCGCCAAGGCGCTGGCCGCCGTGCGCGCCACGCGCCTGATCCGCCTGCAGTGCTACGAGGGCCTGGACACCCACGCCGCGATGTACGAGTGGAACTACCAGCGGCAGCTGCTCGCGATCAAGCTGCTGGAACAGGACGAGCGCAGCGTCTTCCAGAAGGAACAGGACATCTTCTCCGAGCGCTACCTGCTCAAGCGCCCGCTGCTGGAGGCGATCACGTGTGCCGAGCCGCCGGTGCTGCTGATCGACGAGGTCGACCGCGCCGACGAGGCCTTCGAGGCCTACCTGCTGGAACTGCTGTCGGACTTCCAGCTCTCGATTCCCGAGCTGGGCACCGTGCGCGCGACGTCGCGGCCCCTCGTGGTGATCACCTCCAACGGCACGCGCGAACTCTCGGACGCCCTGCGCCGCCGCTGCCTGTACCAGTACATCGACTATCCCGAGCCCGAGAAGGAGTTGGCGATCGTGCGGCTGAAGGCGCCGCAGGCCGCGCCGGCGCTCGCGCGCCAGATCGTCTCCTTCGTGCAGGGCGTGCGTCGCATGGAACTGCAGAAGAAGCCCGGCGTCGCCGAGACGCTGGACTGGACGGCGGCATTGCTGCGCCTGGGCATTGCGACGATCGAGCGCGATGGCGCCGAGCGCATCCTTTCGACGCTGGGCACCCTGATCAAGACCCGCGACGACCGCGCGGCGTTTCCGCGCGAAGCGGTCGCGCGACTGGCGGCGGCATGTTGAACCGATTCGCCATCCCTGAGCAGGCGGTTGCCGTCATTCCCGCGGAGGCGGGAATCCAGGGCGTCCTCTGCATGGAATCCCGCGCCGCCGACCGCCTCGCGGGCTTCCCCGCCTTCCTGCGCGCCAACGGCTTCGGCGTCGGCGCGGCCGACGCGGTGCAAGTGCTGCAGACGGCGCGCGAGGTCGGCGTGCTCGACGCGCAGGTCCTGCGCTGGAGCCTCAAGGCGCTGCTGTGCGGCCGCTGCGACGAGTGGCGGCGCTTCGATACCCTGTTCGACGCCTGGTTCCTGCCCGCCAACCGCTGGGCCGCGCCGCAGCAGCGCATCGTCGAAAGCGGGATGCAGCAGGCCGCCAGCCGCGCCGGTGGCGGCGAGCCAGGCAAGGACGCCGGCGAGCCCCTGAAGCCGCGCGACGCCGCAAGTCGCGCCGAAGTGCTGTCCACCACCGATTTCCGCGACCTCGCCCGCGAGCACGCGCTGGACGTCGAGGCCCTGATGCGGCAACTCGCGCGGCGGCTCAAGCACCTGCGGCTGCGCCGCCAGGCGCGCGCCCACCAGCACCGGCGGCTGGCGCTGCAGGCCACGATCCGGCGCAGCGTGGCCAGCGGCGGCACGCCGATCCACCTGGCCTGGCAGGCACCGCGCCGCGTGCGGCCGCGCCTCGTGCTGCTGCTGGATGTCAGCCGCTCGATGGCGGCCTACAGCTTCTTCTACCTGCGCCTGGCGCGGGCCCTGAGCGCGGAGCTGGCCGACGTCCACACCTTCATCTTCCACACCCGCATCACGGCGGTGTCGGAGGCGCTGCGCGACCCCGACCCGTGGCGCGCGCAGGAACGCCTGCACCTCATGGCGCAGGGCTGGGGCGGCGGCACGCGCATCGGCGAAAGCCTGGCGCAGTTCAATGCCGACCACGCGTCGCGCCTCGTGCACTCGCGCACCGCCGTGATCGTGATGAGCGACGGCTACGACACCGGCGATCCGGCGCTGCTGTCCGGGGCGCTCGCGCAACTGCGCCGGCGCGCCCGCCGCATCGTCTGGCTCAACCCGCTGTGCAGCCGGCCCGGTTTCGCGCCGGTCAGCCAGGGCATGCAGGCGGCGCTGCCCCACCTGGACCTGCTGGCGCCCGGGGCCGACCTGGCCAGCATCCGCGCCGTCCTGCCCCACCTCCTGGAGGCACTGCAATGAAGCCCGAGCGTTCCAGCACCCGCTTTTCCGCCGTCGTCCTGGCGGCCGGCCAGTCGAGCCGCATGGGCGGCGCCAACAAGCTGCTGCTCCCCTTCGAAGGCGAAGCGCTGGTGCGGCGCACCGTTCGCACCGTGCTCGCCGCCGGCATGCAGGAGACCGTGGTCGTCACGGGTTACCAGGGCCGCGACGTGATGCGCGCCGTGCTGGACCTGCCGGTGACGGTGCAGCCCAACCTGCGGTACGAAGACGGCCAGATGCGCTCCGTCGCCGCTGGCGTGGCGGCATTGACCCAGGCGACGGACGCCATCATCGTCTGCCCCGGCGACCTGCCGCTGCTGCGCACCGGGGACCTGCACGAACTGATGGACGTCTGGCTGGCCCATCCGGACAGCTCCATCGTGATCCCGCGGTACCAGGGCGAACGCGGCAACCCGATCGTGTTCGGCGCCGCCTACGCACCCGAGGTCGCAGCGGGCCGGCGCCTGATCGGCTGCCGCAAGCTGGCGCAGCAGTACCCGCAGGAGACCTTCTGGTACGACGTGGACCACGATCGCTTCACCACCGACTGCGACACCCCGCAGGCGTACCAGCAGTTGCTGGAACGCCTGGGCCTGCCGCAGCCGGCGGAGGCCTGACATGACCGGCACCGCCTGGGCCGCCCTCGGCGTCGCGCTGATCCTGGCCGGCCTGCTGGCGCTGGCCAAGCTGCGGCCGGCCCGCGGCGGCCTCAACTCCCCGCAGTGGATGCTGCTGCTCGGGGCCGTCGGCATGCTGGCCGGCATGGCCATCGACGCCCGTTCCGGCGGACTGGAGACGCTGTCGGTCCTGTGCACGGGGCCCACGGGCGTGGGCGCGATGCTGCTGCTGCACCTCAGCCAGCTCCCCCTGGCCCACGCCGGCATGGTGGCGGGCGGCCTGGTGGTGCTGCCCCTGATGCCGCGCCTGCGCCGCGGCTGCCGGCGCCAGCTTTGCGCGCAACTCGGTCAGAACCTCGTCTGTTCCGCCTGGATGGTGGTCGGCATGGCCGCGGGCTCGGTGGTGTTCCTGGAACTCGCGGGCTGGGCGCAGGCGGTGAGGGAGCCGGCCGCGGTGCTGGCCGGCATGTTCGCCGGCATGGTGTGGGGCATGGTGGCCAGCGTCACCCTGGTGCAGGCCCTCGTGCGGCTGAGCCTCGGCCCGCGGCCGCATGCCGGCGGCGGGCTCTGACGCCCACGTTCGCATCCCGGTGGCGGCGCCTGGCGACGGGTCTTGAAATCATCGCGCCGGCAGCCACCTGATTGCAGTTCCCCAGCTCGCGGGCCGGCGCACGGCGCGCTCCGCACATGGGGGCCGGATTGACCCTGACGCCTTGCGAACCATTGGCTTTGGCGGTTACAATACTGGCTTCACGACCAAACGGGCGGGTACCAACCGCCCGTTTTTTTTGGCGGATCGAACCACGACCTTGGCAAGTACTTCGTCCCTCGGGGATCTCGTTGCACAGACGGTGGCCGGACTCGGCTACGAACTGGTGGAGCTCGAACGCTCCGCCGGGGGCACCCTGCGCGTGACGATCGACTTTCCCTGGAACGCGGACGAGGAAGAGCGCTTCGTCAACGTCGAGGACTGCGAGCGCGTCACGCGCCAGCTGCAGTACACGCTGGAGGTCGAAGAGGTCGATTACAAGCGGCTCGAAGTCTCCTCCCCGGGGATCGACCGGCCCCTGCGCGGTGAAAGGGATTTCGAACGCTTCGCCGGCGAAGTGATCGATATCACCTTGAGGGCGCCGATGGGCGCGGCCGCGGCGGGCCAGGTGTCCGCCAGCCGCCGCAAGTTCCGCGGCACGCTGCACAAGGCCGATACCGGGTGGGAGATCACCTGGAGCGACGAGCCGCCGCCCCCGCAGCCGGGGCAGAAACGCGCGAAGAAGAAGGAGCCTGCACCGGTGCAGGTCCTGGGTTTCACGCTGGACGAGGTCAAGGATGCCCGTCTGGCGCCGATTGTGGATTTCAAGGGGCGCAGGCGCGCCGGGGTTCAGGAGTAGGGACATGAATCGCGAACTGTTGATGCTGGTGGATGCCATCTCGCGCGAGAAGAACGTGGAACGCGATGTCGTGTTCGGCGCGGTCGAGGCCGCCCTGGCCCAGGCCACCAAGAAGCTCTACCAGGGCGAAGTCGATATCCGCGTGGCGATCGACCGCGACAGCGGCGACTACGAGACCTTCCGCCGCTGGCTGGTGGTGCCCGACGAACAGGGCCTGCAGAACCCCGACGCCGAGGAACTGATGATGGACGCGCAGGAGCGCATCGCCGGCGCCGAGCCGGGCGAGTACATCGAAGAAGGCATCGAGTCGCTGCCGATCGGCCGCATCGGTGCCATGGCGGCCAAGCAGGTGATCCTGCAGAAGATCCGCGACGCCGAGCGCGAGATGCTGCTGAACGACTTCATGTCGCGCGGCGACAAGATCTTCGTCGGCACCGTCAAGCGCATGGACAAGGGCGACATCATCGTCGAGAGCGGCCGCGTCGAAGGACGCCTGCGCCGCAGCGAGATGATCCCCAAGGAGAACCTGCGCAACGGCGACCGCGTGCGCGCCATGATCATGGAGGTGGACCTGTCGCTGCGCGGCGCGCCCATCATCCTGTCGCGCGCGGCGCCCGAGTTCATGATCGAGCTGTTCCGGCAGGAAGTGCCCGAGATCGAGCAGGGCCTGCTGGAAATCAAGAGCTGCGCCCGCGACCCCGGTTCGCGCGCCAAGATCGCCGTGATCTCCCACGACAAGCGCGTCGACCCGATCGGCACGTGCGTCGGCGTGCGCGGCTCGCGCGTGAACGCCGTGACCAACGAACTCGCCGGCGAGCGCGTCGACATCGTGCTGTGGTCCGAGGACCCCGCGCAATTCGTGATCGGCGCGCTGGCGCCGGCCAACGTGAGCTCCATCGTCGTCGACGAGGAGAAGCACGCGATGGACGTGGTGGTCGACGAGGAGAACCTCGCCATCGCGATCGGCCGCGGCGGCCAGAACGTGCGACTGGCTTCCGAGCTGACCGGCTGGAAGATCAACATCATGGACGCCAACGAATCGGCGCAGAAGCAGGCCGAGGAGCAGCAGGGGCTGCGCGCGCTGTTCATGGAAAAGCTGGATGTGGACGAGGAAATCGCCGACATCCTGATCGTCGAAGGCTTCACCAGCCTGGAGGAAGTGGCCTATGTGCCCATCTCCGAGATGCTGGAGATCGAGTCCTTCGACGAGGACACGGTCAACGAACTGCGTACGCGCGCCAAGGATGCGCTGCTGACGATGGAGATCGCGCGCGAGGAAAGCGTCGAGGAAGTCTCGCAGGACCTGCGCGACCTCGAAGGCCTGAATCCGCAACTGATTGCCAAGCTCGCCGATGCCGGCGTGCACACCCGCGACGATCTGGCCGACCTGGCCGTCGACGAACTCACGGACATCACTGGCCAGTCCGCGGAAGAGGCCAAGACCCTGATCATGAAGGCGCGTGAACACTGGTTCACGGGCCAGGCGGCCACGGCCGTCCATGAATAAAGGGAGGAAGACGAGCAGAACATGTCTAGTACCACCGTCGCCGAGTTCGCGAACGAACTCAAGAAATCGACCGAGACGCTGCTGGAGCAACTCCGCAGTGCCGGCGTGGTCAAGAGCGCACCGACCGACTCCCTGACCGATGCCGACAAGCAGAAGCTGCTGGGCTATCTGCAGGCGAGCCACGGCACCGCCACGACCGACCGCAAGAAGATCACCCTGGTGAAGAAGTCCACCAGCGAGATCAAGCAGGCGGACTCGAGCGGCAAGGCCCGCACGATCCAGGTGGAGGTTCGCAAGAAGCGCACCTTCATCAAGCGCGACGAAGGCTCCGACACCGCCGTGGTGGAGGCGCCCGAAGTCGCCGCGCCACCGCCGCCGCCCTCCGGTCCGGACGACGCCGAACTCGCGCGCCGCGAGGAAGAGGCGCGCCGCCAGGCCGAACTGATCCGCCGCCAGGAAGAAGAACTGGTCGCCAAGCGCCGCGAGCGCGAGGAGGCCGAGGCCCGCCAGCGCGCCGAGGAAGAGGCGCGTGCCGCCGCCGAACGGGCGCGCGAGCAGGAAGCCCAGGCGCGTGCCGATGCGTACTCCGCCGCCAAGGAAGGCGCGACCGCCGCCAAGGCTGCGGAAGCCGAAGCCGCCCAGGCCGTGGCCAAGGCGCAGGCCGAGGCGCGCGAACGGGCCGCCGCCGAAGCGCGCGAGAAGGCTGCCGCCGAATCGAAGAAGCGCGCCGAAGAGGAAGCCGCGCGCGCCCGCGATCTGCAGGAGCGCCGCCGCAAGGCCGAAGCCGAGGCCGCGGCCATCCGTTCCATGATGGCCCAGCCCAAGAAGGTGCTGGTCGCCAAGAAGCCCGAGGAAGCCAAGCCGGTCGCCAAGGCGCCGGAACCCGGCAAGCCGGGCGTCAAGGGCACGCTGCACAAGCCGCCGGCGCAGGCCCGCGCGCCGGGCGCCCCCGCGCCA
The DNA here is from genome assembly GCF_016722765.1 of Ramlibacter alkalitolerans. Taxonomy (GTDB): domain Bacteria; phylum Pseudomonadota; class Gammaproteobacteria; order Burkholderiales; family Burkholderiaceae_C; genus Ramlibacter; species Ramlibacter alkalitolerans. The sequence continues at coordinate 7,816 of NZ_JAEQND010000004.1, read as the reverse complement.
GCAGGCGCCCCGGCTGCGCCCGGGGCCGGCAAGGAAGTCAAGTCGGCCAAGCTGTCCTCCAGCTGGGCCAACGATCCGGCCAAGAAGAAGGAAATCAAGACCCGCGGCGACGTCTCCGGCGGCGTCGGCCGCAATTCGTGGCGCGGCGGCCCGCGTGGCGGCGGCGGCCGGCGCGACCATCGCGACCGCGACGACCACCAGCAATCCGCGGCGGTCGAACAGCGCATCCTCGAAGTCCACGTGCCGGAGACCATCACGGTGTCCGAGCTCGCGCACAAGATGGCCGTGAAGGCGTCCGAGGTGATCAAGGCCCTGATGAAGATGGGCCAGCTGGTGACGATCAACCAGTCGCTGGACCAGGACACGGCCATGATCGTGGTCGAGGAAATGGGCCACAAGGCGGTCACCGCCGCCCTGGACGACCCCGAAGCCTTCACCGAGGAAGAGACCTCCGCCCAGGCGGCCGAGGCCGTGCCGCGCGCACCGGTCGTGACCGTGATGGGCCACGTCGACCACGGCAAGACCTCGCTGCTGGACTATATCCGCCGCACCAAGGTGGCGGCGGGCGAGGCGGGCGGCATCACGCAGCACATCGGCGCCTACCACGTCGACACGCCGCGCGGCACCGTCACCTTCCTCGACACCCCGGGCCACGAGGCGTTCACCGCCATGCGGGCCCGCGGCGCGCAGGCCACGGACATCGTGATCCTGGTGGTCGCGGCGGACGACGGCGTGATGCCGCAGACCAAGGAAGCCATCAAGCACGCGAAGGCGGCGGGTGTGCCGATCGTGGTCGCGATCAACAAGATCGACAAGCCGGATGCCAACACCGACCGCGTCAAGCAGGAGCTGGTGGCCGAGCAGGTCGTGCCGGAAGAGTACGGCGGCGAGTCGCCCTTCGTGGCGGTGTCTGCCAAGACCGGCCAGGGCATCGACGAACTGCTGGAGCAGGTGCTGCTGCAGGCGGAAGTGCTGGAACTGAAGGCGCCGACGGAATCCATGGCCAAGGGCCTGGTGATCGAAGCGCAGCTGGACAAGGGCCGCGGCCCGGTCGCGACCGTGCTGGTGCAGACCGGCACGCTCAAGGTCGGCGACGTGGTGCTGGCCGGCCAGACCTTCGGCCGCGTGCGCGCCATGCTGGACGAAGACGGCAAGACCATCAAGGCGGCCGGACCGTCGATGCCGGTGGAAATCCAGGGCCTGACGGAAGTGCCGCAGGCCGGCGACGAGTTCATGGTCATGTCCGACGAGCGCCGGGCGCGCGAGATCGCGACCTACCGCGCGGGCAAGTTCCGCAACACGAAGCTGGCCAAGCAGCAGGCCGCCAAGCTGGAGAACATGTTCTCGGACATGACGGCCGGCGAGGTCAAGACGCTGCCGATCATCATCAAGGCCGACGTGCAGGGTTCGCAGGAAGCGCTGGCGCAGTCGCTGCTGAAGCTGTCGACCGAGGAAGTGAAGGTGCAGATGGTGTATGCCGCCGTCGGCGCCATCAGCGAGTCGGACGTCAACCTGGCGATCGCCTCCAAGGCCGTGATCGTGGGCTTCAACGTGCGCGCCGACGCCGGTGCGCGCAAGCTGGCCGAAGGCAACGGCATCGACATCCGCTACTACAGCATCATCTACGACGCCGTGGATGAACTGAAGACGGCGATGTCCGGGATGCTGGCGCCTGAGAAGCGCGAAGAGGTCATCGGCTCGGCCGAGATCCGCACGGTGTTCGTGGCGTCCAAGATCGGCACGGTGGCCGGCTGCATGGTCACGTCCGGCCAGGTCACGCGCAACGCGCATTTCCGCCTGCTGCGCCAGAACGTGGTGGTCTACACGGGCGAACTCGAGTCGCTCAAGCGCCTGAAGGACGACGTGCGCGAAGTCAAGGAAGGCTTCGAGTGCGGTATCAAGCTGCGCAACTACAACGACATCAAGGAAGGCGACCAGCTCGAATTCTTCGAGGTCAAGGAGATTGCGCGGACGCTGTAAACCCGGAAGGCCGACGGCCAGGAACGCAGAAGCCGCAAAGGTGGCGCAAAAGCCGCGAAAGGACATCCTTCACGAGATCCTTTCTCCCTTTTGCGGCCTTTGCGAGTCCTTTGCGGTTTTTGCGTTGAGAAGTCCGCCTTCAAGCACTGCGCATCAAGCCACCATGCCCAAGAAATCGTCCAAACCCAACCGCGGTTTCCAGATCGCCGACCAGATCCAGCGGGATCTGTCGGAGTTGATCGCGCGCGAGCTGAAGGACCCGCGGGTGGGCATGGTGACGATCAATGCGGTGGAGGTCACGCCCGACTACGCCCACGCCAAGGTGTTCTTCAGCATCCTGGTCGGTGATCCGGAGGAAACGACCGAGGCCTTGAACCAGGCCGCCGGCTTCCTGCGCAACCACCTGTTCAAGCGCCTGCACATCCACACCGTGCCGACGCTGCACTTCCACTTCGACCGCACCACCGAGCGTGCGGCCGACATGAACGCGCTGATCGCCAAGGCGGTCTCGTCCCGTTCCAAGGACGAGTAGGGAATGAACGCGCCACGCACCAGGGTGCAGCGGCGCCCTGTGCATGGGGTGTTGCTGCTCGACAAACCGCTGGGTCTCTCCAGCAACGACGCACTGCAGAAAGCCAAGTGGCTGCTGCGGGCGGAAAAGGCCGGCCACACCGGCACGCTCGACCCCCAGGCCACCGGCGTGCTGCCGCTGTGCTTCGGCGCCGCCACCAAGTTCAGCCAGCTGCATCTCGATGCCGACAAGACCTACGAGGCCGTCGCGCAGCTCGGGGTGCGCACGGCTTCCGGCGACAGCGAAGGCGAGGTGATCGCGCGCTGCGAGGTGCCGGCGATCACGCCCGAACGGCTCGCCCAGGTGCAGGCGCAGTTCACCGGTCCCGTCACACAGGTACCGCCGATGCACAGCGCCTTGAAGAAGGACGGCAAGGCGCTGTACGAATACGCGCGCGCCGGCATCGAGGTCGAACGCCAGCCGCGCCAGGTCACGATCTTCACATTGAAGCTCGACCTGCTCGCGCCCGATCGCCTGAAGATCATCGCCAAGGTCAGCAAGGGCACCTACATCCGCACGCTGGGCGAAGACATCGGGCAGGCGCTCGGATGCGGCGCCCACCTCGTGGCACTGCGAAGAATTGCCACCGGGCCGTTCGACATCGCCCAATGCATCACGTTGCAGGAACTCGAGGCGCTGCCCGAGTCTGACAGGGTCGGCCGGCTGCTGCCGGTCGAATCGCTGCTGCCGGGTCACGCGCAGGTCACGCTCGGCACGGAAGATGCCGGACGCTTCCTCAGCGGCTTGCGACGGCGCGGAAATTGGGAAGACATGCCGGATGTGGCGGTCTTCGCTCCCTCCCCCCCTGGGGGAGGGCTGGGGTGGGGGTGCTCGCGGGCCGAGGTGCCCCCCTCCCAACCTTCCCCCAAGGGGGGGAGGAGTGAGGTCCTTCTCGGGACTGCACACGTCACGGCGGGAGAGCTGATCCCCTCCCGCCTCCTCAGCCCGATCGAAATCCAGCAAATCCTCGGCGTGGCCGAGCCAGAGAACGTATGAGCACGCAAATCCGCAACATCGCCATCATCGCCCACGTCGACCACGGCAAGACCACCATGGTCGACCAGCTGCTGAGGCAGTCCGGCACCTTCGCCGAGCACGAGAAGGTGGTCGACACCGTGATGGACAACAACGCCATCGAGCGCGAGCGCGGCATCACCATCCTGGCCAAGAACTGCGCCGTGAGCTGGAAGGGCACGCACATCAACATCGTCGACACGCCCGGCCACGCCGACTTCGGCGGCGAGGTGGAGCGCGCGCTGTCGATGGTCGACGGCGTGCTGCTGCTGATCGACGCCCAGGAAGGCCCGATGCCGCAGACGCGCTTCGTGACGAAGAAGGCGCTGGCCCTCGGGCTGCGGCCCATCGTGGTGGTGAACAAGGTGGACAAGCCCGGCGCCAATCCGGACAAGGTGGTCAACGCCGCCTTCGACCTGTTCGACAAGCTCGGCGCCACCGACGAACAGCTCGATTTCCCGGTGGTCTATGCCTCCGGCATCAACGGCTGGTCCTCGCTGGAAGAGGGCGCGGCGGGCGAGCAGTGGGGCCCCGACATGTCGGCCCTGTTCGACACCATCCTGAAGTACGTGCCGCAGCACGAAGGCGACGCCGCTGCGCCGCTGCAGCTGCAGATCTCCGCGCTGGACTACTCCAGCTTCGTCGGCCGCATCGGCGTCGGCCGCGTGAACCAGGGCACGATCCGTCCGCAGACCGACGTGCTGGTGATGGAAGGTTCCGACGGCAAGTCCTTCAAGGGCCGCATCAACCAGGTCCTGACCTTCGAAGGCCTGACGCGCGTGCAGGTCAAGGAAGCCGGCCCGGGCGACATCGTGCTGATCAACGGCATCGAGGAGATCGGCATCGGCGTGACGATCACCGATCCGCTCAATCCGCAGCCGCTGCCGATGCTGAAGGTCGACGAGCCGACGCTGACGATGAATTTCTGCGTCAACACCTCGCCGCTCGCCGGCCGCGAAGGCAAGTACGTGACCAGCCGCCAGATCTGGGACCGCCTGCAGAAGGAACTGCAGTCCAACGTGGCGCTGAAGGTCAACGAGACCAATGAGGAAGGCGTGTTCGAGGTGATGGGCCGGGGCGAACTGCACCTGACCATCCTGGTGGAGAACATGCGCCGCGAAGGCTACGAGCTGGCCGTGTCGAAGCCGCGCGTGCTGTTCCACGAGGTGAACGGCGTCAAGACCGAGCCGATCGAGCTGGTGACGGTGGACATCGAGGACCAGCACCAGGGCGGCGTGATGCAGGCGCTGGGCGAGCGCAAGGGCGAGCTGGTGAACATGGAGCCGGACGGCCGCGGCCGCGTGCGCCTGGAGTACCGCATCCCGGCGCGGGGCCTGATCGGCTTCTCCAACGAGTTCATGAACCTGACGCGGGGCTCGGGCCTGATCGCCAGCATCTTCGACGGCTACGAGCCGTACAAGGGCGAGATCGCCAGCCGCAAGAACGGCGTGCTGATCTCGATGGACGACGGCGAGATCTTCACCTACGCGCTGGGCAAGCTGGACGACCGCGGCCGCATGTTCGTCAAGCCGAACGACCCGGTGTACGAGGGCATGATCGTGGGCGTGCACAACCGCGACAACGACCTGGTGGTCAATGCCACGCGCACCAAGCAGCTGACGAACTTCCGCGTCTCCGGCAAGGAAGACGCGATCAAGGTCACGCCGCCGATCGACCTCACGCTGGAATACGGCGTGGAATTCATCGAGGAAGACGAACTGGTGGAAATCACGCCGAAGTCGATCCGCCTGCGCAAGCGCCACCTGAAGGAACACGAGCGCAAGCGCGCGCTGCGCGAAGCGGCGTAAGCGCCGCCGCGTAAGATCCAGGGATCTTCAACGCAAAAGCCGCGAAAGTACGCGAAAGCCGCCAAAGGAGATAGAACTTTCTACCGGTCTCCTTTCGCGGCTTTTGCGCTTCCTTTGCGGCTTTTGCGTTGAAATCTGGCGGTCCTCGCACCGAACGAATCCAGCGCGAACAACAACAATGAAGCTCACCCACACCAAAGCCGTCTTCCTCATGGTCGCCGTGACGCTCATGTGGTCCATCGCGGGCGTGATCACGCGGCATCTCGAACAGGCGCGCAGCTTCGAGGTCACCTTCTGGCGCAGCTTCTTCACGGTGCTGTCGCTGCTGGTGATCCTGCCGTTCTTCCAGGGCCGCGCCGTGTTCGACAAGCTGCGCAAGGGCGGCGCCGCACTGTGGCTCTCGGGGCTGTGCTGGAGCGTCATGTTCACCGCCTTCATGGTGGCCCTCACGCTCACCAGCGTCGCCAACGTGCTGGTCACCATGGCGATCGGCCCCTTCCTCACGGCCCTGATCGCGCGCGTCTTCATCGGCCACCGCATTCCCGCCCGCACCTGGCTGGCGATCCTCGTCGCCGGCGCAGGCATCGCCTGGATGTACGGCACCGAGCTCGATGGCGGGCAGCTTGCCGGCACGCTGGTGGCGCTGTGCGTGCCGCTCGCCAGCGGCATCAACTGGACGGTCTCGCAGCGCGCCAGCGCGCAGGGCCGCAACATCGACCTCGTGCCTTCCGTGCTGCTGGGTGCGGCGATCTCCTCGATCGTCACGCTGCCGCTGGCCATGCCGCTGCGCGCCTCGGCGCATGACGTCGGCCTGCTGGCCCTGCTGGGGCTGGTGCAGCTCGCCATCCCGTGCGCCCTGGCGGTGGTCTGCGCCCGCGTGCTCAAGGCGCCGGAGATCGCGCTGCTGGCGCTGCTGGAGGTGATCTTCGGCATCGTGCTGGCGTGGCTGGGCGCCGACGAAGTCCCGCGCCAGACGGTGCTCGCCGGCGGCGCGCTGGTGATCGGCGCGCTGGTGCTCAACGAGATGGCGGGCTGGAGGCAGCGGGCATGAGCGGCGCCCCCAGCTTGCGAAGCCTGAGGGAGGTGCTCCCATGAGCGACGTCATCGCCGAAGTGCGCGGCAGCGCCGGCTTCATCACGCTGAACCGGCCGCAGGCGCTCAACGCGCTGTCGCTGTCCATGATCCGCGCGCTGGCCGCGGCCCTGCTCGAATGGCGCGACGACGACCGCGTGGAGCGCGTCGCGGTGCGCGGCATGGGCCGCGAGGGCCCGTTCGGCGCCTTCTGCGCCGGCGGCGACATCCGCTTCTTCCACCAGGCGGTGCTGGCGGGCGATCCGCGGCTGGAGGACTTCTTCACCGAGGAATACACGCTCAACCACCTGGTCCACGGCTACCCCAAGCCCTACGTCGTGTTCCTCGACGGCATCGTGATGGGCGGCGGCATGGGCATCTCGGCCCACGGCGGCGACACCAGCCTGCGCATCGTCACCGAGCGCACCCGCATGGCGATGCCCGAGACCAACATCGGCCTGTTCCCGGACGTCGGCGGCGGCTGGTTCCTGGCGCGCTGCCCGGGACGCATCGGCGAGTACCTCGCGCTGACCGGGCAGGCGATCGGCTGGGCCGACGCGCTGGCGGCGCGGCTCGCCGACGGCGTGCTCGCAGCGTCGGAACTGCCCGCCGTGTGGGACAGCCTGGCCGATGCGCAGGCCTTCGAGGCGCTGTGCGAGCGGCTGCGGCAGGCCACGCCGGCGCAAGGGCTGGAACTGGCCAGCCGGCGCACGGAGATCGACCGCTTCTTCGGCCTGGGCTCGGTGGGCGAGATCGTGGCGGCCCTCGAAGCGGAGGGCTCCGCGTGGGCCGCGCACACGGCGGCGCTGCTGCGCCAGCGTTCGCCGCTGATGCTGCACGTCACGCTGGAACACCTGCGTCGCGCGCGCCACCTGACGCTGGCGCAGGACCTGCGGATGGAGCGCGACATGATCCGCCACTGCTTCCGCCTGCGACCCGGCACCGCGAGCGAGACTTTCGAAGGGATCCGCGCGCTGGCGATCGACAAGGACCACGCGCCGAAGTGGAATCCGGCGCGGATCGAGGACGTCACGACCGAGATGGTGCGGGCGTTCTTCGACAGCCCGTGGCCGGCGCACGCGCATCCGCTGCGCGGGCTGGCCTGAACGCGCTGCGTCATTGCCGCATAGGGCCCGCCCCCGTCATTCCCGCAGGCGCCCGCCCCCCCGTCATTCCCGCGAAGGCGGGAATCCAGGGCTTTCAAAGGAAAAGCGGCCAGCGGCCGCTTTCATCGGGAGCCCTGGGTCCCGGCGGTCTCAACCGGTCAATGCAACATGATTCATGTTGTGAAAGGCCGGAATGACATCGAGAAAAGATCGAGGGCTGGAGCCCGAGCAGAACGCCGAGATGTGGCGTCGCTGGAAGAACGGGG
>NZ_JAEQND010000033.1 GCF_016722765.1 Ramlibacter alkalitolerans | reverse complement strand
GCCCCTCGGCAGTTCCTCGGACCAGACACTTTGCCTAAGTAGCTCTTCCACGCTGACCTCCTTGCACGAAGGGGGTCAATTCCTCGTGTCGTCAAGGGGTCAGTTTCTGGTGTCGCCTGACACGCGGGGCTGGTAGGAACATCGTGAGATTCAACTGGACGGGCGTGTGGAGTTCCTCCCGGGAGGCGCCATCCACAGGTATGCCGATGCCTCCGCGGAGCGGGAACTACTTCGCGTTGCGGCTTCGAAGCGGCCATCGTGGAGCTCTGGTCGATGCTGCCTCGGGTACGAAATGCACCCGAATCACGTATGGCCCGGCGCCGCTAGGTTGCCAGCCATGGCCCGCTGCGGTCCCCAGCACAGTGCCTTCGGAGTCTTCATCCAGGAGCGATCCGCTTCGCGCTTGACCCTCATCACCGTTGGGTCGGGATCAGCGCCGACGACCGAACACGAAACAACAGCCTGCGCGGTACAGACGAGTGCCTTAACAATTTCGCCTGTGATTGGGCCAAGACTTCTGTTGCGCCTGATAAGGCGTCCTCGTCCGGCACACCCCGAGCGTGGGGCACGAGGATTCGCGCACGGCGCGAGGAACGAAGCTCACACGGGCCCGTCTGCCGTCGGATACGACATTGCAGTTGCCCAGGACCGCGCGGGATTTGAACGCTACCCAAAAGTCAGATCCGGCTTCCGGAGCGGGTGATGGAGCACGTCCGTTGGTCGTACGAATTGGACTTTGGACCTGAATTACCTGCGCGCAGGCCACATCATCTGCTCGGCGCCCCGTTGCGGTGTGACAGAGGAGGCGCACCTTTGACGTCATGCCTTCCGGGATGTGGCGATGGGCGAGCCGATCGGCGAGTTGCAACGCATTCTGACTTCCGCTCGGGGCCGAGGCTGTGTGAAATCTCGGCGCGAACCTTCTGGGAGGCGGCGTGCCTGGTCGCGCGTGCTTGCCCTGGCGGGGGCGTCCAGTGGTGTGCTGCGCCGGATATGCGCGCTGGTCGCTCGT
>NZ_JAEQND010000032.1 GCF_016722765.1 Ramlibacter alkalitolerans | reverse complement strand
GCGCACTGCTGTCCGGAATAGATCCGGGCCAGTGCGCCAAGTCGTTCCGGCACAACGGAAAAGCTGATTGAGCGGGGGGAGAGATTCAAACACTGTATGACCCGTTGGCCGCAAAGCCGCGGCTGGCGCGGGCGTGCGTCAAAACGACATACAGGGGTGTTCGCGCGGCGAGGCTTGAGCGCGGAAGAGGTGTTGCGACGAGACCGTCTAGGGGATAGAACCCCGGTCGCCAAACCTGTTCAACAACCACGCCGCAACATGCATAGGTTAAGCCGTTTCGCGCAGCTCATGAAGGGGCTGCCGCGTGATTCGTTCCAGAAGCTGGTCGATCTGCACGCGGGTGACCGCTACGTCAAGAAGTTCGGCTGCTGGCAGCAGTTGCTCGCCATGGTGTACGGGCAACTGGCCGGGGTGAGCAGCCTGCGCGAGCTGGAAGCCGGGTTCAACCAGCATCGCAACCACCATTACCACCTGGGCGCCGTGGAAGTGCACCGTTCCACGCTGTCGAATGCCAACGACGGGCGCAATCCAATGGTGTTTGAGGAAGCCGCACGGCTCCTGATCGCGCTGAGCGCCCAGGCGGTCAGCCGCAAAGAGCGCAAGGAGCTGCTGTACCTGATCGACTCGACCACCATTGCCCTGTATGGCCGGGGCTCCCAATGGACTGAGGCCACCAAGACGCGCACCAGGGGCCTGAAGGTGCACGTGCAGTTCGAGAGTGGCTCGCAGCTGCCGGTGCACTTCAACATTACGTCTGCCAACGTGAACGACGAGACTGAAGGCAGCAAGATCGCGGCCCAAGCAGGCGCCACGTACGTCTACGACAAGGGCTACTGCAACTACGCGTGGTGGGAGCGAATCGCTGCGGCGGGGGCAAGATTCGTGACCCGGCTGAAAAAGAACGCAGCCATCGAACTGGTCAGCGTGCGGCAGGTGCCGTCCCAGGCCGTCAGCATCGCGGGCGATAGCGTCATCCAACTGGCCAACAAGAGCAACCGAGGCGGCCACAAGAACCGCTGCAGGCGCCAGCTGCGCAGGATCGAAGTGGCACGCCCGAACGACGACAACCTTGTGCTGGTGAGCAACGACTTGGACGCGTCTGCCCAGGAGATCGCGGATCTGTATCGGCAACGCTGGGAAATTGAACTGTTCTTCAAGTGGATCAAGCAGCACTTGAAGGTCAAGAAATTCCTCGGCGAGAGCGAGAACGCCGTGCGCATCCAACTGCTCACGGCGCTCATCACTTACCTGCTGGTGTCGCTGCAAAAGGTCCGCGAGGGATTCCCAGGCACGTTGTGGAACTTCCTGACCGAGCTCAGAACCGGTTTGTTCCTGCGCGACCAGGAAGAAAGCTGCCGGTGGCGACGATGTCGACACCGCCAAGCCGACTTCGATGCCCTTCAGCCGGGGCTATTCGGGTGAGCCGAACGGTTTCCGGACACCAGTGCGC
>NZ_JAEQND010000031.1 GCF_016722765.1 Ramlibacter alkalitolerans | reverse complement strand
GGCCGAGGCTGTGTGAAATCTCGGCGCGAACCTTCTGGGAGGCGGCGTGCCTGGTCGCGCGTGCTTGCCCTGGCGGGGGCGTCCAGTGGTGTGCTGCGCCGGATATGCGCGCTGGTCGCTCGTAGACCGCTCTGAGGCTCTCCGCAGCGCATATAGGCGGTTTCAGCCGCCCACCGACATCATCGCCTTCATCGTCCTGGGTATACCCAGGATCGAAATCACCCGCTTGAAGTTGTATGCGAGCACGTGCAGGCTCATTTCCGTGCTCACGTTCTCCAACCCTTTGGTGAGGAAGTGCGCAGTTCCCATCCAGTGTTTCAGGGTTCCGAATACGTGCTCGATCGTGCGCCGTCGCAGCGTCATCGCGTCTGGTTGCTTATTGAGCCTGCGTTGCACGTCTTCGAGCACCGATTCGTGCTCCCAGCGTGAGATACGCCGGAATGGACTTGGCGTGCAGCGTTCCTTCATTGGGCACTGCGGGCAGGCGCTGCTCCAATATCGACGGATCTGCAGACCGTTCTCCTCGCGCGTGAAGCGGTAGATCGCGCGCTCACCTGCCGGGCACTGGTACTCGTCGTCCTTGGCGATGTAGATGAAGTCGCTCTTGTCGAATCTGCCTTCGGCTTTGGCGCCGGAGGTCATTGGCTTGGGCACGTACGCGGCAATGCCGGCATCCGCGCAGTCCTTGATCTCTGGCGCGCTGTAGTAGCCGCGATCAGCGTACGCGCGTAGCTTCTTCTTCCCAATGACCTCACGCGCGGTGCTCGCCATCTTGGCCAGTTGCGCCCGGTCACTTCCAACGTTGGTGACCTCGTGGTGCACGATGAGATGATTCTTCGCGTCCACGGCCGCCTGGACGTTGTAGCCCACAGTGCCCGTCCCCTTGGCTTGGGAAATCATGGAGCGCGAGTCAGGATCGGTCAGCGAGAGTTGACCGTCCGGCTCGCAGGAGAGTTGCTCCTTGATGCCATCGAGTCGACGCATCTGATCGCGCAGGGTCGCGATCTTCTGCTGCAACCGCTTGGTCTTCGACTGAAACTCCCCTGGGTGCGTGCGATCCGCCGTCTCAAGGGCGTCAAGGTACCGCTGGACACTCTGCTCGATCTGCTGCTTGCGTCGCTCGATCTTGCCGGGCGTGAAGTTGCGGTCCCGACTGTTGACGGCCTTGAACTTGCTGCTGTCGATCGCGACGACGGCCTGCGAGAACAGCTTCAGCTGGCGACACAACACGACGAAACGGCCGCAGGCGGCGCGGATGGCAGCACCACTGTCACGCCGGAAGTCGGCGATCGTCTTGAAGTCTGGAGCCAAGCGCCCAGTGAGCCACATCAGCTCGATGTTGCGCTGGCACTCCCGCTCCAGCCGCCGGCTGGACTGGATGCGATTCAGGTAGCCGTAGATGTAGATCTTCAGCAGCACCGCCGGGTGATATTTGGGCCGACCGGTGCTCGCCGGCGCCATGCCCTCGAATCCGAGCTTCCCCAGATCCAGTTCCTCGACGAACGCGTCGACCACGCGGACCGGGTTGTCCTCAGCGATGTAGTCGTCCAGGCACTCGGGGAGCAACGTCACCTGGTCTCGGGCACTGCCTTCCACGTAGCGAGGCATCGTCACCTCCGGCGCGAGTTGCCGGAGTGTACGAGCTCAGGTCGTTTTCACACAGCCTCGGCC
>NZ_JAEQND010000030.1 GCF_016722765.1 Ramlibacter alkalitolerans | reverse complement strand
CAGGCACTCGGGGAGCAACGTCACCTGGTCTCGGGCACTGCCTTCCACGTAGCGAGGCATCGTCACCTCCGGCGCGAGTTGCCGGAGTGTACGAGCTCAGGTCGTTTTCACACAGCCTCGGCCGGAAGCAGCCGCATCGGTGCGTCGAGTCATCTTCGATTCGCACCACCTCGCCTGTCACCCCTGCTGGTTGGCCATGAACACGGCCCGCTGTGCGGCAAACGCCCGCCCGAAGGCAGGACGGTTCTCCCCGTGGGAAACATAGGCGCGCAGGTTCGGGTAGATCTCGAGAAGTCCCAGTCCCCTGGTCCTGAACAGCACGCCGATCATCATCAGGTCGCCAGCGCTGAAGCTGCCATCGAGCCATTCCGAGTCACCGAGACGGCGTGCCAAGCTGTCCAGCCGCCTGCGGGCGCGCTCTTCCAGGAGGGGCAGGCGCTGCGCATACCAGGACTTGTCCTGCTCGAGGAGCCTTGCGGCCTCGATCTCGACCAGGGTCGGCTCCACGGTGTTCACGGCGGCGAACATCCATGCGATCGCACGCGCGCGAGCAGCGAGATCGCGCGGCAGCAGCCCAGGGTGGCGTTCCGCGATATGCAGGACGATCGCCCCGGACTCGAACAACTGGAGCCCGCCTTCTTCATAAGTCGGGATCTGGCCGAAAGGCTGGATGCTCAGATGCGGCGGCTCCTTCATCTCGCGGAACGAGACCAGCCGAACGTCATAGGGCTGGTTGACTTCCTCGAGCGCCCAGCGCACGCGCATGTCGCGAGCCTGCCCTCGCCCTTGATCCGGCGACTGTCGAAACGCGGTGATGGTGGGGGTCATGGTTGGCTCCTGTTCGTGGGCACGTCTGCGCGGCCGGCCGGCCGCCACGCCCGCTAGTCCTCGATGAGGTCCCGCCCCTGCGCCCTGAGCGCCTCCAGCCCGTCCAGCATCCGCTGGATCGCGTCGGGGCTGTGCTCTTCCCATTCCTGCAATTCGCAGACGATGCGCAAGGCGTGCGTGCTCCGGTAGGACTGCGTGGGGTTCCCAGGGAAGCGCTTGTTTGTGACGTTTGGGTCGTCCTCAAACGGACCGGTGGGCTGTACGAGGTACACGTGCCCACGGCCCTCGATTCCGGCCAGTGCGGCAGCCACTTGCGCCGCGAGGCTGGCGACCATAGAGGTGAAGTAGATATGGTTGGAGATTCGTCCCTTTTGATAATTGGATTCGAAGCCGGGCACCAGCAGATCGCCCGGCTGGAGCACCGCCGCGGTCCCATGGTAGAAGGGCCCCACGACGGTGTGGCAGTTCTCGAAGGTAACGGGTGTCCAGTGGGGATCTTCGCTCATGCATTTCTCCAGGTCAGCGGCCGCGCCTTGGTGCAGGACCCCTTCATGAAGATCCCTCACCCCGGGCGAGAATTTCCACGAGCGGTGAATCCGCCTCAATGCGTCTCCACCACGACCCAATTCCATCAAGTCCTCCTCCTACTCGCAATCTACCTTGAGCAGGGGCTGCGCGGCGGTGCAAAACGGTGCGGCTCCGGGTGCGAGGCGACTCCCTTGGCCGCACAGGCGCATGGGTACGTTTCCGGGGCAGATGCGACGCGCGGTGCATCCCGGAATGATGCCGATGTCCGCTTCTGGCCGAGGCTGTGTGAAAACGACCTGAGCTCGTACACTCCGGCAACTCGCGCCGGAGGTGACGATGCCTCGCTACGTGGAAGGCAGTGCCCGAGACCAGGTGACGTTGCTCCCCGAGTGCCT
>NZ_JAEQND010000003.1 GCF_016722765.1 Ramlibacter alkalitolerans | reverse complement strand
GCCAAGCGCAAGGCCGGGTTGATCAATCCTCAACTCTCAACTGCAGAAACAGCCCATTAGGAAACAAACCAGGGGGTCAGTTTTGGATGTCGCCAGGGGGTCAGATTCTGATGTCGCTTGACACCGCGCGACCTCTCCTCGCTTCTGTCATCTGCGCGCCCGCCTTCGCGGGTTCTTGGCATCACTGTCGGACGAGCGGCGAGCCTCCGGGCGGTTTCTGCTTGTATTGCGCATTGCGCCTGCCCATGATCCGGCACCCTTGTGCTGCCCGGCGCGCTGGCGGCAAGCGCCCGCGATAAGGAGTAGACAGGGTGGCGCGGCCAAACCTGGCTTGAACCTTCTTTCTGAAAGGAACTGCCGTGTCGATCCAGAGGCGGAATCTCATGGCCGCGGGCGCTGCGCTGGGCCTGTTGCCTATAGCGAAGGCGCAGAGGCACTACGACGTGGGCGTCAGCGATACCGAGATCAAGATTGGACAAACCATGCCGTACAGCGGGCCCGCCTCCGCGTTGGGAACGATAGGGCGCGCGGAGGCCGTCTACTTCAAGATCATCAACGATCAGGGTGGCATCCACGGCCGCAAGATCCTTTTCATCAGCCTGGACGACGGCTACAACCCGGCCAAGACGGTGGAGATGACCCGCCGCTTGGTCGAACTGGACCAGGTGCTGTTCCTGGTAGGCGCCGTGGGCACGCCTTCCAACAGTGCGATCCACAGGTACGTGAACCAGAAGAAGGTACCCCACCTCTTCCTTGCCAGCGGAGCCTCCAAGTGGAACGACCCGAAAAATTTCCCTTGGACGATGGGGTACAGCCCAAGCTACCGCCTCGAAGCAGGCATCTACGCCAAGCACATTCTCGCTACGCGGCCTAATGCAAGGATCGCCGTGCTGTACCAGAACGATGACTACGGCAAGGATTACCTCCAGGGATTTGCCGACACCCTCGGCTCTCATGCGAAGAGACTGATCGTCGCGCAGGCAAGCTACGAGGTGACGGACCCGACAGTGGACTCGCAGATCGTGACGCTGCAGTCCTCCGGCGCCGACACCTTCTTCAATGTGACGACGCCCAAGTTCGGCACGCTGGCGATTCGCAAGGCCTTCGACACCGGCTGGAAGCCCACGCACTACCTGAATTCGGTGGCCTCCAGCATCGGATCCGTGCTCAAGCCGGCAGGGCTCGAGAAGGCGATCGGGTTGATTTGCGCGACTTACGGGAAGGACCCGAGCAGTCCGATATGGGCCAACGATACGGACACCAAGGAATTCGTCGCCTTGATGAGGAAGCACCTGCCGGATTTAGATCCCAACGACGGGCTCGCGGTCTATGGCTGGTCGGTGGCCCAGTTGACAGTGCACCTGCTCAAGCAATGTGGCGATGACCTTACGCGCGACAACGTCATGAGGCAGGCCACCAATCTAAGGAAAGTGCAACTCCCGATGATGACACCCGGAATCACGGTGAGCACGAGCCCGACTGACTACGCCCTGTTCGACACCATGGACCTGCGGCGCTTTGACGGCAAGAACTGGGCTGAGTTCGGAGGCCTGTACTCGGCGAAATGAAGCGCGGGAGACGAAATGGCCCGCGCCGCCTCCATCGGCACCTCCACCTGCGCGCGGGTCAAGTGTCGCGGGCCCTGAGCACCCCGAACAACTGCCACGGCTCTGACAGTCCTTTCAACGTGTGGGGTCCTCGATCACGGAAGCAAATCGCCGATCCGGCCACGAGGTCCCTGACGGTTCGCGAAACCAGGATCTCCCCTGGCTGAGCGGCTGCGACGATGCGCGCTCCCAGGTGGACGGCCACGCCACTGATTCGATGACCGCGGGACTCGATTTCTCCGGTGTGGATGCCGGCACGGATCTGCAGGTGCAGGGACCGCAAGTGATCCTGGATCGACAACGCACACTGGATGGCCCGTGCGGGCGCAGTAAACAGCGCGAACATGCCGTCGCCGGCATTGTCCACGACCCGCCCCCCGTGAGTAACGATCTCGGCGCGTACTTCTTCGTCGTGATGCTCCAGCAGGTTGGTCCAGCCGGTGTCACCCATCGCCACCGCGGTGCTGGTGGAGCCCACGATGTCCGTGAAGAGGAGGGTCGCGATGGGCCGATCCGGCTCACGTTCGGGACCGCGGCCTGTGATGAACGCTTCCAACGCGTCCAAGTAAGCGTCCGTGTTTTCCGTGAACAGCAGGTGGTCCGTACCCGGCAACTCGACGAACCGAGCCCCAGGGATATGGCTGGCCAGATATCGCCCGTGCCCGATCGGTATGCTGCGGTCGCCAGTCTTGTGCAGCACCAACGTTGGGACGGCTATGCACGGAAGCAACGTACGAATATCGGCGTCGCACATCCAACGGTAGGCGTCCGCCGCGACTTCAGGAGGCGCGGCAAGCCGCTGGGCGCGCGCAAGCATGTGGCGTAGCTCCGCGTCCCCGCCCACGCTTGGCATGAGCCACTCAAATCCGAACGGCGCCGCATTGGAACCCCAGTGTTGACGCACCAGGCCGAGCCGGGATTCCAGATCTGGCTCGCAAAGCCCGGGCTCATATCCGGGGGAGGACCTCAAGCAAGCGGAGGTGGCGTAAAGCACGAGGGACTGCACACGTTCGGGGAAAGTGGCCGCTACAAATGCGGCGACGAGCCCGCCGTCCGCGCTCCCGAACAGGACCGCTTTGGGCACCTCGGTCGCGTCCATGACCGCAATGAGCTCTTCCGCTCGTTCCTGGAGAGAGAGCGTGGTGCCAGGCGGCAATCGATCCGAGAGCCCGATCCCGCGCCTGTCGTATCGAATGACGCGAACGAATCTGCCGATGCGCCGCCCCATCCTGGCCGCGGCAGGGAGTGCCCAGGACGCCTCGAGGTGAAAGAGGTTGCTCGGCGCGATGACCAAGACTTCTGCACCGTGGCCGTAAGATTGGTAGGCGACGTTTTGTCCGCCACAACGTGTGTACCGGGTTTCAGGGGCGGCCTGCATGGCCGGTTGATAGTAGCGAGCGTGGGCAGCGCTGTACAGGCGCACCGTCGACCGGCACGCAGCGGCGTCACACTTCGGCAGTTCAGTCCCTGCGCGGCGGGCGGAAAGCCTGCGAACTCGGCCTCCTTTCTCCCGTGGGTAAAAGACCAGGACACCTACTGCTGCGACAGCGGGGGACCGAGCACCGACCACCGCCAGACCTCGTCGCGATGATGCGTAAACATTGATCCGGCGTACGCGGACCCGCCGCTAGGCTTGCGCCACAGACGTCTGGTTGCGATGGAGACCTGGGTATACCCCAGCGGAGCTGTCTGTCGGCCTAAGACTTCTCCGCTGTTCAACGGACTCGTCACAAGCAACCCGCCGTGTAGGCGACCGAGTCCAACTTCAACGGCACAACGCATCGCGCAAGGGACATGCCCTTCTCCGGCATGTCCCCTATCTCAATCGGGCACTCCCCTTTCCCCGAAACCGCGAGTTCTCCGCCGGTCATTTCCACGTAGAGGTTGAATCTGTTGGGGCTCTCCGTCGCGCCGAAGCACGCACAAGGTGGGCCGACATTCACAGCCTGCGCGTTGCTGACGCGACGGTCGGCCGTCCGTCTCTCGACGCTCCACATGTCGAAGCGGTCCTCCAGCAGGGATGGCGAACTGCGCGGCGCGAACCCCGCTCGAGAAGTCGCTCGGCGCAGTAGCGAAGAGCGGCGCCTCCGCGCTCATGGGCGGTACCGTTATGCCGGCCGGCCGGGCAGATCGCAAGCGGCGCAAACCTCGCCGCGTTCACCACCGGCCGAGGCTCCTGCTTCGCCTCGAGCCCGCGCCTCCATCAAGCTGGCCACAAACTCCCGCATGTATGCGGCGACATGGACATCAACTGCGGTGACATCATGGATGCCGGAGTGGCGGTGCAGGAGAAAGGGAGCGAGATCTTCGCGCGCATGCTGGGCCGTCGCCTCTAGCGACCCGACGCGAAGCGAGCAGCTCGGTGTGAGCAACGAGGAACCCGTCCTCTGGATGATCGGTGCCCAGATGCACCACCCATTGGGGGCAGTGCGCGAACCTCGGTGTCCCTGCCTGAGCGGTTAGACCTGCGAACCCGCGTCGACTTCTCCGAGCTGCGGGATGTAGCACTGCATAAGCAGGTTCGCCCCCTCTCCTTTGGGCCGCCGAGCGCTGCCCTACCACATCACCGGTTTGGTCTACCCACAGCTCCAGTGGAAAGACCTGTGGACGACCTCGCGAGGAGAGCAACGGCGTGAGCGCTGGCGCGGGTTCCATCGCGTGCCCCGTTCGTAGGCAGACGCAAAAAAATGTTGCTCCGCGCCTCTTGCGTCTTGGCTCCCGACGTGCACGTGGGCTGCTGATGGCCGAAAGCAGCGGTCGAAGCTCACGTCGCTAAGCGGGGATAGCGCCCCGCGAACTTGAACGGAGCACCTGGCGGCTCCATGCCGCCGCGTCCGCACGCATCCGGGCGAGTTCCGGCGGCTTCAACCTGCGCGACAGGAGTTCGCATTCCTGCCACGCGTCCGATCTGCGGATGCTCGACGCTGGCGATGGTTCCCCGGGCCTCGGGGACGGCTTCGCATCCAAGGAGGTTCTCATGTACAAGCGCATCCTCGTCCCCGTCGACGGCAGCGACACGTCGAACCGTGCCCTGGTCGCCGCGCTGCAGATGGCGCGCGACAGCGGCGGCCGCATGCGGCTGCTGCACGTGATCGATGAACTCGCCTACGTGACCGGGTTCGAATACAGCGACCAGGTCCTGGAAGCCGCCCGCCTGGGCGGCGCCAAGGTGCTGGAAGATGCGCTGGCGATCGCCGACGCCAGTGGCGTGCCAGCGGACACCCGGCTGCTTTCAGTGGCCCAGCGACTGGGCGACACTGTCGCAGACGAGGCGCGCAAGTGGGAAGCCGATCTTGTCGTGGTTGGCACCCACGGGCGGCGCGGCTTCAGCCGCGCGTTCCTGGGCAGCGGGGCGGAGCAGGTGCTGCGCCTGACGCCGGTGCCGGTGCCGGTGCTGGCGCTGCGCTCGCCCGAGCCGGAGGCCGCCAGCTGAGGGCCACCTTGCCCGGGGCGAGCAAGGACCACCGGTCGCGCCGGCGGATCGTTCGCCGCCGGCCTCCTCGCGTCGGTGGCTTTGATCACCGGCCACTCCAGGCTTTCCACAGCGATTCGTCAACGACGTGCCCCGCCCCACGCACCGCGGCCGCCATCCACCAGCGCGCGCTGCTCCGGCGTCAGCACCGCGACCAGCTCGCTCATCGCCTTGCGCTGCGCCTCCCAGGCCGACTGCCGCAGGGCGGTCATTTCACCGAAACGCTCCGCCATGTCGGGCACCTCGCCAGGCTTGGCGTCCTGCCACTGCGCATGGAACTTCTCGCGCGCGGCCTGCATCGCATTCGCCTGCTGCGTGATCGCACCTTCGTAGGCCTTCCAGGCACTCTCCTGCGTTGGGGTGATCTTCAGGCGCGCCTTCAGCGCCGCCAGATGTGCCGCGGTGATCGCGGTCATGTCGGCGCCAGGTCCGCCCATCATGGCGCCGCCGCCCATGGGCCCCCACCCCGGCCCCATCCCCATCCCCATGCCGTGCCCCATCCCCATGCCGTGCCCCATCCCCATGCCGTGCCCCATGCCCATGACCGGGCCGAAGCCCGGGTGCGCGAAAGCCGTGCCCGCGAGCGCCAGGACCGCCGTCGCTGCGATGGCGGCCATCCTCTTGGTGCTGCTCTTCATGTTCGACTCCTCTGCGTGGTGGCGATGCGGCGCCACCCGCCGGACGGCAGGACCTCCCTGCCACGCCTTCATTGAAGCTCGCCCGCGAAGGCGATGGGTTTCACTGCCCGGGCTTCTTGTCGCACAGTGCGACAGCGCGGATGTTTGACATCCTGGGTTACGTGGAAGGCGGCCCACCGCATCTAATGGACGCATGGACCGCACTGACCACATCCTGATCGTGGACGACGACGCCGAGATCCGCACGCTGCTGCAGCGCTACCTGGAGAAGAACGGCTTGCGCGCCACCGCCGTGGCGGAGGGGCGCGCCATGCGGCAGGCGCTCGACCGCGGCGCCTTCGACCTGGTGGTGCTGGACGTGATGCTGCCGGGCGACGACGGCCTCACCTTGTGCCGCGAGCTGCGCGCGCATTCCGACATCCCCGTGATCATGCTCACGGCACGCGGCGAGGAGATGGACCGCGTCCTCGGACTCGAAATGGGTGCGGACGACTACGTCGCCAAGCCGTTCAGTGCGCGGGAGCTGCTGGCGCGCATCAAGGTCGTCCTGCGCCGCTCCCGCAGCCTGCCGCACAACCTGCAGCCGGAGGAAGAGCGCAGCGTGCGCTTCGGCGGCTGGACACTCGACACCGTGCAGCGCCACCTGGTGTCCCCGGGCGGCATCGTCACCCCCATGGGCGGCGCCGAATACCGGCTGCTGCGGATCTTCGTGGCGCATCCGAACCGCGTCCTCACCCGCGACCAGCTCGTGGAGCTGACCCAGGGGCGCGAGGCCGACGCGCTGGATCGCAGCATCGACGTGCAGGTCAGCCGCTTGCGCCGCCGACTCGGCGAAGGCCCGGGGGAAGCCGCCATGATCCGCACCGTGCGCGGCGAAGGCTACGTGCTGAGCGTGCCGGTGCGCAAGGACGCTCCGTGATCCGCGGCCTCGCGCGCTGGCTGCCGCAGTCCCTGTTCGGGCGGCTGGTGCTGGTGCTGGCCGGCGGCCTGCTCGTGGCGCAGTTGCTCAGCGCCGGGATCAACCTCGTCGAGCGCGATCGCCTGCTGGACACCGCCAGCGGCATGCAGCAGGCCCAGCGGATCGCCGACGCGGTGCGCCTGCTCGATTCGGTCGGCACCGCCGAACGCGCGCGGATCGCGGCGGTGCTGAACGTGCCGCCGCTGGTCCTGTCCCTGCATCCATCGGCGTCCGAGGCGGGCCCGGGCGGCACACCGCACGCCCTCATGTTCGCCGCCTTGCTGCGGGCCTCCGTCGGGGCCGGCCGCGAGGTGCGCGTCACGGCCACCGGGGTCCCGCCTGGCGGCTCCCCGGGCCCCGGCCCGGGCATGCGGCACAGGATGGGCGGCGGGCCCGGGATGGCGGGTCCGGGCGGATTTGCCTCCGGGCCCGTGGTGCGCACGGAGGTGCAGTTGCGCGACGGCACCTGGGCGCGCTTCGACGCGCAGCCCCGGCCCGGCGTCACCCCGCTGCCCTGGCGGCTCGCCCTGGTCCTGGCGATCCTGCTGGCCGCCGTCCTCGTGCTCTCGTACTTCGCGGTGCGCTGGGTGACGCGTCCGCTGCACGTGCTGGCGGAAGCAGCCGACGCGCTCGGGCGCGACATCCACCGGCCGCCGCTGCCGGTGGACGGGCCCACCGAGATCCGGCGGGCGGCGCAGGCCTTCAACGGCATGCAGCAGCGCCTGGTGCGCTTCATCGAGGACCGCACCCGGATCTTCACGGCGATGTCGCACGACCTCAAGACCCCGATCACGCGCATGCGGCTGCGGGCGGACCTGCTCGAGGACGAGCCGCTGCGCCAGCGCTTCGAGGCGGACCTGAAGGAGATGGAGACGATGGTCACGCAGACGCTGGAGTTCATGCGCGGGCTGGGCACCGGCGAGGTGCGGCAGGCCGTGGACGTGAACGCGCTGCTGGACAGCCTGCAGTCCGACAACGAGGCCATGGGACGCGAAGTGCGGATCGAGGGCGAGGCCGCGGCGCCCTATCCGGCGCGCGTCTCGCTGCTGCGGCGCTGCCTCGCCAACCTGGTCGACAACGCGGTCCTGTATGGCGAGCGCGCGGTGGTGCGGGTCGAGGACTCCTCCGCTTCGCTGGTCCTGCGGGTGCAGGACGACGGGCCCGGCATTCCCGAAGCCGAACGCGAGAAGGTATTCGAACCCTTCTACCGCCTGGAGCCGTCGCGCAGCCGCGCGACGGGCGGCACCGGGCTCGGCCTCGCCGTCGCGCGCAACGTTGCACGCATGCACGGCGGCGAGCTCACCTTGCACAACCGGCCGGAGCGCGGACTCGAGGCCGTGCTGGTCCTGCCGCGCGACTGAGTGCTGCGGCGCCGCGCGT
Organism: Ramlibacter alkalitolerans; assembly: GCF_016722765.1. GTDB lineage: Bacteria > Pseudomonadota > Gammaproteobacteria > Burkholderiales > Burkholderiaceae_C > Ramlibacter > Ramlibacter alkalitolerans. Next base: position 436,598 of record NZ_JAEQND010000003.1, on the reverse strand, counting down.
CGGGGGTCAGCAGCCCTTCTGCACGCCCAGCTTGCGCAGGATGATCTCCAGCGGGCACCAGCGCGTCAACGCGCTCTGCAGCAGGTTGGCGCCGACGAACGCCGTGAAGGCGAGCCACCACGGACTCACGAACAGCGGGCTGCCCGGCACGCCGAAGGCGAGCGACACGAGGATGAAGATGCCTGCGAACAGGCGCACGATTTGCCACGAGGTCATGCGGAAACTCCTTGGTCGGCAACGATGAATGCGGGTTCCGCCGCGGGGTAGCGGCGGTGGGTCACGAAGAACAGCAGCGGGATCACGACCAGGGTGAGCAGCGTGCTGGCGAAGATGCCGAAGACGAGGGAGATCGCCAGCCCGTTGAAGATCGGGTCGTCCAGGATGAAGAAGGCGCCCAGCATGGCGGCCAGGCCGGTCAGGAGGATGGGCTGGGCTCGCGTCGCGGCAGAGCGCACCACGGCCTGGGGCAGCGGTACGCCGCGCGCAAGCTGCAGTTCGATGAAGTCCACCAGCAGGATCGAGTTGCGCACGATGATCCCGGCCAGCGCGATCATCCCGATCATGCTGGTGGCGGTGAACTGCGCGCCAAGCAGCGCGTGCCCCGGCAGCACCCCGACGATCGTCAGCGGGATCGGCACCATGATGATCAGCGGCGTCAGGTAGGAGCCGAAGTGCGCCACGACCAGCAGGTAGATCAGCACCAGGCCGACTGCATAGGCGGCCCCCATGTCGCGGAACGTTTCGTACGTGACCTGCCATTCGCCGTCCCACTTGAGCGTGTACTCGCGGTAGGGATCGGAGGGCTGGCGGATGAAGGATTCGGCCAGCGTGGCGCCAGTGGGGGTGCGGATCGCGCGCAGGGCCTCGCCCATGCGGAACATGCCGTACAGCGGGCTGTCCACCGCGCCTGCCATGTCGCCGGTGACGTAGTTCACCGGCAGCAGGTCCTTGTGGTGCACGGGCTGCTCGCGCAGCGTGTCGCTCACCGTCACCAGTTCGCGGATCGGCACCAGCTGGCCGCGCGCGCCGCGGACAGAGAGCTGCAGCAGCGTGTCCAGATCGCCCTGCGCTTCGGCTGGAAGCTGGAGCACGGCGGCCGCGGGATACTTGCTGGCGTCGTGCAGCCAGGCCACTGCCTCGCCCGCAAGGCCGGCGCGCAGCGTGCTCACGATCGCCTGCTGTGGCACGCCCTGGAGGGCTGCCTTGCGGCGATCGACGAGGAGCAGCTTGCGCGGTGCCGCCGCGATGCTGCTGTCGTCCACGTCGACCACGCCGGGCGCGCCGGCGAACACGGCGCGCACGGCTTCGGCAACCTGCTGGCGCCCCGCCGCGTCAGGCCCGTAGATCTCGGCGACGATGGGAGCGAGCACGGGCGGCCCCGGCGGGACCTCCACCACCTTGACGTTCGCGCCGTGGCGAAGCCCGATGGCCTGCAGCGGCGGCCGCAACCGCGTCGCGAACGCATGGCTCTGTTCCCGGCGCTGCGTCTTGCCGGCGAGGTTCACCTGCAGGTCGCCCACCTCGCCACCGGTGCGCAGGTCGTACTGGCGCACCAGGCCGTTGAAGTTGATCGGCGCGGCCGTGCCGGCATAGGCCTGGTAGTTCACCACCTCCGGCTGGCGTGCCAGGAAGTCGCCCAGTTCGCGCAGCACGGCCGCCGTCTTTTCCACCGGCGTGCCTGCCGGCATGTCCACCACCACCTGGAGTTCCGACTTGTTGTCGAAGGGCAGCATCTTCAGCACGACGAGGCCGACAGCCGGCAAGGCCAGCGAGAGCCCGATCAGCGCGGCGACGGCGGCGGCCAGGAGCGTGCGGTTGCGGCCACCGCTGCGGTCGTCCAGCAGGGGCCGGAACAGGCGCTCGAACAGCGGCCCCAGCCTGGCGCCCAGGCCCTTGGGCGCAGCCGGCTGCAGGTGCTGCGTGTCCCGCATCCAGAGGCGGGCCAGCCACGGCGTGACGACGAAGGCGATGGCCAACGACAGCAGCATGCCCATGCTGGCATTGATGGGGATCGGGCTCATGTAGGGGCCCATCAGCCCGCTCACGAAGGCCATCGGCAGCAGGGCGGCGATGACCGTGAGCGTCGCCAGGATCGTGGGTCCTCCCACCTCGTCGACGGCGCCCGGGATCAGCTCCAGCAGGGTCTTGTGCGGCTCCAGGGCCTGGTGGCGATGGATGTTTTCCACCACCACGATGGCGTCATCGACCAGGATGCCGATGGAGAAGATCAGCGCGAACAGCGACACCCGGTTGAGGGTGAACCCCCAGGCCCAGGAGGCGAACAGCGTCGCCGTGAGCGTCAGCACCACGACGCTCCCCACGATGGCGGCCTCGCGCCGCCCGAGGGCGACGAACACGAGCGCCACCACGCAAGCCGTCGCGAACAGCAGCTTCTGGATCAGCTTGTGCGCCTTGTCGTTCGCCGTCGCGCCGTAGTTGCGCGTTTCGGCCAGCTCCACGCCTTGCGGGATCACGGTGTTGCGCAGCTCGCCGATGCGCCGCAGGACCGCCGCGGCCACGTCGATCGCGTTTTCCCCCGGCTTCTTCGTGATCGACAGCGTCACCGCCGGGAACTCGCCGCCGCCGGGGCCCACGATGCCGTGCCACACGTAGCGCCGGGCCGGCAGCGCGCCATCGCGCACGGTCGCGAGTTCCTGCAGGAACACCGGGCGGCCGTCGCGCACCGCCACGATCAGTTCGCCGACATCGCGCGCGTCGCGCAGGAACGGGCCGGCCTCCAGCGCCACCGAGCGGTTGCCGCCCAGGAGTTCGCCCACCGGTGAGCCGAGGTTGGCGGACTGCAGCGCCTGCCGCAGTTCGGCCACCGTGACGCCCGCGCCGGCCATGCGCGCCGGGTCGAGCTCCACCACGATGCCGCGGCCCGGGCCGCCGATCGTGACGACCTCGCGCGTGCCGGGCACGCGCTTGAGGTCCGCCTCCACGCTGTGGGCGACCTGCTCGAGCTCGTAGGCGCCCATGCGCTCGTCGCGCGCGTACAGCGTCACGGCCAGCACGGGCACATCGTCGATTCCCTTCGGCTTGACGATAGGCTCGCCCACGCCGAGCCCGCGCGGCAGCCAGTCGGCATGCGTCGCGAGGGCATCGTACAGGCGCACGAGCGCCTCGGTGCGCGGCACGCCCACCTTGAACTGCACCGTCAGCACGGCAAGCCCCGGCCGGGACAGCGACGTCACGTGCTCGATCCCCGCGATCTGCGCCAGCACCTGTTCGGCCGGGGTGGCGACCATCTGTTCCACGTCGCGCACGGAAGCGCCCGGGAAGGGCACCAGCACGTTGGCCATCGTGACGTTGATCTGCGGCTCCTCCTCGCGTGGCGTGACCAGCACGGCGAAGACGCCGAGCAGCAAGGCGACGAGCGCGAGCAGCGGCGTGATCTGCGCCGACTGGAAGTAACCGGCGATGCGGCCGGAGATGCCGGTACGCAGGCTCATCGTGCGTGCCTTCGTTCAGCGCACGCGCGCGGCGACCTGCGGGTCCAGCGCGACCCGCTCGCCGGCATCGAGCCCGCTGAGGATCTCGATGCGGTCGGCGTCGGCGCGGCCGAGCCGCACCTGCCGCAGCAGCGGCCTGTCGTCCGGACCGACGACATACACGGCATCCAGCTGGGCGCGCCGCAGCACGGCGCCCTGCGGCACGTAGACGCGGCTCCCGGCAGCTCCGCCCGGCAGCGGCAGCCAGGCGCGCGCGAACATGCCCGGCGTGACGCCGGGAGCGACGGCCGGAAGATCGAGCCGGAGTTCGAGGGTGTGCGTCGCGGGGTCCACCGTGGGCAGGAGCTGCCAGCGTGCAGGCGCGATCCGCTGCCCCAGCCCGGGGATCTCCGCCTGCGGGCGCATGTCGGTCGCAAGTTGCAGCGCCACCGTCTGCGGTACCGCTGCCCTCACCCGCAGCGCGCCCGGGTCGTAGACGGTCAGCAGCGGGCGTCCCGGCAGCGCCATGTCGCCGAGAACCACGGCCACGTCAGCGACGATCCCGCCGTACGGAGCCCGGACCACGTAGAAGCTGGACTGGGTGCGGGCCGCGCCCGCCATCGCCACTTGTGCGGCGGTGCCCGCCTGCGCCGCCCGGTACTGCGCTTCGGCGCGGTCGAGGGCGGCGCGGCTGATGTAGTTCTTCGCAAAGAGTTGCTGCTGCCGCTCGAAGTCACGCGTGGCGGCTTCCCGCTCCGCGCTGGCCGCGCCCACCTGCGCCGCGCTGGCGGCGGCAGCCTGTTCGGCGGCGCGGGAATCCAGGCGCAGCAGCACCTGGCCGCTGCGCACCCGGTCGCCCGCGCGGACCTCCAGGGCGACCACGGCACCGGAGACCTGGGCAGCGATCGCCGTCTGCCGGACGGCCTCGACCACGCCATCGAAGGCAACGCTCTGCCTGCCGCCACCTCCACTCGCCGCGACGGTGCGCAGTTCGTGGCTCCCCGCCCGGTCGGCGACCGGGACCTGCGCCGCAGCCACGCACTGGAGCAGGGCCAGCAGCATGGCGAGCACCGCGCTGGCCACCCAGGCCGCGGTGGCGCGGGCGCGGCGGTTCACGGCAGATCGTTCCATGGCCCTCCCCCTTCGTTTCTTTGGTCGTTGATGCATTATTTAGCCACACAGCTAACATTGCAAGTAGCCAAATCATTTTCAAAGGCGGCCGCGGTGGGGCATGATGCGTCCAGGCCTCACCAGCACCCGTTCACGCATGAAGAACCTGCCTCCCGAAGCACTCCAGAAGGTTGCCGAATACTTCCGCGCCCTCTCGGAGCCGACCCGGCTCCAGATCCTGAACCTGCTGCGCAGCGGGGAACGCAACGTCGGCGAACTGGCCGAGGCCACGGGCTACACCGCGGCCAATGTGTCGCGGCACCTGGCCGTGCTCACGCAGCAGGGGCTGGTGCGCCGGGACGCCCGCGGAACGGCGGCCTACTACAGCATGGCGGACGAATCCGTGTATGCGCTGTGCGACCTGGTTTGCGGCAGCATCGCCCGGAACCACGAACGCACGGCGGAACACGGCCGGCTGTTCGCCGGCGTTGCGCCGCAGCGGACTGCCCGCTCCCGCAAGCTCGCCTGAGAAGGTGCTTTCGACCGTGCGGGAGGCGCGCCACCATTGGAACCCGGTGTGGGTCGTGGTCGACGGCAGCACGGACGGCACCGCCGGGCAACTGCACCTCAGGGCGGCGGCAGCCGGTACGTGGCTGGTGTGCGTCCAAGCTTGATCGGCGAGGCGATGCCGCGATAGTTGTCCAGGCTCACCGTCATGCCGCGGTGAGCGGTATGTGGATGTGCGATCGCCTGCTCCACCGACAAGATGGGGGCGCACGGCACTCCGGCCGCCGAGAGCGTCTCCACGAAAGCTTCGCCGTCCACCGAGGCGAGCCGTTCCACCAGCTCGCTTCGCAGTGCATCGCGGTTCACGGATCGCGCGCCTGCCGATTCGAACTCGGGCTGCGTTGCGAGTTCCGGTGCCCGCAGCAGTTCGCAAAGCCTGCCGAACTGCCCGTTGTTGCCCACGGCCAGGAAGATCGGGATCGTCCGCGTCGGGAATGCGTCATACGGGTAGATGTTCGGATGCGCGTTGCCCGTACGGGTGGGAGCCTTTCCGCCGCCGAACAGGTTGGCCGCATGGGGGTGCAGCAACGACAGGCCGCAATCGAACAGCGCCGCCTCCACGAACTGTCCGCGCCCGCTGCGCGCCCGTTCCTGCAATGCGAGCAGGATACCGATCGTTGCGTTCAGGCCCGTGACCATGTCCACCACTGGCAGGCCGACGCGCAGCGGCTCGCCCCCCGTCTCGCCGTTCACGCTCATGAGGCCGCACAGTGCCTGCAGCGCCGCGTCGTAACCCGGCAGCCCCCCCAGCGGACCGTCGGCCCCGTAGCCGCTCACACGGCAATGCACCAGGCGCGGGAACCGCGCGGCGAGCGCCTCGTAGCCGATCCCCCAGCGCTCCATGGTGCCCGTCTTGAAGTTCTCGATCAGCACGTCGGCGCCTGCCAGCAGTCCCAGCAGCTGCTCGCGGCCGGCCTCGCCGGCGAGGTCCAGCCGCAGCCCGCGCTTGTTGCGGTTCAGCCCCATGTAGTAGGAAGCGACGCCATGCTCGAACGGCGGCCCCCACGTGCGCGTTTCGTCACCCTGCGGAGGCTCGATCTTCAGCACCTCGGCGCCGTGGTCGCCGAGGATCTGGCCGCAGTACGGCCCGCCGAGGACGCGCGAGAGATCGACGACGCGCAGCCCGTGCAAGGCGCCGTGAATGGAAGGGTTCATGGTGTGTCCCGATCAATCGGCGCGGGCACCGGAGATCCGCACCACTTCGCGCCACTTCTTCACCTCGGACTGGATGAAGGCGCCCAGTTGCTCCGGCTTCTGCTCATTGGAGATCGCCAGCCCCTGGGCCTCCAGGCGCTGCCGCACCTCGGGCTGCTGCAGGATGCCCACGAACGCGGTGTTCAGCTTCTGCACGACGTCGCGTGGCATGCCGGCCGGGCCGACGATCCCGAAGAAGACGCTCACGTCGTAATCCGGCACGCCCTGTTCCATCACGGTGGGGACGTCCGGCAAGCTGCGCGAGCGCGCGGCAGTCGTGACACCCAGCACCCGTAGCTTGCCGGCCTTGATGTGCGGCAGTGCGGTGAGCACGTCGGTGAAGGCCATGGACACCTGGCCCCCCAGCAGGTCGTTGAGCGCCGGGCCAGTCCCTTTATAGGGAACATGCTGGAAGTCGGTGCCGGCACGCTGGTTGAACTGCACGCCCGCGAGGTGCGACGAAGCCCCGCTCCCGGAAGACGCGAAGCTCAGCTTCCTGGGGTGGGCCTTGCCGTACGCGATGAGTTCCTGCACGTTCCTGACCGGCAACGACGGGTGGACGACCAGCACGTTGGGAAGATAGCCCAGGTAGATGATCGGCGTGAAGCTGCTCACGGGGTCGTAGCCGATCTTCTGGTACAGGCTCACGTTGATCGCGAGCGGCGCCGAAGTGCCGAACATGATGGTGTGCCCATCGGGCTCTGCGCGGGCGACATACTCGGCACCGATGTTGGCGCCGGCGCCGGCCTTGTTCTCGACCAGCACGGGTTCCTTGTCACCCAGCTTCGGCTTGAGCGCTGTCGCGAGCGTACGCGCCATGGCGTCCGTGGGGCCACCGGGCGCATAGGGCACCACCAGGATCACGGGCTTGCTCGGGAAGGTGGTCTGCGCATGGGCAAGGCCCAGCGTGGCAGCACCGGTGTAGATGGCGAAAGCTCGCCTAGAGATCGGATGCATGTCTTGTCTCCTTGGATGCTCTGCGGGAATCAGTCGGCGAAGATATTCACGACGCCGACATCCCCGCGCGGCGGCGCTTGCTCGAACAGCGGCGAGAGGTTCGTCGCGGCCTCACCCTGCAAGGGATCAGCCGGCAGCAGTTGGTGTCGCACTGCCAGTTGGGCGAGCAGCATGCGGCGCATGGATCCGGTCTGGCTGGCTTCCCATCCCATCGCGATGGCGGCGGTGAGCCGGTAGAGCGCCGTCGCCGCCTGCCGGGCGAGCGCCTCCTGCCCCTTCTCCGCCGCCTTTTCGGCGAGCGATTCCACGCGTTCGATGAGCGCATCCACGTGCGCCCGCGGCTGTGCGTGCCACGACGACTTCGCCAGCAGCGCCTGCACATGGGCGCGCCACACCGGCAGGGACGCTTCGCGGCGGATCGCGCGGATGACGTCCAGCGCGACGATGTTGCTGGTGCCTTCCCAGATCGAACCGAGATGCGCATCGCGCACGAAGCGCGGATCGCCCCACTCCTCGATGTAGCCGCAGCCGCCCCGCACCTCCATGGCATCGCCGGTGGCCGCCCGCGCATCGCGGCAGGCCCGGAACTTGATGAGGGGCGTGAGCAGGCGCGTCAGGGCATAGGCACCCTCCTCGCCCGCATCGGAACGGCGCAGCGCCTCGGCGGTCTGGAACATCATCGTGCGCGACTGTTCGGCGGGCAGCATGATCTTGGCGAGCTGCCGCTGCATCAGCGGCATGTCGATCAGGCGCTGGCCGAAGGCGCGGCGGTTCCGGCCGATGTACAGCGCCTCTGCGATGGCGCGCCGCATCATGCCCGCCGAGCGCATGCCGTTGGACAGGCGCGAGTTGTTCACCATGTCCGCCATCTGCGCGAAGCCGCGCCCCAGCTCGCCGACCAGCCAGGCCTTGGCCCCCTCGAAGCGGATCTCCCCGCTGGCCATGGAGCGCGATCCCATCTTGTCCTTCAGGCGGACGATCCGGTAGGCATTGCGGGTGCCGTCGGGGAGCACCTTGGGCACGAGGAACAGCGAGACGCCCTTCATGCCTTCCGGCGCGCCCTGGGTGCGCGCGAGGATCATGCCCAGCCCGGCGTCGGGGTTCGAGCAGAACCACTTCTCGCCGTGCAGCCGCCATGCGCGGCCCGGCTCCTGCTCGTCAGGGATGGCCATCGTGGCGGTCGCCGCGACGTCGGAGCCGGCACCCTGCTCGGTCATGAACATCGAGCCCTGGGTGAGCGCGTCGAGGTCCTGCGTCGTGAGGTCGGCCAGATAGCGCCGGACCAGTTCCGGGTCGCCGTACTTGCGCAGCGTTCGCGTCAGCGAGTCGGTCATCGACAAGGGGCAGCACAGGCCGAACTCGGCTTGCACCAGCAGGTACGTCAAGGCATATTTCGCCGCCGCCGGCATGGGTGCAGGCCAGCCGAGCACGCCGGCGCGGTGCGACATCGCGGCCAGGCCGTAGTCGCTGAACGCCACCTTCTCCAGTGCGACGTACGACGGATGCTTGAGGACGCGCTGGTCGTCCAGTCCGGCACGCGATCGATGCTGCAGCGTCGGCGGGTTCTGGTCGGCTTCGTACGCCAGGCGGTCCAGCTCGCCGCCGGCGCGCTCCCCCAGTCGGCACAGGTGCGGCTGCAAGTGCGCGAGCAGATCCGCGGGCAGGTACAGCGGCAGCAGGGACTGGCCTTCCTCATCGTCCAGCCAGGCGTTGGTGCCGGTGCGATCCGGGATCGGGTGCTGCTGCGGCTCGGTGGCGAAAGTCGGCAAGCGTGCGTTCATCAAGGGTCTCCTCGCAGGGTGCTGGATTGCATTCTTCGGATCCGGCGAGACAATGTCCAATATTGAATTCGGCTGGATCGATCCAAACCTTGTATGGCCTTCGAGCTGCGCCACCTTCGCTATTTCCTCGTGCTGGCGGATGAACTGCATTTCGGGAGGGCGGCCAAGCGCCTGCACATGTCCCAGCCGCCCCTGAGCTTCAACATCAAGCAGCTGGAGGGCGCGCTGGGACTGAAGCTGCTGGAGAGGAACAGCCGCGGCGTGAAGCTCACGCCGGCCGGTGAGTCATTCCGGCGGTCCGCGCAGCAGGTTCTCGCCGAAGTCGACACGGCTGCCCGGCGCGCCCGGGACGTGGCAGCCGGCGTCACGGTTCGTGTCCGGATCGGATTCGTCGGTTCGATGCTCTTCCGGCGGCTGCCCGAGCAGCTGGGCCGCTTCAATGCCTCGCATCCGCAGGTGCAGACGGAGCTGGTGGAGCTCAATTCGGCGGAGCAGCTGGAAGCCCTCGCCCGGGCCCAGATCGATCTCGGTTTCGTGCATACGCCGCGCGTGCCGGCGGACCTGAACAAGGCGCTCTACATGACCGAGCCCTTCGTGCTCTGCACGCCGACGCGGGCAGGGGCGGCACGGCGCGCGCCACGGCTGGAGCACTTCTCGCGTGAGCCACTGGTGCTGTTTTCGCGCGGCGCTTCGCCGGACTACTACGAGCGCGTGCTTTCGCTCTGCGCTCAACTAGGCCTGGACCCGCCGGTGCGCCACGAGGTGCGGCACTGGCTCAGCGTGGTGGCACTCGTCTCGAAAGGGATGGGATACGCGCTCGTTCCGAAGGCACTGACAGAGAGCGGACTTTCGGGAGTTCGCTTCACGGCCATTCCCGAAACGCCGATCCGCTCCGACGTCTACATGGTCTGGAACGAACGCAAGATGCCGCCAGTGCTCGGGGAGCTGGTCGCAATGCTTCACAGCTCCCGATAGCGGGCCCGCCGAAACGGTGCCCGCCACGCCACAACGCCGCCCTACTGCACGCTGCCCGTCACCGATGCATTGGCCTTGATCGTGAACGTGCAGCTCTTCGCCTTGTTGCCGCCGCTCGAGCAGCTGCCGGACCAGACCACGTCGCGCTTGCTGCTTGTGCTCAGCGTGATCACGGTGTTCGCCGCAAAACTGGCGGCGCTGAGCGTCCCGACCTTCGCATTGATTCCCGCCGGGCTCGATACCACGCTCTCCCCACTGCGGCCCGTGGCCTTCACCGTCAGCGTCACGCCGGCGGGCGGCGGCGGCGGCGGCGCAGTCGTCGTCGTCGCCGCCGTCGTGATGGTCAACAACCCGGCCCCGCTCACCCCGTTGTAGCTCCCGGTCACCGTCGCGGTGGTATTGGCGCCCACGGGCGTGGTCGACACGCTGAAGGTCGCCGTCGTGGCACCTTGCGGCACCGTCACGCTGGCGGGTACGCTGATCGCCAGGGAGTTGTTCAGAAGGCTCACGAGGGCCCCACCCACCGGCGCTGCCGCGGTCAGCGTCACGATCCCGGTCGCCGACGAGCCACCCACCACGCTGGCCGCATTGAACAGGACCGACGAGAGCACCGCGGATGAATTCATGGCGCCGGCGTCGTAGCGGGTCAGCGCGAGGACTCCCAGGGAACGGCTGGAATCGAATGCAGAGCCTGCGGCCAGGATCCTGCCGTCACCCTGTACCGCGAGCGCATACGCCTGGCTCTGGGACCCCAGGACGTTGGTGATCACCTTGCCTCCGTTCCCGAAGCCCAGGTCGACCGCGCCATTGCCGTTGAAGCGTGCGAGCGAGAAGACGTCGAAGCCGGTCGACCCATCGACGCCCCAACTCACCGCGAGGATCTTCCCATCGGGCTGGAGAGCGGCTGCCAGGCGCCTTTGACGACTGAACGAAAAGGACAGGGTTGTCTTGCCGCCAGCGCCGAAGCTGGTATCCAGGCTGCCATCGGTGTTGTAACGGACCAGCCCGAAGACGTCGCTCCCGAATCCGGAAGGAAGCACCAGGCCCGCGATCACGAGCTTGCCGTCGCCCTGCAGGAGGAGCGACCAGCCAACGTCGTTCGCGCCGAAGAAGTCGGTCGTCACCTTGCCGCCGGTCCCGAAGCCCGCATCCAGGCTGCCATCGGCGTTGTAGCGCGCCATCGCAAATTGAACGTTGGGGCCGCCGGGGTCGGCCCAGCCGCTCGCCACGATCTTGCCGTCCGCCTGCACCACAACCCCGGTAGCGCCGTTATCGAAGCCGAAGAAGCTCGTGGTCACCTTGCCGCCTGTGCCGAAGCTGGCGTCGAGGCTGCCGTCGGCGCTGTACCGCGCCAGCGCGAAGCGCCTGAAGATCCCGTCGTGGGTGCGCCCCGCGACGACGATCCGGCCGTCGGCCTGGATCGCTACCGCGGCGGCCATGTTTTCCGTGCCGAAGAAATCGGTGCTCACGACGCCGGCGGTGCCGAAGCCGCTGTCCAGGCTGCCGTCGGGGTTGTAGCGAACCAGCGTGAAACGGGTGTTCGCGTTCGCTGCGTTCACTTCGGCCGAGCCCGCTGCAACGATCTTGCCGTCAGGCTGCACGACGACGGCGTACGCGTAGTCCTGGCCGCCGCCGATGTCCTTGGTCACCTTGCCACTGCCGCCGAAGCTGGTGTCCAGGCTGCCATTGGTGTTGTAGCGGGCGAGCACGAAGTCGCTGCCACTGCTGGCGCCGTTCTGTGGAGCGCGGAAAGCGCTGCCCGCCGCGACGATCTTGCCGTTGGACTGCACCGTAACCGCATACACGGTCGCGCCGTCGCTGGCTTGCGCGAAGATCGGCGTCGTCACCTTGCCAACGCTGCCGAATGTGGGATCCAGGTCGCCGGGCGCAGCCCACGCACTGCTTGCACAAGCGAGAAAGAGGGCGCCAGTGCCCAGGAACGCCATGGCAGCTGCTCGGGAGGCGGTGAGGATGGCGAGCGCCATGACCTTCACCCAATATGCAACACCGGTGTTTGATAGCTGAGGGGATCTCATCGTGTGGCTCCAAGGTTTCTGTAAAGGTCGCGCTACGGGGGCAATCTCCACGTGGTTTTGCGTGGTGCTGATTGCTCGCATGAGGGCTTCGGAGAAATCCTATGTCTCGCACAACATGCGAGACAGGCCCGATGGTGCTGAAGCCCTGCCCCACTCGGTTGGACTTGTGCGATCAATGCGCTCCGAGCGTTACAGAACGTGGAAAGTCGCTTGCGATTGCTTCGTGAGCGCAGCGTGGCGGGCTCGGGTCGAATGCGTTTTTCGTACCGGCTTGGCGGACTGACCTGGTTCGACGCCTTGGTCCTCGCCTCGCCGAGCCACTCGGTGGAGAAGAACGCTGCCATGCGCGCGCTTGGCGTCACGCTCGTTGAGTTCTTCGAAAGGCCAGCGACGACGAGGTCGCGGAAGCGATGCGCGTGCTCTTCGCCGATACGCACAACGTCGCTGAAGGTGCGGGCGCTGCCGCACTCGCTGCCGCACTCGCTGCAGCCATGCAGCAACGCGAGCGCCTGTCCGCCAGTTCCGTGGGCGTGGCTGAGCCTCACATCCAGCCGCCAGCCGGGTTATCACGGGTGCTGCGGCCCATGGCGCCGCCTGTATGCTGTGCCAGCGCAAGAATGCACGCGGGCGCGCGTAGTGCCGGGTCCCGCCTCCCTCCAATATTTCCGGAGCCACTGCCAATGCGAGGAAAACTGTTTGCCTGCGCGGTCACCGCCGCCGCGGCCGGGCTGGTAGGCAACGCCACGGCGCGTGACCTGGTCGTCGCCATCAAGACCGAGCCATCGTCGATGGACCCGCAATACCACGCGCTCACGCCCAACATCCAGCTGTCGCAGACGCTGTTCGACCCGCTGGTCTGTGCCGACGCCGAGATGCTGCCCAAGCCATGCCTTGCCGAGTCGTGGACCGCGCAGGGCAACACCTGGACCTTCAAGCTGCGGCCTAACGTGAAGTTCTCCGACGGCTCGCCCTTCACCGCGGCCGACGTGCTGTTCACCTTCGACCGCGTGCCCAAGGTTCCCAACAGCCCGTCCTCGTACAAGATCTACCTCCAGCAGATCACCAAGGTCGAAGCGGTGGACCCGCTCACGGTGCGCATCACCACCGAAAAGCCATATCCGCTGCTGCCGACCAACATGGCCTCCCTGCCCATCATGTCGGCCAAGGCCGCGTCGGGCACCGCGCCGGAGGGCAAGACCACCACCGAGCTGAACGCCGGCAACGGCCTGGTGGGTGCCGGCCCCTACCGGTTCGTGTCCTGGAAGCGCGGCTCCGAGATCGTGTTCGAGCGCAACCCGTACTACTGGGGCCCCAAGCCGGCCTGGGACAGGGTCATCTACCGTCCGATCAGCAACCCGGCGGCGCGCGTGGCGGCGCTGCTGGCCGGTGACGTCGACCTGGTGGAAGACCCGCCGACGGACGACCTGGAACGCCTCAAGAAGGACCCCAAGCTGAACGTGGTGGCCAAGGCATCCAACCGCATCATCTACGTCGCGCTGGACCAGAACGGCGAGCAGACGCCGGGCATCCAGGGCACCAACGGCAAGAACCCCCTCCTGGACAAGCGGGTGCGTGAAGCCATGTCGCTCGCCATCGACCGCGAAGCGCTGGTAGATCGCGTCATGGGCGGCATCGCCACGCCAGCCGCGCAACTGCTGCCGCTGCCGATGCTGGGTGCCAGCAAGAAGCTGGCAACGGCCGCCAAGGCCGACCCCGAGAAAGCCAAGGCATTGCTCAAGGCGGCGGGCTATCCCGACGGCTTCACCCTGGTGCTGGGTTCGCCCAACGGCCGCTACATCAACGACAGCAAGGTGGCGCAGACGCTGGCCGCGATGTGGACGCGCATCGGCATCAAGACCACGGTGGATGCCACCGCGCCGCCGGTGTTCTTCAAGAAGCGCGACAGCTACGCCTTCAGCGCCTACATGGCCGGCTGGGGCACCGCGACCGGAGAGATGTCCAACACCCTCAACTCCCTGCTGGTGACCCCCAACAAGGAAAAGGGGGTGGGCACCACCAACCGCAGCCGCTACTCCAACAAGGCCATGGACAAGCTGGTGGAAGATTCGGCCGACCTGATGGACCCGGCCCAGCGCAGCGACATGCTGGCCAAGGCGAGCGAGATGGCCATGGCCGATTTCGCGATGCTCCCGATCCACTTCGAGCACTCGGTCTGGGCCATGAAGAAGGGCATCGAGTTCGCCGGCCGCGCCGACCAGCAAACCATGGTGCAGTACGTGACGCTCGGCAAGTGAGCCTGCGTCGCTGAGCGTCTGCGCATGCTCGCCTACATCATCCGCCGCCTGCTGCAGGCCGTGCTCGTCATGGCCGTCATGTCGGCGCTCGTCTTCGTCGGCCTCTACGTCGTGGGCGACCCGGTTTCGATGATGGCCAGCCCGGACGCCACCGAACTGGACCGGGAGGCGATCCGCCAGAACTTCGGCCTCGACAAGCCGCTGTGGCAGCAGTACGCCATCTTCATGTCCCACGCGTTGCAGCTGGATTTCGGCAAGAGCTTCCTGACCGGCCAGTCGGCCATGGGCCTGATCCTGGAGCGCATGCCCGCCACATTGGAGCTGGCCTGTGTCGCCATGCTGCTGGCGGCGATCGTCGGCATCCCCCTGGGGATCTGGGCCGGGCTCAAGCCGCAGGCCCTCAGCACGCGCGGCATCATGACCGGCTCGGTGCTGGGCTTTTCGCTGCCCAACTTCTGGGTCGGCCTGATGCTGATCATGGTGTTCGCCGTCTACCTGGGCTGGGTGCCGGCCAGTGGCCGCGGCAAGACCGTGCTGGTGGGCCCGCTCGACCTGAGCGTGCTCACGCTGGACGGCTGGAAGCGGCTGATCCTGCCGGCCCTGACCATCGCCACCGCCAAGGCCGCGCTCATCATCCGCGTGACGCGCGCCGCCACGCGCGAAGCGCTGCCCACGGACTACATCAAGTTCGCGCGCGCCAAGGGCCTGGCCTGGAGCCGCATCCTGCGGGTGCACCTGCTCAAGAACATCATGATCCCGATCGTCACCGTGTTCGGCCTGGAGTTCGGGCAGGTCGTGGCCTTCGCGGTGGTGACCGAAACCGTCTTCGCCTGGCCCGGCATGGGCAAGCTGCTGCTCGACTCGATCATCACGCTGGACCGGCCGGTGGTCGTGGCCTACCTGATCCTCATCGTGTTCTTCCTGGTGATGCTGAACCTGGTGACCGACATCTTCTATTCCGTCCTGGACCCCCGGGTCCGGTTGCAGGAGGCGAAAGCATGAGCGCGGTCCTCACCCCCGTCGGGATCGAACAGGAGCCGGTGGCCCTGCCGCCGCCCGAGACGCCGTGGCGGCGCCTGCGGCGCGAGTTCCTTGCCAACAAACTGGCTGTCGCCGGGTTGGTGCTGTTGCTGCTGGCCGTCGCCGTCGCCGTGTTCGCGCCCTGGATCTCGCCGCAGAACCCGTACGACATCGGCAAGCTCGACATCCTCGACTCCAAGCTGCCGCCCGGCAGCAAGACGGCCGATGGCGGCATGCACTACTGGCTGGGCACCGATGGCCAGGCACGCGACCTGCTCTCGGCCATCTTCTATGGCCTGCGCACCAGCCTGATGGTCGGCGGCGTCTCGGTGGCGGCGGCACTGGCCATCGGCACCATCGTCGGTCTCACGGCCGCCTATTTCGGCCGCTGGGTCGACGCGCTGCTGATGCGCATCGTCGACATCCAGCTGTCCTTCCCCTCCATCCTGGTCGCGCTGATCCTGCTGGCGATCCTGGGCAAGGGCGTCGACAAGGTGATCATCGCGCTGGTCATCGTGCAATGGGCCTACTTCGCGCGGGCGGCCCGCGGCGCCGCGCTGGTCGAGCGCGCCAAGGAATACGTGGAAGCGGCGCAATGCATGGCCCTCAGTTCGCCGCGCGTGCTGCTGCGGCACATGCTGCCCAACTGCATGCCGCCGCTGATCGTCATCGCCACCATCGACCTGGCGCACGCCATCGCGCTCGAGTCGACGCTGTCCTTCCTCGGTGTCGGCGTGCCGGTGACCGAGCCCTCCCTGGGCATGCTGATCGCCAACGGCTTCGAGTTCATGCTCAGCGGCCACTACTGGATCTCGTTCTTCCCCGGCATCGCGCTGGCGCTGGCCATCGTCGGCATCAACCTGGTGGGCGACCACCTGCGCGACATCCTCAACCCGCACAATGCCCACTGAGAGCGTGAGCGCACCCGTCCTCGAGGTGCGGGGCCTGCAGACCCACTTCTTCACCCACGGCGGCGTGGTCAAGGCGGTGGACGGTGTCGACCTGCGCGTGGGCGGCGGCGAAATCCTCGGCCTGGTCGGTGAATCGGGCTCGGGCAAGAGCATCACCGGCTTCTCGGTCATCGGCCTGATCGATGCGCCGGGACGCATCGTCGGCGGCAGCATCCGCTACCTGGGCGAAGAGCTGGTGGGCGCGGGCGAGCGGCGCCTGCAGCAGCTGCGCGGCAAGGAGATCGCGATGATCTTCCAGGACCCGATGATGACGCTCAACCCGGTGCTGCGGGTGGACACGCAGATGGTCGAGGCCATCCACGCGCACGAGAAGGTGGGCGCGGCGGCGGCGCTGGCGCGCGCCCGCGACACGCTCGCCATGGTCGGCATCCCTTCGCCGCAGGAGCGGCTGCTGTCCTATCCGCACCAGCTGTCGGGCGGCATGCGCCAGCGCGTGGCGATCGCCATCGCGCTGCTCAACAAACCCCGGCTGATCATCGCGGACGAGCCCACCACGGCGCTGGACGTGACCATCCAGGCCCAGATCCTGTACGAAGTGCAGAAGCTCTGCCGGGAAACGGGCACCGCCATGATCTGGATCACGCACGACCTGGCCGTCGTGTCCGGCCTGGCCGACCGCATCGCCGTGATGTATGCCGGCCGCATCGTCGAAAGCGGCGCCGCCGCCGACGTGGTGCACCGGCCTTCGCACCCCTACACGCAGGGGCTGGTCGATTCGATTCCCACGCGGGCCACGCACGGCTCGCTGCTGCGGCAGATCCCGGGCATGACCCCATCGCTGCTGCAGTTGCCACAAGGCTGCGCCTTCCGCCCGCGCTGCGGCTACGCCTCCAGCGCCTGCCTCACCGTTCCACAGGCGGTCGACGTGCCACCGCAGAAAACCGTGCGCTGCTGGCACGCGCTGGCCTGAGGCATGGACGCATCCAGCCCGTCGCAGGTCGCCACGCCGCTGCTGCAACTGCGCGGGATCGACAAGCGCTTCGTGCAGCCGGTGGACCTGGCCGGCAGGATCGCCAACCTGCTGGGTGCACGCAATGCACCGTCGGTGGTGCATGCGGTCGCCGGAGTCGACCTCGACATCACCGCGGGCGAAGTGATCGGCGTCGTCGGTGAATCGGGTTGTGGCAAGTCCACGCTGGGCCGCGTCATCGCCGGCATCAGCCCGCCCACCGCCGGCGAGGTCAGCTACCAGGGCAAGCCCCTGCACGGGATGACCTCCGCCGAGCACAAGGCCTACGTGCTGGGCGTGCAGATGATCTTCCAGAACCCGATGGCCTCGCTCAACCCGCGCATGCGGGTGCTGGACATCATCGGCGAAGCGCCCGTGGTGCACGGCCTGGTCCCTGCGTCCGGCAAAGCCGACTACGTCGCTGGCCTGATGCGCCAGGTGGGCCTGGACCCGGACTACGGCCAGCGCTACCCGCACCAGTTTTCGGGCGGGCAGCGCCAGCGCATCGGCATCGCGCGGGCGCTGGCGCTCAAGCCGCAACTGATCGTCTGCGACGAGGCCGTGGCGGCGCTGGACGTCTCCATCCAGGCCCAGGTGCTCAACCTGTTCCTGGAACTGCGCCGCGCCCTGGGCCTGACCTACCTGTTCATCAGCCACAACCTGGGCGTGGTCGGCCATGTTTCGGACCGCGTGGTCATCATGTACCTGGGCCGCGTGGTCGAGGTCGCGCCCACGCAGACCATCTTCAGCCGCCCCAACCATCCTTATACCCAGGCCCTGCTGTCGGAGCTGCCGTCGCTGGACACGCAGCGCCGCGACTACCAGCCGATCAAGGGCGAACTGCCGTCGCCGCTGCGGCCGCCCACCGGTTGCGCCTTCCACCCCCGCTGCCCGCACGCCATGCCGCGCTGCAGCGTGGAGCGGCCTGCCCTGCGCACGCTGGCATCCGGTCACACGAGCGCCTGCCACTTGAACGACCTGGCTCCCTCCGTTCCCGAATGAGTACACCCGTCCTTCCCAGCGTCCCGACACCCTTCGCACCCTACACGCTGCGCCTACCCGAGGGCGAAGCCCTGCCCCTGGTCTGCGATTCGCCGCACAGCGGCACCCTGTACCCGGCCGACTTCGGCTACAGCATCCCGTTCGAGCGCTTGCGCGCGGGCGAGGACACCGACGTGCACGTGCTCTGGGAATCGCTGCCGTCGGTGGGCGCCACCCTGTTGGCGGCGGAGTTCCCGCGGGCCTACATCGATCCCAACCGCGACGCCGACGACATCGATCCGGCAATGCTGGACGCACCCTGGCCCGGGCCCGTGAACCCCGGCGAGAAAACGCGCCTGGGCATTGGCCTCATCTGGCGCGATGCGGGACAAGGCGGCCGCACGCCCATCTACAGCCGCAAGCTCGGCGTGACCGAGGTGCAGCACCGCATCGCCACCTACCATGCGCCCTACCACGCCGCCATGCGGCAGGCCATCGAAGCGGCGTATGCGCAGCACGGCGCGGTGTGGCACCTGAACCTGCATTCCATGCCCGCCAACGCTTACCAGGGGCTGGGCATCCAGACGGACAAGAAGCTGGCGGACTTCGTCCTGGGCGACCGCGACGGCACCACGGCCGCGCCGGAATTCACCCAGGTGGTGGCGCAGGCGCTGCGCAGCCGCGGATTCAGCGTGGCCATCAACGACCCCTACAAGGGCGTGGCGCTGATCTCCCGCCTGGGCCGGCCGGCGGAGCGCCGCCACAGCCTGCAGATCGAACTGCATCGGGGCCTGTACCTGGACGAAGCCACGTGCGAGCGCAACGCCGGCTTCGGCGCCCTGCAATCGGCACTGGCGGGTGTGGCACGGGACATCGCCGACTACGTCCGCACCCAGGTGAAGTAAACGCTGTCGCAGAACAAAGGACCCGCACCATGAGCACCATCGCCGAGATCGAGACCACGCACGAAGAGTTCACCATCCTCAGGCGCGACATCCATGCCCACCCGGAGCTGGCCTTCCAGGAGAACCGCACCTCCGACGTGGTGGCCGAGCGCCTGGCCAGCTACGGCATCGAGGTGCACCGCGGCCTGGGCAGGACCGGCGTCGTCGGCGTGCTGCGCGGCAGCAAGACCGCAGCAGGCCGCAAGCCGCGCGCCATCGGCCTGCGCGCCGACATGGACGCACTCCCCATGCCCGAGCACAACCGCTTCGCGCATGCATCCAGGAACGCAGGCCGCATGCACGGCTGCGGCCACGACGGCCACACCGCCATGCTGCTCGGCGCCGCCAAGTACCTGGCCAGGCACCGCGACTTCGACGGCATCGTCAACTTCATCTTCCAGCCGGCGGAAGAAGGCGGCAACGCCGGCGCCAAGGCCATGATGCAGGACGGCCTGTTCGAGAAATTCCCTTGCGACGAGATCTACGGCATCCACAACATGCCCGGCATGGCCGTGGGGCACTTCGCCTTCCGCAAGGGGCCGACCATGGCGTCGAGCAACCGCTTTGACATCATCGTGCGCGGCACGGGCGGCCACGCCGCGCAGCCGCACAAGGCGGTGGACACCATCGTCATCGCGGCAGAGATGGTGGGCGCGCTGCAGACGCTGATCTCGCGCCACAAGAACCCGATCGACGTGGCCGTGGTCAGCGTGACGCAGATCCATGCCGGCGACGCCTACAACGTGCTGCCCGAAGAGGCCGTGATCAAGGGCACCGTGCGCACCTTCAGCACCGAGGTGCTGGACGACATCGAAAGCAACATGCGCCGGATGGCCGAGATGCTGCCGCAGGCCCATGGCGGCTCGGGCGAATTGAAGTTCCACCGCGCCTACCCGCCGCTGGTGAACTGGGACGCGCAGACCGAGTTCGCGATGAAGGTGGCGCAGGACGCGTTCGGCGCGGAGAACGTGGACGGCAACACACCACAACACGGCGGCGCCGAGGACTTCTCGTTCTACCTGCAGGAAGTCCCCGGCTGCTACCTTTTCATGGGCAACGGAGAAGGCGCGCACCGCGAGGAAAAGTATGTCGGCATGGGGCCCTGCGAGCTGCACAACCCCAACTACGATTTCAACGACGCGCTGCTGCCGATCGGGTCCACGTACTGGGTGAAGCTGGTGGGGGCGTTCCTTGCGCGGCAGGACCTGCGGGGCGAGCCACAAGCGCCGCGTTGAAGGCACTCGAAGGCGCGGCCGGTCCGTTCACGGCCAGCCGCATGATCAGTACGTCTCCAGGTGCAGGCGGCCGTCGCGGCGCAAGGCCGTGCCGACCGTCTCCCAGTCCAGCCCGACGTGCGTCGCGACCTCGCGCAAGGTCATCACCACCCCTTCCTCCATCGATTTCAGGCCGCAGACGAAGAAGTACGCGTTGGGGTCGGCGAGCAGCGGCGCCAGGTCGGCGGCGCGCTCGCGCATCAGGTCCTGCACGTAGCGCCTGGGCTGGCCCGGCACGCGGCTGAACGCCAGGTTCAGGTCGATGAAGTCCTTCGGCAGCTTCTGCAACGGGCCGAAGTAGGGCAGTTCCTCCGGCGTGCGCGCGCCGAAGAACAGCAGCAGCTTGCCGCCTTCGAACTTGCCGGAGTTGCGCAGGCGCCGGCGCCACTCGGTCATCGCCCGCATCGGCGCGCTGCCGGTGCCGGTGCAGATCATCACGACGTGGCTGCGGGGGTGGTTCGGCATGAGGAAGCTGGCACCGAACGGCCCGATCACCTCCACCTTGTCGCCCACCTTCAGGTCGCACATGTAGTTGCTCGCCACCCCGCGCACCGGCCGGCCCTCGTGGTCCTCCAGCACGCGCTTGATCGTCAGCGAGACGTTGTTGTAGCCGGGGCGCTCGCCGTTGCGCGCGCTGGCGATGCTGTACTGGCGCGGGTGATGGGCCCGGCCCATCGCATCGGTGCCCGGAGGCACGATCGCGATGCTCTGCCCCTCCAGCACCGGAAACGGCGTCGTGCCGAAGTCCAGCACGACGTGGTGCGTGTCGTACTCCTTGCCGACCGCGGTGACGCGATGGTTGCCGGTCACGGTGGCGAGCACCGTCTTCACGGGGGCCTTCGGCCCGTACAGGTTGGTGAAGGCGTGGGCCGCAGACCACGGGGGCACGCTGGAACCCCAGTCCGCGCTGCGGAAGGTGGAGGCCTGCGGGTCGAGGTCCGCCATGGGCGCGCCGGGCTCGGCCACCGGCAGGATCGCGAGGTCGGCGCCGCCGGCGGCCTCGGCCAGTTCCGCGTCGCTCAGCGGCGCGGGCAGCGCGTCCCAGCCGAACTGCTCCTCGAGCGTGTAGGGGCGCGCCTTCGGCACCGTGTGCCAGTTGTCGATGCTGCCGGTGGGACACGGCGGCACGCAGGCCATGCACAGGTTGCACTTGGCCGCGTCCACCACGTAGTTGTTCGAATCGTGCGTGATCGCCGCGACCGGGCAGGTCGCCTCGCACGTGTTGCAGCGGATGCAGATCTCCGGATCGATCAGGTGCTGCTTGAGGAAGATGACGTCGGATGCATCCATGGGGGGCTCCTCTGCGTTCCGTCACCCCGCCGCGGCGGGGATGACGGGGATGGGGGCGATCAGGCGAAGCGCACGTACTCGAAGTTCACCGGCTGGCGGTTGATGCCCATGACCGGCGGCGCGATCCAGTTGGCGAACTTGCCGGGCTCGACCACCCGGCCCATCAGGCTGGCGACGAACGCGCGGTCCTCCGCCGTCGGCAGCCACTCGCCGACCTTGGCATTCCACTCGGCTTCGCTCACCACGCGGCCCTCGGGCGATACCTTGATGCCCGCCAGCGCGCCGATGTTGCGGTGGAAGGCCTTGTGCGGCGTCGTCAGGCGGAACGGGATGCCGGCCTTCTCGATGACCTTGTTCCAGCGCGACACGCCGCCCACGCTGTCCTTGATGTAGTCGTCGCGCAGCACCTCGTTCAGCGCGTTGAGCATCGGGACGTCCTTGTCCGTCAGCTGGCCGCCGGCGACGTGCAGCACCTTGTAGTGCTGGCCGCGCAGCTGGTGGTCGTCGCCGCGCTTGCCTTCCTCGAAGCGGCCCTTGAGGCCGGAGCTGTAGAAGGTGGCCGCGTTGCTGGACTCGTCGGCCCCGAACAGGTCGATGGTCACGCTGAAGTGGAAGTTCAGGTAGCGCTGCAGGGTCGGCAGGTCGATCACCCCGGCCTCGCGCAGCTTCTTCGGGTCGTCGGTCTTCAGTTCGTTCATCGCCTGGCAGGTTCGCTGGATCACCCGGCTGATGCCCGACTCGCCGACGAACATGTGGTGCGCTTCTTCCGTCAGCATGAACTTGGTCGTGCGCGAGAGCGGATCGAAGGCGGATTCGGCCAGCGCGGACAGCTGGAACTTGCCGTCGCGGTCGGTGAAGTACGTGAACATGAAGAAGGACAGCCAGTCCGGCGTCTTCTCGTTGAAGGCCTGCAGGATGCGCGGATTGTCCTGGTTGCCGCTGCGGCGCTCCAGCAGGGCCTCGCCCTCCTCGCGGCCGTCCTTGCCGAAGTACTTGTGCAGCAGGTACACCATGGCCCACAGGTGGCGGCCCTCCTCCACGTTCACCTGGAACAGGTTGCGCAGGTCGTACTGGCTCGGGCAGGTCAGGCCCAGGTGGCGCTGCTGCTCCACCGACGCCGGCTCCGTGTCGCCCTGGGTCACGATGATGCGGCGCAGGTTGGCGCGGTATTCGCCGGGCACGTCCTGCCACGCAGCCTCGCCCTTGTGGTCGCCGAAGTGCACCTTGCGTTCCTTCTCCGCCGGGTTCAGGAAGATCCCCCAGCGGTAGTCCGGCATCTTCACGTGCCCGAACTGCGCCCAGCCCTCCGGGTCGACGCTGATCGCGGTGCGCAGGTAGACGTCGAAATTCTGGCTGCCGTCCGGCCCCATGTCGTTCCACCACGAGAGGTAGTTCGGCTGCCACTGCTCGAGCGCGCGCTGGAGCGTGCGGTCCTCGCTCAGGTTGACGTTGTTCGGGATCTTCTCGCTGTAGTTGATCGTGCTCATGGCCACTCTCCTCGGGGAATCAGACGCGGTTGAAGTCGAAGGCGGCGCGCTCGCCCTTGCCGTACACCTTCAGGGCGCCCTTGTCGCCGACGGCGTTGGGGCGCTGGAAGATCCAGTTCTGCCAGGCAGTGAGCCGGCCGAAGATGCGGGTGAACATGTTCTCCGGGCCGTTGAAGCGCAGGTTGGCCTCCATGCCGGTGAGCGCATCGGGGTTCATCGCGACGCGCTCCTCGATGGCGAGGCGGGTCTCGTCGGGCCAGTCGATGTCGTCCGGCGCGCTGGTCACGAGGCCGAGGGCGAGCGCCTCGTTGCCGTCCAGCGGCTGGCCGGCGCGCTCGCGCACGGCGTCCATCGGCGCGGTCTCGTCGTAGAAGCGGCGGCCCAGGCGGCTCTGGCCCGTGACCATCGGATAGAGGCCGAAGTTCGCTTCGCCCACGTCGATGCGCGGGGCCGCCGAAGGATCCGACGGCAGCGTGAGCTGGTAGCTGCGGTCGCAGGCGAGCGCCAGTTCCAGGAAGCTGCCGACGAAGCAGGAGCCCGGCTCGACCAGCGCGAACAGGCTGCGGCTGGAGACGTCGAGGCGGCTGAAGGTGCGGCGCAGGTAGCCGATGGTCTCGCGCACCAGCCAGTGCCCCTGGTTCGCCAGCAGCGCCGCGTCCATCGCTTTCACGGCGGAGGCGTCGCCCTGCGTCTTCAGCAGCCAGGTGCCGATGTCCAGTTCGTTGGTGCGCATGGAGAGGATCGCGTCCTCGAGCTGGCGCGCGAGCGCCAGCGGGTACCACTGGTCGCCGGCTGCCTCGATCGCGGCGGCGTCGCTCTCCACCGGCGCCTGCGGCGCCTGCACGGTGAAGGTCGCCACGCGCCTGGCCCGGTCGATCTCCACCGTCACGCAGGGATAGCGCAGCGCGTCGGCTTCGAGCGTGCGCTGCAGGGGCGTGAGCGTCACGCCCTTCGCGTTCGCGGGCCGGTCGCTGCCGGCCGCGAGTTCGAGCGCCCGCTCCTGGACGCGGGCGGCGAACCGGTTCGGCTTCACGATCTCGTCGACCAGGCGCCAGTCGACGGCCTTCTGCCCCCGTACCCCTTCGGCGGTGGTGCAGAAGATATCGGCGAGGTCGTGGCGCACGTGGCGCTTGTCCGTCACGCGGGTGAGGCCGCCGGTGCCGGGCAGCACGCCGAGCAGCGGCACCTCGGGCAGGCTCACCGCGCTGTTGCGGTCGTCGACCAGGATGATCTCGTCACAGGCCAGGGCCAGTTCGTAGCCGCCGCCGGCGCAGGCACCGTTCACCGCGGCGAGGAACTTCAGGCCGCTGTTGCGCGAGGAGTCTTCCAGGCCGTTGCGCGTCTCGTTGGTGAACTTGCAGAAGTTCACCTTCCAAGCGTGGCTGGAGACGCCCAGCATGAAGATGTTGGCGCCGGAGCAGAACACCTTTTCCCT
Source organism: Ramlibacter alkalitolerans (assembly GCF_016722765.1). GTDB lineage: Bacteria > Pseudomonadota > Gammaproteobacteria > Burkholderiales > Burkholderiaceae_C > Ramlibacter > Ramlibacter alkalitolerans. Next base: position 411,941 of record NZ_JAEQND010000003.1, on the reverse strand, counting down.
GGCACTCGTCACGATCACCGTCCGCACCTCGGGGTGCTCGAAGCGGATGCGGTTCACCGCGTCGTTCAGCTCGATGTCGACGCCGAGGTCGTAGCTATTGAGCTTGAGCTTGTAGCCGGGGCGCAGGCCGCCGTTCTCGTCGAAATCGGCGACGAGCCGGGCGACCGGGCCGTCGAAACCGATTTTCCAGTGCCGGTACCGGCTGGGATGCGTCTGGTAGTCGACGGGCGAGGGCGTGGCGGTCTGGTTCAAGGGGTACTCCGGTGAATGCACTAAACTGCGTTTGACCTGCGTCAGTGATACGCATCATAATGCATATCTGGCGAAGGTCGCAAGCATTTTCTTGCCTAGGGTTTTCCCTTGGTCTGCAGCGCTTTCCGGACCATGGTGCGGAGTGCGACGAACGTCTCGGCGAGCGGGCGCGCGCTCGTGTCGAGGTGCATTTCGGCCTTGGCATAGAACGGCGCGCGGTGCGCCAGGATGCCCTTCAGGTCTTCCATGGCCTCCGTGTTGCCCGCCATCGGGCGCAGGTCGCCCTGCGACGCGACACGATTCATGTGGTCCTCGGGATGCGCCTTGAGCCACACCGTGGTGCAGTGGGACAGCAGCAGGTTGAAGGTGGCCGGCTCCGCCACCAGCCCGCCGGGCACCGCGATCACGGCCTCCGGGTAGATCTGGATGGTTTCCTCGACCGCGCGCCGCTCGTAGCGCCGGTAGGCGTTCTGCCCGTACAGCGACTGGATCTCGGCGATGGAGCAGCCGGCGAACTTCTCGATCTCGCGACTGAGCTCGAGGAAGGGGAAGCCCAGGTCCTCCGCCAGCATGGCGCCCAGCGTGCTCTTGCCGGCGCCACGCAGGCCGATGAGCGCGATGCGCGGCGGGCGCCCCGCCGCATCGGGGCTCGCGGCGCCGACGAGGGTGGCGATCGCCTCGCGCACCTGGCGCAGCTTGGCCTCGTCCTGGTTTTCCAGCAGTTCGCGGATGAGGAGCCATTCCGGCGAGCGTGCCTCGTCGCGCAGCAGGTCGGAGGGCGTGGACTTCAGCGCCTGCGCGACCTGCAGCAGGATCAGCACGGAGGCGTTGCCGACCCCGAGCTCCAGGTTCGCCAGGTGCCGTTCGGACACGCCGGCGGCCGCAGCCAGTTCCCGGCGCGTCATGCCGCGGCCGCTGCGCAGCGAGCGCACCCGCTCGCCGAGCCGGACGAGGAAAGGGTGCTTCTCGGTGAACTCCGCCGGCTGCGGCGGCGGCGCAGCCCCCCCTTCGGGCTCGCCACGGCCTTCCGGCATTTCTTTGCTCAGGGTTAACCCTGTTGAATGCAATATCCTGCTTGACATGAATTTTGATGTGCTTTTACAGTCTGCACGCACGATAGTGCATCAGCCGCCCGCCTGCAAGCCGCCTCCTGGTCGATGACGGTCCGATCCACCCCCTGAGCCGCGGCCCGGCCGCCCCCTTCTCCATGAGCGAACTCCTCCTGAACCACCTCGCCGGCCGCCCGCAGGCAGGCAGCGGGCCTGGCACTGCGCTGTCCGACCCGGTGCTGGGCACCGAACTCGCCCGCGTCGACGCGACGGGCCTCGACCTGCGCGAAGGCTTCGCGTTCGTTCGCGAGCAGGCCGGTGCGGCCCTGCGCGCCATGACGTACGCGCAGCGCGCCGCGCTGCTGGCCTCCATCGTGAAGGTGCTGCAGGCCAACCGCGACCGCTACTTCGAGATCTCCACGGCCAACAGCGGCACGGTGAAGAACGACACTGCCATCGACGTCGACGGCGGCATCTACACCCTCGGCTTCTACGCGAAGCTCGGCGCCGGCCTCGGCGAGCGCCGGCACCTGCTCGATGGCGAGGCCGTCGCGCTCGCCCGCGACGGCAGCTTCCAGTCGCAGCACCTGCTGGTGCCCACGCGCGGCGTCGCGCTGTTCATCAACGCCTTCAACTTCCCCGCCTGGGGCCTGTGGGAGAAGGCAGGCCCCGCGCTGCTCTCCGGCGTGCCGGTGATCGTGAAGCCGGCCACCGCGACGGCCTGGCTCACCCAGCGCATGGTGATGGACGTGATCGACGCCGGCATCCTGCCCGCGGGCGCGCTCTCGGTCGTCTGCGGCTCCTCGGCAGGCCTGCTGGACGCGCTGCAGCCCTTCGACGTGGTCTCCTTCACGGGCTCCGCGGACACGGCCGCGATCCTGCGCTCGCACCCCGCCATCGTGCGCGGCGCGACGCGCATCAACATCGAGGCCGACAGCGTCAACAGCGCCCTGCTCCTGCCCGGCGAGGCGCCCGGCAGCGACGCGTTCGAGCTGCTGGTGAAGGAGGCCGCGCGCGAGATGACGCAGAAGGCGGGCCAGAAATGCACCGCCATCCGCCGCATCTTCGTCCCGGAGGCGCTGTACGGCGCCGCCGCGGAGGCCATCAGCGCGCGCCTGGCGAAAACCACCGTCGGCAACCCGCGCAACGAAGGCGTGCGCATGGGTTCGCTCGTGAGCCGGGCGCAGCTCGCGGCCGTGCGTGAGGGCTTGGCCATGCTGCAACGGCACGCGCAGGTGCTGCACGAGGGCGCGGCGCATGCCCTGGTCGACGCCGATCCCGCCGTCGCCTGCTGCGTCGGGCCCACGCTGCTGGGGGCGCGCGATCCGGACTCCACGCGCGCGGTGCACGACGTGGAGGTGTTCGGCCCCGTCGCCACGCTGCTGCCCTATCGCGATGCCGCGCATGCCCTGGCGCTCGTGCGGCGCGGCCAGGGCTCGCTGGTGTGCTCCGTCTACGGCAGCGACCCCGCGGCGCTCGGCGCCGCGGCACGCGAGCTCGCCGACAGCCACGGCCGCGTGCACGTGGTCGCGCCCGAAGTCGCCGCCTCCCACACCGGCCACGGCAACGTCATGCCGCAGTCGCTGCACGGCGGCCCGGGCCGCGCCGGCGGCGGCGAGGAACTGGGCGGGGCGCGTGCGCTGAACTTCTACCACCGGCGCGCGGCCGTGCAGGCCGGCGCGGGCGTCCAGTCCACCCTCGCCTGAAAGACCGCCATGCCCCCGACCCCCGTTGCACCGCCGCCCGAGTCCTTCAACTTCGCGCAGCACCTGCTTGCCGCCAACAGCGCGCGGCCCGCCAAGGCGGCCTTCATCGACGACGGCCACACCCTCAGCTACGGCGCGCTCGACGAGCGGGTGCACCGGCTGGCCGCCGGCCTGCGCGGCCTGGGCATCCGCCGCGAGGAGCGCGTGCTGCTGCTGATGCAGGACTGCACCGACTGGCCGGTAGCCTTCCTCGGCGCCATCTACGCGGGCATCGTGCCGGTGGCGGTGAACACGCTGCTCACCGCGGACGACTACGCCTACATGCTGGAACATTCGCGGGCGCAGGCGGTGCTGGTCTCCGGGGCGCTGCTGCCGGCGCTCAACGCCGCCCTGGTGAGGAGCGACCACGAGGTGGCGAAGGTGATCGTGTCGCGGCCGGTCGCGCCGCTGCATCCGGCGGAAGTGGAGTTCGAGGCCTTCCTCGCGCAGGCCACGCCGCTGGCGCGCGCCGCGCGCACCGGCGCGGACGATCCCGCCTTCTGGCTCTATTCCTCCGGCTCCACCGGCCGGCCCAAGGGCACGGTGCACTCGCATGCCAATCCGTACTGGACCTGCGAGCTGTATGGCAAGGGCATCCTGCAGCTGCGCGAGGACGACGTGTGCTTTTCCGCCGCCAAGCTGTTCTTCGCCTACGGCCTGGGCAACGGCCTGAGCTTCCCCCTGAGCGTCGGTGCGACCACGCTGCTGATGGCCGAACGCGCCACGCCGGACGCCACCTTCCACCGGCTCACCGGCGGCGTGGCCGGCGTGCGGCCCACGGTGTACTACGGCGCCCCGACCGGCTTCGCCGGCATGCTGGCCGCGCCGAAACTGCCGACCCGCGCGCAGGTGGCCCTGCGCCTGGTCTCTTCCGCCGGCGAGGCGCTGCCGGCCGAACTGGGCGAGCGCTTCAAGGCGCACTTCGGCATCGACATCGTCGACGGCATCGGCTCCACCGAGATGCTGCACGTCTACATCTCCAACCGCCCGGAGCGCGTGCGCTACGGCACCACCGGCTGGCCCGTGCCCGGCTACGAGATCGCGCTGCGCGACGAGGACGGCAAGCCGGTGCCCGACGGCGAGCCGGGCGACCTCTACATCCAGGGCCCGAGCGCGGCGCTGCTCTATTGGGGCAACCGCCAGAAGACGCGCGAGACCTTCCACGGCGGCTGGACGAAGAGCGGCGACAAGTACGTGCGCAACGCGGACGGCAGCTACACCTACGGCGGCCGCAGCGACGACATGCTGAAGGTCAGCGGCATCTACGTGAGCCCCTTCGAGGTCGAGGCGACGCTGGTGCAGCATCCCGCGGTGCTGGAAGCCGCCGTGATCGGCAAGGAGGATGACGACGGCCTGGTCAAGACCAAGGCCTTCGTCGTGCTCAAGCCGGGCGGCACCACCACCGAGGCGGAGCTCAAGGGCTTCGTGAAGGACCGGCTGGCGCCCTACAAGTACCCGCGCTTCATCGAGTTCCTGGACGACCTGCCCAAGACCGCGACCGGCAAGATCCAGCGCTTCCGGTTGCGCGAACGCGAGCGTGCCGCCGCAGCCGCGGCCTGACATCCCCCACCTGCCGGAGACATTCCTTCCATGCGACAGATCGACATCCACCAGGTCGCCGACACCGCGCGGTTCAACCGCTTCCACGGCATCGTGCTCCTCTGGTGCACGCTCATCATCGTGTTCGACGGCTACGACCTGGCCGTCGTTCTACCCGATGTCGGTCCGCTCCACCGGGATCGGCTTCACTTCGGGCGTGGGGCGCAGCGGTGCCATCCTCGCGCCGATCGTCATCGGCGTGCTGGTCGCGATGCAGTTGCCCCTGCAGCAGAACTTCGTCGCGATCGCCATTCCTGCGGTGATCGCCGCGCTGGCGGTCGCGATGATCGACCACTCGCGCTCCGCCTCGGCGCAGCAAGGGTCGACCAGCACGGAGGCCACGAACATCCCGGCGGTGCCCGCCACCGGCATGGGCGTTCGCTGAGGGGCAGCGGCCGGTTCGACCGTCCAGCTGGATCACGGGCGGCCGCATTGCGGCGACATCGTGGGCCGGCGGTGGATCACGCCAGCGGTCCGCCGCCACCTACAAGGCCGGCCAGCCGGTGGAGCCGACACTGCGCGCATCGCGCTTCAGCCGGGAGATTCCGATGACCATCGAAACCATCGCCAACGTTGCCCACCTTCGATCGCAGCTCACGGCGATCAGCAGGAATGCCGAGCGTGCGTTCGAGCGCGCGTTCGACCTCCAGCAGGCCGGTGCGCCTGAGGATCGCGTCGAAGCTGCCCTGGCCGAGAGCAGCCGCCTGCAGGAGAGCGCCCGCAGGTTGCGCGAGCAACTCGGTGAGCCGCCCGTGCTGCATTGAGTGGTTCGACGCGGCCGCGGCAGGCGCCGGTCAGGCGCCGCGATCAGCACCGCCGACCGGGCCCATCCGCCGGCAGACCTTTCACTCGATCACCACCCGCGGAAAGTAATACGACACCACCCAGTGGGGCACGTCGACGATCGAGCTGATGCGAAGGTCCGCGCAGACGCTGCACAGCATGTACGCGTCGACCGGGTCGTAGCCGTGGCGCTTGCTGAGAAGTTCCACCATTTCGGACACGGCGACGCGGGCGCCCTGCATCAGGTCGGGGCCGATGCCGGTCGTCACCTCGTACCCCTTGCGGTCGAAGTGGTTCGTCACCGGGCCGGGCACCACGTAGCGCGGCATGCGCAGTCGCGCATCCTTGACCAGGTCGAACTTCAGCACGACGTCGATCGGGCTTTCGATCGCCGTGCCGCAGACCTCGCCGTCGCCCTGTGCCGCATGCGTGTCGCCCACCGAGAACAGCGCGCCCGGCACTTCGACCGGCAGGTACAGCTCGGCGCCCTCGGCAATGTCCCGCGCATCCATGTTGCCGCCCACGTTGCGCGGCGGAATGATGCTGTGCAGCCCGGGCGCCGCGGGCGCGACGCCGATGGTTCCCGTGAACGGCCGCAGCGGCACGCGTCCGCCCGGCCCGTACATCGCGGGCGCGAGGCCGGGGTCGTAGTTCCAGTGGTGCAGGCGCGCCTTGGGGAACTGGTCGGTCAGCAGTCCGAAGCCGGGGATGTTGCCGGTCCAGCCCCAGCCCGAGGGCCGCAGCGACAGCACCGTCACCTTCAGCGCATCGCCCGGCTGCGCCCCTTCGATGTAGACCGGGCCGGTGACGGGGTTGACGCGCGCGAGGTCGAGCCGCTCGAGGTCGCTCGCCGTCGATTCGCGCGTCAGCTGCCCGGAGGATGCATCGACGGTCTGGAACTCGATGGTCTCGCCCGGCGCGATGCGCAGGCACGGCTCGAATTCGTTGTTCCAGCCGTGATGGATGTGGTCCCTGTGGATGGTGTGGATCGTGTGGCCGGGTGCGCCCATGGCTGCTCCTTCACACGGCCACGGTCAGCGCGCCGTCGATCACCAGGTTGGCGCCGGAGATGCGGCTGGCGGCGGGACTGGCGAGGAACACCACGCCGTTGGCCACCTCCTGCGCCGTGCCGAACTTGTGCGTGGGGTTGACCTTCAGCGTGGACGCGAACAGCTCGGGCATGTTCTTCTCGATGTTCTGCCAGATGCCGCCTTCGAAGTAGGTGTTGCCCGGCGACACGCAGTTGACGCGGATGCCCTGCTCCACCAGCTTGCGGCTCAGGCCCTTGGCGTAGTGGATCAGCGCCGCCTTGGTGGCGCCGTACGAGCCCGCGGCGAAGTCGACCTCGAAACCCGAGACGCTGGAGATTAGCACGATCGACGCGCCATCGGACTTCTCGAGGAAGGGCAGCGCGGCGGCCACGGCGTTGACCGTGTGCATCATGTCGGTGGCGAAGGACTTCGCCCACGTCTCCGGCGAATCGCCGACGGCCAGCGCGCTGACGTTGCACACCAGCACGTCGACGCCGCCGAGCGACCTGGCGCTGGCCTCGATCCAGGCCTGCAGGCCGCTGGCGTCGGTCACGTCCACGGCCCGGCCGAAGGCCCGCACGCCCTTCTTCTTCAGCGCCGCCACCGTGGTTTCGACATCGCCGTGGTTGCGCGCGCACACCGAGACGCCCGCACCTTCGTCGGCGAAGGTCTCCGCGATCGCGCGGCCGATGCCCTTGGTGCCGCCCGTGACGAGTGCCCGCTTGCCCTTGAGTCCGAGGTCCATCGCATGTCTCCTTGCAGTTTGCTCACCGGCCGGCTTCGCCCGGCAGGCGATCCGGCTGCCGAATGCCCCAGCGCTGCATGCGCCGGTACACCGTCATGCGCGCCACGCCGAGCTGGTGGGCGACCGCACTGACGCTCCAGCCTGCCGCGCGCAGGTACTGCAGCAGCAGTTGCGCCTCCGGCGGCATGGAAGACGGCGCCGCGCCCGGGGCGGCGTTGCCCGCTTCGCCACCGAGCAGCGCATCGGGCAGTTCGGCGAGGCCGACCACCCCACCCGGGCCGGCCATCGCGCAGGCGTACGCAATCACGTTCTTCAGTTCCCGCAGGTTGCCCGGCCAGGGATAGGCGCGCAGCCACGCCTCCACCTCGGGGCCGAGCCGCGGCGGCGCGGGATGCTCGTCGAGCATCCGGTGCGCAAGCCATGGCAGGTCGCGGCGCTGGCGCAGCGGCGGCAGGGCGAGTTGCGCGCCCGCCAGGCGGAAGTACAGGTCATCGCGGAAGCGCCCCTCGCACGCGAGCGCGGCGAGGTCGGCATGGGTGGCCGAGATCACGCGCAGGTCCACCTTCTGCGCCCGCGTGCCGCCGATGGGCGTGACCTCGCGCTCCGCCAGCACGCGCAGCAGGCGCGGCTGCAGCGGGAGCGGCATGTCGCCGATCTCGTCCAGGAACAGGGTGCCGCCATCGGCCTCCTGGATCAACCCGCGCTTGCCCTTGGGCGATGCGCCGCTGAAGCTGCCGGGCAGGTGACCGAACAGCTCGCTCTCGATCAGCGTCTCGGGAATGGCCGCGCAATTGACGGCGATGAAGGGCTTGCCGCGACGCTGGCTCGCCGCGTGCATGGCCTGGGCGAAGTACTCCTTGCCGCTGCCCGTTTCGCCCGTGAGCAGCACGCTCATCGTGGTGTCGACCAGGCGTGCCGCCCGCTGGATCTGCCGGTCGAGCGCCGGGTCGCCGCCCGACAGCCGCGCCAGCGGCGCAGGCACGCAGGCCTGCGGCAGCGGCGCCACCTTCGCCGCCGGCGTGGTGCTCCACCCCATGGGCGGCGGGGCCGCGTGCAGGAACAGCACGCGGCCGCTGGGCGCCAGCGTCACGGCACGCTGGCCGGCCGGGTGCGCGGCGCGCAGGTAGCGCCCCAGTTCCTCGAAACGGGCATTGAACAGGCAGTCGAAGGGCAGGCCCAGCACGGGGCCGCCCCGCTCGCCTTCGAGCAGCAGCTGCGCGGCGCGGTTGTGGCCGGCGATGCGCCCGGCGGCGTCCAGCGCCAGCAGGTGGTCCGGGCTGATCTCCACGAACTCCGGCGAAGGATGCAGCTTCAGCACCCAGTGGTTGCGGAACCAGCGCAGGAAGTTCGCGTTCTCCACCCGTTGCGCGAACACCCTCACCAGTTGCAGCGCGAGCTGCTGGCTGCTCTTGGCCTGCGGCGAGGTGAGGGCGGAGATGTCGAGCACCGCCTTCAGCTGGCCCAGCGGGTCGTACACGGGGGCCGCCGTGCACGTGAGCGGGATGTGGGTCGCGTCGAAGTGGTCGCCCTGGTGCACGGTGAGCGCCTGTCCCGTCGCGATCACGGTGCCCACGCCGCAGGTGCCGGCATGCCGCTCGTTCCAGTCGCTGCCGAGGTACAGGCCCGCATGGCGCAGCGTTGCATCCAGCTGCAGGTCGCCCAGGAAGTCCACCGTCACGCCGCGGGCATCGGTGAGCAGCACGCAATAGCCCAGGCCCGCGACCTGGCGGTACAGCGCTTCGACGCCATGGCGGGCGATGTGCAGCAGTTCCTCCAGCCGTTCCTGGTGCTCGCGCAGCTGGTGCGAAGGCAGGATGATCGCCTCCTGCATGCGGGCAGGGTCGAGGTGGTGCTCGTGCACGCAGCGCGTCCAGCTCTCGCGGATGACGGCGTCCGGCGCGGGGGCGTCCGCGAGCGGCATGCCCTCTCCGGCCAGCCGCATGACGGCATGAATGTGTTCGCGCTGCAGCGTTTCCATCCCGGAACCTCCGACGCGCCGGAGAAAACAGCAATGTACCGCCGGCTCAGCCGCGCGGCGTAAGAACATGTGCGAACCGGCCCGCGATCGCCTGCAGCGCGCGGCGCGCCACCTCCGCATCGGCGGCCTCGATCGCGACGCTCGTGAGCGCATCGGCACGGTAGCGCGTGTCGCTGCCGAGCGCGGCCTCGAAGTCGTTGGCCTGCGCCGTCAGCCGCGCGGGATCGGCATCGACCACGATCACCGCATGCGCCAGCACGAGCGGCCGTCCCGCCACCCGGCGCCAGGCCTGCGCCGTGCCGACCAGCTTGCGCCCGTCGACCGCGAGGTTGAAGCGGCCGTCGCAGAAGGAACCCGTCACCGGCTGCGCCGTGGCGGTGATGCCCAGTTGCGCGAACGCCGCGGCGAGCTCCGCGCACAGCGCGAGGTACACCGCAGTCGTGTCGACGGGGGACGCGCCGGGCGCCGGCCAGATGAGGCTCAGGTTCCACATCCCCGGCCCCTGCGGCACGAGGCCGCCGCCCGAAGAGCGCACCTGGACTTCGCCGGTCGCCGCATCGCGCGCTGCCTGCCACCCGGGCAGGAGCGTGTAGCGACGCGGCACGACGAGGCCGACCGGCGCCTGCCACAGGTGCGCCTCCGCGCGGCCGGTGGTGGCGCAGCGCTCCATCCACGCGGACTCGCACGCTACGCCGCCTGCGAGCGGCTGCTCGTGGACGGTGACGGATTCGAAGGCTGGAAGGCGCACGCCCGCATTGTCACGCGCCGATGTGCCGCTTCAGCAGCGTGTTCACCTCGCCGGGCTTCTCCATCATCGCCATGTGCCCTGCCCCCTGCAGCACCTCCACCAGCGCGCGCCGCGGCGCCTGGGCGGCATGCGCCGCCGGGATGACCCGGTCCTGCGCGCCCCACACCACCAGCAGGGGCGCATCGCTTTCTCCCAGCCGCAGGCCCGGCGTGTCGGCCTGGCGTCCGTTGGGGAACAGCGTGCCTTGGAGCGCATCGAGCAGCGCGCCCACGCCGTCCACCCGCTTGTACCTGAGCAGGTCTTCCACCATCCGGCGGCTGGCCAGCGTGGGATCGGCGAACAGCTGCTCGACCACCGGCTTCAGCTCCCGGCGCGAGGTCGCCCGGGCGAACCCTCCGGTGTAGTCGCCGTTGATCTCCGCGCCCAGGCCGGCCGCGTCGATCAGGGCGAGCGACACCACCCGCGCGGGATGATCGAGCGCCAGCTGCGCGCCGATCGCACCTCCCATCGAGTGCCCGACCACGTGCACGCGATCGACGCCGATCTTCGCCAGGAAGGCCGCGACGAAGGCGGCGAAGTCCGCCAGCGATGCCCCCGGCAACCTGGCGTCGGACTGCCCGTGCCCGGGCAGGTCCAGCGCGATCACCGGCGCCACCGCCGCCACCGCATCGAGGTTGAACAGCCAGTTGCCCAGGTCGCCGCCGTAGCCGTGCAGGAACAGCACCGGCACGCCGGCCGGCGGACCGCGCCGCGCGTAGCGCACGCGGATGCCGTCCACTTCGGCCCACGCGTAGGCCGGGCCCTCGTCCTCGCCCGCATCGTCCGCCGGCGGCACTTCGTACGCGGCGACAAAGGCATCGACCTCCGCATCCGGCACGTCGGCCTCGGCCAGCACACCGAGCAGCGCCTTGACGGGCAGCATCTCGCCATCCCGTGCGACCTTGCGCCGCAGCAGGCCGGGGTCCGGCGCCTCGACCGCGTTCGAGATCTTGTCGGTCTCGACGTCGATGACCGGGGTGCCCACCTCGAGGCGGGCACCTTCCTCGACCAGCCAGCCGGCGACCCGGCCCTCGCGCATCTCGAGGCCCCACTTGGGCATCACGAGCGCCGTGATCCGCCCGGCCATCAGTGCCTTCCTCCCTCGATCGTGCGCCGGACCGCCGCGACCACCTGCGCCGCGGCCGGCAGGTACAGGTCTTCCAGCGCAGGCGAGAACGGCACCGGCGCATGCGGCGGCGTCACCATCTCGATCGGGCCCTTCAGCGCCGCGAAGGCCTGCTGCGCCACCTGCGCCGAGATGTCGGCAGCGATGCTGCAGCGCGGACTGGCCTCGTCGACGCAGACCAGCCGGCCGGTCTTCCCGACGCTCTCGAGCACGGTGTCGAGGTCGAGCGGGCTCAGGGTGCGCAGATCGATCACCTCCGCCTCGATCCCGTCCTTGGCGAGGGCCGCGGCCGCGTCGAGCGCCCGGTGCACCATGAGGCCGTAGCTCACGAGGGTGACGTCCCTGCCCTCGCGCACCACGCTGGCCTCGCCGAAGGGGATCGTGTAGCTGGCTTCGGGCACCTCGCCTTCGAAGCCGTAGAGGTTCTTGTGCTCGCAGAAGATCACCGGGTCGTTGTCGCGGATGGCCTGGATCAGCAGGCCCTTGGTGTCGTAGGGCGTGCTCGGGCACACCACCTTCAGCCCGGGAATGTGGGTGAACAGCGGCGTGAGCATCTGCGAGTGCTGCGCAGCGGCCCGGAAGCCGGCGCCGACCATGGTGCGGATCACCACCGGCGTCTGCGCCTTGCCGCCGAACATGTACTTGAACTTCGCGGCCTGGTTGTAGATCTGGTCGAAGCACACGCCCATGAAGTCGATGAACATCAGTTCGGCCACCGGGCGCATGCCGCAGGCGGCGGCGCCGATGGCGGCGCCCACATAGGCCGACTCGGACAGCGGCGTATCGAGCAGCCGGTCGCCGTGCTTCGCGTACAGGCCCTTGGTGACGCCGAGCACCCCGCCCCAGGCGTCGCGCTCGCCGTTGCCGCCGGCACCGCCGACGATGTCCTCGCCCATCAGGATGACCGTGGGGTCACGCGTCAATTCCTGGTCCAGCGCCTCGTTGATCGCCTGCTTCATGCTGATCTTGCGTGCCATGGCGTCCTCCTCGATGGTCAATAAGAGACGTACACGTCGGTGGTGAGGTCGGCTGCGGTGGGCAGGGGTGCGGCCTTCGCTGCCACGACGGCGCTCTCGATGAGGTCCAGCACCTCGTGGTCGATCGCCTGCAGTTCGGCCGGCGTGAGGACGCCGGCCGTCGTCACGGCGGCGGCGAACTTCTTCAGGCAGTCGCGCTCTGCGCGGTTCTGTTCCAGTTCACCGGGCGCGCGGTAGGTCTGCGCATCGCCCTCGAAGTGGCCGTGGAAGCGGACCATCTTGCACTCCAGCAGCGCCGGGCCGCCGCCCTTGCGGGCGCGCGCGATGATCTCGCCGGCCGCCTCGTGCACGGCGAAGAAGTCGGTGCCGTCGACGGTGACGCCCGGCAGGCCGAAGCCCGCGGCCCGGTCGACATAGCTGTCCACCGCCACGCCGTAATCGCGCGAGGTGCTCTCGGCATAGCCGTTGTTCTCGACGACGAACAGCGCCGGCAGGTTCCACACCGCCGCCAGGTTCAGGCTTTCGAGGAAGGTCCCCTGGTTGCTGGCGCCGTCGCCGACGAAGCTCACCGCGACCTCGCCCTTGCCGCGGAACTTCGCGGCCAGTGCCGCGCCGCACACCAGCGGCGCCCCGGCGCCGAGGATGCCGTTGGCGCCCATCATGCCCTTGTCGAGGTCGGCGATGTGCATCGAGCCGCCCTTGCCTTCGCAGGCCCCGCCCTTGCGGCCGTAGATCTCCTTCATCATCGAGCGCACGTCCACCCCCTTGGCGATGCAGTGGCCGTGGCCGCGGTGGGTGCTGGCGATGCGGTCCGCGGCACCCAGGTGCATCATGATTCCGGTGCCTGCCGCCTCCTCGCCGGCATACAGGTGCACGAAGCCCGGGATGTCGCCGCGGCCGAAGTCCACGTGCAGCCGTTCCTCGAATTCGCGGATCGTGCGCATGGTTCGATAGGCCTGGAGCAGTTGCTCCCGGGGCAGCGGGAACGGATTGGCAGCCATGGGGGGATCTCCTCGTCGTCAGGGGGTGGAAAGGCGGGTCCTCAGCAGCCCGTCGCGCGCGGCTGCGGCCATGCAGCGCTTCACGTCGAGCGTGTGGAAGGCGTCCTCGCGCAGGGTCATCGTCACGCGGTCGCCGGGAGCGAAGGTCAGTTCGCGTTCGCCATCGAGCGCGACGCTGCCGGCCTCGACGCCCACGGCCAGCGGCTCGCCGGCCACCATGCGCTCCCAGCTCGCCACGGCCACGGGGCACACGAGGCCGGGCGCGATCGGCGCGTTCAGGTGCAGCAGCGCATGGCGCGCATCGGTCGCCAGTTGCACCGACAGGCCGCCGCGCTCGTGCCGGCCCACCGGCTCCAGCAGCCCGCCGATGGACGACAGCCCGATCGCCTCGGGCTCCGCGAAGGCGAAGTAGGCGGCGGCCAGCGACTGGGGCTTCCACAGCGCACGGGCGCCGACCGTGCGGTCCCGCGTGACCACCGCGTCGACGATGGCGATGTCGCGCCGCGGCGTGCGCCTGCCGTTCAGGATGCTCACCTCGATGAGCTTGTTCCGCACCAGCGCCTCGCCCGCGTCGAGCCGGCCGGTGGCGTAGAGGCCGGCCGCCAGTCCGGTGATCGTGGGCTCGCGCATCTCGGGGAAGGCGTTGTTGGTGCCGGTGGAGAGGCCGGCAATCGGCAGCGACGCGGCGGCGGCGGCGCTGGCCACGAGTTCGCGCACCACGGCGCGGTGCGTGCCGTCGCCGCCCAGCACGACGATGGCAGCCACGCCGGCGCGCTGCAGCAGGCGCGTGGCCGTGAACGTGTCTTCCACCGTCGACGTCGGCTCCATGTCGAGGAGTTCGATGCAGGGCAACTGCGTGTCGCCGCGCCGGAGGTGCCGCTCGAGCAGCGCGTGGATGCCGGCGCGATCGGGCATCAGCAGCGCGCGTTCCACGCCGGCAGCGCGCGCGGCCTGCAGCACGCGAATGAGGATGTTCACCCGCTCGCTGATCTGCAGGTTGCCCGCGTGCGCGACGACCCGGCGGATGTCGCGTGCGGACACGGGATTCGCGATCACGCCGAGGGCAGGCGGTGACATGGGCGGCATCGGCGCAAGAGCCATGCCACCGGGTGCCCCGGAAGGCCGGCCCCACGCGGCGGCGCGTGCCGGGTGGGGGAGCGGCGCAGGACCGGTCTGGTCACCGCGTCACTGCGGGACGCGGCTGTGACAGCAGGTGTGACAGGCGCGAACCGCCCGGCGATCTTCGCCCCCTTTGTCTTCAGGTAGGATGGAGGTCCATTGGCAGCTACGAAAGGAGGTGATATGTCTTCATTCTCTTGGTCCGAGAGGGATCTTCCCTACGTGATGTAGCCAAGGTCTCGACCAGACCCGCGGGCGCTTCCACTCTTCGTGGACAGCGCCCGCGTCATTTCGGGGCGGGCCTTTCGCCGTCACTGCGCTTTTGTCCGCAAGCAGACATCCGCCCTGCAGGAGAAGCAATCACGCCTGCTGCATCACCGCCGCAAAACGCCGCCCACCTGGCCTTGGGCGAATACCCCTGACGCCAGAGCCAGGACGTTGCGCCCCCGCCGACGGCCGACTGGAGCGTCTCACCGCGTGCGGCATGCGGCTCGACGATTGACGCGCAACGCGCCGGCATCCAGGGCGCGAAAGCCGTCTGGACAAGGAGCGCCGGCCACCAGTTACGATCGGCCGATGCAGTATTCAGTGGCGGTCCGCAGCTTGTGCGCATTCACTGCCAAGGCCGGGGACCTGGACCTGCGGTTCACCCCGGCACCGACGGCGCAGGAAGGCATCGCGGGGCACCAGCAAGTGGCCGCACGGCGCGGCAGCGGCTATGAGACCGAGATCCCCCTGCGCGGCGAGTTCGAGCAGCTCACGGTCCGCGGACGGGCGGACGGCTACGACCCGGCACGCAACCGCCTCGAGGAGATCAAGACGCACCGGGGCGACCTGGCGCGGCAGCCGGCGAATCATCGTGCACTGCACTGGGCGCAGGCCAAGGTCTACGGCTGGCTGCTGTGCCGGGAACGCGGGCTGGCGAGCCTGGAAGTCGCACTGGTCTACTTCGACCTGCGCTCCGGCCAGGAGACGATCCTGGTGGAGACGCACTCGGCGGAAGAACTGCGCGGCTTCTTCGAGGCGCGGTGCGCCGCATTCCTCGCCTGGGCGGGGCAGGAACTGGCGCACCGCGAAGCACGCGACCAGCTCCTGTCCACGCTGCCCTTCCCTCACGCATCCTTCCGCCAGGGCCAGCGCGAGCTCGCCGAGGCCGTCTACAAGGGGGCTGCCACCCGCCGCTGCGTGCTGGCCCAGGCCCCCACCGGCATCGGCAAGACGGTGGCCACGCTGTTCGCCATGCTGCGCGCGGCGCCGCGGTACGGGCTGCACAAGGTCTTCTACCTGACGGCGAAGTCGACGGGCCGGCAGCTGGCGCTCGACGCCGCTGCGCTGCTGGTGCGCGGCGCAGGGCCCGCGCGCTTGCGCGTCGTCGAAATCACGGCGCGCGACAAGGCCTGCGAGCATCGCGACAAGGCCTGCCACGGGGAATCGTGTCCCCTGGCCCGCGGCTTCTATGACCGCCTGCCTGCGGCACGCGCGCAAGCCATCGCCGGCCCGATGGACACGGCGACGCTGCGCCGCATCGCGCTCGCGCACGAGGTCTGCCCGTACTACCTGGCGCAGGAACTGGTGCAGTGGGCAGACCTCGTCGTGGGAGACTACAACTACTACTTCGACGGCAGCGCCCTGCTGCACGCGCTGACGGTGGCCAACGAGTGGAACGTCGGCGTGCTCGCGGACGAAGCGCACAACCTGGTCGAGCGCGCGCGGGCCATGTACTCGGCTTCGCTGACGCAGTCGGCACTGCGCAGCGCGCGCATCGGCGCGCCGGCGCCTGTGCGCACCGCTTTCGACCGCGTCAACCGGCACTGGAACGCAATGCGGCGGGTGCAGGCCGCCGCACCGGTGGCCGCGCTGCCCTCCGCCCTGGTCGCGGCGCTGCAACACGCGGCCGAGGCCCTGGAGGCGCACTTCGCCGAGGCGACGCCCCACCAGGGGGGCGACACCAGCGGGCTGCAGCAGTTCTATTTCGACCTGCTCGCGTTCGTCCGGCGCGCCGAGAGCTTCGGCTCGCATTCCGTGCTGGAGCTGGAGGAGGAGGTCGTGCCGCGCGGCCGGCCATCGGGCACCCTGCGCATCCAGAACCTGGTGCCCGCCCCGTTCCTGCGGCCGCACCTGGCGGCCGCGCGCACCGTCACCCTCTTTTCCGCCACGCTCAGTCCGCCGCGCTACGCCATCGACCTGCTGGGCCTGCCCGCGGACACGGTGTGGATGGACGTGGAGTCCCCCTTCAGGCCCGATCAGCTGCAGGTGCAGGTGGTGAGCTCGATCTCCACGCGTTATCGCCACCGGCAAGCATCTGCCGAACCGATTGCAGGTCTCATCGGGCGGCAATACCACGCCGCTCCGGGCAACTACCTCGCGTTCTTCAGCAGCTTCGACTACCTGGCGCTGGTCGCATCCGAATTCCGCCGCCGCCACCCAGACGTTCCCGTGTGGGAGCAGGCCCGGGGCATGGACGAGGGCCAGCGCCGGGAGTTCCTGGAGCGATTCGTTCCTGGCGGCGCCGGCGTCGGCTTCGCCGTGCTCGGGGGCAGCTTCGGCGAAGGCATCGACCTGCGCGGCGACCGGCTGGTCGGCGCGTTCGTCGCGACGCTCGGACTGCCACAGGTGAACGCCCGCAACGAGCAGCTGCGGGCGTGCCTGGACACGCTCTTCGGCGCAGGCTACGACTATGCGTACCTCGTCCCGGGCTTGCAGAAGGTGGTGCAGGCCGCCGGCCGGGTGATCCGCACGCACGAGGATCGTGGCATCGTGGTCCTGATCGACGACCGCTTTTCGCGGCGCGCCGTCCGCGAGCTCCTGCCTGCGTGGTGGCGGATGGATCCGGAGGCGCCCCAGCAGGCCCGCCTACTTGGGCAGGGCCTGGACCCACATCCCCATGCGCTCGGTCACCGCCGTGCCCACGACCCCCCGCAGGACGGATGCGCCTTGCAGGTGAAGGTCGGCGCGAATGAGGTGCTGCACCCAGTCCGGTGAGCCGGTGAGCGTGCTCAATTGATGGGGCGTCCCCTTGATCAGGAAGAAGCCGTTGAACGCACCCCCATGGGGTTCGATGAGCACGGGCTCGAAAGACTCCACGGTGCCGGCGGCAACCTGCTGCTGCAGGTAGGCGCTGAAATCCTGGAAGTGGGCTGCGCTGAACTGCTCGCGCCCGGGGAGAGACCGGTTCCAGCCGAAAAGGACTGCATTTGCGCTCATCGCTACCTCCATCGCCAGGGGTTGAAGGGATGCAGCGGCAGGCGAACACGCGCCTGCCCGCAAATTCTTGTATTCCCGTGGGCAGGGTGCGTCAATGCCTTCGACGGGGTAGAACGGTTTCGGAGACACGGACTGCGGACACAGCCTCGATCGGGACTCACTGACCGCGCCAGGATCGTCAGCGCGAAGAACAGTCCCGGACGTACAGCAGCTTGAAGGGCTTGGCGATTCTCACGATGGGTCTCCTCGGTCGATGGCGCGCACGAAGGCGGCGCGCCGCGGCGGGCGCGCGCCTTCATGGCATTTCGGATCGTCGGCGTCGTCAGCCGCGGTGGGCAAGCACGCGGTCGACCATCACGCCGGCCTGGCCCAGGTTCTTGCCGGGATCGCAGAACCCGTCGAGCTGGGCCCGGGTGACGTGCTTCGAAATTTCTGGGTGGGCGGCCAGGATCTCGATGAGCGGCCGGTTCTCTGTGAGGGCCTGGCGGCAGAGGTCGTAGACCAAGTCGTGGGCGTACTCACGGCCGATGTAGGGACCCAGGCCCATCATGACCGCCTCCGACATGACGAGGCCGTTCGTCATGTCGATGTTCGCGCGCATGCGCGTGGCGTCGACTTCCAGTCCCTTGAGCACGAACTTCGCCTGCTTCAGCGCCCCGGACATCAGGCAGAAGATCTCCGGCAGCGCCACCCATTCGATCTCCCAGGGCCCGGTGGACCGCTCGTGGTCGGCCACCATGGCGTCCATCAGCGCGGCGGCGTGCTGGCGCGCGACGGAGATGTTGGCGTGGATGTACAGGCACGAAATGGGGTTGCGCTTCTGCGGCATCGTGGAGGACGAGCCGCGCCCGGGCGCGAAGGGTTCGAACACTTCCGCGACTTCGGTCTGCATCAACAGCTTGACGTCCATCGCGATCTTGCCGAGCGAGCCGCCCACCAGCCCCAGGAAGGCGCCCACTTCGGCGATGGTGTCCCGCACCGTGTGCCAGGAGATCAGGGGCTGCGCGAGGCCCAGCTCCTTCATCAGCGCCGCCTGGGTCTCCATCGCGCCCCGTTCCAGCGAGGAGAGCGTTCCCGAGGCGCCCCCGAACTCGCCCACGAGCACCCGCGGCTTGAGCTGCTGCAGTCGCTCCCGGTGCCGGTCGATGCCCGCCAGGATGGATGCCATCTTGTAGCCGAAGGTGATGGGCGTGGCCTGCTGCAGGTTGGAGCGTCCGATGATGGGCGTGTCGCGGTACTTGCGCGCCAGCGTTGCCAGCGCGTCGCCGATCTCGTCGAGGTCCTGCTCCACGAGCGCCAGGCTTTCGCGGATCTGCAGCACGGTCGCGGTGTCGGTGATGTCCTGGGTGGTGGCGCCCCAGTGGCAGAACTCGCCCAGCCCGTCCCTGCAGTTGGCGTTGATCTGGTTGACGACGGCGATGATGGGGTAGCCGATCTGCTCGGTTTTCGCCTTGAGCTTGACCCAGTCGATCTGCGACAGCTCGCAGTTCTTCACGATCTCGGCGGCGGCTTCCTTCGGGATGATGCCGAGCGCCCCCTGCACCTTGGCCAGGGCGCGCTCGATGTCGAGGTACTTCGAAGTCCGGTTCTCGTCGGACCACACCTCGCGCATGCGCGCGTCGCTGAACATGTCGCCGAAGATGCGCGAGTCGATGATGGCTGAGGCCATGGTGCTTGTCTCTCGGTGAAGTCGTCGAAGAAGGAAAATCGGTCGCGCCAGGGTGCCTTCGCTTCAGACCGCCTGCACTGCGCGCAGCGCCGCGATCTGGGTGGCGTTGTAGCCCAGCTCCGCGAGGATCGCCTCGGTGTGTTCGCCGAGCGCGGGAACCGGATCCATGCGGGGCCCCACGTCCCAGCTCCCGGGCGGCAGCATGGCGGGCAAGGGGCCCTGCGGCGACCCGACCTCCGTCCAGCGGCCGCGCGCCTTCATCTGCGGATGCGCCCACACGTCGCGCATCGTGTTGACCTGCGCGTTCGCGATCTGTGCCGCTTCCAGCCGTTCGAGCACCTGCGCAAGCGACAGCGATGCAAACGCCTCGACGATGATCGCGCGCAGCGCCTCGCGCTCCGCCACCCGCTTGTAGTTGGCGGTGAAGCGCGGGTCCGTGGCCAGCCCGGGTTGCAGCAGGACCTTCTCGCAGAACGCGCCCCACTCCCGCTCGTTCTGCAGCCCCAGCATCACCACACCGCCGTCTCCGGCGGGAAACGGGCCATAGGGGTAGATCGTGGCGTGGCTGGCGCCGGTGCGCGGCGGCGGCTCGGCACCGTCGAAGGCGTAGTAGA
Source organism: Ramlibacter alkalitolerans (assembly GCF_016722765.1). Classification (GTDB taxonomy): domain Bacteria; phylum Pseudomonadota; class Gammaproteobacteria; order Burkholderiales; family Burkholderiaceae_C; genus Ramlibacter; species Ramlibacter alkalitolerans. The sequence goes on along the minus strand of NZ_JAEQND010000003.1, from coordinate 392,262 downwards.
GCGGGTAGCTGGTCCACTCGGCGAGCGATTCCAGCATCGAGATGTCGATCCGCTGGCCCTTGCCGGTCTGTGCGCGCTGCAACAGGGCCGCCAGGATGTTGGTGTAGGCGTACATGCCCGCAGCGATGTCCGCGATCGACGGGCCCGCCTTGCACGGCTCTTCGGCCGTGCCCGTGACCGACACGAAGCCGGCCTCGCTCTGGATCAGCAGGTCATACGCCTTCCTGTCGCGGTACGGGCCCGGGTTCCGCGGGTCGTCGCCATAGCCCGAGATGTCGCACACGATCAGTCCCGGCTTGCGCGGCGCGAGCTGCTCGTAGCCCAGGCCCAGGCGCGCAGCGGCCCCGGGGGCCAGGTTCTGCACCACGACATCGGCCTTCTCGATCACGAGCCGCTGGAGCACCTTGGCGGCCTCGGGGTTCTTGACGTCGAGCGTCAGGCTTTCCTTGGAGCGGTTGGTCCAGACGAAGTGCGAAGCCAGGCCTCGCACCCGCTGGTCGTAGCCGCGCGCGAAGTCACCCGAGCCGGGGCGCTCGATCTTGATGACGCGGGCGCCGAGGTCGGCCAGCTGGCGGGTGGCGAAGGGCGCGGCGATGGCGTGTTCCAGGGTGACGACGGTCAGGCCCTTCAGCGGCTGCATGGTGGATTGCCTTTCAGGAAGTGGTGGCAGCGCTTCAGCGCAGGACGGCGCTCGCGTCCATCGTGAGCCAGCCCGCGTGGTCGGAGGCCCACAGGCGAACGGACTTGCCGTCCGCCGCAGGCTCGCCATTCACGTGGAACGGGTGCAGGTCGAAGGTCGGACGCACCGCCTTGAAGACGAAGCGGGCGACCTCGGCCCCGGGTGCCTGCCGGCGCAGCAGATCCATCAGCAGCGTGGCGATCAGGGGCCCATGCACGACCAGCCCGGGGTAGCCTTCGACCTCGGTCACGTACTTGCGGTCGTAGTGGATGCGGTGGCCGTTGAAGGTGAGCGCCGAGTAGCGGAAGAGCAGCACGTCGTCGGGCACGATCTCGCGACGCCAGCTGCCGGTCTCGGCGCGCTGCGGCGGCGGCTCGACGTCGCCGGGCCGCTTCGCCTCGCGGTAGACGATGTCGTGGAACTCCACGATGGCCGGATCGGCGGCCCCGTTGCAGCGCAGCTCGTGCCGCACCTTGACGAACACCAGCTTGCCGGTGCGGCCTTCCTTCAGCGTCACGTCGGCTATGGTCGACGTCCGCTCCACCGCGTCGCCCACCCGGACCGGGGAGCGGAACTCGAACTGGCTGCCGGCCCACATGCGCCGGGGCAGCGGCACCGGCGGCAGGAAACCGCCGCGCCTGGCGTGCCCATCGGGGCCGATCTCGCTTTGCCGGTGCAGGGGCAGGAAGTACAGCCAGTGCCACAAGGGAGGAAGCGCCGTTCCCTGCTCCACCGGCCGCGCCGGATGGTCCAGGGTCGCATCGAGTGCCCTGACGGGCGTCGCACCGATGGTGTCGCGGACGGTTTCGGTCCGGCTGATCCAGGCCTGCAGTTCGTCCAGGGACGTTTCCATGTTCGCGCTCCTGTCCATCAGTCGGCGGTCAGCTTCCCGCGCTGCACCACGCTCTTCCACTTCACGAGCTCGCTCTTCACCAGGGCGCCGAACTGCTCCGGCGTGCTCGTTTCGACGTCTGCCCCGTGTTCGGCCAGGCGCTTCACCACCTCCTTGTCGGAAAGGACCTGGTTCAAGGCCTTGTTGATCTGATCCACGATGGGCCTGGGTGTCTTGGCGGGCACGAAGAACCCATACCACTGGCGGACATCGACGCCGTCCACCCCGGCCTCCTTCAGCGTCGGAACGTCGGGCAGCAGGGGCGAACGCTGGGGCCCAGCCACGGCCAGTGCACGCAGCTTGCCGGCCTTCACGTGCAGCAGCGCCGTGTACAGGCTCGGGAACATGAACTGCGTCTGCCCGCCGATGGTGTCCGTGATCGCCGGCGCGGAACCCTTGTACGGGGCGCCCAGCATGACGACGCCGGCATTCAGCTTGAACAGTTCCGCCGCGAAGTGCGGTGCCGTGCCGTTGCCCGCCGACGCGTACGTGAACTTGTCAGGCTTGGCCTTGAGCTGGGCGACCAGGTCCTTGACGTCCTTCACCTGCACACTGGTGTTCGCGACCATGAGCGTGGGGGAGTAGCCCACCAGTCCCACGGGGGCGAAATCCGCCACCGGGTCATAGCGAAGCTTCTGCAGCGCCGGGTTCATCGCGTGGGTCGCCACGTAGCCGAACATGAGCGTGTGGCCGTCGGCGGGCGCCCGCGCGGCGAACTCGCTCGCGATCGCGCCGTTCGCTCCGGCGCGGTTGTCCACGATCACGGTCTGGCCGAGCAGCGGGCCGAGCTTCTGGCCGATCACCCGCGCCATGGCGTCGTTGCCGCCTCCCGGCGCAGTGGGGACCACGATCGTGATCGGCTTGTCCGGGTAAGCCAGGGCGAGCGGAGCTGCCGTGGCCAGGACGGCGGCGACGGCGGGAGCGATCAGGCGGTTCATGGGCTTGTCTCCTTCGGGAATTCTCGAGAACACATGGGGTGGGAGGTGCAGGTCGCCCTGCAGGATCTTTCGCGCGGTGCGCACGAGGGCGGCGCGCTGCACGCGGGCGTGGTCGCGGTCGCCTTCGACGGCCACTTCGATTTCGATCCGTCCCTGCGGATGCAGGACGGCGATGGAGCGGACGCCACCGCGTCGCGCGGCACCGCTGATGACGGTGCCGGGCAGCGCGAAGGCCGTAGCAACGCCGATCGCCCCCGTGACCGCATGGGATGCGTGGCAGCGGCGGGGCGTGAAATAGCGGGAGGTGACGCTGTCGGCGTCGTCGCCGTCGCTGGCGATCACCAGCTTCGGGATGACGCTGCCCGAGACGTCGCCGAGGCCCATGGCCTCGCCGGCGGCGCGGCGGATCGCCTCGATGCGGGCCAGCAGCGCGGTGTCGGCGTCAAGTTCGGCGGGCTGCTCGCGGCCGCCCAGCCCCAGGTCGCGGGCGCGCAGGATCACCAGCGGCATCGCGGCGTCGATGCAGCTCACCTCGATCCCATCGATGGTGTCGATGCGGTTGCCCGTGGGGAACAGCGAGCCCGTCACCGCACCCCAGGCGTCCAGAAAGTCCAGCCGGATGGGCGCTGCCGTGCCGGCCACCCCGTCGATGCCGGTCTGGCCGTCGTAGCGCACGCGCCGGCCGGGCGTCTGGACGGTGACGTCGATGCGCGAGCGTGTGTTCACGTTGAACACGCGGACGGTCGTCTCTCCCTCCCGCGCCTGGACGAGCCCCTGCTCGATCGCGAAGGGGGCCACGCCCGACAGCATGTTGCCGCAGTTCGGCCGCGTGTCGACCGACTTCTGGCCCACGCCCACCTGGGCGAAGAGGTAGTCGACGTCGCACCCGGCCTGCGAGGACCGCGAGACGATGGCCACCTTGCTGGTGAGCGTGCTGCCGCCGCCCACGCCGTCGACCTGCAGCAGGTCCGACGCGCCGATCGCGCCGATCAGCGCTTCGTCGCGGGCGGTCTCGTCGGCCGGCAGCCACTCGCGCAGGAAGAAGGGCCCTCTCGACGTGCCGGCACGCATCAGGACGCAGGGGATGACTCGTTGCATGGAGCGGATGATCCATTCCGGCATTGCCAAAGTGAATTGCATCTTTAAGATCAACTGATGTTCCACGCACATCACTGAAAGGCGGGTGCACCGTGGCGATGAACTTCGACCTGAACGACCTCGTGGCCTTCCGCACCGTTGCCGAGCTCAGCAATTTCCGCAAGGCGGCCGAGGCCGTGCACCTGTCGCAGCCGGCCTTCAGCCGCCGCATCGAGAAGCTGGAGCAGGCGCTCGGCGTGCGGCTGCTGGAACGCAACACGCGACGCGTCACGCTCACTGCAGTGGGTCGGGATTTCGAGCGCAAGGTGCGTGAACTGCTGGACGAGCTCGATGCCACGCTGGTCGGCATCCGCGGCGGCACGGCGACGCGGATGGGAGAGGTCACCGTGGCGTGCGTGCCCTCCACCGTGTACTACTACCTCTCGCACGTGATCCGCCTCTACCACCAGCAGTCGCCGCGCGTGCGCGTGAAGGTGCTCGACGCGAGCGCCAACGAGGTGCTGGCGGCGGTCGCCCGCAGCGAGGCGGACTTCGGCCTGAACTTCATCGGCGCACAGGAAGGCGAGCTCGAATTCAAGCCGCTGGTGGAGGAACGCTTCGTGGCCGCGTGCCGCCGTGATCACCCGCTGGCGAAGCAACGCCGCGTGAGCTGGGCGCAGCTGAGCGAGTACGACTACGTGTCTGTCGGCCGGTCTTCAGGCAACCGGGTCGTGCTGGACCAGGCGCTCGCCGGGGTGGCGAGGCGTCCGCAGGCGATCTACGAGGCGGAGCACGTCACCACGGCCCTGGGCCTCGTCGAAGCGGGCCTCGGCGTGGCAGCGGTGCCCTCGATGGCCATGCCCGCCAAGGACCACCCGATCCTGGTCAGCGTGCCGTTGGTGGATCCCATCGTGCACCGCAAGGTGGGCTTGATCCGGCGCAGGGGCCGCACGCTCTCGCCCGCGGCGCAACAGCTGTACGACCTGTTCGGAGACTTGAAGGGGACACGGCAACGCCAGGGCCGATGCGCTTCTTCATAGGGGTAGCAGGCTGGTGGTAGGACGTGCATCGTGGCCGCATTGCGGCGGCCGCACGAGGCTGGCAAGAAGACCACAGCGCGCAACTTGCGGGCGTACTTGCGCGCGGCGTACGCATGCGCCATCAGGGCGGATTCGGATCCGAACCTGCCCAAGGCGTTCGCGGATTTCCAGGTCAACACAAACCCTGTGGAAAGCATCGCGGCCGGCAAGGTGCAAGCCGACAAGAACCCGCTGGCGGCTGCGGAGCTGCGGAAGTACTGGGGCGCGCTGCAAGACGAGCCGGGAGTGATCGGTGCAGCTTTGCGCCTGCATGTATTGACCGGCGGCCAGCGGGCGGCGCAACTCGTGCGAGTACAGCGCTCTGCGCTGGCCGGAGGCACCCTGCCCTTGATGGACCCGAAGGGCAAGCGCACCGAAGCCCGGGAACACCTGCTGCCGGTCACGAAGCGCATGCGCGTTGAACTTGCCGCTCTCCCGGCGGGTGGGTACCTGTTCTCTACCGACGGTGGCAAGACTCCCATGCACCCCACCAGCATTTCGAAATGGGCCAGCGACGTCGCTGAGCACGCGGGCATAGAAGACTTCCAGTTGAAGCGGGTCCGCAGCGGCATCGAGACGATGCTTGCCGCGGCTGGCGTCACCAAGCACGTTCGCGGGCAGCTGCAGTCGCACGGCATCGGGGGCGTCCAAGACCAGCACTACGACGCGCACGAGTACCTGCCCGAAAAGCGGAAGGCGCTCGACCTGCTGCTGCGGAGGGGCACCTTGACAGTCGGATGCTTGCCCTCTACATTACCAACTTAACGAACTAACCCGAATTAACATGCCATCGCTTGCCGTCGATGCCGCTTCAGACCAGTACGCACCTGGCACAGTCGGCGCCTTCGCTGCTGAACTCCGGAAGTCACCGGACGCCCTGCTGGAGCAATTGCGACAAGCTGGCGTCGAGAAGGCTGCCGCATCCGACCGCCTCTCTGATGCCGACAAGTGCCAGTTGCTGGGTTTCCTGCAAGCCGCACACGGAACGAGCACCGCCGAACGGAAGCGCATTACTCTCGTGAAGGCGGACACCGCGAAGCGGGCGGAGCGATCGAAGGCCAAAGCTCTGGTCGTGGTCGGCGGCCTTGGCCAGTTTGCCTATGAGCAGGTGGATGCAGCCGGCAAGAGGCTTCTCGACAGGTATCTTGAACTCGTCGACGAGATCTATGCGAGGGGTCTGCTGGCCTTCGACGACGACGACGGGTTCGACTGCCGCTATCGTGAAGCTTGCCGGCGCATGGCTGAGACCTTGAAGCAGCTGCGCAAGTTCGTTAACCGTGTCCAGCGGGCCGTCGACGGCGCTGTGCGCAAGGCGGGGCGTGTCGAACGTCATGGAGGGGCCTTCTTCCACGCGCTCAAGGTGGATGGGCGCAACCTGCCCTGAATCGTTGCCATGAAGTCACCTTCACCCTCCATTGCAACGAACTCCCGCGCGAATGCCAGGAGTCGATCCAAAGCCCTTTCGTCCGATGATTTCACGTCGCCTTCCGAATCACGTGCTCTTCTGGCCGGCAGTCTGCTGGCGCGCCAGAAGCGCCTGGAGGCGGGCGACATGATCTCAACCGATGAAGCCGCCGAAATGACCGGAACGACACGGGTCACCGTGAACTCCTGGATCGCCAAGGGACGCGCCATCGGCCTCACGCAGGCCAAGCGCGGCTACCGGATGCCCCGGTGGCAGTTCGACAGCCCCATGTGGGACGTGCTGCCGAAGCTGTCGAATGCCCTTGGAACGGAAGAAGGTTGGGCTCTCCTGGCTTTCCTCGAAACGCCCTTGGGTGGCCTCGATGGCACCACGCCGAGAGAGGCGATCGAGCGAGGAGCTGGAGCCCGGGTCGTCGAACTGGCAGCGCGGGGCAGTTAAGCCCCGCCCATGAAGCTTTCCGATCTCGAAGTCATCACCACCTACTCCCTGGCGTCGGGACAGTCACTCTTTCGGGTGCAGCGCGCCCGCGGCAGCGCCGTCCGCCGCGGCCCGCTGAAACTCGCGCCAGTCGGACTGCTCTCCGGACGCTTCGATCTGCCCAGCGTGCCATGCGCCTATTTCGGAGAGGCGCCGGACACCGCGTTGTACGAAGCGCTGTTCCGCCGCGAGGCTCCGCTGCTCTCGCTCCACGAGCTGCGCAGGCGAGAACTGCTGACGGTTCAAGTCCGGCGCAACCTGGAGCTGGGGGACCTGCGTCCGCACGCGGCGAACTGGCCAGTGCTGCAGTCACTGCGCTTTGGGGAGACGCAGGAGCTTGCCAGCGATGCGCATGCCGCCGGCCTGGAAGGCCTCATCTATCGCTCCGCACAGCAGCATGGACAGGACTGCGTGGTCCTCTTCGACCCGGGTGACAAGGTCGTTGCAGCGCACACGAGAACGGCGCTTGTAGGTGCCGGAGACACCCTGAACCGCTGGGTCATGCTCGCCGCACAACGATCTAAGGTGCCTCAGGTGCCGTAGCAGCTGGTGGATGCGACGCCTGGTGCGCCGCCAGCCTGCCCCGTTAAACGCCAGCGTCGCGCCCAGGCGTTCGCGCGACAGCGGCAGTTGCCGGATGCGCGCACCGGTCGCGTCCGCCACGGGGTTGGCCACAGCTGCGGCCATGGGCCCTGGGCGGCCTCGCCCGACGCGAGGGAGGGTTCGCCTGGACGCGGCACGAGGTGGACCTCCACCGCCTGCGGCACCAATGAGCACGAACAACGCCCGTTGGGACCCGGAGAGACGAGAGCCAGAGGCTCGCAGCTTCTGGGGGCCGTGGGATCGCGGCCAGCGCTGCATCGTTCCGCTGGAGGACTTCGACGAGCCGTACTGGGGGACGGGCAAGAACATCTGGTGGCGCTTCCGGAGGGCAGACGGCGCTCCACTCGCGATCGCCGGGCTGTGGAACGAGTGGACCGACCCAGCGACCGGAGAAGTGATCCCGAGTTACGCCATGCTCACGATCAACTGCAATGCGCATCCGGTCTTGTCCCTGATGCACCGGCCGGACGTGGGGCCGGACAAGCAGTCTTTGCCGGCGGAGCAGCAGGACAAGCGCACGATCGTCGCTCTGGAGCGCAACGACTTGGAGCAATGGCTGGAAGGTACACGCGAGGAAGCGGCGGCGCTGATCCGGCTTCCTGCCCACGACCTGTACGCTCACGGCGCTGCTGACGCGGCGCAGCAGGTGCCGCTGCCGACAGCAGCCTGATCACGGTGGGGCGGCCTGTGCGACCAACCCGTGCGGCCGGCGCTTCATCGCCTTGACCTGAGATTGCGAGATCGCGCACAGGGCGGAAGCGACGTCAACCTTTGGGGACACGGTATGGCTGCGGATGAAAGTACCTCATCGGCCGAGGCGGAACTCGTGGGACGAAAGCACCGCCGCGACGGCGTGTATGCAGACGCACGGCAGCCCGCTTCTGCTCAGCATGACTTGGTGCACGATCGACAGGACCGATCGCGCGGATGGTGACGCTCGCGCGTTGACCCCCGGGCGCCGGAGCCCATCAGGTTCACCCCAGCCCGGAGGAAGCCAGCCTGCCCAATCGGGTGCCCGACGCCTCGTTGGCCGCAGTTCGCGCGAGTGCTCGCCGAGGCAGGCTCAAGCAGTTTTGCGTCCCCAAGGCCAGGACGCGTTGCGGGCGGCCGCGAGACACCCCTGATGCGCGAAGCGGCAAATCGCAGAACCGTGCCCCCGCGGCGACATCCATGCAGCCGGCTACGATCGTGGCAAATCCGACACGACGCTGACGCGCAGGCGCGCTGCCCTTGATCCGTTTGATTCCGCTCAAGCCCCTGCCACGCCGAGTTCGCTGAAATCGCCTTCGAGCCGAACGAGATGCGAACCTGAAGTCATGAGCACACCGCCGCCGCCGCCCTCTTCCACCGCCATCACGATCGTGGTCGCCGACGACCATGACATGGTCCGCGCCGGCCTGGTGGCCCTGATCTCCCGGATGGCCGGAATGCGCGTGCTGGCGCAGGCGCGCGATGGCGAGGAGCTCCTGGGCGTGCTCGCATCGTGGACACCGGACATCGTGCTGTGCGACATCAGCATGCCGCGCATGGACGGCATGCAGTCCCTGCAGCAGCTCCGGGCCCGCCACCCTTCGGTGCGGGTCGTCATGCTGTCGATGCACGACGGCGCCGCGTACGTCCGGCGGGCACTGCAGAACGGCGCCAGCGGCTACCTGATGAAGGACGCCGCGCCGGTGGAACTCGAATACGCGCTGCGCGCGGTCGCGACGACCGGCTCCTATTTCGCCGGCGCGGTGACGCAGGCGCTGCTGGCAAGCGACGAAGAGCAGCCCGCAGGGACGCTCACCGAGCGGCAGCGCGAGATCCTGACCCTGACGGCCAAGGGCCGCAGCTCGAAGGAAATTGGCCATGCCCTGGGCCTGAGCGCCAACACGGTCAACGTCCATCGCGCGCGCGTGATGCAGCGCCTGGGCGTCCACAACGTCGCGGCACTGACGCGCTATGCCATGCGCGCGGGGCTGCTCGCGACGGCGGCCTGATCGCGCGAAAAGAGGGCTCCTCGTGCCTCTTTCGGCGGCCACGCGCAGGGTGCCGCCGGTCCAGAATCGTCCATCGCGGCAGCCTCGCCGGCTGGCGCAGGAGGACCCATGACATTACCCTTCGCACCCTCTTCCGCCGGCCCCGCCACGGGAATGGGTCCGGGCGACCTGCACCAGGCCTTCCACGACGAGGCCGAGGACAACCTGCGCCGCCTCGAGCAGCTGCTGCTGGCCCTCGATCCGGCGGCGCCGCAGGACGAGACGCTGCATGCCATCTTCCGCTGCGCCCACTCGGTCAAGGGCGGCGCCGCGGCTTTCGGCTTCGGCGAGGTGGCGAGCCTCACGCACGCGATGGAAACGCTGCTGGACCAGCTGCGCCGGCACGAGCAGCGCGTCAGCGCCGCGATGGTCGACACGCTGCTGGAGGCCGGCGACCTGCTGCGCGCCATGCTCGCCCACCGACGCGATGCGGCCGACGCGCCGCCCGACGCGGCGCCGCTGCTGGCACGGCTGGCGGCGCTGGCGAGCCAGGGGGCGCATCCGGCAGGGCTGCAGCCGGGGGCCGGCTCGCCGGGCCGGGGTGAAGCGCGCGAGCTTGAGGTGCTGGCCGGCCCGCTGCCGGATGCCGCCATGGCGCAGGACCTGCTGGAGCTGTTCCGCGAAGTCAGCGGCGCCGGTGAGCTGCAGCCGGCCGACGCCCTGCCGGGGCAGCCGGCCACGACGGCGCGCTTTCGCCTGCGCACGGGCGCCACGGACGACGAAGTCCTGGACCTGTGCAGCTTCCACGTCCCGCGTGAATGCCTGCGGCTGGCGCCCTGGCCCGAAGCCGGGCCCGCCCCTGCGCAGGCGACGAGCGAAGCAGCCGCGGCGCCCCCTGCACCGCCGACGCATCCGGTGCCCCACCGGGCATCCGCAGCCGGCGAGACCTTGCGCGTCGCCGTCGCCAAGATCGACCAGCTGATCAACCTGGTCGGCGAACTCGTGATCAACCAGGCGATGCTGGCCGAGCGCGCGGCGCGCATCGACGCCGGCGAGCGGCAGCACCTCGAAGGCGGGCTTGGGGACCTGGAACGCACCACGCGGCAGCTGCAGGATTCCGTGATGGCCATCCGCATGGTACCCATGGGCGAGGTGTTCCAGCGCTTCCCGCGCATGCTGCGCGACCTGGGTGCGCGCCTGGGCAAGCAGGTGGAACTGCACACCGCCGGCGAGGCCACCGAGCTGGACAAGGGCATGATCGAGAAGATCACCGATCCGCTCACCCACCTGGTGCGCAACGCCGTGGACCACGGCATCGAGCCGCCGCAGCAGCGCGTGGCGGCGGGCAAGCCGGCCCACGGCACGCTCACGCTGGCGGCGCGCCACGAGGGCGGCTGCGTCGTGATCGAGGTGCGCGATGACGGGCGCGGCCTCGACCGCTCCCGCATCCTGGAGAAGGGGCGGGCCGCGGGCCTGCCGCTGCCGGAGGCGGCGAGCGACGACCAGGTCTGGCAACTGATCTTCGCCCCCGGGCTGTCCACCGCCGAAACCGTGAGCGACGTCTCGGGCCGCGGCGTCGGCATGGACGTGGTCCGGCGCAACATCGAGGCCCTCGGTGGATCCGTGGAGCTGCACTCGGAAGCCGGACGCGGCACCTGCGTGCGCGTGCGGCTGCCGCTCACGCTGGCGATCATGGACGGCATCACCGTCAGCCTCGGCGAGGAGCTGTACGTGCTGCCGCTGGCCAGCGTGGTCGAGTCGTTCCAGGCCCGCCCCGGCGCGGTCAAGTCCGTGGCCGAGAGCCTGCGTGTCGTGCAGGTCCGCAACGAATACCTGCCGGTGGTCCCGCTCGCCGACGTGGTGGGGCTGGAGTGCGCGCCGGCGGCCACGCCGATGCTGGTACTGGTGCAGGCCGACGAACGCCGCATCGCGCTGGAGGTGGGCGCCTTGGTCGGCCAGCAGCAGGTGGTGGTGAAGAACCTGGAGACGCACTACCGCCGCATCGCGGGCATCTCAGGCGCCACCATCATGGGGGACGGCCGCGTGGCGCTGATCCTGGACGCCGCCGCGCTGGTGCGCGGGGCCCACCAGGCCGCCTCAAGTTCCGCCGTGACGCGCCGACAAGACGGACAGGGGAGCGCAACGGGCGCGACCCGAGCCGCCTTCGCAGGCTGATGCCATGGAGATGACGAGTGAAGGCGCGCACATCGCGCGCCACGAGGCGGTCCGCGAGGCCGCATCGCCCCTAGCCGGCGAGTACCTGACCTGGCGCTTGGGCGACGAGGAGTACGGCGTGGACATCCACACCGTGCAGGAGATCCGCTGCTACGAGCCGCCCACGCGCGTGCCGGCCGCCCCGCCCTGGATCAAGGGCGTGGTCAACCTGCGCGGCGCGATCGTGCCGATCGCCGACCTGCGCCTGAAGCTGGGCGCGCAGCGGGCCGAGTACACGCCGCTGACGGTTGTGATCGTGCTTTCGGCGCGCGGCCGGCTGGCCGGCGTGGTGGTCGATGCGGTCTCCGAGGTGATCGACCTGCCGACCGATGCGATCCGCCCGCCGCCCGGGCTGGCCGGCGAGCAGGGCCCCGATTTCGTCACCGGCCTCGCCACCATCGACCAGCGCATGCTGATGCTGGTGGACATGGGCCGCCTGCTGGGCGCCAGCCTCGGCGATGCGGCACCCTGAGCTGCCCCCGCCCGCGGCCAGCCCCGGCGTGCTGCTGGCCGGCCTGAAGACGCGCGTTCGCCGTCCGCACGAAGCCTCGGTGTGCTTCCATGAGCCGGCCTTCGGCCGTGCGGCGGTCAAGGTGCTGCCCGGCGAGTTCTTCGTGCACGACAAGGACCTCGTCATCACCACCACGCTGGGCTCCTGCGTCGCGGCCTGCCTGCACGACCCGGCAACGGGCCTGGCCGGCATGAACCACTTCATGCTTCCCGAGGGCAGCGATGCCACGGGCGGCGCGCGCTTCGGCTTGTATGCGATGGAGCTGCTGGTCAACGAACTGCTGCGGCGCGGCGCGCGCCGCACCGGACTGCAGGCCCGGCTGTTCGGCGGCGGCCAGGTGGTGCAGGGCCTGGCAGCCACGCAGATCGGCGAGAAGAACGTGGCCTTCGCCCGCAACTTCCTCGCGCAGGAAGGCATTCCGCTGCGCGGCGGCGACGTGCTGGACGTGCATCCGCGCCGCGTCTGCATGCTGCCGCGCCTGGGCACCGTGCTGTGCCGCCGGCTGCCGCTGGATGGCAGACGCGCCCTTGTGGCGCAGGAGGACCGCTACCGGGCCGAACTGGGGCGGCACCGCGGCGGCGAGATCGAGCTGTTCTGAGGACGCGGCGCCTGCCGCACCGACGGTCAGCGCAGCGGGGCGAGGAACACTTCCAGCGCAGCCAGCAGCGGCTGCTGCAGTGACTGCACGCCCAGCGCCAGTGCCGCCAGTCCCGCCAGCAGCGTCACGGGAAAGCCCACGGCGAAGATATTGAGCTGCGGCGCGATGCGCGAGACGAAGCCCAGCACCAGGTTGACGAACAGCAGCAGGATGGCCGCCGGCAGCGCGAGCGCCAGCGCCAGCCGGAAGACTTCGCCTCCGAGCCGGTCCAGCCGCACCAGCGCGAGCACGGCGAAGGGATCTCCGGCGACTGGCAGCGTGCGGAAGGTGCCCACCAACGCATCGACCAGCAGCAGGTGCCCGTTCATGGCCAGGAACAGCGCGAGCGCGAGAGTATGCAGCCAGCTGCCCACCGCGGACTCGGTGCCGCCGTGCGGATCGAAGAAGCCGGCGAACGAGAACCCCATCTGCAGGCCGATGAACTCGCCCGCGACCTCGAACACCGCGAACAGCAGGCGCGCGGCAAATCCCAGCACCAGTCCGATCAGCACCTGCTGCACGATGAGGCCCAGGCCCGACGCCGACGCCAGCGACAGGCCCGCCGGCACGCTGGCGAAGGGCGCGACGACGAACGCGATCGCCGCCGCGGCGGCCACGCGCACGCGCCGCGGCACGCTGCGGTGCGACAGCAGCGGCGCGGCCGTGAAGAGCGCGAGGATGCGCACGAAGGGCAGCAGCAGTCCCGCCAGCCAGGCGTCCAGCTGCAGCTGGCTGAAGCTGACCATGGCGTCAGCCGATGGCGGCGGGAATCGACAGCAGCACCTGCCGGATCCAGTCGGTCAGCTGCGCCACCATCCACGGCCCGGCGATGGCCAGCGCCGTCAGCACGGCCAGCAGCTTGGGCAGGAAGGACAGCGTGGCCTCGTTGATCTGCGTGACGGCCTGGAACAGGCTCACGGCCAAGCCGACCACCAGCGCAACCAGCAGCACCGGCGCGCAGACGGTCACGAGCATCTCCATGGCCGTGCGGCCGAAGGCGAGCACCGTTTCGGGGGTCACGGGAGCACCTCCGCGCTGCGCGCCGCGGTGCGAGCGCCTTCGGGCGGCCGGGCGGCGCTCATCCCGCTCCCCCGAAACTCGCGACCAGCGATCCGAGCAGCAGGTTCCAGCCATCGGCCAGCACGAACAGCATCAGCTTGAAGGGCAGCGCGATCAGCACGGGCGACAGCATCATCATCCCCATCGACATCAGCACGCTGGCGACGATCAGGTCGATCACGATGAAGGGGATGAACACCATGAAGCCGATCTGGAACGCGGTCTTCAGCTCGCTGGTGACGAAGGCCGGCACCAGGATGCGCAGCGGCGTGTCGGCGGCCTTGCCGGCGCCCGGCTGGCCGGCGATGCGCTGGAACAGGGCCAGGTCGGGTTCGCGCGTCTGCCGCAGCATGAACTCGCGCAGCGGCGCGCTGCCGCGGGCGACCGCCTCCTCGAAGCCGATCTTCTGCTCGTTGAACGGCGTGTAGGCGTCGGTCTGAATCTTCTCCAGCGTGGGCGCCATGATGAAGAAGGTGAGGAACAGCGACAGCCCCACCAGCACCTGGTTGGGCGGCGTGGACTGCAGGCCGAGCGCCTGGCGCAGCAGGCTCAGCACGATGATCAGCCGCGTGAAGCTGGTCATGAGCAGCAGCACCGCGGGCAGGAAGGACAGCGCCCCGAAGACCAGCAGCGTCTGCACCGGGACCGAATACGTGGTGGTGTTGCCGCTGGTCTGCGCGACCAGGCCGAGGGGGCTGCCCTGCGCGCAGGCGGCGCAGGCGGCAAACGCAAGTCCCGCGGCGACAAGCGCGCGCGCGGCGCCCACCTGGATTCCCGCCTGCGCGGGAATGACGGGACCGGTGCTCATCGCGGCGCTCCCGGCCGGGCCGCCGTGAGGGCACCCAGCACGCCGGCGAAGGCGTGGCCCGCCGCAGCCGACGCCGACGCCGGGAAGCCCGCGGCGGCGTCCTCGGCCAGCAGCGTGACCTGCTGAGGCGTCACGCCCAGCACCAGCATGCGCTGGTTCAGGCGCACCAGCACCACGCGCTCGCGCGGGCCCAGCGCCAGCTGGCCGGCAAGCTCCAGCGGCCGCGGCGCGCCGGCGGGGCGAAGGTTCTGCAGCCGCTTGAGCGCCCACAGCACCAGCGGGATCAGCGCCATCACCACGAGCAGCATCAGCAGCGACCAGGCGGGAGAAGCCATGCGCATGCCCCTCAGCGGCTCAGGCGCCGCATGCGCTCGGAGGGCGTCACGATGTCGGTGAGCCGGATGCCGAAACGGTCGTTGACCACCACCACCTCGCCCTGCGCGATCAGGAAGCCGTTGACCAGCACGTCCATCGGCTCGCCGGCCAGCGCGTCGAGCTCGATCACGGAGCCTTGCGCGAGCTGCAGGATGTGCTTGATCGGGATGCGGGTGCGGCCCAGTTCCACCGTGAGCTGCACGGGGATGTCGAGGACCAGGTCGATGTCCTCGCGCGGGGTGCCGGGCGCGCCCGCGCCCAGCTGCGCGAACAGGGCCGCGTTCTGCGGCGGCGGCGCGGCGCGTTCCGCCTCGGCGAGCGCGGCGGCCCAGTCGTCGGCATGCGCCTGGTCGGCCGCGGCGGGGGTGAATTCGGTGCTCATGGAAACTCCGTCAGTGGCGGCTTCAGGGCCGCGGCAGCGCGGGCTGTGCGGGGGCCGGCGCGGGCGCTGCCGGCTGCGGCGCAGGGGCTGCGGCCTGGGTGAGGAACTCGCGGATGCGCAGCCCGTAGTGCGCGCCCAGCGCGCCGTAGTCGCACTCGAACACCGGCACGCCGTCGACCTTGGCGGTGACGGTGGGCTGGCGGTCCAGTTCGATGAAGTCGCCCACCTTCAGCGCCATCAGCTCGCCCACGGTGGCCTGGCTGTGCGCGAACTCCGCCGCCAGTTCCACGGTGGCGGCCTGGATCTGCTGCGTGAGCAGCGCGACCCAGCGGCGGTCGGGGCCGCCCTGGTCGCCCTGCAGCGGCGAATAGAGGATCTCGCGGATCGGCTCGAAGGTGGAATATGGGATGCACATGTGCATGGCCCCGCCGGTCTCGCCGAACTCCACCTGGAAGGTGGTGGTGACGACGATCTCCGAGGGCGTGGCGATGTTGGCGAACTGCATGTGCAGTTCCGAGCGCGCGTACTCCAGCTCGATGGGGTAGATGGTGGACCAGGCCTTGGCGTACTCGGCGGAGATCACTTCCACCAGCCGCAGGATGATGCGCTGCTCGGTCGCCGAGAACTCGCGGCCCTCGATGCGCACCGGCGTCTGCCCGGCGCCGCCGAACAGGTTGTCGATCACGGTGAACACCAGCGTGGGGTCGCACACCAGCAGGCCTGAGCCGCGCAGCGGCCGCACGTGCATGATGTTGATGTTGGCCGGCACCACCACGTTGCGCACGAAGGCGCTGAACTTCTGCACCTTCACCGGGCCGATGGAGACGTCCGGGTTGCGGCGCATGAAGTTGAACAGGCCGACGCGCAGGTTGCGGGCGAAGCGCTCGTTGACGATCTCCAGCGTGGGCATGCGCCCGCGTACGATGCGCTCCTGGCTGGAGAGGTCGTAGGGCCGCACGCCCGAGCCGTCGTCCTCCGGCAGGTCCCCGCTGTCGGCGGCCTCGCCCGTCACGCCGGCCAGCAGGGCGTCGACTTCTTCCTGCGACAGGGAATGCTGCGCCATGGCCGTCCTACTGCACGATGAACTGGGAGAACAGCACCTCGTGGATGGGGTTCTCCGGTGCGTTGGCGGGGGCGGGCTGGCCCGGTGCGGGAAGTGCGAGGCCCAGCGCGCGGCCGGCGCGCCAGCGGATCTCCTGCGCCAGCGCCTGCTTGCCGTCCATGCTGAGAAGGTCCTCCACCTGCTTGGAGGAGATCAGCATCAGGATGTCGTTGCGCACGGCCGGCAGGCGGTCCTTGATCGTCACCTCCACCTCCGGGTCGTCGAACTGCAGCGTGACGCCGATCTGCGCGAAGCGTTCGCCGCGCGGATCCTGCAGGTTGGCGGTGAAGGGCTCCAGGGTGGTGAAGAGCGGCTTCTTCGCCTTCTTCGGCGCCTTGGCGGACTTCGCCTCGCCGGCCGGGTCGCGCCCCAGGTAGAACCAGGCGGCCGCGGCGCTGCCCCCGCACAGCAGCGCGCCGGCCAGCGCCAGCGCCAGCACGCGGGGGGCGCGGGCCTTGCGCGTGGGGGCAGGTGCGGCGGGGGCGGCTTCGGACATCGTTTCTCCAGTCACGAAGCCATTGTCCGCAGCGTGCCCCGCGGCGAAGGCCGGATAAGGGGTGCAAAGGGCCCGGTTTTCGGCGCCGCTTCAGGCGTAGAGATCGAGCATGCCGCGCCCGGCGGCCAGCCGCGCGGAGCCTGTCGCCGCAACGCCGGCCCCGCCCGCCGGGCCGGGGCGCGGTGCCGATGAGGGACGGGCGCCCTGCTGCGGCGGCGCCCCGAAGGAGCCGCCGGACTGGCCTCCCCCCACCGCCGATTGCCCGAGCTGCAGCCCCTGCGCGGCCAGCATGTCGCGCAGCACCGGCAGGGCCTGCGCGATGCCCTCGCGGGTGGCGTGGTGGACCGCAGCGAAGCTGATGTCGGCGGTCTGCGCCGTCAGGGTGAGCTGCACGCGGATCGGGCCGAGGTCCGCGGGGTTCAGCTCCAGCCGCGCCTCCTGGACACCCGCGCTCACCATCCAGCGCACTTGCGCACCCAGGTCCGTGGCGAACTGCGGCTCGCTCGGCCGCGAAGACAGGGCCGCGTGGTGCATTGCGGGCGCGGGTGCGGCGGAATGCATTGCGGGCGCGGCGCCCGCCTGCACCAGGGCACCAGGCGGCGCAGCTGCGGCAGCCGTTGCCTCCATCGGCGAAGAAGCGGCCCTACCGTCGTCCCCGCGCAGGCGTGGATCCAGGAGCGCAGGCGAGGAAGCTCCCACACCGTCATCCCCGCGCAGGCGGGCATCCAGGACCGCAAGCGAGGAAGCTCGCGCATCGTCATCCCCGCCCAGGCGCGGATCCAGGACCTCCAACGACGAAGCGGCCCCGCTGTCATCCCCGCGCAGGCGCGGATGCAGGACCGGAGGCGAAGAAGCTGCCCCACCGTCATTCCCGCGCAGGCGGGGATCCAGTGCGGGCGGCCGCGCACCGGGGCCGTCGGCGCGCTGCGCCATCAGCGCCAAGGGCACGCTCCAGGCCGGCAGCGCAGCCGGCACGGTGCCGGCTTCGTGCGGCCCGCCCCGCTTCTCCACATCGCCTTCCGGGCCGGTCGCAGCAGCGCCCGTCAGAGGCGCCGCCGTTGCCTCACTGCTGGCCGCCACCGGCGCGAACAAGTCTTCCAGGAGTGCCGCGAAGGCGTCGGCCGCGCCAGCGCCTTGCGTGCCCGCATCGTGCGCCGGCCTGCTGCCCTGCGCGGCCGGCCCCGGGGCCGCCGCGGGCTGCACGGCGCCGCTCACACCGGGTTCTCCTGCGCCGCGCGCAGGAAGGCGCGGGCCGCGAATTCGTCGGCCGCATGCTGCTCGCGCCGCTGCTCGCGCGCCAGCCGTGCGTGCGCATCGCGCGCCAGCAGGGTCTGCAAGGCCGCCAGCCGCTGCTGCGCCGCCTGCAGCAGCCGCAACTGGGCCTCGGCCTCGCGCAGGCGCTGCGCGGCCTGGCCTTCCTGAAGCCGGATCGCCTCGTCGAGCCGGCCGACGAACACCTGGTACGTCTCCAGCGTGCCGCCGTCGCCGCGGCCGAGCCGCCCGGTCGCCGAGCGCGCCAGGCAGTCGGCCCGGAATTCCAGCAGGCGCTGCAGCGTGGCCTGCGCCTGGGCGTGCGCCTCCCGCGCGCGCCCGAGCACGGCGGCCCGGTGGTCGCGCTCGCCTTCGGCGGTTTCGATCAGGAGGGGTAGAGCTTGGATCATCGGGCTTGCGCCATCAGGGCCTGCAGCGCGGCGCGGCTGGCCGCCAGCGGCGCGCATTCGCGCAAGTCCTGCTGCAGGAAGGCGGCCATCTGCGGCTGCAGCCGCAGGGCCAGGTCGGTTTCGGGATCGGCGCCGGGCACGTAGGCACCGACGGCCACCAGGTCGCGATTGCGCTGCCAGCGCGCGTACAGCGCCTTCAGCGCGCGCGCCTCGCGCAGGTGCGCCGCGTCCGCCACGTTGTGCATCACCCGCGAGATCGACTGCTCGATGTCGATCGCGGGATAGTGGCCCTGCTCCGCGATCGCGCGCGACAGCACGATGTGCCCGTCCAGGATCGCGCGGGCGTTGTCGGCCACCGGGTCCTGCTGGTCATCGCCCTCCGCCAGCACGGTGTAGAAGGCGGTGATCGAGCCGCAGCCCTTCAGGCCGTTCCCCGTGCGCTCCACCAGTTGCGGCAGGCGCGCGAACACGGATGGCGGATAGCCCTTGGTGGCCGGCGGCTCGCCGAGCGCGAGCGCCATCTCGCGGTGCGCCATCGCGTAGCGCGTGAGCGAGTCCATCAGCAGCAGTACGTGCTGGCCGCGGTCGCGGAAGTGTTCCGCCAGCGCGGTGGCATAGCTCGCGCCCTGCATGCGCATCAGCGGCGGCAGGTCGGCCGGCGCCGCGACCACCACGGCCCGCCGCAGCCCTTCGGGGCCGAGGATGTCCTCCACGAGCTCCTTGACCTCGCGCCCGCGCTCGCCGATCAGGCCCACCACCGTCACGTCGGCCTGCGTGTAGCGGGCCATCATCCCCATCAGCACGCTCTTGCCGACGCCGGAGCCGGCGAACAGGCCCAGGCGCTGGCCGCGGCCGACGGTCAGCAGCGCGTTGATCGCGCGCACGCCGACGTCCAGCGGAGCGCGCACTGGGTCGCGCTCCATCGCGTTGATCGGCTCGCGCGCCAGCGGCTCCCCGCGCGCACCGGCGAGCGGGCCGCCGTGGTCCAGCGGCTGGCCGGACGGATCCACCACCCGTCCGAGCAAGGCATCGCCCATGGGCAAGCGGCGCAGGTGCGAGCTGCGCCGCGTTGAGGCCGGCACCGCGGCGCCGTAATGCACGCCGTCAAAGGGATACTCCAGGGGCTCGACGCGCGCGCCGGGCGCCAGGCCCTGGATGTCGCCGGTGGGCATCAGGTGCAGGCGGCCGCGGGCGAAGCCGACCACCTCCGCCTCGGTCATGTGCGCGCCGTCGTGCACCAGGCACACGCTGCCCAGGGGCAGCCGCAGGCCGGTGGCTTCCATGACGAGGCCGGACACGCGCACCAGCCGGCCGGTCACCGGCAGCGGGACATCGGGCACCAGCAGTTGCGTGTGCGCGCGCAGGTGTTGCGCGAGGCGTTCCTGCAGGTTCAGGGCCGGCGCGCTCACGGCGGCGCCTCCCAGCCGCGCCCCAGCGTCTCCATCACGGCCTGCCAGCGCTGCGCGAAGCCCGCCTCCGCGATGCCGGTGTCGGCGTCGACGCGGCAGCTGCCCGCCGGCAGCGCCGGATCGGGCCGCAGCTGGCAGTTGCCGGAGCGCACCGCTTCGAGGTGTTCGGACAGGATCGCCGCATCGGCCGGGTGCACGTGCAGTTGCAGCTGCGATGCGCCCTCGGCGACGCCGCGCAGCGCCTCGCGCGCGGCCGGCAGCAGCGCCTGGGCGTCGGTGGCGGGCTCGCGCCGCAGCACCTGGCGCGCGATGTCGATCGCCAGGGTGACCAGGTCCGCCGCTACGTCGGCCTCCAGCCGGGCCAGCCCGTCGCGAAAGCCATCGACCAGCGGCTGGATGCGGCGCACGGCCTCGGTGGCGCGTTGCGCCTGGAAGCGCGCCAGCTCGTTGGAACCCTGCGCGATGCCCTGCTCCACCCCTTCGCGCAGGCCCTGCTCGTAGCCGCGCCGGCGCCCCAGCGCGAAGGCGGCGCGCGCCGTTTCGTTCGACAGGTCGCGCGAGCTGAGCGGCCGCGCCGGCAGGTTGCCGGCACCCGGCAGTTCCTCCAAGTCGAATTGCATCACCTGCGCCATCGCCTCGGCCGCGATGATGCGGCTGGACTGCTGCGGCGCAGCCTGCGCCTCAGACGAAGCTCTCGTCACCGCCGCCTCCGATCATGATCTCGCGCTCGTCGGCCAGCCGCCGCGCGAGCTTCAGGATCTCCTTCTGCTGCGCCTCGACGTCCGACAGCCGCACCGGCCCCTTCGACTCCAGGTCCTCCCGCAGCGTCTCGGCCGCGCGGGTGCTCATGTTGGCGAACACCTTCTCGCGCATCTCCGGCTCGGCGCCCTTGAGCGCCACGACCAGCGTATCGCCACCGACCTCGCGCAACAGTCGCTGCATGCTCTTGTTGTCCAGCTTGAGCAGGTCCGCGAAGGTGAACATCTGCTCCTCGATCTTCTGCGCGAGATCCGGGTCGCCGGCGCGGATCGCGGCCAGAGCCGCGGCCTCCACGCCGGCGCCGAGGAAGTTGAGGATTTCAGCTGCGGTCTTGGTGCCTCCCAGCGGCGCCTTGCGCACGCGGTCGCCGCCGGCCAGCACCTTGGACAGCACGTCGTTCAGCTCCTTGAGCGCATTCGGCTGGATGCCGTCCAGGGTGGCGATGCGCAGCAGCACGTCGTTGCGCAGGCGCTCGTCGAAGGCCGACAGCACGCCCGAGGCGTGGTCGCGGTCCAGGTGCACCAGGATGGAGGCGACGATCTGCGGGTGCTCGTTGCGGATCAGCTCCGCGATCGCGCTGGCGTCCATCCACTTGAGGCTCTCGATGCCGCTCACGTCGCGGCCCTGCACGATGCGGTCGATCAGCAGCCCGGCCTTGTCCTCGCCCAGCGCCAGCTTTAGCACGTTGCTCACGTAGGCCCCGGTGTCGCTGACCAGCGAGCGCTGCGAATCCACGCTGCCGTGGAAGCGCGCCAGCACCTCGTCGAACTGCGCGTCGGCGACGGTGGTCAGGCGCGCCATGCGCTCGCCCAGGCGCTGCACCTCCTTGGGCGTGAGGTGCCGGAACACGTCGGCGGCGCAGTCCTCGCCCAGGGCCAGCAGCAGGATCGCGCCGGCGTGCAGGCCGTCCTCTTCGGTGGCGGCAGCGGAAGGGGTGGCAGCCATCGTCGGTTCCTACGTGCTGGCCCAGTTGCGCACCACGTTCGCCACGGTGGCGGGATCCTGGCGCGCGAGCTGGCGGATGCCTTCGAGCTGCGTGGCGCGGTCCTGCCGCCGCTGCTCCTGCGCATCGGGCAGCAGGGCCGTCGCGGGGGGCGCGGTGAGGCCGGCCAGCGGCGCGGCCGCGGGCGGCGCAGCCAGCGCGATCGGGTCCTGCACGGTGGCATCCAGCACGCGCGCCGGGGCCTGGCGCGCCGCGCGCAAGGCCGGACGCACGAAGCCGAGGATCACGATCAGCGCGGCCAGCGGCACCGCCAGCCAGCGCGCCAGCCGCACCGCGGCATCCAGCGTTTCCGGCTGCCGCCACAGGGGCAGTTCCGCTGGCGTGGCGCCGGCGCCGCTGAAGGCGGCGTTCACCACCTGCACCGAGTCGCCGCGTTCCTTGCTGAAGCCGATCGCCTCGCGCACCAAGGCATTGAGCTGCTGCATCTGCGCCTCCGGCAGCGCGCCCGCCTTGCCCGGCTTGCCGTCCGCGCCGGCGGGCGCCACGTGGTTCACCAGCACGGCGGCGCTGAGGCGACGGATGGTGCCGGTGGCGTTGCGCACGACCTTGACGGTCTTGTCGACCTCGTAGTTGGTCACCGCGTCGCGGCGCACGCCCGCGCCCGCGCCGGTGGCCGCGCCCGCGGCGAGCGGCCCGATCGCCTGCGGCGCGCCGTTGACCGGTGAGGTGGGCGTGGCCGGCGGCTGGTTCGACAGCGCACCGGGCACGCCGCCGCCCGCGACCCCGGCTGCGCTCGGCGCTTCCGAGAGGTGCTGGCTGCGCACGGCGGCCGGCGCACTGCCTTGGTTGGGCGCGTACAGTTCCGCCGTCGATTCGCTCTGCGTGAAATCCATGTCCGCGGTGACCTGCGCGCGCACGTTGCCGGCGCCGACGATCGGCTCCAGGATGCCCACGATGCGCTGCGACAGGTCGCGCTCCGCCTGCCGCACGTACTGCAGTTGCGGCGCCTCTAGCCCGCCGCCGGCTTCGCCCTCCGCCTGGGACAGCAGCGCGCCGGTCTGGTCCACCACGCTCACGGATTTCGCCTGCAGCTCCGGCACACTGGAAGCCACCAGGTGCACGATGCCGGCGACCTGCGCGCGCTCCAGCGTGCGGCCGTTGTACAGCGTCAGCAGCACCGAGGCCGAGGGCTTCTGCTGCTCGCGCAGGAAGGCCGTCTGGTTCGGCAGCGCCAGGTGCACGCGCGCCGACTGCACGGCCGCCAACGCCATGATGGAGCGCGCCAGTTCGCCCTCCAGCCCGCGCTGGAAGTTCAGTCGCTCCTGGAACTGCGTGGCGCCGAACTTCTGGTTCTCCATCAGCTCGAAACCCACCGTGCCGCCCCGCGGCAGCCCCTGCGAGGCGAGCTTCAGCCGCGCGTCGTGCACCTTGTCGGCCGGCACCAGGATGGCGCCGCCGCCTTCGGAAAAGCGGTGCGGCACGTTCAACTGGGTCAGCGCGGCGATCACGGCACCGCCGTCCTTGTCGGCCAGCCCCGCGTACAGCACGCGCCACTCGGGCTCGCGGCTGGCGAGCAGCGACACCGCCAGCAGGCCGGCCAGCAGCACCGCGGCGCCCGCGAGCACGACACGGCTCTTCTGCGGCAGCGCCAGCAGGCGTTGCAGCGGCCCGCCGGCAGCGGGTGCGGCGGCGAGGGTAGTGGCGGGCAATCGGCTCTCCATGGGTGGGACTCCGGGCAGGTTCGAAGCGATTCTGGTGCCGCGCGTGTTGCCGCCGTGCCGCGATATGGGGCCGATTCCGCCTGCTTTTCGGCGCGCCACGCGCCGCTGCGTGCACTACAGTCTTCCGGACACCATGACCATTGCCCCCGCCTCCTCCGGCCTGCCCACGCCCCTGCTCGATGCGCTGCGGCGCAACGCGGCGGCACGGCCCGCCACGCAGGCCGCGGAGGCCGCACCGCAGGCGTCCTTCGCCGGCGCCCTCGACCAGGCGCTGCGTTCAGTGAGCGCCACGCAGGCGCAGGCGAACGCGCTGGCCGACGCCTTCCAGGCAGACCCTTCCAGCGTGAGCCTGGAGCAGGCGATGGTGGCGATGCAGAAGGCGCAGATCGGCTTCCAGTCGGCGCTGCACGTGCGCAACCGGTTGGTGTCGGCCTACAGCGACATCATGAACATGCAGGTGTGACGCTCGCCCGCGCCCCAGGCGACGCCGGGGCGCGGCACGCGTTGCAGCGGGGTCCGGCGGCGTTGCCGGCGACGGCCCTTCAGTGCAGGGTTACACCCGCCGCGCCGCAGGCCCGGGGCGCGAAATCGATCACGCCCGGCACGGGCTGGGCGATGCGGCGGATCGCGGCGTCGTTCTCCACGATGGCGCACAGGATGCGCAGCCGCTCGCGCTGCTCGTGCACCGCCAGGGGCTGCTCCTGCGCCAGCGAGCGCAGCTTCGCAATCACCACCGTGCAGGCGGCTTCCAGCCGGCAGACGCTGTCCCAGTCGCCGCAGCGCGCCGCGCGCAGCATCTCCTCGCTGGCCGATTCCAGCATGGCGTAGTGGCGCAGCAGCAGGCTGGAAGCCGCCGGTGCCGCCAATGCTTCCTGCGCCTTCATGCCTGCACCCCCACGCGCGCCACCGGCGCCGGTGCGATCTCGGCCCAGGCCGAGCGCAGTTCGCCCAGCAGCTTCAGCACCTCGGCCAGCGGTTCGTCGCTGCCGTGCCGGTTGGCCGTGAACAGGCGCGCCACCATGTGCTCGTACAGGCCGCACAGGTTGTCGGCCAGCGCCGGATCGGCCTCGCTCATGACGGAGGCCTTCAGGCCCTCGTCGATGATGCGCATCGCCCGGGAGATGCTGGTGTGCCGGGTGGGGGCGTCCCCGGTGGCGACGGCGTGGCGGGCCTGCAGCACCGCCGCCAACGCGCCGTCGAACAGCAGCAGCACCAGCTGGTGGGGATCCGCCTGCGACACGGCGGTGATCGTACCGACTTCCCGGTACTGCGCGATGGGCTGGAGTGTGCTGGTGAACATGCGGCGCTTCCTTGCCCCGCATTTCGGCAGGCTCCGCGCGGACTTGAGGGGCTCAGCCGGTGGTCAGTCCGAGGCTGGCGCTCATCTGCTGCATGCGCGCCTTCAGCGTCGTCATTTCGCTGTCCAGGCGCTGGTACTGGGCGCGCAGGCGCTGCTCGGTGCGGTCCAGGCGCGCCTGCTCGGCGTCCTGCCGCTTGCGGTTGGCGTCCACCCCGCGCTGCAGGCCGTCGGCGCGCGACGCGAGCGGGCCGGCCTCGCCGGTGAGCGCCTGCGCCCACTGCTTGAAGCGCAGGCCGAAGCCGCGCGCATCGCCGGTGCCGGACTGCGCGAACAGGGCGGAGAGCTGCGCCGGCTGCTGCAGCAGCGGTGCCACGCGCGATTCGACGAGCGAGAGCGAACCGTCACGCTGCAGCTCGATGCCGGCGGCTGCCAGGCTGGCGGCGCCGCCCAGGCCAGCCACCGTGCCGTGCAGCATCCCGCGCAGGCCATTGAGCAGCGACACGGCCGTCGAATCCGCCTGCAGCGCCCCCCGATTGGTGCCACCCGGGTCGGCGCGGGTCTGGGCCTGCAGCAGCTTGTTCAGGGCGTTGTAGGCGGTCACGAAGTCGTTGACGTTCTTGCGCACGCCGGCGGTGTCGACCGCGATGCCCAGGTCCACCGGCGCGGTGGTGACCTGCTTCAAGTTCAGCGTCACGCCCTCGAGGACGTCGGCCGGCGTGTTGGTGGCGGCGCTCAGGTCCAGGCCGTCGAGGCGGAATTTCGCATCCTGCGCCGCCTGCGTCTGCGTGAGGTTGCGGCCGGCGCCGGCTGCCGCTGCCGGGTCCCACGCCAGCGCCGACAGGCCGCTGCCGTCGATGTTCGCACCGTCAGCATCGGCGACGGACAGGCGCACCGAGCCGGCGGCGCCCTCGGGCCCGCGCAGCACCAGTTGCGCGCCGCCGCTGCCCGTCACGATCGACGCGGTGACCCCCGCCTGGGCGGCGTTGATGGCGTCGCGCACGCCCGCCAGCGTCTGGTTGGCGGCGGTGATCGCGATCGCCGCCGGGCTGCCGCCGGTGCGCGGCGTGAAGGCGCCGCCGGCGGTGGTCCCGAGTTCGAGCGTCAGCGTGCCGGTGCCGACGACCGACGTCGACGACGCATACGCGCCGCTGGCCAGCACCTGGGCCCGCGCGAGTTGCGACACCTCCAGCGTGTGCTTGCCGGCCGACGCCTTCGTCCCCGCCGTGGCGTCGGCCGCCGCGGCGTTGCTGCTGTCCACGCGCAGCGGGTTCCAGTTGTCGGGACTGGCCAGCCGCGCGGCCACGTCGCCGAGGCTCGCCAGCTGGCCCTTGAGCGTGCCGAAGGCCGACAGCCGGGCCTGCAGCGTGCCGGCCTGCTGCTGCAGCAGCGTCAGCGGGCGCTGCTCCACCGACATCAGCGAGGTGACGATGGTGTTCACGTCGAGGCCGCTGCCGACCCCGGTGCTGGTGATGGCCGCCAAGGCGACCTCCTTTCAGTGGATCATCAACCCTTGAGGAGCGACAGCACCTGCTGCGGCAGCTGGTTGGCCTGCGACAGCATCGCCGTGCCCGCCTGCTGCAGGATCTGCGCGCGCGTCATCGCCGCGGTCTCGGCGGCGAAGTCGGCGTCGACGATGCGCGAGCGCGCGGCCGTGGTGTTCTCCGCCGCGATCTGGATGTTGGCCACCGCGTTCTCGAAGCGCGTCTGGATCGCGCCGAGCGTGGCGCGGGCGCCGTTGATCTGCTTGAGCGCCGCGTCCGCCTGCCGCACCGCCAGCTGCGCGCCGCCATAACTGGCGATGTCCAGCTTGTCCATGGCGCTGCTGTCCGCCAGCGCCACCGAGCCTGCCGCGAAGCCGGTGGTGGCCACCGCAGGGGCGGAGCCGGCGATCGTGATGGCCTCGGGCGAAGTCAGTTTCAGCTGGTTGACCCCGGCCGCGTCGGCCTCGAGGTACGCATGCACGCCGCTGCGCACCGAGACGCGGTTGATGGCCTCCACCAGTTGCGCCGCGCGCTCCCCCTCGCTGCCGGCGGCATCGACGGCGCCGATGTCCACGCCGTTGAGCGTCATGCCGCCGGCGGGGATCGCCGTCGCGAAGCCGCTCAGGCCGCTCACCGCGACCGCCGTGTCCGCCGTCTTCACGCTGCCCATCCCGGCGAGCTGGGCGTCGGTGATGCCCGCGATGGTGATCGTCTGCGCGGCGTCGGCGCCGACCTGGAAATTCGCGGCCGTGAAGCTGCCATCGAGCAGCTTCCGGCCGTTGAAGTTGGTGGTGCCGGCCAAGCGGTCGACCTCGTCCTTCAGTTGCGCCGCTTCCTTCTGCAGCGCGACGCGGTCGCTGGCGCTGTTGGTGTCGTTGGAGGACTGCACGGCCAGCTCGCGGATGCGCTGCACCATGTCACCGATCTTGCCCAGCGCGCCTTCGGCCGTCTGCGCCAGCGACACGCCGTCGTTGGCGTTGCGGGCCGCGACGTTGAGGCCCTTCACCTGGGCGTTCATCCGTTCCGAGATCGCCAGGCCGGCGGCGTCGTCCTTGGCGCTGTTGACGCGCAATCCGCTGGACAGGCGCTGGATCGCGGTGTTCAGCGCCGTCTGGGAGGTCCCCAGGTTGCGCTGCGTGTTGAGCGAGGGCAGGTTCGTGTTGATCACCGAAGGCATGAGGGCTCCAATCGAAATACGGATGTTTCAACCGGATGTCCTGGCGCGCGGCAAGCGGCGCCCCCAGGCCTCCGGACACTCCGCCGCCCCGGAACCGGGAACGGCAGATGAGGCGACTGTGGGCCCGGAGCGCGCCTGGCGAAGCGTCGAGAAGCGGCAGGAAATGCGCCTTTTCCGCCGCTTCCCGCGGGGCTCAGCGCAGGAGGCTGAGCACCTGCTGCGGCAACTGGTTGGCCTGTGACAGCATCGCGCTGCCGGCCTGCTGCAGGATCTGTGCGCGCGTCATCGAGGCGGTCTCGGCGGCGAAGTCCGTGTCCATGATCCGCGAGCGCGCGGCACTCGTGTTTTCCGAGGCGATCTGGATGTTGGCCACGGCGTTCTCGAAGCGGCTCTGGATGGCGCCGAGCTTGGCGCGGGCGCCGTTGATCTGCTTGAGCGCCTCGTCGGCCTGGCGCACTGCGAGCTGGGCGCCGCCGTAGGAGGTGATGTCCAGCTTGTCCATGGTGTTGCTGTCCGCGAGGCTCGTCGTGCCGGCGGCAAAGCCGCTGGTGGTGGCGGAGGCGCCAGCACCCGAGACGACGATGTCCTGCGCGGAGGTCAGCTTCAGCTGGTCGACCCCGGCGGCGTCGGCCTCGATGTACGCGTGCACGCCGCTGCGGCCGGTGCCGCGGTTGATGGCCTCGACCAGCTGCGCCGCGCGCTCGCTGTCGCTCCCCGCCGCATCGATCGCGCCGATGTCCTCGCCGTTGACCTTCACCGTGCCGGCGGTGATCGCGGTGGCGAAGCCGGTCAGGCCGCTGACCGCGGTGCCCGCCTCGGCCGTCTTCACCTTGCCCATGCCGGTCAGCTGCGCGTCGGTGATGCTGGCGATGGTGATGGTCTGGCCGGCGTCGGCGCCGACCTGGAAGTTGGCGGCGGCGAAGCTGCCGTCGATCAGCTTCTTGCCGTTGAAGTTGGTGGTACCCGCGACGCGGTCGATCTCGTTCTTCAGTTCGCCGACTTCCTTCTGCAGGGCGCCCCGGTCTTCGGCGGTGTTGGTGGCGTTGGACGACTGCACGGCCAGCTCGCGGATGCGCTGCACCATGTCGCCGATCTTGCCCAGCGCGCCTTCGGCCGTCTGCGCCAGCGACACGCCGTCGTTGGCGTTGCGCGCCGCGACGTTGAGGCCCTTGACCTGCGCGTTCATGCGTTCGGCGATGGCCAGGCCCGCGGCGTCGTCCTTGGCGCTGTTGACGCGCAGGCCGGTGGACAGGCGCTGGATGGAGGTGTTGAGGGATGCCTGCGAGGTGCCCAGGTTGCGCTGGGCGTTCAGGGAGGCGATGTTGGTGTTGATGACGGATGTCATGTGCAGACCTTCAGAACTTGCGGCCGATGCGGCCTGGGTGGACAACCGCGAGCCTCTCGCGGGACTGGCGGGGGATCGCCCCGTTGCCACACCTTTCGGCGCTGCCGCGCGGGACTTGAGGAAAACCCGGCCGGTTACAGGAAATTCCGTTCAGGCCCGAAAGGCTGCCGCACGTCGTCTGTAGGACGAGATTGACAAAACGCGTAGGACAAACACCTACAGACGCCGTTCATTTGCCGTATCAAGCAACGGCGCTGCCGCAAACACAATTTGCAACATCGAACTTACAAGTTGAATGTCCGAATGAACTCCGAGCAGCTCGCCACAGAAATCCGCGACCTGAACCTCAGCTACCTGGTCCTGGCGCAGTCCATGATCCGCAAGGACAAGTCCCAGGCCCTGTTCCGCCTGGGCATTTCGGAATCGGCCGCCGAACTCCTGCTGTCTCTGTCCACGCAGCAGCTGCTGCGTGTCGCCTCGCGCAACCAGATGCTGTGCACGATGCGCTTCGGCGACGACGTGGTCTGGGGCCTCCTGACCGACTCCCATGCGCCCCACCAGGCTCCCGAAGCGAACGCCGGACGGCTGCACGCGAGCGTGCTGATGGCCGGCCGCACCGCCCTGCAGGCCGCCTGAAGCCCCATGAACACCAAGAGCCTGCTGCAGGAGAACCTGCAGCTCACCCGGGCCGCGCAGCTGATCCGGCTGGGGGCGCGCCTGGCGGTGCTCGAATCCGAGACCACCCTGTCGCACGAGCGGCTGGTGCGCCTGTACCGCGAGATCACCGGGCAGTCGCCGTCCAAGGGCCAGCTGCCCTATTCGACCGACTGGTACACGTCCTGGCAGCCGAACATCCATGCGTCGCTGTACATGAACATCCACGACAGCCTGGACAAGTCGATCGCGCTGGAATGCCTGGACCTGCTGGCCAATGCGTGGGAGCTTTATCAGGCGGAGGCCCGCGCCATGGACGCGGAGCCGATCCTGACCGTCACGCGCGCCTGGCGGCTGGTGAAGTTCGTCGAGAGCGACATGCTGTGCCTGACGCCGTGCACGCGCTGCGGCGGCCGCTTCATCACCCACAGCCACGAATACGGACGGGGCTTTCCGCCTTTCGTCTGCGGCCTGTGCGAGCCGCCGGCGCGCGCCGGCAAGAGCAAGCGCAGCGGCGCAATCCACTGAGACGCGGCTCAAGTCCGCGCACGCCGCGCCGAAATCCCTGTCGTGATGCACCGGATCTCCCGGTGAGGAAGGGATCTCTTTCATGTTCGTGCTGGCCGGGTACCTCGTCGTGATCGGCTGCGTGCTGGGCGGGTATGCGCTTGCCGGAGGCAACTTCGGCGTGCTGCTGCATGCCGCGCCGCACGAGCTGTTCGTCATCGGCGGGGCCGCCACGGGCGCCTTCCTGGTGGGCAACAGCACCAAGACGATCAAGGCCACCCTGCGCTACCTGCCCACGCTGCTGCGCGGCTCCAAGTACACGAAGGCGCGCTACCTCGCGCTGATGTCGCTGCTGTACGCGGTGCTGGTGAAGGCCCGCAAGGACGGGATGATGGCCATCGAGGCCGACGTCGAGAAGCCGCAGGACAGCGCGCTGTTCAAGAAGTACCCGCTGATCGCCGCGGACCACCACCTGATGGAGTTCATCACCGACTACCTGCGCATGATGGTCTCGGGCAACCTCAACGCCCACGAGATCGAGAACCTGATGGACAACGAGATCGACACCCACCACCACGAGGCCGCCGGCCCCGTGCACGCGATCCAGGCGGTGGGCGACGCCCTGCCCGCCTTCGGCATCGTCGCCGCGGTGCTGGGCGTGGTGAAGACGATGGCCTCGGTGGGCGCGTCGCCGGCGGTGCTGGGCCAGATGATCGCCGGCGCGCTCGTGGGCACCTTCCTGGGCATCCTGCTGGCGTACGGCTTCGTCACCCCGCTGGCGCAGCTGGCGAACCAGAAGGTCGACGAGAGCACCAAGGAACTGCAGTGCGTCAAGGCCACGCTGCTGGCCAGCGTGCAAGGCTATGCGCCCGTGGTGGCGCTGGAGTTCGGGCGCAAGGTGCTGTACTCCACCGAGCGCCCCGGCTTCAGCGAGCTGGAAGGCCACGTCAAGGGAAGGAAGGCCGCCTGATGCCCCCCGTCTCCGGCGGCAAGCTGCAGCCGATCATCGTCAAGCGCGTGCGCAGGACCGCCGCGGCCGGCCACCATGGCGGCAACTGGAAGGTCGCCTACGCCGACTTCGTCACGGCCATGATGGCCTTCTTCCTGCTGATGTGGCTGCTGGGCTCCACCGCGCAGGGAGACCTGCAGGGCATCGCCGCGTACTTCCAGAGCCCGCTGAAGGTGGCCCTGAGCGGCGGCTCCGGCTCGGGCGACAGCTCCAGCATCATCAAGGGCGGCGGCAGCATCCTCACCCGCACCAACGGCAGCATCAAGCGCGGCGAGGTCGAGGCGCCCACGCGCACCTTCAACCTGCAGGCCCTGCGCGCCGAAGTGGAAGCGGCCGACGCCGCGCGCATGCGCCAGGTGCAGCTGCGGCTGGACCGGGCGATGCAGGACAACCCCACGCTCGCCGGGCTCAAGCAGCAGCTTCGCATGGACGTGACGGCGGACGGACTGCGCATCCAGATCGTGGACGACCAGGGGCGGCCCATGTTCGACGCCGGCAGCGCGCGCGTGAAGGACTACATGCGCGAGCTGCTGCGCAACATCGGCAAGCTGGTGGACGAGGCCGACGCGCGCGTGGTGCTCTCCGGCCACACCGACGCGGCACCCTATAGCGGCGGCGAGCGCGGCTACTCCAACTGGGAGCTGTCGGCCGACCGCGCCAACGCCTCGCGCCGCGAGCTGCTGGCCGGCGGCCTGCGCGAGGACCGTGTGGTGCGCGTGCTGGGGCTCGGCTCCTCCGTGCCCTTCGACGCCGCCGACCCGCTGAGCCCGCTGAACCGGCGCATCTCCGTGCTGGTGCTCGGGCAGCTCGGACGCGAGCGCTGGCAGGCCGGCGCCGAGGTCCCGATTTCCGAGACGCAGGCCATGGAGCGCCTGCTGGAACGCCGCGAGGCCGAGGCGGGCCGCGGCGCCGCCGCGGTGCCGCCCGCCGCCACCGACCACCCGCCCGCCAAGGCAGGACCCACACCATGACCTCTGCTAGCGAACTCAAGTTCCTGATCGTCGACGACTTCTCCACCATGCGCCGCATCGTGCGCAACCTGCTCAAGGAGGCGGGCTACGCGCACGCCGACGAGGCGGAAGACGGGGCCGTCGCCCTCAACAAGCTGCGCAACGGCAAGTTCGACTTCGTGCTGGCCGACATCAACATGCCGAACATGAACGGCTTCGAGCTGCTCACGGCGATGCGCGCCGACCCGCAGCTCAAGGCGGTGCCGGTGCTGATGATCACCGCGGAAGCGCGCAAGGAGGACATCGTGCTGGCGGCGCAGTCGGGTGCTTCGGGCTACATCGTCAAGCCCTTCACCAAGGCGACGCTGGAGGAAAAGGTCGCCAAGATCCTGCAGAAACACGCGCTCGCGAACTAGGACCCGCCATGACCGATTTCCAGGAAAGCATGGATCCCGCCACGCAGCGGCTCTACCAGCGCGTCGGCGAGCTGACGCGGCGCCTGCACGAGGCGCTGCGCGAACTCGGCTACGACAAGCGCATCGAGGCTTCGCTGGGCGCCGTGCCCGATGCCAAGCAGCGGCTGTCCTTCATCGCCCGCCTCACCGGAGAGGCGGCCGAGAAGGTGTTGAACAACGTGGACGCGGCGCAGGCGCAACAGCAGGCGCTGGCCGAACGGGCCGACGCCATCGCGGCCCTCGCGGAAAGTGGCGCCGCGGGTGCGGCCGGCGCGGAGGTGGCGCGCTTCGCCGACGAAGTCAGGGCCGGCGCCCGCGCCACCCACGCGCAGCTCACCGACATCATGCTGGCGCAGGACTTCCACGACCTCACCGGCCAGACGGTGCGCAAGGTGGTGGAGGTGGCCACCACCATGGAGGAGGCGCTGCTGCAACTGCTGCTCGATTCGACCCCGGCCGCGCCGGCGCGCGGCGCGCTGGACGGACCCGTGGCCGACGACAGCCGCGCGGATGTGGTGGCGAACCAGGCGCAGGTGGACGACCTGCTGGAGAGCCTGGGGTTCTAGCAGCAGGTCCTTCTCCGCGCACCGGCGGGCACGTTAGAAGGCCGGTATTTCCCCCCTTCATCGCCGCTTGGCCGCGGCGGCGGACACGAACAATGGGCTACCTCCCCGTTGACCGCCCCGATCGATGTCCGCCTCCGAAGCCAGCCGCGAAGACCGCCACCTGCCGGCGTCGGAGCAGCGCCTGCGGCAGGCGCGCGAACAGGGGCAGTTGCCGCGTTCGCGCGAACTGGCGCACCTCGCCGCGGCGCTCGCGCTGATCGCGCTGCTCGCCGGCGTCGGGCCCTGGCTCGCGCGTGAAGCGCTCGCGCTGCTGGCGCAGGGCCTGCGCTTCGACCGCAGCGCGGCGTTCGAGCCCGCCCTGCTCGCCCCGCGCCTGGGCACGCTGGCCCTGCACGGACTGCTGATCGTCGCCCCCGTGGCCGGCGCGCTCGCCCTGCTCTTCGTCGGCGCGACGCTCGCCGTGGGCGGCTGGAACGTGAGCCTGCAGGCGCTGCAGCCCCGCTTCGACCGGCTGGACCCGCTGGCGGGCCTGGCGCGCCTGTTCGAGCGCCGCCACCTGCTGGATCACCTGCGGCTCGTGCTCGTCGCGGCCGGCCTGCTGGCCGCTGCCTGGCTGTACGTCTCGCGCCACGGCGCGGAAGTGGCGCGCCTCGCTTCGATGCCGCTGGTGCCCGCCCTGCAGGACGGCTTCGGCTGGCTGGCGGCTGGCCTGGCGATGCTGGCGGCAGTGTGCTTCGTCTCCGCGCTGGCCGACGTGCCGCTGCAGATCTTCAAGCATCGCGCCGAACTGCGCATGACGCAGGAAGAGGCGCGCCAGGAACACAAGGAAGCCGAGGGCGACCCGCACGTCAAGGGCGAGCGCCGCCGGCGCGCCCGCGAGCTCGCGCGCGGTCGCATGCTGGCCGACGTGCCGAAGGCCAGCGTCGTCGTCACCAACCCGACGCACTACGCCGTGGCACTGCAGTACGGCGAAGGCATGGGCGCGCCGCGCATCGTGGCCATGGGCACCGACCTGCTGGCGCTGAAGATCCGCGAGGTGGCGCGCGCCGCCCAGGTGCCGGTGCTCGAGGCGCCGCCGCTCGCGCGCGCGCTGCATCGCCACGGCGAAGTGGGCGGCGAGGTGCCGGTGGCGCTCTACACCGCCGTCGCCCAGGTGCTGGCGTGGGTGTACCGCCTGCGCGACGCGCTGCAGCCGGGACCCGAGCCCGTCATCGACCTGCCGCCCGGCCTGGATCCGCAGGAGGCTGGCGCATGAGCGCTCCCGCCACCACGCCCAGCGGCCTCGCCGGCGCGCTGGCGGCGCTGCCCGCCGTGCGCGCGCTCGGCGCGCCGCTGCTGATCGTGATGATCCTGGCGATGATGCTGGTGCCGCTGCCGGCCTTCCTGCTGGACCTGCTGTTCACCTTCAACATCGCGCTGGCACTGGTGGTGCTGATGGTGGCGAGCTACACCAGGCGCACCCTCGACTTCGCCAGCTTCCCCGGCGTGCTGCTGGTGACCACGCTGCTGCGCCTGGCCCTCAACGTGGCCTCCACGCGCGCCGTGCTGCTCAATGGCCACACCGGCACCGGCGCGGCGGGCCAGGTGATCGAGTCGTTCGCGCACTTCCTGATCGGCGGCAGCCTGGCCGTGGGCCTGGTGGTGTTCGCGATCCTGACCATCATCAACTTCGTCGTGATCACCAAGGGCGCCGGCCGCATCGCCGAAGTCTCGGCGCGCTTCGCCCTCGATGCGATGCCGGGCAAGCAGATGGCGATCGACGCCGACCTGGCCGCCGGCAGCATCGACGAGAAGGAAGCGCGGCGCCGTCGCACCGAGGTGACGCAGGAAGCCGAGTTCTACGGCTCCATGGACGGCGCCTCCAAGTTCGTGCGGGGCGACGCCATCGCCGGCATCCTGATCCTGTTCATCAACATGATCGGCGGGCTGGTGATCGGCACGCTGCAGCATGGCCTCCCGGTTGCCGACGCGGCCAACAACTACGTGCTGCTGGCCATCGGCGACGGGCTGGTGGCGCAGGTGCCGGCGCTGGTCATCTCCGTGGCCGCCGGCCTGATCGTCTCGCGCGTGGGCGAGGACGACATCGGCCAGCAGATCGCCAGCCAGCTGTTCACGATCCCCCGCGCGCTGGGCCTCACCGGCAGCGTGCTCGGTCTGCTGGGGCTGGTGCCCGGCATGCCGCACCTGCCCTTCCTGCTGCTCGCCGGCGCCTGCGGCTGGGGCGCCTGGGCGCTCACGCGGGCCACCGCGCAGCCGCCGGCACCCGAGCCGGCGCAAGCGCAGCCGGCCGGCGGCGAGGCCAGCTGGGATGACGTGGCGCCGGTGGACGTGCTGGGCCTGGAGGTCGGCTACCGCCTCATCGCGCTGGTCGACCGCGAGCGGGGTGGCGACCTGCTCGGTCGCATCAAGGGCGTGCGCAAGAAGTTCGCCGGCGAGGTCGGCTTCCTGCCGCCGCCCGTGCACATCCGCGACAACCTGGAGCTGCATCCCTCGGCCTACCGCATCCTGCTCAAGGGCGCGGTGGTCGGCGAAGGACAGGCGTTCGCGGGGCTGCACATGGCCATCAACCCCGGCCACATCAAGGTGCCGCTGGCCGGCACCGCCACCACCGACCCGGCCTTCGGCCTGCCCGCCACCTGGATCGAGGCGCGCACGCGCGACCACGCGCAGGCCGCCGGCTACACGGTGGTGGACGCCTCCACCGTGGTCGCCACCCACCTGAACCACGTGATGCAGTCCCATGCCGCCGACCTGCTCGGGCGCGCGGAGGTGCAGGAGCTGGTGGAGCACACGCGCAAGTTCGCCCCCGCGCTGGTGGAGGACACCGTGCCCAAGCAGGTGCCGCTGCCGCTGCTGCAGAAGGTGCTGCGGCAGCTGCTGGAGGAGACCATCCACATCCGCGACCTGCGCGGCATCCTCGAGGTGCTGGCGGAGCATGCGGGCGTCACCGACGCCGGCGAGCTCACGCGCGGGGTGCGCATCGCGCTGTCGCCCGCGATCATGCAGCACCTGTACGGCCCGGTGCGCGATCTCGGCGTGCTGGCGGTCGAACCCGGCCTCGAGCAGCTGCTGGTGCACGCGCTGGCGCCGCAGGCCGCGGCGCCGCTCGATCCGGCGATGGCGGAGCTGCTGTGCGAGCAGGCCGCGCAGGCCGCGCAGCAGCAGGAGCAGGACGGGCTGCCGGCCTGCCTGCTGGTGCCGGACCGCATCCGCGTGCCGCTGGCCCGCCTGCTGCGGCGCAAGGCGCCGCGCCTGCACGTCATCGCGCATTCGGAAATCCCGCGCACGCATTCCATCCAGATCCAGAGAGTCATCGGAGGCACCGCATGAACGTCCGCCGTTTCGTCGGCAAGAACGCGCGCGAAGCCATGGCGCAGGCGCGCGCCGCCTATGGGGAGCACACCGTGGTGCTGGCCAACCGGCCGGTGCCCGGCGGCGTCGAGATCCTGGCGATGCCGGGCGGCGAGGTCCCCGCGCCCGCCGCAGCGGCGCAGGCGTCCCCGGCGCCGGCCGCGCCCATGAGCACGCTGTCGTTCGAGGAGTTCCTGCGCGAGCGCCAGCGCAAGGACGCGGCGTCGGTGCAGCCGCTCCCGGCCCCGCCGGCGCGCCTGCCCACCGCGCCACGCGCGCCCGCGGAGCCGGGCCGCTTCGCGGCCGAGGCGCTGCGCCAGGAACTCGCGAGCGCGCCCGCGGCGCTGCGCCAGGAATTCGCCGCCTCGCCCGCGGTCCCGGCCGACGCGCTGATGGCGGAGATGAAGCAGATGCGCTCGCTGATCGCCAGCCAGCTCGCCGGCCTCTCGTGGTTCGACAACGTGCGCCGCAACCCGGGGCAGACGCGCCTGCTGCGGCTGATGCTGGGCAACGGCTTCTCGCCGGCGCTGGCGCGCAAGCTGGTGGAACACCTGCCGGCCGGGGGCGACGACGCGCAGGCCGATCACTGGCTGCGCGAAGCCCTCACGCGCAACCTGCGCTGCGTGGGTGACGATGCGATCCAGCGCCGCGGCGGCGTCTATGCGCTGGTCGGCCCCACCGGGGTCGGCAAGACCACCACCACCGCCAAGATCGCCGCCCGCTTCGCGATGGAGCACGGTCCTGCCTCCGTGGGTCTGGTCACGGTGGACACCTACCGCATGGCCGCCTCGGACCAGTTGCGCGGCTTCGGGCGGCTGCTGAACATCCCGGTGCATACGGCGCGCGATGGCGCCGCGCTGGCCGACCTGCTGGACCTGTTCGCCGGCAAGAAGCTCGTGCTGATCGACACCGTCGGCGTCGGCCAGCGTGACCGGCGCCTCGCCGAACTGTTCGCCGCCCTGCCCGCGCAGCGCGTCGCGCGCCTGCTGGTGCTCAATGCCGGCGCGCAGGGCGAGACCCTCGAGGAAGTGGTGCGCGCCTACAGCGCGGGCCCGGGCACGCGCTGCGTGATCAGCAAGGTCGACGAGGCGGCGCGCTGCGGTGCCGCGGTGGACGTGGCGGTGCGTCACCAGCTCGTGCTGGAAGGCTTCGCCAACGGCCAGCGGGTGCCGGAGGACTGGCATGCGCAACGTGCGCCGCTGCTGGTGCAGAAGGCGCTGATGCGGCCGGCCAGTTCCGCCTACCTGCCTGACGAAGGCGAGCTGGGGCTGATGCTCACGGCGCCCATGGCCGCGGCCGGGGGGCTGCATGCTTGAACACGGCCAGGACCAGGCGGCCGGCCTGCGCGCCCTGCTGGCGCCGCCGCCGCTGGCGCTGCTCGCCTTCCCGCTCGCGCCCGCGCAGCCGCCGCACTGGGTGGCCCGGCTGGCGCATGCGCTGTGCGCCCTCGGACGCAAGCCGGTGGTGCTCGATGGCGTG
This sequence comes from Ramlibacter alkalitolerans, assembly GCF_016722765.1. Classification (GTDB taxonomy): domain Bacteria; phylum Pseudomonadota; class Gammaproteobacteria; order Burkholderiales; family Burkholderiaceae_C; genus Ramlibacter; species Ramlibacter alkalitolerans. Next base: position 354,782 of record NZ_JAEQND010000003.1, on the reverse strand, counting down.
CGGGGAACGCTGGCGGGATGCTTCGGCCTGCGTCCGCGGCGCGACCTGCTGGACCTGCTGGAAGGTCGCGCGGGCTTCGACGCCGTGGCCCAGGCCACGGCATCGGGCATCCACGTGCTGCGCGCAGAGCGCGGCGTCGAGGCCTTCGCTGCGTCCGGCGCCCCGGCGCAAAGACTGCTGTCTGCCTTTGCCGGACTGTCGCATGGCTTCGACGACCTGCTGCTGGCGCTGCCGCCGGCGGAACTCGCCTGCCTGGCCGGACCGCCGCACAGCGTGCCCGTGATCGGGCTCGCCCCCACCGCGGTCGGCCTGGTGCAGGCCTACGAAGCGATCAAGGGCCTGGCCGAAGGCTTCGGCTACCGCCGCTTCGCCTGCGTCGGCACGGGCGAAGGCGGCGGCGACGGCCCGCCGCGGCTGGCCGCCGCCGCCCGGCGCTTCCTGCGCGCGCAGGTCGCCTACGCCGGCAGCGCCGATGACGCCCGCACCGCGACGGCGCTGCTGCGCCTGGCCGCGGTGCCGGCCTGACAACGAGGATCCGCCATGTACAACGCCAAGGGAATGCTCAGCCCGCAAGGCAGCATCGAGCCCTACCTGCCGCTGGTGCGCCGCGCCGCGGCCCACATGATCGGCCGCCTGCCGGCCAACGTGGAGATGGACGACCTGATCCAGGCCGGCGTGCTGGGCCTCATGGACGCCATGCAGCGCTACGAGCAGGGCCACGGCGCCCAGTTCGAGACTTTCGCGATGCAGCGCGTGCGCGGGGCCATGCTCGACGAGCTGCGCGGCACCGACTGGGTCCCCCGCTCGGTGCGCAAGAATCAGCGCGACATCGCCACGGCGGTGCAGCTGCTCGAGCACCGGCTGCGGCGGCCGCCGCAGGACGCCGAGATTGCTAGCCACCTGGGCGTGACGCTGGAGGACTACCACGCGATGCTGGTCGACGTGCACGGCGCGCAGCTCGTGTACGCCGACGACTACGAGGCCGCCGACGGCGACACCCACTACCTCGATCGGCACCTCGCGCCCGACGAGAAGCAGGACCCCGCGCGGCAGCTCGCCGACCGGCGCTTCCGCGAGGCGCTGGTGGCGGCGATCGAACAGCTGCCCGAGCGCGAGCAGTACGTGATGAGCATGTACTACGAGCACGACATGAACCTCAAGGAAATCGCGGCGGTGCTGGGCGTGACGGAGTCGCGCGTGTGCCAGCTGCACAGCCAGTCCGTGGCCCGGCTGCGCTCGCGCCTCAAGGCGTGGTGAACCCTGCCGAAAGAGCGCGGCATGCCCCCCGGAGTACCAAGTGAACCTGAAAGACACCCGCATTTCCACCCGCCTGGCCGCCGGCTTCGGCTTCATGGCGCTGCTAATCGGCCTGATCGCCGGCACCGCGCTGCTGAAGCTGCAGCGGGTCGAGAGCGCCTTCGATCTCGTGATCGAGGATCGCTACGACAAGATCGCGCGCCTGAACGACGTGAAGGTGAACGTGAACCTGATCGCGCGCGCGCTGCTGGACGTGCTGCTGGCCACCGATCCGGCCGAGATCCAGCGCGGGACGGAGCAGGTCCGCGCCGCCCGGGCGCGCATCTCCGACGTCGTCAAGGCGCTCGATCCGCAGATCACGACCGAGGAGGGTCGCAGGCAGATGGCTGCGCTGCTCGCCGCGCGTAGCCGCTTCATCACCTTGCAGGACCAGATGCTGCAGGCCGCCGCATCGCAGCGCGACCAGGACCCGCGCAAGATGATGGCCACCCGAGTGCGCCCGGCGCAGGACGAGTACTTCGGCAGGCTGGACGCGCTGATCGCTTTCCAGCAGCGCCTCATGAAGCAGGCCGCGACCGACGCCAATGGCCAGATCGCCGGACTGCGCAACGTGATCCTCGGCGCCTCCGCCCTGGGCCTGGCGGCGGCGGTGCTGCTTGCATGGTGGATCGTGCGCTCGATCGCCGCGCCGCTCAAGCGCGCGGTCGGAGTCACGCGCGCCGTCGCCGCGGGCGACCTCAGCGTGGAGATCGCCACGGATGCCGGGCGCAACGAGATGGGCGAGCTCCAGGCCTCCTTGCGCGACATGCAGGGCAGCCTGGCGCGTGTCGTCGCCGACGTCCGGCGCAACGCGGAGCAGGTGGCCACGGCCTCCACCCAGATCGCGCAGGGCAACGGCGACCTGTCGGCGCGCACCGAGGAACAGGCCTCGGCCCTGCAGGAGACCGCCGCCTCGATGAAGCAGCTGGCCAGCACGGTGCAGCAGAACGCGGAGAACGCGCGCGAGGGCAATGCCCTGGCGGTGAACGCGTCGGCCGTGGCGGTGCGCGGCGGGGAAGCCGTGGACCGGGTCGTCCGGCGCCACCATGCAGGACGTGGTGCAGGCGATCCGCAGCGTGAGCGACCTGATGGCAGAGATCAGCGCCGCCAGCACCGAGCAGAGCGCCGGCGTCGCGCAGGTCGGCGCGGCGGTGCACCAGATGGACCACGCGACCCAGCAGAACGCGGCGCTGGTGGAGGAAAGCGCCGCGGCGGCCGCCAGCCTGCAGGGGCAGGCGCGCCAGCTGGTGGACGCGGTTGCCGTGTTCAGGACGTCGGACAGCGAAGTGCCACTGCCGGCGGCCCCGCAGCCGGCTACGCCTCCCGCGGCGCCAGCGGCGAACGCACCCACGTTGCACCGCGGCGGCTTGCAGCTCGCCAACCCGCGCCGGGCACGCCCCGCGCCGTCGCTGCGCACCGGCACGGACGACGGCGAGTGGCAGACGTTCTGATACCGGAGTGATCTTGGCGTGGCCGGCTTCGGCTGCTCAGGGAGTGCTCGGCCAACGGCGCCGCCACTCGGCCGGCGGCACGGCGATGTTGCTCGCGCCCCGGCGCTCGTAGAGGCGACCATCTGATTTCAGCGAAACAGGCGAAGGAGATCGGGGCACATCCAGGGCCAGCACGACCCGGTCGTCCACCCCGATTGAAGAGGTACTTACCGCCAGCGGCGCCTGCATGGCGTCCCTGATCCTGGTTCGCAGCGCGCCGGCATACGCCTCGAGCGCCTGCTCCAAGGGCGCCTGTGTCCAGACGCGCGCGAACTCGTCGACCCCCACGACCCTGCAGTCGTCAGAGATGCCGATGAACAGCGTGCCGCCCTCCGTGTTCGCGAAGGCCGCAACCGTGCGGAGCACCTGGTGCAACTTGTCCTTGTCCTTTACAGGTTCCCTATGCTTCGGGAGATCGACGAATTCCTTGAATTCGATCCGGACGCCTTCTCCTTCGCGGAGCGCGTGGTGCACACGATGCGATTCCCCCGCGCGTCGCCCTCCAAGAAAGCGCGTCGCTCCGGGATCTCCGATGCGTTCCAGATGGTGCTCGAACACGGTTCCGTCCGCCCCGAGCAGGAACAACTCAAGTCGCTGTACGTCCTGCGGCAGGTTCACCACGGCGGTCGAGCCTTGGACCGGGACTTCGAACTGATCGATGCCGTGGCCGCACCAGTACGCTCCCTTCGCAAATAGCTGGCTGGACTGCGCCGCCGGCCCGATCACCTCCAGCGCGAGTTCTTGTTCATTCCTCCACTCGAAGCTCTTGATGAAGGCACGCGTTTCAGGCAGCAGCACCATGAAATGCCCCTTGCGCGCGTCAGTTTCGCGGTGGTACTCCCGCAGGCGCAGCCAGTCGCGAGCAGCCTCGTAGGGATCGGGGTAGTACGGAGCTCCCCGCAGGAGCAGACGCCGGAAATATGGGTTCGGCTGGATTCTCGGTCGCAGGGTGAACACGACGCCCGGCTCGTCCATCCAAGAATTCTGGATGGCAACCCGCTGACTCTCGCAGCCCGGCGAGCGGTTGATGGCAATGACCGTACCTGCGAGGCGAACAACGCCGGTAACCAGGCTGTCCAGGAATGCCTCACATTCGGCGGCCGTCATCCAATCCACGGAAAGCAGTGCGTCTTCGTAGGCAAAGCACTGCGCTGCGGGCGGCATCGACGCTGATCGTTCGGGCCTGAGCACGCACCCGAGCAGAACCCAGCTCTGGGTGACGGTGTCCCGGACCGCGACTGCCCTCCTGGAAAACATCGCGTTGCTCCAGGTGGACTGCAGTTGCTGTCGCAGCTCCAGGGGCACCGCGTCCTGATACGGGATGGGGTTCATCTTCGATTTAGCGCAGGGGGACAGCCGGCTTCGGCATGATTCACGCGGCCCCACATTCCTCTTTGAGCGCAGCGGTGCATTTTCCGCCAGCTTTGGCCGGGCAGTCGCACGCGCGCTGGCCCCCGCGGTGCTCGATCAGGCCGTCGCGACGCCGCGCCAGCGGCGCTGCGAGACACGGCGGCCGCGCTCGCCGTACAGCCCATCGCCGAGGACCTCGCCCAGGCCCAGCGCCTGCAGGGAGCGGTCGGTGTCCTGCGCGCGGCGCGCCAGCATGGCCAGGGACTCGCGGCACAGCCGCAGCAGCGAAGCCACGAGGGCCCGGTCAGCCCCGGGCCTCGCCACCGGCAGCGCCGCAGCCGCCTGGCGGATCTGTTCGGCCAGCGCCGGCAGCGCGTCGGCGTCGCCGGCGTGCACGGCCTGGGCATGCAGCTGCAGCAGCTGCTGCAGCGCGAGGAGCTGGTGCACCACCGGCCCCGGAGGGACCAGGCGGGCGTTCATTGGGTCGACCGTGGTGCCAGCAGCGCCGCCGCGTCGGCGATCAGCCGGTCGGCGATGGCGCCGGCGTTGACCTGGAAGCGGCCTTCGCGGATGGCCTGGCGGATCGCATCGACCTTCTCCTGGTCGAAGTCCGCGCTGACCAGTCCGCTCATCTGCGCGCCGGCGGCGGACACGTCGATGCGGTCGGTGGCGGCGGGCACCGCGCTCGCGGGCGCGGCCGGGCGCGCCGTGCGCAGGGCGGCGTCGGCCAAGGCCGCGGTATCAAGGTTGGTGCCGATCTTCATGGCGTTCTCCCGGGCCGGATTCCGGCCTCTTCCCGATTTTCGGCAGGTCGCGGCGAAACTGAAGGCCCGAAAAGCGGGATCTTTGCCCCGCTTTGCCCGACGGCGCTCACAGCGCGACGTCCACCACCCTGCCCGCCCGCGCCACGCCGGTGAGGATCTTGCCCAGCTCGCTGCGCACGCGCACCGGCTGGCCCTCGGCTGCCGCCCCGAGCGCCTGGCCGGCCGCGCTCACGGCGAAGCCAGCACCGGCGATGCGCAGGCGCACCGGGTCGCCCGCCTGCACCACCACGGGGGCGCGGAACTGCTCCGGTCGCAGCGTCTGGCCGGGCGCGAGCGGCCGCACCAGCGTGCGGCCTTGCACCAGGGACAGGTCGCGCAACAGGCCGGGCGGCTCGCGCGTGAGCTCCACCTCCTGCTCGCGCACGTCATCGGGCGAGGGGGTGCTGCCGGTGGCCAGCGGGGTCGCCGCGACCAGTGCCGGGCCCCAGGCGCGCACGGTCACCGGCACCAGCACCGTCCAGGCCGCGCCCTCGGCGCAGCGCACGCCCACCGAGGTCCGGCCCCACACGCGCGCGCCCGGCGGCAGGAAGGCTTCGGTGCGGCGGCACGCCGCCAGCGCCGAGGTGTCAACGCTGCCCACCTGCACCTCGAAGCGGCTCGCCTGCGCGTTGCCGGCGGCCTGCTGCGACACGAAGGCCCGCAGCGCCGCTTCGTCAATGGCCGGCGTCTGCGCGCGGGCCGGCAGCGGACGCCACACCAGGGCGGCGCCCATCAGGAGGAACAGCAGCAAGGCTCGCATCGCGGCATCCAATGGGAAGGAGACAGGGGCAACTCTAGGCCTCGCCCGGGGCCCCGCGCGGCGCAAAAGCAGCCGAAACGGCCGCCTTATCCGCGCTTAAGTTTTCCGGGGCGGCTTCGATACTGGCCCGCATGACGAATCCGCTGACCGCGAGGATCACGGCCCAGGGCCGGGCCCTGGAGCTGCTGGCCGAACGCCAGAAGGTGCTGGCCGGCAACATCGCCAACGCCGACACGCCCGGATTCCAGGCCCGCGATTTCGACTTCGCGCAGGCGCTGGCGCAGGCCCGGGCCGGCGCTGGCGCGGAGGCTGTCGTGCGCACCGCCGCCGCGCACTTGTCGTCCGCCGGCACGCCGGCCGACGCCACGCCGACGGTGCAACTGCAATGGCGCACGCCGGAGCAGCCCGCACTGGACGGCAACACGGTGGACCTCGATCGCGAGCGCGCGCACTTCGCCGACAACGCGGTGCGCTACGAGGCCACGCTGCGCTTCATCAACCACGACGTGCGCACGCTGCTGTCGGCGATCACCGGCCAGTAGGAGATATCGACATGTCCCTGTTCAACCTGTTCGCGATTTCCGGCAGCGCCGTCTCGGCGCAGAGCAAGCGCCTCAATGTGGTGGCCAGCAACCTGGCCAACGCCGACGCGGTGGCCGGCCCCGACGGCCAGCCCTTCAAGGCGCGCCAGATTCACTTCGAGCCGCAGCCGCTGGCCGGCAGCGAGGTCGCCGGCGTGCGCGTGAGCGGCATCCTGGAGACGCAGGCGCCCCCGCGCCGCGTGCACGAACCGGGCAACCCGCTGGCCGATGCGGAGGGTTACGTCACGCACTCGAACGTGAACGCGGTCGACGAGATGGTCAACATGATCTCGGCCTCGCGCTCCTACCAGAACAACGTGGAGGTGATGAACACCGCCCGCCAGCTGCTGGCCAAGACGCTGCAGATGGGCCAGTGAGGAGGCACGCATGACACCCATCACCGCCACCGGCAGCATGACCACCAGCACGGCGAAGGCCGGCGGCCTCACCAGCGCGGCCGACCAGGAAGACCGCTTCATGAAGCTGCTGGTCGCGCAGATGAAGAACCAGGACCCGCTCAATCCCATGGACAACGCGCAGATGACAAGCCAGATCGCGCAGATCAACACCGTGGGCGGGCTGGAGAAACTGAACACCACGGTCGAATCGCTGCTGGCCGCCTTCAACGGCGCGCAGGTGCAGTCCGCCCTGCAGCTGCCGGGGCGAAGCGTGCTGGTGGAAGGCAGCGCCCTGAGCCTCGCGGCCGGCCAGGCCACCGGCGGCGTGCAGCTCGCCGCCGCCGCCGACACCGTCAGCGTGGACATCCTCGATGCGGCCGGCCAGGTCGTGCAGCAGATCGCGCTGGGCGCCAGCGGCGCCGGCGCGCGCAGCTTCCGCTGGGATGGCCGCACCGCCGACGGCGGCACGGCCCCCGAGGGCAGCTACCGCATCCGCGTCAGCGCCAGCGCCGGCGGCCAGCCGGTGCAGGCCACCGCGCTGACCACGCAACAGGTGCGCGCGGTCAGCAACGCCAGCGACGGCCTGCGCCTCGACCTCGGCGCCGGCGGCAGCCAGCCCTGGTCGGCTATCCGCTCCTTCCTCTGAATTCCAACCCGGAGATCCCATGAGCTTCCAGCAAGGCATCAGCGGCCTCAACGCTGCCTCGCGCAGCCTCGACGTGATCGGCAACAACATCGCCAACGCGAACACGGTGGGCGCCAAGGTCGCGCGGGCCGAATTCGCCGACGTGTACGCCAACGCCACGCAGCACCAGCTCGATAACGCCGCCGGCATGGGCACGCGGGTCGCGGCCGTCACGCAGCAGTTCAGCCAGGGCAGCATCCGCACCACCGAGAACCCGATGGACGTGGCCATCAACGGCCGCGGCTTCTTCCGCGTGGCGGCGCCCGGCTCCGCCGATGCCGCGTACACCCGCAACGGCCAGTTCCAGCTCGATCGCCAGGGCTACGTCGTCACCAGCCAGGGCATGCGCCTGCAGGGCTATGCGATCGACCCCACCACCGGCAAGCCCGGCGGCGTGACGGCGGACGTGCAGTTGCCGTCGCAGGGGATCGACCCGCACGTCACCAGCAGCGGCGACGTCGGCCTCAACCTCGACGCGCGCACGCCCGCGCCGACGGCCACCACGCCGGCCTTCGCGCTGGGCAACGCCGACAGCTACAACAACGCGACCTCGATGGCGGTCTACGACCAGCAGGGCAACGAACACGTGCTCTCGCTGTACTTCCGCCGCACCGCCACCGACAACCAGTGGGACGTGTACAGCGCCCTCGACGGTACCGCGGTGCCGGCGGTGGCTGCCGGCGTGCAGTCGGCGGCCGGTCGCCTGACCTTCGGGGCCGACGGCCGGCTCGATCCGGCGCAGTCCGGCACGCTGAACGCCGGCGTGCTGGGCGCCGGCGGCCTGACGCTGCCGCTGCCCTTCCCCACCTCGACGCTGCCTGTTCCGCCGTCCGCTTCGACCACGACCGCGCCGGTCACGCTGTCCTTCAACGGCAGTACCCAGTTCGGCAGCGCCTTCGGCGTGACGAGCGTGTCGCAGGACGGCTATGCGCCCGGCCAGCTCACCGGCTTCGGCATCGACGCCGGGGGCATGGTGCAGGCGCGCTACTCCAACGGCCGCACGATGCCGGCCGCGCAGATCGCGTTGGCGGACTTCCGCAACGAGCAGGGGCTCGCCGCGGTGGGCGGCAACCTGTGGCGCGCCACGCCCGCCTCGGGCCAGCCCGCCATCGGCGCGCCGGGCTCCGCCAACGTCGGCGTGCTGCAGGGCGGCGCGCTGGAGGAGGCCAACATCGACCTCACGCAGCAGCTGGTGGACATGATCACCGCGCAGCGCGCCTACCAGGCCAACGCGCAGACGATCAAGACCCAGGACCAGCTCACTTCCACGCTGGTGAACCTGCGCTGAGGCCCTGACGCATGGACCGCCTGATCTACACCGCCGCCTCGGCCGCCCGCGCGCTGATGCAGCGGCAGGACGGAATCACCAACAACCTCGCCAATGCGAGCACGCCCGGCTTCCGGGCCGACCTGGTCGCCTTCCGCGCGGTGCCCGTGCGCGGCGAGGGCGCGCCCACGCGCGTCGTCGCGCTGGAGGCGACCGCCGGATTCGACGAGCGCTCCGGTCCGGTGGAGACCACGGGCCGCAACCTCGATGTGGCCGTGCTCGGCCCCGGCTACGTGGCCGTGCAGGCGCCCGACGGCAGCGAGGCTTACACGCGTGGTGGCGCGCTGCAGGTGTCCGCCGAGGGCACGCTGGTGACCGCCGCCGGCCTGCCGGTGGCGGGCGAAGGCGGCACGCTCAACATCCCTGTCGGCACGACGGTGAACATCGCGCGCGATGGCACCGTTTCCGCGCAGCCCGCGACGGGCGCCGCCCAGACGGTGGGCCGCATCAAGCTGGTGAACCCGGCCGCCGCCGACCTGCGCAAGGGCGACGACGGCCTGCTGCGCATGGCCAGCGGCGAGGACGCGCCGGCCGATCCCGCGGTGCGCCTGGGAAGCGGCGCGCTGGAGGGCAGCAACGTCAACGTGGTCGAGGCGATGGTCGGCATGATCGCCGCCGCCCGCCAGTACGAAACCCAGATGAAGCTCCTGCAGAACGCGGAGCAGAACGACCAGCGGGCCTCGCAGCTGCTGGCCCCCGCCCGCTGACGCGGGCCAGGAGAACCCACGATGTTGCGCTCGCTCGCCACCGCCAAGACCGGCCTGGAGGCCCAGCAGACCCAGCTGGATGCCATCACCCACAACCTCGCCAACGTCGGCACCAACGGCTACAAGAGGAGCCGCGCCGTCTTCGAGGACCTGCTGTACCAGAACGTCCGGCAGGCCGGCGGCCCCTCGACGCAGGAGACGCAGCTGCCCACCGGCCTGCAGCTCGGAAGCGGCGCGCGCGCCGTCGCCACCTCGCGCAACTTCAGCCAGGGCAGCCTTACGCAGACCGGCAACCAGCTCGATCTGGCGATCAACGGCCAGGGCTTCTTCCAGGTGCAGATGCCCGATGGCAGCGCGGCCTACACGCGCGATGGCGCTTTCCAGGTCGATGCCCAGGGCCAGCTCGTGACGCCCGCCGGCTTCGCGCTCAACCCGGCGATCACCGTTCCCGCCAACGCGCAGAGCGTCACCATCGGCCGCGATGGCGTGGTGTCGGTGATGTTGCCCGGCGCCTCGACGCCGCAGCAGGTGGGCCAGTTGCAGCTCGCCAACTTCGCCAACCCCGCGGGCCTCGATCCGCGCGGCGGCAACCTCTACACCGAGACGGCCGCATCCGGCACGCCGCAGGCGGGCAACCCCGCCAGCAACGGCCTCGGCGCCCTCAACCAGGGTGCGGTGGAGGCCTCGAACGTCAACGTGGTGGAGGAACTGGTCGCCATGATCCAGACCCAGCGCGCCTACGAGATCAACTCCAAGGCGATCCAGACCAGCGACCAGATGCTGGCCCGCCTGACGCAGTTGTGAGCGCCGCGATGAAGACCTTCGCCGCCCTCGCTGCGGCCTGCCTGCTGGCCGGTTGCGCCACCGTGCAGGCGCCGGCGGTCGACATGCACCCCGCCGCCCCCGCCACGTCAGCGGCCGCCGCGCCGGCTACAGCGCCCACCACCGGCGCGATCTTCAACGCCGGCACGCACCGGCCGCTGTTCGAGGACCGCCGCGCGCGGCTGGTGGGCGATACGCTGACCATCCAGATCGAGGAGACGGTCAGCGCCAGCCAGCAATCCACCACCAAGCTGGAGCGCGCCAACGCGCTGGGCGCCAGCACCTCCGCCCTGCCCTACGCCTCCGCGCGCGTGCTCGGTCGCCTGGGCGTCGATGCCAAGTCCGACCTGAACGGCAAGGCCGACGGCAAGACGGACAGCATCAACACCTTCACCGGCACGATCACCGTCACCGTGCAGCAGGTGCTGCCCAATGGCAACCTGGTGGTCACGGGCGAAAAGCAGATCGGCGTGAACGACAACGTCGACGTGCTGCGCTTCTCCGGCGTGGTCAACCCGGTGACGATCCGCGCAGGCAACCTGGTGAGCTCCACGCAGGTCGCCGAGGCGCGGCTGCAGCAGCGCGGGCGTGGCGACGTGGGGCGCGTGCAGGGGCTGGGATGGCTCACGCGCTTTTTCCTCAGCATCGCGCCGGTGTGACCATGCGCAGCCTCCTCGTCTCCCTGCTCGCCGGCTGCGCGCTGGCGTTCGGCGCGCTGCCCGCCACGGCGGCCGGCGGCGGCAGCGAACGCATCCGCGACCTCGCCACCGTGGCGGGCGTGCGCGTGAACCAGTTGATCGGCTACGGCGTGGTGGTCGGCCTCGATGGCAGCGGCGACGCGGCCACGCAGGTGCAGTTCACGGGCCAGAGCGTGCAGTCGCTGCTGTCGCAGTTCGGCGTGACGCTGCCGCCTGGCGTGACGCCGCAGATGAAGAACGTGGCCGCCGTCATGGTCACCGCGGCCCTGCCCGCGTACGCGCAACCGGGCCAGCAGATCGACATCACCGTCTCCTCGCTGGGCAACGCGCGCAGCCTGCGCGGCGGCACCCTGCTGCTGACGCCGCTGCGCGGCGCGGACAGCCAGGTCTACGCCATGGCGCAGGGCAACCTGGTGATCGGCGGCGCCGGCGCGGCCGCGGGCGGCAGCAAGGTCGCGATCAACCACCTGCTGGCCGGCCGCATTCCCGGCGGCGCCACGGTGGAACGCGCGGTGGCCAACGCGGCGCTAGAGTCCGACGTGATCCACCTCGAATTGAACCAGACCGACTTCTCCACCGCGCGGCTGGTGGCCGAGGCGATCAACCGTCACCTCGGTGGCGAGCAGGCGCAGCCGCTCGATGCGCGCGTGGTGCAGGTGCGCTTTCCGGGCCAGGGCAGCCGCGTGCGCTTCATCGCCGAACTCGAGAACCTGGAAGTGGCGCTGGCCGCGCCGCCGGCGCGCGTGATCGTCAACGCCCGCACCGGCTCGGTGGTGATCAACCAGTCGGTGCGCCTGGGGGCCAGCGCGGTGGCGCATGGCAGCCTCTCGGTGACGGTCTCGAGCACGCCGGTGGTCAGCCAGCCGGCGCCGCTCTCGGGCGGCCAGACCGTGGTGACCGAGAAGGCCGACATCCGCATCCAGCAAGGCTCCGGCGCGCTCATGGAAGTGCCCGCCAGCGCCGACCTGGCCGAAGTGGTGAAGGCGCTCAACGCGCTGGGCGCGAGTGCGCAGGACCTGATCGGCATCCTGCAGGCGATGAAGGCGGCCGGCGCGCTCAAGGCCGACCTGGAGATCATCTGATGCAGTCGCCCGCCGCCCCCTCGCCCTTCGATGCGCGTGCACTGGACGCGCTGCGCACGCAGGCCGCCCGCAACCCGCAGGGCGCCGCGCGCCAGGCCGCGGTGCAGTTCGAGTCGCTGTTCACGCAGATGATGCTCAAGAGCATGCGCGAAGCGACGACCAAGGCCGAAGGCGCGGGCACCGGCGACACCTTCACGGGCATGCTCGATGCGCAGTTCGCGAAGCAGTTCGCCGGCCAGCGCGGCGGCCTGGCCGACATGCTCGAAAAGCAGCTCACCCGTCACATGCAGAACCTGCCTGCCCCCTCTCCCTCCCCCTCCGGGGGAGGGCCGGGGTGGGGGCGCTCCTCCTCCGCCACCTCGACGGCACCCATCCCCGCACCCTCCTCCCCCCACGCGGCCGACTTCCTGCGCCGCATGCTCCCCCACGCCCGCGAAGCCGAGCGCCAGACCGGCGTGCCGGCCTCCTTCATCCTCGGCCAGGCCGCGCTCGAATCGGGCTGGGGCCGCGCCGAGGCGAGGAACGCCGACGGCACCGGCTCCCACAACCTGTTCGGCATCAAGGCCACGGGCGGCTGGAACGGCGCCACCGCCACCGCCGCCACGACCGAGTACGAGACCGGGCAGCCGGTGCGCCGGCGCGAGGCCTTCCGCAGCTACGCCTCCTACACCGAGGCCTTCGCCGACTACGCGTGCCTGCTGGCCAGCCTGCCGCGCTACGCCGGCGCGCTGCGCGGCGCGTCCAGCCCGGCGTCCTTCGCGCAGGGCATGCAGCGCGCCGGCTACGCCACCGACCCGGCCTACGCGAGCAAGCTCGCGCGCACCATCAACCAGGCGCTGGCGCTGCAGCGCGCGACCGGCTAGACAAGCCGTGAACGAATCGCCCGCACCCGCGTGAGGCCGCCATCAACCCCTTGAAGCGACCATGACCTCCTCGCTCCTGAACATCGGAAGCCGCGCTCTCACCGCCGCCCAGGGTTCGCTGGCGACGGTGTCGCACAACATCGCCAACGCCAACACACCGGGCTACTCGCGCCAGGAGGCGGTGCTGGCCACCGCCGGCGGCCTGTACACCGGCGGTGGCTTCTTCGGCCGCGGCGTGGACCTCACCACCGTGCGGCGCCAGTACGACCAGTTCCTCACCGGCGCCGTGCAATCGGCCAACTCGGTGGCCGCGGCCGACAGCGTGCGCGCCGACGGCCTGAAGGCCATCGACGCCGTCTTCGGCGATGGCGAACTGGGCATCGGGGCGGCGCTCGACGCGCTGTTCTCTGCTGCCGGCGACCTCGCGAACCGGCCGGCCGACCTCTCCGCGCGGCAGGTCTTCGTGGCGCGCGCCGGGCAGTTCGCGCAGCGCGCCAGCAGCGTCGGCGCGCAGCTCGCGGACCTCGCCGGGCAGGCCGATGGCCGGCTCGCGCAGGACGCCGCGCAGGTCAACGCGCGCCTGGCCGACATCGCGCGGCTGAACGCGCAGATCGCGCGCGGACAGGCCCTGGGCCAGCCGCCCAACGACCTGCTGGACCAGCGCGACGCCGCCGTGCAGGGGCTGGGCGGCCTGCTGCAAGTGCACACCGTGGCGCAGGACGACGGCAGCCTCGCGCTCTTCACGCGCGAGGGGGCGCCGCTGCTGGTCGGGCAGCAGCAGGCCCGGCTCGAGGCCGCGCCCGATCCGGCCGACCCCGCGCACCGCGGGCTGCGGCTGGTCACCGGCAGCACCAGCCAGTGGCTCGACGCGGCGGGACTGGGCGGCGGTAGCCTGGCCGGCACGCTGCGGCTGCGCGACGACGACCTGGCCTCCGCGATCAACCAGGTCGGCCGCATCGCGCAGGTCGCGGCCGCCGCCTTCAACCGGCAGCAGGCGCTGGGGGTCGACATGGACGGCGCGCCGGGCGCCCCCCTCTTCGCCGCGCCGGCGCCGGTGGCGCGTGCCAACAGCGGCAACACCGGCGCGGCGACTCTCGCCGCCGGCATCGCCGATCCCTCGCTGCTGCAGGCCAGCGACTACGCGCTGCGCTGGGACGGCGCGGCCTACCAGGTCACGCGGCTGGCCGACGGCCAGTCGACCAGCGCGGCCAGCCTGCCGCTGGAGATCGACGGCCTGCGCTTCAGCGCCACGGGCGCCCCTGCCGCCGGCGACACCTGGCTCGTGAAGCCCTTCGCCGCCGCGGCCAGCGGCCTCGCCGCCCGCCAGGTGGCACCCCGCCAGGTAGCCACGGCCTTCCCCGCCACGGTGGTGGCCTCGGCGGCCAATCGCGGCGGTGCGGGGGCCAGCGCATTCGAGGCGCTGCGCGCGGGCGCGGACAACCGCCTGCCCGTCACCATCCGCTTCAACGATCCACCCACGAGCTTCGACGTGACCGGGCTGGCCGGCGGCGAACTCGCCGGCGTGCCGTACACGCCGGGCCAGCGCGTTCCCGTGAGCCCCGCGGACTACAACGGCTGGTCGCTCACGCTCGATGGCGCGCCGGCGGCCGGCGACACCTTCGCGGTGCAGCCGGTGACGGCACCCGCTGCCGACAACCGCAACGCGCTGGCGCTGGCCGGCCTGGCCGCACAGGCGCTGGCAGCGGGCGGCACGCTCAACGAAACGTATGCGGCGCTGGTCGGCGACGTCGGCAGCCGCGTGCAGTCCGGCCAGGCTGCCGCGCAGATCTCCGGCCAGCTGCAGGACGAGGCCGTGGCGCGCCAGCAGGCCGTGGCGGGCGTGAACCTCGACGAGGAAGCGGCCAACCTGCTGCGCTTCCAGCAGGCCTACCAGGCCTCCGCCCGCGTCATCCAGGCCAGCCAGAGCCTGTTCGAATCGCTGCTGGCCGCCACCGGCCGCTGATCGGAACCACACCATGCGCGTCCCCACCCTCCACACCGCCCGCCAGTCCCTTGCCACCCTCGGGGAGCGCCAGGCGGAACAGGCCCGGCTGCAGGAGCAGGTGGCCAGCGGCCTGCGCGTGCGCTCGCCCGGCGACGACCCGGTCGCCGCCGCGCAAGGCGAACTGGCGCGCTCGCGGCTGGCCCGCATCGCGCAGGAGCAGCGCGCGGTGCAACTGGCGCAAGGCACGCTCGCGACGGCCGACGGCGCGCTGGCCCACGGCGTCGACGTGCTGCAGGACGCGCGCGAGGCGCTGGTGGCCGCCGGCAACGGCGGCTACACGGCCGACGACCGCCACGCGCTGGCCGAGCGCCTGCGCAGCGCGCGCAGCGAACTGCTCGCGGTGGCCAACACCCCCGATGGCGGCGGCGGCTTCGTCTTCGGCGGCCAGGGCAGCGCCACCGCCCCGATGCCGGGCAGCACGCCGGCGTGGGCTGCCGTCGCGGGCGAGCAGCGCGTGGGGGAGAACGCGCGCTTCGCGACCACCCTCGACGGCCGCGCCGCCTTCCTGGCGCTGCCCCAGGGCAACGGGGTGTTCGTCACGGCCTCGGCCGCCGCCAACAGCGGCAGCGGCTGGATCGACGCCGGCAGCGTGAGGGACGCGACGCAGCTCACCGGTCACGACTACGCGATCGTGATCGGCGGCGCGCCCGGCGCCCTGAGCTACTCGGTCCTCGACACCACCACCGGCGCGGCGCTGGCGACGGCGGTGCCCTTTCGCAGCGGCGCCGGCATCGAGGTCGCGGGGCAGCGCGTCGCGATCTCCGGCGCGCCGGCGGCGGGCGATGCCTTCCGGTTGCAACCCGCGGGGCAGCAAAGCGTGTTCCAGACCCTGGACGACGCCATCGCGCTGCTCGAGGACGACGGCCTGGCCTCCGGTGCCTACGCCGAGCGGCTGGCGCGCGTGCAGGCCGGCGTCGACGGCGCGCTGGAGGGGCTGCTGCTCGCGCGCACCCGGGCTGCCGAGGATCTGCGCCTGGCCGACGACGGCGCGCAGGCGAACGCGCAGCAGGAGGTGGCCGTGCAAGGCCGCCGCAGCGACCTGCGCGACCTCGACCTTGCCCGGGGCATCTCCGACCTCCAGGCGAGCCAGACGGGACTGGAAGCCGCGCTCAAGAGCTATGCCGCGGTGGGCCGCAAGTCGCTGTTCGACCTGATCTCGTGACGCGCGCGCCGCGCTACGACACGTGGCGCACCAGCTGCGCCACGGCCCGTGGCGCCACGTTCAGCAGCACCCCGGCTTCGGCCAGGTCCGCGACCAGCGCCGGATGGCTCCAGCCGCTTTCCAGCCGGTCGGCCATGCGCACGGCGACGGCCACGGTGCGCTGCGCCGCCGAACGCGCCGGCTGCGCGCACGCCAGTTCGCCCAGCGCCGGCGCGACCTCCCAGGCCCGCAGCAGCGCCGCCGACAGCGCCGGCAGCGTCAGACCGAGCACCTCCTGCTGCGCGCGCTGAGCCGGCAACCCTTGCGACTGCAATTCGCGAATGGCCAGGGCTGCCGCGGGCGCCTGGTGCCAGAGCTGCAGCGCGCCGACGCGGTGCACCAGGGCCGCGAGCTGCAGCGCTCCCACATCCTCGTCCTGGCGGTGCATCGCGAAGCCGGCGGCGATGCGCGCCGAATGGCGCGAGCGCGCCAGCTCCCGCAGCGCCCCCGCAAGGGCCCGCGGTTCGTCGGCCAGGCCTTCCTCCAGCACCGGCGCCCCTTCGACCGCGGCGAAGAACGGCTCGATCCCCAGGTGCACCAGCGCCGCCGTGACGGTGCGCGCCGGGGTGGCGAAGCGGCCGGTCCCGCGCCGGCCCGCGGCGGCGAGGATGCGCACGGCCAGCAGCGGGTCGGCCAGCGCGAGTTCGGCGATCGTGTGGGCGTCGGCCTCGTCGCGCCGCCGCGCCCACGCGGCCAGGGCGTGGGCGCTCGCGCGCAGCACCGGCGGGTTGCAGGCGGCGAGGCGGTCCACCCAGGACGGGCTGTCGGCTGAGGCTGGCATGACCGGGTTATCGGCCCGCGCCGCAAGTCCTGAAGCGGCTGGTGCCCGCGCCTGCAGCCGTCCGTCGGCGTGGCCGTCCTGCTTCTACAAGCCGCGACGCACCTGCCGATAAGCAGGGGATGGTCGCCCCGAGCATGCCGGCTGCGTGCAGGGCAGCGGCCGCGTCTGGAGAGGCCCGCGCGCAAGGCGGGCGTGAGGAGGACTGCGATGCGAAACGAAACGAGGGCGCGCTACGCGCCGGGCTCCGTGCGCGAACACATCGCCGGGCCCGTGCGCGGCTACTACATCGCCCTGTACGCCCACCAGTCGAGCGACGGCTGCGCCGCCTACTTCAAGATCTGTTGCCAGCAGCCGCCAAGCTACTGGGAAGCGGCGTGCCTGTTCAAGGGCTGCGGCGCGGCGCTGGCACCCGACCTCGAGCGGGCGATGCTGATGGCGCAGGCCGTCGCGTGCGAGGCGCTCGGCAACCTGCCGCCGGCGCAGCGACCCCGCGCGTAGGGGGGCGTTTCCATCCGACCGCCTGCAGCGACCGCCCATCGTGCCGCACTGCAGCTCCGCGCCCGCGTGCCGAAACCACGGACATGCAAGGCACCTGGTACCGGCGGAAGGTGCACCCGGTCCTGCGCGCGGCGGGCTGCGCCGCCCTGCTGGCTTGCGCGCCGGCCGCCGCGGGCGAGGCCCAGGCGATCCTGCAGGTGAGCATCACCGTCACGGAATACGTGCACGTGCGGCCGCTCTCCGCGCTGCCACCGCTGGAGGTCGCAGCGTCGGCGATCCGGCAGGGGTATGTCGATGCGCCGCTGCCGCTGAAGCTCGAGATCATCACCAACAGCGCCAGCAGCATGGCGGGCCAGCAACTGCAGGTGCACGTGGCCTCGCCGGCCGTGCGCTCGGTGACCCTGCTCGGGTCGCGCGGTGCCGCCGCGGAACAGGCGACCTTCATCGCGGCCACGCCGGGGCGCGGCATGCGGCGGGTGGAGGTGCAGCTGTGGCTGCGCCTGCATCTCTCCGACGCAGCCGTTCCGGGGACCTACGGCTGGCCCATGGAGGTTTCCATGACGCCCTTGTGAGGCATCGGCCCCCGCGTGTACTCGGTCCACGCGGCATGCCACAGCGCCAGGGCCTTGTCGTGCACCGCGATGTGGGCCTCCAGCCAATCCGAAAGCAGCGAACGGAACGCGTGCAGGCGCGCCATGGTCCACGGCGCCGCCGACGCCCGCAGCTGCTCGACGCGGGCGGCGAGATGGGCGTGCTGGTGGCGATGTTCCGCCCGGTCCGGATAGCTGCTCTCGTCCATGAGCCGCTCCTCGTGCACGAAATGCTCCTGCAGGAAAGCGTGCAGCGCGTCGATCGCCTCCGTCGCGCGCGAGAGGTCCAGCCGCGCCAGCAGCCCATACAGGAAGCGATGCTCCTGGTCGATGTCCGGGACACAGGTCCGGAGGGATTCCTGCCAATGCGACACTTCAAGGCTCCAGCTACGGCCGCCTACCTTACCGGCACTCCGCGCCATGCGATTGATCCGGCGCAAGCAAGCCCGCGCAGCGCCGAAACGCGCATGCATTTCAGTGCATTGCATTGCAGTGCAACCTAAGGAAGGTCTGAACAACTCGAGATCGCAGGTCGCTCATGCTGGCGCGATTCGCGGAAGCTCGCCGAATTCATGATTTCGCGACCGTCCGAGGTGATTTTCGGGCGCCTTCCGCGCCCTCATGCTGCTTTCGGACGCACCACTCCCGTCATCGCCATCAGCTGCTTTCGCACCATCCACAAATTCGACAGCGCGAACAGCGTCACGGCGTGCGCCGTGTTCTTGGCCAGGCCACGGAACCGCACCTTGACCAATCCGAACTGGCGCTTGATGACGCGGAACGGATGCTCCACCTTGGCGCGGATGCTGGCCTTGCGGTGCTCTTGCTTTTGCACCCGCTTCTTCGCTCTGCCCTCGGGCATCTTGGCAATGTCGCTGGGCCGCGCAGCGATGTTCCATTGCAGGTCTTTGCGCTCCACGCGGCTCGGGGCTCCGCGATAGCCGGAGTCGGCCCAGACCTGTTCCTCTTTTCCATGCAGCAGATCGGCTACTTGCTCCACGTCCGACTCGTTGGCTGCGGTCGTCGTGACCGTGTGCACCAGGCCGCTGTCAGCGCGTCCACGCCGATGTGCGCCTTCATTCCGAAGAACCACTGCTCCCCCTTCTTCGTCTGGTGCATGTCAGGGTCGCGTTCCCCCTCGGCATTCTTCGTGGAGCTGGGCGCGGCAATGATCGTCGCATCCACGATGCTGCCTTGCTTGAGGAGCAGTCCCTTGCACGCCAGCAGCGCGTTGACCGGCCTGAAGATGTCGTCGGCCAGGTCGTTGGCCTCGAGCAGATGCCGGAAGTTCAGGATGGTGGTCTCGTCCGGAATCAGCTCGTTCAGGTTCAGACGCGCGAAGCTGCGAAGCGAGGCGATCTCGTAGAGCGCCTCCTCCATCGCCGGGTCGCTCAGCGCAAACCAGTTCTGCATCAGGTGAACCCGCAGCATCGAATCCAGCGAGTACGGGCGGCGACCGCGGCCGGCCACCGGGTAATGCGGCTCGATGATCTTGAGCAGCACCTTCCACGGCACCACCAGCTCCATCTCCTGGAGGAACACTTCCCGCCGCGTCTCCTTCCGCTTGCGGGCGTACTCCGCGTCCGAGAAACTGATCTGGCTCATCGCGCACAGGCTCCTTTGCATCACTCAACGCGCCGCGGCATGATCGGTAAACTTGTTCAGACCTTCCCTAAGCCTCATCGAGGAAGCACATCTGGCGGACGCCGGCCACCGAGATGTACCCAGTGCCAAGGAGAGCGACAGGCGCACCAAGCCCCTCTCCGGCATAACGCGCATCACTGTCGCTTCGACTTGCGCTCCTGCCTTCTTGGGGTCTCTCGCTTGTTCACGTCCCTGAACTCGCGAATGAGCCGCCGCACTACCTGAGATGGTGTCATGTCCATCGCCCTACAGGTTCCTTCGAATGCCGACTTCATTCCGGGATCCATCAGAACGGTGAGCCGCGCGGTCTTGAGCTCCATAGGTCGGACTTCTTGATGTTAATCCGATGCAATGACCTGAGTGCATGGGACAGTCCTGCTCACCCACGGCGCGCTACGACAGCCTGCGAGCCACGGACTGGTTGCGGGCTAACAGTAGCTCAGTGGTGGGGGAGAAGTCACCAGACTGTCACCAAGAAAAATACCGCTACTGATTTAGTAGCGCCCTTCCCTTTGAGCGGCCCGAGAGATAGGTGACATAGCGTACCGGACACATGGGTAACACTTTTCCCCTCTCACGAGGGGGAGTGTCTATGCCGTGGAAGGAATGTTCGGTCATGGATGAGCGAATTCGCTTTGTTGGCAAGCTTCTCGATGGAGATGCCATGTCGGACGTCTGCCGAGAGTTCGGCATCTCCCGAAAGACTGGCTACAAGATCTTCAACCGGTACAAGGAACAGGGCCTGCATGCCCTGGACGACCGCAGCCGGCGGCCGGTGCGCTACGCCAATCAGCTGCCGGCAGCCATCGAATCGCTGATCGTCACGTGCAAGCGCGAGAAACCCCATTGGGGCGCTCGCAAGATTCGCGAGATGCTGGTTCGGCGCCTGGACCATGACGTGCGCGTGCCGGCCAAGAGCACGATTCACGCGGTGATGCACCGTCACGGCTTGGTGAAGGTGGCGGGTCGACCAAGGCCGCGTGCCACAGGAACAGCCCTGTCGCCGGGCAGCTCGCCCAACGCGCTGTGGTGCGTGGACTTCAAGGGCGAGTTCAAGCTCGGAAATGGCCACTACTGCTACCCCCTGACCGTCACCGATCATGCCTCGCGCTACCTGCTGCTGTGCGAGGCCCTGGAATCCACCTGCGAGGACCCCGCCATCACCGCGTTCGAGCAGCTGTTTCGCGACCGCGGGCTGCCTCAGGCGATCCGCTCCGATAACGGCGTCCCGTTTGCCAGCCCGAACGCCCTGTTCAACCTCTCGAAGCTCTCCGTGTGGTGGCTGCGCCTGGGCATCCAGATCGAGCGCATTCGCCCCGGCAAGCCGCAGCAAAACGGGCGTCACGAGCGCATGCACCTGACGCTGAAGAAGGAGGCCACACGGCCGCCAGGCACCAAGAGCCTGCAGCAGCAAGCCCGTTTCGACGCCTTCATGGAAGAGTTCAACACCGAGCGGCCACACGAGGCCTTGGAGATGAAGACACCCGCCGAGGTGTACCTGCCCAGCACACGGCCCTATCTGGGCCTGCCGGAACTGTCCTATCCCCTGCATGACCGCGACATCCTGGTGACCGCCTGCGGGCGCATCTGCATGCACCGCAAGAAAATCAACATCACCAGCGTGCTGGCCGGTCAGCGGGTCGGCGTGAAGGAGGTAGACGAGGGCATCTGGCTCGTGAGCTTCATGCACTACGATCTGGGCTACATCGACCTGGAACAGAAGACATTGCAACCCCTCGACAACCCGTTCGGCGCGAGGTTGTTACCCATGACTTAGGTACGGCCCGTCACCTATCTCTTAGGTACGGACAAGCAGGCTGGTGGTAGGACGTGCAGGATTCGAACCTGCGACCAACGGATTAAAAGTCCGCTGCTCTACCAACTGAGCTAACGTCCCGGCCTGCTTGCCGCTGCATTGCACAGCAGCAAAGCCCGCGATTATAGCGATGGTTTCGGGGCTTTCCCGGCGGCGATGCGATCCAGCACCCATCCGGCCGCACATTGACCGAAGGTCGCGGTCACGCTGACCACCGATCCGTAGCCGTGGCAGTTCAGCGAGCCGTCGCCCTCGATGGCGCACGACGGGTCCGGCGGCGCCACGGCTTCGCGGCTGAACACGCAGGGGACGCCGATGCGCTTGCCCTCCTTGGGCGCGCCATGGAAGCGGCGCAGCCGGTAGCGCAGCTGCGCGAGCAGCGGATCGTGCGTGGTGGCGGCGAGATCGTCGACGTCGACCTTGTGCGCCAGGCGCTTGCCGCCGGCCGCGCCACAGGAGATGAACAGGCCCTTGCGCGAACGCGCCCACACGGCCATCGCCGTCTTGGCCTTCAGTTCGTCGCAGGCGTCGATCACCGCGGTCACGCCCTCCGGCAGGAGCTGCGGCCAGTTCTCCGGCTCGACGAACTCCTCCACCGCATGCACGGTGCAGCGCGGATGGATCTGCGCGATGCGCTCGCGCATGGCCAGCACCTTGGCCTGGCCCAGCGTGCTCTCCAGCGCGTGGACCTGGCGGTTGATGTTGGATTCGGCGACGTGGTCCAGGTCGACCAGGGTGAGCACGCCGACGCCGCTGCGGGCCAGCGCCTCGGCGGCCCAGGAGCCGACGCCGCCGATGCCGACGACGGCGACATGCGCGCGGCGGATCGCCTGCGCGCCTTCCATGCCATAGAGCCGCTCGAGCCCGCCGAAGCGCCGCTGCAGGTCCGCCGCTTCGTCCAGGTGCGTCATGCGCCCGGGTGCGCGCTCAACGCAGGCGCGCCAGCCGCTCGCGCGCGGCCACGGCCGCTTCCGACTGCGGGTAAGCCTTGACCAGTTCGTCGAGGGTGCGGCGCGCGTTCGCGTTTTCCTTCAGCTCGATCTGGCAGTTGGCGATCGACAGCACGGCCTCGGGCGCGCGCGGGTGGTCGGGGGCCTGCTGCAGCAGCGCGCGGAAGTTGCCGATGGCGCCCTTGTAGTCGCGGTTGGCGTACTGCGCATTGCCGACCCAGAACAGCGCGCTCGGACGGTAGCCGCTGCTCGGGTACTTGCGCAGGAACTCGGCGAACGCGGTCTGCGCGGCCAGGAAGTCGCCCTTGCGGAACGCCGCCAGTGCGGCCTCGAATTCGCGCTGCTCGGCGGGGTCGGCGCTGAACTCGCGGCCGTCCACCGTCACCTGCACCGGCTCGAACTTGCGCAGGCGCTCCTCGACGCCGGCGGCGATGTCCTTCTGCCGGCGCTGCACGTCCGACAGGTCGCGCGCGAGCTGTTCGTCGTTGCCGCGCAGGCGGGCGAGATCGGTGCGCAGCGACTCGATCTGGTTCTGCAGTTCCAGCAGCGCGCGGCGCAGGTTCGCGTTCTCGTCGGTGGCGCGCTTGAGGTCGTCGGCCAGCTGCTGCTGCTGCGTGGCCGCGGCCTGCCGCTGCTGCTCGACGCGCTGGCGCAGCTCGATGATGGCGCGGCGCGCCTCGTCGTCCTCGAACAGCGCGGCCTGCGCGGAGGCGGTGAACAGCGTGAGGGCGGTGAGCGCAACGGCCAGCGCGGAACGTTTCATGGTCATCATCGGTAGGCGATCTCGGCGCGGCGGTTCCGCGCGAAAGCAGTTTCATCGCTGCCCGGAACCGCGGGCTTTTCCTTGCCGAAGCTCACGGCTTCGACCTGCGAGTCCTTCACGCCCAGCAGTTCGAGGGCGCGCCGCACGGCTTCGGAGCGGCGCTGGCCGAGGGCGAGGTTGTATTCGCGGCCACCGCGCTCGTCGGTGTGGCCCTCGATCACCACGTGCCGGCCGCCGTTCGCCTTGAGGAAGCGCGCGTGGGCCTCGATGACGTTCTGGAACTCCGGCTTGATGACGTTGCTGTCGTAGTCGAAGTAGACGATGCGGCCCACGCCGCTCGGCCCGGCGATGTCGGTCGCGCCGCGGGTGGCGTCCACCGGGGCGACGCGCGACTCGGCGCCGGCGCCCGGCGTCGCGCCCGGGCCCGGCGTCGGCGTGGTGATCGCGGTGCCTTGCTTGTCTTCCACCGGCACGTCGTCGAGCTTCACGCCGCTGGCGCAGCCCGCCAGTGCAGCGGCGAGCGCCAGGGCCAGGAACACGCGCTTCTTCATTCCGGAAATCTCCTGAGGTTGCATGGGTTGGTCAGCGGCGGAAGGGGCCCCAGTCGGGCTCGCGGATGTCGCCGCCCTTGCCCGGCAGGCGGGCCTTGATCTTGCCGTCGAGCGTGGTGGTCATCAAGGCTTCGGCCCCACCCTGGCGGGTGGCATAGATGATCAGCCGGCCGTTGGGCGCGAAGCTCGGGCTTTCGTCGCCGGTCGTATCGGTGACCGACTGCACGTTGCCGGTGGCGAGTTCCATCACCTGCAGCTTGAAGGCCCCGTTGATGCGGGAAATGTAGGCCAGCCACCGTCCGTCGGGACTGAGGGCCGGCGAAATGTTGTAAGTCCCTGTAAAGGTCACGCGCTGCGGGTCCCCGCCCGTGCCGGACATGCGGTAGATCTGCGGCGAGCCGCCGCGGTCGCTCACGAAATAGATGCTGCGGCCATCGGCGGAATAGACCGGCTCGGTATCGATGCTGCCCGACTGCGTGAGCCGGCGCGGCTCGCCGCCGGTGGCGGGGATCGTGTAGATCTGCGAGCCGCCTTCGCGCGTGAGCGTGACGGCCAGGCTGCGGCCGTCCGGCGCCCAGGCCGGCGCGCTGTTGGAGCCGCGGAAGTTGGCGATCAGGCGGCGCTGCCCGGTGGCGATCTCGTGCACGTAGACGACCGGCTTGCGCGATTCGAAGGACACGTACGCGAGCTGCGAACCGCTGGCGGACCACGCCGGCGAGATGATCGGCTCGGGGCTGGCCAGGGCCGACTGCGCGTTCTCGCCGTCGGCATCGGCCACCCACAGGTTGTAGCGCGTGCCGGACTTGGTGACGTAGGCGATGCGGGTGGAGAACACGCCCTTGTCGCCGGTGAGCTTCTCGTAGATGGCGTCGGCGATGTGGTGCGCGGCCAGGCGCAGGTCGAGGCCCGGCACCACGAAGCTCTGGCCGCCGAGGTCCTGCCCCTTGACGACGTCCCACAGGCGATAACGCACGTCGTAGCGGCCGTCGGCCAGGCGCGAGATGCTGCCCACCGCCAGCGAATCGGCGCTCTTCTGGCGCCACGGGCTCAGGTCGGGGCGGCTGGTTTCGTCCAGCGGGGCGCTGCCCGCCGGGTCGATGCCGCGGAACTGGCCGCTGCGTTCCAGGTCGGCCTGGACGATGGAGGCGATCTTCTGCGGCAGTTCGGCTTCGCCGCGGAACGGCGCGATGGCGATGGGCAACTGCGTCAGCCCCACGCCGGTGACTTCGACGCGGAACTGCGCGAGCGCCGGGGCCAGCGGCATCAGGGCAAGGGCAGCGGCGCAGGCGCGCCGGACAAGGGATGGTTGGGTCATGAGAAAAGAGACTGTCTCCTTCAACGTCGCGCAGCGCCTGTGCGATGACCGGAGCGGCGGGGCCGCGTTGCCCCGTACGGGCATTTGAGACAATCCATGGATGTCCCGGCCCACCTTGTCCGTCGTCATCGCCGCGAGGAACGAATCACACCAGATCGCTGAGTGCGTGCGCAGCGTATCGTTCGCTGACCAGGTGATCGTACTTGATTCATCCAGCACGGATGGCACGGCCGACGTTGCACGTGGCGCAGGTGCCGAGGTCCATGTGACGGACTGGCCGGGCTATGGTCCGCAGCAGCTGCGCGGGATCGCGCTCGCCCGGGGAGACTGGGTCCTGTCGCTCGATGCGGACGAACGCATTACCCCGGAGCTGGCCGCCGAGATCCGCACGGCCATCGAGCAGCCCGTTGCGGACGGTTACCGCCTGCCCCGCTTCTCCAGCTTCTGCGGCGAGTTCATCCACCACGGCGGCTGGCGCCCCGACTACACGCTGCGCCTCGTGCGGCGAGAGCGCGCCGGTTTCACGGACCACTTCCTGCATGCGCACATGACGGTGGACGGGCGCCGGGCCGACCTGCGCTCGCCGATCATCCACTACAGCTATCGCGACCTCGACGATGTGCTCGACAAGCTCAGGCGCTACTCGCACGGCGCGGCCCGCGACGGCTTCGAGCGCGGGCAGTCGGGCTCCCTGGCGCGCGCTCTCGCCAGCGGCGCCTGGGCCTTCCTGCGCACGTACGTGCTGCGCCAGGGATTCCGCGACGGCCGCATGGGCCTGGTGCTGGCGATCTACAACGCACAGACCACCTACTACAAGTACCTGCGGCTGTGGATGATGCAGCAGCACCGGGAGCCTGTCCCGCGCGTGCGGCCCGGCGATTCACCGGATAATCCGCGCATGAAAGTGGATGATCTCCGGGCGTGAAGGAATGATGGACTATGCAATCACCTTCGCCTGCTACAACCAGGTGGCGTACACCCGCCAGTGCGTCGACAGCCTCGTGCGGCACGGCTACGACCTCGGTCGGGTGGTGGCCGTCGACAACGGCTCCAGCGACGAAACGCGCGACTACCTGGCCTCGCTGCCCCTCGGCGGCCGGATCCTGAACCGGCAGAACCTGGGTTGCGGCGTCGCCTGGAACCAGGGGGTGCTGGCCTTCCAGTCCGAGTGGTCGGTGGTGATGAACAACGACGTGCTCGTCTCGGCCCGCTGGCTCGAGAACCTGATCGGCGCCGCGCAGGCGCGTGGGCTCAAGGTCGTGTCGCCGGCGCTGGTCGAGGGGCCGCTGGACTACGACTTCGAGGCTTTCGCCCCCGACGCGTCCGCCCGCATGAAGGACGTCGCGCGGGTGGGCGCGCGCCACGCGGTGTGCCTGCTGGTGCACCGCTCCATCTGGGCCCAGGTCGGGTATTTCCAGGCCCAGCCCAGCCTGTGGGGCTACGAGGACACGCTGTTCTTCAACGCGCTGGACCAGGCGCGGGTCGGCAGCGCGATCGTGGGCGCTTCGTGGCTGCACCACTACGGCTCCATGACGGTGAGCGCGATCAAGCAGGAACTCGGGCTGTCGCAGAAGCAGGGACTCGGGGCGCGCAACAACCACCGGCTGCTGGGCAAGTCGTTCGTGCGGCGCAAGTGGGACAAGATGCAGCGCAAGGCGCAGGAGCGCCGCTGGCGTGCCGAGGAACTCGCGCAGTACGGCATGACGCTGCACGGCGAGCGCCGCGACGGCCAGTTCGCCTGGCGCTGAGCGTGGGTCGCAGCATCTTTTTCGCCGAAAGCAGCCCCAACATCGGCGGGCAGGAACTGCAGCTCCTGCAGCAGGCGCAGACGCTGCAGGCCAGCGGCTGGACGCCGCGCATCCTGTGCCGATCGGGGAGCCGCATCGGCGCGGAAGCCCAGGCTCGCGGACTTGCCGTCGAGGCCGTGCGCTTTCGCAGCGCGCTCGATCCGGGCAGCTTCAAGTGCGTGATCGCGCTCGTGCGCCAGCATCGGCCGGTGGCGGTCGTCTGCCACAGCGGGCACGATGCCAACGTATGTGCGCTGGCGGTGCGCAGCGGTGCCGCCCTGGGCTTGTTGCGGCCGCGGCCGCGCCTGGTCCGGATGCGGACCTACCAGCCGGGCAAGGCGGGTGCCTTCGGCTACAACCACCTGTTCGATGCGAGCTTCACGCCCTCTGCCGCCCTGCGCGGGCAGCTGCTGCGCAACCCGAAGATTCGGCCGGAGCGCATCGGCGTGCTGTATCCGGCGATCGATTTCCCGCAGCTGGAGCGCTCGGCGCAGGCGCCCTTGCCTGCCCCGCTGCAGGAGCGGCTTGGCGGGCACGGGCCCCTGCTGGTGCACGCTGCGATGCTGCGGCCGGAGAAGGGGCACGCCTTCATGCTGCGCGTGGTGCAGCAACTCGCAGCCGATTTCCCCGGGCTGCTGTATGTCGCCGCCGGCGAAGGGGTGTTGTTGCAGGAACTGCAGCGGGATGCGCAGGAGTTGGGCATTGCGCAGCACGTGCACTTCCCCGGCATGCTGCAGCCGGTGGCGCCGCTGATCCGCCGCGCCGACGTGCTGGTGATGCCCTCGCTCTACGAGCCGCTCGGCATGAGCCAGATCGAGGCGCTGGCGCTCGGGATTCCGGTGGTGGTCAGCGCCGTGGGCGGCCTGCCCGAGACGGTGCAGGACGCCGAGACGGGACGCGTCTGTCCCGCGCCGGATGCGCCCGGGGCGCTGCAGGCGTGGACGCAGGCGCTGGCCGATGTCCTGGCGGATCCGGCCGCGGCGCGCGCCATGGCGCAGCGCGGGCGCGCGCAGGTGCTGTCGCAGTTCGATCCGGCCGCCAACACCGCCGCGCTGCTGCGGGCCTGCGAAGCCTAAGAGGCGTCCTCGCTCGCCCCGCGTCGCCCCAGCACCGCGCCACAGAGCACGGCGGTCATCACCGCGTAGAAGCTGGCGGCGAACTTGAGGTCGACCACCTCGGTGCTCACGCTGCTCACCAGCAGGCACGTGCAGTACGCGAAGCCCATCGCCGCATCCTTGCGCGCCGCGGGGCTGGCGCGGTAGAGGGCGCGGGCGCAGATCAGGAAGGGCACCACCATGAGAGCAGCCGTCGCCACCAGGCCGCCGATGCCGGTGCGCACTGCATTGCTCACGATCTGGTTGTGGAAGCCCGAGCGCAGCGCGTAGGCGATCGCGTCGGCTGACGCATAGGCATGCACTGCCGGCGGCGCGGCAGCGACCCGGGAGAGGTCTCCCACGCCGGCCCAGGGATGGAGGGCGAAGAAATCGAGCGACATGCGCACAAACGTGATGCGATAGCCGAGGGAGGTCTCGTGCTGCAGCACGCCATTCCACGGATACTCCACGACGTCGCTCACGGCCTCGTCGATGCGCAGGTTGACCGAAGGCACGAGCCAGTACGCGGCCAGCAGCAGGATCACGATCGCGGCCGCGACCCCCACGCTTCCCATCGGATGCTTCCGCCCCCAGTGGTAGTGCGCCCAGACGCCCAGCACCAGCGGCACGGCCGCCCAGCCGGTGCGCGAGGACGACAGGATCGACAGGTACACCCCGAGCGCAAAGCCGGCGATCCGCAGCAGGATCGTCCACCGCGACCCGGCGTGCCATTCGCGCGGCGAGATGGAGGCCAGGCACATCAGGCCGAAGGCCAGGCTGAAGTAGCCGAACACGAGCGGATCGACGACGCGGGTGGTCACGCGAAAGGACGGCCACCGCGGGTCCGGGCCCACCACCTGCAGGTCCACGAAGGCCACCATCAGCGCCAGCGGCAGCACGACTTGCATGACCCGCGCGACCGGCCAGCCCGCCCGCAGCACGAACAGGAAGATCGGCACCGCCAGCAGGAAGCGCGAGGGGGAGTCGAATTGCGATGCCTCGAAGTCCTGCCGCAGGGTGGCGCTGAGCAGCACCGACAGGATCGGTGCAACGTATGCGAACACCAGCAGGCCGATCCAGCGCCTGTCCTGGCGCGGCAGGCGCGCCGCCGGCAAGCTGCCCCAGGTGATCACGATCGCGCTGAACAGCGCGCCGAGGAACAGCACTGCATTCGCCCACCCTCGCACGGCGAGGACGAGCAGTGGCGCGCAGCAGACCAGCAGACCGGTGGCGGTCACCAGACGCCCGGATGGCACCGGATCGGCCGCGCCTCGGTGGAAGTCGAACACAGACAGCATCGGGTAGAAGGACCGGCGCCAGGGCGCCGACGGCAGGCCGTGCCGCACGGGCCGCCCAGCCATTTGGTTGGATAATGGCGGGCTGCATGCAGTCCGCCTCGCCTATTGTGCCTGACGCTTCCGGAGCATCTGCGGTCGCCCCGGTCCCGCCGGCACCTGCCGGCCTGGTCGATCGCGTCCGCCGTTTCTTTCCTTACATCCGGCACGTCCAGCGTTACTGGATCGTCGTGCTCCTGGCAACGATCGTCGGCGCGGCCACCGAGCCGGCCGCGCCGGCGCTGCTCAAGGCGCTGCTCGATCGCGGCTTCCGCCCGGGCAGCTTCAATCCCTGGCTGGTCCCCGTGGCGCTGCTGCTGCTGTTCGCCATTCGCGGCAGCGCCGGGTTCATCGCCGACATCGCGCTCGCGAAGATCGCCAACGAAGGCATGTTCATGCTGCGTCGGGCCCTGTTCGGCCGCATGCTCGATGCCCGCATGGACCTGTTCCGCACCGAGTCCGCCAGTTCGCTGTCCAACAGCATCGTGCATGAGGTGCAGAACGCGATCACGATGCTGGTGAACGCCCTCACCGGCCTGGTCAAGGATGGCCTGGCACTGGTGGCGCTGCTGCTGTACCTCATCTACGTCAACTGGCAGCTCACGCTGGTGGTGACCTTCCTGGCACCGGCCGTGGCCTGGCTGATGCGCACGGCGTCGCGCCGGCTGCACCGGCTCGCCAAGACCAGCCAGGCTGCCACGGTGGAACTCGCCTATGCGGTGGAAGAAAACGTGCTCGCCAACCGGGTCGTGCGGCTGCACGGGGCCCAGGAAGCGCAGGCCGAGCGCTTTCGCGTATTGAGCCTGGCCCTGCGCCGCTTGGCGATGAAGTCCGCCGTCGCCTCGGCGGCCATCACGCCGCTGATGCACATGCTCGCGGCTGCGGCGCTGTCGATCGTGATCGCCATCGCGCTGGCGCAGAGCAACGAAGGCATGACGGTGGGCACGTTCGCGTCGTTCATCGCCGCCCTGATGATGCTGATTGCTCCGGTCAAGCGGCTGTCGGAGGCGACCAGCCCCATCACCCGCGCACTGGCGGTGCTGGACCGCTCGTTCGACCTGGTGGAACACTCGCCGCCCGAGCGCGGGGGCAGCCACGACCCCGGGCGCACGCAGGGGCGCATCGAGTTCGAGAACGTCACGGTGCGCTACCCCGGCGGGCAGGCGCCGGCGCTGGACCGCTTCTCGCTCGACATCCGTCCCGGCGAAACCATCGCGCTGGTCGGGCCCTCCGGCTCCGGCAAGACGACGCTCGCCAACCTGCTGCCCCGCTTCGTCGAGCCCGCCTCCGGCACCATCCGGGTCGACGGCATCCCGCTGGCGGAGTGGACGCTGCAGGCCCTGAGGCGCCAGTTCGCCATGGTCAGCCAGGACGTGGTGATGTTCAACGACAGCCTGGCCGCCAACGTGGCGCTGGGCCGCGACATCGACCGCCCGCGTGTGCAGGCGGCCCTGGAAGCCGCCAACCTGGGCGCCGTGGTCGCTTCCCTGCCGCAGGGCATCGACAGTCCCGTGGGCCACAACGCCGTCGCCATGTCCGGCGGGCAGCGGCAGCGCCTGGCCATCGCCCGCGCGCTGTACAAGGACGCGCCGGTCCTGATCCTCGACGAGGCCACGTCGGCGCTGGACAACGAGTCCGAGCGGCTGGTGCAGGAGGCGCTGCGCCGCCTGATGGCGGGGCGCACCACGATGATCATCGCGCACCGGCTGTCCACCATCGAACACGCCGACCGCGTGGCCGTGCTGGACCGCGGGCGCCTGCTGGAACTCGGCTCCCATGCCGAACTGCTGGCGCGCGGCGGCCTGTACGCGCGCCTGCATGCACTGGGCGGCGCCGGCGGCCCCGAGCTGTGAGAACCCTGCAGGTGCACTCGCTGCTCGTGATCGTCACGCGGCAGATCGGGGACGTGCTCCTCACCACCCCCTTGATCCACGCGGCGCGGCACCGCTGGCCGGATGCCGCCATCGACGTGCTCGGTTTCGAAGGCACGCTCGAGATGCTGCGCGGCAACCCGGATGTGCGCGAACTGATCGCGACGCCACCGAGACTGGGCTTCGCCGGCGGGCTGCGCCTGATGCGCCGCCTGTGGCGCCGCTATGACCTCGCGCTGGTCGCGGAGGCGAGCGACCGCGCGCACCTGATGGGCGCCGTCGCGTCGCGCCACCGCGCCGGACTCGTCCCGCCCGCGGGGGGCAGCAGCGGCTTGAAGAAGCGCCTGCTCGATCACGCGGTCGTCGTGGCGGGCGACCTGGGCGAGGTGCACGTGGTGCAGGAGAAGCTGGCGCTGCTCGCGCCGTGGCAGGAGCTTGCGCCGCCGGCGCGGCTGGTCGCGCCGCCTTCGCAGCCGCTGCCCGCGCCGCTCGCACGGCAGCTCGCGCCGGGCTACGTCGTCGTCCACACGCCGTCGATGTGGCCGTACAAGCAGTGGCCCCTGGAGCACTTCCGCACCCTGCTGGGCCTGCTCGCGGCGGCCGGCCGGCAAGTGGTCCTCACTGGCGGGCCTTCCGCCGGGGACCGCGCGGCGATCGGCGCCATGCAGGGTGCCGCGCCCGCGCCGCTGCTGGTGGACGCCGGCCTGCTGGATTTCGGCCAGCTGGCCGGCCTGCTGCGCGGCGCGGCCCTGTACATCGGGCCGGACACCTCCGTGTCGCACCTCGCCGCCGCCTGCGAGGTGCCGGTGCTCGCGATCTTCGGTCCGACCCATCCGCAGCGCTGGGCCCCGTGGCCGGCGCTGCCCCGCGAGCAGGTCGTGCACTGGCAGCGGCGCGCCAGCGTGCAGAGCGTCGGGCAGGTCACGCTGATGCAGGCGGAACTGCCCTGCGCCCCCTGCGGCAAGGCCGGCTGCGAGGACCACCGCATGAGCGGCACGGAATGCCTGCCCGCGATCCGGCCGGAGCGGGTGGCGCAGGAGGCGCTGCGGATCCTGGCCCATTCCCGTCATCCCCGCGCAGGCGGGGACCCAGAGCACGCGCGCAGCGCGTGAAAGCGGATGCCCTGGATTCCCGCCTCCGCGGGAATGACGAATCAGAGCAGCACGATGTCGTACTGCTCCTGCCCCATCGCTGATTCGCTTTGCAGCGAGATCGGCTTGCCGATGAAATCGGACAGGCCAGCCAGGTGCTGGCTCTCCTCGTCGAGGAACAGCTCGATCACCTTGGGTGCGGCGATGACGCGGTATTCGCGCGGGTTGAACTGCCGCGCCTCGCGCAGGATCTCGCGCAGGATGTCGTAGGCCACCGTGCGCGGCGTGCGCACCGTGCCCTTGCCCTGGCACAGCGGGCAGGGCTCGCACAGCAGGTGGGCCAGCGATTCGCGGGTGCGCTTGCGCGTCATCTCCACCAGCCCGAGCTGCGAGAAGCCGCCGGACATCGTCTTGACGCGGTCGCGCGCGAGCTGCTTGCGGAACTCGGCCAGCACCGACTCGCGGTGGTCCTCGCGCTGCATGTCGATGAAGTCGACGATGATGATGCCGCCGAGGTTGCGCAGCCGCAGCTGGCGCGCGATGGCCTGCGCCGCCTCGAGGTTGGTCTTGAAGATCGTCTCGTCGAAGTTGCGCGAGCCGACGTAGCCGCCGGTGTTGACGTCGATGGTGGTGAGTGCCTCGGTCTGGTCGACGATGAGGTAGCCGCCGGACTTGAGCTCCACGCGCCGTCCCAGCGCCTTGGCGATCTCCTCTTCGACCGAAAAGAGGTCGAAGATCGGCCGCTCGCCCTTGTACAGCTGCAGCTTGGCGACGGCAGCCGGCATGAACTCCTGGCCGAACTCCAGCAGCGCCGCGAACTGCTCGCGCGAATCGATGCGGATGTTCTGCGTCTGGTCGGTCACCAGGTCGCGCAGCACCCGCTGCAGCAGGTTCAGGTCCTGGTGCAGCAGCGCCGGCGGCGGCAGGCGCGTGGCGGACTCGCGGATGCGCGCCCAGGTCTTGCGCAGGTAGGCTATGTCGTCGGCCAGTTCGGCGTCGCTCGCGTCCTCGCCGTTGGTGCGCAGGATGAAGCCGCCGCCCGCCTCGCCCACCAGCTTGTTCAGGCGCTTGCGCAGCGCATCGCGCTGGTCGGAGGGAATCTTCTGCGACACGCCCACGTGGTCGTCCTGCGGCAGGAACACCAGCAGCCGGCCGGCGATGCTGATCTGCGTGGACAGCCGCGCGCCCTTGGTGCCGATCGGGTCCTTGATCACCTGCACCATCAGCGCCTGGCCCTCGAAGACCTGCTTTTCGATCGGCACCTGCTGCGCGGCGGCCCCGCGGGCCGAGGCCGGCGGCTCGCCATCGGGCTGGCGCTGCCACACGTCGGCCACGTGCAGGAAGGCGGCGCGCTCCAGCCCGATGTCGATGAAGGCAGACTGCATTCCGGGCAGCACCCGCGCGACCTTGCCGAGGTAGACGTTGCCCACGAGCCCGCGCTCGAGGGTGCGTTCGACGTGCAGTTCCTGCACGGCGCCGCTTTCGACGATGGCGACGCGCGTCTCCTGCGGCGACCAGTTGACCAGGATGTCCTGCTGCATGTAAGGGAAAGGATACCTCAGCCCCCGCATCGCAGAGGGCCTGCTAGAGTCCTTCGCAGTCATGACCCTTTCCTCGCCGGCACCGGCGTTCCTGCAGGGCGGCGGCGCCATGGGCGAGCGCATCCGCCAGTTCGATTGGGCGGCCCATCCCCTGGGCGAGCCGTCCCGGTGGCCTTCGGCATTGCGCATGGCGATGAGCCTGTGCCTCAACTCCAGCTTCCCCACCGCGATCTACTGGGGACCGGAGTTGTACGTCCTGTACAACGACGCCTGGTCGGAGATCCCGGCCGACAAGCATCCGGCCATCCTGGGCCTGCCCGCGCACGAGGCCTGGAGCGACATCTGGGACATCGTGGGCCCGCAGTTCCAGCGCGTGTACGACAGCGGGGAAGGCATGGCGTTCTACGAGCAGATGCTGCCCATGGTGCGCGGCGGCCGCGCCTGCGAAACCTGGTGGAACTACAGCCTGACGGCCATCCGCGACGCCGGGCACGGCATCGGCGGCATCTTCAACCAGGGCAACGAGATCACCGCGGTGGTGCACGCCCGACGCCAGCGGCAGGCGGAGATCGACCGCTGGCGCGAGCTGTTCCGGCAGGCGCCTGCGCCGATCGTGCTGCTGCGCGGGCCCGATCACGTGTTCGAGTTCGCGAACGACGCCTACCGGCGACTGGTCGCCGGCCGCGAGATCGTCGGCAAGCCGGTGGCCGAGGCCCTGCCCGAGGTGCGCAGCCAGGGCTTCGTCGAACTGCTCGATGGCGTCTACCGCAGCGGCGAGGCTTACCTGGGCACCGGCGTGCAGGTGAAGCTGCAGCGCACGCCCGGTGCGCCGGCCGAGGATTGCGTGCTGGACTTCGTGTACCAGCCGATGCGCAATGCGGGCGGCGAGGTCGATGGCATCTTCGTGCTCGCCAGCGACGTGACGGAACGCGCGCGGGCGGAAACGGCGCTGCGCGTCAGCAACTGGCAGCTCGGCGAGGAAAGGGCCCGGCTGGCCGCCCTGATCGAGGCGGAACAGCGGGCGCAGCAGGCACTGCGCCGCCTGAACGAGACGCTGGAAGCGCACGTGAAGCATCGCACCGCGGAACTCACGCGCGCCCTGGAGGCGCAGAACGCCGTGACCGACCGGCTGCGCGCCACCTTCGCCACCGACCTGATCTTCCAGGGTTTCCTGGACACGCAGGGGACCGTGCTCGATGCGAACCCGACGTCGCTGGCCGCGATCGGGCGCACGCTGCAGCAGGTGGTCGGCCGTGCGTTCTGGGACACGGAGTGGTTCAGCGAGACGCCCGAGGCACCGGAACGCGTGCGCGCAGCCGTCGCAACCGCCGCCAGGGGCGAAGTCGTGCGCATGCTCATGCGCGTGCGGCTGCCGGACGGCTGGCGCAGCTTCCTCTTTTCGCTGCGGCCGGTGTTCAACGCGAGGAAGGAAGTCGTCGGCCTGGTGCCGGAGGCGCAGGAGGCTCGGGAGCCGGCGGAGAAGCTGGCGGCTTGAGGGGGCGTGGGCACCCGAGTGTGAATTCCGGGCTCGGCGTGTGGATGCTGAATCCGTAGGCTGGTGGTGACGCGCGAAGGCGCCGGAACCCCAGCGCTTTCGCGCATCGCTGGGGTTTCGCTGCGCTCCACCGCCAGCCTACGAAACCCCGTCGCACCAGCGCATCACCAGCGCAAACCGAGCCCCTTCAGCAGCAGCGCCGTCTCATGCAGCGGCAACCCCATGATCCCCGTGTACGAGCCATCGATGCGGCGGATGTGCGCCGCCGCCCTGCCCTGCACCGCATAGGCGCCCGCCTTTCCCATCGGCTCGCCGGTGGCCACGTAGGCGCGGATGTCCGCCGCGCTCAGGGGCGCGAAGCTCACGCGTGAATCGCTCAGGGCCTCGGCGCGCCGGCGCCCCGCCTGCACCGCCAGCGCGGTCAGCACGCGGTGCGTGTGCCCGGACAGCTCGCGCAGCATGCGCGCCGCATCGCGCCCGTCCGCCGGCTTGCCGTAGATGGTGCGGCCCATGGCCACCGTGGTATCGGAGCAGAGCACGGGCGCCGCAGGCAGGCCGCGGCGTTGCATGCGGGCCACCGCGGCATCGAGCTTGAGGCCGGTGACACGCCGCACGTAGCGCGCCGGCGCTTCGCCGGCATGCACTTCTTCCAGCGCCTCGCTGTCCTCGCCCGGTTCCGGCAGCAGCAGCTCGTAGGGCACGCCGAGCTGTTCGAGCAATTGCCGCCGGCGCGGGCTCTGCGAGGCGAGATAGATGAAGCCCCGGCTCATTCGCGGTGGTACGGATGGCCGGCGTTGATGGACCATGCGCGATAGAGCTGCTCGGCGAGCAGCACCCGCACCATCGCGTGCGGCAGCGTGAGGTCGGACAGGCGGATGCGTTCATGCGCGGCGTGGCGGAACGCCGGATCGA
The DNA here is from genome assembly GCF_016722765.1 of Ramlibacter alkalitolerans. Classification (GTDB taxonomy): domain Bacteria; phylum Pseudomonadota; class Gammaproteobacteria; order Burkholderiales; family Burkholderiaceae_C; genus Ramlibacter; species Ramlibacter alkalitolerans. Next base: position 318,681 of record NZ_JAEQND010000003.1, on the reverse strand, counting down.
GCCCGTCGGGCCCGCCGATCACCAGCGCCACGCTGTCGTTTTCGAGCTGCCACGCCTCGAGCTTGGCGGCCAGGGCCAGGGTCTTGAGGGGGGTGCCGCGTTCGTCGAGCGCCACCACCCGCGCGCCCTTCGGGATGGCCGCCTCGATGCGCTCGCGCTCCGCGGCCAGCAGCGTGGCGAGCGTCTTCGACGCCCGCGGTTCGGTCTTGACGGCCCGGAGTTCCAGCCGCAGCTCCGGCGGGAAGCGCTTGGCGTAGTCGTACCAGGCCGTCTGCGCCCAGTCGGGCACGCGCTGGCCGACCGCCACGACCAGCAGGCGCATGGTCAGTGGCGCGAGGCGGTGCTCTTGCCGGCGGACCTGGCCGGCGCCTTCTTCGCGGGCGTGCCGCGAGCGGCGGTGCCCTTCGCCCCGGTGCTCCTGGCGCCCGTGCTCTTCGCCGGCGCGCTCTTCGCGGCCGTGCTCTTCGCCGCCGTGCCCTTCGCCGTGCCGGCGCTCTTCGCCGTGGCGCTCTTTGCCGTGGTGCTCTTTGCCGTGGTGCTCTTTGCCGTGGTGCTCTTCGCCGGCGCACTCTTCGCGACCATGCTCTTCGCGGGTGCGGACGGCCGCTTCGTCGCTGCCTTGCCGGCCGGCGAATTCGCCGTCGACCGTGCCGGCGCCCGCGAGGGCGTCGCCTTCGCCGCGCCGTTGCCCGCGCCCCGCTTCGCCGGCGCCTTCTTCGCCGCAGCCGCTTCGCGGTCCGCATCACGCGCCGCCGACTTCGCGGCACTGCTGCGCCGCAGGGAGGTGCCGACCTTCTTCGCGGGCGTGGGCGCGGCGGTCTGCACCGGCGCCTGCGGCTTGGGGGCGCCGACGCGCAAGCGCACCGGCTTCTCGCCCCAGATCTCCTCCAGGTGGTAGTACTGGCGGATGGCGGGCTGCATGATGTGGGCGACGGCGGCACCGCAGTCCACGATGATCCACTCGCCGTTGTCCTCGCCCTCGATGCGCGGCTTGGGGAAGCCCGCCTCGCGCACGGCATCGATCACGCTGGAAGCGAGCGCCCTGGTCTGCCGGTTCGAGGTGCCCGACGCGACGATGACCCGCTCGAACAGGGGCGACAGGTGCTCGGTGTTGAAGACCTGGATGTCCTGCCCCTTCACGTCCTCCAGGCCATCGATGATGGCCCGCTGGAGTTTCTGCGTGTCCTTCTTGGCGGCGGCTTCTTGCGTCATCAGGTGTTCTGGTAAAGATGATGGGATTCAATATAACCGGCGACGGCTGGCCCAACCAGCTCGCCGATCTCCTGCCCGCGTGTCAGCCGCGCGCGGACGTCGGTCGCGCTCTCGGGCATCTGCGGCAACTTGAGCACCTGCACCCGCACGCCCGGCAAGGCGCGCAAGGTGGCGATGCCCTCGCCGGCACCCCGGCCGGCCACGCACAGCACGGCCAGCTGCGCGATCTCCTGCCAGGCCTGCCAGCCGGTGAAGCCCGCGGCCTGGTCCTCGCCCATCAGCAGGTGCAGCAGCGCGCCGGGATGCTCGGCCTGCAGCTCGCGCAAGGTCTCCACGCTGTAGGTCGGGCCCGTGCGCCTGAGCTCTCGGTCGTCGACCTGCACGGCGGGTAGCGGCGCGAAGGCCAGCCGCGTCATCGCCAGCCGGTGCCCGGCCGACGAGAGCGTGCGGGCCTTGTGCCAGGCATTGCCGGTGGGCAGCACGTACAGCCGGTCGAGCGCCAGCTGCTGCACGGCGGCGCCCGCCAGCGCGACATGCGCCCGGTGCGGCGGATCGAAGGCCCCGCCGAACATGCCGACCCGGCGCATCGCAGGGATCAAACCCAGTCCCTGCGCACGAGGAAGCGCCGCAGCAGTTCGTCCTCGCGCGAGCCCGGCTCGGGCTGGTGCTGGTAGGCCCAGCTGACCATGGGCGGCATCGACATCAGGATCGACTCGGTGCGGCCGCCCGACTGCAGGCCGAAGTGCGTGCCGCGGTCCCACACCAGGTTGAACTCGACGTAGCGGCCGCGGCGCAGCAGCTGCCAGGCCCGCTCGCACTCGCCCCAGGGGATGTCCTTGCGGCGCTTGAGCACCGGCACGTAGGCTTCGAGGAAGCTGTCGCCGACCGACTGCAGCATGCCGAAGCTGCGCTCGAAGCCGTCCTCGAAGTAGTCGTCGAAGAAGATGCCGCCGATGCCGCGCGGCTCGTTGCGGTGGCGGTTGAAGAAGTACTCGTCGCACCAGGCCTTGAAGCGCGGATACCGGTCCTCGCCGAAGGGCAGCAGGCTGTCGCGGCAGACGCGGTGGAAGTGGACGGCGTCCTCCTCCCAGCCGTAGTAGGGCGTGAGGTCCATGCCGCCGCCGAACCAGTACACCGGCGGCGCGTTGGCGGGCAGCGCGGCGAGCATGCGCACGTTCATGTGCACCGTGGGCGCGTACGGGTTGCGCGGGTGGAACACCAGCGAGACGCCCATCGCCTCGAACGAGGCGCCGACGAGTTCCGGCCGGTGCTGGGTCGCCGAAGGCGGCAGCTGCGGCCCGCGCACGTGCGAGAAGCCGACGCCGGCGCGCTCGAACACCTGGCCCTGCTCCAGGATCATGGTCACGCCTTCACCCTGCAGCTTCTCGCCGGGCTCCTTCTTCCAGGCGTCGGCGCGGAAGGCCTGGCCGTCGATCCCGGCGATGGTGTGCGTGATGCTTTGCTGCAGGCCCGTGAGCCAGGTGCGCACGGCGGTGATGTTCGGTTCCATCAGGTTTTCAGCCCTTCACGGCGCGGAAGCCGATGTCGCGGCGGTACTGCGCGCCGTCGAACTGGATGCCCCGCAGGACCTCGTAGGCCCGCTGCTGCGCCGCCTTGACGGTATCGGCCAGCGCCGTGACGCACAGCACGCGCCCGCCGGCGCTGACCGTGGTGTTGCCATGCGCGGCGGTGCCGGCGTGGAACACCATCGCGTCCTCGGCCTCCTTCGGCAAGCCGCGGATCACGTCGCCCTTGCGCGGATCCATCGGGTAGCCGGCGGCGGCCATCACCACGCCGAGGGCCGTGCGGCGGTCCCAGTCGAGGTTGACCTGGTCGAGGGTGCCCGAGGTGGCGGCGAGCATCACGTCGAACAGGTCGGACTTCAGCCGCATCATGATCGGCTGCGTCTCCGGGTCGCCCATGCGGCAGTTGAATTCCAGCGTCTTCGGCTGGCCCTGGGCATCGATCATCAGGCCGGCATAGAGGAAGCCGGTGTACGGAATGCCGTCCTTTTCCATGCCGCGCACGGCCGGCAGGATGATCTCGCGCATCGCCCGTGCATGCACTTCGGGCGTCACCACGGGTGCGGGCGAATAGGCGCCCATGCCGCCGGTGTTGGGGCCCTGGTCGCCGTCGCGCAGGCGCTTGTGGTCCTGGCTGGTGGCCAGCGCCACCACGTTCCTGCCGTCGCACAGCACGATGAAGCTGGCTTCCTCGCCCTGCAGGCATTCCTCGATCACCACCCGGGCGCCGCCGGCGTTGTGCGACACGCCCAGCTTGTCGTCCAGGAGCATGAAGTCGATCGCTTCATGGGCCTCGGCGGCGGTGGTGGCCACCACCACGCCCTTGCCGGCCGCGAGGCCGTCGGCCTTCACCACGATCGGGGCGCCCTTGCGGTCGACGTACGCATGGGCTTGCGCGGCGTCGGTGAAGGCCTCGTACTCCGCCGTCGGGATCTGGTGGCGGGCCATGAAGGCCTTGGCGAAGGCCTTGGAGCTTTCGAGCTGGGCCGCCGCCTGCGTCGGGCCGAAGATGCGCAGCCCGTGCGTGCGGAACTCGTCCACCACGCCGGCGGCCAGCGGTGCCTCGGGGCCCACGACGGTCAGCGCGATCCTTTCCTTCAGTGCCCAGTCGCGCAGTTGCCGCAGGTCCGTGATCGGCACGTTCTCCAGCCGCGGATCGAGCGCGGTCCCGCCGTTGCCCGGCGCCACATAGACGGCCTGCACCTTGGGCGACTGCGCGAGCTTCCACGCCAGCGCGTGCTCGCGGCCGCCGCCGCCGATGACGAGGACTTTCACTCGGTGATTTCCGCGTTGTTGTAGACGTTCTGCACGTCGTCCAGGTCTTCCAGCATGTCGAGCAGCTTCTGCATGCGTGCGGCGTCCTCGCCGGTCAGTTCGATGGTGTTCTCGGGCCGCATGGTCACTTCCGCCACCTCCGGCTTCAGGCCGGCGGCTTCCAGCGCATTCTTGACCTTTTCGAACTCGCCGGGGGCCGTCAGGACCTCGATGGCGCCCTCGTCGTCGGCGATCACGTCGTCGGCGCCGGCTTCCAGCGCCACTTCCATCACCTTGTCCTCGCTGGTGCCCGGCGCGAAGACCAGCTGGCCGCAATGCTTGAACTGGAAGGCCACCGAACCTTCGGTGCCCATGTTGCCGCCGTACTTGCTGAAGATGTGGCGCACCTCCGCCACGGTGCGGACCTTGTTGTCCGTCATGGTGTCGACGATGATCGCCGCGCCACCGATGCCGTAGCCCTCGTAGCGGATCTCCTCGTAGCTCACGCCCTCGAGGGCGCCCGTGGCCTTGTCGATGTTGCGCTTGATGGTGTCGGCGGGCATGTTGGCCGCCTTCGCCTGGGCCACCGCCAGCCGCAGGCGCGGGTTGGCCGTGAGGTCGCCCCCGCCCTGCCGCGCCGCCACCATGATTTCACGGATGACGCGCGTCCAGATCTTGCCCCGCTTCTCGTCCTGGCGCCCCTTGCGGTGCTGGATGTTTGCCCATTTGCTGTGTCCGGCCACGGAATGATCCCCTGTTGCTCGCGTGCTGTACTCTACGAAGACCAACATTCTACTTTTCGCCCCATGGCCGAACCCCTGCTGATCGCGAAGAACGGGAAAACCGAGGCGTTCCTGCTGCCCGCCCTTGCCAACCGGCACGGGCTCGTCACCGGTGCCACCGGCACCGGCAAGACCGTGACGCTGCAGAAACTGGCGGAAAGTTTCAGCCAGATCGGCGTGCCCGTGTTCCTGGCCGACATCAAGGGCGACCTGACCGGCATCAGCCAGGCCGGCCGCATCGAGGGCAAGCTGGCGGCCGCCGTCAAGGAGCGCGGCCTGCCCGAGCCGCAGCCGCAGGCCTGCCCGACCACGCTGTGGGACGTGTTCGGCGAACAGGGGCACCCCGTGCGTGCCACCGTGAGCGACATGGGGCCGCTGCTGCTGGCGCGCATGCTGAACCTCAACGAGACCCAGGCCGGGGTGCTGCAGATCGTGTTCCGGATCGCCGATGCCAACGGCCTGCTGCTGCTGGACCTGAAGGACCTGCGCGCCATGCTGCAGCACGTGGGGGACAACGCAAAGCAGTTCACCACCGAGTACGGCAACATCAGCCCGGCCAGCGTGGGCGCCATCCAGCGCGGGCTGCTGCAGATCGAGTCGCAAGGCGGCGACAAGTTCTTCGGCGAGCCGATGCTCAACATCGCGGACTTCCTGCAGACCGACCCGAACGGCCGCGGCGTGATCAACATCCTGGCCGCCGACAAGCTGCTGAACGCGCCGCGCCTGTACGCCACCTTCCTGCTGTGGTTGCTGTCGGAGCTGTTCGAGATCCTGCCCGAGGTGGGCGACCTCGAGCAGCCCAAGCTGGTGTTCTTCTTCGACGAGGCGCACCTGCTGTTCGACGACGCGCCCAAGGTGCTGGTCGAGCGCATCGAACTGGTCGTGCGGCTGGTGCGCTCCAAGGGGGTGGGCGTCTATTTCGTGACGCAGAACCCGCTGGACATCCCCGATGCCGTGCTCGCGCAACTGGGCAACCGGGTGCAGCATGCACTGCGCGCCTTCACGCCGCGCGACCAGAAGGCGGTGAAGGCGACGGCCGAGACGATGCGGCCCAAGCCGGGCCTGGACATCGCCGCCGCGATCACCGAACTGGCCGTGGGCGAGGCCCTGGTCAGCTTCCTGGACGAGAAGGGTCGGCCCAGCGTGACCGAGCGGCTGTACGTGCTGCCGCCCGGCAGCCAGATCGGCCCGATCACCCCGGAGCAGCGCCAGGCGCTGCGGGCGAACTCCATCGTGGCCGGCGTGTACGAGCAGCTGGTGGACCGCGAGTCGGCCTACGAGAAGCTGAAGGGCCGCGCCGAGGCGGCGGGCGTTCCCGGCGCCGGTGGCACCGTCGGCACCTCCGGCGCTGCCGGCAGCGTGCTGGGCGGCCTGTCGGACGTGCTCTTCGGCTCGACCGGCCCGCGCGGCGGCAAGCGCGACGGCCTGGTCGAGAACTTCGCCAAATCGGCCATCCGCACCATCGGCAGTTCGGTCGGCCGCGAGATCGCGCGGGGAGTGCTGGGGAGCATCCTGGGGGGGAAGAAGCGCTGAGGGCGCTGCCTGCGTCCATGGGCAGGCTGGCTGTGAGCCGCGCCAGCGCGAACCCCAGCGCTTGCGCGCGAGTTCCGCTTTCGATAGCAGCGTACGAATACCCCCCGCCACGGGCATTCCATCACCGTCCCGCCCCGCCTGCCGCGCGTTGTACGCACACCATGCGCACCTACATCCGCGCCGACGCCGCCGGCGCCACCTGTTTCTTCACCCTGACCCTGCAGGACCGCGGCGCCCGCTGGCTGGTGGACCACGTCGACCTCCTGCGCGCTGCCGTCAAGCACGCCAAGACACGGCACACGCAGTCGCTCGTCGCCAACGGCGTCCTGCGCGATGACGTTGCACCCGGGCGTGGCCTGAAGGGAGAGCGCAAGCTCTGGCAGCGCCGCTTCTGGGAGCACCAGATCCACGATGAGGAAGACTTCCAGCGGCACGTGGACTACATCCACTACAACCCGGTGAAGCACGGATGGGTGGCGCGGGCGAACGAATGGCCGTATTCCAGCTTCCACCGGTTCGTGCGGGAGGGGATCGTGGCGCCGGATTGGGGGATCAGCGCCACGGTGGAGGGGCAGTTCGGGGAGTAGGTTTCCTGCTTTTTTTTATTTGCTGGGGTTCACGCGCTTCGCGGTTCACCTTCCGCGGCCGAGGGCCGCGCCAGAGTGCGTTCGCGCGCTTCGCAACGGGTAGGCCCAACAGTGTCGCTGACCCCGCCGCTTTGCTAGAGTCGGACTTTGCACCGCAGGACATCATGGCCTCCGAAGCATCCGCCCCCCGCCACATCCGGCTGACCTCGCACCACGGCGGCTTCGGCGCGCTGCCGATCGTCTGGGGCGCGGCCACGCCCGCCGAACGCGGGCCCATCGTGGGCACGACCACCAGGCGCAGCCACCGCAACGTGATCGGCACCCACAGCGGCTCCTACAGCGTGTACCGCGCGCTGGCGGTGGCCGCCGGGGCCCTCAAGCGCGAACACAAGGCCGACCTCACCAACACCGCGCCCACCGACATCATCGGTCCCTACCCGCAATGGACCGATGCGGCGAAGATCGTGAGCCTCGATCCCTGGGGCGCGCAGGTGGCCGAGGTCTTCGCCACCGAACTGCAGGCCGGCTACGACATCCGGCCCACCATCGCGATCACCAAGGCCCACGTGATCCTGCCGGAGGTGATCGAGGCGCTGCAGAAAGGGCGCCTCACGCCGGACCGGAAGATCCTGATGGACGGCGGCGCCGCCTGCGTCACCAAGGCCGCGATCGAGCCGGTCTGGTGGCTCCCCGGCGTGGCCAGGCGCTTCGGCTGCAGCGAGTCCGACCTGCGGCGCGTGCTGTTCGAGGAGACGGGGGGCATGTACCCCGAACTGGTCACCCGCAGCGACCTCGAAGTGTTCCTGCCCCCCATCGGCGGCCAGACGGTCTACATCTTCGGCGACCCGCGCGACTTGGCGAACCCGGAGGTCGAACTCACCGCCCGCGTGCACGACGAGTGCAACGGCTCCGACGTGTTCGGCTCCGACATCTGCACCTGCCGCCCCTACCTCACCCACGCCATCGAGGAATGCATCCAGGGCGCCCAGCGCGGCGGCGTGGGCCTGGTGTCCTATTCGCGCAAGGAAGGCCGGGCCCTCGGCGAAGTCACCAAGTTCCTGGTCTACAACGCGCGCAAGCGCCAGGTGGGCGGCGACACGGCCGACCAGTACTTCGCGCGCACCGAATGCGTCGCCGGCGTGCAGGACATGCGCTTCCAGGAGCTGATGCCCGACGTGCTGCACTGGCTGGGCGTGCGCAAGATCCACCGCCTGGTCTCCATGAGCAACATGAAGTACGACGCCATCACGCAATCCGGCATCGAGGTGGGCGAGCGGGTCGACATCCCCGCGGGCCTGATCCCGGCCGACGCGCAGGTCGAGATGCAGGCCAAGAAGGCCGCCGGCTATTTCACGCCGGGCGGCGCACCGGACCAAGAAGAACTGAAGCAAACGAAAGGCCGGAGCCTATGAGCACCGTGCAATCCGTGACGGGCGCCGCCGAAGCGGAGGCCGCGGCCAGCCTCCTGCGCAGCACGCACGCCATCCGCGAACGCTGCGGCCAATTGCTGCGGCGCGCGCGCGAGGGCCAGTCGCGCTGGTTCACGGTCGATGACGGCGCCCTGCCCGGCGCGGCGCGCGACGTCGCCGACATCACCCGCAGGCGCTTCCCGAAGCTGCACGTCCCGCTGCACAGCCGCTGGCGCCACCTGGAAGCCGGCGGCGTCGATCGCAAGGCGGAACTGGAGCGGCGGGTGGAACACCTGCCGCGCGCGACGCGCATCCACGCCCTGGTGGACTTCACCTTCGCGAGCGTGCTGCTCGATGGCGGCGCCGGCCCCGACTGGCGCTACACCGAATCCGGCACCGGCCAGGCCTACACCCGCTCCGAAGGCCTCGCCGTGGCGAGCTACCACGCGTTCATCGCCGGGGTCTTTTCCAGCGACCGCAACCGCCCCCTGCAGGTCGACGCGGCCGGCCTGCGCGCGCTTTCCACCGACCGCCTGGCCAGCGCCTTCCAGGTGCGCGAGGACAATCCGCTCCTGGGCCTGGAAAACCGGGCGATCCTGTTGCGCCGCTTCGGCGAGGCGATGGCGGAGCAGCCCGAGGTCTTCAACGAGGAAGGCCGCCCCTCCGGCCTGTTCGACCTGATCCTCACGCCCTTCGGGTCCACCGTGCCGCCGCGCACGGCCGAAGACTCGGCGCACGACATCCTCTCGGAGATCCTGCTCACCTGCTCCGGCATCTGGCCCCTGGGCAACGCGATCGGCAACGTGCCGCTGGGCGACTGCTGGCGTCACGAAGCCGTGCGCGGCGAAGGCGCCAGCGACGGCTGGGTGCCTTTCCACAAGCTGTCGCAGTGGCTCACCTATTCGCTGCTGGAGCCTTTCGAGTGGGCCGGCGTGCAGCTGCACGGCCTGGACGCGCTCACCGGCCTGGCCGAGTACCGCAACGGCGGCCTGCTGCTCGATACCGGCGTGCTGCGGCTGCGCGACGAAGCCGTCACGCAGCACGTGTGGCAGCCGGGCGACGAGCTGGTCGTCGAATGGCGCGCCCTCACGGTGGCCCTGCTCGACGAACTCGCGGTGGAGCTGCGGAAATTGCTGCACACTGACGCCAGCCACCTGGGCATGGGTGCCGTCCTGGAAGGCGGCACCTGGGCCACCGGACGCGAACTCGCGCAGCAGCGCCGCGGCGGCCTGCCGCCGCTGCAGGTGGCAAGCGACGGCACCGTGTTCTGAACCGAAATCCATGCAAAGCCACAACGTCCATGTGATCGACCATCCGCTGGTGCAGCACAAGCTGTCGCTGATGCGGAACAAGGAAGCCAGCACCAACAGCTTCCGCCGCCTCCTGAACGAACTGTCGACGCTGATGGCGTACGAGGTCACGCGCGACGTGCCGATGCACGAAGTGGAGATCGAGACGCCGCTGGAAACGATGCGCGCCAGGGTGATCGACGGCAAGAAGCTCGTGTTCGTCTCGATCCTGCGCGCCGGCGGCGGGATCCTGGACGGCATGCTCAGCGTCGTTCCGGGCGCGCGCGTGGGCCACATCGGCCTGTACCGCGATCCCAAGACGCTGATGGCGGTGGAGTACTACTTCAAGATGCCGCAGAACATGGACAACCGCGACGTCGTCGTGGTCGACCCCATGCTCGCCACCGGCAACTCCGCCATCGCCGCCGTCGAACGGCTCAAGGAGCTGAATCCGAGGTCGATCAAGTTCGTCTGCCTGCTCACCTGCCCCGAGGGCGTGGCGGCATTGCAGGGCGCACATCCCGACGTGCCGATCTACACCGCAGCGATCGACCGCGAGCTCAACGAGCACGGCTACATCCTGCCCGGCCTCGGCGACGCCGGGGACCGCATCTTCGGCACCAAGTAAGCCGCCCGATGCCCAGTCCGCGATGCGCGTGCGTGGCGGCGGCTGCGCTGTGCCTGCTGGCCGCGCGCGCCCCCGCCGCGCCCTACACGCCGGCCAGCGACACCGAGGTCGTCGAGCGCCTGCCGGTGGCCAGCGACCCGGCCCTGCGCGTGGTCGAATCGCTGCGGCGGCAGCTCGCCTCGCGGCCGCAGGACCAGGCCTTGCGCCTCGACCTGGGCGAGCGCTATTTCGCGCTGGCGATGGCGCAGGGCGATCCGCGCTACGTGGGCTACGCGATGTCCAGCATCGCGCCGCTGGCGCAGGGCGCCGGCCAGGACGGCCGCTACTGGCTGGTGCGCGGCCAGCTGCAGCAGTACAGCCATGATTTCGAGGGCGCGCTGGCGAGCCTCAAGCGCGCCAGCGAGCTCGATCCCCAGGCGGTGGAGCCGGTGGCCTGGCGCGCGGCCATCTACATGGTGCAAGCGCAGTACGCGTGGGCCGCGGCGGAATGCGACCGCATGGGGCGGATCGCGCCCGGCCTGTTCGCGCAGGGCTGCACCGCCTATGTGCGTGCCACGACGGGCCAGCTGGTGCCCGCCTACGAGATGCTGTCCGATGCCGTGTCGAACGCGAAGGACGTCGCGCCGGGATTGATGCTCTGGGTCCAGACGCGGCTGGCCGAAATGGCCGTGCGGCTGCAGCGCTGGGGCGACGCGCAACGGCATTACGCTGCCGCGCTCGCCCAGGGCATCACCGACCAGTTCCTGCTGGCGTCGTATGCCGACTTCCTGCTGCAGCGCGGGCGGCCGCAGGAAGTGGTGCAGCTGCTCGATGGCTGGGAGCGCTCCGACGTCCTGTTGCTGCGCCTGGCCCTGGCCGGCCGGGCGGTGAATCATCCGCGCACCGGCGAGTGGCTGTCGCAACTGCGCGACCGCTTCGAGGCAGCCGCCAGGCGCGGCGATCGCCTGCACGAACAGGAGGCCGCGCGCTGGGAGCTGGAACTGGAACACGATGCGGCCAAGGCGCTGGCCTACGCGAAGAGCAACTACACGAAGCAGAAGGAGCCGCGCGACGCCGAGGTGCTGCTGCGCGCGGCACTGGCTGCCCGCGATCCTGCGGCCGCGCAGCCGGCGCTGGAGTGGCTGAAGACGAGCGGGTATGAGGATCCGGTGCTGCAGGAAGTGGCGGCGAAGCTGGGGGGGACGCGGTGAGAGGGGTGCTGCTTTCCGTCTGGTGCTGGCTTCGTAGGCTGGTGGTGACGCGCGCCAGCGCCGGAACCCCAGCGCTTCGCTGCGCTGGCGCACCGCTGGGGTTCGCGCGCTGGCGCGGCTCACCGCCAGCCTACGTCCTCCTCCTCGCCCTCGTCTCCTTGCCCGCCTGGGCCCACAAACCCAGCGACTCCTACCTCACCCTGCGCGGCGAGCCGGACGGCATCGCCGTGCGCTGGGACATCGCGCTGCGCGACCTCGACTACGTGCTGCAGCTCGATCGCGACGGCAACGGCGAACTGACCTGGGGCGAGGTGCGCCAGCGCAGCGCCGACCTCGAGAAGCTCGCGATCGCCAAGCTCACCTTCTCGTCGCAGGGCGCCGCGTGTCCCCTGCAATCCGCCGGCCCGCTGATGCTGGACAAGCACAGCGACGGCACGTACGCGGTGCTGTCCCTGCGCGCGCAGTGCGACAAGCTCGCCGGCAGCGTGCAGGTCCACTACGCGATGCTGTTCGACGTCGACCCGACGCACCGCGGCCTGGTGCAGTGGACGCCCGCCGGCGCCTCCTCGCCGCAGCCGCTGGTCTTCGCCGCCGACTCCGCCACCCAGGACCTCCAGCTCGCCGCCACCAGTGGCTGGGAGACGCTGCGCCAGTACGTCGTCGAAGGCATCTGGCACATCTGGATCGGCTTCGACCACATCCTGTTCCTGGTCGCCCTGCTGCTGCCGGCGGTGCTGGTGCGCCGCGCGCAGGCCTGGAGTCCCACGCCCAGCCTGCGCGCCGCCGCCGTCGACGTGCTCAAGGTGGTGACCGCCTTCACGCTGGCCCACTCCATCACCCTCAGCCTCGCCGTGCTGGGCTTCATCAGCCTGCCTTCGCGGCTGGTCGAATCCGTGATCGCCGCCTCGGTGGTCGTGGCGGCCCTCAACAACCTGCGCGGCACCATCGACCGCAAGCGCTGGGTCATGGCCTTCGTGTTCGGCCTCGTGCACGGATTCGGCTTCGCCTCCGTCCTGGCGGACCTCGGCCTGCCGCAAGGCGCGCTGGCGCTGGCGCTGGTCGGCTTCAACCTGGGCGTGGAGATCGGCCAGCTGGCGATCGTCGCGGCCTTCCTGCCCGTGGCCTACCTGCTGCGCAGCACCAGCTTCTACCGCGTCGGCGTGCTGCGTTTCGGCTCGCTGTGCGTGGCGCTGGTGGCCGCGTGGTGGTTCGTCCAGCGGGCCTTCGACCTGGCACCTTCCTGATGCTCGACCTCCTCATCACCAACGCCACCTTCCCCGACGGCCGCACCGGCATGTCGGTCGCCGTGCAGTCCGGCGTCATCGCCGAAGCGACGCCGGGACTGTCCGCACCGGCGCACGAGACCGTCGACGCCGGCGGCCATCTCCTGTCGCCGCACTTCTGCGACCCGCACTTCCACATGGACGCGACCCTCAGCTACGGGCTGCCGCGCGTCAATGAAAGCGGCACGCTGCTGGAGGGGATCCAGCTGTGGGGCGAACTCAAGCCGCTGCTGAAGGCGGAAGACCTGGTCGCGCGCGCCCTCGCCTACTGCGACTGGGCGGTCGCGCGCGGGCTGCTGGCGATCCGCAGCCACGTCGACACCAGCGACCCCAGCCTGCTGCCGGTGGAAGCGCTGCTCGAGGTCAAGCGCCGCGTGGCCGGCGTGATCGACCTGCAGCTGGTCGCCTTCCCGCAGGATGGCGTGCTGCGCACTCCGGGCGGGATCGAGAACATGAAGCGCGCGATGGACCTGGGCGTCGACATCGTCGGCGGCATCCCGCACTACGAGCGCACGATGAGCGATGGCGCGATCAGCATCCAGCTGCTGTGCGAGGCCGCCGCACGCCGCGGCGCGCTGGTCGACATGCACTGCGACGAGACCGACGACCCGCTGTCGCGCCACATCGAGACGCTGGCCTTCGAGGCCCAGCGCCTGGGCCTGCAGGGCCGGGTGAACGCCTCGCACTGCACCTCGATGCACAGCATGGACAACTACTACGTCTCCAAGCTGCTGCCGCTGATCGCGGAGAGCGGCGTGAGCGTCGTCGCCAACCCGCTGATCAACATCACGCTGCAGGGCCGGCACGACACCTACCCGAAGCGCCGTGGCATGACCCGGGTGCCGGAGCTGATGGCCGCCGGCGTCAACGTCGCCTTCGGCCACGACTGCGTGATGGACCCCTGGTACGGCATGGGCTCGGGCGACATGCTGGAGGTGGCGCACATGGGCCTGCACGTGGCGCAGATGACCAGCCTGCAGGGCATGCGCGCCTGCTTCGATGCCGTCACGGTGAATGCGGCGAAGGTGATGCACCTGGAAGGCTACGGGCTGGCGCCCGGCTGCGAGGCCAGCTTCGTGCTGCTGCAGGCGCGCGACGTGGTGGAGGCGATCCGGTTGCGCGCCACCCGGCTGAAGGTGTTCAAGCGCGGCCGGCTGGTGGCGTCCACCGCGCCGGTGCTGCCGCAGATCGTGGTCGGCGAGGTGCCGCGCACCATCGACTTCCTGCGCCAGCCATGAACGAACTCGAGCGACTCACCGCCGACGTGCTGCACTTTCGCGACGAGCGCGACTGGAAGCAGTTCCACAACCCGAAGGACGTCGCGCTGTCGCTGCTGCTGGAAGCCGGCGAGGTGCTGGAGATCTTCCAGTGGAAGGACGCGGCCGGCGTGGCCGAGACCGCGCAGGCGCGCAAGGACGACCTCGCCGACGAACTGGCGGACGTGCTGTGCTACACGCTCCTGATGGCGCACGACCTGGGCATCGACCTGTCCGCCGCGCTCGCCGCCAAGCTGCGCAAGAACGCGCTGAAGTACCCCGTCGACAAGGCCAGGGGCTCCAGCAGCAAGTACACCGGGCTCTGAGAAGCCGGGGGCGCCCTTACTTCGCCGTCAGGTCCATCACCGTGGGCGGCGTGGCCTTGCTCGTCGCCTTGCCGATCCAGGTGCTGCCCTGCTGCGCGAGCTCGGCGCTGATCGCCACGTCGCACCTGGTGACCGTCTCGAAGCTCAGGCCGCTCGGCGTGACGCGCCCGGTCATCGGCTGGTAGCGCACGATGCACTTCGGGTCGGCGGTCGTCCAGGTCAGGCGGGCCGCGAACGTGCCGTCGTCCTTGCGCTGGATGTTCTCCAGGTCGAAAGGCGCGGTGACGGGCTTGCTGCCGGCCGCAACGATCGTCCAGCGGCCGTGCAGGTCCTTGGGCAATTCCTTGGGGGCACCCTGGGCCTGGGCGAAGGCGCCGGCCGCGGCCAGCAGCAGGGGCGCGAAACGAACGAACGAACGCATGGTTATTCCTGGTATTTTGGCCCCGAGTCTGCTCGACCGTGCCTGCCCGGTCAATGCGGGGGACCCCGCGGCACTCGGGTTCTCCTATGCTGGCACGTCACGCGCCGTTTCGCCATGTCCCTCGACCTCACCCGCATCCAGGCCCTGTGCTTCGACATCGACGGCACGCTCGCCGATACCGACGACCACCTGGTCGCCCAGCTGGCGGCGATGCTGGACAAGGTGCCCTTGGTGAGCGGCCGGCGCAGCGAGAAGCTCGCCCGCCAGGCCGTGATGGGGCTGGAGACGCCGGTGCACGGCGCCTACGCCTGGCTGGACCGGCTGGGCCTGGACGTGCCGGCGCAGCGCCTGCGCGACCGGCTCAAGGCCATGAAGGTGCGCCAGCTGGACCCGGCCCACACCCGCAACCCCGAGGCGATCGACGAAGTGCCGCACGACATGGTGGCCGGCGTGCAGGAGATGCTGCACAAGCTGGCGCAGCACTATCCCATGTGCACCATCACGACCGGCGGCGCGCCGCGCGTCGAACGCTTCCTGGAGCACTATGGCGTGCGCGAGCTGTTCAAGGTGGTGGTCGGCGCGCAGACCACGCGGCGCATGAAGCCGCACCCGGAGCCGCTGCTCTATGCCGCCAGGATCATGGAGGTCGACCCGAAGGCCTGCGTGATGATCGGCGACACGACCATCGACGTGCGCTGCGGCCGCCTGGCCGGGGCGCAGACCGTCGCCGTCCTGTGCGGCTTCGGCACCGAGCGCGAGCTGCAGGAAGCAGGGGCCAACCTGATCCTGCGCACGACCTCCGACCTGCTCGGCGTGCTCAAGCCGGAGCAAGATCCGCTCGGGACGACGGCCAGTCCCGAGCCCGGCTAGGCCGCGGCCTCGCCGGGTTCATCGGCGACGAGCCGCGCGGTATTGCTCGCGGCCAGCGCCGCCAGCGGGGCGAGGTCCGGCTCCGCGTCGTCCTCCAGCGCCGCGTCGAGCAGCGCCCCGGGCAAGGTCTTGGTCGGCTTCACGCCCAGGCTGCGCAGCATCTCGGCCTGCCGGATCACGTTGCCGCGGCCGGTGGACAGCCGCTTGTGCGCCTCGCCATAGGCGTCCTGCGCCTGCTTCAGGCGCGTGCCCACGGTCTCCAGGTCCTTGACGAAGTCGGCCAGCTTGTCGTACAGCTCCGCGCCGCGGCGGGCGATGTCCTGCGCGTTGCGGCTTTGCGCCTCCTGCCGCCACAGGTGGGCCACGGTGCGCACCACGAACAGCAGGGTCGACGGGCTGACCAGCAGCACGTTCTTCTCCCAGGCGTCCATGAACAGGTTGCCGTCGTTGGTGACGGCCATCATGAAAGCCGGCTCGATCGGCACGAACATCAGCACGAAGTCCAGCGACTTCAGGCCGTACAGCGTCTGGTACTGCTTGCCGGAGAGGCCCTTGATGTGGTTGCGCACCGACTCGAGGTGGCGCCGGGTGGCCAGCGCGCGCTCCTCGTCGCCCTGCGCGACGATCATCTCTTCATAGGCGATCAGCGACACCTTGGAATCGACCACCAGGCGGCGTTCCTCGGGCAGCAGGATGACCACGTCCGGCTGCGCGCGGCTGCCGTCCTCGCGAACCTGGCTGTCCTGCACCTGGTATTCCTGGCCCTTGCGCAGCCCGGAGGCCTCGAGCACCCGTTCCAGCACCAGCTCGCCCCAGTTGCCCTGCGCCTTGGCGTTGCCTTTCAGGGCCATGGTGAGGTTCTGCGCGTCCTGGCTCAGGGCCTGGTTCAGCGCTACGAGCTGGCGCACCTGCTCGGACAGCGCCGAGCGGTCCTTGCCTTCCTGCACGTAGACCTCTTCGACCTTGCCCTTGAACTCGCTCAACTGGGTGCGCAGCGGATCCAGCAGCTGGCCGATGGCCGTCTGGTTCTGTTCGGCGAAGCGCTTCGACTTCTCCTCCAGGATCTCGGTGGCGAGGTTGCGGAACTGTTCGGTGAGCGTGTTCTTCGCCTCCACCAGCAGCGCCAACTTCTCCTGCGCGGCACTGCGCTCCGCTTCCAGCCGCGTGCGCAGCTGCGACAGCTCGCCGCCGGAGGTCTCGCGCAGGTCGGCCAGCTGCTGCGCCGCCTGCGCGAGCTGCTGCTCGGTGCTGCGCAGGCGCGCTTCCAGCGGTGCGATGCGTTGCGCCTGTTCCTCCAGCGCAGCGCCCTTCTGCGCCGCCTCGCCGGAATGGCGCAGGACGTCGGCCGTCCTGGCGCGCAGGTCCTCGGCGAGCCGGCGCAGTTCGTCTTCCAGCGTGGGGACGCGGACGGCGCGTTCGGTGAGCTTGGAGACATCGTCGCGCGCCAGATCGAGCTCGTTGCGCCAGCGGTCCGCCTGGGCCCGGCTTTCGGCCAGGGCATTCAGGTCGGCGCGCCGTTCCTCCTCCAGCAGCCGCGCCCGCTCCCGGGCCTGCGCGAGATCGCCCTGGAGGGCCGCTTCAGTGCGCGCCACCGCCGTATCGACCCGCGCCTGCAAGCCCTGGCGGCCGGCCAGCCAGACCACGACGGCACCCAGAACAAGGCCGGCCACGCCGGCGACAAGGACCATGAACAACTGCGGATCCAAACGATTCTCCCAACTGCGCCCTTTATACACGGGCGCCCGGCT
Organism: Ramlibacter alkalitolerans; assembly: GCF_016722765.1. Classification (GTDB taxonomy): domain Bacteria; phylum Pseudomonadota; class Gammaproteobacteria; order Burkholderiales; family Burkholderiaceae_C; genus Ramlibacter; species Ramlibacter alkalitolerans. The sequence continues at coordinate 301,370 of NZ_JAEQND010000003.1, read as the reverse complement.
GGATCAGCGCTTGCTTTCCATCAGCTTGACCAGCGCCCACAGGACCCGGTTGGCCGGCGTGGCGATGCCCAGGGCCTGGCCCCGCCGCACCACGTAGCCGTTCAGGTAGTCGATCTCGGTGGGCTTGTGGCGCGCGAGGTCCTGCGCCGTGGAGGAATACTGCGCGGGCATGGTGGCCACCAGCTTGCGCGTGGTCTCGTGCGGGTCGGCCGGCAACTGCACGCCGTCGGCCCGGGCGACCGCAACGCATTCGTCCACCACGTCGTGCATGACGTCCCAGATGCCGACGCTGCCCACGTTCTCGCCGTAGGGCCGCTGGGCGATGGCGGAGATGGCGTTGTAGGCGCAGTTGATGATCAGCTTGAGCCAGAGCGCGCCGCGCACGTTGGAGGAGATCTCGGTCGGCACGCCGGCCGCCACGAGCGCCTGCGCCACGCCCCCGCTGGCCCGGGCGGGCTCGATGACCAGTTCGCCGCGGCCGTGGTGCTTCAGGTGCCCCGGGCCGGCCATTTCGGTGGCGACGTAGACGACCGCGGCCGCAACCTCGTGTTCGGGGAGGACGGTGCGCAGGCGCTCCGCGTTGTCGACCCCGTTCTGCAGGCACAGCACCAGCGTGTCGGGCTTCAGGAACGGCAGGAGCGCGCGGCCGGCGGATTCCGTGTCGGGCGACTTGACGCTGAAGAGGACCACGTCGGCCTCCTTCGCCCCGGCCACTTCGGTGGTCGCCGCGAGCCGCACCCGCTCGTCGAAGGTCTTCGTCTCCATCCGCAGGCCGTCGCGTGCGATCGCCTCCACGTGCTGCGGCCGCGCGACCAGCGTGACCGGGTGGCCGGCGCGGGCCAGCATGCCGCCGAAGTAGCAGCCGACGGCGCCGGCCCCCATGACGGCGACCTTCAGGGGAGCATTGGAAGCCATGGCTTGTCTGCGTTGCGAGGGGACCCGCATTCTAGAATCGGCCGGCCATGCCCCACGTCGACCTCTCGCACGACCCCGCGGCGATGCGGCGCATCTTCCTCGCGCTGGGACTCGCGGCGCCCGAAGAGGAAGTGCGCGCGCAGCCACTCGCAGGCGGCGTGTCCTCGGGCATCTACCGCGTGGACCTGCGCTCGGGAAGCTACTGCGTCAAGCAGGCGCTGCCGAAGCTGAAGGTCGCCAAGGACTGGAAGGTGCCGGTGGAGCGCGTGTTCGCCGAGATCGGTTACCTGCGCACCGTCGGCGCGATGGTGCCCGGCCACGTGCCGCAGGTGCTGGGCGAGGACGCCGCGAGCAAGAGCTTCGTCATGGCCTTCCTCGGGCCGGAATACCGCAACTGGAAGGCCGAACTGCTGGCCGGCCGCATCGACGTGGAAACGGCCCGCGCCACCGGTGCCATCCTCGGGCGCATCCACGCCGCGACGGCGGACGACGCGCGGCTGGCGGCGCAATTCGCCAACGACGCCGACTTCCATGCCTTGCGGCTGGAGCCTTACCTGGTGGAGACGGCGCGCGAGCATCCCGAACTCGCCGGGCGCCTGCTGCAGGTGGTGGAGCGCACGGCCATCACCCGCCGGGTGCTGGTGCACGGCGACGTCAGCCCCAAGAACATCCTGCTCGGCCCGAAGGGGCCGGTGCTGCTCGATGCCGAATGCGCCTGGTTCGGCGACCCCGCCTTCGACCTCGCCTTCTGCCTCAACCACTTCCTGCTCAAGGCGGCGCACCTGCCGGCGTGCACGGGCGCGCTGATGGACAGCTTCGCTGGCTTCCTGCAGGCCTACTGGCCGCAGGTGCGCTGGGAGCCGGTCGCCGCGCTGGAACAACGCGTCGCCACGCTCCTGCCGGGCCTCACGCTGGCGCGCGTCGACGGCAAGTCGCCGGTCGAATACCTGGCCGAGCCGCAGCGGCAGGCGGTGCGCCGCGCTGCCATCGCGCTGCTGCAGCAGGAGCCCGCCTCCCTGGCCTCCATCGCGGGCTCCTGGGCCCGGGAATTCGCATGACCATCCAAACCGTTCTCGCCCGCCGCATCTGGGATTCGCGCGGCCGTCCCACCATCGAAGTCGAAGTGCTCAACGCCGACGGCACCTCCGGCCTCGGCATCGCGCCGGCCGGCGCCTCGCGCGGCAGCCGCGAAGCCGTGGAACTGCGCGATGGCGGCGAGCGCTTCGGCGGCCGCGACGTGCAGCAGGCGCTCGCGGGCATCGCGCGCGAAATCGCGCCGGCACTGGTCGGCCGCGATGCCGCGGACCAGGCCGGCATCGATGCCATGCTCATCGCGCTGGACGGCACGCCGACGAAGTCGCGGCTGGGCGGCAACGCGCTGATCGCCACCTCGCTGGCGGTGCTGCACGCGGCCGCGGCCCAGGCGCGGCTGCCCTTGTGGCGCTACCTCGCGCAAGGTCGCGACGTGCGCCTGCCGCTGCCGCAGATCCAGATCTTCGGCGGCGGCGCGCATGCCGGCCGGCGCGTGGACATCCAGGATTTCATGGTGATCGCCACCGGAGCGGAAAGCTTCTCGCAGGCGCTGGAGATGACGGCGGAGGTGTACCGGGCCGCCGGCGAGCTGATGCAGGAGCGCGGCGCCTTGGCCGGCGTGGCCGACGAAGGCGGCTGGTGGCCCAGCTTCCGCCGCAACGAGGAAGCGCTCGACACGCTGGTGGCGGCGATCGAGCGGGCCGGCTACGTGCCGGGCGAGCAGGTGGCCATCGCGCTGGACATCGCTGCGTCCGAGTTCGGCCACGGCGGCCGCTATCGCCTGGCGCTGGAAAACGAGGAGCTCGATTCGGATGGGCTGTGCGAGCGGCTGGTGCGCTGGGTCGAGCGCTACCCGATCGTCTCCATCGAGGACCCGCTGGCCGAGGACGACGAGGCCGGCCTGGTCGCCTTCACGCGGGCGGTGGGCGATAGGGTGCAGGTGGTCGGCGACGACTATCTCGTGACGAGCGCGCCGCGCGTGCGCTCAGCGGCCGCCGCAGGCGCGTGCAACTGCGTCCTCATCAAGCCGAACCAGGCCGGCACCGTCACCGAAACGCGGGCGGCGCTCGACGCAGCGAAGGCGCTCGGCTACGCGACGATCGTCTCGGCCCGCTCCGGCGAGACCGAGGATGTCGCCATCGTGCACCTCGCCACCGGCTGGGACGCCGGGCAGCTCAAGGTGGGCTCGTTCGCGCGCTCCGAGCGCATGGCCAAGTGGAACGAAGGCGTGCGGCTGCAGACCCGACCCGCGCCGCCTTCCGGCTACGCCGGCCGCGGCGCGCTGGCCCGGCGCCGCTGACGCTCGCCTGTTTGCGCGAGGCGTTGGCGGCGCGCAGGGTCTATGCTGGGGCTCCCACTGCCGGGAGATCCGCATGGATGCTGTCGTTCCACTGCGCCGGATAGCCGACCTGCCCGCCCCGCCGGGCCTGCCGCTGATGGGCAATGCCCACCAGATCCACCTGCCGGAATTCCACCAGAACCTCGAAGGCTGGCAGTCGCGCTTCGGCGACTTCTACCGCGTGCGGGTCTGGGGCCGCGAATTCGTGGTGGTGGCCGATCCGCAGGTCGTCACCGAGGCCCTGCGCGATCGCCCCGGCACCTTCCAGCGCACGGACCGCATGACTTCCATCGCGGAGGAACTGCACTTCGGCGGCCTGTTCGCGTCCAACGGCGACAAGTGGCGCCGGCAGCGGACCATGGTGATGGCGGCCTTCGATCCCGGCCACGTGAAGCGCTATTTCCCGGCGCTGGCGCAGGTCGCGCAGCGGCTGGCCAAGCGCTTCGCGCGGGCGGGCGCCCTGGGCGAGCCGGTCCCGGTCCAGCAGGACCTGATGCGCTTCACGGTCGACGTGATCGCGGGCCTGGCCTTCGGCGCCGACATCGACACGCTGGGCAACGAGCAGGACCCGATCCAGCAGCACATGGACCAGATCTTCCCCATGGTGGCCCGACGGTTGCTGGCGCCCGTTCCCTACTGGCGCTGGTTCAAGCTGCCGCGCGACCGCCGGCTCGACGCCCACCTGCAGGCGCTCGATGCGGCCGTGGCCGGGTTCATCGCCGCCGCGCGCGAGCGCCTGCAGGCCGATCCGGCGCTGCGGGCCTCGCCCTCGAACCTCATCGAGGCGATGCTGGCCGCGCGCGAGCAGCCCGGCAACGCGCTGACCGACCAGGACGTGGCCGCCAACGTGGTGACCATGCTGCTGGCCGGCGAGGACACGACGGCCAACACGCTGTCGTGGATGCTATGGCTCCTGTGCCGCGACGCCGGGGCGCTGCGGCGCGCCGGCGAGGAGGTGCGCGCGGCGCTCGGCGACGAGCGCGTGCCCACGTGCTACGAGCAGATGGAGCACCTGCCCTTCGTCGAAGCCTGCGCCCACGAAACGATGCGCCTGAAGCCGGTGGCGCCGCTGCTGCCGCAGCAGGCCGCCCGCGACACGGTGCTGGCCGGCGTGGCGATCCCCAAGGGCACCATGTGCATCTTCCTGATGCGCCCGGGCGCCACCGACGCGCGCTACTTCGAGGCGCCCGAAAGCTTCCGGCCTGAACGCTGGCTCGGTGCCGAGGCGGGCCCCGGCAAGCGCGTGGCCATGCCCTTCGGGGCCGGCCCGCGGATCTGTCCCGGCCGCTACCTGGCGCTGCTGGAGATCAAGGTGGCGATGGCCACGGTGCTCGGCTCGTTCGAGCTCGAGGCGGTGGAGTCCGCGACGCCCGAGGCCACGCGCGAGCACCTCGCCTTCACCATGGCGCCCACGCCCTTGCGCATGCGGCTGCGCCCGCGCGACTGACCGCGGCCCACGCCGCGGCGGCCGCTTGCCCATAATCGGCGGGCAATGCACTACTGGCTGATGAAATCCGAGCCCGCCGAGGTCTCGGTGGACGACGCGCTCGCGGCGCCGGAATCCACCGTGCCCTGGACCGGCGTGCGCAACTACCAGGCCCGCAACTTCATGCGCGACCAGATGCGCATCGACGACGGCGTGCTGTTCTACCACTCGAGCTGCGCGGAGCCGGGCATCGTCGGCATTGCGCGCGTCGCGTCCACGCCCTACCCCGACCCGACGCAGTTCGATCCCGGGTCGCCGTACCACGACCCCGCGTCCAAGGCCGAGGCGCCGCGCTGGATGCTGGTGGACGTGCAGGTGCTGCGCAAGACCCGCAACCTCACGCTGCCGGAACTGCGCGCCGACCCGGACCTGCAGGACCTGCTGGTGCTGAAGAAGGGCAACCGGCTGTCGATCACGCCGGTGGAGCCGGTGCACTGGCGGCGGATCCTGAAGAAGCTCGACGCCGGATCATGAGCGCGCTGCAGTTCGCGGGCTTCCTGGTCTGCGTCGCGCTCGCCTCCTCGCTGCAGAACATCACCGGCTTCGCCCTCGCGCTGATCCTGCTGGGACTCACGGGACTGTTCGAGCTCGCGCCGCTGCCCGACGTGGCCAACGTGGCGACGGTGCTGTCGCTCGCCAATGCGGCCATCCAGCTGCGCGGCACGCACAAGTCGCTGCGCTGGAGCGCCTGGCGCCACACGGTCAGCGGCAGCGTGTTCGGCGTGGCGGCCGGCGTGGCGCTGCTCGCCTGGCTGAGCGCGAACGTCGTCATGGTGCTGCGGCTGCTGCTGGGCGTCGTGGTGATTGCCTGCGCCATCGTCGTGCTGGTGCGCACCCTCCCCCGGGCCACGCAGTCGTCCGGCATCTCGTTCGGCGGCTACGGCTTCCTGTCCGGCCTGCTCGGGGGCCTGTTCTCGGCCTCGGGCCCGCCGCTCGTCTACCACTTCTATCGCCAGCCCTGGGACCTGGACTCGCTGCGCGACACGCTGGTCGCGAGCCTGGCGTTCGGCTCGTTGCTGCGCCTGGCCCTGGTGATCCCCACCGGCCAGTTCAGCCCGCGGGCCTTGTGGCTGTCCGCGGTCACCGTGCCCCTGGTGATGACGATCACCTGGTGGATGCGGCGGCATCCGCCGGCGTGGCGGCGCGAGACGGTGCTGAAGGTCGTGTGCGGCCTGCTGCTGGTCACCGGAGCGGGCCTGATCGGGCCGGCGGTGGCGGCCCTGCTGCGGTAAGCGGCAGGCCAGCGTCGCCATCCCCGTCGAGCCAGCGGTGCGAGGGGAATGGATCACCCCCCGCCGGTCGGCCCTCCTCCTTCGTACGCTATGCACCCGGACACCCGCGTGCTAGTTTTGCGACCGAGCTTCCAGAGGAGAACGCCATGCGACTCACGTGCAAGATCTGTTCACCTTTCGTGCCGGGACTCACCGGCGACGCGGCGGAAGGCGCGGGCGACGAAGTGGCGGCCCGCGAGCGGCCCGACAACGTTCGCGTGACGCCGCTGCGGTCGTCCGTCCCCGGCCGCACGCGTGCCGCAGTGGAGCGGCTGAAGCTGTGGGAGAACGGCCGCACGCTGAAGGTGAAATTCCTGGACGGCGAGCCGTCGGTGCAGGCCAGGGTGCAGCAGATCGCGCGCGAGTGGGAAAGCGTGGCGAACCTGAAGCTGGAGTTCGTCACCAGCGGCGCCGGCGACATCCGCGTGAGCTTCGCGGAGAAGGATTTTTCCTGGTCCACCGTCGGCACCGACGCGCTCACGGTGGGCCCGTCGGAGGCCACCATGAACTACGGCTGGCTCGAGCCGGACACCGACCTGCGCGAATACCAGCGCGTGGTGCGGCATGAGTTCGGCCACGCGCTCGGCATGATCCACGAGCACCAGAATCCCGCCGCCCAGGGCCAGATCCCCTGGGACAAGCCCAAGGTCTATGCCTACTACGCGCAGCAGGGCTGGAGCAAGGCCGACGTGGACTTCAACATCTTCCAGGTGTATTCCGAGGACAGCACCAACCACACGCAGTTCGACCCGACCTCGATCATGGAGTACGCCATCCCCGACGCGCTCACGATCGGCTCCTACGCGGTAGGCTGGAACACGGAGTTCTCGCAGACGGACATCGCCTTCATGCGGCGGCAGTATCCCAGCAACGCGCCGGCGCTCACCGAACTCACCGTCGGCGGGCCGCGCGTGGCCGCCGACCTGGCCACGGCCGGTGAAGTCGATACCTTCCACTTCGTGGTCGACCAGGCTGCCACGCACATCCTGACCACCGAGGGGCCGACCGACACCGTGCTCACCCTGCACGGGCCGGACGATCCGGGGACGGTGGTCACGTGGGACGACGATCGCGGCCGCGGGCTGAACGCCAGGATCGTGCGCAAGCTGCGGCCGGGCCAGTACTGGCTGACCGTGCGGCACAAGGTGGCAGCGGCCACCGGGCAGTACACGGTGGGGGTGAAGAAGTCGCGGTGAGCGAGCAGGGGCGGGCCCCGCTTCCTAGAATGGGCGATGCCTTCCCAGCCCGCACCCAATCCCCTCCTCGCCCCCTGGACCGCCCCCTACGGCCTGGCGCCCTTCGCCGAGATCCGGCCTTCGCACTTCGAGCCCGCCTTCGCCCAGGCGCTGCAGGAACACCGCGCCGCCGTCGACGCCATCGCGCACAACCCGCAGGCGCCGGACTTCGGGAACACGCTGGCCGCCCTGGACTGCTGCGACCGGCGGCTCGCCGGCATCAGCATGGTGTTCCACAACCTGTGCACGTCCGAGACATCGCCCGAACTGCAGGACGTGCAGCGGCGCATGGCGCCTGTGCTCGCCGCGCACTGGAGCGCGATCGCGATGCACCAGCCCCTGTTCGCGCGCGTCGATGCCCTGCACGAGCGGCGGGCGCGGCTCGGACTCGATCCCGAACAAATGAGGCTGCTGGAACGCACGCACCTGAACTTCGTGCGCGCCGGGGCGCTGCTGGGACCGGCCGCGCAGGAACGCTATGCGCAGATCGCGCAGGAGCTGGCCGCCTTGCAGACGAGCTTCGGCCAGAACGTGCTGCACGACGAGTCGACCTGGGCGCTGGTGCTGCGCGAGGAGGCCGAACTCGCGGGGCTGCCGGAATTCGTGCGCTCCGCCGCGCGCACGGCGGCGCAGCAGCGCGGACTGGGCGACGTGCTCGCGATCACGCTGTCGCGGTCCTCGATCGTGCCCTTCCTCACCTTTTCCGAGCGGCGCGACCTGCGGGAGCAGGCCTGGCGGGCCTGGGTCGGCCGCGGCGCGCACGAAGGGAAGCATGACAACCGGCCCCTGATCGGCCGTATCCTGCAGCTGCGCCAGGAGCAGGCCCGGCTGCACGGCTACGCCACGTATGCCGACTACGCGCTGGTCGATCGCATGGCGCGCACGCCGGAGGCCGTCGACCAGTTGCTGGACAACGTGTTCGAGCGCGCGAAGGCGGCGCTGCAGCATGAGCGCGCCAGCCTGGAAGCGGCGCAGCGCGCAGCCGGCAGCACGGAGACCGTCGAAGCCTGGGACTGGCGCTACTGGGCCGAGAAGGTGCGCCAGCGCGACTTCGCCCTCGACGACGCACAGGTCAAGCCCTATTTCCCCCTGCCCGCGATGGTGGAAGCCGCCTTCGACTGCGCGCAGCGGCTCTTCGGGCTGCGCTTCACGCCGCGCACCGACCTCACGCTGTACCACCCGGACGCGCGGGCCTACGAAGTGCACGATGCGCAGGGGCGCGCCGTGGGCCTGTTCATCCAGGACAACTTCGCCCGTACCAGCAAGCGCAGCGGCGCCTGGATGAGCAGCCTCGCGGTGCAGGCGCGCAATGGCGGCGAGGTGCTGCCGGTGATCCTGAACAACAACAACTTCGCCGAGGGCAGCCCCACGCTGCTGAGTTTCGACGACGTGCGCACGCTGTTCCACGAGTTCGGGCACGGGCTGCACGGGCTGCTGTCGAACGTCACCTACGGCGACCTCGCCGGCACGCAGGTGCTGCGCGATTTCGTCGAACTGCCTTCGCAGTTGTTCGAGCACTGGATGGCGGAGCCGCAGGTGCTGCGCCGGCACGCCAAGCACGTGGAGACGGGCGAGCCCATTCCCGATGCGCTGATCGAGCGCCTGCGGGCCGCCGCGATGTTCGGCGAGGCCTACGAGACGGTGCGCTACTGCGGCAGCGCGATCGTGGACATGGCGGTGCACCGCCACCCCGATTCCGCCGCGGTGAGCGACTGGCCGGCGTTCGAGGATCAGCTGCTGCGCGAGCGCGGCTTGCCGGAAGCTGCAGGCATCAACCACCGGCTCGCGCACTTCCAGCACCTGTTCGGGGGCGGCTATGCGGCGGGCTACTACGTGTACCTGTGGGCCGAAGTGCTCGACGCGGACGCGTGGGATGCGTTCATGGAGGCGGGCAGCCCGTTCGACGTTGCCGTGGCCGAGCGGCTGAAGCGCTGCATCTATTCGACCGGCAACAGCGTGGAGCCGGGGGCGGCGTTCCGGGCGTTCCGCGGGAGGGATCCGGTGATCGAGCCGTTGCTGCGGCAGAAGGGGTTGGGGTCCTGAAGGGGCGCCGCGTCGGGTTGAGCTTTTTCTAACGCAGAAACCGCAGAAGAAACAGCCAAAGCCGCAGAAAGGAGATTTGCAGGGAATCCTTTCGCGGCTTTTGCGTCACTTTTGCGGCTTCTGCGTTCCAACGGCTCGCTCAAGCACCGCCATTTGTCTGCGGTGTCAACGCTGGGGTTCGCGCGCTTCGCGGCTCACCACCAGCCTACGCCACGTCAAGAAAAAGCCGCCCGAGGGCGGCTTTTTCATCGACGCGAGGCAGCCTACTGCCCGTCGGTGGAGATCTCCTCCGGCTCCGGCTTGGCGCGGCCTTCCTTCTTCGGCAGCGGCTGGATGTCGAGCTTGACGTCCGGCGTCTCGGTGCCCTTGTCGTCGGTCTTGATCTCGATGTCCACCGTGAGGCGGCCACCTTCGGTCAGCTTGCCGAACAGCAGTTCGTCGGCCAGGGCGCGACGGATCGTGTCCTGGATCAGGCGCTGCATCGGGCGGGCACCCATCAGCGGATCGAAGCCCTTCTTCGCCAGGTACTTGCGCAGGCCGTCGGTGAAAGTCACTTCCACCTTCTTCTCGGCCAGCTGCTGTTCCAGCTGCAGCAGGAACTTGTCGACCACGCGCAGGATGATCTGCTCGTCGAGCGCCCGGAAGCTCACGATCGCATCGAGGCGGTTGCGGAACTCCGGCGTGAACAGGCGCTTGATGTCGGCCATCTCGTCGCCCTGTTCGCGCGAGTTGGTGAAACCGATCACCGACTTGTTCATGGTCTCGGCCCCCGCGTTCGTGGTCATGATGATGATCACGTTGCGGAAGTCGGCCTTGCGCCCGTTGTTGTCGGTCAGCGTGCCATGGTCCATCACCTGCAGCAGCACGTTGAAGATGTCCGGGTGCGCCTTCTCGATCTCGTCGAGCAGCAGCACCGCGTGCGGCTTCTTCGTGATGGCCTCGGTGAGCAGGCCGCCCTGGTCGAAGCCGACATAGCCCGGAGGCGCGCCGATCAGGCGCGACACCGCGTGCCGCTCCATGTACTCGGACATGTCGAAGCGGATCAGGTCGATGCCCATGATGTAGGCCAGCTGCTTGGCCGCTTCCGTCTTGCCGACGCCCGTGGGGCCGGAGAACAGGAACGCGCCGATCGGCTTGTCGCCGCGGCCCAGGCCGCTGCGCGCCATCTTCACGGAGGCCGCCAGCACTTCCAGCGCCTTGTCCTGCCCGAACACCACCGACTTCAGGTCGCGTTCCAGGTTCTGCAGCTTGCTGCGGTCGTCGCTCGAGACCGACGCGGGCGGAATGCGCGCGATCTTCGCCACGATCTCTTCCACCTCCAGCTTGGAGATGGTCTTCTTGCGCTTGTTCACCGGCAGGATGCGCTGGGCGGCGCCGGCCTCGTCGATGACGTCGATCGCCTTGTCCGGCAGGTGCCGGTCGTTGATGTACTTGGCCGACAGCTCCGCCGCCGCCTGCAGGGCGCCCGCGGCGTACTTGACGCTGTGGTGCTCCTCGAAGCGGCTCTTGAGCCCCTTGAGGATCTCGATCGTCTGCTCCACGCTCGGCTCGACCACGTCGACCTTCTGGAAGCGCCGCGACAGCGCCGCGTCCTTCTCGAAGATGCCGCGGTACTCGGTGAACGTCGTCGCGCCTATGCACTTGAGCGAGCCCTGCGACAGCGCGGGCTTGAGCAGGTTGGACGCGTCCAGCGTGCCGCCCGACGCCGCACCGGCGCCGATCAGCGTGTGGATCTCGTCGATGAACAGGATCGCGTTCGGCTTGTCCTTCAGGGACCGCAGCACGCCCTTGAGGCGCTGCTCGAAGTCGCCGCGGTACTTGGTGCCGGCCAGCAGCGCGCCCATGTCGAGCGAGTACACGACGGACTCGGCCAGGATCTCGGGCACTTCCTTCTGCACGATGCGCCAGGCCAGGCCTTCGGCGATCGCGGTCTTGCCCACGCCCGCCTCGCCCACCAGCAGCGGGTTGTTCTTGCGGCGGCGGCACAGGATCTGGATCACGCGCTCGACCTCGTACTCGCGGCCGATCAGCGGATCGATCTTGCCCTCCTTGGCCGACTGGTTGAGGTTGAGCGTGAACTGCTCGAGCGGCGAAGCCTTCTCGTTCTTCTCGCCGCCCTCCTCGCCTTCGGAGCCGGGGTTCTCGCCGCTCTTGGCGGGCTCGGGCGGATCGCTCTTCTTGATGCCATGAGCGATGTAGTTCACCACGTCCAGCCGCGTGACGCCCTGCTGGTGCAGGTAGTACACGGCATGCGAATCCTTCTCGCCGAAGATCGCCACCAGCACGTTGGCGCCGGTCACTTCCTTCTTGCCGTTGCCGGTGGACTGCACGTGCATGATCGCGCGCTGGATCACACGCTGGAAGCCCAGCGTGGGTTGCGTGTCGACGTCGTCGGTGCCCGCGACCTGCGGCGTGTTGTCCTTGATGAAGTTCGACAGCGACTTGCGCAGGTCGTCGATGTTCGCGGAGCACGCGCGCAGCACTTCGGCCGCGCTGGGATTGTCCAGCAGGGCCAGCAAGAGATGCTCCACGGTGATGAATTCGTGGCGCTGCTGACGCGCTTCCACGAACGCCATGTGGAGGCTGACTTCCAATTCCTGGGCAATCATGAGATTTCCTTCTGCCTTGCGTTCAAAACCTTTTCCGATGTTCGAGTACTGATCACTCGACCGGTTCACTCAGACACTGCAGCGGGTGTCCCGCCTGGCGGGCCGCCTCCTGCACTTGCTGGACCTTCGTGGCCGCGACGTCCCTCGAGTACACGCCGCAGATGCCCTTCCCGTCCAGATGGATCTTCAACATGATCTGCGTGGCCGTCTCCCTGTCCTTGCCGAAAAATTCCTGGATCACCACCACCACGAATTCCATCGGGGTGTAGTCGTCGTTCAACATCACCACCTGGTACATCTGCGGTGGCTTCGTCTTCTGCGTCTTCCGCTCCGCGACCACCGATCCGCCATCGTCCTCCGACGGCCGGATCGCCGGTCCGGCGGGGGGCGGGAGTGGTGTCTGACTGGCCATGAAAATCATTCTATCGAGCGCCATCGCCGCCCGTAGACCCTAGGTGAATTGGAGACGGTCCCGTCACATTCAAGCGACATGCGTGCCAGCTTGATTTCGACGGCCTGCGCGCAGGGAGCTTGGAAATAAAAAAACGTTTCCTGACGGGCACTTGCGATTGACTAAGTGAAAATGTTGACAGATGAGCGGTGTTCTAGGAGACTCGACGATCACTGAGGGAACAATAAACGGGGGCGCGCATCATGGCGACCGGAACTGTGAAGTGGTTTAACGATGCCAAGGGCTTCGGGTTCATCGAACCCGATGGCGGTGGCTCGGATGTGTTCGCGCATTTTTCGGCGATCACGATGGAGGGCTTCAAGACTCTCAAGCAGGGGTCGCGCGTCAGCTTCGACATCCAGCAAGGTCCCAAGGGCCAGCTCGCGCAGAACATCCAGGCGCAGCCTGGCGTCATCCAGACGCAGCCTGCCCCCACCGATCGGCCGCCGCGCCAGCCGAAGGTCCGCGCGCCGCAGTTCCATGCGGCCGGCGGCCACAGCGACCACGCCAACAAGGCCTGACGCCCTGAGCGCGTGAGATTCCGGAGCCGCCTGCGGGCGGCTCTCGGCGCTTTTGCAGCTCGCCCGGAGGAACGCGAGAGGCTCATCCCGCACGGGCGCACTGCTGCGGCCACGATGCCCAGTCCCGGGCCTTTCTCCCCGATTGCGGCTGCGTCAGCCCGCCATCCACACGCCATCCGGGCGCCGGCAGGCGGTTCCGCGCTGGCGCTGCGGACTGCGCCCGGTGTGGACCGTCAGCGTGTACGGCCGGCAATAGGCGCCCTGCACGTAATTGACCTTGCCCGGCACGACCGTGTAGCGCCTGCCGCCGTCCTGCCACTGCACCTGCCTGCCCTCCGGAGCGACTTCGAGCACCTCGCCGACGCAGGCGTGGTCGGCCGCGTCCATGCGGCGCCCGACCTCGCCGCCCACCAGCACGCCGGCGACCGCGCCACCGACGGTGGCGAGGGTGCGCCCTTCGCCGCGGCCGATCTGCTCGCCCAGCGCGCCGCCCACGATGCCGGCCAGGACGCCGCCGACCGCGCGGCTGTTGCAACGGGAGGTGCCCGCGACCTGCGCCGGGCGGTACTGCGGCTTGTACTCGTAGCCGCCTTGCTGCCGGACCATCCACGGCAGGTCGGCCAGGGCCGGTGCAGCAGCCACGAGGGCCGCCACGGCGGCCAGGAGGATGGAAGGACGCATGGCGTTTCCCTGCTTGTCGGATGCTGGTCTACCAGCTGGATTCCCGGCCGCGCGGTGACCGGACTGCAACGAGGCCTGCAACAGCCGCTTCCCACGCGCGATCGTGAAGCCTAGCAGCCCAGGTCCTCGCACAGGCGTTGCACGCGCGCCGTGACGTCGGGATCCATGCGGATCGTGCGGCCCCATTCGCGCTGGGTCTCGCCCGGCCACTTGTTGGTCGCGTCCATGCCCATCTTGCTGCCCAGGCCCGCCACCGGCGAGGCGAAGTCGAGATAGTCGATGGGCGTGTTCTCGATCGTCATCGTGTCGCGCGCCGGGTCCATCCGGCTGGACAGGGCCCACATCACCTCGCGCCAGTCGCGCACGTCGATGTCGTCGTCGACGACCAGCACGAACTTGGTGTACATGAACTGGCGCAGGTGGCTCCACACGCCCATCATCACCCGCCGCGCGTGCCCCGGGTAGGCCTTGCGGATGCTCACCACCGCCATGCGGTAGCTGCAGGCTTCCGGCGGCAGGTAGAAGTCGACGATCTCGGGGAACTGCCGCTGCAGCAGCGGGATGAACAGTTCGTTCATCGCCAGGCCCAGCACCGCGGGCTCGTCGAGCGGCTTGCCGGTGTAGGTGGAGTGGTAGAGCGCGTCCGGCCGCTGCGTGATGCGGTCGATCGTGAACACCGGGAAGGCGGCCTGCTCGTTGTAGTAGCCCGTGTGGTCGCCGTAGGGGCCCTCCAGCGCGTGCTCGTAGCCACTGGTGTGATTCGGATCCGGCTGGATGTGGCCTTCGAGCACGATCTCCGCCGTCGCCGGGATGTTCAGCGGCACGCCCAGCGCCGGCGCCACCTCGGTGCGGCTGCCCCGCAGCAGGCCCGCGAACTGGTATTCGGAGAGCGAGTCGGGCACCGGCGTGACCGCCCCCAGCAGCGTGGCCGGATCGGCGCCCAGCGCCACCGCGACGGGATACGGCTGCCCCGGATGCGCCAGCGCATGGTCGCGGAAATCGAGCGCGCCGCCGCGGTGCGGCAGCCAGCGCATGATCACCTTGTTGCGCGCGAGCACCTGCTGGCGGTAGATGCCCAGGTTCTGGCGGGCCTTGTTGGGCCCCCGAGTGATCACCAGGCCCCAGGTGATGAGCGGCGCCACGTCGCCGGGCCAGCAATGCTGGATCGGCAGCCGCGTGAGATCGACGTCGGGGCCTTCGAACACCTGCTGCTGGCAGGCCGGCTTGCCGACCTCGCGCGGCGCCATGTGCCACAGGCGCTTGAGCAGGTCGCCCAGGCCCAGCATCTCCTTGAAGCCCCGCGGCGGCTCGGGCTCCTTCAGGCGCGCCAGCAGTTCGCCGAACACGCGCACGCCCTTCAGGTCGGGCACGCCCATGGCGCGCGCCACGCGCTGCGGCGTGCCGAACAGGTTGGCCAGCACGGGGATGCGGTGCCCCGTCGGGTTCTCGAACAGGATCGCCGGGCCGCCGGCGCGCAGCACGCGGTCGCAGACGGCCGTCATTTCCAGGTGCGGCGACACCGCCTGGGCGACGCGTTTCAGCTCGCCGCCCTGCTCCAGCTGGGCGACGAATTCGCGCAGGTCGCGGTACGTCAAGGCCTGGGCGCGCCGCGGCCGCGCGTGAAGCGCGAGAGATCGAACACCGGCAGCTCCAGGGCGTCGAGCGTGTTCTTCACGACCAGCCCCAGTTCGGTGTCGCCTTCCATGCTCAGGCGGCGGTTGAAGAACAGCGTGTCCGGGTCTTCCTGCCGGCGCGCGATGCGCAGGAAATCGGGGCCGCTGGCGCTGATCGTCAGGTCCGGCTGCGCCTGGCGCGACAGGGGCGTGAAGCGGCTGCCGTTCCACGCGAAGTCGAACGACAGGCGCGCGTCGCGCACATGGATGCGAAAGCGCCGGCCGGACATCATCTGCTTGACGTCTTCCGGCAGTTGCGGCGCCAGGATGGCGTTGAGCGCGGTGGCCAGCACCAGCGAACCCGGGAACGACGGCAGGCGCTCGAGCACCGCGGCGATCGGCTTCGGGCACTCGGGCAAGGCGGAAAGCGAGAAGAGCGGCGTGGTCATGCGAAGGCCTCGGTCACCTGCTCGAGGCCGGAGCGGCCGTGCCAGTAGCCGTTGCAGGGCTCGTCAGGGAGGAGTTCCAGGCTGGCGGCATGCGCCGCGCGGGGGCTCGTCGTGCCGCGCCGCACCGCATCGAACAGGGAGATGATCTGCGGCATGTGCTGCGACTGCGGCGACAGGCGCACCACGTCGACGCCGGCCTGCGCCAGCGACGGCAGGTCGCCCAGCAGCGAGTGCACGCGCGCGGACTGCGTCTGGATGCCGTTGAGCACGAGGAAGGGCTCGTTCTCGCGCGTGCGCAGCACCTGGCCGTCGGGGTGGGCGATGCAGCTGAAGCCGCAGTCGTCCTTGGGCAGGTTCAGGTGGCGCGCCGTGAAGCAGCGGGCGGAAAAGGCGAGCGGCAGGCGACCGAAGGCGAACACCTCGGTCTCCAGGCCCTCGGGGCGCTCGCTGTGCAGCGTGGCGAGGTCCTCGCGCTTCATCTCCACCGGCATGACCCAGCGCGCCGCGCCCAGCCCCGCCACCCAGCGCAGCGTGTCGCCGTTGTAGATGTTCAGGTGCGGGCCGGCGACGAAGGGCACCTTGCCCGCGCAGCAGTGCACCGCGCCCATGTCGTTGGCCTCGACGTGGAACTCGCCGTTGGCGGCGATCTTGTGCAGCCCGGTGACGTCGGCGCCGGACTCCAGCAGCACCTGCGTGGACAGCACCACCTCCTTGCCGGCGCCGCGCAGCATGTGCGCGATCTCCAGCCAGTCGGCCAGCTTCACCTCGTGCCGGCGCGAGCACACGGCCTCGCCGAGATAGACGATGTCGACCGGCGTGTCGGCGATGCCGGCGTAGAAGGCCTGCACGTTCGCGAGCGGCCAGTAGTACTGCAGGGGGCCCAGGGACAGCTTCATGGGACTTCTTCTTATTTCCAGGAACGGTGGTAGGCGCCGAGCGTGTGCTGCTGGCCTTCGGCGAGCTGGTCGAGGCCCGCCATCCATTGGGTCTTGACGGCGTAGCGGTGGCCGGCGGCCACGCACTGGTCGATCGCCTCGCGCCAGATGCGCGTGACCTGCGCGACGTAGGCGGGGCTGCGCTGGCGGCCCTCGATCTTGATCGCACGCACGCCGATCTTCATCAGCTGCGGCAGCAGGTCCAGCGTGTTGAGGCTGGTCGGCTCCTCGATGGCGTAGTAGTTCTGTTCGCCGTCGACATCGAAGCGGCCCTTGCACAGCGTGGGGTAGCCGGCGTTCTCGCCTTCACCGTAGACGTCGATCAGCACGCCGCCCAGGCGCGCCTCGCGGCCGCGCGGCGTTTCCTGCCAGCGCACCGCCTTGGCCGGCGAACACACGCCGTGCGTGTTGGGCGACTCGCCGGTGACGTAGGACGACAGCTGGCAGCGCCCCTCCACCATCACGCACAGGCTGCCGAAGCCGAACACCTCGATCTCGACCTGCGTGCGCTGCGCCAGCTGCTTGACCTGCTCGAGCGACAGCACGCGCGGCAGCACGGCGCGCTGGATGCCGAACTGCTCGCGATAAAGGTTGATCGCTTCGTAATTGGTGGCCGAGCCCTGCACCGACAGGTGCAGCCGCAGCTGCGGGTGCTGGCGGGCGGCGTACTGCAGCAGGCCCGGATCGGCGACGATGACGGCATCGACGCCCAGTTGCGCCGCGGTATCCACGGCGCTGCGCCAGCGTTCGCCCTGCCCCGCCTGCGGATAGGTGTTGATGGCCATCAGCACCTTGCTGCCGCGCTCGTGGGCATAGCGGATGCCGTTCTCGGTCGCGGCGCGGTCGAAGTTCAGGCCGGCGAAGTTGCGCGCGTTGGTGGCGTCGCGCATCCCCATGTAGACGCAGTCGGCGCCGGCGTCGACGGCGGCCTTGAGGGCGGGCAGGCTGCCCGCCGGGCAGACCAGCTCGAAGGGATTGGCTGGAGGTGTTGGTACGACGGACATGGAGTGGATTGCCGCGCCCGGAAGGGACGGATGCCGCCGACGATACGCGCGCGTACCGGCCCGCGTTCTGACGCGCATCAATCAATGTGCATCGCGGACGCTTGAGGGGCACCAATGCAACAGCCGGACGCAGAGGGCGCAAAGGGTACGCAGAGAACGCAAAGAAAACCTTTGAAGGGATGTCTTTTGCGTCCTTTGCGTACCCTTTGCGTCCTCTGGGTCCGGCTATTGAATGGCGGCTCGCAAGGCGCCGCGCTACATGTTGTCGATCATCACCTGCCCGAAGCCGGAGCACGACACCTGCGTGGCGCCCTCCATCAGGCGCGCGAAGTCGTACGTGACCTTCTTGGACAGGATGGACTTTTCCATGGAGCTGATGATCAGGTCGGCGGCCTGGGTCCAGCCCATGTGGCGCAGCATCATCTCGGCCGACAGGATCTCGGAACCCGGGTTCACATAGTCCTTGCCGGCGTACTTCGGCGCGGTGCCGTGCGTGGCCTCGAACATGGCGACCGTGTCGCTCAGGTTGGCGCCGGGCGCGATGCCGATGCCGCCGACCTGCGCCGCCAGGGCGTCGGAGATGTAGTCGCCATTGAGGTTCAGCGTGGCGATCACGCTGTATTCCGCCGGGCGCAGCAGGATCTGCTGCAGGAAGGCGTCGGCGATCGAGTCCTTGACGATGATGTCCTTGCCCGTCTTCGGGTTCCTGAACTTGCACCAGGGGCCGCCGTCGATCTCCACCGCGCCGAACTCCTTCTTCGCCAGCGCGTAGCTCCAGTCGCGGAAGCCGCCCTCGGTGAACTTCATGATGTTGCCCTTGTGCACGATCGTCACGCTGGGCTTGTCGTTGTCGATGGCGTACTGGATCGCCTTGCGCACCAGGCGCTCGGTGCCTTCGACGGACACCGGCTTGATGCCGACGGCGGAGGTCTGCGGGAAGCGGATCTTGCTCACGCCCATTTCCTTGATCAGGAAATCGACCAGCTTCTTGACCTTGTCGGTGTTGGCCTCGTACTCGATGCCGGCGTAGATGTCTTCCGAGTTCTCGCGGAAGATCACCATGTTGGTCTTCTCGGGCGCCTTCACGGGCGAAGGCACGCCGCGGAAGTACTGGATCGGCCGCAGGCAGACGTACAGGTCCAGCTCCTGGCGCAGCGCCACGTTCAGCGAGCGGATGCCGCCGCCGACCGGCGTGGTCAGCGGGCCCTTGATCGAGACGACGTACTCGCGCGCCGCCTGCAGGGTTTCGTCGGGCAGCCAGACGTCCGGGCCGTAGACGCGGGTCGACTTCTCGCCGGCGAAGATCTCCATCCAGTGGATCTTCTTCTGTCCGCCGTAGGCCTTCTGGACCGCGGCATCCACCACCTTCAGCATCACGGGGGTGATGTCCAGGCCGGTGCCATCGCCCTCGATGTAGGGAATGATCGGCTGGTCCGGCACGTTCAGCGACATGTCGGCGTTCACGGTGATCTTCTGGCCCTGCGAGGGGACCTGGATGTGCTGGTAAGCCATGGGGGAAACGTCTCCGGAAGGGATCGGATGTGCCGCACCGGGCGGGCCGGCGGGGGAAACGAGCGGATTCTAGCGGCGAAGCTGTCGGCTTCCTTGCAGCGAAGAATGCGCCAGATCAAGGTCTGCCGCGGTTGTGTCAACCGGCCGCCGCATTGCCGCGTTGGCGGAGGGTCTGACATCGCGTTGGGCATTTTTTTCAAAACGAAAGCTCCCAAGGAATCCAATGACCAAGCTGCTCGCCACCCTCATCGCCGGCCTGTTCTCCGCTGCCGTGTTCGCCCAGGCCCCCGCCGCCGCCCCGGCCGCCGCCGCCGCCCCGGCCGCCGCCGCTGCTCCGGCCAAGGTCGAAGCGAAGAAGGAAGAAAAGGCCGTCGTGAAGGCCGAGAAGAAGGAAGAGAAGGCCGAAGTCAAGGCCGAAGCCAAGAAGGAAGAAAAGAAGGTCGCCAAGGCCGACAAGAAGGCCAAGAAGGCCGCCCCGAAGGCCGAAGTGAAGAAGGAAGAGAAGAAGGAAGAGAAGAAGTCGTAATCGGCTGCTTCCCCTTGCCGGCCGCATCGCGCGGCCGCGTCACTGGCCCGCCCCTGGCGGGCCTTTGTCTTGGTGGGCTCGGGATGACCCTGAGTGCCGCCTTCGCGGCGGCTGTCAACCGGCCGCTGCTCCGCTCCGTTACGGATGGGCCGCCCGGTGGTACGGGAGGTAAGAAAAGAACTTCCCAACCCTGAAAGGATTTTCCATGAGCAAGCTGCTCGCCGTCCTGGCCGCCTCCGTGTTCGCCATGTCCACCGCCTTCGCCGCTTCGCACGCCGGTGCCCCGATGGCTGGTGCCTCGGCTGCCAAGACGGAAGTCAAGGCCGATGCCAAGGCGGACATGAAGGACGCCAAGAAGGACGCCAAGGCCACCAAGAAGGTCGCCAAGAAGTCCAGCAAGAAGACCGCCAAGAAGGACAAGAACTGAGTCCTGGGTCCCGGCCCGGAATGCCCGCCGCGCGCGGGCATTTTTGTTTCCACCGCACAATCGCCGCATGATGAAGTCCCTCGCCCTCGCCGCCCTGCTGCTGGCCCCCCTCGCGCACGCGCAGGAGCCGCAGATGAACCTGCCGCGCGTGAAGCTCACCGCCGGCATGCACGTGATCGACGCGCAGGTCGCCGCCACCGACGAGCAGCGCATGACGGGGCTGATGCACCGCAAGGAGATGCCGCAGCACGAGGGCATGCTGTTCGTGTTCGAGGCGCCGAGCCAGCAGTGCTTCTGGATGAAGAACACGCTGCTGCCGCTGGCCATCGCCTTCGTCGCCGACGACGGCACCATCGTCAACACCGACGAGATGAAGCCGCAGACGCTCGATGCG
The DNA here is from genome assembly GCF_016722765.1 of Ramlibacter alkalitolerans. Lineage (GTDB taxonomy): Bacteria > Pseudomonadota > Gammaproteobacteria > Burkholderiales > Burkholderiaceae_C > Ramlibacter > Ramlibacter alkalitolerans. Next base: position 280,927 of record NZ_JAEQND010000003.1, on the reverse strand, counting down.
CACTGCTCCGACAAGCCCGTGCGCTACGTGCTGGAGATGAACAAGGGGTGGTTCGCCAAGAAGGGGATCAAGGCGGGGACGAAGCTGGGGGGGCCGATCTTTCGTTGAGGGGTCGCTGGGGTTCACGCGCTTCGCGGTTCACCGCCAGCCTACGCACGGCGGTCCGGCGGTAGGCTGGCGGTGAGCCCTGCGAACCCCAGCAGGAAGGGCCGCGCAAGCGGCCCTTCCGTCATTGCGCGCAGCGCCCGATCAACCGAAATTCTTCGCCGCGAATTCCCAGTTCACCAGCTTGTCCAGGAAGGTCTCCACGAACTTCTGGCGCAGGTTGCGGTAGTCGATGTAGTACGCGTGTTCCCACACATCCACCGTCAGAACCGCGCGGTCGGCGGTGGTCAGCGGCGTGCCCGCGGCGCCGGTGTTGACGATGTCCACCGTGCCGTCCGCCTTCTTCACCAGCCAGGTCCAGCCTGATCCGAAGTTGCCGACGGCGGATTTCACGAAGGCTTCGCGGAACGCCTGGTAGCTGCCCCACTTGCCGGTGATCGCCTGCGCCAGCGCGCCGGTGGGCTCGCCGCCGCCCTCGGGCTTCATGCAGTTCCAGAAGAAGGTGTGGTTCCACACCTGGGCGGAGTTGTTGTAGATGGCGCCCGAGGACTTGCGGATGATGTCCTCCAGCGGCATGTTCTCGAACTCGGTGCCCTTCTGCAGGTTGTTCAGGTTCACCACGTACGCGTTGTGGTGCTTGCCGTGGTGATACTCGAGCGTCTCGCGGGAATAGTGCGGGGCCAGTGCGTCGATGGGATACGGCAGGGGGGGCAGGACGTGTTCCATGGCTCTTCTTTCGCTGGTTGTGGTGTCGAACCGCCGATTCTAGGAAGGATTCCCGCTTCGCGGCGCCACGCGAAGATCAACCTCGCCATCCGCAAGGGCGGCCCGCACGGCCTGCCCTTCGTGCAGGGCGCGCGCGCTCGTGAGTGGCTGGCCCGAGGCGGCATCCGTCAGCAGCGCATAGCCCCGCTGCAGCACGAGGCGCGGATCGAGCAGTTCCAGCCGCATCTCCACGCGCTCGCATTGGCGCGCCGCGCGGCTCACGCGCTCGGCGATGCCGCCGCGCAGGCCGTCGCGGGCGGCGCGCAGTTCCTCCTGCGCGCGCCGCAGCCGCGACGCCAGCGCCAGCCGCAGGCGCTGCGCCTGGCGTTCGATGCGCAGGTGCTGCTGGGCGGTGCGCGCGGACGGCCGGCCCAGGTGCGCCGCCGCCTGGTCGAGTCGCTGCTCCGCCCGGTCGAGTCGGCGCTGCGCAGCTTCCTGCAGCCGCTCGTGCAGGATGCGCAGCGCCCCCAGCCACGCCTCGCGCGGCTGCGCCGCGAGTTCCGCCGCGGCCGTCGGCGTGGGCGCGCGCAGGTCGGCGCAGAAATCGGCGATCGTGAAGTCGGTCTCGTGCCCCACGCCGCTCACCAGCGGCACGGGGCTGCGCACGATGGTGCGCGCCAGCCGTTCGTCATTGAAGGCCCACAGGTCCTCCATGGAGCCGCCGCCGCGCACCAGCAGGATCGCGTCGATCGTGCCGCGGCCCGCCAGCCGGTACAGCGATTCGAGCGCTGCGACGAGTTCTGCAGGGGCCTGCATCCCTTGCACCGCCGCGGGCGCGAGCACCACCGGCACGTGCGGCGCACGGCGGCGCAGGCACGTCACGACGTCGTGCAGCGCCGCCGCGCCCAGCGAAGTGGCGATGCCGATGCCGCGCGGCAGCAAGGGCAGCGGGCGCTTGCGGCCGGCCTCGAACAGGCCTTCGGCTTCGAGCTTCGCCTTCAGGCGCAAGAACTGCTCGAACAACGCGCCCTGCCCGGCCCGGCGCATGCTCTCGACCACCAGTTGCAGGTCGCCCCGCTGCTCGTATACGCCCAGCCGCCCGCTCACTTCGACCAGTTCGCCATCGCGCGGCGCGAACGCCAGCAGGCTGGCGCTGCGGCGGAACATGGCGCAGCGGACCTGCCCCTGCGTGTCCTTGAGCGAAAAGTAGCAGTGGCCGCTGGCCGCCCGCGAGAACCCGGTGATCTCCCCGCGCACGCTGACCGGATTGAAGCGCGCCTCCAGGGCGTCGGCCACGGCCCGGCACAGTGCGCCGACCGCCCAGACCCGCGGCGCAGCCGGGCTGCCGTCCGTCAACAAAGCCGGTCTTCCCTAGTGAAAACCCCATGGAAATTCATCCACAGAAGCCCGGAATCGGGGAAAAACACCCCAGGACGGGCCAGGACGCTGATTCCTCGGAGCAAGTCCTTGATTTTCAACGGTTTTTTCCTGCTCATTTGGTCATCGTTCTGTCGCGGTGCAGGACTGGCGCGGGTCGGCGCTGCGGCAAAGGGGTTTTCTCAACAAAGTTATCCACAACTTTTGTGAGTGTCGTCCTACGGATACGTCGACCTCGCCTACGACCCTTGCAAACTGGTCCGACAATGCGGCATGCCGCGATAATCCGCGCGAGGCAGCGCGCAAGCGCCGCCCGACCAGCAGTACACCCCGGCGGAGGACCCCGTTTGTTTTCGATCATACAAGCCGCAGGCTGGCCGATCTGGCCGCTCGTTGCCTGCTCCATCCTGGCCCTGGCGCTCGTCATCGAGCGTTTCCTGAGCCTCAAGACAGCCAAGGTCGCCCCGCCGAAACTGCTGGACGAGGCGCTGGCCGTCTCGCGCGCCTCCGTGCCCTCGCCCGACGTCGTGCGCCAGCTCGAGCAGAATTCCGCGCTGGGCGAAGTGCTGGCCAGCGGCTTCCGCGCGCTCAACTCCGATCCCCGCTGCACCGAGGCGGACCTGCGCGCGAACATGGAGAACACCGGCCGCGCCGTGGCGCACCGCCTGGAGCGCTACCTGAACGCACTGGCCACGATCGCTTCGGCCGCGCCCCTGCTGGGCCTGCTGGGCACCGTCATCGGCATGATCGAGATCTTCGGCTCGCAGTCGGGCGCCGGCGCGGCGACGGGCAGCAACCCCGCGCAGCTGGCGCACGGCATCTCGGTGGCCCTCTACAACACGGCCTTCGGCCTGATCGTCGCGATTCCGGCCCTGATCTTCTGGCGTTACTTCCGCGGGCGCGTGGACGAATACCTGCTCACGCTCGAACTCTCCGCCGAGCGCTTCGCCCGCCATTTGATCAACCTGCGCAGGGCATGAACTTCCGTCTTCGCGCCAAGGACGAACCGGAGATCAACCTGATCCCGTTCATCGACGTGCTGCTGGTGGTGCTGATCTTCCTCATGCTCACCACCACGTACAGCAAGTTCACGGAGATGCAGCTGCGCCTGCCGGTGGCCGACACCGACGCGCAGCGCGACTACCCGCGCGAACTGATCGTCGCGGTCTCGAGCGACGGCCGCTACATGGTCAACAAGCAGCCGGTCAGCGGCCGCGGCCCCGAGGCCCTGGCCGAATCGATGGCCGAAGCGTCCAAGGCAGGCAAGGACTCCGTCGTCATCATCAGCGCCGACGCCACCGCCACCCACCAGTCGGTGATCACGGTGATGGAAGCGGCGCGCCGCATCGGCCTGAGCCAGATCACGTTCGCCACGCAGTCTTCGGCGCAGGCCGGCGCCAAGTGAGCGGACTGCAGCGCGCCTGGCTGCGGCGGGGGCCGGTGGCTCGCCTGCTGTGGCCTGTCTCGCTCGTCTATCGCGCCGGCACCGCGCTGCACCGCCGCCTCTATGCCTCGGGCCGGCGCCCGGTCGAACGCCTGCCGGTGCCGGTGATCGTCGTCGGCAACGTGATCGCGGGCGGTGCCGGCAAGACCCCCGTGGTGCTGGCCCTGCTGCAGCACCTGCGCCGCCGGCGCGTGCGCGCCGGTGTCGTCTCGCGCGGCCACGGCCGCAGCACCCTGGACTGCCGCGAAGTGCGGCCGCAGGACGACCCCGTCCTCACCGGCGATGAACCGCTGCTGCTGCGGCGCAATGGCGGCCTGCCGGTGTTCGTCGCGCGCCGGCGGGCGCAGGCGGCGCGGGCGCTGCTCGCCGCCTATCCGGGCACGCAGGTGATCGTCAGCGACGACGGCCTGCAGCACCACGCACTCGCGCGCGACATCGAGATCTGCGTCTTCGACCGCCGCGGCATCGGCAATGGCCTGCTGCTGCCGGCCGGCCCCATGCGGGAACACTGGCCGCGGCCGGTCGACCTGGTGCTGCGCGATTCCGAAACGCCCGGCATCGAGGGCCACGTCCTGCGGCGCACGCTCGCGACCGAGGCGCTGCGCGGCGACGGCGCCCGCCGGCGGCTGGCGGACCTGCGTGGCGTGCCCGTGATCGCGCTGGCCGGCATCGCCTCGCCGGAGGCCTTCTTCGACATGCTGCGTGCTGCCGGCCTCACGCTCACCGCCACCTACGGCCTGCCCGACCACCACGATTTCGTCCACCTGCCCGCGGCGATTCCGGCCGACGCGTGCCTGCTGTGCACGGAAAAGGATGCCGTCAAGCTGTGGGCCCTGCGGCCCGATGCCTGGGCCGTGCCACTGCAGGTGGAGATCCCGCAGGCGTTCTGGGACGCCTTCGATCGCCTGCTGGACGCACAGCTATCATCCGCCCATGGATCCTCGCCTGCTTGAGCTTCTCGTCTGCCCCGTGACCAAGGGTCCGCTGGACCTCGACCGCGAGCGCCAGGAACTGCTTTCGCGCAGCGCCCGGCTCGCGTACCCGATCCGCGATGGCATTCCCGTGCTGCTGGAAGACGAGGCGCGCACCCTGGGCGACGAGGAACTGGAGCGCCTGCCCCCGCGCACGCCCCTCGTCTGACCCGCGCTGCAGACCCGCGCGTGAGCTTCACCGTCCTGATCCCCGCCCGGCTCGCCTCCACGCGCCTGCCGGACAAGCCGCTGGCCGACATCGCCGGCCTGCCGATGGTCGTGCGCGTGGCGCAGCGCGCCGAGCAGTCGGGCGCCGCGCAGGTCGTGGTGGCCACCGACAGCGAGCGCATCGCCGATGCCTGCAGCGCCCACGGCGTGCGCGCGGTGCTCACCCGTGCCGACCATCCTTCCGGCAGCGACCGCCTCGCGGAGGCATGCGAGCAGCTCGGGCTGGAGCACGACGACCTCGTCGTCAACGTGCAGGGCGACGAGCCGCTGATCGATCCGGCGCTGATCGATGCGGTGGCGAAGCTGCTGCGTGACCGTGAGCAGGCCAGCATGAGCACGGCCGCCCACCCGATCGCGAGCGTGGCCGACTTCCTGAACCCCAACGTGGTGAAGGTGGTGCTGCAGGCCGACGGCCTGGCGCTGTACTTCAGCCGCGCGCCGATCCCGTGGTGGCGCGACGGCTTCGCCGAGGGTGTGGGCGCGCTGCCCGACCCGGCGCCGCTGCGGCACGTGGGCATCTACGGCTACCGCGCCGGGTTCCTGCGCGCCTTTCCGCGCATGCCGCAGGCGCCGGTGGAATCGTGCGAGGCGCTGGAGCAATTGCGCGCGCTCTGGCACGGGCACCGCATCGCCGTGCACGTGAGCGCCACCGCGCCGGGGGCCGGCGTGGACACGCCCGAAGACCTCGAGCGGGTGCGCGCCCTCTTTGCCGCAGGACAAGGAACCTCGCCGCGCGCGTAAGTTCCGCGCAGGAGGCTGCGTGCTATCCTCGGCGGCAACAGGCGCGCGACGGCTTGGCTCGGCCCGCAGCCGACCGATTCCAGACCATCCGAGGATTCCCATGAGACTGATCCTGTTGGGCGCACCGGGCGCCGGCAAAGGCACGCAGGCCACCTTCCTGTGCGAGAAGTACGGCATCCCGCAGATCTCCACCGGCGACATGCTGCGTGCCGCGGTCAAGGCCGGCACCCCGCTGGGGCTGGCCGCCAAGAAGGTGATGGATTCCGGTGCCCTGGTCAGCGACGACATCATCATCGGCCTGGTCAAGGAGCGCATCGCGCAGCCCGACTGCGCCCGCGGCTTCCTGTTCGACGGCTTTCCGCGCACGATCCCGCAGGCCGAGGCCATGAAGGCCGCCGGCGTGAAGATCGACTGCGTGCTGGAGATCGACGTGCCCTTCGCCGCGATCGTGGAACGCATGGGCGGCCGCCGCTCGCATCCCGCGTCCGGCCGCACCTACCACGTCAAGTTCAATCCGCCCAAGGCCGAAGGCCGCGACGACGTCACCGGCGAGCCGCTGATCCAGCGCGACGACGACCGCGAGGAAACCGTCCTCAAGCGCCTGGAGGTCTATGCCGCCCAGACGCGTCCGCTGGTGGACTACTACAGCAACTGGGCGAAGAGCGATCCGCAGAACGCGCCGAAGGTGCGCAAGATCGACGGCATGGGAAGCGTCGACGAGATCACCGCGCGGGCGCTGGAAGCGCTGGCGGATTGCGGACGCTGATTCTCCGGCTCGCTGCCGCTGCGCCGATCGCTGGGATTCCTGGCGTCACCCCAGCCTACGGGCAGGCGGCACGCGCGGCGCGCGTAGGCTGGCGGTGAGCCGCGGCAGCGCGAACCCCAGCGCTCATCACCCCGCCATCAACTCCAGCATCAAGGCGATCCGCGCCTGCACCGGCGTGAGCCCCTGCGCCACCGGCAGCCGGTCCCCCGCGTGCGCCAGCACGCGCCCCTGCAGGCAGCGCGAGGCGCGCCGCACCACCACCCCCTGGTCCTGCGCCTGCAGCAGCGCGCCTTCGAGCGCGGCATGCACCGTGCCGTTGCCGGTGCCCGCCACCACCAGGCCGCGCACGCCGTCCTTCACGAGCGCCGCAACGATCGCACCGCTCGCGCCCGCGTGGCTCAGGATGATCTCCACCCGCGGCCACTGCGCCGGCTGGGGCAGCGCCTGCACATCGCGCACCGCCGTGCCTTCGGGCCAGGGGCGCAGCACGCGCAGGGCGCCCTCTTCCACATAGGCCACCGGCCCCGCGTCCCCCGAGGAGAACGCATCGGCGCGATAGCCGTGCACCTTCCGCACGTCGGGGGCGCCGTGCACGGCCCCCGCGAACACCACGCACACGCCGCGCGCCTGACCCGACGCGGCGACCGACAGCGCATCGGCGAGGTTCTGGGGTCCATCGGCCGCCACCGAGGTCGCCGGCCGCATCGCGCCGGTCAGCACCACCGGCTTGCGCGGCGCCAGCACGGCCTGCAGGAAGAACGCCGTCTCCTCCATCGTGTCGGTGCCGTGCGTGACCACGATGCCGGCCACGTCGTCGCGCGCGAGGGCCTGGTCGCAGCGCTGCGCGAGGGCGCGCCAGACGCCGAAGTCCATGTCCTTGCTGTCGACCTGCGCGACCTGCTCGCCTTCCACGGCCCAGCCCGCCGGCACCGGCACGCCAGCCAGCAACTGCTCGACCCCGAGCTGCGCCGCCCGGTAGCCCAGGTTGTCGCTGGCCGTCGCCGCGCGCCCGGCGATCGTGCCGCCGGTGGCCAGTACCACGATTCTTCGTTCCTGCGCTTGCATTCCGCCCCAAACTGTTCAAAAATACAGATACTGGATATCAACACAGTCCCACCATGGCAAGCATCGCCCGCCAGCCCGCCACCGCAACGGACCAGGAGCCAGCTATGGAGCCACCCAAGCTCACGCCGCGCCAGCAGCAGATTCTGGACCTGATCCAGAGCGCCATCGAGCGCACGGGGGCGCCGCCCACCCGCGCCGAAATCGCGGAGGAACTCGGCTTCAAGTCAGCCAACGCCGCGGAGGAGCACCTGCAGGCCCTCGCCCGCAAGGGCGTGATCGACCTGGTGAGCGGCACCTCGCGCGGCATCCGCCTGAAGGGCGAGACGCTTCGCGCCATCCAGGAAGCCCGCGTCAAGCAGTTCGACCTGCCGCTGCCCACGCTGCTGCAGCTGGCCCTGCCGCTGGTGGGCCGGGTGGCCGCGGGCTCGCCGATCCTCGCGCAGGAACACGTGGACAAGACGTACTACGTGGAAAGCGGCCTGTTCCAGCGCCGCCCCGACTACCTGCTCAAGGTGCGCGGCATGTCCATGCGCGATGCCGGCATCATGGATGGCGACCTGCTCGCCGTGCAGGCCACGCGCGAGGCCAAGAACGGCCAGATCGTGGTGGCACGCCTCGGCGAAGACGTCACCGTCAAACGCTTCCGCCGCAACAAGCACCTGATCGAGCTGCACGCCGAAAACCCGGACTACCCCACGATCGTGGTGGAGCCCGGCGAGCCATTCGAGATCGAGGGCGTCGCGGTCGGCCTGATCCGCAACACGATGCTCATGTAAGGTAAGGCCACGGCGGCCGCCGCAGGTGGCAGGCGTATGGCGAAGCGATCGCCATCACCCTGCGGCAGCAGCCTTCCTCGTCAATCCTGCCTGTGTTTCTCTCCCCCAGGAGCTCTCACATGGCAACCGCTTTCGTTTCGCTTTCCCGCCTGGCCGCCGCCTTCCGCCGGCTGCTCGCCACCCTGGCACCGCACACGGCGCCTTCGGCCGCTGCGCCCGCCCGCGCAGTGCCGGCAACGGCCTTGCCGGGCCAGGCGCTCAAGCCTCTGCGCGTCGTGCGCGTGCTGGAGCCGAGCGCGCCGCGCAGCACCGCCGGCCGCATGGTGATCTCGGGCCGGCTGGCGGATGTCTGCGCCGAACTCGACCGGCTCGCCGCGCTGGAGGCGCAAGGTTGCTGATACGGCAGCTTTCGTAGGCTGGGGTGAGCCGCGCAGGCGCGAACCCCAGCGATTGCACGCTGAACGCTGGGGTTGCCGAGGCTGGCGCCTCGGACTACGCGCCGCCAGCGGCGCTCGGTCGCGCTTCGCGGCTCACCGCCAGCCTACGAAGACCGCTCTCAGCGCCCCGCTGCGCCCGCCAGGTAATCCGCCTTGCCCAGGTCCACGCCGTTGTGCCGCAGGATCGCGTAGGTCATCGTGATGTGGAAGAAGAAGTTCGGCAGCGCCCAGGTGGTGAGGTAGGCCTGGGCACTCATGGTGCGCGTCTTCTCGCGTCCCACCGGGATGGTGATCTGCCTGTCCTCGCTGCCGTCGATGGCGCTGGCCGGCACCGTCTCCAGGTAGGCCAGCGTCTTCTGCACGCGTGCCCGCAGGTCGGCGAAGGTGGCCTCGTTGTCCTCGAACTTCGGCGCTTCCACGCCGGAGATGCGCGCCGCGCACAGCTTGGCCGCATCGCAGGCGATCAGCACCTGGCGCGTGAAGGGCAGCATGTCCGGCGCCAGCCGGTAGGTGGTCAGGGCTGCCGGGTCGAAGCCGCGGGCCTGCGCGTTGGCTTCGCCCTTCTCCAGGATGAAGGCCAGGTTGCGCAGCATGTGCTGGAACACGGGGATGCTCGCCGCGTACATCGACATCGTCATGGGAAATTTCCTCTTCGCTGAAAGCCGACATCTTAGGAGCGTGCGGGAAACCCCAGTCGCCGGCCCCTTCTGGCTGCCGCGCGCCGGCTGGCGCGGCCCGCCCCAGCGCAGCCATGGGCGCGACCGCATGCAAGGCACAATCGAGGGAATGAACATCGTGATCCTCGACGACTACCAGGACGCCGTGCGCAAGCTCCAGTGCGCGTCCAAGCTGGAAGCCTACCCCGCCAAGGTGTTCACCAACACCGTCAAGGGCATCGGCCAGCTCTCCGTGCGCCTGCGCGACGCCGACGTCATCGTCCTGATCCGCGAACGATCCCACATCACGCGCCAGCTCGTCGAGAAGCTGCCGCGCCTGAAGCTCATTTCCCAGACCGGCCGCGTCGGCGCCCACATCGATGTCGAAGCCTGCACCGAGCGCGGCATCGCCGTGGCCGAGGGCGTGGGCTCGCCGGTGGCGCCGGCCGAACTCACCTGGGCGCTCATCATGGCGGCGATGCGCCGCCTGCCCCAGTACATCAGCAACCTGAAGCACGGCGCCTGGCAGCAGTCCGGCATGAAGTCGTCCTCCATGCCGCCCAACTTCGGCGTCGGCCAGGTCCTGCGCGGCAAGACGCTCGGAATCTGGGGCTACGGCAAGATCGGCCAGCTGGTGGCCGGCTACGGCAAGGCCTTCGGCATGCGGGTGCAGGTCTGGGGCAGCCCGGAATCGCGGGCCCGGGCCGAGGGTGACGGCCTCATGGCCGCCACCAGCCGCGAAGCCCTGTTCACCGACAGCGACGTGCTCACGCTGCAACTGCGCCTGAACGACGAGACGCTCGGCATCGTGCGGCTGGAGGACCTGACCCGCATGAAGCCCACCGCCCTGCTGGTGAACACCTCGCGCGCGGAGCTGATCGAGCCGGAGGCGCTGATCGCCGCGCTCAACCGCGGGCGCCCGGGCATGGCCGCCATCGACGTCTTCGAAAGCGAGCCGATCCTGCAGGGCCACGCGCTGCTGCGGCTCGAGAACTGCATCTGCACTCCGCACATCGGCTACGTCGAGCAGGAAAGCTACGAGCTGTACTTCGGCGCCGCCTTCGACAACGTGGTGAACTTCATCAAGGGCACGCCCACCAACATCGTCAATCCCGGCGCCCTGCAGGTCCGCCGCTGATGACGGAATGACGCGGCTGCGCCGGCATGACCGGCGCAGCGCGCCATGACGTGAAAGGTCATGCGGCGGCAGCCGCGTCATCGATGCGAAGCGAGGTCATTCCGTCATCGCCAGCCCTGCGCGAGCCGCTGCCGGCGGTGCTGTGGCCGCTGCTGTTCGGCAATTTCGTGATCGGCACCGGCGTGATGGCGGTGCCGGGAACGCTCGACGAGATCAGCCGCGACCTCGCCGTCTCCGTGTCGACGGCCGGCCAGCTGATCTCGGCCGGCGCGCTGCTGATGTGCGTGGGCGCGCCGCTGTGCGCCTCCGTCGTCGCCGGCTGGGACAGGCGGCTGCTCCTGTCCTTGTCGATGCTCTGGTACGCCGCCCTGCACCTGGCCTGCGCGTTCGCGCCCGGCTTCGCCTCCCTGCTCCCATTGCGCGTGCTGGCCCTGGTGCCGCCGGCGATCTTCACGCCGCAGGCGGCGGCTTCGCTGGGCCTGCTGGTGCCGCTCGGGCAGCGCGGGCGCGCCATCACCTTCATCTTCCTCGGCTGGTCCCTGGCCTCGGTGGTGGGCATGCCGCTGAGCGCCCTGGTGGGCGGGACGCTCGGCTGGCGCAGCGCCATGGTGCTGGTCGCTGCCCTGAGCGTGCTCAGTGCCGCCTGGGTCTGGCGCGCCCTGCCCACCGGGGTGAAGCCGCCGGCGCTCTCGTTCGCCGCCTGGCAGCAGACGCTGCGTTCGCGCCCGCTGATGATCGTCGTGAGCGTGACGGTGCTGTCGGCCGCCGGCCAGTTCGTGCTGTTCTCGTACATGGCGCCCTACTTCCGCCAGAAGCTGGGGCTGGAGCCTGGCGCGCTGAGCCTCTACTTCCTGTGCTTCGGCGCCTTCGGCCTGGCCGGCAACGTGCTGATGACGCGCCACATCGACCGCATCGGCGCGGCGCGCTGCGTGATGATCGGGCTGGCCCTGATGGCCGCAAGCTTCGTGCTGTTCCCGCTCGGCGTCTCGCTGCCGCTGGCGATGCTGGTCACGGTGCCGTGGGCGCTGGGTTGCTTTTCGACCAACTCGGCGCAGCAGGCCCGCCTGGTCGGCATGGCGCCTGACCTGGCGTCGGCCACCGTCGCCCTGAATTCCTCCGCCATGTATGCCGGCCAGGCGGTCGGGGCGGCCGCAGGCGGCTGGCTGATCGCACGCGGCGGCATGGACTCGCTGCACTGGGCCGGGGTGGCCGGGGTGCTGGCGGCGATGGCGGCGAGCACGCTGGCCAGCCGCTTCGCGTCGGCGAAGCACTAGCGAGGCCCGGCCTCAGAGGTCCCGGGGCGCTTCGTCCAGCGACGGGTTGCCGGTGGGCTCGTCGAGATCGAAGTCCAGCGCCGGCAGCTCGCGCCGGCCCGACGCGGCCTCCGGCAGCGTGCCCAGGTCGATGTCCACGCCCAGGCGCGCCGAGGCCGGCGGCACCATCAGGTCGCGCTCCAGCCCGAGCGGCTCGGAGCGCGGCACGAGGTTCAGCGGATGCACCGCGGTGTCGTGGAAGGTCGCGGCGACGGGCGTGCCCTGCGCCGCCTGCTCCGCCAGTTCCTTGGCCACGTGGTACAGCAGCACGAGTTCGCGGTAGGCCTCGAGGCTGAACGGCTCGGCCCCCGGCAGCCCCGGCTTGCGGAAGATCGATTCCTCGATCACGTCCAGCACGCGCGGCGAGGGCCACAGGGCCACGATGCGGCCGAGCGCCCGCTCGTAGTTCTCCAGCGAATCGCCCGGCTCGCCGAAATGATCGAAATCGGGCACGCTGGCCGTGAAGCGCTGGCGGAACTCGCTGCGCAGGCGCTCGTATTCCGCCCGGCGACCCAGCGAGTGGTACAGCTCCAGCAGGTCCATCCACGCCAGCGCGCTCGTTTCGACGTCGTCGTGCACGTGCGCTTCGAGCAGCGCGATCGCCTGGTCGACCTCGCCGATGGAGAGGAAGAAATCGGCCTTGTCGTGCACGTCGATCAGTTCCTGCACGCCCACCATGCGCGTGATGCCGCCACGGCTGGCCAGGAAGTCGTCGCGGGCGAGTGCGGGCATCGCTGCGGCCGGCCGGGCGGCGGGCCGCGCAGCAGCGCCAGCGACGGACGCCGCGCCGAAGGCCGCCGCCGTCGCGGCTGCCGGCCTCACGCCGCCGTTCACCGTCACGGCGCCCGTCGCCGCGGGCGGCCGCACGGGCGCGGGCGGGCCTTCGCGCAGGATGGCCGCCGGCTGCGTCTGCAGGCCCTCCGGGCCGGCGCGCGACCCGGCGCGCAGGCTGGCCTCGCCGTGCTCGTCGAACCAGCGGCCGACGCGCTTCAAGCGCTGCTCGCCCCACCAGCGCCAGCCCACCCACGCCAGCAGCGCCAGCAGGACGGCCGACAGCGCCGCCACCAGGCCGCCGGCGATGCCGCGGTTGCCCCGGGCGCGCTCCACCTCCTCGCGCATGCGGGCGACGGTGCTCGCGTTCTGCTGGGTCAGCTCGCGCAGGGACTTGATTTCGCGTTCGACCGACTGCAGCCGCAGCGCGTCCTGCAGCGCCTCGTCCGGCCCCTTCTGCAGCGCCTTCCACAGCGCAGCCGCTTCCGCGCGGCGCTGCGGGTCGGTGGCGACCTCGCTGCGCAGCTCGGACGACAGGCGCAGTCCCGGATCGCCATCCGCGCCCAGATCCAGCGGTTCGAGCTTCAGGCGCGGCCGGGGCTCGCCGGCCTCCGGCTTGCGCGCCCGGGTGGCCGGAGCCGGCGCGGCGGGCCGGCCCGGACGCGCGGCCGGCAGGGCGGTTTCGGGCCGCAGGGCGGCCACTGCCGCATGGTCCGCTGCAGCGGCATCGCGGCGGCCCGGTGCCGCGGCACGCGGACCCGCCGCAGAGGGCGCGGCGGCCACCGGTGCCTGCGGCGAGGACTGCCGCGACGGCGCCGGGTTCGCCAGCGGCGGCTGCGCCGGCACGTTCGCCACCCGCGGCGCGGTGGCCGGTTCGTTGTCCGGCGGCACCTCGGACAGCATCACGAAGCGCCGCGTCATGCTCTGGCCGCAGCCCACGCGCAGGTAGACGGTCACCATCGGTTCGTCCACCGGGACCGGCGAGTTCACGCGCAGCACGCCCTGCCCGCCGGCGCCCGGCTCCCAGCGCACGGAAGGGTCGCGGCGCAAGCGTTCTTCGCCGTAGAAAACCTCGGCGCTGGCGCACGGCGCGTCCTCGCCGGCGGCGTCCAGCGTCACTGGGATCGCCAGGTCCAGCGGCCTGCCCAGGAGCACGGCGCCGCGGGCGCGGCCCACGGTGAGGGCGCCGGCTTCGCAGGCAAGCAGCCAGCCGCATGCGGCAAGGCCTACGGCGCGCCAGGTAACTTTGTGCAACATGAAGGCGCCCATTCTAGGCAAGCCGGAACCCGGTCCCCCAAAAAGTTGGGTCCGGAGGGCACTGCGCGCCCGCCGATAATGCCCGCATGGAGACTCGTTACAACACCATCGGCATTGCGGGCGCCGGGGCCATGGGCCGCGGCATCGCGCAGATCGCGGCGCAGGCGGGCAGCACCGTGCGTCTTTACGACACCCAGCCCGAGGCCGTGCAGCGGGCCCTGGCGGACCTGGCGACCCAATGGGACCGCCTGCAGGAAAAGGGCCGCATGGAGGCCGGGGCCGTGCAGGCGGCCAAGCAGCGGCTGCACGCCGCCGGCAGCCTGCAGGACCTGGCGGACTGCGAGCTGGTGGTCGAGGCGATCGTCGAACGGCTCGACGTGAAGAAGGCCCTGTTCGCGCAGCTCGAAGGCATCGTGGGGCCCGAGGCCGTGCTGGCCACCAACACGTCCTCGCTGTCCGTCACCGCGATCGCCAACGGGCTGCAGCGACCGCAGCGCGTCGCCGGCTACCACTTCTTCAACCCGGTGCCGCTGATGAAGGTGGTGGAGGTGATCGCCGGCCTGAAGACCGATCCCGCCGTGTGCGAAGGCCTCACCGCGTATGCCAGGCAGATGGGCCATACGCCGGTGCAGGCGCAGGACACGCCCGGCTTCATCGTCAACCACGCCGGCCGCGGCTACGGCACCGAGGCGCTGCGCATCGTCGGCGAGGGCGTGGCCGATTTCGCCACCATCGACCGCATCCTGCGCGACCAGGTCGGCTTCAGGCTCGGGCCCTTCGAGCTGATGGACCTGACCGGGCTGGACGTCTCGCATCCGGTGATGGAGTCGATCTACCGCCAGTACTACGACGAGCCGCGCTACCGCCCCAGCCCCATCGCCGCCCAGCGCGTCGCCGGCGGCATGCTGGGACGCAAGACGGCCGAGGGCTTCTACCGCTACGCCGAGGGCAAGCAGCAGGTGCCGGCCGAAGCGCCCGCGCCCACGGTGCAGGAGATTCCGCCGGTGTGGGTTTCCAACCGTGCCGCGCGCCGGGCCGAGCTGTTCCAGCTGCTCAAGGACCTGGGCGCCAAGGTGGAGACCGGCCAGTCGCCCTCCGCGCAGGCGCTCACGCTGGTGGCGCCGCTCGGTTTCGACGTCACCACGGTGGCGGTGGTGGAGCGGCTCGACCCCGCCCGCACCGTCGGCATCGACCTGCTGATCGAGGATGCCGCCACGAAGCGCCGCGTGCTCGCCACCAACCCCGCGACGCGCCCCGACATGCGCGATGCCGCCCACGCCCTGTTCGCCCGCGACGGCAAGCCGGTCAGCGTGATCCGCGACTCGGGCGGCTTCGTCACGCAGCGCGTCGTCGGCACCATCGTCAACATCGCGGCCGACATGTGCCAGCAGCGCGTCTGCTCGCCGCGCGACCTGGAAACGGCGGTGACGCTGGGCCTGGGCTATCCGCTCGGCCCGCTGGCCATGGGGGACCGCTGGGGCCCGACGAACATCCTGGAAGTTCTGTTCAACCTGCAGACGGTGTACGGCGACCCGCGCTACCGCCCCAGCCCCTGGCTGCGCCGCCGCGGCGCCATCGGCCTGTCGCTGCTGCAGGAAGAGGCCTGAACCCATGCCCGCGGAACTGAAAAGCGCCAGCCAGGGCCGCACCATGGTCCTGACCATCAGCAATCCGGAACTGCGCAACGCGCTGGGGCCGGAGATCTACGCGGCCGGCGTCGAGGCGCTCAACGCGGCGGACAGCAACCCCGAGGTGCGCAGCGTCGTCATCACCGGCGCCGGCAACACCTTCTGCGCCGGCGGCAACCTGCAGCGCCTGCTGGCCAATCGCGAGCAGCCGCCCGCGGTGCAGGCGCAATCCATCGACGGCCTGCACGGCTGGATCGAGGCGATCCGCACCTTTCCCAAGCCGGTGATCGCCGCGGTCGAAGGCGCCGCCGCGGGCGCGGGCTTCTCGCTGGCGCTGGCCTGCGACTTCATCGTGGCGGCGGAGGACGCCGTGTTCGTGATGGCCTACAGCAGCGTCGCGCTGTCGCCGGATGGCGGCGGCACCTGGAGCCTCGCGCAGGCCTTGCCGCGGCAGGCCGTCAACGAGCTGCTGATGTGCGGCGAGCGCATCGGTCCGCTGCGCCTGCAGCAGTTCGGCATGGTCAACCGCGTCAGCGCTCCCGGCGCGGCGCTGCAGGAGGCCCTGGAATTCGCCGCAAGGCTCAACGAGCGTGCGCCCAATGCGATCGCCAGCATCAAGGAGCTGGTCAACGACGCGGGCGACACCCCCCTGGCCCGCCACCTAGCCGCGGAGCGCGAGCACTTCGTGCGCAACCTGCACCACGCCAACGGCGGGATCGGCATCGGCGCCTTCCTGGCCAAGCAGAAGCCGGACTACGAATGAGCGCGGCCCCCGATGCGACGCAGGAGGCCCGGCAGTCGCTCACAAGACAGACCATGGACGACCCCATTCTTACCATCGAGGAGCGCGCCGCCATCAACAACGGCCGCTGGTTCTCCTCCCTTTCCCCATCGCTGCGCCACGACATCCTCCGATGCGCCTTCGTCAAACGCTACAAGGACGGCGAACTGATCTGCGCCCGCGGCGACCCGGCCGAGTTCTGGAGCGCGGTGGCGCGCGGCGCGGTGCGCGTGAGCTCGACCTCCATCACCGGCAGGCAGGTCACCCTGACCTATGTGGAACCGGGGATCTGGTTCGGTGACGTCGCCATCTTCGACGGCGAGCGCCGCACCCACGATGCCTACGCGCACGGCGACACCACCATGCTGCTCGTCTCGCGGGCGGACCTGCAGAAGATCCTGTCGCAGCACGTGGAGCTGTACGAGGCCCTGCTGCGGCTGCAGGCCCGCCGCATCCGCCAGCTGTTCGGGCTGGTGGAGGACCTCAACACGCTGCCGCTGCGGGCGCGCCTGGCCAAGCAGCTGGCGCACCTGGTGCGCAGCTACGGCGTGCCCTCGCTGGCCGATGGCCGCGAGGTGCGCATCGGCCTGCAGCTCGCGCAGGAGGAACTCGCGCAGCTGCTGGGCGCCTCGCGCCAGCGCGTCAACCAGGAGCTCAAGCAGATGGAACGCGAAGACGTGATCCGCATCGAACCGGGCGGCCTGGTGGTGCGCAATCGCGAAAGCCTGCTGCGCATCGTCGAAGCCGACAACGAGAAGTGACCGCCCCATGAGCGAGCAGAACTACGAGCATTTCGTCGGCACCCGGCCGGTGTCCGAGCGCCACGCCTTCGACGTCGATGCGCTCACCGCCTGGCTGGAGCGCAACCTCGAAGGCTTCCGCGGTCCGCTGTCGGTGGAGATGTTCAAGGGTGGGCAGTCCAACCCGACGTACAAGCTGGTGACGCCGCAGCGCAGCTACGTGATGCGCTCCAAGCCGGGGCCGGTCGCCAAGCTGCTGCCCTCGGCGCACGCGGTGGAGCGCGAGTTCGCCGTCATGCGCGGGCTCGCCGGCACCGATGTCCCGGTGCCGCGGATGCACGTGCTGTGCGAGGACGAGTCGGTGATCGGCCGCGCCTTCTACATCATGGAGTTCATGCAGGGCCGCGTGCTGTGGGACCAGGCCCTCCCCGGCATCGCGCCGGCCGAGCGCGCCCGCATCTACGACGAGATGAACCGCGTGATCGCGGCGCTGCACACGGTGAAATTCGCGGAACGCGGCCTGGCGGGCTACGGCAAGCCGGGCAACTACTTCGAGCGCCAGATCGGCCGCTGGAGCAAGCAGTACAAGGCCTCGACCGATGGCGCCGGGCCCATGAGCCAGCCGATCCCGGAGATGGAACGGCTGCTCGAATGGCTGCCGGCGCACATCCCGCCGGCGGCGCGCGACGAAGGCAAGGTCTCGATCGTGCACGGCGACTACCGGCTGGACAACCTGATGTTCCACGAGACCGAGCCACGCGCCGTGGCGGTGCTCGACTGGGAGCTTTCCACGCTGGGCCATCCGCTGGCGGACTTCAGCTACCACTGCATGGCCTGGCACGTCCCACACGGCTCGTTCCGCGGCATCGGCGGGCTCGACCACGCCGCGCTGGGCATCCCGAGCGAGGACGACTACATCCGCCGCTACTGCGATCGCACGGGCCTGTCGACCGTCGCCGACCTGAAGGCCGACTGGAACTTCTACATGGCCTACAACATGTTCCGCATCGCCGCCATCCTGCAGGGCATCGCCAAGCGCGTGGAGGCCGGCACCGCCTCTAGCCAGCAGGCGGTGGCTTCCGGCAAGTCCGCGCGGCCGATGGCGGAACTGGCCTGGAGCTTCGCGCAGCGGGCCTGACTCTCCAACCACGAGGAACTGCATCCACCATGGACTTCGACTACTCTGCCAAGACCAAGGAACTCCAGGCCCGCCTGCAGAAGTTCATGGACGACCACGTGTACCCGAACGAGGGCACGTACAAGAAGCAGCTGCAGGCCAACACCGATGCCGGCAAGCGCTGGACGCCGATCCCGATCATCGAGGAGCTCAAGCCGAAGGCGCGCGCCGCCGGCCTGTGGAACCTGTTCCTGCCCGTCGACAGCGCGCAGAAATCCGGCTACGAAGGCGCCGGCCTGACGAACCTCGAATACGCGCCGATGGCGGAGATCATGGGCCGCGTGCCGTGGTCGTCGGAGGTCTTCAACTGCTCGGCGCCCGACACCGGCAACATGGAGACGCTGGCGCGCTACGGCTCCGAGGAGATCAAGGCGCGGTGGCTGAAGCCGCTGCTGGAAGGCGAGATCCGCTCGGCCTTCGCGATGACCGAGCCGGAAGTCGCCTCGTCCGACGCCACCAACATCCAGACCCGCATCGAGCGCCAGGGCGACGACTACGTGATCAACGGCCACAAGTGGTGGATCTCCGGCGCGCCGGATCCGCGCTGCAAGGTCTACATCACGATGGGCAAGACCGACCCGGAGGCGCCGCGCCATTCGCAGCAGAGCATGATCGTGGTGCCGGCGGACACGCCCGGCATCCGCATCGTGCGGCCGCTCGACGTGTTCGGCTACGACGACGCCCCGCACGGCCACGCGGAGATGTACTTCGAGAACGTGAGGGTGCCGGCCGGAAACATCCTGCTGGGCGAAGGCCGCGGCTTCGAGATCGCGCAGGGGCGCCTGGGCCCGGGGCGCATCCACCACTGCATGCGCCTGATCGGGCTGGCCGAGCGCGCGCTGGAGCTGATGTGCCGCCGCTCGCTGGAGCGCGTCGCGTTCGGCAAGCCGGTGGCGCAGCAGACCGTCACGCAGGAACGCATCGCGGAGGCGCGCTGCAAGATCGACATGGCGCGCCTGCTCACGCTCAAGGCCGCGTGGATCATGGACATGGCCGGCAACAAGGTCGCCCGCACCGAGATCGCGATGATCAAGGTGGTAGCGCCCAACATGGCCTGCCAGGTGATCGACTGGGCGATCCAGGCCCATGGCGGCGGCGGCGTCTCGGGCGCCTTCCCGCTGGCGCAGGCCTATGCGCACGCGCGCACGCTGCGCTTCGCCGACGGCCCGGACGAAGTGCACCGCAACGCCATCGCCAAGTGGGAGCTGGGCAAGTACGGCAGCGGCGGCCGCGACGCGCCGGCACCGGTGACCAGGGGTTCGTGATCTCGTCATCGAGAACCGGTGGCTGTTCCCGCAGGTAGAACGCAGAAGCCGCAGAAGTGACGCAGAAGCCGCAGAAGGACATCCATCGAACCGGATGTTTTCTGCGGCTTTCGTCTTCCTTTTGCGGTTTCTGCGTTCGAATTGCTTCGTGTCCGCCCGGTGCTGATCAGCGCCGCGTCCCGAACGCCCCCAGCGCGCTTTCGCAGGCCGCGATGAACACCGTGCTGGCGTGATCCAGCGTGCTCGTGACCGCCGGCTGGTACTGCATGCGCAGATAGCACTTGCCGCGCATCAGCACGAGCATGAAGGGCTGCTGCACGCCCGGCGGCGGCGTGGGCGCACCGAGAAGCAGCTCGACCAGCGCGTTGTCGACCCAAGCGAGCGCATGTTCGCGCCGGTCGGACAGCACGGCGTAGCGCCTCCAGAACGCCTGCGGCACGCCCTCCCAGCCGATCTCGTCGTACATCGCCAGCCAGCGCATTTCCTCCGGCAGGCGCGGATCGGCCGTGGTCTGCAGCGTGTCGGTGATCATGCTGTAGGCGCGCCGCTCCAGGGCGTCCTTCAGCGGGCGGCTGATGATCAGCGCGCCGACGTCGTCGAACACGCCGAGTTCGGCGCGGGCGCGCAATTCCTCCCCGTGGATGTAGTCGCGCGTGGGCTTGCCCAGTTCCATCCGCCAGGCGTGGCCTCCGACCTTGCCGTGCATGGACGCCGTGTGGCCCAGCGGCCCCATCGAAAAGCTCAGGCCGCGCGAGGCCGCCCATTCGGACACCGGTCCGTTGGGCGACAGCGAGGACCCCGGCCCGCCATCGCCTTGCGTGGTCCCGCGCTGGAAGACTTTCCGGATGCGGTCGAACATGCGCCGGTTTGCCCTGAAGTTGCCTCATCATAGAGAAACAGGAGGTCCCTGCGTGTCGACGATTGCCGTCCATTCCTGGCCCACGCCGAACGGCCACAAGGTGCACATCATGCTGGAGGAGTGCGGCCTGCCCTACGAGGCGATCCCGGTGAACATCGGCGCCGGCGAGCAGTTCAGGCCCGACTTCCTTGCCATCAGCCCGAACAACAAGATCCCCGCGATCGTCGATCCGGACGGGCCCGACGGCGAGCCGATCCCGGTGTTCGAATCGGGCGCCATCCTGGTGTACCTGGCGGCCAAGACCGGGCGCTTCCTGCCCGCCGGCGACCGCGCGAAGTACGAGGTGCTGCAGTGGCTGATGTTCCAGATGGGCGGCGTCGGGCCGATGCTGGGGCAGTGCCACCACTTCCGCATCTACGCGCCCGAGAAGATTGCCTACGCCATCGACCGCTACACCAACGAGGCGAAGCGCCTGTACGGCGTGATCGACAAGCGCCTGGCGCAAAGCGAGTGGCTCGGTGGGGCCGAGTACTCGATCGCCGACATCGCGACCTTTCCGTGGCTGCGCAGCTGGCAGAACCAGGGCGTGCAGCTGGAGGACTATCCGCACCTGCAGCGCTGGTTCGACACGATCGCGCAGCGCCCGGCGGTGCAGCGCGGCGTGAAGGTGCTGGCGGAACTGCGCAAGCCGATCACCGAGGATGCGAAGGCGCGCGAGATCTTGTTCGGGGCGGCGCAGTACCAGCGGCGGTGAGGATGGTCCTCGCAGGCCGGGGGGGACGCGCGAACGCGACGGAACCCCGGCGCTTCGCGCATTGCTGGGGTTCGCGCGCTGGCGCGGCTCACCGCCAGCCTACGCCCGCACCCGCATCAAGCCCGCAAGCGGCACAGACTGAACGTCGCCGACGCCGCCGCCAGCGCTGACGCCAGCCCCAGCGCGATCGCCGGCCCGCCGCCCTCCACGCCCACCACGCTGAAGATCAGCCCCAGCATGACGGCGCCCAGCGACTGCCCGGTGAGCCGCGCCGTCCCCAGCATGCCGCTGGCGGCGCCGGCCCGCGGCAGCGGGGCGCTGGTCACGATGGTGTGGTTGTTGGGCGACTGGAACAGCCCGAAGCCGGCGCCGCAGAGGACCAGCGGCAAGGCCATCTGCCAGTCCGCCGGGCGCGCCGGCAGCAGCGCCAGGCACAGCAGCCCGAGCGACAGCACGCCCTGCCCGATGCCACCCAGCACGCCGGCCGGATGGCGCCCGACCAGCCGGCCGGCGATCGGTGCCATCACGACCACGGCCGCCGGCCACGCCGTGATCATCAGGCCGGCGGCGAGGTGGCTGCGCCCCTGGCCCTGCAACAGCAGGAAGGGCAAGGCGATGAAGGCGAGCGTCTGCGCCGCGAATGCGGTCACCGACGTGCACATCGACAGCGCGAACACCGGGATGCGCAGCAGGTCCACCGGAAACAGCGGTGCGGCCTGCCGCCGCTGCCCGCGCACGTACACCCAGGCGACGGCGAGGCCGAGCGCCAGCAGGCCGGCACCGGTTGCGAGCATCCTGGCGTCGGGGGCGCCGCCGCGGCGGGCGCCGAAGGCGTCGGCACCCAGGAACACCAGCGAGAACATCGCGATGTTGAGCGCGACCTCGATGGCGCGCAGCGGCTGCCCGCCGACACGCGGCGGGTTGTGCGGCAAGGCGCGCCGTCCGATCCACAGCAGCACGACCCCGAGCGGCACCTGGATCACGAACAGCCACGGCCACGAGGCCACCGAGAGCACCAGCGCCGCGATGCTCGGCCCGGCGACCGAGGAGGTCGCGACCACCACGGAATTGAGCGCCAGCGCGCGCCCCAGCACGGCGCCGGGATACGTCAGTCGCACCAGTGCCGCGTTGACGGCCATCATGCCGGCCGCGCCGAAGCCTTGCACCGCGCGCGCGCCGGCCAGCAGCGGCAGCGAGGGCGCCACCACGCAGCCCAGGGAGGCGGCGGTGAACACGGCCAGTCCCACCAGGTACACGGCGCGGTAGCCCACGCGCTCGCCCAGCTTGGCGCAGGGCAGCAGCAGGCCCAGCGTGGCGAGCTGGTAGGCGTTGACCACCCACACCGACGCGGCCGGCGAGGCGCCGAAATGCCGGGTGATGTCCGGCAACGCCAGGTTCACGAGGGTGGCATCGAGCACCGACAGCGCGATGCCCAGGAGGATGGCGGCCATGGCCCAATAGCGTTCGGGCACCGGCAGGCCGTCGGGGAGGACGGACGTCCCCTCTTCGTACTTCTTCTGCACTGGCGGGAGTCTAGCCGTTGGCATGCAAACGTTCATGGGGAAGGGCATTGCACGGGACCGTGGTGCCGGGGCTGCACCGCTGGGGTTCGCGCGCTGGCGCGGCTCACCGCCAGCCTACAATCCGGCGCTTTGCCTGGCGACCTTTTCGACTCCTGATGTTCAAGAACGCCTGTTTCTTCCGCGTCGCGGAGGACTTCGTCCTGCCCGACCTCGCCGCCCTCGAGCGCGTCCTGCAGAAATCCCGTTTCGTCCCCTGCGGCCCCACCCAGCCGGAATCCACCGGCTGGGTGCCGCCGCGCGGCAACAAGAGCAAGGTGATGGCCGAAAGCGTCGCCGGCCACCTGATCCTCAAGCAATGCACCGAGAAGCGCGCGGTGCCCTCCTCCGCCATCAAGGCCGCGGTGGAGGAGAAGATCGAGCGCTACAAGCTCGAAACCGGCAACGAGCGCGTGCCGGCCAGGCTGAAGAAGGATTTCAAGGAGGAGGTCCTGCTGGACCTGCTGCCGCGCGCCTTCAGCAAGCGCAGCACCACCCTGCTGTGGCTGGATCCGCGCGAGAGGCTGCTGGTGGTGGACGCCGGCAGCCTGGCCGCCGCCGACCGCATCGTCTCCTCCCTGCTGGCGGCGCTGCTCGAGGTGCCGGGTGCCGGGCCCGCACTCGACCTGCAACTGGTGCAGACGCAGACCTCGCCGGCCGCCTCGATGTCGCACTGGCTGGTCACGCGCGAGGCGCCCTGGCGCTTCACCGTCGACCGCGACTGCGAGTTGAAGGCGCCCGACGAGCAGAAGTCCACCGTGCGCTATTCGCGCCACACGCTGGACATCGACGAGGTCGCCGAGCACATAGCCGCCGGCAAGATGCCCACCCAGCTCGCGCTGACCTGGAACGATCGCGTCTCCTTCGTGCTGAGCGACGCCGGGCAGCTGCGCAAGCTCAAGATGCTGGACGTCGTCGTGAAGGAAGCCGACGACACCAAGGGCAAGGACGATGAAGGCTTCGACACCAACGCCGCCATCCTCACGGGCGAGCTGTCGGCCCTGATTCCCGACCTGCTGGAAGCGCTGGGCGGGGAACTGTCGCCCGGCGCGGCGCCCGTCGCCGAACTCGCGCTCGCAGCCTAGCGGCGACCCCGGGTTCGCGAGCGCAGCGACATCTCCTGTGGCAGCATTGCCGCGGGAGGTGCCGCCATGCAATCGGAACCGCAAGTCGCCAGGAGCGCCATCCTCGAGGTGGCTTTGCACCTGGCCCGCCAGAGCAGCTGGGATGCGATCCACCTGTTCGAGATCGCGCGCGAGATGGGCGTGCCCCTGGCCGAGATCCATCGCCACTTCCCCAACAAGGACGCGCTCGCCGAGGCCTGGCTCGACGTCGCCGATGCCGCCCTGCTGCAGCTGCCGCAGGTGCCCGGCTGGCGGGAGCTGCCGCAGCGCGAACGCCTGCAGCAGGCGTACACGACCTGGCTGGACGCCCTCGCTCCGCATCGGGAGCTCACCCGCGAGATGCTGGGCTACAAGCTGCAGCCGGAGCACATGCACCTGCAGGCGCGCGGCATCATGCGCACCAGCGACACGGTGCAGTGGATCCGCGAAGTGGCGATGCTGCCGGAAGTCGGCTGGCGGCGCGAACTCGCCGAGACCGTGCTGACCACGATCTTCCTCACCGTCGTTGCGCACTGGCTGTTCGACGCATCGCCGCATTCGCGCCGCACCAAGGCGCTGCTTGCGCAGCTCCTGAACGCTGCGGATTTGGGCGCCCGGCTCACCGCCGGACGACTGCGCCGCCAGCCGCTCCCCGCCGCGGCTAGTTGACGCCCAGGTACGCCTGCCGGATGTAGTCGTCGGCGCCCAGCTCCGCGCTGCTGCCGCAGCGCCCCACCTGCCCGTGCTCCAGCACGTAGACGCGGTCGGCCACGCGCAGGGCCGACTGCGCGTCCTGTTCCGCCATCAGGATCGCGGTGCCGGCGGCCTGGATGCGCTTGATGGCGTCGAAGATCTCCAGCTTGAGGCGGTGCGCGATGCCCACCGAAGGCTCGTCGAGCAGCAGCAGCGCGGGCCGCCCCATCAGCGCCCGGCCGATGGCGACCATCTGCTGCTGCCCGCCGGACAGCGTGCTGACCACCTGCGCGCCGCGCTCCTCGAGCACGGGAAAGAGGCGATAGACCTGTTCGAGATCCGCTTCGACCTGTGCGCGGTCGCTGCGCAGGTAGGCGCCGAGCATCAGGTTCTTCAGCACCGTGAGTTCCGGGAACAGGCGCCGCCCTTCCGGGCAGTGGCAGATGCCCTTGCCGACCACGGCGTGGGCCGGCAAGGCCTGCAGCGATTCGCCGCGGAAGGACAGCGTGCCCGAGGAAGGCTGCGCGCGCGAGATCGCCTTGAGCAAGGTGCTCTTGCCGGCACCGTTCGGGCCCAGCACGGCGACGAACTCGCCCGGCGCGACGTCCAGCGAGACGTTCTCCAGCGCCACCGCCTTGCCGTAGGCCACCGAGAGCCGGCGCACCTCAAGCAGCATGGGCGGCTTCCGGCGCGTGCGCGTCGCGGCCGATGTAGGCCTCGATCACGGCGGGGTTGCGCACGATCTCCTCGGGCGCGCCTTGCGCGATCACGGCCCCGAAATCGAGGGCGACGACGCGCTGCACCAGGCTCATGAACTCGCGCAGCTTGTGCTCGATCAGCACCACCGTCAGGCCCTCCTGCGCGTGCACCTGCCGGATCAGCGCCGAGAGCTCGGCCATCTCGCCGCTGCCGAGGCCGGCGAAGGGTTCGTCCAGCAGCAGCAGGCGGGGCCGCGCGGCGAGGGCCCGTGCGATTTCGAGCCGGCGCTGGTCGCCATAGGACAGCACGTCCACCGGCACGTCCTCGCGCCCGGCCAGGCCCACGCGCTGCAGCAGTTCGCGGCCGCGCGCACGCAGGTCGGCGCGGGGTTCGCGCTGCGCGCCGAGGGCGCCGACGACCACGTTTTCCAGCACCGTCAGGCCGGTGAACGGCCGGCACAGCTGGAAGGTGCGCGAGATGCCCCGGGCGGCGATGCGGTGCGGCGGCAGGCGCAGCAGGCTGTGGCCCTCGAACACGATGCGCGCGCCCGGATCGGGCGGGATGAAGCCGGTGAGCAGGTTGTAGAGCGTCGTCTTGCCGGCGCCGTTGGGACCGAGGATGCCGACGATCTCCCCGCGCTGCACGGTGCAGGCGAAGTCGCGCAAGGCGTGCAGCCCGCCGAAATGCTTGTTCAGGTTCGCGACTTCGAGCAGCGCCGTCATGCCTGCTGCTCCAGGCCGTCCGTCACGGGCACCAGGGGCTGCTTGCGCCCGCGCTTCAGGGCGGCGCGCAGGCGCGTCCACAGCGGCGCCACCAGCCCCTTGGGCAGGAAGAACAGGATCGCGATCAGGACGCAGCTGTAGACCATCAGCCGCCATTCGCCGAAGCGGCGCAGCAGCTCCGTCATCAGCACCAGCAGCACGGCGCCGCCCACCGGCCCGTAGATCGTGCCCATGCCGCCCACGTAGACCATGGTGATGATCGTGATGGAGGTGACCACCGCGAACAGCTGCGGGCTGACCTGCAGCTGGTAGTGCGCGTACATCGCCCCGCCGGCGCCGGCGAACGCGGCGCTGATCACCAGCGAGGCGATCTTGTAGAACGTGACGTTGATGCCGGCGGCCTGGCAGGTGGCCTCGTCGCCGCGGATCGCGCGCAGGATCAGCCCCCAGTGCGATCGGGCGAGCACCAGCAGCACCGCCGTGATCAGCACCAGCGTGCCCAGCACGAAGTAGTAGAACCCGAGCTGCGAGCGGATCAGCGGCGCCAGCCCGTTGATGCCCTCCTCGCCGCCGGTGTGTTCCCAGAAGATCAGCATCAGCCGCTGCATGATCACCGCGCCGGAGAGCATGGCCAGGGCGAAATACGGACCCTTCAGGCGCAGCGTCGGCAGGCCGATCAGCAGCGCGAACAGGACCGCCACCCCCATGGCGGCCGGCAGGCTCCACCACGGGCTGGCACCGAAGCCCGTGTTGAGGAAGCCCGCCGTGTACGCGCCGACGCCGATGAACAGGCTGTGGCCGAAATTCTCGCGGCCCGTCAGCCCGGACATGAAGTCCCAGCTCACCGCCCAGATGCCGTAGATCGCGCTGACGGTGAGCACGCCGATCAGGTAGTTGCTGGGAAAGACGAGCGGCAGCAACGCCATGACGCCGACGAGGCCGGCGGCGGCGGTGAGGTCGAGGCGGTGGCGCAGCATGGTCCCCTCAGAAGGCGGCGCGCCGGCCGAAGATCCCCGCCGGCCGCACGACCAGCATCAGCAGCGTGGCGAGCACCGAGACGATCTCGGTCCACGAGGTGGAGGCGGCGTAGGCCACGATCGTTTCCGCATAACCCAGCATGAGCGCCGCGATGATGCTGCCCGGGATCGAGCCGAGCCCGCCCACCACCACGATGGCGAAGGCCTTCACGATCGGCAGCAGCCACATCGTGGGCTGCACGCTGAGGAAAGGCCCGGCGAGGATGCCGGCCGCCGCGGCCAGCCCGGCCGAGATGCCCATCACCACCGAGAAGATGCGGTCGCTGGGGATCCCGACGTACTGCGCCGCCTGGGCATCCTGCGAGATGGCCAGGATGGCCGAGCCGAGCCGGGTGTGCTGGATGAACAGCCACAGCGCCGCGATCAGCACCGTGCTCACGCCCAGCGCCAGCAGGCGCGAGCCCGCGACGTCGACGCCGCCGAGGGTGACCTTCGCATCGACGAAGGACGGCACGTTGCGGTACTCGGAGCCGAAGGTGAGGAACAGCGCCTGTTCGACCACCAGCGCCACCGCCAGCGTGATCATCAGCACCGCCAGCTGCGAGCTGCGCATCGGACGCACGAAGACGCGCTCCACGAGCACGCCGAACGAGGCCACGAGCGCGATCGAGACCAGCGCCGCCGGCAGCAGCGGCCACTTCAGCGAGGAGGTGAGGAAGTAGGCGCCGTAGGCGCCCAGCGCGTAGAAGGAGCCGTGCGCGAGATTGAGCACGCGCGCCACGCCGAAGATCAGCGTGAAGCCGACGGCGAGCATCGCGTAGATCGCGCTGCTCACCGCCCCCACGATCAGGATTTCGAGCACCCTGGCCCTACTTCTTGATCCAGCTCGGGAACTTGAAGTCGGCGGTGCGCTGCGTCTTCGGGTAGACGACCTCGCGCTTGCAGCCGTCGCGCCACTGCGCCAGCAGGAAGGACGGTCCCTTGTACGTCGGCGTGCCGGGCTTGACGTCGTGCATCTCGTCGAACTGGATCACACCGGGGATGCCGACGTGGTTGGTCTTCTCCAGTTCCTTGATCACCTTGTCGGCATCGGTCGCGCCGGCGCGCTTGACCGCATCGGCGTAGATGTAGACGGCGTCGTTGGCGCCGAACGCGGTGTAGACGGGCGAGCGGTTGGTCAGCTTCCTGAACTCGTCGAAGAAGGGGATGGTGCGCGGCGTGAGCGGCGCGCGCACGGCGAAGTTCGCGGCCATCTGCCCGACCGACTTGGCGCCGATGCGGTCGCAGAAGTCGCCGTCCATGCTCTTGACGTCGATGCCGCCGTAGGGCATGGGGAAGCGCGAGTCGTACCACTGCTTGGCGAAGGTGTCGCTGGAGGCATGCGACAGGACCACCACCAGGTATTGCGCGCCGGATTCCTTGACCTTGGAGAACAGCGGCGAGAAGTCGGCCGTCTGGGTGTCGAAGAACTCGGTGGCGCGGATGTCCGCGCCGGCATCGACGGCGCCCTTCTTCAGCACCGGCACCAGGTCCTGCACCCACTTGGCGTTCTCGCCCACGATGGCGATCTTGCTGATGCCGAGTTCGCCCTTGACGAAGTTGGCGATGAAGCCGGTGAGCTCGCGTGCCTGGTTGGCCGCATTGATCGGCCCGACGCGGAAGACGTACTTGTAGTTGTCGTAGTCGGCCTTGACCTTCTGCGTGATCGACGGCGAGGCGGCTCCGACCCCCAGGTAGATGGTCTTGGCGGCGGAGATGTGCGGCAGCTGCGCGAGCGTGACGCCGCTGGTGTAGCCGCCGATCAGCACGTCGACCTTCTCGTCGGCAGTGAGCTTCTTGATCGCGCTGATGCCCGTCTCGGGGTTCTCCGTTTCGTCGGCGACCACCATCTCCAGCTTGCGCCCGAGCACCCCGCCCTTGGCGTTGATGTCGTCGATGGCCATCTTCACCGCGTCCTGGGTGTCGCGGCCGACCTGCAGCTGCATGGCGGTGGGCACGCCGATGCGGATCGGCTTGCCCTGCGCCTGCGCCGTCGGCGCGGCGAGCAGCAGGCCCAGCGAGGCGGCGGCCAGCGCGAGCGCCGCGCGGCGGGGAGGAAGGAAGGGGGAAAGGCCGTGGTCTGCAGGCATGGCGGGGCTCCTGGACACGATGGAGTCGCCATTCAATCGGTTTTCGTCCCGGCGGCAATACAGGGATTTTCCCGGGGCAGCCCTCACGCCACCGTGCGGCCGAGCTGCAGACGCCCTGCGCGGCCGTCCGCCATGCGGCGTGCAGGGGCTTGTCACGTTTGCCGGGTTCGCGGCATCCAATGACCGGGAGCGCCCTTCGCGCAACCACCCCCCATGCCGCGCGCGCCGCGGCGCAGGAGCCGCACCATGACCTCCGAGACAGTCCGCCTGCAGCGCCGCGAGGAAGTTGCCCACGGCACGATGGCCTTCCACTTCGACAAGCCTGCCGGCTTCAGCTTCAAGCCGGGGCAGGCCATCGACCTCATCCTGCCGGATCCGGCGATCGCCGGCACGGAAGGCGCACGCCACGCCTTTTCCATCGTCAGCGCGCCGCACGAGGGCGAACTGGTGGTGGCCACGCGCAGGCGGGACTCCGCGTTCAAGAACGCCCTGGCGGGGCTCGCCCTCGGTGCACCGGCGCAGGTCGAAGGGCCGTTCGGCGCGCTGACCCTGCACAACAAGGCCGAGCGTGCCGCGGTGTTCGTGGCCGGCGGCATCGGCATCACGCCGTTCATGAGCATGCTGCGGCACGCCGCCCACCAGCGCCTGCAGCGGCGCCTGGTGCTGGTGTATTCGAACCGGCGGCCCGAGGACAGCGCCTTCCTCTCCGAATTGCAGCGGCTCGAAGGCGACTACCCGAATTTCAGCCTGGTCGCGACGATGACGCGCATGGCGGAGTCCCGCCTGCCCTGGATGGGCGAGACGGGGCTGGTCGACGCAGCGCTCCTGAAACGCGTGGCCGCCGAGCTGCCCGATCCCGTCTACTACGTGGCAGGCCCGCCGGCCATGGTCGCCGGCTTGCGGGAGACCCTGGAACGCGTGGGCGTCGACGACGACGACATCCGCAGCGAGGAGTTCTACGGCTACTGAAGCAGCGGCCCGAGGTCGGGTGGCCCGGGCCGAAGGCCTGCCCCGAGCGCCCCGGACAGGCGAGCCGCCGCGCCGGCGCTTCAGTCGCTACGGGTCCTGGGCTCGTAGCGTATCCAGTCGTACTCACCGATGCCCTGCACCAGCAGGAAGCGGCAGCGCTCGCGGGCAGAGGGATTGAACGGCCGATGCGCGGTCCCCGGCTCGAGCTTCAGCGACTGGCCGACCCCGAGTTCGACCGTGGCCCGAGCCTCGCCGCTCCACACCTCGGCGCATTGCACGTGCAGCCGGCCTTCCAGGCAGTAGAACACGTCGAACACCTCGGTGTGGTGATGCCAAGGCACCTCCTCGCCCGGGCCCAGGAGGAACTCCTTGACCTGGACGTCCTTGCCTTCGGCCACGATCTTGCGGGACGACACCGCGAAGTCGCTCGATGGCCGCTCCTGGCCGATGTTGGGATCGCTCATGCGCTTGCTCCTGCCCGCGGGGCTCAATCCAGCTGGACGCCGGTCCGGGCGACGATGCGCGCCCACTTCGCCACTTCGGCCTTCAGGGTCGCCGCGAATTCCTCCGGCGTCTCGTACTCCGGCGTCGCGGCCGACGAAACGAGCCGCTCGCGCACGTCCGGCAGCTTCACCACGTCGCGGATGTCGTGATTGAGCCGCTGCACGATCTCCGGCGGCGTGCCGGCCGGCGCCATGACGCCGAAGGCTCCGAGCACCTCGTATCCGGGCAGCCCTGCTTCGGCGATGGTGGGCACGTTCGGCAGCAGCGGCGAGCGCTTGGCGCCCGTCACCCCCAGGGCGACCAGCTTTCCGCTCCTGATGTGCGCATTGGCGGCCGACAGGAAGTCGAACATGATCTGCACCTGCCCCGCCAGCAGGTCGCTCATCGCCGGTGCCGCGCCCTTGTACGGCACGTGCACGATGTCGATGTCGGCCATCGACTTGAAGAGTTCGCCCGCGAAGTGCACGGTGGTGCCGTTGCCGGCGGAACCGAAATTGATCCGGCCCGGGTTCGCCTTCGCCAGCGCGATGAGCTCCGCGACGTTGCGCGCCTTCACCGCCGGATTCACCACCAGCACGTTGGGCACCGAGGCCACCACGGCGACGGGCGTGAAGTCCTTCAGCAGGTCGTAGCGCGGGTTCTTGTACAGGCTGGCGCTGATCGCCAGGCTGCTCACCGCGCTCACCAGCAGGGTCGAGCCATCGGGCGCCGCGCGCGCGACCATCTCCGCCGCGATGTTCCCGCCGGCGCCGGGCCGGTTCTCCACGATCACGGGCTGGCCGAGTCTTTCGCCCAGGCGCTGGCTGATCGCGCGAGCGATGATGTCGACCCCGCCCCCGGGCGGAAAGCCGACCAGCAGCCGGATCGGCTTGCCGGGAAAGGGCTGCGCGAAGGCGCCACCGGCGCCGCACGCGAGCACCGTTGCTGCCGCCAGGACGCTGCGACGGGAGAGGGTCATGGTCTTCTCCTCAGCGAGGCAGGCGACCGGCATCCCGGCGCTGCTCGAAAGCTTTCACGTGGGTGTACGCGGCCAGGTGGAGCGCGTCGGGCTGGCCTGCCTCGCGGCAGCGACGCAGCATGTCGCCGAGGATCTGCTCCGACTCGATCCGGCCGCCCTTTTCCAGGTCGCGCAGCATGGACGCCTCGTACATCGCGTCGGCCTGGCGGAACAGCGCGAGGTACGTGCTCCTGAACTTGTCGTCCGGCCGGTGGCCGAAGTGGGCCGCGATCTCGGCGTTGCGCTCGAAGAACTTCACCAGCAGGGCGGAGCCTTCCGGCGTGCGCACGATCTCGCCGATGTTCGCCCGCATCAGGCAGGTCATGCCTGCCACGGTGGAAAGATGCACCAGCTTCAGCCACAGCTCGCGCAGGATCTGCGGCGAAACCTTCACTTCGGCGCCGGTCTGGTCCAGGACGGCCTTCAGGGCTTCGATCCGCGGGGACACGCGCCCGTCCTGTTCGCCGATGGTGAGCGTCTGCCAGTCATTGAGCTGGCGGATCACGCCGTCGGGCGTCATCGTGACCTGCACCCGGGCGGTTCCACCCAGCACGTTGGCCGCGCCGAAGGCCTGGTTCAGGACCTCGAGATGGGCGAGGCCATTGAGGAAGGGCAGCACCGCCGCACCCGGCGCCAGCCCCGGGCGCACGCTCTCGATCGCCGACGGCAGGTCATAGGCCTTGCAGGTCAGGATCACGAGGTCGAACTCCGGCTTCACTTCGCGGGCGGTCACCGAGTGCACCGGCACGCAGAAATTGCCGAACTGGCTCTCCACCCGGATGCCATCGTCATCGAGCTGCGACTTGCGCTTGTCGCGCACCAGGAAGGTCACGTCCGCTCCCGCCAACGCCAGCCGTCCGCCGAACAGGCCGCCGATGCCGCCGGCGCCGAGGATCAGGATCTTCACTGCTTGTCCCTTTCAAAAACAACGGCAGCCGTGGGCTTGTCGTTCACCACCAGCTGGAACACGTCCGGGCGCGCGTAGTGGCCCACGGCGTCGAAGTCGAACTTGCCGCGCGCGATGTCGGCGAGGTCGATGTCCGCGGTGAGGATGGTCTCGCCCTCGAAATCGGGTCCCGCGAGCACCTGGCCCAGCGGGTTGACGATGCAGCTGCCACCGCGCGAGGCCACCTTGCCCGGCTCCTCGCCCAGCTCGGAAACGTAGTCGCCCGGATAGTCGCTGCGCAGCGCGTACTGGTTGCACGAGAGGACGAAGCAGCGGCCCTCCATGGCGATGTGGCGCATGGTGGAGAGCCAGGTCTCGCGGCCGTCGGCCGTCGGCGCCAGGTAGATCTGGATCCCCTTGGCGTAGTGCGCGGCGCGCATCAGGGGCATGTAGTTCTCCCAGCAGACCACCGCACCCATGCGGCCGAGCGGCGTGTCGAACACGGGCATCGTGGAGCCGTCACCGAAGCCCCACACCAGCCGCTCGCTGCCCGTGGGCATCAGCTTGCGGTGCTTGCCCAGGTAGCTGCCGTCGGGACCGAAGAACAGGACGGTGCAATAGAGGGTGCCGCCGTCCCGTTCGATGACGCCCACCACCAGGTACACGCCGAAGCGGGCCGCGGTCTGCGCGATGCGCTCGCAATCCTCGCCGGGGACGTCGATCGCCGCTTCCCAGTACCTGCGGTACTGGTCACGGCCTTCCGCGGACCGGTTGCCGATGGTGGCCCCGAAGCTCAGTCCGCGCGGGTAGCCGCCGACGAAGGCTTCAGGGAACAGCACCAGCTTGGCGCCCTTGGCGGCGGCCTCCTCCGTGAACTTGCGCAGTTTCTGCAATGTGGCCGGCGTGTCGTAGGCCACCGGAGCGGCCTGCACGACGGCGACCCGGTTGACGGAGCTGGGTGGGTTCATGGGCGGGGCGAATTTGTATACTGGATATCGTATCGATTATCCAGAACGAGCGTCAACTGTTAAAATCCCCAGAATGAATCTGGACGAGTACGCGGCAGGGTTGACCATCAATCCGACCATGACGGATTCGGTGACGCGCCTGCTGCGGCAGGCGATCCTGCGCGGGGCGCTGCCGGGTGGCACGGTCCTGCGGCAGGAGGAGGTGGCGCGCAAGTTCGGCGTGAGCCGCGTTCCGGTCCGCGAGGCCTTGCTGAAGCTCGAGGGCGAGGGCCTGGTGGAAACGCAGCCGCGACGCGGCGTCGTGGTCACCGCGCTGTCCACCGAGGACTTCGAGGAAATCCTGGAGATGCGGCTGGCCCTGGAGACGGTGGCCATCGAGCGCGCCGCACAGCGCTTCACGCGGGCCGACACCGACGCGGCGCTGGCCGTGGTGGAGCGCGCGCGCGCCATCATGCGCTCGGCGAGCGAGAGCCATGCCGCCGCGGAGTTCGAAGGCCGCTGGGGCGAACTCAACTGGGAGTTCCATCAGCGCCTGTACGCGCCGGCGGGAAGGCCCCGCTTGCTGGCGGCGATCGACAACCTGCAGCAGCTGTTCGCGCGCCACATGCGCATGCACATCGAGCAAAGCGATCCGATGGTGCCACTGCAGCAGCGCAGCGAGGCCAACACGCTGGAATGGGCCGCGGTCCTCAACGAGCACGAGCAGATGGCCCTGGCCTGCTCGCGCAACGACGCCGCAACGGCCGTGGCCTTGCTCAAGCGCCACATCGCGGAGCATGGGCTGGAACTGGTGCGCGCCGTGCGCGAGCAGCAGGACGCGGCGCAACCCGCCGAAGCCCCCAGGGCCGCGATCAGCCGACGCTGACGGCCAGCCGCATCACCTCGTTGCGTGCGCCGGAAAGCGGTTGCGCCACGCCTTGCGCGTCGGTCGCGCGGCACATCAAGGTGTGCGCGCCGGCGGTTGCGTCCCAGCTGGCGCCGAAGCCCTGCCAGCCGAACTCCCGCCGGGGCCGCAGCTGCGCCGGCATCCAGCGCTGGCCGCCATCCGTACTCACCGCCACGGTGGCGATCGGCGCTGCCCCCCATGCCCAGCCCCGGATGTCGCAGCGGCCGACGGGGAGTTGCGCGCCCAGCGCAGGCGCCACGATCACGGAATTGGGCGCCGTCGCCCAGACCGGCTGCGCCACCTTTTCACCGTCACGCACCACCTCGTCGTTGTACAAGGTCTGCGTGAAGTAGCCGTCGGCGCGATCGGGCTGCAGCGAAAGGGCCGTCAGCCACTTCACCGAGTTGGTGCCGTAGAAGCCCGGAACCACCAGGCGCACGGGTGCGCCATGCCGCGTGTCGAGTGCAGCGCCATTCATTTCCCAGGCGAGCAGCACCTCGTCCTGCAGCGCCTTGGCCAGCGGCAGGTCCTTGCGATAGCACTCGTTGGGATGGCCCGTGGGCGGATAGATGCCGCCGTCCGCACCCGTGGCCCAGACGTAGCGCGCCGCTGCTGCGATGCCGGCGCCGCGCAGCACGCTGGCCAGCGTGACCCCGGACCAGCGCACGTTGGCCACCCGCCGGACCGGCACGGTGGGGCGCAGCGGGCTGCCGGCGCACTCGTGGACGGCAAGCACCTCGCGGCGCTCGAACCCCTGCAGGTCGGACAGCCCCAGCCGCAAGGGGCGCTCAACTAGGCCATCCACCACCAGGTACCAATCCTGCACGGGCGGCATCTGCGGGATGCCGAGGTGGTGCACCACGAACACGCGCTCCGAAGGCGTCACGTCGGCAGCCAGTTCGTGCCACGGCAGCGTGTTGTTGAACCGCTCCTGGTCCTGCATCGGTACGCGCAACCTGTCCATGACAACCCCACTATGCATATCCTGGATTCTGTATACCATATCCAGCGATCAACGAAAGGACAAGACATGCCCCTTTCCCGCCGCTCCTTCGCGCAATGGCCCCTCGCCCTGCTGCCCGGCGTCGCCGCCGCCCAGGACGGCAAGTATCCGGACAAGCCGATCCGCCTGGTCGTGCCCTTCGCCGCCGGCGGCGGGGTCGACAACTTCGCGCGCCCGCTGGCCAGGCAACTCTCGGAGCAGCTGAAGCAACAGGTGGTGATCGACAACCGCGCGGGCGCCAGCGGCCTGATCGGCGCCCAGCTCGTCGCAGGCTTGCCGCCAGACGGCTACACGCTGCTGGCGAGCACCGACACCAGCATGTACCTCTCCAGCCTGGTGGTGAAGACGAGCGGCTTCGATCCGGTGCAGAACCTCACCCCCATCATCTCCGCCGCGATCACGCCCACCGTCGTCGTCGTGCATCCGAGCGTGCCGGTGAAGACGATGAAGGAACTCGTCGAGTACACGAAGGAAAGCCGCGAGCCGGTGCCGTACGTCACCGCGGGCGTCGGCTCGCTGCACCACCTCACCGGCGAATCGCTGGTGCACGGCAGCGGCGCGCGCTTGCTGCACGTGGGCTACAAGGGCGGCAACCCGGCCCTGACGGACCTGCTGGGCGGCCAGGTGAAAGTCGGCATCCTCATCCTGTCGGTCATCGCGCCGCACATCCAGAGCGGCAAGCTGCGCGCGATCGCGGTGATCGAGAACCACCGCAGCAAGAACTACCCGGACGTGCCGACCATCGCGGAAAGCGGCATCCCGAACTTCGCCATGCCGGACACGTCCATCGCGCTGTGGGGCCCCGCCGGCCTGCCGACGCCCATCGTCGACAGGGTCAACGCGGAAGTGCAGAAGGCGATGACGGCTCCCGACATGGTCCAGGTGATGCAGAAAAGCGGCTACGAGGCCACCCCCGGGACCGCTTCCGCCTTTGCCGCCCAGGCGGTGAAAAGCTACGCGGCGTACAAGCGCATGGTCAGGCAGACGGGCCTCGCGGATGGCTGAAGGCCGCGCGCTGCGCGTGCTGTGCGCCGGCGCGGTCAAGGCGCCCTTCTCCACGGCGGCCGCGCGCTTCGAGCAAGCCACCGGCACCCCGGTCACGTGCAGTTTCGGGGCCGTGGGCAGCCTGCGCGAGCGGCTGGCCTCGGGCGAGCCGGCGGACCTGGTCGTCCTCAGCAAGCCGGTGCTGGAGACCTTGCGGCGCCAGGGCCTCGTGCGCGAGGACCACTCCCTCGGCTGCGTGGGCGTCGGCCTGGCGGTGCGCACCGGCTGCACGCTGCCGGATGTCTCCTCGCCCGAACTGCTGCGCGAAACGCTGCTGCGGGCGGACTCGCTGGCGTATGGCGACCCACAGCACGGCGATTCGAGCGGCATGCATTTCGCCAGCGTGCTGGAGAAGCTGGGCATCGCCGCCGCGATGCGGGGACGCACGCAACTCGCCGAGTCGGGGCTGCAAGTGGTCGACTGGGTCGCCACGGGGCGCGTGGCCATGGGCGCCACGCCATCGAGCGTGATCCGCAGCAGCGCGCACGTGACGCTCGCAGCGATGCTGCCGCCATCGCTGCAAAATCAGACCGAGTACGTTTGCGCACTCCTGGATCCCGCTGCCACGGGGCTGATGGCGTACGTGCAGCAGCCCGAAAGCCGGCGCCTCTTCGCGGATGCGGGTCTGCTGCCGGCGCCTGCGTGAAGGTGGCGCGGCGGACAGGAATCGAACCCGTAACCCCCAGCTTAGAAGGCTGGTGCTCTATCCGGTTGAGCTACCGCCGCGAGCAAAAGCCGAGCATCCTGGTGTGCAACCAGAATGCCCGTCGACAAGGTGCCGGGCGATCCAGGCTTCGCGCGGCGCGCGGGCAGCGCGAGGCCGCCAGCGCGCCGATTATGCGGCCTCGCGACGGAGCACGGCTCAGCGCAGGGTTTCGGCCTCGAACGCAGGCACCCGCTCGGCCGCGAGGGAGCGGCGGCGCTGCAATTCCTTGTCGATTTCGGCAATGATGCCCATGGCGCTGTAGCTGAGGGCACGGACCTGCCCGCGCAACCGGTCCTGCCCGGGGCCGTCGGCCGAAATGGCACGCAGCAGTTCCCGCTGCTGCCCGGACAACATGGCCTGCACCTCCTTGAGTTCAGCCGTCAACTTCACGATGCGGTCACTGGTGGCGTTCTGCATGGGGTCCTCCCTGGGGAGCGATCAGGCAGTCGGATCCGCGTGCGGGCACCCTGCCCGCACACGGCGCCATCGCCCGGGACGACTGCGGCTCCCGGGGAGGCGTGTTGCGTGGCGCTTCGTTACTGGAATTCGAGGCGGGTGGCCTCGATGGCGCCGGCCCCGCCCGTGGGCAGCGTGCCGCGCACGCGCACGTTCGCGCCGTCGACCAGGGTGTCCACGGTGCCGTTCCGGAACTCCGTGACACCCGGCGTGTAGTGGAAGGTCAAGCCGCGCACGACCAGCGTCTGCGCCGTCTTGTTGACGGCAGACGCCGCACCGCGCACGTCCACCTGCGCGCCCTCGTTGGCGTCCTCCAGCTTGATCTTGCTCGCGACCAGCACGCCGTTGACCAGCTGGCCTTCGACTTCGACCTTCTGGCCCACGGCAGGCACGGAGCCGGCCGCAAGCCGGCTGGTGTCGATCGTGATCCCGTTGACCTGCAGCGCCGTGCCGTTCTGCACCAGGATGCCTTCGACCTCCGCTTCGCCGCGGTCCTCGACGGCATCGCGCAGGTCGATCCGCGTGACCACCCACTGGCCGGCGGCGTTCTGGAGGGTCGTGGTGCGCACGCGCACGAACTGGCCGTTCTGCAGGGGCGTGGCCGGCAGGCGCACGCCGGAGCCTGCGAAGATGAAGGTGGCCGAGCCGATCTGGAACGTCCTGTTCACGGCGTCCAGGTTGGCGATCACGCCGCGCACCTTGAACTCGTTGGCGGCGCCTTCGCGCTCGATGCGCGTCGCCGTGATCACCCCGGCGGCATCCGCGAAGCCGGACACCTCGAGGATGTTGCCCACCGCGATCGTGGCGAAGGTCACGTTCTCGAAGACGGTCGCGGCATTCACCTTCACCGTCTGGCCGAACACGACCAGCGTGTCGGTGCCGGTCTTGGACTCCACCCGCCCCTTGATCTCGCTCTCGACGATGATGGAGGTGGCGGTCGCGCTCGGCAGCACGTCACCGCTGCCGGGCGTGATGGTGCCGGCCTGCACGCGCACCACCATGCCGAGCCGCAGGTCGTTGGCCGACAGCACGCCGCCGGCGTCGTCGGCGACGCGGGCGGCGTTGTCCTCGAAGCGCACGCCGTTCACGATGATGGAGCCGAAGCCCACGATGCTGCCGATGGAGAACGAGCCGGTCCCGCCGGTGTCGACGCCGGCCACGCCGCCGCCGCCACCGCCGCCGCCGCAGGACGGCAAGGCCATGACCCCGGCGGCCGACAGCAGGCTGACGAGGACCCGGCGCCGGGGGACGAGCGGAGCGACGGACGAGGCGGGCAGATCGGACATGGCTACTCCTTGCGAATCGAGGTGGGGGTGGAGGCGGGACGTGCAGCGGTTGCGCCCGCGGGCGCATCCATGGCGTCGGTGAATGCGAACAGGCCGATGCGCAGCCGCTGGCCGGCGGGCCGGCCTTCGGCCTTGTCCGCGTCGATGAGGGCCTGCAGGGCGGGGGCGAGCGTGTGCAGCAGTTCCTGCCACTGCCGGCTGATCAGGCCGCGGGCGGCGTCCAGCGATTCGTCCGAGAGTTCGTCGGCGAAGAGCGCCTGCTCGAAATGCCGCCTGCCGTCGCTCAGCACGTTGGCGACGGCCGCCGCCAGATGATCGCCCACGTTGGCGCCGAGGAAGGCCAGCATGCGGTCGAGGTCGGCCCGCGGCACGAACGCGCGGTTCACCAGGTGCACGCGGCCGTCGTCCTCGTCCACGCGGGCGAGCCCGAGGCGCGACAACTCCTCCAGCAGCGTGCGCGGATGCACGTCGCGCGTGACCGAATGCGCCAGGCTTTCGAAGCTGGGCGCCGGCCCCTGCGGCGGCAGTGGCGACGGAACGCCGTCCTCGCCGGTGAAGGCCGGATCGGTCAGCCAGCGGGTGAAGGCCTGGGTCGCCGGGGAGGTCCGCGCCGAACCCTCGCCGCCGCGGCGCTGCATCAGGCGGGTGACCTCGCGGCGGTTGAGGCCCGTGGTCGTGCTGATCCGGCTGACGGCACGATGCGGCAGCACGCCGGGGTGCGCCGCACGCGCCGCCTCGACGAAGCTCTGCTTGAGTACTTCGGCCACGTCGGTGAACGGCAGGCCGCGCGCGACGGCCAGCTGAGCCAGCGGACGCAGCACGGCCCGGCAGGCCCGCAGCAGGGCACCCTGCTCCAGCGGCGAGCTGCTGGTCAGCGCGACTTCGGTGTCGCTGGTCAGGGCGGGGCTGGTGGCGCGGAGTTCCATTGGGTTCGGGCGGGCTTTGCGGAAGTCTAAATGTGCAAAGCGCACAGTCAACTAAAAATGTGCAAAGAGCCCATTCCGCCGATGAACGGCAAGCAGCCCGACCTTGACAACGGCTGGCGAAGGTCCAGCCCAGCAGGCCGGCGGGCCGCTGGTGCGCTGGCGGAATCAGCCGACGGAGGCCGACGCGGCTTCCGCCAGGATTGCTTCGGCGCGCAAGGCGATCGGCCGGTCGACCAGCTTGCCGTCGACCGACACGGCGCCCAGCGGTCCGCTCGCCAGCGCATCGAGCACACGCCGGGCCCACGCCACTTCTTCGGGCGTCGGCGCGAAGCCCGCGTGAAGGATGGCGACCTGCTTGGGATGGATGCACAGCTTGGCGCCCATGCCCATGCGGCGCGATCGCCGCACGTCCGCTTCGAGTTGCACAGGATCGTCGATCGCCGCCGAGACGCCATCGATCGGCGGCGCGATGC
Organism: Ramlibacter alkalitolerans; assembly: GCF_016722765.1. Lineage (GTDB taxonomy): Bacteria > Pseudomonadota > Gammaproteobacteria > Burkholderiales > Burkholderiaceae_C > Ramlibacter > Ramlibacter alkalitolerans. Next base: position 240,987 of record NZ_JAEQND010000003.1, on the reverse strand, counting down.
CCGCGTGGCGCGAGACGAGCACGAGGTTCATGCGGATCGCATCGAGCTCCTGCGCGTCCGACTGGATGCCCGAATCGGCCATGAAGTCGAAGGAGCCGAAGGCCAGGCGGCTCACGCGCGGAATGCGGGCCAGCGCGGCGGCCTCGAAATGACCGGCCACCGTCTCCACCAGCGGGATCAGCTGGTGGCCGTCGCCGAGGTGGCGTGCCAGGCGCCCGATGCTGGTCGGGTCTTCGGCCTTGGGCACCATCAGGCCGGCGAGCTGGGCGGATTCGGACAGCAGCTCGCAATCGTCCGCGTGCCAGGGCGTGCCTTCGGGGTTGACGCGCACGAACACGCGCGCCGACGCCTTCGCCAGCCAGGCCGCGATGGCCAGCCGCGCCTGCACCTTGCGCTCCGGCGTGACGGCGTCCCCCAGGTCCAGGATCACGGCATGGGCCCCGCTGGCGAGCGCCTTGTCGAAGCGCTCCGGCCGGTCGCCGGGAACGAACAGGTAGCTGCGGACGCACGGGTTCATGGACTGCTCCGGAGGGACGCGCCGGCCTTGCGCAGCGGCCGCAGCAAGGCGAACAGGCAGACGACGAGGGCGAGAGCGACGGCGACGAAGCCGATGCGATAGCTGCCGGTCGCACCCGACAGCGCGCCGAAGGCCGGCGGACCCAGCACCACGCCGAGGAAGGTGATCGCCAGCGTGCCGCCCGTGGCGACGCTGGCCTGGCCCGCCGGCGCCTCGCGGGCCACTTCGGCGAGGTACACGCCGTTCCAGCCGATCGCCGAGGCGCCGAACAGCGCCAGCACGACCAGCACCACCACCGCCGGCATCGCCGCGTTCAATGCGGCGGTGAGCAAGGCGCACGCGCTCACCAATGCGGCGAGCGTGGCCAGCATGCGGCGCGCGCCCAGGTAGCGATCCGACACGTAGCCCCACAGCACGCGTCCGACGACGCCGGCGGCCTGCGACACCGACAGCGCCAGGCCGGCCGCGACCAGCCCGTAGGCGAGGATGTCGTGCAGGTAGGTCACGAGATAGGTGGTGAGCGAGAGCTGCGCGATCGAGAACAGGAACGAGCAGCCCGCCAGCAGGCGCAGCGGCGGATGGGCCAGCACGATGCGGATCGGCTGCGCGAGGTTGCCCAGCACCAGCGGCCGCTGCGGGTCGCGATCGGCATCCAGCGCCGCGCGCAGCGGCTGCGCCACGAAGATGCACGCGAGGTTCGCAGCGGCGACGGCCAGCAAGGCGCCGCGCCAGCCCATGACGAGCAGCGGCGGCACCAGCGCCCCGGCGAGCACGCCACCGAGCGGGACGCCGGTCTGCTTGATCGAGAACACGAGCGACATCCGGTCGGCCGGCGTGGTGCGGGCCAGCAGGTGCGAGCTGGCCGGCGTCACGGGCCCGTAGCCGAGGCCGACGAGCAGCGCGCCGACCGCCATCGCGGGCAGCGATCCGAGCGCGGACAGCGCGAGCCCGGCGGCACACAGCAGCAGCCCCACCTGGCTCACGCGGATGGCGCCGAAGCGCGCGACTGCGGCACCGGCGGAAAGGCTGGCGAGCATCGCGGCCGCATACACCACGCCGACGTAGATGCCGACGTAGGTGCTGGAGATGCCGAGGTCCTGTGCCAGGACGGGCGCCATCACGGGCACCGTGATCAGTGCCATGGCGACCAGCGCCTGGATGGCCAGCGTCACGGCCAACGGCCGCCAGGTGGTGGTCATCGGCGGGGCGCCGGTGACGGCAAGCGCATGAGGGTGCCGGCTGCGAGGTCGCGCCATCGCGGTGCCGCAGGAGCGGTGGGACTGTCGTGCATGGAGAGGTGGATCACAGCGGCCGCTCGGTGCGGCACGATCGTCCTCACTGTAGCCGACGCACCGCGGCGGCCGCGCGGCCTCTCAGCCGGCTGGGTCCGGAGTCCGGGCCGTGGTGAGGTCTGCAGGCGCGAAGAGCCCGTTGACCAAGGTCGTCTCCTCGAACCATGCACAGTAGACGAGGTCTTGCGTGCACCAGAGAACCGTCATAGGCCGGTCGCCGCCGGATTCCTGCACTTGATCGCCGGGTTGGAAGGTGTTCACGGCGCAAGTGTCACGGATTGTTTCATGCGCGCGAGTGCACTACTTCCTGCTTTGCCGTGAAGTTACTGCGGCCGGTCGCGAGGTGCGGCAAGGGCGCCACACGAAGAGCGATCTTCGCCATGCTCAGCTTGCGCGTTGCCGGTTGCCGCGACACCGCGGATCGCGCTGCAGTTCCTGACCGGAACTGAATGGCTTCGATGGTCGGAGCGACAGGATTCGAACCTGCGACCCTCTGGTCCCAAACCAGATGCGCTACCAGACTGCGCTACGCTCCGACGCGAACGCATTCTACGATGCGGCCCGCCACGCGCCGGCGAACCGCGCCCGGCCGGCGGTGTCGCAACCATCGTGAATCGGCCGGCGTCACGCGATGCCGCTCATCCTCCGCCCCCGACCGCTCGAACCCTTTCCTCCGGTTCCGGCCGGCGCCAGCACCTTGGAGCCTTAGACGCCTCGCAAGTGTCGTGATAGCTTCGGCGGGCTTACTTTTCCTTACACGCTAAAAGTCAAGCGTTTCGATCAACGAAATGCACTGAGGGGAAACAACGAATGGGCTTCCAGCTCACGATCGCACGCAAGCTCACCGGCCTCGCCCTGCTGGCGCTGTTGTTCGTCATCACCGTCGGCGCCACCGGCTTCGTGGCCACCAGCCGGCAGGAGGCCAGCGCCGCGCTGATGCTGCAGGCGGAGACGGCGCTGAAAAGCCAGATGGCGGCGGACATGGCGCACGACGCGCTGCGCGCGGACGTGCTGGCAGCCCTGGTGGTGGGCCAGGATGCGAAGGGCGCCACGATGCAGGGCGTGCGCGACGACCTCGAGGCCCACGCCAGGCAGTTCGAATCCGGCCTCAAGCGCCTGGAAGGCCTGGAGCTCGATCCCGAGACGCGCGCCGCGGTGGCGAAGGTCCGCCCTGCCCTCGACCAGTACCTGGCGCGCGCCAAGGCGCTCGTGCCGCTGGCCTTCGGCGACCGCGCCTCGGCACTCGCGCAGATGGGCGATTTCATGGCCAGCTTCAAGGCCCTGGAAAAGGAGATGGAGGCCCTCAGCGGCCTGATCGAGCAACGCGCCCACGCGGCGCACGAGGACAGCGGCGCATCGTCCCAGTTCGCCAAGGTGGCGATCACCGTGGCCATCCTCGTGTCCGCCATCGTGCTGGCCACCCTGAGCTGGCTGCTCAGCACCGGCATCGTGCAGCGCCTGCGCCAGGCCGTGGACATCGCCCGCACGGTGGCCAAGGGCGACCTCAGCTCGCAGATCGACGCGCACGGCACCGACGAGGCGGCGCAGCTGCTGCAGGCGCTGTCGCAGATGAACGCGAGCCTGGTGAACCTGGTGTCGACGGTGCGGCAGTCGAGCGAGAACATCGCCACCGGCACCTCGCAGATCGCCACCGGCAACCAGGACCTGAGCCAGCGCACCGAAACGCAGGCCAGCAACCTGCAGCAGACGGCAGCCTCGATGGAGCAGATCAGCGCCACGGTGCGCGCCAACGCGGACACCACGCGCGCCGCGAGCGACATGGCATCGACCGCCAGCCGCTCCGCCGAGGCGAGCGGACAGGCCGTATCGCAGCTGGTGGGCACGATGGCCGGCATCACCGAGGCGAGCCGCCGGATGGCCGACATCATCGGCGTGATCGACGGCATCGCCTTCCAGACCAACATCCTGGCGCTGAACGCCGCCGTCGAAGCCGCGCGTGCCGGCGAGCAGGGCCGCGGCTTCGCCGTGGTGGCGGCGGAAGTGCGCTCGCTGGCCCAGCGCAGCGCCGGCGCGGCCAAGGAGATCAAGACGCTGATCGAGGCCAGCGTGCAGAAGGTGCAGGCGGGCGAGCAGCAGGCCGTGCATGCCGGCGACAGCATGAACGACGTGGTGGAGCAGGTGCAGCAGATGACGCTGCTGCTGGCGGAGATCAGCAGCGCGACCCAGGAGCAGACCAAGGGCATCGCCGAAGTGAGCCAGGCCGTGACGCAGATCGACCGGGTGACGCAGAGCAACGCCTCGCTGGTGGAGGAAGCCGCCGCGGCCGCCGAGAGCCTGAGCCGCCAGGCCGAGCGGCTGGTGCACGCGGTGTCGCTGTTCCGGGTGCATCACCGGGAGGAACAGCCGCGGTTGCTGGCGGCTTGAGGGAGGCGATGGGCCCCCGCCTTCGCGGGGGTGACGGTCAGAGCTTCACGTACTCGTAGTCGACCGGGTGGGCGTTGATCCCGCGGTCCGGGGGGGCGATCCAGGCGGCCATCTTGCCGGGGGCGGTCACGCGCTGCATCAGTCTCTTGACGAAGGCGATGTCCTCTGCGGTCGGCAGCCATTCGGTCTGGCGGGCCTCGAATTGCGCCTGCGTGATCGGCTTGCCCTGCGGGTCGGTGTGCATGCCGGCCCAGGCCCCCACCTGGCGGCGGAAGCGCGTGGATGGCAGCTTGAACTCGAAGGACACGCCGGCGCGCTTGACCAGCATGTTCCAGCGGGTCACGCCGATGTTGCAGTCCTTGGCGTATTCCAGGCGCGTGATCTCGTTGACGCCGTTGCGCACCGTGATCGTTTCGTCGCGCACGCCGCCCTGCCCGTCCGGCACCTGGATCGTCATGGTGGTGTCGGTCTCGACGTGGTCGGCGAACTTCGCCTCGTCCGGGCGGCCCTTGATGCCGTTGCTGAAGTAGTTGGCGGCGTTCGACGACGCTTCCGACCCGAACAGGTCCAGCGAGCTGGTGAACCAGAAGTTCATGAACTTCTGGATCGTCGGCAGGTCGATGGCGCCGGCTTCCCGGATCTTCTTCGCGTCGTCGGTGTCCAGCTCCTTCATCACCTCCAGCGTGCGCCGGATGACGCGGCCGACGCCGGTCTCGCCCACGAACATGTGGTGCGCTTCCTCGGTCAGCATGAACTGGCAGCTGCGCGCCAGAGGGTCGAAGGCGCTCTCGGCCAGCGACTTGAGCTGGAACTTGCCGTCGCGGTCGGTGAAGTACGTGAACATGAAGAACGACAGCCAGTTGTCCATCGGCTCGTTGAACGTGCCCAGGATGCGCGGCTTGTCCGGGTCGCCGCTGTGGCGCTCCAGCAGTTCCTCGGCCTCCTCGCGGCCGTCGCGGCCGAAGTAGGCGTGCAGCAGGTACACCATCGCCCACAGGTGGCGGCCTTCCTCGACGTTCACCTGGAACAGGTTGCGCAGGTCATAGAGCGAGGGCGCCGTGTGGCCCAGGAGGCGCTGCTGTTCGACCGACGCCGGCTCGGTGTCGCCCTGCGTCACGATCAGGCGGCGGAAAGTGGAGCGGAATTCACCCGGGACCTCCTGCCACGCGTCCTGGCCGATGAAGTCGCCGAAGCCGATCTTGCGGTTCTCCTGCCGGTCGGCCAGGAAGATGCCCCAGCGATAGTCGGGCATCGGCGTGTACCCGTATTGCGCCCAGCCCTGCGCATCGACGCCGACGGCGGTGCGCAGGTAGACCTCGTTGGCGCGGAAGTCGCTCGGCCCCATCTCGTCCCACCAGCGCAGGAAGGCGGGCTGCCAGTGCTCCAGCGCGCGCTGGAGCTGGCGGTTGTCCGCCAGGTTGACGTTGTTGGGGATCTTGGCCTGCAGGTCAATCGTGCTCATGGAGTCTCCGTTTTTTTCATCGCTGGGGTTCGCGCTTCGCGGCTCACCGCCAGCGTACAAATGGGTTGTCGCGGGTTGTCGCCGATTTCGTAGGCTGGTGGTGAGCGCCCGAAGGGCCGAACCCCAGCACTGCGCCGCCGCTAGATACGCTTCCAGTCGAATCTCGCCTTCCTTCCGGTGCCGAACAGCTTCAGCGCACCGTCCTCGCCCACGGCGTTCGGCCGGATGAAGATCCAGTTCTGCCAGGCCGAGAGGCGCCCGAACACGCGGGTTTCCATCGTCTCCCGGCCGGGGAAGCGCAGCGAGGCTTCCATGCCGGTCAGGGCGTCGGGCGAGAGCGACGCGCGCTCTTCCAGCATCAGGCGGATCTCGTCGTCCCAGTCGATGTCGTCGGGCGCGAGCGTGACCAGGCCGAGTTCCAGTGCCTGGGCGGCGCGCAGGGCACTGTCCTTCACGCCGGCGAGCTGTTGCAGGGTGGCCGCATCCTCGTGGAAGCGCGTCTGCAGGCGCGTCAGGCCGTTCACCTCGGGATAGCGGCCGAAGTTGGCTTGCGTCAGCTGCAGCGTCGGCGCGGCGTCCGGTGCATCCGGCAGGTCCAGCATGTAGATGCGGTCGCAGGCGAGCGCGAGCTCGTACAGCGTTCCGGTGAAGCAGGAGCCCTGGTCCACCAGCGCGATCAGCGAGCGGCTGGTCACGTCCAGGCGGGCCAGCGTGCGGCGCAGCGCACCGAGGGTCTCGCGCACCAGCCAGTGCGCCTTGTGCTGCTCCAGCACGGCGGCGGCGTGCGCGACGCGCTGCGCGTCGCCGCGCGTCTGCAGCACCCAGGTGCCGATTTCGAGTTCGTTGGTGCGCAGGTTCAGGATGGCGTCGTCGAGTTCGCGCGCCAGCTGCAGCGGCCACCAGTTCACACCCGCGGCAAGGATGGCCTCGGGCGTGGACGCGATGGCGGCGGCGGGTGCATGCACCGTCAGCGTCGCGGTACGCGTCGCACGGTCGACCTGGACGTCCACCACTTCGTAGTGGTAGCCGGCATCGTCGATCGCCGCCTTCACCGGCGTGAGCGTGATGCCCTGCTCCGGCCCCTTGCGGTCCGACTGCCCGCGCAGCGCGGCGACTTCCTTGTCCACCAGCGCGCCGAACTGCTGCGGCTTGGCGTGGTCGTCGATCAGCTTCCAGGCCCTGGCGCGATCGGCGCGCACGCCCTCGCTGGTGGTGCAGAAGATGTCCGCCAGGTCGCGGCGCACCTTGCGCTTGTCCGTCACGCGCGTGAGGCCGCCGGTGCCGGGCAGCACGCCGAGCAGCGGCACTTCCGGCAGGCTCACCGTGGAAGAGCGGTCGTCGACCATCACGATGCGGTCGCAGGCCAGCGCCAGCTCGTAGCCGCCACCGGCGCAGGCGCCCGTGACCGCGGCGATGGACTTGAGGCCCTCGTTGCGCGAGGAGTCTTCCAGCCCGTTGCGCGTCTCGTTGGTGAACTTGCAGAAGTTCACCTTCCAGGCGTGCGTGGACAGGCCCAGCATGTAGATGTTGGCGCCCGAGCACCAGATGCGGTCCTTGCCGCTTTCGAACACCACGACCTTCACCGCCGGATGCTCGAAGCGGATGCGGTTCAGCGCATCGTGCAGTTCGATGTCGACGCCGAGGTCGTAGCTATTGAGCTTGAGCTTGTAGCCGGGCTTGATGCCGCCGTCCTCGTCGATGTCCAGCTTCAGGTGCGCGACGTCGCCCTCCACGGACAGCTTCCAGTGGCGGTAGCGCGAGGGATGCGTGGCGAAGCTCACCAGCTCGCGTTCCTCGCCGGCCAGCACCTGCTTGAACAGCAGCGGTTCGGTCATGGCGTTCATCGGGTCTCCAGGGTCGTGGGCTGGCCGGAGGGCACGGCGCGCTCCAGGTCCCTCAGGGATTGCTTGACGGTGCGCGCCGCCGTGTCGACCACGGCATCGGCGCGCGCATAGAGGGGTTCGCGGCTGGCGAGGATGCGGCGCAGGTCCTCCAGCGCCTCGTGCATGGCGGTGCGCGAGACCTCGCCTTCCTCGCCGCGCGCCGCCTTGAAGGGACGCATGTCGCCCTGGGCGACGACGCGGCCCATGTGCTCCTCGGGGCTCGCCTTCACCCAGACGCAGTAGAAGTGGCTTTGCAGCAGGTCGAAGGTTTCGCGCTCGCTGACGATGCTGCCGCCGGTGGTCATCACCACGCCCTCGGCGTGCTCCTCGGCGATGCGCAGCAGCGCGCGGCGCTCGTAGCGGCGGTAGCCGGCCTGGCCATGCAGCAGCAGGATCTCGGCCATGCTGGTGCCGGCCTCGCGCTCGATCTCGCGATCGAGTTCGACGAAGGGGACGCCGCGCTGCTGCGCCAGTTGCGCGCCCAGCGTGGTCTTGCCGGCGCCGCGCAGCCCCACCAGCGCGATGCGCTGCTCGCGCCCGTGCGCATCGGCCAGGCCGAAGGACGATGCCAGCAGCGCATAGGCCTGGTCCAGTTGATGCTCGTCCAGGCGGGTCAGCAGCGACTGCACCCGCGCCATGGCGGGACGCGGCGCGTCCTGCAGCAGGTCGAGGATCGTGAGGTTCAATGCGCGGGCCGCAGCCTCCAGCGAGTTGATCGAAACGTTGCCCTTGCCGCTTTCGACATCGGCCAGGAAGCGCTCCGACAGGCCGGAATCGGTGGCGAGCTGCTTGCGCGTCATGCCGCGGCGCGCCCGCCAGCCCCGGACGCGGGCGCCGAGCTCCGCCAGGGTGGCGCGGGGTTCGATCTCGGTCATGGGCAGTGCAGCCTTTTCTGCAGGGTCTTTGCTCTGGATCAAGATTGCAGTATACTTCCAGTGATCCTGCTGTCAAGCAATTTACTGCACTCAAAACCGGAGCCCGCATGAAGCTCAAGATCCTCGTCGGCACCATGACCAGCACGGCCGATTACGTGGCCCAGGCCATCCAGATGGACTGCGCCGACCTCGTGGACGAGATCGAGATTGCCCTCATGGACGGGCTGGAAATTGACGCCTTCGATGAAGATGCGGTATATCTCATCTGCACGTCCACCTACGGTTCGGGCGATGTCCCGGACAACGCCCGGGTCTTGTACGAATCGCTGGACAGCAAGCCGAAGTTCCTGGGGCAGGTCCGGTATGGGGTGATCGCGCTGGGCGATCGTACCTACGGGCAGACCTTCTGCTTCGGCGGCAAGAAGTTCGACGAGCGTCTGCAGGGCCTCGGGGCCCAGCGCATCGGCGAGGTGTGGTGCCACGACGCGAGCGCGGGCACGATGCCGGAGGAACTCGCGACGGTGTGGTGCCGCGAGTGGCTGAAGGAAGCCATTGCGGCAACGCAAAGAGTGGCGGCCTGAAGCGGCGTAGGCTGGGCTTCGCGGAGCGAATCCCGGCGTGACGAGGCTGGTGTCGCCTGCAGCGATCCCAGCCCATGGGAGCAGACGACCCGGGAGACACCGGGCGCAACAGGAGACAAGCATGCACCTGAGCCACGCCGACCACAGCACCACGCCGCCACGCGTGGAAATCCCGCGCGACTACAACGCGGCGCACGACCTGCTGGCGCGCAACGCCGCCCGACCCGACAAGGTCGCCTACGTCGACGCCGCGACCGGCGCGCAACTCACGTACGGCGAACTCGCGGAGCAGGCACACCGCTTCGCCAACGCGCTGCGCCAGCGCGGGATCGCACCGGAAACCCGGGTGATGATCGCGATGCTGGACACGCTGGAGTGGCCGGTCGTCTTCCTGGGCAGCATCCTCGCGGGCGTGGTTCCGATCGCGGCCAACACGCTGCTCACCACCAGGGATTTCGACTTCATGCTGCGCGATTCGCGCGCGCAGGTGCTGTTCGTCTCCAAGCCGCTGCTGCCCACCTTCGAGCCGCTGATCGGCAAGATCTCGACCCTCGAGCACATGGTGATCGCCGGCGAAACGGGCGAGCATTCGGTGGCCCACATGATCGCTTCCGGCAAGCCGGATGCCCAGGTGGCCGGCACCTGCAGCGACGACGCCTGCTTCTGGCTCTATTCGAGCGGCTCCACGGGCACGCCCAAGGGCACGGTGCACCTGCACAGTCACCTGGTCCAGACGGCCGAACTCTATGGCCGGGCGATCCTCGGCATCCGCGAAAACGACGTCGTGTATTCGGCGGCCAAGCTGTTCTTCGCCTATGGCCTCGGCAACGCGCTCACCTTCCCCATGAGCGTCGGCGCGACGACGGTGCTGCTTGCCGCGCGGCCGACGCCCGCCGAAGTCTTCGGCGTGCTGAGGAAATTCCAGCCGACGATCTTCTGCGGCGTGCCGACGCTGTATGCGGCGCTGCTGGCGGACGCCGAGCGGCCGAAGCGCTCCGAGCTGAAGATGCGCGTGTGCACCAGCGCCGGCGAGGCCCTGCCCGCCGACATCGGCGAGCGCTGGACGCGCGAGTACGGCGTCGAGATCCTCGACGGCATCGGCTCCACCGAGATGCTGCACATCTTCCTGTCGAACCGTCCCGGCAAGGTGCGCTACGGCACCACCGGCCAGCCGGTTCCCGGCTACGAACTGCGCATCGTCGGCGACGATGGCCGCGAGTGCGGGCCCGGCGAGATCGGCGAACTGCAGATCAGCGGCCCGAGCGCCGCGCTCATGTACTGGAACAACCGCGCGAAGACCAAGAGCACCTTCGCCGGCGAGTGGACGCGCAGCGGCGACAAGTACACGTGCGATGCCGACGGCTACTACACCTACGGCGGCCGCAGCGACGACATGCTCAAGGTCGGCGGCATCTACGTGTCGCCGTTCGAGGTCGAGGCCTGCCTTGCGACGCACGATGCGATCCTCGAGGCGGCGGTGATCGGCGTGGCCGACCAGGACGGCCTCGTCAAACCGAAGGCCTACGTCGTCCTCAAGCAGGGAAGGCAGGCCTCGGCGGAGGACCTGCAGTCGCACGTCAAGTCGCGGCTCGCACCCTACAAGTACCCGCGCTGGATCGCCTTCGTTCCCGAGCTGCCGAAGACGGCAACCGGCAAGATCCAGCGCTTCAAGTTGCGCGCGCAGGCGCACGCGTGAGGGAAAGCCATGTGGCGCGTGCGTGCCACATGCGCTGACAATTTCGGCTGCAACGAAACAGACATCCCGGCGCTTTCTGTCCCTTGCGCGCCGATTCGAACGAAGGAGCTTTCATGACGACCCGCCGCCTCGTGCTCTCCCGCGGTGCCGCCCTTGTCGGCGCGGCCTCCACCGGCCTGCTGCTGCCGCAGATCGCGCGCGCGCAATCGAACAAGATCCGCGTGGGCTTCATGCTGCCCTACACCGGCACCTATGCGCAGCTCGGTGTCGCGATCGAGAACGGCGTGCGCATGGCGATCGGCGAACGCGGCGGCAAGCTCGGCGGCCGCGAGATCGAATGGTTCAAGGTGGACGACGAATCGGAGCCGTCCAAGGGCGTGGAGAACGCCAACCGCCTGGTCCAGCGTGACAAGGTGGACGTGCTGATCGGCACCGTGCACTCGGGCGTGCAGATGGGCATACAGCGCGTGGCCCGCGAGAGCGGCGTGCTGAGCCTGATCCCCAACGCCGGCGTGCATGCGGCCACGCGCGCGCTGTGCGCGCCCAACGTCTTCCGCACCTCCTTCACCAACAGCCAGCCGACGCTGGCGCTGGGCAAGCCGATGGTCGACAAGGGCCTGAAGAAGGCCGTGTGGATCACGTGGAAGTACGCCGCCGGCGACGAAGCCTTCGAGGGCTTCCGCGACAGCTACACCAAGGCCGGCGGCACGATCGTGAAGGAACTGGGCCTGCCCTTCCCCAACGTCGAATTCCAGGCGCTGCTGACCGAGATCGCTTCGCTGCGCCCGGATGCGGTGGCCTGCTTCTTCGCCGGCGGCGGCGCGGCCAAGTTCATCAAGGACTACGCGGCAGCCGGCCTGAAGGACAAGATCCCGCTGTGGGGCTCGGGCTTCCTCACCGAAGGCGTGCTCGATGCGGCCGGCCCCGCGGCCGAGGGCATCATGACGACGATGCACTACGCGGATTCGCTGGACATCCCGAAGAACCGCCAGTTCCGCCTCGACTACGCCAAGGCCTTCAAGAGCCAGCCGGACGTGTATGCGGTGCAGGGCTACGACACCGGCGTGCTGCTGTCGCAGGGCATGACCGCCATCAAGGGCGACATCGCCAACAAGCAGGCGCTGTACAAGGCGCTCGAGACGCAGACCATCGACAGCCCGCGCGGCAAGTGGACCATGAGCAAGTCGCACAATCCGGTGCAGGACATCTACCTGCGCCGCGTGGAAAAGGGCGACAACAAGGTGATCGGCGTGGCGGCAAAGGCGCTGTCGGATTCGGGAGCGGGTTGCAAGCTGGCGGCGTGATGCGCCAGGGCGGGGCCGCGTAGGCTGGCGGTGACGGCGCGCCACGCGCGCCCGGCACCCCAGCGCTTCGCGCATCGCTGGGGTTTCGCTTCGCTCCACCACCAGCCTACGAGAGGCAACCCCCGCGTCCGCTTCCCCCATGGACTTCGCCAACTTCCTCATCCAGCTCCTGAACAGCGTGCAGTACGGACTGCTGCTGTTCATGCTTGCTGCCGGCCTGACGCTGATCTTCGGGATCATGGGCGTCGTGAACCTCGCGCACGGCAGCTTCTACATGCTGGGGGCCTACCTTGCGTGGTCGCTTGCCGCCAGGACGGGCAGCCTCACCGTGGCCATCCTGCTGGGCACGGCCTTGTCGGTGCTGTTCGGGCTGGTGCTGGAGCGCCTCCTGTTCCGCCACTTCTACCACCGCGACCACCTCGACCAGGTGCTGCTCACGTTCGGCCTGATCTACATCTTCGAGGAATCGCGCTCCATCCTCTGGGGCGATGACGTCCATGGCGTCGCCATCCCGCAGGTGCTCTCGGCCTCGATCCCGCTGACGGACAACCTGTCCTACCCGATGTACCGCCTGTTCATCTCCGGCGTGTGCGTGGTGCTCGCGCTGGGGCTGTACTTCCTCATCTCGAAGACGCGCCTGGGCATGAAGATCCGGGCCGGCGCCTTCAACCACCAGATGACGGAAGCCCTCGGCATCAACGTGAAGCTGATCCACGCCGTGGTGTTCGCGCTCGGCGTGGGCCTGGCCAGCATCGCCGGCATGATCGCCTCGCCGATCTCGAGCGTCTATCCCAACATGGGTTCGCAGGTGCTGATCATGTGCTTCGTGGTGGTGGTGATCGGTGGCATCGGTTCGGTGCGCGGCGCGCTCATTTCCGCCTTGCTCGTGGGCCTGGTCGACACCTTCGGCAAGGTGCTGCTGCCGCACCTGGCCGGCATGCTGGTCTACATGCTGATGGCGGCCGTGCTGCTGTGGAAACCCGAAGGGCTGTTCAAGCAGTGAGCACACTCAAAGCCAATCTCGAAACCCTGCCCCGCGGCCTGCAGGCCCTGCTGGTGCTGGGGCTCGCCGTCCTGCTCCTGTTCCCCTTCCTGGGCACGGAGTTCTACACGCAGATGGTCGCGCGCATGATGATCCTGGCCATCTTCGCCATGAGCCTGGACCTGCTGCTCGGGGTGACCGGCCTCGTCTCGCTCGGGCACGCGGCGTACTTCGGGATGGCCGGCTACGCGCTCGCCTTCCTCACGCCGCAGGACGGTGCCGTGAGCCTCTGGTGGACGCTGCCGGTGGCCGTCGCGGCGGCCGGCCTGGCCGCCCTGGTGATCGGCTTCTTCGTCGTGCGCACCCGCGGCATCTACTTCATCATGGTCACCATGGCGTTCGCGCAGATGGTGTTCTACGTCTTCTTCGACAACAAGGTGCTGGGCGGCTCGGACGGCGTCTACATCAACTTCAAGCCGAACGCCGGCCTGTTCGACCTCGAGGACAAGCGCGTCTTCTACTACTTCACGCTCGCCGTGCTGGTGCTGGTCTACCTGTTCCTGCGCCGGCTGCTGTTCAGCCCTTTCGGCCGCGCACTGGCCGGCATCCGCGTCAACGAGCACCGCATGCGCGCGATGGGCTTCGGCACCTTCGGCTACAAGCTCGCCGCCTTCACGCTCTCCGGTGCACTGGCCGGACTCGCCGGCTACCTGTGGGGCGCGCAGACCGGCTTCATCAACCCGGAGCTCATGGGCTTCCACATGAGCGCGCACGCGATCATGATGGTGATCCTCGGCGGCATGGGCAATTTCGCGGGCGCCATCGCCGGCGCCTTCGCCTTCGAATACCTGCTGCACGCCTTCAAGGACCTGCCTGCGATCGGCGCCTTCGACACCGGCAAGCACTGGCAGCTCTGGATGGGCCTGTTCATCGTGCTGGTCGTGACCTTCGCGCCCCGCGGGCTGCTGGGCGTGATCGAACGCGCGCTGCGCCGGCGCGACACGCAGATCCAGGAAGCGCCGCCCTTGCCGGCACGGGAGGCGGCGCATGTCGACTGAAGCCCTGCTCTCCGCGCGCAAGCTCACGAAGCGCTTCGGCGGCCTCGCCGCGGTGCAGGACGTGACGCTGGATCTCTGGCGCGAACGCATCCACGCCGTGATCGGCCCCAACGGCGCCGGCAAGTCGACGCTGACCAACCTGCTCTCCGGCGACATCGCGCCCAGCACCGGAACGGTGGCGCTGGGCGGGCGCGACGTGACGGGCTGGAGCCCGGAACGCATCTCGCGCGCGGGCCTGGGCCGCAGCTACCAGAAGACCAACATCTTCCTGCCGTTCACCGTGTGGGAGAACATCCGGCTCGCCGCCCAGTCACGCACGCCGCACGCGCTGCGCTGGCTCACGCTCGCCGACAGCGTGGGCGCAGCGAACGAACGCGCCGAGCGTGCGCTCGAACTCGCCGGCCTGCAGCATCGCCGCGGCCACGTCGCCGCGGCCAGCAGCCACGGCGAGCAGCGCCAGCTCGAGATCGCGATGACGCTCGCGACCGGGCCGCAGGTGCTGCTGCTCGACGAACCGCTGGCCGGCATGGGCACGGCCGAAGCGGAACGCATGGTCCAACTGCTGCTGCGCCTGAAGAAGGAGCACGCCATCATGCTGGTGGAACACGACATGGACGCCGTGTTCACGCTCGCCGATCACCTCACGGTGATGGTCAACGGGCAGGTGATCGCCAGCGGCACGCCGGCGCAGGTGCGCGCGGACGCCAACGTGCAATCCGCGTATCTCGGGGAAGAAGAAGAACATGGCTGAACGCCTGATCTCTGCGCGCGGCGTGCACACCTACTACGGCACCAGCCACATCCTGCGCGGCATCGACTTCCACGTGGAGCGCGGCGAAACGATCGGGCTGATGGGCCGCAACGGCATGGGCAAGAGCACCTTGCTCAAGTCGCTGATGGGCATCGTGCCGCCGCGCGGCGGCGCCGTGGAGGTCAAGGGCCGCAACATGCTCGGCCGGCCCCCCTACGAGGTGGCGCAACTCGGCATCGCCTACGTGCCGGAGGGCCGGGGCATCTTCGGCAACCTGAGCGTCAAGGAAAACCTCGTCATGGCCGCGCGGCCGGGCACGCAGGGCCAGCGCGACTGGACCTACGAACGCGTGCTCGACACCTTCCCGCGCCTGAAGGAACGGCTGAACCACGGCGGGCAACAGCTGTCCGGCGGCGAACAGCAGATGCTCACCATCGGCCGCGCGCTGATGACCAATCCCGACGTGCTCATCCTCGATGAAGCCACGGAGGGCCTCGCGCCGCTGATCGCGCGCGACATCTGGCGCATCTGCGACCTCATCCGCGCGAGCGGCATCTCCAGCGTCATCGTCGACAAGGCGTGGAAGCAGGTGACCCAGGTCACGGATCGCAACGTGATCCTCGTCAAGGGCGAAGTCGTCTTCGAAGGCACCTCGGCCGAACTGCGCGCACAGCCGCAATTGCTCGAGCACTATCTCGGCGTCTGAATCCAGCTCGGCGTCGGTAGTCCACTGACGCGGGACTGGCGACTTCCTTCTGGTCCGTGTGTAGGTTCCCGCCTACGTCGCTTGGTCGGTGCATCCTTCACCGCCAGAGCCTGCCGGAATCCAGAATTGCCGGTCGAAAACGACGCAGGCCATGAAGCCCCACCTACAGCACGAGGAGAACACCACCCCGCCCACCATGCGGCCCGAGCCTCCGGTCCAGCGCAGAGCGAGCCACCACCATCGACAGTTCGAGGTGATGGGCGCGCACTGCACCGAGAAGGGCGCGTGGTTCACCGTCTGGGCGCCCAATGCACGCAACGTGGGCGTGATCGGCAGCTTCAACCACTGGAACTGCCAGCCCCTGCACCGCGTGGAGGACGGCAGCGGTCGCTGGACCGGCTTCCTCGAGGGCGCGCGGCCCGGGGACTGCTACAAGTACCGCGTCCAGAACCCGTGGGGCCACTGGATGGACAAGGCCGACCCGTACGCCTTCCGCATGGAGGCCGCCCCCGGCACGGCCTCGCAGATCTGGGACCTGTCGCACCAGTGGGGCGACCACGAGTGGATGCAGACGCGCTGGCAGCGCCAGTCGCAGCAGGCGCCGATCTCCATCTACGAGGTCCACCTCGGCTCCTGGCAGCGCGAGGAGGATGGCCGCTTCCTCAACTACCGCGACCTCGCCAGCCGCCTGGCCACGCACTGCCACAACATGGGCTTCACGCACGTGGAGCTCATGCCGATCACCGAGCATCCGTTCTACGGTTCCTGGGGCTACCAGACCACCGGCTACTTCGCGCCCACCTCGCGCTACGGCACGCCGCAGGACCTGATGGCCTTCGTCGACACGCTGCACCAGCAGGGCATCGGCGTGTTCCTCGACTGGGTGCCTTCGCACTTCCCGGCCGACCCCCACGCGCTGGCGCGCTTCGACGGCACGGCGCTGTACGAGCACGAGGATCCGCGGCGCGGCTTCCACCCGGAGTGGAACAGCCTGATCTTCAACTACGGCCGCTACGAGGTGCGCGACTTCCTGATCTCCAACGCCCTCTTCTGGCTGGAGAAGTACCACTTCGACGGCCTGCGCGTGGACGCCGTCGCCTCCATGCTGTACCTGGACTACGCGCGCCGGCACGGCGAGTGGATCCCCAACCAGCACGGCGGCCGCGAGAACCACGAGGCCGTGCGCTTCCTGCAGGACCTGAACACCACCGTCTACGCGCACTTCCCGGACGTGCACATGATCGCGGAGGAGTCCACCGCCTGGCCGGCCGTGTCGCGCCCGGTGGATTTCGGCGGCCTGGGCTTCGGCATGAAGTGGAACATGGGCTGGATGAACGACACGCTGCGCTACACGTCGCGGCCGCACTTCTACCGCCACTGGCACAACGACGACATCCGCTTCTCGCTGGTCTACGCCTTCCACGAGAACTTCATCCTGCCGCTGTCGCACGACGAGGTCGTGTACGGCAAGGGCAGCATGATCGGCAAGCAGCCCGGCGACGAGTGGCAGCGCTTCGCCGGCCTGCGCAACCTCTATGGCTACATGTGGGCCCACCCCGGCAAGAAGCTGCTGTTCATGGGCGGCGAGTTCGGGCAGGTGGAAGAGTGGCACCACGAGCGCACGCTGGACTGGCACCTCTGGGCGCGTCCCTACCACGCGGGCCTGGCACGCTGGGTGGCGGACCTGAACGGGGCCTACCGGCGCCTGCCGGCCCTGCACTGCAACGACTTCGACGCTGGCGGCTTCAGCTGGCTGCCTTGCGAGCGGCACGAGACGACCCTCCTGACCTTCCTGAGGCGCGGCCGGTCCGAAGAGGACATGGCCGTCGTGATCTGCAACATGACCCCGGAGCCGCGGCAGGCGCTGCGCGTGGCGATGCCCGAGCCGGGGACCTGGCACGAGATCCTGAACAGCGACGCTGCCTTCTATGGCGGAAGCGGCGTCGGCAACCTGGGGCGCGTGACTGCCACCGCCCATCCCGTGGGCGGCTGGCCGGCCAGCGCCCTCGTCACCGTGCCCCCGCTGGGCACCGTGATCCTCTCGAACCGCCCGCTTACCAACCAGATCCAGGAAGTCCCTCATGCCCGCGAATAGAAACGTACTGGCCTTCGTCATGGCCGGCGGTGAAGGCTCCCGCCTGCACCCGCTGACAGCCAACCGGTGCAAGCCGGCCGTCCCGTTCAACGGCAAGCACCGCATCGTCGACTTCGTCCTGTCCAACCTGGTGAATTCGGAGATCTACTCGATCTACCTGCTGGTGCAGTACAAGTCGCAGTCGCTGATCGAGCACGTGCGCCAGTCGTGGACCATGGCGCGCTTCATCCCGCAGCACTTCATCACGGTGGTGCCGCCGCAGATGCGGCACGGGCCGGCCTGGTTCCAGGGCACGGCGGACGCGGTCTACCAGAACATCCACCTGATCGAGAGCATGCAGCCCGACATCGTGGCCGTGTTCGGCGCCGACCACATCTACCGCATGGACGTGCGGCAGATGATCGACTTCCACATCAAGAGCAACGCCCACGCGAGCGTGGCCACCATCCCGGTGGAACTGGACCAGTGCGACCAGTTCGGCATCGTCCACATCGACGACAACCACCGCATCGTCGACTTCAAGGAAAAGCCGAAGACCACCCAGCCGATGCCCGGCAGCCGCACCCACGCGCTGGCCTCCATGGGCAACTACATCTTCAACGCCGACGTGCTGCTGCGCCAGTTGAAGCGCATGCACGAAAGCGGCGAGACCGATTTCGGCAAGCACATCCTGCCCTCGATGGTGAACAGCCACAAGCTGGTGGCCTACGACTTCGCCACCAACGAGATCCCGGGCACCGAGCCGTACGAGGAGCACGCGTACTGGCGCGACGTCGGCACCATCGACGCCTACTACCAGGCGCACTTCGACACGCTGGGCGCGCAGCCGAAGTTCCGCATGACCAACCGCCGCTGGCCGATCTACGCCAGCCCCGACCAGGCCGAATCGGCGCAGATCGAGAACGGCGTGATCAACCGCTCGGTGGTCGGCTCGGGCAGCATCATCGACGGCGCCGAGCTCGATCACGCGATGCTGCGCCGTTCGGTGCTGGTGGAGCGCGGCGCCCGGCTGGAGCACTGCATCGTCATGGAGCGCTCGCGCATCGGCCGCGGCGCGCAGGTCCGCAACGCGATCATCGACCAGGACAACGACATCCCGCCCGACGAGCGCATCGGCTTCGACCTGGAGCAGGACCGCCGGCGCTTCCCGGTCACGCCCTCCGGCATCGTGGTGGTGCCCGCGGGCTCGTACCCGGCGCGCGTGCGCGCCCGCTCGCCCTTCCTGGCGCCGCTGGATGAAGCGGCGCAGTTCGGCGAAGCGGTGCCGAGGATGGAGGTGCTTGCATGACGGCGCAAGCCGTCGGCAAAACCCGCTCGCACCGCCCCAGCAGTCCACCGGCGCCAGCCGGGCCCACGGCCGCCTGTCCCGCCGGGCGGCCGTGGCCATTGGGCGCCACCCTTTGCGAGGGCGGCGTGAATTTCGCCGTCCATGCCAGCGCCGCCGAGCGCGTCGAGGTCTGCCTGTTCGACGCCGGCGGCAACCAGGAGGAAAGGCGCATCGCCCTGCCCGCGCGCAGCGACGACGTGTGGCACGGCTTCGTCCCGGGGCTGCAGGCGGGCCAGCGCTACGGCCTGCGCGTGCACGGCCCCTACGACCCGCACCACGGCTGGCGCTGCAACCCGCACAAGCTGCTGCTGGACCCGTACGCGAAGGCGATCGACCGCCCGCTGCGCGGCGCGCCCTGGCAGTACGCCTATCCGCTCGGGCACGAGAAGCGCGACCTGCACATCGACCACGCGGACAACGCGGCCCAGGCCGCCAAGTGCATCGTCGTGGATCCGCACTTCGACTGGGGCGACGACCGGCATCCGGACACGCCCATGGAAGACAGCATCTTCTACGAGGTCCACGTGCGCGGCTTCACCAGGCAGATGCCCGACGTGCCGGAGCCGCTGCGCGGCACCTTCGCCGGGATGGCGAGCGAACCGGCCATCGCGCACCTGCAGCGGCTGGGCGTCACGGCCGTCGAACTGCTGCCGGTGCAGGCCTTCAACGACGAACGCCGCCTGATCGAGCTGGGCCTGGCCAACTACTGGGGCTACAACACGATCGGCTTCTTCGCCCCCGATCCACGCTATCTTTCCGGCGAGGACGTGAACGAGTTCCGCCACATGGTGAAGGCGCTGCACGCCGCCGGCATCGAGGTGATCCTGGACGTCGTCTACAACCACAGTTGCGAGGGCAACCACCTGGGGCCCACGCTCTGCTTCAAGGGCATCGACAACCGCAGCTACTACCGCCTGACCGAGGACCACCGGCACTACATGGACTTCACCGGCACCGGCAACACGCTGAATGCCAGCCACCCGGCCATGCTGCGGCTGATCATGGACAGCCTGCGCTACTGGGTGGAGGAGATGCACGTGGACGGCTTCCGCTTCGACCTCGCGCCCGCCATCGCGCGCAACGGCCACGGCGGCTTCGACCATCGCGGGCCCTTCCTGTCGGCCATCGCGCAGGACTCCGTGCTCAAGCGCGCCAAGCTGGTCGCCGAACCCTGGGACCTCGGCGACCACGGCTACCAGGTCGGCGGCTTCCCGCAAGGCTGGAGCGAGTGGAACGGCCAGTACCGCGACCGCGTGCGCGACTACTGGCGCGGCATGGAGGGCAGCCTGGGAGACTTTGCGGCGGCCCTGTGCGGCTCGGCGGACGTCTACTCGCATTCGCGCCGCACGCCGCGCGCCAGCGTGAACATCATCACCGTGCACGACGGCTTCACGCTCAACGACCTCGTGAGCTACAACGACAAGCACAACGAGGCCAACGCGGAGGACAACCGCGACGGCGAAAGCCACAACCGCAGCTGGAACTGCGGCGCCGAGGGCCCGACCGACGATCCCGAGATCCTGGCCTTCCGCGAGCGGCAGAAACGCAATTTCCTCACCACCCTGTTCGCCTCGCGCGGCGTGCCGCTGCTGCTGGGCGGCGACGAGATGAGCCGCACGCAGGGCGGCAACAACAACGCCTATTGCCAGGACAACCCGGTGAGCTGGTTCGACTGGAGCGAGGAGCGACTGCAGGACCCGCTGATCGATTTCACCGCGGCCATGACGCGCCTGCGCCGCGAACTGCCGGTGCTGCGGCAGCCGAAATGGCTCAGCGGTCGCCCCGACCACGACCGCCGGCGCGATATTGTCTGGTTCAGCGTGTGGGGCAAGGAGATGACGGGCGAGGAATGGACCAACCCGGCGGTGCGCTGCATCGCCGCCGTGCTCGATGCGCGCTTCGCACCGCCGGCGCAGGACGGATCGCGCCAGTCCGTGCTGCTGGCCTTCAATGCCACGGGCGAGGACGTGACCTTCACGGTGCCCGAAGCAACCGGCCACCACGGCGACTGGGCGCTGCGCGTCTACACCCCCGAAGGCTTCTTCGACCCCGAGGAGGCGCGCAGCCTGCGCGCGAACGACAAACTGGAACTGCTGGCCCACTCGATGGCCCTGCTCACGCAGCCGGTGGAGGAGTGACCTTGCGCTGCCAACATGAAATGCCTTTCGGCGCCCGCATCGAGAACGGCGGCGTCACGTTCCGGCTGTGGGGCCCCGGTGCCAGGATGGCCGACGTGGCCATCGATCGCGGCAGCGCGCCGCCCGAGATCCACCCGGCCGAGGCCGACGCCGAGGGCTGGTGGGAATGCCACGTGCCGCATGCGACCGCCGGCACGCTGTACCGCTGGCGCATCGACGGCGGGCAGCTGGTGCCCGATCCGGCCTCGCGCCAGAACCCGCAAGGCCCGCACGGCCCGAGCTGCGTGGTCGACCCGAAGCAGTTCGAATGGGACCACACCGGCTGGACCGGCCGGCCATGGAACGAGACCGTGCTGTACGAACTCCACGTGGGCACCTTCACGCCGGAAGGCACTTTCGAGGCGGCCGCCGAGCGCCTGCAGCACCTCGCGGACACGGGCGTCACGGCGGTCGAACTGATGCCGGTCGCCAACTTCGCCGGCCGCTTCGGCTGGGGCTACGACGGCGTGCTGCCCTTCGCCCCGCACGATGCCTACGGCACGCCGGACGAACTGAAGCATTTCGTGCAGCAGGCGCATCGCCTGGGCCTGATGGTGTTCCTGGACGTCGTCTACAACCACTTCGGGCCGGACGGCAACTACCTGTCGCTGTATGCGCCGGGCTTCTTCTCGAAGACCAAGGGCAGCCCGTGGGGCGCGGCGATCAACTTCGACGGCCCCGAGAGCCGGCAGGTGCGCGATTTCTTCATCCACAACGCGCTCTACTGGCTGCAGGAATTCCGCTTCGACGGGCTGCGGCTGGACGCCGTCCACGCGATCCACGACGACGGCCCGGTGCACGTGCTGCAGGAGCTGTCGGAGCGCGTGCGCAAGGCGACCCACGGCCGCCACGTGCACCTGGTGCTGGAGAACGAGGACAACGGCTACGCGCATCTCGCCCCCGGCCCGCAGCCGGGGCGCTTCGACGGCCAGTGGAACGACGATTTCCACCACGTCCTGCACGTGGCGCTGACGGGCGAGACCCATCGCTACTACCACGACTACGGCGATTCGCCGATGGACCTGCTGGCCCGCTCGTTCACGCACGGCATGGTGTTCGAAGGATCGAAGCGCAGGGAAGGCGGCGCGCGGGAGGTGGTGCAGGCCGCGCCGCCGCAGCCCTTGCCGGCGCTGGTGAACTTCGCGCACAACCACGACCAGGTCGGCAACCGCGCGCGCGGCGAACGGCTCGCGCAGCTCGTGCCGCCCGAGGCCTCGGCCCTGCCGACGCTGCTGGCGCTGCTCACCCCGGCGATCCCGATGCTGTTCTTCGGCGAGGAGTGGGGCGCGGCCGAACCCTTCCTCTACTTCGCCGACTGGGAAGGCGAACTGCGCCGCGCCGTGCAGGAGGGGCGCAAGCGCGAATTCGGCCACGGGGAGGCCGCCGACCTGCCGGACCCGTGCAGCAGCGCAAGCTTCGACGCCAGCCGGCCCGATGCGGCGCAGGCCCGCAGCCACGGCGGCCGCGAGCGGCTGGAAGCGATCCGCGCCGCGCTGGTGGCGCGCCGCAAGTGCATCACCCCGCGCCAGCACCTGCTGCTGACGGGCAAGCATTCCGCGCAACGCATCGGCGAGCGCGGTCTCGCGGTGCAATGGCGCTATTCCGACGGCCAGATGCTGTCGCTGGAATTGAATCTCGGGCCAGCCGCGCTGCAGGTCGAGCCGCAGCACCTGGGGCCCGTGGAGGCGCAATGCGTGTTCGCGCACCGCTGCCCGGCGAATACGCCGCGCGGCACCTGGCCGGCGTGGTCGGCGCGCTGGACACTCGGGGAGGAAATCACGCTATGAGCGCAGTCGTGGAGACGGACTCCACCTCGCTGGCAGAACAGGCGCGCCGGCTCGGCGTGGCCGACCGCTACCACGGCTTCTGGGGCAAGGAGGAAGTGGTGCCGCCGGTGGTGCTGCAACGGGCCGTCGCCGCGATGGCGGGCGATGGCCACGCCAGCCCACCGCAATACCTCGGGTTGCCGCCGGTGCACGTGGCGCGCGAAGGCAACCGCGTCGAACTGCGCTGGACCAGCCACGAAAGCACCGCGGCGCACTGGCGCCTCGCCCACGAGGACAACGGCAGCGAGGTCGCCAGCGGCGAGCTGCAGCGCAGCTACCAGCAGGCGGCGATCGCACTGCCCGAGGGGCTCGCGCCCGGCTACTACCGCCTCACGCTGGCGGGCGCCCCGGCCCAGGAACACTGCCGCGTCGTGATCGCGCCCAAGGCCTGCCACGTCGCGCCCGAACTGCAGCAGGGCGCGCGCTGGTGGGGTTGCACCATCCAGCCCTATGCCCTGCGCTCCTCGCGCAACTGGGGCATCGGCGACTTCGGCGACCTGCGCCGCCTGTGCGACGCGGCGGCGCACCAGGGCGCGTCCTTCATCGGCCTGAGCCCGCTGCACGCCCTGTTCCCGCACAACCCCGCCGCGGCCAGCCCCTACAGCCCCTCCAGCCGCAAGGCGCTCAATCCGATCTACCTCGACGTGCAGACGCTGGTCGACCTGGGCGGCTGCGAGGAGGCGGTGCAGAAGGTGCAGTCCGATGGCTTCCAGGAACGCCTGCGGGCGCTGCGCGAAGCCGAGATGGTCGACTACCCCGGCGTCGCGGCGGCCAAGAACGAGGTCCTGCGCATCCTCTGGCGCCACTTCGAGCGTCACGAACTGGACAAGGACCGCTCGCGCGGTGCGCACTTCCTGTCGTTCATGCGCGAGCGCGAGCACACGCTGGGCCGCCATGCCCTGTTCGAGGCGCTGCAGGACCACCTGTCCGCGCAGGACCCCGGCGTGTGGGGCTGGCCGGCCTGGCCGGACGACCTGCGCGATCCCGACGCCCCCGCCGTGCGCGCCTTCGCCGAGGAACACGCCTCCGACGTGCGCTTCCGCTTCTGGCTGCAGTGGCTGGCCGAAGTGCAGCTCGAGTCGTGCCAGCGCTACGCGCGCACCCGCGGGATGGGCATCGGCCTGTACTGCGACCTCGCCGTCGGCGTGAACGGCGGCGGCGCCGAGACCTGGGTCGAGCACGGGATGTTCGCCCACGGCATGCATGCCGGCGCGCCGCCCGATCCGCTCGCGCCCACCGGACAGGACTGGGGCCTGCCGCCCTGGAGCCCGCAGCGCCTGAAGCAGGCCCGCCTGCAGCCCTTCATCGACACGCTGCGCGCCAACATGCGCCACAGCGGCGCGCTGCGGCTGGACCACGTGATGGCGCTCATGCGCCTGTTCTGGACCGGCCCCGACGGCGGCACCTACGTCGACTATCCGCTGGAGGACCTGATGGGCGTGCTGGCGCTGGAAAGCCAGCGCCACCAGTGCATGGTGATCGGCGAGGACCTGGGCAACGTGGCGCCGCGCATGCGCGAGCACATGCGAGAAGGCAACCTCCTGTCGTACAAGCCGCTGCTGTTCGAGCGCGAGGAAGACGGGAGCTTCCGGCGGCCCTCGCAGTGGCAGACCAAGGCGCTGGCGGTGGTCAGCACGCACGACCTGCCGACGCTGCGCGGCTTCTGGCTGGGCGAGGACATCGAACTGGCGGCGAAGCTGCAGCTCTATCCCGACGAGGCCGCCCACGGCCAGCAGGTGCTCTCCCGCGCGCAGGACCGCGCGCACCTGCTGCTCGCCCTGCAGCGCGAGGACCTGCTGCCTCCGGGCACCTCGGTTCAACCGACGTCCCTGCCCGATGCCTCGCAGGCCCTCGTCGATGCCGTGTATGCCTACCTCGCCCGCACGCCGTGCTGGCTGGTGGGGGTGCAGCTGGAAGACGTGACCGGCCAGTTGCTGCAGGTGAACGTGCCCGGCACCACCGAAGACCGCTTCCCCAACTGGCGCCGCAAGCTGTCGGTCAGCGTCGAAGGCCTGGCCAGCGATGCGCGCTGGGCCTCGCTCGCCGCGGTGCTGCGGGCCGAGCGCAGCGGCCCACAGCCGCTGGACGAAGCCCCGCTGGAGCTGCCCTCGCTCGACACGGCCAGCATCCCCTGCGGCACCTACCGCGTGCAGTTCCACAAGGGCTGCACCTTCGAGGACATCACCCAGGCCATCCCGTACCTGAAGGCGCTGGGCGTGAGCCACCTGTACAGCTCGCCCTACCTGCGGGCGCGCCCAGGCAGCACCCACGGCTACGACATCGTCGACCACGGCGAACTCAATCCCGAGGTGGGCGACGAGCCGGCGCATGCCCGCATGTGCCTGGCGCTGCGCCGCAACGGGATGGGGCAGATCCTCGACATCGTGCCCAACCACATGGGCGTGCTGGAGGCCGACAACGCCTGGTGGCTGGACGTGCTGGAACATGGCCGCGCCTCGCCGCACGCCGACACCTTCGACATCGAATGGAAGCCGGCGCAGCCCGAGATGGCCGGCCGCGTGCTGCTGCCGGTGCTGGGCGACCATTTCGGCAAGGTGCTGGAAGCCGGCGAGATCCAGCTGCATTTCGAGGCGGAAAGCGGCGAGTTCGGCCTGCGCTACTGGGCGCACCGGTTCCCGCTCGACCCGAGCAGCTATCCGCAGATCTTCGCCGCCCTGCCCGCACCGCCGGCGCGCGACGACAGCGAAGGCGACAGCCATGCGGTGGTCGAGGCGCTGCTCGATGCCTTCGGCCGCCTGCCCTCGCGCGACGACGCGGACCCGGAAGTGCGCAGGGCGCGCGTGCGCGACAGCGGCGTCTACAAGCGGCAGCTGGCGCGCCTGGCCGCGCGCAACGAGTGGCTGGCCCGCTGGATCGAGGCGTGCGTGCAGCGGCTCAACGGCCAGCCCGGCGAGGCCGCCAGCTTCGATGCGCTGGAGCAGCTGATCGCGGCCCAGGCCTACCGGCTGGCCGACTGGCGGGTGGCGAGCGACGACGTCAACTACCGCCGCTTCTTCGACGTCAACACGCTGGCGGCGCTGCGCATGGAGCGGCCGGAGGTCTTCGACGCCACGCACCGCAAGGTGCTGCACTGGCTGCAGGACGGCCAGCTCTCCGGCCTGCGCATCGACCATCCCGACGGCCTGAGCGATCCGCAGGCGTACTTCGAGCAGCTGCAGGCGCGCTACGTCGCGCAGGCCGAGGTCGGCGGCCGCCAGCCGCGCGCGCTCTACCTGGTGGTGGAGAAGATCCAGGCCGAACACGAATCGCTGCCGGAGACCTGGCCGGTGCACGGCGACACCGGCTACCGCTTCGGCACGCTGGTCAACGGCGTCTTCGTCCACGCGCGCAACGAGAACGCGATCCTCGCCGCCTACCAAGCCTTCACCGGGCAGGAGACGGAGTTCGAGGAGGTCGTGTACCAGTGCAAGAAGCTGATCATCGAGACCTCGCTGTACTCGGAGCTGAACTGGCTGGCGCACGCGCTGCACCGGCTCACGCGCGGCAACCGGCGGCGCTGTGATTTCACGCGCAACCGCCTGCGCTGGGCGATGGCCGAAGTCGCGGCCGCCTTCCCGGTCTACCGCACCTACCTGCGGGTGGACGAAGCCGCCAGCGAGATGGACCGCCGCCACCTGGACTGGGCGATCGCCAGCGCCCAGCGGCGGCTCGGCGCATCGGAAACGACGGTGCTGGAGTACCTGCGGGAAGTGCTGCTCGGCGAAGGCGAGGCGAAGCACATGGAGCGCGAGGAGCGGCGGCGCTTCCTGGCCCGCTGGCAGCAGTTCACCGCGCCGGTGACGGCCAAGGCCATGGAGGACACGGCCTTCTACCGCTACGTGCCGCTGCTGTCGCTCAACGAGGTGGGCAGCGAGCCGCGCAGCTTCGGCGTGTCGGTCTCGGCCTTCCACTACGCCAACCAGAAGCGCCAGCGCGACCGGCCCCACTGCCTGCTCGGCACGTCGACCCACGACAGCAAGCGCGGCGAGGACCTGCGCGCCCGCCTGAACGTGCTGTCGGAACTCCCCGCGCAGTGGGAGGACTGCCTGCTGCGCCTGTCGCAATGGGCGCAGCTCTATGTGACCCGCACGCCCAAGGGCACCTGGCCCTCCACCAACGACATCTGGCTGCTGTTCCAGACCCTCGCCGGCCTGTGGCCGGCGCAGCCGCCGGACGACCAGCAGCGCGCCGACCTGCGCCAGCGCCTGCAGGCCTACATGCAGAAGGCGGTGCGCGAGGCCAAGCTGCACACGACCTGGGTCTGCCCCGACAGCGAGTACGAGGCGGCGGTGGAGCGCTACGTCGACGGCGTGCTGCGCGCCGGCCCCAACCCGTTCGCCGACGAACTGCAGAAGTTCACCGAGCGCATCGCGCCCTTCGGCTTTCGCAACAGCCTGGCGCAGCTCGCCCTCAAGTTCACCTGCCCCGGCGTGCCGGACGTGTACCAGGGTTGCGAGCAATGGAACTTCAGCCTGGTGGACCCGGACAACCGGCGCCCGGTCGACTACCAGGCCCTGGCGCATTCTCTCGAGGCCGTCGAGGCCCTGTACCGCCAGGGCTGGCCCATGGCGGAACACTGGAAGACGCTGCACGCCAACGCCGCCGACGGCCGCATCAAGCAGCTCGTGACGTGGCGCCTGCTGGCCCTGCGGCGCGAGCGCAGGGAGCTGTTCCGCCAGGGCAGCTACGTGCAGCTGGCCGTGGAGGGCCCGGCGGAGGAACACGCGCTGGCCTTCGCCCGGCTCTGCGACGGCCACGCCGTGCTGGTGGTGGCAGCCCGCCTGACCTGCACCTTGTGCGACGGCGACGACGAGAACTGGTCGCCGGCGCTGTGGCAGGACACCCTGCTGCGCATCGGCAGCGAAGGCAGCATCCGGCGCTTTCGCCGCTGGCGCAACTGGCTCACCGGCCAGGACAGCACGGTCGCCGGCACGGAGGAAGCCACCCTGCCCCTGCAGGACCTGTTCGCCGGTGCCGGCGGGCTGCCGTTCGCGGTGCTGGTGGCGCAAGCGGAGGAAGGCGCATGAAGATCCTGTTCGCGACGCCCGAGTGCGCGCCGTACGTGAAGACCGGCGGCCTCGGCGACGTCAGCGCGGCGCTGCCGGCGATGCTGGCGAAACTGGGCCACGACGTGCACCTGCTGATGCCCGCGTACCGCGGCATGAAGGTCAGCGGCGAGATCGGCGACGGCGTGGACCTGCCGGCCTACAGCCACTGGCCGGCCGCGCAGCTGGTGCCGGTGAAGACCGAGAACGGCGTCACGCTGCTGCTGCTGGCCTGCCCGGCCCTGTACCAGCGCCCCGGCGGTCCGTATGTCGATGCCAACGGCCGCGACTACCTGGACAACGCGATGCGCTTCGGCCTGCTGTCGCGCGTGGCGGCGCAGCTCGGCACCGTGCATTCGCCCTTGCGCGGCTGGACGGCCGACGTGGTGCATGCCAACGACTGGCCCTGCGGCCTGGCGCCCCTGTACCTGGCGCAGTCGCGCATGATCGCGCCGCACGAGCGCACGGCCGCCAGCATCCTCACCATCCACAACCTCGCCTTCCAGGGCGTCTTCCCCATGGGCGACGCCGATGCGCTGGGCATCCCGCACCACTGGCGCGGCATGGAAGGCGTGGAGTTCTGGAACGACCTGTCGATGCTCAAGGCCGGGATCCAGTTCGCCGATGCGATCACCACCGTGAGCCCCACCTATGCGCGCGAGATCCAGACCGAGGCCTTCGGCGTCGGCTTCGACGGCATCCTGCGCGCGCGCGCCTCCCGACTGCGCGGCATCCTGAACGGCATCGACCGCCAGCTGTGGGATCCGGCGCAGGATGCCTTGCTGCCGCAGCGCTTCAGCCGCGATGCGATGAAGGGCAAGGCGCAGTGCAAGTCGGTGCTGCAGCAGCGGGTGGGCCTGGCCACGGACAAGACGGCACCCCTGTTCGCGGTGGTGAGCCGGCTCACCGCGCAGAAGGGGATCGACCTCGTGCTCGCCACGCTGCCCGGCCTCGTCCAGGCCGGTGGCCAGCTCGTGGTGCTGGGACAGGGCGCGCCGGAGCTGCAGGCCGCGCTGAGCGAGGCGGCGCGCAGGCATCCGAAGCAGGTGTCGGTGACGCTCGGCTTCGACGAAGGACTGGCGCACCTGATCGAGGCCGGTGCCGATGCCTTCCTGATGCCTTCGCGCTTCGAGCCCTGCGGACTGAACCAGATGTACAGCCAGGCCTACGGGACGCCGCCGATCGTGGCGCCGGTCGGCGGGCTGCTGGACTCGGTGACCGATGCCACGGCGGACCCGGAGCACGGCACCGGCTTCGTCATGCGGTCCTGCGACGCCGCCGGCCTGGAGGATGCGCTGGTGCGGTCACTGGCCGCCTGGAAACAGGGCCGGCAGTGGCACCGCATCCAGGCCAACGGCATGGCGCGCGAGTTCGGCTGGGAGGACAGCGCGCTGCAGTACCTGGAGGTGTACCAGGCCGCGAGCGTGCTGGCGAATGGGGGGACGGCGAGCGAAGTCACCGTGCCGTAATTCGGGCGCTGGCCGCGCACTGCGCGAATGCCGTGGTTGACGCGGTGATCGCGCGCGACGCGAATCCGTAGGCTGGCGGTGACCGCGCGCGGAGCGCGCCGGGAACCCCAGCGCTTGCGCGCAGCGCTGGGGTTGCGCTTCGCTCCACCACCAGCCTACGCAACCACCAGCCTACGCAGACCCCTGCTCGCCCACGATCCGCTCGCCCACCATGTTCTCGCCGAGGAAATCGAGCAGCCGCCGCACCGCGGGCACCATCCCCCGCCGCGAGGGATAGACCGCCAGCACCATCGCCGTGCGCGGCTCCCAGCCCGGGAGCACGGCGGCCAGTTCGCCGCGCTGGATTTCGGCGCGGCACAGGTAGTCGGGCAGCACGCACATGCCCACGCCCTGCAGCAGCGCGAATTTCAGCGTCATGAGGTCGTCGGCGGTATAGACCGGATGGTGCTGCAACTCGAATTCCGCCGCGCGCGGCCCGAGCAGGTGCATCGTCGCGCGACCGTCGGCGGCCGTCATGGCCACCGTCGGCAGGTGATGCAGTTCTTCAGGGTTCGCGGGTGCGCCGAAGCGCTGCAGCAGTTGCGGGCTGGCCACCAGCACCCCGTGTGTCTGCCCCAGGTTCTTGATCACCAGCGAGCCGCTGTCATCCAGGTTGGCGCGCACCCGCAGCGCGATGTCCACGCCTTCCTGCACCAGGTCGATCACGCGGTTGGTGACCTGCATGTCGATGCGCACCTGCGGGTGGGCGGCGAGGAAGCGCGGGATCAGCGGCCCGATCGTGGTCTGCGCCAGGGTCACGGGACACGTCATGCGCACGGTGCCGCGCGCTTCCGTCTGCACGTGCAGCACGGCCTCCTCCGCCGCCTCGGCCTGCTCGCGCATGGCCACGCAGTGGCGGTGGTAGATCTCGCCGGCGGGCGTCAGCGACAGCTTGCGGGTGGTCCGATGCAGCAGGCGCACGCCCAGGCGGCCTTCCAGGTCGGCGATGCGGCGCGACAGCCTGGACTTGGGCAGGTTCAGCGCCCGGCCCGCCGCCGCGAAACCGCCGCGGTCCACCACTTCCGCGAAGAAGAGCATGTCGTTGAGATCCTGCATGCGGCCGATTGTCCCATGTACAGGACAATCAAACGCGAAATTGCCGTCTTATCGCGGTATCGATCCATCCGCACAATCTTCTCCTAGTGCCGATTCCCCCTCCGGCCGATCCACAGGAGATTGCAATGAAACTGCTGCACATCGATTCGAGCCCGCTGGGCGCCAACTCCGTCTCCCGCGAACTGACGCGCCGGATCGTGGCCCAGTGGCAGTCCACCCGTCCGGGCACCGTCGTCGAGTACCTCGACCTGGCGGTGGACGCGCCCGGCCACCTGAACATGGACTCGCTCGGCTTCCGGCTCGGCCTCGACGACGCGACGCTGACCGTGGCGCAGAAGCGCGAGAACGCCCTGTCCGAACAGCTGGTGAGCCAGTTCCTCGCGGCCGACGTGGTGGTCGTGGGTGCCCCCATGTACAACTTCAGCGTCCCGAGCCAGCTGAAGGCCTGGATCGACCGCATCGCGCAGGCCGGCCGCACCTTCAAGTACACCGAGGCGGGCCCGGTGGGCCTGGCCGGCGGCAAGACGGTGATCGTGGCCTCCACACGCGGCGGCGCCTACGCGGGCGCGCCGCAGATGGACCACCAGGAAAGCTACCTGCGCACCGTGCTGGGCTTCCTCGGCGTGACCGACGTGCGCTTCGTGCGCGCCGAAGGCATGGCCATGGGCGACGCCGCCAAGGCCGCGGGGCTGGCTGCGGCCGAGGGTGACATCCTGGCGCACGTGACCGAAGCCGCGAACGAGGGCAAGGCCGCGATCCGCGCCTGAACTTCGCTGCGTTGGGCCTCGCTACGCGTCTCCCCGCTTGTGCTGTCGCCCCCGCTCATGCCGTCACCCCCGCGAAGGCGGGGGCCCAGAGAAGCCGCCCGCGGGCGGTTTTTCTCTGGAAGCCCTGGGTCCCCGCCTCCGCGGGGATGACGGGAGTTCCAGCGGTTCGCCATCTCCAGTCCGCGTGCGCGTGCGCGTGGGCGCCTGCGCCTCCGCCAACGGCTCCTAGCTAGCGGTTCGCCGCCCGGTCCGCGTGCTCCTTCACCCACTCGGTGAAGCGGTCCACGAACTTCTGCAGGAACTCGCGGGTGCCGTCCGAACCGACCTCGCCGTTGGCGCCGAAGAAGCCGGGCTTGTTCTGCAGGTACATCTCCGGCTGGCCGAGCGTCGGCATGTCCAGGTAGCCCAGGACCGTGCGCAGGTGGCCCTGCGCGATCGCGGTGCCGATCGCGCCGACGGAGATGCCGATGATCGCGGCCGGCTTGCCGCTCCACACGCTCTGGCCATAGGGCCGGGAGCCATGGTCGATGGCATTCTTCAGCACGCCAGGGATCGAGCGGTTGTATTCGGGCGTCACGAACAGCACGCCCTGCGCGGCGGCGATCTCGGTCTTCATGCGCCGCACCGCCTCGGTCGGGTTGTTCTCCTCGTCCTGGTTGTACAGCGGCAGGTCGCCGATGCGCACCGTGGTGAACTCGAGCTGCGGATGCGCCAGCTTCTGCAGCGCGGCCGCGAGCTGTCCGTTGAACGATTCGCGACGCAGGCTGCCGACGATCACGGCTATGCGGTAGGCCATCTTGGTTCTCCTGTCATGGGTCACGCGACCTCGCCGAGGCCGCAGCGGTTGGCCGGCCAGCGTACTCCTGTTTACTTGCGCGTGTAGACCTGGTCGAAGCTGCCGCCCTCGGCGAAGTGCTCCTTGTCCGCCTTCGCCCAGCCGCCGAAGGCCTCGTCGATGGTGAACAGGTTCAGCTTCGGGAACTGCTGCGCGTACTTGGCCTGCGCCGCCTTCGAGACCGCCGGACGGTAGAAATTCCTGCCGATGATGTCCTGCCCCTGCTCCGCGTAGAGAAACTTCAGGTACTCCTCGGCGATGGCGCGCGTGCCGCGCCTGTCGACGTTGCGGTCCACCACGGCTACCGGCGGCTCGGCGAGGATGGTCAGCGTCGGGTACACGATGTCGACCTTGCCCGCGAACTCCTTCTGCAGCAGCCAGGCCTCGTTCTCCCAGGCGATCAGCACGTCACCCTGGTTGCGCTGCGCGAAGGTGATGGTCGCGCCGCGTGCGCCGGTGTCGAGCACCGGCACGTTGCCGAACAGCCGCGCGGCGAAGTCCCTGGCCCTGGCGTCGCCGCCGTACCTGCGCTTGCCGAACTCCCACGCGGCCAGGTAGTTCCAGCGCGCGCCCCCCGAGGTCTTCGGGTTCGGGGTGATCACGGAGACGCCGGGTCGCACGAGGTCGTCCCAGTCCCGCACGTTCTTCGGGTTGCCCTTGCGCACCACCAGCACGATCGTCGAGGTGTAGGGAGATGCGTTGTGCGGCAGGCGCTTCTGCCAGTCCCTGGCCACCCAGCCGCCGTGCGCGACGAGCGCGTCGATGTCGCCGCCCAGGGCGAGCGTCACCACGTCGGCCTCGAGACCGTCGATGACGGAGCGGGCCTGCTTGCCCGAGCCGCCGTGCGACTGCTTCACCTGCACGTCCTGCCCCGTCCTGCCCTTCCAGTACTTCGCGAAGGCCTGGTTGAACTCCACGTACAGCTCGCGCGTGGGGTCGTAGGACACATTGAGCAGTTGCAGCGGCTGCGCCAGCGTGGGCAGGCCGGTCAGGCCCAGGACGCCTGCCGCGCCGAGCGTGAGCGGAATCTTGATAAAGTCGCGGCGAAGGCTCATGGAATGCTCCCGTTGTCGATGGGGCGCATTCTGGAAGCCGGCGCGCGCGCCACGAACGACAGAGTTCTTGGTTGCATATCCGCATAAGCTAATCCGAAGAAAGGGGCGTGAATGGCACGCACCGTGCAATGCATCAAGCTTGGCCGCGAGGCCGAGGGGCTCGATTTCCCACCCTATCCCGGCGAACTGGGAAAGCGCATCTACGAGAACGTCAGCAAGGAAGCGTGGCAGCAGTGGCTGAAGCACCAGACGATGCTGGTGAACGAGAACCGCCTGAACCTCGCCGACCAGCGCGCCCGCGAATACCTGAAGCGCCAGATGGAAAACCATTTCTTCGGCAGCGGCGCGGACGCAGCCGCGGGATACGTCCCGCCCACCGAATGATTCCATGAGCGAGGTCGTCGCCTGGGACGACGACGGCACGCCGCGCAGCCCGCGCTTCGACGACATCTATCGCTCGGCCACCGGCGGCCTCGCCCAGGCGCGCCACGTCTTCCTCGATGGCTGCGGCCTGCCCGCGGCATGGGCCGGGCGCCCGCAATGGCGGGTGCTGGAGACCGGCTTCGGCCTGGGCCTGAACTTCCTGGCGACCTGGCTGGCCTGGCTGCAGGATCCGCAGCGGCCGCGCGTGCTGCACTTCGCCTCGATCGAAGCGTTTCCCGTCTCGGCCGACGACCTGCTGCGCAGCGCCGCCACGGAAGCGGGCCTGCTGCCGCTGGCGACCGAACTCGCGCAGCAGTGGCAGGGCCTGACGCCGGGCTTCCATCGCTTCGTCCTGGCCGAAGGCCGCGTGCTGCTCACGCTGTGCGTGGGCGACGTCGCGCCCATGCTGCGCGAACAGGCCTTCCGCGCCGACGCCGTGTTCCTGGACGGCTTCGATCCCGAACGCAATCCGCAGATGTGGAGCCTGGAGACGCTCAAGGCCGTCACGCGCCTGTGCCACCGGGGCGCCCTGCTCGCCACGTGGTCGGTCGTCGGCCAGTTGCGCCGCGACCTGAAGTCCTGCGGCTGGCAGCTGACCCGGCGCGCCGGACTGCCGCCCAAGCGCGAATGCCTGGCCGGCCGCTACGACCCCGGGTGGGAAGTCAAGGGACTGGAGGCGCCAGGCGAGGCCGAGGCGGCAGACTGCATCGTCATCGGCGCCGGCCTCTCGGGCGCGGCGGCGGCGGCCAGCCTGGCGCGCCGCGGCTGGTCGGTGCGCGTGTTCGACACCGCTGCCGGCCCGGCCACCGGCGCCTCGGATCTGCCGGCGGGCCTGCTCGCGCCGCACCAGTCGCCCGACGACAACCTGCTGTCGCGCCTGTCGCGCGCCGGCGTGCGCCTCACGCTGCAGGAAGCGCAGGCGCGGCTGGCCGACGGCCTGGAGTGGCGCCGCACCGGCGTGCTCGAATGGCGCGCCGACGATCACCGGCCGCTGCCCGGCATCGGCGAAGCCCTCGAACCCTGGAGTCGCGAAGCGACCGAAGGCCAGAAACGTGCCGCCGGGATCGCGGTGGACCAGGCCGCCTGGTGGCACGACAACGCGGCATGGATCGAGCCGGCCGCGCTGGTGCGCTCCTGGCTGCGCACGCCCGGGGTGCGCTTCTGCGGCGGCCGCAAGGTCGCGCGCGTCCTGCGGCAGGGCGAAAGCTGGCGGCTGGAGAACGGTGCAGGCGAAGCGATGGGACAGGCCTCGCTGGTCGTCGTCGCCGCCGCGCATGACAGCGCCGCACTGCTCGAAAACCGCCTGCAGCTCCACCCGGTCCGCGGCCAGGTGACCTGGGCGCCGCATGCCGACGATGCGGCCCTGCTGCCGCCCTTTCCGGTCAACGGCCATGGCCACTTCCTGCCGCGCGTGCCCCTGGTCGAACGCGAGGCCTGGATCACGGGCTCGACCTACGGCCGCGGCGATGCCGACGAGTCGCTGCGCCGCGAGGACGACGCCGCCAACCTGGAGCGCGTGCGGCAGGTGCTGCCGCGCGCGGCCCCGGCCTTCCAGGGCGCGCTGCAACGCCGCGAGACGCGTTCCTGGAGCGGCGTGCGCTGCGCCTCGACGGACCGCCGGCCGCTGGCCGGCGAACTGGAGCCCGGCCTGTGGGTGAGCACCGCGATGGGCTCGCGCGGCCTGACCTTCGCGGCCTTGTGCGGTGAACTGATCGCCGCCCGCCTGCATGGCGAGCCGCTGCCGCTCGAAGCGCGGCTGGCGCAGGCCCTGGACGCTAGGAGGCAGGACCGAGCTCGATCCGGCTGAGCCAGGCATCGAGCCGGCCCGGGTGCGGCGGGTTCTCCAGCAGGGCGTCCGCCCCGCCCAGCCAGGCACGCAGGCGTTCCGGCACGGTGCGCTCGGCCTGCGTCATGGCGACGTGCTGGATCGCATGCGCCCCCTGCTTGAGCTGCCGCAGCAGGAGCCACGCATCGACGTCCGGCAGGTTGCAATCGAGCAGCGCCAGGTCGTACTGCTTGGCGCGCGCCAGCTCCAGCGCCGCGGCGCCGGTTTCGGCCTCGTCGGCCAGCGTGAGGCGCGCCAGCGCCAGGCGCGCCCGCAGGTACAGGCGCTGGTCGCGGCTGGCACTGACGATCAGGGCCTGCTTCTGCGACATGACGGAATCGGGGCCCTGGGCCAGGTCGACGTCGAGTTCCGCTTCGGGGGCGAAGAGCTGGTCCAGGGCGTCGACCACGTCCGGCCAGGGCAGCGGCCGCGGGAAGGCGCGCGAGACGGCCGCCGGCGGATTCGGGCCGACCCAGAGCAGGTGCAGGTCACGGCGCAGGGGGGATTCGGCCTCGACCCGGGCCTCCCAGCTCAGGCCGTCCAGCAGGGCGACACGCGGGGGCTCGGGGGCCGTCGGCGTCCAGAGCTGGTACATGGTCAGGCACTGCTCGGACAGGCGGAAGACGGTATTGAGGGCGTGGCGCTCCTCGTCCGAAAAACCAACCACCTTGATGAAGACGCGCTGGGCCATGTTCCCGTGATGACTCGTCATTATCGCCGGCCGGCGACAGCTCCCTGACAAGCCTTGTCCGTTCGCTTGCGGAAATGCCGCGCCGGGCCTTGCCAGCCTTCGTGCATAAGCTTATCCGCATAAGAGGCGAACAAAAAAATAGTTCGCGCCCATAACGCCCTTCCCTAAAGTCTCGGCTCCGGCTCCGTAAGGGGCCGCCCAGGCTTGCTCCATGTACCAATACACAGAATTCGACCGGCAGTTCGTGCGCGCCCGCGCCGCCCAGTTCCGCGACCAGCTGGAACGCTGGCAGGCGGGCAAGCTCTCGGACGAGGAACTGCGGCCGCTGCGGCTGCAGAACGGCTGGTACATCCAGCGCTACGCGCCGATGGCGCGCATCTCGGTGCCTTACGGCGAGCTCTCCAGTGCGCAGCTGCGCGTGCTGGCCCGGGTGGCGCGCGAATACGACCGGCCGGATCCCGCGCTGCTGGCCGAGGCGCAGGAAAAGCAGCTGGCCCTCGGCCCGGTGCCCATCTCCGGCACTAACCGCCAGGTGGTGACCAAGCTGAACTACGGCTACGGCCACTTCAGCACGCGCACCAACGTGCAGTTCAACTGGATCCCGATCACCAGGGCGGCCGACGTGATGGAGCTGCTGGCCAGCGTGAACATGCACGGCATCCAGACCAGCGGCAACGCCATCCGCAACATCACGACCGAAGCGCTGGCGGGCATCGCCGTCGACGAGATCGCCGATCCGCGCCCGTTCGCGGAGATCATCCGCCAGTGGGCCGCGGTGCACCCGGAATTCGCGTTCCTGCCGCGCAAGTTCAAGATCGCGCTCAATGGCGCGAAGGAAGACCGGGCGGCCCTGGGCTGGTACGACATCAGCCTGCAGCTCGTGAAGGACGAGGCCGGCGAACTGGGCTTCAAGGTGCTGGTGGGCGGCGGCATGGGCCGCACGCCGGTGATCGCCACCGTGGTGCGCGAGTTCGTGCAGTGGCGGCACATCCTCTCCTACCTCGAGGCCTGCATCCGCGTCTACAACCAGTACGGCCGCCGCGACAACGTGTGGAAGGCCCGCATCAAGATCCTGGTGAAGGCCGAGGGCCAGCGCTACATCGACAAGGTGGAAGAGGAATTCCGCCAGATCCTGGAGATCGACGGCGCGCCGCACACCATCACGCAGGCCGAATACGCGCGCATCGCCGCGCAGTTCGTCGCCCCCGAGGTCCGGCGCCCGCAGCGGGACTCCGCCGATGCGCGCGTGCACGAGATCATCCGCGCCGACGCCGAGGCCGACCCGCTGTACGACCGCTGGCTGCAGCGCAATGTGCTGCCGCACCGCAACCCCGAGCTGCGCGCCGTGGTGCTGTCGTTCAAGCGCCTGGGCCAGAACCCCGGCGACTGCAACGCCGACCAGTTCGATGCCTGCGCCGACCTGGCGGAGCGCTTCTCCGCCGGCGAGGCGCGCGTCACGCACGAACAGAACCTGCTGCTGCCCTGGGTGCACCAGGACGACCTGCCGGAGTTGTGGGCGGCCGCCCGCAAGCTGGGCCTGGCGCGCCCGAACATCGGCCTGATCACCGACATGATCGCCTGCCCCGGCGGCGACTTCTGCTCGCTGGCCAACGCGCGCTCGCTGCCGATCGCCGAAGCCATCACCGAGCGCTTCCAGGACCTCGACGAGGAACACGACATCGGCGAGATCGACCTGAACTTCTCCGGCTGCATCAATTCCTGCGGCCACCACCATGCCGGCCACATCGGCATCCTCGGCGTCGACAAGGACGGCAAGGAGTGGTACCAGATCACGCTCGGCGGCTCCAACGGCTCGGAGCTCTCCGGCCCGGCCACCCCCGGCAAGATCGTCGGCCCCTCCTTCGCGAAGGAGGAAGTGCCCGGCGTGATCGACGCCCTGATCGACGCCTACCGCCAGCTGCGCCAGCCCACGGGCGACGGCAGGTTCGAAACCTTCATCGCCACGCTGCGCCGCGTGGGCCACGAGCCGTTCAAGGCGGCCGCCAATGGCGCCCGTTTCGTCGAAAGGGAAGTCGCATGACCGCGCGTGTGATCAGGATCCTGCAGGCCGAGGACGTGCAGGCGGAAGAGAACGTGAACGTGCTGGTGGTCGCCAACGACGCCGACGTCGCCGAGTTGCCGCTCGAAGGCGTCGACCGCATCGAGCTGCACTTCCCCAAGTTCAGCGACGGCCGCGCGTTCAGCCAGGCCTACCTGCTGCGGCGCCGCCGCAAGTTCACGGGCGACATCCGCGCCACCGGCGACGTGCTGATCGACCAGCTGGTGCAGATGCAGCGCACCGGCTTTTCCAGCGCGGTGCTCAAGGAAGGCAAGGACATCGCCGACGCCCAGCGCCAGTTCGACCGCTACGCCGCCTTCTACCAGGCCGACGTAGTGACGCCCCAGCCGCTGTTCGCCCGAAGCTGACATGAGCGCCATCGACCTGCACGCGCGGCCTTCGAAGGATTTCGAAGCCAGGCTCGCCGAGACGCAGCGGCTGCTGATCCAGGCCGCTTCCGAGTTCACGCCGCTGAAGCAGGCGTCCAGCCTGGGCGCCGAGGACGTCGTGATCACGCACCTGATCAACGCGCTGGAGCTGGACATCCCGGTGTTCGTGCTGGAGACCGGTGAGCTGCACCAGGAAACGCTGGACCTGCTGGCACGCACCCAGGCGAGCTCGCGCGCGCCGGTGGAGGTTTACCGGCCGGTGCAGGAGTCCGTGATCCAGTTCGTCGCGCGGGAGGGCCGCGAGGCCATGTACCGCAGCATCGCGCTGCGCAAGAGTTGCTGTCACATCCGCAAGCTGGAGCCGCTCGCGCGCGCGCTGGCGGGGCAGAAAGCCTGGATCACCGGGCTTCGCCGCGAGCAGTCCGCCGCGCGCGCCGACGTGCCCCTGGTGGATGCATCGGAGGTCGCCACGAACGGCCGGACCAAGCTGAATCCCCTGGCCAACTGGACCTGGGGCGACGTCTGGCACTACATCAGCGTCAACGGGGTCGACTACAACCCGCTGCACGACCAGTTCTATCCCAGCATCGGCTGCGCGCCCTGCACCCGGGCGATCAGCCTCGGTGAGGACTTCCGCTCGGGACGCTGGTGGTGGGAGGACGAGGCCGCGAAAGAGTGCGGGCTTCACGTCAAGACAGAAGAAAAGGCCGCCGCATGAACGCACGCACCGAACCCCAGCTCCTGGGCCGCATCAGCAACCGGCACCTCGACGCGCTGGAGGAAGAAGCCATCTTCATCCTGCGTGAAGTGGCGGGGGCCTTCGAGCGGCCGACGCTGCTGTTCTCGGGCGGCAAGGACTCGCTGGTCCTGCTGAAATGCGCCGAGAAGGCCTTCGGCAGCGGGCGCATCCCGTATCCGCTGCTGATGATAGACACCGGGCACAACTTCCGCGAGGTCACGGACTTCCGGGACCACCGCGCGGAGCAGCTCGGTGCCGAACTGATCGTGCGCAGCGTGGAAGATTCGATGCGCCGGGGCACCGTGCGCCTGGCGCGCCCCGACGAGAGCCGCAACGCCCACCAGTCCGTCACGCTGCTGGAGGCGATCGAGGAATTCGGCTTCGACGCGCTGATCGGCGGCGCCCGCCGCGACGAGGAGAAGGCCCGTGCCAAGGAACGCATCTTCTCGCACCGCGACAGCTTCGGGCAGTGGCAGCCGAAGGCGCAGCGCCCCGAACTCTGGACGCTGTTCAACACGCGCCTGCACCCGGGCGAGCACTTCCGCGTGTTCCCCATCTCGAACTGGACCGAGCTGGACGTGTGGCAGTACATCGAACGCGAGGCCATCGACCTGCCCTCCATCTATTACGCGCACCGGCGCCAGGTGGTCGAGCGCCGCGGGCTGCTGGTTCCGGTGACGGACCTGACGCAACCCAAGGCCGGTGAAGAGGTCGTGACGCGCACCGTGCGCTTTCGCACCGTCGGCGACATCACCTGCACCTGCCCGGTGGAAAGCCCGGCCTCGAATGCCAGCGAGGTGGTGGCGGAGACGCTGCTGGCCGACGTGAGCGAGCGGGGCGCCACGCGGATGGACGACAAGACCTCCGACGCCTCCATGGAAAAGCGCAAGAAGGACGGATATTTCTGATGACCGTGACCCTCACCGACCACGACGCCGCACTGCGCTTCATCACCTGCGGCAGCGTCGACGACGGCAAGAGCACCCTGATCGGGCGCCTGCTGGTGGACAGCCGCGCCGTCCTGCAGGACCAGCTCGCCTCCGTCTCCAAGTCCGGCGAGGCCGACCTCGCGCTGCTGACCGACGGCCTGTCCGCCGAGCGCGAACAGGGCATCACGATCGACGTGGCCTACCGCTACTTCGCCACCCCGGCGCGCAAGTTCATCATCGGCGACGCGCCGGGCCACGAGCAGTACACCCGCAACATGGTGACGGCGGCCTCGAGCGCCGACGCCGCCGTGGTGCTGGTCGACGCGACCAAGCTCAAGTGGCAGCAGCCGGGGCTGGAACTGCTGCCGCAGACACGCCGCCACACGCTGCTGTGCAAGCTGCTGCGCGTGCCCGCCATCGTCTTCGCGGTGAACAAGCTCGATGCGGTGGCGGATCCCACGGTGGCCTTCACCAACATCCGCGATGCGCTGGAACGCTTCACGCAGGCGGGGAACATCGAGGCCCGCGCGATCGTGCCGATCTCCGCGCTGAAGGGCCACAACGTGGTCGAGGCCGAGCCCGGCTGGTGCGGCTACCACGGCCTCGCGCTGCTGACCCTGCTGGAGCAGATCGATGTGACGCCGGCGGAGACCACCGAAGCCTTCGCCTTCCCGGTGCAGTGGGTGGAAAAGTTCGCGTCGTCCGCGGACACCTCGCAGGGCCGCCGCGTGTTCTGGGGCCGCGTGGCCACCGGCAGCGTGCGGCCGGGCGATGAAGTCACGGTGCTTCCGGGCGGCCGGGCCGCGAAGGTGGCGCAGGTGCTGGATCACGCGCGCACGCCGACCGAGATCGGTGCCCGCCACAGCGCCGGCATCATCCTGGACCGCGAGGTGGACGTCTCGCGCGGCGACTGGCTGCTGGCGCCCGGCGCCTTCGCGCCCACGCGCGAGATCCGCGCCACGGTCGCGTGGCTCGACGACGAGCCGCTGGTCGCCGGCCGCGCCTATTGGGCGCTGCACGGCCACCGCTGGGTGAAGGCCAAGGTGAAGCGCATCGTGCACAAGCTGGACGTGAACACGCTGGCCGAACACGACGCCGACCACCTGGAGCCCAATGGCATCGGCCACGTGGAACTGAGCCTGCAGGAGCCGCTGGCCACCCTGCCCTATGCGCGCTCGCGGTCCCTGGGTGCGCTGGTGCTGGTGGATACCGCCACGCACAAGACCTCCGGGGCCGTGCTCGTCGGTTGACACAGCGCAAACCCGCGGGGGCATACGGGCAGGCACAAGGGCCGCCCTGCATGACCCGGTAAAATCGGCGCTTCCCCCGACCTGCCGTACAACAATGACACACGTCGTCACCGAAACCTGTATCCGCTGCAAGTACACCGATTGCGTGGACGTCTGCCCCGTGGACTGTTTCCGCGAGGGGCCGAACATGCTGGTGATCGACCCGGACGAGTGCATCGACTGCGCGGTGTGCATCCCGGAATGCCCGGTCAACGCGATCTACGCGGAAGAAGACGTGCCGGCCGACCAGGTCGCGTTCACCAAGTTGAACGCCCAGCTGTCGCATGCCCCCGGCTGGAAGAGCATCACCAAGCGCAAGCCCGCGCTGCCGGATGCGGAGGAATGGAAAGACAGGAAAGACAAGCTCAAGGAGCTTGTCAAGTAAGGACCATGGAACCCAATCTCAACGAAGAAGTGATCAAGACCGCCGCCGCCCATGACGGCCCGATCGAGACGGATGCCGTGATCATCGGCGCGGGTCCCGTGGGCCTGTTCCAGGTGTTCGAACTCGGCCTGCTGGAGATCAAGGCGCACGTCATCGACTCGCTCGCCTACCCCGGCGGCCAGCCGATCGAGCTCTATCCCGACAAGCCGATCTACGACATCCCGGCGATCCCGGTCTGCACCGGCAAGGAACTGACGGATTCGCTGCTCAAGCAGATCGAGCCCTTCGGCGCCACCTTCCACCTGGGGCAGACCGTCACGGTGGTCGAGCAGCAGGACGACGGCCGCTTCTACGTCGAGACCTCCAAGAGCACGAAATTCCTCACCAAGACCATCTTCATCGCGGCGGGCGTGGGCGCCTTCGAGCCGCGGACGCTGAAGGTGGAAGGCCTCGACAAGTTCGAGGGCAGGCAGCTCTTCTACCGCGTGCGCAGCCCGGCCGAGTTCGCCGGCAAGAACCTGCTGGTGGTGGGCGGCGGCGACTCCGCGCTGGACTGGGCGCTGAACTTCACGCCCGGCAACGAGGACGGCAACACCAACAAGGCCGAGAGCGTGATCCTGGTGCACCGCCGCGACGGCTTCCGTGCCGCGCCCGCCTCGGTGGCCCGGATGCACGAACTGTGCGAGCAGATGGAGATGCAGTTCATCGTCGGCCAGGTGACCGGCTACGAGGAAAAGGACGGCAAGCTGACGGCCGCCAAGGTCACCGGCGGCGATGGCGTCACCCGCACCGTGCCGACGGACATGCTGCTGGTCTTCTTTGGCCTGTCGCCCAAGCTGGGCCCGATCGCCGACTGGGGCCTGGACATCGAGCGCAAGCAGCTGAAGGTGGACACCGAGAAGTTCTCGACCAACGTGCCGGGCATCTTCGCGGTGGGCGACATCAACACCTATCCGGGCAAGAAGAAGCTGATCCTCTCCGGCTTCCACGAGTGCGCGCTGGCCGCCTTCGGCGCCGCGCCCATCATCTTCCCCGAGAAGGGAAAGATCCACCTGCAGTACACGACCACCAGCCCGAAGCTGCACAAGGTGCTGGGCGTCGAGACGCCGGTGTTCGACTGACGATTTGCTGAATCTCGGCCCGCGCACGGATGAGCCAGAAAAGCTGTATATAATCTAAGGCTTGTTCCCCGATAGCTCAGTCGGTAGAGCGCCGGACTGTTAATCCGTAGGTCCCTGGTTCGAGCCCA
The DNA here is from genome assembly GCF_016722765.1 of Ramlibacter alkalitolerans. GTDB lineage: Bacteria > Pseudomonadota > Gammaproteobacteria > Burkholderiales > Burkholderiaceae_C > Ramlibacter > Ramlibacter alkalitolerans. The sequence goes on along the minus strand of NZ_JAEQND010000003.1, from coordinate 197,826 downwards.
GGTCGGGGAGCCAAACAAGAAAAGAGTCAGCAGGTTAGCGCCTGCTGACTCTTTTGCGTTTCAGACAGATGAAGCGGCCTCAGCTTCGCGAGGAATGGTCTGGTCCCGCCCCACCAACCCTAGCCGCGCTGCCGAAGGTTCGGGTGGTCATCTCTGCGGTTGCGCACTCCGTCACCATCGCGATCGCGGTCGTGGCGATTCTGGATGCCGTCGCCGTCGAGATCGTTTCCCGGCCCGGTGCGCCCGACGCCTGCGACATCCTTGCGATCCGGATGGGGGTCGCGCCGGTTCGCGACCCCGTCGCCGTCGCGATCGTGGTCGTGCCGATTCTGGATCCCATCGCCATCGCGGTCGCCCCGCGGCCCGTTGCGCGCGACGCGCTTGTCGAAGCGGTCAGGATGGGAGTCGCGCCCGTTGACGATGCCGTCGCCATCGCGATCCCGGTCGTAGCGGTTCTGCACGCCGTCGTGGTCGAGGTCGCCGCGGGGGCCGGTTCGCGCCACCCGGTCGAACCGGTTTGGGTGGCGGTCCCGGGAGTTCGGGACCTTGTCGCCGTCCCTGTCGCGGTCGTAGCGGTTGGCGATGCCATCATGGTCCATGTCGGCGCTGCCGACGATGTACTGCTGCGCATTCGCGCCACAAGCGAGTGCAAGCAAGGATGCGGCCAGTGCGGCCTGCACGGTGGGTCTGGACTGCATTTCGGATCTCCCGGAAATTCGAACACATTGCAGGTGGAGGCGCCGGAGGAGCGACCAACTCGGACCCCACGAGGCGACGCTGTACGCGCACTCCGACGGCGGGATTTCGTACCCGCCGGCCGGGATCTGTTTGGACAAATGCGATCCTGCCGCACGGCCGCGGCGAGCGCCGGCCGCGGAATGCTAGGCGCAAGGCCCGGTTTCCGTAAGAGCAGACCCGGCCGCGACTGCGGGCCTCGGTGCTCAGGACGCTGGCGGTCCGGCGAGGGGCGACCGGAACAGCTTGAGCGAGTGCGCGACGAGCAGGGTTGCCTCGCCTGGCCTGCAAGCTTCCTCCGCAACGTCCCTGCTGGTGTCCAGGACCAGTTCCCAACCCGCACAGCCTGGCAGTTCAGGAAGCGTGAACTCCATGTCCTGGCTCCATGCCGACATGACCAGCAGCAGGTTGTCGTCGCACAGCGGCCGGCCGGAACTGTCGGTCTCCTCCAGGCCGTTGCCGGCGAGGAACATCGCCAGCGACTGGGTGTGCGGATTGTTCCAGTCCTCGTCGGTCATCGTCTCCCCGTCATGGCGGAACCACATCACGTCGCGGATGTCGCCACCGCGAATCGGCCGGCCCGAGAAGAACTTCTGCCGCCGCAACGCCGGGTGGCCCCTGCGGATGCGAAGCAGCTTGCGAGTGAAGGCCAGCAGGCTTTCGTCCCGCCCCTGCCAGTCCATCCAGCTGATTTCGTTATCCTGACAGTAGGCGTTGTTGTTGCCGCGCTGGGTACGACCGCATTCGTCGCCGGCGACGAGCATCGGCGTACCCTGGCTCAGAAGCAGGGTCGCCAGCAGATTGCGCTGCTGGCGCACGCGAAGTGCGCTCACCTGGCCGTCGGTGCTGGGTCCCTCCGCGCCGCAGTTCCACGAGCGGTTGTGGTCGTCGCCGTCGCGGTTGCCTTCGCCATTCGCCTCGTTGTGCTTGCGGTCGTAGGTGACCAGGTCGCGCAGCGTGAAGCCGTCATGCGCCGTCACGAGGTTGATGCTGGCCGAGGGCTTGCGGCCATCGCCCTGGTACAGGTCGCTGGAACCGGTGAGCCGCAGGCCCAGGTCACTGGCACGCCCGCCCTCGCCGCGCCAGAAGGCGCGGATCGAGTCGCGATAGATGCCGTTCCACTCCGTCCACTTCACGGGGAAGTTGCCGACCTGGTAGCCGCCCTCGCCCACGTCCCACGGTTCGGCGATCAACTTCGCCCGGCTGAGGACCGGGTCCTGGTGGATGATGGTGAAGAAGCCGGAAAGCTGGTCGACCTCGTGCAGCCCTCGCGCCAGCGTGCTGGCCAGGTCGAAGCGGAAGCCGTCGACGTGCATGGAAGTGAGCCAGTAGCGCAGCGAATCCATGACGAGTTGCAGCGCCTGCGGATGCCGCACATTGAGCGTGTTGCCGGTGCCGGTGTAGTCGAAGTAGTAGCGGGGCTGCTCGGGCACCAGCCGGTAGTAGGTGGGATTGTCAATGCCCTTGAGGCTCAGGGTAGGCCCGAGGTGGTTGCCCTCCGCGGTGTGGTTGTAGACCACGTCGAGGATCACCTCCAGGCCAGCGGAATGGAGTGCCTTCACCATCTCCTTGAACTCGCGCACCGCACCCGCGGCGTCGCCCCGGCGGAACGAGGCGCTGTAGCGCAGGTCCGGAGCGAAGTAGCCGAGCGTCGAATAGCCCCAGTAGTTGCGCAGGCCCTTGTCGACGAGGAAGGGATCGTCCACGTGCGCGTGCACCGGCATGAGTTCGACCGCGGTCACCCCCAGCTTCTTCAGGTACCGCAGCATGGCCGGATGGGCCAGGCCGGCATAGGTGCCGCGCAGTTTCGGCGGGACGTCCGGATGCAGCATCGTGAGGCCCTTCACGTGCGCTTCGTAGAGGACCGTTTCGTTCCAGGGCGTGTTGGGCCAGCGGTCGTCGCCCCAGTCGAAGCACGGATCGATCACCATGCCAAGCGGTGCGGCGCGCTGCTCGCAGCCCACCGGTTCCAGGTCTGCCTCGGGCGAGCCCGGGACATAGGCGAAGCCGCCCCGCGAAAAGTCCTCCAGTCCATCGACGGCACGCGCATACGGATCGAGCAGCACCATTTGCGGGTTGAAGCGAAGGCCGCGGGCCGGGTCGTAGGGACCATGCACCCGGAACCCGTAGCGTTGCCCCGGCTGCAGGCCGCGCAGGTAGCCGTGCCAGACGAAAGCCGTCTGTTCGCGCAGGCAGATCCGCGACTCCTTGCCCGCGGCGTCGAACAGGCAGACCTCCACCTTGGTCGCGTGTTCGGAATAGAGCGCGAAATTGACGCCCTCGCCGTCGCAGGTGGCGCCCAGGGGATACGGCGCGCCGGGCGCGACGAGGAACTGCGCGAGTTCGGAGAACTCCGGAACACCCTTCATGCTTGCTGCTCCCGGGCGGCGTGCACGGCGCGCTGCCGCCGATGCGCATGCACCGGAGCCGGGCGGCTTGCGTTCGAGCGACCTTGGTTGAATCGAGATTCCATCGGCATATGCTCGCGCCGCGTGGCAAGCGCAGCCGTAGGACATCGCGCAGCGGGGCGGAAGTCCATCATGCGGCAGGCGTGCAAACAACGGGTCGGCCCTTAAGGGCGAACGCGAAGGCCACGCGTCTTCGCTGTAAGGAGGGCGGTCACCGTGCTGTTCGACCGGTTGCTGCGGCGCTGCCGTCGGCGCGGACAAGAAGCTTCAGCTCCGTCCTGCCTCCATGTCCCTCAGGCGCCGCCGCAACGCCGCCGAGCGCCGCCGCGGCCGAACGCGTGCAACCTCGGCCCGCAACTCGGCGAAGCAGGCGCGCAGCGCCGCCTTGCGCGCCGGCAACGGCGCTGCCTCGCGGATCCTGGCGAGCGCATCCGCCACGTGCGCCAGCACTTGCTGATTGCCCGCGGCGTAGCGCACCACGGGCAGCAGCGCCTCGTCGACCATGCGCCCGAAGTCCGGCACCGTCGCGATCACGCGCAGGCGTCCGCCACCGAAGCGATGGGATTCAGGCATGGCGCGCCCCACGAGCCGCGCCAGCAGCCGGCCCAGTTCGTTGACGCACATGCACGCGGTGGTGGGATCGTTCACGCCGGGCGAGAGGGCCCGCAGCGCCACGTCCACCAGTTGCTGCAGCCCGAACGCAGCGTCCTGCTCCACCGTCCGCTGCCGACCCACGCCCACGCAACTTCGCAGCGCCTCCAGTTGCTGCGTCGATGCGCCGCCGAGACCGGCCTCGAGCAAGGGCGTGCCTTCCGAGACGTACTGGCCGACGTTCACGCACAGGCGCACGACCGTGTCGCGCTCGCAGGCGTACCGCAGCAACACGTCGGCATCGACGGACTGCACATACCCGCTGCGATGCGCCTGGATCGTGTGCCACTGCCGCGGCAGCATGCGTTCTCCTGCCTGCCCGGCGAGCGCCTCCCCCACCTCCTGCGGGAACAGGTGGTCGATGGCCCTTTCCGTGTCGGCGGCGATGCGGCCCAGGATGGACGAGGCCTGGATGCTCAGGGCCACATGGTGGATGAAGTAGATCAGGACGCCGATGCCGGCAAAGGCGTATCCGAGGCCCACCAGAACGGCCACCGAGGGAATGAATTCCCCTTCATCGCCGCCGCGGATCGTCCGCAACACGACGAGGCAATAGGCGAAGATGCCGACGAACACGCCCAGCACGACCTGCGTCGGTGCATCGCGCATGAAGTTGCGCAGCACCCGCGGCGAGTATTCGGTGGCCGTCAGCGAGAGCGTCACGATCGTGATCGAGAACACGACGCCGGCGACGGTGATCATCGAGGTCGCGATGGCCGAGAGCATGGCCCGGGAGCCGTCCGCGCCGGCGCCGAACAGCCGCGGCGACCATCTCGCCAGGTCGGCGGATCGGACGGCGTCGAACTCCACCAGCACGACCGCCACCAGCATGGACGCAAGAACGATCAGCGCCGGAGTGAACCAGAAGCTCGCCCGCAGCCGCACCCACAGCCGGCGCAGCGAAAGCCGTGCACCAGCGCCCATCAGCACCGGATCCTGCATGGCCGCTACTGTGGACCAAAACGCCGCGGCGCGGCGCGGCGGTCGTCCTGGAGCAGCGCAAGCCGCCGGGCCGGTCCGCCGCGGCGCGCGGATCAGAACTCGTCCAGCAGCTGGCCTCTGCGCGCGGCGTACCAGCGCAGCAGGCAGGCCTTGTCGCGGCAGCGTTCCCGCTGCGCGACGGCCTGCGCCGAACGCCGGCGCAGGCCGTCTGGATCGTCGCTCACGGCCGCGACCTGCGCGCGAAGCCGCTGGAGGTCCCTTTCGAGCTGCGCCAGCTCGGCGTCCGCGCGGACATCCTCGCGCACCGCTGGCGCCGCGGGGATGCGCTCGTCCAGCAGGCTGCCGCGGGCCGGGGCCGCCCGCGTGACCCGCAGCGTGGTGGCAGCGGCCTTCGGCGGCGCGGAATGCGCGAGCCGCCGCTGCGGCACCGGCTCGGGATCCGTGCGGGTCGCCGCGAGCAGCGCCGCGGCAGCCATCGACGAGGTATCGAGCGATGCCAGCCGCTGCTGCGCGAGCTGCGTCTTGGATGAGTGCTCCCCCAACGCCGCGCGGTACGTCTCCAGCGCGCCGTGCATCAGGGTGGTCGCGCGCGCCAGCAGTTCGCCGCGGGGTGCCGCCCCGCCCGCGGTGTTCGCCACCTCGGCGTAGTGGTCCGCGAGCATCTTCTCGACGTCACCGAGTACCACGTTCGGGCGTTCCGGCTGCCGCGCCGCCAGCCGGCACGCGACGATCAGCGCGACCTCGGCATCGCGGAGGCGGTTCTGCTGCTGCGCCTCCCTGGCGACGGTCAGGTAGCTCCCGGGATCCGCGCCGCGTTCCGGCAGCACGGCGTTCGCGATGCTGAACTGCCGGTCCGCGCCGCCGCTGCTGGCGAGCAAGGGCGCGAACTCGCAGTGGCCGCGGCCGCTGAGGGCGGCGCTGACGGCGTCGGCCGCTCTCATTTCCGCTCCCTGGGCTGCGGCGCGCAAGGCCGCACGCCGCTGCATCGCCGCCTCGACGTCGGCGGAAGCCGGCGTCTCCCACGGGCCGACGAAGCGCCACACCGCGAGGGAAGCGACGCTTCCCGCGAGCAGGACGAACGCCAGGCTTCCGGCAAGTTTCCATGTGCGCCGCATGCATCCTCCCAGCCCTTCAGGGGCGAGAAAGTGGGATCGGTACCGGGGCGGGGAGTTCCTCGGCGCGCGGCGCGCAGTCCGTTGGGGCGGCACCCGCGCGAGGCTGGCGCCCTTGCGGTGCGGCCCCCGTAAGGACGAACCCGGGGCGCGAATGCGCGGCCGCACTACGCACGCCAGCGCGGAGGAGGCCTCGTACCCAGCTCGTGGCCGTGACGGCGTCGACAGGTGCATCCATGCCGACAGGGCTGCAACGCCCGTGCGCGATGGGCCGCGTCAGGGCGAAAGCCCCTGGCGTGCGCCTGCCGGACGGCAGCCGACGCCGCAGCACAGGACATCTGCGGAATCCATTTCCACAAATGCATCTGGCGCCGGGCGCCCGTAGCCCTCTTGGGCGTGTAGGGTCCGGCCTCGCCTCGCCTGCGGTGCAGTCCTACAAGGCAGTTTCAAGCCGCAGAGCCAGAATGCCTCGCATGAAGCCGAGCCGTTATGGAGACGCGGAGCAGCCCACACCCTCGATGCAGGGCGAACGTGGCGAGTACGTGGTCCTGCTGAAGGTCCCGGTCACCGGCGCGAGGGGGCTGCGACACTACCTCGCGAAACAGTTCCCTCATGTCCTCTTCGACGAGACCCGGCAGATGATGTTCTGGCACGTCTTCACGGTGGAGGCCCCCGAGTCCCGGCGCGAGGGGCTGGTGGCCCACGCGCGCGCCGAGTTCGGCGCGACCACCATCACCCGCGCGCAGCTTTGAGGGGCCGGCCGGGCCGTCCCGGCGCCGCCTCCTGTCGCCCTCTGCGTGGCTTGCGGCTGCGCAGTGCTACCCTCGTCGGCGGGGACCCTTCTGACGAGGCCCGCGCAGGGACGGCGTGCCTGTGACCGGCCAGAACCTGGAGACTGCCACCGTGACTTCCTGGCGCAGGTGCATCCCGCTCGGCGCGCGCGCCCTCGTTCTGATCGCGCTGGGGGCGGCGGCAGCCGCCGGCGAGCTTTCGCGCGAGCAGGTCTCGGCGGCCCTGGCGGCTGCGGCCTCCGGACGCGTGGTCTTCGACGGCAAGGACCTTTCCGACGTCGACCTGAGCAACCTCGACCTGCGTCGCGCCAGTTTCCGCGGCACCAGCCTGTTCGGCAGCAAGCTCGTTTCGGCCGACCTGCGCGGCGTCGACCTGGCCGGCGCGAACCTCAATGGCGCCTGGTTGATGGGCGCGGATTTCACCGGCGCGGACCTGCGCGACGCGAGCTTGCTCTCGGTCGTGATCCTCGGCGGCACGGTGCGCAAGATGCCGACCTTCAAGTCGGCCAACCTGCGCGGTGCGCGCATGATCGCCGACCTGCCGGGCGCGGACCTGAGCGGCGCCGACCTGGCGCAGGCGCGCATCGGCGTGAACATCAAGAACCAGGGCATGGGCCAGATGCGCACCGATCTCACGAGCGCGAACCTGGCCGGCGTGAACCTCGCGGGGGCCGACCTGAACCGCACCCTGCTCTCCTTCGCCGACCTGCGGGGCAGCAACCTGCGGGGCGCCAACCTGTTCCGCGCCAAGCTGGCCGGCGCGGACCTGAGCGGCGCCGACGTCACGGGCGCCGACTTCACCGAAGCCGACATGGCGGGCACGATCCTGCGTGGGGCCAAGGGGGTCGCCGAGGCGAAGGGAATGGCATCGGCCGAGAACGTCGACAAGGCCATCCGTTGAGGCGTTCGACACCTCGGGCACCCGTCCGGCCCGGGATACGTCCTTTGGCTGACAGGTCATTGCGTGCTCATCTGGGGTTTTCCCTATAGAGTGGGCGTCCATGAGTGATCTGTACGCCACCTTGCTGTCCTGGGCCATCACGCTGTCCGGGTACCCTGCACCGGCCGAGCCGCCCGTCGTCGTGGTCAAGCCACACGCCTTCTTCACCGAGCAAGCCTGCCACGGCCAGGAATGCAAGGTGCTCGGCTGGTACGCCGGCGGCAAGAACGTCTACATCGACGCGTCGCTCGACCCCGAGAACAACCTGTTCGCCAGCTCCATCCTCGTCCATGAGATGGTGCACTACCTGCAGGGTGTGGCGCGCGGCGACGACGCGCTCAAGGGCGGCGTGGCGTTCAACATCGCGCCTTCGTGCGAGCAGTCGATCCAGTGGGAGCACCAGGCGTATGCGGTGCAGCGCGAGTACATCCTGCGCTATGGGGCGTACCTGCCCGTCGGCGCGTCGATGCTGCACGTGCACTGCGAGCACGCGCAAGCCGATCCGGCACAGCGGTAAGGCGGCTACGCGTCGCGCAGGCTGATCACGGGCCAGCCCCGCGCCTGCGCCACGGCGAGCAGCCGGGCATCGGGGTCGACCGCGACGGGATCGCTCACCGCCTCCAGCAAGGGGAGGTCGTTCGCGGAATCGGAATAGAACCAGCTGTGCCCCAGGTCGCTCCAGCGCACGCCCTGCCCTGCCAGCCACTCCTGCACGTGCGTGCGCTTGTGTTCGCGAAAGCAGGGCTGGCCGACGATCTCCCCCGTGTAGTGCCCATCGGGTCCCAGCGCGGGCTGCGTGGCCAGCACCGTCTCCAGCCCGAGCACCGCGCCGAAAGCCTCCGCCACGAAGCGGGTCGTGGCGGTCACGAGCGCGCAGGCGCGGCCCGCGCCCTGGTGATGCTGGACCAGTTGGCGGGCGCGGCGCGGGATCTTCGGGGCGATCGTCGCGCGGAATTCGAGCAGCCACCGGGCCAGCGTGGCCGGCGCGTGCACGGCGAGCGCGCCGACGGTGAAGCGATGCATCTGCACCATGTCCACCGTGCCTTCGGCATAGCGTCGGCAGTACGCCAGGTACTGGTCCTCGAAGTCAGGCGGCAGCGCGCCGCGCGCCGCCAGGTGGCGCGTGAAGACCGATCCGCTGTCGAAGGGGATCAGCGTGTGGTCGAGATCGAACAGCGCGATGTCCATCGGCGGTGCCGGCCCGGCCTCAGTGCGGCAGGAGCCACTCGCCCTGGCCCTGCACGGCGAGGTCGCCCACCCAGCGCGTGAACGCGCGCCGCGGCAGGTCTTCGAAGCGCCCGCCGAGGCGCGCGAGGTCGCGCGCCAGCAGTTGCCAGATCACCCGGGCATCGGACGCCACGGGAACGAAGGTGGACGGCGGCGAAGGCGCGGCACCGGCGAAGACGATGCTGCCCCGGCGCATCGCCCACCCCGGGTGCCGCCCGCAGGCGCCGCCGATGGCGACGGTGCCGGCCACCATGCGCGAAGCCAGGAACTCGCCGGCATCGCCGTGGACGGCGACGGTGCCGCGGCGCATGCGGTCGGCCAGGCGCGCGCCGGCACTGCCGTGCACCACGAGTGTTCCGCCGCGCATGCCTTCCATGTCGCCCGGCAGGCCGCCGGCGGCGAAATCGCCGACGTCGCCCTCCACTTCCAGCCAGCCGCCGCTCATGGCGCAGCCTGCCAGCACGCCGGCGCTGCCGTGGACGCGCAGCGTGCCGCCGGCCATGCCGAGGCCGGCGCTGTCGCCGACGCTGCCGTGCAGCTCCAGGAGACCGTCCGCCATGCCGGTGCCGAGGCCGTCGAAGCGCGCCAGATCGCCTTCCAGCCGCAGGCACGGGCTCGCGTCGTCGACGCTTTCCGAGTTCACCGCGAACCACTCGCCCAGCGGCATGGACTCGCGTCCGTGCGGCAGGGGCAGCCGCAGCACCTCCTCCCGCGTCATCGCGCACAGCGCCGCCGGAACGATGCCGCGGCCGTCGATGCGCAGCGACGGCGCGGCACGCGCGACCAGCGTGTGCCTCATCGCCCTTCCCCCTGCGGCGCCAGCGCGTGCAACCGGAAGTGGAAGGGCCCGAGCTTGCCGCCGTAGTTGCCGGCCGAGATGCGCGTGATGCCCGCCTGCGCCCCGCGTTCCACCACGGCGGCGATGCCTGCGCGCATGGCCGCCGCCACATCGGCTTCGGCCAACCCGTCGATCACGATCTCCAGCACGCAGCGCACCTCCTCGTCGAGCTCGCTGCGGGGACTCAGGTGGACCAGCGAGGGACAGAACGCATCGTTGGTGGACGCGACCACCGCCGCATACTTGCTGCCCACCTTGGAACCGGAGCGCACCACGCCCCCCGGGAAGGGCAGGATCACGCCCGGCACGCTGCGCATCGCCTGCACGGCGGCGCTGGCGCCGGCGAGTGCCGTGTCGGTGTCGCGGGCCAGCAGCAGCAGGTTGCCGCCGCCCACGCCCTTGGTCACGGGCGTGGTTTCCTGCGCCACGAATTCGCCGTCCATCACGGGAACGCGCCAGTAGCGCACGCCCTGGATCACCTTGGACATCTGCCAGCCGTCGCCGAAGAAGCGCAGGTTGCGCCCGAGCGCCACCGGCTCGCCCTCGCGCAGGCCGGCGAACACCGCCGTCGTGGGGCAGGTCATCACGCATTGACCCACGCGTCGCTCCACCTGCCTGGCGAGTTCCTTGCCGGAGACGCCGAACAGCAGGATCGCGACGCCGGGGCGGCCGTCCGGCGTCTCTTCGCGCGCCAGTTCGCGCTCGATGCCCGCTTCGCAACCGCAGGCGATCACCGAAGTGGCCATGCCGGTGGCGCTGACCGCCGCATGCATCGCCCAGGTGCGCTCGTGCGCGGTGATCACCAGCCGCGTCGCCTTCATGGGGAAGGCCTCCGCGAAGCTGTCGTCGATGGCGACGCCGTTGATGCGCATCACACGCTCCGCGCCTCGCAGGCCGAGGGCAGCAGCCGTCCGCCGTTGCAGCAGGCACAGAGCTCGTCGTGGCCGATCACGGCATAGCGCTTGTGCACGCCCAGGGGGCGCTCGTCGAGCAGGCGCTCGACGCCCGGATCGAACTCGGGTTGCGCGAAGTGCGTGGCGCCCACCGGCGTGGCGACCACCCGGCCGTCGCGCACGACGGGTTCGCCGTCCTTGAAGACCCAGGCCGCGCGGGTGAACATCGCCTCCACGTCGCCCTGCTCCCGGTACACCGCGACATCCGCCGCCGCGCCGGGGCCGAGGTGGCCGCGCTCGCGCAATCCGAGCAGGCGGGCCGGCGCCGCGCGCGTCATGATCGCGATCTCCGACAGCGTCAGCTCGCGCGTGATGTGCTTCAGGGCCGACTGCGCCGCCACGTCCGGGTGCAGGCGCGCGAGTTGTTCGTCGCGGAAGGGCTTGTCCATCAGCAGGCGCATCAGGTGCGGGTAGCTGGTGAAAGGAGCGCCGTTCGGGTGATCGGTCGTCAGCACCACGCGCCACGGGTCGCGCACCTGCAGGAACAGCTCCAGGCCGATGCTCCACTGCAAGGCATTGACGTAGCTTTGCTCCCGATAGCGGAACGGCAGGACGCCGCAACCCGAGTCGCATTCGATGTCGGCGAGGATGCCCTTGCGCGGGTGCGACAGGTCGGCGTTGCCGTGCTGGCGCATCGTGTCGCCGGAGGCCGTGACGGTCTGCCCGAACAGCACCTGGCCGACGTCGATGGAGCAGTTCGGGTGCTTCTCCAGCGCCTCCGCCAGGGCCAGGGCGGCGGAAGAGAAACTGCGCGGACCGTCGGCGCCGTAGCAGTGGAACTGCACGTGCGTGAGGTGCCCGGGCAGGCCTTCCAGCGCCTCCATGGTCGCGAGGGTGGAGGCGATGTTGCCGGCGGCGCCGAGGTTGCTGGCGTGGATGTGCAGCGGGTGCGCCAGCCCGAGTTCGTGCACTGCGCGCGCGAGGGCGCCTATCACCTGCCGCGGCGTGACCTGCCAGTGCACGTGCGCCTGGTCGACATCGAGCTTGCGCTGGTTGAACTTGAAGGCGGAAATGCCGGCGGGGTTGACGACCTTCACGCCCAGCGCCTTGGTCGCATGCACCACCCAGCCCACGTAGTCGCGCAGGCGCTGCGGGTCGGTGCCTTTCGAAAGCAGTTCCAGGAACAGTTCGTCGTTCCCGAGCATCACGTAGGCGCCGTGGTCCACGATCGGCACGTCGCCCATTTCCATGTGGGCGTGGCGCGCGTTGCTGGCCGCCATCGCGGGCTCGAACACGGAGGTGTAGCCCATCTCCGCATAGCGGTAGCCGGTGGCCAGGGTGCCCGGTGCGCAGTTTCCGCAGGAGGGAAGCTCGAGGGCGTTGTCGGATCCGGCCGGGGCCGCGAACCCGCGCCGGTGGTCCTCCGGCAGCAGCAGCCGGGCGAGGTTCACCTTGCCGCCGCCGATGTGGCTGTGCAGGTCGACGCCGCCGGCCAGCACGATGCAGCCGCCGGCATCGATCTCCTCGTCGACTGCCTCGCGCGCATCGAGCGCCACGATGCGGCCCTCGCGCATCACCACGTCACGCACTTCGCCATCGACGCCGTTGGCCGGATCGAAGACGCGGCCGCCGCGCAGGCGCCGGGTCGTCATGCCGGCGACTCCAGGTGTTCCAGCAGGCGCGCCACGACTTGCGCCACGGCCGGCAGCGCGTCGTCGCGCGCGGCCACGAGCGGCACCACCACGCCGTCGGTGCGGAACAGGTGGCCCGCGGCGTTGAGACCCGGTGTGGCCACAGGCACGAAGACGCAGCGCCGGGCGACGTCGGCCTGCTGCAAGCGCGGTCCCATGCCGGGCGGGCCGAGCACGATCCGCGGCAGCCGGGTGGCCGGCGGCAGGCGCTCGGGTGCGAAGCTCCAGACCCACAGCAGGCCGTCGACCGCCTCGCCATCGAGCAGGCGCTGGCCGGCGAAACGGACGGGGTCGTGTTCCAGCCCGCCGGCCGTCGCGCGCGTGCGCAGCGGCAGGCCGGACATCCAGGTGAACACCTGTTGCACGGCATAGGCGCCGTCGCTGCCGCCCAGCGAAAAGGTCGCGGCGCGCGTGGTGCGATTGAGCGTGCCGGCGATGCGGTTCAGGAGTTCGACGGCCAGCGCGCCGTGCGCCGGCAGCATCGCAGCTTCCCATACCAGCACCCCATAGCGCGCCTCGCGCAGCATGGTGGCCAGTTCGGTGAGTTCGGGATCCGGGGCGCGGCATCGCGCTGGCACCAGCAAGGCCGCGAGTTGCTGCAGATCCGCCAGCAGGTCGCCGGAGCCAGCGATGCGCTGCACGGGGACGGCATCCGGCAGGCCCGGCGGCGGCTCCACCCCCAGGAACACGAGGCGCTTGCAAGGCGTGTCGGGCCGATCGAGGCCGCAGCGGCGGAAGAACTCCGGGTAGTGCGCGATGGCCTGCGTGCCGACGCAGACGACCACATCGGCGCGGGCGCGGATCTCGGCCAGCGTGGTGTAGCACTGCCCGCGGTCCTGCACGGCACGCGCGCCGTGCATCAGCGACTCGCCGTCGCCGTGGTCGCAGATCGCGCCCGTGCGGGCAGCGAGCCGGAACAGCGCGCGCGCTCCCGCCATGTCCGTGCCCAGCCCGCCCAGCAGCGGCTGGCGCCAGCGCGCCAGCCGGCGCGCCGCCTCGGCGATCGCCTCCTCCTGCGGCGCGACGCCGCCATCGATCCATGCAGCGGGTGCCTCGCCCCCCGCGTGCGCCGCAAGCCCGGCCCGGGCGCGCGGGCAGTCGGTCCCGCGCAGCACCAGCGCCGGCGCAGCGCGCTCCAGCGCGAAACCATCGCACAGCAGCGAACAGAAGGGGCAGGTCCAGTCGGGCTCCACCCTGGGGTCGACCGCAAGGGGTGTGCCAAGTCGCCCGTCGGGCAGCGCAGGTGCGAAAAGCGCAGTCTGACCTGCGGCAGTGGAACAGTGTGTGACGCGCTGCGCCGCAGCAGCGCGTGAACCGGGCGCGTCGGCGGCAGCCAAACGGGCCTGGCCCCTGGGCCTGGCATGGCACGGTTCCTGATTCGCCAGCCCATGGCCGGGCATTCGGGTTCAGGCGATCTGCAAGGTGCCGTCGTGCAGCGCACTGGCCACCAGCCAGCCCGCCGCGCCGCCGGCCTGCGCCGCCTGCAGGTCGGCCGCGTCGCGCACCCCGCCGGCGCCGATCCAGGTGCGGTCCGGCGCCAGCGCGCGCAGGCGCGAGAAGGTCTCCAGGTCGGGGCCGCTGCCGGCGCCGACGCGGTCCAGCGTCATCACGATCACCGTCCGCGGCCAGGCCTGCGGGCGCTGCCAGCTGCCGGAGGGATCGAGCGGGCGCGCCAAGCGGGAATCGAGCGAGAGGATGGCATCCGGCTCGCGGGCCACCTCGTCCAGCGCCGCGGCGCTGGCGAGCGACTCGCTGCCGTACACCGGCCGCACGCGCCCCGCCGCCGCCGGGCCGATCGCGGCGCGCAGCGCCTGCACCGCCGCCGGTTCGGCAAAGCCCGCATCGAGCCAGAGCACCAGGTCGGGCTGCGCCTGCAGCAGGTCGACGAGCACCGCCGCCTGCACCGGCCCGCCCTGGATGGCGTCGAGGTCGGCGACGTACAGCACGGGCTCGCGTCCGGCCACAGGCGGTGCGGCGGCGCGCAGGCCGCGCGCCACATCGCGCGGCGCACTGCCGTCGGCCAGCCGCGAAACGATCGGCCGGTAGGCGTGGCGCTCGCCGCGCACGCCGCGCACGACCTGGCCGCCCATGAGGTCGAGCACCGGGATGACCTGGATCCCTGCATTGTCCGGAGAAGGCATGACTCGCATCTTCGTGTATGAACCCCTGAGCGCCGACGACCCCGAAACCGCCCGGGCGCTGGGGCCCGGCAGCGCTGCGCATGAAGAGATGCGCGCCGCCGGCCGCGCCATGCGCGACGCCCTTGCCGCGGACCTGGCGCACATCGAGGGAGTCGCGGTCACCGTCGCGGCGGGCGAGCAAGAGGCAGGCCATGCGCTGCGCCTGGCCAGGCCGGCCGCGGGCGAATCCTCGCTCGCCTTCGTGCGCCGGCAGTCCTTGCAGCACGAACTGTGCTGGATCGTCGCACCCGAGTCCGGCGGGCTGCTGCTGCGCCTGCACGAGGCCGTGGGCGAAGCGCGCTGGATCGGCTGCAGCGCCGCGGCGATCCGCGTCACGGCCAGCAAGTGCGCCACGGCCGCGGTGCTGACGGCGGCGGGCGTCGCGACGCCGCTCGCCTTCGCGGCGCAGCATCGCGGCGCCTGGATCGTCAAGCCCGACGACGGCGCCGGCACCCTGCAGACCCGCCGCCATCCCAGCCGCACCGCGGCGCAAGCCGACCTGCAGGACCGGCGGGCAGCGGGCCAGCAGGCCGTGATGGAGCCGTTCGTCGAAGGCGAGCCGCTCTCGCTCTCGATGATCGTCGGTCCGGATCTTGCACGGGCGCTGGCAGTGAACCGGCAGCGCCTGGCCATGGACGCCGACGGCTGGCTGCAGGACCTGGGCGTGCAGCCAGCCGCCATCGCGCCCGGGGACGCGCGCACGCCGATGCTGCATGCGCTCGCCGCCCGCGTCGCTTCGGCCATCCCGGGGCTGCGGGGCTACGTCGGGGTCGATGTGGTGTGGAACGAAGGAGGAGGACCGGTGGTCATCGAAGTCAATCCGCGCGTGACCTGCGCGTACGTGGGGCTCTCGGCGATCCTGCGGCGCAATGTGGCGCAGGACATCCTGGCCCTGCAGCCGACGGCCCTGGACAGCAAGGCGAGTGCCGATGTCGCGGCCTGAGGCCCTGCAGCTCCAACTCGGCTGGGACATCGGCGGCGCCCACGTCAAGGCCTGCCTGCTGCAAGGCGGCACGCTGCGCGACATCGCCCAGTGGCCCTGCCCCTTGTGGCAGGGCATGGAGCACCTGGCCGCGGCGCTGGGCCAGGCGCGTTCCCGCTGGTCGGGCGCGTGGGAAGCCGGCGTGGCACACGCGGCCACCATGACGGGAGAAATGGTCGACCTGTTCGAGGACCGCGCCGAGGGCGTGGCGCGCATCGCCGGCCAGCTCGCGGAGGTGCTCGGGCCGTCGCTGCGCCTGTTCGACGCCGGAGGCGGCTGGCGCAGGCCGGGCGAAGCCGGCCCCGGATGGCGCTCCATCGCCTCGGCCAACTGGCAGGCGACGGCACGCGTGCTCGCGGCGCGCTGCGGCGATGGCGTGCTCATCGACATCGGCAGCACCACCACCGACCTGATCCCGCTGCGGGGCGGACGCGTGGCGGCACAAGGTGCCAGCGACGCCGAGCGGCTGGCCACGGGCGAGCTGGTCTACCAGGGCGTGGTCCGCACGCCCCTGTGCGCGCTGGCGCCGCGGGTGCCCTGGGGCGGCGGCGGCGTGAACGTGATGAACGAATTCTTCGCCACCACGGCGGACGTCTACCGGCTGACCGGCGAACTGGCGGCCAGCCACGACCAGGCCGGCACCGCCGACGGCCGCGGCAAGGACGCGCAGTCCACCCGCCAGCGCCTGGCGCGCATGGTGGGCCGCGACGCTGCCGATGCGAGCGCAGCCGAATGGCTGGCCCTCGCCCGCTGGTGGAAGGAGGCGCAGCTGCGCGAAATCGGCACGCAGCTCGCGCGCGTGGCGGCGGACGCCCGCCTGCCCGCCGACGCACCCGTGGTCGGCGCCGGCTGCGGCGCCTTCCTCGCCGCCGACCTGGCGCGCCGCTGCGGCCGGCCCTTCCTGCGCTACGCCGAAGTCGCCTTGCCGGCCGGCGGGCCCGACGCCGCGCTGGCCGACTGGGCCGACGTCTGCGCCCCGGCGGTTTCCGTGGCGCTGCTCGCCTGCGAGCGGGAATGAGCGATGTGGATCGTCAAGCTCGGTGGCAGCCTCGCGCATGACCCGCGCCTGGTGCAGTGGCTCGCCCTGCTGGCGGAGCTGGGCGGCGGCCGGGTGACGGTGGTGCCCGGCGGCGGCGCCTTCGCCGACGCGGTGCGCGCCTCGCAGCGCCACTGGCACTTCACCGACCTGCCCGCCCACAACATGGCCGTGCTCGCCATGGCGCAGACCGCACACCTGTTCCACGCGCTGGAACCGCGCCTGGCCCTGGCAGCGGACGAGGCCGGCATCCGGCGCGAGCTGCATGCCGGGCACCCGGCCCTGTGGCTGCCCTTCGGCCTGCTGCGCGACGCACCGGACCTGCTCACCACCTGGGACGTGACGAGCGACAGCCTCGCGCTGTGGCTGGCGCGGGTGCTCAACGCGGAGCGCCTGATCCTGGTGAAGGCCTGCAAGGTGCCGCCGGGGAGCAGCTTCGCGGAGCTGTCGGCCCAGGGCGTGCTCGATGCGCGCTTCGCGACCTGGGCGCGCGAAGCGCCCTTCCCGATCGAGGTGGTGGAATGCGACGC
The DNA here is from genome assembly GCF_016722765.1 of Ramlibacter alkalitolerans. GTDB lineage: Bacteria > Pseudomonadota > Gammaproteobacteria > Burkholderiales > Burkholderiaceae_C > Ramlibacter > Ramlibacter alkalitolerans. The sequence goes on along the minus strand of NZ_JAEQND010000003.1, from coordinate 180,870 downwards.
GATGGAGCAGGTGCGCGATGCGCTGCTCGGGCGCACCGCCTTCAGGCCGCCGGTGACGCTGGCGCGCGTGGTGGCTTCACGCAGCGGCAGCCAGCGGGGCGCACGTCCCCGCCGCAAGCCGGCGGCGTAGCAGCCGCACGCGCCGCGGGTCCAGCACCGCGGTGCGGGCACCGCGCGTGACGGCGCCGCGAAAGCCCGCGAAGTCCGGCGCCAGCGCGCGCAGCGCAGGCGCATCCTCGGCGCGCAGCGACCCGGCCAGGCCGGCCAGCGCGCCACCCGCGTGCACCGCCTCCACGAAAGCTGCCAGCGACGCGAGCGGCAGGCGTTCCAGCAGGCTGCCCCGGCGCTTTTCCGCCGTGTCGACCATCAGCGCCGGGAACGACGCGTACTCCAGCGCGTGCGCGACCAGGGATTGGTCCACGCCACCGTCGACGACGAGCACCGGCACGATGTTCGCCGGGCAACCCGCCAGCGCATCGACCAGTCCACGCGCCGCGCCAGGCGCCGACGGCACCGGCCAGAGGCCGACCTTCACGTAGTCGACCCCGCAGGAGGCCACGCGCGCCACCCGGCGCAGGATCTCGCGCTGCTCGCCCACGGGAAGATCGCCCACCGTGGCGCTGATGCGCAACTGCGGATGGCGCAGCCGCAGTGCGGACACGATCTGCGCGATGTGCTCCGGCACCAGGGCGCCGAGGGCGCCGTCCGCCGGCTCCTTCAGGTCGATGAGATCGGCGCCGGCCTGCGCGGCGGCCAGCGCCTCGTCGAGGTCGCGCACGCTCACGAGCAGCCGCATCATGCGGCCTCCGGCGTCAGCGCGCGGTGCCGCGCCACCGCTTCCAGCAGCCAGAGCCACGCTTCCATCTCCTCCGGGCCCGCCGTCTTGTCGATGGCGATCTGCAGGTAGGCCAGTTCGCCTTCGATCTTCTCGCGCGGCAGCAGGTGCAGCCGGCTGACCAGCACCGCACCCTCGATCACGGCGGCCTGGGCCCGGTTGAAGCCGGGGAACGCCGAGTGCTGGGCCTCGTGCATGCGGACCAGGCGCAGCGTCGGGCGCTGCGCGTCTTCGCTGGCCTGCGTCAGGCACAGCAAGGCATGCGAATGGGCGCAGGCGAGCCGCACGGCGGTGGAGCCGTCCGGCGCGTTGACCGGCACGGTGGGCCAGTCGCGCAGGCGCGTGACGCAGCCGGCGAACACGCGCACGTCGGTGATCACGTTGAGGACGGCGCGCCGCGTGGCGAGGATGTTGTCCAGGGTCTGCGAGGGCCGGAACGGTTTCAGCACGACCTCGCCCTCGAGATAGCGCACGCCCATGGGCGCGACGTGCACCTGGCCCGCCGGCGAGCAGGTGGTGACCACCGTCTCGAAGATCCGTTCGCTCATTTCGCTCCCCTGTCCGTCATCGTCGTGCCCGGCGCCTTCCAGCGCAGCAGGTCCTCGCGTTCGCGGTCCACGGCGCAGCCCCAGTCCAGCGGCTGGTCCTGCACGTAGCGCTTGCCGAGCTGCCAGGCGATCTGCGCCCGCGCCACTTCGACGCCGATGTAGAAGGCATGGCTGGCGTCGTCCTGCAGCCGCAGCTGCGGCCACAGCGCGAAGGGATCCTGCGCCACGTGCAGGCCCTCGCGGTTGTAGACGTGCACGCCCTGCTGCGACACCTGCACGCGGAAGTTGGGGTCGCGCACCTGGCTGGCGATGGCCGCGATTTCCTCCGGTGCGTCGGGAAACGGGCTTTTCGCGTGCACGGTCATGAGCTGGTCGCTCAGGCCCTTGGGCAGCAGCTGCTGCGAAACGGCGGCATGCATGATCCGGCGGGCCCAGTCCGCCTCGCGCACGGCACGCCGTGCATGCGGGCTGACCTGCGTGGTGAGGATGGCGCTGGCGCCCAGTTCGGCCGCGATGCCCATCATCACCGCGTTGATCCCGCTCGTGTCCGCCTCCACCAGCTCGGTGAGGTTGCCCACCCCCATCAGGATGGCCACCTCGGGAAAACGCTCCCGCAGCCGCTGGTAGCGCACCAGCGATGCGAGCAGGCCGTAAGGGATCGGATCGAGGATCGCGTCGGCGAGGAAAGGCCGGCCGCTGGCCTGCATGCGTTCCACGGCCTGCCACAGCGATGCCTCGTCGGTTGGGTCGCGGGCGATCACCACCGGGGTGGCAGCCACCTCGTCGGCGATCCAGAGGGTGTCGAGCGTGAGGCTCAGGAGGTAGTCGGCGCCGGCCCGGCCGCCGCGCAGCAGCTCCTGGCTGTCCTGCGAATCGACGCTGACGCGCAGGCCGCGCTCCTTGAGCGCCCCCACGCTGTCTTCGAGGTGGGGAAAAGGCGTGTCCGGCAGGCCGCCGAGGTCGATCACGTTGGCGCCGTCGGCGGCAAAGGCCAGCGCCCGATCGACGATGGCGTCCACCGGCAGGCGCGGCGCATCGACGATCTCCGCGAAGATGGCGATCGCATAGGCGTCCAGGTCCACCGGGCGGGCCTGGCGGCGGAAGAACTGCGGCAGGTCCTTCAGCTCCTCCGGGCCGCGCTGCACCGGGATGCCGAAATGCGCCGACAGCGCCTCCAGGTCGCCGCGGCAGCGGCCCGGCAGCAGGATGCGGTCGGCAGCCACCGGCGGCGCCACGCGGCGCTGCACCATGTCCGCCGTCATGAGCGCGGCGACCTGCAGTCCGATCTCGCGCACTTCCCAGGTGAAGGGCGCATCGCTGCCCGGCGGCGCGACCTGGCCCAGCACGCGCTGCAACGCCGGCTCGGCCAGCCGGCCGGTCAGGAAGACGATGTGTTCCATGCGAGGGACAGGGCCTGCAGGCGGGCGCCCAGCGCGGCTTCGAGCTCCGCGATCGAGCAGGCGACGCTGCAGTGGTCGATCGCGCGCAGGCGCTCCAGGTTCTCGAATTCGATGCGGCGCGGCCGCAGCACCACCCAGTCGTGCGGCGCCCGGGTGACCACCACGGGTTCGGTGTCGCAGGCGAACACGTAGCTCGGGATGCCCAGCTTGCCGGCCTGGGCGAACATGTTGGTGGGCAGCGTGTCGCTGATCCCGAAGGCGCACTTGGCCACGGTGTTGCTGGTGGCGGGCGCCACGACCAGGGTGTGGTAGTGCTCCTCGTACAGGGTGCCGACCGGAACCGAGCTGGCACTCTTGTCGCGGAAGATGCGGAAGCGGTCGCGCAGCGATTCGAGCCGCACGCCGTACATCGGCAGGACCTCCTCCGCCGCCGCGGACAGGAACAGGTCGACCCGCGGCAGCCGCTGCGCCAGCGCGATCGATTCCAGCAGGAAATGGCCGGAGCCGGTGAGGCCCCAGGCGAAGCGGCCGCCGGCGGCCGTCCTCAGCCGCTGTGCGTCACCGGGATGAGCAGCTTGTGCATCCGGCGGTACAGAGTGTTGCGGCTCACGCCCAGCGACTTCGCCACGTGGCTCACGTTCCAGCGTTGCGCCTCCAGCAGGTTGACCAGCGACTGCCGCTCCTTGGCCAGCTGGGGCGGCAGCACCGGTGCCTCCGGGGCCGGGGCCACGGGACTGGCCGGCGGCTGCGCGGTGGGCACGCCCAGCGAGGGGAAGTGCTCCAGCCCCAGCGGCGCCCCGGCCGCCAGCGCCACCGCGCTGCGCAGCACGTGGTGCAGTTGTCGGAGATTGCCAGGCCATGGATGGCGTAACAGCAAGTCCCAGGCCGCTGTGGTGACGGCGGCATCGCTGCGGCCTTCGGCCACCAGCAGGTTGCGGATGATCTCGGCGCGGTCGGTGCGCTCGCGCAGCGGCGGCAGTTGCAGCTCGATGCCGGCGAGCCGGTAATAGAGATCCTCGCGGAAGGTGCCCTCGGCGACCATGTCGGCGAGATTGCGGTGGCTCGCGCTGATCAGCTGGAAGTCGACCGGACGCGTTTCGTCGGTCCCGAGCGGGGTGACCATGCGCTCGTCCAGCACGCGCAGCAGCCGCGCCTGCAGCGGCAAGGGCATGTCGCCGATCTCGTCGAGGAACAGCGTGCCGCCATCGGACTGCATGATCTTGCCGCGCCGGCCGCCCTTCTCGGCGCCCGTGAAGGCGCCGGCGCGGTAGCCGAACAGCTCCGCCTCGATCAGGGTGTCCGGCAGGCTGGCGCAATTGATCGCCACGAAGGGGCCGTCCGAGCGGTTGCCCGCCACGTGCACGGCGCGCGCGAACACCTCCTTGCCGGCGCCCGTCTCGGCGCGCAGCAGCAGCGGCGTGCCGCCGGCGATCACGCGCCGGGCGGTGGCGAGGTGCGCCACCAGCCGCGGGTCGCCGAAGGTCGCGGCGGGCAGGCCGGGGCCGGCGGGCAGCCGGTTCATGCGGGCGGCCGGCACCAGCGCCGCCGAGGAAGGAGGCGGGACCAGCCGCGGTCGCGTCGGGATCGCAAGCTTGGGCGGACCGCCGTTTTCCTCCCCCGCGGGCAGGCGTGCCACAGCGAAGAAGCGGTTGGCGGCATGGGCGCGGTAGGTGACGATCGGGTGGAAGGCGGCGCGGTGGCTGCGTTCCAGCATGTCGTCGAGCGTGGTCTGGAAGATCTGTTCGAGCTTGGCGCCGCGCAACTGGCCGTGGCTCATCTCCAGCTGCATCAGGGCGCTGCGGTTGGCCGCCAGGATGCGGCCGCTGTCGTCCACCACCAGCTTGCCTTCGTGCAGCGTGTAGACGAATTCGGGGCGGCTGTGGAAGTGGATCGGGTGCGCCTCGCGGAAGCGCATGTCGATCAGGCGGTTCTCGATCATGCGGGCCGTCATGCCCAGCAGCAGCAGCAGGTGCTTCTGCGGCTGCACCGAGCGGCTGCTCACGTCCAGCACCGCCGTCATCTGGCCGGCGGGGTCGTAGATCGGGACGGCGGAACAGGTCAGGCCCGTGTACTGGCTCAGGAAGTGGTCGGCCTGCTGCACCACCACCGGCCCGGCCTCCACGACGCAGGTGCCCATGCCGTTGGTGCCGACCTCGGCCTCGCTCCACACGGCGCCGACTTCGAGGCCCAGCGGCTGCGCCAGCCGCTCGAATTCCTGCGAGGTCACCATGTGCAGGATCACGCCGTCGGTATCGGTCAGGACCACGGCCAGCTCGGGATCGCCGAGCTGCTGGTACAGGGTGGTCATCTCGTAGCGCGCGCAGTCGATCACCGCCGACATGCGGCGCAGGCGCGTGGGCAGGTCCGTGCTTCCCAGCACCGGCGGCCTGCGCGGTTCGCTCGGATCGAGCCCGTGCTCCTTGATGCAGCGGGCCCACGAGTGCGCCACGGCGTCGCTCGTGATGTAGAGCATTCCACCGCGCACCACATCGTTCACACGATGCGCATGCGCGAGCGAATCCGAATTCGGCATGAGTTTGTCTCCCCCTGCTGTGCCTGCCGGGGGACGTGTCCCGGGCAGTGCGTCAACATTCTGGAACAGACTGTCGCGCACCGCTTGAGGAATTTGTGAACTTCCGTACCGGGCACTTCCATGCTCGCCGCGGACGGCAGTGCGGCCGGCGCGAAACCAATGGCGCGCAAGTTGCTTCGACTGCCCGCAACGAAGCATCTGCGGGGGGTCTCCATGTTCCAGGTCCTTGACCATGCCGCCGTGGGCGAGCGCCTGCCGGGCGCCGCCGCGCCGGAACCGCTGGACCTGGTCTTCATCGAAGGCTTCACCGGCCACACGGTGATCGGCATCCACGACAACGAACTGCACCGGCCGCAGCCCCTGGAAATCGACGTCTGCGCCGGTGTGCCGCGCGTGCGGGCCTGCGAGACCGACTGCATCGCGGACACCATCGACTATGGCGAACTGCGCCAGCGCATCCACGGCCTGCTGCAGGAGCACGGGGTGCGGCTGCTCGAAGCGCTGGCGGAGCAGATCGCCCGCATCGCCATCGACGACTTCCACGCCCACTGGGTGCGGGTGCGCATCGCCAAGCCGCGCAAGTTCGAGGACACGGCGGCGGTCGGCGTGATGATCGAGCGCCGGCGCGAGCCCCGGGCGCTGCCGCCACGCAGCGCCACGTTGCGGCTGATCGGCCAGGGCCTGGTTCCCGGCAGCCGCTGAATCCCGCGGCCCGCCATGCACACCGAGTTCGACACCGGCGTCGCAGCGGCCAGCCGCTCCTGGCCCTTCGGCCGGGTGCAGGTGCACGCGCCCGGCCGGCTGCACCTGGGCTTCCTCGATCCGGCCGGCACGCTCGGGCGGCGCTTCGGCAGCCTGGGGCTGGTGATCGACGGGCCGCAGACGCACGTCGAGCTCGGGCCGGCGTGCGCGGACAGCTTCGACGCTCCGGCCCGCGACCAGGATGCGCTGGCGCGGGCGCGCGCCCACGTCGAGACCCTGCGCCGCGCCACCGGCTGCCGCACGCCGCTGGCCCTGCGCCTGCGCAGCGTGCTGCCGGCGCACGCGGGGCTCGGATCGGGAACGCAGCTCGCACTCGCGGTGGGCAGCGCCTTCTGCGCCGCCTTCGACATCCCGCTCACCACCCCGCAACTCGCTTTCGCGCTGGGGCGCGGCGCGCGCTCGGGGGTCGGCGTGGCAGGCTTCGAGAAGGGCGGCCTGCTCGTCGACGGCGGCCCGCGCGCCGACGGCTCCCCGGCGGCCCTGCTGGCACGCGTGGACCTGCCGGCCGCCTGGCGGGTGCTGCTGGTGCTCGACCCGCGCTTGCAGGGACTCAGCGGCGCCGCCGAGAAGGCGGCCCTGGCGCGCCTCGCGCCGCTGCCCCGCGCGGCGGCGGCGGACATCTGCCACGAGGTCCTGATGCGCGTGCTGCCCGGTGCGGCCGGGGCCGAATTCGAGCCTTTCGCCGCTGGCCTCACGCACATCCAGCAGTTGCTGGGCGAGCACTTCGCCCCCGCGCAGGAGGGCCGCGGCTTCGCCAGCGAGGCGGTGGAACGCCTGCTGCGCTGGGTGGCCCGCAACTCGCAGGCCGGCATCGGCCAGAGCTCCTGGGGACCGACCGGCTTCGCCTTCCTGCCCTCGGAGGCGCAGGCGCATGCGGTGCTGGCTGCGGCGCGCGCGGCCGGCGTCGTCGATGCCGGCCTGGCCGTGCAAGTGATCCGCGCCCGCAACCAGGGCGCCACCGTGTCCGATCAGCGCGCAGGAGCTTGAACCATGGAACGTCCCTACATCCTGCACATGTTCACGCCGGGCCCGCAGATGAGCCCGTTCGACGTCAACATGGCCGCCGACGCCGGCTACCAGATCCTCACGCCCTACTGCCACGTCACCCTGGAGGGCATCACCGGGCTGACGCAGGACGCGATCTTCTCGCGCGGGCCCAAGGGCGCGGCGCGCACCGGGCTCTTCGTCGGCGGGCGCGACGTGATGCTGGCCGACGAGATGATGGACCACGTCCGCAAGGCCATGGTGCCGCCCTTCATCGTCTCGGTCTGCGCCGACCCGAGCGGCGCCTACACCACGGCGGCAGCCATGGTGGCCTGCACCGAAGCCGCCTTGCGCCACGGCAGCAAGGAAGGCCTGGCGGACGCACAGGTGCTGCTGCTGGGCGGCACGGGTCCGGTCGGCCGCATCGCCGCCGTGCTGTGCGCCCGCGAAGGCGCGCGGGTGAGCCTGGGCAGCCGCAAGGGAGCCGACGCCCAGCAGGCGGCGCGCCAGACCGGCGAGCGCTTCGGCGTCGCCCTGCAGGGCGCGCCCACCGGCACCGCGGAAGAGTTGCGTGCGGCGCTGGCCAAGGCCGACGTGGTGATGGGCGTCGCCGCGGCGGGCGTGCAGGTGGCGAGCGAGGCGGACCTGGCGGTCGCCAGGCGGCTGCGCGTCGCCGTCGACATCAACGCGGTGCCGCCGGCCGGTATCGCCGGACTCGGCGCCATGGACGACCGCAAGCCGCTGGCCGGCACGTCGGCGGTCGGCATCGGCGCGCTGGCGGTGGGCAACGTCAAATACCAGGTGCAGCACCGGCTGCTCTCACGCATGCGCGAGGCCGAGCGTCCGGTCGCCTATGGCTTCGCGGAGGCCTTCGCGACCGCGCGCGAGGTGGTCGCCGAGAAGAGCCGCTGACGGGCATGGCTGCCACCGTCGTCGTCGCCGGGCTGAGCGCGCGGGTGCTCGCCGAGTCGGCACGGCAGGCCGGCTGGCAGGTGATCGCGCTCGACCTGTTCGGGGACGCCGACACGCGCCGCGCCGGCCTGCGCTGGCACCGCATCGGCGATCCGGGCACCTGCACCATCGAGCCGGCCTTGCTGCGGCACGCCTTGCACCTGGCCGCGGGCGAGCGCGGTGCGATCGGCTGGGTCGCCGGCAGCGGCTTCGAGGCCGCGCCCGAGCTGCTGCAGGCGCGGATCCCGGGCCTGCCCTTCCTGGGCATGGCGGGCGCGGCGTTGCGGGCCGTGCGCGAGCCGGCTTCCTTCTTCGGCCGGCTCGATCGTCTCGGTCTGCCCCACCCCGAGGTTGCCTTCGAGCCGCCCGCCAGCCCCGAAGGCTGGCTGGCGAAAAGCGCCGCCGGATGCGGTGGCTGGCACATCCGCCCGGCGCGCGAAGGCGCAAGCGGTCCTCCGGTGTACTGGCAACGGGTCCATCCCGGCGAACCGATGTCGGCCCTGTTCCTGGCCGATGGCGCGCAGGCGCGGCTGGTGGCCCTGAACCGGCTGATTGTGCGCCCGCTCGGCGCCCTGCCCTACGTCTATGCGGGCGCCGTCGGCCCGGTGCACGACGCAGCCCTCGCCCGCGAACTGGAGCAGGCCCTGGCCGCGCTCGTGCCGGCCTTCGGCCTCCGCGGGCTGGCCAGCCTCGACTTCCTGGCCCATGCCGGGAGGGCCTGGCTGCTGGAAATCAATGCGCGCCCTTCGGCGACCATGGCCCTGCACGGCGACACCTGGCCGGACGGCCTGCTGCAGGCCCATGTGCAGGCGCTCGCCGGTGCGCTGCCGGCCGCTGCGCCCGCCCATCCAGCGGGTGTGCGCGGCTGCCTGACCGTCTTCGCCGGCCGCGAATGCCGCGTCGGCCTCTCGCTGGCCGCCGAACTGGCGCAGTCACCCGCCTGCCATGACCTGCCGCCGCCGGGCCTGCGTTTCGGCCCCGGCGAACCGGTGTGCACCGTCAGCGCGGCCGCAGCCGACGAAGACGCCGTGCTGGCCGGACTGGAGGCGCGCGCACGCGGCGTGCTCCGCCGCCTGAGTCCTTGCGAGGAGCTGGTCGCGTGAACACCGATGCCCCCAGCGTCAATGGCCTGGCCGCCCCGCTGCTCGCGCAGCTCGTTGCGCAGGCCGATCGCCTGCGCATCGCGGTCACGCGCGAGGCGTCGGGGCTGACCCTCATCGATGCGGGCATCGCCGTGCCGGGCAGCATCGCGGCCGGCCTGCAGATCGGCGCCTTGTGCATGGGTGGCCTGGGCGAGGTGCGCCTGGCCGGCCTGCCGCGCGAAGGCTGGCCGACCTGGCTGCAGGTGCGCAGCTCGCAGCCGGTGCTGGCCTGCCTGGCGAGCCAGTACGCCGGCTGGAGCCTGGCGGCCAGCAAGGAGGAAACCGGCGGCCGCAAGTTCTTCGCCCTCGGCTCCGGGCCGGCGCGCGCCCTGGCCTGCAAGGAGCCGCTGTTCGAGGAACTGGCCTACCGCGACCGCGCCGACAGCGGCGTGCTCGTGCTGGAGGTGGACCGGCCGCCGCCGCCCGTCGTGATCGACAAGGTGCTGCGCGACTGCGCCCTGCAGCCGGCGGGCCTGGCGATCGTGCTCACGCCGACGGCCAGCCTGGCCGGAACGACCCAGGTGGTCGCCCGCGTGCTGGAGGTGGCGCTGCACCGGGCCCACGGGCTGGGCTTTCCCTTGCACCACATCCTCGAAGGCAGCGCCTGCGCGCCCCTGCCGGCGGTGGGCGCCGACGGCCTGCAGGCGATGGCCCGCACCAACGACGCCATCCTCTATGGCGGCCAGGTGCACCTGACGGTCGGCGGCGAGGCCGACGCCGCCCGCGAACTCGCGCTCAAGCTGCCCTCCGCCAATTCGCGCGACCACGGCCGCTCCTTCGGCGCGCTGTTCGAGGCCGCCGGCTACGACTTCTACCAGCTCGATGGCGCCCTGTTCGCGCCCGCCGAGGTCTGGGTGAGCCACGTCGGCTCGGGCCAGACCTGGCACGCCGGGGGCCTGCACATGGGGCTGTTGCGCGAGCTGTGGCAGCAGGCATGAGCGAGGTTCTTCCCTTGCGCGCCGGCCTGCGCGTGGCGATCATGAGCGACGAGACCGGCTGGCACACCCGCCAGCTGCTGCGCGCCCTGCGCGAGCGCGGCTGCGCCGGCCGCTGCATCGACCTGGCGCAGTGCCGCATCGCCACCCCGCATGCGTGGCACGGCCTCGTCCTCCCCGGCTTCGGCGAGTCGCTGCCGGACGCGGTGATCGTCCGCGGCATCGCCGGCGGCAGCTTCGAACAGGTGACCAAGCGCCTGGGCATCCTGCACGCGCTGCGCGAGTTCGGCGTGCCGGTCTACAACGACGCCCGCGCGATCGAGCGCAGCGTCGACAAGTCCATGACCAGCCTGCTGCTGCACGCCGCCGGTGTGCCGACGCCGCCGACCTGGGCGATGGAATCGGCGGCCGCCGCGCAGCAACTCGTCACCCGCGAAAGCGCCGCCGGCCGCTCGCTCGTGCTCAAGCCGCTGTTCGGCTCGCAGGGCCAGGGCCTGCAGCGCATCGGCTGGGTCGACGGTGCGCACGTGCCGCTGCCGCCGCTGGAGGGCCCCTACGGCAGCCTCGCCTACCTGCAGCGTTTCGTCGCCGCACCGGCGCACGACTACCGCGTGCTGGTCGTCGGCGGCACCGCCGTGGCGGCCATGCGCCGCGTGAGCGAGGACTGGGTGCACAACGTGGCGCGCGGCGCCCGTTGCGAGCCGCAGTCGCTCAGCGCAGGCATCGGCCCCGAACTGGCAAGGCTGGCCGAGGCGGCGAGCCGCGCGCTGGACATGGATTACGCCGGCGTCGACCTACTGCCGGCCGCCGACGGCCCCCAGGTCATCGAGGTCAACGGCGTGGCCGCGTGGCAGGGGTTGCAGCGTGTCACGCCCTTCAACATCGCCCAGGCGCTGGTGCGCGACCTGCTGGACCGCAAATGCCCGGCCTCCGCGTTGCGCCGGCAGGCGTGAAGCCCGCAGACACCCTGCCCGCCCCGGCGCGGGCGGAATTCGGCCGACGCGCCTTCCTGCGCGCCTGCGCGCTCGACGTGCAGGTGCGCAAACCGGGCAACGTGAGCATAGCCTCGCCCGGCCACGGCATGGAAGCGTGCCACTTCAAGGCGGCGGCGGCCGCGGCGGCCGGGCCGATCAGCTCGGCCGGCGCCGGGGTCGGCGAGCGCATCGAGGTGGCGGTGCGCGCTGCCTGGCAGGCCACCCACTGCAACACCAACCTGGGCATCGTGCTGCTGTGCGCGCCGCTGCTGGCCGCCTTCGAACGGCGCGGCGGCGAGGGCGGGCCCGGCGCCCTGCGCGAGGCGCTGGAGGAGGTGCTGGCCGCACTCGACCTGGAGGACGCCCGCGCGGCCTACCGCGCCATTGCGGTCGCCAACCCCGGCGGCCTGGGCCGTGCGCCGGCGCAGGACGTGGCCGAAGCACCCAGCGTGGGCCTGCGCGAGGCGATGGCGCTGGCGGCCCACCGGGACCGCATCGCCTGGCAGTACCTGCACGCGTTCGCGGACATCTTCGAGCTGGGACTGCCCGCCTTCCTCGCGGCGGCCGGTGCGCCGGGCCGCGGCATGCAGCGCACCTTCGTGGAATTCGTGGCGGGCCTGCCCGACTCACACATTGTGCGAAAGCACGGCGACGCCGTGGCGCAATGTGTCATGAGCGAGGCGGCGCAGTGGCGCACCCGCGCCCGCGGCGGGGAAGTCCTGGACGACGACCCGGCCTTCGCCGCCTGGGACGAACACCTCAAGGCGCGCCGCCTGAACCCCGGCACCAGTGCGGATCTGTGCGTCGCCGTGGCCCTGGTGGCGGCCTTGACGCAGGCGCAGCCGCCGTCTTCGCGTTTCTACTGAGTCGAGCCGGCATGGAATGTGTGAGCGGACTCGTGCGCCGCGGCGGAAGCCGGGCGAGTCCCATCCCCCACAACGGACCGGAGGAACGCACATGGCCAAGATCGACCGCATGCTGGTTGGAGAATCCCTCGTCGGCGAGGGCAACGAAGTCGCCCACATCGACCTCATCATCGGGCCGCGCGGCTCGCCCGCCGAAACCGCCTTCGCCAACGCCCTGGTGAACAACAAGGACGGCTTCACCTCGCTGCTGGCGGTGGTGGCCCCGAACCTGATCGCCAAGCCGGCCACGGTGATGTTCAACAAGGTCACCATCAAGGGCGCCAAGCAGGCCGTCCAGATGTTCGGCCCGGCGCAACATGCCGTCGCCCTGGCCGTCGCCGACTGCGTCGAGGACGAGACGATCCCGAAGGCCGAGGCCGACAACCTGTTCATCTGCGTCGGCGTCTTCATCCACTGGCAGGCCGAGGACGACAAGAAGATCCAGGACTTCAACTACCGCGCCACCAAGGAAGCCATCAAGCGCGCGGTGAACAACGAGCCGACCGCCGCCGACGTCGTCGCCCGCAAGGCGACCGCCGCCCACCCGTTCCAGGCCTGAGCTCCCCCGCTGTTCGCAATTTCAAAGGAGACATTGATATGGCAAGACCCCGTGTCCCATGGCGGCAGTTCCTCGCCGCCGCCGCGATGCTCGTGCTACCCGCGCTGGCCCACGCCAATGCGGATGTGGAAAAGAACATCGCCGACCCGAAGAACTGGGCGATGCAGGCTGGTGACATGTACAACCAGCGCTACAGCAAGCTCAAGCAGATCAATACCGGCAACGTCGGCAAGCTGCAGGTCGCGTGGACCTTCTCCACCGGCGTGCTGCGCGGCCACGAGGGCTCGCCGCTGGTCATCGGCGACATGATGTACCTGCACTCGCCCTTCCCGAACAAGGTGTTCGCGATGGACCTGAACACCCAGAAGCTGATCTGGAAATATGAGCCGAAGCAGGATCCGGCCGTGATCCCGCAGATGTGCTGCGACACCGTCAACCGCGGGCTGGCCTATGCCGAAGGCAAGGTCTTCCTGCAGCAGGCCGACAGCATGCTCGTCGCGCTCGACGCGAAGACCGGCAAGGTGGTCTGGTCGGTGAAGAACGGCGATCCGAAGCTGGGCGCGGTGAACACCAACGCCCCCCACGTCTTCAAGGACAAGGTCATCACCGGCATCAGCGGCGGCGAATGGGGCGTGCGCGGCTACATCACCGCCTACGACATCAACAGCGGCAAGCAGGTCTGGCGCGCCTACAGCACCGGCCCGGACGCCGAGATGCTGATGGACCCGCAGAAGACGATGACCTGGACCGACGGCCGCATGGCGGCGGTGGGCCCGGACTCCTCGCTCAAGACCTGGCAGGGCGACCAGTGGAAGATCGGCGGCGGCACCACCTGGGGCTGGTACAGCTACGACAAGGCCACCAACACGATGTACTACGGCACGGGCAACCCGTCCACCTGGAACCCGGCGCAGCGCCCGGGCGACAACAAGTGGTCGATGACCATCTTCGCCCGCGACGTCGACACCGGCATGGCCAAGTGGGTCTACCAGATGACTCCGTATGACGAGTGGGACTTCGACGGCGTCAACGAGATGATCCTGGCGGACATCAACGTCAAGGGCCAGCCGCGCAAGGCGCTCGTGCACTTCGACCGCAACGGCTTCGGCTACACGCTGGACCGCACCACGGGCGAACTGCTGGTCGCCGAAAAGTACGACCCGAAGGTGAACTGGGCCACCGGCATCGACATGAAGTCGGGCCGCCCGATCGCGGTGAAGAAGTATTCGACCGCGGCCAACGGACCGGACGTGAACACCAAGGGCGTCTGCCCGGCGGCGCTCGGCTCGAAGGACCAGCAACCGGCCTCGTTCGACCCGAACACCAAGCTGTTCTACGTGCCGACCAACCACGTCTGCATGGACTACGAGCCCTTCAAGGTCGAATACACCGCCGGCCAGCCCTACGTCGGCGCCACCCTGTCGATGTACCCTGCCCCGCAGAGCCATGGTGGCCTGGGCAACTACATCGCCTGGGACGCCGGCACCGGCAAGATCGTGCAGACCAAGGCCGAGAAGTTCTCCGTCTGGAGCGGCGCGCTCAACACGGCGGGCGGACTGTCCTGCTACGGCACGCTGGAAGGCTACCTGAAGTGCGTGGACGCGAAGAACATCAACAAGGAACTCTTCAAGTTCAAGACGCCCTCGGGCATCATCGGCAACGTGTTCACGTATGAACACAAGGGCAAGCAGTACATGGGCGTGTTCTCGGGCATCGGTGGCTGGGCCGGCATCGGCATGGCCGCGGGCCTCGAGAAGGACACCGACGGCCTCGGCGCCGTGGGCGGCTACCGCGAACTGAACCAGTACACCGAACTGGGCGGATCACTGACCGTCTTCACGCTGCCGAACTGAGCAGGTGCAACAAGGCGATCGCGCGGCTCGTTCGCGCGATCGCCTTTCCCAATTCGAAATCGCAGTCCGGAAGGGGAGTCCGAAACATGAAGTCCAACATCGCACGCGCCCTCCTGCTGGCGCTGCCCCTGGCGGCGGCCACCGTCGCGGCGCAGGCACCGGCACCGGCCGCGGGCCAAGACAAGCCCTACAAGGTCGTCGATGGGTACAAGGTCGACAAGTTCACGATGGAAGGTTTTCGCACCTGGCGTGCCGCAGCCTGCGACCGCTGCCACGGTGCCAACCAGGAAGGCCTGGTCGGCCCTTCCCTGATCAACAGCCTGAAGACCCTCACCAAGGAAGAATTCGTCACGACCGTGACCAACGGCCGCCTCGACAAGGGGATGGTCAGTTTTGCCACCAACAAGACGGTGATGTCCAACCTCGACGCCCTCTACGCCTACCTGAAGGGGCGTTCCGACGGGGCCATCACGCGCGCCCGCGTGGAGCCCATGGAAGTCGGCTCATGACGGCCCGAAGTACCCTCGCGGCCCTCGCGCTGGCCGCATTGGGGTGGACCGGCAACGCGGCCCACGCACAGGCCTTGCCCGACGACTCTCCGCGCACGGCGTTCCGGGTCTGCCAGGACCCGAACAACATGCCGTTCTCCAACCTCGCCGGCGAGGGCTTCGAGAACAGGATCGCCGAGCTGTTCGCCCGCGACCTCGGGCTGCCGGTCACCTACTACTCGTTCCCCAACCGGCTCGCCTTCATCCGCAACACGCTGCGCTTCAAGCTGCCCGACGAGGCCTACCGCTGCGACGTGGTGATGGGCGTGCCGGCCGGCTTCGACCAGGTCTCCGCGACCAAGCCCTACTACCGCTCCACCTACGCCCTGGTGTTCCCGCGCGGCAAGGGCATGGACGCCGTGCGCAGCTCCGAGGACCTGCTCGCGCTGCCGCCGGAGCGCCTGCGCACCCTGCGCATCGGCGTGTACGACCGCTCGCCCGCATCGATGTGGCTGGCGCGCCATGGCCTGGTCGACCGCGGCGTTCCCTACGCGATGATGAGCCCCGACCCGGAGCAGTACCCCGGCCAGATCATCGAGCGCGAACTGGCGCAGGGCCGCATCGACGCCGCCATCGTCTGGGGTCCCATCGCCAGCTACTTCGCCCGCCGCGTGAAGTCGCCCGAACTCCTGGTCGCACCGATGAAGTCCGAGCCCGGCCTGCCGTTCGACTTCGCCATGGCCATGGGCGTGCGCTACGGCGAGCCGAAGTGGAAGAAGCAGATCGAGGACCTGATCGCCAGGCACCGCGTCGAGATCCTCGCGATCCTGCGCGAGTACGGGGTGCCGCTGGTGGACGAAGCCACCCCGACGGCCGTCAAGTGAGCGGCGCCATGCGGAGGGCCAGCCTGCTTTGCACCGCGGCCTGGCTGGCGCTGGCCGTGCCGCCCGTGTTCGCCCAGACCCAGCCCCAGCCGCAGCCCCAGCCCGCCGCTCCCGAGCCGTCGGCGGCCGAGCGGCTCGTGTTCCAGCAGGACCACCTGGCCAACACGCGCCAGCCGGGCGCGCTGCGCTACGTCTACGTCGAGGAGGCCGAGGGCAAGCCCCGCGTGACGGACCGCGCGGTCATCACCTTGAGCCAGGGCGCGGCCGGCTGCTGCGACGTGCACGGCGACTACCTCACCGGAGCGCTGGCGGTGAACCTGCCGGACATCCCGCAGGCCCGCGGCAATCCGGTGGTGCTGTACTTCCTGGAAGGCGAGGTACGGCGGCTGCAACGCACCACCAACGGCCAGGCGGCGCATTTCCGCCGGCGCATCCGCCAGTCGCTGGTCGACGCGGCCACGGTTTCGGACACCACGATCCGCTGGGGCGCAAAGGACGTGCCGGCGCGGCTGGTGCGCATCGCGCCCTTCGCCGACGACCCTTTCCGCAACCGCTTCGAGGACCAGGCGGCGACCGAATACACGATCCTCCTCTCCGACGCGGTGCCGGGAGGCGTCTACCAGCTGCGCGCCCTGCTGCCCGGCGCCTCGGCGGGTGCCGCGCCGCGCGCCTCGCGCACGCTCACCATGGCCGAAACGAACTAGAACCCCGTTCAGGGAGAACCCGGCATGCGAATTCCCGCGCTCCACTGCTTCCTCGCGGCGCTGCTCGCCGCCCCCGCCTGCGTGCAGGCCCACGATTACCCGACCTCCGAGCGCGTCACCTACGTCGAGTCGTGCATCCACGACCACCCCGGCGGCCACTACGAGATGGTGAACAAGTGCTCCTGCGTGATCGACCGGATCGCCGCCGAAGTGCCCTACGACGACTTCGTCACCATGAGCACGGCTTCCAAGGCCACCAGCATCGGCGGCGAACGCGGCTCCTACATCCGCGACGTCGAGTCGCTGCAGGTGCAGATCCGCAAGTTCCGCCAGTTGCAGGCGCAGGCGCGCAAGAGCTGCCTCCTCGATGACCCACGCTGACGAACTGCTGCACGGCTGGCGTGCGCGGGCGCTGCGCATCGAGGCCGAGGTCGCACGCGCCGTCGTCGGCCAGCCGCAGGCGCTGCGGATGATCAACGTGGCGCTGTTCGCGCGCGGCCACGTGCTGCTCGAAGGCGACGTCGGCGTCGGCAAGACCACCGTGCTGCGCGCCTTCGCGCGGGCGGTGGGCGGCCAGTTCGAGCGCGTGGAGGGCACGGTGGACCTGATGCCGGGCGACCTCGTGTACCACACCTACGTCGACGAAGCGGGCAAGCCGCGCATCGAGCCCGGCCCCCTGCTGCGCCACGAGGACGCGCTTGCCACCTTCTTCTTCAACGAGATCAACCGGGCGCGGCCGCAGGTGCAGGCGCTGCTGCTGCGCGCGATGGCCGAACGCACCGTGACGGCGTTCAACCGCGAATTCCGCTTCCCGCACATGACGGTGTTCGCCGACCGCAACCGGCTCGAACGCGAGGAGACCTTCGAGCTGCCGGCGGCAGCGCGCGACCGCTTCATGTTCGAGCTGCGGATGGCCGCGCCCGCCGACGAGGCGGCGCGGCGGGCCATCGTCTTCGACCCCGCCTTCCACGACACCGAGGCGCTGCTGGCGCGCGTGGAGCCCGGCATCGTGCCCTGGCGCGAGTTGAACGACATCGCGGTGCTGGTGCAGGAAAGCGTGCTGGTCAGCGAAGCCCTGCAGCGCTACGTGATGGACCTGTGGGAGGCCACGCACGCGCCGCAGCGCTTCGACGTGCGCATCGAGGGCGTCGACATGGACCGCCTGATGCTCTCCGGCGCCAGCCCGCGCGGCATGATGGCGCTGGTGCGCGCCGCCCGCGTCGCCGCCTGGTTCGCCGGCCGCGAGCACGTGATCCCCGACGACATCGCATCGGTGTTCCCGGCGGTGATGGGCCACCGCGTGTTCTTCTCGCCGCTGTACGAGATGCGCCACGCCCAGATCGCCGAGGCGCTCACGGCGCAGCTCCTGCAGCGCGTTCCGACGCCGCGCTGAACCCCCTCGCGGCGAATCCCACCATGAGCGCCGTGCCGGAGTTTCGCTACCGCTCCCCGCACCGGGTGGCCGGCCAGCGCACCGGCACCCACGCGGGCAGCGGCCTGGGCACGGGACTGGAGTTCGTCACCCACCTGAGCCTGTATGCCCGGCCCGACCCGCGCCGGCTGGACCTGCGCGCCAGCATCGCGAGCCTGCAGTCCGACTGGCTGGTGCGCGTGAACCGGCAGCGCGCCGCCATGACGGTGCGCCTGCTGGTCGACGTCTCCGCCTCGATGCGCTTCGGCGCCCCGGGCAAGCTGGAAGTGGTGGGCGCGTTCGTGCAGGCCCTCGGCCACAGCGCCTTCCGGGTCGGCGACGCCGTCGGCATGGTGGCCTTCGATCGCGCCGAGCACCCCGAACTGCGCGTCGCCGCCTGGCGCCACCGCGGCATGGGCGAGATGCTGGCCGACCTGCTGCTGCAAAGCCAGGGCGGCCCGGGCGGCATCGCCGGCCTGCGCGAAGCCGCCACGCTGATCGCCGGGCGCAGCGGCATCGTGTTCCTGGTGTCGGATTTCCACTGGCCGCTGGCCGGGCTGGACGACGTCCTCGACATGCTGCTGCCGGCCTTCGTCGTCCCCCTCGTGGTGTGGGACCCGGCGGAAGTGGAGCCGCCCGCGCGCGACGGCCTGGCGATGCTGCGGGACGCCGAGAGCGGCGGCGGCCGCACCGTGTGGCTGCGCCCGGCCCTGCGCGCGCGCTGGCGCGAGGCGGTGCTCGCGCGCCGCACCGAACTGGACCGCCTGTTCGGCGCGCACGGACTGCGGCCGTTCTACCTGCAGGGTGCCTTCGACGCGCAGGCGCTGTCGGAGCATCTGTGCGAGGGATCGTGATGCAATGGTGCCGCGCCCTCGCGTTCGCCGCGGTGCTTTTCACCGCGGCGGTGCTGGCGGACGCCGGCGACGCCGTGGTGCGCCAGCCGCGCCCCTTCGGCTACACCGTGGGCGACATCGCGGTGCAGCAGGTGCTGCTGGCACGCGAAGGCCGCGCCTTCACCCCGGCGACGCTGCCCGGCCCGGCACGCGTGAGCGCCTGGCTGGAACGGCGCACGGCACGCGTGGAAGCCGCCCCGGACGGCGCGCGCTGGCTGGTGGTGGAATACCAGGTCGTCAACGCGCCCCGCAGCCTGGCGACGGTCGCCGTCCCGCGCTGGGAACTGGCGGGCGCCGCCGGTGCCGCGCCGCTGCGCATCGCACCCGCCGCCCTCAGCATAGGGCCGCTCACCGCGCCCGTTGCGCCCACCGAGTCGCTGCCGCTGCGTCCCGACCGGCCGGCCCCGGTGATCGACACCGCGGCGATGCAGCGCACGCTGTCGCTGTGGCTCGCCGCCCTGGCCACCTGCCTGGCCGGCTGGCTGGCGTATGCGGGCTGGAGCGCATGGCGGGCCCGCACGGCCCTGCCCTTCACCAGGGCCCTGCGCACCTTGCGCGGCCAGCAGGCCGGCGCGCCGGCGGCCTTCCAGGCGCTGCACCAGGCCTTCGACCGCACGGCGGGACGGGTCGTGCACGCGGGGACGCTGGACGCGCTGTTCCAGCGCGCGCCGCACCTGCAGCCGCTGCGGCCGCAGATCGAGGCGTTCTACGCCCAGTCCGCGCAGCTTTTCTTCGGCCCCGGGTTGCCCGCGGATGCCGTGTCGCCGCAGGCCTTGTGCACAGGGCTCAGCCGGCTCGAACGGCGGCATGCGCCATGAACGCGCTGCTCGAATTCGCGCACCCCTGGGCGCTGGTCCTGCTGCCGCTGGCGGTGCTGCCGCTGTTGCCGCGCCGGCGGCAGGCGCTGGTCTTGCCCCACCTGGGCTGGCTGCCGCCGGACCGCCTGGGCGCCGCGCTCGGACGGGCGTGGCGGCTCCTGGCCATGGCCGCCCTGCTGGCGATCGTCCTCGCCATCGCCGGGCCGATGCGGCCCGAAACGCTGGTGCAGCGCAGCGGCCGCGGCGCCGAGATCGTGCTGCTGATCGACCGCAGCCGCAGCATGGACGAGCGCATGCTGCCGGCCGACTGGCGCACCATCGACCCCCTGAACCTGCGCTACCAGGCCGGCTCCCGCGGCGAGCCCAAGGGCAAGGTCGCGCGCGAACTGCTGGCGCGCTTCGTCGGCGAACGGCCGGACGACCGCTTCTCGCTGATGTTCTTCAGCACCCAGCCGATGCGCGTCGTGCGCTTCACGCAGCACGACGCGGTGGTGCAGGCCGGCATCACGGCCGGCAGCGTCGGCCGGGGCCTGGCGGACACCGACGTCGGGCGCGCCCTGCTGGCCGCCATCGCGGAGTACGACCAGCGCGCCTACACCGGCAGCCGCATCGTGCTGCTGGTGTCCGACGGCGGCGCGCGGCTCGATGCCGCCACGAAGAAGCGCGTGCACGCGGCGGCACTGCGCAACCGCGTCTCGCTGGCCTGGATCTACCTGCGCTCCGTCAACAGCCTCAAGCTCGATACGCCGGGCGAGGCCAACGAAGCCGTGCCGGAGATCGCCCTGCACCGCTTCTTCCAGACCCTGCCCGGCGCCTACCGCGCCTACGAGGCGGACGACCCGGAGAGCGTGGCACGGGCGGTGGCAGACGTGGGCCGGCAGCAGAACTTCCCGCTGGACTTCACCGAGCGCGTGCCGCGGCGCGATTTCAGCGCTGCCGCGCTCGCCACGGCAATCGCCTGCTGCGCCCTGCTCTTCGCGCTGCGCGCCGTCACCTTGCGGGCCTGGCAATGAAGCGCCGCACCATTCACCTCCTGTTCGCCGCCGCCAGCTTCGCCCTGGCCGTGCCCGCGGCGTGGCAGGCCGTGCGCATGGTGCAGGCCGAGCGCATCAACCGCGCGATCGCGCAGGCCGACGCCAGCGCGGCCCCCAGCGACTTCGCCGAAGCGCGCTTCGCCCAGGCACTGGCGCTGTCCGGCGCCGGCCGCTACGAGGCGGCGCTGGCCGCGCACAAGGCGCTGCTGCAGGGCGAGCACGGGCCGCTGCGGCACGCCGTCCTGTACAACCTGGGCAACCTGCACCTGCGCGAGGCACTGAAGAACGGCACCAAGCACGCGAGCGACGCGCTGCCGCTGGTCGAACTTGCCAAGCAGAGCTTTCGCGATGCGCTGCGCGACGACCCCGCTGACTGGGACGCGCGCTACAACCTCGAGCGCGCCCTGGGCATCGCGCCCGAGGTCGACGAGCAGCTCGGCGAGGACAACGCACCGCCGGTGGAGCGCGAACGCGTCCTGACTACCGCGCCCGCGATGCGGAGCGACCTGCCGTGAAGGCGCTGCTGCGCGACGCGCCCCTGCTCGCCGGCGCGACGCTGCTGCTGCTCGTCGCGCTGCTCATGCCGCCGGTGCCGCTGCCGCGCAACGTGGCGGACACCGTCCTCGTGTTCGACATCACGCAGAGCATGGACGTGGAGGACGCGCAGATCGACGGCGCGCCGGTCAGCCGGCTGGAGTTTGCCCGCGCGGCGGCGCGACGCGCCCTGCGCGAGCTGCCCTGCGGCTCCCGCGTGGGCTGGGCCGCGTTCACCGAATACCGCACCCTGCTGCTGCTGGCGCCGATCGAGGTCTGCGAGAACTACAACGACCTGCTTGCCACGCTGGCCGAGATCGACGGCCGCATCCGCTGGGGCAACGCCAGCGAGGTCGCCAAGGGCGTGTTCTGGGCGCTGCGCGCCGCCAAGGAGCTGCAGGGCAAACCTGCGATCCTGTTCCTCACCGATGGCCACGAGTCGCCGCCGCTCACCGCCTTCCCTCGCTTCGACGACGTCCAGGCGGGGCAGGTACGCGGCTGGCTGCTGGGGATAGGCGCCGGCGTGCCGCAGCCCATCCCGCGCACGGATGCGGAGGGCAACCGCATCGGCTACTGGCGCGCCGGCGACGTGCTCCAGCGCAACGTGCCGGCGGGCCAGCCGCCCTCGCGCGAACACCTGTCGGAGCTGCGCGAGCCGCACCTGCGCGCGTTGGCGGCCCAGACCGGCCTGGGCTACAGCGCCCTGCGCGATCCGGGGCAGCTTGCGGCGCTGATGCGCGACCCGCAACTCGCGCGCCGCGCCAGCGTGGCCACCGACCTGCGCGCCGTGCCCGCGCTGCTCGCGCTCGCCCTGCTGTGCGTATATTTCCGGCCCGATGCCTTCGGTGGCGGGCGGCCGCGCCTCAGTCGTACTTCAGGTACTTGAAGCGCGGATCCTCGGGCGTGCCCTCCAGCGGCGAGCCCTCCTCGCCGCCGGGCCGCCACATCAGCACTTCCTCGATCTTGCGCGCCAGCGCGAAGTCCTTGTCGGTCACGCCCTTGGCCGAATGGTTGACCAGCTTGACGACCACGAAGGCGTACGACACGGCCAGGTCCGGGTGATGCCATGCGGCCTCGGCCAGGTGGCCGACGGTGTTGACCACCATCAGCGTGGATTTCCAGCCGGTGGTCTTGTACTTGCGGCGGATCCAGCCGTCCTCGTAGTACCAGGCCGGAAGTTCGGCCGCGAGTCGCTGCGTGATCTCCTCTTCGGAGTAGACCTCGTCGGGGGAACCCTTGCGCCATTGGGCCATGCGAGCCTCCATCGAAGAAGCACGCGCCATCCTGCGCGCCGCTCAGTGCGAGCGGCGCAGGAGGACCGGCAGCGTATTCTCCATCTGCGGGAACACGGGATTGCGGATCGATTCGCCCGGCGCCTGGCCGGGGCGCGATTGCAGGGCGAAGGAGAGGTAGGGCAGCACGCTGTGCGCGCCGAAGCCCCAGCGCCGGCCGGCCGGCAGCAGGCGCGCTTGGGAATCGGGGACGTGCGGGCTGCGCATGAAGTCGGAAGCGTTCAGGATGACCTGAAGTTTGGCACAGACGGCCGGCACGATCCTGTTTTTTTCACGCCCGCCAGTGTGGACTTTTCCGCGCTGTCGCCCGGCCAGCGCAAGCAGACCGCAGGACCGGAGTGCTAGACCGAGGTCAGCAGCAGGGCCACCGCCGTCCATAGCAGGAGCGAGGCGCCACCGGCGAGCCAGAAGGCCGTCGCCGCCACCGGGTCCTCGCCTTCGGCCAGGGGGGATCCCCACGGCATCAGCACCTGGAGGGTTTCAGCGCGTGCTTCACGGCTGTCGTGCGGCATGTCGGCTCCTTCGACGGGACGAGCGCATGCTGGAATGCGGCCTGCGCCCGTCTTGTCGGAATGCGCCTTCGCGGCGCGTAGTCGCCACTGAAGCCGCGCATGAATCCGCCGCGTCCGACGCGTCGGCCCGGCGCCGGACTACAAACCAGTCCCTGTCGCCGGCTACGGTCGGGGTTCACGAGGAACAGTTCCATGCCCGAACACGGAGTCACCATCCCGGTCCCGCTGCGGCCCCGCCGGGAACGCAGGGAGGCCGAGCGCTTCGGGGCGACGATGCCCGTGAGCGTGGATGGGGCGCCGGCGACCACCCGGGACATCAGCGCGAACGGCCTTTCCTTCCTTTCCGAGCGCAGCTACGAGAGCGGCGCGCGCGTGCAGGTCGTGATCGAGTACCTGCTGGACGGCCAGCAGTACCCGCTGCGCTGCGAGGCCGAGGTGGTGCGCAGCGAGCCCGCCGAAGGCGGCTTCCGGATCGGCGCCCGCCTGCTGCCGCGGCCGCAGCTGGTGCCGGTGTCGGTGGCCAACGCCGACACGGTGCAGCCCGCCGCCGGAGTGCCGCGGCCGCTGCGCGGCGCGCCCTAGGAAAGCGCTCGACCGATTTCCTCCAGCCGCGGACGCGAGCCCCGCCGGCCGGGCACAATCACCTCCCGCGTGACAGTGCCCACCCCGATGCACCTGCCCTGGCTCCAACCTGGCGACCCCTTCCCCGATCCGGCGCAGGCCTGGGATCAGCGGCAGCCGGCGCCCGGCCTGCTGGCGGCCGGCGGCGCGCTCGACATCGACAGCCTGCAGCGCGCGTACGCCAACGGCATCTTTCCGTGGTTCAGCGAAGGCCAGCCGATCCTGTGGTGGAGCACGGATCCGCGGATGGTCCTGTTCACCGCGGAATTCAGGCTGCACCGGTCGTTCCGCAAGACGCTGGCGAAGTTCGTCGCCGACGCCCAGTGCGAGATCCGCTTCGACACCGACTTCGACGCGGTGATCCGCGCCTGCGCCACCAGCGAGCGCCCGGGCCAGTCGGGGACCTGGATCGTGCCGGCGATGGTGCAGGCCTACCAGGCCTTCCACCGCGCCGGCTTCGCCCACAGCGTGGAGACCTGGATGGACGGGCGGCTGGTGGGCGGCCTGTACTGCGTGGTGATCGGCCGCGCCGTCTTCGGCGAGTCGATGTTCACCCGCGTGCCGGACGCCTCCAAGATCGCGCTGGCGGCGCTGGTCGCCTGGAGCCGGCAGGCGCAGGTGAGCGTGATCGACTGCCAGCAGAACACCCGGCACCTCGCCTCGCTGGGGGCGCGCGAGATCCCGCGGGACGAATTTGTTCGGGAAGTGGCCGCACAGGCGCGTCGCAACAGTGCACCATGGCAATTCGAGCCCGTATACTGGGACGCAGTCTTGCCGCCCTCCACGACCCCCGCGTGACGCACCTCAAGGACCTTCCGCTCCAGACGCTGCAGTTCTACGCCACGGCGCCGTACCCGTGCAGCTACCTGCCGGGCAAGCAGGCCCGTTCGCAGGTGGCGACGCCAAGCCACCTGATCCACAACGACGCCTACTCGGACCTGGTCACCAGCGGCTTCCGTCGCAGCGGCATGTTCACCTACCGCCCCTATTGCGACGGCTGCCGCGCCTGCGTGCCGCTGCGCGTGCTGGTGGAGGACTTCCATCCGAGCCGCAGCCACCGGCGCGCGTGGGCGCGCCACGGCAACCTGCAGGCCCGGGTGCTCAAGCTGTGCTTCGTGCCCGAGCACTACCACCTGTACCTGCGCTACCAGACAGGGCGCCATGCCGGCGGCGGCATGGACCACGACAGCATCGACCAGTACACGCAGTTCCTGCTGCAAAGCCGCGTGAACTCGCGGCTGGTGGAATTCCGGGAAAAGCAGCCGGATGGCAGCATCGGCCCGCTGCGCATGGTCTCCATCCTCGACGTGCTGAACGACGGCATTTCCGCCGTGTACACGTTCTACGAACCCGATCCGACCTCGAGCTACGGCACCTACAGCGTGCTGTGGCAGATCGACCAGGCCAGGCGCCTGAAGCTGCCGCACGTGTACCTGGGCTACTGGATCCAGGAAAGCCCGAAGATGAACTACAAGTCGCGCTTCCACCCGCACGAGGTGCTGGTGGACGGCCAATGGCAGCGCGGCGACGGCTCGCCCCTGCCCCCGCTGCCCGCGGCGGCCCTGCCGCGGCCCGTCGCACCGCCACGACCTTTGCGCCGCGACAAACCCCGCTGAAGCCGCGGCTCGGTTTCACAAGATAAAATACGGGGGCATACTACGGTCCCCATGAGAAAAACCGACTCCACGGCTCCCGCCACCCCCACCATCCAGGTGATCGAGCGCATGTTCGCGCTGATCGACGTTCTGGCCTCGCGGGAAGAAGCCATCTCCCTGAAGGAAATCAGCGAGAAGACGGGCCTGCACCCGTCGACCACGCATCGCATCCTCAACGACCTGGCCACCGGCCGCTTCGTGGACCGCCCCGAGGCGGGCAGCTACCGCCTGGGCATGCGCCTGCTCGAACTGGGCAACCTGGTGAAGGCGCGGCTGAACGTGCGCGACGCCGCGCTGGCGCCGATGCGCGAGTTGCACAAGCAGATCCAGCAGCCGGTGAACCTGAGCGTGCGCCAGGGCGACGAGATCGTCTACGTGGAGCGCGCGTACAGCGAGCGCTCGGGCATGCAGGTGGTGCGCGCCATCGGCGGCCGGGCGCCGCTGCACCTGACGTCCACCGGCAAGCTGTTCCTGGCGGTGGACGATCCGCAGCGCGTGCGCGCCTACGCCACCCGCACTGGCCTGGCCGGCCACACGAAGAACAGCATCACGCAGCTGCCGATCCTGGAACGCGAGCTGGCCAAGGCCCGCCAGTACGGGATCGCGCGGGACAACGAGGAACTGGAGCTGGGCGTGCGCTGCATGGCCGCCGGCATCTATGACGACCAGGCGCGCCTGATCGCCGGCCTGTCGATCTCGGCCCCCGCCGACCGGCTGGACGAAAGCTGGCTGTCGAAGCTGCAGACGACCGCCGCAGCGATCTCCGCCGCTTTGGGCTACAAGCCGCCGACGGAGCGGCTGGCGGCGTAAGAACCTGGAACAGGACAGCCGGACAGCCAGAACGCAAAAGCCGCAAAAGAAGCGCGAAAGCCGCAAAGGAACATCCCCATCAAGGATGTCTTTTGCGGCTTTTGCGTACCTTTGCGGCTTTTGCGTTCTGGTTGTTGGTTGTCCCGACCGTCGCGCGGCGTCTACCCGTTGACTTGGCGGATGATCGTGTTGGGGCTCGGCAGGCCGCTGGGGGAGTGGGTTTCGACCCATTTGCGCACGCGTTCGGCGTCGCCGATGCGGCTCAGCTTGCCGGCGGAATCCAGGAACACCATGATCAGCTTGCGGCCGGCCACCTTGGCCTGCATCACCAGGCACTGGCCTGCTTCCGCGATGTAGCCGGTCTTCTGCAGGCCGATCTCCCAGGCGGGGTTCTTCACCAGGCGGTTGGTGGTGTGGAACTGCATCGTGCGGTTGCCCACTTCGACCTGACGCTCGGGCGTGGTCGTCAGCTCGCGCAGCATCGGATCGTTGGAGGCGAAGGCCACGAGGCGCGCCAGATCCTGCGCACTCGACTGGTTGCGGCTGGACAGGCCCGTCGGCTCGACGTACTTCGTGTCGTTCATCCCCAGCAGCTTCGCACGGCTGTTCATGGCTTCGACGAAGGCATTCAGGCCGCCGGGATAGGTGCGACCCAGCGCATGGGCGGCGCGGTTTTCGCTGGACATCAGCGCCAGCTGCATCAGCTCGCCGCGGGTCAGCGTGGCGCCGACCCGCAGGCGCGAGCCGGTGAATTTCTCGGTGTCGACGTCGTCCTGGCTGATGGTGACCGCCTCGTCCATCGGCAGCTTGGCCTCGCTGATGACCAGGCCCGTCATGAGCTTGGTGATGGAGGCGATCGGCAGCACGGCGGAATCGTTCTTGCGCAGCAGGATTTCGTTGGAGTCCTGGTCGATCACCAGGGCGACGCTGGAGCGCAGGTCAAGCTCATCCTGCGTGGCGTGCAGGCCGGCCATCTCGCCGAAGGAAGGCTTGGCCGGCGCCAGGCGCACGATCGAACGGCTCTGCCGGGCGACCATCGGGCTGCGGGGGACCGTGTACGTCTTGCTGACCCGGGCACGCTTCACGATGCTGGCGTGGGCCTCCTTCTTGGCCACCCGCTTGTGCGGGGCGGCGTCGGCAGCGACGGGCGCGAGCGACAGGGCCAGGACACTGATGGCGATCGCGTGGACAAGGCGGTTCAAGGTCGGGTACTCCAGCAACGACGGTGGGTGTAGGACACAACTGACACCACGGGACGAAGTGTACTTCTGCAGCGGCGCGTTTGGGGGCAATGTTTACAAAAATCAATGACTTAGGAACATAAGCTCACGCCCTGCCTGTGCAGTGAGGGAAATCCCCCAGTCCTGACTGTCATTTTTTCCGCGGACACGGTTGCGCCGCCGGCACAGCTGGCTAACGCGATGGCTCAGGAGTTGGTTGTCAGGCGCGGCCCGGCCGGAGCGCCGGGCCGGGAGCTACAGCGGCCCGCCGCCTTGCGCCGGGACCTTGTCGACCTTGCTGTGCAACTTGTTCAAGGCGCTCAGGTAGGCCTTCGCCGAGGCGACCACGATGTCCGGATCGGCGCCCACGCCGTTGACGATGCGCCCGGAGTTCGACAGCCGCACCGTCACTTCGCCCTGGCTTTCGGTGGAGCCGCTGATCGCGTTGACCGAGTACAGCACCATCTCCGCCCCGCTCCTGACGTGCGTCTCGATCGCCTTGAGCGACGCGTCCACGGGACCGTTGCCGTCGGATTCGCCGCGCACCTCGCGGCCCTCCACGGTGATCACGACCTCGGCATGCGGACGCTCACCGGTTTCGCTGTGCTGGCGCAGCGAGACGAGCCGGTAGGTTTCCTGTTCGTGCGTGGCCGCCTCGTCGCTCACCAGCGCCAGGATGTCCTCGTCGAAGATCTCGCTCTTGCGGTCGGCCAGTTCCTTGAACTTCGCGAAGGCGGCGTTGATGTCGGCCTCGCTCTCCATCTGCACCCCGAGTTCCTGCAGGCGTGCCTTGAAGGCGTTGCGGCCGGAGAGCTTGCCCAGCACGATCTTGTTGGCCGTCCAGCCGACGTCCTCGGCCCGCATGATCTCGTAGGTGTCGCGGGCCTTGAGCACGCCGTCCTGGTGGATGCCGCTGGCGTGGGCGAACGCGTTGGCGCCGACCACCGCCTTGTTCGGCTGCACCACGAAGCCGGTGGTCTGGCTCACCATGCGGCTGGCCGGCACGATGTGCTCGGTGGCGATGTTCACGTCGAGCCCGAAGTAGTCCCTGCGGGTCTTCACGGCCATCACGATCTCTTCCAGCGAGCAGTTGCCCGCACGCTCACCCAGGCCGTTGATCGTGCATTCGACCTGCCGCGCGCCACCGAGCTTGACGCCCGCCAGCGAATTGGCGACCGCCATGCCGAGATCGTTGTGGCAGTGCACCGACCAGACGGCCTTGTCGGAGTTCGGAATGCGCTCGCGCAGCGTCTTCAGGAAGTTGCCGTACAACTCCGGTACCGCGTAGCCGACGGTGTCGGGCACGTTGATCGTGGTCGCGCCTTCGTTGATCACCGTCTCCAGCACGCGGCACAGGAAGTCGATCTCGCTGCGGTAGCCGTCCTCGGGCGAGAACTCGATGTCGGCGCAGAGGTTGCGCGCGAAGCGCACCGACTGCTTCGCCTGCTCCAGCACCTGCTCGGGCGTCATCCGCAGCTTCTTTTCCATGTGCAGCGGCGAGGTGGCGATGAAGGTGTGGATGCGGGCGCGGGCCGCGCCCTTGAGCGCCTCGGCCGCCCGCGAGACATCGCGGTCGTTGGCGCGTGCCAGTCCGCAGACGACCGACTCCTTGATGGCCTGGGCGATCGCCTGGACGCATTCGAAATCGCCGTTGGAGCTGGCCGGGAACCCGGCCTCGATCACGTCGACGCGCAGCCGCTCGAGCTGGCGCGCGATGCGCAGCTTCTCGTCCTTGGTCATCGAGGCGCCGGGCGATTGCTCGCCGTCGCGCAGCGTCGTGTCGAAGATGATCAGTTGGTCTGCCATGTGGATTCCTCTTGTTCGGTCGCGAGGCCGGCGCGCTGCAGGCCCGAGACGATCGCCTTCAGCGAGGCCGAGACGATGTTGCCGTCCATGCCGACGCCGAACAGCGTGCGGTCGCCGACCCGCAACTCGAGGTAGGCGACGGCGCGCGCGTCGGCGCCCGATGCGATCGCATGCTCATGGTAGTCCAGCACGCGGATCGGCTCGCCGATGGCCTGGCTCATCCCTTCGACGAAGGCATCGATCGGGCCGTTGCCCGCTCCGGTCACCGCGAGCGCGCGGCCGTCGGCCATGCGCACGTCCGCTTCGAGGGTGACCCGTTCGCCCGGGGCGCCGGATTCCAGCACCTGGTGCGCCACCTGCGCGCGGCCGATGCGGTACTCGTTGCCGAACAGCGTCCAAAGGTCCTGCGCCGAGAGTTCCTTGCCGCTGGCATCCATCACGGCCTGCACCACCTGGCTGAACTCGATCTGCAGGCGGCGCGGCAATTCGAGGCCGTACTCGCTCTCCAGCAGGTAGGAGATGCCGCCCTTGCCGGACTGGCTGTTGACGCGGATGACGGCCTCGTAGCTGCGCCCCAGGTCCTTCGGGTCGAGCGGCAGGTATGGCATGTCCCAGGGCTCGTCCTCCCGGCGCGCGGCGAAGGCCTTCTTGATGGCATCCTGGTGCGAGCCGGAGAACGAGGTGTAGACCAGGTCGCCGACATACGGGTGGCGCGGGTGCACCGGCAACTGGTTGCAGTGCTCCACGGTGCGGCGGACCTCGTCGATGTCGGAGAAGTCCAGGCCCGGATCGACGCCCTGGCTGTAGAGGTTCAGCGCGACGTTCACGAGGTCGAGGTTGCCGGTGCGCTCGCCGTTGCCGAACAGGCAGCCTTCGAGGCGGTCGGCGCCGGCCATCACGGCGAACTCGCCGGCCGCCGTGCCGGTGCCGCGGTCGTTGTGCGGGTGCACCGAGAGCACGATGGCGTCGCGCCGCGCCAGGTGGCGGTGCATCCACTCGATCATGTCGGCGAAGATGTTCGGGGTGGAGTGTTCCACCGTGGACGGCAGGTTGACGATGCACTTGCGCGCCGGCGTGGGCTGCCAGACCTCGGTCACCGCATCGACCACCCGCTTGGCGAAGGCCAGCTCGGTGCCGGAGAACATCTCGGGCGAGTACTGGAAGATCCACTCGGTGGCGGGCTGCTGCGCAGCGAGTTCCTTGAACAGGCTCGCTTGCGAGGTGGCGAGCTCCACGATCCCGTCCTCGTCCAGCGCCAGCACCACCCTGCGCATCACCGGCGCGGTGGCGTTGTACAGGTGCACGATGGCGCGGCGCGCGCCCTGCAGCGCTTCGAAGGTGCGGCGAATGAGCGGCTCGCGCGCCTGCGTCAGCACCTGGATGGTGACGTCGTCGGGGATGAGGTCTTCCTCGATCAGCTTGCGCACGAAGTCGAACTCGGTCTGCGAGGCCGAGGGGAAGCCGATCTCGATCTCCTTGAAGCCGATCGCCACCAGGGTCTCGAACATGCGCAGCTTGCGCGGGATGTCCATCGGCTCGATCAGCGCCTGGTTGCCATCGCGCAGGTCGACGCTGCACCACACGGGGGGCTTCGTCAGCACCGCGTCGGGCCAGGTGCGGTCGTTCAGGCGCACGGGCGCGAAGGGGCGGTACTTGCTCGCGGGGTTCTTCAGCATCGGCATCGGTGTTCTCGCTTGGTGGGATCGTGGTGGTGGAACCGGCAGCCCCAAAGAAAAACGGCCCGCTGCTGGTGCAAACGGGCCGTCTGTCCGGGAATACGCGCGCGCGCTACCGTCTCCGCCCGTGGGGGATGAGTAGTAGGGCCAGCGCGATACGGTTCATGCGGTTGACTGTAACACAGGACTTTGCGGATTCCGCATCAGGGTTTTCTAGCGCGGGGGCGAGGGGCTTTCGCGCATCGCTGGGGTTCACGCGCTTCGCGGTTCACCGCCAGCCTACGAATCACCGCCAGCATCTGGCACGGGGGCGAACGGTGTCGGGTAGGCTGGCGGTGAGCGCCGAAGGCCGAACCCCAGCGCTTTGGCGCATCGCTGCGAATCACCGGCGTACCACTCACCGCCAGGGCACGCTCCCCGCCCGCGAATCACCGGTGGAGACCGCTCTCCTCCGGTTCGTCGGTCGACGTGGCGATCACGCTGGCGCGTTCTCCGCGCGACTTGCGCCAGAAGTACAGCGCATACCCGGAGAGGCCGTAGATCACGAAGATCGCGAACAGCACGGCGGGCGGATAGATGTTGATGACGGCGATGCCCAGGGCGATCAGCACGATCACCGCGAAGGGCACGCTCTTCTTCATCTGGATGTCCTTGAAGCTATAGAACGGCACGTTGGTGACCATCGTGAGGCCCGCGTACAGCGCCACGCCGAACATCACCCAGGCCACCTGGAAGCCGCGCACCTCGTACTCCGTCATCAGCCAGATGAAACCGGTGACCAGCGCCGCTGCCGCCGGCGACGGCAGGCCCTGGAAGTAGCGCTTGTCGATCACCGCGGTGTTGACGTTGAAGCGCGCCAGGCGCAGCGCCGCGCAGGCGCAGTAGACGAAGGCGGCGATCCAGCCCCAGCGGCCCAGGCCCTTGAGGCCCCACTCGTAGGCGATCAGCGCCGGCGCGGCGCCGAAGGAGACCATGTCGGAGAGCGAATCCATCTGCTCGCCGAAGGCGCTCTGCGTGTTGGTCATGCGCGCCACGCGGCCGTCGAGGCTGTCCAGCACCATCGCGCAGAACACGCCCACGGCCGCCAGGTCGAAGCGGCCGTTCATGGCCATCACGATCGCGTAGAAGCCGCCGAACAGCGCGGCCAGCGTGAAGAGGTTGGGCAGGATGTAGATGCCCTTGCGCCGCTTGCGCACCACCACCCCGTCTGCCGAGTGGTCGTCTTCGTGTCCGTCGTGCATGGGGAGAGTTTAAGCGCCCGCAGGAACGGAAAAACAACGCCCGCGACCGTGAGGCGCGGGCGTCGGTTGCTTGGACGTAGGCTGGCGGTGAACCGCGGAGCGCGTGAACCCCAGCGATGCGCGCAAGCGCTGGGGTTCCCGGCGCGCGGCGGCGCGCGGTCACCGCCAGCCTACAGGTGCATCAGTTGCGGCTCTGGTCCACCAGCTTGTTCTTCTTGATCCAGGGCATCATCGCGCGCAGCTGCTCGCCCACGACCTCGATCGAGCTCTCGGCGTTGAGGCGGCGGCGCGACTGCAGGGTCGGGGCGCCGGCGCGGTTTTCCAGGATGAAGCTCTTGGCGTATTCGCCGG
This sequence comes from Ramlibacter alkalitolerans, assembly GCF_016722765.1. Taxonomy (GTDB): domain Bacteria; phylum Pseudomonadota; class Gammaproteobacteria; order Burkholderiales; family Burkholderiaceae_C; genus Ramlibacter; species Ramlibacter alkalitolerans. Next base: position 148,539 of record NZ_JAEQND010000003.1, on the reverse strand, counting down.
TCTGGATGTCCTTCAGCGCCTGCTTCATCGCCTTGCGGGTCTCTTCCGTGACGATCTTCGGGCCCGTGACGTACTCGCCATACTCCGCGTTGTTGGAGATCGAGTAGTTCATGTTCGCGATGCCGCCTTCGTAGATCAGGTCCACGATCAGCTTGAGCTCGTGCAGGCACTCGAAGTACGCCATCTCGGGCGCGTAGCCGGCTTCCACCAGCGTGTCGTAGCCGGCCTTGATCAGTTCCACGGTGCCGCCGCACAGCACGGCCTGCTCGCCGAACAGGTCGGTCTCGGTCTCCTCGCGGAAGTTGGTCTCGATGATGCCGGCCTTGCCGCCGCCGGTGGCCATCGCGTACGACAGCGCGAGGTCGCGCGCACGGCCCGACTTGTCGGAGTGCACGGCCACCAGGTGCGGCACGCCGCCACCCTGGGTGTAGGTGCTGCGCACGGTGTGGCCGGGGGCCTTGGGCGCGACCATCCACACGTCCAGGTCGGCGCGCGGCACGACCTGGCCGTAGTGCACGTTGAAGCCGTGGGCGAAGGCCAGAGATGCGCCCTGCTTGATGTTCGGCTCGACGTCGTTCTTGTAGACGGTGGCGATCTGCTCGTCGGGCAGCAGGATCATCACGACGTCGGCGGACTTCACGGCCTCGCTGACTTCGGCGACCTTCAGGCCGGCCTTCTCGACCTTCGGCCAGGAGGCGCCGCCCTTGCGCAGGCCGACGATGACCTTCACGCCGCTGTCGTTCAGGTTCTGCGCGTGGGCGTGGCCTTGCGAGCCGTAGCCGATGATGGCGACCGTCTTGCCCTTGATCAGGCTCAGGTCACAGTCCTTGTCGTAATAAACCTTCATGAGTCTCTCCAGAAAAACTATGTGCTTTGGGGGATGGGGTCACACGCGGAGGATCCGCTCGCCGCGACCGATGCCGCTGGCGCCGGTACGGACCGTCTCCAGGATCGCGCTGCGGTCGATGGCGACCAGGAAAGCGTCGTTCTTGGACTGGTCGCCCGTGAGTTCGATGGTGTAGCTCTTGTCGGTCACGTCGATGATGCGGCCGCGGAAGATGTCCGCCATGCGCTTCATCTCCTCGCGCTCCTTGCCGACCGCGCGCACCTTCACCATCATGAGCTCCCGCTCGGTGTAGCTGCCTTCGGTGAGGTCGACGACCTTCACCACCTCGATGAGGCGGTTCAGGTGCTTGGTGATCTGCTCGATCACGTCGTCGGAGCCGGCGGTGGTGATCGTCATGCGCGACAGCGACGGATCTTCCGTCGGCGCCACGGTGAGCGATTCGATGTTGTAGCCGCGGGCCGAGAACAGGGCCACGACACGCGAGAGGGCGCCGGGCTCGTTCTCGAGCAGCACGGCAATGATGTGCTTCATGTCTGATTCCTCTTTTCGCCGCCCTCCCCCGCTGCCGGTAAGCAGCGGGCTCGGCGGGCAATAGATTCGTCTTGGGGTGGATGGAAGGGATCTAACGCAAAAGCCGCAAAGGTCGCGCAAAAACCGCGAAAGAAAGCCTCATGAATCTTTTGCGGCTTTTGCGCTGCTTTTGCGGTTTCTGCGTTGAAGGTTTTCTTGCAGGCCTACCGCACTCACAGGTCTTCGGAACCGAGCAGCATCTCCGTGATGCCCTGCCCGGCCTTCACCATCGGCCAGACGTTTTCGGTCGGGTCGGTGCGGAAGTCCATGAACACCGTCCGGTCCTTCAGCTTGCGCGCTTCGCGCAGGGCCGGCTCGACGTCCTTCGGGTGCTCGATCAGCATGCCCACGTGGCCATAGGCCTCGGCCAGCTTCACGAAGTCGGGCAGTGCGTCCATGTAGCTGTGCGAGTAGCGGCCCTCGTAATCGAGCTGCTGCCACTGGCGCACCATGCCGAGATACCGGTTGTTCAGCGAGACGACCTTGATCGGCGTGTTGTACTGCAGGCAGGTGGAAAGCTCCTGGATGCACATCTGCACCGAGCCCTCTCCGGTGATGCAGTACACCTCCGAGTCCGGCTTGGCCAGCTTGATGCCCATCGCGTACGGAATGCCCACGCCCATGGTGCCCAGGCCGCCGGAGTTGATCCAGCGGCGCGGCTCGGGGAACTTGTAGAACTGCGCGGCCCACATCTGGTGCTGGCCGACGTCGGACGTGATGTACGTTTCCACGTCCTTGGTCATGTTCCACAGCGTCTCGATCACGTGCTGCGGCTTGATCACGTCGCGGTTGCCGCGGTCGTAGCGCAGGCAGTCGCGCTTGCGCCAGCCCTCGATCGTTTCCCACCAGCCGCCCAGGGCCGAGGCATCCGGCTTCACGCCGGATTCGCGGATCTGCGCGATCAGCTCGTTCAGCACTTCCTTGACGTCGCCGACGATCGGGATGTCGACGCGCACGCGCTTGGAGATGCTGGAGGGATCCACGTCGACGTGGATGATCTTGCGCTCGTAGGAGCCGAAGTGCTTCGGGTTGCCGATCACGCGGTCGTCGAAGCGCGCACCCACGGCCAGCAGCACGTCGCAGTTCTGCATGGCGTTGTTGGCCTCGAAGGTGCCGTGCATGCCCAGCATGCCCAGGAACTTCGGGTCGGTGCCGGGCATGGAGCCCAGGCCCATCAGCGTGTTGGTGACCGGGAAGCCCAGCATGTCGGCCAGCGTGCGCAGTTCCTGCGTCGCGTTGCCCAGGACCACGCCGCCGCCGGTGTAGATGTAGGGGCGCTTGGCCGCCAGCAGCAGCTGCACCGCCTTGCGGATCTGGCCGCTGTGGCCCTTGGAGACGGGCTTGTACGAGCGCATCTCCACCTTCTCGGGGTAGCCGGTGTAGGGCGTCTTGTTGAACGAGACGTCCTTGGGGATGTCCACCACCACCGGGCCGGGGCGGCCGCTGCGGGCGATGTGGAAGGCCTTCTTCATCACCTCGGCGAGCTCACGCACGTCCTTCACCAGGAAGTTGTGCTTGACGATGGGGCGGGTGATGCCGACCGTGTCGCACTCCTGGAAGGCGTCCATGCCGATGGCGGCCGTGGGCACCTGGCCGGTGACGATCACCATCGGGATGGAATCCATGTAGGCGGTGGCGATGCCGGTGACGGCGTTGGTCACGCCGGGGCCCGAGGTCACCAGCGCCACGCCGACGTCGCCGGTCGCGCGGGCATAGCCGTCGGCCGCGTGCACGGCGGCCTGCTCATGGCGCACCAGGACGTGCTGGATCGTGTCCTGCTTGTAGAACGCGTCGTAGATGTGCAGCACGGCGCCGCCGGGATAGCCCCAGACGTACCTGACGTTCTCGGCCTGGAGGCACTTGACGAGGATTTCGGCGCCGCGGAGGTCTTGTGTCTGGCCTGCCGAGGCGGCGGCCGCGGAGCTCAGCTCCGTCCTTGTGATTTCCATGATCAACCTTTCGGGTTTCGCACTACGAACCTTGGGGTGCCCCTTCGCCCGCCCTTGTGGGGCAGCTTCGGGACTTAGAGCACCGGGCCATGGGCGGGCGCGTCGCACCGCCGGACCAGGACTCGTTTGCCTGTGACTTGCGCTGGCATTATCGCACTGCAACAGAAGAGCGCCAGACCCGGGGGTGCCATAATTTCGGGTTGCCCGGCTGCGCCTGCTGCCTGCACGCGACACATAACCCGAAGCTCACCGCCGCCCCACCGGACTCCTTGGCCACCGAACGCGAACTCTCGGACTTCCTCCAGGGCGTGGAGAAACGTGCCTTCAAGCGCACCGTCTACCACGTGCGCGAGGAAGAAGCAGCGCTGGACATCGTGCAGGACAGCATGATGAAGCTGGCGGAGCACTATGGCGACAAGCCGGCGGCCGAACTGCCCATGCTGTTCCAGCGGATCCTGTCGAACTGCACCCTCGACTTCTTCCGCCGCCAGAAGACGCGCAATGCGCTGTTCTCCAACCTGAGCGACTTCGAATCCGCCTCCGATGAGGGGGAATTCGACCTGCTGGAAACTTACGCCTCCGCCGATCAGTCACAGCAGGTCGAGAGCGCCGAGGACGCCACGCGCCGGGCCCAGATCTTGCGAGAGATCGAAACGGAGATCATGGAGCTGCCTGCCCGTCAACGCGAAGCCTTCATGATGCGTTACTGGGAGGACATGGATGTTGCAGAAACCGCTGCCGCCATGGGCTGCTCGGAAGGCAGTGTCAAGACGCACTGCTCCCGGGCGGTCGCCGCCCTCAGCAAGGCACTGAAGGCAAAAGGGATCCACTTATGACCATCACGGACTCACTGCTCGCCCAGCGCCAGGCAGACCAGTTCGGCCGCGCGGTCGCCATGCGCCTGTCGGCGGGCTCGCAAGAGCTGCCGTACGAGGTCCGTGAACGTCTGCGGGCCGTGCGCGTGCGCGCCCTCGAGGCCCGCAAGAAACCCGCCGTCGCGCCCACCGTGGTCGGCCGCGGCGCCTCGGCGTCGCTGGCGCTCAGGCGCCCGTGGCTGTACCGCATCGCCTCCGTGCTGCCGCTCGTCGTGCTGGCGGGCGGCCTGGTGCTGATCCACACCGTCCAGACGGACCGCCGCGCCAGCGAGCTGGCCGAAGTCGATACTGCGCTGCTCACCGACGACCTCCCGCCGGCAGCCTATGCCGACCCCGGTTTCGTCCAGTTCCTGAAGCAGTCCGGGCGCGGCGAGTAAGCAGCCCGGACCATGCAGCCCGCCGCCCGCCTGCGCCTCGCCATCGCCACCGGCCTCGCTGCCGTGGGCGTGGTGCTGGGTGCCGCGGCAGCGGATGTAACACCGGCCCTCCAGAAACCCGCACCCGCTCCCGGCGCTGCACCTGCCGCCGCTGCCCCCGCCGCGCCCGTGCCCGTGCCGGCGCCGGCGGCCACCGTGGCCCAGGCGAGCAAGCCTTCCGTTTCCACCCGGGCGCCGATGCGTTCGGCACCGGTGCGCACGGCACCGGCCACGCGCGCGGAATCCAGCCCCACCTGGGCCGAACTCTCGCCGCAGCAACAGCAGTCCCTGGCCCCTCTCTCGGGCACCTGGCGCGTGCTGGGCGAGGCCCACAAGCGCAAGTGGCTGGCCCTGTCGGCCAACTATCCCAGCATGCCGCCCGGCGAGCAGGCTCGCCTGCACAGCCGCATGGCGGAATGGGCGGCCCTCTCGCCGCAGCAGCGCACGCTGGCGCGGCTGAACTTCGCCGAAAGCCAGAAGCTCAACACCGACGACAAGCGCGCCAAATGGGAGGCCTACCAGAACCTGTCGGCGGAGGAAAAGCGCAAGCTCGCCGCCGGCGCCGTGGCGGCCAAGCCGCCGCCGCCCCCCACCGCCGTGGCGGTGCAGCCGGTCCCGCAGCAGAAACTGGCGCGGATCCCGAAGCCGAAGAAGCCGGAGAACGCCGCCAGGATCGCGGGGGTGCCCGGCCAGGTGGACAACAACACGCTGCTGCCGCAGCCCCAGCCGCAGGTGCAAGCGCCGCCGCCGCCGGTGGCACCGGCACCGCCACCGGCGCCGATCCTGCCTTGAGCCTGCCCGCCTCCGGACTGGTCGCGCCCAGCCTGCGGCGCCGGCTCGCCTCCCTGTTCTACGAGGCCTTCCTGGCCTTCGGGCTCGCCATGGTGACCGCCTTCGTGTTCTCCGTCGTCACGCAGATGCGCCATGCCCTGTACGGACGGCAGGCGCTCGGCGCCGTGATCACCGTGGTGCTGGGCCTGTACTTCACCTGGTCGTGGGTGAAGGGGCGCACCCTGCCCATGCAGACCTGGCGCATGCGCATCGTCGACCGCCATGGCCAGGCCCTCACGCCTGCCCGGGCGGCGCTGCGCTACGTGCTGTGCTCGATCTGGGTGCTGCCGCCGGTCGCCGCCTTTGCGCAGCAGCACCTGGTGGACTGGAAACCGGTCACGGCCGCCTTCTTCGGCTGGGTGCTGGTCTGGGCGTGGCTCAGCCGGCTGCATCCGCAGCGGCAGTTCTGGCACGACGCCTGGGCCGGCACGCGGCTCGTCGATGCCGCCTGAGGAGGGCCGCGGGCCGGTCGGCGACAATGCGGGCATGTCCCACCGCGACGCCTTGCCCGAGTTCGCCAACGAGCAGAAGGGCCGCACCGGTTTCAACCGCGTGTGGCACGCCACCGGCTATTCCCTGGCCGGCCTGCGCGCCGGCTGGGACGAAGCAGCCTTCCGGGTGGAAGCCTGCCTGTCCTTCGTGATGCTGCCGCTGGCCTTCTTCATCGGGGCCGGCTGGGTGGAGGTTGCGCTGCTGGCCGGCTCGGTGGTGCTGGTGATGATCGTGGAGCTCCTCAACACCGCCGTCGAGGCCGCGATCGACCGCATCGGCCTGGAGCGCCACGCGCTGTCCAAGCGCGCCAAGGACATGGCGAGCGCGGCGGTCTTCCTGTCGCTCTTCTTCGCCGGCGGCGTCTGGCTCACGGCGCTGGTGCGCTTCTTCTCCGCATGAATCCTGCCTTTTCCCTGTGCGTCTATTGCGGCTCGCGGACCGGCGCAGACCCGGGCTTCGCCACCGCCGCCGCCGCGGTCGGCCGCTGGATCGGCCGACAGGGCGGCCAGCTGGTGTACGGAGGCGGCAACAACGGCCTGATGGGCGTGATGGCGAACGCTGCGCTCGAGGCCGGCGCCCGGGTGGTCGGCGTGATCCCGCGCTCCATGGTGGAGCGCGAATGGGCCAAGCAGGACTGCACCGAGCTGCACATCGTCGACAACATGCACCAGCGCAAGAGCCTCATGGCCGAACGCGCGGACGCCTTCCTCGCCATGCCCGGCGGTATCGGCACCTTCGAGGAATTCTTCGAGGCCTGGACGTGGAAGCAGCTCGGCTTCCACCGCAAGCCCGTGGGGCTGTTCGATCTGGGCGGCTACTACCAGCCGCTGCTGCAGTTCCTGCAGCAAAGCGTGGACAGCGGCTTCATGAGCGAGTGGCAGATGGAGCTGCTGACGATCGGCGACGACCTGGAGGCGCTGCTGGAAAAGCTGGTGGAGGCTGCGCGCAGCAGCCCGGGCGGGGTGGATACGGCGGAGATCTAGGGGGTCGGCGGGGTTCGTAGGCTGGCGGTGGAGCGCAGCGAAACCCCAGCGATGCGCGAAGCGCTGGGGTTCGCGCTTCGCGACTCACCACCAGCCTACGGTTCACCACCAGCCCACGAGGGGCGCTCACACCGGCCGGTACTTCAGCCGCCGCACGTTCTCGAGGTTCATCCCCTCGATCCGGATCAGCCGCGTCGGCCCGGCCCGGCTCGGCGAATGCAGGTCGCCCTCGTTGTACACATGCGCGTCCCCGGGCCGCAGCACGTATTCGCGCAGCCAGCGCACCCGCCCCGGCTGCTCCGGCGTTGCGGGCTCGACCAGTTCCCAGTCGCTCATCGCCGTCTCGCCCTGCGCCTGGCCGTAGATGGCCCAGGAGCTCGCGTGGTCGTGCGGCGGGCTTTCCTTGGCGCCCTGGTACGCGTGCGCGAGGATGCAGAAACCGAGTTGCGGATCTTCATAGACGACGCGGCGCTCCGGCGCATCGGGGCCGAACTGGGCGGCCACGAAAGCCTCGTCGCGCAGCGCCTCGCGCAGCTGCGCGGCGACTTCGGCGCGGCCCGCGGGGCCGCCATCGCGTGCCAGGATGGCGTGGCAGCGGGCTGCGAAATCCGCAAGTGTCAGGGCCATGGCGGCGGCGCCCCGCTCAGACCGCGGACTCGTCGATCTCGCCGGTGCGGATGCGCACCACGCGCTCCACGCTGGTGACGAAGATCTTGCCGTCGCCGATCTTGCCGGTGCGGGCGGCGGAGATGATGGCGTCGACGCAGCGTTCCACCTCCTCGTCCTTCACCACCACCTCGATCTTCACCTTGGGCAGGAAGTCCACCACGTACTCGGCGCCGCGATAGAGCTCGGTGTGCCCCTTCTGGCGGCCGAAGCCCTTGACCTCGGTCACCGTCAGGCCGGTGACGCCGCACTCCGCCAGGCCTTCACGCACCTCCTCGAGCTTGAAAGGTTTGACGATGGCGGTGATCTGCTTCATGAACTCTCTCTCCAGGTGGTCTTCAGGCGCGGAACTTTCCGGTAATAGGATACCGCCAATCCTTGCCGAAGCCGCGGTGCGTCACGCGGATGCCCACCGGCGACTGGCGCCGCTTGTACTCGTTGATGCGCACCAGCCGCGCGACGCGTTCCACCGTGGCGCGGTCGAAGCCGGCGGCCACGATGTCCTCGATGCTCTGGTCGTTCTCCATGTAGCGCGAAAGGATCCCGTCCAGGATCTCGTAGGGCGGCAGGCTGTCCTGGTCGACCTGGTCGGCGCGCAGTTCGGCGCTGGGCGGCCGCGTGATGATCCGCTCCGGGATCGGGTTCGCGCCGGTCTTGTAGGGATCGTTGGCGTTGCGCCAGCGCGCCAGCCGGAACACCACCGTCTTGAGCACGTCCTTGAGCACCGCGAAGCCGCCCGCCATGTCGCCATAGAGCGTGCAGTAGCCGGTGGCCATCTCGCTCTTGTTGCCGGTGGTCAGCACGATGCTGCCGAACTTGTTCGACAACGCCATCAGCAGCACGCCGCGGATGCGGGCCTGGATGTTCTCCTCCGTCGTGTCCTCGGGCAGGCCGGCGAATTCCTTGGCGAGCGATTGCAGGAAGGCCTCGAACATCGGCTTGATCGAGATCTCGTCGTAGCGCACGCCCAGGCGCTTGCACATCTCCGCCGCGTCGAGCCACGAGATCTCCGCCGTGTAGGGCGAAGGCATCATGATCGAGCGCACCTTGTCCTTGCCCAGCGCGTCGACCGCCACCGCGAGCACCAGCGCCGAGTCGATGCCGCCCGAGAGGCCCAGCAGCACGCCGGGAAAGCCGTTCTTGCCCAGGTAGTCGCGCACGCCCATCACGAGCGCATGCCACAGCTCCTCGTCGTCGCCGAGGTCGCCCTCGATCGGGCCGGACAGGCGCCAGGAGGTGGTCCCTGGCGTGGCGGTGACGTAGAACAGGTCCTCCACGAAGGCTGGCGCGCGCGCGGCGAGCGAGCCATCCGCGTTCACGGCGAAGGAGCCGCCGTCGAAGATCACTTCGTCCTGGCCGCCCACGCAATGCGCGTACACGATCGGCAGCTCCACGTTCTGGGCCCGTTCGGCCATGCGCGCGATGCGCTCGCCGCTCTTGCCCACGTGGAAGGGCGAGGCGTTCGGCACCACCAGCAGCTGCGCGCCGGAAGCACGGGCGAGCTGCGCCGGCTCCTCGAACCAGGCGTCCTCGCAGATCAGCAAGCCGACGTTGACGTCGCCGACCTGGAACACGCTGGTGCCCTGCCCGCGCGTGAAGTAGCGGTATTCGTCGAAGACCTGGTAGTTCGGCAGTTCGCGCTTGTTGTAGACCTCCAGCACCTTGCCTTCGGACAGCACGCTGCAGGAGTTGTAGCGCATGTGCACCTGCACCGACTTGCTGCGGATGTCGCCGCCGCGCGGATGCCCGACGACGACGTGCAGGCCCTTCAACCCCGCGAGCTCGCGGGCCACCGTTTTCACGGCATCATCGCAGGCAGCGATGAACGCGGGCCGCAGCAGCAGGTCTTCCGGCGGGTAGCCGCAGACCGAAAGCTCCGGCGTGAGCACCAGGCGCGCGCCGCGTTCGTAGGCCGTGCGCGCCGCGGCGATGATCTTTTGCGCGTTGCCCGCCATGTCGCCGACGGTGACGTTGAGCTGGGCAGTACAAATGGTGAGTGTCATTTCGGACGTGCCGGACTTCTCCAACGACTATGGTATCCGGGTGCTTCGCGCACCGGCGGAAATCGACGCGGGTGCATGGAACGCGCTGCTCGCACTGGCGGGCGGCTCGCCCTTCATGCGGCACGAGTACCTGGCCGCGCTGCACGACAGCGGCAGCGCCACGCGCGACACGGGATGGACGCCGCACTTCGTCACGCTCTGGCGCGACGGCGAACTGCAGGCCGCATGCCCCCTGTATCTCAAGAGCCATTCCTATGGCGAATACGTGTTCGACTGGGCCTGGGCCAACGCCTACGAGCAGCACCGGTTGCGCTACTACCCCAAGGGGCTGAGCGCGGTGCCGTTCACGCCGGTGCCCGGGCCGCGGCTGCTGGCGCGCGACGCGAACGCGCGGGCCGCGCTGGTGCGCGCGGTGCTCGAGGTGTGCCGCAAGAACAAGCTGTCCTCATGGCACCTGCTGTTCGCGGACGACGACGACGTGGCCGCCTGCGCGGGGGCCGGCCTGATGCTGCGCCACACCGTGCAGTTCCACTGGTTGAATGCCGGCTACGCGGACTTCGACGCCTTCCTCGCCAGCCTCACGCAGGAAAAGCGCAAGAAGATCCGGCAGGAGCGGCGCAAGGTGGCCGAGGCGGGCGTGACGTTCCGCCACACACAGGGCGCGCAGATCGCAGCGGCCGATTGGGATTTCTTCTATCGCTGCTACGAGCGCACGTACCTCGAGCACGGCAACGCGCCCTACCTCACGCGCGACTTCTTTCGCCGCATGGCGGCGCACATGCCGGAGAACTGGCTGCTGTTCGTCGCGCAGCGGCGCGGCAAGCCGATCGCCAGCAGCCTGATCGGCATCGGCGACGGCGTCGCCTACGGGCGCTACTGGGGCGCGCTGGAGCGGGTGGACTGCCTGCACTTCGAGGCCTGCTACTACCAGCCGCTGGCCTGGTGCATCGCGCAGGGCTACACCCGCTTCGAGGGCGGCGCGCAGGGAGAGCACAAGATGGCGCGGGCCCTGATGCCGGTGAAGACGACCAGCGCGCACTGGCTGGCGCATCCGGCGTTCGCGGATGCGGTGGAGGATTTCCTGAAGCGCGAGGGACGGGGGATCGAGAGGTACATGGAACATCTCGAGGAGAGATCGCCCTTCCGGCAAGGGGATCCGGCGGCGGATTCGTAGGCTGGTGGTGACGCGCGTCAGCGCCGGAACCCCAGCGCTCTCGCGCATCGCTGGGGTTCGCGCGCTGCGCGGCTCACCGCCAGCCTACGAAAGCGGCTCTCGCGCGAGCGCCCTCACCCCTGCGGGTGCGCCTTCTTGTACGCCTCGATGCCCTCCAGCACTTCCTGCTTGGCCGATTCCGGGCCTTCCCAGCCCAGCACCTTCACCCACTTGCCGGGCTCCAGGTCCTTGTAGTGCTCGAAGAAGTGGGCGATGGTCTTCAGGCGCAGCGGATTCAGGTCCTCGGGCTGCTGCCACTGGGTGTAGATGGACAGCACCTTGTCGATCGGCACCGCGAGCACCTTGGCGTCGTCGCCGGCCTCGTCCTGCATCTTGAGCACGCCGATCGCGCGGCACGGCACCACCACGCCGGGGATCAGCGGCACCGGCGTGACGACCAGCACGTCCACGGGGTCGCCGTCGCCGGCGATGGTCTTGGGCACGTAGCCGTAGTTGGTCGGGTAGTGCATCGCCGTGCTCATGAAGCGGTCGACGAAGATCGCGCCGGTCTCCTTGTCCACCTCGTACTTCACGGGGTCGGCGTTCATCGGGATCTCGATGATCACGTTGAAGGCGTCGGGAACATTCTTGCCAGGGGTGACTTGGTCCAGGGACATGGGTTGCTTGGTTGAAGTAAGGAGGGCGCGCTCAGGGGAAACCCTGATTTTAGTCAATGCTGCCACTCTCTCCTGACACCGACATTTCTCTGTAAACGCTTCACAGGTATAGTCCGCCGCGTTGGCCAATCGTCTCCGCGTCGCGCGGGAGTCACGAGGAAGCAACGCAGCGGGGGTTCCGCGGCGTTGCAGACCCCCTCGACGACCGAAGCGATACGACAGGAGAAACTTAGATGACTGGCAATTCGGCGCTCATACTGGCGCTCGTCTGCGGTCTGGCAGCCGTGGTCTACGGCTTCTGGGCCCGCAGCTGGATCCTCTCACAGGACGCGGGCAACGCCCGCATGCAGGAGATCGCGGCGGCCGTGCAGGCCGGTGCGGCCGCCTACCTGGCGCGCCAGTACCGGACGATCGCGATCGTCGGCGTGGTCCTCGCCATCCTGATCGGCGTCTTCCTGGACGGGCAGACCGCCGTGGGCTTCATCATCGGCGCGGTGCTCTCGGGGGCCTGCGGCTTCATCGGCATGAACGTCTCCGTGCGCGCCAACGTGCGCACCGCGCAGGCGGCCACCCGCGGCATCGGCCCGGCGCTGGACGTCGCCTTCCGCGGCGGCGCCATCACCGGCATGCTGGTGGTGGGCCTGGGCCTGCTGGGCGTCACGGCCTTCTACTGGTTCCTGGTCGGCAACGGCAACCTCACGCCGGACCGCAAGCTGGCCACGCTGCTGAACCCGCTGATCGGCTTCGCCTTCGGCTCCTCGCTGATCTCGATCTTCGCCCGCCTGGGCGGCGGCATCTTCACCAAGGGCGCCGACGTCGGCGCCGACCTGGTGGGCAAGGTGGAAGCCGGCATCCCCGAGGACGATCCGCGCAACCCGGCGGTGATCGCCGACAACGTGGGCGACAACGTCGGCGACTGCGCCGGCATGGCCGCCGACCTGTTCGAGACCTACGCGGTGACGCTGATCGCCACCATGGTGCTGGGCTCGCTGCTCATCGCCACGGCGCCGGTGAACGCGGCGCTGTACCCGCTGGCGCTGGGCGGCGTGTCGATCATCGCCTCGATCATCGGCTGCTTCTTCGTCAAGGCCTCGCCCGGCATGAAGAACGTGATGCCGGCCCTGTACAAGGGCCTGATCGTGGCCGGCGTGCTGTCGCTGATCGCCTTCTTCTTCGTCACGAAGTGGCTGATGCCCGATGACGCGATCACTGCCACCGGCAGCCAGATGAAGCTGTTCGGCGCCTGCGCCGTCGGCTTGGTACTGACCGGCGCGCTGGTCTGGATCACCGAGTACTACACCGGCACGCAGTTCGCCCCCGTCCAGCACGTGGCCGAAGCCTCCACCACGGGCCACGGGACCAACATCATCGCCGGCCTCGGCGTGTCGATGAAGTCCACCGCCTGGCCGGTGATCTGCGTGTGCATCGCGATCTTCGTCGCCTACTGGCTGGCCGGCCTGTATGGCATCGCCATCGCCGCGACGGCCATGCTGTCGATGGCGGGCATCGTGGTTGCGCTGGACGCCTACGGCCCGATCACCGACAACGCCGGCGGCATCGCCGAAATGTCGGAGATGCCCGCTTCGGTGCGCGACATCACCGACCCGCTGGACGCCGTCGGCAACACGACCAAGGCGGTGACCAAGGGCTACGCGATCGGCTCCGCCGGCCTCGCCGCGCTGGTGCTGTTCGCCGACTACACCCACAAGCTGGAGTCCTACGGCCGCCAGATCAGCTTCGACCTGTCGGACCCGATGGTGATCATCGGCCTGTTCATCGGCGGCCTGATTCCCTACCTGTTCGGTGCCATGGCAATGGAAGCCGTCGGCCGCGCCGCCGGTGCGGTGGTGGTCGAAGTGCGGCGCCAGTTCCGCGAGATCAAGGGCATCATGGAAGGCACTGCCAAGCCGGAATACGGCGTGGCGGTCGACATGCTGACCAAGGCGGCCATCAAGGAAATGATGATCCCCTCGCTGCTGCCCGTGGTGGTGCCGGTCATCGTCGGCCTCGTGCTCGGCCCGAAGGCGCTGGGCGGCCTGCTGATGGGAACGATCGTGACCGGCCTGTTCGTCGCCATCTCCATGTGCACCGGCGGCGGTGCCTGGGACAACGCCAAGAAGTACATCGAAGACGGCCACCACGGCGGCAAGGGCTCCGAGGCGCACAAGGCGGCGGTCACGGGCGACACGGTGGGCGACCCCTACAAGGACACGGCCGGCCCCGCGGTGAACCCGCTGATCAAGATCATCAACATCGTGGCGCTGCTGATCGTGCCGCTGGTGGTGAAGTTCCATTCGTAGCGCGAACCATCGCGTGAAAACGGCCCGCTTCGGCGGGCCTTTTTCATGGGGGAGCGTCGCTCAAATCCGCGTCACCGCCAAGCCACCACCCGCTCACACGCGCGTCACCGCCTTGAGCAGCCGCGTCGCCGTCGCCGTCAGCACCGGCAGTTCATCGAGCTTGCCGTCCTCGATCGCCTGCAACACCAGTTCGTGCATGCCGCCGATGACGGCGATCGCGATCTCCGGCGTCATGCTCGCATGCGGCGCCGTGCCCGCGTTCACGAGCTGCATCAGGAACTCGGCGATCTCGCGGTGCATCGCGCGGCGCACCTCCAGGCCCTCGGGTCCCAGGCCGAGGATCTCCACGAACAGCGTGCGCAGCAGCAGCGGGTTGCTCGCCAAGCACTCGAGGTAGGCCCGGATGGCGCGCTCCACCTGCTCCTCCCAGCCGAGCCCCGGGTCGATCGCCTCGCGCAGCACGCCGAGCGCGTTGCGGCTGGCGGCCTCGTAGAGCGCGATCAGGCATTCGGCCTTGTCGCGGAAGTGCTCGTAGAAGGTGCGGCGCGAAACGCTCGCCTCCCGCACGACGTCGGCGATCGTCGTGTCGGCGTAGCCCTTCACCGCCACGGCCGCGGCCATGCCGCGCAACAGGCGGCCGCGGTGTTCCTGCGAAGTTGACAGTGCCCAGTCCTGCATGGGAAAATTTGGTACTGAATCGTACCGCGAGCCGGACACCTCACGACGGATCGCAGCGCGTTTTTGCACAGCTCCATCATGACCGATCTCGTCGTCCGCCGCCTCCTCGTCGACCTGCAGGCGCCCATCGCCCGCCACTGGTGCGCGGGCGATGCCTTTCGCACCGCACTGTTCAACGCGCTCTCCATGAGCTTTCCCGTCGGCGAGCAGTTCTTCATGGATTCGGTGCGCAACGGCTTCAAGGCCCTGCCGCCGCAGCAGCAGGAGAAATTCCGCGCGGAGGTGCAGGGTTTCGTCGGCCAGGAGGCTACGCACCGCCGGCTGCACTCCCTCTACAACGCGCACCTGGAAAAGCTCGGGCTGGTCAACGACTGGGAAGCCCGCGCCCGCGAGCGGCTGAAGGTGCTGGAAGGCCAGGACGTGCGCCACTGGGTCGCCATCACCGCGGCCAACGAGCACTTCACCGCCATCCTGGCGGACTTCCTGCTGCACCACCCCGACCTGCTGGGCGACCAGGATCCGCGCCTGGCGACGCTCTGGCTGTGGCACAGCGCCGAGGAATCCGAGCACAAGTGCACCGCCTTCGACCTGTACCAGGCGCTGGGCGGGGACCACGCGTGGCGCATCCGCTGGATGAAGCGGATCACCACCATCTTCCTGCTCGATACGCTGCGCCAGACCGTGCTGAACCTGCGCCATGACGGGACGCTGTGGAAGTGGAGCACCTGGCGCAGTGCGGCGAGCTACCTGTTCGGCCAGCGCGGGCTGGTGCGCCTGACGTACCGGCCATGGCGGGAATACTTCCGGCGCGACTTCCATCCGCGCCAGCAGGATTCCGGGGCGTCCCGGCGCTGGCTGGCGGACCACGCGGACCAGTACGTCCCCGTCCGGACCTGAGGGCGATCACGCCTTGGCGCAAAATCGCGCCATGCAGTTCCATTTCATTGCCAATGCCCCGGTGCGCGCGTCTTCCGAGCGCACCCTGCCGGTCATCGACCCCTCCGACGGCCAGCCCTACGACACGATCCAGCGCGGCACGCCGGAAGACATCGCCGCCGCCGTCGATGCGGCGCGCCAGTGCTTCGAAGGCCCCTGGCGGAAATTGAGCGCCGCCGAACGCGGGCGCCTGATGATGCGCCTGTCGCTCAAGGTTTCCGAGCACGTCGACGAACTGGCGGCGATCGAGCAGCGCGATTGCGGCAAGCCGACGAAGCAGGCCCGGGCCGACGCGGTGGCGCTGGCGCGCTACTTCGAGTTCTACGCGGGTGCCTGCGACAAGCTGCACGGCGAGACCCTGCCCTACCAGGAGGGCTACACCGTGCTCACGTGGCGCGAGCCGCACGGCGTCACGGGCCACGTGATTCCGTGGAACTACCCGATGCAGATCTTCGGCCGCAGCGTCGGCGGCGCGCTCGCCGCGGGCAACTGCTGCGTGGTCAAGCCGTCCGAAGACGCCTGCCTGTCGCTGATCCGCGTGGCGCAGCTGGCCGCCGAAGTCGGCTTCCCGCCCGGCGCCATCAACATCGTGACCGGCTACGGCCACGAGGTGGGCGACGCGCTGGCGCGCCATCCGGGCATCGACCACATCAGCTTCACCGGCAGTCCCAGCGTGGGAACGATCATCCAGCAGGCGGCGGCCGAGCGGCACTGCCCCGTGACGCTGGAGCTGGGAGGCAAGAGCCCGCAGATCGTCTTCGCCGATGCCGACCTGGATGCGGCGCTGCCGGTCGTGATCAACGCGATCGTGCAGAACGCGGGCCAGACCTGCTCCGCCGGCTCGCGCCTGCTGGTGGAACAAGGCCTCTACGAGCCGCTGCTGGAGCGCCTGGCCGAGGCCTTCACGCAGCTGCGGGTCGGCCCGGCGGCGATGGACCTCGACGTCGGTCCGCTGATCCGCGCGACGCAGCAGCAGCGCGTGTGGGACTTCCTCTCCGACGCGCAGCACGCCGGCATCCCGGTCGTGGCGCAGGGCAGCGTCGTGGACGAAGCGCCCGAATCCGGCTTCTACCAGGCACCGACGCTGCTGCGCGACGTGCCGGTCACGCACCGGCTGGCGCAGGAGGAAGTGTTCGGCCCCGTGCTGGCGGCCATGAGCTTTCGCGACGAGGACCACGCGGTGGAACTCGCCAACGCGACGCACTTCGGCCTGGTGGCGGGCATCTGGACGCGTGACGGCGCGCGCCAGCTGCGCATGGCGCGCCGGGTGAGGAGCGGCCAGGTCTTCATCAACAACTACGGCGCCGGCGGCGGCGTGGAGCTGCCCTTCGGCGGCGTGAAGTCCTCGGGGTACGGGCGCGAGAAGGGCTTCGAGGCGCTGCAGGGATTCACGACGCTGAAGACGGTGGCGATCAAGCACGGGTGAAGGGGGTCAGCGCGCTCTTGCGCGTCACCGCCGCGAAGGCGGGGGCCCAGAAAGGCAAAGCGGCCCGCGGGCCGCTTTGTTCATGCACGAACGCTTCGGGAGTGCAGTGTCGGCCTTCGCCAACGGTATGGCCTTCCTCGCCACAATCACTAGGAATTGCCTTCCCCAGCGTAAGTAGATGTGTCAGCATTCCTCCAATAGAGAAATTGGAGGGGCGATGATCAAATCCAGACGAGCGTCGCGGCGGCTCGTGGCCGTGGCACTTGCGGCTGCATCAACGGGCTGTGCCGTGCAGACGCCACCGATCACGCCCAAGGAGCCCGCGCCGGCGCTGGCGGTGCAACGGGCGGCGCAGCAGTCTTACGCATCGCAGCCACCTGTTTCCCCCGTCCTGAAGCGCAAGATCGCTTTGGGCCGCATCACGAACGAAACCAACTACGGTCGGTCGCTCCTGCGCGACCAGCATGGCGACCCGCTGGGCAAACAGGTGTCCGATCTCCTGAGCAAGGCGCTCAGTGAATCCGGTGCGTACCTCGTGTTCGAGCGGCCAGACATCGGCAGGCTCCGCGACGAGGCCCAACTGACGGGGGACGCACAAGCGCTGATCGGTGTGAACCTGCTGGTGATCGGGTCGCTCACGGAGTTCGGGCGCAAGACCGTCGGCGAATCCGGCTTCGTCTCCGCGAGCAAGAAGCAAGTGGCGTTTGCGAAAGTGGATCTTCGCCTCGTCGACGTGCAGACGGCGCAGATCGTGTTCGCCACTTCCGGCGCAGGTGAAGCCTCGACAGAAACCGCTTCCACTTTCGGCTTCGGCTCTCAGGCAGGCTACGACGGTACGCTCAACGACACGGCCATCCGCCAGGCCGTGGCCGATGCCACCAGTCGGCTCACCACCGCATTGGCGTCGCAGCCCTGGCAAACATACATCCTGAAGGCGGAACCGAACCGGGTGTTCCTCGGAGGCGGCAAGACACAGGGCATCCGCGAGGGGATGCAGTTCGAGGTCTTCACGCAGGGGGAACAGGTCAAGTCGCCGCAGACGGGCGCTGTCGTCACCCTGCCCGGCCGACGGGTCGCCGATCTCCGAATCGACGGTCTCTTCGGCAATACTGAACTGGACGAAGGATCCGTCGCGAGCATCGTCTCCGGCTCGCTGGCGGGTTACAAGCTCGAGCAGTTGGTGGTTCGCCATGGAGGTGCACGATGAGGAAACACCTGCCCGGCGTGCTCGCCGCCGCACTCATCGCCTGTATTCAGCTGGTTGGCTGCGTGCAGATGCCGACGGAAAAGGCGGGCATCCCGGATGTGCGGCCGCAGATTTCCTTTCGTCTGATCGACGAATCGGTCCGATCCGCGCATATCTTCATCGACGGCATCCACATGGGCACGGCGGCCGATTACATGGATGGGGTCGCCGCCCTGCGCCTGCTGCCTGGAACTCACATGCTCAAGGTGACATTCATGGGTGCCACCCTCATGGAGGAAAAGTTCTATGTAGGCGACGGCGTTCAGCGCACGTTCACGGTCAACAGGGAGTTCTGATGAAGTATCTGGTCATTGCGGCCGCCGTCGCCCTTCTCTCGGGTTGCGCGGCCCGCGGGCTCTACAACTGGGGCGGGTACGACGACGCACTCTACGCGAGCTACAAGGATCCGACCAAAGCCGAGGCCCTGCGAACGAAGCTGGAGACGCACATCGCCGCCATGGAAAGTGCAGGCCAGAAGGTAGCTCCAGGGCTGTATGCCGAACTGGGCACGCTCTACTTCCAGGCCGGAGCGAAGTCACGCGCCGCGGAGTTCTACGCGAAGGAGCAGAAGGCCTGGCCTGAAAGCAGCCAGCTCATGACCGCCCTCATCAACAACATACAGCGTACGGCCGCGACCGAGGCAGAGAAGAAATGAAATCTGCAGCCATCCTTGCCTTCTGCCTGCTCCTGGTGGGCTGCGCGGCTCCGGTCAAGAAGGACATGTCCGCCTTCATCGCAGCCGCGCCGCGCTCCGTGCTCGTCGTGCCGACGATCAACAAGTCGCTCGACGTCGATGCTCCGAATTACGTTCTCGCCGCGCTGCCGGTGCCGGTGGCCGAAAAGGGCTTCTATGTGTTCCCTGTGAATACGACCAAGTTCGTGCTGGAACAGGAAGGCTATTACGAGGGAGAGCGGATTCACCAAGAACCGACGCCCGTGCTCGCGAAGCTCTTCGGTGCTGACGCAGTCCTCTATGTGACGATCAACCGCTGGGACGCGCAGTTCGCGCTGCTGACGACCGTCGTCACCGTCGACTTCGACTACCGGATGGTGGCGAAGGACGGCACGGAGCTGTGGAATGAAAAGAAGAAGCTCCAGTACTCGCCGCAGAACAACAATTCCGGTGGCAGCCCGATGGTCGCCCTTGTCAGCGCAGTGGTGAGTGCTGCGATCACCCGGGCGGCGCCGAACTACATGCCCCTGACAAAGCGGGCCAATCAGGAAGTCTTTCTGCTCAGCCCGAACGCGATTCCGAACGGGCCCTATCGCAAGACGGCTCAGTAGCAGGAGGCCGAAGACCTGGCATCAGGACGACGTGCCCGCCCGCACCCGTGCCGACTTCACGACCTCCTCCGCCTTCGGCAGCAGCCGGTCGTAGAACGACAGCCGCGGCGCCACGAAGGTTGCGGCGTAGAGCTCTTCGCCCCACAGCGGGTCCGGGCGCACCGAGACCCAGCCCACGCCGCGCAGCTGCAGGTCGTCGGAGCGGCGCGCCAGCGAGAACTCGAAGCGCACGCCCTGATGGCCTGCGAACAGCGTCGGTTCCATCTTGGTGATGCTCACCGTGCCGGCCGTGGCATACACCTCCTCGAACAGGCTCACCAGCTTTTCCGGCGTGAGGCCGGTGCGGAAGGTGGGGACGCGCGGCTCCTTGGCATCCACCGCCCGCGAGTAGGTCGCCCATTTGGTCAGCAGCGGCTGCCCGGGCCGCACGGCGCCCCACAGGCGCAGGTGGTCCAGCGGGATCCCTTCCTGCGTCCAGCTCTCGTAAGGCGGCTGCTCGGAGCGGTCCACCACCCGGTTCCAGGCGCCCGGCACGGTGACGACCAGGCGTTCGTTGACGACCTGCTCGCCCTCCACCTTGGTCATCGAGGTGCAGGCCGCCAGCAGCAGGGCGAGCAGCAGGGCCGACAGAAGCTTCATCACTTCAACTCCGTGAGGTAGGAGCGCACCATCGCCGCATCGCCGGCCTGCGGCGCCATCGCGAGGTAGCTCTGGAAGGCCTTGGCCGCGGCCACGGGATCGTTGCGCTGCTTGTGCAGCAGGCCCAGCGAACGGAAGGCCTCGGCCGGCGCGGTGGCGAGCCGGCTCGCGCGGTCCAGGTCGGCCAGCGCACGCTCGGCGTCGCCGCCCTCCTCGCGCAGGCGGTAGACCTCGCCGCGCGCGTACAGCGCCTCGGCGTCCTTGGCATCGCGGGCCACCATGCGGTCGAACAGGATCAGGCTTTCCTCGTACTGGCCGCGCTTGACCTCGTCCTGCAGCCAGCCCAGGCGCAGCGGCGCGATCGCCTTGCGGTAGCGTGCCTCGCCCTTGTCGCCGCCGCCGGCGCCGGCCAGCTCCAGCAGTTCGTCGCGGCGGCCGGCGCTGGTCGGGTGGGTGTCGAAGATGTCGCCGCTCTTGCCGGCGTCCTTGCCGCCGGTGACCTTCATTTCCTGCAGCAGGTTGTCCCAGACGTTGGCGGCTTCGCGGCCGTCGTAGCCCACGTGCTTCATCAGGCGCACGCCGATGCGGTCGGCGCGCCCTTCGTGCTCGCGCGAGAAGGCCAGCAGGCTCGCCGCCAGGCCGATCTGCCCGACGAAGGTGCCGACGCCGCCCACCAGGCCGACGATCGTGCTGAGCACCGCGTGCTCCTTCTGGGCGCGCAGCTGTTCGACGGTGTGGCGCTCCATGTAGTGGCCCAGCTCGTGTCCCAGCACGGCGGCGAGCTGCGCCTCGTTCTCGGCGCGCAGCATGAGGCCGCTCCACACGACCATCATGCCGTTGGGCGCCATCCAGGCGTTGAAGTGCGGGATGCGCACCGGGTACACGCGCACGTCCGGGCAGAAGTCGCCGGCCAGCTTGCACACCAGGTCCTGCAGGTAATCGCGGAAGGCCTTGTCGTGGATCGTGAGCGGGCTGCGCCGGATGCGCTGCTCCTCGCGGTCCATGAGGCCCCACAGGCCCCCTTCGTCGGTGTCGGCCGCCGGGCGGCCGAAGCGCTGCGGCACCCGGATGCTGGAGAGGTCCTGCGCGATGGCGGACAGTCCGCCCAGCGCAGACAGGCCGACGCAGTGGCGGCAGGCGGAACGGAGGAAGGCGCGGCGATCGTTCATTTCAGCACCGGAAAGTCTTTCAGCAGCGACTCGACCGTCTCGCGGGCCGGAGCCGGCTCGCGCAGGTCGCCGCTCCAGCGGTCGATCTCGTTGAACCACACGACGCGGCCCGTGTTCAGGTCGACCAGCGAGGCGTGGCCGACCTGCTCGCCGCCGAGGCTGATCGCCCCGATCAGGGCCAGCGCCATCATGGCCGCCTTGCGTTCGCCGCTGGCGTAGGTGTCGCGCACCCAGGTGAACAGGGCGTAGTCGGCGCCGGTGCGCTCCTTCAGGGGCTTCACGGCGTCGCCGAGCGACCAGTCCAGCTGGCCGCCCTTGGTCTGAAGCTTCATGTCGCCGTTGCGGTGGTGCATGGCGATGGCACTGGCCACCGCGCGCTCCAGGCTGAGGATCTCGGCCATCTCGTCCGCCGCGGGGAGGTCGAGGCGGGACACCTCGGGGCCGAGCAGCTTGCCCTGGCCGTCCAGTGCCTGCACGAAGTTCTTCTGGGCGGCCTCGGTCCAGTCGGCGCGGGGCTCGATCACGCCGCCGGCGCTGATCGAGTACAGCTCCATGTCGGCGGGCACGACCACGAGCTTCGAGCCCGCGGCGCGGGTGGAAAAACCGGGTGCCAGGTGCTTGGACGCGTCGTCGGCCCAGGCGGCGCCGGCCAGCAGCAGTGTCGCTGCGAGGAGCGGTCGGGTGATGCGGGTCAGCCAATGGGGCATGTGGTACTCCTGCCTCTGATGCGGGCGGGAACCCGAGAAAACCCGCACCGGAAAACTACGACAGGTGCGACTGTATGCAGCGCGCGCGCGGGGTCCAGTGCCCATCGGCCGTCCGGCGCAAAACTGCCCAGCCTCGGCCAGTTTTCACACGCCCGTGCCGTTTCGGTCACAAGGGTTTTCGCGCAGGCGCGCAGTGAGGGAAACCGGGGAGTTCGTCGGGTATGCGCCCAGCCTCACAATGGGGGCATGGCTGAACGCGTGATCCCGCTGGTCGATCAGCGCCTGGTGGCGCTGCGTGCGGTACTGCCGGCGCGCCCGGTTCCTGCCACCGGGCTGGTGGCCGATGCGCGCGGGCGGCCCCTGCGGGACCTGCGCATCAGCGTCACCGACCGCTGCAACTTCCGCTGCAGCTACTGCATGCCCAAGGAGGTGTTCGACAAGAACTACCAGTACCTGCCGCATGCCTCCCTGCTGAGCTTCGAGGAGATCACGCGCGTCGCCCGCCAGTTCCTCGCCCACGGCGTGCGCAAGATCCGCCTCACCGGCGGCGAGCCGCTGCTGCGCAAGAACATCGAGATCCTGGTCTCGCAACTCGCCGGCCTGCGCACGGTGGAAGGCACGCCGCCCGAACTGACGCTGACCACCAACGGCTCGCTGCTGGCGCGCAAGGCCCGCTCCCTCAAGGAAGCCGGCCTGCAGCGCGTGACGGTGAGCCTCGATGGCCTGGACGATGCGGTGTTCCGCCGCATGAACGACGTCGACTTCCCCGTCGCCGAGGTGCTGGAAGGCATTGCCGCCGCCCGCGAGGCCGGCCTCGGGCCGATCAAGGTGAACATGGTCGTCAAGCGTGGCACCAACGAGCACGAGATCCTGCCGATGGCGCGCCACTTCCGCGGCACCGGCATCGTGCTGCGCTTCATCGAATACATGGACGTCGGCGCCACCAACGGCTGGCGCATGGACGAAGTGATGCCTTCGGCCGAGGTCCGCGCCCGGCTCGCGGCGGAGTTCCCGCTCGCGCAGCTCGAGGCCAGTGCCCCCGGCGAGACGGCCGAGCGCTGGGGCTACGCCGACGGCGCCGGCGAGGTCGGCTTCATCAGCAGCGTGACGCAGGCCTTCTGCGGCGACTGCAACCGCGCGCGCCTGTCCACCGAGGGCAAGGTGTACCTGTGCCTGTTCGCCGGCAACGGCTACGACCTGCGCTCCCTGCTGCGCGGCGGCGCGACGGACGAGGAACTCGCCTCCGCGATCGGCCACATCTGGCAGGGCCGCGACGACCACTACTCCGAACTGCGCGGCACCATGGCCGCCGATACCGGCAGCGGCGGGCGGCGGGTCGAAATGAGCTACATCGGCGGCTGACCGCCCCGGACTCGCCCGTGCAGCCGGCGAGTAACATCGCCGCCATGATCGACAAGAACGACATCACCGGCCTGATCCTCGCCGGGGGCCGCGGCTCGCGGATGGGCGGCGTCGACAAGGGCCTGCAGACCTTCCGGGGCATGCCGCTCGCGCTGCACACCATGCTGCGCCTGGCGCCCCAGGTGGGCGGGATCATGATCAACGCCAACCGCAACCTCTCCGCGTACGAATCCTTCGGCGTGCCGGTCTGGCCGGACGGTATCGGCGACTACGCCGGCCCCCTGGCGGGCTTTCTCACCGGCCTGGAGCGCTGCGAGACCTCCTGGCTCGTGACGGTGCCCTGCGACACGCCCCTGTTCCCGCAGGACCTCGTCGCGCGCCTGGCCGAAGCGCTGGACCGCGAGGACGCCGACATCGCCATGGCGGCAGCGCGCGAGGAGGACGGCGCCGCCGTGCGCACGCAGCCGGTGTTCTCGCTGCTGCGGGTGGAGCTGATGGAAGACCTGGTGCAGTTCACGCAGGGCGGCGGTCGCAAGATCGACGCCTGGACCGGCCAGCACAGGACGATCGTCGTGCCCTTCGACCGCGCGGGGGACGACCCCTCGGCCTTCTTCAACGCGAACACCTTGACCGAGCTGCACCGGCTCGAGCAGTCCCCGTGACCCTGTCGATCGAGCAGATCGCGGCGCAGCTGCAAGGCTACGACCCGCGGGCGCTGAGCGCGGAAGCGGTCGGGGAATTCCTCGCCCACCTGGTCGCGCCGGTGGCGCAAACGGCCAAGGTCGGCGTGTTCGATGCGCTCGGGCGCGTGCTGGCGCGCGACCTCGTCTCGCCGATCAGCGTGCCGCCGCACGACAACTCCGCGATGGATGGCTTCGCCTTCGCGGGCAGCCAGCTCGGCGCCGGGGCGCTGCAGCTGCAGGTCGTGGGCACTGCGCTGGCCGGCAAGGCGTGGCAGGGCCAGGCCGGCCCCGGCGAGTGCGTCAAGATCATGACCGGCGCGATCATGCCGGCGGGACTCGACACCGTCGTGCCGCAGGAGTTCACGAAGACGCTCGCCGACGGCCGCATCGAGGTGCCGGCGGGCCTGCTGCAGCCGGGCGACAACCGGCGCTGCAAGGGCGAGGACCTGATGCAGGGCCGGCCGGCGCTGGCCGCCGGCGACCGCATCGGCCCGGCCGCCTGCGGGCTCGTCGCGAGCCTCGGCATCGCCGAAGTCGAAGTGTTCCGGCGCCTGCGCGTGGCCTACTTCTCCACCGGCGACGAGATCTTGAGCCTGGGCGAGCCGACGCGCGAGGGCGCGGTGTACGACAGCAATCGCTACACCGTGCACGGGCTGCTCACGCGAATGGGCTGCGAGGTGATCGACCTCGGCGTCGTTCGCGACGAGCCGGCGCTGCTGGAGCAGGCCTTCCGCGACGCGGCGGCGCGCGCCGACGCGATCATCACCAGCGGCGGCGTGAGCGTCGGCGAGGCCGACTTCACCAAGGCCATGATGAAGAAGCTGGGCGACGTCGCGTTCTGGAGGATCGCCATGCGCCCCGGGCGTCCGATGGCGGTCGGGCGCATCGGCGACGCCGTGCTGTTCGGGCTTCCGGGCAACCCCGTGGCGGTGATGGTCACCTTCCTCGCCTTCGTGCGCCCTGCCCTGCTGCGCATGATGGGCGCGCGGGTCGCCGCACCCGTCTACCTGAAGGCGCGCAGCGCCGAGGCGATGCGCAAGAAGCCGGGACGCACCGAGTACCAGCGCGGCATCGTCGCGGCCGCCGCCGACGGCACGCTGCAGGTGCGGACCACCGGCAACCAGGGCTCGGGCGTGCTCAGCTCCATGGTGCAGGCCAACGGCCTCATCGTGCTGCACCACGCACAGGGCAACGTGGCGGCGGGCGATCCCGTCGACGTGATGATGTTCGAAGGCGCCCTCTAGCGCCTGGGCCTGGCTGCCGGCCCTTCGGGTTTGTCCGGCCCTCTCCTCCGTTCGGGGGATGGCCTCCGCGTGCGTTTCCGCGTTACTGTAACGATCTGTGTCGACGGATACCATGCTGAAAAGAACGCTCTGGGCTGCCCTCGCGCTCGTCGCCCTGTGCGGCGCGGCCTTCGCCGGCTTCGGCAACGGCGCTCCCCCGGAGGAAGTGGCGCGGGAATCCCTCGACCTCCTGAAGGTGATGGGGCACCGCAGTTCCACCGCCCACACCTATATCGGCACCTGCGTGACCGCGATCGCCTCGGCCAAGCGCCTGGAAGCGCGCAAGGGCTCGAGCAAGTCCGTCCACGTGCTGTGGGAGCACGCGGCCAGCCGCTGCCGCGGCATGGCCAACACCGTGTGCGACCTCTCGGCGGTCGAGGCGCCGCGCGACGCCTGCAACCGGATCCGCGCCTTCGCCCCGCTCGAGCCCGAGGAAGCAGGCGCAGCGCACGTCCACTAGGCGAAGCGCACCGCCGCGATCGGCGGCAGGTCGCGCGAGAGGCACTCCCAGCGAGCACCCCCATCCTCGCTGACCCAGAGACCGCCGGTGGTCGAGCCCATGGCCAGCGTCTCGCCGTCGTCGGCGCAGGCCAGCGCATGGCGGTAGACGAGGTGATAGGCGTGGCGCGCCGGCAGCCCCTCGGCGTGGGTGCGGAAGCTGGCGCCGCCGTCGCGCGTCTCGTTGACCACCATGCGCCCGTCCACGGGCATGCGCTGCTGGTCGGAATGCGCGGGGACGAACCACGCGCGCTGGGGGTCGCGCGGATGCGCCGCCACCGCGAAGCCGAACGCGCTCGGCGCCGGCGTGCCGAGCGACTGCCAGCTGCGCCCCGCATCGCCCGAGCGGTAGATGCCGCCGTGGTGCTGGGCCCACAGCACGTCGGGCTGCCCGGCGCAGGCGGCGATGCGGTGGACGTCCTGGATGTTGCCGTCGTAGCGGCGCTCCGGTGGCATGTACGCCCCGGCGTCGAAGCCCTCCGAGGTATTCGCCCAGGTGCCCCCCGCGTCGTGCGTCTGCCACACGCCGCCGCAGGAAACCGCGAGCGTCAAGTGGCCGGCATCGCGCGGGTCGAGCACGATCGAGTGGATGCCCGCGTGGTCGTAGCCGCCGCCGAACCACTCGCGCCGCTCCGGCCGCATCCAGAGGCTTTCGACCAGGCGCCAGCTGCCGCCCTGGTCCTCCGACACGAACAGGCCCGCCGGGATGGCACCGGCCCACAGCCGCCCGCCGCCGGCTTCGAGGCTCCACACCAGGTCGACGGTCCACGGCGTGGGATCGTCCTGCAGCGGCCCTTCGGCCGGCTTGGGAGGAAAGGCGGGCGCGGCGACGTCTTGCCAGCTCGCGCCTGCGTCCACGCTCCGCTTGACCTTGACGCCGAAGTGGCCGAGACGCAGGGCGGCATAGCAGGCGCCATCGGCGCGGTCGACCACGACCTGGGTGACGGGTTCGCCGGGGAACTGGGGCTGCCCCAGGCGCCAGCCGTCCGCCGCGCGGCGGACGGTGAACAGGCCCTTGCGGGTCGCGACGTGGATGTCCTGCATGTCAGCCTCCGGTGAGCGCCTGTATCACCATCACCCGGTCCTGCGCCGCGACGGCCTGCGCCAGTGCCGTCTCGCGCGGCAGCATGTCGCCGTTGAGGAACACGGCCACGTGCTTGCGCACCGCTCCTTGCTCGTCGAGCACGTAGGCCTTCAGCGCCGGCGCCGCACGGAACGCGGCCTCCAGCGCCGCGCCGAGGGTCTGCGCCTGCACCTGCTGGCGCGGGCAGTCCACGTGGCGCGTCAGCGCGGGGGCGAATTCGACGGTCGGCATGGCGCGGCGATTGCACACCGGGCGTCGGGTGGCGTCAACTGGTGGGGACGGATACGGACAACCGAACGCAAAAGCCGCGAAATTACGCAAAAGCCGCAAAAAAGACATTCAAGAGTGGATGTCCTTTCGCGGCTTTTGCGTAACCTTTGCGGCTTTTGCGTTCTGGATGTCCGATTTCCCGGACGCTACTTAGCGACGAGGTCGCCTTCGTGCAGCAGGGCGTCTTCCCTCGCCTCGGCCTTGTTCGCGCCGGGGACCTCCCTGCGCGCGAACAGCGTGTACATCGTGGGCACCACGAACACCGTGAGCAAGGTGCCCAGCGACATGCCGCCCACGATCACCCAGCCGATCTGGGTGCGGCTTTCGGCACCCGCGCCATGCGCGAAGGCCAGCGGCATTGCGCCCAGCACCATCGCGCCGGTCGTCATCATGATCGGGCGCAGGCGCTGCGAGGCGGCCTTCACCAGTGCATCGACCATCTCCATGCCCTGCTCGCGCAACTGGTTGGCGAACTCCACGATCAGGATGCCGTGCTTCGTGATCAGGCCCACCAGCGTGATCAGGCCGATCTGCGAGTACACGTTCAGGGATCCTCCGCTCCACTTGAGCGCCAGCAGCGCACCGATCATCGACAGCGGCACCGACAGCATGATCACCAGCGGATCGACGAAGCTCTCGAACTGCGCCGCCAGCACCAGGAAGATGAACAGCAGCGCCAGCACGAACACGATGGCCAGCGCGCCCTGCGAGTTGCGGAACTCGCGCGACGTCCCGTTCAGCTCGGTGGTGTAGCCGGGCTTGAGCACGCGCGCGGCGGTTTCGTCCATGAACTTCAGGGCCTGGCCCAGGGAGTAGTCGGCCGAGAGGTTGGCGGTAATGGCCGCCGCACGGCGCTGCCCGAAGTGGTTCAGCTCGCGCGGGCTCACGCTCTCGTGCGTCTTCACCAGCGCCGACAGCGGGATCATGGTGTCGTTGCGGCCGCGCACGTAGATGGTGTCGATGGCCTCCGGCGTCGTGCGGCCGCTCGCCTGCGTCTGCACGATCACGTCGTACTGCTCGGCGTCGCGCTTGTAGCGCGTGACCTGCCGGCCGCCCAGCATCGTCTCCAGCGCCCGCGCCACCACCTCCACGCTCACGCCCATGTCGGCTGCCTTGGCGCGGTCGACGTCGATGCGCAGCTCCGGCTTGTTCAGCCGCAGGTCCACGTCGACGCCCTGGATCCCGGGGTTCTTCGCGATCTCGTCGAGCATCTGCCGCACGACGCGGTTCAGGTTCTCGTAGCTGTCCGAGGTCTGGATCACGAAGTTCACCGGCCGCTCCCGGAAGCCCTGGCCCAGCGAGGGCGGCGTGACGGCGAAGGCGTTCACGCCCGGCAGCGAGTTGAACTTGGGGCCCAGCTCGCGCGCGATCTCCAGGGTGGTGCGCTTGCGCTCGTCCCAGTCAATGGTGCGGTACACCACGCTGCCCTGCGACACGGTGGGATTGCCCAGGCTGGCGAAGATGCGGTCGAACTCGGGGTACTGCTGCCCCATGCGTTCGAGTGCGCGCGCGTAGCGGTCGGTGAATTCCAGCGTGGAGCCGTCCGGCGCATTGATGCTGGCCAGGATGGTGCCGCGGTCCTCCAGCGGCGACAGCTCCGATTTCATCGAGGGCCACACCAGGGCGATCAGGCCGGCGCTGGTCATCATCACCAGGATCACCAGCCAGCGCGCCTGCAGCAGCTTGCCGCGCCAGCCGCCCCGCCCGCCGGCCGCGGGGCGCCAGCGTGCCGTCACGATCCACCGCAGCGCGCGTGCATAACCGTTCTGCAGGGCCGTCAGCCAGCGCTCCATGTGGCTGTCGAACCAGGTGGGGTTCGGGTTGTGGCGCAGCAGCTTGGAGCACATCATCGGCGTGAGCGTCAGCGCCACGAAGCCCGAGACCAGCACCGAGCCGGCCAGCGCCAGCGCGAACTCGACGAACAGCCGGCCCGTGCGCCCCGGCGTGAACGCGAGCGGCGCATACACGGCCACCAGCGTCAGCGTCATCGTCACCACGGCGAAGCCGATCTCGCGCGCGCCCTTGATGGCCGCCGAGAACGGGTCCAGCCCCTCCTCGATGTGCCGGAAGATGTTCTCCAGCATCACGATCGCGTCGTCCACCACCAGGCCGATGGCCAGCACGAGCGCCAGCAGCGTCAGCGTGTTGATGGTGAAGCCCGCCAGCGCCATCATGGCGAAGGTGCCGACCAGCGACACCGGGATCGTGATCATCGGGATGATGGAGGCGCGGATGGTGCGCAGGAACACGAAGATCACCAGCGCCACGAGGATCATGGCCTCGACGATGGTGCGGTAGACGTTGCGCACCGAGCGGTCGATGAACAGCGAGTTGTCGTTGGCGACGTCGATGTTGATGTCCGGCGGCAAGTCCTGCTTGAGGCGCGGGATCATCTCGCGCACGCCCTGCGCCAGCGTCAGCGGGTTGGCGGTGGCCTGGCGGATCACGCCGGTGCCGATGGCGCTGCGGCCGTTCAGGCGCATGCCGCTGCGCTCGTCGGCCGGCGCCTCCTCCACCCGCGCCACGTCGCGGACTTTCACCGGGAAGCCGTTGACGTTGCGGATCACGATCTCGCCGAACTGCGCGGGCCGCACCAGGTCGGTCTGCGAGGTGACGCTGAACTCGCGCTGCTGCGACTCGATGCGGCCGGCCGGCAGCTCGAGGTTGCTGCGCCGGATCGCGTCCTCCACGTCCTGCGTGGTCACGTTGTAGCCGGCCAGCTTGTCGGGATCGAGCCAGACGCGCATGGCGTACTTGCGCTCGCCATACATGCGCACGTCGGCCACGCCGGTCACCGTCTGCAGGCGCGGCTTGACGATGCGGTTGACCAGGTCGTTGATCTCCAGCGCGCTGCGGCTGTCGCTGGTGAAGGCCAGCCAGAGCACCGGGAAGGCATCGGCCTCCACCTTGGCGATCACCGGTTCGTCGATGGCCTGCGGCAGCCGGTTGCGCACACGGGAGGTGCGGTCGCGCACCTCCGCGGCGGCGGCATCGGCGTCCTTCTCCAGCCGGAAGCGCACCGAGATCTGGCTCTGCTCGGGGCGGCTGATGGAGGTGATGACGTCCACCGCGTCGATGCCGGCGATGGAATCCTCCAGCGGCTTGGTGACCTGCGACTCGATCACCTCGGCGGACGCGCCGGCGTACTTGGTGCTCACGGTCACCACCGGCTCGTCGATCTTCGGGTACTCGCGCACGGCCAGGCGGCTGAAGCTGACCAGCCCCACCAGCAGGATCAGCAGCGACAGCACGGTCGCGAAGACCGGGCGGCGGATCGCTATTTCGGGAAGTTGCATGGAAAGCTCCTGGCGCTCAGCCGGCGACGGAAGCGCGCTTGGCTTCCGGACGCGGCAGCGGCGCGGCCGGGCGCACGGGCGCCTGGGCAGGGCGCGGCTGGGCCGCGGGCCGCGTCGTGGCGTTCGCCACATGGCCGCAGGGATTGCCGGGGCGCAGCGGCACCATCTCGTACTGGACCGGCGCGTTGCGCGCGCCGGCTTGGGTGCCGCCAGCGGCTCCGGCCACCGGCCCACCCGCCGCGTTGCCGCCGCGGCCGGCGAGGTCGAGGACGTGCACGGCCATGCCGTCCTCCTTGATCCGCTGCTGCCCGGTGGTGACGACGAGGTCGCCGGTGTTCAGGCCCTCGGTGATCTCCACCTTGCCCGGCTGGCGGATGCCCACCTTGACCTCGACGCGCTGCGCGCGACGCGTCTCGGCATCGGGCCCCGGGGCGAGCCGGTAGACGAACTGGCGGCCGCCTTGCGGCACGATGGCTTCCTCGGGGATGACCCGCGCGTCGTCGCGCATGCCGAACACGGGCGTCACGCGCGCGAACATGCCCGGGCGCAGGTCGAGATTGCGGTTGTCCATGCAACCGCGCACGCCCACCGAACGGCCGTTCGCGTCCAGCAGCGGGTCCACGGCCTGGATCAGTGCGCTGAAGCGCCGGCCCGGCAGCGCATCGAAATCGACCAGCGCGACCTGCCCCGGCCGCACCTTGGCCTGGTAGCGCTCCGGCAGGCGGAAGTCGACGTACATCGCATCGAGGTCCTCGATGTTCACGATGTCCGCGCCGTCCTTCAGGTAGTCGCCCACGCTGATGTTGCGGATGCCCGCCACGCCGTCGAAGGGCGCGACGATCTTCAGGCGCGCCAGCGTGGCCTTGGCGAGTTCCAGCTTGGCTTCGGCGACCTGCAGGTTGGCCGCGCTTTCGTCCACCGCGCGCTGCGCGATGAACTTCTCTTCCACCAGCTCCTCGTTGCGCTTGTGGTTGGCGCGCGCGATGGAGAGTTCGGCCTGCGCCTGCTGCAGCTGCGCGCGCGGCAGCTGGTCGTCGAGCTGGACCAGCACCTGCCCGCGGCGCACCCGGTCGGCATCACGGAAGTTGATCTGCGTCACCCGGCCGGAGACTTCAGGCCGCAGAATGACGCTCTGGCGCGAGCGCAGGCTGCCCACCGCCTGGGCGTCGTCGCTGATGCGTTGCGCCTCCACCCGTGCGACCTCCACCGAAGGCGCCCGGGCGGGACCGTTCGCCGGTGCGCCGCTCGCGGCCGCAGCGCCCGGCCGGGTCGTTTCGGTGCCGGCCTCTTTAGCGCGGTGCGGTTGCTGGTACCACCACGCGGCGCCGGACGCAGAGGCGATCACGACCGCCGCGACAGCGGTATGCAGGGACTTCAAGGCCATGTGAGCTGATCCACGGAAAATGCTGGTGCGCACTCGCGCTGCCGCCTTCCTGGCGGCTGACGACGCAATGTAACAGCAGGTTCGCTGATCAGCATCGGCACCTCCCCTGAGACTCGCATGCCGGGGCGTGCGTTCGGTCGTTTTACCGCTGCTTTACAAAGCCGGCGGACGGCCGGTCACCGGCGCTGGACGCTCTGCACCCCCATGTTCGCCAGCGCATCGGCCCGTTCGTTGCCGGGATGGCCGTTGTGGCCGCGCACCCAGCGCCAGTCCACCACGTGCCCGCTGCGGGTGACCAGTTCGTCCAGCCGCTGCCAGAGCTCCTGGTTCTTCACCGGCTGCTTGCTGGCCGTCTTCCAGCCCTTGGCCTTCCAGCCGGGCAACCATTCGGTGATCCCCTTGAGGACGTACTGGCTGTCGAGGTAGAGCGTGACGGCGCACGGCCTCTTGAGCGCCTCCAGCGCCTGGATCACCGCCATCAGCTCCATGCGGTTGTTGGTGGTGCTGGCCTCACCGCCATACAGTTCCTTCTCGGTGGCCCCGGAGCGCAGGAGCACGCCCCAGCCCCCCGGACCGGGATTGCCCTTGCACGCCCCGTCCGTGTAGATCTCGATCTGGTTCATTCGATGGGTGTCGCTTGCCGATGCTCCGGCTCGGAATACGCGCCGCTGCGCAGCGCGCCGGCGCGCCGTTCGCGCCGGCTGCGGTTGGTGACCGGCACGGGCGACCTGGCGGGGCGCTTCGCGCGTTTCCAGGCGGGCGACAGCAGCGTCACGCCGCGCACCCGCTTGACGGCGACGATGAAGTACGCCGCGCCGAAGATCGGCCACGAGCGCTCCCCCACCGCGTCCATCCAGGCAAAGCGATCCAGCCATTTCTCGCTGGCGAAGGCCGGGCGCCAGCAGCCGAAGCTGCTGGTCTCGACCTCGAAACTCAGGAGACGCAGCCAGTCGCGCAGGCGCCAGTAGCCGATGAAGTCGCCGGCGTCCGGCAGGTAGAGCTCGCCGAAGCCGAGGCGCCTATAGAGATGCGCGCGCCGCTGGCGCAGCCCCCACAGGCTCGCCGGATTGAGGCAGCAGATCACCACCTTGCCCTCGGGCACGAGCACGCGCTCCACCTCGCGCAGGGTGGCGTGCGGATCGACGTTCAGTTCCAGCGAATGCGGCAGCACCACCAGGTCGAGGCTGTTCTCCTCGAAGGGTAGCGCGCTGAAGCTGGTGACGATGTCCGGCTTCACGGGGGACTGCAGCGACTTCGCCTCGCTCAGGGCCAGCCACTTGTGCGGCATGCGATTGGCCTGCAGCGCGTCGAGCTCCGGCAGCCCCACCTGCAGCGCGTGGTAGCCGAAGATGTCGGCCACGGCGCGATCGAACTCGGCCCGCTCCCACGCCAGCAGATACCTGCCGGGCGGGGTTTCGAACCAGTCGTGCATTCCTATAATCGCGTCGCTCATGAACTTGATCCCGCTGCCCGCCTTCCAGGACAATTACCTGTGGCTGCTGCACGACGGACAGCGGGCGCTGGTCGTCGACCCAGGCGACGCCGACCCCGTGCACAACTTCCTCGCCGGGCGCGGCCTGCAACTGGAAGCGATTCTAGTCACGCATCACCATGCCGATCACATCGGCGGCCTCGATGCGCTGCGCGACGCGACCGGCGCGCGGGTGTTCGGCCCGGCCCGCGAACGCATTCCGCCGCCGCTGCAAAGCCTCACCGAAGGCGACCGCATCCAGGCCCTGGGCCTGACCTTCCAGGTGTTCGACGTCCCCGGCCACACGGCAGGCCACATCGCGTACTTCTGTGAAGAGGTCGATGGCGCGCCGCTCCTGTTCTGCGGCGACACGCTCTTTTCCGGCGGCTGCGGCCGCCTGTTCGAAGGCACGCCGGCGCAGATGCTGGATTCGCTCGGCAAGCTCGCGGCCCTGCCCGCCGGCACCCGCGTGTGTTGTACACACGAATACACACTCTCAAACCTGAAATTTGCCACAACCGTCGAGCCTGACAATGTGCAGCTCGAGCATTACCGGCAACAATGCGAGCAGCGGCGCTCGCGTGGCGAGCCCACGCTGCCTTCCACCATCGGGCTGGAGCGCAGCATCAATCCCTTCCTGCGTACCGGCGTTCCGGCCGTCGCGCGGGCCGCCCACGATCACGACGGGGCGGACGAAGCAGATCCGGTTGCGGTGTTCGCGGCCCTGCGCCAATGGAAGAACGGGTTCAGATGACGAAGTACAAGTTGCTCGCGCTTTCCGCCATGCTGGCCCTTGCCGGTTGTGCCACCACCTCGGGGCCGGGCGCGCCCGTGTCCGACCTCGGTGCGGCGAAGAAGGAGCCGCCGGCGCAGGCCGCCCCGCTTGCGCAGGCCGCGCCCAGCGCACCCGCGGTGATCCCCTCGGGCAACCTGTCGGCGCTCACGGGCTCGGACCTGAGCTCGCAGCCCGTGGCGGCCCTGGAGCCGCCGCCGGACCTGTGGTCGCGCATCCGCGACGGCTTCAAGATGCCGAACCTGGACAACGAACTGGTACGGCAGCAGGAGCAGTGGTACGCCACCCGCCCCGACTACCTGCAGCGCATGACGGACCGCTCGCGCAAGTACCTGTTCCACATCGTCGAGGAACTGGAGCGCCGCAACATGCCCACGGAACTGGCGCTGCTGCCCTTCATCGAGAGCGCCTTCAATCCGCAGGCCGTCTCCAGCGCGCGCGCCGCCGGCATGTGGCAGTTCATGCCCGGGACCGGCCGCGATTTCGACCTGAAGCAGAACGTTTTCCGCGACGACCGCCGCTCGGTGCTGGAGTCCACGCGTGCCGCGCTCGACTACCTGCAGAAGCTCCATGGCATGTTCGGCGACTGGCACCTGGCGCTGGCCGCGTACAACTGGGGCGAAGGCAACGTGAGCCGCGCGATCCAGCGCAACCAGCGCGCCGGCCTGGGCATCGCCTACACCGACCTGAAGATGCCGGACGAGACGCGCAACTACGTCCCGAAGCTGCAGGCCGTCAAGAACATCATCGCGGAGCCGGAGCAGTTCAGCGCCGACCTGCCCCTGATCAACAACCACCCTTACTTCCAGACCGTCACGCTGCAGCGTGACATGGACGTGGAACTGGCGGCGCGGCTGGCGGACGTGAAGCTGGACGACTTCAAGGCGCTGAACCCGCAGCTCAATCGGCCGGTGATCCTCGCGGCCGGCACGCCGGAGATCCTGCTGCCCTGGGACAACGCCACCGTCTTCAAGCGCAATTTCGCGGAGCACAGCGAAGGCAAGTACTCCACCTGGACGGCCTGGACGGCGCCTTCGACCATGAGCGTGGCCGAAGCGTCGCGCCGCGTCGGCATGGGCGAGAACGACCTGCGCGCGGTGAACAGCATCCCGCCGCGCATGTTGATCAAGGCGGGCTCGGTGCTGATCGTGCCGCGCCGCAGCGGCAGCTCCAGCGACGTGGCGGGCCATGTGGCCGACAACGCGCAGCTGAGCCTGGCACCCGAGATCGTGACGCGGCGCACCGTCGTCAAGGCCGGCCGGCGCGATTCGATCGCCAGCGTCGCCAGGCGCTACAAGGTCAGCCCGGCGCAGGTCGCCGAATGGAACCACGTCGCGGCTTCCGCGGCACTCAAGCCGGGCCAGCAACTGGTGCTGCATCTGCCGGTACGCGCAGTGACGCGCGCGCAGGTCCGCGTTCCCGCCCGGGCCGTGGTGCGCACGTCCACGCGCGCCGCCGCCGCCGCCCCGGTCAAGGCGCATGGCCGCGCCATGCCGCACAAGCACGGCGCGCCGGCGAAGAAGAAGCGCCGCTGAGGCTGGGTCGCGGCGCTTCGGTGAAGCATCCGCGTCACGTTGTAACCGGCTGATCCTCGCGCAGGACGACTCCGACGATTGCTGCCGCCGCAGGCTGATGCCGCGGGCGCCGCGGCTCCGCGACAGTGTGGTCATTCCAACTCACCAGGGAGTCTCCACATGCAACGCAAGTCGCTTCTGGCTGCCGCCTTCGCCGCGGCGCTGATGGGCTTCGGCGCCGCCGCCCAGGCGCAGTACACCGCCGTCGTTTCGGTGGCGCCGCCGGCACCGCGCCACGAGGTCGTTCCCGCCCCGCGTTCCGGCTGGGTCTGGGCACCGGGCCACTACGAGTGGCGCGGCAATGAATACGCGTGGGTCGAAGGCAGCTGGCTGCGCGAGCGCGTGGGCTACGAGTACCGCGAGCCGCGCTGGGTGCAGCGTGGCGACGGCAGCTGGGTGTTCGTCGGCAACAACTGGGAGCGCCGCCAGGCCGCCCGTGAGGAACGCCGCGAGGAGCGCCGCGCCGAGCGCATGGCCCGTGGCCGCGACTGGGACGGCGACGGCATCCCGGACCGCCGCGACCGCTTCCCGCGCAACCCGAACCGCAGCTGACGCTGCGCCGCGATCCAGGGCCCTTCGGGGCCCTTTTTCCTGCGCAGTTCCGTTCGGGTTAGGACGCTTCCGACGCGCTTGACAGCGCATCAGCCCTTGGCCCGCCGCTGCTGCGGCCCCAAGGTGGAGGGATACAGAAAAGGAGATTTCGCATGCGCAACAAGACCTTGATGGGCGCCCTCGTGGCTGCCTCGCTGATGACGTTCGGTGCCGTATCCCACGCGGCGCAGCTGAACCCGAGGGGCGACCTGGACCGCGACGGTATCCAGAACCGCCATGACAGCGACCGTGACGGCGACGGCTTTGCCAACAAGAGCGACCCGAATCCCAATGTCTTCAACAAGACCCGCTGGGTCCGCGGCCACGACATGGACCACGACGGCATCGCGGACCGCTCGGACCGGGACCGCGACGGCGACGGGATCGCCAACGCGCGCGACCCGCATCCCGACCGCTTCGACGCCCGCCGTGTCGCCCGCGTGGACCGCATGGGCCCCAACGGCGACTTCGACCGCGACGGGATCCGCAATCGCAATGACCGCGACCGCGATGGCGACGGCGTGCGCAACAACCGCGACCGCTTTCCGATGAATCCGCGGCGCTCGTGAGGCGCGGTGGTTCGAGCTTCGAGGGGCCTGCGGGCCCCTTGTTTCTTGCAAGGGGCCTGTGGGGCCCCTGACTCTTTGGTGGCTCTTCGTACTTCCGCGGTGCCGCGACCGTAGGGTAGCGGCGGCCTCCGGACCGGACCATGCCGGGTCCCTGTCCGCCTCTGCGACTGTCCTCCGGCGCGGTTGAGAGACTGGCGCGAAGCTGGCGAAGCGCCCGCGCCTCCCCCTTTTATGTCGCCGAGTCGGACAGGGACCCGTCCTGGTCCTGCAGCGTGCGGGCTTGAGAGGGCTGCCCCCCTGCGACGCCCGCAGGAGCCGCACAGCGACCGCGACATCGACATCGACGGCGGCCGCATTCCCAACAAGCGCGACCGCCACCCATACGACCGGCGCCGCGGCTAGAGTTTTTCGGTTTCGCCCTGCCGCGGCTGCCACTTCATCAGCCGCCGCTCGATGCGGCCCACCAGCGCGTCGAGCAGCAGGGCGAAAGCCGTGAGCACCACGATGCCCGCGAACACGGTGTTCACGTCGAAGGTGCCTTCCGCCTGCAGGATCAGGTAGCCCACGCCCCGCGCGGAGCCGAGGTATTCCCCCACCACCGCGCCCACGAAGGCCAGCCCCACCGAGGTGTGCAGGCTGGAGAACACCCAGCTCGTGGCACTGGGCAGGTACACGCTCTGCAGCAGCTGCTTGCGGTTCGCGCCCAGCATGCGGGCGTTGGCCAGCACCACCGGGCTGACCTCGCGCACGCCCTGGTACACGTTGAAGAACACGATGAAGAACACCAGCGTGACGGCCAGCGCCACCTTGCTCCAGATGCCGAGGCCGAACCACAGCGAGAAGATCGGCGCCAGGATCACGCGCGGCATCGAGTTCAGGGCCTTGATGTAGGGATCGACGATCGCGCTGGCCGTGGGCGCCAGCGCCAGCCAGAGGCCCACCGCCAGACCCAGCACCGTGCCGATCGCGAACGCGAGCACGGTCTCCAGCAGCGTCACGCCCAGGTGCGGATAGATGTCCGCCCGCCCGGGCAGTCCGTCGGGGAACAGCGGGTTGGCCGCAACCTCCACCGGCAGGAACCACGACCAGATCCGGCCTGCCACCTTCACCGGCTCGCCGAGGAAGAAGGCGCTCTGCTCGTTGCGCGAGATGGCGTGCCACAGCACCAGCATCGCGAGCAGCAGCGCGAACTGCCACAGGCGCAGCTTGCGTTCGCCCGGCCTCATGCGACCTGCTTCAACTGCTGCGCGTAGCCCTTGAGAACCTCCTCGCGCAGGACGGACCAGATGCGCCCGTGCAGCTGCACGAAGTGCGGGTCCCCACGGATCTCGGCCACGTCGCGCGGCCGCGGCAGCGCGATCGGGAATTCGCCGATCGGGTGGGTGGCGGGGCCGGCGGACAGGACCACGACGCGATCGCTCATGGCGATGGCTTCGTCGAGGTCGTGCGTGATGAACAGGACGGCCTTCTTCTTCGCGGCCCAGAGTTCCAGCACCTCGTTTTCCATCAACTGGCGGGTCTGGACGTCGAGCGCGCTGAAGGGTTCGTCCATGAGGATGATGTCGGGGTCGAGCGCCAGGGTCTGCGCCAGGGCCGTGCGCTTGCGCATCCCGCCCGAGAGCTGGTGCGGATAGCGGTCGCCGAAACCGGCCAGGCCCACGCGCGCCAGCCAGCCCTCGGCCTCGCGCTGCGCCAGCGGCTCGGGCACGCCGCGGTACTGCAGTCCGACCACCACGTTGGCCAGCGCGCTGCGCCAGGGCATCAGCGCGTCGGCCTGGAACATGTAGCCGGCGCGCCGGTTGATCCCGGCGAGCGGCTCGCCGAAGACGCGCACTTCGCCACCCGAGGGCTCGAGCAGGCCGGCGGCGATGTTCAGCAGGGTCGACTTGCCGCAGCCCGTGGGCCCCACCACGGAGACGAATTCACCGGCGGCAATGGCCAGGCTGGTGTGCGCCACGGCGGTGTAGCGCTGGCCCGGCGCCTCCCGCGAGCGGAAGGTGACGCTGATGTCGCGGAGTTCGAGCGCGGGCGCAGCCAGGGTGGCCTGCGTGCTCACGCCTTGTATTTCTCCTTCGCGCGGCGGGCGAAGTCGTTGGTGAAGGTGCGCGACAGGTCGATCTTCTCCGGCTTGATGCTCGGATCGAAGCTCGCCAGCGCCTTCAGCGCCGTGCGCGCGCCCTCTTCCGGCATCACGCCGTCGAGGGCGAGCGCCTCGCGCACCTTGTTGAACGACGCCAGGTACAGCGCGCGATCCCCGAGCAGGTAGCTCTCGGGAACGGTCTTGATGATGTCGCTGGGGCCGGCCGTCTGCAGCCACTTCAGGCCGCGCACGATGGCGTTGGCCAAGCCCTGGCAGGTGTTGGGATTGGCCTTGACGAAGTCGACCTGGGTGTAGAAGCACGCCGCGGGCATGGGACCGCCGAACACTTCCTGCGTGCCCTTGAGCGTGCGCGTGTCGCTGATGATGCGCACGTCGCCCTTCTGCTCCAGCATGGTCATCACGGGATCGATGTTGCTCATGGCATCGATCTGGCCCGAGCGCATCGCGGTAAGCGCACCGGCCGACGTGCCCACGCCGACGTAGCTGACCTCCGTGGCCTTGATGCCGGCGCGGGAGAGCACCAGGTTGGCGACCATGTTGGTCGAGGAACCGGGCGCCGTCACGCCGATCTTCTTGCCCCGCAGGTCCGCCAGGCCCTTGTAGTTGGGAAGGGACTTGACGGAGACGCCCATCGCGATCTGCGGTGCCCGGCCCATGAGCACGATCGACTCGATGAACTGGTTCTTGGACTGCATGTTGATCGTGTGCTCGTAGGCACCGCTCACCACGTCGGCCGATCCGCCCACCAGGGCCTGCAGCGCCTTGGCGCCACCCGCGAAGTCGGAGATCTCGACCTCGATGCCTTCGGCCTTGAAGTAGCCCAGTTGTTCGGCGATCGTCAGGGGCAGGTAGTAGAACGCGGCCTTGCCGCCCACGGCGATGGAAAGCCTGCTCTTCTCGGGCCGGCCCTGGGCCCGCAGCGCCGGCACGGCCACCGCGGCGGCGGCCAGCAGGGTGAAGGAGCGGCGATTCAGCAGTGTCCTCGTCATGGGCATCCCTCGTGTGCTCCGTGTTCTTGTGACGAAGGAGCGTAGTGCGCGCTTGTGTGCACCGCATCAGGACCATCCCCTGCGGGAAAACACGGGGCGCTTGCGCCCCCTCGCGCCGCCCGTAGGGGCGCCGCCTAATGGAAGGCGGCGCTGAGGAAGATGCCGAGGTTGGCGAGGAACGCGAGGGCCCAGATCGCCGATCGCGTGGTGGGCAGGCCGGCGACGTACATCACGATGTAGATGATGCGCAGGGTGACGAACAGCAGGGCGAGGATGTCCAGCCGCCCCTGCGGGGCCCCGACCTGGTGCGCGATCAGGACGGCACCGATGAAGAACGGCAGTGCCTCGAAGCTGTTGGCCTGCGCCGCATTGGCGCGTGCCTGCCAGCCCTCCTGGCGGGCGAGCCAGCCGCGCGGGTCGGCGTTGTCGAAACCGCCCGCGCCGCGGGACTTGCCCAGGCCCCTGGACTTGGCCAGGTAGGCGCAGGCAAAGGGCAGCAGCACCGCCACCAGGACGCACCAATAGGCGACGGTGAATCGCGCGTACGACATCGTTATCGGCTCCTCCTGTCGACCAGCGCATGGGCGATGGTCCCCAGGTCCACGTATTCGAGTTCGCTCCCCGCGGGGACGCCGCGGGCGAGCCGGGACACCTTCAGGCCCCGTTGCTTGAGGGCCTCGGCGATCACGTGCGCCGTGGCCTCGCCTTCGGCGGTGAAGTTGGTGGCCAGGATGACCTCCTGCACCTCGCCATCCATGGCGCGCGAGAACAGCTTTTCCAGCCCGATGTCCTTCGGGCCGATGCCATCGAGCGGACTCAGCTTGCCCATGAGGACGAAGTACCGGCCGTTGTAGGCCTGCGTGCGCTCCACCGCCGCCTGGTCGGCCGGCGTCTCCACCACGCACAGCTTGCCATGGTCCCGCTGCGGGTTGCGGCAGGTCGCGCACACCTCCTCCTCGGTGAAGGTATGGCACAGGCTGCAGTGGCGGATGCGCGTGGCCGCCTGCTGCAAGGCCTGCGCGAGCACCTGCGCGCCCTCGCGGTCATGCTGCAGCAGGTGGAAGGCCATGCGCGAGGCGGATTTCACGCCGACGCCCGGCAGGCGCCGCAGCGCCTCGACGAGCGCCTGGAGGGACGGTTCGGCCATCAAGCCGCCGACGAGCCGCCTCTAGGCGGCTTGCGCCCCCTTGGGGGGCAGCGACTACACGCAGTGAGGAGCGTGGGGGCGAACACCTTCAGAACGGGAGCTTCATGCCGGGGGGCAGGCCCGCGGTGAGCTTGCCCATCTTCTCCTGCGTGGTCTCTTCGGCCTTGCGCACCGCGGCATTGAAGGCGGCCGCCACCAGGTCCTCCAGCATGTCCTTGTCGTCCGCGAGCAGGCTCGGGTCGATGGTGACGCGCTTGACGTCGTGCTTGCAGGTCATGACGACCTTCACGAGGCCGGCGCCCGACTCGCCGCTCACCTCGATGAGGGCCAGCTCCTCCTGTGCCTTCTTCAGGTTGTCCTGCATTGCCTGCGCCTGCTTCATGAGGCCGGCCAGCTGTCCCTTGTTGAACATAATGTGCTCTCTTCAGTGTTTCTCGACGGGCTTGATGCTGCCCGGGACGATTTTCGCCCCAAACTCGCGCTGCATCTGCTGCACGAACGGGTCGTTGTAGATGATCTGCTCCGCGGCCTGCTGGCGCCGCGCCGCCGCGGCCGCATTGCGCCGCGCCGGGCTGTCGGTGACAGTCCCCACTTCCACCGACAGGTCCACCGCGTGGCCGAGCGCCTGCAGCGCATTGCGCAGCCGCTCGCGGGCGACTCCCTGGTTCAGCGACTCGCGTTCCACGCGCAGCATCCAGTGGCCCTCGTCGCGGGCGACCAGTTGCGCCTGCAGGGCC
Source organism: Ramlibacter alkalitolerans (assembly GCF_016722765.1). Taxonomy (GTDB): domain Bacteria; phylum Pseudomonadota; class Gammaproteobacteria; order Burkholderiales; family Burkholderiaceae_C; genus Ramlibacter; species Ramlibacter alkalitolerans. The sequence continues at coordinate 106,860 of NZ_JAEQND010000003.1, read as the reverse complement.
AGTTCGCGGACCAGCGCGGTGATCGCCTCGCGCTCGACGAGCTGCTGCACGGTTGCCTGCCAGAAGTCGCCCTCGGGGGTGGGCGTGACCAAGGGGACACCGGAGGGTGTTTCGCGGGCCGGCTCGGGCGGGACGCGGACCGGGACGCCGACGACGTCGCCGTTGTCGCCGTTGTCGCAGGTGGCGGGCGTCGCGGGGCGGGTGCCGGCCTGGCGGGGTTCGACGACGGGGAGGACGTGGCCGGGGGGTGCGGTGGGGCGTGGGGCTTGCGGGATGGGTGCGGAGACGCTGGGGGCGGGTGCGGGAACGCTGGGGTTTGGGCTGTCGCCGCTCACCGCCAGCCTACGGGGAGCTGCGGATTCCGTAGGCTGGTGGTGAGCTGCGCGAACCCCAGCGCCTAGCCCCTCACGCCCCGCCAGACTTTTTTTTTGAGCCACCCCCGGCTTGAACGCCAGCAGCCGCAGCAACACCATCGTCAGCGCCGCGTACTCGTCCGGCGCCAGCCCCAGCTCGCCCCGCCCATGCAGGCAGATGCTGTAAAGCAGCTGCGTCTCGTCGGCCGGCATCAGCGCCGCGAGCCGCGCGATCGTCACGCCCTCTTCGTCGCTCCCATCCGCCGCCTCCGGCACGGCCTGCAGCACGGCCATGCGTTGCAGCACCAGGCTCATCTCCTCCAGCGCCGCGGCGGCGCTCAGGCCATGCAGGCGCAGGTCCTCGGAGGTTTCGACCACCGTCTTGCCGTCCCCGTTCGCCAGTGCCTCGACCAGCCGGAACACGTGGCTGCGGTCGACGCTCCCGAGCATCTGGCGCACCGCGGCTTCGCGCAATTGGCCGCCGCCGAACGCGATTGCCTGGTCGGTGAGCGAGAGCGCATCCCGCATCGAGCCGCGCGCGGCCCGCGACAGCAGCCGCAGCGCCTGCGCATCGGCCGGCACCGCCTCGGCTTCCAGCACGTGCGCCAGGTGCTCCTGCACCGTCTCCGGCGCCATCGGCCGCAGGTTGAACTGCAGGCAGCGCGAAAGGACGGTGACGGGCACCTTCTGCGGATCGGTCGTGGCCAGCACGAACTTCAGGTATTCCGGCGGCTCTTCGAGCGTCTTGAGCATCGCGTTGAACGCGTGCCCCGTGAGCATGTGCACTTCGTCGATCATGAAGACCTTGAAGCGGCCCTGCACCGGCTTGTACACGGCCTGTTCGAGCAGCGACTGGACCTCGTCGACGCCGCGGTTCGATGCCGCATCGAGCTCCGTGTAGTCGACGAAGCGGCCCGAATCGATATCGGTGCAGGCCTGGCACACGCCGCAAGGGGTGGCCGTGATGCCGCCCTGCCCGTCCGGTCCCTGGCAGTTCAGCGACTTGGCCAGGATGCGCGAGACGGTCGTCTTGCCCACGCCGCGCGTGCCGGTGAAGAGGTAGGCGTGGTGCAGCCGCTGCTGCTCCAGCGCATTCGTCAGCGCCTGCACCACGTGCTCCTGGCCCACCATCTGGCTGAAGGTCCGGGGCCGGTACTTCCGGGCGAGCACGAGATACGACATGGGCGGTGATTCTCGCAGAACGTCATCCGTGCCCTCGCGTCGGCGCGACGCCGCACGCGGGTAGAATGCGAAGTGACGGGCCTCCCCGCATGGTGAAGCGGCCAACCGGGTCAGGTGGGGAACCAAGCAGCCCTAACTGTGGAGCCAGTGCCGGGGGTAAGGCTCGTCACCTTCTTCCTTCCGTGATCGCGACGCGCATCAGCGCGCCCGCCGACCGTCCCGACATCTCCCGCCGCCAAGTAGTTCACGCAATCACGCACCGCATGCGTGCACCTGCGTCTCTGCAGCACTTCCACGACGCATTTGTTCGAAACATTCGATTACATTCGCGCTCGAGAGGGATTCAGAGAAGTCGGAGGGGACGTGGCAGGTTCACCGGGAATCACGCGGAAATCGGATCCGCGGCGCGCGCCGGGGCACGAGATCGAGGTGCTCGAGAAGAACACCGACACCTCGTGGGCCATGTTCCAGGCGCTGCACAACGCGCACGAACGTGGCTTCGAGAAGACGGAGCCTGCGTGCCTGCCCGTGCCGGCCAGGCCCGCGAACGCTGCGCTGTCGGTGGAAGACGTGCTGCAGCACGCCCGCCGGCACAACCGCGTGTGCCCCAAGCCGCTCGTGTGGCAGCGCCTGTACGACTGGCTTCCGAACAAGCCGGATCAGCTCGCCCGCGTGCCCGCGACACGGGCGGAGTGGGAGCAACTGCCCACGCTGGAAAAGCGCAGCCGGCTGCGCGACCACATCGAGTGGGCCGCCTCGCAAGGCGTGCTGGCGAAAGTCCACGAGGCGCTCCAGGCCTTGCCGGAAGAACGCTGGCAGCACATGGGGGACTAGCGCCGAGCCGGCCTTCAGCGCAACGCTCGCCGCTGCCCGGCGGCGTGCCGTCCGTCGATTTGTCCTCCTGCATCCGCGTTACGCGCGGGCGCGGTCTTACACGCTCCTGACGAGACATCCCACAAACTTCCCGCTACTGCCCTGCCAGACTTCTTCGCATCACTGGGAGGTGAGCCATGGAGAACGCTGCTGAGGCTGCCGCGGAAGTCGCCGGCACGCACAGGAATCGTCGAACGACCGTCTGCGCCCTCGCCGCGCTGTGGATTGCTTGCCCTGCCGCATGGGCGCAGGAAGCTTCACGCCCGGCCGGCGACGTCCTCGTCGCGCAGGCCCGGGAACCCGCGGTCCGGGTCGAGGTGCAAACCACCACGCTGCCACGCATCGAGGCCCAGGACGCCGGCTTCCAGGCGCCGCGCGTCGACGTGTCGCTGATCCCCTCGCATCCCGGCAACTACGGCCTCGGCCCCGTCGTCGGCATGAGCGGCTTCGCGGCACGCCCGGGCCTGTCGACGATCGGCCTGCAACCGCAGCGGCCGAGCTTCGACGTGGGCCTGCGCTGGAGCCAGCGCGTGCAGGGCCAGCACGTGGACATCACCGCATGGCGGCGCATGAACACCGAGGACGATGCGTATTCGCTGGTGCAGGCGCGCCAGGCGGTCTATGGCGCGCGCTTCGAGGTGAGCCTGGCGGCGGCGGCCAAGAGCCCGTTCGCGTTCGATCGCAGCTTCATCGGCATGCAGCTCGAAGGCGGCGGACGCATCTCCCTGCGCCGCAAGTACGGCGGGCCGATGATCTACTACCGCACGAGCTTCTGAGCGCAGCGCGTGGCCACGCGGCCGCGCGCTGGCCGATGCTATCGTCCCGATAGCGAAGGACCTTCTCCCCAGGCCGGCCGCGGCTTCCGGTTTCTGTCACAATTTCCCTCTCGCAGCGCAAGCGGCATGACCCGCAACCAGAGGAACCCATGGCCAGCGACCTGATCAAGCACATTTCCGACGCGTCCTTCGAATCCGACGTCCTGAAGGCGGACAAGCCGGTCCTCGTGGACTACTGGGCGGAATGGTGCGGCCCCTGCAAGATGATCGCGCCCATCCTCGACGAGGTCTCCGTCGCCTACAAGGACAAGCTGCAGATCGCCAAGATGAACGTCGACGAGAACCGCGACGTGCCGGCCAAGTTCGGCATCCGCGGCATCCCCACGCTGATGCTGTTCAAGGACGGCCAGCTCGCCGCGACCAAGGTGGGCGCCATGAGCAAGGCGCAACTCACCGCCTTCATCGACCAGCAACTCGCTTGATCCGCGCGCCGGATTGTCGCCAGACGGGGCCTGTGGCCCCGTTTCTCCTTTGTGGCCGGGGCATTCGCCCCTCCCGCATTTTTGCTGCATAATTCCGCCCAATCACTGCAGCCGCGCGAGGCGGCGCAGTTCGAGTACCGGTTCGCAGGGCACCTCTCGCCCCGCAACGAACCTCCCCCAGACCACCGACAAGAACTCCCCACAGGGGTACCTCCATGCACCTGAACGAACTCAAGGCGCTGCACGTCTCGGAAGTCCTCAAGCAGGCCGAAGAGCTCGAGATCGAGAACACCGGCCGCATGCGCAAGCAGGAGCTGATGTTCGCCATCATCAAGAAGCGCGCGCGCGCGGGCGAGCAGGTCTTCGCCGATGGCGTGCTGGAGATCCTGCCGGACGGCTTCGGTTTCCTGCGCAGCCCGGACACGAGCTACACCGCCAGCACCGACGACATCTACATTTCGCCTTCGCAGGTGCGCCGCTTCAACCTGCACACCGGCGACATGATCGAAGGCGAGGTCCGCACGCCCAAGGACGGCGAGCGCTACTTCGCGCTGACCAAGCTCGACAAGGTCAACGGCGGCCTGCCGGAGGACAACAAGCACAAGATCATGTTCGAGAACCTGACGCCCCTGTTCCCGCGGGAACAGATGCGCCTCGAACGCGACAACCTCAAGAGCGAAGAGAACATCACCGGCCGCGTGATCGACATCATCGCGCCGATCGGCAAGGGCCAGCGCGCGCTGATCGTCGCCCCGCCCAAGAGCGGCAAGACGGTGATGATGCAGCACATCGCGCACGCCATCGCGGCCAACTTCCCGGACAGCTACATGATGGTGCTGCTGGTGGACGAGCGCCCGGAAGAAGTGACGGACATGCAGCGCTCGGTGAAGGCCGAAGTGATCGCGTCCACCTTCGACGAGCCCGCCGCCCGCCACGTGCACGTCGCCGAGATGGTGATCGAGCGCGCCAAGCGCCTGGTCGAACTGAAGAAGGACGTCGTGATCCTGCTGGACTCGATCACGCGCCTGGCCCGGGCCTACAACAACGTCGTGCCCTCCTCCGGCAAGGTGCTCACGGGCGGCGTGGATGCCAACGCGCTGCAGCGCCCCAAGCGCTTCCTGGGTGCCGCGCGGAACGTCGAGGAAGGTGGCTCGCTCACGATCATCGCCACCGCGCTGATCGACACCGGCTCGCGCATGGACGAAGTGATCTTCGAGGAGTTCAAGGGCACCGGCAACTGCGAACTGCACCTCGATCGCCGCCTGTACGAGAAGCGCGTGTTCCCCTCGATCCAGCTCAATCGCTCCGGCACGCGCCGCGAGGAACTGCTGCTGGCCCCCGAGATCCTGCAGAAGACCCGCATCCTGCGCCAGTTCATGTACAACATGGACGAGATCGAGGCGATGGAGATGGTCCTCAAGTCGATGAAGGCCACCAAGACCAACGTGGAGTTCTTCGACATGATGCGGCGGGGCGGGTAAGGCGGGCAGCCAACAGCCAACAGCCAACCCCGACTGCCGAACGCAGAGGCCGCAAAAGTTACGCAGAAACCGCAAAAGGGAAAACCTCTTGAAGGGTCTTTTCTGCGGCTTTTGCGTAACTTTTGCGGCTTCTGCGTTCATGTCTCCCGTACCCCGCGTTCCGCTATAATCGAGAGCTTTTCCGGAAAGTACGCCAGATCTCCTGGCGCGGCTGCCGAACCGACACGAGGACCCCCATGAAAGAAGGCATCCACCCCAATTACCGCGACGTCTGCTTCGTCGACCTGTCGAACGGTTTCAAGTTCGTCACGCGCTCGTGCGTGGCCACCCGCGAGACCACGAAGATGGACGACGGCCGCGAACTGCCGCTGTTCAAGCTGGATACCTCCAGCGAGTCGCACCCCTTCTATACCGGCACGCAGAAGTCCGTGTCCGACATGGGCGGCCGCGTGGACAAGTTCCTGAAGAAGTTCGGCAACAAGGCCGCCGCGAAGTAATCCGCAAGGTCTCCACCCACGAAAGGCAGCTTCCGGGCTGCCTTTTTCGTTACGGCGCCGCCGCGCCAAGCCCGTCTGCCGGCCTGTGACAAACTCGCGCGCGTGAATCAGCCGACCCCCGCCATCGTCACCCAGGGCGCCGTGCGCCGCCTGCCCAGGCTGGCGCTGCTGCTGTTCTGCGCGGCGTACGTGCTGCCCGGCTTCATCGGCCGCGAGCCGTGGAAGAACGCGGACATCATGGCGTTCGGCTACATGTACGAGCTGGCCCTGGGCGACGCCCAGTGGCTCAACCCGGACCTGCTGGGGCAGCCCCCCGAATTCGACGCCCTGCTGCCCTACTGGCTGGGTGCCTGGGCGATGCGCATCGCACCGGCCTGGCTGACCGCCGACTTCGCCGCGCGCATCCCCTTCATCGCCCTGCTGGTGCTGACGCTGCTGGCCACCTGGTACGGCGTCTACTTCCTGGCCCGCACGCCGGGCGCGCAGCCCGTGCCCTTCGCCTTCGGCGGCGAGGCGCACCCCACCGACTACGCGCGCGCCATGGCCGACGGCGGCCTGCTGGCCCTGATCGCCTGCCTCGGGCTGGCGCAGCTCTCGCACGAAACGACGCCCGCCCTGGCGCAGCTCGGGTTCACCGCCCTCACCTTCTATGGGCTGGCGGCGCTGCCGTACCGCATGACCGTGCCGACGCTGGCCCTCGGTGCCGGCCTGGCCGGCCTCGGCCTGAGCGGCGCGCCCGCCATGGCGAGCCTGTTCGCGCTCGGCGGCGCAGTGCTGCACTTCGCCGGTGCGCCGCAGGACGCCGCGACCGACACGCGCGGCAGCCGCGGCGCGGCGCTGATCGTCGCCGTGGGGCTCGCCGCCGGGGTGGTCGCCGCCGCGTTCGACATGTGGGAGTGGCGCCTCACGCCCGGCCCCTTCGCCGCGACGCGCGACTGGCCCTCGATCGGCCGCCTGCTGGCCTGGTTCACCTGGCCGGCCTGGCCGCTGGCGCTGTGGACGGTGTGGCGCTGGCGGCGCCAGCTGGGGCAGCGCCACGTGGCGCTGCCGCTGTGGTTCGCGGTGGTGGGCATCCTCACCTCGGTGCTCGCGCCCAACCCCGACCGCGCCCTGCTCCTGAGCCTGCCCGCCATGGCGACGCTCGCCGCGTTCGCGCTGCCGACCTTCAAGCGCAGCGTGTCGGCGCTGATCGACTGGTTCACCCTGCTGTTCTTCAGCGGCTGCGCCCTGGTCATCTGGGTGATCTGGATCTCGCTGCAGACGGGCGTGCCGCCCAAGCCGGCCGCCAACGTGGCGCGGCTCGCGCCCGGCTTCGTGCCCTCGTTCTCGCTGCTGCCCTTCGTGGTCGCACTGGCGGCCACCCTCGCCTGGATCGCGCTGGTGCGCTGGCGCACCGCGCGCAGCCGCGAGGCGATCTGGAAGAGCCTGGTGCTGCCGGCGGGCGGCTCCGCGCTCGGCTGGCTGCTGGTGATGACGCTGTGGCTGCCGGTGCTCGATTACGCGCGCAGCTATGCGCCGCTGGTGGAGCGGGTGCGGGCGCGCATGGACGCGCCCGGTTGCGTCGAGGTGTTCGGCCTCACGCGCGCGCAGGTCGCCGCACTGCGCTACCACGGCAAGCTGGACCTGCACATGGCGGCGGCGCCCAGCGCCTGCCCCTGGCTGATCGCCTCGGAGGAGCTGCAGGCCTCGGTGCCGATGGCGTTCGCGCCGGCGCGCTGGAAGCTGGTGGCCAGCATCCCGCGGCCGACGGACACGCGCGAGAACGTGCTCCTGTACAAGCAGGTCCCGTGAGCGCCGGAGCTGGCGCGAGCGAACGCGGCATCATCGCGCGCCACGCCGGCACGGTGCTGGCGGGCCAGCTGGCCACCATGGCCTTCGGCATCACGGACACGATCGTGGCCGGGCGTTATTCGCAGCAGGCACTGGCGGCGCTCTCCGTCGGCTCGGCGGTCTACATCACGGTCTTCGTCGCGCTCATGGGCGTGCTGCAGGCGCTCCTGCCGATCTGGGCCGAGCTGCACGGCGGCCGGCGGCACGAGGAGGTCGGGCGCTCCGTGCGGCAGGCGCTGTACCTCGCGGTGCTGGCCAGCGTGGCCGGCGTCTTCGGGCTGCTGTTCCCCAACACGCTGCTGCAAGGCACGGAAGTACCGCCCGCACTGCAGGACGACGTGCGCCAGTACCTTTCGGTGCTGGCGCTGGCGCTGCCGCCGGCGCTGCTGTTCCGGATGTACAGCACCCTGAACCAGAGCCTCGGGCATCCGCAGCTCGTGACCTGGCTGCAGCTCGCCTCGATGCTGGTGAAGGTGCCGCTGACGATCTGGTTCGCCTTCGGCGGCGCCGGCGTGCCCGCCATGGGCGCGGTGGGCTGCGCCTGGGCCACCGTGGTCGTGAACTACCTGTTCGTGGCGATCGCGCTCTGGATGGTGCGCACCAGCGCGCTGTACGCGCCGTACGCGGTATGGCGGCCGCCGGAGCCGCCGCACTGGCGCACCATCGCGGAGTTCGCGCGCCTGGGCATCCCGGCGGGCCTGGCGATCATGGTGGAGGTCACGTCCTTCACGCTGATGTCGCTGTTCATCGCCCGCCAGGGAACGCTGGCCTCGGCCGCCCACCAGATCGCCGCCAACCTGGCGGCGGTGATGTACATGGTGCCGCTGTCGATCGCGATCGCCACCAGCGCGCGGGTGAGCTACTGGCTCGGGGCCGGCGAGGCGAAGAAGGCCCGCGGCAGCATCCGCACCGGCTTTCGCATCGGGCTGACGCTGGCGGTGGTCATGGGCTGCGCGATGATGCTGGCGCGCAGCGGCCTCGCCTCGCTCTACTCGTCGGACCGGCAGGTCGCCGCCGTCGCCACCGGCCTGCTCGCGTGGGTGGCCGTGTACCACTTCGGCGATGCGATGCAGGCGCTGTGCGTGTTCATGCTGCGTTCCTACCGCGTGACCGTGGCGCCGCTGGTGGCCTACTGCATTCTGCTGTGGGGCGTAGGCGTGCTGGGGGGCTACCAGCTCGCGTACCGGGGGGTCGGCACCTGGCCGGCGCTGCAGAGCCCCGCCGCCTTCTGGATCGGCAGCAGCTTCGCCTTGGCGGTGCTGGCCATCGTGCTGCCGCTGATCCTGTGGCGCGCCGTGCGCGACAGCCGCATCACGGTTGCGGCTTAGGAACGCGTGACATCCGGCTGCTGCACGCGCACGCGGCCGGGCGGCAGCACCATGGTGAAGGTGGAGCCGCGGCCGGGCGCACTCTCGATGCGCAGTTCGCCCCCGTGCCGCTGCACGATGTGCTTGACGATCGCCAGCCCCAGGCCGGTGCCGCCGCTTTCGCGCGAGCGGCTGCGGTCGACCCGGTAGAAGCGCTCGGTCAGCCGGGGCAGGTGTTCCGGCGCGATGCCCGGCCCGGTATCGCGCACGGACAGCGCCACGCCGCCCTGTGGCGTCGGGCTCGCGCGCACTTCCACCGTGCCGCCGGAGGGCGTGTAGCGCACTGCGTTGCTCACCAGGTTGGACAAGGCGCTCTGGAGTTCACCCGGCGCCCCGGCCACGGCCATCCCGTCGCCGGCATCGAACACCAGCCGCAGGGTCTTGGCCTGGACGGCCGCCAGCGCGCGCGCTTCCTGCTCGCATTGCGCCATCAGCCCCTGCATGGCCATCCACTCGCCTGCTCCCGGCGGCGGGCTGCCTTCCAGGCGGGACAGCACCAGCAGGTCGGCCACCAGCATCTGCATGCGCTGCGCCTGCTGCGCCATCAGGCCGAGGTAGCGCTCCTGCTCGGGCGCGGCGAGCTCCAGCGTCTGCAGGGTCTCGACGAAGCCCGCCAGCACCGTCAGCGGCGTGCGGATCTCGTGCGAGACGTTGGCGACGAAGTCGCGCCGCATGGCCTCGGCCTGCTCCACCGCCGTCACGTCGCGCGAGAGCAGCAGCCGGCGGCCTTCGCCGTAGGGATGCACGTGCAGGGCGATGCGGCGCGGCCGCGCGGGCGTGCTGCCCGCTGCATCGATGACGACGTCGCCCGTGTAGTGGCCGGCGTGATAGAACTCGGTGAAGCGCGGATCGCGCAGCAGGTTGACCACCTGCTGCTGCAGGTCGCGCTGGAAATCGAGCCCGAGGTGGTTGGCCGCGGTCTGGTTGAACCACTCGATGCCGCCGCGCGCATCGAGCAGCACCACGCCATTGGGCGAGGTCCGGATCGCATCGAGGAAGGCGTGCAGCCGCCGCTCGGCGTCGTCGGCGCGCTCCTCGCGCGCAGCCAGCGCCCGCCGGGCCCGCGCCGCCGCCCGGCCCCAGGCGCCCGCGAGCGTGGGCGCGCCGCGCAACTGGCCGGCCTCCAGCCAGCGCAGCACGCGGGTGGCCGCGAAGGTGTCGAGCGTGAACCAGAGCGCCGCGCCGGCCGCGACACCGAGCGTGGCGCCGGGCCACGCTTCCAGCAGCCAGCCGATGACGCCGCCGCCGGCGAGGCAGGAAAGGAAGATGAAGACGCGCGCGCTCACGCGCCCGCCGGCTGCGCCGTGATGCGATAGCCGGCGCCGCGCACCGTCTCCACCAGCCCGCCGGCTGGGCCCAGCGCCTCGCGCAGCCGCTTGACGTGCACATCCACCGTGCGTTCCTCGAGGAACACGTGGTCACCCCAGACGCGATCCAGCAGTTGCTGACGGCTGTGCACGCGCTCCGGATGCTTCATCAGGTAATGCAGCAGCTTGAATTCGGTGGGGCCGAGCTTCAGCGGCTTGCCCTCCCAGGAGACACGATGCGTCGCCGCGTCGAGGGTCAGCCCGGCCAGCGCGACGCGCTCCTCGCTCTTTTCCGGCGCGCGCCGCCGCAGCACGGCGCGGATGCGCGCCAGCAGTTCCTGGGTGGAAAAGGGCTTGGTGATGTAGTCGTCGGCGCCGGCGTCCAGGCCCGCGACCTTGTCCGGTTCGTCGCCGCGCGCGGTGAGCATGAGGATGGGCACGCCCCGGGTGCGCGCGTCGCCGCGCCAGCGCCGTGCGAGCTGCACGCCCGTCGCGCCGGGCAGCATCCAGTCCAGGAGGATCGCGTCCGGCAGCACGGCATCGATCTCGCGCTGCGCGGCCTCGCCGTCCTCGGCCCAGACGGGGGCCAGGCCGTTGTGGCGCAGGTTCACCGCGATCAGTTCGGCGATCGCGGGTTCGTCCTCGACGATCAGGATGCGGGCTGGCTGCTTCATCCGCGGGATTTCACGGTGGACTCGATCTGCTCCATCGTACTGTGCCGCACGTCGGCGCCCTTGACGACGTAGATGATGCATTCCGAGATGTTCTTGGCATGGTCGCCGATGCGCTCGATGGCCTTGGCGATGAACAACAGGTCGAGGCTGCTGGAAATGGTGCGCGGGTCTTCCATCATGTACGTGATCAGCTTGCGCACGAAGCCGTCGAACTCGCGGTCGAGCGCGTCGTCCTCCTTCAGGATCGCCACGGCGCTGGCGCAGTCCAGGCGCGCGAAGGCGTCCAGCGACTTGCGCAGCCCGGCCGAGGCGAGGTCCGATGCCACGCGCAGTTCGCCGGCCGGCAGCGAGCGGGCGGTGCCGCTGCGGGCCAGGATGGAGCGCACCATCCGCGCCACCCGCTCCGCCTCGTCGCCCACGCGCTCCAGGTTGGCGGTGACGCGCGAGATCGCCATCAGCAGCCGCAGGTCGCGCGCGGTCGGCTGGCGCCGCGCGATGATCGAGGACAGCTCGCGGTCGATCTCCAGCTCCATCAGGTTCACCCGGTGCTCGGTTTCGACGACCTGTCCCGCGGCCTCGTCGCTGAAGTTCGCAAGCGCGTAGGTGGCCTGGCGGATCTGCGACTCCACCAGTCCGCCGAGTTCCATCACCCGCGACGACAGGGCATCGAGCTCGCTGTCGAACTGGGTGGATAGGTGCTTGTCCAGCATCGCCGTGCCCTCCATCAGCCGAAGCGGCCGGTGATGTAGTCCTCGGTTTCCTGGCGCCGCGGCTGGAAGAAGATCTGCTCCGTCTCGCCCACTTCCACCAGGTTTCCCAGGTACATGTAGGCGGTGTAGTCGGACACACGGGCGGCCTGCTGCATGTTGTGCGTGACGATCACCACGGTGTAGTCCTTCTTCAGCTCGGCGATCAGCTCCTCGATCTTGCCGGTGGAGATCGGGTCCAGCGCAGAACAGGGTTCGTCCAGCAGCAGCACCTCGGGCTTGATGGCGATGCCGCGCGCGATGCACAGGCGCTGCTGCTGGCCGCCCGACAAGCCGGCGCCGCTCTGGTGCAGCTTGCCCTTCACCTCGCCCCACAGGGCCGCCTTCTCCAGCGCCCACTCCACCCGCTCGTCCATGTCTGCCTCCTCGAGGTTCTCGAACAGGCGCACGCCGAAGGCGATGTTGTCGTAGATGGACATCGGGAAGGGCGTGGGTTTCTGGAACACCATGCCGATCCGGGCGCGGATCAGGGCCACGTCCTTCTTCGACGTCAGCAGGTTCTCGCCGTCGAAGGCGATCTCACCCTCCGCGCGCTGGTCCGGGTAGAGCTGGTACATGCGGTTGAAGGTGCGCAGCAGCGTGGACTTGCCGCAGCCGGAAGGGCCGATGAAGGCCGTGACCTTCTTCTCCGGGATGTCGAGATCGATGTTCTTCAGCGCGTGGTACTTGCCGTAGTAGAAATTCAGCTTGCGCACCGAGAGGCTGGTGCGCACCGGCGAGGGAGGGAGCGTGGCTTGCATGGATCCGTTCAGTGCTTGCTGCGGGTGACGACGCGCGCCAGGATGTTCAGGGCCAGCACGGCCAGCGTGATGAGGAAGACGCCGGCCCAGGCGAGCTGCTGCCAGTTCTCGTACGGGCTCATGGCGAACCTGAAGATGGTCACCGGCAGGCTGGCCATCGGCTGCGACAGGTCGGAGGTGAAGAACTGGTTGTTCAAGGCCGTGAAGAGCAGCGGCGCGGTCTCGCCCGAGATGCGGGCCACCGCCAGCAGCACGCCGGTGACCACGCCCGCGCGCGCGGCGCGCAGCGTGATGCCGGAAATCACCTTCCATTTCGGCGCGCCGAGCGCATGGGCGGCCTCGCGCAGGCCCGCCGGCACCAGGAGCAGCATGTTCTCGGTGGTGCGGATCACGATCGGGATCACGATCAACGCCAGCGCGATGGCGCCGGCCCAGCCCGAAAAGTGCCTGAAGCGCGCCACCACGACGGCATGGACGAACAGGCCGATCACGATGGAGGGCGCGGACAGCAGGATGTCGTTGACGAAGCGCGTGGTCGATCCGAGCCAGCCGTGGCGGTCGTATTCGGCCAGGTAGATGCCGGCCATGATGCCGACGGGCGTGCCGACGAAGGTGGCCAGCAGCACCATCAGCACCGAGCCCCAGATCGCGTTCAGGATGCCGCCGCCCTCGTTCGGCGGCGGCGTCATCTCGCTGATCGTCGTCCAGGCCAGTCCGCCGAAGCCGAGCCGCACCGTCTCGCACAGGATCCAGACCAGCCAGGACACGCCGAAGGCCATGGCCGCCAGCGAGAGCGCCAGCGCGATGCGGTTGACGCGCTTGCGCGCCAGGTACTTGCGCTCTGCCTCGGTCACGCCGGCGCTCCCTCGTTGCGGCGCAGCCGCGCGAGCAACAGCTTCGACAGCGAGAGCACGACGAAGGTGATGAGGAACAGCACCAGGCCCAGGTAGACCAGCGCGGACTGGTGCATGCCCTGCCCGGCTTCGGCGAATTCATTGGCGAGGGCCGACGTGATGCTGTTGGCCGGTGCGAACAGGCTCGGCGTGTCGAGCTGGTTGAAGTTGCCGATCACGAAAGTGACGGCCATCGTCTCGCCCAGCGCGCGGCCCAGCCCCAGCATGATCCCGCCGATCACGCCGGCCTTGGTGTGGGGCAGCACCACGCGGAACACCACCTCCCAGGTCGTCGAGCCGAGTGCATACGCCGACTCCCTGAGCATGGGCGGCGTCACCTCGAACACGTCGCGCATCACCGCGGCGATGAAGGGGATGATCATGATCGCCAGGATGATCCCGGCAGCCAGGATGCCGAGGCCCACCGGCGGGCCGGAGAACAGCGGCCCGAGCAGCGGCACCCCGGCGAAGGCGGCCTGCAGCGGCTGCTGCACCCAGGCGGCGAGGATGGGGCCGAACACCAGCAGGCCCCACATGCCGTAGACGATGGATGGCACGGCGGCCAGCAGTTCGATCGCGGTGCCGAGCGGGCGCTTCAGCCACGCCGGCGAGAGTTCGGTCAGGAACAGCGCGATCCCGAAGCTCACGGGCACCGCGATCGCCAACGCGATCAGCGAGGTCGCCATGGTGCCGTAGATCATCGCGGCGCCGCCGAAGGACTCGCCCACCGGGTCCCACACGCTGCTGGTGAAGAAGCCCAGGCCGTATCTCTCGATCGCTGGCCAGGCGCCCACCAGCAGGGAGACGAGGATGCCCGCCAGCACGGCCAGCGTCAGCAGGGCGGCGAGCCGCGCCGTCCAGCCGAACACGTGATCGATCGCGGCGGCGCGGCGCAGGCGGCCGGCCGGCGCGGACAGCGGAACACCGAGGGCGGGGACGCCGACGAGGGTGGAAGCTCGGTCCATGCCGCGTTACGGACAGCTTCTTCCTACTTCGCAGCGGCGGACTTGCCGCTCGCGTCCCGGATCTCGGTGGCCCACAGCCTTTCCACCTGGGCCTTCACCGCCGCCGGCATCGGCACGTAGTCCAGGTCGTCGGCCGTCCTGTCGCCGTTGCGGTACGCCCACTCGAAGAACTTCAGCGTGGCGCTGGCCTGCGCAGGCTTCTCCTGCGCCTTGTGCATCAGGATGAAGGTGGCGCCGGTGATCGGCCACGCGTCGGCACCCTGCTGGTTGGTGAGGATCTGGTGGAAGGTCTTCGCCCACTCCGCGCCGGCGGCGGCCGCCTTGAAGGCCGTGTCCTCGGGTGCCACGAAGCGACCGGCCGCGTTCTGCAGCAGCGCGTAGGTCATCCTGTTCTGCTTCACGTACGCGTATTCCACGTAGCCGATGGAGTTGGGCAGGCGGCGTACGAAGGCGGCGACGCCCTCGTTGCCCTTGCCACCCGCGCCGGTCGGCCAGTTCACGGCGGTGCCCTCGCCCACCTTCGCCTTCCAGTCCGGGCTCACCTTGGACAGGTAGTTGGTGAAGATGAAGCTGGTGCCCGAGCCGTCGGCGCGGCGCACGACGGCAATCGGCGCATCCGGCAGCTTCACGCCTGGATTGAGCGCGGTGAGGGCCGGGTCGCTCCACTTCGCGATCCTGCCCAGGTAGATGTCCGCCAGCACCGGGCCGCTCAGGCGCAGTTGCCCGGCCGCCAGCCCGGGGATGTTCACGACCGGCACCACGCCGCCGACCACCGTGGGGAACTGCACCAGGCCCCTGGCCTTGAGCTCCCCGTCCTTCAAGGGCATGTCGGAGGCGCCGAAGTCCACCGTCCCGGCCTCGATCTGCTGGATGCCGGCGCCGGAGCCGACCGACTGGTAGTTGATGCGGGCACCGGTCGCCTTGTGGTAGTCGGACGCCCATTTGGCATACAGCGGCGCGGGGAAGCTGGCGCCGGCGCCCGTCACGTCCTGGGCGGCGGCGGCACCGGCGAGCGCCAGTCCGGCGAGGACCAGGGAAGCCGTGCGGATGCGGAAGTTCATGCAATCACCTTCGGGGTTGGAAGTGCTTGCGTGGACTCTAGGGAGCGTTCGTGACAGGCCCGTGACATCGCCGCCGCGGCGGGCCGGGCGCCTTCACGCGCAGTGCAAGCGCATCCCTGCGCCAGGCTCGCGCCAGCGCGGGGACGACGTGGAGAAGGAAGGCCTTAGAAGCGGACGCCGGCCGAGAAGCGCAGGCGGTCGACGGCGCCGGGCGTGCGCAGGGGCTGGTCGTACGACAGCCGCAGGTAGGACTGCCGCCAGTCGTAGCGCACGGCGAGGCCCAGGCGTTCCTGCCCGAGCTGGCGCGTGACCGTCATGGAGAGCGCTTCGCCGCTGGTGAAGCGGTAGCCGCCACCGAGGCTCAGGGCGTCGCCTTCGAGGCTGCGGCCGAGGCCGGCACGGGCGAACCAGTTCTCGCCCGCTTCCAGCGACAGCCCGCTGCCGCTGCCCGAGCGGGCGCCCGAGAGGCGCACCGGCCCCCAGGCGGCCAGGGGCGAGACCGGCACGACCTCCGGCTCCGCCATCAGGGAAGGCGCGGTGAGCGTGTAGTTGGCCGAGAGCGCCTGCGCCTGCACGGCTGCGCAGCCACACGCCAGGCACGCCGCGGCGGCGAGGCTGGAACAGCGTGGCAGGAGGGTGGAAGCGGAGCGCATGGGTTCAATGTAGACCCAGCGCAAAGCCTCTGCCCAGTGAAAGATTACCTATGTGGCTGCGGCGCGACGTACTCACCGCAGATCGGCACCAACGGCCGGATCGGCCGGCTCCAAGGTGGGGCGAAATGGTGGTCGCGGAACAACAGGTTCTTGTTGCCGGCGCCGCTTCAACCCGCCCGGACGGCTTCGGCGAGGCGCTCCGCGCCGCGCTTGGCGGCCTGTTCGTCGCGCGCTTCCACCATCACGCGCAGCACTGGCTCGGTGCCGCTGGCGCGGATCAGGACGCGGCCGGAGCCATCGAGCTCGCGGCGCAGGCTCTCGCACTCGGTGTCGAGGCGCTCGTTCTTCTTCCAGTCCTGCCCGGGCTGCAGGCGCACGTTGATCAGCGTCTGCGGGAAGAGTTGCACGCCCTCCAGCAACTGCGCGAGCGACTTGCCACTGCGCGCGACGGCCTTGAGCACCTGCAATGCGCTGATCAGGCCGTCGCCGGTGGTGTGCTTGTCCAGCGCCAGCAGGTGGCCGGAGCCTTCGCCGCCCAGCAACCAGCCGCGCTTCTCGAGTTCTTCCAGCACGTAGCGGTCGCCGACCTTGGCGCGCACGAACTCGACGTCGTGCTCCTTCAGCGCGACCTCCACCGCCATGTTGGTCATGAGCGTGCCGACGGCACCCGGCACGCGCTGGCCCTGGGCGATGCGGTCCATCACCATCAGGTACAGCAGTTCGTCGCCGTTGAACAGGCGGCCGGTGGAGTCGATCACCTGCAGGCGATCGGCGTCGCCGTCGAGGGCGATGCCGAAGTCCGCGCGGTTCGCACGCACGGCGCTCGCCAGCGCCTCGGGATGGGTGGCACCGACCTTGTCGTTGATGTTCAGGCCGTCGGGCGCACAGCCGATGCAGAACACCTCGGCTCCGAGTTCGTGGAACACCTTGGGAGCGATGTGGTACGCCGCGCCGTGCGCGGAATCGACGGCGATGCGCATGCCCTTGAGCGTGAGTTCGTGGGCGAAGGTGCCCTTGCAGAACTCGATGTAGCGGCCGGCGGCGTCGTCCAGGCGGCGGGCCTTGCCCAGCGTGGCGGAGTCGGCCCACTGCGGCTTTTCCAGCAAGGCGGCCTCGACGTCGGCTTCCCACTGGTCCGGCAGCTTGGTGCCCTGGGCGCTGAAGAACTTGATGCCGTTGTCGGGATACGGATTGTGGCTGGCGCTGATCACCACGCCCAGGCTCGCACGTTGCGCGCGCGTGAGGTAGGCCACGCCGGGCGTCGGCAAGGGGCCGAGCAGCACGACGTCGACGCCGGCGGAGTTGAAGCCGGACTCGAGCGCGCTTTCCAGCATGTAGCCGGAGATGCGCGTGTCCTTGCCGATCAGCACCGTGGGCCGGTCTTCGGCGCGCTTGAGGACGCGGCCCACCGCGTGCGCGAGGCGCAGCACGAAGTCGGGGGTGATCGGGGGTTCGCCCACCGTGCCGCGGATGCCGTCGGTGCCGAAATACGTTCTGCTCATGTCATGCTCCCTGTACTGCTTGTCATGGGCCGGGCGCGGATTGGACCGCGGCCCAGACCTTCAGCGCTGCCACCGTCTCGCGCACGTCGTGCACGCGCACGATGCGGGCGCCGCGCTCCACTGCCAGCAAGGCCGCTGCCACGCTGGGCACCAGCCGCTCCTGCACCGCCGCGCCCGTCACCGAACCGAGCGAGGACTTGCGCGACCATCCCGCCAGCAGCGGGTATCCGTCGTGCAGCAGTTCGCGCTGGCGCGCCAGCAGCGCGAAATTCTGTTCGACCGTCTTGCCGAAGCCGATGCCCGGGTCCCATGCGATGCGCGTGACCGAGACGCCGCGCTGCCGCAGCGCCTCGCTGCGCAGGCGCAGGAACTCGCGCACCTGCGGCACCGCATCGCCCTGCATGGGCGAGCGCTGCATGGTCTGCGGCTCGCCGTGCATGTGCATCAGGCACACGCCGCAGGCCGGATGGTTCGCCACCACGCCGATGGCGTCGGGCCGCTGCAGCGCCCAGATGTCGTTGATGATGTCGGCGCCGAGGTCCAGCGCCTCCTGCATCACCTCCGGCTTGTAGGTGTCGACGGAGAGCGGCACGCCCAGTCGCACGGCCTCGCGCACCACCGGCATCACGCGGGCACGCTCCTCGTCCAGCGGCACGGGCGCCGTGCCCGGACGCGAGGATTCGCCGCCGATGTCGAGGATGTCGGCGCCCTGGCGGATCAGTTCCTCGCAGTGCTCCAGCGCCCTGCGCGTGCTGACGAAACGCCCCCCATCGGAGAACGAGTCGGGCGTGACGTTGACGATCCCCATCACCCTCGGTTGCGCGAGGTCCAGGAGGAAACGGGCGGTCTGCCACTGCATGGGCGGGATTGTGCGCTACGGGACCAAAAGGAAAGGGGCCCCGGGGGCCCCTTCGTCAACACTTCACGCGGATTTTACGCCGCGTTGGGCGCCGGGTCCGCCCCTGTCGTCGGGCCGGCGGAGCCGCCACCGTGCGGCGTGCGCGGCACGAAGTCCTTGGGCGGACGCGGCTCGCGGCCGGCCATGATGTCGTCGATCTGCTCGGCGTCGATGGTTTCCCATTCGAGCAGCGACTTGGCCATCATGTGCATCTTGTCGCTGTGGTCCTCGATCAGCTTGCGGGCCAGTGCGTACTGCTCGTCGATGATGCGGCGCACCTCCAGGTCGACCTTCTGCATGGTCTGCTCGGAGATGTTGGTCGTCTTGGTCACCGAGCGGCCGAGGAACACCTCGCCCTCGTTTTCGGCGTAGACCATCGGCCCCAGCGCATCGGACATGCCGTAGCGCATCACCATGTCGCGCGCCAGGTGCGTGGCGCGCTCGAAGTCGTTCGAAGCGCCCGTCGTCATCTGGTTCATGAAGACCTCTTCCGCGATCCGGCCGCCGAACAGCATCGCGATCTGGTTCAGCATGTAGTCGCGGTCGTAGCTGTAGCGGTCCTTCTCGGGCAGGCTCATCGTCACGCCCAGGGCGCGGCCGCGCGGGATGATGGTGACCTTGTGCACCGGGTCGCACTTGGGCAGCAGCTTGCCGATGATGGCGTGGCCGGCCTCGTGGTACGCGGTGTTGCGGCGTTCCTCTTCCGGCATCACCATGGACTTGCGCTCCGGGCCCATGATGATCTTGTCCTTGGCCTTCTCGAAGTCCTGCATCTCCACCACGCGGGCGCTGCGGCGGGCGGCCATCAGGGCGGCCTCGTTGCAGAGGTTGGCGAGGTCGGCGCCCGACATGCCCGGCGTGCCGCGCGCGATGATCGCGGCGTTCACGTCCTGGCCGATCGGGATCTTGCGCATGTGCACGTTCAGGATCTGCTCGCGGCCGCGGATGTCCGGCAGCGTGACGTAGACCTGGCGGTCGAAGCGGCCGGGCCGCAGCAACGCGGCGTCCAGGATGTCGGGGCGGTTGGTCGCGGCGATCACGATCACGCCGAGGTTGGTCTCGAAGCCGTCCATCTCGACCAGCATCTGGTTGAGGGTCTGCTCGCGCTCGTCGTTGCCGCCGCCGAGACCGGCGCCGCGCTGGCGGCCGACGGCGTCGATTTCATCGATGAAGATGATGCAGGGGGCGTTCTTCTTCGCGTTCTCGAACATGTCGCGCACGCGGGCCGCGCCCACGCCGACGAACATCTCGACGAAGTCGGAGCCGGAGATCGAGAAGAATGGCACCTTGGCTTCGCCGGCGATGGCCTTGGCGAGCAAGGTCTTGCCGGTGCCGGGAGGGCCGACGAGCAGCAGGCCGCGCGGGATGCGGCCCCCGAGCTTCTGGAATTTCTGCGGGTCCTTCAGGAAGTCGACCACTTCCTTGACTTCTTCCTTGGCCTCGTCGCAACCCGCGACGTCGGTGAAGGTGATCTGGTTGCTGCTCTCGTCGAGCATGCGGGCCTTGCTCTTGCCGAAGCTGAAGGCGCCGCCCTTGCCGCCGCCCTGCATCTGCCGCATGAAGTAGATCCACACGCCGATCAGCAGCAGCATCGGGCCCCAGCTCACGAGCAGCGTCATGAGCAGCGAGCCTTCCTCGCGCGGCTTGACGTCGAACTTGACGCCGCTGTTGATCAGGTCGCCGATCAGCCCGCGATCGAGGTAGGTGGCGGTGGTGCGCACCTTGCGGTCATCGTTGGTGATGGCCACGATCTCGGTGCCGCCCTGGCCCTCCTGGATCACCGCGTTCTTGATCTGCTTGTTTCGCACCTGCTCGAGGAAGTCCGAGTAGCCCACGACGGACGCGCCAGCGGCGCCACGGGTATCGAACTGCTTGAATACGGTGAAAAGCACCAGTGCGATCACCAGCCAGACGGCGATCTTGGAAAACCACTGATTGTTCAAACTGAGTCTCCGGGGCGGTCTGCGCCCATATAGCCCATCTACAGGTGCCAAGTGAAGCCCATTCTAGGGGTTTCAAGCGCGCGAACCCTGCATTTTTGCGACGCGTTCCATAGGCGCGGCACCCGGCGTGCTGTACGACACGATCCCACGCCGCGCTGCGCAGGCGCTAGTGTGACAGTCGTCGTCGCGGCCGCACCACCTGCCGCCAGTACCCCCATGGTCGAGTGGAAGTACTACGTCTGATGGTTAAGCATTTCGCTAGTGTCGCTCAGCCGCTCATCCGGATCGATTCTCATCCCTTCGGACGAAGTCAGCTCGTTGAAGGGTTCACGGTAGGAATGCCGCCCGGCCAACATTTCGCGTCCATGAATGAGACTGGAACCCGCATGGATGCTGGCCTTTGCCCAGCTTTGGGCACGTGCGGTGGATCTGTCGGGTTAACACGATGGACCGCATTTTTTGCTTCGTATGCAACCGGATACCTTAAGTGTAACTTTTTGCATCATATCTGGAATACCACCAATGTGGGCATCTATAAGCTTTCCTACCGATTACCAAATGCAAGTGATCGGAGGAATTCGCTACCGGCCACCCCAACACCTAGAACACCGGACGAGTCGTCAGAACGG
Organism: Ramlibacter alkalitolerans; assembly: GCF_016722765.1. GTDB lineage: Bacteria > Pseudomonadota > Gammaproteobacteria > Burkholderiales > Burkholderiaceae_C > Ramlibacter > Ramlibacter alkalitolerans. The sequence continues at coordinate 85,987 of NZ_JAEQND010000003.1, read as the reverse complement.
CAATTTTGAGGGTCGAGCGCCAGAACAGCTCGCCTTGGAGGTGGAGAAATGCAGATCGAACAGGCATCGTTAGTGGAGTCGCTGGCCAAGACGCGTGTCGTCAAGCAGCGGGACAGCGACCCGTACCGCGGCTCCTACCGACCGAAGGCCGACGCCGGCACCGTGTGCCCGGGCACGGCCCCGGGCTGCGACCCGCTCGCAGCGTCCTGCCCGCCCGTCGATCCGGGTTGCCCGGCGTGGTGGATCCTGCACCGGCTCGCTTCGCCGCAGCCCTTCCCCGTGGCTCTGCCGGCAAGCGCTGCTCCCATGGTCGGCGATCGAACCTGGCGTCCATGCCGCCGGTCGGCTCGACCGTAAGTCACTTCTGCTGATCACCGCCGGACCGCCCGGTCCGGCCGCCTGCTTGCCCCCGCGGGGCCGGCGCGGACTCGCTTTGCCCTGGCCCCTCGAGGCCGCAGCAAGGCGCGCCTGCCGGGCCGCCGCGCCCGCGATTTCCTGCAGATGTGAATCGACCGATCCGCCCTTTCACCGGACGAGGAGAAAGACATGGCACAAGCCAACGAACATGCCGACCGGGCCGCCCCCAAGGGGATCACGCGCCGGTCGCTGCTGACGGCCTCTGCTGCGGCAGCCCCCCTGCTGATGGTGCAGCGCAAGGCGCAAGCGCAGGTGCTGGTGCTGCCGCCGAGCCCGCCGACCACCCCCTGGGCGGAGGAACTGCCGCTGCAGGACACTCCGCTGGCGCCCGCACCCTTCGCGCTCAGCCCGGCGCCCACCCTGCTGGCCAATGCGGCCGGCGGCGAATGCGGGCGCGTGGCGCACCAGCGCTACGAGGAGCTGACCGGGCCCGGCGGCCCTGCGGGCACGCCGGTGCAGTACCAGCTGACGGCCAGGGAGAACCCCGCCTGGCGCTTCAACGGCGACAACCCGTACTACCCGCCGCAGCCGATCTGGGGCTTCGAGGGCAACACGCCGGGCGCGACGACGCCCGGGCCGACCATCCATGCACGCTACGGCACGCCCATCCTGTGCCGCATCCGCAATGCGCTGCCGGCGTTCTCCACCGGCTTCGGCTCGCCGGAGATCAGCACCCACCTGCACAACCTGCACACGCCTTCGGAGAGCGACGGCTACGCCGGCGACTACTTCAGCCCCGCGAAGAAGGGCCCGACGCTCAATGGCCCGGGCGCCTTCAAGGACCACTTCTGGCCCAACCTGTACGCCGGCATCGATGAATTCGGCGGCATCGGGGACCCGCGCGAGGCCCTCGGCTCGCTGTTCTATCACGACCACACCGAGGGCATGACGGCCCCCAACGTGCTCAAGGGCCTCTCCGGTCGCTACAACATCTACGACGAGCTCGACTCGGGCAGCGAACAGTCCGGCCTGCGGCTGCCGAGCGGCGCCTACGACTACCCGCTCACCTTCGCCGACCGCCGCTTCGACGTCGATGGCCGCATGACCTTCGACCAGCTGAATCCCGAGGGTGTGCTGGGCGACAAGCTGCTGGTCAACGGCAAGATCGAGCCGGTGCTGCGCGTGGCCCGCCGCAAGTACCGCTTCCGCCTGCTGAACACGGGGCCGACGCGCTTCTTCGAGCTGTACCTGCAGAACCGGGCCGGCAGCAGCGTCTACCCGTACACCGTGATCTCCCACGACGGCAACCTGCTGCCCAACCCGCTCGCCAACCAGCTCGGCGTGCGGATCGCACCGGCGGAGCGCACCGACATCGTGATCGACTTCGCGCGCTTCCCGCTCGGCACCGAGCTGTTCATCGTGAACATGCTGGTGCAGAACACGACGCGGCGGCCCGAGAAGGTCGTGGCCCCCGGCACCCGCGCGCTGAAGATCGTGGTCGACCGCAACCCGCCCGAGCCCGACATGAGCCAGGTGCCCGCCGTGCTGCGTCCCCTGCGCCCCCTGCCCAGCGACGCGGAGCTGGCGACGCTGCCGGTGCGCCGCTTCAAGTTCGAGCGCTCGGGCGGCATGTGGGCGGTCAACGGCCGTTTCTTCAACGTGTTCGAGCCGGCCGCTTCGCCGCGGCGCGGCAGCGGCGAGATCTGGGAGCTGTCCAACATCGACGACGGCTGGCAGCACCCGGTGCACATCCACTTCGAGGAAGGGCGCATCCTGAGCAAGACGGTCGCGGGCGTGCCCGTCGCGATCCCCCCGATCGAGCGCGGGCGCAAGGATGTCTACGTGGTCGGCGAGCGGATGACCGTGCGCGTCTTCATGCGCTTCCGGGACTTCAACGGCAAGTACATGATGCACTGCCACAACCTCACGCACGAAGACCACGCCATGATGCTGCGCTGGGACATCGTGTGAGCCGACCCATTCCCGAAGGAGACTCGCATGAACTTCCGCTCCCTGGAACTGGTCGGCGGCGGTGCCGTCGCCCTCGCCGGCATGGCCGAATCGATGCTGAACATGCCCGACTGGCAGGCGGCCTCGGTGGCCGCACGCAACGCCAAGGGCAGGCTGCCCAACGTGCGCCTGAAGACGCACGAGGGCAGGACGGTGCGCTTCTACGACGACCTCGTGCGCGACAAGCTGGTCGTGATCAACATGATGTACGCCGGCTGCAACAGGACCTGCCCGCCCATGACGCAGAACCTGGTGCGCGTGCAGCAGCTGCTGCGCGAGCGCATCGGGCGCGACATCTTCATGTACTCGCTCACCGTGCGGCCGGAAGATGACAAGCCGCAGGACCTGGCCGATTTCGCGCGCCTGCATCGCGTGGGCCCGGGCTGGCTGTTCCTGACCGGGGTGCCCGCGGAGGTCGAGGACCTGCGCTACTCGCTCGGCTTCTACGACCCGGATCCGAAGATCGACAAGGAGCCGGGCCGCCACGTCGGCATGGTGCGCATCGGCAACGATGCCTACCGGCGCTGGGGCATGACGCCCGCGCTGGCCGATCCGCGGATGATCGTGGCCGCGATCCAGCACCTGGATCGCAAGCCGCCGCCGCCGGGCACCAAGGTCAGCTCTTGAGGCCGATCCCGACCAGGAAGGTCTCGGACGACTTGTCGCGCGAGGCCTTGGGCTTGAGCGGCTTGACCGTCCGGAACCTTTCCTTGAACAGCTTCACCAGCTGGCTGTAGCCGCTGCCGTGGAACACCTTGCACACGAGGGCGCCCTCGGGTTTGAGGTGGGTCCCGGCGAAGTCGACCGCCAGTTCGACCAGGTGCGCGATGCGTGCCGAATCCGACGAGGCAATGCCCGACAGGTTGGGCGCCATGTCCGAGACCACCACGTCCGCCTTGCGGCCGGCCAGCAGCTTGTCGAGTTCGGCGGCGGGCTCCGGCTCGCGGAAGTCGCCCTGCACGAAGGTCACGCCTTCGACCGGTTCCATGGGCAGGATGTCCAGCGCCAGGATCTGGCCGTCGAGCACGCCGGCGGCCGCGCCTTCGGGCGCCAGCTTGCGGCGCACGTACTGGCTCCACGCACCCGGCGTCGAGCCCAGGTCGACCACCAGGTGCCCCGGCCGGATCAGGCCCAGGGTCTCGTCGATCTCCTTGAGCTTGTAGGCTGCGCGGGCCCGGTAGCCCTCCTTCTGTGCCAGTTTCACGTACGGGTCATTGACGTGGTCGTTCAACCAGGACTTCGTGACCTTCTTGCTTTTGGTGCGGACTTTCATGTGCAACGGATAATAGGCGGATGCCAGCGATTCAACTGAGTGTGGCCGAGCGCAAGGCGCATCGGGCCGAAGCCCATCACCTCGACCCGGTGGTGATGATCGGCAACGACGGCCTGACGCCCGCCGTCGTCAAGGAAACCAACGCGGCGCTCAATGCGCACGGGTTGATCAAGGTCCGCGTGCTGGGGGACGACCGCGAGCAGCGCGAAGCGATCTACCAGCAGCTGGCGGAGGAACTCAACGCCGCGCCCATACAGCACATCGGCAAGCTGCTGGTGCTGTGGCGCCCGAAGCCGAAGAAGGCGAAGGCGGAAGACGAGGAGCGCAAGCCCGGCCCGCGCGAATTCAAGGTCGTGAAGAACTCCAGTCGCGGCGGCCAGCGGCCGGAGGTCAAGCGCGTGCGCGTGCTGGGCAACCAGCGGCTCACCACGGGCGGGATGGTCAAGAAGGCGAAGCCGAAGCAGAAGTCGGTGAAGAAGACGCGCGCCGACTGAGCGGCGTCGTCACCTTCCACAGCAGCACCGCGGCGCAGACCCACTGCGCAGCAAACAGCGCGGTGCCGAAGCTGTGCCAGAACGCCAGGTCCTGCCGCACGACGATCCGCGGCGCCACGGCGAACTGCTGCAGCAGCGCGCACAGCATCCCCACCAGCACGAAGCCGACGGCGCCGCGGGCCCAGCCCATGGTCGCCACGCCCTCCTCGTCGCGCGCGCCCGTCAGCACCACGATGCCGCACACCAGGCTCAGCCAGGCCTGCGCCTCGAACAGCTCGCCGGCGAGCCGGCCCGCCACCGACACCGAAGGCGCATGGCGGAACAGCAGCGGCACCGCCATGAACCCGATCGCGCTCAGGCTGCCCCACCAGAGGGCCGCCGCGAACACGGTCAGGCGGGTCTTCCAGTGCACGGTCAGACGTAGTGGACGGCGACGATCTCGTACCTGCGCGTGCCGCCGGGGGCCTGCACTTCGGCCGTGTCGCCCTCTTCCTTGCCGATGAGGGCGCGGGCGATCGGGCTGGAGATGTTGATCAGCCCCTGCTTGAGGTCGGCCTCGTCCTCGCCCACGATCTGGTACTTGACGGTGGCGCCGCTGTCCTCGTCCTCGAGTTCGACGGTGGCGCCGAACACGACCCGGCCGCCGGCGTCCAGCGAAGTGGGATCGATGACCTGGGCCGCGGCCAGCTTGCCTTCCAGCTCGCGGATGCGGCCTTCGATGAAGCCCTGGCGGTCCTTGGCGGCGTCGTACTCCGCGTTCTCCGACAGGTCGCCCTGGGCGCGGGCCTCGGCAATGGCGGTGATGACCGCCGGCCGGTCGACGGTCTTCAGGCGGTGCAGTTCAGCCTTGAGCTTCTCCGCGCCGCGGACGGTGATGGGAATGGTGGCCATCTCGGGTGGTCTCCTCGGCAGGCGAGGTCTGGTGCCTGCCTGCTCTCACAGCAAAAAACAAACCGCCGAACGTTGCCGGTCGGCGGTGGGGTTCCCGGATTATGCCGCGGAAGCCGGCCAGGGCCTACCCGGCCGGGAAGCGACCCGCCGGACGGGTCAGGATCCCGAGGAGACTCGCCCCCCCGCCCCTGACGAGGTCAGGCCAGCTGGCCGTGCATCTCCTGGACGCTGATCACGTCCAGGTTGTCCATCGCCCGCATGCCTTCGACGGCGGCTTCGGCGCCGGCGATGGTCGTGAAGGTCGTCACCCGCGCCAGCAGCGACGAGGTGCGGATCGCACGCGAATCGGCGATCGCGTTGCGGCGCTCCTCCACGGTGTTGATCACCATCACGATCTCGTTGTTCTTGATCATGTCGACCACGTGGGGGCGGCCTTCCGTCACCTTGTTGACCGTCTCGCAGGCGATGCCGGCGGCGCGGATGGCCGCCGCCGTGCCCTTGGTGGCCACCAGCGGGAAGCCCATCTCCGCCAGGCAGCGGGCGACTTCCACCGCGCGCGGCTTGTCGCTGTCCTTGACGGTGAGGAACACCTTGCCGGTGGACTGGCCCTGGGCGTCGCTCGGCCTGGGCAGCCGGGTGCCCGCACCGAGCTGGCTCTTGACGAAGGCCTCGCCGAAGGTCTTGCCCACGCCCATCACCTCGCCGGTGGACTTCATCTCCGGGCCGAGGATGGTGTCCACGCCGGGGAACTTCACGAACGGGAACACGGCCTCCTTCACGCTGAAGTAAGGCGGAGTGACTTCCTTCGTGATGCCCTGCTGGGCCAGCGTCCTGCCGACCATGCAGCGCGCCGCGACCTTGGCGAGCTGGATCCCCGTCGCCTTGCTCACGTACGGCACGGTGCGCGAGGCGCGCGGGTTGACTTCCAGCACGAAGATCACGTCCTGGCCGTCCTTCTCCTGGATCGCGAACTGCACGTTCATCAGGCCGACGACCTTCAGCGCCTTGGCCATGGCGGCGGTCTGGCGCTTCAGTTCGGCGATGGTGGCCTGCGACAGCGAATACGGCGGCAGCGAGCAGGCCGAGTCGCCGGAGTGCACGCCGGCCTGCTCGATGTGCTCCATCACGCCGCCGATGAACACGGCGCCGCTGGCGTCGGCGATGCAGTCCACGTCGCACTCGATGGCGTCGTTCAGGAAGCGATCGAGCAGCACCGGCGAGTCGTTCGACACCTTGACGGCCTCGCGCATGTAGCGCTCGAGGTCACGCTGCTCGTGCACGATCTCCATCGCGCGGCCACCCAGCACGTAGGAGGGGCGCACCACCAGCGGATAGCCCAGGGCCTGCGCCTTCTCCAGCGCCTCCGGCTCCGTGCGCGCGGTGGCGTTGGGCGGCTGGCGCAGCTTCAGTTCGTTGAGCAGCTTCTGGAACCGCTCGCGGTCTTCGGCGGCATCGATCATGTCCGGCGAGGTGCCGACGATCGGCACGCCCTCGGCCTCCAGCCCCAGGGCCAGCTTCAGCGGCGTCTGGCCGCCGTACTGCACGATCACGCCGGTGGGCTTTTCCTTGTCGACGATCTCCAGCACGTCTTCCAGCGTCAGCGGCTCGAAGTACAGGCGGTCGGAGGTGTCGTAGTCGGTCGAGACCGTCTCCGGGTTGCAGTTGACCATGATGGTCTCGTAGCCGTCCTCGCGCAGGGCGAGCGCGGCATGCACGCAGCAGTAGTCGAACTCGATGCCCTGGCCGATGCGGTTCGGCCCGCCACCCAGCACGATGACCTTCTTGCGGTCGGTCGGTTCGGCCTCGCACTCGTCCTCGTAGGTCGAATACATGTAGGCCGTGTTGGTGGCGAATTCGGCGGCGCAGGTATCGACGCGCTTGTAGACCGGCCGCACGTTGAGCCTCTTGCGGGCGTCGCGCACCGCCTTGTCGGTGGTCTTGAGCAGCTTGGCCAGCCGGCGGTCGGAGAAGCCCTTGCGCTTCAAGGCGCGCAGCGTGGGCGCGTCGAGGGCGGCCAGCGCACCGGCGCCCTTTTCGTCCACCAGCTTGTCGATGTCGAGTTCGATCTTCACGATCTCCTCGATCTGCACCAGGAACCACTTGTCGATCTTCGTGAGCTCATGGACCTCGTCGACCGACAGGCCCATGCCGAAAGCGTCGCCCACGTACCAGATGCGCTCGGGGCCGGGCTCGCCCAGTTCCTTTTCCAGCACCTCTCGGTCCACCGTCTTCTGGTTCAGGCCGTCGACGCCGACTTCCAGGCCGCGCAAGGCCTTCTGGAAGCTTTCCTGGAAGGTGCGGCCCATGGCCATCACCTCGCCCACCGACTTCATCTGCGTGGTCAGGCGGTCGTTGGCGTCCTTGAACTTCTCGAAGGCGAAGCGCGGGATCTTGGTGACGACGTAGTCGATCGAAGGCTCGAAGCTCGCGGGCGTCGCGCCGCCGGTGATCTCGTTGCGCAGTTCATCGAGCGTGTAGCCCACCGCCAGCTTGGCCGCCACCTTGGCGATCGGGAAGCCGGTGGCCTTGGAGGCCAGCGCGGAGGAGCGCGACACGCGCGGGTTCATCTCGATCACGATCATGCGGCCGTCGTGCGGGTTGATCGAGAACTGCACGTTGGAGCCGCCGGTGTCGACGCCGATCTCGCGCAGCACCGCCAGCGAGGCGTCGCGCATGATCTGGTATTCCTTGTCCGTCAGCGTCTGCGCCGGCGCCACGGTGATCGAGTCCCCGGTGTGCACGCCCATCGGATCGAGGTTCTCGATCGAGCAGACGATGATGCAGTTGTCCTTCTTGTCCCGCACCACCTCCATCTCGAACTCCTTCCAGCCGAGGAGGGACTCCTCGATCAGCAGTTCGCTGGTGGGCGAGGCTTCCAGGCCGCGCTTGCAGATCGTCTCGAATTCTTCCGGGTTGTAGGCGATGCCGCCGCCGGTGCCGCCGAGCGTGAAGCTGGGGCGGATCACGGCCGGGAAGCCGACCTGCTTCTGCACGCCCCAGGCTTCTTCCAGCGTGTGGGCGATGCCCGAGCGCGCCGAGCCCAGGCCGATGCGCGTCATCGCTTCCTTGAACTTCAGGCGGTCTTCGGCCTTGTCGATCGACTCCGGCGTGGCGCCGATCAGCTCGATCGCCTTGTTGGTGGCGGCGCCGCGGTACTTGTGCAGCACGCCGTTGCGCCAGAGGTCCAGCGCGCAGTTCAGCGCCGTCTGCCCGCCCATGGTGGGCAGGATGGCATCCGGGCGCTCCTTGGCGATGATCTTCTCCACCGTCTGCCAGGTGATCGGCTCGATGTAGGTGACGTCGGCGGTGGCCGGGTCCGTCATGATCGTCGCCGGGTTGGAGTTGATCAGGATGACCTTGTAGCCCTCCTCGCGCAGGGCCTTGCAGGCCTGTACGCCGGAGTAGTCGAACTCGCAGGCCTGGCCGATGATGATCGGGCCGGCCCCGATGATCAGGATCGATTTGATGTCGGTACGTTTGGCCATGGTTTACTTCTTGCCGGCGTCCATGAGGCCGGTGAAACGGTCGAACAGGTAGCCGATGTCGTGCGGCCCCGGGGAGGCTTCCGGGTGGCCCTGGAAGCAGAACGCGGGTCTGTCGGTCCACGCCAGTCCCTGCAGCGTGCCGTCGAACAGGCTGATGTGCGTGGGGCGCAGGTTGGCGGGCAGCGTCTTCTCGTCCACCGCGAAGCCGTGGTTCTGGCTCGTGATGCTCACGCGGCCGCTGTCGAGGTCCTTCACCGGATGGTTCGCGCCGTGGTGGCCGAACTTCATCTTGAAGGTCTTGGCGCCCGAGGCGAGCGCCATGATCTGGTGGCCCAGGCAGATGCCGAAGGTGGGGTAGCCCGCCTCGATCAGCTCGCGCGTGGACTCGATGGCGTACTCGCAGGGCTCCGGGTCGCCCGGGCCGTTGGACAGGAACACGCCGTCAGGGTTGAGCTTCTTCACTTCCGCGGCGGGGGTCTTCGCCGGCACGACGGTGACCTTGCAGCCCCGCTCGGCCAGCATGCGCAGGATGTTCTTCTTCACGCCGTAGTCGAAGGCGACGACGTGGTACTTCGGCTGATCGAGCTGGCCGTAGCCGGTGCCCAGCTGCCATTCGGTCTGGTCCCAGTCGTAGGACTTGGGGACCGTCACCTCCTTGGCCAGGTCGAGGCCATTCATGGCCGGCGCCTTGCGCGCCTGGGCCACGGCCTTCTCCACCAGGGCGGGCGTGATCTCCTCGCCCTGCGCCAGGCCGAGGATGCAGCCGTTCTGCGCGCCCTTGCTGCGCAGGATGCGGGTGAGCTTGCGGGTGTCGATGTTGGCGATGCCTACCGTGTTCTCGCGCTGCAGGTACTGCTGCAGCGTCATGTCGGCGCGGAAGCTGGAGGCGATCAGCGGCAGGTCGCGGATGATCAGGCCGGCGGCATGCACCTTGGCGGCCTCGACGTCCTCGGCGTTCACGCCGTAGTTGCCGATGTGCGGATAGGTGAGCGTGACGATCTGCTGGCAGTAGCTCGGATCGGTCAGGATTTCCTGGTAGCCGGTGAGCGCCGTGTTGAACACGACTTCGCCGGTGCTGGAACCTGCGGCTCCGATCGAGTTGCCGAGAAAGACGGTGCCGTCTGCGAGCGCCAGGATGGCGGGCGGGAATGCGCCCTGAAGCGACGAAAGCACTGGGTTCTCCGGATGGTTACGGGCACGCCCAGAACGCGTATCGAGAGGGCTGCTCTCGATCTTGCTTTTGTCGGGGGAGAGGCTGGATGCGCTGCGGGCGTGTGGGGGTTTCGGGAAAGCCGTTGATTATAGCCTGAGGGAGGGTTTTCCCTCGACGGCCGGTGTCATTCGCGCGGCGTCCGGTGTCATTCCCTGCCGTCCGGCGTCATTGCCTCCCGTGCGGCGTCATTCCCTCCGTCCCGCGTCATTCCCGCGAAGGCGGGAATCCAGGGCTTCCGAAGAGCGCGCTGCGCGCGCCCTCTGGGCCCCCGCCTGCGCGGGGGTGACGGCTATCGGCTTCCGCCTCGCTTCCGCCTCGCATTCGCGCGGCTCTCGCCCCGCTCTCCCTGCTCACCCCGCTCTCCCCGCTCTCCCCGCTTGGCCCCTATCGCCCGCCGCGCTCGCGTGCAGGCAGATCGCCGCCGCCGCGGCCACGTTCAGTGACTCCTCGCCTCCCGGCTGCACGATGCGCACGAAGCGTCCCGCGCGCTCGCTCAGCGCCGCGCTCACGCCCTGCCCTTCGTGCCCGAACACCCAGGCGCAGGGCCACGGCAGAGCCGTGCGGTGCAGGTACTCGCCCTGGTGCGAGCTGGTGGCCAGCAGCGGCACCGCCAGCTTGTCCACGGCGTCCGGCTCCAGGCCTTCCACCAGGCGCAGGCCGAAATGGGCGCCCATCCCGGCGCGCAGCACCTTCGGACTCCACAGCGCCGCCGTCCCCTTCATCGCCAGCACCTGGCCGAAGCCGAAGGCCGCGGCGCTGCGCAGGATGGTGCCGACGTTGCCGGCGTCCTGCAGGCCATCGAGCAGCACCGAGGGCGCATCCGGCTCCAGGGCGGGCGCCGCAGGCAGCGGCAGCACGAAGCCCATCGCCGCCGGCGACTCCAGGCCGCTGATGGACGCGAACAACGTGTCGTCGACCACCACCGCCTTGCCGCCGGCATCGGCCCACTGGTGCCCGGCGCGATCGAAATACGAGGCCTGGAACACCGCATGCGAGGGCCGCAGCCCGCGCTGCAGCGCGGCCCGGCAGAGATGGTCGCCTTCGAGCCAGACCCGGCCCTGCCTGCGGTAGGCGTGGCTGTCCTGCGCCAGCCGGCGCAGGTCCTTCAGCAGCGCGTTGTCGCGCGAGGAAACGTATTGCGTGTCGGACGAGGTCACTGGACCTGCACGGACACCGTGCCACCATCTTCCAGCGCGAACTGCGCGGCGACGGGCGCAAAGTGCCGCCGGTGGTGGATGCAGGGCCCGTGCACGCGCAGCGCCTCCAGGTGCTCCGGCGTGCTGTAGCCCTTGTGCGCGGCAAAGCCGTACTGCGGAAACAGCGCGTGCAGCTCCAGCAGCATGCGGTCGCGCGTGACCTTGGCGATGATGGACGCGGCGGAGATCGACTTGACCTTGGCGTCGCCATCGACGATGGCCTCCGACAGCACGTCCAGCTTGGGCAGCCGGTTGCCGTCCACCAGCACCTTCGCGGGCTTCAGGCGCAGGCCTTCCACCGCGCGCCTCATGGCCAGCATGGTGGCGTGGAAGATGTTCAGTTCGTCGATCTCCTGCACGCTCGCCAGGCCCCAGGCGCAGCACAGGGCCTTCTCGCGGATCTTGTCGTACAGCCTGTCGCGCTGCAGCGGCGTGAGCACCTTGGAGTCGTTCAGACCCAGGATGCGCTTCTTGTCGTCCAGGATGACGGCGGCGGCCACCACGGGACCCGCCAGCGGCCCGCGCCCCGCCTCGTCGACCCCGGCGACCAGGCCCACCGGGTCCGGGAACAGCAGCGGCTTCTGCACCGCCTTGGCGGCGCGCGTGCGGATCGTCGTCGTGACGATGCGGCGCACGGGCTCAGGCGGCAAGGGCTTTTTCGATGGCATCGGTGGCGAGGGTGGCGGTATCGCGCGCAAGCTGGACGTGCAGGTCGCGGAAGCGTTCCTGCACGGCCCGGATTCTCTCAGGGCTCTCGAGCCAGCCGGCCAGCGCCCTGGAAAGCTTGTCGGGTTTTGCGTTGGCCTGCAGCAACTCCGGCACGACGAAGTCGCGGCACAGGATGTTCGGCAGCCCCACCCAGGGCTGCAGCTGCCGGGGCCGCATCAGCGCGTAGGTGAGCCAGCTCGTTCGGTACGAGATCACCATCGGCCGCTTGAACAAGGCCGCCTCCAGGGTCGCCGTGCCGCTGGCGACCATGGCGACATCGCAGGCCGCCAGCGCCGCATGCGACTCGCCGGTGACGATGGTCAGGTGGCGCGGCCCTTTGCGGGCGCGCGCGATCTGGCTGATGCGCGACTGCAGCGCCGGCACCGCGGGGATCACGAACCACGAATCGGGATGGCGCTTTTCCAGCAGGGCCGCGGCCTTGAGGAAGCGCTTCGTCAGCATCTCGATCTCCGAGGCGCGGCTGCCGGGCAGCAAGGCGATCACCTTGCCGTTCAGGGGCAGGCCCAGCTTGCGGCGCGCGGCCATCCGGTCCGGCTCCATCGGGATGACGCTGGCGAGGGGGTGGCCGACGTAGGTGGCCGGCACGCCGTGCTTCGCCAGCAGTTCCGGCTCGAAGGGGAAGATGCACAGCACGTGGTCGCAGGCCTTCTTCAGCTTCTCGACCCGCCGCGCGCGCCAGGCCCAGATCGACGGGCACACGAAGTGCACCGTCTTCACGCCCTTGGCGCGCAACTGCTCCTCGAGGCTGAGGTTGAAGTCGGGCGCGTCCACGCCGATGAAGACGTCGGGCCGGTCGGCCAGCAGCCGGTCGCGCAGCGCATTGCGGATCGCCATGATCTCGCGCAGGTGCTTGAACACCTCGGCATAGCCGCTGACCGAAAGCTTCTCCGCCGGCCACCACGGCTCGAAGCCGCGCTGCTGCATCTGCGCGCCACCGATGCCCGCTGCGGACAGTTGCGGCCAGCGCGCCCGCATCGCATCCAGCACGTGGCCGGCCAGCAGGTCACCGGACGCCTCTCCGGCGACCATGGCGAAGCGCGGGGATGCCATTTACCGGGCGATGCCGCGGGTGGCGGCGGCCAGGAAGGAACCCATCAGGGCGACGTCTTGCGCTGCTTCGGGCGCCGACTGCGCCAGTGCCGCGATCGCCTCGCGGGCGGCCTCCAGCGTGCGGCCTTCGCGGTACAGCAGCTTGTGCATCTGGCGGATGGCGGCGATGCGCGCGTCGCCGAATTCACGCCGCCGCAGGCCCACGACGTTGACCCCCCGCACGGCGAGCGGATTGCCGTCGACCAGCATGTAGGGCGGGATGTCCTGCGAGACGGCGCTGGCGAAGCCCACCATCGCATGGGCGCCGACCTTGACGAACTGGTGGATGCCGGTGAGCCCGCCGATCGTGACCCAGTCGCCCAGCTCCACGTGGCCCGCGAGCGTCGCGTTGTTGGCCAGGGTGGTGTGGCTGCCCACGGTGCAGTCGTGCGCGATGTGCGTGTACGCCATGATCCAGTTGTCGTCGCCGATGCGCGTGATCGCCTTGTCCTGCACCGTGCCGACATGCAGCGTCACGAATTCGCGGATCGTGTTGCGCTCGCCGATCACCAGTTCGGTGGGCTCGTCCCGGTACTTCTTGTCCTGGTTGGCCGCGCCGATGGAGCCGAACTGGAAGATGCGGTTGTGGCGGCCGATGGTGGTGTGGCCTTCGAGCACGACGTGCGGTCCCACCGTGGTGCCGGCACCGATCTTCACGTGCGGGCCGACGATCGTGTACGGGCCGATGGCGACGCTCGCGTCCAGCTCCGCCTGCGGATCGACGATCGCGGTGGGATGGATGTTCGCCACGGCCAGCGTCCCCTCAGGCCACCGTGCGCATCGTGCACATGAGCTCGGCCTCGCAGGCGATCTCCTCGCCGACGCGCGCCGTGCCCTTGAACTTGTAGATCCCGGCCTTGTGGCGCAGCAGCTCGACATCCATCACCAGCTGGTCGCCGGGCTCCACCGGGCGCTTGAAGCGCGCGCCATCGATGCCCGCGAAGTAGATGACGGAATTCGGGTCCCGCGTGCCGGTCTCGCCGGCGAAGGCGAGCAGCCCTGCCGTCTGGGCCATGGCTTCGAGCATCAGCACGCCCGGCATCACCGGCCGGTGCGGGAAATGGCCGACGAAGAACGGCTCGTTGATCGTCACGTTCTTCAGCGCCTTGATCGCCTTGCCCGGATCCACGGCGAGCACGCGGTCCACCAGCAGAAACGGGTAGCGGTGCGGCAGTTTCTTCAGGATCTCGTGGATGTCCATCGTCGTCATGTCTTTTTCTCTTCGAGCGCCTTCTCGAGCGCCTTGATGCGGTCGCGCAGGGTATGCAGCTGCTTCAGCGTGGCCGCGTTCTTTTCCCAGTTCGCATTGTCGTCGATGGGGAAGATGCCGGTGTACAGGCCCGGCTTGTGGATCGAGCGCGCGACGAAGGTTCCGGACGAGATCACCACGCGGTCCGCGATCGTCAGGTGGCCCAGGATCATGGCCGCGCCGCCGAGCATGCAGTGCTTGCCGATGGTGGCGCTGCCGGCGATGCCCACGCAGCCGGCGATGGCCGTGTGCGCGCCGATGCGGCAGTTGTGGCCGACCTGGATGAGGTTGTCCATCTTCACGCCGTCCTCGATCACCGTGTCGGCCAGCGCGCCGCGGTCGATGCAGGTGTTGGCCCCGATTTCCACGTCGTCGCCGATGCGCACGGCGCCGAGCTGCTCGATCTTCTCCCAGGCGCCCTGGTGCGGTGCGAAACCGAAACCGTCGGCGCCGATCACCACGCCGGGATGCAGGATGCAGCGCGCACCCACCGTGCAGTCCTCACCCACATGGACGCGGGCCTTGAGCACCGTGCCGGCACCGATGCGGGCACCGCGCTCGACGACGCAATGGGGGCCGATGCGCGCGCCCTCGGCGATGTGCGCATCGTCCGCGATCACGGCGCTGGGGTGGATCGCCGGTCCCTCGGGGCGCGCATGCACCCGCTTCCACAGCTGCGTCAGGCGGGCGAAGTAGAGATAGGGATCGTCGGCGACGATGCACGCGCCGCGCGCCAGCGCCTGCTCGCGCAGGCCGGCGGCAACGATGACGCAGGCCGCGCGCGAGCTTTCGAGTTGCTGGCGGTACTTGGGGTTGCTGAGGAAGCTCAGTTGCCCGGGCTGCGCGCCTTCGAGCGGGGCCAGGCCCTCGATGCGCTGCGTGGCATCGCCATGCAGCTCGCCGCCGAGCGCCGCGATGATCTCGCCGAGTTGCAGCGCCACGACCGGCCGGCAATCAGCGCGACGCGTTGAGCGCCTTGATCACCTTGTCGGTGATGTCGTGCTTGGGGTTGATGTAGACGGCTTCCTGCAGGATCAGGTCGTACTTTTCCTGTTCCGCGACCTGGCGCACCACGCGGTTGGCGCGATCGAGCACCTGCTGCAGTTCCTCGTTCTTGCGGGCGTTCAGGTCTTCCTGGAACTCGCGCCGCTTGCGCTGGAATTCACGGTCCTGGTCGATCAGGGCCTTCTGGCGCTGGCCGCGCTGCTGCTCGGACAGCGTCGGCGCCTCGCGTTCGAACTTGTCGGAAGCGGTCTTGAGGGAGGCGCCCAGGTCGTTCAGGTCCTTCTCGCGCCGGGCGAACTCCTGCTCCAGCTTCGCCTGCGCGGCCTTCGCGGAATTGGCCTCCCGGAAGATGCGATCGGTGTTGACGAAGCCCACGCGGAAGTCCTGCGCCTGGGCCTGCGCCACCAGCGCCACGGCTGCCAGCAGGAACACCACGCAGTGACGCAAAAGATACTTCATCAGAAGGAAGTTCCGATCTGGAATTGCAATCTCTGGATTCTATCGCCAGCCTGCTTGCGCACCGGTTGGGCAATGGCGATGCGCAAGGGGCCGATCGGGGACAGCCAGGACAGGCCGAAGCCGGCCGAGGCCCGCAGGTCGCCGGCGCGCAGCTTCTCGTTCTCGCCGAACACGTTGCCCACGTCGGTGAAGGCGAACAGGCGCAGCGTGCGGTCGTTGCCGGCGCCGGGGAACGGCGTGATCACCTCCGCGTTCAGCGTGACCTTGCGCGCGCCGCCGATGGACGCGCCGGTCACGTCGCGCGGGCCCAGGGTGCCCTGCTGGAAGCCGCGCACGGAACCGAGGCCGCCCGAATAGAAGTTCTTGAACACCGGATACGGCCGGCCGCTCAGGCCGGCGCCCCAACCGAGTTCGCCGTTGAAGGCCAGCGTGTATTGCTTGCTGAGCGGGACGTACTGCTGGAACTGGTAGTCGCCCCGCAGGTAGCGCGCGTCGCCCAGCGCACCCCATTCGCCGGAGAAGCGCTGCAGGCGGCCGCGGCTCGGCGTGAGCGTGCTGTCGCGGTCGTCGCGGGCCCAGCCGATCGACAGCGGGACGGAATTGCTGGTGAAGCCGAAGCGCTCGGCGTAGTCGAGGTACGCGGCCGGGATGTTGGTGCCGGCGCGGATCTGGGTGCGTTCGAAGCTGGCGCCGAAGAACACCGTGTCCACCTCGCTGAACGGGACCCCGAAGCGCAGGCCCGCGCCGGAGGTGACCAGCTGGTAGTTGCCACCCTGCTCGTCGTACGGGCGCGAGGTGCGATGGTAGACGTCGACCGTCCGCGACACGCCGTTGGGCGTGAAGTACGGGTCCACCGAGGTCAGCGCGATCGTGCGGTTGAAGCGGCTGGTGTTGACTTCGGCGCTCAGGTAGTTGCCGGTCCCGAAGGCGTTCTCCTGCTTGATGGAGAACGACAGGGCCAGCTTTTCGGCGCTGGAGAAGCCCGCTCCCAGCTGCAGGCTGCCGGTGGGACGCTCCACCACGGCGACGTTGAGGTCCACCTGGTCGGGGGCCCCCGGCACGTCGCTGGTCTCGATGTTGACGTCCTTGAAGAAGCCCAGGCGGTCGACGCGGTCCCGGGAGACCTTGATCTTCTCGGCGTCGTACCAGCTCGATTCGAGCTGGCGGAATTCGCGCCGGATGACTTCGTCGCGCGTGCGGTTGTTGCCGGCGATGTTGATGCGGCGCACATAGGCGCGGCGCGAAGGCTCGGCCACCAGCGTGAAGAACACGCGGTTGTTGGTGCGGTCGATCTCCGGGCGCGCCTCCACCTGCGCGAAGGCATAGCCGAAGTTGCCGAAGTACTCGGTGAAGGCCTTGGTGGTCTCGGTCACCTGGTCGGCGTTGTACGCCTCGCCGGGGCGGATCTTCACCAGGGTCTTGAATTCCTCGTCCTTGCCGAGGTAGTCGCCTTCCAGCTTCACCCCGGAGACGACGTAGCGCTCGCCTTCCGTGATGTTGATCGTGATCGCGATGTCCTGCTTGTTCGGCGAGATCGCGACCTGCGTCGAGTCGATGCGGAATTCCAGGAAGCCGCGCTGCAGGTAGTACGAGCGCAGCGCCTCCAGGTCGGCATTCAGCTTGGTGCGCGAATAGCGGTCCGACTTGGTGTACCAGGACAGCCAGCCGCCGGTATCGAGGTCCATCAGGCCCGTGAGCTGCTTCTCGCTGAAGCTGCGGTTGCCGATGATGTGCATCTCCTTGATGCGGGTCGGCTCGCCCTCGGTCACCGTGAACGTGAGGTTCACGCGGTTGCGCTCGATGGGCGTGACGGTGGTCACCACCTCGGCGCCGTACAGGCTGCGGTTGATGTACTGGCGCTTCAGTTCCTGCTCGGCGCGGTCGGCCAGCGCCTGGTCGTAGGGACGGCCCTCGGTCAGGCCGATCTCGCGCAGGGCCTTCTTCAGCGTGTCCTTGTCGAATTCGCGGGTGCCCACGAAGTCCACGTCGGCGACGGTGGGGCGCTCCTCCACCACGACGATCAGCACGTCGTTCTGCACTTCCAGCCGCACGTCCTTGAACAGGCCCAGCGCGAACAGGGCGCGGATCGCCGCCGAGCCCTTGTCGTCGTTGTACTGGTCACCCACGCGGAACGGCAGCGAGCCGAACACCGTGCCGGGCTCGACCCGCTGCAGGCCTTCGACGCGGATGTCGCGCACCGTGAACGGCTCGACCGCCCAGGTGTTCGCAGCGAAAGCCAGCACGCACACGGCCGTAACGGTACGCACGCGGAAGCGCTTGAATTGTTTCTTCATTGAATCTGGAAAGGGCGCCGGCGAATCCGCGCGGGACCAGCGGCGGCGTCAGCTACGTTGTTCTATCCAAAGAAGCGTGCGACGTCGTTGAACAGCGCAATCGACATCATGACCAGCAGCACCGCGACACCACCGCGTTGCAGCCGCTCCATCCACGCATCGGAGATGCTCCGTCCCGTGACGGCCTCCCAAAGATAATACATCAGGTGTCCCCCGTCCAAGACGGGCAGCGGCAGCAGGTTCAGCACCCCGAGGCTCACGCTGATCAGGGCGAGGAACAGCAGGTACTGCGTCAGCCCGAGGCTGGCGGACTTGCCCGCGTAGTCGGCGATGGTGAGAGGTCCGGAGAGGTTCTTTACCGAGGCTTCACCGATCACCATCCGGCCCATCATGCGCAGCGTCAGCGCCGAGACCTCCCAGGTCTTCTCCACGCCCTTCCACAGGCCGTCGACCGGGCCGAGGCGCACCGTCACCATCGCCGGTGGCGCGCCCACGTAGGCCGCGATGCGGCCGAAGGACCCCGCCACGCCTTGCGCCGTGACGACGTCCGGCGTGACCTGCAGCTGCAGGTGCTGGCCCTGGCGCTCGACGTCCCACGGGGACGGGATGCCGCGGCCGTCCCGGACCTGGGTGCGGATCAGGTCGCGCAGCTGCTGTGCGTCGCCGACCGGCCTGCCGGCCACGCGCAGCACCACGTCGCCCTTGCGCAGGCCGGCTCGCTGGGCGGCGCCGCCGGACATCACTTCGCCCAGCACCGGCGGGCTCCAGGGCGCGACGATGCCGACCTTGCGCAGCAGCTGCGCGTCGGCATCGCGGGTGTTCAGGCGCGACAGCGGCAGCAGCACCTCGCGCCGGCCGCCCGAGCCCTCGCGGGCCAGCGTCAGGCGCAGGTCGCGGCCATCGAGCGCGGCGCGCGTGAGCAGCCAGCGCAGTTCCTCGAAGGACTGCAGCGCCTCGATCTCGTCGCCTTCCAGCGCGGCGCCCTCCACCCGCTCGCCGCCGCGCAGGCCCGCTTCGGCCGCGATGGAGCCCGCGACCGGGCTGCCCAGGACAGGCTGCGGTTCCTGCACGCCGGTCCAGTTCACGACGGCGTAGAGCAGGACGGCGAGCAGCAGGTTGGCGATCGGGCCGGCGGCGACGATCGCGAAGCGCGACCTCAATGGCTGGGTGTTGAAGGCACGGTGCCGCTCGGCGGGATCGACCGGGCCCTCGCGCTCGTCCAGCATCTTCACGAAGCCGCCCAGCGGAAAAGCACCGATCACGAATTCGGTGTCCTGGCCGGGGCGCGGCTTGCGCGGCTTCCAGGTGTAGAGCGCCTTGCCGAAGCCGACCGAGAAGCGCAGCACCTTCACGCCGCAGGCGACGGCCACGCGGTAGTGGCCGTATTCGTGCACGGCGATCAGCAGGCCCAGTGCCACGATGAAGGCGATGATGGTCAGCATCTGGCGATTTCCCTCCTCAGGCAGTCAGCCGGACCAGCGCCTGCTCCGCCGCGCGGCGGGCGTGCGCATCGAGCTCCAGCAGGTCCTGCAGCGATTGTGGCTTGGACGGCAGCACGGCCGTCAAGGTTGCAAGGTTCACCGAATGAATCTGGTCGAAGCGGATGCGGCGCGCCAGGAACGCGGCCACCGCCACCTCGTTGGCGGCATTGAGCACGGCCGTGGTGCCGGGCGCGGCAGCCAGGCTGTCCCAGGCCAGCTGCAGGCCGGGAAAGCGCTCGCGGTGCCCGCGGGTTTCCAGCGATTCGAAGCTCAAGTCCGCCAGCGCGCCGAAGTCCAGCGCCTGGGCGCCCGACTCCACGCGCTCCGGCCAGGCGAGGCCGTAGGCGATCGGCACCCGCATGTCGGGCGTGCCGAGCTGCGCGACCACCGAGGTGTCGCGGTACTGAACCATCGAGTGGATCACGCTCTGCGGATGGATCACGACCTGCAGCCGCTCGGGCGCGAGGCCGAACAGCCAGCGCGCCTCGATCACCTCCAGCGCCTTGTTCATCATGGTCGCCGAATCGACCGAGATCTTGCGCCCCATCACCCAGTTGGGATGGGCGCAGGCTTCCTCCGGCGTCACGTCGCGCAGGCTGGCCGGCGCGCGGGTGCGGAACGGCCCGCCCGATGCGGTGAGGATGATCTTCTCCACCCGCGATGGCCAGCTCGCCGGGTCTTCGGGCAGCGACTGGAAGATCGCCGAATGCTCGCTGTCGATCGGCAGCAGCCGCGCGCCGCCCTGGCGCACGGCCTGCAGGAACAGCTCGCCGCCGACCACCAGCGCCTCCTTGTTGGCCAGCAGCAGCTTCTTGCCGGCGCGTGCCGCGGCGATGCAGGAGGACAGGCCGGCGGCACCGACGATCGAGGCCATGACGGTGTCGACCGACTCATGCGCCGCCATGGTGTCCAGCGCCGCCGCGCCCCACAGCACCCGCGTCGGCAGGCCGCTGGATTCCATCTTCGCGGCGAGCGCGCGGCCCGCATCCTCGTGCGCCATCACGGCGAAGGCAGGGCGGAACTGCAGGCACTGCTGCAGCATCAGGTCGACCCGTGAGGCAGCGCTGAGCGCGAAGACTTCGAAGCGGTCCGGGTGGCGGGCGACCACGTCCAGCGTGTTGGCCCCGACCGAGCCGGTGGAGCCGAGGACGGCCAGGCGTTGTTTCATCGTTGGGCCAGGGTCGCCAGCATCATGGCCAGGGGCAGCGTGGGCAGCAGCGCGTCGACGCGATCGAGCACGCCGCCGTGGCCGGGCAGCAGCTGGCTGGAGTCCTTGATGCCGGCGCTGCGCTTGACGAGCGATTCGGTCAGGTCGCCGATGACGCTCATCGCCGCCAGGAAGATTGCCGCCAGCACCACGACGGGCCAGCCGAGGTTGGCCAGCACGGAGTAGAGGCTGGGGACCTGCGCGCCGGCGGCGTGGTCCGCCAGCACCCAGGCGATGGCCAGCACCACGACGCCGGCCATGCCGCCCCAGACGCCCTCCCAGCTTTTCTTGGGGCTGATCACGGGCGCCAGCTTGCGCTGGGTGAACTTGCCGCCGATGGCGCGGCCGGCGAAGTAGGCGAAGATGTCCGCGACCCACACCAGCACCAGGATCGAGAGCAGGAAGTTCACGCCGATCACCCGGGCCTGCGCCATCGCGACCCAGGCCAGCACCAGGGCCAGGATGCCGCCCGGCACGCGCAGCGCGCGCGGGATCCGCGGCCAGCCGTCGACGCCGGCGCGCACCAGTGCGGCACCGGCCAGCACCCAGGCGGCCCCCACCACGCACCAGAGCGTCGCCGAGGGGCGCTGCGGCCAGCCGAGCGTCCAGGCCGCGCCGCACAGCAGCAGCGTGACCAGGCCCAGCACGATGTTCATGCCCGGCGAGAGGCCGTTCAGGCGCCCCCATTCCCAGCCGCCCGCGGCGATCAGGATCAGGGTGATGGCGAGGAAGGGCTCCGGCGTCTTCCAGAACAGCGCCGGCAGCAGGATGGCCAGCAGGACGATCGCCGTGATCACGCGCTGCTTGAGCATCGCGGGCCTGCCTTTCAGGCCGCCTTGCGGCTGGCGCGTGGTGGCGCGACCTGCTCGGAGGTGCGGCCGAAGCGGCGTTCCCGCCGGGCGTAATCGGCGATCGCCGTGTCGAGCGCGGCGTCGTCGAACTCGGGCCACAGCTTGTCGGTGAAGTACAGCTCGCTGTAGGCCGCCTGCCAGAGCAGGAAGTTGCTGATGCGCGTCTCGCCGCCGGTGCGGATCACGAGGTCCGGGTCCGGCACGTGCGCCAGCGCCATGGCGCGCGACAGCCCTTCCTCCGTGATCGCTTCGCCGCGCGCGGCCAGCGTGGCGGCGGCCTGGGCGATGTCCCAGCGGCCGCCGTAGTTGAAGCAGATGTTGAAGATCAGGCGGGTGTTGGAGGCCGTCATGGCCTCGGCCTGCGCCAGGCCGTTGCGCACCTTGTCCGACAGGCGCGTGCGGTCGCCGACGAAATGGATGCGCACGCCTTCGGACTGCAGCTGCGGCACCTCGCGCGCCAGCGCCATCGCCAGCAACTCCATCAGGCCCGAGACTTCGTCGGCCGGCCGCTTCCAGTTCTCGGAGGAGAACGCGAAGACCGTCAGCACGCCGACGCCGATGTCGCCGCAGCGGCGCACGCAGGCACGCAGCGCGTCGACGCCCCTCTTGTGGCCGGCCACGCGCGGCAGGAAGCGCTTCGTGGCCCAGCGGCCGTTGCCATCCATCACGATGGCGATATGGTGGGGGATCTCGCGCGCAGCGGTCATGCAGGGCAATGGAAAGTCGACGCCAGCGCGTCAGACCTCCATGATTTCCTTTTCCTTGTTCGCGACCAGCTGGTCGATCTCGGCGATGTGCTTGTCGGTGACCTTCTGGACCTCGCCCTCGGTGCGCTTGAGTTCGTCCTCGGTCGCGATCTTGTCCTTGACCAGCTTCTTCACGTGCTCGTTGGCGTCGCGGCGCAGGTTGCGGATTGCGATCTTGGCGTTCTCGCCCTCGTGGCGCACCAGCTTGGTCATCTCCTTGCGGCGTTCCTCCGACATGGGCGGCATCGGCACGCGCAGCAGGTCGCCCATGGAGGCCGGGTTCAGGCCCAGGTCGCTCTCGCGGATGGCCTTCTCGATCTTGGCGCCCATGCCCTTTTCCCACGGCTGCACGCTGATGGTGCGGGCGTCGAGCAGCGACACGTTGGCCACCTGGCTGATCGGCACCGAGGAGCCGTAGTAGTCCACGTGCACGGTATCGAGCAGGCCGGGGTTGGCGCGGCCGGTGCGGATGTGCGTGAGCGTGGTCTTGAAGTTGGCGATGGTCTGGTCCATCTTGTGCTGCATCGTCTGCTTGATTTCAGCGATCGTTGTCATGGCAGTTCCTATGTCTCAGGCGTATACCAGGGTGCCTTCGTCCTCGCCGAGCACCACGCGCTTGAGGGCGCCATGCTTGAAGATGGAGAACACCTTGATCGGCAGCTTCTGGTCGCGGCACAGCGCGAAGGCGGTGGCGTCCATGATGCCGAGGTTGCGCGACATGGCCTCGTCGAAGCTGAGGCGCGAATAACGCTCGGCGGAAGGATCCTTGTTCGGGTCGGCGGTGTAGACGCCGTCGACCTTGGTCGCCTTGAGCACCATCTCGGCGCCGATCTCGGCCCCGCGCAGCGCCGCGGCCGTGTCGGTGGTGAAGAAGGGGTTGCCGGTGCCGGCGGCGAAGATGACCACCTTGCCTTCTTCCAGGTACTGCAGCGCCTTGGGCCGCACATACGGCTCGACCACCTGCTCGATGGCGATGGCGGACATCACGCGGGGCACCAGGCCCTGCTTCTGCATCGCGTCCGACAGGGCCAGCGCGTTCATCACGGTGGCCAGCATGCCCATGTAGTCGGCGGTGGCGCGGTCCATGCCGACCGAGCCGCCGGCCACGCCGCGGAAGATGTTGCCGCCGCCTATCACCACGGCCACCTGCACGCCCAGGTGCACCACCTCGGCGACCTCCTCCACCATCCGGACGATGGTCGCGCGGTTGATGCCGAAGGCGTCATCCCCCATCAGGGCCTCGCCCGACAGCTTGAGCAGGATGCGCTTGTGGGCGGGGCTGGGCATGCAGTCGTTCTCCGTGTTCAATCCAAATGACAAAATGTCCTCGCGGCTGCGCCGCTCGATGACGAAATGACTGTAAACGCTCCAGCTGTCATTTTGTCATCGACGCGGCCGCGAGGTCATGCGGCGCAGCCGCGTCATTGCCGCAGCTTTACGCGGCCTGCTTCGCGGCGGCCACCTGGGCGGCCACTTCGGCGGCGAAGTCGTCCGCCTTCTTCTCGATGCCCTCGCCCACCACGTACAGCGTGAACGCCTTGATCGTGGTGTTGGCGGCCTTGAGCATCTGCTCCACGGTCTGCTTGTCGTTCTTCACGAAGGCCTGGTTCAGCAGCGACACTTCCTTCAGGTACTTCTGCACGCCGCCTTCTATACGCTTGGCAACGATTTCGGCCGACTGCACCGGCTTGCCGGCGGCTTCGGCCGTCTTGCGGTCTTCTTCCGCCTTGCCCGTGGCGACGGCACGCTCTTTCTCGATCAGTTCGGCCGGCACGTCGGCGCTGGAGAGGGCCACCGGCTTCATGGCGGCGACGTGCATCGCGACGTCCTTGGCGGCGACGTCGTCACCCTGGTACTCCACGACCACGCCGATGCGGGTGCCGTGCAGGTAGCTCACCAGCTTGTTGTCGCCGGCGAAGCGCTTGAAGCGGCGGAAGCTCATGTTCTCGCCGATCTTGCCGATCAGGCCCTTGCGCACGTCTTCCAGGGTGGGGCCGAAGCTGTCCTGGCTGTACGGCAGCGCGCCCAGGGCGGCAATGTCGGCGGGGTTGTGCTTCGCGATCAATTCGGCGGCGGCCCTGGCCAGCGCGATGAAGCTGTCGTTCTTCGTGACGAAGTCGGTTTCGCAGTTGACTTCGATCATGGCGCCGGTGGTGCCCTCGATGGAGGCGGCGACCACGCCTTCGGCGGTGATGCGGGAAGCGGCCTTGCCGGCCTTGTTGCCCAGCTTGACGCGCAGGATTTCCTCGGCCTTGTCCATGTCGCCGTTGGCCTCGGTCAGGGCCTTCTTGCACTCCATCATGGGGGCGTCGGTCTTCGCCCGGAGTTCGCCGACCATGCTTGCGGTGATAGCTGCCATTTTGTCCTCGTCTCTCTGATCAGTTGTTGCCTAGAGCAAAGGGGGCCCGAGAGCCCCCTTTGTCGCTGCTGGCCGGGTGGCTCAGGCGGAAGTGCCTTCCTGCACTTCCACGAACTCGTCGCCACCTTCGGACACGGCGCGCTGCACGTCGGTCACGGCGCTGTTCTTGCCTTCCAGGATGGCGTCGGCCATGCCGCGCACGTACAGCGTGACGGCCTTGGCGGAGTCGTCGTTGCCCGGGATCACGTAGTCGATGCCCTCGGGCGAGTGGTTGGAGTCCACCACCGCGATGATCGGGATGCCCAGCTTCTGCGCTTCGGCGACGGCGATCTTGTGGTAGCCGACGTCGACGATGAACAGCGCGTCCGGCAGGGTGTTCATGTCCTGGATGCCGCCGATGTCGCGTTCGAGCTTGGTGATCTCGCGCTCGAACATCAGCTGTTCCTTCTTGGACATGGACTCGAGGCCGGCTTCCTGCTGGGCCTTCATGTCCTTCAGGCGCTTGATGGACGTCTTGACGGTCTTGAAGTTGGTCAGCATGCCGCCCAGCCAGCGCTGGTTCACGAAGGGCATGCCGGCGCGTTCGGCTTCGGCGCCCATCAACTCGCGCGCCTGGCGCTTGGTGCCGACCATCAGGATGGTGCCGCGGTTGGACGCGAGCTGGCGGGCGAACTTGGTCGCCTCCTGGAACAGCGGCAGCGTCTTTTCCAGGTTGATGATGTGGATCTTGTTGCGATGGCCGAAGATGTACGGGGCCATCTTGGGGTTCCAGAAGCGAGTCTGGTGTCCGAAATGGACACCGGCTTCCAGCATTTCACGCATGGATACGGTCATGGGAGCTCCGAAGGTTGGGTCTAGAATCCGGCCAGAAATCGCAAGCGCTGTGGCTGCGACACCTCGAGGGGGCGGGATTCGCGATTTGCTTCGCTGACGACGGCTCGCACACCTTGCGCGTGGCGCCCAGCAAAACCGCGAGATTCTAGCACAGGCCCTGCTCCCCCGCTCCCGACCGCCCCACCCACCGACCATGCCCCTGCCCGACCTCCACAGCACCCGCGAGCGCCTGCGCCACGGTGAGACCAGCGCCGCCGACGAGCTTGGCGCCGCCGTGGCGGCGGCGCATTCGGGCAGCAACACCCACGTCTTCCTCAAGACGCGCTTCGAGGCTTCGGCCGCCGAGGCGGCGCAGGTCGCGGCGGCCGCCCCGCTCGCGGGCCTCCCGGTGTCGATCAAGGACCTGTTCGACTTCGCCGGCGACGTGACCACCGCCGGCTCGCTGGCCCTGGTCCAGGCGGAGCCGGCGCGGATCGACGCACCCTCCGTGGCCCGCCTGCGTGCCGCGGGCGGCGTGGTGGTGGGCCGCACCAACATGAGCGAGTTCGCCTTCTCCGGCGTGGGCGTGAATCCCCATTACGGCACGCCGCCGAATCCCTGCGATGCCCGCACGCCGCGCATCCCCGGCGGGTCGAGCTCCGGCGGCGCCGTCTCGGTGGCCACCGGCGCCTCCTTCATCGGGCTCGGCTCGGACACGGGCGGATCGATCCGCATCCCGGCCGCCCTGTGCGGCATCGTCGGCTTCAAGAACACGGCGCGCCTGACGCCGCTGGAGGGCGCCTATCCGCTTTCCGGCACGCTCGACACCGTCTGCGCCATGACGCGCAGCGTGCGCGACGCCGTGCTGGCGCACGAGATCATCGCCGCCCGCAAGGTGGTGCGCGTGGACACGCCGCTGGCCGGCTACCGCCTCGCCGTCGCCACCACGCAGATGCTCGATGGCGTGGATGGCACCGTGGCGCGCGCGTTCGAGCGCACGCTGCGGCGGCTGCGCGATGCCGGCGCCCGCATCGACGAGATTCCGCTGTGGCAGATCCAGGACCTCGGTTCGATCCAGTCCACCGGCGGCTTCGCGGCGGCCGAAAGCTATGCCTGGCACCGCCAGTTGCTGGCGCGGGAAGGCAGCCGCTACGACCCCCGCGTGCGGCTGCGCATCGAGCGCGGCGCCGCGATGAAGGCCTACGAATACATCGAACTGCAGCGTGCGCGCAGCGCCTGGGTGCGCGAAGTCGGCCAGGCGCTGGCCGGCTTCGACGCCGTGCTGTCGCCCACCGTGCCCATCGTCGCCCCGCCGATCGCGGACCTGGCGCCGGGCGGCGAGCGCGACGAAGCCTTCTTCCGCGTCAACGCCCTGCTCCTGCGCAACACCAGCGTGGTCAACATGCTGGACGGCTGCGCGATCTCCCTGCCCTGCCATGCGGCGGACGAACTCCCGGTGGGCCTCATGGCCTGGCATGGGGCCCTGCACGATGACAAGATCCTGAACCTTGCGATTCAGATCGAGAATCTGCTCACCACAACGACAACAACGACCTGAATGAAAGTCGCCATCGTGGGCGCCGGCATCATCGGCGTGACCACAGCGTACGAACTGGCCGCCGACGGCCATGACGTCACCGTGTTCGAGCGCCACGGTGCCGCCGCGCTCGAAACCAGCTTCGCCAACGCGGGCGTCGTCGCCCCCGGCTACGTCACCCCGTGGGCGGCGCCCGGCATGCCCACCAAGGTTGCACGCTACCTCCTGAGCCGCCATGCACCGGTGCGCCTGTGCTGGCCGCTGGCCGCGCACGAGGTGCGCTGGATGATGCGCTGGCGCAGTGCCTGCAACCTCGAGACCTACATGGCCAACCGCGGCCGCCTGCAGCGGCTGGCCTTCTACAGCCGCGAGCGCCTGCACCAGGTGACCGAGGACCTGCAGCTCGAATACGACCACAGCAGCGGCTACATGGTGCTGCTGCGCGGCGAGCGCGATCGCAAGATGGTGCAGCCGGGGCTGCAGCTGCTGCGCGACAGCGGCATCAAGTTCCAGGAGATCGATGCGGCGCGGGCACGCGAGCTCGAGCCGGCGCTCAATCCCGACACCGAGTTCGTCGGCGCGATCCACCTGCCCGACGACGAGGTCGGCAACTGCCGGCAGTTCGCGCTGCTGCTGAAGAACCAGGCGCAGGCGCTCGGCGCCCGCTTCGAGTTCCATTGCACGATCGCGCCGCTCGACTCCGCGCAGCCCACGACGCTGCGCATCACGCGCGACGACGACGCGGCGCCCACCACCAGCGCACGTTTCGATGCGGTCGTGATCTGCAGCGGACTCGCCTCCGCCAACCTGCTGCGGACGGTCGGCCTGCGGATCCCGCTGGCCGCGGTGCACGGCTACTCCATCAGCGCGCCGATCCGCGAGCCCCTGAATGCGCCCCGCAGCGGCGTGATGGACGACCGCTACAAGGTGGCGATCTCGCGCCTGGGCAACCGGGTGCGGGTGGCCGGCAGCGCGGAGATCGGCGGCGCGCCGGATCGCAAGCGGCCCTCGGCGATCCGCACGCTGTACAAGGTGCTGCAGGACTGGTTCCCGGGCGCCGCGCAACTGGCCAACACCGGCGCCGCGGTGCAGGAGTGGAAGGGCGCGCGGCCCATGCTGCCCGACGGCCCGCCGGTCCTGGGCGCCACGCACATCCCCGGCGTGTGGATCAACATCGGCCACGGCTCGAGCGGCTGGGCGCTGTCCTGCGGCAGCGCGCGCGTGGTGGCCGACCTGATCTCCGCGCGCGCGCCGCAACTCGACCTCGAAGGGCTGGGGATCGAGCGGCTGGTGGGCTGACGCATGCAGCGCGTCGCTCCCGACCGCCCCTGGGCGCTCCATGGCGTGGCGGCGACGCGGCGGATCGAAGCGGCCGCCGCGGCCGCCCTGCCCGCCCAGGCGTTGATGCAGCGGGCGGGGCTCGCCGTCGCGCGGCTCGCTCTCGCCCTCGCCCCGCACGCGCGCACGGTCTGGGTCGCCTGCGGGCCCGGCAACAACGGCGGCGACGGCTTCGAGGCCGCGCTGCACCTGCAGCGCTGGGGCAAGGAGCCGGTAGTGACCTGGCGCGGGGACGAGACCCGCATGCCCGGCGACGCGCGGGCAGCCTTGCAGCGTGCGCGCGATGCCGGCGTGCGCTTCGCTTCGCAGCCACCCCCGAGCTGGGACCTCGCGCTCGACGGCCTGCTCGGGATCGGCAGCACGCGCGCACCGGAAGGCGCCCTGCTGGCGGACATCGAATGCATGAATGGCGCAGCGGCGCCCGTGCTGGCGGTCGACGTGCCTTCGGGGCTGGACGCGGACACCGGAGCCGCCGGCGCCTGCGTCCGCGCGGCCCACACCCTGAGCCTGCTGGCGCTGAAGACGGGCCTCTTCACCCTGCACGGCCGCGACGCCGCGGGCACCGTCTGGTTCGACGACCTGCAGGTGGACGCGGGCGCAGAGCGCCCCACGGCGACGCTGTCGGGACCAGCACCGACGCAGGCCCGCCGGCACGCGAGCCACAAGGGCAGCTACGGCGACGTCGCGGTGATCGGCGGCGCCGCGGGCATGGCCGGCGCGGCGCTGCTCGCCGGCCGCGCCGCCCTGCACCACGGCGCCGGCCGCGTGTTCGTCGGCTTCCTCGATCCCGCAGCGGGCGCGCTCGATGCGCAGCAGCCGGACCTGATGGTGCGGCCCTGGGACAGCCTCGCGCTGGAGGGGATGAGCGTCGCCTGCGGCTGCGGCGGCGGCGCAGCGGTGCGCGCCGCCTTGCCGCGCGTGCTGGCCGCGCGCGCGCTGGTGCTGGATGCCGACGCGCTGAACGCGCTCGCCGCGGATGCGCCGCTGCAGGCCCTGCTGGCGGGGCGCAGCGCGCCCACCGTGCTCACGCCGCATCCGCTGGAGGCCGCGCGGCTGCTCGGTCGGGACACGAAGGCGGTGCAGGCGGACCGGATCGCGAGCGCACGCGAACTGGCGCGGCGCTTCGCCAGCGTGGTGGTGCTGAAGGGATCCGGCACCGTCATCGCTTCGCCCGAAGGCGAGGTGCGGATCAACCCGACCGGCAATGCACGGTTGGCGATTGCGGGCACCGGCGACGTGCTGGCCGGCTGGATCGCGGCGCGGATGGGAAGCGAGCCGGCCTTCGAGGCGGCCAGTGCGGCGGTGGTCCTGCACGGGCTGGCGGCGGACCGGTGGCCGGCGGATCGTCCGCTGACGGCGGGCGCGCTGGCGGTTTCGTACGCGGCTTCGTAGGCTGGCGGTGAGCCCCGAAGGGCGAACCCCAGCGCTTCACGGCTTCCGCGCAGCGCTGGGGTTCGCGCTGGCGCGGCTCACCGCCAGCCTACCGAAGCGGCGAAAACCGCAGCCTGGAACTACCCCCGCCCCACGAACGGCATCTTCGTCGCCATCACCGTATGGAACAGCACGTTCGCTTCCAGCGGCAGGTTGGCCATGTACAGGATCGATTCGCCGACGATCTTCACGTCCATCAGCGGCTCCACGGCGATCTCGCCGTTGGCCTGCGGCACGCCCTTGGCCATGCGCGCAGCCAGGTCCGTCATGGCATTGCCGATGTCGATCTGGCCGACCGCGATGTTGTAGCGGCGGCCATCGAGCGACGCCGCCTTCGTCAGCCCGGTCACCGCATGCTTGGTCGCCGTGTAGGCGATCGAGTGCGGCCGCGGCGCATGCGCCGAGATCGAGCCGTTGTTGATGATGCGCCCGCCCATGGGGTCCTGCGACTTCATCACGCGGAAGGCCTGCTGGATGCCGTAGAACATCCCGTTCAGGTTGGTGTCGACCACGCGCTTCCAGTCAGCCACCGCGATGTCTTCCAGCGGCGCGGCGCCCAGGCCCATGCCGGCGTTGTTGAACAGCAGGTCGACGCGGCCGAAGGCCTTCACCGTCTCCTGGAACAACGCCTCGACGGAAGCGGGGTCGCTGACGTCGGTCGGCACCGCGATCGCCTGCTCCGGCGCCTGGCCGGCCACCTCGGCCAGCGGCTCGGGCCGGCGGCCGGCGACGGCGACCTTCCAGCCGCCGCCCAGCAACGCTTGCGCGGCGGCCCGGCCGATGCCGGTGCCTCCGCCCGTGACGATGGCGACGCGTGCCGGCGCCGCTTGATTGCTTGCCATGGATGTCCCCTGCGTGAGTTGCGCGCTAGCGGCGGCTCTTGCGCGCGGTGCGCGCCTTTGCCGCCGCCTTCTTGGCGACGGACTTTACCGCGTCGAGCGGCGACTTGGCCTGCTTGCCGGCCGCGGCCTTCTTGGCGGCGCGCTTGGCCGAGGCCTTGACCGGCACGCCCTCGCTGCGGCCGGACACGCCCTTGTCCTTCATGGCGCGGGCCATGAACTCCTCGTCCTCGCGCACCAGGCGGAAGTCGATCTTGCGGCCGTCCAGGTCGACGCGGCTCACCTGCACCCGCAGCCGCGTGCCGATGGCATAGCGGATGCCGGTGCGCTCGCCGCGCAGTTCCTGCCGGGCCTCGTCGAACTTGAAGTACTCGCCCCCCAGCTCGGTGATGTGCACCAGCCCTTCGACGTACAGCGCATCGAGCGTGACGAAGATGCCGAAGCTCGTCGCCGCCGTGACGGTGCCGGAGTACTCCTCGCCGAGGTGGTCGCGCATGAACTTGCACTTCAGCCAGGCCTCGACGTCGCGGCTCGCCTCGTCGGCGCGGCGCTCGTTGGCGCTGCAATGCAGGCCGGCGGCTTCCCAGGCCTGCACCTCGCGCGACGACGCCGGCGGCTTCTTCGGCTTGTGCATCGCCTTGCCGTGCGCCAGCCGCCGCGCCAGCTTCTCGTGGGCCTCGCCCGGCGTCGGCAGGACGGGCAGTTGGTAGCGCTCGCGCGCCAGGATCGCCTTGATCACGCGGTGCACCAGCAGGTCCGGGTAGCGGCGGATCGGGCTCGTGAAGTGCGTGTAGGCCTCGTACGCGAGGCCGAAGTGGCCGCTGTTGATCGGCGTGTAGATCGCCTGCTGCATGGAGCGCAGCAGCATGGTGTGGATCTGCTGCGCGTCCGGCCGGTCCTTTGTGGCTTCGGCGATCTTCTGGAAGTCGCCGGGCTTCGGGTCGTCGCCGATCGTCATGCCGACGCCGACCGCCTTCAGGTAGTTGCGCAGCAGTTCCTGCTTTTCCGGCGTCGGCCCCTCGTGCACCCGGTACAGGCCGGGATGCTCGCCCTGCTGGATGAAATCCGCCGCGCACACGTTGGCTGCCAGCATGGACTCCTCGATCAGGCGGTGGGCGTCGTTGCGCGTGCGCGGGACGATCTGCTCGATGCGGCCGTTCTCGTCGCAGATGATCTGCGTCTCGGTGGTCTCGAAGTCCACCGCGCCGCGCACGCTGCGCGCCTTGAGCAAGGCCCGATAGACGTCGTGCAGGTTGAGGAAATGCGGAACGAGCTCCTTGCGCCGCGTCGCTTCGGGGCCGCGCGTGTTGGCTAGGATCGCCGCGACCTCGGTGTAGGTCATGCGGGCGTGGCTGTACATCACCGCCGGATAGAACTGGTAGGCGTGGATGTCGCCGGCGCCGGTGACCAGCATGTCGCACACCATGCACAGGCGGTCCACTTGCGGGTTGAGCGAACACAGCCCGTTCGACAGCTTCTCCGGCAGCATCGGGATCACCCGGCGCGGGAAATAGACGCTGGTGGCGCGGTCGTACGCATCGATGTCGATCGCGCTGCCGGTCTCCACGTAGTGGCTCACGTCGGCGATCGCAACCAGCAGGCGCCAGCCCTTGCCGCGGCCCACCTTGGCGGGCTCGCAATACACGGCGTCGTCGAAGTCGCGCGCATCTTCGCCGTCGATGGTGACCAGCGGCACGTCCGTGAGGTCCACGCGCTTCCTGCGATCGGCCGTGCGCACCTTGTCCGGCAGCGAGCGCGCCTGCGCGATACACCCTTCGGAGAACTCGTGCGGCACGCCGTACTTGCGCACGGCGATCTCGATCTCCATGCCGGGATCGTCGATCTCGCCCAGCACTTCCTTGACGCGGCCCACTGGCTGCCCGTAAAGGCTGGGCGGCTCCGTGAGTTCCACGACCACCACCTGGCCCGGCTTGGCCGTGCCCGTCGCGCCCTTGGGGATCAGCACGTCCTGGCCGTAGCGCTTGTCCTCGGGGGCGACCAGCCAGACGCCGCTTTCGTGCAGCAGGCGGCCGATGATCGGATGCGGCGGCCGCTCGATGATCTCGACGACGCGGCCTTCCGGCCGGCCCCGGCGGTCCTGGCGCACGATGCGCGCGCGCACGCGGTCGCGGTGCAGCACCGCGCGCATCTCGTTGGGGGGGAGATAGATGTCGACCTCGCCGTCGTCGCGGACCACGTAGCCGTGGCCGTCGCGGTGTCCCTGGATCACGCCCTCGATCTCATCGAGGAGCCCGGCGCCGTTGTTTCGCTCTGCGTTTTTGATATACAATCTTTTTTTTCCTGAAATGCCCAGGTGGCGGAATTGGTAGACGCACTAGTTTCAGGTACTAGCGGGTAACTCCGTGGAGGTTCGAGTCCTCTCCTGGGCACCAAACATCTCAAAAAAGCCGGCTGAAGCCGGCTTTTTCGTTCTGGGCTCCAGGTTCGGGTCGTCTTGCACGCCAACTCGCGAACCATCGAGCATGATAAGGCCGCCGCTGGCAGCCATGTTGTCTTTGTAGGCGGGTGCTGGAACGAAGCGCAAGCCCGGCGATGCGCGAAGAAGCGCTGGGGTTCCCTGCGCTTCGCGCGTCACCGCCAGCCTACGGGAGAGGCGCTGCCCCCTCAGACCGGCTCTGCCACCAGGTCATGACCGTCGGTGGCCACGATCCTCGCCCTCGTGAATTCGCCCACCGCCAGGCGCTTGCTCAGCTTTTGCGGCGGCAGCAGCTTCACCGTGCCGTCGATCTCCGGCGCATCCGCATAAGAACGGCCCACACCGCCCTTGCGCCCCAGGGGCGGCGCGGAATCCACCAGCACCTGCATGTCGGCGCCGACGCGCCGCTGCAGCCGCGCCGCCGACACTTCCTCGGCCACCGCCATGAAGCGCGCGCGGCGTTCCTCGCGCAGCTCCTGCGGCAGCATGCCGCCCAGTTCGTTAGCCGCGGCGCCTTCCACCGGGCTGTAGGCGAAGCAGCCCGCGCGGTCGATCTGCGCTTCGCGCAGGAAGTCCAGCAGGTGCTGGAACTCCGCCTCCGTCTCGCCGGGGAAACCGGCGATGAAGGTGCTGCGGATCACGAGCTCGGGGCACATCTCGCGCCAGCGGGCGATGCGCTCCAGGTTCTTCTCCCCGCTGGCGGGGCGCTTCATCCGGCGCAGCACGTCGGGGTGGCTGTGCTGGAACGGCACATCGAGGTAGGGCAGCACCCTGCCTTGGGCCATCAGCGGGATGACCTCGTCGACATGGGGATACGGATACACGTAATGCAGCCGCACCCAGGCGCCGTGCGGCTCGGCGAGTTCGCCCAGGGCCTGCACGAGTTCCAGCATGCGCGTGCGCACCGGACGGCCATCGAAGAAGCCGGTGCGGTACTTGACGTCCACGCCGTAGGCGGAGGTGTCCTGGCTCACCACCAGCAGTTCCTTCACGCCGCCCTCGAACAGCGCCTTCGCTTCCTTGAGCACGTCGCCGATCGGGCGGCTCACCAGGTCGCCGCGCAGCGAAGGGATGATGCAGAAGGTGCAGCGGTGGTTGCAGCCCTCGCTGATCTTCAGGTAGGCGTAGTGCTTCGGCGTGAGCTTGATGCCCGCCGGCGGCACCAGGTCGATGAAGGGATCGTGCGGCTTGGGCAGGTGGGCATGCACCGCATCCATCACTTCCTGCGTGGCATGCGGGCCCGTGACGGCCAGCACCGAGGGATGGACCTGCGCCACCATGTTGCCGCCCGCCTCGCCCTTGCGCGCGCCGAGGCAGCCGGTGACGATCACCTTGCCGTTGGTGGACAGCGCCTCGCCGATCGTGTCGAGGCTTTCGCGGACGGCATCGTCGATGAAGCCGCAGGTGTTGACGATCACCAGGTCCGCACCTTCGAAGGTCTTGGACGTGGTGTAGCCCTCGGCGCTCAGCTGGGTGAGGATCAGTTCGGAGTCGGTCAGGGCCTTCGGGCAGCCGAGGCTGACGAAGCCCACCTTGGGAGCGGCAGGAGCCGTCGAGGCAGAAAGGGGAGTGTCCGGGGCGGCAATGTCGCTCATCCCCGTATTGTCCCTGAAGCGCAAAGACCTATTTCTTGATGCCGAATGCGCCCAGCATCTGCTCGGTGTTCTTCTGCATCTGCTCCTGCATCGACTCGAACATCGTCTTCGACTGGCTGGCGTAATTGCCCATGAGGCCCAGCGGATTGGGCATGTTCATGAACTGGGTCCACATCTCGGGCGTGAAATTCTTCGTCTGTTCGGCCAGCTGCGCCTGCAGGTCGGTGAAGGCTTGGACGTTCTTCTCGAGGTAGCTGCCCATGAACCCCTGGGCCGCATGGCCGTAGAAACGGATGATGTTGGCCAGCGCGGCCTCGCTGAACATCGGGGCGCCGCCCGCTTCCTCTTCCAGGATGATCTGCAGCAGGATGCTGCGCGTGAGGTCCTCGTTCGTCTTCGCGTCGCGCACCACGAAGGGCTGCGCGTCCATCACCAGCTGCTTGACCTCGGTGAGCGTGATGTAGGTGGACGTGTCGGTATCGTAGAGTCGCCGGTTCGGGTACTTCTTGATGATGCGCTGCGCCGGCTTGGCGCCGCTGGCTTTCTTGCTCGTCACGAACAGGACTCCTCTGGGCGGGTCTGGCGCCCGCGCTGTTGACTATTGCGTCGCAGCATTGTAAGGAGCAGCCCTTCCGCACATGGGCGGATCAACCCTTATCCAGCTCCATGCTGCAGGCCGGCCTGTACGACAAGGGTTCGCACACCGCTGCCGCCCCGTCGCGCGCTCCGTGAAATTTCGCCGGTGAAAACCCGTGCGGGACCAGCGTTGCGCCCTCGTCCTACAGACCTGTTCCGGGGTGCATTCCAAGCTGCAGGCGTCCCTGCCTCCTGCCTGTCTGGCCATCCCGCCATGCCCCTCACACAGCAGCTCACTGAACAGGCCGAGCGAGAAAAGCTCGAGTTCGAGGCCACCCTGCCGCCCACCGGCAGCCGCTCGGGCCAGGGCGCGAGCAGCGTGCTGCCGTACCTCACGCGCACCCGCGAATCCACGCCGACGGGCCGCGAGGAACAGGCGGCCGGCAAGGCGTCGGAACGGCCCGCCGGCTGATCGCCCACGCGACAGGGGGCCCGGTCAGGCGGCGACCCGCTCCGCCGCCCCGTTGCGCGGCAGGACCAGGCGGAACGTCGTTGCGCCACCCGAGCAGTCCACCTCCAGGCCGCCTCCGTGCGCCACGGCGATCGCCTTGGCGATGAAAAGCCCGAGTCCGAGCCCCTGTCCGCGCCCGCCGTGGTGGCGACCGGATCGGAAGGGTTCGAAGATGCGAGGCAGCACCTCGCTGGGAATGGCCCCTTCGTTGTGCACTTCGACGGCGACGCGCTGCGCGTCCCCGGTCAGGCGCAGGCGCACCGGCGAGCCGGGCTTGCCATGCTGGACGGCGTTCGACGTGAGGTTGGAGATCGCCTGCAGGATGCGATGCTCGTCCCACGCCCCGAGGCCATCGGCTTCGCAGTCGAAGGTGATCTGCCGGTCGGTGGCAATGGCGCGGACCTCGTCGATGATGTGCTGGCACATGGAACGCATGTCCGTCGGCTTGCGGTCGACGGAGATGCCGGTGCCTTCGCGCTCGCGCGACAGATCCAGCAGGTCCCCGACGATGTGCTGGATGCGACCGACGGCCCGGCCGACGGACTCGGCCTGCCGTTTCGCCGGCCCGCCCGGCTCCGCGGTCCGGGAGAGGACGTGCGCTGCCAGCTGGATGGTGTTCAGCGGATCGCGGATGTCGTGGCTCACGATGGCGAGGATCCAGCGTTCGAAATCGCGCGCGAGCGCCAGCTGCTCGCGGGTGTGCTGCTGCTGGGTATCCTGGGCCCTGCGGCGCTCGTCCACATCGACGCAGCTGCCGATGTAGCCGGCGAAGACGCCGCTGTCGTCGCTGTACGGCACGCCGCGATCGAAGATCCAGCGGAAGACGCCGTCCTTGCGGCGAAGGCGGTATTCCATCTCGAACGGCTCACGCCGGTGGAAGTGGGCGAGGTAGTGCGCCACGCAGCGCTGGAAGTCCTCCGGATGCACCCCTTCGGCCCAGCCGTCGCCCATTTCCTGGGCCATCGTGCGTCCGGTGTACTGCAGCCAGGTCTCGTTGAAATAGTCGCACTTGGCGTCGACGCCCGCACGCCAGACCATCACCGGAGAATGCTCGATGAGCAGCCGGTATTCCGTGGACGTGAGCACCCGGTCCATCGCGGCAATATGCCACGCGCCGCCTCGCACCGGCAGCAGCATTTCCCCGAAGGCCGGCGGCCGCTATGAGGGCGCCCGCGCCCGGCGCGGGGCCGCCCTGGCGACCATCTGCTCGAGATAGGCGTCGAACAACTCCTGCGATCCCTGGTTGAACATGCGGATGCGGCCCGTGTGGCTCAGGACCAGCAGCCCCACGCAGTGGGCGAACAGCGCCGTCACCTCCTGCAAGGCGAGTTCCGGGCGCATGCCCAGGCCGGCCAATGCGTCCTCGGTCGGCTGCAGCGCGCTGCGCAACTGGCGGTTCAGCGCCTCGTTCAGCTGCGGCGTCAGGCCGCGCGGTTGCAGGCCCTGGAAGACATAGAAGCCCAGGTCCAGGTCGCGCGGGTTCTCGCGGTAGAAGTCGAAGAAGGCCTTCGCCGTCGCGCGCACGAGCGCCGCCCCCGATGCCGCCGTGCCGTCGCGCGCTGCGGCGACGTGCGCGTTCAGGCGCTGCAGCGACTCGCCCAGCAGCGCGGCATAGACCTCTTCCTTGCTGGCGAAGTAGCTGTAGATGGCGCCCGGCGTGTAGCCCGCGCGCTGGGCGATCTCCCGGATGCTCGTGCCGTCGAGCCCGAGCTCGAAGAACGCGGCCCGCGCGGCATCGAGGATGTGGGCGCGGCGCTGGTCCGTCATGGCCTTCTGGCGGGCTGCGCGGGCGCGCGCGGCCGCCGGCGGACCGGAGCTTCGGCGGGGCGATGTCATGCGTCATCTTAATCGTTGATCGAAACATTGAACAGTGTTCAAATCAAGGCTTGCCAAGCACAGGAGGCCCATGAACATCGCCGATGCCGCGCCGACGCGCGCGAACCTCATGACGGGCGCCGAGTACCGCGAATCGCTGCGCCGGTACCGCCCCGTCGTCTACGTGGACGGACGCCGGGTGGAAAGCGTCGCCGACGAACCGGCGCTGCAGCCGGGCGTCAACGCCCTCGCCTACACCTACGATTTCGCGCGCGACCCCGCCATGGCGCCGATCGCGCTGGCCACCCAGTCGCGCCGGCACCGCGTGGTCAACCGCATGCTGCACGTCAACGATGCGGCCGGCGACCTCCTGAACAAGCTGGAAGCGGTGCGCGTGCTGTGCCAGGAAACGGGCTGCGCGCAGCGCTACCTGGCCCACGACGCCCTCAACGGCATCGCGCAGGCGGTGGCGCACATCGACGACGCGCGCGGCAGCACCGAGCTGCGCGCGCGCTTCGAGGCCTACCTGGCCGACGTGCAGGAACGCGACCTCTCGCTCGGCATCGCCATGACGGACGCCAAGGGGGACCGCAGCAAGCGGCCCCACGAGCAGGGCAACCCCGACACCTACGTGCACGTGGTCGACCGCACGGCCAAGGGCATCGTCCTGAGCGGCACCAAGGCGATCGTGACCGGCGCACCCTACATGCACGAACTGCTGGTCATGCCGGGGCGCAACATGGGACGCGAGGACGCGGATTTCGCCGTCTGCTGCGCCCTCCCCATCGACGCGCCCGGCGTGACCATCGTCTCGCGCCCCGCGGGCCGGCCCGGCGAGAAGCTGGAACACGGCGACGCCCTGTTCTCGCGCAAGTACGGCCAGGCCACCGCCGTCGTCCTGTTCGACCGCGTGCTGGTGCCCTGGGAGCGCGTGTTCTTCGACGCCGAGTGGGAACACAGCCACGTGCTGACCTACAGCTACGCCACGCATCACCGCCACAGCTGCATCGCGGCGCGCGCCGGCTTCGGCGACCTGCTGATCGGCGCTGCCGCCCTCATGTGCGAAGCCAACGGCCTGGACCCCGGCAGCAAGAGCAACCTGCGCGAGCCCATGGTGGAACTGATCAAGATCGTGGAGGGCTTCTATGCCTGCGGCGTGGCCGCCAGCGTGTACGCGACGCAGGACCCGCACACCGGCAGCTTCATGCCCGACCCGGTGTTCAGCAACATCGGCAAGCTGCTGCTGGCCACGCAGATCTACGACATGCACCGCCTCGCGCACGAGGTCTCGGGCGGGCTGATCGTCGCCCTGCCCGGCCCCGACGAGGACCACAATCCGGCCACCGCGGCGAAGCTGTCCGAAGTGCTGCGCGCCAACCCCGACGTGCCGTACGACAAGCGCATCGAGGTGGCCCGCTTCATGGAGGACCTCACCGCGTCCTACCAGGGCGGCTGGTACTCCCTGATCAGCCTGCATGGCGGCGGCTCCCCGGCGGCGATGAAGCAGGAGATCTGGCGCAACTACCCGGTGGGCAACAAGGTCGAACTGGTGGAGCGGCTGCTCGAACGCGGTGCGCTGCACCAGCCGGAGCGCGCCATCACGCGCAACCGCCAGCCGGGGCGCTGCTGCGATACCGGCTGCACCGTGCCGGGGCAGCCGGTGATGGTGCCGCTGCCCGAGTTGCCCTCTAAAGGACCGCGCGGGGATCGGTGATCGT
This sequence comes from Ramlibacter alkalitolerans, assembly GCF_016722765.1. Classification (GTDB taxonomy): domain Bacteria; phylum Pseudomonadota; class Gammaproteobacteria; order Burkholderiales; family Burkholderiaceae_C; genus Ramlibacter; species Ramlibacter alkalitolerans. Next base: position 46,989 of record NZ_JAEQND010000003.1, on the reverse strand, counting down.
GCCCCTGAGCGCGCTGGCTGCGACGGTGGCCGGCGAGCCCAGGTAGACCAGCGCGTCGCGGTGGCCCATGCGGCCCAGGAAGTTGCGGCTCGAGGAGGAGATGCAGACTTCCTCGGCCGCCAGCACGCCCTGGTGCATGCCGGCGCAGGCGCCGCAGCCCGGCGTGGTGATCGTGGCGCCGGCGTCCAGCAGCACCTGCAGCACGCCCGACTGCATCGCCCGCGAATACACCTGGCGCGAGGCCGGCGTGACCACCATGCGCACGCCCGACGCGACCCGCTTTCCCTTCAGGATCGCCGCCGCCTGCTCCAGGTCTTCGAGCCGGCCGTTGGTGCAGGTGCCCAGGAAGGCCTGGTGGATGCGCGTGCCGGCGAACTGCGCCGCCGGATGCACGTTGTCGACCTTGCTGGGGGCGGAGACCAGCGGTTCCACCGTCGACAGGTCGAAGCGGTGCTGCACGCGGTAGCTGGCGCCGGGGTCGGGCCCCGGCATCTCGCCAGCGTCGATCCCGAGCGCCTCGAAGTGCGCGCGCGTGACCGCGTCGCCCGGCACCACGGCGAACTTCGCGCCCATCTCGATGCCCATGTTGCACAGGGTCATGCGCTCGGGGATGGACAGGCCGGCCAGCGCCGGGCCGTGGTACTCGATCGCGTTGTAGATCGCCCCGCGCGCGGTGAGCCGCGCCAGGATGGACAGCACGAGATCCTTGGCGCAGGTGCCGGCCGGCAACGTGCCTTCGAGGTCGATGCGGATGCTCTCCGGCACCCGGAACCACAGCTTGCCGTGCGCCCACAGCGACGCCATCTCGGCGCCGCCGATGCCGCAGCCCAGCGCGCCCACCGCACCGATGGTGATCGTGTGCGAATCCATGTTGGTGAGCATCTGCCCGGGCAGGACCATGCCGCTTTCCACGGCCACCTGGTGCGAGATGCCCGCGCCGACGTCGAACAGGCGCTCGCGCGGCAGCCCGAAGCGCTCGAACAGCTGGCGGCCGATGCGGTGCATCTGCGCGTGCAGCGGCGTGTCGGCGGGCGCGTAGTGGTCGTAGAACAGCGCGATGCGGTCCGGGCGCGCCAGCTTCTCCACGCCGTAGCGCCGGAAATTCTGGTCGATCAGGCCGATGCCGTCGTCGAGGGCAAAGGTCCAGTCCGGCGCGATCTCCACCATCTCGCCGGCGCGCACCGCGCGGCCGGCCAGGCGCCCCATCACCTTCTCTGCCAGGGTCGCGTTCATGCGTTCGCTCCGGTCATGCCGGTCTTCGCGGCCCACAGGCCGCCGGCGGCGAGGATCTCCAGCACGGGCCCGGGCAGCGGCGGGAAGGCGTGGCCGGCGCCGGCCACGCGCGCCTGGCCGGCGCGCAGGTCGACCTGCACGGCATCGCCGTCGCGCACCGCGCCGGCGAGTTCCTCGTTCATCACGACGGCCAGCCCGTTGTTGACTGCGTTGCGGAAGAAGATGCGCGAAAACGACTTGGCAACGACCAGCCGCACGCCGGCACCGAGCATGGCCGTCACCGCGTGCTCGCGCGAGGAGCCGCAGCCGAAGTTCCAGCCGGCAGCGATCACGCCACCGGCCATCACCTGCTCGCGCACGGCCTCGCCCAGCGGCTCGAACAGGTGCCGCGCCTGGTCCTGCGGCCGCAGCACGGCGAGGTAGCGCGCGGGGAAGATGATGTCGGTGTCGACGTCGTCGCCGAGCACGGTGGCCGTGCCCTCGAATTGCACCATGCCGCTCATTCCTCGAACCCTTCGAAGCGGGCGAACTGCCCGGGCGCCGCGCGCTCGGTGCGCAGCCGGTTGACGGGAGCGTCGGAGTCGGCGTGGCCCAGCGCCATGCCGCAGATGATGATCTCGTTGTCGGGGATGCCCAGCAGCGGCCGCAGGATGCGGTGGAAGTCCGCGAACGCGGCCTGCGGGCAGGTATCGAGCCCGTGGCCGCGCGCCGCCACCGCCAGGCTGCCGAGGAAGATGCCGAGATCGAGCCAGCTGCCGATCTCCATGTCCTCGTCGAGCGTGAACATCATGCCCACCGGGGCGCCGAAGAAGTCGTAGTTCTGGCGCCGCTGCGCCTCGGTGCGCGCGAAGTCACCCTTGGGGATCCCCAGCAGGCCGTACATGTCCCAGCCGATCTTGCGCCGCCGCCCCAGGTAGGGCTCGCGCCATTGCTGCGGGTAGTAGTTCCACTCGCGCTTGTGCTCGCCGGCCCGGCCGGCGTCGAGGGCGGCCCAGATCTCGCGCGTGATCCGCTGGCGCAGCGCGCCGGAGAACACGTGCACCTTCCACGGCTGGATGTTGCTGCCGCTCGGGCTGCGGCTGGCCAGGGCCAGCAGTTCCTCCACCTCGGTGCGCGGCACCGGCGTCGGCAGGAAGGCTCGCACCGAGCGGCGGGTGCGCAGGGCCTGGTCGGCGCTCAGGCGCACCGCATCGCTGCAGGGCCGCTTGGAAGAAAGGGTGCTGTCCACGCGGGACTCTCCTTGGCTCATGGGGATGCCGGCGGCAGCGCGCCGCGCAGCAGGTTGCCGATCACCACCATTTCCGGGATGCGGGGGCTGAACTGGGTGATGGCGGCTTGCAGGCAGCGCGCCTCGGCACCGGCAGGCGCGGGGTGCGACGTGGAAGCCGGCAGTTGCGCCGCGAGCGTCGCCGCGGCATCGTCCACCTGCTGCCGCAACCTGGCGGCCGTCGCATCGATCGCCTCAAATTCGGGCGGCACCACGACGGTCGCCAGCCCCAGGAAGGACGGCCAGTGCGCCAGGTGCCGGTACAGGCTGGGCCACAGCGGGGACGGCGCGTCGGTGCGGCCACGATCGGTGAGCAGCAGCGCCGCGGCGCGGACGGCCGGCGGCATCGCCTGCGGATCCACCATCGGCGGCAGCGAAGAGATGGCCGCCGGCGGCTGCCAGTCCTGCGGCGGCACGCCGCTGCTGGCGGGGGGTGCTCCGCCGGCGAGCCGCAGCGACAGGCAACGCACGGCCACGATGTTCACCGGGTTGGCGCGGTTGTAGGCATCGAGCACCTGCGCGATCGCGCGCTGGTCTGCTTCCACGATGCCGACGGCGCGCAGCGCCGCGACGGGAAGGACGGGCTGTCGGGGCACGCGCGCACGGCTGGCGAGCTGCCAGGCCGCCTGCTGCACGGCCCCCGCGCGCAGCGCCGGCTCCAGCACGCTCCAGGCCCACTCCAGCGCCCCGGGAATGGTGGCCAGGTGGCGGTAGATCAAAGCAACCATCGGCACCGCCGACAGCCGCCGGATCTCCGCGTAGATGTGCCGCTGCTCGCCGGTGGCGAGCGCTTCGGGCAGTTCGTCGAGCAGCGCGACGGCTTGCGTGGGTTCAGGCATCCGCTTCCTCGGGCAGCAGGTGGATGTCCTCCGGCACCTGGCCGAGGAACAGCCGCTTGACGTTCTCGTTCTCCACCAGTTCGGCCGCGGCGCCGGAATAGACCACCTGGCCCAGGTGCATCACGTAGCCGAAGTCGGACACCGCGAGCGCGCGCGAAGCCTTCTGCTCCACCATCACCACGGTCAGCCCTTCGTCGCGCAGGGCGTGCAGCTTCTCGAACACGATCTCCACGAACTTCGGCGACAGGCCCAGCGAGGGTTCGTCCAGGATGATCGTGCGCGGGCTGGCCATCAGCGCGCGGGCGATGGCCAGCATCTGCTGCTCGCCGCCGCTCATGGTTCCCGCGAGCTGGCCGAAGCGCTGCGCGAGCACCGGGAACAGCTGCGTGACGCGCTGTATCGCCGCTTCGATGCGCCCGCGGTCGCCCTTGAGGATGTGCGCGCCGATCTCGAGGTTGTCGTGCACCGTCATCTCGGGCACGACCACGCGACCCTGGGGCACATAACCGATGCCGCGGTGCACCCGCCGCCACGCAGGCTCGCGGGTGATGTCCACGCCGTCGGCCAGCACCTTGCCCTTCCAGGCCGGCAGCAGGCCGGCGGCGGCCTTGATCACCGTGGACTTGCCGGCACCGTTGGAGCCGATGATGGTGGTAATCAGGCGCGCCGGGAAGCGCATGGTGGCGTTCCTGACGACGGCCACGTCGCCGTAGCCGGTCGTCAGCTCCTGCACCTCGAGCGGTGGGGACTTGCCGCTGTCCATGGGTCGTCCGCTCAGCGCGCGGCGGCCGCCAGCGGCAGCTTGGCGTCGGCCGTCTTCAGTTCCTCGGGCCACACGATCTCGCGCTTGCCGTCCTGCACCTGCACCAGCAGGCCGCGGATGCCCAGCTGCATGCCGGTCTTCGGGTCCACCTCGTGCTTGCCCATGATGGTGTCCATCTTCAGTGTGGTCAGCACGTTGCGCAGCTTCTCCTGGTCGAAGGAACCGGCCTTCTTCACGGCGGCTTCCAGCACGCTCACCGCGGTGTAGCCGAAGGAGGAGTAGTAGCCCGGCTCGTAGTGGTAGCGCCCGCTGAAGTTCTTCACGAACTCGGCGTTGCCGGCGGTCTTGAGCGAGGGCTCGTACAGCGACATGCCGATCGCGCCTTCGGCGTCCTTGCCGGCGGCCTTGATGTAGTCCTCCTGCGCCACGCCGTTGTGCACGAAGATCTTCGGCATGTAGTTCGAGGCGCGGAACTGGCGCGTCATCTCGATCGCCTCGTTCGGATAGCCCACCGAAACCCACAGGTCCGGCTTGCTCTGGCGGGCGCGCGCGATCTGCGAGGAAAAGTCCACGTTGCCGGACGGGAAGTACTCGTCCATCACCATCTCGACGCCGTTCTTCTGGGCCATGCCCTTCACGACCTTTTCCATGTCGCGCGCCGCGGAGTAGTCGCGCGCGACGAAGGCCATGCTCTTGACGTTGTACTTCTTCATCAACGGGTCGATGCCGTCCACGTAGGCCGAGATGCGCGCCGCCGTCTGGAAGATGTACTTGAAGCCGCGCTGCTGGATGGACTCGGACGCGCCGCCGCCGTTGATCATCACGCGCTTGTGCTTCTCGGCGACGGCCGTCGCGGTGGCGGTCTGCGCCGAGCCGATGGTGGAGATCAGGAGATCCACCTTGTCATTGGTGATCAGGCGCTCGTACAGGCGCGCCGACGTGGCGGGGTCGGAGCGGTCGTCGTAGACGACGAACTCCACTTTCTTGCCCAGCAGGCCGCCGCGCGCGTTCACCTCGTCGCGCCACAGCTCCACGCCGCGCCAGTAGTGCGTGGCGGAGTCGGCGAGGTTGCCGGTCTGCGACAGCGCAATGCCGATGCGCACGGTGTCCTGTGCCTGGGCGAAGGAGGGAGCGGCGATCGCCGTCGCGGCGGCGAGGGAAGCGAACCAGAGCTTGTTCATGGGGTCTCCAGGAAGGGTTGGACGGGGAAGGGACAGGTTCAGGCGGTCTGCGGATTGCGCGGATGGTGGCGGCCCTGCTCCAGCAGTTCCGCGCGGGTGCCGACCTGGGCCGCATGGCTGCGCGCCTCGATGCCGAGCATGGCGGCGATGTCACGCGCGGCCGCCACCGCTTCCTCGGGCGCGACGCCGGTGCGCACGCCCATGGCCTCGAACATGCACACCAGGTCCTCGGTCGGCAGGTTGCCCACCGAAGCCACGCTGGTGGGCATCGCGATGCCGCCGCCGATGCCGCAGATCGAGCCTTCGATGAAGCTGGCACCGGCGTCCACGGCGGCCAGCACGTTGGCCGTGGCGCAACCGGACAGGTTGTGCACGTGGTAGCCGACTTCGCAGTCGGGCAGTTCGCGGGCGATGCGGCGGAACAGCGATCCCACCTGCGCGGGGTCCTCCATCCCCATCGAGCCCGCCACGTAGAAACGGCGGATGCCGCCCTCGCGCAGCTGGCGCAGCACGCCCAGCGTCTTGTCCTCGGGGATCGCGCCCTCGTAGGCGCACCACATGGCCACGCCGACGGCCATCACGAAGCCCACGCCCGCCTGGTCGGCGAGCCGGAAACAGCGGATGCCCTGGTCGATGGCCTCGGGCAGCGACATGTTCTGGTTCTTGCGCAGGTAGGTCTCGCTGACGGTGATCAGCCCCAGCAGTTCGTCGAGCCTGGAGTCGAGCGCGCGTTCGGCGCCGCGTGCGTTGGGCACCAGCGCCCGGTACACGGTGCCGGGGCGGCGCTCGATGCGCGCGCAGACCTCCTCCGCGTCCTTGAGGTTGGGGATCACGCTGTTGCGCACGAAACCCGTCACCTCGATGACCGGAAAGCCGGCCCGCGAGAGCCGGTCGATCATGGCGATCTTGACGTCGGTCTCTATCCACCGGTCCAGGCTTTGCAAGCCGTCGCGGGGGCCGACTTCACTCAGGGTGATGCGTTCAGGCAGGTTCAGCAAGGCAGGTTTCCTCCGTCGTTCAGAAATACGCGTCCAGCACCCGGGGGTCGTCGCGCACCCGCTCGGGCGGGCCGCTGGCGATCACGCTGCCTTCGGCCAGCACGTAGACGAGGTCGCATTCCGACAGGACGATGCGCATCTCGTGGTCGATGAAGAACACCGTGAGGCCCCGGGCGCACAGCGCCCTCAGGTGCTCCACGATGCGGTTCTGCAGCCGCGGGTTGATGCCCGCGAAGGGCTCGTCCAGCAGCATGATCACCGGCTGCAGCATGAGCGCCCGGGCGATCTCCACCAGCTTGCGCTGGCCGTAGGAGAGCTCCGAGCCCCACTTGTCCGCGATGGCAGTGATCTCCAGGAACTCCAGCAGTTCGCGCGCGCGCTTGACCGCCGCGCGGTCGTCCACGCCGTGCGCGACCGCCACCAGGTTCTCCATCACCGTCATCTCGGCGAACAGCCGGCTGATCTGGAAGGTGCGGCCCACGCCGCGGCGGCAGATCTCCGCCGCCGAGGCGCCGGTCACGTCCTGCCCCCGGATCCACACCCGCCCGCCGTTGGGCGCCAGCGTGCCGGCGATGATGTTGAACAGGGTGGACTTGCCGGAGCCATTGGGCCCGATCACGCCCGTGATCGAGCCGCGCTTGACCGTCAAGCTCGCCTCGTTCAGCGCCACGCGGCCCGCGAAGCGCTTGGAGACCTTCTCCGCCACCAGGATGTCGTCGCTTGCGCTCACTGGCCTACCCTCCTGTCGTCGCCGCGGAGGCGGGGACCCGGGGCCTTCTGGATTCCCGCCTGCGCGGGAATGACGGGTTTGACGCTCATGCTTCGGCCCTCTTCACGTCCTCTGCCAGCACCAGCGCCGGCGCTTCCTTGATGGCGCGGCTGTCCTCGCGGGCGAGCTGCCGCAGCAGGCCGCGGCCGGGAGGCAGCCAGCCCTTCTTCATCGCCAGGTTGACGATGCCGCGCGGCATGAACAGCACCGCCAGCAGGATCAGCGTGCCGACGATCGCGAGGTAGCCCTCGGGAAAGCGCGCCCACAGCAACTCGTTGACCACCGACAGCACCACGGCACCCACCAGCGGGCCGAACACCGTGCCCATGCCGCCCAGCAGCACGATGGCGATGGTGGTGAGCTCCATGACGGGCGAGAACGCGGTGGGCGGGTCGATGAAGCCGAGGTAGGTCGCGTACAGCGCCCCGACCGCCGCCGGCGCGATGGCCGAGACGACGAAGGTGCCGACCTTCAGCCGCGTGGTGCGCACGCCCAGCGCGTCGGCCGCCTCCTCGTCCTCGCGGATCGCCAGCAGCTTCAGCCCGAGCCGCGAGTTGTCGAGACGCCAGGTCGCGATCATCATGACCAGCGCCAGCGCCACCAGCGCGAAGTACACGGGCCTGAGGTTCGACAGCGGCGTCAGGTACAGGCCGGTGCCGCCCTGCGTGAGCGAGTCGAACCCGAGCACGAAGGATTCCAGCACCCGCGCCAGGCCGAACATGCCGATGGCGAAGTACGGGCCGCGCAGGCGCAGCATCGCCATGCCCAGCGGCACCGCCAGCAGCACACCCACGAGCGCGGCGATCGGCGCCGCGAAGTACCAGGCCATGCCCAGCTTGGTCACCAGCAGCGCGCCGGTGTAGCCGCCCAGGCCGAAGAAGCAGACCTGGCCGAAGTGCGTGTAGCCGGTGTAGCCGCCGATCAGGTTCCACGAGTACGCGAGGATGACGAACACCAGCATCTGGATGGTGAACGACAGCGCGTACTCGGTGCCCCAGAAAGGCACGGTGAGCGCCAGCGCGCCGACGGCAAGGAAGATGGCCAGCGGCTTCATGTGCGCGCTCCCACGCCCAGCAGCCCGCGCGGCCGCACGAGCAGCACCGCCAGCATCAGCAGGAACAGCAGCGCCGAACCGATCACCGCGCCGGTGAAATAGCCGCCGACCACCTCGATGACGCCGAGCAGCAGTGCCGCGGCGATGGCGCCGGGGTAGCTGCCCATGCCGCCGACGATGATGACGGCGAAGGCCTTGATCAGGAAACGCGCACCGAGCTGCGGGTCGGAGGCGAAGGTCGGGGCCATCAGCACGCCGGCCAGGCCCGCCATGCCGGCGCCGATCGCAAAGGTGGCGTTGCGCACGAAATCGAGCGAGATGCCGGAGATCTCCGCCAGCTCCGGCGCCTGCGAGACCGAGCGCACGGCCCGGCCGAAGCGCGTCTTCTCCAGCGCCCACCACACCGCCAGGCTGGTGCCGAGCGCGACCAGGAAGGCGACGAGGCGCGAGACCGAGACGTTCACCCCGAGCAGCTGCACCGAGCCCTCCAGCACGCCGGGCAGGCCCTTGTAGCCGCCGCCCCAGGTGAGGATGGCGCCGTTCACCAGGATGGTGGAGATGGCGTAGGTGGCCAGCAGCGTCATGATCATCGGCGCGTTCGTCAGCCGCTGCAGCACCAGCCGGTACATCACCAGCCCGAGGGCGGCGGTGAACAGCGGCACCAGCAGCACCGCGGCCCAGAACGGGAACGCATAGCCGGCGACCAACGACACGGTGCTCAGGGCGCCGATCGCCAGCAGCTCGCCGTGCGCGAAGTTGATGACGCGCATCACCCCGAAGATGAGGTTGAGGCCGCATGCCATGAGGGCATACAGGCCGCCGAGGAGCAGGCCCCCGACCAGGAGCTCGGACACAGGCATCGTGGCTTTCCTTTCCGCGGCCTCAGATCACGCCTTCGGTGGAGAGCCGGCGCAGGTCGTCGTCGCTGAGGCCCAGCCGGCCCTTGAAGACCTCGTCGTTGTGTTCGCCCAGGCGCGGGCCCAGCCACTTGACGCTGCCGGGGGTGTCCGACAGCCGCGGCACCAGGTTCGGGATCGGAAGTTCGCCGACGCGCTCGTCCTGCATCTTCAGGATGTTGCCGCGCGCGGCGTACTGCGGGTCCTCGAAGATCTCGTCGATCGAGTAGATCGGGCCGCAGGGCACCTGGGCTTCCTCGCAGATGCGCAGCACTTCCGCGCGGTCGTGGCGCGAGGTCCATGCGGTCACGTGCTCGTCGACCTGCGGGCGATCGCGCTCGCGGTTCTTCAGCAGCAGCCAGTCCTCGGGCGCGGGCATGCCCGACTTCGCCATCGCAGCCGCCAGGCGTTCGTAGATCTTGTCGTTGGTGCAGGCGATCGCGATCCAGCGACCGTCCTTCGTCGGATAGTGGCTGTGCGGCACCACGTTGACGGTGGCCGGCCCCATGCGCTGGCGCACGTAGCCCTTGTACGCGTAGGCCGGCGCGAGCTCGTCGAGGATGCGGAAGATCGGCTCGTACAGGCCGATGTCCACCATCTGGCCGCGGCCGGTCCGCTCGCGCGCCTTCAGCGCCAGCATGGCGCCCATCGCACCGTACATGCCGGCCATGTAGTCGGGGATGGTGGCCGAGCCGGGGGTCACCGGCGGCCGGTCGGGATAGCCGGCCAGGAAGGCCAGGCCGCCGAAGGCGTTGGCAATGCGGCCGAACCCGGGGCGGTCGCGGTAAGGGCCGGTCTGGCCGTAGCCGGAGATCCGCACCATGACGAGGCGCGGATTGATTTCCTGGAGCGTGTCCCAGCCCAGGCCCCATTTTTCCAGCGTTCCCGGCTGGAAGTTCTCGACCAGCACGTCGACTTCCTTGACCAGGCGCTTCATCAGGCGCCCACCTTCCGGCGTGCGCATGTCGAGGGTGATGGACTTCTTGTTGCGGCACTCGGACAGCCAGGGCAGCGAATCGCCGTTCTCGGTGATGGTGCCGAAGCGGCGCAGCGCGTCGCCCGTCTTGGGCAGTTCGATCTTCCACACCTCGGCGCCGAACTCGGCCAGCTGGGTGGAGCAGAACGGACCGGCCAGGTAGCTCGAGACGTCCAGGATGCGGATGTCGTCGAGGGGCTGGAGGGCGGGATCATTCAGCATGGGGACTCCGTGGAATTGCGTGGCGGGCGGTTCAGTGCGGGCGCGCCGCCTGGGTGATCGCGTCGGCGCGCTCGATCAGGCGCTGCGCGCGATACACGATCGGGTAGTCGACGAACTGGCCGTCGACCTGGATGGCGGCGAGGCCGTCGCGTTCGGCCTGCGCGAAGGCGTCGAGCACGCGACGGGCGTGCGACAGCTCCGAGTCGGTGGGGCGGAAGCACTCGTTGACCACCGGCACCTGGTCCGGGTGGATGCACAGCTTGCCCTGGAAGCCCAGGGCCTTGGCGCGCTGCACCGAGCGGGCGAAACCCTCGCGGTCGTTGAGCGACACCCACACGGTGTCGATCGGCGGCTCCAGGCCGGCGGCGCGCGACTGCGCGACCAGCGTACTGCGGTAGGGCAGCAGCTCGGTTTCGTCGGCCGACCAGGTGATGCCCAGGTCCAGCGTGAAGTCGCCGGCACCGAAGGAGAGGCGGCGCGTGCGTTTCGCCGCGCGGGCGATCTCCGCGATGTTGCAGTAGCCCGCGGCCGTCTCGATGATCGGCACCAGGTCGATGCTGCCTTCGGGCAGGCCGTGCTCGCGTTCCAGCGCGCCCAGCAGCCACTCGCCCGTCTGCAGGTCGGCGGCGGACTCCACCTTGGGCAGCACGATGCCGTCGACGCCCTTGGCGACCACCGCCACGAAGTCGCCGTGGCTCCACTGCGTGCCGAGTGCGTTGACGCGCACGTAGCCGCGGCAGGGCCGGGGGCGCCCCAGCGCCTCGACGACGATGGCGCGCGTGGCGACCTTCTCGGAATTGGCCACCGCGTCCTCGAGGTCGAGGATCACGGCGTCGGCGCCGAGCGTGAGGCATTTCTCCACCCGGCGCGGATGGTTGCCCGGGGCGAACAGGAAGCTGCGAAAGACCGGCATGGGACTCCTAGGATCGGGTGGCCGATGCGCCCTGCGGCGCGCCGGGGTCGATGTCGTGCCGCACCAGTTCCTCCTCGGTGAACCCGAGCTGGTCGATGAGCACTTCGCGGTTGTGCTGGCCCAGGCGCGGGCCGGTGTGGCGGATGGCGCCCGGCGTGCGGGAGAGCTTGCCGACGACGTTCTGCATGCGCAGCGGCGCGCCCAGTTCGTCATCGGGCAGCGAGACGATGTTCTCGCGCGCGGCCACGTGCTCGTCCTGCAGCACGTCCTCCACGTTGTTCACGGGGGAAATCGCCGCCTCCAGGGCGACGAACCGGCGCATCAGCTCGTCGCGGTCGAAGCGGCTGATCGCCGCCTGCAGCGCCTCGTCGAGCGCGTCGACGTTCTTCAGCCGCGCGCGGTTGTCGGCGAAGCGCGGATCGCGCGGCAGTTCCGGGATCTCCAGCGCGGTGCAGATGCGCTCGAAGATCGACTGCGCGCTGCCGCCCACCGAGATGAACTTCTCGTCCCGGGTGCGGTAGATGTTGCGCGGCGCCGTGAACGGCAGGCGCGAGCCGGCACGCTCCTGGATGATCCCGAGCTGGTCGTAGTTGACGACCTGCGGGCCCAGCAAGGTGAGCAGCGTCTCGTAGAGCGCGAGGTCGATCACCTGCCCCTGCCCGCTGCGGCGCTTCTCGTGCAGCGCGACCGAAGCGAGGTAGGCCGCCATGAGGCCGGTGGTGGCATCGGCCAGGCCGAAGCCGGGCAGCAGCGGCGGGCCTCCGGGCACGCCGGAGATGTACACGTAGCCGGCGTACGCCTCGGCGATGGTGCCGAAGCCGGGGCGCTTGCCGTTCGGCCCGGTCTGGCCGAAGCCGGTGACGCGCAGCACGATCAGGCCGGGGTTGATCTCGCGCAGCACGTCGGGACCCAGGCCCCACTTCTCGATGGTGCCGGGGCGGTAGTTCTCCACCAGGATGTCGGCGTCCTTCACGAGCCGCTTGACCACCTCGACGCCGAAGGGCGTGCGCAGGTCCGCCGTCACCGACTTCTTGCCGCGGTTGACGGCCTTGTAGTAGAGGCCGACGCCGTTCTTCACCTCGCCCCAGCGCCGCACTTCGTCGCCGAGGCCGGGACGCTCCACCTTGATGACATCGGCGCCGAAGTCCGCGAGGAACATCGAGGCGAGGGGCGCCGCGAGGAAGTTGGAGATGTCGACGACCCGGGTGCCCGCGAGGGGCTGGGAGGACGGGCCTTGGCTCGTTCCGGGATCCTGGTTGCTGCTCACGCCGCGTTTGCTCCTGGTGAGACCCAGCCCGTGGCGTCTTGCCGACGCCGACGCGGGAGGGTGACTGGAAATGTACGAATGTACGTACAATGTCGCGGAAGCAGGCGCGGCGCACGAGAGGGATTACCCGCGATTCCGCTTCCCCTCCTGCACAATGAGACCACTTTCCCATTCATGACCTCATGAGAGAACGCGCCAGCATCCCTCCCCCCAAGGCTGCCGAGGCCCTCCCGCCGGACCTGCCGGCCTCGCAGCCCGGGCTGGACGCGCGCCGCCAACCCCTCTACGCCTCGGTGGCCCAGGCGCTGATGCGCGACATTGCGCAGAAGCGCTACCCCGTCGGCAGCCTGCTGCCGACCGAGGACGCGATCGCCAGCCGCTACGGCGTGAGCCGCCATACCGTGCGGCAGGCGCTGCGCGAGTTGAAGGAGGAAGGCGTGATCTCCTCGCACGCGGGCATCGGCACCCGGGTGCGCGCGCCCTCGCAGTCGCCGCGCGTATTCGGCGGCATCAACACCATCGGCGACCTGTTGCAGTTCGCCGAGTCGACCGAGATGCGCGTGCTGGCCCGCAAGGAAATCGTGGCCGACGCGGCCTTCGCGGCGGAGCACGAGTGCAAGCCGGGCCAGGTATGGCTGGAAGTCACGCTGCTGCGGAAGGTGGCCGACCAGAAGCGGCCGCTGGCCCACGTGCGCGCCTATGTGCGGCCGGAATTCGCCGATGCCGTGAACCGCGACAAGATCTTCACCCGCCCGCTCTACGCGCACATCGAAGAGCACTACGGCCTGCGGGTCATCGAGGTGCAGCAGGAGATCACCGCTGTGAACCTCGACCCGGAGATCGCGCGCTCCCTCAAGGCGGCCGACGGCCAGGCGGCGATGCGCATCACGCGCTACTTCTACGACCGCAGCGGCAACACCGTGGAGATCTCGATCGGGCACTACCCGAGCGGGCTGTACACGCAGCGGTCGCGCTTCCGCGCCCATCGCTCCGAGCGCGACGACGAGCAGGCCGCGCCGGCGGCGGCCGCAGCGCGCGCGCGCCGCGCCTGAATCACCGAGGCAGCTTCGGGCGCCGCAGGTGGAAGTCGGTCACGCCCTGGAAGGCGTGGCCCAGGCGCAGGATCTGCGGCTCGCCGAAGGCCGGGCCCGCGAGTTCCATCGACAGCGGCAGTCCATCGGCGGTGAATCCGCACGGCAGCGCCAGGCCAGGAACGCCCGCCGCCGCGTAGACGCAGGTCAGCCGCGGCACAGCCCGGATCGCCTCCCCGAAGTCGAGGCCCTCGATCGCCGGCGCGGGGATCGCGGTGGTGGGCGACAGCATCGCGTCAACCTCGCCGAAGGCCGCGCGCAGGCGGTGGCGGAAGCGCTCCATCCAGCGCAGGGCCTCGGCGTACTGCACGCCGGTGACCTGCTCGCCAATGCGCAGCCGCATCCGGATGTCCTCGCCGTAATCAGCTGCGTGCGCCGCCACTCGGTCGCGGTGCACTTCCATGGCGTCGGCGACCACCATCCGGAAAGCGAGCATCTCCTGTGCCTTCTCGACGTCGCCGAGGTCCACATCCACGATCTTCACGCCAAGGTCGCGGAACACGCCGATGGCGCGCTCCGTCGCCGGCGCGAGGTCGGGGTGCAGGCCGTCGAAGAAGAAGCTCCGCATGACGCCGATGCGCATGCCGCGCACCGGATCGGAGAGCGTGGGCAGGAAGTTCGGCACCGGCGTATCGACCGAAATCGGGTCGTGCGGATCGTGGCCGGCGATCACCGCGAACACGCGCGCCACGTCGGACACGCGCCGCGCCAGCGGGCCAAGCGTGTCGAACGCCGCGCTCACGCCGAGGCTTCCACGGCCGGAGATGCGGCCCACGGTCGGCCGCAGGCCGGCCACGCCGTTGAAGGAGGCTGGGATGCGGATGGAACCGGCCGTGTCGCTGCCGATCGACACGGCGGCCATGTCCGCGGCCACCGACGCGCCCGAGCCACCGCTGGAGCCTCCGGGGATGTGCCCCGGGTTCCAGGGGTTGCGCACGGGCCCGAAGTGGCGGCTCTGGCTGGTGGGGCCGAACACCCATTCGTGCAGATTCGATTTGCCGACGATCACGGCGCCGTTGCGCTCGAGGCGGTCGGTGATGAAGGCATTGCGCTCGGCGCGGTGGCCGCGGCGCAGCACCGTGGCGCCGGTGGTCGGCACGCCCTCCAGGTCGATGTTGTCCTTGAGGTTCACGACCAGGCCGTGCAGGAGGCCGCACCATTCGCCGGCGGCAGCAGCCGCATCGAGCTCGGCGGCCCTCTGCAGGGCACGATCCGCGGTGACCGTGATCATCGCGTTGATGACGGGGTTCCACCGTTCGATGTTGGCCAAGGCCTCGCGCGTGGCAGCGACCGCGGCGCCGGGAATGGCGGGAGCATTCATGTCGTTTTCCTTCGTTGTTGGCGTCAGCGGGGCACCGTCTGCAGGTAGTCCTTCACCCGCGCGAGTTCCAGCACGTCCGCGTACTTGGCCTGCATGTCGAACAGGTTCGCCTCGTGCGGCGCGCGGGCGCGGTCGCCCACCGCCTCGCGGGGCACGATGGCGCGGAATCCGTGCTGCACGGCGTCGACCACCGTCGCGCGCACGCAGCCGCTGGTGGACACGCCGGTGACGATCACCGTGTCGATGCCCTGGGAGGTGAGCTGGCTGGCCAGCGTCGTGCCGAAGAAGCAGGAGCCGAACTTCTTCACCAGGATCTGTTCGTCCGGCCGGGGTGCGAGCCGCGCGTCGACGTCTTCGGTCCCGCTGCCCGTCTTCAGGATGCCCAGCGCCGGCACCTTGCGCAGCCACACGCCGGCCTCGCGAGGGTGGTCGTAGCGCACGATGCTGAAGATCACGGGAATCCCGCGCTCGCGGGCCACGGCAAGCAGTTCGTTGTTGGCGGCGATCACGTCCGACAGCTCCGAGCCCAGCGGCGAGGACGGGTCGGTGAAGCCGTTGGTGAGGTCCACCACGAGCAGGCAGGGGCTGCGGCCGAAGCCCACCTGGCCGAGGAAGCCTTTGCGCAGGTAGTCCGCGCGGACGTCGGCCGCGGTATCGAGTTGCGTTGTCATGGGGATTTCTTGCGGCCTCAGCGCACGAGGCCCAGGGTAAGCGACGGGAAGGCGATCAGCAGCGCCACCACGACCAGTTCGACCACGAAGAAGGGCAGAACGCCGCGGAAGGCTTCCCGCACCGGAATCTCCGGGCAAGTCGTGCTCACCACGAACACGTTCAGGCCCACGGGCGGCGTGATGTTGCCGATCTCCGTCATCTTCACCACCAGGATCCCGAACAGCACCGGGTCGATGCCGGCCTGCTTCACGATCGGGAAGATGATGGGCATCGTCAGCAGCACCATCGAGGCCGCGTCGATGAAGCAGCCCAGCACCAGGAAGGGCAGCAGCAGCAGGATCATGAGCAGCACCGGCGGCAGCTGCAGCGAGGTGACGGCGGTCGCGATCTGCTGCGGCATCTGCGTCGTGGCCAGCGCCACGCTGAAGATGCCGGCGCCGATGATCAGGAAGAAGATCGATGCCGTGCTGGCGCCGGAGACCTGCAGGCCCTTCTTCACTTCCTCCCAGCGGGTGCCGCGCGCGAGCGCCACCGCCAGGGCCGCCAGGGCGCCGTAGCCGGCCGCCTCGGTCGCGGTCGCGAGGCCCGCGTACAGCGTCCCCATCACCACCGCGAACAGCAGGATGATCTCCCAGGACGACAGCGTCAGCCGCAGGCGCTGCTTCATGGGCGCGCGCGGCAGAACGGTCAGTTCCTTCATCGAAGGGTCCCGGCGCACCGTCATGTGGATCAGGACGGCGTAGAGCACGGCGGTAAGGATGCCCGGCACGATGCCGGCCATGAACAGGTGCGGGATCGGCGTCTCGGTCGCGATCGAATACAGCACCATCACGCTGGAGGGCGGGATCAGCACGCCCAGCGTGCCGCCGGTGGCGACGGCCGCGCCCGCGAGCCGCTTGCTGTAGCCGGCCTTGAGCATTTCCGGCACGGCGACCTTGGCCACCGTGGCGGCGGTCGCGATGGAGGACCCCGACACCGTGGCGAACGCGGCGCACGCCGAGACCGCCGCGATGCCCAGCCCGCCCGGGATGTGCCCGAACCACGCCAGCGCCGCGCGGAAGCCGCGCTCGGACACACCCGCGGAAAACGCCATGTGGCCCATGAACAGGAACAGCGGGATCACGATGAACGCGAATTCCGCCGCGCCGGAATACGGCAGCGCGCCGAGCAGGTAGTCGGCGGCCGACCAGCCCTGCACGCTCAGGATGGCGACGACGCCGCTGGCGACCAGCGCCATGGCGATCGGCAGGCCCATGGCCAGCAGGACGAACAGGCCGGCGATCATCAGCAGGCCTTGTGCACCGGCCGTCATGCCGCCTGCCTCCCGATCGCGCCCTCGACTTCGGCCTTCAGGTCCAGTTCATAAGGGTGCTTGCCGTGCAGCACCAGCTCGATGCCGCTGACGAAGGCCTGCCACCACAGGAGCGTGAGGCCCACCGCCACCAGCGTACGGTGCGGCCACAGCGGGATCTCCACCAGCCCGATGGAGACTTCCTGCCGGTGGAAGGAGAACAGCGCGCTGCGCCAGCTGAACCAGGCCAGGATGGCGAGCAGCGCCAGCTGCAGCAGCAGCAACAGGCCGCCCAGCGCCAGGTTGGCGCGCCGGGGCAGACGGTCGGTGAACACGGAAACCCGGAAGTTCACCCGCTCCGCCTGCGTGGCCGGCAGCCCCAGGTAGACGAGCGCCAGCAGCATCATCGTGCTCAGTTCGAGCACGCCCCAGATCGCGATGTTGGCGGCGCCGCGCAGCAGCGAGTCTGCCACCACCGCGAGCATGAGCACGATGATCAGCAGGCCGGTGAGGCGGGCCATGCCCTGCGACAGGGCATTGGTGCGCCTTGCGCATGCGAGCAGCGCCTGGCGCATCACTTCTTCCGGGCAAAGTAGCGGTCGATGCCGGTCTGGTACGGGTGGCTCTGCTCGTACTTGCGCACCAGCGCGGTGTAGCTGGCCACCAGCTGGTTGCCGTCCGCGCCCGTGCGTGCCACCTGGTCGTGGTACTTCTTCAGGATCGCGTCGCGCGTCTTGTCACGCCAGGCCTTCTCCTCCTGCGGATCCATCTTGAGTACCTGCACCCGCTTGGCCTTCAGCAGGATGTCGACCGATTCGTCGGCGTCCTTGCCCTGCGCCTCGGCGTAGTACTGGATGGCGTTGTCCGCGGCCTTGAGGAAGGCGGCCTGGACGTCCTTCGGCAGCGAATTCCAGCGATCCAGGTTCATCGCCGTGATCACCGCGGCGTAGATGCCCATGCGGCCGGCGGACGAGAGATAGTTCACCATCTCCGGCAGGCCGTCCTTCACGCCCTGCTCGAAGGGCGTCGCCGAGATCGCCTCCACGCCGCCGCGCGACAGCAGGTCGATCGCGTCCGTGTAAGGCACCGTCACGGCCGTGGCGCCCAGCAGCGACAGCGCATCGCCGGGGCCTGCGAGCATGCGGATGCGCATGCCTTTCAGGTCCGCGGCGGTGTTCACCTTCTTCTGGCTCCACAGCACGTTCTCCGACGCGGGCACCGCCAGCAGGAAGCGCACGTTGTTGCGCTGGTATTCCTTCTGCACCGCGGGCGTGGTGTTGTACCAGTCGCGGAAGGCGAGGCTCGCGGCCTGCACGTTCTCCGTCAGGAAGGGCAAGGTGACACCGGTGATCGGGTACTCGCGCGGGTTGAACGCGGCGGGCACCGTGAAGGCGATGTCGGCGGCGCCCCGGCCGACGCCGGGGAACACGTCGGCGGCCTTCAGCAGCACGCCGCCGTAGTACCACTCGAAAGTGACGCGCCCGTTGGTGCTCGCCGTGACCTCGTCCAGCATGTGCTTCTGCACGCGGCTGAACAGCGAGGTGGCCGGATAGTTCGACGCCACCTTGAGCTTGATCGACTCCTGCGCGAAGGCCGCAGGCGCCAGCGCGCAGGCGCCGGCCAGCAGGCCGGCGGCGATGAAATGTCTCTTGTCCATGGATTCCTCTTGCAGCGATTCGGTGATGAAGGATGCGGGCTCAAGCCGCCTGGGCGCGGACCGCGGAGAGCCGCGCGCCGGCGGCGCGCTGCGCGATGCCGCGCAAGTAGGCAACCACCTCGTTCGTGGGCAGCACGTCGGCATAGGTGCGGTTCATGTCGAACAGCGACACGGCGTGCGACAGCGGGATGCGGTCGAACACCGCCTCCTGCGGCACCAGCACGCGGAAGTTGTACTGGGACGCGTCCACAACGGTGGCGCGCACGCAGTTGCTGGTGGAGCCGCCGATCACGATCACCGTGTCGACCTGCAGGTCCGTCAGGTAGGACAGCAGCGGGGTGCCGAAGAACGCGCTGACCTTCTTCTTGGTGAAGACGAAGTCGCCAGGCTGCGGGCCGACCTCGGCCAGCAGCTCGGCGCCATGCGTGCCTTCGAGGAATGCGTTCTCGCCCGCGCCCTTGCCCACCTTGCGGGCGAACATGCCGCCCTCGTGGCCATTCGCATCGAGCGCGAAGCGCGTGTACAGCACCGGCGCGCCGGCGGCGCGCGCGGCGGCGAGGATCTCCTTGGAGGCATCGACCGCCTCCCAGCCGATGCCGCCGCAGCTGTACGGATACTCCCCGTCCGGTTCGCCGCGCCGGCCCACCATGTAGTTCTGCACGTCGATCGACACGATGGCCGGCCGCACGCCAGGCTGGATGCGCTGGCCCCACTTTCCGCGCGCGAGCGTCGCGCGGTCCGCTTCCGAGAGGTAGCTCTCCCAGGAGTTCATCGTTGCTTTCCTTTCATTTGTCGAGGAGGAGACGCGGCAGCCAGAGCACGATCTCCGGAAACGCCATCACGAGCAGGATGCCCACGACCTGCAGTCCCACGAAAGGCACGATGCCCTTGTAGATGTGGCCCATGCGGACCGCGGGCGGCGCCGTGCCCTTGATGAAGAACAGGGCGAAGCCGAACGGCGGGGTGAGGAAGGAGCTTTGCAGGTTGACGGCCACCAGCACCGCGAACCAGTAGAGGACTTCCTGCTTGTCCGCCACGTGCGCGGAGAAGTCCAGCGTGGTGACCACCGGCGCGAAGATCGGCAGCACGATCAGGATGATCTCCAGCCAGTCGAAGAAGAACCCGAGCAGGAAGACGGCGAACATCAGCAGCGACAGCAGCCCCCAGGGCCCGAGGCCGCTGGCGTTCAGGAAGTCGTGGATCACGTCGTCGCCGCCCAGCGAGCGAAACACGTAGGAGAAGCAGGTGGCAGCCAGGATCACCAGGAACACCATGCCGATCGTGAGCGTGGAGGACCGCACCGACTCGTTCACCAGCCGCCACGACAGGCGGCCGTACGCCAGCGCCAGCACCGTGGCGCCCAGCGCACCCACCGCCGCCGCTTCCGTCGGCGTCGCCCAGCCGAAGAAGATCGAACCGAGCACCAGGCCGATCAGCACGGTGGGCGGCACGAAGCCCTTCACCAGCATCATCACCAGCCGCCCGGTGCTGATCGACATGTCGTCCGCGGGCATCGGCGGCGCGAGCTTCGGCTTGAACCAGCACACCGTCACGATGTAGACCAGGTACAGGCCGGCGAGCATGAGTCCGGGCAGCATGGCGCCCAGGAACAGCTTGCCGGTGGAGATCTGCATCAGGTCTCCCATGATCACCAGCATGATGCTGGGCGGGATCAGGATGCCGAGCGTGCCAGAGGCCGCGATGACGCCGGTGGCCAGGCCCTTGTCGTAGCCCTGCTGCAGCATCACCGGCAGCGACAGCATGCACAGCATGACGATCGATGCGCCGATGATGCCGGTGGTGGCGGCCATGATCGTGCCCATGAGCGCGACGCCCAGCGCCAGGCCCCCGGGCACGCGGCGCAGCAGCAGTTGCAGACAGCGCAGCAGGTCCGCGGCGACGCCGCTCTTTTCCAGCAGCACGCCCATGAAGATGAACAGGGGCGCGGCGATCAGCACGAGGTTCTCGGCCGCCCCGCCCCACATCCGCGGCAGGAAGTTGAAGAACTCGGTGGGCGCGAATACGCCGAAGGCGGCACCGATCAGCCCGAAGAGGAGCGAGATCCCTCCGATCACCATCGCCACCGGGAAGCCGGAGAACAGCATCCCGGCGAGCGCGACGAACATCAGGATGGCCAAGTGGTCGACGAGATAGTCCATCAGGCGGCTCCCGGAGTTTCGAGCGAGACCGGTTCCTGCTCGAAGGCTTCGGGCGCATCGGCCTGCCCGCGCAGGTAGCACCAGGCGCGCAGCGCGGTGGCCACCGCCGCGGTGAGCAGCAGCACCATTCCGATCGGAATCAGCGACTTGATGATCCAGCGGTGCGGGATGCCCTGCGCCGAGGTGGAGCCCTCGTTCTGCACCAGTGCCTGGTGCGCGAAGGTGATGCCCACCCACAGGATCAGCACGGCAAAGGGCACCAGCAGCAGGATGATGCCGGCCAGTTCGAGCCGCGCCCGCGAGGGGCGCGACAGCCGGTCGCGGATCACGTCGATGCGCACGTGGGCGCCGCGCACGTAGGCGAAGCCGAAGGACAGCGCGAACACCACCGTGTGGATGTGCCACTCCAGTTCCTGCAGGAAGGTGGAGTGGAAGGTGATGAACTTGCGGGTGACGACGTCGATGCACACGACGATCACCAGCAGCACGATCATCCAGCCGCCGGCCATGCCGGCGCCGGTGACGAAGCGGTCGAGCCGCTCCGCCAGCCGCAATGCGCCCGCCCCGTCGCGCGGCGCCGGCGGCGCGAGCGGCGGCGTGCCCGCCTCGGCGAGATCGAGGTTGGCCGCCACGCTCACTCCAGCCGCTGCAGTTCGTGCTGGGCCGCGTACGCCTTGCGGAAGTTGGACATGGAGGTCCAGATCTTCTTGAAGTTGGCGTTCTCGCCGCTCAAGCGCTCGGCCTCGGCGTACCACATGCGGCGCAGCTCGTTGACCACCTCGGGCTTCCAGCGACGCACCTGCACGCCCTTGGCGCGCAGCCGCTGCAGGGCCTGCATGCTCACCACCTCGCCCTCGGCGATGCTGCGCGCGACGGTGTCGCCGCAGGCCATGTCGAGCGCGGCCTTCTGGCCCGCCGTGAGCTTGGCGTAGGCGTCGGTGTTGACCATCAGCCACTCGGGGCTGGTGGGGTTGTGCCAGCCGGGGAAGTAGTAGTACTTGGCCGCCTGGTCGAAGCCCAGCGACTCGTCGACGCCCGGGTTGGAGTATTCGGCCGCGTCGATCACGCCGCGTTCCAGCGCCGGGAACACGTCGGCGCCGCCGAGGGCCTGCGTGGAGACGCCGACCTTTTCCAGCACGTTGGCGCCCAATCCGCCGATGCGCATCTTCAGGCCCTTGAGGTCCGACAGCGCGTTGACCTCCTTGCGGAACCAGCCGCCGGCCTCCGGTGCCAGCACGCCGCAGAAGATCGCCTTGATCTTGTGCGGCTTGAGCACCTCGTCCAGCACTTCCTGCCCGCCGCCGTAGTAGATCCAGGCCATGAATTCGGCGAGATCCGGCGTGAAGGGCGCGGCGTTGTACAGCGCGATTCCCGGCTCCTTGTTGGTGAAGAAGCCGATGCCCGCGTAGCCGGCCTCGATGGAACCCTGCGAGACGGCATCGAAGATGCCCGGCACCGGCACCAGCGCGCCGGGCTCGTAGAAGCGGATCTTGAGCGAGCCGCCCGAAGCCTGCTCCGCCTTCTTGGTCATGGCCACGATGTGGCCACCGATGGGCTTGAAGCTGGAGCCGAACATGCCGGCCATCTTCCAGCGCACGGTGGGATCGGCGGCGTGCGCGATGCCGGCGGTGAGAAGGACGGCACTTGCCGCGACGGCGGTCAGAAGCTTTTTCATGGGGAGGTCCTTTGCTGGATCGGTGCGGTCAAAGACGGCTCCGGCCGTGGCGGCCGGAGCACGGGAACATGCGCGGCCGTCAGGCGCGCGGCAGAGACGGGCGTCGCTGGTGCCAGTCGGTCACGGACTGGAAGGCCCAGCCGGCCTGCAGCAGCAGCGGCTCGTTCCAGCACGCGGACTCCAGCTGCACGCCGATCGGCAGGCCCTCGGGCGAGGCGCCGCAAGGTACCGACAGGCCCGGGATGCGCCCGAAGGCGCCGGCATAGGTGTTCTGCGTGACCGCGCGAGTGGCCTCGAACAGGCTGCGCTGGTCGTCGATCAGGGGCGCTACGGTGGGGCTCGAGGGCGACAGGAGCAGGTCGACGCGGCCGAAGACATCCTCCAGCGTGCGGCACCACGCCTCGCGCTGCCGCATGGAGCGCGCGTAGTCGGTGCCGGTGTAGCGCAGGCCCATGCGCATGCGCTCCAGTGTCTGCGGGCCCCAGCGTTCGCCGCCCTCTTGCAGCCGCGCCGCATGCAGCGCGCAGGCGTCGGAATAGATCATGGCCGTCGCCCACGCGTGCGCCTCCTCGGCGCCCGGCACCTCGACGTCGACGATCTCGGCGCCCAGGCGGCTGAAGGTGCGCACGGCCTCCTCGATGGCCGCACCCACGGGCGCGGACACGTTGTCGAAGTAGTGGTTGCGGGGGCGGCCGATGCGGCGACCGGCGATGCCGTCGCGCAGGCGGGGCAGGAAGTTGGGCAACTCGCGCGGCTCGCTCACCGGGTCGCTGGCATCGTGGCCAGACATCACGGCGAACAGCAGCGCGACCTCTTCGACGCTGCGCGCCATCGGCCCGATGGTGTCGTGCGTCGGGCTCACCGGCAGGCAGCCATGGTTGGACACGCGTCCGACGGTGGGACGCAGGCCGGTGATGCCGTTGAGGGCCGCGGGGATGCGCACCGAGCCGCCGGTGTCCGTGCCGAGCGCCATCTCCGCCATGCCGGTGGCGACCGCGACGCCGGAGCCGCCGCTGGAGCCGCCCGGGATGCGAGCGGGATCCCAGGGATTGCGGCACTGGCCCACCACCGGGTTGAGCGAACGCACGCCGAACGCGAATTCGTGCAGCGTGCACTTGCCGACGATCACCGCGCCGGCGGCGCGCAGGCGCCTCACCACCGTCGCATCCGCGGCGGGCAAGTTGTCCTCGAAGAAGAGCGAGCCGCAGGTGGTGCGCAGGCCGGCGGTGTCGATGTTGTCCTTGACCACCAGCGGCACGCCGTGCAGGAGGCCTAGCGAGCGCCCCTCGGCGGCGGCGCGGTCCGCGGCCTCGGCCGTGCGGCGGGCGCCTTCCGCATCCACCGTGATCATGGCCTTCACCAGCGGATCCCACTGGTGGATGGCATCGAGGCTGCGCTGCAGCCGCTCGGTGGCGGACACGGCGGGGGACGGGACGTGCATGCGGGGGCTTCCTTTCGCGGGTTTGCCTGTGTTCGCTCAAATGTGCGTATGTACGTACAATAAGGCCCAGAGTCGCCCGGGCGACTGCGGGATTACCCGCGAGCAGCTGCGCGTGGCCCCGGCCCCCACCTGCCCGCGCACATACGAAGGTTCCATGAACACGCCTCCTTCTCCCGAAGCCGCGCCGCGCCTGCGGCGCTCGATGCTCATGACGCCGGGCAACCGGCCGGACCGCATGCGCAAGGCGGCGGCGTACGGCGCCGATGCGCTCGTCCTCGACCTGGAGGACAGCGTGCCGCCCGCCGCGAAGGCGCAGGCGCGCGAGCTGGTGGGCCGCGCACTGCGCGAACTGCAGGGATGCGGTCGCGAGCTGTGCGTGCGCATCAACACCCTGGGCTCCGGCTTCGGCGCCGCCGACCTCGCCGCGCTGCCGCTCGCGCTGCTGGACTCGATCATGGTGCCCAAGGTCGAAACGGCGGCGGAACTGCACGCGCTCGACGCGCTGCTGCAGACGCTGGAACGCGAGCAGGGCGTGCAGCGCCCGCGCGAGCTGGTGGCCATGCTGGAGACGCCGCGCGGAATCCTGCAGGCGCTGCCGATCGCCGAGGCCTGCACGCGCACCACCGCCCTGTTCTTCGGCTCCGGCGACTACACGGCCGCCACCGGTGCGGCCATCACCGCCAATGCGCTGCTGTTCGCGCGTTCCGCCATCTCCGCCGCCGCCGGTGCCGTCGGGATCCAGGCCATCGATGCAGCCTGGTTCCTGGACGTGCGCAACGCCGAGGCCACCCGCGCCGACGCGCTGCTGGCGCGCGAGCTGGGCTTCGCCGGCAAGGTCGTGTTCCACCCTGCGCAGGTCGCCGTGGCCAACGCAACGTTCTCGCCCACGCCCGCGGAAGTGCAGCGCGCCGAACGGCTGGTGGCCGGTTACCGCGCCGCCCTCGCGCAGGGACACGGCACGGCCGTCGCTGACGGCGTGTTCGTCGCCATCGACCTCGTCGGCCCCGCCGAACGCCTGCTGCGCCGGGCCGCACTGGTGCGCCAGCGCGAGCAGAAATCCGCCCAATCATCTTCCACCGCATCAACATGAACCATCGTCAAGACCGCCTGCAACGCAGCGAGCTGGCCGTTCCCGCCACGCGTCCGCGCTTCCTCGCGAAGGCCGCCGAAAGCGCCGCCGATGCGCTCTTCCTGGACCTGGAGGACGCGGTGGCTTCGGCCCAGAAGGAGGAAGCGCGCGCGCAGGCGCTGCAGGCGCTGCGCGAGATCGAGTGGGGCAGCAAGACCGTCGCCGTGCGCGTGAACGGGCTGGACACCCCCTGGGCCCTGCGCGACATCGTGGACCTCGCGCGGCAGGCGCCGCGGCTGGACCTGATCCTGCTGCCCAAGACCTCCTGCGCCGCCGACGTGCGATTCGTCGACCAGCTGCTGACGCTGGTGGAGCGCGAGACCGGCCGCGCCAGGCGCATCGGCATCGAGGTGCTGATCGAGACCGCGCGCGGCGTCGCCAACGTCGAGGAGATCGCGCAGGCTTCGGACCGGCTGGAGGCGATGATCTTCGGCGTGGGCGACTACAGCATCGACATGCGCACGCACGACCGCGTGTTCGGCCGGCCGAATGCGCAGTACGCCGTGCTCACCGATGCCGGCGCCGGCGGACAGCGCGGTCGGCACTGGAACGACCAGTGGCACTTCGCCATGGCGCGCATCGCCAACGCCTGCCGCGCCTGGGGGCTGCGCCCGGTCGACGGGCCCTACACCGACTACGCCGACGCCGAGGGCTACCGCGCCTGCGCCGAACGTGCGAGGGCACTCGGCTTCGAGGGCAAGTGGGCCATCCACCCCACGCAGATCGAACTGGCCAACGAGGTGTTCTCGCCCTCGCGCGAGGAGCTCGATTGGGCTGCCCGCACGCGCGAGCTGCTGGCGCAGACCACCCGCGACGGTCAGGGGGCCGTCGGCGCCGGTGGCGTGCTGGTCGACATGGCGCACGGGAAGCTGGCCGCCAACATCGCCGAACGACAGGCACTGATCGATCACCCGAAGGAAGCGACATGAACGCCCTGCCCTGCCCCGCTCCCGCGGGCGCCCTTCGCGCGCGCCTGCAGCGTCGGGAATTCGTCGTCGCCCCCGGCGTCTACGAAATGCTGGGCGCGAGGATCGCGGACCGCATGGACTTTGCGGCCCTCTACATGACGGGCTATGGCGTTTCCGCGTCGCACCTGGGCCTGCCGGACGCGGGGCTCGCCGGCTACACGGACATGCAGCAGCGCGCGCGCACGATCGCGCATGGCGTGGGCAAGCCGCTGATCGCCGACGCCGACACCGGCTTCGGCGGGCTGATCAACATCCGCCACACCGTGCGCGGTTACGAGGAAGCGGGCGTGCAGGCGATCCAGCTGGAGGACCAGGAATCGCCGAAGAAATGCGGCCACACGCCGAACCGGCGGGTCGTGCCGCTGGCGGACGCCGTGCGCCGCATCGAGGTGGCCGTCGAGGCCCGCCGCAGCAGGGACTTCCTGATCATCGCCCGCACCGACGCGCGGACGGCACTCGGGCTCGACGAGGCCATCGCGCGCGGCAAGGCCTTCGCCAAGGCGGGCGCCGACATCGTGTTCGTCGAATCGCCGGAAAGCGAAGAGGAATTCAGGCGCATCGGCGGCGAGCTCGCCGGCGAAGGTGCCTGGCTGATCGCGAACATGGTGCCCACGGGCCGCTCGCCGGAGCTGTCGGCGCGCCGGCTCGAGGAACTGGGCTTCGCGCTCGCGATCTGGCCGGCCGTGCTGATGCAGTCCGCCTGCGCCGCCATGGCCGCCGCACTCGCCTCACTGGCCGCGGAGGGGACGACGGCGGGGTCGCCGGTGCCCCGGTATGACATGCAGCAACTGCATTTGCTCGTCGGCTTCGAAGACGTGTGGGCGTTCGAGCGGCGCTGGGCCCAGTGACATCGCGGACGAATCCGCATTCGCGGATTCGCACGCCTTCCAGCGGGCGTTCAAGGGCTGGACGACTTCGCCTTCCCTAAGGCTGGCGGATCAGTCCGGCCAGGCCTCCGGAACCCTCAGCCGGTGTCTTGCGCCCCGAGCTGTGACCTCTTCGCAGCATGGAGCCCGTCATCCAGGCCATGGATGGCGAGCAACTGGTCCCGTACACGAACACCGCTGACCAGCCTTCAAGCAAGGGGTGAGCGCGGGCGCGCGGCGCCCGAACGCTGACCGCCCCATTCCCCCTCCCAAGGCGTCCACTGCCTTTCGTCGGTCCTACAAGGGCGTCGCACCGGCCGTCAACGACGTGCTGGGCGGCCACGTCCCCCTGACCTACGTGACCTGGGGCCCCGTGGCGCCTTACGTGGCCTCGGGCAAGATGCGCGCCCTCGCCGTCGCCGACCACGAGCGCTCGCCGCTCGCGCCCGATGTGCCCACGCTCGCGGAACTGGGCGTGCGCGACGCGGAGGTCGGCGCCTGGCAGGCGCTGATGGGCCCGAAGAACCTGCCGCCGGACATCGTGGCCACGCTCAACAGGCACATGAACGAGATCCTGAAGATGCCCGACGTGGCCGCACGCATGAAGGTGTACGGCGCCATTCCGGCCGGCGGCGACGGCGCCCGCGTAGCGCAGGTCAATGGCGGCGACTACATCCGCTTCGCCAAGCTGATCAAGGACTTCGGCATCCAGGCCAACTGAACGTATCCGAGGAGACACCTGATGGACACCGACCGCTACCTGCAACCGCACCAGGCGCGGCGCCGCGCGCCGACCGTGTTCGAGGACCTGCTGGGCGACGCCATCGAGCGCGCGTTCGCCGAAGGTGCGTGGACCCTGCCCGAACTCGTGGCCAGCCTCAACCGCGGCGGTCCCGGCGCTAGCAACGGCGAGCAGTGGACCGAAGAGAGCTTCCGCGCCCTGATGGCGCGCCTGGGCAACGAAGGAGACGCCGCATGAAGCCGATCGCCATCACTCCCGTCGCCGCCGATCCCGTCGAGGCGCGCCTGCAGGTGGGGCCGAAGAACCTCTGGTACGCGGTGTGCCCCTCGCACTTCCTCGCCGACCAGCCCGTCTCGCTGCGCCGGTTCGGCCGCAAGCTCGCGATCTGGCGCGACGACGCCGGGCAGTTGCACGCGCTGGAGGACCACTGCCCGCACCGGGGCGCGCCGCTGTCGCAGGGCGTGGTGCTGGGCGACCGCCTCGCGTGTCCGTACCACGGCGTGCAGGTGCGCTGCGACGGCACCGTCACCAAGGTGCCGGGCAGCCCCGGCTGCAAGCTCGAAGGCTCGCGCGCCGCGCTGGACTTCCACGTGCGCGAGGCCCATGGGACCGTGTTCGTCTACAACAGCGACACGCACGTGGACGAGCCGCCGCCCTTCACGCTCCCCGCCGAACTGGCGTCGCCCGAGTACTCGAACTTCCTCTGCTACGCCGAGTGGGAGTGCGAGTGGCGCTACGCCCTCGACAACGTGATGGACCCGATGCACGGGACCTTCCTGCACAAGCAGTCGCACTCGATGGCCGAAGGCGAGAACACGGCCGCCTTCCGCGTGCGCGACACCGAGCAGGGCTTCGTGTTCGAGAAGACCGGCCAGCGCGGCGTGAACTTCGACTGGACCGAGTGGGGCATCACCGGCCTCGCCTGGATGCGGCTGGAGATCCCGTACCCGAAGACCGGCGGCCCGGGCGGCAACTTCGCCATCGTGGCCTGCGTCACGCCGATCGGCCCGCAGCGCTGCGCCGTGTTCTTCTGGCGCTGCCGCCAGGTGGACGGGTGGCAGCGCGACACCTGGCGCTTCCTGTACCGCAACCGGCTCGAGGCGCGGCACTGGGCAGTGCTGGAGCAGGACCGCGTGATGCTGGAACAGATGGAGCCCGAGGCCAACCAGCGCGAGCACCTGTACCAGCACGACATCGGCCTGGTGCGGCTGCGCCGCCTGCTCAAGCAGGTCGCCAGCGAACAGGTGGAAGCGAACTGAGGCCGCGCGCGGCCGGAGCCAGACCATGCAGACCCTCAACGCCTTCGTCCACACGCTGCGCTTCGAAGCCGAGGACACCATCACCGTCGACCTGCGGCCCGTGGGCGGCGGGGAGCTCCCGGCCTTCACGCCGGGCTCGCACATCGAGCTGCACCTGCCCAACGGCCTGGAGCGCAGCTACTCGCTGTGCAACAACGCCGCCGAGCGCCATCGCTACGTGGTGGGCGTGCTGAAGGACCGCGCCAGCCGCGGCGGCTCGCGCTGCGTGCACGAGCAGCTGCGCATCGGCACGCAGCTGGTGATCTCCGCGCCGCGCAACAACTTCCCGCTGCAGGAGTCTGCCGAACACACGGTGCTGGTCGCCGGCGGCATCGGCATCACGCCGCTGCTGTGCATGGCGCGCCGCCTGCACGACCTGCGTCGCCCGTTCGAGCTGCTGTACTTCGCGCGCTCGCGCCGCAGCGCCGCCTTCCTCGACGAGCTGAAGCGACTGGAGGTGCCCCTGCACCTGCACTTCGACGACGAACAGGGCGGTCCGCCCGACCTGAAGGCGCTGCTCGCCGCGCGGCCTGCAGGGCCGGACCGGCACCTGTACGCCTGCGGTCCCACGCCCATGCTGGATGCGTTCGAGAAATTCAGCGCGGAACTGGGCCACGAGAACGCGCACATCGAGCGCTTCGCGGCGGTCGAACACAAGGCGGCCGACGACGCCCGCGCCACGTTCACCGTGGAACTGGCGCGCAGCCGCAAGACCTTCACCATCACGCCGGAGAAGTCGATCCTGGACACGCTGCTCGAGGCCGGCGTGGACGTGGACCACAGCTGCAAGGAAGGCATCTGCGGCTCGTGCGAGACGCGCGTGCTGTGCGGCGAGCCGGACCATCGCGACTCCGTGCTGAGCGCGAAGGAGCGCGCCGCCAACAAGGTGATGATGGTCTGCGTGTCGGGGTGCAGGAGCGCCTCGGTGACGCTGGACCTGTAGCGCCCGATCTTTCGCCTCCCGCTCCTCTCCCTCTCCCGCTTGCGCGAGAGGGCGGGGGTGACGGTGCCTTCAACCTCCTCCCCCTGCGGGAGGGCTCACTGAACTGCCTCCCCCTCCGAGGGAGGGAGCCGAACCCAAGAGAACCATGAAGAAACTCCTGACCGCCGTCACGGCGGCCACCCTCGCCGTGGGCGCTGCCGCCCAGTCCTCCGTCACGCTGTTCGGCGTGGTCGACGTCGGCGTCGCCCGCGTCACCGGCAACGGCACCTCGCGCACCGGCCTGTCCACCGGCGGGGCCAACATCAGCCGGCTGGGTTTCCGCGGGGTCGAAGACCTCGGTGGCGGGCTGGCGGCCAGCTTCTGGCTCGAAGCCGGGCTGGACGTGGACACCGGGCAGGGCAAGACCGGCGGCGCGCTGTCCTTCAACCGCCGCTCCACGGTCAGCCTGGCCGGCCGCTTCGGCGAAGTGCGCCTGGGTCGCGACGACGCCGCGACCTTCCTCAACACGCTGATCTTCGATCCCTTCCTCACCAACGGCGTCGGGGGGAACAACGCGTTCATCATGCTGGGCGCGCCGATCCAGATCTCCAACGCGGTGAGCTACTTCCTGCCGCCCGGCCTCGGCGGCTTCTACGCCCAACTGCAATACGCGTTCGGCGAGCAGCCCTCCAATGCGACCAACAGCCAGGAAGGCAACTACGTGGGCCTGCGGGCCGGGTATCGCGCGGGGCCCGTGCACGTCGCGCTCGCGACGGGCAAGCTGCAGGGCGCCACCGACGGCGCCGACATCCGCATCCACAACTTCGGCGCGTCGTACGACTTCGGCGTGTTGCGGCCTTCGCTGCTGTGGGCACGCGAGAAGCGCGGCACGGCGCAGATCACGGCGGTGGAACTGGGCGTGACGGCGCCGCTGGGGCTGGGCGAGCTGCGCGCGCAGGCGAGCCGCTACGACACCGCCGGCAGCGACGCCGACTGGAAGAAGTTCGCCATCGGCTACGGCTACAACCTGTCGAAGCGCACGCAGCTCTATGCCACCGTCGCCCACCTGAGCAACCAGGCCGGGGCGCAGCGCGCGATCGGGGTGCAAGGCCTGGCGGCGTCCGGTACGAGCCTTGGCGGCTCCTCCAACGGCTACGAGCTGGGCCTGCGCCACACCTTCTGAGCAGCGCCGCCGCGGCCCCGCCGCAGGGAAGCCAGCGGCACGCGCCTGGATTGCCGCGCAGGCGGGGCACGGCGTGTAGATGCTGCTGGAGAAGGACGCCCGTTGGCTGCCGGCGAACGACGGTGGCGCGGCGAAGCGCCTGCTCGCAGCATCCGTGATGGGCGTTTGTCCCTGGATTGTCCCGCGCCGGATCAGAGCGACGCCAAGTCGTTGATCGGCGAGGGAGAAATTGGTAGGCGCGATTTGACTCGAACTAAAACACGGTCTTAGCAAAGACGGGGCGCTATGGGGGCACGAACAAAGGCTTGCACCCCTTGATGCCCCTTCGTGCCACTTCAATTTCCCCAGAATAGTTCCCCAAGAGCTCATCGCCAGCGACCCAAAGCCCCCACAAAACTGCGATTGCCCGAAGCGAACGTTCCTGTCCTTCGCGCCGCCACCTTGGTGACCGCTTCGCAGCGGTGCGGTCGGTCGCTGGTGGACATCCAATTCACAGTCTCGGCTCCAACGCAGTCATTGAGCCACCCCACCGACGTGCAAAGCGCGAACGACGGCGAGGGGTCGGAAGAGGACATCGCCGAACGAGTGGAGCTTCTCCTTGGAGGCAGCGCACGCTTGCCTAGCCCAACGACCGCCAACCCTCACCGCGCCCGCCGCGTCGGATGGGGAATGCGACAGCGGTTTTGGCGCCGCGCCACCCTAGATTGCAGATGTAGAAGTGCGGATAAGCTATAGCTCATCAAGGAGGGCCTGCCCGTGAATGGCGAGAGCTTCGAGAGAATTTCTGAGGGAAGGAAGCAGCAGTTCAAGGTTCACTACCACCTGCGCAACGGTTCGCACGAGATGGACGCGCTTGTCCGAAATCGATGCGAGGCGGAGATCCTCGGACTACTGCGGGAGGTCAGCCACATCCTTGATGTCGAAATCGAGGTGGACGTGGTGCCCCCCGTGCCTGGGGGCTGGGAGGAGCACATCCTTCTCGTTGGGCAGTATCAGGAGCAGATAACCTTCCTTAGAGACCTCGTCGGAAGCATCTTCACCATGGGGGCGACCGCCCTGGGTGGCGCCCTTTTCGTGAGGCACAAGCTAAAGCACGCGAAGCAGCAAACAACTCTCAACGACCTAGCGATCGAAAAGGCGAGGCTGGAGGTCAAGAAGCTGGCAAGGGAAGAGGATTCCGCTGAGGGAAAACCAAATGGTGAATTACCCATCGAATCGCCTCCCGCAACTGAAGAAATCGCTGCCGCGTTGCTTGGAAGGAAGAAGGTTCAGCTCAAACGGTCAAACCTCTATCGGAATCTTGCTTCATATACCAAGGTCGAAGCAGTCGGGTTTAGCAACTCTCACCAGAAGGGCGCGTCGGAGCGCATAGTCGAGCGGCAGCACTTTGAGAGGTTCATCGTCGGGCCTGAAGAACTTGAGCCGCTGGTCTATCGGAATGTCGAAATCGAGGTCGTGTCGCCCGTGCTCCGCGCGGGGAATCACAACTGGCGGGGAATCTTTGAGAAGAAAAGCATCAGTTTCGAGCTCGGCGACGGAGAATTTCACCGGCAGGTTCTGGATCAGGAGGTGGTGTTTCAGAACGGAACGAAGCTCATTTGCGACCTTGAGGTTCATCAGCGGGAGAACGAGGTTGGGGAGCCGGAAGTCACAAAGCGCATCGTGGTGAAGGTTCACAAGGTTAGGCAGGAGCCGAAGGGCGAGCCGTCCCCACAAGGCAAGCTTGATCTTCCAGAGCCCACCGACTGGTCCAACACTCCTGGGTCAGGACGGTTTTAGCGTCTGTGCCTTCTTCGGCATTTGATGGCCGCCTCCGGCCAGCAGCAGGCTCACCGACCAAGCGTTAGCATCGCCAGCGAAGCACAGGTCAACGGAATGCACCGCGGCCGCCGGCGTGAGTAGTCGATTCGGCTCACACCGCGACTCCGATCACGCTATGCTAGGTGCTACTCCGCTGGAGTTTACGGATGACAGTCACCGAATTCCTGCAATCTATTGGCTTCAGGCCGTACGGCTCGGTTGTCAACTCCTGGGACTCATTCAATGAGGCGGGATCTGTGATGATGCAGCTCTGGCAAGAGCCCAACCAGCGTGTCCGAGACCATGCAATTCCTGGCGCGTACCTGAGGGTTCGATGCTTTCACGCACAAGGCTATGCCGAGACCGGTGCGGACAGGCCTGTCGGCTACGCCGGGCGTGCTAAGGCGATCTCAGCTCTCGAAGATGGGGCGAAAGGGTACGCTGCCCTTTCCTCACCGCCGGAAGGAAAGAGGGGCGCCGGTGTGTGGGCTAAGTACGCAGATCTCTCGCGTGTTTACCCCATCTTGGCGGTGGAACGCACAGCGGCCGCGGGCGACATCTTTGTGATCCTGGGGGCCCCCATCCCTGTCTCAGCTATTCAGTAGCAAACCGCCGAGCGTGGGCTGAGCGCAGTATGCCCACGCACATCCACACGTCGGGTGACGCGTGAGATTCGACGTCCGCATTCGGCCACAACCAGCGCGTGCGCGTCGGACGAGCTGATTGCGCTCACTCTTCAATGACCCAGCGCACCACCCGCTGCACATAGGTAGACAGGAACTCACTGTTCGACGCTTCTTCACCGTTGAGATGCGCAATGATCAGCGAGATGACCACGTCGCCGTGCGCGAGCTCGAAGATCCGATCTGACACCTCTCGAACCAAGGCGTTCCGGTCGACGGTCGTGTCCAGGCACCCAGTCATGCCCTTGGCCAAGTCGTGCGCAACAGCATTGCGGGCCTGCGTTGCATCTTCCAGCAGCAGGGCCGCCCCCTTCGGAAGCTTCAGGTTCGTTCTTGATACTGCGGCTGAGAGACTGGTACTTCGCAGCAAGCATTGCGAAAAGTTCAGCTCTCTCCTGCGGTTCGTCTAGCTCGCACTGCTTGAACTGGACTTGAAGTGCAGCTGCCTTGCACATCGCATCGAACCGCGTCGCGATGGCCAATGCCCTCCCAAGAATTGAATACAACTCATCGGAGTGCTCGGTCCTCTCGAAATTGTGGATGAAGGTATTGGGGTTCATCTGGCATTGCAGGGATGTAGACGATCGGGGCGGGGGCGCATCATGCACTGATCTCTACTGGCATTGGTTGTGCTATCACGCGAGGCGTGCGATGGGGCAGCGCGAACCTTCGATTTTCACGGCGAGCGCATTGTCGCTTCCTGTCTGGGTCGGGCGAGGGTTTCCTCGTCACCCGCAGCTGGGCGGCTCACCGTGAAGCAGACGGGCGCTCCTCCGGAAGGAGGCTACGCGTGCTCCGCTTGCGGCCAGTCTCGATCGCTCGTCGGCCAGTCCGCCCAAGGGCAGGTATCTGCAAACGCAGACAGTGGGCAGCGCAACCTGCCCGACCGCCTCCAGTCTAGAGTGGTAGTTCGACGTGAACCGGTGGGTCACCATTCTTAGCCGGCACCAGTCGCCGGTGCTCCCAGCGACGGCTGCCACGAACCGAAGCAAACGTGGCCGCAGCACTTGCTTGGCAATGACATTACCGCGCCCACACAGCAGCACCGACCCACTCCCGCGATGACGGCAGGCGCGCCGGGGCTGGTCACCAAGGTCGACACCGGTGAGTGAATGAGCCTGCTCGCGACGGGTGAAGAGCTGTCGTTCGCCTGGCGGCAAGACTTCATCCAGGCTTTCCTGCAGCGAGACCTGCCCGCGCTGGGCGTGGGTGTGGCGCCCGACACCCTGCACCGCTTCTGGCGAATGCTGGCCCACCTCCAGGGCCAGGTGTTCAACGCCTCCGCGCTCGGCGCCTCGCTGGGCGGAGTGGCGCACACGACGGTCGCGCGCTACCTCGACATCCTGGTCGAGACGATGATGGTGCGACGGCTCGAACCCGAGCTGCGCAACGTCGGCAAGCGGCTCGTGAAGTCGCCCAAAGTCTACCTGCGGGACAGCGGCCTGCTGCATGCGCTGCTGGGAATCAGGCGGCTGGATGACTTGCAGGGCCACCCGATCGTCGGCGCTTCCTGGGAAGGCTTCGTGCTGGAGCAGATCGCGGCGCACATGCCGGCCGGCTCGAGCCTGGGCTTCTACCGCACCGCGGCCGGGACGGAGATGGACGTGGTGGTCGCCACGGGCCGCCGGCGCGTCGGCTTCGAGATCAGGTTCGCAGCGGCGCCGAAAGTAGGCAAGGGTTTCTGGCTGGCGTTGGAGGACCTGGAACTGGACGCAGCCTGCGTCGTGGCGCCCGTGGAGCGTGGGTATCCACTGGGGGCGAACGCAGAAGTGGTCGGCGTGCACCAGATCGAGGGGGTGTTCTCACAGCATTGAAATGCGACCTCGTGCGACGCTTCCAACTCGTTCCGCCGGAGTCGGCGGGCAGTATGCTCACCGCGATGGTCACTGCTGGAGGAGCGATAGACGGCATGTCCCTTGCCGAGACGCATCTGCGCCAGGTTCTCGCCGCGATGGCGGGGCCGGGCGCTCGTCCGCGCGAGGACCAGGCCGCGGCCGTGGCGGCGCTGGTGGAGCAGCGGTCCCGCGTGCTCGTGGTCCAGGCCACCGGATGGGGCAAGTCTGCGGTCTACTGGGCCGCGACTTCGGCCTTGCGTGCCGAGGGCAAGGGCCCCACGCTGGTCGTGTCGCCGCTGCTGGCGCTGATGCGCGACCAGATCGATGCCGCCGCCCGGGCCGGGCTGCGTGCCGCAACCATCAACTCCACGAATCTCGACGCATGGGACGCGGTGTTCGACGGCATCGCTGCCGACCGGCTGGACGTGCTGCTGGTCTCGCCCGAGCGGCTGGGCAACCCGGGTTTCGCGCGGCGCCTGCCCAGCCTGCTGGGCAGCACCGGGCTGGTGGTGATCGACGAGGCGCATTGCATTTCCGACTGGGGCTTCGACTTCCGGCCCGACTACCAGCGACTGGCGAAGACGCTGCTGGGCATCGCGGCCGACACGCCGGTGCTCGCGACCACTGCGACGGCCAATCAGCGCGTGACGCAGGACGTCGCCCGACAACTGGGCGCGCAGACCTTGACCTTCCGCGGCTCGCTCGCCCGCTCGTCCCTGCGCCTGGCTGTGGTGCCCGGCCTCGACGCGCTGGAGCGCCTGGCCTGGGTGGCCGATGCGCTGCAGACCATCGCCGGCTCCGGCATCGTCTATGCCCTCACGATCGCCGACACCGAGCGGATTGCCGGCTTCCTGCGCAGCTGCGGGTTCGAGGTGGCGGCCTACCACGGCGGCCTGGAGGCGGCCGCGCGCCAGCGGATCGAGGACGACCTGCGCCGCAATGCGCTCAAGGCCGTCGTGGCGACCTCGGCGCTCGGGATGGGCTACGACAAGCCCGACTTGGCGTTCTGCATCCACGTCGGGTCGCCGGCATCGCCGGTGGCCTACTACCAGCAGGTGGGCCGGGCGGGCCGGGCGTTGGACGATGCCGTGGCCGTGCTGCTGCCCGCGGAGACGGATGAACGCATCTGGGCCTATTTTGCGACGGCCGGGGTGCCGGACGAGGCGCGAGTGCGCCAGATCCTCGGGGCCCTGGCGCCGGGCCCGCAAACGCTGATGGCGCTGGAAAGCGCCACCACGATCCGGCGAGGACGGCTCGAGGGACTGCTGAAGATCCTGGCCGTGGAAGACGTCGTGCGGCACGAAGGCACGGCGTGGGCATTGACCGGCACTCCGTGGACGTTCGACGCCGAGCGCTGGCGGGCACTCGGTGAGGCGCGCGCGAGAGAGGCCGGCCTGATGCGCGAATTCGCCGCGGGGCGGGGCTGCCTGATGCGCTTCCTGCAGGAAGCGCTGGACGATCCCGCGCCCAGCGACTGCGGGCGCTGCAGCGTCTGCACGGGGCGCCTGCCCGGCCCGGGTGCGCAGCCCGGCGCGGAGCGCGTGGAGGCAGCGCGGGTGTACGCGCGCGGACAGGACGTGGTGATCGAGCCGCGCAAGCTCTGGCCGGCGGGCGTGCGGCGCAAGGGCCGCATCGCCGGCTGCAAGGAGGGCCGCGCACTGGCGTTCGCCGACGATCCCGGCTGGTCCGATGCCTTGCTGCCGCTGTTCAATGCGGTCGATGCGCCGGCATCGCAGGCCGTGCTCGACGGGGTGGTTGCCGTCCTCGCCCGTTGGCGCACGAGCTGGGGCACGCGGCCGGTAGCCGTGGTGCCCATGCCCTCGGCCGCGCACCCGCTATTGGTGGGGTCGGTGGCCGCGCACGTGGCGCGGGTGGGCAGGCTGCCGCTGCTGGATGCATTGCGTCTGGAAGGCCCCCTGCCTGATGCCGACCTGGCATCTGCCGCCAAGGTTGCGGCGCTGGATCAGGCACTGGTGCTGCAACCCGGCGTGGCGCTGCCGCATGGACCGCTGCTGCTGATCGATGCGCGTTACCGCAGCGGGTGGACCCTGACCGTGGCGGCGGCGCTGCTGCGCGAGGGCGGTGCCGCTGCGGTGCTGCCGCTGGTGCTGCATCAAGCACCTTGACAGGGGCCGCGGCAACCCAATGCATAAGGCCTGAAAACTCCAGCATAGACTGGACTTTTCAGGCCTTCATATTGGTAGGCGCGATTGGACTCGAACCAACGACCCCCACCATGTCAAGGTGGTGCTCTAACCAGCTGAGCTACGCGCCTGTCGTTGAGCCCGCTATTGTAGCAGAGGAATCGCGAGCGCCTTTCAGCGCCGCCGCGCCGACTGCACGCCGGTGACGTCGCGGACGACGCCGAGCACCTTGCCGAGCCGCTGCGAGTCCGCGATTTCGACGGTGAAGGTCATCCACGCGGTGCCGCGCACCGACTGCGTCTGCACGCCGATGACATTCATCTTCTCCTTGGCGAAGACTTCCGAGATGTCGCGCAGCAGCCCCTGGCGGTCGCTCGCCTCGATGGCGATGTCCACCGGATAGACCTGCGCCTCGGCACCCTTGGCGCTGCCCCACTGCACGTCGATCACGCGCTCCGGGCTGCGGCCCGCGATCTCGCGGAAATTCGCGCAGTCGCGGCGGTGGATGCTCACGCCCTTGCCCCGCGTGACGAAGCCGCTGATCGCGTCCGGCGGCGCCGGCTTGCAGCACTTGGCCAGTTGCGTCATCAGCGAATCGACGCCGACCACGAGCACGCCACCCTTGGGCGACTTCGCCTCCACCGGCCTGGACTTCTTCGCCAGCAGGACCTCGTCTTCGCTGGGCGCGGGCTCCGGCGGATGCAGCAGCGTCTCGATGGTGCGCAGCGAGAATTCGTCCTTGCCGACCACGGCGAACAGGTCGTCGGCCGACTTGAATCCGAGCTTCGCCGCCAGGTCCTCGAGCTTGAAGGCGGTGCGGCCTTCGCGCTGCAGCAGCCGTTCGACCAGCTCGCGTCCGCGCGCCACCGTCTCGTGCCGGATCTGCTCGTTGAACCACGCACGCACCTTGCTGCGGGCGCGGTTGCTCGCCAGGAAGCCCAGTTCGGGATTGAGCCAGTCGCGCGACGGTCCGCCTTCCTTGGCGGTGACGATCTCCACCGTCTGCCCGTTGGCCAGCGGCTTGTTCAGCGGCACCATCGCGCCATCGACGCGCGCGCCGCGGCAGCGGTGGCCCAGGCTGGTGTGCACCGTGTACGCGAAGTCGACCGGGGTCGAGCCCTTGGGCAGTTCCACGATCGAAGCCTGGGGCGTCAGCACGTAGATGCGGTCCTCGAACAGGCCGCGGTCCTCGCCCGAGAGGTCGCGCTCCCACGCCAGCAGTTGCCGCAGCACGGCGATCTTGGTGTCGTACTCGCCGGAGGCGCTGACGCCCGCATAGCCCTTGTGGCCCGCTTCCTTGTAGGCCCAGTGGGCCGCCACGCCGTGCTCGGCGTGCTCGTGCATCGCCTGGGTGCGGATCTGGATCTCGATCGGCCGGCCGGCGTCGTCGCGCACGATCGTGTGCAGGGACTGGTAGCCGTTCGGCTTGGGCTTGGCGATGTAGTCGTCGAATTCCTCGAGGATCGGCGTGAAGCGCGAATGCACCCAGTCCAGCGCCCCGTAGCAGTCCTTCACGTCCGGCACGATCACGCGCAGCGCGCGCACGTCGAGCACCTGCCCGAAGTCGAGCGACTTGCCGCGCATCTTCTTGACGATGCTGTAGATGTGCTTGGGCCGGCCGTGGACCTGCGCATGGATGCCCTGGGCGCGCAGTTCCACTTCCAGCTGGCGCCGCAGCTGGTCGACGTAGTGCTCGCGCTCGACCCGCTTTTCGTCCAGCCAGCGGGCGACCTGCTTGTACGTCTCCGGCTCCAGGAAGCGGAAGGCCAGGTCCTCCATCTCCCACTTGACCTGCCAGATCCCCAGGCGGTTGGCCAGCGGCGCGAACACCTGCAGCGCCTCGCGCGCCACGGCGGGCGGCGTCGCCTGCTTGGTCGCGGCGTAGTAGCGCAGGGTCTGCAGCCGCGAGGCGAGCCGCAGCATCACGACCCGCAGGTCGCGCGAGAACGCGAGCAGCATCTTGCGCACGTTCTCGGTCTGCACCAGCGGGTCTTCGAGGAAGTGCTCGGCGCCGCGCGCCTGCTGCTGCACGCGAACCAGCTTGGTGGTCTCGACCGCCAGCGCCGCATAGCTTTCGCCGAAGGCCTTGGCGATCACCTCCTGCGGCTTGTTCAGGTGCGGCACGGCGTACACAAGGTAGCTCGCGGCCTGCATGGCCTCGGAGCCGCCCATGGACTTCAGGATGGCCGCGACGGCGTCGGCGTGCGCGAGGGTGTTCTCGCCGGTCTCCAGCGTCTCGGCGGCGATCAGCGGCTCCGCGAACGCCCGCGCCCGCTGCAGGGCGTGGACCTGCTGGGGCAGCGCCTGTTCGGCGGCCGCCACCAGGTCAGGCACCGCGCGGCTCTCAACCTGTTCCGCTGTGTGGCTTTTCATCGGGAGCGAATGCGGTGTCCAGGAGGAAGGCCGCGACGGCCTCCACCTGCATGTCGGAGACCAGCGTCGGCGCATGGCCGACGCCCTGGAATTCGACGAGCTGCGGCTGCGGGCCGCGGCGCGTCATCTCCTGCGCGGTGGCGCGCGAGAGCAGGTCGGAATCGGCGCCGCGCAGCAGCAAGGTGCGCGCATGCACGGCGTCATACAGCTGCCACAGCGCCGCCTGCCCCGCCTGCGCGTCCGCCTCAGTCATGGCGCGGAAGGGCACGGCGATGGCGGGGTCGTAGTGCAGCGTGAAGCCGCCGCCAGGCAGCGCCCGCACCATGGCCTGCGACAGCGCCAGCCATTGCTCCGGCGTGTGCGGGCCGAAGCTGCGCGAGATCTGCCACATCGCGTCGGCGGCTTCCTCGACGGACCCGAAGCGGCCGGTGTTCCCCAGGTACGTTCCGATGCGCTGCAGCGCCGTCCATTCGATCACCGGGCCGACGTCGTTGAGCACCAGGCGGCGCACGGGGACGGGCAGCGGCAGCCCGGGCGCGCCGCACAGCGTGAGGCCGATCAGGCCGCCCATGCTGGTGCCGACCCAGTCGAGCGTCGTGATGGGCGCGGCGGCATGCAGCTGGCCCAGGAGCTGCAGCATGTCGCCCGCGTACTGCGGGATGCCGTACCCCTTGGGATCGGCCAGCCAGTCGCTGCGCCCGCGGCCGACCACATCGGGACAGACCACGCGCAGCGGCTGCGCACTGCGTTCGAGCAGGCTGCGGGCCAGCACGTCGAAGTCGCGGCCCTGGCGCGACAGGCCGTGGGCGCAGACCACGACGTGCGGCGCTGCGGGCGCGCCCCACAGCCAGTACGCCATCCGGTGCGAGCCGGAAGCGTCGGGGCAGGATACGTAGTTCAGCGTAGGAACGGTCATGGATGCGTGCGCCGGGCGGAAGGCATTACCCTCTGCTGCTCGGCCGGTTCAGGCCCCAGATTATCCCGGAGAGGAGAGAACCCCATGCTGAAAGGCAAGACCGCCCTCGTCACAGGCTCCACCAGCGGCATCGGCCTGGGCATAGCCAAGGCCCTGGCGCGCCAGGGAGCCAACATCGTGCTCAATGGTTTCGGCGACGTCGAAGGCCCGAAGGCCGAGATCGCCGCGCTCGGCGTCAAGGTCGGCTACCACGGCGCGGACATGAGCAAGCCGGCGGACATCGAGGCCATGATGCACTACGTGGCGGAGACCTTCGGCCGCACCGACATCCTGGTCAACAACGCCGGCATCCAGCATGTCGCGCCCATCGAGGACTTCCCGCCCGAACGCTGGGATGCGGTGATCGCGATCAACCTGTCGAGCGCCTTCCACACGACACGCCTGGCGCTGCCGGCGATGAAGGCGGCCAACTGGGGCCGCATCATCAACGTGGCTTCCGTGCACGGGCTGGTCGCATCGGTGCAGAAGGCGGCCTACGTGGCGGCCAAGCACGGCATCGTCGGGCTGACCAAGGTGACGGCGCTGGAGAACGCCACCACCGGCATCACCTGCAACGCGATCTGCCCCGGCTGGGTGCTGACGCCGCTGGTGCAAAAGCAGGTCGATGCGCGCGCGGCAGCGATGGGCGTGGGCAACGAGGAAGCGAAGAAGCAGCTGCTGGCCGAAAAGGAACCCTCCCTGCAGTTCACCACCCCGGAAGAACTGGGCGAACTGGCCGTGTTCTTCTGCTCCGAGGCCGCGAAGAACGTGCGCGGCGTGGCATGGAACATGGATGGGGGTTGGGCGGCGCAATAGGGACTGCGCTTCATCGCGCGTCTTCTTTGAACGCAGAAGCCGCAAAAGTCTCGCAAAAGCCGCAAAAGAACAGCCTTCAGGGTTTGTCTTTTTTGCGGCCTTTGCGAAACCTTTGCGGCTTTTGCGTTCGGCGGTCCGCTTTCGGTTGTCCGATCTTCACTCCGCCAGCTTCAGCTCGTACGGGTGCGTCATCTCGAAACGGTCGTCTGCCAGGTCGTAGTCCCAGCGCTCCACCTTGCACGACCGCGGCTCGCCCGGCGCCGGAGTCGTCCAGCGGATCAGGTTGACCGAGTTCGGCGTGTTGTGCCGCACCCGGTGCGAGAAGGCCGTGCCCGCCTGGATGCAGTACAAGGCCCGCGAGGCGCCCTTCACCCGCGCGCAGACGTCGCTCACGTACGGCAGGTGGATGTGGCCGCCCAGCACCAGGTCGGCCCCGGCGCGCGACCAGGCCTGCACCGCCTCCTCGC
The DNA here is from genome assembly GCF_016722765.1 of Ramlibacter alkalitolerans. Classification (GTDB taxonomy): domain Bacteria; phylum Pseudomonadota; class Gammaproteobacteria; order Burkholderiales; family Burkholderiaceae_C; genus Ramlibacter; species Ramlibacter alkalitolerans. Next base: position 5,123 of record NZ_JAEQND010000003.1, on the reverse strand, counting down.
CGCCGTGCAGCCGGTCCTTCTCGTCCTGCGCCCGCATCACGCACGCCGGCTGGTGCGTGACCACGATGCGCAGCTGCTCGCGCCGGGCCGAGCGCAGCCGGTCCGACACGCGCCGGATCTGGCGGGGTGACACCACGCCGTCCTTGTGGCGCTCGGGCCGGGTCGTGTTGACGCCGATCACCAGCACGTCCGCGAACTCGAGCTCCGGCTCCAGGTTGCGCCCGAACGCCCGGGTGTAGCCGCGGTACGGCATGAACAGGCGCTCCGCGACGTTGTACAGCGGGATGTCATGGTTGCCCGGCAGCGTCAGCAGATGGTCCACCTTGAGCGAGTCGCAGAACGCGCGCGCGGCGGCGAACTGCGCGCGCCGGGCCCGCTGCGTGATGTCGCCGCTCAGGATCACGGCGCTCGGGCGCTCCTGCCGCACCAGCTTCTGCACGGCCGCCACGACAGGCGCTTCCTCGGTGCCGAAATGGGTGTCGGACAGGTGCAGGATGACGGTCATTTCACGGGCAGTCGTTGATCGGGCGGCGGCAGCATCACCTGGAGCGGCCGCGGCGCGACCGTGAAGCGCAGCGGCACCTGCATCCAGGTGATCTCGCCGTCGGTCGCCACCTTGAGGCGCCGCACGTGGCGCGCCCCCACCGTCAGCGTGCGCAGGGTGAAGCTGTCGATCTCGGGTTCGGCCGCGAGCTTGCCGAAGGCGGCAGCCACCAGCATGCGCAGCTTGGCCCAGGCGCTGGTGCCGCGCACCAGCAGGCCGGCCAGCCGGCCCTCGCCCACCTGCGCCACCACCTCCTCCTCGATGCCGACGCGCTGCAGCTGCAGGCGGTTGTTGCAGACGAACACGCTGGCCGTCCGCATCTGCCTGAGGTGGCCGTCGAGCTCGGTGTCGAGCACGAGCTGCGCCCGCCATTCCAGCAGGCTCTTAAGGGCGGCCAGCATCGCGATCCATCGTCGCCGGCCCAGCTTCTGCTTGGCGATCTCCCGGTCGGCCAGCAGCTTCGGATACAGCCCGACCGAGGCGTTGACCAGGAAGGTTCGCTGGTTGACCCAGCCGACCTGCACCGGCTCCGGCCGTGCGTTCAGCAGCGCCCGCGCCGCCTCGCCCGCATCCAGCGGCAAGCCCAGCTGGCGCGCGAACAGATTGAAAGTGCCTTGCGCGACGACGCCCATCGGACAGTCCTGTGCCAGCGCCGCCTGCGCCGCGCAGTTCATGGTGCCGTCGCCGCCGGCGGCCACCAGGATGCCGCCGTGCTCGCGCGCCAGGCGGGCCGCTTCCTGGCAGGCCTGCAGGATTTCGCCCGGCGCCACGGGAACGAAGCGATGCGGCCGGCCGGCGGCCTCGAGCTGGGCGGCGATCGCGGCGCGCACCTCGTCCTTCTCGTTCTTGCCCGAGCCGCGGTTCATCACGATGAAGAGCTCGGCGTCCGGGCGCAGGCCGGCCCGCTGCCCATCGGGCTGGTCTGGGTCGGACAGGACGGCGGCCATGCACGGCAGCTTAGCCGCGCCGAACCGCCCGGCCTGTCGGACTGAGCCCAGCGCCGTCATCCGGCGCGAGCCCGCAGCGCATCAGCGCAGCTGGACGGAGCCGGACACCGTGACCGTGACGGCGCTGCGACCCGGCTCCACCGGCACCGGCGCCTCGGCTGCGGCGACGCGCGCCTCCTGCGCCATCATCCGCATGCGCGGCGCGAAGCCCGGCTCGTTGGCATTGACCGCCACCTCGCGCAGCGTGTAGCCGGTAAAGCCGAAGCCGCGGGCGAGCTCGATGGCGCGCGCCTTGAAGCGCTCGATGGCCTGGGCCTGCGCCTCGCCCTCGACCTTGGACCGCTGCTCACGGCTGAGCCCGAAGCTGACGCCGCCGAGCGTCATCGTGTTGATGCGGCCGGCCGTCTGCGTGATGCGCGCGAAGTCGCGCCCTTCCAGGATCAGTTCTGCGGTGCCCGTCCAGCCGGAGATCTTGCCGTCGCGGCTGTGGCGTGGGTACAGGGCGAAGTTGCCGGTGCGAACGTCGAGCTGGCCGGGCTGTGCGTTGCGCTTCGCTTCCGTGAGCGCCGCGTCGAGGGCGGTCTTGAGCTGCGCCTGCACCGCGGCCGGATCGGCGCCGTCGCGCGCCGTGGTCAGCGTCATCATCAGCAGGTCCTGCTGGACTTCGACAGTGCCGGCAGCCTGCAACTGCAACACGTTCTGCGGCGGCGGGAGGGTCTGCGCACAGGCGCCGGCGGCGGCGAGCGCCAGGGCGCCAGCTGCCAGCAGGCGGGGGAATCGTTTCATCGGTGCTCCGGGTTGGTGGGGTGCGCCCACGGGGACGTGCATATTCAATCGGATCCTGGCGGCGGCTGGTCCGGCGCGCCGGCGACCGCTGCCACGCCTGCCACCGCAAATGCGCGGCTTGGACGAGCTTCATGGCTGGTAGAACGGAGCCTCGCAGGCGCGGTTCACCTACCACTTGTCAAGTGCGATAGATGCGGGCAACATCTGTAACACTGTGAAATGCATGGAAGAAAAACGCGAAATGCGGTCCGGCTGACCTCAAAATCGGCGTTGTTACAAATTGGCCCTGGAGAACCATGACGCAAGCTGCAGCACGGACCGACAAGATCCTCGTCGTCGACGATGACGCGCGCATCCGCGACCTGCTTCGCCGTTACCTCACGCAGGAAGGCTTCGAGGTGATCCTCGCCGAGGATGGCAAGGCGCTGAACCGGCTGATGCTGCGCGAAACCGCGGACCTGATCGTGCTGGACCTGATGATGCCCGGCGAGGACGGCCTGTCGATCTGCCGCCGGCTGCGCGCCGCCAACGACCGCACCCCGATCATCATGCTGACCGCCAAGGGCGAGGACGTCGACCGCATCGTCGGCCTGGAGGTCGGCGCCGACGATTACCTGGGCAAGCCGTTCAACCCGCGCGAGCTGCTGGCGCGCGTGCATGCGGTGCTGCGCCGCCGCCCCGCGCAGGAAGCGCCTGGCGCGCCCTCCTCCGACAACGAGGTGGTGACCTTCGGGCCGTTCGCCTTCGACCTCGGCGCACGCACGCTGCGCAAGAACGGCGAGGAACTGCCGCTGACCACCGGCGAGTTCGCGATGCTCAAGGCGCTGGTGCGCCACCCGCGCCAGCCCCTGTCACGCGAGAAGCTGGCCCAACTCGCCCGCGGCCGCGAATTCGAACCGTTCGACCGCAGCCTCGACGTGCAGGTCTCGCGCCTGCGCAAGCTGATCGAAGCCGACCCCGCTTCGCCGCGCTACATCCAGACGGTCTGGGGCGTGGGCTACGTGTTCGTGCCGGACGGCGCGGGCTGATCGCCGGCGGCGCGGTGCGCGATGCGCCCGCATGGCGAAAATGACACGGCTGCGCCGAATGACGGAATGACAAAGCGGGATGGCGGGCCCACAATGACCTGCTGAGTACGGCAAAGTCATTTTGTCCCCCGCCATTTCGTCATTCCGCCATCGCCAATGATCCGCGCCGTCATGACCCACACCGAGCAAACCAGCCCCGCACCGCTGGAGACGGCGCCCGCGCCGCTGGAAATGCGCCCGCGCCTCGGGCTGTCCCTGTTCTGGCGCACCTTCTTCCTGCTGTCGCTGCTGCTCATCGGCTCAATCGTGGCCTGGCTGCAGACCTTCCGGGCGCTGGAGTTCGAGCCGCGCGCCGTGCAGACGGCGCAGCAGATCGCCTCGCTCGTCAACCTCAGCCGCGCTGCGCTGGTGCACGCGGACCCGATCGCCCGCGTCTCCCTGATCAAGACCCTGGCCGACCAGGAAGGCGTGCGCATCCTGCCGCGCGAGCCCAAGGACAAGTTCGAGCCGCTTTCGGCCAGCGCCATGGACCGCCGCATCCTGGACGAACTGGCGGGGCGCCTGGGCCGCGGGGCGGTGATGGCGAGCAGCGTCAACCGCGAGGAAGGCCTGTGGATCGGCTTCAAGATCGACCGCGACGACTACTGGATGCTGCTGGACCGCACGCGCTTCTCGCAGGTGGGCGGCAAGACCTGGCTGGTCTGGCTGATCACCGCGGCGGCGCTGTCGCTGGCCGGCGCGGCCGTGATCGCGCGCCTGATCAACCGGCCGCTCAAGCAGTTGTCCTTTGCCGCCAGCCGCGTGCGCGATGGCGACTTCGACGCCAGCCGGCTGGACGAAAAGGCCGTCACCAGCGAGATCCGCGAGGTGAACATCGGCTTCAACCGCATGGCGCAGCAGCTCGCCAAGATCGAACAGGACCGCGCGGTGATGCTGGCCGGCATCTCGCACGACCTGCGCACGCCGCTGGCGCGGCTGCGGCTGGAAACCGAGATGAGCGTGGTCGACCCCGATGCGCGCGAGCACATGGCGGCCGACATCGACCAGCTCGACGCGATCATCGACAAGTTCCTGGACTATGCGCGCCCCGACCACGCGGAGCTCAAGCCGGTGGTGCTGAACGACGTGATCGAAGCCTGCATGTACGCGATCGAGGACCACGGAGACATCCGCGTGAACCTCGACATGCCCAAGAACCTGCAGGTGCTGGCCGACGAGGTGGAACTGGCCCGCGTCGTCTCCAACCTGCTGGAGAACGCGCGCCGCTACGGCAAGACGCCCGAGACCGGGATCGCGGTGGTGGACATCGCGGCCAAGGCGCGCAACGAGTGGGTGCTGCTGAAGGTGCGCGACCACGGCATGGGTGTCTCGCCGGAGGCGCTGCCGAACCTGGTCAAGCCCTTCTTCCGCGGCGACGCGGCCCGCACCGCGGCCACCGGGGCCGGCCTGGGCCTCGCGATCGTCGACAAGACCGTGCAGCGCATGGGCGGCATCTTCGCGCTGTCGAACACCAGCTCCGGCGGCCTGGCAGCGCACATCAAGCTGCAGCGCCCGCGCATGATGCCGCCGATGCCCGGAGGGACGATGGGCGAAGCGGAGCGGATGCGGGCGAAGGAAGCGGCGTAGAGTCGCAGCCGTCTCGGCGCAGCCGTCATCCGGCGCAGCCGTTACCCGGCGCAACCGTCATCCCCGCGGAGGCGCACTGCTGTCCGGAATAGATCCGGGCCAGTGCGCCAAGTCGTTCCGGCACAACGGAAAAGCTGATTGAGCGGGGGGAGAGATTCAAACACTGTATGACCCGTTGGCCGCAAAGCCGCG
>NZ_JAEQND010000029.1 GCF_016722765.1 Ramlibacter alkalitolerans | reverse complement strand
TGTCAAGCGACATCAGAATCTGACCCCCTGGCGACATCCAAAACTGACCCCCTGGTTTGTTTCCTAATGGGCTGTTTCTGCAGTTGAGAGTTGAGGATTGATCAACCCGGCCTTGCGCTTGGCTCGCAGGCGATAGCTGTCACCGCGGATCGTGAGCACGTGGCTGTGGTGCAGCAGCCTGTCCAGGATGGCGGTGGCCACAACGGCATCTCCAAAGACGCCTCCCCATTCCGAGACGGATCGGTTGCTGGTCACCAGCATCGAGCCCCGTTCGTACCTGCGGCTCACAAGCTGGAAGAACAGGTGGGCGGCGTTAGCCTCGAATGGCAGGTAGCCCAGTTCGTCCACCACCAGCAGCTTCGGCTTGGTGAAGTACATCAGCTTTTCTTCCAGGCGCCCGTCCCCGTGCGCGCGCGCGAGCTGCGTGACCAGCGCTGTTGCCGCGACGTATAGCGTGGAGTAGCCGCGCGTGATCGCCTCTCGGCCGAGGGCCACCGCCAGGTGCGTCTTGCCCACTCCCGGCGGCCCCAGCAGCAGTACGCTGTCGCCGTTGGCCACCCAGCGCGATGCGGCCAGTTCGCGCACCTGCTTGGGGTCGACCGAGGGCTGCGCGTCGTACTCGAAGCCCTCCAGCGTGCGTACGTAGGGGAAGTGGGCGATCTTCAGTCCCATCTGGATGCGCCGCTCGTCCTTGCGGGCGATTTCGGCCGTGCACATCATCGCCAGCGCCTCGCGCAGATTCAGCTCTGCGCGGGCGGCTTGGTCCAGGAGCGTGTCGAGCTGATCGCGCATGGCCGTGAGCTTCAAACGCGTGAGCATCGGCTCCAGATCATTGGGCAATTCGGTGGGGACCTTCTTTGGGTTGGCCATCACCAGGCTCCCCCGAGCACGCGCTCGTACTCTTGCAGCGGTCGCAGCAGCTCGGGGGCCGGAGGCGATGAAGCCGGCCGCTCCGTCTGTCTGGGCAGCCAGGCCGCGCCCGCGAGGTGCGCGCCAACGATGCCGGCGAGATGGGTGCGCTCGATCAGCGTCTGGCGCCGCAGCACGCTTTGCGCATGGCTGGCGACCTCCTGGCCTGCGTAGTGGATTCGCACCTGGCCGTCGGCCACGCTCACCGTGACGCTCTCGCCAATGAGCCGCCACGGCACGCTGTAGCGGTTGGTGTCCAGTTCCACGCAGGCATCGCTGTGCACCCGGCGGGTGAGCTCGCGCACCTGCAGGAATGGTGCCTTGGCTGGCAGCACGCGCAGCGCAGCGCGCTCCTCGCGCTCGAAGCGCCCGATCGGCGGCTCGCCCGTGGTTCCATGAATCCTGATGTCGGCGACATCGCGCATCCACTGATCCAAGTGCCCGTGCAGGTCTTCGAAGGAATCGAAGTGGTGTCCGGCAATGGCATTGCGCTTGACGTACCCCACGCCGCGCTCGTCCTTGCCCTTGGTGCGCGGCCGGTACGGAGCGCATGCTCGCGGCAGCACGTCCCAGTAGCGACAGAACTCGTGGAACCGGTCGTTGAAACGCACCTCCCGCGTCTGCACGTCGTGCTCCTCTACCAACGCCTTGGCGTTATCCAGCAGCAGCTCGCGCGTGAGGCCGCCGAAGTGCCCGAATGCTCCCTCCAGGCCCTGCAGCCAGGCCGACTGGCGCTCGTGCAGGAAGGCGGCCACATAGGTGCGCCGCGAGTAGCCGAGGGTGGCGACGAACAGGTGCACCTTGTGGACCTCGGAGCCGATCGAGACCCGCACGCTGCCGAAGTCGATCTGCAGCTGGTGGCCAGGAGGCGTTTCGAACCGGATCGTGGCGGTGCTCAGGGCCAGCACTTGGCCGCGCAAGTGGGCCACTGCCCGCTCCACGGTGCGCAGGCTCACCTGCAGCCCGAGCTCCCGCCGCAGATCCTGCCGCACCACATCGCAGTTGCCGCGATGCTGCAAGAACCTCTCTGCGAGCCAGTGCGCGTGCTGATCAAGGCAGCCACCCCGTGGCGGCGCCCGATACGGCTGCCACCCACCTTGGCGCAGGTAGTGCCGCACCGTATTGCGGCTGCACCCCAGCTCCGCGGCGATCCTCTTGGCACCCCATCCCAGCGATGCCAGCTTGAGCATCCCCTGCACGTCCTCGGGTGTCTGCATCGCCTGGCCCCTCGGCAGTTCCTCGGACCAGACACTTTGCCTAAGTAGCTCTTCCACGCTGACCTCCTTGCACGAAGGGGGTCAATTCCTCGTGTCGTCAAGGGGTCAGTTTCTGGTGTCGCCTGACA
>NZ_JAEQND010000028.1 GCF_016722765.1 Ramlibacter alkalitolerans | reverse complement strand
TGTCACCGACCGCCGTATAGGAGCCACTTCGTGATCGGCATGTAGGAGCCAGTTGCCGACCGGCGTAATGGAGCCACTGCGTGATCGCCGTATTGGAGCCAGTCGCGGATCGGCATATTGGAGCCAGTCGGCCAACAGCCGCACGGTGACGGGCGTCTCGAACTGAGCGTCGCCATCCTTAACCTTCGGGCTTTTTCCGGAGAGGCAGGGGATGGCGCGCAGGAGATTCGAGATGCATCACTATCGACAGGCCCTGCTGCGAATGCGTCAGGGCGACTCCGACCGCGAGATCGCCACCGCCCGCGTCATGGGCCGACCCAAGGCAGCCCAGTGGCGCCAGATTGCGGCCGACCGGGGCTGGCTGGACCCGGCGCAGCCTTTGCCCGAGGACGAGGCCATCGCCGAGGCATTGGGCGCCCCGCGACGGGCAAGCAGCACCATCTCCACCCTGGAGCAGCACCGGGAGCAGATCGGCCATTGGATTGAGCAGGGCGTCTCGGGCACCGCCATCCACGCGGCGCTGAAGCGGCAAGGCGGCTGGTCCGGCAGCTATTCGGCCGTTCGCCGGCTGGTCGCCGACATCCGCCGGCAATTGCCCCCAGAGGTCACCTGCCGGCTGGAGTTCGAGCCCGGCGAAGCCGCGCAGGTGGACTTCGGCGCCGGCCCCATGCTTGTTCACCCGGACGGGCAGCCGCGGCGCGCCTGGGCCTTCGTGATGACGCTGTGCGCCAGCCGTCACCAATATGTCGAGTTCGTCTGGGACCAGACCGTCGCAACCTGGCTGGGCTGCCACCGCCGCGCCTTCGAGTGGTTCGCTGGCACCCCACGGCGGGTGATCATCGACAACGCCAAGTGCGCGATCACCCGCGCCTGTGCTCAGGAGCCGACCGTGCAGCGCGCGTACGCGGAGTGTGCCGAGGGTTACGGCTTCAAGATCGATCCGTGCCCGCCGCACGATCCGCAGAAGAAAGGCATCGTCGAAGCGGGGGTGAAGTACGTCAAAGGCAACTTCCTTCCGCTGCGCAACTTCCGCGACCTGGCCGATCTCAACGCCCAGGCGCGCACCTGGGTGATGACCGAGGCGGGCATGCGCTGCCACGGCACCACGCGGCGCACGCCGCTGGCGCTGTTCGAGTTGGAGCAGCCGCTGCTCCAGGCCCTGCCGGCCCAGGCGCCGGACCTTGGCACTTGGCACCGCGTCAGCGTGCATCGGGACTGCCATGTGCAGTTCGACCGGATCCTGTACTCGACACCCTTCACCCTGGTGGGCAAGACCCTGTGGCTGCGCGCCACCGATTCGGTGGTTGCGCTGTTCGAGGATTACCGCCACGTTGCCACGCACCCGCGTGGCCGCAATCCAGGTCAGCGCGTGAGCGTGCGCGAGCACCTGCCGCCGGAAGCCCAAGCCTTCTTCGGCCGGGACCGTGCCTGGTGCGCCGAGCAGGCCGAGCGGATCGGGCCAGCCTGCGCGGCACTCATCGAGCAATTGCTCAGCGATCACATCCTGGAGCGGTTGCGCGCCGCGCAGGGCGTCCTGGCGTTGCTCAAACCCTATGGCCGCACGCGGCTGGAGGCGGCCTGCGCCCGCGCCATGGCGCACGGCTCGGCGCACTACCGCACGGTCAAGACCATCTTGGCCACCGGCGCCGACCAGCGCACTGACCTGCCTGCTGCCACCCCGCCGGGCTACGGCCGCACTCGATTCACCCGGCCAGCCACCGAGCTGTTTGCCGACCTCACCCCCAACCCGCAGCAAGACCTGCTGCACTAACCGAAGGAAATCCCCAGATGAACCCCGCTCCCGAACTGGCCCCTCAGCTCAAGCAATTGCGCCTGTCCGGAATCTTCGATTCCCTCGAAGCCCGCAATCGCCAGGCCATCGAAGCCAAGATGGCCTACACCGACTTCCTGGCCCTGTTGATCAGCGACGAGGTCGCCCGGCGCGAGCAAAAAAAGTTCAGCAGTCGGCTGCGCCGCGCCCAGTTTCGCACCACCAAGACGCTGGAGCAGTTCGACTTCGAGCGGCTGCCCCAACTCAATCGCGCCCTGGTGCACGACCTGGCCACCGGGCGATACCTCCAGGAAAAGGCCCCGGTCCTCATCGTGGGCCCGTGCGGCACGGGCAAGAGCCACTTGGCGCAGGCGCTGGGCCATTGCGCGGTGCGCCAGGGCGTCGACGTGGTGTTCAGCACCTGCGCCAGCCTTACGCAGAGCCTGAACGCGGCGCGGGCCACCGGCAGCTACGAGCGCAAGCTCGCCACGCTGGCCAGGGTGCCCCTGTTGATCATCGACGACTTCGGCCTCAAGCCGCTGCGCGCACCCGCCGACGAGGATCTGCATGATCTGATCGCCGAGCGGTACGAGCAGGCCGCCACCATCGTCACCAGCAACCTCGATTTCCCTGAATGGGATCAGGCGTTCCCTGCGAACCGGCTGCTCGCCAGCGCGAGCCTGGACCGGCTGCGCCACAACGCCTACTGCCTGGTCCTGGACGGCCAGTCCTACCGCTCTCCAAAGCAGCTCGCAAACCCGGCGAAAAACGGCCTCCAAAAGCCTGCAAAATCGGCCACTGCGTAACCACCCTCGGGATGCCCGTTTACCACGCTGTTGCTGGCTTCAATATGCCGAACATGGGTGGCTTCATTACGGCGGTCGGTGACA
>NZ_JAEQND010000027.1 GCF_016722765.1 Ramlibacter alkalitolerans | reverse complement strand
ACTTTTTGCCCTGCTGCAGCTGGTGCAGCAAGACCAATTCATAGAGTCTTGTCAGCTTGGTGCTTTCGCACCGGTTTTGATTGCGTTCAACCCTGGCATAACACCTTGATCTGCAGCATCGGCGCGGTGTTGCGTCGATGTTGATCAAAGTTATAGGGTCAAGCCGCACGAGCAATTAGTACTGGTTAGCTTAACGCATTGCTGCGCTTCCACACCCAGCCTATCAACGTCCTGGTCTAGAACGACTCTTCAGGGGGCTCGAGGCCCCGGCAGATCTCATCTTGAAACGAGTTTCCCGCTTAGATGCTTTCAGCGGTTATCTCTTCCGCACTTAGCTACCCTGCAATGCCACTGGCGTGACAACAGGTACACCAGAGGTGCGTCCACTCCGGTCCTCTCGTACTAGGAGCAGGCTTCCTCAAATCTGCAGCGCCCACGGAAGATAGGGACCAAACTGTCTCACGACGTTTTAAACCCAGCTCACGTACCTCTTTAAATGGCGAACAGCCATACCCTTGGGACCGGCTACAGCCCCAGGATGAGATGAGCCGACATCGAGGTGCCAAACACCGCCGTCGATATGAACTCTTGGGCGGTATCAGCCTGTTATCCCCAGAGTACCTTTTATCCGTTGAGCGATGGCCCTTCCATACAGAACCACCGGATCACTATGTCCTGCTTTCGCATCTGCTCGACTTGTCAGTCTCGCAGTTAAGCACGCTTATGCCATTGCACTATCGCCACGATGTCCGACCGTAGCTAGCGTACCTTCGAACTCCTCCGTTACGCTTTGGGAGGAGACCGCCCCAGTCAAACTGCCTACCATGCACTGTCCCCGACCCGGATCACGGGCCTAGGTTAGAACCTCAAACGCACCAGGGTGGTATTTCAACGTTGGCTCCACCAGATCTAGCGACCCGGCTTCAAAGCCTCCCACCTATCCTACACAGATCCGTTCAAAGTCCAATACAAAGCTACAGTAAAGGTTCATGGGGTCTTTCCGTCTTTCCGCGGGGAGATTGCATCATCACAAACATTTCAACTTCGCTGAGTCTCGGGAGGAGACAGTGTGGCCATCGTTACGCCATTCGTGCAGGTCGGAACTTACCCGACAAGGAATTTCGCTACCTTAGGACCGTTATAGTTACGGCCGCCGTTTACTGGGACTTCGATCAAGAGCTTGCACCCCATCACTTAATCTTCCAGCACCGGGCAGGCGTCACACCCTATACGTCCACTTTCGTGTTTGCAGAGTGCTGTGTTTTTATTAAACAGTCGCAGCCACCGATTTTTTGCAACCTCATTGGGCTCCATGCGCAAGGCACTTCACCTACTAAAGGCACACCTTCTTCCGAAGTTACGGTGTCAATTTGCCGAGTTCCTTCTCCCGAGTTCTCTCAAGCGCCTGAGAATACTCATCTCGCGCACCAGTGTCGGTTTGCGGTACGGTCGTTGCAAGCTGAAGCTTAGTGGCTTTTCCTGGAAGCAGGGTATCACTCACTTCGGCGGCAAGCCGCCTCGTTATCACCCCTGACCTAAGCCCGGCGGATTTACCTACCAGGCACGGCTACAGGCTTGAACCGGGACATCCAACACCCGGCTGAGCTAACCTTCTCCGTCCCCACATCGCACTTGCAATCGGTACAGGAATATTGACCTGTTTCCCATCAGCTACGCATCTCTGCCTCGCCTTAGGGGCCGACTCACTCTACGCCGATGAACGTTGCGTAGAAAACCTTGCGCTTACGGCGAGCGGGCTTTTCACCCGCTTTAACGCTACTCATGTCAGCATTCGCACTTCCGATACCTCCAGCATCCCTCTCGAGACACCTTCACAGGCTTACGGAACGCTCTCCTACCACGTGCACTTGCGTGCACATCCGCAGCTTCGGTAACTGGCTTAGCCCCGTTACATCTTCCGCGCAGGACGACTCGATCAGTGAGCTATTACGCTTTCTTTAAATGATGGCTGCTTCTAAGCCAACATCCTGACTGTTTTAGCCTTCCCACTTCGTTTCCCACTTAGCCAATTTTAGGGACCTTAGCTGGCGGTCTGGGTTGTTTCCCTCTTGAGTCCGGACGTTAGCACCCGGTGCTCTGTCTCCCGCGCTGTACTCTTCGGTATTCGGAGTTTGCCTTGGTTTGGTAAGTCGCCATGACCCCCTAGCCAAAACAGTGCTCTACCCCCGAAGGTAATACGCGAGGCACTACCTAAATAGTTTTCGGAGAGAACCAGCTATTTCCAAGTTTGTTTAGCCTTTCACCCCTATCCACAGCTCATCCGCTAGTTTTGCAACACTAGTCGGTTCGGACCTCCAGTACCTGTTACGGCACCTTCATCCTGGCCATGGATAGATCACTTGGTTTCGGGTCTACACCCAGCGACTAAAAGTTCGCCCTGTTCGGACTCGGTTTCCCTGCGGCTACCCTATTCGGTTAACCTTGCCACTGAATGTAAGTCGCTGACCCATTATACAAAAGGTACGCCGTCACCCTTGCGGGCTCCGACTTTTTGTAAGCATGCGGTTTCAGGATCTATTTCACTCCCCTCCCGGGGTTCTTTTCGCCTTTCCCTCACGGTACTAGTTCACTATCGGTCGATTACGAGTATTTAGCCTTGGAGGATGGTCCCCCCATCTTCAGACAGGATTTCACGTGTCCCGCCCTACTTTTCGCTAGCTCAGTACCACACAGATCTTTTCGCGTACGGGGCCATCACCCTCTTTGGCGGACCTTTCCAGATCCTTCCGCTAAGTTCTGCGCTATCACTAGCAGGCTCTTCCGATTTCGCTCGCCACTACTTTCGGAATCTCGGTTGATGTCTTTTCCTCGAGCTACTGAGATGTTTCAGTTCACCCGGTTCGCCTCGCATGACTATGTATTCATCATGCGATACCGCTTGCGCGGTGGGTTTCCCCATTCGGAAATCTCCGGATCAAAGCTAATTTGCCAGCTCCCCGAAGCTTATCGCAGGCTATCACGTCCTTCGTCGCCTGTAATCGCCAAGGCATCCACCACATGCTCTTAGTCACTTGACCCTATAACTTTGACCCCTCTCACGAGGCTTCATCGTCTATCAAGGACTCGCGAGGTCTTTCACCTCGCGCGTTATGCCGTTGCTTCAAAATCACATCGAAATCGCTTTCGAAGTCTTGAAGTCTGGTTGACGCAATCAAAAAATGTCGTTAGCGGCACGGTGAGCCATGAAGCTCTTTCCGCTAACAACGCTGATTCGACTCTATGAATTGTTAAAGAACAGCCGATTGACTTGCAGCAGATGCTGCCGGTCAACAACTAAGCGGCCTGGCCAAAAGCCCAAGCCGCTTAGGTGTTGAGTACATCAGGGGGACGATCTGTGGACAGACCGTGCACCGGTGGTGGACAAGATGTGTTTGGTGGAGGATGACGGGATCGAACCGACGACCCCCTGCTTGCAAAGCAGGTGCTCTCCCAGCTGAGCTAATCCCCCGTTCGCGCCTGGAGACAAGGACACAGATGGTGGGTCTGGTTGGTCTCGAACCAACGACCCCCGCCTTATCAAGACGGTGCTCTAACCAACTGAGCTACAGACCCGGGGCCGTCGCTGCAGCAAGAGCGAAACGTCGCTGGCGACATCTTCCAACAACCGATAAGTGTGGACGTTTGAGTGTCTGGAGTTGCTTCGTGTTTCCAGAAAGGAGGTGATCCAGCCGCACCTTCCGATACGGCTACCTTGTTACGACTTCACCCCAGTCACGAACCCTGCCGTGGTAATCGCCCTCCTTGCGGTTAGGCTAACTACTTCTGGCAGAACCCGCTCCCATGGTGTGACGGGCGGTGTGTACAAGACCCGGGAACGTATTCACCGCGACATGCTGATCCGCGATTACTAGCGATTCCGACTTCACGCAGTCGAGTTGCAGACTACGATCCGGACTACGACTGGTTTTATGGGATTAGCTCCCCCTCGCGGGTTGGCAACCCTCTGTACCAGCCATTGTATGACGTGTGTAGCCCTACCCATAAGGGCCATGAGGACTTGACGTCATCCCCACCTTCCTCCGGTTTGTCACCGGCAGTCTCATTAGAGTGCCCTTTCGTAGCAACTAATGACAAGGGTTGCGCTCGTTGCGGGACTTAACCCAACATCTCACGACACGAGCTGACGACAGCCATGCAGCACCTGTGTTCTGGCTCCCTTTCGGGCACTCCCACATCTCTGCAGGATTCCAGACATGTCAAGGGTAGGTAAGGTTTTTCGCGTTGCATCGAATTAAACCACATCATCCACCGCTTGTGCGGGTCCCCGTCAATTCCTTTGAGTTTCAACCTTGCGGCCGTACTCCCCAGGCGGTCAACTTCACGCGTTAGCTTCGTTACTGATCCAGTGAAGGACCAACAACCAGTTGACATCGTTTAGGGCGTGGACTACCAGGGTATCTAATCCTGTTTGCTCCCCACGCTTTCGTGCATGAGCGTCAGTGCAGGCCCAGGGGATTGCCTTCGCCATCGGTGTTCCTCCGCATATCTACGCATTTCACTGCTACACGCGGAATTCCATCCCCCTCTGCCGCACTCCAGCAATGCAGTCACAAATGCAGTTCCCAGGTTAAGCCCGGGGATTTCACACCTGTCTTACATCACCGCCTGCGCACGCTTTACGCCCAGTAATTCCGATTAACGCTCGCACCCTACGTATTACCGCGGCTGCTGGCACGTAGTTAGCCGGTGCTTATTCTTACGGTACCGTCATCAGCACAGGGTATTAACCCGCGCCTTTTCGTTCCGTACAAAAGCAGTTTACAACCCGAGGGCCTTCATCCTGCACGCGGAATGGCTGGATCAGGCTTGCGCCCATTGTCCAAAATTCCCCACTGCTGCCTCCCGTAGGAGTCTGGGCCGTGTCTCAGTCCCAGTGTGGCTGGTCGTCCTCTCAGACCAGCTACAGATCGTCGGCTTGGTGAGCCTTTACCCCACCAACTACCTAATCTGCCATCGGCCGCTCCAATCGCGCGAGGTCTTGCGATCCCCCGCTTTCATCCACAGATCGTATGCGGTATTAGCGTAGCTTTCGCTACGTTATCCCCCACGATTGGGCACGTTCCGATGTATTACTCACCCGTTCGCCACTCGCCACCAGGGTTGCCCCCGTGCTGCCGTTCGACTTGCATGTGTAAAGCATTCCGCCAGCGTTCAATCTGAGCCAGGATCAAACTCTACAGTTCGATCTTGAATTACTGCTCAAAAGAATCGAAGTGAACTTCACTTCTTTTCATATGAGCGTTTGATTTGTTCCGAAGAACTTGGCAACTCGCGCCATCAAACGCCCACGCTTATCGGCTGTATGTTGTTAACGATCCCGCCAGAGCCCTCGGCCTTGCGCCTACCTGCTCAACCAACCCCGCTGCGATCAGCGAAGCCCTCGATTATGACTGATTTTGTAGAGACCTGTCAAACTCT
>NZ_JAEQND010000026.1 GCF_016722765.1 Ramlibacter alkalitolerans | reverse complement strand
ACACGCAGGAGCAGCTAGACCAGGTCGCCAGAAAGCTCAATACACGTCCCAGAGAGACTTTGGGATTCGAGTCACCAGCCGAAAGGCTGGCAGCCACCGTTGCATTGACGGGTTGAGACCGCCGGGGCCCAGGGCTCCCGATGCTGCGCGCTCGCGCGCAGTTTGAACGCCCTGGATTCCCGCCTCCGCGGGAATGACGGTGTGCCCCAGAGCCGCTTCCCTCACGCCTTGCTCATCTCCTGCCCGCCTCACCCCAGGATACGCACCCGTCGCTCCACGTACGCCGGCCACACCTCGGGGTTCACCAGCCGCGGGGGCTTGCCGCCGGCCAGCAGGTCCACGATCTGTTCGGCGGCGATGGCGGCCACGTTGCGGCGGGCCTCGTGCGTGACGCCCGCGTTGTGGAAGGTGGCGAACACGTTGTCCATCGCCAGCAGCGGATGGTCCAGCGGCGGCGGCTCGCGGTCCCACACGTCGATGCCGGCGCCGGCCAGGTGGCCGGATTGCAGCGCCGCGACCAGGGCCGCTTCCTCGTGGATGCCGCCGCGCGCCGTGGTGATGAAGATCGCGCCCTTCTTCATGCGCGCGAAGGCGGCGGCATCGATCATCTTCAAGGTGCTGGCGTCGCGCGGGCAATGCAGCGAGACGAAGTCGGATTGCTCCAGCACCTGCTGCAAGGACGCCGGCTTCGCGCCGCGACGAGCGATCTCCTCGGGCGGCACGTACGGATCGGTGGCGAGCACCTCGAGGCCGAAGGCGCGGGCCAGCCGCGCCACGCGCGTGCCGACGTTGCCGATGCCCACCAGGCCGAGGGTCAGGCCCTTGATCTCGTGGCCCATCACCTCCTCGCGGCTGAAGCCGGTCTCGCGCCGCATGCGGCGGTCGCACTGCAGCATGTGCCGCGACAGCGACAGCATCATGGCCAGCGTGTGTTCCGCCACCGAGTCGGCGTTGCCGCCGGCCTGGTTCACCACGGCGACGCCGGCGGCGGTGCAGGCCGGCACGTCCACCGTGTCGTAGCCGGCGCCGCTGGAGGACACGCACAACAGTTGCGGGCAGCGCGCGACCAGCTCGCCGGTCGCGAACCACTGTTTCGGCAGTTCGTCCTTGGCGGCGGACACGTGGTACACGTGGGTGCCGGCGAGGATGTCCCACGCGGCCGCATCGTTGCCGCGCACCGGGAAGATGCCCAGCGAAATGTCCTGCTCGCGCGCGATGCGCTCGTCGAACACGGGGTTGAGCCACAGGTCCGAGCGGACGACGCGTTTGGTGGGGGTCATCATGATCTGTCTCTGTCGGGGAAAAAAGGGGGAATGTACGGGATGCGCGGGCGTCGGCCCCGGCAGCACGCTCGCAGCGCCGCGCACACAAGCCGCAACCTGCGTCGCCCGAGGGTCGCGCCGTCGCCGGCCGCGCGTCCCATCCATAATCGCTCGCTCATGAATACCGGAATCGCGAGATGACGCAGTCATTCGGCAAGCAGGAGACGGTCGGCTTCATCGGCCTGGGCGTGATGGGCAGGGGCATGGCGCACTGCCTGCTGCGCCAGGGCTGGAAGCTGCAGGTGGTCGCACGCCGCGACGAAGCGGCGCGTCCCTTGGTCGAAGCTGGCGCCCAGCGCGCAGAGTCGCCGGCGGCGCTGGCGCGCGCCTGCCGGCTCGTGTTCCTGTGCCTGTCCGACGACGCGGCGGTGGAGCAGGTGCTGTTCGGCGAGGACGGGCTCGCCCAGGGGCTGGCCCCCGGCAGCATCGTGGTGGACACCAGCACGATCGCGGCCACGTCCGCGCGCGCTTTCGCGCAGCGCCTCGCCGCGCAGGAGGTCACCTTCCTCGATGCGCCGATCAGCGGCGGCCAGCAGGGCGCCGAGGCGGGCACGCTGGCCTGCATGGTCGGCGGGCCGGCGGCGGCGGTCGCTGCCTTGCGCGAAGTGATGGGCGCCTTCTCCAAGGCGATCACGCATGTCGGCGACGTGGGCGCGGGCCAGACCGTCAAGGCGTGCAACCAGGTTGCCGTCGCCGGCGCGCTGCTGGGCGTGGCCGATGCGATCGCGCTGGCGCGCTCGCAAGGCGTGGACCCGAAGGTGATGCGCGACGTGCTGCTCGGGGGCACGGCGCGCAGCTTCGTGCTGGAAAAGCACGGCCAGCGCGTGATCGAGGGCGACTACCAGCCGGGCTTCCGCGCCCGCCTGATGCGCAAGGACCTGCGCATCGCGCTGGAGACGGCCCGCAGCGGCGGCGCGAAACTGCAGGGCGCGGTCCTCGCGGAGCAACTGATCGACGAGCTGTGCGAGAGCGGCCGCGGCGAGCTGGATTGGGCGGCGCTGGGGCTGCTGGTGCAGGAGAAGGCCGGGCGCTGAAGCGGCCGGCGGCGCTCAACCGCCGCCGAAGGTGATCCTGCGGATCTTGCGGTTGCCCATGTCCGCCACCAGCAGCGCGCCGAGGGCATCGAAGGCCAGGCCGGCCGGCAGGCTGAAGGTCGCGGATGCGGCCTCGCCGTCCTGGTCGCCCGAGGCGCCGGTGCCTGCCAGGACGGTCGTCTCGCCGGCCGGCGTGGTCTTCAGGATGCGGTTGCCGTAGGTGTCGGCGACATACCGGTTGCCCTCGGCATCGGTCGCGGTGTCTTTCGGCTGCGGGAAATCGATGGCGTCGTCGGCCAGCGTGAAGACGAGGCCGCCGGCGACGAGGCGCGTCTGGTTGGCGCTGCCGTAGTCGGCCACGTGCACCTGGGCCGACGCGTCCACCGCCACCGCATGCGGCATGAAGAAGCGCGCGCTCGCGGCCATGCCGTCCTCGGTGCCGAACTCGCCCGAGCCTGCCAGGGTGCTCACGCAAGGTCCTTGCGCGCAGGTCCGTCCCGCCTGCGGCGGCGCCGGCCCCATCGAGCCGCCGCCGCAAGCGGACAGCAGGCACGCGGCGAGCGTGCCTCGCAGCAGAACAGCACACGCGGCGCGATTTGCCATCGCCTGCTCCCGGGAGTGGTGCCGCCATGCTGCGCCCGGGCGGCGCGTGCTGCAAGAGGCTGCCACGCTCGAGGTGGCGGCACGTGATGTCGCACAGGCTGGTGGGCCGCCTACTGCACGAACCGCTCTTTCAGCTGCGGGTCGAAGCGCAGCAGCACCTCCACCGCGGCCTTGCCTTCGTCGAAGCCGCGCTTCAGGTTCTTCAGGCTCCAGTCGAAGGTGACCTCCGTATCCGGGTGGATCGGGACTTCCACCACCCGCGGCCGCATGGCGGACTGGTTCAACAGGTGCTGGCGGAACAGCTTGATGTCGTCCTCGCCCACTTCGGCGGCGAACTGCATCGGCAGGTTGGCCAGTGCGCCGCCCAGCGTGTGCGCCGGCTTGACCTGGCTTTCGTCGACGATGCGGCTGACCCAGACCTCGTCGAGGTCGCGGTGGTCGCGCAGCAGGTTGGCGAAGTTGACCGTGTCGACCAGCGCGCCTTCGCTGTATTCCACGCCGTCGTCGAAGGTGACGTTCTCCTCGATGAAGGGCAGGGCGGAACAGGCGCACAGCGACTGCGGCGAGATCTCCAGGTAGTCCTTGCTGCGCGGGTCGGGCGGCGCCGCGCGGTTGTGGAAGATCTGCATCCGGCCTTTTGTGTCCTTGGTCGGCAGGCGCCAGGCGTTGTGGTAGATCTCCGGCATGTCCGGGTCCGACAGCTTGCGGCGGAAGGCTTCGCACAGCGCCTCGCTGTCCTTGTAGTAGATCTTGGACAGGCCCTTGACCTCGGACTTGAACATCAGCGCCGTCATGTACCGCGTCCACGGGTTCACGGCCAGGAAGTCGTTGAGCATCCAGTAGTTGAACTCGCGGCCGAAGGGCGGCTTGCCGAACAGCTCGAACCAGCGCTGCATGCTGCCCTGCACTTCCTCTGCGCGGGGCCACAGGCTGTCCCAGCGGCGCTCCGCCGAAAAAGGAAAGCTCGCCCAGGCGCGCCACATGGAAGCGAAGTCGGGTGCGAAGCCCCGGTTCACGGGAAACCATTCATAGGAGCGGTCGTCGCGGAAGCAGTACTTCTGGAAGTACTCGAGCGTCTTGCCCGCCCGCCCGCCGGGCGTGCGCGTGTTGTAGACGATGCCCACCCAGGCGCCGACGCAGGACAGGCAGAACACCTTGAAGTCGATGCCCGCTTCTTCCAGCGCGGCCAGCGCACCGATGTGCAGGCCCGCCGCCGGACCGCCGCCCGCCAGCGCGATGGCGCGCTTCTTCGCTTCCCCCTTCTGCATGCACGTCTCCTCGTCGATTTGGGTGAGGGACCGTGCGCGCCCATTGGCGGCCGGTCATTCTTCACCTATTGTGTGCGGTCGCGAGGAGTTCGTCATGATCCAGATAAATGAGTGGGACAAGGTATGGAGTGCCGGCGCGGACGGCGCCTCGCCTTCGAAGTCCGTGATCGATGCGATCTGCGGCACGCTCTCCGCGTTGGCGCCGGCGCCGCGCGCGGTGCACTTCTACCGCGGCGAGGGCCTGCGCTGGATCCGCGTCGGCTTCGACGGGCAGGGCATCCCGCACCCCGGGTGGGTGAAGGAGGCCGGCAGCCGCATCCGGTCCTGCCTCGCCTCCGGAGAGCCGCTGTACTTCCACGCCCTGCGCTCGCACGACCTGCTGTTCTTCCTCGCGGGCGACGGCGTGGGCAGCGCCGATGCCGTGGGCATGCCCGCCGACTGTTTCGGCCTGCCGCTCGATGACGTTGTCCGCGCCTGGGACCTGCAGGGCGCGGCGGCCAGCGCAGCGCCGGCCGCCAGCCCCTAGAGCATCGCCGCCGCGCCGTACTCGCAGCGCGTGAGATCGAAACCGTGCGCGCGGGCCTGCTCGCGCGCCGCCTGCGCCCACGGCAGGGCGCGCGCCCCATGGCCCGCCGCGTGCAGCGCGTGCGACCAGGTCAGGGTGGAGAAGGCCTGTTCTGCGCGCGCGCCGCCCTGCTCGTACAGGCGCAGCGCGTTGCCGAACAGCGCCTGCGCCGCTTCCGGGTCGCCGCCGGTGCGCACGCTGCTGACCGCCTTCACGCGCCACGCCATCGCTTCGGCGAAGTAGCCGCCGACGGCCTGCGCCGTGGCGATCGCCTCGTCCGCCGCCGCCATGGCATGCGCATGCTCGCCGCTGAAGCAGGCGATCTCCGCTTCGATCGCAGGCAGGTAATCGAGCAGCGACCACTGGCCTTCGGAGACCTGCAGCAGTTCGCGCGCATCGGCGACCGCCGTCCGCGCGTCCGCGAAGCGGCTGACGCGGCACAGGCACAGCGCCAGGAACACCTGGCCGTGCCAGCCCAGGTAGGGAACGGAATGGACCTGGCTCAGTTGCACGCAACGCCGCGCGTCGGCCACGGCCTCGCCGAGCCGGCGCACCGCCATCAGTGCATGGCTGCGCCAGATGCGGGCGCCGGCGACGTAGATCGGCGACTGCAGCTGCTCGGCTTCCTCCACCGAGAGATCGGCGAAGCGCAGGCCCTGCTCGCCGGGGCCGCTCTGGCAGCGCGCATAGCCCAGCCAGCCGAGGCCCGAGATGTAGTCGATGAAGCTGCCCGTGGCCTTGTAGTGGCCGATGTTCCCCTCGTTGAGGAAGTCCAGCATCTCGTTGAAGAGACCCTGGCAGCACAGGTCCATGGTGAGGGCCGAGCCCGGCTTCATCTCGATCAGCAGCGAGCCGCGCTCGTGCCCCAGCCGGCGGATCTCGCTGAAGATGCTCCGCGCCTCGGTGTAGCGGCCCGAATAGAGCAGGGCGCGGCCTTCCTGGAACAGGATCGAGGCGATCGTCGTCGCTTCGCAGGAGACGCCCGGAAGCTGCGACAGCCGCCGGGCCAGCGCCCCCAGTTCCATCAGGCGCTTGGGCAGGATCGCGAAGCGGCCCACTTCCATCAGGCCCAGGATGATGTCGATGTGGCGGGCGACGTTGCGCGGCGTCGCCTCCAGGCTGGACACGAGTTCCTCCGCCCGCGAGAACAGGGACAGGGCTTCGGCCACCGCCACCACGCGGGTGGACGCAACCCCTGCCGCGTACAGGTAGTCGACTTCCTTGTCCGGCAGGTTGGCCTCGTGGCAGTGGTGCGCCATCAGGCCCGGCTCGTCGCGCGCGGTCTGCGGCTGGTGCGTCTCGATGGCCTGCACGATGCGGGCGTGCAGCGCCTGGCGGTCGTGGCGCAGCTGGCCGTCGTAGGCGGCCTGCTGGATCAGCGCGTGCTTGAAGGTGTATTCCGCCGCCGGCGGCGTGCCGCGCTGGAACAGCAGCTGCGCCTCCACCAGCCGCTCCAGGGCCGCGGCGAGCACTTGCTGCGGCTGGCTCGTCACGCGCTGGAGCAGCGAGAAGGTGAATTCGCGGCCCAGCGCGCTGGCCACACGGGCGGCCTCCTTGGCGCCTTCCAGCCGGTCGAGCCTGGCCATGAGGCTGTCGCGCAGCGTCCAGGGGATGTCCAGCGGCCGCACCGGCTCGCGCGCGGTGGTGGGCTGCGCCTCCGCGGCCGGCGCGGGCGACTCCAGCACCGTGGCCGTCATCTCCTCGATGAACAGCGGCACGCCGTCGGTGCGCGAGAGGATCTGGTCCAGCACGGCGGGCGACAGGTCCTTGCCGCGCGCGACGCTGCGGATCAACTTCTCGGCATCGTGCGCCTGCAGCGGCTCGAGCCGGATCTCGCTGACCTCGCCGACGGCGCTCCAGTGCCCCTGCTCCGGCTGGCGCGAGGTGAGCAGGGCCATGAAAGGCTTGGTCCGCATGCGGCCGAACAGCAGGCGCAGGAACTCCTCCGTCGCGCCGTCCATCCAGTGCGCGTCCTCCAGCATGAACAGCACGGCCGCCGACTCGCAGTGGCGCTCCAGCTGGCGCACCAGCACGTCGCGCGTGAGGTTGCGGCGCTGGTCCGGCAGCTTGGGCAGCAGGGACGCCGCATCCGGTACCGCGAGGCCCAGGAATTCGGCGACCAGCGCGAGATCCAGCCGCGTGCCCGTCGCGCCCAGCCAGGCTTCCAGGCGCGCCAGGTTCTCCGCGACGTTGCTGCCGCTGATGCGCGCTTCCCGGCGGATCCAGGCGATCAGCGGGTGCAGCGGCGTGCTGGCCTGGTTGGGCGAGCATTGCAGCAGCACGATGCGACCGGAGGAGCGCGCGAAGCGCTCGGAGGCGGTGCGCAGCAGCCGCGACTTGCCGATGCCCGGTTCGCCCGTGACCGTCACGATGCGGGCCTCGCCCTGCTGCGCGGCCTGCCAGCTTGCCAGCAGCCTGGCGAGTTCGGCGTCGCGGCCGACGCACTCGAACACCTCGCTGCGCTGGGCCTCGAAGCGCATGCTGGAAAGCGCCTCGTCGATCACGCGCCAGACGCGCACCGGCTTGTCGAGGCCGCGGAACTGGTGCCAGCCCATGTCGGCGTACATGAACAGGCCGCCGGCCAGCCGGCGCGTCTCGTCCGAGATCAGCACGGTGCCCGGGGTGGCCAGCGATTCGATGCGTGCGGCGAGGTTGGGCGTGAGGCCGGTGGCCGCGTGGCGCTCGGCGAAGCCGGTCCCCACCATGTCGCTGATGACGGCCATGCCGGTCGCCATGCCGATGTGGACCTTGAGTTCGGCGCCGCCCTGCAGCGGCGCGGCCGCCAGCGTTTCGAGGATGTGCAGGCTCGCGCGCACGGCGCACTCGGCGGCGTCCTCGCGCGCCAGCGGATAGCCGAAATACGCCAGGATGCCGTCGCCGATCAGGCGCGCGGTGAAGCCGCCGGCGGCTTCGATGATCTGGCAGCACGAGGAGTAGTAGCCATGGATCAGGCTGCGCAGGTCGTCCAGGTCCAGCTGCTCGGACAGCTTGGTGGACCCGACCAGGTCGCAGAACATGACGGTGATCTGGCGCCGCTCGCCCTGGCCCGTGGCCTCCGGCGTGGCAGGGCGCGGGGCGCTTCTCGCCTGCAACTGGCCGATGGCGTCCAGCAGGACGCGGCGATGCCCCAGCGAGAGCCCGAGTTCCTTCAGGTCGGAGTCCGACAGGTGCCGCAGCACCTCGAAGCTGATGTCGTTCCTGCGGAAAGCCTCGGCATGCATTGCCAATCCCAGCGACCCCAGCCAGTCGGCCAGGGCGCCCTCCTCGGGCGTCACCATCCGAGTCCCCCAGAGCCGGGCGGCCCTCACCCGGCATTGCACTTGTTTGGTTTGGGCCGAGAACAATGTAGCGGATTCGCCCGCAGGCGGCTATCCGGCCCGTCATGCTACGTCGCTGGATCGAGCAGAAGTCCGGAGGATGTCGCTTTCCTGCTCGCCTTGGGGTCGCGGAACACCAGCGGCCGTACCGCCGGCTCACCGCGCTCCACGCGCAGCACCGCCTCTTCCACCAGCGCATGCTGCGGGCTCTTCGGACACACCGGATCCGCGGCTGCCGGGTCGCCGGCCAGCAGGAAGGCCTGGCAGCGGCAGCCGCCGAGATCCTGCTCGCGGTGTTCGCAACTGCTGCACGGCTCCTTCATCCAGCCGGTGCCGCGATAGCGCGCGAAACCTTCGGACTCCAGCCAGGCGCTGCGCACGCTGGTCTCGCGCAGGTTGGGAAAGGCCAGCCCGGGCAGCATGCGCGCGGTGTGGCAAGGCAGCGCCACGCCGTCGGGCGCCACGGTCAGCAGCGTGCTGCCCCAGCCGTTGACGCAGCGCTTCGGCTTGCCCTCGTGGTAATCGGCGGCCACGAAGAACAGCCGCATGCGGCCCGCCAGCCGCTCGCGCCATTGGTCGGTGACCGCCTCGGCCTGCCGCAGCTGCTCGCGCGTGGGGAGCAGGTGCTCGCGGTTCTCGAAGGCCCAGGAGTAGTACTGGGTGTTGGCCAGCTCCAGGTATTCGGCGCCGATCGCATCGGCCATCTCGATGATGCGGCCGATGTGGTCGATGTTGAGCCGGTGGATCACGCAGTTCATCACCATCGGCCAGCCCTGGTCGCGCAGGATGTGCGCCACCTTCTGCTTCAGGTCGAAGGTGCGGGTGTGCGAGAGGAAGTCGTTCATCTCCCGCGTGGAATCCTGGAACGACAGCTGCACGTGGTCCAGGCCGGCGCGCTTCAGGGCGGCGGCGCGGGACTCGGTGAGGCCCACGCCGGACGTGAGCAGGTTGGTGTAGTAGCCCAGGCGGTGCGCCTCGGCCACGAGTTCCTCGAGGTCGTCGCGCACCAGCGGCTCGCCGCCGGAAAAGCCGCACTGCACGGCCCCGAGCTCGCGCGCCTCGCGCAGGATGCGCAGCCAGTCGGCGGTGGCGAGTTCCTGTTCGTGCTGCGCGAAGTCGACCGGGTTGTAGCAGAAGGCGCAGTGCAGCGGGCAGCGGTACGTGAGCTCCGCCAGCAGCCAGAGCGGCGGGCCGGGCGGCGGCGTGTTCATGCCACTTCCACCCAGCGCTGCTGCTGCGCGATGGCCAGGAAGGCAAGCACGTCGTCCTGCAGGCCGGTGGCGTGGAAGGCCTCCTCCAGCTGCGAGACGATGGTGACGACATCGCTGGCGCCGTCGCAGCGGCTCAGGATCTCGCCGGCGCTGCGATTGAGCTTGATCATGCCTTCGGGATAGAGC
The DNA here is from genome assembly GCF_016722765.1 of Ramlibacter alkalitolerans. GTDB lineage: Bacteria > Pseudomonadota > Gammaproteobacteria > Burkholderiales > Burkholderiaceae_C > Ramlibacter > Ramlibacter alkalitolerans. The sequence goes on along the minus strand of NZ_JAEQND010000026.1, from coordinate 3,090 downwards.
AGCACGTGGCACTGCTGCGCCGGCTCCCATTGCAGGCGGAAGCCGGAGGCCACCCGCGGGCGGCTTTCGACGGCCACCGTGCTCACGGCTTGACCCCGTAGTGCTGCGCCATCGCATCGTTCATCGCCCACAGGATGTCGAGCTTGAACTGCAGGATGTCCAGCGCGCGTTCCTGCTGGGTGCGGCTGGCGAAATGCGACAGCGTGATGGCCAGCGCCTGTTCCACGTCACGCCGCGCCTGGCTCACGCGGTTGCGGAAGTACTGCAGGCCGGCGCTCTCGATCCACGGGTAGTGTTCGGGCCAGCCCGCCAGCCGCTGCTTGTGGATCTCCGGCGCGAAGAGTTCCGTCAGCGAGGAGCACACGGCCTCCTGCCACGGCGCGCGCCGCGCGAAGTTGACGTAGGCGTCGACGGCGAAGCGGATCGCCGGCAGCACATGGCGCAGGTCCGTGATCTCCTCGCGCGCCAGCCCCGTCGCCATGCCGAGCCGGATCCAGGCCTCGATGCCGCCGGCGTCCTCGCCGCTGCCGTCGTGGTCCAGGATGCGCTGCACCCAGGCGCGCCGCACCTCGCGGTCGGGGCAGTTGGAGAGCACGGCGGCGTCCTTCACCGGGATCGCGATCTGGTAGTAGAAGCGGTTGGCCGCCCAGCCGCGCACCTGCTCCTTCGAGGCCCGCCCCGTATTGAGCATGACGTTGAACGGGTGGTGGATGTGGTAGGCCGCGCCCTTGTCGCGCAGGCGGGCCTCGAATTCCTCGCGCGTCCACGCGGGGCGCGGGTCGGGGGCGCGGGGCGGGGCCAGTGCGGGATCGATGGGGGTGCCCATGGCGGTCTCTCCTTCGGTACTTCAGAGCTCGATGTCCATGCCGTCCCAGGCGACTTCGACGCCGCGCGCCACGAGTTCGGCGCGCTGGGGCGAAGCCTCGTCGAGGATCGGGTTGCTGTTGTTCACGTGGATCAGCACCTTGCGCGTGCCGTGGGGCAGCTCGTCCAGCCACTCGAGCATGCCGCCACGGCCGGATTGCGGCAGGTGGCCGATGCTGCGGCCGGTCTTGCGGCCCAGGCCCAGCACGATCATCTCGTCGTCGGTCCAGAAGGTGCCGTCGACCAGCACGCAATCGGCGCTGCGCATGGCCGCATCCACGGCTTCGCTGCGTTCGCCGAGCCCGGGCGCGTAGAACAGGCGCCGGCCGCTGGCGGTGTCGGTGAGGACCAGGCCGATGTTGTCGCCCGGAACCGGATGTTCGCGGTGCGGCGAATACGGAGCGGCCTTGCTGGCCAGCGGCAGCGCCGCGAGTTGCAGGCCGGGCACGCCCTCGATGCTGAAAGGGCTGCCGTCCAGGGGAATCGTGCGCCGCTCGACGCCGCAGAAATGCCCCAGCACGCCGAGGATCGGGTTGCCGCGCGTGAGGTCCTCGTAGACCGGGTCGGTGCACCACAGGGGCAGCGGTCGCGTGCTTTCGCGCAGCATCAGCAGGCCCGTGCAGTGGTCCACCTGCGCATCGCTCAGCACGACTGCGGCGATGCCGCTGTCACGCGTGGCGCGCCTGGGGTGCAGGGCGGGCGTGGCGCGGATCTGGGACAGGATGTCGGGCGAGGCGTTGACCAGGGCCCAGTCCGGTCCGGGGAGGCCCTGCACGCAGATGGAGGATTGCGTGCGCGGCCGCCCCTGGAGGGTGCCGGCACGCAGGCGCGCGCAGTTGCCGCAGTTGCAATTCCATTGCGGGAAGCCGCCGCCGGCGGCCGCCCCGAGCACATGCACGCGCATGGAGGGCCCGCGCTAGCGGGCGGCTATGTACATCGTGATTTCGAATCCGAAGCGGAAATCGACCGCTTGGGGTGTGGTCCAGGTCATGCTGTCTCCTCGCAAGGGCGCCGGGGAAAGAGGGGGCCGCCCCCCGGCGAAGCGGCGCAACAAAGCACCTTCGGGGGCAGCTTAAGGGCGGCGGGGAGGGAGCGTCCAGAGCGGGCGCCCTAGTCGGGCCTCCAGATTTTCATGAATCTGCCTCCTTGCCAAGGGCAGCGGTTTCGGGCCGAATGCCGGAGCGAGACCGCATCCGATGAGCCTGAGCCTGCGCATCAACCTTATCGTCGCCGGCGTCATCGTGGTGCTGGTCGCCTCGATGATCGCCCTGCAGCTGGACAACCTGCGCAGCGCCGTGCGCGAGGAGATCGTCGCCACCAACCGCGTGAGCACCCAGCTGCTGCAGCGCGTGGCCCGCGTGTACGCCGAGAACGGCCCGCATGCGCTGGTGCGCTTCCTGGAGCGCCTGGGCCGGGTGCGCGCCAACGACATCACCGTCACCGACGCCACGGGCCAGGTGCTCTACCGCTCGCCGCCGTCCACCTACAAGGCGGGGCGCGAGGCACCCGGCTGGTTCCGGGCGCTGATCCTGCCCGCGCCGACGCGCCAGGTCGTCGAACTGCCCTGGGGCCGCATGACCATCGACGCCGAGCCCTCGCGCGCCGTGCTGGACGGCTGGGACGAGATGGTGACGCTGGCGGCAATCGGCGCCGGCGGCCTGCTGGCGATCAATGCGCTGGTCTTCTGGGCGATGGGCCGGGCCTTGCGGCCCTTCTCGCAGATCGTCGCGGCCCTCGACCGGCTCAAGGCCGGCGATTTCAACGTGACGCTGCCGCCGCTGCCGGGCCGCGAGGCGGCAGCGATAGCCGCGGCATTCAACCGCATGGCGGCCGTGCTGCAGGAGAACATCGGCAACCGGCAGCGCGCCTTCGAGGCGGAGCGCCGGTTGTCCGATTCGCGCGAACTGGCCGGCCTGATCGAAACGCACATCGAGACCGAGCGGCGCGAGATCGCCCGCGCGCTGCACGACGAGCTGGGGCAGTCGGTCACCGCGATCCGCAGCCTGGCCCTGTCGGTGGCGCGCCGCTGCGACGAATCCGATCCGCAGTCGGCACAGGCCGCCGGCGTGATCGGCGAGGAGGCGGGCCGGCTCTACGACGCGATGCATCGCATGATCCCGCGCCTCGCGCCGATGGAGCTCGAGACGCTGGGGCTGGGGGAAGCCATCGCCGGCCTGCTGGAGCGCTCGCGCGCCGCGCACCCCTCGGTGACCATCGAGCAGGAGG
>NZ_JAEQND010000025.1 GCF_016722765.1 Ramlibacter alkalitolerans | reverse complement strand
CCGAACTTGGCCGACAGCACCGTCGTGATCGCCGCCGTCAGGGTCGTCTTGCCATGGTCCACGTGGCCGATCGTGCCGACGTTGACGTGCGGCTTGGTCCGCTCGAATTTGCCTTTTGCCATTGAGAATCTCCGATAAAGAGCTAGGCCCGTGTGATGGTTTTACGTCTGCACCCTGCTGCTGGTTCTTCCGCCACGGGCAACGGAAGGCGCGGGGTCGCAGACAAATACGGACTACCAGAACGCAAAGGCCGCAAAGGTTTCGCAAAAACCGCAAAAGGAATCCAGTTGAAGGATGTTCTTTCGCGTTCTTTGCGTGACCTTTGCGCCCTTTGCGTTCGGTTGTTCTGCCTTCTTACTTCGTCCGGGCGGCGATGATGCCTTCGGCGACGTTCTTCGGAGCTTCGGCGTAGTGCTTGAACTCCATCGTGTACGTCGCGCGGCCCTGCGACATGGAGCGCAGCGTCGTCGAGTAGCCGAACATTTCGGACAGCGGGACTTCGGCCTTGATGGTCTTGCCGCCGCCGGGCATGTCGTCCATGCCCTGCACCATGCCGCGACGGGACGACAGGTCGCCCATCACGTTGCCGGCGTATTCCTCGGGCGTCTCGACTTCCACGGCCATCATCGGCTCGAGGATGACGGGGCTGGCCTTCTTCGCGCCTTCCTTGAAGCCGAAGATGGCGGCCATCTTGAACGCGTTCTCGTTCGAGTCCACCTCGTGGTAGGAACCGAAGGTCAGCGAGACCTTCACGTCCACCACCGGGTAGCCGGCCAGCACGCCGGAGTTCAGCGCTTCTTCCACGCCCTTCTGCACCGCCGGGATGTACTCGCGCGGCACCACGCCGCCCTTGATCATGTCCACGAACTCGAAGCCCTTGCCGGTCTCGTTCGGCTCCACCGTGAAGACGACGTGGCCGTACTGGCCCTTGCCGCCCGACTGGCGCACGAACTTGCCTTCCTGGTCCGTCACCTTGCGGCGGATCGTCTCGCGGTAGGCCACCTGCGGCTTGCCGACGTTGGCTTCCACGCCGAATTCGCGCTTCATGCGGTCGACGATGATTTCCAGGTGCAGCTCGCCCATGCCGCCGATGATGGTCTGGCCGGATTCCTCGTCCGTGTTCACGCGGAACGACGGGTCTTCGGCGGCCAGGCGCTGCAGCGCGACGCCCATCTTTTCCTGGTCGGCCTTGGTCTTGGGTTCCACGGCCTGGCGGATCACCGGCTCGGGGAAGACCATGCGTTCCAGGGTCAGGATCGAGCCCGGATCGCACAGGGTTTCGCCCGTGGTCACGTCCTTCAGGCCCACGCAGGCGGCGATGTCGCCGGCGCGGATCTCGTCGACTTCCAGGCGGTTGTTGGCGTGCATCTGCACGATCCGGCCGATGCGCTCCTTCTTGCCGCGCACCGGGTTGTAGACGGTGTCGCCCTTGGACAGCACGCCGGAGTACACCCGCACGAACGTCAGCTGGCCCACGAACGGGTCCGTCATCAGCTTGAACGCCAACGCCGAGAACTTCTCGCTGTCGTCGGCCTTGCGGTGGGTTTCCTTCTCGTCCTCGTCCATGCCCTTGACCGGGGGGATGTCCACCGGGGAGGGCAGGTAGTCGATCACGGCGTCGAGCATGCGCTGCACGCCCTTGTTCTTGAACGCGGTGCCGCACAGCATCGGCTGGATCTCGGTGGCGATGGTGCGCGTGCGCAGGCCGAGCTTGATCTCGGCTTCCGTCAGGTCGCCTTCCTCGAGGTACTTGTTCATCAGTTCCTCGTTGGCTTCGGCGGCGGCCTCGACCATCTTCTCGCGCCACTCCTTGGCGCTTTCCACCAGTTCGGCCGGGATCTCTTCGTAGTTGAACTTCATGCCCTGGGAGGCTTCGTCCCAGATGATCGCCTTCATCTTCAGCAGGTCGACCACGCCGGTGAAGTTCTCCTCGGCACCGATCGGGATCACGATCGGCACCGGGTTGGCCTTCAGGCGCAGGCGCATCTGGTCGTAGACCTTGAAGAAGTTGGCGCCGGTGCGGTCCATCTTGTTGACGAACGCGAGGCGGGGCACCTTGTACTTGTTGGCCTGGCGCCAGACGGTTTCCGACTGGGGCTGCACGCCGCCCACGGCGCAATAGACCATGCAGGCGCCGTCCAGCACACGCATGGAGCGCTCCACCTCGATGGTGAAGTCCACGTGGCCGGGGGTGTCGATGATGTTGAAGCGGTGCTCCGGGTAGGACAGGTCCATGCCCTTCCAGAAGCAGGTGGTGGCCGCGGAGGTGATCGTGATGCCACGCTCCTGCTCCTGCTCCATCCAGTCCATGGTGGCGGCGCCGTCGTGCACTTCACCGATCTTGTGGTTGACACCGGTGTAGAACAGGATGCGCTCGGTGGTGGTCGTCTTGCCGGCGTCGATGTGCGCGGAGATACCGATGTTGCGGTACCGCTCGATAGGCGTTTTGCGGGCCATGATGAATTCTTTCCGTTAAGCGTTGAGCGTTGAGCGTTTGAAGGGGCGAAAGGGCGTCGAGCTGATCGCTCAACGCCCAACGCCGAACGCTCAACCTTCTGTTTCTTAGAAGCGGAAGTGGCTGAAGGCCTTGTTGGCCTCGGCCATGCGGTGCACTTCGTCACGCTTCTTCATGGCGCCGCCACGGCCTTCCGTGGCTTCCATGAGCTCGTTGGCCAGGCGCATGGCCATCGACTTCTCGCCGCGCTTCTTGGCGGCTTCCTTGATCCAGCGCATCGACAGGGCGAGGCGGCGCACCGGACGGACTTCGACGGGAACCTGGTAGTTCGCGCCGCCGACGCGGCGGGACTTCACTTCGACCATGGGCTTCACGTTGTTGATGGCCATGGTGAAGGCTTCGACCGGGTCACGGCCCGGGTTCTTCTTCTCGATCTGCTCGAGGGCACCGTAGACGATGCGCTCGGCGACCGCCTTCTTGCCGCCTTGCATGATCACGTTCATGAACTTGGCGAGTTCGACATTGCCGTACTTGGGATCCGGCAGGATTTCACGCTTAGGGACTTCGCGACGACGTGGCATTTCTAACCTCTCTCTTTGCTTCAGTTGGCCTGGTCTTCCGACCGGCCGCGGGAGCCATCAGGACATCCCACTTACTCGACCCGGCATCGGGTCACTACGCTGGTTCAGCCTGCCAGGGCCGAACGAGCACCGACAAACTACGACTGGGGCTGATCAGGCCTTCTTCGGGCGCTTGGCGCCGTACTTGGAGCGGGACTGCTTGCGATCCTTGACGCCTTGCAGGTCCAGCGAACCGCGCACGATGTGGTAACGCACACCGGGCAGGTCCTTCACGCGGCCGCCGCGCACGAGCACGACCGAGTGCTCCTGCAGGTTGTGGCCTTCGCCGCCGATGTACGAGATGACCTCGAAACCGTTGGTCAGGCGCACCTTGGCGACCTTGCGCAGGGCCGAGTTCGGCTTCTTGGGCGTCGTGGTGTACACGCGGGTGCACACGCCACGGCGCTGGGGGCTGTTCTGCATCGCGGGGGACTTCGATTTGACTTTCTCGACTTCCCGGCCCTGACGCACGAGCTGGTTGATGGTTGGCATTGAAAAACGTCCCTAAACGTTCGTGAAACGACAAAAAGCTTCCCCGCCCCAAATTGCGGGAAAGCCCGCGAGTATATCCCGGCTGGTGAAAACCCGCAATCCGATGGGCGGGGCTGACTGGCGGTTCCCGCAGGCTGGCGGTGGAGCGAAGCGAAACCCCAGCGCTTCGCGCACCGCTGGGGTTCGGGAGCTTCGCTCCTCACCGCCAGCCTACGGGCCCGGGGACGGCTGGCGCGACGTCACTTGATCCACAGCCGCACCGCGTCCCAGGCCCGGCCGAAGATGCCGGCCTGCTCGACGCCTTCCAGCGCCACCAGCGGCACCTCGCGCAGCAGCTGGTCGCCGGCCAGGATCTTCAGGGTGCCCACGTGCTGGCCCTTCTGGATCGGGGCGACCAGCGGATCCGGCCGCGCCACCTGGGTCTTGATCTTCGAGCTGCTGCCGGCCGGCATCGCCAGCACGATCGGCTGCGTCTGGCCCAGCTTGACGGCGTTGTCCGAACCCTTCCAGACCTGCGGCTCGAGCACGGTCGCATTGGCATCGAACAGCTTCAGGCCCTCGAATGCGGTGAAGCCCCAGTTCAGCAGCTTCTGCGCCTCGTTGGCGCGCGCGACCTCGCTGCTGGCGCCCAGCACCACGGCCAGCAGCCGGCGGCCCTGCAGGTTGGGGAAGTCGCGCTTCGCCGTGGCGATGAGGCAGTAGCCGGCGGCGTCGGTGTGACCCGTCTTCAGGCCGTCCACCGTGGGGTCGCGGAACAGCAGCATGTTCCGGTTGGTGTCGTTGGCGGTGGGCGTGCCCTGGTAGCGGTACTTCCGGATCGCGTGGTACGGCAGGTCCTCGGGGTAGTCCTGCATCAGCCGGGTCGCGAGGATGGCCAGATCGCGCGCCGTCGTCATGTGGCCGGGCGCGCTGAGCCCCTCGGGGTTGCGGAAGCTCGTGTGCTTCATGCCCAGCGCCTTGGCCTGCGCGTTCATGAGTTCCACGAAGTGTTCCACCGTGCCGCCCACGGCCTCGGCCAGCGCCACCGTGGCATCGTTGCCGGACTGCACGATCATGCCCTTGATCAGGTCCTCGACGGGCACCTGCATCTTCGGGTCGACGTACATGCGCGAGCCCGGCATCTTCCAGGCCCGTTCGCTGATCGGGACCGTCTGCTTCAGGTCCACCTTCTTCGCCCGGATCGCCTGGTACACGAGGTACGCGGTCATGAGCTTGGTGAGCGAGGCCGGCTCCACGGGCGTGTCGATGCCGCGCTGCGCCAGGACTTGGTCGGCGCTCAGGTCCATCAGCAGGTAGCTGCGGGCGGCGACCTCGGGCGGCTGCGGCACCTGGGCGGCCGCGACGAGCGAGAAAAGGAGCAGCCAGGGCGCGACCAGCGCCCGCATCCAGCGAAACTTCATTCGAGTGCGCGCAGGTGGCGGGCCACCAGGTTCTTCAACAGCGGCAATTGTCCGTGAAAGAAATGCTCGACCCCGGGAACGACCGTAACGGGCAGTGACTGCGGCCGTGCCCAATCGAGGACGGACGACAGCACCACCGTGTCGTCGACCTCACCGTGGACCACGAGCGCGCGTTCGTGCGACTCCGGCGGCAACGCCGGCACCGGGAAACGCGATGCGGCCGTGCCCACCAGCACCACCGCGCGCACGTCGCGCGACGACCAGAGCGCCTGCACCGCCTGCGCGGCGACATAGGCGCCGAAGGAAAACCCCGCCAGCGCGAGCGCCCCGTCGCCGGCGAGCTCGCGCACGACGGTGAGCAGGTCCTGCGCTTCGCCGCGCCCTTCGTCATAGGTGCCCTGGCTGGCGCCGACGCCGCGGAAGTTGAAGCGCAGCGCCGTCCAGCCGCATTGCACGAACGCGCGCGCGAGCGTCTGCACCACCTTGTTGTCCATCGTGCCGCCGAACAGCGGATGCGGATGCGCGATCACCGCGACGCCGCGCGAGCCGCTTTCCGGCGCATTGCGCAGCAGCTGGATGCGCCCCGCGGGGCCGGCGAGTTCCAGCCTCTCCGTCTGCGCGATCATCAGCGCCCCAGGTGCGGCGGCGTCAGCAGGCGCTCGACCACTTTGCCGTTCTGCAGGTGCGATTCGACGATCTCGTCGATGTCGCTCGCGTCGACGTAGGTGTACCAGGTGCCTTCGGGATAGACCACGGCGATGGGGCCGCCCTGGCAGCGGTCCATGCAGCCGGCCTTGTTGACGCGCACCTTGCCGGGCCCGTTCAGCCCGCGGGCCTTGACCTGCGACTTGCAGCGCTCGAAGGCGGCCTGGGCGTCGTGGTCGGCGCAGCAGGCCTCGCCGTTCTCGCGCTTGTTCAGGCAGAAGAAGATGTGGTGTTCGAAATACGGAGGCTGGGCGGGCGCGGTCATGCCGGAATTCTAGGAGGCGGCTCGGGACGCGAGACCCGCAGCAGCACATAGACCAGCACGGCATAAGGCCACAGCCAGCCGAGCCACTGCGCCAGCCCGTTGAAGCGGATGAAGCGTCCCTGCTCCCAGGCCTGCAGGGTGTCGGTGAAATACGCGCTGGCCGGAGCCTGGTTCAGCACGCTGAGGTGGATCACCAGCACCAGCAGCAGCACCGCGGCGCAGCCGCGGCGCGGCACGGCCAGCATCAGGGCGGACAGGGCGAGGCCGAACACCAGCCCCAGCCGCACGGGCAGGCTCAGCCAGGCCCAGGCGTGCGTCGGACCCCAGCTCAGGGCCGCCGAGAGCGCCGTCACCAGCGTGCCGAGGGCGATCGTGACCAGGGCGAACACGGCCCGGCGGCCGATGGACCGCAGGATGGTGTACCCGAGCAGGCAGGGCACGAACGCACCGAGCGCCACGCACAGCAGTTCTGCGGCGGGCACCAGCGGCTGCAATTCGACTTCGCGCACCGGCAGCCATTCGAGGAAGGGCGTGTCCAGCAGCCAGTCGGCCGCCGAGGTCTCCAGGCGTTCGAACACCTGCCCCAGGCCCAGCGGCACGGCGGCCGGGAACAGCAGCGCGAACGGCCACAACGCCAGTAGCACCAGGGCGCCGCGCGCGTGCGGGATGAACCAGCGCTCGCGAAAGCGGTTCCAGTGCGCCAGCACGCCGGCGAGTTCGAGCCCCGCGGCCAGCACGGCACCCAGCAGGGTGCCGCCGGCATTGAGCCCGAAATCGACGTTGGACGCCACGCGCGACGGCAGGAAATTCTGCAGCGCCTCCATGCACAGCGACAGCAGCGTGCCGGCGGCCAGCGCCACCGCGATGGCGGCGAGGTTGGGATGCGCGGCGAAGAAGCGCACGTTGCCCCGGCGCAGGAAGCTCAGGGCCAGCAGGAAACCCAGGGGCACATAGCCGACCACGTTGGCGGCCACGTCGAAGCCGGTCCAGTAGCGCGGCCAGCCCGCGAACAGGAAGTCCCACGGCGGGATCTCCTGGTTGCGCCAGCCGGTGAAGGGATACAGGCTGGCGTACACCACCAGCACCACGTAGGCCCCCGCCAGCGGCCAGGCCGAGGTCTTGTGCATCAAGCCTCCGACGAGCCGCCTCTGGGAGGCTTGCGCCCCCTGGGGGGGCAGCGACTGCACGAAGTGAGGAGCGTGGGGGCTCGCATCCGATCAGAACGGCTTGAGGACCACGAGCAGGACGGCCGCGAGCAGGAACAGCACGGGCATCTCGTTGAACCAGCGGAACCAGACATGGCTGCGCTGGTTGGTACCGGCCTCGAACTTGCGCAGGAGCACCGAGCAGGCATGGTGGTAGCCCACGATCAGGATCACGACGAGCAACTTGGCGTGCATCCAGCCCTGGCCACGTCCCACCCCGATGCCCAGCCACAGGTACAGGCCCAGCGCCAGCGCCGGCACCGCGATGACCGTCATGAACTTCAGCAGCTTGCGCGACATCAGCAGCAGCCGCGCGCGCTCCGCCGGCGAGTCCGCCGGGACCATGGCGAGGTTGACGAAGATGCGCGGCAGGTAGAACAGGCCGGCGAACCAGCTGGCCACGAAGAAGATGTGGAAGGCCTTGATCCAGAGCATGGGGCGGAGTGTACGAAGGGCCCATGCTGGCGGGGTCGCGTACCGCCGGGGTCACCCCGGCTGGCCCTGCCCGAGGCAAAAAAAAGCCCCGGCTTTCGGCCGGGGTGGGAAGCCTTTTTGCTGTCACACATCAAGGCGCCCGCTCAGGGAGGAAAAGCGGGGAGCGGCAAGCCGCCCGGACGTAATTTAGCAGCGCACAGTTCGGCTTTCAAGCAGAAAGGCTTAAGTTCTCTGACGCTGGGCGGTGCCTTGCCGGCGCAAGGCGCCGGCGCCGTCCGCGGCCCGAAAAACCTGTCCTCGCCCCGGCTTGGGGCACAATTTTCCTTATGACTTCCTTCTTCGCCCCCTACCCCCATGGCCGGCCCCGGCGGCTGCGGCGTGACGAGTTCACACGCAATCTGGTACGCGAACACGCCGTCACGGCGAACGATTTCATCTATCCGGTGTTCGTGCTGGACGGCCAGAAGCAGCGCCAGGCGGTGGCCTCCATGCCGGGCGTGGAGCGGGTCAGCATCGACCTGCTGCTGCCGGTGGCGGAGCAGTGCATGCAGCTCGGGGTGCCGTGCCTGGCCCTGTTCCCGGTGATCGACCAGTCGCTCAAGACGCCGGACGGGCGCGAGGCCTTCAACCCGGAGGGCCTGGTGCCGCGGACGGTGCAGCGCCTGAAGAAGGAGTTCCCCGAGCTCGGTGTGATGACCGACGTCGCGCTCGACCCCTTCACCAGCCACGGCCAGGACGGCCTGCTGGATGAAACCGGCTACATCATGAACGACGAGACCGTCGAAGTGCTGGTGAAGCAGGCGCTCGCGCAGGCGCAGGCCGGCGTGGACGTCGTCGCCCCCTCCGACATGATGGACGGGCGCATCGGCGCCATCCGCCAGGCGCTGGAGGGCGACCGCCACATCCACACGCGGATCATGGCGTACAGCGCCAAGTACGCGAGCGCCTTCTACGGCCCGTTCCGCGATGCCGTCGGCTCCTCCGGCAACCTGGGCAAGAGCAACAAGAAGGTCTACCAGATGGACCCGGGCAACACCGACGAGGCCTTGCGCGAGGTCGCGATGGACCTCGCCGAGGGTGCCGACATGGTGATGGTGAAACCGGGAATGCCTTACCTGGACATCGTGCGGCGCGTGAAGGACGAATTCAAGGTCCCGACCTTCGCCTACCAGGTCTCCGGCGAGTACGCGATGCTCAAGGCCGCGGCCGCCAACGGCTGGCTGGACCACGACTTGGTGATGCTGGAAAGCCTGCTTGCCTTCAAGCGGGCCGGCGCTGACGGGATCCTGACCTACTTCGCGCTCGACGCCGCACGCAAGCTGCGCCCCTGAGTCTGTGAGAGGATGCGCGGCGTGCACATCGTCGAATTCGGTGCCGGCACGCTGCGCTTCCTGGACCAACTCCCCGCACGCGCGCCGCACGATGGCTTCGTCTGGATCTACCTCGAGCGCGAACATCTCGAGGAGGACCTGCCCGTGCTGCAGCGCGCGGCGCAGACCCTCGGCGGCTCGCCGCTGCTGGACCTGCACGTCAAGGACCTCGGCAACCGCGGCCACCCTTCGAGCTACGACTACACCTCGGTCTACGACCTGGTGATCTTCCGCCGGCTGGCCACCGAAAGCGAGGTGCGCGCGGAGCTCGGCGAAGCGGTGGTGGCCCGGCACGCGCCGCTGTCGGCGTTCAGCCGCATCCGCACCCGCGCGCTCGGCTTCGTCGCCTTCGACCGGCTCCTGATCACCGTGCACCCGGCCGGCTGCTTCGCCGCCCGCGCCTTCATCGAGCGCTACCTGCAGGACGCCCTGAACAGCGAGGGGCTGAGCGCCTCGGCGCGCAGCCGCCTGCCGTCCGGCGCCGCGGACCTGATGCTGCGCATGCTGAACCTGGTGGTGGACAGCTACCTGGAACTGCGCAAGGTCCTCAGCACCGAGCTCGATCGCTGGCAGCAGGCGCTGCTGGCGCCGAACTCGGGCGAAGCCGACTGGGGCGCGCTCATGACGGCGCGCAACGCGCTGCACACCCTGCAGGACCTGTGCGAGGAGCAGAACGACGCGATGCAGGAATGGCTGGACAGCCAGCGCGAGCAGCCGCCGCCGTGGATGACGCAGTCGGAGCGCGACGGCCTGCTTGCGCGCGCCCGCGACGTGGTGGAACACGTCGAACGCGTGGTGCATCACGTCAACCGGATGGAGCAGAGCGCCGAAACCGCGGTGCAGATCCACTTCTCCGCCGTCGGCAACCGCACCAACGACATCATGCGCACGCTGACCGCGCTCACCGCCATCTTCCTGCCGCTGAACCTGATCGCCGGCATCTTCGGCATGAACTTCGAGCTGCTGCCCCTGACCCACCAGGCCGCCGGCTTCTGGTGGACGCTGGCCACCATGGGGATGATCGCGCTGGTGCTGGGCATCGTGTTCTGGCGCAAGCGCTACCTGGCGCGGACCGGGCATTGATGGCGCACGGGCACCACCGTTCCAGCTACCGGCAGCCGCGCACCGTCGCGGACCTCACGCGCGAGAACGTGCAGGCGATGCGCAAGCTGGAACAGCTGGCGGTCACCAAGCGCAGCGCCGCCGACCGCATCGCCGAATTCGTGGCGCGCTTCTGCGGCAGCATCACCTTCGTCTGGATCCATGCGCTGGTGTTCGGCTTCTGGATCGGGTGGAACGTGCTGCCCCGGCTGCCGCACTTCGATCCCTACCCCTTCACCTTCCTCACGCTGGTCGTGTCGCTGGAGGCGATCTTCCTGTCGTCCTTCATCCTGATCAGCCAGAACTACGAGATGCGCGTGACGGAGCGGCGCAGCCAGCTCGACCTGCAGATCAACCTGCTGGCGGAGCAGGAGAACACCAAGATCCTGCAGATCCTCGACCGCATGTCGCGCAAGATGGGGCTGACCGAGGAAGACGATCCCGAGATCGCGGTGCTGGAACAGGCCACCCGGCCGGAGACCCTGGCGCGCCAGATCGAGGACGCCTTGCGCGAGCACTCCGGGCAGCCGCCGCTGCACCGCGACAAGAACGGGGCGAGCCCGTGATCCTGGTCGGCTGCGCCGGCTGGAGCCTGCCGCGCGAGCTGCAGGAGGCGTTCGGGCCGGGCGACAGCCACCTGGCGCGCTATGCGACGCGCTTCCCGGTGGCGGAGATCAATTCCTCGTTCCACCGGCCGCACAAGCCCTTCGTGTACGAACGCTGGGCCGCGGCGGTGCCGACGGGCTTCCGCTTCAGCGCCAAGCTGCCCAAGGCGATCACGCACGAGCGGCGGCTGGTCGACTGCGAGCCCCTGCTGGACGCTTTCCTCGCCGAGTGCGCGCACCTGGGCGACAGGCTCGCCTGCCTGCTGGTGCAGCTGCCGCCCAGCCTGGCGTTCGACGCCGGCACGGCGGCGCCCTTCCTCACGCTCCTGCGCGCGCGCTTCGGCGGTGCGCTGGCGCTGGAACCCAGGCACGCGACGTGGTTCGAGGACGCACCCGATGCACTGCTGCGCGAGCTGCGGATCGCGCGCGTGCTCGCCGACCCGGTGCGGCACCCGCCGGGCGCGCGGCCGGGCGGATGGCCGGGCCGCATCTACCTGCGGCTGCACGGCTCGCCGCGCATGTACTACTCCGCCTATGCGCCCGAGGTGCTGGCGGCGTTGGCCGCGCGCCTGCGCCTCGCCCAGGCGGAAGGCGCCGAGGTCTGGTGCATCTTCGACAACACCGCCTCGGGCGCCGCCGCCGGCGACGCGCTGGCGCTGCTGCGATTCCTAGAAGAACGGCGCTGAGAGGCCTTCCGTGGCGAACACCCGCTGCACGGCGGGGCGCTCGCTCACGCGCTGCAGGTAGGGACCCAGGTGCGTGCGCTCGCGCGCCTTGCCGGTGGGGAAGTTGCGCGTCCAGCGGCACAGCGTGAAGGCGTAGGCGTCCAGCGCGCAGTAGTCGGCGCCGAGCAGCCACGGGCCGCCATGGCGGGCCACCAGCGCATCGAGCTGGTCCAGCAGCGGGGCGACGCGCTCCTGCGCGCTCGCCCTCACTTGCGCCGCGCCTTCGGCGTTGCCCTCCTGCACCCAGCGCTCGGGATAGAAGTAGACCATCAGCGTCGCCTGCAGCGTGTTGGTCATCCAGACCAGCCACTGCTGGTAGTGCGAACGCTCCAGCGTGCCCGGCGCTGGAGCGAGCCGCGCCTGCGGATGGCGGTCGCACAGGTGCAGCACGATCGCCGCCGTCTCGTACAGCACGAAGTCGCCATCCTCGAGCACCGGCAGCGTGCCGTTCGGATTGAGCTTCAGGTACGCGGGGCGCTTGTGTTCGTCGCGGGCGCGATCGACGAACACGCGTTCGTACGGGACGCCGAGCTCCTCCAGCAGGATGTGCGGGATCATCGCCGCCGTGGAGGGGTAGTAATGCAGCTTCAAGGTCATGGTCTGGTCAGGCCGAACAGGGAGGCGCCATTCTCCCAGGCGATGCGGCGTTGCACTTCGGCCGGCAGCTCACCGAGCCAGGATCGGTAGCCCTTCATCGTGTCGTCGTACTGCAGCCAGCGCTGGTTGACCCAGGTGTCGGAACCGAGCAGGAAACGCGTGGGGTATTTCAGGAGCAGCTGCCGCCATTCGGGGCACAGCTTGCCGCCTTCGCAGGTGAGGCCGGGCCGGTACGACAGCTCTCCCATCAGGCGCGGGTACTTCGCCAGCAGTTTGTCGACGCGGCCGACCGGCGCGCCTCCGATGCCGGTGTGGGCCCAGATCAGGCGCACCTTCGCGCCGCGCGAAGGGGTGTTCGCCATCAGCAGGTCGATCGCGGCATCGTCGACATGCGCGAGCACCGCGAGCTCCCGCTCCTCGGCCAGCGCCATCAGCTTGCGCGCGACCGGCCCATTCGCGTTGGCGGATTCGTACAGGTGGAACTCGCCGAGACCGCGGTAGGGGCCGGCAGCCGTGCCGCGCGCCAGCTCCGCCAGCACCATGTCGTAGATGGATTCGTCCCGGAACCAGTTGCTGTAATCCGCCCGCGTGCGGTACAGGCGCACGAAGGGCACGACGGCCACGCCGGCCTGGCGCGTCTGCGGCGCCTGCGCCAGCGACTTCGTGCCTTCGTTGGGCCGCGAGTTGGCGACGATCGCGCGCACGCCGTTGCGCTGCATGCGGGCGAGCACGTCGGGCAGCGGGTGCGGGCCCTCGCTGCCGTTGAAGGCCTCCTCGTTGTAGTGCAGGTGCGCGTCGAAGATCGGGCCGGCGTAGTCGGCGGCGGCGGCACCCGTGAAGGCGAGTGCCAGCGCCAGGGCGAGGAAGCCCTGGATCCCGGCGGTCTCAACCGGTCAATGCAACATGATTCATGTTGTGAAAGGCCGGAATGACATCGAGAAAAGATCGAGGGCTGGAGCCCGAGCAGAACGCCGAGATGTGGCGTCGC
>NZ_JAEQND010000024.1 GCF_016722765.1 Ramlibacter alkalitolerans | reverse complement strand
AGCGACGCCACATCTCGGCGTTCTGCTCGGGCTCCAGCCCTCGATCTTTTCTCGATGTCATTCCGGCCTTTCACAACATGAATCATGTTGCATTGACCGGTTGAGACCGCCGGGATCCAGGGCTCCCGATGAAGAAAGGGCGGCCATTGGCCGCCCTCCTGGGTCCCCCGCCTGCGCGGGGGATGACGTGTTTCGGTTCGCGCGCTCGCCCGCTCCCGCATATCACGCGTTGAAGAACCCCTTCAGCTTGTCCGCCCACGATTCCTCGGTGGGCGAGTGCTTGGCGCCGCCCTTCTTCAGCGACTCGTCGAGCTCCTTGAGCAGCTTGCGCTGGTGCTCGCTCAGCTTCACCGGGACTTCCACCGCCACGTGGCAGTAGAGGTCACCTGGATAGTTCGAGCGCACGCCCTTGATCCCCTTGCCGCGCAGGCGGAACTGCTTGCCGGCCTGGGTGCCTTCGGGGATGTCGATCGCCGCCTTGCCATCGAGCGTCGGCACGTCGATCTCGCCACCGAGCGCGGCGCGGGCGATGCTTACCGGCACCACGCAGTGCAGGTCGTCGCCTTCGCGCTCGAAGATCGGGTGCTTCTTCAGCCGGATCTCGATGAACAGGTCGCCCGGGGGGCCGCCGTTGGTGCCCGGCTCGCCGTTGCCGGCGCTGCGGATGCGCATGCCGTCGTCGATGCCGGCGGGGATCTTCACTTCCAGCGTCTTCTGCCGCTTGACCTTGCCGGCGCCGTGGCAGGTCATGCACGGCTCGGGAATGATCTTGCCGGTGCCGCGGCAGTGCGGGCAGGTCTGCTGCACGCTGAAGAAGCCCTGGCGCATCTGCACCACGCCCTGGCCCTGGCAGGTCGTGCAGGTCTTGGCCTGGGTGCCGGGCTTGGCGCCGCTGCCGTGGCAGGTCTCGCACTCGTCCCAGGACGGGATGCGGATCTGCGCGTCCTTGCCCTTGGCGGCCTCTTCCAGCGTGACCTCCATCGCGTACGAGAGGTCCGCGCCGCGATAGACCTGGCGCCCGCCGCGGCCGCCGCGCGCGGCCGCCGCCTGGCCGAAGATGTCGCCGAAGATGTCGCCGAAGGCTTCCGCGAAGCCGCCGAAGCCTTCCGGCCCGCCGCCCATGCCGCCGCGCATGTTCGGGTCCACGCCGGCGTGGCCGAACTGGTCGTAGGCCGCGCGTTTCTCCGCCTCCGACAGCATCTCGTAGGCTTCCTTGGCCTCCTTGAAGCGCGCTTCCGCGTCCTTGGCGCTGTCCCCCTGGTTGCGGTCAGGGTGGTACTTCATCGCCAGCTTGCGATAAGCCTTCTTGATCTCTTCGTCCGAGGCGTTCTTGGGAACGCCGAGGACTTCGTAGTAATCGCGTTTCGTGGCCATTTCTTTTCAAACTGCTGGAGCGAAAACGCCGCGTTGACGGAAGGGCCCGTCGAACGCGGCGGTCCGGTCAGGCCGTGATCAGCCCTTCTTCACTTCCTTCACTTCCGCGTCGACGACGTTGTCGTCGTTCGCGGGGCGGGACGCTCCGGCGCCGGCGGGCGCCTCCGGGCCGGCACCCGCGGCACCGCCAGCTGCCGCGCCGGCACCGCCTTGCGCCGCGTACATCTGCTCCGCGAGCTTGTGGCTCACCTGCATCAGCGCGTTGGTCTTGGCCTCGATGGCCGCCTTGTCTTCCGACTTCAGCGTCTCTTCGAGTTCCTTGATCGCCGCTTCGATCTTCGTCTTCTCGCCGGCGTCGACCTTGTCGCCGAAGTCGGTCAGGCTCTTGCGCACGCTGTGCGCCAGCGCCTCGCCCTGGTTGCGGGCGTTCACCAGTTCGAGCTTGATCTTGTCCTCGGCCGCGTTCTGCTCGGCGTCCTTCACCATCTTCTCGATCTCGGCTTCCGTGAGGCCCGAGTTCGCCTTGATGGTGATCTTGTTCTCCTTGCCCGTGCCCTTGTCCTTGGCGGACACGTGCAGGATGCCGTTGGCGTCGATGTCGAAGGTCACCTCGATCTGCGGCAGGCCGCGCGGCGCCGGCGGGATGCCTTCCAGGTTGAATTCACCCAGCAGCTTGTTGCCCGCGGCCAGGTCACGCTCGCCCTGGTAGCACTTGATCGTCACCGCAGGCTGGTTGTCGTCGGCGGTCGAGAAGGTCTGCGCGAACTTGGTCGGGATCGTCGTGTTCTTCTTGATCATCTTCGTCATCACGCCGCCCAGGGTCTCGATGCCCAGCGACAGCGGGGTGACGTCCAGCAGCAGCACGTCCTTGCGCTCGCCCGAGAGCACCTGGCCCTGGATGGCGGCGCCGACGGCGACGGCCTCGTCGGGGTTGACGTCCTTGCGCGGCTCCTTGCCGAAGAACTCCTTGACCTTCTCCTGCACCTTGGGCATGCGCGTCATGCCGCCCACCAGGATCACGTCCTGGATGTCGTTGACGGACACGCCGGCATCCTTGATGGCGACGCGGCAGGGCTCGATCGTGCGCGCGACCAGTTCCTCCACCAGCGCTTCGAGCTTGGCGCGCGTGAGCTTGATGTTCAGGTGCTTGGGACCGCTCGCATCGGCCGTGATGTACGGCAGGTTCACGTCGGTCTGCGTGCTGTTGGACAGCTCGATCTTCGCCTTCTCGGCCGCTTCCTTCAGGCGCTGCAGGGCCAGCACGTCGTTCTTCAGGTCGACGCCCTGTTCCTTGCGGAACTCGGTGACGATGTAGTCGATGATGCGCTGGTCGAAGTCCTCGCCGCCGAGGAAGGTGTCGCCGTTGGTGGACAGCACCTCGAACTGCTTCTCGCCCTCGACGTCGGCGATCTCGATGATCGAGATGTCGAAGGTGCCGCCGCCGAGGTCGTACACGGCGATCTTGCGGTCGCCCTTGCCGTGCTTGTCGAGGCCGAAGGCCAGGGCCGCGGCCGTCGGCTCGTTGATGATGCGCTTGACGTCCAGGCCGGCGATCCGGCCGGCGTCCTTGGTGGCCTGGCGCTGCGAGTCGTTGAAGTAGGCCGGCACCGTGATCACGGCCTCGGTCACTTCCTCGCCGAGATAGTCCTCGGCGGTCTTCTTCATCTTGCGCAGCACCTCGGCCGAGATCTGCGGCGGCGCCAACTTCTTGCCGCGCTCCTCGATCCAGGCGTCGCCGTTGTCGGCGGCCACGATCTTGTAGGGCATCAGGTCGATGTCCTTCTGCACTTCCTTCTCGGTGAACTTGCGCCCGATCAGGCGCTTGACCGCATAGAAGGTGTGCCTCGGATTGGTCACGGCCTGGCGCTTGCCGGAAGCGCCGACGAGGATCTCGCCGTCCTCCTGGTAGGCCACGATGGAAGGCGTGGTGCGGCCACCTTCGGAGTTCTCGATGACCTTGACGTTGTTGCCTTCCATGATGGCAACGCACGAGTTGGTCGTGCCCAGGTCAATGCCGATGATTTTTCCCATTGCTCTTTCTCCTTGATCTGTTCGGCCTCGAGGGCGCGTGAATCAGTCTGTGGGGTAGTTGTGGATAACTGTTACGGATTCAAGGCCGTGCTTCACTTCGCCGCGGCAACGGTCACAAGCGCGGGGCGCAGCACGCGGTCGGCAATGGAATAGCCCTTCTGCAGCACCGTGACCACGGTGTTGGGCTCCTGGTCGGCGGGCACCACGGAGATCGCCTGGTGCTGATGCGGATCGAACTTCGCGCCGGCCGCCGGGTTGATCTCGATCACCTTGTTGCGCTCCAGCGCCGCCTTGAGCTGGCGCAGGGTCGCCTCGGCGCCCTCGCGGATCTGCTCGGACGTGGCGTCCTTGTGGGCGAGGCCGGCTTCGAGGCTGTCGCACACCGGCAGCAGGCTTTCGGCGAAGCCCTCGACGGCGAACTTGCGGGCCTTGGACACTTCGTCCTCGGCGCGGCGGCGCACGTTCTGCATCTCGGCCTGCGCGCGCAGGAACTGGTCGGCGAGCTCGGCGTTCTTGGCACTCAGCTTCGCCACCTGCTCCTGCCACTCGGCATCTTCGGCGGAAGGCTGGGCGGGCGCGCCCTGCGCGCTGGCGGCATCGTTGGCCGCGGCTTCAGGGGCCGTGTCGGCAGGCTTGACGCCTTCGGACTGGACGTTCTGGTCGGACATGGCAGGAAAAAGTCTTGGTGTTCTCTGACTGGACGGGTGGGAGCTTGGGGCGGGGAGGGGGTTTTCAAGAAGACCGGGGCAAAAAGCTGCTGGGCTTTGATCCCGCGCCGGCATTTGCCGGGGAGCCCGGTCTGGTAGGCTGGCGGTGAGCCTTGCGAACCCCAGCGATCAGCCGCAGCGAAGCTGGGGTTCGCGCGCTCCGCGGCTCACCACCAGCCTACGAAAACCGCCGCCCTGGCGCCGTTCAGCGCGTCTCCAGCAACTCCACGTCGAACTTCAGCGTCGCATTCGGCGGGATCACGCCGCCGGCGCCGCGGGCGCCATAGCCCAGGTCCGGCGGAATCAGCAGGGTGCGCTTGCCGCCCACCTTCATGCCGGCGACGCCTTCGTCCCAGCCCTTGATCACCATGCCGGCGCCGAGCGAGAACCCGAACGGGTCGTTGCGGTCCCGGCTCGAATCGAACTTGGCGCCCTGCACGCCGTTGTTGTACAGCCAGCCGGTGTAGTGCACGCGCACGTCCTGGCCGGGTTTCGCCTCGGGGCCGCTGCCAACGAGTTCGTCTTCGTACTGCAGGCCGCTGGGGGTGGTGATCATGTTTTTCTTTCGTGGAGTTCAGAGGAGGCCGCGGCGCGCGAGGTCGCGCATCAGCGCGACGGCGCCATAGCGCCAGGGCTCGATGCGGTCGCTGGTGTTGACGCGGTTCACGAGTGTACCGAGCGTGGGCGTGGCGATGGCCACGACGTCGCCCACCACGTGCGTGAAGCCGAGGCCGGGGCCGTGCCTGTCCTGCGTGGGCGCGAACATGGTGCCCAGGAAGAGCACCAGCCCGTCCGGATACTGGTGGTTGGGGCCGATCGCGTGCTCGACCAGCTCGAGCGGATCGCGGCTGATCATCGAGATGTTGCTGGACCCGGAGAGCTGGAAGCCCTCGGGCCCGACCACCTTCATCGAGAGCTCGGCCTGCCGCACCTCGTCGATGCCGAATTGCGCGTCGAACAGGCGGATGAAGGGCCCGATAGCGCAGCTCGCATTGTTGTCCTTGGCCTTGCCCAGGAGCAGGGCGCTGCGGCCCTCGAAGTCGCGCAGGTTGACGTCGTTGCCGAGCGTCGCGCCGACCGTCTCGCCGCGGCTGTTGACGACCAGCACGATCTCCGGCTCGGGGTTGTTCCACTCGCTCTTCGGGTGGATGCCGATCTCCGCGCCGGTGCCCACCGCGCTCATGGGCTGCGACTTGGTGAAGATCTCGGCGTCCGGGCCGATGCCCACTTCGAGGTACTGCGACCAGATCCTGCGCGCGACCAGCACCTCCTTCAGGCGCATGGCGTCGGGCGAGCCGGGGCGCACCTTCGACAGGTCGTCGCCTATCACTGCCACCACCTCCTTGCGCACCGATTCGGCCAGCGCCGGGTTGCCGCGCGCCTGCTCCTCGATCACGCGTTCGAGCATCGAGGCCACGAAGGTCACGCCCGAGGCCTTGACCGCCTGCAGGTCGCAGGGCGCGAGCAGCCAGGGCGCCTCGTCGACGCGCTTGTCGGCGCAGCTGTTGGCGATCACGTCGTGCAGCGCCGCGATGCGCGGCGCGTGGTGCGCGCGCACGGCGGCGGCGGGATCGGCGAGTTCCAGCAGGGCGCTGCAGGTGGGCGCCAGCTTCGACAGGTCGTAGATGGCCTGGTCGTCGGCGCGCACCAGCACCGGCCCCTGGCCTTCGATCCACACCCGGCCGACGAGGGTGGCTTGCTGCGCATCGGCGGGCAGCGTCGCCTTGAGGAAGTCTTGCATCAGCTTGGCAGTTTCTTCTTGGCCTGGGCGGCGGCCCAGCGGGCGGCGAAGGGTTGCAGGTCGCCCAGGCGCTTGAGCAGGTCCGCGCCGCCGGGGGTGACACTGTACCCGTCGCCGTTGTGCAGCATGAGGCCGGCCTCGCGCAGTTCCTTGATGCGGGTGTTGAGCGTGTTGGGCGTGATGCCGCCCACGCTGTCCTGCAGCAGGCGGAAGGTCTGCGGATGGCCGTCGCGCAGGGCCCACAGCACGCGCATGGCATAGCGCGCCTCCAGCAGCGCGAGCAGCTGGCCCATGGCGGCATTCTCCTTGGAACTCATTCGCGCGGGTCTCCTGCGCCCGGTGCGGTGGCGCGGACGGGGATGCGAGTGTACGCAGCTCCTGCTATGCAAACAATAGCAAGCGTCAGGGGCGGCCCGGTTTGTAGACTTTCTTCAGCAAGCGGATGAGGGTCTGCAGCTCCGACGGGCTCAGGCGGGCACCGATCTCGGCTTCCAGGCCGGCCGCAGTGCGCTCCGCGTCGCGCACCAGCTTCTGTCCCCCAGGTGTCAGGTGCAGGCCCATCGCGCGACCGTCCCGCGGGTGCGGCATGCGCGACAAGAGCTCGCGCTTTTCCAGCGCGTTGAGCATGCCGACCAGGTTCGGCGGCAGGATGCCCAGCGTGGCGCAGAGTTGCCGCGAAGTGATACCGGGGTTGTGGTGGATCAGCGAGAGCACCGAGAAGTCCACCGGCTTGAGCTGGTAGGGCGCCATGCCTTCGAGGAAGCGGTCGATGGCCGCGAGCGCGGCCCGGCGCGCGTTGTAGCCCACCAGCGTCTCGAGGAAGCTCGTGTCGACTTCCGCGACCGCCGGCGCGGCTTCCACCGTGCGGGGCGAGGGTGTGCTGGTGCGTGCCATGTGCAGGTGTCAGGCGGCCTGCACGCGCGCCGTGCCCAGGTAGGTCTCGATCACGCGCGGGTCCACGGCGAGCTGCGCCGCCGGGCCCTGCAGGCTGATCTCGCCGGTCTCCAGCACGTAGCCGTGGTCGGCCACCTCCAGCGCCGCGCGCGCGTTCTGCTCCACCAGCAGGATGGAGACGCCTTCGCTGCGCAGGCGGGCGATGGTCTGGAAGATCTCGCGCACCACGAGCGGCGCCAGGCCCAGGCTCGGCTCGTCGAGCATCAGCAGCTTGGGTTGCGCCATCAGGGCGCGGCCCACCGCGAGCATCTGGCGCTCGCCGCCCGAGAGCGTGCCCGCGAGCTGCGCGCGCCGCTCCTTCAGCCGCGGGAACAGCTCGTACACGCGCTCCAGGCCCTTGCGCCAGTCGGGCATGCGCAGCTTCATCGGCCGGTAGCCCCCCAGCACGAGGTTGTCTTCCACCGGCATGGTGCCGAACAGCTCGCGCTTTTCCGGCACCAGGGCCAGCCCCAGCATCACGCGCTCTTCCAGCGTGGTGTCGGCCAGCTCCTGGCCATCGAAGACGATGCTCCCGCGCGCCGGCAGCAGGCCCATGAGCGCGTTGAGCGTGGTGGACTTGCCGGCGCCGTTGGGCCCGATCACCGTGACGACACTGCCGCGGGGCAGCTCGAAGTCCAGGCCGGTGAGCACTTCCGCGCGCCCGTAGCCGGCGTGCAGGCCGCGCACCTGGAGCAGGGCTTGTGGCATCAGTGCTCCGTTCCGAGGTAGGCGGCGCGCACCTTGGGGCTGGCCTGCACCTGCGCCGGCGTGCCCTCCATCAGCCGGGTGCCGAATTCCATCACCACGATGCGGTCGGTGAGGCCCATCACGAACTCCATGTCGTGCTCCACCAGCAGCAGGCTCATGCCTTCGGACTTGAGCTGGCGCAGCACGTCGGCCAGCGCCTGCTTCTCCTTGTGGCGCAGGCCGGCCGCCGGCTCGTCGAGCAGCAGCAGGGCGGGATCGGTGCACAGGGCGCGGGCGATTTCCATCAGGCGCTGCGGCCCCAGCGCGAGGTTGCCCGCGAGTTCGTGCATGCGGTCGGCCATGCCGATGCGCGCGAGCTGGCGCTCCGCCTCGGCGAACAGCCGCCGCTCCTCATCGCGGTCGAGGCGCAGCATCGCGCGCAGCGTGCCGCTGGTGCCGCGCAGGTAGCCGCCCAGGGCGACGTTCTCCAGCACCGTCATCTCGGGAATCATCTTCACGTGCTGGAAGGTGCGCGAGATGCCGCGCCGCGCGATCTCGCGCGAGGGCAGGCCGCCGA
Organism: Ramlibacter alkalitolerans; assembly: GCF_016722765.1. GTDB lineage: Bacteria > Pseudomonadota > Gammaproteobacteria > Burkholderiales > Burkholderiaceae_C > Ramlibacter > Ramlibacter alkalitolerans. The sequence continues at coordinate 19,095 of NZ_JAEQND010000024.1, read as the reverse complement.
TCGTCTCGCCGCGCCAGCGGACCTGGCCGGCGCTCAGCGCGAGCACGCCGGTGATCAGGTTGAAGGTGGTGGACTTGCCGGCGCCGTTCGGGCCGATCAGGCCCACGATGTCGCCGGCGCGGATCTCGAAGCTCACGTCGTTGACGGCGGTGAGTCCGCCGAACTGCTTGCGCACGCCGTCCACCTGCAGCAGCGGCTCGCCGCGCGCCGGCTTGTCGCGCGCCGGCAGGGGCGCGGCACCGGCCCAGTCGCGCTTGCGGTCGGCCCGCGGCAGGCGGCGGATGACGAAGGTCCAGAGGCCGTCGGGCGCGTACTTCAGCACCACCACCAGCACGATGCCGAAGACGATGGTCTCGAAGTTGCCGCTGGTCCCTATCAGTTTCGGCAGCAGCACCTGCAGCTGGTCCTCGGTCAGCTTGACGACGGCGGCGCCGAGGAAGGCGCCCCACACGTGCGAGACGCCACCGAGCACCGCCATGAACAGGTACTCGATGCCCTTGCCGATGTTGAAGGGGCTGGGGCTGACGGTGCGCTGGAAGAAGGCGAACAGCCAGCCGGACATCGCCGCGAGCACGGCGGCAATGACGAACACCAGCAGCTTGTGGCGGAAGGTGGAGATGCCCATCGCCTCGGCCATCGTCGCGCCGCTGCGCAGCGAGCGGATGGCGCGGCCGGGGCGCGAGTCGAGCAGGTTGGCGCAGGCCCACGCGGACAGCAGCGCCATCACCCAGACCAGCACGTGCAGCCCGCGGCCGGTGCCCAGGTCGAGGCCGAACAGGGTGAGCGTGGGCACGCCCAGGATGCCGTCGTACTTGCCCAGGAAATCCATGTTGCCCATCGAGTAGTACAGCACCAGGCCCCAGGCGATGGTGGCCAGCGGCAGGTAGTGCCCCGACATGCGCAGCGTGATCGCCCCCAGCACCAGCGCCGCGAGCACCGCGATGCCGACGCCGAGCAGCAGCGCCAGCCAGGGCGAAGCCGCCAGCTTCACCGTCAGGAAGGCAGCGGTGTACGCGCCGACACCCACGAAGGCAGCCTGTCCGAAGGAGGTGAGGCCCGCGACGCCCGTCAGCAGCACCAGGCCGAGGGCGACGAGCGCATAGAGGCCGATGTAGTTGCTCTGCGTGATCCAGAAATCCGGGACCGGCAATGCAGGCAGCACCAGCATCACCGCCGCGAACAGGGCGAAGGCGAAGCGGCGCAGGCCCGGCCGGCGCGCGGGTGCGGGCGCGACCTCGGCGACCTCGGTCAGGACGCGGGCCATCTCAGTGTTCCTCCGCGTGCGGGTCGGCCAGCGAGCGCCACAGCAGCACCGGCAGGATGGAGGAGAACACGATCACCTCCTTGAAGGCGCTGGCCCAGAACGAGCCGAAGCTTTCGAGCAGGCCGACGCCCAGCGCGCCCACGAGGGCCAGCGGATAGCTGGAAAGTCCGGCGAAGACGGCGGCGACGAAGCCCTTGAGGCCGATGAGGAAGCCGCTGTCGTAGAAGATGGTCGTGGTCGGCCCGATCAGCAGGCCCGAGAGCGCGCCGATCAGCGCCGCCATCGTGAAGGCCATGCGGCCCGCGGCGCTGGAGGAGATGCCCATGAGGCGGGCGCCGGCCCGATTGACGGCCGTGGCCCGCAGTGCCTTGCCGGTCAGCGTGCGCTCGAAGAACAGGTACAGCAGCACGATCAGCGCCAGCGAGGCGAAGAAGATGATCACCGCCTGGCCGCTGAGCGTCAGCGCACCGGCGGCAAAGCGCTCGTCCCAGAAGCTCGGGTTGCGGAATCCTTCGGCGCCGAAGAAGAACAGGCCCAGGCCCACCAGCGCGAAATGCACGCCGACGGAGACGATCAGCAGCACCAGCACCGAGGCGTCCGCGAGCGACTCGTACGCGAGGCGGTAGATCAGCGAGCCGAACGGGGTGACCAGCGCCAGCGTGAGCAGCGCCTGGACCGCGAGCGGGAAGCCGCGTGGCGCGGCCCAGATCGCGATGGCCGACGCGAGTACGGGCCACGCGAGCGTGCGCAGCACCTGCAGGGCCACCCGTCTCGCGGGCAGGTGGTGCCGCCAGCCGTTCACGACGTCCGAGAGTGCGGCGGCGAGCGCGAGGGCGAGCAGGAACCAGACCGTGCCCGGCACCTTGCCCGCCTGCAGCAATGCCAGCGTGAGCGCGCCGAAGGCGACGAACTCGCCCTGCGGGATGAAGATCACGCGCGTGACCGCGAAGACGAGCACCGTCGCCAGCGCGAGCAGCGCATACACCGCCCCGTTGGTCAGGCCGTCCAGCGCGAGGATGCTGGCGATGGAAAAGTCCATGGGTGTTGGGCGATGAGCGTTGGGCGTTGGGCGAGCGAAACAGTGTCGGCGTCGAGGTTTGCACGCCCGACGCCGAACGCTCAACGCTGAACCGCGATCACTTCTCCACCACGAACTTGCCGTCGTGCACCTTCAGCATCACGCCCGTTTCGTTCGTGTAGCCCCAGTGGTCGTCCTTGGTCCAGTTCATCACGCCGTGGGAGAACACAGTGCGGCCCATGCCTTCCATCGCGTCGCGCAGGGCGGCGCGGAATTCCGGCGTGCCGGGCTTGGCCTTCTTCAGCGCCACCGGAACGATCTTCTCCATCACGATCTGGAAGTCGTAGGCGTGGGCGGCGAACTGGTTGCGCGAACCCGCGCCGTTGGCCTTCTCGTACTTGTTGACGAAGTCGATCGCCTGCTTCTTCGACGGATGGTTGTCCGGCAGCTGCTCGGCGACCACCGCGGGGCCGGAGACCACGAAAGTGCCTTCCACGTCCTTGCCGCCGATGCGCACCAGGTCCGGCGTCGCCGCGGCGTGCGTCTGGTAGATCTTGCCCTTGTAGCCGCGTTCGACGATGGCCTTCTCGGGCATGGCGGCGCCGGAGCCGGTGGCGACCACCAGCATCGCGTCCGGATTGGCGGAGGCGAGCTTCAGGGCCTGCGCCGTCACGCTGGTGTCGGTGCGGGCGAAGCGCTCCACGGCCACGATCTTCATGCCGTTCTTCTCGGCCTCGGCCTGGGCCGCCTTGAGCCACAGCTCGCCATAGGCGTCGGTGTAGCCGATGAAGCCGATGGTCTTCACGCCCTGCTTCTTCATGTGCTGGAACATGGCGTGCGCCATCACGTCGTTGCCCTGCGGCAGGCGGAACAGCCAGTGGTCCTGCCCCGGCGGCACGCCCACCGGCGAGGCGGCGACCTGCAGCACCTTGTTCTCCGCCGCGACGGGCGCCATGGCAGCCGCGACCGGCGTCAGCACGGAGCCGAAGATCACGTCCACCTTGTCCTCGGTGATCAGGCGGCGGGTGTTGCTCACCCCCTTGCCGGGATCGGAGGCGTCGTCGAGGATGATCAGGTTGACCTTCTCGCCGGCGATCTCCTTCGGGAACTGCTTGAGCTGGTTCTGCGTCGGGATCCCCAGGCCGGAACCGGGGCCGGTGAGGGAGATCGAGACGCCGACGTTGATGTCGGCCAGCGCGCCGGCGGCGGCGCTCAGTGCCACGGCGGCGGCGATCAGGGAGCGTACGAGCTTCATTGTTGTCTCCAGGGTTGGAACTTCTCAGCGTCTCAGCGCGGCGCCATGCGCAGCGCACCGTCGAGGCGGATCACCTCGCCATTCAGGTGGGTGTTGGTCACGATGTGGCAGGCCAGCTGCGCGAACTCCTCCGGCTTGCCCAGGCGCGGCGGGAACGGGATCGACCGGGCGAGCGACTCCTGCACCGGCTCCGGCAGCTGCTGCATCAGCGGTGTGGCGAACAGGCCCGGCGCGATGGTGCAGACGCGGATGCCGTGCTGCGCGAGGTCGCGCGCCATCGGCAAGGTCATGCCCACGAGGCCGCCCTTGGACGCGCTGTAGGCCTGCTGGCCGACCTGGCCGTCGAAGGCCGCGACGGAGGCGGTGAACAGCATCACGCCGCGCTCGCCGTCCTCCAGCGGCGCGAGCTTCGCGCATTCGGCGGCGAACAGGCGGCTGGCGTTGTAGCTTCCGACCAGGTTGATGTTGACGACCCGCGCGAATTCTTCCAGCGGCGCCGGGCTGCCGTCCTTCTGCACGATGCGCTTGGCCGTGCCGATGCCGGCGATGTTCATGAGGATGCGCGCCGGGCCGTGCCGTTGCGCCGCCTTCGCCAGGGCAGCCTGCAGGCTGCCGGTGTTCGTGATGTCGCACTCGCAGGCGATGCCGCCGATCTCCCCGGCCACCTTTTCGGCCTGCGCGGGATTCACGTCGAGGACCGCGACCCTGGCGCCCAGGCGCGCCAGTTCGCGTGCCGTGGCTTCGCCGAGGCCCGATGCGCCGCCCGTGACCAGCGCGGCCTGTCCCTGGATGTTCATGCGTTCTCCTTGCGCGGCTGGAGCGTGAAGGGCAGGCGGTCCTCGTGCATCGCCTGGACGAGCGCGTCGCGGTGCTTGAGCACGGCGCGCTGGTTGATCGAGCCCTTGTCGGTCACCTCGCCGAGGTCGATCGAGGGCGGCTCGTCCAGCAGCACCATGCGGGCGACGCGGGTGGCGCTGCCGGTGGCCTGCTGCGCGAGCGCGTCCAGCACGTCCTGGAAGTGGTTCTCCACGGCGGCGCTTTGCAGCACGTCCCGCAGCGGCGCGTCGGCGGGCAGGTGCGGCGCGAGCGCGCGGATCTTGGGTGTCGGGAACAGCAGGGCGCCGACCTCGTTGCGGTTCAGCCCGGTGATCACGGCGTCCTGCACGTAGGGCGCGCCGGCGGCGATGATCTTCGCGCGCAGGGGCCCGACGCTCACGAAGGTGCCGGTGGCGAGCTTGAAGTCCTCGGCGATGCGGCCGTCGAACTTCAGGCCCAGGTCCGGGTCGTTCGGGTCTATCCAGAGCACGGCATCGCCGGTGCGGAAGAACCCTTCCTCGTCGAAGGCCTCCTGCGTCGCTTCGGGGTTGCGCCAGTAGCCCGGCGTGACGTTGGGGCCCTTGTAGCGGATCTCGGTCTTGCCCTCGGCCGGCACCAGCTTGAGTTCCATGCCCACGGTGGGCAGGCCGACGTGGCCGGAGCGCACGTCCGGGTTGGTCACGAACACCGCGAACGGCGCCGACTCCGTCATGCCGAGGCCGGTGCCCATCACGATGCGTTCGCCGATCTCCTCTTCCTGCACTTCGTGCAGCAGGTCCCAGATCGGCTGCGCCAGCGCCGCGCCCGAATAGAAGAACATGCGCACCCGCGACAGCAGGTTGCGCCGCAGGACGGGATCGGCCTTCATGGCGTGGGCGATGGCCTCGAAGCCGGTCGGCACGTTGAAGTAGATGGTGGGCGCGATCTCGCGCAGGTTGCGCAGCGTCTCGTGCATCAGCGCGGGCGTGGGCTTGCCGTCGTCGATGTGGAGCGTGCCGCCGTTGTAGATCGTCAGGCCGACGTTGTGGTTGCCGCCGAAGGTGTGGTTCCAGGGCAGCCAGTCCACCAGCACCGGCGGCTCCTCGGCCAGCACCGGCATCGACTGGCGCATCTGCTGCTGGTTGGCGCACCACATGCGGTGCGTGTTGATCACCGCCTTGGGCAGCTTGGTCGAGCCGGACGTGAAGAGGAACTTGACGATCGTGTCGGGGCCCGTCGCCTGCATCGCGGCCTCGACGGCAGCGGTGGGCTGCGTGGCGAGCAGTTCCGAAAGCGACGTGGTGGCGCGGCCCTCCAGGCACCCTTCGGCGAGCACCACTTCGATGTCGCCGCCGACCGTTGCGGCGATCGCCTTCGCGTAGCGCGCGTCGGAAGCGAACACCAGGCCCGGCGTGAGCGTCGCCAGCACGTGGCGCAGCTTGTCGAAGTCCTGGCTGACAAGGGAGTAGGCCGGTGAGACGGGGCAGTGCGGAATGCCGACGACCATGCAGCCGAGGGCGAGCAGCGCGTGCTCCAGTCCGTTCTCGCTCAGGATCGCCACCGGCCGTTCGGCGCTCAGGCCGCGATCGAGCAGGGCCTGGCCGATGCTGCGGGCGCGCTCCAGCGCTTCGCGGTAGCTCACGGTCTGCCACTCGCCGGTGGCGCCGTCGGCGCCGCGCCGGCGGCGCGCCATGAAGGCGCGTTCGGGTTGCGTCTCGGCCCAGTACACGAGGCGATCGGTCATGCGTGCCGCATAGGGCCGCAGATCGCCCTCGCCGCGCAGGTAGCGCACGCCGCCGGCGCCTTCGCGCAGCAGCGCGCGCGTGACGCCGAAGCGCAGCGGCCGGTACTTCGCCGGCAACGGCGTGTGGATGATCGGGCTCCGCATGTCTGCTCCTCGCCTCCGGCCTCAGGACTTGCCGACCTTGGCGGCGCGGCCTTCCAGGAAGTCGCGCACGCGCTGCTTGGCCTCGGGAGCGCTCTGGGCGATGGCGGCCATCAGCGCTTCGGTGAGGAAGCCCTGGTCCGCCGGCTGCTCGGCGATGCGGGGCAGGGCGTGCATCAGCGCGTAGTTGGTGAGCGGCGCGTTCTCGGCCACCCGCTTCGCGATCTGCACCGCCCGCGCGAAAGCCTCGCCGGCGGGCACGAGGTACTGGGCGAAGCCGGCGCGCTCGCCTTCCTCGGCCTGGTAGACACGGCCGGTGAGCATCATGTCGGCCATGCGCGCGGCGCCGATCAGGCGCGGGATGCGCACCGCGCCGCCGCCGCCGACGAAGATCCCGCGCGCGCCCTCGGGCAGCGCGTAGAAGGTGGTCGTGTCGGCCACCCGGATGTGGCAGGCCGCTGCCAGCTCGAGCCCGCCGCCGACCACCGCGCCATGCAGTGCGGCCACCACCGGCACGGGGCCGTACTGCACTTCCTCCAGCGCCGCGTGCCACATGCGCGAGTGGTGCAGGCCCGCGCCGGCGTCGCGCTCCTTCAGCTCCGACAGGTCGAGCCCGGCGCAGAAATGGTCGCCCGCGCCATCGAGCACCGCGGCGCGCACCGTGGACGGCAGGTTCTCGAAGGCGTGGCGCACGGCCAGCACCAGGGCGTCCGACAGCGCGTTGCGCTTGGCCGCGCGGTTCAGGCGCACGATGGCGATGGCGCCGTCGATCTCGAGCTGCAGGTCTTGGGAGGCGGTCATGGCATATGGTCGGCGAGTGCCGGATTATGGTTATGCGGGATAACGATCATCAACATCCCGCGCATGGGACTTACCCTAGGGACCTCCCGACAGAAGGTCACCGCATGGACCACGCCAACCTCATCGCCATCGACGTCCACACCCACGCGGAAGTGAGCTGCTGGAATCCCTTCGACAGCTACGGCGAGGAATACGACCGCGCCGCCGACAAGTACTTCCGTTCCAACCGCAGGCCCACGATCGCCGAGACCATCGCCTACTACCGCGAACGCAGGATCGGGCTGGTGATGTTCACGGTGGACAGCGAGTCCAACCTGGGCCGCCGCCGCATCCCGAACGAGGAGATCGCGCAGGCCGCGCGCGAGAACAGCGACATGATGATGGCCTTCGCCAGCATCGACCCGCACAAGGGGAAGATGGGTGCGCGCGAAGCCGAGCGCCTGATCAGGGAAGAGGGCGTGAAGGGTTTCAAGTTCCACCCCACGGTGCAGGGCTTCCATCCCTACGACAGGATGGCGTGGCCGATCTACGAGGTGCTGGACGCGCACCGGATGCCCGTCATCTTCCACACCGGCCATAGCGGCATCGGCTCCGGCATGCGCTGCGGCGGCGGGCTGCGGCTGGAATACAGCAACCCGATGCACCTGGACGACGTGGCGATCTCCTTTCCGGACATGCAGATCGTGATGGCGCATCCCAGCTTCCCCTGGCAGGACGAGGCGCTCTCGGTGGCCACGCACAAGCCCAACGTGTGGATCGACCTTTCGGGCTGGAGCCCGAAGTACTTCCCGAAGCAGCTCGTGCAGTACGCCAACACGCTGCTGAAGGACCGCATCCTGTTCGGCAGCGACTATCCGCTGATCACGCCGGAACGCTGGATGAAGGATTTCGAGGAAGCGGGTTTCCGGCCCGAAGTGATGCCCGGCATCCTGAAGGGCAACGCGGTACGCCTGCTGGGGCTGGCGTGAGCGGCTTCCTGCGCGGGCTGGCGGACATCGAGGCGCTGGAGCGCACGCCCTACGAAGAGGCGATCCCGGCGCGCACGACCTACGGGCTGATCGCGCGGGCGGCCAGGCAGTTCGCCGACCGCACCGCCTTTACGTACCTGCCGGATGGCGAGCTCGCCACCGCACCGCAAGCCATCACGTACGCCCAGTTGCTGGCGAACATCCACCGCGCCGCCAACCTGTTCCGCCGGCTCGGCGTCGGCCCGCAGGATGCCGTCGCGATCCTGGCGCCCAACATCCCCTCCACCCACTACGCCCTGTGGGGCGCGCAGCTGGCGGGGCGCGCGTGCCCGATCAACTTCATGCTGCAGCCGGAGCACATCGCGGCCTTGCTGGACGCGAGCGGCGCCAAGGTGGTGGTGGCGCTGGGGCCGAACCCGGAGCTCGACGTCTGGTCCGCCGTGCAGAAGGTGCCGGGCCTCGAACGCCGCACGGTGCTGCGCATCGGCGGCAGCTTCGAGGAAGCGCTGGCGCAGGAGAGCGGGACGCTCACCTTCGATCCGCAGCTCGCGCCCGATCGCATCGCGGCGCTGTTCCACACCGGCGGCACGACCGGCGCCCCCAAGCTGGTGCAGCACACGCACGGCAACGAAGCCCACACCTCCTGGTTCGCGCACCGCTTCTACGGCTTCGACGAGCAGACGGTGGAGATCAACGGCTTCCCGCTGTTCCACGTCGCGGGCGCCTTCGTGTACGGGCTGGCGCTGCTGGCGATCGGCGCGCGGCAGGTGTTGCCGACGCCCAGCGGCATGCGCAACGCCGCCTTCCTGCGCAACTACTGGAAGTTCTGCGAACGCGAGCAGGTGACGGCGCTGGCCTGCGTGCCGACGATCCTGGCCGGCCTGTGCAACCTGGAGGTGGACGCGGACATCGCCCGCGTGCAGGTCGCCTACACGGGCGGATCGCCGCTGCCGACCGAGCTGGCCGTGCGTTTCGAGAACACGCTGGGCATCCCGGTGCGCAACATCCTCGGGATGACCGAGTCCGCCGGGCTGGTGGCGATCGAACCCTTCCACGCGCCGCGCGTGCCGGGGTCGGTGGGGCTGCGGCTGCCGTACACCGAGGTGCGCGTGGTCCCCTGGGCCGACAGCCTGCACACGGCGCAAGCCTGCGCCACCGGCGAGACCGGGATCGTGGTGCTGCGCGGGCCGCATGTGAGCCCGGGCTACACGGATGCCGCGCGCAACGCAGGCCTGTTCGAGCAGGGCTGGCTCGTCTCCGGCGACCTGGGGCACATCGACGGCCAGGGCTACCTGCACGTGACCGGGCGGGCCAAGGACGTGATCATCCGCGGCTCGCACAACATCGACCCGGGGCTGGTGGAAGATGCCTTCCTCGCCCATCCGGCGGTGGCGCTGTGCGCGGTGGTCGGCGAGCCCGATGCGCATGCCGGCGAGGTGCCGGCGGCCTTCGTCACGCTCAAGCCCGGCGCGCAGCTCGCGCCGCAAGCGTTGCTCGGCGAAGTGGCGCCGCACGTGTACGAGAGGCCCGCAGTGCCCAGGCGCGTGGTCGTGCTGCCGGCACTGCCGACCACGGCCGTGGGCAAGGTCTACAAGCCCGCGCTGCGCGCGCAGGCCATCGAGCTCAAGTTGCGCGAAGTGTTCGCGGCGGTCGCGGCCGGCGTGCCGGTCGAAGTCAGGGTGAGCGAGCAGGGCGGTGGATTCGTCGCGGAGGCCGCGATTGACGCCGCTGCCGATGCGCAACTCGAGCAGCGCCTGCGCGACGCGCTCGGCGCCATTGCCGTCCCTACGCGCTTTCGCTTCTCACGTTGAGGCGTAGGCTGGTGGTGACGCGCGAAGCGCCGGAACCCCAGCGATGCGCGAAAGCGCCGGATTCCCATCGATGCGCGAAAGCGCTGGGGTTCGCGTTGGCGCGGCTCACCGCCAGCCTACCAGGCTCCTACCAGCCCCCCACGCGCAGCCACTCCTCCACATCCGGCAGCCGGTCCAGGCCCCAGAACGGCTCGCCATCGACCACCACGGTCGGCGAACCGAAGATGCCCGCCTCGATCGAAGCCGCGACCGCATCGCGCAGCAGCCTGGCCGCTTCCTCCCCGGCGGCGGCCTCGGCGACGGCGGCCGGAGCCAGGCCCGCCGGCAAGGAGATCGTGGCGAGCGCGTCGGGCGTGGACAGCTCCCGGCCCTCGGCCCAGATCGCGCGGTACAGCGCGTGCGCCATCTCGGCCTGCAAGCCGGGATGGTGTTGCTTGACCCAGCAGAACGCCCGGGCCGCCGGCAAGGGATTGCCGATCGGGGCATTCAGGTCGCGGCCGAGCCGGATGCCGGCCCGACGCGCATGCCGCAGCACGTCGCGCCGCACGTAGTCGCCCTTCAGCGGGGTGTCGAGCAGGGGCTTGAGCCCCATCACCTTCAGCACGCTCACGCCCAGCAGGATCGGCCGCCAGTCCACCGTGCGTCCCCGGCGCGCGGCTAGCGCCTCGATGCGCAGGCTGGCGAAGTAGCCGTAGGGCGAGATGAAGTCGAAATGGAACGCAAGCGGCGCGGGCATGGCATAGCTTAATCCGCACCGTCCCCGGGCCGGGCCGTCCGCGGCTTCCGACGCCCGGACGGCGCGCCGACCCACGCGCCTGAGCTGCAACTCCGCGCCGCTGCTCGTTTCTAACCGAGGGAACGGCCAATGGAGGGAGGGGGACCTATTCGGATGGTGGATTACCTGATCGGCATCGACGGCGGCGGCAGCGGCACGAGGGCACTGGTGCAGCACGTCCATGGCGAGACGGTGGGCACCGGGTCCGCGGGCCCCTCCGCGCTCGGGCAGGGCATCCCGCAAGCCTGGGAGAACATCCAGGCTGCGGTGGGCCGCGCCTTCGAAGGCGCGGGGCTGCCCGTGCCGCCCTGGAAGCGCTGCGCGCTCGCAGCCGGGCTGTCCGGCGTGAGCCACGCGCCGTGGCGCGAAGCCTTCCTCGCCGGCAATCCCGGCCTGGCACGGCTGGATGCGGAAACCGACTCCTTCACCATGCTGCTGGGCGCCCACGCCGGCCAGCCCGGCGTGATTGTCATCGCCGGCACCGGCAGCATCGCCGAAGCCCTCCGCGCCGACGGCTCGCGCGCTACAGTCGGCGGATGGGGGTTTCGCGTGGATGACGAAGGCAGCGGCGGCTGGCTCGGCCTGCAGGCCGTGCGCCATGGCCTGGCCGCGTTCGACGGCCGCGTGAACGCGAGCCCGCTCGCGCGCCGCGTGTGGATGCATTGCGGCGATGAACGCGAAAGTTTGCAGGACTGGTGCCAGCTCTCCGGGCAGTTCGAGTTCGCGCAGCTCGCGCGTGCCGTGTTCGAATGCGAGGCCGGCGATCCGGTCGCGGCCGGCCTGTTGCAGCAGGCCACGGCCGCGCTCGAAGACCTCGCTCTGGCGATCGACCCGCGTGGGCGGCTGCCGCTCGCCATCGCCGGCAGCATCGGCGAGCGCCTCGCCCCGCGCATGCGCCCGGCCTTGCGCAGCCGACTCGTGCCGCCGAAAGCCGGCGCAGCCGAAGGCGCGCTGACGCTCGCCCGCCGGCTGCTGGAAGAGACGGAAGAGGCCCTGTGACGCGCAGCGTGAAGGGCCGCATCCTGACGCCCGCCGGGGCGGTGGAGGGTGCCCTTCGCATCGGTGCGCAGGGCCGCATCGAAGCCATCGAGGGCTCGCCCGTCGACCCCGCGCAGGTCCGCGACGGCACCGGCCCCTTCATCCTCCCCGGCTTCATCGACCTGCACGTGCATGGCGGTGCCGGCCGCGACATCATGGAAGGCGGCGACGCGGCCCTGCAGGTCGCGCGCAAGCACGCCGAACACGGCACCACGGCGCTGCTGGCCACGACGATGACCGCGCCGCCCGAGGACCTGCGCCTGTCGCTCGAGGCGGTCGGCGCCCTGTGCCGCGCAGGGGCGCCGGGCGCGGCCCGCGTGCTCGGCATGCACCTGGAAGGCCCGTTCATCAACAAGGGCAAGCTGGGCGCGCAGCCGGATTTCGCGCGCCCGGTGTCGCTGGCCGAACTGCGCGAGCTCGATGCGCTGGCGCCCGTCCGGCTCCTGACGCTGGCGCCGGAAGTCCCCGGCAACATGGAGGCCATCGCCGAACTCGTGGCCGCCGGCTTTCGCGTGCAGGTCGGCCACACGCTGGGCACCTACGAGGACGGCGTGCAGGCGCTGGAGCGGGGCGCGCGCGGCTTCACCCACCTCTTCAACGCGATGACGCCGCTGCACCACCGCATGCCGGGCATGGTCGGGGCGGCCCTCGCGCACGCGCAGTTCGCCGAGATCATCCCCGACCTGCTGCACGTGCATCCGGGCGCGATCCGCGCCGCCCTGCGCTGCATTCCCGGCCTGTACTGCGTCACCGATTCCACCGCCGCCACCGGCATGCCCGATGGCGAATACAAGCTGGGGCGCCAGCCCGTCACCAAGTGCCTGGGCGGCGTTCGCCTGGCCGACGGCACGCTGGCCGGCTCCACGCTCACCATGGACCGCGCCCTGCGCAACCTGGTCGACGTGATCGGCATTACGCTGCCCGATGCCGCCCGCCGGCTGGCCACGCACGCGGCCGACTTCCTCGGCCTGGCCGATCGGGGCCGGCTGGCCGTGGGGGCGTGGGCCGACGTGGTGGTGCTCGATCGCGACCTGCGCGTGCAGGAGGTCTTCGTCGAAGGAGGATCCATCGATGTCCCGCATGCTGGATGAGGCGCGCGAAGCGCCGCAGACCGTGGCGCGCCAGTTGCGCGAGGATTCCGGGCGCTGGCGCGCGTTCGGCGACCGGCTGCGGCAGCAGCCCCCGACCTCGCTGCTGACGATCGCGCGCGGCAGCTCCGACCATGCCGCGCACTACGCCGCCTACCTGGTGATGGCGCGCCTGGGCCGGCTGGTCACCTCGATGCCGATGTCGCTGATCACGCTGTACCAGTCGGAGATCCGCTGCAGCGGCCTGGCCTCGTTCGCCTTCTCGCAATCCGGGCAGAGCCCGGACCTGGTCAGCCCCACCCAGTATTTCCGCCAGTGCGGCGCCATCACCTGCGCCTTCGTGAACGTGCCGGACTCGCCGCTGGGACGGGCGGCCGAATGGCTGTTCCCGCTCCATGCGGGGCAGGAGCAGAGCGTGGCCGCGACCAAGAGCTTCATCGCCCAGCTCGTCGCCGGTGCGCGCCTCGTGACCGCCTGGCAGGACGATGCGGCCCTCGCCGCGGCCTTGCAGCAGTTGCCGCAGGCGATGGAGCGGGCCTGCGCGGCGGACTGGTCGCCGGCGCTCGACGTGCTGCGCGAAGCCGACCGCCTGTTCGTCATCGGCCGCGGCCTCGGCCTGCCGGTGGCGATGGAGGCGGCGCTGAAGTTCAAGGAGACCTGCGGCATCCAGGCCGAAGCCTTCTCCGGCGCCGAAGTGCAGCATGGCCCGATGCGCCTGATCGAGGAGGGTTATCCCTTGCTCGTGTTCGCACCGCGCGGCCCGGCGCAGGCGGGCCTGCTCGAACTCGCGCAGGCCATGCGCTCGCGTGGTGCACGGGTGCTGCTGGCCGCACCCCCCGGCACGCCCGACGCCAACCTGCCGCTCGTCGAAGCCGCGGTGCCGGAGCTCGATCCGGTCTGCGCGATCCAGAGCTTCTACCCGATGGTCGAAGCGCTGGCCCGCGCGCGCGGCAACGACCCGGACCGTCCCCCGCACCTGCAGAAGGTCACGAAGACGAGCTGACGGGCGCCGTCCGATGCGCGGCGTCAACCGTGGCGCCGCGGCCCGCATTGTGGAGTCATGGAGCACGCCGTTGCGGTGCATGGAATGCGACCGCGCGTGGCGAAAGCGGAGTGTCGTTTACATGCGGAGACGCGTGCTTCATAGAGCTTCCGCCCCTTGTTTTTATCTACCGTTCCCCTACAGTGAAGTCGGCGTTTGGCCTACAGGACGGGATCGTCGGTTTTCCAGGCTCTGGAGTACAGTGATCTCCGCACCGCGCGTTTGACGCTGCAGTCCGCTAACGAAGGAGGCTTCATGGACGTCGTCCGCAATTTCCTCACGCGCTACGAACAAAAACGTGAGGAAGAATTGTCGATCGAGGAATTCCTCGATCTCTGCAAGAGGGAGCCGCTCACCTACGCGACTGCCGCAGAACGCATGTTGGCAGCGATCGGCGAACCGGAGATGGTGGACACGCGCCACGATCCGCGCCTGTCGCGCATCTTCGGCAACAAGGTGATCCGCGTCTACCCGGCGTTCAAGGATTTCTACGGGCTCGAAGAGCCGATCGAGCAGGTCGTCTCGCACTTCCGCCACGCCGCACAGGGCCTGGAAGAGAAGAAGCAGATCCTCTACCTGCTGGGTCCCGTCGGCGGCGGCAAGTCGTCCATCGCCGAGCGCCTCAAGCAGCTGATGGAGCAGGTGCCGTTCTACGCGATCAAGGGGTCGCCGGTGAACGAGTCGCCGCTGGGCCTGTTCAGCAACGACGAGGATGGCCCGCTGCTGGAGCAGCAGTTCGGCATCCCGCGCCGCTACACGCAGCGCATCATGTCGCCGTGGGCCGTCAAGCGGCTGGAAGAATTCGGCGGCGACATCCGCAAGTTCAAGGTCGTCAAGCGCTTCCCGTCGATCCTCAAGCAGATCGGCGTCGCCAAGACCGAACCCGGCGACGAGAACAACCAGGACATCAGCTCCCTGGTCGGCAAGATCGACATCCGCAAGCTCGAGACCTTCGCCCAGGACGACCCGGATGCCTACAGCTACTCCGGCGGCCTGTGCCTGGCCAACCAGGGCCTGCTCGAATTCGTCGAGATGTTCAAGGCGCCGATCAAGGTGCTGCACCCGCTGCTGACGGCCACCCAGGAAGGCAACTTCAAGGGCACCGAGGGCTTCGGCGCGATCCCGTTCGACGGCATCGTGATGGCCCACTCCAACGAGAGCGAGTGGAAGGCGTTCAAGAACAACAAGAACAACGAGGCCTTCCTCGACCGGATCTACGTGGTCAAGGTGCCGTACTGCCTGCGCGTGACCGAGGAAGTGAAGATCTACGAGAAGCTGATCCAGAACTCGTCGCTGCAGGAGGCCGTCTGCGCCCCCGGCACGCTGCGGATGATGGCGCAGTTCTCGGTGCTCACCCGCCTGAAGGAACCGGAGAATTCGAGCATCTTCTCCAAGATGCTGATCTACGACGGTGAGAACCTGAAGGACACCGACCCGAAGGCCAAGAGCTACCAGGAATACCGCGACTACGCCGGCGTCGACGAGGGCATGACGGGCATTTCGACGCGCTTCGCGTTCAAGATCCTGTCCAAGGTCTTCAACTTCGGCTCCGAGGAAGTCGCCGCCAACCCGGTGCACCTGATGTACGTGCTCGAACAGCAGATCGAGCGCGAGCAGTTCCCGGCCGAGACGGAGCAGAAGTACCTCTCGTACATCAAGGAGCACCTGGCCACCCGCTACGCGGAATTCATCGGCAAGGAAATCCAGACGGCCTACCTCGAGTCCTACTCGGAATACGGCCAGAACATCTTCGACCGCTACGTGACCTACGCCGACTTCTGGATCCAGGACCAGGAGTTCCGCGACACCGACACGGGCGAGATCTTCGACCGCGCAGCGCTCAACGCCGAACTCGAGAAGATCGAGAAGCCGGCCGGCCTGTCCAATCCGAAGGACTTCCGCAACGAGATCGTCAACTTCGTGCTGCGGGCGCGGGCCAACAACGCCGGCAAGAACCCGGTGTGGACCAGCTACGAGAAGCTGCGCACGGTGATCGAGAAGAAGATGTTCTCGAACACCGAGGAACTGCTGCCGGTCATCAGCTTCAACGCCAAGGCCTCCGCCGACGAGGCCAAGAAGCACGAGGACTTCGTCAACCGCATGGTCGAGAAGGGCTACACGAAGCGGCAGGTGCGCCTGCTGTGCGAGTGGTACCTGCGCGTGCGGAAAAGCTCCTGAGTCCGGGCGCCGTCAACACAAGGAGGGACCGCCCAGTGACCAACAGCAGCGGTGGCGAGCGGTCCATGCTCCACCAGGTCATCGACCGCCGCCTTTCCGGCAAGAACAAGTCGATCGGCAACCGCGAGCGCTTCCTGCGCCGCTACAAGGACCAGATCAAGGAAGCGGTGCGCAAGGCGGTGGGCGACCGCAGCATCCGCGACATCGAGGAAGGCGCGGACATCACCCTGCCCAAGCGGGACGTGTCCGAGCCGACCTTCGGCCACGCGCCCGGCGGCAGCCGCGAACTGGTGCACCCCGGCAACCAGGAATACGTGCGCGGCGACCGCATCCAGCGGCCGCAGGGCGGCGGCGGTGGCGGCTCGGGCGGCAGCGGCGCTTCGCAGGACGGGCAGGGCGAGGACGACTTCGTCTTCCGCATCTCGCGCGAAGAGTTCATGAACTACTTCTTCGACGACCTGGCGCTGCCGCGGATGATCCGCACGCAGTTGCTGGCCGACGTGCCGGAGTGGAAGTACCGCCGCGCGGGCTACGTGTCCGAAGGCAGTCCGAGTGCGCTGCACATCGTGCGTTCGATGCGCACGGGCCTGGCGCGCCGCATCGCGATGGGCGGGGACTCGCGGGTCGAGCTGCGGCGCGCGATCGAGCAACTCGAGGAAGCCGAGAAGCGCGGCGACCCCGAGAAGGACCTGGCGCTGCTGCGCGAGGAAGTGGCGCAACTGCGCGCGCGCACCAAGCGCGTGCCCTGGCTGGACCCGTTCGACCTGCGCTTTCGCAACCGCGTGCGCGAGCCGATGCCCACCAGCAAGGCGGTGATGTTCTGCCTGATGGACGTCTCCGGCTCCATGGACGAATCCCGCAAGGATCTCGCCAAGCGCTTCTTCATCCTGCTGTACCTGTTCCTCTCGCGCCACTACGAGAAGACCGAGGTGGTGTTCATCCGCCACCATACGCAGGCGGCCGAAGTGACGGAAGACGAGTTCTTCCACGCGACGGAAAGCGGCGGCACGGTCGTGTCGAGCGCGCTGACGCTGATGAACGAGATCATCCGCGCCCGCTACATGGGCAGCGAATGGAACATCTATGGCGCGCAGGCGTCCGACGGCGACAACTGGCAGCAGGACTCCTCCAAGTGCCGGGAACTCCTGGACAACAAGATCCTGCCGCTGGTGCGCTACTACGCCTACGTGCAGGTGGCCGACGAGGACCAGAACCTGTGGGAGGAGTACACGCGCGTGCGTGACGCCAACCAGCACTTCGCGATGCAGAAGATCGTGACGCCCTCGCAGATCTTCCCCGTGTTCCGAGACCTCTTCAAGAAGACTCCGCAGGCCGCATGAGGCGCGCTCGCCGCCTGGCGGCGCCCGTACCGCAATGCGCAGCATGAAGGCAATCCTGTGACCGAAGCCGCTGAATTCCTCACCCCCTCCGACCTGAAGAAGGACGAGAGCAGGCGCCTGCCCAGTCCCTCCGACTGGGACTTCGACCTGATCGAAACCTACTTCCAGGCGATCCGCCGCACGGCGGAAGGCTTCGGGCTGGACACCTACCCGACCCAGCTGGAACTCATTTCGTCCGAGCAGATGCTGGACGCCTACGCCTCCGTCGGCATGCCGGTGAACTACCGCCACTGGTCCTACGGCAAGCACTTCATCCAGAGCGAGAAGAGCTACCGCCGCGGCCACATGGGGCTGGCCTACGAGATCGTGATCAACTCCGATCCCTGCATCGCCTACCTCATGGAGGAGAACACGATGCCGATGCAGGCGCTGGTGATGGCGCACGCGTGCTTCGGCCACAACTCCTTCTTCAAGGGCAACTACCTGTTCCGCATGTGGACGGACGCCAGCTCGATCATCGATTACCTGGTGTACGCCAAGAGCTTCGTGTCCGAATGCGAGGAACGGCACGGCATCGACGCCGTGGAGCAGGTGCTCGACGCCTGCCACGCGCTGATGAACTACGGCGTGGACCGCTATCGCCGGCCGCAGAAGATCTCGATGGTGGAGGAGGAAAACCGGCGCAAGGAGCGCGAGGCCTACCTGCAGCAGCAGATCAACGACCTGTGGCGCACGCTGCCGGCCAAGGCCGGCAAGGCCGCCGAGAAGAAGACCAAGCGCTTCCCCGAGGAGCCGCAGGAGAACATCCTGTACTTCATCGAGAAGAACGCGCCGCTGCTGGAGCCGTGGCAGCGCGAGATCGTGCGCATCGTGCGCAAGATCGCCCAGTACTTCTATCCGCAGCGGCAGACGCAGGTGATGAACGAGGGCTGGGCCACCTTCTGGCACTACACGCTGCTCAACACCATGTACGACCAGGGCCAGCTCTCGGACGGCTACATGATGGAGATCCTCAGCTCGCACACCAACGTGGTGTTCCAGCCGCCGGTGACGCACCCGGGCTACAGCGGCATCAACCCGTATGCGCTGGGTTTCGCGATGTTCACGGACATCCGGCGGATCTGCGAGAACCCCACCGACGAGGACCGCGAATGGTTCCCGGAGATCGCGGGCACCGACTGGGTCAAGTCGCTCGATTACGCCATGCGGCACTTCAAGGACGAGAGCTTCATCGGCCAGTACCTCTCGCCCAAGCTGATGCGCGACTTCCGCATGTTCGCGGTGCTGGACGACGCGGCGCAGTCCGAGCTGGAAGTCTCGGCGATCCACGACGACAACGGCTACCGGCGGCTGCGCGAGTCGCTGTCGCGGCAGCACGACCTGGGCTGGCGCGAGCCGAACATCCAGGTGTGGAACGTCAATGCGCGCGGTGACCGCTCCCTGACGCTGCGGCACATCCGCCACTCGGACCGTCCGCTGGACAACGGCGCGGAAGAGGTCGTCAAGCACGTGGCCAGGCTGTGGGGCTTCCGCGTGCGCCTGGAGAGCGTGGATTCGCACGACCGGGTGATGCAGCACTGGGAGGTGACGCCTCCGCAGCATCACTGACGCGGCTCACGAAAGCCCGTCGTTCCCAAGCAGGCGGGGCGTCCCCGTCATCCCCGAGTGGACGTGGCTTCCCCGTCATCCCGGCGAAGGCGTGGCCTCCCCGTCGTCCCCGCGGAGGCGGGGGGCGGTCTCAACCGGTCAATGCAACATGATTCATGTTGTGAAAGGCCGGAATGACATCGAGAAAAGATCGAGGGCTGGAGCCCGAGCAGAACGCCGAGATGTGGCG
>NZ_JAEQND010000023.1 GCF_016722765.1 Ramlibacter alkalitolerans | reverse complement strand
CCGCGGCTTTGCGGCCAACGGGTCATACAGTGTTTGAATCTCTCCCCCCGCTCAATCAGCTTTTCCGTTGTGCCGGAACGACTTGGCGCACTGGCCCGGATCTATTCCGGACAGCAGTGCGCGGAGGCGGGAATCCAGGCCACGCGCGCAGCGCGTGAATGCGCAAGCTCTGGGTCCCCGCCTCCGCGGGGATGACGGGAAAGTGGCTCAGCGGGTCAGGTACCCCAGGATCACCTCCGTCATGTGCGACAGCCGCTCGCTGCGCGCCTTGGGCGCCAGCAGGTCGCGGCCGAAGATCGCCGACAGCGTGTGGCTGTTCGAGAGGTAGAAGTAGGCCAGCCCGGCGATGGAGACGTACAGCTGCACCGGGTCCACGCCGCCGCGGAAGGTGCCTTCGCGCCGGCCGCGTTCCAGCACGGTGGCCAGCGTCTCGATCACAGGCGAGTTCAGCTCGCGCGCGCGCTTCGATTCAGCGAGGTGGCGTGCGCGATGCAGGTTGGCGCTGTTCAGGAGCGTGAGGAACTCCGGGTGGCGCAGGTAGTAGTCCCAGGTGAACTCGATCAGGCGGCGCACGGCCGTCGGCGGCTCGAGATCGAGCAGGTGCAGCTTCATCTCTTCTTCGCGGATGTCGCGGTAGGCCAGCTCCAGCACCGCCTGGAACAGCTTCTCCTTGTCCTCGAAGTAGTAGTAGATCAGCCGCTTGTTGAGGCCGGCGCGCTCGGCGATGCGGTCGACGCGGGCGCCGCCGAGGCCGTGCTCCGCGAATTCGTCGCGGGCGGCCGCTAAGATCACTCCCTGCGAGCGATCGGCATCACGCAGTCGCTCGTCGGAGGCAGGGCTGGTCTCTCGCACCATGCCACATAATTCACCAAACAGTTAATCCCGTCAAGCATCATGAACCAGCACGCGCAGCTCGCCGGCCATCTCATCGTCGAATGCCTGGTGGCCCAGGGCGTCACGCATGCCTTCGGTGTCCCGGGGGAGAGCTACCTGGCCGTCCTCGATGGCTTCCACAAGTACCGCGAGCAGATCCGCTTCGTCATCAACCGGCAGGAGGGCGGCGCCGCCTTCATGGCCGAAGCCGCGGGCAAGGTCACCAACCGGCCGGGCGTGTGCTTCGTCACGCGCGGCCCGGGTGCCACCAACGCCTCGATCGGCGTGCACACCGCCTTCCAGGACTCGACGCCCATGGTGCTGTTCGTCGGCGACGTGGCCAGCGACCAGCGCGATCGCGAGGCCTTCCAGGAAGTCGAATACACGAGCTTCTTCGGCCCGAGCACCAAGGGCATGGCCAAGCGGGTCGAGCGCATCGACGATGCGGACCGCATCCCCGAATACGTCGCGCGCGCCTTCGCCACCGCCATGAACGGCCGGCCCGGCCCCGTGGTGCTGGTGCTGCCCGAGGACATGCTGACGAAGGAGACATCGGCCCGGCCGCTGCCGCGCGTCGAGGCGGTGGAGTGCTGGAGCGACCCCGGCGCGCTGCGCACCCTGCGCGAGCTGCTGCTGGCGGCGCGCAAGCCCTTCGTGATCGCCGGCGGGGGCGGCTGGACGCCGCAGGCGGCGCAGGCGCTGCAGCGCTTCGCCGAGAACTGGAAGCTGCCGGTGGGCAACGCCTTCCGCTTCCAGGACTGCTTCGACAACCACCATCCGCAGTACGCGGGCGACGTCGGCATCGGCATCAGCCCCAGGCTGTCCGCGCGCATCAAGGAGGCCGACCTGATCCTGGCCATCGGGCCGCGCCTGGGAGAGATGACCACCGGCGGCTACACGCTGCTGAAGCCGCCCAAGGCGGCCCAGAAGCTGGTGCACATCCACGCCAGCGCCGAGGAGCTGCATCGCGTCTACCAGGCCGACCTGGCGATCAACGCCACCATGAACGCCGCGGCGCGTTCGCTGGAAGTGCTCAGCGCCCCGGCGGATGTGCCGTGGGCCGCCTGGACGCAGGCCGCGAATGCCGACTACCTGGCCAACCTGGAGCCGCAGGCGCTGCCGGGCGAGATCGACATGCCGGCGATCGTGGCGGTCCTGCAGAAGCGCCTGCCCGCCGACGCGTTCATCACCAATGGCGCCGGCAACTTCGCCTCCTGGACGCACCGCTTCTTCCGGCACCACGGCCTGGCCAAGGGCCACAAGACCCAGCTGGCGCCCACCAACGGCGCGATGGGCTACGGCGTGCCGGCGGGCATCGCCGCCAACATCGTCTCGGGCCGGGTGGCGCTGACGATGGCGGGCGACGGCGACTTCCTCATGACAGGGCAGGAGCTCGCCACGGCCACCCAGCACGGCGCCAGCTCGATCATCGTGATCCTGAACAACGGCATGTACGGCACCATCCGCATGCACCAGGAGCGCGAGTACCCGGCGCGCGTCGAGGGGGCCGGCACGCAGCTGGCCAATCCCGATTTCGTGGCGCTGGCCAGGGCCTACGGCTACGAGGCCACGCGCATCACCCGGACGGCGGAGTTCGAGCCGGCCCTGGTGGCGGCGCTGGAGCGCAGGAACGGGACGGTGATCGAGGTGATGCTGGACCCGGAGGTGATCACGACCCGCGGCACGCTGACCGGGATTCGTGAGACGGCGCAAAGGCAGGGCCGCTGAGCCGTTTTTTGCCCTCCCCCTCTGGGGGGGGGTAGGGTGGGGGCGCTCCGGGCGCTTTGCGGGCCCCGAGAGCCCCCTCCCAGCCTCTCCCCAGCGGGGGGAGGAGCAAGGCAAACCCGGATCCCAAAGAAAAAGGCCGGCGAAGCCGGCCTGGTGGAAGTGCGGGCAAGCCCGGCTTACTTCACGTGCTTGCCGATGAGGCCAGCCATCTCGAACATGGAGACCTGGTTCTTGCCGAACAGCGTGCGCAGCTTGTCGTCGGCATTGACCATGCGCTTGTTCTCGTTGTCCTGCAGCTTGTTCTTCTTGATGTAGGCCCACAGCTTGCTGACGATCTCGGTGCGGGGCAGCGGGTTGTTGCCCACCACGGCGGCCAGCGATGCGTCCGGCGTCAGCGGCTTCATGAACGCGGCGTTCGGGGTGCGCTTCTTCGCCGGGGCCTTCTTGGCGGTGGCCTTCTTCGCCGGCGCCGCCTTCTTCGCGGCCGGTGCTGCCTTCTTCGCGGGAGCGGCGGCCTTCTTCGCAGTTGCCTTCTTGGCCGGAGCGGCGGCCTTCTTCGCGGCCGGCGCCTTCTTCGCCGTGGCCTTCTTGGCCGGTGCCGCCTTCTTCGCCGGCGCCTTCTTCGCCGTCGCTTTCTTCGCAGTTGCCATGTTCGATTTCCTTCTAGAAGTTGGTTGAACCGTACCAGCGAAAACTGCACTCGCTGGCAGTGCGGATGCTAATGGAGAACGAGGGGTCGTCAAAGGGAAAAACGGGTTTTTTCATTGGGAGATGTTGCTTTTTCATCCGCGCGAAGAACGCGTTTTCCCTCTGGAGAAGCCCTGCGGGCGCGCTCGCGCACAGCGATTTCTCCTCTGGAGCGGCCTGCGCGCTCTTCACGCAGCGCGGCAAGAAGCGCGATCAACATCGCGCCGCCACTCGCATTTCCCTCTCGAGAGCGCGCTGACTCAGCGCCTGTGCGCCACCCTCGAAGGCAGCGTCGCGAGCAGCACGCCGGCGAGCGCGGTGACGAAGGCCAGCATCTGCGTCGCGCCGAGCGGCTCGCCGAGCACGAAGACCCCGACCAGCGCCGCGGAGACCGGCAGCATGGCGGTGAAGACACCGGCCTGCGCAGCGGGCACGACCTTCAGGCCCGTCATCCACAGCCACACCGTCCAGATGCTCGCCGCCAGCGCGTAGAACACGAGCAGCAGCCATGCGCCCGCGCCGACCGCGGCGAAGTCGAAGCGCAGCGCGGTGTAGAGGCCGAAGGGCGTGACCAGCGCGAAGCCCCAGAGGTTGATCAGCGCCGTGATGCGCTTGGGGCCCAGCACGCCGGTCAACGCCTTGCCGATGACCGCATAGGACGCTTCGCAGATCACCGCGCCCAGCACCAGCAGGTTGCCGAGCCAGGCGCGGTCGCCGCCGCTGGTGGCGCGGCCCTCCTTGCCGAGGGCGAGCAACCCGATGCCGAGCGCCGCGCAGGCGATGGCCGTCCACGTGCGACCCGAAATGCGCTCGCGCAGGAACACGCGGCTCAGGAGCGCCACGGTGGCGGGAATGGCCGCCATGATCACGCCGGCCGACACGGCGCTGGTCAGGCTCACGCCCCACAGCATGCACAGCGAGAACAGGAAGTTGCCCAGGAAGGACTCGAGGAACAGCAGGCGGCGCGTGCGCGGCGTGAAGGGCGACTCGCCGGGCGGCTTCTTCAGCCAGTGCAGCATCGCGACGCCGCCGATGCCGAAGCGCAGCCAGGCGAGCAGGAACACCGGAATGGCTGCCGCCAGCGGCTTGGACAGGGCGACATAGCTCCCCACCAGCGACATGCTCAGCGCGAGGCACGCGTAGGCGACGGGGCGGCTGGGGACAAGGCTCATCGACAATGGCGGCGCGAAAAATGCGCCGCATCATGCCTGAAGCCCCCGAGCGCCACGTCTTCGTCTACGGCACGCTGCGCCGCGGCGGGCGCAACGACATCAACCGCCTTTCGCCTGCACCCGACTACGTGGGCATGGGCGAGGTGCGCGGCGTGCTGTACCACCTGGACTGGTACCCGGGGCTCGCGCTGGGCGGCGAGGAGGCGGTCACCGTCGTCGGCGAGGTGTACCGCATCAGCGCGGAACTCGAAGCGATCCTGGACGGCATCGAGCAGATCGTCCCCGGCGCGGACAGCGAGTACTTCAAGCGCGAGGTGGAGATCGCGGTGCAGGGCCGTCCCGTCACGTGCCTCCTCTACGAGATCAACCCGGTGCACGTGCGCGAGCGCAGGCCCATGGGGCACGGCGACTGGATCGTTTTTCACCACGGCTGATTTTGTTTCGCATGGCGAAAACTGGCGTTGGTGCGGCGCCGCAAATTTTCTCGATACAAGAAAGCATCTTTCGCATTGAGAAATTGTGAGCGCAAGTCGTTGATTTTGCTCATGGAAAATTTTTGTCTTGTATAAGACACAAGAGCCACACGAAGTCTTCTACAAGACTTAAAGTTGATTCCAACGCGGCGACGAAAAGCCGCCCCGGTTCCCGAACCCCCAAACCCTTCTGGAGTGAACATGAGCAACTGGACCCACCTGACCCGCGAACAGCAGATCGCCCAGCTCGAAAAGGACTGGGCCGAGAACCCCCGCTGGAAGGGGATCAAGCGCGGCTACAGCGCCGCCGACGTGGTGAAGCTGCGCGGCTCGCTGCAGATCGAGCACACGCTCGCCAAGCGCGGCGCCGAGAAGCTCTGGAGCCTGATCAACACCGAGCCTTTCGTGAACACGCTCGGCGCGCTGACCGGCAACCAGGCCATGCAGCAGGTGAAGGCCGGCCTGAAGGGCATCTATCTCTCCGGCTGGCAGGTGGCCGGTGACGCCAACAGCAACGGCGAGATGTACCCCGACCAGTCGCTGTACTCGGTGGATTCGGTGCCGAAGGTGGTGAAGAAGATCAACAACACCTTCATGCGCGCCGACCAGATCCAGTGGCAGGAAGGCAAGGGTCCCGGCGACGAAGGCTACGTCGACTACTTCGCGCCTATCGTGGCGGACGCGGAAGCCGGCTTCGGCGGCGTGCTCAACGCCTTCGAGCTGATGAAGTCCATGATCGAGGCGGGCGCCGCCGGCGTGCACTTCGAGGACCAGCTCGCCTCGGTGAAGAAGTGCGGCCACATGGGCGGCAAGGTGCTGGTTCCGACCCGCGAGGCCGTGGCCAAGCTGGTGGCGGCGCGCCTGGCGGCCGACGTGATGGGCACGCCCACGATCCTGCTGGCCCGCACCGATGCGGAGGCGGCCGACCTGGTGACCAGCGACGTCGATCCGATCGACCAGCCCTTCTGCACCGGCGAGCGCACGGTGGAAGGCTTCTACCGCACCCGCAAGGGCTTCGACCAGGCCGTGAGCCGCGGCCTGGCCTATGCCGAAGTGGCCGACCTGATCTGGTGCGAAACGGGCACGCCGGACCTGAAGTTCGCCAAGGACTTCGCCGACGCGATCCACGCCAGGTTCCCCGGCAAGCTGCTGGCCTACAACTGCTCGCCTTCCTTCAACTGGAAGAAGAACCTGGACGACGCCACCATCGCCAGGTTCCAGAAGGAGCTGGGAGCGATGGGCTACAAGTTCCAGTTCATCACGCTGGCCGGCTTCCACGCCCTGAACTACGGCATGTTCGAGCTGGCCTACGGCTACGCCCGCAGCGGCATGAGCGCCTTCGTGGACATGCAGCAGAAGGAGTTCGCGGCGGCCGAGCGTGGCTTCACCGCGGTGAAGCACCAGCGGGAGGTGGGCACGGGCTACTTCGACGCCGTGACGACCACGATCGAGGCGAACGCCTCCACCGCGGCGCTGAAGGGCTCGACCGAAGACGAGCAGTTCTTCGACGACCACGGCCACGGCGAGGAGCGCAAGGCGGCCTGATCCGGCGCAGCCGGCTCTGCAAGCCGTCACCCTCGGCGCAAGCCGTCTCTGCAAGCCGTCACCCCCGCGCAGGCGGGGGCCCAGAGAAGCCCCGCAACGCGGGGCTTTTCCCTTTGACGCCCCGGCTCCCCGCCGCCACGCGGCCGACGCAGTGCCCCGATCTGCCAACTACTGCACACCGGCACCAGCGCCCCCCTTTGTCGACAAGCCCCTCCTGTTTACAGTCCAGTTACCCACGACAACAAGGAGGGAGCCATGGCTGCATCCACGAGCGAGGAAAGGACCGGCATCTTCAACCTGCGCCACCTGACCGGCGAGCGCTGCCCCGCGTGCGGCGGCACGGGGGCGCTGCGCGTCGACAGCGAGAACATCGACGAGCATTTCGAGGTCGAGAAGCGCACCCTGATCACGGAATGCCCGCGCTGCGCCGGCACCGGCTATGTCGCCGCGGCGGGTTAGAATCGCGCATCACGTGAGCCACAAGAGCGAGAAAGGCACCCTGGTTATGACACCGCGAACTACCCCGGAAGGTTCCACCGCCCGTTGAGGCGGCGTAGTCGCGCGTCCTGAAGTTGCCACTCCAACCGAAAAGCGCGGCCGTCACCGCGCTTTTTTGTTGCCCGAACGCCCAGAAAACACTCTCATCATGATCCGGATCACGCTTCCCGACGGCTCGCAGCGCGAGTTCGAACAACCCGTCACGGTGGCCGATGTGGCTGCCTCCATCGGCCCCGGCCTGGCCAAGGCGGCCATCGCCGGCAAGGTCGACGACAAGGTCGTCGACACGACGTTCACGATCCCCGATGGGGCGCGGGTCGCCATCCTCACGCCCAAGGATCCCGAAGGCCTCGACGTGATCCGCCACTCGACGGCGCACCTGCTGGCCTACGCCGTCAAGGAACTGTTCCCCGAGGCCCAGGTCACGATCGGCCCGGTCATCGAGAACGGCTTCTACTACGACTTCGCGTACAAGCGTCCCTTCACGCCCGAGGACCTGGCGGCCATCGAGAAGCGCATGGCGGAGCTTGCAGCGAAGGACGAGCCCGTCACGCGTCGCGTGCTGCCACGCGACGAGGCGGTCAAGCACTTCAAGGAGCTGGGCGAGAACTACAAGGCCGAGGTCATCGGCAGCATCCCGCAGGGCGAGGACGTGTCGCTCTACGCCGAGGGCCGCTTCGAGGACCTGTGCCGCGGCCCCCACGTGCCCTCGACGGGCAAGCTGAAGTTCTTCAAGCTCATGAAGGTGGCCGGAGCCTACTGGCGCGGCGACCACCGCAACGAGATGCTCCAGCGCGTCTACGGCACGGCCTGGGCCACGAAGGAGGAACTGCAGCAGTACCTCACGATGCTGGAGGAGGCCGAGAAGCGCGACCACCGACGGCTGGGGCGCGAGCTGGACCTGTTCCACCTCGAGGAGGTCTCGCCGGGCGTCGTCTTCTGGCACCCGAAAGGCTGGGCCATCTGGCAGGCCGTGGAGCAGTACATGCGCCTGGTCTACCGCGACAACGGCTACCAGGAGGTCAAGGGGCCGCAGATCCTGGACAAGTCGCTGTGGGAGAAGACGGGCCATTGGGACAAGTACCGCGAGAACATGTTCGTCACGGAGTCGGAAAAGCGCGAGTACGCGCTCAAGCCGATGAACTGCCCGGGGCACGTCCTGATCTTCAAGCAGGGCGTGAAGAGCTACCGCGACCTGCCGCTGCGCTACGGGGAATTCGGCCAGTGCCACCGCAACGAGCCTTCGGGCGGGCTGCACGGGATCATGCGGGTGCGCGGCTTCACGCAGGACGACGGTCACATCTTCTGCACCGAAGACCACATCCTGCCCGAGTGCGAGGAATTCACGCGCGTGCTGCACCGCGTGTACCAGGACTTCGGCTTCACGGAGATCATCTACAAGGTCGCAACGCGGCCGGAAGCGCGTATCGGCTCCGACGAGCTCTGGGACAAGGCGGAGAACGCCCTGATGGAATCGCTGCGCCGCTCGGGTTGCGAGTTCACGATCTCGCCCGGCGACGGCGCCTTCTACGGCCCCAAGATCGAATACACGCTCAAGGACGCCATCGGCCGCCAGTGGCAGGTCGGCACGATGCAGGTCGACTTCAACCTGACGACGCGGCTGGACGCCGAGTACGTCGGCGAGGACGGCGCCCGCCACCGGCCGGTGGTACTGCACCGTGCCATCGTCGGCAGCCTCGAGCGTTTCATCGGCATCCTGATCGAGCAGCACGCCGGCGCGCTGCCCGTCTGGCTGGCGCCGGTGCAGGCCGTCGTGCTGAACATCACGGACGGACAGGCCGATTACGTCAACGAAGTTGCCAAAACGCTGAGGAATCAAGGGCTTAGGGTGGCGACGGATCTGCGCAACGAGAAGATCACGTATAAAATACGGGAGCATTCACTGCAAAAGCCGCCTTACCTCCTCGTCGTCGGCGACAAGGAGAAGGCGGCTGGTGCCGTCGCGGTGCGCGCCCGGGGCAACAAGGACCTCGGCGTGATGCCCCTGGAGGAATTCTCGAAGAGGATCGCCGGGGACATCGCCAGCAAGGTCTGATTCTTCATCGAGTCACGCCGCGGCTGGCGCGGGCTGCGGCGGTGATGCTACAGGTTTTGTAGCCTTATTGAGATGAAGGATCCGGACCATC
Source organism: Ramlibacter alkalitolerans (assembly GCF_016722765.1). Classification (GTDB taxonomy): domain Bacteria; phylum Pseudomonadota; class Gammaproteobacteria; order Burkholderiales; family Burkholderiaceae_C; genus Ramlibacter; species Ramlibacter alkalitolerans. The sequence goes on along the minus strand of NZ_JAEQND010000023.1, from coordinate 35,446 downwards.
GCTACTGATTTTCGTGACCGCCGCCAGCGTGAGGAACGCAAGCACCGCCTGAACCGGGAGATCATGGCTCCCGAAGTCCGCCTCAGCGGACCCAACAACGAGCCGCTGGGCATCGTGAGCCTGCAGGACGCCCTGCGAATGGCCGGCGAGGCAGACGTCGACCTGGTAGAAATTGCCGCCACTGCCAATCCGCCGGTCTGTCGGTTGATGGATTACGGCAAGTTCAAGTACCAGGAACAGAAGAAGGCCGCGGAAGCGAAGTCCAAGCAGACGGTCATCGAGATCAAGGAAGTCAAGTTCCGGCCGGGCACCGACGACGGTGACTACAACATCAAGCTGCGCAACATCCGCCGCTTCCTGGCCGAAGGCGACAAGTGCAAGATCACGCTGCGCTTCCGGGGGCGCGAGATCACGCACCAGGAAATCGGCATGGCGCTGCTGCAGCGCATCCGGGACGACCTCGGCGATACCATCATCGTCGAGCAGTTCCCGAAGCTGGAAGGCCGGCAGATGATCATGATGATCGCGCCGGGCAAGAAGAAGGTGGCGGTGGCTCCCAAGCCCGCCTCGGAAGCCGCCGGTTCGCCGGCGACGACATCGTGAAGTCAATGACGAAATGACGCCGGCCTGCGGCCTGGCATGACGGAATGACCTGCTCAATCCGTCATCGAGGCGCGCAGCGCGAAGTCATTTCGTCATGAGTGAGCCCGCGGTTGGTCGCTGCGGGCGAACAAGTGGCTCGGGGCCATCAAGGCACGGTCTTTTCCGTGACGCCTCACGAGCACAACATAGAAGGAGCAGCAATGCCCAAGATGAAGACCAAGAGCGGCGCCAAGAAGCGCTTCCGCGTGCGCCCGGGCGGGACGGTCAAGCGTGCCCAGGCCTTCAAGCGTCACATCCTGACGAAGAAGTCCACCAAGAACAAGCGCCACCTGCGCGGCCCGACTGCCGTCCATGAGACCAACATGGGTCACATGGCGCAGATGCTGCCGTTCGCCGGCCTGTAATCACCAGACGAAGAAGGAGAACACACAATGCCTCGCGTCAAACGTGGTGTAACGGCTCGCGCCCGTCACAAGAAGGTCCTCGCCCTCGCCAAGGGTTTCCGCGGCCGCCGCGGCAACGTCTTCCGCATCGCCAAGGAGGCGGTGATGAAGGCGGGGCAGTATGCCTACCGCGACCGCCGTGCCAAGAAGCGCGTCTTCCGCCAGCTGTGGATTGCCCGTATCAACGCCGCCGCGCGTGCGAACGGGCTGACGTACAGCCAGTTCGCCAACGGGATCCGCAAGGCCGGCATCGACATCGACCGCAAGGTCCTCGCCGATATCGCCTACCATGACCCGGAAGCGTTTACCGGCATCGTGAACCAGGTGAAGGCCAAGCTGGCTGCTTGAGTTTCGCTTCGGGGCGCGGTCTCGGCCGCGCCCGCTGCAAACGCATTGGGACAGGGCTAGGGCTGCGAGGCGCTAGCCCTGTCTTTTTTGATTCCCTTTGCGAGACGTCGTGGTTCATCGGTCAGAACCTGCTCAGGCAAGCACCATCGCTCCAACGGGACCTGAATCCCCATGAAACCAGAATTCGATTCGATCGTCGCCAGCGCCCGCGCAGCGTTCGGCCAGGCGGGCACGCCCGCGGAGCTGGAGAACGCCAAGGCGCAGTTCATCGGCAAGTCCGGCCGCATCACCGAGCTGATGAAGGGCTTGGCCGCGCTCTCCGTGGAGGAGAAGAAGTCGCGCGGCGCGGCGATCAACCAGGCCAAGCAGGCGATCGAGGCGGCGCTGACCGAGCGGCGCCAGGCGCTGGCCGACGCCGAACTGGAAGCGCAACTGAAGGCCGAGGCGCTGGACGTCTCGCTGCCCGGTCGCATCCGCGAGCCCGGCGGACTGCATCCCGTGTCGCTCACCCTGGAGCGCATCGAGCAGATCTTCGCCTCCATGGGCTTCGACGTGGCCGACGGCCCCGAGATCGAAAGCGACTGGCACAGCTTCACCTCGCTGAACAACCCGCCCAACCACCCGGCGCGCTCGATGCAGGACACGTTCTACGTGGACATCGACGGCGACGACGGCATCCCCTACAACCTGCGGCCGCACACCTCGCCGATGCAGGTGCGCTACGCCCATGCGCATATCAAGCGCTACGCGCAGGCCGTGAAGCGGGGCGAGCCGATGCCGGAGATCCGCGTCATCGCCCCGGGCCGCACGTACCGCGTCGACAGCGACGCGACGCACTCGCCGATGTTCCACCAGTGCGAAGGCCTGTGGCTGGGCGAGAACGTGAGCTTCAAGGACCTCAAGGTCGTCTTCACCGACTTCTGCCGCACCTTCTTCGAAAGCGACGACCTGGCGCTGCGCTTCCGTCCCAGCTTCTTCCCGTTCACGGAGCCTTCGGCGGAGATCGACATCCAGTTCCAGAGCGGGCCGCTGGCCGGCCGCTGGCTGGAGGTGGCCGGCTCCGGCCAGGTCCACCCGCAGGTGGTACGCAACATGGGCCTGGACCCGGAGAAGCACATCGGCTTCGCCTTCGGCATGGGCCCGGACCGCCTGACCATGCTGCGCTACGGGGTGAACGACCTGCGCCTGTTCTTCGACGGCGACATCCGGTTCCTGAAGCAATTCCGATAATGGCTCCCCCCCGCAGCGCCTCCGGCGCCTCCCCCTCGAGGGGGCGCTCCCTGCGGTCCGGCCAAGCCGGTCCGCGGCGGCACGCGAGAAGACATCCGAGTCCTAGACAAGACGTATGCAATTCCCCGAATCCTGGCTGCGCGCGTACTGCAACCCGCCGCTGACCACGCAACAGATCGCTGACACGCTCACCATGGGCGGCATGGAAGTGGAGGAACTGCGCCCGGTGGCGCCGCCCTTCACCAAGGTGGTGGTGGGCGAGATCAAGGAAGCCGTGCAGCACCCGAACGCCGACCGCCTGCGCGCGTGCCAGGTGGACGTGGGGCAGGGCGCGCTGCTCAACATCGTCTGCGGTGCGCCGAACGCGCGCCCCGGCATCCGCGTGCCGACGGCGCTGGTCGGGGCCGTCCTGCCGCCGGGCGAAGACGGCCAGCCCTTCGCGATCAAGCTGGGCAAGCTGCGCGGCGTGGAGAGCCAGGGCATGCTGTGCTCGGCGCGCGAGCTGAAGCTGTCCGAGGACCATGCGGGCCTGCTGGAGCTGGATGCGTCCGCGGCCATCGGTGCCGACATCCGCGAAGTCCTGCAGCTCGACGACCACGTCTTCACGCTCAAGCTCACGCCCAACCTGGCGCACGCGCTGTCGGTGTACGGCGTCGCGCGCGAGCTGTCCGCGCTGACCGGCGCGCCGCTGAAGGAGCCGAAGTTCGAGCCCGTGCAGCCGGTTAACGACGCCAGGCTGAAGGTGAAGGTGACCGCCCCCGATCTCTGCGGGCGCTTCTCCGGCCGCGTGATCCGCAACGTGGACACGCAGGCGAAGACGCCGCAATGGATGGTCGAACGGCTGGCCCGCTGCGGGCAGCGCAGCGTGACGGCCCTGGTCGACATCTCGAACTACGTGATGTTCGAGTTCGGCCGCCCTTCGCACATCTTCGACTTCGACAAGATCCACGGCGCGCTCGACGTGCGCTGGGGCCGCCCGGGCGAGCAGCTCAAGCTCCTGAACGGCACCACGATCGCCGTCGACGAGAAGGTCGGCGTGATCGCCGATGAGCGCGAGGTGGAATCGCTGGCCGGCATCATGGGTGGCGACGCCACGGCCGTCTCCGACGCCACGAAGAACGTCTACGTCGAAGCCGCGTTCTGGTGGCCCGAAGCGGTGCAGGGGCGCTCGCGCCGCTACAACTTCTCCACCGACGCCGGCCACCGCTTCGAGCGCGGGGTCGACCCGAGCCGGACCGTCGAACACATCGAGTACATCACGCGCCTGGTGCAGGAGATCTGCGGCGGCGAAGCCGGCCCGATGGACGACCAGCAGGTGAAGCTGCCCGAACGCAAGCCGGTGCAGCTGCGCGTCGCGCGCGCGGCCAAGGTCATCGGCATGCCCGTCACCGAGGCGCAGTGCCTGGACGCGTTCGCCCGCCTGCAGCTGCCGGCAAGCGCCAATGCCGGCGTCATCACCGTCACGCCGCCGCCTTATCGCTTCGACCTCGCGATCGAGGAAGACCTGATCGAAGAGGTCACGCGCATCGTCGGCTACAGCGCGCTGCCGACCACGCCGCCGCTGGCGCCCATCACGGCCAAGCTGCCGCCGGAGAACCGCCGCAGCCGCTTCGCGGTGCGCCGCCTGCTCGCCGCCCTCGGCTACCAGGAGACGATCAACTTCAGCTTCGTCGAGGCGCACTGGGAGCAGGACCTCGCCGGCAACACCGATCCCATCAAGCTGCTGAACCCGATCGCCAGCCAGATGAGCGTGATGCGCTCCTCGCTGGTGGGCTCGCTGCTGCAGGCGCTCAAGTTCAACCTCGATCGCAAGGCCGAACGGGTGCGCGTGTTCGAGCTCGGACGGGTGTTCCTGCGCGACGCTTCGGTGCAGACCACCGACACCACGGTGCGCGGCGTGCGCCAGCCCATGAAGGTCGCGGGCCTGGCCTACGGCGACCCGGACGGCCTGCAGTGGGCCCGCAAGGCCACGCACGGCGATTTCTACGACATGAAGGGCGACGTGCAGGCGCTGTTGTCGCCGCTGCAGGCGGAGTTCGCGGCCGCGCAGCATCCGGCCATGCACCCCGGCCGCTGCGCCGCCGTGCGCGTGGACGGCCGCGAGGTCGGCTTCGTCGGCGAGCTGCATCCGCGCTGGCGCCAGAAGTGGGAGCTGCCGCATGCGCCGTTCGTGTTCGAACTCGATCTTGATGCCGTCGCGGCGCGCCGGGTGCCGCAGTTCGAGCCGGTGCCGCGCTTCCAGCCGGCCGAGCGCGACATCGCCGTGATCGTGGGCGAGAAGGTCACGCACGACCAGTTGCTGGCCGCGATCCGGTCCGCCGACACGGGCGGCCTGCTGCGCGATGCCTTCCTGTTCGACGTCTACAAGCCGCAGCAGGCGAGCGCCGGGCTGGGGCTCAACGAGAAAAGCCTGGCCGTTCGCTTGACGCTCGCGCGCAGCGACGCCACACTGACGGACGAGCAGATCGAGACCGCGGTGCGCGCCGTGGTGGAGCGGGTCACCACGCAACTCGGGGGCCGCCTGAGGGGGTGACGATGTCCGATCTCACGACAACAACAGCGCTCAAGGAAGAAGACGTGATGGAGTTTGCCGTCGAAAGCCTGGAAACCCCCGCGTTGACCAAGGCGCAGCTGGCCGAACTCCTGTTCGAGCAGATCGGGCTGAACAAGCGCGAGTCGAAGGACATGATCGATGCCTTCTTCGACCTGATCTCCGGCAGCCTCGTCGAGGGCCAGGACGTGAAGATCTCGGGCTTCGGCAATTTCCAGATCCGCACCAAGGCGCCGCGCCCCGGGCGCAACCCGCGCACCGGCGAGGCGATCCCGATCGAGGCGCGCCGCGTCGTGACCTTCCACGCCAGCCACAAGCTCAAGGAGCAGATCCAGGGCAACGGCGGCGGCGATTCCTGACGCCCGCGTCAGCTTCGCTCCAAAAAAATCCAACGCCGGCGGGCTTCGCGCCACCGCCCGGCTTTGCATCCCGCGTACCTTAGAGTAACCTAGCAGCTTTCTCTCCTAGTAGATTGATTTCAATGGAGAAAGCCCTCCCGGCAATCCCCGCCAAGCGCTACTTCACGATCGGCGAGGTCAGCGAGCTGTGTGGCGTCAAGCCTCACGTGCTCCGTTATTGGGAGCAGGAGTTCACCCAGCTGCGGCCCATGAAGCGGCGCGGCAACCGCCGCTACTACCAGCACCACGAGGTGCTGATGATCCGGCGCATCCGCGACCTGCTGTACGACCAGGGGTTCACGATCAGCGGCGCGCGCAACAAGCTGCAGGAAATCGTGCAGACCGAGCGCGACAAGCGCCGCGCCGGCGAGGTCATGCTCGAAGGCGTGGAGGAGGTCGAGGTCGAGGATTCGGGCTTCGGCGAGAGCCAGTTCGAGGACGCCCTGCCCGAGGAACGCCACGAGTTCGCCCAAAAGCTGCAGCTGCTGCGGCGCGAACTGTTCGAAATCCGCGACTTGCTCAGCTCGATTCACTGAGGGCGCGAAATGTGCCATTCCGCCCGGCTATAATTGCGGGCTCGGCGTGTAGCGCAGCCTGGTAGCGCACTTGCATGGGGTGCAAGGGGTCGCGAGTTCGAATCCCGCCACGCCGACCAAAGACACGAAAGCCCGGACCTGAAAAGGTCCGGGCTTTTTTTCTGCCCACCACAGCAGCTCGGCCCTGTACAAAGCCATACGTTTCGCTGAATGTTTGTTTTTGTGCCAAATCGCGACAAACGACCGGCGGAAGAGGCACTGGCGCCGGCAACCTGACCCCCGCAGTGGATTTCGCCGACAGTCACGTCGGAATTCGCCTTCACGCAGAGCTCGGCGATCGATACAGGGTGTTGCATTCACCTTGAATCGTGCGAGATGCGATCTAAAACGTAGCGGCCTGAGTTGCCCCCACCTGGCCGGTGCGCGGGTCCGTCAACCTCGACCAAGGTGACACGATGTCCATCTACTTGTCGAAGTGTGCTTCTGCCTCGGTGCTGCGCGAGGCCGAGGCCGCCCGCCGCAACCGTCTCGAAATCGTCCGGGCGCTCTCGCAAGGGCAGGTCAGCCGGCGTGAACTGATCAAGTGGGGCGTGTTCACCTCGGGCGGCCTGCTGTCCGCCACCCACGGCCTGAGTCCGTTCGTGCGCAGTTCATGGGGTGCCATCCCGACGGGCGTTCCGCGCAGCCCCCTGTTCGGCGCCGTTGCGTTCACCCAGCCCCTGCTGCGCTTCGACGTCCTGACGCCGGGCGCCATGACCACCATGAGCCCGGCGCCCACCCGCGAGGCGAACACCACCCTGCAAGCGGTGTCGCCGCTCCTCGGCGGCGGCTATGGCCCGATCGAAGGGCGCCCGCCTGGAGCGATCTGGGCGCACCAGGGCTTCGACGACCCGCGCTGCGCGCCGCAGGTCGCGTTCCAGGCCACGCAGGAGGGCGCGAAGGCGAATGCGGCCGGGGTCTACCGGCCCGAGGTGACGGCGCGGCTCAATTGCGATTTCGACCCGGCGACGATGCCGGTCGAATTCCGTTTCCATCCGCGCATGCCCCTGCAGCGGTCCGACAAGGTTTGGACCTTCAACGGAACGCTGCCGCCCAAGCTGGTGATGGGCCGCTACGGCCATCCCATCCTGTTCCGTCACCACAACCGGCTCGATCCGGACCAGTCGCGCAACGGCGGCTTCGGCATCCACACGATCTCTACGCACGAACACAACGGCCACCACGGCGCGGAGAACGACGGCTTCACGGGAGCCTACTTCTTCCCCGGCCAGTTCTACGACTACCACTGGCCGATCGTCCTGGCCGGCCACACGAGCGTCAACAAGGACGCCACCGACGACCGGGCCGGCACGCCGCGGGACGACGGCGGCGTCGACCGGATCCCCGGCGACTGGCGCGAGACCATGAGCACCCACTGGTTCCACGACCACATGTTCAGCTTCACCTCGCAGAACGTCTACAAGGGCAACGCCGCGATGTTCAACATCTACAGCGCGCTCGACCGGGGCAACGAGGCGATCGATGACGGCGTCAACCTGCGGCTCCCGAGCGGCACGGCGAAGAGCTGGGGCAACCTGGACTACGACGTCAACCTGATGCTGGCCGACAAGGCCTGGGACCGGGACGGGCAGCTCAATTTCGACATCTTCGACTTCGACGGTTTCCTGGGCGACCAGATGACGGTGAACCTGTTCTGGAAGCCGTTCTTCAACGTGGAGCCGCGCAAGTACCGCTTCCGCATCCTCAACGCCTCGGTGTCGCGCTTCTTCAAGCTGGCCCTGAGCGACCGCTCGCCGATGATCCAGATCGCCAACGACGGCAACCTGTTGCCCAATCCGGTGGTCCTCACCGAGCTCGACGAGCAGGGCATCGCGGAGCGCTACGACATCGTGATCGACTTCTCGCGCTATGCCCTCGGCACGCGCGTGTACATGGTCAACCTGGCCGAGCACCAGGATGGCAAGCGGATCGCGGAGGATCTCAGCCTCTCCGAAGCCCTGTCCGGCAATTCCGATGATCCCTGCGTCGGCAAGTTCCTGGAGTTCCGGGTGGTGCTGCCGCTGTCCGCCCCCGACCAGAGCCGGGTGCCTGCCACGCTGATCCCCAACCCCGACCTGTCCGCCATCCCCGTGGCGCGCGAGCGGGTGTTCGAGTTCGGGCGCGGCGGCAAGCAGACCACCCGGGATCCGGTCTCCTCCTACTTCGGTCCCTGGGGCATCGAGACCAACGACGGCGACATGCTGGCGGCCGACTTCGGCCGCATCTCCGCCGCACCGCGGTACGGCACCCGCGAAATCTGGACGCTCAAGAATGGCGGGGGCGGCTGGGACCATCCGATCCACATCCACTTCGAAGAGGGGCAGGTGCTCGCCCGCGACGGCAGCGCCAGGAAGGTCCCGCCGTGGGAGCGCGGACGCAAGGATGTCTACCGGCTGCGTCCCGGCGGCACGGTGAAGATCACGATGCAGTTCCGCGACTGGGGCGGCATGTTCATGGAGCACTGCCACAACACGGTGCATGAGGACAACGCCATGCTGCTGCGCTGGGAGATCGACGACGGGGGCACGCCGATGCTGCGGCCGCTGCCCACGCCCATCCCGACGCCGCAGGGCGTGACGTTCCGGGACCCCGACGACGTCCTCCGGACGGCGTACTGAGCAGGGGGAGCAAACCATGAAGACGATGCATCGAACCGCGCTTCCCGTCGTGGTGGCCTCCGTGGTCGGCGCGGCGGCCGGATCGCTGGCGTGGGGCACCAGTGCGGCGGCGGACCCCGCCCCGGTGGAGAAGACGCTCCTCGCCCTGGCGGCGGGCACCGTGGGAGCCGATGGCGCGGCCTCCGAGCCGGTGGTCTTCACCGGCCAGGCGTCCATCACCGGCAGGGTGATCTACGACACCGTGTTCGGCGCCCCGCCGGTGCTGGAGCTCATCGTGGACCTGAGCCAGGTCACGGGCAAGGGGCTGCGCACGGGCAAGGCCTACCAGGTCGCAAGCCAGGCGATCCTGCACCGGCCGCTGAAGGCCTTCGAGCCGGTCGAGCTCGGCTTCTCGTTTGCCGCGGATGGGGGCGTCACGCTGGCGCGTTCGGCCCTGGCGACCTTCGGCGTCTACTACAACGCAGCGAGCGGCGTGAGCACGACGCCGGTGCAGATTTCGACCGTGCCTCGCACCTAGCCTGCCGCCGGAGTCTCGCCATGATTTGCACGGGCTGGCGGCGCTGGAGCCGCGCCGCACTCGCCGCCGCCGCGGTGCTCTGCGCCGGCGCAACGTCGGGGGCCGCCACCCCCTGGGGCGCGGACTACTTCCCGAACGTTCCCGTCACCACGCAGGACGGCAGGACGCTGCGCTTCTACGACGACCTGCTCAAGGGCAAGTCGGTCGCCGTCCTTCTCTTCTACACGAGCTGCAAGGACGTCTGCCCGCTGGAGACGGCCAACCTGGTGAAGGTGCAGAAGCTGTTCGGCGAGCGCATGGGGCGCGACATCTTCTTCTATTCGATCGCCATCGACCCCTGGGACACGCCGAGGGAGAACAAGGCGTACGCGCAGAAGTTCGGCGTCGGTCCGGGCTGGTTGTTCCTCTCGGGCAAGGAAGCGGATATCCAGCTGATCGCGCGCAAGCTGGGCCTGTCCCGCAGCTTCGATGCGGCCACCCGGGACGGCCACGCCGCCAGCCTGATGGTGGGCAACGTGGCGAAGGGCACGTGGATGCGCAACTCGCCGATGGACAATCCGCAGTTCCTCGCCACGACCATCGCGAATTTCCTCGGCTGGAAGCGCGAGGGCGCCACCCCCAGCTATGCCGAGGCCCGGCCCCTCACCGGCAGCAAGTCGCAGTACCTGTTCCAGAGCCGCTGCAGCGCCTGCCACACCATCGGCGAGGGCGACCGGGTCGGCCCCGACCTGCTGGGCGTCACGAGCCGCCGGGAGCGCGCCTGGCTGGCCCGCTACCTGGCGGAGCCCGAGCAGGTGCTGGCCGAAGGCGATCCGATCGCGACCCGCCTGTTCGCGCGGTACAAGCAGGTCCGCATGCCCAACCTCGACCTGGGCCGGGACGACATCGCCTCGCTCTTGGCGTACCTGGAGGCGCGCAGCGGCAAGTGAGCGCGCCGGCGACCGCGGGGCATAATGGCCGTGCATGGCCTCCGTCGTATTCGCTGACCTGGTGGGCAGTACGGGCATCTTCGAGCGCCTCGGAGACGAGACCGCAGGGCGCTTCGTCACGCAGCTCACGGGCGCGCTCGCCAAGGTGTTCGAGCGGCACCAGGGCCGGGTCGTGAAGCTGCTCGGCGACGGCCTGTTCGTCGTCTTCGCCGCGGAGCAGCAGGCCCTCACCGCCTGCATCGCCATCCAGGTCCAGCTGCAGGACAAGCCGGTCCGCCCCGGCGGCACCGGCCGACCCGTGCAGATGCAGATGGGCATCGAAGCGGGCGAGGTCGTGGAGATCGAAGGCGACTGCTACGGCGACGCCGTCAACAGCGCGGCGCGGCTGGCCGACCTGGCCGGGGCCGAGCAGATCCTCACCACCCAGCGCGTGCGCGCCGCCTTGCCGGTGCCGCTGCGGGAGAAGCTGCGCAGCCTCGGGCCCATGTACCTGCGCGGCAAGAGCGACCCGACGGAAGTGTTCCGCGTCGAATGGCAGGCAGGCCACGAGGGCGACGCCACCGTGATGGGCGCCTCGCTCGGCAGCCACGCCGCGGGCGAGGCGCACCTGGAAATCAGCATCGACGGCCAGCGGGTGCAGATGCAGCCGCGCGGCGAGCCGATCACGCTCGGCCGCTCGGCAACGGCGGACCTGCCCGTGAACGACTCGCGGGTCTCGCGCCTGCATGCCACGGTGCAGTGGCGCGGCGGCCATTTCGTGCTGACCGATGCTTCGAGCTTCGGCACCTGGGTCTACTTCGGCAACCAGCCGGAGCCGGTGATCCTGCGCCGCACCGAGTGCTACCTGGTCGGGCAGGGCCAGATCGCGCTCGGCTGCGACCGCGGGGCCGAGGCCGCCCCGATCGCCAGTTTCGCCGTCGCCAGTTAGCCGGCCGGTCGCCATGGCGCTGCAGATCCACGTCGCCGGCCCGGGAGTGGATGTGACCCGCCGGCTGGAAGCGGGCGAGCCGGCGCTGATCCTCGGCCGCGACAGCGACTGCGCGATCTGCCTGCCGGACGCGGAGCGCAACGTCTCGCGCCGGCACCTGAGCCTGTGGAACGACGGCGACCTGCTGCAGTTCCACGTGCTGTCGGTGGTCAATGGCGTGCAGACGCCCGCCGGCGAACTGCCGCCCGGCGCGCGCGGCGTGCTGGCCGCGGGCGAGGTGCTTTCGCTGTCGGCCTTCCGCATCACCGCCGCGCTGGCGACGCAGGACGAGCAGACGGGACCGGCGTCCGTCGATGCCTGGGCGAACCTCCAGTCCGCGGCCGAACTGCTCGATTCCGTCGAGGGCACCACCCGGCCCGAGACGCCGGCGGAGGAGGATCCGTTCGGCGACTGGGGCTTCCAGACCACCTTCGGCCCCGGGGCGCCGGGCGGATCGCTGCGCGCCGAGGCGCTCGCGCCGGCGCCGGACCTGGAGTCCTTCTTCGAGGGGCTCGGGGTCCACGGCGCGACGCATGCCGGGCTCACCCGCGGCGAGCTGCAGACCATCGGCCGGATCACGCGCATCGCCGTGCAGGCCCTGCTGCAGGCCAGCGAGGCCGCGGCCGCCACGCGTCGCGACACCCGCGCCGGCGAGCCGACGCCGGCGGAGCGCAGCGAGCTCCATCCGCTGCGGCTGGACACGCCGATCGAAACCAGGCTGGAGTACCTGTTCGGCGGCGCCGCCGCCAGCGGCGGCTTCGTGCCGCCGGACCGCGCCATGGCGCAAGTCGCCGCCGAACTGGTGGCGCACGAGCAGGCCATGGGCCAGGCGGTGCAGGAGGCGATCCGCGGCGTGCTGGCCGATTTCGAGCCGGAGGCGCTGCGCAAGCGCCTGCCGGGCAGCGGCCGCCGGCTGTTCGGGGCGGCCCGCGCCTGGGAGGCCTTCGCCCGCGACTATGCCGAACGGGCCGCCGCCGAACCGGCCTGGGTCCATCAGTTGCTGGACCGCCATTTCGCACGCGCGTACGCACGCGCACTCCTGCGTGCGAAACGCAACACAGGCGGGCGCCCCGACGGTTGAGCCGCTCGGCCTTGCCCAGGGGGCGCGGGCTAGAATGCATTTCCACCTGTTGCGCCTCGGGCTGATGTGACTCTGAAAAAGCTGGGCCGTTACGAAGTGCTGCGCGTCATCGGCAAGGGCGCGATGGGCGTCGTGTACGAAGGGCGCGATCCCAACCTCGACCGGCGCGTCGCCATCAAGACCGTGAAGGTGGAAAACCTCTCGGAGGAAGCCGCCGCCGAATACGAGCACCGCTTCCGCACCGAAGCGCGCTCCGCTGCCCGGCTGCAGCATCCGAACATCGTCAGCGTCTACGACTCCGACCGGGACGCCAACGTCGCCTTCCTCGTGATGGAGTACATCCAGGGCGACGACCTCAAGCACCACCTCGATCGTGGCCAGCGCTTTTCGCTGGAGCAGTCGCTCAAGATCGTGCGCGACCTGCTGAGCGCGCTGGACTATGCGCACAAGCAGGGCATCGTCCACCGCGACATCAAGCCGGCCAACCTGCTGATCGAGCCGGCCGGCCGCGTGAAGCTGACCGACTTCGGCGTCGCCCGCATCCAGGATTCGGGCGAGGCCACGCGCACCCAGGGCAGCATGGTGGGCACGCTGAAGTACATGGCGCCCGAGCAGGTCCAGGGGCAGAAGATCGATTCGCGCGCGGACCTGTTCTCCGCCGGCGTCGTGCTGTACCAGCTGCTGACGGACAAGCGCCCCTTCGACGGCGACAACGATTTCTCGATCATCCACCAGATCATCGGCCACACGCCGCCGCCGCCCAGCAGCATCAATCCACGCCTGCCCGCTGCGCTCGATGCGGTCGTCGCCCGGGCGCTGGCCAAGGACCGCGACGAGCGCTTCGCCACCGCCCGCGATTTCGCCGTCGCCCTGCAGGCGGCGATCCGCCGGGCGGAAGACCAGACGGTGGTGCCGCCGCTGAACCCGAACCGCAGGTTCGAGCGGGCCCTGTCCCGCCCGCTGACCAGCCCCGGCACCGTGGCGCCGGGCGGCACCGTCCCCGGCGCGATGACGACGCCGGGCGGCGCGTCGACGGTCACGCAGGAGCTCGAGCTCGTCTACTGGAAGGACGTCAAGGACTCCGCCGACCCGGAGGAGCTCCAGGGCTTCCTGGAGAAATTCCCGGCCGGCATCTATGCGGACCTGGCGCGCCGCCGCCTGCGCAAGCTGTCCGGCGGCGAGCAGACCGTGGCCGCCGGTGTGACGCAGCCGGGGGGCGCCGTCGCGGCGCCCGCGGCTTTCGCGCCCAGCGTGTTCCCCAACAGCGCGTTCCCGAATCTCGAGGCCGGCGCGCTGCCGGCGGAGCCGGCCCGCCCGCCGCCGGCGGAGGCGTCCAGCGCGTTCCAGCCGACGCAGTGGATCGAGGAGGAATACACCCGCACCGTCACCGAGCCGCCGCCGCCGGGCGCGGCCGCCGCCGCCAGCACGCCGGCGCCAGCAGGTGCAGCGAAGCCCGCCGCGGCACCGGCGGCGTCGAGGGCCAAGCCGGAGCCTGCACGGGAACCCGCAGCCGGGCCGAAGAAGAAGGTGCCGATGGCGGTCGTGGCCGGCGTGGGCGTGCTCGCCGTGGCCGGTGTGCTGGCCATGGTGCTGGGCCGGGGCAAGACCGAGGGGCCGGCTCCGCAGGCGCAGGCGCCCGCCGCGCCGGTGGCTGCGGCGCCGCAGGCCGGCACGCCGCCCGTCCCGGCGCCGGTGCCCGCACCCGCCATCGTCACGGCGCCTCCCGAGGCCGCGACCGTCGCTCCGGCCTCCACTGCGAGGGCGCCCGCGCAGCCGCAGACCCGGGCCGAACGGGACCGGGAGCGGGCCGAGAAGGCGGCTGGGCGCAAGCCCGCGGCGGAGACCCAGGGCCGGTCCGGCACCCGGACCGCGGCCGTGCCGCCGCCGCAGGAGTCGTCCAATGCGGCCGCGGCAGCGCCGCCGCGCGTCGAGCCCGAGCCGCCCCGTCCCTTGCCGCCCCCGGTGGCGAGCGCCAACGCGGGCAACGCCGCCAACTACCGCGACGTCGACCAGTGCAGGGACCGCATGTTCCTGGCCAAGGAACTGTGCCTCTCGGAGCACTGCGACAAGCCCGGCGCGCGCAACCACCCGCTGTGCGTCAAGCGGCGGGAAGAAGCGCGCATGCGCGAGGAAAGCAAGGTGCCGCGCTAGGAGCGGTCGCCGCGTTAGGAGCGGACGTTCTCAGAGCACGTCGAGGTTGTGCACCGCGAAGTGGCCGCGGGCGCGATCGGCGAAGAAGTGCTCCAGCGTCTCGCGCACGGTGCGGAAGGCGATCTCGTCCCAGGGGATCTCGTGCTGGTCGAAGAGCCTGGCCTCCAGCGTCTCGAAGCCGGGGTCGAACACGTCGGACAGCAGGCGCGCGCGATAGAACAGGTGCACCTGGCCCACGCGCGGCACGCTCAGCACCGTGAACAGGCCTTCGAGCTCGATCTGCGCGCCGGCTTCCTCGTGCGTTTCGCGCATCGCCCCCTGCGCGGTGGTCTCGCCCAGCTCCATGAAGCCGGCCGGCAGCGTCCACTTGCCCCAGCGGGGCTCGATGTTGCGCTTGCACAGGAGCACCTTGTCGCCCCAGTAGGGCACGGTGCCCACCACGTTCAGCGGGTTCTCGTAGTGGATGGTGTCGCACGCCGGGCAGACCGCGCGCTCGTGCGTGTCGCCGTCGTCGGGCACGCGGTAGACGACGGTGGTTCCGCAATTGCGGCAATGCTTGATGGGACTGCGAAACGTCACTTGTCGGCTGTCGGTGGGCGCGAGGGCGCGTGAACGTAGGCTGGCGGTGAGCCGCGAAGCGCGCGAACCCCAGCGCTCCCTTCGGGCAACAGAAAGGCTCCCGCAGGAGCCTTCCGGGGCAAACGTCGGGGACCGAGTTTACGCCTTGGTCGTCTTCGTGTGCTTGTCGATCAGGGCCTTGGCGGTATCGAGCAGCTTGCGGCCGTCGAAGCCCTTCTTGTTCATGTCCTCCACCCACTCGACCTCGATCTGGCGCGAGCGGCGGCGGAATTCCTGCGCCTCGTTGGGGCTGACCGTGAAGATGCTGGTGCCGGGCTGGTCCACCGCGGCCTTGCGGCCCGGAATGTCGCCGGCCTGCTGCACCTTGCCGAGCCAGGCCGAAGTGGCCATGCCGGAGTTGGCGTCGATGACCTTCTTCAGGTCCGGGGGCAGCGAGTTGTACTTGGCCTTGTTCATGGCCATCACGAAGGTCGTGGTGTACAGGGCGCCGCCGGCGGGATCGAACTCCGCGTGGTGATGGGTCAGTTCGTGCACCTTCACCGAGGGCACCACCTCCCAGGGAATCACGCAGCCGGTGATCGTACCCTTGGAGAGGGCGTCGGGAATCTGCGGCAGGGGCATGCCCACCGGCGTGGCGCCCAGCGAGCCCACCAGCTTGGTCACCTGGCGCGTCGGCGCGCGGACCTTGAGGCCGCGCATGTCGGCCACCGTCTTGACGGCCTTGTCGACGGTGTGGATCACGCCGGGGCCGTGCACGTGCAGGGCGATGACCTGCGTCTCCTTGAATTCGTCGGGCGCGAGGGTCTGCACGTATTCCCAGTACGCCTTGGAGGTGGCCTCGGCGTTGGACATGATGAAGGGCAGCTCGAACACTTCGACCCGCGGGAAGCGGCCGGCGGTGTTGCCCGGCAGCGTCCAGATGATGTCGACCACGCCGTCGCGCGCCTGGTCGTAGAGCTGCACCGGCGTGCCGCCAAGCTGCATCGCCGGATAGGCCTCGAACTTGATGCGGCCCTTGGAGTCCTTCTCCACCTTGTCCATCCACGCCTTGTGCATGTTCAGCCACACGTTGGAGGTGGGCGCCATGAAGGTGTGGAACTTGAGCGTGACGGCCTGCTGCGCGAGGCTGCCGAGGGCCGCGCCGCCGAGCGCCGCTGCGGCGCCGGTACGAAGAACTGTTCTGCGTTGCATCATTGTCGGGTCTCCAGGGAGAGAGCCCCTGAACTTACCGCATGGGCGCAGGTGCAGCGTTGGGGGCTTTCCCGCACGGGTTCGGCGTAGGCTGGTGGTGAGCCGCGCAGCGCGCGAACCCCAGCGATGGGGCGAAGCGCCTGTCCGGCGAGCGCTGGGGTTCCGGCGCTGCGCGCGTCACCGCCAGCCTACGGGATGCACGTCACCGCCGACGCACGGGATGCACGACACCGCCGACGTGCCAGGTCACTCCCAGCCTACGAGATGTACTTCACCAGCCAGAGCGAGATCGACGGGAAGAACAGCAGCAGCAGCGTGCGCAGCGTGTCGCTCACCAGGAAGGGCATCACGCCGCGGTAGCTCTCCCAGATCGGGACGTCGCGCGCCATGCCGTTGACGACATACACGTTCAGCCCCACCGGCGGCGCGAGCAGCCCGAAGCCCACCGTCATCAGCACCATGATGCCGAACCAGATCGCCGTGTACTCCTTGGACATGCCGAAGTCGAGCGTCATGACCAGCGGGAAGAAGATCGGGATCGTCAGCAGGATCATGGACAGTTCGTCCATCACCGCGCCGAGCACCACGTAGAACAGCAGGATCGCGGCCACCACCATCACCGGCGACAGGCCCCAGCCGCCCACCACGCTGGCGAGCTGCGCCGGCACCTGCGTGAGCGCCAGCGCCGCGTTCATCAGGTCGGCGCCGATGAAGATCATGAAGATCATCGCCGAGCCTTCGGCCGTGGCGTAGAAGCAGTGCTTGAACTTCTGCCACGTCATCTCGCGCTTGATCAGGGCCGCCACGAAGGTGGCCGCCGCACCGACCGCCGCGCCTTCCGTGGGGGTGAAGAAGCCGCCGTAGATGCCGCCGAAGACCAGCACAAAGATCAGCGCGATCGGCAGCACGCCGCCCAGCGCGTGCAGCGTCACGCGCGAGGCCTGCTCGTGCTCCGGCGCATGCCCCGGCACCAGGCGCACGTAGATGCCGATGGCCAGCATGTAGCCCACCATGGCGATGAGGCCGGGCACCATGGCCGCGGCGAACAGCTTGGCGATGTTCTGCTCGGTCAGGATCGCGTAGATCACGAGCGGCACCGAAGGCGGGATCAGGATGCCCAGCGTGCCGCCCGCCGCCAGCGTGCCGGTGGCGAGCCGGCCCGAGTAGCCGTGGCGCTTGAGTTCGGGCAGGGCGACCGAGGTGATCGTCGCCGCCGTGGCGACCGACGATCCGCAGATCGCGCCGAAGGCCGCGCAGGCCATCACCGCCGCCATCGCCAGGCCGCCGCGGAAGCGCGACATCACGGCGCTGGCGAACTCGAACAGCGCCTTGGAGATGCCGCCCTGGGTGGCGAAGTTCCCCATGAGGATGAACAGCGGGATCACCGACAGGTCGTAGCTGGCGAAGCGCGCGAAGGCCTGCGCGTTGAGGAAGCTCTCGAGCGGCGCAGCCCCGGCCTGCAGCACGTAGCCCACGCAGCCGGCCACGAACATCGCGATGGCGATCGGCGCGCGGATCGCCATCAACAGCAGCATGAGACCGAAGATCACCCCGCTCAGCGCGAGCGGGCTCATTCGTGCACCTCCGGTCCGAAGCCGAAGGCGGCCTGCCACAGCCCGATCACCGCCGTGAGGGCCAGCGGCGGCACCATCGCGCAGTACACGATCCATTCGGGGAAGCCGAGCATCATGGTCGTGGAGTGGGCGTTCCAGGAGCTGAGGCCGCCGAGGGTGGTGCGCCACGCGAGCAGGCCGACCGACAGTCCGAGCAGCAGCGCGCCGACGCGATCGAGCCGCTCGTTGGTGCGCGCGCCGGCCTTGGCGGTGAAGAAGTCGACGATGATGTTGCCGCGGCGTGCCTGGCACCAGGGCAGGAACAGCGCCACCGCGGCGCCGGCCGTCACGGCCGTGAGTTCGAAGTCGCCCACCAGGGTGGCGCCGGTGGTGTTGCGGCCGATCAGGCTCACGCAGGTCATGAGCGTGATGCCCGTGAGAATGAAACCGGCCACGATGGCGCAGAACTTCGCCAGTGTCTCGAGGACGCGCAAGCCTAACCCCCTCTTTGTGCTTTTCGGGATGGCCGCGATCATAGGGCAGCGGCGTAGGCGCCGCGCCCCATGCGTGGTGCCGAGGCGACCCTCAGGCCGCCTGGATCTTCAGGGAGATGCTCTCGAGGCCCGCGACGCCGCCCACGAGCGTGTCGCCGGCCACCACGGCGGCGACACCTTCCGGCGTGCCGGTGTAGATCAGGTCGCCGGGTGCGAGCTCCCAGGCGTTGGAGACGTGCTCGATGATCTCGCCGATGTTCCAGATCAACTTGGAGACGGAACTGCGCTGGCGGTCCTTGCCGTTCACCTGCAGCCAGATCTCGGCGTTCTCGATGTCGCCGGCCTGCTGCGCCGGGGTGATCGCGCCGATCGGGGAGGAGTTGTCGAAGGCCTTGCCGATGCACCACGGGCGGCCCTGCTTCTTCATGTCCGCCTGCAGGTCGCGGCGCGTCATGTCCAGCCCCACCGCGTAGCCGAAGATGTGCTGCTTGGCGTCCGCGGCCTGGATGTTCTTGCCGCCCTTGCCGATGCAGGCCACCAGTTCGATCTCGTGGTGCAGGTCCTTGGTGAGGCTCGGGTAGGGCAGGGTCGCCGTCTGGCCGGCATCCACCACCACGGCGGCGTCGCCCGGCTTGAGGAAGAAGAAGGGCGGCTCACGGCCGGTGAAGCCCATTTCCTTGGCGTGCTCCACGTAGTTGCGGCCCACGCAGTAGATGCGGCGGACCGGGAAGCGCTCGGCGCGGCCCACGACGGGCACGCTGACGGCCGGCGCCGGCTGGAAGACGTAGCTCATGACAACCTTTCTTCGGAATGGATTCCCAGCGCTTCGTGCACGGGGCGGTCGGAAAAACTGAACAGGACGCAGCCCCTGGCGGAAGCGAGGCGCGCAGTGTGCCACGAGGGCACGACGAAATGATCGCGCGGGCCGAAGGCGTAGCGCCACTCCTGCTCGCCGGAGACGATGGTCACCTCGCCTTCACCCTCGACCACGCTGTACACGGCGCCATCGGTCTGGCGCCAGCCCTTGCCGCTGAAGCCGGCCGGCAGCTTCTGCAGGAAGGTGGCGATGGTGGGCATGGGCCAGCCGCCGGTGAGCGGGTTCACGTAGCGCAGCTTGCTGCCGTCCCAGGCGTCGATGGGCGCGCCGCGTTCGAGCTGCTCCAGCGCCTCGCGGCTGCGCTCGTAGGGGTAGCTGAAGATCGGCGAGGTGCGGCCGTAGGGGGATGTCGCGCGGACCGGCGCCATGTTGTGGCCGTAGCGCGCGAAGCTGGTGCCTTCGCTGCGCGTGACCTGCTGCGACTTGCTGGTGTCGTTCTGCGCGAAGCCGGCATCGAAGAAGCGGATCATCGGGATGTCCAGGCCGTCGAGCCACACCACCGGCTGGTCCGCTTCGTGGCCGTGGTCGTGCCACGTCCAGCTCGGGGTGATGATGAAGTCGCCCGGCCGCATGGTCGTGCGCTCGCCGTCGACGGCGGTGTAGGCGCCGGAGCCCTCGACGATGAAGCGCAGCGCACTCTGCGTGTGCCGGTGGCTGGGCGCCACCTCGCCGGGCAGGATCAGCTGCAGGCCGGCATAGAGCGATTGCGTCACCGCCGACTGGCCGCGCAGCTTCGGGTTCTCCAGGATCAGGACGCGCCGCACCGCCTCTTCGGCGGTGATCACCTCACCCGCGCGCATCAGGTAGGGCCGGACCTCGTCGTACTTCCACAGCGCCGGCGCACAGGGCGTCTTCGGCTGCGGCGGCACCAGCGCATGCAGCACCTCCCACAGGGGCGTGAGGTTGTGCGGGTCCATGTCGCGGTACAACTGCTGGCGCAGCTGCGCGGTGGGAAGGGGGGCGTTCATGCAGTCTCCTTTGCGATGCGACCCAGCCAGGCGCCATTTTCTTCGAGGCGCGCCTGCAGGGAAGCGACGTCCACCGCACTGGCGGCGACGCCCGATTGCAGGGCCAGGTCGGCCCCGGCGCCGGCGGCCTGGCCCATCACGAAGCAGGCGCCGGTCACGCGCGCCGCCGACTGCGCCTCGTGGCTCATCGAGGCGCAGCGGCCCGCGACCCAGACGTTGTCCAGCCCCTCGGGCACCGTGATGCGGTAGGGCAGGTGGTTGAAGCCGCGGCTCTCCGGGATCCTCGGCCACCGGAATTCGACGTCGCCCTTCAGGTGCAGCTCCAGCGGCCAGCCGTTGACGCCGACGGTGTCGTCGAAGCTCGCGCAATCGAGCACGTCGCTCTCGGTGAGCTGGTACAGGCCGCGCACGCGGCGCGTCTCGCGGATGCCGACCTGCGGCGCGATGTCGACGATGTAGCAGCTCTCGAAGCCGGGCACCTCGCGCAGGAAACCGGCGACTTCGGCGATCTGCCGGCGGCCCAGCACTTCCGCTTCGCTCAGGTCGCGCGCGTCGGTGCCGTCCATGGCGTTGCCTTCGCGGTTGGCCAGCTGGGTGAGGTTGACCCGCCATTCGATGCCGCTCTTCTGCGGCCGCACGATCGGCGTCTTGCGCGGGAAGCGGTAGCGGCCTTCGGCCTCGGCCTGGAGCATCAGCCGGGGGATCACTTCCCAGGCCTTGCCGGCGCGTGCGGGATCGACGCCGTTGATGCGGAACATGGTCGAGGGGTAGAGCATGTTGCCGGCGCCGTCGCCCTTGTCGTACGGTGCGCCGGCCCAGGCCGCGAGGTCGCCGTCGCCGGAAGCGTCGATGAAGGTGCGGCCGAGTACCCCGCGGCGGCCGGACTTGGTCTCGACCAGCAGCGCCTGCACGCGGCGTTCGCCCTCCATCACCACGCCGGCGGCGAGCGCGTGGAACAGGACCTCGACGCCCGCGGACAGCAGCAGGTCGTCGGCGGCGATCTTGTAGGCGGCGGTGTCGTAAGCCTGGGCCACCGTCTTGCCGAACAGGGCGTGCGGCTGGTTGAGGCCGCCCAGGCGCGCGATGCGCTGCAGCAACTCGTCGGCCACGCCATGCACCACCTGCCGGATCTCGCCATGCACGTTGGCGTGCAGGCCGCAGAAGTTGGTCACGCCGGCGGCGGTGCCCATGCCGCCGAGGAAGCCGTAGCGCTCCACCAGCAGCGTCCTGCGGCCGGCGCGCGCGGCCGCCACGGCGGCGGCCATGCCGGCGGGGCCACCGCCCAGCACGACGACGTCGTATTCGCCCCAGACCGGCGTGG
Source organism: Ramlibacter alkalitolerans (assembly GCF_016722765.1). Classification (GTDB taxonomy): domain Bacteria; phylum Pseudomonadota; class Gammaproteobacteria; order Burkholderiales; family Burkholderiaceae_C; genus Ramlibacter; species Ramlibacter alkalitolerans. The sequence continues at coordinate 14,052 of NZ_JAEQND010000023.1, read as the reverse complement.
CGCGGCTGGGTTCCGTGAGGGTGCGGGTCATCATTCGTTCGGCTTCTGCAGGTCCGCGCGCCTGTCCATCCATTGGAGTCCGGTGAAGCCCGCGGATTCCCCGGCGCGCCGGGACGAGGCCGCCCATAGATGCTAAGCATACATATGGATTTGACCCACCGCAAGGTTCGTGCATAGACTGGCGTCCATGGGCAAGGGATTCGACTTCCGGCATGCGCCCGGGCACCTGATCCGGCGCGCGCACCAGGTGGCGGTGGCGATCTTCATGGAGGAGACGGCCGCCTACGAGGTCACGCCCGTGCAGTTCGCCATCCTCAATGCGCTGCTGGAGGACCCCGGCGAGGACCAGGTGACGCTGGCGCGCAAGGTCGCCTTCGACGCCGCGACCTTCGGCTCCGTGATCGGCCGGCTGGAAGCGCGCGGCTGGGTGCGGCGGGCGGCGCACGACAACGACCGCCGCCGCAAGTGCCTGTGGGTCACGCCGGAGGGCGCGGAGGCGGCGCGCAGGATGAAGCGCGCGGTGGGCAAGGTGCAGGCGCGCATCCTGGCGCCCCTGGACGAAAGCGATCGCGAGCAGCTGGTCGCGCTGCTCGATCGCCTGGTGGCCGCCCACCAGGACCTCGCGGCCGAGGGCGAAGAGGCGTAACAATGCTCAAGGTCGGCCTTGTCCGACAGCCTGCGGCGCCGCTTTTCTCTCCAATGGATGGGCTTTTACAACAGGAGAAGAGAAGATGAACACCCACTCGATCCGCCTCGGCCTCATCGCCGTCACCACGGCGGCCTTCGGCCTCGCCGGCTGCGCCGACATGAACACCGGCATGACCCCGACCACCCGCAACACCGCGATCGGCGCCGGCGTCGGCGCGCTGGCCGGCGCCGCGATCGGCGGCAACACCAAGGGCGCGCTGATCGGCGCCGGCGTGGGCGCCGCCGGCGGCTACATCTGGTCCCGGAACATGGAGCAGAAGCGGCTGGCGATGGAGCGCGCCACCATGGGCAGCGGCGCCACCGTGACCCAGACGGCCGACAACCAGCTGAAGCTGAACGTGCCGAGCGACCTGTCGTTCGACACCGGGCGTGCCGACATCAAGCCGAACATGCGCCCCATCCTCGACCAGTTCGCCAGTGGCCTGGCCAACCAGCCGAACACGGAGGTGCGCATCATCGGCCACACCGACAGCACCGGCTCCGACGAACTGAACAACCGGCTCTCGGTGGAGCGCGCGCAGGCGACGCGCAACTACCTGGTCTCGCGCGGCGTGAGCGCCGCGCAGATCCAGGTGGCGGGGCGGGGAGAGCACGAGCCGGTGGCCGACAACACCAGCGACGCCGGCCGCGCCCGCAACCGCCGGGTGGAGATCTTCCTGGGCGAGCGCAACGTCGCGGCGCGCTGAGCAACTCGCGTCATTCCCGCGAAGGCGCAGATTCCGTCATTCCCGCGAGGGCGCAAATCCCGTCATTCCCGCGAAGGCGCAGATCCCGTCATTCCCGCGAAGGCGGGAATTCCGTCATTCCCGCGAAGGCGGGAATCCAGGGCTTCCGGTTTTCACGCGCTGCGCGCGTGCTCTGGGTCCCCGCCTGCGCGGGGATGACGGGAGTGAGGCTGCGCGGGGATGACGGCAGCCAGCCTGCGAGGGGTTGCCGCGCGTCAGTTCTCGCCGCTCTTCGCCACCAGCGTGAAGTGCTCCACCACCGGTGGCTGCGCGAAGAACGGCCCCACGATCGCGCGCCATTCGGCGAACAGCGGGCCGCCGCGGAACTTCACCGTGTGGTCTTCCAGCGTGTCCCAGAAGACCTGCAGCACGTAGCGCTCCGGCGACTCGACGCCCTTGTTCACCTTGAAGCCGCGGCAGCCTTCGGCACGGGCGATGACGCTGCGCGCACCGCGCTCGATCGCCTCCTCGAATTCCTTCTGCTTGCCCGGTGCGATGCGGATGTCGGCGAGTTCCAGGATCATCTTCGTGCTTTCAGTGTTGGCTCTCGGGCAAGTCTACCGCCAAGCCATCCAGCTCCGGCGTGAGCCTGATCTGGCAGCTCAATCGGCTGCCCGCGCGCCGCGGCGAGGCGGTGAATTCGAGCATGCCCATCTCGTCCTCCGTCGGCAGGTCGAGCCGGCTGGCGAAGGGCTCGCGCACGTAGACGTGGCAGGTGGCGCAGGTCAGGAGGCCGCCGCAGTCGGCCTCGATGCCCTTGACGTTGCCCGCAACGGCCGCCTGCATGAGGCTCTGGCCGGGTCTGACTTCCAGCGTCGTCTCGCCGGGGGCCGAGGCCGGCCCGAACAGGTGCACCTTGATCGTCATCACAACCTGCCGAAGTATTCGCGTCGCATGAACTCCTCGCTGTCGTCCGCCGCCTCCAGGCGCTGCTGCTCGCTGCGCTTGATCTGCGTGAAGTAGTCGATGAACGCCGCACCGAAGGCTTCGCAAAGGCCGAGGTCGGTGCGCAGCGCCGCCAGCGCCTCGCCCAGGCTGGTGGGCAGGTTCTCGCCCGTGCCGGCGTAAGGCGCGTCCGTGGCTGCGGGTGGCAGCAGCCGGCGGCCGATCCCCTCCAGGCCGGCATGGACCTGCGACGCGATGTAGAGATAGGGATTGGCCGCGGGCTCGCCGATGCGGTTCTCGATCCGCGTCGCTTCGTCGCCGCAGTCGCCGATCACGCGCAGCAGCGCCCCGCGGTTGTCGCGGCCCCACAGCACCGATTGCGGCGCCAGCGCGTTGGGGCGGAAGCGGCCGAAGCCGTTTGCCGTCGGCGTGCAGAACACGGCCATGCCGCGCGCATGCTGCAGCAGGCCGGCCAGCCAGTGCTCCCCGACCTGCGACAGCGTGGAGCCCGCATCGGCCGGCGTGGTGTGCGTGCCGGGGCTGTCGCGCCGGAACGCATTCGCGCCGGTGTGCAGGTCCACCAGCGACTGGTGCAGGTGCCAGCCGCTGGACATGATGTTGGGAAAGGGCGGCCGGCACATGAAGGTGGCGTGGTAGCCGGCACGCCGCAGCGCCATCTTCACGGCGTTGCGGAACAGGACCATGTTGTCGGCCGCCGTGAGCGCATCGGTGGGCTCGAACACGGCCTCCACCTGGCTGGGCCCGAGCTCCACCTCCAGCGACAGCAGCGGCAGCCCCAGCGCCTGCGCGGTGCGCAGCACGATGCGCAGCGGCTCCTCCGCCAGGTCGTACCAGCCTTCGGCCAGCAGGTTGTAGCCGGGATGCACCAGGCTCACCCGCGGCACGGGCGCCGGCCAGGCGGCCTGCTCGGCATCGAGCTGCGCCTGCGCGTCCTCGATGCGGTAGATGTGGAACTCGATCTCCAGGCCGCACTTGAGCTCGAAGCCCGCCTTTTCCAGCCGCGCGAGCGCGCGCTGCAGCACGCGCCGGGTGTCCAGTTCGACCGGCTGGCCGTCGGTGAACCAGGGCTGGCACTGGATCCATCCGGTGGCGGCGGTCCACGGAAGCTGGCGAAAGCTGGCCGGATCGCCCAGCAGCTGCAGGTTGTTGGCGAAGCCGAACCCCGGCAGCGAGTCCGTGCCGCCCGGCTCGAACACCCGGAAGGCCGTGCGGTCCGAGGTGTCCTTCAGCATCAGCGTGCTGACCATGCCGAGGCCTTCGCGCAAGGCGCGCGGCGCGGCGGCGGCGACCAGGGTCTTGCCGCGCAGCACGCCGTGCAGGTCGCACCAGGCAAAGCGCACGAGCTCCAGCCCCTGCGCCTCGATCCGCTGCGCGACGCGCGCCACTGCTTCCTCGCGTGCCGCATCGTGCACGCCGCAACGCTGGGCGAACGACGTCACGCCGTCTGCGCCTGCGTGCCGGGTTCGCGGGCGGCCAGCCAGGGCGCCGCCGCGCGCTTCGCCTCGATGCGTTCGCGCCACCAGGTGGCCCAGGTGCCCGCGGGAGCGATGCCGTCGACCGTGTCGGGCCCCTGCATCTCGCCGGCCAGGGCCGCATCGGCGACGCCGGGCGCCACGCCGCCGGCCTGCACGGTCTCGATCGCCTTGAGCAGCAGGCGCCGGTTCGCCATGATCACCTTGTCGCTGGTGCCCAGGTGTTCGCGCGTGCGGTCCTGGATCGCGCCCATGCCTTCCACCGCCCACTGGTCGTGGACGTTGATGTCTTCCTCGCCCATGCCGAGGAAGGTGCGGCCGCGCTGCTCCTCGGGGTTGAAGCCCCAGTCGTTGTGGCGCCCGGACTTCGGCACGTAGTCCGGCAGCGCGATGAACTGCAGCCGCTGCGTGCGCATCGCTTCCTTGTCCACCGGCCCCGCGAAGCTGGTGAAGATCGAGTACCAGTAGGTGTGGGTGTCGTCGACGGGCAGGTGCATCTGCGTGATGGTGAGCGTTTCGGACAGCGGGATCACGAAGGTGTGGGGGAAGATCGCCTGCGTCACGCGCACGTGCGTCAGTTCGTCCGTCATGGGCCGCAGCGTCGTGAGCTGCAGGCCCCAGGGCCGGTTCTCGGCGGAGATGTCCGGCCGGTGGAACTCGCGCATGATGCGTGTCATCGGCCACTTCTCGCCGCCGAAGTCGCCCGCGCTGGCGCTGCGGAACTGCTTGCCGGCCGGGTTGTCGCCGATCGCCTCCAGCGGCGCATCGCTCAGGAAGCGGTGCAGGAAGGAGGGATGCGCCGGATCGATGCCGACCTCGAAGGCCTGCAGCCAGTTGCAGTGCCACAGGCCCTTGAAGGCGAAGGTGTGCGAGGCCGGCGCGGCGAAGCAGTCGAAGGCGGGGAAGGGCGGCGGCGTGGCGCCTTCCTCGCCCAGCCAGCCGAACAGGATGCCGCTGCGTTCCACCACGGGATAGCTGCGCTGGCGCACCCGTTCGCACAGCTTGCTGCCCTGCGGCTCCGCCGGCGTCTCCAGGCAGCGGCCGGCGGCATCGAACTTCCAGCCGTGGAAGGGGCAGCGCACGCCGTCGCCTTCGTGGCGCGCGAAGGCCAGGTCGGCGCCGCGGTGCGGGCAGTCGCGATCGAGCAGGCCCCAGCGGCCGGCGGCGTCGCGGAACAGGACGAGGTCCTGCCCCAGCACGCGCACGGGCTTGAGCGGCCGCTGCGCCATGCGCGGATCCAGCCGCGGCTCGAATTCGTCCACCAGCGCCACCGGCTGCCAGTACTGGCGCATCACGGCGCCGCAGGGCGTGCCCGGGCCCACCCGCGTGATCAGTTCGTTCTGCTCCGCCTTCATCGGACTCCCTTCAATGCAGCGCGTGCACCAGCTGGCTGGCGCACAGGTGGACCGCCACGTTGGCCTCGTCCATCACGCGGCCCATCAGGATGAAGCCGTGCACGGCGCGCTCGAAGTTGACCAGCGTCGCCCGGCTGCCGGCCTCCGACAGCTTCTGCGCGTACTGCAGGCCCTCGTCGCGCAGCGGGTCGTAGCCGGCCGTGAGGATGAAGGCGCGCGGCAGGTCCGCATGGCTTTGCGCCAGCAGCGGCGAGGCACGCCAGTCCTCGTCGTGCGAGTCGTCGCCGAAGTAGTGGTCGTGGAAGTAGGTGATCGTCTCTTTCGTCAGCAGGTAGCCCTGGCCGTTGCTGGTGTGCGAAGGCGCGTTGCGGCGCTGGTCGGTGGCGGGGTAGATCAGGAGCTGGAAGGCGATCGGCAGGCGGCCGGAATCGCGCGCGTGCAGCGCCACGACGGCCGCCAGGTTGCCGCCGGCGCTGTCGCCGCCCACGGCCAGCCGGTTGGCATCAACCTTCAGGCTGGCGGCGTTGTCGCTGATCCACTGGGTGGCCGCTATGGCGTCGTCGACGGCAGCGGGAAAGCGGTGCTCGGGCGCGAGCCGGTAGTCCACCGCGATCACCGCCGTGCCGGAAAGGTTGCACAGCTCGCGGCAGAGCGTGTCGTGCGTCTCCAGGTCGCCGATCACCCAGCCGCCGCCATGGAAGTAGACCAGCACCGGCAGCACGGCGTCCTCGGGCGTGCCGAGCGGGCGATAGCTGCGCAGGCGGATCGGGCCGGCCGGCCCGGCTGCTTCGAGCTCTCGCATCGCGGCCACGTGCGGCGGCTCGGGCTGCGTGAAGAAGCGTCGCTCGAGGTAGTACGACCGCGCGTCGGCCGGCGAGAGCGTATGCATGGGCGGGACGCCCTTTTCCTCGATGAGCCGCAGGAGGTCCCGGGCCTGGGGGTGCAGCATGACAGTCTCCTGTTCACTTGTTGGCTGGCGCCGCGTAGACGCGAGGCTGGCGGTGAGCCGCGAAGCGCGCGAACCCCAGCGTTCCACGCACCAGTGTAGAGGAGGCCGGCGCTATGCTCACGCCATGAAGCTGTACAACTACTTCCGCTCCTCCGCTTCCTTCCGCGTGCGCATCGCGCTCGAGCTCAAGGGCCTCGGCTACGAGTACCTGCCGGTGCACCTGGTCAAGGGCGAGCACCGGCAGGAGCCGTACACCGCCGTGTCCGCTTCGCAGCTCGTGCCGGCGCTGCAGACCGACGAGGGCGAGCTCCTGAGCCAGTCGATGGCGATCATCGAATACCTGGACGAGACGCATCCCGAGCCGGCGCTGCTGCCGCGCGATGCCCTCGGCCGCGCGCGCGTGCGCGCCCTGGCGCAGCTGGTCGCGTGCGAGATCCATCCCCTGAACAACCTGCGGGTGCTGAAGTACCTCACGCGCGAGCTGAAGGTGGACGAGGCGGCCAAGAACGCGTGGTACCGCCACTGGGTACGCGACGGCCTGGAGAAGTTCGAGCAGGAACTGGCACGCCTGCCGGCCGGCACCTATTGCTGGGGCGAGACGCCGACGCTGGCCGACTGCTGCCTGGTGCCGCAGATCTTCAACGGCAAGCGCTTCGACGTCGACTTCAGCGGGCTGCCCCGCACCATGGCCGCCTTCGAAGCCTGCATGCGCCATCCGGCGTTCCAGAAGGCCCAGCCTTCGAGCTGCCCGGACAACGAAGGATGAGCGCCGCACGGCCGCCCGAAGGCGCGAAGGCCCCCTCGGGGGGCAGCGCAGTACACGAAGTGACAAGCGTGGGGGTCCCATGACCCCGGACTGGCCAGCGCCGGCGGGCGTGGGCGCCTTCTGCAGCGAGCGCGGCGGCGGTGTTTCCGCGCCGCCCTACGACACCCTGAACCTGGGCGACCACGTCGGCGACGACGAGGCCGCGGTGCAGGAGAACCGGCGCCGCTTCGCCGCCACCTTGCAGGCGCGCCCGGTGTTCCTCAGGCAGGTGCATGGCCAGGGCGTAGTGCGCCTGGACGCCACCACCCGGGACACGACCGAGGCCGACGCCTGCTGGACGACCGAGCGCGGCCTCGCCTGCACGATGATGGTGGCCGACTGCCTGCCGGTGCTGCTGGCCGACCGGCGCGGAGCGGTCGTGGGCGCCGCGCACTGCGGCTGGCGCGGGCTGGCCGGCGGGGTGCTGGAGGCGCTGTGGGCGCAGATGGCACCCACGGCCGGTGCGGCGCAGGGGATGCTCGCCTGGCTGGGCCCGTGCATCGGGCCGCAGGCCTTCGAGGTCGGGCCGGAGGTGCGCGCCGCCTTCGTCGCGCACGATGCTGCTGCCGCAGGCCTGTTCCGCCCGCATGCCGACGGCAAGTTCCTCGCCGACCTGCCGGCCCTCGCGCGCCGGCGCCTGTCGGCCCTGGGGATCACCGCGCTCCACGGCAACGACGGCACGCCGGCCTGGTGTACCGTCGCCAATCCCTCAAGGTTCTTTTCGCACCGGCGCGACCGGGTCAGCGGGCGCTTCGCCGCCTCCGTCTGGCGGGTCTGAGGGCGCGGCGGCGATGGCGGCCGCTGCTTCCCGCTTCTGGCGCGCCGCGCGTCGAGCCGGTCGGCCCATGAGGTAGATCAAGAGGGCGACAGGAGCCACCCCATAGAGTAAAACGGTGAACACGGCACCGAGCAAAGTGCCGTTCGGGTGGTTGGCTTCGGCGACGCCCATCATCAGCGCCACGTACATCCAGGCGATCACGACCAGGTACATGAAAGTACCAGTCAAGAAATGTTGCGCCGCAACATAGATGATGGGATACTCCGGGTTTCCCCGCATAAGACAATAGTAGGAGACATCGGATGAATTCTGACGTGGACTGGGCGTCCCAAGCCAGGCAATTCCAGCAGGAATTGGGCAGCCAGTGGGCGCGCGCCCTGCAGTCGTTCCAGCAGGTCGCCGTGCCGACCGCCACCAGCTTCCCGACGCTGAGCTTCGCGCCCGACAAGCTGCGTGAACTGCAGGAAGCGTATGTCCGCGAAGCCTCGCAGATGTGGAACCAGGGCCTGTCCGACCGGCCCGGTCCTTCCGACAAGCGCTTCGCCAACGACGCCTGGTCCCGCAATCCGGTTGCCTCCTTCTCCGCCGCGGTGTACCTGCTGAATGCGCGCACGTTGCTCGCTCTGGCCGAAGCCGCGGAAACGGATGCCAAGACCAAGGCGCGCCTGCGCTTCGCCGTCGAACAGTGGATGGCCGCCTCCGCGCCCAGCAACTTCATGGCGCTCAACGCCGAGGCGCAGCAGAAGGCGCTGGAGACCAAGGGCGAGAGCATCGCCCGCGGCGTGCAGAACCTGCTGGCCGACCTGCAGCAGGGCCACGTCTCCATGACCGACGAAAGCGCCTTCGAGGTCGGCCGCAACGTGGCCACCACCGAAGGCGCCGTGGTGTTCGAGAACGAGCTGTTCCAGCTGATCGAATACAAGCCGCTGACGGCGCAGGTCTACGAGCGTCCCTTCCTGGTGGTGCCGCCCTGCATCAACAAGTTCTATATCCTCGATCTGCAGCCCGAGAACTCGCTGGTGCGCTACCTGTCCGAGCAGGGTCACCGCACCTTCGTGGTGAGCTGGCGCAACGCGGATGCGTCCATGGAAGACAAGACCTGGGACGACTACATCGCCGAGGGCGTGCTGAAGGCCATCGAGGTCACGCAGGACGTCGCCAACGCCAAGCAGGTCAACGCGCTGGGCTTCTGCGTCGGCGGCACGCTGCTCGGCACGGCGCTGGCGGTGCTGGCCGCGCGCAAGGAAAAGCCGGTCGCGTCCGCAACCTTCCTCACGACCTTCCTCGACTTCAGCGACACCGGCGTGCTCGATCTGTTCATCGACGACGCCTTCGTGAAGTTCCGCGAAATGCAGATGGGCAAGGGCGGCCTGCTCAAGGGGCAGGAGCTCGCGTCGACCTTCAGCTTCCTGCGTCCGAACGACCTGGTGTGGAACTACGTCGTCGGCAACTACCTCAAGGGCGAAACGCCGCCGCCCTTCGACCTGCTGTACTGGAACAGCGACTCGACCAACCTCCCCGGGCCGATGTACGCCTGGTACCTGCGCAACACCTACCTCGAGAACAACCTCGTCAAGCCGGGCAAGTGCACGGTGTGCGGCGAGAAGGTGGACTTCCGCAAGGTCGACATCCCGGTGTTCATCTACGGATCGCGCGAAGACCACATCGTGCCGATCGCCGGCGCCTACGCCACGGTGAAGCACCTGCCCGGCAAGAAGCGCTTCGTGATGGGCGCCTCCGGCCACATCGCCGGCGTGATCAATCCGCCGACGAAGAACAAGCGCTCCTACTGGACCAACGACAAGCTGCCGGAGACCTTCGACGACTGGCTCAAGGGGGCCAAGGAGCATGCCGGCAGCTGGTGGCCCGAGTGGGCGGGCTGGCTCGAGCCGCAAGGCGGCAAGCAGATTCCCGCGCCCAAGGCCTACGGTCGCGGCACGAAATACAAGGCCATCGAGCCGGCACCGGGGCGCTACGTCAAGGCGAAAGCCTGAGGCCGCGCTTGCAGCTCCTCCCCCGCGGAGGGAGCATGCGAAGAAACCAGAGGCCTTCCGCGAGGAAGGCATAGCCATCCAGAGCCCTCCCGCCGGAGGGTTTCACAGCCACCCAGATCGCACCAAGGATGAACACCATGGAAGACATCGTCATCGTTTCCGCCGCGCGCACCGCCGTCGGCAAGTTCGGCGGCTCGCTCGCCAAGATCCCCGCGACCGAGCTCGGCTCGATCGTGATCAAGGAGGCGCTGGCGCGCGCCAAGGTCGATCCGGCGCAGGTCGGCGAGGTGATCATGGGCCAGGTGCTGGCCGCCGGTGCGGGCCAGAACCCGGCGCGCCAGGCGCTGCTGAAGGCCGGCCTGCCCAAGGAAGTGCCCGGCCTGACGATCAATGCCGTCTGCGGCTCCGGCCTCAAGGCCGTGATGCTCGCCGCGCAGGCGATCGCCTGGGGCGACAGCGAGATCGTGGTCGCCGGCGGCCAGGAGAACATGAGCGCCGCGCCCCACGTGCTGCTGGGTTCGCGCGACGGCCAGCGCATGGGCGACTGGAAGATGATCGACTCGATGATCGTCGACGGCCTGTGGGACGTCTACAACCAGTACCACATGGGCATCACGGCGGAGAACGTCGCCAAGGCCAACGCCATCACGCGCGAGCAGCAGGACGCCCTGGCACTGGCCAGCCAGCAGAAGGCCGCCGAGGCCCAGGCCGCCGGCCGGTTCAAGGACGAGATCGTTCCGGTCTCGATCCCGCAGCGCAAGGGTGACCCGGTGGTGTTCGACGCCGATGAATTCATCAACAAGAAGACCAGCGCCGAAGCCCTCGCGAGCCTGCGTCCGGCCTTCGACAAGGCAGGCTCGGTGACGGCGGGCAACGCCTCCGGCATCAACGACGGCGCCGCGGCCGTGGTTGTGATGAGCGCCAAGAAGGCGGCCCAGCTCGGCCTGAAGCCCCTGGCCCGCATTGCCGCCTTCGGCACGTCCGGCCTCGACCCGGCCATGATGGGCCTGGGCCCGGTGCCCGCCACGCGCAAGGCGCTGCAGCGCGCCGGCTGGAAGGCGGAGGACGTCAACCTGTTCGAACTCAACGAAGCCTTCGCCGCGCAGGCCTGCGCCGTCAACAAGGAACTGGGCATCGACCCCGCCAAGGTGAACGTCAACGGCGGCGCCATCGCGATCGGGCACCCGATCGGCGCGTCCGGCTGCCGCATCCTCGTGACCCTGCTGCACGAGATGCAGCGCCGCGAAGCCCGCCGTGGCGTGGCGGCCCTGTGCATCGGCGGCGGCATGGGCGTCTCTCTGGCGCTCGAGCGCGCCTGAGCGCCTAATCGCATTCCCCCACCAAACGTTCAAGAAGGAAGAGACATGGCTCAGAAAGTGGCATACGTGACCGGCGGCATGGGTGGCATCGGCACCGCGATCTGCCAGCGCCTGCACAAGGACGGCTTCAAGGTCATCGCGGGCTGCGGCCCCACGCGCGACTACGACAAGTGGATCAACGAGCAGAAGGCGCTCGGCTACACGTTCCATGCCTCGGTCGGCAACGTGAGCGACTGGGACTCGACCGTCGCAGCCTTCAGCAAGGCGAAGGCGGAGCACGGCCCGATCGACGTGCTGGTGAACAACGCCGGCATCACGCGCGACCGCATGTTCCTGAAGATGACCCGCGAGGACTGGGACGCGGTGATCGACACCAACCTGAACTCGATGTTCAACGTGACCAAGCAGGTCGTGGCGGACATGGTGGAAAAGGGCTGGGGCCGCATCATCAACATCTCGTCGGTCAACGGCGAGAAGGGCCAGGCGGGCCAGGCCAACTACTCCGCGGCCAAGGCCGGCATGCACGGCTTCTCGATGGCCCTGGCGCAGGAACTCGCGAACAAGGGCGTGACCGTGAACACGGTGGCGCCGGGCTACATCGGCACCGACATGGTCAAGGCGATCCGCCAGGACGTGCAGGACAAGATCATCGCGACGATCCCGGTCAAGCGCTTCGGCGAGCCGAGCGAGATCGCCTCGATCATCTCCTGGCTGGCCGGCGAGGAAAGCGGCTATTCGACCGGTGCGGAGTTCTCCGTCAACGGCGGCCTGCACATGAGCTGATGCCCGATTCGGCGGTGACCCCGTCGCCGCCGCTCAGGGACAAGCCCGCTCCGGCGGGCTTTTTTTCGGCCGTTCACCTCCCGGCTTCGACCAGGTCCTCGATCACCAGGTGGCGGTAGCGCTGGCCGTAGGAGATCGGCAGGTCCTTCAGAACCTGGAGCACATGCTCGGATGCCATCCCGGCGTTGGCGTGCACGATGAGCGCGTGGTGGCCCTCGTGCGCGAGACTCCGGAAGCGTTGCGCGGTCTGCGCCTCGGTGCCCACCGAAGGCAGCAGCTCGTCGTCTTCATCGGTGGCGCCGGTGATCTGGCGCTCGAACTCCTCCGGGCTGGCGACGCAGAGGTCGTCCTCGGAGACGCCGTCCTTGCGCAGCAGTTCGCACGCCTGCCGCGCGTCCGCGGCGGTCGGCAGCATCAGGACCATGTGACCGGTGGGATAGAACACGCCGCGCATGTTGGTCATGCCGGTGGCAAGGCTGAACGGCTTCATGAGCGCCTCCTTGACAGGACTGGGGCCAGGACAGCATAGGCGCATGGCAACAGCCGCGAGGCGAAGACCCCGCGGCCGTCAGGGGAGCGAGCGGCGGCAGGCGCGCCGCGTCCGTCACTCCACGATGTCTTCGATGACGAGCTTGCGGTACTTCTGGCCGAAGGACACCGGCGTGTCGCGCAGGATTTCCATCACGTGGTCGGACTGCTCCTGGTCGGGCGCATGGATGAACAGGCCGTGGTGGCCCTGGGCGACCAGCCCGGCCATCTTGCGAACCGTGTCGCCTTCGGTGCCGGCGGAGGGCAGGATCCCTTCGTCGCCCTTGCTGCCGGCGACTTCGGCGCGGAAGTCCTGCGGCGTCATGAGCATCATCCGGTCTTCGCCGACGCCGGCATCGGCGAGCTTGCGGGCGGCCTCGCGCACCTGCTGTTCACCCGGGAACAGCAAGACCATCCAGCCGGTGGGATAGAAGGTGCCGCGCATCGTCTTCATGTCGGAGCCGAGTTGAAAAGGCCTCATGCCTGATCCTTCCTTTGGGTTTGCCCCATTCCAGCGCGCACGGCCGTGCTTGGCTGTAGTCGGCGGGGGGCGAAGGCGGTAGGAAGGGGGCGGACAGGCCGGGTTCGGCGAACTGGGACAATACGGGGGTGACATTCGATCCGCGCAACTGGCGCATGTCGGTCGCGCCGATGATGGACTGGACCGACCGGCACTGCCGCTTCTTCCATCGCCTGCTGAGCCGCCACACCCGCCTCTACACCGAGATGGTGACCACCGGCGCGCTGCTACACGGCGACGTGCCGCGCCACCTCGATTTCGACGCCGCCGAGCACCCGCTGGCCCTGCAACTGGGCGGCAGCGAGCCGGCCGACCTGGCCCGCTGCGCCCGGCTGGGCCAGGAGTGGGGCTATGACGAGATCAACCTCAACTGCGGCTGCCCGAGCGAGCGGGTGCAGCGCGGGGCGTTCGGGGCCTGCCTCATGGCGGAGCCGCGGCTGGTGGCCGACTGCGTGAAGGCGATGGTCGATGCGGTGGACTTGCCCGTGACGGTCAAGCACCGGATCGGCATCGACAAGGGCGAGAGCTACGAATTCGTGCGCGACTTCGTCGGCACGGTGGCGCAGTCCGGTTGTCGCGTCTTCATCGTGCATGCGCGCAACGCCTGGCTCAAGGGTCTGTCGCCCAAGGAGAACCGCGAGGTTCCTCCGCTGCGCTACGAGCTGGTGCATCGGCTCAAGCAGGACTTTCCGCGGCTGGTGATCGCGATCAACGGCGGCCTCACCAGCGATGCCGTCGTGCACGAGCAGCTGCAGGAACTCGACGGCGCGATGATCGGCCGCGAGGCCTACCACCACCCCTGGTGGCTGGCGGGCTGGGACGCGCAGTTCTACGGCGAGCCGCCCTCGGCGCTGCGCCGCGAGGAAGTGGAGGAGCAGATGGTGCGCTACATGGAGCGGGAACACGCCGCCCGCGGCACGCCCTGGTCGTCCATCGCGCGCCACATGATGGGGCTGTACAACGGCCTGCCGGGTGCGCGCCGCTGGCGGCAGGTGTGGAGCGACCATCGCCTGAAGGGCGAGCCGCCGGCCGAAGTGATGCGCCGCGCGCACGAAGGCCTGGAACTGGTCGCCTGACCCCCGTCATTCCCGCGAAGGCGCACTGCTGTCCGGAATAGATCCGGGCCAGTGCGCCAAGTCGTTCCGGCACAACGGAAAAGCTGATTGAGCGGGGGGAGAGATTCAAACACTGTATGACCCGTTGGCCGCAA
>NZ_JAEQND010000022.1 GCF_016722765.1 Ramlibacter alkalitolerans | reverse complement strand
CTTCCGCACGACCGACGTCACGGGCTCCATCGAGCTGCCCAAGGACAAGGAAATGGTCATGCCCGGCGACAACGTGACGATCACCGTCAAGCTGATCGCCCCGATCGCCATGGAAGAGGGTCTGCGCTTCGCCATCCGCGAAGGCGGCAAGACCGTCGGCGCCGGCGTCGTTGCCAAGATCATGGAGTGACAAGACACCGCGGGTAGCTCTGGCCAGGTGCTGGATCTGCCCCCGGCTGTTGCAAGGTTATTCCGGGCGTCCGATAATGTCGGGTTCCCCGGAAAAGCCGGTTAGCGGAGGGGTATAGCTCAATTGGCAGAGCGTCGGTCTCCAAAACCGAAGGTTGTAGGTTCGATTCCTACTGCCCCTGCCACCTGAGTGGCAAGCCCCCGAAACCAAGCCCGTCCCCCGGACGGGCTTCGGTGTCTTGAACGACACCGTGATTGAAGCAGGAAAAGCCCCGTCCATGGCCACGACCCAAGTTGAAACCGTCACCACTGGCGCCGACAAGGCCAAGGTGGGTGGCGCCATTGCGCTGGTGCTTGCCGGCCTCGCTGCCTTCTATCTGCTGGGCAAGCAGGGCCAGGTCGTCCAGTGGGGCGTGCTGATCGTCGCCCTGGTCGCCGCCGTGGCCGTGTTCTTCACGTCCGAGCCGGGCAAGGAATTCATCGCCTTCGGCCGCGACGCGGTCAAGGAAACCAAGAAGGTCGTCTGGCCCACCCGCAAGGAATCGATCCAGATGACGGCCTACGTGTTCGGCTTCGTCGTGATCATGGCGCTGTTCCTGTGGCTGACCGACAAGACCCTCGAGTGGGTGTTCTACGACCTGATCCTGGGCTGGAAGAAGTAATGAGCGACACGACCGACAACACCCAGGGCACGCCCCCGATCCCCGGCGCCGAAGCCAAGGCCAGGAACCCCGACCTGCGCTGGTACGTGGTGCACGCCTACTCCGGCATGGAGAAGGCGGTGGAGCGCAACATCAAGGAGCGCATCAACCGCGCCGGCATGCAGGACATGTTCGGCGAGATCCTGGTGCCTACCGAGGAAGTGGTCGAGATCAAGAACGGCCAGAAGCGCAGCTCCGAGCGCCGCTTCTACCCCGGCTACGTGCTGGTGCAGATGGTGATGAACGACGAGTCCTGGCACCTGGTGAAGCACACCAACAAGGTGACCGGCTTCGTCGGCGGCGCCAAGAACCGCCCGGCCCCGATCAGCGACGAGGAAGTCGCCAAGATCCTTGGCCAGATGGAAGAGGGCGTGGAGAAGCCGCGCCACAAGGTCGAATTCACCGTGGGCGAGTACGTGCGCGTCAAGGACGGCCCGTTCACCGACTTCAACGGCACGGTCGAGGAAGTCAACTACGAGAAGAGCAAGGTGCGCGTGTCGGTGACGATCTTCGGCCGCGCGACGCCCGTCGAACTCGAATTCAGCCAGGTCGAAAAGACCTGACGAACCCGGATTCGCGCAGTACGGCTCGGCGCGAATCCTGGTGGCTCCGTCGCGGCAACGCGCCGGAACCGTAGGCTGGTGGTGACCGCGCGCGCAGCGCGCCGGGAACCCCGGCAAGAGCCCCAACCCCGGGGAGCCGCAAGGCGCTACCACCCGCAAGGAAATCAGACATGGCAAAGAAGATTGTCGGCTTCGTGAAGCTGCAAGTCCCGGCCGGCAAGGCGAACCCGTCGCCCCCGATCGGCCCCGCGCTCGGCCAGCGCGGCCTGAACATCATGGAGTTCTGCAAGGCGTTCAACGCCCAGACCCAGGGCGTCGAGCCCGGTCTGCCGCTGCCGGTGGTGATCACCGCGTTCGCGGACAAGAGCTTCACCTTCATCATCAAGACGCCGCCCGCGACGACCCTGATCAAGAAGGCGATCAAGCTGGACAAGGGCTCTTCCTCGCCCCTGGCCACCAAGGTCGGCAAGATCACCCGCGCGCAGCTCGAAGAGATCGCCAAGACCAAGCTGAAGGACATGAACGCGGCCAACATCGACGCCGCGGTCAAGACGCTGGCTGGTTCCGCCCGTTCCATGGGCGTCACGGTGGAGGGCCTCTAAATCATGGCAAAGCTCACGAAGAAGCAGAAAGCCCTGGAAGGCAAGGTCGACAGCACCAAGCTGTACGACCTGAACGCCGCCATCGGCCTGGTCAAGGACGCCGCCACCGCCAAGTTCGATGAGTCCATCGACGTGGCCGTGCAGCTGGGCATCGACCCCAAGAAGTCGGACCAGGTCGTTCGCGGCGCGGTCGTGATGCCCAACGGCACCGGCAAGACCAAGCGCGTGGCCGTGTTCGCCCAGGGCGCCAAGGCCGAAGAAGCCAAGGCCGCCGGCGCCGACATCGTCGGCATGGACGACCTGGCGGCCCGCGTGAAGGCGGGTGACATGCCCTTCGACGTGGTGATCGCCGCGCCGGACGCCATGCGCGTGGTGGGCCAGCTGGGCCAGATCCTCGGCCCGCGCGGCCTGATGCCGAACCCGAAGGTCGGCACCGTCACGCCGGACGTCGCCACCGCGGTCAAGAACGCCAAGGCGGGCCAGGTGCAGTTCCGCGCCGACAAGGCCGGCATCATCCACGCCACGCTGGGCCGCCGTTCCTTCGACGCCGACAAGCTGCAAGGCAACCTGGTCGCGCTGATCGAAGCGCTGAACAAGGCCAAGCCGGCGACCAGCAAGGGCGTGTACCTGCGCAAGATCGCGGTGTCCTCGACGATGGGCCTGGGTGTCCGCGTCGACCTGCAGACCGTCAACGCCCAGGCTCCGGCCCAGGCGTGACCGAATTGGCCCGGCGCCGCAAGGCGTCGGGCCGGTGTGGTGGGCCGCAGGGGCAACCCGGCGGGCCATCCAAGACCGTTGGCGGGCAGCAATGCCCTTAATCGGCAAGCCAACGCAGATGGCGATCCCGCTGACTGAAAGATTTCGAGAGATTTCCGGAAGACAGTTGGTCGCTTAACAAAGGGCGCGCAAGGAGACCTCTCCAAGCGCAATCAAAGGAGTAGACCTTGAGTCTGAATCGCAGTGAGAAGGAAGCGGTCGTCAGTGAAGTGACCGCTCTCGCCGCTAAAGCTCAAACGCTGGTGATGGCGGAATACCGCGGCATCACGGTCGCCGACATGACGAAGCTGCGCGTCGCCGCGCGCGGCGCTGGCGTGGACCTGAGTGTTCTGAAGAACACCCTGGCCCGCCGCGCCGTTGCGGGCAGCCAGTTCGAAGTCGTCGGTGACCAGATGACCGGTCCGCTGATCTACGGCTTCTCCACGGACGCTGTGGCCGCTGCCAAGGTGGTGGCCGACTTCGCGAAGACCAACGACAAGCTGGTCATTCGCGGTGGTGCGTTCGCGGGCAAGGCCCTGGACGTCAACGGCGTGAAGCAGCTGGCCAGCATTCCCCCCAAGGAAGTGCTGCTGGCGCAGCTTTGCGGCCTGCTGATGTCGCCCATGTCCCGCACCGCGGGCGTGCTGGCGGCGCTGGCGAAGAAACGGGAAGAAGGCGCTGCTGCCGAACCCGCCGCCGCCTGAGCGGTGGCATAGCAGCCCTACGGATCACCAACTTATTTCGGAAAGTTCAAAATGGCATTCAACAAAGACGAATTCCTGACGGCCCTGGACAGCATGTCCGTCATGGAACTCAATGACCTGGTCAAGGCCATCGAAGAGAAATTCGGCGTGTCCGCCGCCGCCATGGCGGCCCCGGCCGCCGGTGGCGCCGGCCCGGCTGCCGCCGCCGTCGAAGAGAAGACCGAGTTCACCGTGCAGCTGATGGAAGCCGGTGCGCAGAAGGTCTCCGTGATCAAGGCCGTGCGTGAAATCACCGGCCTGGGCCTCAAGGAAGCCAAGGACCTGGTCGATGGCGCGCCGAAGCCCGTCAAGGAAGGCATGAACAAGGCCGACGCTGAAGCTGCCAAGAAGAAGCTGGAAGACGCCGGCGCCAAGGTCGAACTGAAGTAATTCCGTTCACCCTGGAAGGGCTGGAGGCTCCAAAGGCCTCCAGCCTTTGCCGCTTGTAGAGACTACTGGCAAGCTGGTTTGCTTGTTGTGCCGAACGAACACCGCGCACATCGCTCCAACCGGTTTCCCAGTGTTCTCTGATCCGACTGCAGAGAACTGCTTGGTTCGGGCCCGGTGCAACGCCGGGCCGTCCGCCAAGGGTGGTAGTGGCCACCCCGCCAAGAACGCCGCCCACCCCTTCGCTGGTGTGGGGGCGCGTCAGTTGCCAAGAGCTTGATAGCCCGGAGAACTCATGGCCTATTCCTATACCGAACGCAAACGCATCCGCAAGAGTTTCGGCAAACGCGACAGCGTGCTCGAAGTGCCGTACCTGCTGCAGATGCAGAAGGATGCGTACACCGCCTTCCTCCAAGCCGACCTTCCACCCCAGAAACGGACCATCGAAGGTCTGCAGGCTGCGTTCGACTCCGCCTTCCCGATCGTCTCGCACAACGGGTTCGTGGAGATGAAGTTCATCGAGTACAACCTGGCCAAGCCGGCGTTCGACGTGCGCGAATGCCAGACCCGCGGCCTGACCTTCGCCTCCGCCGTGCGGGCGAAGGTGCAGCTGATCATCTACGACCGCGAGTCCTCCACGCCGCAGTCCAAGGTGGTCAAGGAAGTGAAGGAGCAGGAGGTCTACATGGGCGAAGTGCCGCTCATGACGGACAAGGGCTCGTTCATCATCAACGGCACCGAGCGCGTGATCGTGTCGCAGCTGCACCGCTCGCCCGGCGTGTTCTTCGAGCACGACAAGGGCAAGACGCACAGCTCGGGCAAGCTGCTGTTCTCGGCGCGGATCATCCCCTACCGCGGTTCGTGGCTCGACTTCGAGTTCGACCCGAAGGACGTGCTGTACTTCCGCGTCGACCGCCGCCGCAAGATGCCGGTCACCATCCTGCTCAAGGCCATCGGCCTGACGCCGGAAACCATCCTGGCGAACTTCTTCGTCAACGACAACTTCCGCCTCATGGACACGGGCGCCCAGCTCGAGTTCGTGCCCGAGCGCATCCGCGGTGAAGTCGCCCGCTTCGACATCACCGACAAGTCCGGCAAGGTCGTCGTCGCGAAGGACAAGCGCGTCACCGCCCGCCACACGCGCGAGCTCGAGCAGACCGGCACCACGCACATCTCCGTGCCCGAGGACTACCTCGTCGGCCGCGTGGTCGCGCGCAACATCATCGACCCGGACACGGGCGAGATCATCGCCAAGGCCAACGACGAACTGACCGAAGCGCTGCTGAAGAAGCTGCGCGCCGCGCACATCCAGGAAATCCAGGCGATCTACACGAACGAACTGGACCAGGGCCCCTACATCAGCCAGACGCTGCGCATCGACGAGACGGTGGACGAGTTCGCCGCCCGCGTCGCTATCTACCGCATGATGCGCCCCGGCGAGCCGCCGACCGAGGACGCGGTGCAGGCCCTGTTCCAGCGCCTGTTCTACAACCCGGACACGTACGACCTGTCGCGCGTCGGCCGGATGAAATTCAACGCCAAGGTCGGCCGCGACAACAGCGACGGCCCGATGGTGCTGACCAACGACGACATCCTCGCCGTCGTGAAGATCCTGGTGGACCTGCGCAACGGTCGCGGTGAAGTCGACGACATCGACCACCTGGGCAACCGCCGCGTGCGCTGCGTGGGCGAACTGGCCGAGAACCAGTACCGCACCGGCCTGGCGCGCATCGAGAAGGCCGTGAAGGAGCGGCTGGGCCAGGCCGAGCAAGAGCCGCTGATGCCGCACGACCTGATCAACTCCAAGCCGATTTCCGCGGCCCTCAAGGAGTTCTTCGGCGCCTCGCAGCTGTCGCAGTTCATGGACCAGACCAACCCGCTGTCCGAGATCACGCACAAGCGCCGCGTCTCGGCCCTCGGCCCGGGCGGCCTGACGCGCGAACGCGCCGGCTTCGAAGTGCGCGACGTGCACGTCACCCACTACGGCCGCGTGTGCCCGATCGAGACGCCGGAAGGCCCGAACATCGGCCTGATCAACTCGCTGGCCCTGTACGCCCGCCTGAACGAGTACGGCTTCATCGAGACGCCGTACCGCCGCGTGCGCGACGGCAAGGTCACGATGGAGATCGACTACCTGTCGGCCATCGAGGAAGGCAAGTACGTCATCGCCCAGGCCAACGCCACGCTCGACGCCGAAGGCCGCCTGACCGGCGACCTGGTGTCCGCCCGTGAGAAGGGTGAATCGATCCTGGTCGGTGCCGAGCGCATCCAGTACATGGACGTCTCGCCGGCGCAGATCGTGTCGGTCGCTGCCTCGCTGGTGCCGTTCCTCGAGCACGACGACGCGAACCGCGCGCTGATGGGCGCCAACATGCAGCGCCAGGCCGTGCCGGTGCTGCGCCCCGAGAAGGCCTTCGTCGGTACCGGCATCGAGCGTGTCTCCGCGGTCGACTCCGGCACGGTCGTGACGGCAAGTCGCGGCGGCGTGGTCGACTACGTCGACGCCACCCGCATCGTGGTGCGCGTGAACGACGAGGAAGCGACCGCCGGTGAAGTCGGCGTCGACATCTACAACCTGATCAAGTACCAGCGTTCCAACCAGAACACGAACATCCACCAGCGCCCGATCGTCAAGCGCGGCGACAAGATCGCCAAGGGCGACGTGATCGCCGACGGCGCGTCGACGGACCTGGGCGAGCTGGCCCTGGGCCAGAACATGCTGGTCGCGTTCATGCCCTGGAACGGCTACAACTTCGAGGACTCGATCCTGATCAGCGAACGCGTCGTGGCCGACGACCGCTACACCTCGATCCACATCGAGGAGCTGGTGGTGATGGCGCGCGACACCAAGCTGGGTCCGGAGGAAATCACCCGCGACATCCCGAACCTGTCCGAGCAGCAGCTGAACCGCCTGGACGAGTCGGGCATCATCTACGTCGGCGCGGAAGTGCAGCCGGGCGACGTGCTGGTGGGCAAGGTCACGCCCAAGGGCGAGACCACGCTGACGCCGGAAGAAAAACTGCTGCGCGCGATCTTCGGCGAGAAGGCCAGCGACGTGAAGGACACGTCTCTCCGCGTGGACCAGGGCTCGCAAGGCACCGTGATCGACGTGCAGGTCTTCACCCGCGAAGGCATCCAGCGCGACAAGCGCGCCCAGCAGATCATCGACGATGAACTGAAGCGCTTCCGCCTGGACCTGAACGACCAGCTGCGCATCGTGGAGGCCGACGCCTTCGACCGGATCGCCAAGCTGCTGACCGGCCGCGAAGCCAACGGCGGCCCGCAGAAGCTGCAGAAGGGCGCGCGCATCGACAAGGCCTACCTCGAGTCGGTGGAGAAGTTCCACTGGTTCGACATCCGTCCGGCCGAAGACGACGTCGCCTCGCAGCTCGAGTCGATCAAGAACTCGCTGGAGCAGACGCGCCACAGCTTCGACCTCGCCTTCGAAGAGAAGCGCAAGAAGCTCACGCAGGGCGACGAGCTGCCGGCGGGCGTGCTGAAGATGGTCAAGGTGTACCTGGCCGTCAAGCGCCGCCTGCAGCCTGGCGACAAGATGGCCGGCCGCCACGGCAACAAGGGCGTCGTGTCCAAGATCGTTCCGGTCGAGGACATGCCCTACATGGCCGACGGCACGCCGTGCGACATCGTGCTGAACCCGCTGGGCGTGCCTTCGCGCATGAACGTGGGCCAGGTGCTGGAAGTGCACCTGGGCTGGGCCGGCAAGGGCATCGGCCAGCGCATCGGCGACATGCTGCAGCGCGAAGCGGCGCAGACCGAGGTGCGCGGCTTCCTCGACCAGCTGTACAACACGTCCGGCAAGAAGGAAGCGCTCGACGAGCTGTCCGACCAGGAAGTGACCGAGATGGCCACGCAGCTCGCCAAGGGCGTGCCCTTCGCCACGCCGGTGTTCGACGGCGCCTCCGAGAAGGAGATCCGCAGCATGCTGCACGTCGCCTATCCGGAGGAAGTGGCCAAGGTCAAGGGCCTCACGGCCACGCGCACGCAGGCCTACCTGTACGACGGCCGCACCGGCGACCAGTTCGAACGCCCGGTGACGGTCGGCTACATGCACGTGCTCAAGCTGCACCACCTGGTGGACGACAAGATGCACGCCCGCTCGACCGGCCCGTACTCGCTGGTCACGCAGCAGCCGCTGGGCGGCAAGGCGCAATTCGGCGGCCAGCGTTTCGGCGAGATGGAAGTGTGGGCGCTGGAAGCCTACGGCGCTTCCTACACGCTGCAGGAAATGCTGACCGTGAAGTCCGACGACGTGCAGGGCCGCACCAAGGTGTACGAGTCCATCGTCAAGGGCGAACACGCGATCGATGCCGGCATGCCGGAGTCGTTCAACGTGCTGGTCAAGGAAATCAGGTCGCTCGGCATCGACATCGAGCTCGAGCGCTCCTAAGAAGGAAAGGAACAGAGTTACATGAAATCTCTACTCGACCTGTTCAAGCAGTTCACGCCGGACGAGCATTTCGATGCCATCCGCATCGGCATCGCCTCGCCGGAGAAGATCCGTTCCTGGTCCTTCGGTGAAGTCAAGAAGCCGGAGACGATCAACTACCGCACGTTCAAGCCCGAGCGCGACGGCCTGTTCTGCGCCAAGATCTTCGGCCCGATCAAGGACTACGAGTGCCTGTGCGGCAAGTACAAGCGCCTGAAGCACCGCGGCGTGATCTGCGAGAAGTGCGGGGTGGAAGTCACGCAGACCAAGGTGCGCCGCGAGCGCATGGGCCACATCGACCTGGCCGCGCCCTGCGCGCACATCTGGTTCCTGAAGTCGCTGCCTTCGCGCCTCGGCCTGGTGCTGGACATGACCCTGCGCGATATCGAGCGGGTGCTGTACTTCGAAGCCTACGTGATCACCGATCCCGGCATGACCCCGCTGAAGAAGTTCGGCATCATGTCCGAGGACGACTACGAGGCCAAGCGCAAGGAATACGGCGATGAGTTCATCGCCAAGATGGGCGCCGAAGGCATCAAGGACCTGCTGGAAGGCATCGACCTCGACATCGAGATCGAGAAGCTGCGCGGCGACCTGACCGGCTCGGAAGTGAAGGTCAAGAAGAACGCCAAGCGCCTGAAGGTGCTGGAGGCGTTCAAGAAGTCCGGCATGAAGCCGAACTGGATGGTGCTCGACGTGCTGCCCGTGCTGCCGCCGGACCTGCGTCCGCTGGTGCCGCTGGATGGCGGCCGCTTCGCCACCTCCGACCTGAACGACCTGTACCGCCGCGTCATCAACCGCAACTCGCGCCTGAAGCGCCTGCTGGAGCTGAAGGCGCCGGAAATCATCGCGCGCAACGAGAAGCGCATGCTGCAGGAAGCGGTGGATTCGCTGCTGGACAACGGCCGTCGCGGCAAGGCCATGACGGGTGCCAACAAGCGTGCCCTGAAGTCCCTGGCCGACATGATCAAGGGCAAGAGCGGCCGCTTCCGCCAGAACCTGCTGGGCAAGCGCGTCGACTACTCGGGCCGTTCGGTCATCACCGTGGGCCCGACCCTGAAGCTGCACCAGTGCGGCCTGCCGAAGCTGATGGCGCTGGAGCTGTTCAAGCCCTTCATCTTCTCGCGCCTGGAAGCCATGGGCATCGCCACCACCATCAAGGCGGCGAAGAAGGAAGTGGAAGCCGGCACGCCGGTGGTGTGGGACATCCTCGAAGAGGTGATCAAGGAGCACCCGGTCCTGTTGAACCGCGCCCCGACGCTGCACCGCCTGGGCATCCAGGCCTTCGAGCCGATCCTGATCGAAGGCAAGGCGATCCAGCTGCACCCGCTGGTCTGCGCGGCCTTCAACGCCGACTTCGACGGCGACCAGATGGCCGTCCACGTGCCGCTGTCGGTGGAAGCGCAGATGGAAGCCCGCACGCTGATGCTGGCCTCCAACAACGTGCTTTTCCCCGCCAACGGCGAGCCCTCCATCGTGCCTTCGCAGGACGTGGTGCTGGGCCTGTACTACACGACGCGCGAGCGCACCAACGGCAAGGGTGAAGGCATGACCTTCACCGACGTCGCCGAAGTGCTGCGCGCGCTGGAAGCCGGCGTGGTCGAACTGACCGCGAAGATCGCCGTGCGCCTGACCGAGTGGGAGAAGGACGCCGACGGCAAGTTCGTGCCGAACACGAAGCTGTTCGACACCACCGCCGGCCGCGCGCTGCTGTCGGAGATCCTGCCCAAGGGCCTGCCCTTCAGCGTCCTGAACAA
Organism: Ramlibacter alkalitolerans; assembly: GCF_016722765.1. Lineage (GTDB taxonomy): Bacteria > Pseudomonadota > Gammaproteobacteria > Burkholderiales > Burkholderiaceae_C > Ramlibacter > Ramlibacter alkalitolerans. Next base: position 42,570 of record NZ_JAEQND010000022.1, on the reverse strand, counting down.
GGCGCTGAAGAAGAAGGAGATCAGCAAGCTGATCAACATCTCCTTCCGCAAGTGCGGCCTGAAGGAGACGGTGGTCTTCGCCGACAAGCTGCTGCAGAACGGCTTCCGCCTGGCGACCAAGGCCGGCATCTCCATCGCGGTGGACGACATGCTGGTGCCGCCGGAGAAGAAGGCGATCATCGAGCGCTCCGAGAAGGAAGTGAAGGAGATCGAGCAGCAGTACGTCTCGGGTCTCGTCACCGCCGGCGAGCGCTACAACAAGGTGGTCGACATCTGGGGCAAGGCCGGCGACGAAGTGTCCAAGGTCATGATGGCCCAGCTCGCCAAGGAGAAGGTCACCGACCGCAACGGCAAGGAAGTGGAGCAGGAGTCCTTCAACTCCATCTACATGATGGCCGACTCGGGCGCCCGCGGTTCCGCCGCGCAGATCCGCCAGCTGGCGGGCATGCGGGGCCTGATGGCCAAGCCGGACGGCTCGATCATCGAGACGCCCATCACGGCCAACTTCCGCGAAGGCCTGAACGTGCTGCAGTACTTCATCTCCACCCACGGCGCCCGCAAGGGCCTCGCGGACACGGCGCTGAAGACGGCGAACTCCGGCTACCTGACGCGCCGCCTGGTCGACGTGACGCAGGACCTGGTCGTGACCGAAGTCGACTGCGGCACCGCCGACGGCTCGCTGATGCGCGCCATCGTCGAGGGCGGTGAAGTGATCGAGTCGCTGCGCGACCGGATCCTGGGCCGCGTGGCTGCCGAGGACGTGCTGCACCCGGAAACGCGCGCCGTGCTGGTGCCGGCCGGCGTGATGCTGGACGAGGACGCGATCGACCAGATCGAGGGCGACGGCGTGGACGAAGTCAAGGTGCGCACGGCGCTGAACTGCGCCACGCGCTTCGGCCTGTGCGCCAAGTGCTACGGCCGCGACCTGGGCCGCGGCGGCCTGGTGAACGTCGGCGAAGCGGTCGGCGTGATCGCGGCGCAGTCGATCGGCGAGCCGGGCACGCAGCTGACGATGCGCACCTTCCACATCGGTGGTGCGGCCTCGCGCGCGGCGGTGGCCTCCAGCGTGGAAGCCAAGTCCGCGGGCTTCGTGGGCTTCAACACCACGATGCGCTACGTGACCAACCAGAAGCAGGAACTGGTGGTGATCTCGCGTTCCGGCGAGATCATCATCCACGACGAGCACGGTCGCGAGCGCGAGCGCCACAAGGTGCCGTACGGTGCCACGCTGACGGTCAAGGCCGACCAGCAGGTCAAGGCCGGCGTCATTCTGGCCAACTGGGACCCGCTGACCCGACCCATCATCACGGAATTCGCCGGCCGGGTGAAGTTCGAGAACGTGGAAGAGGGCCTGACGGTGGCCAAGCAGGTCGACGAGGTCACGGGCCTGTCGACGCTGGTGGTGATCGACCCGAAGCGCCGCGGCTCCGCCAAGGTGGTGCGGCCGCAGGTGAAGCTGGTCGATGCGGCCGGCAACGAGGTCAAGATCCCCGGCACCGACCACTCGGTGACGATCGCCTTCCAGGTCGGCTCGCTGGTGCAGGTGCGCGACGGCCAGGACGTGGGCCCCGGCGAAGTGCTGGCCCGCATCCCGGTCGAAGGGCAGAAGACCCGCGACATCACGGGCGGCCTGCCGCGCGTGGCGGAGCTGTTCGAAGCCCGTTCGCCCAAGGACAAGGGCGTGCTGGCCGAGATGACCGGCACGGTGTCGTTCGGCAAGGAGACCAAGGGCAAGATCCGCCTGCAGATCACCGATCCGGAAGGCGGCGTGCACGAGGAGCTGGTGCCCAAGGAGAAGAACATCCTGGTGCACGAAGGCCAGGTGGTCAACAAGGGCGAATCCGTGGTCGACGGCCCGGCCGATCCGCAGGACATCCTGCGCCTGCTGGGTGCGGAGGAACTGGCGCGCTACATCGTCGATGAAGTGCAGGACGTCTATCGCCTGCAGGGCGTGAAGATCAACGACAAGCACATCGAGGTGATCGTTCGCCAGATGCTGCGTCGCGTGGTCGTCGAGAACGTGGGCGAGTCCGACTACATCGCCGGCGAGCAGGTCGAGCGCTCCGAGATCCTGGACACCAACGACCGCCTGCGCGGCGAGGACAAGATCCCGGCGACCTACAGCAACCTGCTGCTGGGCATCACGAAGGCCTCGCTGTCGACCGACTCGTTCATCTCGGCCGCTTCCTTCCAGGAAACGACGCGGGTGCTGACCGAGGCGGCGATCATGGGCAAGCGCGACGAGCTGCGCGGCCTGAAGGAGAACGTGATCGTCGGCCGCCTGATCCCGGCCGGCACCGGCATGGCCTACCACGTGGCGCGCAAGGCGAAGGACCAGATGGACGAGGCCGAGCGCCGCGCCATCGCCGATGCCGAAGCGGCAGAACTGGCCGAAGTCACGGAAGCCGCCAACGGCTCCGAGACCAACGACCACGGCACGTCGACGGCCGAATAAGCCGCCCGGCCCGCCGCTGAAGGGCGCCACCTCTTGCAGGGGTGGCGCCCTTTCTTTATCGTGCGCTCACCATGGAGTCGTCATCCTTCCTTCCCTGGGTGATCGCGGCGGTGGCCCTGTTCTGGGCCATCGGCGCGTACAACCGGCTGGTGCGCCTGCGCTCCGAGGCGAAACATGCGTTCGCGGTGCTCGAATCCGAACTGACGAAGCAGATCCAGCTTGTGCAGGAGTGCGTGCCGCCGGAAGACGAGCAGACGCCATCGCAGTTCACCGGGGGTAGCGCCTTCTGGGGCGGCCTGCAGGGGGCCGCGGCGCAGCTGCAGGCCTCCCTGGCCGCGGCCAGGAACCGGCCGCTCGACCCGGAACGCATCGCGGCGCTGGGCGCGGCGCAGGAGGTCCTGAGCACGGCCTGGGATCGCGCGGAGCGCGACGATGCCCATGATCTCGCCGGCCCGCGCCTGCCGGAGAATTTCAGCGGCGAGCGCGCCCAGCGCGTGCACGTGACGCAGGCCGCGACGGAGCAGTTCAACCAGGCGGTGGCCCGCTACAACGACGCGATCGCGCAGTTCCCCGCGATCCTGCTGGCGTGGTTGTTCGGGTTCCATCCCGGGCGCGGGCTGCGGGCGAGGCAGTGAGGTGATGCGATCGAGCGATGTGCCTGTCGTAGGCTGGGGTGACGCGCGAAGCGCCGGAACCCCAGCGATGCGCGCGAGCGCTGGGGTTCACGCGCTGCCGCGGTTCACCGCCAGCCTACGGGCAACCGCCAGCCTGGCGCTGATCTGCCTCGCCGTCCCCGCACACGCCCAGCAAGACACCCTCTACCTGCGCACCCTCGCCGCCAACTGTGCCCAATGCCACGGCACCGACGGCCATCCCGCTGCCGGTTCCGAGCTGCCGCCGCTGGCCGGGCGGCCGCGCGCGGAGCTGCTCGCGCAGCTGCAGGCCTTCAAGGCCGGCACGCGCCCTTCGACCATCATGCAGCAGCTCGCGCGCGGCTACAGCGATGCGCAGCTCGAACTGCTGGCGGCGTGGTTCGCCGCGCAGAAGCCATGAACCTGCGCCGCCGCAGCTTCCTGCACGCCGCCGCGGCCTTCGGGCTCGCGGGCTGCGCCACCCCGGCCCGCATTCCGGCCCGGGCGCGGGTGCTCGTGATCGGTGGCGGCTACGGCGGCGCCACGGCCGCCCGCTACGTGCGCCTGCTGTCGGACCACCAGATGGAGGTGGTGCTGATCGAGCCGAACGAAGCCTTCGTCTCCTGCCCCCTGTCCAATCTCGTGATCGGCGGCAGCCGGCAGATCGCCGAGGTCACCACGCCCTACGACGGGCTCGCGCGCCAGGGCGTCACGCGGGTGAAGGACACGGCCCGGGCCATCGATCCGCAGCGCAAGACCGTCACGCTGGCGGGCGGCGCCACGATCGGCTACGACAAGCTGGTGCTCTCGCCCGGCGTCGAGCTGCTGTTCGACAGCATCGAGGGCCTGCGCGCGGCGCACGACATCGGGCGGGTGCTGCAGGCCTGGCAGAAGGCGGGGCCCGAGACGATCGCGCTGCGCCAGCAGCTCGAGGCGATGCGCGACGGCGGCGTCTACGCGATCACGATCCCCGAGCAGCCCTATCGCTGCCCGCCCGGCCCCTACGAGCGCGCCTGCCAGGTCGCCTGGTACTTCAGGAACGCCAAGCCGCGCAGCAAGGTGCTGGTGCTCGATGCGAACCCCGACGTGGTGTCGAAGGGCGCGCTGTTCAAGCGCGTGTGGAGCGATCAGTACAAGGGGATCATCGAGTACCGGCCGCAGCACAAGGCGACGGCGGTCGACGCGCGCGCCGGCGTGATCAGGTTCGAGGTGGAGGAGGACGTCAAGGCCGATGTCCTGAACGTGCTGCCGCCCATGCGCGCCGGCGCGATCGCCGTGCAGGCCGGCCTGAACAACATGGCCGGCCAGCGCTGGTGCGGCGTCGATTACGTGGATTTCCAGTCCACCGCGGCCAGGGACATCCATGTGATCGGCGACGCGATCCAGGTGGCGCCCGCAATGCCCAAGAGCGGCCACATGGCGAACGCGCACGCGAAGGTCGCGGCCGCAGCGGTCGTGGCGGAACTTTCCGGCTGGCCCCTCACCCCGGAGCCGATGCTCACCAACACCTGCTACAGCTTCGTCGACGACCAGCGCGTGATCCACGTCGCGAGCGTGCACGCGTACGTGCCGGACGAGCGCACCTACAAGGCGGTGGGCGCGTCGGGCGGCGTGAGCCCGGCGCCGACGGAGCTGGAGGGCCGCTATGCGCTGAACTGGGCGCGCAACATCTGGGCGGACACGCTGGGCTGATCCTCGCGATGACAGAATGACGACATGACAGAATGACCCGGTCATTCCGTCATCGAGCGCAGCGAGGTCATCCTGTCATTGCATGTTCCCCTCTGGCGGCAGCTGCAGGCTGCCGCCTCCGTTTTGGCGGCCGTGCGGCGCGGCGAATCGGCCACGCCGGCGATCGCGCGCATCCCGCCCGAGGTGCGGCCCGGCGCGCAGGCACTGGCGTTCCACGTGCTGCGCTTCCTCGGCCGCGCCGAGGCACTGCGCCAGCAGCTGGCGAAGAAGCCGCCGCCGCCCGCCGCCGACGCCCTCCTGTGCACCGCGCTCGCGCTCGCCTGGCAGGAAGAGGGCGCGCCGTACGAGCCTTTCACGCTGGTCGACCAGGCGGTCGAGGCCGCCAAGCGGGGCAGGGACACGCGTCCGCAGCAGGGTTTCGTCAATGCGTGCCTGCGCCGCTTCCTGCGCGAACGCGCCGCGCTGGTCGCGGCGACCGATGACGATCCGGTCGCGCGCTGGAACCATCCGCCGTGGTGGATCGCGCAGCTGCAACGCGAGCACCCGCACGAGTGGCAACAGGTGCTGGAGGTGAGCAACACGGCAGCGCCCATGACGCTGCGCGTGAACACGCACCGGATCTCGCGCGAGCCGCTGCAGCAGTTGCTGGCCGCGCAGCACATCGCCTCGGAACCGGTCGGCGCGCAGGGGCTGATCCTCGACCGGCCGCATGCCGTCGACGCCATCCCCGGCTTCGCCGACGGCCTCTGGTCGGTGCAGGATGCCGGCGCGCAGCTCGCGGCGCAACTGCTGCTCGCGGGCGTGCCGCACGATGCGCCGCTGCGCATCCTCGACGCCTGCGCCGCGCCCGGCGGCAAGACCGCGCACCTGTGCGAACTAGCGCGCCAAGCGCAGGTCCTCGCGCTCGACGTCGACCCGGTGCGCTGCGAGCGCATCCACCAGAACCTGAAGCGCCTCGACCTGCAGGCACAGGTTCGCGCCGCCGATGCCGGCGAGCCTTCCACGTGGTGGGACGGCGAGCCGTTCGACGCGATCCTGCTGGATGCGCCCTGCACGGCGTCGGGCGTGGTGCGCCGCCATCCGGACGTGCGCTGGTTGCGGCGCCCCTCCGACGTGGCGCAACTCGCCGCCCAGCAGAAACGTCTGCTCACGGCCCTGTGGCCTTTGCTCAAGCCTGGCGGTACGCTGGTGTACTGCACCTGCTCGGTGTTCCGGGCCGAAGGCGGCGAGCAGATCGCGGCGTTTCTTGCACACAACAGCTCGGCCCTTTTGCGCCCCGGCGCGGGCCATTTCCTGCCACGAGACAGGGCGCACCCCGAGGGCGTCCGGGACAATGAGCCACGTGACCACGACGGCTTCTATTACGCGGTGGTGCAAAAGAGTGCACAGCATGCACCGGCCCTCCCGGAGGCCTGAGCGCACCCTGTTCATCGCCTGGCTCTGCGCGCTGCTGGTGGCAGGCGCGGGCCTCGCGTGGCGTCCGGCCTCGGCCCAGGTCCACATGGCCGAAGTGACGCAGCTGCAAGTCGAGCGCAACGACGAAGGCGTGCTGCTGAGCGCGGCCGTGCGCTTCGAGCTGCCGCAGGTGGTGGACGATGCGCTCGCCAAGGGCATCCCGATGTATTTCGTGGCCGAGGCCGCGATCTACCGCGACCGCTGGTACTGGTACGACAAGCGCGTCGCGTTCGCCACCCGGCACATGCGCCTGTCCTACCAGCCGCTGACGCGGCGCTGGCGGCTGCAGGTGTCTTCCTCGCCGATCGGCCATTCCGGCCTGGTGCTGGGGCAGATGTTCGACAGCCGCGACGAGGCGCTGGCGGCGGTGCAGCGCGTCTCCGGATGGCGCATCGCCGATGCCTCGGCCGTCGACCCCGACGCGATCCAGACCATCGACTTCCGCTTCCGGCTCGACGTCTCGCAGCTGCCGCGGCCGTTCCAGATCGGCGCGGTGGGCCAGGCCGAATGGATCATCCTCGCGGTGCGCACCCAGCGCCTCATGCTGGATCCCAAATGAGCCCCGCACGAAGCGACAGGCGTGGCGACCCCGTGAACCTGCCGCGCCCGCCCGAAGGCCCGCCGCGCAAGCTGATCGAAAGCTCGCGCGCCTGGCGCTGGGCCATCGTGGTGGGCATCGCGGTCGCCATCGGCATCGGCATCGTGCTGATGTTCCTGCTCGCGCAGGCGACCAACAACCGCGATTTCTACGAGCGCAACTACGGCCGCCTGTTCGCACTGAACATGGTGGTCGCCGGCATGCTGCTGGCGGTGATCCTCTGGGTCTTCGTGCGCCTCGCCTCGCGGCTGCGGCGGGGCAAGTTCGGCAGCCGGCTGCTGGTGAAGCTGGCGGCGATCTTCACGCTGGTGGGCGTGGTGCCCGGCGTGCTGATCTACGTGGTGTCCTACCAGTTCGTCTCGCGCTCGATCGAAAGCTGGTTCGACGTCAAGGTGGAAGGCGCGCTCGACGCCGGCCTGAACCTCGGGCGCGCGACGCTGGACACGCTCTCCAGCGACCTGGCGAGCAAGACGCGCAATGCGGCGGGCCAGCTGGCGCAGGCGCCGGACGCTTCCGCGGGCTTGCTGCTGGAACGCATCCGCGACCAGCTCGGGGCCAGCGACGTGATCCTGTGGAACGGCAACGGGCAGATGATCGCGAGCACGGGCGCCTCGCGCTTCCAGCTCACGCCCGACCGGCCCACGCCGCAGCAGCTGCGCAACGTGCGCTCGCAACGCAGCATCACCATCGTCGAAGGCCTGGAGGATCCCGGTGCACCGGCCGCGAGCAACGCACGCATCAAGGCGATCGTGACGGTGCCGCAGCCCAGCCTCGGCCTGCTGGCCGAATCGCGCTTCCTGCAGGCGACGGCCACCATCCCGCCGACGCTGGTCGCCAATGCCTTCGCGGTGCAGGAAGCGAACCGCGAATACCAGGAGCGGGCGCTGGCGCGCGAGGGCCTGCGCCGCATGTACATCGGCACGCTCACGCTCAGCCTGTTCCTCGCGGTGTTCGGCGCGGTGCTGCTGGCGATCATCCTGGGCAACCAGCTCGCGCGCCCGCTGCTGCTGCTGGCCGCCGGCGTGAGCGAGGTGGCCGCGGGGGACCTCTCGCCCAAGCCGGCGCTGCAGGGCAAGGACGAACTCGGCGGCCTCACGCGGGCCTTCGCGGACATGACGCAGCAGCTCGCGGATGCGCGCTACGCCGTGGAAAAGAGCATCGAGGAAGTGAGCGCCGCGCGCGGCCACCTGCAGACGATCCTGGACAACCTGACCGCGGGCGTGATCGTGCTCGATGCGCAGGGCTTCATCGAGACCTCCAATCCCGGCGCCACCGAGATCCTGCACGTGCCACTGGAGATGTACCGCGGGCGGCAGCTGGTCGAAGTGCCGGGGCTGGAGGCCTTTGGTGCCGAGGTGCAGCAGCGCTTCGACGACTTCATGCAGGAGCGCACCCACACCATCCTCGTCGACCACTGGCAGCAGACCTTCGAGCTGAACGCGGCGCATGCCGGCGGCGCGGCCAACATGGTGACGCTGGTCGCGCGCGGCGCACCGTTGCCCAGCGAAGGGCGGCTGCTGGTGTTCGACGACATCTCGGAGATCGTGTCGGCGCAGCGCGCTCAGGCCTGGGGCGAGGTGGCGCGGCGGCTGGCGCACGAGATCAAGAACCCGCTCACGCCCATCCAGCTCTCGGCCGAACGCATCGAGATGAAGCTCGCATCCAAGCTGGGAGAGACGGAACGCGCCATGCTGTCCAAGTCGGTCCACACGATCGTGGAACAGGTCGAGTCGATGAAGCGGCTGGTCAACGAGTTCCGCGACTACGCGCGCCTGCCCGCGGCCGAACTCAAGCCGGTGGACCTGAACGCGCTGGTGAACGACGTGCTGCACCTGTACGCGCGCGAGGGCGATCCGGCGCGCGGGCCCTCGCAGGTGCCGGTGCGGGTGGAACTCGATCCGGCGTGCCCGCGCATCCTGGGAGATGCGCAGCAGTTGCGGCAGGTCATCCACAACCTGCTGCAAAACGCGCAAGATGCCACCGAAGGGCGCACGCGGCGCGAGGTCACCGTCCGCACGCAATGGAGCGAAGCCTCTCGGCGCGTGCGCCTGATCGTGCAGGACAGTGGTACCGGCTTTCCGGAACACATCTTGAAACGAGCTTTCGAGCCGTACGTGACGACCAAGTCCAAGGGCACGGGCCTCGGGCTGGCCGTCGTGAAAAAAATCGCGGATGAGCATGGAGCCCGCGTCGATCTGAAGAATCGAGTGGTCGAGGGGGTCATCCGCGGGGCACAAGTGTCGTTATCATTTGGAGTTGCGGGTTAACAACGGCACTGAGGGCTGGGCACTCGTGACCGGGCTCCTGGGAGGGGGTTCCAGGCAAGGGGGTCCGGCCGAGGCCGGACGCAACGAGTGGCGGGTTTGGGGCAAGAAAGCTGATGGCAAACATACTGGTGGTGGATGACGAGCTGGGGATCCGCGATCTCCTGTCGGAGATCCTCAACGACGAGGGACACACCGTCGAACTCGCGGAAAACGCGGCGCAGGCGCGGGCGGCGCGCCAGCGCATGCGGCCCGACCTCGTGCTGCTGGACATCTGGATGCCCGACACCGACGGCGTCACGCTGCTGAAGGAGTGGTCCTCCAGCGGCCTCCTGAGCATGCCCGTCGTGATGATGAGTGGTCATGCCACCATCGAGACGGCGGTGGAGGCGACCAAGATCGGCGCCCACTCCTTCCTCGAGAAGCCGATCACCATGCAGAAGCTGCTGAAGGCCGTCGAAGCGGGGCTGGCCCGCAATACGCCCTCGCTCGCAGCGGTGCCCCTGGCGCGCAAGCCGGGCATGGGCGTGGTGGTGCCGATGCCGGTGCCGGAGCTCACGGTGGAAGCCGCGATGACGGGCGGGCAGACGGTGCCCCCGGTGGTCGACATGGGCCCGCAGGCCCGCCAGGTGTTCGAACTGGACAAGCCCCTGCGCGATGCCCGCGACGAATTCGAGAAGTGCTACTTCGAGTTCCACCTCGCCAAGGAAGGCGGCTCGATGACGCGCGTGGCCGAGAAGACGGGCCTGGAGCGCACGCACCTGTATCGGAAGTTGAAGCAGCTGGGCGTGGACCTGTCGCGCGGCAAGCGCAACACCTCGTCGGCTGCTTGAATGGACTTCCTCCCTCCCCCTCTGGGGGAGGGCCGGGGTGGGGGCGCTCCGCCGTGCCAACGGCGTTCGGGACCACCGCACCACCCTGCTATAATCTCCCTCTCACGGCCCGGTAGCTCAGTTGGTAGAGCAGCGGATTGAAAATCCGCGTGTCGGTGGTTCGATTCCGCCCCAGGCCACCATTCGCAAGCCCTTGATCCCTCGTGGATCAAGGGCTTTCCGCTTTTGGCGTCCCACTTGGAGGAATCGGTAAGTGGAAAAAGTAAAAAGGCTTCAACCCACGGGGGACACCCTCCGCGAGCTGTTCCTGAAGTCGGGCAACCTCTGCGCCTTTCCGGATTGCGACCACCTCATGATGAACGCTAAGGGCGTCTTCATCGCGCAGGTGTGCCACATCGAAGCTGCGGATGAGGGGGGTGAGCGGTTTAACCCCAACATGACAAATGAGGAGCGGCGTCACGTGTCAAACCTGATGCTCATGTGCTATCCGCATCACAAAGAGACGAATGACGTAGCTGCCTACCCGGTAGCCAAGTTGAAGAAGATGAAGCAGGACCACGAGAACCGCTTCTCCAACCCTGATCGCGCGATCCTCGAAAAGTTGGGAGATCGCACACTTCGCGCCACTTCGACGGTCGCCTCCAACCTGAAGCGCATGAATCGGGTCTTGGAGTGGGGATTCAGCGACGAAGAACTTGCCACTGCCGCTCGCGAGTTGGGCGTCTTCGCCAAGAGGTTTCAAAAGGTCCCTCTTGAAAGTCGCAAGTTCTTGAGCGAAGTCGTCAAGCGTATCGACCGTATGGCGGAGGGCTCGGCAACGAGGGGCGGCAACCAGATACTCGCTTCGGATGTGGAAGAGGCATTTGGCCTGAGTGACACACAAGTGGCCTCGCACCTGAAAAAGCTCGACGCCTACGGTTTGGCCACTCTGGGACAGATCGACAACGGATACGGGGACGAGCCTTCGATCATGGTCTCTTCCCTAAAGGGCGGGTGGCCGCTTTGGCAGGACCTGGTCGAATTCTGCAAGAAGACAAGCGAACCAGTTGAGGCGTTCACCATCGACATGGATTTTGCTCGGCTTGACGAGTAGGGAAGCGTGCGGCGGTGGAAGAGGGATGGCTCTCGCTGGGATTGAGCATCGTCGCCGGTGGTTCTCACGGCGAACCGACATGTGGCACCCCCATCCCGGCTGATAGGAGCTAGAGCCACGCTCGTCCGCATCGGTACACTCATTGCCGCGAAGATCGAGGACACGGCCATCGACTATGGCCTGTCCCTACCAAACAACGGATAGAGCGGCCAACAACCGCCAGAAATAGCTGGAGCACGTGTGTCACGCCTGACCGATCTGATCGCCCAGACCAAGGCTAAGGACCCAGTAGTAGGTGCTGACCTAGACCGAGAGTTCAAAGTCCTGTCATCGCGATTGCCGTTTGGCCTGAACTTCGAACGTCATCGACCCGAGGCCGTTGAATTGCCGCAGCGCCCCATTCGCAAGGGCGACAAGGTGAGGGTGCTGCCGGCACGCGGGGACACTACAAAGGGGGACCAGCGCCTGTGGCAAGTAAGAGCCATTCATAGGGGGGAGAAGGTCGCCGACGTGGACCTGCTTGGGACGGATCAACCAGAACAGCAGTCAGTCGCGATCGAGAATCTAGTTGTCGTTTCAGAGTTTCGCGACACGATCCATCCTGGTCTGGTGAGCACAGGCAAAGTCACCCGAGGAGGCGACGGGCCCTTTCATTCCGTCATTAACGGCGAAAACTATCATGTCCTAAAGGCGCTGACCTTCACCCATCGTGGCAAGGTGGATGCTATCTACATTGACCCTCCGTACAACACGGGGGCGAAGGATTGGAAGTACAACAACGATTACGTTGCTGGCGATGACCTATATCGCCACAGCAAATGGCTGGCGATGATGGAGCGGCGCCTGCTCATCGCGAGGGAACTGCTGAATCCGGCCGACTCGGTACTGGTCGTCACGATTGACGAGAAGGAATATCTTCGGCTCGGGCTACTGCTGGAACAGCTGTTCCCGGAAGCGCGCCTCACGATGGTCAGCTCGGCAATCAACACTGGTGGGGTTCCGAGAAAGGGCAGTTTTTCGCGCTCGACTGAATACATATACTTCGCAATGTTCGGTGACGCCAAGCCCATTCCGCAGGCACTTCCGGAAGATTGGAATCCTGTCCAGACAAAGAACAAGTTCATATTGCGCTGGCGCTTGATGCGTCGGGATGGAACGAATGCACAAAGAGAAGACGGTCCTAATAGCTTCTATCCCGTCTTCATCAGGCAGAAGGGCGAGCATGCTGTCTTCGATAGCGTGGGTGATTCCTACTACGGCAACGATCTCTCGGAAATCCGTCCTCCGAGCGGCTGTGTTGCGATCTGGCCGAAGCGAAAAGATGGGACCTTAGGGACTTGGCAGAATGGCCCGGCCAAGCTACGAAATCTGATCAAAGACGGTTACGCGAAGATTGGTCCTTGGAGAGGCGAGGAGACCGCTCTCTATTATTTGAATCAAGGCGAACGCGCCAAAGTCGAACGCGGTCAGTTCCCTATTTTGGGACGGGCCGCCGACGGATCGTTGATAACAGACTCTTCGGAGCAAGAAACGGTCTTCGTGCCATCAGACTTATGGCGAATCCCGTCACACGATGCGGGCAACGGAGGCAGTCGTCTTCTTGCGGGGATCATTCCTGGACGCAAGTTCCCGTTTCCGAAATCCCTCTACGCTGTTGAAGATGCACTCCGTTTCTTCGTGGCCAACAAACCTGAAGCAATCATTCTCGATTTCTTCAGCGGCTCCGGAACAACGGCTCACGCGGTTATGCGTCTGAATCGTCAAGACAGTGGTCGCCGCCAGTGCATCTCCGTCACGAATAACGAGGTCGCTGCCGACGAGCAGAAGGCGCTGCGAGATCAAGGCTTGCGTCCCGGCGACGATGATTGGGAAAAATGGGGCATCTGTGACTACATCACTAAGCCGCGCGTGCAGGCTGCGATCACGGGCAGGACTCCGGATGGCCAACCTATCAAGGGGGACTATAAGTTCACCGACGAATTCCCGATGGCAGAGGGATTTGAGGAGAACGCCGAGTTCTTCACCCTCACCTATGAAGCCGAAAAATCGGTCAGCCACAACTTGGCGTATTCCCGCATTGCCCCTCTTCTGTGGCTGCGCGCAGGTGCACGCGGCACTCGTATAGACAAGCTGCCCAGTGACGGCTGGGCGGTTGCCACTACCTATGCTCTGCTGACGGACGTGGATAAGGCGACCGCCTTCATTAGGGAGCTGGCTTACGTCGAGGCAGTACGCATAGCTTTCATCGTGACTGACGACGATCGCCGGTTCCAAGCCGTAGCAAAACGCCTGCGCAAGGGAGTTGAACCCGTGCGGCTGTACGAGTCGTACCTGACGAACTTCGGCTTCACTAACGAGGGATAGGCATGAAGTTCACGCTCAAGGACTACCAGCGCCAAGCCGTGCGCGAGGCATTGGACAACCTCAGAGATGCGCGAGACGACTGGAGTAGGAAATCTCGTAAGTCGGCCTTTTCTCTAACAGCTGTCACCGGTGCAGGGAAGACGGTTATGGCCGCTGCTGCCTTTGAAGCGCTGTTTCACGGTGACGACGATTTCGAGTTCAATGCTGATCCTGGTGCCGTCGTGCTGTGGTTTAGCGACGACCCCTCACTGAACGAGCAGACACGCTTTCGGCTACTCGAAGCTAGCGACCGCATCAATTTCAGCGACATGGTCGTAGTTGAATATCCCTTTAGCCGATCCAAGTTTGACGCGGGGAAAATTTACTTCCTGAACACCCAGAAGTTCGGCAAAAACAGTCTGTTAGTTCGCGGCTTCGAAGGCGAGTCTGACTTGGTGACGGAGATGCGTCCGGATGCGCAGGCGTTCACGCTATGGGACACGATCCAAAACACAATCGAAGATCCCGAGTTGACTTTGTACATGGTCCTTGATGAGGCCCATCGCGGGATGGGGAATCCGACCGCGCAGAGTCAAAACAGCAAGGCCACGATCGTCCAACGGCTTATTAACGGGTACGGCAGTATGCCTGGCATCCCTGTAGTGTGGGGTATATCGGCTACCGTTGATCGCTTCAACAAAGCTATCGAGTGCGCGGTGAAGCGCGCGAAGCTACCCGATGTTGTGGTGGATGCCAGCAAGGTGCAGGAGTCGGGGCTGATAAAAGACGTAATCGTCCTCGACATCCCCGAGGGTGCGGGCGACTTCGATACTGTGCTGGTCCGCCGCGCCGCAGACAAGCTGAAGGAGTCGACCCAGGCATGGGCCGAGTACGCACAGCAGCAGGATGACGCGCGGGTCGTACTCCCGCTGCTCGTCTTCCAAGTCCCGAATACTCCCGATCCGAATGAGATCGGCCGCGCGCTGGACACCCTTTACAGCCACTACCCAGAGTTGCCGTCTGCAAGCGTCGCGCATGTGTTCGGCGAACATACGACGCAGCGGTTCGGCGCTCGTAATGTGCCTTACATCGAACCGCAACGGGTGCATGAAGCTGACTGGGTACGGGTACTCATTGCTAAGGATGCGATCAGCACCGGCTGGGACTGCCCGCGCGCAGAAGTCATGGTGTCCTTCCGTTCCGCTACGGACCGAACCCATATCACTCAGCTGATTGGCCGCATGGTGCGCTCGCCATTGGCGCGACGCATCCCTGGGAACGAGCGCCTGAACGCGGTGGAATGCCTGCTGCCGAAGTTCGACTCTAAGACTGCCGAGAGTGTCGTTGATGCCTTGATGGCAGGGGACGAGACTTCGGGCGCAACTCCCGGCCGCATCTTGGTCAACCCGGCGGAGATGAAGCCCAACCCTGCGGCATCTGCGGCAGTGTGGAAAGCGTTTGAGGGACTGCCATCCCAGACTAGGCCACAGAGGACTGCAAAGCCCGCAAGACGGCTGACAGCGCTGGCGCAGGAACTGGCCGACGATGATCTGCTTGAAGGCGCGGGGAGGAAGGCACATGCAATCCTGCATGGAGCTTTGGATGTGTTCCAGACCGAACATGCCCCGAAGATCAAGGCCAAGCGTGAGGCGGTTCTGACGGTGGACGGGACGACAGTCGTTGCCGACCTAAAGGGCAAGACCAAAACCTTCAACCAGTTCTGGGAAGACGCGGACGTGGCGGTAATCGACGATGCGTACCGGCGCGCAGCGCGAATCTTCACCCCGGATATCGCGCGAACCTATGTCGATCACCTGGCCCGAAAGATGGCCAGCGTTGACGACAACCCCGAGGAGTACTTGGAGGCCGTGATGGAGGCTCGCGTGACGGTCGCGGGCCTGGGCCTGGTTACGGAGGTTCAGCAATACTTTGACGCCCATGCGGATGCCTTGGCGAAAGCTTGGTTCACCGAGTTCGCTTTGCGCATCAAGGGCCTGCCGGACGACAGAAAGGACGCCTACCGGCAGATCATTGAGATGAGCACGGAGCCGCAGGATGTCGATCTGGGCAAGCCAGAGGCCAGATTTGAGCCCACATCGCTGCGTGAAAACGACAAGGAAACCGCCTTGCCAGTCTGGAAGGATCACTTGCTATGCGACGACAACGGCAACTACCCAGCGATGTTGAACGAGTGGGAGCGCACAGTGTTGGAAACCGAATCCAAGCGCAATGGCTTCACCGCTTGGTATCGCAACCCACAGCAGCCTGGGCAGTCCTCGCTGGGGGTAGCTTACATGGAGGATGGACAGTACAAGATCGTCCGCCCCGACTTCATCTTCTTCTTTAGATTAAATGACGGACGCGTCGTGGCCGATCTCGTTGATCCACACGGCGTTCATCTGGCCGATGCTCTCCCGAAGCTACAAGGTCTCGCCCAATATGCGAAGAACCATGCCAATGCTTACCGCCGCATCGTGTCAGTGGCGCTGGCTCTGGGGAAGCTCAGAATGCTTGATCTGACAAGCGAGCAGGTTCAGCTGGCCATCGTTTCTGCGAAGACTGCTGCAAGCCTGTTTGCAGGGCCACTTGCAAAAGACTACTGACTCGCGCAGCCTTCCGGGTCGAAGCAAACGACAGGTAATATGCGACTGATCCACGAACAGCGCGCTACCCGTGCTTCTCCAAAAAGGCCTCCATGTGCGGCGACACAGGGTGTCTGAGGGTGAAATTCCCGAAGCGCTTTCTGAACTGTGGCCAGAGCGCCTTCAGCTTGCCGCGATTACGAGCGAACGGATGGAGCCAGATCCAATCAAGGACGTAATCGCCAGAAACAGCCGTTCTGAAGCAGCATCCACCAATGACGTAGTTGGGATAGTGATCCTCATGTTCTATGAGATCCATCGCTCGCTCGCAGAGGAGAACACCAACGCATGTTTCGTCTTCGTCGAACTCGTCGTACTGAAGATGGTCATACCGGAACTCCAGCTTGAAGTGGCGGGCCATCAGCGCCAAGGCCTTCTTGATCTCTAGAGGTGAATCTCGCTCAACGAAAATGCGCTCCGGGTATCCCTCAATCTCAAAAACCGGCGTGGGCAATTGGTACTTCATGCGTGCATTCTGACGGAAAGCTGTTGCATCTTGCGAACGCGGCCAGTCGGGCCGAGCCGCCATTTGACGTAAGGCCGGTTGTATACGGCCACGTTTCTACGTTTGAGGTGCGCCCCGTCGCGCTTGGGTCCGGGCGCTCGGCGACGAGCAGGGTGCTCCCTTGCGCAGCTCCCGTACGATGCTGCGGAAGTGCTTCAGTCGCCTTTGCAGCCGCTCAATCTGCCAAGTTTCCGTCGCCCTTTGCTCCTTGAGGCGATTGGCAAGCCTTGTGCAAGCTTGCTCGTATTCAACGAGGCTGCACGTCGAGTACTGATGCGGATTGATGGGCAGAAATAGAGGGCGCTGGACGTGATCTATCGTGATGAAGTACTCCCTACGGTAGAGTTCTGGGGAGCGCCATAACGCTGCAATCGTATCGGAGGTAGGGGCTGGCACGTGCGCGTGGCGAAAGCGCTCTTCAATGCTTTCCTTAGTGCGCGACTCGGTGAGAGGCTCAATGACCCACTCCCGCACGCACGGGACCCGCCCTTGAGCGACGTGCCGCGCTTCTGCCCGCGGTATGTCCAGATCTGACGCTGGCGCTTGCCAAGACAGGTACTGGCGCATATCAACAGAATGAAGGTGCCACGCAAGCCACAACTGCGAAACCCAGTCATCGCGAACTTCGGGCGCCGTGTTGTAGTTCTGGAACGTCCCCCACCGGAGTTTCTGCAATGCCTGCTCAAAACGAAGCATAGAATCTTCGCTTTGAAATCGCCGAAAGATCTCGAACGCGAAGTCTTCCAGCTCGTACCCGTAGGTCTCCATATCTACGCGCATTTGTGCAGACAGGCCGGTCCCGGAATCGATCGAACGTCGGTGCGCTGCCCAACGCGCCTTAACGTTCCTGGAGGAGCCGATGTAGCTTCGGTTGTTGTAGCGATTACGGATCCGATACACGACAAAAGGGAAATTGGGCGTGTCTATCAGGTGCATTGATTGCATTCCGGAGTTCTCGATGCGGTTCATGTCTTCAGTCGGTAGTACCCGCAAACCGTCAGCTGGATGGTTCGCAGCAACGGATACAACTCGGGAATCGCCGCCTTCGCCATGATCCCACAGCCACGCACATTGGCGACAATCGTGGCCATCAGTTCGTCCACGGAAAGGATCGAGGCGCCACACAGCTCATTGCGGCCTTCGGGATGTGAGACGAGCACGGCGATTCGTTCTACAGGTGTCTTCTTGTCCAACCATGGGAAGACCGAATCGAACATGTAGCGTTCGCCCGATTCAAACTTCTTCCGAAAGCGACTTTCCCGAACTTGCCAGGAATGGGCGTCGATCGAGGGCTCGACGTGTACCAAATGTTTGGTCTGCGGGTGGAACGCAACAATGTCGAGTTCCATTTCCCAGCCACCATGCTTTAGCCGGCCGACTTTCATGTTGCGCTTCACGAGATATCCCGACCAGTCGTAGTACTCGGCGATCAGGTCTTCTAGATGCGACATAGGTGGCGTGTTGGTCGAGGAGTTGCGATGCTGCTGAATCTGGATCTGCCTACCAAGAAGGCTCGGCTTCACCACGAAGGTTGTCATTCGATTCCCAAGCCATACGGCACCGCGTGGAAACCTGTTGGTGATCTGGGGCGGGACGGCGGGTGGTTCGAGGTAGATTCGGTGGAAGAGGCCAGGGAATTGGTTCGCCGTTATCTCCCCAGTGCGGATTTCCAGACGTGCCCGAAGTGCGACCGGCCTGCTTGATGTGACCGGGAGATGCACACGTTTGCGAAACCGCATGCCTCGCGGTCAGGCAACTTTCGGGACTGCTGTAAAGACCGGAACGAGGCTTCTCAGTTCCGCAGGCGTGCTGGCCTTGCAAACTGACATCGCGTGATTCTTGTCGTGCAGTTTGATGCTGGCCTTGATGTTGTGCCTGCCCACCGCGTCTAGCAGTGAGTTGTGCACCAAGATTTCGAGTTGCTTCGACTCCAGGTTGATCCGGACTCCCCGCCCGCCTCCAGGCAGCCACCAGATCAGCCGCTTCTCACTGACCTCGATGCTGCCACCTGGGATCTCGCTACCCGACTGCAGCACCTCCTCTAGGAAGAAACCGGTTTGTGAGTCCGGCTTCGCAAATTCCGCGGCTTTTTGCACCGCGTCCCGAAGGCGGGTGAAGGTTTCCTTTTCTGCATAGACACGTGACCCCTTCCCTCTGTTCACTTCCCAAACTGCCGGCGCCTTGCCGCTCTTCTTTGGCACTACCCAGGCATCGCACCAGAGAGTGTGGTTTCGCAGTGCGTCATCCTCAGAAACGGACGAGAGAGTTCGGACCAAGGCATCCCGGATAGCGATGTCGATGGTGCCATCTTCGTGAACCATCGGTCCAATCCGCAGGTGCTTCCCGCGAACGACGAAGATCCAATCATTCCCATTCGTGACCACGCCCATCACGCCCGGCTTGAGATAGCCGGCGACCAAGTCCGGATGGAGTTTCTGAGTGAACCTCTTGGCTTCAATGAGCCACACGGGCTCCTCGTTGCGAAGTATCGCCACGTCCGCGGACAAGCGCCGATTCGGACCGTTCGGTTGGGAATACTCGAAGAAGGCTTCTAGCCCATTCACTTCCAGCGCCGCGTCGACGACGGGGCAGATCAGGCGGTACATCGCCCACCGTTCGGAAGGTTGGGGCCGTACTGGAACAGACTGAGTCTTCATGCAGTCTGTGGGCGCGTCGAGTGAACGGCAATAACCGCGCCTCCGTATCGGCCGTACGAGAGCCACTGATCGCGGCCGGTTTGAGTTTCATCCATGCTGTTGCAGCGGTAATCACGCTCTCGAAAAGCCCTCTGAACAGACGCTCTCCGCGAAGGATAGTAACCTGCGCGCGACTAGCCCAACCTCTTCCAAAATGCGCAAGAGTTTGACTTGCCAAAAATGTCGACACTGGGCCCATCGCCGAGATACTCCACCAGATCCGGATAGAACCGGAAGTGACGAGATAGCTGCTGGTGGACTACCCTGAAGGGTTCGCCCGAATCGGAGTACTCCACGAGCGCAGCGACGTACTCTCTCTGGTGACCCTGCGCCAGCTTTAGGATGAACTCATGGCTGGAGAAGCGCTCCGGCATCGTCGCGATGAGCGGTCGATAGTGCTGGTACAGGGCTTGAAGCGCATCTCTTGCAGTCATGCGTTCTCCTTGACACGAGCCACGCCACTGAATCAGCTCTTGGCGAAGCAGGCTTTTGCGCCGCCTTGCGAGCAGAGTCTTCGCGGTATCTCAATGGCGCTGACTGTCTTGATTGAACCATGGCGCCTGACTGTTTGGCAATCCAGTCTTACCTCGCGCAGAGCCCGCTGTCCTTACCGGGGCGACACAGACATCCCACGATCGCATGAGAGGACCGGCCGTTCGGATGGTGGTACTTGTTCACCGCTTTCAGGAGCGGCCTCGGGCATCCTGTGCTCATGCCCTTCAGTTCGTCTCCCCGACGTCGACCACCACGGTCCGTGAATCGGGAAGCGCGTGCCTGGAACGGCATCAATGCACCCGGAGAGCGACCGCGCGAAAGGCGTTTGCTTTGGAGACGGCGTCAGAAGCAAGCGCTGGCAGTTCTACGCGGATAGAAAGCCACACTTGAAGGCCGCCGATGGGCGTACGTTCGTCGGCTGCCGCGATCAGCGTCGCCCGATCGCATCTCTCCCTGATACCTGACGCACCCCAGGGCGTATCCGCCGTCACGCCTGCTGGCGTTTCACCCCTTTCTGCAACGAGCCCAACGCTGGAGCGGCGGGCACTCTTTACCAATGGAGGTCTATGCACATCTTCAGAGACTCTGAGGCGATACGACGTGCCCCCGAGGTCGTGCCTGCGCTCACCGATCAAATGACCTGGTTCATTCGCGAAGTGAGCGAGGGGCTAGCCTGTGAGTTGCAGGACGTCATCAACATCGTGGTCGCCGAGGCAGGGGACGACCTGAAAGCACTCTCAAACGCGGTTGGATTCGACCTACGCGAAGAGGGAGTCGAGCACATCTCCCAATTTCCGAACTGGTTTGAGCTGACCTTCGTCGTCAACGGGGAGGGGTTCGCATACGTGATCTACGTGCCTGATGATCGCACCACGTCCACGGATCTGCTGGCCTTCTGCCGTGCGCAGCTGCCCCTAGCGTCGCCGAACCCATAGACAAAGAGCATTCAGTCGATCCCGCTCGGTTTGGCGGTGTTCGTCTCACCCGGAAAGAGAACGACGATGCTTACCGGTCCTGTTTGAGAGGGTAGGCTGGTCTTCACCCAAGTCCGCACGAACTCCTCGACGGTCTTGCGCCCGGCCTCAGTGGCCGCTGCCACGTTCCTCTCCGAGGTGGCTCGCGCGGCAAGTTCTGCAGTCAGCGATTTTTCCAACGCAGCGAGGTTCGACTGCTTGTTGAACCTTGCCCAACCTGCACTCGTGTGCTTCCGCATTTCGTCGGTGTAAATTGCGGGAGGCAGGGTCGGCGTGATCCTCCCGGCGCGAACTACGCACGTCCCGCGACTACAGGTGATCGGCCATTCCTTTGCCATCTCGATGTGGTATCGGAACAGCACCGCCACATCGATCTCGGACACTGTGGTGCCCAGATCAAGCCACTCGCCAATTCTCTTAGGGTCGGTACGAGTGATGCGTTCATACGCTTTGATCCTCGCAACTTCGAGCAGGCCTCCCGGTGTTCGCATTACCTGCGTTCCGGAGAGTGAGCTGACCTCCGTGCTAGCGCGACCTGTCACCCGGAATGCATGGAGCACCGCGTCTTGCAACCCTTCGAACTTCCAGTTACCGTATCCAACGCCAGCGAGAACGGCAATGCCGATCAGTGTGCCGGCGGGAGGCCAGTAGCTCCTCGTCACAGGATTTCCTCAGTATCGGATCGAACAACAACCGCACCGAGCTGAAGGCTTACGTCGCAGATCAGGGGCAGGACGTAAGTGCTACTGACGCGGCAACGCCTTCACTTTCTCCCAAAGCTCGTAGATAGTCAACCCGAGCGCATTGGCAATAACTTCCATCGCGTTTAGTGTGGGGTTCGCCTGCCCCCGCTCAAGCCGGCTCAGATACCTCTGATAGAAGCCGCACCGTTCTCCGAATTCGACTTGGCTCAAGCCGGCCTCCAATCGGAGCTGCCGAACACACCTGCCAAATCGCTGTGAGAGCGTCTCCTTCACGCCGGGCACTATCCGGCGCAAACCCTAAATCACATAAACACTAATTCGCATAAAATCGGTCGTCGTCACTTCCCGTTCCAGCAAAACCTCGGATGTCCCTCGATCGACACGTGCCGAGGGATATCGAATTAAGGGTGGGGAATTTGCTCGCCGCCGACGATGTAAGGCGCGCCTCCACAATCTCAATACAGAGGAGAAGGTATGAAGTTGCTGTTTCCCGTGCTCGCCGTCGCCTTTTTGGCAGCGGCTTGCACCAAGAAGCAAGAGGTCGTGTTCGAAGCGACCTCAGTGCGCTGGCGTGGGATGATCGGCACTACTGAAGACGAGTGCAAGAAGGCCAGTCGGTCCATCCAACAATATCTCGGTGATGGCTGGCGGATCGTCTCCTCATCACCCAAGGAACTCGTCGTCAACCACGGCGAGGGGCGGTGTATAGGGACGGAGTACGTCATTGAGAAGTAGCGACACGTAGGTGTCATACCAGGCGGATCCAGCCTCGCAAGTCAGACCAGAAGGCAGACTATTCCAGACCGGACATCAAAGGAGCGATGCCTCGCGTGAATGGCGTCGCTGATAGCCACGCTTCCTCCGGGGCGCGCCCGGATTCGCTGGGACCGGCGCCTGCGATGACCATCCCCCCACCCCTTCCGAAACTCTACATACGGATGGCCGACAAGCCCCACCCGGCTAACGGCACTCCGCCGCGCACAGGATTTCACATGATTTGGATGAGCCTGCTGGCGCTCGTCATGAGCGCTGGCTTGATAAAACTTGGCTTCGCCTCCGCAATGGTGGGCGTGCTTTCCGCCGCTTTGGTCGGCGCCATTGCTGTCATCGCGGCGCTCGGCGCTGCTGTCGCCTGGCTCTCTTTCAAGCGCCAACGATAAGCCGAATCTTCCTTTCACCTCGAGCCCCTGGAGCAATTCAGGGGCTTTTTTCATTGGAGACCAATATGCATGTCCTGCGTGACGCTGCGTCCATTCGAGGCGCGGTCACTCAGTTTCCGGCAGTCGCTCCATTCATTGAACGCAGGCTCGACGAACTTGCGGAGTACAGCGACTACGAACTGCACGAATTGCTCAACATCGTCGTGGTGGAGGTGACCGACTCGCTGAGAGAACTGGACGATGTCCTAGGGTTCGCCGCAGAAGACCGGACCGCAGACGCCATAGACATCCATCCCGGTTGGTACGAGTTGACGTACGTGCTGGGCGACGACGGCTTCGGTTTGGTGCTCTATGTGCCAGATACGGTCGGGATCGATCCCCGTCTGTTGGAGCTCTGTTCGACACCGGTGACGGGGAGGGCGCAACGGTGACGGTTCGACATCTCACGAGAGCCACCTTCGGGTGGCTTTCCTACTTCTGGAGGGTGTTATGCAGCAGGTGACCAAAGTTCAATGGTGACAAGGACTTAGCCGCGGCCGGAGCTCGAAAAGCGGGAAATTAGAGGCACCTCGCGCGCAGAGGCTGGAATATGCGTTTTCCAGCCCCTCCGAGGGCTAGCCGAAGCGGACTTGCCGCTGCACGGCGAAACTCTCCGGCACCGCGTCCTTCGGGAACGCCACCACATAGACGATGTCCATGCGCACGCCGGCGGCGGGCGGTTCGGCCCTCAGCACCGCGGCCCGCGTCGCGGCGACCAGGCAGACGCCTTCGCTTGCCAGGGTGGCCAGGTACCCGTCCATTTCCTCGTGTACCGCGAGCCGGTCTGTGGCGGAGTACAGCTCGCTGCAATCCGCGAAGTCCTTGCAGTAGTCCGACAGGCTCGCGAAGGCCTCCTCCGCCGCGCCCGAGAGGTGTACGCCTTCGCTGAACATCCAGGCGTTTGCGCCGGCGGCGAGCGTGGCCAGCGCCTTTCCGGACTCGACGCGCGCGGCCTTCAGAGTCATGTGCTCCTTTTCGAATCGCTCCTTCGCCGCAGCTGCCTCCTCGGCCGTCGGGATGCCATAGGGCTTGTTGAAGGCGTCGATGTCTTCAAATCCGAACGCGGATGCCAAGGCCCGGCGGGTGTCCACCGAGGACGGGGCACCTTCTTCGACCCGCTGAACCGTACGCGCGCTGAGGCCGGAAATCTCCGCCAGCTGCTCCTGAGACCAACCCCGCGTGTCCCGGAACACTCGGACGATGCCGGCGAGTTCGTGGGGCGTCAGGTTGCGAGGCTTCTGTTCCGTAGCGGTGGTCATCGTTCAAGGCTCCATCGGTGTTGGGATGGAGGCAGTGTGTTGGCCCGGCTTCGGTTAGACCACGACAGCAGGACGACAGTCAAGCAACAAGCTGGCGGCTCCAAGTGCAAATGGGCCGCCTGCGACCCTCTTTCAGCCTCGTGACGTCAATCGCTGGCGCTCGGTCAGGGGACGGGCTTTAGCTGCGTAACGGCACCAGTTGCGACCGCTCCAACATACAGTCCGTCAGGGAACTCACTCTGCCCGACGATGACTAGCAGCATCACTTCGAGTTCATGCACTGACTGTCGAAACACTTCTTGCATCTTCACCGTGTCTGGGCGTGAGGGGGTGGGGCGGGCCTCTGGATGCGTGTGCCAGTCACCGATGTAATGGAGCCCCTGGTCGAACAGTGCTTTGATGTCCCGGCGCTCAGCCTCACGGTCCGGCCAGAACGAGAACCGAGAGCGTTTGCTCTTTCCCCTGGTCAAGGTTGCGCAATCCACCAGCACTCGCTGCTGTTCAAAACGAGCGAACAGTTGCCCGCCAGTTTCGCGCGACAAGCACGAGCGTTGCCTGTGAGTGCCCAGTGTCTCCAGACAAGACTCACTGAATACATAGGGCGTGCCCTGGAAGACGAAATTCATGGTGTCGGCGGGACCGGCAAGTCGAACCGCCTGTTGTATCCGAGGTTGGCGAGCCGACCGTGCCAAGCCGGATGGATTTGCAGCCCGTTCCCCCCGAAGGACTCCGCGCTGCCGACCCATACCCGATGGGTCGAGACCGTTGCTCTCCCTGCAAGCGCATCCAACACCAATTCGCCAGTGAGCACCACCGTGGACAAAGACGCCAAGGAGGAATATGGCTGGTAGAACGCCCCGCACGAGGGTTCTTTCGGAGGGGGCGGTGCGGAGAGCAAATCACTTACGGGTTCGAGCATGCGGCCGGCGCTGTCGGTCAAGCCGCGCAGTCGGCTACTGCCGGCCAGGTGCAGCACAGCGTGCCCGGCAACTGCGAACGGCTCCAGCCAGCAAAACACTGTCGCTGGCACCTCGCCGGCTGCGACTAGCTCATCGAGGTGCTGGTTGCTTGCCGCGTCGCCCGTGGCCGACACCCAGAGGTCTGCGGAGTCGACTTCTGCCCAATCGTCTGCTTTCAAGCTGTCCCAGGGTGCAACGTAGGTCTTTACGGAGATGTCGGGGAAGGAAGCTCGGATGACGGCGGCGAGCTCCTGAGCCTTCCACTTGCCTACGGAACGCCCGTCGAGCACGTGCCTGCCCACGTTCTGCCAAGTGAAGACATCATCGTCTACCAAGCTGAGCCGTCCTACTCCCGCCTGAGCAAGCTGCAGAGCGAGCTGACCGCCAAGCGCCCCGCACCCAACCACCACCACGTGCGATTTCTGGAGCGACGCAGGGATTTGCCCTGCTGTGCGGTCCACGAGGAAGTCTCGGTAGACGGGGACCACGCGAACGTGGGCAAACCTTCCGCCGGCGGCCGCCAACGCGGTTCCGCGCGCACTCCCGCGCCGGCTCGGAACATGCCGGAAGCCCGGTACGCCGTTGTGCTTGGCGCCGGGCATGCGTACGCTTCCCGGTGGCGGTAGGAGGCCTCCAAGAAGCACGTCTTTGCCTGCGTGGGGATAAACAATCAGCACTGGCAGGGACTGCTTGGCTGACCACCTCCCAAGCGCACTCGATACCAGGGCGGCGGCACCGCTTGCATCCGCGAACTTCAGCAGGTCAGCGGCGCTCAGTGGATAGTCTCGAGGGTGCAGAGGCGCGCCCACTCGGATGACCACGCACGGCTCAGTTGCACCACCTTGCCGGCCAGACCAACGCAGCCACGTCATCAACTGGTCGCGCGTAGGTCCGACTACCCAGTCTTCCCCGTGCCTGCTAGCAAACCAGAGCGAGTGCTCGTTTGGAGCAGGTGCGGCGAGCCACACTTCGCTCCGCGACGGCTCCACGAGCGTCCAGTAGCTGTGCGCCTCCGAGTAGAAGTCGTCGTCATTCGCCCCGGTCCGCCCGCCCGACATCACGGCCTCGGCGTCGGCTACCAGCTGCTCAATATGTTCTACCCCCACTGGCATCGCGTAAGCGGTGCCAGTGGGGGTAAGGCACAGATGCCCATCGGCTTCGAGATGGGGATACGAAACGCCTCCAGTTGCTTCTGGCAGCGCAACCAACGGGAGGGACCAGGGCGTGCGCTCATCCAAGAGGATGAGCAAGTCGTGGGGTGGCTCCTGGATTGCGCCAGGCAGCCGCCAGCCCGCCACGAGTTTCGGGCGCTTAGGAAAGCGTGCCGTGAGCGCCTGAGCGCTGAGCTCCACGGCGCCAGCCCAGCGCGCGGCGATGTCGTGGCGAAGTCTGTCGAGAGCCTGCTCTCTCAGCAGGGTGCTAGGCATACTGGCCGGTACCGCCCCTCTTGTCGATGGGAGTCTTCGGCTGCGGAGGTACTCCACCTTTCCCGCCGCCCCCGCCACCATCCCCATTCTCAATCTCGTCGATGCGGCCGTTCCAGAAGTCGGAGTTGAACACGGTCTTCAGTGCTTTCAGGGCCATGAGCTCGTCGCAATCGGCTCGTTCCAACTTCGAGAGCTCGTTGATTGCCGGCGTGAGCTGCTCCACCAGGTTGCTCACGTGAGTGCGCGTCCGGTCGTTCGTGATTTCGTCGCGCGGCGAAACCGGACGGTACACGTGCGTGGAGCCCTGGCACCGCCCGCAAATGCCCCGCATCACGTGCAAGAGCGCGGTGTCGTCGCGGTCCAGCCAGCCACCAACGGGGAACTGCTCATCCGACAGCACGGTCAAGACGAACCCGCTCGGGAGAGTCCAAGTCAACCGGCTCTTAGACCAGAACTTGAGCAGCCGGACGATGCGTCGCAGCTGGCGGCCGTCGGCCTTATCAGGACTCTTATCGCCTACCTGGTCCTGGAACCACTTTGTGATGTCTTCCGGAGCAGAGTCGGTCCATTCCGTCGAAGCGAGCTGCTTCTTGGTGACCCCGTTCTCTTCCCAGCATCGGTACACGGGAATGTCGACGTGGAAGCCATCGTTGTAGAAGACGCGAACGCAGTTCTTCCGCACCTCCGGGTCGGTTTTGAAGCCCGCGTTGAGGCTGACCGCCTTGCGCACCATCTCCTTCGCGTCAGCCGGAGTCTTGTCTCCGCCCTTGGGTCCTTTGAGCGACTCTTTCGTGAACACTGCTCCGTCGTCGATGTCCGACGCTTCGGAAGCAGACTGAATCATGGTCTCCATTGCATAGGAGCCCTGCGACACAAACTCGGAAGGCTTGGGCTCGCCCTGCTTCTCCAGCCCACTCCGAAGTCGGTCGCGGTTGGCGTTACGGCGGTTCATGGCCGTGTCGAGCACGGCCTGTCCCACGCGCACGCGGTCCTTAAAAAATGCCAGCAGGTGGTCGTTCGCGTTGTATGCCATCGTTCATCCTCCTCATTTAGCTTGTGCAAGGCCAGAAAAGACGTCGAGCACCATGGACCTCTCTGGGCTGAGAGTGGTGTTCGTCAAGACGCTGGAGTTCTTGTCGGTAGCCCGTTGCGCCAACATCTCGAGCAGGCGCAGCGATTTGTCATCTACAGCGTCGAGCGCCAGGTGCCTGCTCTCCTCGTCAGACGTGTCCGGCTCCTCCATGCGAAACATCGTCACGCGCCCGGACATCGCTTTGGCCATCGTCTTCGCGAGGTATGGGGTCGCGAACGCCTGCGCCTCCAGCGAGGCGCTCACGATGTCGGCACCGCCCTTCCAGCCCCAGATGCCGCGGCTGGCGTCTTTGTCGCTCAATGGCTGGGACTGCGCACCACTGCAGGTGCCGACGGAGACGATTTGAATATCTCGGTCGGCGGCCACCTCCAATGCCTCTGTGACAGCCACCATGACGGGGTCATTCGCCCAGAGCCCTCCATCCACGAAGGAGTGCACCGCCTTGCTTCCAGGATTCGGAGATGGGATTCGGTGCAGCGGAAAATAGATGGGCGCAGCGGCCGACGCCATGCACACGTCAACCAACCGGTAGTTGTTGTCGCGAGTGAGCCGTCGTGCGTGCGGCGTCTTGAAGACCCACGCGCGGCCGGTTTCCGCGTCGACCGACGGCACGCACAAGGCGACTTTTCGGCGCTCGTAAACCTGGCCAAGAGTCTCGTCTTTGAGAACTGCGGTCAGCGCAGTCCGCAGGGCGTCGCTCCGATTTGCCGGCCCTGTGACGTTCTTCAAGGTCCAGAGCAGCCGTTGCAAGCCTGAGAAGCAGCCGCCCTTTAAAGGCATGGGACGTTGGAAGATGTGGCGCGACTCCCGTCGGTACATCTCAACGACGTCTTCCAGCGGGAGGCCGGCCGCGAGAGCCACGGCAATGATGGAGCCAGTACTGGTACCAACAATGAGGTCGAACTTGGCGCCGAGGTCGAGACGCTCCTCGGGCGCGCCGGGGGTCAGTCGCGCGATGCGCACCGTCAGTTGCTGCAGGAGCGCGGCACTGTACAGGCCACGGATTCCGCCGCCATCCAGACTCAAAACTCGAAACGGTTTACTCATTAGTCCCTCGGTGCGTCATTCTTGTTTAGCTGTGCAGTTTTAGATTCTGACTGCGGGGCGCTTTGCAAGCCGGCGACTCAAAAATGGAAGAGCGACCCAGACATCAGCGGCCGTTGCAGTACTTGATTTAGTTAAGGGGACGCGCCTGCGCCTATTTTGCATGGCAACCTGTATGGCCGTACAGTATTTCCGACGAGCAAACATTCGCCGGAGAAGACAATGCCCGAGACCGACGTGCAGCACCTTGAGAGGCTGCGGACCTACTGGAAGCGCCACCATGCCTTCCCGTCGATGGCCAAGCTGTGCGAAGTGGTGGGCCTCTCCTCCACGGCCAGCGTCTTCGACCTTGTCTCCCGCCTGAAGAACGCCGGCTTCGTCCAGCGCGTCGAGGGCCGCATCGCCCCCACCAAACGCTTCTTCGGCCGGCCGCTGGTGGGAAGCGTCCGCGCTGGCCTGCCCCAGCCCCGCCAAGACGAGGACGACTTCGAGGTGCTCACCCTCGACGACTATTTGGTGCCAGACCCGAACCGGACGTTCCTGGCCAGGGTCAAGGGCGATTCCATGCGGGACGCGGCGCTCATGGACGGCGACCTGGTGGTGGTCCAGAAGAACTGCCCGACCAAGGTGGGCGACATCGTCGTGGCGGTGGTCGACGGCCAGGTCACGGTGAAGCACCTGCGGCAGGAGCCCGGCGGCCGCTTCTACCTGCAGGCCGCCAACCCCGACTACGCCGACATCTTCCCGGACGGCGACCTGGAAATCCTGGGCGTCGTGGTCGGCCAGTGCCGTACGTATCGGCGCTGAGGGAGCACCCCATGTTCATCTGGCCAATTCAAAGCGTCGAAGACCGCCCCGACGTGACGCTTACCGACTGGGCAGCGTTCGAGGTGCCGCTGAACGGGCCCAACGAGGCTTGGACGCGTCACCTTGCAGGCTGGTCCTGCGAGGACCGACACGGGCAGGTCTGCTCCGCCATCGAGAGCTTTGACCCGACAACGGGGCAATGCCTCACCTCCAGCGGGCGGGTCTACCGCCTCACCGGGCGGCCAGGGATGAATGGCGACGCCCAGTACGTCTGGAACCGATGGAAGCGAATCGCCGGCGTCGAGAGCGAACGCGATGTCACCCGCGAAGTGCTGCTGGCCATGAAGGCGGACCAGAACCCACAGACCCCCGCAGGCTGAAAAGCATGTCTTCCAGACTAAACCGTGTCCTAAAACGGGAAGGTCCTTAGACACACGCATAGGTCAAAGGACACGAATGAGAGCCAAGGTCATCACCATGCGCAAGGGCGGGCGCAATCTGCACCGCGACGAGCTGTCGCAGCTGCCGCCAATCGTGGGCGAGTTGCGAATCAAGGAGGAGCACGACCGAGCCCTCCACCGCCATCTCGTGCGCGCCCGCCTCTTGGACATCAGCAAAGGGACGGAGCACGACCTCCTTCCAAGCCTGACCGACGCTCGGCTCATTCAGGCCGTCGACGGCAAGATGACCCTCATCGGCACCGAGCGCGTCGACCATGCGGAGTTCGGCCAGACTTGGGCGGTGGAGCTGACCTGATGCTCAAGGTCTACATCCACTCCGGCACTCTCGACACGCGCTGCGTGGGAAACCAGTTGGCAGTTCTGGACATCGCATACGCCAAGCGTGGCCACCTGGCCGACTACATCGTTGCCATGAGCATCAAGGGCGCCGGCGAGGTGAAGCCCGACGTCATAGCCCGCTACCCGCGCTGGGCGACCAGCCTCTGGGACCTTGTTGCCCGCGCTATCACCCGCGTTCTGTACCGCGCAGACCAGCCGCCTCCCGCGGGCGTACCTGACCGCCGCTGCGCCTATGCCACCAAGCTATGTGTCGTCGTGGAGCGCGCCACGCTGGACGACCAAGGCATGGTGCTGGCCACCGGCGAAATCGTGCAGATGGAGGGCAAGCGTGGTCATTACGTCGTGAACCTCGAGGAGGACATCCTCGGCCGGCACAGCGCCACCTTCACCTACGGAAAGAAGTCCCTTCAGCACGCCGACCTAGTCCTGCGCGCTTTGTGCTGGGCGCTCTACCAGCGGGACACCATCGGCAAGAAGCCTGCGCTGCTCGTGCCGCCCACGATGACCGTGGACGGCAAGGAGCGCTTCCACATCGAATCGCTGCCCCAGCCGGCGCGCACGGGCTTCGACCGCTTCCGTGCTCCCCTTGGGTCAGCCGAGCCGCCGGACCCGATGCCGCTCATCGACGACTACGTCAAGTTCCTGGTGGCCGGCTGACATGGCTGACGCCGCCGCATTCAAGCCCCTGCCGCTGCGCAAACACACCGGCACAGCACACCGCCGTCTCCGGCCGGAGTTCAGCGACTTCGGCTTGGAAGACTTGGAGAAGCTCACCGAGCTGCAGGCGGTCGAACTGCTGGCAAAGCACTTCTGGGGCTCCGCCACGGAGATGCCGTGTCCGCACTGCGGGACCATCGACACCCACTACTGGCGCCGGCGCGAAATGCGCTGGAAGTGCAAGTGCTGCGACAAGACCTTCTCCGTCACCTCGGGCACCCCGTTCGCCGGGCACAAGCTGCCGCTGCTCAAGATTCTGAAAATCACGGTGTCGTGGATTAACGGGGCTTCCGGCAAACCGGCGCTGCAGCTGATGCGGGACTGGCGAGTGGCGTACGGCACGGCGTTCACCATCTGCCATCGCTTGCGAGAGTCGCTCGTCCGGGGCCACAACACGGGAATCGTATGCGGCGTTCACGAGATGGACGGTCTGGACGTGCTCGGGCGCAACCATGCTGCGAAGCGGGGAAAGCCGCAGGTCGTGAAGTCGACGGGCAAGAAAGAGTTTCCGAAGCACCTGCTCAAGGACGAACAGGCCGCAGGCTTCGTCGGGCCGGCGAAGCCGCCGAAGTGGGACAAGAAGGCAAACCAGCACCCGGACCGGCGCATCCTGCTGGTGACGCGCCTGCGAGGCCGCAGCAAAGGCATGGGCGCTGTGGCTACGTTCGTGGCCGTTGCCATCACCGAGTCCGCCAAAGCGGTGTTCACCCTCGCGAGACGGCATGCCTCTGCGGAGTCAGCCATCATGAGCGACGAAGACCCCTCGTATGCGGCCTTCGGGAGCTACTTCGCCGCGCACGAAACAGTCAACCACTCGGAGACGTTCAGCCGAGACGGTCGCATCAGCAACAACCTAGCCGAGAGCTTCAACATGCGGATGAAGCGGCTGATTCGCGGCGTCTACCTGAACGTGAGCCAGAAGTACCTGGCGGACTACGGCTGCGAGGCTGCTTGGCGGGAGGACGTTCGCGAGTTGCCCACGTCGAGAAAGCTGGGCCACCTTCTTAGCATGGTCGGACGCGTTGGCGTGTCCCTCTGGTGGTGCGGCTTCTCACACGGGCAGCACCGCGGGCACGAACTCACCGTGGACGGTGAGCTGCCCGCGAAGGCGCGTGGTCGCCGCAAGGGTCAGCAGCCGAAGCCACCCCGATAGCCAGCAGTCATCACTGGAGCCGTTGTGAACAGCACGCCGTACCTTCGAACGAGAGCATTGGTGCAAGCCAAGGAGCTGCTCCAAGCCTTGGCGGACCCAGAGGTGTCGCCCGATGTCCCCGAACGGGTGCGCGCGCAGGCCGCCTTGGTGCTGGTTCACTACCCCAAGCTCTTGGAACTGCAGCTGGTGCACGAAACGTTGCCCGAGCTGCTCG
Source organism: Ramlibacter alkalitolerans (assembly GCF_016722765.1). GTDB lineage: Bacteria > Pseudomonadota > Gammaproteobacteria > Burkholderiales > Burkholderiaceae_C > Ramlibacter > Ramlibacter alkalitolerans. The sequence continues at coordinate 10,517 of NZ_JAEQND010000022.1, read as the reverse complement.
GTCCAGCGCCGCCCTTCTCGCGCCTGCGTGGCAACCCTCAAACGGACGCAGTGCTGGACGCAAGCCTTCCGCCTGGCGCGGCCACGGGCAAAGGAGACTGATATGGCTTGGCGCATTGAACGAATCGAACAGGAGCCCACCAAGACGCTTGACGCCTGGATGGTGCTCGAAGTGCCGCTGGACGGTCCAGAGCAGCCCTGGACAAGGCACCTGGTGGGTTTTCGGCTCGAGGGCACCAAGGGCCAGGTCAGTGCACCCGTGGAGGTGTTTGACCCCGCCACGCGGCGCGCCGTCACGCGAAGCGGCACGGTCTACGAACTAGGTGAAAGGCCAGGAGTGAACGCAGATGCATTCGCCGTGTGGGGGCAGTGGAAGCACCGGTTCGGCATTCGTGAGGAGCGCGACGTCACGATGCTCGTGGAGGCACTTTTGGCTGTCGTCCATTAGGTCGGCGGTGTGCGTGGCTGTGTCGAATACGGCTGACAGCTAGCGTCTGCCGCCTTCCGCTGCCCAGGGAAAGGCAGCGCAGCAGACTGGAACTTTCAACCAAGGAGAACCAGATGCCAACACCGAACGATGACCGTAGCCGCTCGAAGGACCCGATGCAGGACGACTTCCGGGACGCGAGCAACAACCGCAGCAAGCAGATTGGCGAGGAGAGTCAGAAGCAAGGCCAGCAGGAGCAAGGCGGCCAGGCACAGGGCGCTGGTTCCGGGCCCGGGCAAGGCACAGGCGCTGGCCAGAAGAAGTAGCGCCCGGAGGCCTGCGGCTCACGCCCACTGGAGCCGCTAGGCGCATGCCAACATCAGTAGGCGCTACACGCCGCGTCGCGGCGGCCCTAACTTGCCGAGGTTGGATGAAAGCAGCTTCCCGGATGCAGGTCCTGCAGCGGAGTTGCGCCTTCAGCGGCCTCGGAGTTCTTTCCAGAACGCATTGAAGGCAGTGGGCGCGAACGGGCAACTCGTTGTGGGCGCGAAGGGGTGCAGCGCCGCGTACCGACCGTCGACAAGCTCGCCGAAAGGTCCGATGCCTTTCGCCCGTATGACGTTCGTCTGACCGTAAACGGTGCCATCTTGCGCATCGACCGTCCGGTACCGAGACAGGTTGTACGCCGAGTGTGACTCGAACGATTCGTCGGTACGGACCTTCGCACCAGGGGGTACCCGCTTGAACACTTCATAGCCAGGAAGCCGGCTGCAGGCGAGCCGAGCCTCCACGATATTTGGCGCGTCCACCGCAAATGGACCAAGTGTCAGCACAATGGCCGACAGCACTGCGGCAAGCACCGGCCTCTTCAGACCACGCCTCCTCGCAACGCAAAACACTAGGCGCGGCACAACCAAGGCTGTTACTGCCAAGTACGCGAGAACAAGAACTCCGAACACTGAATCTCCCGGTGCTTACGAGCCGTATAGCCAGGCAAGTGGCTGGCCGGCCCTGACTCGGAATGATTGGCAGCGTGGACTCCGCTACACGCTGCATGCCCCGCGCCGCGGCGGCCCTCACTCCCTGGCAGCCTGTCTTGAAAACACGTTCTATCGTCACTCTCGTGACAGCCATCGCTCTTGCCGCATTCGGTGCTTCAAAGCTCATGCCCGTCGCACGAGTGCATCCGGTCGCGGCCCAGGCCGGACTAGACCTAAGCATTGAAGACGCCGTCGCGACAGAACTCGCCAAAACGTTGAAATCAATTTTTGACCGAGGCCTGCTTGCCAACCCAGACGAGCTCAAGAAGGCGTTGGGTGCAACTGTGGTCCCGCCGTACGGTGGTCACCATGTCCCGAGAGCTTCCCAAACCCCTCAGATGGAGGCAGAGCTGGCGCGAGCTAGACAGAATCATCAAGTGATTCGCTGGACCACTCGAGACATCGCCGCAGTCGATGGTGCAGTGCTACTGTGGAAGAAGGACGCCTCTGATTTCAGTGACTCCCCGGAGCGCATCAACTACCGGTTGTATCTGCCAACGCACTGGGTGGGGCGTTGCTTAAGAATCGAGCCGCTGGTCAAGGCCTTCGCGGACAAGAACCCGCAACCTGGCAGCCGTGTCGACATTCCTAATCAGGACACACTCAACGTGGTTAACTGGCACTTCTCCGGGGAAAACGGAGCGGCCAGCTGGCTGCTCGAGCTTGGTGCCCTTAAGCCTCAGAACTGCGTTCACGACATCGGCCTTACTCTGTCCGTCAAGCAAAGATAGACGCCATCTGTGCTGCCCTTCGGGTTGCGTTTTTCTGCGGAGGCGGCTTGTAGCACTGACGGCGTCATACTGCCGAAGTAGCGCCCCACCGTCCCTGCCGTCGCCTTCCTCCCGTACGCCCGCATCCAGGCGTACGTAGCTCCAATGTCTTCGGGGTTCAGCTCCGGGTCGTAGCGCCGAATGACGGTGCACAGCGCCTCCCTCAGGCGCAACAGCTCCTCCCTCCGCACGGCCGCCGCAGCCTGCCGGTCCTTCCGCAGGCGCTGAAGGCTATCCAGAAACGCCAGCTCTCCGTTCACCTCGGCGAGGCTGCCAGCCAGCTTGTTGAGCGCAGTCTGGGTGCGCGTACGGGTCATGGTGAGCGCCATCAGCTGGCCTCCTGGTCGGCCGCCGCCCGCAGTTGCTCCACCGCCGGCGCTTGCCACTTCCAGCGCCACAGGCCCGGCGAGCTCGTCGACTCAGGGTTGTGCTGGCGCTCGACCAAGTCCTGCGACAGTAGCTTCCGCAGGGCGCGCCCGAGTGTGTTCTTCCGATATGCGTCGCGCTGGATGTACGTCGGGAACGTGAGGTCGAATTCCTGCTCTGCCAAGGCGACCATGCTCCGGGTGTCGACCCAATGCGGCGCGGCGGCCTGCAGCAGCCCTCGGAGCCAGTCCACCAGGAAGCCGCGGCCACCGTAGGCCCGGTGCACGCGGACGGCCGGTACGAACCGCTGCAGCTGCTCGATGCCCATGACTGCCCCGACCTGCGTCAACGAGTCCCGCACACCTTCCAGGTGCGCTTTGCGGGCAGCCAGTTCGCCGAGCGTCGCCTCGATGCGCTCGAGCTCACCCAACACGGCTGCCAGTTCGTTGGCCACCCACTTCAGCTCCGGCGATGTCCGAGTTCTGACCGTCATAGGCCAGCGCATCTGCTAAGAACTGGGAGACGTCTGGCGCCTGGCTTCGCCAGAGCCACTTGCCCTCTCGCCCGCCGGCTGTTCCATGCACCGGGGTGACGAGACCCGCGTCCCGGGCCTTCTGCAGCACGCGGCGGACGATGCGAGTGGCTGCGTCTCGCTCCTCTGGCGAGGTCATCGGCCAGGCGAAGGCCGCTGCTGCGGGTGCAACCAACGTCATCGTGCCAACAGACTCGGGGGCCGCGTCTTGCAGCAGTCCCAACACCAGCTCCTTCACTGCCCCGCGCGACCGCAGCGGACTGGACCAGGCCCGGACCGAGTTGATGGTGGCCGGGTTCACGTCCGGCCGGGTGGCGCCCACCACCAGGTCGATTGCTGCCAGCTCTTGCCGATGGAGCTCGACGGAGCGGAGTTGCGCTTCCAGCTGCGCTCGTCTGCCGTTCAGACGGGCTTCGCTGGCTGCCACGAGGACACCGAGCGCCTGGATGTTTCGCTCGGCGCACTCCACTGCACCGCGGAGCGCGGCATGCTCGTTGAGCAAGAACTTGAGGTCTGACGAGGTGCGGGTGCGGGCCACTTTGGGGGTGCATGCGTGAACGGTACCCACGTGAAGCGACCCCGCCAAAGGAAAAGCCGCCCTCCGATTACGAAGGACGGCTTACTTTGGGGGTTGCCGGTCAGGTCTTGGTCACCTGCTGCATAACACCCCTTCTGGAGCCCTGAATGACGCCGGTGCACCCTATCGTGGAGGCGCTGCTGTGCCGACTGGACGACAACTTGCGCGAAGCCTTCGAAGAGCGAGCGGGGATCCTTCAGTTTGAAGCCGGCCATCCACGTGATCTCGCCGAAGCGTTGGCGATGCTGGAGGTGATCCGCACGAACCCCTTGGCAGTGTCGGGGGTCACCCATCTTAGAGCCCGGATCGAGGGTAGCGAAGCGTCAGTCCTGGCGGTCAATGCGGCCTCGGCGCGGGATCGGATTACCTTGATCGAAGGCCTGCCCTCTGACTCCGTGAGCCTCGCTGACGCCGTCAAGGAAATCGGTTCGATGGGCGTTCTTCGCCCGCTCCCCTCCTGACTCGATTTGCGGAGGAATTGCCATCTTATGTGAAAGCCGGCATTCAACTCTGCCACCAGTTCAACACTTCACGAAAAGGAAAACCCATGCAAGAAATCGAAGGCGATCAGTTGTCTGAAGCGATCGAGCCAACGGTCGAATACGAGGGAGAGTGCCCGTCCATCAGTGGTCGCAGCACGCTCACGTTCCAGATCGGCAGAAACCCGACGGACACGACCGGCGAACGGCTCTTTCGCATCTCTGATAACACCGGCAAGGGGATGTGGTGCAAGGGCTGGGCAGCTGTGTCCGAAATCGACGCCTTGCTCTCGAAGACGGAGGACATCTCCGCTCGCACCTTCAACGACGTGCACCCGGGCAAGTCGATCAACACCGGCGGCTTCATCCTGGCCGTCCTCAAGAATCTGGATGTCGTCAAGCCGAAAGAAGAGAGCCGATGCCATGAGCGGGTACCCGGTGCAAGCCTGCAGCAGGCGATCGCGTTCAAGCTCAAGGAAGTAGCGGCGCTGGACAAGCACCGCAAGACCAAGGCTGGATGACGTTGATCTCTTTCACCGCCGCCCTCGTCGTCACCGCTGCTCTGGGTGTCGCGTTTAGAGCCACTCGCGGGATCGGGATCGGAGCTGTAGCGGCTCTGTGCTTTCTCTATCCCTGGCTCTCTGTCGTCGTTCTGATCCTCGCCGGCGCGCTCGCCTTCTACCTACTCGGCGGACGCTGATCTAGGCACCTTCCAACGCTTTCCCCTGGGGCGGTCCTTCCACACGCGAGGGGCTGCCCCTTTTTCTTTGTCCCTCACCCCGAAAGGATCTCATGTGCGCTCTCTTCATGCCGTCGTGGAAGCTGTACTTGCTCACCTCGATGCGGACCTACCGGAAGAAGCTATCCCGTCTGCCCTCCTTGCTGAAGCCGAATTCCTCTGCCGATCGCCGGAAGCGGACGAACAGCGACTCGTACTGACCGAGTAGGTCGATCACATCTCCTCCTCCACGCCCTCGGCACGTGTTCGCTCAGGCGGATGCGGCCGGGGGCTCCCTCCTTCATTTTTTTTCCATGACTACTTCATCGCACCTCACATCTCGCCGCCTGTCCGAGCACGAGCGGATCGGTCACACCGCCGGACTTTTCGGTATTCGGTACCTCTGGGTCGAGTCGTACGCGTTCGATACCGCGTCAAGTCTTTGTCCCGAGTACGACGGCGGCCTCTGGGACTTTTACGTCATCTCGAACGGCGGCTTCTACATCGTTCCGGCGGAAGGCGCTGCGTTCCAGGTGGTGTGCGCCAACGGGTTCGAGGGGAAGCTTTCGGCCGAAGCCTTCGGAATCACGGTCTGCCTGTACGCGTATTCGCTGCTGTCCTTCTCACCCGATGCGGACTTCGCCGAGAAGTGCGCCACGCACTATCACCTACTGCGCCACTACATGCTCAGCCACTCAGAGGCGCCGCGAATCCTGGCAGCCATCGATTGAGGTACAGCTCAGCGTCGCCGAACTCTTCGTGTCTTGTGGCCCACCGTGATCGTTGTGCCGTCAGTCGTGACCACCTTGTACGCGTCCATCCACTCGTGAAGCCGAGCGATAGGACGGTGGCCAAAATCCCGCTCCATCTGCCGGATGCCCCTCTTGTCTAGGTACACGACGATAGCGCCGTGGCCGTCGTATTCCTCGCGCCCATACAAATCCAAAAATTGATCAATCAGCGGTGGAATGCCACGTTGCTGGGCTCGGGTGGCAGCATGTTTCGTGTTCATGTTCTCACCCCAGTTCAGCCAAGACCGCGTCGAGCGATGCCTGAAGCCTCCGCTCCTCTGGGTGACCCGGAATGCGCGATTCAGGGAAATAGCAATTAAGTCCTGCCAAGCTGTTTCCCTGTACCTTCTGCTCGAGAACCGTTCCGTAAATACTGGCCGGCGGCATCGGATTGTCGGCCATATCGCGGAGAACCTTGACGGTGATGCCGGATTCCGGTTCGTAGTAGTCCTGCAAGTCGGCGGCATCTGTGCAAAGGTCGAGCCCTGCACGAATGGCCCAGAAGGGGTCGATGTCTGGTTCGAGCGGGTAAAAGCCGTTAGTGAAGAACGGCCCGTCATGCTTGTATTCGCTCCACACCTCTCGGCGCCAATCCACGTCCAGGAAGTCAAACAGCAATTGGTCAATAGCTCGAGGTGGCGCAGCGAGCAGCAGGAAAAGTCTATTGAAGAACGCATCGCGGACGATTCGCTTCTTCTTGCACACCTCGTTGAGCGATCTCATCAGATCCGCGGGCAGAGCCAAGCTCATCAGCTTACGCGGCAGGGTTTCAAGTTGAGCCGCAACATAGGCCTGCGCAGTGACGGAGTTTGGAAGCACGACTTCAGCATCCAAGCAAGGTACCTCGAGGGCGAGAACTCTCGCCAAGTACGCGTCTCGGCGAAGGCAGGCTCGTTCCATCTTTTGATCTAGCTTGGTGATGAGGGGCTCCCATACCTTCACGGAGATCTTTTGGTTGCTTGCGAGGTTGGCCATGCCATGTACTCCTGAACGAGACTGAAGCATAGCGCCATTATGCGGAAAGTGGAGTAAAGAATATTCTTTATGTAACTGTACGTGTCATCTTTATCGCTTTTCGTAATGAAAAAATGATCTTTGAAGGGTCGTTGCCTTAACCCTGAGCTCACAACGAGCGGGGGTCACCGTTTCGACCAATTGATAAGGAAAGCTCATGTACCCAGAGCCTCTGCAACCCGAACCAGACAACCTGCCCAGTCGGCGCTACCCGGGGCCATCCCCCCACGACGACGTGGAGGCCGACCTGCGTCAGTGGCTGCGACATCCGCAACGCCGGACCTCCGAACCGCTGCGGCGTTTCCGCGACGTGGCGCCCGCGACTCCCACAAGCTGCCAAGCGTATTGCCCGGAGGGCCCCCGATGACCGCGAGCGGGACACTGGAACTGATCAGGGCTGCCCTCGCGCACCTCAACCCGGAGTGCACGTATGCCAGACGGCTACGCATCGGAGGCGCCATATTTCACATCACCCGCGGCGGCATTGAAGGCTTGGATCTTTTCGACTCTTGGAGCAAGAAGAGCAAGAAGTACGTCGGCGAGAAACGCATGGTTCAGCGCTGGGGCTACTACGACCTACGGCATCCGAACCCGTGCACGATGGCGACGCTCCGGCGATTTGTCGAGGAAGAGGGGACGCCATGGGAGCAAGTCACTCATGAAGCCGCAGGGGGAGCCAGCGAATGATTAATCTTCTGCGCCGGCATGAGGCACCGAGGCGGTGCATTCTAGAAAGCACCCCATGAGCATCCCAGCGTGCGAACTGACGACCTTAGAACGGGGAGAGGGAAGGGAGGAGCCAACACTTTTGAATCAACCTCTACTGTCGGTGCCAACGGGGCTCCATCTTCACCGCGCAACCTCCTCCGTCCCCCTGCGCACCTTCCAGGCACGGCGTCTGCAGCGAGACGAGTTCCCAGACACGCCAATTCGAGACTCGGGCGACTTGCCCGCGACCATCACGAACACCGCGCATCTGCTGAATCTCCATGGAATTATTGTTCGGTACAACGTCATCAAGAAGAAAACAGAAATCCTGCTTCCGACGGAGGCTGAATGCACGACGGACAATGCGGACAATGTAGCGCTGACACACATCATCAGCGCGGCGGCACTCAATAATCTCCCTACAGGCCAAATTCCTGCGTACGTGGAAGCAATTGCGGACGCGACGCCCTACAACCCGGTGGCAGAGTGGATCAAAAGCCGAGATTGGGATGGACTGGATCGGCTGAAGGATCTCTACGCCACCATAGAAACCCGGGAAGATTTTCCGGATGGCCTGAAGCAGGTGCTGCTGAGGAGATGGCTCCTAAGCGCTGTTGCCGCAGCTCTTATGCCGCGAGGATTTAAGGCTCGTGGAGTATTGACAATTCAGGGTGGGCAGGGAATTGGCAAGACCACTTGGATTCGCAGCCTAATCAATCATGACTTGCTTCGCGAAACCGCGATCAAAGTGGATCACCATCTGGATGCCAGCAACAAAGACACGATTCTCGGCGCGATCGCCCACTGGATCGTGGAAATCGGAGAACTGGATAGCACATTCCGTAAAGATGTTGCTCGCCTTAAAGGCTTTCTCACGAGCGATCAGGACAAACTCCGGAGGCCCTACGCTCGGGGGGAGTCCGAGTACGCCCGAAGGACAGTTTTCGCGGCCACCGTGAACGAAACCAATTTCTTGGTGGATCTCACAGGGAACACTCGCTGGTGGACTCTTCCTGCGGTCAAGATCGACCATCAGCACCGAATAGATATGCAGCAGGTGTATGCCCAGCTAGCAGTCGACTTCGCGAAAGGCGAGCAGTGGTGGTTGACATCCGCCGAGGAAGTGCAGTTGGAGGAGTGCAATCGCGCGCACCTGAACGTGAGTGCCCTGCGCGAGGAGATGTTGAATGCCATCAACACGGAAGGGTCGGCCAAGCCGACCGACCCGTATATGGGGCCCTCGGACGTCCTGAAGCATCTCGGTCACGAAAAGCCTACGAACGCGCAAGCGAAGGAATGCGCAGCTTTGTTGCGGGAGTTTTTTGGCGAGGCAAAGAGAGTCAAGGGTTACAACAAGTGGAGGGTCCCGTTCAGGGAAGCTCGCCAGCGCGAGGTCCAAGGTCAGGTCACAGAATTGCCTTGACGACGGCGCCTCACCCCGCCGCCCCCTGCCGCCCCCTTCACTGCACCGCAAAGGGCAGCCGCGACATCAACTTACGCTGAGGGTGGAGGAGGGGGTAGCAGAAGGACTATGTAGGGATTTCAAAGTCGAATGCACTCGACCTTTGGGAGTCCCGGAGGGGTCCGATGCGCCCGCCCATCACCCTCCCCCCACCTCGGCCACCAGAGCCCCCACGTGCGGTCAAACGCGAGCGCGGGGTGCTCCCCCCTCGCACCTGCTGTGAGGCGCCTGTGAACCGCAGTAAGCGCATGTCGACGTTGGCGAAATGGCTGCAATGCAGTCCGTCAGTGTCCCAAGTCGCTGCGGAATTCCCGCGGTCCTCTCTTCCCTCGCTTTCAATTCGCTTCCCTTGCGACGCAAGGTCTGTCAACCTCATACCAGAAAACTCACATGGCGATAGTCAATCTCACCCCTGCCTTCATTGAGGCAAAAGCCGTATGCCCTGCGAACTTGAAGAAAATTGAATTCTGCGACGCTACGGTCCAAGGACTCCTTTTGGAATGCCGATCGGCAATGGGCGCTCTGCCCACTTGGTATTGGCGTTACAAGCCCAACGGAAAGACGAAGTACGAGCGTCTCGGCACCACAACTGAACTGACACTAGATCAAGCCCGCAAAAGGGTGATGCTCTTGAAGGCGCAAGAGGCAATTGCTCCGCGCTCAGCCTCGATGCCATCTGAAACGCCTGCGTGCATGACGCTGAATGATTTTTGGGATCTGCACGTGCTGCCGCGATTCAAAAGCAAAAAACGCTCGTGGTCGCGCGACGTTCAACTTTATAAGCGAATTCGCCCGCGGTTCGGCAACAAGCCATTGACTGAAATCCGGCGGTTGGAGGTGGATCAATTTTTACGTGATCTCGTCGACGCAGGGCTAAGCTTTGCCACTGCAAATCATCACGGCCAGCTCTTGCGCCGCATCCTCAATCTCGCTGTGACAGGAGAGGTAATTCCAAAGAATGTGCTGCAGCGTTTAGAGCTGTTCCACCTCGCGAACGGTAGGGAGGTGTTCCTCAACGAGGAGCAAGTCGCTCGCTTCACTGAAGCCGTCGGCAATGCGGAGAATCGGCGTGTGGCGCTGATCCTGCTGTTCCTGCTGAGCACGGGTGCCAGGCTGCGCGAAGCGCTAGATGCGGAGTGGGGCCAATTTGACCGCGACAAAAACATCTGGCGCGTACCAGCGACAAACGCGAAGGCCAATCGCGTCATCCAACGCCACCTCGGCCCCAGCGCTCTGTGGGTGCTGGACGAGATCGGCACGGAGGGCGTGTCTAAATACGTATTTCCTTCGCCCGCAACTGGCAAGCCGTACACCACCATCACTCGCGCCTGGTACTGCCTTCGCAGGAAGGCCGGTTTGCCGGACAACGTGCGCATCCATGACCTTCGCCACACGGCTGCCTCGCGCGTCGCCTGCGAAACGGGCTCGCTGGTCGCCGTCAAGCATCAGCTCGGACATGCGGACGTGCGCATGGCTAATCGATATGCGCACCTCACCGACAAGACGGTGCAGGTGTCAGGCGACACCAGAAACTGACCCCTTGACGACACGAGGAATTGACCCCCTTCGTGCAAGGAGGTCAGCGTGGAAGAGCTACTTAGGCAAAGTGTCTGGTCCGAGGAACTGCCGAGGGG
>NZ_JAEQND010000021.1 GCF_016722765.1 Ramlibacter alkalitolerans | reverse complement strand
GAGCAGCTAGACCAGGTCGCCAGAAAGCTCAATACACGTCCCAGAGAGACTTTGGGATTCGAGTCACCAGCCGAAAGGCTGGCAGCCACCGTTGCATTGACGGGTTGAGACCGCCCCCCGCCTCCGCGGGGATGACGAAGTCGGGGAGACGCGCACTCCCGTCATTCCCGCGCAGGCGGGAATCCAGGGCGTCCCCATCCGGCTTCGCGGCGCGCGCAGCCTGAAAAGCGAACATCACGATCGGACACAATAGCGCCCCATGGAGAAGAGGGTCCTTTTCAGTTCCGCCTGGTTGCCGTGGCTGCTGCTGGCACCGCAATTGCTGGTGATCGGAGTGTTCTTCTTCTGGCCGGCGGGGCAGGCCATGCTTCAGTCCTTCCAGCTGCAGGACGCCTTCGGCATGTCGACGGAGTGGGTCGGCCTCGAGAACTTCAAGGCGCTGTTCAGCGGTTCGGCCTACCTCGACTCCTTCAGGATCACCGCGTTCTTCTCGGTGATGGTCGCGGCCCTGGGCATCGGCGTGTCGCTGCTGCTGGCCGTGTTCGCCGACCGCGTCGTGCGCGCGGCGATGGTGTACAAGACCTTCCTCATCGTTCCCTATGCCGTCGCCCCCGCCGTCGCGGGCGTGCTCTGGCTCTTCATGTTCTCCCCCACCCTCGGCGTGGTGTCGTTCGCCCTGGCACGGCTCGGCCTGGACTGGAACTACATGCTGGATTCCAACGACGCGATGGCGCTCATCATCATGGCTGCAGTCTGGAACCAGATCTCCTACAACTTCCTGTTCTTCCTGGCCGGCCTGCAGTCGATCCCCAAGAGCCTGATCGAGGCGGCCGCGATCGACGGCGCCGGGCCCTGGCTGCGCTTCTGGAGCATCCAGTTCCCGCTGCTGTCGCCGACGACCTTCTTCCTGCTGGTGATCAACGTCGTCCACGCGTTCTTCAACACCTTCGGCATCGTCGACGCCACCACCCAGGGCGGCCCGGGCCAGGACACCATGATCCTGGTCTACAAGGTGTACACCGACGGCTTCAAGAACGGCGACCTCGGCGGTTCGGCGGCGCAGTCCGTGGTCCTGATGGCCGTCGTCATCGTGCTGACGGTGATCCAGTTCCGCTACGTCGAGAAGAAGGTCCAGTACTGATGCGGAGCAGGAACCATGGTTGAACGCAGCGTCGGGCTCAAGGTCCTGACCCAGCTGGTGATGCTGCTCGGGGTGCTGATCGTGGCATTCCCGCTGTACCTGGCGTTCGTAGCATCGACGCACACGGCCGAAGCGATCGTGCAGGTGCCGATGCCGCTGCTGCCGGGCGGCAACTTCGTCAACACCTACCGCGACGCGCTGTTCGGCGGGGGCACCGGTGCGGGTTCGACGGCGCCGGCCGCGCGCATGCTGTGGGTCAGCCTTGTCTGCGCGCTGGTCATCACGGTGGGCAAGATCGCGATCTCGCTGCTGTCGGCGTTCGCCATCGTGTATTTCCGCTTCCCCTTCAAGAGCTTCTGCTTCTGGTCGATCTTCCTCACGCTGATGCTGCCCGTGGAAGTCCGCATCATGCCGACGTACAAGGTGGTTTCGGACCTCGGGATGCTGAACACCTACGCGGGCCTGACCATCCCCCTCATCGCCTCCGCGACGGCGACCTTCCTGTTCCGCCAGTTCTTCCTCACGGTTCCGGATGAACTCGTGGAGGCCGCACGCGTGGACGGCGCCGGCCCGATGCGCTTCTTCAAGGACATCCTGCTGCCGCTGTCCACGACGTCGGTCGCGGCCCTGTTCGTGATCCAGTTCATCTACGGGTGGAACCAGTACCTGTGGCCCCTGCTCGTCACCACCAGCGAGGACATGTACCCGGTGGTCATCGGCATCAAGCGCATGATCGCCGGCGGCGACGCCGCCAACGAGTGGAACGTCGTGATGGCGACGGCGCTGCTTGCCATGCTGCCGCCGGCCCTGGTGGTGGTCCTGATGCAGAAGTGGTTCGTCAAGGGACTGGTGGACACCGAAAAATAACCATGGCAGCGATTTCGTTCAGGAACATCATCAAGCGCTACGGCGCAGGCAAGCAGCAGGTCCAGGTGATCCACGGCGTGAGCGCCGAGATCGCCAAGGGCGAGTTCGTCGTCATCGTCGGGCCTTCGGGTTGCGGCAAGTCCACCCTGCTGCGCATGGTGGCCGGCCTGGAGGAGATCAGCGGCGGCGAGATCGAGATCGGCGGCCGCGTGGTCAACGAGCTCGAGCCGGCGCAGCGCGACATCGCCATGGTGTTCCAGAACTACGCGCTCTATCCGCACATGAGCGTGTTCGAGAACATGGCCTACGGCCTGAAGATCCGCAAGCTGCCGGCGCAGGAAATCCGCGCCCGGGTCGACAAGGCGGCGGCCATCCTGGAGCTGGGGCACCTGCTGGAGCGCAAGCCGCGCCAGCTCTCCGGCGGCCAGCGCCAGCGCGTGGCCATGGGGCGCGCCATCGTGCGCCAGCCGCAGGTCTTCCTGTTCGACGAGCCGCTGTCCAACCTCGACGCCAAGCTGCGCGCGCAGACCCGCATCGAGATCCAGAAGCTGCACCGCGAACTGGGCATCACCTCGCTGTTCGTCACGCACGACCAGGTGGAGGCCATGACCCTGGCGCAGCGCATGATCGTGATGAACGCGGGGCGCATGGAGCAGTTGGGCACGCCCGAGGAGGTGTACCACCGGCCGGCATCGACCTTCGTCGCCAGCTTCATCGGATCGCCGCCGATGAACCTGCTGAAGGATGCGCCCGGCGGACGCACGGGCGCGCTGCTGGGCGTGCGCCCCGAGCATCTCGACGTCGGCGACGGCGGCTGGGAAGTGCGCACCGAGACGGTGGAATTGCTGGGCGCCGAGCGCCTGATCTACGGCCGCCTGGGCGAGGAACAGGTGATCGTGCGCGTCGAGGAGAACCGCCGCCCGCCGGAGCCGGGCGAGTGGATCCGCGTGCGCCCGCGAGAAGACCGGGTGCACTGGTTCGAGGCGGAAAGCGGCAGGAGGATGGCAGGGTGAAGAACCGGCACTGGCCCTATCCGCGCTGGATCGCGCATCGGGGAGCTGGAAGCTTGGCGCCGGAGAACACGCTGGCGGCGTTCCGCGTCGGCGCGGCGCACGGCTACCGCATGTTCGAGTGCGACGTGAAGCTCTCCGCCGACGGCGTGCCCTTCCTGATGCACGACGCGGCCCTGGAGCGCACCACCAACGGTGTCGGCCTCGGGGGCGACCAGCCCTGGGAGCAGCTGGCGCGGCTGGATGCCGGCAGCTGGCACTCGCGCGCCTGGGCCGGCGAGCCGCTGCCCACCTTCGAGAACGTCGCCCGCTTCTGCCTGGCGAACCGCTACCTGCTGAACGTGGAGATCAAGCCGACGCCGGGCCAGGAGCGCCCGACCGGGCAGGTGGTGGCGCAGTACGCGGCGCGCATCTGGGCCAACGAGGCGGTGCCCCCGCTGCTCACGTCGTTCCGCCCCGAGGCGCTGCAGGCGGCCCAAGCCGCCCGCCCCGAGCTGCCGCGCGGGCTCCTGCTCGATACGCTGTGGGAGGGCTGGTTCGACATCGCCCGTTCGCTCGATTGCGTGGCCATCGTGTGCAACCACGCGCTGTGGGATGCGCACACGGTGCGGCAGGTGCAGGGCGCGGGGATGCGCTGCCTGAGCTACACGGTGAATGACGACTGGGCAGCGCAGCGGCTGATCGCGCTGGGGACCGAGGGGATCATCACGGACCGGGTGGAGTTGTTTTCGCCGGTGTAGGCGCCGCGATCCGCTGCGGTATCCGTAGGCTGGCGGTGAGCCGCGCCAGCGCGAACCCCAGCGCTTCCGCGCATCGCCGGGGTTTCGCTGCGCTCCACCGCCAGCCTACTTCAAGTCCCCCGCGAGCGAGGCGAGCGTCTCCGCCCCCACCGCCACATGCGCCGGATAGTTCGTGTGGTCGCACCCGACCTTCACCCCGGCCCCCGCCTTCACCGCCTCGCGCATCGCGCCGGTGAGCTCGAAGCGCAGGAAATGCACCGAGGAGGTCTTCTCCGCGTTCTCGCGCTCGAGGTCCTCGTCGGCGATGGCGTAAACGCGCGGCTGGCCTTCCACCTCGACGAACATGCGGTCTTCCACGCCGATCAGGCGGGCGAGTTCGCGCCGGCGCTCGTTCTCGTCGGGGTACTCGATCAGCATCGTGGCCTTCCAGTTGCCGCCATCCGGCACCAGCGGCGCATAGGCATCGATCTCGGCCTGGATGCCCTCCTCCTCGAAGATCTTCTCGATCCGAAGCATCTCCTGGATCTGGTAGCGCATCGTGAGCTCGCTCTCGAACTGCACGTTGATGTGCTCGCCCAGCTGCACGCTGCGCAGCTTGCGGTGGGCGATCACCTCCGGCTTGTGCGTCTTGCGCCACTTCGCGTACGCCTCGAGCGTCATCAGGTTGTCGACTGCGATCCTGCCGGTGAGTTGCATGGTCACTCCAGGCCGTAGGCGATGCGCAGCAGCGTCAGCGGATGCTGCAGCTGCGGCTCCCCGAGTGCGTTGACGTCGAAGCCCTGGGCGATGTGGTGCCCGGCGAGCGCGCAGTCGGAGCTGATGTAGTCGGGCGCACCGCCCTGCGGATGGTCCGCCATCCGCTTGAACAGGGGCTTGCCGATCTGCATGGCGGCCTGGTGCGTGGGCTTCTTCACGCCGTAGGTGCCCGCGTGGCCCGAGCAGCGTTCGTTCGTGTGCACCGTGGTGCCGGGAACCATCTTGAGCAGTTCCTCGGTCTTGCGGCCGATGTTCTGCACCCGCTGGTGGCAGGGGACGTGGTAGCTCACCTTGCCGAGCGGCCGCGGGAATTCGGTCTTGAGCAGGCCGTCGCGGCGGCGCGAGGTGAGGTACTCGAAGGGATCCCACATCGCCTCCTTGACGGCCTGCACGTCGACTTCGTCGGGGTACATCAGCGGGATCTCCTGCTTGAACATCAGCGTGCAGCTGGGCACCGGCGAGAGGATCGCCCAGCCCTCGCGCGCGTACTTCACCAGCACTGGGATGTTGGCGCGCTTGGCGGCGTCCACCGACTCGAGGTCGCCCAGTTCCAGCTTGGGCATGCCGCAGCACTTTTCCTTGCTCACCACGACATACGGGATGTCGTTGTGGTCCAGCACCTTCAGCAGGTCGAGGCCGATGCCCGGCTCGTTGTAGTTGACGTAGCAGGTGGCGAAGACGGCGACCTTGCCCGGCGTGCGCTGGCCGTCCCGGACGGGCACCTCCGCGGACTTGGGCGCCGCCCTGCGGAAGCGCTGGGTGGCCAGCGCAGGCAGCCAGGCGTCGCGGTCCACGTGCAAGGTCTTCTCCAGCAGCGCGCGCGCCGGCTTCGTGTGGTTCACCGCGTTGGCCAGCTGCGTGACGATGGGAATGCCGGCGAACTGCCCGTGCACGTCGGTCGATGCCAGCAGCTTCGCGCCGGCATCGACGCCGCCCTTGCGGTACTTGATCGCCTTGGCCCGCAGCATGGTGTGCGGATAGTCCACGTTCCACTGGTGCGGCGGGACGTACGGGCACTTCGTCATGTAGCACAGGTCGCACAGATAGCAGTGGTCGACCACCTTCCAGTAGTCCTGCTTCTCCACGTCGTGCACTTCGCCCGACTTGCCGGCGTCGACCAGGTCGAACAGCGTCGGGAAGGACTTGCACAGGCTCACGCAGCGGCGGCAGCCGTGGCAGATGTCGAAGATGCGCTCCAGCTCCTTGAAGCACTTCTCCTCGTCGTAGTACTCCGGGTTCTTCCAGTCGATCGGGTGGCGCGTGGGCGCCTCGAGACTGCCTTCGCGGACAGACATGGAATCTCCGTTGTTCGTTCGGCGTTCAGCGTTCAGCGGGAGAGCACTCAGCGAAGGGCGCTGAGCGCACGCTCAACGCCCGACGCTCAACGCTCGATCTCAGTCCGCCAGTTCGTTCAGCGCCTTGGTGTAGCGGTTGGCGTGGGAGCGCTCCGCCTTGGCCAGGGTTTCGAACCAGTCGGCGATCTCGTCGAAGCCTTCCTCGCGGGCGGCCTTGGCCATGCCCGGGTACATGTCGGTGTACTCGTGGGTTTCGCCGGCCACGGCGGCCTTCAGGTTGTCGCGCGTGCTGCCGATCGGCAGGCCGGTCGCCGGGTCGCCCACCTGCTCCAGCCACTCGAGGTGGCCGTGGGCATGGCCCGTCTCGCCTTCGGCGGTGGAACGGAACAGCGCCGCCACGTCGTTCTGGCCTTCCACGTCGGCCTTGTTGGCGAAATAGAGATAGCGGCGGTTGGCCTGGGATTCGCCCGCGAAAGCCGCCTTCAGGTTCTCTTCGGTCCTGGACCCCTTCAGTGCTGCCATGGAAATCTCCTTCGTGGTGATGGACAGGATGCCTTGCCTCGACGAGGCCGAAGACGCAACAAGCGTAGTGAGCGCCGCGCGCGCCGTCTAATAGCCGCACTCAATGCGGCGTATTGCGCTTCACTATCGACAAAGCACAACCGATAACACTCTACGCCTAAGCGCGCCGCCATGCGAGCACGGCCGACCATTACGGTAAAGTAAATCGGTCACGCATTGTCGAACAGGAGTTCCCATGGCCGCCGTTCCCCAGGACCGGAGCGCCCTGCCCGCACCCGCGCCCATCCACCAGCTGCACCACTACGCCTACCGCGCCCGCGACGCGGAAGAGACGCGCCACTTCTACGAGGACATCCTGGGCCTGCCGCTGTACCACATCATCCAGAGCGACCACGTGCCCAGCACGGGCGAATACTGCCCGTACACCCACTTCTTCTTCCGCCTGCAGGACGGCTCGTTCATCGCCTTCTTCGACCTCGGCGACGACCAGGCCTGCGAGCCCTCGCCCAACACCCCGAAGTGGGTGAACCACATCTCCTTCCGGGTCGACTCGATCCAGGCGCTGCAGGACATGAAGGCGCGGCTGGAGGCCCATGGCGTCGAGGTGCTGGGCGTGACCGACCACCACATCTTCCACAGCATCTACTTCTTCGACCCGAACGGCGTGCGCCTGGAGCTCACGGCGCAGCTCGCGGACGAATTCCAGATGCTGCAGGAGAGCAGGACGGCGCACGCGCGCCTGCGCGAATGGACGGCGCGCAAGGAGCAATGGCGGCAGGAACGCGCTGCCGGCAAGGGGGATGCACCGCTGAAGCCGCAGCAGAACGACCGCCCGGAGCTGGTGAAGCGATGACGAAATGACTTCGCCGCTGCGCGGCGCGATGACAGAATGACAGGTCATCAGCGAAGCGTGTCATCGACTTCGCCCCGAGAGGAGTGGGAATGGCGGAAAGCTACGCCGAGACGGCGCATACGAACGGCTACGAGTTCACGCAGGGCAGCGGCTACGCGCTGCCCGAGTACCCGTTCCAGGAGCCGCCGGAGATTGCCGCCGGCCAGCCCAGCCACCACGAGATCGTGATCGTGGGCGGCGGCATCAGCGGCCTCACGCTGGCCTGCGCGCTGGCGCAGTACGGCATCAGCGCGGTGCTGCTGGACGAGGACAACACGGTGGGCGTCAAGGGCGCCTCCTCGCGCGGCATCTGCTACTCGCAGAAGTCGCTGGAGATCTTCGACCGCCTGGGGATCTACGAGCGCATCGCGGCCAAGGGCATCCAGTGGAGCGTGGGCCGCACCTTCGCCGGCGCGGACGAGGTCTACTCCTTCGACCTCAAGCAGCAGGGCGCCTTCAACCTCTCCACCCAGCCGCCCTTCATCAACATCCAGCAGTTCTACATCGAGGGCTACCTCGTCGAGCGCATCTACGAGCTCGGCAACGTGGAACTGCGCTGGAAGAACCGCGTCACCGCCTTCACGCAGGACCAGGAATGCGCCACGCTGACGGTGAGCACGCCGGCCGGCGACTACCAGCTGCGCGCCGACCACGTGATCGATGCCACCGGCTGCCACAGCCCGTTCCGCCAGTGGGTGGGCGCCTCCGTCACCGCGAAGAAGGGCGACGACCGCTGGTGCATCGCCGACGTGCGCTTCAGCAAGCATCCGCCGGTGGAGCGCCACACCTGGATCGAGGCGCCCTTCAACGAGAACCGCGCCGTGTGGCAGCACCTCATGGGCGACAACGTCTGGCGCATCGACTACCAGATGGCGCCCGACGCCGATCCCGCCGAAGTGAGCCGCCAGGAACTGGTGCGCGAGCGCCTCACGCGCCAGTTCGGCCCCGACTGCGAGGTCGAGATCGTGTGGGTGGGGCCGTATGCCTACCGCAGCGAATTCGTGGACCGCATGCGGCACGGCCGCGTCTACTTCATGGGCGATTCGGCCAAGGTCGTGAGCCCCTTCGGCGCGCGCGGCGGCAACACGGGCATCGCCGATGCGGACAACCTCGCCTGGAAGCTCGCCGCCGTGATGAAGGGCCGCGCCGCGCCCGCACTGCTGGACAGCTATCACGAGGAGCGGCACGACGCCGCGCAGCAGAACGTGAAGGTGACCAACCGCACGGCGCGCTTCCTGCGCCCGGCCACGGCCATGGAGAAGCTGTTCCGCGACGCGACGCTGAGCCTCGCGCGCCAGCACCTGTTCGCACGGCAACTGGTGAACACCGGGCGCATGGCGATCGCCAATCCCTACACCCGCTCCAGCGCCTGCGAGGCGACCGGAGGCCTGTCGGTGCAGAACGTGGTGTTCGAATGGCCGGACGGCTCGCGAGGCATCGTCAACGACCTGCTGCGCTGGGCCGACGGCCGTCTGCTGGTGCTGGTGTTCGGCAATGCGAGCGCCACCGCGCTGCAGCGACTCGCGGGCCTGACGGCGAGCGCGCCGCTGCGCGCGGTGCAGGTGCTCGATGCCGAGGACCGGCCCGGCGCCGTCGAATACGTGCGCGACCCCAAGGGGCACCTGCAGGGCGCCTGCCATGTCTTCGGTCATGCCTGGGCGCTGCTGCGGCCGGACAGCTACGTCGCCGCCACCGGCGAAAGCGTGGACGCCTCGCTGGTGCACGCGGTGGGCCGGGCGCTCGGCGCCGCGCTGGAGGAGGAATCCGCATGAAGAGCCAGCTCAATTTCCAGGATGCCGACGCGTTCTACGAGCAGTTGCTGGATGCGCACCAGGACCTGGACGCGGCGCAGTCCGCCATGCTGAACGCGCGGCTGATCCTGATCCTGGCGAACCAGGTGGGGGATGCGAAGGTGCTGAAGGAGTGCGTGGAGGCGGCGAAGGCGGTGCCTTCGTAGCCGTTCTCCGTCCGCCGGTCCGTAGTTGCTGGCGGTGAGCCGCGCCAGCGCAAACCCCAGCGTTGCTGGCGGTGAGCCTCTCGCGCCACGCAAAGCGCCGCAAGCGCTGGGGTTCCGGCGCTGGCGCGCGTCACCGCCAGCCTACCCTGCACCCCGGGGCGACGCCCCGTAAAATCCCCGGGTGAGCACCGAACAACCCGGCCTGAACAGCCTCTCCAAATCCTTCGAGCCCGCCGCCATCGAGGCCCGCTGGGGCCCGCTGTGGGAACAGCGCGGCTACGCCCGGGCGGGCTACCGCGGCACCGGCGCGCCGCAGGAAGGCGCGCCCTCCTTCGCCATCCAGCTGCCGCCGCCGAACGTCACGGGCACCCTGCACATGGGGCACGCCTTCAACCAGACGATCATGGACAGCCTGGCGCGCTACCACCGGATGCGCGGCTTCAACACGCTGTGGGTGCCGGGCACGGACCACGCCGGCATCGCGACGCAGATCGTCGTGGAGCGCCAGCTGCAGGAGCAAGGCCTCAGCCGCCATGACCTCGGCCGCCCCGCCTTCGTGCAGAAGGTCTGGGAGTGGAAGGAGAAGTCGGGCAACACCATCACCATGCAGATGCGCCGCATGGGCGACAGCGTGGACTGGTCGCACGAGTACTTCACGATGGACGAGAAGCTCTCGCACGTCGTGACCGACACCTTCGTGCGGCTGTACGAACAGGGCCTCATCTACCGCGGCAAGCGCCTGGTCAACTGGGACCCGGAGCTCAAGACCGCCGTCTCCGACCTCGAAGTGGAGAGCGAGGAGGAGGACGGCTTCCTCTGGCACATCCACTATCCGCTGGCGGACGGCTCGGGCCAGCTCACCGTCGCCACCACGCGCCCCGAGACCATGCTGGGCGACGTCGCGGTGATGGTCCATCCCGAGGATGAACGCTACCGGCACCTCGTGGGGAAGTCGGTCAAGCTGCCGCTGTGCGACCGCGAGATCCCCATCATCGCCGACGACTACGTCGACCGCGAATTCGGCACCGGCGTAGTGAAGGTCACGCCGGCGCACGACCCCAACGACTACCTGGTGGGCCAGCGCCACCGGGTGCCCCTGATCGGCGTGCTGACGCTGGACGCGAAGATCAACGACAACGCACCGGCGGCCTACCGCGGCATGGACCGCTTCGCGGCGCGCAAGCAGGTGGTCGCCGATCTCGATGCGCAAGGCCTGCTGGCCGAGACGAAGAAGCACAAGCTGATGGTGCCGCGCTGCGCCCGCACCGGGCAGGTCGTCGAGCCGATGCTCACCGACCAGTGGTTCGTTGCGATGACCAAGGTGAGCGACCAGGACCCGACGGGCAAGTCCATCGCGCAGAAGGCGATCGATGCCGTCGAAGGCGGCGCCGTGCGCTTCGTGCCGGAGAACTGGGTCAACACCTACAACCAGTGGATGAACAACATCCAGGACTGGTGCATCTCGCGCCAGCTCTGGTGGGGCCACCAGATCCCGGCCTGGTACGACGAGCAGGGCAAGGTCTACGTCGCCCGCAACGAAGCGGAGGCGCAGGCCCAGGCGCCCGGGCGCACGCTCACGCGCGACCCCGACGTGCTCGACACCTGGTATTCCTCGGCGCTGGTGCCCTTCTCCACCCTCGGCTGGCCGGAGAAGACGCAGGACCTGTCGCTCTACCTGCCTTCCACCGTGCTGGTGACGGGCTACGACATCATCTTCTTCTGGGTCGCCCGGATGATCATGATGACGACCCACTTCACCGGCCAGGTGCCGTTCCGCGACGTCTACATCCACGGCCTGGTGCGCGACTCGCACGGCCACAAGATGAGCAAGTCGGAAGGCAACGTGCTCGACCCGGTGGACCTGATCGACGGCATCGCGCTGCCGCCGCTGCTGGACAAGCGCACCACCGGCCTGCGCAAGCCGGAAACGGCGCCCGTCGTGCGCCGGAACACCGAGAAGGAATTCCCTGAGGGCATTCCCGCCTACGGTGCCGATGCACTGCGCTTCACCTTCGCGGCGCTGGCCACGCTCGGGCGCTCGATCAACTTCGATGCCAAGCGCTGCGAGGGCTACCGCAACTTCTGCAACAAGCTCTGGAACGCCACGCGCTTCGTGCTGATGAACTGCGAGGGGCACGACCTCGCCGAGCAGGACGCGAGCCTCACCAGCGCCGACCGCTGGATCGTCTCGCTGCTGCAGCAGGCGGAGCGGGACGTCGCCAGGGGCTTCGACGAATACCGCCTCGACAACGTGGCCAGCACGATCTACCAGTTCGTGTGGGACGAGTACTGCGACTGGTACCTCGAGATTGCCAAGGTGCAGATCCAGTCCGGCGACGCGGCGCAGCAGCGCGGCACGCGCCGCACGCTGATCCGCGTGCTGGAGGCGATCCTGCGCCTGGCGCATCCGGTGATCCCCTTCATCACCGAGGAACTGTGGCAGAAGGTCGCTCCGGTGGCCGGCAAGCCGGGGCAGTCGGTGAGCGTGGCGGCCTACCCGGAATTCAACCCGGCGAACGTCAACGCCGAGGCCGAAGCCTGGATGGCGCGGCTCAAGGCGGTGGTCGATGCCTGCCGCAACCTGCGCGGCGAGATGAACGTCTCGCCCGGCACGCGGCTGCCGGCCTACGTGGTGGGGGATGCCGCCTTCATCCGCGCGGCGGCGCCGGTGCTGCAGGCGCTGGCCAAGCTGAGCGAAGTGCGCGTGTTCGACGACGAGGCGGCCTGGGCCGCCGCCGCCGGCGTGGCGCCGGTGGCCGTCGCCGGCGACGCACGCCTGTGCCTCTTCATGGAAATCGACGTCGCCGCGGAAAAGGCGCGGCTGACCAAGGAAGTCGGCCGCCTGCAGGGCGAACTCGCGAAGGCCAACGGCAAGCTGGCCAACCAGGCCTTCGTCGCCAAGGCGCCGCCGGCGGTGATCGAGCAGGAACGCAAGCGCATCGCCGACTTCACGGCCACGCTCGAAAAGATGCAGGCGCAGCTGCAGCGCCTGGGGTGATCGGGGCGAGGAGCCTGCCTCGGCGTGCCCTCACCCCAACCCTCTCCCAGGGGGAGAGGGAGGAAAACAGACTCAGGAGCGTGGGTCCTCGAGCGGGGCCGGCCCGCTCAGGGGCGACGGCCGCGAATCGAGCGGCGCCGGGCCGCTCAGGATCGTGTCGTAGTTCGGCTGGCGGTGCGCCGTGAGCGTCTCGTGCAGGCGCTGCGCGACGTACCAGCTGGCGCGCTGCCGCGACTCCTCGGTCAGCGAACCGATGCGCGGCGTGAGATGGAGGTTCGGCAGGTCGGCCAGCGGCGAACCGCGGCCGGCGAAGCCGGATTCGGCGCCATCGAGCATGGCGGCCTCGATGCGCCCGTCCTTCAGCGCGTTCGCCAGGGCCTGGGCCTCGAAGATCCGTGAGCGCGTGGTCGCCACCCACAGCTGACCGGGCTTGCAGTGCGCCAGCACCTTGTCGTTGATGAAGCCCTGGAAGCGCGAGGCATACAGCACCTGGACGGAAACGGCGTCGGCCTTCGAAAGAACGTCCTGCAGGCCCATGGGCTCGATGTGCAGGCGGCTCCACACGGAGGCGGTGTGGTGCACGGCGGGGTCGTAGCCGATCACGCGCGCGCCCAGCGCATGGAGCATCATCGCCAGCGCATGGGCCGAGGGGGCCAGGCCGATGATGCCGACCACGCTGCCGTGCAGTTCGCGGCCGATCATCGGCGGCGCGTCGCGCTCGCCGCGCAGGGCAGAGCCGATGCCGCGGCGCATCATCAGCAGCAGGCTGGCCAGCAGGTATTCGGCGTTGGAGCGCACGTGCGCGTGCGTGCCCTGGATCACGCGCACGCGGTGGTCGCGGCAGGCCTCCAGGTCGGTGTTCTCGGTGCCCACGTGCAGGCGCGCGACGGCGCGCAGTACCGGGGCGAAATCCAGCAGTTCGCGGGTGACGACCACCTTGCGCGGAAGCACCAGGGCCTGCACGTTGTATACCTGCCGGCGCAGGGCGCCCGCATCCTCCGCCAGCTCGGGACGAAAGGCGAGGCGGTGCCGCGCCTGCAGCCAGGCCTGCGCTTCGGGAGCCAGTCGCTCGAGAAGAAGGATTTCCACAGCAGGACCTCGTTGCACCCACCCAGGCGGTTTCTTCCGCACAATCGGGCGTTCAAGTGCGTCGATGCACTTTATCCACAACTCAGCAGCGGGTCGATGAAAAAAGTCACAATCGTTAACAAAGCTGTGTTTCCCGTTGCCGGCCTGGGCACGCGCTTCCTCCCCGCCACCAAGGCGCAGCCCAAGGAAATGCTGCCGATCGTCGACAAACCGCTGATCCAGTACGCCGTGGAGGAGGCCTACGAGGCCGGCATCCGCCACATGATCTTCGTCACCGGGCGCAACAAGCGCGCCATCGAAGACCATTTCGATACCGCCTACGAGCTAGAGAACGAGCTGGAAGCCAGCGGCAAGGAGGAACTCCTGGCCGTCGTGCATTCCCTGACGCCGGACGACATGGACTGTTCCTATGTGCGGCAGCCCCGGTCGCTCGGCCTGGGCCACGCCGTGCTCTGCGCCCGCCACATCGTGGGCGACGAGCCCTTCGCCGTGCTGCTGGCCGATGACCTGATGGTTGGCGCCACCAGCGGCCGCGGCGTGCTGGCGCAGATGGTGGACGTGTTCTCCGAGGTGCGCAGCTCCGTGCTCGCCGTGCAGGAAGTGCCGCTGGAGCACGTGAAGCGCTATGGCATCGTCGCCGGAGAACCGGCGGGCGAGCGGCTGGTGAAGGTGCGGCAGATGGTGGAGAAGCCCTCGCCGGAGAACGCGCCCTCGCGGCTGGGCGTGGCGGGCCGCTACGTGCTCACGCCCACGGTGTTCGGGGCCATCCGCAACCAGCCGCGCGGCAGCGGCGGCGAAATCCAGCTCACCGACGGCATCGCGCAGCTGATGGAGCCGGAGGGCGTGTACGCGTACCGCTACGAAGGCAAGCGCTACGACTGCGGCAGCAAGCAGGGCTTCCTGGAAGCGAGCGTCGAGTTCGCCCTGCGCCACGGGGAGGTCGGCGGCGCCTTCCGCGACTACCTGCGCGGCCTGGAGATCTCCGCGTAGGCTGGGGGTGGAGCGAGAGCGCAACCCCAGCGATGCGCGAGAGCGCTGGGGTTCCGGCGCTTTCGCGCGTCACCGCCAGCCTACGTTCGCGTCACTCACAGCGTGGGTTCAGCCGAGCTCCAGTCGCTGCAGCCCATGCCAGGTCTTGCCCGGGGGCAGGTGCACCGGCTGGCCGATCACGCCGGCCTCGATGCACAGCATCCGCTCCCAGTCCTGCGGCGGCATGTCGCCCAGCTGCGCGGCCTTCGCCGGCCCCGGGTTCCACACCACCACGTCGGTGAAGCCCTGCTGCATCACGCGCCGCTGCGATGCGCCCTCTTCCAGTCGCAGCACCCCCGGGACCTGCAGGTAGACGCGATCGACTTCGCCCGCCACCGCCAGGAAGGGTGACCGTTCGCGCTGCACGCGGCGGCCGGCCAGGTTGTCCTCGTAGTCGCAGCCCTGCAGGCCGTGCAGGCGGGCGGCCCGCACGTCGGTCGCCAGATACGTGTGCAGCGCCGCCGTGAAGTCATAGGCGCTGCGGCCGGTGTTCGCGGCCTGCAGCTCCAGTTCCAGCCAGCCGGGCCCCAGCCGCGCCACCAGCACCAGGCAGAACGCATGCTCCCAGGCAAAGCCGCTGCTGGCCGAATCGATCTGGAAGCGCGCCTCGGCGACTTCCGTCCCTGAAAGCGGCGGCGAGACCAGCTCCCAGTGCGCGGTGCGCACGAAGCCGTGCTTGGGCAAGGGGCCGCGATCGGCGAATTGCGGGAAGCAGACGGGCGTGCCGCCGCGGGCGGACTTGCCGGCGGCAGGCCGCGAGAGCGGGCTGAGGTAGATCTGTTCGCCGGCGCCCCGGGGCACCCAGGACAGCAGCTGCGCCCCGTGCAGGCTGAAGCTCGCCTCGTCCCCGGCGGCGTTGTGCAGCGGAACCTCCGCGCTGTCCCTTGCTGGCCCCGCTGTCGTCATGTGTTCTCAGCGCCGGCGCAGCACGTGGATGTATTCGTCGCCGACGGTCTGCTGTTCGACCAGCTCGTTGCCGGTCTGCTTGGCGAAGGCCTGGAAGTCCCGCACGGAGCCGCCGTCGGTGGAGACCACGCGCAGCAACTGGCCGCTCTGCAACTCGGTGAGGGCCTTCTTCGCCTTCAGGATGGGCAAGGGGCAGTTCAGCCCGCGGGTGTCGATTTCCTTGTCGATCTGCATCTCTTCTCCTCAGGACGGGCGCGCCGGCGGCTCCATGTACTGCGGCCCGTAGCCGCGGGAGCGCAGCCAGTCGGCCAGCGCGTGGCCCGTGCCCGCGGGCCAGCAGCGCACCTGCTCGAAAGCGAACAGGCGGTAGTCCACCAGCTCCGGCGACAGCTTCACCTCGCCCTCGCATTCCGCATGGTAGGCGATGATGACCTGGTTCATGCGCTGGAAGTCGTAGACGCCGATCAGGTCCAGCGAGCGCGCCTGCAGGCTCGTTTCCTCCGCGATCTCGCGCGCGATGCCTTCCTGCGGCGTCTCGCCGGCTTCCATGAAGCCGGTGATCAGCGCATACATCTTGTTCGTCCAGGCTGCATTGCGGGCCAGCAGGATGCGGCCCTGGTATTCGACCACCGCGGCGAGCACGGGCGTCGGGTTGTTCCAGTGCGTCCAGGCGCAGGCGGGGCAGCGCAGGCGCTGCTTTTCGCCGCCGTCCTCCATCTGCGCCAGCCACGCGAGGGGGCTCGCGCACTGCGGGCAGAAGCGGTACTCGCTCATCGCTGCGCGGGCGGCTTCAGGCGGGGAACACGCCGGTGGAGAGATAGCGGTCGCCGCGGTCGCACACGACGAACACGATGGTGGCGTTCTCCACCTGCTGCGCGACCTGCAGCGCGACCCAGCAGGCGCCGGCGGCCGAGATGCCGCCGAAGATGCCTTCCTCGCGGGCCAGCCGGCGGCACATCTCCTCGGCCTCGTCCTGGCTCACCGAGACCGTCTCGTCGACCGCGGTGGGGTCGTAGATCTTCGGCATGTATTCCTCGGGCCACTTGCGGATGCCGGGAATGCGCGAGCCTTCGCTCGGCTGCGCGCCGATGATGCGCACGGCGGGGTTCTTCTGCTTGAGGAAACGCGACACGCCGGTGATCGTGCCGGTGGTCCCCATCGCCGAGACGAAGTGGGTAATGCGACCCTGCGTCTGGTCCCACAGCTCGGGGCCGGTCGTCTCGTAATGGATGCGCGGGTTGTCGGCGTTGGCGAACTGGTCGAGCACGCGGCCCTTGCCTTCGCGCTGCATGTTCTCGGCCAGGTCGCGCGCGTATTCCATGCCCCCGCTCTTGGGCGTGAGCACGAGTTCGGCGCCGAAGGCCTTCATGCTCTGCGCCCGTTCGACGGAGAGGTCCTCCGGCATGATCAGCACCATGCGGTAGCCGCGGATGGCGGCGGCCATCGCCAGGGCGATGCCGGTGTTGCCGGAGGTCGCCTCGATGAGCGTGTCGCCGGGCTGGATCTCGCCGCGCTCCTCGGCGCGCTTGATCATCGACAGGGCGGGCCGGTCCTTGACGGAGCCGGCGGGGTTGTTGCCTTCGAGCTTGCCGAGGATCACGTTGCCACGTTGCTCGCACACCTGGGAGCCGATGCGCTGCAATCTCACCAGCGGCGTCCGACCGATTGCATCCTCGATCGTGGGATAGTTCATGCACCTCACTGTGCCATAATTTCCGGCGCCTCTTTTTCTCTGCCGGAGTGGCGAAATCGGTAGACGCAGCAGACTCAAAATCTGCCGGTGGCAACACCGTGCCGGTTCGATTCCGGCCTCCGGCACCAGCCGTCCGCCCTGCGCGCGACGCAAACGCGTTCGGCGCAATCCCTTCATCCAATTCGAGGCGGCTGCCCGCGTCGAAACTGCCCGCCGCGCAATTTCCGAATTCGACTGGCGCAGGTAAGATCGCCCGCCCCATGAGGCATCTTCCGCAATGTGCGCGTGCGGCTGCTGTCGCGTTGTCGTCGTCCAACGTGCATCCGGTGCAGCAGCCATTCGGGCAGGTAACGCCGGGCGCAAATTGCATCGCAGTCGTTGCGCGCAGGCGCGCGCTTCCAGGCCGCTTCGCCTCCACCAAATGGAGGATCGACACCGCCAGCCGCGTGAACCTTGCGTGGGCGTCGAGCGGCAAAGCGCCTCCGCTGCGGTCGTGCTGCCTTGCGCGTGGCGCGCGAGTGCCGGCGCGCGTATGCAACGGACGAGCAGGGCTGGGTGGGCGCCTCGGTGCTTCGCGGCGGCCGCTGCCAGGCGGCTGGCGCAAGCCCTGCTTTACCTTCCGCACGGCTGGTGTCCGGGGAGATGCTGCAACATGATGGCGGATGGCGGCAGGACCGTACATCAGGGGAAAATCAGGGGTTGGTGCGGAGAACGGATCCGCTTCACTCCAGTAAAGTCTGGCGCTTACTTAGAGCAAGGGGATATGGGTACAACGAGTCTTCGCGCGGTTTTTTCGTGGTTCTTCGCGGCCACCGTCGTCACCCTGCAAGGGTGCGCCGTGGTGACGGGTCCGGGTTTCGACTTCGCCGACCCGGAGATGCGCTCGAGCGTCACGCTCGGCCAGTCGGCGCCGATCGACCCGAATGCACCACCGGCGGGCGTGATCACGCCCATCACGCCCTCCCTGGTGCAGGCCCAGCTCGCCAGCCGGCCGAGGACGATCCCCGAGGACGTGCAGCGCCTCTTCGCCCAGCCGCGCCCCTACACCATCGGGCCCAGCGACATCATCAGCGTGACCGTGTACGACCACCCGGAACTGCAGCCGCTGGGCGGCGCGGTGATCACGCAAGGCGGGGACCCCACCGGGATCAGCGGCGCGCCCGGCTTCATCGTGGACGATGAAGGCTTCATCTTCTTCCCCTACGCACGCCGGGTGAAGGTTGGCGGGCTGACGGAATCGCAGGCGGCCGAAGTGATCGAAGGCCGCATCCGCAGCGTGATCAAGGATCCGCAGGTGAGCGTGCGCATCGCCGCCTTCCGCAGCCGCCGCGCCTACGTCGACGGCGAAGTGCGCGTTCCGGGCACGCAGATCTTCACCGACGTGCCGATGACGCTCAGCGAAGCCATCAACCGCGCCGGCGGCATCACGCAGAACGGCGACCGCTCGTTCGTCACGCTCACGCGCAACGACGTCACCACGGTGATCAACCTGGTGCGCCTGCAGGAACTGGGCGTCAACCCCAACCGAATCCTGCTGCAGTCCGGCGACCTCGTCACGGTGCGCAACCGCGAAGACAACAAGGTGTTCGTGATGGGCGAGATCGTGCGGCCCTCCTCGCTGCCGATGCGCAACGGCCGGCTCACGCTCAACGAAGCCCTCGGCGACGTCGGCGGGCCCAACCTCGGCACCTCCAACCCCGGGCAGATCTACGTGATCCGCAACGTGGGCCAGGAGGCGCCCGTGCTGTACCACCTGAACGCCAGCAATCCCAGCGCGCTGGCACTGGCGGACAACTTCTACCTGCAGCCTCGCGATGTCGTGTACGTGGATGCCGTGCCGCTGGTGCAGTGGAACCGCGTCATCAGCCTGATCCTTCCGAGCGCGCAGGCAGTGACCACCGGACGCAACATCGTCAATCCGTGAAGAACCTCCTGGTCGTCTGCATAGGGAACGTGTGTCGCAGCCCGATGGCAGAGGGCATGCTGGCCGCGCAACTGCCGGCATGGCGCGTCCAGTCGGCGGGCCTCGGAGCGCTGATCGGCTCGCCGGCGGATGAAATCGCCGTCAAGCTGCTGCACGAGCGCGGCCTCGACATCTCGGGCCACCGCGCGCTGCAGATTACGCGCAAGATGTGCCTCGATGCCGACATGGTGCTTGTCATGAGCCGGGAGCAGCGACGTCAGATCGAGTCCCTGTATCCGGAAATCTGCGGCCGCGTGTTCCGCCTCGGCGAACACGCGGACCGCGATATTCCAGATCCGTACCGGCAACCGGAGCCGGTTTTCCGTCACGCCTTGAAGCTCATCGACGAAGGCGTGACTTCCTGGGTGCAGCGCATCCGCAGACTCTGAAGTTGCCCATCATGAACGCTCCCCATCCACTGCAGTCGCAGCTGATGCCGCCGCCCAGCGTCGCACGCGACGAGGAACGCGGCATCAACCTCGTCGAATACTGGGACATCGTCGTCGACAACCGCTGGCTCGTCGCAGCGATCGTGGCGCTGGCAGTGGGCCTGGGCGGCGCCTATGCCTTCCTCGCGCGGCCGATCTACGAGGCCAACCTCCTGGTGCAGGTGGAGGACAACACGGGCAACGCGAAAGGCGTGCTCGGCGAGGCCGCCGGCCTGGTGGACGTGAAGACCGCCACCTCGGCGGAGCTCGAGATCCTGCGTTCGCGCCTGGTGATCGGCGAGGCGGTGGACAACGCCCGCCTCTATATCAGGGCGCACCCCCGCTACATCCCCGTCGTCGGCGACGCGCTGGCGCGCCATGCCGACGGCCTCTCGACACCGGGCTTCCTCGGGATGCCTGGCTACGTGTCCGGAACCGAGTCGATCACGGTGCCGTCGTTCCAGGTGCCGCGCCAGCTCGAAGGGTCGGAATTCCGGGTGACCGCGCTGGGCAACGGCGAATACCAGCTGTCCAACCCGCGCCTGAGCCAGCCGCTGCGGGGGCGCGTAGGCACGCCCCTCGTTTCCGACTCGCACCTGGGTCGCATCGAACTCACCATCACGAACCTGCAGGGCAATCCCGGCGCGGAATTCACCCTCCTGCGTCGCTCGCGGCTTTCGGCGGTGGAGGAATTGCAGCGCAACCTGAAACTGAACGAAAAGGGTCGCCAATCCGGCATCCTGGATGTATCACTCACCAGCTCCGATCCTGACCAGCTGATCGTCGTCCTGAACGAGATCGGGCGCCAGTACGTGCGCCAGAACGTCGACCGCAAGGCCGCGGAAGCCGAGAAGACGCTGGCCTTCCTCGACGTGCAGATGCCGCAGTTCAAGAAGCAGCTGACGCACGCCGAGGAGCTCTATACGCGCTACCGCAACCAGCAAGGCTCCGTCGCGCTCGATGAAGAAGCCAAGATGGCGCTGACGCGCACCGCCGACCTCGAAGGCAAGATGTTCGAGGCCCAGCAGAAGCGGCGCGAGCTGATCACGCGCTTCACCGCCGACCACCCTGCCGTCAAGACGCTCGACTCGCAGATCAACGCCTGGCAGCAGGAGCTGTCGCGCGCGAATGCGAGCATCCGCAAGATGCCGGCCGTGCAGCAGGACGCCCTGCGCCTCGAGCGCGACGTGCGGGTGTCCAACGACCTGTACCAGCAGCTGCGCAACACCACGCTGCAGTTGCAGCTGGTGCGCGAAGGCAAGATCGGCAACGTCCGCGTGATCGACCAGGCCACCCGGCCCGAGCTGCCGGTCGGCCCGAACCGGCCTGCCATCCTGGGCGTGGCCGCCCTGGTCGGCCTGGTCGGCGGCGCGCTGCTGGCACTCGCCCGCAATGCATTCTTCCGCGGCATCCGCAGCGCCCAGGAGATCGAGGCCGAAACCAGCCTCAACGTGTACAGCACGATTCCCTTGAGCGGCACGCAGGCCGAACTCGCCCGCAAGACGACGGAGAAGCAACCTGGCGTGCACGTGCTGGCGGCCACCCTGCCCGACGATGCGGCGATCGAGAGCCTGCGCAGCCTGCGCACCGCGCTGCAGTTCGCGATGCTGGAGTCGGGCTCCAACCGCATCCTGATCACGGGTGCGACGCCCAGCGTCGGCAAGAGCTTCATCTCCTCCAACTTCGCCGCTGTGCTCGCCGCCAGCGGCAAGCACGTGCTGCTGATCGACGCGGACCTGCGCAAGGGTCACCTGAACCAGTACTTCGGGCTGGCGCGCCAGCGCGGCCTGTCGGAGCTGATCGCCGGCGTGCTGCAGCCGCAGGACGTGATCCGCCGCGACGTTCTGCCCAACCTCGACCTGCTCACCACCGGTGTGCTGCCGCCCAATCCCGCGGAACTGATGATGAGCGGCGCGCTGGTCAACCTGCTGCAGCAGCTTTCCGCCGAATACGACTACGTCATCGTGGATACACCGCCGGTGCTCGTGGCGGCGGACACTCCCGCCATCGCAACCCAGGCCGGCGCGCTTCTGCTCGTGGCCCGCGCGGGGGAGACGCAGATGGGAGAAATCGTCGAGTGCGCCAAGCGGCTGTCGCATGCAGGCAAGTCCGTCACGGGCGTGCTGCTCAACGCGCTGGATCTGAGCCGCCGCCACTACGGCAGCTACGCGTACAAGTACGGCGGCTATCGCTATCGCGCCTATACGTATTCGCCGGGGAAGTAACCGCGGTGATGCACGGAGTCCGCCCTTACCCAATTAGTGTGCAACGGTGCTTGCCACGGGGACGGGCGTGCCATACAGTCCGCAGCTCTGTGACAGTCGGCTCGTAGAAGAAACAAACAACGACAAGGCGGGGCCCAAGAGCCCGCCGCGATCAGACGGTCCATCCTGATCTCCCACAGGAGGAACACGTGGTGCCCTACTTGAGTTCTACCGCAGTTGTTGCGGTGACTCTCACGTTGTCGTATGTGATCGCGCAGGCTCTCGTGCTCAGCGCGCACAAGCACGGCCACCTGACCATGGACCTGCCCGGCGCAGTCCAGAAGTTCCACCTGGATCCAACGCCGCGCGTGGGCGGCATCGCCATCTACATCGCGATCACCGCCGCCTGGATCGTGCTTCCCGGCGCAAGCGAAGCGAAGCTGCTCGGCACGGCGCTGCTCGCGGGCATGCCCGCCCTGCTGGTCGGCCTGGTGGAAGACGTGACCAAGCGCGTGAGCGTGCGTGCGCGCCTGCTGGTCACCATGGGCAGCGGCGGCTTGGCCGCGCTATGGAGCGGCTACGGCATCAACCGGCTCGACATCCCGCTGGCGGACAGCATGCTCGCGTTCTGGCCCTTCGCCATCCTGTTCACGGCCTTCGCCGTCGGCGGCGTCGCCAACGCCATCAACATCATCGACGGCTTCCACGGCCTGGCCAGCGGCACGCTGATGATCTCGCTGGTGGCCCTCGCCACGATCGCTTATTCGGTCGGCGACGTCCCGCTCGCAACGGTTGCGTTGGTCGTCGGAGCCGGCGTGGCCGGGTTCTGGGTGGTCAACTTCCCGTGGGGGCGGCTGTTCCTCGGCGACGGCGGCGCGTACTTCTCCGGCTTCACCCTGGCGTGGCTGACGGTGGAATTGCTGGCGCGCAATCCGCGCGTGTCGCCGTGGGCCAGCGTGCTGCTGTGCGCCTATCCGACGGTGGAAGTCATCTACAGCATCATCCGCCGCAGCCGCCAGCGTCGCTCTCCCGGCGCCGCGGACCGCCATCACCTGCACAGCCTCGTTGCGACGCAGATCGTGCAACCGCGCATGCGCGGTGCGCACCCGAATCTGCGCAACGCCGCCGTCTCGGTGGTGATGTGGATCTGCGCGCTCGTTCCGGTGCTGCCAGCGATCTTCTTCTACAACCGGGCCGATATCCTGCTGCCCTCGCTGGCGGGCTGCTTCCTGGCCTATCACGTGTTCTACCGGCGCGTCGCGACGATGGCCGATCGCAGCAGTGCCGAGGTGCCCGCCGAGGACGCCGCCGACGCGACGACCTGAATCCCCCCGGGTGCAATAAGCGAAAGGGCCGCAATGCGGCCCTTCTTCATTTTCAACGTGCGTTCTGCACCGCGAATTCCTCGAGGTTGCGCCCCTGCTTGAGCGCTTCCACGATCCATTGCGGTTTGCGGCCGCGGCCACCCGACCAGGTTTCGCCGTTCGGGCCTCGGTATTTCACCGCCGATTTGGCGGCCGATTTGGCCGGCCGCGCGCGCGAGCTGCCGGGCCCGCCGCCATTTCTCGCCAGCCCGAGATCCGCCGCGGTCAATCCGTAAAGCTCGATCTTCTGCTTGATATCGGCAATGGCATCCGCGATTTCCTGTTCGCGCATCCTTTCGGCTTCCGCCATCAGCTTTTCGGCCTGTTCCTTCAACTCGCGATAAGTCGCCATCGATGATCGTCCTTGAATTGGGTGCCCGCGATTATGCAAAAAGAAATCGATGTGCGACAGGCAACGGCCGGGCACGGCTGCCGATTTCCCATCTTGCACCGCTGCGCCTTTTGCCGCATTCTGGGGCTCCACTCCAGGGGATCCGGAATGTCCCTCCTCGCACGGCTGCGCGCACTGGCACTCTCGTCGTTCGTGCTTTGGGCCTGCGCACCCCTGGCGCTCGCCGCCGCGCCTTCCGCCGGCGAGCAGGAGACGATCGACGCCTTGTCGCGCGCGATGGAAGCCGTCGTCGGCGTGCAGGTCAACGCGGCCGAAGACGCGCGCTCCGTCCAGACGCTGGGGCGCCGGCGCACCGGCTCCGGCGTGGTGATCGGCCCCGACGGCCTTATCCTGACCATCGGCTACCTCATTCTCGAAGCAGACAGCATCCAGGTCACCACGCAGGACCACCGCGTGCTCCCGGCCCGCCCCGTGGCCTACGACCTCGCCACCGGCTTCGGCCTGATCCGGCCGCTGCTGCCCCTGCGCGTGCAGCCCGTGCCCCTGGGCACGGCGAGCGGCACCGCTGCCAGCGCGAAGCTGATGGCCGCCATCGGCGGCGAAGGCGGCGGCGCCGCGGTGACGGAACTGGTCAGCACCCGCCCCTTCTCCGGCTACTGGGAATACCACATCGAAGGCGCGCTCT
Organism: Ramlibacter alkalitolerans; assembly: GCF_016722765.1. Taxonomy (GTDB): domain Bacteria; phylum Pseudomonadota; class Gammaproteobacteria; order Burkholderiales; family Burkholderiaceae_C; genus Ramlibacter; species Ramlibacter alkalitolerans. The sequence continues at coordinate 51,984 of NZ_JAEQND010000021.1, read as the reverse complement.
TCACCAGCCCGCCGGTGGGCAGGCACAGTGGCGCCGGCCTGTTCAACGCGCGCGGCGAACTGCTCGGGATCGGCAGCCTCTTCGTGGGCGACGCGCTCGGTGACAGCCACGGCAGGCCGGGCAACATGTTCGTGCCGGTGGACCTGCTGCGGCCCATCCTCGCGGAGCTGCAGCAAACCGGCAGCACCCGCAGCAGCCGCCGGCCCTGGCTCGGGATCAATTCCACCGAACAGGGCGGGCGCGTGCAGATCGTGCGCGTGAGCGAAGACGGACCGGCCTTCGCCGCCGGCTTGGCGGAGGGCGACATCGTCCTCGCCATCGACGGCGAGAAGGTCAGCACGCTGGAAGGCTTCTACAAGAAACTGTGGTCACGCCCGGAGGCCGAGGGGGAGGTCACGCTCACGGTGCTGAAGGGAACGCAGATCCGCCAGGTGCCGGTGAAGACGATGGACCGCATGAAGACGATGCGGCGTCCCGCGGGCATCTGAAGGAGTATCCGGCAGCCTTGTCCGACAGGGCCTCCGGATAAAACCTGACAGGGCGTCGGGCAGCAGTCCTTAGCCTCGGGGCTGCGCTGCAGACCTTCGAGCGGCGCAGTGCCTGCAGTCGGCACGATGGGGGGGAAGCATGTCGAACGAAGTTCCTGGATCCACGCAGCCGCCGGCCCGCACGGGATGGGGCCAGTGGTTGCGCCTGGTGGCGGCCGCGCTGCTCCTGCTGGCGCTCTCCGAAGCGCTCTGGGTGTGGCAGACCTGGCCGGTGCGCGAATTGCTGCACCCTTCGGCAACGCGAGGCGCGGGGCAATGATGAAAGCGCGCTGGTTGCGGTCCCGCTTCGGGTCCTTCTCCGCCGCGGCGCTCACGCTCGGTTGGCTGTTGCTGGCCGTGTGGGCGGCAGGCCTGGTCACGGCCGCCGTCCAGCTCGGAAGCTGGCGCCAGGAGCTCTCGCGCACGCTGCTGCAGCTCAATGCCGACGCGCAGTTCCGCGCCCGCGCCCACACCCGCGACGCCGTCGATCCCGAGTGGTACCGGCGCAAGGCGCTCGCGCTGCTGTCGGCCACGCAGCGGCTGCAGCACAACGCGAGCTGGACGCTGTTCGTGCCCGGCTCCTGGCGCACCTTCGACAACCTCGAAGAACAGATCCAGGGCCGCCTGGAGCGCGAGTTCTCCGACATCGTGGTCGAGACCATGCGGCGCGAGCTCTACGCGCGCGCCAGCAAGCTCACGGGCGTGCCCCTGGTGCGCGGCTCCGGCGAACTGCAGACCGGCGCCGAATGCCAGTCGCCGGTGCCGCAGAACGTCGACCGGCGCCTCACCGCGGCGGCGGAGGACCTGCCCGAGTTCGTCGCGGTCAGCGATTACGTGGCGGCCGTGGGCGGCCTGGACGACGCCGTGCAGTCCTTCCTGTCGCTGCAATACAGCAACGGGCAGCCGGAGCAACTGCGCAAGCTGGTGGCCTATACGCTGGACCAGAAGCTGCCCGGGGCGCTCGCCGGCGCCGTGCACATGTTCCGCTCCAGCGAGGAGGTGAAGATGCAGCCGGCGCTGATGCAGACCCGCCTGCAATGGGCCACCCGCTGCGCGATGGGAAAGGCGATGAGCGCGCTGCACACGCGGCTGCTGAACACCAACGACCTGTTCGCGCTGGAGCAGGGGCTGGTGGAGCGCAGCGCCGGCTTGTTCGAGCCGGCCGCGCGGGCGGTCGCCTTCGACCGCACGCTGGAGCGCTATCGCGCCGTGCATGCGCTGCTCGACGACCAGCACACGCTGCTCGCCAAGGGGCACAACGACTGGATGGGCCAGGGCACGCTGCAGCTCGGGCCGGCGTACCAGAAGGTGCTCGCGCGCATTGCCCGCACGCGGCTGCTCGGGCCGGAGGTCGTGCAGCAGTTGCAGAACCAGTCGGGCGAGGCGTTCACCGAATTCCGCCGGCAGTTCCTCCTGGCCTTCGGCACGCGCGGGGAGCCGGGCATCGTCTGGATCGAAGGCGAGAAGCGCTTCGGCCTGTCCGCCGATCGCGCCGCGCTGCGCGAGGGCCTCGCCGGGCTGCTCAAGACCTCCTTCATGGCGGACGACGCAGCGCGCACGGGCAAGGACTCGGGCTCGCTGGCGAAGGTGGTGCAGGAGGCGCGCGCGCTCGCGCAGGAACGCGAGCGCGCCATCAAGGAGATCGTGCCGACCTTCCCGCGCGCGGCGCAGCCGGTGGTGCAGCGGGTGGTCGATGCGCGCGTCTCCGAGCTCGTGTACCAGCGCGCGTATCGCACGCTGAAGGCCGCCCTGCCCACCGACACCCGCGTGCCGCTGGACCCCGTCACGTTCCGGCAGCAGCGCGATCAGGTGCTCGCCCTGCACGCCGTGCTCAAGGAAACCGGCGGCAACGCCCTGGGCGACAAGCTGGTGGCCACCCTCGACGGGGAACTGCTGCGCCGGCTCGCCACCCTGCGGGACGACTGGATGCAGCAGCCCTTGCAGGACGCGCGCGCGGACGATTTCGGCTGGTGGCAAGGCGAAGTCGTCTCGCTCGCGCAGACGCTCGGTGCAGCCGACGGCAGCGCCGCTCCGTCCTTCAACCGCACCGCCAACCGCCTGGACGTGCTCGCACAGCAGGCCAAGGCCCTGCTCGCCCTGGGCAGCCCGGCGCTGGCGGCGGATCCGGCGGCCCTGCGCTGGCGCGGGCTGCACGAGGAACTGGATCGCTACCGCGCGCACTCGGCCGAGAGCAGCCTGGTGCGCCTCGAACGATATCTCGCCGGCCTGGGCCCGGACCTGCGGCGGGAGAACTGTGTCGAGCGCCTGGCGATCAACCAGCCCGCCGCAGGGCGCGACGACGAGATCGCGCAGCGGCACCTGCAGTTGCACCAGGCGCTCACGAAGCGCTGCCAGGAATTGCGCGCAGCGCCGGTGCTGCCGATGGTGCCGGCGGCGAGTTTGTCGCAGTAGGTCGGGGCCTGCGCACGACAACATTCACGATCTGCGAACCACGGCGCTTCGTAGGCTGGTGGTGAGCTTTGCGAACCCCAGCGATCAGCGAGCGCAGCGGAGCTGGGGTTCCGGCGCTTCGCGCGTCACGCCAGCCTACGAAGAGGGGCCACCCACCTACGCGCGCAACCCGCTCTCCACCGTCGGAAACCGCAACCGCACACGCAGCTCGTTCTTCATCCGCGCGTTCGCCAGCCGGCGCGACTCGCTCATGAAACTCAGGAGCGCCAGCGGAAGCGCCTCCTGCGCCGTGGCGCGCGGCACGCGCGGCGGGCGCGGCAGGCCGTACAGGTCCGCGGCCAGGTCGAAGTAGTCGCCCATCTTCAGCGCGCTGTCGTCGCTCGCGTTGTACACGCGTTGCGGCCGACCGCGCCACAGTGCCGCGATCACGGCACGCGCGAGATCGTCGGCGTGGATGTGGTTGGTGTAGACGTCGTCGCTGGCCTGCAGCACCGGCGTGCCCTTCTCCAGCCGCTCGCGCGGGGTGCCGCCCACGCGGTCGCTGGCATAGATGCCCGGGATGCGCAGCACGCTCGCACGCGTGCCCGTGGCGCGGCCGAAGTGACGCACCAGCCGCTCGGCATCCACGCGCCGCTGCGCCCGCGGCGTGTGCGGCGCCACCGCGCGGTGTTCCGCGACCAGCTCGCCGCCGCAGTCGCCGTACACGCCGCTGGTGGAGGCATACACCAGCGTCGCCGGCAAGCTGCGCCGGCGCAGCACGCGCAGCAGCGCCTGCGTGCGGCCGTCGCGCCACCACTGCTGCGCCGGCTCGGTCGAGGGCGGCGCGAGGTGCACGATGCGGTCGGCCAGCCCCGCCAGCCGCGCCAGCGTGGCCGGATCGTCGAGGTTGCCGTGCAGCGGCGTAATCCCGCGCGCGCGCAACTGCGGCGCCCGCGCCGGCGACGAGGTCAGCCCCAGCAGGTGCAGGCGCGGCGGCAGCGCCCGCGCGACGCGCAGGCCGACGTCACCGCAGCCGATGACCAGGATGCGCGGGCGGCGAAAGCGGCTGGGCAGCGCGCCGAGGGGGTTCTGGTTTGAGGGCAAAATCGGACCGAGACACCGACAAGAGCCCGAGGATACCCAAAGCATGACCGCCGCCACGCCGCCCGCCGGGCCCTTCCAGATCACGGTCCAGCCCAGTGGACGGCAATTCAGCGTCGACGGCGGTGAAGCCATCCTGCCGGCGGCGATCCGCCAGGGCATCGGCATGCCCTACGGCTGCAAGGACGGCGCCTGCGGCTCCTGCAAGTGCAGGAAGCTCGAAGGCACGGTGGTGCATGGCGTGCACCAGGCCAAGGCGCTGTCGCCGGAGGAGGAAGCCAATGGGCTGATCCTCACCTGCTGCGCGGTGCCGCAGACCGACGTGGTGCTCGAGTCGCGCCAGGTCACCGACGAAAGCGCCTTCCCGGTGCGCAAGATGCCTTCGCGCGTGAGCAGCCTGGAGAAGGTCTCGCACGACGTGATGATCGTCAAGCTGCAGCTCCCGGCCAACGACACGCTGCGCTACCACGCGGGCCAGTACATCGAGTTCATCCTGCGCGACGGCGCGCGCCGCAGCTACTCGATGGCCAACGCGCCGCACAACGGGCCTGGCGTGGAACTGCACATTCGCCACATGGCGGGCGGCAAGTTCACCGACCACGTCTTCACCGCGATGAAGGAAAAGGAGATCCTGCGCGTGGAGGGCCCGTTCGGCAGCTTCTTCCTGCGCGAGGACTCCGACAAGCCGATGATCCTGCTGGCCTCGGGCACCGGCTTCGCGCCGATCAAGGCGCTGATCGAGCACATGCAGTCCAAGGGCATCCAGCGCGAGGCGATCCTCTACTGGGGCGGTCGCCGGCCGGCGGATCTGTACATGGACGCATGGGTGCGCGAGCGGCTGGGCGAGATGCCGAATCTGAAGTACGTGCCGGTGATTTCCAACGCGCTGCCGGAGGACAACTGGACGGGCCGCACGGGCTTCGTGCACAAGGCGGTGATGGAGGACTTCCCCGACATGTCGGGGCACCAGGTGTACGCCTGCGGGGCGCCGATCGTGGTGGATTCGGCGAGGGATGAATATTCGGCGCTGTGCAAGTTGCCGGCGGAGGAGTTCTATGCGGACTCGTTTACCAGCGAGGCGGACAAGCACGGGAAAGAGGCGTAAGCCCTGGATTGCCGCCTTCGCGGGAATGACGCAGAGGGCCCCCTGGATTCCCGCCTTCGCGGGAATGACGCAGAGGGCCCCCTGGATTCCCGCCTTCGCGGAAGTGACGGCTTCTCTTCGTCATTCCCGCGAAGGCGGGAATCGTCCTTAGCCGGGCTGCGTTACGCTGGTCGCTGGAGTGACTCACTTCGTGAGACTACGCGTCGCGTGCGACGCTCGGCCGCAAGGCTCACCACCAGCCTGCTCAGTCACGCCAGGGTGGGCGGTCAGCGGCGCGACTGCAGCCGCTGCCAATCCTCGTACGCGCTGTTCATCCGGTCCTCGCGCGCACGCGCATCCAGATCCGTCGACGGACTGCCGGCTCCGGCGCCCATCGCTCGCGTATTGCGATGGTCCATGTGCGCCCGCGCATGCATGTCGTGTCCATGGTGCATCGCCCGGGCATGCATGTCGTGCCCATGGTGCATCGCGCTGGCGTGGTGACGCGCGTGCGCCCGCTTGGCCTTGGCCATCTTCTTGTGCTGCGCCTTGGCCTCGGCGTGGTGGCTGCTCATCGAGCCGCTCGCGCTCGCGTCGGCCGGGGCCGCGGCCGTCCCGTAGGAGGACTGGGCGAAGGCAGTACCGCCAAAGGGCAGCGCAGCAGCGATCATCAGGGCGTGGAGCTTCATGGAGTGTGTCCTTTCGGTGTAAGCCTCTACTCAACGCGCCGCGGCGGCCGAGGCTTGTCGGACGCCACGGATGCGGCGCGTCAGCCAATCACCGCGCCCGCCTGATCACACTTGCGACAATGGAGGGATGAAACGTCGTCAACTCCTACAGTCCGGCGCCGCCGCAGTGGCCGCCATCGCCGTTCCCGCCAGCTACGCGCAGGCGCGCCCCATTCGCCTGATCGTCCCGTACGCACCGGGCGGGCCCATCGATGTCACCGCCCGGCTGCTGGCCGAACGTGTCAAGGACACGCTGGGCACCGTCATCATCGACAACAAGCCGGGCGGCGGCGGCAACATCGGCGCCGACGCCATCGCCAAGGCCGCACCGGACGGCACCACCATCGGCATCTCGGCGGTCGCCACGCACGCGATCAACCCGTGGCTGTTCTCGAAGATGCCCTACGACCCGGTGAAGGACTTCGCGGCCATCACGCAGATGGTGCGCGTGCCCAACGTGCTGGTCATGAACGCCGAGACGGCCGACCGGCTGAAGATCGCCTCGGTGCGCGACCTGATCGCATACGGCAAGGCCAACCCCGGCAAGCTCAATTACGGCAGCGGCGGCAACGGCAGCGCGGGCCACCTCGCAGGCGAGATGTTCAAGCGCGACGCGGGCATCTACGCCGTGCACATCCCCTACAACGGCGGCAATCCGGCGCAACTGGCCCTGCTCTCGGGCCAGGTCGATTTCAACTTCGACAACCTGGCCACGGCCGCGCCCAACATCCGCTCCGGCAAGCTCAAGGCGCTGGCCGTCACCACCTTGAAGCGCTCGCCCAACCTGCCGGACGCCCCGCCGGTGGCCGACACGCTCAAGGGCTTCTCGATCGACACCTGGTGGGGCCTGGTCGCTCCGGCCGGCACCCCGCGCGATGCGATCCAGAAACTGAACCACGCCTTCGTGGCGGCGCTGAATTCGCCCGAAGCCAGGTCGCGCTTCGCGACGCTGATGGCGGAGCCCGTGCCGACCACCCCGGACGAATTCGCCGCATTCATGCGTAGCGAACTGCTTAAATACGAGAAAGTCGTGAAGGCCTCGGGCGCTAAGGTCGATTAAAGGCTGAGCCGCGGCTCCTACAACGCTGGTGAGAATCGTCCTACACGCAGTGCCTCAGCCGCGTTCCACATTGAAGCTCCAAGCACAACATGAGGGAGCCGGCGATGTGGACGCAGCGCAATATCCTGGTGTTGGTTCTTGGCCTCGTGGCGGCCGCTGCTGCCGTGGCGCAGTTGAACGAGGCCCTGCGATGGCGCTCCGGCCAGGCAGCGCTGGGGCTGCAGCCTGCAGCCGTCGCGCCCGCGGCACAGTGCGGTCCCTTCTCCCTCGCTTGCGATGCGTCCGCCGTCCTGCCCCTGTACGAGAGCCGCGCCGCCACCCGCAGCATCAGCCTGCAAGTCGGCACCAGCGATGGCCTCGCCCTGCGCCCGGCACGCGCGCAGGGCCTCAGCCTCGCCGTCCTGGGCAAGGCAGGCCTGGTCTCGGATCTCGGCGTGTACGGGCGCGTAGGCACCACGCTGGGCCGCGGCAACAGCTTCGCCGGCGTGGCGGGCGCCGACGCCGGCATGAGCTACGGCATCGGCCTGAGCTGGGACTTCTCGCGCCGCGCTTCGGCGATGATCGGCTTCGACAGCTACGACATGCGCGGTTCAGCCGGTGAAGCGCGGGACGTGCGCGCCACCAGCCTCGGGCTGCAATGGCGCTACTAGGCCCTTAGCACTCCACCTACATCTTTCGTGTCGCCGCGGGCCGGGCGACGTCGGGTCGACACAACACCGCTCGGCGGAAAACTCCACGTCCAGGCGGATGGGGGCCGGCCGCGGTCTTCCAACTCGGCCGGTTGTTGCGATACAACATGGCACACTTCCCACTCTCGGGTAACAGGTAGCCAGATGCAAAAGCGCACGACCGTCGACAAGGCAGTCTTCCCCGTCGCCGGGCTCGGAACCCGGTTCCTCCCCGCCACCAAGGCGCAGCCCAAGGAAATGCTGCCCGTGGTCGACAAGCCCCTGATCCAGTACGCCGTCGAAGAGGCGTACGACGCGGGCATCCGCCACATGGTGTTCGTCACCGGCCGGAACAAGCGGGCGATCGAGGACCACTTCGACACCGCCTACGAGCTCGAGACGGAGCTGGAAGCGAGCGGCAAGCACGAACTGCTGGACCTGGTGCGCTCGCTGGCGCCCGCCGACATGGACTGCTCCTACGTGCGCCAGCCGCGCATGCTGGGGCTTGGCCACGCCGTGCTGTGCGCAGCCCACATCGTCGGCGACTCGCCCTTCGCGGTGCTGCTGGCCGACGACCTGATGAAGGGCGCCGAGGGCGGCCCGGGCGTGCTGACGCAACTGGTGCAGGCCTTCCAGGAGGTGCAGACCTCGGTGCTGGCCGTGCAGGAAGTGCCGCTCGAACAGGTGCGGCGCTACGGAATCGTCGCCGGCGAAGCCAAGGGCGAGCGACTCGTGCAAGTGCAGCAGATGGTGGAAAAGCCGACCCCGGAGCGCGCCCCTTCGCGCCTGGGCGTGGCCGGCCGCTACGTGCTGACGCCGTCGGTCTTCGACAAGATCCGCAACCAGCCGCGCGGCAGCGGCGGCGAGATCCAGCTCACGGACGGCATCGCGCAGCTGATCGCCTCCGAGGGCGTGCATGCCTGGCGTTACGAAGGCAAGCGCTACGACTGCGGCACGAAGGACGGCTTCCTGGAAGCGACCGTCGAATTCGCGCTGCAGCACGCCGAGGTGGGGCCGGCCTTCCGCGAGTACCTGCGCGGTGTGCGCTCCGGGCTCTGAGATCGACAACAGGTGGGGAGCAGCCGCGGCATCGAACGCATCACAGGCAGGCAATGGCTCCTGGCCTGGGGCTGCGCCGTGATCCTGCTCCTCGTGGGCGTCACCCTGCCCGGCGCCCTCAAGGCCGACATCGAGGGGCAGCTGTGGCATGCGTGGCCCTGGTCGGCCTCGGCGCACTTCGTCCTGTTCGGCGTGATCGCCGCGATCCCCGTGTATGGCCGCGGCCGCCTGTGGGCACTGCGCCCGCTCGCAGTCGCCCTGCTCCTGGCCTTTCTCACCGAATGGCTCCAGGGATTCGTCCCGGGCCGCCATCCGATGGTGCGCGACGGGATCATCGACCTGTGTGGCGCCGCCACCGGCCTGCTCGCCGGCACCCTGTGCCTGCGCAGAAGGCAGCCCTGATATGCGCCGGCCAGGCCGCGCTTACCAAAGCGCGGCCAGTGGCCTTGTTCCGGAATTCTGCTTAAGCCACCGATAATGTCGGGTTGCTCCCTTGCTACCGCTGTCGAAAGAACAATGATGACCCGCAGCAACGAAACTTCCGCCTCCCCCAGGAACCTGCGCCCGGCACCCGCCGTGGCTCGCTGAGCGGGCCGCTGCCGATGCGTTCCTGCCTTGCCCTGGTCCTCGGGGCCACCACGTCCGCCTGCCTGGCGCAAAGCCCGCAGACCACGATGACGCAGGCCGGCTTCACCGGCCTGTCGATCACGCCCAGTGCGCACATCCTCGGATGGGGGCGCATGGAGTTCTCGTACGACAACCAGTTGCCCGGCAACGTGCGCGATCCGTCGGGGCACAACTACGTGCTCGGTGTCGGCCTGCTGCCGAACCTGGAAATCGCAGGAAGGCTGGCCGCCAACTCGCCGCTGGACGCGAACTGCTTCGTGGCACCCGGCTGCGGCACGCGCGACCTCTCCGCCTCCGCCAAGGCGGGCATCGCGCTCGATCGCGCGCAGCGCTACCACATCGCCGCGGGCATCACGGACGTCGGCGGATCCGTCACGCACTTCCGCAGCGTCTACGGCGTGCTCACGTACAACCAGGGCCCCTGGGAAGCGAGCGGCGGCTACGCAAGGCGTAGCGGCGGCGTGAACGGCTCGCGCTCGCCGCTGGATGGCATCTTCCTGGCCGGTGCGTGGCAGCCGCTGCCCTGGGCGCGCGGCCAGCTCGAATTCACGGATCGCAAGGCCTGGGCCGGCGTGCGCCTGTTCGCGCCCAAGGAGTGGCTGCCCGAGGGCTGGTCCGCCTATGTCGGTGCCAACCGCCGCCTGACGGACACGAACCTCACCGAGAAATCCTGGTTCAGCGCCGGCATCGCCATCCCGCTGTACAAGGTGCCGAACCTGCCTGCCAGCAGCGTGAATCCGTCGGCGGTCGCGCCTGCCCCGCAGCAGCCCCCCACGATTGCCGCGCCCCGCACCTCGCCGCCCGCCAGCGTTCTGGAATCCAGTCCTGCGCCGGCGCGGCCCGCGCCGGCCCCGCGTGTCGACGATGCGCGCCTGTTCGAACTAGCCGCCGCCCTGCGTAACCGCGGCCTGGAAGACCTCTGGGTCGGCCGCATGGACGACGGCTCCATCGCCGTGCGCGCCAACAACGCCACCTACAACTGGAATTCGCTCGATGCGCTGGGCGTCGCGCTCGCCGCGGTTGCCGACACCCTGGGAAGCAACGCCACGGTCTACCGCCTGATCCTCACGCAGCGCCAGCTTCCGCTGGTGGCCGTGACGGGCCAGGCCGATTGCCTGCGCCGCTGGATCCAGGACGCCACCGCGGCCTGCACCGCCGGCCAGCTCACCACGCCGGGCAGTGCGGTGCTCGATCGCATGCACTTCGGGGCCGACTGGGTGGTCCGCCGCGAGCAGGCCAGCATCGAGACGGTGCGCATGCGGATCAGCCCGATCCTGCAGAAGAACGTGGGTTCGGAATTGGGCGCGCTGGACTACTCGCTGGGTGCCAACATCGGCGTGGAGCTCCCGCTCTGGGACGGCGCGCGGGTCGAGGCCGGTTACGACGTGCCCATCACCGAGACCAGCGACTTCAAGAACGGCGGCGTCTTCTCGGACCGCCGCGTGCGCTCGCGCCTCGATCGCCTCGCTTTCACGCAGACCCTGCGCCTGCCGTTCGAGCAATGGATCACCGGCGCCGACGACGCCATGATCCAGCGCTGGGGCCTGGGCAACGTCGTGGCCCAGGGGTCGGTCGGCCAGTTCGGCGGCTTCTACACCGGCGTGCATGGGGCCGTGCGGTGGGAGCCGGGTGCCGGCCGCCATCGCGTGAGCGCCGAGGCCGGCCTGTTCGAGCACTCCGATTTCGGCAGCCCTGGAACGCCGGGCGTGCGTTCGCCGCGGCCGCTGATCGCGGAGTACCGGTACAACTTCGCGCCCACCCGCACGTACTTCGAAGCCACCGCCGGCAACTTCATGAACAACGACCTGGGTTATCAGCTCGGGTTAAGGCAATGGTTCAACGATGTGGCGGTGCATGTGTACTACAAGCGCACGCGCCTGGAGCACGAGCCGAGCCGCCAGTTCGTCGGCCTCGAGCTCACGTTCCCGCTCGGCCCGCGCAAGGACATGAATCCGCGCGGGTTCCAGGTGACGGGGACGCCGCGGTTCGCGCTGGGGGTGGAGACGACGGTGCGGGAGACCGGGTTGAATCCGGTGCGCGTGGGGCATGGTGTCGTGCCGCCCGTGGCGTCGGTGGAGGAGACGTTCAACTCGGATCGATCGGGGTTGGTTTATTTCGAGGACAACGTGGGGCGGATTCGGGACGTTGCGGCGCAAGCCGTGCGGAGGGCAGGTGCGCCATGATTTGGCAGGCGTGTGCAATATCTGCTTTTAGTCGTCCTTGATCAGTCCGCCTCTTCCTGATCTTGGCAAGCACCCTGTAACACTTGATAATGGACGACTGTCCAGCTGCGACCGCATCGCAGAACGCAAAGCAAGAACGTGCCGCCCCGAGAAGGGTCCGCGCCAAACTTCCTTGGCTCATCGCTGGACGCTGCCGCGCGAGAACCGGCTCACAGCCGCTGCCAAGACGCGTCTAAGTTTCCGAGGTATGGCGATGGCTCTACCTCAACCACTATTCTCGGGCTAAACATGAATGCACCGCACCCGTTATCAAGCCAGTTAATGGCCGCACCCCAAATGACAGCTTCGGATAATGACGATCAAATCGACCTACGTGAGTATTGGGACCTCATCGTTGATAGTAGATGGTTTATTGCAAGCCTTACCGCGCTGTCGCTATCCGTCGGCGTGGCGTACGCTTTCCTTGCTCGCCCGATCTACGAAGCGAACCTGCTAATTCAAGTGGAGGATTCAGCAGGTTCGGCGGCGAGTTTCCTCGGCCAAGCAGCCAGCCTCTTTGATGTTAAGACTCCCGCAGCCGGCGAGATCGAGATCATTCGCTCTCGGATGATCATTGGTGAAGCCGTTGACAAAACGCTGATGTACGTCCAAGCAAAGCCGCGCTACGTTCCTTTGGTCGGGGGGATTTTGGCTAGGAACACGAAGGCATTGTCTGAGCCCGGGTTCCTGGGTTTTGCGGGGTACGTAAGTGGCAGCGAGAGCATTCAAATCGGCAGTTTCACTGTGCCGGAAGAATTCGAAGCAAGCAAATTTCGTCTGCGCGTTCTCTCCAGCGGTAGATTTTCGGTGACCCACCCTGACTTGGAGGCTGAAATTCAAGGTGCAGTTGGTGTGCCTGCAACTCAAGAAACGCCCGACGGGACAATTTCTTTACTGGTAGGCTCCATTTCAGCCAAACCTGGCGCGGAATTTACGGTAGTGCGGAACTCTCGAGAGGAAACCATTGCAGACCTTCAAGAAGACCTAAAACTCACCGAAAAGGGAAGACAGTCCGGAGTGATCGAGGCGCGCCTGGAAGGCGCCGATAAAGAAAAGCTGATTCAATTACTCAACGAGATTGGAGGTCAGTACGTCCGCCAAAACGTGGAAAGGAAAGCGGCAGAAGCAGAGAAAACTTTGGCTTTCCTCGACGCCCAGTTGCCGCAATTTAAGAAACAGCTAATGGATGCAGAGGATGCCTTTAATCGGTACCGGAACAGGCAAGGCACGGTCGCACTAGATGAGGAGGCCAAGCTTATTCTGAGCAGAACCGTCGATCTGCAGGGCAAACTTCTGGAGGCGCAGCAAAAGAGAAAAGAACTCGTCAGCCGCTTCACACCTGAACACCCACTGGTGGCCACGCTGGATTCTCAGATTTCCGCGTTTAATGTTGAGATTGCGGCACTAAACGCGAAGGTGCACACTCTTCCCCTTGTGCAGCAAGACGCTCTACGCTTGGAGCGGGACGTAAAGGTGAATAATGAGCTGTATCAGCAGCTGCGGAATAATGCAATGCAGTTGCAACTTATGCGGGAGGGCAAGATTGGGAATGTCCGCTTGGTCGATCGTGCTGCGTTACCGAAGGATCCCATCCGTCCGCGGCGCGCACTTGTCATTGTCCTGTCACTGCTCCTCGGCTTTGTGGGAGCGGTGCTCGTCGCAATCGCGCGTAACGCCTTCTTCCGTGGAATCCGGAATCCGGAAGAAATCGAGGCGCACGCGGGATTAACGGTCTATAGCACTGTTCCTTTGAGCAAAGTGCAAGCGGGATTGGCACAGAAGGTAACTTCGAAGGAGCCAGGTACCCATGTACTTGCCTGCGAGGCTCCCCACGATTCAGCGGTGGAGAGCCTGCGAAGCCTGCGAACTGCCCTTCAGTTCGCCATGTTGGATGCGCCAAACAATCGAATCGTTATCACGGGCGCAAGTCCCGGGGTCGGCAAGAGCTTCATTTCCACCAACTTTGCCGCCGTGGTGGCAAGCAGTGGTAAACGTGTTCTCCTGATCGATGCTGATTTGCGCAAGGGCTATCTCAATAGCTACTTCGGTCTCCCGCGAGAGCGCGGCCTTTCGGAACTGATCGCTGGATCGGTCGCTGAATCCGAGGCGATTCACAGGAACGTTGCTCCGCATCTTGACATGTTGACCACCGGGGTGCTTCCGCCGAATCCAGCGGAGTTGTTGATGACTCAGTCGTTCTCGACACTTCTTGTTCGTCTTTCTAGTATGTATGACGTTGTCATCATCGATACTCCTCCAATCTTGGCCGCTGCGGATACCTTGAATATCTCTTTCCACGCGGGGACTTTGCTCCTTGTTGCACGCGCCGGCCAATCACTTGTTGGCGAATTGCACGAGAGCGCGAAGCGGCTTTCACATTCCGGCAGAACTGTGACAGGTGCCATTCTCAATGCGCTGGATGCGTCTCGTCGGCATATGGGCGCCTACGGGTACAAGTACGGCGGTTATAAGTACCGGCAATATAGCTACGAGGCGACCTCTCGTTGATCGAGACGGAGCGCTTCTCTGCGCTGATGTCCTTTCGCCGAAGCCGAAGCCGCCGCGGACGTTCACTAAGTCCCGGTGCTTCCTGAGCGCTTGGCCCCAGCTGCACCGGATCCACTTGCGCCGGAGCTCGCATGCTGAGATCTGTACCCAGTGTACGGGACGGGGTGCCACTTGGCTGCTGAGGCGGCGCGGCGCCAGTAGCCACCCTCAGGCAATTGCCGGCTGCATCATAGTCTGGTATTCCAGATCGTCGCGCGGCCACCACCCGTGACGGGGACGCTTTCGCGCTGGCCCGCCTCTCGGGCCGGCAGCGTTTAGATGGGCGGTGTTCTTGTTTGGCTTCAAGGCGGTCAATTTCGCGGGCCTTCCTAATTGGAAAGATCGTCCTCTCCAAATCGGGCCCGGCGGTGAAGGCCAGCGCCCCTAGATCAATTCAGGTGGAGGAGTTCGAGAAAAACCACGCGTGGAGGGGCCTCTGAGTTGCCAAGCCCAGATCTCTCACGAACATCGCCACCACGCTTGGATCTACGAGGCCGTCGTCGCTAAGTTACGTCAGCTTGGCCGCTGTTGACGGACTGGATGAAGAGAGATGCTTAAACTTAGAGCCAGCAGTACCTTGGTAAGGCGGTGCAACCTCAAGCTGCGACATTCCAATTATTGGTGCCGAACTAGAGCCGTGCAGTTCTGCCAGCACTACAAAGTTCGTATTCCGGCGATCGTGACCCGCGATTCCGGCTTCGTGACCGGGGATTCCCGTCCATCGTGACCGCCGTCACCACGTGAGGTGTTGCGGGCTCAGATTCTAGGTTGGGCGGTCACGATGGCTCCGGTTTTCCTCTCCTGCTTGTTTAGCTTCTCTTTCTGGCGCAGAGACTCGCCGGCGGGAGTAAAGCGGTGATTGCGTTGCATGAGCCGCTCGAGGATCGCGTCGGCGATCGTGGCGTCGCCGACCCAAGCATGCCAGTGCTCGATCGGTAGTGGGCTGGTGATACGTTCCGCCGGAATCTCCGGTCACGTTAGACCGGAATGACCGGTGGTCGGCGTCAACTATCTTGGCCGGTCGGCGACAACTATCCTGTCCGGTCTGAGGCGGGGTAGTTGTCGTCTAGTTGTCGTCAGGTCATCTTGGTCTTTCCTGGCGCGGAGGCCTGGGCCGCCCGCCGCCGATAGCTCTCCACGTTCATCTCCAGGATGGTCGCGTGGTGCACGAGCCGGTCCACCGCAGCCACGGTCATCGCCGGTTCCACAAAGACTTCGTTCCACTGGGAGAACGGAGTGTTGGCGGGTGACGACCGCGAGGCTTTTTCGCTCGTACCGCTCGGAGATGAGCTCGAATCGCACGGAGGTTTCGGCCTGGTCGCGGCGCACGTAGCTGATGTCCTCCAGCACCAGCAGGTCGAACCGGTCCAGGCGTGCCATCTCCTGCGGCAAGCGCAGGTCGCGCCTGGCTGCCTGCAGCTTCTGCACCAGATCGCTGCATCGCGAGAAGTACACCCGGCGCCCCGCCTCGACGAGGGCGTGGCATAGCCCGCTCACCAGGTGGCTCTTGCCCACGCCCGGCGGCCCGAATAGCAGCACGTTGGAGCAGCGGTGCAACCACTCCTGTCCCTCGGCCAGAGCCATGACCTGCGCCTTGGAAACGCTGGGCACCGCCGAGAAGTCGAAGTGCGAGAGGCGCTTGTCTGGGCTCAGGTTGGCCTCCGCCCGGTGGCGATCGATGCGGCGGGTTTCGCGCTGGGCGAGTTCGTGCTCCACGATTGCCTCCAGCAGCCGCTGCCCCGGCCAGCCTTCCTTGTCGGACTGCTGGCACAGGTCGCTGGCCACCCGCTTCATCGTGGGCATGCGCAGCTCCGTGAGCATCAGGGCCAAGCGCGCCGAGAGTGCTTCGGCGCCGCTCATTGCGTCACCTCGATGAGCGCGTCGTAGGAGGCGAGGCCGGCCATCTCCACCGTCACCTCCGGCAGAGTCGTGTGGGCGGCGGCACCAGGAGGTCGCCCAGCGCTTGCAGGTCGGGCTGTTGGTCCAGTTCGATCAACTGCTCAAGTTCGTCGGCGAGCTGCGTCTCGTGGCCATCGGCCGCCAGACTGAGCAGACCGACGATCGTCTTGCACGCCTCGCGCTCGGGCAGTGCTGCAGCCAGCCGCTCCCAAGTCTGCCGGTACACCGGCCGGGGAAACGCGGCGTCCCGCAGCACCCAGCGTGCAAACGCACCGGGCTTGCGCTTGAGAGCCGAGACGATATGGCGGTAGTCGATCTGCCGGGCGTACTTCTGGCCGCCGCGGTAGGTCGCCCTGGGCATCGTCAGGACGCATTGGCCTGCGAGCCAGCCTTCAATCCACTCGTCGTACACGCGCACCATCAGCCGGTGGCCAATGAGCTGGCTGGGAGCGCTGTACTGCATCTTCTTCACCGTGAACAGGCCGTACTTGCTCACGCGCGCCGGGATCTCCTCGTATTCGGCGGTGCGGCGCGTTGGCAGCGGCCTGAGCACTGGCCGCTCGGCGGCCAAGCGCGTGGAAATCCGGGCGTTGAAGCGCTGCACGACCTGGTCCACCAATCCCTCATAGGCGCCGAGATCGTCGAACTGGCGGCTGCCGCGCAGACGCAGAGCCTGGTCCAGCGCGGTCTTGAGCGAGCCGTGGCGCGACTCGATCGAGCCGTTCTCGTTGGACTGCCCCGGATTGCAGCGGCTCGCCCGCATCCCGTAGTGTCGGCACAGGTCGTCGTAGCGTCGCGTGAGCTCTTGCTGCTCCGCCAGATTGTTGAATGCCTTCGAGAGTCTGTCGGTGCGGTGCTACTCAGGTACGCCGCCGAGGCGCCACACGGCGGCCTGCAGCCCGGTGCTGAGCGCCATGAAGCTCTCGCCGCTCGTGATGATCGTGGCGTGGCGCCACCCCGAGTGCGCAGAGCGAACTGGTACAGCCGGTGCGGGAACGGCGCACCGCCGATCTCCACCTCCAGTTCGTCGCACACCGTGAAGTCCGACAAGCCCAGGCGGCCCGGCGGATGCTCTTGCGCGAAATAGACCTCGCGCTCGGCGCGTGCACGGCTCGCCACTGGCGCATGCGGCGCTGCAGCCTCCGTAGTACGCCGCCGTCGTACTCCCCCGGATGCCGCCGTTGAAGCTCCTCCAGCAGCGTCACGGCGTTGAGTGCCGGATCCCGCTGGAGCAACGGAACGACTTCCGTGTCCCAGACCTCGCCCAGCGGATCGGCGCGGGTCCTCCAGTTTCTCGGTTGGCGCTGCGACGGCAGCGCCGGGCTTTGCTCGATTCTCCGGGCGCTTCGCTCGCTGATGCCCGCTCTCGTGGCGGCCGCGACCTGCGTCATGCGGTTGCGGTCGTTCTTGTACTGGTGCACTTGGTGGTCCGTAATCCTCTTGCCGGGCATCCCGCTCGCTCTCAGAACTTCTTCTGGTGCTCACGTTAGCCCCGCCTCCGGACCTGCCCGGCGCCGGCCCTCAACCGGCCAAGATAGTTGTCGTCAGCCGGTCAAGATAAGTTGTCGCGAGCCAGGCCGGTCATGATCGACCGGAATCAGCGGTCACGATGGGCCGGAATACCCACAAAGCGCTTACAAAGGACGCTCAAGCTCTCGAAGCGCCAGCGCCAACAAGCAGGCGAGAAGACTCATCATGGATTTCGCGGGGCTGCCGCTGACCAGAATTACGCCAGCCGATGCTCGTGCGCGTGATGGGCGCCTGGAGCGACGTGTTCGTCCTGTGCCTGCGAGTGGATACCTTCTTTAAGCCGCCTCCAAGGATCGCGCTTAGTTGAACGAGTTCACCTTCGGACAAGCATCAACATGGAGTCCATTTTTCTAAGCATCACAGCGTATGTCACTGCCATGATGATCGAATATGCGCAAAGTGCAATTTCGTAGGGCAGGTGGAGCAAGCCGCACGCTGTAATTGCAAGAACGATGGAACTGGAACGGGCGACATCCCACAAAAGGATCCAACGCTCATGCCCAAGCACCGTTATTGCAGGAGACAGCGGAGACGCGACGACTTGAACGAGAACCACCGGAGCTAGAGCGAAAAGAGTCCAACCGGCCCCCGACCACTTAGCTGCACCTAGGAGGACACCAACCAACATTGGTCCGCAAAGGCAAACGATTGCGGCAACGGTCCCAAGCACAGTCAAGAGCGTCTTCGTTCGTGCATACCGTGCAGAAATGTCTGCCGGATTGTTGCGCGCGGCAGCACTGACTTCGGCCAAGAAACTCTGTGAAGCACCCGCAGTAAAGGCGAGCGTGGGGTAAACAGCAAGACGGAGCATCAACGCGAACCATCCAAGATTCTGTGCCCCGTACCACATTCCAATGAGAATTGTCGGAAAATACAGGCCGACCGCATTTAAGATGCCAGCCGGCCCCGAATACTTAATTCTGCCAGCCTCCTGTCTTAGGGCTCCTGCGATTTGGGCCAAGGAAATGACCCTGATACTGAGTGCTCGTGCAACTATGCGGCGACGAATCTGCGCGCCTAAATAGACGAACGCACCAACGAGCATACCCGCCACCAACATGAGCCCGCCAGTCGAAAACAGCGCCCCCAGCAGATTCGAAGTCGATGTCGTCACACTCTGCGCCACCCGGGCATCCGCCAGAGGCCGCAAATCGCCCCACCTGGTGTGCCAAGCCGACGCATAGGCTCCGCCAATTGCGAACAGGACCGCAACTGGAACAAGCAATAAAGCCAGAAACGGAATTTCTGCCGGAACAACACCCATCTTGTATGCGCCGAGCACCAGCGCCAGATAAACACTAGAAACTACCGCGCCGACCAGAATACCCCCTGCGGTGATCGCCAAGGCGCGCCTTGTGGAGCATACCCTAGTCACCGCCCAATCAATCCTTAGCAATGCAAACGACGAGCCGACGGCAGAAACCGCTACAAACCACGCCAAGATCCCAAATGCCGCAGGCTCATACAGTCGCGTTAGCACTGGTGTGAGCGCCAATGGAAGAACCTGACTGAGTCCAGCGGCAAAGATTGTCCGACTGAGATTAGACGAGTACCGAGAGCCTCCGGCGCGCTGTTTCAGCCTACCTGTTAGAGCGAATATCATGTGTCCGCGGCAATCAAAGGTCTAACACAAACTTCAGCCGCTCTCTTGCGGCCGTGTACTGTGCTGCGTAAGCGGCGGTGGCTCTGCGGGACAAATCTGCTCTTCTGGCTGGGTCGCGCAGCAAAGACACCACCTCGCCGGCAAATTGCGATTCGTCTTCAGCGATTAGAACACCAGTGCCGATGAAGCACTCTGCCCCTCTGGCTGCGTTCGGCGTGCACAAGATCGGCACACCTCTGCTAAGTGCGTCTATGTTCTTAATCGGCAACCCTGATCCTATTGAGACCGGATTGAGCATCATCGATGCGTCTGCGAAGAGAGCGTCAATATCCACCACTCCCAGCAGTTCAACTCCTTCAGCCGGAGCTGTGCTATTACAAATCGAGCCTGCAACCCTAAGCTTAAAACCGGGTTCCTGTTGAAGAACCTTCGGCAACACCTTTTGAATCATCCAATCTAAACCTGAACGATTCATTCTATTACCCGAACCAAGAAATACAAAAGCTCCTGCCACCGAATAGCTGGTTGGCTTAGGTGGAGCGATGAAATCCAACAGAAGAGTAGGCTGCGCACCCAACGATCGGAAATGATTGGCGTCCGGACCCGAAATTGCAATTACGCAATCCGATCGCCCGCAACCACGCGCCTCGTCAGAGCGTGAAACCGAATACCAGACATTTGGTCGCTCACCTTTTGGAAATATAGCCCACCTATCGGTGAACACATCGTGTGCATCTAACAGCTTTAAGCGAGGCCCACTCGCAAGCAGTGCGCGCGAAAAGTAAAGATACTCAACCTGCAAGTAGTCGAAATCGAACTGCTCTTGAAGGCGAAAAATGGCAGCGTCCAGGGACGTGCAATACCACTCGTCCAGTTCGTAGTTTCGCCGCGCGTTTAGTTGAAGCTTCGCTGAAGCGAATCGGAACGCCCGGCCGACACCAACTCGTAGACGATCAAGACCACCCCTGGAACACGTCGAAACACGACCACACACTAACTCCTCAAGTTCCGAGAGATCATTGCGGCGCTTATTTACGACAAGCAGAACATGGACCTCCACCCCTAAGCTTTGATAAAGGCAGACTAGGTCCAATATTCTCTTCTTGTTACCTTCGTTCGCGGGCACGAACACCACGTCCGTGACGATTAGCAGCTTTTTCGTAGCCACCCCAATACCACCTTTCGAACTAGCCTAGCTAGCCCGCCAAAGTCGAGGGCTCCAGCCTCAAAACACGCGTCTGCGAACTCGCTAAATCCTTTGCGCACTTCGCCGCGCTCCACGTAAAACCGTGCCAGCACACGAGTACGAGCACGAAATTGGCAGGCATGCGATAGCATTCCCTGCCACCGAGCCATCACAACCCGGAACTGCTCGGGATCGGGAATACCCGTCATCTGGTGCGGCGTGCCGGCGTGATATACCGAGAGGGGGACCCGAATTAGCGCGACACGCAAATTTCGCGCATGAGCCCGCACAATGAGGTCCCAATCCTGAAATTTTCTAATCGCTTGATCGAATTTCAGCTCTCGCGCAACCTTGCTCCACATTAA
The DNA here is from genome assembly GCF_016722765.1 of Ramlibacter alkalitolerans. Taxonomy (GTDB): domain Bacteria; phylum Pseudomonadota; class Gammaproteobacteria; order Burkholderiales; family Burkholderiaceae_C; genus Ramlibacter; species Ramlibacter alkalitolerans. The sequence continues at coordinate 31,387 of NZ_JAEQND010000021.1, read as the reverse complement.
CAGCGTGCTAGTTTGAAGATGCCCGCCCTGACACAATAAATAAGCGACAGGATCCCCTGAATAACGACGCTTCTTATCCGGGATTAACGTCACCCCATCGTAGCATTTATACACATCACTACTCACAATGTCTGCCTGCGCATGAACAAGCTCATGAACTTGACGTTCCACCTTGCCCGGCAACCACACATCGTCGCAGTCCAACAGCGCAACAACTGGGCAAGTCGCAATGTCGAGGCCAGCGTTGCGCGCCATCTGCGGACCGCCGTTGTCCAGCAACTGAACGACACGAACTCTATCGTCTTGGGGCAGTTTCCTTCGAATTTCCTCCACGCTCAATCCGGGAGTTCGATCATCAACAATGATGATTTCCCCGATCACTGCACCCTGGCAGATCACGGACTCAACCGCCCGAGCTAAAAGCTCAAGCCGATTATAATGCGTGATAACAGCAGAGACTCTAATTCTCGCCACCGGCGTCATTGAGAACATAAAGGTCCATGAAAATCCGGAAGAAGCTCAAGGATGAGTGGCATCCAACACTTCTTAGCTCTATCGAAGATGCCGAACTCTCCCGCATAGCTCCAATAGAACCAGCCAACATCTAGATCGCTCATGCGCTGACTCAAATACCGGACCCAGCGGTTGGCCGAGGAAGCCTCGGCGTTGCGATGCACGCCAAACTCCCCTATGTAAACGCCCGTTCCCTTCGGCAACATCGTCAAAGGTCGAAGTTGCCGATCCACGTCAAACCTCTCCCAGAGACTACCCGTCCACTTGCGCCCTCGCCACAACTGAGAATTCCGAACCCAGGGTGCTCCTTGATGGGTGAATTGCATCGGCGAATAGAAGTGTGCGGTACCCACGAGCCGGGCTGGGTTTTCGTCAAGCTGCGGTTTCAGCCCAGCGAGGGAATCCACTGTAGACCACTCCGAGCCTTGAAGAACGACAATGCGTCTACTGTCTTGAGCAAGCAGTGATTTCACGATGCGGCGCTGGATCGAATCCCAGACGGCAGGCATCAAGGCGGACCGCGGCTCATTGAGTATTTCGACCATGACGCGTTCGTCGTAGCCGCTGAGCGCCAGTGAGAGTTGATCCCAAACTCGCTCAAGCAATTGGCCGGAAGTTTCGGGGCCCATCGAGCTGAACTCGCTGTCGTGAACGTCTATAACAACTCGCAAGCCCTTGCTTAAGATCAGGTCGACGGATTCCTTGATTCTTCCGATATACCGGTTAGCGAGTTCACCGCTGCTATCGATGTGCGGTAGAACTCTGAGCGGAAGACGCACGGCGTTGAATCCCGCCGTCTTAATTCTAACCACATCCTCCTCCGTTGGACGCACCAGCCAGAACCTTTCAGTGTCCAAAGCTTCGTTCAGGTTTATTCCGCGTAGGCCTCGAACCGTCTCATTAGCGGAGGCGCAACCGCCCCAGCACGGGGCAAGCAGGATAAATGCAAGGATAATATATCTATATCGGAGCATCTTCAGGCCACCCCCTGTCTTGCCGGCAGAGCCCCTCGCTTTTCGATGCGCAGGAACAGCACTGCGAAAAAGTAGAAGTTTGCCTGCACCAGTGAGGATTCGGCAAAGTTCGAGAGGAGAAAGAACAGTAGGACAGCGGCGCAGGTGTTCGCATGCTTGTAACCTTCCGAGCGGCTCGGGAATTTCTGATATGCCAATCGAAAGTACGCCAACAAGAGCACTACGAAAGAAGTTGCCCCCGCGAGGCCAGCATCAAGAGCAAGATCGAGATAGCCGTTGTGGCCGTGCGGAATAACGTACGTCTCGCCCGAATTCACGACCAGCCCAGCCGAGCGCCAAAATGCACCAATACCGTACCCGAGCATAGGGTGCCGAGAGATCGCTTCAATGGCCTGCGCCCAAATGGATACGCGCCCCGTCAGAGTGGCATCTCGACCAAGAAAGCTCATTACAACCTCCAGATGTGAGGCCGCTAACAATGCAGCAAGAACAAGCACAGCTGCCAAGAGAACCGCCAGCATTATCTTTGCTGAGACGCCCCGAACTCTCATGTACACGCGCACAAAGTATGAAATAGCTAACACGAGCCCCAACGTTGCTAGCGCGTTAGCCGAATCCGAATAGTGCAGGCCGATGGCCGAAGTCATCAGTAGGACGAGAGCTCGACGATTGACGGGGTTGCGCCAGAGAGCGAGAATCGCGAGGAGAACTGAGAACGCAGAAAATTTCCCAAAAGCGTTCTTATGGGAGAAGAGGCCCTGCCATGCCCCTTCGTACCGGCCTACCGCGATACCATATCGAGGAGCAACTAGAACGACTAAAATTGACCCGATAGAGACGATCAGACACATGGTCAGTATCGCTTCTATTCTCTCCTCATAGTCCAGCACTCCCCGCGCAAGCGCGGCAAAAAGGAAAAGGGCGAGAAGCCGAATGGCTTCCTTCAGAGAATTTGATTTGTCCAAGGACCACAAGGTCGAGCAAACCAGGACGCCAACCAGAAGAACCTCGGGCCAAAACCAGCTCTTCGCCAGAATTCGGGGCAAGTAGAAGATGACACAAAGCACCCACACATAACTCAATAGAGAGATAACTAGCGGGATTTGATCTAGGGTCGCTTCGGACTCGTCCATCGCGCCTCGGGTTCCGAACATCCAAATGCCGACGCGAAGCGTTGAAATTGAAAATACGAATAGGGCAAGAAGAATAAGTCGGTGACGCAAGGATGAGCGGCTGAGAATCATGGCGCGAAACCGGAGTCGCAGTTGCGTAGTGCAGCTGCGTGCCTGTCCTCATCTCGAGATAGCGAGCCACAAAGCATGCGGTATAGTCACCGCATACCGCCTGAGTAGGTGGGCAGGGTTCGTCGCAACGCGGTGGAGCCACTCTAAATTCAGTTTTTGCATCCAAGCTGGGGCGCGGGGATAGTCCCCCGTAATGTAGTGGTAGCAACCGCCGCACGTTACGACCCAAGATGCCCTAAGCTGCTCAACCCAGTTCGATGCGAAGATTTGCTCCTTCGGCTTTCCCAGCCCCACCCACAGAACGTCCGCAGCTGAGGCGTTAATTTCTTGGATCACGCCAGGCTCTTCCGCTGCCGTGAAATACCCATTCCGGCGGCCTGCCAATACCAATCGCGGATATTTATTCTGCAGTATTTTAGCGCACTCAGCGTTTATTTCCTCCGATCCCCCTAACAGGAAAAAAGAGAGTCCTGCTCGCTCCGCGTGTGCAGCGCAATCATGAATCAGGTCGGTGGTGGCACTCCTCTCGAAAATCGCGCGCTTGTGCCGCAGTTTCGAGAGTGTCACAAGAAATCCACCGTCCGCATGGATAACGTCGGCGCGGCCAAGTGCGTGTCGATAGCTGTTGTCGGTTTCCCGAAGGGAGAGAGCATGGCCGTTCGCGTCATAGACCAGACGCGCAGGCTGCAACCGATTTTTTCGCTTGCTGATGCAATCTTGAACCATTGCTTCTGCAAGCTCGCGTCTCGAGGCAGTGACAATCTGAATACCGCCGATGCTCACATGCTCAAATTCAACCCAACCGCGCTGTGTCATTGCAACCTCATCGTCGGTTACTTTATGCCTGCGACATTGCAGTCCGCCGACCTACCGCAAAATAATCAAAGGCCTCTGCCCTCATTGTTTCAGGGTCGTAGAGGTTCCTGCCGTCGAAAATGATGGGGTGCTTCATTGCGTTCTTCACCGCGTTCCAATTGGGGCTGCGGTACACCTTCCACTCAGTCGCAATCAGGAGCCCGTCGACTGCCGACAGCGCGTCCACCGGCTTCGCAACAAGGGAGAAGTTCTCTAGTAAGTGCGCCCATTCGTTTAGATCGTACCGCAGCACGCGCAACGCCTCGCTTCCGGCGATTGGATCGTGGGCGAGGATTCTGGCACCGGCCAGCAGAAGTTCTTTGATGATCATGCGGCTGGGCGCATCGCGCATATCATCTGTGTTCGGTTTGAATGCCAACCCCCATAGCCCGAACGTCCTGCCCGTGAGATCTCTACCGTATCGGGCGAACACCTTTTTCACCAGAGACGTCTTCTGGTCAGCGTTAACATCCTCTACGGCCTGGAGAATCTTTAGCTTCCGCCCATGCTCCTCACCGGTCCGAATAAGCGCCTTAACGTCCTTGGGGAAACAACTGCCGCCGTAGCCGGTACCTGCATAAAGGAAGCTGTAGCCAATGCGCGGATCAGATCCAATGCCTTGACGCACCAATTCGATGTCAGCACCAACCAGTTCCGCAAGGCTGGCCAGTTCGTTCATGAAGCTGATCCGAGTCGCCAACATCGCGTTAGCCGCATACTTGGTAAACTCGGCGCTCCTAACATCCATGACGCGCGTTCGCTCGTGATTTCGATTAAACGGGACATAAAGCTGGCGCAGAAGCGCCAATCCCTTCTCACCCATCGGGTCGCTGTCTGCACCCAAGATAATGCGGTCCGGCCGGGTAAAGTCCTCGACGGCGGCACCTTCTTTCAGGAACTCCGGATTCGAGATTACCGTAAAGCCAGGGCGCTGCAAGGCATCCGGAAAGCGTTCAGCCAACTCTCCCTGCAGAACTGCGGCGACCTTTTCGGCGGTCCCGACCGGCACGGTCGATTTATCCACCACAACGGTGAATTGGTTTGTATGCTTCGCAATATTGCGCGCCGCAGCCAGAACATACTTCAGATCGGCGCTGCCGTCTTCATCCGGCGGCGTCCCCACCGCAACGAATTGAATCGCCGCGTGCGCCACGCTAGCCTCCACGTCCGTTGAAAAGGTTAATCGGCCCGCTTCGACATTTCTCTCGATCAACTCGCCAAGCCCCGGTTCGTAGATGGGTACTTCTCCGCGGTTGAGCATTGCGATCTTTTTTTCGTCCAAGTCAAGGCAGAAGACGTTGTTCCCCAAGTCGGCAAGACAGGCGCCGGTAACCAAGCCAACGTACCCGGTTCCGATGATAGTGACGTTCATGACTGTTAAATGAGAAAAGCAGGGCGTACCCACTTAAGGGCGCCCTACGCTTCAGGTTATGGGAATTCCTAGCGAGATCCGTTAGCGGTAAGAACCACTTTCACCGTGCGCGCCAGAATTTGAAAATCCAGAGAGAGTGACCAGCCCATCACATACTTTGAGTCGAGCTGAACGCGTTGCTGGTACGTGAGTTGATTGCGGCCGCTGACCTGCCACAGGCCGGTAAGGCCAGGTCGTACGGCGCAATACTCGCGCCAGTGCACCCCATAGAGCTCCCTTTGGCTCGGCATACACGGCCGGGGCCCCACTAAGCTCATGTCGCCAACCAGCACATTCCAGAACTGCGGAAACTCGTCAAGGCTAGTCTTCCGTATGAAGTGCCCAAACCCCGTAATCCGCGGATCCCGATCCAGCTTCTGGTACTTCTCCCACTGCGATTTCGCCTCAGGATCAGTGTCCAGGAATGAGTTGAACACCTCTTCGGAGTTCACCACCATCGAACGGAATTTGTAGAAGCGGAACTTCTTCCCATTCAGCCCCAGCCGCTCCTGCGAGTAGATGATGGGTCCGCGCGAGCTCAGGAGAACCCCGAGTGCGACGGCCAGCAACAGCGGAAGGAAGACGATGATGAAGACCAGCGCGCCTACGATGTCGATGAGCCGCTTGACGCCTGCACCCGCTCGGCCGTCCTCACGGGTACCGACCTCCGCCTCGTGCATCCACTCCCCGTCCGCGCCCAAGTACTCATCGTTCGACCGATACATTATTCCCCAGCCCTCTGTAACTATTTGCTAGTTTGGAAACTACAAGGCAAGCCGCGATCGTACACAGCCGTGCTCAGGGAGGAAAGCCCCCAGGCGTCGGAAACTCGTAAGCGTGACGAACTGCGCCCGATGGGCGGTGCTCAGTCGCGTGGATGCGACTGGGGCCGACTAGGCAACAGACTTAGGCGGCAGTAGCAGGTCGACAGGGGATAAGGATACCCGCACTGCCTTCACAGGAACCCGAAGAACGCGGCAAGGCTGACCCAGATCAAGATCGACAGCAGGCCCCCTAGCCAGAAGGCAGGGCTCACGAGCATGCTGCCCTCCTCGGGCTCGGGGGTAGGCTCCGACGAACGTGCACGGCCGCGCGCGGCGTGCTGCAGCCCGTGCCTGAGTACCTTGTCGTGCTCCACCATGTTCGTCTCCTCCAACGGCGGCTTGCCTGCACCCGCGAGAACGACCGGTCGTGTCGTACTTTGGATTGAATAAAGAGAGCCGCAGGGAGAGCGTAAGCCTTTGTCAGGGTTTTGTGAACAGAACGATAGTGCCGATATGTTTCGGGGGTAGGCAGGCGGAAGATTTCACGGTATGTGCCTGGATGAGGCATGAGAATTGGCGTTAGGCGGAGTGCCCCCATCCCAGCCTTCCCCCAGAGGGGGAAGGAGCAAAACATCACTCGCCTAGGTAGGCGGCGCGGACCTTGGGGTCCGAGAGCATGTCGCTGGCCTTGCCGGACATGCTGATCACGCCGGATTCCATCACGTAGCCGCGGTCGGCGATCTCCAGGGCGCGGCTGGCGTTCTGCTCCACCAGCAGGATGGTCACGCCCTGGTCGTGCACCTCGCGCACGACCTCGAAGATCTTGTCGACCATGATGGGCGACAGGCCCATCGACGGCTCATCCATCAGGAGCACTTTCGGTCGACTCATGAGCGCCCGACCCATCGCGAGCATCTGCTGCTCGCCGCCGGACATGGTGCCTGCAAGCTGGTCGCGGCGCTCCTTCAGGCGCGGGAAGATGGTGAAGACGCGGTCCATGTCGCCGGCGATGCCCGCCTTGTCGGAGCGGATGTGCGCTCCCATCAGCAGGTTCTCGGTGATCGTCATGCGGGTGAAGACGCCCCGCCCTTCCGGCACCATGGCCAGGCCCTGCTTGACCAGGTCCCAGGCGCCGCGGCCCTTGATGCTCTGCCCCAGGTACTGGATCTCGCCGCCGTTGAGCGGCTGCAGGCCGGTGATGGCCTTCATGGTCGTCGTTTTGCCGGCGCCGTTGGAGCCGATCAGCGTGACCAGTTCTCCCTCGTGCACCTCGAAGTCCACGCCCTTGACGGCCTGGATGCCGCCATAGGCCACCTTCAGCCCGCTCACCTTCAGCAGGGTCTGGCTCATCGCTGTTCTCCGACCGGCGCCGCGGCCGTTTCGCCCGTGGGCTTGTGGCTGTGGCCCAGGTACGCCTCGATCACCTTCTCGTTGCGCTGCACGTCGTAGGGCGAGCCCTCGGCGATCTGCTTGCCGTAATCGAGCACCGTCACGCGGTCGCACAGGCCCATCACCAGCTTCACGTCGTGTTCGATCAGCAGGATGGTGCGGCCGTCCTTGCGGATGCGGTCGATCAGCTCGCGCAGCACCACCTTCTCGGTGGAGTTCATGCCGGCCGCGGGCTCGTCGAGCGCGATCAGCTGCGGATCCGTGGCGAGCGCGCGCGCGATCTCCAGGCGCCGCTGGTCGCCATACGAAAGGGTGCGCGCCTTGTACTCCGCCAGGCGGCCGATGCCGACGTAATCGAGCAGTTCCTGCGCGCGCCTGGCGATCGCCGCCTCTTCTTCCTTGAACGTACGGGTGCGCAGGATGGCGCCGATCAGCCCCGAGTGCGTGCGCACGTGGCGGCCCACCATCACGTTCTCCAGCGCCGTCATGTCGGCGAAGAGGCGGATGTTCTGGAAGGTGCGCGCGATGCCCGCTCGCGCGACGTCGTGCACGGCGGTCGGCTTGTACGCGTGGCCGGCCAGTTCGAAGCTGCCGGCGTCGGGCGTGTACAGGCCCGTGATCACGTTGAAGAAGGTGGTCTTGCCGGCGCCGTTGGGGCCGATCAGGCCGTACACCTGCCCGCGCTGGATGGTGAGGCCCACGTCCGACAGGGCCTGCAGCCCGCCGAACCGCTTGGAAATGCCCGCGACGCGGAGAACGACATCTGCCATGCGCTGCTCCCCTTACTTCGCGTTGGCCGCAGGCGCGTGCAGCGGATTGCCCTGCCCCGGCGCAGGTGTGGGCGGTGTCGCCTGCAGCGCCTTGCCGTGTTCAGCCGTGGGCCAGAGCCCGCGCGGCCGCAGCAGCATGACGATGATCATCGCCAGCGCGATCAGCAGCTGGCGCAGGATGGCGGGGTCGAGCCGGCCGCCGGAGACGGCCTGCAGGTCCAGCACGCCGGAGACCCAGCGCAGCACCTCGGGCAGCGCCGACAGCAGCACCGCGCCCAGGATCACGCCGGGCAGGTGGCCGATACCGCCCAGCACCACCATGGCCACGATCATGATCGACTCGGTGAGGCTGAAGGACTCGGGCGAGACGAAGCCCTGGAAGGCCGCGAACATGGTGCCCGAGACGCCGCCGAAGGTGGCGCCCATGCCGAAGGCCAGCAGCTTCATGTTGCGCGTGTTGATGCCCATGGCCTTGGCGGCGATCTCGTCTTCGCGGATGGCCATCCAGGCGCGGCCGATGCGCGAGAGCTCCAGGCGGTGGCAGATCACGACGCTCAGCACCACCAGCACCAGGAACAGGTAGTAGTAGAAGGTGACCGAGGAGATGTCGAAGTTCTCGGTGACGTCCAGCCGCTTGCCCAGGTTCAGGCCGAAGATGGTGACGGGGTCGATCTGCCCCAGCCCCTTGGGGCCGTTGGTGATGTTGATCGGCTGGTCCAGGTTGTTCAGGAACACGCGGATGATCTCGCCGAAGCCGAGCGTCACGATGGCCAGGTAATCGCCGCGCAGCTTCAGCGTGGGCGCGCCGAGCAGGACGCCGAACAGGCCGGCCACGAGGGCGCCGAGCGGGATCACGCCCCAGATGGTGATGTGCAGGCCGTCCGGCCAGATCTGCGCGATCCACGGGAAGGCCTCGGCCAGGTGCGGCGAAGCAAGCAGGCCGTAGAGGTAGGCGCCGATGGCGAAGAAGGCGACGAAGCCCAGGTCCAGCAGGCCGGCGAAGCCCACCACGATGTTCAGGCCCAGGGCGAGCAGCACGTACAGCAGCGCCGTGTCGGCTATGCGGACCCAGAAGTTGCCGGCGTATTGCAGCAGGATGGGCAGCACGATGAGGGCGATGCCGCCCACTACCCAGCCAGTCTTGTTGGTGCGTTGGAAGACGGACATGCTGGCTCCTTCAGGCGCGGTCCGCCACGCGTTCGCCCAGCAGGCCGGAGGGCCGCAGCGTGAGCACCACGATCAGCACGATGAAGGCGAAGATGTCCGAGTAGTGGCTGCCCAGCACGCCGCCGGTGAGCACGCCCAGGTAACCGGAGCCGATCGACTCGATCAGCCCGAGGAGGATGCCGCCGACCACCGCGCCCGCCAGGTTGCCGATGCCGCCGAAGACGGCGGCCGTGAAGGCCTTGAGCCCGGGCAGGAAGCCCATGGTGTGCTGCACCGTGCCGTAGTTCGACGCGTACATCACGCCGGCGATGGTGGCCAGCACGGCGCCGATGACGAAGGTGGCGGAGATCACCATGTCCGGCTTCACGCCCATCAGGGCGGCCACGCGCGGGTTCTCGGAGGTGGCGCGCATCGCACGGCCCAGGCGCGTGTAGTTCACCAGGTACGTCAGCACGCCGAGCGAGATCGCCGTCATCGCCAGGATCACGATCTGCGTGGTGGTGATCACGGCGCCGGCGAACTGGATCGGGGCGGCCGGCAGCAGCGTGGGATAGGGCTTGTAGTTCGGCTTGAAGATGATCATCGCCAGCGTCTGCAGCAGGATGGACATCCCGATGGCGGTGATCAGCGGCGCGAGCTTCGGGCTGTTGCGCAGCGGCCGGTAGGCGATCTTCTCGATCGCGAAATTCAGCGTGGCCGCGACCACGCAGGAGATGATCAGGGCCACCAGCAGCAGCAGCCACCCGGGCACGCCGGGCATCGTTTCCTGCGCTTTCACGATGATCGCCCAGCTGGTGAGCGCGCCCACCATCAGCACCTCGCCGTGCGCGAAGTTGATCAGGTTGATGATGCCGTACACCATGGTGTAGCCCAGGGCCACCAGCGCGTACATGCTGCCCAGGACCAGACCGTTGATGATCTGCTGCAGCAGGGTCTCCATAGAGGGGTTCTCCGTTTATGGGCCGGCCCGGGCCGGCGACACCTTTGTGAGGCGTTTGTCATCTAGCAAAAAACCCGCCCAGCGGATCCACAGGCGGGTTGATGCGGCGGCGATTGTAACGACGCTACCTGACTGCCAACATTTGCGCAGCAGGGAGTTTCCCTTCTATTTTTTCCTTTCGTTGAGCGAGCGCAACTCGCGCAGCTTTTCGGCGATCCGGATCTCCAGACCGCGCTCCACCGGCCGGTAAAACCGCGGCGGCGTCATGCCTTCCGGAAAATAGGTCTCGCCCGCTGCGAAGCCGCCTTCCTCGTCGTGAGCGTAACGGTACTCCTTGCCGTAGCCCAGGTCCTTCATCAGGCGCGTGGGGGCATTGCGCAGGTGCAGGGGCACCGGCCGGGTGCCGTCCTTGCGCACCAGGGCGCGTGCTTCGTTGTAGCCCACGTAGACGGCGTTCGACTTGGGCGCGATCGCCAGGTACACCAGGCACTCGGCCAGCGCGAGCTCGCCCTCGGGGCTGCCGAGGCGCTCGTAGACCTCGGAGGCATCGAGTGCCATGCGCAGCGCTCTCGGGTCGGCCAGGCCGATGTCCTCCACCGCCATGCGGATCATGCGGCGGGCCACGTAGCGCGGGTCCACGCCGCCGTCGATCATGCGCACGAACCAGTAGAGCGTGGCATCCGGGTCGGATCCGCGCACCGACTTGTGCAGCGCGCTGATCGTGTCGTAGAACTGCTCGCCGCCCTTGTCGTAGCGCCGCATGCGCTCGCCCAGCACCTTGAGCAGCCATTCGTCGCCGATCTCGGCGCGCTTCTCCTTGGTCGCCGCCACGGCCAGCGTTTCCAGCGTGTTCAGCAGGCGGCGCGCGTCGCCGTCGGCGTAGGCGATCAGGCGGTCCAGCGCCTTCGGCTCGATGGCGGGCACCGCATCGATCGCCTGCGCGCGCTGCACGATCTGGCGCAGGTCGTCTTCGGAGAGGGGCTGCAGCACGTAGACCGCGGCGCGCGACAGCAGCGCGGAGTTGACCTCGAAGGACGGGTTCTCGGTGGTGGCGCCGATGAAGGTGAAGAGGCCCGATTCGACGTGCGGCAGGAAGGCGTCCTGCTGGCTCTTGTTGAAGCGGTGCACCTCGTCGACGAACACGATGGTGCGGCGGCCGTGGCCCTGCGCCACCTGCGCCTGCTCCACGGCGTCGCGGATGTCCTTCACGCCGCCCAGGACTGCGCTGATGGTGATGAACTGGGCGTCGAAGGCATCCGCCATCAGGCGCGCGATGGTGGTCTTGCCGGTGCCGGGCGGGCCCCAGAGGATGCAGGAGTGGGGCTGGCCCGATTCGAAGGCGATGCGCAGGGGCATGCCCTCGCCCACCAGGTGCTGCTGCCCGATCACTTCGGCCAGCGCCTGGGGCCGCAGGCGTTCGGCCAGCGGCGCGTGGGCGGGGTTGGCCTTGCTCATTGGCGCGAGTTTATAGTGCGGCCGCGTCGCGTCGCCGTGACTCTCGTAGGCTGGCGGTGAGCCGCGATAGCGCGCGAACCCCAGCGATGCGCGAAGCGCTGGGGTTCGGCCTGTCGGCGCTCACCACCAGCCTACCGTTCGGCCTCTCGGCGCTCACCGCCAGCCTACGGATACCCTCGCGCGAAGAGTCCCGCCGGCTGTTTATAGTCCGAAGATCATGGACGCCGCGCTCTCGTCTACGCTGTCGGCCCTGCTCGGGGCGATGGTCGGTGGTGGCATCAGCTACCTGCTCAATCGCCAGCAGCTCGCCAACCAGCTGCGCATCCAGCAGGAGCTGCACAAGGTCGAATTCATGGCGGAGACGACCGCGCGCCACTTCCTCGCGCACAAGGCCTACACCGACCGCTCGTTCGAGACGCTGCGCAAGCACCTGGGCGGCTTCGAAGACGACGAACTGCGCAAGATCCTGGTGCGCGCCGGCGCGATCCGCGTGTACCGCGAAGACGGCTCGGAATGGTGGCGCCTCCTCTCCCGGATGGAGGAGTACATCGAAAGAAAGCAGCTCGATCAGATCGCACGCGAAATCTGAGTTTTCGCGTTTGTCAATTCCCCGAACGCACAAATTCTGCGGCGCCGACCGACGGCGAACCGCCTTTCACTCGGGGCACGTACAAGCTGACACAAGTCTGGCACCGCCGAGCCTTGACGCAGCACAAGCGATTGTGCTGCGTTGGCACAACACTTTGACCTGACGCTGCGGTCGGGCTTGTCTTGCCACGATGAGCATGGCGGAAACTTGCGGCCTTTCCCTTGTAAGCAAAGGTCACCATGCGCATGCATCCCCTTTCCGCGGTCGCCGCGGCCGCCATCCTGGCCTCCCTCACCCTGGTGAGCTGCGGTGGAGGCGGAGGATCCGGGTCGACCGCGGTGGTCACTCCCCCGGTCCTGCAGGAACTGCAGAACGCCCGCTACGTCGTGACGTTCGTCGACACCGTGACCGGCGCCCCGGTCACCGATGCCCTGAAGGTCACCTTCGTGGGCGAGGCCCAGCTGAAGGCCACCGACGGCAGCGCCCTGAACGACCAGACGGTGACGACCAGCACGGGCATGGTGTTCGTCAGCGCCGATTTCACGTCGACGGCCAATGATTTCTCCGTGCAGGTCAGCGATCCTGCCAACAAGGGCTGGGTTGCCACCGGTGCGCGCGTGGTCGGCACCGCCAACCTGCAGGGCGACCAGACCGTGGTGGTCCGCATGGTGAACACGAAGGCGGCCGCCGCCGTGAACGCATCGGATGCGCCGGTGGCCATGTCGGTCGCGAACGGCAACGCCACTGCGACGGGCGCCCTGTCCGCTCCCGTGGCCGTGACCACGACGCCCAAGACGGTGGTCAACACCGAAGGCGTGAGCGAGACCATCGGCACCTCGAGCCTGGCGATCTCCGCCGGCACCATCGGCAAGACCAGCTCCGGCGCGGCTGCCGCCCCCGGCCCGCTGACCGTCTCCAACACCTACTTCGCCACGTCGAACGCCGAATCGCTCAACGCGTTCCCGGGCGGCTTCGCAGCCACCGTCGAAGTGCCCGCTGCCAACGCATCGGTCCTGAACGGCGCCGCGGCCGACGCCGGCACCTTCGTGACCGCCGGCTTCGCGCAGTTCAACGTGACGGACAGCCAGGGCAACGCGATCAAGACCTTCGACAAGCCGCTGACCGTCGGCATCGACCTGCCCAAGGGCACGCGCGACGAGAACGGCGTGGTCCTGAAGGTGGGCGACCAGTACCCGGTCTGGAGCTATGACGACACCAATGGCAAGTGGGTGTTCGAGAAGCTCGGCACCATCGCCGAGAAGACCCCGGTGGACCCGAACAACTTCACCGTGCAGTTCACGACCACCCACCTGTCTTCGTGGAACCTCGACCAGTACGTCAACAGCTGCACGGCGACGGTGAACCTGCAGGGCCGCCCTGCGAACGACACGCGCCTGCTGACCGTCGACGTGCTGGGCAGCGCCGGCCAGCGCTATGGCAGCCAGGCCCTGATCAACGACTCCACGCTCACGCTGCTGCGCGCGCCGAACATCAGCGGCACGATCATCGTCAAGGACCGCGGGACCGAAGTCGGGCGCGTGACGAACAAGGCCTTCTGCGGCGCCGCGATCAACGTGCCGATCACGCTGACCGCCCTGCCGGTCGGCAACGTGCGCATCGAAGCTTCGGAAAGCTGCGCGGACGGCACGCAGCAGCGCCCGGTGTGGACCTCGGCGGCGGTCCGCTACACCTCCGGCGGCCTGACCACCGCGCGGCCCGCGTACACCCGGCAAGCTGCCGCCGCGGACAAGTTCGCGCTGGCCACGCTGGGCAGCGTCCCCTCCGGCGCCGTGACGGTGCAGTTGCAGAACCCGCGCACCGGCGCGTGGGTCACGACGACCGACATCACCGGCGCGACCTCTTCGACGGTGGTGACGGGCGGCACGACGGTGTTCAAGTTCAACTTCCCGATGACCTGCAGGGTCGTGTCCGGCGGGGTGTGATCCTGACCGCATGACGCGAAGGGCGGCCTCTGGCCGCCCTTTTTCATTGCGGGAGAGCCCCGCATGTAGTAACGTTGCTACATGGGACGCAAGGCACTTCGAACCACCACTGTCACGAGCCGCGAGTTCAACCAGGACACCGCAGGCGCAAAGAAGGCGGCCGCCAAGGGGCCGGTGATCATCACCGACCGGGGAGAGCCCGCGCATGTGCTGATGACCTACGCGCGCTTCGAAGAGCTCACGGGCGGCAGCCACGACATTGTCAGCTTGTTGGGGATGACGGAAGGAACGGACATCGATTTCGAACCGCCCAGGGCGGAAGGTTTGATCAAGCCGGTGACGCTCGGCTGATGTTCCTGCTCGATACGAACGTCGTATCCGAGCTGAGAAAGGCGCCCAAGGGGCGTGCCGATCCAGGCGTGGTTGCCTGGGCTCGGTCCGTTGACCCGACGACCCTGCATCTCTCCGCCATCTCGATCCTGGAACTCGAGCAGGGCATCCTGCAACTCCAGCGACGCGATGCGCAGCAAGGCTCGATGTTGCGAACCTGGATGGCCTCGCAAGTCCTGCCCGCGTTCGAAGGGCGCATCCTGCCCGTCGACGTGGCGGTGGCCCTGCGTTGCGCCGCACTCCACGTCCCGGACAGACGCGCTGAACGCGACAGCCTCATTGCGGCCACCGCGCTGGTCCACGGCTTGACGGTCGTGACCCGAAATGTCCCGGACTTCGAGGGCTCAGGGGTCGTGTTGCTCGACCCCTGGCACCACCAGACTTGACGCTCTCGCAGGCGCTCAGGGCGACTGCACGACGTCCGCGCCCTTCGGCGGCTGGAAGCGGAACGCATCCGCACTCACGCCGGCGTTGACCTGCATTCCGCTGAACGTGATCAGCGAGCGCTGGCCGAAGCTGTCCAGGATGTCGAGCGCCGCGAGCTGGTCGCCGCGGAAACCGACCTTCATGTTGGCGAGCTGGCCTTCCTTCACGCGCGGCGTGGCCTGCACCCACTGCATGCCATCGCGGTCCGGCAGCGCCTGCAGGTCGAAGTCCTTCTTCAGCGTCTCGAGGTCCGGCGAGGCGGCGATGAGGGCGGCGGGCGTGGAGCCGAGCACCTTGGCCTGCTTGCGCTGCGTGACCTGGTTCAGGTCCTTGTCATGCAGCCACAGCGTCTGGCCGTCGGCCACGATGGTCTGCTCGAAAGGCTTGCGGTATTCGAAGCGGAAGCGGTTCGGGCGCTGGAAGTCGAAGGTGCCGGTGGAGGTCTTGGTGCGCGAGGCTTCGCCATTCTTCGGTGGCGCCGTGATCACCTGCGTGAAATCGGCGTGGCCGCTCTTGGCGGTGCGGATGAAATTCTCCAGGCTTTCGATGGCGCCGGCGTGGGCGGCGGCGGCGAGCGCGGTCAGTGCAAAGGCGGCGAACAGTTTCTTCATGCGGATATCTCCCAACGAGGCATTGTCCGTTGGGTGGGCCGCCCGCGGGGAAGTTCGTCAAGGGGCGGTGAACTCTGCAAAAAGGCGGGATGCGGGGGGGATTGGGGGTGTTGTCCTACGGAGGCGGCGGGCTGTGCTGCTTGCTGCCGGGTTGCGGGGTGCACGAACCGCTGGGGTTCCGGCGCTTCGCGCGTCACCGCCAGCCTACAGGGCCTGCCGTAGGCTGGGGCGGCGCAAGCCGCCGAAGGTGAACCGCGGCAGCGCGTGAACCCCAGCGATGCGCAAAGCGCCGGGCACCCTACTCCCGGCCGGGCACCAGGATGTCTCGCTGCCCGCGCGTGTTCATCGCGCTCACCAGCCCGGCCTTTTCCATCGCCTCCAGCAGGTTCGCGGCCTTGTTGTAGCCGATGGCCAGGTGGCGCTGCACCAGCGAGATGCTGGCCTTCTGGTTCTTGAGCACGACTTCGACGGCGCGGTCGTAGAGCGGATCCCCCTCGCCGCCGCCTTCGCCGGCCAGGCCACCCAGGGCGCCGTCCTCGCCGTCGACCGTGCCGCCTTCCAGCACGCCCTCGATGTAGTTGGGCTCGCCGCCTTGCTCCTTGAGGTAGTGCACGACGCGGTGCACCTCCTCGTCGCTCACGAACGCTCCGTGCACGCGCACCGGCAGGCCGGTGCCGCTGGCCATGTACAGCATGTCGCCCATGCCGAGCAGTGCCTCCGCGCCCATCTGGTCGAGGATGGTGCGGCTGTCGATCTTGCTGGAGACCTGGAAGGCGATGCGGGTCGGGATGTTGGCCTTGATCAGGCCGGTGATCACGTCGACGCTCGGGCGCTGGGTGGCCAGGATCAGGTGGATGCCGGCGGCGCGCGCCTTCTGCGCCAGGCGCGCGATCAGTTCCTCGATCTTCTTGCCGACCACCATCATCAGGTCGGCCAGTTCGTCGATCACCACGACGATGTAAGGCAGCCGGTCCAGCGGCTCGGGGCTTTCGGGCGTGAGGCTGAAGGGATTGGGGATCAGCTCGCCCTTCGCCTTGGCTTCGTCGATCTTGTGGTTGTAGCCGGCCAGGTTGCGCACGCCCATCTTGCTCAGGAGGCGGTAGCGGCGCTCCATCTCGGCCACGCACCAGGTGAGGCCGTTGGCGGCCTGCTTCATGTCCGTGACCACCGGCGCCAGCAGGTGCGGGATCCCTTCGTAGACCGACATCTCCAGCATCTTGGGGTCGATCATCAGCAGGCGCACGTCGCGCGCTTCGGACTTGTACAGCAGGCTCAGGATCATCGCGTTGATCCCCACCGACTTGCCCGAGCCGGTGGTGCCGGCCACCAGCACGTGCGGCATCTTTGCCAGGTCCGCGACGACGGGGTTGCCGACGATGTCCTTGCCCAGGCCCATGGAGAGCTGCGACCTGGCCTCGTGGTAGGCCTGCGAGCCGAGGATCTCCGACAGCTTGATCGACTGCCGCTTGGCGTTGGGCAGTTCCAGCGCCATGTAGTTCTTGCCGGGGATCGTCTCGATCACGCGGATCGAGACCAGCGACAGCGAGCGCGCCAGGTCCTTGGCGAGGTTGACGATCTGCGAGCCCTTCACGCCGGTGGCCGGCTCGATCTCGTAGCGCGTGATCACCGGGCCGGGCGAAGCCAGCACCACGCGCACCTCGACGCCGAAGTCCTTGAGCTTCTTCTCGATCAGGCGCGAGGTCATCTCCAGCGTCTCGGGCGAGACGGTTTCCTGCCGGCCGCTGGCTGCATCGAGCAGGTCGACCTGGGGCAGCTTGCTGTCCGGCATTTCGGCGAACAGCGGCTTCTGGCGTTCCTTGGCGACGCGCGCGCTCTTGGGCACGTCGGCGATCACCGGCTCGATCAGCACCGGCTTGGGATGGTGTTCCTCGATCTCGATGCGCTCTTCCTGCACCGTCTCCTCGCGCTCGCGCGCCGCGCGCTGGCCGAGCGCCAGGTCTTCGGCGATCTCGCGCTTCTCGCGCCGGGCGGCGATGAAGCCGTCGACCACGGCGCCCAGGCGTTCGGCCACGTGGCTCCACGAGAAGCGGAACACGACCCCCATGGCCAGCACCAGCAGCGCGATGAAGAACAGGCCGGAGCCGGTGAATCCGAGCCATTGCACGCCGGCGCCGCCGACCAGGTAGCCGAGTGCGCCGCCGGCGTGGTCCGGCAGGCGCGCTTCGAAGCGGTACAGGCGCGACCACTCCAGGCCCGTGCTGGCCACGAGCAGCAGCGCCAGCGCGACCCAGAAGATCCAGTGGCTGCGCAGCCAGGCGCTGGCCTGCTCCTGCGGGGCGGGATCTTCGGAACGCATCCAGCGCGCCAGCGAAGCGAGCCAGGCGCGCACGCCCGCGGCCACGCACCACCAGGTCGAATAGCCAAGCAGGAAGTAGCTGGCATCGGCGAGCCATGCACCGAGGCGCCCGCCCCAGTTGTGGACCGCGCTGCCATCACCGGAAGTGGAGAAGGCCGCATCGGCCGGCGAGTGGGTCACCATCGCGAGCAGCCAGAACACCAGTGCGACGGCGCCGAGCACCAGGGCGCTCTCGTGGGCGAAGCGCGCCAGCCCCGGGCGCGGGTCGGACGCGGCGGGCGCGGCATCCGTGAGGGTGTTCAGCGAGTACGTCATGCGCAAGCGCGAGCTTAGCGCAGGGAGGACTTACATCCCCGAGCCCGCCGGGCGACCGGTGAGGCGGATGTTGCCCCCTGACGTCATTCCCGCCCCCCCCCGTCATTCCCGCACCCCCGTCATTCCCGCGAAGGCGGGAACCCAGCGCTCCCGATGAAAAGGCGGCCCGCGGCCGCCTCCCGCCTCCCACGGACGGCGGCCGGCAGCGGTGACCTCATTTACAATAGCCCTTAACGTATCCATTAACGGAGAGCACCATGGGCGTACGTGCCGCCGACGTGGTTCCCATCAGCGAAGCGAGGGCGCGGCTCACGGAACTGGCGGAAGACGTCGTGGGCCGCGGCAGCGAGAAGGTGCTGACGAAAAATGGCGCCAGTTATGTGGCGCTGGTCGATGCACGCAAACTCGACTACTACCATGCCCTGGAGGCCGAACACGCGGGGCTGGTCCTCCTCCAGGACGCCCTCGAAGGCCTGGGCGACCTGGCGGCAGGTCGCGTGGTCGAAGACTCCGCACTCGACGCCGCCCTGGCCATCGGTCGCGCCAAGCCTCGCAAGAAGGGCTGAGACCGAGTGGCACTGCCGGCGAATGCGCGACTCCAGGCCGCGGAGTCCTTCATCCGCGATGTCCGCTTCGTCCATGAATTCCTGCGCCAGCAGGACCCCACGCTCGCCGACCAGAGATACGGTGTGCTGCTCCAGCAGTTGAAGGAAGCGCGCGAGCATCTGCGCTGGAATCCCGCCGCCGGCCGGCCCGCGCGCTTCCTGCAATCGCGTTCGGCCCACGGCCAGGCGCTGGCCGCGCGCGCCGCTGCGCTGGCAAGGGCTCATGGCGTACCGCAACTGCGCGAGCTGGTGGTCAAGCCGTACTTGCTGCTGTATGCAGAAGGAACAGGTCGTGTCGTGCTGCTCGCGCTGAAGCACGAGCGGCAGTTGTCCTTCCACATCGACTGACAAAGGTGTCCAGCAGGCTGGTGGTGCAGCGAAGCGAAGCCCCAGCACTGCGCGCAGGCGCCGGGTGCTCCCCCCGGTCATTCCCGCGAAGGCGGGAACCCAGGGCTCCCGATGAAAAAAGGCGGCCCGCGGCCGCCTTCCTGGATCCCCGCCTTCGCGGGGATGACGGCTTGTGGGTGACGCTCCTGCGCCCTTCACCCCAGCGTCGTCAACCTGTCCTTCACCAGCATCGACCCATCCTCCCGCGTCTCGATGAAGCCGCGGTCTTCCAGGTCCTTCATCACGCGGCTGACCATTTCGCGCGAGGCGCCCACCATCTTGGCGATGTCCTGGCGCGAGATGCGTTCGCGGATGGTCATGAGGCCCTCGCGATCGGGCTGGGCGAATTCGAGCAGCGCGCGCGCCACGCGCCCGTACACGTCCATCAGCGCGAGCGACTCGATCTTGCGGTCGGCCTGGCGCAGGCGCTGCACCAGGCCCTTCATGATCGCGTACGACATCGAGCTGTTCTCGGGCAGGCAGCGCGCGAACTCGGCGCGGCCGAGCGTGAGCATGTCGGTCTGCACCTCGGCGCGGCAGGTGGCCGAGTGCGGCTCGTTGTCGATGAGGCTCATCTCGCCGATGTAGTCGCCCGGGTTCAGCGTGGCCAGGATCACCTCGCGGCCGCGCTTGTCGGAAGTGACGACGCGGACGCGGCCGGTGAGGATGATGAACAGGGTGTTGGTCTTCTCGCCCTGCTCCACGATGGTTTCACCCCGCTTGAAGCGGCGCTTGATCACCGCATCGGCAACGGCTTCAGCCTGGGACGATGTCAGCAGGGCGAACAGCGGCACCCGGCGAATCAGCTCCAGGTTGGACAACATCGACATGTTTCTTATCCCTTCTGCTCGGGCGGCCGGCGATGGGTTCTTACAATGTTCGTCATCGAGAAGTTGCAAGCATTGCGCATGCCCGCGTCAGTGATACTTCTCCAACCGGGCAGAAATGTACACCGACCTGTGGTGGTTGCCACACAGGTTTTTCCATCATGAACGACAAGCACGCCAAAGTCCTGATCCTCGGCTCCGGCCCCGCCGGCTATACCGCCGCCGTCTACGCGGCCCGCGCGAACCTCAATCCGGTGCTGGTCACCGGCATCGCGCAAGGCGGCCAGTTGATGACGACCACCGAGGTCGATAACTGGCCGGCCGACGTGCACGGCGTGCAGGGCCCCGAGCTGATGCAGCGCTTCCTCGAACACGCCGAGCGCTTCAAGACCGAGATCGTGTTCGACCACATCAACAAGGTCGACTTCGGCAAGCGGCCGTTCACCCTCACCGGCGACAGCGGCACCTACACCTGCGACACGCTGATCATCGCCACCGGCGCCTCGGCGCGCTATCTCGGCCTGCCCTCGGAGACGGCCTTCATGGGCAAGGGCGTGAGCGCCTGCGCCACCTGCGACGGCTTCTTCTACCGCGACCAGGTGACCTGCGTCGTCGGCGGCGGCAACACCGCCGTGGAAGAGGCGCTGTACCTCGCCAACATCGCCAAGAAGGTGTACCTGGTGCACCGGCGCGACAAGTTCCGCGCCGAGCCCATTCTCGTCGACAAGGTGATGCAGAAGGTGGCGGAAGGCAGGATCGAGCTGAAGCTGTTCAAGACGCTCGACGAGGTGCTGGGCGACGCCACCGGCGTCACGGGCATCCGCCTGAAGGACACGAAGAGCGGCGAGACGGAAGACGTGCAGCTGCAAGGCTGCTTCATCGCGATCGGCCATTCGCCCAATACCGAGATCTTCCAGGGCCAGCTGGAGATGAAGGACGGGTACATCCAGACCCGGACCGGCCTGAATGGTTTCGCCACGATGACCAGCGTGCCCGGCGTATTCGCCGCCGGCGACGTGCAGGACCACGTGTACCGGCAGGCGATCACGAGCGCGGGGACCGGGTGCATGGCGGCGCTGGATGCGCAGAGGTTCCTGGAGCAGGAGTAGCCCGGCTTCGCTGGCTGGCCTCTCGTAGGCTGGCGGTGAACCGCGCAGCGCGTGAACCCCAGCGTTGCTGGCGGTGAACTGCGAAGCGCGTGAACCCCAGCGTTTCGCGCAGCGCTGGGGTTCACGCGCTGCGCGGTTCACCGGCGGCGGCTTTCGCCGCCCCAGCCTACGGGGCTGCGCCCCTCCCCCAGCCTACGGGGCTGCGCTTTCACGCTATAATCGCCGGCTCGGCTGAATTCGACCTGGGAAGGTCCGTTCGGCCACGGGTTACCGCCACCCTTCTGGCGAGGTGAGGCGCTCACGCTCAGTGACCGCCGTTTCGAACATATCGGAGAGTGCTGATGGCACGCGTCTGCGACGTGACGGGCAAGGGCCCGATGGTGGGGAACAACGTCTCCCACGCCAACAACCGTACCAAGCGCCGGTTCCTGCCGAACCTGCAATACCGCCGTTTCTGGGTCGAGAGCGAGAACCGCTGGGTGCGCCTGCGCGTTTCCAGCGCCGCGCTGCGCCTCATCGACAAGAATGGCATCGACGCCGTGCTCGCCGACATGCGTGCGCGCGGCCAAGCCTAATCTTCCCCAGGAGCACCACCATGGCAAGCAGCAAAGGCGGACGCGAAAAGATCAAGCTGGAGTCCACCGCGGGCACCGGCCACTTCTACACGACCAGCAAGAACAAGAAGACGATGCCCGAGAAGATGTCGATCATGAAGTTCGACCCGAAGGCACGCAAGCACGTCGAGTACAAGGAAACCAAGCTGAAGTGATGCGCCCGGCGCCCGCGCGCCGGCCAGCACTTCGTCCCGCACACGCGGGGTCCAGGAAAGCCCCGCACCGCGGGGCTTTTTTGCGTCCGCCGTTCAGGCAGGACGCGGCTTTCTCCCACGCGCCGGCGGCGGGCCGTCCCGCAAGAATCCGGGTCGCCCTTCTGGAGAACGACCATGAGCATCCTCGGAAACATCTTCGGCCGCATTTTCCCGGGCGCGCACGCGCAGCAGCCGAGCGCCCCCGCGGCCACCCCCCCGACCAGCCCCGGCACCGCCACACCCTCGGCGGCCCAGCCGCAAGCCACCACTCCAGCCGCCGCTGCAAACGCGCAGCCGACGGGGGCCGCGACCACGGCCCAGCAAGTGGACATCGAGCAGGTCCTGGACGGCATGGCTGCGAAGAACTCGCAGAAGCTGAACTGGCGCAACTCCATCGTCGACCTGATGAAGCTCGTCGGCATGGACAGCACCTTGCAGGAGCGGCGCGAATTGGCGGACGAACTCGGCTATTCCGGCGACAAGCAGGACACCGCAGCCATGAACATGTGGCTGCACAAGCAGGTCATGAAGAGGATGGCCGAGAACGGCGGCAAGGTGCCCGCCAACCTCATGGACTGAGGCCGCGGCGCACAGGAAAAAGCCCCGCGACGCGGGGCTTTTTCATTCCGGCTTGCGCGCGGCTTCCTCAGCGATAGCGCGGGTCGTCCGGGTAACGGTCGACGCGGTTCGCGACGCCGTCGCCGTCGCGGTCGTTGCGGCGGGCCACGCTGTTGCCGTAGCCGATCACCTGCCCGTTCTGCTCCACGTATGCCGGACGCCCGTCGGCACCGTAGTAGACGCGGCGGCCGTACGGGTCGATGTACGAGCCGTACCGGCCGTAGCGACCCGCAACCGCGGAGTCGTTGCTCGGAACGCTGAGGCGCAGTTGGCGGCCGGCCGGGTCCATGTAGACCAGTTCACCGTCGTCCTGGCGGAACACGGTGCCGTTCGGCAACATGCCAGAGTTCGCGGGCAGGCCGGGCGGGTAGCCGACGACCTGTCCCTCGCCAACGGTGCCGCCAACCCCGACGTTGCCGAGGATGTTGGTCAGGACCTGCGGCAGCACGCCCTCCAGCCCCTGTGCCGAAGCGGCTCCGCCGGCGGCAAGGGCGCCTGCAGCGGCGATGGAAACGATCAGTTTTTTCATGAGGTACTCCTGCGCGGAAACTCCGCCATGGCCTGATTGGATCGCCGAACGTGGCGTCGAACCAGCGGCCTGCATCCACTCCTGTGTGCGAGCCGACCGTGACCCATGGTAGGCGGGCACGCCTGAACGGAGCGTGAATGAAAAGCAGGCGAAAAAAAGCCCCGCAATGCGGGGCTTTCCTTCGGGCGCAGCTGCCTCAGGCGTGGGCCGCGCGCAGCTTCAGCGAGAACTGGCGCAGCGCCTCGATCCCGCTTTCCTCGGCCCGGCGGCACCAGGCCTGCAGGTCGGCGGCGAGCTGTTCGCGCGAGTGGTTCGTGTTGAGCCACATCTGGCGCAGTTCCTCGCGCATGCTGGCCATCTGGTCCAGCACCGGGTGCTCGGCGCGCACGCGCGCGAGCTGCGGCTTCGCGGCGGCCGGCACGCGCTCTTCGTCACGGTGCAGCCAGCGCTTGGCGGCCTTGAGCGCGGCGATGTCCTGGCCCTTGGCCTGCAGCGCGGCGATCTCCGTCTTGGCGGCGCGGCGCATTTCGCGGCCGTAGCGGGCCATGACCTCGTAGCGGTTGGCGATCACGGCCTCGAGCGTCTTCTCGTCGGCGACGGGCTTGATCTCGCCCAGGCGCAGCTTCGGCGGCACCTTCTTCACGGTGGCCCAGCCGATCTTCTGCATCAGGCTGATGTAGAGCCAGCCGATGTCGAACTCGTAGGGCTTGACCGAGAACTTCGCGGACGTCGGGTACGTGTGGTGGTTGTTGTGCAGCTCTTCGCCACCGATCATGATCCCCCAGGGGGAGATGTTGGTGCTGGCGTCCGGCGCCTCGAAGTTGCGGTAGCCCCAGTAGTGGCCGATGCCGTTGATGATGCCGGCGGCGGAAATCGGGATCCACAGCATCTGCACCGCCCACACGGCGAGGCCGAGCGCACCGAACAGCGCCACGTTGATGATCAGCATCAGGCCCACGCCCTGCCAGCTGTAGCGCGTGTACAGGTTGCGCTCGATCCAGTCATCGGGCGTGCCGTGGCCGAACTTGGCCATGGTTTCCTTGTTCTTCGCTTCAGCGCGATAGAGCTCGGCACCCTGCCAGAACACGGTGTCGATGCCGCGCGTCTGCGGGCTGTGCGGATCGTCGGGCGTCTCGCACTTCGCGTGGTGCTTGCGGTGGATGGCCACCCACTCCTTGGTGACCATGCCGGTGCCCAGCCACAGCCAGAAGCGGAAGAAATGCGACGGGATGGCGTGCAGGTCCAGCGCGCGGTGCGCCTGCGCGCGGTGCAGGAACAGCGTGACGGCCGCGATGGTGATGTGCGTCGTCACCAGGGTGTACAGCACGATCTGCCACCAGGACAGACCCAATAGACCGTTGGCGAGCCAGTCGATCGCCGCGTTCAGGACGGCCCAGTCGGGAAGCAACATGGATGCGTTTTCTCTTTCTCAGGAAAAAGCCCGCATGCGTCCCGCGGGCAAAGGACAATGTAGGACGGATTCTAGGCCGGGGGGTTCCCGACCGCCCGACTTTTGACATCAGGACTGGACTTTTTCCCAAGCCGCAGCGTAAAAGCCGTCCGTCGCGTGGCGCTGCGGCCAGAGCCGGAGGTCCTGGCCGCCCTCTGCGCAGAGCTTGGCAGCGTCGTCCACACGGGCGGATTCCAGCAATTCCTGGACCTGGAGCCGCCGAAAGCCCGGGCTGGCTGCAGAGAAAGCCTGCGCCACCTCTTCGTTCTCGGCCCGCAACAGGCTGCAGGTGGCGTAGACGATCCTGCCGCCGGGCTTCAACAGCCGCGCCGCGCTGGCCAGGATCGCGCCCTGCTTGGCCGCCAGTTCCACCACCGATTGGGCCGACTGGCGCCATTTCAGGTCGGGATTGCGCCGCAGCGTGCCCAGCCCGGAGCAGGGGGCGTCGACGATCACGCGGTCGATCTTGCCGGCCAGCCGCTTGATGCGCTCGTCACGCTCGTGGGCGATGGCGGCCGGATGCACGTTGGAAAGCTTGCTGCGCGCCAGCCGCGGCTTGAGGTTCTCCAGCCGGTGCGCCGAGACGTCGAAGGCATACAGCCGCCCGGTGTTGCGCATCGCCGCGCCCAGTGCCAGCGTCTTGCCGCCAGCGCCGGCGCAGAAATCGACCACCATCTGGCCGCGCCGCGCGTCGGTGAGCAGGGCCAGCAGCTGCGAACCCTCGTCCTGCACCTCGATCGCACCGCGCGAGAAGGCGTCGAACTTCGTCAGCGCGGGCTTGCCTTCCAGCCGCAGCCCCCACGGCGAGTACGGCGTGGGCTTGGCGGCGATGCCGGCCAGGCGCAGTTCCTCGCGCACGTCTTCGCGCTTGTCGGCCAGGGTGTTGACGCGCACGTCCAGCGGCGCGGAGGCGTCGAGGCTTTCCACCAGCGGCCAGAAGTCGTCACCGAGCTGCTCCTTGAGCGGCGCGACCAGCCACTCCGGCAGGTTGTGGCGGTGCCGCTCCGACAGCGTCGCCGGGTCCACCGCGTCGCACTGGTCCAGCCAGGCCTTCTCCTGCTCGCTGAGGGCGCTCTTGAGGAAATCGCGGTCGCCGGAAAAACCCAGGATGGCCAGCCGGCGCTCGCGCGGGCCGCTGCCCGAGCCGGCGAGATGCTCGAACAGCAGCTTGCGCCGCACCACGGCATAGGCGGTTTCGGCCAGCGTGGCACGCTCGCGCGGGCCGAGCGCGCGGTGCTCGCGGAAGTAGCGCGAGACCACGGCGTCGGCGGGATGTTCGAAGCGCAGGACTTCGCGGACCAGCTCGGAACACGCATCGAGCAAGGCTTTGGGGTGCATGCCCCGATTGTCGCCGGGCGGCGGCGCCTGCACCGTCGCGCGATCGCTCGCCTCCTGTCAGGCAGCTTGCCGCAGGAAGTGCGCGATGGCCCTCGGATAGATCAAGTGTTCCTGCGTCAGCACGCGCGCGGCGAGCGCCTCCGGCGTGTCGCCGGGCAGGACGGGCACCACCGCCTGCTCCAGGATCGGCCCGTGGTCGAGGTCGGCGGTGACCTGGTGCACGGTGGCGCCGCCGAAGCGGCAGCCGGCCTCCAGCGCGCGCTGGTGCGTGTGCAGCCCCGGGAAGGCGGGCAGCAGCGAGGGGTGGATGTTCACCAGCCGGCCGCGGTAGCGTTCCACGAAGGCCGGGGTGAGGATGCGCATGAATCCGGCCAGCACGACGAGCGCCGGCGCATGGGCATCGATCGCCGTGGCCAGGGCTTCGTCGAAGGCCTCGCGCGAGGGGAAGGGCTTGTGGTCGACCACTTCGGCGGCCAGCCCCTGCTCGCGGGCGAAGGCCAGCCCGCCGGCATCGGCGCGGTTGCTGATCACGGCCTTCACCTCCGCGCCCAGGCCCTTGCGCCAGTTGTCGCGCTGCGCCGCGCGCACAATGGCGGCCATGTTCGAGCCCCCGCCGGAGATGAGGATCACGATGTTCTTCATGCTGGACCGGATTATCCCAAGGAGCCCGTGCGGCAGATGGAACCCCTGACCCTGGTCGAGGCGCGCGTCCTCGGCACCCTGATGGAAAAGGCACGCACCGTGCCTGACACGTATCCCATGACGCTCAACGCGCTGGTTGCCGGCTGCAACCAGAAAAGCGCGCGCGACCCCGTCACCAACCTGCGCGAGGCCGAGGTGCAGGAGGCCCTGGACGGCCTCAAGCGCCGCTCGCTCGCCTTCGCCACCAGCGGCTCGCGGGTGACGCGCTGGGAGCACAACTTCCAGCGCGCGATGGTGGTGCCGGAGCAGTCCGCGGTGCTGCTGGGCCTGCTGATGCTGCGCGGCCCGCAGACGGCCGGCGAGTTGCGCATCCACAGCGAGCGCTGGTACCGCTTCGCCGACATCTCCTCGGTGGAGGGCTTCCTCGACGAGATGCGCGACCGCAGCGAGGCCAAGGGCGGCCCGCTGGTGGTGCAGTTGCCGCGCGCCGCGGGTGCGCGCGAGGCGCGCTGGGCCCACCTGCTGTGCGGGCCGGTCGACGTGGCCGCGGCCGCCGCCAGCGCGGAAGCGCGGGCCGGCGGCGACGGGGCGCTGGCCGCCCGCCTGGCCTCGCTGGAAGAGGAGGTGGCGCAGCTGCGCGAGATCGTCACGGATCTCGCCACGCAGCTGGGCATGTCACCGCCTGGACAGACCAAAACGAACGACCGTGCTTAAACTCACCGCCTTGCGTCATCGCGGCAATGACGAATCCATCGTTCCGGAGACATCATGGATCTAGCCTTCACCCCTGAAGAACAGAAGTTCCGCGAGGAGGTCCGCGCCTGGGTGCGCGAGAACCTGCCGCCGGAGATCGCGCACAAGGTGCACAACGCGCTGCACCTCACCCGCGAGGACATGCAGCGCTGGGCGAAGATCCTGGGCAAGAAGGGCTGGCTGGGCTACGGCTGGCCCAAGCAGTTCGGCGGCCCCGGCTGGTCGGCGGTGCAGAAGCACCTGTTCGAGGAGGAGACGGCCCTGGCCGGCGCGCCGCGCATCGTGCCCTTCGGCCCGGTGATGGTGGCGCCGGTGATCATGGCCTTCGGCTCGCCCGAGCAGCAGAAGCGCTTCCTGCCCGGCATCGCGAGCGGCGAAGTGTGGTGGAGCCAGGGCTACAGCGAGCCGGGCTCGGGCTCCGACCTCGCCTCGGTGAAGTGTCGCGCCGAGAAACACGGCGACAAGTACATCGTCAACGGCCAGAAGACCTGGACCACGCTGGCCCAGTACGGCGACTGGATCTTCTGCCTGGTGCGCACCTCCACCGAAGGCAAGCCGCAGACCGGCATCTCCTTCCTGCTGATCGACATGAAGTCGCGCGGCGTGACGGTGCGCCCGATCATCATGCTCGATGGCGGCCACGAGGTGAACGAGGTGTTCTTCGACAACGTCGAAGTGCCCGCCGAGAACCTGATCGGCGAAGAGAACAAGGGCTGGACCTACGCCAAGCACCTGCTGTCGCACGAGCGCACCAACATCGCCGACGTGAATCGCGCCAAGCGCGAGCTCGAGCGCCTCAAGCGCATCGCGCGCAGCGAGGGCATGTACACCGACACGCGCTTTCGCGACGAGATCGCGAAGCTCGAAGTCGACGTGGTGGCGCTGGAGATGCTGGTGCTGCGCGTGCTGTCGGCGGAGAAATCCGGCAAGAACCCGCTGGACATCGCAGGCCTGCTGAAGATCAAGGGCAGCGAGATCCAGCAGCGCTACACGGAGCTGATGATGCTGGCGGCCGGCCCTTACGCCGTGCCCTTCGTCAAGGAAGCGATGGAGGCCGGCTACCAGGGCGAGTTCGTCGGCGCGGCGTATCTCGCGCCGCTGGCCGCCACCTATCTCAACATGCGCAAGACGACGATCTACGGCGGATCGAACGAAGTGCAACGCAACATCGTCGCGCAGGTCGTTCTCGGCTGACGCCGTAGAACAACCCGCGCGTTGCGCATCTACACCGCTCCCCCGCACCCCCTCCAAGAGGGGGCTCCAGCAAGTCGCTACGCGAGGAACATGAAATGGATTTTGATTTTTCCGACGACCAGGAACAGTTGCGCGACGCGGTGCGCAAGTGGGTGGACCGCAGCTACACCTTCGAGCGCCGGCGCGCGATCACCGGCGCGGGCGGCTTCGACCGCGCCGCCTACGGCGAACTGGCGGAACTGGGCCTTGCCGGCCTGTACGTCGCCGAGGACCAGGGCGGCATGGCGATGGGCCCGGTGGAGGCGATGGTGGTGCTGGAGGAACTCGGGCGCGGCATCGTGCTGGAACCCCTGAAGCACACGCTCGTCACCAGCGGGGTGCTGGGCGCCTACGCGCCCGAAGACGTGCGTTCCGCCTGGCTGCCGAAGATCGCCTCGGGCGAGGCGCTCGTCGTGCTCGCCCACCAGGAGCGCAAGGGCCGCTACCGCCTCGATGTGTGCGAGGCGCAGGCGACGCCGGCGGGGGCCCAGGGCTGGAAGGTCTCCGGCGAGAAGAGCATCGTCCCCGCCGGCGACCAGGCCGATGCCTTCCTGGTGCCGGCCAAGGCGAACGGCAAGATCGCGCTGTTCCTCGTCGAGCGGCAGGCGCAGGGCGTGAGCACCCGCGGCTATCCCACGCTGGAAGGCGGCCGCGCGGCCGAACTGACGCTGCGCGACGCGCCCGCCACCCTGGTGAGCGAGGAGGGCCTGACCGTGCTGGAGCACGCCGTCGACATCGGCATCGCCTGCACCTGCGCCGAAGCGGTGGGCGCGATCGACAAGACGATGCAGCTCACGGCCGAATACCTGAACACGCGCAAGCAGTTCGGCGTGACGCTCTCCACCTTCCAGGCGCTGCGGCACCGGATGGCGGACATGAAGATGCAGCAGGAACTGGCGCGGTCCATGAGCTACTACGCTTCGCTCAAGCTCAATGCGCCGCCCGAGGAGCGCCGGCGCGCCATGGCGCGCGCGAAGTACCAGCTCGGGGTGTCGATGCGCTTCGTGGGCCAGAACTCGGTGCAGCTGCATGGCGGCATCGGCGTGACCGACGAATACGCGGGCAGCCACTACTTCCGCAAGCTCACGCAGCTGGAGCTCGAATTCGGGGATACCCTGCACCACCTCGGCGAGGTCTCGGCAAGAATGCAGGACACCGCCGGCGTGTTCGCCTGAACGACGCACGACGCAGGACGCAGACAGCACGTCACCCCCGCCATGAAACCTCGTGCGGGGGCCCAGGGGAGCGGCCCGCGGAAAGACAACGAAACACCGCAGCCATGACGACCCGCCGCCATTTCCTCGCACTTTCGGGCAGCCTCGCGCTCGCCGCCTGCGCCTCCGGCCCCTCCCTCACTTCCGAATATCCTCCGATCGTCTTCGTCCACGGCAACGGGGATTCCGCCGCGCTCTGGCAGACCACGCTGTGGCGCTTCGAATCCAACGGCTGGCCGCGCGATCGCCTGTTCGCGCTCGACCAGCCGTACCCCGTGGCGCGCGACGACGATCGCGTCGAGCAGCCCGGTCGCTCGTCGACCGCGCAGAGCATGGAATTCCTGCGCGAGGAAGTGGAGCGGGTGCTCAAGGCCACGGGCGCGCGGCAGGTCGTGCTGGTCGCCAACTCGCGCGGCGGCTACGCGGTGCGCAACTACATCCAGAACGGAGGCGGCGCCGCCAAGGTCAGCCACGCGGTGCTGGGCGGCGTGCCGAACCACGGCGTGTGGAATGTTCCGGGCCGCTTGCCGGGCAGCGAGTTCGCCGGCAACGGGCCCTTCCTGCAGGCGCTCAATGCGCCCAAGGGCGCGCAGGGCGACGAAGTGACCGGCCCGGTGAAGTGGCTCACGATCCGCTCCGACCACAACGACAAGTTCGCGCAGCCGCTGGGCATGTGGATCGGGGATGCGAGACTGCAGACCGGCATCACCGCCGATGGCCCGGCGCTGAAGGGTGCGACGAACGTCGTGCTGCCCGGCGTGGACCATCGCGAAACCTCGTTCTCGGCCGCCGCATTCGAGGCGGCTTACCGCTTCATCACGGGCAAGCCGCCGGCGACGCTGCAGATCGTGCCGGAGGGCCACGTGATGCTTTCCGGCAAGGTGATGGGCTCGGGCGTGTCCCCGACCGATCCGGCCAGCGGCAGCTTCCCCAACAACCTGCCGCTGCCCGGTGCCAAGCTGGAGGTGTATGCCATCGACCCGGCCACGGGCGAACGCCGCGGCCCTGCGGTGCTGACGCAGACCATCGGTGCCGAAGGTGCGTGGGGCCCGCTGCACGGGCAGCCGGACACGCATTACGAATTCGTGGTGTCCGCGCCCGGCTACGCCACGACGCACATCTACCGCAGCCCCTTCCCGCGTTCGAGCACGATCGTCCACCTGCGGCCGGACCGGGTGGCGCCGTTCGAGCGCAACGCGATGGTGATCGTCACCTTCACGCGGCCGCGCGGCTACTTCGACCCGCAGCGCGACAAGATGCTGTTCGACCGCCGCACCCCGCCCCCCGGCGTGCAGCCCGGCGCCGGCGTCTCGAGCTCGCGCATCCAACTGCTGGACGTGGGCCGTCCGGTGCTCGCGGAATTCAACGGCGAGAAGCTGGCGGGCCGCACCTGGCCGGTGGCGAACAATGAGTTGACGGTGCTGGAGTTGACGTACTGACGGGATCCGTCATCCCCGCACCCCTTTCCGTCATCGCCGCGAAGGCGGGGACCCAGGGCTCCCGATGCTCGCCGCGCGCGGCGAGTTTCCAAACGCCCTGGATTCCCGCCTGCGCGGGAATGACGGACGTGGGGCGCGAAGCGCTGGGGTTCGGCCTTCGGCGCTCACCGCCAGCCTACGGATCGCCCCACGGGATTCGTCATCCCCGCGCCCTTTCCGTCATCCCCCCGAAGGCGGGGGGCGGTCTCAACCGGTCAATGCAACGGTGGCTGCCAGCCTTTCGGCTGGTGACTCGAATCCCAAAGTCTCTCTGGGACGTGTATTGAGCTTTCTGGCGACCTGGTCTAGCTGCTCCTGCGTGT
>NZ_JAEQND010000020.1 GCF_016722765.1 Ramlibacter alkalitolerans | reverse complement strand
CGACCTGTCTCTGTACACGCAGGAGCAGCTAGACCAGGTCGCCAGAAAGCTCAATACACGTCCCAGAGAGACTTTGGGATTCGAGTCACCAGCCGAAAGGCTGGCAGCCACCGTTGCATTGACGGGTTGAGACCGCCCCCCGCCTGCGCGGGGATGACGGCTACGCCGCTGCTGCGTGCGTCCGTGGGTCGAACGTGCGCGCGGAGGACGGCTAGAGGTCGCCTGACAGGCTGAACACCGCACGGCGCTCCCCCACCGGGGCGCCGCGGATGCTCGCGATCGTCTCGTTGCGCCAGGGCCGCAGCGCCTCGCGCTGCTGCGCATCCAGCCATCCGAGCTGGTCCAGCGCCTCGACCGTCGCTGCATGGAGCGCGAGCTTGTTGCCATCCGCGATCTTGATCGCCAGGGCCTGCGCGCGGCTGCGGCTGGCGACCACCTGCACGCCTTCGGCGCCGACCTTGGTGACCCAGTCGCCGCCTCCGACCGTCATGAACGCCAGGTCGTTGCGGCCCGTGCCGGAAACCAGCTCGGGATGGGCCGTCATCGCATCGGCCAGCAGCGCGAAGCTCTCGCCGAAGCGGGTGTCGCGCCCGCCGGTGCCCAGGCGGGCGAAGCCCCGCGCCAGGCAGGCGAGCGGCATCGCGTAGTTCGGCGCCGAGCAGCCGTCGATGCCCATCGCGAGCTGGTGCTGCTGCAGGCCCACCACCTCGGCGACGGTGTACCGGATCGCCTGCTGCAGCGGATGCGAGGGTTCCAGGTAGGAGTCCGTCGGCTGGCCATGCTGCACGCACCAGGCGAGGAAGCCGCTGTGCTTGCCGCTGCAGTTGTGGTGGCGCTCGTCGTAGCTGCCCGGCCCGGGCGGTGGCCAGCCCCCGAGCTCCGCGTAGTAGGGCACATGGCAGCCGCACTGCAGGCGCTTGTAGCCGATGCCGGTCTTGGCGAGGATCTGGTCCACCTGCTCGACGTGCATGGGCTCGCCGCTGTGGCTGGCACACAGCAGGGCGAGGTTGGCGCTGCTCAGGCCGAAGTGCCGCACGCCGCCGGCCTGCACGAAAGGCAGGGCCTGCAGCGGCTTGAGCGTGGAGCGCGTGAACGTCGTCCAGTGCGGGTCCCCCGCGTGGGCGAGCACCTGCCCGTGCGCGCCCGTGACCGCGATGGCGCCGAAGTGCACGTTTTCGCGCGTGCCGCCGCGGAAGGTTTCGACCAGGGGAACGAGCGATGGCATGGCCGCATTGTGCGACGGCCGCGCCTGTCGCGGCATCGACGGTCGCAGGCCCTTGCCCACCGCACAATCCACGCATGACCGAACTCCGCTCCCCCTTGCAGGCCCAGGTGGTGCAGTGGCTGGTCGCGCCCGGCGATGCGGTGCGCGCCGGCGACGTGCTCGTGATCCTCGAGGCGATGAAGATGGAGCACGAGGTACGGGCGCCGGCGGACGGGAAGGTGCGGGAACGGCTGTTCGCACAGGGCGAGACGGTCAAGGAGAGGGAGGTGCTGCTCGTGATCGAGGCGGCGCAGGAGCCGGCGGGGAGCGCCCCCGCCCCGGCCCTCCCCCGGAGGGGGAGGGAGGAAGGCATGCGGGACGACCTGCGGCGGGTGGTCGAGCGCCACGCCCTCACGCTCGACGCCGCCCGCCCCGAGGCCATCGCGAAGCGCCACGCACTGGGCCTGCGCAGCGCGCGCGAGAACATCGAAGACCTCTGCGATCCCGGCAGCTTCAGCGAATACGGCGCCCTGGCGGTGGCGGCGCAGAGCCGGCGCCGCAGCGCGGAAGACCTGGCGCGCAACACGCCCGCCGACGGCATGGTCACCGGCATCGGCCGCATCAACGGCAACCTGTTCCCGCCGGAGCGTTCGCAGGCCGTCGTGATGGCCTACGACGCCACGGTGCTCGCCGGCACCCAGGGCTTTCGCAACCACCAGAAGACCGACCGGCTGCTGGGCATCGCGCTGAAGCACCAGCTGCCGGTCGTGCTGTTCGCCGAAGGCGGCGGCGGCCGGCCGGGCGATGTCGACATGCCCATCGTCGCCGGCCTGCACGTGCCGACCTTCGCCAGCTTCGCGCGCCTGAACGGCCAAGTGCCGGTGATCGGCGTCGCCGCCGGCCGCTGCTTTGCCGGCAACGCGGCGCTGCTCGGATGCTGCGACGTGATCATCGCCACGCGCGGCAGCAACATCGGCATGGGCGGCTCCGCGATGGTCGAAGGCGGCGGCCTGGGCGTGTTCCAGCCGCAGGAGATCGGTCCGGCGCCGGTGCAGCACGGCAACGGCGTGATCGACGTGCTGGTGGACGACGAGGCCGGGGCCGGCGCCGCTGCCCGCCGCTATCTCGGCTACTTCCAGGGCTCCGTCGCGCAGTACCAGGCGCCCGATGCGCTGGCGCTGCGCGAGGTCGTGCCGGAAAACCGCCTGCGCGTGTACGACAGCCGCACCGCGCTGTTGGGCATCGCCGACATCGGATCGCTGCTGGAACTGCGCACCGGCTTCGGCGCCGGCATCCACACCGCGCTCGGCCGCATCGAAGGCCGCCCGGTGGGACTGCTGGCCAGCAATCCCCTGCACCTGGGCGGCGCCATCGACGCCGACGCCGCCGACAAGGCGGCGCGCTTCCTGCAACTGTGCAACGCGCACGGGCTGCCGGTCGTGAGCCTGGTCGACACGCCCGGCTTCATGGTCGGCCCCGCCATCGAGGAGCGGGCGCAGGTGCGGCACGCCAGCCGCCTGTTCATCGCGGCGGCGCACCTGCGCGTGCCCCTGTTCGGGATCGTGCTGCGCAAGGGCTACGGCCTGGGCGCGATGGCGATGCTGGCCGGCGGCTTCCATGCGCCGGAGTTCACCGTGGCCTGGCCGAGCGGCGAGTTCGGCGGCATGGGCCTGGAAGGCGCGGTACGCCTGGGCTACCGCAAGGAACTGGAGGCGGTGCCGGAAGGCCCGCAGCGCGAGGCGCTGTTCGAGCGGCTGGTGGCGCAGAAGTACGCCGAGGGACAGGCGATGAACCTGGCGGCGACGCTGGAGATCGATGCCGTGATCGACCCCGCGCAGACGCGCGCCTGGCTGGTCCGCGGCCTGACCGCAGCGCGCGCGGCGCCGGCACGCGGTTGCGCGGTCGACAGCTGGTAGGCCGCCGCGGCCCCTGCGGCCGATCGCACCCCGGACGAGCGCGGCGGCGCTAGCATCGCGGCTTTCGGCCCCGTCGCGTCCGCTGCATGTTCGTCGCCCTCGGTATCTTCCTCGCGCTGATCGCCGCCCTCCTGTACGTGAACCTGGCCACGGGCGAGCGGCGCGTCTCGCACGAGATCGAGCACCAGTACCCGGTGGACGACCCGCAGTTCTTCCGCGCCATGGGCATGCTGCTGGGGCCCGGCATCGTGGAGGGCAACCGGGTGCAGGCCCTGCACAACGGCGACGAGATCTTTCCCGCCATGCTGGAGGCGATCCGCGGCGCCCGCAGCACCATCCTGTTCGAGACCTTCATCTACTGGTCGGGGAAGATCGGCGACGAGTTCGCGCAGGCGCTGTCCGAGCGCGCCCGCGCCGGCCTGAAGGTGCACGTGCTGCTGGACTGGCTGGGCAGCATCAAGGTGGAGGAGCGGCTGGTCGAAGCGATGAAGGCCGCCGGCGTCGAGGTGTACCGCTTCCATCCGCTGCGCTGGTACAACCTGGGCCGCATCAACAACCGCACGCACCGCAAGCTGCTGATCGTCGATGGCAGCATCGGCTTCACCGGCGGCGTGGGCATCGCACCGCCCTGGACCGGGCACGCGCAGGACGAAGAGCACTGGCGCGACTCGCACTACCGCGTCGAGGGGCCGGTGGTCGCGCAGATGCAGGGCGTGATGCTGGCCAACTGGAGCAAGGCGAGCGGGCGCATCCTGCACGGCGGCGCCTACTTCCCGCCGCTGCAGCCCGTGGGCGAGCAGCAGGCGCAGATGTTCCACAGCTCGCCCAGCGGCGGCAGCGAAAGCATGCAGCTGATGGTGCTGATCGCCATCACCGCCGCCGTGAAGACGATCGACATCGCCAGCGCCTACTTCGTGCCGGACGACATGGCGCGGCTCGCGCTGGTCGCGGCGCTGCGCCGCGGCGTGCGGGTGCGCGTGATCACCCCGGGGCGGCACATCGACACGCAGACCGTGCGCCACGCGTCGCGCGCGCTGTGGGGCGAACTGCTGGAGGCCGGCCTGGAGATGCACGTGTACCAGCCGACCATGTACCACTGCAAGACGATCATCGTCGACGGCCTGCTGGTCTCGGTGGGCTCCACCAACTTCGATCCGCGTTCCTTCCACCTGAACGACGAGGCGAACCTGAACGTGTACGACGCGAAGTTCGCTGCCCAGCTCACGCGCGTGTTCGAGAACGACCTGCGGCGCTGCAAGCCCTTCACGCTGGAGCAATGGCGCAGCCGCCCGCTGCTGGAAAAGGTGCGCGAACGCGTCACCTCGTGGCTCGCGCCGGTGCTGTGAAGGCCGCGATCAGCGCCCGGTGGGCAGCAGCGCCACCGCCGCCGAGAACGTGAGGAAGGCCGCCGCAGTCGTCAGCAGGATGATGCGCGCGATGCGACCGGTGTCCGCCTCGAAGCGCTCCGCCAGCAGCGACACGTTGCTCGCGCTGGGCAGGGCCGCCACCAGCACCATGACCGTCAGCGTGTAGGGGTCCAGCGGCAGGCCGGCGGCGCGCGCCGCCATGCCGAGGCACCACACCAGCACGGGATGCACCAGCAGCTTGGCCAGCGCCACGGGTACGAAGTCGCGCGCCGGCATCGGCCCGTGCTCGCCGGCCGCGGCCACCGCCTGCGAGCGCGCCAGCACGGCGCCGATGGTGAACAGCGCCACCGGCGAGGCTGCGTCCGCCAGCAGGCCGATGGTGTTCATCACCGGCGCGATCGGCTTGCGGCCGACCGCCGACGCGATGCCACCGAGCAGGATCGCCCACGGCATGGGGTTCAGCGCCACGCCCTTGAGCGCCTTCTTCGCGGCTTCGGCGGCGCCGTGTTCGTCGGCGCCGTCCAGGCGCGACAGGGCGATGCACAGCGAACTGGTGATCACCAGGTCGATCAGGATGGTGAGGATCGCGGGCCCGGCCGCGCGCGGCCCGAGCAGCGCCACCAGCAAGGGCACGCCCATGAAGCCGGTGTTCGGGAACGCGGCAACCAGCGCACCGAAGGAGGCATCGTTCCAGCGGATGCGCTCGTTCAGGCTGAATTTCACGGTGCCGGCCACCATCAGCAGCGCGCAGGCGATCCAGACCACCATCCCCGCCGGGTCCAGCATCTGCGCGATGGGCGTGTTGGCGCCGAAGCGGTACAGCAGGCAGGGTAGTGCGAAATACAGCACGAAGCCGTTCAGCCCGCCGATCGCCTCGAAGGGCAGCATGCGGCGGCGGGCGGCGACGTAGCCGGCGAGCACCAGGGCGAAGAAGGGGAAGGTGACGAGCAGGACGTCTAGCACGGGGCGTATTGTCCCTGCAACTGCAACCGCGCCGATGTGCGGACTTCGCGACGCCGCGCCGCCGCGGCGCGTCCCAGACCTTATGATTCGGCGCTCTCCCGCTGTCCCCTCCCGATGTCCGCCGGCCTGAACCTCGCCCAGCAAGAAGCCGTGAATTATCTGCATGGGCCGTGCCTCGTGCTGGCCGGCGCGGGCTCGGGCAAGACGCGCGTGATCACGCACAAGATCGCGCGGCTGATCCAGACCGGCGTGGAGGCGAACCGCATCGCGGCGATCACCTTCACCAACAAGGCCGCGGCCGAAATGCGCGAGCGCGCCAAGTCGCTGGTCGGCCGGCCCGCCAAGGAGATCGTGATCTGCACCTTCCACGCGCTGGGCGTGCGCCTGATGCGCGAGGACGGCAAGGTGCTGGGCCTCAAGCCGCAATTCTCGATCCTCGACTCCGACGACGTCACCAGCATCCTGAAGGACGCCGGCGGCACCACCGATGCGGCCACGGCGCGCCAGTGGCAGTGGGCGATCAGCCTGTGGAAGAACCTGGGGCTCAACGCAGCGCAGGCGCTGGCCCAGGCCAAGGACGACAACGAGCGCGTGACGGCCACCGTGATGGCGCGCTACGAGGAACGCCTGGCCGCCTACCAGAGCGTGGACTTCGACGACCTGATCGGGCTGCCGCTCAAGCTGCTGCGCGACTTCCCCGAGGTGTGCGAGAAGTGGCAGAAGAAGCTCGGTCACGTGCTGGTCGACGAATACCAGGACACCAACGCGACCCAGTACGAGCTGCTCAAGCTGCTGGTGGGCGAGCGCGGGCGCTTCACGGCCGTGGGCGATGACGACCAGTCGATCTACGGCTGGCGCGGCGCCACGCTGGACAACCTGCGCCGGCTGCCCAAGGACTATCCGACGCTCAAGGTCGTCAAGCTGGAGCAGAACTACCGCTCCACCAGCGCGATCCTGCGCGCCGCCAACAACGTCATCCAGCCGAACCCGAAGCTGTTCCCCAAGACCCTGTTCTCGGAACTCGGCGAGGGCGAGCCGGTGCGCGTGATCGACTGCGACAACGAGGAGCACGAGGCTGAGCGCGCCGTGCGCCGCATCCAGTCGATCCGCGAGTCCGGCGCCGGCAAGGACTGGAAGGACTTCGCCATCCTGTACCGCGCCAACCACCAGGCCCGCGTCCTGGAACAGGCGCTGCGCAAGGCACAGATCCCGTACAAGGTCTCCGGCGGCCAGAGCTTCTTCGACCGTGCCGAGATCCGCGACCTGTGCGCGTGGCTGCGCCTGTGGGTCAACAACGACGACGATCCGGCCTTCCTGCGCTCGGTCACCACGCCCAAGCGCGGCATCGGCCACCAGACGCTGCAGGCACTGGGCGTGTTCGCCAGCCAGTACAAGCTGTCGCTGTTCGAGGCGCTGTTCTCGTCTTCGCTGGGCAGCGTGCTGAGCGCGCGCGCCGTGGGCAGCCTCCACGAATTCGGCCGCTACGTGAACGACCTCGAGTTCCGCGCCCGCCACACCGTGGGCGCCGAGGCGGCCAAGGCCTTCCTGGCCGACTGGCTCAAGGACATCGGCTACGAGAAGCACCTGTACGACAGCGAGGACAACGAGAAGGTGGCGGCCGCGCGCTGGACCAACGTGCTCGATTTCTGCGAGTGGATGGCGGCCCGCTGCGGCGGCGAGATCGACGACGCCGCCGGCGTGAGCATGGCGCAGGAGCGCAAGACGCTGCTGGAGGTGGCGCAGACGATCGCGCTGCTGTCCACCATCAGCGAGCGCGAGAAGGACCAGAACGTGGTCACGCTGTCGACCCTGCACGCCTCCAAGGGCCTGGAATGGCCGCATGTGATCCTGGCCGGCTGCGTGGAGGGCATGCTGCCCTTCAAGCCGGAGGACGCCGACGGCGGCGTCGTGAGCGAATCCTTCGCCCAGCGGCTGCAGGAGGAGCGTCGCCTGATGTACGTGGGCATCACGCGCGCCCAGCGCTCCCTGGTGGTGAGCTGGAGCAAGAAGCGCAAGAAGGGCCGCGAGATGGTCGCCGCCCAGCCGAGCCGCTTCATCGCGGAGATGGCGCTCGACAAGGCGACGACGAAGGAAGATCCGCGCGAGAAACTCCGGGCCCTGCGGGCCGAGTTCGCCCGCAAGAGCGCGGAGGCGGCAGCGGCCGCAGCCACGCCCGGTGCCGCATGAGGGCGCTCGCCCTGGCCCTGATCGCCTGTGCCGGCCCGGCGATCGCGCAGGTCCCATGCCCGCACGCCAGCGAAGTCACGGCGGCGCACCTGTTCGGGCTCTGGCGGGCCGAGTTCAGCGGCCAGGGTCACGCCGGCACCCTGCTGCTGGAAAAGCACGCGCTCTATGCGGAAAGCGTCAGCGGCACCATCAACCGCAACGGCGACCGCAGCAAGCTCGCCGGCGACGTCGAGGATGGCGAGTTCACGCTGGAGGAATCCGCCGACGGCGTCCACATCGCGGCCACCTGGCTGGGCGAGGTGGTGGAAGGCTCGTGCGGGCGCGAGATCCGCGGCAGCTGGAAGGCCGAGCGCGATGCGCAGGCCAGGGACTTCGTGCTGCGCAAGGACTAGCAAGCGGCGCCGCGTGGACGTGCCCCAGTGCCCGCGGGCCTCGCTAGCATTGCGCGGATGCGCATCCTGATCGCCTGCCTGGCCGCCGTCCTGTTGCCCTGCACTGCCGCCGCGCAGCAGCGAGATGCCGACTGGCAGGCCTGCACGGCGGTGCTCGATGGCGTGCAGCGCCTGGCCTGCTTCGACGCCTGGGCCAAGAGCCAGCGGGCGCCCGCGCCCCCTGCCCCCGAAACGGCGGCGGCCGCGCCGCTGACCGAGCCGCCGCCGCGCCGCGGCTTCTCGCTCACCGCCTCGGAAGGCTGCCACGACACCCGCTATTCGGAGCTCTCGCGCTTCTGGGAGCTCGAGCCCGGCGCGGACTGCGGCACCTTCGGCCTGCGCGGCTACCGCCCCATTTCGCTGGACCTGGTCGGCGCCGCGACCATCAACCGCCAGCCCAGCTCGGAGAACCCGCGCAACACC
The DNA here is from genome assembly GCF_016722765.1 of Ramlibacter alkalitolerans. GTDB lineage: Bacteria > Pseudomonadota > Gammaproteobacteria > Burkholderiales > Burkholderiaceae_C > Ramlibacter > Ramlibacter alkalitolerans. Next base: position 74,244 of record NZ_JAEQND010000020.1, on the reverse strand, counting down.
GCCACGACTTCGCTCGACTACCGGACCACCGAGACGCGCCTGCAACTGTCGGTGCGGGCGAAGATCGCGCAGGGCCTGCTCGTCGGCCGCCCCGACGCGATCGACTCCCTCTGGTTCGCGTACTCGCAGCAGTCGTACTGGCAGATCTTCACGCCGGGGCTGTCGCGCCCCTTCCGCAGCACGGACCACGAGCCGGAATTCATCTACGTGCTGCCGCTGCAGACGCCGCAGGCCGATCGCTGGCGCGTGCGCTTCGGCGGGCTGGGCATCGTGCACCAGTCCAACGGCCAGTCGCTGCCGCTGTCGCGCAGCTGGAACCGCGTCTACCTGATGGCCGGCGCCGAGCACGACCGGCTGCAACTGCAGGCGCGCGTCTGGCGCCGCCTGCACGAGGACGCGGCCAACGACGACAACCCGGGCATCAGCGACTTCATCGGCCGCGGCGAGCTGCGGGCCGTGTGGCGCAACAGCCGCCGCAACCTGTTCGCCGCCACCGCCCGCCATGCGCTGCGGGCCCGCGGCCGCGGATCGCTGCGGCTGGAGTGGTTCCGCACGCTGGGCGACACCGGCGAAGGACCGCCCAGCGGGCTGCAGCTGCACACGCAGGTCTTCAGCGGCTACGGCGACACGCTGCTCGATTACAACCGCAGCCGCACGGTGTTCAGCATCGGCCTGAGCCTGGTGGAGTGGTAGCGGCGGACGGTGCGGGTGAGCCGCTGGCGCCGGCCCTCGCGCGCCAGGAAACTACTTCGGCGTTGCGGGCGCCGGCAGGGCCAGGCTGAAATCGGCCCGGACCTGCCCGCTCGCACGCTGCACCGTGTCGGCGACCTGCTCGCGCGCAGCGTCGAGCGCGTGCAGGGACCACAGCATGAACGGCGCGCTGCGCGAGCCCCCGAGCAGCATCGATCCGTCGGCGGAGAACGCCGCGGTGTAGACGTCGCCCGCAAAGGGCAGCACGGCGCGCAAGGCGCCGGAGGGCAGGTCGTGCACGGCCAGGCGATCCCGCTGGAACAGGGCCAGCCGGCGGCCATCGGCGGCGACCACCATGCGGTCGCCGCCAATGTCGACGCTGGCCACCCGCTCCAGCCGCCCGCCGCTGCGCCATTCCCAGAGGAACAGCCCCTTGCGCGTGAGCGCCGCCACCCCGCCCGCGCCCCAGCGGGCGAGGTCCATGAGCGCGAGCGCATCGGTGCCGACCAGGTCGACTGGCTGCATCCGGTTGCTGGCGGTGTCCCAGGTCCAGGTGCCCTGCGCCTGCACCAGCACCCTGCCCTCGGGGCCCGCCACCAGGTTGCGGACCTCGGGCCTGAGCGCGGTCGGAGCGGCCAGGGGCTGCCGGCCGGCGTCGGCCGGCAGCAGCAGCGGCGCGGTCCAGCCGCCGCCCACGGCCAGCGCGCCGCCATCGCTCAGCCACGCGGCCGAATACAGGCCGGTCGGGCTCTGCGGCAGGAACGATGCCTTGCGCAGCAGGCGTCCGGCCTCCCACAGTTCGACCTCGGCACCCGCGCCGAAGACGGCGATCCGGCGGCCGTCGGCGGATCGTGCGGCCCACTCGGCGCCGGCGCCGGGCGCGGCCGCCTGCGACACCTTGCGGCTCGCGAACTCGAAGGCCAGCACGCCGCTGTCGGCGGTGGCGGCCAGCACGCTGGCGCCCGCGGGCGACGGCTCGAGCCGGCGCACCTGCGGCTTCGCGCCAGCCTGCGAACCCATGAGGGCCACGGGTGCCTGGAACGGCGGGTCGATGGCGAAGCGACGCAGCACCTGGGGCGCACCGGGCGCGCGCTGGGCCGGGTCGCCCAGCGCCACGATCGTGTCGTCGCGCAGCAGCACCGCGGAGGCGGGCAGCCGCAGCCGCCGGTGGGCGCGGCGCGGGTCCATCGACCACAGCAGCAGCACGCCGTCGCCGGAGACGAGCAGGCGCTCGCCGCCGGCATCGAACTGGAACAGTCCGACGCCCAGCGGCGCCTTGCCGGTCCCGAAGGGCCGCTGGCCGAGCGGCGTGGTGGGCGCGAACTGCTCGTCGAGGAAAACGAGTTCGTCGCCACCGAGCGTCAAGACGCACAGCTTGCCGGTGCCGGGCTGCAAGGCGATGCGCGCGGGTTGCGGCCGTTCGCTGCGCCCCGGCGGCATCGGCAGGGCAACGTGCCGGGCGGGCGCCGGCTCGCGCAGGTCGAGCGTCACGACGGCGAGGCCGTCGTGCTCGGCCACCACGATGCGCCGGCGCGGCGCGTCGACCACGAACTCGATGATTTCGCTGTCCGATCGATACAGCTCGCGCGGCGCACCCGCCGGGCAGCCCGCCTGCAGGTCGAGCGCGTAGATCGCCTTGCCGGCGATCACCAGCGGGCCTGCGGTGTCGGGGAGGAAGGCGAACCCGGAGACCCGACCGGAAAAGCGCGGCAACTCGGCACACGGCGCGGGGCCCAGGTCGGCCGCCACGCGGACATGCACCTGGCCGCGATCGTCGCCGACCAGCAGGCGCTCGCCGTCGGGCGAAAACGCCACCGCATGGAGGTCGACCTTACCCACCCGCACGTCGCGGCGCGCCTGCCCGGCCCCGAGCCCAAGCAGCGACAGTCGGCCCTGGTAGCCCGCGGCCACCCAGCGTCCACGCGCCAGGTCGACGTCGGCCGCGAACGCACTGACGTCGTCCGCGGCGACGACGTGCGACAGGTCCAGCGGCGGGTTCTCGGTGATCAGGCGGCGTGCCTCCGGCTGGTCGCGGTGGCGCAGCGCCTCCGCGGCCAGGGCCGCCGCTTCGTCGCGGAAGCCGAGGTCCAGGCGCGCGTTGGCGGCGGTCATGTAGTTCGCCGCCAGGTTGCGCCGCGCATCGGCCAGGGCCTTGTTCGCCAGCCAGCCGGCGGCGAGGGACGCCACCAGCAGCGCCGACAGCACGGCGGCAATGCCCTGGAAAACGCGCAGCCGCACGCGGTCGCGGCGCCGGTTGCGGAACTGGCGCGCGATCGCGTCGACCACGCCGTCCGAGGGGGGCTCGTGCAAGGCCGCGAGCGGCTGCTCCAGCCGGATCACGTCGCGCAACCGGTCGGCGATCGCGGATCGCCCGGTGGCGCCGGCCAGCGTCGCGCCGAAGTCGATCGGCAGCACGCGCAGCGACTCGCCGCTGTTGGCCGCCATGTAGGCGTCGATCTCACCGAACACCCAGTCGGGGTCGCGCGGCTCGAGGATCGTCGGCGAGCCGAGCACGACCAGCATCGTCGCCTTGCGGACGTGGCGCAGCGTCGCCGCGGAAAGCTCGTCGCCCGGACCGTACTCGCGCACGTCGATGAACGTGGACAGCTTTTCCCGGTCCAGGCGTTCGACCAGCAGTGCCGCGTAGCCCGCGGCATCGGCCCGCCGGTGCGCGACGAACACGTCGTAGCCGAACAGCCGGTCGATCGCGCGCGAAGGCGAGCGAATCAGGCGCAGCACGCGCGGCAGCGGTGTCGTCACCCGTTCATTCTGTCACCACGGCCCGGAAGATCGAACGGCCAGCCAGGTACGCTGGGACAATGCTGCGATGCCTGGCTGCGTTCCCGCCCATCGCGTCATCGCCGCGCGCCCGTGTGCCGTGCCGCCGCGCTTTCGTGCCTTCGCCGTCCGCAGCGAGGAGCCCGGCCACGCCTTCGACGCCCGCGCACCCCATGAACGTGTCCACGTCGTGCGCGGCGGATTGCTCGATGCGGACTCGCTCGCGCGCCTGGCTGCCACGGGCTATGCGCGGGTCGAGATCGAGGCCTTCTCGGACGTCACCTACGCGAACACGACGCTGGCCGAGTTGGCCGCCGACGCACCGGGTGCAGCCGGCCTGGCCGCGCGCCTGGCCGCCGCCTTGCAGCGCACCGGCGTGCTGGGCGACGAGCTCGAGGCCTGCCGCAGCAGCGTCGAGAAGCGCATCGACTACCTCGCGTCGCGCGGCGCCGGCTTCCACAACGACGTGCGCGGCCACTGGTCGCGCTGCCTGTTCTGGATCCTCGTGCTCGACGCTGCGGATGTGGAGTTCGTGATGCCGCACGCCGGCGTGCAACTGGCGCTGGCGCCAGGCGACCTGCTCGTGTTCGACCCCGCCATGGCGCACGGACTGTGCCGCGTGGGGGATGGGGGGCTGGTGCTCGAGGCGTCGTTTCCCGACGGCCCGGCCGACCGCCAGATCTTCCTGACCGGCGAACTGCAGCTGACCGACGCACAGTGGGCCGCGCTCGGTGCGCCCTGGCTCCCCGTGGAGGAGCACGAACGGCGCGGCGCCCTCGACCTGGCGGTGGCGGAGTTCGACGACCGCAGCGGCACCATCAAGCGGCCGGCGGCCCTGCGCGACGGCATGAAGCGCAGCACCTGCCACGTCGACGACGCGCTCGCCGGCGAGCCATAGTTCTCCCGGCGCGTGCCGTCCTTGCAGGCGCGCGCCGGAGACGCGCCGTCAGGCCAGTTCGATCGCCAGCGCGGTGGCCTCTCCACCGCCGATGCACAGCGTCGCCACGCCGCGCTGCAGGCCGCGCTGGCGCAAGGCCGCGAGCAAGGTCACGAGGATGCGCGCGCCCGAGGCGCCGATCGGATGCCCGAGCGCACAGGCCCCGCCATGGACGTTCACGCGCTCGTGCGACAGCGACAGCTCCCGCATCGCCGTCATGGTGACGACGGCGAAGGCCTCGTTCACCTCCCACAGGTCGACGTCGGCGACTTCCCAGCCGACCTTGCCCAGCAGCTTGTGCACGGCACCGACCGGTGCCGTCGTGAACCAGCGCGGCTCCTGCGCGTGCGTCGCATGGCCCAGGACCACCGCCAGCGGGGCCACGCCCAGTTCGCGCGCGGTGGACTCGCGCATCAGCACCAGGGCGGCCGCGCCGTCGGAGATCGAACTCGAATTGGCGGCAGTCACGGTGCCGTCCTTCGCGAAGGCGGGCTTGAGCCCGGCGATCTTCTCGAGCTGCACCTTCAGCGGCGCCTCGTCCTGCGCCACGAGGCGCTCGCCGCCGCGCGCCGCCACCGGCACCGGCGCGATCTCCCAGTCGAACAGGCGGTCGCGCGCGGCCTGCTGGGCCCGCAGCGTGGAGGTGGTGGCGAAGGCATCCTGCTGCTCGCGCGTGAAGCCGAAATGGCGCGCGCAGTCCTCGGCGAAGGTGCCCATCAGGCGACCGTTGGTGGCCTCGCCGTAGCGGTCTTCCAGGCCGTCGAAGAACATGTGATCGAGCATCTGGCCGTGGCCCAGGCGCTGGCCGGCGCGGGCCTTGGGCAGCAGGTAGGGCGCCTGGCTCATGCTCTCCATGCCGCCCGCGACCACCACGCGCTGGCTGCCCGCCAGCAGCAGGTCGTGCGCCAGCATCGTGGCCTTCATCCCGGAGCCGCACACCTTGCTGACGGTGGCGCAGCCGGTGGACAGCGGCAGCCCGGCGCCCAGTGCGGCCTGGCGCGCCGGCGCCTGCCCCAGCCCGGCCTGCAGCACGCATCCGAGCAGCAGCTCGTCGACCTCGGAGGGTGCGAGCCGGGCCCGCTCGACCGCCGCGCGAATGGCATGCGCGCCGAGTTGCGGGGCAGTCAGGGAAGCGAACTCCCCCTGGAAAGCGGCGAGCGGGGTGCGCGCGGCGCCGACGATGACGACCGGGTCGTGACGGGTGCTGGAACGGGGCATGAGGATCTCCGCGCGCCGGTGCTGCCGGCGCGAAAGGTTGCGATCGGGAGGGAAGGCGGTCTACAGGAGCTTGAGCCGCGCCGCCTGTTGCTGCAGTTCGCCGCGGAAGTCCGGGTGGGCGATGGCGATCAGTGCGAGGGCGCGCTCGCGCATCGTCTTGCCGCGCAACTGCGCGACGCCGTATTCGGTGACGACGTAGTTGACGTCGTTCTTGCTGGTGGTCACCAGCGTGCCCGGCTCCAGCGTGGCGACGATGCGCGAGATGCGGCCTTCCTTGGCGGTGGAGGGCAGCACGATGAAGGACTTGCCGCCGGCGGACCGGTTGGCGGCCCGCACGAAGTCGGTCTGGCCGCCGGTGCCGGAGTAAGGCACCGGGCCGAGGGACTCCGAGCCGCACTGCCCGAACAGGTCGATCTGCAGCGTGGCGTTGACCGAGATGAGCTTGTCGTTGCGTGCCGCCAGCCAGGGGTCGTTGGTGAAGTCGACCGGGTGCATCTCGAAGCCCGGGTTGCGGTGCATGGAGCGGTACAGCTTGGCCGAGCCGAGCGCGAAGGTGGCGATCGCCTTCCCGGGCAGGTAGGTCTTGGCCCGGTTCGTGACGGCGCCGCATTCGATCAGCGACAGCAGGCCGTCGCCCATCATCTCGGTGTGCACGCCCAGTTCGCGCTTTTCCTTCAGCTGCATCACCACGGCGTCGGGGATGCCGCCGTAGCCGATCTGCAGGGTCGAGCCGTCCTCGATCATGTCGGCGACGTAGCGGCCGATCGCCTCCTGCACGGGGCCGATGGTCGGCAGGCCCACTTCCGCCAGCGGCGCCTCGCTTTCGATCAGCGCGGCCACCTGCGAGATGTGCACGTGGCAGTTGCCGTGGGCGAACGGCACGTTCGGATTCACCTCCAGCACCACGGCGCGCGCGCGCTCGACGGCGGCCATGGTGTAGTCGGTGCCGAGGCTGAGCGAGAAGTAGCCGTGTTCGTCCATCGGCGAGGCGAGGCTGAACACCACGTCGGCCGGCGTGAGGCCGCGGCGGATCAGCTCGGGCAGCTCCGAGAAGTTGGCCGCCAGCGTTTCGATCCAGCCCTGCTGGGCCCCGGCACGCGAGGCGCCGCCCAGGAAGTAGGCCATGTGCCGCACGTTGTGCACGGTCTCGGGGTCGAAGTAGCCGTAGCGGCCGATCGGCAGGATCTGCGCCACGCACACGCCCTGGAATTCGCGTCGCCGCTCCGACAGCGCCTTCAGCAGCGCAGGCGGCTCGCCCACGCCGGTCGGCACGACGATGACGTCGTTGTCCTGCACCTCGTTCACCGCGTCGTGCGCCGCGCGGCGCTTCTGGCGGTATTGCTCCTGGATCGACATGGCTTCCTCCTGTGTTCTCTCTCTCGTCGGCGGCGCGGGCTTCTCAGCCCTGCGCCACGGCGCGCGCGATCACGAGCCGCTGGATGTCGGACGCACCTTCGTAGATCTGGCTCACGCGCACGTCGCGGTAGATGCGCTCCACCGGGAAGTCGCTCACGTAGCCGTAGCCTCCGTGGACCTGGATGGCATCCGAGCACACGCGCTCGGCCATCGTCGATGAGAACAGCTTCGCCATCGAAGCTTCCTTCAGGCAGGGCTCGCCGGCATCCTTGAGCGTGGCCGCATGCAGCGTCAGCTGCCGCGCCGCCTCGACCTGGGTGGCCATGTCGGCCAGCCGGAACGCCACCGCCTGGTGCTCGATGATCGGCACGCCGAAGGCGATGCGCTCCTTCGCGTAGTGGGTCGCCGCGTCGAGGGCCGCGCGCGCCATGCCGACGGATTGCGCGGCGATGCCGATGCGGCCCGCCTCCAGGTTCGACAGCGCGATCTTGTAGCCGTCGCCCTCGCGCCCGAGCAGGTGGTCGGCCGGGATGCGGCAGTCTTCCAGCACGATGGTCGCCGTGTCCGAGGCATGCTGGCCCATCTTGTCTTCCAGCCGCGCGACGACGTAGCCCGGCGTGCTGGTCGGGACCAGGAAGCAGGAGATGCCCTTCTTGCCGGCCTCCTTGTCGGTGACGGCGAACACCAGCGCCACCTGCGCATGCTTGCCGCTGGTGATGAACTGCTTGGTGCCATTGAGCACCCAGTGGTCGCCCTCGCGCACGGCGCGGCAGCGCAGGGCGGAGGCATCCGAGCCGGCCTGCGGCTCGGTCAGGCAGAAGCACCCGAGCCACTCGCCGCTCGCCAACCGGCGCAGGTAGCGATCCTTCTGCGCCGGCGTGCCGTACTTCAGCGTGATGCCGCAGGCCAGCGAGTTCTGCACGCTGACGATGGTGGAGGTGGCGCCGTCGCCGGCCGCGATCTCCTCGATCGCGAGCACGAGCGAGACGTAGTCGAGCCCGGCGCCGCCCCACTCCTCGGGCACCACCATGCCCATCGCGCCCAGGCCGGCCAGTTCCTGCAGCGCCTCCTTCGGGAAGCGGTGTTCGCGGTCCCACTGGGCCGCGTTGGGCGCGAGGCGCTCCTGCGCGAACTGGCGCATGGCCTCGCGGATCATCTGCTGTTCGGGGGTGGGGATCATGGCGTGCTCCGGGGCGATCGTGGATCGGGCAGCGCCGGTGACGATGCAGGCGCGGACTTCCAGCCGGCTGCCGTATCCCGGAAAATGGAGTCCGCGACGAGCGGCGTCATGGCGCAATGGGGATGATCCTAGGGAGTGCCCGCAGGGCGGCCAATGCCCGCTCGCTTCATTCGTCGCGACGGATTTGGACACCTGCATGAACGCCGTACCCATGACCGAGGGGCTTGACAAGGGAACGATCTCCGTGGGCCTGGTGCGCGAGGCCGTCCTCGTCGCGGCCGAGCGGGGCCTGGACCTGCCCGCCCTCGTGCAGCAGGCCGGCATCGAGCCCGCGCTGCTGGAGGCCAGGCGGGCCCGCGTTCCCGCGGCCACGTATGCGTGCCTGTGGTCCGTGCTGGCGGACGCGATGGACGACGAGTTCTTCGGCATGGACACGCACCCGATGCGCCGCGGCAGTTTCCGACTGCTGTGCCACGCCGCCCTGAGCTGCCACACGCTGGGCCATGCGCTGCAGCGCATGTTCACCTTCCTGCGCGTGGTGCTGGACGACCTGCACGGCGAGCTGCGCTGCGAAGGCGACGACGCCTGGATCGTGGTGCATGACCGCGGCGCCGCGCCGAACCGCATGTTCACCTACGCGACGTGGCTGATGCTCGTTCACGGCCTCGCGTGCTGGCTGGTGCGCCGGCGCATCCCGCTGCTGGAGGCGCGCTTCCGCTGCGCCGAACCCGAGGACACCGCGGACTACCGCACGCGTTTTTGCGAGACGGCGAGCTTCGATGCTCCCATCACGCAGGTGCGCATCGATGCCAACCTGCTGGGCCTGAAGGTGGTGGAGACGGAAGCGAGCCTGGTGCCCTTCCTGCGCGAGGCGCCCGCCAACCTCCTGGTGAAGTACCGCAACGATGCCAGCCTCAGCATCCAGATCCGGCACCGCCTGCGCGCGCAGGCCCCGCAGGACTGGCCCGAACTCGACACCCTGGCGCGCGTGCTGCACATGTCGAACACCACGGTGCAGCGCCGCCTGCACGCCGAGGGACTGAAGTACCAGCGCCTGAAGGACGACCTGCGCCGCGACATCGCCATCGAACTGCTGTCGGGGCCCAGCCTCGCGATCGCCGAAGTGGCCGAGCGCGTCGGCTTCCAGGAGCCCAGCGCCTTCCATCGCGCCTTCAAGAAGTGGACCGGGGTGAGCCCGGGCAGCTACCGGCGCGCGGCAGCGTCACCCGGCGACAGCGACGAAACTCCCTGATGGCCGCCGTCCTTGCCCTCGGACTCGATCCCGCCGCGGCCGGCGTCGCGGTTCCCGGCCTCAGCCCGGACCTGGTCAAAGCGTTCATCGATGCGGAGTTGCAGCGCCTGCGCGGGCCGGGCCATGAAGTCGTGGCTTGCCTGGTCGACATCGGCGACACCGCCGAAGCCGTCCCGCGCTGGGTGTAGTTCGCGGCGGGCGCCGTGGCTCGTCCCTTTGCGTTCCGTTACGAGGTCTACGGCAGCTTTGCCTGTCCCCTCCTTGTCCGGGCCCGATGCGCACCGACCTGCTCCCTACCAAGAAGGAGCAGTCCATGAAGACCAGATTCGTTGCCGTCGCCGTCGCCGCCACCCTGGGCCTCGGCTCGGTGTCCGCTTTCGCCCGGGACAACCACCGTGACCACGCCGCGCGCCAGGCCTGGCAGCACCAGCGCGCCGAGCCGGCCAGGGGCCACTGGGCGCAGAACAACCGCTATGTCGCCCCGCGCTACTACGGGCCGGCGTACCGCGATCGCCGCGATGACGGCGACGTCGTCGGCGCGCTGGTGCTGGGGGCGCTCGCGGGCGCCCTGGTGGGGCAGGCGTCCAACGCGTACAGCTACACCCCGCCGCCGCCGGCGGTGTACTACCCGCCGCCCGCGACCTACTACAACCCGGGCTACGGCTATTACGGCTACTGAGCGCTCAGAGCGCCAGTTCGTAGTGCACCGTCAGCGGCGCGTGATCGCTGAAGCGCGCCGCCTTGTAGATCGAAGCCGCCCGCGCGGTCTGCGCCACGCCGGCGGTCGCGACCTGGTAGTCCAGCCGCCACCCCACGTTCTTCGCATACGCCTGGCCGCGATTGCTCCACCACGTGTAGCAGTCCTCCGTGGTGTCCGGCTGCAGGTGGCGGTAGACGTCCACCAGGCCGGTCTCGGACAGCAGCTTCGTCATCCAGGCCCGCTCCTCCGGCAGGAAGCCGCTGTTCTTGCGGTTGCCCTTCCAGTTCTTCAGGTCCTTTTCCTGGTGCGCGATGTTGACGTCGCCGCACAGGACGAATTCGCGCTGCTGCTTGAGGGCCGCCAGGTGCGGATCGAACACGTCGAGGAAGCGGAACTTGGCCTGCTGGCGCTCCTCGCCGGAGGAGCCCGAAGGGAAGTAGCAGCTGATGATCGACAGCTTGCGCTGCGGCGTGTCGAAGCGCAGCTCCACGTAGCGGCCCTCGGCGTCGAATTCCTCGCAGCCGAAACCGACGATCACGTCGCTCGGCTCGTGCCGGCTGAAGGCGCCGACGCCGGAATAGCCCTTCTTCTGCGCGAAGTGGAAGTGGCCCTTGAGGCCGGCGAGCGCGTCGTACCGGCCCTGCACGTCCGGCGCCTGCGCCTTGACCTCCTGCACGCAAATACAATCCGGGCTGGTCTGTGCAAGCCACGCCTCGACCCCCTTGCTGGCCGCCGAGCGGATGCCATTGAGGTTCAGGCTGGTCAGTTTGAACAAGGATTTTCCCATGATGGCGGATGGCGGGCAGGACGCACTGGCCCAGGAGTTCGTGGAGTTCGCCGTGCAGTCGGGCGTGCTGCGCTTCGGCGAGTTCAAGACCAAGGCGGGACGCCTGTCCCCCTATTTCTTCAACGCGGGCCTGTTCGACGACGGCGCCAAGCTCGGTCGGCTGGCGCAATTCTATGCACGCCGCATCCTCGCCTCGGGCATCGAGTTCGACATGATCTTCGGCCCGGCCTACAAGGGCATCCCGCTGGCGGCGGCCGTGGCCATCGAGCTGGCCCGCGCCGGCCGCAACGTGCCCTACGCCTACAACCGCAAGGAAGCCAAGGACCACGGCGAGGGCGGCACCCTGGTCGGGGCGCCGGTGCGCGGCCGGGTGCTGGTGGTCGACGACGTCATGTCGGCCGGAACGGCGGCCCGGGAGTCCATCGCCCTGATCCAGGCGGCCGGCGCCACCCCCCAGGCGGTGGCCATCGCGCTCGACCGCCAGGAGAAAGCGACGGAGGGCGGCCACGACGTGGCGTGGAGCGCCGTGCAATATGTCCGCGAAAGGCTGGGCTTGAAGGTCTGCGCCATCGCCAGGCTGGCCGATCTCTTGCATTATCTGGAGGTGCATGCCGGCGACGAACTCGGAGAGCATTACGGGAAGGTTGTCGCTTACCGGGATCGGTACGGAGCTGGCTGAAGAGGAATCCCTGGTGCTGCCTGTCCCATCTTGCTTTCGCCTCGTTTGCGGCGCCCTGCTGGCGCTGGCGGGAGCGTGCCCGCCCGCCTGGGCGCAGCCGGCGGCCCCGGGCACCGGCAGCATCTTCACCTGCATCGATTCGCGCGGCCAGCGCCTGACGTCCGACCGCCCGATCATCGAATGCCTGGACCGCGAGCAGAAGGAATTGAAGAAGGACGGCACGGTGCGGCGCACCATCGGCCCGTCCCTCACCGCCCAGGAACGCGCGATCGCCGAGGAACGTGAGCGCAAGGTCGCCGACGAGCGCCAGCGCCAGACCGACGAGCGCCGCGCCCAGAAGGCGCTGCTGGCGCGCTACCCGAACCAGGCCGCGCACGACGGCGAGCGGGTCAAGGCCCTGCGCGCCGCCCAGGACGTGATCGCCGCCGGCCAGCGCCGGGTGGCGGAGCTCGAGGAGCAGCGCCGCAAGCTCGAACAGGAAACCGAGTTCTACAAGGATCCGGCCAGGTGGCCGGCCCGCCTGAAGCGCCTGATCGAGGAAAACGAGCAGCAGATCGCCGCCCAGCAGCGCTTCGTGGCCGCGCAGGAAGAGGAAAAGCGGCGCATCGACGCCCAGTTCGACGAGGAACTGGCGCGGCTGAAGGCGCTGTGGGCGCAACTGGGCCCCTCCACGGCCACCTCCGGCGCCGGCGGCGCCTCCGGCGCGCCGCAACGGCGCTGAGCCGCGTCGCCCAGGCGACATACCCGGGTCCCGCCCCGGCGAAATGCCCCACCCACTCCGGGGGAGATGCCCCCCCGGGGGCGGGTCAGATCCCCAGCTTGCTGCGCAACAGGTCGCCGACCTGCTGCGGGTTCGCCTTGCCCTTGCTGGCCTTCATCGCCTGGCCGACCAGCGCATTGAAGGCCTTGTCCTTGCCGGCCCGCACCTGTTCGACGTTGGCCGGATTGGCCGCGATCACCTCGTCGACGATCCGCTCCAGCGCGCCGCTGTCGTTCATCTGGCGCAGGCCCTTGGCTTCGATCAGGGCGTCGACCTCCTGGCCCTCCCCGGCCCACAAGGCATCGAACACCTGCCGGGCGGCGCTGTTCGACACCGTGCCGTCCTGGATGCGCCGGATCAGCGCGGCCAGCGTCCCGGCAGCGACCGGCGCCTGCGCCATCGTCGTCTCCTGCGCGTTCAGGCGCCGCGACACCTCGCCCATGATCCAGTTGCTGGCCAGCTTGGCCTGGCCGCTGGCGCGCGCCGCTTCCTCGAAGTAGGCCGCCATCGCCTTGCTCTGGGTCAGGGTGGTGGCGTCGTACTCCGGCAGGCCGTAGTCGCGCACGAAGCGCGCGGCCATGGCGCGCGGCAGTTCCGGCATCTCGCCGCGGATGCGCTCCACCCACTCGGGCGCGATCACCAGCGGCGGCAGGTCGGGATCGGGGAAGTAGCGGTAGTCGGCCGCGTCCTCCTTGGTGCGCATCGCGCGCGTCTCGCCGGTGTCGGGATCGAACAGCACGGTCGCCTGCTCAATCGCCAGGCCGTCCTCCAGCCGGTCGATCTGCCAGCGCACCTCGAAGTCGATCGCCTCCTTCATGAACTTGAAGGAGTTCAGGTTCTTGATCTCGCGCCGGGTGCCCAGCGGCTGGCCCGGCTTGCGCACCGACACGTTGGCGTCGCAGCGGAAGGAGCCTTCCTGCATGTTGCCGTCGCAGATGCCGATCCAGGTGACGATCTTGTGCAGTTCGCGGGCGTACGCCACCGCCTCGTCGGAGGAGCGCATGTCGGGCTCGGTCACGATCTCCAGCAGCGGCGTGCCGGCGCGATTGAGGTCGATGCCGGACTGGCCGACGAAGTCCTCGTGCAGCGACTTGCCGGCGTCCTCTTCCAGGTGCGCGCGCACCAGGCGCACGCTCTTCTTCTCGTCGCCGAGGAAGAAGCCGACCTCGCCGCCCTGCACCACCGGGATCTCGTACTGCGAGATCTGGTAGCCCTTGGGCAGGTCGGGGTAGAAGTAGTTCTTGCGGGCGAAGATGCTGCGCGGCGCCACGTGCGCCCCGATCGCCAGGCCGAAGCGGATCGCGCGCTCCACCGCGCCGCGGTTCATCACCGGCAGCGTGCCGGGCAGCGCCAGGTCCACCGGGCAAGCCTGCGTGTTCGGCTCGGCGCCGAACTTCGTCGGCGCGCGGCTGAAGATCTTGCTCTCGGTGGAGAGCTGGGCGTGGGTCTCGAAGCCGATGACGACCTCGTAGCCGTGAATGAGCTTGCTCGTGGACGTCATCAGAATCCCTCCGGCGCGCGGAGGTGGAAGTCGGTGGCCTGCTGGAAACGGTGGGCGGCATTGAGCAGCCTGCCCTCGCCCAGGTAGTTGCCGATCAACTGCAGGCCCACGGGCATGCCGCCGTCGCCGAAGCCGCACGGAATGCTCATGCCGGGCAGGCCGGCCAGCGATCCGGGCAGCGTGAAGATGTCGGCCAGGTAGTCCGCGACCGGGTCGCCGCCGTGCTCCCCGAGCTGCCACGCCACGGTGGGCGCCACCGGGCCGGCGATCAGGTCGCACTCCTTGAACGCGTCCTGGAAATCGTCGGCGATCATGCGGCGGATCTTCTGCGCCTGCAGGTAGTAGGCGTCGTAGTAGCCGTGCGACAGCACGTAGGTGCCCACCATGATGCGGCGCTGCACCTCGGCGCCGAAGCCTTCGGCGCGTGTCTTCTTGTACATGTCCAGCAGGTCGGCGTAGTCCGCGGCGCGGTGTCCGAACTTGACGCCGTCGAAGCGCGAGAGGTTCGAGCTGGCCTCGGCTGGCGCGATGATGTAGTAGACCGGGATCGCCAGCTCGGTGCGGGGCAGCGAGATCTCCACCCGCCGGGCGCCCAGCTTCTCGTACTGCTGCAGGGCCGCTTCGATCGCCGCCCGGACGTCGGGCGCCACGCCTTCGGCCAGGAACTCGCGCGGCACCCCGATGCGCAGCCCCTCGATGGAGCCGCCGAGGGACTGCGTGAAGTCCTCCGCCGGCACGTCCAGCGACGTGGAGTCGCGGTCCGGGTCCGGCCCGCAGATCGCCGACAGCAGCAGGGCGCAATCCTGCGCCGTGCGCGCGAAGGCGCCGGCCTGGTCGAGGCTGGAGGCATAGGCGATCATCCCGTAGCGCGAGGCGCGCCCGTAGGTGGGCTTGATGCCGGTGATGCCGCAGAAGGAGGCCGGCTGGCGGATCGAGCCGCCGGTGTCGGTGCCGGTGGTGGCCGCCGCCAGGCCCGCGGCCACGGCCACGGCGCTGCCGCCGGAGGAGCCGCCCGGGATGCGGCCCTTGTTCCACGGATTCCTGACCGGCCCGTAGGCGGAATTCTCATTCGACGAGCCCATGGCGAACTCGTCGCAATTGAGCTTGCCCAGCGTCACGGCGCCGGCTTCGCCCAGGCGCTGGACCACCGTCGCATCGAAGGGCGAGCGGTAGTTCGCCAGCATCTTCGAGCCGGCGGTGCTGGGGAAGTCGCGCGTGACGAAGATGTCCTTGTGCGCGATCGGCACGCCGGTGAGCGGGCCGGCGTCGCCGGCCGCGATCGCCTCGTCCGCCGCGCGAGCCTGCTTGAGCGTGCATTCCTCGTTGGTGGCCAGGTAGGCGCCGAGATCGGCATGCGCCTTCACGCGCCCGAGGTAGTGGCCCGCCAGTTCGACCGCGGAGACTTCCCTGGCCTTGAGCTTGCGCGCGAGCTCCGCGACGGTCAGTTGGTGCAGTTGGCTCACTCGATCACCTTCGGCACCAGGAACAGCCCGCGCTCCACCGCCGGCGCGCTCTTCTGGTTGTCCTCGCGCGCGTTCGGCTCGCTCGCCGCGTCCTCGCGCAGGCGCAGTGCGACGTCGCGCACGGCCGCCACGGGATGCGTCAGCGGCTCCACCCCGGAGGTGTCCACCGCGCGCATCTTCTCGACGATGGCGAAGAAGTCGTTGATCTGCGAGAGCATGCGCTCGCTCTCGGCAGGATGCAGTTCCAGCCGAGCCAGGTGCGCGATGCGCGCGATGTCTTGGGAGTTCAGGGACATAGTGAAAATACGTCTTGCGCCACAACGGCTTGTAACGCGCGCGAACGCCGCGCGCGGGGTGTCCGGCACAGGGGATCGGGTATTATCCCGCCTTCGGCGAGCGGTGCTCCGCCGCCCGGTGCAACGGCCGCGCAAGGCGGCCGCTTTCGCGACAAGAAGAGGATTTCCCCCATGTTCGGAGCATTCCGACGCTATCTGTCCACGGACCTGGCCATCGACCTGGGTACCGCCAACACCCTGATCTTCGTGCGCGACAAGGGCATCGTCCTGGATGAGCCTTCGGTGGTGGCGATCCGCCACGAGGGCGGCCCGCAAGGCAAGAAATCCATCCAGGCCGTGGGCCACGAGGCCAAGGCCATGCTGGGCAAGGTGCCCGGGAACATCGAGGCCATCCGCCCGATGAAGGACGGCGTGATCGCCGACTTCACCGTGACCGAGCAGATGCTCAAGCAGTTCATCAAGATGGTCCATCCCCGGTCCGTCCTGAAGCCCAGCCCGCGCATCATCATCTGCGTTCCCTGCGGTTCCACCCAGGTGGAACGGCGCGCGATCCGCGAGTCCGCGCTCGGCGCCGGCGCCTCCGAGGTCTACCTGATCGAGGAGCCGATGGCCGCCGCGATCGGTGCCGGCCTGCCCGTCTCCGAAGCCTCCGGTTCCATGGTGGTCGACATCGGCGGCGGCACCACGGAGGTCGGCGTGATCTCCCTGGGCGGCATGGTCTACAAGGGCAGCGTGCGCGTGGGCGGCGACAAGTTCGACGAAGCGATCATCAGCTACATCCGCCGCAACTACGGCATGCTGATCGGCGAGCCCACCGCCGAAAGCATCAAGAAGCAGATCGGCTCCGCCTTTCCCGGCAGCGAGGTCAAGGAAATGGAAGTCAAGGGCCGCAACCTCTCCGAGGGCGTGCCGCGCAGCTTCACGATCAGCTCCAACGAAATCCTGGAAGCACTGACCGATCCGCTGAACAACATCGTGTCGGCGGTCAAGAACGCGCTCGAGCAGACGCCGCCGGAACTGGGCGCCGACATTGCCGAGCGCGGCATGATGCTCACCGGCGGCGGCGCCCTGCTGCGCGACCTCGATCGCCTGCTCGCCGAGGAAACGGGCCTGCCCGTGCTGGTGGCGGAAGATCCGCTCACCTGCGTGGTGCGCGGCTGCGGCATCGCCCTGGAACGCATGGAACGGCTGGGCTCGATCTTCACTTCCGAATGACGGAATGCGCCGCGCCGCGCGCACGCGGCGACGGATGACACGCCGGCTCCGCGCGGCGTGACAATATGCTGACCTTTGTCATTTCGTCATGAAGCGAAGCGAAGTCATTCCGTCATGCCACTAGGCACTCTCGACCGCACTCCACCGCCTTTCTTCAAGCAGGGACCGTCAGCACTCTCCAAGCTGATGGTCTGCAGCGCGCTGGCGCTGTTCCTGATGGTGGCCGACGCGCGCTTCAAGATCACGCAGCCGGTACGCTCCGCGATGGCCACGGTGCTGTTCCCGGTGCAGTGGGTGGCGATGCGTCCGGTGCTGGCGGTGCGCACCGTGCAGGACTACTTCACCACCCTCAACACGGCGCTGCAGAACGAGGAGGCGGCCCGCCGCAAGCTGGTGCTGCAGTCGCAGCGCGCCAACCAGGTCGAGGAGCTGGCGCTGGAAAACGCCCAGTTACGCAAGTTGCTCCAGTTGCGCGAGCGGCTGAACACGCCGACCCAGACGGCCGAAGTGCTCTACGACGCCGCCGACCCCTACACCCGCCGCGTCGTCATCGACAAGGGCCTCGCCCAGGGCATCGACCCCGGCTCGCCGGTGATCGATGAATCCGGCGTGATCGGGCAGGTGACGCGCGTGCATCCCCTGATCAGCGAGGTCACCCTGGTGACGGACACCGAGCAGGCCATCCCCGTGATCAACACCCGCACCGGCGTGCGCGGCATCACCTATGGCGACGCCGGCCGCTACGGCAGCGGCGGGCTGGAGCTGCGCTACATGGCCGCCAACGCCGACGTGCAGCCGGGCGACCTGCTCACCACCAGCGGCGTCGACGGCGTCTACCCGCCCGGCATCCCGGTCGCCAAGGTGGCCAAGGTGGACCGCCGGCCGGATTCCGCCTTCGCCAAGATCGTCTGCAACCCGCAGGCGCTGGTGGCGGGCGCGCGCCACGTGATGGTGCTCAAGCCGCTGCTTTCGCAGATCCCGCCGCGGCCGGCGCCGGAGGACGCGGCGCCGCTGAAGAAGGGTCGCAAATGAGGAAGCCGACCGCATGATCATGCGTCCCGGGCAGCCGCTGTTGCTGCCGGCCAATCCGTTCTTCATCTGGTTCACGCTGATCTTCGCGATGATGATCAACATGCTGCCGCTCGGCCGGCTGCCGTGGATGCCGGACGTGCTGGCCATCGTCATCGTGTTCTGGAGCGTGCACCAGCCCCTGCGCATCGGCGTGATCGCCGCCTTCGTGTTCGGGCTGGCGATCGACGTGCACCAGGCCTCGCTGCTGGGCCAGCACGCGCTGGCCTACACCACGCTGAGCTACTTCGCGATCACCATCCACCGCCGGCTGCTGTGGTTCAAGGTGCCCTCGCAGGCAGTGCAGGTGCTGCCGCTGTTCGCCGCGGCGCACGGCATCGAGCTGGCGATCCGCATGCTCGGCGGCGCGCCCTTCCCCGGCGTCACCTTCCTGCTGTCGCCCGTGGTGGAAGCCGCGCTGTGGCCGGTGGTGAGCGTGTTGCTGCTCTGGCCCCAACGCAGGGCGCCCGATCCGGACGAGAATAGACCGCTCTAGGAAGGTCTGAAGTCCCATGACCGAACTGCGCAACGTCGAAGCCGACCTGTCCCGATTCCGCGGCCGCGTGCTGGTCGCCAGCGTCGCCGTGCTGCTGCTGTTCCTGCTGCTGGTCTCGCGGCTGGTGGTGCTGCAGGTGGTGCGCCACGAGGAGCTCGACGAACAGGCCGAGGCGAACCGCACGGCCATCGTGCCGATCGTGCCGAACCGCGGCCTCATCCTGGATCGCAACGGGATCGTGCTGGCATCCAACTACTCCGCGTACACGCTGGAGATCACGCCCTCGCGGCTGTCGCGGCCGCTCGACACCGTGATCGACGAACTGACGCACGTGATCGACATCCAGCAGCGCGACCGCCGCCGCTTCAAGAAGCTGCTGGAGGAAAGCAAGAGCATCGACTCGCTGCCGCTGCGCACCAAGCTCAGCGACGAGGAAGTGGCGCGCTTCACCGTGCAGCGCTTCCGCTTCCCCGGCGTGGACATCAAGGCCCGCCTGTTCCGCAACTACCCCTACGGCGAACTCGCCAGCCACGCCATCGGCTACATCGGCCGGGTGAACCAGGCCGAGAAGAAGGTGATCGAGGACTGGCCGGAAGAAGAGCAGGCCAACTACCGCGGCACCGAGTACATCGGCAAGCTGGGCGTGGAGCAGAGCTACGAGAAGCAGCTGCACGGCATCACCGGCGTGGAGCAGGTCGAGACCTCCGCCGGCGGCCGCGCGGTGCGCAAGCTGGCGTCCACGCCCGCCACGCCGGGCAACACCGTGCGCCTGTCGATCGACATCAAGCTGCAGAAGCTGGTGGAAGACCTGTACGGCGACCGCCGCGGCGCGCTGGTCGCGATCGACCCCAAGACGGGCGAGGTGCTGGCCTTCGTGAGCAAGCCGACCTTCGATCCCAACCTGTTCGTCGACGGCATCGACCAGGAGAACTGGCAGGCGCTCAACGAGTCGATCGACAAGCCGCTGCTCAATCGCGCGCTGCGCGGCACCTATCCGCCCGGCTCCACCTTCAAGCCCTACATGGCCCTCGCCGCGCTGGAGACCGGCAAGCGCCGGCCCGAGCAGGCGATCTCGGACCCGGGCTTCTTCTGGTTCGGCGGCCACCAGTTCCGCGACGACAAGCCGGGCGGCCACGGCACGGTGGACATGTACCGCTCCATCGTCCAGTCCTGCGACACCTACTACTACATCCTGGCCAACGACATGGGCGTGGACCTGATGCACGAGCAGCTGTCGCACTTCGGTTTCGGCGAGGTGACCGGCATCGACATCCAGGGCGAATCCAAGGGCCTGCTGCCTTCCACCGAGTGGAAGCGCAAGGCCTACCGCCGGCCCGAGCAGCAGAAGTGGTACGCGGGCGAGACGATCTCGCTGGGCATCGGCCAGGGCTACAACAACTTCACGCCGCTGCAGCTCGCCACCGCGATGGCGACCATCTCCAACCCGGCCGGCGCGCGCATGAAGCCGCACCTGGTCAAGGAGATCGTCGACACCACCACCAAGAAGGGCGAGCCGGTGGCGCCGCAGCAGATCGGCCAGCTCACCGCCAAGCCCGAGAACCTGGCGATCATCCGCAAGGCCATGGTGGGCGTGACCATCGAGGGCACCTCGGCCGCCGCCTTCCGGGGAGCCGGCTACACCAGCGGCGGCAAGACCGGTACGGCGCAGGTGGTGGGCATCGCGCAGGGCGCCAAGTACAGCCACGCCAACACCGAGGAGCGGCACCGCGACCACGCGCTGTACATCGCCTACGCGCCGGCCGACGACCCGAAGATCGCGATCGGCATGATCGTGGAGAACGCCGGCTTCGGTGCCGCCGCCGCCGCGCCGATCGCGCGCCGAGCCTTCGACTACTACCTGCAGGGCCTGTACCCGAGCGAGGAAGACATCGCCGCCGTGAAGTTGGGCAAGGCGACGACGCCGATCGGCACGCCGCGGCCCGCCGCCGAAGCCGCCTGGCCGCCGGCCAGCAGCGCCGCCGCCGGCGCGCCCACGATGCCGGCCAGCGCCGGTGCGATGCCGCAGGCCGCCGTGCAGTCCGGGCAGCTGATCGCCGCCGCGTTCTCGCCGGTGGCGAACGCGACGGTCGGCACGCCGACGGCGGGAACGAACGTGTGGGCTCCGCGCTGGCGCGAGGCGCCGGCCTCCTATGCGCCGGCGGCGGGCGCCAAGCCGGCGGCCAGGGCGGCCTCGGCACCGAGGCCCTTGCGCACCGCGCAGGTTCCGCCGCGGCCGGTCAGGGTGCCGCCGGAACGGTCTGCGGCCGCTGCGGCCACGCCTGCGGCACCGGCGGAGTGATCCCCGCAGCCTGCAGCAGCCAGGCCGTCACCGCCTCCGGCATCGCCAGCACGTGGCCGGGGAAGGGCCCGGAAGGAAAGCCGACGTGGCCGCCCTGCGCCGGCTGCCAGAGCGTCATCGTGGCACTGATGTCGGCGGCCTGCGGCAGGCTCGCGGCGGGCACGAAGGGATCGTTCAGGGCGTTGAGCGCCAGCGCCGGGATGCGGATGCGGTGCAGGTGCGGCTTGGCCGAGGCGCGCGCCCAGTAATCCTCGACGCCGGTGAAGCCGTGCACCGGCGCGGTGAAGATGTTGTCGAACTCGTAGAGGTCGCTGGCGCGCAGCAGGGCCTCGCGGTCGAACAGGCCCGGGTGCTGCGCCCACTTCTGCAGCGCCTTGGGCTTCATGGTGTGCAGGAACATGGTCGTGTAGACCATGCGGTTGAAGCCCTTGCCGATGTGGTGCCCGCCGGCGGCCAGGTCGAGCGGCGAGCACACCGCGGCGACCGCCTGCGCCAGGTCCGCGGCGCGCTCGCCGGCCTCGCCCGCCCAGCGCAGCAGCGCGTTGCCCCCCAGTGACACGCCCACGGCCACGATGGGGCCCTGGTGCTGCTGGCGCAGGCGCCGCAGGATGAAGTCGATCTCCGCATGGTCGCCCGAGTGGTAGGCGCGCGGCGCGAGGTTCAGCTCGCCGCTGCAGCCGCGAAAGTGCGGCACCACGAAGGTCAGCTGAGCGCGCCAGGCGACGTCCGCGAAGGCCTCCGCATAGTGGCTGCCCGAGGAGCCCTCGAGGCCGTGGAAGAGCACGACCAGCGGCCGGCGCGCCGCGCCCTCGCCGGCGAGGACATCCACGTCGACGAAGTCGCCGTCGGGCGTGGTCCAGCGCTGGCGCGCGAAGGCCGGCACGGTGCCGCGCGTGCGGCGTGCGAACAGGGCCGGCCAGATCGTCTGCAGGTTGCCGCCCGGCAGCCACCAGGGCGCGGCGTAGCCCTGCAGGCCGCCGCTAGTGGAGGACCGCTGGGGCATCCGACACTTCCTGGATGTCTCCCGTGGTGCCCGGGCTCGCGTGGTGCGCCACGAGCCGCCAGCCCTGGGCCGTGCGGTGGTAGATGTTGGTCGCGATCACCCAGGCGCTGGTCAGGCCGCCGGGCGTGAGGACCTCCACGCGCTCGACGACGTTGTGCACGCTGCTGGTCACCGAGCCGATCTTGCGCACCCGCTCCGGCCAGGCCCGCACGGGCCCCTCGGCGAACATGGCTTCGAAGGTGGCGCGGATCGCGGTGGCGCCCACCACGCGCGGGCCGCCGGGATGGATGCAGAAGATCTCGTCCTCGTCGGCCCAGCACCCCATCAGCTTCTCGATGTCGCCGCGCTGCAGGGCATCGTAGAAGGCGGCCTCCACGTCGTCGGCATCGCCGTCGAGACTGGCCGCCTGGAGCTTCGACTTGCGCATGGTCACGGTATCTCCTGATTGTGCCGACACCCGCTCACGCGAGCCAGCGGCGCACCACGTCTTCCATCTCGCCCTGCGCAGCCTGCCACACCAGTTCCGGCGCCGCGACGTGAATGCCGGGGCGGGCCCGCCGCAGCGCCAGCGAGAGCAGCTCCGCCACCTTCACGGCCCGCACCGGCTGCTCGGCCGAGGGCACCATGTACTTGAACACGCCAAGCATCCAGTGGGCCAGCCGTGAAAGCGCACTCTCGCGCCGCTCCGTCGCCGGCTTCTGCGCCGAGCGCAGGATCAGCAGGCGCTCGAAGCCGAGGCTGGCCACCGCATGCTCGTCGAGGCTGGCCAGCCCGCGCTTGAGCGCTTCGGGCAGGCGGCCCGGCGCATGCGGCAGCACGACGGCGAAGGTGCGCACGCCGCTCGCGCGCATCCAGCGCGCCAGCGCCGGCAGCTGCTCGGGCGCCGGCGTCCACAGCGCGCGTTCGCGGTCGTAGAACAGCCGCGGCGGATCGAACAGCACCACGCCGACATCTGCCCGGGCCGGCGGCCAGCCGCCGGGCTCAGGCGCGGGCACGAGCAGCGTCTGCACGTTGCGCATGCCTTCGGTGACCGGCTCGCGGGCGAGCACCTGGGTGGTCTCATAGGCGGAGGAGCCGGCCAGCCGCCGCAACACCTCGTTGCCGAGCGCACCGGTGGCGCCGGCGATCAGCAGCCGCGGCCGTCCGGCGGATGGGTGCGGGCGCGAAGCGGCCCGCAGCACTTGAAGCGGGTCCTGCGCCATCCCATCTATGCTACCGTCGACAGCTTAGCCGAGGTGGAACCGACATGAAGAAGTGGCTGCTGATCCTGGCTGTGCTCGCGTCCCTTTCCGGATGCGGCTACAACGATTTCCAGCGTCTGGACGAACAGACGAAGTCGGCGTGGGCCGAGGTGCTGAACCAGTACCAGCGCCGCGCCGACCTGGTGCCCAACCTCGTGGCCACGGTCAAGGGCGAGGCGAACTTCGAGCAGGACACGCTGCGCCAGGTGGTGGAGGCGCGGGCGAAGGCGACCTCCGTGCAGGTCACGCCGGAGACCCTGAACGATCCCCAGGCCTTCCAGAAATTCCAGCAGGCGCAGGGCGAGCTTTCCAGCGCGCTGTCGCGGCTGCTGGTGGTGAGCGAACGCTACCCGGACCTGAAGGCCAACCAGTCCTTCCGCGACCTGCGCGTGCAGCTCGAAGGCACCGAGAACCGCATCACCGTGGCGCGCAACCGCTACATCCAGGCCGTGCAGGAGTACAACGTGCTGGCGCGCAGCTTCCCGACCAACCTCACCGCGATGGTCTTCCACTACGCGCCGAAGGCGAACTTCACGGTGCAGAACGAGGCGCAGATCTCGGTGCCGCCGACGGTGGATTTCAGCAAGCCGTCGAACCCCGGCACCGTGCCGCCGCCGGTCTCGCCCGCCTCGCCCGCCCGTTGAGGCGATGCGCATGACGTGCAGGCTGGGCTGCGCGCAGCGCACACCAGCCATGGCGCTGGTGTGTGCGGTGCTTGCTGGTGTTCGCTGCGCGAAGACCAGCCTGCGGGGCGCCGCCGGGCTGCTCGTGCTCTGGCTGGCGGGCGCCTGCTTCGCCCAGGACGTGCTGCCGGTGCCCGAGCTCACCGCCCGCGTGATCGACCAGACCAGCACGCTCGACGCCATCCAGCGCAAGGGCCTGGAAGACAAGCTCGCCGCGTTCGAGCAGAAGAAGGGCACGCAGATCGTGATGCTGCTGGTGCCCACCACGCAGCCGGAAGACGTCGCCAGCTACGCCAACCGTGTGGCCAACGCCTGGAAGATCGGCCGCAAGGAGGTCGGCGACGGCGTCGTCGTGATCGTCGCCAAGGACGACCGCAAGGTGCGCATCGAGGTGGCCAAGACGCTCGAAGGCGCGGTGCCCGACCTCGCGGCCAAGCAGATCATCGACGAGGCCATCACGCCGCGCTTCCGCCAGGGCGACTTCGCCGGCGGGCTGCAGGCCGCGGCCGACCAGCTGATCGCGCGCATCTCCGGCGAGCCGCTGCCGGCGCCGGCACAGCCGCGCACCCGGGGCGAGCCGCAGGGCGGCGGCGGCTTCGACTTCTTCAACCTCGCGATCCTGCTGTTCATCGCCGTTCCGGTGGTCGGCGGCGTGCTGCGCGCCATGTTCGGCCGCAAGCTCGGCTCGATGGTCACCGGGGGCGGCATCGGCTTCCTGGCCTTCCTGTTCACGTCCAGCGTCGTGATCGCCGTGATCGCCGCGATCGTCGGCCTGCTGTTCTCGATGATGTCGGGCGGCGGACCGTTCGGCGGCCGCCGGCGCGGCTGGGGCGGGCCGGTGATCTTTCCCGGTGGCGGTTGGGGTGGAGGAGGCGGCGGCGGTGGCTTCGGCGGCGGCGGCGGCTTCGGTTCGGGCGGCGGGGGCGATTTCGGCGGCGGCGGCGCCTCGGGAGACTGGTGATGATGCAGCGCTTCCAACGCATGTTGCGGCACCGCTGGGTCGACGACGCCGACACGCGGCGTGCGATCCCGCCCGCGCTCGTGCAGCGCCTGGCGGACCGGGTGGCTGCCAGCGAGGCGCGCCACGGCGGCGAGATCCGCATCTACATCGAAGCCGGCCTGCCCCTGAGCTACCTGTGGCGCGACGCCGCCCCGCGCGAGCGCGCGATCGCCATGTTCGGCAAGCTGGGCGTCTGGGACACCGAGCAGAACAACGGCGTGCTCATCTACCTGCTGCTGGCGGAACACGCGATCGAGGTGGTCGCCGACCGCGGCCTGGCGCGCCACGTGCCGCAGGCGCACTGGCAGGAGATCGTGCGCAGCATGGGCGATGCCTTCCGCGCCGGCCGCTACGAGGAAGGGCTGGTGCAGGCGGTCGACGAGGTGACGGCGCTGCTGGTGCAGCATTTTCCGCTGCGCGGGGGCGAGGCGAATCCGAATGAGCTGCCGGACGAGCCGGTGCTGGGGTGAGGGCTGCGGGTGGTGACGGAGGTAGGCTGGCGGTGAGCCGCGTCAGCGCGAACCCCAGCGATGCGCGAAAGCGCTGGGGTTCCGGCGCTGGCGCGCGTCACCACCAGCCTACAGGATCCCACACCGCGCTCCTGCGGCAGTAGCATGGGCGCGAGGTCTCCATGCTCACAGGTCAACGCTGCGTCGTCACCGGCGCGAGCTCCGGCATCGGGCTCGCGATCGCGCGTGCCTTCGGCGAGGCCGGCGCGGCGGTGCTGGTGCACTACCACTCGCATTCCGGCCAGGCCAGCGAGTTGGTCGACGAGATCCGCCGGCGCGGCGGCACGGCGCACGGGGCGCAGGCCGATCTCGGCCAGCCAGCCGGATGCGAGCAGTTGCTGCAGCAGGCGACGCGCCTGCTCGGTGGCATCGACGTGCTGGTGGCCAACGCCGGCATCCAGAAGGACGCCGCGTTCACCGAGCTGACGCTGGAGGACTGGCGCCAGGTCATGGACCTGAACCTCACCGGCCAGTTCCTGTGCGCCCAGCACGCCGTGCGCGCGTTCCGCCGGCAGGGGCCCGATGCGCAGCGCTCGCGCGCCCTCGGCAAGATCATCTTCATCAACTCGGTCCACCAGCGCATCCCGTGGGCGGGGCACGCCAACTATGCGGCGGCCAAGGGCGGCCTCAAGCTGCTGATGGAGAGCATGGCGCAGGAGCTCGCGGCCGAGAAGATCCGCGTCAACGCCATCGCGCCCGGTGCGATCCGCACGCCGATCAACGAGGACGCGTGGTCCACGCCCGAGGCGATGGAAAAGCTGCTGCAGCTGATTCCGTACGGCCGCATCGGCGAGCCGGAAGACGTCGCGCGCGCGGCCGTGTGGCTGGCCTCCGACGCCGCGGACTACGTGGTCGGCACCACCCTGTTCGTCGACGGCGCCATGTCGCTCTATCCCGCCTTCCGCGAGGGCGGCTGATGGCCTACGCGCCCATCGAGGACCACGCCCTGCTGGCCGACTGCCATGGCGCCGCCCTCGTGACGCGCACGGGCGACGTCGACTGGTGCTGCTTCGGCCGCTTCGATGCCGAGCCGGTGCTGTGGGGCGTGCTCGATGCGCGGCAGGGCGGGCGCTTCCAGCTCGCCCCGGTGCGCCCGGGCCGCAGCGAACGCGCCTACCTGCCCGAGACCTTCGCGCTGCGCACGCTGCACCACTGCGATGGCGGCACGGTGGCGATCACCGATTTCATGCCGGCGCGCCGCCGCCCCGACAGCGCCAGCACCATGCAACCCGGGCGCGAGAACGAGGGCATGCTGGTGCGCATGGTCGAAGGGCTCGCCGGCCGCGTCGAGCTGCAGCTGCGTTTCGCGCCGCCTGCTGCCGGCTTCGCCGACGCGCAGCCGGCGGACGCGCGGCTGTACTGCGACACCCGCCCGGACCAGCCGCACGGCGCGCACGAGGAACTGCTGCAGATCGGCGCCGGCGAGCGCCGCACCTTCGTGCTGTCCCCGCCCTGCCACCAAGCGGTGCAGGCCGCGCGCGCGCCGCAGCACCTGCTGGACGAAACCAGTGCCTTCTGGGAAGGCTGGTGCGCCCGCTGCGCCTACAGCGGCGACTACGCCGATGCGGTGCGGCGCAGCGCGCTCACGCTCAAGGCGCTGACCTATGCGCCGACCGGCGCGATCGTCGCCGCCGCCTCGACCTCGCTGCCCGAGCAGCTCGGTGGCGTGCGCAACTGGGACTACCGCTACACCTGGCTGCGCGACGCCTCCATGGTGCTGCAGGCCTTCGCCACGCTGGGCTACACGGAGGAAGCGCGCCAGTTCTGCGGTTTCCTGCAAACCTGCTGCGCCAACTCGCCGGTGCGCCTGCAGGTGCTGTACGGCATCGGCGGCGAGATCGAAGTGGGGGAACGCTGCCTGGCGCACGTCGAGGGCCATCGCGGCTCGCGGCCGGTGCGCGTGGGCAATGCCGCCGCGCAGCAGGTGCAGATCGACATCTACGGCGAGCTGGCGGACTGGGCCCTGGCCTACCAGCAGCTCGGCGCCCCGCTGGACGAACAGCTCGCGCGGGTCGTGCGCGGCGCGGCGGACCACGTGGCGCGGCACTGGGCGGCGCCGGACCAGGGCATCTGGGAACTGCGCGACGCGCCCCGGCACAACGTGCACAGCAAGGCCTTCGCCTGGGTGGCGCTGGACCGCGCGATCCGCATGCTGGGGCCGCAGCCGGCCTGGGAGCAGGCGCGCGCCGAAGTGCTGCAGTGGATCCTGCGCCACGGCCTGCACCGCGGCGGCACCCACCTCGTGCAGGCCGCAGGCTCGGAGCAGGTCGATGCCTCGCTGCTCACGCTGCCGCTGCTGGACCTGCCGCTGGACGCCGGCCTGCTCGCACGCACCGTGTCGGCGGTGCAGGAGCAGTTGCAGGACGACTGCTTCGTGCTGCGCTACCGCAACCCGGACGGGCTGCCGGGCAGCGAGGGCGCGTTCCTGATCTGCAGCTTCTGGCTGGTGGATGCGCTGCTCGCGACCGGCCGCGCGGACGAAGCACGGCGCCTGTTCGAACGGCTGCTGGGCCTGTCGAACGACCTGGGCCTGTTCGCCGAGGAAGTGCAGGCCGGCGACGGCAGCTTCCTCGGCAACTTCCCGCAGGCCTTCACGCACCTGGCGCTGGTCAACAGCGCGGTGCACCTGGAGTTGCACAAGCACGGGGGCGACGCGGCCCTGCGCGGCACGCAGGCGGATCGCGCCGCGCGGGCCGTGCGCCTGACCGGCGCGCGCCGGCTGTAGTTACTCGCGCACTTCGCCGTTGGGCTTGAGCAGCGCCATGCCGACGTAGCTGCCGCCGTGGCGGAAATTGGGCTTGAAGTCGACGACGTAGCCGCCCGTGTCGAAGCGGCCGAGCGCCGACAGCGCCTTGTGCAGCGAGGCACGCGTGACGTTGCTGCCGGCGCGCCGCATGCCTTCGGTCAGCACCTTGGCGGCGATGCAGGACTCGAGCGCCGTCACCGACATCAGCTCCTTCTGGCCGGAACCGGTCCACGCCTCGTTGCACTCGCGCACCACCGCCACCGCGTGCGAGCGCGGCGTCGGCACGGTGATCGCCACCGAGACGCCGGAGGCGTCGGGGCCGAGCGCCTTGGCGAGCTGGCTGGCGCCGGCGAAGGACAGGCTGGTCGTCATGTAGACGCGGCCCTGCGCCTTGAGCTTCTTGAGCATCTGCGCCGCCGGCGCATAGAGCGTGGTCACGACCAGCACGTTGGGGTCGGAGGCGACGACCGCGCGCACGTTGGCTTCTGTGACCTCCGCGTTGCGCTTGATGGCCACCGACACCGGCGTGCGGTTGAATTTCTTCAGCACCTCGGCGACCGTCTCGAAGTTCTGCTTGCCGACCGTGTCGTCGTAGTGCAGCACCGTGACCTTGGTGTTGCCGAGGTTGCCCCAGAAGTTGATGATCTTGCCGATCTCGTCCGCATAGGTGGCACGCACCGTGTAGACGTACTCGTTCTGCTTGCGGATGGTGTCCGCGCCGGTGAAAGGCGCGAAGAAGGGCACCTTGTGTTCGACCACCTGCGGCATGGCGGGGATGCTGAGCGTGGACGAGGCAAAGCCGAACAGCGCGACGGCGTTGTTCTCCTCCACCAGCTTCTTCGCGTTCTCCGCCGAGAGCTTCGTCTCGTTGTGGTCGTCCAGCGTCACCAGCTTGATCTTCGCGCCGGCGATGCCGCCGGCCTCGTTGACCTTGTGGAAATAGGCCAGGGCGCCGTTGCGGATGTCGTTGCCGAGTTCGGCGTTGCCGCCGGTCAGCGGGGCGGACTGGCCGACGATGATTTCCTGGGCCAGGGCTGGCGCTGCGGCAAGCAGCAGCGCGCAGGCAAGAATGCGCATGGGGGACCTCCTCACAACGAGCGGACGGCCGTCTGGAGCGGCGGTTTGCAGCCAAGCCTACTCCTGCTCGACCGTGCATACCACTCCGGACAGACCCGGAGTGGTGCGGATGCGCCAGTCGCGGGGCCGGCGCGCCCCACGGCGGACCGCGCCTGCGGCAGCATTGGGGAAAAGCCCGAGAAGACCATGAGTGATCCCTGGCCCCGCACCCTCTGGATTGTCCGCCACGGACAGAGCGCCGGCAACGTTGCGCGTGACGCCGCCGAGGCGGCCGGCCACGCGCTGATCGACGTGGAGCACCGCGACATCGACGTGCCGCTGTCGGCCCTCGGCGTGGAGCAGTCGCGCGCCCTGGGCCGCTGGTTCGGCGAACTGCCGACGGGCCAGCGCCCGCAGGTCGTCCTGTGTTCGCCGTATGTGCGGGCGCGCCACACGGCGGGGCTGATCCTGGAGGAAGCGGGGCTGCGCACCGGCGCCGACGTGCGCCTGCGCGTCGACGAACGGCTGCGCGAAAAGGAATTCGGCATCCTGGACCGCCTGACCAAGTTCGGCATCCAGCAGAAGTATCCCGAGCTGAACGACCAGCGCGGGCACGTCGGCAAGTTCTACTTCCGCCCGCCCGGCGGCGAGAGCTGGTGCGACGTGATCCTGCGGCTGCGCAGCCTGACCGAGATGATGACGCGCGAGCACGGCGGCGAACGCGTGCTGGTCGTGGCGCACCAGGTGATCGTCAACTGCATGCGCTACCTGCTGGAGAACCTGGACGAGGCGCAGATCCTGGCGATCGACAAGCTGGGCGACGTGCCGAACTGCGCCGTCACGTCCTACCAGCTCGACGACGCGGCGCGCTGCCTGCAGCCGCACCTGGTCAACTTCGTGGCGCCGCTGCTCGAGGCCGGCGCCCCGGTGACGGCGGAGAAGGACGTGCCCGGCGCGCCCAAGCCATGAGCCGCCGGACCGCAAGGCGAATCCCGCAGTCCGCAGGACGGAGGGTCGTCGAATGAGCCTGGCCGTCGACGACCCGCTCCTGCGCGCCTGGCCGCTGCCGCAGCCGGACGCCGATGCCGACAAGGAGGATCGTGGCCGCGTGCTGGTGCTGGCGGGCAGCCGCGAAATGCCGGGCGCAGCCATCCTCGCCGCGACGGCGGCGCTGCGGGCCGGCGCCGGCAAGCTGGTGATCGCGACGCCGCAGTCGGTGGCCACGCCCGTCGCGGCGGCCGTGCCCGAAGCGCGCGTGATCGCCCTGCCCGAGGGCTCGGAAGGCGCGCCGACGCTGTTCGGCCTGCCGGCGCTGCAAGCGGTCGCGTCCTCGCTCGGCGCGGTGGTGATCGGGCCCGGCATGATCGGCCCGCAGTCGACAATCGCCTTCGTGCAGGCCGTGCTGCCGCTGTTCCGGCAGGCGGTCGTGGTGCTCGATGCGCTGGCGATGGACCTCGTGAAGCTGACGCCTCGCTTTGCCCAGCCGGTGATCCTGACCCCGCACGCGGGCGAGATGGCGCACCTCACCGGCGCGGCGAAGGAAGACCTGCAGGAGGAGCCGCAGTCCTGCGCCGGCCGCCACGCCGCGGCTTGGAACGCGGTGGTGGCGCTCAAGGGCGCGACCACCTGCGTCGCCACGCCCGACGGCCGCAGCTGGACCCACCGCTCGCAGGCGCCGGGGCTCGCCACCTCCGGCTCCGGGGACGTGCTGGCCGGGCTCATCGCGGGGCTGGCGGCCCGGGGTTGCGCGCCCGAGCAGGCGGCCGTGTGGGGCGTGGCCCTGCACGCGCGGGCGGGTCAGGCGCTCGCGCAGCAGCACGGAACGCTGGGATATCTGGCGCGCGAACTGCCGGCGCAGGTGCCGGCACTCATGAACGCCTTGCACGCGGGCTGAGAACGCCGCGCCTGAACGGGGCAACGTCGCCTCCGATCCGGCCCCCTGAGGAGCATCGTAGCGCCGCTCCCTGGCTGACCCCGGGGCAGCGGCTGCTCCCCCATGCAACGCCGCAGGCGCAGGACGGCTTTGTCCGACTCCGGAAGTCAAGGAGGAGGCGCGGGCGCCGCATCGGCCAAGGCCCGTGCTCTCAACCGCGCCGGGGGACATGGAGTGAGGCGGACAAAGCCGTCCTGCGCCGGACCGGAGGGCACGCAGCGCAGCGCGGCACCGCAACGCAATCGCTTGCCGTGGCATCGCCTTTCCCTACGCTTGCGAACGCCGCACCAGCTACCGTCCCAGGTCGGCGACCAGTTCCGGCTGCAGGATCTCGATCCAGTAGCCGTCGGGGTCCTTCACGAAGGCGATGTCCTTCATCTTCCCCTGCTCCGGCCGCTTCACGTAGGGCACCTGGTTGTCGTCGAGCCAGCGGATCGCGGCGGCCAGGTCCGGCACGGCGAAGCAGATGTGGCCGAAGCCCTGGGGCTGCGCGTTGCCGTCGTGGTACCTGAACTCCGGCTGGTCCTCGGTGCCCCAGTTGTGCGTGAGCTCCAGGATGCCCTGCTGGCTGAAGGTCCACACCAGGCGCTCGCCGGCGTCCTGCGGCACCGCTTCGTCGCCTTCGAGCCGGGCCAGGAAGTACAGCGAGAACTTCATCTCGGGAAAATCCAGCTTGCGCAGCACGCGCATGCCGAACACCCGCGTGTAGAAGTCCAGCGACACCGCGGGGTCCTTCACGCGCAGCATGGAGTGGTTCAGGCGGAAGCCGCGCGTCTGCGCGGGTGCTTCGGCGGCGACGCCGGGCAGGGTTTCGGTGAATGCGGCCATGGTGGCCTGCATTGTTCCCAATTCGCGCGGCCGGCGCTTTCTTGTCCTTTCGTCAAACTTGCTCGACCGGGCGGGGCGGAGAATGATTTTTCACGATCCGTATCGGAAGGAGCAGGAAGTGGCAAGAGTGAAATCCCTCGTGGGATGGGCGGCCATCGGGCTGCTGGGGGCGCTGTCCTTCGGGGCACTGGCGCTCAGTCGCGGCCAACCCGTCAACGCCGTGTGGCTGGTGACCGCAGGCCTGTGCGTGTACCTGATCGCGTACCGCTTCTACGGCCAGTTCATCGCCCACCGGGTGCTGCGCCTGAACGACATGCGCATCACGCCGGCCATCCGGCACAACGACGGCATGGACTACGTGCCCACCAACAAGTGGGTGCTCTATGGCCATCACTTCGCCGCCATCGCCGGGGCCGGGCCGCTGGTGGGCCCGGTGCTCGCAGCCCAGATGGGCTTCCTTCCGGGCACGCTGTGGATCCTGGTGGGCGTGGTGCTCGCCGGCGCGGTGCAGGACTTCATCGTGCTGTTCGTCGCCACGCGGCGCGACGGCAAGTCGCTCGGTCAGTTGATCCGCATGGAGCTGGGCCCGGTGCCCGGCTCGTTCGCGCTAGTGGGCGTGCTGGCCATCATGATCATCATCCTGGCCGTGCTGGCGCTGGTGGTGGTCAAGGCGCTGACCTCCAGTCCCTGGGGCATGTTCACGATCGCGGCGACCATCCCGATCGCGCTGCTGATGGGCGTGTACATGCGCGTCATCCGTCCGGGACGCGTCGGCGAAGCCTCCGTCTTCGGCGTGGTGCTGCTGATGCTGGCGATCGTCTTCGGCCGCAGCATCGCCGAGAGCCCGACCTGGGGCCCGGCGTTCACCCTCACGGGCACGCAGATCGCCTGGGCGATGATCATCTACGGCGCCGTGGCCGCCAGCCTGCCGGTGTGGCTGATGCTCGCGCCGCGCGACTACCTGAGCACCTTCCTCAAGATCGGCACCATCGCGGGGCTGGCGCTGGGCATCTACTTCGTCGCGCCCGACCTGGCCATGCCGGCCGTCACGCGCTTCGTCGACGGCACCGGCCCGGTGTTCTCCGGCAAGCTGTTCCCCTTCCTCTTCATCACCATCGCCTGCGGCGCCGTCTCCGGCTTCCACTCGCTGATCTCCTCGGGCACCACGCCCAAGATGGTGGAGAAGGAATCGCACATGCCCCTGATCGGCTTCGGGGGCATGCTGACGGAGTCCTTCGTCGCGCTGATGGCGATCACCGCCGCCTGCGTGCTGGAACCCGGCATCTATTTCGCGATGAACGCGCCGGCGGCGATCGTCGGCACCACGCCGCTGCAGGCCGCACAGGTGATCTCCAGCTGGGGCTTCGTCATCACGCCGGAAGCGATCACGCAGGTGGCCCGCGACATCGGCGAGAGCACGATCCTGGCGCGGGCCGGCGGCGCGCCGACGCTTGCAGTGGGCATGGCGCAGATCCTCGGCTCGGCGCTCGGCGGGCAGGCGATGATGGCCTTCTGGTACCACTTCGCGATCCTGTTCGAGGCGCTGTTCATCCTCACGGCCGTCGACGCCGGCACGCGGGTGGGCCGCTTCATGATCCAGGACATGCTGGGGCACGTGTACCGGCCGCTGGGCGACACCGACAACCTCGCCTCCAACCTTCTGTGCACCGGCCTGTGCGTGGGCCTGTGGGGCTGGTTCCTGTACCAGGGCGTGATCGATCCGCTGGGCGGCATCAACAGCCTGTGGCAGCTGTTCGGCGTGGGCAACCAGATGCTGGCCGGCATCGCGCTGCTGCTGTGCACCACGGTGCTGGTGAAGATGAAGCGCGAGCGCTACGTCTGGGTCACGCTGGTCCCGACCGCCTGGCTGCTGGTCACCACGCTGACCGCGGGCGTGCAGAAGATCTTCCATCCGGATCCGAAGATCGGCTTCCTGGCGCTGGCCGAGAAGTTCAGTGCCGCCGCCGCGGAAGGCAAGGTGCTGGCGCCGGCCAAGTCGATCGCCGAAATGCAGCGGGTGGCCTTCAACAACTACGTGGACGCGGTGGTCTGCGGGCTGTTCGTGCTGCTGGTGCTGGCGATGTGCTTCTTCGCGGCCCGCACCTGCCTGAAGGCGCTGCGCGACACGCGGCCCACCGCGCGCGAGATCCCGTCCGGCTTCGCGCCGGCCGGCGGTGGCGGGGAATGATGATCGAAGCACAGGAACAGAGGTCCCCGCGCTGGCGGGACTTCTGCTCCGCCTGCCGCCAGGTCTTCGGCATGCCCGACTACGAGCGCTATCTCGCGCATGCCGAAGCGACGCACCCCGGGCAGCCCGTGATGACGCGCGAGGCGTACAGCGCGTGGGCGATCGAGCGGCGGTATGGGGGGAAGAGCAGCGGGCGGTGCTGCTGACTCTGGCGGCGGTTCACTGCGTAGGCTGGTGGTGAACCGCGTCAGCGCGTGAACCCCAGCGCTCCGCGCATCGCTGGGGTTCACGCGCTTCGCGGTTCACCACCAGCCTACTTCCCCTCGAACAATAAAAAAGCCCCGGCCTTTCGACCGGGGCTGCAGTGCGCGGGTTTTTAGCGCGTTCTTGTTTCGGGAAAGCGGTGTTGTTCTTCTTCTCGGTTCTTCTTATTTCTTGCGCAGGTACTTGCGCAGCGCCGCCATCTCGGCGGCGGCGACGGCAAGCTCGGATTGGGCGCGGGCGATGTCGATCTCGCTCTTGGCATTGCGCAGCGCCTCTTCGGCGGCACGCTTGGCCTCGTTGGCCTTTTCCTCGTCCAGATCCTTCCCGCGGATGGCGGTGTCGGTCAGCACGGTCACGCGGTTCGGCTGCACTTCCAGGATGCCGCCGGCCACGAAGATGAATTCCTCGTTGCCGTCGGCCCGCTCGATGCGCACCGAGCCGGGCTTCACGCGCGTGATCAGCGGCGTGTGGCGCGGATAGATGCCCAGTTCGCCGGCCTCCCCGGGCAGCGCGACGAAGCGCGCCTCGCCCGAGAAGATCTGCTCCTCGGCACTCACCACGTCGACGTGGATGGTATGGGTGGTATCGACCATGTTCGTTGTGCGTTGAGCGTCGGGCGTTGAGCGGGGGGTTCACGCTGAACCCTCAACGCTCAACGCTCAACCGGATCAGGCCGCCAGCTTCTTGGCCTTCTCGAAGGCTTCGTCGATGGTGCCGACCATGTAGAAGGCCTGCTCGGGCAGGTGGTCGCACTCGCCGGACACGATCATCTTGAAGCCGCGGATCGTCTCGCACAGCGGCACGTACTTGCCGGGCGAGCCCGTGAACACTTCGGCCACGTGGAAGGGCTGCGACAGGAAGCGCTGGATCTTGCGGGCGCGGGCCACGGCCAGCTTGTCTTCCGGCGCCAGTTCGTCCATGCCCAGGATGGCGATGATGTCGCGCAGTTCCTTGTAGCGCTGCAGCGTGGACTGCACGGCGCGGGTCGTGGTGTAGTGGTCTTCGCCGACGACGTTCGGGTCGACCTGGCGCGATGTGGAGTCCAGCGGATCCACGGCGGGGTAGATGCCCAGCGAGGCGATGTCGCGCGACAGCACCACGGTGGCGTCCAGGTGGGCGAAGGTGGTGGCAGGCGACGGGTCGGTCAGGTCGTCCGCCGGCACGTACACGGCTTGGATCGAGGTGATCGAGCCGACCTTGGTCGACGTGATGCGCTCCTGCAGGCGGCCCATTTCCTCGGCCAGCGTCGGCTGGTAGCCCACGGCGGAAGGCATCCGGCCCAGCAGGGCGGACACTTCGGTGCCGGCCAGCGTGTAGCGGTAGATGTTGTCGACGAAGAACAGCACGTCGCGGCCTTCGTCGCGGAACGATTCGGCGATGGTCAGGCCGGTCAGGGCCACGCGCAGGCGGTTGCCCGGGGGCTCGTTCATCTGGCCGTACACCATGGCCACTTTCGATTCGGCCAGGTTGTCCAGCTTCACGACGCCGGATTCGGCCATCTCGTGGTAGAAGTCGTTGCCCTCGCGGGTGCGCTCACCCACGCCGGCGAACACCGACAGGCCCGAGTGCGCCTTGGCGATGTTGTTGATCAACTCCATCATGTTCACGGTCTTGCCGACGCCGGCGCCACCGAACAGGCCCACCTTGCCGCCCTTGGCGAACGGGCAGATCAGGTCGATCACCTTGATGCCGGTTTCCAGCAGTTCCTGCGAGGGCGACAGTTCGTCGTACGCGGGGGCCTTGCGGTGGATCGGTGCGGTCAGCGCCTGGTCGACCGGGCCACGCTCGTCGATCGGGTTGCCCAGCACGTCCATGATGCGGCCGAGCGTCGCCTTGCCCACCGGCACGGTGATCGCGGCGCCGGTGTTGTACACGGTGTAGCCGCGGCGCAGGCCTTCGGAGGAGCCCAGCGCGATGGTGCGGACCACGCCGTCACCCAGCTGCTGCTGCACTTCCAGGGTCAGCGCGGTGCCCTCCATCTTCAGCGCGTCGTACACGCGCGGCATCTGGTCGCGCGGGAACTCGACGTCCACCACGGCGCCGATGCACTGAACGATCTTTCCTTGGGATTGAGCCATTTACCTTTGCTCCGAATATTTAAACCGCGGCGGCACCCGACACGATCTCCGAAAGTTCCTTCGTGATCGCCGCCTGGCGCGTCTTGTTGTAGACCAGCTTGAGTTCGCCGATCAGGTTGCCGGCGTTGTCCGTGGCCGCCTTCATGGCGACCATGCGGGCCGACTGTTCGGAGGCCATGTTCTCGGCGACCGCCTGATAGACGAGACCCTCGACGTACCGCAGCAGCAGGTCGTCGATCACGGACTTGGCGTCCGGCTCGTAGATGTAATCCCAGCCCGGCTCGCCACCCGCCGCCTTCGATTCGGCCTGCATCTTGTCGGCCGACAGGGGCAGCAACTGCTCGAGCACCGGCTCCTGGCGCATCGTGTTGATGAACTTGGTGTACGCGAGGTACACGGCGCTCAGCTTGCCTTCGGCGTACTGGTCCAGCAGCACCTTCACCGGGCCGATCAGGCGTTCGAGGTGGGGCGTGTCACCGAGCTGGGTGACGTGCGAGACCACCTGCGCACCGATGCGGTTCAGAAAGCCCAGGCCCTTGTTGCCGATGGCGACGCTCTGCACCGTCGCGCCCTGCTCCTGCAGTTCGCGCAGCTTCTGCGTCACGGCCCGCAGCACGTTGGTGTTCAGGCCGCCGCACAGACCCTTGTCGGTGGACACCACGATCACGCCCGCTGCCTTCGCGTCGTTGTTGTGACGCATGAAGGGGTGGGTGTATTCGGGGTTGGCCTTGCCGAGGTTGGTGGCGATGTTGCGCACCTTGTCGCTGTAGGGCCGGGCCGCGCGCATGCGGTCCTGCGCCTTGCGCATCTTGGAGGCGGCGACCATTTCCATGGCCTTGGTGATCTTGCGGGTGTTCTCCACCGACTTGATCTTGCCGCGTATCTCTTTGCCTGCAGCCATTGCCCTGTTCCTTGGTGATCGGCTTTTAGGCGAAGGTCTTCTTGAACGCTTCGATCGCGCTGGTCAGCTCGGCCTCGGAATCCTTGTCCATGGCCTTGTTGGTTTCCAGCTTGTTCAGCAGCGCGCCGTACTTGTCCTTCAGCCAGGCGTGCAGGCCGTGCTCGAAGGGCAGCACCTTCTTGACATCGAGGTCGTCGAAGTAGCCCTTGTTCACCGCGAACAGCGAGGCGGCCATCAGCGAGATGGGCAGCGGGCTGTACTGCGGCTGCTTGAGCAGTTCCGTCACGCGGGCGCCGCGATCGAGCTGCTTGCGCGTGGCCGCATCGAGGTCGGAGGCGAACTGCGCGAAGGCGGCCAGTTCGCGGTACTGCGCCAGGTCGGTACGGATACCGCCGGAGAGGCCCTTGACCAGCTTCGTCTGCGCGGCACCGCCGACGCGCGACACCGAGATACCCGCGTTGATGGCGGGACGGATGCCGGCGTTGAACAGGTTGGTTTCCAGGAAGATCTGGCCGTCGGTGATCGAGATCACGTTGGTCGGCACGAACGCGGACACGTCGCCGGCCTGCGTCTCGATGATCGGCAGCGCGGTCAGCGAGCCGGTCCGGCCCTTGACCTCACCCTTGGTGAAGGCTTCCACGTAATCGGCGTTCACGCGCGCGGCGCGCTCCAGCAGGCGGCTGTGGAGATAGAACACGTCGCCGGGATACGCTTCGCGGCCCGGGGGACGGCGCAGCAGCAGCGAGACCTGGCGGTAGGCGACGGCCTGCTTGGACAGGTCGTCATAGATGATCAGCGCGTCCTGGCCGCGGTCGCGGAAGTACTCGCCCATCGTGCAGCCGGAGTACGCGGAGACGTACTGCATGGCGGCGGACTCGGAGGCGGACGCGGCCACGACGATGGTGTATTCCATCGCACCGTTGGCTTCCAGCGCGCGCACGATGTTCTTGATCGTGGACGCCTTCTGCCCGATGGCGACGTACACGCAGGTCATGTTCTGACCCTTCTGGTTGATGATCGTGTCGACCGCGACGGCGGACTTGCCGGTCTGGCGGTCGCCGATGATCAGCTCGCGCTGGCCCCGGCCGATCGGCACCATGGAGTCGATGGCCTTCAGGCCGGTCTGCACCGGCTGGTCCACCGATTTCCGGGCGATCACGCCGGGAGCGACCTTCTCGATCACGTCGCTCATGCGGGCGTTGATCGGGCCCTTGCCGTCGATCGGCTGGCCCAGGGCGTTCACCACGCGGCCGATCAGTTCCGGGCCGACGGGCACTTCGAGAATGCGGCCCGTGCACTTGACGGTGTCGCCTTCCGAGATGTGCTCGTACTCGCCCAGGATCACCGCGCCCACCGAGTCGCGCTCGAGGTTCAGCGCCAGGCCGAACGTGGGCAGGCCGTCGGGCGTAGGCTTGAATTCCAGCATTTCGCCGGCCATCGCATCGGACAGGCCGTGCACGCGGACGATGCCGTCGGTCACGGAGATCACCGTGCCCTGGTTGCGGATGTCGGCGCTGGCGGCCAGGCCTTCGATCCGGCTCTTGATCAGTTCGCTGATTTCAGCGGGATTGAGCTGCATGTCTCGTTCCTTGTGTGCTTGGGAGCGGGGACAGCCTCAGGCCGTCAGCGCCACTTTCATTTGTTCCAGGCGGGCGCGGACCGAGGTGTCCAGCACTTCGTCGCCAACCACCACGCGGATGCCGCCGATGAGGGAAGCGTCCTCCTGCACGGTGACATTGAGCTTACGGCGAAACCGCTTCTCGAGTGCCTGAGCAACGGCGGCGGTCTGCTCAGGGGAGATCGGGAAGGCGCTGTACACCACGGCATCGGATGAGCCGCTCTGCGCGTTCACCATCTCGCGGAACTGGCGCGCGATCTCCGGCATGGCCTCCAGGCGGCCGTTGTCGATCACGGTGCGCAGGAAGTTCTGTGCCGGCATGGGCAACTGCACGCGCACGACATCGGTGACGACGTCGAACACCTGCTGGTTGGCGACCTTCGGGTTGGCCGCGAACTGCAGCAGCTGGGGCTGGCTCGCCACGGCAGCGAGCGCGTCCAGCCACTGCGAGGTTCCGTCCAGGTCGTTGCCGGCGGACTTGAACAGCGCTTCGGCGTAGGGTCGGGCGATGGTGGCGAGTTCAGCCATGGCTCACACGAGTTCCGTCTGCAGGCGGTTCAGCAGTTCGGCGTGCACGCCCGGGTTCACCTCGCGCCTCAGGATCTGCTCGGCACCCTTGACGGCCAGCATCGCGACCTGCTCGCGCAGGGCTTCGCGGGCCCGCACGGTCTGCTGCTCGGCATCGGCACGGGCGGCGGCGACGATCTTGTTCGCCTCTTCCGTCGCACGGCCCTTGGCCTCTTCCACGATCGCCTGCGCGCGGCGCTCGGCATCAGCCAGCAGCTGCGCCACTTCCGCGCGAGACTTCGCCAGTTCCTGCTCCACCTTCTTGTCGGCTTCCTGCAGCTCGGCCTTCGCCTTGTCGGCGGCGGCCAGGCCTTCGGCGATCTTCCTGGCGCGCTCGTCGAGCGCCACGGCGATCGGCGGCCACACGTACTTCATCGTGAACCCGACCAGGATCAGGAAGACGATGATCTGAATGATGAGGGTACCGGTGATGCTCACTTTTTCATCCTTGCTCCCGCCAGCCTCTCATGTGGCGCGGGAAGGGGTTGCAGCGGAAGGATGGGGGCGACTTACTTCGGCAGGTTGGCGATCTGGCCCAGGAACGGGTTGGCGGTGGCGAACCACAGCGCGATACCCGTGCCGATGATGAACGCGGCGTCGATCAGGCCGGCCAGCAG
Organism: Ramlibacter alkalitolerans; assembly: GCF_016722765.1. GTDB lineage: Bacteria > Pseudomonadota > Gammaproteobacteria > Burkholderiales > Burkholderiaceae_C > Ramlibacter > Ramlibacter alkalitolerans. The sequence goes on along the minus strand of NZ_JAEQND010000020.1, from coordinate 34,337 downwards.
GAACATCTTCGTCTGCAGTTCGTTCATCAGCTCGGGCTGGCGGGCGGCGGACTCGAGGTACTTGCTGCCCATGACGCCGATGCCGATGCAGGCGCCGATGGCGCCGAGGCCGATGATCAGGCCGGCGGCCAGGGCGACAAAGCTGATAACTTCCATGATTGCTCCTAAGGACTTGGGGTGGTTGACGAGAAAAGGGGAAGGGGAAAACGGGACGCGTTCTAGTGCGCGTCGTGGGCCTGGCCGACGTACACGAGCGCCAGCATCATGAACACGAAGGCCTGCAGCGTGATGATCAGGATGTGGAAGATCGCCCACGCCGTGCCCGCGATGATGTGGCCGATGGCCAGGCCGATGCCGGTGGCCGTCAGCGAGAAGGCTCCGCCCATCAGCGCGATCAGCAGGAAGATCAGTTCGCCGGCGTACATGTTGCCGAACAGCCGCATGCCGTGGGAGACGGTCTTGGCGACGAACTCGATGATCTGCATGAGGAAGTTGAACGGCCACAGCAGCGGGTGGGCGCCGAAGGGGGCGGTGAACAGCTCGTGGAACCAGCCGCCCAGGCCCTTGATCTTGATGTTGTAGAACAGGCAGACCAGCAGCACGGAGATTGACAGGCCCATCGTCATCGAGAGGTCGGCCGTCGGCACCACGCGCATGTAGGCGTGCTCCGGGTCGTGGCCGGCGGCGCCGAAGATCTTCTGCCAGAGGTACGGCACGAGGTCGACCGGCAGCAGGTCCATCGCGTTCATCATGAAGATCCAGAGGAACACGGTCAGCGCCAGCGGTGCCACGAACTTGCGGCTCGTGGCGTTGTGCACGATGCCCTTGGCCTGCGCGTCCACCATCTCCACCATGATCTCGACGGCCGCCTGGAAGCGCCCCGGAACGCCGGACGTGGCCTTGCGCGCCGCCTTCCACAGGAAGAAGCAGGTCACCACGCCCAGGACGATGCCCCAGAACAGCGAGTCCCAGTTGAACACCGAGAAGTCGACGACGTTCGCCGGCTTCTTGTTCTGAAGGAACGTCAGGTGGTGAACGATGTATTCGCCCGCGGTAGGACCGTGCCCCGCGGCAACGTTTTCAGCAGCCATGTTTCTTTCAGCTCGATTGCGTCTTGGGGCGCGGCGCGAACGCCAGGGCGACCCAGTAAACCTTCATCGCGAGGATCAGGCCCACCAGCAGTGCCGGCCAGCTCAATCCCGCAACCCACCTCGGCGCGGCCATCAGCAGGCCGATCGTCAAGGCGATCTTCACCATCTCCCAAAGCAGGAACCCGACGGCCGCGGTGCCTGCATTGAGCGACGAGAACCTTCCGGTCAAGCCCCGCGCGAACACGGCCGCGGGGAGGACCACCGCGAACGCGCCGTACAGGACGGACCACCCAACGCTCTGCCTGCCAGTGAGGAGCCATCCCAGCAAGGCGGCCACGAGGCCGACGCCCGCCTGTCCCGCCACGACCCACCAGGGTGAGACCGGAGGGTTCTGCTCGCGCACGCGTCGCGCCTCCTGGGCGGTCAGCGGTCTGGGCGGGGGTTCCTGCTCGTCGTCTTCAGGCAGCGGGGCCACCCTTTGTTGGCCTGTTCTTGTGGGCATGCCGGGCCGCTGTTGGTCCTGAATTTCTGGAAAGCCTCCCATTATAGGTAGAAACCACGAGGGTGCTCCAGCCCCCGGGGTTATCAGCCCCGCGTCAGCGTGGGGTGGCTGCACCGAGGCCCCACAATGCGCCGACCAGAACGGGGAGTCCGATGCGCAACCTGCTGCTCTTCTTCCACGTCGCCGGGGCCATCTTCTGGATCGGTGGCATGGCGTTCGCCGTGCTCGCGCTGCGGCCGGCGCTGCACGCGCAGCTGCAGCCGCCGCAGCGCCTGCCGCTCATGGTGCTGGTGCTGCGGCGCTTCTTCCTGGTGGTGATCGCCAGCATCGTGCTGCTGCTCGCCAGCGGCGTGCCGCTGCTGCTGCAGGTGCCGGGCGCCGCGGCGCCGCGCGGCTGGCACGCGATGGCCGGCCTGGGCATCGTGATGATGCTGTTGTTCGGGCACATCTTCTTCTCGCCGTGGCGGCGGCTGCAGCGGGCCGTGGAAGCCGGCGACTGGCCGGAAGGCGGCAAGCGCATGAACCAGATCGTGCTGCTGGTGAAGATCAACCTGGGGCTGGGCTGGGCCGCGATCGCGGCGGTGTTGTTGTGGCGTTGAAGCCGTGGGCGGCGGCGCTGTCCGGCGCCCTGCTGGCGGTGGCGGCGTTCGCGCACCACGGCTTCGATGCAGCGAAACCGCAGCACACGCCGGAGGGCTTTCGCAACGTGACCGGCGCGCAGGTCGCCAAGCCCCTGTCCTGGCTGCTGCGCTGGCGGTGGGAAGCCTGGCGCGCCGGACTGCCGCCGGCCGCGCGCCAGCCGACGCCCGTCGTGCCGCCGCAACTGGAGTTGCTGCAGGCACGGCAGCCCTCGGCGACCTGGATCGGCCATGCGACCGTGCTGGTGCAAAGCGGCGGGCTGAACATCCTCACCGATCCGGTCTTCAGCGAGCGCGCGTCGCCGGTGGGCTTCGCCGGGCCGAGGCGCTCGCAGCCGCCCGGCATCGCGCTGGCGGACCTGCCGCCGATCGACGTCGTGCTGATCTCGCACAACCACTACGACCACCTGGACCAGACCAGCGTCGTGCAGCTGAACGCGCGCTCCGGCGGCCGCACGCTGTTCCTCGTGCCGCTGGGCATCAAGGCTTTCCTGGAGCGCGAGGGCATCACCCACGTCGTCGAACTGGACTGGTGGGACGTGCACCGGGTGCAGGGCGTCGAGTTCCACTTCGTGCCGGTCCAGCACTGGTCGGCGCGCGGGCTGGACGACCGCATGGAGACGCTGTGGGGCGGCTGGTGCGTGTTCGCGCCCGACCTGCGCTGGTACTTCTCCGGCGACGCCGGCTACAGCAGGCACTTCGCCGACACGCGCGAGCGGCTCGGCGCGCACGCCCGCGACGGCCTGCTGTTCGACCTCGCCCTGCTGTCCATCGGAGCCTACGAACCGCGCTGGTTCATGCGCGAGCAGCACATGGACCCGGCCGATGCCGTGCAGGCGCACAGGGACCTGGGCGCCCGGCGCAGCATCGGCGTGCACTGGGGCACCTTCGAGCTCACCGACGAGGCGCTGGACCAGCCTCCGCTCGACCTGGCGGCGGCCCGGCAGGCCAGCGGCCTGCCCGAGGAGGCGTTCGGCGTGCTGCCCATCGGCGGCACCTGGCGGCCGGCCGGCGCGCCCGGTCCGGCGCCGAAGCAGTGACAATCACGCCATGAGCGAGACCATTCCTGCCCTGCCCTGCTGGCTCAACGGCGAATTGGGCAACATCCGCGACGCGAAAGTCAGCGTCCTCGACCGCGGCTTCATCTTCGGCGACGGCATCTACGAAGTGGTGCCCGCCTATGAAGGTCGGCCGTTCCGCTTCAACGAGCACATGGCCCGGCTGGAACGCAGCCTGGCCGAGCTGCGCATCCGCAATCCCATGGACCGCGCCGGCTGGCGCAAGGTGGTCGACCAGCTGATGGCGGCCTATGCGCAGCACGTGGGCAAGCGGATCGAGGAGACGAACCAGCTCGTCTACCTGCAGGTCACGCGCGGCGTGGCCATGCGCGACCACGTGATGCCGCCGGACATCGAGCCGACGGTCTTCGCCATGGTCAACCGGCTCTACATCTACCCGCCGGAGGAACGCGCGCGCGGGGTCGATTGCTACACCGCCGACGACTTCCGCTGGAAGAAGGCGCACATCAAGAGCATCTCGCTGATCGGCGCGGTGCTGGCCCGGCAGGTCAGCGCCGACCAGGGCGGCAACGAGACCATCATGTTCCGTGACGGCTGGCTGAGCGAGGCGGCGGCCTCCAACGTCTGGGTGGTGAAGGACGGCGTCGTGCTCGGCCCGCCCAAGGACAACCTGGTGCTGGAGGGCATCCGCTACGGCGTGTTCGAGGAGCTCTGCATGCAGCAGGGCATCCCCTTCGAGCTGCGCCGGGTCTCGCGCGAGGAAGTGCTGGCGGCGGACGAGATCCTGCTGTCGTCCGCCACCAAGGAAGTGCTGCCCTGCACCCGCCTGGATGGCCAGCCGGTTGGAAACGGCCGACCCGGCCCCATCTACCAGAAGCTGTTCGAAGGCTACCAGCAGGCCAAACGCGCAACTTCCTGAATGTCCGCTTCCATCCATCCGCCCCCCTCCGCCCAGGACGATCCCCGCCGGGACTCCCTGATCGAGTACCCCTCGCGCTTCCCCATCAAGGTGATGGGCGCGAAGGTGGACGGCTTCGTCCACGCCATCACCACGATCGCGCGCGAATTCGACCCGAGCTTCGACGCATCGACGGTGGAACTGCGCGACAGCCGCGCCGGCAACTACCTGGGCATCACCATCACCGTCACGGCGACCAGCCGCGAGCAGCTGGACAACCTGTACCGGGCGCTGACCTCGCATCCGATGGTCAAGGTCGTCCTGTAAGTGCAAGTCAAGGTGCTGGGGCGGGTCGACTACCTGCCCACGTACCAGGCCATGCAGGCCTTCACCGAGGCCCGCGGCGCCGGCACGCCCGACGAGATGTGGATCTGCGAGCACCCGCCGGTCTTCACCCAGGGACTGGCCGGCAAGGCCGACCACGTGCTCGATCCGGGCGCCATTCCCGTCGTCTCCACCAACCGCGGCGGCCAGGTCACGTACCACGGGCCGGGGCAGGTGGTGGTCTATCCCCTCATCGACCTCCAGCGGGCCGGCTACTTCGTCAAGGAGTACGTCTACCGGCTGGAGGAGGCGGTGATCCGGACGCTGGGGGAGTACGGGGTGACGGGGCACCGGGTGCGCGGGGCGCCGGGGATCTATGTGCGGGTGGAGGATCCGTTCTCGCATGAGCGGCTGCCCGGCACCCCCGCCATCTCCTTCCAAGGCCTGGGCAAGATCGCCGCCCTCGGCATCAAGATCACCCGCCACTGCACCTACCACGGCCTCGCCTTCAACGTCGCCATGGACCTGCAACCCTTCCGGCAGATCAATCCTTGCGGTTACGCAGGTCTGGAAACGGTCGACCTTTCTACAATCGGGGTTTCCACCAGCTGGAACGACGCGGCTGCCCGGCTGGGCCACCAGCTCGAGGCGCTGCTCGCCCCCTGACCCCCAAGGACCCCCGATGAGTTCCACCAACGTCGTGCGCGAGGCGCAATCCCTCGAGACCTACCAGGCCGGCGCCAAGCAGAAGGCCGCCGCCAAGCTGTCGCGCATCCCGGTGAAGGTGGAGCCGGGCGAGATCCTGAAGAAGCCGGACTGGATCCGCGTCAAGGCCGGCTCCGTCAACAGCCGCTTCTACGAGATCAAGCAGATCCTGCGCGAGCAGGGCCTGCACACGGTGTGCGAGGAAGCCTCCTGTCCCAACATCGGCGAGTGCTTCGGCCACGGCACGGCCACCTTCATGATCATGGGCGACAAGTGCACGCGGCGCTGCCCGTTCTGCGACGTGGGCCACGGCCGGCCCGACCCGCTGGACACCGCCGAGCCGCGCAAGCTGGCGGAGACGATCGCGAAGATGAAGCTGAAGTACGTCGTGATCACCAGCGTCGACCGCGACGACCTGCGCGACGGCGGCGCCGGCCACTTCGTCGAGTGCATCCGCCAGACCCGCGAGCTCTCGCCCGCGACGCGGATCGAGGTCCTGGTGCCCGACTTCCGCGGCCGCGACGACCGCGCGCTGGAGATCCTGAAGGCCGCGCCGCCGGACGTGATGAACCACAACCTCGAGACCATCCCGCGCCTGTACAAGGAAGCGCGGCCGGGCTCGGACTACCAGTTCAGCCTGAACCTGCTGAAGAAGTTCAAGGCCCTGTTCCCGCACATCCCGACCAAGAGCGGCCTCATGGTCGGCCTGGGCGAGACCGACGAGGAGATCCTCGCGGTGATGCGCGACATGCGCGCGCACGACATCGAGATGCTGACCATCGGCCAGTACCTCGCGCCCACCACCTCGCACCTGCCCGTGCGCCGCTACGTGCACCCGGACACCTTCAGGATGTTCGAGGCGCAGGCCAGGGAGATGGGCTTCACCCACGCGGCCGTGGGCGCGCTGGTGCGCAGTTCCTACCACGCGGACCAGCAGGCGCAGGCCGCCGGCGTCGGCGCCTAAGGCTTTCCCCGATACCGGCGGTGCACCGGGGCGGGGCCGGATGGAATAAAACGCGCGCTCGCAGCGTTTTTTTCATTTGTCCCCATCCATTCCGGAAAGCACCGCATGCCACAACGACAAGACAGCCCGGCCTCGGCCAGCCGCCGCGACTTCCTCCGGATCGCCGGCACCCTGCCGCTGGCCACCGGCCCCGTGCTGGCGCAGGCCCAGCCCGCCGCCCCGCCCGCGCGCGTGCCCGGCATCGAGGACGCCGACCGCGTCTTCATCACCAACGAGGACTCGAACACCATCGCGGTGATCAACCCGGCCACCAACCGGGTCGAGACGACGATCAACCTCACGAGCTTCGACGAGGACCCGCGGCCGCCCTTCCGCTACGTGACCGGCGGCGTGGCGCCCACGCACGCGGCGATGATCCACAAGCCGCTGTACCACGGCTGCATCGATGCGCACGGCGCCGTGCCCTCGCCCGACGGCCGCCTGCTCGCCACCAGCGGGCGCGGCTCCAGCAACATCTACCTCACCGACGCGGCGCAGCGGCACGTGATCGGCAACGCGCCGAACTTCGCCGCCGGCAGCACCACCAATCGCGAACGCATCAGCACCGGCATCCTGGTCGGCCGCGAGCCGCACGAACCCACCTTCTCGCGCAACGGCAAGGAACTGTGGGTGACGGTGCGCGGCGAGGACCGCATCGCGGTGCTCGACGTCGAGGCGGCGATCCGCTACCTGCGCGGCGACGCCTCGGCCCAGGCGATCCGCATGTACGTGGGAACGCTGCCCGGGCCGGCGCAGGTGTGGTTCAACCGCGAGAACACGGTCGCCTTCGTCGCCAGCCAGAAGGTCTCGAGCGTCGACGTGTTCGAGCTGCGCATGGGCGCCGACGGCTTCACCCTGCCGCAGCGGCGCGTCACGCTCGACATCTCGGGCCAGGACAAGCCGGGCTTCACGCCCTTCCTGAAGACCACGCCGGACGGCGGCGAGGTCTGGTTCTCGCACAAGCTGGCCGACGCCGTGTCGTGTCGCTCCACGCGGCCCGAATTCGGCCTGCTCGATGCCGTGCCGCTGGGCGCCAACGCACGGCCGAACCACGTGGAGTTCGTGGAGAACGCGCGCGGCAAGGTGGTCTACGCCAGCCTCGCGCGCGTCGACGACAACGGGCCGGGCGGCGTGGCTTCGAGCCAGATCGCGATCATCGACCGCTCGGCCCCGCCGGGCGCGCGCAAGGTGGTCGGCACCTTCTTCACGCACGGCCGCGAGTCGCACGGCCTGTGGACCAACCCCGAGAACACGCTGCTGTACGTCGCGCACGAACAGGACGAACTCCCCGGCACGCCCAACGCGGGCCAGACGGTCTGCAGCGCCTTCGACGTGCGCGACCCGATGCGGCCGGCGTTCATCGCGCAGATCCCGCTCGGCTCCATCGCGCTGCCTTCCGGCGAACTGCGCAACAAGAAGAGCATCAACCTGGTCTACGTGCGGGTGGGTGCGCGGGGGCAGACCGGATGACGTTCGCCACCGAGATGGAGGAAGGCATGGCGGGCATGATGAGCGCCATGCACGCGGCCACGGCGACCGGCGATCCCGACATCGACTTCCTTGCGATGATGATCCCGCACCATGTGGGCGCGGTGGACATGGCGCGCGCGGTGCTGCGCTACGGGCGCGATCCGGCGACGCGGCAACTGGCCGAGGAGATCATCGCGGGCCAGACGATCGAGATCGAGGGGATGCGCAGGCGGCTGGCGATGTTGCGGCAGCCGGGGCGGGGCAAGGAGTTTCCGGCGCTGGGGGGCACCCGCGGGCCTTGATCCGCGAGTCGGGTTCGTAGGCTGGCGGTGAGCGCGCGCGCAGCGCGCCACGAACCCCAGCGCTTCACGCGATCGATCGCTGGGGTTCCGGCGCTTCGCGCGTCACCGCCAGCCTACGTTCCGGCGCTTCGCGCGTCACCGCCAGCCTACGGAAGCCGGCCGCGGCTGCGGTTAAAGTCCGCGCCCATGTCCCCCCACTGGTACGCCCTCGGCGCCATCGCGCTCTGGGCCTCGCTCGCGGCCCTCGGCGTCACCCTGCGCCACGTCCCGCCCTTCCTCCTCACCGGCCTCGCCCTGGTGATCGGCAGCGTGCCGGCGTGGCCGCTGGTCCGCCACTGGCGCGTGCCGCCGCGCACCCTGGCCCTGGGCATCTACGGCCTGTTCGCCTACCATTTCCTGCTGTTCATCGCCCTGCGCGCCGCGCCTCCCGTCGAGGCCAACCTCGTGAACTACCTGTGGCCGCTGCTGATCGTGCTGCTCGCGCCCATCCTGCTGCGCGACGTGCACCTCAAGGGCGCGCACGTGTTCGCCGGCTTGGCGGGCTTCGCCGGCGCGGCGATCGCGATCCTGGGCGGCGGCGGCGCGAGCGGAGCCTGGTCCTGGGGCTACCTGCCCGCGCTCGGCGCGGCCTTCATCTGGTCCAGTTACTCGCTGTGGACGCGGCGCGTGCCGTCCTTCCCCACGGCGGCGGTCGGCCTGTTCGGCCTCGTCTCGGGACTGCTGTCGCTGGCCTGCCACGCGCTGCTGGAAGACCCGGTGCAGCTGTCGCCGCGCGACTACGCGCTGATCGCCGTGATGGGGCTCGGCCCGCTGGGCGCCGCCTTCTTCCTCTGGGACAAGGCGCTCAAGACCGGCGACGCGCGCCACATCGGCATCCTCAGCTACCTCACGCCCCTGGCCTCGACCACGCTGCTGGTGCTGGTCACCGGCCGCTCGTTCAGCCTGAGCATCCTGGCGGCTGCGGCGTTGATCATCGGCGCCGCGCTGATCGGCACGCGGGTGCGCTGAGAAGCCGCTTACACCGCGCAGTAGCGGTTCTGGATCTCGGTGTCGGCCAGCAGGTCCTCGGCGCGGCCCTCGTGCACCACGTGGCCCTGGTCGAGGATGTAGGCGCGGTCGGAGATCGACAGCGCGCGTTCCACGTTCTGCTCCACCAGCAGGATGGTGGTGCCCTGCTGCTTCATGCGCACGAACAGGCGGAACATCTCGTGCACCAGCAGCGGCATGATGCCCTCGGAGGGCTCGTCCAGCAGGATCATCTTGGGCCTGGCCATCATGGCCCGCGCGATCGCCAGCATCTGCTGCTCGCCGCCGGACAGCGAGGTCGCCTCCTGCGCGAGCCGCTCCTTCAGTCGCGGGAAGGTCTCGGCGATCTCGTCGATCATGGCGTTGGTCTCGGCGCGCCGGCCGCTCGCCAGCAGGCCCAGCTGCAGGTTCTCGCGCACGGTGAGGCCGGCGACGATCCGGCGGTCTTCCGGCACGTAGGCGAGGCCCTGGTGGTAGCGCGCGTGCGCCCGCTGGCGGTGCAGCGGCTGGCCGTCGAACACGATCTCGCCGGCGCTGCGCGCCAGCAGGCCCATCACCGTGCGCAGCGTCGTGGTCTTGCCGGCGCCGTTGCGCCCCATCAGCGTCACGATCTCGCCGCGTCGCACCTCGAACGCGATGTCCTGCACCACGTGGCTGTGGTCGTACCACGCGTTCAGGCCGCGGACCTGCAGCAAGGGCGCGTCCATCAACCTTGCCCCAGGTAGACGCTGCGCACCTGGTCGTTGGCGCGGATCTCCTCCGGCGTGCCCTCGGCCAGGAACTCGCCGTGGTGCAGCACGATCAGGCGCTGGCAGATGCCCATCACCAGCTTCATCTTGTGCTCCACCAGGATCACGGTGCGTTCGCGAGCGAGACTGGTGATCAGCGCCATCATCACCGTCGTTTCCTCCGGCGACATGCCGGCGGTGGGTTCGTCCAGCAGCAGCAACTGCGGGCGGGCGGCCAGGGCCATCGCGACTTCCAGCGCGCGCTGCTGGCCGTGCGCGAGGTCCCCGGCCGGCTTGTTGCGCCAGGGCGCCAGGCCGACGCGTTCGAGCAGGGCATCGGCTTCCTCCCTGGCCTGCGGCCAGTCCTCGCGCGACTTCAGGAAGTTGAAGCGCACGTGCCGCATCTGCGCCGCCACCCGCACGTTCTCGTGCGCGCTCAGCTGCTTGAAGACGTTGGTGATCTGGAAGCTCTTGGCGATCCCCAGGCGCGCGTAGGCGTGCTGCGGCAGCGCCGTGACGTCCTCGCCGCGGAACAGGACGCGGCCGCTGCTGGGGGCCAGCGAGCCGCTCAGGATGTTGAAGAAGGTGCTCTTTCCGGCGCCGTTGGGACCGATGATGGCGCACAGCTCGCGCTCGCGAAACGAGGTGCTGACGTTGGCCAGCGCCTGGAAGCGCCCGAAGCGCATGCCGATGCCGCGCGCCTCCAGGATCGTGTCGCTCACGGCGAAACCTCCCCCCTGCCGTCGTCCCCGCGGAGGCGGGGACCCAGGGCGTCCTGGATTCCCGCCTGCGCGGGAACGACGGGAACTGCGTTCCCGGCCGTCTCCCGCTGGCGCAACACGTGCAGCACCGTGCCCCAGATGCCGCGCGGGAAGAACAGCACGAACAGCATGAAGACGATGCCGACCACCAGCATCCAGTGCTGCGTCAGCGTGGTCACCACGTCCTCGAGGTACAGGAACACGGCGGCGCCGACGAAGGGGCCGAAGAAGGTGCCCATGCCGCCCAGCAGGCACATCATCACCGCGTGCCCCGAGGTCAGGTAGTGCAGCGAGTCGATCGGCACCACCGACAGGTGCAGCGCCCGCAGCGAGCCCGCCAGGCCGCACAGGCCGGCGGACAGCACGAACACCAGCAGCTTGGAACGGGCCACGTCGTAGCCGCAGGCTGAAACGCGCCGATCGTTCTCGCGGATCGCCTCCATCACCGCGCCGAAGGGCGAGGCCAGGATGCGCGAGACCAGCCACAGGGCCGCGGCGACGAACACCAGGATCACGTAGTACTTGGTCGTGGGGTTGGTGAAGTCCAGGCGCAGCCCGGCGAATTCCACCGGGTCGACGCGCACGCCGCGCAGGCCGTTCTCGCCGCCCGTCCAGCGCTCGGCCTTGTAGAAGGCGTAGTAGACGATCTGCGCCAGCGCCAGCGTGACCATGGAGAAGTAGATGCCGCGGCTGCGGATCGCGAGGAAGCCGACCGCCGCGCCCACCAGCAGCGAAGCGGCGACGCCGGCCGCGATCGCCAGTGGCCAGGGCAGCCCGGCGTGCACGATGGCGATCCCGGTGAGATAGGCCCCGACGCCGAAGAAGGCCGCATGGCCGAAGGACAGCAGGCCGGTGTACCCGAACAGGAGGTTGAAGCCGACCGCGTAGAGACCGAACACGAGGATGTTCACGGCCAGGGCCTCGTAGGGCATCAGCAGCGGGAACACCAGCAGGAACAGCAGCACCGCCGCGACGCGGTGGCGTTCGATGGTGCGGACGAGCGTTGCCAAGCCGGTGGGCCTCAACTCATGAGCCCGGCCTTGCCGAACAGCCCCTGCGGCCGCACGAGCAGGACCAGCGCCATCAGCACGAAGATGGACAGCTCCGCCAGGTCCGGCGCGAGCAGCGAGGTCAGGCTGAAGACCACGCCCACCAGCAGGCCGGCCACCACGGCGCCCGGCAGCGATCCCATCCCGCCCACCACCGTGACCACGAAGGATTCGGCCAGCACCGTGATCCCCATCTCCGCGTTCACGGCGCGCGTGGGGGCGGCCAGCACGCCGGAGATGCCGGCGATGGCGGTGCCGATGCCGAACACCATCCACCACACGCGGGCGACGTCGATGCCCAGCACGCGCACGATCTCGGGGTCGCGCGAACCGGCGCGGATGATCAGCCCGTAGCGCGTCTTCTCGATGAACAGCCACAGCGCGCCCACGACCACGGCCGTCGCGAAGATCAGGAACAGGCGGTACAGCGGGAAATGGCCGAAGCCCAGGTCGACGGCGCCACGCAGCGCCGCCGGCGTGCTCGAGGCCATGCCCTCGATGCCGAACACGATGCGCACGCCTTCGATGATCACGTAGCTCAGGCCGAACGTGAGCAGCAGCGGGTAGTCGATGCCGCGGCCGTACAGCGGCCGCACCAGGAAGCGCTCGGTGACGAGCCCCATGCATCCCACCACCAGCGGCGTGATCACCAGGCTGACGACGAAGCTGCCCGTGAGGCCGTAGAAATACACGCCCAGGAAGGCCCCCAGCATGAAGAGGGCGCCGTGGGCGAAGTTCACCACCGTCAGCATGCCGAAGATCAGCGACAGGCCGACCGCCAGCAGCGCGTAGATCGCGCCCAGCGCGATGCCGGTCACGAGCTGCAGCGCCAGCAGCGACGGGGTGAACTGTTCCAAGGTTCAGGCCTTGTGACCGAGCTCGGCGCAGGTGCGCAGGTTGGCCTCGCTCGGCTCGTCGGTGTGCACGACGTTGAAGACGTCGTTCTTGTCCTTGTTGCCCTTGCTCTTGGACTCGATGATCAACACCGACTGCACCGCCTGGTGGTCGCAGGCGCGGTAGTACTCCGGGCCCTTGTACCAGTTGTACTTCATGCGGGTCATCGCGGCGCTGACCTGGTCGGACTGGGTCGTCTTGGCATCGAGCACGCCTTGCAGCACGCTGCGCACGCCCGCATAGCCGAGCGCGCCGTAGTCGGAGGGCAGCGCGCCGTTGTAGGCCTTGCGGAACTTGTCGTTGAAGACCTTGGCGGCCGGCACGTGGTCCTCGATGCCCCAGTAGTAGGAGGTGCCGCCGACCACGCCGTCGAAGACGTCGGCGCCGCCGGTCTGGCGGGCGGTGAACAGCAGCACCGGCGTGATGATGCGGGTGGTGGACTTCAGGCCGAAGTCGGTCGCCTGCTTCAGCGCATTGAGGAAGTCGCGGCCGAAGTTGTTCATCACGAGGATGTCCGGCTTCAGGGCCTGGATGCGCGGCAGGAAGGCCGAGTAGTCGGAGGTGCCCAGCGGGTGGCGGATGTCGGCCAGCGTGGTCGCGCCGAAGGCCTTGCCGGCGCGCTCGAAGCCGCGGACCATCTCGTGGCCGTAGGCGTAGTCGGCGGTCAGGTAGACGATGCGCTTGCCGAACTTCGGGAAGCAGTAGCGCGCCACCGCGCCGGCGGTGAGGTGCGGATTGAGCGCCTCGTGGAAGGTGTAGGGGCTGAAGTCCTTGACCTCGTTGATCGCGTCGGACTGGCTGATCGAGACGAAGATCACCTTGCGCTCGCGCGTGACGGCGTTCATCGACAGCTGCGTGGCCGCCGAGAGGGACCCGGCCATGAAGTCGACCTTGTCCTTCTCGATCAGCTCCAGCGTGCGTGTCGCGGCCTCGCCGGCATTGAGCTTGTCGTCGCGCACCAGCAGTTCGGCCTTGCGGCCGTTGAAGCCGCCGGCGTCGTTGAAGTCCTTGACGGCCAGTTCGGCGGAACGCACCTGGTCCTGCGCTTCCGGCGCGTAGGGGCCGGTGAGCGGGACGAGGAAGCCGATCTTGATGTTGCCGGCCTGCGCCCGCGCGAGCTGCGCCGCGAACGGCGCCGCGACGAGGGCGGCGCCGGCGGCACCGGCCTGCAGCAGGCGGCGGCGGGAAGCTTCAGGCGAGCGGGACGGAAGCGGTGCGTTCATGCGCGTTCTCCTCGTTCAGGTCCAGGGTGTCGAGTTCGACGGCGGTTTCGTTCATGGCGGCGAGCGCGTCGCGGGCCTGCACCACGCCGTCCTGGCCGCAGGCCTGCATGTAGGCACCGAGGCGGCGGCCCCGCCGCACGACCTGCAGGGCGCTCGGGGCGCGCTCCTGCGCGTAGGCCTGCAGCGCGCGCGGCGTCGCGCCGTGGGTGGCCAGCGCGTGCGCGAGCGCGAGTGCGTCCTGCATCGCCTTGGTCACGCCCATGCCGACGTGCGGCCGGGCCACGAAGGCCGCGTCGCCGAGCAGCGCGATGCGTCCGCGGGCGATCTCGCGCGAGGCCACGTCGTGGATCGGCTGCAGGAAGGGCTGGCCGCACTTCTCCACGATCTCGGCGAACTGCGGTGCGAGCAGCCGGCGCGCGTCCTCGCGCATCGCGGCGACCTCGCGCCACGAGACCTTGTTCGGCGGGATGCCGTGCGGATGGTGCGTGCCGTCGGCATCGGTGAGCAGGCGCGCCAGTCCTTCCGGTGCGGGCGCCGCGCGGTACCAGACGAAGTTCCAGGACCGATGACCCGGCTCCATGCGCTGACCCGGCCCCGCGACGGGGTAGCCCAGCATCTGCTCGCCCGGCGGCGTGCAGAACGCGAACAGCGGGAACATCGTTTCGTGCGTGCCGCGCGAGACCACGGCCTCGTCGCACAGGCCGCGCCACGCGACGTAGCCGGCGTACTGGGGCTGCACCTCCGGCCAGCACTGCTGGCGGATCGCGGAGCGGATGCCATCGGCGGCGACCACCAGGTCGGCCTCGAATGCGCCCGCATTCGTGTGCAGCACCACGCGTTCGCCGCGTTCCTCGACACCTTGCGCCGTCATGCCCTGGCGGTAGGCCGCCGTGGGCGGCAGCAATTCGCGCAGCAACTGGTACAGGCGGCCCCAGGAGGTCAGGACCTGCGGCATCTCCAGTCGTCCGAGCACGGCACCGTGGCTATCGAGCGTTATGCGCCCCGGCACGCGGATGCCCAGTGCATAGTCCGCAGGCATGCCGATGCGGCGCAGGCCGTCCTCGAGCACGCGGTGGCTCACGATGCCGGCGCCGCGGCCCTCCATCGGCCCTGCCGCTTTCTCCAGCACGGTGACCTGGTGCCCGTTGCGAGCGAGCAGGTTGGCGGCCATCAGACCCCCGAGCGACCCACCCACGACGAGGACCTGCGCCATCCGCGGGATTGTTGGTGGGGGGTGGGGGCCGGGCATCGGGACGAACCCCTAAGACTTCAGATCACCGTGCCCAACGCGCGCAGGATCTTCTCCGGCGTGATCGGCTGCGACCACACCTGCGCGCCCAGCGGCGCGAGCGCATCGTTGATCGCGTTCATCACCGCGGCCGGCGCGCCGGCAGTGCCGGCCTCGCCGGCGCCCTTGGCGCCCAACTGGCTGCTGCGCGTGGGCGTCTGCACGTGCGCCACCTCGATGTCGGGCATCTCGGCGCACATCGGCACGAGGTACTCGGCCAGGTTCGCGTTGAGCATCAGCCCCTGGTCGTCGTACAGGCACTCCTCCAGCAGCGCGCCGCCGATGCCCTGCACGATGGCGCCGCGCATCTGCTCGTCGACCAGTTGCGGGTTGATGACGCGCCCGCAGTCCTCGACCACCCAGTGCTTGAGCAGGCGCACGAAGCCGGTGTCGGTGTCGACCTCCACGAACGAGACCTGCACGCCGTTGGTGAAGATGAAGGGATAGTCGCGCTGGGCGTAGTGGCGCGTGACCATCAGCTCCGGCGTGAAGTCGCGCGGCAGCGTGTCGGAGCGGTAGTAGGCGACGCGACCGAGTTCGGCCAAGGGCAGCAGCGGCTCCTGCGTGGCGGCATCGACGACCTGGCCGCGCCGCACGGCGAGCATCGCCGCATCGCGCTGCAGCATCACGGCCGCCAGCTTGAGGATGTTGGCGCGCAACGCCTGGCCCGCGAGCAGCACCGCCTCGCCGGCGATGCCCGCACCGCGCGAGGCCCAGGTGCCGCCGCCGTAGGGCGTCACCTCGGTGTCTCCCGTGACCACGCGCACGCGCTCGAGGTCCACGCCGACCGCATCGGCGGCGATCTGGCGGAAGATGCCTTCGGCGCCCTGCCCCTGCTCGCCGACGCCGACCAGCGCCACCACGGCGCCGGAAGGATCGAGCCGCAGCGTCGCCCCATCCTGCGACGCGATGCGCGCGCCGCCCACGCCGTAGAAGGCCGCGCTCGGGTTGGTCAGCTCGATCACCGTGGCGAAGCCGATGCCGCGGTGGATGCCTTGCGCGCGCAGCCTCGCCTGCTCGGCACGCAGGGCGCCGTAGTCGATCATCTCCTCGATGCGGCGCAGGCAGGCCTCGTGCGAGAGCACCTCCAGCCGGATGCCGCTGGCGCCGGTGGCGGGGTAGGCGTCGTCCGGGATCACGTTGCGGCGCCGGAATTCCAGCGGGTCGATGCGCAACTGGCGCGCGGCCAGGTCCACCAGGCCCTCCGTGACCGAGCAGGCGATCGGGTGGCCGACGCCGCGGTACTGGCAGGTCGGCGTCTTGTTCTGGAACACTACGTCGACGCGCGCGCGGTACTGCTGGTGGCGGTACGGGCCGCCCACCAGGTTGACCACCTGGTTGCCTTCGATCGCGCTGGTGCGCGGGAACATCGAATAGGGCCCGATGCCGGTGAGGTCGTCGATCTCGAAGGCCAGGATCGCGCCCTCGCGGCTGGCGGCGATGCGCCCCTTGACGCGGTGGTGCCGCGCGTGGATGTCGCTGGTGAAGGACTCGATGCGGTCGGCCACGAACTTCACCGGCCGCCGGCACAGCATCGCCAGCGCCACGGTCGCGAAGTCGTCGGGATAGGCGTGCACCTTGATGCCGAACGAGCCGCCGACGTCCTTGCAGATCACCCGCACCGAGGATTCGGGCAGGTCGAACTGGCGCGCGTACAGGTCCTGCATCATGTGCGGCGCCTGGCAGGAGTGGTAGACGGTCAGGCGCTGTTCGGCGGCATTCCAGTCCACGAGCTGGCTGCGCGGCTCGAGCGTCACGCCGGTGTGGCGGCCGAACTCGAAGGTGGCTTCCACCACCGCGTCGGCGCGGGCGAACGCTTCGTCGACGGCGGCGGTGGCCAGCGTGCGCGTGAAGCACAGGTTGTCGCCCAGCTCCGGGTGGATCACGGGCGTGCCGGCGGCCAGCGCCGTTTCCATGTCGACCACCGGCGGCAGCGGCTCGTAGTCGACCTGCACGTGCTGGAGCGCGTCCTCCGCCTGCTCGCGTGTTTCGGCCACCACCGCCACCACGGCCTCGCCCTGCCAGCAGGCCCGCTCGATCGCCAGCGGATACTGCGGCGCCGACTTCATGCCGGCCAGGTGCGCCAGCGTCGCGACCCAGGGCTTGCAGACGGTGGCGATGTCGCGGCCGTCCGCGACCAGGATCACGCCCGGCATGCGGCGCGCCGCATCGGCATGGATGCCCAAGATGCGGCAATGCGCCACCGGGCTGCGCCAGAACACGGCGTGCGCCATGCGCGGCAGCTCGATGTCGTCGACGTAGACGCCCTGCCCCTGGACCAGGCGGCGCACGCCGGGGCGCTCGCGCGTCGTGCCGATGTAGCGCGGGTCTTGCGTGACGGGCGCGAGCGCGACTTCGCGCTGTTCCGGCTGTTCGACGATCTCGCTCATCGCACGGCTCCGGCCGCGGCCCGCCCGGCGCGCGCGTCCAGCGTGTCGCAGATCGCGTCGACGATGGCGTGGTAGCCGGTGCAGCGGCAGTAGTTGCCGCCCATCCACTCGCGCACTTCGGCGCGCGTCGCGTCCGGTTTCGTTTCCAGCAATTCCTTCGCGGCCAGCACCATGCCCGGCGTGCAGAAGCCGCATTGCAGCGCGTTGCGCCGCACGAAGGCTTCCTGCAGGTCGGTGACGTCGCCGTCCTGGCTCACGCCTTCGATGGTGCGTACGCGGCGACCGTCGGCCTGGACGGCCAGCGTGAGGCAGCCGCGCACGATGCGGCCGTCGACTTCGACCGTGCAGGCGCCGCACACGCCGTGCTCGCAACCGAGGTGCGATCCCTTCAGGCCCAGCGCATCGCGCAGGAAATCGACCAGGTGCTGGCGCGGCTGCACGGGGCGGCGCACGGCCTGGCCGTTGACGCTCAGGGCTATGGTGCGGACATCGGCCATGCGTTCTCCTCTGCGGGCGGGGTTCAGGCGGCCAGCGCCGCGCGGCTGGCCAGGGCGGCGGACAGCAGGCGGCGCGCGAGCACGCCGGCCAGGTGCTGCTTCATCGCCGCGCTGTGGTGCAGGTCGGGAAAGGGATCGAGGTCCGCCTGCAGGCCCGCCAGTGCGAGCTCGATGCTGGCCCCCGTGAGCGGCTGCCCCGCCAGCAGCGCCTCGGTGCGGCGCGCGCGCAGCGGTGTCGCGCCCATGCCGAGGAAGGCCAGCCGCACCTGTTGCGCGGTGGCGCCCTGGAAGCGCGCCGCGACCGCCAGGCCGGCCACGCCGTAGTCGCCGCGGCGCCGCGCCAGTTCGTCGAAGCCGAACCAGTCGGCGGACGTGGCGATCGGCACATCGGCGTCGACCAGCAGTTCGTCCGGCGCGAGGGCGGTGGTCAGGATGGCGCGGAAGAAATCGGCGGCGGGGATGCGGCGCTCGCCGGCGCGGCCGCGCACGGTGACGACGCCGTCGAGCGCCAGCAGGCAGCAGGGCCACTCCGAGGCGGGATCGGCATGGGCGAGCGATCCGCCCCAGGTGCCCGCGTTGCGGATGGCGCGGTGGCCGATGTGCGGCGCGGCGGCGCACAGCAGTGGGGCCAGTTCCGCCACCAACGGGGAGGCCTCGATCTCGCTGTGCGTCGTGAGCGCGCCTATGTGCAGGCGCTCGCCCCGGCGCTCGATGCCGCGCAGTTCGGCGAGGCCGCCGATGTCGATCAGGAGTTTCGGCTCCGAGAGGCGCAGGTTGAGCGCCGCGAGCAGCGTCTGCCCGCCGGCCAGGATGCGCGCGTCGTCGCCATGGCGCGCGAGCAGTTCCAGTGCCTCGGCGACGCTGCGCGCCTTCACGTAATCGAAATCGGGCGCCTTCATGCGCAGGCCTCCTTCAGGACACGTCCAGCCGTGCCGCGCAGGGACACGGCACCGGGATGGAGCACCACCACGTCGCGGGGCTCAGGCCGCGGAGCCGGGATGTTCGGAAGCGGGATAGTTCAGTTCGACGACGACGCCGTTCGGGTCGTCGAGGAACAGCTGGTGCAGGCCCAGTGCCGGCACGGTGCGCTCGCGCACTTCGATGCCCTGCGATTGCAGGTGCGCGCGCATCTGCGCGAGGCCGGTGGCGAAGAAGGCGACATGGTCCACGGCGCCGCTGCCGCGCAGCGAGGAGACGTCGCGATCGCCCAGGTACTTGCGCAGGCCCACCGGGTCGTCCGGGTCCATGCCGATGATGTGCACGACGGCGTTCTGGTAGTCGCCGTGGTCGCCGCGGTACATCCACAGGCCGGGAAAGGG
This sequence comes from Ramlibacter alkalitolerans, assembly GCF_016722765.1. GTDB lineage: Bacteria > Pseudomonadota > Gammaproteobacteria > Burkholderiales > Burkholderiaceae_C > Ramlibacter > Ramlibacter alkalitolerans. The sequence goes on along the minus strand of NZ_JAEQND010000020.1, from coordinate 15,210 downwards.
AAAGGGCGGGCGCGGGCCGACCGTCAGCTGCAGCACGCGCTCGTAGAAGTCGCGCGTGGCTTCGAGGTCCAGCGTGCGGATCGAGAAATGATTCAGCGTGAGGCCCATGCATTCCCCTTTGGCGGTGCACGGCGCGGCACGCCGGCTCGCCTCACGCGGGAGCCGGCGGGGACCCTGCGGGGGGATTGTTGGAGGCGGCGGCGGCAGACTGCATCGGTGCCAACCCGTAGGCTGGCGGTGACGCGCGCCAGCGCCGGAACCCCGGCGCTGCGGGTGGCCGGCCGGGGACGCTGGGGTTCGCGCAGCTCACCTTCCGCGGCTGGCGCCGCCCCAGCCTACGAGATGCCCCACGTTAGGTGCCTCAACCCGCCAGCGCCTGCGCCGGGTCCTCCGAATCCACCACCTCGCGCGCCCAGGTCTCCAGCCGGCTCGCGTCGGCGCGCAGCACCTCCTGCTTCACGGCGAGGATCTGCGCCGGGTGCATCGAGAAACTGCGCAGGCCCAGGCCCAGCAGCAGGCGCGTGAACTGCGTGTCGCCGGCCATCTCGCCGCACACGCTCACGCCCTTGTTCTGGCGCCGGCACTCCGCGATGGTGTCGGCCACCAGCCGCAGCACCGCGGGATGGCAGGGGTCGTACAGGTGCGCGACCGATTCGTCGGAGCGGTCGATCGCCAGCGTGTACTGGATCAGGTCGTTGGTGCCGATCGAGAGGAAATCGAAGTACTTGAGGAAGGTGCGCAGCGACAGCGCGGCGGCCGGGATCTCGATCATGGCGCCGATCTCCACCGAACCGTAGGGCACGCCGCGGTTGTCCAGCTCGGCGCGCGCGAAGTCGATCAGCGACAAGGTCTGCCGGATCTCCGTGGCGTGCGCGATCATCGGGATCAGCAGATTGACCTTGCCGTGGGCTGCAGCGCGCAGGATCGCGCGCACCTGGGTGCGGAACATGTCCGGCTCGGCGAGGCTCAGGCGGATCGCCCGCAAGCCCAGGGCAGGATTCAGGTGGGCGAAATCGCGCCGGGAGTCGTCCAGCGGCTTGTCGGCGCCCACGTCCAGCGTGCGGATCGTGACCGGCAGGCCCTGCATGCCTTCGATCGCGCGCTTGTACGCCTGGTACTGCGCCTCCTCGTCGGGCATGTCGCCGCCGTGGCCCATGAACAGGAATTCGCTGCGGAACAGGCCGACGCCCACGGCGCCGGCCTTGAGCGCGCCGACGGCGTCGTCGGGGAGTTCGATGTTGGCGAGCAGTTCCACCTTCTGGCCGTCGAGCGTCACCGCCGCCGTGTGGCGCAGGCGATTGAGCCGGCTGCGTTCCAGTTCGGCCTGGCGCTGCTTGAAGCCGTATTCGGCCAGGATGATGGCCGACGGGTCGACGATCATCACGCCGGTGTCGCCGTCGATGATCACCCAGTCGTCCTGGCGCACCAGGTTGCTCGCCGAACGGGCGCCGACGACGGCCGGGATGTCCAGGCTGCGCGCGACGATCGCGGTGTGCGAGGTCTTGCCGCCGACGTCGGTGACGAAGCCCGCGAACACGCTCTGCTTGAACTGCAGCATGTCGGCCGGCGACAGGTCGTGCGCCACCAGCACCAGCGGCACGTCCACGCTGTCATCGAGCAGCAGGTCCTGCTGCGTCTTGCGCCGCGCCACCGGCTGCGTGACCGGCGAAGGGATGCCCTTCATGTAGCGCAGGATGCGTTCGGCGACCTGTTCGAGATCCGCCTTGCGTTCGCGCAGGTACTCGTCCTCCATGTCGTCGAACTGGCGCGACAGCACTTCGAGCTGCGTGGTCAGCGCCCATTCGGCGTTGTAGAGGCGGTCGGTGATCCAGTGCTTGACGCCTTCGATCAGCTCCTCGTCCTGCAGCAGCATCAGGTGCACGTCCAGCAGCGCCGACAGTTCGTGCGGCGCTTCCTTCGGGCCCATCGTCGTGATGGTCTGCTGCAGGCGCTGGATCTCCTCCACCACCGCATTGCGGCCGACGCGGATCCGCTCGATCTCGGGGCCGATCTGGTCCGGCTGGATGAAGTAGTGGACGACGTCGGCCCGGCCGGAGCCGGTCACGACCGCGCGACCGATGGCGATCCCCCGGGCGACCGCGATGCCATGGACCGCGAAAGTCACTCGCCCTCTCCGAACTTGTCGGCGATCAGGGCCAGCAGCGCGTCCATCGCCTCCTGCTCCTTGTCGCCGCTGGTCTCCAGCGTGATCTCGGCGCCGACGCCGGCGGCCAGCATCATCACGCCCATGATGCTCTTGCCGTTCACGCGCCGCTCCCCGCGGCTGACCCAGACCTCGCACGGATAGCTGCCCGCCAGCTTGGTGAGCTTGGCCGAGGCGCGCGCATGCAGGCCGAGCTTATTGCTGATGGTCGTTGTGGTCTTGATCATGGTTGCGTTGTGGCTGCTGCTGCGGCGCCGTGATGGCGACCTGCATCACGCCCTGGGTGCCGCCGATCACCGCGCGCGAGACGAGCGTGTCCAGCGGCTCGTTGCGGTAGCTCACGCTGCGCAGCAGCATCGGCAGGTTCACGCCCGTGATCAGGCGGGAAGCGACGCCGTCCACCAGCTTCTGCGCCACGTTGCTGGGCGTGGCGCCGAAGATGTCGGTGAGCACCAGGACGCCCTGGACGTGGCCCGCCGCCGTGAGCTGCTCCATCGCGATGCGCGCGGCGGCCAGCGTCTCGTCCGGCGAGAGGTTCGGCTGCACGTCGATCGCCGTCACCGCCGCCCCGCAGTCGGGGAAGACATGCAGCGCGCACTGCCGCAGCGCATTGGCCAGCGGCGCGTGGGCGATCAGCAGGATGGCGTTCATGGGCTCTGCCGATTATGGCGTCTGCTCCACAGGAACCACGCGTAGGACAGGGCACTCGTGGCGAGGAAGACACCAAAGGCGCCACGAAAGGCGTCCACGTCGCTCCAGCCGGCCTGCCGGAAGGCGTCGACGAGCAGGCCGATCCCCCACTGGACCACGAACACGCCGACGAAGATCACCAGGTTGTAGGCGGACAGCGCGCGGCCCGCAAGCGTTGCCGGGAACACCATGCCCACGGCCGGCTGCGCCAGGGCGACGAAGGTGCTGCTGGTGCAGAAGAAGGCCAGCGCCGCCGCGCCGGCATGGGGGCCGGAGACCACCAGGTTGGCCACGGCCAGCAGGCTCAGGGGCGTGCCCCAGGCGATCAGCTTGTCGGTGACGATGCCGCGCCGCTGCAGCCAGGGATTCATCAGGCCCCAGGTCCAGAAGGTGGCCAGCATGCACAGGTTGATGGTGAACAGGCCGCCGGCGGCCTGCACCGGATCGGCGCCGGCCACGCGCGACAGCCAGGGCCCGGCCCAGAGCGACTGCACGGCGATCATGCCGCCGTAGGTGAAGAAGCCGAGCGGGGCCATCTGCCAGAAGTACGGGTGGCGCCACACCGGCGCGTAGCTGGCGCGCGGGGCGCCGGGCGGCAGCGCGTGGTCGGACTCGCTCCACTCCGGCACGCGCCAGGCGATCACGAACATCGACAGCGCCAGCAGCACCGCCAGGCCCCAGAACAGGGGCCGCCAGCCGAATTGCGGCAGCAGCCATTGCACCGGCAGCGTGGACGCGACCATGCCGAAGGAGCCGGTCATGAGCATCCAGGAATTGGTGCGCAGTTGCACCCCGGGCGTGAACCAGCGGCGGAAGCCGGTGAGCGGCGCCATCAGGCAGGAAGCCACGCCCAGCCCGCACAGCACGCGCGCGGCCAGCAGCCAGCCGAAGCTGGTCGCCATGGCGAAGGCGCCGCAGCCGAGCACGGCCAGCGCGACGAACCACAGGTTGACCTTGCGCGGGCCGTGGCGGTCGAGCCAGGTGCCCAGCGGCAGCTGGATGATCGCGAAGCCGAGGAAGTAGCCGCCGGCCAGCAGGCCGAGCGCGCCGGCGTCGAGGTGGAACTCGCGCGTGAGCACCGGGGACAGGGTGGCCGTGATGGCGCGCAGCACGGCGGCGAAGAAATAGGCGAAGGCGAACGCCAGGAACACCACCACCGTCTGGCGGCGATCGAGCAGGGACATCGGGAACCTTGGATGAAGCGGAAGGCGCCTTCTTGCGGGGCGCTCCGGCCATTATCCGTTTCCCGATAATGGCGTGCATGAATGCTCTCGATGGAATCCGCGTGCTCGACCTGTCGCGCGTGCTGGCCGGCCCCTGGTGCACGCAGACGCTGGCGGACCTGGGCGCCGACGTGATCAAGATCGAACGCCCCGGCACCGGCGACGACACCCGCACCTGGGGCCCGCCCTTCCTGAAGGACCGCGCCGGCCAGGACACGCACGAGGCCGCCTACTACCTGGGCACCAACCGCAACAAGCGCTCGGTGACCTGCGACATCGCGCAGGCCGAGGGGCAGGCGCTGGTGCGCGAACTGGCGAAGCACTGCCACGTGTTCGTGGAGAACTTCAAGGTCGGCGACATGGCGCGCTACGGCCTGGACTACGCGGCGCTGAAGGCGGTGAACCCGCGCATCGTCTACTGCAGCGTCACGGGCTTCGGCCAGACCGGCCCCTATCGCGAGCGTGCCGGCTACGACTACGCCATCCAGGGCATGGGCGGGCTCATGAGCATCACCGGCGAGCGCGACGATCTCGGCGGCGGGCCGCAGAAGGTGGGCGTGGCGGTCGCCGACCTGTTCACGGGCATGTATTCCTGCGTCGGCATCCTGGCCGCGCTGCGCCACGCCGAGCGGACCGGCGAGGGCCAGCACCTCGACATGGCGCTGCTCGACACGCAGGTGGCGATGCTGGCCAACCTGGGGGCCAACTACCTCGTGAGCGGCAAGGTGCCGGGCCGCGCCGGCAATGCGCACCAGAACATCGTGCCGTACCAGGTGTTCGAGGTCGCACCGGCCGATGACGGCCACAAGGACCACATCATCCTGGCCGTGGGCAACGACGGACAGTACGGCAAGTTCTGCCAGGTCGCGGGCCGGCCGGAACTGGCGACCGACACGCGCTTCGCCAGGAACCGCGACCGGGTCCACAACCGCGCGGTGCTGGTGCCGATCCTGGAAGAAGTGATGAAGACCCGGCGCAAGGCCGACTGGCTGGCGGCGCTGGAGGCGGCCAAGGTGCCGTGCGGCGCGATCAACTCCATCGGCGAGGTGTTCGCCGATCCGCAGGTGCGCGAGCGCGGCATGGTGCACCAGTGGGAGCATCCGCTGGCCGGTCCGCTGAACCTGGTGGGCAGCCCGCTGAAGCTGGGTGCTACGCCGGTGCGCACGGACCTGCCGCCGCCCCTGCTGGGGCAGCACACGGAGCAGGTGCTGGGCGAGGTGCTGGGCCTGGACGCGCAGCGGATCCGCGCGTTGCGCGCGAAGGAGGTGATCTGATGGCGAACTTCGTCCTCGTGCACGGCGCCTGGCACGGCGCCTGGGCCTGGCGGCGGGTGGTCGATGCGCTGCATGCGCAGGGCCATCGCGCGCTGGCCGTGTGCCTGACGGGCGTGGGCGAGCGGGTGCACCTGATGTCCTCGCTGATCACGCTGGAGACGCACATCGCCGACGTGACCAACACCCTCGAGGCCGAGGAACTGCAGGACGTGGTGCTGGCCGTGCACTCCTACGCCGGCATGATCGGCACCGCGGTGGCGGACCGCATGCCGCAGCGCCTGAAGCACCTGGTGTACATCGACGCCGTGGTGCCCAAGCCGGGGGAAAGCTGGAGCAGCACGCATGCGAGCGCCACCCGCGAGGCGCGGCTGGCGGCGGCCCAGGGCTCACCGGATTTCGCCTTCCCGGCACCGGATCCGTCGGTGTTCGGTCTGGCCGCGGCGGACCACGCGTGGGTGCAGCGCCGGCAGACGCCCCACCCCGGGCACACCTACCAGGCGCCGCTGCAGTTCGACGCCCGGCGGGTAGCCAGTGTGCCGCGCACCTTCATCGACTGCGTGCAGCCGCGGCTGGGCACCATCGATTCGATCCGCCCGCGCGTGCGCGACGCTGGCTTCTGGGACGGCGAATGGATGCGCGGCGGCGGCGCGCAGGTGCGGGAACTGGCGACCGGGCACGACCCGATGATCAGCGCGCCGCAGGAGCTGGTGCGGATGCTGGTGGAGTGCGCGGGCTGAGGTGCACGCACCCCTGCGTCATTTCCGCTTCCCCTCCGTCATTCCGTTTCACCTGCGTCATTCCCGCTTCGACTCCGTCATTCCCGCGCAGGCGGGAATCCAGGGCTCCCGAACACAAAAGCGGCCGTCGGCCGCTTTTGCTTTCTTCCCTGGGCCCCCGCCTGCGCGGGGGTGACGGTCACTTCACTGGTTGCGGAAGTTGTCGTGGCAGTTCTTGCACGCGCCCGCCGTCTCCTGGAAGGCGGTCTTCAGCGTGTCGAGGTTGTTGGTCTTCGCCGCGGTGGCCAGCTTGGGAGCGGCGTTCTGCAGGCGCTCCGACGCTTCCTTGAACTTGGCGGCGTCGACCCAGATCTCCGACTTCGCCTTCTGCGACAGCTTGTCGGTGTTGGCGGTGAAACCGGGCCAGGGCAGCTTGGCCATCTCCGCCACGATCTCGGCGCTGGTGGCGGCGGCAGCGGGGTCGTACGGCGCCTTGCCGTTCACCATGGCGCCGATGCGGCCGAAGTTCTGGCCCATGATGAACATGGCGCTCTGGCGGTACTTGACCGCATCCTCGGGTTTGGCGAACTGGGCGGACGCCGGCGCGGCGAGGGTGAACGCGGCGGCGGCGAGGGCGAGGGTGGCAACAACTTTCATCGGTTCTTCTCCGTTGGGTAGAGTGGCGGGTGCCAAGGCGGCAGACCCGGGACCTGTGAAAAAAGTTCGGTCCGGAACTGTCCACCGCGGGAATCTACTAAGCATTTCGGCGCCGGCCATCCGGCTTTTCGCTAGTGCCAACGACAACAGGATCACCGATGTCTTATCGCGTCCGCGTCTGGGACCTGCCCACGCGTTTATTCCATTGGTTACTCGCGATGTGCGTCGTCGCCCTCGTGATCACGGCCAAGGTGGAAGGCGGCACCGAATGGCACGCGCGCATCGGATGCACGGTGCTGGCGCTGCTGCTGTTCCGGCTGGTGTGGGGCTTCATCGGCGGGCGCTGGTCGCGCTTCGGCTCCTTCCTCTATGCCCCGGGCAAGGTGCTGGCCTACCTGGGCGGCCGCCCGCATCCGGACCACCTGGTGGGCCACAACCCGCTCGGCGCGGCCTCGGTCTTCGCGATGCTGCTGGTGCTGCTGGCGCAGGCGGCGAGCGGGCTCTTCACGGACGACGAAGCGGGTTTCACCGGCCCGCTCAATCGCTTCGTCTCCACCGCACGCGGCCTGGCGCTCACCTCCTACCACCGCCACGTGGGCCAGTGGCTCGTGTTCGCTTTGGTGGGGCTGCATATCGCCGCCATCGTGTTCTACGAGCGCCGCCGGCGCCAGGCGCTGGTGCGCCCGATGATCACGGGCGACAAGGAACTGGCGCACGCCGCCCCGCCGGCCCGCGACGACGCGGCCTCGCGCACGGTGGCCGCCGCCGTGGCGCTCGCTTGCGCCGGCCTGGTCACCTGGATCAGCCGGCTGGGTTGAAAAACAAGCTCATCCGTGCGACTTGGCTAAAATTCGCCGTCCGTGGACTTGCTTTCCCGACCTTGGACACTGCCCCTTTGCCGGTCATCGAGCTGACCACTCCCGCAAGGCGCGAGCTCGACGCAGTGCGCGCCATCTTCCGCGAATACGCCGAGGGCCTCGGCGTCGACCTCTGCTTCCAGAACTTCGAGGAGGAGCTCGCCACGCTGCCGGGCGAGTACGTGCCGCCGCGCGGAGCCCTCTACGTGGCGCGCGTGGACGGCGAGGTCGCCGGTTGCTGCGCCCTGCGTCCCATCGACAACGCCGACTATCCGAATGCCGCGGAGATGAAGCGCCTGTACGTGCGCCGGCCCTTCCGCGGCTTCGGCCTCGGGCGGCAGCTGGCCGAGGCGGCGCTCGATGCGGCGCGCCGCGCCGGCTACGACTGCGTGCTGCTGGACACGCTGGACGACATGGAGGCGGCGCGGGCGCTCTACGAGGAACTCGGCTTCGAGGAGATCCCGCCCTACTACCACAACCCGATTGCCGGGGCGCACTACCTGAAGGCGGAGCTGTGGGTCAGCGCGCCGGCGCCCTTGAGCAGCCGGGGCTAGGACGGTCTTTACTCCCTCCCCCTCCGGGGGAGGGTTGGGGTGGGGGCGCTGCGGCGCTCGATCAGCCGCGCCTCGTTCAGGCGACCGAGCGCCCCCACCCTGCCCTCCCCCAGAGGGGGAGGGAAAAAGCAGGGTCAGGCCTTCACCTGCGACAGCATCGTCCCCGCGTCGCTCACCTCGAACTTGCCTGGCCCCTCGACGTTCAGGCTGGCCACCTTGCCGTCCTTGACCAGCATCGAATAGCGGTTGCTGCGCACGCCCATGCCGCGCGCCGTCAGGTCCAGCGTCAGGCCGGTCGCGCGGGCGAAGTCGGCGCTGCCGTCGCCCAGCATGCGCACCTTGCCGGCACTCTTCTGCTCGCGCGCCCAGGCGCCCATCACGAAGGCGTCGTTGACGCTCACGCACCAGATCTCGTCGACACCGGCCTTCTTCAGTTCGTCGAACTTCTCCACGTAGCCGGGTACGTGCTTGGCCGAGCAGGTGGGCGTGAACGCGCCGGGCAGCGCGAACAGCGCAATGGTCTTGCCCTTGGCGGCTTCGCGCACCTTCACCGGATTGGGGCCGATGCTGCAGCCATTGCCCTCGACTTCCGAATATTCCTGCAGGGTGACATCAGGGAGTTGGTCGCCGACCTGGATCATTTCGATCTCCTCGTTGAAGTGACTGGACAAAAGAAAAACGGCCCACGATTGTGGGCCGTTTCCAGAGGGCCTGCAGGGGCCGCGGGGTTTAGACCGCCTCGGACTTCTCCACCAGGCGGGTCGCGACCCAGTTCTTGGTCTTGGAGATCGGACGGCTTTCCTCGATCTCGACGACATCGCCGGTGTGGAACTGGCCCTGTTCGTCGTGCGCGTGGTACTTGCTCGACTTGATCACGATCTTGCCGTACAGCGGGTGCTTCACGCGGCGTTCGACCAGCACGGTCACGGTCTTGGCGCGCTTGTCGCTCACCACCTTGCCGACGAGAGTGCGCTTGAGGGAGGTTTTCGCTTCCGTCATGTTCACTCCTTCGACGTCTTGGCGGATTCCGCACGCTTCTGCGCCAGGATGGTCTTGGCGCGAGCGATGTCACGGCGCGTGGAACGCAGCGTGGCGGTGTTGTTGAGTTGTTGCGTCGCCTTCTGCATGCGCAGGCCGAAATGGGCCTTCTGCAGCGACTTCACTTCGGCTTCCAGGCCGGCGACGTCCTTCTGGCGGAGATCATTGGCTTTCGTCATTTCCATCTCCTCCTCAGGCGCCGATCATGCGGGTCACGAACGTGGTGCGCAGCGGCAGCTTGGCGGCAGCCAGCTTGAACGCTTCGCGCGCGAGTTCCTCGGGCACGCCGACGATCTCGAACACGATCTTGCCCGGCTGGATCTCGGCCACGTAGTACTCCGGGTTGCCCTTGCCGTTACCCATCCGCACTTCGGCGGGCTTCTGGGAGATCGGCTTGTCGGGGAACACGCGGATCCAGATGCGGCCGCCACGCTTGACGTGGCGGGAGATCGCGCGACGCGCGGCCTCGATCTGGCGGGCGGTCAGGCGGCCGCGGTCGGTGCACTTCAGGCCGAAGTCACCGAACGCCACGGAGTTGCCGGTGGTGGCAACGCCCGTGTTGCGGCCTTTTTGCTCTTTGCGGAATTTGCGGCGAGCAGGTTGCAGCATTGGTTCTCTCCTTTACCGTCGGATCAGCGCTTGGCGCCGCCCGGCGCGGGGACGCGCTTAACGGTAGATTTCGGGGCATCCGCCCCTGCGGTTGCTTCAGCGGGCTTGTCGCTGCCTTCGGCCGGCGCAGCGTTGGTCGCACCCATGTCGCGGCGGGGGCCGCCACGGCCGCCACCAGGGCCGCCACGGCGATCGCCGCCGGGGCCGCCACGGCGGTCGCCGTCACGGCGCGGGCCACGCGGGCCACGGCGCTCTTCGCCTTCGGGACGGGGCGTGGAGTCGAGCGACGGCAGGTCGGTGCGACCCAGCGTGTCTCCCTTGTAGACCCACACCTTGACGCCGATGACGCCGTAGGTGGTCTTGGCTTCGGAGAAGCCGTAGTCGATGTCGGCGCGCAGCGTGTGCAGCGGCACGCGGCCTTCGCGGTACCACTCGGTGCGCGCGATCTCGATGCCGTTCAGGCGGCCGGCGGACATGATCTTGATGCCCTGCGCGCCCAGGCGCATCGCGTTCTGCATGGCGCGCTTCATCGCCCGGCGGAACATGATGCGCTTCTCGAGCTGCTGGGTGATCGAGTCGGCGATCAGCTGGGCATCGACTTCAGGCTTGCGCACTTCCTCGATGTTCACCGCGACCGGCACGCCCAGGCGGGTGGCGAGTTCCTTCTTCAGGTTCTCGATGTCCTCGCCCTTCTTGCCGATCACCACGCCCGGGCGGGCGGAGTAGATCGTGATGCGGGCGTTCTTGGCCGGACGCTCGATCAGCACGCGCGAGACCGCGGCGTTCTTCAGCTTGGTCTTCAGGTACTCGCGCACCTTCATGTCCTCGGCCAGCATGTGGCCGAAGTCACGGTTGTTCGCGTACCAGCGGGAGTTCCAGTTGCGCGTGACGGCCAGGCGGAAGCCGGTCGGATGGATCTTCTGTCCCATGTTCTTCCTCAGTTCCCGACGGTCACGTACACGTGGCAGGTGCCCTTGCTGATGCGGTTGCCGCGGCCCTTGGCGCGCGCGGTGAATCGCTTCAGCACGGTGCCTTGTTCCACGTAGATGCTCTTCACGCTCAGCTCGTCGATGTCGACGCCGTCGTTGTGCTCGGCGTTCGCGATCGCGGACTCCAGCACCTTCTTGACGATGACGGCACCCTTCTTCTGGGTGAAGTTCAGGATGTTGAGGGCCTGGTCCACCTTCTTGCCGCGGATCAGGTCGGCCACGAGGCGGCCCTTGTCCACGGACAGGCGCACGCCGCGCAGGATCGCTTTGGTTTCAGCCATGATGGATCCTTACTTCTTCTGGACTTTCTTGTCCGCGGGGTGACCCTTGAAGGTGCGCGTCAGGGCGAATTCGCCCAGCTTGTGGCCCACCATCTGGTCGGTGATGTAGACCGGCACGTGCTGCTTGCCGTTGTGCACGGCGATGGTCAGGCCGATGAAATCGGGCAGGATCATCGAGCGGCGCGACCAGGTCTTGATCGGCTTCTTGTCCTTGGTGGAAACGGCCTTGTCGACCTTGTTCACCAGGTGGTGGTCCACGAACGGACCCTTCTTGAGAGAACGCGTCATGTTGCGGACCCCTTACTTCTTGCGACGCGAGACGATGAACGTCTGCGTGCGCTTGTTGTTGCGAGTACGGTAACCCTTGGTCAGGTTGCCCCACGGGTCCACCGGCGGCTTGCCGGTACCGGTGCGGCCCTCACCACCACCGTGGGGGTGGTCGATCGGGTTCATCGCGACGCCGCGCACCGTCGGGCGGATGCCCATGTGGCGCTTGGTGCCGGCCTTGCCGATCTGGCGCAGGCTGTGTTCTTCGTTGGCCACTTCACCGATGGTGGCGCGGCATTCGATGTGGATGCGGCGCACTTCACCGGAGCGCATGCGGACCTGGGCGTAGGTGCCTTCGCGCGCCAGCAGCGTCGCGGAGGTCCCGGCGGAACGCGCGATCTGCGCACCCTTGCCCGGCATGATCTCGATGCAGTGGATCGTGGAACCCACCGGGATGTTGCGGATCGGCAGCGTGTTGCCGGCGCGGATCGGGGCCTCGGCGCCGGACAGCAGCGTGGCGCCGACTTCCAGGCCGCGCGGGGCGATCACGTAGCGGCGCTCGCCGTCGGCGTACACCACCAGGGCGATGTGGGCCGTGCGGTTCGGGTCGTACTCGATGCGCTCCACCTTCGCCGGGATGCCGTCCTTGTTGCGGACGAAATCGACCACGCGGTAGTGGTGCTTGTGGCCGCCGCCCTTGTGGCGCACGGTGATGTGGCCGTTGTTGTTGCGGCCGGCCTTCTGGAACTTCTTCTCCAGCAGGGGCGCGTACGGGTCACCCTTGTACAGGTGATCGCGCGAGACCTTGACCACCTGGCGCTGGCCAGGGGAGGTCGGTTTCATCTTGATGACGGCCATGATTAAGCGGTCTCCCCGGAGAAGTTCAGCTCCTGGCCGGCGGCGAGCGACACATACGCCTTGCGGATGTTGTCGCGGCGGCCGACGGAGCGCGCCGTGCGCTTGGTCTTGCCCTTGATGTTGGCGACCGAGACGCCCGTCACCTTCACGTTGAACATCAGTTCCACGGCGGCCTTGATCTCGGGCTTGGTCGCATCCTGCAGGACCTTGAAGGTCACCGCGTTGGTCTTGTCCGCGACGTGGGTGGCCTTCTCCGAGATGATCGGAGCGACCAGCACCTGCATCAGGCGGCCTTCATCGTATTTTTTCGGAGCGGTCACGCGAACATCTCCTTGAGCTTGTCGATCGCGCCCTTGGTGACGAGCACTTTCTTGTAATGGACAAGCGACACCGGATCGGCGTAGCGCGGCTCGACGATGTAGACGTGCGGCAGGTTGCGCGACGCCAGGAACAGGTTCTCGTCGACTTGGTCGGCGATCACCATCACCGACTCCAGGTTCATGGCCTTGAACTTGGCGGCCAGCTGCTTGGTCTTGGGGCTGTCGACCGTCAGCGATTCGACGACGGCCAGGCGGCCGTCGCGGGCGAGCTGGGAGAAGATGGACGCCATGCCGGCGCGGTACATCTTCTTGTTGATCTTCTGCGAGAAGTTCTCGTCCGGGCTGTTCGGGAAGATGCGGCCGCCCCCACGCCACAGCGGGGAGGAGGTCATGCCGGCGCGGGCGCGGCCGGTGCCCTTCTGGCGGAACGGCTTCTTGGTCGAGTGCTTGACCTGCTCGCGGTCCTTCTGGGCGCGCGTGCCTTGACGGGCATTGGCCTGGAAGGCCACCACGATCTGGTGCACCAGCGCTTCGTTGTATTCGCGGCCGAACACGGTCTCGGGGGCGTCGAACTTCGACGCTGCCTGGCCCTGCTCGTTCAGGAGTTCGAGTTCCATTTACTTCTTCCCCTTCTCGGCCTTGGCTTGCACCTGGACCGGCTTCGGCTGGCCCTTGGCGGCGAGGCGGACGGTCACGAAACCGTTCTTCGCGCCCGGCACCGCGCCGCGGACCAGCAGCAGGCCGCGCGCTTCGTCCACGCGGACGATGTCGAGGTTCTGCACGGTCTTGGTCACGTCGCCGAGGTGGCCGGACATCTTCTTGCCCGGGAACACGCGGCCCGGATCCTGCGCCATGGAGATCGAGCCCGGCACGTTGTGCGAACGGCTGTTGCCGTGCGACGCGCGCTGCGAGCTGAAGTTGTGGCGCTTGATGGTGCCCGTGAAGCCCTTGCCGATCGAGGTGCCCTGCACGTCGACCAGCTGGCCGGCGGAGAAGACGTCCTGCACCGGAACGGTCTTGCCGGCGGCGTACTTGCCGGCCGTATCGGCGTCGACCTTGAATTCACGGATGATTTCACCGGCTTCCACACCCGCCTTGGCGAGGTGGCCGGCGAGCGGCTTGGTGACGCGGGAGGCCTTGCGTGCACCGAACGTGACCTGCAGGGCCACGTAGCCGTCGTTGTCCTGGTTCTTGACCTGGGTCACGCGGTTGTTGGACACGTCCAGCACCGTGACAGGAACAGCGTCCCCGTCATCGGTGAACAGGCGCATCATGCCCACCTTGCGGCCCAGCAACCCGAGGCTGCTCAGACTCATGTTGTTACTCCGTTGCTCCCGCCGCGGCCGCTGCAATTGGCTGCCATGTTTGACGCCCGCGTCGATCACGGACTTTGCGAGAGAGGGTTGAAAAATGCTTCGCGCGCCCGAAAACGAGCGAAGCCGACTATTGTAGCAGGAGTCCTACAGGGGCGCCAGCGGCTCCTGCCGTCATTCCCCGCGGACGGACGCCCCTCGTCGTCATTCCCGCGGAGGCGGGAATCCAGGGCTTCAGGGACCGCCGCGCGCGGCGGCATCGGGAGCCCTGGGCCCCCGCCTTCGCGGGGGTGACGGAAAGGGAAAGGCCGCCCGGAGGCGGCCTTTCAGGGCGTCGAAGCGCAGCAATTACTGCAGCTTGATCTCCACGTCCACGCCCGCCGGCAGGTCCAGCTTCATCAGGGCGTCGACCGTCTTGTCGGTCGGGTCGACGATGTCCATCAGGCGCTGGTGCGTGCGGATCTCGAACTGGTCGCGGCTCGACTTGTTGACGTGCGGCGAACGCAGGATGTCGAAGCGCTTCATGCGCGTCGGCAGGGGCACCGGGCCCTTGACGATGGCGCCTGTGCGCTTGGCCGTGTCGACGATCTCGGCGGCGGACTGGTCGATCAGCTTGTAATCGAAGGCTTTCAGGCGGATGCGGATCTTCTGTTGGGCCATGACGATTACTCCATGATCTTGGCAACGACGCCGGCGCCGACGGTCTTGCCGCCTTCGCGGATGGCGAAGCGGAGACCCTCTTCCATGGCGATCGGGGCGATCAGCTTGACGGTGATCGTCACGTTGTCGCCGGGCATGACCATTTCCTTGTCCTTGGGCAGCTCGATGGAGCCCGTGACGTCGGTCGTGCGGAAGTAGAACTGCGGGCGGTAGTTGTTGAAGAACGGCGTGTGGCGGCCGCCTTCGTCCTTGCTCAGCACGTACACCTCGGCGGTGAAGTGCGTGTGCGGCTTGATGGAGCCCGGCTTGCACAGCACCTGGCCGCGCTCGACGTCTTCACGCTTGGTGCCGCGCAGCAGGATACCGACGTTGTCGCCCGCCTGGCCCTGGTCCAGCAGCTTGCGGAACATCTCCACGCCCGTGCAGGTGGTCTTCTGCGTGGTCTTGATGCCCACGATCTCGATTTCCTCGCCGACCTTGATCACGCCGCGCTCGATGCGGCCCGTGACCACCGTGCCGCGGCCGGAGATGGAGAACACGTCTTCCACCGGCATCAGGAAGGTGCCGTCGATGGCACGCTCGGGCGTGGGGATGTACGAATCCAGCGCGTCGGCCAACTTCATGATGGCCTGCTCGCCCAGCTCGCCCTTGTCGCCTTCCAGCGCCAGCTTGGCCGAGCCCTTGATGATCGGGGTGTCGTCGCCGGGGAAGTCGTACTTGGACAGCAGCTCGCGCACTTC
>NZ_JAEQND010000002.1 GCF_016722765.1 Ramlibacter alkalitolerans | reverse complement strand
GCCGCGGCTTTGCGGCCAACGGGTCATACAGTGTTTGAATCTCTCCCCCCGCTCAATCAGCTTTTCCGTTGTGCCGGAACGACTTGGCGCACTGGCCCGGATCTATTCCGGACAGCAGTGCGCCTTCGCGGGGATGACGATGAAAGCGGTCCGGGGATGACGATCCTGTGTCGCCCCGAAATCACACATCCCATGCACCGCCGGTGGGCAGAACGGGGCACCGGGGCGACAATGTCGGGCATGGCCCTGAAGCTCTTTCGCAGCACAGGCTACTCCTCCCTCCTGATGCCGGGCGAGAGCCGGCTGGCGACGCATCCCTCACGGCTGGTGTTCGGCGCCAGCCTCTGGCTCGCCCTCGCCTGCAACGTGGGCCTGTGGCGGCTCGCGGCGGGGACGGCCGCCGACGTGCGCAGCGCCCTCGCCTCCGTGCTCCTGCTCGCCGGCGCCAACGGCGTCTTCCTCAGCCTGTTCGGCTGGCGCCGCACGATCCGCTTCGCCACCACCGTGGCCCTGCTGGCCGGCGCGCTCGTGGCCTGCGGGCTGTGGAGCCAGCAACTGCCGATCGAGACGCTGTGGCACGGCCCCTCGCGTTCGCTGCTGCCAGGCTGGGCCAGCTTCCTGCGCTGGCAGGTGATCGCCCTCATCCTCGTGCTGGCCGTGGTGCCCATCGTCTGGGTCTGGAACCACGGGTTGCGGCGCATGTCCGGCCCGGCGCAGCTCAAGGCCAACCTGGCGAGCGGCGTGCTTGCGGCCGTCGTCTTCGTGGCCGGCTTGCTCGCGGCGGGCTGATCCTCAGAACAGGCTGCCTTGCCCTGCCGGCGAAGGCGGCCGGAACAGGTCGGTGCGGAAGTCCGTCTTCTTGGCATTGAAGCCGATGCGCGCCGCCGCCTTGCGAAAACGCTGCGCGATCAGGTCGGCCCAGGCGCCGCTGCCCTTCATGCGGGTGGCGAAGTCGCTGTCGTAGTCCTTGCCGCCGCGCATCTCCTGGATGCGGTGCATCACGCGCTCGGCGCGGTCCGGGTAGTGCGTCTGCAACCACTGCCGGAACAGCGGCGCCACTTCCCAGGGCAGCCGCAGCACGTGGTAGAAGGCCTCGCGTGCACCGGCCTCCCAGGCGGCCTGCAGCACCTGCTCCATGTCGTCGTTCAGGAACGGGATCTGCGGCGCGAGGCTCACCCCGCAGGGGACACCGTGCTCGGCCAGCGTGCGCAGCAGGCGCAGCCGCCGGTGCGGCGCCGCCGCGCGCGGCTCCAGCTTGCGCGCCAGTTCCGCATCCAGGGTGGTGATGGTGACGTAGACGGCCGCGAGGCCCTGCTGCGCCATCGGGGCGATCAGGTCCAGGTCGCGTTCCACCCCGCTGGATTTGGTGACCAGCGCGAACGGGTGGCGCGCCGCGTGCAGTTCCTCGATCACCGCGCGGGTGAGCCGAAGCTCCCGCTCCACCGGCTGGTAGCAGTCCGTCGCCGTGCCGATGGCGATCAGCTCCGGCCGGTACGACCTGCGCGCCAGTTCCGCATGCAGCAGTTCGCGCGCGTTGCGCTTGGCGATGATCTTCGTCTCGAAATCCAGCCCCGGGGAGAGATTCAGGTAGCTGTGGGTCGGCCGGGCGTAGCAGTAGATGCAGCCGTGCTCGCAACCGCGGTAGGGGTTGATGGAGAGATTGAAGTAGATGTCCGGCGAATCGTTGCTGGCGATGAGGCTCCTGGCGGTCTCCCAGATCACCTCGGTGCGCGGCAGCGCCGCGACGTCTTCCTCGTCGCGCTGCCAGCCGTCATCGAAGGCTTCGCGGGCGTCCTTCTCGAAGCGGTGCGGGAAGCGGGTGGCGGTGCCGCGGCCCTTGATCGCCGACAGCGGCACGCGCACTTCTTCCGCCGTGTTGGCGGTGCTGCGGTCGACACTGTTCATGCATACAGTATGACCCAGATCAAGGACGCCGGCACACGACGAGGTGTAAAGGCCTCGCGGCCGGGCGCCCGCTAGGCGCCGCCGCTCAGGCGCTGGCCAGCGAAGGGATGGCCAGCCGCTCGCGCGCCTCGGCGTATTCGCGCTTCAGCCGGGCGATGTACTCGGCGGCGTGGGCGACGTCCCGGACCGCGGCGATTCCCTGCCCGCAGCCCCAGATGTCCTTCCACGCCTTGCGGTCGCTGCCGAAGCTCATCTTGCTGGGGTCGCTCTCCGGCAGGTCCTCCGGATCCAGGCCCGCGGCACGGATGCTGGGCTTGAGGTAGTTGCCGTGCACGCCCGTGAACAGGTTCGAGTACACGATGTCGTCGGACGTGCCCTCCACGATCATCTGCTTGTACGCGTCGGCCGCGCGGGCCTCGTGCGTCGCGATGAAGGCCGAGCCGATGTACGCGAAGTCCGCGCCCATGGCCTGCGCCGCCAGCACCGCACCGCCCGTGGCGATCGATCCCGACAACGCCACCGGGCCGTCGAACCACTGGCGGATCTCCTGCACCAGCGCGAAGGGGCTCTTGACGCCGGCATGTCCGCCCGCGCCCGCGGCGACCGCGATCAGGCCGTCCGCGCCCTTCTCGATCGCCTTGCGCGCGAAGGTGTTGTTGATGATGTCGTGCAGCACGACGCCGCCGTAGCTGTGGACAGCCTCGTTGACGTCGGTGCGCGCGCCCAGCGAGGTGATCACGATCGGCACCTTGCGGCGCACGACCACTTCCATGTCGTGCTCCAGCCGGTCGTTGCTCTTGTGCACGATCTGGTTGATCGCGTACGGCGCGGCGGGGGCGTCGGGATGCGCGCGGTCGTGGGCGGCCAGCGCCTCCTCGATCTCGTGCAGCCACTCGTCGAGTTGCGCCGCCGGCCGCGCGTTGAGCGCCGGCATCGAGCCGACCACCCCGGACGTGCACTGCGCGATCACCAGTTTCGGGTTGCTGACGATGAACATCGGCGACGCGATCACCGGCAAGGGCAGGTTGCGCAGGGCCCGGGGCAGCTGCCGCATCAGAACGCCTCCAGCGGCAGCGCGGTCACGCTCTCGCCGCCTTCGACGATGCTGTCCCGCAGCCCCGGCACGCGGGCGAGAACGTGGTCGGCATAGAAGCGGGCGGTGGCGATCTTGGCGCGCAGGAAATCGGCGTCCTCGCCCGTGGCGAGCAGGTCCTGCGCGACCAGCAGCGCGCGTGCGAGCTGCCAGCCTGCGACGAGGTTGCCGGCGAGCATCAGGTAGGGCACCGAGCCGGCGAACACCGCATTGGGCGAGCCCTTGCCCTGCTGCACGACGAAGCCGACCACGTCGAGGAAGGCCTTGCGCGCCGCGCTCAGCCGCTTCGCGACAGCCTTGGCCTCCGCGCTGCCGCTCCTGCCCAGTTCGCCTTCGGTCTGCTCGATCTGCGCCGCGATGGCCTGCGCCGTCTGGCCGCCGTCGCGCGCGGTCTTGCGCCCCACCAGGTCGTTGGCCTGGATGGCGGTGGTGCCTTCGTAGATGGTCAGGATGCGGGCGTCGCGGTAGTACTGCGCCGCGCCGGTCTCCTCGATGAAGCCCATGCCGCCGTGCACCTGCACGCCCAGCGAGGCGACTTCGATGCTGCTCTCGGTGCTGTAGCCCTTCACCAGCGGCACCAGGAATTCGTAGAAGGCCTGGTTCTGCTTGCGGGCGCCGGGGTCGGGATGGTGGTGCGCGGCGTCGTAGGCCGCGGCGGCCACGCAGGCCATCGCGCGGCAGCCTTCGGTGATCGCGCGCATGGTCATGAGCATGCGGCGCACGTCGGGGTGCACGATGATGGGCGCCGGGCCGTTCACCGAACCGTCCACCGGCCGCGACTGCACGCGGTCGCGCGCGTATTCCACCGCCTTCTGGTAGGCGCGCTCGGAAACGGCGATCCCCTGCACGCCGACGGCGTAGCGCGCCGCGTTCATCATGATGAACATGTACTCGAGGCCGCGGTTCTCCTGGCCGACGAGGTAGCCGGTCGCGCCGCCCGCGTCGCCGAACTGCAGCACCGCCGTCGGCGAGGCCTTGATGCCCAGCTTGTGCTCGATGCTCACGCACTGCACGTCGTTGCGCGCACCCTTGGAGCCATCCGCGTTCACCAGGAACTTGGGCACCACGAACAGGCTGATGCCCTTCACGCCTTCGGGAGCGCCGGGGATGCGGGCCAGCACCAGGTGGACGATGTTGTCCGCCATGTCGTGCTCGCCGTAGGTGATGAAGATCTTGGTCCCGAAGACCTTGTAGGTGCCGTCGGGCTGCGGCTCGGCGCGCGTGCGCACCTGCGCCAGGTCGCTGCCGGCCTGCGGCTCCGTGAGGTTCATCGTGCCGGTCCACTCGCCGGTCACGAGCTTCTCCAGGTACACCGCCTTCACTTCGTCCGAAGCCGCGGTGATCAGCGCCTCGATGGCGCCGTCGGTCAGCAGCGGGCACAGCGCGAAACTCAGGTTCGCCGAATTGAGCATCTCGGTGCAGGCCGCGCCGATGGTCTTGGGCAGCCCCTGGCCGCCGAAGTCCTGCGGATGCTGCAGGCCCTGCCAGCCGCCTTCGCGGTACTGGCGGTAGGCTTCCCGGAAGCCCGGCGTGGTCGTGACGCGCCCGTCCTTCCAGCTCGAAGGGTTGCGGTCGCCCTCGACGTTCAGCGGCGCCACCACCCCCTCGTTGAACTTCGCGCATTCCTCCAGCACGGCCTGCGCCGTTTCCAGGCCGGCCTCCTCGAAGCCGGGCAAGCGTGCGATCTGCTCGAGGCCAGCGAGATGCTGGATGTCGAACAGCATGTCCTTCAGTGGGGCGGTGTAGCTCATGGGAGGGTGGGCGTGAAGCGTTAGGCGTTGAGCGAAAAAGGAGAGGGCCGGACGTTCACGCTCAACGCTGAACGCCCGACGCCGAACTGCCTTACAGCGCCTTGATCAGTTCCGGAACGGCCTGGAACAGGTCCGCTTCCAGCCCGTAATCGGCGACGCTGAAGATCGGCGCTTCCGGATCCTTGTTGATCGCGACGATCACCTTGGAGTCCTTCATGCCGGCCAGGTGCTGGATCGCGCCGCTGATGCCGCAGGCGATGTACAGCTGCGGAGCCACGATCTTGCCGGTCTGGCCGACCTGCAGGTCGTTGGGCGCGTAGCCCGCGTCCACCGCCGCGCGCGAGGCGCCGATGGCGGCACCGAGCTTGTCGGCCAGCGGCTCCAGCACTTCATGGAACTTCTCGCTGGAGCCGAGCGCGCGGCCGCCGGAGACGACGACCTTGGCCGCCGTGAGCTCGGGCCGGTCGTTGGTGGCGATCTCCTGGCCCAGGAACTTCGACTTGCCGGCATCGGCCGCCGCGCTGGCGCTCTCGACCGCCGCCGTGCCGCCGCTGCTGGCGGCAGGATCGAAGGCCGTGGTGCGCACGGTGATCACCTTGACCTTGTCGGCGCTCTGCACGGTGGCGATCGCGTTGCCGGCGTAGATCGGGCGCTCGAAGGTGTCCGGGCTGTCGACCTTGCTGATCTCGGAGATCTGCGCGACGTCGAGTTTCGCGGCGACGCGCGGCGCGATGTTCT
This sequence comes from Ramlibacter alkalitolerans, assembly GCF_016722765.1. GTDB lineage: Bacteria > Pseudomonadota > Gammaproteobacteria > Burkholderiales > Burkholderiaceae_C > Ramlibacter > Ramlibacter alkalitolerans. The sequence continues at coordinate 467,835 of NZ_JAEQND010000002.1, read as the reverse complement.
TCCCGCTGGCAGTGGCCGCGAAGAGGATGTGGCTGTAGTTGCCGGCGAGGGCGAGCACCTGCGCGGCCACGTTCTCGGCCAGGCCGTGCTCGAACTGGGCGCCGTCGGCGTGCAGCACCTTGCTCACGCCGGCGATCTGCGCGGCCGCCTTGGCCGCTTCGCCGGCATTGGCGCCGGCCACCAGCACGTGCACCTCACCGCCGCACTGCGCGGCCGCCGTGATGGTGTTGAGGGTCGCGCCGCGGATGTGCGCGTTGTCGTGTTCTGCGATGACGAGGGAGGTCATGGTGTTTCCGATGTTGGGGTGCGGAGGTGTTCAAGGATTTCTGAACGCAGAAGCCGCAAAAACGACGCAGAAGCCGCGAAAGAAAACCCTCAGGCCTTCTGGCGGTTTCTTCTGCGGCTTTTGCGTCACTTTTGCGGCTTCTGCGTTCTGCTTCCCGTTTTCAGATCACCTTCGCTTCGTTCTTCAGCTTCGCAACGAGCGTGGCGACGTCGGGGACCTTGACGCCGGCGCCGCGCTTGGGCGGCTCGGAGACCTTCAGGGTCTTCAGGCGCGGCTTGACGTCCACGCCCAGGTCCTCGGGCTTGACCACGTCCATCTGCTTCTTCTTCGCCTTCATGATGTTCGGCAGCGTCACGTAGCGCGGCTCGTTCAGGCGCAGGTCCGCCGTCACCACGGCCGGCAGGGACAGTTCCACCGTCTCGAAGCCGCCGTCGACCTCGCGCGTGACCTTCGCCTTGCCGTCCGCCACTTCGATCTTCGAGGCGAAGGTGGCCTGCGGCAGGTCTCCCAGCGCGGCGAGCATCTGGCCGGTCTGGTTGCAGTCGTCGTCGATCGCCTGCTTGCCCAGGATCACCAGGCCCGGCTGCTCCTTGTCCACCAGCGCCTTGAGCAGCTTGGCCACCGCCAGCGGCTGCAGTTCCTCGTCGGTCTGCACCAGGATCGCGCGGTCGGCGCCGATCGCCATCGCCGTGCGCAGCGTCTCCTGGCACTGCTGCACCCCGCAGGACACCGCGATCACCTCGGTGGCGACACCCTTCTCCTTCAGCCGCACCGCCTCTTCCACGGCGATCTCGTCGAAGGGGTTCATACTCATCTTCACGTTGGCGATGTCCACACCGCTGCCGTCCGACTTGACCCGGACTTTCACGTTGTAGTCCACCACCCGCTTCACCGGGACCAGGACCTTCATGCTCGGCACTCCTAGGGTTGTTCTGTGGGAATTGACGTTGACGTAAACGGAATTCTATGCGGCGGGCACGGCAGCGTTCCGACCGCGTGCCTGGATGCTGCGCCAGCGCAAAAAAGAACGACCGTTCGATTTTGGATTATAGGGGCAGCAGGGCGCGCTCCGGGTAATTCAGGACCGGCCGACTTAGGGGGCCGCCTTACAGTGCCGGGACATTACAAGGAGTTCGTTGGATGAAACACCGCCTGTTCTTCGTGCCCGCTCTCGTCACCCTGGCCGCGGCAGCGGCCGCGCCTGCCGGCGCGCAGACGGTGCTCACCGCGTCGAGCTGGGTGCCGCCCACCCACGCGCTGAGCCTCGCGCAGAAGGAGTGGTGCGACCTCGTCGAGAAGAACAGCGCCGGCAAGGTGAAGTGCAACATCCTGCCGCGCGCAGTGGCCAACCCGCCCGGCACCTACGACGCCGTGAAGAACGGCCTGGCCGATGTTTCCTTCACCGTGCACGGCTACACGCCGGGGCGCTTCGTGCTCACGCAGATGGCGGAATTCCCGTTCCTCGGCGACGGCGCCGAGCCGCTGTCGGTGGCCTTCAACCGCGTGGCGATGAAGCATCCGCAGTTCGCCCAGGAACACCAGGGCGTGCACGTGCTGGCCTTCTTCACGCACGGCCCCGGCATCGTCTTCAACACCAAGCGGCCCGTCACCAAGCTCGAAGACCTGCAGGGCCTCAAGTGGCGCGTGGGCGGCGGCATGGTCAACGAGATCTCCAAGGTGCTGGGCATGAACGTCACGCTCAAGCCGGCGCCCGACTCGTACGAGCTGCTGTCCGGCGGCGTGATGGACGGCACGCTGTTCCCGGCCGAATCGATCGAGTCCTTCAAGATCGAGAAGATCATCAAGTACGCGACCACCTTTCCCGGCGGCCTGTACAACACCAGCTTCGTCTTCATGATGAATCCCGCCGCCTACGCGAAGCTCGGGCCGGCGGAGAAGAAGGCCGTCGACGACGCCTCGGGCGAAGTGGCCGCGCGCATCATGGGCCGCCACTGGGACAAGGTGGACCGCCGGGCCTACGGCCTGATGCAGGCCAACAACGTGCAGGTCACCAAGGCCGACGCCAAGTTCGTGGCGGACGTGAAGAGCAAGACCTCGACGCTGGAACAGCGCTGGGTCAAGGAAGCCGAGGCCAAGGGCCTGAAGGACGCCGCCAAGGTGCTCGCGGAGTTCCGCTCCGAGATCGCGAAGCTGTCGAAGTAAGCGCGGCAACGACTCTGGTACAAAGGCGGCACCCGGGGCGACCCGGTGCCGCTTTCGTTCGAGGGAACGTCGAGGGAACCAACAACAACATGAACAAGCTCCTGGACCTGCTGTGCGGGCTCCTGTCCGGCATCGCGCTGTTCGCCATCATGGCGCTCACCTTCTTCGACGTGCTCGGGCGCAAGTTCGCGTCCAACTCCATTCCCGGCTCGCTGGAGATGACCGAACTGCTGATGGTGGTGGTGATCTTCGGTGCGCTGCCGCTGGTCTCGCGGCGCGGCGAGCACGTCGAATTCGATTCGCTGGACCCGTACCTGCCGCCGTGGGTGCGTCGCGCGCAATGGCTGGTCGTGAACCTCCTGTGCGGCGCCGTGCTGCTCGGACTCGCGTGGCTGATGTGGCGCACCGGCGGGCAGTTCTCCGAAACCGGCGAGACCACCGCGCAACTGCAGATCCGCAAGGCGCCCTTCATCTACGGCATGGGCGTGCTGTGCGGCCTGACCGGGCTGGTGCACCTGGCGCTGTTGCGGCAGGGGCCGCAGCAGCGCGGCGAAGGCGAAGGGACGGCCCTGTGACCGCGGCGCTGATCGGTTTTGCGGGCATCTTCCTGCTCGCGCTGCTGCGCGTTCCGCTGGCCTTCGCGATGGGCCTGGTGGGCTTCGCCGGCATCGGCCTCACGCGCGGCTGGCAACCGGCGCTGGCCAGCACGGCGCAGGTCGTGTACGAGACCGGCTTCGCCTACACGCTCTCGGTGATCCCGCTGTTCATCCTGATGGGCAACTTCGTGGCCCGCGCCGGGCTGGCGCACGAACTGTTCGCCGCCGCCTATGCGTTCATCGGGCACCTGCGCGGCGGGTTGGCGCACGCCACGGTGGCCGCCTGCGCCGGCTTCGGCGCGATCTGCGGCTCCTCGATCGCGACGGCGGCCACCATGAGCAAGGTGGCGTATCCGTCGATGCGCAAGCTGGGGTACAGCGATGCGCTGTCCACCGGCGTGATGGCGGCGGGCGGCACGCTGGGCATCATGATCCCGCCGTCGACCATCATGGTGATCTACGGGATCGTGACGGAGACGAACATCGGCAAGCTATTCGCCGCCGGCGTGATCCCGGGCGTGCTCACGGCGGCGATGCTGATGCTGGCCATCGTGGTGGTCACCTCGCGCGACCCCGAGCATGCCCCGCCCGGGGAGCGCGCGACCTGGCCGCAACGGTGGCGCGCGTTGCGCGGCATCTGGGGCGTGCTGGTGCTGGTGCTGGTGGTGCTGGGCGGCATCTACGGCGGCTTCTTCACGGCCACCGAGGGCGCCGGTTTCGGCGCGGCGGGGGCCTTCCTGTTCGCCCTGCTGCGGCGCAAGCTCACCTGGAGGAGCCTGTACGAAGTGCTGGTGGAATCGGCCCGCACGACGGCGATGCTGTTCGCCCTGCTGATCGCCGCGACGCTGTTCGCCAACTTCGTGAACTTCACGACCCTGCCCGGCGACCTGAAGGACGGCATCACGCACCTGGGGCTGTCGCCGACCATGGTGGTGGTGGCGATGATGGCGATCTACGTCGTGCTGGGCACCGTCATGGAAGAACTGACGATGGTGCTGCTGACGATCCCCCTGTTCTTCCCGATCGTGACCTCGCTCGGATTCGACCCGGTGTGGTTCGGCGTGCTGATCGTGATGATCGTGCAGATCGGCCTGATCTCTCCGCCCGTGGGCATGAACCTGTTCGTGCTCAACGCGCTGCTGCCCGGCGTGGGCCTGAACCAGATCTTCCGCGGCTGCTGGCCCTTCGTGCTGGTGATGGTGGTGATGCTGGCGGTGCTGATCGCGTTTCCGCAGCTGAGTCTGTGGTTGCCGTCGTTGATGAAGTAGCGCGAATATCCGTCATCCCCGCCCCAGCCGTCATCTCCGCCCCAGCCGTCATCTCCGCCCCAGCCGTCATCCCCGCGTAGGCGGGAATCCAGAGCGGCGCGAATCAGCGCCTTCCTTCGTCGCACGCGGACCCTCACCCCAGCCCTCTCCCGCAAGCGGGAGAGGGAGCGAAGCAGCGCGAGTGCCCCCACCCCAGCCCTCTCCCGTAGGGGGAGGGTGCAAGGCACATTCAGCGCTGCACCATGTGCACCACCCGCTGCGGATACGGGATGTCGATGCCTGCGGCACGCAGGCCCTTGAGCACGCGGAGGTTCACTTCCGAAACGACGCCGCCGGAGCCGTTCTGCGGGTCGGCGATCCAGAACAGCAGGCGGAACTCCAGGCCGTCGGCGCCGAAGCGCACCAGGTGCACGCCCGGGCCGGGTTCGGCGATCACGCGCGGCACGCCCCGGGCGGCCTCCAGCAGGATCGCGCGGACCTGGTCCACGTCGGCTTCGTAGGTGACCGCGACCTCGGTCGTCAGCAGGATCCTGGGATCGGCGAGCGACAGGTTCTCGATGCGCTCCGTGATCAGCTTCTCGTTCGGCACGATCGACTCGCGCCCGCCCAGCGAGCGGATCAGCGTGTAGCGGGTCTTGATGTCCGCCACCACGCCCTCGAAGTTGTCGACGCGCACCGTGTCGCCGATGCGCAGGCTGCGCTCGGCCAGGATCACGAAGCCGCTGACGTAGTTGGCGGCCAGCTTCTGCAGCCCGAAACCGAGGCCCACGCCCAGCGCGCCCCCGAGCACGGACAAGGCCGTCAGGTCCACGCCGACGGCCGACAGGGCAAACAGGAAGCCCACCGTCAGCAGCACCGCGCGGATGGCGTTGCCGGCCACCTTGCGCAGCGACAGGTCCGCGACGGTGTCCTGCAGCACCTTGCGCTCCAGCGCCGCCGACAGCCACAGGGCCAGCACCATGACCAGCCCGGAGGACAGGACGCCTTGCACGATCGCCAGCAGGCTGACGTCCGTCGTGCCGAAGGCGAACTGGATGTTCTCCATCTCGCGCATGACGGCCGGCAGCAGGCCCAGGATCCACAGCGCCGCGGCAAGCCAGGCGAGCCACGAGAACAGGCGCTCCACCAGCCGCGCCATCGCCGAATGCGGAAACACCAGCGTGAACACGCGCGCCAGCAGCCGGATGCCGGCGAGGGCCAGCAGCACCGGCACCGCGATGCGCAGCAAGGGCACCGGCTGGAAGCGACCCTGGACCAGCGAAGCCGTGTAGGTGAGGGCGAGCGCCAGCAGCGGGAACAGCAGGCCGTCGACCAGCGCCTGTCCGAACCACACCGAGTCGCCGCGGCGCTTGCGCCCCACGAGCCAGGAGATGCCGTAGGCGACCAGCAGGCTGGCGGCGAGCGTGCCGATTTCCCACGGCGTCGCGCCACGATCGAGATCGGCGAGGAATCGCCTCAGTTCGTCCATGCCCACCCCGGGCGCGCCCTCATTGAGACCAGTTGGGTTTTCTCTTCTCGGTGAACGCGGTCACGCCCTCCAGGGCGCAGCTGTCCATCATGTTCGCGGCCATCGTCTGCGCGGCCAGCTGGTAGGCGGCGGCGATGCCCATCTCGCGCTGGCGGTAGAACAGCTCCTTGCCCATGGCGAGCGCAAGCCGCGGCTTGGCGAGGATGCTTTCGAGCAGGCGCGCGATCTCGGCATCGACCGCATCGGGTGCCACGGCGTGGTTCACCAGCCCCCGCTCGCACGCCTGTCCGGCGGAGATGAACTCGCCCGTGACCAGCATTTCCATCGCCTGCTTGGCCGGGACGTTGCGCAGCAGGGGCACGCTGGGCGTGGCGCAGAACAGGCCGTAGTTGACGCCGCTCACGGCGAAGCGCGCCTCGGTCGAAGCAACGGCCAGGTCGCACTGGGCCACCAGCTGGCAGCCTGCCGCCGTGGCGATGCCGTGCACGCGCGCGATCACCGGCACCGGCAGTTGCTGAATCGCGAGCATCATGCGGCTGCACTGCGCGAACAGCTTTTGGTAGTACGCCAGCTCGGGCTGCGCGATCATTTCCTTCAGGTTGTGGCCGGCGCAGAAGGCCTTGCCGTTGCCCGCCAGGACCACGGCCCGCGCGCCCTCGTCGCCGGCCAGGCGGTCCAGCGCGGACTGCAGGGCGGCGATCATTTCCTCCGACAGGGCATTGAAGCTCGCCGCCCGGTTCATGGTCAGCGTGACCACGCCGCGCGTGTCGCGGCTTTCGAGCAGCGCGGGCTCAGACATCGGCCAGCGCCCGCACGTGCGCCTCGACGCTGCGCCCCAGCGCGTCGAGGTTGTAGCCGCCTTCCAGGCACGAGACGATGCGGCCCCTGGCGTGCTTCCTGGCGACTTCGCGCAGCTTCTGCGTGATCCAGGCGTAGTCCGCCTCGACCATCCCGAGCTGCCCGAGGTCGTCCTCGCGGTGGGCGTCGAAGCCGGCGCTGATGAAGATCATCTCGGGCCTGAATTCCTCCAGCCGGGGCAGCCACGCCGTCTCGACGATCTCGCGGATGGCCGGCCCGCGCGTGTACGCGGGCACCGGCACGTTCAGCATGTTCTGCGCCTTGGCATCGGCGCCGCTGTAGGGATAGAAGGGATGCTGGAAGATGCCCACCATCAGCACGCGCGGGTCGCCGGAGAAGATGTCCTCGGTGCCGTTGCCGTGGTGGACGTCGAAATCGACGATGGCCACGCGCTGCAGCGCATGCCGCTCCAGCGCATACAGCGCCGCGACGGCCACGTTGTTGAAGAAGCAGAAGCCCATCGCGCGGCTGCGACAGGCGTGGTGTCCCGGCGGACGGACGGCGCAGAAGGCGTTTTCCAGCTCGCCGGCGATCACCGCGTCGGTCGCGGCCATCGCCGCGCCGGCGGCACGCAGCACCGCGTTCCAGGTGTGGCGGTTCAGGGCCGTGTCGGGATCGATGTAGACCAGGTCGGTGCCGCCTGCGTCTTCCTGCTCGCGCAGTTCGTCGGCCAAGCCGCGGATGGCCGCCACGTGCATGCGGTCGTGCGCGCGCTCGAGGCTGTCGGTGCTGGCCAGGGGCGCCTCGCGCCGCTCCACGACATCGAGCAGGCGCGCCGCGAGCATCCGGTCCTCGATGGCATCGAGCCGCTCCGGGCATTCCGGATGCCCGCGCCCCATGTCGTGTCTTCTGCAATCCGGGTGCGTATAAAAGCCGGTCTTGTGCATTGCTCGTCTCGGGGGCCGTTCGAAATTCAGATAAGGTCGCACTTCATGGAAGCACGACAAAAACTCAAAACGCTCCTCGACCAGCTTAACACGGTGATCGTCGGCAAGCCGTCCCAGGTCCGCGACTGTGTCGCCTGCCTGCTGGCGGGGGGACACCTTCTGATCGAGGACGTGCCGGGAGTGGGGAAGACGACGCTGGCGCACGCCCTGGCGCGCGCCTTCGGGCTGCAGTTCTCGCGGGTGCAGTTCACGGCGGACCTGATGCCTTCCGACCTTTCGGGCGTCTCGGTGTACGACCGCGGGCGCGAGAACTTCGTGTTCCACCCCGGGCCGATCTTCGCGCAGGTGCTGCTGGCCGACGAGATCAACCGCGCCAGCCCCAAGACGCAGAGCGCCCTGCTGGAAGCGATGGAGGAAAAGCAGGTCACGGTGGAAGGCGAGACGCGCGCCCTGCCCTCGCCCTTCTTCGTGATCGCCACCCAGAATCCGCACGACCAGCTTGGAACCTTCGCATTACCCGAGTCGCAACTCGACCGCTTCCTGATGCGCATCTCGCTCGGCTACCCGGACCGCGCCGCCGAACGGGCGCTGTACTCGGGGGCGGACCGCCGCGACATGGTGGAACGACTGGGCAACACCCTGTCGCCGATCGAGCTGCAGGTGCTGCAGCAGCGGGTGCTGGACATCCACGCCGCCGAACCGCTGCTGGACTACGTGCAGGACCTGATCGCCGCCAGCCGTTCCGGCCGCTGGTTCCTGCAGGGCCTGAGCCCGCGCGCCGGCATCGCCGTGATCCGCGCGGCCAAGGCGCAGGCGCTGCTGTCCGGCCGCGACTACGTGGCGCCGGACGACGTGCAGGCGATCCTGCCGCAGACCGTGGCGCACCGGCTCGTTCCGACGGGCGACGCGGGCCGCGGGCCGATGGAGCAGGTTCGCGCGATGATGCAGGCGGTGCCATTGCCATGAGAATGATGCGATGAGTTCGCCTCCGGCCTCGATGACGCGCCCCGCGCAGCGGCGGGCGTCATTCGGCCGCGCGCCGTGCCGCGTGCTGCGCTCCGTCTTCGGTCCGGTGATCGACACGCGCGACCGCATGCAGCGCTGGTGGGAGGCGCGCCTGCCCGTCACCGACACGCTGACCCTCACGCAACGCAACGTCTACATCCTGCCCACGCGGCCCGGCCTGATGCTGGGCATCACGCTGGTCGTGCTGCTGGTCGGCTCGATCAACTACCAGCTCAATCTGGGCTACCTGCTCACGTTCCTGCTGGCCGGCAGCGCCGCGGTGGGCATGCACGTGTGCCACGCCACGCTGCGGGGCCTCACGCTGATCCTCATGCCGCCGGCGCCGCAGTTCGCCGGCTCCAGCGCGACTTTTTCGGTGACCCTGAACAACACCCGGCGCTCGGTGCGGCACGGCATCGGCCTGGCCGTGCTCGATACCACCCACAGCGACCACTGGTCGTGGACCGACGTGCCGGCCCAGGGCACCTGCACCGTGCAGGTGGCCTTCCGACCCGAGCGGCGCGGCCTGCACCGGGTGCCGCCGCTGACGGCGGAGACGCGCTTTCCGCTCGGCACCTTCCGGGTCTGGACGGTCTGGCGGCCGGCCGCGCAGGTGCTGGTGTATCCCCAGCCCGAGCCCCACCCGCCGCCGCTGCCCGCCGGCGAACCGCGGGCCGGCGGCGTCGCGGCCAACCGGGTGCAGAACAGCGGCGAGTTCGAGGGCGTGCGCGCCTATCGCCGCGGCGACCCGCTCAAGCTCGTGGTGTGGAAGAAGGCGGCCAAGTCGCAGGAGCTGGTGAGCCGAGACACGCTGCAGGCGCAGCGGCTCGAACTCTGGCTGGATGCCAGCCGCACCGAAGTCGCCGATCCGGAAGAGCGCCTGTCGCGCCTGGCCGCCTGGGTGCTGCAGGCCGACAAGCTGGGGCAGGACTACGGGCTGCGCCTGGGCAACCAGCAGATCGCGCCCGGCACCGGCGAGGCCCACAAGCGCCGCTGCCTGGAGGCGCTGGCGCTGTGCTGAGCGTTGCCGCCCGCCTGTCGGCGCTGCCGCGCGACAGCCGCGACACGCTGTTCCTGCTCGCCGTCATCGGCTGGGTGGTGCTGCCGCACGTGCCTTACCTGCCCTGGTGGTGCTCGCTGTTCGTCGCCTGGGTGCTGGTCTGGCGCGGCCGGCTGGCCGTGCAGGCCAGACCGCTGCCGGGACGCTGGTGGGTCGTGGGGCTGCTGCTCGCCTGCCTGGGGGCGACCTGGTTCACGCACCGGACACTGCTCGGGCGCGATGCCGGGGTCACGCTGATCGTGGCGCTGCTGGCCCTGAAGACGCTGGAACTGCGGGCGAGGCGCGACGCCTTCGTCATCTTCTTCCTGGGCTTCTTCACGATGCTCACGAACTTCTTCTTCTCGCAGTCGCTGCTGGTCGCCGCCGCGATGCTGATCGGGCTGCTGGGGCTGCTCACGGCCCTCGTCAACGCCCACATGCCGGTCGGCCGGCCGCCACTGCTGGAAGCGGCCCGCACCGCCGGCTGGATGACGCTGCTGGGGGCGCCCGTGATGGCGGTGCTGTTCCTGCTGTTCCCGCGCCTGGCGCCGCTGTGGGGCATTCCCGGCGATGCGATGTCGGGGCGCAACGGACTGTCGGCCCACATGGAAGTCGGTGCCATCGCCTCGCTCGCTCTCAACGACGCCGTGGCCATGCGCGTGAAGTTCCTGGGCCCGGCGCCGCCGCAGCGCGACCTGTATTTCCGCGGCCCGGTGCTGACCGAGTTCGACGGCCGCAACTGGCAGCCCCTGTTCGCGCGCCTGGGCACGCGCTTTCCGCCGCCGCAGCTGGGCAACCCGCGCCTGAAGGGCACGGGCACGCCGGTGCACTACGAGGTGACGCTGGAGCCGAACAACCGCCCGTGGCTGCTGACGCTGGATGCCGCCGTCACGCCGCCGACCGTGCCGGGGCTGGAAGTCGCCATGAGCAGCGAGCTGCAATGGGTGTCGTCGCGGCCGGTGGTCGACCTGCTGCGCTACGAGGCGGAAAGCTACGTCAACTTCCGCCACGGCCCGCCCTCCAGTGCCTCGGTGCTGGCGCAATACCGCCAGCTGCCCGAAGGCTTCGATCCGCGCACGCGGGAATTCGCGGCCACGCTGCTGCGCGAGCACCCGCGCGACCCGCCCGCCATCGTGCAGGCGGCGCTGCGACAGCTGCGCACCGGGGGCTACACCTACACGCTCGAACCGGGGGTGTACGGCGAGAACACCGCCGACGAATTCTGGTTCGACCGCAAGGTGGGCTTCTGCGAGCACATCTCTTCCGCCTTCGCGGTGCTGATGCGGGCGGCGGGGATCCCGGCGCGCATCGTCACCGGCTACCAGGGCGGCGAGTTCAATGCGCTGGGCAACTTCTGGGTCGTGCGGCAAAGCGATGCCCACGCCTGGACGGAGGTGTTCCTCGACGGCCGCGGCTGGGTGCGCGTGGACCCGACGGGCGCGGTGGCGCCGGGGCGCACCGGCTCGCTGCAGCGGCTGACACCGCCGCGCGGCGCGCTGGAGACCGCGATGGAGACGGTGAACCCGAACCTCACGGCCATGGTGCGCACCGCGTGGGATGCCCTGAACAACAGCTGGAACCAGTGGATCCTCAACTACACGCAGAGCCGGCAGCTCAGCCTGCTGCGCATCCTCGGCTTCGAGTCCCCCAACTGGGAAGACCTGGCGCGCCTGCTGATCGGCGTGATCGTGCTGGCCGCGCTGCTGGGCGCCCTGTGGAGCTGGTGGGACCGGCGCCAGCACGATCCCTGGCTGCGCCTGCTGGGGCGCACGCGCCGGCGGCTGCGCAAGGCCGGGCTGGAGGTCGGCCGCTCCGATCCCCCGCGCCTGATCGCGAATCTTGTCACGACACGGTTCGGGCCGGATGCGAGACCATTGGCGGAGTGGCTGCTGAAACTGGAAGCGCAGCGTTATGCGCGCGCCAGCGAGGCCAGCCTGTCCGCGCTGCGGCGCGAGTTGCAACAGATCGCCTGGCCCTGCTGATGTCCCTCCTTCGCCTTGCCTGCACCCTCTTCCTGCTGCTGCCGCTGGCCGTGCCGGCGCAGGTGCCGCAGCCAGGCGGCGACGAACTGGTCGCGGCCGGCAAGGGCCGTGCCGCCCAGCGCGTGAAAGCGCCGCCCCAGCGCAGCGGCCCGGCCTATGCCGAACGCGAGGAGGCCATGCGCTTCGCCGACGAACTGGCGGAGCGCCGCAACATCGACCCGGCCTGGGCGCGGCGCATGCTGGGACAGGCGCAGAACCTGGCCGTGGTGTCGCGCCTGATGCAGCCGGCGCCGGCCACCACGGCGAAGAACTGGGCGCTGTACCGCAGCCGCTTCATCGACCCGGTGCGCATCCGCGCCGGCGTGCGCTTCTGGGAGGAGCACCGCCGCACGCTGGACGCCGTGGAGACGCAATACGGCGTGCCGGCGGAAATCATCGTCGGCATCGTCGGCGTGGAGACGATCTACGGCCAGCAGATGGGGGACTTCCGCATCCTCGACGCGCTCGCCACGCTCGCTTTCGACTTCCCCGACAGCCATCCGCGCGCGGCCGAACGGGCCCAGTATTTCCGCGGCGAACTGGAGCAGTTCCTGGCCTTCCACTACACGGAGAAGACCAGTCCCCTGACGCCGCGCGGCAGCTATGCCGGCGCCTGGGGCATGCCGCAGTTCATGCCGAGCAGCCTGGCGCGCTGGGGCGTGGACTACGACGGCGACAAGAAGGTGGACCTCGCCGCCAGCCCCGACGACGTGATCGCCTCGGTGGCCAACTACTTCAAGGGCTACGGCTGGATCACCGGCATGCCGACGCACTACCCGGTCAGCTTCGACCCGGAGAAGCTGGACCTCGATGCCCTGCTCGCGCCGGACATCCTGCCCACCTTCAGCGTCGCCAGCTTCCAGGCCAAGGGCGCCGTGCTGGAAGGCCCGGCCCTGGAGCACAAGGGTCCGCTGGCGCTGATCGAGCTGCAGAACGGCGGCGATGCGCCCACCTACGTGGCGGGCACCGAGAACTTCTACGCCATCACGCGCTACAACTGGTCCAGCTACTACGCGATGGCCGTGATCGAACTGGGCCGCGAAGTCAGGCAGGCCTACACGCGCCAGCAGAGCGCCAGCAACCCGTGAGCGGCACGCCCAGGCCCTCCCGATGATCAGCAACGCTTCCTGGCAGCGGCTCTGGCGGGAGCTCGGCGCCGACCCGGTGCCCAACGGCCTGTACAACCAGCTGGTCGCCGCCTACAGCGAGCCGCATCGCCACTACCACACGCTGCAGCACCTGCGCGCCTGCCTCGCCCACCTGCAGGCTGCCGCCTCGCTCGCGCCGCACCCGGCGGAAGTCGAACTGGCCCTGTGGTTCCACGACGCCATCTACGATCCGCGCTGCGGCGACAACGAGGAACGCAGCGCCCAATGGGCCTGGCGCAGCATCCTGGCCGCGGGCTGCGGCGAGGACGTGGCGCAGCGTGTGCAGGCGCTCGTGCTGGCGACCCGCGGCCACGCCGAGAGCGACGACGCCGACACGCGCCTGCTGCTGGACATCGACCTGGCCATCCTGGGCGCGGCGCCGGCGCGCTTCGACGACTACGAAGACCAGATCCGGGCCGAGTACGCCCACGTGCCCGGGCCGGAGTTCCGCGCCCGCCGCGCACAGGTGCTGGAATCCTTCCTCGAGCGGCCGCGCATCTACCTCACGCCCGCCTTCCACGACGCGCTGGAGCACCGGGCGCGCGAGAACCTCGGACGCAGCCTCGCCGCCCTGCAAGGCTGATCCGACAAGACGGTTCCCCGCGTGGTGCACGTCACGCGCTGCGGGTTACTTCGGTAACACACCTTCGCCTGCACGTGCGGCGTGACATTCGCCGCACAGGCGTTGCCCGCCGTCTGGCAAATTCAAGTTGCCATGCAGGAAACGGTCACCAACTTCGACCTCCACGTCGCCCACGAGGCCGACCACGCCCGCGTGGCGGTGGCCGGGCACCCGTCGTACGAGCAGGTGCTGTCGATGATCCACCTGCTCGGCGTCGACAGCGGCGAGTGGGCCTTCGAGAAGCTGCTGGTCGACCTGCGTGAAGTGGAGACCGTGTTCACTCCGGAGCAGCAGTTCCGCATCGGGCTGGAGGCCGCGCTGAGCCTGGCCCACCTGCGCAAGGTCGCCTCGCTGACGCGGCCGGAACGCATCACCCGCATCAGCGAGAAGGCGGCGCGGCGCAACGGCACCAACGTGCGGGTGTTCGGCAGCGAGCAGGCGGCGCTGGCCTGGTTGCGCGCGGCCGGCTGAAGCGGCCCTCAGGCAGGGATCAGGAAGTCGCGGCTGATGCGGCCGCCGAGGTCGTTGACGCGGTCGAGGAACTGCGTGAGGAAGGCGTGCAGGCCGGTGGCGAGGATCTCGTCGATGTCGCCGTACTGCAGTTCCGCGCGCAGCCGCCCGGCGCGGCGCTGCGTTTCGGTGGACTGCTCGCTGGAGACCATCGCGAGGTTGTGCACCACCTCGTTCATGCTGGCGTGCAGCGAACGCGGCATGTCGGCGCGCAGGATCAGCAGGTCGGCGACGCGCTCCGGCTTGATCACGTCGCGGTACACCTTGCGGTAGATCTCGAAGCCGGAGACGCTGCGCAGGATCGAGCTCCAGTGGTAGAAGTCGTACTCCTGGTCCTTCTCGCTGGCGGCGCCGAAGAAGTCGCTCTGCACGGCATGGAACTTCACGTCGACCAGGCGCGCCGTGTTGTCGGCCCGCTCCAGGAAGGTGCCCAGGCGCATGAAGTACAGCGCCTCGTCCATCAGCATGGTGCCGACCGTCACGCCGCGCGAGAGGTGCGAGCGGAACTTGACCCATTCGAAGAACTGGCCGGGATCGCGCTCGAAGTCGCCCATGCGCAGCATGCGATTGAGCTCCAGCCAGGTCTGGTTCTGCGTTTCCCACGCTTCGGTGGTGAGCGAGCCGCGCACGGCGCGGGCGTTCTCGCGCGCCGCCCGCAGGCAGGACAGGATGGACGAGGGATTGCTCTCGTCCTTCACCATGAACTGCATCACCCGCTGCGGCTCGACCTCGCCGTGCTTGGCCTGGTAGGCCGGCATCAGCTCGCTGATGGACAGCATGCCTTGCCAGCCGACCTTGGACACCGCGGCGGACTGCGGCAGCAGGGAGGTCTGGTAGTTGACGTCCAGCATGCGCGCGGTGTTCTCCGCCCGCTCCGTGTAGCGCGCCATCCAGAACAGGTGGTCGGCGGTCCGCGACAGCATGTGCTTGTTTTCTCCGGGTCTAGACTTCGAGGATCCAGGTGTCCTTCGTGCCGCCGCCCTGCGAGGAGTTGACGACCAGCGAGCCCTCCTTCAGCGCCACGCGCGTCAGGCCGCCGGGCACCATCTGCACATCCTTGCCCGAGAGCACGAAGGGCCGCAGGTCGATGTGGCGCGGCGCGATGCCCTGCTCGACGAAGGTCGGGCAGCTGGAAAGCGAAAGCGTGGGCTGCGCGATGTAGCCTTCGGGCCGGGCCTGCAGCACCCTGCGGAATTCCTCGATCTCGGCCTTGCTGGCCGCGGGGCCGACCAGCATGCCGTAGCCGCCGGCGCCGTGGACTTCCTTCACCACGAGGTCCTTCAGGTTCGCGAGCACGTACGCGAGGTCCTCGGGGTTGCGGCACATGTGCGTGGGCACGTTCGACAGGATCGGCTTTTCCCCGAGGTAGAACTCGATCATCTTCGGCACGAAGGGATAGATCGACTTGTCGTCGGCCACGCCGGTGCCGATGGCGTTGCACAGCGTCACGTTGCCGGCCTGGTAGACCTTCAGCAGCCCGGCGCAGCCGAGCGTGGAGGTCGGCCGGAACGCGAGCGGATCGAGGAAGTCGTCGTCGACGCGCCGGTAGATCACGTCGACCCGCTTGGGGCCGCGCGTGGTGCGCATGTAGACGAAGCTGTCCTTGACGAACAGGTCCTGCCCCTCCACCAGTTCCACGCCCATCTGCTGCGCGAGGAACGCGTGCTCGAAGTAGGCGCTGTTGTACATGCCGGGCGTGAGCACCACGACCGTCGGGTCGTCGGTGGTGGCCGGCGCGGAGGCGCGCAGCGTCTCGAGCAGCAGGTCCGGGTAGTGCATGACCGGCGCCACCCGGTATGCGCTGAACAGGTCGGGGAAGAGCCGCATCATCATCTTGCGGTCTTCCAGCATGTAGCTCACGCCGCTGGGCACGCGCAGGTTGTCTTCCAGCACGTAGTACTCGGCTTCCTGGCCGCCCGGGCGCGGCGCGCGCACGATGTCGATGCCGGCGATGTGCGAGTAGATGTCGTTCGGCACGTTCACGCCCATCATCTCGCGGCGGAACTGCGCGTTGGCGGTGATCTGCTGCTCCGGCACGATGCCGGCCTTGACGATCTCCTGCCCGTGGTACACGTCGTGGATGAAGCGGTTCAGCGCGGTGACGCGCTGCACCAGCCCCTTTTCCATCAGCCGCCATTCGGCGGCGGGGATGATGCGCGGGATCAGGTCGAAGGGGATCAGCCGCTCGGTGCCGGAGCCGTCCTCGTCCTTGGCGCCGTACACCGCGAAGGTGATGCCCACCCGGCGGAAGATCATCTCGGCTTCGTCGCGGCGCGAGCGCATCATCTCCTGCGGCTGGCGACCGAGCCACTCGGCGTAGGTGCGGTAATGGTCGCGCACGCCCTGCACCTGCAGCTGCGACATGCCGCCCATGGACTGCGACTGCACCTGGAGCGCACCGTCCTGGGGCAGCTGGGCGAACATCTCGTCGAATTTCTGCATGGGTGCGCGTTCTCCGGCAGACAGGATAGCAACTTCCCGGCCATGGCTGGGCCGCGCGCGGCCTGGATTCACTGCTCGCCCGTGTCGGAGCGCGCCGCGTCGTGATGCCAGTAGTGCGGCGCCTCGCGGCGCTCGCAGCGCAGCACCCGCGCTATGCGCGAATCCCAGCGCGCCGCACCGCAGCGAGGCGACAGCGCCAGGACGATGCCCCGTTCCTGGTAGCGATGCTGCACGGCCGGTGCCGGGTGGCCGAAGCGGTTGCGGTAGCCCGCCTGCACCACGGCCGCCCAGGGATGCACCGCATCCAGGAAGCCGTCGCTGGAGGAAGTGCGGCTGCCATGGTGCGGCACCAGCAAGACGTCGGCGGCGAGCGGCGCGCCGCGCGCGAGCAGCGCAGTTTCCTGCGGCTGCTCGATGTCGCCGGCCAGCAGTGCGCTGGCATGGCCGGCGTCGATCCGCAGCACGCAGCTGAGCGCGTTGGGCTTCCCGCGGCCCTCGTAGTCTTCGGCCGCCGGATGGAGGACCTGGAAGCGCACTCCGTCCCAGTCCCAGTGCTGGCCGGCGCTGCAACGGGTGGAAGGGCGGATCGCCTGCAGCGGGTGGCCCTCTTCCAGCGAGCTGAGAAGGCGCGCGCCGGGCTGCATGCGCAGGACCGCGGTCGCACCGCCGGTGTGGTCGCTGTCCCGATGGCTGAGAACGACCAGGTCCACCGTCTCGCCGCCGGCACGCAGCAGCGGCACCAGCACCCGCTGGCCGGCATCGCTCTCGCGGCTGTAGCCCGGGCCGGCGTCGTAGACCAGCGTGTGCGTCGCGGTGCGCACGAGCACGGCGTTGCCCTGGCCGACGTCGGCTGCCAGCAGTTCGAATTCGCCGGCGGGTGGGCGCGGTGCCTGCCATAGCAGCACCGGCAGCATCAGCGGCACACCGAGCAGGCGCAGCGCCGGTGCGGCGCGCGCGGCGAGCAGCAGTCCGCCCAGCACCGCGGCCGCGCCGGCCCACAGCGGCGGGGCGGGCGCCGACCAGGTGGCGAAAGGCAGTTGCGCCAGCACGCGCAGCACCGCGCCGAGCAGGTCCAGCGCCTGCGCCGCCAGGTTCCACAGCGGCGCGGCCAGCACGCCGGCCAGGCCGAGCGGCGTCACCACCAGCGTGACCCAGGGGATGGCGACCAGGTTGGCCAGCAGGCCGACCAGCGACACCTGGCCGAAAAGCAGCAGCGAGAGCGGCGCCAGGGCGAGCGTCACCACCCATTGCTCGCGCGCCAGGGACGCGATCGCCCGCAGCAGCCGGGCGACGCGGCCGCGCCGCTCGTCCTGCGCCGGCGCAGCGGACGCCGGCCCGCTCGCGAACAGGACGCCCACGGCCACGAAGCTGAGCCAGAAGCCGGCCTGCGTCAGCGCCCAGGGGTCGATGGCGACGACGGTGGCGCACGCCAGCAGCCAGACGTGCGGCCAGGGCCAGGCGCGGGCGGCCAGGCGCAGCAGCCCCACCGCCGCGAGCATGAACACCGTGCGCTGCGCCGGCACGCCCCAGCCGCTGAAGAGCGCGTAGCCGGCGGCCAGCAGGATGCCGCCCGCCAGCCCCGCATGCTGCGCCGGCCAGGCCAGGCACAGGCGCCGGCTGCGCCGCCACAGGCGCCCCACCAGCGCCGCCGCGGCCCAGGCGAACATGGTGACGTGCAGGCCGGATATGCTCATCAGATGGGCGACCCCTGTGGCGCGGAACACGTCCCAGTCGGCGCGTTCGATCGCCCCCTGGTCGCCGACCACCAGCGCCGCGAGCACGCCGGCGAGCCGTGGATCGCTCACCTGCGCGTAGATCGCAGCCCGCACCGCATGCCGCGCCCGTTCCACCGGGTGCGCCCAGGTCGCGGCGAGGCGCCGCGGCGGCGGATCGCGCGGCCCCGCGCGCACGTAGCCCGTGGCCTGGATGCCCTGCTCCCACAACCACAGCTCGTAGTCGAAGCCCTGCGGGTTGACGTTGCCGTGCGGCGCCTTCAGGCGCACCGTCCATTGCCAGCGCTCGCCGGGGCGCACGTCGCCGGGGAGCCGGTCCGCGGCGGCCAGACCCTCGCCCCCGCCCTCACCCCCCACATACCAACCCACCATGACCTGCGGCGGCAGCGCGACGGCGCGGCCCTCGTGCTGCGCCGACCCGGGTTCGAAGCGCAGGCGCAGGCCGGCCTCGCTGCGATGCGGCATGGCGGCGACGATGCCCGTCACCTGCAGGTCCGCGCCTTCCAGCGCGGGATCGAGCCGGGTTTCCAGGAAGGAGGCGGCACGCCAGCCGGTCGTGCCGGCGCACAGCACCGTGGCCAGCAGCAGCAGGGCGAAGGTGCGCAGTGCGCCCCGAACCCGGGAGCGCAGCACGATCACCAGCAGCGCGCACGCGAGGGCCGCCCCCGCCACGTACCACGCCAGCGGCCACAGCCGCGGCTGGCGCAACTGCAGGGCAGCGCCCAGCACCACCCCGAGCAGCAGGGGCGCGAGGGCGGAACCGGGTTGCGCGGCGGCAGGCGTGTCCACGCCCCATCAACGCATGAAGGACCCCGGCGGGAAAGGCGGACCTCCCCCAGGTGGAGGAACGTCAGCCGGCCGCGAGGGCTTCGAGCCGGCCGGCGATGTCGGGCAGCGAGGCGATCTCGTTGACGCCGCCGGCCGCGATCGCCTGCCGCGGCATGCCGAACACGACGCAGCTCGCTTCGTCCTGCGCGATGTTGTAGGCGCCGGCGCGGCGCATCTCCAGCATCGCCTCGGCGCCGTCGCCCCCCATGCCGGTGAGCATCACGCCCAGCGCCTGCGGACCCGCCGCCTTGGCGATCGAGCGGAACAGCGTGTCCACCGAAGGACGGTGCCGGTTGACCGGCGGGTCGTCCGTCACGCGCAGGGAATAGCCGCTGCCGCGCCGCACCACCACCAGGTGCCGCCCGCCGGGGGCGATGTAGGCGACGCCGCCGTGCACCGGCTCGCCGTCCCCGGCCTGCTTGACGTGGATGCGGCACAGCGTGTCGAGCCGCTTGGCGAAGGTTTCCGTGAAGCCCGGGGGCATGTGCTGCGCGATCACGATCGGCGGCATCGCCGAGGGCAGGTGCGTCAGCACGTCGCGCAGCGCCTCCACCCCGCCGGTGGAGGCGCCGATGGCGATCACGCGGTGCTGTGCCGCAGGCGGCGCCGCATGCAGCAGCGGTGCCGGCCGCGACTTCAGCGCCGGCTGCGCCAGCACCGGCCGCCGCCGGCTCACGCGCGCACCGGCCGCCGCGCGGATCTTGTCCGCGATCTCCTGCGCGTTCTGTTCGAGCTGGTCGTAGCTGGCCGGCTTGGGGATGAAGTCCACCGCGCCGAGTTCCAGCGCCTTCATCGTGGTCTCGGCGCCCTCGCGCGTGAGCGACGAGATCATGATGACCGGCAGCGGTCGCACCATCATCAGGTTGCGCAGGAAATCGAGGCCGTTCATGCGCGGCATCTCGACGTCCAGCGTGATCACGTCCGGCGGCGTGCGCCGGATGCGGTCGATCGCCAGCAGCGGATCGGGCGAGGCGCCCAGCAGCTCCATGTCCGGCTGCGAGGCGACCACGCGGCCGAGGAAGGCCCGCATCACCGCGGAATCGTCGACGACGAGGACGCGGATCATTTCGGCGGCTTGAAGATTTCGATCTCGCCGCCGGACCGCGCGTCCAGCCGCGACAGGTATTCGCGCTCGCGCCGCTGCACCGTCTCGCTCGGCGTCAGGGCCAGGCGCTTGACCTGCACCTTGCCGCTGTCGACGAAGAAGTGCACCTTGCGCGGGCAGACGTCCAGCAGGTCCTTCGCCAGCACGCGGATGCCCTCCACGCGCAGGAATTCGAGCACGAACTCGCAGTTCTTGGCGC
This sequence comes from Ramlibacter alkalitolerans, assembly GCF_016722765.1. Lineage (GTDB taxonomy): Bacteria > Pseudomonadota > Gammaproteobacteria > Burkholderiales > Burkholderiaceae_C > Ramlibacter > Ramlibacter alkalitolerans. The sequence continues at coordinate 447,657 of NZ_JAEQND010000002.1, read as the reverse complement.
CCACGTCCAGCCGGTCGAAGCCGGCCAGCAGGCGCGCGCCGCCGAACACCTTGGCGACCATGCGGCGGCGGTCGGCGCCCAGGTGGATCATCTCGTTGATCAGCACTTCCATCGCATAGACACCGAAGCGCGCCGAGGCCGCCCAGGGCGAATCGGGGTGGGCCGTGTCGCCGGGCAGCATGAAGTGGTTCATGCCGCCGATGCGCTCGACCGGGTCCCACAGGCAGGTGGAGACGCAGGAGCCGAGCACCGTCGTCACCGCACCGCCGCGGGCCGCGAGGTACTGGCCGGGCAGGATCTTGACCGTATCGATGCGGAACTCGCGGTCGAAGTACCGCAGGGGTTCGCCGTCGCCGTCGTTGTTCAGGCCTGCGCTCAAGCACCCACCCGTTCGTAGGCCGTGCGCCCGCAGGAGCGGAAGCCCGCGTGCGCCGAGGGGAAGCTTTCCGAGTGGCCGACCATCAGCAGGCCGCCGGGCACCAGCAGGTCGGCGAAGCGCGCGAGCAGCTTCTTCTGCACCTCGCGGTCGAAATAGATCACCACGTTGCGGCAGAAGATCACGTCGTACTGTTCCTGCGCCGGCCACACGGGCGACTGCAGGTTCAGCTGGCCGAAGCGCACGATCTGGCGCAGCTCGGGCCGCACGCTCACCAGTCCCTCGTTGCCGCCGGAGCCGCGCAGGAAGTGCCGGCGCAATCGCTCCGGCGCCAGCGTGGCGGCGCGTTCCATGCGGTAGATGCCGGACTGCGCAGTGTGCAGCACGTCGGTGTCGATGTCGGTGGCCAGCACGCTGCCGGGGCACTGCGCCTCGCGCAGCACCATCGCGATCGACCAGGCTTCCTCGCCGGTGGAGCAGGCGCTGCTCCAGCAGCGCAGCGGCGCGCCGCGTTGCTGCGCGCGCGCGCGGGCGCGTTCCAGCAGGATCTCGAAATGGTGCGGCTCGCGGAAGAACGCGGTGAGGTTGGTGGTGAGCGCGTTGACGAAGGCCTCGCGCTCGTCCGAGCCTTCGCGCTGCACGAGTTCCAGGTACTCGCCGAAGCTGCCCAGCCCGCGGGCGCGCAGGCGCCGCTGCAGCCGGTTGTAGACCATGTTGCGCTTCTGCGGGCTCAGCTTGATGCCGGCGTACTGCGCGATCAGGTGGCGCACGGTGCCGAACTCGCGCTCGCCCAGCAGCGAAGCCGCATCGGGCAGCGGCGGCACGGTGTCTGCGATCGGCGCTCGCGCAGCGGGTTCGCGCGAGCGCAGGGACTGCATCTTCACGCTAGAACTCCGTCCACTCCCCGGCGGCTGCAGGCGGCGTCCGCACGGGTGCGGCGGCGCGCCCCACGGCCGGCGCGGCGGGTCGCCGCACGCGGATGCCGGGGACCGGCGCGGCAGCGCGGACCGGCAGCGCCGCGGCGGCGACCTTCGCCTGCGCGGGAACATGCGGCTGCGGCTGCGGCTGCGGCTGCGGCTGCGGCGCGGCGGCTTGCGGCTGGCTGGCGGCGCCCGCCAGCCGGAATCGCGAAGCCATCTTCAGCAGTTCCGCGGCCTGGCCGTTCATGGTCTCGGTCGCACGGGAGGCATGTTCCACCATCGCCGCATTGCGCTCGACCACGCGCTGCATCTGCGTGACGGCCGTGTTCACCTGGCCGATGCCGCCGCTCTGCTCCTGGCTCGCCTGCGCGATCTCGGCGATCAGCCCGCTGACCTTCTCCACCGACATCACCACTTCCACCATGGTGTGGCCGGCAGCGTCCACCAGGCTGGAGCCGGTGTTGACCTTGTCCACCGAGGCGCCGATCAGGCCCTTGATCTCGCGTGCCGCCGCGGCGCTGCGCTGCGCCAGGCTGCGCACTTCGGCCGCCACCACGGCGAAGCCGCGGCCCTGCTCGCCGGCGCGCGCGGCTTCCACCGCCGCATTGAGCGCCAGGATGTTGGTCTGGAAGGCGATGCCGTCGATCACGCCGATGATCTCGGTGATCTTGCGCGAGGCATCGGAGATCTGGTCCATCGTGCGCACCACCTGGTCGACGGCGTCGCCGCCGCGCCGCGCCACGGCCGATGCCTCCAGCGCGAGCTGGCTCGCCTCGCGCGCATGCTCGGCGTTCTGGGCCACGGTGGTCGTGAGTTCCTCCAGCGAGCTGGCCGTCTCCTCCAGCGTGCTGGCCTGTTCCTCGGTGCGCTGCGACAGTTCGAGGTTGCCCTGCACGATCTGGCCGCTGGTGTCGTTGACGGTGTGCGCGCCATGCACCACGCTGCCCAGCACGTTGCGCAGGTTGTCGGTCATTTCCGCCAGGGCGCGCATCAGCTGCGCCACCTCGTCGCCGCCGCCGGTGCGCACCTTCACGGTGAGGTCGCCGCTGGCGACGCGCTGGGCGATCTTGGCCGCCACCCGCACCGGCTTGACGATGTGCACGGTGAGCGGATAGCACAGGGAAAAGGCGAGCACCACCACCACGGTGGCGAAGCCGAACACGATCGACTGCGCGGAACCGAGCACGTCCTGCAGCGCCGCGGCACTCGGGTGCGTGGCCGCCGCGGCGGCGAGCCGCTGCAACTGCCAGACGCCGATCGCGCCCTGCAGCGCGAGCACGGCGGCGATGCAGACGAAAGCCGCCGTCAGGCGCGTACGGATGCTGGAGCGCCGGAAGAAACCGAGCGCGGCCCGGTCGACGTCGCGCTGGACCTCAGGATGGTGCAAGGGGGAATCCTCCTCGAAGCTGCCAAGGCCACCCCGGGGCGCCCGCGCCGCGCGCGCGCCCCTGCGGCCGCCGGACTGCGGATGTCGCTCAGTGGACCGCGCCGTCGACCAGCGCCATGTCGGCGCCCGTCATCAGCTTCTCGATGTCCAGCAGGATGATCATCTGGTCATCGACCGTGCCCAGGCCGGTGATGTACTTGGTGTCGAAGGTGGCCGAGGCGAACTCGGGGGTCGGCCGGATCGCGTCGCTGGCGAGCGTGAGCACGTCGGAGACGGAGTCGACCACCACGCCCACCACGCGGCCGGCGACGTTCAGGATGATCACCACCGTGAACTCGTCGTAGCGCGCCTCGCTCAGGCGGAACTTGATGCGCAGGTCCAGGATCGGGACGATCACGCCGCGCAGGTTGATCACGCCCTTGATGAAGGAAGGCGCGTTGGCGATGGCGGTGGGCGTCTCGTAGCCGCGGATCTCCTGCACCTTCAGGATCTCGATGCCGTAGCTCTCCGCGCCCAGCCGGAAGGTGAGGAACTCGCTGGCCGGCCCGTCGGTGGGCTTGCCGGCCGTGGAAGTGACGCTGGCCATCGGTGCTTGCATGCTTTCTTCTCTCCTGTGTCGCGCGTGGTGCTTCGGGTACCGTCCGTCCGAGAATGCCATCGCGGCCGAAGTGTTGCAACTCGTAAACGGAACCTAGACCGCCGTTTTGACCGACTCTGCGCAAAAGCCGCGAACGGCGTCCGTCTGTCGTTCGTCCGGCGCCTTCCAGCCGATGGCCTGCGTGGCGTCGAACGCACACACTTCGGCCTGGATCTCCTGCGGTGCGGGCTCCTCGGCGCGCAGCCTGAATCGCGCGACGAGCTGCATCAGTCCGGCGGACTGCGCCTGCATCGCCTCGGTGGCTGCCGCGGCTTCCTCCACCAGTCCCGCGTTCTGCTGCACGACGTGCTCCATCTGCGCGACCCCGGCATTGACCTGCTGGATGCCGGAACTCTGTTCCTGGCTGGCGACGGCGATGTCCGCCACGAGGTCGCTCACCTTCTTCACCGCCGCCACGATTTCGTCCATCGTCGCGCCGGCGTGGCCCACCAGCTTCGCCCCGGCCCCGACCTTTTCGACCGACTCGCCGATCAGCGCCTTGATCTCCTTGGCCGCCGCGGCGCTGCGCTGCGCCAGCGTGCGCACTTCGGCCGCGACCACGGCGAAGCCGCGGCCCTGCTCGCCGGCGCGCGCAGCCTCCACCGCCGCATTGAGCGCCAGGATGTTGGTCTGGAAGGCGATGCCGTCGATCACGCCGATGATCTCGGAGATCTTCCTCGACGAGGCGGTGATGCCCTCCATGGTGCTGACCACCTGGCCCACCACCTCGCCGCCCCTGCGCGCCACCTGCGAGGCGCTCTGCGCGAGCTGGCTCGCCTGGCGCGCCGAATCCGCGTTCTGCGCCACCGTGGAAGTCAGTTCCTCCATCGAGCTGGCCGTCTGCTCCAGCGTGCTCGCCTGTTCCTCGGTGCGCTGCGACAGGTCGTGGTTGCCCTGCGCGATCTGCGTGCTGGTGTGCGCCACCACGTCGGCACCCCCCGCGACTTCGCCGATCAGGTGGCGCAGCTGCCCCGTCATGTCCTGCAAGGCGGCGAGCAGCAGCCCGGCCTCGTCGCGCCGGGTGGTGCGGATGTCCACGGTGAGGTCGCCCCGCGCCACGCGCCGCGCCGCGGCCACCGCCTCGCGCATCGGCCGCGTGATCGAGCGCGAGACCACGACCGCGAACAGCAGGGCGAGCAGCACCGAAGCGCCCGTCGCCGCCGCCATAAGCGTGAGGCTCGCGTGCGCGCTGCCGGCGGACTCCGCCGCCAGGCTGCGCGCCTCGGCGGCCAGCACCTGCACCAGCTTTTCGATGGCATCGAGGTAGGCGAACTGTGCGCGCCGGATCCGATTGAGCATCATGTCGCGCGCGTCCTGCATCTTGCCGGCGTCGGCGAGCTTGAGGAACTCGTCTTCCATCGCGAGGTAGGTCTTGCCGGTCTCGGCGATGCCTTGCAGCGCCTCGCGCGCCTGGGGGCTGCGCGCGAGCTTCGCCAGCTCGCCCTGCAGCCGGTCACGCTCCTGGCGTCCCAGGCGGATGGCGCCGACCTCCTCCAGCATGTCCTCCTCGGGCACGATGAACAGGTTGCGCATGTCCTTGGCGGCGGCTTCCACGCGGGCCCGCCATTCGCCGGCGTGGACGAGGGCCGGCGTATGGCTGTTCGCCAGTTCGTCCACCCGCGCGCTCTGGGCCGCCAGGCTGGCGATGCCCAGCACGCACGTCGCCACCGCCAGCGCGATCACCAGGCCGAAACCCAGCGCAAGCCGGACGGACACCCGCAGGTCCTGGAACATCAAGTCGTTCTCCTGTGACGCGATCCGCGACGACGGCTCGCTCCTGGCGAGGATCGCATTCGAAAGGCTTACGGCTCTAGACCTAGGTCAAGCGAGGCGAACGACTTAACCCTCGGACCGGAACGATGTCACAGCTGCAGCGCGCCTTCGCGCCCGGACATGCGCACCAGGGACGCCACGTCCAGGATCAGGGCGACCGAGCCGTCGCCCATCACCGTGGCGCCGGAAAGTCCCGGCACGCGGCGGAAGTTCGCCTCCAGGCTCTTCACCACCACCTGCTGCTGGCCGACCAGTTCGTCCACCAGCAGGACGGCCTTGGAGCCGTCGGTCTCTACGATCACGGCGATCGCCGAGGGCTGCTCGCGGCGCTTCTGCGGCGGGAACAGCTTCGCCAGGTGCAGCACCGGCAGGTATTCGTCGCGCACGCGCAGCGTGTCGCCGTGCCCCGGCAGCGTGTGCAGCTCGCCCGGGTTGACGCTCAGCGACTCGACGACGCAGGCCAGCGGCAGCACGTAGGTTTCGCTGCCGACCGAGATCGTCATGGCTTCCATGATCGCCAGCGTGAGCGGCACGCTGACCGTCACGCGCATGCCCTGCCCCGCCACCGAGGACAGGTCCACCGCGCCGCCCAGCGCCTGGATGTTGCGGCGAACCACGTCCATGCCGACGCCGCGGCCGGAGACGTCCGTCACCTTGTCGGCCGTCGACAGGCCGGCCTCGAAGATCAGTTGCCAGACCTCGGCGTCGGGCGCCTCGCGCGAGATGGCGCTGCCCCGCTCGATGGCACGCTGCAGGATGCGCTCGCGATCCAGCCCGCGGCCGTCGTCCGCCACCTCAATCAGGATGTTGCCCCCGCGCTGGCTGGCGCGCAGCCACACCGTGCCGACCGGCGGCTTGCCGGCGGCGACGCGCTCCTCCGGCGTCTCCAGGCCATGGTCGATCGCATTGCGCACCAGGTGCATCAGCGGATCGGAGATCTTCTCGATCAGGCCGCGATCGAGTTCGGTGCTCTCGCCGGAGACCTTCAGCTCCACGCGCTTGCCGAAGCGGCCGGACAACTCGTGCACCACGCGCGGGAAGCGCGAGAAGACGTTGGAGATCGGCAGCATGCGGATCGCGAGCACCGCCTCCTGCAGGTTGCGCGTGTGGCGCGCCAGGTCCGCCAGGCCGCTGTTGGCGCTGTAGCGGCCGTCGGCGACCGTTTCGGCCAGCGCGCCATTGCGCTGGAGCATGGCTTCGGTGATCACCAGTTCGCCCACCAGGTTGACGAGCAGGTCGATCTTCTCGGTTGCCACGCGGATGAAGGTGGTGTCTTGGGCCGCGCTCGCGAGCGCCTCGTGCAGATCGGAAGCGGCGGTCGGCGCGGCATGGGTCGCCGGGACGGCGGAAGCCGGGGCATCCGGCTCGCGCGCCGCCCGCGCCTTCTTCAGGTCCTCGGGCGTCACGAACAGGTCGACCGAGCCGCCGTGCTGCGTGGCCGCCGCGGCCGCGGCCTCGGGTTCCGTGCTGGCACGCACCGCCCGCTTCCTGAATTCCTCCGGGTCGACGAAGAACTCGTCCTCGCCTTCATCGGCGGCCGATGCGGCCGGGGCGAGCGGCTGGTCCTGCGGCACGCTGGTGGGCGCCACGGCCGCGGTGTCGGCCTGCGGCTGCGGCGCCTCCAGGGTCTGCAGCGCGATCTGCTCCGGCGCCACGACCAGCGCCAGCACGCTTTGCAGGTCGGCGGCGGCACCCTGCAGCGCCACTTCGAAGCACACGCTGCCGCCTTCGACGTTGTCGACGACGGTGTTGGCCACGGCGCCCATCTCGGCCAGGCCGGTCAGCATCATGTCCAGTTCGAGTTCGTCGATGGCGCTGGCCAGCGGCCCGAGCGTGACGCGGAAGCTGCGGGTCACCGGTCCGGCCTGCCCGTCGCGCGCATCGGCCGCGGGCTGGGCGACGCGCTCGCGCAGCAGCGCCTCCACCGCGCCGGCGTGCGGCGTCTCGGCCAGCGCGCCGCGACGGTGCTGCACCTGCAGCCGCAGGACGTCGCCGGCCTGGAGCATCGCGTCGATGTCGTCCGGCGCGATCGGCCGCTCGTTCTTGCGCAGCAGGTCCAGCAGGTTTTCCTGCAGGTGCGTCAGCGCCGCGATCTCGCTGCATCCCAGCATCGCCGCGCTGCCCTTGATGGAATGCACCGCGCGGAAGATCGCGTTCAGGTCGTCCGGTGCCGGCGCATCGACATCCATGCGCAGCAGGATGGCCTCGACGTTGCCGAGGTGCTCCTGCGCTTCCTCGAAGAAGATGGTGCGGAAGGCGAGCGGGTCGCCGAAACTGTTCGAGGGCTGGAACATGACGCTTCCCTTTTTTCCTGCGCGTCAGATGAACTTGCCGACGATGTCGAGCATGCGCTGCGGATCGAAGGGCTTGGCCATCCAGCCGGTCGCGCCGGCGTCGCGGCCCTTCTGCTTGAGCTCGGGGCTTGCCTCCGTCGACAGCACGATCAGCGCCACCGGGTCGTACTTGGGCAGCTGGCGCAGTTCGCGCACCAGCGTCACGCCGTCCATGCGGGGCATGTTGTGGTCGGTCACCACGAGGTCGAACACGCGCGTGCGTGCCAGCTCCAGCGCCTCGACGCCGTCGCCGGCCTGCGCCACCTCGTAACCGGCGCCTTCCAGCACCGCCGCCACCATGGCACGCATCGAGCGGGTGTCGTCCACCACCAGGATCGATTTGCTCATTGTTGTTTACTCCGGGACTTGTCGCGCTTGCGGCTGCTGGGAAGGAATTTGGCGATCACCTCGAGGAGGCGGTCCTCGTCGAGGGGCTTGGTCAGGTACTCGTCGCAGCCCGCGAGCGAGCCGCGCAGCTTGTCGAACGGCGAGCTGCGGCTGGTGAGCATCACCACCGCGGTCTTCTTGATCGCGTGCTTGTTGGCCTTGATCAGCTTGCAGACCTGGTAGCCGTCGATGCCGGGCAGCACCACGTCCAGGAACACGCAGGCATATTCGCGCTGGCCGGTCAGGCCCACCGCTTCCTCGCCGGTCTCGGCGAAGTCGACCTCGAACTGGAACGGCGCCAGCTTGGCCTTCATGAACATGCGCACCGAGGCGTTGTCGTCCACCACCAGCACCGTGTCGCCGGCCGCGCGCTTCTGCGCCGCGGGATCGAAGCCGCTGTGCGGCGCATGGGTGCGGCCGGCGCTGCTGGCCGACAGCGTGTGGCCCAGGGGCAGCGTGCCGTCGTCGTCGTCGCGATGGCGGCCGGCACCGGAGCCGGCGGCCGCCGTGACCGTTTCCTCCAGTGCCTGCAGCAGGCGGGCCCACTGCAGCGGCCGCGGCAGCAGCGGGAAGCCGAGGCTGTCGGCGTTGGAGCCGATCATCACCGCCGGCAGGTTGGCGCGGCGGCTCAGCATCTTGAATTCGCCCAGCGCCTCCGGGTTCTCGGCATCCACCAGGTAGATGTCGGCCGAGCCGCTCACGGTGGACGCGGGGTCGTACTGGACGAAGCCGGGATCGCGCCGCGCGGCGAGGGCGAAGATGCTCGCGAGCATCGAACGCTCCACCGCGTTGAAGCCGATCACGTCGACCAGGTATTGTTCGTTCACATTCACGGTAACCACCTCTGGCCCAGAAGGCCGAGTACGGCATCCGCATCCGGAAGCCGGTCTTTCACCTCTTTGGCAAGCATTCGGTCCAGCAGCGGCTGCAGGCCGGCGATGTCGGCTGCCAGCCGCGGCAGCGGTGCGACGAGGTGCTGCGACAGCACCTCCATCAGCGTCTCGCCGGAAAACGGGGGGCAGCCACGGAGCATCTCGTGCAGCAGCACGCCGAGGCTGTAGACGTCGGCCGCGGGCGCGGCGGCCGCGCCCTGGAGCTGTTCCGGCGCGACATAGCGAGGCGTGCCGATGATCGCCCCGGGCTGGGCCCGCGGATCGAGCGCGCCGGCCGGTGTGACCAGGCCGAAGTCGGCCAGCACCAGTTCGCCGGTGGCGCGCAGCAGCAGGTTGTCGGGCTTGACGTCGCGGTGCACCAGCCCCTGGCGATGCAATTGCGCGACGGGCTCGGCGGCCTGGCGCAGCAGCGCGAGCGCTTCCTGCGCCGTGCTGCCCTGGCCGATCAGGCGCCGCAGGTTGCCGCCGGACAGGTACTCCATGGCCAGCCAGCCGCGGCCTTCCGCCTCGCCGCAGCCGTGGACCTGCACGATCCGCGGGCCGGCCAGGCGCTGCGCGATCGCGTATTCGCGCATCAGCGAGCCATCGCCGGCGGGCTGCACCTTCAGCACCACTTCGCGCCTCGCGGCCACGTCCCAGGCCAGCCACGCCTGTGCGTGGCGCCCGCGCCCGACGTGCCGCAGCAGGCGAAAGCCCGGGATGCGCGGCGTGGCGGCGGCGCCCGGCAGCGGGGCACGCGCCACACGCGAGTCGGCGTCGGCCGAAGCAGGGTGCAGGGAGATCATCACAAGCCCATGCGCGCCAGGTCGTCGAGCAGCGCCTGCGCCGACGGGTAACGCTGTTCGTGGTCCTTGGCCATCAGGCTTTCCATCACGGCCTGCAGGTGGGCGTGGTCGGGCGGCAGCAGCGGCACCGGTTCCTGCACGTGCATGCGCAGCAGCTCCTGCGCGGAGCTGGCGTGGTAGGGCTTGCGGCCGGTGAGCAGCTCGTAGGCCATCACGCCCAGGCTGTAGATGTCGCAGCGCGCGTCCACCGGCCGGCCCAGCGCCTGCTCGGGGCTCAGGTAGTAGGGCGTGCCGACGATGTCGCCCGCGCCGGTATCCGTGATCTTCATCGAGGTCTGCTTGGCCACGCCGAAGTCGGCCAGCGCCAGGCTGCCGTCGTGGCGCAGCATCAGGTTGTCCGGCTTCATGTCGCGGTGCACGATGCCGACGTCGTGGACCGCGCCCAGCCCGGCGGCGGCCTGCTTGATGTACGACAGCGCCGTGTCCGGGGCGATGGGGCCGGCCCGCATGCGCTGGCGCAGGTCGCCGTTCGGGAAGAACTCCATCGCGATGTACGCGTGGGCCACCGAGAAATCCTGCCGGTGGATGCGCGCCACGTTCGGGTGGTGGATCTGTGCCAGCAGCGCGTATTCCTGGATGAAGCGCTGCAGGGCGTCGCCTTCCAGGCCCTGGTCCAGCCGCATCACCTTGAGCACCTGCGCCGGCCCGCCTTCGGCCGCCTGCGCCAGGTAGATCGCCGCCATGCCGCCCTCGCCGATCTTGCGCAGCACCCGGTAGCCCTCGATCAGCAGGTGGGTGCCGGACATGGGCGCGTTGGGCACCGGCGCGGCCACCACGGCGCGGCGGCGCACGTTCTGGTTGGCCTGCAGCGCGTCGCGCAGCTTATGGAAGACCTGCGGCGAGGTGTGCGAGCCGCGGCGCGGCACGAGGCCCGTGACTTCGACGATGTCCAGGAAGCTGTTGTCCGGCAGGCCGACCGAGCCGATGCGGCCGCCCTCGGCGCGCCCGGCGGAGGCGAGCTGCGTGGCGGCGGAGGTGGCGATGCTCCAGTTCAGGTCCATCGCCGTGAGTTCGAGCAGGCGGGCCACTTCGACCGCCTCGCCGGCCGCATGGACCTTGCCATTGGCGCGCCGCGAGAGGTCGGCGATGCCCAGGTGCACGCCCGCGGCGAGGCTGAGGGCCGGCAGGTGGGCCAGTTCCTGGCGTTCGGCCACGGCGTGGGCCAGTTGCACCGCCTCGTGCACCAGCAGGATGGCGGCGTGCAGGCCGCGCTGCGCGTGGTTCGGCTTCTTGTCTTCCGGCCGGTTGCTGAAGACGGCGAGGATGGAATCGGGCCGGCGGGTCGCGACCTCGCCATCGAGCTTGAGGACGGGTTCGGTGAGGACGCGCCGCACTTCGTTGACGAAGCTGGCCGCGCCATCGCTGCCGAGCGCATTGCACACGTCGGAGAAGTGGTGCAGCCGGGCGTAGACGATGGTGGCCACCGTCGCCGTGGTCTCGGCGGCGGTGCCGCTGTCCAGGGTGGACGCGAGCTGCGAGGTCGACACGAAGTCGCCCACGGCCGGCGCACGTTGCGCCTCGGAGGTGGTGCGGGCTTCGAACAGTTGTCGCATTCAGTTACATCCTGGCCTGCAGTGTACATTTGGTCACACGGGCCGCGCACCTGTCTGTCACCTCCCCGCCACCGCTCATCTGGCCGACTTCCATCGGTAGCGGTGGAATGTCACAGAAGCCCGGCGCCGCGCCCAGCGCCTTCCGCCGACCGGGCACTGCAGACGACGTGCGGCCGCATGGAAACCTCGCGGGCCCGGCTGTTGCTACGATGCAGCGCCATGTCCATCCACGCCGCGCTGAACCACGTCACCCACTACAGGTACGACCGACCGGTGATGCTGGGCCCGCAGGTGGTGCGCCTGCGGCCCGCGCCCCACAGCCGCAGCAAGGTGATCTCCTATTCCCTGCGCATAGCGCCGGCGAAGCACTTCACCAACTGGCAGCAGGACCCGTTCTCCAATTTCCAGGCCCGCCTGGTCTTCCCCGAGCCGACGACCGAGTTCAAGGTCACCGTGGACCTCGTGGTGGAGATGGCGGTCTACAACCCGTTCGACTTCTTCCTGGAGCCGAGCGCCGAGAAATTCCCTTTCAGCTACGAGCCGGGGCTGGCCGAGGAACTGGTGCCCTACCTCGCCTGCGAGCCCCTGACGCCGCGGGTGCAGGCCTACCTGGAAAAGATCGATCGCACGCCCCGCGTCACCATCGACTTTCTGGTGGCGCTGAACCAGCAGCTGCAGCGCGACGTCAAGTACCTGATCCGCATGGAGCCGGGCGTGCAGACGCCGGAGGAAACGCTGGAACGCGCCAGCGGCTCCTGCCGCGATTCGGGCTGGCTGCTGGTGCAGCTGCTGCGCCGGCTGGGCCTCGCCGCCCGCTTCGTCTCCGGTTACCTGATCCAGCTCGCCCCCGACGTGAAGGCGCTCGACGGCCCCAGTGGCACCGAAGTGGACTTCACCGACCTCCATGCCTGGTGCGAGGTGTACCTTCCCGGTGCAGGCTGGGTGGGCCTCGACCCCACCTCCGGCCTGCTGGCCGGCGAAGGCCACATCCCCCTCGCCTGCACGCCGCAGCCTTCAGGCGCCGCCCCGATCGAGGGCCTGGTCGAGGAATGCAAGGTGGATTTCAGCCACCACATGCAGGTCACGCGCATCCACGAATCGCCGCGCGTCACCCTGCCCTACACCGAGGACCAGTGGCGAGCGGTGCTGGCCCTGGGCGAGCAGGTCGATCGCGAACTGGAATCCGGCGACGTGCGCCTGACCATGGGCGGCGAGCCGACCTTCGTCGCGGTGGGCGACCGCGACGCCGCCGAATGGAACACCGACGCGCTCGGCCCGACCAAGCGCGGCTACGCCACCGCGCTGGTGCACAAGCTGCGCGCGGAGTACGGGCAAGGCGGCTTCCTGCACTTCGGCCAGGGCAAGTGGTACCCCGGCGAGCAGTTGCCCCGCTGGGCGCTGTCCATCTGCTGGCGCGCCGACGGCCAGCCGTGCTGGAACGACCCGGAACTGTTCGCCGATGAACGCCAGCCGGCGCGCTACACCGGCGAGGATGCGCGCCGCTTCACGCAGCGCCTCGCCACCCGCCTGGGGATCACGGACCAGCACGTGCAGGCCGGCTACGAGGACGTCTTCTATTACCTGTGGCGCGAGCGCAAGCTGCCGGTGAACGTGGACCCCTTCGACGCGCGGCTGGACGACGAGCTGGAACGCACGCGCCTGCGCCGCGTGTTCGAACAGAAGCTCGATGCCGTGGTCGGCTACGTGCTGCCGCTCGCGCCCACCGATCCCGAAGCCCCGGCCGCGGACGGCGCACGCTGGAAGACCAGCCCCTGGTTCCTGCGCGACGACCGGCTGTACCTCATCCCCGGCGACTCGCCCATGGGCTATCGCCTGCCGCTCGAAAGCCTGCCCTGGGTGAGCCAGGGCGACTACCCCTATCTGGTGGAAGCGGACCCGATGGCGCCGGCGCCGCCGCTGCCGGCCTACGACCCTGTGCGCGGGCAATGGGTGCAGGGTCCCGCCAGCGCGCATGGCGAAGCGCCCCGCCTGTTCCAGGAAGGCCTGGGGCGCGCGGACGCCGACGCCGGCACGCGCCCCGGCCCGCCCGGCGCGCATCGCATGCAGGCCGGACACCCCGCAGACCTCGCGCGCGAGCCGGCCCGCTTCGAATCCGCGCACTGGCTCTCCCGCACGGCCCTGTGCGTGGAGGTGCGCGACCCGCAGCGCGCCAACGGCCCGAAGGCGGAACGCGAGCACGGCGGCAAGAGCGGCCTGCTGTACGTGTTCATGCCGCCGCTGGCCCGGCTGGAGGACTACCTGGAGCTGCTCACGGCCGTCGAGGCGACGGCGGCGGAACTCCAGGTGAAGATCGTGCTGGAAGGCTACCCGCCGCCGCGCGATGCGCGCCTGAAGGTGCTGCAGGTCACGCCCGACCCCGGCGTGATCGAGGTCAACATCCACCCGGCGCACGACTGGGGCGAGCTGGTGCAGCACACCGAGTTCCTGTACCAGGCCGCCTTCGAGTGCCGGCTCTCGGCCGAGAAGTTCATGACCGACGGCCGCCACACCGGCACCGGCGGCGGCAACCACTTCGTGCTGGGCGGCGCCACGCCGGCCGACTCGCCCTTCCTGCGCAAGCCGGAGCTGCTCGCTTCGCTGCTGCTGTACTGGCACAACCACCCCAGCCTCAGCTACCTGTTCAGCGGCCTGTTCATCGGCCCGACCAGCCAGGCGCCGCGCGTCGACGAAGCGCGCAACGACCAGCTGTACGAACTGGAGATCGCGCTCAAGGAAATCGAGCGCAGCCGCCAGGTGCATGGCGACGCGATGCCGCCGTGGCTGGTGGACCGGACGCTGCGCAACATCCTGATCGACGTCACCGGCAACACGCACCGCAGCGAGTTCTGCATCGACAAGATGTACTCGCCGGACACCGCCACCGGCCGCCTGGGGCTGCTGGAACTGCGCGCCTTCGAGATGCCGCCGCACGCGCGCATGAGCGTGGTGCAGCAACTGCTGCTGCGGGCGCTGGTGGCGCGTTTCTGGAAGGCGCCGTACCGCGCACCGGTCACCCGCTGGGGCACCGAGCTGCACGACCGCTGGCTGCTGCCGACGTTCATCTGGATGGACCTGCAGGACGTGCTCACCGAGATGCGGCAGGCCGGCTTCCCCTTCGACGCGCACTGGTTCGCACCGCATTTCGAGTTCCGCTTCCCGGTCGCCGGCGACCTGCAGGTGCTGGGCATGGAACTCACGCTGCGCAACGCCCTGGAGCCCTGGCACGTGATGGGCGAGGAAGGCGCGGCCGGCGGCACCGTGCGCTACGTCGATTCGTCGCTGGAGCGCATCGAGGTCAAGGTGAACGGCCTCAACCCGAGCCGCTACGTCGTCACGGTGAACGGCCGCCCGCTGCCGCTGCAGCCGACCGGCACGGTCGGCGAATTCGTCGCCGGCGTGCGCTATCGCGCCTGGCAGGCGCCTTCGGCCCTGCACCCCACCATCGCCGTGCATGCGCCGCTCACCTTCGACCTGGTCGACAGCTGGATGCAGCGCTCCGTCGCCGGCTGCCAGTACCACGTGTCGCACCCGGGCGGCCGCAACTACGTGACCTTCCCGGTCAATGCCTACGAGGCGGAAAGCCGGCGCCTGGCGCGCTTCTTCCGCATGGGACATTCCCCCGCCGGCCTGCAGGTCGCCCCGGCCACGGTGGACGTCGCCGGCAGCCGCGAATTCCCCTTCACGCTGGACCTGCGCCGCACGCCGGCCTGAATCACCATGGCGCTGAAACTGCAAATCGTCTCCGACCTGCACCTGAGCCGGGCCGGCCTGGCGCTGCCGGCGACGGACGCCGACCTCATCGTGCTGGCCGGCGACCTCGCGCGCCCGCGCGAGGCGCTGGCCTGGGCCACGGGCCTGGGCAAGCCGGCGCTGTACGTGCCCGGCAACCACGAGTTCTACGGCGGCAGCCTGGAAGGCACCATCGCCGAACTGCGCGCCCTGTGCCAGGGCACGCCGGTGCGGCTGCTGCACGACGAGGAAGTGGTGATCGACGGCGTGCGCATCCTGGGCACGACCTTGTGGACCGCGTTCCGCCTGCCCACCCTGCCCGATCGCGAAGCCTCGGTGCAGGCCGCCACCAGCTTCATGCGCGACTTCGCCCGCATCCGCCTGCGCGAAGGCGACGACGCGCTGCTGCAGGCCGACGACTGCGCCGCGCTGTTCGCCCGCCATTCGCAGTGGCTGCGCGAGCGGCTCGCGCAGCCCCATGCCGGTCCCACGGTGGTGATCAGCCACCACGCGCCCTCGATGCGCAGCATCCATCCGCGCTTTGCGGGCTCGCCGGTCAACCTCTGCTTCGTCTCCGACGCCGAGGACCTGCTGCCCGGCGTGGACCTCTGGATCCACGGCCACACGCACGACAGCTTCGACTACCGCGTCGGTGCGACGCGCGTGGTGTGCAACCCGCGCGGCTACGTGCGCGACGGCGTGCCGGAGAACGCCCGCTTCGATCCCGCCCTGGTGCTCGAAGTCGGTTAGCTGGCCGCCGCGCCGGAGCAGTCACCCCGCTCCTGGTGGAGAATGGACCGTGGACTCCACCGAGGATTCGCTGTTCGGCATGCAGGCCGAGGAAACGCCCGCCGCGCTCGCCGCGGCGCTGGCGCCGCCTGCCGCCCCCGGCCACTACGACGAACTGCGCGGCGGCATCTCCGCGCCGCTGGCGGAGGGCACCGCCGCGGCGGGTGCGGTGGTCGGCGCGCACGCCCTGCCGACGCGGCCCTGGGCCCGCTTCTTCGAGAACCTGGGCCGCGAAGGCTTCGGCGAGCTGAACCAGCGCACCGTCGAACTGCAGCGGCAGGTGCGCGACAACGGCATCACCTACAACGTCTACGCCGATGCCGGCGGGCCCCAGCGGCCCTGGTCACTGGACCTGTTCCCGCTGATCCTGCCGGCCGCGCAATGGCAGCAGGTCGAGGCCGGCGTGCTGCAGCGCATGCGCCTGCTGGAAGCCGTGCTCGATGACGTCTACGGCGCACAGGAACTGCTGAAATCCAACCTGCTGCCGCCGGCCCTGGTGCACGGCCATCCAGGCTACCTGCGCCCGATGCACGGCGTGCGGCCCCCCGGCGGCCGGCGCCTGCACATCGCCGCCTTCGACCTGGCCCGCGATCCGGCCGGTGCCTGGTGGGTGCTGACGCAGCGCACGCAGGCGCCCTCCGGCCTGGGCTACCTGCTGGAAAACCGGCTGATCATCTCGCGCCTGTTCCCGGAGGCCTTCCGCGACCTGCGGGTGCAGCGCCTGGCCGCCACCTACCGCGCCCTGCTGGAAAGCCTCATCACGATGAGCCCGGCCGGGGACGCGGGCGAGCCGCGCATCGTGCTGCTCACGCCCGGACCGTACAACGAGACCTACTTCGAGCACGCCTACCTGGCGCGCTACCTGGGCCTGACGCTGGTCGAAGGCAGCGACCTCACCGTGCGCGACGAGCGCCTGTACCTCAAGACGCTCAAGGGCCTGGAGCCGGTGCACGGGCTGCTCAAGCGCCTCGACGACGAATTCCTCGACCCGCTGGAGCTGCGCTCCGACTCGCACCTGGGCGTGCCGGGGCTGCTGCAGGCGATCCGCGCCGGCCACGTGCTGGTGGCCAACTTCCCCGGCTCGGGCCTGCTGGAGTCGCCGGCCCTGCTCGGATTCCTGCCGGCCCTGAGCCGGCGCCTGCTCGGGCAGGAGCTGCAGTTGCCCTCGCTTCCGAGCTGGTGGTGCGGCGAGCGCGCCGCGATGCTCGAGGCCCTGCCGCAGCTTGCCCAGTGCGTGATCAAGGAGACGTATGGCGGCGCGGCGGCGGGCTCCGTGCTCGGGAAGAACCTGTCCCGGCGCGAACTCGACGCGTGCGCCGGCCGCATCCTGCGCGAGCCGGACCGGCACACGGTGCAGACGCACATCCGCCTGTCGCAGATGCCCACCTGGAAGAGCGAGCGCTCGGGCGACCACATGGTGCCCGGCTCGCTGCTGCTGCGCGTGTTCGCCCTGTCCGACGGCGCGCAGGGCTGGCGCGTGCTGCCCGGCGGCCTCACGCGGCTGGCCGGCGCCGGGGCCGAAGTCGCCTCCATGCAGCGCGGCGGCAGCAGCGCCGACACCTGGGTGCTCACCGAAGGCGAGGTCGATGCCACCACGCTGCTGCACCACGAGCATCCGGCCATCGACACGCCGCACCGCAGCCGCAGCGTGACCAGCCGCGCGGCGGAGAACCTGTTCTGGCTCGGGCGCTACACCGAGCGCACCGAGAACACGGCGCGGCTCGCGCGGCTGGCGATCGAAAGCCTCAACGGCGAGGACCAGAACTCGCAGCCGCTGCTGGCCTGGCTGAGCGACCTCGCCGCCGCCAACGGCCTCGTGCTCAACGCCGTGCCGCCGGCCACGCAGGCGCGGCGGGTGTTCGAGCGCTCCCTGATCGCGGCGCTCGCCGAAGGCCGCAAGGCCACCAGCGTCGGCTTCAACCTGTGCGCAGTGCGCTCGGCGGCCTCGGCGGTGCGCGAGCGCCTGTCCAAGGAGCAGTGGAACCTGATCGTGCGGGCCGAGCAGGAATTCCGCCTGGCCTGCGAGGCGCTGGCCAGTGAAGGCGAATATTCCTCGGTCGAGGCGCTGCGGGTGCTGGAGGTGCTCTCCGGCCATACCGCGGCGATGACGGGCGCGCAGACCGACCGCATGACGCGCGACGACGGCTGGCGCCTGCTCTCCTCCGGCCGCCACCTCGAGCGCCTCGGCTTCCTGGCGCAGGCGCTCGCCACCGCCTTCGACACCGGCGCCCTGTTCGACGAAGGCGGCTTCGAGGCCGTGGTGGCGCTGTTCGACAGCACCATCACCTTCCATGCGCAATACCAGCAGCGGCACGACGTCCCAGCCCTGCTGGACCTGCTGGTGCTGGATCGCGACAACCCGCGTTCGCTGGGCTGGGTGGCGCAGACGCTGCGCGGGCGCCTGGCCAGGCTGGCCGGCTCCGCCCCCGGCGCGATCCCCGCCATCGCGATGTGCGTGCCCGACCCCCAGGGCTGGACGCTCGAGGCCCTGTGCCAGCGCGACGCGGAGGGCCGCTACGCGGCGCTGCTCGAGGTGCTGCAGCTGTGCGTCGACGCCTCCTATCGCCTGTCGGACGACCTCACCGCCCGCTACTTCGCGCACTCGGGCGATGCCCGCTTCTCGGTGGGGGCCTGAAGTGCTGTTGCACGTGCTGCACGAGACGGCCTACGACTACGTGCCCCCGGTGCGCACCGCGCAGCACATGGCGCACCTGAAACCGGCCACCACCGCGACGCAGCGCGTCCTCGACCACCGCCTGGCCATCGCTCCGGCGCCCGCGCGCTGCAGCGAGTGGACCGACGTCTACGGCAACACCTGCACCTTCTTCAGCCTGCAGTCCTCGCACGAGGCCCTGCGCGTGCGGGCGGAAAGCCTGGTGCGCACCTCGCCCCCCGCGGAACCGTGTTCGAAGCAGCCGTGGGAGGAGGTGGCGGGGCGCATCCGCTACCACCGCGCAAGCCGCTACGACCCGGCCGCGGAGTTCGCACTGGCCTCGCCCTACGTGCCGCACGACGCTGCCTTCGCCGCCTACGCGCAGGCCAGTTTTCCGCCGGGCCGGCCCCTGCTGGCGGCCGCGCGCGACCTGATGCAGCGCATCCACGCGGACTTCGAATACGCCACCAGCGCCACCGACGTCAACACGCCGGCGCTGCAGGCGCTCGCCCTGCGAAAGGGGGTGTGCCAGGACCTGGCGCACGTCATGCTCGGCTGCCTGCGCAGCCTCGGGCTGCCGGCGCGCTACGTCAGCGGCTACCTGCTCACCGAGCCGCCACCCGGGCAGCCGCGGCTGGTGGGCAGCGATGCCTCGCACGCCTGGGCCTCGGTGTACCTGCCGGCCGAAGAAGGCGCCGGCGAGTGGCTCGACCTGGACCCCACCAACGATCGCACGGCGGGCGAGGACTACGTGACGCTCGCCATCGGCCGCGACTACTCGGACGTCTCGCCGATGCGCGGCGTGATCCACGGCGGCGCCCACCACACGCTGCGGGTGGCGGTCACCGTTTCGCCGGCTTCCCATGACGGAACGACCTCGGCTGCGCCTTCGATGACAGAATGACCGGTCATGCGCGAAGCGCGTCATCGAGGCGCGGTGCGCGAGGTCATTTCGTCACAGGAGCACGCATGAGCGTCTACGACAAGCTGAAGGAAATGAACATCACGCTGCCGGCGGTGGCCACGCCCGCGGCGGCCTACGTGCCCTTCGTGCGCAGCGGCAACCTGGTCTTCCTCTCCGGCCACATCGCCAAGAAGGACGGCAAGGCCTGGGTCGGGCAACTGGGCAGGACGATGCAGACGGAGGAAGGCAAGCAGGCCGCGCGCGCGATCGCGATCGACCTGCTCGGCACGCTCCATGCGGCGGTGGGCGACCTGAACGAGATCAAGCGCATCGTGAAGGTCATGAGCCTGGTGAACTCCTCGCCCGACTTCACCGAGCAGCACCTGGTGACCAACGGCGCCAGCGAGCTGTTCGGGCAGGTGTTCGGCGAACGCGGCGCCCATGCGCGCAGTGCCTTCGGCGTCGCCCAGATCCCCATGGGCGCCTGCGTGGAGATCGAACTGATCGCGGAGCTCTGAGCCTCAGTTGGCCCGGTTCGCGTAGGCTGGGGTGAGCGCGCAGGCGAACCCCAGCGCCTCGCCCGCTCCCTCCGGCGGCACCAGCAGCACGTCGACCTGCGCCGCGGCCAGCACGCGCTGCGTGACGCCGCCAAGGAAGAAGTCCGCCAGCCGCGCGCGCCGCCGCTTGCCCAGCACCAGCAGGTCCGCCCGCATCGCGCGCGAGCGCGCCAGCACCTGCGCCGCCGGGTCGCCGAAGCCCACGGCCGGCAGCGCGGCGTCCGGCTGCGGGACGCTCTGCGCGATCAGCTCCTCCAGCGCCCGCTCGGTGCGGTCGGCCGCGCGCCGCCGCAGTCGCCGCACGGCCTGCTCGGGCAGGTCGAACACCCGCATGCCGAACTCGTCGCCCGGACGCAGCGCATGCAGGACCTCCATGCGGGGACCGCGCGACAGGCGCGCCGCCGCGGCGATCACCGGCGCGGCCGCCGGCGCGAGTTCCACCGGCACCAGCACGCGCCGATAGGCACCGGCAGGCGGCTTCTTCACCACCAGCACCGGAACGCGGCACAGGCGCAGCAGCCGCTCGGCCGGCGTGCCGAGCACCCATTCGCGCAGCGGATTGCCGCGCCGCCCACCGACCACGACCAGCGCGGCGTCGCGCGCGGCCCGCGCCGTCGCCTGCAGCGGCTCGTCCGGGTCCTCCACCAGTTCCACCCGCACGCCCGTGTGTCCGCGGATCTGGCTGGCGAGCTGGCGCAG
Organism: Ramlibacter alkalitolerans; assembly: GCF_016722765.1. Classification (GTDB taxonomy): domain Bacteria; phylum Pseudomonadota; class Gammaproteobacteria; order Burkholderiales; family Burkholderiaceae_C; genus Ramlibacter; species Ramlibacter alkalitolerans. The sequence continues at coordinate 427,222 of NZ_JAEQND010000002.1, read as the reverse complement.
CGAACGCTCCGTGGCCCCGCGCTCGTCGCGGCCCGCCTCCGCATGCAGCAGCCGCAGCGCGCAACCGAGGTCGCGCGCCACCAGCGCGGCGCGCCACGCCGCGTGGACTCCCAGCCGCGAGAGGTCCACGGGGACGAGGACCGCGGCGGACCGGGGCTGCAGGCAGGGGCGAGCGGACGGGGTGGGCGTGCGCTCCACCGGGACGAGCTTGGACATGGAACTCTCCTGACCAGTGGACGACACGCGGGCGGCCTGGCGCCGCACGCGGGGAAGTTCTGGGTGCAGGCCCGGCGATGCGCGGACGTCGCTGTGGACGCCCGGCCCCGCCGGGCTCAGGAAAGTGCTTGCGATTGCGCACGCAGCGATGCGCGTGCCGCACTCCTGCCGGGGGCGCGCCCACCTCGCCGCCGCAGCAAGGCGGGAGCGAGGGCGACGCGCGCAAGGTTCATGCGGACCAGTCTAGGCCAGGATCGCGCCGCGCGGTGCAATGCCCGCGCTGGCCTTGCCGGATTGGCTTGCGCAGCCGGCGCTGCCGCTATTCGTCCAGCAGGCCGCCGCGGTAGAAGCTGTAGGCCGTGCCGTCATGCAGGTAGAAGAAGCCGTCGGCGCAGCCGTCCTTGCCGGGGAAATACTCACGGTATTTCTTCGGCACCAGCCGTTCCAGCTCCTCGTCGGAGAGCTCGTCGAATTCCTGCGGCGTGATCGCCTGCCCCGCGCGCAGCCTTCTTCGTTCCATGGCGGCTCCTAGCGCGGTCGCGCGCAGTCGGCGTGGAAGGGGACCATGGTCAACTCGCAGTCGCGGACCAGCAGCCCCGCCCTGCGGTGCGCACCCATCCTCATCTCATTCGACCCGCGTGACCGACAGCGGCTTGAAGCCCAGGTCGGCCTGCTTGCCCTTGCGCCCGCGCGTGCCTCTGGCGTTGTTCAGCGAACGGATCTCCAGCACCTCCTCGCGCTCCTTGTCGCCGCGGCCTAGGCCCGTGATGCGCACCGAGCGGGTGTAGGCCGCCGCGCCCGCGAGTTCCTCCTTCGGCTCCAGGTCGATCAGCATCAGGCCACGGCCGCCGTTGGCCATCGGCTTCAATTCGGAGATCTCGAAGCTCAGGATGCGCCGGCCCGTGGAGGCGCAGCACACGTGCGTGGCGAACCCCGGCGTGGAGGGCACCCCGATCAACGAAGGCCGGCACACCGTTTCCCCGGCGCCCAGCGAGACGAAGGACTTGCCGCCCTTCTGGCGCGACACCATGTTCTCCACCGCCGCCACGAAGCCGTAGCCGCCGGAATTCGACAGCAGCAGCCAGACGTTGCCGGCCCCCGCGAAGTAGTGGACGAGTTGCGTGCCGGCATCCAGTTCGATGAGGGTCGTGAGCGGCTGGCCGTCGCCGCGCGCGCCGGGCAGCGTCGCCACCGCGACCGAATACACCCGCCCGTTGCTGCCGAAGGCCAGCAGCGTGTCCACCGTGCGGCATTCGAAGGTGCCGTACAGGCCGTCGCCGGCCTTGAAGGCGAAGCTGGCGGCATCGTGGCCATGGCCCTGGCGTGCGCGCACCCAGCCCTTCTGCGAGACGACCACCGTCACCGGCTCGTCGATCACCTTCACTTCCGCCACGGCCTTCTTCTCGGCCTGGATCAGGGTCCGGCGCGCATCGCCGAACTGCTTCGCGTCGCCCTCGATCTCCTTGATCATCAGCCGGCGCAGCGCCGCGGGCGAGCCGAGGATCTCCTCCAGCTTGGCCTGCTCGCCGCGCAGTTCCTTCAGCTCCTGCTCGATCTTGATGGCCTCGAGCCGCGCCAACTGGCGCAAGCGGATCTCGAGGATGTCCTCGGCCTGCCGGTCGGAGAGCCGGAAGCGCGCGATCAGCGCCGGCTTCGGCTCGTCCGCGGTGCGGATGATGCGGATCACTTCGTCGATGTTCAGCAGCACCAGCTGCCGGCCCTCGAGGATGTGGATGCGGTCCAGCACCTTGTCCAGGCGATGGCGCGAACGCCGCTCGATCGTGCGCTGGCGGAAGTCGATCCACTCCACCAGCATCTGCCGCAGCGACTTCTGCACCGGCCGGCCGTCCAGGCCCACCATGGTGAGGTTCACCGGCGCCGACGTTTCGAGCGAGGTGTGCGCCAGCAGCGTGTTGGTCAGTTCTTCCTGCGCGATCCGGCTGGTCTTGGGCTCGAACACGAGGCGCACCGCCGCGTCCTTGCTCGATTCGTCGCGCACCGCGTCCAGCACCGACAGCAGCGTCTGCTTGAGCTGCGTCTGGTCCTGCGTGAGCGCCTTCTTGCCGGCCTTGACCTTCGGGTTGGTGAGTTCCTCGATCTCCTCCAGCACCTTCTGCGAGCTCACACCGGGGGGCAGTTCCGTCACCACCAGCTGCCATTGCCCGCGCGCGAGTTCCTCGATCTTCCAGCGCGCCCGCACCTTGAGCGAGCCGCGCCCGCTGCCGTAGGCCTCCGCAATGTCGGCGGCACTGGAAATCACCTGCCCGCCACCGGGATAGTCGGGCCCCGGGACCAGCGCGAACAGGTCCTCGTCGGACAGCTTGGGGTTCTTCACCAGCGCCACGCAGGCCTCGGCCACTTCGCGCAGGTTGTGGGAAGGGATCTCGGTCGCGAGGCCGACCGCGATGCCGCTGGCGCCATTGAGCAGCGCGAAGGGCAGGCGCGCGGGCAGCACCACCGGCTCCTGCGTGCTGCCGTCGTAGTTGAGGACGAATTCGACCGTGCCCTCGTCGATCTCGTCGAGCAGCAGGTTGGCGATCTTCGCCAGCCGCGCTTCGGTGTAGCGCATCGCCGCGGCGCCGTCGCCGTCGCGGCTGCCGAAGTTGCCCTGGCCGTCGATCAGCGGATAGCGTTGCGCGAAGTCCTGCGCCATGCGCACCAGCGCGTCGTAGGCCGCCTGGTCGCCGTGCGGGTGGAAGCGGCCCAGCACGTCGCCGACCACGCGTGCGCTCTTCACGGGCTTGGCGCCGCCGGCGCCGCCGCCGAAGCCCAGTCCCATGCGCCACATCGAGTAGAGGATGCGGCGCTGCACCGGCTTCTGGCCGTCGGCGACGTCGGGCAGCGCGCGGCCCTTGACCACGCTGAGCGCGTATTCCAGGTAGGCCCGCTGCGCGTAGCTGGCGAGATCCAGGTTGCCGTCGTCGCCGCCGTCGGCGAGGGGAATGAGTTCCTGCTCCATGGCTTCTTATCGGGTGGTCGTCTGGGGATCGAGGGCGATGAGTTCTTCCGGGCTCAGGGTCACGATGCGGCGCTCGGAGGCGGCGCGCAGTTCCTGGTCGAGGCGGTGATTGAGCTTCTGCATCAGCAGCTTGGGGGGCATTTCCTCCGGCGGCACGGCCGCCAGCACGATGCGGAACCGCAGGTATTCTGCGCGCGCCGCCGCCAACGGCTCCTTCAGCCCGGCCACGAGGATGCGCGTGGCCACGGTGGAGGAGGCTTCGCCCGGCGCGCAGCCCTCGGCCAGCACGCCCATGCGCGAATGCGTCAGGCGCGCGGCCACGTCGCCATCGCGCAGCAGGCACTCGCGGATGCGGCTGGCGGCGGCCAGCACCGCGGACTCCGCCGCCTCGGGGCCGAATTCGGCCGTGAGGGCGGCGAGGTTCTCGATGTGCACGATCATCAGCACGCTGGGGTGGCCGTAGCGGCGCGTGAAGTGCCGCGCCGCATGCACGCGTTCGGCCAGCACCAGCGGCGTGACCAGGCCGGTGAGCGGATCGACCGTCTTGCGCGCGTGCATGCGCGCCTGCGTCTCGCCGACGATCCGCCCGCGCCAGAGGGTGGCCAGGTAGGTGCAGGCGGACCAGACGGTGAGCAGGCCGGCCTGCCAGATCGCGTCGTCCATCTCGTAGGGCGGGGCGTCGGCGGCCAGCCGGAAACTCGCCAGCACCAAAGCCAGCAGGGCCGGCAGCAGCCACCAGACCCAGGGCCGGCTCTGGCGCACGGTCCGGACGATCAGCAGCACGACGATCGACGTCCACAGCACGATGCCGGCGACGAGCGCCCAGGCGCTGTAGGCCGCGCCCACGGCCACCAGCGGCAGCACGATCGCGCTGGCGGCGAACAGCCAGCGCCGCCCCTGCCGCAGGCCGCCCGCATGGCTCATGAGATCCAGCAGTTGCAGCCCCGCCAGCGCCGGCACCAGCAGCAGCACCGCCGTCGGCGCCAGCGGCTGCCGCCCGATCAGGGCCAGCGTCGACAGCACCCCCATCAGCGTGCCGGCCGAGTGCAGCAGCAGCGAACGGTCGTGGTAGGCATTGGCCTGGATGGCGCAGAAGAACACCAGCAGCACCTGGGCGCCCACGAATGCGCCCAGCCAGAGCTGGGCCGGTTCGATCATCTCGGTCACGTACTGCTGCTGCCGGGATCGCTCAATCGTGTACCACGCCGGCCGGTGCGCCGGGCTCTTCGAGCGGCGTCGCGGCGGCCAGGCCCGGGGGCATGTTGCGTCGTGCCGCCGTGCCGGCGGGCCCGGGCAGTTCCATCCGGACGCGCCGCGGCTGCTGGCCGCCCGTGGCGGCGGCCGTCGGCGGCTCGGGCGCGGGCGCCGGCTTGAGCATCGCATACAGCTGCATGACGGTGCGCACGTAGTTCTGCGTCTCGGGATAGTTCGGGATGCGGTTGCCGGCGCGCTGCACCGCGCCCTCGCCCGCGTTGTACGCCGCCAGCGCCAGTTCGAGCCGGCCCGGGAACATGCGGATCAGGTCGCGCAGGTAGCGCGCGCCGGCGCGCAGGTTGACGCGCGGATCCTTGAGCTTCTTCTCCAGCGGCGCCCGTGCGTCGCCGGCCAGGCCGTAGCGTTCCGCCGTCGCCGGCATGACCTGCATCAGGCCGATCGCGCCCTTGGGCGAGACCGCGCGGGGATCGAAGCCCGATTCGGCGGCGATCAGCGCCTGCAGCAGCGCCAGTTCGATGCCGTGCTCGCGCGCCGCTTCGCTCACCTGCGGCTGCGCCTGGCGAAAGCCGGGGGACACCTGCAGGAACGAGAGGACGCGCCCGCTCGCGACGGCGGGCGCCGCCGTGTGCGGCGGCGCTACGCCTTCGGCCGTGTCGAAGCTCTCGCCGCCGCGGAAGAACAGCTCGTAGCGCGGATCCAGCTTCTCGGCGGCGAAATGCGCCGTGCCCTGGGCATCGACGAAGCCCCAGATCTCCGCCTGCGCCGGCGCCAGCCACAGTGCGCACAGCAGCGCGGTCAGCGCCGCGCGCAGCCTCATTGCTGCAGCTCCAGCGCCTGGCCGCGGCGCTGCGCGTATTCGGCGGCCAGCATGGACATCACCACCAGGGAGTCGTAGCCGTCGCGCACGCGCACCGCCTCGCGCAGCACGCCTTCCTGCAGGAAGCCTTCCTTCAGGTACAGCGCCTGGGCCCGCGTGTTGCGCATCTTCACGTCGAGCCAGAAGCGGTGGGCGCCGAGGTCGTCGAAGGCGATCTTCTTGATCACGCGCACCGCCCCATGACCGTAGCCGCTGCCCTTGTTCTGCACCACCATGCGCTTGAGTTCGATGCAGGCGTGCTGGTTGCGGCAGCCGATCAGGATCAGGAAGCCGGCGCGCTCCAGGCCCGGGCCGGCCTCGATGATGAAGTGGCGGAAGTCGGGAAAGCGGATCGCCGCCTCGTGCTGCATCTTCTCCCAGGGCGTGATGTAAGGGAGGTTCTCCGGGTCCTGTTCGAGCGACAGCACGTATTCCAGGTCGCTCTGCATCGTGGGGCGCAGGCGCACGCGCGCCGGATCGGCTTTCGTCTCGGGTTGCGATGGGCTCATGGTGACCTCCTCCTCTGGCTGTCTTCAGATATCGATTTCGACCGCGTCGCCGTGCAGTTCCATCAATTCGCGCCGCGCCGCCGCTTCGCCCTTGCCCATCAGCTTGGTGATCAGGTTCTCGGTGCCGGAGAAGTCGACCTTGCCCAGTTTGACAGGCAGCAGGCGCCGGGTGTCGGGATTGAGCGTGGTCTCCCACAATTGTTCCGCGCTCATCTCGCCCAGGCCCTTGAAGCGGCTGATGGTCCACTTGCCTTCCGCCACGCCTTCCTTGCGCAGCTTGTCGAGGATGGCGGTGAGCTCGCCCTCGTCGAGCGCGTACTGCTTGCCGGCCGGCTTCTTGCCGCGCGCGGGCACGTCGACGCGGAACAGCGGCGGCCGCGCCACGTACACGTTGCCGGAGGCGATCAGCCCGGGGAAATGGCGGAAGAACAGCGTGAGCAGCAGCACCTGGATGTGCGAGCCGTCGACGTCGGCATCGGACAGGATGCAGATCTTGCCGTAGCGCAGGCCGGAGAGATCGACCGTGTCGTTCGGCCCGTGCGGATCGACGCCGATCGCCACCGCGATGTCGTGGATCTCGGTGTTGGCGAACAGGCGGTCGCGCTCGACCTCCCAGGTATTGAGCACCTTGCCGCGCAGCGGCAGGATGGCCTGGCATTCCTTGTCGCGGCCCATCTTGGCGCTGCCGCCGGCCGAATCGCCCTCGACCAGGAAGATCTCGTTGTGCGCCAGGTCCTTGCTCTCGCAGTCGGTCAGCTTGCCGGGGAGCACGGCGACGCCGGAGCCCTTGCGCTTCTCCACCTTCTGGCCGGCCTTCTGGCGCGATTGCGCCGCCTTGATCGCGAGTTCCGCCAGCTTCTTGCCGTACTCGACGTGCTGGTTGAGCCACAGCTCCAGCGCCGGCCGCACGAAGCTGGAGACCAGCCGCACGGCGTCGCGCGAATTCAGGCGCTCCTTGATCTGGCCCTGGAACTGCGGATCCAGCACCTTGGCCGACAGCACGTAGGAGGCGCGGGCGAACACGTCCTCCGGCAGCAGCTTGACGCCCTTGGGCTGCAGGTTGTGCAGCTCGATGAAGCTCTTGACGGCGTTGAACAGGCCGTCGCGCAGGCCGCTGTCGTGCGTGCCGCCGGCGGTGGTGGGGATCAGGTTGACGTAGCTCTCGCGCACCGGCTGGCCGTCTTCGGTGAAGGCCACGCACCAGGCCGCGCCCTCGCCCTCGGCGAAGTTCTCGTTGTTCTCGGCGAAGCCCTCGCCCTCGAACAGCGGGATGACCGGATCGGAGGTCAGCGTCTGCATCAGGTAGTCGCGCAGGCCGCCCTTGTACTGCCAGCTTTGGGTGTCCTTCTTCTTCTCGTCGGTGAGCTGCACGATCACCCCGGGCATCAGCACCGCCTTGCTGCGCAGCAGGTGGGCCAGCTCGCCCAGCGGGACCTGGCTGGACTCGAAGTACTTCGGATCGGGCCAGACCCGCACCGTGGTGCCTTGCTTGCGGTCCTCCGGGCCGGCCTTGCGGACCTGGAGCTTCTCGACGACGTCGCCGCCGGAGAAGGCGATGGCCGCGACCTGGCCTTCGCGGTAGGTGGTGACTTCCATGCGCCTGGCCAGCGCGTTCGTGACCGACACGCCCACGCCGTGCAGGCCGCCGGAGAAGCTGTAGGCCCCGCCCTTGCCCTTGTCGAACTTGCCCCCGGCATGCAGCCGCGTGTAGACCAGCTCGATGACCGGCGCCTTCTCTTCGGGGTGCAGGCCGAAGGGGATGCCGCGGCCGTCGTCCAGGATGCTGACGGAGCCGTCGGCATGCAGGATCACGCCGATGCGCTTGCCGTGGCCGGCCAGTGCTTCGTCGGCGGCGTTGTCCAGGGCCTCCTGCAGCACGTGCAGCGGGTTGTCGGTGCGGGTGTACATGCCCGGGCGCTGCTTGACGGGCTCCAGCCCCTTGAGCACCCGGATCGAGGCTTCGGAATAGTCGGACGGTTTCGTGGCCATGGGAGCCGGATTGTAGTGGCCCCGTGCCGTCTCACTGGATAGGCATCCAGCCGCGGTGTTGCCTCGATGCCGAGTCGTCATCAATCGAGGCCGCGGATTTCATCGTCGCGGACAACCCCCCGCCCGGCGCGGGGAACACTTTTGTCGCTACATTCGCCCGGATGCAAACCGCCGCTCCCAAGCTTTCGATGACGCAGGTGCTGGCCTGCGGCGCCCTGGTCGTGACGCTGTCGATGGGCATCCGCCACGGCTTCGGCCTGTGGCTGCAGCCGATCACCCAGGCGCAGGGCTGGGACCGCCAGACCTTCTCCTTCGCGCTGGCGATCCAGAACCTGGCCTGGGGCTGCATCGGCATCTTCGCCGGCATGCTGGCCGACCGCTTCGGCGCCTTTCGCGTGCTGGTGGCCGGCGCCATCCTCTACGCGCTGGGCCTCGCGGGCATGGCCTTCCCGACCAACCCGCTGGTGTTCGCGCTGACCTCCGGCGTGCTGATCGGCGCCGCCCAGGCGGGCACCACCTACGCCATCGTCTACGGCGTGATCGGCCGCCAGATCGACGCGAGCAAGCGCTCGTGGGCGATGGGCGTGGCCGCCGCGGCAGGCTCGTTCGGCCAGTTCCTGATGGTGCCGGTCGAACAGACCCTGATCGGCAGCCTGGGCTGGCAGAACGCCCTGCTGGTGCTGGCCGCGGCCGCCCTGCTGATCGCGCCGCTGGCCATCGGCCTGCGCGAGCCGGGTGCCGGCAGCGCGCATGCGGCGCGGCGCGAACAGACCATGCTGCAGGCGCTGACCGAGGCGTTCCGCTACCCCAGCTTCCAGCTCCTGATGGCGGGCTACTTCGTGTGCGGCTTCCAGGTGGTGTTCATCGGCGTGCACATGCCGAGCTACCTGAAGGACAAGGGCCTATCGCCGCAGGTGGCGAGCTATGCGCTGGCGATCATCGGCCTGTGCAACGTGTTCGGCACCTACATCGCCGGCATGCTGGGGCAGAAGCTGGCCAAGCGGAAGATCCTGGCCAGCATCTATTTCGGCCGCTCCATCGCGATCGCGCTGTTCCTGCTGGCGCCGCTCACGCCCTTGTCGGTCTACATCTTCTCCGCCGTGATCGGCCTGCTGTGGCTGTCCACCGTGCCGCCCACCAACGCCACCATCGCCAACATCTTCGGGGTGGCGCACCTGTCGATGCTGGGCGGCTTCGTCTTCTTCAGCCACCAGATCGGCTCCTTCATGGGCGTGTGGCTGGGCGGCCTGCTGTACGACCGCACCGGCAGCTACGACATCGTCTGGTACCTCGCGATCGCGCTGGGCATCTTCGCCGCGATCGTGAACCTGCCCGTGCGTGAATCGCCGATCGCGCGCACGCCGGTGCCGCAGGGGGCGTGATGCCGGCCCGAGCCCGCAGGATCGCTGGCTATGCACTCGCGGTCGTCGTGCTCGTGGGGGTGTTCACGCTCTATACGCGGCCCGAGATGATGGTCAGCATCGGGGACATGATCTGGGCGTGCTTCCGGTGACAGGCGAAGCCGTCATCCCCGCGCAGGCGGGGATCCAGGAGGCACCGCTGCTGGTGCCATGGCTGGTTCCATTGCTGGTGCACACCCGTTGCCGCCTCGCCGGACCAGCCCTGCCGGGTGCGGACCGCAACGGTGCGGCTTCGCTGACTCGTGCCACCAGCACTGCCGAAGACACGGGTAGCGCAGGCCGCTTCCGTCGTACCCGCGCGCTCCAGGACCAGGGCGTGACAGTCCGACTCGGCGACATCAAGGAGGAGGCGCGGGCGCGCGGCCCTCACGGGCAACGGTTCCCATCCGCGCCGGGGGACAGTCGCAGAGGCGGACTGTCACGTCCTGGTCCGGCCCCGGGGGGCACCGTCGCCCGTGGACTCCAGCCCACCGACTGAAATGCACGGCACCGAAGAACCTTCTGACTGGATCCGACGCTGGGCGCACCTCGTGCCCGCCGGCGGTACGGTGCTCGACCTCGCCTGCGGTAGAGGCCGGCATGCGCGCTTCTTCGCCGCGAATGGTCACGCCGTCACCGCCGTCGACCGCGATGCCGATGCGCTGGCCACCTTGCAGGGTGTGGGAGAAACCATCCAGACCGACATCGAGAACGCCCCCTGGCCGCTCCCCGGCCGGCAGTTCGATGCCGTGATCGTGACCAACTACCTCTGGCGCCCGCTGTTCCCGCAGATCCTGGCCAGCGTCGCGCCCGGGGGCGTGCTGCTGCACGAGACCTTCGCGCTGGGCAACGAGACGGTCGGCAAGCCCTCCCGGCCGGATTTCCTGCTGGCGCCCGGCGAACTGCTGCGGGCCTACGGTGGCGAGCTGCGGGTGGTGGCGTTCGAGGACGGCTTCCTCGAGCCGCCGCCCCGGTTCGTGCAGCGGATCGCGGCGGTGCGCGAGCGACCCGGCCCTACAAGGGCGCGTTACATGCTCTCGTTAGAATCGGGCATTCCCCGGGAACAACCATGACTCCGATTACTGGCAGCATCGTCGCGCTCGTCACACCGATGCTGGACGACGGCAGCGTCGATTACCCCACCTTGCGCAAGCTCGTCGACTGGCACATCGAGCAGGGCACCGACTGCGTGTGCGTCGTCGGCACCACGGGCGAATCGCCCACCGTCGACGTCGAGGAGCACCAGGAGATCATCCGCGTCGCCGTCGAACAGGCGAACAAGCGCGTGCCGATCATGGCCGGCTGCGGCGCCAACTCCACGCTCGAAGCGATCGCGCTGGCGAAGTTCGCGCAGCAGGTCGGCGCCGACGCGCAACTGCAGGTGGTGCCCTACTACAACAAGCCCACGCAGGAAGGCCTGTTCCAGCACTTCAAGGCCGTGGCCGAGGCCACCGGCGACCTGCCCATGGTGCTGTACAACGTGCCCGGCCGCACGGTGGCGGACATGCTGCACGAAACGGTGCTGCGCCTGGCGCAGGTGCCCGGCATCGTCGGCATCAAGGAAGCTACGGCCAACATCGAGCGCGCCCAGTGGCTGATCAAGGAAGCGCCGAAGGGCTTCTCGGTCTATTCCGGGGACGACCCCACCGCCGTGGCCCTGATGCTGTGCGGCGGCCAGGGCAACGTGAGCGTCACGGCCAACGTGGCGCCGCGCCTGATGCATGAACTGTGCGTCGCCGCGATGGCGGGCGAGGCGAAGAAGGCGATGGAGATCCAGCGCCGCCTGATGCCCGTGCACAAGCACCTGTTCGTCGAGGCCAATCCGATCCCCGTGAAGTGGGCGATGGCCCGCATGGGCCTGATGGGCGGGGCGCTGCGCCTGCCGATGACGCCGCTCGCCAAGGCCAATGAAGCCGTGGTCGAGGGCGCGCTGCGTGCCGCCGGCCTGCTGGGCTGAGCACGCCAAGTATCCAAGAGGGAATTCCATGAAGTTGATCGCGAAGTTCGGCCTGGTCGCCCTGGCCGCCGCGCTGTCCGCCTGCTCGTTCCTGCAGGAGGATCGAATCGATTACCGCAGCGCGACCAAGGGCCCGACGCTCGAAGTCCCGCCGGACCTGACGCAGCTCTCGCGCGACTCGCGCTACGTCGCCCCCGGCGCCGCCGTGTCCGCCAACAGCTACAGCCTGGGCCAGGCCGTGCCCAACCTGCCGACGGCCGCCACCGCGGTGGGCGACGTGCGCATCGAACGCGCCGGCAACCAGCGCTGGCTGGTGGTCAACCGCCCCGCCGACCAGTTGTGGGGGCCGGTGCGCGACTTCTGGCAGGAAGCCGGCTTCCTGCTGGCCATGGACCAGCCGAACCTGGGCATCATGGAGACGGACTGGGCGGAGAACCGCGCCAAGATCCCGCAGGACATCATCCGCAACACGCTGGGCAAGCTGATCGACTCGGCCTACTCCACGTCGGAGCGCGACAAGTTCCGCACCCGCCTGGAGCGCTCGCCCACCGGCGGCACCGAGATCTTCATCAGCCACCGCGGCATGGTGGAGGTCTACACCAGCCAGCAGAAGGAGAACACGGCCTGGCAGCCGCGCCCCTCGGATCCGGAGCTGGAAGCCGAATTCCTGCGCCGCCTGATGGTCAAGCTCGGCGCCCCGCAACTGCAGGCCGCGGCCGCGACCAACGTCGCGCCCGACCGCCCGAGCTCGCGCATCGCCACGGTCAACAGCCAGCCGGTGGTGCTGATCGACGAAGGCTTCGACCGCGCCTGGCGCCGCGTCGGCCTGGCGCTGGATCGCACGGGCTTCACCGTCGAAGACCGCGATCGCAGCCAGGGCACCTACTTCGTGCGCTACGTGCCGCCGAACCCGGACAAGAAGAATGCGGGCTTCTTCGGCCGCCTGTTCCGCCGCGACAGCGCCGAGGCGCCGCTGAAGTACCGCATCAACGTGAAGTCCGAAGGCCAGACCACCACCGTCTCCGTGCTGAACGCGAACGGCGCGCCCGAGACTTCGGACAACGCGCAGCGCATCGTGCAGGTCATCGCCGACGACCTGAAGTAGCGTGATCCGGTTCAAGAGCCTGGGCAGTGGCAGTTCGGGGAACGCCACCGTCGTCCAGGCGCGCAGTGGCGCCGGGGCGGCGCACCTGCTGGTCGACTGCGGGCTCGGCATCCGCGAGCTCGACAAGCGCCTGCGCGCCGCCGGCATGATGGCCGACCAGATCGATGCGGTGTTCATCACGCACGAGCACGGCGACCACATCGGCTGCGCGCGGACGCTCGCGCTGCGCGAGCGCATCCCGGTCTACATGAGCGAAGGCACCTATGCGGCCATCGGCCAGCCGGACTTCGAAGGCCTGCTGCGCCTGGCCTGCGACGGCCTGGCCTTCGAGGTGGGGGCGATGCAGGTGCGGCCCTTCACGGTGCCGCACGACGCTCGCGAACCGCTGCAACTGACCTGCACCGACGGCAGCACGCGCCTGGGCGTCGTGACCGACCTGGGCCATGTCACCGCGCACGTGCTGCAGGAACTGGCCGGCTGCGCCACGCTGCTGCTGGAGTGCAACCACGACGAGGACCTGCTGCGCACCTCGAGCTATCCGGCCTTCCTCAAGCGCCGCGTCGGCGGACCCTACGGGCATCTCGCCAACAGCGCGGCCGCGGCGCTGGCGCAGGCGGTGCTGGCCGCCGGCGCGCTGCGGCAGGTGGTCGCAGGGCACCTGAGCGAGCAGAACAACAAACCGGAACTGGTGCGCGCCGCGCTCGCGCAGGCCCTGAACTGCGCCAGCGACGACGTGCACGTCGCCGATGGCCCCAGTGGCAGCGGCTGGCTGACCGCCTAGCGAGCCCAGCAGACGGCGGCAACAAGAAAGCCGCCCGAGGGCGGCTTTCTTGCGTTGCGCAGTCGCGCAGCGCGGCGATCAGCGCGATGCAGCGGACGACGCGGCGGAAGCAGCGGCGGCAGCGGAGTCGGCAGCGGCAGAAGCCGAGCCGGCAGCGGCGGAAGCAGCGCTGTTGGCAGCGTCGGCGGCGGGCGCCGCAGCGGGAGCCGGGGCGGGCGCGGGTTCCGGAGCAGCAGCGGGGGCCGGGGCGGGCGCGGGCGCCGGCTCTTCCTTCTTGCCGCAGGCGGCCAGGGCAACGGCGGCGACCAGGGTGGCCAGAACGAGCGATTTTTTCATTTCAGTTTCCTTCTTAGGGATGGGGACAACGATTCCGGAACTTTGTCCTGGCGGGCGAAGCCGCTAGTGACCGAGCGGAGAGGCTCGAGCCCTTTCCAACTCAGCCAAAAATTATAACCTCAAAGGGTTTTTACTTCGGGGCAGACCCTTACTTCGGAACCTATAGTCCTAGCAGGGTGGGCGGAAAGGCGGGCGTCGCCTTCGCCAGCCACTCGTTCAGCGTCTCGCGCAGAAGCACCCGGCGCTGCGGCTCGCTGCCGCAATAGCCGTTGCTGCGGTCCACGTCGCGCCGCTCCAGCACCCACGCCGGACTCCACAGCGCACTGGGGATTTCGAGCCGGCCCGCGCCCGCGCACGCCAGCGGCGTGACGATGTGGGACCAGAGCCGGCGCCACTGCACGAAGCGCGCATGCTGGCGCAGCACCCCGTCGTAGCTGCGCGCGAGCAGCACCATCCTGCGTCCGCCGGCGGACCACGCCTGCAGCGATTCGGCCACCGCGCGCTCGCCGAGCGGCCAGTCCTGGAAATCGGCGTCGCTCAGGATGATCTCGCGCCAGCCCTCGCGCGTCGCGCAGGCCAGCGCATCGCGAACGAGCTGGCGGAAGTCGTCGCGGCTGTCGAAGCGGCGCGAGGGCAGCGGCGCTGGCGGCGCGGAGATCGGCTGGTCGTTCATGGCTCCCCCTCGTTGGCGTGCGCCCAGCCGGCCTCGCACCAGGACAGCAGCAGCGCGCGCGCACCGTCGCTCGCGTGCGCCAGCTCCGCCGGCTCGAGGCGACGCCGATCGGCCAGCCGGCGCATCAGCTTCGCATCGGCACCGCCGGCGCGCCAGGCCTCGCCGTTGATGAAGACATGGCGCCCATCATGCAGCATGCGCGTGCGCGCATCGAGCGCCAGCGAGCGCAGGCGGCGCGGCGCGCGGCCCGGTTCGAACCACACGCTGGCCTTGGGCTCGGTGAGGTATTCGCCCAGGGCGCGGTCCAGCGCCGACGGGTCCTTCAGCGCCGCCGCCAGCGCCTCCTGGGCGAAGTGGCGCAGCCCTTCGGGGATCGCACCGGGTGACTGCGTCGCGGGTTGCGCGGGATCCTTGTACAGGCGCTGCGGCCCCTCTTCCGCCGCTTCGTCGGCGATGCGCTGCAGCAGCTCGCGCGCCAGCTCCGCCTGCGCCGGGGCCCGGAAGCCGATCGAATACGTCTGGCACTCGCCCTCGGCGATGCCGTCGTGCGCATACCGCGGTGGCAGGTACAGCAGGTCGCCGGGTTCGAGGAGGAACTCCTGCTCGGGCTCGAAGTTCGCCAGGATCTTCAGCGGCAGGCCTTCCTGCAGCTGCAGATCGGTCTGGCGGCCGATGCGCCAGCGGCGGCGTCCCTGCGCCTGCAGCAGGAACACGTCGTAGCTGTCGAAGTGCGGACCGACGCCGCCGCTGTCGGTGGCGTAGCTGATCATGAGGTCGTCGAGGCGCGCGGCCGGCACGAAGGCGAACTGGTGCAGCAGCGCGTGCACGCCGGCATGGTGCAGGTCGACGCCTTGCACCAGCAGCGTCCACCCGGGCTGCTTCAGCGCCGGCAGGGCGCGCCGTGCGAAGGGGCCGCGCTGCAGGCGCCAGGAGCGCCCTTCGCGCGCGACCAGGCGCGACTCCACCTCGTCGCGTGCAGCCAGCGCGAACAGCTCGCGCGGCGGCAGCAGGGCCTGGAAGCCGGGGATGGCCTGGCGCACCAGCAGCGGCTTCTTCTGCCAGTGCCGCTTCATGAACAAGGCCGGGCTGAGGCCGCCGAGCAGGGGCAGGGGTGCAGTGGGATCCATGGGGAGCTGCGACAATTCTCCTATGGAAATCACACCGAACTGCGTCGTCGCCCTGACCTGGACGCTGAAGGACACGCTGGGCGAGGAGCTGGACCGACTCGAGGAGCCGGTGGAGTTCCTCGTCGGCGGCCGCGACCTGCTGGCCAAGGTGGAGGAGGCCCTGCAGGGCCACGAGCCGGGCGACCGGCTCGACCTGCACATCGAGCCGGAGGACGCCTTCGGCGACTACGACGAACAGCGCGTGTTCCTGGAGCCGCGCGGCGTCTTCCCGCAGGAGCTGGAGGAAGGCATGACCTTCGAGGGCCTGCCGGCCGGCGCGACCAGCACGGACGCGCCGAAGAACCTGCTCTACACGGTGACGGAGATCTACCCCGAACACGTCGTCCTCGATGGCAACCACCCGCTGGCCGGCATCGCGATCCGGCTGCACCTGAAGGTGGAAGACGTGCGCGAGGCGACGGAAGAAGAAGTGGGCCGCGGCACGCTGGGGACGGGCTTCTTCCGCATCGGGGACTGAACGGGTTTCGGTGTTGACCGATCAATCTCAACGCAAAAGCCGCAAAGGAAAACGAAAGCCGCCAAACGAAGCCATGACCATGGCTTTGCCTTTGCGGCTTTTGCGTAGCTTTTGCGGCTTTTGCGTTCGAATTCTTGGCGAGGTGCGCACAAAAAAGGCGCCCGGCCTGCACCGGGCGTTTTCACTGGCGATGCGCTCGCTTACCCGCGATAGATCACGCCGTTGTCCACGCGCACGCGGTCGCCCACGCGCAGGTCGCCCGTTGCCGGGACTTCGTACGTGCGCATCTGGCCCTGGTCCGTCTGCATCGTGATGCGGTAGCCGGCCTGCGTCGTCACGCCCTGCGAGTTGCGCGCGATCTGGTTGCCCACCGCGGCGCCCGCCACGCCACCCAGCACCGTCGCAGCGGTGCGGCCCGCGCCGCTGCCGATCTGGTTGCCCAGCAGGCCGCCCGCCAGGCCGCCCACCACCGCGCCCAGGATGTTGGTGCCGCCAGGGGCGGTCGTGCCCACGGGCAGGTATTCGATGTTGACGATGCGGCCGTACTCGCTGCCCGCCACCGGGTAGCTGGCCACCGGGTACGTCGAGGTCGGATACGTCGAAGCCATCGGGCCGTAGGACGAGCACGCCGCGAGCGTCGCGATGGCCAGGCCACCGGTCACCAGCGATGTCAGACGGGAAATGGTGCGCATGGAATTCTCCTTCGTTTGCTGATCTGCACAGCGCCACCCACCACGGGTGCGCCCTGTACAGCTCATTGAATCGGGAGCACGCCGGGCACGGGTGCAGTCTTTTCCGCACTTACACGTAGGACAGCAGTGGACAGGCTGTCAGCGCCTGCGGACGCAACAGGAGATCAGCTCTTCCCTGTGGACCCGTAGCCGCCGACGCCGCGCTCGGTGGCCGGGAAGTCCGACACCACCTGGAAGGAGGCCTGCACCACCGGGACGATCACCAGTTGCGCGAGCCGCTCCATCGGCTGCAGCGTGAAGGCGATGTCGCTGCGGTTCCAGGCGCTCACCATCAACTGCCCCTGGTAGTCGCTGTCGATCAGGCCGACCAGGTTCCCGAGCACGATGCCGTGCTTGTGGCCCAGGCCCGAGCGCGGCAGGATCAGCGCCGCGTAACCGGGGTCCTTCAGCCAGATGGCGATGCCGGTGGGCACGAGCTGCCACGCGTTGGGCGCCAGCGTGAGCGGCGCGTCCAGGCAGGCGCGCAGGTCCAGGCCGGCGCTGCCGGGCGTGGCATAGGTGGGCAACTGGTCCGCCATGCGCGGATCGAGGATCTTGACGTCGACTTGCATTCGAGGGGAAGAAGGTCAGGTGCCGGCCGGGCGCGCGCGGCGGGCGATCTCCGCCACCAGCTGCCGCGCGAGCGCCAGCTTGGAGGCGCGGGGCAGTTCGACCACGCCTTGCGCGTCGACCAGCAGCAGCTGGTTGTCGTCCTGGCCGAAGGTGCTCGGGCCGATGTTGCCCACCAGCAGGGGCACGCCCTTGCGTTCGCGCTTGGCCCTGGCGTTGTCCACCAGGTCGTGGCTCTCGGCGGCGAAGCCGACGCAGAACAAGGCCCCGCGTTGCGCGCGTTCGCTGCGCGCCACGGTGGCGAGGATGTCGGGGTTCTCGGTGAAGCTCAGCGCGGGGGGCTGGCCGCTGCCGTCCTTCTTGATCTTCTGGCCCGATTCGGTGGCCGGCCGCCAGTCCGCGACCGCGGCGGTCGCGACGAAGACGTCGGCCTGCGGGGTTTCCGCTTCGGTGGCGGCCAGCATCTGGCGCGCTGAAGTCACGTCGACGCGGCGCACGCCGCGGGGCGTGGCCAGCCGCACCGGGCCGGCGATCACGACCACGTCGGCGCCGGCTTCGCGCGCCGCGCGGGCGATCGCGAAGCCCATCTTGCCGGAGGAGTGGTTGGTGATGCCGCGGATCGGGTCGAGCGCCTCGAAGGTGGGACCCGCGGTGACCACCACCTTGCGGCCGGCCAGCAGCTTCGGCTGGAAGAAGGCGATCACGTCCTCCAGCAGTTCCTGCGGCTCCAGCATGCGGCCGTCGCCGGTTTCGCCACAGGCCTGCAGCCCGCTGCCCACGCCCAGCAGCGTGGCGCCGTCGGCGGCGAGCTGCGCCATGTTGCGCTGGGTGGCGGGATGGGCCCACATCTCGCGGTTCATCGCCGGTGCGATCAGCAGCCGCACGCTCGCGATCGGGCGCGCCAGGCACAGCAGCGAAAGCAGCTCGTCGGACCGGCCCTGCACCAGCCTGGCCATGAAATCGGCGCTGCAGGGGGCGATCAGGATGGCGTCCGCTTCCCGCGACAGGTTGATGTGCGGCATGTTGTTCGGCTCGCGCGCATCCCACTGCGATGTGAAGACGGGGCGGTTCGACAGCGCCTGCATGGTCACCGGCGTGATGAATTGCTCGCTGGCCTGCGTCATGACGACCTGCACCGTCGCACCCTGCTTGACCAGCCCGCGGCACAGCTCCGCGGCCTTGTAGCACGCGATCCCACCCGTGAGCCCGAGGACGATGTGCTTGCCGGCGAGGTCGTTCATCGGGGGAAGTTTAGCGTTCAGCGTTGGGCGTCGAGCGAGGCAGTCCGGGTTCACGCCCAACGCGCAACGCCGAACGCCCCACCGAGAGGTCGCCGGGAGGCGACCGTATAATTCCGCTTTACCACCTCCCGGGAGCGCGCCTCCCGACCGACATGACCAAATTCGTCTTCGTCACCGGCGGTGTGGTGTCCTCCCTCGGCAAGGGAATCGCCTCAGCCTCCCTCGCAGCGATCCTGGAGTCGCGGGGCCTCAAAGTCACCCTCATCAAGCTCGATCCGTACATCAACGTGGATCCGGGCACGATGTCGCCCTTCCAGCATGGCGAGGTGTTCGTGACCGACGACGGTGCCGAGACCGACCTCGACCTGGGCCACTACGAGCGCTTCGTCACCACGCGGATGCGCCGCGCCAACAACTTCACGACCGGCCAGATCTACAAGTCCGTCCTCGAGAAGGAACGCCGCGGCGACTACCTGGGCAAGACGGTGCAGGTCATCCCGCACGTGACCAACGAGATCCAGGAATTCATCCGCCGCGGCGCCGGCATGGGCACGGCCGGCGAAGTGGACGTGGCGATCGTCGAGATCGGCGGCACGGTGGGCGACATCGAGTCCCTGCCCTTCCTCGAAGCCGTGCGCCAGATGGCGCTCAAGCTCGGGCCGAACAACTCCGCTTTCGTGCACCTCACGTACGTGCCCTTCATCCAGGCGGCGGGCGAACTGAAGACCAAGCCCACGCAGCACACGGTGCAGAAGATGCGCGAGATCGGCATCCAGCCCGACGCGCTGCTGTGCCGCGCCGACCGCAACATCCCCGAGGACGAGGCCGACAAGATCAGCCTGTTCACCAACGTGCCCAAGTGGGGCGTGATCTCCATGCCGGACGTGGACACGATCTACAAGGTGCCGCGCGTGCTGCACGAGCAGGGGCTCGACGGCCTCATCTGCGACAAGCTGCGGCTGAACACGCCGCCGGCCAACCTCAAGCGCTGGGACCAGCTGGTGTTCGAGGTGGAGCATCCGCGCGGCGAGGTCAACATCGCGATGGTCGGCAAGTACGTCGACCTGTCGGACAGCTACAAGTCCCTGAACGAGGCCCTGCGCCACGCCGGCCTGAAGAACCACATGCGCGTGAAGATCGACTATGTCGACTCGGAGACGATCACGCCGGAAACGGTGGACCAGCTGGCCAAGTTCGACGCCGTGCTGGTGCCGGGCGGCTTCGGCAAGCGTGGCGTGGAAGGCAAGATCCTGGCGGCGCGCTTCGCCCGCGAGAACAAGGTGCCTTACCTGGGCATCTGCCTGGGCATGCAGGTCGCCACCATCGAGTACGCGCGCGACGTCGCCGGCCTCGAAGGCGCCAACAGCACCGAATTCGATCCGCAGACGAAGCACCCGGTGATCGCGCTGATCACCGAATGGCAGGACGCGAGCGGCGCCATCCAGCAGCGCAGCGAGCAGTCCGACCTCGGCGGCACGATGCGCCTGGGCGCGCAGAGCTCCGACATCGCCAAGGGCACGCTGGCCCACCAGATCTACGGCGACGTCGTCACCGAGCGCCACCGCCACCGCTACGAAGCCAACGTGAAGTACCTGGACCAGCTGCGCAAGTCCGGCCTCGTGATCTCCGCGCTGACGCAGCGCGAGCAGCTGACCGAGATCGTGGAGCTGCCGCAGGACGTGCATCCCTGGTTCATGGGCGTGCAGTTCCACCCGGAATTCAAGTCCACGCCCTGGGACGGCCATCCCCTGTTCAACGCCTTCATCCATGCCGCCTGCCAGCACCAGGCGCAGCGGCAGGGGACCAGCCCCAAGTCGCTCAAGGCGGTGGCCTGATGAAGCTCTGCGGCTTCGAGGTGGGGCTCGACCGCCCCTTCTTCCTCATCTCGGGGCCCTGCGTCGTCGAGTCCGAGCAACTGCAGATGGACGTTGCCGGCCAGCTCAAGGAGATCACCGCTGCGCTGGGCATCCCCTTCATCTTCAAGAGCAGCTACGACAAGGCCAATCGATCGTCCGGCGCGAGCTTCCGCGGCCCGGGCATGGAAAAGGGCCTGGAGATCCTGGGCAAGGTCAGGCGCGAGCTGAAGGTGCCGGTGCTCACCGACGTCCATACCGAGCAGGAGATTGCGCACGTCGCCGAGGTCGTCGACGTGCTGCAGACGCCGGCCTTCCTGTGCCGCCAGACCGATTTCATCGGCGCCGTGGCGCAATCGGGCAAGCCGGTGAACATCAAGAAGGGCCAGTTCCTCGCGCCCGGCGACATGAAGAACGTGATCCGGAAGGCCCGCGAGGCCGCGCGCGAGAAGGGCCTGCCGGAAGACAGCTTCCTCGCCTGCGAGCGCGGCGCCAGCTTCGGCTACAACAACCTGGTCTCGGACATGCGCGCGCTGGCGATCCTGCGCGAGACGGGTGCGCCGGTGGTGTTCGATGCCACGCACTCGGTGCAGCTTCCCGGCGGCCAGGGCACCAGCTCCGGCGGCCAGCGCGAATTCGTGCCGGTGCTGTCGCGTGCCGCCGTCGCCGTGGGCGTGGCAGGCCTGTTCATGGAGACCCATCCCGATCCGGCCCAGGCCCTGTCCGACGGGCCGAACGCGGTGCCGCTCAAGCACATGCGCCCGCTGCTGGAAACTCTGGTGGAGCTCGATCGGGTGACCAAGAAGAACCGTTTCATGGAGAACGACTTTGCCTAGTGCCTACATCCTCGCCAACGTCGAAGTCACCGACCCGCAGCAGTACGAAGAGTACAAGCGCCTGTCCACGCTCGCGATGAAGGCGCATGGCGCCGAAGTCTGCGTGCGCGGCGGCGCCGTGCAGGTGCTGGAAGGCGACTGGACCCCGGCCCGCACCGTGCTCCTGAAGTTCCCCTCGCTCGAAAAGGCGCGCGCCTTCTACGACTCCCCCGAATACGGCGCCGCGAAGAAGGCGCGCGAGGGAGCGGCGGTGATGCGCATGGTGCTGATCGAGGGCACCTGAAGACGAACACCTTCAACGCAAAAGCCGCAAAGGTCACGCAAAGACCGCAAAAGAGTTCAAGGATGTTCTTTGCGGCTTTTGCGTCACCTTTGCGGTTTTTGCGTTGAAAAAATCCTTGAACCCGGAGAAGAAACTGAATGAGCGCAATCGTTGACATCGTCGGCCGCGAGATCCTGGACTCGCGGGGGAATCCCACCGTGGAGTGCGACGTCCTGCTGGAATCCGGCACCATGGGCCGCGCCGCCGTGCCTTCCGGCGCTTCCACCGGCTCGCGCGAGGCCATCGAACTGCGCGACGGCGATCCCAAGCGCTACCTGGGCAAGGGCGTGCTCAAGGCCGTCGACCACATCAACACCGAGATCTCCGAAGCGGTGCTGGGCCTCGACGCCTCCGAACAGAATTTCCTCGACAAGACGCTGATCGACCTCGATGGCACCGAGAACAAGAGCCGGCTGGGCGCCAACGCGATGCTGGCGGTCTCGATGGCGGTGGCCCGCGCCGCCGCGGAGGAATCCGGGCTGCCCCTGTACCGCTACTTCGGCGGCATGAACGGCTGCCTGCTGCCGGTGCCGATGATGAACGTCGTCAACGGCGGGGCCCACGCCAACAACAACCTCGACCTGCAGGAGCTGATGATCATCCCCGTGGGCGCGCCGTCGTTCCGCGAGGCGCTGCGCTACGGCGCCGAGGTGTTCCACGCGCTCAAGAAGATCATCCACGACAAGGGCATGAGCGTCGCGGTGGGCGACGAAGGCGGCTTCGCGCCGAACGTCGAGAACCACGAGGCCGCGATCCAGATGATCCTGCAGGCCATCGAGCGCGCCGGCTACAAGCCCGGCGAGCAGATCGCCCTCGGCCTGGACTGCGCCTCCAGCGAGTTCTACAAGGAAGGCGAGAACCTGTACGACCTGTCCGGCTCGGAAGGCGAGAAGCTCTCGCCCGGCCAGTGGGTCGACACGCTCGAGAGCTGGGCCGGCAAGTACCCGATCATCAGCATCGAGGACGGCATGGCCGAAGGCGACTGGGACGGCTGGAAGCTGCTGACCGAGCGCCTGGGCCAGCGCGTGCAGCTGGTGGGCGACGACCTGTTCGTCACCAACACGAAGATCCTGAAGGAAGGCATCGAGAAGAACATCGCCAACTCGATCCTGATCAAGATCAACCAGATCGGCACGCTGAGCGAGACCTTCGCCGCCATCGAGATGGCCAAGCGCGCCAACTACACCGCCGTGATCTCGCACCGCTCCGGCGAGACCGAAGATTCCACCATCGCCGACATCGCGGTGGGCACCAACGCCGGCCAGATCAAGACCGGCTCGCTCTCGCGCTCGGACCGCATGGCCAAGTACAACCAGCTGCTGCGCATCGAGGAAGACCTGGGCGAGATCGCCCAGTATCCCGGCCGCTCGGCCTTCTACAACCTGCGCTGAGCGCAAGGATCGCTGCTTGAAGGGCCGCCTCGTCACCGCGCTGCTGATCGGCCTGCTGGCCGTGGTGCAGGCCCAGCTCTGGCTGGGCCGCGGCAGCGTCGGCGACGTCGCCCAGATGCAGCAGAAACTGGACGAGCAGAAGGCGCGCAACGCCGCCGCCCAGCAGGCCAACGAGCAGCTCGCCGCCGAGGTGCGCGACCTGCAGGAAGGCCTGGAGATCGTGGAAGAAAAGGCCCGCGCCGAACTGGGCATGGTGCGGCCCAACGAGGTGCTGGTCCAGATCGCGAAGTGACGGCGAAACCGTGACGCGCGCAGGCGCTTCGGGCGAAGCCGTCATCCCCGCGCAGGCGGGGACCCAGAACCAGCGCATCGCGCTGCTCGGCGCCGAAAGCACCGGCAAGACGACCCTCGCGGCCGATCTCGCCGACCACCTGCGGGGGCGCGGCCTGGACGCCGTCGCCGTCCCCGAAGTCCTGCGCGAATGGTGCACGCGCACCGGCCGCCTGCCCCGCCCCGACGAACAGCTCGCGATCGCCGAGGAACAGGAAGCGCGCGTCGACGCCGCCGCCACGCAGGCCGACCTCGTGATCGCCGACACCAGCGCGTTGATGGTGGCGATCTACGCCGGCATGCTGTTCGAGGAGGGCGCGCTCTACCGCTTCGCCCTCGCACGGCAACGCCGCTACGACGCCACGCTGGTCACCGGCCTGGACATCGCCTGGACGCCCGACGGCCTGCACCGCGAAGCCGCCTCGCGCGAACAGGTCGACGCGCTGGTGCGCGACCACCTGCAGCGCGCCGGCCTGCCCTACCAGGTGGTGTACGGCCACGGTCCGCAGCGGCTGCACTCCGCGCTGCAGGCGCTGACGGCTTGCGGCATCCTCGCGGAAGCCAGGGACCTGCGCGAAGAGACGCGAAAAGCCGGCGCCGCCGGCTGGGTCTGGCTCTGCGACAAGTGCAGCGACCCGGCCTGCGAGCACCGGCTTTTCAGGCAACTGAAAGGCGAAAGCGGTCAGTGAGCCTGCGCGGCAGGCTCCCGGCCACCGTGCGCGCTCAGTTCTTGTCCTTCTTGGCGACCTTCTTCGACTTCTTGGCCGTCTTCTTGGCGACCTTGGTGGACTTCTTGGCGGCGGCAGCCGGCTTGTCGGCGCTGGTGTCGGCAGACGGGGCGGCGGCGGGTGCCGTGGCGCCGCCGGTGGCCGGCGCGGCCGGGGTGGTGCCTTGCGCGAAGGCGAAGGAGACGGCCAGCGAGGTGATCAGGGCAGCAAGCAGCTTGTTCATCATTGTTCCTTGGGGTTGAAAGGGCGCACAGACGCCCCGCTGCTTGCAACGCGCGACCCCGCCTTTGCGGTGACAGGCCGCGCGCCCCGCTCGTTTCGGAATGTACCGACCTTGCGCCCGCGCACGCTCAATGCATGGTGGACGATCCCGGCGGGCGATCCCCGGGCGAGGTGAAGATCTGCGCCGTGTCCACCGCGTCGAAGCGGTAGTGCTGGCCGCAGAAGTCGCAGGACACGTCGATCTCGCCGCGTTCCTCCAGGATGCCCTCGGCCTCCTCCTCGCCCAGGCCGCGGATCATGGCCGTCACGCGCTCGCGGCTGCAGGTGCAGGCGAAGCGCGGGACCTGCGGATCGAAACGCAGCAGCTTCTCCTCCCAGAACAGGCGCCGCAGGATGGTCTCGACGTCGAGCTCCAGGAGTTCCTTCGGGGTCAGGCTGCCCGCCAGCGTCGCGATGCGGTTGAAGTGCTCCAGCTGGTCGGCCGGGTCCATCTCGGTGCCGGCGGCGACATGGCTGCCGCCCTCGGCCGGCAGCCGCTGGATCAGGAGGCCGGCGGCGACCGATTCGTTCGCCGCCAGCACGATCTTCGTGTCCAGCTGCTCCGACTGCCGCATGTAGTGCTCCAGCACGTCGGCCAGGCGGGGCGCGCCGGTGCCGGTGGTGGCGTTCAGCGGCACGACGCCCTGGTAGGCCTGCTGCCCGGGCAGGCGGTCCTTGGGATCGAGCGTGATCGCGCAGCGGCCGCGGCCGTTCACGTTCACCAGCTCCTGCAGGTGCGCGCCGGGGGCGACTTCGCCGACCACCTTGGCCGTCACGCGCAGGCTCAGGTCGTGCTGCACTTCGGCGACGGCCACCTTCACCGGCCCCTCGCCGAAGATCTGCATCACCAGCGCACCGTTGAACTTGATGTTGGACTGCATCAGCGCGCCGGCGGCAGCCATCTCCCCGAGCAGTTCCACCACCGGCCAGGGCCAGCTGGAGGCGGCGTCGTCGGCGCGGCGGCGCGAGAGGATCTCCGTCCAGGCGTCGGTCAGGCGCACGATGTTGCCGCGCACCGGCAGGCCTTCGAACAGGAACTTGTGCAGCTCGGACATCAGCCGATCTTCTTCGCGCGGGCGTGGCGCTGGGCGTTCTGCACGTAGTGCGGCGGGATGCGCTGGAACTTCGCCACCGCATCGGCGTCGAGCGTGCGGATCGCCTTGGCGGGCGCGCCGACGATCAGGGAGTTGTCCGGAAACTCCTTGCCCTCGGTGATCACGCTGCCGGCGCCCACAATGCAGTTCTTGCCGATCTTCGCGTTGTTCAGGATGACCGCCTGGATGCCGACCAGGGTGCCGTCACCGATGGTGCAGCCGTGCAGCATGACCTGGTGGCCGACGGTGACGTCGTCGCCGATCACCAGCGGCGAACCCGGGTCGGCGTGCAGCACGGAGAGGTCCTGGATGTTGGTGTTGCGGCCGATGCGGATCTGCTCGGTGTCGCCGCGGACCACGCAGCCGTACCAGACGCTCGCGTTGTCCGCCATCTCCACCTGCCCGATCACCTCCGCGCTGTCGGCGACCCATGCGCCCTGCCCCAGCTTGGGCGCCATGCCGTCGAGTTCGTAGATCGCCATTCGATGCTGCCTTTGGCAAAAACTAGAATTGTAGGGATGGAGCTTCGCCATGAGGCGCTGCGGGCCCTGTGCGAGCCCGACCCGCGCCGCAAAGCCGCGCAGGCGCGCGCGCTGTTCGAGCAGGGCCGCCCGTTGCCGGTCTCCCCGACTGCACCGGAACCGCCGGCCGTGCTGCCCGGCCGGCCCGAACGGCCGCGCCTGGTGCATCCCGCCAGGGTGCCGCGCCGCTCACCCACGCGGCCGGAGGGCCTGGCGGCCCTGCTGCATGCCATCGCGCACATCGAGTTCAACGCGATCAATCTCGCGCTCGATGCCGTCTGGCGCTTCGAAGGATTGCCCGCCGAGTTCCACCACGACTGGCTGCGCGTCGCGGCCGAGGAGGCCTTGCACTTCAGCTTGCTGGCCGATCACCTGGCCACGCTGGGCTGCGCCTACGGCGACTTCGAGGCGCACGACGGGCTGTGGGCCATGTGCGAGAAGACGAAGGACGATGTCGTGGCGCGCATGGCGCTGGTGCCGCGCACGCTGGAGGCGCGGGGCCTCGATGCGACGCCGCAGATCCAGGCGCGGCTGCGCCAGGTGGGGACGGCGCCCGCGCTGCGCGCGGTCGAGATCCTGGACGTGATCCTGCGCGACGAAGTGGGCCACGTCGCGATCGGGAATCGCTGGTACCGCTTCCTGTGTGAGCGCGAGGGGCTGGATGCGGTGGCGCACTACGCGACGCTGGCACAGCGCCATGGGGCGCCGCGGCTGCATCCGCCGTTCAATACCGAAGCGCGGCGCCGGGCCGGCTTCACGCCGGCGGAGCTGGAAGACCTGGAACGCGGGACCTGAGCCGCGCGGCTCCTACGGCCGCGCCTTCCTGCGCAGCTTGTGCGGCCGCATCGGCCCGACCGCCTTGCGGAACACGGCCAGCAGGCCCAGCAGGCCGAGCGCACCGGCGATGGCGAGGCCCAGCGCGGAGGTGCGGAACGCGGTGGCCGGCTCGGGGCCGGCGAGCAGTGCGGCCAGGAATTCGCCGCCGATGAAGGCGCCGAAGATGGCGACGAGCACGTTCTCGACCCGGCTCGCCAGACCCGGTGCCCGCATCACCGTGCCAGCCATCCAGCCCGCAGCGGCGCCCACGACGCACCAGATGAAGGGGTTCATGGCCGCTGTCAGCGCTTGACGGGCGGCCGGCGGGCGGCCGGCGGCGCGCCCCTGCGCTCGGGCAGGTGGCGGAACATGATGCGGCCCTTGCTCAGGTCGTAGGGCGAGAGTTCCAGCGTCACGTCGTCGCCGGCGATCACGCGGATGCGGTGCTTGCGCATCTTGCCGCCGCTGTACGCCACGAGCTCGTGGCCGTTGTCGAGCGTCACCCGGAAGCGCGAGTCGGGCAGCACTTCGTCGACGCGGCCGCGCATTTCGATCAACTCCTCTTTGGACATGGAAATTCCTTTGTGCGTGCGGTCCGGCCAAGCGGCCGGACAGGGAGGGGCCATGTCCGGGTCGCGCCAGGCGGGCGGAGCATGGGGAAGGTGGAAAGCCGGCCCTGGCGGGCGGGGCACGCAAATCCCGGAGGAACGATCCTCTCGGTCGATCAGGAATTTGCCTGTGAGAAGAGCCGCCGGTGCGGGGCGGAGCAGGAACGGTATTGTACCGCGTACGGCGTCGCCGCGCACTGCACGATTCAGCTGCCGGGGGCGCTGGCCCGGCGGCGCGGACGCGGCCCCATTTCCGAGGCGCTGCAGGCGGCGTGGTCCTCGGTCAGCGTCATCAGGATGTCGGCATACCAGGCGCAGTTGAGGCCCAGCGATTCGTCCTGCATGAGGTCGCGCCCGCCCATGTCCATGCGGGCGGAGTGCACGCCCAGCAGCCGCCAGGGCATCGCACCCTCGGCCGCCGGCCAGCGCATCACCACCGGCGCCCCGCTGGAGCCGCGGTGCATGCGGCCGTCGGTGAGGAAGTAGCCCTCGCCCTGGAAGCGCACGCCGAACGAGGAGGCGATGATCGCGTGGCGCACCACCGGCAGGTGGTGCAGCGTGTCGTAGAAGCCGAGCGGAAAGCCGACCACCAGCAGCGAGGCGCCGACCTCCACGTCGGCGATCGAGGCCTGCACGTGGTGCGGCTCGAAGGCGCGCAGCACGATGCCTTCCGGCAGCGTGGCGCGATCGAGTTCCAGCACGGCGACATCGACCGGCCCGGCGGAATCCATGCCCTGGCGCCACACGGCGCGGGCGTCGAGGTACAGGGGAACCGACAGCACCGTGCGGCGCGTGAGGTCCGTGGCGTCGACGTGCAGCACGAGTTCCACCCGGTCCGGGAAGTGCCCGGTGGGCTCGTCGTGCAGCACGTGGCGGCTGGTCACGGCGAACAGCCGCTCCTTGCGGGCGAAGAAGAAGCAGGTCGCCGCCGTCAGCAACTGCTTGCCGCGGAAGGTCGACATGCGCGTGGCGCTGAAAAGCAGCGGCTCGGTCACTTGCGGCCTCCGCGGGCCCGGCCGGTGGCGCGCCGGAATCGGGCGAGAATGCAGGCACCGAGAACGACCAGGGAGCGCCCCATGAGCGGCAACGAGCAACGCAAGCAATGGGCCGAGCACATCGAGGACGAGGCCAGGGCCCTCGAAGCGCAGCAGCACGCCGCCGGCGGCACGCACACGCCCGTCGAAGGCCCGTTGCCATACAGCGCCGACCAGCTCGCGGCAGCGGTGGCGGATGCGGTGGCGGCGGAGCGGGAACGCTGCGCGGCGATCGCCGATCGCTGGGGCTCGGAGGCCAGGCTGCGCGAGGCCTTCGGCGCCTTCACGCAAGCGGAGCTGCGCGCCGCCGGCGCCACGGCGCGCGCCATCGGCAGCGACATCCGCAACGCGCCTGCCAGCGGGCGGCCCCGCGGGTGACGAAGGGGCGCCGCCAGTTTCTGGTTCATGCGCCAGTGTGCCTGCTTTGGCCCGTGGCGGCGCAGGCCAGGGTGTAGGACTGCGGCCCGTCTGGCTATGCTGCGCGCCATGCAGCCCGTCGCCACTCCCGTGCTCGTGATCGGCGCCGGCCCCGCGGGGCTGGCCACCACCGCGAGCCTGCTCGAACATGGCATCCGGCCCGAGGTGATCGAGCGCGGCGAGGCCGTCGGCCAGTCCTGGCGCGGCCACTACCGGCGCCTGCACCTGCACACCGTCAAGGAGCACTCCGGCCTGCCGCGACGCGGCTTTCCCGCGCACTACCCGCGCTACGTCGCGCGCGAGCAGGTGGTGGACTACCTGGCCGACTACGCTTCGCATTTCCGCATCGAGCCGCGCTTCGGCGAGGAGGCCGTGGCGATCACGCGCGTCGATGGCCGCTGGCGCACGGCCTGCCGCAGCGGCCTGCAGGTGCTGTCGCAGGCCGTGGTGCTCGCCACCGGGGCCAACAACCGGCCGCACGAGCCGGCGTATCCGGGCCAGTCGCAGTACGGCGGCCGGGTGATCCACAGCCGCAGCTACGCCGAACCCTCCCCTTATGGCGGCCAGCGCGTGCTGGTGGTCGGCATGGGCAACACGGGCGCCGAGATCGCGCTGGACCTGGCGCAGGCCGGCACCGACGTGACGCTGGCGGTGCGCTCGCCGGTGAACATGGTGCTGCGCGACGTGCTCGGTCGCCCGACGCAGGTGACGGCGATGCTGCTGGCACGGCTGCCCAGGCCCATCGCCTTCGCGATCGCCGGCAAGTTCCGCGACTGGACGATCGGCGACCTGCGGCCCTACGGCCTGCGCACGCCCAGGGCTTCGCCGCTGCAGCAGCTGATGGAGGAAGGCCGCACGCCGGTGATCGACGTCGGCACGCTGCGCCTGATCCGGCAACGGCGCATCGCGGTGCGCCCGGGCCTGGAGTCCTTCACGGCCGACGGCGTGCGCTTCACCGACGGCCGCAGCGAAGCCTTCGACAGCGTGATCCTCGCCACCGGGTACCGGCCGGACGTGCACAAGCTGCTGGCCGGCGTGCACGTGCCGCTGGACGAACGCGAGCTGCCGCGCGACGTGATCGGCACCGGCGCGCTGGCCGGCCTCTATTTCGTCGGCTTCGACCTGCGCCAGCCGGGCGGGCTGCTGCGCAGCATCGGGCAGCAGGCACGCGAAGTCGCGGCCGCGATCGCCGCCGCGCCGCTTGCCTGATCCAGCTCAGTGCGCCTGCCCGGGCGCGTTTCTAGAATGAAGCTTCGGACGAAGCCGGCATGCCCGGCCGCCCCGCGCGTCCGCGCACCGCACCCCTGATGGACCACGCCGCCTCCCTGCCCTTTCTCCGCGAGACCCTGCTGTTCCTGGCGCTGGTCGGCATCCTGATCCCCCTGCTGCAACGCTTCCGCATCAACCAGGTGATCGGCTTCCTGGTGGTCGGCGTGATCGCCGGGCCCTATGGCAGCGGCAGCCTGGTGGCGCAGTTCCCCGTCCTGTCCGTCCTCACCTTTCCCAGCCAGGAGGGCGTGCACGCCCTGGCGGACCTGGGCGTGATCTTCCTCATGTTCCTGATCGGGCTGGAGCTGTCGATCCCGCGCGTGTGGGAGCTGCGCCGATGGGTGTTCGGGGCCGGCTCCGCCCAGGTGCTCCTGAGCGGCTTCCTGATCGCCGCGCTGGCCTGGATGTTCGGCAACAAGGCCAGCGTGGCGCTGGTGCTGGGACTCGTGCTGTCGCTGTCGTCCACCGCGGTGGTGATGCAGCTGCTGGTGGAGTCGCGCGCGCTCGCGACGCCGGTGGGACAGGCGAGCTTCTCGGTCCTGATGTTCCAGGACGTGGCGGTGGTGCCGATCCTGATCGTGGTCGAATTGGTGGGCAGGGAATCCGGCAGCGGCCTGTTCCAGAAGCTGGGCTTCCAGGTGCTCGCCGCACTGCTGGTGGTGGTGCTGGTCCTGGCGCTCGGCCCGCGCCTGGTCCGGCCGCTGTTTCGCACCTTCGCGCGGCGGCACCAGCCCGAGGTGTTCACCGCCCTGTGCCTGCTGGTGGTCCTGAGCATCGGCGGGGCAACGGCCGCGGCCGGCCTGTCGATGGCCATGGGCGCCTTCCTGGCCGGCCTGTTGCTGGCCGAGACCGAATACCGGCACGAGGTCGAGATCACCGTCGAACCCTTCAAGGGCCTCCTGATGGGCCTGTTCTTCATGTCGGTGGGCATGGAGATCGATCCGCGCGAAGTGCTGCGCGAGCCGTTGTGGCTCACGGCCTCGGTGGTGGGCCTGCTCGCGCTCAAGGCCGTGGTCGCCGCCTCCGTGCTGAAGGTCGCCGGGCTGAAGCGGGGCCAGGCCATCGAGGCCGGCCTGCTGCTCGGACAGGGCGGCGAATTCGCCTTCATCGTGATCGGGACGGCCATGGCCGCCGGCACCCTGACGCAGTCGATCGGGCAGTTCATGTTCCTGGTCGTCAGCCTGAGCCTGCTGGTGACGCCACTGGCGGCGCGCCTGGGGCACCGGGTGGGGCGCTGGATCGACGCCGAATCCCTGCAGCACCAGCACGAGGGGCAGGAAAGCGTGCTGCCGCGCGCCACCGGCCACGTGGTCGTGATCGGCTTCGGCCGCGTCGGCCGCATGCTCGGCGAGGTGCTGGCCGCGCAGGCGGTGCCCTTCATCGCGGTGGAACACGACGGCGACCGGGCGGCGCGGCTGCGCGAACAGGGCTTCCCCGTGTACTACGGCAACGCCGCGCGCATCGAGCTGCTGCGCAAGCTGAAGCTGGACGAGGCGGCCAGCCTGGTCGTGACCATGGACTCGCCTTCCGCGGCCCGGCGCGTGGTGCAGGCCGCCCGCGAACAGGCGCCGCACCTGAAGATCTTCGCCCGCTCGCACGACGAGGCGCATGCGCGCGAGCTGGAAGCGGCCGGCGCGACCCGCGTCGTGCCCGAGATGCTGGAAGCAGGACTGCTGCTCACGTCGCACGCCCTGGGCTCGCAGGGGCTGGGCGCCGGCGACATCGAAGGCATCATCGCGGCCGAGCGGGCGCGCCGCAGCGGCGCCGAAGTAGGCTGGCGGTGAGCGCGCGAAGCGCCGAACCCCAGCGCTTCGATCGCTGGGGTTCGCGCTGCGCGGCTCACCGCCAGCCTACGAACCCGACGCCCGGACCGCCAGCAGCGCAACGCAGGCGAGCGCCAGCAGCAGCGCAAGCCCCTTCCAGAACACCACCGGGTCGCGTTCGATCAGCGGCCGGGCGCGCCGCGGCCGCAGCCCCGGATCGGGCCGGCGGAGCGCGTACGCGAACTCCGCCACGTCTTCGTGGCGGCGCTGCGGCTCGAGCTGCAGCGCGCGGGCGATCGCATCGTCGACCCAGTGCGCCAGCTCCGGGCGCGAGGCGCGCAAGGAGGGCAGCCGCAGGCGCTTCTGCTGCGGGAGGGTGCGGCATTGCGCCAGTTGCGCGCCATAGGGCAAGCGGCCGGAGAGCAGCTCGTAGGCGATCACGGCCAGCGCGAACAGGTCGCTGCGCGGCGAACCTGGGGCGCCGAGGAGGGCTTCGGGCGCCGTGTACTGCGGCGTGCCGAGCCGGTGCGCAGGCGCCTCCGCGGTCTCCGCGAGGCCGGCCACCTGCACGGCGCCGAAGTCGATGATGCGCACGGTGCCGGCGGCGTCGATCATGATGTTCTCCGGCCGCAGGTCCTGGTGCACCATCTCCATCCGGTGCAGCGCCCGCAGGCCGCGCGCGAGCTGGTCGACGATGTCGCGCACAGTCTCGAGCGCGGGCCGCGGGTGGTCGAGCATCCATTGGCGCAGCGTCGCGCCTTGCACGTATTCCATCGCCACGTAGGCGAAGCCGCGCGGCCGCGGCACGTCGGCGGCCTGGAGCACGTGCGCGCTG
Organism: Ramlibacter alkalitolerans; assembly: GCF_016722765.1. GTDB lineage: Bacteria > Pseudomonadota > Gammaproteobacteria > Burkholderiales > Burkholderiaceae_C > Ramlibacter > Ramlibacter alkalitolerans. The sequence continues at coordinate 394,962 of NZ_JAEQND010000002.1, read as the reverse complement.
GCCACGCGGCGCGCCACCCACTCCTCCAGCAGCAGGCGCTCGATGGTCGCCGGATCGCCCCGCAGGTCCAGCGACGGCAGCTTCAGCACCGCCCGCGCGCCGGTCCCGAGGTCCTGCGCCAGCCACAGGTGGCTGCGGCTGCTGGCGTGCAGTTCGCGCAGCATGCGCCAGCCGTCGAACACGCCGCGCGGCTCGGGCAAGGGCGGCAGGGGCAGTTCGCCGGCCAGCCGCTGCAGCTCGCTGACCTGCGGCGCCGGCAACTGCTGCACGCGCAGGATCTGCACCGTCACGTTGTCGCGGCTGCCCTGGCGCAGGGCCTCCTGCGCGATGTCGCGCGCCGCGGCATCGAGGTCGGCACCGTGGCGGTCGAGGGCCGCCAGCATCGCCTGCGGCGCCAGGGCTTCGTGGACGCCGTCGGTCGTGAGCAGGAAGGTGTCGCCCTCCTGCAGCGGCAGGCTGCGGTAGTCGATCTCCAGGTGCGGGGCGATGCCCAGCGCCCGCCCCAGGTAGCTCCGGCCGCCGCCGGCGGCGATGCGGTGATCGGTCGTGAGCTGCTCCAGCGCCCGACCCTGCACCTGCCAGATGCGGGCGTCGCCGACGTGGAACAGGTGCGCCGTGCGCGACTTGATCACCAGCGCGCTGAAGGTGCAGACCCAGCCGCGGTCGCGGTCGTAGCGCCCCTGCCCGGCCTGGGTGTGGGCGAACAGCCAGGCGTTGGTGGCGGCCAGCACGCGCTCCACGGATTTCTTCACCGACCAGGCTTCGGAGGTGCAGTAGTAGTCGCCGAGGAAGCCGCGGATCGCGGCCTGGCTGGCCTGCGCGGCGCAGTCGCTGCTGCTGATGCCGTCGGCGATCGCGAGCGCGACGCCCTTGGACGCGCGTTGCGGCTCGCGGGGGATGTGCAGGCCGTGGGCGTCCTGGTTGGAGGGCTTGGGGCCCTGGTCCGAGTACGCGCCGACGGCGACCCGTAGGCTGGCGGTGACGCGCGCCAGCGCCGGAACCCCAGTGCTGCGCGCAAGCGCTGGGGTTCGGCCTTCGGCGCTCACCGCCAGCCTACGAAACGCCTCCACGCCTCACGCCAGCGCCCGCTTCGGCGCCGTCTTCAGGTGCGTCGCATACAGCGTGAGCCCCGTGAACGACAGCCCGCCGACCAGGTTGCCCAGCACGGTGGGGATCTCGTTCCAGACCAGGTAGTCCATGAGGGAGAACTTCGCACCGAGCAGCAGGCCCGAGGGGAACAGGAACATGTTGACGATCGAGTGCTCGAAGGTCATGTAGAAGAACAGCATGACCGGCATCCACATCGCGATCACCTTGCCGCCGACCGTGGTGGAGATCATCGCGCCGACCACGCCGGTGGAAACCATCCAGTTGCACAGCATGCCGCGCACGAACAGCGTCAGCATGCCGGCGGCGCCATAGTGCGCGTAGCCCAGGGTGCGGGTTTCGCCGATCACGCCGATCGCCTTGCCGACGGCGTTCGGCTCGGTCGAGAAGGCGAAGGTGGTGATGATCGCCATCATCCCCGCCACCGTGAAGGCGCCGGCGAAGTTGCCGGTGAAGACCAGCCCCCAGTTGCGCAGCACGCCGCGCCAGGTGACGCCGGGGCGCTTGTCGATCAGGGCCAGCGGCGCCAGCACGAACACGCCGGTGAGCAGGTCGAAACCGAGCAGGTAGAGGATGCAGAAGCCGACCGGGAACAGGATGGCGCCGGCCAGCGGCTGCCCGGTCTGCACGTTGATGGTGATGGAGAACCAGGCGGCCAGCGCCAGGATGGCGCCGGCCATGGTGGAACGCACGAGCGTGTCGCGCGTCGACATGAAGATCTTGGACTCTCCGGCGTCGACCATCTTGGTGACGAATTCGGAAGGGACGAGGTAGGCCACGGACGTTGACTCCTGATGCGGGATCGCGGGCGGCCCGGACGCGCTGCGAACCGGACCAGGGATGCACGCCGTTGTGCAGCCGCGGCGCACTGCGTCGTGCACCGCGCGGGATGCAGGAGTCAACGCAAGGGGTGTGCCAGAGGGAAAGGGGCGTTCAGGGCGGGATTGGTGCGGGAGGCGGGGAGATTTCGCACCGCCGCAGCGCATGGAGCGCAAGGGTGCGCCGCGAATGTGCACCGGAGCGCCCCCACCCCGGCCCTCCCCCGGCGGGGGAGGGAGCAAGAGCGTCAGGGCTTGGCGGCGACCTTGCCCAGCACGCTTGCCACGATGCGGTCGCAGCGTTCGCCGTCGAAGGAGAACACGTCGCGTTCGGCGATGTCGATGTCCTGCGCCAGGGACTCGCGCAGCATGCTGCGGGCGCGGAAGTGCCGGCTGCGCACCGTGGCTTCGGGCAGGTTGAGCGTCTGCGCCGTTTCTTCCACGCTCAGTTCCTCGACCGAGCGCAGCACGAACACGGTGCGGAAGCTTTCGGGCAGTTCGTCGAGCTTGCGCTCCAGCACCGCCCGCAGTTCCGCCCGCAGGAGGGCGCGGTCCGGCGTGTCCTTCTCGTCGGCAGGCATGACCGGGGCCTCCTGTTCGTCCGGGCCGCCCATGGAAACCATGGGGATGATGTTGTCGCGGCGCGCCTGCCGGCGCATGCGGGCCAGGCACTGGTTCACCACCACGCGCGACAGCCAGGTCGCCAGGCTCGCCTCGCCGCGGAACGTGCCCATGGCCTGGTAGGCGGCAAGGTAGGCGTCCTGCACCGCGTCCTCGGCGTCGGCCGCATCGCGCAGCATCGAGCGCGCGAGGCGGTACAGGCGCTGGTTGTAGCGGCGCATCAGCAGCTCGAAAGCCCCTGCACTGCCCGCCTGCACCCGCTGCGCCAGCGTGACGTCGTCCAGCTCCTGGCGGACGGCTTCGGTCTTGAGGTTCATGCCTGTCATTCCACCACGACCACGGCCTTCATGCCAGGATGGAAGGTGCAGACGTAGTCGAAACGCCCGGCCTTCTTCATGGCATGGCTCCAGCTCTTGCCGCCGTCAATGTTGCCGGAGTCGAACGATCCCTTGGCGGTCACCGTGTGCGGCACCATGTCCTTGTTCTGCCAGACGATCTTGTCGCCGCGCTGGACCGTGATCGTCTCGGGAAGGTACTTCATGCCCTCGATCTTCACCGTGTGCGTGGCGGCGGCGCACAACCCGGGCAGCGCGCAGGCTGCGGCCAGGCCGGCGACGAGCAGCAGCTTGCGCGCTCCAGTCATTTCACTTCCCCAAGTCGGCCTGCAGGTGCTTGGCGTGGTCCAGGTGGGCCTGGATCGCGGGGCGCACCTTCTCGATCAGGCCCTTGAGTTCGGCGTTCTTGGCCGAAGGGACCAGGGTCTTGTCGATCGCGTCGAGCACCGCCTGGTGGTAGGCCACCTCGTGGTCGACGTACTCCTTGTCGAATTCCTTGCCCTTGAGCTTCTTCAGCTTGGCCGTTTCCTCGTGCGCGCCCTTCATCAGGCTCTTGCTGGTGTCGTTGTCCTCGGGCTTGACCTTGAGCTTCTTGGCCAGCGCCACCGCCTGCTTGTTGACGGCGCCGTGGTCCGTGATCATCTGCTGGGCGAACTTGTCGACTTCCTTGTTCTTCGACTTGCTCTTGGCCAGCTTGCCCGCGTCGATGTCGATCTGGTTCGCGGTCACCACGATATGGGCGATCTGCGGGTCGGTGGGCCCGCCCTGGGCCTGGGCGGAGAGGGCGAAAGCGGCCAGCGCGGCCAGTGCGAGGGGACGCATCGTTCGGATCATGGTGTGGCTTCTCCTAGGCGCCCAGCCGGACCGTTTGGTCCGGAAAACCGGGTCTGCCTGCATAGACGCCACGTCCCGCCCGCGCGTTCCGGCGCCGGCGCGACGCTCTTCCGCGCAGCCGTGGGATCAGCGCTCACTCGGCCCGGATGCCCACCGAACGCACGATGGCCAGCGTGCTGTCCGCCTCGGCCGCGATCTGGTGTGCGAAGTCCCGCGCCGTTCCGCCGGTGGGCACGTTCTCGGCCACCAGCATGCGGGCCCGCACCGCCGGGTCTTCCAGTGCCGCGTTCACTTCGCTGTTGATGCGGTCCAGCAAGCGCAGCGGCAGGTTGCCCGGCGCGAAGATGCCAAAGTGCGAGGCGAAGTTGGCGTGCGGAAAGCCCAGCTCGGCCAGCGTGGGCACCTGCGGCAGGCTGTCCAGCCGGCGCGGCGCGCCGACCGCCAGCGGCCGCAGCCGGCCCGAGCGGATGGAGTCGACCAGCGCCGGCGCCGCGTTCGCCGACAGCACCTCGAACTGCGCACCCAAGGCATCGTTGATCTGCTGGCTGCCGCCCTTGTAGGGGATGTGCACGAAGCGCACCTTGGCCGTGGCCTGGATTTCCTCGAGCATCAGGTGCCCCAGCGAGCCGAGCCCCGAGGTCGCCCAGCGGATCGTGTCGGGCCAGTCGCGGGCCCGCTGCAGGAACTCCTTGAAGTCGCGCACCGTGATCGCCTGGGTGGCGAGCAACAGCACCGGCGAGACCATCACGCTGGCCACGGGCGTGAAGTCGCGCGTCGGATCGTAGGAGACCTTGCCGAGCACGGGGCTCAGCACCAGCGGGCTGATGGCGGAAAAGGCCAGCGTCTGGCCGTCGGGCGCCGCCTTGGCGAGCGCCTCCATGCCGATCGTGCCGCTCGCGCCCGCACGGTTCTCGACGACCACCGGCTGCCCGATGGCGGCCGCCATGCGTTCGGCCATGGCGCGGGCGATCAGGTCGCTGATGCCGCCGGTGGGGTAAGGCACGATCAGCCGCACCGGCCGGCCCGGCCACTGCTGCGCGCGCACGGGCAGCGCCAGGGCCGCCGCGGCAGCGGCCAGCAGGGCGCGGCGCGATGGATGCGACATGCCGTGGCTCCCTTGGCTCTCGCTCTCAGCCGCGGGGGTGGTGCTGCGCGTGCAGCACCTTCAACCGTTCGCGGGCCACATGAGTGTAGATCGTGGTGGTCGAGATGTCCGCGTGCCCGAGCAGCATCTGCACGGCGCGCAGGTCGGCGCCGTGGTTCAGGAGGTGGGTGGCGAAGGCATGCCGCAGGGTGTGCGGCGACAGCGGCGCGGTGATCCCCGCGCCCGCCGCGTGCTTCTTCACGATCACCCAGAACATGGCGCGCGTCATGCCATGGCCGCGCGCGGTGACGAACAGGTCCTCGGTCTGCTGGCCGGCCAGGATCGCGGCGCGTGCCTCGGCCAGGTAGCGCACGATCCAGTCGCGCGCCACTTCCCCGAAGGGCACCAGCCGCTCCTTGTTGCCCTTGCCCAGCACGCGCAGCACGCCCTCGTTCATGCCGAGATGGAAGGTCTTGAGGCCGACCAGTTCGCTCACGCGCAGGCCGCTGGCGTACATCAGCTCCAGCATCGTGCGGTCGCGCAGTCCGAGCGGGATGTCGACGTCGGGCGCCGCCAGCAGCGCCTCGACCTGCGCTTCGGTCAGGGTCTTGGGCACCCGCAGCGGCTGCCGGGCGGACTGCAGGCGCAGGGTGGGATCGACGGCGATCAGGCGCTCGCGCAGCGCCCAGCGGAAGTAGCGCTTGAAGACGGTCAGCCGGCGGTTGGCCGAAGTGGCCTTGCCGCGGGCGCGGGCGGCGAAGTAGCCCTGGAGGTCGTGTTCCTCGGTCGCGGGAAGGCGGCGACCGCGCTCGGCCGCGAGCCATTGCTCGTACAGCGCGAGGTCGCGCCGGTACGCCGCCAGCGTGTTGCGCGACAGGCCCTCCTCGAGCCAGAGGGCGTCGATGAAGGTGTCGATGGCTTCGGACATGACGTGACGTCATCCCCGCGCAGGCGGGGATGACGGGAATCAGTCCAGCTTCAGCTTCGCGCCTTCCACCACCTTCCTGTACACCGCGTACTCGTTCTTGATCTGCTCGCCGAACTGCTCCGGGGTGTTGCCGATGACGATCGAGCCGGTGTCCTCGATGCGCTTGCGCACCGCGGGATCCTCCAGCGCCTTCTTCGTGGCGTCGTGGATCTTGGTCACCACTTCCTTGGGCAGGCCCTTGGGGCCGACGATGCCATAGTAGGCCAGGCGGTTCACCGGCTCCAGGCCCACTTCCTTGAAGGTGGGCACGTTCGGCAGTTCCTTCAGGCGCTGCGGCGCGGCCACCACGATGGGCACCAGCCGGCCTTCCTTGATGAAGGGCAGCGCCGACGGCAGGTTGTCGAACATGATCGGGACCTGGCCGGCCACCACGTCGTTCAGGGCCGGACCGGCGCCGCGGTAGGGGATGTGCGTGACGAACGCACCCGACAGGCTCTTGTACAGCTCCATCTGCAGGTGGCCGATGCCGCCCGTGCCCGAGGAGGCATAGGAGTACTTGCCCGGGTTCTTCTTGATCACCTCGATGAAGGTCTTGTAGTCCTTCGCCGGGAAGCTCGGGTTGACTGCGATGATGTTGGGCGTGGCCGCGATGTTGATGATCGGCGTGAAGTCCGTCAGCGGGTTGTACGGGATCTTCGGGTTGATCGCCGGGTTGGCCGCCGTGGTGGAGACGGTGGCGATGCCCAGCGTGTAGCCGTCCGGCGCCTGGCGGGCCGTGTCGGTGGCGCCCACGACGCCGCCGGCGCCCGCCTTGTTTTCCACGATCACGGGCTGGCCCAGCACGCGGCCCAGCGGATCGGCGATGACGCGGCCGATGATGTCGGTGGTGCCGCCCGGTGCGAACGGCACCGTCAGCTTCACCACCTTGTTCGGATAGCCCTGCGCGAGCGCCGGAGCGGCCGCTGCGCCAAGCAGGGTGGCCGCGGCGGCGATCCAGACACGTCGTTTCATTCCAGTCTCCTTGCGATTTGCCGAAGGGACCATCGTAAGTGCAGATGCGCCCCCTGCCGGGGCCGGCCAGGGGCAAGCTCGGCAGCCCTCAGCCAGCCGCAAGCTTGCGTTCACACGGCGGAAATGAAGGAGCCGCGCTGCGGCTATCCTCGCGCGCGTGCACCTTGTCCAGCTCCTGCTGCCCGACTTCTCGCTGATCCTGTGCGGCTACCTGGTGTGCCGCTACACGGCCCTGAACCGCAAGGTCTGGGAGCAGGTGGAAAGCCTCGTGTACTACTTCCTGTTTCCGGTGCTGCTGTTCCAGTCGATCGTTCGCAGCCCGCTCGACCTGGGCGGCGCCTCCAGCATGATGGCCGCCGGCCTGCTGCTGGGGGTGAGCGGCATCGGCCTGGCCTATGCGCTGCCCCACCTGCCCGGATTGGCCCGGCTGATCGACGCGCGCGAGCACGCGGGGGCGGCGCAAGTGGCCTTTCGCTTCAATTCCTTCATCGCGCTGGCGCTGTCGGAGCGGCTCGCCGGTCCGCGGGGCCTGCTGCTGATCGCCGTGCTGATCGGCGTGTGCGTGCCCCTGTTCAACGTCGGTGCGGTGTGGCCGATGGCGCGCCATGGCGGCATCGGCTTCGGCCGGGCGCTGCTGCGCAACCCGCTGATCATCGCCACCGCACTCGGGCTGGCGGCCAATTTCGCCGGGCTGCGCGTTCCCGCCTTCCTCGAGCCGAGCGTGAACCGCGTCGGCGGCGCCTCGCTGCCCCTGGGGCTGATGGCGGCCGGCGCCGGCATGCAGCTGGGCCACCTCGCGCAGCAAAAGGCGCTGACCGTGGGGCTGCTGGCGATCCGGCACCTGCTGCTTCCGCTGGTGGCAGCGCTGCTCGCGTGGGCCTTGCGGCTGGACGGCGCCCAGACCCTCGTCCTGCTCGTCTTTTCCGCCCTGCCGACCGCCTCGAGCTGCTATGTGCTCGCCTCGCGCATGGGCTACAACGGCCCCTATGTCGCCGGACTCGTGACACTCTCCACGCTTTTGGGCATGGCGAGCCTGCCTTTTGCACTCGGGGTGCTGGGCCGGGGCGGCTGAGCCGTTTACGATCTCCTCATCGTTAGGAGAGAGCGGGATGAAAAAGAACAACATGCCCGTGTTGCTCGGCGCCCTGGCCTTGTGTGCGGCTGCGCCGGCTTCGGCGGCTCTGTACCGGTGCGGCAACGTGTTCCAGGATCGGCCGTGCGAGGTGCCCGTCGCGAAGGAGGCCGAGCGCGCCGCCAGCGCCGCCGTGCCTGCGCCAAAGCGGGCCGCGAGTGCGGCGACGGCGGAACCCGCCCATGCGGCGCAGCCGCCGGCATCGGCTGCACCCACCGTGGAAGCGTCCGCGGCGGCCGCGGCGTCCGTGCCCCTCCCGGCCCCGCCGCCGCGCGTGCGCAAGGGGCCGCCCAGCCTCGCCTGCCCCAACCTGCGCGAGCAGCGCACCGCCATCGAGGCGCGCCTGAGTGCCGGCGGCCGGCCCGAGACGATCCGGATGTACCAGCGGCAGCTGCGCGGCATCGAGTCCAACCTCGACGACGGCAACTGCCCGCGCGACTAGTCGCCCCCCTGCGCGAGCGCCCAGGCCACGTGCTCGCGCACCACTTCGCTGGGATGTTCGGCCCGCGCCTGCAGGGCAGCGCGGATCTGCGGATCGTCGGCTGCGCGCAGCGCATTGCCCATGGCCACGGCGATGTTGCGCAGCCAGCGCTCGTGGCCGATGCGGCGGATCGGGCTGCCTTCGGTGTGGCGCAGGAACTCCTCTTCGGTCCAGGCGAACAGCGCCGCCAGCGGCTGGCCGACCAGGCCCGCGCGCGGCGCGAAGTCCGGCAGCACGGCGGGCTGGGCGAACTTGTTCCACGGGCACGCCAGCTGGCAGTCGTCGCAACCGTAGATGCGGTTGCCGATCAGCGGACGCAGTTCGGGCGGAATCGCACCCGCGTGCTCGATGGTGAGATACGAGATGCACCGGCGCGCATCGAGCCGGTAGGGGCCGACGATCGCACCCGTCGGGCAGACGTCCATGCACGCGCTGCAGGTGCCGCAGTGGTCCGCCACCGCCTCCGTGGCGGGCAGCGCCAGGTCGACATAGACCTCGCCCAGGAAGAACATCGAGCCGCCTTCGCGGTTCAGCACCAGCGTGTGGCGACCGCGCCAGCCCTGTCCGCTGCGGGCGGCCAGTTCCACTTCCAGCACCGGCGCCGAATCGGTGAAGACGCGGTGGCCGAAGGGTCCGATCTCCGCCGCGATGCGCTCCGAGAGTTTCTGCAGCCGTGAACGCAGCACCTTGTGGTAATCGCGGCCCCTTGCGTACAGCGAGACGACGCCTTCACGCGATCTTTGCAATCGGTCGAATTCGATCGCCTGCCAGCCTTCGGGTGTGGCGGCGAGGTAATCCATGCGTGCGGTAATCACGCTGACGGTGCCCGGAACGAGTTCCGCGGGGCGCGCGCGCCGCACGCCGTGGGTTTCCATGTAGGCCATTTCGCCGTGGAATCCGTTGGCCAGCCAGGCGAGCAAGCCGGGTTCGGCGGCGGAAAGGTCCACACCGGCCACTCCGATTTGGGAGAATCCGAGCTCGCGCGCCCACTGCCGTATCCGGGCGAGCAGGACATGAGCATCGAATTGAACACGGTCGACCAGCACCCGCCGATTGTAGGAAGCACCTCCCGACCCTTGCTCTGGGCCGGCGAGGAAGACACGCGCGCCTTCGCCGAGCGCCTGGCGGCGCACCCCGCCATCGCCGATGCCTTCATCGCGCTGCACGGGGACCTGGGCGCCGGCAAGACCACCCTGGTGCGCCACCTGCTGCGCGCGCTGGGCGCGCAGGGCCGCATCAAGTCCCCGACCTATGCGGTGGTCGAACCGTACGAACTGCCGGCGCACGCCGCCTGGCACTTCGACTTCTACCGCTTCGATGACCCGCGCGAGTGGGAGGACGCGGGCCTGCGCGACATCTTCTCCGGCCCGGGCCTGAAGCTGGCCGAATGGCCGGAGAAGGCCGGCGCGCTGCTGCCGCTGGCGGATCTCGACATCCACCTGGCGCTGGCCGACGACGAGGCGCAGCGGCGCGTCATCCTGCGCGCCAACACGCGCCGCGGCGCGGAGCTGCTGTCATGATGCAGCGCCGACGCCTCCTGCAGGGCAGCGTGGTGCTGGCGCTCGGCGCCCACCAGATCGCGCGCGGCGCCGGCGTGCTGGCCGTGCGCCTGTGGCCGGCGCCCGAATACACGCGCCTGACGATCGAATCCGACACCCTGCTCGCCAGCACCACGGCGATCGCGCCCGAACGCCTGTCGCTCGACATCCAGGGCCTCACGCTCGATGCCACGCTGCGCGAGTTGGTCGCCAAGGTGAAGGCCGACGATCCGTACATCGCCGGCATCCGCGTGCTGCAGCATGCGGCCGGCGTGGTGCGCCTGCAGGTCGACCTCAAGCAGCCGGCCCTGCCGCAGGTGTTCCAGCTGCAGCCGGTGGCCGCGTACCGGCACCGGCTGGTGGTGGACTTCTATCCGCCCAAGCCGGTGGACCCGCTGGAAGCGCTGATCGCCGAGCGGCTGAAGGAGAAGGCCTCGCAGCCCCTCGCGGCGGCCGCCGCGCCGGAACCGGCCGACCCGCTGGGAGAGCTGATCGCGCAGCGGGTGCAGCGGCCCGGCCGCCTGGCGATCCCCGCGTCGGAAGTCGCGCGGCCGGCCCTGGCGCTGGCCAAGACCGATCGCCTGATCATCGTGGCGCTCGACCCCGGCCACGGCGGCGAGGACCCCGGCGCGATCGGCCCGAACGGCACCCGCGAGAAGGACGTCGTGCTGGAGATCGGGCACCGGCTGCGCGAACGCCTCAACGCGATGACGATCAACGGCAATCCGATGCGCGCCTTCATGACGCGCGACGCCGATTTCTTCGTGCCGCTGCACGTGCGCGTGGACAAGGCGCGGCGCGTGCAGGCCGACCTGTTCGTGAGCATCCATGCCGATGCCTTCATGACCCCGACGGCGCGCGGCGCCAGCGTGTTCGCCCTGAGCCAGAGCGGCGCTTCCAGCACCGCGGCACGCTGGATGGCCGACCGCGAGAACAAGGCCGACCTGATCGGCGGCGTGAACATCAAGACGCACGACGTGCACGTCACGCGCGCGCTGCTGGACATGAGCACCACCGCGCAGATCAAGGACAGCATGAAGCTCGGTCACGAACTGCTGGGAGAGATCGGCAGCGTCGGGCGACTGCACAAGGGCCAGGTCGAACAGGCCGGCTTCGCGGTGCTGAAGGCGCCCGACATCCCCAGCGTGCTGGTGGAGACGGCCTTCATCAGCAATCCCGAGGAAGAGCAGAAGCTGCGCAGCACCGCCTACCAGGAGCAGCTCGCCACCGCCGTGGTCCGCGGCATCGAGCGCTATTTCTCGCGCAATCCGCCCCTGGCCCGCAGCCGCCCGATGTGACTTCCGCCGCCGGCCTGTAGGCTGGCGGTGAGCCGCGCCAGCGCGAACCCCAGCGCTTTCCCTGCCCGAAACATTCCGTTGCGATGCGGTCGCGCCTGTGCGGCCCCTCATCGATCCCTGCGCACAGACGACATTCCCCTTCGCGGCGTTCCTACAACCCGCGGCGGTCCGGCTATCTACATTCCTCTTCACCAGGTTGCCGCGCCTCCAGCGGTTGCAAAGAATCGAATCCAAGGGGATCGCATGAAGACCAAGATCATTTCCACGGCCGTCCTGGCTGTCTCGCTCATGGGCCTCGGTGGCTGCGCCACGATGGACCGCACCACCGTCGGTACGGTGGGTGGTGCCGTCGTGGGCGGCCTGGTGGGCAGCGCCGTCGGTGGCACGGGCGCCACCATCCTCGGTGCCGGCGCCGGCGCCTTCCTGGGCAACCAGGCGGCCAAGCGCTGAGTTCGCACGAGCGGCGCCAGTGGCGCCGACACCAGGAAAACGGGGTCCTGCGCGACCCCGTTTTTCATGGGCGCGCCCGGTACCTCAGGGACGCCCCGGTCTCCTGCAAGCGGGCTTCGCAGGCGACGACAAGACGCGGTGGAAGGTTCCTACAGTTCCGCAAAGCCCCTGTGCCTACAGTTCCCTTGCACAGGTTGCCGCCCCTCCGAGCGGTGGAACGAAACAAACGATTTGGAAGGTGTCCCATGAAGACGAAATTCATCTCCGCGGCCGTGCTGGCTGTTTCCCTGCTGGGTCTGGGTGGCTGCGCCACCATGGATCGCCAGACCGTCGGTACCGTGGGCGGTGCCGTGGTCGGCGGCGTGCTCGGTAACGCCGTCGGCGGCACCGGCGCGACCATCCTCGGCGCCGGCGCGGGCGCCCTGGCCGGCCACGAGCTGACGAAGCCCGGCCACGCGCTGAACCGCTAAGCCTAGATCGGATAGATCAGCGAGTTGAGCACCATCTCGCTGTCGTAGACGCACAGCCGGCTGGCCAGTTTCAGGCCGGCCGGCGTGCGTTCGATCTCGTCGATGTAGCGGCCCACGTTGTAGACCTCGCTGGCATCGCCCGGCCGGGTGCGGAACACGGCGTAGTGGGCCTGGGCGCGGATGCGCCCGTCCTCCCCTTCCCCCAGCACCTGCGCGGGGCTCACGACATGCCGCGTGTAGTAGGGCCCGTGGTAGATGGTCTGCGTGATCCCGTAGACCCGGTCCTTCATCATCCCCTGGCTCTCCATCGCGATCAGCGCGAGCGGCAGCTGGCGGTCGAAGTTCTCGCGCGCCTGCACCTTGTACCGGCCGTCGGCCAGGAAGAACCCGGGCCAGTCGTCGAAGCGGCGTTCGTCCAGCGCCGCGGCATAGGCGGCATTGAGCTGGTCGATCTCCAGTTGCAGCAGCAGGCGCTCGTTCATACCGCCATCACCTTGCGCCAATAGGCGTACATGCTGCGGATCAGCGTCTCCGTCACCATGTGCTCGGTGCCTTGCGTGCCGGTGCCTCCGAGTTCGCACAGGGTGTGGCCGTCCTCGCCCCATTGCGCGAAGCCGTCCTGGCTGAACGCGATCACCTCGCCGTCGTCGGCGCTCACGAAGCCGGCCGGGCCGAACAGGTTGGCCTGGCGCAGCCGGCGGCGCGTCATCTCCTCGCTGTCGTCGGCGAAGCCGAAGTGCGTCCAGACGAAATCGAAGCTGCCCTCCCCGCGCGGCTGGATGTGGCGGGTGGAGAGCGAATTGACCTGCTGCTGGATGATCAGGCTGGGGAACAGCGTGATCATCGTGACGCTGGGCATGATCTCGCTGCCGGGGTTGGCCGGGTCGGGCACCTTCCACCAGGGCTCCGGCACGACGTCGAGGATGCGCGTGTCGTTCAGCGCCATGTCGGCCTTGAAGCTGGTCACGCCCTGCGTCACGGCCTTGTTCTCGCCGCCCTCGTTGCGGCGCGAGATCATCACCGCGTGGCGGCCGTGGGCGTCCATCACCATGCGGCTCTTCTGGTCGGCGCGCCACAGCCCGAAGGTGACGAACCAGGTGTGCAGCAGGCCCGGGTGGTACGGGTCCTTGATGTTCTCCATCATCAGCTTCCAGTTGCCCGGGATGCGCTGGCGGTTGTAGCCCAGGAGCGTGAGCTTGCGGCCGGCGAAGATGCGGTCCAGCCAGGGCAGGATGTCCGGTCCGAGATAGTCCGCCAGCGGCTCGGCCTCCTCGCTGAAGGTGGCGAACACGAGGCCGTGCAGCACCGCCACGCGCAGCTTCGTGAGGCCATGCTGCTTCAGGTCGAAATCCGCCGGCATGCCTCCGTGCACGCAGGCGTTGCCGCTCGCATCGGTGGCGGGCACGCCGTCCTTGAACGGCAGGCCCGCGAGCTCGCCATTGAGCTTGTACGTCCACTGGTGGTAGGGGCAGACGAAGCTGCGCGCGTTGCCCTGCGGCTGCTGGCAGAAGCGCACGCCGCGGTGGGCGCAGCGGTTTTCCACGACCCGGATGCCGGGGTCCGTCCCGCGGTCCTTCGGCGCCACGCGGTCGCGCACCATGATCACCTGCCGCTCGCCGACGCAGCTCAGGCGGTAGTCGCCGACGTTCGGGATCTCCACTTCGAGGCCGATGTAGCACCAGTGCGGGCCGTAGAAGATCTTCTGCAGCTCCTGCTGGAACAGCTGCGGGTCGGTGTAGGCCCAGAAAGGCACGCGGCTGGAGCCCGTGCCGGCCCAGCGCGAAAGGGATTCGGGGGCGTTCATGGCTGGTGTCTCCTGCAGGAATGAGAGGCCGGCGTCACGCCGCGAGCCGCCGGGCCAGGTAGAAGCCCTCGCGCCCGGGGATCGGCTCGCGCGCCGGCATGAGGATGGTGCAGTCCTCGGGCGCGCGCAGTTCCTCGGCGCCGTCGGTGGCCACCCGTTCGCCGCCGGCAAAGGTCTCGAAGCCGATCACCGGCCGCGCGAAGCGGAACTCCGGGCTGCGGATCACGTAGGTCTGCAGCAGCTCGAAGCGGCGCTGCGGCGGCCGCTCGGCGCGCGGGCGGGGCGCGATCAGGCCGAAATGCGCCAGGAAGTCCAGCGTCACCGCCACCGCCGCATCGGCGGAAGCCTGCCGGAAGTGCTGGCCGCATTCGGCGACCAGCGCCGCGCCGGCATCGGAAGCAGCGTCGCCGTGCCGGCCGTGCTCGATCACCGGCGTGCCCGATCCGAGCCCGCGCGGCATCACGAGGTGGACCGCCGGCCGGCCGATGGCGAGCGCCACTTCGGCATTGCGGGCGAACGCGGGATAGACCCAGAAGGGCTCCACGTCCTGCGAGGTCGAATGCAGGTCCAGGATGTGATCGGCCGCGGCCACCACCGGGCGCAACTCGCGTGCGCGGCGCAGCTCGGGGCTGTCGTCGTCGCCTTCCAGCTGTGGCGACGACCACACCCGGTTCAGGTTGTGCACCAGCTGGCGGCTGTCGAACGGCCGTTCGATGTCGAAGGATTCGTAGGCCGCCACGTTGGCGAAGCTGACCGTGAGCGTGCCGATGCGCGGGCGGACGCCCTGATCGAGCAGGTGGCTCGCCGCGACCATGCCGCACAGCTCGTTGCCGTGCGTCAGGGCGTTGACCAGCACGTGCGGGCCGGGCCGCCCGGAGGCGAAGCGGTGCACGTAGGGAATGCCGGTGTTGCCCGCCCGGTAGGCGGACAGGTCGCGCGGCAGGACTTCGAAAGCCGGGGCCGGGAGGTTCATGGGCGCATTGTGTCAGCGCCCTCGTCGTCTCAGAAGCTGTGAATGAATTGATCGTGCCCGCGACGGGGTGCATCGGGGCGCAGGCCTAGGCGCGACCCGCAGCCCAGGCTGGCCGCCTGGGCAAGGGGCGCAACGACGGCATGCGCCCCGAGGCGCCCCGGCCCGAAGGGTGAAGCCGCTGGGCGCGGCCCTGAGAGCACAAGGAGGTTCATGGCGGCCTCACGCGGGTGCGAGCAATTCGTTCACAGCTTCTCACGCGCCGGCGACCGGCGCCTTGCGCCTGGCCTTCCAGGCGCCGGCCAGCACGATCACCCCCGGCAGCAGGATCATCGTCCAGATGATCTTGTCCAGGTTCTCCTTGACCCACGGGATGCTGCCGAAGAAGTAGCCCGCGGTGACGATGCCGCCGACCCACAGGGTGCCGCCGCTGACGTCGTAGAGGCTGAACTTGCGGCGCGTCATCTGCGCCACGCCGGCCACGAAGGGCGCGAAGGTGCGCAGGAACGGCATGAAGCGCGCCAGCACGATGGTGATGCCGCCGTACTTCTCGTAGAAGGCATGGGCCTGCTCGAAGGCGCGGCGGTTGAAGAAGCGCGAGTCCTCCCACTGGAACACGCGCGGGCCGAAATGGCGGCCGATGGTGTAGTTGCTCTGGTTGCCCAGCACCGCCGCCGCCGTGAGCAGCGCCACCGACAGCGGATAGTTCATGAGCCCGAGCCCGCACAGGGCGCCGACCACGAACAGCAGCGAGTCGCCGGGCAGGAAGGGCATGACGACCACGCCCGTTTCCACGAAGATGACGAGGAACAACAGGGCATAGACCCAGGCGCCGTAATTCGTCACGAAATTCTCGAGGTAGCGGTCGACATGCAGGATGAAGTCGACCAGCAGCATCACCAGGTCCATGGGGCGCGATTATCGCCGGGCAGCGCACCCTAGAATCGCGGCGATGAGCGCCGTCCTCTCCCCCGCCCCGCGCCGGCCGATCCGCGAGCTGCCCGACGAGCTGGTCAGCCAGATCGCCGCCGGCGAGGTGGTGGAGCGTCCCGCCTCGGTCGTGCGCGAGCTGGTGGACAACGCGCTGGACGCCGGCGCCACCCAGGTCACGGTGCGCCTGCTGGCCGGCGGCGTGCGCCTGATTTCCATCGAGGACGACGGCTGCGGCATCGCCCGCGAGGAGCTGCCGCTCGCGCTCAGGCGCCACGCCACCAGCAAGATCGGATCGCTGTCGGACCTGGAGTCGGTCGCCACCATGGGGTTCCGCGGCGAAGCGCTGGCGGCGATCGCCTCGGTGTCCGAGCTGCACCTGCTGTCGCGCACCGCCGGCCAGGCCAGCGCCTTCCTGCTCGATGCGTCCAGCGGCGAGCTGCGGCCGGCTGCCCGGGCCACCGGCACCACGGTGGAAGTCAAGGAGCTGTTCTTCAGCACGCCGGCGCGCCGCAAGTTCCTCAAGAGCGATGCCACCGAATTCGCCCACTGCCTGGAGGCCGTGCGGCGGCACGCGCTGGCGCGCCCCGATGTCGGCTTCGCCGTCTGGCACGAGGGCAAGCTGAGCGAGCAGTGGCGCGCCGCCACGCGCGAACAGCGGCTGGCCGACGTGCTCGGCGAGGACTTCCTGGCCGACAGCGTGGCGATCGATTTCGCCGCCGGGCCCCTGCGCGTGCGCGGTCGCGCGGGCATCCCTGATGCGGCCCGCTCGCGCGCCGACTGGCAGTTCGCGTACGTGAACGGGCGCTACGTGCGCGACAAGGTGATCACCCACGCCGCGCGCAGCGCCTACGAGGACCTGCTGCACGGCCAGCGCCAGCCGGTGTATGCGCTGCACCTGGAGATCGATCCGGCGCGGGTCGACGTGAACGTGCATCCGACCAAGATCGAGGTGCGCTTTCGCGACAGCCGCGAGGTGCACCAGGCGGTGCGCCGCGCCATGGAATCGGCGCTGTCCGCGCCGCGGGCCGCTGCGGTGTCCACGCAAGCGGCACTGGCGCCGAGCGCCGGCGAGGCCGCACCGGCGCCCCTGCCGGCCTGGCGGCAGCCGGGGATTGCGTTCGTGCCGCAGGCAGGGGAGCGGGTCACCGACCTGGGCGCACTCTGGGGGAGGCCGGAAGCTGCTCCCGTAGGCTGGGGTGACGAAGGAACCCCAGCGATCGGCGAGCGCAGCGAAGCTGGGGTTCCCTTCGGTCACCACCAGCCTACGAATCCCGATCCCGCGCCGGACTGGCCCCTCGGCAAGGCCATCGCCCAGCTCCACGGCATCTACATCCTTGCCGAGAACGCCCACGGCCTGATCGTCGTCGACATGCACGCGGCGCACGAACGCATCGTCTACGAACGCCTGAAGGCGCAGATGGACGCGCAGGCGATCCGCTCGCAGCCGCTGCTGATCCCGGCCACCTTCGCGGCCACGCCCGCGGAAGTGGCAACGGCGCAAGCCTGCCAGGACACGCTGGAGACCCTGGGCCTGCAGGTCACGCCCTTCACGCCGAAGACACTGGCGGTGCGCGCCGTCCCCGCCACCCTGGCCCAGGGCGATGCCGTCGAACTCACGCGCGGCGTGCTGGCGGAACTCGCGCAGCACGACGCCAGCAGCGTGGTCGAGCGCGCCCGCAACGAACTGCTGGCCACCATGGCCTGCCACGGCGCTGTGCGCGCCAACCGCAGGCTGACGCTGGAGGAAATGAACGCCCTGCTGCGCCAGATGGAGGCCACGGAGCGCTCCGACCAGTGCAACCACGGCCGCCCCACCTGGCGCCAGCTCACGCTGCGCGAACTGGACGCCCTGTTCCTGCGCGGCCGGTAAACGCCGCGCAAACGGCTGAACTTCCGCGCCCGCAGCGAATCCGCAGTAGAGCCATGCAGCGCCGCCTCCTCTTCGCCGCCGCCGCCGTCGCGGCCACCCTGCTGTCCGTGGGCTGTACCACGCTCGACGAGCGCCAGCGCGAATGGATCTTCCAGCCCAGCGACCGTGCCTGGGGCGGCAGCGCCGCCTCTTCCGAGGGTATGGAGGACGTCTGGATCGCGTTCGGCTCCAAGGTCACCGGCAAGCCCTCGCGCCTGCACGGCCTGTGGCTGCCCGCCGAAGGCGAGCCGGCAACCCGGCCCGTGCTGCTGTACCTGCACGGCGCCCGCTGGAACGTCAACGGCTCGGCGCCGCGCATCCGCCGCATGCAGGAACTCGGCTTCAACGTGCTGGCGATCGACTACCGCGGCTTCGGCAAGTCCACCAGCGAACTGCCGTCGGAAGCCACCGCCTACGAAGACGCCCGCGCCGCCTGGGACTGGCTGGGCGTCCACTACCCGCAGCGCCCCCGCTACGTGTTCGGCCATTCACTCGGGGGCGCGATCGCGATCGACCTCGCGGCCCACGTGGAGGACGAACAGGGCGTGATCGTGGAAGGCACCTTCACTTCCATTCCCGACGTGGCGAGCACGATGAAGTGGGGCTGGCTGCCGATCGGACCGCTGATCACGCAGCGCTTCGACTCGCTGCACAAGGTCGCCGAGGTGCACTCGCCGCTGCTGGTGGTGCACGGTGCGAACGACGCGCTGATCGACGCCTCGCTGGGCCGGCGCCTCTACGAGGCCGCCACCGGCCGCAAGCGCTTCCTGCTGGTGGAAGGCGGCTCGCACCACAGCACCATGGCCGTGGGCCAGGCGCAGTACCGCGAAGCGCTGGCGCAGTTCTTCAGGCTGAAGTAGCCCGCTGCAGCGTCGCCAGGGCGGCGCGCACTTCCTCGATCGCGATCTGGCCCGGCGCCGAAGGCGCGGCGCCCACCGCGAAGGTCAGGGCCGATCCGAACACGCCGCCGCACAGGCGCGTGACGGCGCCCAGCCCGCCCATCGCCATGCTGATCACCGGGATCGCCAGCGAGCGGCTGGCTTCCAGCGTGGCGCCGAGCAGCCGGTGCACGTCCTCCGTCGATTGCGGCATCACGGCGACCTTGGCGATGTCGGCCTCGAGCCGCTGCGCCTGCGCAAAGCGTTCGCGCAGTTCGGCCTCGCCGGGCGTGCGCTGGAAATCGTGGAACGACAGCACCAGCGGCAGCCCGTGCCGCCGCGCGAGGGCGCGCACCTGCGCCACGTGCGCGGCATCGTTGCCCATCTCGAAATCGAGCAGGTCGACGCAGCCGCTGCCAGCGACGGCCTCGTACAGGGCCGGCACGCCGGCCTCGGCCAGTGCGATCGGCTGGCCGCCTTCGCGTTCGCAACGGCGGGTGAAGAGGATCGGGATGTCGCCGCTGGCCGCGCGCAGGTCCGCCGCGGCGGCCAGCACTTCGCGCGGGTCGGCGATCGCCTCGAAGAAGTCGACCCGCCACTCCAGCAGGTCAGGACGCTTGGCGGCGACGACGGCGATTTCGGCCGCCAGCGCCGCGCGCGTGCGGCCCACCAGCGGCGCGCACACGGCAGGCAAGCGCCCGCCGGCCAGCGCGCGGCCCGCGACTTGGATGGGGATCATCGGGGGATTCTAAGCAGCGGCGGATGGCGCACCCGCTGCCCGCGGCGACAGGCTCACTCGCCGTGCCCGGAGCCGATAACGTCCGCGCGCGGATGCGTGGATGCGGTCTCGGCCTGCTGCTGCGAGCCGGCGCCTTCGTGCGAAGGCGAAGCGGCCTGGGCGGCCGCCTTGCGGAAGCCCAGCTTGCTCAGTTCGCGTTCCAGCAACTCCTTGCGCACGCTCATCGGCAGGGATTCGGTCGCCCACGTACCGGTGTCCGCGTCGTCCGTTGCGGCCCCTGAACTGCTCATACTCATGACCGAATACTAGGAGACGAGCAGCAGAACGGTGTCGGAAAGCACGGAGATGTGTGTCGGACGCGACCCGACATTGGTGTGGTCAGGGACCGGAGTTCTCGCGATTCTCCAGGTCCTGCACCCACTGGATGAAGCCGCCGGTGTCGCTCTTGTCGAACACCGCGTCGGCGCCCAGGTCCAGGCAATGCTGCCGCACGCCCGGCGTCGCATAGCTGCTGAACACGACGACGCGGCCGCCGCCCGGATCGGCCTTGCAGCGTCGGATCACGTTCATGCCCGCGCCTTGCTCGAGCACCAGGTCGATGACCGCGACGTCCCAGCCGCCGGGATGTTCGTCCAGCCACAGCTTCGCTTCGGCCTCGGTGCCGGCATTCGCCACCACGGTCAATCCGCCCATGGAGTCGAACAATTCGCCCAGGAGGCCGCGCATGCGCTGCAAGTCCTCGACGAGGAACACCCTCAGGTCCATGCCGCGCGTTCTCCCTGCTACTCTGGTGTGCCCATTGTCCGCGCCGCGGGCGCCCGTACGGGCCCACTGCAACCATTTGCGTACGCGCTGCGCACGGACTGCGCGACCGTGGCATCTGCTAACCTCGTCGGGATGCCCACCACTGCCCTGCCCGCCACCGTGGCGCTCGCCGGGCCCACGGCCTCGGGCAAGAGCGCCGCCGCGCTGCTGCTGGCCGAAAGGCTGGACGCCGAGATCATCAGCGTCGACTCGGCACTGGTGTACCGCGGCATGGACATCGGAACCGCCAAGCCGACTGCGGCCGAGCGGGCACGCGTGGCGCACCACCTGGTCGACATCCGCGACCCCGCCGAGCCCTACAGCGCCGCGGAGTTCGCCCACGATGCGCGCCGGCTGATGGCCGCCATCGCGGCGCGCGGGCGGCGGGTCGTGCTCGCCGGCGGCACCCTGCTGTACTTCAAGGCGCTGTTCGAAGGGTTGGACGCGATGCCGCCAGCGGACCTGCAGGTGCGGGCAGCGATCGAGGCCGAGGCGGCACGCGGCGGCTGGCCGGCGCTGCACGCGCAGCTCGCGCAGGTCGACCCGCCCACCGCGGCGCGGCTGGCACCGAACGACGCCCAGCGCATCCAGCGCGCGCTGGAGGTGTTCCGCGTCAGCGGCCAGCCGCTGTCGCAGTTGCACCAGCGTGCGGCCCGCGATCCCCTGCCGCAGCCGGACCTGTTCCTGTCGCTGGAGCCCGCTGACCGCGGCTGGCTGCATGCGCGCATCGCGCAGCGCTTCGACGCGATGCTGGCGGCCGGCTTCGTCGACGAAGTGCGGCGGCTGCGCGCGCGCGGCGACCTGCATCCGTCCTTGCCCAGCATGCGCTGCGTGGGCTACCGGCAGGCGTGGGAGGCCCTCGACGGCGCGTATCCGATGGAAGAACTGCGCGAGCGCGGCATCGCCGCGACGCGCCAGCTCGCCAAGCGGCAGCTCACCTGGCTGCGCGGCATGCCCGAACGGCGTGTGATCGCCTGCGACGCGCCCGACGCGCAGGCGCAGGTGCTGCGCGCGGCGGGGCTGGAGGCCTGATGCTCGAAGTGCAGGGACTGGCGAAACGCTATGGCGAGGTGGACGTGTTCCGCGACGTGACGCTCGACGTCGCGGCGCGCGAGTTCGTCGCCATCGTCGGCGAGTCCGGCGTGGGCAAGTCCACCCTGCTCAATTGCATGGCGGGGCTGGACGTGTGGCAGGCCGGCCGCGTCGTCGTCGACGGCGTGGACCTGGCGACGCTCGGCGACGAAGGCCGCGCGCTGCTGCGGCGGGAAAAGCTCGGTTTCGTGTTCCAGGCCTTCCACGTGCTGCCGCACCTGGACGTGGCACAGAACGTGGGCCTGCCGCTGCTGCTGCTCGGTCGGCCCAACGCGAAGCGGGTGGCGCAGGTGCTGCACGCCGTGGGACTCGAGGGCCTGGGGCATCGGCTGCCGCAGGAACTCAGCGGCGGCCAGCTGCAGCGCGTGGCGATCGCGCGCGCCGTGGTGCATGGCCCGAAGCTGCTGCTGGCCGACGAGCCGACCGGCAACCTCGATCCGCAGACGGCGGCGCGCGTCATGGAAGTGCTGCGCGCCCAGGCGCAGGAAAGTGGTGCGGCGCTGGTGCTGGTCACGCACTCGGCCTCCGCCGCCGCGCAAGCCGACCGGGTGCTGCACCTGAGGAGCGACGGGGTCGGCGCGTGAGCTTGCGCGGTGGAGGGACTCCTGCAGGCTGGTGGTGAGCCGCGAAGCGCGCGAACCCAGGCTGTGTAAGTAATCGCGGCGCGGCGGTGGAGCTTCGAGCGCCGTCGGCGGGGCGGATCTCGATTCGTCGCGGCTGCCGATGCGTTCTCTGCCGCAGGCGAGGCCTTTTGGGGTCGACGAACGAAAAAAAGGGGCACTTACCCCTGGATCGCCTGCTGCATCCAGGTCGCGCCCTTCATGTTGAAGGCGCGCTTCAGGTTGTACGCCAGCACTGCCAGGCTCAGCTCGCCTCTGGCACCCTGCATTCCCCGCATCAATAGCCGCGCGGTTCCCAGAATGCGGTACTTCAGGTCGGCAAACGGGTGCTCCACCGTCTGTTGCCGCAGTCGCATCATCTCCGGGTGCTGTGCGACGCGTTGCGCATTTGCCTCGCGCGCATCCTCATACAGGTGGCGCGTCACGTGTCGTCGACGGGCTTGCGTACAAGCGGCCTTTTGGGGGCAGCTGCCGCACTCCTTTGCCTTGGCTGCGTAGATCACGAGCTTGTTTTTCTTGTGCTCGCCGCTGCGTTGCAGCAGCTTGCCCGCCGGGCAGGTGAAGCAGTCGCGTTCACGGTCGTAGCTGAAGACGCTGCGGTCATACAGTGTCCCGTCGCCGCGATTGTTCACCGTGCGGTTCTCCGCCACATAGGTGGTGATGCCCTGCGCCTGCAGGTCGTGCATCTGCTCGGCATTCGCATACCCCGCGTCAGCTACGCCGATCACGGGCTGCCCCAGAGCGGCGCTGGCGGCTTCGGCCATGGGCTGCAGTTGCCGCTGATCGTTGGCCTCGCTGGTGACCTCGTGAGCCACGATCAGGTGGCTGTCGCTCTCCACGGCTGTCTGCAGGTTGTAGGCGGGAGTGCGGCTGCTCGCATGCCCCATCACCTGTGCATCCGGCTCGCTCATCACCGCAGTTGTGCCGCGTCCTTGCTCAAGCCGCTGCAGCTGCGCCTGGACTTGTTCGTGCTTATCCTGCAACTGCTTGAGCGCACGCCGTACGTCCTGGCTGCGCACCACCCCTGCCTCTTCCCTGCTGTCCTGCGTATCGAGCAGTTGCAGGTATTGTTCGATCTCCTGGGCGTTGCGCTTGGCCTGCTCGAGCAGCTCGTTCTTGTGCAGCACCGCCTTGCGCGAGGCGACTGCGCGGATCTTGCTGCCGTCGATTGCGACCACGTTGCCGGTGATCAGCCGCTTGCAGCGCGCAAACCCGACGAAGCCCGCGCATGCGCCAACCAGAGCATCCGTATTGGTGCGGCGGAACTCCGCGATCGTCTTGTGGTCCGGCGCGAGTCTTCCGAGCAGCCACATGCACTCCACGTCGCGGTGGCATTCGCGTTCCAGCGCACGCGTGGAACGAACAGCGTTGAGGTAGCCCCACAGATACAGCTTCAGCAGGTCGGCCGGGTCATAGGGAGGCGCGCCCCTGACTTGCGCCTTCGCCTTGCCGAAGCCCAACTTGTGAAGGTCCAGCGATCCCACCCACGCGTCGATGACCCGAACAAGCGCATCCTGCTGGACCAACTCGTCCAGCATCACGGGAAACAGTGCCACCTGCTGGCGGCTCTCTCCTCGCCGATGTCCCATTCCACCTCCAGTGAGATGCCCTTGCCATCAACGCTCGGCGGGCACTCCTGGTGGACCCAACTAGATTAATACACAGCCTGAACCCCAGCGATGCGGGAAGCGCTGGGGTTCGGCCTGCGGCGCTCACCGCCAGCCTACGCATACCGACAGCCAGCGCCGACGCGCGAACCGCGCGCGCTCAGCCGCCCGGCGCCGTCAAGCCCAGTTTCTGCGCCAGCGTGACCGCCGGCACGGCGCCGTCGATCGTCACCACGCCGCCGGTCTGCGCATGCTTGCCGACGATGGTCGGGACGCCGGTGAAACCGAAGCTGGTGAAGAGCGCGGTGTTGGCCTTGATGGCGTCCTTCTGCGCGTCTTCCACGCCCATCGCGCTGATGCCGCCCTGCTGGCCGCGCACGGAGGCTTCGTTCTCCTCCATCTTCGTGACGGGGTCCGACGCGCCCAGGATCGCGGCCCCCTGGGCCACGCTCTTGTCGCCGATCAGGCCCACCGGGATCCACACGAAGCGCGCCTGCGACTTCAGCGGCTTGACGTTCTCCCACAGCGCGGCGCAGTGCGGGCACTGCGGATCGAAGAACACGTAGATCACGCGCGCGGCCATCGTGGAGCCGACGTTGAAGCCCTTGGCCTTCTGCTCGATCGCCTCGATGGAGACCGGCTGCGGCGCGGGCTTGCCGCCACTGCCGCCGGCGCTGCTGCCGTCGCCGGAAGTCGATTCCTTGCCGCAGGCGGCCAGCAGGCAGGCGGCGGCCGAGGCGGTGAGCACGAGGCGGCGCTTCATGATGCGGTCGCGGCCGCGAGGCCGCCAAGCTCGGAACAGTAGTCCATGAATTCCCGGGTCTGCGATTTGAGGAACACGGCGTCGGCGCCGAGCTTCAGGCAGTGGTTGTGGATGCCGTCGCTCGCGTAGTCGCTGAAGACCACGATGTTAGCGCCCTCGCCCCCCATCGCATCCCGGGCCCGGGGGATCACGGCCATGCCGGTGCCTTGATCCAGGACAAGGTCGATGATCGCCAGGTCCCAGGCGCCGGCGTTTTCCTCCAGCCACAGCTTCGCTTCGGCTTCGGTGCGGGTGGCCCCGACCAACCGGAAATCGCCCAGGCTCGCCAGCAGGTCGGCCACCACGCCCTGCACCTGCTGCATGTCCTCGACCAGGAAAACACGCACGCTCAATTCGGCCTTGCCCCCATGACTGCGACTGCCTCGCGATTCTAGACGCGGACCTGCGCGGCCATGCGCTCAGGCGGTGTCCTGGACCTGCTCGAGCAGCTCGGTGACGTGCTCCAGGTCCTCGGCGGCCTGCTGCACCTTGCGCTCCAGTTCCGCGTTCTGGCGGATCGCCCAGGCGATGTCGCTCTTCTGCTTCACGTTCTGCGGCAGCTCGCGTTCCAGCGCGCCATGCGTCAGGCCCAGTTCCGCACTGGCGACCTCGAGCTCGCGCTGGACCTCCACCGTCTTGCTCTTCGCCCGTTCGATGTTCGGATGCGGCAGGGGATTCATGGGACTCCTTTCTTTCCAGACCAGCGTGGAGGGTAGTGAATGCAGCAAGCCTGAGCGGTCCGACAGCGGCGCGCGTGGCCGCCGGATCAGCCCGCGTCCGGCACGGGTGCGCACCCGCATTCCCGTCGGTCAGGCACAGCCGCGGATACCGCTGTTTTCCTACATGGGCGTGCCGCGGCCGTGCGGATCATGGCTGGACCTTTTCAAAGGAGAACGATCCATGCCCAACACCCGAGGCGAAAAAGATGCTTGCGACCTGCTCGACGCCGATCACCGGGCGGTGAAGAAGCTGTTCAAGCAGTACGAGGAACTGACGAACTCGCGCGGCCGCACCGTCGCGCAGAAGAAGATGGACCTGGCCCGGCAGATCTGCCACGAGCTGACCGTGCACGCGCAGATCGAGGAAGAGATCTTCTATCCGGCGCTGCGCGAGGTGCTCAGGGACACCGACACCATCGCCGAGGCCGAAGTCGAGCACCAGTCCGCCAAGGACCTGATCGCGCAGATCGAGGGCATGGGCGAGGCCGACGAGATGTTCGACGCCAAGGTGACGGTCCTGGGCGAGTACATCGACCACCACGTGAAGGAAGAGCGCGGCGAGATCTTCCCGAAGGCGCGCGCCGCCCGCAAGCTGGACCTGGTGGCCATGCGCGACGAGCTGATGACGCGCAAGGAAGAACTGATGGGAGAGATGGCGTAGGTCCGTAGCGGCGCGCGCGCAGCGGCACAATGGGCCGCATGCTCGCGCTCCTCGCGACCTACTCCTGGCAGGAACTCAGGCACCACGCCTGGCGCAACGCGACCGCGGTGTTCGCGGTCATGCTGGGCGTGGCCCTCGCGTTTTCCGTCCACCTGATCAACGCATCGGCGCTGGACGAGTTTTCCAGCGCGGCGCGCTCCGCCGGCGGTGAGCCGGACCTGGAACTGCGCGCCGCGCAGGGCGCCCTCGACGAATCGCTCTATGCCCGCGTCGCGACCGACACGCGCGTCGCCTGGGCCAGCCCGGTGCTCGAACTGCAGACGCTGGCGCTCGCGCGGGACGGCGCCCGCACCGCCGTGCGCGTGCTGGGCATCGACGCGCTGGTGGTCGGCGCCACCGCGCCGCAACTGGTGCCGGTGCCGGACGAAGGCGTCGACCGCCTCTCCGTGCTGGCGCCGGACACCGTGTTCCTCAATGCGGCGGCGCGCCAGGTGCTCCCGGCCGAGCGCGTCCGTCTGCAGGCCGGCCTGGCCTTGCGCGAGCTGCGCGTGGCGGGCTCCACGGGGGCCGGCGGTGGTCCGCTCGCCGTCATGGACATCGCCGCCGCGCAGGACCTGTTCGGCCGGGGCGGCCAGCTCACCCGCATCGACGTGCGGCTCAAGGCCGGCGTCAACCCGGCCGACTGGCTGCGCGCGCAGCAGTGGCCCGCCGGCGTGCAGGCGGCCGAGCCGCAGGACAGCGGCCAGCGGGTCAGCCAGCTCTCGCGCGCCTACCGCGTGAACCTCACGGTGCTGGCGCTGGTCGCGCTCTTCACCGGGGCCTTCCTGGTGTTCTCGGTGCTGGCGCTCAGCGTGGCGCGGCGCGCGCAGCAGTTCGCGCTGCTGGGCGTGCTGGGGCTCACGGCGCGCGAGCGCCTGCGCCTGGTGCTCACCGAATCCGCCTTGCTGGGCGTCGTGGGGAGCGGCGCCGGTGTCGCGCTGGGCACCGGGCTGGCAGCGGCCGCGTTGTCCTTTCTCTCGGGCGACCTGGGCGGCGGCTACTTCCCGGGCGTGCAGCCGCAGCTGCAATGGGACGGCCTCGCCGCCGCGGGGTACGGCGTGCTGGGCGTGGTCGCGGCGATGGCCGGCGGCTGGCTGCCGGCGCGCAGCGCGGCGCGGCTGCCGCTGGCGCAGACGCTCAAGGGCCTGGGCACCGGCCTGCCGCGCGGGCGCCATCATTGGGCGGGATGGCTGGCGCTGGCCGCCGCCGTCGCACTCGCGCTGCTGCCGCCGATCGCCGGCATCCCGCTCGCGGCCTACGTCTCGGTGGGCCTGCTGCTGGTGGGCGGCATCTCGGTGTTGCCGGGCGCCGTCGGCTGGTTCTACGACCGGCTCGCGCCCCTTGTGGCACACCGGCTGCTGCCGCTGCTGGCGGTCGAACGCGCACGCCGGGTGCGCGAGAGCGCTGCGGTGGCCGTGAGCGGGGTGGTGGCGGCGCTGAGCCTCGCCGTGGCGCTCACGGTGATGGTCGCGAGCTTTCGCCAGTCGGTCTCGGACTGGCTCGACGTCGTGCTGCCAGCGGACCTGTACCTGCGCACCAGCCTCAGCGCCGCCTCCGCCGACACGGCCTACCTCACGCCGGAACTGGTGCGCGCGCTGCCGCAGGTGCCCGGCGTGGCCCGCGTGGCGACGCAGCGCCTGCGCCTGCTGCTGCTCGATCCGGCGCGGCCGCCGGTGGAGCTGCTGGCGCGCCCGGTCGGCGACCCGCATCGCGGCGTGCCGCTGGTGGGCGATCCCGTGCCGGTGCCGGCGGGGACGATCCCGGTCTACGTGAGCGAAGCGATGGTGGACCTGTACGGCGCCCGCAAGGGCCAGCCGCTGCCGCTGCTGGAGCGCGCGCTGGGCCGCGGCCCTTTCGCCGTGGCCGGCGTGTGGCGCGACTACGTGCGGCAAAGCGGCGCCATCATCGTGGACCAGGCCGACTACCTGCGCCTGACCGGCGACACCCGCGTCAACGATGCGCAGCTCTGGCTCGCCCCCGACGCCTCGGAGCAGGACGTGCAGGCGCGCATCCGCGCCCTGGTGGCGCGCGAGACGGGCAACCCGGACCTGATCGATTTCGCCTCGGCCTCGCAGGTGCGCAACATCTCGCTGCGCATCTTCGACCGCAGCTTCGCGGTCACCTACTGGCTGCAGGCGGTGGCGATCGCGATCGGCCTGTTCGGCGTGGCGGCCAGCTTCAGCGCGCAGGTGCTCGCGCGCCGCAAGGAGTTCGGCCTGCTCGCGCACCTGGGACTCACGCGCCGGCAGGTGCTGGCCGTGGTGGCGGGCGAAGGCGCGGCGTGGACGCTGATCGGCGCGCTGGCCGGCCTGGGCCTGGGGCTGGCCGTGGCCGTGGTGCTGGTGGACGTGGTGAATCCGCAGAGCTTCCACTGGACGATGGACCTGCTGCTGCCCTGGGCGCGGCTGCTGGCGCTGTGCGCCGCCGTCATCGTCGCCGGCACGGTCACCGCGTGGCTCGCCGGCCGCGCGGCGGCATCGCGCGATGCGGTGCTCGCCGTCAAGGAGGACTGGTGATGCGCCGGCGGCCCTTGCTGGCCGCGCTGCCGCTGCTCGCGCTGGCGCGGCACACGCTCGCCCTGCCGGCGCGCCGGCTGGCCTTTCCGGCCGACCACGGCGCACATCCCGAGTTCCGCACCGAGTGGTGGTACATCACCGGCGCGGCGCAGGCGGGCGGGCGCAGCTTCGGCTTCCAGGTGACCTTCTTCCGCGCGCGGGTGGACGGCACGCAGCAGATGCAGTCGAAGTTCGCCGCCAGACAACTGCTGTTCGCGCACGCGGCGGTCACCAACGTGCAGGCCGGCAAGCTGCTGCACGACCAGCGCATCGCGCGCGCCGGCTTCGGCATCGCCGAGGCGGCGCTGGGCGACGGCAAGCTGAAGCTGCGCGACTGGTCGCTCGCGCGCGAGGGTGGCGCCTGGCACGCCGTCGTGCCGGCCGGCGACTTCGCGCTCGACCTGCGCTGCGCTCCCACGCAGGCGGTGCTGCTGCAAGGCGACCACGGCCTGTCGCGCAAGGGCCCCGATCCGGCCCAGGCGAGCTACTACTACAGCGAGCCGCAGCTGGCGGTCAGCGGCCGCCTGACGGTGCAGGGCCGGCCGTTCGAGATCACCGGCAAGGCCTGGATGGACCACGAGATCAGCGACGAGTACCTGCATCCCGAGGCCGCCGGCTGGGACTGGATCGGCATGAACCTGGACGACGGCAGCGCGCTCATGTCCTTTCGCATCCGGCGCAAGGACGGCAGCACGGTGTGGGACGGCGGCAGCTTCCGCAGTGCGCGCGGCGATCTCTACGTCGCCAGCCGGGGCGAGACCGAGTTCCGGCCGCAGCGGCGCTGGACCAGCCCGCTGTCGAATGCGAGCTACCCGGTCGAATGGATGGTGCGCACGCCGGCGGACTTCTATACCGTGCGCGCGGTGATCGACAACCAGGAGCTCGATAGCCGCCGTTCCACCGGCGCGATCTACTGGGAGGGCCTGTCGGACCTGCTCGATGGCAACGGCAGGCGCGTCGGCCGCGGCTACCTGGAGATGACGGGATACGCGTCGAAACTCAGGATGTAGGCGCGGGCGAAGGCGATTCGCACGGCGATTGGCCGGCGTCAAGGAACGCGCGCGGGACGGTGGCACGATGGCGTGGAGGGACCCTCATTCGTCCCGATCACCTGCCATGGCGCGCATCCTCCTCGCCTATTCCACCGTCGACGGCCACACCCGCAGCATCTGCGAGCGCGTGCAAGGCGTGCTGGAGGACGCCGGCCACGCGGTGACGCTCGCGTCGCTCAGCGCCGGCGGGCCTCCGGATGCCGGCGGCTTCGACAAGGTCGTGATCGGCGCCAGCATCCGCTACGGCAAGCACCGGCCGGAGGTCTTCACGTTCATCCGGCAGCAGCAAGCCGCGCTGGAACGCCGCCCGAGTGCCTTCTTCACCGTCAACGCCGTCGCCCGCAAGCCCGGCAAGGACACGCCCGAAGGCAGCCCCTACATCCGCAGCTTCCGCAAGCTCACGACCTGGCGGCCGGCGCTGGTGGGGGTGTTCGCCGGCAGGATCGACTACCGCAGGTACGGCTTCGTCGATCGCCACGTCATCCGCCTCATCATGTGGCTCACCCACGGGCCGACCGACCCGCGCGCCTGCGTGGAGTTCACCGACTGGGCGAGCGTGGACGCGTTCGCGCGCAGGGTGGTGGAGCTCTGACCGCGGCGTCCTTCCTTTCCAATGCATCGATCGCCACCATGAAGCTCCCCATCCCCTTCGCCTGCCTCCTGGCCCTTGCCGGCTGCGCTTCCCAAGGGACCAGCATCGAGGGCGACATCGATCTGCGGATCCCACCGGAGCTCGATGCAGCGCTGGCGCCGCACCACCCTGCCCATCCCGCGGCTGTGGAACTCCTGACGCTCAATAGCAGCACCACCCTCGCTCACAAGTTCGACCTCGGACGCTGGCTCCCCAGCGAGGAGCGATTGACCTTTCGCTGGCAGGAGGGGCATCGGCTTTCCACCACGTCGACCGGCAACTTCAAGACGCCCTCCGCAGCCGCTGCCTGGAGCACGAAGTCGACAAGCCTCTGCGGGCTGGTGCCGCTGCTGGTCGAGTCCGGCTCGACGAGCGACTCGCAAACCACGACGGCCGCTCCGGTCGGCGGGGTGTTCATTCCCCTTCCGATCAGCAGCAAGCGCGACACAGGCGGGCGGTCCCGCATCGTCAGCTTCAAGTCGAGCACGTCCAACATCTGCAACCCCACGCCCGGCA
The DNA here is from genome assembly GCF_016722765.1 of Ramlibacter alkalitolerans. Taxonomy (GTDB): domain Bacteria; phylum Pseudomonadota; class Gammaproteobacteria; order Burkholderiales; family Burkholderiaceae_C; genus Ramlibacter; species Ramlibacter alkalitolerans. The sequence goes on along the minus strand of NZ_JAEQND010000002.1, from coordinate 364,524 downwards.
GTACGTTCTCGTACGAAGCGACGCGGCAGGAACAGCGCCGGTTCGCCGGTGCCGTGTACTCCTCGAACAAGCTGCGCACGCTCACCGACTCGGCGACCTGCACGGTGGGCTCGCAAGCGATGCCCGCAACGGATCTGGGGGCCGGCCTGCCGGGCAAGTACGTCCCGGTGACGTGCAGCTACGCCGAGGACGGCAAGACGCCGCGAGAAGGCGTCTACGCATTCCTGCTGGACGCGGGGATCTACCTTCCCGTCAAGGTGCAGCTGAACGAGCACCAGACCAACACGTCGCGCTACACGAAGGTGGAATGAGGGCGGCACCAGGCCGCCCGCCGCGCCTCAGCGCATCCCCTTGACGATCTTCTCGCCGTCCGCTCCCGCCTTCCTGCTCCACTCGTCGATCAGCCGCTGGCTCACGCGCTCGAAGTCCGCGCGCATCGGGGCCGAGGGCTCGTAGACCTTCAGGCCGTTCTTCGCCAGCGCATCGACCGAGGCTTTCGCTGCCGCGCGCGCCATGTCCCAGCCCCGCGCTTCCGCCTGCGCCGCGACCTTGACGATCGCTTCCTGGTTGTCCTTCGACAGCCTGGCGAACTCGCGCTCGTTGACGATCACCGCATTGCGCGGATGCATGGCATTGGTGTCGTAGAACGATGTCAGGAACTCCCAGGCCTTGGTGTCGACGCCGATCTGCGGCGAGGCGATCATGGTGCTCGCCATGTTCATGGTGAACGCCTGCGCCAGCTCCGCGGCCTGGATGGTCGTGGGCTGCGCGCCGAGTTCCTCGGCGAAGCGCGCGGTGATGCGGTTGTAGGCGCGGAACTTGGCGCCCTTGAAGGCCGCCAGCGAATCCATCGGCGTCTTGCTGAAGATGCCGTTGCCCGGCCAGGCCACCGAGTACAGCATGCGCATGCCCTGCTTGCCCAGGCGCTCCTGCAGGATCGGCTTTTGCACCGTGTACAGCTTCCACGACCGGTCGAAGCCCGCGGCCAGGAAGGGGATCATGTCGGCTTCGTAGATCGGGTCCTCGTTGCCGTGGTTGGACAGCAGGATCTCGCCGATGGCCACCTGGCCCCCCCTGCACGGAGCGCTTGATCTCCGGCAGCTTGTAGAGCGAGGCATTGCTGTGGACCTGGATCTCCACTTCGCCCTTGGTGGCCTTCTTCACCTCGTCGGCGAACCAGCGCAGGTTCTGCGTGTGGAAGTTGTTCTCGGCATAGCCTGCCGGCAGGTCCCATTTCACCTTCTCGGCAAAGGCAGCGGGGGCGGACAGGGCCAGGGCCATCACCGTGGCGGCGGCGTACATCGACTTCATGTTGGTACTGCTTTCGTTCAGGCGACCACGTGGCCCCACTTCGTGCCCCAGGCGTTGCCGACCAGGTCGACCACCGAGCCGTCCTGCTCGAAGAACTTGTTCGGCACCTGGAACACGGCCAGCATCAGCCCGCCCTCGGGCGTCCAGGCGGAGTGGCGGCTGCCGGCCGGGCGCCAGACGAATTCGCCGGGGCCGACCTCCAGGCCCTTCTCCGGTCCGTCCAGGTCGACCAGGCGGCCTTCGAGCATGTAGGTCTGCTCCACGAGGGTGTGCTCGTGGTCCGGCAGTTGCGCGCCGGGATCCATCTTCAGCAGCACGGTCAGCAGCCCCTGCTTCGGATCGACCATCAAGGTCTTCACGTAGCAGCCCGGGTAGCGGATCGGTTCCCAGTCCATCTCGTTGGCGTGGACGACGCGGGAGGCGAGCGGGCCGAGGCCCTCGTGGTTGCGGGCTCGCGGTGTCAAAGCCGTGGTCATGCGTGTGGCTCCGTAGGGCACAAAAGGCTCGACGGTAGCCAGCCGCTCCGGCCCGCAGCATGGGACCTACCCTAGCGTGCAGTGCAGCAACGCACCGAACGCGAAGGAAGCCGCAACCCTTACGCGCCGGTCGGCGCGACGCCGAGCGCGCGCTCCATCAGGCTGCGCGCCACGACCTTCAGGGCCAGCGTTTCCTCGGCGCCTTCGAAGATCGACAGCACGCGCGCATCGACGAAGTAGCGGCTGACGGCCGACTCCTCGGCATAGCCCATGCCGCCGTGCAGCTGCAGCGCCTCGCGCGTGACCATCTCGGCGGAGCGGCAGGCGAGCAGCTTGACCAGGCTCGCTTCCATGCGCCCTTCGCCGCGGTCGACCAGGGCGGCCACCGAACCGGCGAGTTGGCGGCAGGTCGCGAGCCGCGCGCCCATGCGCGCCAGCTTGGCCCGCGTGAGCGGGAATTCCACCAGCGCCTGGCCGAACACCTTGCGGTCGTGGCTGTAGCGGATGGCCGCGCGCAGGGCCGCCCGCATCACGCCGCAGGCGCGGGCGGCGGTCTGCATGCGCCCGCCGACCATGCCGGCCATGGTGTAGTAGAAGCCCTTGCCCAGGCCCGCTTCGCCCCCCAGCACATTGGCGTCGGGCACGAACAGGTCCTCGAACGACAGGTCGAAGGAATGCATGCCGCGGTAGCCGATCGTGGGGATCGCGCGGCCGCTGAGCGTGCCGCCTTCGGGCTGGCGGTACACGAAGTCGTGGCCCTCGAACGAGGGCTTTTCCACCAGCAGCACGCTCAGGCCCTTGTGGCCCAGCGCGCGGTCGGGGTCCGTGCGGGCCACCACCATCAGCACGCCGGCCTTGCCGGCGAAGGTGCACCAGGTCTTGGCGCCGCCCAGGCGCCAGCCGCCCTGCACGCGCGTGGCGCGCAGCGCGAGGCCGGCGACGTCGGAGCCGTAGTCGGGCTCGGTGATCGCGATCGCGCACAGGGGATCGCCGGCGGCGAGCCTCGGCAGCCAGTGCGCCTGCTGCTCGCGCGTGCCGCCGGCCAGCAGCGCACGCGAGAGGATCTCGGGCCGGGTGATCAGGCTGCCGGCCGCCGCGAGCGAACCTTCCGACAGGGCTTCCGTCACCAGCACCATCAGCAGCGCGTCCTCGCGGTCGTCGGGCGCGCTGCCGCCGTACTGCTGCGGCACCGACAGGCCGAAGACGCCCATCTCGCGCAGCGGCCGCAGCAGCGACTCGGGCACGGTGAGGTTGTGGCGGTGGATGGCTTCGGCCTGCGGCGCCACCACGTCGGCGGCGAAGCGGCGGAACGCGTCCTGCGCCATGGCATGCGACTCGTCCAGCGCGAGCTGCCCGACCTCGCCGTCCGACGCGGCGACGGCGCGACCGGCGGCATCGAGCGCCTGCGCGCCGGCGGCCGCGAGGCACAGCGCCTCCCACGCCGGATCGTCCCGCAGGCTGCGCAGCGGCTCGCGCGGGCGGCCCAGCTCCAGATCCAGCATGTGCAGGCGGCCCAGCACCGCGTCGCCGGCTTCGGCGGCGAACAGCAGCGCCAGTTGCTGGTCCATCTCGCTGCTGTCCGCACGCAGGCTGGCGACGCCGGCCTCGGCCGCCAGCAGGTCCGCAGCCGCCCAGGCCAGCTCGAAGGAGGCGACCTGCTCGGCATCGAGCTTGCGGCCACTGAGCTTGCCGCCCGCGCTGCAACGTTGCGCGAGCGCGAGCGCGCTGGCTTCGAACGCCGCGCGCAGTCGCACGAGGAAGCTGCGGGCGGTGGCGATCGGGTCCTGCGGGTTCTGGGGCATGTCTCCTCCGGCTACGAACGGGGATGATGCACGAAGGACCGGCGCGCTTCCCTGCGTTCGCGCAAAGCGGACTTTCGATCTAACGAGGCTGGCGACAGTGCACATGCAGTTGCGGCGCGCCGGGCGCGGTGCCACACTTTCCCGCCACCCTGCCATGACCGAGCCCGGAGCCTTTTCCCTGGACGGTGGCTGCGACTGCGGCCAGGTGCGCTATCGCATGCACGCCCGGCCGCTGTTCGTGCACTGCTGCCACTGCCGCTGGTGCCAGCGCGAATCGGGTGCGTCGTTCGCGCTCAACGCGCTGATCGAAAGCGACCAGGTGGAGGCGCTCGCCGGCGAGGTGATGCTGGTCCACACGCCTTCCGAAAGCGGGCAGGGGCAGCAGATCGCGCGCTGCCCGCACTGCCACCTGGCCTTGTGGAGCCATTACGCGGGATCGGGCCCGGCGGTGAAGTTCGTCCGGGTGGGCACCCTCGACACACCCGACGCGCTGCCGCCGGACATCCACATCTTCACCGCGACCCGGCAGCCCTGGATCGTGCTGGACCCCGGCACGCCGGCCGTGCCGGAGTACTACGACCGCGAGGCGTACTGGCCGGCGGAAAGCCTTGCGCGCCGGCGCGCCCTGCTGCCGCAGATCGAGGCCTGGCAGGCTTCGAAGCGCAAGCCCTGAAAAATCCTTCCCCGGAGGTCCGCATGCGACCGCGCATCACCCTCATCACCCTCGGCGTCGACGACCTGGAACGCGCACTGGCCTTCTACCGCGACGGCCTGGGCTGGCCCACCGAAGGCATCGTCGGCCAGCAGTTCGAGTACGGCGCGGTGGTGTTCTTCAAGCTCGATGCGGGCCTGGGCCTGGCGCTCTGGCCCCGCGCCAGCCTCGCGCGCGACTGCGGCCTGCCGGTGGGACCGCGCAGCCCGGCGGAGTTCAACCTGGCCCACAACGTGGGCTCGCGGGGCGAAGTCGACGAGGCGATCGCGCTGGCGGAGCGCGCGGGCGCGACCATCGTCAAGCGCCCCCACGACACCTTCTGGGGCGGCTACGCCGCCTACTTCCAGGACCCGGACGGCCACCTGTGGGAGGTGGCCTTCAACCCGGACCTGCAACTGGCGGAAGGCACCGCGCCCTGAGCGCGGCGCGCGAGGGCTATTCCAGCGTGAACCCGACCTTGATGGTGACCTGCCAGTGGGCCACCTTGCCGTCCTCGATGTGGCCGCGCGTCTCCTCGACGCTGAACCACTGCATGTTGCGCACCGTCTCGCTGGCCTTGGCGATCGCGCCGTTGACGGCATCCTCGATGCCGGTCGGCGACGAGCCGGTGATCTCGAGGGTCTTGTAGACGTGGTTGGACATGCGGGCCTCCTGGTCTCGCCGCATCTTGCCAGCGGCATGCCGGCCGCGCGGCGCCGTCCGGCGTGAACGGGGTTTCCCCCATCTGGGCAACGCGGCCGTGGCGCCTATCCTTCCGAGCCCGGGCGCCGCGGCAGGTGCAGGCGCCGCTCCAGGCAGGACCATGAAACCGCAAGCACGCAGCACCGCGGCCCACCACTTCCTCGAGGGGCTGGCGGAAGCGGGCCTCGAGTACCTCTTCTGCAACCTCGGCACCGACCACGTGTCGCTGATCGAGGCGATGGCGCAGTTCACCCGCGAAGGGCGGCCGCAGCCGCAGGTGCTGCTGTGCCCGCACGAGAACGTCGCGATCCACATGGCGGGCGGCCATGCGGCCGTCACCGGCCGCGGCCAGGGCGTGCTGGTGCACGTCGACGCCGGCACGGCCAATGCGGCGATGGGCATGCACAACCTGTTCCGCTCGCGCTGGCCGGTGCTGCTGATGGCCGGCAAGTCGCCCTTCACGCTGCGCGGCGAACTCACCGGCTCGCGCGACAACTACGTGCACTTCGTGCAGGACCCGTTCGACATCGGCAGCCTGGTGCGGCCGTACGTGAAGTGGGAATACACGCTGCCCAGCGGCCTGGTGGCCAAGGAGGTGCTGCGGCGTGCGCACAGCGTGATGCACAGCGACCCGGCGGGGCCGGTGTTCCTCACGCTGCCGCGCGAGACGCTGGCCGAATCCTGCGCGACGGAAGTCGCGAGCTTCCCCGCCGAACGCTACGGGCCCGTGCGCGCCGGCGGCATCCCGGCCGATGCGGCACGGGAGGTCGCCCGCGCCCTGCTGCAGGCGAGCAAGCCGATCGTCATCACGTCCTACCTGGGGCGGCGGCCCGAGGCCGTGGCGGCACTGGAGGCGCTGGCCACCGAGTGCGGCATCCGCGTCCACGAATTCATGCCGACGGCCATGAGCGTGTCGCGCGAGGCGCCCTGCTTCGGCGGCTTCGACCCCGCGAAAGCCCTCGCCGGGGCGGACCTGTGCCTGCTGCTCGATGTCGATGTCCCCTGGCTGCCGAAGTTCACGCGCCCCGACGCCGCCACGCGCTTCATCCACATCGACATCGACCCGCTCAAGCAGGACTTCCCTATGTGGGGCTTCGCGACCGACCTGCGCCTGCAGGCCGACTGCACCGCGGCGCTCACCGAGGTGCTGGAGGCGGTGCGCGCCCAGGCCGACGCCGGTTGGCGCGCGCGGGTCGCGCAACGCACGGCCGGCTGGGAACGTGAAGGCGACGAGCGCAGGCGCGCCATCGCCGCCGCCGCGGCGCACGCCGGCAGCCGCGGCGCGATCGCCCCCGCCTTCGCCTGCGCCACGCTGGACCGCGCGCTGTCGCAGGACGACATCGTGGTCAACGAAGCGATCCGCAACGCACCGGCGGTGCTGACCCAGATCCGGCGCACGCGTCCCGGCACTTTGATCGGCTGCTCCGGCGGCGGCCTCGGCTACAGCGGCGGCATGGCGCTGGGCGCCAGGCTCGCCCGCCCCGCGCAGCGCGTCGTGCAGGTGTGCGGCGACGGCGGCTTCCACTTCTCGACGCCGACGTCGGTGTATGCGGTGGCGCAGCGCTACCGACTGCCGATCCTCACCGTCGTCCTCGACAACGGTGGCTGGCAGGCCGTGCAGGAAGCCGTGCTGCGCGTCTACCCCGAAGGCGAAGCGGCGCAGGCCAGGCAGTTCCATGCGCGGCTCGAGGGCGAGGTCCGCCGCTTCGACCAGGTGGCGCAGGCCTTCGGCGCGCACGGCGAGTTCGTGGAGGAACCGCAGGAGCTGGCCCCCGCCTTGCAGCGCTGCCTGCAAGCGGTCGACAGCGGCCGCGCGGCCGTCCTGCAGGTGAAGGTGGCGGCACCATGACGCGCGTCCTGGTGGTGGGCGTCGGCGCCATCGGCGGCATCGTGGCGGCCAAGCTGGCCGGGTACGCGCAGGTGGTCGGCGTCGACAGCAACGTGGCGCATGCCCGCTGCATCAGCGAACACGGACTGGAATTGCAGGGCGCCACGCGGCTGCGCGCCCATTTCCCCTGCGTGACCCACGCCAGCGAACTCATAGCGCAACCCTTCGACGCGATCGTGTTCCTGGTCAAGTCGCGCGCCACCGCGCAGGTGCTGCAGGACCTGGCCGGCCACCTGGCCTCGCGGCCGCTGCTGCTCACGCTGCAGAACGGCATGGGCAATGCCGAACTGCTGGCCGCCACCGGCGCACCCGTCGCGCGCGGGGCAACCATGACAGCCGGCCGCTACGTGGCGCCCGGCCAGGTGGAACACCTGATCCGCGGCAACACGTGGATCGGCCCCTGGCAAGGCAGCCTGGCCGACATGCGCTGGTTCAGCGACCTTCTCTGCGCCGCCGGCCTGCCCTGCGAGGTGCTGGAGGACCCGATGGATACTGTCTGGTCCAAGTTCGTCTTCAACTGCGTGATGAATCCCGTGGGTGCGCTGGTCGCCGGCCACAACGCGGCGCGCTACGAGGTGCCCGAGGTGTGCGCGCTGGTGGACACGATGGCCGAGGAATGCCAGCAGGTCGTGCGGGCACTCGGCGGCTCCTTCTCCTTCGACCCGATGGCCTTCGTGCACAAGGTGCGCTCCGGGGCCGTCCCCCTGCCGCGCCACGCCGGCTCGATGGCCCTCGACATCGCCCGTGGCGAGGAGACCGAGATCGATGCGCTCACGGGCTGGATCGTCGTCCAGGCCGAGCGCCTGGGCATCCCGGTGCCGGCCTGCCGCACGGTCACGGCCCTGGTGAAGGGCCTGGAATACGCGGCCCGCGAGCGCCATTCCCCCGCCAAGGAGAGCTCCGCATGAAGCGCAAGACCCTGCTGAAATCCGCCGCCGCCCTGCTCGCCGCGTGCGCCGTGCCGGCGCTCGCGCAGCAGGCGCCGAACGCGGCCGCGGCCTTCCCGGCGAAGCCGATCCGCATCGTGGTCGGCTATGCACCCGGCGGCGCCAACGACATCCTGGCGCGCCTCCTCGCCCAGAAGATGCAGGAGGGCCTGGGACGCGAAGTGGTGGTGGAGAACAAGCCCAGCACCGGGGCGATCGTCGGCAGTGTCGCCGTCGCCACGGCAGCGCCGGATGGCTACACGCTGCTGATGGGGGCGAGCGGGCCGATCGTGTTCAATCCGGCGCTGTACGAGAAGCTTCCTTATTCGCCGACCCGCGACCTGGTGCCGGTGTCCCTGGTGGGCACCTTCCCGCTGGTGCTGTCGGTGGCTGCGAACGCGCCTTTCAAGTCGGTGGCCGAACTCGCGGCCTACACCAAGGCGAACCCGGAGAAGTCGAACTACGGGTCCAGCGCGGCCTCGTTCCGGCTCGCCACCGAACTGCTGAAAAGCCGCACCGGCATCCACGCCGAACACATCCCCTACAAGGGCAGCATGGAGTCGGTCAACGGCGTCGCCTCGGGGCAGCTGACGCTCACGCTGGTGGACTCCGGGCCGGCGGTGGGCCCGATCAAGGGCGGCCTGCTCAAGGGCCTGGCCGTCACCTCGCCGCAGCGCATCGCCGCCCTGCCCGACGTGCCCACGATGGCCGAACAGGGCATAGACCTCACCATCCAGTTCTGGAGCGGCCTGCTGGCGCCGGCCGGCACGCCCAAGCCGATCATCGACAAGCTGGCGGCGGAGGTGCAGCGCATCGTCAGGCTGCCGGACGTGCGCGCGCGGATGGCGGCCCTGGCGATCGACCCGGCGGGCAGCACCCCGGAGGAATTCGCGCGTGTCATCGCGAACGAGCTTCCCTTGTGGGCCGGCGTGGCCAAGGCCAACAACATCCGGGCCGATTAGGGCCCCGCTCCGCTGCGCGCAGCCTGCCCTGCGTACGAACGTTCTCACACCGTCGCCTCCGGCGCCCGGAGCCGGATACTGTTTTTCACACATACAAACAGTTCTGGCGGATTCGGCACGAAGGTTCCCCTCAAGTCGCGCAGACAGTAGGGCCCCCCGGTCACCAGGGGGCCTCGTCCGTCACTCGGCGGCTTCGTAACATCCGACTACGAAATCGCGAACGCGGATGCAAGCAAGAGGAAGCCATGCGCAACATCATGATCACGGCGGCCGTCGCCGTCGCCAGCCTGATCGCCGCGGCCCCGGCGGCGTCGAAGGACCCCGCCAAGGGCGATACCGTGAGCAGCGCGGTGGAAATCGGCAACGTGCGCGTCGCGCTGCCGCCCGGCACCTGGAACGTCGTGGGGGAGCACACCGGCAAGGCCGTGAGCTCGGACGGCATTCCGAGCGGGGCCACGTACAAGGCCTATTACCTCGTGCAGTTCGACCAGCTGAAGCGCTTCATCGGCTCCTTCCACGTGCGCGCGACGACCGAGGCGGGCAAGCCCATCGAATGGCGCGACAAGGCCTGCCAGCGCGAGGACACGCTGTTCCGCGCCGCGCTCGGCGGCCCCGCGCATTCGCAGAACTGCGTGATCATGAACCACCTGGTGCGCTACATGCAGACCAAGCCGCGCGACCACAGCGACCGCGAGGCCTGGCAGTGGATGCAGGAGAACAACGTCAAGGTGCCCAAGACCGTGCTCCAGGTGCAGGAGCGCTTCTTCCAGCCCGGCGAGTACCTGTGGGTCGACTACACGGTGAACCCGGAACTGGTCGATTTCGTGCCCTCCACCGTCGCCGACTGGCGCGAGAGCGAGTGGCACCCGAGCTTCGTGCAGGCCGACCCGGAGCGCAAGGAGTACGTCGAGCACCTGAAGGCCTGGGCGCTGGCGAACGCCCAGGTGCACCACGCGGCCCTCACCGGAGTCAAGACAGGTGAGATTGCTCCCTATCCGCGCTAGGGTTTGCTAGTCTTGCGTCCACGACAGCGAGACGCGAGACGAACCATGGCCCTGCCGCACGCGAAACACCTGGATGTGATCAACGTCGCCCCGCTGGGCAACCAGCTGCCCGGCACGGTGAGCACCAGCCTGATCAAGACGGACCGCATCCAGCTGCTGCACATGGTGCTGTCGGCCCACCAGGAGCAGCCGATGCACCACGTCGACGACGAGTGCACCATCCACTGCCTGGAAGGCGAGGTCGACCTGATGATGGGTGCCGGCGTGCGCCAGCTGCGGCCCGGCAACGTGATCGTGCTGCCGCCCGGGCAACCGCATGCGCTCAAGGCCCGCGCCCAGTCGGCGGTGCTGGTGACGCTGCTGCTGCACGGTGGCGATGCCGGCAACCAGGGCGGCGCGGGCAACCGCCGCGCCCCCGACAAGGACTCGCCGACGCGCGCCTGATGAGCGCCGGGCCCGACCTGCAGCGCTTCGTGGCCGCGCAGGATGACGTGATCGATGCGGTGCGCGAGGAACTGCGTGCGGGTCGCAAGCGCAGCCACTGGATGTGGTTCGTGTTCCCGCAGTTGAAGGGGCTCGGGTCGAGCAGCACGGCGCAGTTCTATGGCCTGGATTCCCTCGACGAAGCGCGGGCCTATCTCGCGCATCCGGTGCTCGGTCCGCGCTTGCGCGAGTGCTGCGCGCTCATGCTGGCCGTGCCGGGCCGCAGCGCGCACGAGATCCTGGGCTCGCCCGACGACCTGAAGTTCCGGTCGTGCGTCACGCTGTTCTCGCTGGCGGCGCCGCAGGAGGCTGTCTTCGGCGAGTGCCTGCAGCGCTTCTACGGCGGCGAGCCGGACCCGCGCACCGTCGCGCTCTGCCCTCGCCGGTAGACTGGCGGTGAGCCGCGGCAGCGCAAACCCCAGCGCTTGCGCGCATCGCTGGGGTTCCGGCGCTTGGCGCGTCACCGCCAGCCTACGAGCCGGCGTACCCCGCTGGAACCCGCCTCATGGCAGCATGGCGCCATGAAACAGCAGCAACAACCCTCGGCCGCCGCCGAGACCGCCCACGACGAAGCCCTTGGGCGCTACGAACTGCGCATGGACGGCCGCGTGGTCGCGCTGGCGAAATACCACCGCGACGGCGACGCCGTGGTCTTCACGCACACCGAAGTCGACGAAGCCCACGAAGGCCAGGGGCTCGGCTCGCGCCTGGCCGCCTATGCGCTCGACGACGTGCGCAGCCGCGGCCTCAAGGCGCTGCCGCAGTGCAGCTTCATCGCGGGCTATATCGCCCGTCATGAGAAGGAGTACGGCCCGCTCGTGAAGAGGTGAGCGCGGCCTGGGCCGCGTGGCCGCCTTCGCCGCCGCCTCGCACCAGGTCCTGCAGCCGGTGCAGGTCGGGCACCAGCAGCGCGCGGCCGGTCTTCTGCAGCAGGCCCTGGCGCGTGAGGGCCGACAGCTCGCGCGTGACCTGCTCGCGCGTCGTGCCCACCTGCGCGGCCAGGTCCGCGTGGCGCGGTGCCGGCTCCAGGATCGCGAAGCCGCTGTCCGGCTCGACGGCCGCCTGCGCCTGCCGCAGCACCTCGGCGCGGATGCGGTTCTGCACGGCCAGCGTGCTCAGTTCGATCACGCGGTCCGTGAGCATGCGCACCAGCCCCACCAGGTAGCGCACGTAGCGCTCCTCCACGCGCGGCTCCTCGCGCAGCAGCTGCTTGAATTCCGCGCCGGACAGCGATGCGCTGAGCACGCGCGTGCTGGCGTGCGCGTCGGTCGTGCGCAGGCCGCCGTCGACCGCGGCGAAGTCGCCGACGATCGATCCCTCCTGCACGTGGGTGAACAGCACTTCGCGGCCGTCGGCCGCATAGACGTGGATGCGCACGCGACCGTCGACGATCAGGTGCACCTCGCCGCCGCTGGTGTCGCGCGAGACGAGCGGCTGCCCCGGCTCGAAGCGCCGCCACGTGCACTGCGCGGCCAGGGCGTCGAGGCGCTCCTGCGGCAGGTCCGCCAGCAGCGGCATGCGCGCCAGGGCCAGGGAAGACATCGGGATGTTGGAAGGCATGGGTTCTCGCTCCAGGCTGTCCCGGGATGGGGCGTGCCACCACAAATGTCACGCCACGCGGGGAAGGCGCCAGCGGCGCGTGCGATTCCGTACATCGCGGCCACGCTGCTGCTCCCACCATGTCCCCACCCGGTCCCGTCCGGGCTTCCCCTTCCAAGGAGATCCGCCATGTTTCGTTCGCCCCCCGGCCGCCCTGCGTGCTTGCGCCGCCTCGCTGGCCATCGCCGGGAAGCGCGGCGCGGCCGGCGGCGAACGGCCGGCGCGGTGCTGATCCCTTGCCCATGATAGTCCGCCGACCGCCGCACGACCCATCGTCCTGACGACCGACCCCGAAGGAGCAGCCATGATGCCTCTCGCCCTGAAGCTGGAATTCCAGCGCAGCAGGCGCCTGATGCGCAGCGCCCGGGTCTGCGGCGGCTGATCTGCACGAATCTGGAGGGCCCGCAAGCAAGAGGAGTGGGGTCGCGTGCCCCGCCCCAGCCCTTCCCGCACGGGGAGGGCTGGGGTGAGGGGCCGCCATTTGCGCCACAAGAACAGGAAAGCCCGGCAGTGCCGGGCTTTTTCATGGGTCTGCGCCGGGATCGTGTTCGACGGGGCCGCAGGATTTCTGGATCAGCGAGCTCACACGTTCATCACCGCCACCGACCGCGCATTCAGGTACGCCTCCAGCGCCTCCGGGCCGCCTTCGGAGCCGTAGCCCGAATCCTTGATCCCACCGAAGGGCATTTCGGCGCTCGGCATGGCCGGCATGTTGATCCACAGCATGCCCACTTCGACGCGGCGCGACAGCAGGTCGGCGTTCTTCAGCGACCTGGTGAACGCATAGCCGGCCAGGCCGTACGACAGGCGGTTGGCTTCGCGGATCGCTTCATCGAGGTTCGTGAAGCCGCGGATGCCGGCCACGGGTCCGAAGGGCTCGTCGTTGAACAGCTTGGCCTCCAGCGGCACGTCCAGCAGCACCGTGGGCTCCCAGAAGTTGCCCGCGTCGCCGATGCGCTTGCCGCCGGCCAGGACCTGGGCGCCCTTCTCCACCGCATCGGCGTGGAATTCGCCCATCGCGGTCAGGCGGCGCGGATTGGCCAGCGGGCCCATCTGCGTGCCTTCCTGCAGGCCGTCGCCCACCTTCAGGCCCTGCGCGTACTTGGCCATGGCCTGCGCGAAGTCGTTCTTCACGCTCTCGTGCACCAGGAAGCGGGTGGGCGAGATGCAGACCTGCCCCGCGTTGCGGAACTTGGCGGCGCCGGCGGATTTCACGGCCAGCGCGATGTCCGCGTCTTCGCAGACGATCACCGGCGCGTGCCCGCCCAGCTCCATGGTGACGCGCTTCATGTGCTGGCCGGCCAGCCCCGCCAGCTGCTTGCCCACCGGAGTGGAGCCGGTGAAGGTGATCTTGCGGATCACCGGATGCGGGATCAGGTAGCCCGAGATCTCGGCCGGGTTGCCGTACACCAGGCCCAGCACGCCGGGCGGCAGGCCGGCATCGGCGAAGGCCTTGATCAGCGCCGCGGCGGCAGCGGGGGTTTCCTCCGGCGCCTTGACCAGCATCGAGCAGCCGGCGGCGAGCGCGGCGCCGACCTTGCGCACGATCTGGTTGATCGGGAAGTTCCAGGGCGTGAAGGCCGCGACCGGGCCCACCGGGTCCTTCAGCACCATCTGGCGCACTTCCGGCCTGTAGCGCGAGGGGACCAGGCGCCCGTAGACGCGGAAGCCCTCTTCGGCGAACCATTCGATGATGTCGGCGGCGGCCATCGCCTCGCCCTTGGCTTCGGGCAGCGGCTTGCCCTGTTCCTGGGTCAGCAGCGGCGCGATCTCGGCGGCGCGCTCGCGCATGAAGCCGGCGGCCTTGCGCATGATGGCGCTGCGTGCGGCGGGGTTCATGTCGCGCCAGGTTTCGAAGCCCTTCTGGGCCGCCTCGAGCGCGCGGTCGAGGTCGGCCTTGCCGGCGTGGGCGACGCGCCCGATTTCCTGGCCGGTCGCCGGGTTGAACACCGGCAGCGTGCGGCCGTCGGCGGCATCCTGCCACTGGCCGTTGATGAAGAGCTGGGTATGGGGGTAGGTCATCGCATCGTCCCTCGGGTGAGTCGCCCGATTATGCGATGGCACTCAATGCCCTCCGGTCCTCCCAGCCTGCAGGCGCCGCGGCTGCGGCACGCGGGCTGCCGGCCCGCCACGCGGGGCCTGCCGCATCAGGCGGTCGCTTCGACGGCGGGGCAGGCCAGGTCGCGGCCGACCATGGCACGGGCGAAGAAGTAGTTGTTCCGCGCCCGCTCGGTCATGCCGTCCAGGTCGACATGGCCTTCGTGGTCGCACGGGAATGCAAATCCGCGGCCGCTGGCGAACAGCGACTGGAACCGAAGCTGGAACTTGCCGTAAGTAGCTTGACACATGGCACACCCCGTCAAAACGATTCGATTGCTTGCGCCTTCTCCGGGTCCCAGCGTCGCACTTTCCGGTGCGGTGGACATCCCCCGTTGGAAGGCTCCCGTGAGAGTCCTTGCATCAAGCGTGCCCGTAGCTCGAAAGTGCCGGCACAGCTTGCCGGGAACGCGCAAGTGCGCGCCGGCATTGAAGAAACGGTTGCGGGTGGGGCGGCCGCTCGGCCCCCAGAAGTGGGGAATGGCTCAAAACCCCCAGCGCTGCGGGAAAGCTTTTGACCGCAGGGGGTCAGCCGGGCAGCCGGATGCCGGGGAAGATCTTGATCACGGCGGCATCGTCCTCGCGGCCATGGCCCCCAGCGGAGGCCTGCATGAACATCTGGTGCGCCGTGGAAGCCAGCGGCAGCGGGAATTTCGTGGCGCGCGCCGTATCGAGCACCAGCCCGAGGTCCTTGACGAAGATGTCCACGGCCGAAAGAGGCGTGTAGTCGGCCTTCAGCACGTGCGGCATCCGGTTCTCGAACATCCAGCTGTTGCCGGCGCTGTGCGTGATCACGTCGAACAGCGCCTGCGGATCCACGCCTTCGCGCAGGCCCAGCGCCATCGCCTCGGCGGCGGCGGCGATGTGCACGCCGGCGAGCAGCTGGTTGATGATCTTGACCTTGCTGCCGTTGCCGGCGCGGTCGCCCAGGCGGTAGACCTTGGCCGCCATGGTTTCGAGCAGGTCGCCCAGCTTCTCGTAGGCCTCGGGCCGGCCGGCCGTCATCATCGTCATCTGGCCGCTCGCCGCCTTGGCGGCACCGCCGGAGATCGGCGCATCGAGGTACAGCAGGCCCATGCCGGCCAGCCGTTCCTCCAGCGCCACCGACCAGTTCGGATCGACCGTCGAACACATGACGAAGACGCTGCCCCGCTGCATCACCGTGGCCGCCCCGCCGGTGCCGAACAGCACCTGCTCGGTCTGCGCCGCGTTCACCACCACGCTGATCACGACCTCGCACTTCGAGGCCACGTCGGCGGGGCTGCCGCAGGCGACGCCGCCGTCGCCGGCGAAGGCACGGGTGACGTCCATGCGCACATCGTGCACGTGCACCCGGTGCCCTGCGCGGCGCAGCGACTGGGCCATGCCCAGGCCCATCGCGCCCAAACCGATCAATCCGACGTTTCTCATGGTGCGGCCATGATACGGCCGCGCCACGCGCCCCGTCGGCTAGCGCGAGCGCGTGACGACGGCGATGGCGAAGCCGGCGAAGAAGGCGATCGCCGCGGTGGTCAGCGGCCGCGCGCGGACCTGTTCGCGCGCCGTGTCGACGTACTCGCGCGCCGGCATCGAGACCACGAGGCTGCGCACCCCGCTGCCGGGACGCCCCGAGACCGGCGCCGCGCCTTCCACGGCGGGCGTCGCCGCTTCGGCGGTCGCGATCTCCTCGTCGGGCCCGCCGAGGTCGTCTTCCACTTCGGGCGGATGGGTATCGCCGGTCACCTTCATGAGCTTGCGCGAATGCGGCATGGCAGGTCTCCTGACTGCATCGGCCCCCATGGTGGCAGGAGTCGACGCTGCCGTCACGCGCGGCAGGGGCACAGCGAACGGAAGGCCCTGGGACTCAGTCCGCCGTGATTCAGTCGGCCTTGATGTGCGCCACCTTCACGATGCGTTCCCAGGTGGCGCGCTCCTTCGTGCCCAGCGCCGCCAGTTCGGCCGGCGTCATGGCGATGGCCTTGGCGCCCTGCTCTTCGGCCCGGCGCCGGAAGTCCGGCGTCTCGACCACCTGGCGCACCGAGGCGGACAAGCGGTTCTGCAACTCCGCGGGCAGGCTCGCAGGCCCGTACACGGCGAACCACGACGAAGCCACCAGCGCCACGCCCGCCTCGGTGGCCGTCGGCACGTTGGGCAGGGCCTCCAGCCGCGTCCTGCCGGTCGTCATCAGCGCCTTGAGCTTGCCGGCGTGGATGTGCGGCAGCAGCGGCGGCGGCGTGGTGATGGTGAGGTCGACGTTGCCGGCCAGCAGGTCGCTGAGCGCCGGACCCGTGCCGCGGTACGGGATGTGCGTCATCTCAGTCTTCGTCAGATCCTTCAGCAGTTCGGTCGTCACGTGCTGCAGGGCGCCGTTGCCGCTGGAGGCGTAGTTCACCTTGCCGGGGTTCGCCTTCACGTAGGCGAGGAATTCCTGGAAGGTGCTGGCGGGGAAGCTGGCCCGCACCACCATCACCTGCGGCGCGTCGATCAGGTGGCCGATCGGCTTGAGGTCGCGGCCGGGATCGAAGCCGGCGACCGGCTGCACCAGCGGCGTGATGCACTGGTAGCCGGAGTACTGCGCCAGCAGCGTCAGGCCGTCGCCGGCCGACCGGGCCACCAGCTGGCCGGCGATGTTGCCGTTGCCGCCGCTGCGGTTGTCGACCACCACGTTGGCCTGCAGCAGCTTCGCCAGCGGCTCGGCCAGCATGCGCGCGGAGATGTCGGTGGTGCCGCCGGGAGCCGACGGCACGATCAGCGTGATGTTCTTGCCGGCGAACTGGGCCCGCGCGGGGAGTGCGAGCGCCGCGGCGCCGGCGGCGGCAGCCGCCAGCAGGGTTCTGCGTTGGATCGAAGGCATGGTGTCTCCATGGCGCCGCTTGCGGGGCGCGTCTGCAGTTGAGGAAAAGGGGATCAGAGGGTGGCGCGCAGCTCGGTCACGGCCTGCGGCACCGGATGCAGTTGCGTGCTCGGCCCGGCCTTTACGAGCTGGCCCGGCACCTCGTGGCCGACGATCTGCGGCAGCGTTCGCGCCACCTGCAGCAGCGCGTCGAGGTCCACGCCCGTGTCGTAGCCCATCGCCTGCAGCATGTGGATCGTGTCCTCGCTCGAGATGTTGCCGCTGGCGCCGGGCGCGTAGGGGCAGCCGCCGAGCCCGCCGAGCGAGCCGTCGAAGCGCACGATGCCGGCCTGCACCGCGGCCAGCACGTTGGCCAGGCCCATGCCGCGCGTGTTGTGGAAGTGCAGCGTGAGCTGCAGGTCCGGAAAGCGCCGCTGCGCCTCCTCGCACATGCGCGCCACCTGCGCCGGATGCGCCATGCCGGTGGTGTCGCAGATCGTCACGCCGCGCACGCCCAGGTCGGCGAAGCGCCGGGCCCATCCGAGCACCGTTTCCTGCGGCACCTCGCCCTCCATCGGGCAGCCGAAGGCCGTCGACAGCGAGACGTTGACCGGCGTGCGGCCGGAGGCGTTGCGGATCACGTCGGCCAGGGCTGCGAAGCTCTTCTCGCGCGGCATGCGCAGGTTGGCCAGGTTGTGCGTCTCCGAGGTGGACATCACCAGGTTCAGTTCGTCGGCGCGCGATTCCATCGCCCGTTCGGCGCCGCGCAGGTTGGGCACCAGCACGGTGTATTCCACGCCCGGCGCGCGGCGGATGCGGCCCATCACCTCCTCGGCATCGCGCAGCATCGGAATGGCCTTGGGCGAGGTGAACGAGGTGACCTCGATCTTGGCGTAGCCGCATTGGGAGAGCGCGTCGACCAGCCGCACCTTGGCCTCGGTAGGAACGAACTCGCCCTCGATCTGGAAGCCGTCGCGGGTGACGACCTCGTTGAAGTGGATCCGCTGCTTCATGCTTCGCCCTTGATCACGCCGCGGCTCTTGAGGCCGACGATCTGTTCCTCGGTCAGTCCCAGTTCGCGCATCACCGCCTCGCTGTCCTGCCCCAGGCGCGGCGCATTGCGGTGCTGGCCGCCGGGCGTGCGCGAGAGCTTGGGCACGATGCCAGGCACGGTCACCGTTTCGCCGTCGTCCAGGCGGACTTGCTGCAGCATTCCGCGGGCCGCATAGTGGGGGTCCGCCGCGATGTCGGCCACGGTGTAGATACGGCCGCCGGGCACCGAAGCCGCATCGAGGGCCTGCAGCACTTCGTCGACCGTGCGGGTCTTCGTCCAGTCGCCGATCGCGGCGTCGATTTCCTCCACGCGCTGGACGCGGCCGGTGTTGCTGGCCAGCTCCGGATCGCTGCCGAGGTCGTCGCGGCCGATCACCGCCATCAGGCGCTTGTAGATGCTGTCGCCGTTGCCCGCGATCAGCGCGTAGCCGCCGTCGCTGCACAGGTAGGCATTGGTCGGCGCGATGCCGGGCAGCGCGCTGCCCGCCGGCCCGCGCACCGCACCGAAGGCGCTGTATTCGGGCAGCAGGCTCTCCATGCAGTTGAAGACCGCCTCGTACAGGGCGACGTCGATCACCTGGCCCTGGCCGGAGCGGTGGCGCTCGTGCAGGGCCATCAGGATGCCGATCACGCCGTGCAGCGCCGCCAGTGTGTCGCCGATGCTCACGCCCACGCGCACCGGCACCCGGCCGGGTTCGGCGGTGAGGTGGCGCAGCCCGCCCATCGCCTCGCCGACCACGCCGAAGCCGGGTCGATCCCGGTACGGGCCGGTCTGGCCGTAGCCGCTGATGCGCAGCACGACCAGGCGCGGATTCGCCTCCACCAGCCGCTGCGGATCGAGGCCCCAGCCCTCCATCGCGCCGGGGCGGAAGTTCTCGATCAGCACATCGGCCTCCGCTGCGAGGCGGCGCACGATCTCCTGCGCCTCGGCGTTCTTCAGGTCGAGAGCGACGGACCGCTTGTTGCGCGACTGGACCTGCCACCAGACGGAGGTGCCGTTCTTGAGCAGCCGCCAGTTGCGCAGCGGGTCGCCGGCCCCGGGGGGTTCGATCTTGACCACGTCGGCGCCGAAGTCCGCGAGGGTCTTGGCCGCGAACGGGCCGGCGATGAGCTGGCCCAGTTCCACGACCCTGAGGCCGGCCAGCGGGCCGGTGGAAGGCTTGGTTTCCATGGGGCGCAGTCTGCGGGCGCCGCCCGCCGGCGTCTATTGCCTTTTGCGCGCCGGAGCTTTCGCCTTTTGCGAAGGCTCGACGAGCACGCGCACCAGCTGTTCCACCGCCGGGTCGTTCATGCCCGGGCGGGTGGCGAGCAGCATCCGGCGCGAGGCCCAGGGATCGGCCAGGGCGCGCCAGCGCAGCCCCATGGCGCCCACGATGGGCACGGCGGCGCTCTTGGGCAGCACCGCGATGCCGAGGCCGGAGGCCACCAGGTGGCACACGGCGTCGAAGCTGCGCACCTGCATGCGCAGCTTCAGCGGCCGGCCGGCGGCATGCGCCGCCTCGTGCTGCTGCTGCAGCAGGGCCGCGCCTTCGGCCAGGCTGATCCAGTCCTCTTCCAGCGCATCGGCGAAGGCCACGGCACCGCGGCCGTTGAGGCGGTGCTTCGCCGGCAGCACCAGGACCAGTTCGTCGCGGCGGAACAGCTGGCACTCGAGGCCTTCGGTGGCGACGCCTTCGACGAACACGCCGAGATCGGCCCGCCCTTCGCGCACCGTCGTCGCGACCAGGCTGGAGACCTGTTCCTCCAGTTCCACGTGCACGTGGCGCGCTTCGCGCGCATGGCGCGCCAGCAGCGGCGGCAGGAACTGGTTGATGGCGGCCGTGCTGGCGCACAGGCGTATGTGGCGCGTGATGCCGCGGCGCAGGTCGGCCAGTTCGCTGCCCATCTGCTCGAGCGACTGCAGCATCTCCAGCGCGTGGCGCACGAACACGCGTCCCGCGCTGGTGGGCAGCAGGCCGCGTCCGTGCCGTTCGAACAGCGGCTCGCCGACGGCATCTTCCAGCTCGCGCAGCCGCCGGCTGGCCGCCGCCAGCGCGAGGTGCGAAGCGCGCGCCGCGGCGCTGAGGCTACCTTGCTGCAGGCAGTCGACGACGAGGCGCAGCGAGACGAGATCGAAGCGAGCGAGGTTGTAGCCGCTGGGGGCGGAGGGCATGGGGCGGATCGTAGCTGTTGGATTCGGCTTGCACGAACGCGCCCGTATCCTTCTGCCGGGCGTCGCGCCGGCCGGCGCACGGTGCGGGCCCGCGACCGAGCCGCTGAAAAGCGGCGTAGTCGTGCGAATGCACGTACGGTGAAGGTCCGGCGGCTTCGCGCGCCGGACTTCCCCGGAAAATCGGGCCTGCCGGCACGCGCAACATGAGTCCCTGCGAGTTTGCCGCGCGCGGCAAACTCTCCGGTCCAACAGATGTTGCGAGCATGTCCACGTACGCGAGGCTCACATCGCTGTCGCTGTGTAGCCTCGCTGTGCCGGCAGGCCCGATTTCCCGGGCATCACCAACGCGGTCCCGCACCGTGCGCCGGCCGTCGCGACGATCGGCAGTGTCTTCTTTGGCGTGATGAACGTCGCGTCATCTTCGGGCACAGCGCTTCGCGCTCTCTGGGTTCCCGCCTGCGCGGGAACGACGGCGCCTGCACGGCTGAACGTCGTGGCAGGCGGTGCGCGGGGCGGGACCGCGTTGGTGGAGCCCGAAAGACCGGGCCCGCCGCCGCAGCGAGGCTACACAGCGACAGCGATGTGAGACTCGCATACGTCTCATGCTCCCGGCGCCTTGTTCGAGCGTAGCGATTGCACGCGCGCGTGCAATCGCGCAGCGAGTTGTGCGGGGCGGCGGCGGGCCCGGTCTTTCGGGGTCGTCCGCGCGCGCAGCCGCGGACCGAACACCGTCGCGGTCACGCACCGCGCACCGCCTGCCGCGACGCCCCCGCAAGCAACTTCGGCGCACATCAGCACCGTGCGCCCGCACACCGGCACCCTCACCCCAGCCCTCTCCCGCAAGCGGGAGAGGGAGAACGAGAAAGAGCAATGCAACTCAGCGCGCCGCCTCCGCCGCGCATGCCGCCCGCTCCGCCGGGCTGCAGCGCTTGGTCCGCTGGAACACATCCCCGGTGCGCAGCTCGAACAATCCCGTGCGCGGCTGCCCCGCGTACAGCGGTCCCTTCGCCTTGAACAACAGCGTCTCCAGGATCGCCGCATTGGTCGACAAGGTGATGTTCGCCAGCGGCGCGCCGCCCTGCTCGTAGCGGCCTTCGTACCAGCCGCGATCGGGGTCGTGCAGCCACTGCACGCCCTCCATCAGCCGCTGCGCGTACTCGCCCGGCCACAGCGCCGCCATCGCGAAGGCGGCGCGCGTGGAGACCAGAGCGAGCTGCTCGTATTCCTTGCCATCCGCGCCTATCGTGTTCCAGGGATAGCCTGCGGCGAACACGGAATCCAGCACCACGTAGGGCGGCTGGCGGCTCTGGTAGTCCGTGCGCGCAGTGAGCTGGCCTTCGCGGCGCCAACGCTCTTGCTGCACCCGGTACACCGCGTCGGCCAACGCGCGGGCGCGGGCATCCCGCCAGCCCAGCTCCAGGCCCATGAGCGCATGCGGCATGGTGAGCACGGGCGCCTGCGCGCCGGTGGTGCGCGGGTCGCGCGCATCGTGGGCGACGGGGATGCCGTAGATGTTCACCGCCTGCGTGTTCGCCCAGCTCGCCGAATGGCGCGTCTCGAAGCCCCAGGCGGCGTATCCGGCCGCCGCGAGCTGCTCGTAGCCGAGGCGGCCTTCCTGGTAGCGCTGCACCTGTCCGCCCGTGCGGGCCGTTCCGTACAGCGTGCCGCAGTCGTCGATCGCGTCGCAGAAGCTCCAGCGCAGCACCGCCTTGTCGGCGTGCTCGGCGAAGCGCGGATGGCGCTGCGCCACGATGCGCAGCCACAGCAGCAGGCGGCCGCTGTCGATCGCCGACCAGCCGATGTCGTCCGGCCGGCCGTCGAAGGCCACCATCTTGCCGGTGGCCGCGTGATACGCCTTGTGGGGCATCTGTCCACCCGACAGGTCCATGGTGGCGGCGAATCCGAGCAGGCGCGACAGGCGCAGGTCGAATTCGCGCGTCTCGATCAGGTTCAGCTCGTGGCCGGCCACCACCGCCGCGATCGCGTCGGCCAGGTTCCAGGCCGTGAACACGGGCGCGCGGTCCATGCCGTTGACCAGGCCGGTGTCGTAATCGGTGTTGTTCTCGATGTAGCGCCACGCGATGCGGCCGCGACGCTCGTCGGAAGGCGCGGCCTGCGAAGCACCGCGCGCCGGGCCCGTGCGCGCCCCAGGGCGGAACAACCATCCGCAGCCCGCCAGCGGCAACGCCGAAGCCGCTGCCAACCATGCGCGCCGGCTCAGCACGCTGCAGCTCCCGCGGTGCAGCCGGGTCGCGCGCCCGGCGCGGTGCTTTCCCTGCGGTCCCACAGCGATTCGCGCGCCGGGCCCCAGCGCAGCAGCTTGCCCTGCGCCTTGTACAGCAAGGCTTCCAGCATGATCCCGTTGTTGTTGGCCGTGAAGGCGCGGATCGGTCCCTTGCCGCTTTCGAGGATGCCTTCGTGGAAACCGCGCGCGGGATTGGACTGCGTCGCGATCGCCTCGAACAGCCGGTCGGTGTACTCGGAGCGCCACAGCACCCACATGCCCAGCGCCGCCTTCAGCGAGACGGCGGCGAACTGCGGCACGTACTTGCCGTCCTCCGTGATGGTGTTCCAGGGATAGCCATCGGTGAAGACGGTGTCGTACACGAAGTAGGGTTCGGCTTCGAGCTGGTGCTCCGAGCGGGCCGTGAGGATGCCGGTCGCGCGGAAGCGGTTCTCCTGCGCCTGGTACACGCGCTGCGCGAAATCCGCCATCCAGGGGTGCGTGTGGCGCCCGGCCGCGCCGCGCTCGCCGGTGCGGTCCCAGTCGAACTCGATGCCGTCGAGGACGTAGCTCTCCGAAACCACGTAGTTGTGCTGGTGGAACTTGCGCGGGTCGCGCGCGTCGTAAGGCACTTCCACGCAGTAGACCGGTACGGTGGCGAACGGCTCCTTGCGCGCCGCCAGTTCGGTGGAGAAGCCCCACAGCTCGAAACCGCGCGCCGCGTACTCCTCGTAGCCGAGGCGCCCTTCCTGCACGTACTGCACCTTGCGCTCCGGGTCGAGGATGGCGCCGAACAGCATGCCGCTGCGGTCCACGACCTTGTCCATCTTCCAGCGCAGCACGAAGCGGTCGATCGCATCGGCGTGCCGCGGATAGCGCTCCTTGGCGATCTTCAGCCAGATCAGCAGGCGGCCGAGGTCCAGCGCCGAAAAGCCGATCTCGCCCGGCCGGTTCGCGTAGTCCACCTTCTCCAGCGTCTGCGTGTGGTAGACCTTGTTGGGCAGTTCGTCGCGGAAGAAGGACAGGCGCCCCAGCGCCTCCAGCAGCTTGCCGAGGCGGCTGTCGGCATCCTGCGCCGTGGTCACGCCCAGCTCGCGCGCCGCTACGATGGCAGCGAGATAGGAAGCGGTGTCCCACATCGTCGACGAAGGATAGTTGTCGACCGCATTGGCGAGGCCGGAAGGCTGCGTGTTGTTCTCGAAGTACTTCCACGCGGTGCGCGCCATCGCGAGCTCGCGCTCCGTGAGCGCTCCGCTGCGGCGTTCGTACTGCGCCGCCGCCAGCGGCTGCGGGCAGCCGGCGGGCGCGACGGGCGGATCGGCCGCGGCAGCGGCGAGCGGAAGCAGGAGCGCCAGGGCGAGCAGCAGGGGTGTCATGGGATGGGCCATCAACGGTACTGGAGCAGGCGTCCGCGCTGGAGGTAGGCCAGGCTCTCCAGCACCACGGCGTTGGTGTTGGCGGCCAGGGCCTGGTTGGTCTTGCCGTCCTCCTCGTAGAGGCCGGCATACCAGCCGCGGGCGGGATCGTTCAGCGTGGCGACGCGCTCGACCAGCTTCGCGGTGTACTCGGTGCGCAGCAGCGCGTGCCAGCCGAACGCCGCCTTGACGGACAGCGTGCGCAGCGGCGCGGCGTCCTCGCCCTTGTCGGTCACGGTGGCCCAGGCGCGGCCGTTCGACCAGATGCTGTTGTAGACGAAGTACGGCGGCCGGTCCACGTGGTCCTCGGTGACGGCCGTCAGCGTGCCGCTGCGGCGCCAGTGTTCTTCCTGCGCGCGGTAGGCGCGCCAGGCGCACTCGCGGCCGTTGCGCGTCCAGCCGAACTCGAGTCCGGCCAGGAGGTAGGGCTCGCTGACCACGTAGTTCGGCGCGCCGAAGCGCTGCGGGTCGCGGTCGTCGGCGCAGACCTGCACGCCTTCCACGTCGACCAGGCGCAGGTGGTTGCGCCAGTCGCCGGCGGTGGCCACATCCACCCCGAGCTGCGCGAACGCACGTGCCGCGTACTGCTCGTAGCCGAGGCGCCCCTCCTGCACGGCCTGCGGCGCGCCCTGGGCGCCGGCCTGCATCGCGAACAGCTGGCCCTCGCGGGCGAGCTGCGACAGGTCCCAGCGGGCCAGCACGCGCCGCACCGCCGGCGTGTGCACCGGGTGCCGCCACACCAGCGCCTGCAGCGGCACCAGCAGGCGGCCGATGTCGAGCGCCGACCAGCCGATGCCGGCGGGCGCCGGCTGGTTGCGGTAGTCGGTCATGGACAGCGTGCCCGTGTCGTAGGACTTGTTCGGCAGCTTGCCGGCGTAGAGGGGCATCTGTTCGAGCGCCACCAGCGCCTTGGCGATGCGCAGGTCGAACTCGCGCTTCTCCACCACTTCGAGTTCCTCGGCCGCGAGCAGCGCGAGCAGGTAGGACCCCGTGTCCCATAGGGTGGCGGCCGGAAAGCCATCGACCGAGTGCGCCAGGCCGCTGCGCGCATCCATGTTGGTGTCGAAGTACTTCCAGGCGATGCGGGCCCACTGCCGCTCCTGTTCGGTGAGCGGCCGGGGCGCCGGCTCGGTCACCGGGGCGGTGGCGGACAGTTGCGGTGGCGCGGATGGCGGCGCTGCCGCCGGCGCCCGGTGCGCAATGAGTTCGCGCCCGCTCTCGCGCTCGATCCACCACACCGCACCGAAGGCGCAGGCCAGCGCCAGCAGCCACACGATGCTGCCGCGCGCGCGCACCAGGTTGCCTTGCGCGGGCGCGCTCACGCCGTACCCGCCGCCGTGGCGGCCGCATCGGTCGCGGTTTCGTCGTCGGGACGCCAGACGGCGGCGCGCACCAGCGGCAGCATCGCGACCACGTTGTTCAGGCCCCAGGCGGCGTTGACCACCAGGTTCGGAAGCTCGTCGGCGTGACCGGCGGCGAACACGCGCCATGCGGCATAGGCGAGGCCCGCGAGCGTGAGCACGATCACGGCGATCTGCGGCCACACCAGGTGCAGGAAAGTGCCTTCCTGCCGGTCCTTGGGCGTGACGTGGAACTTGATCTTCTGGCCGCGCAGCACGGTCCACAGCGCGCGCAGGTTCACCGGGAAGAACGACAGGTAGGAGGCCTTGCCGTCCCAGGAGCGCAGGCCCCAGGTGCCGACCATGAAGGCGATCTCCGTCACGACGAGGAAGGGCAAGGCGTGCAGGTAGAACGCGTTGGAATACGCGGCCAGCGGCGCGATGCCCGTGAAGAGGTAGATGACCGGCGCCGCCAGGAACACGATGTTCCACAGGCAGCCGAGGTAGGACCAGAAGGTGGTGAGGTACATCAGCCGCTGCGGCAAGGTCATGCGGCCGCGCAGCAGCGGGTTGTCGCGCAGCGCGATGTCGAGCGTGCCGCCCGCGTACTTGAAGCGCTGGATCATCCACGTGAGCAGGTCCTGCGGCGACAGCATCTTCGATTCGACCTCCGGATGCAGCACCGATTTCCAGCGCCGCACGGGGTCGTTGTGCAGCACGATCGAGGTGTAGATGTCCTCGGACACGTGGAACTTGTAGGGCGTGAGCTCCTGCTCGATGGCGACCTGCGTGCGCATGGCGTCGCCGAAGTCGTCGCGCAGCTGCGCGTCGGGAATGTCCCGGGTGAAGCGGCCCACCTCGCGGTCGACCGAGAGCGCGAAGCTGCGCAGCGCCGCCTGCATCACCGCCTCGCGCCGGTGGATCGAGCCGGCGCCGCAGCAGAAGGAGGCGAAGCACCAGTTGCGCCGGCGCATGATCACGTCGTAGAACATCTGCGGGTCGTTGACGAAGGGATCGCGGCCGAGCCGCACCTCGCCCACCACCCGCTCGATGCCGCGTCCCAGCAGCCGGCCGGCCGCCCCGAGCCGACGGCCCAGCCAGTCGGGCAGCGCGACGCCTTCGGGGATGTCGTAGAACCACTGCGGCGTCTGCACCCAGGCGACGTCCGGGTCGCGGAAATAGCCCAGGGTGTGCGCGAGGATGGTGGGGAACAGGCGGGTGTCGGCGTCGCAGATCACGATGAAGTCGCCCGAGGTCTGCTCCATCGCGTTGCGCAGGTTGCCGGCCTTGAAGCCCACGTTGTTCGCGCGCGTGATGTAGTGCACGCCCTCTTCCTGCGCCACCTGCTGCATCGTGGGCCGCCGGCCGTCGTCCAGCACGTGGATGCGCAGCGTGATCGGGTGCGGATAGGCGATGCGCCGGGCGTCCCGGATCGACAGCCGCACCAGTTCCTCGTCCTCGTTGTAGGTGGTGATGAAGACGTCGACGGCGAGCGGGCGTTCGCCCGCGCCGGGATCCGCGCCGCACTCGGCGATGCTCGCCGGCGGCGGCCGCCGCGGCACGTCGCGGGTGCACCAGAGGTTGAACGCGAACAGCACCAGGCCGATGTAGGCCAGCGTCTCGGCCAGCGCGAGCGGGATCGCGAACCACAGGGCATCCGGGTTGAGCGAATGCATCCAGCGCCAGCGGATGTAGTTGGCGCCCAGCACGAGCGCGACGATCACGAGGAACTGCCACAGCAGCTCGCGCGCCGGCGAGAACGGCAGGGGCGGCGGCGGGCGCCGGTGTTCGAAGCGGTCGAAGTAGAAGCCGGGAGCCGTCATGCCAGTCGCTTCTCCAGGTGCATGCAGTTGACGCCGTCTTCGCTGCGGTAATCCACCACGTCGAAGGCAGCCTTGACCAGGGCCAGCCCGAAGCCGCCTTCGGGGAGTGCCGCGATGTCCTCGGCATCGAAGGCGAAGCTCGCCGTGCCGGCCGCTTCCAGCTTGGCGCGCGGGATGGCACAGCCGGTGTCTCGGACTTCCACCACGAAGGCGTGCGGATGCTCCGCCCAGCGCACTTCGACGGGCGCGCCGACGGCACCGGCGAAGC
Source organism: Ramlibacter alkalitolerans (assembly GCF_016722765.1). Lineage (GTDB taxonomy): Bacteria > Pseudomonadota > Gammaproteobacteria > Burkholderiales > Burkholderiaceae_C > Ramlibacter > Ramlibacter alkalitolerans. The sequence continues at coordinate 337,496 of NZ_JAEQND010000002.1, read as the reverse complement.
CGTGCAGCACGATGTTCGTCAGCACCTCGCCCAGCGCGATCTCCAGCGCGTCGCGCTCCGGCCCGGCCAGGCGCGCCGGCAGGACGGCGCGCAGCGCCGGCACGGCGCGGGCCACGTCCTGCAGGGTGGCCTGCACCAGGAGCTGCGGGCTGTGCGGCGTGCTCACCCGGCCAGCCGCGTGACGGCCTCGTCGCGGCCGGGGACGATGACGAACACCTTGTCCATGCGCGTGAGCTGGAACAGGCTCTGCACCGCGCCGTGCACGCCGCACACGGCCAGCGCCCCGCGGCTGCCCAGGCCCTTGAGGATGGACACCATGGCGCCCAGCCCGCTCGAATCGAGGAACTCCAGGCCTTGCAGGTCCAGCACGAGGCGCGTCTCGCCGGCTTCGACGAGCGCGAGCACGGCCTGGCGGAACGCGGGCGCGACGGCCGCATCGAGCCGCTTCACGGCCGGTGCAACGACGGCGATGCCGCGCTCGCGGCTGACGGCCAACAGATCCATTCATCGCTCCTTGTGCGCTTGCTTCCGGCTCACCACGGGGTGCTCCACGAAACGGAGAGGCTGCCGCTGCGCAAGCGGCCCTCCCCCGGCGCGCGCGCGCGGCCGGGAAAGCGGTTGCCCGAGTAATTGTTGTACTGCACCGAGAGGCCCCGCTGGCCCGTGTAGCCGAAACCATAGGTGAAATCGGGGTCCCAGGGCTGCTGCTGCCCACCTTGCGGGTACGCGAACACGACCGCCTCGGCGTACCAGCCCTGCGGGCGCGTGTAGCGGCAGCCGAGCGACACCGACTTCTTGCGCCGGCCGACACCGCCTTCGTTGCGGGCGAAGCGCGGCATGAGATGCGCGCCCGCGCTGCAGTTCGCCTGGTCGCCGTCGCCGACCAGCAGCGCCGGCTCCAGCCGCGCCGGCAGGGCGAAGCGCCGCGCCAGCGTCCACTGCCCCTCCGGGAAGTTGAAGCGGTGCTCGCCGGCGGCTGCATCGGGATGCCAGCGCGTGCCGGTGTAGTTGGCGTAGAACAGGCTCCAGCTGCCCGGGTGCCAGTCGTCGTAGCCGAAGGCGTAGCTGAAGTCGGGATGCCAGGGCTGTTGCCGGTCGCCGCGCAGGTAGCGGTAGGCGGTGAGCTGGGCGAACCACCACGTATCGCGCAGCGGCTGCCAGCGCACTTGCGCCTGCAAGGTGGGCGACGACGCCGTGGTGGAGCCCTGCACGCCGCGGCCGGCGCCGGCCTTGCCACCCCGGCGCAGGGGCACGTCGAGCGCCAGGCGCAGCGTCAGCGCAGCCTCGGCCGCAGCGGCCGGCGGCGGCGCGTTCGGGCCGGCGGGGGTGTAGACCGGATCCACCTCGGCCGGCGGCGCCACGTAGACGCCGCCGCGTTGCTCCGTGATCACCGAGGGCGGCGGGTCCTGCGCCGCAGCGCTGCCGGCGAGGGCCACGACGACCAGCGGCAGCCCCCGCATCAGCGCCCCCACCTCGGCACTTGCGGCGACGGTTCGGACGCCGCGTGCGCGGCCTGCAGCGGCGGCGTGCTCGCCTCGCCGGCCCCGGGCTCCCAGCGCCAGATGCGGATCGAGGCGATGTCCAGGCGCGCCGGCAGGCGGCTGTCGTCGATCGCCCCGCCCCAGGTGCCGCCGAGGGCGAGGTTGATCCGCAGGCGCATCGGACGGCGCAGCGGGTCGATGCCGCCGCCGGCGGCACTGCGCGGGTCGAACTCCATCAGCGGCTGGCCGTCGAGCGAGACGGCGATGCGCTCGGGCGTCCATTCGAGCACGTGCGTGCGCCAGCTGCCTTCGAAGCCCGGCACGACGCGGCTCGCGTTGCGGTGCTGGCGCGTGTTCGGCGTGCGCCCGAAATGCACGCCGGCGAACACCGTGTCCGGGTGCTTGCCGACCGATTCATGGACGTCGATCTCGCCGTACTGGCCGGCGCTCTCGTGCAGCAGCCAGATCGCGGGCCACACGCCGGCGCCGCCCGGCGAGCGCGCCACGATCTCGAAGCGTCCGTAGAGGAACGCGGGCTGGCTGGCGATCGAGCCGGAGGTGTACTGCGCGTTCGCGGCCTTGCTGCGCCAGCCCCGCGCGCCCGGCCGGTGGGCGGCGTTGGGCACCTGCTCGCGCCGCGCCTCGATGCGCAGGAAGCCCGCTTCGACGCTCACGTTGGCCGGCGTGTAGTACTGGCTTTCCTGGTTGCGCAGCAAGCCGGTTTCAAGCGACCAGAAGGCGGGATCGAGCGTGCCCGTGCCGGCGAAATCGAACGCGTGCTGCAGCTTCCAGCCCGCCATGGCAGCGGACGCGGGCAGGAGCAGGAGTGCGGCCACGCCGATGCGCATCGTTCAACCGAGCTCCAGCGCGAGCAGGGTCACGTCGTCCTCGAAGCCCGCCTCGCCGCGCCAGGCGCGCAGCGCCGCGTGCACGCTCCCGCAGGTCCTCTCCAGCGGCGCGCCGGCCGCCGACGCGAGCACGTCGCGCAGGCGCTCCGTGCCGAAGGGCTCGCCGCCGGCATCGCGGCAGTCGGTCGCGCCGTCGGAATACAGCACCAGGCGGGCACCGGCGGCCAGTTGCAGGAGGGTGGCCTCGTGGCCCGGCTCCTCGAGCACGCCGACCGGCACGCCGCCGCTGCCGATGGCCTCGAAGGGCGCGCCGCGCACGGGCGAGAACAGCGCCGGCGGATGGCCGGCATGCACCAGGGCCGCCTGCAGGCTGCGCAGGTCGAGCAGGCCGAACAGCATGGTGACGAACAGGCTGCTCTCGCCCATCTGCAGGAAGCGGCGGTTGTATTCGGCCACGACGGCGGCAGCGGTCCGTGCCAGGTCGGCATGCGGCAGCGCCAGCGCCTGCGCCATGCGTTCCGCGCCGGCGCGCAGCTGGTGCTGGGCATGGAAGGCCATCATCGCGGCGGCCACGCCATGGCCCGCGACGTCGGCGAGATAGAAGCACAGGTGATGCTCACCGAGCGCGAAGTAGTCGAAGGTGTCGCCGCCCACGTAGCCGGAGGCCTCGAAGCGCCAGTCGAAGCGAACCGGCCCGAAGGCGCCCGGCGCGGGCAGGTGGCCCACCTGCAGCGTGCGCGCCAGCTCCAGGTCGCGCTGCAGCTGGCCGTAGGCGTCGGCGAGCTGCCCGTTGCGGCGCGCGAGCCCCGCTTCCAGCGAGAGCACGCGCTCGGCGGCGCGCAGGCGGGCGCCCAGCTCCGGCAGGTTCGGCGGCTTGGCGATGAAATCGTCGACTCCCGCCTCCATTGCCGCGACCAGCGACTGCTGCTCGTTCGAGGCGGTGAGCATGATGGTGTAGACGTAGGGCTCGGTGGCCAGCGCGCGCACGGCCCGGCACAGGGCCAGGCCGTCCATGCGGGGCATGTTGCGATCGGTCACCACCAGGTTGATGCCGCCGGCGCGCACGCGCGCGAGCGCGGCCTCGCCGTCGGGGCAGTGCTCGACGCCGTAGCCGCGGCCCTGGAGGAAGCGGGTGAGCAGCAGCAGCACGACGGGGTCGTCGTCGACCACCAGCGCGCGGATCCTGGGGGGCGGCTCGCTCATGGGCCGCGATGCTGCCACAGACCGGGCAGGCCGGGGCTCGGACGCTGCCTCAGTCCTCGCCCATGTGCAGCCACTCGTCCTCGCGCATGGACTGCATGAAGGCCATCACGGATTCGAGCATGCCGGCGCGCTCGGCCCATTCGATGTGCTCGCGAAAGCACAGGCGCTTGGTGAGCGCGGGCGTCACGTCCCACGCGGGGCCGGTGGCGGGGGCGGGCGGGAGGTACTGGCCGCGCGCCGTCTTGCGGGGTGGCAGCATGGCGAAGAACTCCGTCCAGCGCACCGGGCGCGGGCAGACGCGGTTGTTCCGGCGCGCCACCAGCATGGCCGTGTCGAGCGTGAACAGCGCCTCCCTGGGTCGCCGCACCGGCAGGAGGGGCAAGCGATCGGCCGGCACGGTACTGGCCCAGGCGCGTTCGCCGGGGCCCAGGGTGGCGGGCAGCTCCCGGTGGCCGGGCGGCAGGGTCATCGGCGCCGTCGGGGCGAACTTCTGTTCGTGCTGCTTCGAAACCTCGTTCCACAGGGCCCAGGCGGAGTCGCCGTCGCTCGCGATCGCCTCGGCGGCCGGAATGGGGTCGGCGGCATGCCACGGCTGGTCGAGATCGACCCCCTTGCGCGGGGGAACCTTGGGAACGGAGGGAGTCATCACGTCGCGTACTGTAGCCGCCGCCGGGGCACCCCCTTCCGTGCCCGTCAGCCAGATTAAGGCCCTGCCCGGGCTGCTGGCTACACTGCCGCGATGCCCGATGCTGCCGCGGCCAAGCCCCGCTCTCCGCGCTCCCTGTCGGGCCTGCTGCCCTTCCTGCGGCCCTACCGCGGCCGCCTGGCGCTCGCCGGCCTGTTCCTGCTGCTGGCCGCCGGCGCGATGCTGGTGTTCCCGGTGGCCTTGCGCACGATGATCGACCGCGGCCTGAACAACGACCCCGGCACGCGCATCGTGGCGCTGCGCGAGCACTTCCTGCTGCTCTTTGCCGTCGCGGTGGGCCTGGGCGTGTTCTCCGCCGCCCGCTTCTTCCTCGTGAGCTGGATCGGCGAGCGCGTCACGGCGGACCTGCGCAACGCCGTCTACGCCCACGTGCTGCAGCAAAGCCCGGCCTTCTTCGAGAGCACCCAGACCGGCGAGGTGCTGTCGCGCCTGACGACCGACACGACGCTGGTCCAGACGGTGGTGGGATCGTCCTTCTCCCTGGGGCTGCGCAACCTGGTGATGGGCGTCGGCGCGCTGGCGATGCTGGTGGTGACGCATCCGCGCGTGATGGCCCTGGTGCTGCTCGTCGTCCTGCTGGTGGTGTTGCCGGCCATGCTGTTCGGCCGCCGCGTGCGCCGGCTGTCGCGGGCGAGCCAGGACCGCGTGGCCGATTCCAGCGCGATCGCCGCCGAAGTGTTGAACGCGATTCCCGTGGTGCAGAGCCACGCCGCGGAGCAGCGCGAGGCGCTGCGCTTCGCCGCGGCGACCGAAAACGCCTTCCAGACCGGCATCCGGCGCACCCGCGCCCGCGCCGCGCTGGTGGCCTTCGTGATCATCGCCAACGCGGGGCTGATGCTGTGGGGCCTGTACCAGGGCACGCAGGCCGTGCTGCGCGGCGAACTCACCGCCGGCCAGCTCGGGCAGGCCGCCTTCTACGTGGCGATCTTCGCTGGCGCCGTGGCGGTGCTGGGCGAGGTCTATGGCGAACTGCTGCGCGCCGCCGGCGCGACCGAGCGGCTGATGGAACTGCTGGCGAGCCGCTCGCCGGTGGTGTCGCCGCCGCAGCCGGTGGCCCCCCCGGTGCCGGCCGGGGGCAGCGCGGTGCGGCTGGACAGCGTGCGCTTCCACTACCCGTCGCGGCCGCAGACGGCGGCGCTGGCGGACTTCGCGCTGGCGGTCGCACCCGGCGAGACCGTGGCCCTGGTCGGCCCCAGCGGCGCCGGCAAGACGACGGTGTTCCAGTTGCTGCTGCGCTTCTACGACCCGCAGCAGGGCAGCGTCGCCATCGACGGCACCCCGGTGCAGGACTGGCAGCTGCAGGCGCTGCGCGCACGCATCGCGCTGGTGCCGCAGGAGCCCGTGATCTTTTCCGCATCGGCCCTGGAGAACATCCGCTACGGCCGGCCCCAGGCCAGCAACGAGGAAGTGCATGCCGCGGCGCAGGCGGCCTTCGCCGACGGCTTCCTGCGGGCGCTGCCGGAGGGCTACGCCACCTTCCTCGGCGAGCGAGGGGTGCGCCTTTCCGGCGGGCAGCGCCAGCGCATCGCGATCGCGCGGGCGATCCTGAAGGACCCGCCGCTGCTCCTGCTGGACGAGGCGACCAGCGCACTGGACGCCGAGAGCGAGCGCATGGTGCAGGCCGCCCTCGCCAGCGCGATGCGGGGCCGCACGACGCTGGTCATCGCCCACCGCCTGGCGACCGTGCAACAGGCCGACCGCATCGTGGTCCTGGACCACGGCCACATCGTCGAATCAGGAACGCACGAGCAGTTGCTGGAGGCGCAGGGCATGTATGCGCGGCTGGCGGCGCTGCAGTTCATGACCTGAGCAAGGCCGGCGCGGTGCCGACCTCGGGCGCGAGATAGGCACTGTTGCGCTCCCGCACGACCGCCGCCTCCTCGTCGTACAGGAACGGCAGGAAGGCATAGCGGCGGCCCCGCCGCACCGGGCTGACGGTGTGCAGCAGCGCGCCGGCGAACACGATGGCGCAGCCGGCCGGCACCTTGTAGCTGCGCGGCCCGTATTCCGGGAAGCCGAGCTCCCCGCCCTCGAAGTCGTCGTTCAGGTTGACCGACAGGGCGAAGCGGCGATGGGCGGTGCCGCGGGTCGAGTTGTCGCGGTGCGGCGCGAAGTGCCCGCCGGATTCGGCGTCGTAGCAGCCCACCAGGTAGCGCTCCATGCGGGTGGCCTCGAAGCAGTGCACCTTCTGGATCACCGGCAGCACCTTCTGCTGCACGCGCTGCTGCAGCAGCCGGCGCAAGGCCTCGTCCTCGATCGTGTGGTCGCTGCGCCGCTTGTGGCCGGGGTCGTGCATCGCGACCGTCATCCCGTTCACCTCGCGCATGAAGCCGGAGGGCTTGCCGCCGGCCGTGTCGTAGCACTCGATCAGCTGCGCGCACAGCGCCGGCTCCAGCACGTCCGGCACGATGATGACGGGCGCGTGCATCTCCAGCCCGCCGTAGTGCGAGACCGGCGGCTGCGCGGCCAGCAGCTCGCGCAGCGCCCGGCGATCGCTGCCGTCGCGCCGGAACGGCAGGACGGCCTTGACCTGCAGCCCGGGGTTCAGCACCACCCACATGCGGCGATAGCGTTCCGACGGCGCGCCCTCGGACCGCGGGCCCTGCGGCAGCGCGCCGTACAGGCGCGACACCGAGCCGTCGAAATCCAGGAAGTGGCGGATGCCGGGCAGCGACTCCACGCAGCGGCCCGAGGCGACGTCGGCCGGGTGGGTGGTGACGCCGAAGAAGGAGAAGCGCACGTCGTCGAACAGGGAGCGGTGCTCCTGGGCGAAGGCGAGGGCCGCCTGCCCGCCCGCATCCTGCGCGGACGCGAAGAAGCACAGGACGATGTAGCGCCCCCCGGCGGTGTCGAAAACGAACGACGGTTTGGCGGTGGTCCGCTGGCGGAACCACGGCGCGGGCTCGCCCGGTGCGAGCTGGCGGTAGCCGGATGCGTCCATCATCCCTCCCGGACGTGACTTCGGGCCCATTGTAGGGATGGACCCGGAAATCGCAACATCCGGTTACGCGGACGTCACTGCAGCGGCCCCTTCAGCCCTTTCGGGATGGGCAGCGGCAGCACCGAGATGCCCTCTTCCAGCAGCGCCTGCGTCTCTTCCTGGGAGGCCTGGCCGCGGATGCCGCGCTCCTCGGATTCGCCGTAGTGGATCTTGCGGGCTTCCTCGGCGAAGCGCTCGCCCACATCCTCGGTGTGGGCCATCACCTGCTGGACCAGCTGCATCCAGGCGGCCTGGAGCTGCGCGGTGGGCGCGGCCATCACTTCCTGCTTCGGAGCGGCCCGCGGCTCAGGCGCGCCGAGATTCAGGCGCGGTGCGCTGGGCAGCTTGCTCACCTGCGCGTCGCCGCACAGGGGGCATTCGACCAGCCCGCGCGCGAGCTGGTCCTGGAAATCGTCTTCGGACGCGAACCAGCCCTCGAAGCCATGGGCCTGCGAGCACCGGAGGTTGAGGACCTTCATGCCTGCGAAGGTAAGGGTTGCCAGTCGAGTTTCCAAGCCCCGGCCGTCACGTTCTGCACCCAGATCGCCGACGCCAGCGTCTTGGAATCCTGCACCCGGCCGTCGCGGCACCACTGCAGGAATTCCTCCGGGGTGGCGGCAATGACGTCCAGGAACTCGCCCTCGTCGAGTTGCGCGCCCCGGTGTTCCAGCCCGCGGGCGAACCAGATGTGGATCGCTTCGTCCGAATAGGCGACCGTCGGGTACATGGTGAAGGCGAAGGCCCACTCGCGCGCCACGTAGCCGGTCTCCTCCAGCAGTTCGCGCTGCGCGCAGGCCAGCGGCTCCTCGCCCGCATCGAGCTTGCCGGCCGGGATCTCGATCATCACCTTGGCCGTCGGGTGGCGGTATTGGCGCTCCAGCACCAGGCGGCCGTCGTCCAGCAGCGCGACGATCGCGACCGCGCCCGGGTGCAGCACGTATTCGCGGGTGGCCGAGCCGCCGTCCGGCAGCCGCACGGTTTCCCGCACGACGTGCAGGAAGTGCCCCTTGAGCAGTTCCTCGCGGGCCTGGGTGTGTTCTCGCAGGTGGATGTCTTCGTGCGGGTCGAGGGTCATGCTGCTTGCGATGGTACGGCTATCGCGGGACGCAGGGCAGCGAACGCTGCCTGCGTCGTTGCATCTAGGCAGGACTCAGGAGCCCAGCATCTTCACGATGGCCTGCGCGCACAGCGTCATCAGGCCGCCGGGCAGGATGCCCAGCACCAGCACCAGCGCCCCGTTGAGCGTGAGCACGATGCGCACGTCGGCGGGGGCCGCCACGGTCGTCGCGGTGATCGGCGCATCGAAGTACATCACCTTCACCACGCGGATGTAGTAGTAGGCGGCCACCAGCGACATCAGCACCGCGAACACCGCCAGGCTGATGTAGAACGTGCTGCCGGAAACGACCAGGGCCTGCAGCACCGACAGCTTGGCGTAGAAGCCCACCAGCGGCGGGATGCCGGCCAGCGAGAACAGGCAGATGGACATGATCGCGGCGTACAGCGGGCTGCGCTCGTTGAGGCCGGCGAGATCGGCGATCTCCTCGCTCTCGAAGCCTTCGCGCGCCAGCAGCAGGATGATGCCGACGGCCGCCAGGAAGGTCAGCACGTAGGTCACGATGTAGAACATCGACGAGCTGTAGGCGTTGCGCGCGAACACCGGGTCGCCGTTGATCACGCCGGACACCAGGCCCAGGATCACGAAACCCATCTGGCCGATGGTCGAATAGGCGAACAGGCGCTTCAGGTTGGTCTGCGCGATGGCCGCCAGGTTGCCGATGAACAGCGAGGCCACGGCCAGCACCACCAGCATCTGCTGCCAGTCGATCGCCAGCGGCAGCAGGCCTTCCACCAGCAGCCGGATCGCGATCGCGAAGGCGGCCAGTTCCGGCGCCGAGCCGATGATCAGCGTGATGGCGCTCGGGGCGCCCTGGTACACGTCCGGGATCCACATATGGAAGGGCGCGGCCCCTAGCTTGAACGCCAGGCCGGCGACGATGAACACCAGGCCGAACACCAGCACCTGGTGCTTGACCTGGCCGCTGCCGACGATCTTGAACACGGTGCCGATGTCCAGCGAACCGGTGGCGCCGTAGATCATCGACATGCCATAGAGCAGGAAGCCCGAGGCCATCGCGCCCAGCACGAAGTACTTCATCGCCGCTTCGGTCGCCACCACGTGGTCGCGGCGCAGCGCCACCAGCGCGTAGCTGGAAAGCGTGAGCAGTTCCAGGCCGAGGTAGATCAGCAGGAAGTTGTTGCCGGACATCATCACGAAGATGCCCAGCAGCGACAGCATGGCCAGGGTGAAGAACTCGCCGCCGCGCAGCATGTCGCGGTCGCCCGCGTACGGCCGGCCGTAGACCAGGCACACCATCATGGCGATCGTGGCGAAGCACTTGAGCCAGTTGGCCATCGAGTCGCTCACCACCATGCGGTTGAAGCCGTACACCGTGTCGCCCTGCGCCGCGAGGTCGCCGGTCATCCAGGCGACGACCGCCAGCGTCAGCATGGTGAGCACGTAGGTGAGGTTGCGCAGCCGGGTCTTGACGCCGAGGTCGACCAGCGCGATCACGCAGGCCATCACCAGCAGCAGGATCTCGGGCGCGATGACGGCGAGGCTCGTCGTGTTGTCCATAGTTGTTCTCGTCCGGCGTTCAGAGCTTGGAGACGGCGACGTGCTTCAGGAAGCCGGCGACCGACACGTTCATCACGTCGGTGAAGGGTTTCGGGTAGATGCCCATGTACAGCACCGCCAGGGCCAGCACGCCGAGCATCACGAACTCGCGCGCGTTGATGTCCTTCAGCACCTTGACGTGGTCGTTGCCGACCGGGCCGAAGTACACGCGCTTGACCATCCACAGCGTGTAGGCGGCGCCGAGGATCAGCGAGGTGGCGGCCAGCAGGGCGAGCCAGAAGTTGGCGCGGACCGCGGCCAGGATCACCATCCACTCGCCGACGAAACCGGCGGTGGCGGGCAGGCCGGCGTTGGCCATCGCGAACAGCACCGCCAGCGCGGCGAAGGTCGGCATCGTGTTGACCACGCCGCCGTAGTCGGCGATCTGGCGCGAGTGCACCCGGTCGTACAGCACGCCGATGCACAGGAACATGGCGGCCGAGACGAAGCCGTGCGAGATCATCATGACCAGGCCGCCGGACACGCCCAGGTCGTTGAAGATGAAGAAGCCCAGCGTGACGAAGCCCATGTGGGCGACCGACGAATAGGCCACCAGCTTCTTCATGTCCTGCTGCACCATCGCCACCAGGCCGACGTAGATCACGGCGATGAGCGACAGCGCGATGATCAGCCAGGCCCACTCGCGCGAGGCGTCCGGCGCGATCGGCATCGAGAAGCGCAGGAAGCCGTAGGCCCCCAGCTTCAGCATGATGGCGGCCAGCACCGCGGAGCCGCCGGTGGGCGCTTCCACGTGCACGTCGGGCAGCCAGGTGTGCACCGGGAACATCGGCACCTTGACGGCGAAGGCCGCGAAGAAGCCGAAGAAGAGGAGCGTCTGCGCGAGGCCGCTCAGGGGCAGCTTGTGCCAGGTGAGGATGTCGAAGCTGCCGCCGGACTTGGTGTACAGGTACACCATGGCGACCAGCATCAGCAGCGAGCCGAGCAGCGTGTAGAGGAAGAACTTGAAGGCCGCGTAGATCTTGTTGGGGCCGCCCCAGATGCCGATGATCAGGTACATCGGGATCAGCGTCGCCTCGAAGAAGACGTAGAACAGCACGGCGTCGAGCGCGCAGAACACGCCGATCATGAAGCCCGAGAGGATCAGGAAGGCGCCCATGTACTGGTTCACGCGCTCGGTGATCACTTCCCAGGCCGAGATCACGACGACGATCGTGATGAAGGCCGTCAGCAGGATGAACCACAGCGAGATGCCGTCGACGCCCAGGTGGTAGTTGACGTTGAAGCGGTCGATCCAGCCCGCCTTCTCCACGAACTGCATGTCGGCGGTCGTGGTGTTGAAGCGGCTGTACAGGGGCAGCGTCACCAGGAAGCTGACGATCGAGCCGATCAGCGCGATCCAGCGCACCATGCGCGCCTGGTCGTCGCGGCCGAGGGCCAGCAGGATGGCGCCGAAGACGATCGGCGTCCAGATCGCGAGGCTCAAGAGTCCCATTTGCATTTTGTTCTTCCCCGCCTTACTTCTTCAGCCACTCGCTGATCATGGGCCAGCTCACGAAGTACGTCATGAGCACGACCACCCCGATCAGCATCGCGAAGGCGTAGTGGTAGATGTAGCCGGATTGCACCCAGCGGATCACGCCGGCGAACCTCGAGACCAGGTGCGCGCTGCCGTTGACGAAGATGCCCTCGATCACGCCCTGGTCGCCGCCCTTCCACAGGCCGCGGCCGATGCCGCGGGCGGCGGGGGCCAGCACGTTCTCGTTGAACCAGTCCATGTAGTACTTGTTGTCCAGGATCCGGTAGACCGGCTGGAAACGCTTCTGGATGGCCGCCGGCAACGCCAGGTTCTTCAGGTACATGTACCAGGCCAGCACCACGCCGGCCAGCGCCAGCCAGAACACCGGAGAGGTCAGGCCGTGCAGCGCCATGGCGACGGGGCCGTGGAATTCCTTGGCCATCTCCTCCATGGCCGGGTGCCGCTCGAGGTTGACGAAGATCGAGTCCTTGAAGAAGTCGCCGTACAGCATGCCGCGGATGGTGAGGTAGCCGATCACCACCGAGGGGATGGCCAGCAGGATCAGCGGCACCGTCACCACCCAGGGCGACTCGTGGGGCTTGGCGTCGTGGCCGTGGCCGTGGTCGTCCTTCGCGTGGGCGTCGTGCACGGCGTGGCCCTGCACGTCGGGCTCTTCGTCCGAGTAGTGGTGCGCGTGCGCTTCCGGGTTCTGGTCGTAGCGCTCCTTGCCGTGGAACACCAGGAAGTACATGCGGAACGAGTAGAAGGCCGTGACGAACACGCCGGCCATCACCGCGAAGTAGGCGAAGCCGGAGCCGGGCAGCTTGGACAGGTGCACGGCCTCGATGATCGAGTCCTTGGAATAGAAGCCCGCGAACAGCGGCGTGCCGATCAGGGCCAGCGACCCGAGCAGCGAGGTGATCCAGGTGATCGGCATGTACTTGCGCACGTTGCCCATCCAGCGGATGTCCTGGTTGTGGTGCATGCCGATGATCACGGAGCCGGCGGCCAGGAACAGCAGCGCCTTGAAGAAGGCGTGCGTCATCAGGTGGAACACCGCGACCGAGTAGGCCGAAGCACCGAGGGCCACGGTCATGTACCCGAGCTGCGACAGCGTCGAATACGCCACCACGCGCTTGATGTCGTTCTGGATGATGCCCAGGAAGCCCATGAAGAGCGCCGTGATCGCGCCGATGGTCATCACGACCGACAGCGCCGTGTCGGACAGCTCGAACAGCGGCGACATGCGCGCCACCATGAAGATGCCGGCCGTCACCATGGTGGCGGCGTGGATCAGGGCGGAGATCGGGGTCGGGCCTTCCATCGAGTCGGGCAGCCAGACGTGCAGCGGGAACTGCGCGCTCTTGCCCATCGCGCCGATGAACAGGCAGATGCAGGTCACGGTGATCAGCTGCCACTCGGTGCCGTAGCCGAAGGGCGCGACCAGCTTCTGCGCGCCGGCGAAGGTCTCGCCGTAGTTCAGCGTGCCCAGGGTGGCCACGATCAGGCCGATGCCCAGGATGAAGCCGAAGTCGCCGACCCGGTTGACCAGGAAGGCCTTCAGGTTGGCGAAGATCGCCGTCGGCTTGGTGTACCAGAAGCCGATCAGCAGGTACGACACCAGGCCCACCGCCTCCCAGCCGAAGAACAGCTGCAGGAAGTTGTTGCTCATGACCAGCATGAGCATGGAGAACGTGAACAGCGAGATGTAGCCGAAGAAGCGGTTGTAGCCCTCGTCTTCCTCCATGTAGCCGATGGTGTAGATGTGCACCATCAGCGACACGAAGGTCACCACGCACATCATCATCGCCGTCAGGCCGTCGACGAGGAAGCCGACCTCCATCTTCAGCCCGCCCACCACCATCCATTCGTAGATGGTCTGGTTGAAGCGCGCCCCGTCCACGGCCACGCTCTTGAGCGTCATCGCGGAGATCACGAAGGCGATGAACACCCCCAGGATCGTGAGGGTGTGCGACAGTCGGCGTCCGATCAGGTTGCCGCCCAGCGTGGTGCCGAAGATGCCGGCGGCGACCGCACCGGCGAGCGGGGCGAGCGGGACGGCGAGCAGGGTCGCGGCGTTGAGAGTGGTACTCATCGTTTCTTTCCTATGCACGTGGCCATGCCATTGCGGCCCTCCCGCCGCAATCCATGGATGCCGGGTGATCCCCGGCCGGACATGCTCAGCCTTTCAGCTCGTTCAGTTCTTCGACGTTGAGGTTCGACTTGTTCCGGAACAGCAGCACCAGGATGGCCAGGCCGATCGCCGACTCCGCGGCGGCCACTGTCAGGATGAAGAACACGAACACCTGGCCGTGCATGTCGCCCAGGTAATTGGAGAACGCCACGAAGTTCATGTTGACCGCCAGCAGCATCAGCTCGATGGCCATCAGCAGCACGATCAGGTTGCGGCGGTTCAGGAAGATGCCCACCACGGAGAGCGCGAACAGGATCGCACCGAGCGTGAGGTAGTGTCCGAGGGTGATGGTCATGCCTTGCTCCCTTCGGGCACGACGGCCGCGGCCGCGGGCTCGGGTTGCGCCGGACGCGTCGGCGGCACCTTGATGATCTGCAGGCGGTCGCGCGCCTTGACGCGCACCTGCTGCGAGGGATCGATCGCCTTGCTGTCCTTGCGATGGCGCAGCGTCAGCGCGATGGCGGCGACGATAGCGACCAGCAGCAGCACCGCCGCGATCTCCAGCGGGTACAGGTACTCGGTGTACAGCAGGCGCCCGAGTTCCTTGGTGTTGGAGTACTGCACGCCGGCCTGCGCCGCGGCGACCGCGGCCGGCACGGCCCGCGGCTCCTCGGTCGGGCGGAAGCCGCCCATCAGCACCGCCGCCATCTCCAGCGCGATCAGCGCGCCGATGGTCGCGGCCAGGGGGAAGTGCTTCCAGAAGCCGGCCCGCAGTTCGTCGACGTTGACGTCCAGCATCATCACGACGAACAGGAACAGCACCATCACCGCGCCGACGTACACCAGCACGAGCGAGATGGCGAGGAACTCCGCCTTCAGCAGCAGCCACACGCCGGCGGCCTGGAAGAAGGTGAGCACCAGGAACAGCGCGGCATACACGGGGCTGCGCGCGGTGATGACCCGGAAGGCCGAGAAGATCAGCACCACCGAGAACAGGTAGAAGAGGCCCGTACGGACGTCCATGGTCTTGTTTTCCTCGCGTCCGTTAGCGGTACTTGGCGTCGGCCGCCTTGTTGGCCGCGATCTCCGCCTCGTAGCGGTCGCCCACGGCCAGCAGCATGTCCTTGGTGAAGTACAGGTCGCCGCGCTTTTCGCCGTGGTACTCCAGGATGTGCGTCTCGACGATCGAGTCCACCGGGCAGCTTTCCTCGCAGAAGCCGCAGAAGATGCACTTGGTCAGGTCGATGTCGTAGCGCGTCGTGCGGCGGGTGCCGTCGCCGCGCTGCTCGCTCTCGATGGTGATCGCCAGCGCGGGGCACACGGCCTCGCACAGCTTGCAGGCGATGCAGCGTTCCTCGCCGTTGTCGTAGCGGCGCAGCGCGTGCAGCCCGCGGAAGCGCGGCGACAGCGGCGTCTTCTCCTCCGGGAACTGGATGGTGATCTTGCGGGCGAAGAAGTACTTGCCCGTCACCTTCAGGCCCTTGAACAGTTCCAGCAGCATGAAGCTGCGCAGGAAGTCGCCGAGGGAGAAGGCGGACTCGCGCGGTGCCAGGGTGTCGGATGCAGCGGCCATGGCGGTCTTACTTTGCAAAGGCGAACGTGTTGTAGGGGGTCTGCATCCACGCGCCGATCACGATCAGCCAGACCAGCGTGACGGGGATGAAGATCTTCCAGCCCAGGCGCATGATCTGGTCGTAGCGGAAGCGCGGGAAGGTGGCGCGGATCCACAGGAACATCGTGACCATGATGAAGGACTTGATGCCCAGCCAGATCCAGCCCGGGATCCAGTTCAGCAGCGGCGCGTCGATGGGGGGCAGCCAGCCGCCCAGGAACATCACCACGGCCAGCACGGAGACGAGCCACATGTTGGCGTACTCCGCCAGGAAGAACATGGCGAAGGACATGCCCGAGTACTCGATCATGTGGCCGGCGACGATCTCCGACTCGCCTTCCACCACGTCGAACGGGTGGCGGTTGGTTTCGGCCAGGCCCGAGATGAAGTAGACGAAGAAGATCGGCAGCAGCGCGAACCAGTTCCACGACAGGAAGTTGATGCCGCGCGCGGCGAACCAGCCGTGGTCCTGCTGCAGCACGATGTCGGTCATGTTCAGGCTGCCCGTCACCATCAGCACCACGACGAAGCAGAAGCCCATCGCGATCTCGTAGCTCACCATCTGGGCCGAGGCGCGCAGCGCGCCCAGGAAGGCGTACTTCGAGTTGGACGCCCAGCCGGCGATGATCACGCCGTACACCTCGAGCGAGGTGATGCCCATGAGGAACAGCAGGCCGGCGTTGATGTTGGACACCGCGACCTCGGGGCCGAAGGGGATCACCGCCCACGCGGCCAGGGCCGGCATGATGGTCATGATCGGGCCGAGGTAGAACAGGCCCTTGTTGGCCACCGTCGGGAGGATGATCTCCTTCGTCAGCAGCTTCAGGGCGTCGGCGATGGGGGTCAGCAGGCCCAGCGGGCCGATGCGGTTGGGGCCCGGCCGGATCTGCGTGAAGCCGATGGCCTTGCGCTCCCACAGCGTGAGGTAGGCCACCGCGCCCATCAGGGGGGCGACCAGCACCACGATCTTGATCAGCGTCCAGAGGACCGGCCAGCCGGCCGCCGTCCACCAGGGTGCGCCGATCAGGCCGTTGCCGTAGCCGTAGATGGTATCGATCATGCCGTCACCTCCATCGCGCGCGCGTTCGGCTGCGCGACCTGCTGCTGCGCGACCGCCTGCTGCTGCCCCGCGAGGCCATCGGCGGTCAGCTGCAGCGAGGGCGCGCGGCGCACCACGCCATCGAGCTGGTAGATCGCCGCGGCGACCGGCCTGGCGTCGGTGTCGCCCAGCCAGGCGGCCTTGGCCGTCCTGTTCGACAGCAGGCTGCCCTGCACGAAGGCCTGCTCCGCGTCGGCCTTGCCGCGCGCCTCCTGCAGCACTTCCTGCGCCGAGTCGTAGTCGAAGCCCTGCAGGCCCAGCATGTTGGCCAGCACCCGCAGCACCTTCCAGGCCGGGCGCGTTTCCGCCAGCGGCTTGACCACGGCGTGGAAGCTCTGCACGCGGCCTTCGGCGTTGACGAAGGTGCCCGGCGTTTCGGTCCAGGGCGCGATCGGCAGCAGCACGTCGCTGATGTCCAGGTTGGCCTTGAAGGGCGACAGCGTGATCACCATGCTGCCCTGCCCGCCCAGCTTGCCGGCGCCGACGGCGGAGTCGAACGCCGGTTCGGTGTTCAGCAGGAACAGCGCCTTGCAGCCGCCTTCCAGCATCTGCTTCGCGTTCAGGCCGCCGTTGCCCGGCACGGCCTTCACGAGTTGCGCGCCGACGGTGTTGGCGGCTTCGGTCAGGTAGCCGACCGTGGCGCCGGTCATCTCGGCGATCCAGTTGGCCAGGGCCAGCAGCGAACTCGCCGCCGGATGGTGCGCGGCGGCATTCCCCAGCAGGATGGCCTTGCGCTCGCCCGAGAGCAGCGAGGCGGCGATCGCCTTCGCGGTATCCGTTGCATTGCCTTGCAGCGGCGCCTTGCTGCCCTTCTCGTCGCCGATCACGGTGGCGATATCGGACAGCGCCTGCACCCATTGGCCGGCGGGAACGATGGACTTGCCGGCCATCGCCATCGCCCAGTCGTCGTCGCGGTCATGCACGACGCTCACCTGGGCGCCGCTGCGCACCGCGGCGCGCACGCGCAGGGCGAACAGCGGATGGTCCTTGCGCAGGTTCGAGCCGATCACCAGCGCGCGTTGCAGCGTGGAGAGCGAGGCGATGCTCGTCCCGAGCCAGCGCACGCCTTCCTCGCTCGCGAACTCGGCGTGGCGCAGGCGGTGGTCGACGTTCTCGCTGCCCAGCGTGCGCACCAGCTTCTGCGCGAGGAACAGTTCCTCGACGGTGCTGTGCGGCGAGACCAGCGCGCCGATGGCACGGCCGCCGTGGTCCCGCTGGATCTCGGCGACGCCGCGCGCCACGTATTCCAGCGCGGTCTGCCAGTCGACCGTCTTCCACTCGCCGCCATGCTTGATCATGGGCGAGGTGAGGCGCTCGGGCGTGTTGAGCGCTTCGTAGGAGAAGCGGTCGCGGTCGGCGATCCAGCACTCGTTGACGTCGTTGTTCTCGAACGGCAGCACGCGCAGGACCTTGTTGTTCTTCACCTGCACGATCAGGTTCGCGCCGCTGGAGTCATGCGGGCTCACGCTCTTGCGGCGCGAGAGTTCCCACGGCCGCGCGCTGTAGCGGAACGGCTTGCTGGTGAGCGCGCCGACCGGGCACAGGTCGATCATGTTGCCGGAGACCTCGGAGTCCACCGTGTCGCCCAGCACCGTGGTGATCTCGCTGTGCTCGCCGCGGTTGACCATGCCCAGCTCCATCACGCCGGCGATTTCCTGGCCGAAGCGCACGCAGCGGGTGCAGTGGATGCAGCGGCTCATCTCCTCCATGGAGATCAGCGGGCCGACGTCCTTGTGCATGACGACGCGCTTTTCTTCCTCGTAGCGCGAGGCGCCGGGGCCGTAGCCCACGGCCAGGTCCTGCAGCTGGCATTCGCCGCCCTGGTCGCAGATCGGGCAGTCCAGCGGATGGTTGATCAGCAGGAACTCCATCACCGACTGCTGCGCCTTGAGCGCCTTGTCGCTGCGGGTGCGCACGATCATGCCGTTGGTGACGGGGGTGGCGCAGGCCGGCATCGGCTTGGGCGCCTTCTCCACGTCCACCAGGCACATGCGGCAGTTGGCCGCGATGGAGAGCTTCTTGTGGTAGCAGAAGTGGGGGATGTAGGTACCGGCCTTGTCGGCGGCATGCATGATCATGCTGCCTTCGGTGACCTCCACCTTCTGTCCGTCGAGTTCGATTTCGATCATGTGACTAAGCGCTCCGCGCTTCCGTTCTCACCCTCTCCCCCCCGGGGAGAGGGTCGGGGTGAGGGGCTTGGGCCTTCGCGGCGGCGGCGATCTTCGCCTCGAACTCGTGGCGGAAGTGCTTGATCATCGCGCGCACCGGCATCGCGGCGGCATCGCCCAGCGCGCAGATGGTGCGGCCCTGGATGTTGTCCGCCACGGAGTTCAGCAGGTCCAGGTCGCTCTGCTTGCCGTAGCCGTTCTGGATGCGGTCGATCACGCGCCACATCCAGCCCGTGCCTTCGCGGCAGGGCGTGCACTGGCCGCAGGACTCGTGCATGTAGAAGTACGACAGGCGCAGCAGGCTTTCGACCATGTCGCGCGTCTCGTCCATCACGATGACGGCACCGGAGCCGAGCATGGAGCCGGCCTTGGCGATGGAGTCGTAGTCCATCGTGCACTGCATCATGAGGTCGGCCGGCAGCACCGGGGCGGAGGAGCCGCCGGGGATCACCGCCTTGAGTTTCCTGCCGCCCTTGACGCCGCCGCACAGCTCCAGCAGCTTGCTGAAGGGCGTGCCCATGGGCACTTCGTAGTTGCCGGGGAGTTCGACGTCGCCCGAGACCGAGAAGATCTTCGTGCCGCCGTTGTTCGGCTTGCCGATGTCGAGGTAGGCCTGGCCGCCGTTGCGGATGATCCAGGGCACCGCGCCGAAGGTCTCGGTGTTGTTGATCGTGGTGGGCTTGCCGTACAGGCCGAAGCTGGCCGGGAACGGCGGCTTGAAGCGGGGCTGCCCCTTCTTGCCTTCCAGCGATTCCAGCAGCGCCGTTTCCTCGCCGCAGATGTAGGCGCCGAAGCCGTGGAACGCATGCAGCTGGAAGCTGAAGGGCGAACCGAGGATGTTGTTGCCCAGGTAGCCGGCCGCGCGCGCCTCTTCCAGCGCTTCCTCGAACCGGTCGTAGACCTGCATGATCTCGCCGTGGATGTAGTTGTAGCCCACGGTGATGCCCATCGCGTAGGCCGCGATGATCATCCCCTCGATCACGATGTGGGGGTTGTACATCAGGATGTCGCGGTCCTTGCAGGTCCCGGGCTCACCCTCGTCGGAGTTGCACACCAGGTACTTCTGCCCCGGGAACTGGCGGGGCATGAAGCTCCACTTCAGGCCCGTGGGGAAGCCGGCGCCGCCGCGGCCGCGCAGCGCGCTTTCCTTGACGGTGGCGATCACCTGGTCGGTCGTGAGGCCTTCGTCGAGGATCTTGCGCAGCGCCTTGTAGCCGTCGCGCGCCTCGTAGTCCTTCAGGCGCCAGTTGGTGCCGTCCAGGCCCTTGTAGATCTGCGGGTCGATGTGGCGGTTGTGGAAACAGGTCTGGACACCCGTCGCCATGAAC
The DNA here is from genome assembly GCF_016722765.1 of Ramlibacter alkalitolerans. Lineage (GTDB taxonomy): Bacteria > Pseudomonadota > Gammaproteobacteria > Burkholderiales > Burkholderiaceae_C > Ramlibacter > Ramlibacter alkalitolerans. The sequence goes on along the minus strand of NZ_JAEQND010000002.1, from coordinate 317,783 downwards.
TGCGAGAGGACCTGGTCGGCATTCATGCCACGCCCTCGGCTTTCCTGAGGCCGTCGATCAGCTGGTCCAGCTTGTCGGCCGTCATGAAGCTGCACATCGTGCGGTCGTTGACCAGCATCACCGGCGAGTCGGCGCAGGCGCCCAGGCATTCGCTCTGCTGGATCGTGAACAGGCCGTCGGGCGTCGTCTCGCCCATCTCGATGCCCAGGCGCTTTTCCAGGTGCTGGAGGGCCGCCAGGCCGTCGCGCAGCTGGCAAGGCAGGTTGGTGCAGACGTTCAGCTTGTACTTGCCCACCTTGTGCTGGTTGTACATGTTGTAGAACGTCGAGACCTCGTGCACCGCGATCGGGGGCATGCCCAGATAGTCGCCGATCTCGCGTTCGGCGTCGAGCGTGACGTGGCCCTGCTCCTGCTGCACGATGGCCAGGCAGGCCATGACGGCGGATTGCTTCTGGTCGGGCGGGTACTTGGCCACTTCGCGGGCGAAGCGGCTCCTGGTGTTCTCAGAAATCATCGGTCAATATCTCCGAACACGATGTCCATCGTGCCGATGATCGCCACGGCGTCGGCGATCATGTGGCCCTTGCCCATCTCGTCGAGGGCGGCCAGGTGCGGGAAGCCCGGCGGGCGGATCTTCAGGCGGTAGGGCTTGTTGGCACCGTCGCTCACGATGTAGATGCCGAACTCGCCCTTGGGGTGTTCCACCGCGGCGTACGCCTCGCCTTCCGGCACGCGGAAGCCTTCGGAGAACAGCTTGAAGTGGTGGATCAGTTCCTCCATGTTGGCCTTCATGGATTCGCGATCCGGCGGCGCCACCTTGTGGTTGTCCGTGATGACGGGGCCCGGGTTCGCCCTGAGCCACTGCACGCACTGCTGGATGATCCGGTTGGACTCGCGCAGCTCCTGCATGCGCACGAGGTAGCGGTCGTAGCAGTCGCCGGTGCGGCCGACGGGGATGTCGAACTCGAGCCGGTCGTACACCTCGTAGGGCTGCGACTTGCGCAGGTCCCAGGGGATGCCGGAGCCGCGCAGCATCGGGCCGGCGAAACCCAGGTTCAGGGCGCGCTCGGGCGTGACCACGCCGATGCCCACCGTGCGCTGCTTCCAGATGCGGTTCTCAGTCAGCAGCGTCTCGTATTCGTCGACGTAGCCCGGGAAGCGCTTCGTGAAGTCCTCGATGAAGTCCAGCAGCGTGCCGCTGCGGCCGTCGTTCAGGCGGTCGACGTCGCGCTGGTTGCGCACCTTGCTCGCCCGGTACTGGGGCATCGAATCCGGCAGGTCGCGGTACACGCCGCCCGGACGGAAGTAGGCCGCGTGCATGCGCGCGCCCGACACCGCCTCGTACATGTCGAACAGGTCTTCCCGTTCGCGGAAGCAGTAGATCAGGATGTTCATCGCGCCGCAGTCGAGGCCGTGCGCGCCGAGCCACAGGAGGTGGTTCAGCAGGCGCGTGATCTCGGAGAACATGACGCGGATGTACTGGGCGCGGATCGGCACGTCGATGCCGAGCAGCTTCTCGACGGCCAGGCAGTACGCGTGCTCGTTGGACATCATCGACATGTAGTCGAGACGGTCCATGTAGGGCAGCGCCTGGATGAAGGTCTTGGTTTCGGCGAGCTTCTCGGTGGCGCGGTGCAGCAGCCCGATGTGCGGGTCGGCGCGCTGGATCACTTCGCCATCGAGCTCGAGCACCAGCCGCAGCACGCCGTGCGCGGCCGGATGCTGCGGCCCGAAATTCAGGGTGTAGTTCTTGATTTCAGCCATGTCACTTACCGTCGCAGCAGGAGGCATTCAACGCAAAAGCCGCAAAAGGAAGACCAAGACCGCAGAAAACTTCCATGAGGATTTCGTTTCGCGGCTTTTGCGAGGCTTTCGCGGCTTTTGCGTTGAAGGATGTCCGCATCACTGCAGCCCCCCGTACTTCTCCTCGCGGATGATCCGGGGCGTGATCTCGCGCGGCTCGATGGTCACGGGCTGGTAGACCACGCGCTTGCGCTCGGGGTCGTAGCGCATCTCGACATGGCCGGAGACCGGGAAGTCCTTGCGGAAGGGATGGCCGATGAAGCCGTAGTCCGTCAGGATGCGGCGCAGGTCCGAGTGGCCCTCGAACACGATGCCGTACAGGTCGAAGGCCTCGCGCTCGAACCAGTTGGCCGCGCTCCACAGGTCGGTGACGGAGTCCACCACCGGCAGGTCGTCGTCGGGGCAGAACACGCGGATGCGCACGCGCTGGTTCAGGCTCACGGACAGCAGGTGCGAGGTGACCGCGTAGCGCAGTCCTTCCCACGAGCCCATGCCGTATTCGGAGTAGTCGACGCCGCACAGGTCCATCAGCTGCTCGAACCGGCAGCCGGGCGCGTCGCGCAGGATGCGCGCGGCCTCGTGGTAGTCCTTGGCGGCGACGACGACGGTGACTTCGCCGAGCCTGAGCGTCACGCTCCTGGCCCGCTCGCCCAGGGCGGCAACGACGGCGTCGCGCACGGTTTCGGGCGTGGGGCTCACGGTGGCCTGCATCATGGTGTGGCTTTCCTTCAGGCGCGGGCGATGGTCTGCGTGCGGCGGATCTTCTGCTGCAGCTGGATGATTCCGTACAGCAGCGCCTCGGCCGTCGGCGGGCAGCCCGGCACATAGACGTCCACCGGGACCACGCGGTCGCAGCCGCGCACCACCGAATAGCTGTAGTGGTAGTAGCCGCCGCCGTTGGCGCAGGAGCCCATCGAGATCACCCAGCGCGGCTCGGCCATCTGGTCGTACACGCGGCGCAGGGCCGGCGCCATCTTGTTGCACAGCGTGCCGGCCACGATCATCAGGTCGGACTGGCGCGGGCTCGGGCGGAACAGCATGCCGAAGCGGTCGATGTCGTAGCGCGCCGCACCGGCGTGCATCATCTCCACCGCGCAGCAGGCGAGGCCGAAGGTCATGGGCCACAGAGAGCCGGTCTTGGCCCAGTTGATGACCGTGTCCACGGTCGTGGTCACGACACCTTTTTCGAGGATGCCCTGGTTTGCCATAAAACTTTCTTGCTGGAGACGGAAGTGGGAGCGAAGCACGGAGCGCGGGGAATCACTCCCAGTCCAGCGCGCCCTTCTTCCATTCGTAGACGAAACCCACGACCAGGATCGACAGGAAAATCATCATGGCCCAGAAGCCCACGGGGCCAATTTCCCGCAACGCGACCGCCCACGGGAAGAGGAAGGCGATCTCGAGGTCGAACAGGATGAACAGGATGGCCACGAGGTAGTAGCGCACGTCGAACTTCATGCGCGCGTCCTCGAAGGCTTCGAAGCCGCACTCGTAGGGGGCGTTCTTCGCGGCGTCGGGCCGCTGCACGCCCATGCCCTTGGCGAACAACCAGCCCATGACCTGGGGAGCGATGCCGACACCGACGCCGACAAGGATGAACAGGAGGACAGGGAGGTACTGGTCGAGGTTCATCTTCGGCAAGGTCCGCGCTTTGTGCGCTGCCGGGTGCGTGCCCGGCAGGCTCTTATGTTGGTGCCGACGGCGAGACTCGAACTCGCACAGCTTTCGCCACTACCCCCTCAAGATAGCGTGTCTACCAATTTCACCACGTCGGCTGAAACTACACGTCCGGCAGGCTCGCGAGGAGTGCGCTTCCCTCGAAGCGCTTCGCCTATCCGTACAACCACTAAGTGTACTCTCAATCCAAGTCGTCACTGCCGGGCGGAAGCGACAGTGACCCTTGCTTGACCTAGATCACTCGGGCTGGATCACTTCGTTGGAATCTGCGCAGCGCCAGAGGCAGGCGCGACGGGCGCGGTCGTCGCCGGCGAGGTCGCGGGACCTTGCTGCGCAGGGACCGGCGTGCCGCCGCCCGGGATCTGGTTCGCCGGGTTCGGGCCCGTGGCCGAAGCGGCGGGCGCCGCGGGGGCCGCGCGCTCGAGGACGGATCCGGAGCTCACCGGCTTGACGCTGTGACTGAAGTAAGCCAGGGTCAGGGTGCAGACGAAGAATACCGCCGCCAGGATGGCCGTGGTGCGCGAGAGGAAATTCGCGCTGCCGCTGGCGCCGAACAGGCTGCCCGAGGCGCCGCTGCCGAAGGCGGCGCCCATGTCCGCGCCCTTGCCGTGCTGCAGCAGGATGAGGCCGATCATGCCCAGGGCTGTCAGCATCTGCACGGTCAGCACGATGGTCAACAAGACGTTCATTCCAAATACTCCGTTGTTATGGTCACGCGGCGCGCGTCAGGCGCTGGCCGCGGCAATGATCTGAAGGAAATCCGCGGACTTGAGCGAAGCGCCGCCGATGAGGCCGCCGTCGATGTCCGGCTGCGCCAGCAGGCTGGCCGCATTGGCCGCGTTCATGCTGCCGCCGTAGAGGATGTTCACGCGCTCGGCCTGCGGGGTCGCGGCGGCGAGCTGCTTGCGCAGCAGCGCATGCACCTGCTGCGCCTGCTCGGGCGTCGCCGTCCTGCCGGTGCCGATGGCCCACACCGGCTCGTAGGCGACCACGATCTCGCTGATGCAGTGGCCGTTGACGTGGATCACCGCCGCCATCTGGCGCTTGACCACTTCCTCGGTGCGGCCGGCCTCGCGCTCGGCCAGCGTCTCGCCGATGCACACGATGGGCGTGATGCCCAGGGCCAGCGCGGCCTTGGCCTTCTCCGCCACCAGCGCGTCGGTTTCTCCGTGGTACTGGCGCCGCTCGGAGTGGCCGACGATGGCGTAGCGCACGCCGAACTCGCGCAGCATGGCGGCCGACACTTCACCGGTGTAGGCGCCGCTGGCGTGCTGCGACACATCCTGCGCGCCCAGTTCCAGCTTCGCGCCGTGGCGCAGCATCTGCACCTGCGCCAGGTACGGCGCCGGCACGCACACGGCGACGTCGCAACCCGCGTCCTTCATCCCCGCCACCAGCGCGCGCACCAGCGCGTCGTTGGCCTCCAGGTTGCCGTTCATCTTCCAGTTGCCGGCAATCAGTTTTCTTTTCGTCATCTCGCTTTACCAGGTCAGGACGATCTTGCCGACGTGCTGGTTGGACTCCATCAGCGCATGGGCCTTCGCCGCTTCCGCGGCGGGGAAGGTGCTGTGGATCACCGGCTTGATCCTGCCGGCCTCGATCAGCGGCCACACGTTCTTCGCCAGTGATTGCGCGATCGCCGCCTTGAAGGCGACGGGCCGCGGACGCAGCGTCGAGCCCGTGATCGTGATGCGACGGCGCAGCACCAGTCCGGCGTTGAACTCGCTCTTGGTCCCGCCCTGCACCGCGATGATCACGATGCGGCCGTCCTCGTTGACGCACTTGACCTCGCGGTCGACGTAGCTGCCGGCGACCATGTCGAGGATCACGTCCACGCCCTTGCCGTCGGTGAGCTTCTTCGCTTCTTCGGCGAAGTCCTGCGTCTTGTAGTTGATGGCATGGTCCGCGCCGAGCGCGACGCAGGCCTGGCACTTGTCGTCGGAGCCGGCGGTGGCAAGCACCTTGGAGGCGCCCATCGCCTTGGCCATCTGGATCGCGGTGACGCCGATGCCGCTGGTGCCGCCCTGGACCATGAACGATTCGCCGCCCGCAAGGCGCCCACGGTCGAACACGTTGCTCCAGACGGTGAAGAAGGTCTCGGGCAGCGAAGCCGCCTCGACGTCGCTCAGGCCTTGCGGCACGGGCAGGCACTGGCCGACCGGCGCGACGCACAGTTGCGCATAGCCGCCGCCGGAGACCAGCGCGCAGACGCGGTCGCCGACCTTCAGGCCGGCGTCCTTCATCGCCTTCTCGTCGCCGGAGACGATCGTGCCCGCGACCTCCAGGCCGGGGATGTCCGACGCGCCGGGCGGCACCGGGTAGTTGCCGGTGCGCTGGAGCACGTCGGGCCGGTTCACGCCACTGGCGGTGACGCGGATCAGCAGTTCCCCCGCACCCGGCGCCGGGTCGGGGCGCTCACCGGCGCGCAGGACTTCCGGCGCGCCGTATTGCGTGATCTCGATGGCTTTCATGTTCGTTGGGCGTTGAGAGTTGGGCGTTGGGCGAAGGAGTCCACGCCGGACGCCGAACGCCCAACGTGGAACGCCATCACTGCTGGTTGCCGCCCTCGGGCGTATTGCCGCCGGATTCCTGCTGCGGCTCGGTGCGCGGCTCGCGCGGTTCGCGGTTCTCGCGCGGCTCGCGCGGGGGGCGGTCGCCACGGCCTTCGCCGCGGTCGCCGCGATCGCCACGGTCGCCACCGCGGTAATCACCGCGCGGGGGACGGTCGCCACGGTCACCGCGGTCACCGCGATCGCCACGCGGCTCGCGCGGCGGGCGGTCTTCCATGCCTTCCGGACGGTCGGCCAGCGCCTTCATGGACAGCTTCACGCGGCCCTTGTCGTCGGTCTCCAGCACCTTGACCTTCACCACCTGGCCTTCGGACAGGTAGTCGGTGACCCTCTCCACGCGCTCGTGAGCGATCTGGGAGATGTGCAGCAGGCCGTCCTTGCCGGGCAGCAGGTTGACCAGCGCGCCGAAGTCCAGGATCTTCGTGATCGGGCCTTCGTAGACCTTGCCGACTTCGACTTCGGCGGTGATCTGCTCGATGCGCTTCTTCGCCTCTTCGGCCTTGCCGGCGTCGGTGGAGGCGATGGTGATCGTGCCGTCTTCCGCGATGTCGATCTGCGTGCCCGTCTCTTCCGTCAGCGCGCGGATGACAGCGCCGCCCTTGCCGATCACGTCGCGGATCTTCTCGGGGTTGATCTTCATCGTGTACAGGCGCGGCGCCCAGGTGGACACGTCGGACTTGGCTGCGCCCAGCGCCTCCTGCATCTTGCCCAGGATGTGCATGCGCGCTTCCTTGGCCTGCGCCAGCGCGACCTGCATGATCTCCTTGGTGATGCCCTGGATCTTGATGTCCATCTGCAGCGCCGTCACGCCGTTGACCGTGCCGGCCACCTTGAAGTCCATGTCGCCGAGGTGGTCCTCGTCGCCGAGGATGTCGGTCAGCACCGCGAAGCGGTTGGCTTCCTTGATCAGGCCCATGGCGATGCCGGCCACGTGCGCCTTCAGCGGCACGCCGGCGTCCATCAGCGACAGGCAGCCGCCGCAGACCGAAGCCATCGAGGAGGAACCGTTGGACTCGGTGATCTCGGAGACCACGCGCATCACGTAGGGGAACTCCTCCTTGGAGGGCAGCACCGGGATCAGCGCCCGCTTGGCCAGGCGGCCGTGGCCGACTTCGCGCCGCTTGGTGGAGCCCATGCGGCCCGTCTCGCCGGTGGCGAAGGGAGGCATGTTGTAGTGGAACAGGAAGCGGTCCTGGAACTCGCCGGCCAGGGCGTCGATGCGCTGCGCGTCCTGCTCGGTGCCGAGCGTGGAGACCACCAGCGCCTGGGTTTCGCCGCGCGTGAAGAGGGCCGAGCCATGGGTGCGGGGCAGCACGCCGGTGCGGATCTCGATCGGGCGCACGGTGCGCGTGTCGCGGCCGTCGATGCGCGGCTCGCCGGAGAGGATCTGGCTGCGCACGATGCGCGCCTCGATGTCGAACAGCAGGTTGTCGACCTTCACCGGGTCGAACTCGACGCCCTGCTCCTTCAGCGCGGACTGCACCGAAGCGGTGGCGTCGCGCAGGGCTTGCGTGCGGGCCTGCTTGGAGCGGATCTGGTAGGCGGCGCGGATCTTCTCCTCGGCGACGGCGCTCACGCGGGCGATGAAGGCTTCGTCCTTGGCCGGCGGCTGCCAGTCCCAGACCGGCTTGCCGGCTTCGCGCACCAGTTCGTGGATGGCGTCGATCGCGATCCTGCCCTGCTCGTGGCCGAACACCACGGCGCCCAGCATCACTTCCTCGGACAGCTGCTGCGCCTCGGATTCCACCATCAGCACGGCGGCCTCGGTGCCGGCGACGACCAGATCGAGGTCGGACATCTTGCGGGCGGTCGGGCCCGGGTTCAGCACGTACTCGCCGTTGACGTAGCCCACGCGGGCAGCGCCGATCGGGCCGTTGAACGGGATGCCGGAGATGGACAGCGCGGCGGACACGCCGATCATGGCGGCGATGTCGGCGTCGACTTCGGGGTTCAGCGAGATGGTGTGGATGACCACGTGCACCTCGTTGTAGAAGCCCTCGGGGAACAGCGGGCGGATCGGGCGGTCGATCAGGCGGGAGGTGAGCGTCTCGAGTTCCGAGGGCTTGGCTTCACGCTTGAAGAAGCTGCCGGGGATCTTGCCGGCGGCGTAGGTCTTCTCGATGTAGTCGACGGTCAGGGGGAAGAAGTCCTGGCCCGGCTTGGCGGTCTTGGAGCCGACGACGGTGGCGAGCACCACCGTGTCCTCGATGTTGACCAGCACGGCGCCGCCGGCCTGGCGGGCGATCTCGCCCGTTTCCAGCGTGACGGTGTGGTTGCCCCACTGGAACGACTTGGTGACCTTGTTGAAGATGCTCATGGCATGTCCTCTTTTCTCTCGATGGGACGGAGGGGCGTGGGGCCGAACACGATGCCATTCCTAGGGGACTCGGGAGGCTCCCAAGCCCCCGAGGAATGACACAGCGCGTATCCGGTCGCGGCCGCTCCGAAGTGAAAAACGCCTGAGCCAGTTGCGCGAACCGTCTCAGGCGTTGCCTCGGTGGGGGCTGCTTACTTGCGCAGGCCCAGCTTGCCGATCAGGGCCGTGTAGCGCGAGGCGTCCTTGTCCTTCAGGTAGGCCAGGAGGCGCTTGCGGCGGTTCACCAGCTGCAGCAGGCCGCGACGGCCATGGTGGTCCTTGGCGTGCGTCTTGAAGTGCGGGGTGAGCTCGTTGATGCGGGCCGTGAGAAGCGCGACTTGCACTTCGGGGCTGCCGGTGTCGTTGGTGCCGCGCGCGTTGGCGGCGACGATCTCTGCCTTGTTGATGGCGGTCATCGGATTCCTTTGAAAGTTGTTGACTTGCGTGCGGCCTGCTGGAACGTGCGGCCGTACGTGCGCTCTGCGAGGTGCAGAACCTAGGGATTATAGCTGACGGGCAAAAGCCCCGTCATCCCCGCGCAGCGGGGACCCGGGGCCGCCGGGCGCGGCGGTGGATTCCCGCCTGCGCGGGAATGACGGCGGAGCGCTGGGTTCCCGCGCTTCGCGGGTCACCGCCACCTACGGGGGTGCCTCGACCCGGCTTTGTAGGCTGGTGGTGACGAAGGAACCCCAGCGGTGCGCGAGCGCATCGGAGCGCTGGGGTTCCCGCGCTTCGCGGGTCACCGCCAGCCTACGCGGCGGCTCGACCGGTCGGCCTGGCCAGCCACGTCCCCAGCCGGTCCACCCCCTGCCTCAGCCGTGCCACATCCTTTGACGCGAAGCACCACCGCAGCCAGCCATTCGCCTCGGGCGCGAAGGCATTGCCGGGCGCCAGCCCGATGCCCGCTTCCGCCACCAGCCGCTTCGCCAGCACGAGCGAATCGTCGAAGCCGTCGAGCTTGAAGAACGCGTACATGCCGCCCCGGGCGGGGCTCAGTTCCACCCCCGGCAGGCCCTGCAGCAGCGGCACCAGCGTGTCGCGGCAGGTCTTCAGGTGCGCCACCACCCGCGGCGTGACTTCTTCCGTGCGCTGGACTGCCTCGACGGCCGCCCGCTGCGTGAAGACACTGGCGCAGGAGGTGTTGAACTCGATCAGCTTGCCCATGTGGTGGGTCATCTGCGGCGGCATCACGAGCCAGCCCAAGCGCCAGCCCGTCATGAGAAAGCTCTTGGAAAAGCTGTGGGCGATCACCACGCGGTCCTCCGGCCCGGCCACGTCCAGGAAGCTCGGCGCGCAGGCGTTCGGCGTCGGCTCGAAGTACAGGCGCTCGTACACCTCGTCGGCCAGGATCCAGGTGCCGGTGCGGCGGCAATGGGCCAGGATCGCCTCCTGCTCGGCGCGCGTGAGCGTCCAGCCGGTCGGATTGTTCGGCGCATTGACGATCAGCAGGCGCGTGGCCGGCGTGATCGCGTCCAGCAGGCGCTGCAGGTCGAGCGTCCAGGCGCCGTCCGTGGGCGTCAGCGACACGGGCTTGAGCTTCGCGCCCATGATCCGCGCCTGCGCCGGCAGGTTGGGCCAGACCGGCGTCACGACCACCACTTCGTCGCCGGCATCCACCACCGCCTGGCAGGCGAGCATCAGCGCGTTGACGCCGCCGGACGTGACGGCGATGCGGTCGGTCCCCACCGGCCCGTGCAGCCTGGAGGTGTAGGCGGAGATGGCCTGGCGCAGCTCCGGCAGGCCGAGGTTGTGGGCGTAGAAGGTCTCGCCCGCGGTCAGCGAGGCAATGGCCGCCTCGCGGATGAAGGCGGGCGTGACTTCGTCGCTCTCCCCGAACCAGAACGGCAGCACGTCGCTGCGTCCCATGCCGGCATTGGCCACTTCACGGATCTTGGATTCTTCGAGGTCGACGACGATCTTGCGCATAGGGTCCGCAGTATCAGGCCGGGCGCGCCATCTTGCAGGCGTGGGGCAATTCGGCCTGCGCCGGCGCGATCACGCGCACGACGCGGAAGCCGTAGCCCGATCCTTCGACATCGAAGCGCACGCCGGGCGTGCCCAGCCGGTCCATCAGGCCCAGCACCAGCGGCTGCTGGAACTGGTGGTCCGCCGCACGCATGCGGCCCGCCTGGCCCGCGAAGCTCACCTGCACCTGCTCCAGCGCCAGGGCGAGCGGCACCGCCTCGACCACGCCGGCGCGCTCGATGGCCTGCGCCAGCGCCTCCACCAGCATCTGCATGCGCAGGTGCACGTAGTCGTCCGCCGGCCGCGGGAAGCGCTGCCGGAAGGACTGGTAGAAGGCCTCGCTCTCGCGCGTGGGCAGGTTCGGCAGCCACTCGGCCACGGCCAGCACCTTGCCGACGCCGGCCTCGCCGATCGCCGCCGGCGCCCCGAGCGCGTTGCCGTAGAAGGTGTAGAAGCGGCCCTCGAAGCCGATCTCGCGGGCGGCCTTCACCAGCAGCGTGAGGTCGTTGGAGAAGTTGCCCGTGATCACCGCGTCGGCGCCGCTCGCCTTGATCTTGGTGGCGTACGGCGCGAAGTCCTTGATGCGCAGCAGCGGGTGCAGTTCCTCGCCGACCACCTGCACGTCGGGGCGCTGGGCGGCGAGCTGGCGGCGCGCCTCGCGCTGCACCGCGTGGCCGAAGCTGTAGTCCGGATTGAGCAGGTACACCGAGCGCAGCGCGCGGTCGTCGCGCAGAACGGACATCAGCGCCGCCATGCGCATGTCGGCATGGGCGTCGAAGCGGAAGTGCCAGAAGCTGCACTTCTCGTTGGTGAGGATCGGGTCGACGGCGGAGTAGTTGAGGAACACCACGCGGCGCTCCGGCTCGCGCTCGTTGTGCCGGTTGATCGCCTCGATCAGCGCGGCGGCGACCGCCGACGAATTGCCCTGGAGGATCACGCGCGCGCCGTCGTCGATGGCCGAGCGCAGTGCCGACAGCGCTTCCTCGATCTGGCCCTTGCTGTCGTAGCGATCGAGCTGCAGCGCCCGCGCGCCGGCACGGGTGCGCACGCCACCGCGCTGGTTCACGCGCTCCACGGCCCACGCGAGATTGCGGAACACCGCCTCGCCGCCGTTGGCGTTGCCGCCGGACAGGCCCTCGATCATCGCCAGCTTGATCGGCGCCGTGGCGGGCTGGGCGCGCGCGAACGCGGGGAGAAATGCCGCTGCAGCGGCCGTTTTCAAGACCGTGCGCCGAAGAATTTTCATGCCTGGAAATCTCTTGAAATGTCGTGGCTGGTGCGCAGATGGGGACCAGGCGGCGATCGAATGCGAGAGCCGCGAAGTTTAAGGGACGCGGCGACAGGAGCCGCCCGCGCCCGATGCCATCCACCCAGAGGAGTTTGACCATGTTGTTCGCCCCCGCCCTTCGTACCCATCGCGCCTTCGACCGCAGCTTCGAGCGCTTCCTCGCCGACTCCGTGTTCCAGCCGGTCGCCCAGGCGGCCAAGGTGGAACAGAACGGCGAGGCCTGGACCCTCTCGCTCGACGTGCCCGGCGTGGCGCGCGAGCAGCTCGCCATCGACGTCGACGGCACCGTCCTGAGCGTCAAGACCGTGGAAGGCGCGCCGCGTCAGTACAAGGCCGCCTACGAATTTCCGGCCGACATCGACACCGACGCGACCAGCGCGAAGCTGGAAAACGGCGTGCTGACGCTGACCGTCGGCAAGAAGAAGCCGGTCGTGACGGCGCGCCAGATCGCGGTGCAGTAACTGCTGGACTTGCCGCGCAGAGCGGGGGGACATCCGTCATCCCCGCGCAGGCGGGGACCCAGAGGGGGCGCGATGAGCGCCCTCTTTTGTTTTCCGGGGGCGTCACGCCGGCCGGCGCACGGTGCGTGCCCGCAATGGTGAAGGTCCGGCGGCTTCGCGCGCCGGACTTCCCCGGAAAATCGGGCCTGCCGGCACGCGCAACATAAGTCCCTGCGAGTTTGCCGCGCGCGGCAAACTCTCCGGTCCAACAAATGTTGCGAGCATGTCCACGTACGCGAGGCTCACATCGCTGTCGCTGTGTAGCCTCGCTGTGCCGGCAGGCCCGATTTTCCGGGCATCACCAACGCGGTCCCGCACCGTGCCCCGGCCGTCGCGACGATCGGCCGTGTCGTCGTTGGCGTGACGAGGCCCGTCGGGATTTCCGACGCACAGCGCTTCGCGCTCTCTGGGTTCCCGCGATGCGCGGGAATGACGCAGGGGCGCTGAGGCTGCGCTGCCCAAGATCGTTACGCAGCCCAACGACAGCTTCACAGCACCGGCACCGTCATCCTGCGCGCAGCCTGCGTCCGCCCCCCGTAGCCCCAATCCGTCGCCGGCACCTCTTGCACGACCACATAACTCCCCTCCTCCAACGGCCCGAGCTGCTGCTGCAGTTCCTGCCACGCGGCGGCGATGAAATCCTCCTTCTCCTCGACGCTGTTCGTCCCCTCGGTCACGCGGATCTCCAGCATCGCGGTCGGATCGCGCGGATTGCGGCCGCCGATGAACCATCGGCCCGGCCACAGTTCCTCGATCACCACGGCCGTGACCTCGCGGCGCTTGCCCAGCACCTCGGTGGAGAGGTCCGTCAGGCGCCGGGCCAGCAGGCCGAGGCGCTCCGTGGATTGCGGCGGGGTGATCTTCAGTTGCAGCGTGGGCATGGTTCAGGCCTCCGGGAACAGGGTTTCGGTGCGCGACGGGCGCACCAGCCGGCGCAGCAGCGCCCTCCAGGCGATGCGGACGCCAGCACCGACGGCATGCCAGAAGGCCCCGATCGCCTCCTGCCGCAGGCCCTCAGCACGCAGGGCGGCGGCTTCCATCTGGCGGGCGAAGGCTTCGGTGCAGCGGTAGTCCATGCGGCTCTCCTGGAGGGTGGATGCGAGCAAGCCACTCTAGGAAGCGCGCGGCCCGGGCGAAACGGCGCCGGCCGCAAATCGGTTTTGCGCCGGCTGCAAGGCCTTGCGCGGACCGCTAGCATCGGCGCCATGCAGCAACTGCAGTTCGACGAGATGGCGCTCTATGCGCGCGTGGCCGAACTCGGCTCGCTCTCGGCCGTCGCGCGCGAGCGGGACGTGCCCGTCAGCCAGGTCTCGCGCACGCTGGCGCGGCTCGAAAAGGCCTGCGGCGCACGGCTCATGCACCGCTCCACCCATGGCCTCTCGCTCACCGACGAAGGGCGCACCTTCCTCGCCTACAGCCGCCGCGCGCTCGACACGCTGGAGGAAATGCAAGGCGCGTTCGCAGCGCGCTCGGGCGAACCGAGCGGCCCGGTGCGCGTGGCGGCGAGTTCGCTGGTCGCCGAGTACCGGCTGGTGCCCAGCCTCGGCGGCCTGGCGGCGCGCCATCCGCGCCTGCAGCTCGAGCTCGAAGTCGGCGACCGGCTGGTGGACATGGTGCGCGAAGGCATCGACATCGCGATCCGCACCGTGAACAACCTCCCGGACACCGTGGTCGCGCGGCAGATCGGCGCGCTGGGCCGCGCCCTCTACGCGGCACCCGCGTATGCGCAGGCACGCGGCCTGCCTGCACGCCCCGAGGAACTGGCGGCGCACGCGCTCGTCACCAACAACGCGGTCACGTTCCTCAACGAGTGGCCGTTCCGGGTCGAGGGCGAGGCCCGGGCCTACCCGGCGCGCGGCCAATGGCGCGCCAACGACTCCGGCACGGTGGCCCAGATGGTGCTGCAAGGCCTGGGCATCGGCCGGCTCAACACGTGGGTGGGCGAGGCGCTCGTGGCGCAGGGGCTGCTGGTGGAGGTGCTGGCGGGCTTCATCGATCCGCAACCGGTGCCGGTGTACGCCGTCACGGCGCCGACGCGCCATCGGCTGCCGAAGATCAAGGCCTGCCTGGACTACTGGGAGGAATGGTTCGCGCGCTAGAAGCGTCGGCTCCGGCCTCAGACCGGCTTGCGCGCCACCATGCCGATGAGCGCCGAGCGTCCCTTGTGCCCTGCGCCCTCGGCGAGGTCGGCGTCGTATTCCCTGATTTCCAGGATCTCGAGGTCCGGGAAGCCTTCGCGCAGCAGCTGCGGCGTGTACATGTGCGAGGCGAAGGGCGGCCCGCCGGTGCGGTATTCGAGCTGGCGCGGGGTGTACCCCTGCAGCACCACCTTGCCCCCGGGCTTGAGGCATTCGGCCATGCCGCGGAAGATGCGCGCGCGCAGCACCGGATCGGCGAACTGGATGAAGATCGCCACCACGCCGTCGTAGAGGCCCCGCGGCCACTGCAGGGTGGCGATGTCGGCGACGGCGAAGTTCACCTTCACGCCCGTGATGCGGGCGAAGTCGCGCGCCTTGCGCACGCCCACTTCGGAAATGTCGAAGGCATCGACGGTCAGGCCCTGCTGCGCCAGCCAGACGCTGTTGCGGCCTTCCCCGTCGGCGACGGAGAGCACGCGCTCGCCCGCCTCCCACAGGGAAGCGTGGTCGTGCAGCCAGGCGTTGGGCTCCGTGCCGAACAGGTAACCCGCTTCGGAGAAGCGCCGGTTCCACGTGCCGGCGGGGTCCTCGAAGGCGGAGGGCGAGGCCGAATCACTCATGGATTCATCTTAGGCAAGGCTGCCTGTCGCGGCGCTTGCAGGAAACCCGCGCTCCGCCGGACGGCAGAGCTAGGCCAGCGACGTGTCGGGCTCAGGCCACCAGCGCCTGCAAGGGCCAGCGCGGCTTCACGTCGAAGGCATAGGAGGTCGTCGCCTCCTGCGCGCCGGCCTGCAGGCGCATGGCGGCGGCCAGGGCGATCATGGCCCCGTTGTCGGTGCAGAGGGCCAGCTCGGGATAGTGCACGCGCACCCCGCGCCTGGCGCAGGCAGCGTCGAGCTGTTCGCGCAGGCGTCGGTTCGCACCCACGCCGCCGGCCACGACGATGCGCTGGCTGCCGCTGCGGTCGAGCGCCGCCAGGGATTTTCTGACCAGCACCTCCACGATCGCGGCCTCGGTCGATGCGGCCAGGTCGGCCTTGCGCGCCTCGAGCGCGTCGCCGAGCTTGCGCACCTGCGTGAGCACGGCCGTCTTCAGTCCGGCAAAGGAGAAGTCGAGGTCGCCGCTGTGCAGCAGCGGGCGTGGCAGCCTGAAGGCGGCCGGATCGCCTTGTTGCGCAAGGCGCGAGAGCGCCGGCCCGCCGGGATAGCCGAGGCCCATGAGCTTGGCCGACTTGTCGAAGGCCTCGCCGGCGGCGTCGTCGATGGTTTCGCCCAGCATCGTGTAGCGGCCGACGCCGTCGACCTGCATCAGTTGCGTGTGGCCGCCGGAGACCAGCAAGGCGACGAAGGGGAACTCCGGCGGATCCGCGCTCAGGAACGGCGACAGCAGGTGGCCTTCGAGGTGGTGCACGCCCAGCACCGGCCGGCCCAACGCCGCCCCCAGCGCGCAGGCGACGCCGGCACCCACCAGCAGCGCGCCGGCCAGGCCCGGGCCGCGCGTGTAGGCGACCACGTCGACCTCGGGCAATCCGCGTTGCGCCTGGGCCAGCACCTCTTGCGCCAGCGGCAGCACGCGGCGGATGTGGTCGCGGCTGGCCAGCTCCGGCACCACGCCGCCGTAGGCCTGGTGCATCTCGATCTGGCTGTGCAATGCGTGCGCGAGCAGGCGCGGGACGCCCGGGCCGTCCGCCTGCACCAGCGCGACGCCGGTTTCATCGCAGGAAGACTCGATGCCCAGGACCAACATCCGCCCTAGTTTATCCGCGGCATGGTTGTTGCTGCAGTGCTGGGGATGAAATCCGCAACCAGCTTCCTCCTTGCCGCGCGCCAGTGCGAGATCGCCGAACTCGAGGAGCTCGCCCGCACCAGCGAGCTCGTCGGCGCCACCGGCCGCTTCATCCACGCCCTGCAGCGCGAGCGCGGCATCTGCAACGTCTTCCTCGGATCGCATGGCACCCGCTTCGCGGCGCAGCGGCTGCGGCAGGTCGAGGAGTGCGAGGCGCTCGAAGGCCAGGTGCGCGCGCAGTTCGAAGCGCTGGAGACCGGAGCCTTGCCGGTGCGCAACGGCTCCCGCCTCTTCAGCCGCGTGGCCGTGGTGCTGAATGCGCTCGATGGGCTTGCGGCGCTGCGGGCACGGATCGCGCGCCAGGCGCTGTCGGCGCGCGATGCGACCGCGGCCTACGTGCGGCTCGTGAACAGGCTGCTCGGCGTGGTGTTCGAGTCCGCGGACACCGCCAGCGACCCCAAGGTCTCGCGCGCGCTGGTGGCGATGTTCAACTTCATGCAGGGCAAGGAACTGGCCGGGCAGGAGCGCGCGCTCGGGGCCAGCGTGTTCGCGGCCGGCTACATCAATGCCTCGGGCCAGCAGCAGTGGCGCCACCTGATCGAGTCGCAGCAGGCCTGCTTCCAGGTCTTCACCGACTGCGCGGACGCCGAGGTGCAGCGCGCCGACCAGGCGAGCCGCGATCCCGCGGCGCTGGCCGAACTGGAGCGGCTGCGCCGCATCGGCTGCAGCACGCGCCGCGAGCTGGATCCCGCCCTGAGCCAGGCCTGGTACGAGTGCGCCACCGTGCGCATCGACGCCCTGCGCGCGGTGGAGGACGTGCTGGCACGCCACCTGCGCGAGCTGTGCGAGGCGCGCATCGCGCAGGCACGCTCGGAGTTGCGCGACCAGCGCGCGATGCTCGCTGCGCTGGCCAGCGAGCCGGTCGCCGGGAACGGCGCGCCCTTCGGCCCGCACCTGGAGCGCTCGATCCTCGGCATGGTGCAGGAGCAGTCGCGGCGGCTGCAGGCGATGAGCGACGAGCTCGATGCGGTGCGCAACTCGCTCACCGAGCGCAAGGTGGTCGAGCGCGCCAAGGGCCTGCTGATGGCGCACCGCCAGATGACCGAGGACGACGCCTACAAGGCCCTGCGCCAGATGGCCATGAACCAGAACCGGCGCATCGTCGACGTTGCGCAGGCGGTGCTGTCCTTGGCGGACGTGCTGCCGGGCGTGCCGGGCTGAGCGCTGCACACGCGCCGGGTAGGCTGGCGGTGGAGCGCAGCGCAACCCCAGCGATGCGCGAAGCGCTGGGGTTCCGGCGCGTTCGCGCGTCACCGCCAGCCTACGGTGCACGCTTTGCGTGCACGCCGCACCATTCCACGCCACGGCGGCCTGTCCTGGCCTGGCACGCTCCCTGCAATCCACTCCGCATCGGGTGCAACGCTGCACCCGCGCCGTGCGCACAACGTGGTGTGCTGACCTGAACCCGGAACACAGATCCCAGGAGTCACCACGCATGAAGAAGATGAAGCTCGTGATGATCGGCAACGGCATGGCCGGCGTGCGCACGATCGAGGAACTGCTGAAGATCGCCCCCGAGCTGTACGACATCGCCGTGTTCGGGGCCGAGCCGCACCCGAACTACAACCGCATCCTGCTGTCGCCGGTCTTGGCGGGCGAACAGACGCTGGACGAGATCGTCCTGAACTCCTGGGACTGGTACGCGCAGAACCGCATCCGCCTGCACGCCGGCAGGAAAGTGGTGCAGATCGACCGGGTACGACGCATCGTGCGCGCCGCGGACGGCACCGAGGAGGCCTACGACCGGCTGCTGCTCGCCACCGGCTCGAATCCCTTCATCCTGCCCGTGCCGGGCAAGGACCTCGAAGGCGTGATCGCCTACCGCGACATCGCCGACACGAATGCGATGATCGAAGCGGCGCAGAAGTACCGCAAGGCGGTGGTGATCGGCGGCGGCCTGCTGGGCCTCGAAGCGGCCAACGGGCTGATGAAGCGCGGCATGGACGTGAGCGTGGTCCACGTCATGCCCTGGCTGATGGAGCGCCAACTCGATGACGTCGCCGGCAGGCTGCTGCAGAAATCGCTGGAAGAGCGCGGCCTGAAGTTCCTGATCGGCGCCCACACCCGGGAACTGGTCGGCCGCCCGGACGGACGCGTCAAAGCCATCCGGTTCCAGGACGGCTCGCAGGCGGACGCCGACCTTGTCGTGATGGCCGTCGGCATCCGCCCGAATACCGAGCTGGCCGAGCAGTCCGGCCTGCACTGCCAGCGCGGCATCGTGGTGCACGACACGATGCAGACCGTGACCGACGCGCGCATCTACTCGGTGGGCGAATGCGCGGCGCACCGCGGCATCGCCTACGGCCTCGTCGCGCCGCTGTTCGAGCAGGCCAAGGTGGCGGCCAACCACCTGGCGCAGTTCGGCATCGGCCGCTACACCGGCTCGCTCACCTCCACCAAGCTGAAGGTCACCGGGATCGACCTGTTCTCCGCCGGCGACTTCATGGGCGGCGAGGGCACGGAGGAGATCGTGATGAGCGACCCCACGGCCGGCGTCTACAAGAAGCTGGTGATCCGCCAGGACAAACTGGTCGGCGCCTGCCTGTACGGGGACACCGTGGATGGCAGCTGGTACTTCAAGCTGCTGCGCGAGGGCCGCAGGATCGCCGACATCCGCGACAAGCTGATGTTCGGCGAGTCCAACCTGGGCGACGCCGGGCACCAGGGCCAGAACAAGGCCGCGTCCATGGCGGACGCCGACGAGGTGTGCGGCTGCAACGGCGTGACCAAGGGCGCCATCTGCAGGTCGATCAAGGAAAAAGGCCTGTTCACGCTGGACGAGGTGCGCAGGCACACCAAGGCGAGCGCCTCCTGCGGCTCCTGCACCGGCCTGGTCGAACAGATCATCATGTTCACCGCCGGCGGCGACTACTCCGCCGCACCGAAGAAGAAGGCGCTGTGCGGCTGCACCGAGCACAGCCACCAGGAAGTGCGCGACGCGATCCGCAACAACCGGCTGCTCACGATCGCCGGCACGATGGCGTTCATGGAATGGCGCACGCCGAACGGCTGCGCCTCCTGCCGCCCGGCGCTGAACTACTACCTGCTCTCGACCTGGCCGAAAGAGGCCAGGGACGACCCGCAGTCGCGCTACATCAACGAGCGCAGCCACGCGAACATCCAGAAGGACGGCACGTATTCGGTCATCCCGCGCATGTGGGGCGGCGAGACGACCGCCTCCGAGCTGCGCCGCATCGCCGATGTCGTCGACAAGTACCGGATCCCGACGGTGAAGGTCACGGGGGGCCAGCGCATCGACCTGCTGGGGGTGAAGAAGGAGGACCTGCGCAAGGTCTGGCAGGACCTCGGCATGCCCTCCGGCCACGCGTATGCGAAGGCGCTGCGCACCGTCAAGACCTGCGTCGGCAGCGAGTGGTGCCGCTTCGGCACCCAGGACTCGACGCAGATGGGCAAGGACCTGGAGCGGGCGCTCTGGCGCATGTACGCGCCGCACAAGGTGAAGCTGGCCGTCTCGGGCTGCCCCCGCAACTGCGCCGAATCGGGCATCAAGGACGTCGGCGTGATCGGCGTCGATTCCGGCTGGGAGATCACCATCGGCGGCAACGGCGGCATCAAGACGGAAGCCGGCCAGTTCTTCTGCAAGGTGAAGACCGGCGCGGAAGTGCTGGAATACAGCGGCGCCTTCCTGCAGCTCTATCGCGAGGAAGGCTGGTACCTCGAACGCACCGTGCACTACCTCCAGCGCGTGGGCCTGGAGTACGTGAGGAAGAAGATCCTGGACGACCCCGAAGGCCGCAAGGCGCTGTGGGAGCGGCTGCAGTTCGCCCTCGACGGCGAGCCCGACCCCTGGTTCGAACAGGACAAGGCGGCGGTCGACATCCGCCAGTTCACCAGGCTGCAGACCGAAGAGGAAGGACAGACGGCATGAAAGGCAAGGACTGGACGGTGATCTGCCGCGTCGACGACATCCCGGTGCTGGGCGCGCGGCGCGTGGCCCGCGCGCGCGGCATCGACGTGGCCGTGTTCCGCAACGGCGAGGACCAGGTGTTCGCCCTGCTCGATCGCTGCCCGCACAAGGGCGGCCCGCTGTCGCAGGGCATCGTGTTCGGCACCAGCGTGGCCTGCCCGTTGCACAACTGGACGATCGGGCTGGACGACGGCAAGGCGAAGGCACCGGACGCGGGCTGCGCGCAGCGCTTCGCGTGCCGGGTGCAGGATGGACAGGTGATGCTCGATCCGGTGGAACTGGCCACGCTGGGGCTCGATGCGGGGTGAAGCGCTGGGGTTTCGCTGGCGCTCCACCGCCAGCCTACTGGGGCCAGCCCCTTCGACCAAGGGTTTCGGCGCCGTAGGCTGGCGGTGACGCGCGCAGCGCCGGAACCCCAGCGATCACCCCCCGAGATACGCCCCACCATTCACGTGGATCACCTGCCCCGTGACATAGCGTCCGTGCGGACCCGCCAGCCAGCACACCGCCTGCGCCACTTCCTCCGGCAGCCCGGCGCGGCCGACCAGCGTGCGCCGCGAGGCGTGGTGGTGCGGCTTGCCGCCGGGACGGCTGGTGTCGATCAGGCCGGGCGCGACGCAATTCACCGTGATGCCCTGCGGCGACAGCTCGGTGGCCAGCGCGCGCGTCATGCCGACCAGGCCGGCCTTGGCGGTGACCACGTGCACCCGCCTGCTCGCGCCGGTGTGTGCCGTCAGGCCGCCGATGTTGACGATGCTGGCCTGGCCGCTGGCCTTCAGCAGCGGCAGCGCCGCCTGGGTGCAATGGAAGGCGCCATCCAGGCACACCGCCAGCGCCTTGCGCCAGGCGTCGAACTCCATCTGGTCGAAGGCCGACTCCTCGCGCACGGCGGCGTTGTTGACCAGCACGTCGAGGCGCCCATAGCGCTGCTTCACGCGCGCCACCATGGCGTCGACCGCATCGCGGTCGGCGACGTCGGCGCGCATCACGACGCCCTGCCCGCCCGCCGCCTCGATCTCGCGCACCACCGAGCGCCCCTGCTCCTCGTTCGAGCGCACGTTCACGATCACCGCGGCGCTCTCGCGCGCCAGGGCGAGCGCGATCGCCCGGCCGATGTTGCGGCCGCCGCCGGTGACCAGGGCGACGCGGGAGATCATTCGCAGCGCAGCCCCCGCAGGTCCACCCGCGGTGCGTCCAGCAGTCCGGTGAGCAGGGCCAGCAGCTCGCGGGCGCGGTGTTCTTCCACCCCGCCGTAGGCGCAGTTGGCGCGGAACTTCTTCACCAGGTCGTCGAAGGACAGCGGCTCCTCCACGCCGCCGCGGAAATGCCCCTGCCGCACTTCCCGCACCTCGCCGCTGCGCAAGGTCACGCGCAGGTGGCCCGTGAACTGGCGCGGATACGGGTTGGCCGGATCGACCACGTAGCGCACCTTGGCCGCCAGCGCGCGGACCCTGGGATCGTGCACCACCGCCTCCTCGTAGTCGGCGAGGCCGGCGTCGTCGCGCAGCAGGCCCACGGCGATCGCGTACGGGATGCTGAACTTGGCGGCGTAGCCATTGGGCGGATCCTGCTTGTTCGCCAGCGGCTCCCACAGCCGGTGCACGATGCCCTCGGCCGTCTCGCATTCGATGCTTTCCACCTGCGACACGTCCAGTCCCTGGGCGACCAGCCGGCGCGCGCAGTCGATGTAGGGATGCGCCATGGTGCCGCAGGCGTAAGGCTTGAACGCGATGTCGGCGGCCAGCCAGCGCGCGCCGAAGCCCTCCAGCATGTCGCCGAAGCGGCCTTCGTGCGTGCGCGCGAACGCCCAGTAGAAGCCGTGCTCGCCTTCGAACAGCGTGCGCGGCCCGGTGAAGCCCGCCTGCGCCATGCGCGCCGCCCGGTAGCCGGCCTGCGCCGCCCAGCCCGGGTGCATGCGCTTGGTCCAGGCGCCCTCGGCCAGGTATTCGATGATCCCGGAGGCCATGCTGCCGGCGATGCCCATCGCGTCCACCAGCTGCTTCGCGTCCAGCTGCAGGGCCGCGCCCACGCCGGCCGCCGCGCCGACCGCGCCGAACACCGCCGTGGGATGGAAGCCGGCCTTGTGCACCAGCTTGGGCGCCACCAGGCACATGCGGCAGATCACCTCGGCGCCGACCGCCAGGCCGCGCCCGAGCTCGGCGCCGCCCAGTCCGTGCCGTTCGGCCGTGGCCAGCAGGGCCGGCACGACCACCGCGCCCGCATGCGCCGGCCCGCCTTCGTAGGTGTCGTCGTAATCCTCGCCGTGGGCCGCCGTGCCGTTGCACAGGGCCGCCATCGCGACGTTGCGCGGCTGCGCATGGCCGATGACCGTGCACTCGCCGGGATCGTCGCTCGCGCTCAGGGTGGCGCGCACGAAGTCGGTATGGCGCGCCGCGATGCAGATCCCGCCCACGTCCATCAGCAGCGAGCGGCAGACCGCCCGCATCGCGCCGGGCGCCCCGGCGGGAAGCGCCGCGATGCCCTGCGCCAGCCGTTCTGCCACCGTCTTGTCGGGAGGGGTTGCGCTCACGTCGTCTGCTCCTCGAGGGCGGTGCGCCGGCGGCGCGGTCCGCGGATTTCCTGCCAGGTCGAATAGAGGGCCAGCGCCGCGGCGGCGACGAGCAGCGCCAGCGACACCCGGTCGGTGAAGAAGATCGCGTGGTCGCCGCCGGACAGCAGCAGGCTGCGCCGGTAGTTGGACTCGATCATGAACCCGAGCACCACGCCCAGCACCATCGGCAGCAGGGGCACGCGGCACAGGCGCAGCACGTAGCCGAGCGCGCCGATGGCCAGCACGAGGCCGACTTCGAACAGGCTCTGGTGCACCGAGTACACGCCCGAGACGACCAGCGCCAGGATGAAGGCGATCAGCCACGGCTTGGGCCGGTTCACCAGCCAGATGCAGGGGGTGAGGATGACCAGGCCGATCAGCAGCATGGCGATATTGGCGATCAGAAGCCCGGCGTACAGGCCGTAGACGACCTCGGGCGCCTTCTCGAACAGCATCGGCCCGGGCTGCAGGCCGTGCACCAGGAAGCCCCCGAGCAGGATCGCGGCGGAATTGGAGCCGGGAATGCCGAGGCTCAGGAGCGGCACCAGGGCCGTCGCCGTCACGACGTTGTTGGCCGATTCCGGCGCCGCGACGCCCTCCGGCGAGCCCTGGCCGAATTCCTCCGGGTGCTTCGACCAGCGCCGGGCCTCGGAGTACGACATGAAGGCGGCGACCGTGCCGCCGGCGCCGGGCGTCACGCCCTCGAAGGTGCCGATCGCGCAGCCGATCGCCGTCGGCCGCGCGAGCCGCCGGGCCATGGCCCAGTCCGGCAGCTTCAGGCGCGTGTCTCCCGCGTCGGCGCGGGCCCATGCCGGTTCGCTCACCTGCACCAGCATCTCGGAGACGGCGAACAGGCCCACCATCACCAGCAGCGGCTTGATGCCCCCGAGCAGTTCCGGCTGGTCGAAGGTGAAGCGCGACACGCCGGACACGGGGTCCGATCCCACCATCGCCAGCATCAGCCCGAGCAACGCAGCCAGCAGGCCCTTGAGCAAGGAGCCGCCGGACAGGCTGGCGATCACCGAGATGCCGAGGATGCCCAGCGCGAAATAGGCCATCGGCGTGAACGACAGCGCCACATTGGCCAGCGGCCGGGTCGCGGTGACCAGCACGACCAGCCCGAACAATCCGCCCACGAACCCCGCGATCAGCGAGATGCCCAGCGCTTCGCCGGCCCGGCCCTGGCGCGCCATCTCGTAGCCGTCCACCGTGGTCGCGGCGGCCGAATTGGTGCCGGGCGTGCGGATCAGGATGGCGGGGATCGAGCCGCCGTATTCCGCGCCGACGTAGACGCTGGCCAGCAGCACCATGGCCGTGACCGGCTGCATGCCGTAGGTCATGGGCAGCAGGATGGCCATCGCGATGGAGGGCGAGATGCCCGGCAGCGCGCCGCCGAGGATGCCCCACAGCACGCCCAGGAAGGCAGCAGGGATCGCCCAGCTGCCGGTGAGCGCCGAGAGGGCGTGCAGCAGGGCCTCCATGTCAGGGGCCTCCGAGCAGCAGGCTGCCCGGCATCGGGATGCCGAAGGCGTGCACGAACAGCAGCCAGAACACGAAGGCCGCGATCACCGGCACGAGCACCAGTTCGCGGGCGCTGCGCACGCCGGCGTAGGCGGCTCCTGCTGCCAGCAGCAGGCCCGTCGCCGCTGCATACCCGAGCCACGGCGCCAGCAGCACGTAGCCGAACAGGATCGCGAGCAGTCCGAGGGCGCGCAGGTGCGGGCGCCAGCCAGCGCCGGCCGCCTCGCCCTGCGGCGCCGCGCGCACCACGCTGCGCACGCAAAGCAGCAAGCCGACCGCCGCCAGCGCCCAGCCGACGGCGCGCGGCAGGCCCGCCGCCCCGACCGTGTCGGACAGCAGGCTCTCCCCGATGCCATCCGCCAGCCGCAGGTAGCCGGCGGCCAGCACCACGGCGCCGAGGCCCAGCGCGAGCTCGCCGCGCTGCAGCTTCATTTCGTGATCCCGAGTTCGCGGAAGGTCTGGCCGATCTCGGCGGCCGCTTCGTTCGTGAAGCGCAGCGCTTCCTCGTGCCCCAGCAGCAAGGGCACCAGGTTGCTCTCGGTATAGCTCTTGCGATAGTCGGGGGTCGCGAGCACCTTGCGCAGCCCCGCTTCGAGCGCCTGCACGGCCTGCGGCGCCACGCCCTTGGGCGCCGCCAGACCGCGGAACTTGCGCACCACCACGTCCACCCCCTGCTCGCGCGCGGTGGGCACCTGCGGCAGCAGCGGCATGCGCTTGTCGGAGAGCACGCCCAGGATGCGCAGCTTGCCGGCCTGCAACTGGCCCTTGAGTTCCTCGACTTCGCCCACGCCGATGTCGAGCGTGCCGTTCAGCACGTTGATCATCAGGTCGCCGCCACCCTCGTGCGGCACCACCGGCACCTTGACGTTCATCTTGCGCGCCATGCGTTCCAGCGCGATGCGCTCCAGCGAGGTCGGATTGGCCGCGCCCCAGCGCGCCTTGCCGGGGTTGCGCCGCGCGTGCTCGATCACCTCGGCCAGCGACTGGAATGGCGCCTGCGCGCGCGTGAAGACCACTTCGGGATCCTCGAACACGATGGCCACCGGCTCCAGCGCGGTGTAGCCCACGTCGGGTTTCGACAGCAGCGTGGTCTGGATGTAGGTCGGCGTGGTGACGTAGAACACGCTGCCATCGGGCTTGCCGCGCGCCACCATCGCCATGGCCTTGGCGCCGCTGCCGCCCGTCACGTTCTCGACGGCGAAGTTCACGCCCAGCACCGGACCGAGGTGACGCGCCAGTTCGCGCACGAACACGTCGCTGCCGCCCCCGGGGCTGGAATGCGTGACGAGCGTGACGCGCTTTTGCGGATAGGCCGCCTGCGCCGCCGCCACCGGCGCCAGGCACGCGGCCAGCAGCGCCAGTGCGGCGGCTCGAAGCAGGTGCAGCATCATCCGGAGGCTCCCTTTGCCGCGGCAGTGTGCCAGCCGGGGTAGCGCCGGGCATCAGGGTTGACCCCCCGGCACCACGGCATGGATCCCCGCCTGCGCGGGGACGACTTTCGCTGAAAGTCGGCATATAGCTGCCGGTCATCAGCGCTCTGTGACAATTGCGCGTGGGCATCTCGCAGTACCTCAAGGAAATCGGCCGCGGCAAGCAGGGCGCGCGTCCGCTCGGGCGCGAGCAGGCGGCCGACCTGTTCGGCCAGATCCTCGACGGCGCCGTGACCGACCTCGAGATCGGCGCCTTCTGCATCGCGATGCGCGTCAAGGGCGAGACGCCGCAGGAGATGTGCGGCTTCCTCGATGCCATCCACGCGCGGCTGCAGCGCGCCCGGTCGGCCGGCGGCAAGCCGGTGGTGGTCCTGCCCAGCTACAACGGGGCGCGCCGCCTGCCGGTGCTGACGCCGCTGCTGGCGGGCCTGGTCGCGCAGCGCGGGTTGCCGGTCCTGATCCACGGGGCGGCCACGGAATCGAGCCGCGTCTTCGTGCGCGAGGTGCTGCACGCGATGGACCTGCAGGCCAGCGACGCCGCGCCGGTGATCGGCGACGGGCAGGTCGCCTTCGTGCCGACCGAGGTGCTGCACCCGGGCCTCAAGCGGCTGCTCGATGCGCGCCGGGCGATCGGCCTGCGCAACAGCGCCCACAGCCTGGTGAAGCTGATGAACCCGTGCGTGGGGCCGGCTGTGATCGTCAGCAGCTACACCCATCCCGAATACGCGGTGTCCATGGCTGCGGTCTTCGAGCTCACCCACGCAACCGCGCTGCTGCTGCGCGGCACCGAAGGCGAAGTCGTCGCCGATGCGCGCCGGCTGCCGCAGATGGACGGCTTCCTCCAGGGACAGCGGGTGACGCTGCAGGAAGGCCGCAAGGGCACGCTGACCGAGCTGCCCGAACTGCCGAAGGAAGTGGACCCGGAAACGACCGCCGCCTACATCCGCACCGTGCTGGCGGGGCGCAAGCCGGTGCCCGATTCGATGGCACTCCAGGTGGAACACATCTTGCACCTCGCGTCCGCATGAACACTGGCAAAGTCACCCTGGTGGGCGCCGGCCCCGGCGACCCGGAACTGCTCACCCTGAAGGCGCTCAAGGCGATCCAGTCCGCCACCGTGCTGCTGGTGGACGACCTGGTCAATCCCGAGATCGTGGCGCATGCGGCGCCGGGCGCACGCATCATCCACGTGGGCAAGCGCGGCGGCTGCAAGAGCACGCCGCAGGCCTTCATCGGCAAGCTGATGGTGATGGCCGCGCGCGAGGGCGAGACCGTGGTGCGCCTCAAGGGCGGCGACCCCTTCATCTTCGGCCGCGGCGGCGAGGAGGTCGAGCACCTGCGCGCCGCCGGCATCCGGGTGGAGGTGGTCAACGGCATCACCTCCGGGCTGGCCGCGGTTACCTCGCTGGGCGTGCCGCTCACGCACCGCGATCATGCACAGGGCGTGATCTTCCTGACCGGCCATGCCCAGAGAGGTGCACGCCTGCCCGACTGGACAGGGCTGGCCGCCACCGCCCGCGAAGCGCACCTGACGCTCGTGATCTACATGGGCGTGAGCAGCGCCCAGCGCATCCAGGAGGAGCTGCTCGCGGGCCTGCCGGCCGACACGCCGGTGGCCATCGTGCAGCGCGCGTCGCTGCCCGACCAGCGCCATGCGGTGACGACGCTGCGCGAACTCGGCGCCACGATCGCGCGCGAAGGACTCGCCAGTCCCTCGGTGATCGTCGTCGGTGATGTGCTCCGCGGCGTCGCCGTCGCCAGCCAGGCGGTGCCGGACGCCAAGTCCGCCTGAGTCCTGCAGCGCCGGCGCGACAGGCGCGCTAGGTCTTTTCCTTATGAACCGCAGGGTGATACGGCCCGATTGCGGGATGTACCCGTGGAACGGCCCTTTGTTCCCGGCTTTGCCGCCGCACCAGCTCGGCCAGAATCACGGCACCGATTCATTCAGAGAGGGACGGAGCAATGCAGGCAGTGAAGTTTTCGATGGTGGTGCTGGCGGCGGCGCTGGGCATGGGCGCGGCGTGGGCCACCGAGGATGCGGCCAACGCCAAGGAAGCCGAGGCGATGGTGAAGAAGGGCGTCGCCTACATCAAGGCCAACGGCAAGGACAAGGGCTTTGCCGAGATCACGCGCCGCGACAGCAAGGAGTTCCACGACCGCGACCTGTACCTGGCCGCGCACAAGCTCGATGGCACCTGCGTGGCGCACGGCACCAACGAGAAGATGGTGGGCAAGAACTTCATCGACATGAAGGACATCGACGGCAAGGAATACATCAAGGAGCGCGTCGAGCTGGGCAAGACCAAGGCCACCTTCTACACCGACTACAAGTTCGTCAATCCCGTGAGCAAGAAGATCGAGCCGAAGACCGCCTACTGCGAGCGGCTGGACGACTACGTCGTCTGCGGCGGCATCTACAAGAAGTAAGGAGGGCCGCGCGCCCGTGGCGCGGCACAGGGAGGAGGGAGCGACATGAAGCTGTGGCAAAAAGTCTCCGTGGCGCCCTTCGTGGCCATGGTGTTCCTGGTGACGGTGGCCGTGGTCTCCTGGGGGGTGCTCGGCATGCAGTCGCGCACCCTCGAGCAGTTGTACAAGGAGCGCTTCAGCGCCTACAAGAGCGCGGCGCAGGCGGCGCAGGCGATCAGCGAGGTGCACTCCAACGTGTACCGGCTGTTCACCTGGATCCAGAACCTCAAGCCGGAACAGGTGGAACGCACCACCGCGGAACAGAAGAAGAAGGTCGATGCCATCGCCGCGACGCTCGAGGCGCTGGGCGCGCAGCAGGTCGAGGACGAGGACCGCAAGCTGGTGCGCGACGTCGCGGACCGGCTGGCGAAGTACCGCGACAGCATGCTCAAGGCCATCGACCTGAGCACCGTGGACGTGAGCATAGGCGCGATGCAGATGCAGAACGCCGACACCAGCTTCCAGGCAATGGTGCGCGGCTTCAGCGAGCTGGTGGCACGCCAGGAAACGCATGCCCAGGCCGCCTACGAGCGCGCCGAGGCGGCGTTCCGCCGGGCGGTGCTGGCCCTGGTGCTCCTGAGCGTGCTGGCGCTGCTCGTCTCCGCGCTGGTGGCCATCGTCATGAGCCGCACCATCGTGCGTCCGCTGAAGAGGGCGATCGACCACGCCGGCCGGATCGCCGGCGGCGACCTGCGCTCGG
This sequence comes from Ramlibacter alkalitolerans, assembly GCF_016722765.1. GTDB lineage: Bacteria > Pseudomonadota > Gammaproteobacteria > Burkholderiales > Burkholderiaceae_C > Ramlibacter > Ramlibacter alkalitolerans. Next base: position 289,045 of record NZ_JAEQND010000002.1, on the reverse strand, counting down.
AGATCCGCACCAGCGCATCCGACGAAACCGGCGACCTGCTGCGTGCACTCGCCGGCATGAACCGCGGACTCGTCGACATCGTCGACCAGGTCCGCGCCGGCACCGAGACGATTTCGGCGGCCTCGACGCAGATCTCCTCGGGCAGCCAGGACCTGTCGCAGCGCACCGAGGAACAGGCCAGCGCGCTGGAGGAAACGGCCGCCTCGATGGAGGAGCTGACCAGCACGGTCAAGCAGAACGCCGACAGCGCGCGCGAGGCGCACCAGCTGGCGGAGCAGGCTTCCACGACCGCGGTGCAGGGCGGCAAGGTGATGGGCAACGTGGTCGACACGATGGGCCGCATCGAAGGCTCGGCGCGCCGCATCACCGACATCATCAGCGTCATCGACGGCATCGCCTTCCAGACCAACATCCTGGCGCTCAACGCCGCGGTGGAGGCGGCGCGGGCCGGCGACCAGGGCCGCGGCTTCGCGGTGGTGGCGGCGGAGGTGCGCAACCTGGCGCAGCGCTCGGCGGCCGCCGCCAAGGAGATCAAGGGCCTGATCGAGGAATCGACCGGCAACGTGGCCGCGGGCAGCACGCTCGTGGCGCAGGCGGGCCGCACGATGCAGGACGTGGTGGCCAGCATCCAGCGGGTGAGCGCGATCGTCGGCGAGATCTCCAGCGCGACTTCGGAGCAGACGCGCGGCATCGAGCAGGTGAACCAGGCCGTGACCGACATGGAGCGCGTGACGCAGCAGAACGCCAGCCTGGTGGAGGAAGCCTCGGCCGCGGCGCAGGCCATGCGGCAGCAGGCGGGCGAGCTGCTCAAGGCCGTCAGCGTGTTCCGCCTGGCCGACCACGAGGAAGCCGCGGCAGGCGCGCCGGCGCCGGCCCTGCTGCAGCCGCGCTCGCCGGTGCTCGGAACGCTCGCCCTCGGCGCGGCAACTGCGTGACCATGACCGGCAGCGAACTCCTCGGGTTCTACGGCCAGCTCGCCGCCACGATGGCCGCGATGGTGCAGGTGGCGCGCGAGCTGCGCTGGTCGCAGCTGCCGCCGCTGGATGCGCGCTGCACGGAACTGTTCGTGCAGCTGCGCGAAGCCGAGGTCCCGGCCGGGGGCTTCTCGGCGCCGGACCGGCAGCGGCTCGAAGCGCTCACGCACCGCATCGGCGAGGACCAGCAGGCGCTGCAGGCCCTGCTGCAGCCGCAGTTCCGCAAGCTCGTGCAGCGGGTCGCCGAAATCCGGGCGGCGCGCTGACCGGCAGCCGGGGCGCGCCGGGCGGCTCGGGCCGGCCGTCGCCTGCCGCGAGAATACGGGTCCTCCGCAGTCGGGGGGGAGACGGATGGCGCAAAAGAGTGTGTTGCAGGAAGCGCGCGAGGTGCAGCTCGCGGTGACGCTGATCGAGCTCGGTGCGCGCCTGCAGTTCCTGGAAGCGGAGGTCGGCCTGAGCCGCGACCGCCTGGTGCGCCTGTACAAGGAGATCCGGGGCGCCTCGCCGCCCAAGGGGCTGCTGCCCTTTTCCACCGACTGGTACATGACCTGGATGGCGAACATCCACGCCTCGATGTTCTACAACATCTACCTGCACATGCTGCCGCTGGCCCCGGGCCGGCTGGAGGGCCTGATCAACGCCTTCCGGATGTACCAGCAGCAGGTGCAGGCGCACGGCGACGAGCAGGTGCTCGATTTCACCCGGGCCTGCACGCTGGTGCGCTTCTTCGACAGCCGCATGCTGGAACTGGCCGCCTGCACCCGCTGCACCGGCCGCTTCGTGGCGCATGCCAACGAGGACCATCGCGCCTACGTCTGCGTGCTGTGCCGGCCGCCCGCGCGCGCCGGCAAGAAGCGGCCGCAGGCGGTGGCGTCCTGAAGCAGCCCGCGCAACCTGTCCACGGCGGCCGCCAGTCGTCCGCGACGCAACGCCTCCCGTCAGTAACAGACTCTGCATTCAAGTAACTGACTGTCACACTCTCCCGCATGAGAGCCGGCCCGCGGCTCCAGGAGACAAAACGCATGCACGCAGCGGATCCTGCCAAGGAAATCGCCGACCTGAACCTCACCTACATGCTGCTGGCGCAGAAGCTGCTGCGCCAGGACCGCGCGGCCGCCATGCTGCGGCTGGGGGTGAGCGCGGAGATGGCGGACCTGCTGACGAGGATGTCGCTGGGCGATGTCGTGAAGCTGGCGACGAGCAACTTCGTGCTGTGCGCCTTCCGCCTCGACGAGCTGCCGATCGCCCGCACCGTGATGCAGGATCCGCGCGAGCGCGCGCTGCAGCAGGCGCACCTCTCGATCGTGCTCGCCGGCCAGGCCGCCGCCGCGGCCTGAACCCGGGCGCCCCCTTGCAGGGCGCCCTCTTCCTGTTCTCAGGGTTCCTGGCGGATCACGTCGCGCACGGTGAAGCCCACCTGCCGCAGCACGCCGCTGCTGCCGGCCGCCGTGCCGTAACCCGTGAGCTGCGCCACCGGCGCCCAGCGCATCGTCTCGCCGTCGGCCAGCTGCTTTTCGATCGCCGCCCGCACTGTGTACATGAACTGGCCGCCCTTGCCCTGCGGCGCGCAGTGCAGTTCGGTCCGCACCGCCATGTCCTTCGGCAGGTCGAGGCCGGACGCGGCGCCCGCCTTGCGCACTTCCTGCGCCACCGCATCGGCGCTGATGCCGGGACAGTCGGATTCCGGCTGGACGGAATAGGTGCCGGCCTGGGCCGCACCGGCTGCGGCGCTCACGAGAGCCAGCAGGAACATCGAGGCTTTCTTCATACGCTTTCCTTCTCCATCGACCCAAGGGATGTAACGAATCGTAGCGGCCGCCTCGCGAAACCCAATGGCTCGAACAGCGGGCAAAAAGCGGCGCAGCTCGGGGCAAGCAGCGCGGCACTGATAATTCGCCGCCATGCCGGATGCCGCCTCCCCTGACTCGTTCGATGCCGTCGTGATCGGCGCCGGGGCCGCCGGCCTGTTCTGCGCCGGCGTGGCCGGCCAGCTCGGGGCCAGGGTGCTGCTGGTGGACCATGCGGAAAAGGTGGCGGAGAAGATCCGCATCTCCGGCGGCGGCCGCTGCAACTTCACCAACCGCGACCTCGACCCGCGGGCGCCGCACAAGCACTTCCTGGGCGCCAACCCGCAGTTCTGCCGCTCGGCGCTGGCCCGCTACACGCCGGCGGATTTCATCGCGCTGGCCACTCGCCACGGCATCCCCTTCCACGAGAAGCACAAGGGCCAGTTGTTCGGGGACCGCTCCTCGGACGATTTCATCCGCATGCTGCTGGCCGAATGCGGCGCGGGCGGCGTCACGCACTGGCAGCCCTGTGCGGTGCACGACATCGCCGCCACGGGCGACGGCTACGCCTTGCAGACCAGCCGCGGCCCGGTGCAGGCGGGCGCCGTGGTGATCGCCACCGGCGGGCTGTCGATCCCCAAGATCGGCGCCACCGACTTCGGCTACCGGGTGGCGCAGAAGTTCGGCCTGCGCCTGGCGCCGCCGCGGCCGGCGCTGGTGCCGCTGACCTTCGACGGCGAGGACTGGGCGCCCTTCGCGCAGCTCGCGGGCCTGGCGCTGCCGGTGCGCATCGAGGTCGGCGAGAAGAAGGAGCGCATGGCTTTCGACGAGGACCTGCTGTTCACGCACCGCGGCCTGAGCGGTCCGGCCGTGCTGCAGATTTCCAGCTACTGGCGCGAGGGCCAGCCGCTGCGCATCGACCTGGCGCCTGGCGTGGGCCTCGCCGATGCGCTGGCGCAGGCCAAGCTGCGCTCGCGCAAGCTGCTGGCCAACGAGCTGGCGCAGTGGGTGCCGGCCCGGCTGGCGGACGCCTGGGTGCAGCAGGATGCGGCCTGGCAGCGCCCCGTCAACGAAGCCGGCGACAAGGCGCTGCAGCACCTGGCCCAGCGCCTGGCGCGCTGGGAGCTGGTGCCCACCGGGACCGAGGGCTACCGCAAGGCCGAAGTCACCGCCGGCGGCGTAGACACGCGCGAGCTGTCCTCGCAGACGATGGAGTCGCGCCAGCCCGGCCTCTATTTCATCGGCGAGGTCGTGGACGTGACCGGCTGGCTCGGCGGCTACAACTTCCAGTGGGCCTGGGCCAGCGGCTACGCCTGCGCCCAGGCGCTGGCAGCGCGGCTGGACGCAGGCCGTTGAAGGCCACTTGATGTTGCGCCGCAACAGGCTATAATCTCGGGCTTTGCTGGCAAACCCCCACCGGCCTGATCGAAACCATGAGGTGGGGACCCCCCGGCGGATGTCCTCGATCTTCATCCGCCACACTGAATATTCGGGAAGTCATGACGACCATTCGAGTCAAGGAAAACGAGCCGTTCGATGTGGCGCTGCGCCGCTTCAAGCGCACCATCGAGAAGCTGGGCCTGCTCACCGAGCTGCGTGCTCGCGAGTTCTACGAGAAGCCCACGGCCGAGCGCAAGCGCAAGAAGGCTGCCGCCGTGAAGCGCCACTTCAAGCGCGTGCGCAGCATGCAGCTGCCGAAGAAGCTCTACTGAGCAGGGCCTGCGCCCCGTTCCAGAAAGCCCGTTGGGGACGCCCGGCGGGCTTTTTCATTTTCAAGCGAGGACAATGAGGACATGACGACGCTCAAGGAACGCATCACCGAGGACATGAAGGCCGCCATGCGCGCCAAGGACGCCGAGCGCCTCGGCGCCATCCGCATGCTCACGGCCGCGATCAAGCAGAAGGAAGTCGACGAGCGCGTGGAGCTCGACGACGTCGGCGTGGTCGGCATCGTCGACAAGCTGCTCAAGCAGCGCAAGGACAGCATCGAGGCCTTCGAGAAAGCCAGCCGCCAGGACCTGGCCGACAAGGAAAAGGCCGAGGTGGCGGTGCTGCAGGCGTACCTGCCGGCGCGCCTGTCGGCCGACGAGATCGCCGCCGAAGTGCGCGCCATCGTGGCCGAAACCGGCGCCACGGGCCCGGCCGACATGGGCAAGGTCATGGGCGCCGCCAAGTCCCGCCTGGCCGGCAAGGCCGACATGGGCCAGGTCAGCGCCGCGGTGAAGGCCGCGCTGGCTGGCTAAGGGAAAGCAGCCGAAGGCAGGACAACCGGGGGCAGGACAGCCGAACGCAGGACAGCCGAACGCAGAAGCCGCAAAAGTTACGCAAAATCCGCAGAAAAGACCTTGAAGGTTTCCCTTTTGCGGTTTCTGCGTAACTTTTGCGGCTTCTGCGTTCTGGTATCCGTTTTCCTCAGCGCCCGGCAACCTTCATGCGGTTCACGAGAATCGACCCCACCGTCTTCGCGCCATAGTTGTAGACGTCCGCCCCCACCGCTTCGATGCCCTGCAGCATCTCGCGCAGGTTGCCGGCGATGGTGATCTCCTGGACGGGGAAGGCGATCTCGCCGTTTTCGACCCAGAAGCCACTCGCGCCGCGCGAATAGTCTCCCGTCACGTAGTTCACGCCCTGCCCCATCAGCTCGATCACGAACAGGCCGGTGCCCAGTTTCCGGAGCATCTCCACCAGGTCGTCGGCGGGCTGCGTCAGGCGTGAAGTCATGGTCAGGTTGTGCGAGCCGCCGGCATTGCCGGTGGTCTTCATGCCCAGCTTGCGCGCCGAATAGCTGCTGAGGAAGTAGCCTTCCACGCGGCCGGCATCCACCACCTTGCGCGGCTTGGTGCGCACGCCCTCCTCGTCGAAGGGCGCGCTGCCCTTGCCGCGCCGCACGAACGGGTCTTCCACGATGTCGATGTGCTCCGGCAGCACCTGCTTGCCGAGCGAATCGAGCAGGAAGCTGCTCTTACGGTACAGCGAGCCGCCGCTCGTGGCCTGCACGTAGGTGCCCAGCAGCCCGGCGGCCAGCGGCGACTCGAACAGCACCGGGCACTGCGTCGTCGCGATCTTGCGCGACTCCAGCCGGGCCAGCGCCCGCTCGGCGGCGTAGCGGCCCACCGCTTCCGGCGAAGCGAGTTCCGCCGCCGAGCGCATGGAGCTGTACCAGGCGTCGCGCTGCATCTGGTCGCCACGGCCGGCGATCGGCGCCACCGAGAGCGAATGGCGCGAGCTCGCATAGCCACCGCGAAAGCCGTGCGAATGCGCGCTGAAGAAATGGCTCTGCTGCGCCGACACGCCGGCGCCTTCGCTGTTGGTGATGCGCGGGTCGGTGTCGAAGGCCGCGCGCTCGCAGCGCAGCGCCAGTTCCGCCGCCTGTTCGCTCGTGACGTCCCACGGATGGAAGAGGTCGAGGTCGGGCTGCTCCGGCAGCGGCGCGACCTCTTCCGGATCGGGCAGGCCGGCCACCGGGTCCTGCGCCGTGAAGCGAGCGATGTCGTACGCCGCCTGCACGGTGCGCTCGATGGCGCCGCGCGAGAAATCGGAGGTGCTCGCATTGCCGCGCTGGTTGCCGACGTACACCGTGATGCCGAGCGACTTGTCGCGATTGCGTTCGACGGTTTCGAGCTCGCCCTTGCGCACCGACACGCTCAGGCCGCAACCCTCGGACGCTTCCGCACCGGCGTCCGTCGCGCCGAGCCGCTGCGCATGCGCCAGGGCGAAGTCGACGAGCTCCTCGAAGTCGGCGCGGCTGTAGCTGAATCCGGATCCGTTCTGCGCGGGTGTGTTGTTCATGGCGGGCTATGATACTTGGCGCTTGTCGGGCACCGACTGCCGCGTTTCCTACTTCCGTCGCATGTCCCGCAAACCGAAAAAAGGCTATTACGTCAAAGGTCACTTCGTGGCCGAAGGCAGCGAACTCGACCTCGAACTGCGCTCCGAGCAGACCGGTGGCGAGCCGAGCAAGACCGAGCTGAAGAAGGAAAGCACCGAGCTGCAGAAGCTCGGCGAAGCGCTGCTCACGCTGCGCGCCGACCTGTACGAGCGGCTCGAACTGCCCGAAAGCCTGGCCACCGCGCTGGAAGACCTCAAGCGCATCAGCAACTTCGAAGGGCGGCGGCGCCAGCTTCAGTACGTCGGCAAGTTGATGCGAAACCTCGACCCCGAAGTGCTGCAGGCGGCACGCGACGCGCTGGAGGAACAGCGTGGCGGCTCCGCGCAGCAGACCCTGGCGCTGCACGCCGCGGAGAAGTGGCGCGACGACCTGATCGCCAGTGACGACGCGCTGCAGAACTGGCTGCAGGTGCACCCCGGCGCCGACGTGCAGCAGTTGCGTGCCCTGATCCGCCAGGCGCGCAAGGACGCAGCGCCGACGCAGGACGAAGTTTCGAAGGGCCAGGCGCCGCGCCGCGGCCGTGCCTATCGCGAGATCTTCCAGATGGTGCGCGAGCAACTCGAACAGGAAGACCATGGCTGACCACGACCCCGTCACGATCGGCATCGTTTCGATCAGCGACCGCGCCTCCAGCGGCGTCTACGAGGACAAGGGCCTGCCGGCCCTGAAGGACTGGCTCACGCGCGCGCTGCGCAACGCGATCACCTTCCAGGAGCGGCTGATCCCCGACGAGAAGGAGCGCATCAGCGCCACGCTGGTCGAACTGGTGGACGCGGGCTGCTCGCTGGTCCTCACCACCGGCGGGACGGGCCCGGCGCCGCGCGACGTGACGCCGGAAGCGACGCTGGCGGTGGCCGACAAGGAAATGCCCGGCTTCGGCGAGCAGATGCGCCAGATCGGGCTGCGCTTCGTGGCGACGGCCATCCTGTCGCGGCAGGTGGCGGTGATCCGCGGCCAGAGCCTGATCATCAACCTGCCGGGGCAGCCGAAGTCCATCCAGGAGACGCTGGAAGGCCTGAAGGAGGACGGCCGCCAGCTCGTGCCGGGCATCTTCGCCGCGGTGCCCTATTGCGTGGACCTGATCGGCGGCCCCTACCTCGAGACCGACGACGCCGTCTGCAAGGCCTTCCGCCCGAAGAGCGCCCTACGCCAGAAGTAGGAGCCGGCGCCCCCGGCGCTGGACACCCCCCGGCCTGGCTCGTACATTGACCCGCGGGCGCAGCAGCCCGCGAGGAGGAACAAGCCATGGCCTATGCGATTCGTACCCGCGACGAACACCTGCAAGCCGACGGGGCACCCAAGCGCATCCTCGCGCTCGACGGCGGCGGCCTGCGCGGCATCGTCAGCATCGCGTTCCTGGAGCGCATGGAAAGCATCCTGCGCGCGCGCCACGGCGGCTCGCCGGATTTCCGCCTCTGTCACTACTTCGACCTGATCGCCGGCACGTCCACGGGCGCCATCATCGCCGCCGCCCTCGCCAAGGGCATGGCCGTCGCCGAAATCCGCGAGCGCTACAACGTGCTCGGCCGCGAGGTGTTCGAGCGCAGCCTGCTGCGCCAGGGCCTGTTCCGCGCCAAGTACGATGCACAGCGCCTGAGCGTGGAGCTGAAGAAGGTCTACGGCGAACACACCCTGCTGGGCGGGCCCGAGCTGCAGACCGGGCTGATGGTGATGACCAAGCGCATCGACACCGGCAGCCCCTGGCCCATGAGCAACAACCCGCGCGGCCGCTACTTCAGCGGCGACGGCAAGCGGCGCGTCGGCAACTGCGATTTCCCGCTCTGGCAGGTGGTGCGCGCGTCCACCGCCGCCCCGGTGTACTTCGACCCGGAGCCGATCACCATCCTGCACGAACGAGGGGCCGCGCCGCTGGCCGGCAGCTTCGTGGACGGCGGCGTCTCCCCTTACAACAATCCCGCGCTGCAGGCGTTGATGTACGCGACGCTCGATGGCTACCGCATCGGCTGGCCGACCGGCCCCGAGAAGCTGCTGCTGGTCTCGGTGGGGACCGGCGCCAAGGATCCGGCGGTGGCGCACGCCAGCCTGGCCGCGCAAGGCGGCGTGCAGGCCCTGGTGTCGCTGATGGACGATTGCGCGGCCATGCAGCAGACCCTGCTGCAGTGGCTGTCGTCCAGCCCCACGGCGCGCACGGTCGACCGCGAGCTCGGCGACCTGCGGCACGACCTGCTCGGAGGCGCGCCGCTCATCTCCTACCTGCGCTACGACCTCGACCTGCGGCCCGCGCCCGTGCGGGAGCTCGACGACTCGCTCACCAACGACAAGGCCATCGCCGCCTTGAGCGAGATGGACGCACCCGAGAACATGCCGGTGCTGTACGCGCTGGCCGGCAAGGCCGCGGATCGCTGCGACCTCGAGGCGGACTTCCCGCATGGCTTCGACCTTGCAGGCCGGTGAAGCCGCGGCGCCGCCGCGCAAGCGCTATCGCCGTCGCCCCGACACCCCGGTGGTGGCGGTGCGGCTGGACCTGGAGACCGAGGGTTTCAGCTATCGCAAGTGGGGCGCGGTGCAGCACTGCAAGGCCGGCGACTGGATCGTGAACAACGACGGTGACACGTACACCGTCGACGCCGCGTCGTTCGCCGCCACCTACCGGCAGCTCGGGCCCGGCACCTACGTGAAGACCACGCCGGTGTGGGCGCACCAGGCGGACAGCGCAGGCGTGGTGGGCACCAAGGAGGGCGCGACCCACCACGCGCAAGGCGACTACATCGTATCGAACCACGAGGACGGCTCGGACGCCTACGCGATGGGCGCCGACAAGTTCGAGCGCCTGTACGAAGCCGACGAATAGGCCGCCGGCAGCGCCGGCAGGCAGGAGGAGCCATGCGCGCTTTCATCATCCGGGGGTTCGGCACCAAGAAGGATTCCGAGGACCACCGCTTCGACCTGGACGCGGTGGAACGCGACCTGATCCAGCCCGCGCTGGCGGCCTGCGAGCTGACCGGAGGAACGACCGCGGAGATCGACGAGCCGGGCAGCATCCACGCCGACATGTTCGCGCTGATCGTCGAGGCTCACGTCGTCGTCTGCGACATCACGGTGCACAACGCCAACGTCTTCTACGAGCTCGGGGTGCGCCATGCGCTGCGCAAGAAGCACACGGTGCTGATCAAGGCGCGCGGTTCGGCCGACGCGACGCCCTTCGACATCGGCGGCGATCGCTACCTCGCGTACGACCCTGCTGATCCCGGGGCGAGCGTCGCCGACCTGGTCAAGAGGATCAACGGCGGGCTCCATTCGGCGCGTGAAACGGACAGCCCGATCTTCCAGGTGCTCACGCACCTGGACGAAGCCGACCGCTCACAGGTTGCCGTCGTGCCGGCCGACTTCGCGGCCGAAGTCGCACGGGCGGAGTCGGCGCAGAGCAGGGGCTGGCTGCGCCTGCTGTCGCAGGAGGTCCGCGGGCTGCGCTTCGGCGCCGAGGGGCTGGGCGTGATCGGCGCCGCGCAGTCCAGGATCAACGACCTGGAAGGCGCCATGCAGACCTGGGAAGCGGTGCGTGAGCGCAAGCCCCAGGACCTCGATGCCAACCTCGAACTCGCCACCCTTTACGAGCGCTGGCACGGCAGGACCGCCGATCGCGTGTTCCTGGAACGCTCCAACGAGGCGATCCGCACGGTGCTCGCCGTCGATGCGCTGGACGCGAAGCACCGCTCCGAAGCGCTCGCGCTGCAGGCCCGCAACCTCAAGACCCTCTGGCGCACCGAGCTGGAGCCCATGGCCACCGTCGCCGAACGCCGCGCGGCGGCGCTGAACCGCTACCTGCTCCAGGCCTACGAGGTCTATCGCAGCGCCTTCCGTGCCAGCCTGAACAAGTTCTACGCCGGCATCACCACGCTGCAGATGGGCGCTTTGCTGCAGGACCTCTCCGGCCAGGCGCGCTGGCGCAACCTGTTCCGCACGACGATCGAAGCGGCACGCTTCCAGGAGGACCTCGTGCGCGAGCTCGCCGTCCTGCACCCGATCGTGCGCCTGGCCTGCGAGGCCGTCGAGGATCGGGGCGAAGCCGACCCGGAAGGCGTGTGGGCGCGCATCACCCTGGCGGACCTCGATTTCCTGGAAAGCCCGCCCGAGCCTTCGGCCGGGGACATCGCCAGCCTGTGCGCCGGCTACGCGGAGGCCTTGCGCGGTGCGCCGACTTTCGCGCGGGACTCCGCGCGCCGCCAGCTGCAGCTCTTCGCCGACCTGGACTTCCGTTCTCCCGCGGCGAAGGCGATCCTCGAAACCCTGGGCGCGCAGGCCGGCGGCGGCCCCGGTTCCTCCGCACCGCAGGCCGGCACGGCGCAGCGGACGCACCTCGTCGTCTTCTCCGGGCATACCGTGGACCTGCCGGGCACCGCGCCGCCGAGGTTCCCGGCCGCGGCCGAAGCTGCGGTGCGGGCGCTGCTGGAAAAGCGCCTGCGCGAACTGGCGGCGGACGGCAACGGCCTGACCGTGCTCGCCTCGGCCGCCCCGGGCGCGGACATCCTGGCCATCGAAGCGTGCCGCGCGCTCGGCGTCCCCTCCGTCCTCTGCCTGCCCATGCCGGCACCGGTCGTCGCCCGCGAGGTCTTCGGTCCCTACGCCAGCTGGTTGAACCGATTCCAGGACGTCGTCGAGGCGGCGCAGGACCGCAGGCTCGTGCTGCACGACCAGGCGCGGCTGCCGGACTGGCTGCAGGCGGCAGGAACAGACCCGTGGGCGCGCGGCAACCGGTGGATGGTGGAACTGGCACAGGCCTGGGGCGCCGACCGGCTCACGCTGCTGGCCTTCTGGGACGGCAATGAGTCCGACCTTTCCCATGGCGGCACCGCGGAGATGGTGCGCCTCGCGCGCGCCTCCGGGCGTTTCCGCATCGATGTGATCGACGCGCGCTCGGTGCCCGGGCCGTAGGGCGCCCGGGCGCGCACCAAGCCTACTTGCCCACCAGCTGCGTCAGCTTCTCCGCCTCGAAGCTTTCCTTGGTCTGCGCGTCGGCCGGCACGCACTCTTCGCCGCGGCGCTGGCTGGAGAGCTGCTCGATCGCCTGCCACAGCAGCGCGATCTGGTGCTCGTGCGAGGAAGCGTTGTCGATCAGGCCGCGCATCGCCTGCGACAGCGGGTCGTCCGAATTCGTCACGCCGTAGGCCGAGAAGCCCATCTTCGCCGCCGCCTCTTCGCGCCGCGACATGTCTTCGGCCTGGATGATGCGGGCCGGGATGCCCACGGCGGTGGCGCCCTCCGGCACCGGCTTGGTGACGACCGCGTTGGAGCCGATCGCGGCGTCGTCGCCGACCGTGAAGCCGCCCAGCACCTTGGCGCCCGCGCCCACGACCACGTTGCGGCCGAGCGTGGGGTGCCGCTTGGCGCCCTTGGTGAGCGAGGTGCCGCCCAGCGTCACGCCCTGGTAGATCGTGCAGCCGTCACCCACTTCGGCCGTCTCTCCGATCACGATGCCCATCCCGTGGTCGATGAAGACGTTCTGGCCGATGGTCGCGCCGGGGTGGATCTCGATGCCGGTGAGCCAGCGCGAGAACTGCGAGATCCAGCGGGCCAGCCAGCGCAGGTCGCGCAGCCACAGCCCGTGCGACAGGCGGTGCAGCAGGATCGCATGCAGGCCCGGATAACACGTGAGCACCTCCCACTTGCTGCGCGCGGCAGGGTCGCGGTCGAGGATGCACTGGATATCGGAACGCAGGCGGCTGAACATGGTCTTCGCGGACTTATAGCACCAGTCTAAGCTTTTGCCCTTTTCGCCATGTCCGACATGGACTTGGCAATGCCGCGCAGGATGTGGATCTCCTCCGGCGTCGGCTGCGCCCGGTTGAACAGCTGCTGCAGGCGCGGCATCAGCTTCCTGGGCGCGGCCGGATCGAGGAAGCCGACCTCCACCAGGGCCTGCTCCCAGTGGCGCAGCATGCCCGCCACGGCGGCCGCATCGGCCGCCGCCGGGGCGACCGGCGGCGGCACCTCGAAGCCGCCGAGCGCGAGCCGCCATTCGTACGCGACCACCTGGATGGCCGAAGCGAGGTTGAGCGAGCCGTAGGCAGGCGAGACCGGGATGCGCAGCGCCGCGTGGCAGCGGTAGACGTCCTCGTTGCGCATGCCGTAGCGCTCGGACCCGAACAGGAAGGCGACGCGCTCGGCGCGGTCGGCCACGGTGGCCAGGTGTTCGCGCGGCGTGGTGGTCGGCGGCCCGAAGTCGCGCGCCGTCATGACGGTGGCGCAGACGTGCGTCATGCCTTGCAGGGCGTCGTCGAGCGAGTCGACCGCGCGGGCCTTCTGCAGCACGTCGACCGCGCCGCTGGCCCGCTCGATCGTTTCCGCGCGCGTGAGCACGTCGTCCCAGCGCGGCTGCACCAGCACCAGGTCGTCGAAGCCCATCACCTTCAAGGCGCGGGCGGCAGCGCCGACGTTGCCGGCATGACTGGGCTGGATCAGGACGAAGCGGGTGGACATGCGCCCGATTGTCCGCTGTGCACTTGCGGGCCGAGCAAAAACCGGAATGCGAACGCAGAGGGCGCAGAGACTACGCAGAGGACGCAGAAGAATCCTTCAGGGTATTCTTCTGCGTCCTCTGCGAAACCTTTGCGCCCTCTGCGTTCGGCTGTTCGGTTGTAATCCCTGATCCGGGCCGCTACACCTCTTCCGGCCGCATCTCGATCGCGCCGCAGGGGCACTCGGAGACGCAGACGCCGCAGCCCTTGCAGTAGTCGTAGTTGAACTCGAAGCGCTTGCCCGGGCCCAGCTTGATCACGGCGTTGTCGGGGCACACGCCGTAGCAGTTGTCGCACTCGAAGCAGTTGCCGCACGACAGGCAGCGGCGCGCCTCGAACAGCGCGTTGGCTTCCGTCAGGCCGCCCTGCACCTCGTCGAAGCTGCTGGTGCGGCGCGCCGCATCCAGCTGCGGACGCAGGGTCTTGGAGGCGTCGCTGTAGTACCAGGGGTTCAGGTTCTCGAAGGTGGCCAGCGGCGGCTTCACCGTCGGCTCCAGCTTCGTGTCGCGCAGCCAGGCGTCGATGTGGCGCGCGGCCTTCTTGCCGTGGCCCACCGCCACCGTGACGTTGCGGTCCGCCGGGACCATGTCGCCGCCCGCGAACAGGCCCGGGTGGCCGGTCATCATGGTCTGCGGGTCCACCTGCACCACGCCGTCCTTGAGTTCCAGGCCCGCCACGCCATCCAGCAGCGACAGGTCCACGTCCTGGCCCAGCGCCAGGATCAGCGAGTCGGCCTGCAGCGTCTCGTATTCGCCGGTGGGCTGCGGCATGCCCTTCTCGTCCAGGCGCATCTTCTCGATCGTCAGCGCGCCGGCATCGGCCTGCTTGATCGTCGACAGCCACTTGACCATCACGCCCTCTTCCAGCGCCTCTTCCACCTCGAAGTCGTGCGCCGGCATCTTGTCGCGCGTGCGGCGGTAGACGATCACGGCCTCGGTGGCGCCCAGGCGCTTGGCCGTGCGGGCGACGTCGATGGCGGTGTTGCCGCCGCCGTAGACGGCGACGCGGCGACCGAGCAGCGGCTGGTCGCCCACGTCCATCGAACGCAGCACCTGCACCGCATCGAGGATCCGCGATGAATCTTTCGCCGGAATGAAGGTGCGCTTGGCAATATGAGCCCCGACGGCCAGGAAGGCGGCGTCGAAGCCACCGGCCTTCATCGTCTCGTCGATGCGGTCCACGCGCGTGTTCAGTTCCACCTTCACGCCCAGGTCGACGATGCGCTGCATCTCGGCTTCGAGCACGTCGCGCGGCAGGCGGTACTTCGGGATGCCGAAGCGCATCATGCCGCCCAGCACCGGGCCCGCTTCCTTGACGGTCACGCGGTGGCCCAGGCGGCGCAGGTGGTACGCGGCGGACATGCCCGAGGGGCCGGCGCCGACGATCAGGATGTGCTTGCCGCTCTCGACGGCCGGCGCCTCGAAGGTCCAGCCGCGCTTGATCGCCTCGTCGCCGAGGAAGCGCTCCACCGAGTTGATGCCCACCGAGTCATCGAGCTTGCCGCGGTTGCAGGCGCCTTCGCACGTGTGGTAGCACACGCGCCCCATGGTGGCGGGGAAGGGGTTGTCGCGCGTCAGGTGGCGCCAGGCCGTCTCGTACTCGCCGCTTTCCGCGTGGTACAGCCAGCCCTGGATGTCCTCGCCGGCCGGGCACTGCGCGTTGCAGGGCGGCAGGCGGTTGATGTAGACCGGGCGCGAGGTGCGCCAGGAGCCGGTGCGGTTGGCCAGCGAGGAGCCGGGGTCGAGGGTGATGGCGAAAGGTTTCTGCATGATCAGGCTTCCACGGCGTCCAGCAGGCCGAAGCGGCGGATGTTGCGGTCGGCGTCCGCCTGGATCTGGGCGATGGTCCCGGGGCGGCCGCCCTTTCCGAAGAGGTGCGCGAAGCGGCGCTGCGGCTTGAGGTATTCCTCCACCGGCATGCGCCGGCGGATCTTGGTGACGCCGGTGACTTCGCCGTGGACGGCCTCGAACACCGGGAAGATCCCCGTCTCGCGCGCCAGGCGCGCCAGCAGGATCGTGTCGCTGCTGGCGGCGCCCCAGCCCAGCGGGCAGGGCACCAGCACGTGCAGGTAGCGCGCGCCGTGCATCGTCATCGCCTTTTCGACCTTGGCTTCGAGGTCGCGCAGGTCGGCGACGGTGGCCGTCGCCACGTAGGGGATCTCGTGCGCCATCGCGATCAGCGGCAGGTTCTTGCCCTGGCCGAAGGCGGCACCGGGGTCCTCGCCCACGGCCATGGTCGTAGCGGTGCGGGCTGCGCCCGGCGTGGCGGAGGAGCGCTGCACGCCGGTGTTCATGTACGCGCCGTTGTCGTAGCAGATGTACAGGACGTCGTCGTTGCGCTCGAACATGCCGGAGAGGCAGCCGAAGCCGATGTCCGTCGTGCCGCCGTCACCGCCCTGGGCGATCACGCGCGTTTCCTTCTTGCCCTTGACCTTCAGCGCCGCGGCGATGCCCGTGCCGACCGCTGCGGTGTTGCCGAACAGCGAGTGGATCCACGGCAATTGCCACGAGGTTTCCGGATACGGCGTGGAGAACACCTCCAGGCAGCCCGTGGCATTCGCCGCGATGATCTGCTTGTTGGTGGCGCGCATGGCGGCGTCCACGGCGTAGCGGGCGCCCAGCGCCTCGCCGCAGCCCTGGCAGGCGCGGTGGCCCGAGTTGAGCGAGTTGCTGCGGTCGATGCTGGCCTGCACCGAGCGCTGCTCCGGCGCCAGCAGGCGGTTGCCCACCGTGAAGGTGCCGGTCTGGTAGAACTTGACGGGTTGTGTAGACATGATCAGGCCACCTTGGCGGCAACGGGGCCGACGTCGCGCAGCACGTTCTCGGCGATGGGGCCGCTGCGGCGCGTCTGGCGTTCGCGTTCGAGCTGGCGGTTGACGATCCGCCAGTCCAGGTCGAGGAAGGTCAGGGGTTGCAGGGTGCCGGCGATGGCTTCGGCGAAGGTGCGGGCCAGCGAGGCCTTGGTGATGGCGCGGCCGCCGAGGCCGGCGATGACGGTGTAGCCCTGCAGCTGGATGCCGGAGAGCGCCACGCGCACGTCGGTCGAGACGACGCCGCCGAGGCCGACGGAGAAGCTCTTTTCCAACACCACCACGCGCTTGGCTTCCTGCAGCGCGGCGCGCACGGCAGCCAGCGGGAAGGGACGGTAGGACTGGATGCCCAGCACGCCGATCCTGATGCCGGCGGCACGCATCTCGTCCACGGTGTCCTTGATCGTGCCGAGCACCGAGCCGAGCGCGACGACGATCGTCTCCGCATCCTCGCAGCGGTAGGGCCGCACCAGCCCGCCCGAGGCGCGGCCGAAGCGCTCCTCGAATTCCTGCGCGATGACGGGGATGCGCTCCAGCGCCATCGTCTGCTTGGCATGCGCCAGGTAGCGCACTTCCATGAAGGCTTCCGGGCCGACCATGGCGCCGATCGACACCGGCTCGTTGGGGTCCAGCACCTGGCGCGGCTCGTACGGCGGCAGGAAGGCGTCGACCTGGGCCTGCGTCGGGATGTCGACGCGCTCCACGGCGTGCGTGAGGATGAAGCCGTCCATGCAGACCATGACGGGCATCGACAGTTCCTCGCCGAGGCGGAAGGCCTGGATGTGCAGGTCGGCCGCTTCCTGGTTGGTCTCGGCGAACAACTGCAGCCAGCCGCAATCGCGCTGGCTCATGGAGTCGCTGTGGTCGTTCCAGATGTTGATCGGCGCGCCGATCGCGCGGTTGGCCACCGTCATCACGATCGGCAAGCCCAGGCCGGAAGCGTTGTAGACGGCTTCGGCCATGAACAGCAGGCCCTGGCTGGCCGTCGCCGTGTAGCTGCGCGCGCCGGCGGCGCTGGAGCCGATCGCCACGCTCATGGCGGCGAATTCGCTTTCGACGTTGATGAATTCGCAGGGCGCGAGCTCGCCGCTCTTCACGATTTCACCCAGGCCTTCGACGATGTGCGTCTGCGGCGAGATGGGATAGGCGCAGATCACCTCGGGGCGGCACAGCGCCACGGCCTCGGCGACGGCCCGCGAGCCTTCGATCTGTTTCAGCATGCCTGGGTCTCCTGCATTTCACGGGTCACGTACTCGAAGGCCTCGGCGGCGGCGGCCTCGTTGGCGGCCGCGACCTTGCCGCTGAAGGTGTGGCGGATCGCGTGCTGCACGGCCTCGAGCGTCACCAGCTTGGACAGCGCGGCCAGGCCTCCGAGCAGCACCGCATTCGGCAGCGGCCGGCCCAGGTGGCGCATCGCGATCTCGGTGGCCGGCACGGTGGCCAGGCGCTCGGCGCGGAACTTGCGTGCCACCTCGCCGACGCCCAGCTCCTCGAAGCCGCGCTTGCTGTTGATGAGGACGTAGCCGTCTTCCCTCAGGCCCTGGAACACGTCGACCTGGTGCAGCAGGGTCGGGTCCTGCACGATCAGCACGTCCGGCTGCAGCACCGGCTCGCGCAGGCGGATCTCCGCGTCATCGATGCGGCAGAAGGCGACGACCGGCGCACCGGTGCGTTCCGAGCCGAAGCTGGGGAAGGCCTGCGCGTGGCGGCCCTGTTCGAAGGCGGCGAGTGACAGCATTTCCGCGGCCGTCACAACGCCCTGGCCGCCGCGGCCGTGGAGCCGGATCTGCAACATGATGGAGCCCAAAGTTCGTCAGGTGGAAATTGTTCGCGGGATGCGAAATGCGGCCCTTGATATTCATCAAGGGCGAAGAGGCCCCCGAAAGCCGGCGTGCGCGAACCCTGAGCCGGCTCAAGTTTTCGGGGCCGTGGACTTGCGCAGTGGGGGCAAGTGCGGCACGTCGGCGCTCACTGACAGGCCGGGCCGTAAAATGCGGCTATCGTGGCACTCCGCATCGCCGGCGTGCGTCCTGCGCTTTCGCGCGACCGCTCTTGAACAACTCATGTCGTCCAACCAGCACCCCATGCTCAACGTGGCCGTCAAGGCCGCCCGCGCCGCCGGCGCGATCATCAACCGCGCCGCCCTCGACGTCGAAGCCGTGCGCATCTCGCAGAAGCAGACCAACGACTTCGTGACCGAGATCGACCACGCGGCCGAACGCGCCATCATCGACACGCTGCTGGGGGCCTACCCCGACCACGGCATCTGGGCCGAGGAGTCCGGGCGCGAGCATGGCAGGGCGGCATCCGACCACGTCTGGCTGATCGACCCGCTGGACGGCACCACCAACTTCATCCACGGCTTTCCCGTCTACTGCGTCAGCATCGCCCTGCTGGTGAAAGGGCGCGTCGAGCAGGCCGTGATCTACGACCCCACCCGCAACGACCTCTTCACTTCCACGCGCGGCCGCGGCGCCTACCTGAACGACCGCCGCATCCGCGTGAGCAAGCGCACGCAGATGAAGGAATCGCTGATCTCCACCGGCTTCCCGTTCCGGCCGGGCGACAACTTCAATGTCTACCTGCGCATGATGGCCGACATCATGAAGCGCACGGCCGGCCTGCGCCGCCCGGGCGCCGCGGCGCTCGACCTCGCTTACGTGGCCGCCGGTTTCACCGAAGGCTTCTTCGAGACCGGGCTGTCGCCCTGGGACGTGGCTGCCGGCTCGCTGCTGATCACCGAGGCGGGCGGCCTGGTGGGCAACTTCACCGGCGAGGCGGACTTCCTGGAGCAGCGCGAGATCGTCGCCGGCAACCCGAAGATCTACGGCCAGATGGTCAAGCTGCTGTCCAAGTACAGCAAGTTCGCGAGCGCCGGCGAGAAGGCCGACGTGCGCCAGAACACGCCGGAACTGGTGCAAGGGCCGATCGAGCCGGGCACCCAGGCCGACGATCCGCCACCGCAGGAGGCCTGAGCAGTGCGGACCTGGCTGCAGACCATCGGGGACGACCCCACCTGGCTGTTCACGCTGATCGTCGCGCTGGTCGCGGCGCTGGCGGCGACGGTGGTGCACGTGTCGCTGCGTGCGCTCCTCAAGCGCATGACGCGGCAGTCGCTGATCATGCGTTCCACGCTGGACCGCACCGAGCGGGCGGCCGCGGTCACCCTGCCGCTGCTCGCCATGCAGGTGGTCTTCGGCTCCGCGCCGGACACCCTGCCTTCCATCGGCTTCGTGCGCCACAGCGCCGGCCTGCTGCTGATCGCGGCGGTCACCTGGCTGCTGCTGGGCGCGATCCGCGGCCTGGCCGACGGCGTGATCGAGAGCAATCCGAGGAGCGTGGAGCAGAACCTGCAGGCGCGCCGCATCGAGACCCAGACGCGGGTGCTCTCGCGCAGTGCGATGGTGGTGGTGCTGATCGCCGGCATCTCGATCGGCCTCATGACCTTCCCGGGCGCGCGCCAGCTCGGTGCCAGCCTGCTCGCCTCGGCCGGCGTGCTGGGCCTGGTCGCCGGCCTGGCGGCGCGGCCGATCTTCAGCAACCTGATCGCCGGCGTGCAGCTCGCGCTGGCGCAGCCGATCCGCATCGACGACGTCCTGATCGTCAAGGGCGAGTGGGGGCGGGTGGAGGAGATCACCGGCAGCTACGTGGTGCTCAGGATCTGGGACGAGCGCCGGCTGATCGTGCCGCTGCAGTGGTTCATCGAGAACCCGTTCGAGAACTGGACGCGCACCGGCTCGGAGATCCTGGGCACGGTGTTCCTGTACCTGGACTACAGCGCGCCGGTGGAGGCGATCCGGGCCGAGGCGAAGCGGGTGGTCGAAGCGGCGCCGGAATGGGACCGGCGGGTGTTCGCGGTGCAGGTGACCGACACCACCGAACGCACGATGCAGGTCCGCATCCTGGTGTCCGCCGGCAACTCCGGCAAGGCCTTCGACCTGCGCTGCCGCATCCGCGAGCACATGGTGGGCTTCCTGTCACGCGAGTATCCGCAGGCGCTGCCGACGCTGCGCTTCGAGGAAGCGCGCGAGTTGCAGGCGGCCTGACGTCTCTCCGCCCCCTCCCCGAGGGGAGAGGGAGAAATACCCGAAAATCGCGGGTCCATGTCCGCAGTCCCCGATCTCAGCGCCCACACGCCCATGATGCAGCAGTACCTGGCCCTGAAGGCCGGGTACCCCGAGACGCTCGTCTTCTACCGCATGGGCGACTTCTACGAGCTGTTCTACGACGACGCCGAGAAGGCCGCGCGGCTGCTCGATATCACGCTCACGCGGCGCGGCATGTCCGCCGGCGAGCCGGTGGTGATGGCGGGCGTGCCCTTCCACTCCGTCGAGGGCTACCTCGCGCGCCTGATCCGCTGCGGCGAATCGGTGGCCATCTGCGAACAGGTCGGCGAGGTCGGCGCCACCAAGGGCCCGGTGGAACGCAAGGTGATCCGGGTCGTCACGCCCGGCACCCTGACCGACAGCGAACTCCTCCACGAAAAATCCGAGGCCGTGCTGCTGGCCGTCCACCAGGGCCCGCGCCACAGGCTCGGGCTCGCATGGCTCAGTGTCACGCAGGGCGCGCTGCACCTCGCCGAATGCGACGGCGACGAACTGGCCGACTGGATCGTGCGCGTGGCCCCCAGCGAGCTGCTGCACAGCGCCGACGTCACGCCGGCGTTCCGCGACCGGCTGCAGCTCCTGCGCGGCTCGACCCCTCTGGCCCAGCGCCCCGGATTCCAGTTCGACACCGGCCTGGGCCAGCGCAAGCTGCTGGAGCAGATGCGCTCCGCCAGCCTGGCGGCCTGGGGCGCCGACGAACTGCCCTGCGCGCACGCGGCCGCCGGCGCCCTGCTCGCCTACGCCGAACACACGCAGGGCCGCGCGCTGTCGCACGTGCAGCAGTTGCAGGTGGTGCGCGACGGCGAACGCATCGAGCTGCCGCCCGCCACGCGCCGCAACCTGGAGCTGGTGCAGACGCTGCGCGGCGAGGACAGCCCCACGCTGTTTTCGCTGCTGGACACCTGCATGACCGGCATGGGCAGCCGCATGCTCAAGTCCTGGCTGCTCGAGCCGCTGCGCGATCGCAGCGTGCCGACGCAGCGGCTCGAGGCGATCGGCGGCCTGCGCGAAGGCCTGTTCCAGAAGCTGCGCAACGAGCTCAAGGGCGTGAGCGACGTCGAGCGCATCACCGCGCGCATCGCCCTGCGCCAGGTGCGCCCGCGCGAGCTGGTAGGCCTGCGCTGGGCGCTCGCGAAGGCGCAACAGCTGTCCATGCTGGTCGAAGGCCTGCCCGGCCTGCTGGCCACCACCGCGCGCGACCTGCAGCCGCCGCCCGGCTGCGCCGAGCGCCTGATCCACACCCTGCGCGAAGACCCGTCCGCCCTGGTGCGCGACGGCGGCGTGATCGCCACGGGCCATGACGCCGAACTCGACGAACTGCGCGCCATCCAGGACAACTGCGACGGCTTCCTGCTGGAGCTGGAGGCGCGCGAGCGCGCGCGCAGCGGCATCGGCAACCTGCGCGTGCAGTACAACAAGGTGCACGGCTTCTACATCGAGGTCTCGCAGGGGCAGCTCGAGAAGGTGCCGGACGACTACAAGCGCCGCCAGACCCTGAAGAACGCCGAGCGCTTCATCACGCCGGAGCTCAAGGCCTTCGAGGACAAGGCGCTGTCGGCGCAGGAGCGGGCGCTGGCGCGCGAGAAGTGGCTCTACGAGCAGCTGCTCGACGCGCTGCAGGAGCATGTGCCCGCCCTCGCGCGGCTGGCGCGCGCGCTGGCCGGCACCGACGCGCTGTGCGCCCTGGCGGAACGCTCGCTCACCCTGGACTGGTGCCGCCCGCAGTTCATGAAGGAGCCGGGCATCGAGATCACGCAGGGCCGCCACCCGGTGGTGGAGGCGCGCCTGGCCGAAACGAGTGCCGGCGCCTTCATCCCGAACGACACCCGCCTGGGCCCGAAGCAGCGCATGCAGGTCATCACCGGCCCCAACATGGGCGGCAAGTCCACCTACATGCGGCAGGTGGCGCTGATCTGCCTGCTGGCCGCCATGGGCTCCTATGTGCCGGCACAGGCCTGCCGCCTCGGCCCGCTGGACGCGATCCACACCCGCATCGGCGCCGCCGACGACCTGGCCAACGCGCAATCCACCTTCATGCTGGAGATGACGGAAGCCGCGCAGATCCTGCACAGCGCCACGGCGCAGTCGCTGGTGCTGATGGACGAGATCGGCCGCGGCACCTCCACCTTCGACGGGCTGGCGCTCGCCTCCGGCATCGCCGCCCACCTGCACGACCGCACCCAGGCCTTCACGCTGTTCGCCACGCACTATTTCGAGCTGACCGAATTCCCCGCCAAGCACCATTGCGCCGTCAACGTGCACGTGGGCGCCACCGAGTCCGGCGCGGACATCGTGTTCCTGCACGAGATCCAGCCCGGGCCGGCCAGCCGCAGCTACGGCATCCAGGTCGCACGGCTGGCCGGAATGCCCACCGGCGTCGTGAATCACGCGCGGCATGCGCTGGCGGCGCTGGAGAAGCACCAGGAGCAAAGCCGCGAACAGGTAGACTTGTTCGCGCCGCCTCCCGC
The DNA here is from genome assembly GCF_016722765.1 of Ramlibacter alkalitolerans. GTDB lineage: Bacteria > Pseudomonadota > Gammaproteobacteria > Burkholderiales > Burkholderiaceae_C > Ramlibacter > Ramlibacter alkalitolerans. The sequence goes on along the minus strand of NZ_JAEQND010000002.1, from coordinate 266,536 downwards.
CGCGGACGTGCCGGCACCCAGCAAGGCCGAAGCCGCGCTGGCCGCGCTGGACCCGGACGCGCTCAGCCCGCGGGATGCGCTCGACGCGCTGTACCAACTGAAAAAACTAGTCCAACCATGACCTATTGCGTCGGCATCAAGCTCAATGCGGGCCTGGTGTTCCTGTCCGACTCGCGCACCAACGCGGGCGTCGACAACATCAGCGTCTACCGCAAGATGATCGTGTACGAGAAGGCCGGCGACCGCTTCATGGTGCTGCTGTCCGCGGGCAACCTGAGCATCTCGCAATCCGTGCGCGAGATCCTGCAGGTCGAGCAGCTCAAGGAGCCCAACCACCCCGAGCCGATCACCATCTGGAACGCCACCAGCATGTTCGACGCCTGCCGGGTGCTCGGCCAGGCGGTGCGGCACGTCTACGACCGCGATGCCGAGTCGCTGAAGAACGCCGGCGTGGAATTCAACGTCAACCTGATCTTCGGCGGCCAGATCGCCGGCGAAGGCATGCGCCTGTTCCAGGTGTATTCGGCCGGCAACTTCATCGAGGCGACGGCCGAGACGCCCTACTTCCAGATCGGCGAATACAAGTACGGCAAGCCGGTGCTCGATCGCGTGATCACGCCCGACACCGACCTGGACGAGGCCGCCAAGTGCGCGCTGGTCTCGATGGACTCCACCATGAAGTCCAACCTGTCGGTCGGCCCGCCGTTCGACCTGGTGGTGTACGAGGCCAACCGCTTCCAGACCGACAAGGTGGTGTGCATCGACATGCAGAACCCCTACTTCCGCATGCTGCACCAGGGCTGGGGACAGAAGCTGCGCGAGGTGTTCGACAGCCTCGAGGACCCGGTCTGGGACGAGAGCCACACCGAGACGCCGCTGCGCACCCAGGCGGGCGGCCGCGCCAAGCCGCTCAAGAAGATCTCGCGCGCCGAGGAAAAACTGATCTGAACCGGCCCGCGGCGGCGCCGCGGTCGAGTTCTTCATGGTATTCACGGGGGCTACGGCGGCGCGCACTCCGGCAACATTCGGGCAAATGTTTGCTACCGGAGACAAGACCATGCGCGCCCTTCCCCTGCTGCGGACCCTGGCCGGATTGCTGACTGCCGCCTTCGCGGCGGGGCCGGCGCTGGCCGAGAACCTCACCCTCAAGGCCTCGCACCAGTTCCCCGGCGGCAAGGGCGACGTGCGCGACGAGATGGTCCAGATGATCGCGCGCGACGTCGCCAAGGCGAACGTCGGCCTCGACATCAAGGTCTTCCCCGGCTCCAGCCTGGTCAAGGCCACCGAGCAGTGGAAGGCGATGCTGAGCGGCCAGATCGACATGACGTCCTTCCCGCTCGACTACGCGTCCGGCTTCCATCCGCAGTTCGGCGCCACGCTGATGCCGGGCCTGGTGAAGAACCACGCCCACGCCGAGCGCATCAACAACTCGCCCTTCATGAAGGACATCAAGGATGTCATCGAGAAGGGCGGCGTCCACGTGCTGGCCGATGCCTGGCTGGCCGGCGCCTTCGGGGCCAAGGACAAGTGCATCCGCCAGCCGACGGATGCCTCCGGCCTGAAGGTCCGCTCCGCCGGCGCCACCTTCGCGCAGATGTGGGCGGGCGCCGGCGCCTCCATCGTCTCGGTGCCCTCCAACGAGGTCTACAACGCGCTGCAGCAGGGCGTGGCGCAGGCGACCGACACGTCCACCAGCAGCTTCGTCTCGTTCCGCCTGTACGAACAGCTCAAATGCGTCACGGCGCCCGGCGACAACGCGCTGTGGTTCATGTACGAGCCGGTGCTGATCTCCAAGCGCACCTGGGACAAGCTCAACGACGCGCAGAAGAAGGCCCTGACCACCGCCTCGAAGAAGGCCGAGGACTACTTCAAGAGCGAGTCCAAGAAGATGGACGACGAGATGGTCAACGTGTTCCGCAAGAACAAGGCCGAAGTGATCACCCTCACCCCGGCCGAAGCGGACGCCTGGCGCTCCGTGGCGCAGAAGACCTCGTACAAGGAGTTCGCGGACAAGGTGCCCGGCGGCAAGGACCTGATCGAGAAGGCCCTGAGCGTCAAGTAAGGTGCGGCGCCCTCCTGCCTGGGTCCGTGGCGTCCACGCGGTTTCGCGCGCCTTCGGGGTCTTCTCCGCCGGCCTGATCCTGCTGTCGGTCGGCGTGATCTGCCAGATGGTGTTCGTCCGGGCGGTGCTCGGGCAGTCCTCCATCTGGCAGACGGAATTCGTCACCTTCGCGTTGATCGCCGCGACCTTCCTAGGCGCGCCCTACATCCTGCTCACCGGGGGCCACGTCAACGTCGACGTGGTGCCGCTGATGGCGGGGCACGAGACGCGCCGGCGCATGCACTTCGTCGGCAGCATCGTGGCGCTGGCCTTCTGCCTGCTGTTCCTCTGGGGCTCGCTGCCGTGGTGGTACGAGACCTGGGCCAGCAACCAGACCACCTCCAGCATCTGGCGCGCCCGGCTGTGGATCGCCTACCTGTGCGTGCCGGTGGGGCTCGCGCTGCTGTCCCTGCAGTACGTGGCCGACATCTATTGCGTGCTGACCGGCAGCGCGCTGCCCTTCGGCCTGGCCCCCGAGGACACCCTGTAGCCATGAGCCCGCTCACCACCGGCCTGCTGATCTTCGTCGTGACCACCGCGGTCCTCGCCACCGGCATGCCGATCGCCTTCGCGCTGGGCAGCGTGGCGCTGGGCTTCATGATCGCCGTCGACGGCTGGAACAGCGTCCACTTCGTCGCCGAGACCTTCTTCTCCGGCCTGAACGACTTCACCCTCGTGTCGCTGCCCATGTTCATCATCATGGGCGCGGCCGTGGCGTCCTCGCGCGCCGGCAGCGACCTGTACGAGGCGCTGGCGCGCTGGCTGCACCGCGTGCCGGGTTCGCTGGTGATCTCCAACATCGGCGCCTGCGCCCTGTTCGCGGCGCTCACCGGCTCCTCGCCTGCCACCTGCGCCGCCATCGGCAAGATGGGCATTCCCGAGATGCGCCGCCGCGGCTACGACGCGGACCTCGCCACGGGGGCCATCGCCGCCGGCGGCACGCTGGGCATCCTGATCCCGCCCAGCATCACCATGATCCTGTACGGGATCGCCTCGGAAACGTCGATCGGCCGCCTGTTCATCGCCGGCATCATCCCCGGCCTGCTGCTCACGGCGCTCTTCATGGCCTGGGCCCTGTTCCTGAGCTGGAAGCGCGGCAACAAGCTGATCGACAAGGACCGCGTGTATTCGATGAAGGAGAAGCTGGAGCTGCTGCCGAAGCTGCTGCCCTTTTTGGCCGTGATCGTCGGCGTGATCTACGCGCTGTACGGCGGCATCGCCACGCCGTCGGAGGCCGCGGGCGTCGGCGCGATGCTGTGCCTGGTGATGGTGGTCCTGATCTACCGCCTGTGGAAGGTGGCGGACCTGTGGCGCATCCTGCGCGACGGCCTGCGCGAGTCCGGCATGCTGATGCTGATCATCGGCGCCTCCATCCTGTTCGGGTACATGATGTCCTCGCTGCAGGTCACGCAGGCCGTGGCCAGCAGCATCGGCGACCTGCAGGTGAACCGCTGGTGGATCATGCTGGCGATCAACGTGCTGCTGCTGGTGGCCGGCTGCTTCCTGCCGCCGGCGGCGATCATCCTGATGACCACGCCGATCCTGATGCCGATCCTGAACGCGGCGCACTTCGACCCGATCTGGTTCGGCGTGATCCTCACGATCAACATGGAACTGGGGCTGATCACGCCGCCGGTGGGGCTGAACCTGTTCGTGATCAACGGCATCACGCCGGATGTGCGCCTGGGCACCATCCTGAAGGGCTCGTTCCCGTTCATGATGTGCATGGTGCTGGCGATCCTGATCCTGTGCGTGTTCCCCGAGCTCGCCACCTGGCTGCCGTCCAAGGTCATGGGGAAGTAGGGGCAGAATCGGCCCCCGATGTCCCTGATCGTCTTCTCCCACGCCAACAGCTTCCCCGCCAGCACCTACAGAGTCCTGTTCCGCGAACTGCGCTCGCGCGGCTTCGCCGTCAAGGCGATTGAGAAGTTCGGGCACGAGGCCGCCTACCCCGTCACCAACAACTGGCCCCACCTGGTGCAGCAGCTGCACGACTTCGCGGCGCGCGAGGTGGAACAGGCCGGCGAGCCCGCTTTCCTGGTCGGCCACTCGCTCGGCGGCTTCCTCAGCATCCTGTGCGCGGCACGCCATCCGCGCTTGGCGGCCGGCGTGCTGCTGCTCGATTCGCCGCTGGTGGGCGGCTGGAAGTCGCATGCCCTGCGCGCCGTCAAGAGCACGCCCCTGGTGGGCGCGCTCACGCCCGGCGCGGTGAGCCGCAAGCGGCGCCACCGCTGGCCCTCGCAGGCCGATGCACTGGAGCACTTCCGGCGCAAGAAGGCCTTCGCGCGCTGGGACGCGCAGGTGCTGGCCGACTACATCGCGCACGGCACGCAGGACGAGGCCGGCGAACGCGTCCTGGGCTTCGACCGCGACATCGAGACCGCGATCTACAACACGCTGCCGGACGACCTCGAACGCGTGCTGCGCCGGCATCCGCTGCGCTGCCCCGTGGCCTTCATCGGCGGCCTGCAGTCCGAGGAGATCCGGCAGGTGGGCCTGGCCATGACACGGCGCATCAGCGCCGGCCGCATGACGATGATCGACGGCAGCCACCTGTTCCCGATGGAAAAGCCGCTGGCTACGGCGGCGGCCATCGAGGCGGCCTTGCGCGCGCTGCCCGGCCCCTGACGAAAGTTCTCCATCGGCGACGGCACGGTCGTGCCTGCGTCCTACACGGCTGTCGCTTGCGCTCCCACGGGGCCGTTCGTCCGCAACCCCAACACTGGGCCCATGCCCTCCTCCCTGAGCTTCCGCGCGCCGTCGCTGGCCCTCCTCGTCACTGAACCCCTGCGGGCCCTGCTCGAGACGTGTGCGGCGGGCCTGGGGCAGCCCGATGCGGTGCAGGGTGATGGCCATCCGGTGATCGTCTATCCCGGCCTGGGCGCCGGTTCCATGACCACGGCGCAGCTGCGCGGGCACCTGAAGGCCTGCGGTTTCGCGGTCTACGACTGGGAGCTGGGCGTCAACAGGGGCCCCGAGGGCCACTTCGACGACTGGCTCGGCGTGCTGGTCGAGCGCGTACGCGCGGTGCACGCGCGGCACGGGCGCAAGGTGAGCCTCGTCGGCTGGAGCCTGGGCGGCGTGTACGCCCGCGAGCTCGCCAAGCTCTGTCCTGAATGCGTGCGGCAGGTGGTGACGCTCGCGACGCCGCACAAGGCCATCCACGACGCCAACCACGCCGGCACCCTCTACCGCATGCTGGGCGGCGACACCTCGCAGCTCACTCCCGAACTGCTGGATCGCCTGGGCCGGCGCCCGCCGGTGCCGGTGACCTCGATCTACAGCGAGAGCGACGGCCTGGTCTGCTGGCAGGGCTGCCTGGAGGAACCGGCGCCCGACGCCGAGAACGTGGCCGTCGACGCCAGCCATCTCGGGATGCCGTCGCACCCGCAGGTGCTGCGCATCGTCGCCGACCGGCTGGCGCAGCGCGAAGGCCGCTGGCGCCCCTATGCGCGCCAGCGCCGCACGCTCAGGCCTCGGTCCACTGCACCCAGCCGGTCCAGGAAGTGACCAGCACCAGGATGCCGAACGCGATGCGGTACCAGGCGAAGGGCGTGAAGCGGTGGCTGGAGATGTAGCGCAGCAGCCAGCGCACGCACAGCCACGCGCTCACGAAGGAAAAGAGCAGGCCGACCAGGAACATCGGCACGTCATCGGCGCTCAGCGCGCCGCGCTCCTTGTACAGGCTGTAGACGCCGGCGCCGATCAGCGTCGGGATCGCGAGATAGAAGGAGAAGTCGGTGGCGGCCTTGCGCGACAGGCCCAGCAGCATGCCGCCGATGATGGTCGCGCCGCTGCGGCTGGTGCCGGGGATCAGGGCCAGGCACTGCACCAGGCCCACCTTCAGCGCATCGGTCCAACGCATGTCCTCCACGGTCTCCACGCGCACCGGCGGATGGCGCCGCCCTTCCGCCCACAGGATCACGAAGCCGCCGAGGATGAAGGTCGTGGCCACCACGCCCGGGGTGAACAGATGGGTGCGGATCGCCTTTCCCAGGGCCAGGCCCAGCACCACGGCCGGCACGAAGGCGATCAGCACGTTGAGGGCGAAGCGCTGCGCCTCGCGCTCGCTCGGCAGCCGGACGATGGTGTCGCGGATCTTCTGCCAGTACACCAGGATCACGGCCAGGATGGCGCCGGTCTGGATCGCGATCTCGAACACCTTGTCGCGCTCGCCGCTCAGCCCGAGCAGGTGCCCGGCGAGGATCAGGTGGCCGGTGCTGGAGATCGGCAGGAACTCCGTCAGCCCTTCCACGATGCCCATGATCGCGGCCTTCACCAGCAACACAGCGTCCACGCAACTCTCCGCAAAAGGCGCGATTATGCGGCTCGGGCCGCACCTTCCTCCGTCCGACACGCGATGTCGAAAACCGCCGGAGCGCCCTGCGCAGCGAACCTACAGGGGACCCGCGGGACAGATGCCACATTGGCGTCTATGAAAATCCTGCAACTGCTCCATGTCGTGGTCGCCCAGGCCTTCTACCGCTGGGCCATGAACGAGATCAGCCCCATGCATCCGGACGTGCCCAAGATCATGCTCCGGCAGCAGCAGCTGGCGGAGAAGTACCGCCGCATCTGGGCCTGAGGCCCGGCAAGCATTGAAGGCAGGGCGCTGCCCGTAGCGCAGCGCCTGCCCGACCGCCGCCGCCTCCGCGCGGCAGAACGCCCGGCCCCCCGCCGGGCGTCGCCATTCGCTCCCTGCCGGCCGCATTTCGCGCCGCGCCCGCGGCGCTTCGTCGCAGCCCCCTCGCGACGGCCGGCGCGCCCCGGCACAGTGCCTCCTCGTACCAAGAGGAGCACCCATGGAACTGAACCCCGTCATCGCCCTGCACCTGGGCGCCGCCCTGGCGGCCGTCGCCATCGGCCCGGTGGCGCTCTGGGCCCGGCTGGGCGCCCGCCAGCGTCCGCGCCTGCACCGTGCCTTCGGCATGACCTGGGTCGTGCTGATGGTGCTGACCGCCGTCTCGGCGCTGTTCATCCGCGACCGCCACCTGCCCAACATCGCCGGCTTCACGCCCATCCACCTGCTGGTTCCCTTCACGCTCGGCTCGCTCGTTCTGGCCTTCCGCCACCTGGCGCGGCGCGACTTCGCGGCCCATGCGAAGACCATGCAGCGCCTCTACCTCGGCGCCTGTGTGGTGGCCGGGGCCTTCACCCTGCTGCCGCAGCGGCTGCTGGGCAACGCGCTGTGGGGCAAGCTCGCGCCGTTGGCCCCCATCTTCCAGCACACGCCGGCGTGGGTCTGGGCGCTGCTGGCGGCGCTGGTGTTCCTGGGCTGGATGCAGTCGCGTGACCGCACCGCCGGCCTGGCCGCGGTGTCCGCCCTGCCGGTGGGCATGCTGGTCTACGGCCTGTGGGGGGCCGTGGGCGCCTTCGGCCGCTCGCCGCTCCTGCCGCAAGCACTTGTCCTGTGGCTGCTGGCGGCCGGCAGCGTGGCCGCCCTGCTGGCCCGGCGCCCCGCCGCCGCCTGGTATGACCGCGCCACGCGGACCTACGACCTCGCCGGCAGCTGGCTGCCGCTCGCGCTGTTCCTGGCCATCTTCGCCGTGCGCTACGCCGTGGCGGTGCAGCTGGCGCTGCAGCCGGCGCTGGCCGCGCAGGGCGCCTTCGCCCTGCCCGTCGCCGCGCTCTACGGCGCGTTCAGCGGCATCTTCCTGGGGCGGGCGATGCAACTCTGGCGCCTGGCCCTGCGCCCGCAACTCGCCATCGCCGGCTGAACCGGGAGCACCCACCATGACGATCTTCCCCCGGCTCTTCCTCGGCGCGGCGCTCGCCGCCTGCGCCCTCGCCGCCCAGGCCGGCCTCGGCCTGGCGACCGTCCCTGGCGTGCAGGGCGACAACCCAGTCACCGTCTTCTACCCCACCGCGCAGGCCGACGCCGTCGTGCAACGCGGCCCGTTCACCCTGGCGGCCGCCGAGGATGCGCCCGCGGCCCGCGGCAACGGGCGGCTGGTCGTGTTCTCGCACGGCACCGGCGGCAACGCCTGGGTCCACACCGACCTGGCGCGCACGCTGGTGGCGGCCGGCTTCGTCGTCGCCGTGCCGCTGCACCGGGGCGACAACGCCTTCGACCACGCCAACCCCGGCCCGGACAGCTGGAAGATGCGGCCGGCCGAAGTGTCTCGCGCCATCGACGCCGTGGCGGCGTCGCCGCGCTTCACCGGCCTGCTGGAGGTGCAGCGCGTCGGCGTGTACGGCCTCTCGGCCGGCGGCCACACCGCGCTCACCCTGGCGGGCGGGCGCTGGTCGCCGTCGCGGTTCGTGCGCCACTGCGAAGCCCACATCGCCGACGACTTCCCGTTCTGCGTCGGCCTGATCACCGCGCTGAAGGGCGATGCGTTCGACGCCGTGAAGAAGAAGCTCGCGCTGATGGTGATCCGCCAGCGCTTCGACGACTCCGCCTGGTACACGCACCAAGACGTGCGGGTGCAGGCGGTGGTGGCCACCGTGCCCGCCGCGGCCGTGTTCGACCCGGCTTCCCTGGCAACGCCGCGCGTCCCGCTGGCGCTGGTGACCGCAGGTCGCGACAAGTGGCTGGCCCCTTCGCTGCATTCCGGGACCATCCTCGCCGCCTGCATGCCGCGCTGCACCTTGCTGGCCGACCTGCCCAGCGCCGGCCATGGCAGCCTGCTCTCGCCCCCGCCGCCGCTGGACCGCCTCGGCGAGATCGCGGCCGACCTGCTGGGCGATCCGCCCGGCTTCGACCGCGCGCAAGTGGCCGCGGCGAACCGCTCGGTTGCCTCCTTCTTCACCCGCCACCTGGTCCCCTAAAATGAACCCAGTCATGGCCTACCTCACCCCCGACGACCTCGAGCGGCTCGCGCACAAGCGCGCGGGCGCCAAGCTGGGGTGGTACATCCACGCGACGGTGTACGTGGCGGTGAACCTGCTGATCTTCGCGTTGTCCAGCTATGCGTTCGGGCACCGGCCCTGGTCCGTGTTCCCGCTGCTCGGCTGGGGGCTGGGCCTGGCGCTGCACGGCGTGGCGGTGTTCATGCTGGGCGACGGCAGCAGCCTGCGCCGCCGCCTGCTGGAACGCGAGCGCGAGCGCCTGCGCCGCGAGCAGGACCACGTGCCGCGCTCATGACCATCGACTGGGTGGTCAAGCTGCGGCACCTGCTGCAGACGCTGGCCTTCTGCCTCACGGTGGCGACCCTCCAGTACGCGTTCGCCCCCGATCATCCCTACGCGCCGCCGGTGGTGTACTCACTGCTGATCGGCGTGATCACCTGGGCGGTGATCGACCTGGGCCGCGAATTCATGCCCTCGGCCCGCGAAACCGGCTGGCCCCTGGGCTGGCAGGGCTTCGCGCTGGTGGCTTGCGGCATCCTCGCCGGCTGGTTCGTCGGCACCCATACCGCGGACCTGATCTGCCGCACCTTCCGGCTCTACGGCCCGTGGGGGCGCATCCACAGTGCGTCGGACCTGCGCGCCGACATCCTGATCACGCTGATCGCCGGCACCATCGGCAGCTACTGGTTCTATGCGCGCAACAAGAGCGCCTACCTCCTGCGCCGCATGCGCGAAGCCGAGCGCCATGCCAACGACGCCCGGCTGAAGCTGCTGGAGACACAGCTCGAGCCGCACATGATGTTCAACACGCTGGCCAACCTGCGGGCGCTGATCGGTGTCGACCCGGTGCGGGCGCAGCAGATGCTGGACCACATGATCGCCTACCTGCGCGCCACCCTCGACGCTTCGCGCGCGACGACGCACTCGCTGCGCGCCGAGTTCGACCGCCTGCACGACTACCTGGAGCTGATGGCGATCCGCATGGGACCGCGCCTGAGCTACGTGCTGGAGCTGCCGCCGGAGCTGGCCGATGTGCCCGTGCCGGCGCTGCTGCTGCAGCCGCTGGTGGAAAACAGCATCAAGCACGGGCTGGAGCCCAAGGTGGAAGGCGGCCGCATCGAGGTGCGCGCCCGCCGCGACGGCAGGCACATCGTGATCGAAGTGTGCGACAGCGGCGTCGGCGCCAACGGGCACAAAGGCAGCGGCAAGGGCTTCGGACTGGTGCAGATCCGCGAGCGGCTGGCGGCGCTGCACGGGCCGCAGGCCTCGCTCGATTTCGCCACCGACCCGGGCGGCGCGCAGGCCCGCATCGCGCTGCCGCTGGCCGCATGAAGCCCAGCGCCGTCATCGCCGAAGACGAGCCGCTGCTGGCGCAGGCCTTGCGCGCCGAGCTGGCCGCCGCCTGGCCCGAACTGGCCGTGGTCGATACCGTGGGCGACGGTGCCGCCGCCGTGCGCAGCGCCCTCGCGCACCGGCCGGACGTGCTGTTCTTCGACATCCGCATGCCGGGCCTGGGCGGGCTCGACGCCGCCGCCGAACTGGCGGACGCCTGGCCGCAGGAGTCGCCCTTCCCCGCGCTGGTGTTCGTCACCGCGTACGACCAGTACGCGCTGCAGGCCTTCGAGGCGCAGGCGGTGGACTACGTGCTCAAGCCGGTGCAGCCGGTGCGGCTGCGCCGGACGGTCGACAAGCTGCGCCAGGTGCTGGCGCAGCGGCAGCCGCAGGCCGGTGGCCCGCTCGAGGCCACGCTGGGCCAGTTGCGCCAGCTGTTGCAGGCCAGTGGGCCCGCCGCCGTGCCCCAGCCGCAATTGAAGGTGATCCAGGCCGGTGTCGGCACGAGCATCCGGATGGTGCCGGTGAGCGAGGTGGTGTACTTCGAGGCCGCCGACAAGTACGTGCGGGTGCTCACCGGCGACAGCGAGTTCCTGGTGCGCACGCCGCTCAAGGAACTGCTGCCGCAGCTGGACGCGCAGCTGTTCTGGCAGGTGCACCGGGGCACCGTGGTGCGCTCCACCGCCATCCACAGCGTGCTGCGCGACGAGGCCGGCAAGCTGCACCTGGCACTGCGCGGCCGCCCCGAGCGGCTGCCCGTGAGCCGGCTCTACGCCCACCTGTTCAAGGCCATGTAGCCCGGCACGAAGGTGCCCAGCGCTCGCGCCATCGTCTGGCAGGCCCTGTGGGCGCCGTCCTACAGTGCATACCGCGTCCAGCGCTTCTACTACAAGCCATCGAATTGCACGGAAGACGCCTCAACACCCACAGATCCAAGCGACTTTCGTCCCGGTCACCCCGACTCCTCTGAGTCCCCTCCTCCTCCGGGGTGAGCTGGTCCGGCCCTCCGTCCCGCGACTGGCATTGTTACCCCCAGGCAAAAACCTGGGGGTTCTTTTTTTCCGGCCGTGATTTTCTTCCTTGCCTACGGTTAGGTCGCCGCAGTCCGACGCTTACCGCAGCGCACAACCGTCAAGTAAAGCTTCACACAGCGCTTACTCTGTAAAGGACTCAGAGGAAGAACGTGATGAAAGACGGAAAACCCATCAGCGGGAGCGAACCGGAAGGCCGGCGCTCCCAGGGTGCGCGACGAGGAGGCGGGCCGCCGAGGCAGCGCGGATTCGTGGAGCGGGCAACGGCGCGGGGGCACAGCGGGCATGGCGCGGAAAGCGTGCGGCCCCACCTGCGCGACCAGCTGCGCCTGAAGGCGCTGCTGCCGACGCCCTTCCCGACACCGGACGCCCAGCCTTCGAAGGACGAACACCACAGGTAGCAGCGGCAAAGAGTTTGTGACGCGGGACGGCGCGACCACCCGACGAGCCAAGGGGTCCTGAAAAAAGAAGGCCCCGGCTTGTGGGCCGGGGCCAAGTTCGCTTGGAGATCCTGGGTCGTGTTGGAGGCGACGACCCCGCGCCTTGATCAGTCGTGTCCGTGACCGTGGCCGTGCCCGCGGCCGTGGTCGTGGCGATCGTGGCGATCGTGGTGGTGCTTGTGCCCCCTGTGGCCCGGCACCACATAGACGGGCTCGGGCTGCACCACGACCACCGGGCGGCGTTCGACCACCACGGGGCGCGGTGCGACATACACCGGTTGCGGAGCGACCACCACGGGTGCCGGAGCGACCATCACGGGTCGCGCGTTGGTGGCGCCGATGGCGACGCCCGGGGCCGCATCGATCCCCACCGACCACGTCACGTTGTCGCGCGCTTGCGCCGCACCGGCGGCAAGGACTGCGAAGGCGACGGCGGCCAGGGGGCGGAGAAATTTCCTTTGCATAGGGTTCCTGCTTGGCGCGGGGAGGAAGCCCCCGCGTCCTGATTTAACTTCGGCTGCCCAGTGGCCCGCTATGACCCGGACATAAAAAGCGTTGCGGCCCGTAACGCGACGCCCGTTCATCCGCCCCAGCCGCCAGTTCGTCACCCGGCGTTGTTTATTCCCCGCGTTCCGCCTTCCTCCCTCCCCCTCCGGGCGAGGGCCGCGGTGGCAGCGGCCCTCCGCGCGAGGCCGCTTCGACCGCCATGACAAAATCCCTTCGATATGGCTTCCCCGACCGACAAAGAACCCGCCGCGCGCCCGAGCAATTTCCTGCGCCAGGTGATCGAACGCGACCTCGAACAAGGCACGTACGCGCGCCGCCAGTGGGGCGGCACGCCGGGCGATGCCGCGCACCACCACCACGGCGAGGCCGACCCCGCGAAGATCCGCACCCGCTTCCCGCCCGAGCCGAACGGCTACCTGCACGTGGGGCATGCCAAGAGCATCTGCCTGAACTTCGGCCTCGCGCTCGATTACGGCGGCATCTGCCACCTGCGCTTCGACGACACCAATCCCGAGAAGGAAGAGATCGAGTACGTCGAGAGCATCAAGGATGCGGTGCTCTGGCTCGGCTACACGTGGGACGCGAACCGCACGAGGCACCTGTACCAGGCCAGCGACTACTTCGACTTCATGTACCGCGCAGCCGAGTACCTGATCGAGGCGGGACACGCGTATGTCGACGAGCAGACGCCCGAGCAGATGCGCGCCAACCGCGGCGACTTCGGCAAGCCCGGCGTGGACAGCCCCTTCCGCAGCCGCTCCATCGAGGAGAACCTCACGCGCTTCCGCGCGATGCGGGACGGCGAGCTCGCCGATGGTTCCGCGGTGCTGCGCGCGAAGATCGACATGGCGAGCCCCAACATCAACATGCGGGACCCGACGATCTACCGCATCAAGCACGCGGAGCACCACAACACCGGCGACAAGTGGTGCATCTACCCGATGTACACCTTCGCGCACCCGATCGAGGATGCGCTGGAGAACATCACCCACAGCATCTGCACGCTGGAGTTCGAGGACCAGCGGCCCTTCTACGACTGGCTGCTGGAGCGCCTGGGCGAAGGCGGCCTGATCAACACGCCGCCGCCGCGCCAGTACGAGTTCGCGCGGCTGAACCTCACGTACGTCATCACCAGCAAGCGCAAGCTCAAGCAGCTGGTCGATGAAAAGCACGTGAGCGGCTGGGACGACCCGCGGATGCCGACCATCGTGGGCCTGCGCCGGCGCGGCTACACGCCGCAAGCGCTGCAGCTCTTTGCCGACCGCATCGGCGTGAGCAAGGCCGATTCCTGGATCGACTATTCGACGCTGGAGATCGCGCTGCGCGACGACCTCGACCCCAAGGCCGCACGCGCGATGGCGGTGCTGGACCCGGTGAAGCTGGTCATCACGAACTGGGACGAACTGATGGGCGCGGGCCACCTGGAGCCCTGCTCCGCCCCCGTGCATCCGCACGATGCAGCGCGCGGCCGGCGCGAGTTCATGTTCGGGCGCGAGCTGTGGATCGAACGCACCGACTACGAGGACACGCCGCCCAAGGGCTTCTTCCGCCTGTTCCCGGGCAACAAGGTGCGGATGAAGTATGGCTACGTGGTGGAGTGCGTCGGCGCCACGCGCGATGCCTCCGGCGCGCTCACCGAAGTGCAGGCGAAGCTGGTTCCGGACACCAGGAGCGGCACGCCGGGCGCCGACGCCGTGAAGGTGAAGGGCAACATCACGTGGGTCGGCGTGGCCGACGGGGTGAAGGCCGAAGTGCGCCTCTACGACCGGTTGTTCGCGGTGCCGCAGCCCGGCGCGGGCGCCAAGGATTTCCTGGAGGAGATCAATCCGGATTCGCTGAAGGTGGTGACGGCGTACGTGGAACCCTCACTTGGGCGCGCGCAGGCGGACGAGAAGTTCCAGTTCGAGCGGCACGGCTACTTCGTTGCGGACCGCAAGGATCACGTCGCCGGGGAGAAGCCGGTGTTCAACCGGGTGACGGGGTTGAAGGACTCGTTCGGGAAGTAGGCGGCTCACAAGCGCCATGGCCCTCATCGCCACTCCCGCCCGCCGCCGCATGGTCATGATCGTCCTGCTGCTGCTGGCGGTACTGGGCGGGTTCATCCGGAAGTTCGCTGCGCCGGCCTCGACGCTGCACGATGTCGGTACCTTGCTGCTGGTGCTGTGGCTGCCGGCGGTGGGCAACCTGATCGCGTACCTGATTCGCCGCATCCCGCGCCGCCCGCAGCCTGCTCCTGAACTGCCGCGCGCCGTCTTCCCGGCCGGCAGCGCCTTCACGCCGCACCTGCAGGCGCGGCTGGAGGCGATCGGCGCCTTGCCGGCGCAGCACGCGGACTGCCTGCTGCTCGTCGCGGGGCAGGCCTTCACCGCACGCCTGTCGGCGCCGATGGCGCAGGCGCTGGCCGCGCCGCAACCGCAGCCGATCGAACTGCTGCGGCCGGCGGCGGCCCTGCCGCGACTCGCGCCCGGGACCGCGTTCCACCTCCTGGTCGGCACGACGGCAGTCGCCACGGGGCGCGTGGAAGACGCGGCGGCCAACAGCCTGTTGCCGTAACTCTGCCGGCTGCTACATTGGATGCTTCACTTCCAAGGAGGCTTCCATGCCCAAAGGCGAGCAGCGCAGCAACAAGATGGCGAAGAAGCCCAAGAAGGACACTTCGCCGCCGAAGGAATCCACCTCCGACCGGCCGATGCCGCCGATGACGACGGTCGTGCCCAAGGGCAAACTCAAGAAAGCCTGATCGCGAGCGCGTCCGCGTCGCCCTCGCCAGGCGGTGGCACGGTGGCATCGGCGTCGGCATCCGCGGGCGCGCGGCGCAAGGCGCCCGGCCCGATCCGCGCCTCCTCGGGAACGTGCGCCAGCCGCCCCAGCAACGCCGACAGGCACAGCGCGGGCACCGCGTATTGCAGGCTCTCCACCACGCCACCCAGCAGGAAGCCCGCCAGGGCCGCGCCCACGTCGGCCGCATCGACGTCGATCGTCTGCGGGCGCAGGGCCAGTGCATGCAGTGCCAGGTAGGAAACGGCGGCCAGCGCGATCCACGCACCCCACGCCAGGCGCGTTCCGAAGCGCCTGCAGCTCCCCCCGCCTTCCGCGTTGTCGTTGCCGGCCACGATGTCTCCTTGTTGTTGCTTGCGCGTGACTTCCCGCCGCCGAAGGCGCAATGAGGCCAGCGTCGGCCCGCCGCGCCGCTGATGCAGGTCAAGGGACGGGCGGCTCGGCACCAAAGTGCCATCGGCGCGCGGCCGCGACGCGCGCGAACTGCAGGCAAGATGCCCGCGTCTGCGTGAACGGAGGCCCCGATGGTCCTGCTCGAATTCGCCATGTCCCCCACCGGCGAGGGTGAAAGCCTCTCGCGCCACGTCGCCCGCGTCCTCGACGTCATCGACCGCAGCGGCGTCACGTACCAGCTCACCGCGATGGGCACCCTCCTCGAAGGCGATTTCGACGTCGTGATGGGCGTCGTCAGCGACTGCTTCCGCGCCCTGCAGCCGGACTGCCATCGCATCGCGATGAACCTGAAGATGGATTACCGCGCCGGCACCGAGTCGCGCCTGCGCAGCAAGATCGACGCGGTGCAAGGGCACCTCGGGCGCAAGCTCAGCACGTGAGCGGGATCGCGCCGCCGGCGTGCCCGGCCGGAGGACTTCACGCCATCCCCCCGGGGCTCGCCCAATTGGCGCAGGATTTAGAGCAGGCACTCCACATCGCGTCCGCCTCCTTCGGGACGATGGGTCCAGCCACCGGGAAGATCGCGCATGCACCCGACCGCGCACCCGGGCGCCGAGGAAGGACTCCGCCATGAACGCGCTGACTGCCACCCTGCCCGCCCTGCGCCTGCAGTTCGAGGAATTCGCGAGCAGCTGGTTCGGCCGCCTCGGTGAAGTGGCGGAGGCCGGCGAGCAGGCGCCCTTGCCCACCCACACCCTGGTCCCGCTGGACACCCTGGCGATCGAGACCTCGCCCGGCCAGCAGGTCAGCTGCCTCGACGGCTGCGTGCTGCTGCAGTACCAGGGGCGGCCCCGCGGCGACATCATCCTGGTGCGCGGCGAGTCGCACGCTTGCGAGCCCGACGCGCGGCTGGCGATCCTGGCCTTCGTGGCCGCCACGCTGCGCATCGACTGAAGCGGCGCTTCGGGCCGGGGTGGCGGCACCGGTGACGCCACCGCGTCGCCTTGCCGCGGCAGTGAAGGGAGGAGCACCGCGCTGCCGGAATGCCCTCGGGCGCGCAACGGCTCCTTTCCTACGCGGCGCCGGCCTGCACGTCCGTAGATTCGTCCGCATCGCATGAACAACAAAGGACGGAAACGCCATGCCTCATCCCAAGAACCGCCTCAAGCTCACCGGTGACACGCACCTGCCGGATATCGGAGACCTGCTGGGCGACGACGACGAGCTCGAACTGGCGGTGGTGGAGATCGACGCCGAGCCGCGGGTGTACGCCGACGGCTGGACGCCCGGCGTGCAGGAAGTGATGCTCGTGGAAGAAGAACGGCACAGCCTGCCGCAGCCGCTGACGGCGGTGGAACGGACGGTGGAGCGCAGGGTGGCGTCGACGCCGTGGCTGGCGATCGGGGCGGCGCTGGGGTTCGGCTTCCTCGTGGCGAAGATGCTGAGGCGCTGAGGAAAAAGGAAAGCGGCCGGTCGGCCGCTTTGATGGGGGAGCCCTGGATTCCCGCCTTCGCGGGAATGACGGTCAGGGCGCCTGCGCGGGAATGACGGTCAGGGCGCCTGCGCGGGAATGACGGTCGAGGCGCCTTGGCGGGAATGACGGTCAGGCCGCCTGCGCGGGCGTCAGGCTGCTTTCGCCGGGGCGACCACGCCGAGGTGGTCGAGGGCGTCGCGCAGGTGGGCCACCGAGCGGTCCACGTGCACCCACTTCTCCAGGCCGAACAGGCCGACGCGGAAGGTCTTGAAGTCGGCGCCTTCGTCGCACTGCAGCGGCACGCCGGCGGCAGTCTGCAGGCCTTCGTTGAGGAACTTGCGGCCCGACTGGATCTCCGGGTCGGTCGTGAAGCTCACCACCACGCCCGGCGCCTTGAAGCCCTCGGCGGCCACGCTGGGCAGCCCGCGGCTCTCGAACAGAGCGCGCACCTTGCGACCCAGGTCCTCCTGCTGCGCCTTGACCCAGGCGAAGCCGTGCGCCTTGGTCTCCTTCATCGCCAGGTCGAGGCGCACCAGCGCATCGGTCGGCATGGTGGAGTGGTACATGTGGGCGCCACCCTCGTACGCCTCCATGATCTGCAGCCACTTCTTCAGGTCCATCGAGAAGCTGGTGCTGGCGGTCTCGTCGATCGCCTTGCGGGCGCGCTCGGAGAACATCACCATCGCGCAACAGGGCGAGCTGCTCCAGCCCTTCTGCGGGGCGGAAATCAGGATGTCGACGCCCACGGCCTTCATGTCGACCCACATCGCGCCGGAGGCGATGCAATCGAGCACGAACAGCCCGCCCACGGCATGCACCGCATCGGCCACCGCCCGCATGTAGTCGTCGGGCAGGATGATGCCGGCGGCCGTCTCGACGTGCGGCGCGAACACCACCGCAGGCTTCTTCTCGCGGATGGTGGCCGTGACTTCGGCGATGGGCGCCGGCGCCCACGGCGCGGTCGGGCCGCTGCCCTGGCGGCGGGCCTTCAGCACCGTCTCGGACTTCGGGATCCGGCCGGCCTCGAAGATCTGCGTCCAGCGGTAGCTGAACCAGCCGTTGCGCAGCACCAGGACATCCTTGCCGCCGGCGAACTGGCGCGCCACCGATTCCATGCCGAAGGTGCCGCTGCCCGGGACCAGCGCGGTCGAATGCGCGTTGTAGACCTCCTTGAGGATCGAGGAGATGTCCTTCATCACGCCCTGGAAGCTGCGCGACATGTGATTGAGCGCGCGGTCCGTGTAGACGACGGAGAACTCGAGCAGGCCTTCGGGATCGACGTTGGGCAGCAGTCCAGGCATGAGGGTTTGTCTCTAGGTGGGCGGAAAACGGGCAGCTTACCACCCAGCCCGGCGGGAGCCTCTTGACCGGGGTCACTTCCCCCGGACGCCACCCGGGGCTTGCAGCCGCCCCTGGCCCGCCGCGCCTAGCAGCGCAGTTCGCGGAAGCGCTTCTGCGCCCGCACGAGCGGCATCTCGTCCTCGATCGTCACGGCGTCGCCCCGGGCGCGCAGGCTGCGCTGTTCTTCCCGCAGCCGAACGTCGAGCGCGCGGCATTCCTGGCGCTGCTCGGGCGCCAGGACGGCGCGCTTGGCAGCGATGGCGCGATCCTGCGGCGGCGGCTTCGAGCGGTCGGTCACGCGGTGCGGCGTGACGCCGACCAGCCGCCCCCCGGGGCAAGGCGCCTGCGAGTACGTGCGCGCCCCGCAGCGGTAAACCTGCATCTGGGCGCCCGCCTGCGACGCGCCCAGCGCCGCGAGCACGAGCAGCGCCCTTCCGATCCCTCGATGTGCCGATGCGGCCATGGCTCCTCCCATGGCCGGGATGCTGGCGTGCCCCAGCAGGAAAAGCCGCTACAACACGTTTCGGCGATGCGCGCAGCCAACAAAGGGTCGCGCGAGCGTGGCGTGCATCACGCCGCGGGCATGCCGCCGCTCACCATCCAGGGCGTGCCGAACGGGTCGACCAGCATGCCGAAGGTCTCGGCCCAGAAGGTCTTCGTCATCGGCATCGTCACGCTGCCGCCTTGCGCAAGGGCATCGAAGATGCGGCGCGCTTCCTCCGGCGTGCCGTAGGCCAGGGACAGCGAGAAGCCCGCCATCGGCTTGGGGCCCATCGAAGGCGGCACGTCCGACGCCATCAGCGTGCGGTCGCCGAGCTTGAGCGAAGCGTGCATCACGAGGTCCGCCGAGCCGGCCGGGCAGTGATCCGGGTCGGGCGACTGGCCGTAGGTCATCATGGTCTGCAAGGTGCCGCCGAGCGTGCGTTCGTAGAAACGCATCGCCGGCGCGCAGTTGCCGCTGAAGAACAGGTAGCTGTCGAGAACGGGCATGGTTTTCTCCTGGGTGGGGCCGCAGAGGTGGGCCTGATCCCATGACGATCGGGCGCACCGGGAATCGACACCGGCAGCCCCATCATGCCGGCGGCAGCGTGAAGTAGAACGTTGCCCCCTGTCCCGGCGCGGACTGGGCCCAGATCCGGCCGCCCTGGCGCGAAATCGCCCGTGCCACCGTGGCCAGGCCGATGCCGGTGCCGGGATATTCGTCGACGGAATGCAGGCGCTGGAAGGTGCCGAACAGGCGATCGGCATACGCCATGTCGAAGCCGCAGCCGGTGTCGCGCACCGCGTACTCGCCCCGCCGGCTCGAGCCGGACACCACGATCTCCGGCGCCGGTTCGTGGGCCGTGAACTTCCACGCGTTGCCCAGCAGGTTCTCCATCACCGAACGCATCAGGCGCACGTCGCCCATCACCGACAGGCCCGGCTCGACGCGCCAGTTCACGCTGCGCTGCGGATGTTCCGCCTGCAGCCGCTGCAGGATCTCGGTGGCCATGTCGCTCAGGTTCACGGCGGACCGGATGATGTCCACTTCGGACACGTGCGCGAGCGCGAGCAGGCCCTCGATCAACTGCTCCATGGTTTCCGCGTTGCCCTGGATGCGGGCGAGGTAATGCTGCGCGCGCCCCGGGGCCCCGGGCGGCAGTTCCTGCTGCAGCAGGCGCGCATACGAGCTCACGCGCTGCAGCGGCGACTGCAGGTCGTGCGAGACGGAATACGAGAAGGACTCGAGCTGCTCGTTGGCCAGGCGCAGGGCGGCCTCGTTGGCCATCAGGTCGGTGATGTCGGTGTCGACGCCGACCCAGAACAGGACCTCGCCCTCCTGGCCGCGCACCGGCACGGCCCGGTAGGTCATGGTGTGATACGTCCCGTCGCGCGCGCGGATGCGCCGCGTGCCGGTGTACGGCTCGCCGGTGGCCATGCTGCGGATCCAGTTGTGCTGCACCGCCGGCCGGTCGTCCGGGTGGATCAGCCGCAGCCAGCGCTCGCCATGCCACTCGGGCGGCGCGCCGCCGGCCAGCTCGTACCACGCGCGGCTCAGGAAGGTCACGCCGCCGCGCGCGTCCACCGTCCAGAACGGCAGCGGCGCCTGTTCCGCCAGCGTGCGGAACAGCGCCTCCTGCCGCGCGAGCTGCGCCGTGCGTTCGGCGATGCGCTCCTCCAGGCTCGCGTTGAGGCGCCGGATCTCCTCCATCATCAGCATGCGCAGCGTGATGTCCTGCTGCGCGCCCTGGATGGCGACCACCGAGCCGTCCTCGCCGCGCACCGCTTCGCCGACGGAGCGGACCCAGACCTGGCGGCCCGTCGCCGTGACGATCTGCACCTCCAGGTCGAAGGGCAGCCCCTCCTCGATGCAGGCATCGAACGCCTGCCGGGCGCGCGGCAGCGATTCCGGCTCCAGCAGCACGAACACGTCCTGCAGCAAGGGCGTGGCGTCGGGAGCCAGGTCCAGCACCGCGGCGGCCTCTTCCGAGAGCATCAGCCGCTGGCTCGCGAGGTCGGCACGCCAGCTGCCGGTGCGCGTGAGGCGGCTCGCCATGCGCAGCCGCTCGGCCTGCTCGCGCGCCTGCTCCTGCGCCAGCTTCAGGGCATCGATGTCGGTGATGGTCCCCAGCCAGGAGCCCGCGGCCCGGCCGCGCTCGACCAGCGGCGAGGCCCGCAGCAACTGCCAGCGGTAGCTGCCGTCGGCCGCGCGCAGGCGGTGCTCGATCTGCAACACCTGGCCCTGGCGCACCATCTCGCGCAGCCGGTGCACCAGCGCCTCGCGCTCGTCGGGGTGCACGGCCTGCTTCCAGCCTTCGCCGATCGCGTCGCGCCGGCGCAGGCCCGTGACCTCGACCCAGCGGGCGCTCACGAACTGCACCTGGCCGCGCCGGTCGGCCAGGAACACGATCTGCGGCACCGCGTTGGACAGCAGCAGGAAGCGCTCTTCGGTCTGCCGGCGGCCGCGCGACTGCCGCCACAGGAGCACGCCGAGCAGCAGCGCGGCGGCCAGCGCCGCCGTCGTCCCCAGCGCGAGCCCTTGGTATGGCATGCCGCATTGTCGAGACGCTGCGCAAGTCCCGCAAGAACACGGGCTGTTTGCTGACAGGGCGCTCCGGCGGGCGCCGCCGACACTGCCTGAGACACACGAGCGAGAGGAGTCCGCATGACGCAGCACGCGATGATCCGGGGAGAAGTCTCATTCCGCGCCGGCGACGGCATCCTGTTGCCGGTCCCCGATGGCGAGGTCGACATCGACATGGCGGACGACAGCGTGACGCTGCACTGGCGCGACGCCGAAGGCAACACCGGCAGCGCCGCCATCACGCGCGACGAATACGACCGTTACGTGCGCGAGGGCAAGATCCGCGTGGGCGGCCGGTAAGGCGCGACCATGGTTTCGCGCGTGGCGATCGAAGCGATCCTGCTGGCGCTCGCCTGGGCGGCGGTGCTGCTGGTGCGGCCCTGGCGGCTGCTGCGGCCGCATGCGGGCCAAGTGCCGCTGGCCACCCCTTTCCTGGCCAGCCTCACCGTGCTGCCGTGGCTGTGGAGCTGGCCCGGCCTGGCGGCACTGCCCTTCCCGCTGCACTGGTCCGGCGCCCCGCTGGTGGTGCTGATGATCGGCTGGCCGCTGGCGATCCCCGTCGTCACCGTGGCCGGCCTCAGCACCATGCTGACGAGCGGCGCATCGCTCGCGCACGCGCTCGAGCTGACGGTCTGGAGCGGCGTCCTGCCGGCCACGCTGATGCTGCTGCTGGGCCAGGGGGTGCGCAAGGCGCTCGGTCCGCATCCGGTGGCTTACATGCTGGGGCGCGCGTTCGCGGTGCCGATGGTCTCGCTGGCCTGTTGCGCGCTGGGGGGCGCGGTGCTGGGCAACGCCCTCACCGGCCCGACCGGCGAGCTGCAGCTCGTGGCCATTCTCCTGCTCGCCATGGGAGAGGCTTCATGGAGCTGCGCGGTGGCGAGCCTGCTGGTGGCGTACCGGCCGCAGTGGCTGGCCACGTGGTCGGACGCGGTGTACCTGGGGCGTCCGGCACGGCCGCGGCCGGCGCGCGTACGCCCCCACCGCTGAGGCACCCTTTTATCGCACTGCAGCACGTACCACCCGCGGCGGTGGTATCTTGCGCGCCATGTTCTCGACCGTTCGCTCCCTGACCGCCCGGGCCGCCGTCATCGCTTGCGCCGCCGCGTCCTCGCTGGCCGTGGCCGGCGTTCGTCCGGCGGGCGTGGAGGCGGTGCCCGCGCGGGCGCCGGTGATGGTCGCCGGCCTCTGGTGCGGCGCCGGCCTGCTGCACAACTACGTGCTGGACATCGCCCAGGAGTACCAGCGCGTCGAAGCCAGACTGATCAAGCGCGGGCGCGTGCACGAACTGACCGGCCACATGGAAGGGCCGGTGCTGCGCGCCGATCCGCAGCGTGACCACACGATGGAACTGCTGGCCCAGGGCAACGAGCTGCGCATCATCGGCGCCAGCGGCCTGCTGGCGCTGGCCAAGGGACAGTTCTTCACCCGCGCCGTCGGCGGCAGCTGCACGCATTGACGGCTCCCGCCTGGCTGTGGCTGCCCATCGTGCTGGGGGCGGCCCTGGCGCAGACCGCGCGCAACGCCGCCCAACGCTCGCTGGTGGCACAGGCCGGCACGCTGGGGGCCACGCTGGCGCGCTTCCTCTACGGAATTCCGTTCGCCGCCCTCTGGGTCGCGACGCTGCACCTCGTGCCCGCCACGGCGGCGCCGCTGCCGCAGTTCGGGCTGCCCTATTTCGGCTGGCTGGCGCTCGGCGCGCTTGGCCAGCTCGCCGCGACGGCCTTCCTGCTGTCGGCGATGAAGCAGCGCAACTTCGTCGTCGGCGTCGCGTATTCCAAGACCGACGCCTTGCAGGTCGCCCTGTTCGGCACGGTCTTCCTGCGGGAACTGCCGGGGGGCTGGACGATGGTCGCGATCGCCCTCGCAACGGCCGGCGTGGTGATGCTGTCGCTGCCGCAGAAGCCCGCGGCGGTGGAAGGCAACGCCTGGACCAGCCGGGCGGCCTGGTATGGCCTCGCGTCCGGCGCCGGCTTCGCGCTGTCCGCGGTCGGCTACCGCGGCGCCGCACTGCAATTGCCGGAGAGCTCCCCCTGGCTGGCGGGGGCCTGGGGCGTGCTGCTGGCGCAGGCGCTCCAGACCGTGCTGCTGGGAGGCTGGCTGGCCTGGCGCGCACCGCACTCCCTGCGCGCCATCGTGAGTGCGTGGCGGATCTCCACCGTGGCCGGCGCGATGGGTGCCCTGGCCTCCATCGGCTGGTTCACCGCCTTCGCCCTGACCACGGCGGCCAACGTGCGCACGCTGGGCATGGTCGAAGTGGTGTTCAGCTATCTCGTGTCGCGCCGGCTGCTGCGCGAGAGACTCGCGCGGGCCGAGCAGCGCGGGCTGGCGCTGGTGCTGATCGGGCTGCTCGCCCTGGGGATGCAACGCTAAACGGCGGTGTCCTACAGGTGCGCTGGCGCGGGCGCCGCAGATTGAAGTCCGACGCAAAAAGGACCAGCACCATGGCTCACCTCGATGACCGGGCCCATGCGCCCGCGCCGCGCCGGCAGCAACCCTTCACCCTGTATGCGGCGGGCGGCCGCGTGTACGCCCGCAACCTCGACCAGAAGGTCATCGACCTGGGCGAACTGCGCCAGGACGGCAGCGCTTGGCGCTACCGGCTCGATGGCAACCAGCAATCGGGCCAGGGCTTCTCCACGGCGGAGGAGGCCCTGCGCGACATCGGCGGCCACCTGCGTTTCCTGTGGCTCGACGGCCAGTTCACCGCGGTGGCCGATGCGCGCGACGGCGACACGCTGAACCTGGACGGGGTACCGGAGGTGGAGATCCTGCTGGACGAACTGAAGCCGGGCGAGCCGATGGTGGATGCGAGCGTCTAGCGCTTGCGCATTGCTGGGGTTCGGCCTTCGGCGCTCACCGCCAGCCTACGATTTGGGGCTGGCTCCCTCTCCCGCTTGCGGGAGAGGGCTGGGGTGAGGGCCTGCACAGCCGGCCCCAGCCGCTGCGGCTTCGTCCAGTACTCCGCCCACGGATCCGCCTCCAGCGCCGCCAGCCGCTGCGGCCCGCTCACGATGTTCCAGTGGTTGCCGGCCGTGATCCCCGCGAGTTCCTCCCACGCCACCGGCATCGACACGCCGAGCCCCGGCCGCGCGCGGGCGGAGAACGCCTCCGCCGTCGACTGCACCCAGCCATTGCGCAGGTAGTCGATGAAGATCCGGCCCACCCGGTTGCGCGGCCCCAGGACCGCCACGAAGCGCTGGGGGATCGTGCGCGCCATGTGCCCGACCACGGCCTCCGAGAATGCGCGCACCGCCTCGTAGTCGTGCTCGGGCACCAGCGGCACGAACAGGTGCAGGCCCTTGCCTCCGGTGGTCTTCAGCCAGCTTTGCAGCCCCAGTTCCTGCAGCAGCGCGCGCACCAGCAAGGCGCCTTCCTGCACCTGCGCCCACGCCACGCCCTCGCCGGGGTCGAGGTCGAACACGATGCGGTCCGGCAGGGTGATCGCACGCGCGGTGGAGTTCCAGGTATGCAGCTCGATCATGCCGGTCTGCGCCGCCGCCACCAGGTCTTCGGCCGCGTCGAACGCGATCGCCGGTTCGTGGCCGGGCCACAGTTCCGGGTCGGTGCCCTTCAGGCCGCGGATGCCCGTCGGATGCTGCACGAACGTCATGGCCTCGTGGATGCCCAGCGGAGCGCGCCGGATGTACGCCGGCCGCCCCTTCAGGTGCGGCAGGGCCCACGCCGCCACCTGCGCGTAGTAGCGCACCAGGTCCAGCTTGGTGAGGCCGCTCGCGGGATCGATCACGCGGCTGCCGTGCGTGACCTTCAGTGGCGGCGCGGCGGCCTGCGGGCGCTCGCGCGTCACGGCAAGGGCCGCCTTGTCCTCGCGCAGTCCCTTGAAGGACGCATGGCGCAGGCTGCCGCCTTGCGGCCACTCGTTGAACGTGACTTCACACAGCAGCTCGGGCCGCACCCAGGTGGCGTGCCGGTCATGCCCGGTGGCGCCGGCGAAGGGCCGCGTCTTCTGGGCCATCGCCTCGAGCCGCTGGCGCAGCGCCGCCGAGACCTCCCCCGTGAAGCCGGTGCCGACCTTGCCTGCGTACTGCAGCACGCCCGCGTCGTCGTGGTAGCCCACCAGCAGCGCGCCGATGCCGGCCGGCCGCGCATCGTCCGGCCAGGTGAAGCCGCCGATCACGAACTCCTGGCGCTGCGTGCACTTGAGCTTGATCCAGTCGTCGGAGCGGCGCTGCACGTAGATCGAGCCGCGCCGCTTGCCGATCACGCCTTCCAGTCCGAGCTTGCAGGCCGACTGCAGGATGGCGCCCGCGTCGCCCCCGATCTCCTGGCTGAAGCGCAGCCGCTGCGTCTGCGCCAGCACCGATTGCAGCAGCGCCCGCCGTTCCTCGACCGCGACGCGACGCAGGTCGTGGCCGCCGCAATACGGCGCGTCGAACAGGTAGAACACGATCGCGTCGTTGCTGCCGCCCTCGATCGCGTTCTGCAGCGCGTTGAAGCTGGGCTTGCCGCTGTCGTCGAGCATCACGATCTCGCCGTCGTACCAGCCGGCGGGCAGCTTCGCCGCCAGCAGCTCCTTCTTCAGCGCGGCGAAGCGGTGCGTCCAGTCGTTGCCGCGGCGCGTGACGATGCGCACGTCCTTCGGTCCGCCCACGCGCGCGAGCATGCGATAGCCGTCGAACTTGATCTCGTAGATCCAGGCGCCGGGCACGGGCTGGTCCACCAGCGTGGCGAGCTCCGGCTCCAGGCTGTGCGGCAGTTCGGCCGGCACGGCGCCGGCGGGAAGGACGAGGCGTGGGCGCGCGATGGCGGGCTCCGGCAGGACGTTTCCCCCATGCTCGCCCAGCGGGCGCCACGGCCCTGTAGGAGCGCCTTGTCAACGTGCGCCGCGCGGCTTGCCGGGGCCGGTTGACGATCGTCAAGCGCTGCCCGGCTTCGCGGCGGTCCTACGCCGACTGGGCATGGACACGCACGGGAGGGCGCGCTACAAAGGGGCAACATGGTCCAGCCGGTCGTGGCGGGTCCATGGTCCGGATCGGGTGTAACGAACATGAGCTTCAGCACACTGCTGTACCGCTACTTCTTCTTCGGTTGGCTGTTCAAGGATGTCAACCGCGGCAACCTGCTGGAGCGCGCTGCCGCCTGGCGGCACAACCGCGACCAGGCCCGCTGGCTGCCGACGTACATGCGGCGCTGGGTGGGGTGCGGGCTGTTCTTCTACGGGCTGGGCATGACGGTGGAATCGCTGCTGCACGCGCCGGCGTTCTCGGTGCTGTTCTACGTGCCCTGCGCGCTCAGCGTGCCGATCAACGCCGTCATCGGCGCGGCCTGGGTCGGCCTGCGCATCGTTCCCGCGAACTAGAGCGTGGGCGGCTCCGGCATGCCCAGGCCGGAGAGCGTGTGCCGCGTGTGCTCCACCAGGTGGTCGAGGAAGGCGCGCGTGCGCGCCGGCATGTACTTGCGCGTCGGCAGCGCCACGATGAGGCTCAGGCGGTTGGTGATCCACGGCGCCAGCACGCGCTTGAGGTGCCCGCTCTTGAGCAGCGGCGCCACCAAGTCCATCGGCTGGCTGCTGATGCCGGCGCCGTGCACCGTCGCGCGCAGCAGCGTGTCGGTATGGTTGGCGTGCACCACCACCGGCACTTCGATCTCCAGCGTGCGATCCTGCCGGGTCGGGTCGATCAGCGTCATCGACCGCAGGCGCGTGCCCGGCGCCCGCAGGCGCAGCCAGCGGTGCGCGCGCAGGTCCTCCTCCGGTGAGGCCGGTTCGCCGAAGCGCTCCAGGTAGGGCGGCGCGGCGCACAGCACCGCCTGGCTTTCGACGATGGTGCGCACGATCGCGCTCGAGGGAACCGGGAACAGGCCGTTGAGCACGGTGAGGTCGTAGTCCTCCACGTTCGGGTCGACCGCATCGTGCACGTGCAGTTCGAGCACGATCTGCGGATAGAGGCGCTGGAACTCGGCGATCGCGGGCGCGATGATGTGCGTCGCCACCACCGGCAGCGCCAGCACCCGCACGGTGCCGCTCATCTCGCGGCTGTGCGCGTGCGCCACTTCGTCCGCCTCGTCGATGTCGCTGAGGATGGAGCGCAGCCGGCCCAGGTAGACCTCGCCGGCGGGCGTGAGCGCCAGCCGGCGCGTCGTGCGCTGCAGCAGGCGCACGCCCAGGTGCCTTTCGAGGTCGCTGACCAGCCGCGTCACGGCGGCGGGTGTCAGGTCCAGCTTGCGGGCCGCCGCCGCGAAGCCGCCCTCGTCCACCACCTGCTGGAACACCCGCATCGATTGAAGCCTGTCCATGCGGCCAATTATTGCGCTGACTGCAACGGTTGATTGTTCATGGCGCTCTTTTTTGCGTGCAGACGGAGGAATACAGTCTCTCCATCGTCAACGCTTTCCCCGAAAGGAAACACCATGAACCGCTCCGCCCTCCTCGTCGCCGCCCTGTCCTTCGCCGCCTTCGCCGCCCATGCCGACGACGCGGATGCGAGCGGCCAGTTCGCCGCCAGCGCCGCCGTCAAGGCGACCCGGACCGAAGTGCAGTCGCAGCTGGCCAGCTACAAGCAGGCCGCCGTGAACCCCTGGTCCACCTCGTACAACCCGCTCAAGTCCTTCCAGGGCACGCGCAGCCGCGCCGAAGTGCGCGCGGAATACATCGCCAGCCGCGACGCCGTGGCCGCGATGACGCGTGAAGACAGCGGCTCGGCCTTCCTGGCCACCCGTCCCGCCACGAACGGCGTGCGCTACCTGGCCGGCACCCCGGTCAACGCGCAATAAGCGCCAGCGCCGATCCGTGCGGCCCAGCGCCGCGCGCACCCCTCCCCTGCGAACCATCAGCTCTCCCTGATGGTTCGCATCAAAACCTTTAACTATCCTTTATCCGTCGGCCTCCCTACATTTGCTCCAGCAAATTCGAAGGAGACCACCGTGTTGCACGACCTGCAGGCCCCGACGCCCGCCGACGCTGAATTCGAAGCGCACCGCCACGCCTACAACGCGGCGTTCCACGCGCTCGACCTGAACTGGTACTGGGACCCCGTGACCTTCGCGTCCATCCACCGGTACGGCCGCGCGGGCGTGAAAGCGTGGGTCGAACGGGAGCAGGCCCACCTGCTGAAGGCCTACACCATCGACTTCCTGGTCAATGCGGTGGAAGTGACCCAGGCGCGCTGCCTGGCCGCCTACGAGCGCCAGGAAGCGAAGAAGTCGGGCGACCGCCTGGCGGCGTGAAGCGTGGGGGGCGACGAGGCCTGGCGCTCAGGCCTCGACCTTCACGCCCTTCCAGAACGCCACCCGGTCCTTGACCATCTCCGCCTCCGGCTTGGGGTCGGCGTAGTACCACACGGCGTCCGGGTTCATTTCCCCGTTCACCAGCAGCGAGTAATAGCTCGCCTCGCCCTTCCACGGGCAGGTGGTGTGGTGGTTGCTGAAGGTCACGTAGTCGCGGTTCAGCGCCGCGGCGGGAAAGTAGTGGTTGCCCTCGACGACCACCGTGTCGTCGCTCTGCGCGAGGGTCACGCCGTTCCATGTCGCTTTCATGGCTCGCTCCTGGAAGGTGCGTGCAGCCAGTGCACGCCGAAGAGGCCGTCGGCATCGGTCCACACCGGCCCGGGCCGGAAGCCCGCGCGCTGCGCCAGCGCCCGCACCCCCGTCATGGTGAACTTGTACGAGTTCTCCGTGTGCAGGGTCTCGCCCTCCTCCAGCACGAAGTGCTCGCCCGCCAGGGCAACGGCCTGCCGCGCGCGGCTGACCAGGTGCATCTCGATGCGCTGCAGCGGCGCGTTGTAGAAGGCGTAGTGCGCGAACTGGCGCAGCTGGAAGTTGGTGCCCAGCTCGCGGTTGGCGCGCGCCAGCAGGTTCAGGTTGAAGAGGCCGGTCACGCCTTCGGCATCGTTGTAGGCCGCGTGCAGCACCTGCGGATCCTTCACCAGGTCCACGCCCAGCAGCAAGGCACCGCCACGCAGCAGCTCCGCCGCGCTGCCCAGGAAGGCCTGCGCCTCGTCGGGCGTGAAGTTGCCGATCGTCGAGCCGGGGAAGAAGCCGACCCGCTTGCCGCCGCCACTGGCGGGCAGCTGCAGGCCTTCCGTGTAGTCGGCCACCACCGGCTGCACCTCCAGCCCCGGGTACTCGCGGCGCAGGATGGCCGCGGCGTCGCGCAGGTGCTCGCCGGAGATGTCGATCGGCACGTAGCGCGCCGGCGCCTCGAAGGCATCGAGCAGCAGGCGCACCTTGCGCAGCGACCCGGCGCCGAACTCCACGATCTCCGCGCCCGGCCCCGCCAGCGCCGCCATCTCGGCCCCATGGCGCTCCAGGATCTGCAGCTCCGTGCGCGTGGGGTAGTACTCGGGCAGTTCGCAGATGCGGTCGAACAGGCGCGAGCCTTCGGCGTCGTAGAAGTACTTGGGCGAGATCCGGTGCGGCGCCTGCGACAGGGCCGCCAGCATGTCGTGCGCGAATTCAGTCGTCATGCCCATCCTTGGCAAGCCGCAGCCCGCTGAATTGCCAGCGCGCCCCCGGCGGGAAGAAGTTCCGGTAGCTGTCGCGCGCATGGCCGGCCGGCGTGGCCAGGCTGCTGCCGCGCAGCACCACCTGCCCCACCATGAACTTGCCGTTGTATTCGCCGATCGCGCCGGACCACGGACGATAACCGGGATAGGGATCGTAGGAGGAGCGGGTCCACTGCCACGCGTGGCCGTGCAACTCGCGCAGGCCGGGCAGCGCGGCCGCGGCTTCCCACTCGGCTTCGGTCGGCAGGCGGGCGCCGGCCCATTCGGCATAGGCCGCCGCCTCGTAGAAGCTCACGTGGCTGACCGGCGCGGCGGCATCGAGCGGCCGCAGCCCATGCAGCCCGAACACCTGCCAGTGCGTTGCGTCGGCCCGCGGGTCGCGGGGGGCGATCCAGTACTGCGGGGCGTTCCACTGCTGCGCCTGCACCTGCGCCCAGCCGTCGGACAGCCACAGCGAAGGCGTGCGGTAGCCGCCGTCGGCGATGAACTCGGCGAACTCGCCGCACGTCACCAGCCGGTCCGCGATGCGGTAAGGCTGCAGCCAGTGGCGATGCCGCGGTGTCTCGTTGTCAAAGGCGAAGCCTTCGCCCGGGTGGCCGATGGCGACGGCGCCCTCCGGCCCGTCCACCCAGCGCAGGGGCGAGGGGGCGAGCCGCAGCGCCGGGGCTTCGTGCGCCGCGTACGACGGCAGCAGCGGGTTGCACCAGAGCGCGTGCAGGATGTCGGTGAGGATCAGCTCCTGGTGCTGCTGCTCGTGCTGCAGCCCGAGCTCGATCAGCGGCTGGGCGGCACCGAAAGCCGCCGCGTCGGCCGAGGCGATCAGTTCCTGCACCGCTTCGTCGACATGCGCGCGGTACGCGTGCACCTCGGCGAGCGCCGGGCGCGTGAGCAGGCCGCGCTGCGGCCGGGGATGACGGCTGCCGAGCGATTCGTAGTACGAGTTGAACAGGTGGCCCCAGCGCGCATCGAAGGGCCGGTAGGCGCTTCCGTGCGCCGCCAGCACCACGGCCTCGAAGAACCAGCTGGTGTGCGCCAGGTGCCACTTGGTCGGGCTCGCGTCCGGCATGGACTGCACGCACTGGTCTTCGGCCGAAAGCGGGGCGGCCAGCGCCAGGCTGTGCGCGCGCACCTGCGCGTGGCGCGCCGCGAGTTGCGCCCGCGCATCCCGCGCAGGCGCCGGCAGGGAATGAACGGACATGCCGTGGTCAGTGCGGGTGATGGTGCGGATCCCCTGCCAGCTGGTCGCGCCGCTGGCGCCACGCGCCCCAGCGGCTGGGGCTGCCGTCCATGCGCACGAACAGCACCGGTTCGTCGCAGGCGGCCCACTTGGCGCAGTTCTGCTTCCACTTGCGCACCTGGCCCGGCGGGACGTACAGGTACACGGGTTCGCGCTGCACGCGCTCGATCGAGCCGTTGGCCAGCACCGGCTCGGGGTAGATCACCGGCGGCGGCGCCGCGTTGCCGCGCAACACGATGCGGCCGTAGATGCCGGGGCGCAGGCTGCCGCCCGCCGTGACGTTGCGGTAATCGGCATCGCCCTGCGCCACCGCCGCGAGGGCGGCCCACCCGAAGGCGAAGGCGAAAAGCTGCCGGACAGGCCTGGCACGCAGATGCATGGGAGCTCCGGAGTCTCTACGGCTGCGTTTCTACCCAAGCCGGGTGGAAAGACAATGTAGGAAACCGCGACGCCCGACGTAAGGCCCGGTCCGACGCCAAGCTGGTAAGCGACTACTTGCCGTAGCGCTCGCGCGCCAGCGCGGTCCCCTTGCCGAGCGCCTCGAGCTTGCGCAGGGCGACGTCGCGGTCCATCGGGGCCATCCCGCAGTTGGTGCAGGGAAACAGTCGTTCCCGGGCAACGAACTGCAGCGCCCGGCCGATCGTGTCGGCCACCTGCTCGGGCGTTTCGACCTCGTCGCTCGCCACGTCGATCACGCCGACCATCACGTCCTTGCCCTTCAGCAACGCCATCAGGTCCGGCGGCACGTGCGAGTGGTAGCACTCCAGGCTCACCTGGTCGATGCTGCTGGCGGCGAGCGCGGGGAACACCTGCTCGTACTGGCGCCACTCCTCGCCCAGCGTGTCCTTCCATTTCACGTTCGCCTCGATGCCGTAGCCGTAGCAGATGTGCACGGCGGTCTTGCAGGTCAGGCCCTGCGCGGCGCGCTCCAGGGCCTTCACGCCCCACTCGGCGGCGTCCGCCATGTACACGTTGAAGGCCGGCTCGTCGAACTGGATGATGTCCACGCCGTCGGCCTGCAGCGCGAGCGCCTCCTGGTTCAGGAGTTCGGCAAAGGCGAACGCCATCTTCGCGCGGTCGCCGTAGTAGCGGTCCGCCACCGTGTCGACGATCGTCATCGGCCCCGGCATGGTGAATTTCAGCTTGCGCTTGGTGTGCGCACGCGCCAGCCGCGCCTCGAAGGCGTGCACCCGCCCCTTCAGGCGCAGCGGCGCGACCACCTGCGGCACCATGGCCTTGTAGCGGTCGGCGCGGATGCCCATTTCCACCTTGTGCGCGAAGTCGATGCCCTCGACCTGCTCGAGGAAGCCGTGCACGAAGTGCTGGCGCGACTGCTCGCCGTCCGTGACGATGTCGAGGCCTGCGTCTTCCTGCGCCTTGATCCACAGCAGGGTCGCGTCGCCCTTGGCCGTGCGCAATGCCTCGCCCTCGGCGCGCCATTGCGGCCAGAGCTTGTTGGTTTCAGCCAGCCAGGCCGGTTTCGGCAGGCTGCCGGCAATCGTCGTCGGGAACATTCTGTCTCCTCGCTTGTGCTCTGCGGTACGCCTATGATCGCAGCAAACGCCGATTCTGCCGCCATGCCATTGCGCGCCCTGCCCGACCCCGAGAAAGCCAAGCCTTGCGTGCTGGTCATCGACGACGACGAAGCCGTCGCCTGGGCCATCGCGAGCCGCCTCGGGCGCGACTTCCGCGTCGTCGGCCTCACCGAGCCGCAGCAGGCCGTGGCGCGTGCCTGCGAGGAGAACCCGGGCGTGATCCTGTGCGACATCCACATGCCCGGCATGCAGGGCGACGAAGTGGCCTTCGCCCTGTCGCAGGAGCCGCGCACGGCGCGCATCCCGCTGGTGTACCTGACGGCGCTGGTCGCGCCGGACGAAGTACCGGACCTGGAAGGCGTCTTCGGCGAGTACCCCACGGTCTCCAAGATGGCCAGCCCCGAGGACCTGCGCGAAATCGTCACCATGATCCTGGGCATCGCGCCGGACGCCGCGAACTAGGGAAAGCCCGGTCAGGCCGCCGGCAGGCCCGCGGCCTGCGCGATCAGCTCGTAGGAGCGGCGCTGCGCCTGCGCATCCCAGGTCCAGGTGATCACCACCAGTTCCTCGATCTCGAGGGATTCCGCGAGCGCACGCAGCTTCTGCACCACCTGCTCGCCCGTGCCCACCATGGCGCGGCTGCGCAGGTTGCGGCGGAATGCCTCTTCGGCCTCGGTGTAGGGGCGCGCGGCTTCCTCGGGCGGCAGCAGCGGCCCAAAGCGGCCGGTCTGCCGATCGACCCGCGCGCGCTCGCGGCTGGCGAACAGGCGCCAGGCCTCCTCCTCGCTGTCGGCTGCCAGCGCCCAGACGCACACGTTGGCCAGCGGCCGTTCGACCAGGCCCGGCCTGAACATGTGCCGGTACAGCTCCAGCGCATCGGCGCAGCCCTCGCCATCGGTGATGAAGTGGGCGAAGGAATACGGCATGCCGAAATGGCCCGCCAGCTGCGCGCCGTAGCCGGAGCTGCCCAGCATCCACAGCTGCGGCGCCGTGGCGGCGCGCGGATGCGCGTGGATCCCGCGGCCGGCATGGCCCTCGGGCAGGTCTTCGCCCATCACCCAGGCGTGCAGTTCGCGCACCTGCTGCGGGAAGTGGTCGGCGGCGCGCGGATCCGGGTTGAGCAGCAGCGAAGTGCGGTGGTCGGCCCCCGGAGCGCGGCCGACGCCCAGGTCGATGCGACCAGGGGCGAGCGCATCGAGCACGCGGAACTGCTCGGCGACCTTGAAGGCGGAGTAGTGCGGCAGCATCACGCCGGCACTGCCGATGCGGATGCGCGCGGTGCGCGCCGCGATGGCGGCCATCAGCACCTCCGGCGCGGTGCCGACGATGGTGGGCAGGCTGTGGTGTTCACTGAGCCAGAAGCGCGCGTAGCCGAAGCGCTCGCAGTGCTCCGCCAGCGCCACGGTCTGGCGGATCGCTGCGTCCTGGCCGCGGCCGGCGCAGGCAACGGACTGGTCGAGGACGGACAGGCGCACGCTGCTTCTCATGCGAGGTCTTCATTCCAATCCTGGAACGTGCAGCGCCCGACCACGCCGTTGAGCATGAACGGATCGTCGCGCGCGAACTCCTCGGCCGCCGCGCGCGAGGTGAACACGCCCAGCGCCCCCACCGGCGGCGTGCCGTACGGGCCCGCCATCAGCAGCACGCCGCGGCCATGGAACTCGCGCAGCCGCGCCTGGTGCTTGGCGACGTGGGCCGACGCCCTGGCCAGGCCGCCCTCCGCCAGTTCGTAGAACATCAGGACCTTCATGGTTTCTCCCGCTGCCGCGCAGGATAGCGATCTTCAGGCGCCCGCGCCACGGATCTCCCGCACGCCCTTGCCCAGGCGCCGGCGCAGCAGCGTGCCGAGCGTGACGCCGTCCGCGTAGCCGACCTGCTCCGCGATGCGGTCGAGGTTGGCGCTGCTGGTCTTGAGCAGGTGCACGGCGCGCTCGACACGCAGGTCCTGGAAGTACGACAGCGGCGACTTGCCGAGCACGTCGTTCATGCGCCGCGCCAGCGTGCGCTTGCTGGTGGCCAGCGCGCTGGCCGCGTCGTCGAGCGAGAAGCCGGCGTCCAGCCGGCGCCGCGCCCACGCTTCGAAGCGCTCCACCAGCGGGTCGCTGTGCGCGAGGTGATCGGGGATGGCATAGGCCGACTGCGAAGCGCGCGCATCGACGACCAGGTAGCGGGCCGTCATCGCGGCCAGTTCCGGGCTGGCCTGCCGCACCAGGGCCAGCGCCAGGTCCATGTGGCCCAGCGCCGCGCCGGCCGTGAGGAAAGGCCCGGACCCGACCATCATGCGCGACTGCTCCAGCAGCACACGCGGATAGCGCTGGCGAAACAGCGGCGCCAGCCACCACGTGGTGGTCGCGCGCTGGCCATCGAGCAGGCCGGACTCGGCCAGCACGAAGGTCGCGATGCAGGCGGCAGCGATGCGCGCGCCGCCGGCGTGCCAGTCGCGCAGCGCCGCCCCGGCATCGCACACGTCCCGCCTTCGCAGCGCCTGCTCCAGCGGCCCCGGCATCTTGGCGCCGATGGCCGGCACCACGACCCAGTGCGGGGCGGGTACCGCGGCTAGCGGCACCACGGGCACCTGCATGCCTTGCGCGGTGCGCACGCGCCGGCGCACGCCGACGATGCGGGCGTCGAAGCGCAGCGAGGCCACGCCCTGCATCTGGGCCAGCTCGTTGGCCGTCGTGAAGGCATCCAGCACGGCCGCGAGGCCGGTGTCGAAGGCGCCGTCCAGCGCCAGGATGGCGATGTCCATGATTGGCAGAATCGCTATGAAAGCAGTCCATTCTGACCATTCCGCCGGTGGCCGCCACGGGCCTACAGTCCGCCACGTCGCCAGTGTGGCGATCCAAAGGAGCCTTCGATGATCAAGTACGCCCTGTTCGCGCGCCTGGAGGCCAAGCCCGGCAAGGAAGGCGAGGTCGCGGCCTTCCTGCAGGCGGGCCTGCGCATGGCGCAGGAGGAGACCACCACGCCGATCTGGTTCGCGCTGCGCCTGGGGCCCGGCAGCTTCGGCGTGTTCGATGCGTTCGAGGACCAGCAGGGCGTGCAGAACCACCTGGAAGGCCCGATCGCCAAGGCGCTGATGGCCAAGGCCGACGAACTGTTTTCGAAGCCGCCCTCCATCGAGCGCATCGACGTGCTGGGGCTGAAGAACACCGGCGCGACCTGAGCGTGCCACACTGGCCGGCATGCCGATCCGCATCGTCCGCCTGGGTACGCCGCGCGCTCCCGGCGAAGGCCTGCGCCTGGGCACCGTGCGGCGGCCGCCGCGCGGCGTGCCCCGGGAGGAATTCGCGCGCCGCGACTTCTACGACACCTGGCTGCCGAACCTGGCACCGAGCGCGGAGCTGATGGCGGAAGGCCGCGCCGCCGAAACCGACAAGGAATGGGCGGCCTTCAAGCGCAAGTACCACGCAGAGATGAACGAGCCCGACGCGAGCCGCGTGCTGGACCTGCTGGCCGCGCTGTCGCACCAGACGTCATTCTCGGTGGGGTGCTATTGCGAGGACGAGCAGCACTGCCACCGCTCGGTGCTGCGGGAGTTGCTGGCGCAGCGGGGGGCGGAGATCGCGTGATCGCCTGACGTCATTCCCGCGCAGGCGGGAATCCAGGGCTTGCGGATTCACGCGCTGCGCGCGTGCTCTGGGCCCCCGCCTGCGCGGGGGTGACGGTGTTCGCTCCGATCGCGAGCTGACGCGCGCTGGCACGGGCTGGCACGGGCTGGCACGGGCTGGCACGGGCTGGCACGGGCGAATGTAGGCTGGTGGTGAGCCTTGCGAACCCCAGCGATCGGCGAGCGCAGCGAAGCTGGGGTTCCCGGCGCGCGTGGCGCGCGGTCACCGCCAGCCTACGGGAACGCAAGCCGCCTCAGATCCCCAGGATCTTCTTCGCTTCGCCCAGTTCCTTCATCGATTCGTCGTGCTTGCCGGCCTTGTGGGCGTCCTCGCCCTCCTTGCGCAGCTTCACGACCTTGTCCATCTGGTCCTTGGAGAGATTCGGCTTGGTCGCCAGCTTGGCGTCGATGGCCTTCATCTCGTTCGGGCAATTGTGGGCCCACGCCGACGCGGACAGCACGACGCCGGCAAGCAGGACGAGCAATTGGCGCATGGGGGTCTCCTTCAAAAAGGGACGCCACCTTAGCGCGGCATCGCCGGCGCGTCTACGCGCTTTGGCTCACCGGGTGTAACGAGGGGTGCGGCGCACAGCCGGCAGTAGCGCGCATCGCCGGCATGGCCGCCGACGCCGCAGTTGGCGCAGGTGCGCTCGCCGAGGCCCGAGGGCATCCGCCGCGCCGTCATCTCGGCGGTGACGATGCCCGTCGGCACGGCCAGCGTTCCCCAGCCGATCAGCATCATCACCGAGGCGATGAAGCGACCCACCTCCGTCTTGGGCGTGACGTCGCCGAAGCCGACGGTGGTGATGGTGGTCACGGCCCAGTACACCGAAGTCGGGATGTCCTTGAACCCGTGCCTCGGCCCTTCCACCACGTACAGCAGCGTGCCGAGCACCAGCACCACCATCAGCACCGCCGACAGGAACACCAGGATCTTGCGCCGGCTCGCCGCGAGCGCATCGGCCAGCATCTGGTATTCGACCATGTAGTCGGTCAGCTTGAAGATCCGGAACACGCGCAGCAGCCGCAGGATGCGCACGTCGATCAGGGCATGCGTCTCCGGCAGCAGCACGGCCAGGTACGTCGGCAGCACCGAGAGCAGGTCCACGATGCCGAAGAAGCTGCGCACGTAGCGCCACGGCCGCTGCACGGACACGATGCGCGCCAGGTATTCGACCGTGAACAGCGCCGTGAAGCACCACTCGGCGATGTTGAAGGCGGTGGGCAGGCGCAGGCGCGAGGAAGGCACGCTGTCGACGATCACCACCACCACGCTCACGATGATGGCGAGGATGATGCACTTGTCGAACAGGCGCCCTTCGGGCGTCTCCGATTCGAAGACGATCTCGAACAGGCGCCGGCGCCAGCCGCGCGGCGGCTTGCCCAGTTCCGCTTCGGCGTCGATGACGACGAGCTTCATGCCACGAGCTGGATCTTCATGCGCGGGTCTCCTCGCTGCCCGCCATCCTAACGTCACAGGCGGTTGTGGATGGCCGTGGAGGCGATCGCCGCATGGCCCGCCGCGACGCTGATCTGGTTCAGGTCCATGGCCACGTCGCCGGCCGCATACAGCCCGTCCACCGTGGTCTGCTGGTGCGCATCGACCTCGAGCTGCCCGTCGGGCCGCGAGCGCGCGCCCAGCGCCGTGGCGAGGTCGCACGCATGGTGCAGGCCCAGCGCGGGATACAGCGTGTCGAACTCCAGCACCTGCCCGCTCTGCAGTTCGACGCGCACGCCGCAGCCCTCGACACCGCACTCGATGCGGTGCGGCGGGCTTTCGGCCAGCCGCACGCCGCACTCGCGCAGCTGCGCCAGTTCCTGCAGGCCCACCTC
Source organism: Ramlibacter alkalitolerans (assembly GCF_016722765.1). Classification (GTDB taxonomy): domain Bacteria; phylum Pseudomonadota; class Gammaproteobacteria; order Burkholderiales; family Burkholderiaceae_C; genus Ramlibacter; species Ramlibacter alkalitolerans. The sequence goes on along the minus strand of NZ_JAEQND010000002.1, from coordinate 228,609 downwards.
CTCCTGCGTGGCCATCGACAGCCAGGTCACCTGGTTGCCGAAGCCGGAGATGAAGAGCGATTCGCGCAGCCCGTGCCCGGCGCGACCGAGCACGGCGACGCGCTGGCCCTGCGTCTCGAAGCCGTCGCACACCGGGCAGTAGCGCACCTGCCCGGCCTGCATCGCGGCATGCAGGCCGTCGATCTCCGGCTCCACGTCGCGCGCGCCGGTGGCCAGCAGCACGAAGCGCGCGTGCCATCGGGCGTCGGCGCTTTCGGCGCGGAACGTGCCGTCCGCCAGCCGTTCGATGCGCTGCACCTCGGTGGCGGTGGTCGGCACGCCGTACTTGCGCGCGTGTTCCTGCATGCGCTGCAGCAGCGCGGGCCCTTCGATCCCGTCGGGGAAGCCCGGCACGTTGCGCGTGCGCGGGATCTTGCGCAGCCGGCTGCCGCCGCAATCGAGCACGAGCGCGCGGCGCCGGTAGCGCCCCAGGTAGACGGCGGCGGTCAGGCCCGCGGCACCGCCGCCGATGATCAGGCAATCGAGGAGTTCCTGCTGGTTCATGGCGATGCCTCAACCGGCCCACGGGAGGCGCTTGGCCACCATCAGCCAGAAGATGAAGACGAAGGGAAAAAAGGCCGCGAAGCCCAGCCCGGTCCACCACTGGAACAGGCGGCGGTACACGCGCGGCAGCGGTTCGCGCGCGCGGTCCGCGGCCACGGCCACGTCGCGCATGCGGATCTGGATCCACACCACGGGCAGCCAGCACCCGATCGCGATCGCATACAGCACCAGCGACCACGCGACCCAGGGCGTGGACAGCGGCAGCTGCAGCCGGTGCACCAGCCACAGGCCCGTCACCGGCTGCACGATGGCCGCCGGCGTGGTGAGCATCCAGTCGGCGACCACCACGTTGCGCGCCGAACCGGCCGCACCCGCGGTGTGCCCGCGCAAGGAGGCGGCAAGGAGATGGAAGGCCGAGCCGACGCCCGCGCCGAACAGGATGGTCGACGTCAGCACGTGCAGCCACTTCACCACGATGTAATCCATCAACGCCTTCCCCCGCGCGCCGGCGGCTCCAGCGACCAGAGCAGCGCGATCAGTGCAAGGATGGGCAGGTTCTTGGCGATCGGCCCGTAGGGATGCAGCCAGTATTCGGGCAGGAAGATGGTGATGAGTGCCGTGTACCCGCCCACCAGCGCGATCTGCGCGAGCCAGTTCCACCGGCGCCAGCGCGCCGGCGCCGCCAGGGTGAGCAGGCCCTGCACCAGGTCCAGCGCCGCCGCGCCGTACAGCGCCAGGGTGGCCAGCGTGCCGTGCAGGCCGACGCGCGCCAGCAGCGCGTAGCTGTCGCGCACCGGATAGAGGCCGAAGGACACGATCGCCGTCCAGATCCACAGCAAGGCCAGCGCGAGCCGCGCCACCGGCAGCCACAGGTCCAGCGCGGCCTCGCGGCGAGCACTCTCCCGCGCCGGCGGCGCGATGAAGTCGCGCGCTTCCCGCGGCGCGCGCCCGAGCAGCGCGGGCAGCGCGTTGGCCTGCGTGGCGTTGCCGGCCAGCAGCATGTCCGCCGTGTCGCGATCGAGCATGCTGCCGGGGATGGCGCCCGCCAGCGCCGCCCCGGCGCGGAACAGGGAAGCGGGAATGGGCACGATCCACTGGCGCGCGTCCTCGCCCATCGCAGCGCGCAACGCGCGCAGGTAGTCCGCCAGCGCGAGCGGCCGCGGGCCAGCGAACGCGAAGGTCGCGACTTCGTCGGGCGGCCCCTCCACCAGCCGCACGATGCCCTCGACCAGGTCGTCGATGTGCACCGGCTGCACCAGCATGCGGCCGCCGGCCGGAAAGGGCAGCAGGGGCGCGAGCGCCAGCTTGTCGAACAGCGCGGCGCTGGTGCCGCCGGCGCCGTACACCAGCGAGGGCTGCACGATCGCGGCGCGCAGCGGCAGCGAGCGCAGCACGTCGTCGGCGGCCTTCTTGCTGCAGTGGTAGCCGGTGTGGCCGCTGGCGTCGGCGCCGAGGGCCGAGACCTGCACCACGCTCTTCACGCCGGCGACGGCGCAGGCGTGGAAGAGTTCGGCCGGGGCGCGGTGGTGCAGGGCCTCGAAGCGCTGGCCGCCCTGCTCGCGCAGGATGCCGATCGCGTTGACGACGGCGTCGATGTCGGCCAGCCGCGGCAGCCACCACGCGCGTGAAGGCACGCTGGCGAAATCCGCCTGCACGTGGTCCTGGCCTCCGGGCGGCGGCCGGCGCGTGGCCGCCACGACGGCGTGCCCGCGCTCGCGCAGTGCCTGCGCGACAGCGTGGCCGATGAAACCCGTCGCACCCGTGAGCAGCACGCGCATGGCAGGCGAAGTCTAGCCAGAGCCCGGCGCGCGCGGGAGCGTTACGGCTTGAGAGCGTGGAACCCCGCGGCGGGCCGGCCTGCCTAGACTGGCCCCATGCCAACCTGGAAACAAGCCTTGCGCGAGGGCCTCGTGTCCGGCAGCCTCGCGAGCGTCTTCTCCGCCGCCTACCTCGCCTGGGCGGGTTACCGGCGCGGACAGACCGCGGCCCCCGTCAACGCGGTGAGCCACTGGATCTTCGGCAACCGTGCGCTGCGCGAGGACGAGCCGAGCGTGGCGCACACGCTCACCGGCTATCTCATCCACCACGCCGCGGCGCTGTTCTGGGGCGTGCTGTATGCGAAGGCCTGGAGCGCCCGCGACGCGGCGAAGAAGCCGATCCCCGCCGTCGCCGGTGCCGTCACGGCGGCCGGCGTGGCCTGCTTCGTCGACTACCAGCTCACGCCCAAGCGCCTGACGCCCGGCTTCGAACACCGGCTCGGCCGCCCCGAGCTGGCCAACGTGTATGCGTTCTTCGCGCTGGGTCTCGCCGTCGGCACTCTCGCCATGAAGAAGCGGCGCTGAGCCCGGCGCCACGCCCCGTGCGGCGCGATGTCGGTGACAATCGCTGCGTGAGTCCACAAGCCCGCGAAATCCTGGACCTGGGGCTGCCGAGCCTGCACGACCACGCCATCCTGCTCCTCGATCCCGCCGGGGTCATCGTCGGCTGGCTGGGCGGTGGCGAAGGCATCTTCGGCTACCGCGAACAGGAAATCGTGGGCTGCAAGTCCTCCACGCTGTTCGTCCCCGACGACGTGGCGCTCGGCCTCGACCAGTACGAGCTCGATGTGGCGCGGCAGTCCGGCCGCTCCCACGACGACCGCTGGCACGTGCGCGCCGACGGCACGCGCATCTGGATCTCCGGCACGGTGACCGCGGTGCGCTCGGCCGCCGGCGAACTGCGCGGCTTCCTCAAGATCATGCGCGACCGCACCGACATGCGGATGACGGCGGAGCACCGCGCCAACCAGCTGGATACGATCGAAGGCGCCATGCAGCGCACGCACCGGTTCGTGCAGACGCTGGGGCACGAGCTGCGCAATCCGCTGGGCCCCATCAAGACATCCGCCATGATCCTGACCCGCGCCAGCCAGGACCCGCGCATCCTCAAGGTGGCGCAGACCATCACCGACCAGGTCGGCGTGCTCGAGCGCATCGCCACCGACCTCGTGGACGTCGCGCGCCTGCAGCACCGCAAGCTGGAACTGCGGCTCACCGAGTTCGACGTGCGCGGATTGCTGGAGGAAGAAGTCGCGGCCCAGGCCCAGCGCGCGGCAGCCAAGGGCCTGCGGCTGGAGACCCTGCTTCCCGAGCACCCGCTGCTGCTCGTCGCCGACGCCGACCGCCTGCACCAGGCGGTCGCGAACCTGCTCACAAACGCCATCAAGTACACGCCGGACGGCGGTTCGATCTGGGTCAAGGTCACGCAGGAGGGCGACGACATGGTGCTGCGGGTGCAGGACACCGGCATCGGGATCGCGCCCGAGATGCTGCCCCGCATCTTCCAGATCTTCACGCAGGAGTCGCGGGCGAGCGACCTCGTTCCCGGCGGGCTGGGCGTCGGCCTGGCGATCGTCAGCCAGATCGCGGAGCTGCACGGCGGCGCTGCGGAGGCGCGCAGCGGCGGCAGCGGCAAGGGCTCCGAGTTCACGCTGCGCATCCCGCGCGGCGGGCCGACGCCCGCGTCGGAGCGGGCTGCCGGCCGGCCCGGCAGCTCGATCTGAACGCCGCGGGGCGCTACACGCTCCCGGCCTCGACCTTCTCGCGCGCCCCTTCCAGGACGCTGCTGACGGCGTCGCCCAGTGCCGCGATGTCGAAGGGCTTGCGCAGGATGCGCGGCTTGCCGGCCAGCCGCTCCACCGCGGCCATGTCGGCATAGCCGGTGGCCAGGATCACGGGCAGGTCGCCCACCATCTTGCGCGCCTCGGAAATCACTTCGGCGCCGGTCATGTCGGGCATCGCGTAGTCGACCACCAGCAGGTCCGGCTTGACGGCGGCCAGCGAGGCCAGGGCCTCGGTGCCGTTGGCGGCCTCCGTCACCTTGTAGCCGATGAGGCTCAGGCATTCGACGATCACGCGCCGCACGTCGGGGTCGTCTTCCACCACCAGGATGTGGCAGGCGCCGGCCAGCGCGGGCACCGCCGGTTGCTGCTTGCTGGCGATCTGTTCCTCGGCGTCGCCGTCGGCTTCCGGGAACAGCATTTCGACGGTGGTGCCGTTGTCCTCCTCGCTGCGGATGCGCGCGAGGCCGCCGGACTGGCGGGTGAAGCCATAGACCTGGCTCAGGCCCAGCCCGGTGCCGCGGCCCACCGGCTTGGTGGTGAAGAACGGGTCGAACACCTTGGGCAGGACGTTGGGCGGGATGCCCGCGCCCGTGTCGGCCACCGACACCAGCACGTAGTCCCCCGGGGGCACGTCCGGGTCTTCGTCGAGGAAGCGGGTGCCGGTGGTGATCTTCAGCTTGCCGCCCTGCGGCATCGCGTCGCGCGAGTTCACCGCCAGGTTCAGGATCGCCATCTCCATCTGGCTCGGATCGACCACCACTGCGGCCTCTTCCTCGCACAGGTCCAGCTCCACCTCGACGCCGGAGCCGACGGAGATCTCCAGCAGGTCCTTCATTCCCAGCAGCAGCTGGTTGACCCGCGTGAGCTTGGGCAGCAGCGACTGGCTGCGCGCGAACGAGAGCAGCTGGTTCGTCAGGCGCGCGCCGCGCCGCGCCGCGCTCTTGGCGCGTTCCACCACGGGCTTGACCTTCTCCTCCTTGGCATAGAGGGAGACCAGCTCGAGGTTCATGTTGACCACGTGCAGCAGGTTGTTGAAGTCGTGCGCGATGCCGCCGGTGAGGCGCCCGATCGCTTCCATCTTCTGCACCTGCGTGAGCGCGGCCTCGGCCCGCTCGCGCTCGTTGATCTCCTTCATCAGGCGGTCGTTGGCGCTGGCGAGCTCGCGGGTGCGCAGCAGGATGCGGTCTTCCAGCTCGCCGTTCAGGCGTTCGAGTTCGCCGCGGGTGCGCTTGAGTTCTTCGAGGTGCTCGCGGGCGGCATACTGGCGGCGGCGGGCCCGGACGGCGGAATCCGCGGCGCTGGCCAGCGTCTCCGCGTTCAGCGGCCGCTCCAGCAGCACCAGGTTGCCCAGGCTGTGCAGGGAGCGGAAGTCCTTCTCCGGCCGCCGGCCTTCGCGCTTCGTGGCCAGCACGACGAAGGGGAAGTCGGACCAGGGCGGCTGCCTCCCGAGCCACTCCAGCAGGCGGTCGTGCGACAGCAACTGCGGCAAGGCCTCTTCGGTGAGGATCACGGCCGCCGCGCCTTCCTCCAGGGCCTGCAGCAGCTCGTCTTCGGTGGCGCAGACGCGCGACTCGATCTTCTGGTGCTCGAGCACGCCCTGCACCACGGACGCATCCCGCCCGCGCGGCGCATGGACGAGGACCCGCCATTCGTTCATGGCCTGGCCTCGTGGTCGCCCAGCAGCGGGACCTTCCCGCGGTAGACCGTGGCGCCGCTGAGGACGCCTTCGAAGTCGGTCAGCTCCTCGCCCACCTCCACGCCGCGCGGCCCCAGGCGGAACTCGCGGATCGTCTGCTCGTGGAAGTTGGTGCGGCTCTTGACCATGGAGACCGCCTTGAGCAGGTTGCCGTGGGCCTCGAAGAACCGGAACAGCAGGATGGCGTCGCTCAGGTAGCTCATGTCCACCTCGGTCCGCACGTCGCCCAGCAGTCCGTGCTGCCCGAGGATCAGGATGGTCACGACGCTGCGGTGGTTCAGGTAGGTGAGCAGCTCGTGCATCTGCAGCATCAGGTGCTTGCTGCCCGGCATCGCCTGCAGGTAGGCGTTGAGGCTGTCGATGACGATGGTGCCGGCGCCATCTTCCTCGATCGCGGCCCGCACCATGTGCGAGAACTCGCCGGGGGAGACCTCCGCCGGGTCCAGCGGCACGATCTTCAGCTGCCCGGCCTGCAGGTATTCGCGCACGTCCAGCCCCAGCGCCCTGGCGCGGATCAGGAGCGTGGACAGGCCTTCGTCGAACAGGTAGTACGCGGCACGCTCCCCGCGGCGCAGCGCCGCGAGCACGCAGGCGAGCGCCGTCGTGGTCTTGCCCACGCCGGACGGGCCGATGAACAGCGTGTTGCTGCCGCAGGCCAGGCCGCCGCCCATGAGCGCATCGAGCTTGTCGATGCCGCTGCTCGCGACCTTCGACGTGGCGTCCATGCGGTGTTCGGCCGCCACCAGGCGCGGGAACACGGCGATGCCGCCGGTATCGAGCACGAAGTCGTGTTCGCCGCCACGGTACTTGATGCCGCGCATCTTGACCACGCGCAGCCGACGGCGCCCCGGCCCGTACTGGTCGGTCGCCTGGTCCATCGCGATCACGCCGTGCGCGATGCTGTGCAACTGCTGTTCGCTGTCGTTGTCCATGCTGGTGTGGTCGTCCAGCAGCATCACCGTGCAGCCTTGTTCGGAGAAGAAGTTCTTCAGCGCGAGCACCTGGCGCCGGTAGCGCAAGGGGTTCTGCGCCAGCAGGCGCATCTCGGACAGGCTGTCGAAGACCACGCGCTGCGGCTTCAGGCGCTCGACGGCGCCCATGACCCCGCGCACCGTTTCACCGAGTTCGATCTCGGACGGATGCAGGATCGATTGCTCGGCCTCCAGGCCCAGCCCTTCCTCGCTCACCAGCTCGAACACTTCGATGCCTTCCAGGTTCCAGCCGTGCGAGGCCGCCACCGTGTTCAATTCGGCGGCGGTCTCGGACAGCGTCACGTACAAGCCTTTCTCGCCGCGGGCGGCGCCATCCCGCAGGAAGTGCAGTCCCAATGTCGTCTTGCCGGACCCCGGATTGCCTTCGATGAGGTAGAGGTGGTTGAGGGGAAGCCCCCCGCCCAGGACGTCGTCCAGGCCGGGAACGCCGGTGGAGGCACGATCCTGTTCGGGAATGGGGGCTGTCGGTGTGTTGCGTCTCATCCAATGCCAATAGCCGCGGGGGGCATGCGGCTGCGCGGAAATCGTAACGGCTGCGCAGACGGCCCCATGTAGGCACTTTCCGACACTTGAGTCGGTCGCTCTCCGGCGTCACGCGCGGGACTCGGCCTCCTGCAGCGCGCGCCACATCACCTTGCCGCTGCCGCTCTTGGGAAGCGCCTCGGCGAACTGCACGATGCGCGGCACCTTGTAGATCGCCATGTTCTCGCGGCACCAGTCGATGATGTCCTGCTCGCCCACCTGGCCGCGGTGGCTGGGGCGCAACACCACGACCGCCTTGACCGTCTCGCCGCGGTAGCTGTCGCGCGCGGAGATCACGCAGGCTTCCTGGATCGCGGGGTGACGGAACATCAGCGCCTCCACTTCCGCCGGCCAGACCTTGAAGCCCGAGGCGTTGATCATCCGCTTGAGCCGGTCCGTGATGAAGAAGTAGCCGTCTTCGTCGGTGCGTCCGAGGTCGCCGGAGCGGAAGAAGCGCCTGCCCTCGAATTCGATGAAGGCGGCCTGCGTGGCCTGCGGGCTTTTCCAGTAGCCGTCGAAGACCATCGGGCCGTGGATGATGATTTCGCCCTGCTCTCCGGGCGGCAGTTCCGCCAGCGTCTCCGGGTCGACCACGCGCGCGTCGCAACTGAGGAAGGGGATGCCCAGGCACTGCTGCTTGGGCGCATCCGGCGGATTGCTGTGGGAGGGCGCGGCCGTCTCGGTGAGGCCGTAGCCTTCGACGTACTTCAGGCCGAACTGTTCCTGCAGGCGCTGCGCCACGGCCTGCGGCATGGCGGCCCCGCCACCGCCGATGTGCTGCAGGCTGGAGAGGTCGTACTGCGCGAAGTTCGGGCTGGCGAGCAGGTCGATGACCATGGTCGGGATGTTCGTCCAGCCGGTGACCTTCCAGCTGGAGATCAGCCGGCCGGCGACGTCGCGGTCCCAGCGCGGCATCATCACCAGGGTGGCGCCGCTGTAGATGTTCGCGTGCATCAGGCTCACCATGCCCGTGATGTGGAACATCGGCACGACCAGCAGCGTCACGCCTTCGGGCGTGAGGTTGCCCCAGAAGCAGCTGGCCATGGCGTTGTGCATCAGGCTGCGGTGCGGGTGCATGCAGCCCTTCGGGTTGCCGGTCGTGCCGCTGGTATAGGGCAGCACGGCGAGGTCCGCGGGGCCGACTTCGAGCGGCGGCAGCGGCAGGTCGTCGGCGAGTGCCTCGGTCCACGCGGTGACGCTGCCGCCGGGAATTTCGGGCAGCGGATGGCGCGTCAGCAGCCAGGGCTTCCAGCTCTCCGGCATCGGGCCGGCGTTCGGCGCATCGGGATCGAAGGCATCGGTGAACTGCGTGACGATCAGGTGCGCGAGCCGCTCGCCTTCGGCCAGCTGTGCGTTGGCCTTCGCGATCTCGGCGGCCAGGTCGCCGGTGGTGATCGCGACCCTGGCGTCGGGGTCGGTGATGTAGTGCTTCAGTTCCTCCGCGCGGTTCATCGGGTTCACCGGCACGACCACTGCGTTCGCGCGCAGGATCGCGAAGTGGGCGATCAGCAGCTGCGGGCAGTTCTGCATGTCCAGCATCACGCGGTCGCCCTTGCGCACGCCCAGCGCGTGCAGGCGCGCGGCCAGGCGCTCGGCCTGCTCCTGCACCTGCGCGTAGGTGAAGATGCGGCCGAAGAAGACGATCGCCGCCTTGTCGGGGTAGCGGCGGGCGCTGGTGGCGAGGTTGTCCCACAGCGAGGTGGCGGGCTGCGTGAGGGCGTGCGGCAGGCGCTTGGGCCAGAACTTGTAGTGCGGGCGGTCCATGAGGGGGCGGTCTCCTGAAGCCGTGCACGTTGGTGGAAAGGCGGCTTGCATGGCATGGGTGGAAGCCCGACGCCTGGGTCGCACGGGGGTTGCTTCGCGCATGGACGTCGCGGCCAAAGAGGTCAATGACCCCATGCCAACTCACTCCAACGCCGTCAAATCCAGCGGCCACGCATTCCCCAGCCAATACGCGAACTCCGTGTGATCCCGCACCGCATCCCCGCTCAAGCCGTGCACCAGCACATCGAGCCCGTCACGATGCGCATCCAGCCACGGGATCAGCCGGTCGAACTCCGATGCCGAGAACGCGAGCTGGCAACTCCAGCGCGGATGCGGCCCCACGTTCCTTTCGTGCACTCGGCCGACGGCGACCTTGAACAGCCGACCCGCCTCCTCGCACAAGGCGCGCGCCTGCTGCACCGTCGCAGCATCGAAATAGACGTGCGCGTGGTAGGCGGAATGGACATTCACGGGGGGACGGGCCATCTGCGCATTCTGGCCTCAATGGCCGTGCCGATGGTGCGCATCCGGATAGTGCGGATGCGAGTGCACCAGCGGTTCGTGGTGATGCGCATGGCTGTGCCGCGTGCCGGGCGGCACCGGCGGCTCGTGCACGTGGTCGTGGTGCTCGTCGCCCACGCCGTGCACGTGTTCGTGCGCATGGTCCATCGATTCGTGGGCATGACGGTGCTCGTGCCGCTCGCTCAGGTGCAGCCACACGCCGCACGCCATCAACGCCGCCGCGGTGCCGATCCGCCAGTCGAGCGCGTCGCCGAGCAGCAGCACCGAGAGCACGGCACCGAAGAACGGCGCCACCGAGAAATACGCACCGGTGCGCGCAGTCCCGAGCGAACGCAGCCCCATCACGAACAGCACGAGGCTCACGCCATAGCTGAAGAAGCCGAGCAGGCCCGCCGCGCCGACGATCGCGACCGGCGGCAACGTCGCGCCGAGCAAGAAGGCCAGCAGCAGGTTGGTGATCCCGGCGGCGAGGCCCTTCACCATCGCGATCCAGGTCGCGTCGCTCAGCGAGACCTTGCGCGTGAGGTTGTTGTCGATGGCCCAGGCCAGGCAGGCAGCGAGCACCAGCAGCGCGGCGCGCGCGGAACCGGCCGCCGCGCCTTCACCGGGCCACGCCAGCACCACCCCGCCCGCCACGATCGCGCCCATTCCGAGCGCCACGCGGCGGTCGACGTTCTCGCGGAACGCGAACCACGCCAAAAGCGCCGTGAAGACGCCCTCGCCATTGAGCAGCAGCGAGGCCTGCGACGCCGGCAGACCCGCCAGTCCCAGCATCAGCAGCACGGGCCCGGCCACCCCGCCGGCCGCGACCGCGCCGGCCAGCCAGCGCACTTCACCGGGAGCGAGCCGCACGCGCGGCTGCCCGCGCAGCCGGCGCCAGAGCGCCAGCCCCAGCCCCGAGCCGAGGTACAGCAGCGCGGCCAGCAGCCAGGGGCCGACCTGCGCCAGCAGCAGCTTCGCCAGCGGTGCAGCCGCGCCGAACAGCGCCGCCGCGGCCAGGCTGGCAACGATGCCGGGGTGTCGCCAGCGCGGAATCGCAGGATTGGATGGCATGCTTGCGGGATGCTAGCCGGCCGGCCACCGCCGCGCGCCGGCCGACAATGCGGCGCCAGAATGTCCCTGCACCACGACCACGACCATCATCATCACGGCCACAGCCACGCGCTGCCGGAAGGCCCCGTTCCCCCCGGCTACCGGCGCGCGCTGTGGATCGCGCTGGTCGCCAACGGGCTGATGTTCCTGGTCGAGATCGTGGCGGGCGTGAGCGCCGGCTCGGTCTCGCTGCTCGCCGATGCGATCGACTTCTTCGGCGACGCAGTCAACTACGGACTCTCCGTGGCCGTGCTGGCCATGGGTCTCGCGGCACGCTCGCGCGCGGCGCTCTTCAAGGCGGCCTGCATGATCCTGTTCGGCGCCGTCGTGCTGGCGCGCGCCCTGTGGGTCGCCATGCAGGGCGGCGTGCCGGAACCGCTCACGATGGGCGTGGTGGGCGCGCTGGCGCTGGCCACCAACGTCGGGGTCGCGGTGCTCCTGTATGCGTACCGCGAAGGCGACGCCAACATGCGCAGCGTGTGGCTGTGCACGCGCAACGACGCGATCGGCAACGTGGCCGTGCTGCTGGCGGCGGCGGGGGTCTTCGGCACCGGCACCCGCTGGCCCGACCTGCTGGTCGCAACCGTGATGGCGGGGCTGGCGCTCTCCGCCGGCCTGAGCGTGGTGCGCCAGGCGCGGCGGGAGCTGGTGGGGAACGAGGCTTGAGGGGCGGACCGATCAGCGCAGGATGCGCGCAACGATGAAGCCGGCGGCGAAGGCGACGCCCAGGGCGGCCAGCGGATTGGCGCGGACCTGTTCGCGCGCCATGGTCCCGTATTCCTCCTGCAGGCCCATCACGCGCTCGCTGCTGGTCCCGAGCTTCTGCTCGAGGGAATCCACGGCCTCGTGCAGGCTCTGGGCCATGCGGCGCACGCGGCTGGCTTCGCCGTTGAGGCCGCTGGCACCGCCGGAACTCTCGGCACTGGTCGGGAACGGATTCTGGTTGGAGGTTTCGGCGTTCATGGGTCCTCTCTCGGTGTGGTCGTTGAAAAAGCCGGCACGATGCCGGCGGAAGCTGTCACTGTAGGAAGCCCAGCGTTAAGACCCTGTCAGCATCTTCCGGACTGACTGTAGGACATGTCCTGCGTCCATCCGGGGGTAGAGCTGGGCATTTGGCAGGCGGGCGGGGAACTCCGTATCCTTCCCGCGTTTCGAAGGGTAACTCGTCCGCCTCCCGCGGCTTGGCAAGAAAGCAGATCGATGAACGACAACACCACCCGCCGCAGCGTGCTGGCCGCGCTGGCCAGCCTTCCCCTGGCCTCGCTGGCCCAGCAGGAGACGAAGATCCTGGTCGAGGTCTGGAAGGCGCCCGAGTGCGGCTGCTGCGAAGACTGGGCGAAGCACCTGCAGGCCAACGGTTTCGCGGTGAAGATCCACAACGGCGGCAACGACGCCATGCGGGCGAAGATGGGCCTGCCCGACAGGCTCGCCTCCTGCCACACCGGCCTGGTCGGCGGCTATGCGATCGAGGGCCACGTGCCCGCGCGCGAGATCCGTCGCCTGCTCAAGGAAAAGCCGCAGGCCGTCGGGCTGACGGTGCCCGGCATGCCCGTGGGCTCCCCGGGCATGGACGACCCGGCCTACAAGGGCCGCAAGGACCCGTACGACGTGCTGCTCGTCAGCCGGGGTGGTGCGACCCGGGTCTACGCCTCGTACAACAAGGCCTGATTCACGCCACGCGCTGCGTGACGCCGCGGATCGCCTCGGCCGAGCGCCGCAGCGCCGCGAGTTCACCGTCGGCCAGCGGCACCGGCAGCACCTGCTGCACGCCATTGCGTCCGACGATCGCCGGCAGGCTCAGGCACACGTCCTGCAGGCCGTACTCGCCCTGGACCAGCGTGGAGACGGTCAGCACCGACTGCTCGTCGCGCAGGATCGCCTCGATGATGCGCGTGAGCGCGGCAGCGATGGCGAAGTTGGTGGCGCCCTTGCGCTGGATGATCTCGTAGGCGGCGCGGCGCACGCGCTCGCCGATCTGCTCCATCTGCGCCGGCTCGCAGGAGGTGCGCGTCGCCACGCAGTAGTCCTCCAGCCGCATGTTGCCGACCGTGGCCGTGGACCAGGCGACGAATTCGCTGTCGCCATGTTCGCCCAGCACGTAGGCGTGCACGTTGCGCGCGTCCACACCGTAATGCGCGGCGAGCTCCGCCCGCAGCCGCGCGGAATCGAGCACCGTGCCCGATCCGATCACGCGCCCCGGCGGCAGCCGCGACATCTTGATCGCCGCATAGGTCAGCGCATCCACCGGATTGGTGGCGATCAGCAGCAGCCCGTCGGGGTTGGCCGACACCACCTGGTCGAGGATCGAGCGCATCGCCTCCACGTTGCGCTGCACCAGCGCCGTGCGCGGCTCGCCCGGGCGCTGCGCCGCGCCGGCGGTGATCACCGTCACGACGGCACCGGCGGCGTCCGCCAGGCCGCCGGCGCTGATGCGCACCGGCCGGTGGAAGGGCACGGACTGCGCGATGTCCATGGCCTCGCCTTCGGCCCGCGCCAGGTCCATGTCCGCGATCACGATCTCGCGCACCAGCCCGGAGGCGGCCAGCGAGTACGCGAACGTGCTGCCCACGCGCCCGGCGCCGACCACCGCCACCTTGCCTGCTTCGTTCGCCATGCGGTCCTCCTGCGAGCTGGGAAGCCATGCTAGAACGTCAGCTCCGTTTCGGGGCATCCGGGCATGGTTGACCCGGGTCAAGCGGCAGGGCCGGCCGGCGCTTATCATGCGACGGAACGGTTCACGACCCCATGCCCGCCCTCCGCCACCGGCTCCCCCGCTTCGCAGCCCTCGTGCTGCTGGTGTGGCTGTTCGCGACCGGCGTGGCCTTCGCGCACACCTGTACCTCCAAGGTCTACATCGAGTGCGAGGATTGCTGCGCCGAGATGAAGGCGGTGGAAGCCTGGACCGAGCCGGTGACGGTCAACGTCCCGGCATCGGAGGCGGCCCTCCCGTTGCCGCCGCCCGTCGTGCTGGCGGTCCTGGCCTGGGAGCTTGCGGTCCGGGCGCCTGCCTGGCCAGCCGCGCCACCCGACCCGGGCGGCAGCGACGACATCCCGATCACCTTCCTGAGGCTGGCGCTCTAGCGCGCTGCGTGTCCACACGCACCGCGGCGTGGCCCCATGGCCGTGCCGCCCCGCGGCTTCGCCGCGTCCTGGCCTCCGGAGTTCCCCATGCCTTCCCCCTGCAGTCCCGCGTGGCTGCGCGCGAGCACCCTCGCGATCCTGCTCACCGCATCCGCCTGGGCGGCGGCCCAGCCGGCCGCCCTCGGCGCCGACCTGCCGACGCTGCTGGACTACGCGCGCCAGCACAATCCCGAACTCGCCGCCATGCAGCACGAGGCGCAGGCCGCGGCGCAGCGGGTCCAGCCCGCCGGCGCCCTGCCCGACCCCGTGCTGCGCGTCGAGTTGATGAACGTGAACAACTTCGGCAACGAAGCCGGCTTCAACCTGTTGCCTTCCAGGGTCGGCGAGACGAAGTACACGCTGATGCAGATGATTCCCTGGTCCGGCAAGCGCGGCCTGAAGCGCGAGGCCGCCGCCGCCGATGCGCTGCAGGCGCAGGCGCGCGCCAGCGCCACCTGGGCCGAGCAGGTCATGAAGCTGCGCACCGCCTTCGCGCAGTACTACCTGGCGGCGCAAAACGAGCGCATCACGGGCGAACTGCTGGAGCTGGTCACGCGACTGGAGCAGGTGGCGCAGACCCGCTATGCGGGCGGGCTCGCGCCGCAGCAGGATGCGATCCGCGCCCAGCTCGAACAGACCACGATCCGCGGTGAGCTGATCGCGGCGGCCGACGAGAAGCGGCAGCAGCAGGCCCGCCTGAACGCGCTGCTCGGGCGCCAGCCCGGCGCCGCGCTCGCCCAGCCGCGCGAGCTGCCGTCGGTGGCCGCCGCGGCGCTCGATCCGCAGCGGCTCACCGAGCGCATGCACGCCGGCAATGCCGTCCTGCGCACCGAGGCCGCCCGCCTGCAGGCGGCGCAGGCCAACCGCGCACTGGCGCTGCGCAATCGCTACCCCGACGTGAACGTCGGCGTCTCGCCCAGCCAGATGGGCTCGCGCATCACGACCTGGGGGCTGATGGTGGAAGTGAACATCCCGCTGCAGCAGTCGGTGCGCCGCGCGCAGGAAGGCGAGGCGGCCGCCATGGTGGAGGCCGCCCGCGCCCGCACCGAGGCGGCAGCCAACCAGGCGGCGGCCGACCTGGAGGAACAGCTTTCGGGCCTCGATGCGGCGCGCCGCAACGAGGTGCTGATCGCCACGCGGCAACTGCCGCAATCCGAACTGGTCCTGCAATCGGCCGTCGCCGCGTACGAGAACGGCAAGGTGGACTTCGCCACCCTGCTCGAGGCGCAACGCCAGACCCGCAAGGCGCGGCTCGACCTGCTGAAGGTGCAGGTGGAGCAGCAGATGCGCATTGCCGCCATCGAGCGCACCCTGGGAGAACCGCTGTGAAGAACACCATCGTCATCCCCCTGGTCCTCGCCATGGCCGTGGGCGGCGTCGTCGGCGGCCGCTGGTGGGAAGCGCGCCAGCAGGCCGGCGCAGGCGCGAGCGCCCAGGCCCGTGCCGCGGCGCCCTCCGCCGAAGGCCCGGTGGAACGCAAGGTGCTGTATTACCGCAACCCGATGGGGCTACCGGACACGTCGCCGACGCCGAAGAAGGACCCGATGGGCATGGACTACATCCCCGTCTACGCGGGAGAGGACGCGGAGGCCGCCACGGCACCCGCGGGCCAGGTGCGCATGAGCGCCGACAAGGTCCAGAAGCTCGGCGTGCGGGTGGAGCCGGCGGCCATGCGGCCCCTCGCGCGCCTGGTGCGCGCCAGCGGGCGGGTCGAGCCCGACGAGCGCCGCGTGTACACCGTCACGGCCAAGTTCGAGGGCTACGTCGAGCGCCTGCACGTCAACGCCTCGGGGCAGCCGGTGGCGCGCGGCCAGGCGCTGTTCGAGGTGTACAGCCCCGAGCTGGTGTCGGCGCAGCGCGAGTACGCGATCGCAGTGCAAGGCATGCGCGCGCTGTCCGGGGCCGGCAGCGACGCCGCCGCGGGCATGCAGCAGCTGGCCGAGTCCAGCCTGGCGCGCCTGCGCAACTGGGACATCCCGGCCGAACAGGTGGACGCACTGGCGCGCAGCGGCGAGGTCCGCCGCACCGTGACCTACCGCTCGCCGGTGGCGGGCATCGTGACGGAGAAGAAGGCCGTCCAGGGCATGCGCTTCATGCCCGGCGAGATGCTGTACCAGGTGACCGACCTCGGCGCCGTGTGGGTCATCGCCGATGTCTTCGAGCAGGACATCGCCGCGATGCGGCCCGGCGCGCGCGCCATGGTGCGCATCAACGCCTATCCGGAACGCACCTTCCCCGGCACCGTCACGTACGTGTACCCGACGATGAAGGCGGAGACCCGCACGGTGCCGGTGCGCATCGAGCTGGCCAATCCCGGCCAGCTGCTGAAGCCGGCGATGTTCGCGCAGGTCGAACTGGCCGCCGGTGACGCGCGTCCGGTGCTCACGGTCCCCGACTCCGCGGTGATCGACAGCGGCACCCGCAGCGTGGTGCTGGTGCAGGTGGGCGAAGGCCGCTTCGATCCGCGCGAGGTCCGGCTCGGCGCGCGCGGCGACGCCTACGTGCAGGTGCTGGAAGGCGTGCGCGCCGGCGAGCAGGTGGTGGTCGCGGCCAACTTCCTGATCGATGCCGAGAGCAACCTCAAGGCCGCCGTGCATTCGCTGGGCGGCCACCAGGGGCACGGCACGCCGGCGCTGGGCGCGGCTTCGTCGGCGGCAGCCGCGGGCACCGCTGCCCCCGCCACCGCCGCGCCGGCCGGCCACAAGGGCCAGGGCACCGTCGACGCCTTCGATGCCAGGGCGGGCACGATCAGCCTCGAGCACGGCCCGATCGCAACGCTCAAGTGGCCCGCCATGACGATGGAGTTCAAGCTGGCCCACGACGGCCTGCTGCGGGGCGTGAAGCCCGGCGAGAAGGTCGATTTCGAGTTCGTGGAGCGCGGCAAGGGCGAATGGGTGATCACCGCGATCACGCCCGCTGCCGCCGCCGGCCACGTGCATCGCTAGGAGCGCGCCATGTTGTCCAGGATCATCGGCTGGTCGGGGCGCAATCCCTTCCTGGTGCTGCTCGCCACGGTGTTCGTGGTCGTGGCGGGCGTCTACGCGGTGCTGAAGACGCCGCTGGACGCCCTGCCCGATCTCTCCGACGTGCAGGTCATCGTCTACACGGAATACCCCGGCCAGGCGCCGCAGGTGGTGGAGGACCAGGTCACGTATCCGCTCACCACCGCGATGCTGGCGGTGCCCAAGTCGAAGGTGGTGCGCGGCTTCTCCTTCTTCGGCGCCTCCTTCGTCTACGTGATCTTCGAGGATGGCACCGACATCTACTGGGCCCGCAGCCGCGTGCTCGAGTACCTGAACTTCGCCTCGGGCCGCATGCCCCGCGGCGTGACGCCGCAGCTCGGGCCCGATGCCACCGGCGTCGGCTGGGTGTACCAGTACGTCGTGCTGGCCAAGGACCGCACGCTGGCCGAGCTGCGCAGCATCCAGGACTGGTTCGTCCGCTACCAGCTGACGAAGGCGCACGGTGTCGCCGAGGTCGCCTCGATCGGCGGCTTCGTCCAGACCTACCAGGTCACGGTCGATCCGGCCAAGCTGCGCAGCTACGGCATTCCGCTGTCCAAGGTCACGCAGGTGATCCGCGACTCCAACCGCGACGTCGGCGGCCGCGTGGTGGAGATGGCCGAGACCGAGTACATGGTGCGCGGCAAGGGCTACCTGCGCGGTCCGGCCGACATCGAGCAGCTCGCCGTCAAGACCGAGGGCGGCACCGCGGTGCTGATCCGCGACATCGCACGGGTGGAACTCGCGCCGGACGAGCGCCGCGGCATCGCGGAACTGAATGGCGAGGGCGAGGCGGTCTCCGGCATCGCGATGGCGCGCTATGGCGCCAACGCGCTGGAGGTGATCGGCAACCTGAAGGAGAAGGTCGCCGAGATCTCCAGCGGCCTGCCCGCCGGCGTGACCATCCAGCCGGTCTACGACCGCTCCGACCTGATCCTACGCGCGATCGACACGCTCAAGCGCACGCTGCTGGAGGAAAGCCTGATCGTGGCGGCCGTGTGCATCGTGTTCCTGCTGCACGTGCGCTCGGCGCTGGTGGCCATCCTGATGCTGCCGGTCGGCGTGCTGATCGCCTTCGTCGCGATGCGCCTCCTGGGCATGAACTCCAACCTCATGAGCCTGGGCGGGATCGCGATCGCGATCGGCGCCATGGTGGATGCGGCGATCGTGATGATCGAGAACGCGCACAAGCACCTGGAACGGCTGCCGGCGCAGCACACGGGCGCGCAGCGCGCCACGGCCATGCTGGACGCGTGCAAGGAGGTGGGGCCGGCGCTGTTCTTCTCGCTGCTGATCATCACCGTGTCCTTCCTGCCGGTGTTCACGCTGGAATCGCAGGAAGGGCGGATGTTCGCGCCGCTCGCCTTCACCAAGACCTTCTCGATGGCGGGTGCGGCCCTGCTGTCCGTCACGCTGGTGCCGGTGCTGATGATGCTGTTCATCCGCGGCCGCATCCTGCCGGAAGCGAAGAACCCGGTGAACCGGCTCCTGATCCGGATCTACCGCCCGGTGATCGCCGGCGTGATGCGCTGGAAGAAGCTCACCATCGTGGCCGCGCTGCTGGTGATGGGGGCGACGTGGTATCCGGCGCAGCGCCTGGGCACCGAGTTCATGCCGACGCTCAACGAAGGCACGCTCCTGTACATGCCCTCCTCGCTGCCCGGCATGTCGATCACCAAGGCCGCCGAACTGCTGCAGACGCAGGACAAGATCATCAAGAGCTTCCCCGAGGTCGCCTCGGTGTACGGCAAGGCCGGCCGTGCGGCCACGGCCACCGACCCGGCGCCGGTGGAGATGTTCGAGACGGTGGTCAACCTCAAGCCGGAATCCGAGTGGCGCCCGGGCATGACGACCGACAAGCTGATCGCCGAACTGGACAAGGCCCTGCAGTTCCCCGGCATCTCCAACGCCTGGACCATGCCGATCAAGGCCCGCCTCGACATGCTCTCCACCGGCATCCGCACGCCGATCGGCATCAAGGTGTTCGGCAAGGACCTGGCCGAGATGGAGAAGCTGGCCAAGGAGATCGAGGCGGTGGTGAAGACGGTGCCCGGCACGACCTCCGCCTTCGCCGAGCGCATCACCGGCGGCTCGTACCTGAACATCGAGCCGGACCGGGCGCAGCTCGCGCGCTACGGCCTGGCGGTGGGCGAACTGATGGAGGTGATCGGCACCGCGCTCGGCGGCGACATGGTCACCACCACCGTGGAAGGCCGCGAGCGCTATGGCGTCACGGTGCGCTATCCGCGCGACCTGCGCTCCACGCCGCAGCGCATCGAGCGCGAGGTGCTGGTGCCCACCATGGACGGCCGCAGCATGATCCCGCTGGGGCAGGTGGCGCGGGTGCAGGTGGCGCGCGGCACGCCCGGCATCCGGACCGAGAACGCGCTGCTGTCCGCCTACATCTTCGTCGACATCCGCGACCGCGACATCGGCTCCTACGTGGCCGACGCGCGCAAGGCGGTGAGCGAGCAGGTGAAGTTCCCGCCCGGGTACTACGCCACCTGGAGCGGCCAGTTCGAGTACATGGAGCGCGCCATGGAGCGGATGAAGATCGTGGTGCCGGTCACGCTGCTGACGATCTTCATGCTGTTGTACCTGAATTTCCGGCGCCTGACGGAAACGCTGATCGTGATGCTGTCGGTGCCCTTCGCCCTGGTCGGCGGCGTGTGGCTGATGTGGGCGCTCGGCTACAACCTCTCGGTGGCGGTCGCGGTGGGTTTCATCGCGCTGGCCGGCGTGGCCGCCGAGACCGGCGTCGTGATGCTGATCTACCTCGATCACGCCTGGGGCGAGGTGCGCAGCACGTGCGCGATCGAGGGCCGCACGCCGCGCGTGGCGGATCTCTACGCAGCGATCATGGAAGGCGCCGTGGAACGCGTGCGGCCCAAGATGATGACGGTGGTGGCCATCATGGCCGGCCTGCTGCCCATCCTGTGGGGCACCGGCACGGGCTCCGAGGTGATGAGCCGCATCGCCGCACCGATGGTGGGCGGGATGATCTCGTCGACGGTGCTCACGCTGGTCGTCATTCCGGCGATCTACGGCCTGGTCAAGGAATGGGAACTGCGCCGGCAGTTGCTTCGGGCCGCACAGGCCCGCACCGTTCCGGCCGTGGCCGCCGCCGAATGAGGCCCGCGTGAGGCCGCGCGGAACCGATGCCCGACAATCGGATCCATCCGGGGTCGGCGCCGCCGCGCCCGGCGTTTACAGTTCGCACAACCGCAATCCGAGGGGACTCCCGATGAACAACCGTCTGCAATTCCTGGCGGCCGCCACGCTGTCGCTCGCCGCCATCTCCGGCGCCTGGGCCGCCGGCGAAGCCGCCAAGCAGCCCGCCGCGGCATCCGCCACCGCCATGACCGCCGGCGAAGTGCGCAAGATCGACACGGCCGGCGCCAAGGTCACGATCAAGCACGAACGCATCGCCAACCTCGACATGGACCCGATGACCATGGTGTTCCGCGCGACGAAGCCGGAAGAACTCAAGGGCCTGAAGGCCGGCGACAAGGTGCGCTTCCACGCCGAGTCCGACAAGGGCGCCCTGGTCGTCACCCACATCGAGGCCGCGAAGTAAGGGGCCGGCCCTACGGGCTCACTCCTTGCGTACGCTGGACCACGTGAGCAGTCCGGCAAAGGCGAAACCGAGGGTGGGCAGCAGCGGCATCCCCAGGGCCTCGGCGCCGGGGTGCTGCACCAGCAGCCAGGTCGACGCGAGATAGAGGCCCAGCGCCGCCACGGCGGCGGCGAGCCGGCGCGTGGGGTCCGCCCGGCCCCGCGCGCGCTCGTCGCGCCAGGTCCGGGCTTCCCAGCCCTGCGCCAGCTCGCGCAGTTCGTGCACCATCCGCCCGAGGTTGCGCGGCGCCTGGCGCGCCAGCAGCAGCGATTCGAACTTGAGGCGGTCGACCGGCACCACCGGGTTGTTCGCTTCGGCGTCCCGCATCACGGCGCCGGCGCGCGTGAACAGGCCCTGCACCAGGTTGAACTCGGGGTCCAGCCGGCGCACGTTCGCTTCCATCAGGAACATCGCCCGCATCAGCACCAGCAGGTGGTGCGGCATGCGCATGCTGTGGCCGTGGCCCATGCGCGTGACTCGCATGAACACCTCGCCGAAGGACCATTCGCCCAGGGGCCGGCGGGCGTAGTCGCGGATGATCTCCTCCTGCCCCATGCGCAGGTGCTCGCGGTCGATGTGGCCGGCCAGCACGCCCAGGTCCAGGAAGGCATCGAGCACCCAGTCGGCGTCCTGCTGCGCGAAGGCCAGCATGAAGGCGACCAGGTTCAGGCGCGTGGCGCGGTCCAGGAAGCCGACGAGGCCGAAGTCGTGCAGGCAGATGCGCCCGTTCTCGCACACGATCAGGTTGCCCGGATGGGGATCGGCGTGGAACACGCCCTCGTGGAAGAACATCCACAGGTAGGCCTCGACCAGGGCGCGGGCCAGCCGCGGGCCTTGCGCCGCGAGCGCCGGGTCGTCGATGCGGCGCCCGGGAATCATCTCCTGCACCATCACCCAGTGGGTGGAGAGCTTGTCGATGACGGCCGGCACGCGGATCTCCAGCGAGCCGCGGAAGATCTCGCCGAAGCGCTGGTTGTTGGTCGCCTCCTGGCGCAAGTCGATCTCGTGCGCCAGGTTGCGCGCCAGTTCGTCCACCAGGTCGTGGGGACGCAGGCGGCGGGCCGGGGGGATCAGCCACAGCACGCTGCGGATGAACCAGCGCAGGATGCGGATGTCCTGCTCGATGGTGCGCCGGATGCCCGGACGGCGGATCTTGACCACCACGGCGCGGCCGTCCGGCATGGTGGCGTGGTGCACCTGCGCGATGGAGCCGGCCGCGAAGGGCTGCGCGTCGAAGGAAGCGAACACCTGGCCTATCGGCCCGAACGAGCGCTCCACCTCGCGCCGCGCGAGTGCCGCATCGAAGGGCTCGACATGGTCCTGCAGCCGTTGCAGCTCGGTCACGTAGTCGTCGGGCAGGAATTCGCGGTGCAGGCTCAGGCCCTGTCCCAGCTTGACGAAGGTGGTGCCGAGGCGCTCCAGCAGGCAGGCCAGCCTGCGCGCAGGCGACTCGCGGGGCTTGCGCAAGCCGAGCTGCACCGTGGTCCACCACAGGAACTGGCCCCACAGGGCGAGGTTGATGCGCAGCAGGCGCCCGGTGATGTGCATCGATTCAGCGCAGCGTCATTGGTCCTCGACAGGTTGACGCGCCCCGCGCCCTGCAGGCTTGACGCGTGTCAAGCAGGTGCGAGCCACCTGCGCGAAGGCGATGCGCGAGATCCGCGAGGCGGACCAAGCCGTCCTGTGCCGGACCCGAGGGCAAAGAGCGCAGCGCGGCACCGCAACACACTCGCTTGCGATGGCGTCGAACGCCGCACTAGCCCCAGTACGCTTCCGAGGCGTAGCGCCGGATCATCCGGTGGCTGTTGAAGTAGGAGCCGTTGCGCGCGATGGCCGACTTCATGATCATCGACCAGGCCGCGCCCTGGTCGTAGAAGGTCGGCAGCACGGTCTGCTCCAGCTTGTCGTACAGCGAAGCCGCATGCCGGTGCGCATCCTGGTCACCGCCGTCCGTGCCTATGGCCCAGCCGGTGATGCCTTCTTCCCAGCCTTCGATCCACCAGCCATCCAGCACGCTGAGGCTGGGGACCCCGTTGAGCGCCGCCTTCATGCCGCTGGTGCCCGAGGCTTCCAGCGGCGGTTGCGGCGTGTTGAGCCACAGGTCCACGCCCGCGACCATGCGCCGCGCGATTTCGAGGCGGTAGTCGGGCACGAACACCACCGGGATCGTGCCGGCCAGCTCGCGGGCCCACAGGTGCAGTTGCTCGATGTGCCGGTGCCCGGGCTGGTCGTGCGGGTGCGCCTTGCCGGCCACCAGCACCTGGAACGGGAAGCGCCGCGCGATCGCGCGCAGGCGCTCCAGGTCCGAGAACAGCAGGCCCGGCCGCTTGTAGTCCGTCATGCGGCGCGCGAAGCCGACGGTGAAGCGCGACGGATCGAGGCGCGCTCCGCCCTCCTGTTCGGCCACCGAGTCGAGCAGCGCCTTCTTGGCCTGGTGGTGGGCCGCCGCGATCTCCTCCTGCGGGATGCGCAGCGCGCGCACCAGCAGCTCGGGCTCGTGCACCCACTGCGGGATGTAGCGGTCGTACAGGTTCTGGAAGGCCTCGGAGGTCCAGCGCTGCGCGTGCACGCCGTTGGTGATGGCGTGCACCTCGTAGCCCGGGAACAGCGCGCGCGAGGTCTCCGCATGCCGGCCGGCCACGCCGTTCACCCAGCCGCAGGTGGCCAGCGCCAGCCGCGTCATGTTCAGGCGCTCCGGCCCGCCCAGCGCACGCAGGATCCGCGGATCGACCAGACCGCCCAGCCATTGCTCGGCGAGCGGATACGCATACCGGTCGTGCCCCGCCTCCACCGGCGTGTGGGTGGTGAAAACGCAGTGGCGCCGCACCTCCTGGATCGCCTCTTCCAGCAGCGGCCCGCTCGCTTCGGCGGCGCCCAGCTCGCGCAGCAGCTCCAGCGTGAGCAGCGCCGAGTGGCCTTCGTTGAGGTGGTACTTCTGCACCTTCAGGCCCAGCGTGCGCAGCATGCGCACGCCACCCACGCCCAGCACGATTTCCTGGCGCAAGCGGTACGTCGTGTCGCCGCCGTACAGCCAGTGCGTGAGCGTGCGGTCTTCCTCGTTGTTCTCCGGCAGGTCGGTGTCCAGCAGGATCACCGGCACGCCCATCGGCGCGCGGCGGGCGGAGGGCACGTCGTACTGCCACGCGCCCAGCCACACATCGCGGCTGCCCACCCGCACCACCACCTTGTACGGCAGCCGGCGACAGCGCAGCGCCGGGTCCCAGTGCTCGGGGCGCTCGACCTGCGCGCCGTCCTGGATCTCCTGGCGGAAGTAGCCGGCCCGGCTGGCGAGCGTCACGCCGACCATCGGCACGCCGAGGTCGGCCGCGCTGCGCATCATGTCGCCGGCCAGCACGCCGAGGCCGCCGCTGTAGGTGGGAATGCCCTCCTCGAGCGCGATCTCCATCGAGAAGTAGGCGATGACCGGTAGAGTTGTTCGTGTCGGGCTCATGGCCCCGGATGGTAGTTCGGTTGCCGGTGGCGGAGGGTCAGCGATTGCACGGACAGCGCCGCGCCCTGCCGAGCACGCGCGGCCGGCGACCATAATCGCGCCATGATTTCCTCGATCACGGACGTGGCGGGCATCGAGGTCGGCCACTGCACCGATGCGCGCCGGCCCACCGGCTGTACCGTGGTGCTCGCACGCGGCAGCGCGGTGGCCGGCGTCGACGTGCGCGGCGCCGCCCCGGGCACGCGCGAGACCGACCTGCTGCACCCCGCCCACACGGTGGAGCGCGTGCACGCGGTGCTGCTCTCGGGCGGCAGCGCCTGGGGCCTGGACGCCGCCGGCGGCGTCATGCGCTGGCTCGACGAGCAAGGCATCGGCCTCGAAGTCGGTCCCGCGCGCGTGCCCCTCGTGCCCGCCGCCGTGCTGTTCGACCTGCCCGTCGGCGACCACCGCATCCGCCCCGATGCGGCGGCCGGCTACGCCGCCTGCCAGGCCGCATCGCGCCAGGCGCCGCAGGAAGGCAACGTCGGCGCCGGCGCGGGCGCCACGGTGGGCAAGGTGTTCGGCCTGCAGCGCGCGATGAAGGGCGGCATCGGCACCGCTTCCATCACGGTCGATGGCGTGACCGTCGGCGCGATCGTCGCGTGCAACGCGCTCGGCGACGTGATCGATCCGGACACGGGGGCCGTGCTCGCCGGCGCACGCAGCGCCGACGGCCTGCACCTGCTCGACGCGCGGCGCGCCTTGCTGCGCGGCGAAGTGGCGCGCTCGGTGATGGCCGGCACCAACACCACCATCGGCGTCATCGCCACCGATGCGGTGATCACCAAGGCACAGGCCGCGCGCCTGGCCAGCGTCGGCCACGACGGCCTCGCCCGCACCATCAATCCGGCGCACACGATGTTCGACGGCGATACGCTCTTCGCGCTGGGCACCGGCGAGAGCGGCCGCAGCCCCGGCCTGCTGGCGCTCGCCACCATGGCCGCGGAGGCCTGTGCCCTGGCCGTCGTGCGGGCGGTGCGGGCCGCACGCGGCATCACCGTCGACGGACTGCAGCTGCCGGCCTGCGGCGAACGCGCATGAAGGCGGTGCGGGTCTTGCGCTACACGCTGGTCTCCATCCGCGACCTGCTCATCTCCGCCGGGCCGATCGCCTTGGTGGCCATCGGCCTGCTGGTGCTGGCCTACTGGTGGCTCGACCCGAACCCGCCGAAGAAGGTCACGCTCGCCACCGGGCCGGCGCAGAGCGCCTACGACCAGTTCGGCAAGCGCTACCAGAAGGCGCTCGCCGCTTACGGGATCGAAGTGGTGCTCGTGCCGACGGAGGGCTCGCCGGCCAACCTGCGCCTCCTGCGCGCCGGCAAGGCGGACCTCGGCTTCGTGCAGGGCGGCAGCAGCGAGCGCAACGCGAACGAGGAAAGCGGCATCGTGTCGCTCGGCAGCCTGTTCGTGGAGCCGATCTGGCTGTTCTACCGCGAAGACGCGGCCAGGAAGGCACCGGGGCGCGCGCTCGGCTCGCTCACGCAGCTGCAGGACCTGCGGGTGAACATCGGCGCCCGCGGCAGCGGCGCGCCCGGCGTCATGCGCCGGCTGTTCGAAGCCAACGGCATGGATCCGGCGCACATGAAGGTCACGCGCCTGGACCAGACCTCGGCCGCCGTCGCCTTCCTGGCCGGCGAGCTGGACGCGATCGTCTTCGCCTCCGCACCCGAGTCGCAGATGGTGCAGATGCTGTTGCAGACGCCCGGCGTCAAGCTCATGGACTTCACGCAGAGCGATGCCTATTCGCGCCGCCTGCCGTTCCTGAGCCCGGTGGTGCTGCCGCGCGGCATCGTCGATCTCGCCAAGGACGTGCCGCCGCAGGACGTGCGGCTGGTCGCCACGACCACCTCGCTGCTGGCCCGCGAGGCGACGCATCCCGCGCTGCTGCAGCTGTTCGCGCAGGCCGCGCGCGACCTGCACGGCCCCGCCGGCTGGTTCAACCGCGCCGGCAGCTTCCCCAACACCGAGCGCACCGAGTACCCGGTGTCGCGCGAGGCCGAGCGCACCATCCGCGGCGGCCAGCCCTTCCTGCAGCGATGGCTGCCCTTCTGGCTGGCCAACCTCATCGAGCGCATGTGGCTGGCCCTGGGCATCATCCTGGCGGTGCTGCTGCCGCTCTCGCGCATCGTCCCGCCCCTGTACCAGTTCCGCATCCGCTCGCGCGTCTTCCGCTGGTACGCGCAGCTGCGCGACATCGAGAACCGGCTGTACGCGGAGCCGCAGAAGGCCGTGGAGGTGGTGCGCGAACTCGACGCCCTGGACGACCGCGTCGGCCGCATCACCGTGCCGCTGTCCTACGTCGACGAGCTCTACGCGCTGCGCAACAACATCGACGTGGTGCGGCGCAAGGCACTGCAGGGGCCGGCGGCGGCAGCAAGTTAGCGAAGTGTTCGACTCTTGCTGCGGGAAGGCGGACCGGGGAGTCGCGTCGCCTCCTATCCGGCGCGTGGTGCACGCACCGCCGGTCCCCGAGGAGCACTCCCGCGTCGTAGCGCTGCGCTCCTGAGCTGATCGGAGGAACGGCTGCTCCACCCTGCAAGGCCGCAGGCGCAGGACGGCTTTGTCCGACTCCGGAAGTCAAGGAGGAGGCGCGGGCGCGGCTTCAGCCAGGGCCCGTGCTCTCAACCGCGCCGGGGGACATGGAGTGAGGCGGACAAAGCCGTCCTGTGCCGGACCCGGGGGCAACGAGCGCAGCGCGGCACCGCAACCCAATCGCTTGCGATGGCACCCCTCTTCCGCTTCGCTTTCGCCCGCTGCTTCCGCAGCGACCTCATCCGACGGCAACATCACCGCCCGCACGGCCAGACGCAAGAAAGCCGGCAACAAGGCCGGCTTTCTGGGGAGCGGCGGAGGCTCAGTTACCCGCGCCGTACGACGCGGTCATCATGCCCGTGCCCTTCATGCGGCCACGCAGTTCCGCCAGCTGTGCTTCGAGTTCCGCCGCCTCGCGGGCGCCGATGCGGGCGTTGGCGATGTGGCGGCGCGTTTCGATCGGCAGCTTCTTGGTGTTCAGGCCGTTCCAGGCGGCGCGGCCCTTGGACGACAGGTTGTAGTAGATCGAGACGCCTTCGCGCAGCTTCAGCGCGTACTGCGTCGGCGACAGCTTCAGGCCGTCCAGGCGCTTGGCGCTCCACTTGGCGGCGTCCTTCAGGTGCACGGCCAGCGCATGCACGGCCTGCACGGGGTCCGTGGGGTCCGTCAGGCCCACGGCCTTGGCGGTGGCGGGCTCGAACTGCGCGATGCCCAGGTTGGGCGTGCCGTCCTTGCTGGCGCCCATGCGCGGGATCCACGACGTTTCGGCGTTGATGATGCCGTACACGTCGCGGTAGCTCAGCCCCACTTCCGACAGGCCCGCACGCTGCGCGGCGGACTTGGCCAGCAGCAGGCGCGAGGGCACGTCCGGCGTCTTCAGGACGTTGCCGGCGTAGCGGACCGGGAGCCACGTGAGCTTGGAACGCAGCTGGTCGTAGTAGCTGGTGTCGACCTTGAGGGTGTTGAACGGGGTGGCAGGCGCCGCAGCGGCCGCGACCTGCACCGCCGGGGCCGGAACCGCGGCAGGGGCCTCCACGGCGACCTTGCCGGTCTGCAAGCGCTGGGCCAGCGTGTCGGAAACCGGGGCGGGCACGCTACCGATCGAGCTCGTGAGCGCGACGCTCACCAGGCCCGCGAGCATCAACACCGAAGACACACCCGAAGTAACACGCTCTTTCATTCGCTGGTCCCCTGCTCGAAAGTTGCAAACAAGACTTACAGACGGGTCGTGTCGGCGAAAGTTCGGGGATCGGCGGGATGTCGTCCTACAGGGGCCAAATTCGTGAAAAACTCTTGCGTTGAGGGCCCTCGACGGGTGCTGCAGTGATGCTTGGGGCATGGCTCAGCCAATGCGCTCGCAGGCGATGCAAGGCCGATATTTCGCGCAGCCCAAAGCATGCAAACGCGCAGCACGGCGTCGGTGTTGTATTCACACCTCGCTTTTCTTGTAGCCGAAATTGTATACATGTATAAACCTGAGCCATGCCAGCCTCTTCCATTGCGCTCACCACCTCGTCGGCCGTTACCGGCCTGCTGAGGCAGTCCCTGGACCAGGGGCGCTGGGCGTCGGGGGAGCCGCTGCGCCAGGAGGAGATTGCTGCCGAGCTTGGCGTCAGCCGGGTGCCGGTGCGCGAGGCGCTGTTCCAACTGCAGGCCGAGGGCCTGCTGCGCATGGTTCCCAACAAGGGCATGTACGTTCGCACGGTGAGCGCTGCCGAACTGCGCGAACTGTTCCGGCTGCGCCAGATCATCGAAAGCGACGTGCTGGCCGATGCCGTGCCGCTGCACACGACGGCCAGCATCAACCGGGTCGAGACGATCCAGGCGGCGCTGGACAAGGCCAGTGCCGTCGCCGACTGGATCGTCGGCGACCGTGAATTCCACGAAGCGCTCTATGCGCCGGCGCAGCGCAGCGAATCGATGGCGATCGTGCGGCGCCTGCGCTTCCAGGTCGATCGCTACTACTACGCCCGCATGAAGCCCGGCACGCGCGCGCAGGGCTGGCACGAGGAGCACCACGCCCTGCTGCGCGCGCTGCGCCGTCGCGACGCGAAGGCCGCGCTCAAGGTGCTGCAGGCGCACCTGGCCGAGACGGAGCGCAGCGCGCTGGCCGCCCTTCCCCCCGCCTGAAAGGAATCGCGATGTCCAGCTACGGGTGTGTCGTGGAATGGTCCCGCGGCGATGCGCCGTTCACGGACGGCCGCTACCCGCGTGCGCACGAGTGGCGCTTCGACGGTGGCGCGGTGGTGCGCGCTTCGAGCTCGCCGCATTCCGTGCGGGTGCCCTGGTCGGATCCGCAGGCGGTCGATCCGGAGGAGGCCTTGGCGGCGGCGGCTTCGAGCTGCCACATGCTGTGGTTCCTCTCGCTGGCCGCCGAACAGGGCTTCGTCGTCGACCGCTACAGCGATGCCGCCGAGGCGCAGCTGGGGCCGATCGGCTTCGGCCGCCAGGGCATCCTGGCGATCGTGCTGCATCCGCAGGTCACCTTCTGCGGCCCGCGCACGCCCGACGATGCCGCCGTGCACAAGCTGCACGAGGTGGCGCACGAGCGCTGCTACATCGCCAACTCGCTGCGCAGCGAAGTGCGCGTGGAGGGCGGCTGGCGCATGGCGGAAACCTCCCGGCCGTGAACCGGCGCAGCGAGCAGCACTACCACGTCTACGTGGTGCAGCTCGATGACACGGTGTGGAACAACGCGCGCTTTCGCCGCTGCAATCCGGACTACGTGCTGGGCATGCCGTTCGTGTACGTCGGCATGACGGGGCTCGACCCGGACGTTCGCTTCGACCGGCACAAGGCGGGGATCCAGGCCAATGCCTTCGTGCGCGAGCACGGGCTCAGGCTGCTGCCGCAGCTGTACGAGGTGTTCAACCCGATGCCGTACCGCGCCGCCTGCGAGATGGAAGTGGAGCTCGGGATCGCCCTGCGCGAAAAGGGCTACGGCGTCTGGCAGGCATGACGCGCCGCCTTCGGCGCGCATGACTTCGCCGCTCGCGCGGCGTCGATGACGAAATGACAAGCCCCAGACGGCCTGCAGCCCCTTGTCATCGAGCCGCGCCGCGGCGAGGTGTCATTGCCGCCGCGCCAGCGGCGCAGTCATTCCGTCATTCAGAGGCTGTTGCGCCACGCGGCCCTGGCCACCGCATCCAGCGCTCCGTCCACCACGGGATGGGCCGAGACCAGCCGCACCGCGCCTTGGGAGAGCATCTGATCGAGCTTGCGCCGCGTCATGGAACGCGTCGCGCCGGCGGCATTGGTGAACATGAACAGCAGTCCGTGCGGGCTGGCCCAGGTGAGCTGCCAGCGCTCCCAGCCGCCCGCGAGCAGGTCGACGTACGAGCCCACCGCAAGATCCTGCACCGGCAAGGTATCGGGCTCGGGCGTGTTGCCCGCGGCCAGCGGCATCGGCGTATCGGGAACATAGCCGGATTCGTGCATCTCCAGCGGCGCCAGCCAGGTGCTGACGCGCTCTGGGCCGCGCTCCCGGGCGATGCGCTCCGCGCTGGCCGGCGTTGCGGAAAGCGCGAGGTCGCGCAGCGCCGCCAGCAGATGCAGCCACCGCTGCGTGTCCGCCGGCAGGTAGTCGATGCTCGCCAGCCCCTGCCGGATCCGCTGCACCATCTGCACCTGCTGGTTGGCGACGTGGCCGGCGAGCGATGCCTGCACGCTCCACAGCACCGTGGTCGCGACCCAGCCATAGCCGCCGGGATCCTCCTGCGCCGCCAGGTCCGTCAGGCGCGCCTGCGCCAGCACGTGGGCCCAGGGCCCGGTGAGGAAGGCCAGGGCCTCCGCGGGCGCACCGAGCGCTTCGCGCCGCTTCAGGAGCTCGCGGCCCACGCGCTCGGCCAGCAGGTTGCGCTGCTCGGCGCGGATCAGCGCGCGCACCGCGCGTTCGCGGTTGCGGCGACCGCGGGGCTGCGCTTCGTCCCAGGCATCCTGCAGCGCCAGCAGCGCGATCTCGAAGGCCTCCGGACCGTTGGCGCGGGCGTCCAGCAGGGCGTCGGTGGCTTGCTGCAGGGAGTCCATGAAGGCGGGGAAGCCGGGCTCCTGGGGTGAGCTCCACGCGAGGCTGTGCTGCGTGATCTCCTGCAGCAGCCGGCGGGCGGGATGCGAGCGGTCGCTGAAGAAGCGCGGGTCGGCGAGCGCCAGGCGCAGCAGCGGCGGCTCGATCTCGCGCACCAGCGCGCGCACTGGCGGCAGCAGGCGCGGATCGGCCGCCAGGTTGGCGATCATGAGGTGCACGACCTCGAGCCCGAGGGCCTGCGCGGGCTGCTTCGCCTCCCGGCGCAGCGCCTCGCGGAAGGCTTCGAGGCTGTCGCGCTCCGTGCCGGGCATGGCGGCCTGCCGCTGCCGCAACTGCAGCACCAACTGGTCCACCTTGCGCATGTCCTGCACCATCTGCAGCGCCGCGGGAACCGTCTGCGAGAACTCGGTTTCCGCGAAGACGGCGCCGGCGCGCCTGGCGCGGGCAGCGCCGTCGGCGGGGTCGCCTTCCATGAGCTTGCGCAGCTCGCGGATGGTGAGCTGCGTGGCGCGGTCCACGTCCTCCTGCCGCGCCGGCGGCTGCGGCGTGCTGGCCGCATCCTGCGGCCGCAGGCGCTGCGCCATCGCGGCATAGGTGCGCGCCAGCTCCGGCGCCATCAGCAGCGGCAGGTGGCGCACCCAGCGCCGTCGCACGGCCGGCGAGACGGGGCTGTGGCGCGCCAGCCGATGGACGCTGCGCACGTACACCTCGGGCCGCAGCGGATGGCGCTGCGCGGCGCCCTCCGGCGTGAGCTGCGCCGAGACCAGCGTGTTCTCCAGCTCCAGCAGTTCCGGCCGCACCGCTTCTTCCAGGGCACCGCAGGCCCGCACCAGGTCCGCGTTGTCCTGCATCTGCTCGTCGCCCAGGAGGGCCAGCGATTCGAAGCTGAGCCAGGAGCCGCGGTCGCCGGCGATCGCGTGCGCGAACTCGGTGAGCAGTGCCTGCGGAAAGGCGTCGATGAGGGTCTGCTGCCGCTCGCGCAGGACCTCCACCGCGTCCTGCAGCAATCCGCGCTCCACCACGTCCTCGAGGCCGGCCGCGGCCTGGGGCAATGCGTGCAGCGCGCGGGCGAGGGTGGAGCGCATCAGCTCCGCCCCCTGGCTGGCGGTGTCCTTGATGCAGGCCCGGTAGAGCGTCTGGTAGTGCGGCTGCGGTGAGCCCGACATCGCGGCAGCCCCTCCTCAGGACTGGTCTGGTTCCCCGCCTCCGCGGGGAGACCTTGCTCCGCGCAAGGTCACTTCAGGGCTTTATAGCGCACCCGGTGCGGTCTTGCACCTTCCTCGCCCAGGCGCCTGCGCTTGTCGGCCTCGTACTCGTGGAAGTTGCCGTCGAAGAAGACCCACTTGCCCTCGTCTTCGGCCGCCAGGATGTGGGTGGCGATGCGGTCCAGGAACCAGCGGTCGTGGCTGATCACCATCACGCTGCCGGCGAATTCGAGCAGCGCATCCTCCAGCGCCCGCAGCGTTTCGACGTCGAGGTCGTTCGAGGGCTCGTCCAGCAGCAGCACGTTGCCGCCCTGCAGCAGGGTCTTGGCCAGGTGCAGGCGGCCGCGCTCGCCGCCGGACAGCAGGCCGACCTTCTTCTGCTGGTCGCCGCCGTTGAAGTTGAAGCGGCCGCAATAGGCGCGGCTGGCCATCTGGAACTTGCCGATGTTGATCATGTCGAGGCCGCCGGAGACGTCCTCCCACACGGTCTTGTCGTTCGCCAGCTCGTCGCGGTGCTGGTCGACGAAGGCCATCTGCACGGTCTTGCCGATCTTCACCTCGCCCGCGTCCGGCTTCTCCTTGCCGGCGATCATCTTGAACAGCGTGGACTTGCCGGCGCCGTTGGGGCCGATGATGCCGACGATGGCGCCCGCCGGCACCTTGAAGCTCAGGTTGTCGATCAGCACGCGGTCGCCGAACGACTTGGACACGTTCACGAACTCGATCACCTCGTGCCCCAGGCGCTCGCCCACGGGGATGAAGATCTCGTTGGTCTCGTTGCGCTTCTGGTATTCGTAGTCGGACAGTTCCTCGAAGCGGGCCAGGCGCGCCTTGCTCTTGGCCTGGCGCCCCTTCGGGTTCTGGCGCGCCCACTCCAGTTCCTTCTTCATGGCCTTGGTGCGGGCGTCCTCGGTGCGCTGCTCCTGCTCCAGGCGCGCTTCCTTCTGCTCCAGCCAGGTGGAGTAGTTGCCCTTGTACGGAATGCCGCGTCCGCGGTCCAGTTCCAGGATCCATTCGGCGGCGTTGTCCAGGAAATAGCGGTCGTGGGTGATGCCCACCACCGTGCCCGGGAAGCGCGCCAGGAACTGCTCCAGCCATTCCACCGATTCGGCGTCCAGGTGGTTGGTGGGTTCGTCCAGCAGCAGCATGTCCGGCTTGGACAGCAGCAGGCGGCACAGGGCCACGCGGCGCTTCTCGCCGCCGGACAGGTTCTTGATCACGGCCTCCCAGGGCGGCAGGCGCAGGGCGTCGGCGGCGATCTCGAACTGGTGCTCATGGTCGCTCTCGGCGCCGGCGGCGGCGATGATCGCTTCGAGCTTCTGCTGCTCCTCGGAGAGTGCATCGAAATCGGCGTCCGGCTCGGCGTAGGCGGCATAGACTTCCTCCAGCCGCTTCTTGGCGTCCATCACCTCGCTCATGCCACCTTCGACGGCGTCGCGAACGCTCTGTTCCGGGTCGAGCTGGGGCTCCTGGGGCAGGTAGCCGATCTTGATGCCGGGCATGGGGATCGCTTCGCCTTCGATCTCCTTGTCGATGCCGGCCATGATCTTCAGCAGCGTGGACTTGCCCGAGCCGTTCACACCCAGCACGCCGATCTTGGCGCCGGGGAAGAAGCTCAGTGAGATGTCCTTCAAGATCTGCCGCTTGGGCGGCACGGTCTTGCTGACGCGATTCATCGAGTAGACGTACTGGGCCATGGTTCTGTTCTGCGGGAAACCGTCGATTATCCCGCATCACGAAATCGGGCGCCGGTCTGCATGGAAAACCGGTCACGCGGACAGCCGGACAGCCGGAACGCAGAAGCCGCAGAAACTACGCAAAAGCCGCAAAAGGACATCCAGATTCTGGATTGGCTGTCCTTTTGCGGCTTCTGCGTAACTTTTGCGGCTTCTGCGTTGCGGCTGTCCGATGGCTACTCCGGCGGCCGCCCCACGCTGTTCTTGAGGGCGGCGCGGGCGACCTGGTCCAGGGCCTCGTCGACCACCGGGCGCTCGGCGACGACGCGCAGCTGGCCGCCGGTGCGGAGTTTTTCCATCGTGCGGCGCGACATCGAGTGCGCCGCACCGCCGATCGACGTGAACATGAACAGCGTCGCATGCGGGCTGCACCACGTCAGCTGCGCCCGCACCCAGTCGCCCTTGATGCGGATCTCGACCCAGGCGCCGATGCGCAGGTCTTCCGGCACGAGCCCCGCCTGCGCTTCGGCCTGCGGCGCCTGGGACGGCACCTGGCGGGCGCGGCTCGTGTCCTGCTCGGCGCGCAGCGCCTCCTGGCGCGGCGCCTCGGGCGAGGCCGCGTAATCGGTGTCGAGGTCCGCCTCTTCCTCGATGAAGCCGGACTCCTGGGCCTCGCTCGAGTCCAGCCACAGCTGCAGGTCTTCCTCGGCGCCTTCCGGGAACTGCGACTGCTCCGACCAGGCCGCATCGGCCGCCGCCTGGATGCTGGCATCGCGCCCTTCCTGCACCGCGGCGCGGTGCAGGGTGATCAGGTGGTCGAAGAAACGCTGCGTCAGTTCCTGCGGGTAGCCGATGCGCCCCAGGCCCTCGCGCAGGCGCTGCAGCAGGCCGGGGATCATCTGCACCAGCCGGCGCGCGCGCCCCCGCTGCGCGGTGGTCTTCTGCACGCTCCAGATCAGGTCGTCGACCATCGCGCGGTAGCCATACGGATCGGGGGAGCCGTCCTCGCAACTGAGCTGCGCCTCGGCCACCACCTGCGCCCAGGCGTTCTTCAGGAAGTCGCGGATGAAGTCGGCGACGTCCAGGCCGCCGAGGCTATCGGCGAAATCGGACGCCAGCTTCTGCGCCAGCAGGTTGCGCTGTTCGGCGTGCAGCAGCGCGCGCGCCGCTTCCTCGCGCTTCTGGCGCGCGCCCTGGTCCTGCTCGGTCCACTGCGCCTGCAGCTCGTCCAGCATCTCGCCGAAGGTATCGGCGTCCATCACCTTGCTTTCCAGCCAGCGGCTGACGGACTGCAGCGACTCGAGGAAGCGCGGCCAGCCCGCGTCTTCCTCCGACGGGAAGGCCAGGCTGCGCTGGATGATGCGATCGAGCAGCTGGCGCGCCGGGTGGTTGCGGTCGCTGAAGAAGCGCGAGTCTTCCTTGGTCAGCCGGTGCACCGCGGGCTCCAGCACCTTGAGCTCGCGCTTGAGCGTGGGCAGCAGGCGCCGGTCTTCCAGCAGGTTGTCGAACATGAGGCGCACGACCTCTTCGCCCAGCTGCTGCCCGATGCGGCCGGTGGCCGGGGGTTCCCTGGCGGCATCGGCCAGCATGTCGACCGGCTGCTCCACGACCACGACGGGCTTCTTGCGCTGTTCCAGCCGCTTGACCAGTTCGTCGGTCTTCTTCAGGTCCTGCAGCAGGGCCATCGAGGCCGGCATGGTGTGCAGGAATTCGGCCTTGCGCGGCTGGTCGAAGTCGCCGGCCAGCAGCTTGCGCAGGCGGTCCAGGGTCAGCAGCGTCTTGGCCACCGTGTCCGTGACCGGAGCGCCGCTGGCACCGGTCGCCCGGTTGATGCGGCCTCCCACCGGCACCGCGGGTTCCACGCCGGTGGAGCGCAGCCAGTCGGCCAGCTCGCGATAGAGCTTTCGCAGGTTCACGCCCAGCAAACCGGCGGCCGGTGTGATCAGGACTTCGCGGGCGCCGGTTTCGGCCACGTGTTCCGCCAGGGTGTGCTGCAGCGCGCGCACGAACACTTCGGGCCGCAGCGGATTGAGCCCCGGCTGGATCGTGCGCCATCCCAGCATGGTGCTGATCAGGGCGTCCAGCGGCGGCAGCGTGTCGTCCACGGCCAGCACCACTTCCTGCTGCGCGCGCGCGATCTCGATGCTCTGATCGAGCTCCTCGTCCTCGAACAGCTGCAGGTCCTGGAAGCGCAGGACTTCGGTGGCGGTCTGGTCCTTGCCGCCGCCCTCGTACACCAGGCGGGTGAGTTCCTTGACGAAGCTGTGTTTGACGGCCGCAGCCTTGCCCTCGAGACCCAGCACGGCGGCCCGCACCTGGGGCGCCTGCAGCGGCGCCAGGCGCTGCGGCCCGGTGGCGCTGGTGCCCAGCTCCAGGCCCTGCAGCACCTGCTGCATCAAGGCTTCGGCCTGCTTCAGCATGGCCCCCAGGCAGTCGCTCAGGGACGGCTGCAGGGCGGTCGGATCGTCGGAGACGCCCAGCCGGAGCTTCATCATCTTGGCCATGTTCTGGGGGTCCCGTTCGGTTCCCCGATTATGGGTGAGCCCCAGCCGTACGCCAATTTTCGGCAGGACGTGTGACGTTTTGCGCCCGACGTGCGGTGCTTCGGCGCAACGCAGGGCCTATTTCGTCACGCCGCAGGCCCTCTGCGCACGCCAGCCGGATCCATGCGACAATGGGTCTTCCCGCGGCTCCCAGTTGCTCGCGGGCTCAGCGTTTCGCTGGGGACGAGGCAGGCTTGCAACGCCTGCTGGCTCCCACCCTAGAACCCTCATCTGCCTTGACTGGAACCGGCCCTTTGCGGCACGGAACGGCCGATGCCCCCGCGCCCGGGAAGGCGCTTGACTGCTCAATGAATTTTGACGAACTGAATCTCGCCCCCGCCATCCTCAAGGCGGTTCGCGAGGAAGGCTACGAAACCCCCACCCCCATCCAGGCCCAGGCCATCCCCGCAGTGCTCGAAGGGCACGACCTGCTCGCCGGAGCCCAGACGGGCACCGGCAAGACGGCCGCCTTCACCCTGCCGATGCTGCACAAGCTCTCCAAGGGCAAGGGCAGGACCAACAAGTTCGGCAAGGACGGCATCGCCGCCCTGGTGCTGACGCCCACGCGGGAGCTCGCCGCGCAGGTGGAAGAGTCCATCCGCACCTACGGCAAGTACCTGCCCCTCACTTCCACGGTGATCTTCGGCGGCGTGGGCATGAACCCCCAGATCGACCGCATCCGCAAGGGCGTCGACATCCTGGTGGCCACGCCGGGCCGCCTGCTGGACCTGCAGCAGCAGGGCCACCTGGACCTGTCCACCGTGGAGATCCTCGTGCTGGACGAAGCCGACCGCATGCTGGACATGGGCTTCCTGCCGGACGTGAAGAAGGTGCTGGCCCTGGTGCCGAGGGAAAAGCAGAGCCTGCTGTTCTCCGCCACCTTCAGCGACGAGATCCGCGAGCTGGCCCACACGCTGCTGCGCTCGCCGCAAAGCATCCAGGTCACGCCGCGCAACACCACGGTGCAGCGCATCACGCAGGTGATCCACCCCGTCGGCCGCGAGAAGAAGAAGGAACTGCTGGCCCACGTGATCCAGGAACACGACTGGTCGCAGGTGCTGGTGTTCACGCGCACCAAGTTCGGCGCCAACCACGTGGCCGAATTCCTGGGCAAGAAGGGCATCACCGCGATGGCCCTGCACGGCAACAAGAGCCAGACCGCCCGCACGCAGGCGCTGGCCGGCTTCAAGAGCGGCGAGATCCGCGCCCTGGTGGCCACCGACATCGCGGCACGCGGCATCGACATCGACGACCTGCCGCACGTGGTGAACTACGAGATCCCGAACGTGCCGGAAGACTACGTCCACCGCATCGGCCGCACCGGCCGCGCGGGCAAGGAAGGCCAGGCCGTGTCGCTGGTCTGCCTGGACGAGGAAGGCTTCATGCAGGAGATCGAGCGCTTCACCAAGCAGGACATCCCGGCGCAGGTGATCGACGGCTTCGGCCCCGAGGCCGGCGAGCAGGCCCAGCCGATCGCCATGGGCCGCCAGGTGCTGTGGGGCGGCAAGGGCCGCCCGCCCTCGCGCGAGGTGATGAACGCCGCGGCCAAGGCGGCGCGCAGCGAGATGATGCAGCGCATCCGCGAGAACAAGGACAAGTCGGGCGGCTCCGGCCGCGGCGCGCGCAACGGCGCCGGCAACGGCAACGGCAACGGCAAATCCAGGAAGGCCCAGCCGGCGCGCAATGGCAACGGCAACGGTAATGGCCAGCAGCGCGGCGCGCAGCAGGCGCGGCCGCCGAAGCAGCAGCCGAACGGTGCGCGCAACGGCCACAACGGCAACGTGCAGGCGCGGCCGCCCCGCGCCGTCCGTCCCCACGAGGACGACGCGGACGACCGCATGCCGCGCAACGTGGATCCGCTGCGCACCAACATGCCGGGCCGGCGCGACATGACGGGGCTGCGTCCCGTCAACGGCGGCGGCCAGCCGGACCCGACGCGCACCAGCATCGACAGCATGGGCGCGGGCGCCCGGCGCAACCGCGGCCGCGGCGGCAACCCGGCGCGCAACTACGGCCGCTGAAGCGCAGCCATGCGCAGCGCCTTGCTGGCCGGAGCCTCCGGGCTGGTCGGCCGGGAAATCCTGCGGGGCCTGCTGGCGGACGACACGATCGCGGCGGTCCATGCCCTGGTCCGCCGCCCGCCTGGGGTGCAACACCCCAGGCTGACGGTCC
This sequence comes from Ramlibacter alkalitolerans, assembly GCF_016722765.1. Classification (GTDB taxonomy): domain Bacteria; phylum Pseudomonadota; class Gammaproteobacteria; order Burkholderiales; family Burkholderiaceae_C; genus Ramlibacter; species Ramlibacter alkalitolerans. The sequence goes on along the minus strand of NZ_JAEQND010000002.1, from coordinate 190,498 downwards.
ATACCGTCGATTTCGCGGCGCTGCCGGCGCTGCCCCCCGTCGATGAAGCCTACCTCGCGCTCGGCACCACCATCAAGGTGGCCGGCAGCGAGGCCGCCTTCCGCGCGGTCGATTTCGATGCCAACCTCGCCGTGGCCCGCGCAGCGCAGGTTGCCGGCGCCCGCCGCATCGGCCTGGTGAGCGCCATGAAGGCGGATGCGCGCTCGCGCATCTTCTACAGCCGCGTGAAGGGCGAACTCGAGGAAGCCGTCGCCGCTCTCGGCTTCGAAGGCGTCGTGATCGCCCGCCCCTCGCTGCTGGTGGGCGACCGCGAGGCGCTCGGACAGCCGGAACGCGCCGGCGAGAAGATCGGCCTGCACGTCGGCCGCTGGCTCAAGCCCCTGATCCCCGCCGACTTCCGCCCCATCACCGCGGCGGCCGTGGCGCGTGCGCTGCTGCGCGCCGTGCCGGTCGCCAGGGGGCACCGCGTCCTGCTCTCGGGAGAGATGCAGGACGAGGCCTCGCCGGCCTGAGGTTCCCCGGGCGGGAACCAAGGTTCACGCGCGCAGCCCGCCGCGGATCGGCTGCGCGGGTTTACCCGCGACGTGCAGCGCGCGCGGGTGCAATGCTGATGACGCGGCATTTGTTCCATGCTACAAGTTCGGCGCTTCCAGCGTGTTCAACCAGCGAGGACGATGGCCAACGTACAGATTCGCAACGTCGAGAAGTTCTTCGGTGCCGCGCACATCATCCGCGGCGTCGACATCGACATCGAAGACGGCCAGTTCGCCGTGCTCGTGGGGCCTTCGGGCTGCGGCAAGTCCACGCTGCTGCGCATGATCGCGGGGCTGGAGGAAATCAGCCGCGGTGAAGTGCGCATCGGGGGCCGCGTGGTCAACGACCTCACGCCCAAGGAACGGGACATCGCCATGGTGTTCCAGAACTACGCGCTCTACCCGCACATGACGGTGCGCGACAACATGGCCTTCAGCCTGATGCTCGCGAAGCAGCCGAAGTCGGTGGCGGACCAGCGCGTGAAGAAGGCCGCCGAGATCCTCGGCCTCGAAGCCCTGCTCGATCGCTATCCGCGCCAGCTCTCCGGCGGCCAGCGCCAGCGCGTCGCCATGGGCCGCTGCATCGTGCGCGACCCGCAGGTGTTCCTGTTCGACGAGCCGCTGTCCAACCTCGATGCCAAGCTGCGCGTGCAGATGCGCACCGAGATCAAGGAACTGCACCAGCGCCTGAAGACCACCTCGGTCTACGTCACGCACGACCAGATCGAAGCCATGACCATGGCCGACCAGATCGTGGTGATGCGCGACGGCCTGGTGGAGCAGACCGGCTCGCCGCTGGAGCTGTACGACCATCCGGCCAACCAGTTCGTCGCCGGCTTCATCGGCTCGCCGGCGATGAACTTCCTGCCCGGCGTCGTGCGGCGCGCCAACGGCAGCGCGCGCATCGATTTCGGCCCCGGCCTGTCGCTGCCGGCACCCGCCGGCGCGCAGGCTGCGCAGGACGGCCAGAGCGTGATCTACGGCACCCGGCCCGAGCACATGGAACTCGCCAGCGATGGCGAGGGCATGCCGGGCGAAGTGGTGGTGGTGGAGCCCACCGGCGCCGACACGCAGGTCTTCACCAAGCTCGCCGGCGTCGAGGTCACCAGCGTGTTCCGCGACCGCCACGCCTTCCGCCCCGGCGAGACCATCCGCCTGCGGCCCGATCCCGCCCGCGCCCACCTGTTCGATCCAGCCAGCGGCATGCGCCTGGCGCAGTGAGCGCGCCGCGGCCCTGCCCTGCACTGCCCATTCACCTCGAAGGAGACAACCATGACGAACCGTCGGAAGTTCCTGAAGAAAGCATCGGCCGGTGCGGCCGCCGTGTCGCTGCCGATGCTGTGGCCGGTGGGCGCGCAGGCGCAGTGGAACAACCAGCCCGAGAAGGGCGCCAAGCTGCGCGTGCTGCGCTGGAAGCGGTTCGTGCAGGGTGACGAGGATGCGTACAACGCCAACGTCAAGAAGTTCAGCGACAAGTACGGCATCGAAGTCCGCCTCGACAACGAGGGCTGGGAGGACGTGCGTCCCAAGGCGGCGGTGGCCGCCAACACCGGCGCCGGCCCGGACATCATCCTGTCCACCAACGACGACGCCAACCTCTACCCCGACAAGCTGGTCGACATGACGGACGTCGCCGACTACCTGGGCAAGAAGTACGGCGGCTGGTATCCCGCCTGCGAGGCCTACCTGCGGCCCGACGGCCGGCACTGGATCGGCGTGCCGCTGGGCGGCACCGGCTCGATGATGGTCTACCGCGATTCCATGCTCAAGGCGGCAGGCGTCACCGCCTTCCCGAAGGATACCGACGGCTTCCTGAAGATGTTCCAGGCGCTCAAGGCCAAGGGCACGCCCGGCGGCATGGCACTGGGCCACGCCACCGGCGACAGCGGCTGGACGCAGTGGCTGATCTGGGCCTTCGGCGCCGCGCTGGTCGACAAGAACAACAAGGTCACCATCGACAGCCCCGCCACGCTCAAGGCGCTGGAATACGGCAAGGAGCTGTACGCGACCTTCATCCCCGGCACGCTGTCGTGGCTGGACCCGAACAACAACAAGGCCTTCCTCGACAGCCAGGTCGCCGTCACCAACAACGGCATCTCGATCTACTACGCGGCCAAGAACTCCACCGATCCCAAGCTGAAGGAAATGGCGGCGGACATCCAGCACGCCACCTTCCCGGTCGGCCCGGTCGGCGTGCCCACCGAATACCACCTGTTCTTCAACCAGATGGTGTTCAAGCACACGAAGTACCCGAAGGCCGCCAAGGAATTCGTGCGCTTCATGATGGAGGAGGAGCAGTACGGGCCGTGGATGCAGGCCGCCGGCGGCTACATCTCGCAGCCGCTGCGCGCCTACGAGAAGAACCCGGTGTGGACGGTCGACCCGAAGAACACGCCCTACCGCGACTCGGTGAAGAACATGCGGCCGGCCGGCTACATGGGCAAGCTGGGCTACGCCTCCGCCGGCGCGCTGGCCGACTTCATCGTGCAGGACATGGTGGCCGAGGCCGTGAGCGGGGCGAAGTCGCCCAAGGAAGCGATGCAGCGCGCGGCGCAGCGCGCCGACCGCTACTACAAGGTGTAAGGCACCATGGAGGCCGGCGCGATCCATCCAGCGGAAGTGGCCGGCCGCGCCCGGCCCGTGCGGCGGCACCGGCTCGGCAACAGCCGCAACCTGCTGGGCCTGCTCTTCATGGTCCCTGCGGCGGTGCTGCTGCTGCTGTTCCTCACCTATCCGCTCGGCCTCGGCGTGTGGCTCGGTTTCACGGACACCAAGATCGGCCGCGGCGGCGAGTGGATAGGCTGGGACAACTACACCTACCTGTGGGGCGACAGCGTCACGCGGCTGGCGCTGTTCAACACCCTGTTCTACACCGCGGTCGCGAGCGTCATCAAGTTCGTGCTGGGCCTGTGGCTCGCCGTGCTGCTGAACGAGCGCATCCCGTTCAAGACCTTCTTCCGCACGGTGATCCTGCTGCCGTACATCGTGCCCACCGCCCTGTCGGCGATCGCCTTCTGGTGGATCTACGACTCGCAGTTCTCCATCGTGAGCTGGACGCTCATGAAGCTGGGGTGGATCGACCACTACATCGACTTCCTCGGCGACCCGTGGAACGCGCGGCTGTCGACCATCGCGGCCAACATCTGGCGCGGCGTGCCCTTCGTGGCGATCACGCTGCTGGCCGGCCTGCAGACGATCCCGCCCTCGCTCTACGAGGCCGCGGCCATCGACGGCGCCGGGGGCTGGAAGCGATTCCGCTACATCACGCTGCCGCTGCTCACGCCCATCATCGCGGTGGTGATGACCTTCTCGGTGCTGTTCACGTTCACCGACTTCCAGCTCATCTACGTGCTGACGCGCGGCGGCCCGCTCAACGCCACCCACCTGATGGCGACGCTGTCGTTCCAGCGCGCGATCCCCGGCGGCGCCCTGGGCGAAGGCGCGGCCATCGCCATCGCGATGGTGCCCTTCCTGCTCGCGGCCATCCTCTTTTCCTACTTCGGCCTGCAGCGGCGGGCTTGGCAACAAGGAGCGAGCGACGCATGAAAGCCCAGGACGACGGCAGCCAGGGCATGAACTACCTCAGTTCGCTGCCCCGGCGAACGGTGACGCTCTACCTGCCGCTGGCGATCTTCGTGTTCGTGCTGCTGTTCCCGTTCTACTGGATGGCGGTGACGTCCTTCAAGCCGGACCACGAACTGCTCGCGCGCGACGGCAACCCGTTCTGGATCATCGGGCCGACGCTGGCGCACTTCGACAAGCTGCTGTTCCACACCGACTACCCGGCCTGGCTGTGGAACACCATGGTGGTGTCCATCGTCTCCACCTTCGTCTCCCTGCTCTGCTCGGTGCTCGCGGCCTATGCGATCGAACGCCTGCGCTTTCGCGGCTCCAAGCAGGTGGGGCTGTCGATCTTCCTGGCCTACCTGGTGCCGCCGTCGATCCTGTTCATTCCGCTGGCGGCGATCGTGTTCAAGCTGGGGCTGTTCGACACGCGCTGGGCGCTGATCCTCACCTATCCGACCTTCCTCATTCCCTTCGCCACCTGGCTGCTCATGGGCTACTTCCGCTCGATCCCGTTCGAGCTGGAGGAATGCGCCCTGATCGATGGCGCCAGCCGGCTGCAGATCCTGTGGAAGATCGTGCTGCCGCTGTCGGTGCCGGGGCTGATCTCGGCGGCGATCTTCGCCTTCACCCTGTCCTGGAACGAGTTCATCTACGCGCTGACCTTCGTCTCCTCGTCGGAGGTCAAGACGGTCTCGGTGGCCGTGGTGACCGAACTGGTCGAAGGCGACGTGTACCACTGGGGGCCGCTGATGGCGGGGGCGCTGCTCGGGTCACTACCGGTGGCGGTGATCTATTCGTTCTTCGTCGAGTACTACGTTTCGGGGCTGACGGGGGCGGTGAAGGAGTAACCGCAGGGTTGGCGGCCTTTTGTAGGCTGGCGGTGAGCGCCGAAGGCCGAACCCCAGCGCTTCGCCGCGCTCGCGCATCGCTGGGGTTCGCAAGGCTCACCACCAGCCTACGACTCCGCCCAGCGCTCCGCATCCGCACCGGCACATAATTGGCCCAGCACTTCCACGGAACCCTGCGCATGACCCCTCCCCGCAAGAAAAGACCCGAAGAACTCCGTTCCCAGCAATGGTTCGGCCGCCAGGACCGCGACGGCTTCGCCTACCGCAGCTGGGTCAAGGGCAAGGGCGTGCCGCACGACCAGTTCGACGGCCGGCCCGTCATCGGCATCTGCAACACCTTCAGCGAGCTCACGCCGTGCAACTCGCACTTCCGCACGCTCGCCGAGCAGGTCAAGATCGGCGTCTACGAGGCGGGCGGCTTCCCGCTCGAATTCCCCGTGATGTCGCTGGGCGAGACGCTGCTGCGTCCCACCGCCATGCTCTATCGCAACCTCGCCAGCATGGACGTCGAGGAATCGATCCGCGGCAACCCCGTCGACGGCGTCGTGCTCCTCATGGGCTGCGACAAGACGACGCCCTCGCTGATCATGGGCGCCTCCAGCGTCGACATCCCCACCATCGGCGTCTCCGGCGGCCCCATGCTCAATGGCAAGTGGCGCGACCAGGAACTCGGCTCGGGCACCGGCGTGTGGAGCATGAGCGAGCAGGTGCGCGCCGGCACGCTGCGGCTGCAGGACTTCTTCGAAGCCGAAAGCTGCATGCACCGCAGCCACGGCCACTGCATGACGATGGGCACGGCCTCCACCATGGCCAGCATGGTCGAGGCGCTGGGCGTGGGCCTGCCGGGCAACGCGGCGTATCCCGCCGTCGACGGCCGCCGCAACGTGCTGGCCCGCATGGCCGGCCGCCGCATCGTCGACATGGTGCACGAGGACCAGAAGCTCTCCTCCATCCTCACGCGCAAGGCGTTCGAGAACGCGATTCGCACGCTGGCCGCCATCGGCGGCTCGACCAACGCCGTGATCCACCTGATCGCCATCGCGCGCCGCATCGGCGTCGAGCTCGCCATCGAGGACTTCGACCGCCTGGGCAGCGAGATGCCCTGCCTGGTCAACCTGCAGCCCTCCGGCCAGCACCTGATGGAGGACTTCTGCTACGCCGGCGGCATCCCGGTCGTGATGAACGAGATCCGCGACGCGCTGCACCTGGACGCCGTCACCGCCAACGGCCGGACCGTCGGCGAGAACATCGAGGGCGCGCAGAACTGGAACAAGGAAGTGATCCAGCCGCTGGCCGCGCCGTTCAAGGAGAAAGCGGGCATCGCCGTGCTGCGCGGCAACCTGGCGCCGCGCGGCGCGGTGATCAAGCCCAGCGCCGCCACGCCGGAGCTGATGGTGCACCGCGGCCGCGCCGTGGTGTTCGAGGACATCGAGGACTTCCACCGCCGCATCGACGACGAGGACCTCGACGTCGACGAGACCTGCGTGCTGGTGCTGAAGAACTGCGGTCCCAAGGGCTACCCCGGCATGGCCGAAGTCGGCAACATGCCGCTGCCGCCCAAGATCCTGCGCAAGGGCATCACCGACATGGTCCGCATCAGCGACGCGCGCATGAGCGGCACGGCCTACGGCACGGTGGTGCTGCACACCGCGCCGGAAGCCGCCGCCGGCGGCCCGCTCGCCATCGTGCGCAACGGCGACATGATCGAGCTGAACGTGCCCAAGCGTCGGCTGCACCTGGAGATCGGCGACGAGGAACTGGCGCGCCGGCTGGCCGAATGGAAGCCGCCGCAGCCGCCGCTTTCCTCCGGCTACTGGAAGCTGTACACCGACCACGTGCTGCAGGCCGACGAAGGCGCGGACCTCGACTTCCTGGTGGGCAAGCGCGGCTCCTTCGTGCCCCGCGACAATCATTGACATGCGCCCGCTCGTCGCCGTCGACTGGGGCACGTCCTCCCTGCGCGTCGCCCGCGTCGACGCCGACGGGACGGTGCTGGAGGAACGGTCCTCCGAGCGCGGCATCCTGACGGTGCCCGCCGGCGCCTTCCCCGACATCCTGCGCGAAACCTGCGGCGACTGGCTGCACCAGCCCGAGGCCCTGTGCCTCGTGAGCGGCATGGCCGGCAGCCGCCAGGGCTGGCAGGAAGCGCCCTACTGCAGCTGCCCCGCCGGTTTCACGGACCTCTCGCGCGCGCTCGCCTGGATCGAGCCGGAGCGCATCGCGCTGGTGCCCGGGCTGCGCTTCGAATTCCTGGACACGCCGGACGCCATGCGCGGCGAGGAAGTGCAGGTGTTCGGCGCGATGGACCTGCTGCGCCTGCAGGCCGGCATGTTCGTGCTGCCCGGCACGCACTGCAAGTGGGTGCGCGTGGCCGACGGCCGCGTGCAGTCCTTCGCGACCTTCATGTCGGGCGAGTTCTACGCGCTGCTGCGGCAGCACTCGATCCTCGCGCGCACCCTGCCCGAAGAAGACGGTCCGCTGGAAGAGGCCGCCTTCCTGCGCGGCGTGCACCACGCGCAGCAGGCCCGCTCGCTGCTGCACAGCGCGTTCAGCGCGCGCACGCTGGCGTTGTTCGGCCGGCTGCCCACGCAGGCGCTGCCCAGCTATCTCTCGGGCCTCGTCATCGGCGAGGAACTGCGCTCGCGCGCCCTGCACGGCCTGGAGGTGGTGCTGATCGGCGCGCCGGCGCTCACCGAACGCTACGCGCTGGCCCTGCGCACGCTCGGCTGCCAGTCGCGCAGCCTCGGCTCGGAAGCCACCTGGCGCGGCCACTGGGCGCTCGCCCGCACGCTGCAGAAGTCATGAACCCGCTGCTGGCGCAAGCCTGGAAGCGCGCGCTCGACGAGCTGCCGCTGGTCGCGATCCTGCGCGGCCTCACGCCGGCCGAAGCCGACGCGGTGGGCGACGCGCTGTGGAACGCGAACTGGCGCGTGTTCGAGGTGCCGCTCAATTCGCCGCAGCCGCTGGAGAGCATCGCGCGGCTGGCGCGCCGCTTCCCGGGCGCGGTGGTCGGCGCCGGCACCGTGCGCACCGAGGACGAGGTGCGGGCGGTGCATGCAGCCGGCGGCCGCCTGGTCGTGTCACCGCATTTCGACGCCCGCGTGGTGCGGGCCGCCAGCTGGTCCGGCATGGTGTGCGTCCCCGGCGTGATGACGCCGACGGAAGCGTTCGCCGCGCTGGAAGCCGGCGCCGCCGCACTCAAGCTTTTTCCGGCCGAGATGATTCCACCTGCCGCCGTCAAGGCGCTGCGTGCGGTGCTGCCGGCTGCTGTGCCGCTGCTGCCGGTGGGCGGCATCGCGCCGGCGACCATGGCGTCCTACCTGGCTGCGGGCGCGGATGGTTTCGGCATCGGCTCGGCGCTCTACAAGCCGGGGACGGCACCCGAGGAGGTGAGCCGCATGGCGCGCGCCTTCGCCGATGCCTGGGCCGGGACCGTGCGCGCGTGACGGCTGCGCGGCTTGCGCTTCAGCGGGCGCGGCGCGTGGCGGCCGGCTTGCGTGCCGGTGCACGGCGGGGCGCCAGCGCCTCCTGCTGCTCCATGAAGTCGCGGATCAGCCGCCGCACCACCTGCGAGGGCGTCATGTCCTGCGTGCGGCACAGTTCCTCGAAAGCCTGCTTCTTCCCCGGGTCGATGAGGATGGTGAGCCGGGCGGTCTTGAGCTCCATTGGCGATGGGTCCTGATGTCCATCGGAATGTAATTGCTTTCCCATCGCCACGGGGTGGACTATCCGGCCGGTGCGTTCGATGCGTCCGCCCGGTTCGAGGTATAGGTCGGCGTGACGCCGTGCCTGGCGAGGTATTCGCGGATCAGTTGCCGGACCACCTGGGAAGCCGTGATGTCCTGCGAGGCACACAGCGCCTCGAAGGCCTTTTTCTTGTCCGCGTCGATCAGCAGGGTCAGACGGGCGGGTTTCACTGCCATGGATTCGCTCTGGGTGCCAACATGGTAAGACTGTGCACCTGGCATGTGAGTCCGATGGTAGTACGCCGACGCATGAGCCATGGCGAACATTCCCATGGCCAGCGCCGGCCCGCGGCTCATCGGCTTGTAGGCCGACGCCAAATGCCGAGCCATGATCCACTGACTTGAAATCCTGGAGACCCGAATGGCAGACCTGTTGGAAGAATGGCTCGCACGCGAGCGCGAGCTCGGCGCCCGGCTGCAGGCCGGCGCCGGCTGGGGCGTGGTCCCGCCCGGGCAGTTCGCCGGCCGCAGCGGGCTGCAAGTGATGCAGGCGCTGCTGCGCGGCGAGCTGCCGGGCGCGCCGATCGCGCGCACGCTCGATTTCCTGCTGGTCGAGGCCGACGAGGGCCGCGCCGTGTTCCAGGGCACGCCGGGCCCGGCGCATGCCAACCCCATGGGCGGCGTGCACGGCGGCTGGTACGCGACCCTGCTCGATTCGGCGCTGGGCTGCGCGGTGCACACCATGCTGCCGGCCGGCCGCGGCTACACGACGGCGGAACTGGGCGTCAACCTGGTGCGGGCCATCGGGCCGAAGGTGCAGCGGGTGCGGGCCGAAGGCAAGGTGGTGCACTGCGGCCGCCAGCTGGCCACGGCGGAGGCGCGGCTCACGGGCCCCGACGGCACCCTGTACGCGCACGCGACGACGACCTGCCTGGTGTTCGACCTGCGCTGAAGCTTCAGCGGGTGGGCTCGCTCGCCTTCCTGCGGCCCAGGCCGTCGAACGCGAAGGTGAAGATCAGGTCCAGGCCGGCGCGCTCGCCCGCTTCGGCACGCACCGTCACGCGCTGCGAGACGTCGTAGAAGATGAACAGCGTGCCCATGGCGCCCGACAGGCTGCGCTCGTAGGCGGCGTAGAAGTTGTCGGCGAAGCGCTTGCCCACGCGCACCACGGCGCCGGCGGTGCCGTCGGAGCGCACGGTCACGTCGTCCAGGCCGAGCTTGCCGGCGATGCCCTTGCCGGTGCCGCCGCGGCCGGCGAGCAGCGCGGTGGCCGCGCGCTGCAGCAGCGCCGTCTCGGCGCCGCCGCCCGCCGAGGAGCGCCCCAGCACGAGGTACGACAGGGTCTCGGCTTCCGACAGGCCGGCTTCCGAGTACAGCTCCACGTGCGGCGACTGCGCGCGGCCGGTCACCTGCACGCCGACCTTCGGCGTGAGGTTGGGCCGGATCGCGAGGATGTCCAGCGCCGGGTTGTCGGGCGCGCCGGTGAAGCGCAGCTCGCCCCGGTCGATGTTCATGCGCTGGCCGTAGGCCTCGTAGGTCCCGCCGGCGGTGCGGACCAGGCCCGAGAGCTGCGGCAGGCCGCCCGCCGATGCGCCCTCGATCTGCACCGTCCCGGTCAGCCGCGTGTCCACCCCGCGGCCGCTGACGCGGAAATCGTTGCCGAGGTCGAAGCTCACCTTCATGGTCACCGTGCGGCCCGTGCCCTCGCTGGGCGCCGGCCGCAGGCGGCGCTCGGCCTCGGTCGCGGCGACGCCCGGCGCGTTGCGCACCACCACGTCCTCGCCCAGCCGCGGCGGGGTCTCGTCCGGGATCTGGATGCGGGCGCGGTCCACGCGCAGCTGCCCCGTGACGGTGGTGCCGTCGCGGCCCATGCGCGCCTCGACGGGCCCCGAGACGGTGAGCTGGCGGTCGCTGCGGATGCTGGCCCGCAATTGCGACAGCTGCGCGTGCGCCTCGAACACCGCGCCCCCGGCCGTCCAGGACCCTTCGCCATAGGCCACCAGGCTGCCGCCGCCGGCGCCGCCCTCCTCGCTGCCGCGCAGCAGGAATTCGCTCACCACCAGCTTCTGGCCGGCGAGCTGCGCCTGCAGGCGGCCGTTGCGCAGCTCGATGCCGTCGACGACGGAGCGCAGCGCCAGATCGTCCGCCTGCACCGGGCCGGAGAGCTGCGGCTGGGCGCGCGTGCCGGCGACGCCGATGTCGGCCGTGAGCGAACCGCGCAGCCGCCACCCCGGCGGCGCCAGCAGCGACCAGACGCCGATGCGCGGCAGCTGCGCCTGCACCCGCCCGGCCAGCGGCGCCTGCGCCGGCCATTCCCAGCCGCCGTCGGCGCTACGGGCCAGCCGGCTGCGGATCTCGCCCTCGGCGTGGCCGGCCCGTTCGCTGTCCCACAGCAGGTTCAGCACGACCTGCTCGCCCTGGGTGCGGAGCGTCACGCGCGCATCGCGCACGCCGGCGGTCACCCGTGCCGCCGCACCATCGATGCTCTCGGCCAGCACGTTGACGTCGCCGCGCACCCGTGCCAGCGTGGCTTCGATGCGCGGCGTCTCGCCCAGCACGGCGTTCCACTGGGCGTCGAACACCATGTCGCCGGAAAGCGCCGAGCCTGCAAGCTGCGGACCGCCGAACAGCTCGATCCACGCGAGCGGCAGGCCGGCCAGCCGGCCGGAGGTGGTGAGCTGCCCGCGCTCGCGCCGCACCGGCGTCCAGGTCAGCACGGCGTCGATCGCCGGGGAACCGCTGCGCATCGCGGGCGCCCGCAGCAAGGCTTCGCCCGCCGACAGGGTGAAGCTCTCGCCCTGCAGCCGCCAGTCCACCGGCCGCTGCAACTGCAGCCGCCAGGCATCGCGCGTGAGCGCCGGATCGTGCACGGTCAGCGCGAGGCTCGCGACCTGCCCGCTCCACGCGGGCTTGGCCCCGAGCGTCCCGGCCAGCTGGCCGGAGCCGGTGAGATCGAGCTGGCGCTGCCCCTGCTGCGCCTGCGCACGCAGTTCCAGGGCGGCGTTGCGCAGCCGCCCCTGCAGGCTGAGGGAGGCTTCGCGCAGCAGCCACGGCGGCGGCGCATCCGGCCCCCCGGCCGGCTGCCAGGCCAGCGACCGCGCCGTCACGCGGCCCTGCAGCGCCGGGTCGCGCCAGCCGCCCTGCCATGCGAGCTGCCCCTGCGCGTTGCCGCGCAAGGCCATGCCCTTGAGCGTGCCCGCCAGCCCCGGCCAGCGCGCCAGCCAGCGTTGCGCCTGCGCCAGGTCGCTGGCGCTGATGTCGGCATTGCCCTGCCCGCGGGTTTCCGACAAGGTGCCGCGCGCGCTGGCGCGCAGCCCCGGCGCCTGCAGTTCGAGCTGCCCGCTGCCGGCCGCCTGCGCCAGCTGCAGTTCCAGCTTGCCGTCCAGGCTGGCATCGGCCGTGCGCACGCGCAGCATGGACAGCGACAGCGCATCGCCGGCCCAGCGCCCCTGGGCCGAGACATCGCGCAGTTCGAGTGCGCCCGCGGCGGCCAGCACACCGGCGGCCGGACCCTTGCCGCGCCGCGCCGGGGCGCGCGGCGCGCCCGCCTTGAGCGACAGCACGAAACCGATCGCGCCCTGCTCGCCCTCGAGCTCCACCGGCCCGGTCAGCGGCAGCGGCGCCAGGCGGCCGTGCAGCTGCGAGGGATCGACACCCGCGACGCGGCCGGCGAAATGCCAGCCGCGCTCCTTCCAGCTGCCCTCGCCCGTGAGCGTCCCGCCGCCGGCCTGCGCCTTCAGGCTGCGCACCAGCGCCGTGCCGCCGCGCCAGTCGCCTTCGGCCTGCAGCGCTTCGATCGGCAAGCGCCCGGCATCCCAGGGGCCGGGCAGGCCGTTGCGCACCTCGCCGCGCAGCGCCCAGCTCGCATCGGCCTGCGGCGCCACTTCCACGTGCCCGGACAGGCGCGTGCGCGGCGCCTGCGGCCAGAACAGCGCCGCATCGAGCTGGCGGAAATCGGCCTGGCCCTGCGGCACCGGCATCGCATCGAAGGGCGTGATGCGCGCCGTCGCCGTGGCTTGCGGCAGCACGCCGTCTTCCGGCCGCGGCTGCACGACCTGCAGCTCGGCGCGGGCGTCGAAGCGCGTCGCCGGCCCCTGCGCCTGCAGGCGGAACGCGATCGGCACGCGCTCCTCGCGCCCCGGCACCGGGGCCTGGAAGCGCCCCGCCAGCTTCGCATCCAGCGTCATCGGCGGCAGCGCCAGCATGCGGGCTTCGCCGCTGTAGTCGCCGCCGGCGATGTGCAGGGACTTGAGGGCGATGCGGTGGTGCAGGCCGTCGAAGGCATAGCCACCGGCCAGCCCGCGGGCCTGCAACTGGAAGCGGCCGTCGTACGCCAGCTCGCGCACCTGCAGGTCCTCGACGTTCACGCGCCAGGGCAGGCGCAGGTCCGTCGGGGGTTTGAGCGGCTCCTGGCTGGCGGGCCGGCGATCGGTCACGCGGGCGCGCGCGACCTGCACCCGTTCGAGCTGCAGCGTCTTGTTCAACAGGGCCAGCGGCTGCCACTCGAGGCGGATGTCCTCGGCTTCCAGCCGCAGCCCGTCGCGCTCCCAGACGATGCGGCGGATCTTCCAGCCGTGCCGGATCGAACCCTCCACACCCTCGCTCTGCAGGGGGCCGCCCCCGATGCGGTGCAGCAGCCAGTCGAGCGATCCTTCGCGGCCGGACCACCACCACAGCGCAGCGGCCACCAGGATCAGCAGCAGGCCGAGGTTCAGGATGATGCGCAGCGTCCACTGGGCCGCGCGGAAGGCCTGCCGCCTCAAAACACGAACCCCGCGCTGAAGTGCAGGCGGAAGCGCCGCGCCTGCACGCCGTAGGCGATCGCCCCCTCGACCGGGCCCACCGGGCTGCGCCAGCGCACGCCGGTGCCTATGCCCACCTTGGCCCGCAGGTCGCCGATCTGGTCGGCCACGGCGCCGGCATCGACGAACAGCGTGTGCTCGAACTCCGTGCGCCGGCCGCCGCGCAGGATGGGCCGCTGCCACTCCAGGCTTTCCACGGTGAGATAGCGGCCGGGGCCGATGAAGCCGCCGGGCAGCGGCACGCCGATGTCGAGGAACTTGTAGCCGCGCACCGTGGTGTCGCCGCCGGTGCGGAACAGCTGCGTGGCCGGGATCGTGGCATTGCGCCTGGCCAGCACCGCGCCGGCTTCGGCGCGCAGCTGCAGGCGTCCGCTCGCCAGCGGTCGGAAGCCGAGCCAGCGCACCACCGTGCGCTGGAACGGCTGCCGAACGTTGCCCAGCGTGAGGCCGCCACCGAGTTCGAGGCCGACGCCGTAGCCGCTCGTGGGCAGCCGCAGGTCGTCGAAGTAGCGACCGGTCCACAGGTAGTTGCCCGTGATCGCGGACCCGGTCCCGGTGTCGAGCGGGGTCAGTTGCACGTTGCGCGGGTTGTCCACCGTGGCGCGTTCGTACTGCACGTACATGTTGCGGTCGATGCGGTCGCCGTTCTGGAACCTTCCCATGCGCAGGCGCTGGCTGTGCGTGACCAGCCGGTCGTCGTCCAGCCGTTCGCCGCGCGCCAGCACCGACCAGCGCCAGCCCGATGCGTCGGGAATGGCGATCCACTCGGTCTGCAGGTACGGGTTCTTCTGCTCCGCCTGCAGCTTGGTCACCGCGCGCCAGCCGATCACCGGCAGGCGGTTGTGCGTGTGCTCCACGCTGGCGCGCGGGCCGCCGTCGGTGCTGAAGCCCAGGCCCAGCACCACCTTCTGCAGCGGCGCCTCGCGCACGGTGACCTGCACCGGCGCAGCCAGGGGATCGGACTGCGGATCGACGAAGATGAAGGCCGAATCGAAGTAGCCGCTGCCCGCCAGCCGGATCTGCGCCTGCACGATCTTTTCCTGGTCGTAGATCGAGCCTTCCGGCAGCCGCGCGAGCCGCGGCACCAGCAGCGGGTCGTAGCGCTCGACGCCGGTCACGCGCACCGGGCCGAGCCGGAACAGCGCGCCCGAGTCCAGCCGCAGCCCGAGCTGCGCCGATGCGGTGGCGGCGTCGACGTCGGCCAGGCTGTAGCTGATGCGCCCGGCCGGATAGCGCCGCGCCAGCAGCTGGCGCGTGGCGACGGCTTTCGCCTGGTCCCAGGGCGCCTGGGCGAACGGGCGGCCGACGGGCAGCTCCCAGCCGCCGACGATCGTCTGGCGCTGCGCGAGGGCGTCGGTGTCGGTACTGGTCGCGATGTCGCCCTCGAAGGCGATGTCCACGCCCCTGACGCGCGTGCGCTCGCCGGGCTGCACGTCGACCACCAGGCGCGTGCGCGGGCCGCTTTCGCGCGCGATGCTCACCTGCGGCGCGAAATAGCCCTGGGTGGCCAGCAGCTCGCGCGCGTCCTTGTCGGCCAGCACGATCAGGCGCGCGATCTCGGCGTCATCGAGGTCGCTCACGTCGCGGTAGCGGCGCAGTTCCAGGTTGCGCTCCAGCAGCTCGCGCAAGGGGCCCGGTGCGCGCACGACGAGGTCGAAGGCGGCCTGCTGCGGCTGCGCCCAGGCGGCGGCCGCGAGCAGCAGGAGCATGGCCAACGCAGCACGGATGAGCATCAATTCAACAGCCGGACGCAGAGGGGTGTTTCAACCGGCGCTCATAATGCCAGCATGCGACTCCTCCACACCATGCTGCGCGTGGGCGACCTGCAGCGCGCCGTCGATTTCTACACCAAGGTGCTCGGCATGGAACTGCTGCGCACGACCGAGCGGCCCGAACAGAAGTACTCGCTCGCCTTCGTCGGCTACGGCCGCAATCCGGAGCATGCGGAGATCGAGCTGACCTACAACCACGGCGTCGAGAAGTACGAACTGGGCACGGCCTACGGCCACATCGCCATCGGCGTGCCGGACGTCTACGCCGCCTGCGATCGCATCCGCGCCTCCGGCGGCAACGTCACGCGCGAGCCCGGGCCGGTGCAGGGCGGCAGCACCGTGATCGCCTTCGTGACCGATCCGGACGGCTACAAGATCGAACTGATCCAGCGCTCCACCGACTCGGAATAGGCGCCGGGCAAGCCGAGCTCGCGCTCGATGTCCATGTGGCCCTTGTCCACCGGCTCCACCTGCACCTTCACGCCATGGCGGCCGGCGCGCGCCGCGAACGCCTGGGCCTGGGCGCAGGCCGCCGGGCTGCGCGTCGAGCACACCGCCAGGACGCGCCGCGCATCGCGCGCCAGGATGTGCAGCGGCGAGACGGTGCGCCAGTACGCGTGGTTCGTGCCGAAGGCGCGGTCGTACAGCTTGTCGTGGGCAGCGTTCATGAGCGCCGGCACGTCGAAGGCCGGGTTGTCCAGGCACACGGTGCCGCGCCACGGATCGGCGCCCTGCTCGCGCGTCAGCGCCGGTTCGGCCGACAGCAGCGCCGCCAGGTGGGCCCCGGACGAATGCCCCATGAGCACGCACCGTGCCGCATCCGCGCCCCAGCCGGACGCGCGCCGCTGCACCTGGGCCAGCGCCCGCGCGACATCGCGCGCCTGCGCCAGGGGATGGGCCTCGGGCAGCAGCCGGTAGTTGGTCGAAACCACGACGTAACCGCGGGCCGTCCAGTAGCGGGCTTTCGCCAGCACGCCGGCCGAGCGCTTGTCGCCGCCGCGCCAGGCGCCGCCGTGCACCAGCAGCAGCAAGGGACCGCTCGGCGTGCCGGGCAGGTACGCATCGAAACGCTGCCGGCGATCCGGCCCATAGGGCACGTCACGCTCCGGCCGCACGGCCAGGTCGTTCATCGCTGCCGCGATGGCGTTGTCCTGCCCGGCGCGCGCGGCCAGCGGCGCGAAGGCGAGCGCCGCGCGCAGCAGCGCCCGCCGGTTCATCCCCGGGGCAGCGCCGCCGCCTGGGCGGCGAACCGCGTGATGCGGGACCAGTCGCCGGCCTGCAGCGCGTCAGCCGGGACGATCCAGGAGCCGCCGACGCAGGTCACGTTGGGCAGCGACAGGAACTCGCGCGCGTTCTGCAGCGTGATGCCGCCGGTGGGGCAGAAGCGCACGTCGTTGAACGGGCCCTGCCAGGCCTTGAGCATGGCCGGTCCGCCCGCCTGCAGGGCGGGAAAGAACTTCAGCGCGGTGTAGCCGTCTTCCTGCGCCAGCATGATCTCGGTGCCCGTGGCCACGCCGGGCAGCAGGGCCAGTCCGAGCTCGTGGCACGCCTTGCCGACGGCGCGCGTATAGCCGGGGCTCACGGCAAAGCGCGCACCGGCCATCGCCGCCGCCTGCGCGTCCGCCGCGCTGCGCACCGTGCCGGCGCCGACCACCGCCTCGGGCACTTCCTTTGCGATGGCCTCGATGCAGGCCAGCGCCACCGGCGTGCGCAGCGTCACTTCGAGCATGCGGATGCCGCCGGCCACCAGCGCGCGCGCCAGCGGCACGGCCTGCGCCACGTCGTTCAGGACGATCACCGGGATCACCGGCGCGTCCTCCATCACTTCCCTGGACGTCGGCCGCGCCGACAGGGGTGTCATAGCCATGTGCAGGCGCCCTCCTCCGCCAGTGTCGCATTGCGCCGGAAGCCGGCGAACAGCTCGCGTCCGACGCCGTGCGTGTTCGCATCGGCCTGTTCGCGCGTGATGCGGGCCGGCTCGCGCCGCGACCATTCCGCCGCATCGACCAGCGCCTCCAGCCGGCCCGCGGGCGCATCGAGCCGCACGAGGTCGCCGTCGCGCAGCAGCGCCAGCGGCCCGCCGACCGCCGCCTCGGGCGAGACATGGATCGCCGCCGGCACCTTGCCCGAAGCGCCGCTCATGCGGCCGTCGGTGACCAGCGCGACGCGGTAGCCCTTGCCCTGCAGCACCGCGAGCGGCGGGGTGAGCTTGTGCAGTTCCGGCATGCCGTTGGCCTGCGGGCCCTGCCAGCGCACCACGCACACCACGTCGCGATCGAGTTCGCCGGCCTTGAACGCGGCCTGCAGCGCCTCCTGGCTGTCGAAGATGCGCGCCGGCGCCTCGATCACGTGGCGGTCGTCCGGCACGGCGGAGACCTTGATCACGCTGCGCCCCAGGTTGCCGGTGAGCAGCCGCAGCCCCCCGGTGGGGCTGAAAGGCTGCTGCGCCGGCCGCACCACGCTGGTCTCGCGCGAGGCGCCGATGTCGCGCCAGACCAGCCGCTGGCCTTCGGCGGCCAGCGCCGGTTCGCGCGTGTATTCGCGCAGGCCCCCTTCGCGCACCGTCAGCACGTCCGCGTGCATCAGGCCGGCGTCGAGCAGTTCGCGGATGACGAAGCCGGGCCCGCCGGCGGCCTGGAACTGGTTCACGTCCGCCAGCCCGTTCGGATACACGCGCGCCAGCAGGGGCACGACCGAAGACAGTTCGTCGAAATCGTTCCAGTCGATCGCGATGCCGGCGGCGCGCGCCACCGCGACCCAGTGGATCAGGTGGTTGGTGGAGCCGCCGGTGGCCAGCAGCGCCGCCATCGCATTGACGATGCAGCGCTCGTCGACCAGCCTGCCGATCGGCGTGAAGCGCTGGGCCTTCAGGATGCCCAGCGCGGTGCGCACGGCCTCGCGGGTGAGTTCCTCGCGCAGGGCCTGCTGCGGCTGCACGAAGGCGGAGCCGGGCACGTGCAGGCCCATCGCCTCCATCAGCATCTGGTTGCTGTTGGCCGTGCCGTAGAAGGTGCAGGTGCCTTGCGTGTGGTAGGCCTTCTCCTCGGCTTCCAGCAGTTCCTTGCGGCCCACGAGGCCCTGCGCCGCCTGCTCGCGGACCTTGGCCTTGTCGCTGTTGGACAGGCCGCTGGGCATGGGGCCGCCGGGCACGAACACGGTCGGCAGGTGGCCGAAGTGCAGCGCGCCGATCAGCAGGCCGGGAACGATCTTGTCGCAGATCCCCAGCATGAGGGCGGCGTCGAACACGTCGTGGCTCAGGCCCACGGCCGTCGCCATCGCGATCACGTCGCGCGAGAACAGGCTGAGCTCCATGCCCGCCGTGCCCTGCGTGACGCCGTCGCACATCGCCGGCACGCCGGCGGCAACCTGGGCCGTCGCGCCCTGCTTGCGCGCCTCGTCCTTGATCACCTGCGGGAAGCCAGCGAAGGGCGCGTGCGCCGACAGCATGTCGTTGTACGAATTGACGATCGCGATGTTCGGCGCGCGCTCGGCGACGACGCGGAACTTGTCGTTGGGCGGGATGCCGGCGAAGGCATGCGCGACGTTCGCGCAGCCCATCCGGTCGGCGCCGCGCTCGCGGCCGGCAGCCTCATCGATGCGGGCAAGGTAGGCTGAACGGCTGGGCGCGCTGCGCTCGCGGATGCGCCGGGTCACCGCCTCCAGCACGGGATGCAATTTCATGGGTGATGCGGTAACGGGTCGTGTGCATCCTACCCCGCCCCTCCCGGCTTGTGGCCCGTCGGCGGGTACGAACCGGTTACCAACCTCCGGACGGCGCGCTGCGCTAGAGTGCTGCCCGTGAGCGAAGTGTCCAAGCCGCATCGCGACCCCCAGCGCATGCTGGAGCACACCGTGGCCGAATGGGGCGGGCGCGAGGACCTGTGGATCTTCGGCTACGGGTCCCTCATCTGGCGCCCGGAGTTCGAGTACGTCGAGCGCCGGCCGGCGCGCGTGCACGGCTGGCATCGCGCATTGAAGATGTGGAGCCGCATCAATCGCGGCACCCCGGAGCGGCCCGGCCTCGTCTTCGGCCTGCTCACCGGCGGCTGCTGCCGCGGCATGGTGTTCCGCATCCCGCGCGAGGACGGCGAGCCGACCCTGGCGCGGCTGTGGAAGCGCGAGATGGTCACCGGCGTGTACGACCCGCGCTGGCTCACGGCCCACACGCCGCAGGGCCCGGTGCGCTCGCTCGCCTTCACGCTCTCGCGCAGGAGCCCGAGCCACACCGGCGAGCTGAGCGAGGAGGAGTACCGCGCGATCTTCGCCTTCGCCTCGGGCATCTACGGTACCACGCTCGACTACGCCCACCGCACGTTGGAGGAACTGCGCCGGCACGACATCCGCGACCGCAACCTCGAACGGCTGCTGCGCCGGATCCAGGCGGAACAGCACAAGCCGTAGGCGCGGGCAGCACTAACTGGCACCGGCCGCTCAGGACCCTTCCTCGCCCTGCCGCCGCCGACGGCGCTGGAACAGGCGTTCGGCGCGCGCGAGGTCTTCGACGGTGTCGATGTCCGTCACGATGCCTTCGTCCGGCAGTTCGAGCGCGAGCGGCTGCGCGGCGCGCACGATCGCCGCAGCGCCCTGCGCGCCGGTGAGCGCCATGAGCGCGGGCCCGTGCTCCGCGCCGAAACCGACCGGGTGGCCCCGCGTGCCTTCGTGCATCGGCAGCACGATGGAGGCGCGCTGCAGGGCCGCCGCGACGGCGCGCAGCGACTCCGGACGCACCAGCGGCAGGTCCGCGGGCAGGACCAGCCAGCCGCCGGCCTGCGCCGTCGCGCGCACGCCCGCCGCGATCGAATCGCCCATGCCCGGATGGCCCGCCGCCTCGACGTGAAAGGGCAGCCCGCTCGCGCGCACCGCCGCCAGCGTGTGCGCGATGACGGGCTGGCCGGCCAGCAGCGCCTGCAGCTTGGAACCCTTGCCGCCGGAGGCGAGGAAGCGCTCGCCGCGACCGGAGGCCAGGACCAGGACGATGGGGGAGGCCATGGGCAGCGAAGGTAGCACCGAATGCGACAATTCCCGCATGACCCGCCCCGCCGCCCACATCGCCGAACTGCGCAAGAGCTACGAGCGCGCCGAGCTGAGCGAGGACGCCTCGCATGGCGATCCGCTGCAGCAGTTCGAGCAGTGGCTGGCCGAGGCGATCGCCGGCCAGATCCCGGAGCCCAACGCGATGACGCTGGCCACGGTGGGCAGCAACCTGCGCCCCAGCACGCGCATCGTCCTGATCAAGGGCTACGACGCGCGCGGGATCGTCTGGTACACGAACTACGAGAGCCGCAAGGGCCTGGAGCTGGCCGGCAACCCGTACGCGGCGCTGCAGTTCCACTGGGTGGAGCTGGAACGCGTGGTGCGCATCGAAGGGCGGGTGGAGAAGACCAGCGCGGAGGAAAGCGATGCGTATTTCGCGAGCCGGCCGATCGATTCGCGCATCGGCGCCTGGGCCAGCCCGCAAAGCCAGGTGATCCCCGGCCGCGGCGTGCTGGTCGCCAACGCGGCCCGCTACAGCGCCCAGTTCATGCTGAACCCGCCGCGCCCGCCGCACTGGGGCGGCTACCGTCTGGTGCCGGACGAGTGGCAATTCTGGCAAGGCCGCAAGAGCCGCCTGCACGACCGCCTGCGCTACCGGCTCGAAAATGGGAGCTGGGTGAGGGAGCGGCTGGCGCCTTAGAAAGCGGACAACCGAACGCAAAGGACGCAAAGGTTACGCAAAAACCGCAAAAGGACAGCCACCAAGGGTTGAATCCATTTCGCGTCCTTTGCGAAATCTTTGCGCCCTTTGCGTTCGGTTGTTTTCCCTGCGATCAACCCTTGGACAACTCGCTGAACGTCTTGCGGAACTTGGCGACCTTCGGCGCGGCGACGGCCAGGCAGTAGCCCTGGTGCGGGTTGCGTTCGAAGAAGTCCTGGTGGTACTCCTCCGCCGGCCAGTAGTTCGCCAGCGGGCGGACCTCGGTGACGATCGGCTTGCCGAACAGCTTTTCCTGGCTCATCGCGCGGATCATGTCCTCGGCGGCCGCCTGCTGCTCCGGCGTCGTGGTGTAGATGCCGCTGCGGTACTGGGTGCCGACGTCGTTGCCCTGCCGATTGAGCTGGGTCGGGTCGTGCACGACGAAGAAGATCTCCAGGATCTGGCGCAGGCTGATCTGCGCCGGGTCGTACGTGAGCTTCACGACTTCGGCGTGGCCCGTGGTGCCGGCGCAGACCTGCTCGTAGCTCGGGCGCTCCACCTGGCCGTTGCTGTAGCCCGATTCCACGTCGACGATGCCGCGCACCTCCTTGTAGACCGCTTCGGTACACCAGAAGCAGCCTCCGCCGAGGACGATCGTTTGCGTTGCGTTGGCCATGCTTTCTCCTTGACCCGCCACTGTAGTGGGCACGCGCCTGCCTTACCATCCCGATCCATGCACGACAACGCTCGCGCCGTGGGCTCCCTTGCAGCCGGGTGAACTCAAGCCGATCCTGACCGCCCTGGTGCTGCCGCCCACCGGGCCGCTGCTGCTGGCCCTGCTCGGACTGCTGATCGCGGCGCGGCGGCGCACGGCGGGCCTGGCGCTCGCGGCGCTGGGCATCGTGGTCGCGCTCGCCCTGGGCAGCCACGGAGTGGCGCGCCTGCTCGCGCGCGAACTGCTGCCGCCGGTGGCGCCGGCCCAGGCCGGCGCCTTGCGCGAGGTGCAGGCGATCGTGGTGCTGGGCGCGGGCGTCTGGGTAGCTCCCCCCGAGTACGGAACGGCCCAGCCGAACGAAGCGGCCCTGGTGCGCCTGCGCTACGCCGCGCGGCTGGCGCGCCAGACCGGCAAGCCGCTCGCGTTCGCCGGCGGCGTGGGCTGGGGCGCCATGGACGGCGCCGAAACCGAAGGCAGCGTGTCGCGCCGCATGCTGCAGGAGGACTACGGCCTGCAGGTCCGCTGGCTCGACGACCGCTCGCGCGACACCGAGGAAAACGCGACCCGCATGGCGGAGCTCGCCGGCCGCGACGGCGTGCGCCGCATCGCGCTGGTCACCGACGCGATCCACATGCCGCGCGCGGCCGCCGCCTTCCGCCGCGCCGGCTTCGAGGTGGTCCCGGCACCGACCGATTTCCCGCGGCCGGAGCACAACCCGGTGCTGGAATGGCTGCCGTCCACCCCGGGGCTCGCCGCCTGCCGCCACGTGATCCGTGAGTGGCTCGGCAGCCTCGTTGCGCGCGCGACGCACTGAAGGCGCCGGCCATCGGCCGGGCAGGCAGGACGGATGGGTTGCCTTGACCGGACGAGCCGCGTACGGCTACATTACTAACCAGTCAGTCATTAATTCCCGCCAGCCCTTCGCACCCGGAGCGCGATCTTGTCCGTGCCCCTTTCCGAACTCGCCCCTGAAGAAGACCGGGCGCCGCGCCGCGGCCGCCGCAAGGAAGCCCGTCCCGGCGAACTGCTCGACGCAGCGCTCGACCTGTTCGTCGAGAAGGGCTTCGCCGCCACCCGGGCCGAGGAGGTGGCCGCCCGCGCCGGCGTCTCCAAGGGTACCCTCTTCCTCTACTTCCCGAGCAAGGAGGAACTGTTCAAGGCGGTCGTGCGGGAGAACATCTCCGGCCGCTTCGCCGAATGGGAAGAGGAGTTCAAGTCCTTCGAGGGCTCCACGGCCGACATGGTGCGCTACTGCATGCGCGTCTGGTGGGAGCGCATCGGCTCCACGCCGGCCTCGGGCATCACCAAGCTGATCATCAGCGAGGCGCGCAACTTCCCCGACATCGCCGCCTTCTACCAGCAGGAGGTGATCCGGCCGGCCAACCAGTTGATCCGCCGGATCCTGCAGCGCGGCGTCGAGCGCGGCGAATTCCGGCCGCTGGACATCGAGTACGCCGTCTTCAGCATCGTCGCGCCGATGGTGTTCCTGATCATGACGAAGCACTCGCTCGGCGCCTGCGTGCCGCAGGAATATCCGCTCGATCCCCAGCGCTACATCGACGCGCAGCTCGAAACCCTGCTGCAGGGCCTGTGCGTGCGGCCCGCCGCCGGGGGGCGGCCATGAAGCGCTGGCGCTGGTTCATCCTCGCTTTCCTCGCGGTGGTCGTCGCGATCGGCGCGTGGCGGATCCTGTCCGCGCGCCATGTGCAACAGGTCGCGTCGGCGGCCGCGGCCAGTCCGCGCGCCGAGGCGGTGGTCGAACTGGCGGCGGCCGACGTCGTGCGGGCCGAAACGCGCGAGCTGCAGCGCGGCCTGCCCGTCTCCGGCTCGCTCAAGGCGGTCAACTCCGCCTTCGTCAAGGCGCGCATGCCGGGCGAACTGCAGGGCCTCACCGTGCGCGAAGGCGATGCCGTGCGCGCCGGCCAGGTGGTCGCGCGAGTCGACCCGGTCGAGGCGCAGGCGCGCGTCAAGCAGGCGCAGGAGCAGGCCGATGCGGCCCGGGCGCAGATCGACATCGCCGAGCGCCAGTGGAGCAACAACAAGGCGCTGGTGGACCAGGGCTTCATCTCCAGGTCGGCGCTCGACACCTCCCAGAACAACCTGACCGCGGCGCAGGCCAATCACAAGGCGGCCCTGGCGGCGGTGGACGTCGCCCGCAAGTCGCTGCAAGACACGGTGCTGCGGGCGCCGATCGGCGGCGTGGTGGCGCAGCGCCTGGCGCAGCCGGGCGAGCGGGTTTCGGTCGACACTCGCGTGATCGAGATCGTGGACCTGAGCCGGCTGGAGCTGGAAGCGACGCTCAGCGCCGCCGATTCGGTGGACGTGCGCGTGGGCCAGGAGGCCGCCCTGCAGGTGGAAGGCAGCACCCGGCCCATCGCCGCGCGGGTGGTCCGCATCAATCCGAGCGCGCAGGCCGGCAGCCGCAGCGTGCTGGCCTACCTGGCGCTGGCCGATACCACCGGCTTGCGGCAGGGCCTGTTCGCGCAGGGCACGCTGGCGGTCGGGCGCAGTTCCGCGCTCGCGGTGCCGCTGGACGCGGTGCGCGTCGACAAGCCTTCGCCGTATGTGCAGGTGGTGGAAGGCAACCGGATCGCGCACAAGCCGGTGGCGCCGGGCGCGCGCGGCGACGCCGACAAGGAAACCTGGGTCGCGGTGACGGGCGTGCAGCCCGGGGCCGTGGTGCTCCGGGGGCATGTGGGGGCGTTGCAGGAGGGGACGGCGGTGAGGTTCACGCCGGATGCTCCCTCGAGTGCCGGAGCGCCCCCACCCCAGCCCTCCCCCAGAGGGGGAGGGGGCAAGAGCCCCAGCCCGTAGCGTATGTGGTTCACCCGCGTCAGCCTGAAGAACCCCGTGTTCGCCACGATGGTGATGCTCGCCATCGTGGTGCTGGGGGTGTTTTCCTACCAGAGGCTGAATGTCGACCAGTTTCCCAACATCGACTTCCCGGTGGTGGTGGTCACGGCCGAATATCCCGGCGCCTCGCCCGAGGTGGTCGAGAGCGAGGTGAGCAAGAAGATCGAGGAGGCGGTGAATTCCATCGCCGGCATCAACGCCCTCACCTCGCGCAGCCTCGAGGGGCAGTCGGTCGTCGTCATCGAGTTCCAGCTCTACGTCGACGGCCGCAAGGCGGCGGAGGACGTGCGCGAGAAGATCGCCGCCGTCCGGCCGAGCTTCCGCACCGAGGTGAAGGAGCCGCGCGTGCTGCGCTTCGATCCGTCCAGCCGCCCGATCTGGTCGCTCGCCGTGCTGCCCGATGCGAGCCGCGGCGCCCGCCCCCTGAGCGCGGTGGAACTCACCAACTGGGCCGACCAGGTGCTCAAGAAGCGGCTGGAGAACGTCCGCGGCGTCGGCTCCGTCACGCTGGTCGGCGGCGCCAGGCGCGAGATCAACGTCTACCTGCAACCCGCCGCGATGGAGGCCCTGGGCATCACGGCCGACCAGGTCGTGGCGGCCGTGCGCAACGAGAACCAGGACCTGCCGGTGGGCGCGATCCGCTCGCTGGCGCAGGAGCGGGTGGTCCAGATCGACGCCCGCATGCAGCGCCCGGAGGATTTCGGCCGGATCATCGTCACCCGAAAGCAAGGAACCGGCGGGAGCGGGGCGCCGGTGCGCGTCGACCAGGTGGCGCGCATCGCGGATGCCGGGCAGGAAATCGAGAGCCTGGCCCTCTACAACGGCCAGCGCACCCTGGTGCTGCAGGTGCAGAAGGCGCAGGACGAGAACACGATCGCCGTCATCGACGGCCTGCAGGCGACGCTCGCCGAGATGCAGGCGCAGCTGCCGCCGGGCGCGAAGCTGGAGCCGGTCACCGACGCCTCGCGGCCGATCCGCGTCTCGGTGCAGAACGTGCGGCAGACCCTGATCGAGGGCGCGCTGCTCACGGTGCTGATCGTGTTCCTGTTCCTGAACTCGTGGCGCTCCACCGTGATCACGGGGCTCACGCTGCCGATCGCGCTGATCGGCACCTTCCTGTTCATGTACGCCTTCGGCTTCTCGATCAACATGGTCACGCTGATGGCGCTGTCCTTGTGCGTCGGCCTGCTGATCGACGACGCGATCGTGGTGCGCGAGAACATCGTGCGCCACGTGCAGATGGGCAAGGGCTCCTACCAGGCCGCCATGGACGGCACGCAGGAGATCGGCCTCGCGGTGCTGGCCACCACCTTCTCCATCGTCGCCGTGTTCCTGCCGATCGGCTTCATGGGCGGCATCATCGGCAAGTTCTTCCACGAGTTCGGCGTGACGATCGTGGCGGCGGTGCTGATCTCGATGTTCGTGAGCTTCACGCTCGACCCGATGCTGTCCTCGGTGTGGCACGACCCGGAGATCGCGGCGCACGGGAAGACGCAGGCCCGCACCACCTTCTACGACCGCACCATCGGCCGCGTCACGGGCCTGTTCGACAGCGCCACCGAGAAGCTGGCGCAGGCCTACCAGTCCATCCTGCGCTGGGCCCTGGCGCACAAGCCGGTGACGGTGCTGGGCGCGGTCGCGATCTTCGTCACCAGCGTGTTCATGGTGCCCCTGCTCGGCACCGAGTTCGTGCCCAAGGCGGACTTCTCGGAAACCAGCCTGAACTTCTACACGCCGGTGGGTTCCTCGCTCGAACTCACCGAGGCCAAGACGCGCCAGGTGGAAAGCATCATCCGCGAGTTCCCGGAGGTGCGCTACACGCTGTCGACGATCAACACGGCCAACGCCGGCAAGATCTACGCCTCGGTCTACGTGCGCCTGGTGGACCGCAAGGACCGCCGCCGCAGCGTCGACCAGATGGCGGCGGTGCTGCGCGAGCGCCTCAAGCAGGTGCCGGGCATCACGGTCACGCACGCCGGCCTGCTGGACGCGGTGGGCGGCAACAAGCAGATCGAGCTGTCGCTGATCGGCCCCGACCTGAAGGAGCTGGAACGGCTGTCGAAGCTGGTCACGGCGCGCATCCGCGACGTGCCGGGCTTCGTGGACCTCGACTCCAGCGTCAAGCCCGACAAGCCCACCGTCGCGATCGAGGTGAAGCGGGATGCCGCCTCCGACCTGGGCCTGTCGGTGGCCCAGATCGCCGGCGCGCTGCGCACGCTGGTGGCCGGCCAGACGGTCGGCACCTGGCGCGCACCCGACGACCAGACCTACGACGTCAACGTGCGGCTCGCGCCGGAGGGCCGCACCGCGCCGCAGGACTTGGAACGCCTGCCCTTCGCCACCGGCACCAACGCCGACGGCAGCCCCCGCATCGTGCGCCTCAACCAGGTGGCGGCCGTGCGCGAAAGCACCGGCCCCAACCAGATCAACCGGCGCGACCTGATGCGCGAGGTGGCGATCAACGGCAACGCCTACGGCCGCGCGGCCGGCGAGATCTCCGAGGACATCCGCAAGCGCCTGGACACCGTCGCCTTCCCGCCCGGCTACCGCTACCAGTTCGGCGGCTCGACCAAGAACATGAAGGAGTCCTTCGGCTACGCCGTCTCGGCACTGGCCATGGCCGTGATCTTCATCTACATGATCCTGGCCAGCCAGTTCAGGAGCTTCCTGCAGCCGCTGGCGCTCATGACGTCCCTGCCGCTCACCCTGATCGGCGTGGTGCTGGCGCTCCTGACCTTCCGCTCCACCCTCTCGATCTTCTCGGTGATCGGCATCGTGATGCTGATGGGGCTGGTGACCAAGAACGCGATCCTGCTGGTGGACTTCGCGATCCGCCTGCGCGAACAGGGCGTGCCGCGCAGCGAGGCACTGCTGCAGGCCGCGCGCGTGCGGCTGCGGCCCATCCTGATGACCACGCTGGCGATGGTGTTCGGCATGGTGCCGCTCGCCTTCGCGCTGACGGAAGGCTCCGAGCAGCGCGCGCCCATGGGCCAGGCCGTGATCGGCGGCGTGATCACCTCCTCGCTGCTGACGCTGGTGGTCGTGCCCGTCGTCTACTGCTATCTGGATGACCTGGCTCAATGGATGCGCCGCTCCCGCCGCCGCAGTGCCGGGGGTGCCGGGGCGGCCGCCGTGCCGGCTTCTAAAATGGAGGGTTAGGAGCCTGGGCGGCAGAGAAACGGGCTCCCATCCTGACCATCGGAACAGAGGAAGAGGACACTTGCCATGACCGCGCCCATCGACATCGAACGCGCCCGCTACAACATGATCGAGCAGCAGATCCGTCCCTGGGACGTGCTGGACCTCGACGTCCTCGGCCTGCTGCAGGAGGTGCGGCGCGAGGAGTTCGTGCCGCTCGCCCACAAGGCGCTCGCCTTCGTCGACATGGAGATCCCCCTGCTGGCGGACACCGACGAGGCGATCCGCAAGGGCTGGAGCATGCTGCCGCCCAAGGTCGAGGCCCGGATGCTGCAGGACGTCGCACCGAAGGCGCATGAAAAGGTGCTGGAGGTCGGCGCCGGTTCCGGCCACATGGCCGCCCTGCTGGCCAGCCGCGCGCAGCGCGTGATCTCGCTGGAACTGCAGCCCGAGCTGGCCCGCATGGCGCGCGAGAACCTGCAGAAGGCGGGCATCCACAACGCCGAGGTGCGCGAGGGCGACGGCGCCAAGGGCCTCGCCGCCGAAGGCCCGTTCGACGCCATCGTGCTGTCCGGGTCGGTGCACGAAGTGCCGCAGGTGCTGCTGCAGCAGCTCAAGATCGGCGGCCGCCTGGCCGCCATCGTGGGCGACGCGCCCGTGATGCGCGCCACCATCGTCACCCGCACCGGCGAGGCCGAGTGGGAATCGAAGCAGCCCTGGGACATCACCGCCCCGCGGCTGGCGAACTTCCCCGAGCCTTCGCGCTTCCACTTCTGAACGCCGCATGATCGCGCAGGTCCGCCCCGGGGAGTGGGACGACTGGCTGCAGTCGCAAGGCGCGCGGCCGCTGGTC
Organism: Ramlibacter alkalitolerans; assembly: GCF_016722765.1. Taxonomy (GTDB): domain Bacteria; phylum Pseudomonadota; class Gammaproteobacteria; order Burkholderiales; family Burkholderiaceae_C; genus Ramlibacter; species Ramlibacter alkalitolerans. The sequence continues at coordinate 162,057 of NZ_JAEQND010000002.1, read as the reverse complement.
CTCGACGTGCGCGAGCCCTGGGAGCTGCGCACCGCCAGCATGACGCCGCAGGACTTCGACCTGCTCGCGATCCCGATGAACGAAGTCCCGGCGCGCCTGGCCGAACTGCCCGCCGACCGCACCATCGCCTGCCTGTGCCACCATGGCGCGCGCAGCCAGCGCGTGGCGATGTTCCTGGCGCACCACGGCTACACCGACGTGGTGAATATCGCGGGCGGCATCGAGGCTTGGTCGCGTGATCGCGATCCCTCTGTCCCGCTGTACTGAGCTGTGTTACAAGGCGCTACAAGTCTCGAAGCAAGAGCAGGAAAAAGGACGGAGATGAAGAAACTGTGGCGGCTGCTGCCCCTGACGGTGGCGATCGGGTTCGCGCTGGCGGGGCCCGCAAGGGCGGAAGGACTGCTGGAACTGTACGATGCCGCCCGCGCCTATGACGCGAACTGGCAATCGGCCAAATCGCAGTACGACGCCAACGTCGCGCGGGCGGAGCAGGCCCGCGCCGGCATCCTGCCGCAGGCTTCGCTCTCCGCCGGCGTGACGCGCAGCACGCTCGAGACGAACGTCAATGGCGCGCCCGTGAATCCCGCGGTGGACCGAAGCTTCACCACGCAGCAGGCGACGCTGAGCGCCTCGCAGCCGCTGTACCGGCCGGCCAACCTCGCCACCTACCGCCAGGGCGAGCGCCAGATCGAGCTGGCCGAATACCAGCTCACCGCGGCAAGCCAGGACCTGATGATCCGCGTGAGCCAGGCCTACTTCGACGTGCTGGCGGCGCAGGACACGCTCGCCTTCGTGCGGGCGCAGAAGGCCGCGACGGCCGAACAGCTGGCCTCGGCCAAGCGCAATTTCGAAGTCGGCACGTCGACCATCACCGACACGCGCGAGGCGCAGGCCCGCTACGACCTGGTGCTGGCGCAGGAGATCGCCGCCGAGAACGACCTGCGCGTCAAGAAGCTCGCGCTGGACACCCTCGTCGGCCGCACCGACGTGCAGCCCAGCCCGCTGGCCACGGGCTTGGAGGTGCCGGCGCCGCAGCCGCCGGTCGCCGAGGCCTGGGTCGGCGTCTCCGAGCAGTCCAGCCCCGCGATCCTGCAGGCGCGCAAGGCGGTGGAGATCGCCGAACTCGAAACCGAGAAGGCCAAGGCGGGCAAGAAGCCCACCGTGGACCTCACCACCAGCTACGGCCTCACCCGCAACGGCGGCGGCAGCAGCACGCTGGCGCAGACCTCGCGCAACAACAACGGCAACATCGGCGTCGCCCTGCAGTGGCCGCTGTTCACGGGCTTCGCGGTGGAGAACCGCATCCGCGAGACGCTGGCGCTGGAAGACAAGGCCCGCGCGGACCTGGAGGCCACGCGCCGCCAGGTGGCGCAGGCGGTGCGCACCGCCTTCTTCGGCGTGCTGTCCGGTCAGAACCAGGTGCGGGCGCTGGAGTCCGCCGAGGCTTCGAGCCAGAGCGCGCTCGATGCCAACCGGCTGGGCTACCAGGTCGGCGTGCGGATCAACATCGACGTGCTGAACGCGCAGAGCCAGTTGTTCCAGACCAAGCGCGACCTGGCGCAGGCCCGCTACAACGTGCTGCTGGGGCATCTGAGGCTGCGGCAGGCGAACGGGACGCTGCAGGCGGAAGACCTGGCGCGGCTGAATACGCTGCTGGCGCGCTGAAGACGATCGCTGGGGTTCGCACGGCTCACCGGGGGCGCCTTTCAGGCGCCCCAGCCTACGAAACCGCCAGCATGATCTCCGACCAGCCGCCCACCGGATAGCGCGCGGGCACCGGCGCACGGCCGGCAACGGGCGCCAGCCGGCGCGTGCCGGCCAGGACCTCCTCCAGCGCCACCCCGAGTTGCACGCGGGACAACTCCGCGCCGGGACAGACGTGCACGCCGGCGCCATACAGCAGGTTCAGCGCCGGATCGCGGTCGATGCGGAACGCATCGGGGTCGCCGAACACCGCCTCGTCCCGGTTGGCCGAAGCCCACATCAAGGTCAGCCGCTCGCCGGCGACGAATGCACGACCGGCCACGCAGGCCGGCTGCCGCACGACGCGGCGGTTGGACAGCAGCGGCGGATGGATGCGCAGGATCTCGTCGATCGCCGGGCGCAGCAAGGCCGGCTGCGCGCGCAGCCGTTGCTGCAGTTCGGGCTGCGCGGCCAGGTAGTGCGCCAGGATGCCCAGCGAGGCCGCCAGCGTGGAGAGCTCGCCGGCCGTCCAGTTGCGCACGATGCTCACGATCTCCTCGTCGCGCAGCGGCCGGCCGTCGATCTCGTCGCGCAACAGGCGGCTGGTGGGATCGTCGCTCGGCTGCGCCTGCGCCCGCCGGGCGTCGAGCTGGCCACGGATATGCCCGTCGAACTCGCGGGCCAGCGCGCCCAGCGCCTCGCGGTCGCCGGCCAGGGTGGCGGCCTGGCTGCGGCGCATCCAGTCCCGCAGCGGCGCGTGCAGTTGCGCGGGCCATTGCATGAAGGCGCACAGCAGGCGCACCGCGCAGTCCTGCGCGAAGGCGTCCATCCACTCCAGTTCGCCCTCGGGCAGTGCCTGCACGCAGGCGCGCGCCACGGCCCGCGCGACCGGCTGGAACGCGGCCACGCGCGCCGGCGTGAAGTAGCGCTCGACCAGCGCGCGCCAGGGCGTGTGCTCCGGCGCGTCCATGCCGTTGGGAATGGAGGCATGGCGCGAGACGCCGTTGCCGAACACCTCGGGCGCGTGCAGCACGCGCACCACGTCGGCATGGCGGAACACCGACCAGTTCAGGTAGTCGCTGCGGGCGACCGGGCAACGGCCGCGCAAGGCATCGTAGGCGCGCAGGGGATCGGCCAGCACTTCGGGGGCGCGGGGATCCCAGTCTTCTTCGGGAAGGGATTGCATTTGCACCAATGCTAAGGGCGCGACCGCCCCGCTGCGCGTGCCGGCGTCCGGCCGGATTGATGGGGGTCAATCCCCCTCCGATCGCGTGTTCCTACGATGCGACGATGCATCCGCTTCCCCTTCGTCGCCGCACCCTGCTGCAGGGCCTGGGCGCCGCCACCGTGCTGTCCGCCTGCGGCGGTGCTTCCATCGTCTCCTCCGTGCCCAGCGCCCGCTTCGAGGGTTTCAGCATGGGCTCGGCCTGGCGCGTGAGCCTCGCGGGCCGGCAACTCACCGAGGCGCTGCGACGCACGGCCGAAGACGCAGTGGCCGCCGCACTGGCCGCGGTGGACAGCGCCATGTCCACGCACAAGCCGCAGTCCGAGCTCTCGCGCTTCAATGCCCACGCCGGGACCACGCCCTTCGCCTTGTCGCGCGACACCCTGCAGGTGTTCGCGTTGGCGCAGCAGGCCAGCGCGGCCACGCAGGGCGCCTTCGACGTGACGGTCGCACCGGCGGTGGACGCGTGGGGCTTCGGCCCTGCGCGCACGCCGCGCCTGCCGGGCGACAGCGAGCGGCGGGCGCTGGAGCGCAACGTCGGCTGGCACCTGCTGCAGGTGGATGCCGACAGCGGCACCGTTGCCAAGCAACGCGCGCAGGTGCGCGCCGACCTCTCGGGCATCGCCAAGGGCTACGCCGTGGACCGGGCCGCGCAGGCCCTGGAGGCGCTGGGGATAGCGCACTACCTGGTGGACGCGGGCGGCGAGGTGCGCACCCGCGGACTCAATGCCCGTGGCACACCGTGGCAGATCGCCATCGAGCAGCCCGAAGCCGGGGCGCGCCGGCCGCGCTACGTGCTGCCGCTGTCCGGCCTGGCGGTGGCCACTTCGGGCGACTACCGCAACTTCTTCGAGCGCGACGGGCAGCGCTACTCGCACGAGATCGATCCGGCCACGGGCCGCCCGATCGCCAACCGGCTCACCTCGGTGAGCGTCGCCGCATCGCGCGGCGCCTGGGCCGACGCGCTCGGCAAGCTGATCGTGCTCGGCCCGGAACGCGGCTACGCGCTCGCGGTGGAGCAGCGCATCGCCGCCTACTTCATCGTGCGCGAGGCCGACGGCCGGCTGCACGACTTCATGACGCCGGCCTTCGCGGCACTGGGCGGCCGCCCGTACCGCGCCTGAGCGCGGCACGGCGAGGACCCGTGCGCCGGGTCCCCGTCCGCGTTCCTACATCGACTTGCCGACCATGTAATCCACGGCCGCCTTCACGTCCGCATCGGCCAGCGACGCGTTGGCGCCCTTGGGCGGCATCGCGCCCTTCTGCCCGGTGTAGCCGGTGATGGCGTGCGTGTAGAGCGTCTCCTTGCCCTGCGCGATGCGCGGCGCCCAGTCGCCCTTGTTGGCGACCACGGGCGCGCCGCCGGCGCCGGTCTGGTGGCACAGGGCGCAGGTGCCCTTGAACACCTTCTCGCCCTGCGCGTTCTCGGCGGGGGCGGGCGCCGCGGCGGCAACCGCCTGGGTGGGCGCGGCCTGCGCGGGGGCGGCGGCGGGCGCGGCCTCCTGCTTGCCGCCGCAGGCAGCGAGCAGCGCCACCAGCATCATGGGGAACAGGGTCTTCTTCAACATCTTCGGGTCCAGGGTGGATGAAGCCGCGGGCGCGGCTCCGTTGGGGAATGCGGCGCGGGGGCGCCGCGAGGGGGAATCGTGGGCGCTCGCTCAGCTGTGCTGGTCCTTGAGCACGCCGCCGTCGATGACGGCCATCTCGGGCTTCACTTCGTCGAAGCGCAGCACCCGGCCGCCGTCGCGGGCGACCAGCGCGCGGGCATCCTGCTCGTGCGCGAAGGAGGCGATGGTCGGCCCCATCGAGCCGCGCTGCTTCGAGCCGGTCACGTAGAAGGCGGTGCGCGCATCGATCCAGTGGCCCTGCGGCTGCGTCCAGTCGGCGCTGCCCATGTCCTGCACGTAGATCGCGCGCACGCGCTTCTGCTGCTCGGGCCGCAGGATCACGGCGAACAGTTCGACCGTGTCGCAGAAGAAGTCGGGGACCCCCTGCTCGTAGTGGACCTGCGCCTTGGGGCCGGGGTAGTCGAGCAGCGTCATGCCGTCGAGGCTGCACGCGACGTCGCGCGTGAGTTCCACCGGTCCGGTGGCGAGCTGGCCGGACTGCCCGCAGGCGGCCAGCGCCGCCACCGCGGCGGCAAGGAGTGCGAAGCGCAGGGATGTCATCGTCGGAACTTCCAGGAAGCCAGCCCCAGCGGCAGTGCGATCCAGGCGAGCATGAGCGCGCCCAGCACGAGGGGGTTGGCGAGTCGGGGAGGGAACATGGTCGTGAGGCCGTAGAAGGTGCGGACCTCCTCCAGCGCGAAGATGTTGAGGAGCCGGAACACGTCGGCCGGGTTCAGCAGCAGCAGCAGCGGGAAGGCATCGGCCGCGATGCCGCCGCCGGTGACCACCAGCGCGCCGAGCAGCAGCAGGTCGTACACCAGGACGAAGAAGAACCACGCCGCGATCGCGATGCCGCTGGCGCGCGTGCGGTCCGACGCGAACACCGAGATGGCGACGGCGAGGCTCAGGAAGGCCATCCCGAGCAGCACCGCGCTGAGGATGAAGCCGGCATAGTGGAACCAGGCGCCGGGCGGGAAGGTGCCCGCCAGCAGCAGGCCCACGAGCCCGAAGCCCGCCACCGTGGACGAGGCCAGTGCCGCGGACAGGCCCAGGAACTTCCCCAGCAGCAGTTCGAAGCGCGTGAGCGGCATGGACAGCAGCAGGTCCAGCGTGCCGCGCTCGCGTTCGCCCACGATCGCGTCGAAGCCGAGGATCAGCGCGATCAACGGCACCAGGTAGATCACCAGGCTGACCAGGCTGGCGATCGTCACCTCGATGCCGCGAAAGCCCACCGCGCCCTGCTGCGCGGCGCCGAAGTAGGCAATGACGAAGGCGAAGGCGGTGAACACCAGCAGGATGGCGAGCACCCAGCGGTTGCGCAGGCGGTCGCGGAATTCGCGGCCGGCGACGATGCCGACCTGGCGCAGTTCCAGGCTCATGATGCATACCCCAGGAAGATGTCCTCCAGCGAGGGCTCGCGCACGCGCAGGTCGCTGACCTGGCTGCCCAGCGCGGAGAGCGCGCGCAGCACGGCCATCTTGGAGGCGCGCGGGCAGTCCACCGAGACGGTCCCGCCCTGCCGGCGCAGCGCCGGCAGGCCGAGCCCGTGCAGCGCGCCCTGCACGCAGTGCTCGTCGCCTTCGGCCAGTTCCAGCTCGAAGCGCAGGGGCAGGTGCGCCGCCTCGCGCAGCGCCTGCACGGTGCCGCAGGCCTGCACGCGGCCCGACTTCATGATCGCGAGCCGCCCCACCCGCTCCTGGATCTCCGAAAGGATGTGCGAGGTCAGCACGATGGTGGTACCGCCCGCCCGCAGCGCGCGCAGGATCTCGTAGAACTCGCGGATGCCTTCGGGGTCCAGCCCGGTGGTGGGCTCGTCGAGGAACAGCAGCCGGGGCTCGCCCAGCAGCGCCTGCGCGAAGCCCAGGCGCTGCCGCATGCCCTTGGAGTAGCCGCGCACGCGCCGGCCGCCAGCCTCGGCGAGGCCGACGCGCTCCAGCAGCGGGGCGCACTGCGTCCGCGGCACGCCCTTGAGGCGGGCGAAGAAGGCCAGCGTTTCGAGGCCGGTGAGGTTGTCGTGGAAGACCACGTTCTCCGGCAGGTAGCCGATGCCGCGCCGCACCTCGCGAAAGCGCTTGCCGGTGACGGATTCGCCGGCGATGCGGATCTCGCCGGTGCTGGCGGCCACCAGCCCCAGCATCATCTTGAAGAGCGTGCTCTTGCCGGCGCCGTTGTGGCCGATCAGGCCGAACACCTCTCCGGCGTGCACGCGCAGGTCGACGCCGCTGACCGCGTGCACCTCGCCGTAGCGCCTGGAGACGCCGCTGATCTCGATCATGGTTGGATGCTCCCCCGCAGGTCCTGCCAGCGTTCGTGCTGCGGCCGCATGCGCGGCTTCGCGTCGACGATGCTGGGCGCGCGCAGCAGCGGAAACTGCTGCGCGACGAGGCGCAGCGTCTGCACTGCCGCGCTGTTGAGGAGCAGCTTGACCAGCGGCAGCCGCCACACCAGGCGGTCGACCACGTCGTTGGCCTCGTAGGGCGTGTCGCCGCGGCCGTCGCCGTCGCGGTCCCAGCCCACGTAGTTGCTCCAGTAGTTGCCGCTCTTGCCGCCCCAGGCCTCGTCGCGGGCGGCGACGTAGCGCACCTGCTGGCGGTTGCGCACGAAGTCGTTGCCGTCCACGTCGTTGTGGATCGAGCCGGCCCAGACGTGGGCGCCGACCTCGTTGTCGGCCACCAGGTTGCCGCGCAGCGTGTTGTATTCGGCGTCGTAGATGAAGAAGCCGCGCTGGTTGCCCGTGACCACGTTGCCTTCGACCACCGAGTCCTGGATGGTGCGCAGCATGATGCCGGCGTCCGAGTTGCCCCAGACGCGGTTGTTGCGCACCTGCTGGTCGCGCGTCTCCATCAGCGCCAGGCCGGTGCGGTTGCGGTAAACCTCGTTGCCCTCCCACAGATTGTGGTGGGAGTTCATGTAGTGGGTGCCGTAGCGCACGTCGTGGATGCGGTTGCCGCGGAACACGGCGTGGTGCGAGATGTCCACGTAGATGCCGTCGCGCGTGAAGCTGATGCGGTTGTCCTCGATGCGCGCGCCTGAGGTGTCGTACAGCTGGATGCCGTTGCCGCGCTGTGCCGAGGCGAGGTCGCGCTTGCCGGTGATCAGGTTGCCGATCACCTGCACGTCCTTCACGCCCTCGATGTAGAGGCCGAACAGGTTGTAGGAGAGATCGCAGTCGCGCACGGTGGCGCGATCGGCGCCGGCGCGGATCGCGATGCCGGCGTTCTGGGCCCCGAGGTCGGCGCCGCTGTCGGCGACGATCAGGCCGGCGATGGTGACGCCGCTCGCACGCACGCGGATCGTGTCGCCGCTGCCCCCGCCGCTCACCGTGGGGCGGCCGACGCCCTGGAGCGTCAGCGGCTTGTCGATCACCAGGTGTTCCTCGTAGCGGCCGCGCTCCACCAGCACGGTGTCGCCCGGCCGGGCCTGCGCGATCGCGGCGCCGATGGAGCCGCCGGGCGCGACGCGCAGTTCCGCCGCGCCGGCCAGCGAGGCGGCCAGCGCCACCAGCAGCGCGGCGCAGCGACGCAGCGACGCCTTCATGGGTGCAGCCCCGCGATCCGCGGCAGCCCCTGCAGCAGGTGCAGCGCGCCGCCGGCCTGCATGGCGAGGAACAGCGCCGCCCCGATCAGGAGGTTCTTCATGCCGACGTAGGCGGCCATGTCGGGCCAGCTTGCCGGCCGCAGCTTGCGGCCCCACCAGGGGCCTTCCTTCACGCGCGGCTTGCACGCCATGCGCGTGACGAGTTCGTAGGCGCTCCACGCCAGCCACCAGCCCAGGAGGATGCCGGTGCCGAGCCGGCCGGCCGCGCCCAGCAGCCAGGCCCAGGTGACCAGGATGGCCAGGCCGATGCCGGCGGCGCGGAAGAACAGCGGCTGGTGCAGGAACTGGCCGTTCCAGGGGAACAGGTGGTCGATCACCTCGGACGCGAGCCAGCGCACAAGGCCTTGCTGCGGCTGCGGCTGCGGCGGCAGCACGGGCGTCGCCACCACCGGACGATCGTCGGGCACCGCCCGGATCGGGATGTAGTAGCCGTTGGCCCCGATCGGCGTGAGCTGCAGGCCGGCGCTGGTGCGGGCCTTGCGCTCCTTCACCAGCGGCGGGCAGCTGTGGTCGTCGTAGTACATCACCATGCAGTCCAGGCACAGCAGGCATTCGCGCGCGTCGATGCGGCCGCTGCGGTGGTCGATGGCCTGCGCATGGCAGCCGGTGGCGCAGGCGGTGCACGGGCCGCATTCGTCCTTGCGCTTGAGGCCCCACCAGCGGAAGGTGGAAGGAATGGCCAGGCTGGCGCCCAGCGGGCACAGGTACTTGCAGAACGGCCGCTCGACGACGATCGCGGCGGCCAGCAGCAGCCCCCAGAAGGTGATGAAGGGCCAGGAGCGGTTCAGCACGCCGACCAGGAAGGTGGTCTTGAAGGGCTCGATCTCCGCCAGCTTCTCCGCCAGCGGCATCGAATAGAAGGAGACCGCCAGCAGGCCGACGAACACCCCGTACTTCACCCACTTGAGCCGGTCGTGCAGCCACTGCGGCAGCTTGCGCTGGAACCGCCCCAGGCCGACCGCCCTCGCGATGCGGTGCGTGAGCTCGCTCAAGGCGCCGTAGGGGCACAGCCAGCCGCAGAACATCCCGCGGCCCCAGAAGAAGACCGAGGCGATGATGAAGATCCAGAACAGGAAGATGAACGGGTCCGACAGGAACAGGCTCCACTCCCAGCGGAACAGGATCTCGTGGAACCACGTCAGCACGTGCGTCACCGAGGGCTGCGCCTTCAGGAAGAAGCCGGCGAAGCCGATGCTGGCGATCCAGAGCGCGTACTTGGGCACTTCGACCCAGCGCTTGTCCTTGCGGCGCGCGCGGCGCACCAGGCGGTCGCGCAGCGCGTAGGTGGTGCCCCCCGCAGCGAGCAGCAGCGCGAACAGCGCGATCTCGAGCCGGCGGCCCTGCCAGATCTTCAGCCACGCGGGCGCGGCGCGCTGGATGGCCGGACGGCCGCCTTCGAGCTGGCTGGCCGGCAGCCAGTATTCCTGCTCGAAGCTGGCGAAGGTCTTGGTGCCGGTCTGGCGGTCCACGCGGTTCGCCAGGAACTTGAGCTTCCAGGGATAGGCCTGCGAGAACGCGGCGCTGCGCAGGATGAAGATGCCCGACTCGCGGAAGGCCGGCGCACCCGGTGCCTTCACGTCGTAGAGGTTCAGGTAGTCGACGTCGCGGAAGGTGAAGGTGTCATCGTCCTGCGCCACCTGCACGCGGTCGAAGATGCCGCCGCGCACGAAGCCCGAGCCCTTGAAGGACTCCGAGCCGTTGGCGAGCAGGAAGATCGCGTGCTCGCCCGCCTGCAGGCGCGCGCGCAGGTCGCGGAAACCGGCCTCGCCGAGCACCGCGCGGCCCACCGCGGGCGCGCTGAGGTCGCCGAAGAACAGGTCGATCACCGGCGGGCCGCCGCCTTCGCGGCCCAGGTCCCGCGGCTGCACCGTCAGGCGCTGGATGCTGCCCTCGTCGAGCAGGGACTGCCAGTCGCGCGCGGCCTCGGTGAGCGCGAAGCGCGCCTGCGGCCGCACCGTGGGCTGCAGGATTCCCACCTGGCGCGCGACCTCGCGGGCCGAACGCAGGATCACCTGGTTCTCGGCGATCACCGTCACCGTGGCGCCGCTGATCGCATCGAGCCCGTCGCCCTGTTCGGCGGCCTGGCCGATCTCCAGGTGGGCGCCGGCGAAGCGGCCGACGTACTGGTGGATGAAGCGTGCCAGCGCGCTCTCGGGGATGCCGAGCAGCAGGATGGGCTCGGAATGGCGCAGCACCTTCACGTCGGTGATGACGCCGCGCGCGTCCATGCCGATCAGGGTGACGATCGGCTTGCCCGAGTAGCCGGGAATGTCGACGATGTCGGTCGACAGGTACACGTAGCCGACCAGCTTGCGCTGGCCGTCGCGCGTGGCGTAGGCCTCGACGTAGGGCGGGCGGCCCTTGCGCGGCGAGAAGCTCTCGGCCTGCGGCAGCACCTGCCGGCAAGGCACCCAGGCACAGAGATCGGGGTCGGTCGCGAGTTGCGCCGGCAGCGGGGCCTCGTAGGAGGCGCCCGCGTCGGCCGCCGCCGCCGCCCCGGCCGCCAGGGCCAGGAGCAGCGCGAGCACGCGCAGGAGCAGGGACTTCACTTCAGGCGGCCCTCAGGCCTCCACCAGCATGCGCGAGCGCATCTCCAGGTGCAGGGCGTGGCAGAAGTTGGTGCAGTAGGCCCAGTACACGCCGGGCTTGTCGGCCTTGAACGTCACCGACTTCGTCTCGCCGGGGTTGACGATGAAGTTGACGTTGTACTTGGGGATCGCGAAGCCGTGCGTCAGGTCCTGCACCTTGTCATGGTTGGTCAGGATGATCGTCACCTCGTCGCCGCGCTTGACCGTCCACTCGCGCAGGCCGAAGGTCGGCGCCTGCGAGGTCAGGTACACGGTCACCTTCTTTCCGTTGCGCTCGACGCGGCAATCCTTCGGGTCCTTCACCGCGTTGGGGAACTCGGCGACGTCGTAGACCTGGCGCGTCTTGATGATGTCGCGGCGGATCACGATCGAGTCATGCGGCTCGGAATACACCGCGTGGTCGGCCACCAGCTTCATCTTGTCGCCGCTGATGTCGATCAGCTGCGCGGTCTCCGGGTGCAGCGGGCCGACGGGCAGGAAGCGGTCCTTCGAGAACTTGTTGTCGGAGAGGAAGAACTTGCCGTCGGCCTCCTTCGTCTCGCCCATCGAGGTGAAGCCGTGCCCCGGCTGGTAGTGCACGTCGATGCGGTCCACCACCGGCTTGGCGTTCTTGTCGCCCTGGTAGGACTTGATCGCGGCCTCGACGTTCCACTTGACGATCTGGCTGTCGAGGAACAGGGTCGTGTACGCGTTGCCCCGGTTGTCGAACGCCGTGTGCAGCGGTCCGAGGCCGATCTCGGGTTCCGCCACCACGGTGTCGCGCGGCTCCTTCAGGCCGCCGTCGAACCACTTGAGCACCAGCTCGTTGGAGATCAGCGTCGCGGTGGGCGAGAGCTTGCCGGAGCAGGCGAAGTACTTGCCGTCCGGGCTGGCGTTGACGCCGTGCGGATTCTTGGGCACCGGCACGTAGCAGGTCAGGGCCGTCTTCGGGTCGGCGTTGGCGGCCTTCCTGCCGTCCACCACCGGCACCGGCGAGTTGCCGATGCGGAAGGTCTTGCCGGCCTTGACGGCCGCCTCGATGCGCTCGATGTGGAAGAACACGCAGGCGTCGCGCTCCGCCGTCATCATCTGCTCGTAGTGCACGCCGTTCTCGCTGTTGTACTGGTTCGAGCAGGCCAGCTTGCCGTCGTACGAGGTGGCGATCAGGTCCAGGTTGCCGTCCACCTTGACCTGGTAGCGCACTTCCATGGTCTCGGCGTCGACGCAGGTGAACAGGGCGAAGTAGTTCTCCGGCTTGTCCAGGTCGTGGCCGTCGTTTGGCGTGGGGATCTGGAACTCGGCGCCGCAGAACACGCGCGTCGTGGAGTTGATGTTCGCATCCACCGGATCTCGCTTGTCGGGGAACACGCCGTGGAAGCCCTGCACGTTCGGGATCTCGGTGATGCGGTCGCACTCCATGGTGTCGAGGCGCACGCGCGCGAGCCGGCCGTGGATCTTGTCGTTGACGAAGATGTACTTGCCGTTGTACGTGCCGTCGGTGTACGTGGGGTGCACGTGGTGGGTGTCGCCGGTGAAGTACTTCAGGCTGCCGTCGGCGTTGGTGCCCATGATCTTCTTCGACTCGTTGGTGATGCCCCAGCCCACCAGGCAGTCGATGTTGAAGACCGGAATGCGCTTGAACAGGCGTCCCGAAGGCAGCCCGTAGATCCGCACTTCGCCCGAGTGGCCGCCGGAGGACAGGGCATAGTAGGCATCGAGCTGGCCGGGCGGCACCTCGTACTTCGAGTACTCCACCGCTTCGCCGGCAGCGGCGGCCGGCGCGGACGCCGCTCCACCTGCAGCCGCCTTCGTGGGCTTGCCCGACTCGTTGCACCCGGCCAGGCCCATGGTGAGGCCGGCACCGGCGATGCCGGCCAGCGTGGTGGTGTTGAGGAAACGGCGCCGCGCCGGGTCCGTCGGGGTGGCGCTCGCGGGCGCCTCGTTCTTGCTCACTGCCAGTCCTTTCTAGTACTCGCGGTGCGGCAGGGCCGCACGCTCCGAACGACTCCTTGGCGGCGCGCTGGTGCGGCCGGCAACGATCGAGTCCAAGCGTAGGGACACGCTGGCAAAGTGGAATTGATGCAGCGCAAATACACCTTTTGGCTCGATGCAAGGCCGGGTGCGAGGCGCGTCGGAAGTGGATTCCCGCCTGCGCGGGCATGACGTGGCGAGGAGGCTGCGCGGCAGAGAAGCGCGCGTGCGTTTCCCTGCCGCGACGCCTATCCCGCGAGCAGCTTCAGCACCGCGCGCGCAGTCTTGTCGGCGGCGCCGCGATGCGCAGCCGCGAAGGCCTCGCTGGCCTCCACGGCGCGCGCGCGAGCCTGCCGGTCGCGCACGAGTTCCACCGCGGCGCGCACGCCCTCCTGCATCGAGGCCGCGCGCTGCGCCGCCCCGGCCTGCTGCGCCAGCTGCGCCGCCTCGCTGAAGTTGAAGGTGTGCGGCCCCATCACCACCGGGCAGCCGCAGGCCGCCGCCTCGATGAGGTTCTGCCCGCCCAGCGGCGCGAAGCTGCCCCCGAGCAGCGCCGCGTCCGCGAGCGCGTAGTACAGGGACATCTCGCCGAGCGAATCGCCGATCCAGACCTGCGCCGGCACCGGCGCGCCGTCCCAGGTGCTGCGGCGCGAGACCGTGAAGCCGGCCTGCGCCGCCAGCGCCGCCACTTCGTCGAAGCGCTGCGGGTGGCGCGGCACCAGCAGCCACTGCACGTCGCGATGCGCAGCGATGGCCTGCAGGAACTGCGCCTCCTCGCCCTCGCGCGAACTGGCGAACATCACCACCGGATGCGGCGCGGTGGAACGCCAGTCGCGCCCCTGCGCCAGCAGTGCCGGATCCGGACTGGCGTCGAACTTGAGATTGCCGAACACGCCTTGCACCGTCGCGCCGGCCTCGGCGAGCCGCCGCGCATCGTTCTGCGTCTGCGCCCAGACGGCGCGCAGCGCGCCATAGGCCGGCCGCGACAGGCCCGCCAGCCGCCGTGCCTGCGACAGCGATTTCTCCGAGAGCCGGGCGTTGGCGAGGGCGAGCGGAATGCCGCGCGCATGGCACTGCGCCGCGAGGTTCGGCCACACCTCGGTTTCCATCAGGATGCCGGCGGCGGGCCGGAAGTGGTCCAGGAAGCGCCGCACGGCCGGCGGCGTGTCCCAGGGCAGCCAGGCCTGCGCGTCGCCTTCGCGCAGCAGCCGCTGTCCCTCGGCGCGGCCGGTCGCCGTTCCGTGCGTGAGCAGGATGCGCAGCCCCGGTTGCGCGCGCCGCAGGGCATCGACCAGGATCGCGGCGGCGCGCGTCTCGCCCAGCGAAACGGCGTGGATCCACAGCCGACCCGGCGCGGTCGGCGCTTCGTAGCGGCCGAAGCGCTCCTCGACGTGCTCCAGGTAGCCCGGCTCGGCCGCGCCGCGCCGGCGCAGCTTGCGCCGCAGCAGCGGCTGCGCGCCGATCAGCACCAGGGAATACAGCGGCCGGATCATCCCGGCATTGTGACGGCCCGCCAGCTCTCCCACACCGCGTCGACGTCCGGTGCCGGCGCGCCAAACACGCTGCGCTGGCGCGCCGAATCCAGCGGCCCCGTGCGCCATGCGGTGTCGAAGTTGTAGATCTGCACGTGCGGCAGGTCGAGCGCGACGGCGATGTGGCTCAGGCCGCTGTCGACGCCGATGGCGCCGGCGCACTGCGCCATGCGCTGCGTCAGCGTGTCGAGCGACAGCCGCGGCCAGACCTCGGCCCGCGCGCCGAGCGCCTGCGCCAGGCGCACGCTGCGCGCGCACTCGGCATCGCTGCCGTGCGGCAGGCCCAGCCGATGGCCCTGCGCGATCAGGCGCTCGCCCAGCGCGACCCAGAGCGGCTCGGGCCAGCACTTGTCGTCGCGCGAGGTGCCGTGGATCAGGACGACCGTGTCGTCGTGCCCCCCGCCGGCGGCACCGAGCCCGAAGCGCGGCGGGCCCTGCACTTCATAGCCGAGGGCGCGGGCGCACAGCGCCCGCGAGCGCTGCACCGCATGCGATTGCGTCTCCACCGGGATCGCGACATCGGCGACCCAGCGCGTCGGCGCCTCGTAGCTGGAGCCTTCGGTGCGATTGGCCATGGCATAGCGCCTGCCGCCGGGCGCCAGCTGCGCCATGTGGGCGACCAGCGCAGATTTCGTCAGGCCCTGCAGGTCGATCACGGCGTCGTAGCTCTCGCGGTGCAGGTCCTGGCGGAACGCGCGCCACTCGTGCCGGGTGCTGCGTGCCAGCGGCGCCTTGCGCCACCGGCGCAGCTCGCACGGGATGGCACGCCGCACGCCCGCGCAGCGTTCCACCAGCGCAGCGAAGCCGCGCTCGACGACCCAGTCGACGCGCGCGTCCGGCAGGGCCGCCAGGATGTCCTGCACCGCCGGCATGGCATGCACCACGTCGCCGAGCGAGGAGAGTTTGACGATGAGGATGTTCAAGGCTGGATTCGTCGTCCCCGCGCAGGCGGGGACCCAGGGCATTCAGGGACGGCGCGGCGCGCCGCTCTGGATCCCCGCCTGCGCGGGGATGACGATCACCGGCGGGGACGGGGCATTATCTCAGTGCGCCGCCTCGCCGATCTGCGCGTCCGGCTTGACGCTGCGCAGCAGCGCCAGCATCTCGTTCTCGATGCGGTGCATCGCCTCGGGCGTGTGGCCCTCGAAGCGCAGCACCAGCACCGGGGTCGTGTTGGACGCGCGCACCAGGCCGAAGCCGTCCGGCCAGTCCACCCGCAGGCCGTCGATGGTCGACACCTGCGCATCGGGGAAGCTGGCTTTCTTCACCAGCTCCGTGACGACGCGATGCGGCTCGCCTTCCTCGCACTTGACGTTCAGTTCGGGCGTGGAGAAGCTGGTCGGCAGCGCATCGAGCACGGCACTGGGATCGGGCGAGCGCGAGAGGATCTCCAGCAGCCGGCAGCCGGCGTAGGTGCCGTCGTCGAAGCCGTACCAGCGCTCCTTGAAGAAGATGTGGCCGCTCATCTCGCCGCCTAGCGGCGAACCGACTTCCTTCATCTTCGCCTTGATCAGCGAGTGGCCGGTCTTGAACATCAGCGGCTGGCCACCGGCGGCGGCGATGGCGGGTGCGAGCCGCTGCGTGCACTTGACGTCGAACAGGATCGTCCCGCCCGGCACGCGCGAGAGCACGTCGCGGGCGAACAGCATCATCTGCCGGTCCGGATAGATGTTGTTGCCGCCCTGCGTGATGATGCCCAGGCGGTCGCCGTCGCCGTCGAAGGCCAGGCCGAGGTCGGCGCCGGTCTCCTTCAGCTTCGCGATCAGGTCGCGCAGGTTCTCCGGCTTGCTCGGGTCCGGGTGGTGGTTGGGGAAGTTGCCGTCGACCTCGCTGTACATCTCGATCACCTCGCAACCGATCGCGCGGAAGATCTCGGGGGCCGAGGCGCCGGCCACGCCGTTGCCGCAATCGACGACCACCTTCAGCGGGCGCGCGAGCTGGATGTCGCCCTTGATGCGGTCGCGGTAGGCCGCGAAGATGTTGACGTTGCGGATCGTGCCCTGCTGCGGCGGCTGGTCCCAGCCTTCGCTCTCGATCATCTGGCGCAGCGCCTGGATCTCGTCGCCGTAGATCGCGCGGCCGGCGAGCACCATCTTGAAGCCGTTGTAGTCCTTCGGGTTGTGGCTGCCCGTGACCTGGATGCCGCTGCTGGCGAGCGTGTTGGCGGCGAAGTACAGCATGGGCGTCGTGCACATGCCGACGTCGATCACGTCGACGCCGGCGGCCGTGAGACCGCGGACGAGCGCGGCACTGAGCGAGGGGCCGCTGAGTCGCCCGTCGCGGCCGACGGCCACGCTCTTCTCGCCTTCCTTGCGGGCGACGGTGCCGAAAGCGCGGCCGAGGGCCTCGGCCACTTCCTCCGTGAGCGTGGAGGGAACGATGCCGCGGACGTCGTAGGCCTTGAAAATGGTGGGGCTGAGCTGCATGGATCTGCTTGCCTGTTTTGGAATCGGGTCCGGCGCATTCTAGGTGCGCGGCGCCCGGGAACATGTCCGGAAACGGCTAGTCCGGCCCGGGGCGCTGCGTATGATCGGTCGCATGAGCCCCCTCGAGCCACCCCTGCATCCGGACGCCTGCTACCTGGCGCTGAAGACGCGTGATGCGCGCTTCGACGGCTCGTTCTTCACCGGGGTGACCTCGACCGGCATCTACTGCCGCCCGGTGTGCAAGGTGCGCACCCCGCGGCTGGAGAACTGCCGCTTCTTCGCTCTGGCGGCGCAGGCCGAAACGGCCGGCTTCCGGCCCTGCCTGCGCTGCCGGCCGGAACTGGCGCCGCAGGGACTGCGCTGGTCGCTGCAGGATGCGAGCGCCGTGCTGGCCCAGCAGGCCGCGCGGCTGCTCGACGAGCCGGAAGCCTGGGGCGGCGATGCGCCTTCCATCGAAGGGCTGGCGCAGCGGCTGGGCATCAGCGACCGCCACCTGCGGCGCATCTTCGAGGCGCAGCTGGGCGTGTCGCCGCTGCAGTACCTGCAGACCCGGCGGCTGCTCACGGCCAAGCAGTTGCTGGCCGACACGCGGCTGCCGATCACCGAGATCGCGCTCCTGAGCGGCTTCGCCAGCCTGCGCCGCTTCAACGCAGTCTTCACGGAGCAGTACGGCATGAGCCCGAACGCACTGCGGCGCGAAGGCGGCGTGCACGAGGCGAGCTGCGAGGTGCGGCTCGGCTACCGGCCGCCGTATGACGTCGACGCGATGCTGGGCTTCTTCCGCACGCGGGCCATCGCGGGCGTGGAGGCGCTGGGGCCGCGGCAGCTCGCGCGCACCCTGGCGCTGGACGCCAACGGCAGGCGCTGGGAAGGCTGGCTCAGTGCCGACTTCGACGAGGCGCAGTGCCAGCTCGTGCTGCGCGTGAGCGAATCGCTGCACGGCGTGCTGCCGCTTCTGATTCGCCGCGTGCGGGCGGCGT
Source organism: Ramlibacter alkalitolerans (assembly GCF_016722765.1). Lineage (GTDB taxonomy): Bacteria > Pseudomonadota > Gammaproteobacteria > Burkholderiales > Burkholderiaceae_C > Ramlibacter > Ramlibacter alkalitolerans. The sequence goes on along the minus strand of NZ_JAEQND010000002.1, from coordinate 144,469 downwards.
TCGACCTCGACGCCGATCCGCACGCGATCAATGCGCGGCTGCATGGCAGCTTCCCGCTCGGCGACGGGCTGCGCGTGCCGGGCTCGCTGAGCGGCTACGAGCTCGCCGTGCGGGCCGTGCTCGGCCAGCAGATCACGGTGGCGGCTGCACGCACGCTGGCGCAGAGGCTGGTGCAGCGTTTCGGCGTGCCACTGGCCACGCCGCACGCGGGGCTGGACCGGCTGTTCCCGGCGCCCGAGGTGCTCGCGGCGGCCGAGGGCGATGCGCTGGGGCAGATCGGCATCGTGCGCCAGCGGCAGGCGGCCATCGTGGCGATCGCCCGCGCCGTGGCCGAACGGCGCTTGTCGCTGCATCCCGGCGCCGACGTGCCGGCGACGACGGCGGCGCTGAAGGAGCTGCCCGGCATCGGCGACTGGACGGCGCAGTACATCGCGATGCGGGCGCTGCGCTGGCCCGACGCCTTCCCGGCCGGCGACGTGGCGCTGCACAAGGCGCTGGGCGTGCAGCAAAGCCGGCAGCCGGCGCGCGAAGCCGAGGCCGCATCGCAGCAATGGAAACCGTGGCGCAGCTACGCGGTCGTCCGCGCGTGGAGCGCACTGTCGCAAGGAGCATGAGATGAACACCGCAACGACGCGCGTCTGCGCGCACTACGAAAGCCCGCTGGGCACGATGCTGCTGGCGGCCACCGACCGCGGCCTGGCGGGACTGTGGTTCCTCGGCCAGCGGCACGGTCCCGACAGCCGGGGCTGGCGCGAGGATCCGGCGCATCCGGTACTGCGGGAGGCGATGGCGCAACTGGCAGCCTGGTTCGCCGGCGAGCGCACCGGGTTCGCGCTGCCGCTGGACCTGCAGGCCGGCACGCCCTTCCAGCAGGACGTCTGGGCGGCGCTGCTGGCGATCCCCCATGGCGGCACCACCAGCTACGCGGAGCTGGCGCGCCGGCTCGGGCGGCCGGGCGCCGCACGGGCCGTCGGCGCCGCGGTCGGCCGCAATCCCGTGAGCATCGTCGTGCCGTGCCACCGCGTGGTGGGCAGCGGCGGCAGCCTCACGGGCTATGCCGGCGGGCTGGAGCGCAAGACGGCGCTGCTGCGGCTGGAAGGGGCGCTGCGCGAGGTGCCGGCCGCGGCCTGACGCATGTCCCTCTCCTCCATCATCGACTTCATCGCGCTGGCGGCGATCTGGGGTTCGTCCTTCCTGTTCATGCGCTTCGCGGTGGTGGAGTTCGGAGCGGTGCCGACGGCCGCCGTGCGCGTGGGCATCGCCGCGGCCTTCCTGGTACCGCTGATGCTCTGGAAAGGCCATGCGCGCGTGTTCCGGCGCCACTGGCTCGCCGTGTGCCTGGTGGGCGTCGTCAACTCCGCGCTGCCGTTCGCCCTCTTCTCCTTCGCCCTGCTGGCGATCACCACCGGGCTGTCGGCGATCCTGAATGCGACCGTGCCGCTGTTCGGCGCGCTGGTGGCGTGGCTGTGGCTGAAGGACCGGCCGACGGGCACGCGGGTGCTGGGGCTGGCCATCGGCTTCCTCGGCGTCGCCCTGCTGGCGTGGGACGGAGCGAGCTTCACGCCCAATGCGTCCGGCATCGCGCCGGCGTGGGCGGTGCTGGCCTGCCTGGTGGCGACGGCCTGCTATGCCGTCGCGGCGAGCGCGACGAAGCGCTACCTGGGTGGACTGCCGCCCCTGGTGACGGCCACGGGCAGCCAGGTCGGCGCCGCGGCAGGGCTTTTGCTGCCCGCGCTGTGGCTGTGGCCGGCGCAGCTGCCCGGCTCCCGGGCGTGGCTCGCCCTGGTCGTGCTGGGACTCCTGTGCACCGGTGTCGCGTACATCCTGTACTTCCGCCTGATCGAGCAGGCCGGGCCGGCGCGGGCGCTGGCCGTGACCTTCCTGGTGCCGGTGTTCGCGATCGTCTACGGCCTGCTGTTCCTGGGCGAGCACGTCACGCCGTGGATGCTGGCGTGCGGCGCGATCGTGGTGTGCGGGACGGCGCTGTCGACGGGATTGGTGAAGCTGGCGGCGCTGCGTCCGCAGGCTTGACGTAGGCTGGCGGTGGAGCGCCAGCGCAACCCCAGCGATGCGTGAGCGCTGGGGTTCGCGCAGCTCACCTGCGCCTTCGGCCCAGCCTACGGCCGGCCCCCAGGGGCTGGCTCAGAACCTCGGCAGATCGAGCAGCCGCCGCCCCGGTCGCTCCTCCGCCGCGGCGAGCGTCTCCGTGCCTTCCGGCATGACGTCGACCTTCACCTGCGGACCCATCTGCAGGGTGCCGCATTCGGTCGGGAACAGGGTGACGACGGTGTCGCCTTCGACCAGGCGGTCGACCACTTCCACCAGCCGCGTGGGCGCGGGGCGCAGGTCCCAGTGTTCGAGGCTGGGAGCGATCATCCCCATCATCACCTCGCAGACGTGGCTGCCTTCGACCCGCACGGCGGTGATGCCGTACAGGACGGAGGGCAGCGGCGCGGGGTTCAGGCCCGCCAGCGGGGTGCCGGTGCGCGTGGGCTCCATCGATTTCTCAACCATGCGGCCATTGTGGGCGCCCACTCAGGCTCCTCGATAAGCCGAGCGCGCGTGAAGTCGTGGGAGAGTGCCTACCGTTCTACACTGGCAGCTTCCCATGGTCGTCAGCGATTATCCCCCCGCCGGTTCGCCGGCGCTCACGCGCGCCCACGCCCGGCGCCTGCGCGACATCTACCGTTCGGCAGGTTGGCCGAGCCACGACGCGCTGGAGATCGACCTGCTTGCGGCCGGCCTGCTGCAGCGCGAGGGCTCCGGCGCCGGCCACGAGACGCTGCGCGTCACCGACGACGGCGTCCACTGGCTGGCCGCCGTGCTGGCGCGCAACCGGTCGGCCCTGTCGACGCACGAGGCCCTCGTGCAGCGGGTGGCGCAGGAAATGGCGCGCGCCGGCCGGCTCGCCTGGACCGGCCTGAGCCTGCGGGCGCAGGTCGCCACCGGGGAGGCGGCCAGGCCGCTGCGCTGGTGCGTGGCGCGGCCCGACGTGTTCTCGATCCGGCATACCTCGGTGGAGAGCTACGTCGAGCCGATCGTGCACGAGATCAAGGTGCGCCGCTCCGACCTGCTGGCCGACCTGCGGCAGGAAGGCAAGCGGGCCGCCTACCGCGACCTCGGCGAGTGCTGGTACGTGCTGGGGGCGGATGCCCGCGGTCGCGCGATCGGCGAGCCGGAGGAAGTGCCGCCCGAATGCGGCGTGATGCTGGCCGGCCCGCAGGGGCGGCTCGCGGTCGCGCGGCCGGCGCAGCGCCCGGCGCGCGCCGGCCTTCCGTTCGGCGTCTGGATGGCCCTGGCGAAGGCCACGCCGATGCAGAGCCCGGACGACGACGCCCAGGCCCTGCTCGCCACGTCGAACTGAATCACTGCTTCGGGTGTTCGCCGGGTTCCGGCGTTTTCACGCGGCCCTTCTCCGGGTCGATGGGCGCAGCGGTCGGCTCGGGATTGGCCGGCTTCGGCTCGGGCGGCGGCGCCGGTGGCGGCACCGGTGCGTTCCCGTTCATTCGCGCTCGGGCGTGTGCAGCGGGTCCTCGCGCGGGGCGTTGCGGTCGGTCACCGCGGAGGCGCTGGTGTCGCCGCCGGGAATGTCTTCCTCGCTGGCCATGAACTCCGGCTCCTCGTGCTCGAGGCCGGGGGTGGGCGGCGTGATGCCGGCGGGCGTGCGGATGTAGGGCATGGAGACTCCTCGGGTTCGAAACTCAGATCGTCGGCTTCTGCACGCCCGGATCCTCGGGCTCCGCCTGCGGCAAGGCCTGGCCGAATTCCGGCTCCACGGGCAGTTGCGACGGGTTGGTCGGGGCCTCGTCGGAGCGCTCGTCCGGGGACGGATCGGGCTCGACCGGATGCTTGGGTGTGGACGTGTTCATGGGGTGGCGGGCAGCTTTCAGAACGGGCTCTTCGGACCCAGCGCCGGTGCGGCCGGCTCGCTGCTTTCCGCCTGCGCGCCGGGCGGGGCCGCTGCCTCGTGCTGCGGCGGTGAAAAGCCGTCGTCCAGTGTCTCGAGCAGGGGCTCGCCCGCGCAAAGGCTGGGGTCGATGTCGTGCGTGATCATGCCACCTCCTTGGCCGCAATGGTGCGCCGCCGCACGCAGCGCCGGCTTCGGAGGCGGGGCCGAGCCCCTGTAGTCGGGGACCGAAGCGCCCGTCAGCGCTTTTCGTCGGCGAAGCGCTGGGCCTCGCGGCGCATGACGGCGCTGGGCTCGTGCGTGAACGGCAGCCGCGGCAGTCCGATCAGCGCCTGCAGGCGCGCGTGGGCGCGGTCCATGTCGGCGCCGATCATGGCCAGGGCCACTTCGTGCGTAGGTTCGTGCTGCGCGATGTCGAGGTAGGCATTGCGCAGGCGCTGGTAATCCGCGTCGGCGCGCGCCACTTCCTCCTGCAAGGCCAGCACCTTGGCGTATTCGGCGCGGCTGTAGCGCTCGGGCTTGCGCACTTCGGCGGCCCGGCTCGGACGATCTTCCTCGATGGCGTGTGCCCTGGCGTTGGGCCCGTTCCTCTTGCTCATGCAAGGATGCTAGGAAGTACCACACGCCCGCGCTGTAGGACGGGACGCGCTTTGCACGGCGCGGAGCGGCGACGCCGCGCAATATTCACGGCGCCCGGCCTGTTCGCGTGCCGGCGGCTGCGCGCAATGTGCGCCGCGCCGCGCGCCTGAGAACCATCGTCCTACACCGCTTCCGAGGCTGGCCCACGGGCCGCCGGGCAAGCGGTGCCCTGGGCGCCGCCGCAACGGCCGTGTTCTTGATCTTTGCTAAGTCCGTCACCCGCCGTTCGAACGGGCGCGGCCGGATGCCGTCCCAATGCGCAGGAGGCGATGGTCGCCTGCCCTGGAGGACCCGAATGAAGCATTTCAATCCCTGGACGATGTCGATCATGGCTGCAGCCCTGGCGGTGGGCGCCGCGTGCGGCCCCGTGGCACTGGCGGCGCCGGCCGCCAGCCCGCACGCGCACGAGCACGCGCACGGCGGCACGCCGGCGCCACGGCCCGAAAGCGGCCGCAAGTGGGCCTCGGACGCGCCGCTGCGCGAAGGCATGACCCGCATCCGCTCGCTGGTCGCGCCGAAGCTCGACCGCGGGAGCACAATGACGGCGGAGGAATCCGCCGCACTGGCGGTCCGCATCGAGGGAGAGGTGGGCACGATCGTCGCAAACTGCAAGCTGCCGCCGCAGGCGGATGCGGCGCTGCACGCGATCCTGTCGGAGCTGATGACGGGCACCGGCGCGATGGCAGGGCGCACGCCGCAAGCCGACCGCGCCCACGGCCTGGTGCAGGTCGCCGCGGCGGTCAACGACTATGGGCGCAGCTTCGAGCATCCCGGCTTCCGTCCCCTTCCCGCAGCGCACTGAGCCCCGCCGCCCCCGGCGCGGCCGCCCGGCGGAGGCGCTGCTGAAGGCGCTGCCCCTGTTCCGCGCGATCGAGCCGGCGGCGCTGGAGCGGCTGGCCCGGGCCGCCCAGCGGCGGCCCCTGCGGGCCGGGGAACGCGTCTTCGGCCGGGGCGATGTCCCCACCGGCTTCTACGTGGTGGTGTACGGCCGCATCCGGCTGCTGGGGCGCGGCCGCCACGGCGAGCGCCTGGCCGGCACCGTCAACGCCGGCCAGAGCTTCGGCGAGCCGGTCCTGTTCCTCGATCGGCCGGCGCTGGTCGATGCCGAAGCCGCGACCGACGCGCTGGTGCTGCACCTGCCGCGGGAGGCCGTGTTCGCCGAGCTGGAAAGCAGCCCGCTGTTCGCCCGGCGCATGGTCGCCGGCCTCAGCGCGCGGCTGGAGGCGCTGGTGATGGAACGCGAGCAGCACGAGCGGCGCGACGGCCGCGCGCGGCTGGCCGACTATCTGCGGCGCCAGGCGGGCGAGGCCGTCGGACACACTTTCGTGCTGCCGGCGACCAAGGCCGCGGTCGCGGCGCACCTGCACCTGACGCCGGAGCACTTCTCGCGCCTGCTGCACGGCATGGCGCAGCAGGGGCTGCTGCGGGTGGAGGGCCGGCGCATCACCGTGCTGCAGCCGCAAGGGCTTGCGGCATCCGCGCGTTAACGCGCATCGACCCGGTTTCGCGCCCCCGATAGCATTCCGGCCGATGTCCGCCGCCCCCCGCATCGCCCTGATCCACGCCACGCCGCTCGCGATGGAGCCGATCCAGGCCGCGTTCCAGCGGCACTGGCCCCAGGTGCGGCCCCTGAACCTGCTGGACGACAGCCTCTCGCACGACCGCGCGCAGGCCGGCCGCCTGACGGACGACCTGGTGCGCCGCTTCGAGGAACTGGCGCGCTATGCCCAGCGCGCCGGCGCGAGCGGCATCCTCTTCACCTGTTCTGCCTTCGGGCCGGCCATCGAGGCCGCCGGGCGCGCCACCGGCCTGCCGACGCTCAAGCCCAACGAAGCGATGTTCGAGCAGGCCTTGGAACTCGCGCGCGGACCGCGGCCGCTGCACCTCGGGCTGGTCGCCACCTTCCAGGCCTCGCTGCCTTCCATGACGGACGAACTGCAGGACCTGGCGCGCCGGCGCGGCATCGCGATCGACCTGCGCACGGCGTTCGTCCCGGAGGCGATGGACGACCTCGCGCAGGGCCGCCCCGCGGACCACCACCGCAAGGTGGCGCAGTCCGCCCGCACGCTCGCGAGTTGCGACGCGGTCCTGCTGGCGCAGTTCTCGATGGCCGCCGCACTCCCCATCGTGCAGGCCGAACTGCCCTGCCCCGTCTTCAGCAGCCCCGATTGCGCCGTGCGCGCGCTCATGCAGAGAATGTCGAATGCCTGAACCCCGCATCGCCCCGGCCCGGGTGTGCCGCTTCATCCACGCCGCGCTCGAGCGCCTGGGCCTGCCCGCCGAGGACGCCCTCACCGTCGCCCGGCTCATGACGCAGGCCGAGGTGCAGGGCTCCGACGGCCACGGCGTCATCCGGCTCGTTCCGTATGCGCGCCGCATCCGCGCCGGCGGGGTGAACGTGCGGCCGCACATCCGCATCGCCAAGGAAAAGCCCGCCATGGCCCTGCTCGATGGCGACAACGGCATGGGCCACCTCGTGATGCAGAAGGCCACGCAGATCGCGATCGCCAAGGCGCGCCAGTGCGGCGTGGCCTGGGTCGGCGCGCGCGCCTCCAACCACGCCGGGCCGGCGTCGCTCTATGCGCGCATGGCGCTGGAGCACGACATGGTCGGCGTGTACTACGCCGTCGGCAACGCCAACCACCTGCCGCCCTGGGGCGGGCTGGACATGCTGCTGTCCACCAATCCGGTGGCCGTCGCCGTGCCGGCCGGCGAGGAGCCGCCGGTGGTGCTGGACATGGCGACCACGGTCGCCGCCTACGGCAAGGTCAAGGCCCGGGCACAACGGGGCGAGCCCATGCCGGAGGGCTGGATGATCGACCGCCAGGGCCAGCCGCTCACCGACCCGAAACGGGCCGAGGAAGGCTTCCTGCTGCCGATCGGCGGCTACAAGGGCTACGGCCTGGCGCTCGTCATCGGCCTGCTGGCCGGCACCCTCAACGGCGCCGCGATGGGCAGCGAGGTGATCGACTTCAACCACGACGACACGACGCCCACCAACACCGGCCAGGCGATCCTCGTCATCGATCCGGACGCCTTCGGCGAGGTCGCGGAGTTCAAGGCGCGCGTCGACAAGCTGGTGCGCGAGATGCGCGCCAGCGAGCGCCTGCCGGGCGTGGAGCGGATCTGGCTGCCCGGCGAGCAGAGCCACGAGAAGCGCATCGCCAACGAGCGCGACGGCCTCGCCCTGTCGGCGCCCCTGCGCACGCAACTGGACTCGCTGGCGCGCGAACTCGCGATCCCGCCGCTGGCCGACACCTGAACACCCCGAGGAGACTGCCATGTCCACGCCCGCCCGCCGCCTCGCGCTGGCCCTGATCGCCGGCCTGTGCGCCGCCAGCCTTGCGCACGCGCAGGCCCCCTGGCCTGCCAAGCCGGTCCGCATGATCGTGCCGCTGGCGGCCGGCAGCGCCGTCGACAACGCGGCCCGCATCGTGGCGCAGAAGATGAGCCAGAACCTCGGGCAGTCGATCGTGATCGACAACAAGCCCGGCGCGGCCGGCCTCATGGGCGCCGGCGAAGTGGCCAAGGCTGCGCCCGACGGCTACACCATCGGCGGCTTCAACGACAGCATCATGACCATGCTGCCGAACATGAACGCGAAGATGCCCTGGGACATCCTCAAGGACTTCGAGCCGGTGTCGCTGGTGGCCACGGTCGAATGGGGACTCGTGGTGCCGACGGACGCGCACGAGAAGTCGGCCGCCGACCTGATCGCCGCGGCGAAGAAGGCGCCGGGCCAGATCAACTACAGCTCCGGCGGCAACGGCAGTCCGCAGCACATCGCGATGGCGCTGTTCGCCTCGCTGGCCGGCGTGCAGATGAAGCACGTGCCGTACAAGGGCGCGACGCAGGCAGCCATGGGGGTGGCCGGCAAGGAGGTCGACACGGCCTTCCAGGGGATCGCCACCGTCACCTCGCTGATCAAGGCCGGCAAGGTGCGGCTGATCGGCGTGACCACGCCCCGCCGCATGCCGCAGTACCCGGACGTGCCGACCGTCTCCGAATCAGGCATGCCGGGCTTCGAGTTCAACTCCTGGTTCGCCATCATGGCGCCGGCAGGCACGCCGAAGGACATCGTGCACCGCCTCTCGGCTGAAGTCGCCAAGGCGCTCGCGGATCCCGAGGTGCGCGACAAGCTCAACGCGCAAGGCCTCACGCCGCGCGGCACCACGCCCGAGGATCTGGGCACCGCGATGAAGGCGCAGCTGGCGAAGTACGGTGCGCTGATCCGGCAGAACGGGATCACGGCGGATTGAGTTGGCTGGGCCGGCAGGCGGGTGCCTCGGCCGGTTGCCTCCGGGCCGGACCAGGCCGGGTCCCTGTCCGCCTCTGCGACTGTCCTCCGGCGCGGGTGAGAGACTGGCGCGAAGCTGGCATTGCGCCCGCGCCTCCCCCTTTATGTCGCCGAGTCGGACAGGGACCCGTCCTGGTCCTGCGGCGTGCGGGTGGGAGACGGCTGCCCCCTGCGACCCTCGCAGGAGCCGCATTGTTCCGCGCAGCGCCTGCCGCGACGGATCCCGAACTTGGAAGGGGGCAGAGAACAAAAAGCCCCGGGTGCCTGAACACCGGGGCTTGATCGCTCGCTCGACGAGATCAGGCGACGCTGCTCACGTCCTCGCTCAGCTTGCCCTTGCCGCCGCGATGGCCGCCGCGGTCGTCGCCGGCTTCGGTTTCGCGGGCGACTTGCGTGCCGCCGATTTCTTCCGTCGCACGACCCTTGCCGCCGCGATGGCCGCCGCGGTCGTCGCCGGCTTCGGTTTCGCGGGCGACTTGCGTGCCGCCGACTTCTTCCGTCGCACGGCCCTTGCCGCCGCGATGGCCGCCGCGGTCGTCGCCGGCTTCGGTTTCGCGGGCGACTTGCGTGCCGCCGATTTCTTCCGTCGCACGGCCCTTGCCGCCGCGATGGCCGCCGCGGTCGTCGCCGGCTTCGGTTTCGCGGGCGACCTGCGTGCCGGTCGCTTCTTCGCTCGCACGGCCCTTGCCACCGCGATGGCCACCGCGGTCGTCGCCGGCTTCGGTTTCGCGGGCGACTTGCGTGCCGCCGACTTCTTCCGTCGCACGGCCCTTGCCACCGCGATGGCCGCCGCGGTCGTCGCCGGCTTCGGTTTCGCGGGCGACGATGGTGGCCTGCGGGAGCGCGTCGCTGGCGGAGACGACGGCGCTGGACGTCACCGGTGCGGCGATGGCAGCGGTGGACAGGAAGGCGGCGGCGCAGATGGTGGAAAGGGAGAACAGGTTCTTCACGGTGAGCCTCTGATGGTGTGTTGAGTGTGGCGCGATGCAGTTGCACTCGCACTATCTCCATTGCAGACGGCGTGCCATGCGTCGCCGAGGCTGTCTGGCGACAATCGGCACCCTCGGCACCGTGCCGGCACTGGGTGGGCTGCCCCAGGCGTCGCCTGGCTGCGCGCCCTGCCCCACCCGTTTGTGTATCGACACCCTACGGTGTAACGCCGATCGCGCGACGCAGCGCCGCGCGCGCGAGCAGCCGGGTCGAGTCGAGCGTCGGCAGCGGAGAGTTGCCGTCGTCCAGGATCAGCGGCAGTTCGGTGCATCCCAGCACCACCGCATCGCAGCCCTGCGACTGCATGCGCGCGATCACGCCCTGCAGGTACGTGACCTGCTCGGGGCGCTGGATGCCGTACACCAGTTCTTCCATGATCAGGCGCCCCACCTCGTCGCGCTCCGCGTCGCCAGGACGCAGCCACGCCAGCCCCTGCGCCTCGAACTGCGCGGGATAGACCTCGCTGGCCACCAGCCAGTGCGTGCCCAGGATGCCGATGCGGCGATGCCCGCGCGCCGCTGCCTCGCACGCGACGACCTGCGCGATGTGCAGCCAGGGCAGCGGCGAGCGCGGTGCAAGCAGCGCGAACGCCTGGTGGATGGTGTTGTCCGGGCAGACCAGGAAATCGGCGCCGCTGCGCGCGAGCTTGTGCGCCGACGCGAGCATGAGGGAGGCGACGCCTTCGAGGTCGCGCGCATCGAGGCACTCGACGTAGCGGTGCAGCGAAGGCGTGTGCATCGAGACTTCAGGATGCCGGTGCGCGCCGAGCAGCGCCGGCGCCTCGCTGCAGATCGTGCGATAGCACAGCGCCGCGCCTTCGGCGGAACAGGCGACGATCCCGATGTGCTGCGGCATGGCGGCCTCCGTGCGGAGGCGCCATGGTGCCACAGGCCAGGATCAGAAGCGGTGCAGCAGGTTCACGCCGACGCCGACCGGGCCACCGGGCCGCGGAAAGGCGGTGCTGACGCTGAACTGCACTTGCGAGGCGCCGAGGCGCAGCACGCCGTAGGCGCTGAGCTCGCGCAGCGGCTCGTGCGGCCCCCGGCCGGCATCGGGCGCAGCCTGGCCCAGGCCGATGCCGAAGTTCACCGGAGCGGCCTCGGCGGAATCCGCGGACCTGCGCGGGCCAAGGTCGGCCAGCCGCACGTCGATGCGGGCGCCCTGTGCCCCCGGCGCGCTGCGCGTGGGCATCACGTCCTGCGCCAGCGCCTGCGGCCCGCCGCATGCCACGAGAGCGGCGAGGAACAGCGAGCGAAGGTCGCAGGAGGGAGTCATGGCGGGGGCTCCGGCAGGGCAGCGTGGAGAAGCAAGCGTGCCGCGGCGAACCCGCCTGCGGCACCCGGCGCAGGACCCTGCGCAGTGCCTTCCTCTTTGCAGCTGGCGTGCCAGCGGGTGGACCGTCGCCCGCACGGGCCCGGATCGTCTTTCCGAAGCGAATCAGGCCGCCCGCGCCCAGGCGGTGGGGGTGCTCACCCGCGCGGCTGCGCGCTGGCGCACACCCAGGCTGTATCAGGACGATTCAGCGTTCGTTGCGCTGCAGGCCGTGCTTGGCCATGCGATAGCGCAGCGTGTCGCGCGTGACCTGCAGCGCGCGCGCAGCCAGGCTCACGTTCCAGCCATGCGCCTCCAGCGCCTGCAGCAGGTGCTCGCGCTCGACCGATTCGAGCGGCGCCACGCCCGGCGAACGGATGGTGATCGGGGGCGGCAACGCCTCGGCGGGGGCGGGCATCGCCGGCATCAGCGCCTCCGGGGCGGACAGCCCCAGGTCCTCCGGCAGCAGCACCGGCCCGCGCTGCATCAGCACGGCGCGCTCCAGGCAGTTGCGCAGTTCGCGCACGTTGCCGGGCCACGGATAGCGGCGCAGGGCCGCGGCGGTGGCGCTCTCGAGCCGCAGGGGCGGGCGCGCATAGCGCGTGGCCAGCCGCTGCAGGAATTCCTGCGCCAGCAGCAGCACGTCGTCGCCGCGCTCGCGCAGCGGCGGGATGCGCACCTGGAACACGCTCAGGCGATAGACCAGGTCGCTGCGGTAGCGGCCGGCCTTGGCCTCGGCCGCGAGGTCGCGGTTGGTCGCGGCCACGATGCGCACGTTGATCTTGCGATCGTGCACGGAGCCGATCGGCCTGACCTTGTAGTCTTCCAGCACGCGCAGCAGCTTGCCCTGCAGCGACAGTTCGAGCTCGCCGATTTCGTCGAGGAACAACGTGCCGCCGTCGGCGGCCTCGATCAGGCCCACCTTGCGCGCGCGCGCATCGGTGAAGGCGCCCTTCTCGTGGCCGAACAGTTCGTCTTCCATCAGGTTGGCCGGCAGCGCGGCGCAATTCACCTCGATGAAGGGTCCGCCGGCGCGCGGGCTGGCGAGATGGCAGGCCCGCGCCACGAGTTCCTTGCCGGTGCCCGTCTCGCCCTGCACCAGCACCGGGGGCGCCGGCGAGTTGTCGGACGGCTCGTGCGCCGCCACCGCCTGGATCATGTCGCGCAGCTGGCGCATCTGCGGGCAGTCGCCGACCAGCGCGTTGACGCTCGCGTGCTGGTTCTCGCGCTCCTGGTAGTAGCGCAGCATGGTGCGGCCGGCGCGTTCGCGCACGGCGCGCTGCACGACTTCGTCCAGCGAGGCGAGCGACAGCGGCTTGGTCAGCAGGTCCATCGAACCGGCCTTCATCGCCTCCACGGCGAGGTTGATGGTGCCGTGGCCGGTGATCATCACGATGCGGGTCTCGTCGTCGAGGCGGCGCAGCTCGCGGATCACCTCGAGGCCGTTGAGGCCCGGCAGCTGGAAATCGACGATCACCAGGTCCGGCGGCAGCTCGCGCGCGGCGCTCAGGCCGGTCTCGCCATCGTGCACCACGGCCACGCTGTGGCCCTGGCGCTCGAAATAGCGCGCGATGTTCTTGGCCAGGACGAGTTCGTCCTCGATCACCAGCAGTTGTGCCATGACTTCAGCTTCCTTCCCTCGGCGCCACCGGCAGCGTGATCATCACGCGCGTGCCTGCGCCGTTGCGCGAGAACAGGTCGATCGTTCCGCCCCACTCGGCGAGCGTGCGGCGCGCCAGCGCCAGCCCGATGCCCAGCCCGCCGCTCTTCGTGCTGAAGAACGGGCGGAACAACGCCTGCCGCACCTCCTCGCTCACGCCGGAACCGGCGTCGTCGACCATGATGTGGAGTTGCCCTTCCTGCCGGTGCCAGCCGATCGCCAGCGGGCCGCCGCGCGGCATCGCCTCGATGGCGTTGGCCAGCACGCTGAGCAGGATCTGCCGCAGCATGGGCGCATGCGCCATCACCTCCGGCGGCTCGCCATCCTGCAGCCGCCACAGCACGCGCTGGCGCGTCATTTCGGGCTGCAGTTCCTGCAGGCAGTCGCGCCACATGGGCTTGGTCGCGACGGGCCCCAGCGGCAGCTGGCTCGCGTGCGAGACGCGCACGAGCTCGGTGATCCAGCGGTTGGCGCGATCGACGGACTGGATGATGTCGTCGCGATGCTCCGCGTGCTCCTCCTGGTGGGCCACGCTGCCGTCCATCATCTCCGCCGCCGTGCGGATCGAGGCGAGCGGATTGCGCAGGTTGTGCGCCACCGCACCCGCGAGTTCCACCGCGCTGGAGAGCGCCTGCGACTCGGACAGCTTCTTCTGCTGTTCGCGCATGATCCGGTCGGCCCGGCCGACGACGCCATTGAGCGCCAGGAACAGCACCGCCGCGGAGCCGGCGCAGGCCACCCAGAGCTGCAGCACGGCTTCCTCGATGGCCGCACTGAGCTGCACCGGCACCTTGTACAGCTCGATCACGCCAAGCACCTGGTAGGGCTGGTCGTCCGAGAGGATGGGGATGTAGCTCTCGACGTAGTAGTGGGTCTGCCGCGAGAGCCCCTCGTGCTCGCGCTTGTCGTGCTGCTTGCCCACGGAGCCGCTGTGCACGACGAGGTCGCCGTGCAGGGCCTCCTGCAGCTCCGGGTTGTCGTGGTCGCGGCGGCCGATCAGGGATGGATCGGTGGACCACAGCATGGTGCCGTCGAAGCCGAAGGCATTCGCGCGCACCGGCTCCGTCATCGTGGACAGGTGCTGCATCGAATTGAGGAAGCGCTGGCGCAGTTCCGGGTCGGCGGGCCGGCGCAGGAAGTTGGCGGAGCGGTCGGTCGCCAGCAGGTTGCGGATGAACTCCATGCTCACCTCGCCCTCGCGCCGCAGCATGCGCTCGGTGAGCATGTCCGACACCATCCAGCCGAGCCCCAGCGCGATGCCGACGATCACGATCAGGCTCGTGACGGCAAAGCGGCGGCGCAGGCTGAAGCCGGCCGAAAACGGCATGGTGGCAGAAAGCACGTCCCCGATCCCTCTGATGTATACCTTCCGCTCATTGTGCAGAAGGCCCAGCTCGCGCGCCAGCCGGGAACTCCCGTGGTCGCCGAACGGCAAGCGCGCCGTGCAGCCGCCAGGGCGTCAATCTTTCACGCGGGAAGGTCCTTGCGCTCGCCGAGCACCTCCGGTTCGTAGGCATGCAGCGAAGGCAGGCCGCCCGTGTGCAGGAACAGGACGTTCTCCTCCGGGCGGACGGCACCTTCGCGCGCCAGCCCGATCAGGCCCGCCATGATCTTGCCGGTATAGACCGGGTCCAGCGGGATGCCTTCGGTGCGGGCCAGCATCTGCACGGCTTCGACCATGCGGGCGTTCGGCACCGAGTACTTCGGCTGCCAGTAGCCGCCGACGCACTGCACGTCCTCCGGCCTGACCTTCAGGTCCACCCCGAGCAGGTCCAGCACCGCCTGGGATTCCTTGAGCACCAGCGGCTGCTGGTCGGCCGGGTCGCGGCTGACGCCGATGCCGGTGATCGGGATGCGGATGTGGTTGCCCAGGAAGCCGGCGACCAGGCCGCCGTGCGTGCCGGAGCTGCCCGAGCCGACCACGATGCGGTCGATCTGCACGCCCTGCTCGAACAGCTGCTGCTGCAGTTCCTGCGCGCAGGCAACGTAGCCGAGGCCGCCGATGGCATTGGAGCCGCCGCCGGGGATGATGTAGGCCTTGCGACCGAGGCCGGCGACCTCTTCGGCCACCTTCTGCATTTCGGCGGCCATGTTGCTGCCGCCAGGCACCACGGTGACGGCCTCGACGCCCAGCAGGCGGAACATGAAGTTGTTTCCGCTGGCGTCCTCGCGGTAGCTGTGCGGCACGCGCTCCTCGATGACGAAGCGGCACTTCAGGCCTTCCCTGACGGCGGCCGAGAGCGTGATGCGGCAGTGGTTGGATTGCGGCGCGCCGCAGGTCACCAGCGTGTCGGCGCCCTGGGCGAGCGCCTCGGCGACCAGGAACTCCAGCTTGCGCGTCTTGTTGCCGCCGGGGAACAGCCCCAGCATGTCATCGCGCTTGATCCACACCCGCGGCCCCTTGCCGCCGGGGCAGCTGGCAGCGAGCGCCTTGGTGAAGTTCGGCAGGAATTCGAGCGGCGTCTCGAACGGCGTATAGCGACGGCGGGGAAAGCGTGAGAGGTCCATGCCCAAATGTTAGTGCATGCGAAAGCGGACAGCCTCAACGCAAAAGCGGACAGCCTCAACGCAAAAGCCGCAAAGGAAAAAACAAAAGCCGCAAAAAGAATCCCCTCGAGGAATCCTTTTGCGGCTTTTGCGTTACCTTCGCGGCTTTTGCGTTCGGCTGTGCGGCGTTCGGCTGTTCGGCTGTTCTCCTGCGGCTTACGCGGCGGCCTTCAGCTTCGCGATCAGCGGCAGGATTTCGTCCTTCAGGGCCTCGGGGGTGATGGGGCCGATCTGCTTGTGGCGGATCACGCCGTTCTTGTCGATGATGAAGGTCTCCGGCACGCCGTAGACGCCGAAGTCGATCCCCACCCGCCCATCGAGGTCGTAGGCGGACAGCGTGTACGGGTTGCCCTGCTGCTCCAGCATCTTCAGGGCATCCTCGCGCTTGTCCTTGTAGTTCAGGCCGATCAAAGGCACGGCGTTGGACTTCGCGATCTCGACCAGCAGCGGGTGCTCCACCCGGCAGGCCACGCACCATGACGCATAGACGTTCAGCATCCAGACCTGGCCCTTCATGTCCTGGGGCGAGAAGGTCTTCTCCGCCGACACCACCTGCGGCACGCGGAACTGCGGCGCGGGCTTGTCGATGAACGTGGACGGCAGCTTGCGCGGATCGCGCGTGAGGCCGACGCCCAGGAAGATGGCGATCACCAGGAAGATCGCCAGCGGGATCAGGTGCTTGATCTTCACGGCTGGCCCTTCAGGGTCGACGGGCTCACGTGCTTGCTCTGCGCGTCCACCTTCTTGGCCTGGTCGATCGCGTGCTGCGCCTCGGCCGGCATGTAGTTCTCGTCGTGCTTGGCCAGCACCTCGCTGGCGATGAACTGCCCGGAGGCGTCCATCTTGCCCTGCACCACGGCGCCCTTGCCTTCCTTGAACAGGTCGGGCAGCAGGCCGGTGTAGGCCACGTTGACGTCCTTGACGGTGTCCGTCACGACGAAATGCGAGGTGAGCTCGACCCGCTTGAGCGAGCCTTCCTTCACCAGGCCGCCGATGCGGAAGGCACGGCCCTCCGGCGCCTTGCCCGCGAGCACCTCGGTGGGCGTCACGTACAGCGCGATGTTGCTATTGAGCGCGTTGAGCACCAGCGCCGCGGCCGTACCCACTGCAGCCACGCCGGCCAGGACGATCGCGCCCCGCTTCTTCCAGTTCTTCATGCCAGTTCCCGGTCCATCTTTTCCGCCCGCGCACGCCGCCGCAGGCTGCGGAGGATCGCTTCGGTGCGCTTCTTCAGCGCCACCTGCTCCCACACCAGCGCCACGGCGCACACGCCGACGCTGCCCCACACATAGAGGCCGTAGCCTCCCATGTGCCAGAAATCGCTCATCGAATTCCAGATCATGCCGTGGCCTCCGGCAGGCGCAGCACCCAGTCGGTGTGCGCTTCACGTTCGAGGATGATCGCGCGCAGGCGCTTGAGCGCGGCGGCGATCGAGTACATCCAGAAGCAGAGGGCCATCAGCAACATACCCCAAAGCATCGTCTGTGCCATCGAAGGGGCCTTGGTCATGGAGACCGAGGAGCCCTGGTGCAGCGTGTTCCACCACTTCACCGAGAAGTAGATGATCGGCACGTTCACCACGCCCACCAGCGCCAGCACGGCGGCGGCGCGGTCGGCGCGGCGCGGCTCGTCGATGGCCGCGTGCAGCGCCATGAATCCCAGGTACAGGAAGAGCAGGATCAGTTCAGAGGTGAGGCGCGCGTCCCAGACCCACCAGGTGCCCCAGGTCGGCTTGCCCCACAGGGCGCCCGTCCAGAGCGACAGGAAGGCCATCAGCGCGCCCGTGGGCGCCAGCGACAGCGCCCACATGGACGACAGCCGGGTGTTGAAGGCCATGCCCATGCCGGCCCAGAAGGCCATCACGATGTAGATGAACATCGACATCCACGAGGCCGGCACGTGCAGGAAGATGATCCGGTAGCTGTCGCCCTGCGTCGCGTCCGTCGGGGCGATGAAGAAACCCGTCCACAGGCCGGCCACGCCGAACACCAGGGCGGCGGCCCAGAACCAGGGGATCAGGCGGCCCGCCACCGGGAAGAAGCTGTAGGGGCTGGACAGCTTGAACCAGTTGATCAGTCGGTGACTCATTCCAGCGAAATCCTCAGGGCGGCGGTCGTCGCCCATGGCACGAAAAACAGGGCTACCGCAAGAAGCGCGCCCAGCAGGGACAGGTGCCCGGCCGCCCCCTGCCCGGACAGATGAGCCTGCACCGCCCCGGCCCCGAAGATGAGAGTCGGAATGTACAGGGGCAGGACCAGCAGGCTCAGCAAGGCCCCCCCGCCGCGCACGCCCAGCGTCAGCGCCGCACCGACGGCGCCGATGAGCGACAGCACCGGCGTGCCGATCAGCAGGCCGAGCGTCAGGATCCACAGCGCGCCCGGATCCAGGTCGAACTGCAGCCCCAGCACCGGCGCCAGCACCACGACGGGCAGGCCGGACACCAGCCAGTGCGCGATGATCTTTCCGAACACCAGCAGAGGTAATGGAGCACTCGAGAGAACCATTTGTTCCAGGGTTCCATCCAGATGGTCGGAATAAAACATCCTTTGCAGGCCCAGCATGGTCGCCAGCAGGGCGCCGACCCACAGGACGCCCGGGCCGATCTTGCGCAGCAGCGCCGGCTCGGGGCCGATGCCGAGCGGGAACAGGCTGCTCACGATCAGGAAGAAGAACAGCGCCGTCAGCACTTCCGCCTTGCGGCGCATCGCCAGCAGCAGGTCGCGCCGCAGCACGCTGATCAGGGCTTTCATGGGGCGTCCTCCGGCGTGCGGGCGCGCGGCGGACTCCAGGGGGGTCGGGACGGCGCTCACAGCTCCACCACCTGTCCGGGGGGCAGCGGGATCGCCTGGTGGCTGGTCATCACCGCGATGCCGCCGGCCTTGACGTGGTCGGCGATGAGATTGGACAGGAAGTCCACCGCCTTGACGTCCAGCGCCGTGAAGGGCTCGTCCAGGATCCAGAGCTGCGCCGGCCGGGCGACCGTCTGCGCCAGCAGGACGCGGCGTTTCTGGCCCGCCGAGAGGAAGCGCACCGGCAGGTCCTCGCGGCCGGCCAGGCCGAAGCGGCCGAGCGCCTCCTCGGCCTCCTCGCGCGTGAGGTCGACGCCGTCCATCGCCGCGGCGAATTCCAGGTTCTCCAGGGCCGTGAGGTCCTCCTTCACCGCCGCGCGATGCCCCAGGTACATCAGTTCGCGCCGGAATTCCTCGCTGCCCACCTTGGTGCCGTTCCAGCGCACCTCGCCCTCCTCGGGATGGGCCAGGCCCGCCAGGATGCGCAGCAGGCTGGTCTTGCCGGCGCCGTTGGGGCCGCGGATGTGCGCCCACGTGCCCGGGCCGACGGAAAACTCCAGGCCGGAGAACAGCGGACGCGTCCCCCGCACGCAGGTCAGACGATGGGCAGTGAGCATGCACCGGATTCTCCCGCACGCCGGCCCCCGGGCGACATTTGGCCCTGCGACAGCGGTTGAGCGAGGTCAAGCGGAGCCAACGCGCCGCCTTCTGTTCCCAATCGCAGGAAAAGGGAACGCGGCCATTCCTTCGGACGGGAGCGCCCGCGCAGCGCGTGAAAGATTCGCGTCAGAAGGGGCCCGAAAACCTTGATGGCGATCAAGGTTTTCCGGCGTATCGGGCCTGTGCCGGGCCGGCCCCGGTCGGCATGTCGCTTGCAGTACCCGTGGCGGAGTTTTTCCAACCCGCAACTTTGGAGATTGTCAGATGAAGGTGATTGCTGGGGGACTGCTGGTCCTCGCGACGATGGGTGTGGCTTCCACGGCGATGGCCGCCGACGGCAAGGCCGTCTACGACCAGACCTGCGCCCTGTGCCATGCCGCCGGCGTGGCTGGTGCCCCGAAGTTCGGCGACAAGGCGGCCTGGGCGCCCCGGATCGCGACGGGCAAGGCGGCCCTGGTCGGTTCCGTGACCAAGGGCAAGAACGCGATGCCTCCGAAGGGCGGCAACACCGCCCTGACGGACGCCGACATCGCCGCCGCGGTGGACTACATCACCGCCGCCGCGAAGTAACGACAGGCGCCCGCGGGCGCCTTTTCCAGCCCGGATTGTTCATGCGGCCTTCGGGCCGCTTTTTTTTGGCCGGGCGCTGGCCGAGGGGCATGAGGGGCATGAGGGGCATGAGGGGCATGAGGGGCATGAGGGGACAGGAGAACGCAGAAGCCGCAAAAGCAAGGCGAAAACCGCAAAGAAATCCTTTAAGGTTTTTTCTGCGGCTTTCGCGTTACTTTTGCGGCTTCTGCGTTAAAGAGTTGCCTGTGCTCGCCGCGAGCTCATTTCGCCTGCGAGGTCTTGATCCCCGCCACCGGATGGAACGCCCGCGCGATGTACGCGGCGAGGGCCTCGATCTCGGCGTCGCTCATCACGCTCTTCCACGCCGGCATCGAGGTATTCGGCAGGCCTTCTCGGATGGAATGCAGCAGGCGTTCCTTCGTCATGCCCTTCATCTGCTCGTCGCTCGTGAGGTCGCGCGGATGCGGTTCGAGGAAGCTGCCGATCCAGCCCTTGGCGGTGCCGTCGCCGGCATGGCAGAAGGCGCAGTTCTTCTGGAACAGGCGCTCGCCCTGCAGTTCCTGCGCGCTCGCGCCCACCAGCGCCGGCGGCTTGTCGTGCACCACGTAGTTGGCGCCGATCTGCGCCTCGGCGCGCGCAGGCGAGCGCACGGGCACGGTGCCGTCACGCTGCGCGAACGTGTGCGTCGACTGGCGCTGCGGGTGGCCCACGCCGGTCGGCTCCGAACGCGGCACGTCCTGGTGGCAGCTGATGCAATACGCATCGCGCGGGAAGCTCACCGGGCGCGATTCCCAGACCTTGCCCGGATCGTTCACCTTCGCATGGTCGTGGCAGGTGATGCAGGCGCTCTTGAACAGGCGCAGGCCCTGCTGCTGCGGCGGCGTGAGCTGCTCGAACGGCGTGTCGATGGCGATCTCGCCGCGCGCGAACGGGAAGGCGGCGGCATTGCGCTCGTGGTCGGGCCAGCCGTTTTCCGGCGTGTGGTAACGGGTGTTGGGCGCGCGCTTGACGAGGAACTCGTCGCGCACGAACTCGGAGACCGCCTTCATCTCCTCGTCGTTGAGGATGCCGGTGAAACCCTTCATCGCCGTGTTCGGGATGCCGTTGCGCACCGCCGCGCCGATGCGCTCGATGGGCAGGTCCTGCGGGTTCGTGGCCTGGAAGTTCCGGGGCTTCGGTTCCATGTAGGTGGCCGCCAGCGTCTTCGCGTCGCCGGAGTAGCCGTGGCAGAAGTAGCAGCGGAAGTTGTAGACGTCGCGACCGAGCTTGAGCGTGGCTTCGCTCGGGGCGGCAGCGGCCGGGGCCGCGGCAACGGGAGTCTGGCTGGGGGCGGCGCCCCTGGCGCCGCCGGGCGCTTCGCCGCAGGCGCTCAGCGCGGCGACGCCGGCAAGCAGGAGGGGCGCCGCCAGACTGCGCAGCACCGGCCCCCACTCACTTCTTCGCGACATTCTTGTTCGCCCCCGACTGGATGAACGCACGGAACACGTATTCGGACACGTTGGCGATTTCCTGTTTCGTCAGCACCTTGTCCCATGCCGGCATCTCGGTGCCGCGGCGCCCGGCGGACACGGCGTCGAAGATCAACGGGCGGTTGTACACGCCGCGGCCCTGGTCGCTGGTGAACACCGCCGGCTTCGGGTTGATGAAGTACGCGCGGGGCCCCTGGCCGTCGCCCTTGACGCCGTGGCAGGTCGCGCAGTTCGCATCGTAGAACTTCTTGCCCGCCACGGCATCGCCCACCAGGCCGTGCGGCATGACGGCTGCCATGTACGCCTTGGCGTCCTTGCCCGCCGCGGCGCCCGGGCCGTGCCCCGCATGCTCCTGGGCGGCGGGCTTGGCCGCAGGCGCCCGCTCGGGGGCGGGGGCGCCGCGCGCATGCGTGCCGGAGATGTTCGCCTCCTGCTCGGGGATGCGCATGAAGGCGCCGCGGATGTAGTCGACCACGGCTTCCATGTCGTCCTTGCTCAGGCGGTTGCCGTAGGCCTGCATCGCGGTGTTCGGGCGGCCGGCGGCCACGGCGGCCAGCATGCGGTCGCGCGAGAGTTCGTTCTTCGCGGCCGGCGAGGAGAAGTCGCGCGGCGCCGGGTTCAGGTTGGCGCTGGCCCACATGGAGCCGGCGCCGCGGTCGCCGTGGCACACCGAGCAGATGCGGGCATAGATCTGGCGGCCGCGGCTGGCATCGGCGGCGATGCTGGGGCGCATGAAGGTGTCGCGCACGTAGTCGACCACCTTGGCGATCTGGTCGTCGCTGAGCTGGGAACGCCAGCCGACCATCGCCGTGCCGGGCACGCCGGTGGTCACGGCCGCGATCATGCGCTCGCGGGTGAGTTCCTGGCCGGACTGCGCGCTGGTGAAATCGCGCGGCGCCGGCTTGAGGCTGCCCTTGGCGCGGCTGTTGCCGTCGCCCTGGTCGCCGTGGCACACCGAGCAGTAGTTGTGATACAGGGCCGCCGGGGTCTGCTGCGCGGCGCTCGGGCCGCGGTCGCCGGCCAGGGCCGGGGCGGCCAGCCAGCCGGCCGCCAGCGCAAGCGCGGCAGCGAGCCAGCGGCGGGCAGTGCGGGTGGAAATCGGGGTTCTCGACATGTTGTCTCCGGACGGATCTTCCGCCCTCGTGCAACTTCGATGCCACCTTTCATCCGCGGTGGCATGGGCCTTGCGTTTCGCTGACGTACGCCGGCCGCGAGGGCCGGCACCGTCTGTGGAGTGCCGATCACATGAAGCCCCGATTCTCGAAAGCGAGCCGCGTCCTTGCGGTTGTGGGAATGACCAGCCTGTTGCTGCTCGCCGGCTGCGCGGAGGCGCCCAAGGCGCAGGCGCAGAAGGAGGCCGAGATTCCCGTCTTCCCGGCCGCACCGGACACGGCGCGCTTCTTCTGGGAACGCAGCATCTACAGCAGCGCCGACGTGGTGGCCGACGCCAAGGACGGCTCCCTGCGCCGCATGCTCACCGGCGAGGTCCGCACCGGCGAAGGCCTCGGCAAGCCCTACGGCGTGGCGGCCCGCAACGGCCGCATCTACGTCGGCGACACCCTCAACCGGGTGGTCGTCATGTACGACCTGAACGCCAAGACCTACACGCGCATCGGCGTCGAGGACCCCGGTTCGCTGCGCATGCCCTTCGGCCTGGACCTGGACGACCAGAACAACCTGTACGTCGTCGACGGCACGCTCAAGCGCGTGCAGGTGTACGACGCCAAGGGCAAGTTCCTGCGCGTCATGGGACAGGACATCAAGTGGAGCCGGCCGGCCGGCCTGGCGATCGACAACGCGCGCAAGCGCCTGTACGTGGTGGACGTGGGCGGCGTGAGCAGCAACGACCACCTGGTGCGCGTGCTCGATCTCGAGACCGGCAAGCACCTGTCGGACATCGGCACCCGGGGCGAAGGCCCGGGCCAGTTCAACCTGCCGCGCGACGCGGTGGTCGGCGCCGACGGCCTGCTGTACGTGGTCGACGGCGGCAACTTCCGGGTCCAGGTGTTCGACGCCGACGGCAAGTTCGTCAAGACCTTCGGCACCATCGGCCGCCAGTCGGGCCAGTTCGCGCGGCCCAAGGAGATCGCCGCCGACCGCGACGGCAACATCTACGTGATCGACACGGCCTTCGGCAACTTCCAGATCTTCAACCCGCAGGGCGAGCTGCTGCTCAATGTCGGCGGCCGCAGCAACGTGGACGGACCCGCGCGCTTCATGCTGCCCTCCGGGATCGCGGTGGACAGCGACGGCCGCATCTACGTGGTGGACCAGTACTTCAAGAAGGTGGACGTGTTCCGGCCCGCGGCTCTGCCCGCCAGCGCCCACTACGGTCCCACCGCCCCCGCAGCGACCGCGGCCCCCGCCGCCGCACCCGCCACGGCGCAAGGCCCGACGGCCAGGACGCCGGCGCCAGCCGCCACCCGCTGACGCGTGCCAGCTCCGGGAATCGGAAAAGGTGCCGATTCCTGAATGCGGGAAGCATGTCCCCAAAAGCTTGACGGGCATCAACGGACGGACCTCATTCGGGGCCGATCGGCCCCTGCTGGGGTTGGCACACAAGATGCGGTAGGAACCTTCGACTGGCCGCGCGTCGCGGCGCGTCGAATCCTCAAGGAGATGGGAATGGGCTGGAAGCAATGGGTCGCCGCCAAGGCGTGGAGGGATGGGGTCGGCACGCTGGCCATGGCGCTCGCCGTGGCCGTGGTCGGCGTGGCAAGCCTGCCGGCGCAGGCGCAGATCACGGGCACGAAACACAACCTGGGCTCCACGGGCACGGGCGTGAACAAGTTCAGCGGCACGGCGGAAATCTGCGTGTTCTGCCACACGCCGCACGGCGCGGACAACAGTGCCGCGGTGCCCCTGTGGAACCGCAGGCTCGCCGCCGCGACCACCTACACCACGTACGACAGCCTGGGCACGTCGTCCCTGGACGGCAAGACCGCCCCGGTCGGCTCCGTCTCCATCGCCTGCCTGTCCTGCCATGACGGCACGCAGTCCATGAGCGCCGTGATCAACGCGCCCGGCTCCGGCCTGGCCGGCGACGCCACCTGGGTCGCGGGCACGTGGGCCGGTGCCAACCAGACCGCCGGCCGGCTGAACGCCACCGCGGTGACGAACCTGGGCCAGGACCTGAGCAACGACCACCCGATCGGCATCCAGTACGGCGGCGGCGGCATCTCGGTGACCAACCCGACGGCCGCAACCATCGACAAGGACTTCAAGGCGCCGAAGAACAAGGCCATCAACGGCACGACCGTGTGGTGGGTGGATACCGAAGCCACGCCGAACAACACCCGCGAGAAGACGGACATGGTGCTGTACACGCGCGGCACCGGCGCCCTGAACCCGGGCTACACCGGCCAGACCGTTGCCGAACCCTTCGTCGAGTGCGCCAGCTGCCACGATCCGCACACCTCGAACGCCACGTTCCTGCGCATCAGCAATGCCGGCAGCGCGGTCTGCCTGGCCTGCCACACGAAGTAGAGAGAGCGCTTGTGCGCGTCGGCCCCACGGGCTGGCGCGCTCCCTTCAGGGACACGAGCACGGGGCCTCTGGCCCCGTTTTTGCATCAAAGGAGACATGCCCATGAACATCGAACAAACCGCCGCGCGGCGCTCGCCCGCGCTCACGCGCAGCCTCGTTGCCGCTTGCGCATTGTTCTCCGCGCTGCACGCGTTCGCGGCCCCCGGCGCCGAAGCGCCGGCCGCTTCGCAGGCCGGCTCGCATGCCGCTGCCCATGGCAGCGCCGCAGGCGTGTTCGCCAAGGTCGGTGAGGTGGTGATCACCCACCAGGATTTCGAAGCCGCGTTCGCCCAGGCGGCGCGCGGCAAGTTCTATCACGGCAAGCCTCCGCAGGAGGACGTCGCCAAGCTGCAGCGGGAAGTCGGCCAGAACCTGGTCGACGAGATCCTGCTGGAGAAGGAAGCCAAGCGCCGCAAGCTCGGCCCGGACCAGGCCGTGGTGGACAAGGCCATCGCCGAATACGACGAGCGCTATCGCGACAGCGCGCAATGGAAGGCCAACCGCGCCGGCGTGCTGCCCGGACTGAAGGCGAAACTGGAACACGACAACGTGCAGGAACGCCTGCAGGCGCAGGTGAAGGCCGTCGGCGAACCGACCGCCGCGCAGCTGCAGGAGTACTACGCGGCGCACCAGGACAAGTTCACTTCGCCGGAGCAGGTGCACCTGCGGCTGATCCTCCTGAAGGTCAATCCCTCGTCGCCGCAGGCCCAGTGGGATGCGGCGCGCGAGGAAGGCAGGACGATCGTGCAGCGCCTGCAGGCCGGCGCCGACTTCGCCGACCTGGCGAAGGTGCACTCGGGCGACGCCTCCGCGGAGCGCGGGGGCGATCTCGGCTTCGTGCACCGCGGCATGCTGCCCGAAGGCGCGGAAGCGGCCGTCGACAAGCTGCAGCCGGGCCAGACCAGCGACGTGGTGCAGGTGCTCGAAGGCATCGCCATCCTGCGGCTCGAGGCGCGCAAGCAGCCGGTGCTCAACCCGCTGGAGGCCGTGCGCCCGCGCCTGCGCGACCTGTACCTGCGCGATCGCAGCGAGGAGGCCTGGACGGCGTTCCTGGCCAAGCTGCGGCGCGACACCCCGGTGCAGCGCGACGAATCGCGCTTCCTCCCCCTGGCGCAGGCAGGCGGCAACGCACCGGCGCGCTGAGCGCAGCGCCACAGGTCGTGAATGCGATTCAAACGGCGCACATGGCTCACCCTGGTTGCATGTGCAGCCGCCGCCGGCGGTGTCGCAGCGCAGGCACCCTCCCCGGTCGACGCCGCACCGCCCCCTGACAAGGAGGACAGCGGCGGCATGGTGGTGCCGCCCCTGAACCTGCGGGGCACGCTCTCCTACGATTTCCGCGCGGCCCGCGGCGGCGACGACGGCCGCTTCACGTCCCACCTGGTCACGGGCAACATCAGCGGCCGCAGCTACATCTACGCACCGTGGTTCTCCGCCATCAGCGGCAACCTCGGGCTGTCGACCGAATCCTCGAACGAGACCAATCCCACGCTGTTCGGAGTGGACGGCAGCTCGCGGACGCTGGCCGAACGCATCCACGCGCGCCAGCAGTTCGCCACCGGCAGCGTGCGCCTCGACCTGTTCCCGCGCAGCCGCTTCCCGTTCGAAGTGCACTACCAGCGTGACGACAGCCGCAACGACGCGGGGCTCGGCACCGTCTTCGATTTCCGCACCCAGAACCTCGGCTTCTCGCAGCAGTACCGGCCGCCGGACGGCCGCTACCAGCTCGCCGGCAGCTTCGACCACCGGGAGCAGTCCGGCCTCGGCTTCCACAGCAAGCAGGACACGCTCAACGGCGACTTCAACACCCGCTGGAAGTCGAACGACCTGTCGCTGGGCATCGGCCACAGCCGCGCGCGCGACGTCGGCACCGACAACGACAGCCGCTTCGACACGCTGGTGGCGCGCCACAACTACGTGCCCTCCTCGGAGCTGTCGGTCAACAGCACCGCCAACTGGACCCGCACCCGCGAGCGCGCGCTGGTCGCACCGAGCGACCTGCAGGCGATGCAGCTGTCGACCGTCGGCCTCTGGCGTGCCGAGGGCTCCAAGCTGTCGCTCAACGGCAGCGCGCGGGCCCTTTCGCTGCGCGAGGACATCGCCGGCACCTCGCTGGATTCCTTCGGCGCCGCGCTCGGCGCCAGCTACGAGGTCGACGAGCACCTGCGGCTCACGGGCAACGGCGGCGTGAACGCCACCCGCAGCGACGGCCGCGATTCCGGCTCCCTCAACGGCGGCGTCGGCATCGCCTACCAGGGCGACACGCTGACCTTCCGCGACATCCGCTACGAGTGGTTCACCAGCGGCAGCCTGAGCGGCAACACGACCCGCGGCGACGGCGCCGACGGCGACGACAACCAGCTCACCGCCAACGCGCAGCTCGGGCACTCGGCCACGCGCCTGTGGCGGCTCGGCGAAGCCTCGGACCTTTCGCTCACCGGTTCGCAGACGCTCGCCTGGACGCACAACGTGAGCAGCCGCCACGAAGGCATCGACCCTTCGCTCGGCAGCTCGCGCACCCTCCTGAACAACCTGGCGGCGACGTGGCAGCGCAACCAGGGCCAGGGCAGCACCTTCGCGCGCGCCTCGTACAGCGATGCGCTGGAGCTCGGCGGCGAGCGCAGCCGCTTCCGCCTGTTGAACTTCCAGCTGTCCGGCACCTTCGCGATCGACAACCGCCGCTCGCTGACCGGGGACCTGACGTACCAGCGCTCCCTGCAGCGCAGCGGCGCCTTCCTGCTCGACGGGCTGGAGGCCGGCAGCCAGCGCTCCGCCACCTCGTCGGCCAGCGGCGAGATCACCTATCGCGAGAACAACCTGTTCGGCATCGCGCAACTGCGTTTCGTGTCGCGCCTCAGGCTGGCCCAGGACATGCTGAAGCAACCGGGACAGATGCTGTCGCTTCCCGATCGTGAGACGCGACTGTGGGAAAACCGGCTCGACTGGAATATCGGGCGGCTGGAAAGCCAGATCGTGCTGCGCCTGTCGGAGATCGGCGGCCGCCAGCACCAGTCGCTGATCTTCCGGGTTCAGCGCTCGTTCGGCGACTAGCACCGGAATCGAGAACGAAGTGGGGATCTGATGTTCAATTTGAAGAAGCAGACAGGGTCGTGGGGTCGACTGGCCGGCGCGGCCCTCCTGGGCGGCGCGATGCTTGCCGGCATGCTGGCCACGGACGCCCGCGCCGAGTACGGCGACGTGGTGATCAACAATTTCTCCGACAAGGCCGGCATGCGGCCGGTGGTGTTTCCGCACTGGTTCCATCGCGTCCGCTTTCGCTGCAAGGTGTGCCACGCCGACCTCGGCTTCAAGTTCAAGGCCGGCGGCAACGAGATCAACATGGTCAAGGTGATCGACGGCCAGTTCTGCGGCGCCTGCCACAACGGCGAAGTCGCCTGGAGCATCGAGAACTGCAACCTGTGCCACTCGGCCAAGCCCGGCACGCCGACGCAAGTCCACGAGAGCACCACCAATTCCCTGGTCGCGCCCGCCGCGGGTGGGGAGAAGAAGCAATGAACGCCCGCACCACCCTCGCCGCCCTTGCCGTTGCCGCACTCGCGTGGTTCGCGCCGGCGCAGGCCCAGGACCTCGCCGCCGGCAAGGCCGTGTATGAAGGCGCCTGCGTGGCCTGCCACGGCACCGGCGTGCTGGGCGCGCCCAAGGTCGGCGACGCCGCGGCGTGGAAGCCGCGCGCGGCCGGCGGCCTCGGGCCGCTGCTCAATAGCGCGAAGAACGGACGCGGCGCCATGCCCGTGCGCGGCGGCAACCCGGCGCTGACCGACGCGCAGTTGCAGAACGCGATCGCCTACATGCTGTCGCAGTCGAGCGGTGCGCCTGCCGTCGCGGCCGCACCGGCCGCCGCCCCCGCAACCAAGGCCGCCGCCGCGCCCGCCGCGCAGGCGGGCAAGACGGCAGCGGCGCCTGCTGCTGCCGCACCGGCCGCCAAGGCCGCGCCCGCCACGGCCACCGCCGCTGCGCCTGCCGCAGCGCCCGCAGCTGCTGCGGCACCGGCACCGGCACCCGCGGCGGCAGCGGCGCCGGCCGCACCGGCCGCCGCGCCCACGGTCACGGCCGCCGCCGCACCCGCCGCCGGCGTCAACACCTTCAACCGCCTGCTGCGGCCGACGCTGCGCAACCGGCCGCCGGCCGAGGACGGCATCCACGATCCCGGCAACGACGGCACGCTCGCCCTGCAGCCGCCCACCAGCGCCTTCGGCGAACTGGTGCGCAGCAATGCCGGCAACCGGGTGGACTGGGTCAAGTCGCTGCGCGAAGGCAAGATCAACCCGCGGGCCGACCGCGTCGACCCGAAGGCGACGCCGGCAGTGATGGACCTCAACATCGTGCGCGAGGTCAAGGGCTCGATGCCGGACGTGGTCTATCCGCACAAGCAGCACACCGAGTGGCTCGACTGCTCCAACTGCCATCCGGCGATCTTCAAGCCGCAGAAGGGCGCCAACCAGATCAGCATGGCCAGCATCCTGCTCGGGCAGCAGTGCGGCGTCTGCCACGGCAAGGTCGCCTTCCCGGTTTCCGAGTGCCGCCTGTGCCACTCGCGGCCCAAGACGACGGCCACGGCCGGCGCGCCGGCGGCGGCCGAGTCCAATCCGCGCTGACGCGCACGCTCGCGATCATGGCGAACTCCAGCACCTTCCTCACGCCGGCCGCCCTGCTCCTCGGCTTCGCGCAGCTCGCCTACGCCCAGCACGCGCAGCAGCGCGAGCCGGCGGCCAGCGAGCCGGCGCGCCAGGTGTCGCCGCAGCAGGTCGAACAGAAGGCGGCCATGCTCAACCGGGTGCTGAACCAGTCGCCGGTGGCGGCCCGCATCGCCAACAGCCAGAACGACGACGCGCGGCGCCGCTTCGCCCGCGCCCGCGACCTCACGGAACACGCCCGCCACCTGGCCGGCGAGGGGCAGACACGGGCCGCCGACGCGCTGCTGAACGAGGCCATCTACGAGGTCAGCAAGGCGCAGCAGCTGGTGCCCGATCCGGGCACGCTGCAGGCGGCCGAACGGGCGCGCTATGCGCAGCTCGAAGACAGCGTGGCGGCCCTGCGCCGCACCGCGCTGATCGCACTGCCCAATGCGCCGCGAAGGGAAGAGAGCCAGCAGGCGCTGCGCAGCGCCGACGCGCTGATCGACCAGGCCGTGGCGCTGGCGAAATCCGACAAGTACATCGAGGCCAACCGCAACCTCGATCGCGCCCTGCTGCTGCTGCTCAAGGACGCTTCCACCCGGCTGTCCGGCCAGACCATCGTGTACGACCACCGCTTCGCCAACCGGCGGGAGGAGTTCGACTTCGAGCTGGACCGGCACCGCAGCTTCGAGCACCTGGTGCCGCTGGCGCTGCTGGAATTCCGGCCCTCGCCCGAGGCCCGCGCGCTGGTGGCGCGCCAGGTGGAACAGGCGCGCGAGTTGCGCGAGCGGGCCGAGGCCCTGTTCGCCCGCGACCCGATCGCCGCCCTCAAGGACGTCTCGGAAGCCACCGAGACGCTGCGCCGCGCCCTGCAGGCGGCGGGACTGGCGCTCCCCCAAACCACGAGTACCCCATGAACAAGTCGATCGCTCTCCGCTCGCTGCTCGCCCTCGCCGGCGTGACCCTGTGCATGGCCAGCGCGATGGCCCAGGTACGCCAGGTCCCCGACCGCGACCAGCTCGAACGCAAGCTGACCTCCACCTCCACCCTCATCGAGAGCTCCACGGCCGCGAAACAGATCGAGGCCAGTGGCAACGCCGGTGCCGCGGAAAAGCGCACCCGGGCCCGCGAACTGCACGGCAAGGCGCGCACCGCGCTGGCCGGCGGCGACCTCGAGGGCTCCTCCAAGCTGCTGGACGAGGCATCGCGCGCGTTCATCGAGGCCGTGCGGCTGGCGGCGCCGCAGCAGGTCGCGGACGCCAAGGAGCGCAACGACTACCAGGCCCGCCTCGAATCCACCCGCGCCCTGCTCGACGCGCAGAAGCGCATCGCGGCCGAGAAGAACGTGCCGCGCGGCGCCGAGACCACGCGCCAGGTCGAGACCATGGTCGCCGAAGCCGAGCGCCAGGCCCAGGCCGGGCGGCTGCCGGAAGCCAAGCGCACGGTGGACCAGGCCTACCTCACCGTGAAGGCCGCCATCGGCACGCTGCGCGGCGGCGAGACGGTGGTGCGCTCGCTGAACTTCGCGACCCCGGCCGACGAATACGCCTACGAGGTCGACCGCAACGACACCCACCGCATGCTGGTGCAGATGCTGCTGAAGGACCGCCGCGACGGCAACGTCGACGCGATGGTCGACCAGGCCGTCGCCGCCTCGGCCAAGCTGCGCACCCGCGCCGAGCAGGAAGCCGCGCGCCGCGACCATCCCAGCGCGATCAAGACGCTGGAAGATTCCACCCGCGAACTGGTCAAGGCGATCCGCGCCGCGGGCGTGTACATCCCCGGGTGACGATGACGCCTGCCGGCCGGCCTGGCCCTTCGACGAGCTTCGCTGCGGGCGCGCGCAGGGCAGCCTGGCGCTGCCTGCTGGCGCTCGCGCTGCTGGCCGTCGGCGTGCTCGCGTTCGGCGCCGCGCAGGAATGGAAGAAGATCGCCAGCGACGGCCTGCACGACCCGGCCGGTCCCGCCGTCGGCGTGCTGCAGGAGCCGGCGGAGGCGCTGGCGGCCCTGGCGCCGGACACCGCGGGCAACCAGGTGCGCTGGGTCAGCGCGCTCGACCAGGGCCAGATCCAGCCGCGCACCAACATCCTGCCGGAGACCAAGGTCAACCTGCGCACGACCGAGGTGCTGCTGAAGAACACCGGCGAGATGGCGATGGTGCGCTTCCCGCACCGGCAGCACACGGCCTGGCTGGATTGCAGCAACTGCCACGACAGCCTGTTCCAGCAGAAGCCGGGCACCAGCGGCATCAACATGTTCCTGATCCTCAGCGGCGAAAAGTGCGGCCTGTGCCACGGCGCCGTCGCCTTCCCGCTGACGGAATGCAAGCGCTGCCACAGCGTGGAGCGCGGCAGCCCGGAACACCTGGCGTTCGGCAAGTCCCTGGTGCGCGAAGGCGGCACGCCATGAAGCGGCTGGCCTGCGCCCTGCTGCTGGTGCTGGGGCTGTTCATGGCCCTGCCCGCTGGCGCAGAATACGGCGACGTCGTGCTGGACCGCAATTCCACGAAGGAGGGCGTGCGGCCGGTGGTGTTCCCGCACTGGTTCCACCGCATCCGCTTTCGCTGCAAGGTGTGCCACTCCGAACTCGGTTTCAGGATGCGGGCCGGGGCGAACGTGGTCCGCATGGACGACATCATCAACGGCAAGTTCTGCGGCATGTGCCACAACGGCCAGGTGGCGTGGTCCCCCGAGCGCTGCGACCTGTGCCACTCCGCCAAGCCGGGCGTCAAGCCCGGCATCTACGGTTCGTCCGAAACGAAGGGGCCGGGCAAATGGTGAACTTCTCCAGCCGCCGCCGCGCGCTGCTGGTGGCCGGCACCGCCACCGCGGCGGGGCTCGCCGGCTGCGCCGCGGACGACGGCGCGCGGGCGGTGCGCACGCCGCCGGAGCCCACCAGCCGGCTGCTCACGCCCTGGCTCAGCATCAACGGCGGCTGGCGCGTCGAAGCGCAGGTCCCCATCCAGGGCGCTCGCCCGACGACCGGCGGGCGCATCATGTTCGTCCAGCCGACCGGCGTGGCCGCCCGCGGCGACGTGCTGCTGGTCGCCGACAGCGGCGCGCGCACGATCTGGCGGGCCGACCGGCCGCGCGATTCCGTCGCGCCGCTGACCGCGTTCACCGGCGGCGTCGCCGACCACGGCACCTCCATGCAGCTGGGCGCCGACTTCATGGCCTGGGTCGCCCTGCCGGCGCAGCATGCGGTGGTGCAGTACGACCTGCGCGGCCGGCAGGTCAGGCGCTGGAGCGATGAATTCGAGGCGCCGCGGCCGGTCGCGGTCGCCGTCCCCGAGGACCGCAGCGAGATCCTGGTCGGCGACTCGGCCACCTCGCGCATCGTCGTCTTCGACCCGCTCGGCCGCGTGCAGCGCATCCTGGGCGGGCGCAGGCCGGCCGCGCTGCAGAGCGTCGCCGCGATGGCGCTCGGTCCGCGCGGCCTGTACGTGCTCGACCGGCTCGGCCAGCAGGTGGTGGTGCTCGATCGCGCCGGCGTTGCGGTCGAAGTGATCGGCGAGCAGCACCTGGTGCAGCCGCGCGCCCTGGCGGTGGACGCCTCCGGCCGCGTCTTCGTGAGCGACGATGCCGACCAGCGCATCAAGGTGTTCCGCGGCGAGCAGCTGCTCGCCAGCGTGGG
This sequence comes from Ramlibacter alkalitolerans, assembly GCF_016722765.1. GTDB lineage: Bacteria > Pseudomonadota > Gammaproteobacteria > Burkholderiales > Burkholderiaceae_C > Ramlibacter > Ramlibacter alkalitolerans. Next base: position 111,835 of record NZ_JAEQND010000002.1, on the reverse strand, counting down.
CGGCGCCGGCAACGGACCGAACCGCTTCGGCCGCATCGAGTCGCTGGCCGTCGACGGCAACCTGCTGTACGTGGCGGACAGCACCAACGCGCGCGTGCAGGTGCTGATGGTCGCCCCGGCCAGCCTGGAGGCACCGGAGGCGCCACGGTGAAGATGCTGCGCTGGGTCGTGCCGGCGCTCGCGGCCGCCCTGCTGGCCGGCTGCGCCGTCGAGTCGCGGGTGCTGCAGCTCGATGGCAGCAGTGCCGGCGAGCGCCTGTTTCCGGCGCCGCAGACGCAGGAGACGCCGCGCTACCGCTACCTGGGGCAGTTGCAGGGCGAGACCAATTTCAAGCTGAAGGACGGCCAGGCCGGCCGCAGTTCGGGCCGCAAGCTGCTGGCGCTGATCGCCGGCCTCTCCGACACGCCGGACCGGCCCGTGATGCTGGTGCGGCCCCAGGCCGGGATGGTCGACCCCGCGGGCCGGGTGCTGGTGACCGACGTCGGCCGCGGCGCCGTCTTCGTGTTCGACGAAGCGGCCGGCCGGCTCGACGTGTGGGAGATGGCCACGCGCGGCGAACGCTTCGTGGCGCCGATCGGCATCGCCCTCGGCAGAGGCGGCGAGATCCTGGTGGCGGATTCGGAACTGGGCCGCGTGTTCCGGCTGTCGCCCGATGGCAAGCCGCTCGGCGAATTCGGCGCCGGCGTGCTCCAGCGGCCGACCGGCGTGGTGCGCGATGCCGCGCGCGCGCGCATCTTCGTGGCCGACACGTACGGCCACGAGATCGACATCTTCGACGACGAGGGCCGTGCGGTCGCCAAGTGGGGCGAGCGCGGCGACGGCCCCGGCCAGCTCAATTTCCCGACCCACCTCGCCCTCAGCGGCGAGCTGCTGATCGTGTCCGACTCGATGAACGCGCGGGTGCAGGGCTTCGACCCCGCGGGCAAGCCGGTGCTGCGCTTCGGCGAGCGCGGGCTGTACGTGGGCAACCTGGTGCGGCCCAAGGGCGTCGCCGCCGACGACGAAGGCAACCTCTATGTCGTGGAGTCCATGCACGACACCCTGCTCGTGTTCGACCGCGAAGGCCGGCTGCTGATGTCGCTCGGCGGCTCCGACGCGGAGAACGGGCGCTTCTACCTTCCCGCCGGCGTGTGGGTGGACGGGCGCAACCGGGTCTTCGTCGCCGACATGTTCAACGGCCGCGTGGCGGTCTTCCAATTCCTGGGCGGCAACTGATGCGACGCATGCCATCGCTGTTCCTCGCGCTGCTGGCGCTCGTCGCCGTGCTGGCGACCGGTCCGGCCACGGCCGACAAGGTCTCGGACATCGCCAACACCAAGCACAACCTGTCGCTCACCGGCCCGGGCACGGTGAAGGCGACCACCGAATCGCAGATCTGCGTGTTCTGCCACACGCCGCACCAGGCCGAGAACATCCCCAACGCGCCGCTGTGGAACCGCAAGCTCTCGTCGGCCACCTACGATGCGACCAACACCTACCGCTCCAGCTCGATCGAGGCCAGCCTGACGGAGCTCGCCAAGGGACCCGGCGGCCTGTCGCGCCTGTGCCTGTCCTGCCATGACGGCACGATGGCGATCAGCAGCGTGAACGTCGCCAACGGCAAGGCCAACCAGACCCTGACCCTCAGCGGCGCCGGCACCGGCGGCACCATGGCGCCCGGCGCCGGCGTGGCCACCGGCTACACGCGCAACCTCGGCACCGACCTCACCAACGACCACCCGATCTCCTTCACCTACGACGCCAACGTCGCCCTGGCCGACGGCGAGCTGCGCGCGCCCGACGGCGCGGTGGTCGGCAGCCGGGTGCGCGGCACCACCAAGCCGAAGCTGCCGCTGGAAGGCGGCCAGATGCAGTGCACCACCTGCCACGACCCGCACCTGCGCGAGACCGATCCCCTCAAGGGCGCGGCCAAGTTCCTGCGCGTCAACCGCTTCCAGGAACTCAGCCCCACCGGCGGCGCCTTCTCGGAGGCCAACGACATCGTCTGCCTGGCGTGCCACGACAAGGCCGGCCAGGCCTGGGCGCTGTCGGCGCATGCCAATCCGACCGTGGCCGACGAGACCTTCAATGCCACCGCGACGGCCGAGCGCGAGTTCCCGGCCAACCTGCCGGTGTGGCGTGCCGCCTGCCTGAGCTGCCACGACACGCACACGGTGCAGGGCGCGCGCCGCCTGCTGCGCGAGGGCACCGACAGCATCGCCCGGCCGAAGTCCGGCGGCAATTCGGCGATCGAAGAGACCTGCTACCAGTGCCACTCGAGCACCGCCGAGACCGTGCTGCAGGCGAACACGCAGGTGCCGAACATCAAGGACGACTTCAACCTCCCCATCCACATGCCGATCAAGTCCACCCAGCAGCGGGCCGGCACCGAAGTGCACGACATCGGCACCGGCAGCGGCGCGCAGCGCGGCAAGGACTTCTACGAAGACCCGGCGCTCCTGGGCAAGGGCGCGGGCAACGAGAACAACCGGCACGTGGAGTGCACGGACTGCCACAACCCGCACCGCGTGATCAAGAACCGGCTGTTCAACGACAACCCGGCGACGCCCACGGCGGGCACGCACAACCATGCCTCGGGCCACACCAACATCGCTTCGGGCGTGCTCAAGGGCAGCTATGGCGTCGAGCCGGTGTACGGGGCCGTGCCCTTCAATTCGCCGGCGAGTTCCTTCGACGTGAAGCGCGGGGTCGGCGGCGTGGGCGCCAGCACCGCCGCCGGCAGCGCCTGGGTCACGCGCGAGTACCAGGTGTGCCTGAAGTGCCATTCCACCTACGCCTACACCACGCCTCCCCTGCTGAGCCAGGGCGCCGGCGGCGGCACGGCCTCCAGCACCAACGGACTGCTGCAGTTCACCGACCAGGCGATGGAGTTCCAGCCGCCGGCCACGCACAAGGGCGAACTGACCACCACCGACAGCGGTTCGGCGAGCGGCTTCACGACCAACAACCACCGCTCCTGGCACCCGGTGGTCGACAACACCGGCCGCACCAACGCGATCCGCACCACGACGACAGGGTCCTGGGTCGCGCCCTGGAACGGCACCAACGACACCGGGACCCAGACCATGTACTGCACCGACTGCCACGGCTCCAACACCGCGGCCGGCACGGTGGTGCCCAACGCCGGCAGTCCCTGGGGCCCGCACGGGTCAACCAACAACTTCCTCCTCAAGGGCAGCTGGGATACCGCCAGCGGCAGCGGCCAGGCCAACACGCTGTGCTTCAAGTGCCATGACGCCAACACCTACAGCACGAAGAACGGCGGCGGCGGCACCGGCTTCACGGGCGGCGGCAAGGGCAATCTCCACGCCTTCCACACCGACAAGCTGGGCAAGATCCGCTGCGGCTGGTGCCACGTGGCCGTGCCGCACGGCTGGAAGAACAAGGCCTTGCTGGTCAACCTGAACGACGTCGGCGCCGAGGCCGGCCTCGCCACCGGCACGCAGGTGCGCACCAACACCACCGCCGCGTACACCAAGGCGCCCTACTACAACAACGCCGTGCTCAAGGTGCGCACCTTCGCGCGCAGCGGCAACTGGTCGGACACCAACTGCGGCTCCGCCGGCGCCCCGGGCAACGGGCAGAGCGGCAGGAGCTGGATGCGGGACAGCAGCGAGAACTGCGTGAACGCACCATGAGACGCGTGCTGCAGGCGATCGCTTCCGTGCGCCTGACGCTGGCGGGCTTCGCCCTGCTCGCGGTCGGCGCGCTGGCGGTCATCGAGGATCCTGCGCTGAGCCTGGCGTCCATCGTGCTGCCGCTGGCGCTCCTGGGCCTGAACCTCGCGGCCGCGATCGTGCTGCGGCCGGCACTGCGGCGCGGCGGACTCGGCCTGTTCCACGTCGCGATGCTGGTGTTCCTGCTGCTGGCCGGCTGGGGACGCCTGACGCATTTCGACGCCCGGGTGGAGGTGTCGGAGGACGGCTTCTACGATCCGGCGCTGCTCACCGTGACGGGGCAAGGGCCTTGGCACGGCGACGCCTGGCAGCGCCTGCAGTTCCGCCAGGGCAGCTGGGAAGTCGACTACGCGCCGGGCGTGAAGCGGCGCCACACCCGCAGCACCCTGTGGCTCGCCGGCGAAGACGCACCGCGCGTGGTAGGCGACGACACGCCGCTGGTCCTGGACGGCTACCGCTTCTACACGACGCACAACAAGGGTTTTGCGCCTTTGCTGTCCTGGGAGCAGGAGGGCGCCGAGCCGCTGCGCGGCGTGCTGCACATGCCCAGCTACCCGCTGTTCGAGTGGAAGCAGGACAACACCTGGACGGCCCCGGACGGGAGCGTGCTGCAGTTCCACCTGCGCGTGGAGCAGCCGCTGGAGGAAGGCAAGGCCTGGACGCTGTCGCCGCAGGCCGTGCCGGCGGTGCTGGTGGTGGAAGGCGCCGGCGCCCGGCGCGAACTGCGGCCAGGCGACAGCTTCCGGCTCGGACAGGGCGTGCTGCGCTACGAGCGGCTCACCGGCTGGATGGGCTACCGCGTGTTCTACGATCCCACGCTGATCCCCCTGCTCGTCGTGTCGCTGCTGGGCGTGGCCGGGCTCGCCTGGCACCTGTGGGGCCGCGTCGCCCGCCCGCTGCCGCTGGCCGAAGGAGTGCCCGCATGAACGCCGCCGTCCAGGCGCTGGACACCTGGGTGCTGTACCTGGGCGCCGGCCTGGTGGCCTGCGCAGCCGCCCTGGCCTGGGGCCGCGCCGCCATGGCGCGCGGGCCGGCCGCTTCCGCGCTGCCGATCTCGCTCAACGACCTGGCGCTGGCCGTCCTCACCGTCGGCATCGCGCTGCGCTGGTCGCGCATCGGCCATGGCCCATTCCTCACCATGTTCGAGGTGCTGGCGAGCAGCCTGCTGAGCCTGGGGCTGATCTGGCGCGTCGCCAGCCTGCGGCTGCCGCTGCTGCGGGACAGCGCGCCGGTGGTGCTCGGCCTGCTGGCCGTGATGGCCGCCTGGCTCCTGGTGTCCAACGCCGCCGACAGCACGCTGCCTGCCACCTACGAGATGCCGGTGCTGTGGGTGCACGTCACGCTGGGCAAGATCTTCCTCGGTTGTGCCCTGGTGGCCGCCGGTCTTGCCGGCGTGCTGCTGGCGCGTCGCACCGAACGGGGCAGCCGCTGGTTCCGGCAGATGCCCGGCGACGCCGGCCTCGACCTGCTGGCCTGGCGCTTCATGCTGGCCGCGCTGGTGTTCGAGAGCCTGATGCTGATCGCCGGCGCCGTGTGGGCGCAGGATGCCTGGGGCCGTTTCTGGGCCTGGGATCCGCTGGAGACCTGGGCCTTCATCACCTGGCTGGCCCTGTCCGCCGCGATCCATGCGCGCCTGAGCTGGCGCCTCGGCCCACGGGCCGGGGCCCTCATGATCCTGGCGGTCTTCGCGATCGCCTTCCTGACCTTCTTCGGGGTTCCGTTCGTGTCGACGGCGCCGCACAAGGGAGCGGTATGAACCCGCGCAAACGCCAGACCGCCTGGGCGGCCGCCTTCCTCATCTTCGCCCTGGCCCTGGTCGCCGGGATCGTGCGCCTGAACGCGCCGCCCGCCACCGTCGGCCGGCTCGAACACCAGCAGCAGATGCAGCAACGCGAGCTGCAGCAGCGCTTCGAGCAGGCCGCCGTGATGCTGCACGCGAAGCAGTACGACCACGCCATCACGGCCCTGCACCGGGTGCTGCAGCTCGCGCCGCGGCTGCCCGAAGCGCACGTCAACATGGGTTATGCGCTGGTCGGCCTGGAGAAGTACGACGCCGCCCGCGGCTTCTTCGAGGCGGCGATCGAGCTGAATCCGCGCCAGGCCAATGCCTACTACGGCCTGGCCCTCACGCAGGAGGCCGGGCAGGACTACGAAAGTGCGCTGGGCGCCATGCGGACCTACCTGCACTTCGCCCCGGCCGACGACCCTCACCGCACGCGCGCACGCTCGGCCCTGTGGGAGTGGGAGGCCAAGCTGGGCCGGCATCCGGCGGGCACCGAAGCCGCCGCGGTCCCCACGGCGCCGACCGCCCCGCCGCGCCCGTAGCCGCGCCACGCCGCTTCCTGTTTCCGGGAAAGACGCGCCCCCCCGTCCTGCGGGCGGGAAGCTTTCGGCCCATTTGCCCCCGCGGGAGGGCGATACAGGTTGGCACATTCCATGCAGGATCGACGTTCAGGAGTCCGTCTTGCTCGCCGTGCCCTCTTCCTCCGTCCACCGCCCCAGCCGCCCGATGCGTGGCGTCGCGCGTGGCCTGACGGCGGTCGCAATCGTGCTCAGCCTCATCGCGGCGATAATCGGTGGGTACCCGGCGGAACCTCTGGGGGATTACACGATCGTTTACATCCATGTGCCTGCGGCGTGGCTGTCCCTGCTGCTCTATGGCGCGGCGGTATGCGCCGCGGCGGCGAGCCTGCAGGGCCGGCATGTGCTGCCGGCGCGGACGCTGGAAGCGATCGCTCCGGTGGGTGCCGCGGCGGCTTTCGTCGCGCTGTGGACCGGCTTCGGGAGCCAGCAGGTGCGCGGCACCTGGTGGGGCCTGGAGGCCCGGCTGGTGTGCGAGCTCGTGCTGCTGCTGCTTTTCGCCGGCCTGATGGCCTTGCGGCACGGCGCGGACGAACCGGCCCGGGCGCAGCGCGCGGGCGCGGTGCTGGTGCTGACCGGCGCCCTCAACATTCCCATCATCTATCTTTCGGTGGACTGGTGGCATACCCTGCACGAGCGCGCCGCCGCCACGGTCGGCCGCTCGCCTCTGGTCACCGGGGCCATGGCCCTGATGACGCTGGCGGCCTGCCTGTATGCAGCCGCCGTGGTGCTCGCGCGCCTGGACGCCTTCACGCGAGAGCGTGACGATGGTCCGGGCGGGCGGAATTTCGGATCGGCACGTGCCGAGGGCGGCAACGCCCGGACGCCTGCCAAGGAGCAACAATGATTGGTGAAATCGGCCACTTCTGCCTGATCGTCGCGCTGATGCTGGCGCTGGCGCAGGGCATCCTGCCCCTCATGGGCGCAGCCAGGGGGCGCAATGCCTGGATGTCGGTGGCGCAGCCGGCGGCCCAGGGGCAGTTCCTGTTCGTGGCCATCGCGTTCCTGCTGCTGATCGCGGCCTTCGTGAACAACGACTTCAGCATCCTGGTGGTGGCGCAGCACTCCAACACGCAGCTGCCCACGCCCTACCGCGTCGCCGCGGTGTGGGGCGGCCACGAGGGCTCGATGCTGCTGTGGGTCTTCATGCTGGGCCTGTGGGGCGTGGCGGTGTCCGTGTTCAGCAACCGCCTGCCGACGGTGTTCGTCGCCCGCGTGCTGGGCATCATGGGCCTGATCGCCGCCGGCTTCCTCGGCTTCCTGCTGTTCACGTCCAACCCCTTCGAGCGCCTGCTGCCCGCCGCCGCCGAAGGCCGCGACCTGAACCCGCTGCTGCAGGACCCGGGCATGGTGATCCACCCGCCGATGCTGTACATGGGCTACGTCGGCTTCTCGGTCGCCTTCGCCTTCGCCATTTCCGCCCTGCTCTCCGGCCGGCTGGACGCCACCTGGGCGCGCTGGTCGCGTCCCTGGACCACCATCGCGTGGATGTTCCTCACCCTGGGCATCGCGATCGGCTCCGGCTGGGCGTACTACGAACTGGGCTGGGGCGGCTGGTGGTTCTGGGACCCGGTGGAAAACGCGTCCTTCCTGCCCTGGCTGGTCGGCACGGCGCTGATCCACTCGCTGGCCGTGACGGAAAAGCGCGGCGTGTTCCGCTCCTGGACGGTGCTGCTGGCCATCTTCGCCTTCTCCTTCAGCCTGCTGGGCACCTTCCTGGTCCGCTCCGGCGTGCTGACCTCCGTGCATGCCTTCGCGACGGATCCCAAGCGCGGCATCTACATCCTGGGCTTCCTGGTGCTGGTGGTGGGCGGCTCGCTGACGCTGTTCGCGGCCCGCGCACCCAAGGTCGGCCTGGGCGGCGGCTTCTCCGCCATCTCGCGCGAATCGATGCTGCTGGTGAACAACGTGCTGCTCGCGGTGGCTGCCGCCAGCGTGATGCTCGGCACCCTGTACCCGCTGCTGCTCGACTCGCTGAACCTGGGCAAGATCTCGGTCGGCCCGCCCTACTTCGAAGCCGTGTTCGTGCCGCTGATGGCGCCTGCCGTCTTCCTCATGGGCATCGGTCCGCTGGCCCGCTGGCGCGAGGCCACGCTGCCCGACCTGACGCGGCGCCTGATGGGTGCCATCGTCGCCAGCCTCGTGGCGGCGGGCGTGTCGATCGCCGCCGGCGGTTCGCTGCTCGCCTCCTTCGGCATCCTGCTGGCCGCCTGGGTCGTCGGTACCACCCTCACCCTGCTGCTGGAACGCACCCGCAACGCCGGCGGCAACCTGCTGCAGCGCCTGGCCCGTGCGCCGCGCGTGCTGCCGCGCGCCGAGTGGGGCATGATCGTCGCCCACCTGGGCATCGGCGTGTTCATCTTCGGCGTGACCATGGTCAAGGCCTGGGAAGCCGAGAAGGACGTGAAGATGTCTCCCGGCACCAGCGCCACCCTGGGCGGCTACACCTTCCTGATGGAAAGCATGGGCGAGTACAACGGCCCGAACTACATCGCGCTGAAGGCGACCATCAAGGTGAGCAAGGGTGAGCGCGTCGTGCAGACGCTGTACCCGGAGAAGCGCCTCTACACCGCCTCCCAGATGCCGATGACGGAAGCCGCCATCGACGCCGGCCTCACGCGCGACCTGTACGTCTCGATCGGCGAGGCCATCGACGACAAGGCGTTCGCGGTGCGGGTGCAGGTCAAGCCCTTCATCGACTGGATCTGGGGTGGCGCACTGCTGATGGCGCTGGGCGGGCTGCTCGCCGCGACCGACCGCCGCTACCGGCTGGCCAAGGAAGAAAAGCGGCGCGCCGCCGCCGGCCTCGCGGGAGCCAAGGCATGAAGATGAAGCACCTGCTGCGCCTCGCCCTCGTGCTGCTGGCCGTCGCCTGCGCCATGCTGGCGGCCCGCGCGGCCGATGCGCCGGACGTCGCGGAAGACCCGGCGCTGGAGAAGCGCGTCAACGACATCGGCCTGGAACTGCGCTGCCTGGTCTGCCAGAACCAGACCATCGCCGACTCGCACGCCGGCCTCGCGATCGACCTGAAGAACCAGATCCGCGAACAGCTCAAGACCGGCAAGACCGACCGCCAGATCCTCGACTTCATGGTGGAGCGCTACGGCGACTTCGTGCTGTACAAGCCGCCGATGAAGGCCACCACCATCCTGTTGTGGGTCGGCCCCTTCGCGCTGATGGCCATCGGCCTCGGCGTTGCCGCGCTCATCGTGCGCCGCCGCCGCTCGGCCGCGCACGCCACCCCCCACCTCACCGAGGAACAGCGCCGCCAGGCCGCGCGACTGCTCGCCGACGAGCCGGAGATCCGTTCATGACCATCGCTTTCTGGGCCAGCGTCGCCCTGCTGCTCGGCGGCGCGCTGCTGTTCGTGCTGCCGCCGCTGCTGCGGCCCGCCACCACCCGCGCCGGGCTCTCGCCCATGGCCGCCTACCGCGACCAGCGCGCGCAGATCGAAGCCGAATTCGCCGCCGGCACCCTCACGCCGGAACAGCACGCGCAGGCGCTGGAGGAACTGCAGACCCGCGTGATCGAGGAAGTCGGCGACGTCGGCGCCGAGCAGCCGAAGGCGCAGCCGCCGCAATCGAAGGCGCTCGTGGCCACCGTGGCGGCGCTGATCCCCGTCGGCGCGCTGGTGCTGTACGGCGTGCTCGGCACGCCGGCCGCGCTGCATCCGGAGAGCGAGCAGGAGGCCGCCGCCGGCAAGGACGCCCCGCATGCGATGTCGCAGGAGCAGATGGAGTCCATGGTGCAGGCCCTGGCCGACAAGCTGCAGAAGAACCCCGACGATGCCACCGGCTGGCAGATGCTGGCGCGCTCGTACGTGGTGTTCCAGCGCCTGCCTGAAGCCGCGCAGGCCTACGACAAGGCCTACCAGCTCAATCGCCAGGATCCCAACCTGATGGCCGACTACGCCGACGTGCTGGCGATGGTCAACGGCCGCAGCCTCGAAGGCAAGCCCGACCAGCTCGTGAAGGAAGCGCTCAAGCTCGATCCGGCGCACCAGAAGTCGCTCTCGCTGGCCGGCACCGCCGCCTTCAACCGGGGCGACTTCAACGGCGCCGCGGCGTACTGGAAGAAGCTGCTGGCCACGGTGCCCCCCGGCTCGCCGCCGGCCGCCTCGGTGCAGTCCAACATCGACCAGGCGCTGGCCGAAGCCGCCAAGGCCGGCGGCAAGCCGGTGCCGGGCGCCGCCGAAGTCGCCGCTGCGCCGGCCGACAAGCCGGCCGCCGCCCCCGCGGACAAGCCGGCCGCAGTGGCTGCCGGTGCGACGGTCGAAGGCAGTGTCAGCGTGGCCGACGCCGTCAAGGGCAGCCTGCCCCCGGGCGCGACGCTGTTCGTCTACGCCCGTCCCGCCGACGGCAGCCGCATGCCGCTGGCGATCCTGCGCGCCTCCGCCGACAAGTTCCCGCTGCAGTTCAAGCTGGACGACTCGATGGCGATGTCGCCCGAGTCGCGCATCTCGCTGCGCGAGCAGGTGCAGCTGGTAGCCCGCGTTTCGAAGAGCGGCAACGCCATGCCGCAGCCGGGCGACCTGACCGGCACCTTCGGCCCGGTGAAGGTCGGTGCGAAGGACATCAAGCTGGTGATCACCGAGGTCGTGAAGTGAAGCGGCGGGCCGCGATCGCCTCCGCGCTCGCTGCCTGCCTCAGCGGCTGCGGCCGCTCCCCCGCTCCCGCCGACCGCCCCCGCTGGCCGGAACTGAGCGTGACGGAACTCAGCGGCCAGGCCGCCACCCTGCCCGCACTCAGCACGCAGGCCCGCATCGTCAACCTGTGGGCCCTGTGGTGCGCGCCCTGCCGTGCCGAACTGCCGGCGCTCGAACGGCTCGGCATGGCGCTGGCCGGCCGCGGCGTGCAGGTCTCCGCCATCGCGCTGGCCGACGACGTGTTCCCGGTGCGCGAGTACCTCGCCGAACGCGCCGCGCGCCTGCGCGCCGCGGTGCTCGGGCCGCGCCAGCCGGTGGTGCGGCAGCTCGGGCTCGATGCGCTGCCCCAGACCTTCGTGGTCGCCCGCGATGGCGGCGTGCTGGCCTGCTGGGTCGGCGCAAGGGACTGGGACGCGGCCCCGGTGCGCGCCGAACTGGATCGCGTGCTGAAGGACGCATGAACCCCATGGTCACGGCTGCCCCGCTCCCGGAACTCGCCGGCGACCTGCCCACGCCGCCGGCGCGGCGGCAGCGCCGCCTCTCGCTGCGCGCCACCGGCGTGATGGCGATCCTGGCGCTGGTGGCGCTGGCGACCGTGATGGTCGCCTCGGCCGTCCTGTTCCGCGGCGCCGTGCAGTCGCACCTGGAAGGCCTGGAGGCCGCGCACGGGCGCTACGAGCAGCTGCTGGAGCAGCGCCAGGAAACGCTGCGCGCGGGTGCCGGGCCCGCCCAGCTGCAGGCCGTGGACCTGCAACTGCGCAGCGCCTTCGAGGACCGCATCCAGCGCCTGAACCTCACCCGCCACACCATCGACGGCGGCACCGTCACGATCGCCACGCTGGCGTGGATCGGCATCACCTCGATCGGTGCGCTGGCGGTGCTGTTCTTCTCCCGCCTGGCCGGCGACATCAACACCGTGCGCGCCCGCGCCCTGGCGATCCTCACCGGCGACCGCAGCGCCGGCCGGCCGCTGGCGCGCGGCGACGAAGTGCGCGAGCTCGGCGACGCCGTCGACAGCCTGGCCGCGACGCTCGCCCGGCGCGAGCGCGACCTGGCGGTGGAGCGCGGCCACGTCATGCACCAGGAAAAGCTGGCCACCATCGGCTCGATGGCCGCCGGCGTGATCCGCGAGATCGGCAACCCGATCGCCGCCATCGACGGCTATGCGCGCGCGCTGCTCGAAGCGCAGGCCTCCGGGGCGGCATCGCCCGCGCAGGCCGGCGAAGCCGCCAGCGCGATCCGGCCCATCCTGCACGAGACGGCGCGGCTGATCGCGATCACGCGCGAGATCAACCGCCTGGCCGCCACGCCGGCCGCGCAGTGGCAGCTCGCCAGCCTGAACGAGATCGTGGCGCAGGGCATCGCCTTGCTGCGCTACGAGCCGCGGCTGGAGGACGTGAAGGTGCACACGGCGCTCGACCCCATGCTGCCGGCCGTGAACTGCTGCGCGGACCGGCTGGTGCAACTGCTGCTGAACCTGGTGATCAATGCGGCGGACGCCACCGGCGGCCTGCCGCCGCACACAAGGCAGGTGGACATCAGCACCCGCGAAGCCGAAGGGGGCATCGAGCTGCGCGTGGAGGACAACGGCTGCGGCCTGAGCCCGCAGGTGCTGCAGCGCGCCTTCGAGCCCCTGTTCACCACCAAGCCGGCCGGCAAGGGCACCGGCCTGGGCCTGCCGCTGTGCCGCGCGATCGCGGAGGAACATGGCGGCCGCATCGCGCTGGAGCCGCTGCCGCAGGGCGGCACCCGCGCCAGCGTCTGGTTGCCTCTCGAGCAGCCGCCCGGCCCTTAGGGATACGGCGGACCTGCCGCTAAACTAGGCGGCATGAGCTCCTCGCTGCAGATCCTGGTCATCGACGACGAACCGGCGATCCGCCAGATCCTCGCCGCGAGCCTCACGCGCGCAGGGCATACGGTGGAGACGGCGGGCAGCGGCCGCGAGGGCCTCATGCGCCTGTCCAAGGGCGACGTCGAAGTCGCGCTGTGCGACATCAACATGCCGGACCTGACCGGCATCGAGGTGGTGCGCGAGGCGAGCAAGGGCGGCTTCGACACCACCTTCATCATGATGACCGCCTTCTCCTCGGTGGACACCGCCGTGGAGGCGATGAAGGCCGGGGCCACCGACTACATGATCAAGCCGCTGCGCTCCGAGGAGCTGCTGCAGCGGCTGGCGCAGATCGCCGACCTGCGCGGCCTGCGCGGCGAGAACGAGGCCCTGCGCAAGCTGGTGGTGGGCCGCAGCGACGACCGCTGCCCCTCGGTGTCGCCGGCGATGAAGCAGCTCGATCGGCTGGTCGCCAAGGTGGCGCCGACCGACAGCACCGTGCTGATCACCGGCGAGAGCGGCACCGGCAAGGGCGTGACGGCGCGCTCGATCCACCAGCAGAGCCAGCGCGCGGCCGCGCCTTTCATCCCCGTCAACTGCGGCGCCATTCCCGAGAACCTGCTCGAAAGCGAATTCTTCGGCCACGTGCGCGGTGCCTTCACCGGCGCCGACCGCGCGCGCAAGGGCCTGTTCCTGGAGGCCGACCGCGGCACCATCTTCCTCGACGAGATCGGCGAGCTGCCGCTGGAGCTGCAGGTCAAGCTGCTGCACGTGCTGGAGGCGCGCGAGGTGCGGCCGCTGGGCAGCGAGCAGGTGCGCAAGATCAACGTGCGCATCATCGCGGCGACCAACCGCGACCTCAAGCAGATGGTGGCCGAGGGGCGCTTCCGCGAAGACCTGTATTTCCGCATCAGCGGCTTCCACGTCACCGTGCCGCCCCTGCGCGAGCGGCGCGAGGACATCCCGGCGCTGATCCGCTACCTGCTGGCGCGCGGCGGCGAGCGCTTCGGCGTCTCGGGCAAGCTGACGCTGGAGGCCGAGGCCGAGGAAATCCTGGTGAGCTACGACTGGCCGGGGAACGTGCGCGAACTCGAGAACGTGCTGCAGCGCGCCACCATCCTGGCCGAGGACGGCCGCATCACGGTGGCCGACCTGCCGACCAACATCACGCCGGCCGCGCCCGCCGGTGCGGCGGCACCGCTGGCCACCGGCCGCGGTTCGCTGCGCGAGCAGGTGCGCGAGTTCGAGCACGGCCTGATCGTGCGGGCCATCGAGGAATGCGGCGGGGACCGCCGGGCCGCGGCGCAGCGCCTGGGCATCGGCCTGTCGAGCCTGTACCGCAAGCTGGAAGAAAGCGAGCAGGACCGGCAGGTGCCGGCCGGCAGCGACTCCTAGCTGGGCCTCGCGCGCCGCCGCGGCGCGCCGCCAGCGGTGGTCCGGTTCTTGCAGCCGCCGCTGGCATGAACCATCGCGCCACTCAGCTCCTCGCGCGGTGCGCCCTGTCCATGGGTGCCCTGCTGCCCCTGACCTGCCTGCACGCCGCCCCGACGGACGTCGCCGAGGCAGACGCCTTGATGCGCCAGGGCGACGTGCCCGCGGCGATGACCCTGCTGCGCAAGGCGGCCGACGCCGACGATGCCGTGGCGCAGGCCCGCCTGGGCGACCTGATGCGCGCGGCCGAATACGAGACGGAAGCCGTCGCCCTCTACCGCAAGTCCGCCGACCGCGGCGAGCCTGCCGGCGAATACGGACTCGGCCGCGCCTACGCCGACGGCGCCGGCGTGAAGAAGGACCCCGTCCTCGCGCTGGAGCTCTATCGGAAGGCGGAGCAAAAGAACTATGCTCCCGCCGTCAGTGCGCTCGCCCGCGCCTACCGCAGCGGCACGCTGGGCCTCCCTCTCGACCTGGAAAAGGCCGGCAGCTACGAGGCGCGCGCCAAGGAGCTGGCCAAGGACGGCACGGCCAAGGAGTACCGGTGATCCCGAAACTGGTGGAATCGGTTGCCGCATTCCCGCGAACGGGAATGCTCGCGGCGCTGCTGCTCGCCGGGCTGGTCGGCACGGCGAACGCGGCCGACATCGCCAAGGGCGGGACGCTGTATGCGACCCATTGCGCGACCTGCCATGGCGCCAACGGCCGTCCCGTGATGCCCGGCACGCCGGACTTCCGCCGCATGCAGGGCCTGATGCGCCCCGACATGCAATTGCTCAATTCGATCCGCGCCGGCAAGGGCACGATGCCCGCGTACTTCGGCGTGCTGCGCGACCGCGAGATCCTGGACATCGTGGCGTATTTGAGGACCCTGAGCTGATGAGAACAACCGTCTCCCGGCGCGTCGCGCTCGCCTTCGCGCTGACCGCCGCCTCCTGCGCCTACGCGCAACCGGGCGCCAAGCCCGCGGCCAGCGCCTGGCGCGTGCTGGATTCCTTCGAGGTCGGCGAAGGCGTGTACGTGCGCGCGCTCAAGCTGGAGGAAAAGCGCAACGTCATGTGGGTCGGCACCTCCTCCGGCGTGCACGAGGTGGATCTCAAGAGCCTGAAGCCGGTCAACACCTTCACGCGCAAGGAAGGCCTGGCCAACGAATACGTGTTCTCGGTCGGCGTGGACCACGCGGGCAACAAGTGGTTCGGCACCAATGCGGGCGGCGTCTCCCGCTACAACAACGGCCAGTGGAAGACCTTCTTCCCGATGCACGGCCTGGCCGACTACTGGGTCTACTGCTTCGCCAACCAGAAGGACGGCACGCTGTGGATCGGCACCTGGGCGGGCACGAGCAAGGTCGATCCCAAGACCGGCAAGTTCACCACCTACGTGCGCGAGCTGATCAACGAATGGGTGTACGGCCTCGGCGTCGACGCCAAGGACCGCGTCTGGTTCGGCACCGAAGGCGGCGTGTCGATGTTCGACGGCAAGACCTGGAAAAGCTGGACCCACAAGGACGGCCTGGGCGCGCCCAACACCGACCAGCTGCCCTTCTCCACCAACACCGGCCTGGGCACGCGCTCGCGCCACGACCTGGCGACGATGAACGAAGGCCGTCCCACCTACAACCCGAACTACACCTTCGCGATCCACGTCGATCCGAAGGACAACGTGTGGGCCGGCACCTGGGGCGGCGGCGTCGCACGGTTCGACGGCGCCAAGTGGACCAACATGAATTCCAACGATGGCCTCGCCGGCAACATCGTCTATTCGATCGCGCAGACGCCGGACGGGAACATGTGGTTCGGCACGAACCGCGGCGTCTCGCGCTGGGACGGCAAGGGCTGGCAGAACTTCGGCCGCAAGGAAGGCCTGCTGGAAGAGAACGTGTACGCGCTGGCCGTGACCCCCACCGGCGAGGTGTGGGCCGGCACGCGCAAGGGCGTGGCCCGCATCGGCCGCCAGGCCCCGGCGACGCAGAACAGATAGGAGCTCGAAGAATGCAGTTCGGACACAAGACGATCGCGGTGCTGGTCATCGCCCTGGGCGGCGTGATCGCCGGTGCCTACACCCTCGGCCGCGGCGCCGGCAACCCCGGCACGGCGCAGACCGCACCGGTCGCTGCCAAGGCGATGGGCGCCGCCACGGACGCCGCGCCGGCGGCCAACATCCAGGCGCCGGCGGGTCATCCGCCGGTCGCCGAAGGCGGCGCGCCACCGACCGAAGGCAAGGTCCAGATCGACCCGGCGGCGAAGTTCGTGCACTTCCGCGTCGGCAACCGCAACGTCAAGGACATCCTCACCGAGGACAACGTGGTCTGGGTCGGCACCTCCGGCGGCGTGATCCGCTACGACACCAGGACGGACGAATTCAAGCTGTTCGACACCCGTGCGGGCCTGCTGTCCAACGGCGTGTTCCACATCAGCCGCCTGGACGGCAGGCTGGCGGTGGGCACCTACGGCGGCGGACTGTCGCTGCTGGACGAGAAGACGGGCAAGTGGGAGACCTTCAACATCCCCGACGGCCTGGGCGACGCCTTCGTCTACGACGTGCTCAAGGCGAAGAACGGCGACGTCTGGATCGCGACCTGGTCGGGCGTGAACCGCATCAAGGGCGGCAACCTCAAGGACCGCTCCAAGTGGGAGCTGCACACCGTCGCCTCCACCAAGGGCGGGCTGCCGAACGACTGGGTGTACGGCCTGGCCGAAGGCAAGGACGGCATCGTCTGGCTGGCCACCGAAGGCGGACTGGCCCGCTGGGTCGAAGGCAAGTGGGACAACTGGAACCACGCCAAGGGCCAGGGTGCGCCCTACGAGCTGGTCAAGGACGACCTCGCGTTCAAGAACGATCCGTCCAAGGTCTCCAGCCACCACGCCCGCCAGAAGCAGGAAATGGGTCTGCAGGGCATCGACACCGCGTACAACCCCAACTACATCGTCTCGCTGGTCGCCGACAAGGACGGCAGCGTCTGGGCCGGCACCTGGGGCGGTGGGCTGGCGCACTTCGACGGCAAGCAGTTCCGCAACTACACCGTCAAGGACGGCCTGCCCGGCAACCACGTGTTCATGCTGCACCAGGCCAAGGACGGCCAGCTGTACATCGGCACGAACGCCGGCGTCACGAAATTCGACAACGGCAAGTTCACCGCCCCGCTGACCACCGCCGACGGCCTGTTCTCCAACACCGTGTTCTCGATGGACACGGGGGCGGACGGCAGCCTGTGGGTGGGCAGCTTCGGCGGCGTGGCGCACATCGGCAAGAAATAGGACGAGGAGAGGTCGTCACCGCGGCCCTGGACGGCCGCGCTTCAGAGTGGGAACGCCCGGCTTCGGTCGGGCGTTTTCCATTGGCGCGGCGGCGGACAAAAAGAAAGGCCCCGTTTTTGGCGGGGCCTGAAGGCATCGGAGAATTCAAAAGCTTGCAGGAGATTGAACCCGAGGAGTCGATGCGTGAACGAACATTAACCTGCGTCGCTCGCTGTCGCGAGCTTTCGTTCCAACTGCTTACAGGTGCGGCACCTGGGCGTCGCGGGGTCCGGCACCTTGGTGCAGCGCACCGCGGCCGCTCCGGGTCGCTTCAACTGGACAGTAACCAGATCCCCGCCCGGAGGCCGGGGTCATGAAGGATCAACGGTCGGAGTTCTCGCCGCTCCAGTGCGTCGAGGCCTGGTAGTCCTCCGGCAGGCTGCCGCTGCCCCAGGCGTAGGTCAGCACCCAGGCGATGCCGAAGCCGGCCAGTCCGCCCAGCGCTTCCAGCAGCGCGTGCGAGATCGCTGCTTCGCGCCCCGGAACCCACAGCTGCACCAGTTCGATCAGTGCCGCGACGGCGACGATCGCGATGGCGACTTTGTGCGGGCGCGCCCGCGGCCAGCTGAAGCGGGCCAGGAACCCCAGCGCACCGAACGAGAGCAGGTGGCTCGTTTCCAGGCCCGGCGCGACCGTGTCCAGGAAGTCGGCGGCGCGACCGATCCAGCCGAACTTGCGGAACAGCGTTTCCACCACGTCGTACGGCACGACCAGGGTGCCGACCACGCCCACCAAGGCGACGAGCAAAAGAATCCGAAGCGCGGACTTGCGACTGACAGGCATGCGCGATCATAACTTCTGCTCGACTGCAATCCCCCATATGGTGGTCAGCTTCGGCCAAGCATGCCCTGCCGTTGAACCATCCAAGTGGATGGTGTACCATGCACCATGCCGAGAGCCAGCAGCAAGTCCGCCACCCCCGCGCCCAAGCCGCAGGAAGAGAAGATCACGATCAACCTGGGTTGCGTGGATCTCGGGCAGATCGACCTGCTGGTGCAGGAAGGCTTCTATGCCAACCGCAGCGACGTCATCCGCACCGCGATCCGCAACCAGCTCGCGGTCCATGCCGATGCGGTGCGGCAGGCGGCCGCGCGCAAGACCCTGTCGCTGGGCGTGCTCCACCTGACGAAGGCGGAGCTGCAGGCCCTGCAGGCCGCCGGCAAGACGATTGACGTGCGCGTGTTGGGCCTGGCGACGATCGACCCCGCCGTCACGCCCGAACTGGCGCTGGCGACCATCTCCTCCCTCCATGTCCTGGGTGCCCTGCACGCCAGCCCCGCCGTCAAGGCGGCCCTGACCCGGCGCGGCGACTGAGCCGCGCCCACGAAGAACCAGCATGACCCCCGAATTCCAGCGCCTCATGGCCGATGCCGCCCGACTCGTGCGCGGCGGCGACCTGCAGGCCGCCACCGCCGCGATCCAGGCGGCCCTGCACGGAAACAAGGCTGCGGAACGCGCGGCCGCCAGCGCACCCGCCGCCGACGGCATCGTGATCGACGTCGAAGCGCGCGAGCTCGCGCCGCCCCGCCCGCACCCCGCGGAAGTGGACAAGCCCGAACGCCCGCCGGCGCCGGGCGAGGAGGCGGACGCCTTCGTGGCCGGCCGCTTCTCCGACGGGCGCATGCAGCGGAACTACAAGCTGTACATCCCGCCGCACGCGGGCGAGCGGCCGCTGCCCCTGGTGCTGATGCTGCACGGCTGCACCCAGGATCCCGACGATTTCGCCCGCGGCACCCGCATGAACGAGGCGGCGCGCGCGCACGGCTGCTTCGTGCTCTATCCGGCGCAGTCGCAGCAGGCCAATCCGCAACGCTGCTGGAACTGGTTCAAGCACAGCCACCAGCAGCGCGGACGCGGGGAGCCGGCGCTGCTGGCGGCAATGACGCGCCAGGTCATGGCACGCCACGGCATCGATCCGCGGCGCGTCTACGTCGCCGGCCTGTCGGCCGGAGGCGCGATGGCCGCTATTCTCGGTGAGGCCTACCCCGAACTCTTTGCCGCCGCCGGCGTGCACTCCGGGCTGGCGGCCGGTGCCGCGAAGGACCTGCCCTCCGCCCTCGCCGCCATGCGCACCGGTGCGGCCGCCGCGAACACCCGCCCCGGCGTGCCGACGATCGTGTTCCACGGCGATGCGGACGCGACGGTGCACCCCGCCAACGGCGATCACGTGGTCACCGGGAGCGTCGGCGGCGCGCCGGCGCAGGCGCAGGTGGAGCGCCAGCGGGCCGGGGGCGGTCGCGGCTACACCCGCCACGTGCACCGCGCGCCCGACGGGACGGTGCTGGCCGAACACTGGGTCGTGCATGGAAGCGGCCACGCCTGGTCGGGCGGCAGCCGGGAGGGCTCGTTCACGGATCCCGCCGGCCCGGACGCGACCGCCGAGATGCTCCGCTTCTTCCTGGCCCATCCACGCGGCTAGGATGGAGGCCCAGCGGAAGAGGAGCCCAACGATGCATTCGATGTGGCCGGCGGCGACCGGCGACGAGTTCGCGCGGCGCCGCGCCGCCGTGCAGCAAAGCCTGCGTGCGCTGGAGGTGCCGCGGCTGGTCCTCACCTCGCAGGACGCGATCTACTACCTGACGGGCGCCACCTGCGAGCCGCTGGAGCGGCCCGTCCTCCTGCTGGTGGACGCCGCCTCGCCCGACTACCGGCTGCTGGTGCCGATGCTGGAGCGCACGCACCTGGAAAAGGCCTGGGGTGTCGAGCCCGCCGGCATCCACGTCTATCGGGAGTATCCGGCGCCCGCCGGGCAGTGCTGGACCGACCGCGTGGGCGAACTGCTCGCTGCGCCCTTCCTGTTCGAGCCGGGCACGCCGTTCGAGATCGCGGAGCTGTTCCTGCGCGCCGGCGGCCGGCCGGGCGACGTGCTGGGGCCGCTGCGGCTGGTCAAGAGCCCGTGGGAGATCGCGCGGGTGCGCCGGGCCGCGAAGTACGCCGACTGGGCGGTCATGAAGATGCTGCAGGCCAGCTATTTCGGCGCCACGGTGGCCGAAGCGTACGCGGCCGCGAGCGGCCTGCAGCGCAAGATGCTCAGGGAAGTGCCCGATCTCGATCCGCTGGCGACGAAATCGATCGCCGCGCCCTGGCCCGCGCCGCTGTCGGCCGAACCGCACGCGGTGCCGCCGTTTCGCATGAAGCTCGAAGGCGGCCCCCACGTGGCGCTGGCGCTGACGCGCGTGAACGGCTACGCGGCGGAATGCGAGCGGACCTTCTTCACCGCGCCGCCCTCGGCGCCGGAGCGCGAGCGCTTCGCGCTGATGCAGGCCGCGCGTGCACTGGCCATCTCCCTCGCGCGGCCGGGCGCGGCCTGCCACGACATCGATGCGGCGGTGAACCGCTTCCTCGGCGAGCAGGGATGGGGCCCGTCCCTGCGCCTGCACCGCGTGGGCCACGGCTTCGGCCTGGGCAACCACGAGCGGCCCTGGATCGCCGAAGGCAGCACCGACGTGCTGGCCGCGAACATGGTGATCTCGATCGAGCCGGGGCTCTACGAGGCCGGCCACGGCGGCTACCGGCACTCCGACACCTACCTCGTCACGCCCGAGGGCCTGGAGCGCCTGACCACCGCACCCGACGCGCTGGCGGCCCTCACGCTGGGCGCGAAGTCCCTGACGCACCGCGTGCGCGCGGTGTTCGTCAAGCGGGCGCTGGGGATGCATGCCAGGCTCGTGCGGGGCGTGCACGTGGAAACGCACGCCTCGGCGCAGCCGGGAGCCGCGCCGCGCAACGCCGGCGGCTGAAGATTCCCGGCCACCTGTCCGGCGCAGTCACCGGGCCAGCAGCGGCGTGCCGGCCATGACGGGCGCGGCCGGGCGCCGCATTTGCGCCGACAGCCACGAGGAGCCGCTGTCTTCCGCGTTCAGGGCAGCGACCTCGTCGCGGGCCTGCAGGAATTCGGCGCTGACCTCGGCACGCGTCTTCGCGCTCTGGAAGCGGGCGAGCGGGTTGTAGCTGGTCGACCACGGGTTGACGCGCGCAGCGCGGTATTGCTGCAGCTGCGCCTGCACTTCGGCGCGCGTGGCCGCGGGCACGAAGGGATGCGGGTCGACGGTGATGTCGTCGGCGAAGGCGACACTGGTGGAGGCGGCGGCGACGGCCAGCACGGAGGCGATCAGGTAGCGGTTCATGACGGTTCCTCTGAGTGAGTGGTGGGACGGTGTCTTCGCGGTCGATGCCGGACTGCTTGCAGCGGCACCAACCGTCCGACCACTCTAGGAAAGCGTCCTTAGCCGGGACTGAGGCTTCTCTTAGCCGGGCGTGAGGCGCACGCCCGCGCGCGCTGGGGCGCGTCACGCCATGTCGAACTGCAGGCGATCCGTGTCGTGCGACAGCAGCACCCGCTGCTTCGTCGTCTTGCAGGTCCACGTCTGCTGCAGGTGCTGGCGGGGCCGGCGCAGGCTGCGCGGGTCGAACACCACCTCGCACCAGCCGCCCTCCCGGCGGGCGCTCTCGTAGCGGATCGCCTGCACCGGCGGCGCGACGGCGCGCGCGGCGCGCGCGAGTTCCTGGCATGCCGCATAGTTCTGCGGATCGCGCCAGGTCGCGCGCTCGGCGGCCCAGGGTGCCGCCGTGAGATCCAGCTCCAGGCCTTCGAACCGGGCCTGGAAGAAGGTGTGCTCCGTCAGGACCTGCTCTTCGCGCAGGCCGTCCGAATCCATGAAGAACCGCCACCGCCAGTACGCGATTTCCGCGGCGACCGTCGCCGCATCGTCCGCTCCGTACCAGGCGCCCGGTTCACCGGGCCGGCGAAAGCGCGAGGGCCATGGCGAGGTGTACCGGAACGGCGTGAAGAGGAGGTAGTCCATGCCCGCAGCCTCCGGCGGCGGTTTCGGCTTGCTCGCCTCCAGCAGTTGTTCGAGCAGCTCCTGGTCATGCAGGCTGTCGGCGAGCTTCATGGTGGCGACGCGGTGCTGCGCCTCCACCCCGCGCCAGAGATCCCGCCGTTGCGGCGCCGCCGCGGCGAGCCAGTCGCGCGACCACGGCATTCAGATCAGCGCCCGCGCGCCATCGAGGTACTGCACCACGCGCGCCAGGCCTTCGACCTTCTGGATCGCTTCCTTCGGCGCCTCGTTGAAGGCGCGGTTGAAACTCGCCATCCACTTGCGCCGCTGGGCGTCGTCGTTGCCCACCAGGGCGTCGAGCGACCGGTACACCCGGATCACCAGCGCCGCCAGTTCGGCCGGCTTGGTGCCGATCTCCAGCTGCGCCTTGCCGCTGGCCATGCGCGACATGTGCGACTCGCTGACGCCCACCGCCCGCGCGACGACGACATTCGGCAGCGCCAGGAACTCGCCGGCCCTGACGAGGGCCTTGGTCAGCACGGCGCCGGCGGCGGCCGGGTCGCGCATCGCGGCTGCTTTTTCCATGCGGGGCTCTCCGACTTTTCTTGCTGGAGCAATGATACGCGCATCCAATTGCCGCAGCAAGCTGAACCCTGCGCCTCGCAGGCGCCGGCGACCTCATTTCAGTCGCGGTCGGGCGCCCCCAGCGGGAACAGATGGCGCAATGGCCGCGCCTCCTCGACGGCCCGCGCGAACGAGGGACGTTCGAGCAGCCGCGCCCGGTACGCGCGCAGCACGGGATAGGCGTCGGAGATCCGGTGCGTCCAGTCGGCATAGAACAGCGAGGGAGCCGCCGCGCAGTCGGCCAGCGTGAAGTTCGCGCCGGCGGCCCAGGTCCGCCCGGCCAGCTCGCTTTCGAGCCACGCATAGGCGCGCTCCAGCTTCTCCTGGGCGAAGCCGAGCCCCTCCGCGCGCCTGGTCGCATCGCCGGTCAGCGCACCGCTGACCGCGTGCTGGACCGGGCTCATCACGTGCAGGTCGAAGAAGCGGTCGAGGAAGCGCACCCCGAGCGCGGCCATGGGATCGTCGGGCAGCAGGCGCACCGGCCCGGCGTGCACGAGCTGCAGGTACTCGATGATGATGCTCGTCTCGACCACGCTGCGTTCGCCGTCCACGAGCAGCGGGAACTTGGCCAGCGGCCAGCGGCGCAGCCACTCGGCCGCGTGCTGCGGCGTCTCCGGCCCGAGGCAGCGGAACGCGAAGGCGGTGCCGTTCTCGTACAGCGCGATCAGCACCTTCTGCGTGTACGAGGAAAAGGGATGTCCATAGAGCACGAGCGACATGGCCGGAGATCGGAGTTTGCAGGTGCGGCACCCTAACCGCAGCCCCTGCCGATGGCAAGAAGCGGCGCCGCTACAATCGCGGCGGTGGGGTCACGAGCAGACTCCCCGCCCTCCCAAGAGGCCCGCGCCTCCAGGTTCTGCTCCTCATGCCCGGGCCCGACGCCCGCTGAAGGAGCGCGATCTTGCCCCGTTCCACCGTCGCCTTGCTCTACCCCGGAGACCGCGCGCTGCGCGAGCGCCGGGATCCGGCCGAGAGCCGTTTTGCCGCCCTGTTCGAGGCCTTCGCACACGCCGGCACGCCCGCCGTCCCGGCCATCTACCACGACGACTTCGCCGATGAAGTCGAGGCGCAGTTGCGCGCGTGCGCCCTGGTGCTCGTCTGGTGCAACCCGGTCGAGGGCGGGCGCCGGCGCGACCGGCTCGACGCGATGCTGCGCCGCGCGGCAGACGCCGGCGTAATCGTCAGTGCACATCCGGACGCGATCCTCAAGCTCGGCACCAAGGACGTGCTGTTCGACACCCGCGACCTGCCGTTCGGCAGCGAGGTGCACCGCATCGACACCCTCGACCAGCTCGAAGCGCAATTACCCGTGCGCCTGCAGGGCGGTGCGCGCGTGCTCAAGCAGCACCGGGGCCACAGCGGCATCGGGGTGTGGCGCGTCGAGCTGGCCGACCGCTCGCGCAGCGCGGGCTTGCTGCGCGTGCGTCACGCCCAACGCGGCAGCGAGGAAGAGACGATGGACCTGCCCTCGCTGCTGGCACGCCTGGCGCCGTACTTCGAGGCCGCCAACGGCGGCCACCTGATCGACCAGGCCTGGCAGCCGCGCCTGGTGGACGGCATGGTGCGCGCCTATCTCGTCGAGGACCGCGTCGCCGGATTCGGGCACCAGGAGATCAATGCGCTGCATCCCGGCGCGCCCGGCCAGCCCGCGCCGCAGCCCGGGCCCCGGCTGTATTACGCGCAGGCGCTGCCCTCGTTCCGCGGCCTGCAGGCCTTGCTCGAAACGCGCTGGGTGGAGATGCTGCGCGAGCGCGTCGGCTTGCCGCGCGAGCGGCTGCCGCTGCTGTGGGATTGCGACTTCCTGTTCGGTGAACGCGGCCCCGACGGCGCCGAGCGCTACGTGCTGTGCGAGATCAACGTGAGCAGCGTGTCGCCGTTCCCGCCGTCGGCGATCGAGACCCTCGTGGCGGCGGTGCGGGCGCGCCTGCCCGCGAACTGAGGGGTCGAAGCTCCCCTCAGGACGATGGCGAAGGTGCCTTCGTGCGCGCGGGCTCGCTCCTGCCCGACTGCTCGCTGGTGCCCTTGCCGCCCTCGGACGGACGCTCGGCGCGCGCACCCGTGCGCCCGGAGCGGCCGGCGTTCGGCGCGCTGCCGTCGTCGTGGGGCGCCTCCTTGTGGCGCGATTGCCATGCCGGATCCAGCAGGGCGTCGCCCGCCATCTGCGGCTGCAAGGCCTTGCGGTGCTCGACTCGGCGGACTGCTTGCGTGCGGATGCGTGCCATGGTGGCCTCTCGGTGAATGGTTGGGTCACTGTGCGCCGCGGCTGTGCCGGCGCGTGCAGGACCCGCGCACCTCCCGGGGTGCGAAGAAACTGACGCGAGGCACGAACGGTGGGCCCGCTGCGACCGACCGGCGCGACGAAGAATGCGCCGGAAGCCGCATGCGTCCCTGATCCATCTCAAGCTCGGACGCTGCCCGCGCCGCATCCCCGGCGCGCGTGATGCGGGTCAAGGCCGGCCTGGCGCCTGCGGTTGCAAACTGCATTGCATCGCTACGCGCACCGAGCCATGTACTACCTCCTCGCATTCACCGGCGTCATCTTCTTCCTCTCGTTCGTGGCCTGGCGCGAACCCGCGCTGCGTCACGTGGGCATGCCCCACGGCGGGTTCGACCGGCCTTCGAGGGGCGCAGGCGCGCCAGCCGCGCAGGCGGCGGGCGCCGTCGCGGGACGCTTCCCGCTGGAGGAACGCAAGCAGGAAAAGCCCTGCCTCACGCCGGTCGACTGCGTGCAGGACGGCAAGTGCGCCGGCCACTGCGGCTGGCGCTGACCCTCCGCCGGCCAGGGCGACCGGCCGCCGCTACGGCCGCTCCCACTCGTCCAGTCGCGCGATGAGGTCGTCGATCGCGATCACCTCGCGCCGGTTGTCCTCGCGCCGGAACACGACCGCGGACCAGCCGCTCATGCCGACGGGCCGCAGGCGCTCGCCGTCGAGGCCCAGCTGCTGCCCGGAGACCGCTCGCATCACGACGCGCTCGTAACGCGAGCGCGCCAGCTGCGCCGGGGAGGACCGCTCGTCCCAGGCGCACAGCTTGCCGACGTCCTCGTACGCCTCCGGTCGGTCTTCCAGGTCGAGGAGCGACGGACTGCGCCCGCTCATCACCGCGCCGATCAGGCGGAACGTGAAGGGATCGGAAACGCGGCGGATCGAACGCAGGAAGTGACGCACGGTGGAGCCCGCAATCGCCCGCAGGCCGAGCTCGCCATGCCGCTCCGTCTGCCACATGTCCTTGTCGATGTCGCAGGTGAACGGGTTCTCCGGATAGCAGGTGAAGCGCGCCAGCCAGCCCTTACGCGAGGTGTGGGGCATCGGCTGGAAGCCGCTGATGACGGGGATCTCGTGCCGGGAGAGCTCGTCGAGTTCATAGCTGGGCCACGTCATCACCTCGCGCACGACGCCGACGATCAGCGTCGCCGCCGCGATCATGAGCGCGGGGCTCGGCGTGAAATCCGAGGTGATCTCGATGCGGTCCTTGCGCGGACGCACGCCGACACCGGTGGAACGCCGGTTGGTGGCCAGCAGCATCACCGGCGCAGGCAGGATGTACGTGAGCAGCAGCGCGAGCTTCTCGATCGTGCGCCCGTTGGCCGCCTGGCCGGGCGGCAGCTCGAAGGACACGTTGTAGTGCGCGCTGAAGCCCACGAGCCGCGTCCGGTGGCGGTTGCGGGCATCCCAGTCGTCGAGTTCGTGGCGAATGAACTGGAGCGCTTCCCACAGCGAGCGCCCGGCCCGCGCCGCACAACCACGCTCGATCTCGACCACCGGCGTCGCCACCTCGATCACGCCGGTGTCGAAGTAGACGGCGCCCCCGGTCGGCAGGTGGTACGAGGTGCCCTGCCGGTGCATCAGCTCGCCGCGGATGAAATCGCGCGGGCTGCCGAATAAGGCCTCCGGCCGCGTCGGCTGGTCGTCGAGCATCAGGGAGCACTCTGCCTCCAGCCCCATCGCCGCGAGACGCAGGCGCTCCGGCGCGGAGGGGTGCTCCAGCTTCTTGAGGTCGGCCATTCAGCTTGCTTCCGTGGATTTGCCGCTTTCCTGCGCGTTCACCGGCTCGAACACCGTGTAGCCGAGGTCGATGTGCAGGTGATCGTCGGCCTCGCCCTCGCCCTGGCCGTAAGGCCGTACCCACACGCCGGGGATCACGCGCCGTGCGATGGCCGCGTACTTCTCGATCTCCTCGCGCGAGTCGAGGTAGGTGTCGCCGATGCGGTAGATGTTGGCCGCGGTGCCCCAGCAATGGCGCGAGGCATGCCGGCTCAGGGCGTGCCCCGGCGAGCGGTACCCGCCGTTGGCCGCCACGTGCACATAGGTGTCGACGTCGAGCCGGAGCAGTTCGAGCGCGCTCGCCAGCAGGACCAGCGTGCAGGGGACGTAGCGCGGGTAGGACCGCGCCTGCGGCGCTTCGCGCACGTCCACGCCAATGAGCTCCGAGAGGGTGAAGTGCGGGGTCAGCGGCGTTTCCTGCGCCTGCCGCCACGAATCCACCCGCAGGAAGGACGAGGGCAGCACGCGCGCAGTGCCCGAGCGATCCTGCAGCGTCTCGCCGGGCCGCAGCACCTGCCTGATCTCGCGCGGCAGGTCGTCGGCGCGCACCAGGGGCAGCGGCAGCACGCTCATTGCGCGCCCCCGGTCATGTACTCGTACACCGCGCGCGAGATGCGCGCGATCGTCTCCTGCCGCCCGTTCACGTCCGGGGCCCATTCGGTGAGGATCACGACGACATAGGCATCGCGGCCATTGAGGTAGACGATGCCGGCGTCGTGCGCCACGGTCGATATCTCGCCCGTCTTGTGGGCCACGCGCGCATCCTCCGGCAGGCCGGCGGGGATCCCGCTGCGGAACCGCTGCTGGTGCAGGATGTCGAGCATGGCCTGCGAGGCCTCGGGCGAGATGGCCTTGCCCTCCTCGATCAGGCGCAGGGCGTCGCACAGGCCGGCCGCGGTCACGCGGTTGTTGATGCCGGCTTCCCAGGCCGCCTCGTCCTCCACGCCGCGCTGCAGGTCGATGCCGCTCAGGTGCAGGCGCACGAGGGCCGCGCGCGCGGCCTCCACGCCGACGAGGTCGAGCAGCAGGTTGGTGGCGAGGTTGCTGCTCGTCACGATCATGTGCTCGGCCAGCTCGTGCACCGTGAGCATGCGCCCGATCGCCGCGTGGACGTCGGCATTGGCATCGCTTCCCTGCGGCACGCGGAAGGCCTGGCCGTCGACCACGCTGTGGAAGCGGTTGCGCACGTGCACCCGCGAGTGCGGCTCGAAGCGGCGCTGCTCGATCGCCTCGTACACGGACAGCAGCACCGGAACCTTGATCGTGCTCGCGGCGTGGAACCAGCGGGCGGGGTTGAGCGACCACGCCGTGTGGTGCTCGAAATCGTAGGCCGCGACCGCGATCGCGGAGGCGTTGGCCTCCTCGCCGATCCGGCGGACCGCGTCGCGCAGCATTGCGTCGGTCATGCTCTCAAAGGCGTTGTTCTTGCTGGCGGCAGGCCAGGCATGCCGGCGATCCTAGTGCGAAGACGCGCGATCGGGGCGACGCGCTCACTTGCCCAGCTTGCTCTCGACCTTGCGGCGCGAGTTGCCCTCGCTCTTGATCGCGCGCTTGACGTCGGCGGCGGAGGCGGAGGTCTTCTTCGCTTCGTAGCGCACCTCGTGCTCCTGTCCACCGGCCACGCGGGCGCGGTCCTGGTTGCGTCCGCGCGTGCTGCTGCTGCTCTTGCTGGAAGCCATCGAAATCTCCTGCCATCGATTGAATGACTCGAGCGTCCCACCACGCGTACGCAGCAACGGCAGGGAAAGGCCGCAAGCCCGCGTCAGCCGCGAGCCAAGGCGCCAGCGCCGCTGAGCGGACCGGTGGCGCTACCAGCCCAGCCCGAAGCGCAGCGCCAGCATCACGCCGGTGCCGCAGACGATGGTGCCGAACAGGCTGCGGCGCCAGACATAGAACGCCAGGCCGGCCAGGGCGCCGAAGATGCGCGCGTCGTGCCAGGTGGCGACCAGGTGCCCCTGCGTCAGGACCAGCTCGGGGGCGACCACGGCGGCGAGCGCGGCGATGGGCGCGTAGCGCAGCCCTTCGCGCAACCAGGAAGGCATCGGCAGGTCCTGCCTGGGTACCAGGAAGAAGGCGCGGCAGCCCAGCGTGATCAGCGCCATGCCGACGGTGGTGAGGAAGATCTCGAGCCCCGTCACGGCCTGGCTCCGCGGTGCAGCGCCGGCGCCCGGTCGGCGAGCACGCCGACGGCCACCGCCGCCGCGATCGCGACGACGATGTTCAACTTGAGCGGCAGCGCGTACGCGGCCACTGCTGCGCAGCCGGCGACCACCGCAGCCACCCAGGTGACCGGGCTGCGCAACTGCGTGCAGGTCAGGGCCAGCAGGGCCATGGTGCCCGCGAAACCCAGGTTCCAGGAGGCGGGGATGCCGTGGCCCATCAGGATCCCGGTGACGATGGACACCTGCCAGACGCCGAAGGTGACCAGCGAGCCGCCCAGGAAGTAGTCCTCGTAGCGGGGCCCGGGCAGGGGCTCGGGAAAGCGGCGGATGAACAGGGCGAAGCTGCTGTCGCCCATCATGAAGCTGAGCGCGACGCGTTGCCGGCGCGGCAGGTGCACGAAATAGGGCCGGTAGTGGAAACTGAAGGCCATGAAGCGCAGGCTGACGCACAGCGTGGTGATCCAGACCACCCACATCGGCGCGCCGGCCGCGATCAGCGGCAGGGCCGCGATCTGGGCCGAGCCCGCATAGACCAGGACCGACATGAAGATCGCCAGCGGCACGCCCATCCCGCTCTTGGCCATGGCCACGCCGGCGACCAGGCCCCAGGCGGCGATGCCGATGGCCATCGGGACGGCCTCCACGGCGCCCTCGCGGAACAGGGGACGGCGCACGAAGGCCAGCGCGTCGGAACGGAGTGATGCGACCGAGGATCTCACGGATGAACTTCCCGAAGAGCGGGCATTGTCTCCCGGCGCTCCCCGGCCGGCGGCTGCGGGGTCGAATGCGCCCCACCGGAGTCCATCATGAAGCAAACCATCGTGGTACTGGCGCTCGCGGCGAGCAGCGTCGCCGCCCCGGCGCAGAAGATCAGGGAGGCCAGCCCGCAGCAGCAGCTCGTGACCACCTGCAACGCCGAGGCGAAGTACCGGGAACTCACCGGCGAGAGCCGCAACAGGTACATCTCCGGCTGCCTGTCGAACGGCCGCAAGCGCCTGCAGGAGGTGCTGATGGCATGCAACGCGCAGGCGCGGGGAAAGGGCGGAGAGGAACGCCGGAAGTTCATGGACGAGTGCCTGAGGAGGTAGCGCCTGCCCCGTCCTGTCCCCGGGCGTCTCCTCCTCACTCATGAGGAGGATGGTGGATCTGCCTGGGTCAGGTACTGTCTCGCTGCCTCTCGTTGGGGCGCGCCGGGGCAACCGGGCGACATCCACCTGGCTGTACCGACCTTGAATCCACCCTCTCCCCCCCTGTGCATCGACCACTATGCGGCGAACACCGCGGGCCGCGACCTGATCGTGGGCGACGTGCACGGTGCCTTCAGCCGGCTGAGGAAGGCGCTCGATCGCATCGCCTTCGACGAGCGCGTCGATCGCCTCTTCTGCGTCGGAGACCTGGTCGATCGGGGCCCCGAGTCCGCCGAAGCCTTCGAATGGCTCAAGCAGCCGTGGCTGCACAGCATCCTGGGGAACCACGAACGCGCGGCGCTCGACTGGGCCCGCGGCGACCTGGACGCCCAGACGTACGCCTGGAATGGCGGCGCGTGGAACATCGACGTCCCGCCCCCGGTGCGGGAACATCGCGCGGCCGTCTTCGCGCAGTTGCCGGTCGCCATCGAGATCGAAACGCCCGCCGGCCTGGTCGGCCTGGTGCACGCCGACGTGCCCTCGGCGTCGTGGGCGGAGTTCCGGCAGCAATTGCGAAGGGAGACCTGCCGGCCGCCGCACCAGCGCATGGCACTGGAGGCGGCAGTGAACTCGCGCCGGCGGTTCAGGCGCGACATCGGCGGCTGCGTGTCGGGCGTGCATGCCGTGGTCGTCGGCCACACCACCCTCGGCCGGCCGCGCTGGAGCGGCAACATCCTCTGCATCGAGACCGGCGGCTGGTCCGACGGGTACTTCACGATCGTCGATGCGGCGACACTCGCCGTCCCGCGAGAAGGTGACGGCGGTGCGCGGCGCCGCTGCGCCGCGGAGCTCAACATCCTGAAGCCGCAATTGCAGCGATGCTGACCGGCCTTGCAGCGCCGCTGCCGGCGCGCTACAGCAGCGGTGCGCCTGCGTCCTTCTCGCCGGACATCAGGAAGGACTGCATCCCCTGCACGATCCCGTCCATGCAGTGCCCGGCGGGCCCGGGGAAGCGGCCGTCGATCGACAGGGTCTGCAGGCTCTCCGCAATGCTCAGGACACGGGTGCGCGGCGTGCCGGCGGTGTTGAGCGCGCCGGCCAGCGCGAATCCGACGGCCATGCCGCACCCGTCGAGGGCTTCCCGGAGCATGCCGTAGGTCAGGGGGGTGCCCTCGGTGTACTCGCTCATGGATCTTCTCCCCAAATGGGGCAAGCGTAGCGCCGGAGCGTGCAGAAAGGTGCCGGTCGTCAGCACGGCGTCCACCACTTTCGTTATCGTCCAGGGTCTATGCGCTTCATCTTCTACGGCATGGCATGGTGCTGCCTCCTGGCGGCCATCGTGTTCGCGGGGCTGGTCACCACGGAGTCCGGGTATCACCTGCTGACATGGGTGCTGCTGGCCTGCGCCATCCTGATCGGCGGTGTCGGCTACGTGTTCGCAAGCCGGACCACGCGCAAGTGCCCCTCGTGCGGCGAGCGCAACCCGCGCTTGTCCAAGTCCTGCTCCTCTTGCTCCAGCAGGGTGCCGACGGCACTGGGCGAGCTCACCGCCGATACGCGCCGGCGCTCCGACGCTCCCTGAGGGACGCCGGCCCAGGCGTCCTACGCGCGCCGCTTCGTTTCGGGTCGTTCCATGACGGCCCGGAGGCGATGGTGCCGCGCATGCAATCGGTCCACCTCCCGCCTGGCCGCCATCTCGGCTTCGACGAGGAGGTCCGCTTCCGGCATCGGTGCACGAAGCTGGTTCAAGGTGCACACGGGCCCGTCGTCGATGCGATAGCCCCAGCGGCCCTGTTCGGGCAGCACCGCAAGCGCGATCACATGACCTTCGTATTCAAGCAAGCGAACCAAATGCGCACCTCATAACCGACGATGGCGCAATGTATTCGCGCAGCAGGCGTGCCGGGCTCACGCTCCGCGCGGATGCTTGAGGAAGCGCAACTGCCGCGAACGTGCCGGTGCGGGTGCGCCGGGGTGGTGCACGCGCCGCCGCGCCGGCAGCATTCGCAAGCTGATGTGTAAGGCGGCAGGAGGAATTCGCTAGCGCCGCAACGGCCAACAAGCGGCGCACGATCGGCCACAATGCTCGTTCTCCCCATGAACGCCATGCACACGAACCGTTTTCCCCTCGCCGCCCTCGTCCTCGCCGTTGCCGCGGCCACCCTGAGCACCAGTCCCGAATCCATCGCGGCGCCGCGCCATGCCGCCAAGGCCGCCGCGCAGAAGAAGCCGAGCGCGGATGCGGCCGCACCGGCGCCTGCCGTCGGCGAGTCCGCCGTGGCCGGCGGTGCGCCGGCCCTGGCCGCCAAGGCCTGGCTGCTGATGGACTTCGACTCCGGCCAGGTGCTGGCCTCGGCCAATGCCGACGAACCGCTGCCGCCGGCCTCGCTGACCAAGATGATGACCAGCTACCTGGTCGAGCAGGCACTGCGCACCGGCAAGCTCAAGAAGGACGACCTGGTCACGGTCAGCGAGCACGCGTGGTGCCGCGGATCGAGCAGCGAGTCGTGCATGTACCTGCCGCTCAACAGCCAGGCCAAGGTGATCGACATCCTGCGCGGCATCGTGATCCAGTCGGGCAACGATGCGTCGAAGGCGATCGCCGAGCACATGGCCGGCTCGGAAGAAGGCTTCGCCAAGCTCATGAACGCCGAAGCCCAGCGGCTGGGCATGACGCACACGCATTTCGTCAACGCCACCGGCCTGCCCGATCCGGCGCACAAGGCCTCCGCGCGCGACCTCGCGATCCTGGCGCGCGCGATCATCCGCGACAGCGCGGAGTACTACCCGATCTACGCCGAACGCGAGTTCACCTTCCACGGCATCAAGCAGGGCAACCGCAACGCGCTGCTCTACACCGACCCCACGGTCGACGGCCTGAAGACGGGCCACACCGAGGAAGCGGGCTACTGCCTGGTCACCTCGTCCAAGCGCAACGGCATGCGCCTCATCTCCGTGATCCTCAACACGAGGAGCGCGCAGGCCCGCGCCGACCAGTCGCGCACGCTGCTGGGGTGGGGCTTCAGCAACTTCGAGAAGGCCGCGCCGATTCCGCCGGAAGCCGTGGTCGCCACGGCAAAGGTCGACTTCGGCAAGGTCGACACCGTGCCCGCGGTGCTGGGAGCGCCGTGGACGGTGACGGTGCCGCGCGGCCAGCAGGTGCAGACCTCCGCGCAGCTCAAGCCTGCCCTGGAGGCGCCCGTTGCCAAGGGCGCCGTGATCGGCAAGGTGGTCGCCAGCTCGAACGGCAAGCCGATCGCGGAAGCCCCGCTGGTCGCGCAGGCCGATGTCGAGCGCGCAGGCTTCCTGCTGCGCGGCTGGCAGCACGTGACGAAGATGTTCGGCAAGTAAGCGCGCCTGCAGGCACGAAAGCCCCGCGCTGCGGGGCTTTTTGCATTCGGCCTTGCGTTGCGACTCGGGCCTGCGCAGCCGCGAACGCGGGGGTCGTCCGAAGCTGCGTGCAGCGCGCGGCGCATTCCGACACGAGGCTTCGAACCCTGTCCTACGAACCGGCAATCCCAGCAATGGACCATGGCCACTCCACAGGACAAGGGGCCAACGCCATGCGCCAGCCGGCGATCTTTCTCCGCATGCTTTGCCTGCTGGCGGCCTGCCTGTTGCCGCCGCTCGCGATCGCGGCCAAGCAGACCGTCTGCACCATCACGATCAATTCCGCCGACGAACAGAAGGTCTTCCGGCGCTTCCTGCCCGCGGACAAGTACGAGTTCGTGGAACTGGTGGAGCGCAAGCGCTCGGACTGGCTGGCTTCCGCCTGCCAGGCGAAGGTCGCGTGCGACGTGCTCGTGATCTCCGGCCACTACGGCGAGGGCAACGAGTTCTTCTCGGACGTGATGGAGAACCACGAAAGCCTGCCGATCGCCGAACTCGAACGGGTCTCGTGCTCGGACTCGTGCCCCAGCCTGTTCGCCAACCTGAAGGAGGTCTATCTCTTCGGCTGCGACACGCTGAATCCGCATGCGCAGCACACCACTTCGGCGGAGATCGTGCGCAGCTTCGTGCGCGAAGGCCGTACGCAGGCCGACGCCGCCCGGCTGGCGCAGCAGCTGATCGCGCAGCGTGGCGAAAGCAGCCGCGACCGCATGCGGCTGGTCTTCAAGGACGTGCCGGTGATCTACGGCTTTTCATCGGCGGCGCCGGTCGGCCCGGTGGCCGCCGGCTCGCTGACGCGCTTCTTCCAGACCTCCGGTGCCGGTGAAGTCGGCAAGGGGCGCGCCAGCGGCGGCCTGCTGCGGCAGTTCTCCGCGCAGGGCCTGGCGGCAGCGCGCGGCATGACGGCCGGCGACTCGCTCGCCGCCACGCGGCAGGACGTCTGCATGTTCGCCGACGACCGCCTGTCCGAAGCGCAACGGCTGGATGGGATCCACGAGCTGCTGCAACGGCCCACGGCGGAATCGCGGATGCTGCTCGACCGGATCGAGCGCTCCACGGCGGCGCTCGATGCCGCCACGCGGCAGCAGCCCGAGGTTGCACAGGCGCTGGAGCGCATCGCACGCGACACCGATGCGCGCAAGCGCTATCTCGCCTTCGCGCGCGATGCCGACGAGCCCCAGACGCGCTCGCGCATGATCCACATCGCGCACGCGCTCGGCTGGCTGTCGCGCGAGGAGCGCCGCGACGAACTCGTTCGCATGTTCACCGAAATGCTGGAGCGCAAGACCATCCTGGGCACGGAGGTCGACCTGGCGTGCAGGGTGAACAAGGAACACGAGCTCGATGGCGCGCTCGACGAGGCGGCGCTGCCGTCCGGCCGCGCCGAGGACGTCGCGCATTCCGCGGTCCGCGCGTGCATGGGCAATGCACAGGCGCACGCGCGCACGCTCAAGGGACTGATCGGTCCGGACGAGGACGTGCGCATCGCGCAGACCTACCTGCGCCACCGGCCGATCGCCGATACGCAGGAACTGCGCGCCGTCACGGCCGCGATCGCCGCGATGCCGGGCTCGGAAGCGCAGGCCCGTGCATTGGACGTGCTGGCGCGCCACTACGTGTCCGATCGTGAAAGCGTGGACACGCTCAAGCAGTTGTTCGCCAAGACGCGCTCCTGGCCGGTCCAGAACGCAATCGCCGGCGTGCTGATCCGCGCCGATCCGCGCACCATCACCGGCGCCGACCTGCTGCGCACGTTGCGTGAATATCGCTTGAAGTCGTCGCCGCAGGACAACATGGTCGATGCGCTGATCCAGCGGCTGCAGCTGTCCTGATCCGGCCAGGGACGGCGGTTACGAAACAGATGGGCCGTCAAGGCAGGGCTGTGGAATACTCGCGGCGTCACCCGGCGCAGAGCTTCCGCAGTACCCCGCCATGCCCATCCCCCGCTTCCTCTCCAGCACGCTCGCGGCCCTGGTCGCTTGCCTGGCCGCCGCCGCGCCGCTGGCGGCCGGCGCCGCCCCCAAGACCGTGTGCACGATCACGGTCAATTCGCCGGACGAGAAGGAAACCTTCCGCCGCCACCTGCCCCCCGGCGACTACCAGTTCGTCGAGCTGGTCGAGCGCGGCCGGCCGGACTGGCTGGCGTCGGCCTGCCAGCAGCACGTCTCCTGCGATGCACTGATCATCTCCGGTCACTTCGACGGCGGCGAGGAGTTCTACACCGACCGCTACGACGCGAGCGAGTACCTGTCGGTCGAGGAGATGGAGCGCGCCTCCTGCAGCGACTCCTGCCCCGGCGTGTTCGCGCAGCTCAAGGAGGTCTACCTCTTCGGCTGCAACACGCTGAAGCCGGAGCCGCGCCAGACGGCCTCGGCCGAGATCGTGCGCGCGCTGCTGCGCTCCGGCAACGCGCCAGCCGACGCAGCACGGCTTTCCGCGCTGCTGGGCGAGAAGCACGCCGAGAGCAACCGCGACCGCATGCGGCACATCTTCCGCAACGTGCCGGTGATCTACGGCTTCTCGTCCAAGGCGCCTCTCGGCCGGTATGCGGGCCCCCTGCTCGATCGCTATTTCCAGACGGCGCCTGCGGGCGAGGTCGGCGGCGGGCAGGTGAGCGCGAAGCTGCTGGGCCTGTTCGCGCCCAGCTCGATGACGTTCACCTCCGGCCTCACCGACGGTGAATCGCAGGCGAGCCTGCGCAGCGATGCCTGCCACTTCGTCGACGACCGGCTCTCGCCGGCGCAGAAGGTCGCCTTCCTGCACGAGATCCTGCAGCGCGACATGGCCGAAGTGCGGATGTTCCTCGGGCACCTGGAGCGCTTCGCCGCGGCCGTCGGGCCGGTGCAGCGGCTGGCGCCCGAGACGGCGGCGGCCTTCGCCTCCATCGCCGGCGACGGCGCGGCACGCGAACGCTACCTCGCGTTCGCGCGCGACGCCGACGAACCGGCGGTGCAGACCCGCATGATGGCGCTCGCCAGGAACATCGGCTGGCTCTCGCCGGCCCAGGAACAGGCCGAGTTCATGCGCATGATCTCCGACCGCATCGCCCGCAACGCCATCGGCAGGGACGAGGTCGATCTGGCTTGCGCGCGCGGCCGGCAGGGCAACCAGGACGCCGCCTTGCGGCCGCTGGCCGACGGCGCCTTGCGCTCCGGCAAGATCGCGCCCGCGGCCGCCCTGGCCTGCCTCGGCAGCGCCGAGGCGCATGCGCGCGTGGTGCGGGCCGTCACGAGCGCCAACGCCGACGACATCACCATCGCCCAGGTCTACCTGCGGCACCGGCCGCTGGCCGACGCCGGCGAGCTGCGGGCCGTGGCCGCTGCCATCGGGCGCATGCCCGCCTCCGGTGCCCAGGTGCGCGCGCTCGAGACGCTGGCGCAGCAACGCCTGGCCGACCCGGAGAGCCTGCGGGAAATCGCCCGCCTGTTCCCGCTGGCCAAGTCGGTGGACGTGCAGCGCGCGATCGCAGGCATCCTGATCCGGTCCGACTACCGCGTGCTCGGTGCGGCGGACCTGGCGCGCTCGCTGCAGCAGTACCGCATCAAGTCGCCGGACGGCAGCGACGTGATCGACGCGCTGATCCGCGTGCTGCAGGCAAGTTAGAGTCCCAGCGGCAACCGGGGCGCTGCAAGGGCCCAGAATGCGGGGACGATGGCTGTCGCTCCCCTCCACGGCTTCCTCGGCGTGCTGATGCTCGAGACGCGTTTTCCGCGTCCGCCCGGCGACATCGGCAACGCTGAAACCTGGCGGCGCGCCGGCATTCCCGTGCGCTTCGCGGTGGTGCGGGGCGCAACGCCGCGCCGTGTCGTGCAGGACGCGGACGCCGCTTTGCTGCAGCCCTTCCTCGATGCGGCGGTGGACCTCGAGCGGCAGGGTGCAACCCTTCTGACCACCAGCTGCGGCTTCCTGGCGCGCTGGCAGGGCCGCCT
Source organism: Ramlibacter alkalitolerans (assembly GCF_016722765.1). Classification (GTDB taxonomy): domain Bacteria; phylum Pseudomonadota; class Gammaproteobacteria; order Burkholderiales; family Burkholderiaceae_C; genus Ramlibacter; species Ramlibacter alkalitolerans. The sequence goes on along the minus strand of NZ_JAEQND010000002.1, from coordinate 74,538 downwards.
GGCGCGCGCGGTCGCGGTGCCGGTCATCACCTCCAGCCTGCTGCAGGTGCAAGGCCTGCGCCGCCCCGGCATCGTGACCATAGCCGCGGCCTCCCTCACGCCGGCCGTGCTCGAAGGCGCCGGCGTTCCCGCCGGCACGCCCGTCCAGGGTGTCGCGCCAGGCTGCGAGTTCCACCGCCGCATCCTCTGCGACGACGGCACGATGGACCTGGCACAGGCGCGGCACGATGTCGTGTCCGCGGCGCTCGAACTCGTCCGGCGCCACCCGGGGCTCACCGACATCGTCCTGGAATGCACCAACATGCCGCCGTACCGGGACGCCGTCGCACAGGCCACCGGCCGCCCCGTGCACGACCTGGAAACCTTGCTGCTGGCGCGATGGGCGACCGGGCAGCCCGCTCAGGAGATCGTTTCCACCTGACGCGCCTTTTCGTAGGCGCAGCCGAAGCGGTTGGCCAGGAAGTCGGGCAGCCGCACCTGCTCCTGCGCGGCGAAGCCGGACTGCGGCAGCTTGCCGTCGCGAAACAGATCCACCGCCGCGCAGATGCCGGCAGCGGTGGTGATCTGGATCGCGGAGAGCTGGTGGTCGCGCGCCCGCTCCGCGAAGATCTTGCGCGCGAACACCTCCTGCAGGAAGGAGCCCCTCTTCATGCCCGACACGGTCACGAACACCAGCACCACGTCCTGCATGGTCGCCGGCATCGAGCGGCGCAGGATGTCCTTGAGCGTGGCCTGGTCCGACTCCAGCTGCAGCTCGCGCAGCAGGAACTGCATCAGGTTGCGATGGCCCGGATAGCGCACCGTCTTGTAGTCGAGATTGCGCACCCGTCCTTCCAGCGTTTCGCACAGCGTGCCCAGGCCGCCCGAAGTGTTGAACGCCTCGTACTCGATGCCGTCCACCGAGAAGTGCTCCAGGCCCTCGAGCGGCAGGACCTCGATGGCCTTGCCGTCGCGGATGGCCTCGCACGGGTGGCAGTACTCGTTGATCAGGCCGTCGACGCTCCACGTCAGGTTGTACTTCAGCGCGTTGGTGGGGAACTCCGGCAGCGCGCCGACGCGCATCTTCACTTCCTGCAGGGTGTCGAAGGACTGCGCGAGGTGATGCGCCACGATGCCGATGAAGCCCGGCGCCAGCCCGCACTGCGGCATGAAGAGGGTGCGCGCGCCGGCTGCCATCTCCTTGATTTCCCGCGTTGCCGCGACGTCCTCCGTGAGGTCGAAGTAGTGGCACCCAGCCTGCAGCGCCATGCGCGCCGCCGGAATGGCGAGGTGGTAGGGCAGCGCGTTCACCATCACCTGCTGCCCGGGCAGGGCCGCCCGGATGGACTCGATCGCGTCGCCGGCAACGTGCGTGGCGATGCCTTCGGCCGCCAGCTCGGCGAGCGCGCGCGCGTTCTGGTCGAACACCGTGACCTGGTAGTCCCCGCTGCCGTGCAGCAGGCGCGCGATGCGCTGTCCGATGTGGCCGGCGCCCAGCAGTGCGACTTTCATCGGCAATCCCTCAGACGTCGAAACGCACACCCTGGGCCAGCGGAAGCTCGCGCGAGTAGTTGATCGTGTTGGTCGCGCGGCGCATGTAGTTCTTCCAGGCGTCCGAGCCCGACTCGCGGCCGCCGCCCGTCTCCTTCTCGCCGCCGAAGGCGCCGCCGATCTCGGCCCCGGAAGTTCCGATGTTGACGTTCGCGATGCCGCAGTCGGAGCCGCGCGCCGACAGGAACAGCTCGGTCTCGCGCAGGTCGTTGCCGAAGATCGAGGACGAGAGCCCCTGCGGCACGTCGTTGTGCAGCCGCAGCGCCTCCTCGAAGTCCTCGTAGGCCAGCACGTAGAGGATGGGCGCGAAGGTCTCGCGCCGCACCGTCTGCGTCTGCGCCGGCATCTCGACCAGCGCCGGCCGCACGTAGAAGGCGGACGGATACTTGTCCTGCAGCAGGCGCTCGCCGCCCGCGACCTTCCCGCCCTCGTCCTGCGCGGACCGCAGTGCCGCCTGCATCGCCTGGAAGCTGGCGCCGTCGATCAACGGGCCGACCAGCACGCCCGGCTCCAGGGGATTGCCGATCGGCAGCGCCGCGTACGCCTTCTTCAGGCGCGCCAGCAGCGCGTCCTTCACGCTCGCATGCACGATCAGCCGCCGCGTGGTGGTGCAGCGCTGGCCGCAGGTTCCGGCGGCCGCGAACGCGACGCCGCGCACGACCAGGTCGAGATCCGCGGAGGGCGTGACGATCACGGCGTTGTTGCCGCCCAGCTCCAGCAGGCAGCGCCCGAAGCGGCGTGCCACCCGCGGCCCGACTTCGCGGCCCATGCGCGTGCTGCCGGTGGCGGACAGCAGGGCCACGCGCTCGTCGTCGACCAGCACTTCGCCGATGTCGCGCGGGCCGATGACGACCTGCGAGAGTCCCTCCGGCGCAGCCCCGAAGCGCTTGGCGGCGCGTGCGAAGACCGCCTGGCAGGCCAGCGCGGTCAGCGGCGTCTTCTCGGACGGCTTCCACACCACCGGATCGCCGCACACGACGGCCAGCGCGAAGTTCCACGACCACACGGCCGCGGGGAAATTGAAGGCGCTGATCACACCGACCACCCCCAGCGGATGCCAGGTTTCCATCATGCGATGCGCCGGGCGCTCCGAGGCGATCGTCAGGCCATACAGCTGGCGCGACAGGCCGACGGCGAAGTCGCAGATGTCGATCATCTCCTGGACCTCGCCCAGGCCCTCGGAAAGGATCTTGCCGGTCTCGATGGAGACCAGGCGCCCCAGCGATTCCTTGTCGGCCCGCAGTTCCTCGCCGAACAGGCGGATCAGCTCGCCGCGCTGCGGCGCCGGCACGCTGCGCCAGGCGAGGAAGGCCTCGCGCGAGCGCGCGACGGCCTGCACCACCTCGTCGCGGCTGTGCGTGCGCAGGCGCGCGATCCCGGCGCCGTCGATGGGCGAGTGGACGCCCAGTTCACCGCCCGCGGCGGCGGCGGTGGCGGTGAGGCCGAAGTGTTCGAGTAGCGTGGAGGCCGGCGTGGAACTCATCGTGGACTGCCCTGGAGATGTGCAAGCATGGAAAGCCCGCCGGGCGAACCGCGCCCGTGCCTGGCTTGCTCCTGTCGGCGTATTCTGCGCGCGAGCGCGCGCCGGGTGTTGCGAAGCCGGGCTGGCACGATTTGCTACCCGGCCGGCGACCCTCCGGGGCCTCCGGGCGCCTATGCTGGCGGGCTGCGCTTGCTTTCCGGAGACGAGGACATGCTCATCGAATCGGGTGTTGCCCACGCGCGGGGTGCCACCGGCACGCCGCTGATCGAACAGACCCTGCCGGCCTTCCTGGCCGCCATGGTGCAGCGCCAGCCGGGGCATCCGGCGCTGGTGAGCCGGCACCAGGACCGCCGCTACAGCTACGCGCAGCTGCAGCAGGCCGCCCGCCAGCTGGCCAGCGCGCTGCTCGGGCTCGGGCTGCAGAAGGGCGACCGCATCGGCATCTGGTCGCACAACAACGCCGAGTGGGTGCTGATGCAGATCGCCACCGCGCAGGTCGGCCTGGTCCTGGTGAACATCAATCCCGCCTACCGCACGGCGGAACTGGAATACGCGCTGAACAAGGTCGGCTGCCAGGCGCTGGTCACGATGGCCCGCTTCAAGACCAGCGACTACCTGGGCATGCTGCGCGAGCTGGGCCCCGCGAAGCTGCCGCAGTTGCGGCACACGGTGTGGATCGACGAGGCCGGCCGGGGCGAGGAGCAGCCGGGCATGCTGCGCTTTTCCGAACTGCTGGCGCGCGGCAACCCGGACGATCCGCGCCTCGACGCGATCGCGGCCACGCTCGCGCCCACCGACGCGATCAACATCCAGTTCACCAGCGGCACCACGGGCTTCCCGAAGGGCGCGACGCTCACCCACCGCAACATCCTGAACAACGGCTTCTTCATCGGCGAGGCGATGAAGCTCACGCCGGCCGATCGCCTGTGCATCCCGGTGCCGCTGTACCACTGCTTCGGCATGGTGCTGGGCAACCTCGCCTGCCTCACGCACGGTTCGACCATCGTCTACCCGAACGATGCCTTCGATCCGCTGGCGGTGCTGGAGACGGTGCAGGCGGAGCGCTGCACCGGGCTGCACGGCGTGCCCACGATGTTCATCGCCGAACTCGATCACCCGCGCTTCCGCGAGTTCGACCTGTCGTCGCTGCGCACGGGCATCATGGCCGGCTCGCCGTGCCCGATCGAGGTGATGAAGCGGGTGGTGAGCGAGATGCACATGGGCGAGGTCACCATCGCCTACGGCATGACGGAGACCAGCCCGGTGAGCTGCCAGAGCAGCACCGACACGCCGCTGGACAGGCGCGTGTCCACCGTGGGCCAGGTGCAGCCGCACCTGGAAGTGAAGATCGTCGACCCGGCCACCGGCGAAACGCTGGCCACCGGCGAGCGCGGCGAACTGTGCACGCGCGGCTACTCGGTGATGCTCGGTTACTGGGAAGACGCGGAGAAGACCGGCGAGGCCATCGACGGCGAGGGCTGGATGCACACCGGCGACCTCGCGACCATGGACGACGAGGGCTACGTCAACATCGTGGGCCGCATCAAGGACATGGTGATCCGCGGCGGCGAGAACATCTACCCGCGCGAGATCGAGGAATTCCTCTACCGCATGCCGCAGGTGCAGGACGTGCAGGTGGTCGGCGTGCCCGATCGCAAGTACGGCGAGGAACTCTGCGCCTGGATCATCCGCAAGCCCGGCCAGGCCCTGGGCGAGGAGGACGTGCGCGCCTTCTGCAGCGGCCAGATCGCGCACTACAAGATCCCGCGCTACATCCACTTCGTCGACGCGTTCCCGATGACGGTCACCGGCAAGATCCAGAAGTTCAGGATCCGCGATGCCATGAAGAGCGAGCTGGGCCTGCAGGAAGACCGCACGGCGTGAGGCGCCGCGCGGTTCGGCGGCTCGGGAGCCGGGAATGAACCTGCTGCGCAAGTACCTGAAGCCGCAGCGCCGGCTGGCGGCGCTGGCGCTGCTGCTGGCCGCCGTGAGCCAGGTGCTGGCGCTGGTCGACCCGATCATCTTCGGCTGGCTGGTCGACGGCTATGCCAACCAGCGCAACGTCAAGAGCGACGACGAACTGGTGCACGGGGCCTTGCGGCTGCTGGCGCTGGCGGTGGCCGTCGCCATCGGCTCGCGGGCCTGCCGGGCGATGCAGGACTACGTCGTGCGCCTGGTGGTGCAGCGCTTCGGCACCCAGATCTTCAACGACGGACTGCGGCAGACGCTGCGCCTGCGCTACCAGGAGTTCGAGGACCAGAGCAGCGGCGAGACGCTGTCCCTGCTGCTGCGCGTGCGGCGCGACACCGAGCGCTTCATCAACGCCTTCATCAACGTGCTGTTCGCCTCACTGGTGGGCCTGGGCTTCCTGCTCTGGTACGCGGTCACGCGGAGCTGGCTGCTGGTGCCGGTGTTCCTGGTCGGCCTGCTGGTGCTGGGCGGCCTGTCCGGGCTCCTGAGCCGGCAGATCCGCAGCCAGCAGCGCGCGCTCAATCGCGAGACCACGCGCAACGCCGGCTTCATCACCGAGAGCCTGCGCAACGTCGCCCTGATCAAGAGCCTGGGCCTGACCTTCCGCGAGATCCGGCGGCTGGAGGCCCAGACCCAGGTGATCTTCGACCTCGAGATGGCCAAGGTGCGCCGCATCCGCTGGCTCAGCTTCCTGCAGGGTTCGACGCTGAGCCTGCTGAAGCTCTCGGTGCTGTTCACGCTGCTGTGGCTGATCTTCCGCAACGTCCTGTCCACCGGCGAGCTGATCGCGATGCAGTTCATCTCGGTCGGCATCCTGGCGCCGCTGCAGGAACTGGGCACGATCATCCTGGCCTGGCGCGAGGCGAGTTCCTCGATGGCCAACTTCGCCGAGCTGATGGCCAAGCCGATCGACCAGCGCCCCCGGGACGCGGTGCACGTCGGACCCGTCGAGTCGCTGCGCTTCGAGCACGTGGTGTTCCGCCATCGCGGCGCCCGCGAGAACGCGCTGGACGACGTCAGTTTCTCGGCCCGCCGGGGCGACACCATCGCCTTCGTCGGCCCGTCCGGCTCGGGCAAGTCGACGCTGGTGAAACTGCTCCTGGGCCTGTACCGGCCGGCGTCCGGCGAGGTCTATTTCAACGAGGTCAGCACCCGCAAGCTGCGCTACAACGAGGCGCGCCGGCAGGTCGGCTACGTGACGCAGGAAACCAGCCTGTTCGCCGGCACGGTGCGCGAGAACATGCTGTTCGTGCGCCCCGACGCGACGGACGACCGCATCCTGGCGGCGCTGGAGCACGCGCAGTGCACGGCGCTGCTGGCCCGCCTGCCGCAGGGGCTGGACACCCTCATCGGCGAGGGTGGCACCAAGCTCTCGGGCGGCGAGCGCCAGCGGCTGTCGATCGCGCGGGCGCTGCTGCGCGAGCCGCGCCTGCTGGTGTTCGACGAGGCCACCTCCGCCCTGGATTCGCTGACCGAACAGCAGGTGACCGAGACGGTGCGCCGGGTCTCCGAGGAGCGCACCCAGATCACGCTGCTGATCGCGCACCGGCTGTCGACCGTGCTGCACGCGGACGCGATCTACGTGCTGGAGAAGGGCCGCGTGGTGGAGAGCGGCACGCACGCGGAACTGGTGGCGCTCAAGGGCCTCTACTACGCCATGTGGCGCCAGCAGATCGGTGAACGCGAGCCGGCGCCGGCCGCAGCGGCACCCGTGCCGGAGGACGGCGAGGACGCGGGCGCCGGGCCGGGCGCGGCGGAGTCGCTACCGAGCCTGTAGGCCGGAGCAACCGCGCCGCCGCCTCTCAGGGCGTCTCGCCGGACCCCAGGTCCCAGTACAGGCCCGTCATCACCTCGAGCCCTTCGCGCAGCAACTGCGGCGGCAGATGCTCGTTGGGCGCGTGCTGCGAGCAGCCGGCATAGGAGTGCGGGACCCAGATCGTGCGCAAGCCGAGCACGTCGGTGAAGATGTCGTTGGGCAGCGAGCCGCCCAGGTTGGGCAGCACCGCGGGCGTCTTGCCGGTGGTGCGCGCCAGCGAAGCGACGGCCCATTGCACCCACGCGTCGTCCGGGTCGATGCGCGTGGCGTTGAAGAAGGTTTCGCGGGTGGTGGCGATCTTCACCATGCCGAAGCCGTGGCGATCGAGGTGGCGGCGCAGCGCCGGCAGGATCTGCTCGGGGTCGACGCCAACCACGAAGCGCAACTGGCAGCGGGCCCAGGCGCGCGGCGGGATCGCGTTCACCGGCGTCTCGGGGTTGCCGGTCTTGAAGGCCAGCACCTCGAAGCTGCACCAGCCGTACACGCGCTCGGCCGGCGTCAGGCCCGGCTCGCCCCACCAGGGTTCGATCTGCGGGCCGTCCGTGCCGCCGTCGACCTCGCAATCGGCCAGCACGCGCCGCACCGAGGCGGGCAGTTCCGCGGGCACCCATTCGGGGATGCGGATCTGCCCCGTGGGCGAGGAGATGCTGGCGATCGCATGCGCCAGCTGGATGCCCGGGTTGGAGATCAGGCCGCCCCAGTTGCCGGAGTGGTGGCCGCCGGCGCGCGCCTCGATCGTGAGATCGAAGTTCATGCTGCCGCGCGAGCCCAGGAACACGGTCGGCCGCTCGGCGCGCAGCCGCGGACCGTCGGAGGCGATCAGCAGGTCCGCCCGCAAGGCTTCGCGCTGCTCGGTGCACAGCTCGCGCAGCCCGGGCGAGCCGGTCTCCTCGCCCATCTCGACCAGGAACTTGGCGTTGAAACCGAGCCGGCCGCGGGTGGCGATCACGTGCCGCATCGCCTCCATGTTGACGCTGTGCTGGCCCTTGTTGTCCGCGATGCCGCGGCCGTACCATCGCTCGTCCTTCTGCGTGAGCGCCCAGGGCGACAGGCCCTCGTGCCATTCGCGGTCGAGGCCGCGGATCACGTCGCCGTGGCCGTATCCGAGGACCGTCGTGGCATCGGGCGACTCGATCCGCTCGGCCAGCAGGAACGGCGCTTTCGCCTTCTCGTGCTCCAGCACGCGGCAGGCGAACCCCATGGACGCGAACGCGGGGGCGATCTCCTCGTCCAGGTACTGGCGCAGCGCGGCGCCGCGCTCCGGGTTCTGGCTTTCGGTCGGCACCGCGATGCGGCGGGCCAGCGTGGCGCGGAATTCGCCGCTGTCGAAGCTGTTGCGGGCGCGTTCGAGCGCGGCGTCGCGGGATTTCATGGGGTGGTCGTTTCCTGGGGCGAGAACAGGTGGCACGCGACCTGCGCATCGCCGCTCGCGCGCAGCGGCGGCAGCTCGCGATCGCAACCGGCGAAGCGGCGCGGGCAGCGTGGATGGAAGGCGCAGCCCGAAGGCGGATGCAGCGGATCGGGAAAGGCGAGGCCCAGGCCCGTGTCCGGGATGCCCAGCGTGGTGTCCGGCGTCAGGACCGAGGCGAGCAGCGCCTGCGTGTAGGGGTGCCGTGGCCGCGCGAACAGCGTGCGGGTGTCGGTGAACTCGACGACCCGCCCGAGGTACATCACGGCCAATTTGGTGGCGATGTGTTCCACCACCGCGAGGTTGTGGCTGATGAACACGTACGTGAGCTTGAATTCCTGCCGCAGGTCGAGCAGCAGGTTGAGGATCTGCGCCTGCACGGAGACGTCGAGCGCGGAGGTCGGCTCGTCGCAGACCACGATCTCCGGCTTCATCACCAGCGCCCGCGCGATCGCCACGCGCTGCCGCTGGCCGCCGGACAGCTGCCCCGGCGTGAGGTCGGCGTAGCGCGCCGGCAGCCCCACGCGTTCGAGCATGTCGATCGCCTGCGTCCGGCGCTGCGCGCGGGTGCCGATCTCGTGCACGTCGAGCGGAAAGGCGACGATGGACGCCACGGTGCGGCGCGGATTGAGCGACGAGTACGGGTCCTGGAACACCGGCTGCACGCGCCGTGCCAGCGCGCGGCGGTCCATCGTCGCGACGTCCTGGCCCTCGAGGAAGATGCTGCCCGCCGTGGGCGGCGTCAGCCCCAGCAGCATGCGCGCCAGCGTCGACTTGCCGCAGCCCGACTCGCCGACGATGCCCAGCACGTCGCCACGCTCCACGCCGATGTCGACGCCGTTGACGGCATGCAGCAGGCGGCGCGGGCGGAACAGGCCGGCGTTGACGCTGAAGCTGCGCTGCAGGCCTTCGGTCCGGATCAAGGCATTCATGCCGGCACCGCCTCGGTTTCCAGGATGCAGCGCCAGCGGCGCCCGGCCCCGGCATCGCGCAGCGCGATGGCCTGCGTGCACGCTGCCGTGGCCTGCGGGCAGCGCTCGCGGAAGGTGCAGCCGCGCAGTTCACCGGCCAGCGAGGGCACCACGCCCGGGATGCTCCCGAGCCGGCTGCCGGGTTCGGTGCGGCCCGGCACCGGGATGCAGGCGAGCAGGCCGCGCGTGTAGGGGTGCTGCGGCCGCGCGAAGATCTCCGCCGCGGTGCCCTCTTCCACCACCTGGCCCGCGTACATCACGGCCACCCGGTCGGCGATGCGCGCCACCACGCCGAGATCGTGCGTGATCAGCACCATCGCGATGCCCAGTTCCTTCTGCAGGTCCGCCAGCAGCCGCAGGATCTGCGCCTGGATGGTGACGTCCAGCGCCGTGCTCGGCTCGTCGGCGATCAGCAGTTCGGGTCCGCACATCAGCGCCATCGCGATCATCACGCGCTGGCGCAGCCCGCCGGAGAGCTGGTGCGGATACTGGCGCAGCCGCTCGCCGGCCGAAGCGATGCCCACCTTTTCCAGCAGTTCGACGGCGCGCTCGCGCGCCTGCGCCGGACTCGCGTCGCGATGATGGCGGTAGTGTTCGGTCAGCTGCTCGCCGATGGTGTAGGCCGGATTGAGCGCCGTCATCGGCTCCTGGAACACCATGGCGATGCGGTCGCCGCGCAGCGCGTTCATGCGCTTCGCGTCGGCCCGGCCCAGGTCCTCGCCGAGGAAGTCCATGGTGCGCGCGCGTCGCGTCGCGGCGCGGGGCAGCAGGCCCATGAGGGCCAGCGAGGTCATCGACTTGCCGCAGCCGGACTCGCCCACGACGCAAAGCGTCTCGCCGCGGCGCACCTGCAGCGAGACGTCGCGCACCGGGTGGACCACGCCGGCCGCCGTGCGGATGTCGACGTGCAGCCCCTGCACGTCGAGGACGAGGGGCGCTTCAGCTGCGCTCATGGGGCATCATCACCTGGTGCAGGCCGTCGCCGGCGAGGTTGATCGCGAAGATCAGCAGCGCCAGCGCGCTGCCCGGGATCGCGATCAGCCAGAACGAGAAGAACATGTAGGCCTTGGCCTCCGAGATCATCAGGCCCCACGACGGCAGCGGCGGCTGCACGCCCAGGCCGAGGAAGGACAGCGAGGCCTCCAGCAGGATGGCGCTGGCGGCCTCCAGGGAGGCGACGACGATCAGGTGCGGCAGCACGTTGGGCAGCACTTCCAGCGCGATGATGCGGGCCGTCGATGCACCGGCCGCCCGCGCCGCCTCGACGTATTCGAGCGAGCGCACCTGCTGCGTCGCACTGCGCATGACCACGGCGAAGCGGTCCCACTTCAGCAGGCCCAGCACCAGGATCACCACCCAGAGCGATCCTCCGACCAGGGCGACCGTCGCCAGCGCCACCAGGATCACGGGCATGGCCAGCCGCGTCGTCACGAGGAAGGACACGAGCATGTCGGTGCGGCCGCCGAAGTAGCCCGCGGCAAGACCGAGGGTGGTGCCGATCACGCCCGAGATCAGCGCCACGCTGGCGCCGATCAGCAGCGAGATCCGGGCGCCGAAGATCAGCCGCGACAGGTAGTCGCGCCCGAGCGCATCGGTGCCAAGCGGATGGCTCCACGTGCCCTGCGCCATCCACACCGGCGGCACCGTGCGGTTCGCGAGGTCCTGCACGTACGGGTCGTAGGGCGCGAACAGCGGCGCGAAGATGGCCAGCAGCACGATCGCGAGCAGCAGGCCGCCGCCGACGACCAGGGCCTTGCTGGCGAGCAGGCGGCGCAGCGCGGAGGGTGGCGCCGGCGCGATCCGCACCGGCGGCAGGTCCGCGACCTCGATGGGCAACTGCGCCGACATCAGGCCACCCGGATGCGCGGGTCGAGCCACGCGTTGGCCATGTCGGCCGCGAGCGTGAGCACCACGTAGATCACGGACAGCAGCAGCACGATGACCTGCATCACGGGCAGGTCCTTGTTGCTGATGCTCTGGAAGGCCAGGTAGCCCAGCCCGTCGAGCGCGAAGATGGTCTCGATCACCACCGAGCCCCCGAGCAGGAAGCCGAGCTGCACCGCCGCCAGCGCGACGACCGGCACGATCGCATTGCGCAGCGCGTGCTTGAAGATCACCGTCGCCGGCGGCAGGCCCTTGGCGCGGGCGGTGCGGATGTAGTCGGCATCCAGCACCTCGATCATGCCGGCGCGGATCAGCCGCATGAACGCCGGCGCCGCGTAGTAGCCGAGCGCCAGCGCCGGCATGACGAAGTGCTGCCAGCTCCCGCTGCCCGAGACCGGCAGGATGCGCCAGGTGATGGAGAACAGCATCATCAGCAGCAAGGCGAAGAAGAAGTTGGGCAGCGCCTGCCCCAGCACGGCGACCCCGAGGCATAGGCGGTCGACCCAGCTCTGGCGCCAGATCGCCGCCAGCACGCCCAGCGGCACCGAGATCAGCAGCGCCACGGCCAGCGAGGCCGCGCCGAGGATCATGGTCGTCTGCAGCTTCTGCGCCACCAGCGGCGCGACCTCGGTCTTGAAGTACACCGAGGTGCCGAGGTCGCCGCGCAACAGCTTCGCCAGCCAGTCCCCGTACTGCACGGCGATCGGCCGGTCGAAGCCGTAGGTCTTGCGCACCATCTCGATGTCGGCCGCCCGCGCGCCCTCGCCCGCCAGCGCCACGGCGGGATCGCCGGAGACGAAGACCAGCAGGTAGGCGAGGAAGGAGACGGTCAGCGCCACCAGCACCGCGAGGCCGAGGCGCTTGAGCAGGTAGAACAGCATCAGCTCACTTCCAGCTCATCTCCCAGAAGCGGGGCAGCTCGTCGGAGTAGGCGCGGAAGTTCACTTCCTTGTTCGCCACGTAGTAGACCGGCAGCGACCACAGCGGCACCGAATACGCGTTCTCGGCGATCAGCGTCAGGGCCTTCTTGTAGGTCTCGTTGCGCACCTTCGCATCGACCGTGTGGTCGGCCTTGTCCAGCAGTTCCTTGACCTGCGCATTGCGCGTGATGTCGTCCGCGCCGCCGCCGTAGTAGACCGGCGTGGAAGCGGAGGCGTCGTTCACCAGGTTGGAGCCCCAGGTCTGGTGCACCAGCGCCGCCTTGTTGCCGCGCACCTGGTCCCGCATCGCCGCGTACTGCAGGAAGTTCAGCTTCGCCTTGATGCCGACGGCCTGCAGGTAGTTGATGATCGCCTCCGTCTGGTTGCGCTCGCGGTAGGCGTGGATGTCCACCTCGAAGCCGTTCGGGAAGCCCGCTTCGGCCAGCAGCTTCTTCGCCAGGGCGGGGTCGTACTTGTAGACCGGCGCGCCTTCGTGCGTGCAGCCCACCTGGGACGGCGTGCAGATGGTCTGCAGGATCTCGGCACCGCCGCCGACGATGTTCTTCACGATGGCCTCGCGGTCGATGGCATGGGCGATCGCCTTGCGCACGCGCGGATCCTTCAGCTGCGGCGCCGGCGAGCCGTCGAGCGTGTTCATCTGCAGGAACACGATGCGCATCGTGTTGCCGCTGACCACCTGCAGGTGCGGCACCGCCTGCAGCTTCTCGGCCTGGTCCTTGGGCACGTGCATGATGAAGTCCTCGCCGCCGGAGAGCACTTCGGCCATCTGCGTCTGGCGGTCCGGGATGAAGCGGATGCGCACCTTGCCGATCTTGGGCTGGGTGCGCGGCGACTCCTTGAAGTAGCCGTCGAACTTCTCGAGCGTGATCGACTTGCCCGGGACGTGCTCGACGACCTTGTAAGGGCCGGAGCCCACCGGCTTGGCGTTCATGCCCTTGGGACCGACTTCCTTGTAGTACTTCGCGGGAAGGATCGCCAGGGTGGTGGCGAGATAGTCCTTGGCGGCCGGGAACGGCTCCTTGCTGATCACGCGCACCTTGTACTTGTCCACCTTCTCGACGCGCTGGATCCACTGCACGTTCTGCTGCGTCACGGCCTTGTTGGCCGGGTCCGCCACGAAGCTGAGGGTGAAGACGACGGAGTCGGCGTCGAAGTCCTCGCCGTTGTGGAACTTGATGCCCTGACGCAGCTCGAATTCGAGCGTGCGGTCGTCGACCTGCTTCCAGCTCTTCGCAAGTTGCCCCTTGTATTCGTGCGTCACGGGGTCGCGATAGAGCAGCGTGTCCCACACGTTGGCCGTGAGGATCACGCCGATGCGCACGTTGTTGAAGTACGGGTCGACGCTTTCCGGCGCCTGGTCGTACGCCATCTCCAGCGTGTCGGCCTTCTTGCCGGCCCAGGCGGGCGCAACGGCGATCAGGGCCGCGGCCAGCGCCGCGGCCGCGATCTTCGGAATGGGGATCATGGACTGCTCCTGCTCGAAACGGTTCGACGCAAGAACGATACCAACCGGAGCCCCGATTTCGATTGCATGCTAACCCTAGGCGACGGTGTACTCCAGCGCCCAGTAGTACTTCCATGCGTGGTGGCGCAGCTCGCCGGCCAGCCCCCGCATCGCTTCGCGCAGCTCGCCCTCGGTCGGGAAATTCTTGAGCACCTGGTGCGTGGATCCGTCCGCCAGGGTGCGCATCTGGTACGTGTTGCCTTCGGCGTCGCGTTCGCAGACCGGCGTGCTGTTGCCCTCCACGTAGAGGTTGTCCAGGAAGACCACCCTGGCACCCGGCACGAGCGCACGGTGCAGGCCGGCGAGGAACTCGGCGACGCGGCTCTTCGGCACGTGCGAGAACCAGAAGCCCGCGAACGCGGCGTCGAAGCCCTGCGCCTGCGCCGGCAGCGCATAGGCGTCGCCGGTGACGAAGTCCACGCTGCCGCCCAGCGTGCGCTCGCGGGCGATCTGCAGGGTCTCGACTGCGGCGTCGATCGCCAGCACGCGTGCCGCCACGGGTGCGATGAACTGCGTCCAGTAGCCGGTGCCGCAAGCCAGCTCCAGCACGGAGCGGCCGGCGACCACGGTGGGCAGCCAGGCCTCGATCGCGCGCAGGTCCGGCTGGCGCTCGGGCTTCAGGTAGATGCGGTCGTATTCGGGTGCGCGGGCGGCGTAGTAGGCGTGCATCGGGCTGCCATGCTACGCCGGCGCCGGCCCGCCCCGTTTGAACGAGCGCTCGCGCGGATGCACACTGCGACGCAACTCCCCACTGGAGAAGCCATGAAATCCCGCCTTGCCCGCTGGCTCGTGCGCGCGATGCTCGTCCTCGCTGCCGTCGCAGCCTTGCTCGTGGCCGCAGGGTGGGCGGTGCTGTCGGGACCGCAGTTCGGCGCGCCGATGACCGGCGCCCGGCTCGCGAGAGCGGTGGCCAATCCGCAGTACCACGAAGGCCGCTTCGTCAACCTCGAGCCGGAGGCCCCCAGCACGACCTCGTTGACCGACTACGCGCTGCGGCAGTTGACGGGCAAGGAGGTGCGCGTGCCGCCGGCGCCCATCCCGGTGGTCGCGGTGGACAAGGCGGCGCTGGCGACCAGACCGCCCGTGAGCGGCCTGCGGGCGTTCTGGATCGGCCACGCCAGCACGTATGTGGAACTCGATGGCCTGCGCTTCCTGCTGGACCCGGTGTTCGCCGAGCGGGTGTCGCCCCTGCCGGTCGGCCCGAGCCGTTTCCACGCGCCGCCGATCGCACTGGCCGACCTGCCTGCGATCGACGCCGTGCTCATCTCCCACGACCACTACGACCACCTCGACATGGACACCATCCGCCACCTCGCGCGGCGCGGTGCCCGCTTCTTCGTGCCGCTGGGCATCGGCGCCCACCTGGAACGCTGGGGCGTGCCGCCGGCGCAGGTGGAGGAACTGGAATGGTGGCAGGAGCGTTCGCTGGGCAGCGTGCGCATCGTGTGCACGCCGACGCGCCACTACTCCGGCCGGCGCCTGGACAACCGCAGCGGCACGCTGTGGTCAAGCTGGTCGGTGATCGGCCCGCAGCACCGCTTCTTCTACAGCGGCGACACGGGCTACGCGAAACTCTTCCAGGACATCGGCGCTCGGCTGGGGCCCTTCGACCTGGCCTTCCTCAAGATCGGTGCCTACGGGCCCGGCGCGGCGTGGACCGACATCCACATGACGCCCGAACAGGCCGTGCAGGTGCTGCGCGACGTCCGCGCCCGGCGCATGTTCCCCGTGCACTGGTCCACCTTCAACCTGGCGTACCACGACTGGGATGAACCGATCCGGCGCACCGTGGCCGAGGCCGCGCGCGCCGGCGTCGACCTGGTGACGCCCCGCGTCGGCGAGATGGTGGATGCCGACCGGCCGTTCCGATCCACTCGGTGGTGGGAGGCGGTGCGTTGAAGGCAGCCGCTATCGTCGCAGGATCTTTTCCATCGCCTTGCCCCTGGCGAGTTCATCGACCAGCTTGTCCAGGAAGCGGATCTTCTGCATCAGCGGGTCTTCGACGTCCTCGACGCGGACCCCGCAGACCACGCCCTTGATCAGCGCGCTGTCCGGATGGAGGGCGGGAGCCTGCGCGAAGAACGTCCTGAAGTCGTTCCCCTGTTCGATCTGCCGTTGCAATCCGGCCCGGTCGTAGCCGGTGAGCCAGCAGATGATCCGGTCGACCTCTTCCTGCGTGCGGTTCTTGCGCTGCGCCTTCTGGACGTACAGCGGATACACCTTGGCGAACGCAGTCGCGAAAATGCGGTGCTCTGGCATCGTCGTTCCTCCTCTCGGCTCACGTGGCGTGCGGCCAAGTATTCAGGAATCGACGGCTGCCGGGAAGCCCCATGTCCGCGGTCGACCGGCTCCCGGGCGCGATGCCGAACGCCGCAAGGCGCGCGGCATCGCGAGGTGGCGCGCTATTGCTTGGGCGCCGTCTTCACCTGCTTGGCCACCAGTTCCTCCAGCGCGGAGGACGTGCTGGTTGCCTGGCACGCGGCCATGTCGCTGCCCGCGGGCGCGAGCTTGGCCGCCGGCACGCCGCACGCGCCGGCCGCGACGCCCACCGGCAGCTGCACCGAGGTCGGGATCTTGTCGACTTCGACGTTGATGTTCTTGGCGAGCGCATCGGCCACCGTGCCGAGATCGACCTTCACCATGCCTTGCTGCGCGAACGCGGATGTCGCGAACACACCGGCGAGCAGGAGCAAGGATGCATGCGAGCGTTTCATGAGGGACTCCTTCGATTCACAAAGAGGGATGCGCAGGTTAGCGGCACGAAGGGCGTTATCACGCTCAGCGATGTCCTCTTACCCGGCTTACGGACGGCCCGCCGCGCGTGACACGATCGCCACGCAGGAAGCGCCTGGATCGATAGCGCGGGGCATGTTCTGCGCACGCGGGTGAGCCGCATGGCGCGAGCCCTGCGCATCCTCCAAGGGCCCGACCGCGCCCCGTGAAACGCCGCCCGGCAGCGGCAGCGAATCGCCTCGCGGCATGCTCACATGACGGCCATCGTCGGCTGGCAGGCTTCCGCGGGCCGGTCCACACAGGACTTACACATGTAGCGAGGTGGACGCGCCGACGGCCGCTCCTTGTTTCCGGTTCCATCCGGGCGCAACACGATGCGTGCGCGCATCGTCACGACCGGCCTTCCACCGCCTCTTGCACGGCGAGAGCACGCGCGCCCAGTTCCGGGGCGCCGATGCGCCCGGCCCACGCTGCGAAGCCTTGCGTGGGCCCGCGCCAGCGCAGGGACTCGATGTCGGTGAACAGGGGCGCATCGGTCCTCAGCGTGGCGAGCCGCTTGAACAACAGCGCACGGTCCGACTGGTCGCCCAGCACGCTGGGCGGGAAGGCCTCGATGGGGCCGAACTGGTTCAGGAGCCGTGCGGCACCGACCGGACCGATCCCCTTGATGCCGGGATAGCCGTCGGCGTCGTCACCCACCAGGGCCAGGTAGTCCGGGATCAGCACCGGCCCGACGCCGAACTTCTGCCGGATGTCCCCTTCGCTTCGGATCTTGTTGCCCCTGCGGTCCACCTGCACGATGCGCTCGCCGCGGACGCACTGGGCCAGGTCCTTGTCGGGTGTCCAGATCAGGACCTTCTGCACCCGCGCATCCTCCCCGGCGAGCCGGGCGGCACTGGCCAGGGCATCGTCGGCCTCGAGCTCGGTCATGGGCCAGACCACGACGCCCAGCGCCGCCAGCCCGTCTTCCAGGGGCTGGAACTGGGCCCGCAATGCGGGCTCGATGCCTTCGCCGGTCTTGTACCCTGGCCAGAGCTGGTTGCGGAACGACTCGATGACATGGTCGGTCGCCACGCCGACATGGGTGGTCCGGTTCTCCAGCAGTTGCAGGGTTCCCTTCAACATGCCCACGACGCCACCGAAAGGGCGGTCCTCCCCCTTGGTGAAGCGGCGCAGGCCGTAGAAATGCCGGAACAGTTCGTACGTGCCGTCGATGACGTCGACGATCCGGGACGATGCCTGCGTCATGCCTAGCTCCTTGCGCGCCATCGGCGTCACCGCGATACGAGCTGCACGCGGGCCCAGCCACGCCGGGCGCGAAGCCGCTGCCTACATCCCCGATCCGCTCCCGGGGAAGGTCTCGCAGCGCCAGGTCTTCACCTGCAGGCTGCCCGCAGCAGCGGCATCCGGCGCAGCCTCGAGCTCTTCGACCTTGCGGCCGCCGCAGAATGCGACCGCCAGCGAGCGTATGTCGCGCTCGTTCGTGCGTAGCGGATTCCAGCGGATGCGGATCGTCTCGTTGCCGGCGAACAGGACGTCGGCCTTGCCGCCCTGGCTGACCGGCGTGCTGGCGCATCCCGCAAGCGCCGCAGCCAGCAGCAGCGAAGGAAGCTTTCGCATGGCACGCCCTCCAGAGGCCTGCATTGTGGCGCGCGCGCCGCGTCGTCAGCAAGCACGCCCCGGCCGGAGGCGCTGGCGCCTCGGCAAGCTCAGGCGTCTCGCAGGCCGGGTGCGGCCGTGTAGAACGCGATCCCCTGCCCGAGCTCCGCGACATCGGCATAGACGATGACTTCCATGGCGCTACAGGTCCGGCCGGTTCCAGCGCAGGATCTGGCGGTGCATGGCCTGTTGCGACGAAAAGCGCGAGCGGTCGTAGCAGCCCAGGGGGCCCGTGGTGGTGCGCCCGACGCACCGGTTGCAGCGCGTGCAGCCGCGCCCCGCCGGCACGTCGTCTCCCCTGGCGAGATAGCGCCGCACCAGGTCCGGCGTGGCAATGAGGGCCCGCGCCATCGACACCATGTCGACGCTGCCGCGCACCGCATCGGCGATCGGTTGCCACTCCTGGAAGCCGCCATTCGCGATCACCGTCATGGCGGGCAGTTCGCGTTTCAGCCGCGCCGCGAACGCGAGGCTGGAGTACCGCTCGCCCCAGCCGACGTTGAACAGCCACCGTGCCGCGGCGTCCGGCAGCAGGTGGGAGAACGCGGCGCGCGCCGCGGCCTTGCCGCTCAGGTGGCGCACCGAGTCGAAGAACATCCGGATCTCTTCGAAGGGGAACGCCCCGGGGACGTCGCGCGGATTCGGGAAGCCGAATCCCGCCACCACGTGCAGGTAGTCCACCCCGCGCAGCCGCTTGGCGTAGCGAACGATCTGCTCGAGGTCGTTGCCGTCCCCTTGCGCCGAGGCAAACGGCGAAGGCCAGCGCGAGAGCGCGAGCGGCAAGGGGCTGCGGTAGAAGTCGGCGCCGGCGATGCGGACGCCGACCAGGAAGTCCTCGCCGACCGCCCTGCGCACCGCGCGCGTGACCTCGTCGAAGAAGCGGAAGCGCCCGTCCTCGCTGCCGCCCCATTCGTCGGTGCGCACATTGACGCCAGGGTTGAGGAACTGGTGGATCAGGTAGCCCTTGCTCGCCGTGATCTCCACGCCGTCGGCACCCGCATCGCGCACCCGCGCCGCGGCATCGGCGTGCTCGCCGATCGAGCGCCGCACCTCCTGCGGCGTCATCGCCCGGCGCCGCGTGGTGTACCCGAAACCCAGGTCGAAGCCGGCGGACGCGCTGATGCCGTCGATCGCCTGCGGAAAGAGGCTCGAGTAGGTGGCGTAGCCCGGGTCGCCGATCTGGATGATGTAGCGGCAGCCATTGGCCTGGATCTGCGGCAGGTACTTGCGCAGCTGGTGCACGTACTTGCGCCCGGCCAGCGACGGGTACTGCAAGGGCGAAAGCCGGTCCTTGTTGACGTGGAAGGTGGTCGAGACGACGGCTCCCACGCCGCCGTCGGCGAAGCGCTTCTCGAAGTTCTTCCAGACGTCCGTCACCGTGCCGTCGTAGTTGCACGTGCGGCCCCCGACCGACGAGCGCAGCAGCCGGTTCGCGAACGTCACGTTGCGGATCGCGACCGGCTCGAAGACGGCACGTTCAGCGTCCATCGCTGCCTTGCTCCCGCAGCGCGATGCTCGCCAGCACCCGGCGCTCCAGGGAAAGCGCCGACTGGCGCCGCGCGATCTCGAGCGCCCGGCCCAGGCAGGCGCGTGCCGGCGCTTGCGGCCAGAGCAGTTCGCCCTGCAGCCGCCAGACCTCGGCTTCCCAGTGGCGCTCCCCGTGCCGCTCGATCGCCTGCAGGGCTGCTTCGATGAACTGCAAGCCCTGCCCGCGGCGGCCCAGGCGCTGGCAGGCCCAGGCCGCGATGGCCATCGTCCAGGGACGCCCGAGTCCCGCCTGCTGGGCCTCGAACTCGCGCAGGGCGAGTTCGACCTGTTCCAGGCCAGCTTCGCCCTCGTCGCCCGCGATCAGCATCTCGCCGCGCAGCACCCGCGCGCAGCTTCCGAGGAAGTTCAGGCGATGCTCGGCGGTCACGGCGAACAGCTCCGCGAGCAGCGGTGCCGCCGCCTCGTACTCGTCGCGACCGGTGCGCGTGACGCAGGCGAAGAACAGCGCCATCGCCAGCGCGAAGGGCTGCTGCAGCTCGCGCGCCGACGTGACGGCGCGGTCGCTCGCCTGCAGCGCCCGCTCCGGTTCGCCGAGGATCCAGAGCACCCAGCTCAGGTGGGCGTTGGCGTTGACACCGGGATCGATCTGCGCCGCCAGCGCGCGGGCCCGGTGCTCCTGCGGCACGTAGAGCGAGAGCGCGCGCTCCAGCTCGCGGCGGGCGTCGACGAAGTTCCCCTGCCAGGTCGAAATGCAACCGAGCATCCATTGGCCCAGCATGCGGGTGGCGCGCTCTGCGCGCTGCTCGCCGGCCTCGGCGACGTAGCGGCCGTGCGCGCGCGCCAGCGCGAGCTCTCCGCGCGCATAGTGGGTCGAGAACAGCCCGCGGCGCACCTCGATCGCCGTCGCCAGGTCCTGCAGCCCTTCGCACAGCTGCAGCGCCCGCGTGAAGCAGCGCTCCGCATCCGTGGAAGCGAAGCCGCTGAGGGCCCGGTGCGCTGCGCCGCGCAGGAGCAGCAGGTCCCGTTCCACGCGATCGCGTTCGGGGCCGGCATCGACGCTCGCCAGTTGTTCAGCCCCGGCCTGCGCCTGGCGCAAGGCCTCGACGTTCGCGGAGCGTTCCAGGGCCCGCATCGCCGCCGAACTCGCATGGCGCGCCGCCAGCAAGGGCCGGCCGCCCAGCGCATAGTGGCGCGCCAGCACTTCGGGCTCCCTGCTGGCGCGCTCGGGCTCCACGGCCACGATCGCCTCCGCCACCCTGGCGTGCAGTTCCTGGCGGCGCGTGCGCAGCAGGCTGGCGTAGGCGGCATCCTGCAGCAGCGCGTGGCGAAAGACGAAGTGCGCCGGTGCGCGCTGCACGACGGCCGAGGCGACGAGGTCCGACATCGCGTCCTCGAGCTCCGCCGGCGACAAGGGCAGCAGCGCCGCGAGCAGGCCGCGCGAGAACTCGCGGCCGATCACCGCGCCGGCCTGCGCGACCTCCTTGGCGGTACCGAGGCGGTCGAGCCGCGCCATCAGCGAGTCCTGCAGCGTGACCGGCACCTCCGGAGCGCCGTGGCCGGTGGCCGCCGCCTTGGTCAGTTCCTCGATGAACAGGGGGTTGCCGTCGGAGCGGTGGACGACCTCGTCGACGACGTTGCCCGCCAAGTCCTGCCCGGCCAGGTGCGACACCAGCTCGGTCGATTGCAGCGGGCTCAGGCGCGTCAGCTGCAGGAGGCTGGCGTGCGGCAGCCGCAGCCAGTCGCGCTGCGCGACGCTGCGCGTGGTGAGCACGATCAGCACCGGCATTCCGGCGATGCCGCGCGCAAGCAGGTCCACCAGCTCCAGGGAGGTGGGGTCGATCCAGTGCTCGTCCTCGATCAGCATCAGCACCGGCTTGCCGGATGCCAGTTCACGCAACCGGCTGGCCATCGCGGCGAGCGTACGTTGGCGGCGTTGCTGCGGCGTCAAGGCCGTGGCGAGCTGGCTGTCGTCCGGCGGCGAGAGCAAGTCCGCGGCGCCGTCCAGCGGGCCCACGAAGGGGTGCAGTGCGCTGTCGACGTGGTAAGGCGAGCACTGGTAGCGCAGGGTGATGTGCGCCTGGCTCCCGATCGCCTCCGACAGCGCGAGCGCGAGGCGTGACTTGCCGAGGCCGGCGTCGCCGGCCAGCAGCACGATGCGACCCTGCCCTGCCGCCGCCTGGCGCCACAACGCTGCCAGGCTGGCGAGCTCCACTTCCCGGCCGACCAGGGGCGCCAGAAGGCTGGAACACGTCAGATCGAAGCGGCTGCGGCTCGCGTTCGATCCCAGCACCTGCCAGGCCCGCACCGGCTCCTGGAAGCCCTTGAGCTGCAGGCGCAGGGGCGCACCGTAATCGAAGCGTCTGCCGGCGAGCTGGTGGGTGCTGTCGGAGACGACGATCTCGCCCTCCTGCGCGGCCGCCTGCAGGCGTGCCGCGAGGTTCGGTGCTTCGCCGAAGGCGGCCGTCTCCTCCGCCGCACCGTCGCCGATGCGGTCGCCGACGACGACCAGGCCGGTCGCGATCCCGATGCGCATCGGAACCGCGGGTGCCCGCGTGGGGCCGGATCGCGGCGGGAACAAGGGCGGTTCCAGGCGCGCCAGGCCTTCGACGATGGCCAGCGCCGCATGGATCGCGCGCGCGGCGTCGTCTTCGTGCGCCTCGGGGTAGCCGAAATACGCCAGCGCACCGTCGCCCATGTAGCGCGCCACCTGGCCGTCGTAGCGCGCCACCTCCGCCGCGATGAGCCGCTGGAAGCGCAGGATCGGCAGGCGCAGGTCCTCGGGATCGAGCTGTTGCGACAGCAGGGTCGATCCCGCGAGATCGCAGAACATCAGCGTCAGCTGGCGACGCTCAGGTACGGCAGGATGGGCGTGCATCGTTCGGCCGGTGGCGGCTGGAAGTCTTCACGGCGGGCGCTCCTCCGTCAAACCCGGGTGGAGGCAGGGTAGCCAGCTTCCCGTTCCAAATCAACCATGGCAGTTGCATCGAAGCGCAGCGAGCCACCGCCGAACTCGGTGCCGAACCCGCAGCCTCCCGGGGCAGCGCGTTCAGAACGTGTGGCGGATACCGGCCATCACCGCATGCACGTTGGTGTCGGCAGGCACGGGCGTGGCGTACACCGGGCTGAAGTTCATGTTGGCCCCCGCGTTGCGCACCACGGCACCTTCGGCGTACAGCAGCGTGCGCTTGGAGAGCGCGTACTCGGCACCGACGGCCAGCTGGCTCGCGTGGTTGCCCACGTTGCGCTTGTCCTTGACGCGGTAGTAGCCGGCCGTCACGTTCAGCAGTGGCGTGGGCCGCCAGCCGGCGCCCACGCTCCAGAGGTCCAGCCGGTCGGAGCCGTTGGGCACCACCGCGTGCGCGGGGTTGCGCGCCTGCATGTAGGCGCCGCTGACGGTCCACGCGCCGAGGGTGTAGAGCGCCCCCACCGATTGCAGGCGGTTGGTGTTCGCCGTCGGCGAGAAGCCGGCGGCGGCGGCGGCCGCGGCACCGGCCGCGGCACTGCCGCTCGCGGCCGTGAAGAGCGCCGTGGCCGTGCCCAGGTTGTTCCCGTAGCCGTTGTACCAGAGTGCCGACAGCCGCAGGCCGCCGTTGGCATAGATGGCCGCCAGGGCCTGCTGCGAGTTGGCCTTGGCGCTGCCTGCCGTGTCGCCGAAGGCATATTCCGCGCTGAGGCTCAGGCCGTTCCAGGCCGGTGCGTTGTAGACGATCGCGTTGTCGTTGTAGATGGTGCCGAAGGCCGGGTTGGAGTTGTTGCCGGCGAAGACGCCGCTGGCGCTGTTGAGGGCCACGAGTCCCGTGAGCATCGAGCCGAAGTAGCGGGCGCCGCGGGCGTCGGTGCTCGCCATCGCGTAGTACATCGGCGAGACCTGCCGCCCCACCTTCACCTCGCCCCACGCTCCGGCGAGGCCCACGGTGGAGAACTGGTTGAAGAAGGACGTGCCGGCGGCACTGTTGGGGCCGCCGGTCGTGCCGTCCTTGGCATTGATGTTGCCCTGCAGCTGGAAGGTCGCGGCCAGGCCGCCGCCCAGGTCCTCGCGCCCGCGCAGGCCCCAGTTGCTGGCACCGATGCCGCCGTCCTTCATCTGCGTGGCGCGCCCGCCGTCGGCGCCGCTGGGGACGTAGCCCAGGCGGCTGGCGCTCACGTGGTTGATCGACAGGATGCCCAGGTCGATCGTGCCGTACAGCGTCACGCTGCTTTGCGCCAGGGCGGGGCCGCAAGCGGCGGCGAGTGTCGCGGCGGCCAGGGCGATGGGGGTCTTCATGCGGGTCTCCTCGGGGGGCTTCGTTGCAATGGCCGCGAGCGTAGGAGCCGCCCCCGCCGGCCGCCCCCCCAGCGCCGAGGGGGGATGGGGTGCCGGGCACGGCCGGGTTTACGATGGCCGCGTGCCCGCGTCCTCCGCCCACCCCAGCGAGCTGCTGCTGAAAGTCACCGCCCCGCGGGTGCCCAAGGGCCTGCTCACGCGGGCGCAATTCGCCGCCGACGCACCCGCGCTGCGCGATCGCGCCGCCGTCCTGGTGCAGGCACCGCCCGGTTCCGGCAAGACCTCCCTGCTCGCGCAGTGGCGGCTGGAGCACCTCGCACGCGGCGCCGCTGTCGCCTGGGTGGGTGCGCAAGGCAGCGACGACGTGGACCGGCTGGTGCGCTGCCTCGCCATGGCCGTGCGGGTGGGCGCGGGCCGGCCCGGCTTCGGCCATGTGCTGCTCGAAGGCGGCGCCGCCGGCGGCCTCGAAGGGATCACCCTCTGGCTGGCCGAAGTGGCGCACGCCGCGTTCGAACTGGTGCTGATGGTGGACGAGGCCGATCGCCTGCCCGTGGCCGCCCGCGAGGCCTTGGGCTACCTCGTGCGCAACGCGCCGCCGAACCTGCAATGCATCGTCGCCGCCCGGCCCGAGGCGGACCTGGGCCTGGACGACCTGGTCTCGTACGGGCAGTGCGCGCGTCTCGGTGCAGCCGAACTGCGCTTCACGCTCGAAGAAACGCTGCGCCTGGCGCGCCAGCGGCTCGGCGCCGCCTTCGACCGCGACCGCGCGGCGCGCCTGCACGCGCTGACGGAGGGCTGGCCGCTGGGCGTGCAGCTGGCCCTGTCGGTCGACCCGTCCGGCCGCGGCGCCGACGTCGCCGGCCTGAAAGCGGCGGCGCTGCCGGAACAGTTCGTCTCGGTGCTGCTGCGCAACCTCGATCCGGGCGACCTCGACTTCCTCACGCGCGTCAGCCTCGTGCAGCACCTGCACGCAGACCTCTGCGCCGCCCTGGTGCCCGCCGCGGACACGCCTTCGCGCCTCGAGCGGCTGGTCCGCGAGGCGCCGGTCTTCGTCGCCGGAGAACTGCACGGATGGGTGCGCATGCACGCCCTGGCGCGGGCGGCCCTGACGCCACGCTTCGAAGCGCTGCCCTACAGCGAGCGCGCCGCACTGCACGCGCGCGCCTGCGAGTGGCTCGCCGGCCACGGCCTGCTGGAGGCCGCGGCGCGGCATGCGCTGGCCTGCGGCCATGCCGACCAGGCCTTCGACTTCGCCGAGCGCACCGTCTACGGGTCGCTGATGGCGCGCGGCCAGCAGGGCTTGGTGCTGGAATGGGTCGCCAGCGCCTCGCCGGAGGAACTCGCGCGCCGGCCACGGCTGCTGCTGGCCGCCGCCTGGTCGCTGGCGATCAGCGAACGCCACGAGGAGGCGCGGCGCCACGTGGAGCGCCTGCTGGCGCAGCCCGGCGCCGATGACAGCCTGCGCTGCGAGGCCGCCCTGATCCTCGCCGCCGCCGCGGTGTTCGCCGACGACCCCGACGGCTTCGCGGCCCTGCACGACCCCTGGGCGGAGCAGCCGCCGCTGGCCACCGAGGCGCTGCTGCAGGTGCACGCCAACCGCTCCGCCTTCCGCGCGCTGCTGGCCGGCGAGCCCGCGCTGGCACGCCTGCGGCAGCAGCACGGCCCCCATCACTTTCCGGTGGCCGGCAACCTCGATCGCTGGGGCGAGTACGTGGTGGGCCTGAGCTACCTGTGGGAAGGCCAGCCGCTGATGGTCGAACAGCTGCTGGCGCCCTGCCTGGCCAGCGCCGAGGCCGACCTGGGACGCCGCAGCGCCTTCGCCTGCGTCGTCGCGGCCGCTCTCGCCGCCGCGCGGTGGGAACGCGGGCAGGCCGCCGAAGCGGTGGTGCTGCTGGCGGACCGCCTCGACGTTCTCGAACGCAGCGGCCTGCCCGAGTCGGTGCTGCTCGGATTCCGCACGCTGGCCCGCGGCGCGCGCGCCGACGCGGGCGAGCTGCGGGCGCTGGGGCTGCTGGGCGCGCTCGATGCGGCGGGCATCGCCCGGCGCATGCCGCGCCTGCGGCTGGCCAGCCTGGCGGAGCAGATCCGGCTGCACGCGCGCGAGTTCCGCGGCGAGACCTGCCGCGAGTTGCTGGGGCAGATGGAACAGCTCCTGGACCATCCCGCCCAGCCCACCGGCGAGCTCTGGCGGCGCAGCGTCGCCGGCCTGTGGCTGCTGTCGCGCGCCTACGCAGCGATCGCCGCCCGCGACTGGCGCGCTGCGGTTCCCCTGCTGCAGCAGGCCGAGTCCGCAGCCAGCGAGCGCAAGCTGGGGCGGGACCGCCTCGAGGCCATGGCCCTGCGCGCCTGGGTGCTCGACCGCGCCGCCGAGCGCTCGCTGCCCCTGCTGCAGGAAGTGCTGACGCTGGCGCAGGCCGCCGACCTGCGCGCACTGTTCGACGACGCGCATCCGCAGCTCGCGGCCTGGGTGAAGCACGCGGCCGGCAGGATGGCCCCGCCACCAGCGCCGGCCCCGGCGCCGCCGCGCGATCCGGCCCCGCGCGCCGCCGCCGCCACCGCCACCGCGGCGCTCACGCCCAAGGAAGTCCAGGTCCTGGAACTGCTCGCGCGCAACCTGTCGAACAAGGAGATCGCCCTCGCCATGCAGCTCGGCGAGGAGACGATCAAGTGGCACGTGAAGAACCTGTTCGCCAAGCTCGACGTCGGCAGCCGCAAGCAGGTGGTCGGCCGCGCCCGCATCCTGGGCTTCCTCGCCGACGCCGCCTGAACCCTCCCTGAACCCACCCCCCCTCGACGATGGGGGGGCGCCAGCGGGGGCCGACCCCTAGTCTTCTCGCATTCCGAGGAGACAAGCCATGGCCCCTGCCACCTGCACCGAAGCCCCCGCGCTCATCAGCACCGCCGCCCGCGATCGCGCGATCGCCGTCGAACCGCTGACCTGCGCCATCGGCGCCGAACTGCGCAACGTCCACCTGGGCGCGGCCGCGCGCGACGCCGGCCTGATGGAGGAGATCCGCGCCCTGCTGCTGACGCACAAGGTCCTGTTCTTCCGCGACCAGGACATCACGCGCGCCGAGCACGTCGCCTTCGCGCGCCGCTTCGGCGAGCTGGAGGACCACCCGGTCGCCGGCAGCGACCCCGAGCATCCGGGCCTGGTGCGCATCTACAAGTCGCCCGAGACGCCCAACGACCGCTACGAGAACGCCTGGCACACCGACGCCACCTGGCGCGCCAAGCCGCCCTTCGGCTGCGTGCTGCGCTGCGTGGAGTGCCCGCCGGTGGGCGGCGACACGATGTGGGCCAACATGGTGCTCGCCTACGAGCGGCTGCCGGAGCACGTCAAGGCGCAGGTCGCCGGGCTGCGGGCGCGCCACAGCATCGAGGCCACCTTCGGCGCCGCGATGCCCACCGAAAAGCGGCTGGCGCTCAAGGCGCAGTTCCCCGACGCCGAGCACCCGGTGGTGCGCACGCACCCGGAGACGGGCGAGCGGATCCTGTTCGTCAACGCCTTCGCCACCCACTTCACCAACTTCCACACGCCGGCCAACGTGCGCTGCGGCCAGGACTACGCGCCCGGCGCCGCGCAGCTGCTGCAGTACCTCATCGCGCAGGCGCAGATCCCCGAATACCAGGTGCGCTGGCGCTGGTCGCGCAACAGCGTGGCGCTCTGGGACAACCGGTCCACGCAGCACTACGCGGTGATGGACTACCCGCCCTGCCACCGAAAGATGGAACGCGCCGGGATCGTCGGCGACACCCCCTTCTGAAACCCGCACCCCACCAAGGACACACACCATGAACTTCCAGGACGGCTCGCTCTATCCCGAACACCAGGACCCGCTGGTCATCACCTGCGCCCCCTACGGCCCCGAGTGGATGCCGGCGGACTTCCCCGAGGACATCCCCGTCAGCATGAAGGAGCACGTGCAGAAGGCGGTGGACTGCTACAACGCCGGCGCCACGGTGCTGCACCTGCACGTGCGCGAGCCGGACGGCAAGGGCTCCAAGCGCCTGTCGAAGTTCAACGAGCTGCTCGATGGCATCCGCTCGCGCGTGCCGGGCCTGGTCCTGCAGGTGGGCGGCTCGATCTCGTTCGCGCCGGAGGACGACGGCCAGGTCGCCAAGTGGCTGTCCGACGACACGCGCCACATGCTGGCGGAGCTGAATCCGGCGCCGGACCAGGTGACCATCGCGATCAACTCCAACCAGATGAACGTGGTGGAGCAGATGCTGCCCGAGGACCTCGCGGGCACCAGCCTCGGCACGCCCGAGGGCTACCGCGCCTACCGCGAGATGACGATCCCCGCCGGCCCGGAATGGGTGGAGGAGCACATCCGCCGCCTCTCCGCCAAGGGCATCCAGACGCACTTCCAGCTCGCCAACATCACGCAGCTGGAGACGGTGGAACGCATGATGCGCCGCGGCGTGTGCAACGTGCCGCTGATCCTGACCTGGGTGGCGATCGGCGGCGGCTTCGACGCGCCCAACCTCTACAACCTCGCGAACTTCGTGCGCGCGGTACCGGACGGCGCGGTGCTCACGCTGGAAACGTCGATGCTCAACGTGCTGCCGGTCAACATGATGGCCATCGCGCTGGGCCTGCACGTGCGCTGCGGCATCGAGGACAACATCTGGACGCAGGACCGCAAGGCGAAGCTCGGTTCGATCAAGCAGATCGAACAGCTGGTGCGCATCGCGCGCGAATGCAGCCGCGAAGTGGCCGACGCGCAGCAGGCGCGCCGCATCTACCGCATCGGCGAGTTCTATGGCAGCGCGCAGGAGACGCTGGCGAAGAACGGCTTCGCGCCGAATCGCCAGGCCAGCCAGCGCGGCTTCGTGCAGCACGCCTTGGCAGCGTGAGCAAGGCCATGGCCACCAGCTCTCCCGCGACCGTGCTGCTCGTGCCGGGCCTGCGCGATCACGTCGAGGATCACTGGCAGACCCTGCTGGCGGCCCGGCTGCCGCGCGCGTTCATGGTCCCGCCCATGGGCCGCGACGACCTGGATCTCGAAGCCCGCATGACGGTGGTGGAACATGCGGCGCGCAGCATCGAGGGCCCCATCGTCATCGTCGCCCACAGCGCCGGTGTCATGGTGGTGGTGCACTGGGCGCTGCGCACGCTTTGCGCGGTGCAGGGTGCGCTGCTCGTCACGCCGCCCGATTTCGAGAAGCCCCTGCCGGCCGGCTATCCCCAGGCGACCGCGCTGCGCGAACACGGCTGGCTGCCGGTGCCGCGCCAGCCGCTGCCCTTCCCCGGCATCGTGGCGGCGAGCCGCAACGATCCGCTCGCGGCGTTCTCGCGCGTGGGCGAACTGGCGCGCGACTGGGGTGCGGCGCTGGTGGACCTGGGCCCGGTCGGCCACCTGAACCCCGCATCCGGCTTCGGGCCGTGGCACGCGGCCGACGAACTGCTCGCGCGCCTGGGCGCACGGGCCTCCTGAGGAAACACCATGGACCATGCCATCCGCTTCTATAAGACCGGCGGCGCCGACGTGCTGCGGCACGAAGGAATCGACGTCGGCGAGCCCGGCCCCGGGCAGGCGCGCGTGCGCCACAGCTACGTGGCCGTCAACTTCATCGACATCTACTTTCGCACCGGCCGCTATCCGGCCGCGCTCCCCAGCGGACTCGGCTCCGACGCGGTCGGCGTGGTCGAGGCCGTCGGCCCCGGCGTCACCGGCCTGAAGCCCGGCGACCGCGTCGGCTACCTGCTGGGCCCGCAGGGCGCCTATGCCAGCGCCCGCGTCATGCCGGCCGAGGTGCTGATCCCGCTGCCGGACGGCGTCTCCGACAGCACCGCGGCGACGCTGATGATGAAGGGCCTGACGGTGCAGTACCTGTTCCGCCAGGTCTACCCCTTGCAGGGCGGCGAGACCATCCTGTACCACGCCGCCGCGGGCGGTGTCGGCCTGATCGCCTGCCAATGGGCCAGGGCGCTGGGCGTCACCATGATCGGCACGGCCAGCACCGACGAGAAGGCGGAGATCGCCCGTGCCCACGGCTGCGAACACGTGATCGTCACCTCGCGCGAGGACATCGCCGCCCGCGTGCGCGAGATCACGGACGGCCTGGGCGTGCCGGTGGTGTACGACTCCGTCGGCCACGACACGCTGATGGCCTCCCTAGCCAGCCTGCAGCCCCGCGGCACGCTGGTGAGCAACGGCACCAGCTCGGGCCCGGTGAACATCGACACCACGCTGCTGGCCATGAAGGGCTCGCTGTGGGTCACGCGGCCTGCGATGGTGCACTACGCCACGCCGCGCGCGCACATGCTGGAGATGGCGCGCGAGCTTTTCGACCACGTGCTGGCCGGCCGCATCCGCAGCGAGCCGAGCCGCGTCTACCCGCTGGCCGATGCCGCCGAGGCGCACCGGGCCCTCGAATCCCGCCGCACCACCGGCGCCACCGTGCTGATGCCATGAACACGCACGCCATCCCCGCCGCGCGGACCGGCGCGCAGGACTACCTCGCCGGCAAGGGCGCCGCCTGGTTCGCCTACGCCATGACCGTCGCCCTGATGCTGATGGACTACATCGACCGCCAGGTGATCGTCTCGCTGTTCCCGTACATGAAGAACGAATGGGGCCTGTCGGACGTGCAGCTCGGCTCGCTGGTTTCGGTCGTTTCCGTGACGGTGGCGCTGGGCGCGCTGCCGGTGGCGCTGTTCGCCGACCGCGTGAGCCGCGTGCGCAGCATCGCGGCCATGGCGGCCGTGTGGAGCGCGGCCACCCTCTCCTGCATGTTCATGCGCAGCTACGGCGCGCTGCTGGCGGCCCGCTCGCTGGTGGGCCTGGGCGAGGCGGGCTACGGCTCCGTGGGTGCCGCGCTGATCGCCAGCCACTTCCCCGAGCGCATGCGCGGCGCGCTGCTGGCCGGCTTCTTCGCCTGCGCTTCGGTCGGCTCGGTGCTGGGCGTGGTGCTGGGCGGGGCGATCGCCGCGCACTGGGGCTGGAAGGCCGCCTTCGGCGTCGTCGGCGTGCCCGGGCTGGTGCTGGCCGCCCTCTACCTGCTGGTGCGCGATTACCGGACGGTGCGCCTCACTCCGGTGCTGACGCAGGCGACGCGCAGCAGCGCGCATGCGGCGCGCCACGTGACGCAGTCCCTCACCCGCTCGCGCACGCTGCTGTGGGTGTGCATCGGCGGCGCCGCGCAGCTGGTGGTGGTGTCGGCGGTGTGGTCCTGGATGCCCAGCTTCCTGAATCGCGTGCACGGGGTCGCGCCGGAGCAGGCCGCGCGGCAGGCCGCCCTGGTGGTGCTGTGCGGCGCCCTGGGCAGCGTGGTCTGGGGCGCGGTGGCGGACCGCGCCGGCAAGCGGCGGCCGGTCGCACGCCTGCAGGCGATGGCGCTGATGTGCGTCGCCTCGCTCGCCGTGCTGTCCTTCGCCTTCGGCGCCGGTGCTGGCTTCGGTGCGCAGGGGCAGCTCGCGCTGATCGCACTCGGCAGCTTCCTCATGACCTGCACGGTCGGCCCGGTCGCGGCCATCGTGATCGACGTCGTCCATCCCGGCGTGCGGGCCACCGGCTCCTCGGTGCTCGCGCTGTTCCAGAACCTGTTCGGGCTGGCGCTCGGGCCGGTCCTGGCCGGCACGGTGTCCGACCTCTGGGGCCTGCAAGCCGCGCTGGCCTGCATCCCCTGCTTCGCCCTGGCGGCCGCCGCCGCCTTCCTCGCGGCCGCGCGCACCTATGTCGAAGACATGGGCCGCGCGTCCGAAGCTCCCGCGGCGCCGCTGCCGCACGCCCTGCGCACGGCGCAGGCCTGAATCCCCCCCCCGGAGAACAATCATGTTCGGATCGATGATGCAGCAGCCGCTGCTGGTTTCCTCCCTGCTCGCGCATGCCGAGCGGCACCACGGCGAGCAGGAGGTGGTCTCCCGTCGCGTCGAAGGCGACATCCACCGCTACACCTACCGCGACATGGCGGCCCGCACGCGGCAACTGGCCAACGGCATCGCGGCGCTCGGCGTGCCGGCCGGCGGTCGCGTGGCCACCCTGGCCTGGAACGGCTACCGCCACCTGGAGCTGTACTACGCCGTGTCGGGGTCGGGTGCGGTGCTGCACACGCTCAATCCGCGGCTGCATCCGGACCAGCTGGTGTGGATCGCGAACCACGCCGAGGACGAAGTGCTGTTCTTCGACCTCAGCTTCCTGCCGCTGGTGGAAGCGGCCGCGCCGCGCCTGCGCACGGTGCGCAGCTTCGTCGCCATGACCGACCGCGCGCACCTGCCGACGCAAAGCACCCTGCCCGGGCTCCTGTGCTACGAGGACCTGCTCGCGACCCAGTCCGACCGGTTCGAATGGCCGGTGTTCGACGAGAACACGGCCTCGTCGCTGTGCTACACCTCGGGGACCACGGGCAACCCGAAGGGCGCGCTCTACAGCCACCGCTCGACGCTGCTGCACACGTACGCCAGTGCGCTCCCCGACGCGTTGAACTGCTCCGCGCGCGACACCATCCTGCCCGTGGTGCCGATGTTCCACGTCAACGCCTGGGGCCTGCCGTACGCGGCCTGCATGGTGGGGGCCAAGCTGGTGCTGCCCGGACCCTTCCTCGACGGCCGCAGCCTGTACGAGCTGTTCGAGGCCGAAGGCGTCACCTTGTCCGCCGGCGTGCCCACCGTCTGGCAGGGGCTGCTGGCGCACGTGGACGCGCACGACCTCGGCTTCTCCACCATGCGACGCACGGTGATCGGCGGCTCGGCCTGTCCCCCGGCCATGATGCGCGCCTTCCAGGAGCGGCACGACGTCACCGTGCTGCACGCCTGGGGCATGACGGAGATCAGCCCGATCGGCACCGTCTGCACGCTCAAGCCGCGCCAGGCGGCGCTGCCGGCCGAGGAGCGCCTGGCCATCCAGGCCCGGCAGGGCCGCGCGGTGTTCGGCGTCGACCTGAAGATCACCGGGACCGACGGCAAGGAATTGCCGCACGACGGCCGCAGCGCCGGCGAGCTGATGGTGCGCGGGCCGTGGGTGATCTCGCGCTACTTCAAGGACGACGGCGGCGATCCGCTGGTGGACGGCTGGTTCCCCACCGGCGACGTCGCCACCATCGATGCCGACGGCTTCATGCAGATCACCGACCGCAGCAAGGACGTGATCAAGTCCGGCGGCGAGTGGATCAGCTCCATCGACCTGGAGAACATCGCCATGGCGCACCCTGACGTGGCCATGGCAGCCTGCATCGCGGCGCGCCATCCGAAGTGGGACGAGCGGCCGCTGCTGGTGATCGTGAAGAAGCCGGGAGCCTCGCTCACCCGGGAGCAGCTGCTGGCCTCGTTCGAAGGCAGGATCGCCCGCTGGTGGATGCCCGACGACGTCGTCTTCGTCGACGCGATCCCGCTCGGTGCCACCGGCAAGATGCTCAAGGGCGTGCTGCGCGAGCGCTTCGGCGAACACCTGCTGTCCGGCCAGCTGCAGGCGGCGTGATGCGCGCGCAGCTGGCGGCCTTTTCCGCGGGCGGCATCGGCGATGCCGTGCGCGCCGTCTCGCCCGGCCTGATCGCCTGCGCGGTGGTGGGCGCGGCCTCCGCCTTCCTGTCGGACCACTACGGTGGCCCGGTGATGCTGTTCGCGCTGCTGCTCGGCATGGCGATGAACTTCCTGTCCGCCGACGGCGCGTGCCGGGCCGGCATCGAGTTCGCCGCGCGGCAGGTCCTGCGCGTGGGCATCGCCCTGCTCGGACTGCGCATCACCGGTGCCCAGGTGGTGGCGCTCGGCTGGGAGCCGGCGGCCCTGGTGGTGGGAGGGGTGGCGGCCACGATCGCCGTCTCGGTGCTGGCCGCCCGCGTGCTCGGATTCGATGCCCGCTTCGGGCTGCTGACCGGCGGCGCCACCGCCATCTGCGGCGCATCGGCCGCGCTGGCGCTCTCGGCCGCGCTGTCGCCGCATCCGCTGAAGGAACGCGCGACCCTGTTCACCGTGATCGGCGTCTCCGCGCTCTCCACCCTCGCCATGGTGCTGTATCCGGTGCTCACCGGCTGGCTGGGACTCTCCGATGCGCAGGCGGGCCTGTTCCTCGGCGCCACCATCCACGACGTCGCCCAGGTGGTCGGCGCCGGCTACAGCATTTCCACACCCGCCGGCGACGCCGCCACGCTGGTCAAGCTGATGCGCGTGGCCACGCTGCTGCCGGTGATCGTGCTGGTGGCGCTGGGCAGCCGCGCCGGCGCGGCGCAGGGCGAGCGGCCGCCGCTGCTGCCCGGGTTCGCGCTCGGTTTCGCCCTGCTGGTGGCGATCAACAGCTTCGGCTGGATCCCGTCCGCCGCGCAGGTGGCGGGCAGCGAGCTTTCGCGCTGGTGCCTGCTGGCCGCCATCGCCGGCATCGGCATGAAGACGCATCTGCGCGAACTCGTCACGGTGGGCTGGCGGCCGGTGCTGCTGATGCTGGGCGAGACCCTGTTCCTCGCCGGCCTCGTCCTCGTCTACCTGCGCGCAACTTCCTGAGCGCAAGCCTACACTGGAGAACCCCATGCAACGACCGCATTCCCTTTCCCTGCGCCGCCGCGCCTGGCTGGCCCTGGCCGCCGGCGCGCTGGCGAGCCCCTGGGCCGCCGCGCAGGACGCGTCCGCGCGGCCCCTGCGGCTGCTCGTCGCCGGGCCCGCCGGCGGCAGCGCGGACATCGTGGCGCGCCTGGTGGCCGAGCCGCTGTCGCGCGAACTGGGGCGACCCGTCATCGTCGACCCGAAGCCCGGTGCCGCCGGCGCGATCGCCGTCGGCGAGCTGCTGCAGGCGACGGCGGATGGCAACACGCTGCTGGTGGGCGTGAATTCGCTGGTGAGCGAGATCCCGCACATCGTGAAGCTGCGCTGGGACATGGCCAAGGCGGTGCGGCCGCTGGCCGAACTGGCCCGCGGCGGCCTCGTGCTGGTGGCGCATCCTTCGGTCCCGGCCGCGACGGTGCCGGAGCTGGTGGCCTATGCCAAGGCCCATCCGGGCAAGCTGAGCTACGCCTCGTACAGCCCCGGGACCATGTCGCACGTGCTCGGCGTGATCCTGAACCGCGCCGCCGGCATCGAGCTGCTGCACGTGGGCTACAAGGGGTCGACGCCGGCGCTCGCCGACGTGATGGGCGGGCACGTGCCGCTGATGTTCGACGGCCTGGCCACCTCGCTGCCGCTGGTGCGCGGCGGCAAGCTGAAGGTGCTGGCGGTCAGCACGCCGCAGCGCGTGCCGCAACTGCCCGCGGTGCCGACCTTCCGCGAGGCGGGTTACCCGCAGATGGAGGCCACCGCCTGGCTGGGCCTGTGGACGGCACCCGAAGTGCCCGCGGCCACGCAGGCGCGCATCCGCGCGGCGACGCTGAAGGTGCTGGCCGATGCGGCCCTGCGCACGAAACTGCTCGAGACCGGCTTCGAGGCCGGCGGGCCGCGCAGCACCGAGGACCTGGCGCGCGAACTGCACAGCGACTACGAGCGCGTGGGCGCCGTGCTGAAGTCGGTCGGTTTCCGGCCGGAGTAAGCGCCCCCGATGCGGGCGCGACATCAGGTCAGAGGCCGAACAGGACGACCGGCGCTTCGCCGGCTTGCAGCAGGCCGAGCGCCACGGCCGCGGCCTTGCTCACATCGATGATGCGCTCGGCAATCCAGGGGCCGCGGTCGTTGATGCGGACCACGACCTCGCGGCCATTCTGGGCGTTGCGCACGCGCACGCGGGTGCCGAAGGGCAGGCTCCGGTGCGCGGCGGTCAGCGCGTTCATGTCGAAGCGCTCGCCGCTCGCCGTGCGCTTGCCGTGGAAGCCCGGCCCATACCAGGAAGCCCGTCCGCGCCCGAGTTCGGCCTCCGCGGGCTTCGTCACTGCACCGGGCTCGGGCCCGGTGCCCTCCGCCGGCCTGGTCACTGCACCGGGATCCGGCCCGGGGCGGCTGCCATCGGGGGTGGTGGAGCATCCCGCCACGAACAGGGCGAGCAGCAAGGCAGGCAGCAGCCTGGCGGCCCCCCGCACGGGCAAGCTCCGCTGGCTCGCAACGGGCGAGACGGCCATGTCCACTCCTTCCTCTCTTCGAGCGAGCGAAGATAGCAGCCGCCCTGCGCCCGGGCAAAGGCATCGTCGGCGAAAGGAGACAAGCTCCGTCACACCTGGATGGCCCCAGGAAACGCATGATCGAGGTGTGCGCAGGCCTGCTGCGCATCGCGATAATTCCCCATCGACGAAGAAAGTGCAGGAAACAGATGGCCGAGACCGTGTATTCCGGATCCAGGGTCGAACCTGCCGTGCCACGCAGGAAGCTGCCGGCGGCCGCGTGGATCTTCATCGCCATGCTGGCGGGCATCGCACTCGGCTACGCCGTTTACGTGGAGTTTCCGGACCGCAAGGTGGCGGCGGAGATCGCCGGCTACATCTCCATCGTGTCGGACGTATTCCTGCGCCTGATCAAGATGCTGATCGGCCCGCTCGTGTTCTCCACGCTGGTCGTCGGCATCGCGCACATCGGCGACGCGGCCTCGGTGGGGCGCGTCTTCGGCAAGGCGCTGGCCTGGTTCCTGACCGCCTCGCTCGTCTCGCTGATGCTGGGGCTGGTGCTGGCCAACCTGCTGCAGCCCGGCGTGAACATCGGGCTCCCGCTGCCGGACGCCAGCACGTCGGCGAACCTCGCCACCTCCAAGTTCACGCTCAAGGACTTCATCAGCCACCTCGTGCCGCGCTCCTTCTTCGAGGCCATGGCCAACAACGAGATCCTGCAGATCGTGGTGTTCTCGATGTTCTTCGGCGTCGCGCTCTCGGCCCTGGGCGAGAAGGCGAAGACGCTGATCCACGCGATCGACGAGCTCTCGCACGCCATGCTCAAGATCACCGGCTACGTGATGAAGCTCGCGCCGCTCGCGGTGCTCGCGGCCATGGCGGCGACGGTGGCCGTCAATGGACTGGGCATCCTCCTGAAGTTCGCCGTGTTCATGGGCGACTTCTACCTGGGGCTCATCCTGCTGTGGTCCCTGCTCATCGCCGCCGGCTTCGTGTTCCTGGGGCCGCGCGTGCTCAGGCTCATGCTGCTGATGCGCGAGCCCTTCCTGCTCGCCTTCGCCACCGCGAGCTCCGAGGCGGCGTACCCGAAGATCCTCGATGCGCTGGACCGCTTCGGCGTGCGCCGCAAGGTCTCGGCCTTCGTGATGCCGATGGGTTATTCCTTCAACCTGGACGGCTCGATGATGTACTGCACCTTCGCGGTGCTCTTCGTCGCGCAGGCCTACGGCATCGACCTGCCGATCGGCACGCAGGTCACCATGCTGCTGATCCTCATGCTCACCTCGAAGGGGATGGCGGGCGTACCGCGCGCCTCGCTGGTGGTGATCGCCGCGACGCTCAACCACTTCGCGATCCCGGAGGCCGGCCTGCTGCTCATTCTCGGCGTCGACACCTTCCTGGACATGGGCCGCTCCGCGACCAACGCGGTGGGCAACTCGATCGCCTCGGCCGTCGTGGCGAAATGGGAAGGCGCGCTCATGACCGAGACGGAGGCGCAGGCGCACCTGCAGGCCATCGAGGCGGAAGCGGCGCAGCCGGCGCACGCGATTGCGGAGTGAGGCGTCCATGAAGCCGTGGACCTCGCTGCTGCTTGCCACGCTGCTGGCCTGCACGGCCAGCCTCGGCGCGGCGCAGACCGAAACGTCGCCCATCGCGCTCACGGGCACGCTCGCGAAAGTGCGCAACACGGGGAGCATCACCCTCGGCTACCGCGAGGCTTCGGTTCCCTTTTCCTATCTCTCGACCCGCGGCGAACCCATCGGCTATTCGATCGACCTGTGCAAGTTGCTGGTCGACGCGATCGGCGAGGCCGTCGGCCGTGCGCCCGGCATCCAGTGGCTGCCGGTGACTTCCGAGACGCGCATCCCCGCCGTGACCCAGGGGCAGGTCGACCTCGAATGCGGCTCCACCACCAGCAACGTCGAGCGCAAGAAGCTGGTCGCCTTTTCGCCGGTCATCTTCGTCGCGGGCACCAAGCTGCTGGTGCGCAAGGGCAGCCCCATCCGCTCGTTCCGCGATCTCGCCGGCAAGCGCGTGGTGGTCACCGCCGGCACCACCAACGAGGCCGCAATGAAGGAGATCGTGCGCAAGTTCCAGGTTCCCATGCTGCTGTCGACGGCGGCCGATCATGCGCAATCCTTCGAGCAGCTCGCCAGCGGCCAGGTGGACGTGTTCGCGACCGACGACGTGCTGCTGCATGGCCTGGTAGCGCTGAACAGGCGCCAGGGTGAATTCGAGGTGGTGGGCGAGTTCCTCTCGTACGAGCCCTACAGCCTCATGTACCGCAAGGGCGATGCGCAACTCGCGGAGCTCGTCGCGCGAACTTTCCGGCAATTGGCCGACGATCGCGAGCTGGAACGCCGCTACGAGCGCTGGTTCCTGCGCCGGCTGCCCGGGTCGGACGTCAGCCTCGACCTGCCCATGAGTCCCCAGCTGGAGGCGATCCTGGAGATGCAGTCCTCCGGCGGCGAGGTCGAATAGCGAGGTCCGAGCGAGGCCATGCCCCTGTCCCTCGTGCTCAAGGCGCTGATCGGTGCCGCCGCCGTCCTGCTGATCGCGCTGCTGTCGAAGTCGCGCAGCTTCTACATCGCCGGCATGGTGCCGCTGTTCCCGACCTTCGCGCTGATCGCCCACTACATCGTCGGCAGCGAGCGCTCCGCCGCGGACCTGCGGCAGACGGCGCTGTTCGGGCTGTGGTCGCTGTTCCCCTACGCGGTCTACCTGGGGCTCGTCTACGTCCTGAGCGTGCGGACCACCCTGCTGGCCACCCTGGGCGGGGCAACGCTGGGCTGGCTGCTTGCTGCGGCACTCGTGCTGGCGGTGTGGACGCGCAGCTGACGCGCGCGTCGCACGGCACTCACGTCACCGCACCGGGGCAGGCAGCGCGAGACCCCGTCGTGCCATCACCTCGCGCACCCGGTCCGGGTAGTCGCTGATGACGCCATCCACGCCCCAGCCGATGAGGCGATCGATGACGGCGGGGTCGTTCACCGTCCAGGGGATCACCTTCAGGCCGAGCGCCTGCGCCTGCCTGACCAGGGCCTCGGTGAGCGCTCCCTGGTTGGGCGACCAGACCTTGCCGCCCGCGGCCTGGACCATCTTCGGCGCGCTGCCGTGGTCGGCGAACCTCATTCCCGCCGTCCACGTGCCGTCGCGGGTGTTGTCGTTGCCGGGGGACTGCACCGTGAGGTAGACCGTGGGGATCGCCGGCGCGAGCTGCTGCACGATCTGCAGCGTGCGCCAGTCGAAACTCTGGATGCTCACCCGCGAGGCCATGCCGGCGTCGTTCACCACCTGCAGGAGGCGCCGGGTCATGGCCTCGGGCGAGACGGTCTCGCCGGGCTGCGTCGGATCGGTCTTCGTCTCGATGTTGAAACGCACGGCATCGGCATGGCGCGCCTTCACGGCATCGAACAGATGCGCGAGCGTGGGCACGCGGGTGCCGTCGACGGCTTGCTGCGTCTCGAAGGTCTTCGCATACGCGGTGCCAGGCTGGATGCGGCCGACGTCGAAGCTCTGGACCTGCGCCAGCGTGAGCTCGCGCAACAGCGGGCCGCGCGGGCCGGGCAACCATTGGCCCGAGGCGTCGCGCGCGATCAGCGGATTGAGGAACGGATCGTGCGAGATCACCACGACGTCGTCCGCAGTGACGCCCACATCCAGCTCCAGGGTGTCCACACCGATCGAGAGCGCGTGCTCGAAGGCCGGCAAGGTGTTTTCCGGCCGCAGCCCGCGGGCGCCGCGGTGGCCCTGCAGGTCGAAAGCCCAGGCGGCTGCCGAAACGCTCAGCGCGGCGAGGACGACGAGGTGGCGGAACATGGCCACCATTCTGCACAGGGGCCGGCACGTCGCAGGCAGAAACGGGTCTCCCTCCCTCTCCCCCTCCTGCCCTCTTACCATGCGCCCATGGATGGCTCGCCAGCGCAAGATCAGGACGGATCCCCGAGCTTGGCCCCTGCGGCAGTGCCCGAGGCCGAGGTCTGGACCATCGGTCATTCCACGCACCCCCTTCCTGCGTTCCTGGACCTCCTGGACGCCAACGGCATCGACTGCATCGCCGACGTCCGGCGCTTTCCGGGCTCGCGCCGCCATCCGCAGTTCGGCGCCGACGCGCTGGCTTCCTCCCTGGAGGCACATGGCATCGCCTACCACTGGTTCGCCGAGCTCGGCGGGCGCCGGCGGCCGGACCTGCTGGAACCGGAGGGCAGTGCATGGCGGCATCCGTCGTTCCGGGCGTACGCGCAGTACCTGCGATCGGAGGAGTTTGCGCAGGGCCTGCATTCGCTGATGCACGTGGCCACGGCCGGCAGGACGGCGATCATGTGCTCCGAGCTGTTGTGGTGGCGCTGCCACCGGCGGCTCATCGCCGACGTGATGCTGTACTGCGGTTGGCGGGTGACGCACATCATGGGCCGCAATGAATGCGCGTCCCACCGCCTCGCGCCGCCGGTGCACGTGACACCCGACGGGCTTTCCTACGCCATCGAGGACGTCGATGGCGCGGGTCCTTGTTGCTGATCGGGCAGAGGCCGCGCGCGAGCCGCTAGACTGCGTCCACCCACAGGGAGCTCACCGCATGGCGATCGTGCTTCATCACCACCCCTTCTCCCGCGCGGCGGGCGTCGTCTGGATGCTCGAGGAACTCGGTGTTCCGTACGAGCTTCGTTTCGTGGACATCCGGCAGGGGGACCAGAAGTCCAGAGAACTCCTTGAGCTGAATCCGATGGGCAAGCTCCCGATCCTCGTCGACGGCGAGGCCGTCGCCACGGAGTCGGCGGCCATCGGGCTGTACTTGGCGGACCGGTACGCGCTCGGTCGCCTGGCGCCGCGACCGGACGATCCGGCGCGCGCGACCTACCTGCGCTGGTCCTTCTTCGCGCCGTCGGTGATCGAGCCCGGCTCCATGGCCAAGGCCGCGAACTGGGAGTTCAAGCCCTTCCAGGCAGGCTGGGGCGACCATGCATCGATGCTGCGTGCGATGGAATCCGCGGTCAGCGGGCGCGAGTTCCTCCTCGGCGATCACTTCTCGATGGCCGACGCGATCTTCGGCGGGACG
This sequence comes from Ramlibacter alkalitolerans, assembly GCF_016722765.1. Lineage (GTDB taxonomy): Bacteria > Pseudomonadota > Gammaproteobacteria > Burkholderiales > Burkholderiaceae_C > Ramlibacter > Ramlibacter alkalitolerans. Next base: position 33,875 of record NZ_JAEQND010000002.1, on the reverse strand, counting down.
CTGCGCTACCTGCTGCGCTTCGGAATGCTGGAGGCGCGGCCCGCCTTCGTCGCCTACAGCGACCGCCTCTCCGCGCGTCCCGCACTGCAGCGCGCCGACGCGCGCAACCTGGCCGTCGCGAAGGAGCATGGCCTGGACATGTAGCTGGCCATGAGCGCCGCCCGCCCCCATCGTTGCGCCTGGGCCGAAGGCGACGACACGCTGATGGCGCGCTACCACGACGAGGAGTGGGGCGTGCCCCAGCACGATCCGCGCATGCTGTGGGAAATGCTGATGCTCGAGGGCTTCCAGGCGGGACTGTCCTGGCGCACCGTCCTGCACAAGCGCGAGGCTTTCCGGCAGGCCTTCGCCGGCTTCGACCCGGAGAAGGTGGCGCGCTTCGGCGAGAGCCGCGTCACGCAGCTCCTGGCCGACCCGGGAATCATCCGTTCGCGCGCCAAGATCGAGGCCGCGATCGAGGGCGCCAGGATCTATTGCCGCATGCGCGAGACCGGCGAGGACTTCGCCGCCTTCTGCTGGTCCTTCACCGCAGGCCAGGTGCTCCGGGGTGACGGCCGGCAGGTGCCCGTGAGCACGCCGAAGTCATCGGAGATCTCCAGGGAACTGAAGCGCCGCGGCTTCAAGTTCGTCGGCCCCGTGATCGTGTATGCCTGGATGCAGGCAGTCGGCATCGTCGACGATCATGCCGTGGGCTGTTTCCGCCGGCAGGCGCAGGCGGCTGGCGGGAGCTAGGTCGGCTGGCGCCGCATGGCGCGATGCAGGCGCCTCTCGTGTCGCCCAACCCCCGCATTCGGGGTCAGTTCCCCCCAAACGTGGCGGGGATTTTCCCCCGGAAGTGGGAGGATTCAGGCCCCAAGGTGCCGATGGTGCCGGCACCGGAGTTCCGATGGAGCGGGCTCACGGCCTTCTCCTCGATGGACCCGACGAACGAAGGTCAGAACGTGCCGATCGCACGGTCGGCGAACCTGCGCCCCTCTGTCTACTACTTCACAAGAATTACTGCTTAAACCAAAGGTCCGCACGCAGGCACGTTCGGTGCATCCCCGCAGCCTGCAGGTATCTGCAGAGGCGATGCACATCGCGCGCTTCTATCCCTTGTCGCTAGGGGGCAGTATGAAGGACGATGCACGGACGCAGCGGGTCAAAGGACCCGCGCACAGGGCCTGGTTCGCATTCACCGCCACATGCGCGGCCGCGATCGGCTCCCTCACCCTGAACGTGAGCCTGGCTTCGGACGACGTGGACACGTTCGAAGAACCGCCGCCGACGGACCCGGGGTACTACCGTCCCCAATCCGACAACCCTGTGCTGTCGATCGACGCGCTCAAGCTCGCGCCCACCCCGGTCTACGGATCGATGGAAGTGCCGGGCGGCAGCTATCTCACCAAGGAGGAAGTGAACAGCGGCGGAGCGCTCGCGCCGGTCGACCTGACCTCGCGCAACTATCCGAGCAACGGTTTTCCCAGCTCCTTGTTCGGCGCCACGCCCTGGACGCAGAAGCTGCTGATGTTCGAAGAGTTCGGCACCGAACGGCTCGACCCGAACCAGCAGGCCGGCACCCTGCCCTTCCCGCAGCCCCGGAAGGGGCCGGCGCCGCAACAGGACCCCGGCAATGTGGCGCGCAGCGGCCCCGACTCCGCCGAGCTCGACGCGTTCCTCGCACAGACCGGACTGCATCCCTTCCCCACGCGGCAGGCGAACACCTCCTGGTCCAATCCCTGGAAACCCGAGGTGGAACTGTTCCTGGATCGCTTCCTGGCGGAGGCACCCGCCGAGGGCCGCCCGCCGGGCGAGGGATGGGCGCACCAGCGCTGGAACGAGTTCTACCCGCAGGCGTACTTCAAGACCGTGCAGGCGGGTGCGCGCACCAACAACGGCGTTCGCGACGCCCGGCAGATGCACGAATACAAGGTGGGAGAGTTCGGCCCGGGCGGGCTGTACTACAACACCGCGGACGACACCAACCCGCAGTTCGACGGCACGACCCGGGGCATCCCCGTACGGATCCACCCGAAGATGCCGGTGCAGGATCACAAGTCGGTGTGGACCTTCGACGGCACGTTCCCGCCCAAGTTGCTCATGGTGCGCTACGGCCAGCCGGTGCTCATGCGGCACTACAACGGCCTGCCCATCGATCCCGCGGCCAACCACGGGTTCGGCCTGCACACGATCACCACCCACGAGCACAACGGCCACAACCCGGCCGAGAGCGACGGCTTCGCCAACGCCTTCTTCTTCCCCGGCCAGTTCTACGACTACCGCTGGCCGATCCAGCTGGCCGGCTACGACAGCATCAATACCGCCGCCACCGACTCGCGCGCCGCCTTCCCGTGCGCGCCGGGCGAGACGCTGTGGGTCAACGACATGACGGCCAGCCGCAAGACCTGCGACCAGGGGCGCATCAACATCCGCGGCGACTGGCGCGAGACGATGTCCACGCACTGGTTCCACGACCACATGTTCGATTTCACGGCGCAGAACGTCTACAAGGGCAACGCCGCGATGATGAACTACTACTCGGCGCTCGATCGCGGCAACGAGGCCATCGCCGACGGTGTGAGCCTGCGCCTGCCCTCCGGCTCCGCGCTGCCCTGGGGCAACCGCGACTACGACGTGAACCTGCTGATCGCCGACAAGGCCTGGGACAGGCAGGGGCAGCTCTGGTTCAATCCGTTCAACCTGGATGGCTTCATCGGCGACCGCGTGCTGGTGAACTGGCAGTGGGCGCCGGTCCTGGACGTGCGGGCGCGCAGGTACCGCTTCCGCATCCTGAACGGCTCCGTCTCGCGCTTCTTCGAGTTCGCGCTGGTGGCCGAATGCACGGGCGAAACCACCTGCCCGATGCCGGGGCCGGTGGGCTCCGGCAAGTCGTACCAGCGCGCGCCCTTCCACATGGTCGCCAACGACGGCAACGTCATGGAGCATGCGGTGCCCTTCGACGGCACGATGGACCTGGACCACGACGGCGATGCGGCCGAACACAATGGCGTGCTGCCCCTGCAGGGCATCGCCGAGCGCTACGACATCGTGGTGGACTTCTCGAAATACGCGGCGGGCACCAGGCTGTACCTGGTCAACCTGCTGGAGCACGACACCGGCGTCGGCGTGAACGCGACGGTGGCACTCGAGTCCGTGCTGAACGAGACCTACAAGGCCGTCATCGAGCGCAAGGACGGCGTCGACCGGCGCTGGCGCGACGGCGATCCGGGTGTCGGCCTGGTGATGCAGATGGTGGTGCAGCCCTACGCCGGTCTCGATGCGAGCATGAACCCCGCCGACTACGAGCCGGCCAAACCCGGCAAGGCAGCAGGCAAGAAGATGGTGCCCCTGTGGCTGGACCGCTCGGATCCCGCCATGCTCGCGAAGCTGGCCAACGCGCGCCACCGCGCCTTCCACTTCGGCAGGAACACCGGCACGGACGAGAGCCCGTGGACGATCCAGACCGACGAGGGCTTGGCGTACACGGCCGACATTCGCCGCATCGACGCCGCGGCGCAACTCGCCAACGGCCCGACGCCGGGCGGCTACGAAGGCCAGGGCACCCTGGAAGTGTGGGAACTCAAGACCGGCGGCGGCTGGAGCCACCCCGTGCACGTGCACTTCGAGGAAGGCATCATCCTGCAGCGTGGCGGCATGGAGCCGCCCGAATGGGAGAAGTGGGCCCGCAAGGACGTCTACCGCATCGGCAGCGAGGACGCCAGCACCCGCAGCGTGCAACTCGCGATCCACTTCCGCGAATTCGCCGGCACGTACATGGAGCACTGCCACAACACGCAGCATGAGGACAACTCGATGCTGCTGCGCTGGGACATCGAGCGGCCCGGCCAGTTCCTGCTGATGCCCACGCCGCTGCCGTCCTGGGAAGGCGTGGAGTACGTGGCCTCCGTGGGCGTGCCGACCTTCCGCTCCGGCTCCGCCGGCGGGCCGCCCGTCGTCGTGCCGCCGCCGAACGATCCGCCGCTGGCAGGCAGCGCCTCGACCGGCGCCGTGGCCGCCCGGCCCGTGACCATGAACCTGCTGACCGGCGCCACCGACCCGGATGGCAACAACACCGTGCACCATGCGGAGATCACCGACTGGCCGGTGGCGCTGGGACCGAAGCCCTCGCCGGTGAACGGGCTCCTCAGCTTCGTGCCTCCGCGCGTCGGCAACTTCAGCTTCGGCTACCGGGTGGTCGACGACGCAGGTGTTCCTTCCACCAACGTCGGCAAGGGTTCGGTGGCGGCGGTGGCCAGCGAGGCCCTTGCCTTCCTCCGGGCAAACTACACCCGCAAGTTCGGAATCTGGGCGGTGGTCGGGACCGACCGGGTCCATGCCGGCCAGACGATCGTCGTCACCTACGCGAACGGCACCTTCGCCAAAGGGCCGTTCGCAGGTCGAAGCTGCGACGGAACGGCGACCATTCCGGATTGCGTGGTCGGTACCGTGCTTCTGGGTGCATCCAACACATGGAGCCTGAACCTGCGCCTGGGCAGCGGCGGCGCGAAGGACCCCGGCAATTCGGACGGCACGTGGAGTACGCGGCCCACGAGCCTGCGTGCCTCGTCGACTGCTCCGGATCTGGGCGGGTCGGCCACGTTCCCGATCAACTTCGTCGACGACGCCGATGTTCCTCCCACGAACGTCGGCGGGGGTTCGGGGGCGGCAGTCGCCGAGGAGGCCATCGCGTTGGTCCGGGCCAACTACACCCCCAAGTTCGGAATCTGGACGGTGGTCGGGACGGACCGGGTCCATGCCGGCCAGACGATCGTCGTCGCCTACACGAGCGGCACCTTCGCCAAAGGGCCTTCCGCAGGTCGAAGCTGCGACGGAACGGCGACCGTTCCGGACTGCGTGGTCGGTACCGTGGTCCTCGGTGCTTCCAACACCTGGAGCGTGAACCTGCGCCTGGGCAGCGGCGGCGCGAAGGACCCCAGCAATTCCGACGGCACGTGGAGTACGCCGCCCGCGAGCGTGCGTGCGTTCTCGAGCAGCCCGGATCTCGGTGGGTCGGCGACACTCCCGATCACCCTCATCCATTGACGGCGACCCGGCCCTGGATCCTCCGCGATCCAGGCACTCGGTCACAGTCGGCATCCGGGCCGCCTCTGCGGCGCCGGATGCTACTGCGTCCCGGCACCCTCCCCGCCCTGCCGTGGCTCGATCCACACCGCAGCGACCACGGCGCTCGCCAGCGCCAGCGCGGCGCTCACGGCCATGATCCAGTGGTAGCCCGCCACGAACGACGCGTGAACGGCATCGCGCGCGGCCGCCGCCGCTGCCGCCGGCAACTCCTGCGGCAACGCGATCGCCGCCAGGCTGGCGCGCTGTGACCAGATGCCATCGGCAACGTCGCCGCGCAAGCCCGAAGAAACGAGGGCCTGCTGCAGCCGCGGCTCGAAGATGGAGGCCATCAGGTAGCCGAAGACGGCGACGGCCAGCAGGCCCGCGACGCGCGACACGGCGTTGTTCACGCCCGAGGCCGTGCCCGAGACCTCGGGTCCCACCGCGTTCATCACCGTCGTCGTGAGGGGTGCGACGGCGACGGCCATGCCGAGGCCCATGACGGAGATTCCGGGCAGGAAGGCGCTCCAGTAGCTCGCGTGCACGCCCGCGAGCGCCAGCAGCGCAAAGCCGCCGGCGGCGATCAGCGGGCCCACGACCAGGGGAAGGCGCGCCCCGTACCGCTCCACCAGTCCGCCGGCCCAGCGCGAGAGGGCGAACATCATCACGATGAAGGGCAGGAGGGCCGCACCCGCGGCCGTGGCCGACAGGCCTTGCACCTGGATCAGGTTCAAGGGCAGGAAGAACAGGCCGCCGCCCAGGGCCGCATACAGCAGCAAGGTGAGCAGGTTGGCACCGGCGAAGTTGCGGTTGCGCAGCAGGTGCAGCGGCAGCATCGGCGAGGGCCGCGCACGCTCGACGCGAATGAAGGCCGCGAGCGAGGCGATGCCCACGACGAGGGCCAGCAGCACCGCCATCGAGCGCCAGCCCCGCGTCGGCGCCTCGATGAACGCGAAGACGATGCCACCGAGCCCGAGCGTCGCAAGCAAGGCACCGGGCGTGTCGAGCTTCGTGCCCGATTTCGCCGGGTCGCGGCTCTCCGGCACGCGCGCCCAGGTGATGCCGAGCACCACCAGCGCCAGCGGCACGTTGACGGCGAACGCCCAGTGCCACGAGTAGTGATCGATCAGCCATCCGCCCACCAGGGGTCCGCCGCCCGAAGTGACGCCGGTGAATCCGGCCCATGTGCCGAACGCCTTGCCACGCTCGTCCTGCGGGAACGTCGCACTGATCAAGGCGAGGCTCCCCGGCACCAGCAGCGCGCCGCCGACACCCTGCGCGGCGCGCGCTGCAATGAGCTGGTGCACCGTCTGCGACAGGGCGCACGCGAGCGACGCCAGGCCGAACAGGCCGACGCCGGCCAGGAAGACGCGCCGCCGCCCGTGCAGGTCGCCCAGGGAGCCGCCCACCAGCAGGAGCGCGCCCAGCAGGAGGGCGTAGGCTTCGATGACCCACTGGGCCTCGTAGACGGTGGCCGACAGCCCATGCTGGATCGCCGGCACCGCCACGTTCGCGACCGTGCCGTCGACGAATGCGAGGCTGGAACCGAGGATGGAAGCGGCCAGCACCCAGCGCTTCTGGCCCGCAGTGCAGGCGGACAGGCACTCACCGCGGCGCGCCGCGGCTTCATCACAGGGAAGACGGATGCCCTGGCTCACGGGTCGCACGCTCGCCGGAGATCACCTGGTTCATCCGGCGGATTATCGGGCGAGTGCGACAAGCGACCGGTACGACAGCAGAACCGCGCGGCACGGCCTTCTATCGCGCTTTCGCGACTGCGACGCAAGGTCTCTCCTCCAGCTGGAGGCACGAGCGGCCGCGCGCAGGCAGTCGGTCCGGCAGGGGCCGGACCGTACTCGATCAACCCATTTGCAGCTGCTTCTTGAGACTCGACGCCTGCTGGTGCGCGCGCTGGATGGCCTGCTGCAACTGCGGATCCACATTGCCGGCGTTGCGGCAGGCCTGCATCGCCCGGTCCGCAGCCTGCTCGAGTTGCATGACCGGCTCCCGCAATTGGGAGGCGTCACCCTGCTGCTGGCTGGCGTTGCTGCTGCAAGCCTGCTGCGCCTGCCGGGCCTGCTGATGGAGTTGCTCCACGGATTGCTTCAGGTCGCCCGGTGCGGAGGCCGCTGCCCGCTTGGCTTCGTCAGCGCACTCCTCGATCGAACTGATGCTTTGCTGGATGTTGCTCGTCTGCATGATCTTGCTCCTTGTCGTTGCAGATCCAGCGTAGGCACCCTGCCGCCGGCGCAGCGTAGGAAATCGACCGTTTCCATTCATGGCTGCGGTTCGGACCGGACCGCTGACGTCTTCAGTCCTTTTCGAGATAGCGGAACAGTTCGGTATGGTCCGCATTCGGTCCGAGCCGGGACGAAGCATCGCTGGCCATCTGCTGGACCAGCTGCGCCAGCACCATCGGTTGCCCCAGCGAGGGGCCCAGGGCCGCTGCGATGCCGACGTCCTTGGCAGCCAGCGCCAGCGAGAACCCCGAATCGAAAGTGCGGGACAGCATGTACTGGTGAGCCTTGTTCTCCGTCGTGTTGTTCCGCCCGGTGGAGGCATTGATCACGTCGACGACGGTGGCGGGCGCGATTCCGAACGCCTGCCCCACATGCACTGCCTCCGCGGTCGCGATGAGCCCGGCGAGCGACACGTAATTGTTCAGGGCCTTGAGCGCATGTCCCGCCCCCGAGGGGCCGACGTGCGTGATGTTGCTCCCCATCGCCTCCAGCAGCTTGCGCGAGCGCTCGTGGGCCGCGGCATTCCCGCCGACCATGATGGCGAGTGTTCCGGCGGCGGCCTTCTTCACCCCTCCGGAGACCGGCGCATCGATCAGCACGATCTCCCGCTCGGCAAGCCTGCCTGCCAGTTGGCGCGTGCGATTCGGGTCCGACGAGCTCATGTCGATCACCACCGTGCCCGGCTGCAGATGCGGCGTCACGCGGGAGAGGGCCTCTTCCACCGCGTCGGAGTTCGGCAGCATCGTCACGATGGCGTCGCGTTCCGCGCAGGTTTCGGCGCCCACGGCGGCGACGGTGCCCGGATGATCGTTCAGGAAAGCGGCCTCCGTCTGCGGGTTGGCATCGTGCACTGCCAGGCCGAAGCCCGCCTGGTGCAGCCGATGCGCCATGGGGCGCCCCATCATGCCGAGGCCGATGAATCCGATGTGTTGCATGGCAGTGTCGAAGTGGATGTCCGGCAGCGCGGTGTTCTGCTTCAGCCGGCGGGTTCCCAAAGGCGCACGGTGAACTCGGGGTCCGACGGCTCCGGGCGGAAGCGCTTCATCACCAGGGGGTCGTGTCCCGGCACCAGCCAGCCGCCGTCCTTGACGAAGGCCTTGGCGCGTTCGAACGAGTCCATCAGCTCGGTGGGGCTGTACACGATGGGGAAGGGTTGTGCGAGTTCGAGGTTGGCGTAGTAGTGGAACAGGTCGGACGCCAGCACGACCGGCCCTGCTTGCGTCGCGACCCGGACCATCTGCAATCCGGCGGTGTGGCCGCCCACGCGATGCAGGGTGACGCCGGGTTCCAGTTCGGCATCTCCATCCACGAATTCCAGGCGCTGGTCGAACAGGGCGTTGACCATTCCGATGATGTCTTCCCGCTCGTACGCGAGGCGAAAGAAGTCGCGACACATGTACTTGCCCGTCGCGAACTCCATTTCCCTTTCCTGCAGCCAGAACCTGGCCTTCGGAAACGCGTCGACATTGCCGGCGTGGTCGTAGTGCAGGTGGGTGATCACCACGTCCTCCACCAGCCGCGGGTCGACCCCCATGCGCGCGAGTCCCTCCGCCGGGTGCCGCAGCATCGTGCGCCCGCGCTCCCGTGCCGCGCGCGCGTTGTACCCGGTGTCGACGACGATCGTGCGGCCGCTGTCGCAGAGAATCAGCCACAGGAAGTAGTCCATCGGCATCGCCGCCTCGTGGTCGCCCGGCGGATGGATGAAGTTGGTACGAGCCGTGCGCTCCAGATGGCCATACTTGATGGCGTAGACGCGATGCGCGTTGGTCAAGATGTCTCCTTCACGCCTCCCCCATCTGCCGATCACTCTGCGGCGGGCAGGATGCGGATGTCGCGCTCGGCGCCGTTTCCGAGTGCCGCCAGGGCCTCCTGGTACGCGGGGCTGTCGTGCGCTGCGATCGCTTGCTCGACGCTGTCGAATTCGATCAGCACGGCGCGCTGCGCGACGCCCATCTCGTACACCTTCGCCGGCATGCCACGCGCCATGAAGCGGCCGCCTGCGGCCTGGAGTGCGGGGCCGGCCAGCTTGGCGTATTGCGCCACGGCAGCGGGGTCGCTGATCGACCGGTAAGTTGAAATCCAGTAGGCCTTGGGCATGGGTGTCTCCTTGCGTTGCGACGGGTGGGAAGGCGACAGTGTCGCGCATCCCGGCTCTTCGCTCACGATCCCAGGACCGGGACCTTTCCGGCTGGCATGCACTGCAGCCAGTTCGTCCCTCCGCAGGTCCCGGGCTTTCGTATGCTGCAGGGATGATCCGCCTGTATCACTGCGTCAGCGCCCGCTCGTTCCGCGCCCTCTGGGCTCTCGAGGAACTCGGCTTGCCCCATGAACTGATCATGCTGCCGTTCCCGCCACGGCAGCATGCGCGGGCGTTCCTCGAGATCAATCCGCTGGGCACGATCCCGCTGCTCGTGCACGGGGAGACCCGGATGACCGAATCGGCGGCCATCTGCCAGTACCTGTGCTCGCTGGTTCCAGGGACGCTGCTGGAAGTTGACCGCGGGGACGCGGAATACGGCAGCTTCCTGAACATGCTGCACTTCGGGGAGGCGACCCTCACGTTCCCGCAGACGCTGGTGCTGCGCTACTCGCGCTTCGAGCCGGAGGATCGCCGCCAGCCGAGCGTGGCCGAAGACTATGCGAAGTGGTTCCTGGCCCGGTTGCGAACCCTGGAGCCCCGATTGACGCAGGAGAGCTACCTGTGCGCCGGCCGCTTCACGGCAGCGGACATCTCGGTTGGATATGCCTTGATGCTCGCCGATCTCATCGGCCTGGCACCCCGGTTCACGCCGGCCGTCGCGGCGTACTGGGAACGCCTTCGCGAACAACGCGCTTATCGACGCGCCCTGGATGCCGAACACGCGGCGGCCATCGCCCAGGGCGTGTCCGTCGTTCCAGCGCCCTTGGGCGGGGGTCGCTGATCCAGGTGGGTGTGTCTCCACGCCAACGTCACCGGAGCACGATGGGCCTTGCCGTCGTCGAGCCTGAGGGCGCAAGCATCCTGCAGGCATCAGTCGCCAAACCCCTGCACATCGGCCGCTGGCGTCTCGCTGACCGGCTTGCGACCCTCCTGCAGGATCTCCAGGAATCGCCTTGCGAGGGGCGGCAGTGGATGGGCCGCGCGCATGACCGCGCCGATGGCGCGCGTGAAGCGCGCCTCGGCGAAGGGCAGCGGCGCCAGCCCCGTGACGCCGCGCCCCGCCAGCATCGCCTCGCTCATGATCGAGACCAGGTCGCTGTGGACCAGCAGGCGGCTCAACTGGCCGGCGGTGTTGCTCACTTCCACCGCGACGCGCGGCGGCGGCAGCCCGGCTTCGGCGAGCCGCGCCTCCACGCCGCGGCGGCCTGCAACGCCGGGGCCGGGCAGCATCCACTGGGCATCGACGAGATCCTGCAGGCGCACGCGCCGGCGTGACAGCAGCGGGTGGCCCTCGCGGACCACCATGCAAAGGTCGTCGCTCATGAGGGGGACCGCCTCCAGATCCTCCGGCAGGACGCGCGGGATCGCGTGGATGGACAGGTCCAGGTCGCCCAGGCGCAGCGCCGCGATCAAGGCATCGTTCAGGTTGATGTCGACCCGCAGGCGCGCAGCGGGACGCTGCTGGTGCAACTTCAGGCAGGCGGGCACGAACAGCTGCTGGGCGTACAGCGGCGACACGCCGACCCGCAGCAGGCCCATGGCCCCCAGGTGCAGGTCGGCCGCCTCCTTGATCGCATCGCCCAGGCTGGCGCGCAGGGCTTTCGTCCGCTGCCGGAACTGCGCCGCCACCGGCGTCATCGTCATGCCGCGCGCGCCGCGCTCGAAGAGCGGGAAGCCCAGTTCCTTCTCCAGCCGCTGCAGGCCCTTGGTCAGCGCCGGCTGCGACAGGCCCAGCGCTCCCGCGGCCCGGCGGACCTGCCCGTGCTCCGCCACGGCCAGGAAGTAGTCGATGTCGTCCAGTCGCACTGCCATCCCCGCACCTCCGTGAAGATTCCCGCCTTGCCTGGGCAGACGGTCTCCGATAACCGCTCGTTATCGCAGAGCCCCGCTGGATTATCCGCAGGCCGGTCCTTGCTTCCTAGACTTCGGGCACACCAAGGAGACAAGACCATGACGCACAGCCCCCGCCGCGGAGAGGCCCGCCCGTGAACCTCGGCATGTACATCGCGCGCAGCGCGCGCTTCTGGCCCGAGCGGCCGGCAGTCCTGTTCCGCGACGGCGCACTCAGCTACCGTGCGCTGGAAGAACGCTCGAACCGCCTCGCGCACGCGCTGAAGGCGCTCGGGCTGAAGCGAGGCGACCGGGTCGCGGTCGTTTCGCCCAATCGCCCCGAGATCGTGGAGCTGGAATGCGCGCTCTACAAGGCAGGTCTGGTCAAGGTGGCGCTGAACTCCCGGCTCGCGCCGCAGGAATTGGCGGATGCGCTCGCGAACGCCGAGCCGATCGCCTGCCTGGCCGGTCCCGAGCACCGCGCCATGGTGGATGAAGCGTCCCGTGAGGTGGCTTCCCTGCAGCACCGCATCGCCTTCGATCCTGCCGCTGCGGACGCGGATCGCGGCTGGTTGTCGTACGAGGACCTCCTTGCCGGCTCCCCCGACTCGCATTTCCACGAGGAAATGCAGCCCGACGAACTGGCCGTGCTGCACTACACCTCCGGATCCACCGGCAAGCTGAAGGCGGCGATGCAGACCGTGGGCAACCGCATGGCCTCCTTGCGAAAGGTGACCATGGGCCGCATGCACGCCGGCCCCGGCGACGTGTTGCTCCTGTCGGGCCCCATCACGCATGCCAGCGGCATGTTCATCCAGCCGATGCTGTTCCAGGGTGCGACCATCCTGCTGCTGGAGGGCTTCCGGCCGGCCGACTACCTGGCGGCGATCGAGAAGCACCGCGTGACGATGGCCTTCCTGGTGCCGGCCATGATCCACGCGTTGCTGGCCGAGCCCAGCCTCCGTACGCGCGACCTGTCCAGCCTGCGCCTCCTGAGCTACGGAGCTGCGCCGATGTCACCGGCACGCATCCGCGAGGCTTGGGCCGCCTTCGGGCCCGTGCTGGCGCAAGGCTACGGCGCCGGCGAGACGACCGGCGGCGTCGTCGGCCTGAGCATCGCCGACCATGCAAGCGCCATCGAGGGCGATCGCCCCGAACTGCTGTCGGCCTGCGGCCGTCCGCTGTGCGAATCCGACGTACAGGTGCTGGACGACGCCGGCCATCCCGTCAGCCGCGACGCCATCGGCGAGATCTGCGTGCGCGGGCCGGACGTCTTTGCCGGCTACTGGCGCGCACCCGAGCAGACGCAGGCGGCGCTCGACGCCCATGGATGGCTGCGCACGGGCGACCTCGCGCGCGTGGACGACGAAGGCTACATCTACATCGTCGACCGCAAGAAGGAAATGCTCGTGTCCGGCGGCTTCAACATCTACCCGAGCGAGATCGAGTCCGTGCTGGCGCAGCACCCCGCGATCTACGAAGTGTGCGTGGTCGGCGTGCCTGACGATCACTGGGGCGAGACGGTGAAGGCCGTCGTGGTGCTGCGCGAAGGAGCCAGCGCACGGGACGAGGAGATCATGGAGTTCTGCCGCGGCCGCCTGGCGGACTTCAAGCGCCCGCGCTCCGTCGACTTCGTGCCGCAGCTGCCGAAGAACGGCAACGGCAAGCTGTCGCGCAAGGACGTGCGGGAACACTACTGGCGCGGCCGCGAGCGGCGCGTCAACTGAGGAGCGCTGCATGCATACCTCCACCCCGGCGCTGCGCGCGCCGCTGCCGCCCTTCGAAGGCTCGGACGCCGCGCGCGACTTCATCTCACGTGTCGAGACCTTCGTGCGCGAGGAGCTGGATCCGCTCGCCAGCGGGCACGGCATCACCAGCGAGAGCGGCGCGCCGCGCGCCGTGCTGGAACAGGTCTGGAAGCGCTCGCGCGACCTGGGCTTCTACGGCGTCACCCTGCCCAAGGAGTTGGGCGGGGCCGGCTTCAGCATCCTGGACCACGCACTGATCAAGGAAGCGATCTACGCCAGCGGGTCCCCATTTGCACCGCACATCCTGGGCGAACTGACCGGCCCGCCGCGTGTGGGCGCGCTGGCGAAGCAGGCAACGCCGGACCAGATGGAGCGCTTCATCCTGCCGGTGGCGCGGGCGGAGAAGGCGATCTGCTTCGCGATCACCGAACCGGAGGCGGGTTCGGACGCGGGCGCGCTGCAGACCCGTGCCGTGCAGGACGGCGACAGCTTCATCCTGAATGGCACCAAGCGCTTCATCTCGGGCTCGCCCTTCTGCGACTTCGCCGTGATCATCTGCTCGACGAGCCAGGACCCGGCCGTGCGCGAGACGACGGCGTTCTTCGTCGAACGCGATCGCCCGGGCTTCCGCGTGGAAGCGGGGTACAGGACCATGGCGGGGCAGACGCACACCGGCAACATCGTGCTGACCGACTGCCGCGTCCCCGCGGCCAACCAGATCGGGGAGCGCGGCCGCGGTCTCGCCCTGGCGCTCGGACGCATCACGGTGAATCGCCTGCTGCACTGTCCCGCGATGCTGGGCCTGGCCCGACTGGCGCTGGAAGACTCGCTGGCGCACGCCGTACGGCGCCGCCAGTTCGGCCAGCCGATCGGCACGTTCCAGGCGGTGCAGCACCTGCTGGCCGACATGGCGACGGAACTCCTCGCCGCACGTGCACTCATGCTCAGCGTGGCACGCACGCTGGACCACGGCGGCGACGCGCGCGCCGAGGCTTCGATGGCCAAGCTGTTCTGCTCCGAGACTGCCTTCCGCATCGCCGACCGCGCGGTGCAGGTGCACGGCGGCGAGGGCATCGTGCAGGGCAGCCGCGTGGAGTTCCTGTTCCGGCTGCTTCGCATGTACCGCGTGCTGACCGGCACGAGCGAGATCCAGCGCAACACCATCGCCCGCGAGCTGCTCGGGGCTGCCGTCCGCTAAGACCCGACACGAAATCAAGGAGACAAGCATGCAGACCATCCGACGCAACCTGGTGCTGGCAGCCGCCGGCCTCGCGCTGACCGGTGCCGCCGTGGCGCAGGAGGCCTTTCCCTCACGCCCGATCAAGTGGATCGTGCCCTACCTGGCCGGCACCGCCCCGGACATCACCGTGCGCATCACCGCGGAGGCGCTCTCGGACATCCTCAAGCAGCCCGTGGTGGTGGAGAACAAGGGCGGCGCCGCCGGCAATCTCGGTGCGCAGATCGCCGCGCGCTCGCCGGCGGACGGCTACACCTGGGTGTACTCCGCGACGCCGATGGCCACCAACATGCGCATGTACCGCAAGCCGGGCTACGATGTGATGAAGGACTTCATCCACGTCGGCGGGATCACGCGCTCCGACGTCGTGCTGGTGGTCGCGGCGGACTCCGGCATCCACAGCGCGAAGGAACTCATCGAACGTGCGCGCAAGCAACCAGGCAAGCTGTCGTACGCGTCCGGCGGTGTCGGCACCCCGGCGCACATGGGTGCGGAACTGATCCTCAGGAGCACCGGGGCGCAGGCGCTGCACGTGCCTTACAAGGGCGCTTCCGAATCGGCGAATGCGGTGCTGGGAAAGCAGGTCGACTTCGCGCTCACGATCAGTTCGGTGTCGCTGCCCCACATCGCGGCCGGCAAGCTGAAGGCGCTAGCGATCACCGCGCCGACGCGCAACCCGCGACTGCCCGAAGTCCCGACGCTGGCGGAGGCCGGCATCCCCGGCGTGACGCTGGTTTCCTTCGGTGGCCTGTCCCTCCCCGCCGGCACGCCTGCGCCCATCGTGCAGCGCGTGAGCGAAGCCCTGCAGAAGGCCCTGGCGGACCCCTCCGTGCGCGCCCGGCTGGAGGCCAATGGGGCCGCCGTCGTGGCCAGCAAGTCCGATGAGTACGCCCACAGCCTCCAGTCGGAGATCGTGCTGGCCGAGAAAATGATGAAGGTCGCCGGCATCACGGCGCAGTGAGCCGCACGAACCGTTGACCGACGCGTCAGGCTTGGGGAATGATGGCGGCCTCGGCGGCGCGTGACTTCCTCGGGAGGAAAGCAGATGGACATCGGGCGCAGGATGGTGCTTGGATCGGCTGCCGCCCTCTGGCTCGGCGCGCCGCACGCAATCGCGCAGGCGCCCACGCCCGCGCCCGCGCCCGGCCTTCGGAGCATCGCGGTGCTGCAGGTGGAACTGCTCGACGACCAGAACAATCCGGCGACGAAGTCCGCCCAGGAGGTGCGCCTGCGCAATGCCTTGCTCCAACTGCGCGAGGAGCTGCGCGGACGCGGGCTCTATCGGGTGGTCGACCCGGACCCCGCCCAGGCCCTGCAGGAGAACCTGCGCGCGCAGCAGGAGTTCTTCTACCGCTGCGACGACTGCGCCGCGCAGGTCGGGCAGCAACTCGGCGTCGATCTCGTCATGACCCCGTGGGTGCAGAAGGTCAGTGAGCTGATCCTCAACTTCAACGTGCAGATCTTCGACGTGCCCGCCGGCAAGGTCATCTTCAGCAAGTCGGTGGACATGCGCGGAAACGAGGATGAATCCTGGAAGCGTGCGGTTCGCTACCTCGTGCGCGACATGGCCGAGAAGCGATCGGTCAATCCTCGCTACGGGCAATAGCTTCGTTGTGGGCCACGACGGCGCGAGTGCCCTGAAGGCGACCCGCGCTCCTGCGCCCCCTCGATCGGGGACAATGCCCCGCATGACCGGCCTGCATCACTCGCTGCAATCTCCCGTCCTGGTCGCCGGCGGCGGCATTGCGGGTCTGAGCCTCGCGCTCACGCTCCACCAGATCGGGGTGCCGTGCATCGTGTTCGAGGCGGTCGCACAACTCCAGCCGCTGGGCGTCGGCATCAACCTGCAGCCGAATGCGGTGCGCGAGCTGTTCGAGCTGGGCCTCGCCGATCGCACGTTGGACACGATCGGCATCCAGGCTCGCGAATGGGCGCTGGTCGGGCGCAACGGCAAGGACATCTACGCCGAGCCCCGCGGCCTGGCAGCCGGCTATCGCTGGCCCCAGTATTCGGTCCACCGGGGCGAGTTGCAGATGCTGCTGCATCGCACGGTGCTGGAGCGGCTCGGGCCGGACGCCGTTCGGCTGGGGCACCGCGTCACCGGCTACCGCAACGAGCCCGAGGGCGTGGTCGCGTCCATCGAGACCCGCGACGGCCGCCGCCTCGAAGCAGCAGGCGCGCTGCTGATCGCCGCCGACGGGCTGCACTCCGCCGTGCGTGCGCAGATGCATCCGGAGCAGCCGCCGATCCACTGGGGCGGCGCGATCATGTGGCGCGGCACCACACCGGGCGTGCCGATCCGCACCGGCGCCTCGTTCGTGGGCCTCGGCAGCTTGAAGCACCGGGTCGTGTTCTACCCCATCTCGCAGCCCGACCCCGCGAGCGGGCTGGCCACCATCAACTGGATCGCGGAGATCACGGTGGACAACCGCGAGGGCTGGACGCAAGGCGACTGGAACCGGCGGGTAGACGTGGCCGAGTTCATCCACCACTTCGAAGGCTGGGACTTCGGTTGGCTCGACGTTCCCGCCATGCTGCGCGGCGCCACGCAGGTGTTCGAGTATCCGATGATCGATCGCGACCCCGTTTCCACGTGGGTCGATGGCCGGGTGGCGCTCATGGGCGACGCTGCCCACGTGATGTACCCGGTGGGCTCCAACGGCGCCAGCCAGGCCATCGTCGATGCGCGGGTGCTGGGTGCCGCGCTGGTGGAACACGGTGTCACCCCGGCGGCGCTGCGCACCTACGACGCCAAGCTGTGCGCCGACATCTCGGCGCTGGTGCTGCGCAACCGCGGCGCCGGCCCGTTCGGCCTGCTGGGATTGGTGGACGAGCGCTGCGGCGGCGTGTTCGACGACATCGAGAAGGTCATACCCGCCGCGGAGCGCGAGGCCTACATGGCGCGCTACAAGGCAGCGGCCGGTTTCGCCATGCACACGCTCAACGCAGCGCCCCCGATCATTGCGCCGGGCGCGCGCGTCAGCGTTCGATGAGACGCAAGCCTGCACGCCGTTTTCGGCGTGCAGGCCTGCTACGCGTCGACGCCCTTCGGCGCGTTCTTCACCGCCGACGCCGGCAGCCCGAAAGCCCGATCGAAGGCCCAGGTGAACGCGATGGCGTAGACGAAGAAGAACACGAGGAGCCCCAGGTTGGCCACGAAGGCTGCCGACGGGGAAATATCCAGCCAGAGCGACATGACCGGGACGAGGATCACCGCCAGGCCGCCCTCGAAGCCGGCGCCGTGGGCAAGCCGCCTCGCCAGTGAACGGCCGCCGACGCCTTGTCGCGATTCCCAGCGCTCGAAGATCCAGTTGAA
Source organism: Ramlibacter alkalitolerans (assembly GCF_016722765.1). GTDB lineage: Bacteria > Pseudomonadota > Gammaproteobacteria > Burkholderiales > Burkholderiaceae_C > Ramlibacter > Ramlibacter alkalitolerans. Next base: position 16,321 of record NZ_JAEQND010000002.1, on the reverse strand, counting down.
GACGTAGTTCCACGCCAGTGCAATGGTGGAGAGCACGACGGCGAGGGCGAAGGTGGAGGTCTGCGGCTCGTGGAAGGCCAGGCTCAGTGCCGGTCCCACGGCGGCGATCGCGACCAGCTCGTACAGGACGGCTTGAAGAACTCGGCGGGTTGTTGGTGACATCTCTCGGAGAGCGTGCGCGCGCGGCCCTGCGGCGCAGGACGGGCCGATTCCTTGCTCGTTGCGGAGATTACGGGTCTCGCCGGGCACGTGCCGCACAAGATGCGAGAAGCCCCAGGGTCCCTGGGTGGTTCTGCCGCAACGCGCCAGCCTCGCTGTTTCGAGCGCCCTGTTTCCAACGGCTTGCCTGCTCAGCGCGGCCCAGCCTCGCCCCCGATGCGCACGTCGGGCACCAACACGCTTTCCGCAATCAGGGAGTTGCTGACGAGGCACAGCGACTTGGCTTTTTTGAGGACGGTGAGTGCCAGCGTGGCGCTGCTGCCCTCCGCCGCGGTCAGGCACGCCGAGAGCGTGAGGTGCGTGAAGCGCACGATGCCGTCCACGCGATCGAGCACGCCGTCCACATCCACCTGCAGGTCGATCCACTGCAGCCTGGACGCATGCGCCACGGAGCGGAAGGACAGCACGTAGCAATCGGCCACGGCGGACAAGAGCAGGCTTTCGGGCGACCAATAGCCCTCCGGCCCGCCGAACTGCGGTGGCGGCAGCGTCTCGATCGCCGGCAGGCCGGCGGCCTCGACGCGCACTGCGCCTTCGGGCGTTCCTGCACCGTGCGCGCGATAGTGGTGGGGAAATGCTTCGATCATGGTTTCCCTGCTGATTTCGCCGCGCCGGCCTTCCTGGCGGGCGAGACGGTGCGCTTCCTCGCTGCCGGGGCAAGCTTTCCCGCCCCGGCAGCCCGCAGAAGGCGCTGGAAGGTGGGGCATTCGGAGTGGTTCGCGGCCGGGCACACCGCCGCATGGCGCAAGCCCTTGCTCAGCGCCTGCAGCCGCTGGATGGTGAGGTCGATCTCGTCGGCCTTGGCCACCAGGGCCGCGCGATCGATGTTGGCGCGCCCGCGGGCGGAGAACATGCCCTTGATCTCGTCGAGGGAGAAGCCGGCTGCCTGGCCCAGCGCGATGAGCGAGAGCTGGTCCAGCACCAGCTCGGGGAAGGTCCTGCGCAGGCCGGCGCGTCCCATCGAGGCGATCAGCCCCTTTTCCTCGTAGTAGCGCAGCGCGGAAGCCGGCACGCCGGACCGCCTGGCGACTTCGGCGATGTCCATGAACAAACCTCTTGACCTCAAGTCGACTTGAACTTGCATAGTGGCGGCCGGACTGCTTCCCGTCAACCAGGAACCCCCATGAACCTCACCATCGAACACGTCGCCCGCACCGCCCTCATCGGCGTCGGCGCCACAGCCGCCATGGACCTTTGGCTGGCCCTGCTCGGCCGGCTCGGCGTCGCCACCCTCGACTTCGCCCTGCTCGGCCGATGGGTCGGGCACTGGCCCCGCGGCGTCTTCCTGCATGCGTCGATCGGCAAGGCCGCTCCGGTCCGGGGCGAACTGGCGCTCGGGTGGCTGACGCACTACGCGAGCGGCGTTGCCTTTGCCGCCGTCCTCGTCGCCCTCTTCGGCCTCGAGTGGACGCGCACCCCCTCCCTGGTGCCAGCGCTCGCCGTCGGCCTTGCGACGGTCGCCGCGCCCTGGCTCCTCATGCAGCCCGCGATGGGCGCGGGCATCGCCGCTTCGAAGACGCCGGCGCCGGCCAGGAACCGGGCCCGCAGCCTGGCCAACCACGCTGTGTTCGGACTGGGTCTCTACCTGTCCGCCCTCCTCCTCGCCTGGATCTCGCGATGAGGAACCCGTCCCCGAAATCCACCCCACACAAAGGACCCTTCCAGTGAAGAAGCTCGCAGTCATCTACCACAGTGCCCACGGCAACACCCGCCGCATCGCGGAACTCGTCGCCGAAGGCGCGAGGACGGCGCCAGGGGTGCAGACCACCTTGCTGAGAGCCGAGGACCTGGTCGCCGCGCCCGAGCGTCTGCTGGCGTTCGACGGCTTCGTCTTCGGATCGCCCACCTACCTGGGCGGCGTCTCGGGCACGTTCAAGTCGTTCATGGACGCGACCGGCCGGCTCTGGAAATCGCACGCGCTGAAGGGCCGGCTCGCCTCGGGCTTCACCGTCTCTGCCCTGCCTTCGGGCGACAAGCAGTCGACGCTGATGTCGATGTTCGTGTTCGCCATGCAGCACGGCATGTTCTGGGTGGGCAACGCCATCCTCCCCGAGCAGCACGCCGGGATCCCCGAAGACCAGGCCGCCAACCGGCTGGGTTCCTGGTCGGGCCTGATGGCGCAGGCCGGGCATTCCGGTCCGGGCGCGGGTGGCTTCGCGCCGGGCGATCTCAAGACGGCGCGAATGTTCGGAGCCAACATCGCGGGCGCGCTGTCGTGCATGACCTGCGCGCCGGAAGCGGAGGCGGCAGCATGATTCCGAGGAAGTTCGAGCCGGTCCTGTTCGGCCTGGTCCTCTCGGGGCTGATGTCGCTCGTGGTCTCGGGAGTCTCCGCCGGGCTCGCGAGCGGCATCGGGGCGGGATTCCCGAGGCTCTGGGCCAGGTCATGGCTTGCAGCGTGGCTACTGGCCTTCCCGATCGTGCTGCTTGTCGGCCCGCTGGCGCGACGCCTCGTGCGGGCCGTGCTCCGGCCGGAGTGACGGCCGGCACCTGCGCATCACGGCGAAGCGCCACAACCGGCGTGCGCCTACACGGCCGTAGCGCCAGCGGTCCTAGACTCGAGCGAAGCAGCCAGGACGGACCCCCATGAAATCGAGCTCCCCCGCAACCCTCGCCTCTTCCATCCCGGTGCCGGAGGTCGACAGCGACGAGCCCGTCGCCGTGATTCCGGTCGCCAGCGTGGCGCCGCTCGACGGGCAGCCGGATGGCGAACGCATCAACACCTTCGCTCTCGCGCCGATCCGCTCCAGGGACTCGGCGTTCAGCGGCGCCGGCGAGCACTTGCGCGAGCGCGTGCTGAACAAGCCGCTCACCTGCCTGGCCGCGGCGTTCTCGCTCGGCTTCCTCCTGGCGCGGGCGCTGCGCTGAGCAGGGCCGTCGCGTGCCGGCGCGCGCGACTCAGGCCCGCGCCTCGGCAGTGACGGGTTCCATCGAGCGGCGCCGTCGCATCGCCACCCAGCTTTCCGCGGTGTAGATCACCAGCGCCAGCCAGATCAACACGAAGCCGACAAGACGCAGTCCGGCGAACGGCTCGTGGAACAACCACACGCCGAGCGCGAACTGGATGGTGGGGCCGATGTATTGCAGCAGGCCCAGCGTCGTCAGCGGGATGCGCCGGGCCCCCGCGGCAAAAAGCAGCAGGGGCAGGACGGTCAGCGGGCCCGACAAGGCCAGGAGACCCAGCAATGCGACGTCACCGCCCACGGTGCTGCCGGTGTGCGACGTTTGCCAGGCGAGCAGGCCCGCAGCGAGGGGTGCGAGCAGCAGCGTCTCGAGCGCCAGGCCCTCGAGCGCACCGAGCGGCGCGGTCTTGCGCATCAAGCCGTAGATCCCGAAGGTGGCGGCAAGGACCAGCCCGACCCACGGCAGCGAGCCGGCGACGATGGCCAGCCACAGCACACCAGCGGCCGCTACGGAAAGCGCGCACCACTGGGCGCGGCGCGGCCGCTCCTGCAGCACGAAGTAGCCGAGCAGCACGTTGAAAAGAGGCGTGATGAAGTAACCCAGGCTCGAATCGACGACGCGGCCGTGGTTGACCGCCCAGACATAGACCAGCCAGTTGGCCGAAAGCAGCAGCGCGCTCAGTGCGAACGTGGCCACGGTCCTGGGGCGTCGCACGACGCCCCGCAACCAGGTCCAGCGCCGCAGCACCGTGAGCAGCACGAGCACGAACGCCAGGGACCACAGCGAGCGCTGGAGCACGATCTCCAGTGGTGCGACAGCCGACACGAGGTGGAAGTACAGCGGGAACAGGCCCCACATCGCGTACGCGAGGGCCGCTTGAAGCACACCGGAAGACATTGGTGGCAATTGTCGCTGCTGTTGCGTGCACGCGCTGCGCGCGTGCTCTGGACCCCTGCCTGCGCGGGGGGTGCCGAATGGGCGTCTACCGAGCCGCGGCGCCGCCGAGCCGTCGCGTGATGGCCGCCGCTGCATCGCGCACTGCACGCGCGCCGGCGCCGTTCCAGTCCGCCTTGAGCCGGTCCTCGTGATCGAGGGCGGTGAGCACCAGCGCGCAATGGCCCTCGTGGTCGAAGGCCGCGGCGCTGAACGCATTCACGCCCGGGATCGGCCGTCCCGCTGCACGCGAGACGCCGTGGCGCTTCACTTCCGCGGCGACCTCCTCGACTTCCTTGCGCCAAGCCTTGGCGCCGACGCGCGTGGCGCCGACTTCCTGGCCTTGTGAAAGCGTCACCGCGCGCTCGAGCATGTCGGTCGGCAGTGCGGCCGCGAACGCCCGCCCCGTCGCCGTGCCGAGCACGGACATCACGCTGCCCACCCGCAGCATGATGTGCAAGGGTTGCTGCGCCTCGATCAGGCGCACGATCGTCGGCCCGAAGTTTCCCCAGACCGCGATCGCCACGGCGTAGCCGGTGCTGTGGGCCAGCTCCTGCGCCGCCGGTTCGGCGGCCTTGAGCGGATCGAGCTGGTGCAGGCAGGCCAGGCCGATCTGCAGGGCCGCCGCACCCAGCGCGTAGTAGCCACTCCCCGCCTCCTGCTCCACCAGCCCGAGCCGCTGGAAGCTCACGAGGTAAGGGTGCGCCCGCGACGCCACCAGCCCGGCGCGCGCGGCGAGCTCCTTGAGCGGCAGGGCGCCCGGGCTCTCGGCCAGGGCAAGCAGCAGCCGGCCCCCGACCTCCACGGACTGCACCGCGCGGCGGCTGTCTTCGGCCTCTTCGGCGGCGGGCTGGTTCCTGGCAGATGCGGGCATCCCCTGATTTTGTTCATTGCAAACGCGTTTGACAACCCTCGCGCCGGACCGCTATGATTCCGCAAACGCGTTTGCAATCAGCAAATCAGGACCGACTCCCCCATGCGCACCAAAGCCTTTGCCTCCCAGGCCGACCTCGAAGAAAAGAAGGTCAGCTTCGTCCAGCTCTCGCCGAACGCCTACGCGTACACGGCGGAAGGCGACCCGAACACCGGCGTGATCGTCGGCGACGACGCCGTGATGGTGATCGACACCCAGGCCACCCCGGTGATGGCGCAGGACGTGGTCCGCCGCATCCGCGAAGTCACGGACAAGCCGATCAAGTACGTCGTGCTGAGCCACTATCACGCCGTGCGCGTGCTCGGTGCCTCCGGCTACGACCCGGAGCACATCGTCGCCAGCCGCGACACCTACGACCTGATCGTGGAGCGCGGCGAGCAGGACAAGGCCAGCGAGATCGGGCGCTTCCCGCGCCTGTTCCGCGCCGCCGAATCGGTGCCGGAAGGCCTGACCTGGCCCACCATGACCTTCGAGGGCCGGATGTCCATCTGGCTCGGCAAGGTCGAAGTGCAGCTGCTGCAGCTCGGACGCGGGCACACCAAGGGCGACACGGTGGCCTGGCTGCCGCAGCAGCGCGTCCTCTTCTCCGGCGACCTGGTGGAGTTCGATGCGACGCCCTACGCCGGCGACGCCTACTTCCGCGACTGGCCGCAGACGCTCGACAAGCTCGCCCAGCTCGATCCGGTGGCGCTGGTGCCCGGCCGCGGTGCCGCCCTCACGACGCGCGAGCAGGTCTCGCGCGGGCTGGCCGGCACGCGCGCCTTCATCAGCGACGTGCACGAACTGGTGCAGGCCGGCGCGAAGGCCGGCAAGGACCTGAAGGCCGTGTACCGCGACGTCGTGGCCCAGCTCAGGCCGCGCTACGGCAACTGGGTCATCTTCGACCATTGCATGCCTTTCGACGTGACGCGCTGCTACGACGAAGTCACGCAGTACCCCGACCCGCGCATCTGGACGGCCGAGCGCGACCGCCAGATGTGGGCCGCGCTCGAGGGCTGAAGCCCCCGCATCGCCCCAACCTTTCGACCACCCGAGGAGACAGAGACCGTGAACCTGAAGAACCTTTCCCGCCGCAGCGTGCTGACGGCCGTGGCGGCCCTGGCGGCCGCGCCCACGGCGCTCCTGGCGCAGGACAACCGCCCGATCGAATGGGTGGTGGGCTACGCCGCAGGCGGCGGCTCCGACGTGGTGGCCCGCACGGTCGCCGAGGCCATGGGCAAGACCCTGGGCCAGACGATCATCATCAACAACAAGCCCGGTGCGGCCACCAACATCGCCGCCGGCTATGTGGCGAGCACGCGCGACGCCGGCCACATGCTGTTCACGGCGGACTTCGCCACGCTGGCGGCCAACCCCTGGCTGTTCTCCAAGCTGCCCTACAACGCGGAGAAGGACTTCATCCCGGTCGGCATGCTGGCGCGTTTCCCGCTGCTGCTGGTGGTGAATCCCAATGTCCCGGCCAAGAACTTCAAGGAGTTCGTCGCCTGGGCCAAGGCGCAGGCCAATCCGGTGAGCTTCGCCTCCGCGGGCATCGGCAGCCCGCACCATCTCGCCGGCGAACTGCTGCGTGAACGCAGTGGCCTGAAGCTGCAGCACGTGGCCTACAAGGGCGCCGCGCCGGCGGTGCAGGACCTGCTGGGCGGCCAGGTGCCCTTCGGCCTCATCGACACGGCCAGCGTGCAGCAGTACGTCGCCGCCGGCAAGCTGCGCGCCCTCGGCGTCGCCAGCCCGGCGCGGCTCGCGACGATGCCGGACATCCCCACGCTGACGGAGCAGGGCCTCACGGACTTCACCGCGTACGCATGGCAAGGCCTGGTGGTGCCGGCCGGCACGCCGGCCGATGCGGTGGCGAAGTACGCCAAGGCGCTGCAGGCTGCGCTCGACTCGACGCCCGTCAAGGCGCGCTTCCAGGCGCTGGGTCTCGAAGCCATGCCCGGCACGCCGCAGCAGATGGCCTCCTTCACGCGGCAGGAACGCGACCGCTGGGGCAAGCTGGTGCAGTCGGCCGGCATCAAGCTGGATTGACGATGTCCATCGACGCCACGCACGACCCGGCGCTGCGCAGCTGGGTCGCGTCGGCCAACGACGCCGCCACCGACTTCCCGCTCCAGAACCTGCCGTTCGGGCGCTTCCGCCGCTGCGGCACGGGCGAGCCGTGGCGCATCGGCGTGGCGATCGGCGACCAGGTGCTGGACCTGCGCGCTGCGCGCGAGCACGGCGCGTGGCCGCCGGCACTGGCCAGCGCGCTGGACGCGCTGGCTGCAGGCGACCTCAACACCGTCATGGCGGCGGCCCCCGGCCCGCGCCGCGCGCTGCGGGCCGCGCTGTCGCAGGCATTGACTACCGGCAGCTCGCAGCAACAGGCGCTGGAGCGCTGCCTCGTGCCGCAGTCCGGGATCGAACTCACCGTGCCGTGCGCGATCGGCGACTACACCGACTTCTACACGGGCATCCACCACGCGACGTCCGTGGGCCGCCTGTTCCGCCCCGACAACCCACTGCTGCCCAACTACCAGTGGGTGCCGATCGGCTATCACGGCCGCAGTTCGTCCATCGTCGCCAGCGGCACGCCCATCCGCCGCCCGCTCGGGCAGACCAAGGCCGCCGAAGCGCAGAGGCCCTCCTTCGGCCCCTGCCAACGGCTCGACTACGAAGTGGAACTGGGATTCCTCATCGGCGCTCCCAACGCGCTGGGCGAGCCGATCGCGATCGACGCCGCGGAAGACCACCTGTTCGGCGTGACGCTCTTCAACGACTGGTCCGCGCGCGACATCCAGTCCTGGGAATACCAGCCGCTCGGGCCCTTCCTGTCCAAGAACTTCGCCAGCACCCTTTCGCCCTGGGTGGTGACGATGGAGGCGCTCGCGCCCTTCCGCGCGCCCCTGCAGCGGCCTGCCGGCTCGGAAGAACCGCTGCCCTACCTGGACTCGCGTGCGACGCGCGAGCAAGGAGCGCTGGCAGTGCGGCTGGAGACCTGGCTGCAGACGGCGGCGATGCGCGCCGCCGGCGAGCCGGCCGTGCGAATTTCGAGCGGACGCGCGGACGAGGCCGCTTTCTGGACGCCCGCGCAACTGGTGGCGCACCACACCAGCGGTGGCTGCAACCTGCAGGCAGGGGACCTGTTCGGATCGGGCACCTTGTCCGGCCCGGGCGCGGACCAGGCCGGGTCGCTGCTGGAGCTCACGCGCGGTGGCAAGGAGCCGATCCGGCTGCCGAACGGCGAGACCCGCGCGTTCCTCGCCGATGGCGACACGCTGATGCTGCGCGGCACCTGCGAGCGCGAGGGCTTTCGCCGCATCGGCTTCGGCGAGTGCGCCGGCACGATCGTCGCGTCACCAGCGCATTCCTGAGCCGCTCCAACGAAGAAACCCCAGCGTCGCAGGACGCTGGGGTTTTTCTGTTCGTGCGCTTTGCGTCAGCCTGCGCGGCGCGCCACCTCCATCGCCGCGGTCAGCACCGCGCGGTCGCCCACGTGATTCGCCAGCACGAGAAGGAGCCGCGCCTGGAACAGCGCCGCCTGCTCCTCGTCGAGGTCGCGCTGCATGCCGATCAGCTCCTGGTAGAAGCCGTCCGGGTCGGGGATGTTGGGTTGGAGCTGGAGGGTCATGCCGGTTCCTTCAGGTTGCAGGCGCGCGCCAGCGCGGCGCGGATGCGCGCGGCATCGAAGCTGCGCCAGCGCGCCGCCACGTGGCGGTCGGGACGCAGCAGGTAGACGGTGCCGGGCTGGGCGTCGTAGCGTTGTCCGAGCAGGCCTTCCGCATCGCTGAAGTCGCGGCCCACGCACACGACCTGCGCGCTCACGTCGCCGATGCTCACCTGCGGCAGCGGCGCCTCGGGCGCGAACACCACGAGGGCGAAGCCGGCGGGCAGCTGGTTCAGGAACCAGAGCTTCTCGCCCCGGCGCTTCACCGGCGCGTCGGCACAGTTGGTCCCGGGCTGCATCGCACCGGCAAAGCTCTCTTCGTCCGGTGTGTTGAGCGAAGACGCGACGTAAGGCGTGGGCGTCGAGAGCCGCCCGCTGTTCACGAGCTTGCGCGCGAACGCCTGTTCTTCCGCGAGTTGCAGCACCGCATCGCGCAGCACGCGGCTGCCGCGGCTCTTGGGCGTGATGAAGTCCGTCGACCGAGTGGAGTTCAGCAGGTTGTCGTCGGCGGCGAACGCGCGCTCCTCGTGGTAGGAGTCGAGCAGCGTCTCGGGCGCCTGGCCATCGAGCACGAGCTTGAGCTTCCACACGAGGTTGTCCACGTCCTGCACGCCGGTGTTCGCGCCGCGGGCGCCGAACGGCGACACCTGGTGCGCGGCGTCGCCGGCGAACAGCACGCGGTCGTAGCGGAACTTGTCGATGCGGCGGCAGGCGAACTGGTACACGGAGACCCACTCCAGCTCGAACTCGACGTCCGGCCCGAGCATCGCCTGGATGCGAGGGATCACGTTCTCGGGCTTCTTCTCCTCCGCCGGGTCGGCTTCCCACCCGAGCTGGAAATCGATGCGCCAGACGTTCTCGCATTGCCGGTGCAGCAGCACGCTCTGGCCGCGATGGAAGGGCGGATCGAACCAGAACCAGCGCTCCGTCGGGAATTCGGCCTTCATCACGACGTCCGCGATCAGGAAGCGGTCCTGGAAGAACTGGCCGGTGAATTCGGCGCCCACCATCTTGCGCGTGTCGCTGTTGGCGCCGTCGCAGGCGATCACCCAGTCCGCCTCCACCTGGAAGATGCCGTCCGGCGTTTCCAGGGTGAGCCTGGCGTGGTCGGCTTCCTGCGACAGGCTGATCAGCTTGTGCTTCCAGCGCAGGTCCACCAAGCCGCTCTTATCGCAGGCTTCGACCAGGAATTCCTCCAGGTAGTACTGCTGCAGGTTGATCATCGCGGGCATCTTGTGCCCCTCTTCCGGCAGCAGGTCGAACTGGTAGACGAGGTCGTCGTGGAAGAAGACCTTGCCCACGTTCCAGCTCACGCCCTTGCGCACCATGGCCTCGCCGACGCCGAGACGGTCCCAGATCTCCAGGGGCCGCTTGGCGTAGCACACCGCGCGCGAACCGACGCTGACCGTGTTGTTGTCATCCAGCAGCACGGCGGGGATGCCGCGGCTGGCGCACTCCAGGGCGGCGGTCAATCCGATCGGCCCGGCGCCGACGATCACCACCGGGTGGCGCCTCGTGACGCCCAGGCGCTGCTCTTCGGACTGCCGGTACGCGAACTCGGGATAGGTGTAGGTCTTCTGCATCGCCGACTCAGGCCGCCAGTTCTTTCTCGTGCATCCACGCTGCCTGCTTGGGGGCGCGCTTCGTGCGCGACCACTCCTCCAGCATTTCCCACTTCACGTCGTCCAGCATCTTGCTCTGCTCCGGCGTCGCCGTGTCGACGACCAGCTCGAGCCGGTGTCCGTTCGGGTCGCGGAAGTAGATCGACTTGAAGATCGTGTGGTCGGTGATCCCCACCACCTCGATGCCGGCCGCTTCCAGGCGCGCCTTGGCTTCCACCAGGACGGATTCGTCGCCATCCACCTTGAAGGCGATGTGCTGGACCCAGTCCGGCGTGCTGGGGTCGCGCCCCATGGGCGGGGAGTTGGGGATCTCGAAGAAGGCCAGGACGTTCCCGTTGCCGGCGTCCATGAACAGGTGCATGTACGGGTCCGGCGCCTTGGTGGAAGGCACGCGGTCTTCGGCGATCGCCAGCACGAACTCCATGTTCAGGTGCTTGCGATACCACTCGACGGTCTCGCGGGCGTCGCGGCAGCGGTAGGCGACGTGGTGGATGCGCTGGACTTTCATGGTGACTCCTCGAGGCTGGTTGGTAACGGGAGTTACCATGCTAGCGGCACCTTCCGTTCCCTGCAAGTGCGTTTGCGATCAACAAACGACGAACGGTATCCGCACGTGCTGCCACGACCGCAGGCAGGTCCCTTTCCCGCCGCGCCGACGGGCAGCGCCCGCGAGATCGTCACAGCTGATACGATTCGTCGGATGGAGCTCGAAAAGTTCTTCCCCTACCGCCTGGCCGTGCTGGCGGAACAGGTCAGCCTGGCGACCGCGCAGGTGTATGGCGAGCGCTTCTCGCTCACGCGCGACGAATGGCGGGTGCTCTCTGCCCTGGCGGACCAGGGCGAGGTGCGCACGTCCGACGTGAAGGAGCGCACGACGCTCGAGAAGATGCAGGTGAGCCGCGCACTCGCACGGCTCGAAGCCAATGGCCTGGTGGCCCGCTCGCCGGACCCCGAGGATGGCCGCGCCTGGCGCGTGCGCCTGCTCCCCGCCGGCACGGCGCTGTACCGCAAGATCGGGCCCATGGTGCAGGCGCGCGAGGAGTACCTGCTGTCCGACCTCACCGCGGAGGAACAGGCCGTGCTTGCCAGTGCCCTCGAGAAGGTGGAAGCGCGGGCGCGGCAGCTGACGCGGCAGGGGTGAAACGGGTGGGCGCTTCCGTCACTTCTCCTTGCCGCCACCATCGCGCAGCCCACCCAGCGGCGGCGCCACCTCCTCCAGCGGCTTGCGTTCGGCGTCGACGGCGTAGCGCCACGCCACACCTGCGGCAACGATGACCAGCGCGGCGCCGACGGCGTATCCGATGAACACATTCCCCCGGCTGCCGGTTTCGATCAGCGCGCCGAACAGGGCCGGCGCAGCGAAGCCGCCGGCACCGGTGCCGACCGCATAGAAGATCGAGATCGACAGGGCGCGCATCTCGAGCGGGAAGACCTCGCTGACCGTGAGATAGGCGGAGCTCGCAGCGGCCGAGGCGAGGAAGAACACGCCCGACCACGCCAGGGTCTGCGTCCCCGCACCGAGCACGCCGGAGAGGAAGGCCACGCCGGTCGCGAGCAGGCCCACGCCCGACAGCGCGTAGGTGAGCGTGATCATCACGCGGCGGCCGACGCGGTCGAACAAGGGCCCCAGCAACAGCGGCCCCAGCACGTTGCCCGCCGCAAACGGCAGGATGTACAGGCCGACACGCGCGGCGTCGACGGCGTAGAAGCGCGTGAGCACCAGCGCGTACGTGAAGAAGATGGCGTTGTAGAAGAAGGCCTGCGAGACCATGAGGGCCAGCACGACGGCGCTGCGCTGCGGATAGCGGCGCACCAGCACGTGCGCGACCTCGCGCAGCGAGGGGACCACGCCCGCGCGCGAGCAGCTCATCGCAGCAGGTGCGCCTGTTTCGGCCGACGCGGCCTTCGACGCGCCGGCTTCCCGCTCGATCGCCGCCACGATGGCTTCGGCTTCCCCGGCACGACCGTGCGCGAGCAGCCAGCGCGGGCTTTCCGGCACCTGGCGCCGAACCAGGAGGATCGCCACGGCCAGCACCGCCCCGAGCAGGAAGCCGGCGCGCCAGCCCTGCGGCCCGAGCACGCGCGGATCGAGCAGCACCAGGCTCACGACGGCGCCCGCCGCCGCGCCGATCCAGAAGCTGCCGTTGATGGCGAGATTGACGCGGCCGCGCACCCGGGCCGGAATCAGTTCGTCGATGGCCGAATTGATCGCCGCGTATTCGCCGCCGATCCCCACGCCCGTGATGAAGCGGCACAGCGCGAAGCCATCGAATCCCTGCGTGAAGGCGGTGGCGACGGTCGCGCCCATGTACACGAGCAGCGTGAGCAGGAACAGGCGCTTGCGCCCGAGCCGGTCGGCCAGCCGCCCGAACAGCAGCGCGCCGGCCACGGCACCGGCCACATAGACCGAGCCGGACCAGCCGATCTGGGCGGCCGTCAACGCGAGCGTGTCCGGGCGTTCCAGCACGCTGCCGATCGAGCCGACGATGGTCACTTCCAGCCCGTCCAGCACCCAGGCGACGCCGAGGGCGAGCACGACGCGCCAGTGCCACCGAGACCAGGGGAGCGCGTCGAGCCGCGCCGGCACGCTGCTTGGGTTGCGCATGCGCGGACTATCGCCGAAAAGCCCTGCTCAGGCGGCAGCGCCTACAGTCGGGCGCGAATCTGCGCACACGGCGTCGGCGGGTGCACCGCTGCCGCGCGGCGGCACGCCCGGCTGCAATGACTGCAAGCGGAACGTTCCGCGCAGGAGTAGCTCATGAAGAAGACCATCTTGTCCGCCATCGCTGTGGGGGCGTTCGCGATCGGCGGGATTGCGCAGGCCGACGTCATCGACAGCGTGGGGAACACCATCTCGCGCATTTTCGGCGTCCCGTACGACGCCAGGCCATCGGCCCCCGTGCCGATCGTGAACGGCATCTACACCGACGCCTATGGGCGGCGCTACCAGCTCGATGCGGCCGGACGGCAGATTCCGATCGACCAGTTCGGCAGCTACCGCGACCAGTGGGGCCGCACGGTCTATCTCGGCGCCAACAACCAGCCTGCGTACATCGAGCAGAATGGGCAGCTGTTCCCCTATGTGGCCGGCACTTACGCGCTGGGGCCGTCCGACGACCGCGATGCCGACGGCGTCGCGAACATGTACGACCGGTTCCCGAACGATCCACGCTATCGTTGATAGCCCATCCCGAGGAGGCACATGAAGGCAGCGTGCCGCAGGGCCGCTGCTGCCTTCGCGGTCGCCCTGGTGCTCAGCCCCGGCGCACGGTGCGAATCACCGGCGCCGCCGTTCGACGTCGCCTACCGGGCCTGGAACGTCGTGACGGACCTGGCGCGGGACAACCGGGATCCGAAGATCAGCGGCCAGTGCGGCAAGACCTTCCGGCCCTTCGTCATCCCCGGTCTGCGCAGGCAGACGCGGCAGGAAGAAGACGTCGCGGCAGCGGAATGCGTGCAGGCGGCGCGCTCGGCGTGCTCCAACGGCAAGCTGCAAACTTCGGCCGAGACCGCGAAGATGTGCGAGGAATTCAGGCGCTGAGGTTGCGCGCGAGTTCCAGATTCGGAACTCGCTCAGTCGTCGCCGATGCCAGAGCCTGGTTCAATGGGTCAGCTTCATCCGTTCAGCCGCCCGTCCTCAGCGCTTCACCGGAATGGGCGTAGCGCGGTCGACTGCAACGGCCGTGATGCTGTTCTTCGGGCTGCCTTCGATCAGCTTGTCCGAGTACGTGAGGTAGATGAGCGCGTTGCGTCTGCTGTCGACGATGCGCACGATGCGCAGGCGCTTGAACAGGATGGACGTGCGCTCGCTGAAGACCTCCTGCTGCTGCGCAAGAGGCTGGGGAAAGGAGATAGGGCCCACCTGACGACAGGCGATGGACGCGTCGCTGGGATCCTCCGCCAGCCCGACGGCGCCGCTGATCCCACCGGCCTTCGCGCGCGACACATGGCACGTGACGCCGGTGACAGCCGGATCGTCGTACGCCTCGACCACGATCTTGTGGTTGGGGCCGATCAACTTGAACACGGTGTCGACGGAGCCGATCTGTTCCGCGCTCGCGCAGAGGCTCGTCATCATCCAGGCCGCCGCGACGGCAGCGCCCGTGAAGGCGGTGCGGCGCTGGGCCGGAGCGTGGGCGACAGGCCGGGAGCATGCGTGTGGAGCGTTCATGTGCGTCTTGCGTGGTGGCTAAGATGTGCCAATGTAGCGAGTGCGCGGGCCTGGCAAGACGAAGGCGATCACTGCCGCCCTCGACGCCGGAACGACGTGTCCGGTTCCGGCGAGTCGGCGCAGCGCGGCGGCCCTATCGTCACCTCATGGCCCCTCTCCATCCCGACCCGATTCCTGCAGCGGCAAGGCATGCGCCCGAACCGGCACTGCGCCTGGCCGCCCATGACTGGACGCGCGCGCATGCGGAACTCGATGCGGATGGCGTGGCCGTGCTGCCGGCGTTGCTGTCGCCGCCGGAATGCGCAGACCTGGCGGCCCTCTACGACGCCGCTGGCCCGCACACCTTTCGCAGCAAAGTCGTGATGGCACGGCATGGTTTCGGGCGGGGCGAATACAAGTACTTCGACTATCCGCTCCCGCAAGTGCTGTCGCTGCTTCGCACCGCGTTCTATGGACACCTCGCCGCAACTGCGAACCGCTGGAATGCGATGCTGGGGATCGCGCACGCCTACCCGCCCTCGCACGCCGAATACCTGCAGCAGTGCCACGCCGCCGGCCAGACGCGTGCCACGCCGCTGATGCTTCGCTATGGTGCGGGTGACTACAACTGCCTGCACCAGGACCTGTACGGTGCGAACATCTTTCCATTGCAGGTCGTGATCCTGCTGTCGCGGCCCGGAAGTGCATTCGAAGGCGGCGAACTGGTGCTGACCGAACAAAGGCCGCGGATGCAATCGCGGCCGCTCGTCGTGCCCCTGGCGCAGGGCGATGCAGCGGTGTTCGCGGTGAGCCATCGGCCCGTGCGGGGCAGCCGCGGCTTTCATCGCGTCAACATGCGGCACGGCGTCAGCCGCATCTGCAGCGGCACGCGCACGACCCTCGGATTGATCTTCCACGACGCGGCCTGAGAAGCCGCGGCGAGAGGTCTACGCAATCTCCACGCAGTCGGAACCGCAGGCCCCTGGGGTGGCCGGCTGGCGCGGCGCCGACGGCCGGTGCAGCACGGCGCGCGCCGGCGCGATGCGCAAGCCATCGCCGGCCGCGGCAGCAGTTCCGTCGACGATCAGGGAGTACTCCGCCTCCGACTGCGGCGGCCACACGAGGGCCACCTCGGGCCGCTGCAGGGCGTTGTCGCGGGTGCGGCGCCCGGTCTCGGCCACCACCAGTTCGCCGCCTTGCAGCACCGCGGTGACGGCGACGGCATGCGGCGCTCCCCGTTCGCTCGACGTGAGCAGGTAGGCGAAGCGGTAGCGGCCCAGGACTTCGGCCAGGGTGGACAGATCAACCGGAATGCTCATGGCGAGGCCTCACGGATCGGACGCAAAAGCAAAGCGTACCCGAGTTCCGCAGGCTCGCCAGTTCCCCCTCACTCGCACGCCCGCACGCCCGCACGCGGGCTGGCAGCAGGCCCGCGCGACCGGCGGGTGGTGCCAGGTGCCTACCAGCCGGTGCCGTAGGTGGACTCGAAGTCGTTCTTGTCCTTCACGTACTTGATCATGTCGGGGTACATGGGATCCACGTTCTTCATCTGCCACTTCATGACCTTGTACCGTATCCACCGCCAAAAGAAGACGATGGGATTCGTTTGGAGAATGGACATCAGTTTTCTTTCGTCGGTGGATGCTGGCGTCGGCAATCCGACCCCTGGCAGGATCGCCGTTCAAACCTTTGGATGAGCTTACTTGAAGCTCGCCGCGCTGGTCTGGAACAGCAAGGCGGATGTGGCTCCGCTCCGACAATCGCGTCGAATCCTGCGAGCCGCCCCGAATTGGCTGTCAGGCGACACCAGAAACTGACCCCTTGACGACACGAGGAATTGACCCCCTTCGTGCAAGGAGGTCAGCGTGGAAGAGCTACTTAGGCAAAGTGTCTGGTCCGAGGAACTGCCGAGGGGCC
>NZ_JAEQND010000019.1 GCF_016722765.1 Ramlibacter alkalitolerans | reverse complement strand
TTCCTGCGCGACCAGGAAGAAAGCTGCCGGTGGCGACGATGTCGACACCGCCAAGCCGACTTCGATGCCCTTCAGCCGGGGCTATTCGGGTGAGCCGAACGGTTTCCGGACACCAGTGCGCCTACGCGGGGATGACGGCCTTGCCTCAACGCGGCTTCGCCTCACCGTGCGGCTTCGCCTCAACGCGCGGCTTCGCCTCAACCGGACCCCGCCTAAACCCGTCTTCGCCTCAACCTGCCATCACCTCAAACGCTCTTCACCAACTCGAACAACACCGTCGGCGGCAATTCCGCGGTGAGCTGGTCGCGGCCGACCTTGGGCGTTTCGAAGCGGTCGAAGCCGCTCAGGTGGAACGACGGCACCTCGCGCGTGATCTCCACCAGCGGGCAGCGATGGTCCCCGCCCAGCACGTCGCGCCGGAAGGCCGACACGTCGTCGTGCGGCACATCCCACGCGGCGACCAGCACGCTCGGCCGCGCGTCGGCAAGAACGGCACGCGCCTGCAAGGTGTCGCCCGCGGCGCGCGCGGCGATGCCCATCTTGCGCAGGGCGTCGACCGCCTCGCCGCGCAGGCGCTCGTCCTGCGCCAGCACCAGCACCCAGCTCTCGTGCAGCGACGCGGCGGATTCGCCGTTCGCATCGGTGAGCTCCAGGCAGGCGATGCCCTCGGTGCTCAGGAAGGTGTCCGGGAAATCGACGGTGAGCAGCGCCGCGCCATCCTCGCGCGTGCGCAACACCTCCAGGTTGGAAGAGGCGGCGATCTGGCGCAGCAGCATCCAGTGCAGGCCATCATTGACGCGGCGTCCGCGCGGCCGCACCGTCCAGCCGACGCCACCGGGGTGCGGGTTCTGCGCCGCAGCGGGCGTGTCCACCCGCACCCTGAGTTGCGCCGGGCCGCGGAAGGCGGAAGCACCGAGCATGAAGTGCAGCTGCTTGCTGAAGCCCAGGCCCCAGTCCAGGACCGCGTTCACCAGGCCGATCGCCACCGGCGGGTCGAGCAGCACGTCCACCGGCTGCAGCTCGGAGCTCACGCAGGCGCCTGCCGCCTCGATCTCGGTGCTGCGCTCCTGCAGCACGTGGGCCACGAGCTCGGCCAGGTCGACGCGCTCGCGCGACTGCCGGATCCGCCCGCCGGCCAGGCGGGTGATCTGCTGCGCCCGCAGGCTGGTGCCGCGCAGCTGGTGCATCGCGTCGCTCAGCACCCGCGCCTCGCTGCGGCGCAGGCGCCCGGCGCCGACCAGGTAATTGAGCGCGCGCAGCAGCAGGTTGCTACTCTCCACCGCCTGCTCGGACAGCGCCGCCACCAGGTTGGGCCACTGCTGCTGCATGGACCAGGGCGCATTCGGGTCGGCCGGCGCGAAGCCGCCCGGAGCGTCGGACCAGCGGCGGCCGCCGGCCGGCGCGAGCGGGGCGGCCGGCGCCGCTGCCGGGGGACTGGCCTGCACGTGCTGCGCCGGGGCAGCTTCCGGCGCGACGAGCGCAAAGCCGGGGAATTCCAGGGGATGGCTCATGGAGGATCTCCGGTGGGCTGCAGGGGTGCAGGCTGCGTGCCCATGACGCCGCACAGGTGGGAGCAGTAGTCCACCAGTGCGTCGATTTCGGTGGACTTGTCGAACACGGCGTCCACGCCCAGCTGGGCGCAGCGCTTGCGCACGCTCGCGTTCACGTAGTTGCTGAAGATGATGACCTTCTGGCCGGAGCGCGCGCGCTGGACGCGCTGCACCAGCCGCATGCCGCTGCCGCCCTTGAGGAACAAGTCGACGATCAACATGTCCCACCCGGTGTGCTGCGCGAGCCAGCCGAGCGCGCCTTCCTCGGTCGTGCTGCGGCCGACCACCTTGACGCAGGTGAGTTCTTCCAACGCGCCAACGAGGTTCTCCTGGATTTCCGGGTTGTCCTCGACGAGGAAGACTGCGAGTTCCACAGCGGGCAAGTTGGTAAGGGTTGGTGTCAAGGCGTAAGGCACTCTAAGCGCTCAGCCACATCGCTTGTCCGGATGGGCCTCGCGTGCGCATGTAGGAGAGTGCCTACGCCCGGCCCCGTGCTGCGCGGGGCGCCCGTAAGATGCGCAACAGGGAATTCAATGCAATCGGTCATCGCGCACAACGCAGGGCATCTGTTGGAACTGGTGGAACGCTGCGTGTTCCTGGGCTTCTGGCGCTTCGATGCCCGCCAGGGCCGGCTGTACTGGTCGGAGCAGCTCGCGCGCCTGCACGGCGCGCCGCCCGGCTACACGCCGACTTTCGCAGACGCGATGAGCCATTACGCCGAGGAACACCGCCCGGAGCTGGAGGCGCGCATCCGGGCCTGCCGCGAGCAGGGCACTCCCTTCGACGTCGAGGTGCAACTGAATTCCATGCAGGGCAGCCACACCTGGGTGCGCTGCGTGGGCCAGCCGCTGCGCGATGCGCAGGGGGAGATCATCGGCACCGAAGGCGTGGTGCAGGAGATCGCGCCCGCCGGCTACCAGCCCGGCACGCTGATGCGCCACACCGTCGGCATGGGGGGCGCGCTGGGCGGGACCGAAGCCTTCGCCACGATCGACCGCCAGGGCCGCATCAGCTACGCCAACGTGCAGGCCGAGCAGCTGCTCACGCCCGGCGGCGAGCCGCTGGTGGGGCGCAAGATCTGGAGCTTCTTCCAGAAGCGCGCCCGCCTGCGGCTGGAGGAACGCTTCCTGCACGCGCTGGAACAGGGCGAGGGGCTGGAACTGGAGGAAATGGATGCGCAGGTGAGCCACTGGCTGGAGCTGCGCGGCTTTCCCTTCGGCGCCGGGTTGGCGCTGCACCTGCGCGACGTCTCGGCGCGGCGGCAGGCGCAGCAGCACCTTATGCTGCTGGAAGGCAGCATCGCGCGCCTGAACGACATCGTCATCATCACCGAGGCCGCGCCGTTCCGCGCCCCGGGCCCGCGCATCGTGTTCGTCAACGAGGCCTTCGAGCGGCGCACCGGCTACACCCGCGAGGAGGTGATCGGCCAGTCGCCCCGCCTGCTGCAGGGGCCGAACACCGAGCGCGCCCAGCTCGATCGCATCCGCGCCGCCCTCGAGCAGTGGGAGCGGGTGCGGGTCGACCTGGTCAACTACACCAAGGGGGGCGAGCCGTACTGGGTCGACCTCGACGTGTCGCCGGTGTGGGACGACACGCGCCGCCTGACGCACTGGGTCGCCGTCGGCCGCGACATCACGGAGCGCAAGCGCGACGAGGAGAAGATCCAGTACCTGGCCTTCTACGACCCGCTCACGCAGCTGCCGAACCGCCAGATGCTGCTCGACCGGCTGAACGAGGCGGTGGGTCGCAACGTCCAGGGTCGCGACGGCGCGCTGATGTTCATCGACCTGGACAACTTCAAGGTGCTCAACGACACCCTGGGCCACCAGAAGGGAGACCTGCTGCTGCAGCAGGTGGCGCGCCGGCTGCGCCATTGCGTGGCCAAGGGCGACCTGGTGGCGCGCCTGGGCGGCGACGAATTCGTGGTGCTGCTGGAGAACACGCCGGAAAAGCCGCTCGATCCGCTCACCGCCGCCCAGGTGGTGAGCCAGCGCATCCTGCAGGCGCTGGGCGAGCCCTACGTGCTGCCCGGCTACCTGCACCACAGTACCTGCAGCATCGGCGTGACGCTGTTCGGCAAGGCGCCCTCCAGCGTGAGCGAACTGCTCAAGCAGGCCGACCTGGCGATGTACCAGGCCAAGGCCGCGGGCCGCAACGCGGTGCGCTTCTTCGACCCCGAGATGCAGGCGGTGGCGAGCGAGAATGCGGCGCTGGCGGCGGACCTGCGCTCCGCCTGGCGCGACAACCACCTGAACATCGAGTACCAGCCGCAGGTGGGCATGGACGGCCGCATGACCGGCGTCGAGGCCCTGCTGCGCTGGGAGCATCCCGGCCGCGGGCCGGTGCAGCCGGAGCACTTCATCCCGACCGCCGAGGAAACCTCGCTGATCATCCCGATCGGGCACTGGGTGCTGGAAGCCGCCTGTGCCCAGCTCGCGCTGTGGGCCCGCCGGCCCGATCGCGCGCACCTGAGCATCGCGGTCAACGTGAGCGTGCGGCAGTTCCGCCATCCGGATTTCATCGACGAGGTCATGAGCTGCGTGCGGCGCGCCGGCGTTCCACCCGGCAAGCTCAAGCTGGAACTCACCGAAAGCCTGCTGGCGGACAACCTGGAGTCGGTGATTGCCAAGATGCGCAACCTCAAGGAAATGGGGGTGCGGCTGTCGGTCGACGACTTCGGGATCGGGTATTCCTCGCTGTCCTATCTGAAGCGGCTGCCGATCGACGAACTCAAGATCGACCGCGGCTTCGTGAAGGACATCCTCACCGACGGCAACGACGCGGCGATCGCCGGCACGATCATCGGCCTGTGCCGCAACCTCGGCCTGGACGTGATCGCGGAGGGGGTGGAAACCGAGGAGCAGCGCCAGTTCCTGGCGCGCCAGGGCTGCCACCGCTACCAGGGCTACCTGTTCTGCAAGCCGCTGCCGATCGAGGAGCTGGAGGCCTTCATCGCCCGCGTCGAGGGCGAAGCCGGGATCACACCGGAACCATCTTCAGCGGCGTCGTGACCACCGCGCGCGGCAGGCGCAGCACGATCGTCTGCCGGTGGCGCACGAGTTCCACCCGGTGCTGCGTGGCGAGCGCCTGCACTTCCGGCCACGACAGCGGTGCCTCGCCCGATTCGTGCAGCTGCGTGAAGGTGCCTTCGGGCTGCGGCTGGTATTCCACCGCGATCACGCCGTGCGGCGATGAGGCCTCGGTGCGCACCGCGATCTCGCCGGGCCCGGGGGCGGCGTCCGCCAGCGTCAGGATGGCGGCCGCAAGCAGGAAGCGCACGGCGCTGCGGGACACCTCGAATTCGCCTTCGGCCATCTCCGGGCGCAGGTCGAAGCCGCGGAAGTTCAGGCTGGTGGACAGCAGGCGCACGACTTCGGACACCCCTTCGCGCAGGCCGATGTTGTCGTCCTCGCCCGGTTCCATCCACGTGCACACCTCCAGGCAGCGCGCCACCGCCTGGCGCGACAGGCGGTTGAGCTTGGAGACGGACGACTGGAGGTCTTCCGGGGCGACGGCGCCGCGGTCCATGCGCGCGCTCAGCGCCTCGGCCATCATGCCCAGCGACTGCAGGTGCACCACCATGTCGTGGCGCAGCGGCGGCGTCAGGCGCCGCAGTATGTCGTGCTGCGCCGCGCGCGCCAGGCTGCGCAGGCGCTGCGGCGAGCTGTCGACGGCGACGGCGGGCGTGGCACCGGAGGTTTGGGTGAGGGGGTCTTCGATGGCCAACACTGTAGGGGGAACAAAGTCCGGGTTGGAGCCCAGTCTGGAACGCGGGTTCCGCGCGCGATGTCAGGGCCGTGCGGGCTGGCATGTAGGACCACTGCCGCACGCGCGGGCCCTCGTCACATCGTTGGCATGCCAACGACGGCCGCAGGTCCTAGCGCATTTCGCGCCGGCGTCAAGCGCAGGGACCCTCGGCGCGTTCCGCGCCCGCCGAGGTCAAATGGCCGGGTTGTGCTGTAATTTGGATGTCATGACAGGTGATCTTCAGTGACCCTTTCGCTCCTTTCCGATGCCAATGCCGCCCAGCGCCTCTCCGGGTTGCTCGAATCCGCCATGGACGGCATCATCAGCTGCGACGACACGCAGCGGGTGGTGCTTTACAACAAGGCCGCCGAAAAGATCTTCGGCTGGTCGGCGGAAGAAGCGCTCGGGCAGTCGCTGGAAATGCTGATCCCCTCCCGCTACCACCGGCTGCACTCGCAGCAGGTGCGCCGCTTCGGCGCCACCGGCACGACCTCCCGCCGCATGGGCGACAACACCGTGCTGTATGGCCGCCGCAAGAACGGCGACGAGTTCCCCATCGAGGCCTCGATCTCGCAGCTGAACACCCCGGAAGGCAAGCTCTATACGGTGATCCTGCGCGACATCACCGAGCGGGTGCGCGCCCGCGACGAACTGGCCGCCTTCGCCGCCGAATCGGCCGGCGTGCGCGAGCAGGAGAAGTCCCGCATCGCCCGCGAGCTGCACGACGAACTCGCGCAGTCGCTCACGGCGGCCAAGATGGACGCGATCTGGCTGCGGGACCATGTCCCCGGCGACCCGGAGGCGCAGGGCAAGATCGCCACGATGCTCTCGATGCTGGATACCTGCGTCGCCTCCACGCGCCGCATCGCCGCCGACCTGCGCCCGCTGGTGCTCGACGACCTCGGGCTCGTGCCGGCGCTGGAATGGGTGGTGCAGAACTTCACCCAGCGCACCAGCGTTCCGTGCGAGCTGATCGTCGACGAGGAACTCGAACTCGAGGAGCCGTTCGCCACCGGCGTCTTCCGCATCGTGCAGGAGGCGCTGCAGAACGCGGCCAAGCACGCCGAGGCCCGGCAGGTGGAAGTGGAGATCCGCACCCACGGCGACTACCTGCTGCTGCGGGTGCAGGACGACGGCATCGGCTTCCGGCCCTCCGATCCGCGCAAGCCGCAATCGCTGGGGCTGGTGGGCCTGCGCGAACGCGCACAGCTGATGCGCGGCGAGCTGCGGGTCGACAGCAGCCCCGGCGCCGGCACCCGGGTCGAGGCGAAGATCCCCACCGTCAAGGTCGACGCATGATCAGGATCGTGATCGCGGATGACCATGCGATCGTTCGCGAAGGGCTCAAGCGCATCGTGGGCGACGCCGAGGACCTGAAGGTCGCCGGCGAGGCCGCCGACGGCACCGAGGTGATGAAGGCGGTGCGCGAGCTCGAGTTCGACATCCTGGTGCTGGACCTGTCGATGCCCGGGCGCAGCGGCATGGAGCTGATCAAGCTGGTCAAGTCCGAGAAGCCGAAGCTGCGCATCCTCGTGCTGAGCATGCACCAGGAGACGCAGTACGCCGTGCGGGCCATCAAGTCGGGGGCCAGCGGCTACCTCACCAAGGAGAGCGCGCCGGCGCAGCTGCAGCAGGCGATCCGCAAGATCGCCGGCGGCGGCGCCTACATCAGCGCGGAAGTCGCGGAGCAGCTCGCCCTGGGTGCCATGCCGGGCGGGGACACGCTGCCGCACGAGAGCCTGTCGGACCGCGAGTTCGAGGTGTTCCGGCTGCTGGTGGGAGGTGAGGCGGTGTCCGATATCGCCCACAAGCTGAACCTGTCCGTCAAGACGGTCAGCACCCACAAGGCGAACCTGATGCAGAAGCTGGGACTGAGCAACCAGACCGAGCTGGTGCGCTACGCGCTCAAGCACGGGCTGACGGATCCCCTGAGTTGAGCGTCGGGCGTTGGGCGTCGAGCGTGGGGGCAGTTCACGCTCACCGCCCAACGCTCAACGCTCAACCTCTTCCTCGAACTCCACCACGCAGTTGCCCTTGAGGGCATGCAGCGTCATGCGGCCGCTGCGGTCCGCGGTGTAGCTCTGCGGCGCCTGCAGCACCACGTCGCGCGGGTCGCCATCGTGCGTGATCCACGCTTCGCCGTCGCGGCAGTGCACCGTCATGCGGCCGCCGCACGGGAATTCGCGGGTGGTGCCCTGGCGCACCTGCGCCGCCGACCAGCGTGTCACGCGCCGGGGAGCGGGGGCGCCGCCGAACAGGCGGGCGATGAACGAGGTGGGCTGGGCGTCGTGCTGCATAGGCCGCGCATCTTGCGCCGCGCCGCCTGCCGCCGGCAGTGACACCGGGCGCGAAGCGCCGTCGGACGGCTCCGGGCACGGCCGTACGCCGGCGGCGACAGCCGCTTGCGTCGCGTCATCCGCGCGGGTCATGGATACGCGGCAAAGCCACCTTTGCCATGCGCAACCGTCCTACAGTCGGGCCACCGCTCGCCCGCCCTAATTCCTGCACCTTACGAGGAACACGGACATGAAGAGAGCGAACGAGGGAGACACGAACCGCGCGACATCGGGCCCGCGGCGCATCGCGCAGGCGATCCGGCGGCATCCCTGGCGCACGGCGCTCGCCGTGCCGCTGGCCGTGATGCTGTACACCGCGGCGCTGATCCCGTTCACGCCCAGCATCGGCGACATCAGGAAGGCCAAGCAGGAATCGCCGTCGGTGGTGCTGTCGGCCGACGGCACGGAACTGGCGGTGTTCAAGCGCGCCAACCGCGACTGGGTGAAGCTGGCGGACATCTCGCCCAAGGTCACGCAGGCGCTGCTCGCCACCGAGGACAAGCGCTTCTACGACCACCATGGCATCGACGTTGCGCGCACCGCCAAGGCGGTGATGAACACCCTCACCGGCGACGTCGAAGGCGGCTCCACCATCACGCAGCAGCTCGCGCGCAACCTGTACCCCGAGCAGATCGGGCGCGAGCAGACCGTCACGCGCAAGCTCAAGGAAGCGATCACGGCCCTGAAGATCGAGGCGGTTTACAGCAAGGACGAGATCCTTGAGACCTACCTGAACTCGGTCTCCTTCCTGTACAACGCCTGGGGCATCGAGATGGCCGCGCGGACCTACTTCGACAAGTCCGCCAAGAACCTCAACGAGCTGGAAGCGGCGACGCTGATCGGCATGCTCAAGGGCACGGCCTACTACAACCCCGTGATGAACCCCGAGCGCGCGGTGCAGCGCCGCAACACGGTGCTGGCCATGATGGTCAAGGAAGGCAAGCTGGAGGAGGCGCGCTACGAACAGCTCAAGGGCCAGCCGATGAAGCTCGATTTCGAGCGCGTGCCCGACACCGAGAACGCGGCGCCCCACTTGGCGCGCTACCTGCGCCGCTGGCTGACCGAGTGGGCCGACCAGCATGACTACAACATCTACGCCGACGGCCTGGTGGTGAAGACGACCATCGATTCGCGGCTGCAGGAGATGGCGACCAAGGCGGTGGAGCGCCAGGCGCAGGCCCTGCAGGCGGTGGCGGACGTCGAGTGGAGCCGCAGCGGCCTGGTCGCCCTGGGCACCGACCCGAACAACTACGTGGCCGCGCACGGCAAGTACGCGCCCTTCGAGTACTTCTGGAACAGCAACCCCAACCTGGTGAAGGCCTGGATCAAGGACTCCGAGGAATACAAGGCGGCGCGCGAGCAGGGGCAGAGCGAGGAGCAGGCGCTCAAGGACCTGCAGGCGAACGCGGAATTCATGCGCGCGCTGCGCCGCGACAAGACCCGGCTGCAGGCCGGCTTCATGGCGCTGGAGCCGCAGACCGGCGCCGTCAAGGCCTGGGTGGGCAGCCGCGACTTCGAGCAGGACAAGTTCGACCACGTCTCGCAGGCCCGGCGCCAGCCCGGATCCACCTTCAAGCCCTTCGTCTACGGTGCGGCCTTCGAGATGGGCCACCAGCCGAACGAGACGCTGATGGACCAGGCGGTGGAGATCCAGATCGACCGGAACAAGGTCTGGCGCCCGACCGACGTCGACGGCCCGCCCTCCGGCCAGCCGGTGACGCTGCGCGACGGCCTCGCCCGGTCGATGAACACGATCACCGCGCAACTGATGCAGCAGGTGGGGGCCTCGCGGGTGGCGAGCCTGGCCCGGGCGATGGGCGTGCGCCAGAGCAAGCTGGACGAAGTGCCTTCGCTGGCGCTGGGCACCAGCCCGGTGACGCTCAAGGAGATGGTCACGTCCTTCGGCACGATCGCCAACGGCGGCAACTACATCGAGCCGCAGATCGTGACGGCGGTGGAGGACCGCGACCACAACGTGCTTGAAAGCTTCGCGCCCAAGGCAGCGGAGCCGGCGTTGAACAACCAGGCGGCGCTGACGCTGCTGGACGTGATGCGCGGCGTGATCGACTACGGCACCGCCGCGGGCCTGCGCGCCCGCTTCGGCCTCACCGGCGACCTGGCCGGCAAGACCGGCACCACGCAGGACAACACGGACGGCTGGTTCATCCTGATGCATCCGCAGCTCGTGGCCGGTGCCTGGGTGGGCTTCAACGACAACCGCGTGACCATGCGCAGTTCCTACTGGGGGCAGGGCGGCCACAACGCGCTGCTGATGGTGGGCGACTTCATGCAGCAGTCCACACGCGCCAACCTGGTCGACGCCAAGGCCGCCTTCGCCGCCCCGCGCATGAAGGACCAGGAGAAGCCGCTGGTGGACCGCATGGGCGACTGGTGGAACAGCGTCTTCAACATTCCCTCCTCGCCCGAGAACGCGCCGGAAGTGGCCGCGCTGCCCGAAGTGAAGCTGGACCCGCCGGTGCTCGAGCCGCCGCCGCAATCGGTGACGGCCGTGCCGCCGCCGGATCCGCTGCCGGCCCCGGCCCCTGCGGTGAGCCCGGATGCACCGGTGCTCGTGGACAACCAGCCGCAGCGCGTGCCCGCCTTCCCGCGCCCGCTGGAGCAGCCCGCGCCTGCCCGCCCGGTCGACAGCATCGCCGGCACCCAGGTGTACCGCACGCCGGGCGCCACGCCGCGCAATGCGCCCGATCCCAGCCTGCCGGCCGACGTGGTGCGTGGGCCGTCGCAGGCGACGGCTCGCGGCGGCCTGCCCGGCTCAAGCTCCACGCCCGGACTGGCGGACAGTGGCGTCGGCACCAGCGCCATGGGCGCCGCGGGCAGCGCATCCGATGGCGCCTTCGGCCGGTCCCAGTCGGGCAGCCGCCGCGGCGACACGACGGCGACGACCGCGATCGGCAGCCGCACCGATGCGACGGCGACGACGGCCAGCGGCAGCCGCAGCGATACGACGGCCACGACTTCGAGCGGCAGCCGCCCCGACACGACGGCGATCACTCCGCGCGCGAACCGCAACGACGGCACGGCAGCGAGCGCCGGCAGTCGCCCCGGCGGCCTTGCGCCCATCTACGATGGCGACGCCTCGACCAGCAGTTCGTCGACCAGCAGTTCGTCGACCGGCAGTTCGTCGACGGGCAGTTCGTCGACCGGCGCTTCCTCCACCAGCAGCAGCGCGGCGAGCAATACCTCCGTCAGCGGCAATGCGGCCGGTGGCAGTTCGTCGCTGCCCGCTTCGTCCAGCACCGATGCGTCCTCGGACGCCCCGGTCAGCACGGCGCCGGTGGGCGAAGCCACCGGGAGCGCGGGCACGCCTGCGCAATAGCGTTCGACGTCCACGAAAAAAGGCCGGGACCCAGGGTCCCGGCCTTTTGCGTTCGGAGAGGACGCGATAGCGTCAGAGGCCGCGGCGCGTGCTGCGTTCGCGCCGGATCTCGCGGTCCTCGCGCAGGTCTTCGCGGGCGTTGCCCACGCCTTCCTGCACGCGGCCCTTGATCTCGCGGGCCTGGCCCTTCGCCATCGTGCTGTGGTCGCCGGTGGCGCGCCCCACTTCCTTCTTGATGGTGCCGGTGACCTGGTTCGTCACCCCCTTGATCTGCTGCTTGTTCATGCCTGGGCTCCTGTGAGTCATGGATGACTCCTATCTTGGGCCGGGGCGGCGGTGCGCAAAGGAGATCAGCGCGGCAACGCGGGTCCGCTGTTTCCTACAGCAGAGGACATCCCGTACGCAGGCTCGGCTAGAAACCCGTGCCCGGCTGCGCGAGCAGGCCGCGCAGGCGGTCCACGTCGACGATGCGCACGTGGCGCTGGTGGACCTCGATCATGTGTTCCTCGGCGAAACGCGAGAAGGTGCGGCTCACGGTTTCGAGCTTCAATCCCAGGTAGCTGCCGATCTCCTGCCGCGTCATGCGCAGCACGAGTTCGGAGCGCGAGAAGCCGCGCGCCTGCAGGCGCTGCACCAGGTTCAGCAGGAAGGCGGCGAGGCGTTCCTCCGCGCGCATGGTTCCGAGCAGCAGCATCACGCCGTGCTCGCGCACGATCTCGCGGCTCATCACGCGGTGCAGGTGGTGCTGCAGCGCGCCGACTTCGCGCGAGAGTTCGCCGATGCGGTCGAAGGGCAGCACGCAGACTTCGGCATCTTCCAGCGCCACGGCATCGCAGGTGTGGTGGTCGTTCACGATGCCGTCGAGGCCGACGATCTCGCCGGCCATCTGGAAGCCCGTCACCTGGTCGCGCCCGTCCTCCGCCGTCACGCAGGTCTTGAACACGCCGGTGCGGATCGCGTACAGCGCGTGGAACTTCTCGCCGTTGCGGAACAGCGCCGTCTTGCGCCGCACCTTGCGCCGCGAACTGATCACCTCGTCGAGGCGTGCCAGGTCCTCGTCGCTCAGGCCGATCGGCATGCACAGTTCGCGCAGGTTGCAGTTGGAGCACGCCACCTTGATGGAGGCGGGGCTCAACTTCGACGGCGCGTCTTCTTTGGCAACAGGGGACATGAGGATGGACACTTTCCAGGCGCTTCGGGGGCTTGCGGTAACGTAAATTGTCGGGGCCGGGTTTTCCCCCCGGTTGACTCAGATCAACTGGCCCCGGGGTGGCGGGCCGCACGATAATCGCCAGAAAAGACGCACCATGACCACGACCATCTCACCCGATCTGCTGCGCAAGTACGACGTACCCGGCCCGCGCTACACCTCCTACCCGACGGCGGACCGCTTCGTCGAGGCCTTCGGACCGAGCGACTACGTGCAGGCCCTGGCCCAGCGCCGCGAGGGTCCCGCCGCCATGGCCGCACCGCTTTCGCTGTACGTGCACATCCCGTTCTGCGAATCGCTGTGCTACTACTGCGCCTGCAACAAGATCATCACCAAGCACCACGAGCGGTCGGGGCCCTATCTGCGCTACCTCAGCCGCGAAGTGGAACTGCACACCGAGGTGCTCGGCACCGGCCAGCCGGTGAGCCAGCTGCACCTGGGCGGCGGCACGCCGACCTTCCTGTCCGACGACGAGCTGCGCCAGCTGATGGACCTGCTGCGGCGCAACTTCGCGATCGCGCCGGGCGCGGAATGCTCGATCGAGATCGATCCGCGCACCGTCACCGCCGAGCGCCTGCAGCTGCTGCACGACCTGGGCTTCAACCGCATCAGCTTCGGCGTGCAGGACTTCGACCCCGACGTGCAGAAGGCCGTGCACCGCGTGCAGCCCTACGAGCAGGTCGCCGCGCTGATGGACGACGCCCGCCGCATCGGCTTCGATTCGGTCAACGTGGACCTGATCTACGGCCTGCCCAAGCAGACGCCGGAGTCCTTCACGCGCACGCTGCAGCAGGTTTCCACGCTGCGTCCCGACCGCATCGCTTTGTATGCGTATGCGCACCTGCCGGAGCGCTTCAAGCCGCAGCGCCGCATCATCACGGCCGAACTGCCGGGCGCCGGCAACAAGATCTCGATGCTGTCGCAGGCGCTGGCCGCCTTCATCAGCGCCGGCTACGTCTACATCGGCATGGACCACTTCGCGCTGCCGAACGACGCGCTCGCCGTGGCCAAGCGCCAGGGCCGCCTGCACCGCAACTTCCAGGGCTACAGCACGCAGGCCGACTGCGACCTGATCGGCCTGGGCGTCTCGGCGATCGGCAAGGTGGGGGCCACCTACAGCCAGAACGCCAAGACGATGGACGAGTACTGCGACATGCTGGACCAGGGCAAGCTGCCCGTGGTGCGCGGCCTGGCGCTGTCCCGCGACGACCTGGCCCGGCGGGCCGTGATCATGGCGCTGATGTGCCAGGGGCAGGTGGTGTTCGAGTCGATCGAGCTGGCCTGGCTGCTGGACTTCAAGAGCTACTTCGCCGCCGAGATGGAGCAGATGCGCCAGCTCGAGGAACAGGGCATGGTCGTCGTCGACGAGGAGGGCATCCAGGTCACGGCGCAGGGCTGGTTCTTCGTGCGCGGCGTGGCGATGCAGTTCGACAAGTACCTGCAGGCCGACCGCAACCGCTCCAGGTTCTCGCGGATCATCTGATGAATTGGGGTCTCGCCGGGACCGCCTTGCTGATGGGGCTGGTCGGCGGTCCGCATTGCCTCGCGATGTGCGGCGCTGCCTGCGGCGGCGTGGTCCGCGGCGTCGGCGCAAATCCGGCGCGCGGCATGTGGACCTTCCAGGGCGGCCGCCTCCTGGGCTACAGCATCGCCGGCGCTGCCGCCGGCCTGGCCGTCCAGAGCTTTGCCTGGCTGTCCTCCCACACGGCAGCCCTGCGCCCCGCGTGGACGCTGTTCCATCTCGCCGTGCTGGCCTGGGGCCTCATGCTGCTCGCGCAGGCCCGCCAGCCGCAGTGGGTGGAAAGCGCCGGCCGCGGCGTGTGGCGCAAGGTGCGCCCGCTGGCCCAGCGCCGCGGCGGCCTGCTCGTGACGGGCGCGCTGTGGACCTTCATGCCCTGCGGGCTGCTCTATTCGGCGCTGCTCGTGGCTTCACTCTCGGGCGGACCGCTGCAAGGCGCGCTGAGCATGGCGCTGTTCGCTGTCGGCAGCGGCATCTCGCTGGGCCTTGCCCCCGCCGCCCTGCGCAAGCTGCAGGACATGGGCAACCACCTGCGCAAGGACTCCGGCACCCGCATCGCGGGCGGGCTGCTGGCCGCCACCGCCGCCTGGGCGCTGTGGATGGACGTGGCGCACCGCGTCGCGGAGTGGTGCGGGCTCGCCTGAGCCGGCGGCGAACAGCCGCTTCAGCCCTTGGTCGGCGACCAGGCCGGCAAGCGGATCTCGATACCGCTCGGCGCGAGATCGAGCTGGCCTCCGAGGGGCTCGATGCGCCGGCGCGCGGAGGCCAGGCGCGCGCTCTCCGGCAGCACGCGGCAGGCAACCGCGTTGGGGCCGCATTCGCAGGCGAGCTGGATGCGGATCTGCCCCTCGAGCGCCGCCGTCGTCACGACGATGCGGGTGCCTGCCGTGCCGCCGCAGCGCGCGCAGTTTTCCTCCAGCGCGTGCAGCAGCCCCATGAAGACTTCCGTCAGGTGATCGGGAATGGCCTCGCAGGCCAGCAGCCCGGTGCCGGCCCGCAGCTCGATGGGCGTGCCGCCGAAGCGGCGGTCGAAGCGCAGGAACTGGCAGACCGAGCGCAGCAGCTGGTTGATGTCCAGCACCTCGGGCGTGTCGCTGCCGGCGGTGGCGAAATCGCTGATGCGCCGCGTCATCGACGCGATGCGCGTCGTCTGCTGCACGATCATGTTCGGGACCTCCGGCTGCACGTCGGTGGGCGCCCGCCAGTGCGCTATCTCCTCCGCCAGGCCGGAGATGATGGCCAGCGGGTTGCCGACTTCATGCGAGATGTTCGCCGCCATCGCGGCCATGGTCGCCATCTTGTCGCGATGCCATTCCTGCTCGCGCTGGGCCAGCTGTTCGCGCGAGCGGGCCTCCGTGTCGATGATGCGCTGCGCGTTGCGCATCAGGTAGAGCAGGGCCAGGTAGACCGCCGCCAGCACGAGCGCGCTCACGATCAGCAGCCGCGTGGAGGCCTGCTGCATGGTGGCTTCATTGCGTTGCGCGGCCTGCTGCACGCGTTCCTGGTTGCGCGCCGTCACGTCCACCAGCCGCGCGGTGCCGGCTTCGAGCTGGTGCAGCAGGGGCGTCACGTCGGAGTAGATCTCGAACACGCCGGCGATGCCGCCGCCCGGCATCTCCACCGGGACGTAGCTCTGGATCAGGTCGCGGTCCTCCACTTCGCCCTCGAAGGCACTGAAGCGGTTGCGGTGGACCAGCTCGGTGGCCGGGTGCCCCGCGGCGGCGGCGCGCCAGCCGCGGTTCTCCGACTTGTCCTCGCCCACCTGCGCCAGCTCCGAGGAGTAGACGGTGAGCCCGCGCAGGTCGTAGACCTTGATCTTGAAGACACTCGTGCGCCGCATCAGGCTACGAACCGGTGCGTCGATCTCGGTGAAGCCGGGCAGCCCCGCGACCAGCCGCCGCAGCCCGGCCACGCAGCCGGCCAGCGCCTGCGTGCCGCCCTGCGCCTCCAGGGCGGGGGCGCGGCAGCGTTCCACCGGCACGGCTTGCGCGCGCGCCACCAGCGGCGCGAAGTGCGATTGCCACAAGGCGTTGGCGAACACGTGCGCCAGCGTCACGTGGCCGGCCTCGTGGACCGCCACCAGGTTGGCGCGGCCGGCTTCCTTCTGCTCCTGCAGCAATTGGGCCTGCACGGTGGCGAGGAAGCCGCCGTGCTCGCGCTGGGCGGCGGCGAACAGGCGCTGCTCGCCGGCCTCCAGCAGGTACAGGACGACGGCCAGCACCGCGAAGGCCACCAGGCTGGTGGCGGTGAAATAGCGGGTGAGCTGGAAGGGACGCCCGTCCCCCGCCGGGCGCAGGGCCCGCATCAGGAATCGCGGCAGGGCGCCACCGGGCACGGTCGTCACGACCCCCAGTCTACTGGAGGGCTTGCCGCTCATCAATGCGAACCTCGGCACTCGTATTGAGGAAGATCATCCGCACGGGATAGTCGTCGTGTAATCTGCGGCGCCGGGTCGCGCGACCCGCGAAAGGAATGCATCCGTGCCGATTCGACAGGTGGCGCAGTGAATGCCGTCCAGGCCCAGGCCATGCGGCACCTGCTGGAGCGGCAGGACGTCGCCGCGCTCGGCACGCTGCACAAGGGCGAGCCCTTCGTCTCCATGGTCCCTTACGCGCTGGCGCCGGGCGGCCACGGCTTCGTGATCCACGTGAGCCGGCTGGCCACGCACACGAAGGACATGGAAACCGATCCGCGCGTGAGCCTGCTGGTGATGGACGAACGCACGAGCGAAGTGCCGCCGCAGGCGCTGCCCCGCGTGACGGTGCAGGGCGACGCCCGGCCCTGCGCGCCCGACGCACCCGTCTACGCAGCGGCGCGCGAGGCCTATCTCTCGCGCTTTCCCAACAGCCAGGAGATGTTCGGATTCGCCGACTTCTCGCTGTTCGTGATCGCGCCGCGTTCGCTGCGCGTGGTCGGCGGCTTCGCGCAGGCGTGGTCGGTCACGGCGGCCGACTACGCGCGCTTCATGGCCGCCGGCGGCTGAACTCCCGGCCGGGCGCGGGCCCTCAGCGCAGGGTGGCGATGTAGGCCACCAGGGCCTTGATGTCGGCGTCCGTCAGCCCCTTCGTCGACTTGAACATCTTCTCGTCGGTGCGCAAGTCGTTGTCGCGATAACGGCGGATGCTCGTGTCCAGGTAGGCCGACTGCTGGCCCGCGAGGCGCGAACTCTTCTCGCTGCCGGCGCCGTTGTCGCCATGGCACTTCCTGCAGATGTTCTCGTACAGGGCCTTGCCCTGTGCGGCCTGCGCGGGGTCGCTCACGCCCTGCGGCTTCGGGATGGGCTGGCTGGTGTAGTAGACGGCCACCGCGAAGCGTTCGTCGTTGCTCATCGCCTTCACCACCCCTTCCATGAAGAACGCGCCCTTGCGGCGGCCGTCGTGGAACTTGTTCAGCTGGTTCAGGACGTAGACGGTGTTCTGGCCCGCCAGGTTGGGCACGTCGGGCCGCACGCTCTGGCCCGAGGCGCCGTGGCAGTTGGCGCAGAAGGTGGCGAGCTTCGCGCCCTGCTTGTAGGCCTGGTCGTGGGCCTTGGCGTCGGCCCTGGCGGCCGCCAGCTTGTCCTGCGCCCAGGGCGGCAGGACGGCGGCGCCGTTCGCGAGGTCCGCGGGCGCGGCGACGGGCTCGGCCCACGATGCGGCGCCCAGCGCCAGGGCGAGCAGGCCGGCCAGTACGGAAAATTTCATGGCCGAGATCATGCAGACCGGAGCCGCGCCTGTTGTTGAGAAGCGTCAAGTGGGGCGCGGCACCGCGGGTGCCTTGCCGCGCGTGCGGCCGGGCTCCAGAATGCGCGCCGGTGGAATACCTGTTCGTCCTCGTCGTCGGCCTGGGCGCCGGCACGCTGGGCGGCGTGATCGGCACCGGCTCCTCGATCGTGCTGATGCCGGTGCTGGTGATTCTGTTCGGGCCCCGGCAGGCCGTGCCCATCATGGCCATCGCCGCCATCATGGGCAACGCCGGCCGCGTGATCGCCTGGTGGCGCGACATCGACTGGCCCGCGTGCCTGGCGTATTGCGCCACCGCCGTGCCCGGTGCGGTGCTCGGTGCCAGCCTGCTGCTTTCCATCCCGCCCGGCGTGGCCGAACTCGCGCTGGGCGTGTTCTTCCTGTCGCTGATCCCGCTGCGGCGCTGGCTCGCGCACCGGGCGATCCGGCTGTCGAAGTGGCACCTCGCCTGGCTCGGGGCGCCGCTCGGACTGCTCACGGGCCTGGTCGTCTCCACCGGCCCCCTGACCGTGCCGCTCTTCACCTTCTACGGCCTGGAGCGCGGCGGCCTGCTCGGCACCGAGGCGGCCGCGTCGATCGGCATGTACGGCTCCAAGGTCGCGGCCTTCCAGGTGCTGGGCGCGCTGCCCGCGTCGGTCGCGCTCGATGGCGTGATCGTCGGCTCCTCGCTGATGGCGGGCTCCTTCCTCGGCCGCGCCATCGTGCTGGCGCTCACGCCCGGCGCCTACCGGACGCTGGTCGACGGCCTGATGCTGTGCTCGGGCCTCACGCTGCTCTGGGCCGCCGTGAAGTAGCGGATTCGCGGACCCCTCGCGAAGCACGCTTGCGGTAGTCTCCCGCGACACGCGCAGGGCAGGGAGCGGCATGGGTGTTTCGCGCAGGCTGGGGTCGTTCACGGGCCGGGTGGTGGTGCTGGGGTTCGGCAGCATCGGCCAGGCGGTGTTGCCGCTGCTGTTCGACAGCTTCGGGATAGCGCCGTCGCAGGTGCGCATCGTCACGGCCAGCCACGACGGCGCCGGCATCGCACGCGCCCTGGGCGTCGAGCTGCGCGTGCAGCCGCTCACGCAAGCCAACCACGAGGCGGTGCTGGCGCCGCTGCTAGGCGCCGGCGACCTGCTGCTGAACGTCTCGGTGGACGTCGCCACGCTGGCGCTGGTGCGCTTTTGCCAGCCGCGCGGCGTGCTCTATCTCGACGCCTGCTGCGAGCCCTGGGCCGGCCGCTACGTCGATCCGGAGCTGCCGCCGACGCAGCGCTCCAACCATGCCTTGCGCGAAGAGATGCTCGCGTTCCGGCGCGAGAATCCGCGCGCGCCGACGGCCTGCATCACGCAAGGCGCCAATCCGGGGCTGGTCTCGTGTTTCGTCAAGGAGGCCCTGCTGCACATGGCGGCGGAGCTGCGGCTGGACCTCGCACCGCCAGCCTCGCGCGAGCAATGGGCCGCGCTGGCGCACCGGCTGGACGTGAAGGTGATCCACATCGCCGAGCGCGACACGCAGGTGGCCGAGCCGCGCAAGCGCCGCGGCGAATTCATCAACACCTGGTCCGTCGATGGCTTCGTCGACGAAGGCCTGCAGCCTTCGGAGCTGGGCTGGGGGACCCACGAGCGGCACTGGCCCGCCGACGCCCTGCGCCACGGTTACGGCAGCGACGCCGCGATCCTCCTGAACCGGCCCGGCATCGCCACGCGCGTGCGCAGCTGGACGCCCCTGCAGGGCGCGATGCAGGCCTTCCTCGTCACGCACGGCGAGTCGGTTTCCATTCCCGACTACCTGACGCTGCGCGAGAACGGTGCGGTGGTGTACCGGCCCACCGTGCACTATGCCTACCACCCCTGCGACGACACGGTCGCCTCGCTGCACGAACTGGCCGGGCGCAACTGGCAGCTGCAGCCACGCCAGCGCATCATCCGCGACGAGATCGTCGAGGGCATGGACGAACTGGGCGTGCTCCTCATGGGCAACCGCCGCGGCGTGTACTGGTACGGATCGCGCCTCACCATCGCGCAGGCCCGCGCGCTGGCCCCCTGGAACAACGCCACGTCGCTGCAGGTGGTGGCCGGGCTCCTGGGCGCGCTCACGTGGGCGCTGCGCCATCCCGATCGCGGAGTGGTCGAGGCCGACGAGATGGACCACGAGGTGATGATGGACGCGGCGCGTCCGTACCTCGGCGAGGTGGTGGGCGTGTGGGGCGACTGGACGCCGCTGGCCGGCCGCACGCGCCTGTTCCCGGAACCCAGGGACGCCGACGATCCCTGGCAGTTCCTCAACTTCCGCGTGACCTGAAGGGCATCCTGCCCCTGCAGAAAAGCCGCTCGGCAGGCTGAGCGGTTCCACCCGGCGGCGCGCATGCGCCTGCGTCGATGGCACTGCCGTTGCCGCGGCGTGCTGTCGCCCCGCCAGGCCCGACACCGATTGGGTCGGGGGTCCTACAGCGATGACCCTTTGGTGGCGCGAGGATCACATCACCTCTACCATGGGACATCCACATGCCTGACGTGAAGCTGGAGCCCGCCCCTACTGCCATGGACGTTGCGCGCAAGCCCAACCCGAGCGCGAAGCCGCCACTCGACGCGCGCCTGACCGAACAGCGCAATCCGCGCAGCCTGCGCATCGACCAGATGTCGTCGCTGGAGATCGTCGACCTGATCAACGCGGAGGACCGCCTGGTGGCCGCGGCGGTGAGCGACGAGCGCGAGCGCATCGCCCGCGCCCTCGACCTGGTGGTCGAGAGCTTCCGCAAGGGCGGTCGCCTCGTCTATGTCGGTGCCGGCACCTCCGGCCGCCTGGGGGTGCTCGACGCCTCCGAGATGCCGCCCACCTACCGCACCGAGCCCGACCTCGTGCAAGGCGTGATGGCCGGCGGCTACGAGGCGCTGCTGCGGGCGCAGGAAGGCGCCGAGGACATCCCCGAGGACGGCGCGCAGGCGATGGACGACCGCGCGATCGACGGCCGCGACTTCGTGCTGGGCATCGCGGCTTCGGGCACCACGCCCTTCGTGCATGGTGCGCTCCAGCGCGCCCGCGAGCGGGGCGCGCGCACCGGTTTCCTCCTGTGCACCTATCCCACCGAGGAACTGCTGCAGACGCACGACGTGGTGATCGCGCCGCTGGTCGGGCCGGAGGTGGTCACGGGGTCGACGCGCATGAAGGCCGGAACGGCGACCAAGATGGTGCTGAACATGATCAGCACCGGCGCCATGGTGAAGACCGGCAAGGTCTACGGCAACCTGATGGTGGACCTGCAGGTCACCTGCCAGAAGTTGCAGGATCGCGGAGAGCGCATCCTGATCGAGACGCTGGGCGTCTCACGCGACGAAGCCACCCGCCTGCTCGAAGCATCCGGCGGCCACGTGAAGACCGCGATCGTGATGTCGCGGCTGGGCCTGGATGCGGAGGCGGCGCGCCAGCGGCTGGAGAAGGCCGGCGGCTCGATCGCCTCCTTGTTCGGCCGTTAGCTTTTTTCTCCCTCTCCCTCTCCCTCTCCCGCTTGCGGGAGAGGGTTGGGGTGAGGGTGCCGGGTGAGGGCGCAATGCTTCCGCTGTTCGGTCCGCGGCTTCGCGCGCCGACGACCTCGAAAGACCGGCCCCGCCGTCGCGGTCCCGCTCCCGCGCAGCCCCCTGCCGTCACCCCCGCGAAGGCGGGGGGCGGTCTCAACCGGTCAATGCAACATGATTCATGTTGTGAAAGGCCGGAATGACATCGAGAAAAGATCGAGGGCTGGAGCCCGAGCAGAACGCCGAGATGTGGCGTCGCTGGAAGAACGGGGAATCCCTCCGGGCGATTGGCGCGGCGATCGGCCGCGATAGTGGAACGATTCACTGGCACATCAAGCAGCGCGGCGGCATTTCGCCGCCTGCCAGGGTGCGTTCGCAGCGGCATCTGACATTGGCCGAACGCGAGGAGATCTCGCGCGGTCTGGTGGCGGGCCGGTCGCTGCGCAGCATCTCGAGTGACTTGGGGCGTCCCGCCTCCACGATCAGCCGGGAGGTCAAGCGCAACGGGGGGCCACAGGCGTATCGGGCAGCTTCGGCCGAGCAGTCGGCGTGGACCAGAGCGGCACGGCCCAAGACGTGGCGGCTTGCCCGCAATGAACCGCTTCGCAAGGCCGTGTCCGAGAAGCTGCAGGAGGACTGGGCGCCGCAGCAGATCGCAGGGTGGTTGAAGAGATCCCGCGCCTCGCGCCGATGGAGCTCGAGACGCTGGGGCTGGGGGAAGCCATCGCCGGCCTGCTGGAGCGCTCGCGCGCCGCGCACCCCTCGGTGACCATCGAGCAGGAGGTGCACGAGCTGCCCGCGGCCCTCTCGCCGGCCGCCCGCCTGGCCGCCTACCGCATCGTGCAGGAAGGGCTGACCAACGCCTTGCAGCATGCGTCGGCGCGGCGCGTGCGGGTGCAGGTGCTGGCCGAGGGCGAAGCGCTGGTCGTGCGGGTGCTCGACGACGGCATCGGCCCGCCGCCGGACTGGAGCCGGCCGGGGCACTTCGGCCTGCGCTGGCTGGGCGAGCGGGCGGACGCGCTCGGTGGCGAACTGGGGCTGGCCTCGCGCGCGGGGGGCGGTACCGAACTGCGGGCGCGGCTGCCGCTGTCGCCGGCGGAGGCGCAGGCCGCATGATCCGCGTGATGCTGGTGGACGACCACGCGGTCGTGCGCATGGGGTTCCGCATGCTGCTCGCCACGGCGCAGATGGAGGTGGTGGCCGAGGCCGAGAGCGGCGAGCAGGCCTGCCGCGACTATCCGCAGGTGCAGCCGGACGTGCTCGTGATGGACATCTCCATGCCCGGCATGGGCGGGCTGGAGGCGATGCGGCGCCTGCTGGCGCACAGCCCCGAGGCACGGGTGCTGGCGCTGTCCGCGCACGATGCCATCCCCTACGCCCATCGCGCGCTCACGGGCGGCGCCCTGGGCTACCTCTCCAAACGCAGTGCCCCCGATGCGCTGATCGAGGCGGTGCGCGCGGTGGCGCGCGGCGAACGCTACATCGACGCCGCCCTGGCCCGGCGCATGGCGCTGGCGCAGGTGGAAGGCGAGACCAACCCCTCCGACGTGCTCACCGAACGCGAATTCGCCGTCTTCATCCAGCTCGCGCAGGGCAGCACGGTGCCGCAGATCGCGGAGCAACTCAAGCTCGCGAGCAGCACGGTGGGCACGCACCTGTACAACATCAAGCAGAAGCTGCGGGTGGCCAACCAGGCGGAGCTGACGCTCATCGGGCTGCGCTGGGGACTCATCCAGCCGTGAGGTTTGCCGCGCCGGCGGCCACTGGAGTGTCGCGAGCGCCCGACACTTCGGGTGAACCCTGAGCCTCAATGGCAGAGCTGTCCACTAGCGTGCCGGTGTCGCCACCTGAATTCACAAAGAAGAGAGGGGAGTTTCCCGTATGACCGTTTTCAACGCGGCCCGCACCGGCCGTGCCCTTGCCGTGCTCGTCGCCATGGCCCCGGCCTGGTCCTTCGCCGACATCCTGCTTGGCCACTCCGGCGACCTGTCCGGTACCTCCGCCGCGCTCACCAAGGACTACCTGCGCGGCATGAATGCCTACTTCGACGATGTCAATCGCAAGGGAGGCATCCGCGGCGAGAAGATCAAGCTGGTGAGCATCGACGACGGCTTCAGCCCCGACAAGACCGCCGCCAACACCCGGTCCCTGATCGACCAGGGCGCGCTGGCCCTGGTGGGCTATCGCGGCACGGCCAACGTGCAGAAGATCCTGCCGATCCTGCAGGAGGCCGGCATCGCGCAGATCGGCAACACCAGCGGCGCCAAGTCGCTGCGCGACCCGTACATCGAGGGTCTGTTCCACCTGCGCGCCAGCACCTCGGACGAGATCGAGGCCGCCGTCAACCACGCCTGGACGATCGGGATCACGCGCATCGCCGCCGCCTACCAGGACGACGCCTTCGGCAAGGAAGGCCTGGAGGCGCTCAACGCATCGCTGCAGAAGCGCGGCAGCCAGGCCGTGGCGCTGGCGCCGGTGCCGCGCGGCACGGTGGACGTTGCCAAGGCCATCGAAACCGTGGGCGCCGCGCAGCCCCAGGCCGTCCTCTACATCGGCCAGTCGAAGCCGGCGGCGGCCCTGATCCGCGGCCTGGCGGCCAAGGGACTGCGGGCGCAGTACTTCGTGCTGAGCGTCGCCTCCGGCCTGCACGCGGACCTCGGCGAAGATGCTTCCGGCGTGATCGTCAGCCAGGTCGTCCCGTACCCGTTCACCGAACTGGGCAACCCGGTGGTGCGCGAGTACCAGAAGACGATCTCCGGGCTGGACGACAAGAAGTTCAGCTACAACAGCCTGGAGGGCTACCTGAACGCCAAGCTGGTGGCCAACGCGCTGCAGAAGACGCCCGCCCCCCTCACGCGCGCCAAGCTGATCGCGACCCTCAAGGGCCTGACCAACGAGGACCTGGGCGGCTTCGCCATCAGCTACGGCAAGCAGAGCAACCTCGGTTCGCGGTTCGTCAAGCTGACCATGATCCGCAAGGACGGTACGTTCGCGCGCTGATCTGCGGCGCCTTCGCGAAGGCTGGAACACGCAGCGCCCGCTTCGAAGTGCGGGGTCCGTCGCGGCAGGCGCTGCGCGGTGCGGGCCCGCGGAGCATCGGTCGGCGGCTTCGCGCGCCGACTTCCCTGAAAGGACGCTGCCGGCGGCGTCGCGCACCACAACTCGTCTGAAGTCGGACCGCTCGCGGTCCGACTTCAGACTCAGACAAGTGGTGCGAAAAGCTAGAGACGTACGCGGGCTCGCATCGCTGCGCTGCGTAGCCCGCTCCGCCGCCGGCAGCATCCTTTCAGGCGATTGCTCCTGATTGCGGGCCCACACCGCGCAGCGCCTGCCGCGACGCGCAACCGTGCGGCTCCTGCGACGCTCGCAGGGGGCAGCCCTCTCCCGCCCGCGCGGCTCAGGACCAGGACGGGTCCCTGTCCGACTCGGCGACATAAAGGGGGAGGCGCGGGCGCGATGCCAGCTTCGCGCCAGTCTCTCATCCGCGCCGGAGGACAGTCGCAGAGGCGGACAGGGACCCGGCCTGGTCCGGTCCGGAGGCGACTGCTTGCGGAGATCGTCTCCTGGGACACGAACCTTGCGAAGCGCACAGTCGACACTGTCACACCATGCGGTAACGGGTCAGCTCGCCTCCCACCGCGACTGGCGAAGAACCAAAGAAAAAGGACGGCGCCTTGTGGGCGCCGTCCTTTCAGGACTGGCAGTGCGTTGCCAGGTTCAGTGGTTGGCCACCGTGCCGGAACCGGTGCGGAAGGTGGGGATGCCCACCGACGGCGCGTACTCCACGCCATCCCACGTCGGCAGCGGCGTGGGCATCACCTGGAACTGGCCCGGGTGCTCGATGTCCCAGCGCAGCAGCATCGCGTTGTCCTCGTGCTGCGTGTTGTGGCAGTGCTCCACGTAGGTGCCGGCGAACTCGCGGAACCTCAGCGCGACGGTCAGGGAACCACCGCTCTCCGGATCGCCACCGACGCGGTACACGTCCTTGCGGGACCACTTCTCCCATTCCGGCGGCGGGTTGCCGTTGCGGTCCAGGATGATGCCCTCCTCGAAGTGGATGTGCACCGGGTGGCTCCAGCCGCCGCCGGAGGTGATGCGCCAGACTTCCGTCGTGCCGTCACCCACAGTGCCGGCGTCGGTCGGGCCGCTGGCCAGTTGCGGGGCGGCGCTGATGCGGCGCGGGTCGGCGATGTACGACACGCCGCCGTCGGTCTTGACGGTCCACGGATCCAGGTCCGTGCCGCTCGAACGACCGAAGTCGAAGGTGCGGTAACGGGCGTTCTGGAGCGCGGCCATCTGCGTCGGGTTGCTGCGATCCAGCCAGAGCGGGATCATCTTCTTGCCAGCGGCCTTGCCGGGCTTGGCAGGCTCGTACTCGGCGGGGTTCATGCTCATGTCGGTGCCGGAGTACGCCTTCACCACCATTTGCA
Organism: Ramlibacter alkalitolerans; assembly: GCF_016722765.1. GTDB lineage: Bacteria > Pseudomonadota > Gammaproteobacteria > Burkholderiales > Burkholderiaceae_C > Ramlibacter > Ramlibacter alkalitolerans. Next base: position 57,410 of record NZ_JAEQND010000019.1, on the reverse strand, counting down.
TGAACATGCCGACGGCGGGGTCGCCCTTGTCCCAGCTTTCCTTGCCGGGCGTGAGCACGGCCTTGTACTTCTCGGACAGGATGTCGGCGAGCGGGATCTTCCGCTTGGCGATGATGCCCGTGTCGTGGTGCATCGTGTTGATGAAGTACAGCTTGGTGCCGGTCGCGAAGTTCGCGAAGTCGACGACGATGTCGAAGCGCTCGGCGATGGCCTGGGTCGGCAGCCAGCCCTTGTGCTCGTCCTTGTTGCCGTTGCCATCCAGGTCCATGGTGCCGTCGAACGGAATGGCGTGCTCCAGGATGTTGCCGTCGTTGGCGACCAGGTGGAAGGGCACGCGCTTGTACGTCTTCCCGGAGCCGGCGGGGCCCTTCAGTTCGCCCGAGTTGCCCGTCGCTTCCGCCACGATGGCGAGCGACAGGTAGCGCGACACCGAGCCGTTGAGGATTCGGAAGCGGTACTTGCGGGCCCGCACGTCCAGCACCGGGGCGTACTGCCAGTTCACCGTGAGGCGGTCGCCGATGAAGCCGTCGGTGTTGAAGGGGTTGAACCACAGCTGGCCGGTCTGGTCCCAGGCCTTGTCGCCGATCACCAGGTTCACGTCGTAGTCGCGGTTGCCCCAGGCCATGTTCTGGCCGGAGGGGAAGCGCAGGTTCACGCCGTCGTTGATGGCCTCGTTGCCGCGATCGAGCGCCGAGTAGTAGTTCATCATCACGGCGTTGCCCTTGTAGACGTTCTGGGCCGTGAAGTCGAGCATGTGGTCGTGGAACCAGTGCGTGGACATGGTCTCGCGCCAGTCGCCGCGGATGTTGATCCGGCCGTTCTGGCAGGTCTTCACGCCAGGGTTGGCATCGTTGACCCACAGGGTCTCGCCGGCGGCGCAAGGGAAGCCGGCGCGCGGTTCGGTGGCGGTCGTGTTGATGCTGTCGTAGCCGGCGAGCTGCAGGGGCCAGCGGTAGTCGTAGAACTGGCCGGGGAAGAAGAAGGCGTTGGCGAAGCCGTCGCTTTCAGCCGGCGAGTGGCCGTTGTGCTCGTGCGTCGTGATCGTGTGCAGACCGAAGCCGCCGTTGGCCTGCGGGTCGATCGGCAGCGCGTTGTAGTGGCGCATGAGCATCGGCTGGCCGTAGCGCGCCATCAGCAGCTTCGGGGGCAGCGTGCCGTCGAAGGTCCAGATGTTCTTGTGGTCCTGGGTCGGCATGTTCGGGTGGATCTTGATCGGGATCCCCCGGGTCGTGCCGTTGAACGCCGGGTTGTTGTTGTCCACGGTGTTGTAGTACAGGCCACCGGGGCCGAACTCGCCGACCTGGTACTTGTGCATCTGCTTGCTGTCACGCAGGCCACCGTTGACGCGGGAGCCGGCCTGCACGGTCTTGTAGTAGGCCTGCGGGTAGAACTCGTTCCAGCGCTGGTGGGCCCAGCCTTCCCCTGGCGGGCGGCCTTCGGCGGGCGGGTTGGTCAGGAAGCGGCCGAGGAACTGCTCGATGTCCGGCTTCCATGGGTTCTGCAGCGAGGTGTTGGACTCACGGGTGGGGAACGGGGAGATGCCGGCCTGCTGGAGGAAGGCATCGAGGTCCGCGCCGGCGGGGCCGCTGCGGGTGATGTCGGCTTCCTGCTCCGGCGCGACGCCGGCGGCAGGACGCGGGAAGGGCAGGGTGCCGGCTTCCACGTTCGGGTCCAGCTTCTCCGGCCCGAACTCTTCGAACATCAGCAGCTTCTGCGTGAACGGCTGCGCGCCGAACATGGGGCTGGGCAGGCCGTTGGTGGGGTAGTTGTACGGATACAGGGCATCGCGCTGGATCACGTTCTCGATGTTGACGATCCGCTTGTTCTCCATCACCTCGCCATTGGGCAGCTCCATGCCGCCCTCGTTCGCGGGCGTCTCCAGCAGGAGGTCCTGCAGGGCCTGCGTGGGATCGGTGGGCTGGTTCGTGTAGTGGGAGGGATCGGTCGCGGGGGGCGGGCCCGTGACGTCGAGGGCCGCCTGTGCCGACAGCGTGGTGGATGCGAGCGCGGCGATGGCCACCGCGCTCAGGACGAACTTCGTGACTGGCTGCACTCCGTGGGGACGGGTCATTTTGTGCCTCATTCAAACTTTCCTGGTTGCTTGAATGCGTTGTCTTTCGCAACGCGCTTTGCTTCCTGCAAAAGTGATAAGGCAGAGAACGTGCCAAGGCTCGAAGTAGGAACTTTGGAAAACGTGCGGATTTCCGAAACGCGTCTGGACCCCCGGCCGCCAACGTTTCAGTGGGGAAACATGATTTACCGTGGGGAAATGTCACCCCCGCAAATGGGTAATTTTCCTAAGGCGAAAACCATGCAACGACAAGACGGAAAAGCGCCGGCGTTGCATAGGAACGCGGCGCTCTTAAGTCGAAGTTGAAGCGGGTCAGGCCGCTGTTCGCGGGAGGATCGTGGCGGGGGTGGCAGGCGCCTTTTCCAGGCGCGTCGCAAGTGTGGCAGCGGTCCTGCGGCAGGCCGATGAACGAAGGTGCCGAAGCTCTCCCACCAAGGGGAGGAAGTTGTAAGGCCGTGTGAATCGGCTGCGAACGTTCGGCTTAGTTGCCGGTGTTATTGCAGGAGATCGGCAGCGTTGCGGCAAAGACCTTGAACGTTCGCATTACAACCCCGCGGGGACCGTGCTCACCACCGGGCGCCGAAGGCTGCGCGCAACTGCTCGAGATCTGCCTGCGCCAGCGGCTGTGGCTTGGGGGAGGCGAGCATCCACAACCTGGCTGTCTCTTCCAGTTCCTCGAGCACCGCCATCGCCTGCGCGGGCGAGTCGTGCCACACGTTCGGGCCCAGCCGGGTGAGCATCACCGCACGCAAGGGCGTGCCCTGGACAGCGTAGCGCGCGATCAGCGATGCAACGGCTTGCGCGGCCTCCTGCGCGCCCGGGCGGTGGTAGGGAACGACCGGGACGTGTCCAACTTTCATCACGAAATAAGGCGTGATCGGCGGCAGCAGTTCGCCTTCGGGATCGCCCAGCGTCAATGCCACGCAATGGGTGCTGTGGGTGTGGATGATGCAGCGCGGTGCCGGCACCCCCAGGGCGGCATGCGCGCCGTAGATGCGCCGGTGCAGCGCCAGGGTCTTGCTGGCCGGCGCGCCACCGAGCTGCTGCCCTGCGGCGTCGACGCGGGCCAGCTGGTCCGGCACGAGGAAGCCGAGGCAGGCGTCGGTCGGGGTGATCAGGAAGCCGTCGTCGAGGCGAACGCTGATGTTCCCCGCGGTGGCATGCACGTAGCCGCGCTCGAACAGGCTGCGGCCGACCCGGCAGATCTCTTCGCGCAGCGCCGTTTCGTTCATGCCAGGAGGGCGAAGGCCTTGCGGAAGAAGTCGGCGCTGCCGAAGTTGCCGGACTTCAGGGCCAGGTGCAGCTGCGCGTCGCAGGCGGGCGCGGCGGCATGGCACCAGGGCACGCCCGGATCGATCTGCCGGCCGATGCGCATCTGCGCGACGCCGAGGGCCTGCACGACGGCGCCGGAGGTTTCGCCGCCGGCGACGACCAGCTGGCGCACGCCCCGCTGCACGAGCCCCTTGGCGATCGACGCCAGAGCGTCTTCGACCAGCGCGCCGGCCTGCTGCACGCCCAGGCGCTCCTGCACGGCGCGCACGGATTCGGGCCGGTCGGTGGAGTAGACCAGCACCGCGCCGTGTCCGAGTTCGCCGGCGGCCCAGTCGAGCGCCTCCCGGACCACGCCTTCGCGGTCGTCCGCGAGCTGCAGGGGATCGATGGCGCGGGCCGCCCCGCCGGCAGCGATGAAGTCCGCCACCTGCGCCTGCGTGGCCTGCGAGCAGCTGCCCGAGACGATCGCGCGCAGGCCGCCGGCCGGGGGCAGGGCGGCCGCTTCCGGCCGCGGCGCCAGGCCGTGGTTGCGGGGCAGCGCTATGGCCACCCCGGAGCCGGCGACCACCAGCGGCGCGTCGCGCAAGGCTTCGCCGAGGGCGAGCAGGTCGGCATCCGCCACGGCGTCGACGATGCCGAAGCGAACGCCTTCGCCGCGCAGCTGCGCGATCCGCGCGCGCAGGGGCCCGGCCCCGGCGCGCACGACCGCGTGCTCGATCAGCCCCACCCGCCCGCGCGACTGCGCCTGCATCACCCGCACCAGGTTGGCGTCGGTCATGGGCGTCAGCGGGTGCTGCCGCATGCCCGACTCGCTCAGAAGCACGTCGCCCACGAACAGGTGGCCCTTGTAGACGGTGCGGGCGTTCTCCGGGAAGGCCGGCGTGACGCAGCAGAAATCCGCGCCCAGCGCTTGCAGCAGCGCCTCCGCCACCGGGCCGATGTTGCCCTGGGGCGTGGAGTCGAAGGTGGAGCAGACCTTGAAATAGAACTGGCTGCAGCCCTGCGCCTGGAGCCACTGCAGTGCCGCGAGCGACTGGGCCACCGCCTCGGCGGCGGGGATGGTGCGCGACTTGAGCGCGACGACGACGGCGTCGACGCTGTCCACCGGCGCCCGCGGCACGCCGATGGTCTGCACCACCTGCATGCCCGCGCGCACCAGGTTGTTGGCAAGGTCGGTGGCGCCGGTGAAATCGTCGGCGATGCAGCCGAGGAGGAGGGGTCGGGTCATCGTTCTTTCAATAAGGGGGCGCGAAGCCGTTCTTGCCCGCGTTCACGCGGACGACGGTGGGCGTGCCGTTGATGTCCTGCACGTTGACGGCCACGCGCTGGCCGACCTGCACCATCCCGCGTTCACCCGGCCGCAGGCTCACGATGGGCGCCTCGGGCGGCACGACGATGGTCTTCTGGCCGTCCTTGTAGCGCAGCTCGAGCCGTTCGCCGCTGGGCGACCTGGCGACGTCGGCCACGGTCGCATTGGTCATCGTGCTTTGCGGCAGGAAGTCGAAGGGGTAGTGGCCCTCGCCCGTGCCGCGCATGTTCTCGGGGAACAGCACCACGGCGATGGCCTTCTGGCTGCCGTCGGACTGCGGCATGCCGCCGACGCCGACGAAGCTGCCGGCCTTGACGTCCTGCAGCGTCACGGGATACACCTCGGTGACGGTCCAGTTCGGCGCCAGCGCGAGTTCCATGCGCTGGCCGCTGCGCTCCATCAGCGTGAGCTTGTCGGCGCTCAGGGCTTCGATGGTGCCGCGCAGGCGCACGGTCCTGGCCTGTTGCGCGGCCACCAGGCGGGGGCCGGCGGCCGTGGCGGCAAGGAGCTGGAGGAACTGGCGACGGTGCAGGGTCATGGGGCTCTCCTATCGGTGTTCTCCCGCAGGCCGTGCCGGATGGCCTCGAGCAGCGCATCCGGTGCCGCGGGTTTGACCAGGTGCTGGCGAAAGCCTGCCGCGCGGGCCCGCGTGATGTCCGCCGCGGTGCCGTACCCGGTCAGCGCCACAAGATAGCAGTTCCTGCCGTTCGGATGCACGCGCACCCGCGCGGCGAGCTCGTAGCCGCTCATGCCGGGCAGGCCGATGTCGAGCACGGCCACGTCCGGCGCGAAGCGATCGAGCAGCGAGAGCGCGACCCCGGGGTCATACGCCACCTGCACCTCGTAGCCGGAGAGCTCCAGCAGCGCGGCAGCGGTGTCCGCGGCATCCTGGTTGTCGTCGACCAGCAGCACGCGACCCTGGACGGCTTCGGTCGCGGCCACGCCGGCAGCTGCGGCGGCTTGCGGCGGCGGCGGCGCCAGCGGCAGGCGCACGGTGAACGTGCTGCCGCCGTCGGCGCCGGCGCTGCTCGCGCTCACCTGGCCGCCGTGCATCTCGATCAGGCTGCGCACGATCGCCAGCCCGAGGCCGAGGCCGCCGCGCGAGCGATCGGCGCCCTGCGGCGCCTGGTAGAACAGGTCGAACACGTGCTCCAGCACCTCGGGCGGCATGCCGACGCCGTCGTCGCTCACCGTGATCTCCGCGGCGTCGCCCGCGGTGGCGAGGGCCAGCGTGATCCTGCCTTCCGTGCCGGTGAACTTGATCGCGTTGCCGATCAGGTTGTTGAGGACCTGGGACAGCCGCACCTCGTCGGCATTGACCCACAAGGCATCGGCAGCGTCCGGCAACTGCAGCTCGAGGCGGCGCAGGCCGAGCACGGGCTGCGCAGCCTGCGCGGCGTGCCGCACCAGGTCCGCCAGGCGCAGCGGCTGCATCCGCATCTCCAGCCGCTTGCCGGTGATGCGCGAGACGTCCAGCAGGTCGTCGACCAGCCGCTTCATGTGGGTCACCTGGCGCTCCATCACCTCGCGCTCGCGCAGCGTGCCGGGGTCGCCCTTGCGCGCCATCAGGTGCAGCGCCGTCGCCATGGGGGCCAGCGGGTTGCGCAGCTCGTGGCCGAGCATGGCCAGGAATTCGTCCTTGCTGCGGCCGGCCTCCTCGGCCTGTTGCAGCGCCTGCGTGGCGCGCGCCAGCAGGGTCTCGCGTTCGGCTTCGCCGGCGCGGCGTTCCTGGGCGGCACGGTCGCGGTCGGTCGAGGCGAGCGCGAGCGCCGCGCCCACGTCCTGCAGTTCGGCGACGTCCAGGTGCGGCAGCCGGACCGGCTCGCCGCGCCCGAGTGCGCCGGCCGCCACCTTGAGGGCGTCGATCGGCTCGGTGACGTCGCGGGCGAAATACCAGGCGAGGAAGGCCGCCAGCCCCAGCGACGCGAGCAGGCCGGCCCCCACCGCACCGAGCACGCCGTACAGGCCGGCACTCGCGTCTTCCGCGGAAATGCCCGTGGCCACCACCCAGCCCCAGTGCTGCAGGCGCGCATAGCCGGTGTGGCTGCGAAAGCCCTCCAGCGTGGTGGTGTTGCCGGTGCCCTCCGGCTCGCCTTTTTCCAGCAGCGCCTGCAGCGAAGGCGCGGGGCGCTCGCCGGCATGGGGACGCGAACGGGCCACCCGCAGCAGGTTGCGGTCGAACACGGACACGACCGAGGTGGCGGGCACCTGCTGGCGCATCAGCACGGCGAGGATGTGTTCCGTGGGGATGACGGCCGACAGCACGTAGGTCAACTGGCCCGAACGCTCCACCCGCAGACGGACGGCGAAGGCCGCCACGCCGCGCGGACCGCGCGCCACGTTGCCGACCACCGGCTCGCGGCCCTGGATCGCCTGCTGCATGCTGGCGATGTCGACGGGCGCCTGGCCGCTTGCCTCCGGCTCGTCGGAAGAACTGAGGAGAATGCGGCCGCCGGCATCGGCCAGGATGATCGCGCGCCAGCCCTGGGCTTCCGCGACGCGGCGGGCCAGGGCGTGGAACTGGCGCAGCTGCGCGGGCGCGAGTTCGTCGGACAGCGCCAGGCTTTGCAGCACGCTGACGGTGGCGCCCAGCTCCGCGTCCACCGCCGTGGCCAGCGCGCGCGAGACGGCCAAAGCCGTGTCGCGGGCGTCGCGCTCGCGTTCGGAGGTGACGTAGGCCAGCACCACCAGGGCGACGATCGCCAGCGGCAGCAGTCCGCTCGCGGCGAGCAGGAAGAGCCGGAAGCGCAGCGACCGGCCCGGCCCGGCCGCTTTCATTTCTGCCGGATCACGTAGCGGACGAAGCCGTCCGCGTGCGTGAAGCGGTCATACAGGCGGCGGGCCGTGAGGTTGTCGGCCTGGGTCACCCAGTACACGCGCGCCCAGCCTTCGGCGCGCATCGCGTTGCGCAGCCACTCGATGAAGGCAGTGCCTATGCCGTGGCCGCGCGCGGACGGCAGCACGAACAGGTCTTCCAGGTAGCAGACGGGCTGCGTCTCCCAGGTGTTCTCGTGCACCACGCAGTTGGCAAAGCCGTACACCTGGCCGTCGACCTCCGCCACGATGCACATCACGGCCGAATCCGGATCGAGGATGCGCGTCCAGGTGCGGCGGGTGACTTCCTCCGGCAGTTGCGCCCGGTAGAAATCGCAATACCGGCGCCACAGCTGGCGCCAGGCGGCTTCGTCCGAGGGCAGGGCGGCGCGGATGGTGCAGGGCAGTGTCACCCGCGCATTGTGCCCGTGGATGAGGGAAATCGTCAGGCGCGCAGTGCCATCTCCAGCACCACCGCCGCATGCAGGGCCTGGCGCTGCGCACCATCGTGGATCTGATGGCGGCAACTGGTGCCGTCCGCCACGATGATCGCGTCAGGCGCATTGCGCACCGCCGGCAGCAGGCTCAGCTCGGCCATCTGCATGGACACGTCCATGTGGCTGGCCTCGTAGCCGAAGCTGCCGGCCATCCCGCAGCAGCTCGATTCGATCAGTTGCGGCTGCGCCCCCGGCACCAGCTTGAGCACGTCCAGCACCGGCGAGATCGCGCCGAAGGCCTTCTGGTGGCAGTGGCCGTGCACCAGTACCGGCTTGCCCAGCGGCTTGAGCTTGCCGCGCAGTTCCTCCAGCCGGCCGGCTGCGGCTTCGCGCGCCAGGAATTCCTCCAGCAGCAGCGCCTGCTTCGCCAGCACCTTCGCCGGCTCGCCGAAGCCCATGGCCGTGTGCTCGTCGCGCAGCGACAGCAGGCAGGAGGGCTCCAGGCCGACCACCGGGATGCCCTTGGCCGCCAGGGGATGCAGCGCCTCCAGCACTTCGGCCGCCTTGGCCTTCGCCTCGTCCACCATGCCGCTGGCCAGGTAGGTCCGGCCGCAGCACAGGTGCTTGCCATCCGGCTTCTCCTTGCTGGCGATGTGCACCGTGTAGCCGGCGGCGCACAGCACGTGGAAGGCCGCCTTGGCGTTGGCGGATTCGAAGAAGGCGTTGAAGGTGTCGACGAACAGCACGACGGGCTTGCTGGCCGCCAGCACTTCGGCGCGCGAGGCGCCCGGCACGCCGGACTGGAAGAAGTGGCAGCTTTCCCATTCGGGCAGGCTGCGCCGGGCGGAGATGCCCAGGAGCTTCTCGCCCAGCTTCGCCAGCAGCGGCACGCGGTTGCGCAGGTTCATGAGGCCGGCGAAACGGCTCGCGGTGGCGGCGTAGTCCGGCAGCCGGCCGATCACCTTGTCCTTGAGCGAGTAGCCGTTCTTCCTGCGGTCCGCCGCCAGGAACTCGATCTTCATGCGGGCCATGTCGACCCCCGTGGGGCAGTCGCGCTTGCAGCCCTTGCAACTGACGCAGAGGTCCAGCGCCTCGCGCACTTCCTCGCTCGCCAGGCCGTCGGCACCGAGCTGGCCGGACAGGGCCAGGCGCAGCGTGTTGGCGCGGCCGCGCGTGAGGTGCTGCTCGTCGCGCGTGACGCGGTAGCTGGGGCACATGGTGCCGGCGTCGAACTTGCGGCAGTGGCCGTTGTTGTTGCACATCTCCACGGCCTTGGCGAAGCCCTTGGCCGGGTCGCCGCCGGTGCCCGGCGCGGTGGTCTTCTCGGTCGCCGGGTCGTTCTGCACGTCCCAGGGCGTCCAGTCCAGCGCCGGCTGCAGCGGGATCACCTGGTACGTCGGCGGGAAGCGCATCAGCCGGGTGTCGTCCATGCGCGGCGGATCGATGATGCGCTTGGGCGACAGCAGGCCGATCGGGTCGAACATGCGCTTGATCTCGCCGAAGGCGGCGTCGATCTGCGGGCCGAACTGCCAGCGGATCCACTCCCCGCGGCACAGGCCGTCGCCGTGCTCGCCGCTGTAGGCGCCCTTGTACTTGCGCACCAGCGCCGAAGCCTCCTCGGCGATCGCGCGCATCCGCACGGCGCCTTCGCGCCGCATGTCGAGGATGGGCCGCACGTGCAGGGTGCCGACCGAGGCGTGGGCGTACCAGGTGCCCTTGGTGCCGTGCTTGCGGAACACCTGCGTGAGTTCGTCGGTGTATTCGGCCAGGTGCACCAGCGGCACGGCGCAGTCCTCGATGAAGGAGACCGGCTTGCCGTCGCCCTTGAGGCTCATCATGATGTTGAGGCCGGCCTTGCGCACTTCCCACAGGGCCTTCTGCGGGGCTTCGTCCGGCATCAGCACCACGGAGCGGGGCAGGCCCAGGTCGCCCATCAGCTCCTCGAGTTCGGCCAGCTTGCGCAGCAGCGCTGTCCTGTCGGCGCCGGCGAATTCGACCAGCAACACGGCGTCGGGTTGCCCGATCAGCGCCGTGCGCACCGTGGGCGCGAACGCCGGGTTCTGCAGCGACAGCTCGATCATCGTGCGGTCGACCAGTTCCACCGCGGTGAGCGTGCCGTCGGCGCCCAGCTTCACGATGTGCTGGGCCGAATCCATCGCGTTGTAGAAGGTCGGGAAGTTCACGACCCCCAGCACCTTGTGCTTCGGGAGGTCGGTGAGCTGCAGCTTCAGGCTCCTGGTGAGGGCCAGCGTGCCTTCGCTGCCGACCAGGAGGTGCGCCAGGTTGACGCTGCCGTCCTTCGTGTACGGCTTCTCGTTCTGGTTGTGGAAGACGTCCAGGTTGTAGCCGGCTACGCGGCGCAGCACCTTGGGCCAGTGCGCGTCGATCTCGGGGGCCAGGCTCAGGGCGAGCTCGCGCACGCGTTCGCCGTAGCCGCGCACCGCGCCGCTCGCTTCCTCGAAGCGGCCGAAGGTGTGCAGCAAGCCGTCGGAGGTCCAGGCCTGCGCGCCCAGCACGTTGTGCACCATGTTGCCGTAGGCGATGCTGCGGCTGCCGCAGGAGTTGTTGCCGGCCATGCCGCCCAGCGTGGCCTGCGCCGCGGTGGAGACGTCCACCGGGTACCACAGGCCGGTCTTCTTCAGGTGGGCATTCAGGTGGTCCAGCACGATGCCGGGCTCCACCGTGGCGGTGCGGTTCGCGGTGTCGACCTCGAGCACCTTGCGCACGTGCTTGGAGAAGTCGATCACCAGGCCGGCGCCGACCGTCTGGCCGCACTGGCTGGTGCCGCCGCCGCGCGGCACCACCGGGACCTTCAGGTCGCGGCAGATGTCCAGTGCGAGGCGAGCGTCCTCGGCCGACTTCGGCACGAACACGCCGACCGGCATCACCTGGTAGATCGAGGCATCGGTGGCATAGCGGCCGCGGTCGCCCGGCGAGAACAGCACTTCGCCCTGGGTCTCGGCCGCCAGCCGCTGCGCCAGCCGGCCGGCGACTTCGTTGCTGGCCCGGGAGACGGTGTCGTAGGCGGCGCCCTCGGCTTCGCGGGCGACGGTGATCGGCAGCGGTGCGTTCACGACGCCGCCTTCTCGCCGCGGGCGGCACGCAGCTGCTCCAGCACCACGTCGCGCTTGTTGCGCAGGTGCGAGAGCAGCACCTGGCGCATGGCATTGCCGTCGTGCGCTGCCAGGGCTTCGATCATCTTCTCGTGTTCATTCATGGCGTTCTTCCACTTCTCGCCGTCCTGGTTGGAACGGAAGCGCAGCGCCTGCAGGCGCGCGTTGACTTGCTGGTACACCTGCGTGAGCACCGGGTTGCGGGCCGCGGCGCTGATGGCGGAATGGATGCGGGCGTTCAGCGTGTAGTAGGTCGACAGGTCGCGGCGCGTGTAGGCGGCCATCATCTCGAAGTGCATGGCCTGGATCTCGGCCAGCTCCTGCTCGGTGATGCGCTGCGCGGCCAGCTCGCCGGCCTGCGCCTCCAGCCCCGCCATCACCTCGAAGGTGTGGAGGACGTCCTCCTCCGTCAGCGAGACGGCGACGGCGCCGCGATTGGGAAGCAGCTCCACCAAGCCCTCGGCGGCCAGCATCTTGATCGCCTCGCGCAAGGGCGTGCGCGAGACGTTCAAGCGCTCGGACAGCTCGCGTTCGTTCAGTTTCGCGCCGGGGCCGATGCGGCCCTCCACCAGCAGCTGGCGCAGGCGCTGCGCCACCTGCACGTGCAGCGCGGCGCGGGGGATGGAAATGACTTCGGCCGACATAGGGCTGCATTTTGTATGCAAAAAGGTCGTCGCGCAAATGCCCTAGTAGGGCAGAAAGCCATTGACAATCGAATTTTGTATGCAAAAAATGGCGCCACTTCAACGAAGCCCGACCATGCTGACGCTCGACTTCCATCCCACCGGCCGCCATTTCCTTCAGATCCCCGGGCCGTCCCCGGTTCCGGACCGCATCCTGCGGGCCATGAGCCTGCCCACCATCGACCACCGCGGCCCGGAGTTCGGCGTCCTCGGCAAGCGGGTGCTCAAGGGCATCCAGCAGATCTTCCAGACCCGGCACCCCGTCGCGATCTATCCCGCCTCCGGCACCGGCGCCTGGGAAGCGGCGCTGGCCAACACCCTGAGCCCCGGCGACCACGTCCTGATGTACGAGACGGGCCACTTCGCCACGCTGTGGCAGAAGATGGCCACCCGCCTGGGCCTGAAGACCGAATTCCTCGGCCTGCCCGGCGTGGAAGGCTGGCGCCGCGGCGTGCAGGCGCACCTGATCGAGGAGCGCCTGAAGAACGACAGGGAACACAGCATCAAGGCCGTGTGCGTGGTCCACAACGAGACCTCCACCGGCGCCACCAGCAACATCCTGGCCGTGCGCCGCGCCATCGACGCCGCCAAGCACCCCGCGCTGCTGCTGGTCGACAGCATCTCCGGCCTGGCCTCGGCCGAATACAAGCATGACGAGTGGGGCGTGGACGTCACCGTCAGCGGTTCGCAGAAGGGCCTGATGCTGCCCCCCGGCATCAGCTTCAACGCGCTCTCGCCCAAGGCGCTCGAAGCGAGCAAGACCGCGAAGCTGCCCAAGGCCTTCTGGGCCTGGGACGAGATCGTGGAGATGAACAAGACCGGCTACTGGCCCTACACGCCCAACACCAACCTGCTGTACGGCCTGGCCGAAGCCTGCGACATGCTGCTCGATCCCACCTTCGGTGGCCTGGAGGGCGTGTTCGCGCGCCACCAGCGCTGGGCCGAAGGCGTGCGCAGCGCGGTCCGGGCCTGGGGCCTGGAGATCCAGGTCACCGAGACGGCGACCCAGTCGCCCGTGCTCACCGGCGTGGTGATGCCGGAAGGCGTCGACGCCGATGCCATCCGCAAGCTGATCTACGAACGCTTCGACCTGTCGCTGGGCACCGGCCTGGGCAAGGTCAAGGGCCGCATGTTCCGCATCGGCCACCTCGGCGACTGCAACGACCTGACGCTGATGGCCGCCCTGTCCGGATGCGAGATGGGCCTGAAGCTGTCCGGCGTGAAGCTGGCGGGTTCCGGCGTCGCGGCCGCCATGGAGTATTTCGCCGGCCACCCGGCGCCCGTCGCGCTGCAGAAGGCGGCGTAAGGAAGTTCGAGGCTCCACCCGGAGCCTCTTTTTCATTGGTACAGGAGACAGTAGTAGTGCAACGCAGAACCTTCATCGCAGGCGCCGCCGCATCGGTCGCTCTGCCCATGGCTTACGCCCAGTCGCTGCCGACGCAGCCCGTGCGCATCATCGTGGGCTTCGCCCCCGGTGGCGGCACCGACATCCTGGCGCGCGTGATCGGCCAGAAGCTGGCCGAGATGTGGAAGACCAGTGTCATCGTCGAGAACAAGGCGGGCGCCTCGGGCACCATCGCATCCGACTACGTGGCCAAGCAGCCTGGCGACGGCACGGTGCTGCACATGGCGCACATCAACAGCCATGCGCTGATGCCCCACCTGCAGAAGCTGAACTACGACGCCGAGCGCGACTTCCAGCCGATCGCGATGGTCGGCGTCACGCCCAACCTGCTGATCTGCGGCGGCATGCAGCCGGCCAAGACGGTCAAGGACCTGGTGGCGCTGTGCAAGGCCAACCCCGGCAAGATCAGCTTCGGCTCCGCCGGCCCGGGCTCGGCCCAGCACATGGCGCTCGAGATGTTCATGCTGGCCGCCGGCGTGAAGGCGATCCACGTGCCTTACAAGGGCTCCGGCCCGATGCTGACCGACCTGATCGGCGGCCAGGTGCAATACAGCTTCGACACGATGACGGCCGCCACGCCGCACGTGAAGAGCGGCAAGGCGATCGCCATCGCGCAGACGCGCCAGAAGCGCGCCAGCGGCCATCCCAACGTGCCGACGATGGCGGAGTCGGGCTTCCCCGGCTTCGAGGCCACGACGTGGTACGGCCTGGTCGGCCCCGGCAAGCTGCCGGTGGGCCTGGCCAAGCGCATGAACGAGGACGTGAACAAGGCGCTGGTGATGCCCGACGTGGTCGAGAAGCTGGAGGCTTCCGGCGCCGAGGACGGCGGCGGCTCGGTCGAGAAGTTCCGCGAGTTCATGCACGTGGAACAGGTCAAGTGGGCCAAGGTGATCAAGGACGCCAACGTCCGCGTGGATTCCTGATCCGGAGGCGTCCCACCGGGACGTCATCCCCGCCTGCGCCCCCGTCATCCCCGCCTGCGCCCCCGTCATCCCCGCGCAGGCGGGGACCCAGAGCACGCGCGCAGCGCGTGGAATGCGGAAGCCCTGGATCCCCGCCTCCGCGGGGATGACGGAGTGTTTCCGCCTCCGCTCGGAGGACGGACCTCCCCGCCATCCGCGGGGATGACCGACGAAGAATTCTTTCCAAGGTGTTCCAAGCAATGACAGATACCTCACGCCCGCTGCCTCTCGCGGGCGTTCGCGTCCTGGATATCAGCCAGGTGATGGCGGGCCCCTACGCCTGCATGCTGCTCGGCGACCTCGGCGCCGACGTGATCAAGGTCGAACCGCCCGGCACCGGCGACCAGACCCGCGGCTCCATGGGTTTCAAGATGAAGGGCGCCGACAGCCTCGGCTTCCTGAACATGAACCGCAACAAGCGCAGCATCGCGCTGGACCTCAAGTCCGAGGCCGGCAAGGAAGTGCTCAAGACGCTCGCGCGCGACGCGGACATCCTGGTCGAGAACTACCGGCCCGGTGCGCTGCGCCGCCTCGGCCTGGGCTACGAAGTGCTCAAGGACATCAACCCGCGCCTGGTCTACACCAGCATCTCGGGCTTCGGCCAGACCGGCCCCTGGGCCGACCGACCCGGCTTCGACCTGATGGCGCAGGCGATGTCCGGCGTGATGAGCGTGACGGGCTATCCCGATTCGCCGCCGGTGAAGGCCGGCGTGCCGGTGGCCGACATCGGCTGCGCGCTGTTCGCCATCTACGCCACGCTGGCCGCCTACATCGGCGCGAAGAACACGGGGCAGGGCCAGTACATCGATGCCGCGCTGTTCGACACCGCGATGGCGTTCTCGGTGTGGGATACCTGCGACTGGTGGGGCACCGGCAAGCCGCCGCAGCCGCTGGGCACGTCCAACAAGATGACCGCGCCCTACCAGGCGATGGCCTGCGCCGACGGCCACTTCGTGATGGGCGCCAACAACCAGAAGCTGTGGGTGCAGCTGTGCAAGCTGATGGGCCGGGAGGAACTGCTCGCCGACCCGCGCTTCGCCACCATCGCGCAGCGCCTGGCGCACCGCGCCGAACTGCAGGAAGCCCTGGAACAGACCTTCCGCACGCAGGGCAAGGAGTACTGGGTGGAGACGCTGCTGGCCAACGGCATTCCGGCCGGGCCCATCCTCTCGTATCCCGAGGCCTTCGGCAGCGAGCACGCGCAGGTGCGCAACATGCGCATGGAGATCGACCATCCGGTGGAAGGCAAGGTGCCCAACATCGGCTTCGCCGTGAAGCTCACGGGCACGCCGCAGGAGGTGCGCCGCCATCCGCCGCTGCTGGGAGAGCACACCGAGGAAGTGCTGGCGCAGGCCGGCCTCTCGGGCGAGCGCATCGCGCAGCTGCGCGCCGACGGGGCGTTCGGCGCCTGACGGCGGGGAATGAACACGGAAGCTCTCCGGACCAGACCTCATTGACAGCGCCAGGGGGCCGATGCCGAATGCACGCGGCATCCCCCACTCCTGGAGACACCACATGAAGGCTATCCTCGCGACCCTCTGTGCCGCCGCCGCGGCGCTGGCCTTTTCAGCGCCCGCCGCGGCGCAGAGCCCCATCGAGCTCAAGCTCGGCCACGTCGGCGAACCCGGCTCCATCTTCCAGCTCAGCTCCGACGAATACGCCAAGCGCGTCAACCAGAAGCTGGCCGGCAAGGTGAAGATCGTCACCTACGGCTCCAGCCAGCTCGGTGGCGACAAGGAGTTGATCCAGAAGCTCAAGCTCGGTACCGTGGACATGGCCGTGCCTTCCACCGTCATGAGCTCCGAAGTCGACCTGTACGGCATCTTCGAGCTGCCCTACATGGTGAAGGACCGCGAGCACATGAAGCGCATCGAGAAGGAGGTCTTCTGGCCGGCGCTGGAGCCGGCCACCGAGAAGAAGGGCCTGAAGGTGCTGGCGGTCTGGGAGAACGGCTACCGCCACATCACCAACAACAAGCGCCCGGTGCGCGTGCCCAAGGACCTGGAAGGCTTCAAGCTGCGCGTGCCCGAGGGCAAGTGGCGGGTGAAGATGTTCCAGGAATACGGCGCCAACCCCAGCCCGATGAAGTTCTCCGAACTGTTCACGGCGCTCCAGACCGGTGTGATGGACGGCCAGGAGAACCCGTTCACGCAGATCTATTCCGCCAAGCTGCAGGAGGTGCAGAAGTACCTGTCGCTGTCGGGCCATGTCTACACGCCGGCCTACCTGCTGGTGGGCAAGACCAAGTACGAGCAGCTGCCCGCCGACGTGCGCAAGGTGCTGGAGGACACGGCCAAGGAAGTGCAGGCCTTCGTCTATGCCACCGCGGAGAAGCAGGAGAGCGAGTTGCTCGGCAAGCTCAAGGCCGCCGGCATGCAGGTCAACGAGGTGGACAAGAACGCCTTCATCGCCGCCAGCAAGGGCATCTACGACGACTTCGCCAAGGACGTCCCGGCGGCGAAGCCGCTGATCGAGAAGGCCGTGGCCCTCGGCAAGTAAGAGGAAATCGTCAATGCCGCATACCGAAGCCGCCGCCCCCGCCACGGCCACGCAGCGTTTCCGCCGCCATTACGGGCTGCTGCTCGAATGGGTCGTGATGGCCCTGATGGTGGCCCTTGCCGTCGAAGTCACCCTCGGCGTGGTGTTCCGCGCCATCGGCCAGTCGCTGGTGTGGTACGACGAAGTCGCATCCATCATGCTGGCCTGGCTGACCTTCTACGGCTCGGCGCTGGCTTCGGTGAAGCGCGCGCACATCGGCTGCCCGGAGGTGGTCGACCAGCTCCCGTCGGCGTGGAAGCGCTGGCTGGGCCTGCTCACGCAGCTGCTGGTGATCGCCTTCTTCGCCCTGCTCGGCTGGGTGGGGCTGCAGATCATGCCGATCCTCGCGGGCGACACGCTGGTAAGCCTGCCCTGGGTGCCGATGAATTTCGCGCAGTCGGTGATCCCGATCTCCGCGGCGCTGATCGTGGTGGCGGAGGCCACCCACCTCATTGACCTGTGGCTGGCGCGGCCGCAGGCGGTGAGCGGCGCGGCCCTGGCCGACGGCCTGCACTGAGGAGGCGGCATGGGAACGATGCTGTCCCTCTTCGGGGCCGTGCTGGGGCTGGTCCTGATCAACGTGCCGATCGCCGTGTCGCTGGGCATCGTCGCCACGCTGGCGATGGTGGCCTCGCACGGCCTGTCCTCGCTGCCCAACATGCCGGTGGTGATCTACAACGGCGCCACCAACTTCCCGCTGCTGGCCATCCCGCTGTTCATCCTCGCCGGCGCGATCATGAACGCGTCCGGCATCTCGAGTCGGCTGATCGCCTTCGCCGCCGCGCTCTTCGGCTGGGTGCGCGGCGGACTGGCGCACGTGTCGATCGGCGCGTCGCTGTTCTTCGCCGAGATCTCCGGATCGGCCGTGGCCGACGTGGCGGCGCTGGGCTCGCTGATGATCCCGGGCATGAAGGCCAAGGGCTATCCCGCGCCCTATGCGGCGGCAGCGATGTCCTCGGCCGCCACGCTGGCGGTGATCATCCCGCCCTCCATCCCCATGATCCTGTACGCGGTGATGGCGGAGAGCTCGGTGGTGCAGCTGTTCGTGGCCGGCATCGTGCCGGGCATCCTGGGCGGGGCCGGGCTCATGGGCGTGGCGAGCTTCCTCGCCCGCCGCTACAACCTGCCGCGCGAGGACCGCTTCTCGTGGCAGCGCGTGCGCAAGACGGCGCGCGAGGCGCTGTGGGCCTTCCTGCTGCCCATCATCATCCTGGGCGGCATCTTCGGCGGCGTGGTGACGGCCACCGAGGGCGCGGCGCTGGCGGTGCTGGCCGCGCTGTTCGTCGGCCTGTTCATCTACCGCGAACTGGACATGGCGCACCTGCGCGCCGCCATCATGGAAGGCGGAGTGCAGACGGCGGTGGTGATGCTGCTGGTGGCCACCAGCGCCTTGCTGGGCACCTATCTCACCGAGGTGCAGGCGCCGCAGGCGCTGGCGCGGGCGGTCTCCGACTTCACGCAGACCAAGTGGGTGATCCTGCTGCTGCTGAACATCCTGTTCCTGTTCCTCGGCATGTTCCTGCACTCGGCGGCGGCGATCATCCTGGTGGTGCCTATCGTGATGCCGCTGGTGCGTGCCGCCGGCATCGACCCGGTGCACTTCGGCCTCATCGTCACCATCAACCTGGGCATCGGCCAGCAGACGCCGCCGGTGGCGAGCGTGCTGATGGTGGCCTGCTCGATCGCCAAGTCCTCCGTGTGGGAGGTGTCCCGTGTCAACATCTGGTTCATCGCCGTGCTGGTGAGCGTGCTGCTGCTGGTCACGTACGTGCCGGTCACCGGGCTCGGATTGGTGAATCTGTTCTACAAGTAGAGAAGGAAGACGTCTTGCAGGATACCGACAACAAGGGCCAGGTCCACCTGGCCATCGAGGGCGGCATCGCCTCGGTGACCTTCGACCGCCCCGCGGCACGCAACGCCATGACGTGGGCGATGTACGAGCGGCTGCGCGCCATCTGCGAGCAGCTGCGCGAGGACCGTTCCGTGCGCGTGGTGCGCTTCCAGGGCGCCGGTGGCGAGGCCTTCGTCGCCGGCACCGACATCGCCCAGTTCCAGGATTTCGACGGCGAGCGCGGCGTGGAATACGAGCGCCAGATCGACGGCACCATGCAGTTGCTGGCGGGCCTGCCCATGCCCACGGTGGCGGTGGTGGAGGGCTGGTGCATCGGCGGCGGGCTGGCGATCGCGAGCACCTGCGATTTCCGCATCGTCACCCCCGCCACGAAGTTCGGCGTGCCGATCGCGCGCACCCTCGGCAACTGCCTGTCGATCGCCAACGTGGCGGGGCTGGTGGCGGCGTTCGGCCGGCCCCGCGTGCAGCGCCTGCTGCTGCTGGCCGACCTGGTCGGCGCGGAGGAAGCGCAGGCCTGCGGCTACGCGCTGGAGGTCGTGCCGGCCGAGGGCATCGAGGCCGCGGCGCAGAAGCTGTGCAAGAAGCTCGCTTCGCTGGCGCCGGTGACGCAGCAGGTCAGCAAGGAGGCGCTGAACCGCCTGCTGCGCCACGACCTGCCGGAGGCCGAGGACCTGATCCGCCGCACCTACGGCAGCTTGGACTTCCGCGAAGGCGTGCAGGCCTTCGTGCAGAAGCGCCCGCCCGTCTGGCAGGGGCGCTGAGCGGGGCCGCGCCAGCGCGAAGGGGGGTCCCTGTCCTACGTGGCCGTTCGCGGCCGCTGCCTAGGATGGACCCAACTCACGAGGGCGCACATGGCCGGCAAGCAGCACGATTCCCTGATGGGCTCCAGGGCCCAGGCGCGTCCCGGCGATCCCCTCGACCTGCAGGCCTCGGTCGCAGGCGAGGAGGACCCGGGCGCATCCTTCGACGTCCCGAGCGGCAACGAGGGCCGCTCCGACCAGCCGGCGGGCCAGGCGGGCGGCCAGCCCAGTGGCGCGCAGCGGCCCATGAGC
This sequence comes from Ramlibacter alkalitolerans, assembly GCF_016722765.1. Classification (GTDB taxonomy): domain Bacteria; phylum Pseudomonadota; class Gammaproteobacteria; order Burkholderiales; family Burkholderiaceae_C; genus Ramlibacter; species Ramlibacter alkalitolerans. Next base: position 37,902 of record NZ_JAEQND010000019.1, on the reverse strand, counting down.
CCGGGGGACGAAGCGCCCGCGGGGACGCCCGGCACCGGCGAGACGGTGTGCCCGAAGTGCGGCGGCAGCGGCCGGCTCGGCGCCTCGGCCTGCCCCGAGTGCCTCGGCACGGGCAAGGTGAACGTCGGCATCGGCGGCGCCTGAGGGGCCCACCGGCGCATGCCGCATTTCGCGCCGACCCGACGCCAGCGGCTTCCCGGCATCCGGGCCCTGCACACGCGCAGCGGCCGCCTCGGTTACCTGCTGTCCGGGCATGGACCGGCGCACATCGTCCTTTTCAGCGGCGCCGGCATGGGCGTGCAAGGCTGGGAGCCGCTGTATCCCGGCATCGAGCGCATCGGCCGCGTGCTGGCATGGAACCGCTTCGGGCTGCAGGGCAGCGACGCTCCGCGCGGACGGCAGACGGGCATGGCGGTCATCGCATCGCTGCGCGAGCTGCTGGCGCACGCCGGGCTGCGGCCACCCCGTGTGCTGGTGGCGCATTCGCTGGGCGGCCTGTTCGCCAACCTGTACGCGCGCCTGCATCCGCAGGACGTGGCGGGCGTGCTGCTGATCGAGGCCACGCATCCGGGCGATCACGTGGTGCTGCGCAAGCACGAGACGCAGATCGAGCGCGCGCTGGCGAAGCTGCTCGCGCTGCCGAACGCGTTCTTTCGCCGCAACCTGCACGCGGAGCTGGCGGCGGTGGACGACACGGTGCGCGAGCTCGAGGCCGCGGGGCCGTTCCCGCCCGTGCCCTTGCGCGTGATCACGGGCGGCCTCACGCCGCGGGCCTGGATGATGTCGCCCGGCGCGGTGGGTGCGCGGCGCGCCAACCAGCAGGAGCTGGCGCGCCTGTCGCCCCTGGGCGAGCAGGTGATCGCGCAAAGGAGCGGCCACTTCCCGCAGCTGACGGAGCCGCAGCTGGTGCTGCGGGTGCTGGAGGAGTTGCTGGTGCAGGTGCGGACTTCTGGGTGACGTGCGAGGCCCCGGAATCGTAGGCTGGCGGTGAGCCCCGAAGGGCGCGAACCCCAGCGCTTTGGGCGGCGGAGCAGAGCGAGCGCTGGGGTTCCGGCGCTTCGCGCGTCACCGCCAGCCTACGCTTCGCGCCCTTCGGGGCACATACACTCTCCCCAGGAGACCCCCATGATCGCCGTCATCTTCGAAGTCTGGCCGCACGAGCAACACCGCAGCGCCTATCTCGACTGGGCCGCGCGCCTGCGCCCCGAGCTCGAGAAGATGGAGGGCTTCCTCTCCATCGAGCGCTTCGAAAGCCTCACGACGCCGGGCAAGCTGCTGTCGCTGTCCTTCTGGCGCGACGAGGAATGCCTCGCGCGCTGGCGCCAGCTCGAGGCGCACCGCGCCGCCCAGGCCGCGGGCCGCAAGTCCATGTTCCGCGACTACCACCTGCGCATCGCCTCCGTGATCCGCGACTACAGCCTCGAAGACCGCGCCGAGGCCCCCGAGGACTCGCGCCGCCTCCATGGTTAGCGCGATGCGACAATCCGCGCCTTCGTCCCGCGAGTCGCCATGATGTCCCCATCCTCTTCGCTGCCGCTGGCCGGCATCCGTGTCCTGGACCTCTCGCGCGTGCTGGCGGGGCCGCTGTGCGCGCAGGTGCTCGGCGACCTCGGCGCCGAGGTGATCAAGGTCGAGCATCCGAAGCGCGGCGACGACACGCGCGACTGGGGCCTTCGCGTGGGCGACACCGAAACCGCCTACTTCAACAGCATGAACCGCAACAAGCGTTCCGTCACCGTGGACCTGCAGAGTCCCGCGGGGCAGGAACTCGTGCGCGAACTGGCGAAGCAGTGCGACGTCGTGGTGCAGAACTTCAAGTTCGGTGGCGCGGAAAAGATGGGGCTGGGCTACGAACAGGTCCGCGCCGTCAAGGCGGACGTCGTCTATTGCTCCGTCTCCGGCTACGACCGGCACGGCCCCGAAGCCGCGCGGCCCGGCTACGACCTGGTGATCCAGGGCGAAGCGGGCCTGATGGCCATCAACGGGGAGGCGTCGCAGCCGCCGCTGAAGTTCGGCGTCGCCGCGGTCGACCTGTTCACCGGGATGTATGCCGCGCAGGCCGTGCTCGCCGCGCTCTTCGATCGCCAGCGCACCGGCAAGGGCTGCCACGTCGAACTGGCGCTGTTCGACTGCGGCCTCATGGTCAGCGCGTATTACGGACTCGAGGCCTTGTTGATGCGCAAGGACCCGCCGCGCTACGGCAACGCGCATCCCTCGATCGTGCCGTACGGCGTGTTCGATGCGCAGGACGGCCCGCTGATCGTCGCGGTGGGCAACAACGCGCAGTTCGAGCGCTTCTGCACCGAGGTGATCGCGCGGCCGGACATCCTGCAGGACGAACGCTACGGCACCAACCTCGCGCGCAAGGCGAACCGCGACACCCTGGTGCCGCTGCTGCTGCAGGAGATGCGCGCGCGCCCGCGCAAGCTGCTGCTGGAGCGCATGAGTGCCGTCGGCATCCCCTGCGGCGAGGTGCTGGGCCTGTTCGAGGCGCTGACCTCGCCGCGCGCGGAGCACGCCGGCCTCGTCACGAAGCAGCCGCATCCGGTGGCCGGCAGCATGGACGTGATGGCGCCGCCCTACCGCATGGACGGCACGCGCATGCCGGTGCGGTTGCCGCCGCCGGTGCTGGGGGAGGGCACGCGCGAGGTCCTGGAGACGCTGCTCGGACTCGACGCCGGGCGTCTCGCGGCCCTGCAGGCGCAGGGCGTGATCAAGTGAGGGTGCTCAGTCGACGGCGGTGGAAATCGCGCCGCTGACGCGGTACGGCTCCAGCGCGGGCAGGCCAGGGCTGGTCGAAGCCGCGCTGATCTGCAGCGTGCGGCTCAGGGGAAGCACGTCGCCGAAGATCGAGGCGTAGGCGCAATCGGCGGCGTCGCGGCCCGAGGTCAGCCGCATGAAGCCCATCGGAATCGCGGTGCCCGAGGGGTCGAAGATGTACCAGCGGCCGCCCAGGTACGCTTCCACGTACGCGTGGAAGTCCGACGGGCCGAGGGCAGGATCGGCGCCGTAGTCGAAGCCCGTGACGAAGCGCGCCGGGATGTTCAGCGCGCGGCACAGCGCAATCATCAGGTGCGCGAAGTCGCGGCAGACGCCACGGCCCGAGGCCAGCGTCTGCGAGGCGGTCGTGGTGCTGCACGAACTGCCGGAGGCGAACTTCACATGCGTGTTCACCCAGGCGCAGATCGCCTCGACCCGGCTGTAGCCTTGCCACAGGGCGCCGAAGTGGGCCAGCGCCACGGGCGCGAGCAGGTCCGACTCGCAGAAGCGGCTCGGATAGAGATAGGGCAGGACTTCGCCCGGCAGGTCGGGAATCCAGGTCTCCGGGATGTTGCCCGGCGCTTCGCCGACGGGCCGCTGCTCCACCAGCGCCGCGTAGCGCAGCGCCAGCTCGCCGGAGGTGGCGCGCAGGCGCAGGAAGCGGCCGGACGTCGCCGGGTCGCAGTGTTCCTGCAGTTGCACGCCCTGGTTGACCGTGAGCGACTCCCACAGCACCAGCTGCTGCCGGGTGCGTGCCGCCTGCACATTGAAGATGAAGTCCGAGCCCGGGCTGTTCACCTGGTAGCGCAGGTCCACCTGGTACTGCATGCGCACCGGGTCGAACGTCACCATGGCGGCAGGGGGCCCCTGCGGGCCCCTGGCGTACGTGCGGCCGGCTTCAGTTGGCGATCGGGCAGATGTTGGTGGCCTGCGGGCCCTTGGCGCCCTGCGTCACCACGAACTGGACCCGGGCGTTCTCGGCCAGCGTCTTGTACTGGTCGGTGCCCTGGATGTCGCGGAAGTGCGCGAACAGGTCCTTGCCGCCGCCGTCCGGCGTGATGAAGCCGTAGCCCTTGCTCTCGTTGAACCACTTCACGGTTCCGGTCTGGTTGTTGGTCGACATGTGAATCCTTCGTCTGGAAGTTCCCGCGCAGCACGAAGCCGCGTGGTGCGAACGCCAAGAAACCATCGGAGGGAGATTCGACAACGACTCGCCGCGGGGCGGGAGCAGGGGCAGAGAAACCTGGAGATGCGGACTCTTGTGGAACGTCAGCCAGGGCATGGTAACGCATTCGGCGCGTTCCTGCTGGCGGTGTGCCGCTCGCCAGCCTCAGGCGTCCGGTGACGGCTCCGGCGTTCCGGACTGCAGCCACTTCTCGAGCCGCACGCCATCGACGCCCTGGTGGTAGCGGTCCTTGTCGATGGCGCGCTCGTGGTAGCCGTGTTCGCTGTAGAAATTGCGGCCGGCCACGTTGTCGCGCCGCGCTTCGAGCCGGATGCGCCGGCAGCCGGCTGCGCGGGCCACATCCTCCAGCCACAGCAGCATCGTGCTGGCGATGCCTTGCCTGCGTTTCGCAAGATGCACGGCGAACAGCACGAGATGCGCATCGTCCTCGCGGTAGATCATGATCCCGAAGCCCTCGAGCGCCTCGCGCGGGCCGACGACCACGACGTTCGTGTTCGGATCGCGGATGGCGTTGGCCACGCGCTCGGGCCGCCAGGTCCAGGGCAGGCCGGTCTCGATGGTGTCGCGGGACAGGGCGGCGATGGCGCCGGCGTCGGCAAGCGAGGCGAGGCGGACGACGGGTTGGGCGAGCATGGATGTTGCGCGAGGCGGCCGCATCATTTTCACCTCCTTCGCCGCCTGGCGTTGCCCTACGGATGCACCGGGCCCGGGGCAATCTTGCGCCACCGCCTTTGGTGCCAGCTCCAGAGATGCGGGTAGTCGAGGATCTGCCGCTCGGTCAGCCGGGCCAGCGTTTCGACATCCGATTCGATCGGGCCCTGTCCCAGCGTGACCGGCGGCCGGATGGTGAAGTGCCAGAGCGGCCTGGCCGCCGTCGTCACCACGGGGAGCAGCGGCGCCCGCGCCGCCCGTGCGAGCTGCGAAGGGCCGGCCGGCATGGCGGCCTCCTTGCCGAGGAAGCGCACGGGCAGTCCGTCCCTGGGCGCGCGCACGCCCTGGTCCATCATGAGGAAGACGATGCGGCCCTGCTTCAGCGCGGCCAGCATCTGGCCATAGGCGCGCAGGCCGGTGTTCGCCAGGATGCCTTCGATGCCGTAGCGCTCCAGGCCGGCCTGCAGGAAGCCCGCGGACATCATCCGCGCCTCGCGATAGACGACGCTGACCGCCCAGCCCGCGTGCGCCAGCTTCACCGGCAGCAGCGCCGCATTGCCCGCATGCGTGGCCAGCAGGATGGCGCCGCGGCCGGCCGCCATCGCGCTGCGAAGCTCGTCGAGGCCTGCGATCTCGCAGCGCTCGCCCAGTTGCTGCTCGTCGAGATGGCGATCGAACATCGCCAGGGTTTCGAGCACGGCGGTGTTGTTGACGCGATAGGCTTCGCGCAACAGCGCGCGCACGGCCGGATCGCCGGGCGGCCGCCCCAGCGCCAGCGCCATGTCATGCTCGATGCGCCTGCGTTGGCGCCGCGCAAAGTGGAATTGCAGGGCTCCGGCCACGCTGCCCACGACGCCGATGCCGCCGAAGCCGATCACGCGCAGCAGCGCCCGCAGGCCCAGGAACAGCATCCGGCGCCGTGCACGCCGCAGCCGGCGCCCCAGGTCGGGTGCTTCCTGCGCCGGCGTCATGCCTGCAGGGATCTTTTCGGCTGGCCGGCTGCGGGATCGGCGCTCACCTGCGCGCCGGCCAGCCGGTAGATGCGGTCGGCCGCGGCGATCATCCGCTCCTGGTGGGTGACGGCGAGGATGGTCAGGCTGCCCTTGAGGCGCTGCACCGTCTCGATGACGGCCGCCTGCGCCTGCGCATCGAGGCTGCTGGTCGCCTCGTCGAGCAGCAGCAGCCGCGGCTTGTGCACCAGCGCGCGGGCAATGGCCAGGCGTTGCCGCTGGCCGCCGGAGAGCCGGCAGCCGCCCTCGCCGACGAGGGTGCGCAAGCCGTCCGGCAGGGCGTCGACGAACTCGAGCGCGTTGGCCGCCTGCAGCGCCTCGCGCAGGTCCGCTTCGGCGAGACCTTCTTCGCCGAAGGCCAGGTTGTAGGCGATGGAGTCGTTCACCAGGACGGTGTCCTGCGGCACGTAGCCGATCTGGCGCCGCCATTCGCGGATCGACAGTTCGTGCAGCGGCACCCCGTCGATGGAAATGGTCCCGGCCTCGGGCCGGTGCAGGCCCACGACCAGGTCGAGCAGGGTGGTCTTGCCGGCGCCGGAGGGGCCGACGATGACGGTCAGCTCGCGGGCGGCGATGGCGAACGAGGCGTCGTCCAGCACCAGCCGGCCGTCGGCATGGCGGAAGCGCACGGCATCGAAGCGGATCTCCGCGGACAGCTGCACGGTCTGCGTTCCGCCCTCCGGCTCGACTTCCGCCCGCGCCGCCGCGATGCTGTCCATGAGGGACCAGTAGGCGCTCTCGCGCACCACGATCTGCTGGTAGGAACGCTGGCTTTTCGACAGATAGCTCACCACCCGGGCCAGCAGGAACAGCATCACCAGCACGGCGGCGAGCGGCATCTGCAGCACCACGAGGCTGAGGAAGAAGCCGATGCCGACCATGATCGCCAGCAGCGGTTCCTGCCAGGCACTCAAGGCCTCGCGGCTGACGACCTGCTTGCGCAGGGCCCGCCGCAACTGCTTCATCTGGTCGGACAGCAGTGCATCCACGTGGTCCTCGCGGGCCATGGCCTTGAGCGGCTTGGCGGCCGCCAGCAGGGCCGCGGTGGCAGACAGCAGCGAGGTCAGCAAGCGGGTCTGGTGCTGGCCCGCATGCCGGGAAGTGCGAATGAGCACGTGCAGCACGGCGAGCAGCAGCCCGCCGGCGATGCCCGCGGCCAGGCCCGCCCGCCAGGAGATCGACAGCGCGATCCCGAGATAGATCAGCGAGTTCAGCAGCATCGCCGCCATCTCGGCGCTGTACTGGAAGGCTTCGGAGGCCCGCTGCGCCTCGGTCGCGATCGCGTTCGACAGGCGGCCCGCCGACTGCTTCAGGTAGTAGCTCCAGCGCGCCGCCATCACGCTGCGGATCGCGGCCAGGCGCAGGTCGGTGGCGATGTGCGCCACCGCGTAGCCCACCTGCTTGTTGGCCAGCAGCGTCAACACCGCCTTCAGCGCGATCAGCAGGATGGCCAGCGCCAGCAGCACCGGCGCCGTCGGCTGCAGTCCGAGGAAGGTGGCGATGCGGGTCGCGACCTGCTCCGGCAGGGACGCCTTGTGCCCGGCACCCGAGGTGGTGAGCGTCAGCATCGACAGCAGCATCGACATGCCGAGTCCGTCCATCAGGCCGGCGATGAAGACGGCCACGAAGGCCGCTGCGCTGCGGCCCGGGTAGGCCTGGACGAAGGCACGCACCATGGGCAGTGCGCCGCGCGCCTGCGCGGTGCTCGTGGCCTTCGGCGCGGATGAGGGACTCATGCGACGACGAAGCGCAGGCGCGTGCCGCGCCGCAGGATCAAGGGTCTTTGCGGATCGGCGTCATAGGCCTCGCCGTCGAGCGAGTAGCCGGCCACGCCGGTGATCTCGACGCGCGCGAAGCTGCCGCTGACGTAGCCGTGGGCGGGATCCATCGCCGGAGAAAAACGCCCGGTCAACAGGCGCGGCAGGCAGGCCCAGAAGCGGTCGGCGTGGCGCGACACGGCGGTCAGCCGCAGGTCGTCCGCGGCGCGCGAGACGTAAGGATCGAACAGGCCCTTGCGATGGTGCAGCGTCGTGGCGACCAGGAGGCTGACCGGGCCTTCCATCAGCACGCCCGCGGCGCCGGCGCGCACGCGCAGCCGCGGGGCAGTGAGGCCGGAGCGTCCGCGCAGCGCCTTCGATGCGAGCCCGAGCAAGGCAGCGACGGTGCTCAGGTGCCCCGTCCTCAGGGCACCGGTACCGCCGGCGCGATGTTCGTGGGTGCGCCGGATCACGCTGTCGATCAGCGCCGCCCCGACCCAGAACCCGTGCCGCGCCGGCGCGCCATCCTGCTCGATGCACAAGGTGAAGCGTTCGGCGATGCTCGCGTCCCAGCGATGCGCCGGGGCCAGCGCGCGCCGCAGCAGGTCGAGCGCCGCGGCGCCGGGAATCAGGTCGTTCGCGATGAGGTTGGTGCGGCCGCCCGGGAGAACGAGGAGATCGGGGATCCAGGCGCCGGCGGGCAGGGCGGCGAGCTGTTCGACCACCGCGCGCACCGTGCCGTCGCCCGCCAGCACCATGACCTTGCGCTGGCGCCGCGCCAGGATGGTTTCGACCGCGGCGCTCAGCGCCGCTGGACTGTCGATGGAGACGACCTCGGCCCCGCGTGCGCGCGCCAGTTCGCACGCCTCTTGCGCCAGTCCGCGCGAGGCGCGGAAACTCAGCGGGTTGACGATCAGGCAGGGCGGCAGCGAGGCGCCTTCGACGCCGGCTGCTGCGGGATCGGGCACGGCGCCCAGGCGCGCGTTCAAGATCGACCAGAGCGCGGCAGCCACGCGCGCATCGCCGACGCCTCGGGGGCCGTTGCACGCGCGGACCGCCACAGCTCGCCGACGGCGGCGAAGAAGCTGTCGCGGTTGGTGGCGCGGTACGAACCATCGGCCGGCAGGTGTTGCATCAGGCGGCGGTGCGCCTCGTCCAGGTTGTGGTACGGCAGCGCGGGGAACAGGTGGTGCAGCGCGTGGTAGCGCAGGCCCACCGGGAAGAGGGCGACGGTCAGCCAGGTCTGGCCCGTGATGTTGATGGACTCCGCGACCTGGCTCGCGTGGTCCATCTGCGTGCCGTCGTTGACGTAGCGGTGCGCCGCCAGGTTGCGCACCCAGTTCAGGCCCAGCGTGAACGCCAGCAGCAGGTAGCCCATGCCCACCTGGGACAGGGTGATCACGTCGCGCCACACCAGCAGGCCCAGCGTGAGCAGGTACAGCAGGCACAGCACCTCCATCAGCTGCAGGTGCCCCGCCAGCCGCTTCGGAAAGGGTTCGCTGTAGTAGGGGTTGGAGACGGCCGCGGACGCGCGCGTCAGCACCCAGTGGCGCAGCTTCGCATGGAACCAGGACAGCGGGCCGAGGACGCCGAACCGCAGCAGCATGAACAGGGGCAGCAGCGGCGCCTGCGCCAGGTACTTGAAGATCTCGGTGGTGGGCGAGGCTCCGAGCGGCAGGTACTCCCCATCGCCCGGCGTGCCGAAGCGGCGGTGGTTGTGGTGCTCGACGTGGTTGCTGTACATCACCCACGGCATCAGGAAAGGAATGCCCAGGAGCAGGTTCCACGCGCGCTTGAACCCCACCATCTGGTCTCGCGGCATGTGCACGATCTCGTGGATGAAGGTGCCGGCCCGGAAGAACAGCAGGCTGGCGAGCAGGAACGCCGCGACCTGCAGGGCGCTGAACGGCTGCGCGCGGAAGTACACCGCCGTCAAGGCCCAGCCGGTCAGGCTGCTCAGGAGGAAATCCGTCCAGTAGATGGCGGGGGAGCGCTCGAACAGGTCGGCGACGAGGCCGTGGGCCTGGTCGCGCCAGCCGAAGTCCTTCGCGCCGAAGCTCGCGCGTGCAGTGCCGTAGTGACCGGGAAGTGAAGTGGCGTCCACGAGGCGGGCAAGGGAATCTGGGGGTGATGGAGCATACCGGCCACGGCAAACCCCCGCAAACGGTTCTGCATTTGCCGCCTGCGGGCGGCCAGGCCCTAAGGACTGGCGTCGGCCAGCGTCATGTCCAGCGCCGCTTCCGAGCCGGCCAAGGTCAGGCGGATGCGCACCGGCAGGTAGTGGCGCTCGACGTCCAGCCAGACCTCGGCCTCCAGGTCGTCCCCCTTGCCGGCCTGGCGGGTCCACTTCACCGTGTGCAGGGTGCCCATCGGCGTCTTGATGGTCTCGCGGCCTTCCGACTGGAAGACCCAGTCGCCGGCGCGGCCGCGCGTGCCGACGACGTACAGCGCGACGCGGGTTCCGGCGCGGCCCTTGGCCGGATCGGCGGCGAGGATCGCCGGCAGCTGGACCAGCCAGCTCACCCGGTCCTGCACGCCGGCGACGAAGGGAATGTCGCTGCTGCGCGTGCCGGAGAAGACGATGCGCGATTCGGCCTTGCGAAAGCGCACGTCCCGGTCGGACTTGCCCAGGCGATGTTCGACGTACAGGCTGGGCGCGACGCCCGCCGCATCGAAGCCGCCGCTGCTCGCCCAGTCCAGCACCGTGAAGCCGGCCACCGTGCCCTTCAGGCGCGCCTCGTACTTGCCGCCCGTGCGGGCCCAGCTCAGTTCGCAGCTGCCGCGCAGGCCGCCCCGCTGCATCAGGTAGTTGAAGGTGAAGGAGCGCGCGATGGCGGTGGGATAGGTCCTGGCGCTGGCGGCGGCTTCGGCGGCGACGTGAACCGCCTGCGCCGGTGCGGCACCCGGGTCTGCGGCCGGCGCAGCGGGCGCGGTGGCGAAGGGCGCCAGCAGGCCGAGGGCGGTCACGACGGGGCGGCGCAGGCAGGTCGGCAGGTGCATGGCGGTGTCCCGGGTTTTCAGCGCAGCACGCCGAGCCTGCGCAGGCGCCAGTACAGGGCCGGCGCGGCCAGCAGCGGATGGCGCCGCTGGAACGCGGTCGGCTCGATGCGCAGGCCGCTGTGGCGCTCCACCTTCCAGGCGACATAGTCGGTGGCGTTCTCGAAGGTGAGCGCCGCCTTGAGCAGGCGCAACAGGTTCAGCGGCCGGCCCAGCCGTCGACGGCGTTGCCAGCGCGTTTCGGCCTCCGCGCGTTCGGCAGCGCCCACCAGGGGGACCATTCGATCCTCGGCGGCGCTGAAAGCGATACCGGCTGCGCGCCAGGCCAGTGGCAGCAGCCGCGTGAAGCGCGCAGCGTCCCGGCCCACCAGGTCCACGGCGCGCGCAGACGATTCGACGCGCAGCTCTGCCGCATAGGTGCGCTGGTACAAGGCGCGCCAGTAGCTGGCCGCGTCGGCCGCGGGCGGCCCCAGCGCTGCCGCCCAATGCGCTGCGGTCACGATCGCATCGCAGATGGCCTCGCGCACCGCCTCGAATGCCGCAGCGTGGCGGGCCTGCACGCACGCGCAGGGCTGGGAGAACCTGGCCCAGAGCGTCGTGTCGATGCGTCGCACGGACATGGCCCGGCGAAACTGCGCCAGCGTCATGACCGCATATTTCGCGCGCAGGCGGCGGTTTGCGCTCGCGGCTGCGCCGGGGTCTTCCAGGTAGCCCACGTTGGGCGGCAGGATGCGGTTGGCCCAGGCGGCCGTGCGCGACTGCGGCCAGTCGTCCGCGCGCTCGACCAGCACGTAGAAGTCGAGCACGCCGTCGAGCGCATCGTCCCTCAGGGCCGACCCGTAGAACAGCACGGCGAGGGCGCCTCCCCGCGCGCGCGCCGCGAGCCGCTGCGCCAGCGCCGCCACGGCGGGCGGCACCGGGCGGCGCAGCTCCGCGTCCACCAGCGCGGGCAGGTCCTCGTTCACGTCGGTGCCGCGAGCCAGGAACGCAGCGGGCCGCGGCGGCGCGCCAGGCCGGCCTGCAGCAGGCGCAGGGCGTGGACCAGCAGCGAGAGCACGGTCCACCAGGCCACGGCCTCGATGCCGAGGTCGGGGCGGCCGAACAGGAACGAAGCCGTCAGCAGCAGCAGGTTCGGGTTGCGCCGCGCCGTGAACAGGCGGAAGCGGCTGTCGAAGCGTTCCCAGACATGCATCTCGATGCCGAAGCAGGCGATGAAGGCGCCTTCTTCCAGGCGCTGCAGCACATAGCCGGCCACGATGGCCCACAGGCACAGGGCCGGATGCTCCAGCGCCAGGCCCACGGCCGGCAGGCCGACGATCCACGCCCACCACCAGAAGGGCGGATGGATCAGGTCGATCGAGTGGTCGAAGATGTCGCCGAAGCGCGAGGAACGCAGCGTCACGCGCGCCAGCTTGCCATCGACGGTGTCCAGGAAGGTCATGGCCCAGGCCGCCAGCAGGCCCATGCCGTAGCGGCCGGTCCAGAACAGCCACATGGCCGCCAGCACCAGCAGCAGGCTCGCGAAGGTGACCTGGTTGGGCGTGATGCCGGAGCGGGCGCACAGGCCGGTGACATACCGTGCCGGCCGCGGCCAGACGTACAGCGTGACCAGGTCGGTCACGCCCTTGTAGGCGCCGCTGAAGGTGCGGCGCTCGATCGCCGGCAGGTTGTCCGCGGTCAGCGGCAAGAGGTAGGGCGGTTCGCGTTTGCGCAGCTTGTCGTTGTAGCCGTCGGCGACCTGCATGGGCGAGAGAGCGCGCGCGCCCGCCGGGGCGCGTCCCTGCGCCAGGGCCGCCGATGCCGGCTCGGCGTCCGCCGCCGCAACGGCGAGGGCGACCACCGTGCCTTCCTCCGCACACAAGGCGACATCGCCGGCCGCGGCGGCCAGGCCGCGCACCAGCGCCTCGTCGTAGACCCAGTCCGCCCGCAGCAACACCACGCGATCGGCGTCGGCCCCTTGCGCATCGGCTCCGGCCCGCTGCAACTGGCGCTTGAGGCGGGCCTCCGAAGTCAGCCCCCAGATACGCAAGGGGGACTGGCCGACGACGCGACCCGCCACGCGTGGGTGCACCGCGTCACCGGTGCTCACAGAGGCCGCCCGCCGCATCGCGCATGAAGGTTTGGCATGATCGAAAACGTGAAAAGTCCAAAAGGCAGCGGGTGATTATCGATGAGCGGAACGACCTTCGCGCATGTCTCGGACGTGCACCTTCCGTTCGAACCGATGCTGTCGCCGCTGCAGCGCCTGTCCAAGCGCCAGCTCAGTGCCTGGTCCTGGCAGCGGCGGCGAGCCCTGCACCGCAGCGAGATCCTCGATGCGCTGGTGCGCGACCTGCGTGCGCAGGCGGTCGATCACATCCTGATCACCGGCGACCTCACGAACTTCTCGCTGCCCGGTGAATTCCGGCAGGCCGCCGCGTGGCTCGCGGCGCTGGCGCCGGCGCAGCGCATCAGCGTGGTGCCGGGCAACCACGATGCCCTGGTGCGCGTGCCGCCGGCCGCGGGCCTGGACCTGTGGGAGCCCTGGACGCGCAACGGCCACACCTGGCCTTTCGTGCACCGCGTCGAGGGGGTGAGCCTGATCGGCTTGAATTCGGCCTTGCCGACGGCCCCGTTGCTGGCGCGCGGCCGGCTGGGCCGGGCGCAACTGGCGCGGCTGGCGGACCTTCTCGCCGCGGAACAGGCCTCAGGGCAAACCCGCATCGTCATGCTGCACCACCCGCCGGCGGCGGACGCGATCGGCTGGCGCAAGGCCCTGGCCGACCGCGAAGACCTGTGCGCCGTGCTGCGCCGCCACGGCGCCGAACTGGTGCTGCATGGCCATGCCCGCGATGCGCGGCTGGACGCCGTCGCGGGCCCCCACGGCGCGATTCCCTGCCTGTGCGTGCCGTCCTCGTCGGCGCTGCCCAACCCCAGCGACCAGGGTGCGATGTGGCATCGCCTGTCCCTGCGCGATGGTGCTGCCGATGGCGCCCCCTCCGTGCATGTGGAGGTGCGGCGCTGGTCCGTCGAAGGCCAGGCCTTCGTTGCCGACGGCGGCTTTGCCTTGGCCCTTCCGCGTGCCGGGCACTTCGGCTCAGGCGAGAATAGGAACGATCTCTGACGACCTGCTGCCAGCAACTGCGAGGATCGACATCCGATGGCCAATGCGACAGAACTCAAATTCGGCGACCCCGGTGGCCGTCTTGCGCAGACGGACTGCTGGACCTTGCTGCTGCGGCCGAAGCAGCCGACGCTGGGCTCCATGGTGCTCGTGTGCCGCGAGCCGGTGCAGGCCCTGGGCGATGTCAGCGAACGTGCCTTCGTCGAACTCCGCGGCCTGACGCACGCCGTCGAGGCGGCGCTGCGCGAGGTGGTCGGCTACCAGCGCATCAATTACCTGGTGCTGATGATGGTGGACCGCGACGTGCACTTCCACATCCTTCCGCGCTATGAGGACGGCCGCAGCTTCGAAGGCGTGGACTTCCCGGATACCGGCTGGCCCGGCCCGCCGGCGCTCGAGCCCGCCGTCGCGCTCGATGCGCAGACCGCTGCCGCGCTGGGCTCGAAACTGCGCGAGGCCCTGGCGCGTTTCGCAGGGTAGGGCGCGGCGCGGATGCATCTTCGCCCGTTCGACCGGCTCGACCGCTATGCGCTGCGTCTGTTCGCCATTCCCCTGATCGCCGGCGTGGCGACCATGCTGGTCGCCACCATGCTCGGCCGCCTGCTGCGGCTGTTCGACATCGCTGCGTCCACCGGCGCGGCCTTGCCGCTCGTGCTGCTGATGGCCGCGGAACTCGTCCCGCATTACCTCGGGCTGGCGCTGCCGGTCGCCTTCACGGCCGCCATCTTCATGGCCGCAGCGCGCATGTGCGACGACAGCGAACTCGATGTCATGCTGTCGACCGGTCGCTCGATCGCGCGGATCGCGGCTCCCTACTTCGTGCTGGCCGTGCTGCTGAGCGTGTTCAACCTGTACCTGTTCGGGCGGCTGCAGCCGCTGGCGCGCTACGACTACCACGTCAGGATGGACCAGGCGCTGCAGACCAACTGGGACGCGCGCATCGAGGAAAACCGCTTCATCGACATCGCCCATGGATTCAGCTTCCGGGCCGACACGGTGGATGAAGGCGGCCGCAGTTTCCGCGGCGTCTTCATGTCGCGGCGCGATGGCGCGGTGGAGGAGATCACCACCGCCGAACGCGGCCGGCTCGAGGCCGCGCTGAACGGCCAGGGCATGCGGCTGCAACTGGAGCAGGGCGTGCGGATGCGCACGACGGATGCCGGCGAAGTGACCACCACACGCTTCGACAGCGGATATTTCCAGGAAGCCCTGCCCGCGAACTCGCCGTTCCGCGACCGCGGGGCGGCCGCCAGCGAGCGCACCCTGGCGGAGCTCTGGCAGACGATGTGCAGGACCTGCGAGCAGGGTGCCGCGGCGGAATTCCACAGCCGGCTGGCCCGTTCCCTGATCCCGCCCTTGCTGCCGCTGCTGGCCCTGCCCTTGGGCATGGCGGCCAAGCGCGGGCGGCGCACGCCGGGGGTCATCTTCGCGTCGGTGGCGCTGCTGCTGCTCAATCATTCGCTGCAGTTCGGCAAGAGCCTGGCGGAAAGCGGGCGCATGCCGGCGGCCGCGGCGGTCTGGACGCCCTACCTGTTGTTCGCGCTGCTCAGCCTGTGGATCTTCCGCGGCAGCCTGGCCTGGCCGGGCGACAACCCGGTGTCGCGCGCGGTCGCCGGGGTCGAGACCCTGCTGGAACGGGCGCGGCCGCTGCGCCGCGCGCGGGTGGCGCCATGAACCCGGGGATGTCCTCGTACCTGCGGCGCCGCGTGGGCTCGCAGATCCTGGTGCTGTTGCTCGCGATCGGCGCGCTGATCCAGGTGCTGGAACTGCTGGACGTGACGACGGACGTCCTCCGGCGCGACCAGGGCCTGCGCGGAATCCTGTACTACGCCCTGCTGCGCACGCCTTCCGTCCTGGTCATGGCGCTGCCGCCGGCGGTGCTGATCGGCACCTTGCTCGCACTGCATTCGATGGCACGCAACCTCGAGATCACCAGCATGCGCGCCTCCGGCATCGGCGTGATGCGCATGCTGGGCTATCTCCTGCCGCTGGGTTGCGTGCTCGCGCTCGCGCAGTTCGCGCTGTCGGAAACGGTCCTCCCCGGCGCCGACAACGACCTGAAGGAATGGTGGAGCGCCAGCGCGCCAGCGGACGACGTGTCCTCGCGCCTGTGGGCGCCCACCCGGGGCGGCACCGCCGCGCTGGACAGCGTGAGCCCCGACGGCCGCCTGCTCAAGGGCGTGCGCCTCTACGTGCGCAGCCCGGACGGATTGATCGCGCGCCGGATCGTGGCCCGCCAAGCGCGCTGGAACGGCAAGGCCTGGCTGCTCGAGGACGTGTGGGAGACGCGCCTCGTCGAGGGCCGCGTCGTGCGCGAACACGCGCAGCAGCGCGAATGGGACACCAACCTGCGCCCCGACGACGTGCTCCGCCTGGACGTCGACCACCCGCGCCTGTCCAGTTCCATGCTGGCCGAAGTCATCGCCGGCACGCGCGCCGGGACCTTGCCGCACCGCTATTACCAGACGGTCTTCTACCGCTCCTTCACGGCGCCGCTGGGCATCTTCGTGATGCTGCTGCTGGCGCTGCCGACCGCCTGCCTGCTGCCGCGCTCCACCACCGGCGGGCGCGCGATGGCGACCGCCCTGGTGCTCGGTCTCGGGTACCTGCTGTTCGACGGCGTGATCGCCGCCCTGGGCACCAGCGCGCGCTGGTCGCCGCTGTTGATCGCACTGGCGGCCCCGATCGTGTTCGTCCTGATCGGGCTGCTCCAACTGCACGCCTGCGAGCGCGTATGAAGCTCTGGATCGACGCCGCCCCTGCCGCCCACGCCACACCCTTGTTCGGCATCCCGACGATCGAGCGCATCCGGCGCAGCCTGGGCAAGCTCGAAGCCGGCATCGAGGTCGTGCTCTCGGGTGCCGATGGGGTCATCCCCCCGTGGGCGGGGGCCTCGAACGAACCGGACACGGCGCCGCTCGGAACGCGCCTGCGCCGGGCGCTGGCCGCAGGGCCCCTGTTGGCGCTGGACGGCGGCAACGCGGTCGACCCGCGCCTGATCCGCTTCCTGTTGCGCCGCAATGCGCCTTGCGTCGCTGCGCGCGGCGAGGCAGCGCAACGCGCGGTCGCCCTGGTGCTGGAACCTGCGCTGGCCGACGCCATCCCGCCGCAGGCGCCCGACCTGCGCGCCGTCGCCGACGCCCTGCTGGCGGCGGGGCGGATCGCGCCGCTGGACGAGGCGGAGTTCCCCGCCTACGTCGACAAGCTGCGCCGCTCGCTGCCGTACTGGATCCATGCCGTCGACGGCGCCCCTGCGAGGCGGCGGCTGGAGCGCCAGATGTTCTGGGACAACTACAAGGGCTCGACCGACCTGCTCACGCGCTGGGTCTATCCGCCGCTGGTGTGGCCGCTGGTGCGCCTGTGCACGCGCTGGCGCATCCATCCGAACACGGTCACGCTGCTGGCCATCGCGCTGACCATCCTGGCGGTGCCGCTGTTCGCGCGCGGCGATTTCCTGGCCGGCTTTCTCTGCGCCTACGGCATGAGCGTGCTCGACAGCGTGGACGGCAAGATCGCGCGCCTCACGCTCACCGATTCGGCGATCGGCAACGTGCTGGACCACGGCACCGACATCGTGCATCCCCCGTTCTGGTATTTCGCCTGGGCCTGGGGCCTGGGCGGCCGGACGCCGGCCGACCCGCTCTACCTGGCGGCCGTCTGGCTGATCGTCTTCTACCTGGCAGACCGCATCGTGCTGGGCGTGGCCAGGCGGCGCCTCGGATTCGCGCTGCATGCGGCGACGCCGCTGGATGGCCGGGTGCGCAGCTTCATCGCCCGCCGCAACATCACGATGACCATCATGGCCTTCGCGATCCTGCTCGGCGCCGGCCCGGCGGGCCTGTACATCGTCACCGCATGGCAAGGCCTGACCTTCGCCTGGCACGCCGTGCGCACCCTCTGGCTCGGTTTCCTGGCAGGTGCCAAGGCCCGCCCCACCGCATGAAGAACGACATCGACATCCTCCCGGTACGGACCTCCGCGGAACTGGACCGGTTCATCCGGTTGCCGGCGCGCCTGCATGCCCGCGATCCCCATTTCGTCCCGCCGCTGATGATGGAGCGGCAAGAGGCCTTCTCGCCGCGCAAGAACCCGTATTTCGCCCACGCCGAGACGCAGTTCTGGCTCGCTCGCCGCGACGGCCGGGACGTCGGCCGCATCAGCGCCCAGGTCGATCGCCTGGTGCGCGATCCCGAGGTCGGCCACTTCGGGATGATCTGCGCCGAGGACGACAGCGCCGTCTTCGCCGCGTTGTTCGAAGCCGCGGAGGCCTGGCTGGCAGCGCGCGGCAAGCGGCGCATCCTCGGGCCGTTCAACCTGTCGATCAACGAGGAAACGGGCCTGCTGGTCGACGGCTTCGACACGCCGCCGATGATGCTGATGGGGCACGACGCTCCCTATGCGGGCCCCCGCGTCGAGGCGCTCGGTTACGCCAAGGCGAAGGACCTGATCGCCTACCTCTACGACATCGAGCACGAGATGCCGGCGGCCGCGCAGCGCATGATCGGCCCGCGCAAGCCGGCCGCCCTGACGGTGCGCAACCTGGACACCCGCCGCTACCGGGAGGAGTTCGATACCGTCACGGCCATCTTCAACGATGCGTGGTCGCAGAACTGGGGCTTCATCCCGTTCACGCCGGCGGAGATCGCGCACATGGCCAAGAGCCTGAAGATGTTCATCGATCCCCGCTGCGTCGCCATCGTCGAACTGCATGGCAAGCCCGTCGGCTTCGGCATCGCGCTGCCGAACCTCAACGAGATGATCGCCGACTTCGGCGGCAGCCTGCTGCCGTTCAACTGGGCCAAGCTGATGCTGCGCCTCAAGCGCGGAACGCGGACGGCGCGCGTTCCGCTGATGGGGATCAGCCGCAGCATCAGCGGCGAATTCGCCGGCGCGGTGGCGCCCTTCCTGGCGATCGACACGATGCGCCAGGGGCTGCGCGCCAAGGGCGTACAGAAGGTCGAACTCTCGTGGATCCTCGAGGACAACCGGCCGATGCGCCACATCATCGAAGCGCTAGGCGCCGATCCGTACAAGACCTACCGCGTGTACGAAAAACGCCTGGTCGGCGGCGCGGCCTGACATGCCCGGCCTCACCGCCCTGGTGCTGGCCGGCACGCGCCCCGGCGGCGACCCGCTGGCCGAGTACGCCGGCGTCAGCCACAAGGCGCTGATCGCCATCGGCGGCAGCACGATGATCGAGCGCGTCGTCGCCGCGCTCGCGGCTGCGCCCGAGGTCGGCCGCATCCTGGTTGCGATCGACAGCCCGCAGCGGCTGGAAGGACTGGCCGGCCTGCTGCCCGCAAGCTGCGGCAAGCCCCTGGCCACCCTGCCGACGGCCGACGGCCCCAGCGCCACGGTCGCGGCGGCACTGGCGCGCGAAGGCGCCCCGCTGCTGGTCACCACCGCTGACCATGCGCTGCTGCAGCCGGAGTGGATCCACGAGTTCCTGGCCGCGTGCCCGGCCGATGCCGACGTGGTCGCGGCCCTGGCCGGGCGCGCTGCCGTGGAGGCGGCTGCGCCCGGCACCCGGCGCACCTGGTTGCGCTTCGCCGACGGCGACTTCTCCGGTTGCAACCTGTTCCTGCTCGCCCGGCCGCAGGCCGCCGGCGCGGTGGCCCTGTGGCGCGAACTCGAGGCGGCGCGCAAGGAGCCCCTGCGCCTGATGCAGCGCCTGGGATGGAGCTTTGCCTTGCGCTATCGGTTCGGCCGGCTTTCGTCGACGGCTGCGGTCGCCCGCCTCGGCGCGATGGCAGGCAACGCGCGGGTGGCGCTGGTGGCCATGCGCGACGGCCGCGCGGCCATCGACGTGGACAAACCCGCGGACCTGGACCTCGTGCGCGCACTCGTCAGCACCGGCTGAACGCGCCGGCGCTGCGGTCGATCAGGCCGCGGCTTCGGTCAGGCCGAACGTGCCGCTCTCCGCGCGGGTGCCTTGCCAGCCGGCGACCAGTTCCCGCAGGAAGCTCAGGTCGGCCGGGAAGTCGAGCTCGCCCCATTGCAGGCCTTCGATCGAAGCCACGCGGACCTCGGCACCCGCGCCCGCGAGCCGATGGATCGCCGACAGGTACCAGAGGCCCGGCCCCTCCGGCGTGCGCATGGTGCGCTCGAGTTCCTCGACGAAGAGCGCCGCGCCCGCCGCGTCGAAGCGCAGGAAGCCGATCGACTCGCCGTCGACCACCTCGCGCGGCAAGGTCTTGCCGATCGCGCGCAGGCGCTGGCCCTGGGTCTGCACCTTCATGTCGTCGTCGTCGTAGCGCGGCTTGCGGTCGATGGTGACGGTGATGGGCGCAGGCGGCGCGGCCAGCAGCCGGCGCGCGATCTCGGGCTCGAACAGCGTGTCGCCGTTGAGCACCAGGCACGGGCGATCGAGCTCGGCGCGCGCCATCCAGCAACTGGCCAGGTTGTCGGCCAGCTTGTAGAAGGGATTGAACAGCGTGCGCACGGCGATGCCCGGCGGCGCCATGTGCTGCAGCGCATGGTGCACCAGGTCGTCGCGGAACCCGGTCACCACCACGGCCTCCGCGATGCCGGTTTCGGCCAGGGCGCGCAACTGCCACTCGAGCATGCTGCGGCCGCCCAGTTCGAGCAGGCACTTGGGAAGGTTTTGCGTCAGGGGCAGCAGCCGGCTGCCTTGGCCGGCAGCGAGGATGAGGGCACGGCCGGGTCTGGTCAATTGCATTCCACCTGTTCTCGGGAAAGATGCTCGACGGTCACGCAGGCTAACGATTGTCGGCCCGGCCCGCAAGCCAGATGGGCCACATGGGCGATTCCCATAGGGATTGAAGCGGTTTGCCACGCAACTCCGGCAAACGTGGCACCGCCATCCGCGCCTTGCGTGTCGACGTGCCGCAACTCGGCCAGGCCGCGCTGGCCCGCCGCCTTCACGACGGCCTCCTTGCGGGTCCAGATCGAATAGAAGCGGCGCGGATCGCCACCGGCCCACGCCCGCTCCGCGGCACTCAGGTAATTCGGAAAATCGGCGGCCACCAGCGACCCGATGGGTTCGACGTCGACGCCGATCGGTCCGCTGCAGGACAGGGCGCAGAGCACGCGCCCCTCGCAGTGCGACAGGCTGAAGTCGAGCGGAAGGTCCAGCGTGGGGCGGCCAGTTGGCGCGTGGCGCAAGGATGAAAGCGAGGCGTCGTGGAAGCCGAAGCGGCGCAGCCCTTCGCGCAGCAGGCGAGTGCCGAGGAGAGATCGGTGCCGCGCAGCGCCGTCGGGCCAGCGGGCGATGTCTGCCTGGCGGACTGCAGGCAGATCGCGCAGCCAGCGCGCCTCGCGCTCGGGTGCAAGCGCGAAGTCGGAGGCGATCAGCACGACGATGCGCAGGGGGGCGCTACCCGGTGTGTCCATGCATAATCCCGGCAACCGCACTTGAGCACGCAGGCACTTCCGGAGTATGGCACAGGCATTGTCGGCGCCCGGCCCGACCGAGCGCCACGATCTCGACGCCAACGACGAGAGCCTGTCGCTGCTGCTGCAGTGGCTGGCGCAGTACGGCAATACCTTTCGCGTGCCATCGCTCACGCGCCCCGTCGATGCCCTGGTCATCAACGATCCCGACGACATCCGGCGCGTGCTTCTCACCCACCGCGCCAACTACGTGAAGGGCGCCGGCCTGGAGCGGGTGCGCATGCTGGTCGGCAACGGCCTGATCGTGAGCGAGGGCGAGGCTTGGGCGCGGCAGCGCCACCGGATGCAGCCGATGTTCCAGGGCAGCGCCAACCGCGCCTTCGCGCCCATGATCCAGGACCTCCAGGCGGACCTCGTCGCGCGCTGGGCCGTGCGCGCAGGCAGCGGCGAGCCCATCGACCTGACGCGCGAACTCAGTGCGGTCGCCCTCGAGGTCGTGTTGCGCGCGCTGTTCAGCGTCGACTTCGACCGCCTCGTCCTGGCCGAGGGCAGCAACCCCTTCGATTTCCTGGCCGAGGAAAGCGTGCGCGACCTGCGCTTCGCCGCCCGGTTCCGGGCCCTGGGCCGCTTCGTGCGCGATATCGTCGATGCGCGCAGGCACGAGGGCCGCAGCGAAGCGGACTGGCTTTCGATGCTGATGCACGCCCGTGACAAGGGGGGCGAAGCGCCCATGGCCGAGCGCGCCCTGGTCGACGAAGCCCTGACGCTGATCATCGCCGGCCATGAAACCACCGCCAGCACGCTGAACTGGACCTGGTACCTGCTGTCGCAGCATCCCCAGGTGCAGCGGGAACTGCAGGCGGCCGTGGACGCACCATCGGCCCTGCCGCTGGCGGCGGAATCGGTGCCGGGCGAGACGGCGGCGGGCAGCTACGTGGAGCAGGTGCTGCAGGAAGCCCTGCGCCTCTACCCGCCGGTCTGGCTGTTCAGCCGCCGCGCCGTCGGCGACGACACGCTGGGCGGCCACCCCGTGCCGGCCGGCACGGACATCTTCATCAGCCCCTACCTGCTGCACCGCAGCGCGGCTCATTGGGAGAGTCCGGAAGCGTTCGTGCCCGAGCGCTTCGCGCCCGGAGCGGCGGCGGGGCGCCATCGCTTCGCCTACCTGCCGTTTTCCGCCGGACCGCGCTTTTGCATAGGCGCCGGTTTCGCGATGGCGGAAATGGCCATGCACCTCGCCATGGTGGCGCGGCGCTTCGAGCTGCAATACTGCGGCACCGCACCAGCCGAGCCCGAATTCCACATCAACCTGCGCACGCGGCATCCGGTCCGGATGCGGCTCATTGCGCGCACCTAGTCCGCATGCGATTCGACACGCTGCCCGCGCTCCTGTCCGCCAACGCCCGCGAAGACCGCCACCTCACCCTGATCGAGGGCGAGAAGGAGCAACGCGTCCTGAGTTTCCAGCGGCTGCGGCAGCGCGCGCTCGGCGTGCTCGCAGCGCTGCAGCGGCAGGGCCTGCGGCCCGGCGACACGATGATCCTGTGCCTGGCCGACAACGAACGCTTCCTGGAGATGTTCTGGGCCTGCGTGCTCGGCGGCATCGTCCCGGTACCGCTGGCGCCCGGCAGCACGGACGCGCATCGGCAAAAGCTCCTGCGCGTCTTTGCGCAACTGGGCGGGGCGCGCGTCTACATCGACCTGCCCGCGCTGGAGCGGCTCGAGGCCTACGCCGCAGCGAACGGACTGGACGGCACGTTCGCACAGCTGCGGGCTGCGGCCTTCGCGCCGGGCAGCCTCGCGCTCGGGGAGGCGCCCGGCGAGCCGTTCGCGTCCGGCGCGGACGCGCTCGCCTTCATCCAGTTCTCCTCCGGCTCCACCGGCGAGCCCAAGGGCGTGCTGCTGACGCACCGCAATCTCACGGCCAACATCGCGTCCATCGCCGAAGCGGCCGCGTTCACCGACCGCGACGTGGCCCTGAGCTGGATGCCGCTGTCGCACGACATGGGGCTGATCGGCTTTCACCTGACCATGCTGGCCTGCGGCATCAGCCACGCCATCATGCGCACCGAACTGTTCGCGCGCAGGCCGTTGCTCTGGCTGGAAAAGGCCGGCGAGCGCCGCGCGACCGTGCTGTGCTCGCCGAACTTCGGCTACCAGCACTACCTTCGACAGTTCGCGCTCAAGCAAACCGGCGGGATCGACCTCTCTGCGGTCCGGCTGGTCTTCAACGGCGCCGAACCCATTTCGGCCGATCTGTGCCGGCGTTTCGTCACCGCCCTCGCTCCGCACGGGCTGAAAGCCAACGCGCTGTTCCCCGTGTATGGACTCGCCGAAGCCAGCCTGGCCGTGAGCTTCCCGGCGCCGGGGGCTCCCCTGGCCACGGTGTGGCTGTCGCGTGCGAGCCTGCAGACCGGCGCGCCGGTGCGGGTGGCCGGCCCCAACGCGCCGGACGCCGTGGAATTCGTGCAACTGGGCCGCGCCTTGCCGGGCACCGAGGTCCGCATCGTGGATGCGACCGGGACGGCACTGCCGGAGCGCCACCTCGGCCCCATCGAGATCCGCGGCGAGAACGTCTCGGCAGGCTATCACCGCGGCGCGGACGCAACGGCCGGGCCGCGGCAGCCCGCCGAGTGGATGGACACCGGCGACCTCGGCTTGTTCTTCGACGGCCAGCTCGTGGTGGCGGGGCGGGCCAAGGACCTGATCATCGTCAACGGCCAGAACTACTACCCGAGCGACATCGAACAGGTCGCCGAGCAGGTCGAGGGGCTGGAGACGAACCGGGTGGCGGCGGCCGGTGTGCGCTCCGGCCCCGATGCCAGTGAGGCGCTGGCGATCTTCGTGGTGCACCGCGCCAGCCTGGAAAGCCTGGTGCCCACCGCGCTGGCCTTGCGCAGCGCGATCTCCCAGCGCACCGGGCTCGACGTCGCGCATGTGGTGCCGGTCGGCAGCATGCCCAGGACCACCAGCGGCAAGCTCCAGCGCCATGCGCTGGTGAAAGCGTTCGAGGAGGGCATGTTCGCCGCTATCCTGGCGCAGCTGGAGGCGCTGCTCCAGGCCGCCACCAGCGCGCCCGAAGCCGGCGGGCAACCGTCCTCCATCGTCGACCGCCTGCTGGCGATCTGCCGTCCGCTGGCCCCGGGGCAGCAGATCGCGCCCGAGACGAACCTGCTGGAAATCAACCTCAACTCGCTGACGCTGGCGCGCATGCACGAGGCCATCGAGCGCGAATTCCCCCAGCGCATGGAGATCACCGACTTCTTCGAACATCCGACGCTCGAGCAACTGGCGGTGGTCCTGCAGCAGCCGCGCGCTTGAGCACATGCGTCCCATACCAGCTATCCTCGCGTGCCGCCAGTTGGCGCGCCTAAACCGCGCGACGCGAACAGTCGCCGGTGCCACACGTTGCATGAATCGTCTTCGAACGCTAGAGTTTGCGGCTCCGAAAGTGAATGGAGCAGGCCCGAAGTGCTTCGGCGCAACTCTCGTTTTCCGGAGACGGACCACAAGAACAGGGTGAGGCATTGATCAAAGAAACACCTGTTGATCCGGCCCCGACGCCGACGGAAAGCGGCGTCCCGTTGCGAAGCGCCGACTTCTCCACGCTCACCGAGGCGCTCGACTACGCGGCCACCGGTGCGTCGGGCTTCAACTACTACGGCGGGCGGGACGAGGTCACGGCAACTCTGCCGTACCGCGAGCTGCGGCAGCGCGCGCTCGCCATGTCGCGCCGGCTTGCCCGCCTGGGCCGGGGGCAGCGCGTCGCTTTGGTCGCGCACACCCACCCCGATTTCGCCGTCATGTTCTACGCCTGCCAGTACGCCGGACTGGTGCCCGTTCCGCTGCCGGCGGCGGTGCACCTGGGCGGCCGGGAGGCCTATGTCAGGCACCTGCGCCAGTTGCTGGCCGACTGCCAGGCCGTGGCCGCGTTCGCGCCGGTGGAGTTCGCCGGTTTCCTGCACGAGGCCGCGCAAGGGCTGCCGCTGGCCCTGGCGGGCACGCTCGACGAGTTCCTGGCGCTTCCCGCGGACGAGGCCCAGCCCGTGCCGCCGGCCCCCTCCGAACTGGCGTACCTGCAATACACCTCGGGCAGCACGCGCTTCCCGCGCGGCACCATGATCACGCACGCCGCGGTGATGGCCAACCTGTTCGCGATCTTCAACCACGGCTTCGCGCTGACGCCGCAAGACCGCTTCTGTTCCTGGCTGCCGCACTACCACGACATGGGCCTGGTCGGCATCGTGCTCGGTTGCATCGCCACGCAACGCTCCGTGGACTACCTGCCGACGCGCGATTTCGCCATGCGGCCGCGGCTGTGGCTCCGGCTCATTTCGCGCAACCGCGCCACGATCTCCTTCAGCCCGCCGTTCGGCTACACCTTGTGCGCCCGCCGCATCCGGCCGGCGGACCTGGCGTTGCTCGATCTCTCGCACTGGCGCGTTGCCGGCGTCGGCGCCGAGATGATCCATCCCGAATCCCTGCGCCAGGTGGCCGAGATCCTGGCGCCGGCGGGCTTCCACCCCCAGGCCTTCCTTCCCTGCTACGGAATGGCCGAGTGTTCGCTGGCGGTCAGCTTCGCGGCCGTCGGCAGCATGCCCCGCAGCGACCTGGTCGACGTCGACCGGCTGTCGCGCACCGGCGAAGCCCTGCCGCCGCGCGCGGACGAAGCCGGCGTGAAGGGCAAGGCTTTCATCGACTGCGGCCGGCCCTTGCCGGGCTTCGAGGTCGAGATCCGCGGCGAGGACGGAGCCGCCCTCGGCGAGCGGCAGTGCGGCACCATCCACCTGCGCGGCGCCAGCGTCATGGCGGGCTACTTCAACAATCCCGAGGCTTCGCAGGCGGTGCTTTCCGCCGAGGGCTGGCTGAATACGGGCGACCTGGGCTACCGCGCCGAGGGCGCGCTGTACGTGACCGGCCGGATCAAGGACCTGATGATCATCAAGGGCCGCAACATCTGGCCGCAGGACCTCGAATACCTGGCGGAGCAGCAGCCCGAAGTCCGCACCAGCGATGCGTCCGCCTTCACCGTGACGGACGAAGAGGAAAACGAGACGGCGGTGCTGGTCGTGCAGTGCCGCGAGACCGACTCGCGCACGCTCGAATCACTGGCCGCGCGCCTGAAGCAGGCGATCCATTCCGAATTCGGCATCCATTGCCTGATCGAGCTGGTGCCGCCGCACACCTTGCCGCGTACCTCCTCGGGCAAGCTGTCGCGCAGCATGGCGCGCAGGGACTTCCTGGCCCGCTGCGCGGACGCGAGCCGGCTCGTGAAGTCGCCCATGCTGTTCGAAGAAGACGAAACCGGCCTGCGCACCGGGCCTGCGAGCATCCCACTTGACACTGCCTTCACCACTTCCAGCTGAGGGCGCCGGCGCTTCCGCCAGCCCGGCCGCGATCGAACACGCCATCCGCGAAGCGCTCGCCGCCATCCGCCCCGGCTCCGGCGGCCTCGCCGGCGACGCCGACCTGATGCAGGAAGCCGACCTCGATTCCATCGGCGTGATGGACCTCGTGATGGAGATCGAGGACCGCCTCGACATCTCCATTCCGGTCGAGACGCTTGCGCAGGCGCGGACCATCAACGGGCTGCGCGCCGGCATCCACGGCTTGAGCGGCCGCCATCCGTGAACCTGCTCGACAAGTTCGCTGCGCAACGGGCCCTCGCCGCCAGCCTGGCGGAGCTGGGGGGCGTCGCGCCCATCGCGACGCCCATGGACGAAATCCATTCGGCCACCTGCGCCACCATCGGCGGCCGGCGCACGGTGCTGGCGGGCACCAACAACTATCTCGGCCTGACCTTCGACGCCGCCTGCCGCGCCGCCGCCATCGAAGCCATCGAAACGCAGGGCACCGGCACCACCGGCTCACGGATGGCCAGCGGCAACTACGCCAGCCACCGCGGGCTGGAAAAGGAGCTGGCCGAAGCCTTCGGCTGGCCCGCGTGCATGGTGTTCTCCACCGGCTACCAGACGAACCTGGGCGTCATTTCCGCGCTGGCCGACACGGGCGACTTCCTGCTCGTGGACGCGGACAGCCACGCGAGCATCCACGACGGCTGCCGTCTCAGCAACGCGACCACCATCCGCTTTCGCCACAACGACCCGGACAACCTCGACCGCCGGCTGCAGCGCCTGGGCGACGATGCGCGCCGGGCGCTGATCGTGGTCGAAGGGGTGTACAGCACGCTGGGCGACCGGGCACCCCTGCGCGAGATCGCGCAGGTCAAGCGCCGCCACGGTGCCTGGCTGCTGGTCGACGAGGCGCATTCCTTCGGCATCTTCGGCCCGCGCGGCCTGGGCCTGTGCGAAGACCTCGACCTGCTGCAGGACGTCGACTTCATCGTCGGCACCTTCTCCAAGAGCCTGGGCGGCGTGGGTGGCTTCTGCGTCGGCCGCCATGCCGACCTGGACCTGCTGCGCTTCGTCAGCCGCCCCTACATCTTCACCGCCTCGTCGTCGCCGGCATCGATCGCCTCCACGCGCGCTGCATTGCGGCAACTGCTGGACGGACAGGCCTTGCGTGCCCGGCTCTGGAAGCACGCCGAGCGCTTCCATGCCGGGGCGGGCCGGCTGGGCTATCGCCTCGGCAGCCGGACACCGGGGCCCGTGGCCGCACTGGTGTTCGAAGAGCGCGCGCAGGCCCAGTCGGTGTGGCAGGCGCTGCTGGACGAGGGCGTCTATACCAACCTGATGATCCCGCCGGCCACGCCCGCCGGCGTGAGCCTGGTGCGCGTGAGCCTCAGCGCCGCGCATGACGACGAGGATATCGGGCGCATCCTCGCGGCACTGGAACGGGCACGCGGCTGAGGCCGGCTCCCGTACGCCCGACCGCATGCCTTCGCGCCGCAGCTTCGCCGTCGTGACGACCTGCCACGCCGCAGGCTATCGCGATTACGGGCGCACCATGCTCGAGAGCTATCTCGCGCACTGGCCGGCCGACGTTCCCCTGCTGCTGTATCACGAAGGCTTCGAGCCGCCGGTGGTTCCCGGCCGGGTCATGCCCCGTGACCTCCTGGCCTGCAGCCCGCAACTGGCTGCCTTCAAGGCGCGGCACGCGAACGATCCGAGGGTGTGCGGCGCGGAGCTGCCCTGGCGCCGGCTGCGCCTGGGCCCGCTGGCGATTCCCTTGCCCTGGCGCGAGCACAGGGCGGCCTACCGCTGGGACGCCATCCGGTTCGCCCACAAGAGTCATGCGGTCTTCGACGCTGCCCGCCGCACCGAGGCCGACATCCTGATCTGGATCGACGCCGATACCCGCTTCTTCGCCGATGTCGATATGGCCGAACTGGCGGCATTGGCGCCGCCGGACAGCGTGGTTGCGTGCCTGCGGCGGCCGCAGCACAGCGAGTGCGGCTTCGTGGTCTACAACCTGCGGCACCGCGAAGCCGGGCGTCTGCTGCGGGAATTCGAGGACATGTACGCCAAGGACCTGTTCCTGGCCGAGCGCGAATACCACGACTCCTATCTGTTCGACGTGGTCCGCAAGCGGGCCCAGGCGCGCGGCGCGCGGGTGCATGACATCGCCGATGGTGCCGGCTGGCAGGCCTCGCACGTGCTGATCAACTCGCGCCTGGGCCGCTTCATGGACCACATGAAAGGCCAGCGCAAGGTCGATGGCAGGAGCCGCGCCGCGGACCTGCTGGTGCGGCGCGACGAGGCTTACTGGCAGCAGAATCCGTAGTGGCGCCGTGCCTGCCCGGGCCGGCCCTGAGGGAGGGCAGAGTTCCGATATGCGCAACGCCGTCTTCATCCACACCAATCCCAGGCAGATCGTGGGCGCGCTGGTTGCCCGGCACGCGCTCCTGCGCCACAGCGCGGCGCCGGAGCGCTTCGATGTGCGCATCCTGCAGACGACCGATTTCCCGGCGCTCGGAGCCTTCGAAGGCCGCAGCTACCTGCGCGAAGGCCGCCAGGCCACCTGGCGCAACGACGACCTGCAGTCCTTCACCCCGCTGCGCTTCGCCGTCCCCGAGTTGATGGCCTACGCCGGGCGCGCCGTGCTGATCGACCCCGACATCTTCGCGCTGGCGGACATCAACGATCTGCTCGATCGCGACATGGGCGGCGCCGCCGTCATGGCCCGGCGCATGGAGGCGGATTCGCGGCGGCCGCTGCACTATGCGTCCAGCGTCATGCTGATGGACTGCGCGCGCCTGCGGCACTGGAACTGGGTGGCGGATTTCGAGCGCGTCTTCCGCGGCGAGCGCGACTACCGCGACTGGATGTGGCTGCTGCTGGAGCCGCCCGGAACGGTCGCCCCGCTGGAGTCGCAGTGGAACGATTTCGACCGGCTGGCGCCGGACACGCGAATGCTGCACAACACCCACAGGCGCACGCAGCCGTGGAAGACCGGGCTGCCCTCCGACTTCACGCCGCGCGGCACCACGCTCGGCTCGCGTGCCGGCATCTGGCTGCGCAAGCTGACCGGGCGCGGCGCCGGGCACTACAAGCGCCATCCCGATCCGGCGCAGGAGCGGCTGTTCTTCCGGCTGCTCGGCGAAGCGCTGGAGAACGGCTCCATCGACCGTGCCTTGCTGGAGGCCGAGATCGCGCGCGGCCATGTGCGCCGCGACGCGCTGGAGTGCGTTGCCCGGGCGGCGGATGTGACGGCGGGGTAGGGCGCGTCAGCTCGCGTCGATCAACCGGCGGATGCGTGTCACCGTGGCCTGCCGCTCCTGGCGTGCGAGTTCCGGGGCACGCCCCTGGCCGTCGAAGACGCCTGCCGCTTCCAGCCCCCGGACCAGCAGGCCGACGTCGCGCGTCGACGAGAGCCAGCCCAGGTCCTGCAGTGCATCGAAGCTTCGCGCGAGCAGCGACGCGGGAGCGCGTTCGGCCGCCGCGCGCCACGTCGACGCCAGCCGCCAGCGCCAGTCGGGCCGGGCCGGCAAGGCGAACGGCAGCACCGGCCGGCCGCTGAGCAGCGCCTCGGTCAGCATCGCAGCGCTGTCCATCGTCACGATGAAGCGGTCCGCCGTCCGGCGCAGAGCCGCGTAAGGGTTCTCTGCGCGGCCCCAGCGCACGACCTGCGCGGGGATCTCCAGCGCGCGCTCGATGCGATCCATCGCCGTGGCCGGCGTCCTCGGACTTCCGAGGACCCACGCGCTGCCGCCGCTGCTTCGCACCTGTTCGTTCACCCGCTGCGCCAGCGCGATCGCGGCGCTGCCGTCCAGGACATAGGGCCGGCTGTTCCCGCCGACCATCACCAGGGTCCAGGGGCGGGGCATCGCCGCCGCGTGCTGTTGCAGCGAAGCGGGCAGGGCCACGGCACGGGCCGGTTCGCCGGGCACGAAGGGCAGGCGGTTGACCAGCACGTTCTCGCGCTGCGGCAGCGCGTATTGGGGCGTGGACACGACCAGGTCGAACCAGGACAGCGGTGCCCAGGGCCGATTGACGTGGACCAGGCGCGTCCGGCCGGACGATTGGCGCTGGATCCAGCGTGCGGCCGGCACGCTCCTGCGGCCCGCGGCGAGCACCACAGGCGGCCACGGCGCTTGCAGCGGCTCCGCGTCGCGGGTGCGCCACGAGAGCCGCGTCGCACCGAGCAGGACGGGCGCCAGAGCGGCGGCGGCGTTGAACTGCAGCTGGATCACGCGATAGGGCAGGCCGAGCGCTTGCGCGATCGCCAGCAACTGCTGGTTGTCGCCATGCCGCGCGCCCAGGAGCACCCAGATGGCCGCCGCGCCTTGGCCCATGGCGCGTCAGCTGCGCAGCCAGCCGGCGGCCCGGTACCAGGCGACGGCATCCGCGAATCCGCCATCGAGGTCGAACTCGGGCGCCCACCCCGCCGGCCTGGCAAGTTCGTCGTCGGCCACGCCCCAGTCCGGGTGGCGCAGTTCGCGCAGCTTCTGGGAATTGAGCATGCTGGCCGAGCCGGCCAGGCGCGCCACGTCGCCGATCAGCGCCACGCCCTTCAGCAAGCCCTGCGGCGCCTGGAAGAACCGGGGCGCGGGGTTGGCGACGGCGCGCGCGGCAGCGGCCAGCACGGCCTCCCAGCTGTAGCCCTCCGGGTGCGCGTCCGCCATGGCAAGCACTTCGCCGCGGGGCGATGCCGCCGCGATCGACGCCACCAGCCTTGCCGCATCCTGGACGTGGATCAGGGCTGCGCGGGCGTCGGCGCGGCCTGGCAGCGGAATGCGCTGCCAGCGAGCGATCTGGAAGAAGCGCAGCGTTTCCCGGTCGTGCGGACCGTACACCGCGGGCGGCCGCAGGACCGTCACGCGCTGGCCCAGGACCTCGCGCGCCGCCGACTCGCCGGCCCGCTTGCTGGCCGCGTAGTCCGACAGGGCCGGCTCGCGCGCGGCGAGGCTCGACACCAGCACGAAGTGGGTCCCGGGCGCCACCTGCCGCACCGTCTCCGCCAGCCGGGCCACGGCCTTGCAGTTGACGTCGAAGAAATGCTGCCGGCGCGCGGCCTTGATGAGGCCGGCCAGGTGGACGACGGCGTCGGCCCCTTCCACGAGGCGGGCGAGGGCGGCTTCATCCTCGAGGGATCCCGCCACGACCTCGGGATGCGCTTGCCGCCATTCGGAGCCCTCGGGAGCACGACGCAGCAGCAGCCGCACCCGCCAGCCCGCCGAGGTCAGGGCGGCGACGACGTGCCTGCCGATGAAGCCCGACGCCCCGGTGACGGCGGCCAGCGGAGCGCGGGCGCCGCCGTCGTCAGGGGCGGGAACGGGTGGATGCATCGGCAAGGTCGTCGCAGCGCTGTCGCCGCAAGATCGGGGCGGCGCAGTATAAATGCCGCGTGGCGCGCGCGTCGCGATGGGAATCCCCTGACATGAAAAGCACCGCTCTGGTTTGCCTGCTGGCCGCAGCCTTGCCCCTGTGCGCGTTCGCGCGCTCCAAGCATCACGAAAGCGACGCCGAGCGCGAATTCAAGCAGGAAAAGGTGTGCCCCTCCACCGGTGCCATCGAGGCACGCAGTTGCCCCGGCTGGAAGATCGGCTACTTCACCCCGGAGTGCGCCGGTGGCCAGCGCACCAAGGACAACATGCACTGGATCACCGACGAAGACGCACGAACGATCAAGGCCGTCCAGCACAAGTACTGCAAGAGCTTGAAGAGGAAGTCGAAGGCGGCGGCGCCGGCGTATTGAAAGGACATTGTCGTGATGGAAAGCGAACAGAAGGTCCGCGAGGCCCCGGAGGAGCCAAGTCTTGGCGATGCGCTTCAGGCGCCCACTTCCTGCGCGGGATCATGGCGTTTCCTGCTTTGAACAGCAACCGTGAGATTCCTGGACAGGCGGACACTTCACGGAACCATAGGAGCAGAACACGCAGCAATCTCCTGGTTTGGGCGTCAGCAGCGCGTGGCATCCCGCACATTTGTGGAAGTACACGCACGAATCGGTGGGCATCGTCTCGACAGAGATGAAGCCGCACTTCGGGCAGGCGAGGTGGGATTCGAGGGTGGTGGTAGGCAGCACTTGTCCCCTCTACGGTCTAACGTCGGAGTTGTCGGTGCGTGTCCGCGTCGAACGACCTGTTAGACCTCACGTCGCACCCTTCCAAGCCAGTACGTCGGTCGGCGTCGATTGTGTGCAACGGCGGGAACGAGGATGCCTTAGTCGGTTTCTGTGTAGATGAGGCCAAACGGAAACGCTACACGCACGAGGGGCTGACAATAACACCTGTGGGTCTGGACGGCCGGAGCAACCCAAGCTACCGATCACAAGCACGCCCATCTTTAGCGGCAGTACTGTAGGACGGCACCCTTGCCACCGATCAAGGTCGAGGTGTGCTGCGAAAGATCCTCGGTGGGCGACCAATGCCCTGTAGCCGTCACTCGCGACTACTACGTCAGCTTCTGGTGGCTCGTTGCCCATTTCCTGCAGGACACGGTACGTCAACTCCGTGCGAGAGAAAAGCAGCTCAGAACTCGGAATAGAGTTGTCCACCGGAGTCGCCGACGGCACCAGTGAAGATGATCCGCCGCGCGCTGGAGCGATGAACTGGTTCGTCAAGCTCTGGAGGTCGGCTCGGCAACTCTTGCTGATCGTCGGCGAGATAGACCGCATCACAGCACCTCCAAGTGTGCTTGGCCCCGGGTCCGAGGTTGCGCTGAGGACTTCTCCTCGCGCTTGACCTGTAACGGTGTCTACCAGTTCGTACCGCGTCACGTATGCGCCGCCCTGTCGCGTGTTCGTCGTTTTCAGCAGGTGTCTCCCGGAAGGGGTCTGCATGATTTCCACCTTCACGCATTCGTCCGGGCGCATTCCTGATGTGTACAAGCGGTAAAGGCGCCCGAACCGCAACATAGGCAAACTGGCGAGGCATGCGGCCGGGTTGCTTGGCGCAATTGAAAGTCGCACAAGACCTTCTCGCGATGCTCGACCGGCGTAAATGCCAAGCGGTGTCACAGAGCCGACCAGGGACTGCTCGAAGAAAGCGGTACGCCGTTCGATAAGCAGTCGCAGAGCTGTGTCTTCGAGGACGGCCGCGGAGGTGTCAGTGAGCCCCCCCTCACCGCTCACGGGAGCGTCGCCGGAGAATGATCTCGACGACCGTGCACACACGTATTCGGCAGATACCCAAGCAACTTGGGCAAGAGATGCGCCGGCTCCGACAAGCGCAAGCGTCGCGATAACGATCCCTCGAATCACCATCTCAGCTCCTTGCTTCTCCGAAGACCCGACTCCACTGCGGCGGCGGGGAAGCGTGCCAAGGCAGCCCTGCGGAATTGACAAAGCGAAGGTACCCACACGGACCTCCTATGGAGATTCGTGACGTGGAACGTCGGAGTTGACCGGCACGCAGCGGCATTGCGCCGCAAGACGTATGTTCCCGCGCACGGCTTGCGGCGCAATGCCGCTGCGTGTCCGTGTCGAACGACCTGTTAGAGCGCATTGCCCCACGCCACGTCACCCTCGCTCTTCACGATTGCGATTTCGAACTCGCGGCCGTCACGTCGGAACCGATACCGCCCGGGAAGCAGGAGGACTCCCGAAACCCTCGCGTCGTAGCGCGCATACGGGCTGGCCTGAAAGGAAGTCATTCCCACTGGACCCGGAACATTGATCGGCCGCGCCTTGTGAGGATGAACGAGTTCGCACTCGCGCCATGAACCATTGAGTTGAATTTCGCCGTTCATTTTCAGCTAGCTCTCCTTCTTCACGTACCCCATTTGCTCAATCAATGGGGCAAGTTGGGCTTCTAGTTCCTCGTCAGTCATTGCTTGGACCGCCGCGCCTGGCTTCGCCGCTTCCAGCACTTTGATTTTCGCCTTCAGCCTAGCGTTCTCCGCTTCGACCTTGTACAGCTGCGCCTCCAAGAGCTCGAATTGCTTCTCGTAGGCGGCTATGCGCCGCTCCACGCTTGCCCCTGGAGGAGCGGCTGACTTCTTTGCTGCTCTTGATGTCGCCATATTGACCGTGCGCTCTAACGTCGGAGTTGACCGGCACGCACCGGCAAGGCGCCGCGAGACGTATGCTCCCGCGCACGGCTCGCGGCGCCTTGCCGGTGCGTGTCCGCGTCGAACGACCTGTTAGACCTCAACGCGCGTTTACGGGTCACGACCGAACTCCTGCCGGAAGATCTCTGGAGTAGAACGCAGTGCATTTTGCGCCCGCTCGCGTGTCAATTGCGTGAGATAGCCTCGCTGACCCGCTTCGCAGATGAAGAGAAAGTAGCTCCCCTCAGAAGTACGGTAGATGCGGTGTGTCAGCAGTGGCGTGTCACCGCTATCTTCGTCTTTCCTTCGCACAAGAACAGCCTTACGCAGTTCAGGGTGTGCCGCGGCTCGCGCCTCGAATGCGGCGTCGACGAGTTCCTGTTGCTTAGAGCGAGCCACGGGCGCGATAGTGAGGTCTAACGTCGGAGTTGACCGGCACGCACCGGCAAGGCGCCGCGAGACGTATGCTCCCGCGCACGGCTTGCGGCGCCTTGCCGGTGCGTGTCCGCGTCGAACGACCTGTTAGGCCGCATTTCCCGAGCCGTCACCCTTCTTCTTCAACGTAAACGTGGGAACCCGGGTGTCGTTCCAGCTCTTAACGAGTTCCCCGCAGACCTCGCAATGGAACGAATCGCTGTCCTTTGCTAGCATGCGGTAGATCTTCACCGAATAGACCGCTCCGCATTTCGGACAGGTCACGTCGGCCCCTTCGCCGCTCGACCAAGTCTTGATCATCGCTCCTCCTGTGGGATTGACCCGCTCTCATAGATCGCCGTGGGCTTGGTGCCGTCGGGAAACTGCCGCTTTGCGTGAGCGTAGCCGCAGAAAAACGCAGAAGCAAACATGTAGGCTCGTCGATAGATCTCTGCATCGTCTCGCGGATGCGAGTCCTTGGCGACCTGGAAGCTCGATAGCCTTTTGGCAAGTTGCGCTACCTCATTGGTCGCGAATGACACGTCCAGCGGGTGGTGAGCAAAGTGATTTCGAATTCGACGAACGAGAGTCAAGTTCTCGTAGTGCTCCTTGGTGATGAATCCGAAGGCGTAGGCAACCGCGATGCGCTGACTGAAGCTTGAGAGCGGCCCCATCGCTCCGAATAGGTCACCTGCAACTTGCGGGTCCTTCACCAACGATCTCAGGTACGACCCGAGGTAGTTCTCCACAAAGCCGGCGACGAGGACGGCAGCTCCTCGATCGGACTCCCTGTTAAACGCGTCCATCATCACGTTCCACTGGAACAATTCGAGTTCGGCGGGTGCAGGCATCGAACTAGCTCCGAAATGTTGGTCGATCAGGCCCCGGACTTCAGATGCGGCCTAACGTCGGAGTTGACCGGCGCGCAGTGGCATTGCGCCGGGCGGCGTAGGCTCGCCCACACGCTGCGCGGCGCGATGCCGCTGCGCGTCCGAGTCGAACGACCTGTTAGGTCTCAGTCCCACGGCGCTTGTACCGCAAGTGGACCTTGCTCGGGAAGCTGAGGTCACCTTCGAGCACCTTCTTCCATGTCTTCTCGAGAGATAGGTTCGGCCAAAGTGAACACAGCAGGTGTACGTGCGCCCCGAATTTCCAGTGATTCCGGTGGACCGCCGTGTCTCGATTGTCAAAGTAAAGCAGGTACCAGTGCGTGTGGCAAGGGGTGTAGAACAAATGCGCGGCTAGGCATCGTTGTTCTTCTGCCAATTGAAAGATCTTCGACGCGAACTTCGACACTCCTCGCGACCGAAACGGCCCGACGCCATTGGCAGCGAGAGCTGAACGCTCCGCCTCATTTGGAAGGAGATGGCTTGGGAGTCGCCTGTCGAAGTGGTTCGCATACTTGTACGGGGCCAGCACACCTCGTTGCGCCGCAAGAACCAGAGCTACCAAATCAGTTCGATGGAGTACCAAGCCTTGGCAGTGACGCTCTAGCTCTCGCTTGCTCTCGATATTGAAAATCTCGAGAAGCCTGGGCAGTTCCGGTGTGGGATCTCGCACGGCGGTATGAGACCTAACGTCGGAGTTGACCGGCACGCACCGGCAAGGCGCCGCAAGACGTATGCTCCCGCGCACGGCTTGCGGCGCCTTGCCGGTGCGTGTCCGCGTCGAACGACCTGTTAGGCCTCACTGCGCCCCCTCCGTGCTACCACCCACGCGGCTAGAAGACTGGAGGCCAGATGAGTCGGAGCGAATTCGTACCAAAGAGGATACTCGCCGGAGAACATGCCAAGCGTTCCACCGACTTCGCAGAAGTAGACGAACCAACCAATTGCGCCGACTGTGCAGCACGCAAAATACGGCCTCGACTTGGCAATGTAGAACGACACCAGCGACCCCGCAAAGAAAGAGAGGAAGGTGAACAGAATGTCAAGGACCAGCAGCCTGTCCGTGACTGACTGCGGGCCTTCGTACCCGTGATGCAGCGCTGCCTGGCTAGAGGCTTCAGGTGACCCAAACCACGAAAGCACCAGCGCGCAGACGCTTCCGACAACTACGCCGAGCAAGAAACGACTGCGACTAGGGGGCTGCATCGGTTGGAGGTGAGGTCTAACGTCGGAGTTGCATTGCGCCGCAAGACGTATGCTCGCGCGCGCGGCTTGCGGCGCAATGCCGCTGCGTGTCCGCGTCGAACGACATGTTAGGTCTCACCGCTCACAGCTCCCTGGCGCGCGACCATAGATCACCGTGCGCCTGTTGTGAGGCCCAGTTCTCGTATTGCGCACGAAAGCTCTCGAATGGCTCTGCCAGTGGGTGCCTTGGGTCCTCGCTGATCGAGTACGCCATACCCTCAATGAACCACGTCGGCGTCGCGAGCCACAACCGAGCAGCACCGAGACGCTCTGCCTGAACGTGGTGGATAAGCTCGTGCCGGAGGTAATAGTCGTGGCGACCACGACGCGAGACCACGGCACCGCTCGTACCGACGTTATACGAAGCGTTGGCTCCGAACCCGAATGACGCCTCGCA
The DNA here is from genome assembly GCF_016722765.1 of Ramlibacter alkalitolerans. Taxonomy (GTDB): domain Bacteria; phylum Pseudomonadota; class Gammaproteobacteria; order Burkholderiales; family Burkholderiaceae_C; genus Ramlibacter; species Ramlibacter alkalitolerans. The sequence goes on along the minus strand of NZ_JAEQND010000019.1, from coordinate 751 downwards.
AGCCGCTGAGGCGCAGAAAATTACTCTCGGAACGCGTTCGATCCGGCCCAACTTCTGCTGAACAAAGGCAACAGCTTCCGTCTTGAGCCTTGCAGCTTCGGCGGCGAAGGAGGCATCGTCCGTACAAACACCGCTTGAGTAGCACTCGACGCCGGCCCATTGCGGAACGAGAACGCGAACGGGCTTGAAGACCGCCCAAGCCAAAAGTGGCGAGATCAGCGCGGCGAGCAGGATGAGGGCTTTGACGAAGCGAATGATTGTCACCATGGCCTTGTGAGACCTAACGTCGGAGTTGACCGGCGCGCAGCGGCAAGGCGCCGCGAGTCGTACGCTCCCGCACACGGCTCGCGGCGCCTTGCCGCTGTGCGTCCGTGTCGAACGACCTGTTAGGCCGCTGCCGAGGCTCATGGCCGCAGCAGGCGCTACCTACTGGACCGGCGAGGAGCCACGAAGGCTCATGGCCGCAGCACATGCTAGCGACTGCGCCGACCGACACGGTCGAACCTGCAACCTGTGGAATTCGCACACTGCTCGCGACGGCGCCTCCCCCGTGAAGTTCACTCCAGCGGAGTTCACCTCCAGTCGACAGGCAAGCCTCTCTGCTTGTCGTCAAGCGCGGCCGACTCCCTGTCACCGACCGCCGTATAGGAGCCACTTCGTGATCGGCATGTAGGAGCCAGTTGCCGACCGGCGTAATGGAGCCACTGCGTGATCGCCGTATTGGAGCCAGTCGCGGATCGGCATATTGGAG
>NZ_JAEQND010000018.1 GCF_016722765.1 Ramlibacter alkalitolerans | reverse complement strand
AACGGCCTCCAAAAGCCTGCAAAATCGGCCACTGCGTAACCACCCTCGGGATGCCCGTTTACCACGCTGTTGCTGGCTTCAATATGCCGAACATGGGTGGCTTCATTACGGCGGTCGGTGACACTCCCGAACGGCCGACCGTCACGCCGCGCTTTAGGGCACACGGCTACGACTTCGCTGCGGCAGCCAACGTTCATGGCGGACGCAGCGCCTGGAAGCGCAAGGGCTGCGCCGGAGGCTCGATGGCTGTCCCGGGCTGCGGCATAACGTCGGAGTTGACCGGCACACAGTGGCATTGCGCCGCAGTCGTATGCTCCCGCGCACGGCTTGCGGCGCAATGCCGCTGCGTGTCCGCGTCGAACGACCTGTTATACGGCGACATCCACGTAGTCGACCGTGCTCTCGCCAGGAGGCACAGGAAGACCGTCTTCCCGCAGGCCTTCAAGGTGGAAGATGATGGCCTCGCGAATCTCGGACTCGACTTCTTCGACGGTGGCGCCCGTGGCGATGCACCCCGGAAGATCAGGCACATATGCGGAGTAGTTGGCCTCCGCCTTTTCGATCACGATCGCATACCGCATACAAAGCCTCACTTCAGCCCGGCCTGCTTCCGGATGCTGTTCAGAGTTCCAAGGGCCACGTCGTCGCTCGGCTTTCCTGGCACGGTCACACGGCCAGGCTTGATCGGATGCTTGAACTGGCGATGGCTCCCACGAGTGGCGACGAGGTACCAGCCATCTTCATGTAGCAGACGGAGCACCTCGGCAACCTTCATGGCGAAAGGATAGCAGGGGGGGCCTAATGCTCCAAACTGACCGTTGCACTCGCCGTATAACGTCGGAGTTGACCGGCACGCACCGGCAAGGCGCCGCGAGACGTATGCTCCCGCGCACGGCTCGCGGCGCCTTGCCGGTGCGTGTCCGCGTCGAACGACCTGTTAGACCTCGCCGGCCGTTCCCTCCGTAGTCCCTCGGGCGCAGAGAAGCCGCGAGAGTTCAAGGATGGTGTTCGACGCACTCTGATAACTAGGGAAGCCACGGCCCTGCACCTCATAGAAGAAAGTGCCCCGCGTGTTCTGCCGCTTGTGAACCACCTCGGCACCAAGCAGAGTGGCCAAATTGATCACCGCCTCCTCAAGAGTATCGCGCTGATTCAGATCAGTGTTCTTCGTCGTGGTGAAAAAGCGCCTCGAAGCATCCCGAGGTGGCTGCACAATCTTCGCGCGTGACCGCCCGTTCCCAACGGCTGTGTTCATTCATCGCCTCCAGTGATCGAGAGCTCCACGCCCTCCGCCGTTCCGTCTACGAAGAGGCGCGTGCCATCAGCGAATTCGACGATGACCTCAGACGCGCGGTAACGCTCCACCCGAACAACGATCTTTCCGGCCAGTGCTTCCGTTGCCCGCGCGGCTTCCTGCTGCAGTTGTTTGGACGGGGACGTCATGTGAGGTCTAACGTCGGAGTTGACCGGCACGTACCGGCAAGGCGCCGCGAGACGCATGATCACCCACGCGGCTCGCGGCGCCCTGCCGGTGCGTGTCCGCGTCGAACGACCTGTTAGACCTCACCGGCCAGAACGGCAGACGCATAGAAGCCAAGTCCGTCCCCTCCAGCTGGATTTGCAGCGAACTTCGGTACCTTTGCCACGGGAGCATACGTCGTGGCCCCGATTTTCAACAGAAGATCGCCGTCCGTGCCACCGCACCAATTGCCACCTCGCACCGAGCGGAGGATCTCCCCAAGGTACGCGCCGAGCATGAACGTCGCTCCAGCAATCGCACTGTCGTCGACCTGCATCTCACGGAGCGCAAGAACCACTTGTTCCAGCGCCGGGACGGAAGCTGGATGGACCTTCAATTCCACGCCCATCATCGCAGCCGTCGTCTCCAGCTCACGACAAGAGGCACTGACGGTCGCTTGTAGGTCCACGGCGTTTCGTGAGGTCTAACGTCGGAGTTGACCGGCACGCACCGGCAAGGCGCCGCAAGACGTATGCTCCCGCGCACGGCTTGCGGCGCCTTGCCGGTGCGTGTCCGCGTCGAACGACCTGTTAGATGGCATTGGACACCTGCCACACCAGGAAGCCCGCGCAAGTCGCGATGAACAAGGATGCCGCAGCCCTTCCGAGTCTGTTGTCTATGAAAGAGGCGATCGCGACAAACGCAACAAGCCCGGCGAACGCTAAAGATCGACCCACCGTCGTAAACCAGAGAGAAAACGCGAGAAGGACCAGCGCAAGGACAGATCCAGCTCCGGCAAGCCACCACCTCAGCGTAACTCCTCGAGACCCATCGAATGCGAGAAGCGACGCCACTAGGACCATGGGTCCGGCGAACCTGGCCCACCCCGCCTGCCAGGTAACGAGTTCCCGAGCAGCTTCATAGCGCCCTAGGCTTATCGCCAAAACATACCCAGTAGTACAAGCACTGTACAGCGCGCTGGCGAAGGAATACAAGGCAGGGAGCACGACAAGAGCTCCAAAGCCTATCGACACCGCAAGGGTGCCGCGGAAAGCTTCGCGGGGACCGCGACGCACCAGCTGCAAGCGGTCCTCAGTCAAGCTTTGCTCGGAAAGAAAAACGAATCCCTTGGGTTGCGCGTCGACGATAACGCCCAGCCCCTGCAGTTGCCTGCTTGATGCAAGTTCGCGGCTTGCGATCACCTCAGCGATGCGTCCCAGCACCTTCCCGCCGTCCATGCGAATCCAATCGCCTTCGCGCATGGAGTTTCCGTCACCATAGAGCGGTTGGTATGCCATCTAACGTCGAAGTTGACCGGCACGCAGCGGGAAGGCGCCGCAAGACGCATGATCGGCCACGCGGCTTGCGGCGCCTTGCCGCTGCGTGTCCGCGTCGAACGACCTGTTAGACCGCAACGGTCCGAGGTGCGAGGAGGTCTCTCCGCTAGCTCTAGGCACGCGCCTCCCCCTTTTCGGAGATGACGCGGCGCTCCTCATTCCCGCGCTCGTCCCAGAAACACCATTCACCGTGCTCAAGGCCGTGCTCGTACTTTCCCTCGCATGCCAGGACGCCGTTAGGATGAAAGTCACGCCAAAGACCGTGCTCCTTACCGTCCACGTACGTCCCTTCCGAGAGCACTGCGCCGGCCTCAGAGTATTCGACGAACAGCCCGTGGCGCAACCAGCGCTTCCCGTCCGGCGCCATAACCCGAGAGTACCGATAGCGGATGGTGCCCGACTCGTATGGGAATTCGGCGATGTTCAATTCAGCACTGCCTGACATTGCGGTCTAACGTCGGAGTTGACTGGCGCGCAGCGGCAAGGCGCCGCGAGTCGTACGCTCCCGCCCACGGCTCGCGGCGCCTTGCCGGTGCGTGTCCGTGTCGAACGACCTGTTAGACCGCATAGTCACGTTTCGCATACTCCGCGATCGTAATTCCAGCGTCCACCTGCGTCCAAGCACCGGTCGATGCGCAGTTCGCGGACTCCGACGGCCACGAGCGCTGCGATGCCGACGGCGACAGCCAGGAGGCGGATGAGCCGAACCTTAGTCATGTGGCAGCCTCGCCGTGAGACTCGCGCCGCACCATGGACAGTAGGTGATGGAGACCACTGAGGACCCACCGTCGTGAATGATGAGGCCATACGTCCGGCTGCTTGAGTCAAAGTGGACCAAATGATCTGGACACTCAAACAGGTCTGGATGCTGAGCGCACGTGTGGTTCGCCCAGTACGCCATGGTCTTGCAGCAATGCTCCATGTGCGGTCTAACGTCGGAGTTGACCGGCACGCACCGGCAAGGCGCCGCAAGACGGATGCTCCCGCGCACGGCTTGCGGCGCCTTGCCGGTGCGTGTCCGTGTCGAACGACATGTTAGACCGCAACGCCCTCATGCTTGCGCAGCTCTCAAGAAGACGCCCACTCCGAGACCTGCAACGCCACCAAGCATCGCACCGATTGAGCTGTAGAAAAACGCTACGCCTGCAAAGAGAGTTCCAACGACGATCCGCTCCACTGCGGAATACCTAGGCCAATCAGTGTGCTGTGAGATGACATCAACCAATTTGAGGCCAGGCCTCCGTTTCCGCACGAGCTGCAAAAGCACCCATAGCAAGAGGGCGACGACGACCGCAGCGCGAGAAAAATTGACGAGGACGGAGCCGAAAAGTCTCTGGTTCGGCACCAGCAGCCCAGCGACGAAGGCGACGGTTGCCGCCGCCACACCAATGCGTGATTGGTGCGCCCAAACCCAACGAAACGCGGGAAGTGCGAGGCTCATGGGAGAACGTTTCATAACTTGCGGTCTAACGTCGGAGTTGACCGGCGACCGGTGGAGAGGACCGGAGCGAAGCGAAGGACCGCCGCTGGGCGTCCGTGTCGAACGACCTGTTAGACCGCACCGGCGCCATACGGACTCTTCTCGGTGTCTAGGCGAGCTGAGGCTGAAGACGCCATTCGCCGCGATCGGAGGTTTCCGCCGCCTGAACGATCTTTCGTTCGCGCAGCTTCGTACACGCCCAGCGCATGTCGTACTGCCACGTATAGAAAAGATCACCTGACGCCTTGAGCTCAGACTCGTGGTGTTCCCAAATGTGCTTGGCCACGTCAACGATGCTCGCTGCACCGCCTTTGGCCTTCAGCGCTTGGATCACCCATTCCTGAAGTTCGGTTCTCGACGCCATAAACTCTCCTTAGCTTCTCGGCAGCCAACCCTTTGAGTTGCGAGGAGGCACAGGTAAGCCCTTCGACTGAAGCTGCTCAAGCAATTTTGACTCGAGATGGGGTGCCCACCCATCCCGGTTCGACGTCCAGCACGTGTCGCAACACATGATTCCGCCGTAGAGATCAAGTTTGTGACCTTCGTGCCGGTGCGGGCCGTGCTGGTAAGGCCGGCCGCACACGTCGCAGTTCAGGATGATCTACTCGTTCGTCACGATGCTTCCGTGCGGTCTAACGTCGGAGTTGACCGGCACGCAGCGGCAAGGCGCCGCGAGAAGCAGAATCAAGCACGCGGCTCGCGGCGCCTTGCCGCTGCGTGTCCGCGTCGAACGACCTGTTAGACCTCATCGCGCCTGTTCTAGTTCTGTCCATTTCGGTTCTTGCCTCGTCTCCGGAACAATGCCGCAACTCCGTCGGAAACCGAGTTTAGATCAACAGAATCGACATCCTGTACTCGGTTCGTACCCCCTCGCTCTGGCATGGTCAACTTATGCGGCGGATCGGAATGTTCCCCAACATACCCGGCCTTGGACCAGCGCCAAAGCAAGAGGCCGAGGCACAGCCCGGTGGGAGGAAGAACAAAGAGCGCGATGTAGCGTTCTGAAGCAAGGTGGCTCTCCCAATCCCAGATATAGCCCCAGGCTGCCAAGAGAAACGACCACATGACCGTGGCGCTCAGCAGAAGCCGAACGTCTTTCAAAGTGCCTCGCACAAGGGGCAGCACTACCAGCAGCAGGAGGTACGCTACTGCTGGAGCAGCAGCGAAGACCAGCCACCCCATGGGTTTAATTTGGTCGAAGCCGTTCGACGTGGTACCTACCCACACAACCCATGCAATCAGTGCGAGGGCTGCCAACGCTATGCTCAGTTGGCGTGTTTGTTCGCTTTCACACCGAAAGGGATTGAAGGACTTCACTTCGGCTCTCCAAGTCGCACCAGATGGCGTATGTGAGGTCTAACGTAATGTCGGCCGCGCGTCGCGACCTGAAATCCCTCGGGTGCGGGATAAAAGCGCCCGATGGGGTAGGGCAAGTTCTTGATCCCCAAACAAATTTGCGTCGGAGTACGGGATCACAGGTCTCATGGATTCCGACCTGAACGAGCGCGAGCTAGCAACCTCTCCAGATGGTGCCAACCGTCGTTCAAGGGAACTGCCATCGCCACGTTTCCCCTCATCGATCTGACTACGGGCACGCTTGATCTCCGGGACAACCCGCGACATACTGTATGTAAATACAGACTCGCTTCCATGCCACCTCCCACTCGCCCGGGCTTGCAGTCAACGCGCCTGTTGGACCAAGTCCGTGAGCGAGCACGCTATTTGCACTATAGCCTTCGCACGGAAGACGCCTACGTCTACTGGGTGCGCTTCTTCATTCGATGGCAGGGGCTGAAGCATCCGCGCGACATGGGGCCTGCCGAGGTGCAATCCTTCCTCACGATGCTCGCCTGCGAGCGGCATGTCTCGTCATCGACGCACAATCAGGCGCTGAGCGCGATCCTCTTTCTTTACCGCGAGGTCATCGGCGTCGATTTGCCCTGGATGCAGGACTTGAACCGCCCGCGGTACACACGCCGCATTCCCACGGTGCTCAGTCCCGAGGAAGTGAGCAGGCTGATCCTGCACATGGAAGGCGCGGTTCGAATCGTCGCGCGACTGCTGTATGGCACCGGGATGAGGCTGATGGAGGCCCTTCGGCTGCGAATCAAGGACGTCGAGTTCGACAAGCAGGTCATCGTGGTGAGAGAGGCCAAGGGCAACAAGGACCGCGTCGTCATGCTGCCTCGGTCCCTGGAAGAGGACTTCCGCCGCCAGCTTGCGGACGCCCGGTCTCTGTGGCACGTGGACCGGCGCCGTGGGCACGCCGGTGTGGATGTGCCGCACGCGCTGGTGAAGAAGTACCCGAAGGTGGACCAGACCTGGGGGTGGTTCTGGATGTTTCCCTCACCTGTTCTGGCGACAGACCCCCGCACCGGTGAGCTCCGCAGGCATCATCTCAACGAGGACCGTCTGCAGCGGGCGATGAAGAGGGCAGTCGCGGCAGCCGAGATCTACAAGCGCGTCTCTGCGCATACGCTGCGCCACAGCTTCGCTACCCACCTGCTGCAGTCGGGAACGGACATCCGCACCGTTCAGGAGTTGCTAGGCCATAGCGACGTGAGCACCACGATGATCTATACGCACGTGCTCAAGGTTTCCGCTGGCACGACGAAAAGTCCCTTGGACACAATCTACACGGGGTGATGGCTGGTCCTGGCCACCCGGTAGAAGAACTTGCGGGGCCCTCCTCCGCTCGAACCACGGAGGAGGGCGGGGCGACGACTGACCCCTACTTCGCCGCCGCGAACGTCTCCGAATCCGCCTGCTCCTGCACCTTCCGCAGGATCTGCCCACCCCCGAAGCTCACCTGCTCGGGCGCCGTGCCGCCCGCGGTGACGCGCACTGCGCAGTACTTCAACTCCGGGATCTTCGCCACCGGGTCGAACTTGTCGTTCGTCACCTTGTTGATGGCGGCCTCGTAGTAGCAGAAGGGCACGAACACCGAGCCGCGCGGAGTGCCTTCGTCGACGCGCGCATAGAGCGAGACCTTGCCGCGGCGCGACTCGATCGTCACCAGCTCGCCGGGCTTCACGCCCAGCGCCGCGATGTCGAGCGGGTGCACCAGCACCGTGGGATCCGGCTCGATGGCGTCGAGCACCGTCGCGCGGCGCGTCATGCTGCCGGTGTGCCAGTGTTCGAGCTGCCGGCCCGTGATCAGCACCATCGGGTACTGCGCATCGGGGCGCTCCGCCGCCGGGACGATGTCGGCCGGCACGAAGCGCGCCTTGCCACCCTCGCGCGGGAAGTCCTCGATGAAGACGACCGGGTCGCCCGGGTCGCCTTCCTTGGTGCACGGATACGTCACCGCATGCTCGCGCTCCAGCCGATCCCAGGTGATGCCGGCGATGCTGGGCATCGTGTGCCGCATCTCGTCGAAGGCCTCGGAGACATGGCGGTAGTTCCAGTCCAGCCCGATGCGGCGCGCGATCTCCTGGATGATCCAGAGGTCCTGCTTCGCCTGGCCGGGCGGGTCGATCGCCTGGCGACCGAGCTGCACCAGCCGGTCGGTGTTGGTGAAGGTGCCGGTCTTCTCGGGGAAGGCGCTGGCGGGCAGCACCACGTCCGCCAGGACGGCCGTCTCGGTCAGGAAGATGTCCTGCACCACCAGGTGGTCCAGCTTGGCCAGCGCCTCGCGGGCGTGGTCGGCATCCGGGTCGGACATCGCAGGGTTCTCGCCCATGATGTACATGCCGCTCACCTTGCCGGCCGTGATCGCGTGCATCACCTCGATCACGGTCAGGCCGGGCTGGTCGTCCAGCGTGCCGGGCTGCAGCTTCCAGTGCTGCTCGAAGCGCGCACGCACCTCGGGGTCCGCCACCTTCTGGTAGTCGGGGTACATCATCGGGATCAGGCCGGCGTCGGACGCACCCTGCACGTTGTTCTGGCCGCGCAGCGGATGCAGGCCGGTGCCGGGACGGCCGATCTGGCCCGTCATCAGCGACAGCGCGATCAGGCAGCGCGCGTTGTCGGTGCCGTGCACGTGCTGCGATACGCCCATGCCCCACAGGATCATGGAGGCGCGCGAGGTCGCGAAGGTGCGCGCCACTTCGCGCAAAGTCTCTGCGGGCACGCCGCACACGGGCGCCATTTCCTCGGGGCTGTAGCCCACCAGGTTCTTCTTCAGCTCGTCGTAGCCGATGGTGCGCGACTCGATGAAGGCCTGGTCCACCAGGCCCTCGTGCACGATCACGTGCATCATCGCGTTGAGCATCGCGACGTCGGTGTCCGGCTTGAACTGCATGTGGCGCCAGGCCAGGCGCGTGAGTTCGCCCTGGCGCGGATCCATGATCACCAGCTTGGCGCCGTTCTTGGCCGCGTTCTTCATCCAGGTGGCGGCCACCGGGTGGTTGACGGTCGGATTGGAGCCGATCACGACGATCACCTCGGCCTGCGTCACGTCCATCACGGGGTTGGACACGGCGCCGGAGCCGATGCCTTCCAGCAGCGCGGCGACCGACGACGCATGGCACAGGCGCGTGCAGTGGTCCACGTTGTTGCTGCCGAAGCCGGTGCGCACCAGCTTCTGGAACAGGTAGGCCTCTTCGTTGCTGCCCTTGGCGGAGCCGAAGCCGACCAGCGTCTTCGGGCCCTTGGTATCGCGGATGTCCTTCAGCTTGCCGGCGGCCAGGGCCAGCGCCTCTTCCCAGGTGGCTTCGCGGAAGACTTCGTGCACGCGGTCGGGGTCCAGCACCAGCTTCGGATCCTTGGGCGCGTCGGCGCGGCGGATCAGCGGCGTGGTCAGGCGATGCGGGTGGTGCGCGTAGTCGAAGCCGTAGCGGCCCTTCACGCACAGGCGGCCATGGTTGGCCGGGCCGTCGCGGCCTTCCACGTAGAGGATCTTGTTGTCCTTGACGTTGTAGGTGAGCTGGCAGCCGACGCCGCAGTACGGGCAGACCGAATCGACCTTCTTGTCGGGGACGGGCAGGGCGGCGCCGCGCGCCGGCATCAGCGCCCCGGTGGGGCAGGCCTGCACGCACTCGCCGCAGGCCACGCAGGTGGAGACGCCCATCGGGTCGTCCATGTCGAACACGATCTTGGCGTGCTCGCCGCGGAAGGCCAGGCCGATCACGTCGTTGACCTGCTCGTCGCGGCAGGCGCGCAGGCAGCGCGTGCACTGGATGCAGGCGTCGAGGTTGACGGCGATGGCGGGATGCGAAAGGTCGGGGCCCACGTTGCCGCGCGAGGGAAAGCGCGGCTTGCCGACGTTCAACTTCGCGGACCACTGGTCCAGTTCGTTGTTGCGGGTGTACTCCGCCTCGGGCATGTCGGACTGCAGCAGTTCCAGCACCATCTTCTGCGAGGCGACGGCACGCGCACTGTCGGTGGTGACTTCCATGCCGGGCGTGGGCGTGCGGCAGCAGCTCGGGGCGAGGGTGCGTTCACCCTTGATCTCCACCATGCAGCAGCGGCAGTTGCCGGCGGTGTCCAGGCCATCCTTGTAGCAAAGGCGCGGGATCTCGACGCCCTCGCGGTCGGCGACCTGCAGCACCGTCTCGTTGGCGCGCGCCTCGACCTGCTTGCCGTTCAAGGAGAACTTGACGGTGGGGGCTTCGATCTGCGCCAGCTCGGCGCGGGTGACGGCGTTCATGTTGTGTGTTCCTGAAATCCGAAATCCATTAACGCAAAAACCGCAGAAGTACGCAAAAGCCGCAAAGGAAGACCTTCGAAGGATCCTTTTGCGGTCTTTGCGTCACTTTTGCGGCTTCTGCGTTAAGGCTGTTCTCATCTACGCCAGCTCGTGCGGGAAATACTTGATCACGCAATCTACCGGGTTCGGGGCTGCCTGTCCCAGGCCGCAGATCGAGGCGTCGCGCATCACCTGCGAGAGCTCGGCCAGCAGCGGCAGGTCCCATTTCGGGGCGTTGATCAACGCCAGCGCCTTGGCCGTGCCGGCGCGGCAGGGCGTGCACTGGCCGCAGGATTCGTCGCGGAAGAAGCGCATCAGGTTGCGCGCCGCACCCACCGCTGAATCCCGGTCCGACAGCACCACCACCGCGGCGGACCCGATGAAGCAGCCATACGGCTGCAGCGTGTCGAAGTCCAGCGGGATGTCGTTCATGCTCGCCGGCAGGATGCCGCCCGAGGCGCCACCCGGCAGGTACGCATAGAACTTGTGGCCGTCGGCCATGCCGCCGCAATGCTCGTCGATCAGCTCCTGGATCGTCACGCCGGCCGGCGCCAGCTTCACGCCCGGCTCGCGCACGCGGCCGGAGACGGAGAAGGAGCGCAGGCCCTTGCGCCCGTTGGCGCCCTTGGAGGCGAACCATTCCGGGCCGCGCTCGACCAGGTCGCGCACCCAGTACAGCGTCTCGAAGTTGTGTTCCAGCGTGGGCCGCCCGAACAGGCCAACCTGCGCCACATAAGGCGGGCGCAGCCGCGGCATGCCGCGCTTGCCTTCGATCGACTCGATCATCGCGGACTCCTCGCCGCAGATGTAGGCGCCGGCGCCGCGCCGCAGCTCGATCGGCGGCAGGTGCCTGGCGATCGGGTCGGCCTTCAGGCGCGCGAGTTCCTGCTCCAGCAGTTGCCGGCAGCCGTGGTACTCGTCGCGCAGGTAGATGTAGATGCCGGCGATGCCCACCGCCCAGGCGGCGATCAGCATGCCTTCGAGGAAGCGGTGCGGGTCGCGTTCGAGGTAGACGCGGTCCTTGAAGGTGCCGGGCTCGCCCTCGTCGATGTTCACGGCCATCAGGCGCGGTGCGGCCTCGTTGCGCACGATGCGCCACTTGCGCCCGGCCGGGAAGCCGGCGCCGCCCAGGCCGCGCAGGCCCGAGGCTTCCATCACTTTGATCACCGATTCGACGTCGCGCTGGCCCGACAGGCAGGCTTCCAGCAGCTTGTAGCCGCCGGCGGCCTTGTACTGCGACAGGCCCATGTAGCCTTCCGGCTCGTGCCTGGCGCTGCCGTCCTTGCGCGATTCCTTGACGCACTCCGCGACCTTCTGGGTCGTGGCGCAGGCGACGGGCTTCTGGCCCACCGCCACGGCCGGTGCCTGTTCGCAGCGGCCGATGCAAGGTGCAGGAATCACGCGCACGTCGCGCCCGAGGATGGCCGGCAGCTTCGCGAGTAGCTGCTGCGCTCCGGCCAGCTCGCAGGACAGCGAGTCGCACACGCGGACCGTGAGGGCCTGCGGCGCGTCTTCGCCTTCCTTGACGATGTCGAAGTGGTGGTAGAAGGAGGCCACCTCGTACACCTCCGACTGGGCCAGCCGCATCTCCTGCGCCAGGGCGCTGAGATGGGCCGCCGAGAGGTGGCCGAAGTGGTCCTGCAGCTTGTGCAGGTGCTCGATCAGCAGGTCGCTCTGGCGCGACGCGTCTCCGAGCAGCTGCCGCACTTCGGCCAGGGCCGAGTCCGTGGGCTTGCGGCCCTTGGGACCCTGGCGCTTGCGCTCCCGCAGGGGGAGCGCGCTGGTCGCTGCGATCGGGATGACGCGATGACCCGCCATCGTCTTTCCTTACTTCTTCAGCAGGCCGGCGGCGCGGGCCCACTTGTACTTGGCGCCCAGCACTTCCACCGGCAGTTCGGTGGAGTAGGCGTACGCCGGGATGCCGTTCTCGTACAGGTACTGGGCGGCTTCCTCGACTTCCACGTCGCCGGCGAGCGAAGCGACGACGGGCTTGGTCTTGCCCTTCTCCTTCATCTCGTTGACGATCTGCACCATGTTGCGGGCGAAGACCATCGGCGGCGTCACGATGGTGTGCCAGTAGCCCAGGATCAGCGCGTGGATGCGGTCGTCCTCCAGGCCCAGGCGCACCGTGTTCACGTAGGTGATCGGGGGCTCGCCGCCGGTGATGTCCACCGGGTTGCCGGCCGCGCCGAACGGCGGGATGAACTTGCGGAAGGCGGCGTCCAGGTCGTCGGGCATCGGCTTGAGCAGCGTCAGGCCGTTGTCCACGCAGGCATCCGACAGCAGCACGCCGGAGCCGCCGGCGCCGGTGATGATCACCACGTTCTCGCCCTTGGGCGTCGGCAGGATCGGCACGCCGCGCGACAGCTCCAGCATCTGGCGCAGGCTGTTGGCGCGGATCACGCCGGCGCTGCGCAGGATGTCGTCGTAGATCTTGTCGGTGCCGGCGACGGCGCCGGTGTGCGACGCGGCGGCGGCGGCGCCCATCTCGGTGCGGCCGGCCTTGAGCACGATCACGGGCTTCTTCTTCGAGACGCGCTTGGCGACTTCGGCGAAGGCGCGGCCGTCCTTCAGGTCTTCGCAGTGCTGGGCGATCACCTTGGTGTTGTCGTCCTGCTCGAAGAACAGCAGCAGGTCGTCTTCGTCGATGTCCGACTTGTTGCCCAGGCCGACGATGGCGGAGACGCCCATCTTGGCGGAGCGCGAGAAGCCGATGATGGCCATGCCGATGCCGCCGGACTGCGAGGACAGGGCGGTGGAGCCCTTGACGTCGTAGGCCGTGCAGAAGGTGGCGCACAGGTTGGACGGCGTGTAGTAGAAGCCGTAGATGTTCGGGCCCATCAGGCGGATGTTGTACTCGCGCCCGATGCGCTGCAGTTCCTCCTGGCCTTCCACGTTGCCGGTCTCGCCGAAGCCCGAGGGGATCAGCACCGCGCCGGCGATCTTCTTCTCGCCGCATTCCTTCAGCGCGCCGGCGACGAGCGCCGCGGGGATCGCGAACACCGCGGTGTCGACGTCTTCCGGGATGTCCTTCACGCTCTTGTACGCCGTGAGGCCCATCACCTCGCCGCCCTTGGGCGTGACCGGGAAGATCTTGCCCTTGTAGCCGCCGTTGATCAGGTTCTTCATCACCGAGTTGCCGATCTTGCCGGCCTCGTTGGAGGCGCCGATCACGGCCACCGCCTTGGGCTGCATGATGCGCTTCATGGACGTGACGACGTCCTTTTCCTCGGGGCGGAAGCGGGCGGGCTTCTGGTCGAAGTTCACCACGATGCGCACGTCGGCGGCGATCGCACCTTCGTCCGAGGCGAACACCGGGTTCAGGTCCATCTCGGAGATTTCGGGGAAGTCGGAGACCAGCTGCGACACCTGGACGATGGTGTTCTGCAGGGCTTCGCGGTTGACCGGCTTGGCGCCGCGCACGCCCTTGAGGATCTCGGCGGCCTGGATGCCGTCGAGCATGGAGGCGGCGTCTTCCTGCGTGGCGGGGGCCAGGCGGAAGGTCACGTCCTTCAGCACCTCGACCAGCACGCCGCCCATGCCGAAGGCGACCAGCTTGCCGAAGCTGCCGTCCGTCATCGCGCCGATGATGGTTTCCTGGCCGCCCTTGATCATCTGCTGGACCTGCACGCCCACGATCTTGGCGTCGGCCTTGTACTTCTTCGCGTTGGCGATGATCTGCTCGTAGGCGCTGGCGGCCTCGTCGCCGCTCTTGACGCCCACCACCACGCCGCCGGCTTCCGTCTTGTGCAGGATGTCGGGCGACACGATCTTCATCACGACCGGGAAGCCCATGGACGAAGCGGTGCTCATCGCGTCCTTGGCGCTGGAAACGACGGCTTCCTTGGGCACGTTGATGCCGTAGGCATCGCAGATCAGCTTGCCTTCGGGGGCGGTCAGGGAATCGCGTCCCTCCTTCTTCACCGCGTCCAGGATCGCGCGGACCTTCTGCTTGTCGCCTTGGAAGTTGGCCATGTTGTGTGCCCCTTGAAAAATTTCGGTTTGTCTCTTCGGATCCAGGCTTCGGTCAGATGACCTTGGCCGCGCGCAGTTCTTCGATCTGGTCCTTGCTGTACCCGAGCATCGCCAGCACTTCGTCGTTGTGTTCGCCCAGCAGCGGCGAGCGCTTCACTTCGGTTTCGCTGTCGGACAGCTTGATCGGGTTGCCCACCGACAGGTACTTGCCGCGCGTCGGGTGGTCGACTTCCACCACGGTGCCGGTGGCACGCAGTGCCGGCTCCTCGGCGATTTCCTTCATCGACAGGATCGGGCCGCAGGGGATGTCGTACTTGTTCAGGATCTCCATCGCCTCGAACTTGGTCTTGGTCTTGGTCCACTCCTCGATGCGGCTGAAGATCGTCTTCAGGTGCGGCAGGCGCGCCTTGGGCGTGGAGTAGCTCGGATCGGTGATCCAGCTTTCCTCGCCGATCACCTTGCAGATGGAGGCCCACACGGGCGCCTGCGTGATGAAGTAGATGTAGGCGTTGGGGTCGTGCTGCCAGCCCTTGCACTTCAGGATCCAGCCCGGCTGGCCGCCGCCCGAGGCGTTGCCGGCGCGCGGCACGGCGTCGCCGAACTCGCCCTCGGGGTACTGCGGGTACTCTTCCATCACGCCCTTGCGCGCCAGGCGCTGCTGGTCGCGCAGCTTCACGCGGCACAGGTTCAGCACGGCGTCCTGCATGGCTGCCATCACCTTCTGGCCGCGGCCGGTCTTCTCGCGCTGGAACAGGGCCGTCACGATGCCCAGGCACAGGTGCAGGCCGGTGCCGGAGTCACCGATCTGCGCACCGGTGACCAGCGGGGGGCCGTCGTCGAAGCCGGTGGTGGAGGCGGCGCCGCCCGCGCACTGGGCGACGTTCTCGTACACCTTGCAGTCCTCGTACGGGCCGGGGCCGAAACCCTTGATCGAGGCCATGATCATGCGCGGGTTGATCTGCTGGATGCGTTCCCAGCTGAAGCCCATCCGGTCCAGCGCGCCGGGGGCGAAGTTCTCGACCAGCACGTCGCACTGCTTGATCAGCTCGATCAGCACTTCCTTGCCCTTGGGATTCTTGGTGTCCAGGGTGATGGAGCGCTTGTTGTGGTTCAGCATCGTGAAGTAGAGGCTGTCCACGCCGTCGATGTCGCGCAGCTGGCCGCGCGTCGCATCGCCTTCACCGGCCTTTTCCACCTTGATCACGTCGGCGCCGAACCACGCCAGCAGCTGGGTGCAGGTGGGGCCGGATTGCACGTGCGTGAAATCGAGGATCTTGACGCCGTCGAGAGCTTTACCCATGTCTTCGTTCCTATCGAGTTTTGGATTCAATTCCGTCGTCATGTTGCCGTCATTCCCGCGGAGGCGGGAATCCAGGGCTTTCGAGGCGACTCGCCGCGCGCGGCGAGCCATGCAAGCCCTGGGTCCCCGCCTGCGCGGGGGCGACGGCACGCGCTCAGGCCGTCTTCTTCTTGGCGGCCGCCGGATTCAGGCTGGTGATGCGACCGGACTCGGTGCCGGCCGACTCGTCGATCAGTGCGTTGATCAGCGTCGGCTTGCGCGAAGCGATGGCTTCCTTGAGGGCCTTGTCCAGTTCCTCGGGGTTCTTCGCCGTGACGCCCACGCCGCCGAAGGCCTCCATCATCATGTCGTAGCGCGCGTTCTTGACGAACTGCGTGACCGCCATCGCATCGCCGCGCGGATTGACGTCCGTGCCCTTGTAGATGCCGTTGTTGTTCATCACCACGATGCAGATCGGCAGGTTGTAGCGGCAGATCGTTTCCACTTCCATGCCGCTGAAGCCGAACGCGCTGTCGCCTTCGACCGCGATCACCTGCTCGCCGGTGACGGCCGCAGCCGCGACGGCGAAGCCCATGCCGATGCCCATGATGCCCCAGGTGCCCACGTCGAGGCGGCGGCGCGGCTCGTACATGTCGACGATGGAACGCGTGAAGTCGAGCGCGTTGGCGCCTTCGTTCACCAGGTAGGCCTTCGGGTTCGCCTTGACCGTCTCGCGGACCACGTTCAGGGCGCTGTGGAAGTTCATCACCGGCGGGTTCTTCGCCAGCGTCTCGGCCATCTTGGTGAGGTTCTTGTCCTTGCGCTCGGCAATCGCGCCGGTCCACTCGGCCGGCACCTTGCCCAGGCCCGAGCCGATGGCCTGGTTCAGCGCGCCGATGGCGGAGCCGATGTCACCCACCAGCGGTGCGGCGACGGCCACGTTGCTGTCCGCTTCGGTCGGCGAGATGTCGATCTGGATGAACTGCTGCTTGCCCCAGCCCTTGGAATCGCCGGCGCCCCAGGTCTTGCCCTTGCCGTGCGACAGCAGCCAGTTCAGGCGCGCGCCGACCAGCATCACCACGTCGGCTTCGGCCAGCACGTAGGAGCGCGCGGCAGAGGCGGCCTGCGGGTGGTTGTCGGGCAGCAGGCCCTTGGCCATGGACATCGGCAGGTAGGGGATGCCGGTCTTCTCGATGAAGCTGCGGATCTCGGCGTCGGCCTGCGCGTAGGCAGCGCCCTTGCCCAGGATGATCAGCGGCTTCTTCGCGCCCTTGAGCAGGTCCACCGCGCGCTGGATCGCTTCCGGAGCGGGGATCTGCTTCGGTGCGGGATCGACGACCTTGATCAGCGAACGCTCGGCCACGTCCTTGGCGACGCTCTGCGCGAACACCTTGGCCGGCAGGTCCAGGTACACGCCACCGGGGCGGCCCGAGACGGCCGCGCGGATGGCGCGCGCGATGCCCACGCCGATGTCTTCGGCGTGCAGCACGCGGAAGGCCGCCTTGCACAGCGGCTTGGCGATGGCCAGCTGGTCCATCTCCTCGTAGTCGCCCTGCTGCAGGTCGACGACCTCGCGCTCGCTGGAGCCCGAGATCAGGATCATCGGGAAGCAGTTGGTCGTGGCGTTGGCCAGGGCCGTGAGGCCGTTCAGGAAGCCGGGGGCCGAGACCGTGAAGCAGATGCCGGGCTTGCCCGTGATAAAGCCGGCGGCGGCGGCGGCGTTGCCGGCGTGCTGCTCGTGGCGGAAGGAGATCACCTTCATGCCGTCGGCCTGCGCGATGCGCAGGAAGTCCGTGATCGGGATGCCGGGAAGGGCGAAGATCGTGTCGATGTCGTTGAGCTTCAGCGCGTCGATGACGAGGTGGAAGCCGTCGGTCGTTTCGCGATCCTGCGTTTCGGTGGTCATGGTCAAGGCGTCCAGTGAAGGTCCGGGTTTTGGGAGTGCGAGAATGGTAGAAGTCGCCCCTCGGAATCCCACTTGACTGCGGTCAAGTTTCGAAAAAATGCATTGAGGGGAATCCCTCGGTCCCAGAAGAAGCCATGTCGTCGATAGAACAGCATCCCGAACGCAACGTGATCCGCGTGCAGCTCGCGCATAACGTGGTGCTCAAGGGAATGACGGCGGGGCAGATGGCGGAGCTGGAGCCCCTGCTTGTGGTGGTGGATTGCCAGAAGGGCGAAGCGCTGCTGAACCAGGGCGTGCACGAGATGGAGCAGTACTTCATCCTCGAGGGCATCCTCAAGCGCGTGGTGAGCAACCGCGAGGCCAAGGAAATGATCCTGCGCTTCGCCGACGAAGGCCAGATGGAGACGAGCTATGCGGCGTGGCGGCTCGGCACCTCGGCACCGTACAGCATCGTGTGCGTCACCAAGGCGCGGGTGGCCAAGCTGCCGCTGCGCGAATGGGTCGCCTTCATCGAGCGCCACCCGGGCGTGAAGCAGACTTTCGAATACGAAGTGATGCACCACATGAGCGACATCATGGCGCACACCATCACGCTGCACCTGCTCGATGCGCCTGGGCGGGTGAAGCGTTTCCTGCGCAAGCATCCCGAACTGGAAGAGCGCCTGCCGAAGAAGGAACTTGCTTCGTACCTGAACCTCTCGGCGGAGACGCTCAGCCGCCTGAAGTCGCGCGGAAAGATATAGAAGCGGCCCAATGAAAAACGGGCGCCGAGGCGCCCGTTTCCATTAGTCGAGCCTGGGTTCAGGCGGCGCGCGCGGACTGCTCGATGTGCTTGCGGCGCATCGGCCGCAGCGCGAACCAGGCCAGGGCGGCGGCGATCGCGTTCATCACGCTCGCGCAGATGAACACCGCATGCCAGCTGCCGGTGGCGGCGGTCAGCACGCTCGACAGCGGCACCAGCAGCGAGGCCGTGCCCTTGGCCGTGTACAGCAGGCCGGCGTTGGCGGCGGCGTACTTCGAGCCGAAGGTGTCGGCGCACGTCGAGGGGAACAGGCTGTAGATCTCGCCCCAGGCGAAGAACACCATGCCCGTCAGGATCACGAACAGCACCGGGTTGCTGCCGAACTTGTACAGCGCCAGGATGCCGACGGCCTCGAGCCCGAAGGCGATGAACATCGTCATCTCGCGGCCGATCTGGTCCGACACCCAGCCGAAGAAGGGACGCGTCAGGCCGTTGAGCACGCGGTCGATGGCCAGCGCGAAGGTCAGAGCCGGCAGCACGAGGCCCATGATGTTCACCGGCACGCCGTCGATCTGGAAGTCCTTGGCGATCGGCGCGAGCTGCGCGGTGGCCATCAGGCCGCCGGCGGCGACCATCACGAACATCAGGTACATGACCCAGAACACGGGCTGGCGCACCATCTCGCCCGTGGAATATTCCTTGCGGGTCTGCTGCACGCGGGTGTTGGTGGAGACGGACATCTTCCTGTGTTCCGGCGCGCGCGCCAGGAACCACGACAGCACGAAGATGATCAGGCCCTGGCCGATGCCGAAGTACAGGAACGCCGCTTCGTAGCCGTGCGACTGGATGTACATGGAGATCGGCACCACCGTCAGCGCCGAGCCGGCGCCGAAGCCCGCCGCGGTGAGGCCGGCGGCGAGGCCGCGGCGGTCCGGGAACCACTTGAGCGCGTTGCCCACGCAGGTGCCGTACACGGCACCTGCGCCGATGCCGCCCACTGCCGCGCCGATGTACAGCATCGTCAGCGTGTCGGCGTGTGCATTGATGATCCAGCCGATGCCCGCCAGGATGCCGCCGCCCATGACGACGACGCGCGGGCCGTACTTGTCGACGAGCCAGCCCTCGATGGGCACGAGCCACGTCTCGGTCAGCACGAAGATGGTGAAAGCGACCTGGATGGCTGCCCGGGTCCAGTGGTACTTGTCCGCGATCGGATTGACGAAGAGGGTCCAGCCGTACTGCAGGTTGGCGATCATCGCCATGCAGATGATGCCCATGACGAGCTGGGCCCAGCGGAAGCCCGCGCCGTGCGTCGCGGTCGCATGTGCGCCGCCGACCTTCGCGCCGGACACGGCCACTGCCGCGTCTACTGTCTTTTCCATCCGATGTCTCCTGTTTCCTGGTCTGCCGCCGATGAAGTGTGGATTTGCTCGCGTCGCTTTTCGCGTGTCGGCGACGCATTCTCGGAGCGCGTGCCGCGGCGAAAAATTGACCGCGGTCATGAACTCGGGTAACCACTTAGGAGGCGAACTGCCAAGCGGAAAAGATGTCCGCGCGAGGTCAGGATGCGGTCAGTTCTGCAATGAAATGCGTCATCACGGATGGCTTTGGAAAACCATAAGCAAACATAGGATCCGCCTCGCCGTCATCCCCGCGCACGCGGGGATCCAGTGCACTGCGAAGCAGTGGGATCGACCGCTGCGCCCCAGGCCGGTGAGCGGGTATCCGCTCTCCGGCTCACCTCGCTAGAGAGTCGCCGTTTCGCGCTGACGCCGTGCGTACCGAACACGGCCAGCGCCATGCGTCAGCCCGGCCCACCGCGAATGGAGCCTGCGATCGGACACCCGCTCACCGGCCTCCGCGAGCGAACTGCTTCATCAGCGAGGCCCGAGGCCGAGGCCGATCTCCTGAGGGGGTGCGACGCCCGCAAAGGGGTCGGTGGTTCGGGGACCCGATCGCAGGTCCCATTCGCGGTGGGCCGGGCGAGCGCATGACGCTGGCCGTGTTCGGTACGCACGGCGTCAGCGCGAAACGGGCACTCTCTAGCGAGGTGGACCGGAGAGCGGGTCCCCGGACCGCCGACCCCTCCCGGTCCCCAGCGGGGGGCATGCTCTCGACAGAACGGCAAAAGAAATGGCGGCCCGAAGGCCGCCTCCCTCTGCCCCCGCCTTCGCGGGGGTGACGCTCTTGCGTATTGCCGCTATCGAATATTCACGTCTTCGCGTACGTGAACTTGCGCGTGATCGCCATCAGGTGCAGCCGGTTCTCCACCTTGCCCACGCCCACGATCGTGCTCGCGATGCGCTCGGCTTCCGTGCGTTCCTCTTCGTTCACCACGATGCCACTGAGCACCACGCCGCCTTCGCGCGATTCGATCTGCACGTCGGTGTGACGCGTCGAATCGTTGGCCTTGAGTGCGGCGCGCACGCGTGCCGCCAGCGCCAGCCCCGCGAGGACGGCGCGCGACTGCGGCGTTTCCTCGAATTCCGGGCAGGCCGCGAGTTGCAGGATGGTCCGCGCGGCGCTCTCCACCGACACGCGATCGGTGTTGATCACCAGGTCGTACAGCAGCGGATCGCCCCAGGTGACGCCGTAGGTCGCGTTCATGCGCGCGGCATGCGCGTTGTCGCTGCGGCGCACTTCCGCCTCGGCCTGGGCCTGGTTGTCGGTCTCCAGGTCCTCCATCACCCACTTCACGCGCGCATCGAAGGAGCGCGTGACGCGCACGCGCACCACGTGCGGCACGTCGTGCAGCACGCGCGTGGCGCCCCAGCCGCGCAGCACCACGTTGCCGCGCGCGGCCTGGTGCAGGATCTCCTCCTCGGTGTACAGCGCGAACTGCTGCTTGTCGGTGGTGAGGCGCTCCACCAGGCCGGCCTTGCCCTCGCGCACGCGGCGCACGAGGCTGGGCGGGACGTTCATGCGCTCCGCCACGTTCTCCATCACCTCGTTGCGCATCACGGTCAGGCCGGCTTCCTGGGCGACGCGCTCGGCGACGTCCTTGGCCAGCGAGCCCATTTCCTGGGTCAGTGCGATGACGGGCATGTCAGGTCCCCTTCCTCTGGGTCACTCAATCGACCGGCTGTTCGGCCGCGAAGTCGCTGCCCTTGGGCGGGCGCAGCTTATGCACGATCTTGGAGATGATCGGCCACACCAGCAGCAGCAGCGCCAGGCCGGTGATCGTGCCGACCAGCGGGTTGGAGACCATGATCGACAGGTCGCCCTGCGACACCAGCATGGCCTGGCGGAACGAGTCCTCGGCCTTGTCGCCCAGCACCAGCGCCAGCACCAGCGGCGCGAGCGGGTAATCGAGCTTCTTGAACACGTAGCCGATGGCGCCGAAGACCAGCATCAGCCACACGTCCATCATCGCGTTGTGCACGGTGAAGGCGCCGATTGCGCAGATCACCACGATCACCGGGGCGATGATCGAGAAGGGGATGCGCAGGATGGACGCGAACAGCGGCACGGTGGTCAGCACCACGATCAGGCCGGCCAGGTTGCCCAGGTACATCGAGGCGATCAGGCCCCAGACGAAGTCCTTCTGCTCGACGAAAAGCAGCGGTCCGGGCTGCAGGCCCCAGATCAGCAGGCCGCCCAGCAGCACGGCCGCCGTCGGCGAGCCCGGGATGCCCAGCGCCAACATCGGCAGCAGGGCGCTGGTGCCGGCGGCGTGCGCGGCCGTCTCGGGGGCGACCACGCCTTCGAGCTGGCCGGTGCCGAACTTGGCGCCGTCCTTCGACATCTTCTTGGCCAGGCCATAGCTCATGAAGGAGGCGGGAGTGGCGCCACCGGGGGTGATGCCCATCCACATGCCGACCACCGAGCTGCGCAGCGAGGTCGCCCAGTACTTCGGCAGCTGCTTCCAGGTTTCCAGCACCACCTTGGGGTTGATCTTGGCCGACTTGCCGGAGAAGGCGAGGCCTTCCTCCATCGACAGCAGGATCTCGCCGATGCCGAACAGGCCGATCACCGCGATCAGGAAGTCGAAGCCGCGCATCAGCTCCTCGAAGCCGAAGGTCAGGCGCAGCTGCCCGGTCACGGTGTCCATCCCGACGGCGGCGAGGGCGAAACCGATCGCCATGGAGCCGAGGATCTTGAACGGGGAGCCCTTGCCCATCCCGACGAAGCTGCAGAAGGTGAGCAGGTAGACGGCGAAGAACTCCGGCGGGCCGAATTCGAGCGCGAACTTGGCGACCAGCGGGGCCAGGAAGGTGATCATCAGCACCGCGACGAAGGCGCCGACGAAGGAGGACGTGAAGGCTGCCGTGAGGGCCTGCCCCGCCTGTCCCTTCTGCGCCATCGGATAGCCGTCGAAGGTGGTCGCGACGGACCACGGCTCGCCGGGGATGTTGAAGAGCACCGAGGTGATGGCGCCGCCGAAGAGGGCGCCCCAGTAGATGCAGGACAGCATGATGATCGCCGAGGTCGGCGACATCGTGAAGGTCAGGGGCAGCAGGATGGCAACGCCGTTGGCGCCGCCGAGGCCCGGCAGCACGCCGATGAGCACCCCGAGGGTGATGCCCACCAGCATGAGGAGCATGTTCATCGGCGTCAGGATGACGCTGAAGCCATGGAAGAGTGCGCTGAGTTCGGTCATGACGAGAATGCGGCCTGGTTCGTGAGGAGGGGGCTCAGTAGCCGAGGAAGCCCGTGGGGTTCAGCAGGCCTTTTTCCAGCGGTACCTTGAACCAGACTTCGAACATCGCGAAGAAGAGGACGGCGATGGCGACGCCCAGCAGCACGCTCTTGATGCGCGAGAACTTGCCCAGCACGATCATGAACGCGGCGATGTAGATCGCCGAGGCGACGTACATGCCCAGCAGCTGGATCGCGCCGACGTAGATGGCCGCCGGCACCAGCACCATCAGCACGCGCTTGATCTGCTCGCCGTCGACGAAGATCTCATGGTTGCGCTTCTTGCCGAACAGCGACTGGTACAGCGTGCCCGCGCCGGAGATGCAGAGGATCACGCCGATGTAGAAGGGGAAGTAGCCGGCGCCGGGGCCGTCGCTCATCCAGCCGGCGCCGAGTTTCCAGCTTGCCGTGGTGACGACCAGGCCCATGAGGAGCACCAGGGCCGCGACCCCGGCCTCGACCGCGAACGTGGGAACGCCCGTGCGCTCCTCCACGATGGGCTCTCGTTGTTGGATGTCCATGCGCTTGTCTCCTGCCGATACTGCCGGCATCTCCGTGAATGTTCTTGGGGAAAAACGGGCGGGAAGAAAAACGCCCCCGCGTTGCGGGGGCGTGGGCCGCTTACTTGGCCAGGAAGCCGGCTTCCTTCATGAGCTCGCGGTGGTTCTGCTCCGCCTTGCCGAGCCACTGGTTGAAGGCCTCGCCATCCATGTACGTCTGGTTGAACGCGCCCTTTTCCATGTAGTCCTTCCACTCGGGCGTCTCGCGCACCTTCTTGAGCAGGTCGACGTAGAACTGCTTCTGGTCGTTCGTCACGCCCGGGGGCATGAAGATGCCGCGCAGCATCGTGTACTCGGTCGGCACGCCCGCTTCCTTGCAGGTCGGGATGTCGCTCCAGGACATCGTGTCGGTGATCTTGGCCTTGTAGGGCATGCGCTTGTCGTCGAACACGCACAGCGGCCGCAGCTTGCCGGCGCGCCACTGGGCCACCGCCTCGATCGGGTTGTTGACCGAGGAATCCACGTGGTTGCCCACCAGCTGCACCGCGACCTCGCCGCCCCCCTTGAAGGGGATGTAGATGAACTTGGCGCCGGTCGCCTTCTCCAGGCCCACCGTGAGGATCTGGTCCTCCTGCTTGGAGCCGGTGCCGCCCATCTTGATCTTGCCCGGACCCGCGGCCTTGACGGCGGCCAGGTAGTCCTTGGCCGTCTTGTGCGGGCTCTCGGCGTTGACCCAGAGCACGAAGTTGTCGAGCGCCAGCATCGACACGGGCGTCATGTCGCGCCAGTTGAAGGGCACGCCGGTCGCCATGGGGGTGGTGAACAGGTTCGACAGCGTGACGACGATCTTGTTCGCGTCGCCCTTGGCATTCTTCACGTCGAGGAAGCCCTCGGCGCCCGCACCGCCGGACTTGTTCACGACGATCAGCGGCTGCTTCATCAGGTTGTGCTTGACGACCACGCCCTGGATCAGGCGGGCCATCTGGTCGGCGCCGCCGCCGGTGCCGGCCGGGACGATGAATTCGACCGGCTTGCTGGGCTCCCAGGCCGCGGAGGCGGGAGCCGCGAAAAGGGCGGCGGAAGCGGCGGCTGCGACGCTCACCGCCATGCGGAACATGACCTTGCTTGTCTTCACGCGTTGTCTCCAGTGTGTTTGGCCCCGCCCGCGCCCTCTCTCTTGTGAAAGACGTTCATCGCGGGGCTGCGGCGGATGGTCGGGCGATGAACCCCCGAATTCTCTTGACTGCGGTCAATTTTTCAAAAAGGAGTTCATGCGTCTAGGGAAAGTCCGGGGCTTTGCAGGTGGGCAGTGAAGGAGGAAGGACTACAAGGTCGTGCAGGGCGGCCCAGCGGTCCCCATGCGGGTGCATGTCGCGTGTTTTCGTCGCTGGCCACGGCCTGCGCACGCACCAATGAAAACGCGGCGCACGAGGCGCCGCGAAGGAGACGATGGGGTGCGGACCCGCCTCGCGCGGGATCGTGTCGCAGCATGTTCAAGGCGGGCCGCAGGGCCCGCAAGAAAGGCGCTTCAGCGGCGCTGCAGGCGCTCGCGCGTGCTCTCGACGGCGTTCACCAGGAACTCGGAATCGTAGGAGCGCAGCAGGTGCGGCATCTCCTTCTCGACGTACGCACGCAGCGCTTCGCGGCCCGCGCCGTGGCGCGCCGGTTCCCATGCGCACGACAGGTCCAGTTCCTCGTCGGCGGTGTAGCTGTGCGGGCGGTTCGTGGCCGGGGTGGAAGGGGTCTGCTGGCGCATGGCGATCTCCTGTGGGTGCCTGTCGATGAAGTCACTTTAGGTGCCGCCGACGATTAATGACAGTGAAAGTATTTGATCGTCTCCATCATCCCGGAGTTATGATCTGGACGCCATGAAGAACGCCACCCTGCGCCAGCTCAAGGTCTTCGAAGCGGTGGCGCGCCACCGCAGCTTCTCGCGCGCGGCCGAGGAACTGCACCTGACGCAACCGGCCGTGTCGACGCAGGTGCGCAAGCTCGAGGAACACGCCGGGCTGCCCCTGTTCGAGCAGCTGGGCAAGAAGATCCACCTCACCCCCGCCGGCGCGCAGATGCTGCAGTCCAGCCGCGAGATCATCCAGAAATTCCAGGAAGCCGAAGAGGCGATGGCCCAGTACAAGGGCGTCTCCGGTGGGCGGCTGAACGTCTCGGTGATCAGCGCCGGCGACTATTTCTTCCCCCGCCTGCTGGTCGAATTCGCGCAGCGGCACGAGGGCGTGACGCTCAACTTCGGCGTCTGCAACCGTGAAGAATTGCTGGCGCAGATGAAGGCAAACGTGACCGACCTGGCGGTGATGGTGCGCCCGCCGGAGGACGAGGACACGGTGGCCGAGCCCTTCGCGCCGCACCCCTACGTGATCGTTGCGGCGCCCACGCATCCGCTGGCCCGGACGCCGCGCATCTCGGTCTCGCGCGTGATCCGCGAACCCTTCGTGGTGCGCGAGAAGGGCTCGGACACCTGGAACTCGATGGTCGACGGCTTCGGCCCGCAACTGGGGGGCGTGAACATCGCGATGGAGATCCGCAGCACGGAGACCATCAAGCAGGCGGTGATGGCGGGCATGGGCGTGAGCTTCCTGTCCGCGCACACCGTCAGCCGCGAGCTTCAGTCCGGCAGCCTGTGCATCCTGGACGTGCAGGGCTTCCCGCTGATGCTGAACTGGTTCGTGGTGCACCGGCGCACCAAGCGGCTGCCGCCGGTGGCGCAGGCCTTCAAGAACTTCCTGCTGGCCGACGGCGCTGCGCTCATCGACCAGGCGTTGGGCATCAAGTCGTCGCGGCTGGGCGCACCCAGGACTGCCACGCGTCCGAGATAGCCAGGCCGCGCTGGCGCGCGAATTCGCCGGCGCTCATCTTGCCGCCGCCTTCGGGCCGCAGCTTCAGGATCTCGATCAGCCCGCCCTGGGCCCAGATCACGATCGAGCTGTCGCTCACGCCCGCCACGTCGCCCGGCTTGTGGCCGCGGGCGACGAAGCGACCCACCACGTGCTTGCGGCAGTCGTAGACGCGCACCTTCGTGCCCTCCAGCATCATCCAGGCGCCTGGCGCCGGGTTGCAGGCGCGGATCAGGTTGTAGATGGTGTCGACGTGGCCCCACCAGTGGATCTCGGCCTCGGCGTCCTGCAGCCAGCCTTCGTAGGTGGCCTGCGTTTCGTCCTGCGGCCGCTCCTCGTGCCGGCCGGCCATCACCACGTCGGTCGCCTCGAGCAGCGCCGCGATGCCGAGCGGGAACAGCTTGTTGAAGTAGACCTCGCCCAGCGTTTCCTCCGGGCCGATGTCGCAGGTCTTCTGCAGGATCACCGGACCTTCGTCGAGGCCATCGGTGGGACGGAAGATCGTCAGGCCGGTCTGCGTGGCGCCGAGCGCGATCGGCCAGCTGATGGACGAGGGGCCGCGGTGCAGCGGCAGCAGCGAGGGATGGAACTGGATCGTGCCGTGGCGCGGGATGTTCACGAAGGACTGCGGCGCGAACTGCAGCACGTAGGCCATGATGCCGATGTCGGCGGCCAGCGATCGCATGGCGGCCTCCGCCTCGGGGCTGCGCAGGCTCGCGAAGGTGAACACCGGCAGGCCGCGCTCGAGCGCGTCCAGGCGCAGTGCGTCGGGCTTGGCACCGGGCTTGTCCGGCGCGCAGAACACGCCGGCGATGGTGTCGCCGCGGGCGAGGAAGGCTTCCAGGACGGCCTTGCCGAATTCCTGTTGTCCGATGAAGGCGATGCGGGCGATGGCGGGCTCCTTGGGAGGTCGTTCAGCGCAGGAGGAAGTAGGCCGAGATGAAGTACAGGCCCACGGCGAAGATCCGCTTGAGCGGGCGGATCTCCATGCCGTGCGCGATGCGGGCGCCCAGCGGCGCCAGCGTCATGCTGGCCAGCGAGATGATCACCAGCCCGGGGATGAAGATGTAGCCGACGGAGCCGGGCGGCGCCTGCACCAGGCCGCGGCCGGCCCAGATGTAGCCGGCGGTGCCGGCCAGCGCGATCGGGAAGCCCAGTGCGGCGGAGGTCGCCACCGCCTCGTGGATCTTCACGTTGCACCAGGTCATGAAGGGCACCGAGACGAAGGCGCCGCCGGCGCCGACCAGCGCCGACAGCACGCCGATCACCAGGCCCACGCCGAAGGTGCCGACCGGGCCGGGAATGGTGCGCCCCGCCGCGGGCTTGCGATCCAGCAGCATCTGCGTCGCCGAGAAGGCGATGAAGATCGCGAACAGGATGCCCAGCAACTTCGCCGGCAACGCCACCGCCACCTGGGCGCCGGCGATCGAGCCGACGACGATGCCCGGCGCCAGCACGCGCGCGATCTCCCAGCGCACGGCGCCGCGCCGGTGGTGCGCGCGCACGGAGGACATCGACGTGAACATGATGGTCGCCAGCGAGGTCGCCACGGCCATCTTGACCGTGGACTCCGGGGCGATGCCGGTGTGTCCCAGCACGAAGGTGAGCACCGGCACGAGGACCATGGCGCCGCCGATGCCCAGGAGGCCGGACAGCAGGCCGGCACCGACGCCGGCCAGCAGGAGTTCGAAGATGAGGTCGGGTTGCAGCAGCATTGTTCTTGTGGCGCGCGCTGCGCGCCGGCCCGCACGCATTCCGCGGCGGGCATGCCGCCATTGTGTCTCAGCCGTGAACCGGGGCCCGAAATGGAACCGGCCGCGCGAGGCGGCCGGCTGGAAGAAGGTGTCTGTAGTGCCACCGGACCGCATCCTGAACCGGGGTTCAGGTGGGCGAGGTCAGCCTTGGTGTTGGGATCATCTGACGCGAGATGTTCACGCTCACCAGGCGATGTTCCAAGCCCGTGCTCAATGAGCATTGGTTCAAGGAAATATAAAGCCCGATACGCACTGCAGACGAAGCCATTCTAGGTCGCAAATCGGCGCTTTGGGCAATGCCAGCGTGAAGCCATCAAGGAATTTCGGACTTGACATGCAAGCGGCTAAGCTCAACTGCTTTGCCTGTCCGCGCCCGGGGTGCATCGAGGCGAAACCCCGGCGATGCGTAGGCTGGTGGTGGAGCGAAGCGAAACCCCAGCGATGCGCGAAGCGCTGGGGTTCCGGCGCGCGTTGCGCGCGTCACCACCAGCCTACGATTGGGTCCGGTTACGCGCTCAGAGCAGCCGACCGTCGTCGCCCAGCGCCATGTCCACGCGCACCAGCAACTGCGCCAGCTTCACGTCGTCCGCCAGGTTGCGCATGCTGGTCACGGTGCCGTCGCTGTTGGCGAAGCTGGCCGCGTGCAGGGGCTGCTGCGAGACCTTGCCGGCCACGTCGAAGGCGAGGTTCAGGGCTGCGAGCACCGCGATGCGGTCGCGCGCCTTCACCTTGCCGGCGTCGCGGATGCGGCACATCGCCGTGTCGACTTTTTCCACCGCTTCCAGCAGGCGCTGCTCGCCGCCTTCCGGGCATCCGAGCAGGTAGCTCTGGCCCATGATCTGGACTTCGAGCTGCTTCATGCGGGGGTGTTGAGATCGGGCAGGCGTTCGAGCAGGGCGTCGACGCGGGCGCGCGCTGCGGACAGGCGCGACCTGAGCGAGTCGCGCTCCGTCGTGAGGAGTTCCACCTGTTCGGCGAGCAGCGCGTTGGTGCGCTGAAGCTCCTCGTAGCGAACGAGCAGACGTTCGACGCGGTCGACGAGCTGGTCGATCTGGGAGCCATTGGCCATGGCGCGAATTGTAGGGTTTGTTTTTCGCTGCCGCTCTAGAATCACGGGGTTGGTGCTCGCGGTGTGGTTCGCATGCCGCAGTTCAACGGGAAGCAGGGGGCCTGCCGCGCCGCACGCGCGAGGCCAACCTGCGCTGCCCCCGCAACGGTAAGCGGAGATGGCGCGCGCGCCTCGCGCAGCGTCATCACTCACGTCCTCGCAAGCCACTGGGAACCGCCCGATACAGCGGCCCTGGGAAGGCGACGGGAGTTCTTCCGCCAGCCCGGATACCGGCCAACGACGGTGGCCCGCGCCTGCGAAGCGCACGGGCCGTGACGCCCAGTGCGCAGGCGGGGAAGCCGGCGCGGGCATGCGTTCCTGTCCTTCATCCATGGTTCCCAACAATCTGGTTTCCCGTGCCGGCCTGCCGCTGGCCCTTGCCCTTTCCGCCTGCGGCGCCGCCGCCCAGACCACCTTGCGCGAG
The DNA here is from genome assembly GCF_016722765.1 of Ramlibacter alkalitolerans. Taxonomy (GTDB): domain Bacteria; phylum Pseudomonadota; class Gammaproteobacteria; order Burkholderiales; family Burkholderiaceae_C; genus Ramlibacter; species Ramlibacter alkalitolerans. The sequence goes on along the minus strand of NZ_JAEQND010000018.1, from coordinate 78,522 downwards.
GTCGTCGTTTCCGCCGCGCGCACCGAACAGGCCGTGCAGGACGCGCTGCCGGCCACGACGCTGATCACGCGGCGCGAGATCGAACAGGCGCAGACGCCCGACCTGCCCACGCTGCTGAGGCGCCTCACCGGCGGCGAGCTGGCGCAGACCGGCCAGCAGGGCAGCGTGGCCGGCGTGTTCCTGCGCGGCGCCGAGCCGCGCCACACCCTCGTGCTGGTGGACGGCGTGCCGATCAACAACCTCAACTTCGGCCTGCCCGCCATCGAGCACATCCCGCTGGCGGACGTCGAACGCATCGAGGTCGTGCGCGGCAACGTCTCCAGCCTGTACGGGAGTGCCGCCATCGGCGGCGTGATCCAGATCTTCACCCGGCAGCCCACGGCCACCCCGTTTGCCGCCCTCACCGTGCAGGGAGGCTCGCGCGGGCTGGTGCAGGTGGACGCCACCGGCTCCGTGAAGCTCGCTTCCGGCACCGGGCTGCGGGCCTCCGCGGAAGGCCTGCGTGACCGCGGCTTCAACGCCATCCGGCAGGAGGAGCGCCCGGGCACCAACCCCGACCGCGACGGCTACCGGCGGCATGCGGCCTCGCTGGCCGTCACGCAGGACCTCGGGGCGCACAGCATCGGCCTGAAGCTGCGGGATGCGCGCGGCCGGGTCGACTTCGACAACGAGTTCGGGCCGGCGACGCAGCGCGATTCCTCACGCTTCGTCGAGCAGGTGGCCACGCTGGACGGGCGTTTCCGCCTCACGCCCACGCTGCGCGTCGATGCGGCGTTCACGCGCGCGGTCGACAAGCTCGATGCCGACGAGGCGGCCTTCCCCTTCTTCGTCGATTCGCGCTCCGACGGCGCGCAGGTCGGGGCGGAGTGGCAGGCCGCCCCCGGCCAGCGCGTGACCGCCGGCCTGGAGCACACGCGCCAGCACATCACCAGCGACACCGCCTACGAACGCGACCGCCGCACCGTCGACGGCGCCCGCATCGGTTACGCGCTGGACGCCGGCAAGCACCAGTTGCAGCTCAATGCGCGGCACGACCGCTACAGCGACTTCGGCAGCGCCAACACCTGGCTAGCGGCGTACGGCTACCAGCTCACGCCGGCGTGGCGCGCCAGCGTCTCGGCGTCGACGGGGTTCCGCGCCCCGAGCTTCAACGACCTGTTCTTCCCCTTCGGCATCGGCAACCCCGACCTGCGGCCGGAACGCGTGCGCTCCACGGAACTGGCACTGCAGTACGTGGTGGGCGGGCAGGAAGTGCGCGCCACGCTGTTCCAGAACCGCTTCCACGACCTGATCGGCTCCGATTCCGCCTTCCACACCATCAACGTCGGGCGGGCGCGCAACCGCGGCCTGGAGCTGGCGTATGCCGGGCGCGTGCTGGAGTACGCGCTGCGCGCCGGCGTGACGGCGCAGGACCCGCGCGACCTGGACGACGACACCCGGCTGGTGCGCCGCGCGCGCGTCTTCGGCCACGTGGGCGTCACGCGCGAGCGCGGTCCCTGGCAGTGGGGCGGCAACCTGCGCTTCAGCGGCGACCGCGAGGACCGCTTCCAGGGCACGCCCGTGCGGCTCGGCGGCTACGGCGTGCTGGATCTCACGGCGGCGTACACCGTGTCGCCGCAGGTGAAGGTGTTCGGCCGCATCGAGAACGTGTTCGACCACGGGTACGAGACGGCGTTCGGCTACCGCCAGGCCGGCCGGGGCGCTTTCGTCGGCGTACGCTGGCAGCCGGGAACTCTGACCCCATGAGGAACGAAACCCCTGCCTGTCCCGCACTGCTGGTGGCCGCGCCAGCTTCCGGCCAGGGCAAGACCACCGTGACGGCCGCGCTCGCGCGGCTGCACGCGCGGCAGGGCCGGCAGGTGCGGGTGTTCAAGTGCGGCCCGGACTTCCTCGATCCGCACTGGCTGGAACTGGCGAGCGGCCATCCCGTGCATCCGCTGGATCTCTGGATGACGGGGGCGCAGGACTGCGCCGGGCGCCTGCATGCCGCGGCCCGCGAAGCGGGCCTGCTGCTGGTGGAAGGCGTGATGGGCCTGTACGACGGCACGCCCAGTGCTGCCGACATCGCGCTGCGCTTCGGCCTGCCGGTGCTGGCCGTGATCGACGCGTGGGCCATGGCGCAGACCTTCGGCGCCCTGGCGCACGGCCTGCAGGCCTACCGCGAAGGCCTGCGCTGGGCCGGCGTGCTGGCCAACCGGGTGGCGGGCGAGGGCCATGCGGCGCTGCTGCGGACCTCGCTGCGCGACGAGGCGCATTGGCTCGGCGCGCTGCAGTGGGCGCCGGAGTTGTCCTGGCCCGAGCGCCACCTCGGCCTCGCGTCGGCGGGCGAGACGGCCGACGCGCTGCAGCGGCTCGATGCGATGGCGGACCGGCTCGCCGCCACCCCTCTGGGTCGCATGGCGCCCGCCGATTTGGGGCCGTGGCGCACGAGCTTCGAGGCGCCGGCGGCATCCTCCCCGCCGCCCGCGCTGCTGGCGGGCCGCACGATCGCGATCGCGCGCGATGCGGCCTTCCAGTTCGTGTACGCCGCCAACCTCGACTGCCTGACGGTCCTCGGCGCGCGGCTGGTCTTCTTCTCCCCCATCGCCGGCGACGCGCTGCCGGCCTGCGACGCGGTGTGGCTGCCGGGCGGCTACCCCGAGCTGCACGTGCATGCGCTGGGGCAGGCGAGGGCGCTCCGGGACGCGCTGGCGCGCCATGTGCAAGCCGGCAAGCCCCTGTCGGCCGAGTGCGGCGGCATGATGGCGCTGTTCGAGCGCATCGCCACGGCAGAGGGCGCGGTGCACGCGCTGTGGGGGCTGCTGCCCGGCACCGTGCGCATGCAGCAGCGTCCCGCCGCGGTCGGCCCGCAACAGCTCGCGCTGGCGCAAGGCACGCTGCGCGGCCACAGCTTCCACTTCTCGCGCTGCGAGACGGCGCTGGCGCCCGCGCTGCATGCGAGTGCACCGGATGGCCGCGCCGGCGAGCCGGTGTGGCGGCGCGGGCCGCTGCTGGCGACCTATTTCCACGCCTGGTTCCCCTCGTGTCCGCAGGCGGCGGCCGCCATCCTGCGCGGCGAGGAGATCCTGGCTTGAACACCTTCGCGATTCCGCGCGGCCCCCGCCGCATCGTCTGCCTCACCGAGGAGGCGACCGAATGGCTGTACCTGCTCGGCGAGCAGGACCGCATCGTCGGCATCTCCGGCTACACGGTGCGGCCACGCCGCGCGCGGGAGGAAAAGCCGAAGGTCAGCGCCTTCCTGTCGGCGAAGATCGATCGCATCCTGGAGCTGCGGCCGGACTGCGTGTTCGGCTTTTCCGACCTGCAGGCCGACATCGCCGCCGCGCTGATCCGGCGCGGCGTGCAGGTCACGATCTTCAACCAGCGCAGCGTGGAGGAGATCTTCGCCATGCTGTACCAGGTGGCGGCGATGGTCGGCCGGGCGGAGGACGGCCTGGCCCTGCTGGAGCGCATGCGCGAGCGGCTGCTGCAGATCGCCGCGGCGGCCGGCCGCCTGCCGCGCCGCCCGCGGGTGTACTTCGAGGAATGGGACGAGCCGCACATCAGCGCGATCCGCTGGGTGTCCGAGCTGGTGGGCATCGCCGGCGGCGACGACGTCTTTCCCGAGCTCGCGCTGCAGCCGCTCGGCAAGGACCGCATCATTGCGGACGGCGCCGAGATCCTGCGGCGCCAGCCCGACATCGTCATCGGCTCCTGGTGCGGCAAGAAGTTCCAGGCCGGGAAGGTCGCGGCGCGGGCCGGCTGGGGCGAGCTCGCCGCGGTGAAGGAGGGCCAGCTGTTCGAGATCAAGTCGGCCGACATCCTGCAGCCGGGGCCGGCCGCCCTGACCGACGGGGTGGAACAATTGCATCGCATCGTGATGGACTGGGGGCAACGCCATGCATGAAGGACCGAGGCTCGCGGCCTGCCGCGCCGTGCTGCTGCTGGTGCTGCTGTGGCTGGCGGCGGCGGCGCATGCCGTCGAGGTGGTCGACGACCGCGGCCGGCGGATCGAGATCACGCGGCCGCCGCAGCGCATCGTCTCGCTGATGCCCTCGCTGACCGAAACGGTGTGTGCGCTCGGTGCCTGCCGGCGGCTGGTGGGCGTGGACGACTATTCCAACTGGCCGCCCTCGGTCAATGCGCTGCCGCACGTGGGCGGCCTGGAGGATGCGCGCGTCGAGAGCATCGTGGCCTTGCAGCCGGACCTCGTGCTGGCGCCGACGTCCTCGCGCGTGCTGCCGCGCCTGCAGACGCTGGGCCTGCCGGTGCTGGCGCTCGAGCCGCGCATGCTGCGCGACGTGCGTCGCGTGCTGCAGGTGCTCGGGCCGGTCCTGGAGGCCGGCGATCCGGATGCCGTGTGGCAGGCCATCAACCGCGAAGTGCAGGTCGCGGCCCGGAAGATGCCGCCCGCGCTGCGCGGCACGCGCGTCTACGTCGAAGTGGGCAGCACGCCCTACGCCGCCAGCGAAAGCTCGTTCATCGGCGAGCTGCTGGTGCGGCTCGGGGCGGAGAACATCGTGCCCGGCGGGCTCGGCCCCTTTCCCAAGCTCAATCCCGAATTCGTCGTGCGCGCGGACCCGCAGGTGATCATCGTCGGGCGCGGCGACGCCCCGGGCCTGGGCACGCGCCCCGGCTGGCAGCACATCGACGCGCTGCGCCGCGGCCGCGTCTGCGCCATCGACGCCGACCAGATGAACGTGCTGATGCGCGCCGGGCCGCGGCTGGGCGAAGCCGCGCACCTGCTGGTGGACTGCATCGAGGGCCGGCTCGGCGACGGGGGCCGCGGCCGATGACGCAGGAGCCGCGCGCGGCGGCAGGCCTGGCCGCGTGGCTGCTGGCCGCCAGCGCGGGACTGCTGGCACTGGGCGTGGCCGTGGGCAGCATGGGTTGGGAGCCGCTGCTGGACGAGACCGGCGCCGGCCTGACCATCCTGTGGGAGATCCGCTTGCCGCGCACGCTGGGTGCGTGGACGGCGGGCGCGCTGCTGGGGCTGGCGGGCGCGGTGGCGCAGGGGCTGTTCCGCAATCCGCTGGCCGATCCCTACCTGCTCGGAAGCTCCACCGGGGCGGCGCTGGGCGTGGCGCTGCTGCTGATGCTGCTGGGCGCGGCGCCGGCGGCCTCCGCCGCCTGGGCCACCTCGCTGGGACTGACGGGCGCGGCCTTCGCTGGCGCGCTGGCCGCGGTCCTGCTCACGCTGGTGCTGGCGCGCGGGGTGCAGCACACGCTGCGCCTGCTGCTGGCGGGCGTGATCGTCGGCATGGTGTTCGGCGCCCTCGCTTCGCTGGTCATCTTCCTCGCGCCCGAGCTGCTGCGCAGCATGCAGTCCTTCCTGCTCGGAAGCACGGGATTCCTGGGCTGGGCCAGCGCGGGCGTGCTGGCGCTGGTGCTCGCCGCGTGTGCGGCCGTTGCCCTGGCGAGCAGCCGCGCCCTCGACGCACTGGCGCTGGGCGAGACGACGGCGGCCAGCCTCGGCGTGCCGCTCACGCAGGTGCGGCTCGCGCTGGTGGGCGTGGTGGCGCTCGGCACGGGTGCCGCGGTGGCCCACGTCGGCCTCGTCGCCTTCATCGGCCTGATGGCACCCCACCTGGTGCGGGCGCTGGCCAAGCCGACGCACCGCTGGCTGTTGCCCTTGTCGGGGTTGGCGGGCGGCGTGCTCCTGCTCGGGGCCGATGTGCTGGCGCGCTGGCTGCTCGCGCCCCGCGAACTGCCGGTGGGCGTGGTGACCGCGGTGCTCGGTGGCGCGTACCTGCTCGCGCTGATGCAGCGGAGGACGTGGTGAGCGCGCCGGCCCTCCAGTGCAGCGGCCTGCGCGTGCGCCTGGGCGAGCGCGAGGTGCTGCACGACATCGACCTGGCCCTTCCCGCCGGGCGCTGGACCGCCATGGCGGGGCCGAACGGCGCCGGCAAGACCACCTTGCTCAAGGCGCTGGCGCAGCTGTTGCCGGCCCACGGCCGCATCGACATCCTGGGCCGGCCGGCGGCGCGCTGGCCGGTGCGCGAGCGCGCCCGTGCCATCGCCTGGCTGGGGCAGGGTGATGCCGGCGCCGAGGACCTGCTGGCGCGCGACGTCGTGATGCTGGGTCGCCTGCCGCACCAGGACTGGCTGGGCGGCGCCAGCCCCGCCGACCACGCGGCGGTGGAGGCGGCGATGCAGGAGACGCAATGCTGGGAATGGCGCACGCGCGCGCTCGGCAGCCTGTCCGGGGGCGAGCGCCAGCGGGTGCTGCTGGCGCGCGCGCTCGCCGTGCAGGCGCCCATCCTGCTGATGGACGAACCGCTGTCGCACCTGGATCCGCCGCACCAGGCCGACTGGCTGGCGATCGTGCGGCGGCACGTCGCCCGCGGCGGCACCGCGGTGAGCGTGCTGCACGAGATCGGTCTGGCCCTGCAGGCCGACGACATCGTGCTGCTGCAGGCCGGGCGCATCGCGCACCATGGCGCCGCGGCGGACCCGGCCACGCACCGCGCCCTGGAAGCGGTGTTCGCGCACCGCCTGCAGGTGCATGCGGTGGCGGGGCGCTGGGTGGCGCTGCCGGTGGAGGAAGTTCAATGACCGCGCGCTGCGTGATGGTGCTGGGCACCAGCAGCGGCGCCGGCAAGAGCTGGCTGGCGACGGCGCTGTGCCGCTGGTACGCGCGCCAGGGCCTGCGCGTGGCACCGTTCAAGGCGCAGAACATGAGCAACAACGCCCGCGTGGTCGCCACGCCCGAGGGCGGCTTCGGCGAGATCGGCAGCGCGCAGTACTTCCAGGCGCTCGCCGCGCGCGCGGTGCCGGAAGTACGAATGAATCCGGTGCTGCTCAAGCCGGAACGCGACGACCACAGCCAGCTGGTCCTGCTCGGGCAGGTGCATGCGCAACTCACGGCGATGCCCTGGCGGGAACGCGGCGCGCTGGTGTGGCCGGTGGTGCGCGACGCCCTCGATGCGCTGCGGGCCGAGAACGACGTGGTGGTGATCGAGGGCGCAGGCTCCCCGGCCGAGATCAACCTGCAGGACAGCGACATCGCGAACCTGCGCGTCGCCGCGCACGCGCAGGCGGCCTGCCTGCTGGTGGCCGACATCGACCGCGGCGGCGCCTTCGCCCACCTGTACGGGACCTGGGCGCTGCTGCCGCAGGAGCAGCGCTCGCTGCTGCGCGGCTTCGTCCTGAACCGTTTTCGCGGCGACCCCGCGCTGTTGCAGCCCGGCCCGGCGCAGCTGCAGGGCCTGACGGGCGTGCCCACGGTCGCCACCCTGCCGATGGTGTGGCAGCACGGCCTGCCGGAAGAAGACGGGGTGTTCGATGATCGCGCCACGGCACCGGGTGCCGTGCGCCTGCGCGTCGCCGTCGTGGCGTGGCCGCGCATCAGCAACCTCGACGAGTTCCAGCCGCTGAAAAACATCCCCGGGCTGCGCCTGCGCTGGGCGCGCACCGCGGCCGAACTGGCCGACGCCGACTGGATCATCCTGCCCGGCTCCAAGAACACCGCCGCCGACCTGCAGTGGCTGCGGGCCCAGGGACTCGCGCGCGCCGTGGTGGACCACGCCAATGCGGGCCGTCCCGTGCTGGGCATCTGCGGCGGCTTGCAGGTGCTCGGCGAGGCGCTGGTCGACCTCGACGACCTTGCCGGCAATGGGCCCGGGCTCGGCCTGCTGCCGCTCGTCACCCAGTTCGCCGCGACCAAGACCGTGCGCCGCACCAGCGTGCGCTTCGAGCCGCTGGAGGGTGCGTGGGCTGCGCTGTCGGGCCTGTGCGTGCAGGGCTACGAGATCCACACCGGCCACACCGCGCAGCACGCGGGCATGGCCGCCGGGCGTGTCGCGCTGCCGCAGGGACTGGGCTGGGCCAACGCGCAGGGCAACGTGCTGGGCGTCGTCCTGCATGGCCTGTTCGAGGACGCCGGCGTGCTGCAGGCGCTGTTCGGCGCCGGCGCCCCCACGCTGGACGCCGTGTTCGACCGGCTCGCCGATGTCGTCGACGCGCATTTCGACGCCGGCGTGCTGCCGGGCCTGATCGCATGCTGATTGACCTGCGGCAGCTTTCTAAGGGAAACGCCGGAATGCCGCGGGGTATCCAACCCCTACGTCCCGGTCCATACTAGCTCAGCCCGGGCATGGGGCCGGGGCACGTCTTGGGGGCGTTGCTACATGTACAAGAAGATCCTGCTCGCTTACGACGGCTCCGACGCGGGGCAGAAGGCGCTGCTGGAATGCCGCGAACTCGCGCAGTGGTCGAATTCGGAACTGCACCTGGTGGCGGTGATGCCGTCGGCCATGAGCTTCGTGGGCCTGGAAGGCGGTGTCTACGACGTCGAGCTCGAGGAGCGCGAGAAGAAGAAGTACCGCGCCGTGCTCGAGGACGGCCTGCGGCGCCTGGCCGAATGCGGCTTCACGGCGCGCGGCGAAGTGGTGACCGGCGAGGCCATCGACGAGATCTGCAAGTACGCGCGCAAGATCGGCGCGGACCTGATCGTCGTCGGCCACAAGCACCTGGACAGCTGGGCGGCGCGCTGGTGGCGCGGCTCGATCTCCGGTGCGCTGATCGAGCACGCGCCCTGCAGCGTGTTCGTCGTGATCGTGCGCTAGGCGCCGTGGCGGCCGTCATGCAGGTGCCTCCAGGCCGGGGCCGGCGTCCGGACGCGGGGCTCGCCGTGGCGCAGTACCGGCGCCGCGCCGAGCACTACGACCTGGAACTGATCGCGTTCGAGCCCGTGCGGCGGGCCGCCATTGCGCGCCTGGAGCTGCGGCAGGGTGCCGCAGTGATCGATGTCGGCTGCGGCACGGGCCTGAGCTTCGCGCCGCTGAAGGAGCGCATCGGCCCGGCCGGCCGCATCGTCGGCATCGACCCCTCGCCGGAGATGCTGGCGCAGGCGCGCCGGCGCATGCAGCGTCACCGGTGGAGCGGGATCGAACTGGTCGAAGCCACCGCGCAGTCCGCCGTGCTGCACGGCCGCGCGGACGCTGCCCTGTTCCACTTCACGCACGACGTGCTGCAGGACGAAGCGGCGCTGGACAACGTGCTGGCCCACCTGAAGTCCGGTGCCCGGGTCGCCGCCGCCGGCCTGCAGTGGGGGCCGGCGTGGAGCCTGCCGGTGAACCTGTTCGTGCTGGGGGCCGCGCTCTATTCGGTGACCTGCCTGGCGGGCCTCGAGCGGCCCTGGCGGCTGCTGACGGCGAGGCTGCGCGATGCCCAGGTGCACACGCCGCCGGTCGGCGGCTACTACATCGCCTGCGGCCGCGTCTAGTCTTCGTTCGGCGGCGTCCCGGCGTGCTCGGCCGCGGACGCGGCATACTTCACGCACCCGCAACAGGAATCACACGCCGGCGTTACGCGGCGCACCCATGCTGGTCGCTGCGCGAAGCGGCGAAGCACAGCAGAAGCGCGCCTACACAGGCTGGCGACGGGGGCTGTCGGCCGGTTGAGTCAGCTGGAGGCACCCTCAGCGCCTGCTGAACTTGCCCGCGCCGCGACATAACTACAAGGATGCCGATGCCTACACCGCCTCCCTCACCGGCGAGCTCCCCGGAAGACAGCGCCCTGCCGCCGCAGACCTCTCCTGCGCCGCGCCGCAAGCTGAGCCGGCGGGCCTCGGTGATCGGCACCGTCCTCGCGCTGGTGATCGCCGCCGGACTCGCCTGGCTGGCCTGGGACCTGACCCGGCCCGAACAGACCGCGGCCATGCAGCGCGGCCCCGGCGGTGGAGGCGGCGGCGGTCGCGGCGGTGGCGGTGGCGGTGGTGGCAGCGGCCGCAGCGCCACGACGGTGGGGGTGGCCACGGCCGAAGCCGCCGACATTCCGGTCAACCTCGAAGCGCTCGGCACCGTGGTCTCGCAGGCCACCGTGCGCGTGCGGCCGCAGGTCAACGGGGTGCTCACGCAGGTGCTGTTCAAGGAAGGCCAGGCCGTGCGCAAGGGGCAGTTGCTGGCCACCATCGATCCGCGCCCGTTCGAGATGGCGCTGCAGCAGGCGGTCGGCCAGCGCATGCGCGACGAGGCGCTGCTCGCCGCCGCGCGCGTCACGCTGGCGCGATTCGAAACCCTGCTGAAGCAGGACTCCATCGCCCGCCAGGAAGTCGACACGCAGCGCGCCACCGTCCACCAGCTCGAGGCTTCGGTGGTGTCGGACAAGGCCGCCGAGGGCACTGCACGGCTCAATCTTTCCTACGCCCGCATCACGGCGCCGATCGAGGGCCGCGTCGGCCTGCGCAGCGTCGACGTCGGCAACCAGGTCAGCACCGGCGATGCGAACGGCATCGCGACGATCACCAAGCTCACGCCGATCGACGTCGAATTCGCGGTGCCGCAGGACCACGCTTCCTGGCTGCAGCACAACGGCGGCGCGTTCATGGAAGTGCGCGCCTTCGACCGCACCCGCACGACCCTGCTCGATTCCGGCGTGTTCGCCTCGCTGGACAACCAGATCGACACGCAGACCGGCACCGTGCGCGCCAAGGCGCGCTTCAACAACGCGCGGCAGCAGCTGTTCCCGAGCCAGTTCGTGAACGTGCAGCTGCAGGTGCGCACGATCCAGAACGCGGTGGTCGTGCCCGTGACCGCGGTGCGGCAGGGCGGCAGCGGCGAGTTCGTGTTCGTGCTGCAGCAGGACCGCACGGTCAAGCAGCGCCCGGTGGTGCGCGGCCAGCCGCTCGGCGACCGCGTGCAGATCGTCAGCGGTCTGCAGATCGGCGAGAAGGTGATCACCGAGGGCGCGGACCGCCTGCGCGACGGCTCGCGCGTGCTGCTGCCCGGCGATACGCCGGGGCAGGGCGGCGCGGCCGGGCCGGGTGGCCGGCGCCGGCGCGATGGCGCCGTGCCGCCGGACGGCGCGGCGCCAGCCGCGCAGCAGGGCGCATCGCAGCCTTTCACCGGCGCCTCCGCGGCGCAGGCCGCACCCCCGGCGGCGCGCCCCGGCGCCAGTGCGCGGCGCGAAGCGACCGACCCGTTCGCCGGCGCGTCGGCGCCGGAGAGCGCGCGCAGCGCCGGTGCCGCGCCGGCGCCGGCAGCGTCCTCCGCCACCGCGGCTGCTTCGGGTCCGGGGGGCCGACGCTTCCAGAACCTGAGCCCCGAGGAACGCGCCGCCCGCTTGGCGGAGTTCGAGAAGCTCACGCCGGAAGAACGCGAGGAGCGGCGCCGGCAGCGGCGTGAAGCGCGCGGCGGCACCGGGGCAGGGGCGCAGACTCCCCAATGAGTCCCTCCCGTCCGTTCATCCTGCGGCCGGTCGCGACCTCGCTGCTGATGCTGGCCATCGTGCTGGCCGGCCTGGTCGGGCTCAGGTTCCTGCCGCTGTCGGCGCTGCCGCAGGTGGACTACCCGACCATCCAGGTGCAGACGCTCTATCCCGGCGCCAGCCCCGAAGTGATGGCGCAGACCGTCAGCGCGCCGCTGGAACGGCAGTTCGGGCAGATGCCGGGGCTTTCGCGCATGAGTTCCACGAGTGCGGCCGGCGTGTCCATCGTCACCCTGCAGTTCGGCCTGGGCCTGGCGCTCGACGTCGCCGAGCAGCAGGTGCAGGCGGCGATCAACGCCGGCGCGTCGCTGCTGCCCGCCGACCTGCCGGCGCCCCCGGTCTACGCCAAGGTCAATCCGGCCGATGCGCCGGTGCTCACGCTGGCCCTCACCTCCAGCACGCTGCCGCTGACGGACGTGCGCAACATCGCCGACACGCGGCTGGCGCTGAAGATCAGCCAGGTCAGCGGCGTCGGCCTGGTCACGCTCTCGGGCGGCCAGCGGCCGGCCGTGCGGATCCAGGCCGACAACCGCGCGCTGGCGGCGGTGGGCCTCACGCTGGACAACGTGCGCACCACGATCTCGCAGGCCAACGCCAATGCGGCCAAGGGCAGCATCGACGGTCCGACCCGCTCCTACACGATCAACTCGAACGACCAGCTGCTCACCGCCAAGGACTACGGCAACCTGGTGGTGGCCTTCCGCAACGGCGCTCCGGTGCGCCTGACGGACGTGGCGCAGGTGGTGGAGAGCGCCGAGAACGTCAAGCTCGGCGCCTGGGCCAACCTGCAGCCGGCGATCATCCTCAACGTGCAGCGGCAGCCGGGCGCGAACGTGATCGCGACGGTCGACGCCATCAAGGAACGCCTGCCCGAACTCACCGCCGGCATGCCGGAATCGGTCCGCGTCGACGTGCTGTCCGACCGCACCACCGGCATCCGTTCCTCGGTGCACCACGTGCAGTTCGAGCTGGTGCTGGCGGTGGTGCTGGTGGTGCTGGTGATCTTCTTCTTCCTGCACAGCCCGCGGGCGACGCTGATCGCGAGCCTGTCGGTGCCGATCTCCCTGATCGGCACCTGCGGCGTGATGTACCTGCTGGGATACAGCCTCAACAACCTGTCGCTGATGGCATTGACCATCGCGACCGGCTTCGTGGTGGACGACGCGATCGTGATGATCGAGAACATCTCGCGCCACATCGAGGACGGCATGGGCCCGATGGAGGCGGCGCTGCAGGGCGCGACCGAGATCGGCTTCACCATCATTTCGCTGACCGTTTCGCTCATCGCGGTGCTGATCCCGCTGCTGTTCATGGGCGACGTGATCGGCCGGCTGTTCCGCGAATTCGCGGTCACGCTGGCCATCACGATCCTGATCTCCGCGGTGGTCTCGCTGACGCTGGTGCCCATGATGTCGGGCCGCTGGCTCAAGCCGCACCACGAACCGGAGAAGGGTCTCGGCGGCCGGATCCAGCGCGGCTTCGACCGCGTGATCGCGCGCTACGACACGGCGCTGGTCTGGGTGTTGAACCGCGAGAAGGCGACGCTGCTGGTGGCGCTGGCCACGCTGGTGTTCACGGTGATCCTCTACATCGCGATCCCCAAGGGCCTGTTCCCGGTGCAGGACACGGGCCAGCTGCAGGTGCGGGTGGAGGCGGCGCAGTCGATCTCGTATCCCGCCATGGCCACGCTGCAGCAGGACGTGGCCCGCGCCCTGCTGGAAGACCCGGCGGTGGAGTCGATCGCCAGCTTCGTCGGCGTGGACGCGGCCAACAACACCATGGTGCACACCGGCCGCATGCTGGTGAACCTGAAGGAATCTCGCAGCGGTCTGCAGACGGTGATGGAGCGCTTGCGCGATCGCGGCCAGAAGGTGGCGGGCACCCGCCTGTTCCTGCAGCCGGTGCAGGACCTGACGATCGAATCGGAAGGCGGCCCGACGCAGTATCGGCTCTCGCTGGAGGGCGCCGACGCCACCACGGTGAGCGAAGCGGCCCGTCGCGTCGTGGAGCGGCTGGGCCGGGAGCGGCGGCTGGCCAACGTCACGACCGACGCCAACGCCAGCGGCGCGGCCATGTTCGTCGACGTGGACCGCGACACCGCGGCCCGCATCGGCATCAACGCGTCGACCATCAACGAGGCCCTGTACAGCGCGTTCGGCCAGCGCATCGTCTCGACCATCTTCACCGAGACCAACCAGTACCGGGTGGTGCTGGAGGCGCGTGCCGACACCGAGGCGCAGGCGAACACGCTCAACGCGATCCAGCTGCGCAGCAGCTCGGGCGAGCCGACGCCGCTGAGCGCCGTCGCCCGGATCAGCGAGCGCCGCGCGCCGCTGCAGATCACGCACGTGGCGCAGTACCCGGCGGCGACGGTCGGTTTCGACGCCGCACCCGGCGTGGCGCTGGGCACCGCCGTCGACGTGATCCGCACCGCGATGAAGGACGTCGACCTGCCGCCCACCGTGACCATGACCTTCCTGGGCGCCGCGGGAGCGTACGAGTCGTCCCTGAGCAACCAGCTGTGGCTGATCCTCGCGGCGGTGGTCTGCGTCTACATCGTGCTGGGCGTGCTGTACGAAAGCTACGTGCACCCGCTGACGATCCTGTCCACGCTGCCTTCGGCCGGCGTCGGCGCGCTGCTGGCGCTGATGCTCACCGGCAACGACCTCGGCGTGATCGGCATCATCGGCATCATCCTGCTGATCGGCATCGTGAAGAAGAACGCGATCATGATGATCGACTTCGCGCTCGATGCGGAGCGCGAGGAGGGCCGGCCGCCGCGCGAGGCGATCCACCAGGCGGCGCTGCTGCGCTTCCGGCCGATCCTCATGACGACGCTGGCAGCCCTGTTCGCCGCCGTGCCGCTGATGCTCGGTTTCGGCGCCGGCGCGGAGCTGCGCCGGCCGCTCGGCCTGGCGATCTTCGGCGGGCTGATCGTGAGCCAGCTGCTGACGCTGTTCACGACGCCGGTGATCTATCTGGGGTTCGATCGGCTGGGGCGGCGGTGGCGGAAGCGCCCCCATCCCAACCTTCCCCCAGAGGGGGAAGGAGCAAGACAACTCCCTCCCCCTCTGGGGGAGGGTAGGGGTGGGGGCGCTCCCGAAGGGGCACGATGAACCTCTCCTCCCCCTTCGTCCGCCGCCCGGTCGGCACCGTGCTGCTCACGGTCTGGATCGCGCTGGCCGGCATCGCGGCCTTCTTCCGGCTGCCGGTGGCTTCGCTGCCGCAGGTCGACTTCCCGGTGATCTCAGTCTCGGCCAGCCTGCCCGGCGCCAGCCCGCAGACGATGGCCACCAGCGTCGCCACGCCGCTGGAGCGGCGGCTGGCGACGATTGCCGGCGTCAACGAGGTCACCTCCAGCAGCAACACGGGCAGTGCGCGCGTCACCCTGCAGTTCGACCTGAACCGCAACATCGACGCGGCGGCGCGCGAGGTGCAGGCCGCGATCAACGCATCGCGCAGCGACCTGCCGTCCACGCTGCGCAGCAACCCGACCTACCGCAAGGCGAACCCCTCCGCGGCGCCGGTGCTGATCCTTGCCCTGACCTCGCCCTCGCGCTCGCCGGGCCAGATCTACGACGCGGTGTCCAACATCGTGCAGCAGAAGATCGCGCAGATCCCGGGCGTGGGCGACGTCGAGCTCGGTGGCGGCTCGCAGCCGGCGATCCGCGTGGAGCTGATCCCGTTCGCCCTGAACCGCTACGGCATCGCGATGGAGGATGTCCGCGCCGCGCTGCAGGCCACGACGGCCAACCGTCCCAAGGGCGACCTGGTCGTCGAAGGCGAGCGGCTGCAGATCTACACCGGCACCGGCATGGCCAACAACGGCAAGTCGGCCTCCGACTACCGCGGCATGGTGGTGGCCTGGCGCAATGGTGCCGCCGTGCGGCTGGCCGACGTCGCCGAGGTGAGCGACGGGGTCGAGAACATCAACACGATGGGCCTGTTCAACGGCCGGCCCGCGGTGATCGTGCTGATCACGCTGCAGGCCGGCGCCAACGTCATCCAGACGGTCGACGCGGTGCGGGGACTGCTGCCGACTCTGCAGTCGGCGCTCCCCAAGGACATCTCGCTGGAGGTGGCCTCCGACCGCACCCACTCCATCCGCGCCTCGCTGCACGAGGTGGAGCTCACGCTGGGCATCTCCATCATCCTCGTGGTGCTGGTGGTGAGCCTGTTCCTGCGCAGTGCGCGCGCGACCTTCATTCCCGCCGTGGCGACCATCGTCTCGCTGCTCGGGACCTTCGGCGTGATGCACCTGCTCGGGTTCTCGCTCAACAACCTGTCGCTGATGGCGCTGACGGTGGCCACCGGCTTCGTGGTGGACGATGCGATCGTGGTGCTGGAAAACACCTCGCGCCACATCGAGGCCGGCATGGACCGCTTCCAGGCGGCGCTGCGCGGCGCGCGCGAGGTCGGCTTCACCGTGCTGTCGATCAGCGTCTCGCTCATCGCCGTGTTCATCCCGCTGCTGTTCATGGGCGGCCAGGCCGGCCGGCTGTTCCGCGAATTCGCGGTGACGCTGTCGGCGGCCGTGATGATCTCGCTCGTGATCTCGCTGACCACCACGCCGATGATGTGCGCTTGGCTGCTGCACCCCGAGGCCCACGAGCGCAAGCAGGGCCGGCTGGGGCGCTGGGCCGAGCGCGGCTTCGGCTGGGTGCAGCACACCTACGCGGTGAGCCTCGAGTGGGCGCTGGCCGCGCGCTGGCTGGTGCTGCTGATCCTGGTGCTCGTGATCGGCCTGAACGGCTTCCTGTTCACGCGCATCCCCAAGGGCTTCTTCCCGCAGCAGGACACCGGCCAGATCAACGGCGGCATCCGGGCCGACCAGAGCATCTCCTTCCAGCAGATGCAGGACAAGCTGCGCCAGCTGGTCGACATCGTGCGCAACGATCCGGCCGTGGACACGGTGGTCGCCTTCACCGGCGGCTCGCGCGCCGGCGGCGGCTTCATGTTCGTGAACCTCAAGCGCGGCGGCAACGCCGAACGCGGCCAGGCGGTGATCGCCCGCCTGCGGCCGCAGCTGGCGCGCGTCACCGGCGTGAGCCTGTTCCTCAACCCGGTGCAGGACCTGCGCATGGGCGGGCGCCAGAGCAACAGCACCTACCAGTTCACGCTCAAGAGCGACAACGTGGCGGACCTGCGGCTGTGGGCCACGCGCCTGGCCGAAGCCATGAAGCGGCAGGAGGCGCTGACCGACGTCGACACCGACCAGCAGGAGAACGGCGTCGAAACGTACGTCGAAGTCGACAAGGAAACCGCGGCCCGCATGGGCATCAGTTCGCGCGACATCGACAACGCGCTGTACAACGCCTTCGGCCAGCGCCAGGTCGCCACGATCTACGAGGAGGTGAACCAGTACCGCGTGATCATGCAGCTGGCACCGCGCTACATCCGCAGCCCCGAGGCGCTGAAGGACGTCTATGTGCCCGCACGCAATACCGGGCCGGCCACGACCGGCGCCGATGCCTCCACGTCGACCACGACCACCGCCACGGCCACCGTGAGCGCCGGCAGCGTGAACCCGGCATTGCGCGATCCCTCCAGCGGCCAGGCGCTCAGCACCGCGGCGACGAGCATGGTGCCGCTGTCGGCCATCGCGCGCTTCTACGAGCGCCCCACGGCCACCTCGGTGAGCCACCAGGACGCGGAGCTCGCCACCACGATCTCCTTCAACACCGCCGAAGGCTTCACGCTGGAGCAGGCGAAGGCCGCCGTGGCCCGGGCGCAGGACGAGATCCGGCTGCCGATCAACGTGCGCGGCAGCTTCCAGGGCACGGCGCGGGCGGCGGACGAAACCAACAAGCAGCAGCCGCTGCTGATCTTCGCCGCGCTGGTGGTGATCTACATCGTGCTGGGCGTTCTGTACGAGAGCCTGGTGCATCCGCTCACCGTGCTCTCCACGCTGCCCTCGGCCGGCATCGGCGCGGTGCTGGCGCTGCTGCTGTTCAAGATGGAGTTCTCCATCATGGCGCTGATCGGCCTGTTCCTGCTGATCGGCATCGTGAAGAAGAACGCCATCCTGATCATCGACTTCGCGCTCGATGCCGAACGCTCGCGCGGGCTCTCGCCCGAGGAGGCGGTGCGCGAGGCCTGCCTGCTGCGCTTCCGCCCGATCCTGATGACCACGCTCGCGGCCATCCTCGGCGCGCTGCCGCTGGCCGTCGGCTTCGGCGAAGGCGCGGAGCTGCGCCGGCCGCTCGGCATCGCGATCATCGGCGGCCTGGTGGCCAGCCAGGTGATCACGCTCCTGACGACGCCGGTCGTCTACCTGCTGCTGGACAAGCTGCGCCGCCGCAGCCCGATCGAAAACCAGCTCGCGCGCCACGCCGAACCTCAGGGCGCCTGAACACCCCAACGCATGCAGCTTCCACCGTCATCCCGCCCCCTCCTTGCCCTCCTCGCCTCCAGCCTGGCGCTGGCCGGCTGCGCCCCGCTGCCGCTCGCGCCCGCCTACGAGGTGCCGGCGATCGACACGCCCATGGAATTCAAGGAAGGCCAGGGCGCCTGGGTGCGGGCGGCGCCGGCCGACGCGCTGGAGCGCGGTGCCTGGTGGGAGCTGTTCGACGATCCCTACCTGAACGACCTGGCCCAGCAGGTGGCGGTCTCCAACCAGAACGTGGCCGCCGCCGTCGCCGCCTATGCCCAGGCGCGGGCGCTGACGCGCGAGCAGCGCGCGAGCCTGTTCCCGCGCGTGGACCTGGACGTGCGCAGCAACCGCACCGGTGGCCCGGACACGCCTTCGCGCAGCACCTATTCGTGGAACATCGGTGCGAGCTGGGAGCCCGACGTGTTCGGCCGCCTGCGGCTGGCGGTCGACAGCGCACGCAGCGGCGAGCAGGTCGCCGAGGCCGACCTGGCCGCGGCGCGGCTCGCGGCGCAGGGCGAACTGGCGGCCAACTACTTCGGCCTGCGCGAGACCGACGTGCTGTACCGGCTGCAGTCGGAGACGACGGCCGGCTACACGCGCAGCCTGCAGATCACGCGCAACCGCTACGAGGCCGGCGTGGTGGCGCGCACGGACGTCCTGCAGGCCGAAAGCCAGCTGGCCAACAGCCAGGCCGATCTGTTGACGCTGGAGCGGCAGCGCGCCAACTTCGAGCACGCCGTCGCGGTGCTGGTGGGCAAGGCGCCGGCCAACTTCAGCATCCCCGTCGATCCGAAGTGGAGCGTGAAGGTGCCGGCGATCCCGGTGGAAGTGCCCTCGACGCTGTTGCAGCGCCGGCCCGACATCGCGGCGGCCGAACGCAGCGTCGCGCGCGCCAATGCGCAGATCGGCATCGAGCGTGCCGCCTTGTTCCCCAGCCTGAACCTGACCGGCTCGATCGGCTCCAGCGCCGCCAGCATCGGCGACCTGTTCAAGGTCTCCACGCTGGTGTGGGCGCTCGGCTCCTCGGTGGCGCAGACGCTGTTCGACGCCGGCGCGCGCAACGCCCGGGTGGAGCAGGCGCGCTTCGCGCTCGACGAGTCCGCGGCGCGCTACCGGCAGACGGTGCTCACCGCGTTCCAGGACGTGGAGGACCAGCTGGTGGGGCTGCGCGTGCTCACCCAGCAGCAGGGCCTGCGGGCGCAGGCCAGCCGCGCGTCGGGCCTGGTGGAGCAGCAGGTCCTGAACCGCTACGAGGCGGGGCAGGTCGGCTACACGGAGGTGATCACCGCGCAGCAGAACGCCGCCGCGGCGCGGCGCGCGCTGGTGCAGGCGCAGATCGACCACCAGCTGGCAGCGGTGTCGCTGATCCAGGCGCTGGGGGGAGGTTGGGGTGGGTTCGGGTCGATGGCGGCGACCTCGCCGTGAGGGGCCAGGACCTGCGGGGCTGGATCGGCGCCAGCCGTCATCCCCGCGGAGGCGGGGACCAGAGCTTCCAGGGAACTCGCCGCGCGCGGCGAGCATCGGGAGCCCTGGATTCCCGCCTTCGCGGGAATGACGATGTGTGGGTTCCGCCAGCGCGTTGAGGCGGCGGTCGACGGGGGACCGGCACCATGGATTCCGGCAGCGCGACTTGAGAAGGCCGTCGACGTGGGACTGACGGTGTGGATCCGGCAGCGCAACTCGAGAAGGCCGTCATCCCCGCGGAGGCGGGACCCAGAGCTTCCAGGGAACTCGCCGCGCGCGGCGAGCATCGGGAGCCCTGGAATCCCGCCTTCGCGGGAATGACGGGTGTGGCTTCGCGGGGGAATGCCGGGTGTGGCTTCGCGGGGGAATGACGGGTGGCTTCGCCGGAATGACGGGTTGGGTTTGGCGATTGTCGCGCTACGTACGTTCGGGCTCCGTCCCTTGCCCCAGCAAGGCGAGCATCCCGCCCTCCAGCGCCTCCATATGCCGCGACAGCTGCGGCGTCGATTCCTTGGAGATCTTCATGTAGCCCTTGAAGGTGCGCAGCAGCGTGGCGCGGTCGCCGTGGTGCAGCAGCACCGTCGCGAGCGCTGCCTGCAGCACCTGCACCTGCGCCGCCAGCATCAGCTGGTTGTCCACCAGTCCCTGGATGCTCTGCGTGTGGATCTCGACGGTTTCCCTGAGTTCCTTGTCCTGATTGTCCTGTTCCATGCCGGCCTCGATACGTGCTCGGCCCATTGTGACACCCGCAGCCCTGCTCAGGCGCGCAAGGCCGGCGGCGGCGTCTTCGGCTGGTAGTCGCAGAACGGCGCGACGGCGCACTGCCAGCACTTCGGCAGCCGCGCCACGCAGACATAGCGCCCGTGCAGGATCAGCCAGTGGTGCGCATCGGTGCGATACGCCGGCGGCACGCGCTCCATCAGGCGCTGCTCCACTTCGAGCGGATTGCGTCCGGGCGCCAGCCCGGTGCGGTTGCTGACGCGGAAGATGTGCGTGTCCACCGCCATCGCGTCTTCGCCGAAGGCCACGTTCAGGACCACGTTGGCCGTCTTGCGCCCGACGCCCGGCAGCGCCTCCAGCGCGGCGCGGTCGCGCGGGACCTGGCCGCCGTGCTGCTCCACCAGGATGCGGCAGGTCTCCATCAGGTGCTTCGCCTTCGTGCGGTACAGGCCGATGGTCTTGATGTAGTCCTCCACGCCCGCCAGTCCCAGCGCCAGGATCCGCTGCGGCGTGTTGGCGACATGGAACAGGCGCCGCGTGGCCTTGTTCACGCCCGCATCGGTCGCCTGCGCCGACAGCAGCACCGCCACCAGCAACTCGAACACGGTGCTGTATTCGAGCTCGCTCCGCGGCATGGGGTTGGCCGCCTTCAGCGTCGCGAAGAAGGGTTCGACGTCCTCGTCTTTCATGGCCCGAGTGTAGGCTGGCGGTGAGCGCCGAAGGCCGAACCCCAGCGCTCCAACCCCAGAGCGCTTCACCCCGCCTTGCGCAACTCCCGCACCAGCGCCGCCACCGCCCCCGCCTTGGCCGAATCCCTGCGCTGCGCCACTGCGATCCTGCGTTCCTCGGCCCGCGGGATCTCCACCACCCGCAGCTTCGCATCCGCCTGCCAGCGCGCATCGCGCAGCAGCGGCACGACGCTCACGCCGAGGCCCGACCGCACCAGTTCCACGATGCTTTCCAGCGCATTGAGCTGCAGCAGCTCGCGCGGCTGCACGCGCAACCGTGCCAGCGTGCGCTCCACCAGCAGCCCGGTGTGCTGCGCCGGATCGAAGCGGATGAAGGGCTGCGACTGCAGGATGGCGCGCGGATCCGCTTCCTCCAGCCGCCTCGGCGCGAGCAGCACCATGGGCTCGGCATACAGCGGCGTCCAGGCGACCTCGCCGGGCGCGCCGGGCTCGCGCACCAGCACGGCGGCATCCAGCGCGCCGGCCTGCACGCTGGCCATGAGATCGATCGACTTGGCAGCCGAGACGTGCAGGTCCAGTGCCGCATGCCGCGCCTTGAGCGCCAGCGTGGCCTGGATCAGCGGCCGCACCGCCGACACAATGGCCCCGAGATGCACCGTGCCCGCCATGGCGTCCGCCGCATCGGCCGGCGCGAGCATCTGCTCGTACGCCGCCAGCAGCCGCCGCACCTGCGGCACCAGTTCGCGCCCCGCTTCGTTGAGGACCACGGTCTTGCCCTGGCGCTCGAACAGGGGCCGCCGCAGGTCGGCTTCCAGCGCGCGCATCTGCTGGCCGACGGCCGCCTGCGTCAGCGCCACGCGCGCGGCCGCGGCGGCGAACGAACCCTCAGCCGCGACGGCGGCGAAAGTCCTCAGGACGCGGATGCTGCTCATGCCGCCATGCTAAAGCATGGCTTTAGCTTTGCTAAAGCATTATTCGACTTTGCTTTGCTGTGGCGGTCTTATCATCGGGGCATGAAGCTGCTCGCGACCCTTCTCCTGGCCGCCACCGCGCTGGCCATGCCCGCCGCCCATGCGCAGGGCTATCCCAACCGTCCGATCCGCCTCGTCGTGCCGTTCCCGGCCGGCGGTGCCACCGACATCTTCGCCCGTGCGCTGTCGCAGAAGATGGGCGAACGGCTCGGCCAGCCGCTCGTCGTCGACAACAAGCCGGGCGCCGGCGGGGCCATCGGCTCCGACCAGGCGGCCAAGGCCGCACCGGACGGCTACACGCTGCTGCTGGCCACGACCAGCACGCACAGCATCGGCCCGCTGCTCACGCCGAAGCTTCCGTACGACGCAGTGCACGACTTCACGCCGATCGGGCACGCGGGCGATGCGCCCAACATCATGCTGGTGCCGAACAGCGCGCCGGCCAAGACGGTCGCCGAATGGGTGGACTACGCCCGCAAGAACCCGGGCAAGCTCAATTTCGCCAGCAGCGGCAACGGCACGATCGTCCACCTGACGGCGGAGTACTTCAAGGCGCAGGCCAACCTGTTCCTGGTGCACATCCCGTACAAGGGCACGGCCCTGGCGATTCCCGACCTGGTGAGCGGCAAGGTCGACGTCCTGTTCGACTCGCTGCCCAGCGGGCTGCCGCACGTGAAGGAGGGCCGCCTGCGCGCACTGGGCATCACCAGCGCGAAGCGCTCGCCGCTGCTGCCCAACCTGCCGGCGGTGGCTGAGACCGTGCCCGGCTTCGAGTCGCTGACGTGGTTCGGCTTCTACGGCCCGAAGGGCCTTCCTGCCGACATCACGACGAAGGTCAATGCGGCCCTGAACCAGGCGCTGCAGGATCCGGAGGTCAAGGACCGCCTCGCGCGCCTGGGCATCGAGCCGGTGGGCGGCACGCCGCAGCAGTTCGCCGCCATGCTGGAGAAGGACCGCGCGAAGTGGAAGAAGATCATCACCGAGCGCCACATCACGGCGGAACAATGACCATGCACGCCTTCGATTTCCACAATCCCTATCCGACCACGCGCGTGCCGGTGTTCGCGCGCAATGCCGTTTCCACCTCGCATCCGCTGGCTGCGCAGGCCGGCCTGCGCATCCTGTGGAAGGGCGGCAATGCCGTCGATGCGGCGATCGCCGCGGCCGCCGCCATGACCATCGTGGAGCCGGTGAGCAACGGCCTGGGCAGCGACGCCTTCGCCATCCTGTGGGACGGCAAGCAGCTCCAGGGCATCAACGGTTCCGGCCGCGCGCCCGCCGGCTGGACGCCCGAGTACTTCCGCGGCAAGTACGGCGCCGATGCGAAGACGCCGCCCAAGCGCGGGATCGACTCCGTCACCGTGCCCGGCGCGGTCGCCACCTGGGTGGCACTGAGCGAGCGTTACGGCAAGCTGCCCTTTGCCGACCTGCTGCAGCCCGCCATCGAGATCGCCGAGCGGGGCTACCTGCTGCCCATCGTGGTGCAGCAGAAGTGGGAGGCCGCGACGCCGGAGCTGGGCAGCCTGCCCGGCTTCGCCCAGAGCTTCCTGCCCTGGGGCCGCGCGCCCCAGGTGGGCGAGCTGTTCCGCTTCCCGGCCGCGGCGCGGGCGCTGCGCGCGATCGCGGAGACGCGCGGCGCCGCCTTCTACGAGGGCGAGATCGCCCAGGCGCTGGCCCGCTTCTCGCGCGAGAGCGGCGGCGCGCACACGGTGCAGGACTTCGCCGCCTACCGGCCGGAATGGGTCGAGCCCATCGCCAAGGAGTACGGCGGCTACACGCTGCACGAGATCCCGCCCAACGGGCAGGGCATCGCCGCGCTGATCGCGTTGGGCATCCTGAAGAACTTCGACCTCGCCTCGCACAAGGTGGACGGCGCCGATTCGCAGCACCTGCAGATTGAGGCGATGAAGCTCGCCTTCGCAGATGTCTATCGCTACGTCGCCGAGCGTTCCGCCATGGAGCTGAGCACCGAGCAGATGCTCGACGACGCCTACCTGGCCTCGCGCGCGAAGCTGATCGACATGAAGCGGGCCCAGGACTTCAAGGCCGGCAACCCGGTCAAGGGCGGCACGATCTACCTGACGGCGGCCGACGAGAGCGGGATGATGATCAGCTTCATCCAGAGCAACTACATGGGCTTCGGCTCGGGTTGCGTGGAGCCCAGCTTCGGCGTGAGCCTGCAGAACCGCGGCCACGGCTTCAGCCTGGAGGCCGGGGCCAACCAGGTCGAGCCGGGCAAGCGGCCCTTCCACACCATCATTCCCGCCTTCCTGACCAAGGACGGCCAGCCGGTCATGAGCTTCGGCGTGATGGGCGGGAACATGCAGCCGCAGGGCCACCTGCAGACCCTGGTGCGCATGCTCGACTACCGGCAGAGCCCGCAAGCGGCCTGCGACGCGCCGCGCTGGCGCTTCAATGCCGGCCTGCAGATCAACGTCGAACACCAGATGGACAAGGGCACGGTGGCCGAACTCGTGCAGCGCGGCCACCGCATCGACGTCATCGAGGACAGCTACCAGGACTTCGGCGCCGGCCAGTTCATCTGGCGCATGGGAGATCCGTCGCGTGAGGGCTACGTGATCGCGTCCGATTCCCGGCGCGACGGCCTCGCCGCGGGGTTCTGAACGGAGTTCCCGTAACGGTGGGCAACGGCATGTGTAGCGGGCGGCATCGTCCGCAACACGTGTTTCACCGGCCGCTCACGCGATTAGTGGACAGCGCCCGGGCGGCTGCGGCTGCAAAGTAGCCGGCATGAGGTTCGATGTCTCCATCGCCCATGAGGCCACCTGTACCCGCGTCGGCGTGATCGGCGAGCCGACGCTCGGGCGCCTCCTTTCGCTGATGCAGGTGCTGGAGGTGGACAGCACCTCCTGGCCGCGGCCCTCCGTGCTGCTCGACCTGCGCGGCCTGCGCAGCCCGCTGGGCCAGGAGGAGCAGTCGCGCCTGGCCGCCGAGGCGATGCGCAGGCTGCCCGGCATGCAGAAGATCGCGGTCGTGGCGGCCGGCACGGGCGTTCGCGAGGCGCAGGGGGTGCGGTTCTTCCAGGAGGCGGACGCGGCATTGAAGTGGCTGGCCTGAGGGGTGCGGAACCGTAGGCTGGCGGTGAGCCGCGCAGCGCGAACCCCAGCGATCTCGCGAACCCACGTGATCCCGCCAACACTGGCGATCGCGCGCAACGCTGGGGTTCGGCCTGCGGCGCTCACCGCCAGCCTACGAAACGCCGAGGGGGGCCAGGCTGCGCAGGGTCTCCGGCGTCGTCGTCGGAAACCCGAAGAACTCCAGGTACGCCGGGATCATCTCGAACAGCATGTCGGTGCCCACCTGGATGCGGCAACCGCGCGCCTGGGCCGCCGCCAGCAAGGGAGTGATCTCGGTCTTCAGCACGACTTCGCCGACGAAGCTGCCGGGGGCGATGCGCTGCACGTCCAGCGGCAGCGGATCGCCGGCTTCCATGCCCAGCGGGGTCGCGTTCACCACCAGGTCGAAGCCGGCCGGATCCTTGCTGCCGGTCTGCACGGGCAGCGCCGGATAGTGCGTGCGCAGGCGCTGCGCCAGCGATTCCGCAACCTCCGCCCGCACATCGAAGACGGCCAGCGTGCCGGCGCCCGCTGCGGCGAGCGAGGCCGCGATCGCCGAGCCGACGCCGCCGCTGCCCACCACCAGCGCGCTCGCACCGCGCAGCGCCAGGCCCTTGCGCGCGAGCGCGCGCACGAAGCCTTCGCCGTCGAACATGTCGCCGGCCAGGCGGCCGTCCGGCAGGCGCTTGACCGCATTGCACGCGCCGGCGACCTGCACGGTGGGCGTGACCTCGGCGAGCCGTTCGACCACGCTCACCTTGTGCGGCATGGTGATCAGCGCGCCGCGGATGTTCTCCAGTGCGAACACGCCCTGCAGCACCTGCGCGAACGTCCCCGGCTTGCAGCCCATGGGCACCACGACCGCGTTGACGCCGATCGCCTCGAAGTAGGGGTTGTAGATCAGCGGCGCCTTGAAGCTGTGGGTGGGCCAGCCCAGGTGCGCGATGACCTGCGTGTTGCCGTCGATCACCGGCGCAGCTTCGCCAGTTCCGCCATCATGGCCTTCACGGTTTCCTCGCCGACGCTGGCGCTGTGCTTGGCGATCACGGGCTTCATCTTCTCGCGCAGCTTGGCCACTTCCGCCGGCGGCAGTTCCGTGATCTCCATGCCGCCCTTGCGCAGATCTTCCATGCCGCTTTGCAGCATGGCGCGCGATTGCGTGCGCTGGTAGACGGCGGACTCCTGCGCGGCCTCCTGCAGGGTCTTGCGGTCCGCCGGCGCCAGCGTGTCCCAGAAGCGCTTGCTGACCACCACCGACTGCGGGTTGTACTGGTGGTTGGTCAGCGTCAGGTACTTCTGCACCTCGTACAGCTTGGCGCCCTTGATCGTGGCCACCGGGTTCTCCTGGCCGTCCACCGCCTTCTGCTCCAGCGCCGCATACAGCTCCGGGAAGGGCAGCGGCGTGGGGTTGGCGCCCAGGGCCGTGACCCAGTCGACGTTGATCGGGTTCGGGATCACGCGCAGCTTCAGGCCCGCGATGTCCTCCACCTTGCGCACCGGGCGGCGGCTGTTGGTCAGCTCGCGAAATCCGAGCTCGTAGTACGCCAGGCCGACCAGGCCCTTGTCTTCCAGCTTGCGGTGCAGGTTCTGCCCGAAGGGGCCGTCCACCACCGCATCCGCCTCCTTTGGGTTCCCGAACAGGAAGGGGAAATCGTAGATCGCGAATTCCTTGACCACGTTGCCGAAGATGCCGGAGTTCATCGCCGCCATCTCGAGCGTGCCACCCTGCAGGGCCGACACGTTGGCCTGGTCGCTGCCGAGGGCGCCGCCGGGAAACACCTGCACCTTGAGGCGGCCGCCGGACTTCTTCTCCACCAGTTCGGCGAAGCGCTCCATGCCGAGCACGATGGGGTGGCCCTTGGCGTTCTGGTTGGCGAACTTGATCGTGCGCGTCTGCGCCTGGGCGAGGCCGAGCGCGCCCAGCGCCACGGCGCCCGCGACGGCCTGCAGCAGGAACCGCTTCATCATCGTTGTCTCTCCTTGGGGCTGGGGGAATCAGCCGTAGAACCAGCGCGCCGGCACCATCACCAGCTGCGGGAAGAACACCATCAGGAACATCATGGCGAACTGCGCCACCATGAAGGGCCAGACGCCGCGCGTCACGTCGTCCATGCTCACCTTGCCGACGCCGGCGACCGTGCTGAGCACGGTGCCCACCGGCGGGGTGATCAGGCCGATGGCGTTGTTGATCATGAACAGCACGCCGAAGTACACCGGGTCGATGCCGGCGGCCTTCACGATCGGCATCAGCACCGGCGTGAGGATCAGAATCGTGGGCGTCATGTCCATCGCCGTGCCGACCACCATGGTCAGCACCATGATGGCGATCATCAGCAGCGTCGGCCGGTCCAGCAGCGGCTGCAGCAGCGAGATGACTTCCGCCGGCAGGTTGGCGACCGTGATCATCCAGGCCGAGACCATCGCGGCGGCGACCAGGAACATGATGATCGCGGAGGTCTTCGCGGCCGCCTCGAACAGCCGGTAGAGCTCGCGCAGCCTCAGTTCCCGGTAGACCAGCATGGAGACAAGCAGGGCGTACACCGCGGCGACCACGGCTGCCTCGGTGGGCGTGAAGACGCCCATCTTCAGGCCCACGACCACGATCAGCGGCATGCCGAGCGCGAGCGTCGCGTCCTTGAAGGCGGCGGCGATCTCGGCGCGCGTCGCCCGCGGCGCGGGCTGGATCTTGTCCGTGCGCACCAGCCACCACCACGTGATCCACAGCGCGGCCCCCAGCAGCACGCCCGGCACGATGCCGGCCAGGAACAGCTTCGAGATCGAGACGTTGGCCGCGACCCCGAACACCACGAAGCCGATCGAGGGCGGGATGATGGGTGCGATGATGCCGGCCGCCGAGAGCAGGCCGGCGGAGCGCGCCGTGTCGTAGCCGGCCCGGTTCATCATCGGCAGCAGCAGCGCAGCCAGCGCCGCCGCGTCCGCCACCGCGGAACCGGAGAGCGCCGCCATCAGCACGGCAGCCATGATGCCCACGTAGCCGAGGCCGCCGCGCACGTGGCCCACCAGGGTCATCGCGAAATGCACGATGCGGCGCGACAGGCCCCCCGCATTCATGATCTCGCCGGCCAGCATGAAGAAGGGGACGGCCAGCAGCGGGAAACTGTTGGCGCCCTCGATCGTGTTCTGCGCCAGGATCTGCGGGTCGAACATGTCCATGTGCCACATCAGCGCGGCACCGCAGGCGAGCAGCGAGAAGGCGATCGGCACGCCGAGGGCCATGGCGCCCAGCAGGGCGCCGAGGAAGATGGCGATCGTCATCGGCTCACTTGCTGGCGGCGGGGGCGGGATGCGGATCGCCCGTGGGCATGCCATCGGACTCCACGATGCCGACCAGTTCGCTGTCCGCCAGGCGCCCGCTCACCAGGCGCCAGAAGTCGTCGAGGATGAACAGGAAGGCGAGCACGGAGAAGAACAGGCCGGCACCGTAGAACCAGCCCATGGACAGTTCCATCACGGCGCTGCTGGTGCCGATGTTGATCTTCGTCTGCTGCAGCGAGCCCTGGAACATCAGCCAGCACAGGTACAGCATCAGCAGGTGCGTGAATCCGAGGCAGATCTTCTTGCCGCGCACCGGCAGGCGCGCCACCAGGCTGTCGGTGCCCAGGTGGTGGTGCGAACGCAGGGCGACCAGCGCGCCCAGGAA
This sequence comes from Ramlibacter alkalitolerans, assembly GCF_016722765.1. Classification (GTDB taxonomy): domain Bacteria; phylum Pseudomonadota; class Gammaproteobacteria; order Burkholderiales; family Burkholderiaceae_C; genus Ramlibacter; species Ramlibacter alkalitolerans. Next base: position 50,380 of record NZ_JAEQND010000018.1, on the reverse strand, counting down.
CGTCATCCAGACGAACAGCCAGCGTGACAGCTCCTCCGAGACCGTGATGCCGCTGTTGAAGCCGTAGCGCAGCACCACGTTGCCGAACACCATCACCACCATCAGCGCGAGGAACAGCACCATGACGGCGGACAGCAAGCGGCACAGGCGGTCGATCAGCATCGCGAGCAGGGGGCGGGGTCCGCGGGACATGGCGGCGAGTATAGGGAGGGTGGGGGACGGCGCCGGGGCCGCCCCTTCAGCGCGCCCGCAGGTTGCGGTCGAACAGGGCGAACAGGCGTTCCCAATGGCGCTCGGCGGACGGCTGGTCGTAGATGCCCGCGCGCCGGGGGAACACGAAGCCGTGGTGCGCGCCGGGATACCACTCGATGCGGTGCGGGGTGCCGGCGGCCTCGAGCGCCGCCTGCAGGGTGGCGACGGCTTCCGGCGGCGCCCAGATGTCGGTCTCCGCGCAGGCGACGTAGGTCTCGCAGCGGATGCGCGGCGCCATGTGGTGGGGCGAGTCGTCGCGGTCCGTGACCATGCGGGCGCCGTGGATCGACGCGATCGCGGCGATGCGCTCAGGGAAGGCCGCCGCGGCGGCGAACACGAAGGGCCCGCTCATGCAATAGCCGACGGCGCCCACGCGTTGCGCATCGGCTTCCGGCTGGGCGTCGACGAAGGCCAGCATGGCCGCCGTGTCGCGCACGGTCATCGCGTTGGCCAGGCTGTCCATCAGCTCGAACATGGGCTTCATCGCGTCGGGCGTGCGCTCCTTGAGTTCGAACTCGCGGGTGCGGCGGTAGTAGAGGTTGGGCAGCACGACGTAGTAGCCCACGCTGGCCAGCCGCCGGGCCATGTCGTGCAGTTCCTCGCGCTTGCCGGGTGCGTCCATGTAGAACAGCACGACCGGGTGCGGCCCGCCTTCCTCCGGATGCACGACGAAGCTGTTCATCGCGCCGTCGGGCGTGGGAATGTCCAGGTGCTTTTCGATCATGGGCGGCTCCTGGCCGCAGAGCATGCGGCAGCACCTCGGCGGGTGGCTACAGGGTAGTCCCGCACCTACCCGGCCTACCTCGGCCGGACGACACGGCAAGCGCGGCCGCGGCCCTACATAGGAAGGAGTGCCATCGAAAAGGGGAAACACACCATGCATACCGCCATCTGTGCCTTCGACGACCGGGCCCGCGCCGAGCAGGCCCTCGACAGCCTGGTCCGCTCCGGCTTCGCGCGCCACGACGTGCACATCGAGCACAAGGAACTGCACGCCGAACGCCGCGACGCCAACGACCGCTGGGACGGCATGGAGCGCGAGATCGCCGTCGATCGCGGCGTGCTGTCCTCCTTCGGCCACTTCTTCGCCAGCCTGTTCGGGCGCGACAACCCGGCCGGCCATGTCGACACGTACGCAGGCCACGTGGAGCGCGGCAGCTATGTCGTGGTCGTCGACGCCCGGGACGAGGCCGAGGCGGAACGCGCGCGCAGCATGCTCGACGCGATGCAGGCCGGTGACCTGAACGTGGTGCCGCGCGCCGAGCAGCGGCCGCTGCGCGACATCGTGGGCATGCGCCAGGAAGGCGCCGGCATGACCGAGCGCAGCCGCGAGCCCTACGAGGGCTGGACCAACACCTCCTCGGACCTCGAGAGCGAGCGCGCGCTGGCCTCGCATCGCGTGGCGCCGACGGCGGGCCCCGACCTGCGCGACCCGGACGTGGAGCGCGCACCGGGCCTGCGCTACTCCGACAAGGACAAGCCCAACGGCTGATGGAGGAAGCATCCATGCATACCGCAATCTGTACGTTCGAGGACCGCGCGGCCGCGGAACAGGCCGCCGCGCGCCTGGAGCAGGCCGGCTTCGACCCGCGCGAGGTCCACGTGGAGCATCGCCACGCCGACGGCACGCCGATGGCGGAGGTCAACGACGACGGCGAGCGGCGCGATCGCGACCACGACGTGGTCGGCAAGTTCTCGTTCTTCGAGCGCCTGTTCGGCGCCGGCAGGAACGCGCCGCACGCGGACACGTACAGCCGCGCCGTGGAGCGGGGGCTGTACGTGGTGCTGGTCGAGGGCCGCGACGAGGACGAGGCGCAGCGGGCGCAGGACGTGCTGCACGGCCTGAACCCGTCCGACTTCAGCCTGGTGCATCGCGCGGGTGAGCGGCCGCTGCGCGACGTGGTGGCCGAGCGCAATGCGGGCAGCCTGGAGCAGCGCTTCGGCACCGCCCGCGCGGACATGGGCGCGAGCCACAACATGGACCTGCGGCGCGAGGGCGAACTGTTCCCGCCGGAGCGCACCAGCGCGGATCTGGAGGACGAAAGCGCCGTCGACCGCACGCCCGAGCGCGCGATCGCCTCCCAAGGGTGGGGTGAGCAGCGCGAGCTGAAGGTGGTGGACGAGGACAAGCCGATCGCCTCGCCGGACATCTCCAGCGCGCACGAGGGCGGCGACAAGCCGCGCTGATCGTTCGCTCCCGCACCGCGGGGGCCGGATGCGCCGACGTTAGACTCACCCCGGGAGGGCTCCCGGGGTGGCGATCTTTCCTCAGGGCAAGACGAGGGTCATCGAACGTTCGCGCGGCGGGGAGAGGCGTCTGCTCGAAGCGCTGGCGCGCAAGCTGGAAGACGACTACACCGTCTGGCACAACATTCCGATCATGGGCTCCGGCCGCGAGCCGGACGTCGTCCTCCTGCATCCACGCCGCGGCCTGCTGGTCCTGGAGGTGAAGGACTGGAAGCGGCGGACCATCCTCGACGCGAATCCCATGCGCGTGCAGATCGAGACCGAGCGCGGGCGGGTCAGCACCATGCACCCGGTCGCCCAGGCTCGCGGCTACATGCTGGAGCTGACGCACCAGCTGCAGAAGATCCCGGAACTGCTGCACCCGGAAGGCCGCCACCGCGGCCAGTTGCTGCTGCCCTGGGGCTGGGGGGCCGTCCTCAACGGCATCCGCCGCAGGGAGGTGGAGGGCGATGCCAGCTTCGCCAGCGTGTTCGAGCCGCACAAGGTCCTGCTGTGGGACGACCTGGCCGAGGACGTCGATGCGATGGCCTTCCAGGAAAGGCTGTGGGGGATGTTCAACGTGCAGTGGCAGCACCCGCTCTCGCTGCCGCAGATGAACATCGTGCGCGGCCTGCTGTTCCCGGAACTGCGCATCGGCGCGCAGCGCATGCTTCCGCTGGCCGACACGCCCTCGCGGCTGGTGGTGCAGGACGTGCTGCAGGTGATGGACCTGCACCAGGAGACGGTGGCGCGCAACCTGGGCGAGGGGCACCGGGTGATCCACGGCCCGGCCGGCTCGGGCAAGACGATGATCCTCGTCTTCCGCGCCGTCCAGCTCGCCGCAGCGGCCCGCCCGGACAAGCCGATCCTGGTGCTTTGCTACAACCGCGACCTGGCGACGCGCATCGAGACGATGCTGCGCCTCAAGGGCGTCGGTGCCGCGGTGCAGGTGAGCACCTTCCACGCCTGGGCGATGGACCTGATCCGCACCTACCAGCTCGGAACGATCCGCAGCGGCGCGCTCACGAGCGAGGATTACGAGGCGCTCGCCCGCCTGGCCTGCGAAGGCATCACCTCCGCGCGGGTGCCCAAGGGCCAATACACGGCCCTGCTGATCGACGAGGCCCACGATCTCGCGGACGAATGGCTGGCGGCCGCGGTGCAGATGGTGGACCCGGCAACGAAGTCCCTGCTCGTGCTGTACGACGATGCGCAGTCGATCTACCACCAGAGGGGCCGGCGCAGGACCAGCTTTGCCAGGCTGGGGATCGAGGCCCAGGGCCGGACCGAGATCCTGCGCGTCAACTACCGCAACACCACCGAGGTGCTCGCGCTGGCGATCGAGTGCGCGCAAGGCATCCTGGAGGCGGGCCAGACCGGAGTGGCGGAGGAGGTGCCGCTGGTGATGCCGCAGTCCGCCGGCCGCAGCGGCCCGGTGCCGATGTTCCTTTCCTTCCACAGCGGCCGCGAAGAGGCGAGCGGCGTCGCGCACCAGATTCGCGAACTGCTGGCCCACGGCCGCGACCCCGGGGACATCGCGGTGCTCGCGCGCTACCGGGCGGCGCTGGACGGCGTGCGCGCGGCGCTCGAATCCGAGGGCGTGCGCTGCACGCCGGCGAAGAATGAGCGCCGCCGTCGCGAGCAGGGCGCTCCCGAGGTGACGCTGACCACGTTCCACAGCAGCAAGGGCCTGGAGTTCCCCTGCGTGTTCGTGGTCGGCATCGACCGCATCGACGACGCCCAGGCGAACCGGGTCGAGGAGCTGCGCCTGCTGTACGTGGCCATGACGCGGGCCACGCACAGCCTGGTGCTGACGGCCGTCGGATCGTCGCGGCTGACCCGCCACGTGGAGCAGGCGCTGGCGCGGGTGAAGGCCGCCTGGGCGTAGCAGCCGGCTCCTGGGCGAAAATGGCGCATCGCCGCGCCAGCCGAACGAAAGAATCCATGCCCCTGCCATTCGCCTCCCGCCTCGACAACGTCGAAACCTCCGCCATCCGCGAGCTGTTCAAGCTGCTTGGCAAGCCGGGGATCATCAGCTTCGCCGGCGGCTTTCCGGACAGCGCCATGTTCGACGTCGAAGGCCTGCGCGAGGCCTCGCAGAAGGCCCTCTCCGAGGAGCCGGGCGGCGCCTTGCAGTACGGCGCGACCGAGGGCTACGAGCCGCTGCGCGCGCAGCTCGCCGCCTTCGAGCGCAGCAAGGGCGTGGCGGACATCGAGCCGCAGCAGCTGATCGTGACCACCGGCAGCCAGCAGGCGCTGGACCTGATCGGCAAGACCATGGTGGGCCCCGGCGACAAGGTGATCGTGGAAGGCCCGACCTTCCTGGCCACGATCCAGTGCTTCCGCCTCTATGGCGCCGACATCCAGAGCGCACCGATCGACGCACAGGGCGTGCAGGTGGACCGGCTCGAGCAAATGATCGTCGAACACCGGCCGAAGTTCGTGTACCTGATCCCGACCTTCGGCAATCCCAGCGGCGCGCTGCTGTCGCTGGAACGGCGCCGGCGCATCCTGGAGCTGGCGGTGAAGCACCAGGTGCTGGTGGTGGAAGACGATCCCTATGGGGACCTCTATTTCGGCGAGGCACCGCCGCCCAGCATGCTGGCCCTTTCCTCCGAGGTGCCGGGCAGCCGCGAATGGATTGCCCACTGCGGCAGCATGAGCAAGGTGCTCAGCCCCGGGCTGCGCGTGGGCTGGCTGGTCGCGCAGCCGGAGCTGCTGGCCAAGGCGACCATGTGCAAGCAGTTCAGCGACGCGCATACCAGCACCTTCGCGCAGGCCACGGCGGCACAGTACCTCAAGAGCGGGCGCATGCCGGCGACCCTGGCCAACGTTCGGCGCAAGTACGCGGAGCGTTCGCATGCCATGGCGCAGGCGCTGCGGCGCGAACTGGGCGACGCGATCGAATTCACCGAGCCGCAGGGCGGCCTGTTCTTCTGGGCCCGGCTGACCGGCGCGGGCGGCAAGGTGCGCGATGCCGGCGAGTTCGCCAGCCGCGCGATCGAGCAGGGCGTGGCCTTCGTGCCGGGCGCGCCGTTCTTCGCGAAGGATGCGGATCCGGCCACCTTGCGTCTCAGCTTCGCGACGGCGGACGTGGAGAAGATCAGGGAAGGGGTGGCGCGGCTGGGTCGGGCGCTCTAGGGCCCTTCCGGCGAGGCCGTGGCACTCCGGAGCGACCGCTCATGCCCGGCAGGGGGCGCACGCTGGATTGCCGCAGACCGTCCTTTCCTTTCGTCTTGGTGCCAGCTTGTGGTGGGCTGTACAACATGTGACACTCGCCCCTTCACTACGCCATTTGAAGCATGACGTCGCAAGACGGCCGCGACAGCATCGTCACCGCCGCCGCACATGCGGGCTCAGGTGCCCTACTGCCGCAGCGGCAGAAAGTCGTGCTCGTGATCGATCTCGTGGAGTCAGTGAGGCTGATGTCCGCCAACGAGCTTGGGGTCATTGAACAATGGCGCGGGTTCCTTCAGTTCGCGACCGGGAATGTGCTTCCGCATCACGGAGGACGCCTCGTCAAGAGCCTTGGCGACGGGCTGATGGCCGAATTCGACTCCGCTCGCGAAGGAGTCGCGGCGGCGCTTGAACTGCAGGCTTACTTCGAGGCCGGGAATGCGAGTCGCCCCGCAGACGAACGCATGTACCTTCGCGCGGGCCTCAATCTCACGCACGTGTATGTAGACGAGATCGACATCTACGGCAGCGGCGTGAACCTGGCGGCACGCGTGGCGACGCTCGCCGGCCCCGGCGAGACCATGGTGACCGCCGCCGTGCGCGACGGCCTGACCGAAGGCCTGGATGCACATGTCGAGGACATGGGGGAGTGCTACGTCAAACACGTCGCAGAACCCATCCGCGTGTTCCGCGCAGGTTCGGCGGGACCCACGCCTGTTCTCCTGCCGGAGCGCGAATACCTCCGGGGCGTCCAGCCCACGATCGCCGTCATCCCTTTCAGCGGGCGCAGCATGGGCGCGGAGCACCTCGCCATTGGCGAGCTGATCGCCGATGGCGTGATCGCCCACATGGGCAAGACCACGGAGCTGAAGGTGATCTCCCGTCTGGCGACGACGGTGCTGCGCCATCGCGATATCGGCGTGCGAGAGGCCGGTGCGCAACTCAAGGCGGACTATGTCCTCAGCGGCAGCTACGTCGTGATCGGATCGAGGCTGCTGCTGACTGCCGAACTGGTGGGCACCGGCTCCGAGGACATCTTGTGGGTGGACCGACTCAACGGCGACGTTGCGGACCTGCTCCGGCCGAACAGCGAGCTGTGCTACGAGATCGCCTTGCAGGCACACCAAGCGGTGCTCGGAAGTGCAGTGCAGAAGGCGATGCACAGGCCGCTACCGACACTGGCCGGCCAGGCATTGATGTTCGCCGGCATCGCGGGCGTCCACCACGTCGCACCCGAAGGGTTCGACTTCAGTGGCAAGGCGCTCTCGGCCGTCATCGAGCGCCACCCGCGGCACGCGGAAGCCTATGCGTGGCTGGCCAAATGGCATGCCATCGGCACCAACCGGGGGCTGGGCGGCCCCTCCAGCCGCAAGATCGCGGCCGACCTCGCGGATCGCGCCGTCCAGGCCCTGCCCGACAGCCCGTTCACGCTCACCATCTCCGGCTTGGTGAAGGCCTACTACGACCAGGACCTTGAAGGCGCGGCGCGCTGCTACGGCCAGGCGCTGGCGGCGAATCCCAACGAGTTGCTCGCGTGGCTGTACACGGCCACGCTCTGCGCCTGGCAGGGCCGTGGGCCGCAAGCGGGCGAAGCGGCCCGGCGCGCCCTCGAGCTCGCGCCGATCGGGCCCATGCAGTATTACGTCCAGTCGCTCGCGGGTCTCGCACTGCTTTGCGCGGGCGACCTGAAGAAGGCCATTGAAATCCTACGGCACTCTTTGCGGCTCAATGGCGCCCATACGTCCACGCACCGCGCCTTGACCATGGCACTGACGCTGGATGGACAGGTGGAGGAGGCGCGGCAGGTGGTGCAAGCCCTGCTGCGCCTGGAACCGCGCTTCAGCGTGGAGATCTTCTTGCAACGGTACGGGGGGCGAGCGCACCCCCACGCCAAGGTGCTGGCCGACGCACTCAAGGAGGCTGGCGTTCCCGCGAACTAAGTCTTCCGCAAGGAGCACGAGATGAGCACTTTCACTGGTGCGACGGGCGCCACCGGCGCCACCGGCGCGACGGGTGCGACGGGGGCAACCGGCGCCTCGGTCTATGGCCGCGGCGTCATGCAGATGGCGGACCTTGCCGGCCTCCTCGGCGACCCTTTGGTCACCGAAGGGCTGATCACCGCCGGTGCACGGCTCAGCATGGGCGGTGGCTCCCAGGTGTACGGGAAGTACGGCACCGCGGACATGCCGGCATTCGACGATGAGGCGAACCTGCCTTGCTGGCAGCCCGAGGTGCGCACCCATCTTTGCCTGAGCGCGCTGAACGAGGGTCTCGCCTACTACGCGGACGCGGCGGGCCCCGCCCAAGGCGTGGTCATGGTGCACGCCGAGTGGAGCGGCGCGCACTTCACCTTGGATGCGACAACGGCGAAGGCAGGGTCTGCGAAAATCCGCCGGCTGGCGGGCATCGCCCGCCCTGCTCGCGAGGTTGTCGACGAGCAAGCCCGCAAGGTCGAAGCCTTCGGCCGCGCGGACCTGCGGCGCGCGCGCGCGGCCGAAGTCCTGACCCAGGTGCTGCCCCAGGTTCCTTACTGGAGCACGCTCGTACCCCTGACACCCTGGCGCACGAAGTTCACCTGGGAACTGGTAAGCGCCGTGCTTACCTTCTCGATGCAGATCGTGCACCGCATCAAGCAGGTGCTCGCCGTGCCGCGGCCCAATGAAATTTCGGTGTCCGTCCAGCCGATCTTGCTGACGCCCGGCTGGTCCGCCCTGCCGAGCGGCCATGCCACCGAGGCATTCGTCTTTGCGCACTTCATGCGCAGCCTGCTGGGCCTGAAGCCCGACTCGCAACTTGATCGCGCGCTGCAGGAGCAGGCGAAAGCGATTGCGGACAACCGCGTGTATGCGGGCCTGCATTACCAGATGGATGGCATCGCGGGTCGGCTGCTCGGTGCATGCGTGGCTGAATACGCCGTTGCCAAGTGCATTGGCGCCGGCTGGATGCCGCGTCGATTCGACGGCTCCGCGACCAAGGAACTCCGCGACGCCGACCTCGACTTGGCCGTCGCCCTGGATGGAAGCGGATCCCGCGCCTACTACGTCGCCGAACCCCCCGAGAAGCCGATCGCAAAGTCGAAGATCCTGGGGCATATGTGGGACCAGGCGAGGGCGGAAGTTGCTGGGCTGGGCTTTCCACCCGCGGATCCCCGGGGGCCGGCTGCCGCAGCCGAGCCGGCCCTCTAGTGGGGGCGCGCCATGGCAGACATGTGCCAGGATATCCTGGGCTGGGGCAGGGTGGACCCTTACTTGGTCTGGGCCGAGATCACGGGGTATGCTGGCACGCCGCGGGCTGACGGCGACTGGATCCCCGTCATTGCAGAGGCGACGCCGGAGCAACTCGCCGATCTGAAAATCGAGGTCCGTTCGCGGGGCTACGACAAGTCGCAGCAAGTGCTCGGCGTGCCGCGCGCCTCGGGGCCGGTCTTCTTCACCATGCTCCTGGCCCGCGAGGTCCGCTGCACAGTGCTAGAACTTCTCAGCCATCTCGGAATCCGCTGGGAGCTCGCCGTCCCTTTCGCAAGCCCCGACGCGATTACGCATCGCGATGCGTCCGATGTAGCGCTCGCCGCGGAGCACGCCGACGGCCAGGATGCGCCCCTGTCGCGGGCGCGCTCGGGTCGACAGGTGATCGGCTTCATCGACTACGGGTGCGCCTTCGCCCACCGCCAGTTCAGGCGCTGGAGTCGCGGAACGCGCACGGATGCGAGTCGCGTATTCGCGCTCTGGGACCAGCAGTCCACTGGGCCGGTCGCGGCGCTTCCCGGGTACAAGGCGCCTGACTGGCAGCCGGTGCCGGGTTTCGGCTACGGCAGGGAATGGCGGCGCACGCCTGCATCGCCGGGGGCTGGCACCGGCACGGTCGGCATCGATGCATTCATCGAGCAGTTCATCCATAACGGCGTCCTCGACGAAGAGTCCTGCTATGCGGCGAGCGGCTACGACGCGGTTCGATGCCCGGTTGCGCACGGAACCTTCGTCATGGACATCGCCGCGGGCTACCCCGATCCCCTCCAGCCGTCGGGCGAAGAGGAGCAGGATCCTGAGCCGGATGCTGACATTGTCTTCGTGCAATTGCCGCGTTTCTTCCAGGGCCGGCAGGTCTCCGGCCTGCTGCGCTCCTACGTTCTCGATGCCGTGCGGTACATCTGTGCCTGCGCCGAGCCGAAGGTCCCGCTGACGATCAACCTGAGCTATGGCGCGTACGCGGGGCCGCACGACGGCACGTCGATCCTGGAGGAGGCGCTCGACGCCGTGATTACCAGGCGCCGCGGCCTCGGAGGGCCCACGGACATCATCATTGCCGCGGGGAACGGCGCGGACAGCGACACGCATGTCGAGGCAACGCTCACTGCTGCGGGCAGCAGCCAGGCCGAGGTGTCCTTCCCCTGGGTCAACATACCTGACAACCCGACGGACCAGTTCACCGAGGTCTGGCTGGTAGGCGAGGGCGCCTCTCCATGCGAGGTTCGCCTGACGCCCCCTGGGCACGACGCGTCGCGTTCGCAGTGGGTGGCGCCTGGCAAGTCCGCGGCCATCGAGCGGGACGGTGACGTCGTCGCTATGGTGATCGCACCCGGACAAGTCACGCAGGGCAGGCGCGGAAGGATGGTGCTGGTGGTCGTCGCACCAACGGTGCGTCGTGGCGGGCGGGCGGCGGCGCCCTACGGCCGCTGGTCGCTCGATGTGCGCAATGGCGGGACCGGCGAGGTGACCGTCAAGGCCTGGATCGAACGCGACGAACCGGTGTTCATGTCGGCCAGTGGCCCGCGGCAGGCGCGCTTCGGCACCACGCCGTGGCTGCGAAAGGATGACACGCTCAACAGCGTGGCGAGTGGCCGCGAGACGATCGTTGTCGGTGGCCTCATCGGCGATGCAGGGTCGGCGCCCGCATATTCCGCGCGTGGTCCGCGACCGCCCGCCGGCGCCAAGCAGCACCCGGAGTGGTTCGCACTCAGCGACGAGAGCGATGCGCTTCCCGGAGTCGCCGCTGCCGCTGTGATCGGCACGGACCGTGTCCGCCTGCCGGGCACCAGCGTATCGGCGGCGGTCACCACCCGCGCCGTGGTCAAGTACCGCAAGGAGAATGGTGGAACGGGGCAGGTACCCGCGCCGCAGCGGCAGCCGGGGGACGAACTGCCGGTTGTGCGGAGCCCGTTGCTGCGGCGAGAGCAATGGGATAAGCGCAGGCTGAAGGAAAAGCGGCACCGCGACTCCATGTCGTCGGCAGCCGGCGCGGCGGACCCTGCGCCGCGTCCGTCGTAGCTCGGTGCCATGACGTTCCCGCGCGCCTGGGCCCTGCTCCTGGGCCTTTGCCTGTCCTGGAGCCTTGCACCTGCACAGGTGCTGCGGTGGGCATCGCAGGGCGATGTGCAGACCCTTGATCCGCACTCGCAGAACGAGGTCATGACGAACTCCATCAACGGCCAGGTCTACGAACCGTTGCTGCGACGCGACCAGCAGTTGCGCCTCGTGCCGGGGCTTGCGACCTCCTGGACGCAACTTGATCCCACGACCTGGCGGATGACGCTGCGCGGCGGAGTGAGGTTCCACGACGGTAGCCCGTTCACCGCCGATGACGTAGTGTTCTCGATTCGACGGGCGCAACAGTCCACCTCGGCGTTCCAGGCCTATGCTTCGGCGATGGGGGAACCCAGGCGGATCGATGACCTAACGGTCGAATTCGCGCTGCCCCAGTTCAATCCGGTATTCCTCGAGCAGGCATCGCTGGTAATGATCATGAGCCGCGCCTGGAGCGAGCAGCACGGAGCCGGCACGCCGCTGGACTTCCGTACGGGCGAGGTCAAGTTCACGTCACTTCATTCGAATGGCACGGGTCCGTACGTGCTGGTGTCGCGGCAGCCGGACGTCAAGAGCGTGTTCAGGCGCAATCCGTCCTGGTGGGGAAAGTTCGACGGCAATGTGCAGGAAGTCGTCTACACGCCACTGCGCAGCGACGCCACGCGGACGGCGGGGCTGCTGTCCGGACAGCTGGACCTGGTGCTGGACCCCTCCCCCCAGGATGTGCAGAAGTTGCGGGAGCACCCCGACATCCGGGTGCTGGAAGGCGTGGAGAACCGCATCATCTTCGTCGGCATGGATCAGGCGCGCGACCAGCTCCTGTACGGCGGCGAGAAGGGCCGCAATCCGTTCAAGGACTTGCGCGTGCGCCGCGCGATGTACCAGGCTATCGACATCGACACCCTCAAAACCCGCCTGATGCGCAACCTGTCAGTGCCGACCGGCTCGATGATGCACAACAGCCTCGGCACCTTCAGCGATCCCGAGTTCGAGCGGCGCCTGCCCTACGATCCCGCCGCGGCGCGCAGGCTGCTGGCCGAAGCCGGCTACGCGAACGGCTTCGCCGTGACAATGGACTGCCCGAATGACCGCTATATTCACGACGAGGAAATCTGCCTGGCGTTGGCCGCGATGTGGAGCCAGGTCGGCGTGAAGGTGAGCGTCAACGCCATGCCGCGCGCGCCTTACTTCGCCAAGGGGCAGAAGCTGGACACCTCGCTCTACCTGCTCGGGTGGGGTGGCTCGATCACCGATGCGGAGACCACCCTGACGCCGGTCCTCCGGCCGCGGGGGGAAAAGGGCATCGGCTTCTGGAACTGGGGAAACTACCGAAACGCGAGGCTCGACGAACTCGCTGCCGCATCTTCACTGGAACCCGATCCCGCCAAGCGCGCCGAACTGATCAAGGCAGCGTTCCGAGAACACAATGCGCAGATCCACCACATCCCGCTGCACCGCCAGGTCATCCCCTGGGCGATGCGCAGGAACGTCACCGCTGTTCATCGTGCAGACAACTGGCTCGAATGGCGCTGGGTGGTCGTGAAATGACCTGACGGCCCACCACCAAGCTGCGCGGCTACCATGCGGGTGTGTTTCAGCAAATCTTGCTTGAGGTTCTCTCGACGCTGCACGGCTCGGCCGCTTGTGGGCTTCTCTTCACCGCGGTCGCCAGCGCCGGCATCGGCGCCCCCTGGGCGCAGGACGTCCTCCTGCTCGCCGCCGCGGGTCTGAGCCTGCACCCGGGCGGGCTCGATGCGGTGGCGGTGGCTGCCACGGCGTGGGTCGCGATCCTGGCGGGCGATGCGATCAGCGTCTGGTTCGGGCATCACTACGGTGCGCGCTGGGTGAGGCGGCCGTGGGCGGCGCGGTTCGTGCCGCCGCAGCGGCTGCCGGGGCTGGAGGAGGGGATGCTGCGCCATGCCGCGCTGCTGTCCTTCGTCACGCGCTTCCTGCCGGGGCAGCGCGCGACGCTGTATTTCCTCTTCGGGTCCTTGCGCATGCCGTGGCAGCCGTTCCTGGCCGCCGATGCGCTGGCGGCGCTGATCCAGGTGGCGGTGGCGCAGGTCGGAATGCGCTCGTTCGGGTGGAATTGGCCCGCGTTCGTGGGGCCGGTGGAGAGCGCGGACAACGTGTTGACGCTGGCGCTGGTGGGGGTGCTGGTGGTGTGGTGGATGGGGGCGCGGAGGGGGGAGCGCGGGTAGCGGGAGCAACGCCGGGGTTCCGGCGCATTCGCGCGTCACCGCCAGCCCACGCGACACCGCCAGCGGACGACATCCGCCGCCCCACGGTCACCAGCGCGCGGGCAGATCCTTGAACAGCACGATCCGGCCATCGCGCTTGCCGACATAGCCGCCCACCTCCAGGTCCTTCATCAGGCGGCTCACCATCTCGCGCGAACAGGCCAGGTGGTTGGCGACCTGCTGGTGGGTGATGCGCTCGCGCAGGATGCGGCTGCCGTCGGCGGCGGCCGGCTCGGACAACTGCTCCAGCAGCCGCTTGAAGCGGCCATAGACGTCGATCAGCGCCAGGCTGCGCGTGCTCTCGGTGGCCAGGCGGGCGCGGCGGATCAGGCGCGCCATCATCTCGAGCGCGAAGTCCGGCTCCTGCGCGATGTACGACAGCAGCGTCTCGCGGGTGATCACCGCGCAGGTGGTGGTCTCCAGCGTTTCCACGTTGGCCGAGCGCGGGCCGCCGTCGAGCGACATCTCGCCGACGTATTCGCCGGGCCCGTACAGGCCCAGCGTGATTTCCTTGCCCTTGGGGTCGGCGGCATAGGCCCGCAGGCGGCCGGCGCGCACGATGTACAGCGTGCTGCCGAAGTCGCCCTCCTGGATCAGGAGCATGCCGCGGCGGAAGTTGCGCAGCGTGCCGCGCGCCGCCAGCGCCTCGGTATGGCGCGAGTTGCCGTCGAAAGGAAGGCCCTCCGCGTCCGCGGCATCGCCGGGGAGGCGGAGGTCCCTCCTCACTGATGCACCACGCGGCCCGCCGAGGGCCCCGACATGAGGGTGGGATTGGTGGGCAGCATCGGCGGCAGCATCGCCACGCGCTGCGCCAGCAGGCGGATGTGCCGCAGCCCGGTCTTCTCGCGCAGCGAGCGCAGGTGCGTGCGCACCGTCGACGGCGTGATGCCCTTGACGCGCGCGATCTCCTTGACCTGCAGGCCTTCGCACAGGTGGCGCAGGATCGATTCCTCGGCGGCCGTCAGCCCGTGGGTGCGCGAGAAGAAACCCACGTTGAGGTTGCGCGTGGCGCTCTGGCGCGCCAGCATCAGCAGGACCGGCGTCGCGCTGCCTTCCGCGGGCATGAGCGGAACGCAGGTCACGGGCAGCACGTCGCCGCCTTCGCGCAGCATCAGCATGTGGCGGCGGCCCAGCGCCGCGGCCTGCAGGCCCCGGCGCAGTTCCTGCGTCACCGCCGGCGTCTCGCCGACCACCTGGCCCTCCTCCATGCGCAGGAAGCGCGCCCGGGACAGCTCGCTCCATCCGAGCTGGTTGGCGTGCTGCAACTCGCCGCTGGCGCTCAGGAGGATCAGCCCGTAGTCGATTTCGTCGAGCACGCGCCAGGCGCAGCGCGCCACCGCGACGGCGCGCGGGTCGCCGGTGGGCGGCGCCGGGCGGTACAGGGTGAAGGTGGTCAGAGACTGGGTTGCTGCGTCCATGATGCGCTGTCCTCCATTAGGGTGAGGCCAGTCTATGAACGCAAGGCAACGCGGGGAGACGACTCGATACCGGTGTAAATGTGATCCGTTCACGTCTGTTTGGGCTTGCCTTCACCCCAGGATCTGGAGTAGCGCCTGGTCGAAGGCGGCGGCCGCCTCGAACTGTACCCAATGTCCGGCCCCGGGGATACGCACGCAACGCCCGAACCGCGGGGCGGCGCTGCGCAGCAGTTGCTCCACCTGGTCGAGCAGGCCGCCGCTGTAGAGGGAGTCGTGCTCGCCGTAGATGGCATCGACCGGGCATTCGATGCCGGGCAGCTGGCGCAGCAGGATGTCGGTCATGGCGAGCTTGCGGCGGCGCATGCGGTCGTGCGGGACGTTGGCCGACTGCACGGCGACGGCCAGGGCATCGACCGCTTCCGGCCGGTGCAGCATGAGCGTGGCCAGGTTGCGGCGGTGGGCGTTGGCGCGGGCCTGCGGGTCGTCCAGGTGCTGCCACGCGACCAGCGTCAGGCGCTTCTCGCGCAGGCCGAAGCCGGGCGCTCCCACCAGCACCAGTCGCCGGACCAGCTCGGGGTGCGCGGCCGCCAGCAGCCCGCCGCACAGGCCGCCGAAGGAAAAGCCGGCGATGTCGGCCGACTGCATCCCGAGCAGGTAGGGCAGGCCTTCGGCGAGCACGGGCACCACGCCGTCGGCGTCGCCGTTGCCCGGCGGCCGTGCCGAATCGCCGAAGCCCGGCAGGTCCGGCACCAGCACGCGCCGGCCGGCGGCAGCCAGCGTGGCGACGTTGCGGATCCAGTGCGTCCAGCTGCCGCTGCCGCCATGGAGCAGCACCAGGGGCTCGCCGTCGCCCCAGGCGTGCCAGACCATGTCGCCGTCGCCGCAGGGCGTGGTCAGGCGCGTGGCCTGTCGCAGGAGGGAGAGGGCTTCGGGCGGGAGGTCTTCGGCAAGCGGACGGGACATGGCGGCGATTTTCGCCCAGCGGCTCAGAGCACGTCGTTGAGGAGGTAGGCGGCGTTGTCCTTGAGCTTGTGCAGCGCGCCGCGCTTGCGCCATTGCTCCAGCTCGATTTCCGTCGCGCGCTCGCCGTAGTGCTCGAAGATCCGGTCGAACTTCGCGGCCACGTCCTGGTCCAGGATGCCCAGCGTGATCTCGTCGTTGGTGTCGAAGGAGCGGTCGTCGAAGTTGGTCGAGCCGACGGCGCACCAGCAGCCGTCCACCGTCATGAGCTTCTGGTGCAGCAGCGTGTGCGGGTACTCGAACAGCCGCACTCCGCTGCGCAGCATCTGCTCGAAGTGCCGGTGCCCCGCGTGCTGCACCATCGGGCTGTCGGAGCCACTGGCCGCCGGCATCAGCACGCGCACGTCGACGCCGCGGCGCACCGCGGCCGCCAGGGCGTGGATCGCCTCCACCTTGGGAATGAAGTACGGGTTCTGGATCCAGATGCGCTTCTTGGCGAGGCACAGCACGGCGTGGTGCAGGATCTTGACCGCGGGGGCGGAGTTTTCCGGCTTCACGAAGGCGGCGTGGATCGGCGTGTCGCCCACCTTCTCCAGCACCGGGAAGAACTCGTCGCCGACGAACAGTTCGCCGGTCTCGCCGGCCCAGTTCTCGCTGAAAGCTCCCTGGACGCTGTGCACGATCGGCCCGTGCAGCCAGACGCTCACGTCGGAGAAGTGCTGGCCGTCTTCCGCGTTCCCGAGCCATTCGTCGGTGATGCAGTGGCCGCCGACGAAGGCCTCGCGGCCGTCGATCACGCACAGCTTGCGGTGGTCGCGGTCGTTCAGCACGCCGATGGTGTAGAGCGATTTCTTGTGGAAGAACTTCAGCTTGCAGCCCTGTTCGCGCAGCCGCTGCATCATGTCCTTGTCCATCTTCTTGCCGCCCTGGGCATCGAGCAGGATGCGCACCGTGACGCCGGCCTTCGCCCTATCGATGAACGCTTCGTACATGCGCTGGGCGAGTTCGCCGTGCTTCCACAGGAAGGTCTCGAAGTGCACGGAATGCTGCGCGGCGCGGATGCGCTCGATCAGCACGTCGAAGAAGGCGCCGTTTTCCAGCACTTCCACCGCGTTGCCGTCGACGGAGGTGCTGAGCGTCAGGCCCGAGAGCGAGGGCATGAGCTTGTCGATCGTCGATTCGGAGCTGACCTGGAGGATCGGGCTGCGGTGCCAGCGGATCGAGTAGATCACCAGGATCAGGACGGCGATCAGGGCGAAGGAAAGCCAGACCCAGAGGGTGGATGCAAGCATGGGTGAAGCGACAAGCTCGGCCGTTGTTTCGGCGGATTGTGGGCGCGTGCGGCGTGGCGCGGGGCTGTCGGTAACCGAGTGTTCCGCCGTAGACTCGGCGCCTTGCACGCAAGCCCGCCCATGACGCAGTCCTCCCCCCGCTACGCCGCTTCCGACCTGCTCGCACTGGCCCGCCGGCTGCTGGCGGCCGCCGGCATGCCCGACGACAAGGCGCAGGGCGTCGCCGAAGTCTTGGTCGACGGCGACCTGCTCGGGCACACCACGCACGGACTGCAGCTGCTGCCCTCGTACCTGCGCGAGATCGAGTCCGGCTCCATGGTCGTCGAAGGCGGGCCCGAGGTGATCAGCGAAACGCCCGCCACGCTCACCTGGCACGGCCGCCGGCTGCCGGGGCCGTGGCTGGTGCTGCAGGCGATGGAGGCGGCCGCAGCCAAGGCCGGCCAGTGCGGCACCGGCACGGTGGTCATTCGCCAGAGCCACCACATCGCCTGCCTGGCCGCCTTCCACCGCCGCGCGACGGATCGCGGCCTGATGATGATCCTGGCCTCGTCGGACGCGAACTCCGCCAGCGTGGCGCCCTTCGGTGGCCTCGACCCGGTGTTCACGCCCAACCCGATCTCCATCGGCATTCCGGGGAGCGGCGACCCGATCGTCACGGACATCTCCACGTCCGCCACCACCAACGGCCTGACCAAGCGCCTGCACGACGAAGGCGGCCGGCTGCCGGCCCCGTGGGTGATCGACGGCCATGGCCAGCCGAGCGACGACCCCTCCGTGCTGTTCCGCGAACCGAAGGGGACGATCCTGCCCCTGGGCGGGCTGGACTCCGGCCACAAGGGCTACGGCCTGTCGCTCACCGTCGAAGCGCTGACGGGCGGGCTGGCGGGCTTCGGCCGGGCCGATCCCAGGCAGGGCTGGGGCGCCACCGTCTTCCTGCAGATCCTGGACCCGCAGGCCTTCGCCGGCCGGGCGGATTTCGTGCGGCAGATGGATGCCGTCTCGCAGCAATGCCATGCGTCGCGCCCGGCGCGTGCCGGCCAGCCGGTGCGGCTGCCGGGCGAGAAGGGCTTCGCGCTGGCGCGGCAGCAGCGCGCCGAAGGCGTGGCGCTGCACGCGGGCATCATGGAGGCGCTGCAGCCGTGGGCGCAGAAGCTGGCCGTGGAGTTCCCGCGGCCTTTGTAGGCTGGCGGTGGAGCGCCAGCGAAACCCCAGCGCTTCGCGCATCGCTGGGGTTCGGGAGCTTCGCTCCTCACCACCAGCCTACGCGAGCGCAGCGGGGCATCCCGTAGGCTGGCGGTGAGCCGCGCCAGCGCGAACCCCAGCGTTTCCCCGCAGCCCTCACGCCGGCACCGCCGCCCGCCTGACCCGCAGCGCCCTCAGCACCGGCGGCACGAACCACACCAGCACCGTCACCAGCGCCAGGCCGGCGGCGATCGGCCGCGTTACGAAGGCGGAGAGGTCGCCGTTGGACTTGATCATCGAGGTGATGAAGTTCTCCTCCAGCATGCCGCCCAGCACCACGCCCAGGATCGCCGGCGCGATCGGGAAGCGGTTGGCCTCCAGCACATAGGCCACGATGCCCGCGACCAGCATCACGGTCACCTCGAACAGCGAGTTGTTGATCGCGAAGGTGCCGACGATGCAGAACAGCAGGATCAGCGGCATGAGGATGTTGCGCGGCACCAGCAGGATGCGCCGGGCCACCTTGATGCACAGCAGGCCCATGGGCACCATGATGATGTTGGCCAGGATGAACAGCAGGAACACGGCATAGATGTTCTGCGGGTTGGTCGTGAACAGCGTCGGCCCCGGGTTCATGTTCTTCATGTACAGCACGCCGATCACGATCGCCGTGATCGAGTCGCCCGGGATGCCGAACACCAGCGCCGGGATCCAGGCGCCCGCCAGCGCGCTGTTGTTGGCGGAACCCGATTCGACGATGCCCTCCACGTGCCCGGTGCCGAACTTGTGCGGCTCCTTCGAGAACTTCTTGCTCATCGCGTAGGACATCCAGGCCGCGATGTCGGCACCGGCGCCGGGCAGGGCGCCGACCGCGGTGCCCAGCGTGCTGCCGCGCAGGATCTGCAGCGGGTACTTCTTCGCCAGCACCCACTGGCCCCTGAGCACGTTGCCGACCTTCTCGACCGCCAGTTCCGCCGGCGGGCTGGTGTCCACCACGTAGCGGATCACCTCCGAGATCGCGAACATGCCGATCATCATGGCGATCATGCCGATGCCGCCCGTCATCTCCGCGCTGCCGAAGGTGAAGCGCGGAAAGCCCGCCGGATTGCCCAGGCCGACGCAGGCCACCAGCAGGCCGAGGAACAGCGTCATCACGCCCTTGAGCGGCTCGTCGCTGGTGATGAACACGGCGCAGGTGAGGCCCAGCAGCACCAGCCAGAAGTACTCGAACGAGCTGAAATGCAGCGCGAATTCGGCCAGGGCCGGCGCCGCCACGATCAGCACCGCGGTGCCGAACAGGCCGCCGACCGCGGAGAACACCAGGCCGGCGCCCAGCGCCACTTCGGCCTCGCCCTTGCGCGTCATGGCAAAGGCTTCGTCGGTGTAGGCCGCCGAGGCCGGCGTGCCGGGGATGCGCAGCAGGCAGCCCGGCACGTCGCCCGAGAAGATCGCCATCGCGGTGGCCGTGACGATGGTGGCGATGGCGGGGATCGGCGGCATGAAGAAGGTGACCGGCACCAGCAGCGCCGTGGCCATCGTGGCCGTGAGCCCCGGCACCGCGCCCACGAACAGCCCGAACAGCGAGGCCAGCAGCATCGCCAGCAGGGTGCCCGGCTCGAACACCATCGAGAACGCCTGCAGCACGGCGGCGGAGGACGTCACCAGGCGATCCCTTTCAGCACGCCCCAGGGCAGGGGCACGCGCAGCAGCTTGTAGAAGGCGAAGTGGACCAGCAGCGTGGCGACGATGGCGATCGTCACCGCGCGCAGCGGCGGCACGCGCAGCACGAACAGCAGGGCGGCGAGGATCAGCGGCGCGGTGATCAGGAAGCCGAGCGCGTCGGCCGCCAGGATGTAGAACACCACCGACCCCAGCAGCACTACCAGCGCAAGGATGTGGCGCGGCGAGCGCACCCAGGCGTCCCAGGCGAGCCAAGGTTGCGCGCCGCGCTGGCGCCAGCCGCGGGCCATCAGCAGCACGCCCCCGATGCACAGGCCGGCGGCGATGAGGCCCGGGAAGAGCGCGGGCCCGACCGGCTGGCCCGGGATCTTCGGATAGCCCTGGATGGCGACCAGGACGGCCGCCCCCAGGAGCATCAGCAGCACGCCGAAGATGGCGTCATTCAATTTCACAAGCGGCTCCTTGCTCCGTCATTCCCGCGCTGCTCCGTCATTCCCGCGCAGGCGGGAATCCAGGACTTGCGGCCGGCCCGTCGCGCGGGCCGTTCCGGGTCCCCGCCTGCGCGGGGACGACGGCGCTATTTCGCGATGCCCACCGCCTTCATCGTGGCGCCCAGTTCGGCGTCCGACTTGGCCATGAACTTGCCGAAGTCCTCCGGCCCGGCGTACACCACGCCGAAGCCGCGGCTGTGCATGAAGTCCTGGTATTCCTTGCTGTTGGCGACCTTGCGCACCGCCCCCGCGAGCTTGTCGCGCACGTCGGCGGGGATGCCCTTGGGCGCGACGATGCCGCGCCAGGCCGCCATCGTCCAGTCGCTGCCCAGGGCCGCCTTGAGCGTCGGCACGTTGGGATACAGCGCGGCCGGCTTCGAATCCATCACCGCCAGGCTCTTCACCTTGCCGGCGTCGATCAGCGAACGCGCCTCGGGCAGCGACACCGGCGCGATCTCGATGCCGCCGGCCACCATGTCCTGCAGGCCGGGCGCGGCGCCGTTGCTCGGCACCCAGGCCACGCTGGCCGGATCCATCTTCTGGTCGCGCAGCAGGCCGGCGAGCGCCAGGTGCCAGATGCCGCCCTGGCCGGTGCCGGAGGCCTTGAACTTGCCGGGATTCGCCTTGATGGCGGCCAGCAGGTCCTGCACGGTCTTGTACGGCGCGTCGGCCCGCACCTGCACGCCGGCGGGGTCGGCATTGACCAGGCCGACCGGCGTGTACGAGGCGCCGCTCAGCTCGGTGAGGCCCTGCCAGTGCATCATGCCGATTTCCACTGTGGCCAGGCCGATGGTGTACCCGTCCGGGGGCGCGGCGGCGATGGCGGCGTGGCCCACCACGCCGCTGCCGCCGGTGCGGTTGACCACGTTGATGGGCTGGCCCAGGTCCTTTTCCATCAGGCTGGCCAGGATGCGGGCGGTGGCATCGGTGCCGCCGCCGGCGCCCCAGGGCACGATCAGCGTGATCGGCCGGGCGGGATAGTTCTGTGCCGCAACGGGCAGGGCGGCGGCGAGGGCGACAGCGACGAACGCGCCGGCGATCAGCGAGCGGCGGAAATTGCGGGGCATGGGTGGTCTCCTGGTCGCGGATGAAGGGGGGTACGGTGACCCGGACTGCAATCTAGCCCGGGCTGCCCCCGCTGCTTCTAGGGGGAAGCCCGCTGACGCGGGACCGGCTTTTCGGAGGAGGACAAGGGGCCGGCACGCGGGCACAGTGGACGGGACCGAGGAGGCCCCATGCTGGTGTTCACCAACCGCGCTATCGCCGCGGCATCCGACCCGTCCGCGTTCCAGCGCAGCTTCACGCCCGGCGGCAACCGCATCAGCGTCGCTTCGGTGGCACGCGATGGCGCCGGCCGGTGGGCGCTCTCGAAGCTCGACGACGACGTGACCGAGCGCGATGCCTTCGACCGGCTGCTGCCCCTCTTCGGCGGCGCGCGGCCGCTGCTGCTGTACCTGCACGACCAGGGCACCGCGCCGGCGGCCTGCTTCGCGCGTTGCGCCGCCCTGGAAGCGGAATACGGCGTCGAGGTGATCGGCTTCTCGTGGCCCGCCGAAGGCCTGCTGTGCGACGGCCAGCCCCTGCCCGGGCTGGCCGCGCCCGACGCCCCGGTGGAGGAACTGGAGCTCGCCGGCCTCAAGGGCGGCAACCGGGTCGACGGCACCGGCCAGCAGCTCGCGCGGCGTTACCGGCAGGCGAAAGTGAACGCGCAGGAGTCGGTCGACGGCCTCGCCAGGTTGCTGCGCATGCTCGCGACCTGCCGGCTGATCTCCAACGCGCAGCCGTTCACCGTCGCGGCGCACGGCCTCGGGGCCCACCTGCTGCAGTACGCGCTGGAGGTGCCGGGCGCCAGCGAGGCCCTGGGCGCCGCCCACAACGTGGTGCTGCTCGCGCCCTGCGTGCGCGCCGACGGCCACCGCGGCTGGATCCACCAGCTGCGCCCGAAGGGCCGCACCTACGTCACGTTCAACCGGGCGGACACGGTGCTGGCCGGGGCCTTCATCGCCGACGGGCGCAAGCAGGCCAAGCTGGGCGTGGAGCCGGGCGCCCTGCCGCTCCAGGGCGCGGGCTTTCGCTACATCAGCTTCTCGAATGCGCACACCGGGCCTTGCGGCCACCGCTATTTCGTCGACGGACTGACGGGGGAGAGCCGGCGCCTGTTCGGCCGGCTGTTCCGCTCCGAAGCGGACCTGCAGCCCGGCGAGCCGGAGCGCAAGGCCTATCCCGCCGGTTGCGAAGCCGGCGTGGGCTACATGGCCTTGCCGGAGGGCGCGCGGGGCGGCGAGGGCTGATCGAAGGGGGCTACCTTGATGAACCTGCACTGCGGCACCATGTGAGGGAGGATCCATGAACATCCTGCAATTCCTCGGAGACTCGCTCCAGCCCCTGGCCGCCGCCTCGGGCCTGCCGGCGGCGCACGCGCGCGGCGCCGCGGACTTCGCGCCCCTGGTGCACGACGCGGAAAGGGGCGTGCAGGCCTATGGCCGGGCGTCCGATGCGTACGCCACCTGGTCCTTCGATTCGTCGGTGGCGCTCTGGGCGGTCGGCATCGCCGGCGTCGTCGTATTCGTCGAGTGGCTGCTGGCGCGCACCGGCCGCAAGCGTTGATCTGTCGCAATGGCGGGCCGGCCCCGCTGCCTAGCATGCAGGCATGCCCTGGATGCGCCTTCTCCCGCTGCTGCTGATCGCCGGTTGCGCCGGTGTCCACGCGCAGGCCACGCCTTCGCGCGGACAGTTGCTGTACACCACCCATTGCATCGAATGCCACAGCACGCAGATGCACTGGCGCGACGCCCGCCGGGCGCGCGACTGGGA
Source organism: Ramlibacter alkalitolerans (assembly GCF_016722765.1). Taxonomy (GTDB): domain Bacteria; phylum Pseudomonadota; class Gammaproteobacteria; order Burkholderiales; family Burkholderiaceae_C; genus Ramlibacter; species Ramlibacter alkalitolerans. The sequence goes on along the minus strand of NZ_JAEQND010000018.1, from coordinate 27,348 downwards.
CACGCTGCGCACCTGGGTGCGCCACTGGGCTGGCGAGTCGCGCCTGCAGTGGACCGAGGAAGACGTGGACGCGGTCGCGCGTTACCTGGACGAGTCGGTCTACAAGTTTGGTAGGCTGGCGGTGGAGGGCAGCGCAACCCCGACGCTGGTACGCTGAGCGATCGCCGGGGGTGCGCTGCGCTCCAGCGCCAGCCTACGAAAGCCTACTGAAGTGAAGTCCCGATCGTCGATCGGCGGCCTGGTCTATTCCACCGAAGGCGGCCGCATGTGCCCCGCCTGCCGCCGCCCCCTGGCCCAATGCAGCTGCAGCAGGACGCCCGCCGCTGCGCCCACGGACGGCATCGTGCGCGTGCAGCGCGAAACCAAGGGCCGCGGCGGCAAGGCCGTGACCGTGGTGCGCGGCGCACCGGGCGACGCGGCGGCCCTGGTCCGCCTGGGCCAGGAGCTGAAGGCCGCCTGCGGCTCCGGCGGCACCGTCAAGGACGGTACGATCGAGGTCCAGGGCGACCACGTGGAAAAAGTCATGCTCCTGCTGCAGCAGCGCGGCCACAAGGTGAAACGCGCGGGTGGCTGAGCTCAACATCGGCTTACGCGAGAAGCTGAACTGTGCCCACGCGCTCGAGTCCTACAACGCTCAGCCACCCCCGTCACTAGATTTCAGCGGATGACTCCGGCCCTTGCCCGGGCCCAGGCCTGGGGCGTCGATCAACTGCGCCGCCTGCGCGAGCTGGCGCGGCGCCATCCCGTGCGCGCCATCCTGGCGCTGCCCACCCTGTTCCTGCTCTACGTCCTGGTCCTGATCCCCTTCACGCCCAGCATCTCCGACCTGCGCAAGGCCAAGTCGGAGGTGCCGACCGTCGTGATGTCGTCCGACGGGGTGGTGCTCGCCGAGTTCAAGCGCATCAACCGCCAGTGGGTGCCGCTGAACAAGGTCTCGAAGTCGGTCGTCGACGCGCTGATCGCCACCGAGGACCGCCGCTTCTACGAGCACCACGGCATCGACTTGCGGCGCACCGCCGGGGCGGCGCTGAACACGCTGCGCGGCGTGCGCCAGGGCGGCTCCACCATCACGCAGCAGCTGGCGCGCAACCTCTATCCGCAGGAGATCGGCCGCGCCGCCTCGCTCACGCGCAAGACCAAGGAGGCGATCACCGCGCTGAAGATCGAGGCGATCTACTCCAAGCAGGAAATCCTGGAGACCTACCTCAACACGGTCCCCTTCCTCTACAACGCCTTCGGCATCGAGATGGCCGCGCGGACCTACTTCGACAAGTCGGCCGACAAGCTCGACGTGCTGGAAAGCGCCACCCTGATCGGCATGCTCAAGGGCACGAGCTACTACAACCCGGTGCTCAATCCCGAGCGGGCGCGCGAGCGCCGCAACACGGTGCTGGCCCAGATGGTGAAGTACGGCAAGCTCGATGCCAAGCGCGCCGAGGTGCTGGCGGCGCGGCCGCTGCGGGTCGACTTCGAGCGGCAGAACGAGCCGATCGGCATCGCGCCCCACGTCGCGCAGCAGGTGCGCAAGTGGCTGATCGCCTGGGCCGACCGCGAGGACTACGACATCTACGCCGACGGCCTGGTGGTGCGCACCACCATCGACACCCGCCTGCAGAAGGCCGCCAACCAGGCGGTGGCGCGCCAGCTGGCGCAGCTGCAGGGCATCGCCGACCGCAGCCGCCGCAAGGGCGAGGAGCGGGCGCTGGTGCAGGCCGGCTTCCTGGCCATCGATCCGCGCAGCGCCCGCGTGCTGGCCTGGGTCGGGAGTTCCGATTTCGCCGTCGACCAGTTCGACCACGTCAACCAGGCCCGCCGCCAGCCCGGCTCCACCTTCAAGCCCTTCGTCTACGGCGCGGCCTTCGGTCAGGGGCTGGCGCCGGAGGACGTCTTCATCGACGAGCCGGTGGCGATCCGCGACCGCGGTGGCGCGGTCTGGAGCCCGCGCGACACCACCCCGCCCACCAACCAGCCGATGACGCTGCGCGACGGCCTCGTGCATTCGCGCAACAGCATCACGGCGCAGGTGATGCAGCGCGTCGGCCCGCCCAAGGTGATCGAGCTCGCGCAGGCCCTGGGGGTGCGCGAGAGCAAGCTCGAGCCGGTGATGTCGCTGGCGCTGGGCACCAGCCCGGTGACGCTGCGCGAGATGGTCACGGCCTACGGCACGCTGGCCAACAACGGGCGCTACCTCGGCGAGCCGCAGCTGATCGCCCGGGTGGAGGACCGCAAGGGCCGCACGCTGGCGCTGTTCACGCGGCCCAAGGGCGAGGAGGCCATGCCCAAGCCGCTCGCGCTGCAGCTGGTGAACGTGATGCGCGGCGTGGTCGACGAAGGCACCGGCACCGCGATCCGCACCCGCTACGGCATCCAGGCCGACGTCGCCGGCAAGACCGGCACCACCCAGGACAACACCGACGGCTGGTTCATCCTGATGCATCCGCAGGTGGTGGCCGGCGCCTGGGTCGGCTTCAACGACCCGCGCATCACCATGGGCGACAGCTGGGGGCCGGGCGCGCGCAGCGCGCTGCCGATGGTGGGCGACTTCTTCAACCAGGCGCTGCGCACGCGCACCGTGGACGCCCGGGCCGAATTCGACATCCCGCGGCCGCGGCCGAAACCGCGCGAGCCCGCCCGCAGCGACCCGGTGCAGGAGATCGTCAACGACCTGCTGGGGCGCCTCATGAGGATGATCCAGTGAACAGCATGACGGACCAGGGCGTGGCCGCTGCTGCTGCCGACGCTTCCCGCTACGGCCTGCACGAGCTCGAGCGCCTGTTCCGCGATGCCCCGGCGGCCGTGGCCTGGCTCGGCGGCCCGCGCCACCAGTTCCTGTTCGCCAACGAGGCCTACCTGCGGCTGGTGGGCGAGCGCGAACTGGTCGGCCGCACGGTGGGCGAGGCGCTGCCGGAGATGCTGGACCAGGGCTTCGTGCGCATCCTCGACACGGTCTATGCCTCCGGCAAGGCCTTCGTCGGCAACGAGGTGGCGGTGCAGTTGCGTCCGGCCGGCAGCACGCTGCTGCAGCAGCGCATCGTCGACTTCGTGTTCCAGCCGGTGCGCGACGACGCCGACCGCATCACGGGCATCTTCATCCAGGCCACCGACGCGACGCAGCGGGTGACGGCACAGGAGGCGCTGCGCGAGAGCGAGGCCAAGTTCCGCGCCATCACGAACTCGATCGACCAGATGATCTGGGCCACGCGGGCGGATGGCTTCCACGACTACTACAACGACCGCTGGTACGAGTACACCGGCGTGCCCTACGCCTCCACCGACGGCCAGGCCTGGAGCGGGGTGTTCCATCCGGAGGACCAGAAGCGGGCCTGGGCGGTGTGGCGCCACAGCCTGGCGACCGGCGAGCCGTACCACATCGAATACCGGCTGCGGCACCGCTCCGGCGCCTATCGCTGGGTGCTGGGGCGGGCGCAGCCGCTGCGCGACGCCTCGGGCGCGATCGTGCGCTGGTTCGGCACCTGCACCGACATCCAGGACATCGTCGATGCGCGCGAAGTCCTGAGCCGCTCGCGCGAGGAGCTGGAGCGCCAGGTGCAGCTGCGCACCGAGCAGCTGCTGCACGCCGAGGAACAGCTGCGGCAGGCGCACAAGATGGAAGCGATCGGCCAGCTCACGGGCGGCATCGCGCACGACTTCAACAACATGCTGCAGGGCATCGTCGGCGCGCTGGACGTGATCCGCAAGCTGGAAGCGACGGGCCGCACCGCCAACATTCCGCGCTTCGTCGACATGGCGATGAATTCCGCGCAGCGCGCGGCCGCCATGACGCACCGGCTGCTGGCCTTCGCGCGGCAGCAGCCGCTGGCGCCGCAGCCGGTCGACCTGAATGCGCTGGTGCAATCGCTGCGCGAGCTGGTGCGGCGCACCTGCGGCGAATCGATCACGCTGGAGACCGAGCTGGCGCCCGGCATCTGGCCGACGCGCTGCGACCCCAACCAGCTCGAAAGCGCGATCCTGAACCTGGCGATCAACGCCCGCGACGCCATGCCGGAAGGCGGCAAGCTGACCCTGCGCACGGCCAACGAGACGCTGCCGCGCACCCAGGTCGGCCCCAACGACGTGCTGGAAGCCGGCGACTTCGTGCGGCTCGCGGTCGGCGACACCGGCACCGGCATGCCGCCCGACGTGATCGAGCGCGCCTTCGATCCCTTCTTCACCACCAAGCCGATCGGGCAGGGGACCGGCCTGGGCCTGTCGATGGTGTACGGCTTCGCGCGCCAGTCGGGTGGCTTCGCCCGCATTGCGAGCCGCCTGGGCGAAGGAACGGCAGTGTCCATCCTGCTGCCCCGCTACGAAGGCGGCGCGGACGACGGCCCGCTGGTGCAGCCCGCGCCGCTGGAGCTGGCCCGCAGTCGCGGCGAGACCATCGTGGTCGTCGAGGACGACGAGGTGGTGCGCACGCTGGCGGTGGAGACGCTCGCCGGCCTGGGCTACGCCGTGCACGCGGCGGCCACGGGCGCCGAAGGCGCGCAGCTGCTCAACGAGCTCGGTGCCGTGGACCTGCTGCTGACCGACATCGGCCTGCCCGGGGGCGTCAGCGGCAAGCAGCTGGCCGACGCGGCGCGGGCCACGCGGCCCGACCTGAAGGTCATCCTGATCACCGGCTACGCCCAGGAAGCGACGGACGTCGACCTGGCGGCCCAGAAGCTGGAGCTGCTGCGCAAGCCGGTGCTGATCGACGTGCTGCTGCGCAAGGTGCAGGAAGTCCTGAAGCGGGGCGGGGCTGCGACGTAGGCTGGCGGTGACGCGCGACAGCGCCGGAACCCCAGCGCTGCGGAAATCCCAGCGCTTCGCGCATCGCTGGGGTTTCGCTGCGCTCCACCACCAGCCTACGGTTCACCGCTCGCCCGTGCCTAGGGCCGCTGCTGCATGCGCAGGGCTTCGTACACACACAGGGCCGCCCAGGCATCGTTGGCCGCATACAGCAGTTGCGAGTCGCTCAAGGCGCGCTGGGCCCAGTTCGAGGTCGCCGCCCGCTTGGACTTCTGGTAGCGCTTGCCGAACAGCACCGCGACCGCCACCTTCACGCCCATCTGCTTGCGGTAGCCGCGCTGGCGAAACAGCGTGTCGAGGTCCAGCACGTCGGCCGGCTCCACCCCCAGCTTGTGCACGATGCGCCGCTTGTCGTCGCGCAGCCCGAAGCCGGCCTTGACGATCCCTGCGCGGGCCAGCAGCGCGCCGGCGATGGCACGGCACTCGGGATCGTGGAGCTGGAACACGAAGGCCTGTTCCAGCGTGGCGAGCTGGATCACGTGCGGGCCCTCGGAGGCCTGGCCGGTGACGAAGGTGGGCCGCGACTCGGTGTCGAAGCCCCAGGCGTCGGCGCGCAGCAGGACATCCGCAGCGCGGTCCGCGTCGGATGCCGTGGCGACCAGGGCGATGCGATCGAGCCCGAGCCGCGTGAAGGGCTCCAGCAGGGCGAGCTCTTCCGGGGTGGGGACGGGCAGCGGCATGGGAAGGGAGGATAGCGGCTGTCCCCGCCGCGACTAGGGCACACCAGCATTTCCACGGCCCGAGGTCCGCTGGAGAATGGTGGCATGCCAACCAACGACTCCCTTCCCATGCACCGTTCGCGCATCCGTGCCATCGCCGCCGTCGCCAGCCTCGTTCTCGTCGCCGGACTGCCGCAGGCGTACGCCCAGGGCGGCGCCTGGCCGACCAAGCCGGTGCGCATCATCGTCACCTTCCCGCCGGGCGGCGCGCCCGACACGCTGGCGCGCGTGCTGGCGGAGAAGTGGGCGCCGCTGGGCCAGCCGATCACGGTGGAGAACAAGCCGGGGGCCGGCGGCAACATCGGCGCCGACCTGGTGGCCAAGGCGCCCGGCGACGGCCACACGCTGGTGATCGGCACCGTGGGCACGCATGCGATCAACCCGTCGCTGTACCAGCGGATCCCGTACAACAACGTCAAGGACTTCACGCCGATCAGCTTCCTGGCCTCCACGCCCAACCTGCTGGTCGTGAACAACAACGTGCCGGCCGGCAACGTCAAGGAGCTGATCGAGCTGGCGAAGAAGCAGCAGCTGTTCTTCGGCTCCTCGGGCAGCGGCACCTCGATCCACCTCTCGGGCGAGCTGTTCAACACGCTGGCCGGCGTGAAGATGCAGCACATCCCCTACAAGGGCCGTGCCGAGGCGATCCCGGACCTGATGGGCGGGCGCATCCAGATGATCTTCGACAACATGCCTTCGGCGCTGCCGCTGGTGCAGGAAGGCAAGATCAAGGCGATCGCGGTGACGAGCGCGCACCGTTCGCCGGCGGCGCCCAACATCCCGACGATCGCCGAATCGGGCCTGCCGGGGTTCGAGGCGACCTCGTGGTTCGCGCTGCTCGGCTCGCCCGGCATTCCGCGCGACGTGCAGATGCGCATCAACGCGGAGACGCTCAAGGCGATGGCGCTGCCGGACGTGAAGGAGAAGCTGGCCAAGCTGGGGCTGGACCCGAACCCCGGCACGCCCGAGGCGCTGGCCACCCTGATCCAGGCCGAGACCGCCAAGTGGGCCAAGGTGGTGAAGGAATCGGGCGCCAAGATCGAATGAGGAGAGCGCCATGCTGACCCTGCACGGTTTCGCCATCAGCAACTACTACAACAAGGTCAAGCTCGCCCTGCTCGAGAAGGGCGTGCCCTTCGAGGAGAAGTACGAGGGCGTGCGCGAGAAGGGCGAAGCGCTGCTGGCCGCCTCGCCGCTGGGCAAGATCCCGTACCTGTCGACCGGGCACGGCACCTTGTGCGAGAGCCAGGCGATCCTCGAATACCTCGAGGCCGCGTATCCCGAGCGGCCCCTGCTGCCGCGTGATGCGTTCGCCGCGGCCAAGGTGCGCGAGCTGGCCACCTTCATCGACTGGCACCTGGAGATGGCGGCGCGCCAGCTCTATCCGGCCGCCTTCTTCGGGGCGCCGCCGCTGTCGGAAAGCAATTCCGCGCGCATCCGCAAGGACATCGAGCAGAAGATCGACGCGGTGAAGAAGCTGCTGCGGTTCGCGCCCTTTGCCGCCGGCGACAGCTTCACCATGGCGGATTGCTGCGCCTTCGCCGACCTGCCGCTGGCGGGCCTGGCCACGAAGACGGTCTATGGCGAGGACCTGCTGCTGGCCCGCGGCCTCGACTACAAGCCCTACGTGGCGATGATCGCCGAACGACCCGCCGCGCAGAAGGTGCTGGCGGACCGCAAGGCGGCGATGGCGCAGGCGCAGAAACCATGAGCGGCGAGCGCAAGGTCGCCATCGTCACCGGCTCGGCGACGGGCGTGGGCGCCGCCAGCGCGCAGATGCTCGCGCGCCGCGGCTACGACGTGGTGATCAACTATTCGCGCAGCGAGGCCGAGGCGCAGGCGACGGAGGCCGAGTGCGGCGCAGCCGGCGCCGACACGCTGCTGCTGCGCGCCGACGTCGCCGACGACGCCGACTGCCGCGCGCTCGCCGCGGCGGCGGTGGAACGCTGGGGCCGCATCGACGCCCTGGTCAACAACGCCGGGATTTCGGTGTTCGGCGCGGCCGCGGAGTGGGACGCGCTCGATGTGGAAGCCTTCCAGCGCATCTACGCCGTCAACACCGTCGGCAGCTTCCAGATGGTGCGCGCCTGCGTGCCGCACCTGAAGGCAGCGCGGGGCTGCATCGTCAACGTCTCGTCGATCGCGGGCTCGCTGGGCATCGGGTCCTCGCTGCCCTATATCGCCTCCAAGGGGGCGCTGAACGCGATGACGCTGCACCTGGCGCGCAGCCTGGCGCCCGACATCCGCGTCAACGCCGTCTGCCCCGGCATGATCACCAGCCGCTGGTTCGTGGAGGGCATCGGCCAGGAAGGCTTCGAGCGGCTGAAGGCCAACGTGGAAAGGAGCGCGCCGCTGGGCCGCGCCTCCACGCCGGAGGACGTGGCCGAAGCGATCGTGTGGCTGGTGGAGGGCGCGCGCACCACGACCGGCGAACTGCTGCTGCTCGATGGGGGCACGCACCTGGGCGGGCGGCCGCCGGCCGTGTCGCGGTAAGCTGCGGGCATGACGCCGGAAATCCTGCTGCGGCACCTGGACGACGCCAGCCCCTGGCCGCAGGGCTGCGGCCTCGAGGTGGGCGAGGCCTACGAGCGCGCGCTCAGCGTGCGGCAACTGCGCATCGGCCGCGGCGAGCAGCCGCGCGGCTACAAGGTGGGTTTCACCAACCGCACGATCTGGGAACGCTACGGCGTCCATGCGCCGATCTGGGGCACGGTGTGGAACACGACCCTGTCGTTCTGCGAGGGCGAGGGCGAGATCGCGCTGGCCGGCACCTGCCAGCCGCGCATCGAGCCGGAGTGCGTCTTCGGCCTGCAGGCGACGCCGCCGGCCCGTGCGACGCTGGACCAACTGCTGGCCTGCATCGAATGGATCGCGCCCGGCTTCGAGATCGTGCAGTCGCACATGCCGGACTGGAAGTTCAACGCCGCGGATACCGTGGCCGACAGCGGCCTGCATGGCCGCCTGCTGGTGGGCCGCAAGCTTCCCGTCGCCGCCCTGCCGCGTGAAGCGGCGGCGTTCGACGCCCAGCTGGCCGCCGCGCGCATCACGCTGACCCGGAACGGCGAGCGCATCGACGCAGGACGCGGCGCCAATGTCCTCGACGGCCCGCTGCATGCACTGGCGCACTTCGTGGCCGCGCTGCGCGACTGCCCCGGCGCGCCGGACCTGCTGGCCGGCGACGTCGTGACGACCGGCACCTGGACGGACGCCTGGCCAGTTCATCGCGGCGAGCAGTGGCGCGCCGAATTCGATCCACCCCTCGTGCCGCTCGCGGTACGTTTTGTCTGAGGCCCCATGTCGATCGCCGATCCGCAGTCCTGCCTAGCCTCCACCGCCCAGGTGGACAGCGACCATCCCGCCGTGCGCGCCTTCGCCGCCGAACACGCGCGCGGCGCCACCGACCGCGAGCGCGCGGTGGCCCTCTACTACGCCGTGCGCGACGGCTTCCGCTACGATCCGTACCGGATCGACCTGAGTCCGCACGGCATGCGCGCCAGCACCGTGCTGGAGATCGGCTACGGCTGGTGCATCACCAAGGCGGCGCTGCTGGCGGCGGCCTGCCGCGCGTCCGGCATTCCCGCGCGCATGGGCTTCGCCGACGTGCGCAACCACCTGTCCACGCAGCGCATGCGCGAGACGATGGAGACCGACGTCTTCACCTGGCACGGCTACGCCGACCTCTGGATCGACAACCACTGGGTGAAGGCGACGCCGGCGTTCAACCTCACGCTGTGCGAGCGCTTCGGCCTGCACCCGCTGGAGTTCGACGGTGGCGAGGACGCGATCTACCACGCCTTCGACAAGTCGGGGCAGCGCCACATGGAGTACCTGCAGGACCGCGGGCGCTACGACGACGTGCCGCTGGATCGCCTGGTGGCGGATTTCCGCGAACGCTATCCGCGCTGGCTGCAGGAGGCCGGCACGCTGAGCGCCCTGGGCACCAGCGATTTCCTCGCCGACGTGGAGCGGGAGCCGGGCCCGGCCTGAAGAGCCTGGGCCGCCAGAGCCGATTCGCTCCGGGCAAGCCTGCGCCGACTGCGCCCTTCGCTGCACGACTACAAAGGCGCGGTCGCCGCAGCGCTACGGTAGGGCATTCCTGATCGGAGCCCTCCCATGCCCAAGCATTCCACCCTCCTGCGCGCTCTGGCGCTCGCCTTGCCGCTGGGCCTCGCGGCCCTGCCGGCGACGGCGCCGGCGGCAACGCACCACAAGAACACGCACGCCTCCGCCGGCAAGTCGGCCTCGCAAGGTGCCGTGGTTCCGGCCAACTTCCCGGCCGACGCCACGCAGCACATCGAGCAGTTGAACAGCGACACGGCCATGCCGGTGCTGTCGCAGGGCGCCAAGGGGCCGGCCGTGATCCGCGCCCAGGTGATGCTCGATCGGGCCTGGTTCTCCGTCGGCGAGATCGACGGCAGCTTCGGCGCCAACATGACGCGCGCCGTCAAGGCCTTCCAGCTCTCGCGCGGCCTGCCCACCAGCGGAAAGATGGACGAGGCGACCTGGCAGGCGCTGGCGCAGCAGAACGCGCCGGCCTTCGCCACCTACGTGCTCACCGACGGCGACGTCAACGGCCCGTATGTGACCTTGCCGAACGATCCGGAGCAGGAATCGCAACTTCCTTCGCTGGGTTACCAGAACCTGCAGGAGGCGATCGGCGAGCGCTTCCACATGAGCCCGAAGCTGCTCGCCGCGCTGAACAAGGGCCGGCCATTGCAGGTCGGCCAGGCAATCGTGGTCACCGACGTGGGCCGCGCGACCGCCGCGCCCGCCGGCGCCACCTCGCTGCGCATCGACAAGTCCGACAAGGTGCTGTACGTGCTGGGCGAGGGCGAGAAGGTGCTGGGCGCCTTCCCGATCAGCCTGGGCGACCCGCCGCTGCCGCTCGGCCCGCTGCAGATCGTGAGCAAGGCCAAGAATCCCGACTACAGCTACGACCCGTCGCTGCTGCGCAATCCGAAGAGCGACCAGAAGCTGAAGCTGCCGCCCGGCCCGAACAACCCGGTGGGCGTGATGTGGCTGGGCCTGAGCAAGGAGCACGCGGGCATCCACGGCACCGCGGAGCCCTCGCAGATGGCCCGCGTCACCACCAACGGTTGCGTGCGCCTGACCAACTGGGACGTGCTGCGGCTGTCGACGATCGCCGGCCCCGGCATGGGCGTGGAGGTGCAGTCATGAGGACGTGGCGACTCACGCTGCTCGCGGCCGTGGCTGCGCTGGGCCTGCAGGCCTGCGACCAGTCGCCGCCGCAGACTTCGGTCCAGCCGCCGCAGGCCTCGCTGCCGGACGACGCGGTCCTGAACGGCACCAACGGCAGCCAGGCGCCGCAGGTCGCGGCCACGCCGCCGGCCGACGGCACCCAGTCGCCGCAGGTCGCGGCCAGGCCGCCGGCCGATGGCACCACGGGGCCGCAGCCAGCGGCGACGCCTGAAACCACGGCCGAAGCGCCGCCGCCGTCGACCAGCGTGATGGGTGCGCAGCCCGATGCGAACCCGCAGCCTGCCGGCGCGGCCGCTGCGCCGTCGCAGGCACCGGGAGGCGAGGGCAGCGCCGCGATGACGGAGATGTGGCAGGCTTTCCCGCCCGCCGCCGGCGGCTCGACCCCTGCGCCGACTTCCGCGGCGCCTGCCGGCGATGCGCCGGCCAAGGTCTCCTCCGCCGACCTGCCGGCGGTGCGCAACCGCGGCGATGCGCAAGGCGCGCAACTGCTCGCGCAGCGCCGGCTGGAAGTGCCGGTGGTGGGTGTGATGCCCACCGCGCTCTCGGACCACTACGAGCAAAGCCGCGGTCGCCGCACGCACGAGGCGATCGACATCCTCGCGCGCGCCGGCACGCCGGTGGTCGCGGTGGACGACGGCCGCATCGCCAAGCTGTTCACCAGCAAGCCGGGCGGGCTCACGGTCTACCAGTTCGATCCGCAGTCGCGCCTCGCCTACTACTACGCCCACCTGCAAGGTTATGCGCAGGGTTTGCGCGAAGGGATGGACGTGCACCGCGGTGACCTGATCGGCTACGTGGGCAGCACCGGCAACGCCGACGCGAAGACGCCGCACCTGCACTTCGCGGTGTTCCGCCTCGGCTCGCCGGCCAAGTGGTGGCAGGGCGAGGCGGTGAATCCGTATCCCGCGCTGAGCCGCGCCCAGCCGGTGCAGCAGGTGGCGCAGCGCTGAAAAGGCTGTCCCCGATCGTCATTCCCGCGAAGGCGGGAACCCAGGGCTCCCGCACGCGCTGCGCGGGTGCCCTGGATCCCCGCCTGCGCGGGGATGACGCATTGCACGTCGCATCGTCCCTCCTCACCGCCGCACCGGGTACGCGCGCGCAAGCAGCACGAACAGCACCGCCCCTCCCGCCAATATCCCGCTGGCGATCCCCAGCGAGAGCGCGAATCCCCGGGCCGCGTCCCCGCTGCGCGCCACCAGCCAGGCCGCCAGCGGCGGGCCGGCGATCTGCCCCAGGCCGTACATCGCCGTCAGCAGGCCCATGGCGCTGGGCGCGCTCGCCGGCCGCAGTCGCCGCACCTCCTGCAGCGCGAAGAAGGTGATCGCCGTGAACGGCAGTCCCAGCAGCAGGCTGCCGATCGCGAAGCCCGCGAGGGTGGGCGAAACCAGGCTGGCCGCCACGCCGACGGCCTGCACCGCGTAGCAGGCCGCCAGGCGCAGGCGCAGGTCGCCGCCGCTGCGCAGGCGCGAGGCGAGCAGCGCGCCTGCCGTCACGCCGGCGCCGAACAGCGGCCAGAAGAGATCCAGCCAGTGCGATCCGGGCAGTGCCTGGCGGGCGATCACCGGCAGAAAGGTCGCCGTGATGATGTAGCCGATGCCCGCCAGGCCGTACGCGAAGGCAAGGGCGCCCACTTCCAGGCCGCCCGCGGAGGCCGGCGCCTGCGCCGGCAGGGCGCCGGCGCCGCTGAGGGCAGGCGCGTCGACACCGTTGCGGCGGTCGAACACCTTCCACGCCACCGCCGTGAGGAGGACCGCGAGCAGCGCGAAAGTCACCCAGCCGACAGCCGCCCGTGCCCCCAGCGCCACCAGGGCGCTCGCGGCCAGCCCGCTCGCCACGATGCCGACCCCGGGTCCGACGTAGATCAGGGCCCCCATGGCCGCCTGCCGGCGCCGGGCGAGCTGTTCCAGGCACCACGAGGAGGTGTAGAGGAAGGCCACGGCGCTGGCCAGGCCGGCGGCGAAGCGCAGCGCCGGCCAGGCCACGGGCCAGGGCAGGGCCATGCCCAGCGTGAGCAGCACGGTGGCCGCCAGCGAGGCGCGCACCATGCGCGGTGCGTCCACCGCCGTGCCCCACCCGAGCCGGCGCGCGAACCAGGGTTGGAAGGTGCACGCCAGCGCCCCGAGCAGGTAGCCCAGGTAGTTGGCACTGGCCAGGAGGCTGGCGTCGCCTATGCTGACGCTGCCTTCGGCCATCATGATCGGAAGCAGCGGGGTGAACGCGAAGCGGCCGATGCCCATGGCCACGCCGAGGGAGACCAGCCCCGCCAGTGCGATCGCCAGGGGGCTGGGGAGGGGGTCGGAAGCTTGCATCGGCGGGCGCAAGTGTCGCATGCGGCTTTTGCCGACGCGGCCCTGCGGCCGCTGCCGCTACCATCACGGTCCATGAAAATAATGCTCGCGCTGCGACCGTGCAGCCCCGGCCTCGCGCAACGCCTGGCCGCGGACGAAGCCCTGGCCCGCGCCCTCGGGGCCAAGGCGCATCCGGCCCTCGGCTTCCTGTTCCCGAAATTCTTCGATGCCTCCGGGCCCGTGCTGCCCCGGCTGCTGGAGCTCGCCGGCGGCGAACCCGTGAGCTTCCTGCGCGAGGTGCAGTGCAGCCCGGCGGACCTGTCCGCGGCCACCCATTTCGAGGCGGTCTGCCGCTCCACCATCACCCAGACCCGGGCCGATTCCAAGGCCACGATGGCGGCCTACCACTCGGATACGCTGCATCCCACCGCCAGCCGGTGGTCGGTGCGGTTGCCGCAGAAGATCTACCTGAGCAAACCGGTCGCCGGGACCGCCATCAGCCACGTCGACGACTGGACCGGCGAGTACGTGGTCGGCCCGCAGGCCGCCGAGGGCCTGCGCGCCAGCGGCCTCACCGGCTTCGAGCTGCGGCCGCTGCTGCACGCGGAAAGCGGCAACGGGCACGACGGCGGCCAGCACCTGGTGGCGCGCGAACTGCTGCCGGCGGCGCTGGAGGACCCGACCACCTTCGAGACCTTCGACGACGGTCCTCGCCAGCCCTCGACGCCGCGCCGCTACGGGCTCCTGAGTTATGCGGCCGGCGCGCTGCGGGGCAGCCCCGACATGGCGCGCACGGCGGAGCCCTGGGGCGCGTGGCGCACGCCGGTGTGGATCGTGGGCCAGCGCACGCGCGAATGGTTCGAGGCGGCGCCGGTGCGGGGCTGGAAATTCCAGCCGGTGCTGGAGGAGGGCAGCCGCCTGCACGCGGAGCACAGGCAGCGCTGGGAAGACGTGCTGGGCCGGCTGCGCGAAGCCGGCGCCACGGTGCAGGCGTAGCCGCACCGATCCCCGCCTGCGCGGGGGGAGACGGTCAGCGCGCGACCAGCACCGGGATCGGCGACTCCGCGACCACCTTGCTGGCGACGCTGCCGAGCATCAGGCGGGCGACGCCCGTGCGGCCATGCGAGCCGACCACGATCAGGTCGGCTTCCACCTGGCGCGCGGACTGCACGATGCCGGTGGCCGCCGCCACGTCTTCGGCCAGGCGGGGCTGGACTTCGACGGCGGGCGCCGTCTCGCACAGCGCCATCACCTTCTGGTGCGCCTGCGCGGCGTGCTGCAGGGCCGCGGACATGTAGGCCTGGAAGCCGAGCGGATTGGCCTCGCCGACACCCAGGTACGGATAGGGGTCGACCACGTACAGCGCCGTCAGGCGTGCCTGGTGGACGCGGGCCAGTTCCACCGCCAGCTGGGCGGCGTGCTCGGAAGCGGAAGAGCCGTCGGTGGCGAGCAGGATGTGGCGGAACATGGGAACCTCCTTGGTTGCTGTCTGTGACCATGGTGCAGGGCGGCCCGAACGGCGCGCTTGACGTGTGTCAACTGGGCCCGCGGGGTCGGGGGCAACATCGCGGCATCACGCACAGGAACCCCCCGCAATGAGCAGCCTCACGCCCGCGCCGAACGCGACGACCGACACGGAACGCACCTGCGCGAACGAGCCCACGATGAGCCCCTCGCACGACGTCGCCGACGCCGCGCCGGAAACGCCGCTGACCTCGTTCACCCGCTGCCACCTGGGCATCGTCACCCAGCTCGAAGGCACGGCGCGCCTGCCGGAGCTGGTGGATGCGGCCAACCTCGCACGCGAGATGGCGCAGAGCACGCTGGACCTGTTCCGCCGGACCATCATCCCGCACCACGCGGAGGAGGAGGCGGAACTGTTCCCGGCCGTCCTGCAAAGCGCCAACGGGACCGAACGCAAGGCGGTCCGCGGCATGATCGAGCGCCTGACGGCCGAACACCGCGAGGTCGAAGGGCTGTGGAAGCAGCTGGAGCCTTCGGTGCGCATCGCGGCCCGCGGCAACCGCAGCGAGGTCGACGCGGAGGTGATGGAGGAGCTCGTGCGCGCCTTCCTGCGCCACGCCCGCTACGAGGAGACGGTGTTCCTGCCGCTGGCCGAACGCATCCTCGGTCGCGACGGCAACCACATGGCCGCCCTGGGGCTGGCGCTGCACCTGCGGCATGTCCCGCAGGTGGTGGGCTACATCTAGGCCGCTCCGCTTGTGGCGGCTCCCCGGCTTCGCTAGCATGGGGACTCGGCCGCAGCGGACGGCTGGAGGTGCTTCATGCCGCAGCTGATCGCAAGCGTCAAGGGTGTCGAGGTCAAGCACGTGTTCCTCCACAAGGACCGCACGACCCTCGGGCGCAAGGCGGGTAACGACATCGTGCTGGACACCATGGTGGTCAGCGGGAACCACTGCGCCTTCGAGCTGGTGGGCGTGGCCGACGTCTTCCTCCAGGACCTGGGCAGCACCAACGGGACCTACGTCAACGACCGCATGGTCAAGGAGCGCACCCGCCTGCACGACGGCGACGTGATCGCCATCGGCCCCTACCGCATCAAGTACCTGCAGGCCAGCGAGGAGCCGACCACGGCCTTCGGCGGCACCCACATGGGCAGCATAGATCCGCCGCAGCTGCAGGCCAGCTTCTCGGTGATGAACGGTTCCTCCGCCGGCCTCGAGATGCCGGTGGTCAAGGCGGTCACCACCTTCGGCAAGCCCAACGTCTGCGTGGTCTCCGTGGCGCACCGGCGCGGCGGCTTCTTCGTGACCCATCTCGCCGGCTCCACCGCGCCCATGCTCAATGGCAGCACCTTCGGCGCCGACCCGCTGCAGCTGGCGGACGCTGACGTGCTGGAGCTTGCTGGAACGCAAATGCGCTTCCAGCTCAGGGAATGAAGCAAAATGGCCGCATGGGCCTGATCGATCGCATATTCAAGAACAGCCCGGCCGGCAAGGAAGAGAAGAAGGACAAGGTCGGACCGCCAACGCAGTCCAGCACCCAGTTCTACGAGGACGACCCGGATTCGGACAGCCCCCAGGGGGGTGGCCGCAATGCGCCCCGGCGCGAACTGGTGCAGGTGATCCTGCGCGACACCATGCGCAAGCATGGCATCCCCTCCGACTGGATCGAAAGCCGCATCCTGTCCGCCGTCACCCGCACCGGGCGGCGCGGGCTGCACGTGAACTTCGTCGTCAAGCAGGCCCACGAGCGCCTGCTGCCCTATGTCTTCCCGTTCCAGGACAGCTTCGAGAAGGAACTCGCCCGCTTCGAGCCGCGCTGCCGCGACTGGCTGCTGAGCCTCGGCTGGGAATTCACCGGGGTGAAGGCGGCCGACATGCCGGACCCCAAGAGCTGGAACCCCGGTGCTGCCCGGCCGGCCGGTCCCCTGGAGCCTGCGCAGGCGCAGGCGCAGCGCAGCAGCCCTGGTGCGGAGCAGGCGCCCGCCGACGAGAGCATCGAAAGCGACCTGCAGGCCCTGTTCGCCATCCGGGATGCCGCGATGGCCGATACGGGCCGCAAGCCCGAGCGCGACCCGGCGCGGCCCGATTTCGAGGACACGCATCCCGGCCAGGGCTGATCGCGACGGCCGATTCCGCGTAAGTGCGTCGGCCATGCGCGGCAAGGGCCTGCCAGCCGGCAGGCCCTTTGTGCGTGGGGGCTGGCCAGTCCCTTGCAAAGCTGGCGCGGCAGCCTCAACTCGAATGCATGAACACGACCGTCTCCAAGAATCTCGTCATGCTCGCGCGCATGCTGGAGCGTCTGGACCGCAGTGCGGAGCCCGTGGACCCGCAGCAGTACCGGGGGGTGGTGGAACACCTCACCGAGGTGCTGCGTTCCACGCCCTACGACGCCGCGCTGGAAGCGGTGCTCCAGGCCTCCCCCGCCGCCGCCGAGCTCTACGAGAACATGAACTACCAGCACGCCGGCCTGTGCCGATCGCCGCTGGAAACGGCGCTCGCCGCGGAGATCGCGGCCCGCAGCGCCATCGATGCGGCACGGCGCCGCCCGGCTCAGCCGAAGCGCTGAAGCGGCACGTAGCCCCGCCCGCCCGGCAGCGACTGCATCAGCAGGTAGTCGGAGCCCGTCGCCCAGCGCAGCGGCGCCGGCTCCGGCGGCGCCCGGGAGCCCTGCGCCTTGCGCGCGAAGGTGACGTGCGGCCGATAGCGCCGTGATTGGACGGGCAGCTCGCGCGCCCGCAGGCGCTCCGCCAGTTCCGCGTGCAGCGCCGCCAGCGGCTGCGGCACCCGGCTCGCTTCCAGCACCGCGATGCCGCCGGGCCAGACCTCCTCGCGGTCCAGCACCAGTTCGCATCCCTCCCAGGCCAGGTCCAGCGCCGCCTGCAGCGGCAGCACGTCGGGCGCGTTCACCGCCCCGATGAAATGCAGGGTGATGTGCAGGCGTTCGGGCCGGGTGCGGCGTGCGCCGGCCGACCAGTCCCAGGCATCGGCCCGGGCCTGCAAGGCCGTGGCGGTGTCGGGCGAAGGCCACAAGGCGAGGAACAGGCGCAGCGGCGGGAGCGGCGGCATAGTCATTTCGGCCGCATTGTCGAAAAAAAACGAGCCCCGAAGGGCTCCAACGCTCGTGAAATTTCGCCGATGAGCCACCGGCCGCGATGGCAGGCGCTACATTCATGGCCAATGTACAGGCGCGTGCCCAGGGTGCAAGGGGGAAAACCAGCGCGGCGTGCTCCCTGCTACGGCGAACAACAATGACATCCAGCGAGCTGCCGGCGGACCTGCGCCGGTTCATCCTCACCAGCGTTCCGTCGGTGCCTTACCTCGAGGCGGTGCTGCTGTTGCGCGCCGACCCGGAGCAGGCCTGGGGTGCCGCGCAGCTCTCGCGCCGGCTCTACGTGCCCGAGCAGACCGGCGTGGAACTGCTCGCGCTGCTGCGCGACAGCGGCGTGGCGTCGGAGCACGCCTCGCCGGGCAGCGTCCGTTACGCACCGTCCCCGGAACTGCGCGAGCTGATCGACCAGCTCGCCGAAGCCTACGCGCACGACCTCGTCGCGGTGACGCGTCTCATCCACTCCCGCATCGACCGGCGCGCGCAGCAGTTCGCCGATGCGTTCCGCTTCCGGAAGGAATAGCCGGCATGGCCACGGTGATCTATTCCCTTTGTGCCCTCACGTCCATCATGTGCCTCGTGCTGTTGTGGCGCAGCTGGCGCGCCAGCGGTGCGCGGCTCCTGTTCTGGAGCGCCCTGTGCTTCGGCGCCCTGAGCGTCAACAACGTGCTGCTGGTGTTCGACCGGGTGGTGTTCCCGGTGGAAGTGGACCTGGGCATGCCGCGGCTGATCGCGGCGCTGGTGGCGGTGCTCCTGCTGCTGTTCGGCCTCATCTGGGAGGAGGACTGACATGGAGCAGATGCTGATGGGCGCCATCGCCGCCGGCTGGCTGGCGGCGGGCCTGTTCTTCTTCCGCTTCTGGCGCCAGACGCGCGACCGCTTCTTCCTCTGGTTCGCGCTGTCCTTCTGGCTGGAGGCGGCCGACCGCCTGGCCCTGGGGCTGATGGCGCCGGCAGCGGAAGACAGCCCGGCGATCTACAGCCTGCGGATCGTCGCCTACGGGCTGATCCTGCTGGCGATCTGGCAGAAGAACCGGCCGCGGCCGCCGCGCTAGAACTTCGGGATCCGCAGCGTCTTGCTGATCATCAGGCTCCCGGACAGGACGAACAGCAGGGCGATCGGATGGAAGTCCCAGGGGCCGAGGTCCACCGCGCCGCCCCAGATGCGGTCGCCCAGCTGTCCCTGCCAGGCCGCCCACGCCAGCACGCCCGTGAGCACCACGCTGGTCGGGATGGGCGTGCCCTCGAAGTACTTCACCTTGCCGGAGGCATCATCGGCGAGCTGTTCGGCCGTCACGTTGTAGCGCGCCAGCCGGCTCACGCCGCAGCACACGAAGTAGATCAGGGCCGCCGCATCCCAGCCGCCCTGCAGGCCGGCCGCGAAGCCGAGCGCCGCCGGCGCCATGCCGAAGGAGATCACGTCGGACAGCGAGTCGAGCTCGCGCCCCAGCGCCGAGTGCTGGTGGCGCGCCCGCGCGATGCGTCCGTCGAGCACGTCGAAGATGAAGGCAGCCGGGGCCAGCGCCGCCGCGAACAGGAAGTGGGTGCGGTCGCCGCTGGCCATGTACAGCATGCCGAGCAGGATGGCGCCCACCCCGCAGGCCGCGTTGCCGAGGGTGAAGAAATCGGCCAGGTGGAATTCCCTGACCATGGAGAAATGGCGCGGACGGGGCGCGGTCTGCTGCATGTTCGGCTCCTCGAAGCCCGCCCACGATAAGCACCAGCTAGCGGCGCCGCCGTCGGCCCCGGGCAGGGGCCACTGTAGTCGCCAGCCGACGATCCGCCCGGCGGCCGCCGCACGCGCCCACTGGCGGATGCAGCCGGCCCCGGGACGAGGCACCAGCCGGGCCATATGGAAAGCCCTGACGAACGGGCTCGTTGCGAGGAACGCGGCTTGGTATCCAATCGGGGCCATGCAAAGCAGCGGCCGTGAATGGATCGAATCCCCCTACGCCTGGGGGCGCCTCGTCATGTCGCTGGTGCTCATGACGATCGGCGGCTCCGGCATGTACTCGATCACGGTGGTCCTGCCGCGGATGCAGCAGGACTTCGGGATCGCCAGGGGCGACGCGTCGATTCCCTACACCCTGACCATGGTCGGATTCGGCCTCGGCGGGATCCTCATGGGCCGGCTGGCGGACCGCATCGGCGTGATGCGCGTCGTGATGCTGGGAGGCGTTGGCCTGGGCCTGGGCTACATCGCCGCGGGCTTCGCGCCCGGCGTGGTGCTGTTCGGGGCCGCGCAGGGGCTGCTGATCGGGCTGCTCGGAACCTCCGCCAGCTTCGCGCCGCTGGTGGCGGACACGACGCGCTGGTTCGATCGCCGCCGCGGCATCGCGCTGGCGATCTGCATGAGCGGCAACTACACCGCCGGCACGGTGTGGCCGCCCGTGATGCAGCACTTCATCGACACGGTGGGCTGGCGCCAGACCTATGTCGGCATGGGCGTGTTCTGCCTGGCCAGCATGGTGCCGCTGGCGCTGTTCCTGCGCCGGCGTCCGCCGGAGCAGCCGGTGGTGGCCGCGGTGGCGGTGGCGGGCGGGCCGGCGGCTTCGGCGCGTCCGCTGGGCATGGCGCCGGGCCTGCTGCTCGTGCTGCTGTCGACCGCGGGGGTGGCGTGCTGCGTGGCGATGTCGATGCCGCAGGTCCACATCGTGGCGTACTGCGGCGACCTCGGCTTCGGCGCGGCGCGCGGGGCCGAGATGCTGTCGCTGATGCTGGCCATGGGCGTGGTGAGCCGCCTCGTCTCCGGCTGGATCTCGGACCGCATCGGCGGCCTGCGCACGCTGCTGCTCGGCTCGCTGCTGCAGGGCGTGGCGCTGCTGCTGTTCCTGCCCTCCGACGGGCTCGCGTCGCTGTACGTGGTCTCGGCCCTGTTCGGGCTGTTCCAGGGCGGCATCGTGCCCTGCTATCCGATGATCGTGCGCGAGTACTTCGCGCCCGGCGAGGTCGGCTCGCGCGTGGGCACCGTGCTGATGGCGACGCTGATGGGAATGGCGCTGGGCGGCTGGATGTCCGGCGCGGTGTTCGACCTCACCGGCTCCTATCGCGCGGCGTTCCTGAACGGGATCGCCTGGAACCTGCTGAACCTGTCCATCGTCGGCTTCCTGCTGTGGCGCGCCAGCGCGCTGGGGCTGATTCGTGGCTGGCCGGCCGGGGCGGGGAGGGCGGCGGTGCAGCGGGGTTGAAGGCGGGAAGCGCTGGGGTTCGCGGTTCGCGGCTCACCGCCAGCCTACCTTCGCGGCTCACCGCCAGCCTACGAGGCGGCGTCACGTGCAGGCTGGCGGTGACGCGCGAAGCGCCGGAACCCCAGCTTTCATCGCGCGAACACCTCCAGCACCCGATCCAGCCCCCCCTCGTTGATCGCCACCATTGCCTGCTCCCGCACCTTCGGCTTGGCGTGATACGCCACCGACAGGCCCGCCTCTCCCATCATGGGAAGGTCGTTCGCGCCGTCGCCCACGGCGATCGCCTGCCGCGGCGAGATCCCGAGCTGCTGGCAGGTTTCCAGCAGCATCCGGCGCTTTTCCGCGCCGTCGCAGATGTCGCCCCAGGGCTGGTCCACCATGCGGCCGGTCAGCTCGCCGCAGTTCGGGCCGGAGCGGATCTCCAGCATGTTGGAGCGCGTGAAGTCGATGCCGAGCCGGTCGCGGATGCGGTCGGTGAAGAAGGTGAAGCCGCCCGAGACGAGCAGCGTCTTCAGGCCGGCCGCCTGGCAGGCCTGCACCAGCTTTTGCGCCCCCGGGTTCAGCTGCAGGCGCTGCACGTACACCTCTTCCAGGTCGGCGATCGTCACGCCCTTGAGCAGCGCGACGCGGCGGCGCAGGCTCTCCTTGTAGTCGGCGATCTCGCCGCGCATCGCGGCCTCGGTGATCGCGGCCACTTCCTCCTTCATGCCCACCGCGTCGGCGATCTCGTCCACGCATTCGATGTTGATCAGCGTGGAGTCCATGTCGAAGGCGACCAGCTTGTAGTCTGTGAGCCTCAGGGGCGGCGTGAAGCCCTGGATCTGGAGGCCGGGAGCGAATTCTTGGGCAGGCATGGCAGCGATTTTCGCATCGGGCCCGCGCGCCTGCCTCAGCGTCGCAGGTAGTGCGCGTCGGACCACGTCAGCAGCCATTCGGGTTTGAAGGCGACGAAGATGGCGGTGAGCATGCCCGTGACGAAGGCATCGCCCCACGCCATCAGCCATTGCGCGACGACGAGCCCCATCCCGCCGACACCGGCTGCGGGCGCGGCGCCTAAGTGCTGCGCCAACAGGCGCGCCGCGAACAGGCACAGCAGCGCGCTCGCGAAGCCGCGCCCCAGGATGTAGACGAAGGCATGCGAAGGCAGCCAGCGCCGCACCGCCGCCCCGGCGAACAGCGCCAGCGTCGCCGGCACGATGCCCTGCCAGACGCCGGCGGCCAGTGCGTCCTGCGCCGACAGCGGCGAGATCAGGCAGGCGAGCAGGGCGACCAGCAGCAGCACGGGCACGGCGATCGGCCATCCCAGCATCAGCAACACCAGCACGGCGCCGGACCACTGCAGCTGCGGGGACAGCTTCAGCAGCGCAGGCAGCGCCCACAGCCAGGGCAGGATCGCGAGCGTCGCCAGCAGGGGAGTGACGAGCGCGGGGCGGCCGGCGAAGAGGCGCCAGGGGCGCAGCGCGAGGGCGAGCGCGAGGGCGATCAGCGCGAGGGTGGAGTCGAGCATGGGGGTGGGGCGTGGATCCCCGCCTGCGCGGGGATGACGGAAAGGGCGCGGGGATGACGGAAAGGGCGCGGGGATGACGGGGTGCGCTACGCTGGCTCCGTCACCTTGGGCGTCCCGAGCGAGCGCAGCACGTCGCGCACCATCTGCGCCCGGTCCTTCACCTCCACCAGCGATTTCTCGATGCGCAGCTTGTCGTTGCCGGCCAGCTTGATGTGCCGGTTCTTCTGCACCATCTGGATGATCGCCAGCGGCTCCACCGGCGGGTTGGGGCGGAAGGTGATGTTGATCACCGTCGGCGCCGCGTCCACCTTCACCACCCCATAGGGCCGCGCCAGCACGCGCAGGCGGTGCACGTCGATGAGCGTCTGCGCCTGCGGCGGCAGCTTGCCGAAGCGGTCGACGATCTCCTCGAGCAGGCGGTCGATCTGGTCGACGTTCTTCGCCGTGGCCAGCTTCTTGTAGAAGGACAGGCGCAGGTGCACGTCGCCGCAGTAGTCCTCCGGCAGCAGCGCCGGCGCGTGCAGGTTGATCTCGGTCGTGACCGACAGCGGCGACAGCAGGTCCGGCTCCTTGCCGGCCTTGAGCGAGCGCACGGCCTCGGACAGCATCTCGTTGTACAACTGGAACCCGACCTCCAGCATGTTGCCGCTCTGGTTCTCGCCGAGCACCTCGCCGGCGCCGCGGATCTCCAGGTCGTGCATCGCGAGGTAGAAGCCCGAGCCGAGCTCCTCCATCTGCTGGATCGCCTCCAGCCGCTGCCCCGCCTGCTTGGTGAGGCTCTCGACGTCCGGCACCATCAGGTAGGCATAGGCCTGGTGGTGGCTGCGGCCGACGCGCCCGCGCAGCTGGTGCAGCTGCGCCAGCCCGAACTTGTCGGCGCGCGAGATCACGATCGTGTTGGCCGTCGGCACGTCAATGCCGGTCTCGATGATGGTGGAGCACAGCAGCACGTTGAAGCGCTGCTGCACGAAGTCGCGCATCACGCGTTCGAGCTCGCGCTCGGGCATCTGGCCGTGGGCGACGGCGATGCGCGCCTCCGGCAGCAGGCGCTCCAGGGCCTCGCGCCGGTTCTGGATCGTCTCCACCTCGTTGTGCAGAAAGTAGACCTGGCCGCCGCGCTTGAGCTCGCGCAGCACCGCCTCGCGGATCACGCCGTTGCCTTCGTTGCGCACGAAGGTCTTGATCGCGAGGCGCCGCTGCGGCGCCGTGGCGATCACCGACAGGTCGCGCAGGCCCTCCAGCGCCATGCCCAGCGTGCGCGGGATCGGCGTGGCGGTGAGCGTGAGCACGTCGACTTCCGCCCGCATGGCCTTGATCGCCTCCTTGTGGCGCACGCCGAAGCGGTGCTCCTCGTCGATGATCAAAAGACCCAGGTTCTTGAACTTCATGGTCGTGGAGAGCAGCTTGTGCGTGCCCACCACGATGTCGATGCTGCCGTCCTCCAGGCCCTTGGCGGCGGCGGTGATCTCCTTGGCGGAACGGAAGCGGCTCATCTCCGCCACCTTCACCGGCCACTTGCCGAAGCGGTCGACCAGGGTCTGGTAGTGCTGTTCGGCCAGCAGCGTGGTCGGCGCCAGGAAGGCGACCTGCTTGCCGCCGGTGATCGCGACGAAGGCCGCACGCAGGGCGACCTCCGTCTTGCCGAAGCCGACGTCGCCGCAGACCAGGCGGTCCATCGGCTGCGGCGAGACCATGTCCTGGATCACCGCGTGGATCGCCGCTTTCTGGTCCGGCGTTTCCTCGAAGCCGAACTCGTTGGCGAAGGCCTCGTAGTCCTGGGCGGAGAAGCGGAAGGCATGGCCCTGGCGCGCGGCGCGGCGCGCGTAGAGGTTCAGCAGTTCGGCGGCGGTGTCGCGCACCTGCTCGGCCGCCTTGCGTTTCGCCTTCTCCCACTGGCCCGAGCCCAGCTTGTGCAGCGGCGCTTCCTCGGCGCCGACGCCGGTGTAGCGGCTGATCTGGTGCAGCTGGCTGACCGGCACGTACAGCGTGGCCTTGTCGGCGTATTCCAGGTGCAGGAACTCGGTGCTGCCCTGGCCCACGTCCATGCTCATGAGCCCGCGGTAGCGGCCGATGCCATGCTGCGCATGCACCACCGGGTCCCCGATATTGAGCTCGGACAGGTCCTTGATCAGTGCGTCGACATCGCTGACCTGTTCCTGCTTCTTGCGCCGCCGCCCCGTGGGGGCGCTGGCGAACAGCTCGGTCTCGGTGACGAAGTCGATCCGCTCCTCGGCCCAGCCGAAGCCGCTGGCGAGCGCCGCCGTCGCGATCCCGAGCTTCTCTTCGCTGGCCTGGAATTCGGCCAGGGTGTCGAAGGCGGGCAGGGTGAGGTGGCTGGCGCGCAGGAAGTCGAGCAGGCTCTCGCGGCGGCCGGCGCTCTCGGCCAGCACCAGCACGCGGTGCGAGGAGCGCTCGGCGTGGTATTTGAAATTCTTCAGCGGCTCCTCGGCGCCGCGCACCACGGCGATGTCCGGCAGGCGCCGGAACTCCGCGTAGCCTTCTTCCTGCGGCACCGCCTTGAACGCGAGCTGCGCGTGCGCGTTGGCGCGCGTGTAGAACTGCTCGCTGGTGAGGAACAGCGCTTCCGGCGGCAGCACGGGGCGCTCCGGGTCCCCTTGCACCAGGCGGTAGCGGTCGCGCGTGTCCTGCCAGAAGCGCTGGAACGCAGGCTCCAGCTCGCCATGCAACACCAGCGTGGACTGCTCGCCGAAGTAGTCGAACACCGTGGCCGTGTCCTCGAAGAACAGCGGCAGGTAGTACTCGATGCCGGCGGTGGCGACGCCGTTGCCCATGTCCTTGTAGATGCGGCTCTTGGTCGGGTCGCCTTCCAGCAGCTCGCGCCAGCGGCTGCGAAAGCGTGCCCGGGCGTCGTCGTCCATCGGGAATTCGCGCCCCGGCAGCAGCCGCACCTCGGGCACGGGGTAGAGGCTGCGCTGCGTGTCCGGGTCGAAGGTGCGGATCGAATCGACCTCGTCGTCGAACAGGTCGACCCGGTACGGCACGGCCGAACCCATGGGGAACAGGTCGATGAGGCCGCCGCGCACCGCGTATTCGCCGGGGCTCACCACCTGCGTCACGTGGTTGTAGCCGGCCAGCGTGAGCTGCGCCTTCAGGCGCGCTTCGTCCAGCTTCTGCTGCACGCGGAAGTGGAAGGTGTAACCGGCCAGGAAGGCGGGCGGCGCGAGGCGGTACAGCGCCGTGCTCGCGGGCACCAGCACCACGTCGGCTTCGCGCTGCAGGATGCGCCACAGCGTCGCGAGGCGCTCGCTGATCAGGTCCTGGTGGGGCGAGAACTGGTCGTAGGGGAGGGTTTCCCAGTCGGGGAAGAGGGCGCAGCGCAGGTCGGGCGCGAAGAACGCGATTTCGTCCATCAGCCGCTGGGCGTCGTTCGCGTCGGCGGTGACGATGGCGGTGAGCTTGCCGCCCAGCCATTCGCGCTGGGCCAGCTGCGCCAGCAGCAGCGCGTCGGCCGAGCCGACCGGCCGCGGCACGGTCATTCGTCGTCCAGGGGAAAGCTTGGGCAGATCCATACGGGAAGCGGCAGCGAAAATGCAAAACACCCCGCGCTCGAGAGGGCGGGGTGTGCGACCATTGTAGGGGGAACGATGCTCTCCGTAGAATGAAAGGGACGGATATGAACGCTACCGCATCCAGCTCCCGCTACTTCGCCGTGATTCCCTGCGCCGGCAACGGCAGCCGCGCCGGCACGGCGGGGCCCAAGCAATACGAACGTGTCGCCGGCCAGCCGATGATCTGGCACACCTTGTCGGCCTTCGCGGGCGTCAAGCGCATCGCGCGCACGCTCGTGGTGGTGGCGCCCACCGACGGCTTCTTCGAACGCAATCCCACCACCTCGGCGCTGGTCGTGCCCTGCGGCGGAGCCACGCGCGCGCAGAGCGTGGCCAACGGCCTGCGCGAACTGCGCCGCGCCGGCGCCGTCGACAGCGACTGGGTCCTGGTGCACGACGCCGCGCGCTGCCTCATCACGCCGCAACTGATCGACCGCCTGATCGACCAGTGCAGCCAGGATGAAGTGGGCGGGCTCCTGGCCCATCCGCTGCCCGACACGCTGAAGATCGGCGAGAACGGCCGCGTCGCCGCGACCGTGGTGCGCACCGACAAGTGGCAGGCGCAGACGCCGCAGATGTTCCGCCTGGGCATGCTGCGGCAGGCCCTCGAAGCCTCCGGCGACGACGTGACGGACGAATCGAGCGCGATCGAGAAGATGGGCCTGAAGCCGCTGCTGGTGGAAGCCGGCGCGCAGAACTTCAAGGTCACCTATCCCGAGGACTTCGCGATGGCCGAGGCCGTGCTGCGCGGCCGCAGGTGATGCAGCTGCGCATCGGGGAAGGCTGGGACACGCACGCGCTGGTGCCTGGACGTCGCCTCGTGATCGGCGGCGTGGAGATCCCGCATGCGCGCGGGCTGCTGGGGCACTCGGATGCGGACGTGCTGCTGCACGCGATCACCGATGCGCTGATCGGCGCCGCCGGCCTGGGCGACATCGGCCAGCATTTCCCGGATACCGACGAACGCTTCCGCGGGGCGGATTCGGTGGTGCTGCTGAAGGAAGCGATGCGCCGGGTGCGCGAAGCGGGCTGGGAGCTGGTGAACGTGGACAGCACCGTGGTGGCACAGGCGCCGAAGCTGGCGCCGCATATCGCGGGCATGCGCGGGCGGATCGCCGAGGCGCTGAGCATCGCGCCGGGTGCGGTGAATGTGAAGGCGAAGACCGCGGAGCGCCTGGGGCCGGTGGGGATGGGGCAGAGCATCGAGGCGCGGGCGGTGGTGCTGCTGGGCCTTGCGGGTGGTCGGTGACGGTCGCGGTGTCTGCGGCGTATCTCTGTCACCGCCGTTGCCTTCTCCTTCTCCGTCACCCCCGCGCAGGCGGGGGCCCAGAGCACGCGCGCAGCGCGTGAAGATGGAAGCCCTGGGTCCCGCCTCCGCGCACTGGTGTCCGGAAACCGTTCGGCTCACCCGAATAGCCCCGGCTGAAGGGCATCGAAGTCGGCTTGGCGGTGTCGACATCGTCGCCACCGGCAGCTTTCTTCCTGGTCGCGCAGGAAC
>NZ_JAEQND010000017.1 GCF_016722765.1 Ramlibacter alkalitolerans | reverse complement strand
CGGCTGTATGTTGTTAACGATCCCGCCAGAGCCCTCGGCCTTGCGCCTACCTGCTCAACCAACCCCGCTGCGATCAGCGAAGCCCTCGATTATGACTGATTTTGTAGAGACCTGTCAAACTCTTTTCGCTGCTGCTTTCGCGATCCAGGACTGCAGTTTCCCGCCATCCCCGCCCGCATTCGTCACCAGCGAAGCTCTCGATTCTATACCGATTTTCCTCGGTCATCTTCCAGAGCCCTCTGCCGCTGCGGCCGCCGCATTCGCGGTGCCGTCGTCAACAGAGCCACGGACTATAGCACAGGGAAAACCCTAGGACAAGTCCGACAGCGGGAGCGCGCGGTGGCGCTGCCCCGTCAGTGCGAACAGCGCACCCGCCAGCGCTGGCGCCACGGGGGGAACGCCGGGCTCGCCGACTCCGCCAGGCGAACGCTCGCTCGGCACGATGTACGTCTCCACATGCGGCGCCGAGCCCATTCGGAGCATCGGGTAATCGGGGAAGTTCCGTTGCTGCACGGCACCCTGGCGGATGTCGATGCGCCCGTACAGCGCAGCCGTGAGGCCGAAGACGACTGCACCCTCCATCTGCTGCGCGACGATCTGCGGATTGACGACGGTGCCGCAATCGATCGCGCAGACCACCCGGTGCACCCGAGGTGCCGGGCCCTGCAGGGAGACTTCCACGACCTGCGCCACCACGGAGCCGAAGGACTCGTGCAGCGCGATGCCGCGGGCGCGCCCCGCGGGCAGAGGCCTGCTCCCCCAGCCCGAGCGCTCCGCCGCCAGATCCAGCACCGCCAGGTGACGTGGCGAGTCCCGCAACAGGCTCCGCCGCAGCGCGAGCGGATCCTGTTTCAGCTCTGCGGCGATCTCGTCGATGAACGACTCGATGAAGAAGCAGTTGTGCGAGTGCCCGACCGAGCGCCAGAAGCCCACCGGCACCCCGCTGCGCGTGAACACATGCTGGATCCTCTGGTTGGCAAACGCATACGGCTGGTCGAACAGGCCTTCGGATCCCGTCTTGTCGGGAAGATCGACCGGCCCGGCGAACGCCGGCAGCGCGCGCTCCATCCACCGCGGCGCGATCGCATCCCCCGCGGACCGGACCTGCAGCGCGACCGGATGCCCCTTCGCATCCAACGTAGCGCGCAGTCGCGCGACGTGCATGGGCCGGTAGAAGTCGTGCGTCGTGTCCTCCTCGCGCGGCCAGATCAGCTGCACGGCCACCCCGGGCAGGTCCATCGCCACGCGCACTGCCTGCGCCACATAGTCGACCTCCAGCCGGCGACCGAAGCCGCCGCCGAGGAAGGTGACGTGCAGTTCCACCCGCCCGACCGGCACGCCGGCCACGCGTGCCGCCGCCTCCCGGCAGGGCTGCGGGACCTGCGTCGGCGCCCAGACTTCGACCCGGTCGCCATCGACCCGCGCCGTCGCATTCATGGGCTCGAGCGTCGCGTGCGCCAGATACGGCGCGTGGTACCAGGCTTGCAGGGTACGCGAGCCCTCAGGCACCCGGTCGACATCGCCTTCAGTGTAGAAGGTGAAGCCTTCGCGCGATCGCACGGCATCTTCCAGTGTGCGTGCAATGCCCGCGGAACTCAGTCCCGACTGCGGGCCGGCGCGCCACTCGACCTGCACCGCCTGGGCCGCCTGCTGCGCCTGCCAGTAGCTCGCCGCCACCACGGCGAAGCCGGCGCTCGTTCCTGCGTAAGCCGGCAACACCACCACCCGCTCCACGCCCGGCATCGCCAGCGCCGCAGCGGCATCGATGCGCCCCGGCGAGCCGCCGAGCGTCGGGGCGAGCCGCAGCGCCGCATAGCGCATGCCGGGCAGCCGCACGTCGATCCCGAAGCGCGCCTGCCCGTTCACCTTCGGCGGCAGGTCCAGCCGGGGCGCCGGGCGACCGATCACGCGCCACTTCCGGCGATCCTTCAATTCGACCGCGCCCGGCGGTGTCGCCGCCGCCACCCGGGCCAGTTCGCCATAACCGGCACGGCGCCCGGACGGATGCGACACCACGCCGTCGACCACCTCCAGGTCCTCGGCCGGCAATTTCCAGCGCAGCGAAGCCGCGCCCAGCAGCGAAGCGCGCGCGGTGGCGGCCGCCAGCCGGATGACTTCCCAGGCATCCGCGACGCTCGAGGAACCGCCGGTCGCATTGATGCCCAGCTCGCGGCCGACCTTGCCGACCATCCATCGGCCCGCCTTCACGCGGCCGAAGCCGTCCTCGCGCTCCTCCTCGCGCGGATGGAAGGGCAGGTAGCCATACAGCATCGCGACGTTGCCGTAGATCGCGTCCCACCCGGCCTGCTCGATGTGCACGGCGGACAAGGGCACATCGAGCTCCTCCGCCGCGAGTTGCGGCAGCGCCGTGTGCACGCCCTGGCCCATCTCGCTGCGCGGCATCGCCAGCACCACGCCGCCCTCCGGCAGGATCTTGATCCAGCCGTTGAGCGCGAAGTCCCCTTCGCCGGGCGTCATCATGCTGGCCAGGCCGATGCGCGAACGCTGCGGCAGCGCCGACCAGCCCACCAGCAGCGCCCCGGCCCCCGCCGTCGTCCCGAGCAGCCAGGTACGGCGCTTCACGCGCGGATCCCCGCCGCGCGCTTGATGGCGGCGCGCACCCGCTGGTAGGTGCCGCAGCGGCAGATGTTGGTCATGGCCTCGTCGATGTCGGCGTCGCTCGGCTTGGGCTTCTTCTCCAGCAGCGCCGCCGCGGCCATCAACATGCCGCTCTGGCAGTAGCCGCACTGCGGGACCTGTTCGGCGATCCATGCGACCTGCAGGGGATGGGGCTTGGCCGTCGTGCCGAGGCCTTCGATGGTCTGGATCGCGCGTCCGGCGACGCTGCCCACCGGAGTGACACACGAGCGCATCGCCTGGCCGTCGACGCGCACCGTGCATGCGCCACAGGCGGCGACGCCGCAGCCGAATTTGGTGCCCGTCATCTGCAGCAGGTCGCGCAGGACCCACAGCAAGGGCATGGCGGGGTCGGCCTGCACCTGCATGCGCGCACCGTTGATGTTCAGGTCCACGGAACCCCTCCCTGTGACAGCAGGTCCCACTATAGCCAGCAGGCCTTCCGCCGGTCGTCCGGCGCTGGCCGCTCGGCGGCGGTGCTACGCTCGGCAGCTTTTCCCCGGGATCATGGCCCTCATCACCCTCGCGAACGCCCAGCTCGCCTTCGGCCACGTGGCGCTGCTGGACCACGCCGACTTCGCGCTCGAAGCCGGCGAGCGCGTCGGCCTCATCGGCCGCAACGGCGCCGGCAAGTCCTCGCTGCTGCGCATCCTGGCCGGCCTCGAACTGCCGGACGACGGCGAGATCCAGCGCCAGCAAGGCCTGCACGCTGCCTTCGTGGCGCAGGAACCGCTGCTGGCCGAAGATGCCACCGTCTTCGACGCCGTGCGCATGGGCCTGGCGGACGTCATCGGCCTGGTCGACCAGTTCACGCACCACGGCAACGGCGACCTCGATGCGCTGCACGCGCTGCAGGCGCGCATCGAGGCCCAGGACGGCTGGAACTGGCGCCAGCGCGTCGACGAGACCCTGCAGCGCCTGCACCTGGAACCGCAGGCGCTGATCGGATCGCTGTCTGGCGGCAACCGCAAGCGCGTCGCCCTGGCGCAGGCGCTGGTGCGCCGGCCTGACGTCCTGCTGCTCGACGAACCCACCAACCACCTCGACCTCGACTCCATCGAGTGGCTGGAGAACCTGCTGCGCGAGTTCCGCGGCAGCGTGGTGCTGATCACGCACGATCGCACCTTCCTCGACCGCGTCGCGACGCGCATCGTGGAACTCGATCGCGGCCGGCTGCTCTCGTACCCCGGCAACTTCACGCAGTACCAGGCCTTGAAGCAGGAGCAACTCGCGCAGGAAGCCGTGATCAACGCCAAGGCCGACAAGCTGCTCGCGCAGGAGGAAGTCTGGGTGCGCAAGGGCGTGGAGGCGCGCCGCACGCGCGCGCAGGGGCGCATCACGCGGCTCGAGCACCTGCGGGCGACGCGGGCCGCGCGACGCGACGCGGTGGGGCGCGTCAGCATGGACGTCGCCACCGGCCAGGCGAGCGGCAAGATCGTGGCCGAACTCACGCGCGTCTCCAAGGCCTACGGCGACAAGGTCGTGGTGCGCGACTTCACCAGCACCATCCTGCGCGGCGACAAGGTGGGCCTGGTCGGCCCGAACGGCGCCGGCAAGACGACCCTGCTGAAACTGATCCTCGGCGAACTGGAGCCGGACAGCGGTGGCGTGCGGCGCGGCGCCAACCTGCAGGTCGCCTACTTCGACCAGATGCGCACCGCGCTCGATCCGGAAGCCTCGCTGGAGGATTTCATCAGTCCCGGCAGCGAATGGATCGAGATCGGCCGCCAGCGCAAGCATGTCAAGAGCTACCTCGGCGACTTCCTGTTCTCGCCGGCACGCTCGGCATCGCCGGTGCGCTCGCTGTCCGGCGGCGAGCGCAACCGCCTGCTGCTCGCGCGCCTGTTCGCGCGTCCGGCGAACGTGCTGGTGCTGGACGAGCCCACCAACGACCTCGACATCGACACGCTGGAATTGCTGGAGGAACTGCTGCAGGACTACGAGGGCACCGTGTTCCTCGTGAGCCACGACCGCGCTTTCCTGGACAACGTGGTCACGAGCACGATCGCCTTCGAGGGCGACGGCCGCTGGCGCGAATACGAAGGCGGCGTCGAGGACTGGCTGACGCAATCGAGACGCGCCCGCGAACTGGCGGATGCCGCCAGTCCGCCTGCACCGGCGCTCGAGCGCGAGAAGCCCGCCGCACCTGCAGCGGCGCCAGCCACGGCGCCCAAGCGCAAGCTCGGCTACAAGGAGCAGCGCGAGCTCGAGGCGCTGCCGGCGCGCATCGAGGCCCTGGAGCAGGAGCAGAAGGCGATCCAGGCGGAGCTCTCCGCCGGCGCGGTCTACCGCGAAGACGCCGCGCGCGCCGCCGCACTCGCGCAACGCAGCGAGCGGATCGAGGAAGAACTGATGGAGGCACTGGAGCGCTGGGAGGCCTTGGGTCAGCTGTAGGCGCCCGCCGTCACCGTCTGGCGGCACCTGCTGACCTCTCCATGGACCCGCTGCGCCTGGGGCACGGCTACATTGCGTGGACCCATGACGACGAGCAGTCCCACGATCGCCAAGCGCCCCCCGCAGTTCTTCTGGCTGCTGCTCGTGCGCTGGTGCACGATCGCGCTGCTGCTCGGAGGCGCAGGGGGCTGCGCCAGCCTGCCGGCCAACGAGGGCCGCACGCCTTCGACCTTCTTCGCGCAACCCGAGATCACGCCGCTCGGGCAGCTGGTGCAGGCCCGCCGCGCCCAAGCGACGACGCGCAGCGACTCGGCCTTCCACCTGCTGGACGACGTCGAGACGGCCCTGACCAGCCGGCTCGCGCTGATCGACGGCGCCCAGCGCACCCTGGACCTGCAGTACTACGCGATCCACGCCGATGCGAGCACCGAGGTGCTGCTGCAAAGGCTGCGCGATGCCGCACGGCGCGGCGTGCGCGTGCGCATCCTGCTCGACGACTTCAATTCGGTCGGCGCGGATGCGCAGGTGCTGCGCCTCGCCTTCGAGCCCAACGTGCAGATCCGGCTGTTCAATCCCCTGCCCGGGAACCGCAGCAACATGATCGGGCGGATCATCACCTCGCTGCACGACGTCGGCCGCATGCAGAAGCGCATGCACAACAAGCTGTTCCTGGCCGACAGCGCCTGGGGCATCACGGGCGGCCGCAACCTGGGCGACCAGTACTTCGGCACCGGCGACAAGCAGAACTTCGTCGACCTCGACGTCCTGGCGGCGGGGCGCATCGTGCGGGACATGGCCGTGAGCTTCGACCGTTTCTGGAACGACGAACTGGCCTATCCGGTGCAGACTCTGCTCGACCCCGAAGACCTCGACGAGCTGCGCAAGTGGCAGCCGGCCTCCGCGGCGCGCGCGGCCGAGGCGCCGAAGCCGGTGCTGCCGGTGACGGTGTCGCCCACCGTGCTGCCCTCCGTCACGCCGACGGCCGTGGTGCAGGCCGAGCGGCCGCCGATGGACCTGCGCACCGTGCCCCTCGTCTGGGCGCCGGCGACGCTGCTGGTGGACGCACCCGGCAAGGTCGGCCCCGGCGACGACGAAGTCAATGCCGGCGAGACCGTGATCGACGGTCTGTTGAACCTCATGCAGCAGGCGCAGCGCGACGTGCTGATCATCTCGCCCTACTTCGTGCCGGGCGAACGCATGATGGCCATCTACGGGCAGCTGCGCAAACGCGGCGTGCGCATCCGCGTACTGACGAATTCGCTGGCCTCCAACGACGCGCCGGCCGCGCACGCGGGTTATGCCCGCTACCGCGAGGACCTGCTGGCCATGGGCGTCGAGGTCTACGAGATGCGGTCCGACCCCGAGACCGCACCGGGACTCCAGGGCGGCCATGCGCCGGAGCGAAGGGCGCGCGACCTGTTCACGGGCGGCCCGGGCGGCTCCAAGGGTGGCAGCTCCCGCGCCAGCCTGCACTCCAAGGCCGTGATCATCGACGGCCGGCTGTCCGTGATCGGCTCCATGAACCTCGACCTGCGCTCGCAACTGAAGAACAGCGAAGTGGGGCTGGTGATCCGCAGCGGCGCCCTGGCGCAGGAGGCGACGCAGCAGGTGGAGCAGACGATGGCGACCGCGGCCTACCGGCTCGAGCGCAAGGACCACGGCTTCCATTGGCGCGCGCCACCCGGCGCCGCCTTCGGCGACGAGGACAGCGAGCCGGGCGCGAGCACCAAGCTGAGGCTGCTGGTGCGCATGCTGGGTCCGTTCGCGCCCGACCAGATGCTCTAGACGGCGCAGGCCCTAGATCTTCTTCGCCAGCTCGCCGTACTTCTTCCAGAACGCCGCGTCCTGCGTGGTCGCGAAGTTGATGCGCATCAGCGTGCCCGGCTTGCGCTCCGCGTGGAACAGCGCCCCGGGCGCCAGCAGGTAGCCCTCGTCCAGCATGCGCTGCGAGAGCGCGTCGGTGTCCACGCCGGTGTCCACCCATCCGAACAGGCCGGCCGGCTCGGCCACGAAGCGGCAGCCCGCATGCAGCGCCAGCTTCACGCTGCGGCTGCGCGCCAGGTCCAGGCGGGTGCGGATGCGCTCGCTGTGGCGGCGCAGCTGGCCCTGTTCGATGCACACCGCCAGCGCCTTTTCCAGCAGCGCGGGCGTCGTCAGGGTGGTGAGCAGCTTGGTGTCAAGCAAGGGTTCGACCAGCGCCTGCGGCGCGGCGATGAAGCCGATGCGCCAGTTGGGCGCCAGGATCTTGGCGAAGCCGCCGACGTAGATGGTGCGCTGCAAGCCGTCCAGCGCCGCCAGCCGGGTGGCATGCGCTGGCGCGATGTGGCTGTAGGTGTCGTCCTCGACGATGTGGAATCCGTGCTGGTTGGCCAGTTGCAGCACGCGATGCGCGCTGCCCGGCGAGAGGCAGTAGCTGGTCGGGTTGTGCAACACGCTCACGCTGACGTACAGCTTGGGCTTGTGCACCTCGCAGTACCGGGCCATCACCTGCAGGTCCGGGCCGTCGGCCCGCCGCGGCACCGGCAGCAGGCGCATGCCCAGGGCCGAGAGCCGCGCGAATTCCACCGCCCACCCCGGCTCCTCCACCATCACCGGGTCGCCCGGCCGCAGCAGGGTGCGGCTCACGATGTCCAGCGCGTGGGTGGCGCCGACCGTCGTGATGATGTGCTCGGGCGGCGCCGGCACGTGCAGCCCGGCCAGCTTGTTGGAAAGCGCACGGCGCAGGCCGCCGTCGCCCAGCGGCTCGCCGTATTGCAGCGAGAACGCGTGCAGCATAGTGGTGCCCGTCACCTTGCGCACGGCCGCCGGCAGGAAGGTGGATTCGAGCCACTCCGTCGGCAGCACGCCCATGCCGGGCTGCGGCTTGTTGCTGGCGCGGTGGAACATGCCGCGGATCAGCGAGGTCGCGTTCACCGGCCCCGGGCGGCGCACGGCGGGGGCGCGCGGCGGCTCGGCCGCGCCCTCCTGCGGCGCCGCTTCGCGCACGAAGAAGCCGCGGTTCTTGCGGGCCTCCACCAGCCCCTGCGCCAGCAGCTGGTCGTACGCAGCAACCACCGTGGACGGGCTCACGCCCTGCTGCCCGGCGCACTGCCGCACCGAAGGCAGGCGCGCGCCCGGCGCCAGCAGCCGGTTGCGGATGCGTTCGCCGAAGCGCTCGGCGAGCTGGTCGGTGAGGGACTGCGAGGAAGCCTTGAGCAGCATGGCGATGCCTTTCGCTGTACTGCCCGGCGGACCGATACAGCGCGTCGTGTGATCTGGAAAACTGTACTGCCAGTGTACTGCTGACGGCCCGTACATTGGCTCCATGCATCCACTGATCCCCTCCTCGCCGGGAACGCGGCCATGACCCCCGCGGAACGGCACGGCCTCTGGTTCGGCGTCGCCGGCGTGGCGATCTTCGCGCTCACGCTGCCGATGACGCGGCTGGCGGTCGGCACGCCCGAGGCCCCGCTGATGTCCGGCATGTTCGTGGCGCTCGGCCGCGCCGCCGTCGCCGGAGCGCTCTCGGTCCTGTTCCTGCTCGTGGACCGTGCGCCGCTGCCGCGCCGCAGCGAATGGCGCGCGCTGGCGATCACCTCCGGCGGCGTGGTGTTCGGCTTTCCCGTCTGCACCTCGATCGCCATGCGCCATGTGGAGGCGGTGCATGCCAGCGTGATCATCGGCGTGCTGCCGCTCGCGACCGCGCTGGTCGGCGCCCTGCTGCACCGGCAGCGCCCCTCGCGCGCGTTCTGGGCCTGCGCCGCCGTCGGCAGCGTGCTGGTGGCGGCCTTCGCCGTGCTGCGTTCGGGCAGCGCCTTGCGCGCGCAGGCGGCGGACGCGCTGCTGCTGGCCGCGATCCTCTTCGCGGCGGTCGGCTATGCCTGGGGCGGGCGCCTGTCGCAGCGGATGCGGGCCGAGCACGTGATCTGCTGGGCCCTGGTGCTCGCGCTGCCCGTCAGCGTGCCGCTCGCTTTCTGGACCCGCCCGCAGGTGCCTCTCCCCACGGGTGCGTGGCTCGGCTTCGCCTATGTCTGCGTGTTCTCGATGTGGATCGGCTTCTTCGCCTGGTACCGCGGCCTGGCGCTCGGCGGCACCGTGCGCGTCAGCCAGGTGCAGCTGGTGCAACCCTTCCTGAGCATGATGTTCGCCGTGCCGCTGCTGCACGAACGCCTCGACGCGATGAGCGTGGGCTTCGCGCTCGCCGTGATCGCCACCGTCTTCGTCGGCCGCCGCATGCCGGTCGGCCGCGCGAGCGCTCCCCCTGTCCTTGCCCCCGCCGTGGAGTCCCGATGAAACCCAACGACCTGCAGCCCGCGCCGGGCTGGACCCTGGCGCGCCGCGCCGAGCGCATGAACCCCTCCGTGATCCGCGAGATCCTGAAGGTCACCGAGCGCCCCGGCATCATCAGCTTCGCCGGCGGCCTGCCGTCGCCGCTCACCTTTCCGGTGCAGGCCTTCCAGGCCGCGTGCGACAAGGTCCTGCGCGAGGACGGCCGCGGCGCACTGCAGTACGCGGCGAGCGAAGGCTACGGGCCCTTGCGCGAAGCGGTCGCCGCACTGCTGCCCTGGAAGGTCGATCCGGCCCAGGTCCTCATCACCACCGGCTCGCAGCAGGGCCTGGACCTCGTCGCCAAGGTGCTGGTCGACCAGGGCAGCCGGGTGCTGGTGGAAACGCCCACCTACCTGGGCGCGCTGCAGGCCTTTGCACCGATGGAGCCGCAGGTCGTGGGCGTCGCCAGCGACGACGAGGGCCTGGACCTCGCCGACCTGGCACGCCGGCGCGGCGAGGCGCGCTTCCTCTACGTGCTGCCCAACTTCCAGAACCCCACCGGCCGCACGATGAGCGAAGCGCGCCGCCAGGCGCTGGTGCAGACGGCGCGCGAACTCGCGCTGCCCCTGGTGGAAGACAACCCGTACGGCGACCTGTGGTTCGACACGCCACCGCCGGCGCCGCTCGCCGCCCGTCACCCCGAAGGATCGATCTACCTCGGCTCCTTCTCCAAGGTGCTCGCACCGGGCCTGCGCCTGGGCTACCTGGTGGCACCGCCCGCCATCGCGCCCAAGCTGCTGCAGGCCAAGCAGGCCGCGGACCTGCACAGCCCCTCGTTCAACCAGCGGCTGGTGGCCGAGGTGCTGCGCGACGGCTTCCTCGATCGCCACGTGCCCACGATCCGCGCCCTCTACAAGTCGCAGCGCGATGCGATGCTCGAGGCCCTGGAGCGCGAGATGCGGGGCCTGGACCTGCAATGGAACGCCCCGGCCGGCGGCATGTTCCTGTGGGCGCGCCTTCCGGCCGGCACGGACGCCGCGGCGCTGCTGCCCCGGGCGGTGGAGCGCGGCGTCGCCTTCGTGCCGGGCGCTGCCTTCTACGCCGACGCGGCCGACCCGCGTACGCTGCGACTGTCGTTCGTGACCGCCACCCGCGAGCAGATCGCCACCGGGATAGCCGCGCTCGCCGCCACCCTCCGGGAGAATCCGCAGCCATGACCCTGCGCCCGTTCAAGCAAGTCGACGTCTTCACGGCCGTGCCCTACCGCGGCAACCCGCTCGCGGTGGTGCTGGACGGCGAAGGCCTCTCGCCGGAACAGATGCAGCACTTCTGCAACTGGACCAACCTGTCGGAAG
This sequence comes from Ramlibacter alkalitolerans, assembly GCF_016722765.1. Taxonomy (GTDB): domain Bacteria; phylum Pseudomonadota; class Gammaproteobacteria; order Burkholderiales; family Burkholderiaceae_C; genus Ramlibacter; species Ramlibacter alkalitolerans. The sequence goes on along the minus strand of NZ_JAEQND010000017.1, from coordinate 99,884 downwards.
CGACCTTCCTGCTGCCGCCCACGCAGCCGGGCGCCGACTACCGCGTGCGCATTTTCTCGCCGGGCCGCGAACTGCTCTTTGCCGGCCACCCGACGCTGGGCAGCTGCCACGCGTGGCTGGAGGCCGGCGGTCGCCCGCGCGGCGAGCACATCGTGCAGGAGTGCGGCGTCGGCCTGGTGAAGCTGCGACGCAGCGGCGAACGGCTGGCCTTCGCGGCCCCGCCGCTGCGCAAGAGCGGTCCGCTGCCGGAAGAAGACGTGGCACTGATCGCCCGCGGCCTCGGCGTGGCACGCGGCGACATCGTCGACCACGCCTGGTGCGACAACGGCCCGAACTGGCGCGGCGTGCTGCTGCAGTCCGCCGAGCAGGTGCTCGCGCTGCAGCCGGATGGCGCGATCCTCGCCGGGCTCGATGTCGGCGTGGTGGGCACGCGCGGCAAGGTCGGCGTGGTGGGCACGCGCGGCACCGGCGACGAATGCCTGTTCGAAGTGCGCGCCTTCTTCCCGGGCAACAACGGCATGACGGAGGATCCGGTCACCGGCAGCCTCAACGCCGCGCTGGCGCAATGGCTGATCGGCGCCGGCATCGCGCCGCCCCGCTACGTCGCGAGCCAGGGCACGGCGCTCGGTCGCGCCGGCCGCGTGCACGTGGAGCGCGATGCGGCCGGCGAGACCTGGATCGGCGGTGCCACGGTGACCTGCGTCGACGGCCAGGTGAGGCTCTGACATGCGTTCGCACATCGATCACCTCGTGGTGGGCGCCGACAGCCTGGAACAAGGCGTGGCCTGGTGCGAAGCCACGCTGGGCGTGACGCCGGGGCCGGGCGGCGAGCATCCGCTGATGGGAACGCACAACCGCCTGCTGCGCATCGCCACCGTCGATTTCCCTCGCACCTATTTCGAGATCATCGCGGTGCAGCCCGGCCGCACGCCGCAGCGCGCGCGCCGCTGGTTCGACCTGGACGACGAAGCGCTGCGCGACCGGCTGCGCCGCGAAGGCCCGCGGCTGCTGCACTTCGTGGCCAGCGTCCCCGACGTGCAGCGCGCCGTGCAGGCCTGGCACGCGCTGGGCCTGGACCGCGGCGAGGTGGTGGCGGCGTCGCGCGACACGCCCCGCGGGCTGCTGCAATGGCAGATCACCGTGCGCCCCGACGGCCAGCGGCTGTTCGACGGCGTGCTGCCGACGCTGATCCAGTGGGGCGAGACGCATCCGGCGCCGGGCCTGCCGGAGTCCGGCGTCACGCTGCACGCACTCGTGGCTTCGCATCCGCAAGCGCCCAGGCTGCGGGCCGCCTACGAGGCGATCGGGCTGGCTGCCGTGCGCCTCGACGAAGGGCCGCCGCAACTGCGCGCCGTGTTCGACACGCCGCGCGGGCGCGTCACCCTGGCGTCCTGACCGTCCGCGCGCCTTTGCCAGAATGGCCGCATGGGTACGCTCTATCTCGTCCGCCACGGCCAGGCTTCCTTCGGCGCCGCCGACTACGACCAGCTCAGCGAGCTCGGGGTGCGCCAGAGCCGGCGCCTCGGGGAGTACTTCGGCGAGCGCGGCATCCACTTCGACGGCCTGATCGCCGGCACGCTGCGGCGCCACAAGCAGACCCTGGCCGGCATCCTCGAAGGCATGAACCGGGCCGGCGAGCATCTCGCCTGGGAGGGCCTCAACGAGTACGACAGCCAGGCGCTGATCGCAACCGTCCACCCCGGCGAACTGCCCAGGCCGGATTCGCCGGAGCTGTATCGCCACCACTTCCGCCTGCTGCGCGACGCGATGGGCCGCTGGATGGCCGGCGAGACGCGCCCGGCCGGCATGCCCAGCTACGCCGACTTCGTGGCCGGCGTGACCAGCGCGCTGGACCACGTGCGCGCCAACCACTACGGGCAGAACGTGCTGGTGGTCACCAGCGGCGGACCGATTTCGACGGCGGTGGGTGCGGTGCTCGGCACCGCGCCGCAGGCCACGATCGACTTGAACATGCGCATCCGCAACACGGCCATCACCGAGTTCGCGTTCACGCCCAAGCGCCATTCGCTGCTGACGTTCAATGCGGTGCCGCACCTGGATGCGGCGGGGTTCCGGGAGTGGGTGACGTACGCCTGAAGCGCTGGGGTTCGCGCTGGCGCGGCTCGCCGCCAGCCTACGGGCCCGCGCCAGCCGGTGGACTGAAGCGGATGCGCCAGGCGCGGCGGGCGTCGGGCAGTGCCACCTCCGGCTCGAAGGTCGCGCCGTGCAGGGCCGCCACCTTCTCCACCACGCGATGGCCGAGTCCGAGGCGCAAGGGCTGCAGCGGCGGCGCCGCCTCGCCGGGTGGGCCGCCATGCTGCTGGCCGTCGTCGGCCACCTGCAGCGCGCGCGTCGCCGGGTCCAGTTCCACCTCGACCTGGGTGCCGCGCGGGGTGTGCGCCAGCGCGTTCTGAACCAGGTTGCGCAAGGCCAGCTCCAGCAGCACCGGGTGGCCGGAGAGCGGGAACGGCCCCGGGCTGGACAGGCCCAGCTCGCGGCCGCCGGCATGGGCGTGAGGAGCGAATTCGGCGACCACGCGGCGCGCCACCGTGTCCAGGTCGACCGGCTGGGCCGACTCGTGGAGTTCGGCCCGGCTGGCGCGCGCCAAGGCGAGCAGGTGCGCCAGCACGTCGCCGGCGCGCAAGGCGTCCTCCTCCAGCCGGCCCAGCGCCTCCTGCTGCAGGGCCCCCGGCGGCGCCTCGCGCGCACCGCGCGCCTGCAGCGCCAGCGAAGCCAGCGGCGTACGCAGCTCGTGGGCGAACTCGCTGGCCAGCGCGCGCTCGCGCGTGAGCACGGCGTGGTAGCGGTCCACCAGCCGGTTGATGGCGTCCACCGCGGCCGCCAGCTCCTGGAAACGCACCGGATCCTCCACCTTGCGCGTGTCGTTCGGGTCGAGCGCATGCACCTGCTCGGCCAGCCGGCGCAGGGGGCGCAGCCCGCGATGGATAGCCAGCCCCAGCACCAGCGCCACCACCGGCAGCAGCCAGAGGCCGGGCTCGATCACCTGGCCCGCGATGTCGGCCGCCAGCGCGTCGCGCTCGCGCTGCGACAGCAGCACCATCAGGCGGTAGCGATGCTGCTCGTCCCAGCGCGAGAACGCCCGCCAGAGCTGCGGGGGGTCGCCCAGTTGCAGGCTGGCGAAGCCGTCGGGGCTGGCGAAGGGCGGCAGCGGTGCGTCGCCGGTGCGCGAGACGACGGTGCCGCCCGCATCCCACACCACCACGCTGAGGGAGCGCTGGTAGTCGTGCGCCTTCAGGTTCTGCGCCGCCACGGCCGGATCGCGGGGCACGACGCCGCGCCCCATCCCGCCCGGCGCCAGCGGCAGCAGCAGCGAGCTGACGCTGGCCAGGTGGCCGTCCGTGAGTTCGTCGGCCTCGTGCTCACCGGTCTTGTAGCCGAAGCCGATGAAGGTGGCCCAGACCAGGGTCAGCGCGCCGAGCGCCCATGCGAGCAGGTGGCGCGTGAGGCTCGGGCCGCCGGCCCACTTCATGCCGCAGGCTCCGCCGGCACGTAGTAGCCGACGCCGCGCACGGTCCGGATCAGCCGCTCGCCCAGCTTGCGCCGCAACCGGTGTACGTGAACCTCGATCGCGTTGCTCTCCAGGACGCTGTCGAAGTTGTAGAGCTTGGCCTCCAGCTGCGGCCGCGACAGCACGTGCGGCTTGGCCTCCATCAGCGCCATGAGCACCGAGAATTCGCGCGTGGAGAGTTCCACCGGCGCGCCGGCTCGCCGCACCGTACGCGCCGCCGGGTCGATCTCGATCTCGCCCTGGACGATGGTCGGCTGCGCCCGGCCGGCCAGGCGCCGGCGCAGCGCCCGCATGCGCGCGGCCAGTTCGTCCGGGTCGAAGGGCTTGGTCAGGTAGTCGTCGGCGCCCAGGTCGAGGCCGGCGATGCGCGAGGCGACCTGGTCCCGGGCGCTCATGATCAGCACCGGCGTCGAGGGATCGGGCAGCCGTCCGGCCGGGGCGTCGCGCAGGCGCCGCAGCAGCTCGGTGCCCTCGCCGTCGGCCAGTCCCAGGTCCAGCAGCACCACGTCGCAGGGCTCCGAGGCCAGGGCGCGCCAGGCGCCCTCCACGCTGGGCGTGCAGTCCACCGCATGGCCGGAGCGCGCCAGGTGGGTGGCGAGCCCGCGGGCGATCCCCTCGTCGTCTTCCACCACCAGCACGCGCATGCGGGAATTGTGCGCCTTCGGCCTGCAATCGCTTGCAGCCCGAGCATTGGCATGCATCGAGGGGGCATTGAAGTGGGGGGATACTTGGCGTCCCGGACGCGCGGATGCGCTAGCGGCGCCGCGAGAGGATCTTGAACAAATTGGATGAACGACAGCCGCGACGGATTCCCGCCGCTTTTCTGATTGCCGGCGCCAGCGCCTGGATGGCCACCGTGGGCAATGCCGCCCTGTGGCGCGAGCTGCGCAGCCTGGGCATCGCCCAGGCCCAGGGCGGCTGGCTGCTCACCGTCACCCTGTGCGGCATGCTGGCCGCGGCGCTGTACGCACTGCTGAGCCTGCTGGCCTGGAAGCGGGTGCTCAAGCCCGCCATCGCGCTGCTGCTGGTGGCCACGGCCGTCGGCGCCCACTTCATGTGGACCTACCGCATCATCATCGACAGCGCGATGGCCGCCAACACCCTGCAGACCGATTGGCACGAGGCGCGGGCGCTGCTCACCGCGCGGCTGGGCGCCGTTGTCCTGGTCGGCGCGGTGCTGCCGTCGTGGCTGGTCTGGCGCCTGGGCGTTGCGCACCGGCCCTGGAAGCAGCAGGCGCTGCGCAACCTGGCCGGTTTCGCCGCCGGCCTGGCGGTGGTCGCTGGCCTGATCCTGCTCAGCTTCCAGCCGCTGGCCTCCACCATGCGCAACCACACGCAGCTGCGCTACCTGATGAATCCGCTGAACCAGCTGTGGGCCGTGGGCCAGTCCGCCTTCGGCAGCCGCAAGATCAAGGGCCCGCTGCTGCCGCTCGGCCGTGACGCCCGGCTGGCGGCGGCCGCGCCGGGCGCCAAGCCGCGGCTGCTGGTCCTGGTGCTGGGCGAAACGGGCCGCAGCGGCAACTTCGGCCTCAACGGCTACGAACGCGACACCACGCCGGAACTCGCGCGTGCCCAGGCGGTGAGCTTCCGCAACGCCTGGGCCTGCGGCACCAGCACCGCGGCCTCGGTGCCCTGCATGTTCTCGCACCTCGGGCGCGAAGGTTTCCTGGCCCGCAAGCAGGACTCCGAGACCCTGCTCGACGTACTGCAGCACTCCGGCCTCGCGGTGCTGTGGATCGACAACCAGGCCGGCGGCTGCAAAGGGGTGTGCGACCGCGTCCCGAGCGTGAACACCTCGGGCCTGAAGGACCCGAAGCTGTGCCCCCACGGCGAGTGCCTGGATGAAATCCTGGTGCAGGGGCTCGACGAGCGGCTCGCGCAACTGCCGCCGGACCGGCGCGCGAAAGGCGTGGTGCTGGTGATGCACCAGATGGGAAGCCACGGCCCCGCGTATTCGCAGCGCACGCCGCCGGCCTTCAAGAAGTTCATGCCGGAGTGCACCAGCAGCCACCTGCCGGACTGCAGTTCCGCGCAGTTGCTCAATGCCTACGACAACACCATCGCCTACACCGACCACGTGCTCGGCGCCACCATCGCCTGGCTGCGCACGCGCAGCGATTACGAAGGTGCGCTGCTGTACGTGGCCGACCACGGCGAGTCGCTGGGTGAAAACAACCTGTACCTGCACGGGCTGCCGTACGCGATCGCGCCCGACGTGCAGAAGCACGTGCCCTGGGTGACCTGGCTGTCGGCCGGTTTCGAGCAAGGCAGCGGCGTGACGATGCCCTGCCTGCGCGCCCGCGCGGACACCCGCATCTCGCACGACAACCTGTTCCACTCGGTGCTCGGCCTGATGCACGTGGACACTTCCGCCTACCGGCGCGACCTCGACGTGTACGCGGGCTGCGCCGCAGCCTGACTTGTACACTGGGCCCATGGACAGCAGCGGCGCCTCCGAGCAAGCCTCCTGGTGGGTGGTATGCCTGTGTGCCGCCTGGTGCGGCGTGTGCCGCGAGTGGCAGCCCACGTTCTCGGCCCAGGCGCGCGCCCATCCCCACCTGCGCTTCGCCTGGGTGGACGTCGAGGACGAGGACGAAGCCATGGGCGACGTCGACATCGAGACCTTCCCCACGCTGATGATCGCCCGCGGCAGCGAGGTGCTGTTCCTGGGGCCGATCCCGCCGTCGGGTACGCAGTTCACCCGCCTGCTGGCCACCCTGCAGGCCCAGCCCCGCCCGTCCCCCGGCGTCGGCGCCGAAGCCAACGCGCTGTTCCAGCGCCTGCACGCCCAGGTCCTGCCCCAGGCCCTCGTCTGACGAGGTAGGGCCGCTCCTACACCCGGCAGCATTGCTGCCTGACGAGCGTAGTACGCGCTTGCAAGCTCAATCACTCCATGGCTGGCGCAGACCGGTCATGCAGTTCCAACATTTCAAGTTTTGCAAGGAGATCCTCACCATGGCTTCCAACAATCAGGGCAACCAGGGCGGCGGAAAATCGAACCGTGGCTTCGCCTCCATGGACCCGCAGCGCCAGCGCGAGATCGCGAGCGAAGGCGGACGCGCCGCGCACGAGAAGGGGACCGCGCACGAGTTCACTTCGGAAGAAGCCCGCGAAGCTGGCCGCAAGGGCGGCATGGCCCGCAGCGCCAACCGGCGCAACGCGATGAACAGCCAGGGCAGCAGCAGCGCCAGCAGCTCGCACGCCAGCGGCAGCAACAGCAGCGGCGGCAGCCACGGCGGCTCGCAGGGCAGCAGCGGCTCGCACGGCAGCGGCGGCAGCAGCGAGCGCTGATCGGTTCCGGAAGGCCGGGCAGCGGCCGGTGCTCAGTGACAAGGCCGCGGCAGCGGCCTTGTTTTTGCGATCCAGGCTTCAGTAGCCTTCGCCGAGCTGCCATTCGCCGATCAGGCGAACGCGCGCGTCGAGGTCGTCCGGCAGTTCAGGCCCGGTCGCGGCGGGCGGGGGCTGGGCGGCGGCGCTTTCCTCCTTCGCAGCCGCATCGGCGCGCAGCGGCGCGGCATCTTGCTGCGGCACGGCGGGGAGTTGGAAGACGGAAGAAAAACGCATGAGGTTCACCTGCCGAGCAGTTTGGCAGGGAACCGTGACGGTCGGTGCCGGGTTTTTACCCGGAGTTTCTCTTTCCCCACACCCGCGTGGCGGTGCGGCAACTGCTCCTCCATCGAGACGATGGACGCGATGCGCGCGATCGCGTCCGTCTCCACTCAATGCTGCGTGCCGCCTCCGGACTGCGACTGCGATAGCGATTGCGTGCCGGTCTCCGAGCGATCGGGTTCCGCCGGCGAAGAAATGTCGCCGAGCGACATCGCCACGTCCACTTCATCGTCCGGATTCTTGGCGGCAATGTCGCCGAGCGTGACGATGCCGACCAGCCGCTGCTCGCCGTCGACCACCGGCATGCGGCGGATCTGGGCATCGGCCATCTCGCTGAGCACCTGGTCCACGTCGTCGCCCTCGCGGGCGCAGCGCACGTGCGCGCTCATGACGTCGGCCAGCTTCATGGACTTCAGTTCGCCCTGCTGCGCCGCCACGCCGCGCACCACGATGTCGCGGTCGGTCACCATGCCGACCAGCTTCTCGCCGTCGCACACCGGGATCACACCCACGTTCAATTCGTCCATGCACCGGGCCGCTTCGACCACCGAGTCGTTCGGCGTCATCGTGCGCACGTCGCGCGTCATGACATCTGCCACCGTCGTCATCGAGTTCTCCTTCGCAAGTGAGCAGGCGCGGCGACAGCCGCGCCCTGTGCCCAATCTAGCGATGCGGTCCGCGCGCGCTATCGGCCCGCTCGCAAGCTCGCGTAGGACGCCGCGGTTCAGGCAGCCGGCGCGTACACGGCGGCCGGGCGCTCGCCGGCCAGGGCCTGCAGCAGGTTGCTGGTGGCCAGGCGGGCCATGGCGTAGCGCGTCTCGTGCGTGGCGGAGCCGATGTGCGGCAGCGGCGTCACGCGCGGATGGCGGCGCAGGGGCGAATCCTGCGGCAAGGGCTCGACCGCGAACACGTCCAGCGCCGCGGCCCGCAAGTGGCCGGAGTCCAGCGCCTGCAGCAGCGCCGGCTCCTGCACGGTGGCGCCGCGGCCGCCGTTGACGAAGATCGCCCCCGGCTGCATCAGGGCGAATTCACGCGGCCCCATCAAACCGCGGGTGGCATCGGTGAGCGGCAGGGTGGCGGCGACGATGTCCGCGCGTCGCAGCAATTCGTCGAGGCCCACGTGCGTCGCGCGTCCGGCCAGCTCCGGCACGTCGACCGCCACCGGGTTGTGGTACAGGACGGGCATGCCGAAGCCGAGCGCCGCGCGGCGGGCCACCGCCTGGCCGATGCGGCCGAAGCCGAGGATGCCCAGCGTCTTGCCGTGCACGTCCCAGCCGAACAGGTCTTCGCCGATGTTGCGGTCCCAGCGTCCTTCGCGCACGTGGTTGGAGAGTTCGACGATGCGGCGACTGGCCGCCATGACCATCGCGAACACGGTGTCGGCCGTGGTTTCGGTCAGCACGCCCGGCGTGTGGCACAACAGGATGCCGCGCTGCGCGAGCGCCGCCACGGGATAGTTGTCGATGCCGACCGAGATCGAGGAGATCACTTCCAGCCGCGGCGCGCGTGCCAGCAACGCCGGCGTGATCGCGTAGCTGGAGCCGATCAGGCCCTGCGCCTGCGGCAGTGCCGCTTCGAAGGCGGCGAGCTGCTCCGGCTTGCGGGGATTGGCGACCACCACGTCGTGCAGCGCGGTGATGCGCGCGAGCTGGTCCGGCGGCAGTTCCCGGAACACCAGCACCGACTTGCGAGGCGTGCTCACAGGCCCGCCGCTTCGAGTTCGGCCCGCGTCGGCAGGCCCTCGGTGTCGCCGAGGACCTGCACGGCGCGGGCGCCGATCCAGGCGCCGCGGCGCACGGCCTCGGGGACGGTGCGGCCTTCGAGCAGCGCGCTGACCACGCCCACCGCGAAGCCGTCGCCGGCGCCGACCGTGTCGACCACTTCGCGCACCGGAAACCCCGCGACGTGGCCGCTGCCTTCGACGCCGTCGTAGTACGCGCCTTCCGGCCCCAGCTTCACGGTCACCAGCCGGGCGCCGCGCTCGCGGTAGTAGCGGGCAATGCCTTCGGGCGTCGCCTCGCCGGTGAGGAAGCGCCCCTCCTCCAGCCCGGGCAGCACCCAGTCGGCCTGGGCCGCGAGCGCGTTGATCTCGCGCCGCATCTCGTCGGCCGAAGCCCACAGCGAAGGACGCAGGTTGGGATCGAAGGAAATGGTCCCGCCGGCGGCGCGCATGACCGCGAGCGATTTCTGCGCTGCCGCGCGGGCGCTGGCGGAAATGGCCGGGAACACGCCGGTCGCATGCAGGTGGCGGGCCGAACGCAGCCACGCTTCGTCTACGTCGGCCGGGCCCATCTGGCTGGCGGCGGAGCCCTTGCGGTGGTATTCCACCGGCGGGTCGCTGCCGTCCGTGACGCGGCCCTTGAACTGGAAGCCGGTGCGTTGCGCCCCATCGCACACCACCCTGGAGCAGTCCACGCCTTCGCGCTGCATCTCCGACAGCAGGTAGCGGCCCATCGAGTCGGTGCCCAGGCGGCTCGCCCAGCCGACGCGCAGCCCCAGCCGCGCCATGCCGATGGCGAAATTCGTCTCGGCCCCGGCGGTGCGCTTGGCAAAGCGCACCACGCTCTCCAGCGGCCCGGGCGTCTCGGCGACGAACATCTGCATCATCTCGCCGAAGGTGACGACGTCGAAGCGGAACTCGCTCATGCCGCCGCTCCGAGCGCGGAGGCGGCGGCGCGCAGCTGCCGGATCTCGTCACGCGTCACGGCCAGCAGGTCGTCGCCGGCCAGCGGGTATTCGATCGCCCAGGGCAGCGCCCGCGGCAAGGCGCGCAGCACCGCGCGCCAGGGCGCGGCCGAATCGGCCAGCGGCACGGCGACCCAGCGCCGCGGCTGCCGCTGCACGCCCTTGCAGTGCACGTAGCGCACGCGGCCAGCGAAGGCGCGCGCCGCCTCCTGCGGGCATTCGCCGGTCCAGTGCCAGTTGCCCATGTCGAAGGTCATCCCCAGGCGCAGGCCGGCTTCGTCCGCGCGGCGGAAGAAGGCCTGCAACGCATCGACGGTGCCGGCCGGCGTGGTCTGGTCGTTCTCGATCACCAGCTCGGTGGACCGGCCGCGCAGCAGGTCCGCCAGGCGCGGCAGCTCGCGGTGCGACTCGGAGCCGAAGCCGCCGATCGACATCTTCAGCCGCGGCGCATCGAGCAGCTCCGCCGCCTCCAGGGCACGCTCCACCGCGCCTGCGTCCAGCGCACCGTGGTGCGCCCACAGGCCCTCGGGACTCGAATACACCACGTGCGAGCCGCTCATGGCCACGGCGCGGGCGATGTCCGGCAGTTCGTCGGCCGGGCGGTTCAGGAGTTCGCCGCGCACCTCGACGCCGTCGGCGCCGGCCTGCTGCGCCAGGCGCGTGAACCACAGCTGCCCGTGGCGCCGGACTTCCGCCGCCCCGAAGGACGACAGCGAGATCAGGACCGGCTGCATCACGCCACCGCCGGTTGCTGCGGATGGTGGTGCGAACTGAGGATCTGGCCCAGGAACTGGCGCGTCTTCTCGTGCTGCGGCGCGGTGAAGAAGCGCTCCGGCGGCGCCTGTTCGACGATGCGGCCCTCGGCCATGAAGATCACGCGGTCGGCCACGCTGCGGGCGAAGCCCATCTCGTGCGTCACGACCAGCATCGTCATGCCTTCTTCCGCCAGCCCGATCATGGTGTCGAGCACTTCCTTGACCATCTCGGGGTCCAGCGCCGAAGTGGGCTCGTCGAACAGCATGATGCGCGGCGTCATGCACAGGGCGCGGGCGATGGCCACGCGCTGCTGCTGCCCGCCCGAGAGCTGGCTCGGGTACTTGTTCGCCTGCTCGGGGATGCGCACCCGCTCCAGGTACTTCATCGCGGTCGCCTCCGCCTCCTGCCTGCCGATGCCGCGCGTGCGCATCGGCGCCAGCGTGCAGTTCTGCAGGATGGTGAGGTGGGGAAACAGGTTGAACTGCTGGAACACCATGCCCACTTCGGCGCGCACCTTGTCGACGTTGCGCCTGTGGGCCGTGAGGTCGATGCCGTCCACCACGATGCTGCCCTGCTGCACGGTCTCGAGCCCGTTGATGCAGCGGATCAGGGTGGACTTGCCCGAGCCCGAAGGCCCGCACACCACGATGCGCTCACCGGGCGCGACCGCCAGGTCGATGTCGGTGAGCACCTGGAACTTGCCGTACCACTTCTGCACGCCCTGCATGCGGATGATGGGTTCGGCGCCGGCGGCGGGCCTCTGGTCCATGCTGTTTCCCCGCTGCGGCCTTACTGCATCTTCGGCAGGTCGGCGCCCAGCCACTTGTGGTACAGCTTGTTCAGCTCGCCGTTCGCCGTGTTCCTGGCCACGAAGTCGTTGACGGACTTGAGCAGCGGCTCGTTGCCCGGACGCATCGCGACGGCCATTTCCTGCTGGCGCAGCACGAACTTGGGCTCGAAGGCGCCCGGCTGGCGCTTGTTGATCTGCGCGGCGACGGTGGTGGAGCAGCCGATCGCATCGACCTGGCCGGAGATCAGGGCCTGCATGGCGGAGGCGTCGTCGTCGAAGCGGCGGATCTCGGTGCCCTGCGGCGCGATGGCCGTCAGCGCCACGTCCTGCGTGCTGGCGCGGGCGACGCCCACCTTCAGCGGCTTGATGTCGGCCGGGCCCTTGATGTTGGCCTTCTTCTCGCCCAGCAGCACGATGGTGGCGGCGGAGTAGGGCTTGGAGAACTGGACCTGCTTGGCGCGCTCCGGCGTGATGGCCAGCGAGGCGACCAGCAGGTCGACCTTGTTGGTCAGCAGGAAGGGGATGCGGTTCGGGCCGGTCACGGGCACCAGGTTCACCTTGACGCCCCAGTCCTTGGCCAGCAGGCGGGCGACGTCGGCGTCGTAGCCGTCAGGCTGGTTCTGCGCGTTGGTGGTGCCGTAGGGCGGGAAGTCCACCAGCAGGCCGACGTTGACCTCGCCCTTCTTCTTCAGGTCCTCCAGGGTCTGGGCGACGGCCGGCGTGGCGAGCAGCGACACGGTCGCGGCGAGGCCCAGCGCGGCAAAGACACGGCGGGAGATGGTTTGCATGGTGGAAGTCTCCAGTGGATGAAAAGGGTGGGATCAGCGCGCCAGGGCCCGGGCCTGGCGGCGTTCCATGTGCTGGGCCAGCAGCGACAGCGGCCAGCACAGTGCGAAGTAGATGGCGGCGACCAGGCTGAACACGATCAGCGGCTGGAAGGTGGCGTTGTTGATGATCTGGCCGGCGCGCGTGACTTCGGCGAAGCCGATGATGGCGGCCAGCGAGGTGCCCTTGATCACCTGCACCATGTAGCCCACGGTGGGCGGCAGGGCGATCTTGAAGGCCTGCGGCAGGACCACGTCGCGCATGCGGGCCACGTAGTGCAGCCCCAGTGCGTGGGCCGCTTCGGTCTGGCCATGCGGGATGGCCTGGATCGAGCCGCGCCAGATCTCGCCCAGGAAGGCGCTGGTGTTGAGGATCAGGGCTGCGCCGGCGGCCACCCAGGGATTGACGTCGATGCCGATCACCGGGGCGCCGAAGAACACCAGGAACAGCTGCAGCAGCAGCGGCGTGCCCTGGAACACCTGCACGAAGGCGCTGGCGAGTCCGCGCGCCACGGGGCTGTCGCTGGTGCGCGCCAGCGCCACGATCAGTCCACCGATCGCGCCGCCGACGAAGGCGATCAGCGACAGCGCGATGGTCCACTTCGCGGCTTCGAGGATGAAGAGGAACTCGGGAAAACCGAAGGTACGCATCAGCGGCGGTCCGGGTAGTCCAGCGCGAGCCGGTAGACGAAGCGGAACAGGATCGAGAAGGCCAGCGCCAGCAGGAAGTAGATGACGGCGACCACGATGTAGATCTCGAAGCTGCGGAAGGTCTGCGACTGCAGGTTGGCGGCCACCGAGGTGAGGTCGTCGGCCGAGATCGCGGACACCACGGCGGAACTGAGCATCAGCAGGATGAACTGGCTGGTCAGGGCCGGATAGATCGCCTTGAGCGCCGGCTTCAGGATGATGTGGCGGAACACCTGGTGGCGCTTGAGGTTGAGCGCGAGCCCGGCCTCCACCTGCCCGCGCGGGATCGACTCGATGCCGGCGCGGATGATCTCGGTGGCGTAGGCGCCGAGGTTCACGACCATGGCGACCAGCGCAGCCGAGTGCGCCGACCAGCGCAGCCCCAGGGACGGCAGGGCGAAGAAGAAGAAGAACAGCTGCACCAGGAACGGCGTGTTGCGGATCAGCTCGATGTAGGCGTTGACGACCCAGCGCGCCGGCCGCGGCCCGGAGGTCTTGAGCCAGGCGCAGACGATCGCGACGGCCAGCCCGAGCACCGTCGCCGTCAGCGAGAGCTGGATGGTCGTCCAGGTGCCCTGGAGCAGCAACGGCCAGGCGGCGAAGACGTCCTGGAACTGGAAGTCGTAGTTCACGGCGGGTGTGGGACTGAAACCGGTTTCTGGACGCGATTATAGAAACCGGTTTCAAGGACTCATCAGGGAAAACCCGGAGATCTAGTTTACGCCCGGATCGCGGATCGAGGAGGCGCGCACGACCAGTTCACCCGGCAGCAGGATCTGGCGCGGCGGCACGTCCAGCCCCTGCAGCCGCTCCAGCAGGCAGGCCGTGGCCAGGCGGCCGAGCGCGTCGGTCGGCTGCGCGATCGTGCTCAGGCCCGGGCCGACCAGCGGCGCCCACTCGGTCTCGTCGATGCCGACGAAGCCCAGGTCGCGGCCGAAGGTCCAGCCCAGCCGCGCCACGGCGTCGGCCACCCGCAAGGTGATCACCGCATTGCTGGCGAGCACGGCCGGCCGGCGCCCGGCCGCATGCTGCTCGCGCAGCGCCGCCTCCAGCGGCTGCGGCGCACCGGGGCTCGCCTCGACGATGCGGCCGGTCGCCTGCGGGTGGGTTGCGAGAAAGGCGCGGAAGGCCGCCACCCGCTCCTCCCGCGAGCTGACCCCCACGGCGGGCTCGGTGACGAACAGCAGGTCGTCCCAGCCGGCGTCCAGCAGGTGGCCGGCCGCCAGCCGGATCGCGCCGGCGTTGTCCAGGGACACGAAGTCGGCCTGCATGTTGGCGTGGCGCCGGTCGACCAGCACCACGGGCCGGCCCTGGCGCGCCACGGCGGCCGCCGCGCCCTCGTCGCGCCCCAGCGTGTTCAGGATCAGGCCCTCGACGTGGTAGGAGGCCAGGGCCTGGATCGCATCGCGCTCGCGCTGGCTGTCGTCGCCCAGGTTGAACAGCATCAGGAGGTAGCCGGCCTGCTGGCAGGCCTTCTCGGCGCCGCGCAGGACGGCGACCGAGAAGGGGTTGGTCACGTCCGCCACCACCAGGCCCACCAGCCGCGAGCGCCCGCGCTTGAGGGCCTGCGCCATCGGGCTGGGCGAGTAGCCCAGGGCGGCGATGGCGGTTTCGACGCGGGTGGCGATTTCCGGCGTCAGCAACTCGTCGCGCCGGTTCAGGAACCGCGAGACCGTGGCCTTGGACACCCCCGCCTTCTCGGCGACGTCGGCGATCGTCGCCCGGCCGCCGGCGGGCGCAAAGACAGGCGGGAGAGGCTTGGCGGGCATGACTTTCTGAAACCAGTTTCAGGAGCGATGCTACCGTGAACGAGGGGTAGCGCGAAAGCCCCGCTCCACCGCCAGCCTACACTCGCCGGATGCCAGCTCTCTCGCGCTACTGGGCCGACCTCGCCACCACGGACTTCGCCTCGCTCGACGCGGAAAAGACGGTGGCGGTACTCCCCGTCGGCGCGACCGAGCAGCACGGGCCGCACCTGCCCCTGCGGGTCGACCAGTGCCTCGTCGATGGCATCGTGGCCCAGGCCCTGACGCAACTGCCGCCACACGCCTCCATCCTCGTGCTGCCCACGCAGCAGGTCGGCTACAGCCCGGAACACGCCTCCTTCGCCGGCACCCTGACGCTGCCGATCGAGACGGTGATCGCGACCTGGATCGCGCTCGGCGAAGGCGTGGCGCGTGCCGGCGTGCGCAAGCTGCTGCTGTTCAACAGCCACGGCGGCCAGGTGAGCCTGCTGGACATCGTCGCGCGCGAGCTGCGCGTGCGCTGCAACCTGATCGTCTACGGCTGCAGCTGGTGGAACCTGCCGCTCGGTGAAGAGGTCGACGGCCTCTTCAGCGCCGACGAACACCGCTTCGGCGTGCACGCGGGCCAGATCGAGACCTCCCTGATGCTGGCGCTGGCACCGCACACGGTGCGCATGGCGCAGGCGCAGGACTTTGCATCCAGCTCGCGCGAGCGCGCCGGCCAGTATCCGATCCTCGGCAACGGCCGCAGCGCCAAGCTGGGATGGGCCATGCAGGACTACAACCCGCAAGGCGCGGCCGGCAATGCGGCGGGCGCCGATCCGGAGAAAGGCGGCGTGCTGCTCGAAGCCGCCGGCCGGCAACTCGCGCTGCTGCTGCAGGAGATGGCGCAGCTGCCTTTGGCCACCCTCGCGCCCTGAGCCCCAGGGATCCTCCCACGTCGTCGCCGCGCAGGCGGGGATCCAGGACGCGCGCGCGGCGCTACCCATCGGGAGCCCTGGAATCCCGCCTGCGCGGGAATGACGGGGGGGCGTCAAGCGTGCAGCGCGAAGCGCTGGGGTTCGCGCTTCGCGGCTCACCGCCAGCCTACGGGACAGCGTACGACCTGCGACTCGGGACTCCGCCTTGAGTGCGTGCAGCGCCGCCTTCACGTTGCCTGCGACCTGGATCGCATGCGGCCATCTTGGTAGGCTGGCGGTGGAGCGCAGCGCAACCCCAGCGATCCTCCCACGTCGTCCCCGCGCAGGCGGGGATCCAGGGCGCGCGCGCGGCGCGCTACCCGTCGGGAGCCCTGGATTCCCGCCTGCGCGGGAATGACGGGAGGGCGTCAAGCGTCGGGCGCCGAAGCGCTGGGGTTCGCGCTTCGCGGCTCACCGCCAGCCTACGAGGGCCGCCGCCAATGCGCGTTCGGACTACGCCTTCAGCGCGTGCAGCGCCGCCTTCACGATGCTCGCCGCGTCGACCCGGAAATACGCGCGCAGCGCCGCCCGCGTGTCGCTGCGGCCGAAACCGTCGGTGCCCAGGGTGAGGTAACGGCGCGCCGGCGGCACGAAGGCGCGTACGCTCTCCGGCACCGCGCGCACGTAGTCGCTGGCCGCGATCACCGGGCCGCCGCTCGCACCGAGCTGCTGCGCAAGGTACGGAGCGCGCTGCACGCCCTCGTCCATCGCCTCGCGTTCGCACGCCATGCCGTCGCGCGCCAGCTCGCTCCAGCTCGTGACGCTGAAGACCTCGCTGGCGATTCCCTGCTGCGCGAGCTGTTCGGCCGCGGCGATGACTTCGGTGAGGATCGCGCCGGATCCCAGCAGCGTCACGCGCTGCGGCGCATCCGCCGCGCCATACCCGCCGAAGCGATAGCAGCCTCGCACTACGCCTTCGCGCGCGTCCGCCGGCAGGTCCGGCTGGGCGTAGTTCTCGTTCATCAGCGTGACGTAGTAGAAGACGTCGCGCTGCTGCACCAGCATCTCGCGCATGCCGGCATCCACGATCACCGCCATCTCGCCCGCGAAGGCCGGGTCGTAGGCCTTGCAGTTCGGGATCGTGGCGGCCACCAGGTGGCTGCTGCCGTCCTGGTGCTGCAGGCCCTCGCCCGCGAGCGTCGTGCGGCCCGAGGTCGCACCGAGCAGGAAGCCGCGCGCACGCTGGTCGGCCGCCGCCCAGATCGCGTCGCCGACGCGCTGGAAGCCGAACATCGAGTAGTAGATGTAGAAGGGCAGCATGGCGAAGCCGTGCACGCTGTAGCTGGTGGCCGCGGCCGTCCAGCTCGCGATGGCGCCGGCTTCGCTGATGCCCTCTTCCAGGATCTGGCCGTCGAGCGCCTCGCGGTACGACAGCACCGAGCCGATGTCCTCGGGCTCGTACTTCTGCCCCACGCTGGAATAGATGCCCACCTGCTTGAACAGGTTGGCCATGCCGAAGGTGCGCGCCTCGTCGGCCACGATCGGCACGATGCGCGGCCCGAGCTGCGCATCCTTCAGCAGGCCCGCCAGCAGGCGCACGAAGGCCATGGTGGTGGACATCTCCTTGCCGCCGGCCTGCAGCGCGAACTGGGCGTAGCTCTCCGCCGCCGGCACCGGCACTGGGTCGGCCTTCGTCTGCCGCTGCGGCAGGTAGCCCCCGAGCGCGCTGCGGCGCTGGTGCAGATAGCGCATCTCGGCGCTGTCGTCGGCCGGCTTGTAGAAGGCCATCGTCCTGGCCTGTTCGTCCGACAGCGGCAGGTTGAAGCGGTTGCGGAACTCCAGCAGTTCCGTCTCGTCCAGCTTCTTGTGGCTGTGCGTGGTCATGCGGCCCTGGCCCGCCTTGCCCATGCCGTAGCCCTTCTTGGTGTGGGCCAGGATCACCGTCGGCTGGCCGCGGTGGCGCACCGCGGCGTCGTAGGCGGCGTGGATCTTCACCAGGTCGTGGCCGCCGCGCTTGAGGCGGTCGATCTGTTCGTCGGTCATGCCCTGCGCCAGCCGCGCCAGCTCCTCGTTCTGGCCGAAGAAGGTGTCGCGGTTGAAGCGGCCGTCCTTGGCGGCGAAGGTCTGCATCTGGCCGTCGACCGTGTGCGCGAAGGCGCGCACCAGGGCGGCCGTCGTGTCGCGCGCGAACAGGCCGTCCCAGTCGCTGCCCCACAGCAGCTTGATCACGTTCCAGCCGGCGCCGCGGAACAGCTTCTCGAGTTCGTCGACGATGCGGCCGTTGCCGCGTACCGGCCCGTCCAGGCGCTGCAGGTTGCAGTTGACCACCCAGACCAGGTTGTCCAGCTTCTCGCGCGAGGCGAGCGTGAGTGCGCTCATGCTCTCGGGCTCGTCCATCTCGCCGTCGCCGAACACGCCCCACACTTTCCGGCCTTCGCAATTCACGAGCCCGCGATGCGTGAGGTAGCGCATGAAGCGCGCGTGGTAGATCGAGCTGATCGGACCGATCCCCATCGAGCCGGTCGGGAACTGCCAGAAGTCCGGCATCAGCCACGGGTGGGGGTAGCTCGAAAGCCCGCGGGCATCCTCGCCGGGCGGCACGATCTCCTGCCGGTAGTGCGCCAGGTCCTGCTCGCCCAGGCGCCCTTCGAGGAAGGCGCGCGCATAGACGCCCGGCGCGCTGTGCGGCTGGAAGAACACCAGGTCGCCGCCGCTCCTGCCGTTGCGGGCGCGGAAGAAGTGGTTGAAGCCGACCTCGAACAGGTCGGCCGCGCTGGCATAGCTGGCGATGTGGCCACCGAGCTCGCCGTAGGCGGTGTTGGCCCGCACCACCATCGCCAGCGCGTTCCAGCGCATGATCGACGCGAGCTTCTCCTCGATGGCCAGGTCGCCCGGGAACACCGGCTGGCGCTCCACCGGCACGGTGTTGACGTAGGGCGTGACCAGCTCCGGCGACCAGCCGACGGCGGGGCTGCGCCCCATGACGGCGAGCTGGTCCAGGATGAAGCGCGCCCGCGCCGCACCCTCCTTCTCCACCAGCGCGCGGAAGGCGTCGCGCCATTCGGTGGTTTCGATGGGATCGGAGTCGCCGGTGCCGTCGGCGAGGAAACGGTTGATGCTGTCGTCGGCCATGCCTCCACTCTAGGCAGGAAGCCGCGGCACGGGGCGCCGAAGTGCACAGCGGGGGGAGGCTCGGCAGCATAAAATGCCGCGCGCACCGTTGTACGCAGCATTCCATGCAACTCGACCCGATCGACCTCCGCATCCTGGCCCAACTCCAGGAAGACGGCTCGCTCACCAACGTGGAGCTGGCGCGGCGCGTCCACCTCTCGCCTTCGCCGTGTCTCGCGCGCGTGAAGGCGCTCGAGGCCGCCGGCGTGATCGAGCGCTACGTGGCGCTGGCGAACGCCAAGGCGCTGGGCCTGGGGCTGAACGTCTTCATCAACATCAGCCTGAAGTCGCAGTCCAAGGAAGCCCTGGCGGAGTTCGAGCGCCGGATCGCGGAGCACGACGAGGTGATGGAGTGCTACCTCATGACGGGCGACAGCGACTACCTGATCCGCGTCGCCGTGCCGGACATCGCGGCGCTGGAGCGCTTCATCCTGGAACAGCTCACGCCGATCCCGGGGATCGAGAAGATCCGCTCCAGCTTCGCGCTCAAGCAGGTCCGCTACAAGACGGCCCTGCCGCTACCCCAGCGTTCCTGACCGACACGCTTGCAAGCAGGCGCACGCGCCTGTAGTCACGCGTCTTACGGACGGGCTGCTTGCGCGCGACGCCCTGCACGCGGCTTCCGCCGAACGACAGGGCACGGCCTGGCGAAGAACATAGCTGCATGGGGACTCTTCGTACATTCGCTGAAACCGCCTGGCGCGAGAGCTGGAACCGGGCCGTGTGGCCCTCGCTGGCCTTGTCGATCGCCGTGGCGCTGGACCAGTGCACGCGGGGACCGTCGCTCACCGCCATGATCATCACGGCGTACCTGAACGGGACGCTGCCGGCGTTGAGCTGAGGCCACGGGATCGCTGGGGTTCGCGCTGGCGCGGCTCACCACCAGCCTACAAGGCGCGGGAGCGCGGAACAGGGTCAGCGCGCAGGCGCAACGCGCCAGACGGTGTTGCCGACATCGTCGGCCACCAGAAGGGCGCCGGACCGATCGAGCGCCACGCCCACGGGACGGCCCCAGGCCTTGCCCTCGGGGCTCAGGAAGCCGGTGAGGAAATCCTGCGGCGGACCGGCCGGCCGCCCATTCGCGAACGGGATGAACACCACCTTGTAGCCGCTGCGCGGCTGGCGGTTCCAGGAGCCGTGCTCGCCGACGAAGGCCCCATCCGCAAACGGCCCAGTCATTCTTCCTTCCGAGAACGCCAGCCCCAGCGGCGCCACGTGGTTGCCCAGGCCGAAGTCGGGTGCGATCGCGCGCGCCACCATGTCCGGGCGCGGCGGCTTCACGCGCTCGTCCACGTGCGCGCCCCAGTAGCTCCAGGGCCACCCGTAGAACGCGCCCTCACGCACCGAGGTGAGGTAGTCCGGCACGAGGTCGCTCCCGAGCTCGTCGCGTTCGTTGACCACGGCCCACAGCGCGCGGGTGCGCGGCTCGAAGGCCAGCCCCACCGGATTACGCAGGCCGCCGGCGAACAGGCGCTTGCTGCCGCTGGCCAGGTCGATCTCCCAGATCGCGGCCCGGCCCTCCTCGATCTCCATGCCGGCTTCGGCGACGTTGCTGTTCGAGCCCACCGACACATAGAGCTTGCGGCCATCGGGGCTCGCCACCAGGCCCTTGGTCCAGTGGTGGTTGCGCCCGGCCGGCAGGTCGGTCACCTTCACCGGCGCGGCGCTGATCTGCGTCTGCCCCGCCTGGTAGGGAAAGCGCAGCACCGCATCCGCATTGGCCACGTAGAGCGTGTTGCCCACCAGCGCCATGCCGAAGGGCGAATGCAGGTGCTCGATGAACACGCTCCTGTGCTCCGCCTGGCCGTCGCCGTTGGCGTCGCGCAGCAGCATGATCCGGTCCGGGCTGGGCACGCCGGCGCCGGCCCGCTTCATCACCTGCTTCATCACGAAGTTCTTGAGGCCCTTCGGCTCGTCCTCCGGCGGCGGCTTGGGCGCATTGCTCTCGGCGACGAGAATGTCCCCGTTCGGCAGCACGTACAGCCAGCGCGGGTGCTCCAGGCCCCGGTCGACCGCCGTCACCCGGAAGCCGGCCGGCGCCTGCGGCCCCGGCGCCCTGCGGCCAGCCCTCGGCCGGCGCGATGTGCACGGTGGGAATCAGCGCCTTCACGGGCGGTGGCAGTTGCGGCTGCGCCCCCTGCGTGGCCGCTTCGGGCAGGCGGGCGGTATCGCTGCAGCCGGCCAGGCCCGCGAGCAGCACGAAGAGGATGCAGGCACTTCGGGACATGGCACGAAGTGTGCATCGTTGATCCCACACTGTGGGGAGGTCGCCCGGGAAAAGGGACAATCGGGGAATGACGCAAGAGCTGTTTCGAGAGGATGCCTACCTGCGGGAGACGCCCGCCACCGTCGTCGCCGTCGGCGAACAGGGCGTGGTGCTGGACCGCACGGTGTTCTATCCCCTCGGCGGCGGTCAGGCCGGCGACGCCGGCGTCCTGGTGCTGGCCGACGGCCGGGTGCTGCAGGTGGCGGACACCCGCAAGGCGAAGGACGAACTGGGCCAGCCCACGGGCGCGATCGCCCACGTGCCGCAGGCCGGGCAAGAGGCGCTGCTGGCCGAACTGCGCCCGGGCACCAGCGTGGTCGCCCGCATCGACTGGGAGCGGCGGCACCGGCTGATGCGCTTTCACACCACCACCCACCTCCTGTGCCACCTGGTGCCGCAGCTCGTGAACGGCTGCTCCATCACGCCCGACTACGCCCGGCTGGACTTCAACATGACGGACCCGCTGGAGAAGGAAGCGCTCACCGAAGGCATCGCCCGCCTGGTCGGCGCGGCCCACGCGGTGGAAATCGGCGCCATCACCGACGAGGAGCTGGATGCCAATCCAGCCCTGGTCAAGAGCATGTCGGTCCAGCCGCCGCGCGGCAGCGGGCGCGTGCGCACCATCCGCATCGGCGGCGCGGCCGCCATCGATTACCAGCCCTGCGGGGGCACCCACGTGGCCAACACCTCGGAAATCGGGGCGGTGGTCGTCACCAAGATCGAGAAGAAGAGCGCCACCACCCGACGGGTGGTGCTGGGCTTCGCCCCAACGCCCGGAACTTCGCGCCCAACGCAGAGCTCCACCCACCAGCCATGAGATTCGCCCGCCTGCTTGCCGCCGCCACCCTGGCGGCCGCCGTCCTGCCCGCCGCTTCCTTCGCCCAGGCGGACAAGTCCGTGGTCGCCACCGACCACGTCCGGGCCGAGCTGCTGGCGCACGCGCCGGACGGCCTGGAAGCCGGCAAGCCGGTCTGGCTGGGCCTGAAGATCACCCACCAACCCGAGTGGCACACCTACTGGAAGAACCCGGGCGACTCCGGCCTGCCGACGCAGGTCGCCTTCAGCCTGCCGGCCGGCCTGGAGGCGGGCGAGATCGCGTGGCCGGTGCCGCACAAGCTGCCGGTCGGCCCGCTGATGAACTACGGCTACGAGGGCACCGTGCTGCTGCCGGTGCCCCTCACCGTCACCCAGGCCTTCAAGCCCTCGCTGACCGGCGACGCCGAGATCCAGCTCAAGGCGTCCTGGCTGGTCTGCCAGAAGGAATGCATCCCCGAAGAGGGCAGCTTCACGCTCCGGCTGCCGGCGCGCGGCTCCACGGCGCTGCACGGCGGCGACTTCCAGGCCGCACTGGCGGCCGTGCCGCAGCCGCTGAAATCGGCCGCCGGGGTCAAGGTCGAAGGCCAGAAGCTGGCGATCTCGGTGCCTGGCCTGCCGGCCGCCGCGCGGGGAAAAAACCTCGAGTTCTTCCCCGAAACCGGGGAAGTGATCGACCCCCCCGGCGCCTGGACGCAGGCCTGGAACGGCGACACCTGGACGGCCAGCGTGCCCTTGTCACCGCATCGCGGCGCCAGCCCGGACGTGCTCCCGGTGGTGCTCGCCGCCGGCGGCCAGGCCTGGCGCGTCGAAGCGCCCGTCACCGGCACCTGGCCGGCCAAGGCGGCGCCGGTGGCCGCAGCCTCGCCCGCGCTGCAGGAGGCGCTGCGCCAGAGCGCCGCCCTCCCGACCGCCGCCGCGCCATCGACCGCCGGCACCACCTTGCTGGCCGCGCTGTTCGGCGCCCTGCTCGGCGGGCTGATCCTCAACCTCATGCCTTGCGTGTTCCCGGTGCTCGCGATCAAGGTCGTGGGCTTCACCCAGCACGCGGACGACCGGCGCGGCCACCGCATCAGCGGCCTGGCCTATACCGTCGGCGTGGTGGTGTCGTTCGCCGCGCTCGGCGCGCTGATGCTGGCGCTGCGCGCGGCCGGCGAGCAACTGGGCTGGGGCTTCCAGCTGCAGTCGCCCGGCGTGGTCGCGGCGCTGGCCGCGCTGTTCACGCTGATCGCGCTGAACCTGGCCGGCGTGTTCGAATTCCGCTCCTTCCTTCCCAGCTCGGTGGCGACGCTGGAAGCCAGGCACCCGGTGGCGAACGCCTTCCTGACCGGCGTGCTGGCCGTCGCCGTAGCTTCGCCCTGCACCGCGCCCTTCATGGGCGCCTCGCTCGGCTTCGCGGCCACCCTGCCGGCCGGCGAAGCGATGGCGATCTTCCTTGCGCTCGGCTTCGGCATGGCCCTGCCTTACCTGGCTGCGGCCTGGGTCCCGGCCATTGCCGGCTGGCTGCCCCGGCCCGGCGCCTGGATGGAGACCTTCCGCCGCCTGATGGCCTTCCCGATGTTCGCGACGGTCGCCTGGCTCACCTGGGTGCTGGGCCAGCAGAGCGGCGTCGACGGCGCGGCCTCGCTGCTGGCGCTGCTGGTGGCCCTGAGCATGGTGGTCTGGGCGCTGACGCTGCACGGCCGCACCCGCGTGATCCTGGGCTCGGTGGCCGTGGCCGGCCTGGTGTTCGTGGCCTGGTCCATCGGCGGCGCGATCACGCGCACGCCCACGGCCGGCGCGATCGCCACCTCCGCCGACAGCCGCTGGCAGCCCTGGGCGCCGGAGCGCGTGCAGCAACTGGTGGCGGCCGGCAAGCCGGTGTTCGTGGACTTCACCGCCGCCTGGTGCGTCACCTGCCAGTTGAACAAGAAGACCACGCTGTCGCGCGGCGACGTGCTGGCCGATTTCGACAAGGGCAACTTCACCCTGCTGCGCGCCGACTGGACGCGGCGCGATCCCGCCATCACCGCGGCGCTTGCGCAACTGGGGCGCAACGGCGTGCCCGTGTACGTGGTGTACCGCCCGGGCCGCGCGCCCGTGGTGCTGTCCGAGGTGCTGGGCGCCGACGAAGTGCGCAACGCCATCGGCCAGATGTAGGCCGGCGCGCCGGTGCGTACACTGGCGCGATGAGCACGATCCACGAACTGCGCCGCATCCTCCGCACCTGCCGCACGCTCGCCGTGGTGGGCCTGTCGCCGCAATGGCATCGCCCGAGCTACTTCGCGGCCAAGTACATGCAGGAGCACGGCTACCGCATCGTGCCGATCAATCCTTCGGCGCCCGAGATCCTGGGACAGCGCAGCTACCCCAGCGTGACGGCGGCGGCGCAAGCCGGCGAGAAGATCGACATGGTCGACTGCTTCCGCAAGAGCGCCGACATCCCGCCGATCGCCGAGGAAGCCATGGCCATCGGCGCCAGGTGCCTGTGGCTGCAGATCGGCGTGGTCGACGAGGCTTCGGCCGCCAAGGCGCGCGCCGCCGGCCTGGACGTGGTGATGGACCGCTGCGTGAAGATCGAGCATGCGCGCCTGTTCGGCGGGCTCAACTGGGCCGGCGTGGATACCAAGGTGATCTCGGCGCGGCGGCCGCAGCAGCTGTTCTACTGAAGCGCTGGGGTTTCGCTCCGCTCCACCACCAGCCTACGACCACCAACATGAGCCAACAGGACCACGACTACGGATTCGGCACCCGCGCCATCCACGCCGGCGCCATCCCCGACCCGGTGACCGGCGCGCGCGCCACGCCGATCCACCAGACCACCAGCTTCGTGTTCGATTCGGCGGAGCACGCCGCCAGCCTGTTCAACCTGCAGACCTTCGGCAACGTCTACAGCCGCATCAGCAATCCGACCGTCGCGGTGCTGGAGGAACGCGTCGCCTCATTGGAAGGCGGGCGCGCGGCGCTGGCCTGCGCCACCGGCATGGCGGCGCAGATGACGGCGATCCTCGCCATCCTCAAGGCCGGCGACCACATCGTCGCTGCCTCCACGCTGTATGGCGGCACCGTCGGCCAACTGGGGATCGGCTTCGGCCGCCTCGGCATCGAAACGACCTTCGTCGACCCGGAGGATCCGGACAACTTCCGCCGCGCGATCCGGCCGAACACGCGCGCCGTCTACGGCGAGACGCTGGGCAACCCGCTCGTCAACGTGTTCGACATCGAGGCCGTGGCACGCATCGCGCACGAGCACGGCCTGCCGCTGATCGTCGACAACACGGTGGCCAGCCCCTACCTGTGCAACCCCTTCGCCTTCGGCGCCGACATCATCGTGCACAGCGCCACCAAGTACCTGGGCGGCCACGGCACGACCATGGCGGGTGTGCTGGTGGAGTCGGGCAAGTTCGACTGGGGCAGCGGCCTGGCGCGCGAGAAGTTTCCCGAGATGCTAGAGCCGAGCCGCGCCTACCACGGCGTCAAGTTCTACGAGACCTTCGGCGACTTCGGCTACACGATGAAGGCGCGCATGGAGGTGAACCGCACCTTCGGCGGCGCGCTGTCGCCGCTCAACGCCTGGCTGATCCTGCAGGGCGTCGAGACGCTGCACCTGCGCATGCAGGCGCACTGCCGCAACGCCCGCCGCGTCGCCGAGTTCCTCAGCGACCACCCGCTGGTGGGCTGGGTCAACTATCCCGGGCTGGAGGGCTCGCCGCACCACGCGCTGGCGAAGAAGCAGTTCCGCGCCATCGACGGCCAGCCGGGCGCATCGGGCATCCTCACCTTCGGCATCCGCGCGGATGACGCGGCGCGAGCCGGCGAGCGCTTCATCGATGCCTGCGAGTTCCTCTCGCACCTGGCCAACATCGGTGATGCCAAGACGCTGGTGATCCACCCCGCCTCCACCACGCACCGCCAGTTGAGCGAGGAAGAACTGGCGCGCGCCGGCGTGCGGCCGGACATGATCCGCCTCTCGGTGGGCATCGAGGATGTCGACGACATCCTCTGGGACATCGACCAGGCGCTGCGGAAAGCGGTGCGCTAGGAACTACGCGCGCTTGCGCGCCGCCGGGCGCGCAGCGGCCTTGGCGGCTGCCGGCACGGCGCGCGGCTGCGCGGCGAGCGCCGCCCACGTCTGCGGGCCGACGATGCCGTCGGCCTCCAGCTTGCGCCCACTCTGGAACGCGACGACCGCCAGCTCGGTGGCGGCGCCGAAGTCCTCGTCGTGCGCCAGTGCGAAACCCTGCTGCCGCAGCAACTGCTGCAGCTCGCCCACCAGCTCGCCCTTGGAGCCACGCCGCAGCACCGGGCGGTTGTCGTCGCCGGGCTCCGCACAGCCTTCGAGCATGAAGGCCTCGATGCGCGCGATGGCCGCCTTGGCCTTGGCGGTGAAGGTGCTGCGTTCGGCCAGGCCGTTCTTGCCGCCGTTCACCTTGCGCGTGACCCCCACCACGTCGTCGTCGTCGCACACCCGGTTGATCTGCTTGCGCTTCCAGAATTCGCAGGCGATCTGCAGCGACAGCGCGGGCTCGGCCGCGAGTTCCGGCTGGCCCACCAGGTCCACCCCGAGTGCGCGCCCGTATTCCTGGTAGTTGGCACGCCCCGTCAGCTGCAGCAGGCCGCGGCCCTTGAAGCGCACGCCGTCGCCGGGCTGCGTGTTGCCGAGGTCCTTGCGGCCTTCGTACGCTTGGCCGCTCGCGAACTCCTCGGTGGTGCGGAAGCCCGCCGACTCATGGCAGGTCTGGCCCAGGAAGTGCGCGATGCGCAGCCGGGTGTTGATCTCGTAGCGGTCGAGCGTGGCGGCGAGCACGGCGCCCACCGCGTTGATGATGGCTTCCTGCCGCTCGCCGAGTTCGCCGCTGAAGCGCGGGGCCACCTCGCGCATCGTCTGTCCGTCGATGGGGATCATGGGGCTCCTCCGGGGGATGTCTGCGCGTGCTGCGCGGTGCAGGCACTGTGCGTCGGCGAGTCTGCACGCGCCTCCCCCCGAATGCCGATCTTCCCGCCGAACGGCAGGCTCAGCTTTTCTCCAGCCAGGCGAACAGGCCGGCGATCGGCACGCGCTGCTCCTGGCGCACGGGCCGCTGCTCGAGGGCGGCGATGCGAAAGCCGTGCTGCTGCGCCAGCCGGCGCAGGCCCGCTTCGGAATGCGCATAGCGCAGGCTGCTGCGCAGCTCCAGTTCGGGCCCGGAGGACGCCTCCACCGTGAAGCAGAAGCCGGCGCCTGCCGGCATGCGCTGCGCGAGCAGCGCGAACACCTCGTCGAGCGCACCGACGTAGATGAACACGTCGGCCGCGACCACCAGGTCGAAGGACTCGCTCGCCTGCGCGAGGAAGGCCACCACGTCGGCCTGCACCAGCGCGTCGTACGCGCCGGTGCCCCGGGCCTTCTCCAGCATGTTCGCCGACAGGTCCACGCCCGTCACGCGGTCGGCCAGCGCGCGCAGCAAGGGCCCGCACAGGCCGGTGCCGCAGCCCAGGTCCAGCGCGTTGCGCCAGCGCCGGCCCGCCGCGGCCAGCCGCGCGATGAGCACTTGCGGCGCGTCGTAGTGCAGCGTCTGCACCAAATGCGCGTCGAACTGCGCCGCATAGCCGTCGAACAGCGCTTCCACGTAGTGCGCGGGCGCCCGCGGCGGTGGGGCGCCGGCCTCCAGGCCGGCCAGGTAGTAGCCAAGCAGTTCGGTGTCGCCGCCGCGGGCCAGCGCCTCGCGGAAGGACTGCGCCGCTTCCGGCCCGCGCCCCAGTTCCCGCAGCGCATTCCCGCGCAGCGTCCACAGCGCTGGCGGGCGCGGATCCACGGCCAGCGCGCGATCGAAATGGGCCAGGGCCTCGCCGGTGCGACCGAGTTCGGCCAGCGCGGTGCCGCAGTGCCCCAGCGTCTCGGGATTCTCCGGTTCGTGCTGCAGCGCCTCCCGCAGCAGTTCCAGCGCCTCTTGCGCGCGACCGAGCTTCAGCCGCACCGCCCCGAGGTTGCTCAGGACCGACGGCCGCCCGGGCGCCATCGACAGGGCAGCGGCGAAATCGCGCTCCGCCTCGGGCAGGCGGCCGGCCTCGCAGGCGGCGACGCCCCGCAGAAAAAACGCCCGCGCCTGCTCGAAATCAACTGCCATGCTGCCCATCCGGAACCGGGATCATAGGCCCTGCGACAATGGCGGGATGCGCTTCCAGCCCCTCGCCAACGACACGTTCCTGCGCGCTTGCCTGCGCCAGGCCACACCGTACACGCCGCTGTGGCTGATGCGACAGGCCGGCCGCTACCTGCCCGAATACAAGGCGACGCGCGCGCGCGCGGGCAGCTTCATGGGGCTGGCCACCAACGTGCAGTACGCCACCGAGGTGACGCTGCAGCCGCTGGACCGCTTCGCGCTCGACGCGGCCATCCTCTTCTCGGACATCCTGACGGTGCCCGACGCGATGGGCCTGGGCCTCAGCTTCGCCGAGGGCGAAGGCCCCAAGCTGGCGCGCCCGCTGCGCGACGAAGCCACCGTCGGCGCCCTGCAGGTACCGGACCTGGACAAGCTTCGCTACGTGTTCGATGCGGTCACCTCGATCCGCAAGGCGCTGAACGGGCGCGTGCCGCTGATCGGCTTTTCCGGCAGCCCCTGGACGCTCGCCTGCTACATGGTGGAGGGCGGCGGTTCGGGGGACGACTGGCGCGGCGTCAAGAGCATGCTCTATAGCCGCCCGGACCTGATGCACCGCATCCTGCAGGTCAACGCCGAGGCCGTCGCGGCCTACCTCAATGCGCAGATCGACGCCGGTGCGCAGGCCGTGATGGTGTTCGACAGCTGGGGCGGCGCGCTGGCCGACAGCGCCTTCCAGCAATTCAGCCTGCAGTACACGGCGCAGGTGCTGGCCAGGCTGAAGCGCACCGACGCCGAGGGCGCCACCATCCCGCGCATCGTCTTCACCAAGGGCGGCGGCCAGTGGCTGGAGGAAATGGGCCGCCTGGACTGCGACGTGCTGGGGGTGGACTGGACGGTCAACCTGGGCCGCGCCCGCGCGCAGGTCGGCGCCAGCAAGGCTCTGCAAGGCAACATGGATCCGGCCGCGCTGTTCGCGCCGCCGGAAGCGGTGGCCGCCGAGGCCCGCCGCATCCTCGAGGACTTCGGCACGCCGCATGCCGGCAGCGGCACCGGCGCCACCCAGGTCTTCAACCTGGGCCACGGGATCAGCCAGCACACGCCGCCGGAGCACGTGCACGCCCTGGTCGAAGCCGTCCACGGCCACTCTGCGAAAATGCGCGCCGGCAGCGCCTGAACGCCCCCCTCGGGGCTTCCCTGCGCGCCGCCGGCTGAATTCCTTGGCGCGCGCGCTTGACTTATGCACAAAACGTGTATTGCGGGACGAATGCCAGCCTGGCCGCCTGCCTCATGCGCTGCAAAAACAGTAGCGCCGCTAAGTCATTGATTTTGCTGCATTTCACTTTATGCACTTTTCCGGTGCGGACGAGGCAAGCCCTTGATTTCATGGGCCTGCGGGCCGTGCGGCGGTGCAGTATCAACAAAGTTATCCACAAAAACGGCTCCCATTCGCAAAGCGCAGCGGAATCAAGTACTTATGCCGGTTTCCCACAGCCGTGCCTGAGTGGCCGCCGTAACCGGCCCTAGTCCATGGGCGAATTGCTGCACGTGGTGGTGCCGACGCCCGCCCACAGCACGGTCGGCGAGCCCCTCAGCTACCTGGGCGAGGCGCCCCTCGCGCCGGGCTCCCTGGTGCGCGTTCCCTTGGGCCGGCGGGAAGTCTGCGGCGTGGTCTGGGATCCGCCGCCCGGCAACGGGACGCCGGTCGACGCCGCGCAGTTGCGCCCCGTCGGCGCCGTGCTCGGCGGGCTGCCGCCCCTGTCCGCAGGCTGGCGCCAGCTGGTCGCCTTCGCGGCCGGCTACTACCAGCGCAGCCTGGGCGAAGTCGCGCTGGCCGCGCTGCCGCCGCAGTTGCGGGGGCTGGACGCGGTGCAGCTCGCCCGGCGCCTGCAGCGCAAGGCGGCGCCGGCTGCGGCAGCGCCCCGGCACGTCCCGCCGGCGCCGAGCGACGAGCAGGCCCAGGCCCTCGCCGCCATTGCCGCCGAACCGGGCCCCTTCCTGCTGTTCGGCGCCACCGGCAGCGGCAAGACCGAGGTCTACCTGCGCGCCGTCCAGGCGCTGCTCGCGCGCGATCCGCAGGCGCAGGCGCTCGTGCTGGTGCCGGAGATCAACCTCACGCCGCAGCTGCAGGCGCGCTTCGAGGAGCGCTTCGGCGCCGACACGGTGGTGGCGCTGCACAGCGGCATGACCAACCCGCAGCGCCTCAAGGGCTGGATCGCCGCCCACCTGGGCCGCGCCCGGATCGTGCTGGGCACCCGGATGGCCGTGTTCGCTTCGCTGCCGACGCTGGGCCTGATCGTGGTCGACGAGGAGCACGACCCCAGCTACAAGCAGCAGGAAGGCGCCCGCTATTCGGCCCGCGACCTGGCCGTCTACCGCGGCCACGCGGAGGGCGTGAAGGTGGTCCTCGGGTCGGCCACGCCTTCGTTGGAGAGCTGGCAGGCCTGCGATCGCGGCCGCTACCGCTGCCTGGAGATGCCGGCCCGCATCGGCGCCGGTGCGCTGCCCACCGTGCGGCTGGTGAACATGAACCACCAGCCGCGCGGCACGCTGTTCTCGCCGCCGCTGCTGGCCGCGATCGGCCAGCGCATCGCCCGCGGCGAACAGTCGCTGGTGTTCCTCAACCGGCGCGGCTACGCCCCCGTGCTGGCCTGCAACGCCTGCGACTGGAAGAGCGAATGCAGCCACTGCAGCGCCTTCCGCGTCTTCCACAAGATCGACCGCACGCTGCGCTGCCACCACTGCGGCTTCACCGAACGGGTGCCGCGGGCCTGCCCGCAGTGCGGCAACGTCGACGTCGCGCCGCTCGGACGCGGCACCGAGCGGCTGGAGGAGCAGCTGGTCGAGCTGCTGGCGCAAGCGCGCCGTCCGGACGGGGAGCCGGCCCGCGTCGCCCGCATGGATGCCGACAGCACCCGGCTGAAGGGCGCGCTGGAGGAGCAGCTCGCGCAGGTGCATGCCGGCGAGGTGGACGTGCTGGTCGGCACGCAGATGGTGACCAAGGGGCACGACTTCCGGCGCATCACGCTGGTGGCGGCGGTGAATCCGGACGGCGCCCTGTATTCCAGCGACTTCCGCGCGCCGGAGCGCCTGTTCAGCCTGCTGATGCAGGCCGCCGGCCGCGCCGGCCGGGATGCGGCGCGCTCGGCCGCCAGCGAGATGTGGGTGCAGACCTTCAGCCCCGAACATCCGATGTTCGCGGCGCTGAAGAAGCACGATTACCCGGCCTTCGCGGAGCAGCAGTTGCAGGAGCGGCGGCAGGCCGCGATGCCGCCCTTCGCCTTCCAGGCCCTGTTGCGCGCCGAGGCCCGCACGCAGGAGATCGCGCAGGCCTTCCTGCAGTCCGCGGCCGACGCCGGCCCCGGGCTGGACGGCAGCGGTCACGTGGTGATCTATGCGCCGGTGCCGATGACGGTGCAGCGGGTGGCCAACGTGGAACGCGCGCAGCTGCTGCTGGAAAGCGGTTCGCGGCCGGCGCTGCAGGCCTTCCTGGCGGCGTGGCAGCCGGTGCTGCAGGGCTTGCGGGTCAGGGGCTTGATCCGGTGGGCGATCGATGTGGATCCGCTGGTGATCTGATCTGGCTTGCGGTTTTCGTAGGCTGGCGGTGGAGCGAAGCGAAACCCCAGCGCTGGGGTTCCGGCGCTTCGCGCGTCACCGCCAGCCTACGAATCCCCCTCGCCCTTCATCGCCAGCGCCGCCGGATACAGCGTATTGCGCGACGCCCCCGTGATCTCCGCGGCCAGCCGCACGGCCGTCTTCACCGGCAGCTCCGCGACCAGCAGCCGCAGCACCCGCAGCGCCTCGCCGCCGTCGCCCTGCACCCGCACCGGATGCAGCACCAGCGCGAACTCGCCGCGTGAACGCGACGGGTCGGCCTGCAGCCAGGCCGGGAAGGCCTCGCAGGTCACCGTGGCGATCTGCTCGAACTGCTTGGTGAGCTCGCGCCCGATCGTGAGCGGCCTCGCGCCCAAAGCCGCCAGGCTGTCCGCCAGCACGCCGATGCGGTGCGGCGCCTCCAGCAGCACCACGGCCCGCGACTCCTGCCCGAGCGATTCGATCGCCTGCTGGCGCTCCCCGGCCTTGGCCGGCAGGAAGCCGAAGAACACGAAACCCGGCGCATCGCCTTCCACGCCGGTGGCGCTGAGCACCGTCGTGACACTGCTCGCGCCCGGCAGCGGCATCACGCGCAAGCCTGCCGCCTGCACCGCGGCAACGACCCGCGCGCCCGGATCGCTCACCCCGGGCGTGCCGGCATCGCTCGCATAGGCGACGCGCTGGCCCAGCTGCAGGCGGCGCACGATCTCCTGCGCGCCCTCCGCCTCGTTGTGGCGGTGCACGCTCAGCAGCGCGCGGGCCTCGATGCCGTACGCGCGCAGCAGCGCCTGCGTGTGGCGCGTGTCCTCGCAGGCGACCGCGTCCACCAGTTGCAGGACGTGCAGGGCGCGCAGGCCGATGTCCGCCAGATTGCCGATGGGCGTGGCCACCACGTACAGCGTACCCTGCGGGTAATGCTGTGCCGCCGCCGCGTCACGGGCCGCGGCCAGCGCGGAGGCAAACGATGCGCTCAATGAGACTCCTTCGAAAGGCACCCACGGCGTGAGCACCAAGGACGAGGGCGATGCGGCGGAAGACCGCGCACTGGCGCATCTGCTGCGGCAGGGCCTGAAGCTCGTCGCGCGCAATTATCGGACGCCCGGCCGTGGCGGCGGCGAGATCGACCTGATCATGCGCGAGCGCGACGGCACCCTGGTGTTCGTGGAGGTGCGCAAGCGCGCCGGCCGCGGCTTCGGCGGCGCGGCTGCGAGCATCGGTTGGGAAAAGCAGCGGCGTGTGGTGTTCGCGGCGCGCCACTACCTGCTGCGGCTGCAGCAGCCGCCGCCGTGCCGCTTCGACGTGATCAGCATGGAAAACGGCGCGCTCCAGTGGATGCGCGCCGCTTTCGATGCCGGCTAGGACCGCCGCTGCACGGCGCGTCCCAGCATGAGGCGTGCTGCTTAGCCGCGGTCGGCCTTGCGGCGGATCACCGGGGCGGGAGCGGGCTCTTCCACCGGGGCCGGCGCGGCGCCCATCTGCTGCTGCTCCTGCACGATCACGGGAGCCGGGGCCGGAGCCTGCGCCACGATCGGGGCGGGCTCTTCGACACGCGCGACTTCGCGCACGGTGGTGACCTCGGCGGTCTGGACCTGGTCGATCAGGCCCGGCACGCCGGTTTCGCCCATGGAGGTCAGGTGCGAGCTCTGCTGGCCGGCGCCCAGGGCGGGATTCGACACGAACGGATTCGGGGGGATGCCTTGGGCGACGGCGAGACCGACGACGGCGACAGCGGAAACACCGGCAACGAGACCGGCAATTTTTTTCAGAACAGCCATTGCAACTTCTCCTAGAGCTTGATTTGTTGAACCTGCGGGCTCGTTTGGCCTGCAGGTGCCTAGAGTAGTGAGCGGGAACTCGCACGAAGTCAGTTCTGCGCGGCACCTCGTGTCGGGTCATGTCCGCCGGTGCGTCGTCCATTCCGTCCCGCCATCGTCCGACCGCACCTACAGGCGAAGCTCCGCACGGAAACATTCCTCGCCCAGCGTAACGTTGCGTGCATGGAGGGCTGCCAAGGGAGACTTTTGTCACGCGCGGTGGCGCGGACGTGGCACAGCAAGGGCCGAATGGGCGGCTACGAAGCTCTGCGGGGGAGAAGTGGATGCGTCGCGTGGGTGCGATCGGTGCCGCCCGGGTGGCGCGCCGGCGACGGAGGAAAAAGAGCCAGCGGCGGCACGCCGCTGGAAACCCTCATTGCACTCGCCACGAGGGCATTGTCCCCGCGGCGGCCGTGGCGCGTACGGGGGTGGGGCCGTACGGGCATGCCCGGGTGAGCGCGCAGCGCCCGCATCAGCGGGCCACGCCTTCGATGATTGGCTTGCTGGCGCGAGGCGACCTGCGCCGCGCCCCGCGAACACCCGGACAAAGGGTTCATGCGCGCGATACACGGGCGCAACCGGGGCACCGCAACCCCGGCGGTATCATCGACAGATGCTCGAGCAACGCATTCAGCAGAATTTCATCGACAGCGCGGACCTGAAATACCAGTCCGCCGAAAGCCTCAGCAAACCGGTGGCGCAGGCCGTGCAGGCGGTGCTCGCATGCGTGACCAGCGGCGGCAAGGTGCTCGCCTGCGGCAATGGCGGCTCGGCGGCCGATGCGCAGCACTTCTCGGCCGAATTCGTGGGCCGCTTCGAACGCGAACGTCCCGAGCTGGCCGCGATCTCGCTCACGACCGACAGCTCCATCCTGACGGCGATCGCCAACGACTACGACTACAACCGCATCTTCGCCAAGCAGGTGCGCGCGCTGGGCCAATCCGGCGACGTGCTGCTGGCGATCTCCACCAGCGGCAACTCCGCCAACGTGCTGGCCGCGATCGAGGCGGCGCACGAGCGCGAGATGAGCGTGATCGCGCTCACCGGGCGCGGCGGCGGCAAGATGGGCAGCGTGCTGCGCGAGACCGACGTGCACATCTGCGTGCCGCACGAGCGCACCGCGCGCATCCAGGAAGTGCACATCCTCGTGCTGCATTGCATCTGCGACGGCGTGGATGCGCAGCTTCTCGGCGACCAGGACACCCCCGCATGATCCGCAAGTTCCCCTCCCTTCCCCTCTACGCGCTGGCAGCCGCCCTGTTCGCGAGCTCGCTGGCCGGCTGCGCCCCCCTGATCGTGGGGGCCGCCGCCGTCGGCACCGGCCTCATGGTGACGGACCGCCGCAGCTCCGGCGCGCAGATCGACGACGAGGCGATCGAGCTGCGCGGGGCGCTGCGCCTGCGCGAGCAGCTCGGCGACCAGGTGCACATCAACGTCACCAGCTACAACCGCCAGGTGCTGCTCACCGGCGAGACGCCCACCGATGCCATGAAGCAGCGCGCCGAGCAGATCGTCTCGCGGGTCGACAACGTGCGCGGCATCATCAACGAGATCTCGGTGATGGCGCCGACCACGCTGCCGCAGCGTTCCGGCGACGTGCTGATCACCGGCAAGATCCGCGCTTCGCTGGTCGATGCCTCGGACCTGCAGGCAACCGCGTTCAAGGTGATCACCGAACGCGGCAACGTCTACCTGATGGGCCGCGTGACCCAGCACGAAGCCGACCGCGCCACCAGCATCGCGCGCCAGATCGGCGGCGTGCAGCGCGTCGTGCGCATCTTCGAAGTCGCCACGCCGGAAGAACTGCGCGCCAGCGGCATCGAGCTGCCGGCGGCGCCCGCACCCCGGGCCACGGTGGCGCCGGTGACCACGGTGGCCCCCGCATCCACCCCGCCTTCGGCCGAAGCGGGCCCGCCCCCCTCGGCCCCGCCCGCCGCCGTGTCGACGCCGGTGCGGTAAGGGGTCGAACAGCCAAACAGCCAAACAACCAAACATCCGGAACGCAGAAGCCGCAAAAACCACGCAAAAGCCGCAAAAGGGAGACAGGAAAACTTTCTGATTTTCCTTTTGCGGCTTTTGCGTAACTTTCGCGGCTTCTGCGTTCGCTTCCGGTTTTTTCCTTCCGGCTGTCCGCCTTCTCAGCGGATCCGGCGGATCAGGCTCGACGTGTCCCAGCGGTTGCCGCCCAGCGCCTGAATGTCGGCATAGAACTGGTCCACCAGCGCCGTCACCGGCAAACGCGCGCCGTTGCGTTTCGCCTCGTCGAGGCACAGGCCCAGGTCCTTGCGCATCCAGTCGACCGCGAAGCCGAACTCGAACTTGTCGGCGATCATGGTCTTGCCGCGATTGTCCATCTGCCAGCTCTGGGCGGCGCCCTTGCCGATCACCTCGAGCACCTGCTCCATGTCCAGGCCGGCCCTCATGCCGAAGGAAATGGCCTCCGAGAGGCCCTGCACCAGGCCGGCAATGGCAATCTGGTTGACCATCTTCGCGAGCTGCCCCGCGCCGCTCGCGCCCAGCAGGGTGCAGGCGCGCGAATAGGCCATGGCCACCGGCCTGGCTGCGTCGAAGGCCGCCTGCTCGCCGCCGCACATCACCGTGAGCATGCCGTTCTGCGCGCCCGCCTGGCCGCCGGACACCGGGGCGTCGACGAACTGCAGGCCGCGCTTGCCGGCCTCGGCGGACAGTTCACGCGCGACGTCGGCCGAGGCCGTCGTGTGGTCGATGAAGACGGCCCCGCTCTTCATGCCGCTGAAGGCGCCCTGCTCGCCGAGCGCGACGGCCCGCAGGTCGTCGTCGTTGCCGACGCAGCAGAACACCAGGTCGCAGTCCGCCACGGCCTCGCGCGGCGTCGGCGCAGCCGCGCCGGTGAATTCCTTGCACCAGGCCAGGCGCTTCTCGGCGCTGCGGTTGTAGACGGTGACGCGGTGGCCGGCCAGCGCCAGGTGCCCCGCCATCGGAAAGCCCATCACGCCGAGGCCGAGAAAGGCCACCTTGCGCTCAGGCACGGATTCATACGTCTTGGGATTGGTGCTGGCCATCCGGGTCTCCTTCTTTTGAAAATCGAAGGACGATTCTAGGAGAGCCCGCGGGCAGGACGGCGCGGTGCCACATCGTGCAATCGAACGCAGAAGCCGCAGAAGCTGCGCAAAAGCCGCAAAAGGACATCTGAAGAGATGTTTTCCGCGGCTTTGGCTGCTTTCCTTTTGCGGCTTCCGCGTTGAGGAT
The DNA here is from genome assembly GCF_016722765.1 of Ramlibacter alkalitolerans. Classification (GTDB taxonomy): domain Bacteria; phylum Pseudomonadota; class Gammaproteobacteria; order Burkholderiales; family Burkholderiaceae_C; genus Ramlibacter; species Ramlibacter alkalitolerans. The sequence goes on along the minus strand of NZ_JAEQND010000017.1, from coordinate 63,412 downwards.
CCTTGCGCCAAAAAAAAGAGCCGGGACGAATCCCGGCTGGCCTGCATGCCTGGCGGGCTTTTGCCCCGCCATCACACGGTGAGCATCATACGATGGCGAGGTGCTCCGTCCCGGCGGACAGGTCCTGCGACTTCGCGCGCTGCGAATTGAGCTTGATCTGCAGCCGCAGGTCGTTCACCGAGTCGGCGTTGCGCAGCGCATCCTCGTACGTGATCAGGTTGTTCTCGTACATGTCGAAGAGGGCCTGGTCGAAGGTCTGCATGCCCAGGTTGCGGCTCTTCTTCATGATCTCCTTGATCTCGGAGACCTCGCCCTTGAAGATCAGGTCGGAAATCAGCGGCGAGTTCAGCAGGATCTCCACCGCCGCCGCCCGCCCCTTGCCGTCCTGCTTGGGCACCAGGCGCTGCGAGATGAAGGCCTTGAGGTTCAGCGACAGGTCCATCAGCAGCTGCGGCCGGCGCTCCTCGGGGAAGAAGTTGATCACGCGGTCCAGCGCCTGGTTGGCGCTGTTGGCGTGCAGCGTGGCCATGCACAGGTGGCCGGTCTCGGCAAAGGCGATCGCGTGCTCCATGGTCTCGCGGTCGCGGATCTCGCCCATCAGGATCACGTCCGGTGCCTGCCGCAGCGTGTTCTTCAGCGCGGCTTCCCAGCTGTCGGTATCGAGGCCCACTTCGCGCTGCGTCACCACGCAGTTCTTGTGCGGGTGCACGAATTCGACCGGATCCTCGATGGTGATGATGTGGCCGTAGCTCTGCTCGTTGCGCCAGTCGATCATCGCCGCCAGCGTGGTCGACTTGCCCGAGCCGGTGGCGCCCACCAGCACGCACAGTCCGCGCTTGGACATCACCACGTCCTTGAGCACCTGCGGCACGCCCAGCTTGTCGATGGTCGGCAGGATCTGCGGGATCACCCGCAGCACCATGCCCACCTTGCTTTGCTGCACGAAGGCGTTGACGCGGAAGCGCCCGACGTTGGGCGGCGAGATCGCGAAGTTGCACTCCTTGGTGCGCTCGAATTCCGCGGCCTGCTTGTCGTTCATGATCGAGCGCGCCAGCGCCAGCGTGTGCGCGGCGGACAGCGGCTGCGGCGAGACCTTGGTGACCTTGCCGTCGACCTTGATGGCGGGCGGGAAGTCCGCGGTGATGAACAGGTCGCTGCCATTGCGGCCCACCATCAGCTTGAGCAGGTCGTTGATGAATTTGCTTGCCTGATCGCGTTCCATGGCGAGTCCTGGTTCTCTGGAAGCCGGGTGACCCTGGCGATCAGCCCGGGAAGTTCTCGGGGATCTTGGCCTTGCTGCGCGCCTCGGCCGGGGTGATCATGTTGCGCCTCACCAGGTCGGTGAGGTTCTGGTCCAGCGTCTGCATGCCCATGCTGTTGCCGGTCTGGATGGCGGAATACATCTGCGCCACCTTGGCCTCGCGGATCAGGTTGCGGATGGCGGAGGTGCCCAGCATGATCTCGTGCGCGGCCACGCGGCCCGAGCCGTCCTTGGTCTTGCACAGGGTCTGCGAGATCACCGCCTGCAGCGATTCCGACAGCATCGCGCGCACCATCTCCTTTTCCTCCGCCGGGAACACGTCGATGATCCGGTCGATGGTCTTGGCGGCGCTCGAGGTGTGCAGCGTGCCGAACACCAGGTGGCCGGTTTCCGCGGCCGTCATGGCCAGGCGGATCGTTTCCAGGTCGCGCATCTCGCCCACCAGGATGCAGTCCGGGTCCTCCCGCAGGGCGGAGCGCAGCGCATTGGCGAACGACAGCGTCATCGGGCCCACTTCGCGCTGGTTCACCAGGCACTTCTTGGACTCGTGGACGAATTCGATCGGGTCTTCCACCGTGAGGATGTGGCCGTACTCGGTTTCGTTCAGGTGGTTGATCATGGCCGCCAGCGTGGTCGACTTGCCCGAGCCCGTGGGGCCCGTCACCAGCACCATGCCGCGCGGCTTGAGCGAGAGATCCTGGAAGATCTTGGGCGCGTTCAGCTGCTCCAGCGTGAGGATCTTCGAGGGAATCGTCCGGAACACGGCGCCGGCGCCGCGGTTCTGGTTGAAGGCGTTGACGCGGAAGCGCGCCAGGCCCTCGATCTCGAACGAGAAGTCGCACTCCAGGAACTCTTCGTACTGCTTGCGCTGCGAGTCGTTCATGATGTCGTAGACCATGGCGTGGACCTGCTTGTGGTCCATCGGGTCGACGTTGATGCGGCGCACGTCGCCGTGCACGCGGATCATGGGGGGCAGGCCGGCGGACAGGTGCAGGTCCGATGCCTTGTTCTTCACGCTGAACGCGAGCAGCTGGGTAATATCCACGGATCCCTCGAACTTCCTCTTCTGGAACGGCCCAGGCGCGGCGCGGCTTGCGCACGGTTGGGCCGACCCATTATGACCACGATTGCAGCCCGCCTGAAGACCGTCCGTGAGCGGATCGCGCACGCCTGTACGGACGCCGGACGCGACGTGAACGAAGTCACGCTGCTCGCCGTCTCCAAGACGTTCGGACCCGACGCCGTGCGCGAGGCCCATGCCGCGGGCGCGCTTTCCTTCGGCGAGAACTACATCCAGGAAGCGGTGGAAAAGCAGGCGCTGCTGGCCGGCCTGCCGCTCGAATGGCATTGCATCGGCCCGATCCAGAGCAACAAGACCCGCCTGGTGGCGACGCACTTCGCCTGGGCGCAGACGGTGGACCGGCTGAAGATCGCGCAGCGCCTGTCCGAGCAGCGCCCGCCGCAGCTGCCGCCGCTGAACGTATGCCTGCAGGTCAACATCGACGGCGGCGCCAACAAGTCCGGCGTAGCCCCGGGCGAGGCGCTTGCGCTGGGGCGGGCGATCCTCGCGTTGCCGCAGTTGCGACTGCGCGGGCTGATGTCGATCCCCGAGCCGACGGAGGACTTCGCGGCGCAGCGAACGCTGCACCAGCGCGCGCGGGAGCTGTACGAGGACCTGCGCGCCGCAGGGCTGCCGCTGGACACCTTGTCGATGGGGATGACCGACGATCTGGAAGCGGCGATCCATGCCGGCAGCACGATGGTCCGGGTGGGGACGGCGATCTTCGGCAGCCGGGCGAAGCCCGTCACCTCCGCGTAGCTGGGCGAAGCCGCACCCTGGCTTGGGCGGGCGAAGCCGTCACCCCCGCGCAGGCGGGGGCCCAGCGCACGCGCGCAGCGCGTGAAATGCGGACGCCCTGGATTCCCGCCTTCGCGGGAATGACGTTCGCGGGGCGGCGACGGACGCTACAGCGCCAGCCGCGTCGTGCTCTTCACCTCCTCCATCACCGCATACGTCCTCGTCTCCCGCACGCCCGGCAACTGCCACAGCACCGTGCCCGCGAAATCGCGGTAGGCGTGCATGTCCGCGGCCCGCGTCTTCAGCAGGTAATCGAAGCCGCCCGCGACCATGTGGCACTCCAGGATCTGCGGCTGCACCTGCACCGCCGCCTTGAAGGCCTCGAACACGTTCGGCGTGGTCCGGTCCAGCAGCACCTCGACGAAGACCAGCATCCCCGCCCCGAGCTTGACCGGATCGAGCCGCGCTTCGTAGCCGAGGATGTAGCCCTCGCGCGTGAGCCGCTGCACCCGCGCCAGCACCGCCGTCGGCGACAGCGCCACCGCCTCCGCCAGCTTGAGGTTCGAGATGCGGCCGTCCGCCTGCAGAACCTGCAGGATCTTCAGGTCGATGCGATCCAGATCGGGAAAGACGTCGCTCATGGGCCGAATTTCTGCCTACTTGATGCACCAATTTTAGCGAAACATTCGCCTGACAACCAGCGACCATCGGCTTCGTTCACCATTGCAGCCACCATGTCGCCCGCCACCGCCCAACGCCTGCCCTCCCCGTACCGGCCCGAAGCCGAGGTCCTCACCCGGCGCCTGCAAGCCTTGCAGGGCGCCCTCGACTGGGCCGCCGCCGCGCAGCAGGCCGCCCCCTGGGTGCGCGCCGTGCGCCGCCATCCGCCGCCGTTCTGGGCCATGGAGAGCCTGCTCAAGGAGTACCCGATCTCCAGTGCCGAAGGGCTGGCGCTGATGCGCCTGGCCGAAGCGCTTCTGCGCGTCCCCGACGCCGAGACCGCGATCGCCCTGACGGCCGACCAGCTCTCGCGCGCCGATTTCGAAGGCAGCGCCGACAGCGCCCTGGCGCGCCTGTCGTCCAGCGCGATCTCCCTGTCCAAGCGCTTCCTGCCCGGCGACGGCGCGCAGGGCGAAGGCAACGTCTTCTCGCGGCTGGGCGCGCGCACGGTGGTGGCGGCGACCCTGCGCGCCGTGCAGTTGCTCGGGCGCCAGTTCGTGCTGGGGCAGAGCATCCGCGAGGCGATGAACGAGGCCGCGGCGGCGCGCCGGCGCCAGCCCAACCTGCGTTTTTCCTACGACATGCTCGGCGAAGGCGCGCGCACGGCGCCCGACGCCGAGCGCTACCTGGAGCACTACCAGCAGGGCATCGCCGCGATCGGTGCCGGCGTGGACCGCACGCAGCCGGTGCAGGCCAACGACGGCATCTCGATCAAGCTGAGCGCCCTGCATCCGCGCTACGAGGCGCTGCAGCGCGAACGGGTGATGGAGGAACTGGTGCCGCGCGTGTGGGGCCTGTGCAAGATGGCCGCGGAGGCGAACATCAACCTCACCATCGACGCCGAGGAGGTCGACCGGCTGGAGCTGTCGCTCGATGTCTTCGAGGCGCTGGCCGGGCGCGTGGCGCGGGAGACCCCGCAATGGCAAGGCTTCGGCCTGGCGTTGCAGTCGTACCAGACGCGCGCGCTGGAACTGATCGCGAGCGTGGCCGACATCGCGCGCCGGCACGGCATCCGCCTCATGTGCCGCCTGGTCAAGGGCGCGTACTGGGACGCCGAGATCAAGCGCGCGCAGGAACTCGGGCTGCCGCACTACCCCGTGTTCACGCACAAGCACCACACGGACGTCTCGTATCTCGCCTGCGCCAAGGCCATGCTCGATGCGAAGGACGTCATCTATCCGCAGTTCGCGACCCACAACGCCGGCACCATCGCCGCGATCCTGCAGATGGCGCGGCGCAACGGCGCGCCCTTCGAGCTGCAGCGCCTCCATGGCATGGGGGAGGGAATCTATCGCGAGGTGCTGCAGGATCCGCAGCTCGCCTGCCGCGTCTACGCGCCGGTCGGCCAGCACCGCGACCTGCTCGCCTACCTGGTGCGCCGGCTGCTGGAGAACGGCGCCAACTCCTCCTTCGTGCACCAGCTCGCCGACGAGTCGGTGGGCATGGACGAATTGCTGGAGTCGCCGCTGCACCTCACGCCCGAGCCCTCGCTGCCGCTGCCGCCCGAGCTGTATGGGCCGCAGCGCCGCAACAGCGCCGGCCTCGACCTGGCGGTGCCCACGATGCGCGCGCCACTGCAGGAGGCGCTCGCCGCCACGCCCGTTCCGGCGCTCGCGATGGCCGATCCGGCCCAGGTGTCGGCGGCGGTCGAGCGCTCGCTCGCGGCCGGCGAAGGCTGGTCCCGCACGCCGGTGGCACAGCGCGCCGCCATCCTGCGTCGCGCGGCGGACGCAATGGAGGCCGACCTGCCGCGCCTGTGCGCCCTGCTGGTCAAGGAAGGTTTCCAGTGCTGGGGCGACAGCATCGCAGAGGTCCGCGAGGCGGTGGACTTCCTGCGCTACTACGCGCTGGAAGCCGAGCGCATCCTGCAGCCGGTGACGCTGCCCGGGCCCACCGGCGAGAGCAACGAGCTGCGCCTGACCGCGCGCGGTGCCTGGGTCTGCATCAGCCCGTGGAACTTCCCGCTGGCGATCTTCACCGGCCAGGTGGCCGCGGCGCTGGTCACCGGCAACACGGTGCTGGCCAAGCCGGCGGAACAGACGCCTGCCATCGCCGCCGAGGCGATCCGGCTGCTGCATGGCGCCGGCGTGCCGCGCGACGCCGTGCAGTTGCTGCACGGCCTCGGCGAAACCGTGGGAGCGGCGCTGGTCGCCGAGCCGCGCATCGCCGGCGTCGTCTTCACCGGCTCGACGCAGGTTGCAAAGATCATCCAGCGCGCGCTGGCGGCCAAGGACGGCCCCATCGTGCCGCTGATCGCCGAGACCGGCGGCATCAACGCCATGCTGGTGGACTCGACCGCGCTGCCGGAACAGGTGGCCGACGCGGTGATGCAGAGCGCCTTCCGCTCCGCCGGCCAGCGCTGTTCGGCGCTGCGCCTGCTGTGCGTGCACGAGGCGATCGCCGACGGCGTGATCGCCATGATCCAGGGTGCCGCCCGCGAACTGGTCACCGGCGACCCGGCCGAGTGGCGCACCGATGTCGGCCCGGTGATCGACGGCGACGCCTTCGCCAACCTGCAGCAGCACGTGGAGCGGCTGCACCGCGAGGCAAAGCCGCTGCTGCCGCCTTCACCCTTCGACCCAGCCACGCGGCTGATCGCGCCGCAGGCCTTCGAGGTCGCGAACATCGGGCAGGTGAAGCACGAGATCTTCGGTCCGGTTCTGCACATCGCACGCTGGCGCGGCGACCCGCAGGAGGTGATCCACGCGATCAACCGGATCGGCTACGGCCTCACGCTGGGCATCCAGACCCGCATCGACAGCCGCGCGGAAGCGCTGGCGCGCGAAGCGCGGATCGGCAACGTGTACGTGAACCGGAACATGATCGGCGCCGTGGTGGGCGTGCAGCCCTTCGGCGGCGAAGGGATGTCGGGCACCGGCCCCAAGGCCGGCGGCCCGAATTACCTGCCGCGGTTCTGCGCGGAGCAGACGGTGACCGTCAACACGACGGCCGCGGGAGGCAACGTCGCCTTGCTGGCGTAGCGCTCAACCCTTGAGCAGATTCCGCGAAACGCGTTCCTTCGCCGGGTCGCCCAGCAGATCGTTCGCGCTCGGGAGCTTGCCGTCGTAGGCACCCAGCACGTCCTGCAGCGCCTGCAGGGTCCGCTTGAGCTGGTCGGCATCCTCGCCGCGCCGGGTCAGGTCCGCACGAACGTCTTCCAGCGCACGGAACAGCAGCGCGCGGGTGTTGCCGCGGATCACGAGGTTGCCGTCGGATTGCCAGATGGCCTTGTGCATGTATTTCATTCGAGGAATCTCCCTGGGCTAGGACTCCAGAATGACCGATGCACGCAGGCCGGACTGTGGGCCGCGCGGATGTCTTGGGGCCGGCGCGCACGGAACCACCGCGTCAGCGCCAGCACAGCCTTGGTCGTCGAAGCGGCGGCAAGGCCGTGTCAGCCGATGCCTCGCCGCAGGCCCGAAAGGGGGCCTGGGCGAAGCTGGTCAATGCGCGCCGGCCGCCGCGTCGCCGCCGCCCGGCGCCGGCTGCGGGTGCGTCAGCCAGACCAGCGGCACCATGATCAGGAACAGCACGGCCGAACCCCAGAAGATGTCGTTGGCCGCCAGCATGAAGGCCTGCTGGTCGACCAGCCGGTTCACCTGCGCCAGCGCCTGCTCCTGCGTGAGACCCGCCGACGCCAGCCCCGACAGCGCCGTCTGCGCCACGTTGCTGCCGGGCCCGACCAGCTCGGTCAGGTGCGCGTGGTGCAGGGCCGCGCGGCTTTCCCACAGCGTGGTCGAGACCGAGGTGCCGATCGCGCCGGCCGTGATCCGCACGAAGTTGGTCAGGCCCGAGGCGGCCGGGATCCGGTCCGGCGTCAGGCCCGAGAGCGTGATCGTGATCAGCGGGATGAAGAAGAAGGCCATCGCCACGCCCTGGATGATGGTCGGCACCATGATCGTGCCGAAATCCGCCTGCGTGTTGAAGCGCGAGCGCATCCACAGCACCAGCGCGAACACCGCGAAGGCGATGCTGGCGTAGCGGCGCGGATCGACCTTGCCGATCGTCTTGCCGACCACGGGCGAGAGCACCAGCGCCAGCAGGCCCACCGGCGCCATGATCATCCCGGCGTCGGTCGCCGTGTAGCCCATGAACTGCTGCAGCCACAGGGGCAGCAGCACCACGTTGCCGAAGAACAGCCCGTAGCCGACCGACACCGCCAGCGTGCCGGCCCAGAAGTTGCGGCGCGCGAACAGGCGCAGGTCCACCACCGGGTGTTCGTCGGTGAGCTCCCAGGCCAGGAAGAAGGCGAAGCCCACCACCGTGATCACGGCCAGCGCCACGATGGTCGGCGAGGAGAACCAGTCGTACTCCTTGCCCAGGTCCAGCATGGTCTGCATGCAGCCGACCCACACCACCAGCAGCGCCAGGCCCACCTTGTCGATCGGCAGCGAGCGGCGCTCCGTCTCGCGCTTGTGGTAGATCGCCCAGGAGGAGAAGGCGGCGATCACACCGACCGGGATGTTGATGTAGAAGATCCAGGACCAGGAGATGTTGTCGGTGATCCAGCCGCCCAGCAGCGGCCCCATCACCGGTGCGACCAGCGTCGTCATCGACCACATCGCCATCGCCAGGCCCGCGAGCGCGCGCGGATAGCTGGAAAGCAGCAGCGACTGCGACAGCGGGATCATCGGCCCGGCGACGAAGCCCTGCAGCGCGCGGAACGCGATCAGCAGCGGCATGCTGGGCGCCAGCCCGCACAGCCACGATGCGATCACGAACAGCATCACGCTGGCGATGAACAGCCGCACCTGGCCGAAGCGCTGCGACAGCCAGCCGGTGAGCGGCACCGCGATGGCATTGGCCACCGCGAAGCTCGTGATCACCCAGGTGCCCTGGTTCGGGCTGACGCCGAGGTCGCCGGCGATGGCCGGCAGCGACACGTTGGCGATCGAGGTGTCCAGCACGTTCATGAACGTGGCGGCGGACAGCGCGATGGTGCCCCAGACGCGCGCCGAACCTTCCAGCGGCGCGGGCGGGATGTGCTGCGCGTTGGCGCTCACGGTCGCTGCTTCAGCGCTTGGCGGGCGCCGCTCCGGCGCCGCTGGCCGTCGTCCGGCCGCCGGCGCTGTTGGCCGAGATCACGCGGCGCACTTCGGCCTCCGCGCCGTCGTCCTGCGCGCTGAAGACCTGCGTCTGCGACACGGCGCCGCCGCGCGGCGCGTCGGCGAGCGTCTTGCCCTCCTGCTTGGCCACGTCCACCGTCGCTTCCATCGACAGGCCCACCCGCAGCGGATGCTCCTGCAGCTGCTTCGGATCGAGCGCCACCCGCACCGGCACGCGCTGCACCACCTTGATCCAGTTGCCGGTGGCGTTCTGCGCCGGCAGCAGCGAGAAGGCGGCGCCGGTGCCGACACCCAGGCCGGAGACCGTGCCCTTGTATTCGACCCGCTTGCCGTAGATGTCGGCGGTCAGCGTCACCGGCTGGCCGATGCGCAGCTTGCGCAGCTGCACTTCCTTGAAGTTGGCATCGACCCAGACCTGGTTCAGCGGCACGATGGACATCAGCGGCGTGCCGGCGGCCACGCGCTGGCCCAGTTGCACCGTGCGCTTGGCCACGTAGCCGTCGACCGGCGCCACCAGCACCGAGCGCTGCTGCGCCAGCCACGCTTCGCGCACCTTGGCGGCCGCCGCCTGCACCTGCGGGTGCTGCTCGACGTCGGTGCCGGAGGTCATCGCCTGGTTGCTGGCCAGCTGCTCGCGCGCGCTCACCACCCCCGCCTGCGCCGCCACCAGCGCGCTGCGGGCGCTGTTCACCTGCGTCTGCGCGTGATTGAGTTCTTCCTTCGAGACCGCACCGCTGCCGACCAGGGCCGCGCGGCGGTTCAGGTCGTCGTTGGCACGCGCGAGTTCGGCCTGCGCCTTGCTCACGTCGGCCTGGCGCAGCGCCACCTGCGCCGCCAGCGAGCCGTTGGTGGAGTACAGCGTGCGCACCTGGCGCACCGTCTGCCCCAGGGCGGCTTCGGCCTGTTCGAGCGCCACCTTGGCGTCGGCGGGGTCGAACTTCACCAGCGGCTGGCCCGCCTTGACGTAGTCGGTCTCCTCGGCGTGGATGGCCATCACGGTGCCGCCGATCTGCGGCGTGATCTGCACCACGTTGCCCTGCACGTAGGCGTTGTCGGTGGTCTCGTAGTGGCCGGCCACCAGCCACTCGTAGCCGCCCCAGGCGAGGCCGACGACGGCCACGACGGCCGCCAGGGTGAGCAGCGCCTTCTTGCGCTTGGGATTGCCCTTCTGCAGGGGCGCGACGTTCTGTGCTTCGGTCATGTTCGGGATGGAAGGTGTTCAGTGGGCGGCGACGGCCGTGTCCTCGGTGGCGCCGCCGCCGAGCGCGCGGTACAGGGCCACGCGCGCATCGAGCACGCGCGCTGCCAGGTCCACGCCCAGGCGGCGCTGCGCCAGGACCGCCGTCTCCGCGGTCAGCACGTTCAGGAAGGTGCCGAGCCCGGCGCGATAGCGTTGCAGGGCGATGTCGTAGGCGCCTTCGGCGGCGGCCAGCGCCTGGCGCTGCTCGGCGAGCTGGCGCGCGAGCGACTGCAGGCTGGCCACGGCGTCGGCGGCTTCGTGGATCGCCTCGACCACGGCGCCGTTGTAGCTCTCGATGGCGGCGTCGAGGTCCGCGGTGCGGCCGCGCAGGTTGGCGCGCAGGCGGTCCTGCGCGAACATCGGCAGCCGCACGGCCGGACCGACGCCCCATTGCCGGCTGCCCAGGTCGACGAGGTTGCTCAGGCCCAGGCTGGTGAGGCCGGCGAAGGCGACCAGGTTCACGCTGGGATAGAACTCCGCCTCCGCCTGCTTCACGCCCTCGCTGGCCGCTTCGACGCGGGCCCGCGCGGCGGCCACGTCGGGACGGCGCCCGAGCAGGTCGGCGGGCAGCGCCGGCACGGTGGTCACGGGGTGCAGCGCCGCGATCGTCGGCAGCTTGGCGAGATCGGGCAGTTCACCCGCTCCCACCAGTGCCGCCAGCGCGTTGCGCGTGGTCTGCGTCGATTCCTGCAGCGCTTCCAGTTGCTGGCGCGCTTCGGGCAGCGCGCCTTCGCTTTGCCGCAGTTCCAGGTTGGTGTCGAGGCCGGCGCCGACGCGCTGGCGCACCAGCTTGAGCTGCTCCTCGCGCTGCGCCAGGGTGCGTCGCGCGACCACCGCCTGCTCCTGCAGCCGCACCAGCTGGAAGTAGGTGCGCGCCACGTTGCTGGCCAGCACGACGCGCGCGGCGGCGACGTCGGCCTGGGCAGCACGCTCGGAGCCGAGCGCCGCCTGCAGCGCCGACTGGTTGCGGCCGAAGAAGTCGAGCTCCCAGTTCAGGTTGACCTGCGCGGTGGCGCTGTCCTGCACCGAGCCTCCCAGCGGCGGCGGCACGATGCCGTTCTCGCTGAAGCGCTGGTGGGTGAAATCGAGCTGGCCCTGGAACTGCGGCTGGTCCGCGGTGCGGGCGCTGGCGCTGGCCGACTGGGCCCGGCGCAGGCGGGCGCGCGCGACGCCCAGCGTCGGGCTGTCGCGCAGCGCCTGTTCGACCAGGGCATCGAGCTGCGGGTCGCCGAAGTCGCGCCACCAGGTGGAAGAGACCGGCGCCACCGGTGCGCTGGAGGCCTGCGGCACCGCCGGGGCCCGCATCTGCGCCTCGGGGGCGATGCCCTGGGTGCTGGCGCAGCCGGCCAGCAGCCATGCCGCGACCAGGCCGGCGAGGCGGCCGCGCGTCATCAGGTCGATCATTCTTTTCCTTCGCGGCTGCCCTGCAGCTTCGTTCCGTTGTCCAGGATGCGCCGCAGCAGATCCTTCAGTTGCTGCCACTCCGCGACGTCGAGCCCGGTGAGGAAGGCGTTCTGCACCTTGCACAGCACCTTGGGGATGTGCCGGGCGGCATCGCGCCCTTCCTTCGTCAGTTCGAGGTTCACGACCCGGCGGTCCTCGGAGGAGCGCACGCGGGCCACCAGGCCCTTGGCTTCCAGCCGGTCCAGCAGGCGCGTCATGGCGCCGGCATCGAGCTGGCATTCGCGGGCCAGCTCGGCCACCGTGGACGCATGGCCCATGTGCAGCTTGAGCAGCGGCACCCACTGCGCACTGGTGAGGCCCTGCGGTTCCAGCGCCTCGTCGACCTCGGCCGCCATGAGCGTGAGGATGCGGCGCATCAGGTAGGCCGCGCTCTCGTCCGGACGGTAGTCGTCCGGCGTGTAGAAGACGGGGTGGGCGGGGGAAGGGGCGATCCGGGAGGCCATCGGACGCCGAATATACTTGCCTAGGCAAACATTGTCAAGGCAACGGCAATGCAGCGTTGAGCGTTGAGCGTTGAGCGTTGAGCGTTGAGCGTTGAGCGTTGAGCGTGGAGCGTGGAGCGTTTGGCGTGAACCCCTCGCAACGCCCGACGCTCAACGCTCAACCCCCGTAGCCGTCGCGCAGCTGGCGCTTGAGGACCTTGCCGATGTCGCTGCGGGGCAGCTCGGGCAGGTAGCGCAGGTCGGCCAGGCGCTGGATCTTGCCCACCCGCTCGTTGAGCCAGGCGCGCACTTCCTCGGCCGGCGGCGCATCGGGATTCGGCACGACGAAGGCGACGGGGGTCTCGCCCCAGGCCTCGGACGGCACGCCCACGACGGCGGCTTCGTGCACCGCCGGATGCTGGCGCAGCACCGCTTCCAGGTCGCTCGGGTAGACGTTGAAGCCGCCGCTGATGATCATGTCCTTGCGCCGGTCCATCAGCACCAGGAAGCCGTCCTCGTCGAAGCGGCCGACGTCGCCGGTGCGCATGAAGCGGTTGCCGGCGGGGTCGTACCACTCGGCCTCGCGCGTCTTCTCCGGCTGGTTCTGGTAGCCGGCCATCATGGCGCCCGAGCGGCCCACCACCTCGCCGACTTCGCCGGGCGGCACCTCGCGGCCTTCTTCGTCGATCAGGCGGATGTCGTGGCCCGCGGACGGCCGGCCCACCGTGTGCAGCTTGTCGGGAAAGTTGTGCGCTTCCAGGATGCAGGTGCCGCCGCCCTCGGTCATGCCGAAGTACTCCACCAGGCCGCCCGGCCAGCGCGCCAGGATCTGCGCCTTGAGCGCCGCGGGGAACGGCGCGCTGGTGCAGAACTTCATGCGGAAGGACGACAGGTCGTAGCGGTCGAAGTCCGGATACGCCATCAGCCGCTGGTACTGCACCGGCACCAGCATCGCGTGGGTGGCGCGCGCGTCCTGCGCCAGCGCCAGCCAGGCACCCGGATCGAAGCGTCCTTCGGTCAGCACCAGGGTGCCGCCCTTGGCCAGGCAGGGAAAGGCCGAGACGAGCGTGGTGTTGGAGCACAGGGAGGTGGCCACCATGCTGACCGTGTCCGGCCCGTAGCCGTAGTTCTCGCCCCGCGCCACATGGGCCCAGCGCATCTGGTGCGGCTGCACGATGCCCTTGGGCGTGCCCGTGGTGCCCGAGGAATAGATGATGTTGAAGGCCCATTCGGGCTGGATCTGCACCGGCTGCGGTCGGGTGCCGACCAGCCAGCCGGCGAGCTCCTGTTCCACGTCCATGCGGATGCGCGGCACGCCCGCATCGAAGGCAGGCACGCTCGCATCGACGAAGAAGAAGCGCGCGCCGCTGTCGCGCACCATGCCGGCCAGCTGTTCGGCCGTGGCGCCGGTGGGCAGCGGGGCGACGACCAGCCCGGCGCGCAGGCCGCCCAGGAACAGCGCCAGGTAGGGGATCGAGTTGGCACCGCAGATCGCGATGCTGGCGCGCGGCTGCAGGCCGTGGCCCTGCAGCGTGGCGGCCACGCGGTCGGCGGCGGCGTCGAGCGCCTGCCAGGTCATGCGTTGCGCGCCCTGCCGCACGGCCAGCTGCGCCGGCCGCGCCTGCGCGTTCTCCCGGATCAGGTCGGGAATGGCCCGAAAGGGCGGCAGTGCCGCCGGGGCGGGTGCGCTCGCTGGCTTCGATGTCACTGGGGTCTCCTTGCAGCCACGACTGTACGGCAGCGGGCGCGGCGGCTGCGTCCGACACGGTCCGGTTGCGGGTGCCGACGCAGCGCTGGCCACCCGCACGCCAGACTGGCCGGGAACCAAGAGGAGCACGCATGGCATACAGCAGCATCCTGGGCGCGGACAAGGCGCCCACCGAGCCCAGCGGCCGCGAAGCCGAACTGCTGGGTCCCAGCGACAACTCGGACAGCGGCAGCGACACCATCGGCACCGGCGAGGCGCGCGAGGACACCATCGACAGCGGCAAGACGGGCGACCGTGCCGCCGTGGCCGGCGCGGACCTGCGCGAAGGCGCCGACATCCTGCCGGACCGGGTGGTGAACCTGGCGGACGACGAGGGCTTCCCCGAGGCCGACCCCGACGGCATGGAAATGACGGACATGGACAACCGCGAGGCCCAGAACCTCGCGGAACTCGACGAATCGCGCCTGGGCGCGGACGGCGAAGACTCCGGCGAAGACGCCTGATCATGGCGTCCCGCGCCCCGACGGCCACCCCTGGCAAGGCGGCCGCCGCGACGCGGCGCGTCCGCACGGTCCTGCGCGAAACCTTCGGGCTGGCGCGCCTGCGCCCCGGGCAGGCCACCGTGATCGAACGCGTGCTCGCAGGCGACGCGACCCTGGCCGTGATGCCCACCGGCGCCGGCAAGTCGCTGTGCTACCAGCTGCCGGCCGTGCTGCTGCCCGGACGCACCGTCGTCGTCTCGCCGCTGATTGCGCTGATGAAGGACCAGTGCGAGTCCCTGCGCGAGCTGGGCATCGCCGCAGTGCAGGTGAACAGCGCCATCGACGGCGACGAAACCAAGGCGGCCCTGCAGGCCGTGGAGGACGGCTCGGCGCGCATCGTCATGACGACGCCCGAGCGGCTGGCCGATCCCGACTTCCTCCAACTGCTGCGGGCCCACCCGGTGAGCCTGCTGGCCATCGACGAGGCGCACTGCATCTCGCACTGGGGCCATGACTTCCGCCCCGCCTTCCTGGAGATCGCGCACGCGCTGCCGCGCCTGGGCAAGCCGGTGGTGCTGGCCCTCACCGCGACGGCCACCGACGAGATCGCCGCGGACATCTGCGAGCAGCTGGGGATTCCGGCGGCGGGCGTGGTCAACACCAGCGCCTATCGTCCCAACCTCGACCTGCGCGTGGTGCCGGTCGCCAAGGAAGCCGACAAGCTGGCGCAGGTCGTGCGGCTGGCCCGCGCGACGCAGGGCAGCGGCATCGTCTACACCGCCACCGTGAAGGCGGCGCATGCGGTGCACGAGGCGCTGCTGGCCGTCGACGAGTCGGTGGGCATCTACCACGGCAAGATGGCCGCGCCCGAGCGGGCGGCCACGCAGGACGCCTTCATGAACGGCGACACCCGCATCATCGTGGCGACCAATGCCTTCGGCCTCGGCATCGACAAGCCGGACATCCGCTTCGTGCTGCACTACCAGCTGCCGGCGACGCTGGAGGCCTACTACCAGGAAGCCGGGCGCGCCGGCCGCGACGGCGAGCTGGCGCGCTGCACGCTGCTGTTCCTGCGCGGCGACAAGGCGATCCAGCAGTTCTTCATGGCCGGCCGCTATCCCGGCGAGGAGGACGCCGCCGCGATCGTGGCGGCCCTGCGCGAGCCGCGCGAGGACGGGCAGCCATGGACCTTGCCGCTGCTGCAGGCGCGCCTGGGCCGCCCGAAGTCGAAGGTGCAGGTGGCGCTCGGCCTGCTGCGCAAGGACAGGATCGTGAGCCAGTCGCGCGACGGCACGCTCAAGCTGCAGGCCAGGTCGGCCAGCGGCGAGCGCATGCGCGAGCTCACCGAGGGCTATGGCAGGAAGCGCGACCTCGACCGCGAGGCGCTGGAGCGCATGGTGTTCTATGCGCAGACCGGCCAGTGCCGCTGGCGGGTGCTGCTGGAGCACCTGGAAGGCGAGTCATCGCAGGAGCGCTGCGAGCATTGCGACAACTGCCGGCGCATCGCCGCCCACGAGGCCGTGGTGGAGGAGTTGCTGCGCAACAAGCCGCAGGAGCAGGAAGATGCGGCGCCCGAAGCCGGCGGGCCGCCGGTGTTCGCGCGCGGCGACCTGGTGGAGGTCCGCCGCTACGGCCGCGGCGTGGTGGAGGAAGCCAGCGGCACCCAGGTGACCGTGCTGTTCGCCGATCGCAGCAAGCGCAGCTTCCTGCCGGAGTACGTGCGCCCGGCGCGGGCGCAGAAAGGCGCGAAGGCGCCAGTTCCCGTCGCCGCTCCCGCTCCCTCTCCCGCTTGCGGGAGAGGGCCGGGGTGAGGGTTCAGCGCAGCGCCACCGAGCTCCTCTTCCACGCCGCATCCTGCCAGCGCTGGAACGGACCCAGCGCCCCCGGCTCCCCGGCCTGGCGCTGGGTGGCGAGCGACGCGACGCTCACCACCTCGTAGCTGCGCCGGTAGCGCCCTTCCGCCCGCGCCTCGCGGGCCACCAGCACCTGCTGCCCACCGGGCACCCAGCCGGCGAATTCGGCGTAGCCGCTTCCCGGCTGCAGGCTGGCCGGCGGCAGGACATCGATCGTCCACTGACGCACCTGCAGCCGGAACAGCCACAGCTCGCGCCAGGCTTCCATGGGCTGCACCGCCAGCGCGACGGCCGTGCCTTCGCGGTTCACGCTGGCCGATTGCGGCCACACGAGCGCATAGGTGCAGCGCTTCGCCAGCGGATGCGCAGCGTCGTGCCTGGCGTCCACCAGCAGCACGCAGGTCTCGCCGGGCTGCCCCGCCTGCGTCACGATCGTGGGCCGCGTTGCGGCCGGCGCGGCGGCCGTTGCGGGCACGGCCGCCCAGCGCGATGCATTGACGCGGATCGCAGCATCGTTGTACGCGGCCTGGTCCTCCTCGCTGAGCTCGCCCTTGTGCACCGAGGCCAGTTCGCCCAGCGCCCTTTCGGCCGCCGCGCTGCTCTCGCCGTCGCCGAGGCGCGCGTGCTCGTAGGCCAGCGTGCTCCAGACGGCGGCGCGGCGCAGCGCGACCCGGTGCCTGACGTGGGCCGGCAAGCCCGCCGTGTCCACCCGCTCCAGCACCTCGGCGCGCCACGCGCTCAGCTGGTGCCGTTGCAGGGGCTGCAGCGCCGGATCCATGCACTCCGGCTGCGTGAGCGCCAGCGCGGCGCGCGCCTGCTGCGGCGGCGTGGCCGGCAAGGCCAGGACCCGCCGGAAGGCATCGCCGTCGTAGCAGATGCGCATGCGGCCGTCCTGCTCGTAGCTGGCGAACTTCACGCCGTAGCGCGCCGCCACTTCGAGGTGGGCCGACAGCGCGAGCTGCGACTGCTGGCCCGCGGGCGTTCCTTCGGACGCGCGGCGGGCCAGCCGCTCGGCCAGCGTCCCCAGTGCGTCCAGCGCCTCGGCACCCTCGGCACCGCGCACGGATTCGGCGGGCGCTGCTTGCAGGTAGGCGGCGGCGATGCCTATGCCCAGCGACTCCGCGCCGGGGGCCTCGCGGAGGAAGCGCAGCACCGCCAGCAGCCCGGGCGCCTCGGCGGGGGTGAGCGCGCTGCGCCGCACCTGCGTGGCCTTCACGTAGCCGCCGCGCTCGCGGGCAGGGTCCCACACCTGCAGGTAGTCGAGCCGCTCGCCGCGCACCTCCAGCACCTCGCCCTGCCACAGCTGCGCCTGCTGCGGCGCGGCCTCGCGCGGCGCGGCCCGCAGCACGGCGCGGTCGGCGGTGACGATGGCGGTGTTCATCGCGGCGGCGGCGGCGAGCGCGATCGCGCTGGCGGGCATGGCTCACTCCTCCTCGGCGCGGGCGGCGGCGTGCTGCGGGCCCGCGTCGCGCGACTGCGGGTTGCCGAGCAGGTTGGCGCCGATGAAGCCACCGGCCGCGCCCGGCGGCGCGATGATCACCTGCACCTTGTCCGAGAGCTTG
Organism: Ramlibacter alkalitolerans; assembly: GCF_016722765.1. Lineage (GTDB taxonomy): Bacteria > Pseudomonadota > Gammaproteobacteria > Burkholderiales > Burkholderiaceae_C > Ramlibacter > Ramlibacter alkalitolerans. The sequence goes on along the minus strand of NZ_JAEQND010000017.1, from coordinate 45,836 downwards.
TCGGCCAGCGTCTTCTGGATCAGGAGCGGATGGCGCGACAGCAGCGTGCCCTCGCGCGCCATCTGCTGCGCGCTGGCCTGGCCGATCTGCTCCATGCGGAAGGCCTCGGCCTGCGCCAGCTGGCGGCGGGCGTCGGCTTCGCCGCTGGCCTCGATGCGGCGCGCCTGGGCGTTGCCTTCGGCCGTCTTCATGCGCGCCTCCTTCTCCGCTTCCGCCTCGAGCCGGCGCTGCTCGATCTGGCGCTGCTTGAAGGGCAGCACGTGCTGCATCGCCTCTTCCTGGGCGCGCGCGGCGATCACCTGCTCGCGGGCGGCGGCTTCGGCCCGCACCTCGCGCCGCACCTTCTCGGCGGCGGCCTCGAGTGCGGTTTCCTTCACCCGCTTGTCCTTCAGCTGCAGCGTGTACTCCATCTTCTGCGTTTCCAGTTCCTCGGCCAGCAGGCCTTCCATGCCGCGCCTGTAGTCGGCCGGCAGGTCCACCTTGCCCACCAGCACGCCCTTGAGCAGCACGCCGTCGGCGGCCAGGCGCTGGCGCAGTTCGGCTTCCAGCGTCTGCTGGATCTCGGTGCGCTTGGTCGAGAAGATCTCGCGCACGGTGTAGCGCGGGAACACCTTGTAGACCACGTTCTGGACGGCCGGCTCGACGATCTCGCCGTCCACGTTCGCCGGCAGGTTGCGGGCCGTGGACGCGATGCTGCGCGCGTCCAGCGCGTAGCGCACGACCAGGTCGATGCCGACCGAGAGCCCCTCCACCGATTGCACCGGCGCGGCGCCGGCCGCGCTGGCCAGCTGGGCCGGCTTGTAGATGCGATCGCGCAGCGAGAACACCTGCGCTTCGTGCAGGCCGGGAACGACCAGGAGGCTGCCGTCGCGCCACTGCACCACGCTGCCCGTCACGAGGTTGGTGCGCACGCCGATCTCGCCGGCGCCGACCGTCCGCAGCGGCGGGTGCGCCACGAGGATCCAGGCGCCGAGGCCGGCCGCCGCCGCGAGCGCGGCGGCCCGGCGGGCCTGCAGCACGCGCCCCAGGGCTTCCTCGGCGAACAGCGGGTCGCCGCGGCCGGGACGGCGCAGCTTGCGCGCCACGGCGATGCGCAGCGCGCGCACGAGGGACTTCAGGCGGGCCAGCATGGTCTCTTCTCCTTGCGACAGGCGGGGCTCAGGAAATGTCTTCGGTGTAATGGGCGGTCGGTTGGTTCGCACCGGGCCGGGCCTGCGTGGACAGCAACAGGTACACGCTGCCGTCGACGTCGATCACGAAATCGGGCTGGCGGTCGCCATCGAGGTCGGCGACCGCGCGCACCACCGTGTGGTCGGCCCCGGGCGCCCCCAGCACGTAGCGGTAGCTGGCGCCGCCATAGGCGACGGTGTAGGCGATGCCCTGGTCGACGTAGTCGGCCAGCAGGCTGAAGCGCGTGCCGCCGACCGAGAGTTCGTGCTGCACGCCCATGCGCGGCTGCTGCAGCACTTCCGGGTAGCGGTAGCCGGTGCGCTGGCCTTCCTGCAGCGCGACGCCGGGCAGCCGGAAGTACATCGCGTCGGCGGCCACCGCCGTGACGGCGTCGCGGGGCGTCACGGCCCGGACTTCGACGGCCTGCTCCCGCGGCACCAGCCGAAACCAGCCGTCTTCCGGCCACGGGCCGGTGCTGGCCGTGGCCACTTCCTCGCACCAGGTGTGCGCATCCAGCAGCAGCCCGGCCTCGGGCCGGCCCTGCGCCCACAGCGACGCGGCGGCGGCGCTGGCGGCAGCCACCAGCGCGAACTTCACGGCGGAACCCAGGGTCTTGCGGCTTGTCATCGTGGATCTCCTTGCGTTGACGATGAAGCCATTGTTCGAATCCCCCCGGGAGCGAACAACGCGCGCGCAGGGCGGCTTCGTTCACACCCCGGAAGAAACCTTCACAGGCGAAGTCGTGCGGGGGCTGCAGAATGCGGACTGCCGGACGCAGAGGACGCGAAGGGTACGCAAAGGACGCGAAAGACATCCAATACTTTCGATGGCTTCTTCTGCGTCCTCTGCGTACCCTTTGCGTCCTCTGCGTCCTGCCTCCTGCATTCCTCTCCACCACCATGCCCCGCGTCGCCGTCATCGAGGATGACCTCCCCACCAGCAACCAGCTGGCCGGCTGGATCCGTTCGGCCCGGCCGGGGATCGAGGTGGACCAGTGGTTCGACCGCGACGCCGCCGAGGCGGCGCTGGCGCGCGCGGCCTACGACGTGGTGCTGCTGGACATCGAGCTCGGGCGCGAACGCCACGCCGGCGTTGCGCTGATCAACGCGATCAACAAGCAGGGCTCGGGCGTGCCGGTGCTCGTCGTCTCCGCCATGCCGGCGGCGATCTACCGCAGCATCATGAAGGCCCTCGATGCCTGGGACTACCTGCAGAAGACCACCTTCGAGGAAGCCGACTTCATCGAGACCTTCCTGGAGATCCTGCGCGTGTCGCGCGAGCGCCGTGCGCGCCAGCAGCCGCCGGCGCCCGCCGCCGACGAACTGGCGCTCGACCCGCTCTGGCAGCGCACGCCCACCTGGCGCGGCGAGCGCATCAACCTGCCGCTGACGGCGCAGCGCATCCTGGCGACGCTGTACCAGCGGCGCGGCGACGTCGTGTCCTACGAAGACCTGTTCGAGGTCGTCAAGAGCGGGCGCAACCGCGACAACGTGCGCAAGCACGTGAGCACGATCCGCGACGCCTTCCGCGAAGTCGACCCCGGCTTCGAGCGCATCGAGAACGTGCCGATGCGCGGCTTCCGCTGGGTGCCATGAAGCTGCCGGGGCTGGCCCTGCCGGAACTGTCGTTGGCGCGGCTGGAGGTGCCGCCCCTCGGGCTGGCGTCGTTCCGCCGCCGCATCCTGATCCGCGGTGTGTTCCTGCTGCTGGCGCTGGCCACGCTGGCACTCGCCGTGGTGCTGCTGCAGGACGAGAAGGCGCGCAGCTACCGCAACTACCAGCAGGGTTTTCGCAAGACGCAGGCCGACCTGATGGCGCGCCTGCGCCAGCCGTCCGGCCTGCTGGCCCTGCTGAACCCCGGTGCCGGCGGCGCGCCGACGCCGCTGCGGCCGCTGGTGCTGCCCTATGCCTCGCTCGACGTCGACGACCCGGGCAAAGCGCAGCAGGCGGTCGAACTGGCGGGCTGCCCGGTGGTCTATCCGGACGACAGCGCCCTGTGCGCGGGCGTCGGCAGCAGCGCCTATGCGGGCAGCTTCCTGTACCTGGTGGGCAGCTTCGCCAGCGGCGACCTGGTGGGCCGCGAGGAAGGCGACGCCGACCTGCTGGGCGTGCACCGCGCCCTGATCCGGCTCGAGATGCGCGGCGAACTGCGGACCTGGATCGCACCGTTCGAGAAGGTCTCGATGCGCGGCGAGCCGCTGGTACGCGGCCGCTTCGTCGCCTACCCCTCGCGGGGCGAGAGCGAGCTGCCGCCCGACGCGCGGCCCCTGCGCGCCTTCCGCGCCAGCGTCTGGCAAAGCGCCGGCTGCGCCAGCGGCGGCGAGCCGCCGGACTGCGCGCGCCGCGTCTCCTACGCCATCCGGCTGCCGGTGGAGGGCTTCCGCGGCGCGCTGGAACACCAGCCGCCGGCCTGGCCGCCCTCCGACCTGGACCGCATCCGCGTGCAGCTTCAGGTGCTGCCGCCCGAAAGCGACCGGCCGCTGTTCGACAGCAACGCCCGCGGTGCCGTGCCGCCGCCGGCCCTGCAGGAACTGTCGGCCCTGCTGGCGCCCGGCGAGGAGCTCACGATCACGCGGCAGGACGGCGGCCTCACGGCGCCGGTGGCCGTGCTGAAGGCGCGTGACGACGGCACGCAGCGCACCTCGCCGCTGATCCTGCGCCTGATCGACCGGCTGCCGGTCGCCGCCCGCCCCGGGATGCTGGCCGCGCGCGAAACGATCACGACGCCGCTGGGCAGCTACGAGGCGCGCCTGACCGGCGACGCCCGTGGCATCGACCAGGGCCTGGGCGCGATCGCCACCCGCATGTCCTGGTACGTGGCGGCGATGCTGGGCGCCATCGTGCTGGCCTGGCTGATGATCGAGATCGGGCTGATCCGCCGCATCGCGGTGCTGACCCGGCGCGCCGCCGCGGTCTCGCACAACGTGCAGATGGACGCCTCCGGCCATGCGGGCATCGGCCAGCTCGATGTGTCCGACCTGCGCGGGCGCGACGAACTGGGGATCCTCGCCGGCGGCCTGGCGGACCTGCTGCAGCGGGTGAAGAGCGACGTGCAGCGCGAACAGCTGCGGGCCCAGGGCGAGCGCGACATGCTGCAGGCCGTGGGCCACGAGATCCTGTCGCCGCTGCAGTCGCTGATGGTGCTGCACCCCGATCCCGCCGATCCCGCCCACCGCTACGTGCAGCGCATGCAGCAGGCGGTGCGCGTGCTGTACGGGCAGGCCTCGCCCGGCGAGGCGCTGCAGGCCGCGCAGCTCGAGATCGCCGCCGTGGACCTCGACGCCTTCCTGCGCGAGGTGGCCGCCAATGCGCAGTTCGCCGGCATCGCCGAGGTGCGCTACACGCCGCTGGCGGCGCCGCTGACGGTGCGGGCCGATCCGTTCTCGCTGGAAGACATCGTCACGCACATCCTGCGCAACGCGGACCGGCACCGCAGCCCCGGCACCGCCATCACCCTCACGCTGCAGCAGGGGCACGCGCGGGCCGTGATCGGCATCCACAACCTGGGCCCCGCCATTCCCGAGGGCATGCTGGAGCGCATCTTCGACTACGGGGTGAGCGACGGCGCCGCCGACGCGGGCGAGGGGCGGCGCGGCCAGGGCCTGTTCGTGGCCCGTACCTACATGGCCAAGATGGGCGGCACGGTCGAGGCAGCCAATGTCGGCGGCGGCGTGCTCTTCAGCCTCTCTTTCCCGCTGGAAAGCTGACATCCCTCCGACATGCGCGGCCGTGGCGCTGCGCTAGCCTGTGCGGCATGGGAAAGCCCCGCGAATCACGCCGACTTTGCCTCGTCCTCGCCCTGGTGGCCGCCGCGCTCGCGGGCTGTACGCCGCGCGCGCCCTCCACGCCGCCGACCCCCTCGACCTCCACGGCGCCGCTGCAGCCGCCGGTGCCGCCAGCCGCCGAGGCGCCGCTGCCGGCGCCACCGCCGCCGGCGCCGCCCGCGCCTGAGGTCAAGCTCAGCGACCCGGAACGCGACGACGTGCTGTTCACGATCTGGCGCGCCAAGCACGGCGGGGAGGTCGACACCTTCGCGGCCTACCTCGTCGACCAGAGCCTGGCCGACGTGGTGCCGATGTACCAGCTGCTGCGCAGCGCCTCGATGTGGAAGGAGTGCCGCGCCGAACCCTTCGAGGTGCCGCCGCAGAGCGAGTGGGAGAAGGTGCGCGACGTGCTGATCCTGCTGCGCGACCTGCGGCAGCGCGGGGTGCTGCCCACGCTGGAGGTCGTCTCGGCCTATCGCGACCCGCGCCTGAACCGCTGCGCCGGCGGCGCGCCGGGCAGCTCGCACCAGAAGTTCGCCGTCGACATCGCGCCACTGTCACCGCAGGTCGGCGCTAACCTGTGCCGCTTCTGGCGCGAGCAGGGCAAGGAGTGGGACATGGGCGTGAGCCGCTACCCGAGCGGCCGCATCCACATCGACCGCACCGGCTACCGCACCTGGGGCGCGAGCCACAAGCGGGCCAGCAGCTACTGCCTGGGCGATTGAGCGGCGGCGCGCTCAGAAGCTGTGAATGAATTGATCGTGCCCGCGACGGGGCGCATCGGGGCGCAGGCCTAGGCGCGACCCGCAGCCCAGGCTGGCCGCCTGGGCAAGGGGCGCAACGACGGCATGCGTCTCGAGGCGCCCCGGCCCGAAGGGTGAGGCCGCAGGGCGCGGTCCTGAGAGCAAGAGGAGGTTCATGGCGGCCTCACGCGGGTGCGAGCAATTCGTTCACAGCTTCTCAGGCCGCGAGCGAACGCGCGTCGTCTGTCGCGGTGGGCCGCCAGGCCGGGTGCGCCGCGGCGTGCGCGCCGGCTTCCTGCAGCAGCAGTCCCTCGATCCCATCGAAGGCATCGCGCACCGTGTCCTCCAGTCCGCTGCCCTGGGCGCGGATCGAGATCATGCTGCCGTCGTTCATCCGCGCCTGCGCCCGCACCGCATAGCCGCTGCTGCACCAGGGCGCGAGCGGTGGCTGCAGGCACACGTCCCAGCAGGCCACGTCGCCATAGGTCGCGTCGAGTCCGCGGATGCAGGCGCGCGCGAGCGCCTCGGCCCGCACGGACGAAAGCAGGCCGACGAAGCGGACGTGGACGGCGGGTGCAGGCATGCGGGCTCTCCTCGGTGCGGACGGACGCAACGATCGCCTGCCGTCCGCGGATTCCAGTTGACGAACCTCAACCGGAACAAGGCTGCCGCGGCAGCTCAGGGAAAGCCCGGGGTTGCCTCCAGGGCAGCCCCGCGCGCGCTCAGCGGAATTGCACTTCCTGGTGCTCGCCCATCTTCTTCGGCCGCGTGCCGGTGGCCGCCGCCTTGCCCATCTTGAGCAACTGCAGCAGCTTGTTCTCCTTCACGTTCCAGTACTCGGCCTCGTCGATGCGGACTTCGACCAGTTCCAGGTCCGGGTCCTCGGCGCCGCCCGGGAACCAGGCCTTGGCCATGGCGTTGAAGAGTTCCTTCTTCTTGCCCGGGTCCTCCAGCACGCGCGCGGTGCCGGTCACGGAGACCCAGGTGTCCTTGTCGGGGTTGGCGTAGGACAGGTTGACGTTGCCATCCTGGCGCAGCCGCTGGCCGACCTCGGAGGACTTCGAGACGAAGAACCACAGGCAGGCGTCCTCGCCCAGTTCCTTGTTCTGCGTGGTCAGGGGATGCGAATGCAGCGTTCCGTCCGCATGGCGGTGCGAAAGCATGCAGAAGCGCGTGTCCTTGATCAGGGCCCAGAGGGCCTCGTGCTGTGGGGTGTCGTTCATGCTGCGATGCTGGCCCGGCGCACCCTGCGGCGGCCATCGGGCCGGGCTGCGAGCGCCTGTGCGGCATGGCCGACAGCGGCTGCTCCGGGATTGTTTCGATGGCCGCGCCCGGGGAATCCCGCTCCAATCGCCGCACAAGGAGACACCGCATGAAGAGCATGAGCCGCGCCCTGGCGGCGCTGCTGGCCGTGGGCCTGGCGAGCGCCAGCCTCGCGCAGTCCGGCGCGCCCGCCGACTTTCCCAGGCAGCCGATCCGCATGGTCGTGACCTTCCCGCCCGGCGGCAGCGCCGACGCGGTGGTGCGCATGCTGGTGCCGCGCCTGAACGAGCGGCTGGGCCAGCAGGTGGTCGTGGACAACCGCCCCGGGGCCGGCGGCAACATCGGCCTGTCGATCGTGGCCAAGGCGCCGGCCGACGGCTACACGGTGGGCGTGGGCGCGGCCGGTGCGCTGTCGGCCAACAGCAGCCTGTATGCGCAGATGCCCTTCGACCCGGTCAAGGACTTCAAGCCCGTCACCCTGCTGGCGGCGATCCCCTTCGTGCTCGTGGGCAGCCCCTCGCTCGCGGCAAAGACGCAGCAGGACCTGATCGCGCTGGCGAAGGCGCAGCCCGGCAAGCTGGCGATCGCGCACGGCGGCAACGGCACGGCGATGCACCTGTCCGCCGCCCTGTTCGCGCAGATGGCCGACGTGAAACTGGTCGAGGTGCCGTACAAGGGCTCCGGCCCGGCGGCGCTGGACGTGCTGGCGGGCAACGTGCCGCTGGCGGTGGTCGACCTGCCCTCGGCGCTGCAGCACATCAAGGCCGGCAAGCTGGTGGCCTATGCCGTCACCAGCCCGCAGCGGCTGCCGCAGCTGCCCGAGGTGCCCACGGCGGCCGAGGCGGGCCTGACCGGCTACGACTCCACCGGCTGGTTCGGCGTGGTGGCGCCGGCCGGCACGCCGGCGGCGATCGTGCAGCGCCTCAACGCGGAGATCACCGCCGCCCTGAAGGACGAACACATCGCCGCCAGCATGCGCAACCTGGGCGTGGAGCCGGCGCCGAGCCGGCCGGAAGTCTTCGAGGCCTACATCCGCTCCGAGACGCAGAAGTGGGGCAAGGTGATCCGCCAGGCCAGCATCAGGATCGACCAATGAGCCTGCAGGAGATCGCGGCCGACGTGCTGGTCGTCGGCGCGGGACCCGTGGGGCTCACCCTCGCGATGGACCTGCAATCGCGCGGCGTGCGAGTCGCCATCGCGGAGGTTCGCCGCTACGCCGAGCCGCCCAGCGTGAAGTGCAACCACGTCGCGGCGCGCACCATGGAGCGCTTCCGCCGGCTGGGCGTGGCGCACAAGCTGCGCGACGCGGGGTTGCCGGCGGACTACCCGAACGACGTCGTGTTCCGCACCACCGTGTGCGGCCTGGAGCTCACGCGCATCCCGATCCCCGGGCGCGCCGAACGCTATACCTCGCGCGAGGGCCCCGACACCTGGTGGCCGACGCCAGAGCCGCCGCACCGCATCAACCAGCTGTTCCTGGAGCCCATCCTGCTGGAACACACGGCGGCGCTGCCGGGCGTGACGCTCCTGAACCGCACGCAGGTCACCGGCTTCGTGCAGCAGGCCGACGGCGTGGAGGCCACCGCGCTGGACCTGGAAGGCGGCCAGGAGCGGCTTATCCGCTGCCGCTACCTGGTGGGCTGCGACGGCGGCAGTTCGCTGGTGCGCAAGGCGATCGGCGCGAAGCTGGAAGGCACGCCGGTGATCCAGCGCGTGCAATCGAGCTACATCCGCGCGCCGGGCCTGCGCGCGCGGATCCCGGGCAAGCCGGCCTGGTCGACCTACGCGGTCAATCCACGCCGCTGCGGCACGGTGTTCGCCATCGACGGCCGCGAGACCTGGCTGGTGCACAACCACCTCAACCCCGACGAGCCGGAGTTCGACTCGATCGACCGCGACTGGGCGATCCGGCAGATCCTGGGCGTCGGCGAAGACTTCGACTACGAGGTGATCACGAAGGAAGACTGGGTCGGGCGCCGGCTGGTGGCGGACCGCTTCCGCGACCGCAACGTCTTCATCGCCGGCGACGCCGCGCACCTGTGGGTGCCGTATGCCGGCTACGGCATGAACGCCGGGATCGCCGATGCGCTCAACCTCTCGTGGCTGCTGGCGGCGCGGGTGCAGGGCTGGGGCGGCGAAGCGATCCTCGATGCCTACGAGGCCGAGCGCCAGCCGATCACGATGCAGGTGTCGCAGTTCGCCATGGAGCATGCCGCGCGCATGATCAAGGCGCGGCGCGCGGTGCCGGCGAACATCGAGACGCAGGACGAAGCCGGCGCCCGTGCCCGGGAGGAAGTCGGGCGCGAAGCCTATGAACTCAACGTGCAGCAGTTCTGCTGCGCGGGCCTGAACTTCGGCTACTACTACCAGGGCTCGCCCATCGTCTGCGAGGACGACGAGCCACCGCCGGCGTACACCATGGGCGACTTCACGCCCTCGACGGTGCCGGGCTGCCGGGCGCCGCATTTCTGGCTGCCGGACGGACGGTCGCTGTATGACGCGTTCGGGGCGGGGTACACCCTCCTGCGCTTCGACACCGCGGCGGACGTGGCGCCGCTGCACGCCGCCGCGCGCGAGCGGCGCATGCCGCTGGAAGTGGTCGACATCGCAGGGGTGGAAGTGCCCGCAGCGTATCGCCACAAGCTGGTGCTGTGCCGCGACGACCAGCATGTGGCGTGGCGGGGCGATGCGGCGCCTTCCGACGCCACGGCCCTGGTCGATCTGCTGTGCGGGCTGCGTAGGCTGGCGGTGACGAAGGAACCCCAGCGCTCCAGCGAGCGCAGCGAAGCGCTGGGGTTCGCGGCCTGCGGCGCTCACCACCAGCCTGCGAACACGGAGACCTCCTGGCCATGATCCGCGCAGCCATCCTTGCAGGCATGGAGGTGCCCGGGGCCTGTTGCGGGCTGCGTAGGCTGGCGGTGACGAAGGAACCCCAGCGATCCAGCGAGCGCAGCGAAACGCTGGGGTTCGCGGCCTGCGGCGCTCACCACCAGCCTACGAACACGGAGACCTCCTTGCCATGATCCGCGCAGCCATCCTTGCAGGCATGGAGGTGCCCGGGGCCCGTTGCGGCCTGCGCAGGCTGGCGGTGACGAAGGAACCCCAGCGATCGAGCGAGCGCAGCGAAGCGCTGGGGTTCGCGGCCTGCGGCGCTCACCACCAGTCTGCGAACACGGAGACAACCCTTTCATGATCCGCGCCGCCATCATCGGCCTCGGCACCTGGGGCCAGAACCTCGTGCGCAGCGTCCACGGCCGCAGCAGCACCATCGCCTTCACCGCCGCCGCCACCCGCACGCCGGACAAGGCGCGCGAGTTCGCCCAGGCCCACGGCCTGCGCCTGCTCGCGAGCTACGACGGAGTGCTGCGCGATCCGGAGATCGATGCCGTCGTGCTCGCCACGCCGCACTCCCTGCACACCGAGCAGATCGTCGCGGCGGCGCAGGCCGGCAAGCACGTGTTCTGCGAAAAGCCGCTCGGCCTCGACGCGGAAAGCGCCGAACGGGCCGCCCGTGCCTGCGCGCAGCACGGCGTGACGCTGGGCGTGGGCTACAACTGGCGCCAGCAGCCCGCGCTGCAGGAGATCCGCCGCCTGATCGCCGACGGCTCGCTCGGGCGCGTGCTGCACCTCGAAGGCAACTTCTGCGGCCCCAGCGCCTACCGCTTTCCGAAAGGCCACTGGCGCCACGACCGCGAGGAAGTGCCGGCCGGCGGCATGACCGGGCGCGGCGTGCACGTGATCGACGCGATGCTCTTCCTGGCCGGCCCGATCGAACAGGTCACGGCCCAGAGCTTCCGGCTGGCGCAGGACTTCGGCGTCGACGACACCACCTCGATGCTGCTGCGCTTCGCCAGCGGAGCCACCGGCTACCTGGGCACCGTGATCGCCACCGCGGAGACGTGGCGGCTGCAGGTGTTCGGCAGCAAGGGCTGGGCGCAGGTCGGCGAAGTGGAGCACCTGCACACCTGGTCGCTCGAAACGTGCTTCTTCGACCCGCAACAGGTCACGGTCAAGCAGAAGCCGGTCGTCCACCGCTTCCCCGACACCAGCACCGAACGCGCCGAACTGGAAGAGTTCGCGCTGCACGCCGCCGCCCGGCGCCCCCTCGCCGTGCCCGGCGGCGACGCCGTGCACAACGTCGCCGTGCTCGAGGCGATCCTCTCCTCCATCGAACGACAGGCCGCCGTCCGCGTGGCCTGAACGGAGCCCCTCCCATGCGTCAACCGACCCGCCGTACCGCCCTCTTCGCCACGCTGGCCCTCGCGGGCGCAACGGCCTTCGCGCAGGGCGCGCCCGCCGCGCGCGACTTCCCGAACAAGCCGATCAAGGTGGTGGTGCCCTCGCCCGCCGGCGGTCCGCCGGACCTGATCCTGCGCGCCATGCTGCCGAAGATCAACCAGGTGCTGGGACAGCCGGTGATCATCGACAACCGGGCCGGCGCCGGCGGACTCGTGGGCACAGCCTACGTGGCCAAGCAGCCGGCGGACGGCTACACGTGGCTGTTCACGACTGCCTCGCACGTCAACATCCCGCCCTTCGCCGAGAACGTGCCCTACGACCCGGTCAAGGACTTCACCCACGTCACGCTGGCGGCGCAGAACTTCGGCCAGGCTCTGGTGGTGAACCCCGGGGTGGAGGCGAAGAACCTGCAGGAACTGATCGCGCTGGCGAAGAAACATCCGGGCAAGCTGACCTATGCGAACGCCGGCAACGGCACGGCCAGCCACATCCCGGCCGAACTGATGAAGGCCATGACGGGCACCGACATCCTCTCGGTGCCGTACAAGGGCATCCCGGAGGCGACCAGCGACCTGATCGCCGGCCGCATCGACATCTTCTTCGTCGGCACCAACATCGCGCTGCAGCACGTGCAGAACGGCCGCCTGCGCGCGCTGGCCCTCACCGGCAGGAAGCGCTGGAAGGGCATGCCCGAGGTGCCGACGATGGACGAACAGGGCCTGACGGGTTTCGAGAAGGTGAACTGGTTCGGCCTCTGGCTGCCGGCCGGGGCGCCGCCGGAGATCGTCAACCGGATCCATGCGGCGGTGGTGGCCGCCCTGGCGGAGCCCGAGGTGAAGGCGCAGTTCGACCAGCAGGGCATCGAAGGCGTGGCCATGCCGCCGCGCGAGTTCTCTGCCTTCGTCGCCAGCGAGGCGAAGGCGGCGCAGGAGATCGCGCACCGCATCCACGCCGGGGCGAAGAAATGACCGAGCCGCTGCAACCCTGGCAGTGGCCGGAGCCCCAGTGGCGCGGCATCGTCGAGCGGGTGCGCGCCGGGCGCAGCCTGCGGCCGCGGCAGTGGCCCGGCGGCGCGCGCTGCGCCATCGCGCTGTCCTTCGACTCCGACCACGAGACCAACGAGCTGCGCGAGGGCGGCGAATCGATCGGCCGCCTGTCGCAGGGGCAGTACGGCAACCGCCAGGGCATCCCGCGCATCCTGGAGATCCTGGCGCGCCAGGGCGTGCCGGCCAGCTTCTACGTGCCCGCCGTCACGGCGCTGCTCTATCCCGACGAACAGCGCCGCATCGCCGGCGACGGCCACGAGATCGCGCTGCACGGCTGGATCCACGAGCGCAACTCGGTGCTGCCGGAAGCGGCCGAACGCGACCTCATGCTGCGCAGCGCCGACACGCTGGAGAAGGTCTGCGGCCGGCGGCCGGTGGGGATCCGCACGCCTTCGTGGGACTTCAGCCCTTCGACCCTGGCCATCGCGCGCGACATGGGCCTGCAGTACGACTCCTCGCTGATGGCCGACGTGGACTGCTACGAGCTGCTGCTCGATGGCCGGCCGAGCGGCGTGGTGGAACTGCCGGTGGAATGGATCCGCGACGATGCCGTGTACTTCAACATGAACCGCTTCGCCGGCCTGCGCCCCTACACGCCGCCGGGCGACGTGTTCGACATCTTCCGCCGCGAGCTCGACGCGGCCTACCGCGAAGGCGGCATCTTCCAGCTCACGATGCATCCGCACATCAGCGGCTACCGCTCGCGCATCTGGATCCTGGAGGAACTGATCCTGCACGCCCGCCATCTCGGGCGGGTGTGGTTCGCCACGCACGCGGACATCGTGCGCTACGTGCAGCAGCCGGAATGAAGGACGCAACGTGATCGACAACTTCTCCGATGCGCAGGTGGTGCGCAAGGCCGTGGTGGCCAGCGAGGGCGGCGTGGTCGCTTCGCAGCACAAGAAGGCCGCGCGCGTCGGCGCCGCGGTGCTCGCCGCCGGCGGCGACGCGGTGGATGCGGCGGTCGCGACTTCGTTCGCGCTCGGCGTGGTGGAGCCGTGGATGAGCGGCGCGGCGGCGGGCGGCTGCATGGTGCTGTGGCGCGCCGCCGAACAGAAGGCCGAAGTGGTGAACTTCGGGATGCGCTCGCCGCGCGAACTCGATCCGGCCGACTACCCGCTCACGCCGGACGGCCGCAGCTCCGACCTGTTCCCCTGGCGCTGCGTGGTGGACGACCGCAACGTGCAGGGCGCCACCGCCGTGGCGGTGCCCGGCGTCGTCTCGGGCATGGGCCTGGCGCACGCGCGCCACGGTCGCAAATCCTGGCGCGAACTGGTCGCCCCCGCCGTGCGGCTGGCGCAGGAAGGCCTGCTGGTCGACTGGTACTCCGGGCTGGTGACCGCGTCCACGGCGCAGCCGCTGTCGCTCGACCCCGATGCGGCCGCCATGTTCCTGGAGGACGGCCGATGGCCGATCCTCGGCGCCTGGACGGCCAGCACCGAGCGCCACCTGGACCAGCGCGCGCTGGCCCGCACGCTGCAGCAGATCGCCGACGAGGGGCCGCGCGCCTTCTACGAAGGAGGCGTCGCGCGCGCCCTGGTGCGCGACGTGCGCGCCAAGGGCGGATGCCTGTCGGAAGCCGACCTGGCCGCGTACCAGGCCGAATGGGTCGAACCGCTGGCGGTGCCGTACCGCGGCGGCCAGGTCTACGCCGCGCCCGGCCTCACCGGCGGACCCACCTTCGCCCAGGCATTGCAGATGCTGGAGGGCGAGCTGGGTGATCACGCGGGCGCGCCCGACGCGCGGGCCTACCGCGCCATGGCGCGTGTGCTCGATGCCGCGTTCCGCAAGCGCCTGTCCAGCATGGGCGACCAGGAATCGCCCAAGGCGCCCGGCTGCACCACCCACTTCAGCGTGGTCGATCGCGAAGGCAACCTGTGCGCCGTCACGCAGACGCTGCTGTCGATCTTCGGTTCGCGCGTGGTCTCGCCCTCCACCGGCCTGCTGTTGAACAACGGCGTGATGTGGTTCGACCCCGAACCGGGCAAGCCGAATTCGCTGGCGCCGGACAAGCGCTGCCTGGCGAACTACTGCCCCGTGATCGGTGTCGCCGGCGACGGCCGCCGCTTCGCGCTCGGAGCTTCGGGCGGCCGCAAGATCCTGGGCGCCGTGCTGCAACTGAGCTCCTTCCTGATGGCGCACGGCATGACGCTGGAGCAGGCCTTCCACCAGCCGCGCATCGACGTCAGCGGGGGCGGCCAGGTCACCGCGGACCGCCTGCTGCCCCGCGAGATCCTGCAGGCCCTGGCCGAGGAGATGCCCACCAGCACCGCCCGGCGCAACGTCTTCCCGTATGCCTTCGCCTGCCCCGCGGGTGTGCTGCGCGAGGGCGCGCGCAACATGGGCTGCACGGAGATCATGTCGCCCTGGGGCGACGCCGTGAGTGAAGTGGCGGCGTGAGGCGCGCGCGCCTCAGGCGAGGCGACCGAGGCCGGCGAAGGTGGCCAGCGGCGGCGGGGCCGAGGGTGCCAGCGTGATCGCGGCGGACGCGCCTTCATCGCCCCGCAGCTCGGTGGCCACGGGCGCGGCGCGGGGCCGCCATGCGTAGCAGGGGCCGAGGCAGCGGTACGTTGCGGGCGAGATGTGGATCGCGCCCGGCTGCGCCTGGTCCGCGCTGGCGCAGGCCTGCTGCACCTCGCTGCCGATGGCCAGGCGCCGCTGCCTGCCAGCGAGCCCGTACACCGCGCAGTGGCAGCTCGCCGTGAGCAGGGCCATGCGCAGCGGGCAGCAGGTGGTGCGTTGCAGCAGCAGCGCCATCTGCAGCGCGTCGCGGGCGCGCGGGAACGCCAGCACGAGGCGCTGGTCGCAGCGCTCGACGCGGCCGCCGTAGCGGGCGGCGACGGTCTCGGTTTCCTCCGGGGTCCAGTCGAAGTCCAGCGTGTCCGTGCACAGGAAGGTCACGGTCTCGCGCTCGAAGCGGATGCACTCGTAGCCCGGTCCGAGGAAGACCTTGCGCCACAGTTGCTGCGTGAAGTCGGTCAGCAGGCGCTCGGACAGCGCTTCGAGCAGGCTGGCGTGCTCGCTGGCTTGCATGATGACCACCCTTCCCTGACGTGCCACGTGACCACGCCGCGCTCCGCCGCGACGGCGCTCGTCCCCTCCGGGACACCTGCATGTGTCGGATTGTGACGAGCGCGCGCCCCTTCGCGGGCTCGCGATTGACTAAGGGGGTCTGGGGGAATGCCTAAAGCAGCCCTGGCGGCTGGCTCAGGCGTGGCCGGGGGCGAGCGACCCTTCCGGGCCGGCAGCGGCGGCGCCGGGCTGGCGCGCCGGGATGGCGGCCGTCCACGTGGCCACGTCGGCCTCGGTCATGGTGCTGGCCGGCGTGAGGCGACCGTCCACGTAGCCGAGCTGTTCGACGTCGTGCAGGTACTGCTCGCGCGACAGCAGCGTGCCGGCGCACACGTGCCGGTCCTCGACGGGGCCTTGCTGCACCTCGGCGGCGAGCCGTCCCAGCAGATCCTGCATCACCCACGCCGGGATGCGGTGGCGCTCGCCGGGATAGATGAAGCCGAACAGCGTGAGGTGCGCCAGCAGCACGCGCCAGTTGCTGCCGAAGCGCTGCAGCAGGCCGTGCCAGTCCAGCCGCTCGGCGTTGGCCTGCAGCAGGTGCGCGACGTCGGCGCCGTCGTAGCGCTCGCGCTCCATGATGAAGGCCTTGGACAGCATGCCGTCTTCCATGTTGGCGATGCGCACCGGCACGCCCAGCACGTCGGCCACGGCGTTGTCGTGGAACCAGCGCTCGTCCACCGGCGTGACGCCGTTGCCCGAGTTGAAGATGAGATCGATGAACTCCGCGCCGGCATAGACCTTGGCCAGCCAGTGCGGGTAGGTCATCTCGGTTTCCCAGCCCTGCCCGCGCATCAGCTCCGCCACGCGCTCGTAGTCCTGGCGCCGGATGAACAGGTCCAGGTCCTTGGTCGAGCGGCGGATGCCGGTGAAGCAGGCATGGGCGAAGGCCCCGCCGACCAGGAAGGGCACGCCGGCGTCCACCAGCGTCTGCAGCGCACGGCGGTAGAAGGCGGCCGTTTCCGGCGCGACTTCTTCTTCCAGCGAGGGGGCCAGGGGCATGTCTGAGCACATGATCGGAAGATTAGGGAGCCCGTACGGGCCAGCACCTCGGCCGAAACGCTGTGACGCACCTGACAAGGCACCTCATCGATCGTCGGCGCCCGCCTACAGCCGTCCGCAGGGATGGACGATCCCGATGGCGCGGCAGGCACGGCAGCATCGCTGGCCATGAGCAAATCCCCCAGCACCGTGCGCTTCGCCGTCGTCGGCGACATCCATGTGACCAAGGAGTCGGCCGGCACCCTGCGCGCCTTCTTCGCGCAGGCCGCCGAGACGGTGG
Source organism: Ramlibacter alkalitolerans (assembly GCF_016722765.1). Taxonomy (GTDB): domain Bacteria; phylum Pseudomonadota; class Gammaproteobacteria; order Burkholderiales; family Burkholderiaceae_C; genus Ramlibacter; species Ramlibacter alkalitolerans. Next base: position 29,261 of record NZ_JAEQND010000017.1, on the reverse strand, counting down.
ACGCCCTGCTGCTGTGCGGCGACCTGACCGACTACGGCACCGCGGAGGAAGCGCACGTGCTGGCCGAAGAGCTGAGCGGCGTGAAGGTGCCCGTGGTCGCCGTGCTGGGGAATCACGACTTCGAATCCGGCACGCCGGAAGCCGTCACGGAGACGCTGAAGAAGGCGGGCGTGCGGGTGCTCGATGGCGAGGCCTGCGAGATCGAGGGCGTGGGCATCGCGGGCGCCAAGGGCTTCGCCGGCGGCTTCGGCCGCGGCTCGCTGGGCGCGTGGGGCGAGCCGATCATCAAGCTGTTCGTGCAGGAGGCGCTGCACGAGGCGATGAAGCTGGAGGCCGCGCTGGCCAAGCTGCGCACGCCGCGGCGCATCGCGCTGCTGCACTACTCGCCGATCTGCGGCACGGTGGAGGGCGAGCCGGCCGACATCTTCCCCTTCCTGGGCAGCAGCCGGCTGGAGGAACCGCTGTTGCGCTATCCTGTCGATGCCGTCTTCCACGGGCATGCGCACCGCGGCACGCTGGAAGGGCGCACCATCAACGGCGTGCCGGTGTTCAACGTGGCCCGGCCCCTGCTCCTGCGCAAGAGGCCCGACCAGCCGCCGTTCCACCTGTACGAGCTGCCGCGCGAGGCGCCCGGCACCGAGACGCTGGTGGGCACGGTGAACGCCGGTGCGGCCGCCGCAGCGCATGGACACCACTGAACGCCACCCACCCCGCATCGCCCTGATCGCGCACGACCGCAAGAAGGCCACCATCGTCGAACTGGCGCGCGAGTTCGCGCCCGTGCTGCGCCAGTGCAGCCTGTGCGCCACCGGCACGACCGGCAGCCGCATCGCCGCCGAGACCGGGCTGGACGTCGAGCGCATGCTCAGCGGCCCGCTGGGCGGCGACCTGCAGATCGGCGCCCGCCTGGCCGGCGGCCAGGTCGACATGGTGATCTTCCTGCGCGACCCGATGACGCCGCAGCCGCACGAGCCGGACATCAACGCGCTGGTGCGCGCCTGCGACGTGCACGACGTGCCCTGCGCCACCAACGAGGCGAGCGCGCGCATGCTGCTGTCGCTGATCGCGACGCGGCACGGCTTGACGGTGGGATGAGGCCGCTGGCGGCCTGAACTTCAGGGGTGGATCGAAGGCTGCGAAGCGAGCTTCGCGGCGCCGTCCGCGCCGGGCGGGCGCGCGTCCATGTCCTGCAGCCGCTGGCGCAGCCGCGCGTTCTCGACCACCAGCGCAGCGGTGTTGCCGATGAGCTTGACGACCTCGCGGTCGGTCTCGCTGGGGCCGCGCGGCTCGCGGTAGTAGAGCGCCAGGGTTCCGAGCACGCTGCCGTCCTTGGCGTGGAAGGGCGTCGACCAGCAGGCGCGCAGGCCATGCTGCAGCGCAAGGGCGCTGAAGTCGGCCCACAACGGGTCGCGCTCGATGTCCGTCACGACGATCGCATGGCCGAAGTGCGCGGCGGTGCCGCAGGAGCCCACGCTGGGCCCGATCGCGATGCCGTCGATCGCCTCGTTGTAGGCCTGGGGCAGCGAGGGCGCGGCGCCGTGCCGCAGGTGGCGGCCGTCCCCATCGAGCAGGAGGATGGAGCCGATGAACCGGCCGTCGGACTGCGACTCGGCAGCCTGGACCAGGACCTCCAGCACGTCCGCGAGCGGGGCGCCGCGCACCGCGAGCTGCAGGGCCTGGCTCTGCCAGTCCAGCAGCAGACTGGAGCCGGTACGCGCGAGGCCTGGTTCTGGCATGTTGTTCATGGGGGCTACGGGCGAAATGTCCGCAGGGTGGAGTTTAGGGCGTCCTGGCCGCGCGCGGTGGCGATCCCGTGACCGGCCTGTCGGCCCAGCCGGCCCACAACGGCAGCAGCCAGGCGGACAGGGCGACCCAGGCCACTGCGCGGTCGCTCGGTGGCGGTGGCGAGACCAGGTTGGCCAGCCAGACCACGACGTAGAACACGACCAGCGCCCAGAAGGCGTGGCGCCCGGCCGCAGCGCGCGCGTGCGTCGCGCGCAGGTACAGCCAGGTGCCGGCGGCCATGAGCACGCCTTCTACCGCGAGCGTCGCGGCCACGTTGTTCCACAGGCCCAGGCCCAGTTTCTCCGCGTCGCCGGGCGTCACGGGCAGGTCGGGACGATGGGAGACGAAATCGAGCACCCAGTGGCTGAAGACGAGCGCGGCGAGGACGGCCAGCGCTCGGCGGCCGCGCACCCAGGGCGACAGCACCAGCGCGAACAGCACGGACCAGGCAAGCGCCATCAGCAGGCTGTGCGTCCAGGGATAGGAGACGAAATCGAGCGGCGTGAAGGCGGTGTTGCCGGGGTCGACCCGCACCACCTCCACCCCGAGCAGCACGAGGATCGGCCACACCAGGTCCAGCCAGGTGGCGGCCGCGAGCAGCAGGCCCAGGGAGACCTCCGGCGCCAGCTTCTTCGCCGCCAGCGCCACGGCGGTGTGTCCGATGAACATCGTCATCCCCCAGCGGGAGCGGCCGCAGGCATACACCTCACCTTGACGAATCGCGTACGAGCACCCGGAGGCCGGAGCGATGCTGGACCGCCATGCCGCGGTGTTCCTGTACCGTGTGAGCGACATGGCCTGCCACAGCCAGAACCTCTGACGTCATACGAAACTCCAAATTCTGAGTTCACCGCATGACGGATGCGACAGTCGGGCGCCTGTCGACCGAAGTGTTCCGCATTCCGCGAAGGAGGCCTCGTGAAGCTGAACGAATTGATGGTTCGGTACATTGTGCACGACGTTGACGCAGCGGTCGCGTTCTACACCACTCATCTGGGCTTTCGTACCTCCGCTCAATCGGGTCCCCAGTTCGCGCTTCTCGAGCGGGAGAACCTGCAACTCGTGCTGAGTCCCCCGCAGGGCCCGGGTGGTGGGTCGCAACCGATGCCCGATGGCCGCAAACCTGAACCGGGCGGGTGGAATCGCTTCATCATTCGAAGCACCGATCTCGACGCCCAGGTCGAGGTGCTCAAGAAAGCCGCAGTCAAGTTTCGCAACGACATCGTCTCGGGGCCGGGCGGGCGGCAGATTCTGCTGGAGGATCCGTCCGGAAATCTGGTGGAGCTGTTCGAACCAGCTGCTGCCGCTCAGAAATAGCAGGCCGGGGGTGCTTGCTGTCTCGTGGCAGCGCGACGGACCATTGCGGTCTCTATCAGTCGGAGTTGACCGGCGCGCAGCGGCATTGCGCCGCGAGACGTATGGGAACAGTGGAGGACTTGTTGCGGGCGCGGTTGACGAAGACGGAGTGCTTCGCGCCCGCGCCCTCGCCCCCTCACTCCAACCGGATATCCGCGTCCTTCACCACCTTCCCCCAGCGCGCGAGTTCCTGCTGCAGGTACTGCGCCATCTCCTCGGGGCTCGAGGGCGTGGGTTCGACGCCGGCTTCGAACAGCGCCTTCTTCGTCTCGGGATCGGCCATCAGCCGGCCGACCTCCGCATTCAGCTTGTGCACGATGTCCTTGGGCATGCCCGCGGGACCGAGCAGGGCGAGCCACACCGAGGCGTCATAGCCCTTCACGCCCGCTTCTTCCAGCGTCGGCACGTCCGGCAGTTGCGGGGCCCGCTTGCCGGTGGTGACGGCCAGTGCCTTGAGGCGGCCGTTGGGCACCTGCGCCAGCGCGTTGGGCACGCCGGCGAAGCTGCTTTCGACCACGCCGGCCACGAGGTCCTGCGCGGCGCCGTTGCTTCCGCGGTAAGGCACGTGCTTGAGCGGCGCGCCCGTCATGGACACGAACAGGCCGCCCATGAGGTGCTGCGCGCTGCCGTTGCCGGAGGAGGCGTAGTGGATCGCCTCGGGATGCGACTTGGCCAGCGCGATGAACTCCTGCACGTTCTTCGCCTGCACCTTGGGGTGCACCAGCAGCACGTAGGGCGACTCCACCAGCTTGCCAACGACGGTGAAGCTCTTGACCGGGTCATAAGGCAGGTTCTTGTACAGCCAGGGGCTGATCACGTGCGTGCTGGAGACCATCAGCAGCGTGTAGCCGTCCGGCGGCGACTTCGCCACCAGTTCGCTGCCGATGGTGGAACCGGCGCCCGGCTTGTTCTCGATCACGAACTGCTGGCCGAGGGCCTGCGACAGCTTCTGCCCCAGGATGCGTGCCGTCACGTCCGTGAAGCCGCCCGGCGCGAAGGGCACGATCAGCTTGACCGGGCGCGCGGGCCACGCCTGCTGCTGCGCGAAGACCGGGAGGCCCGCCGTCGCGAGCGCGGCACCGAGCACCAGGGAACCGAACACGCAGCGCATGGCTTCACCCCCTGTAGACGGGCTCCTGCAGCGTGTAGAACGCATGCAGGAGGTGGTACACGTTCATGTAGTTCTTCTGCTGGAAGCTCGCATGCGAGATGCCTTCCATCACCGAGAACTGCTTGTTAGGATGCGGCAGCTTGGCGAAGAAGGCCAGCAGGTCCTCGATGCTGGCGATGCCGTCGAATTCGCCCCGCAGCACGATGGTCGGCACCTTGATCTGCTGCGGGTCCACCAGCGGCAGCTTCGAGCACATGTCGACGTAGGTGCCGGTGGGCATCGAGGAATCCAGCGTGAGGATGGCGTCGGCGAAGGCTTCGATGGTTGCCTCGTCCGCGGTGCCCGGGTGGTCGCGGTTGAAGATGCTGTGCACGAAGGCGCGGTCGATGGGCCGCCGGTTCTTCGCCTGGAACTCCGGCAGCTTCTTGCGCCGCTGCTCCAGCGTGGGGCTGCCTTCGCCGGTCCACACGAAGGCGTCGAGCGCCAGCTTCGCCACCCGCTCCGGATGGCGCTGCGCGAACAGGGCGGCCTTGAGCGCGCCCGAGGAGATGCCGTACATCAGCAGGTTCTTCGCCCCGGTCGCCTTGAGCACGTAGTCGCTGCCGGCCTCCAGGTCATCGGCGCCGTTGCCGATGTCGGCGTTGACCGGGCGGTCCTTGCCGGAGCGGCCGTAGCCTTCGTTGTCCATCGTCCAGGTGTCGTAGCCCTGGGCCGCGAACCAGTCCATCGCCGAGGAGAAGGGGCGGCCCGGCACCTGCAGGTCGAAGGTGGGCTGCGAGGCCATCGAGGAGCCGTGCACGAAGAAGAGCGTGCCGCGGTGCGGCACCCCCGCGGCGGCCTTCTTGTTCCACAGGAACAGCCGCACCTCGCCCTTGTTCGTCCAGTGTTCGGTGCCGCCGGTCCACTTCACTTCTGCCATGCCTGAGCCACTCCTTGTTGCTTGTGCGTTGATGGGGCGGGGCCATTCTGGGAGCCGGCGCCGGGCATGGGAATGCGGGTTTGCTAGCGAGAGCGGGCGGCTGACTATCCTTGATCCAGATCAATGAACGATGACGAAGCATGGTCGGCGCCCGCCTGCCCGCGGCTCGTCCGGCCGATTGCCGGCTGCGCGGCCCTATGCTTGCCGGCGCCGAAAAAAAAAAGCATTGGAGGAGACATGGAAATCTGCAATGGAGACCTGTGCCTGGGCTCGTCCCGTCGCAAGTGCCCGGAGCCGGTGGGCTACCGCATCCGCAGCAACGCGCCGATCTGGGGCGCACTGTGGCCGAAACCGGGCGAACGCGAACTCGAGGTGGCCCACCGCTGCGTTGCCGTCTCGCTCGCGGCCAAGAGCCGCACCGAGCCCGGCGCCGCCATCCAGGTGATCCACGTCGACTCCGGCCAGGTCGTGTTCCAGAAGCCGACGGAGCCACCGCGGGAGCTGCCTGCGGCTGCGTGAGTTCAAGCGCCGTGCGGAGGCGGCAGCGGCTGAGTTGATGCAACTCAAGGTTGTGGGAACCCACAATATCAGGGATTTCCCGGGGTACCTAAAGTTCGCCATCTTCACGCAGCCAGGAACCACCATGCTCCCTTCCACCTTCGAAGCGAAAGCGCGCAAGCCGCTGTATCGCTCGCTGTATTTCCAGGTGATCTGCGCCGTCATCGCCGGCGTGCTCCTCGGGAATTTCTACCCCGCGCTGGGCACGGAGATGAAGCCCCTCGGTGACGGCTTCATCAAGCTGATCAAGATGATGATCGCCCCGATCATCTTCTGCACGGTGGTGATCGGCATCGCGGGCATGGAGGACATGAAGAAGGTCGGCAAGACCGGCGGCCTCGCGCTCCTGTACTTCGAGGTGGTCAGCACGATCGCGCTGATCATCGGCCTGGTGGTGGTGAACGTGCTGCAGCCGGGCGCCGGCATGAACGTGAACCCGGCCACGCTGGACACCAAGGGCATCGCCGCCTACACGGGCCCCGGCAAGATCGGCACCACGGTGGACTTCCTCCTGGGCGTGATCCCGACGACGGTGTTCGACGCCTTCGCCAAGGGCGAGATCCTGCAGGTGCTGCTGATCTCCGTGATGTTCGGCTTCGCGCTGCATCGCTTCGGAGGCCGCGGCACGCTGGTGTTCGACTTCATCGAGAAGACCTCGCACGTGCTGTTCACGATCATCGGCTTCATCATGAAGGTGGCCCCGATCGGCGCGTTCGGCGCGATGGCCTTCACGATCGGCAAGTACGGCGTCGGCTCGCTGTTCTCCCTCGGCAAGCTGATGGGTGCGTTCTACCTGACCTGCCTGCTGTTCGTGTTCGTGGTGCTGGGCACGATCGCTCGCCTGCACGGCTTCTCGGTCTGGAAGCTGGTCAAGTACATCAAGGAAGAACTCCTGATCGTGCTGGGCACGTCCTCTTCCGAGTCCGTGCTGCCGCGCATCATGGAGAAGATGGAGAACCTGGGCGCGAAGAAGAGCACCGTCGGCCTGGTGATCCCGACCGGCTACTCCTTCAACCTCGATGGCACCTCGATCTACCTGACGATGGCCGCCGTGTTCATCGCGCAGGCGACCGACACCCCGCTGTCGATCATGCAGCAGATCACGCTGCTGGCCGTGCTGCTGCTCACCTCCAAGGGCGCCGCCGGCATCACCGGCAGCGGCTTCATCGTGCTGGCGGCCACGCTCTCCGCGGTGGGCAACGTGCCGGTCGCGGGCCTGGCGCTGATCCTCGGCATCGACCGCTTCATGTCCGAAGCGCGCGCGCTGACCAACCTGGTCGGCAATGCGGTGGCCACGCTGGTGGTGGCGCGCTGGACGGGCGACCTCGACACGGAGCGGCTCGCGCAGCACCTGTCGCACCCGAGCGCGCTGGAAGTGGACGAGCCGGAAGTGGTGCTCGATGCCAAGACCGAACACATGCCCGGCACGACCCTGCCCGCGCCCGTGGCGAATTGACCTTCGGCAATCGCGGCCCGCACGGGCCGCACCAGAATCCTGCATGGCTCACGCCCTGCAGGATTTCGTCTTTCTGAAGCGCACGCGCGCGCTGGCCGCCGCTGCAGCGCTCGTGGCGGGCGCGCTGGCGATCGTCGGCGTCGCGGTGGCCCAGGACGGCCGTGCGCCACAGCAGGCGCAGGGCGGCCTGCCCGAGTGGCCGCAGGACCTGTTCGGCGCGCTGCCGGAGCCGCCCACCGACGCGCCGCCGGCGCCGGTGCTGGATCCTCGGAACCCCGACGCCGCGAAGCTGCAGCAGCCCAGGGATGCGTTCTCCGCGCTGCCGGCCGACGCGCGCGGCAAGCCGGACTGGGTGCGCGCGCTGCGCGAAGGCCTGATCCAGCCGCGGGCCTCGGTGCGGGGTGACCAGGAGCGCATGCAGCTGCTGGAGCTGGACGTCCTGATGAAGAACACGGCGCAGATGCCGTACGTGAAGTTCCCGCATGGCGCGCACACGCAGTGGCTGGCGTGCGCGAACTGCCATGACGGCCTGTTCGTGCCCAGGGCCGGCGCGAACCCGACCACCATGCCGAAGATCCTGGCCGGCGAATCCTGCGGCACCTGCCACGCCAAGGTGGCCTTCAGCGCGATGTTCACCTGCGAACGCTGCCACTCGGTCCCGCAGCCGGGGCAGCAGCAGTGGTGGTAGGCACCGGAAGCCGGGAACCGGGAACCGGGAACCGGAAATCGGAGACCTTGAACGCAGAAGCCGCAAAAGTACGCAAAGACCGCAAAAGGGATCCATTGAAGGAGGTCCCTTTTGCGGCTTTTGCGTAACTTTTGCGGCTTCTGCGTTCTGGCTGTCTGGTTGTCTGGTTGTCCGGCTTTCCCCCTACACGTACGCCCCCCGCAGCGGCGGGGCGTGGCGCAGGTGCAGGGCCACGTCGAGGGCGGCCAGGTGGTTGGCGTCGCGGGCCAGGATGGCGTCGGCCAGCGGCAGGAAGACTTCTTCCTCCAGCTGCGCATGTTCCAGGTAGATCTCCACCAGCTTCGCCACTTCGGCGCGGAAGTCCGGCACGCCGTGCACCTTGCCCTGCGCCGTCAGCGCGATCGCCGGGCGGATCCTGAGCCACATCTTCTCGATGCGGCGGTGGTCGGCCGCGAGGCGCCCCACCAGCTCCTGCACGCGATGGCCTTCGCGCAGGTCGGTGCAGCTTTTCTGGACGTGAACGAACAGCTCCTGCTCCTCGTCGGCATGGTGCTCGTGCACCACCTTGTCGAACAGCATCAGCGTGGCATTGGCGACCAGGCGCGCCCGCTCCAGCGCCTCCGCCAGCTCCGGCAGCTTCTCCATGGCGTGCAACCCGTCGATGATGTGCTCGTGCGAGCCGTGGAATTCGTTCACCGGGCCATGCAGTTCCGCGGCGGGAACGGTATCGGGGATCCTCTCTTGCGCTTCCATGCTGTACTCCTTACTGCTTGATTCCAGTCTGGGAGCGGGGGCCGGTGGGGAGCTTGACCTTCGTCAAGCAGGGGCTCTGCACCCGGCAGAATATGGCTCCATGAAGCTGGCCCTGCTGTCGGACCTGCATGCCAACCGGCGCGCCGTGCAGGCTTGCCTCGCGCACGCACACCGCAGCGGTGCCACGCACTACGCCTTCCTCGGCGACCTGGTGGGCTACGGGGCCGAGCCCGCGCAAGTGCTGGAGATGGTGATGGAGCTGGTCGCGCGCGGCGCCCTCGTGGTGCGCGGCAACCACGACGCCGCGGTGCGCGGCGAGAGCGCCACCGGCGGCACCGGCGAACAGCTCGCCGTCGGCTGGACGCGGGCCCAGCTCGATGCGGAGCACTTCCAGTTCCTCGCCAGCCTGCCGCTCACCGCCACCTTCGACGATGCCCTGCTGGTGCATGCCGATCCCTACAAGCCGGCGGCCTGGCAGTACCTCGACCGGCCCGCCCTGGTGCGGCGCGCGCTCGGCTCGGCGCAGCGCCAGTGGGGCGCCAGCAAGGTCTTCTGCGGGCACGTGCACCAGCAGCAGCTCTACTACCGCGCGGCCGACGGCCACCCGATGGCCTTCTCGCCGGTGCCGGACGTGCCGGTGCCGCTCGCCGCGCACCGCAACTGGCTGGCCATCGTCGGCTCCGTCGGGCAGCCGCGCGACGGCGACCCGCGCGCCATGTATGCCCTGTTTGAGCTGCCTCAGTCGCGCCTCTCGTTCCACCGCATAGCGTACGACCATCGGGCCGCCGCGGCCGCCATCCGCGCTGCCGGCCTGCCGGAAAGCTTTGCCATGCGACTGGAGCTCGGACGATGAGACTGCAAGAGGGATCGCTGATCGACGGCTTCGTGATCGGCCCGCGCGTGCACGCCGGCGCGATGGCCGAGATCTACCGCGTGCGCTACGACGGCGGCCGCCCCGATCCCGGCTTTCCGATGATGATGAAGCTGCCGCGCATGGGCGGCGGCGAGGGCGCCGAGAACCTGGTCGGCTTCGAGGTGGAGCACCAGATGCTGCAGGCGGTGCACGGCCCGCACGTGCCGCGCTTCGTCGCCGCCGGCGACATGCACCGGCTGCCCTACCTGGTGATCGAATACATCGAGGGCCGCACGCTGCAGGAGATGCTCGACGCGCTGTCGCCGCTGCAGCCGCGCCCCGCGGCCGTCGACATCGCGCGCTGGGGTCGCGCCATCGCGCTGGCCGCCCACAGCCTGCACCGGCAGAACGCGGTGCACCTGGACCTGAAACCCGCCAACGTGATCTTCCGCCCCGACGGCACGTGCGTGCTGCTCGATTTCGGCCTGAGCTGGCACGCTCACTACCCCGACCTGCTGGCGGCCGACCTGCGGCCGGCCATCGGCTCGCCGGCGTGGATGGCGCCCGAGCAGGTGGTGGGCATGCGCGGGGACCCGCGCAGCGACGTCTTCGCCATCGGCGTGATGCTGTACGAGCTGGCCACCGGCGAACTGCCCTTCGGCGCACCGGCCACCACCGGCGGGCTGCGCCAGCGGCTGTGGATGGATCCGTCGCCGCCGCGCGCCCTCAACCCCGAGGTGCCGCCCTGGCTGCAGGAGATCATCCTGCACTGCCTGGAAAGCGCCGCCGCCAACCGTCCGCCCTCGGCCGCGCACCTGGCCTTCGACCTCGGCAACCCGCAGCAGGTGGAAGTCGGCGCGCGCGGCCTGCGCACGCGCCGCACCTCGTTCAGCAGCCAGTTCCGGCGCTGGATCCGCGCCGCCGGCATGCACTACGAGCCGAGTCCGCTGCCCACCGAGCGCATCGACGAAGTGCCGATCGTGATGGTCGCCGTGCCGCACCACGACACCACCGATGCCGTGCTCTACGGGCTGCGGCAGGCCACCCGCCGCTCGCTGGGGCTGCGGCCCGGTGCCCGGCTCGCCTGCGTGACCGTGGTCGATCCCGATCCACAGGTGGAGGAGGCGGCCGTGCACCGCTACCACAGCGAGCAGCTGCGCCAGTGGTGCCGCGGCATCGACCTGCATGGCCGCCAGGTGTCGTTCCACGTGCTGCTGTCGGACGACGTGGCCGGCGCGCTGCTGGCGTACGCGGCGTCCAACCACGTGACGCTGATCGTGATCGGCGCAGCCACCCACGGCCTCGCCCTGCGCCGCTGGATCCCGACCATCCCCGCACGCGTGGCGGCAGAAGCGCCGTGCAGCGTGCTGCTGGTCAAGGACGCGCCACCGTTCGCGCTGCTGCGCGAGGCTGCTGCGGCCGAGGAAGAACAGGCTGCCGTGCTCGGGTAAGACCCGAAGGCCCCGCCCGCGCCCCTTGGGATACTGCGCGCTCCAGATCGGGAGCACGCATGACAGGACAACGGGCGTACCAGTCGCCTACCGAACGCGTGCAGGCCTGGGCCGACGGGTCCACCCTGCACATCCGCTTCAACAATCCCACTCGCCACAACGCCCTCTCGGTCGACATGTGGCAGGCCGTGCCGTCGCTGCTGCGGCAGGCCGAAGGCGACGAAGCCATCCGGCTGGTGGTGTTCTCCGGCGCCGGCGAGAAGTCCTTCGTCTCCGGGGCGGACATCTCGCAGTTCGAGGACATGCGTGCCGCGCGCGAAGCGGTCAAGCAGTACGAGGCCCTGGCGGAAGAAGCGCTGATGGCGATCTACCTGTGCGCCAAGCCGACGCTCGCCTGCATCCGCGGCTACTGCATTGGCGGTGGCGTCAACGTCGCGATCAGCTGCGACCTGCGCATCGCGAGCGACGACTCCAGCTTCGCCATTCCCGCCGCGCGCCTGGGCCTGGGCTATCGCCTGTCCGCATTGAAGAACCTGGTGGACCTGGTCGGCGTCGGCGTCGCCAAGGACCTGTTCTTCACCGCCCGCCGCATCGATGCCGCCGAGGCGAAGTCGGTCGGACTGATCACCCGCGTCTGCCCGGGCGCGAACCTGGACGCCCTGCTCAAGGAGTACACCGATGCGATGGCGCAGAACGCGCCGCTGACGGTGCATGCCGGCAAGCGGATCATGCAGGAGATCCTCAAGCCCGACGCCGACCTCGACCGCGACCTGTGCCAGCAGTTGATCCGCCAGTGCTTCGACAGCGAGGACTACGCCGAAGGACGGCGCGCCTTCATGGAAAAGCGCAAGCCGGCGTTCCGGGGGCATTGAGATGCGCGCATGGTGGCTGAGCGCCGATGACGGCGGCTTGCACACGCAACTGCGCGAGGCGCCGGTGCCCGAACCGGGCCCGCACCAGTTGCTGGTGCGCGTGCGCGCGGCGGGCCTGAACCGCGGCGAGTTCATCATCGGCGGCCTCACCAAGGCAGGCAGCGCCAAGCCGCTCGGCATCGAGGCCGCCGGCGAGGTCGTGCAGGCCGGCGCCGATGTCACCCGCTTCACCGTGGGCGACCGCGTGATGGGGCGCTTCCCCGGCGCGATGGCCGAGTACGTGCTGGCCAACGCGTCCGATGCGATGCCCGTGCCGCAGGGGCTGTCGTGGGAACAGGCCGGCGCCTTCCCCACCACCTCCATGACGGCGCACGACATGCTGGTGCTGCAGGGCGGCCTGAAGGCCGGCGGCTGGCTGCTGGTCACCGGCATCTCGTCGGGCGTGGGCGTGGCCTCGCTGCAGCTCGCCAAGGCGCTGGGCGCGAAGGTGATCGGCACCTCGCGGTCGCAGGACAAGCTCGCGCGGCTGCAGGCCCTGGGCCTCGACGTGGCGATCTGCACGCGCGGCGCCGACTTCCACGCCCAGGTGATGGATGCGACCGGCGGCGCGGGCGTGAACCTGGTCGTCAACAACGTCGGCGGCACGGTGTTCGCCGAGTGCGTGCGCTGCCTCGCCTTCGAAGGCCGGCTGGCGACCGTCGGCTACGTCGACGGCGTGCTGAAGGCGGAGATCGACCTGCAGGCGCTGCACGCCAAGCGCATGGTCCTGTTCGGCGTATCGCAGAAATTGACCAGCCCGGCGCAGAAGACCGAAGGCGTGCGGCGCTTTGCCGAAGAGATGCTGCCGCTGGTGGCGCAAGGCCGGCTGCAGCCGCTGGTGGATCGCGTGTTCCCGTTCGAGCAGCTGCCGGAGGCCCGGGCCTTGATGGAGGCGAATGCGCATGTCGGCAAGATCGTGATCACAGGAGGAACGTGATGAGCAGATTCCTGGCCGGCTGCGCGCTGGCCTTCGCCTTCTGCGGCAGCGTCGCCGCGCAGACCACACCGTGGCCGGAGCGGCCCGTGAAACTCGTCGTCGGCTTCACGCCCGGCGGCGCGGCCGACTACGTGGGGCGTGCGGTCGGCGACGCGCTGTCGCGCGCGCTCGGCCAGCCGATCGTCATCGACAACAAGCCGGGGGCGGGCTCCAGCATCGCGGCGGATTTCGTCGCCAAGGCGCCGCCGGACGGTTACACGCTGCTGATCGCCAGCCCGAGCGCGATCTCGGTCAATCCCGCCATCGATCCGAAGTGGGCGGCTTCTGTACAGAACCTGGTGCCGGTGGCGAAGCTCACGGCTTCGCCGCTGGTGGTGGCGGCCAATCCGCAGCTCGGGGTGAAGTCGATTCCGGAGCTGATCGAGTACGCCAGGAAGAACCCGGGCAAGGTGAACTTCGCGCATGCGGGCATGGGTTCGGCACCGCACCTGGGCGGCGTGCTGTTCAACCAGCTCACGGGCGTCAACCTCACGCCGATCCCGTTCAAGGGCGGCGCGCCCTCGGTGCAGTCGGTGATCGCGGGGGATACGCAGGTCACCTTCGCCACGCCGCCTTCGGTGCTGCCGCAGATCAAGGGCGGCCGGCTGGTGGGCCTGGGCGTGACGACGACCGAACGCTTTGCGCTGATCCCGGATCTTCCCGGCATGAAGGAAGCGGGCCTGCCGGCCTACAAGATCGATTTCTGGTACGGCTTCTTCGTGCCGGCCGGCACGCCGCCGGAGATCGTGAAGAAGCTGTTCGACGCCACGCAGGTCGCGCTGCAGAAGCCGGAAGTGAAGGCCGCGCTGGCGCGCGAAGGCACGGACGTCTCCGCCTCGAGCTCGGTGGCGGATTTCGCCGCCTTCATCAAGGAAGAAAACCGCTTCTGGGCCAAGCTGGCCAAGGACTCGGGGGCGAAGGCGGACTGACCGTCATTCCCGCGAAGGCGGACACAACCGTTATTCCCGCGAAGGCGGTTTGTCCGTCATTCCCGCGAAGGCGGGAGTCCAGGGCTCCCGATGCACGAGTGCCGCTACGCGGCCCCCTCTGGGTCCCCGCCTGCGCGGGGATGACGCTATCGCGCTCGCATCCGCCCGTCATTCCCGCGCAGGCGGTTTGTCCGTCATTCCCGCGAAGGCGGGAATCCAGGGCTTCCGATGCACGCGTGCCGCGACGCCACCGCCAATCTCACGGCGTCAGATCCAGCGCCACGCTCACATGGTTGAACGGGATCTCGGCCTTCTCGTTCAGCGCCTTCACCGCCTCGCAACCCTCGCTCTCGAACAGGCACAGGCACTGCCCGCTCTCCGGCACGAAGGTGGAGCGGATGTAGCGGATCGGCGTGCCGGCGGCCGTCATCTCCTGCGCGGTGGCGATGGCGCGCTGCTGCGCTGCGGCCAGCTGGTCCATCGGGATGCCCTTGAGCGACCGCTCGACCATGAAGACTTCCATGACGCTCTCCTTCGAGGTGATGTGGGTGGGTGGAGCGCCAGTGTGGCGACAGCCCGCGCCAACCGCAAGAGCCTCAGGCACGGGTTTGCACCGACGCCGCCGCTGCCGCCGGGGCCGGCGCGCGCACGCCCAGCCGCCGCAGGTACCACCCCAGCGTCGGCGCCTGCACCAGCAGGCTGAAAAGCACCACGGCATAGGTCCCCAGCACCAGCGTGTCGCGGCCCTCGAAGGCCGGCAGCGACAGCGCCATGGCGACCGAGATGCCGCCGCGCAGGCCGGCCCACGTCAGCACCTTCACGCCGTGCGGCGACCGGTTCCGCAGCCACCGACCGAGCACCACCGCCGGCAGACCCACGCTCAGGAAGCGGGCGGCCAGCACCACCGGCACCAGCAGGATGGCGGCGAGATACGACACCTGCTGGCCGGCGAACGCCAGCAACTGCAGCCCCACCATCCCGAACAGGACCAGGTTCAGCACCTCGTCGATCAGGTCCCAGAACGAGAACAGGTGCTGGCGCGTCGTCTCGCTCATCGCGTGCTTCGCGCCGTGGTTGCCGATCACGAGTCCGACCACCACCACGGTGATCGGCGCCGACACGTGCAGGTGCTCGGCCAGGCTGTAGCCCGCGGTGGCCAGCGCCAGCGTGATGATGATCTCCACCGCATAGCTGTCGACGCCGCGCAGCATCAGGAACGCGCCGTAGCCCAGCACCAGCCCCAGCAGCACCGCGCCCGCGATCTCCTCCACCAGCAGCAGTGCGATCGAAGCGGCGGTGGGCTCCTGGCTGCCGGTCGCGATCCCCAGCATCACCAGGAAGGCGACCACGCCCGTGCCGTCGTTGAACAGGCTCTCGCCGGCGATCTCGACCTCAAGCGTCCGTGGCACGCCCACCGTCTTCAGCACGCCCAGCACCGCGATCGGGTCGGTCGGCGAAATCAGCGCACCGAACAGAAGGCAGTATTTCAGCGGCACGTCCAGGCCGATCGCGCGCAGCACCCACCACGCGCCGTAGCCCACCAGCAGCATGGACAGCACGACGCCCACCGTGGACAGCACCAGCACCGGCAGCTTCATGCGCGCCAGCTCCGCGATGTTCAGGTGCAGGCTGCCGGCGAAGAGCAGCACGCTGAGCAATCCGTGCAGCACCAGTTCGGGAAAGTCGAAGCGGCCGGCGAGCTCGCGCGCCCAGGCAGTGGCCCCGGGAATCGCGTTGCCGGCCAGCACCAGCAGCAGGGACACGAGCAGGCCCATGGCCGTGATGCCGATGGTGTCGGGCAGGCGCACGACACGGTAGTTCACGTAGCCGAGCACGGCCACGGCCGTGAGCAGCGCTCCGAGCAGGTCGAGGAAGGACATGGCTGGCGCGCGCTACCTTAGCCCAAAGCGGTCACGGCCGGGGACAATCGCAGGCCATGAAAGATCCGCAATCGCCCGTCCGCGCCGTGCTCTTCGACCTCGGCGGCGTGGTGCTGGACGTCGACTTCGCCCGGCCGCTCACCGTGTGGCAGCCGCACTCGCGCCTGTCGCCCGAGGAGCTGCGCGCCGCCTTCCGCCAGGACGACCCCTACCTGCGCCACGAGACCGGCGCGCTGTCAGCCGACGGTTTTCTTTCGCACCTGCGCGACGTGCTGGCGCTGGACTGCGACGCCGACATCGTGCGCGCCGGCTTCAATGCCATGCTGGTGGCGGAGATCGAGGAGACGGTGCGCCTGCTCGAGGCGATCCGCGCCGACGTGCCCTGCTACGCCATCAGCAATACGAACCCCGTGCACGTGGCCGAGATCGAGCGCGCCTTCCCGACCCTGCTGCCGCGCTTCGCGCGCGTGTTCGTCTCGCACGAGATCGGCCAGCGCAAGCCGGACGCAGCGGCGTTCCGCCACGTGCTCGACGCGATCGGCGTGGCGGCGCCCGAGGCGCTGCTGTTCGACGACCTGCTGCCGAACATCGAAGCGGCCCGCGCGATCGGCATGCAGGCGGTGCAGGTGGGTGGGCCGGAAGATGTGCGGCGGGGGCTGGAGGAGCGCGGGTTGCTGGAGCGGCCTGCGTAGGCTGGCGGTGAGCCGCGAAGCGCGAACCCCAGCGCTTCGCGCAACGCTGGGGTTCCGGCGCTGACGCGCGTCACCGCCAGCCTACGAATCCGCCGCTGCAAGCCGCCGCTGCAACGCCGCCCACGACACCAACTCCCCCGCCAGCGCGCTCGCCATCACCGTCGCCGGGCTCGCCAGCCACACCTGCCCCGGGCCCGACCGCCCCGGGAAATTGCGGTTGATGGCGCTCACCGTCACCTGCCCGGCCTCGGTCGAGGATCCCGGCCCGCAATTCGCGCACGCCCCGCACGAAGGCTGCAGCATCCGCGCGCCCGCCGCCGCGAAGACGCGGTCATAGCCACGCGCGACGCAGTAGTCGCGCACCGCCGTCGTGCCGTACTGCAGGAACAGCTGCACCTGCGGCGGCACGGTGAGCCCCCGCGCCAGGCCCCAGGCCAGCACCGCGTGGTACTGGTCGAAATCCTCCCGCTTGCCGGCGGTGCAGGAGCCGCCATAGGCGATGTCGACCGGCACCCGCTCGCGCAACTGGTCCAGCGGGAGCCCGTTGCCGGGGTCGCCGGGCCGCGCGACCATCGGCGACAGCGCGCTGCAGTCGACGCGGAGCGTGTCGCTGTACGTCGCGCCGGGATCGCTGCGCATCCACGCTTCGAGCGTGAAGTCGACACCGCGGCGCTCCTTCAGGAATCGCAGCGTTTCGGCATCGGGTTCGACGATGCCGGTCAGTCCGCCGAGTTCCGCCGTCATGTTGGTGAGCGTCGCGCGTTCGTCGGTGGCCAAGGCCGCGAGCGCGGAGCCGCCGAACTCGAACACCTTGCCCACGCCCGCGCCGGCGCGGATCGCCGGCAGCTGCAGCAGGTGCAGCGCCACGTCCTTGGCCGCCACACCCGGCGGCAGCGCGCCTTGCAGCTCGATGCGCAGCACCTGCGGCATCGTCAGCCGCACCGCGCCGGTCACGAAGGCATTGGCCATGTCCGTCGTGCCGACGCCGAAGGCCACGCAGCCGAGCGCGCCGCTGTGCGGCGTGTGCGAATCGGTGCCGGCCACCAGCTGGCCGGGCAATGCATAGTGCTCCGCCATCATCGCGTGCGAGATGCCGGCGACGTTGCTGCCGTCGTCGGCGCGCGCCTCGTCCTCCGTCAGCGTGCGGTGGCTGCGCAGGCCGTAGGCGGAAGCGAAATCGCGCTGCGCCTGCCGCATGGCATGCATGTTGGGCAGCAGCGGCGAGCCGGCATGGGCGGGGCTTTCCTCCACGTACGAGGTGTGGTCCTCGAACACCAGGATGGACGCCTGGCCGTGCAGCGCGAGCGGCGTGCCCAGGGTCTCGTGCAGCATGTGCGCCGCCATGCCGGTGTAGTACTCGTGGATGAAGCGCCAGTCCGCCCGCACGAAGCAACCTTCGCCCGGTGCGGGTGCGTCCGGCGTCACCGGCGTGTGCAGCATGTGGCGCTGCACGATCTTCTCGAACAGGGTGAGCGGTCGCGTGGCCGGCGGCGCGGCCACCGGCCTGGCGGCGCGCAGGTGCTGCTGGCCGAAGCGCAGCAAGCCGCCGCTGCGCAGGATCGCCGCCGCCAGCGCATCGCGTCCGGCCACCAGTTCGTCGATGGTGATCGCCTCGCCGCGCTGCAGGCGCTCCACCAGGCCGAAGTCGGTGGACGTGAACAGGCCGATGTTGTCGGCGTTCTGGCGGTAGATGCGCTCGAAGCTCTGCGCGATCACGAGGCGGATGCCGGCCAGCTTCTCCGCCGCCGGGCTGTGCTCGCGCGAGGACCCCTTGCCGTAGCGCCGGCCCGCCACCGTCACCTGGAAGTCGCCCGCCTGCACGGCGCCCGCCGCGATGGGCTGCTGGCCGTCCGCGCTGGTGAAGCCGGTGTAGGGAAAGCGCGCCAGCCTGGCGTCGTAGTGCGACAGGATGCGCACCGGGCTGATCTCGTCGGTGGAGATGTCGTCGCGCAGCGTGCCCGCTTCGGCGCGCGTGAGCCGGCGGCCGGCGAGTTGCGCGCGAACCGCATCGGCATCGCAGGCGAGGAACAGCAGGCGCGGCTGCGCGCCGAGGTCGAGGACTTCTGGATTCATGGTGCGGGGGCGAGCGACGCCAGGTGCGCGAGCAGCAGCTGCGCCGCCGGCGCGAGCGCCGCGGCGTCGCGGAAACAGAGGATGAAACGCCGCTGCGCCCACGGCTCGTCGAGCGGCAGCAGCACCAGGCCCGGCGGCGGCGTGGCGCCCGCCTCGGCCACTTCGCGCGGCAGGATGCTGATGGCCAGCCCGGCGCGCACGACGCGCATGGCGGCTTCGAAATTGGTGACGACCACGCGGTGGTTCACGCTGCGACCGAGCGCCGCGGCGCGCCGCTGCAGCATCAGCTGCGCCGCGCTGTTCACGGGCAGGCTCACGTGCTCGTACGGCAAGGTGTCGGCGAAGCGCAGCTTGCGCCGCGTGGCGAGCGCGTGGCCCTCGGGCACCGCGACGCACAGCGTGTCGGTGCGATAGGGCCGCGACTGCAGCGCGCCGACGTCGGCGGCGTCCCAGCAGACGCCCAGCGAGGCGTGGCCTTCGCGCACGCCGCGCACGATCTCGGGGCTGACGCGCTCCTCCAGGTCCACCTTGATCGCGCGGTGCTGCGGCTGGCGCAGGAAGGCGGCGACGTCATCGGCCAGCGACTCGGTCATCGCCGAGACCGAGGCAAGGATGCGGACCTGGCCACGGCCCCCGGCCACGTAGGCCTCCATGTCGCGCTCGATGCGGGCGGCGCCATCGAGCATGCCGCGCGCGTGTTCCAGCAGCGTCTGCCCGGCCGGCGTCGGCACCACGCCATGGCGCTTGCGCACCAGCAGCGGCGTGCCGAGCTGGTCTTCCAGCTGGGCCAGGCGCTTGCTGATGGCGGAGCCGACGATGCTCGCCTTCTCGCCGGCGCGCGCGATGTTGCCCGTCTCGCAGACGGAGACGAACAGGCGCAGCGTGGTCAGGTCGAGGTCGCGCAAGGTTTGCCCGATCGGAACTTCACCGTTCCGAAATAGAGATCAAAGGCCAATACGGAAATTCTAAACTCGCTTCCGATGCAAACCCGTTCCTTCACCGAAACCCTGCCGCGCCGCGTGGTCGTGCGCGAGGTGGGCCTGCGCGACGGCCTCCAGAGCGTCGCGACCCTCGTGCCCACCGCGGCCAAGCTCGAATGGATCCGTGCGGCGTACGAAGCCGGCCAGCGCGAGATCGAGGTCGGCTCCTTCGTGCCGGCCCGGCTGCTGCCGCAACTGGCCGACACCGCCGAAGTGCTGGCCTTCGCGCAGACCCTGCCCGGGCTGCGCGCCAGCGTCCTGGTGCCGAACCTGAAAGGCGCCGAGCGGGCGCTGGAGGCCAAGGCGGAAATGATGCTGCTGCCGCTGTCGGCCAGCCACGCGCACAGCCTGGCCAACCTGCGCAAGGCGCCCGACGACGTGGTGGCCGAGATCGGCCGCATCCGCGCGGAGCGGGATGCGCGCGGCGCCCGCACGCAGATCGAGGTCGGCATCAGCACCGCCTTCGGCTGCACGCTGCAGGGCCGCGTCGAACCCGAGGAAGTGGTGCGCCTGGTGCAGGCCGTGCTGGACACCGGTGTGGATGCGGTGAGCCTCGCCGACACCGTGGGCTACGCCGATCCCGCCATGGTCTCGCGGCTGTTCGAGCGGGTGCTGCGCGTGGCCGGCGACAAGCTGGTCTGCGGCCACTTCCACGACACCCGCGGCCTGGGCCTCGCCAACGTGTTCGCCGCGCTGCAACTGGGCATCGCCCGCTTCGACGCCTGCACCGCCGGCATCGGCGGCTGCCCGCACGCGCCGGGCGCCAGCGGCAACGTGGCCACGGAGGACCTCACGTACATGCTGCACAGCATGGGCATCGCAACCGGCCTGGACTTCGAAAAGCTGCTCGCGCTGCGCGCGCGCGTCGCGCAATGGCTCGCCGGCGAGCCGACCCACGGCACGATCTGGAAGACCGGCCTTCCGAAGACCTTCGCGAAGGAGGCCGCGCATGCCTGACACGAACCCGTCCACCCCGCAGCCGCTGGCCGGCCTGCGCGTCGTCGAATTCACCCACATGGTCATGGGGCCCACCTGCGGCATGGTGCTGGCCGACCTGGGCGCCGAGGTGATCAAGATCGAGCCGATCGATGGCGACCGCACGCGCCGCCTGCTGGGCGCGGGTTCCGGCTTCTTCCCCATGTTCAACCGCAACAAGAAGAGCATCGGCATCGACCTGCACCAGCCCGAGGGCGCCGCGCTCGCGCGCAAGCTGTGCGCCTCGGCCGATGTGGTGGCGGAGAACTTCAAGCCCGGCACGATGGAGAAGTACGGGCTCGATTACGCGTCGCTCAGCGCCGCCAACCCGAAGCTGATCTACGCGACCTGCAAGGGCTTCCTGCCCGGCCCCTACGACCACCGCACCGCGCTGGACGAAGTGGTGCAGATGATGGGCGGCCTGGCCTACATGACCGGCCGGCCCGGCGATCCGCTGCGTGCGGGCACCAGCGTCAACGACATCATGGGCGGGCTGTTCGCCGCCATCGGCGTGCTGGGCGCGCTGATCCAGCGCGGCATCACCGGCCGCGGCATGGAAGTGCAATCGGCCCTGTACGAGAACAACGTCTTCCTCATGGGCCAGCACATGCTGCAGTACGCGGTGACCGGCAAGCCCGCCGCGCCGCTGCCCGCGCGCGACAACCCGTGGGCGGTGTACGACGTCTTCACCGTCAAGGACGGCGAGCAGATCTTCCTGGCCGCCGTGAGCGACGCCCAGTGGCTCAAGTTCTGCGACGTGCTGGGCTTCCCCGACCTGAAAGCGGAGCCCGGGTACGCGACCAACAACCAGCGCGTGCTGCAGCGCCCGCAATTGCTGGCCACGCTGCGCGAGCGCCTGCGCGAACGCAGCGCCGCCGAGCTTGCCGCGCGGATGGAGCAGGCGGGCCTGCCCTTCGCGCCGATCCGCCGGCCCGAAGACCTGTACGATGACGAGCACTTGCTGGCCACCGGCGGCTTGGCCGACGTGAGGTTGCCCGATGGCGCCCGGGCCGGCGAGACCGTCAAGACCACCCTGCTGCCCTTCACCCTGGGCGGGGAACGCCTGGGCGTGCGGCTCGATCCGCCCGCGCTCGGTGCCCACAGCCAGGAACTGCTTCGCTCCGTCGGCCTGGCCGACGCCGAGATCGAGGCGCTGAAGGCCAAGGCCGTGGTGGCCTGACGAGAGGCATTGCGATTCCAGGAGACACATTGAGCCATACCACTTCTTCCCTCATCACCCGCCGTCACGTCCTGGCCACGGGCGCGGCGCTGGCCGCAGCCGGCCTGCCGCTGGCCACCCTGGCCCAGTCCGGCACCGTGAAGTTCATCCTTCCCAACGCGACCGGCTCGGGCGTGGACGCGATCACCCGCGCCGCGGCACCCGCGCTGTCGAAGGCGCTGAACGCCAACGTCGTCGTGGACAACCAGCCGGGCGCCGGTGGCGTCCTCGGCCTGCAGGCGCTGGCGCGTTCGGCACCGGACGGCAACACGCTGTCGGTGGTGTCGAACAACGTCGTGATCTTCCCCAGCGTGCTGAAGTCGCTGCCCTTCGACATGCCCGGCGACTTCACGCCGATCGCCGTCGTCGGCGCCACGCCCATGGTGCTGGTGGCCAACCCGAACAAGGTTTCGGCGACCAACGCGCGCGAGTTCTTCGCGCTGCTGAAATCGAAGCCGGGTGAATTCAACTTCGGCTCCGGCGGCAACGGCACCATCCTGCACCTGGCCGGCGAGCTGGTGCTGGAGGCCGGTGGCGTGAAGGCCCGGCACATCCCGTACAAGGGGGTCGGCCCGATGGTGACGGACCTGATCGGTGGGCAGATCGACTTCGCCGTCGCCGCCCTGCCCAGCGTGCAGGGGCAGATCAAGGGCGGCGCCCTGCGCCCGATCGGCTTGCTGACCGCGCAGCGCACCCCCGCCGCGCCGGAGATTCCGACCTTCGCCGAGCAGGGCCTCGCCAACTTCGCGGTCGAAGCGTGGTTCGCGGTGATCGGGCCCAAGGGCATGAGCGCGGCCAACGTGAAGAAGGCCCACGATGCCGTCGTCGCCGCGTTCAGCGATCCGGCGGTGAAGGACGTGATGGCCAAGCAGGGCAACAGCATCCACGTCAGCACGCCGGAGCAGGCCCAGTCGGCCTTCCGCAGCGAACTGGCGAAGTACGCGGCGCTGGTGAAGAAGGTCGGACTCGAGCCGCAGTAAGGCGGCGCCCGCCTGCTGATCTCGTAGGCCGGCGGTGAGCCCGGAGGCGAACCCCAGCGCTCAGCGGACCGCTGGGGTTGCGCTGGCGCTCCACCACCAGCCTACGTCAACCCCCCACGCCGTGGGCGCCTCTTTCCTTTCCGGCCGCGGCGCAGGGATGACAGACTGCGCCAACATGCAGCGTCGGCGCACGTCCGGCGGGGGCCGGGAAGTTGTCCTACACGCAGCCGAGCCATTCACATCTAATGTGCGTCGGCATGATCCCGTCCCCAGACCTGCCCACCGACAAGGATGCGCCAGCCGTGCAAACGGCGCCCGTCGGCCGGCACGGGAATTCGGGCGAGGGCGCGGCGAGCGTGCTGCGCGCCCTGCGCGAGGGATCGGGCCAGCGGCTGCGGCCGTCGCGCAGCGAGGACGCCCCGGCCAGCGACGCCCCGGCCGACAAGTGAAGCCGCCCGGCGAGTGATCCACCCGCACGGGGCGCCTGCCCCGGTGCCGTCGTTCAGCCCCGCGCCTGCACCACCGCGGCGAACTCCTCGAAGGCGCGCTCCAGCTCCGCCAGCAGTTTCTCCAGTTCCTCCGTCGGCGCCCTGGCCGCGCGCTCCTCCAGCGCCGCGGCGATGGCCGCATAGCGCTCCGCCGACACCATGAGGCCGCCGCCCTTGGCGGAATGCGCCAGCAGGCCGAAGCCCTGCCGGTTGCCGGAAGACAGCAGCGCGCGCAGCCGCGCCAGCAGCGGCGGCGTCGCTTCCCGGAAGGTGCCGAGCGCGACCTGCTGCAGCTCGACGTCTCCGCCGAAGCGCGTGTCGAGGTCCCCGGGCGAGAACAGCGGCAGGTCGGACAGGCGCGAGGCCTGGCCGCTGGCCCAGCGCGCCAGCATGCCGCGCAGCAGGCGGATGTCGATCGGCTTGGTCAGGTAGTCGTTCATGCCGGCTTCGAGGCAGCGCTCGCGGTCGCCCTTGATCGCGTTGGCCGTCATCGCCACGATGGTCGCCGTGCAGCCGGCGGCGCGCAGCCGCCGCGTGGCCTCGTAGCCATCCATCTCCGGCATCTGGCAGTCCATCAGGATGATGTCGAAGGGCGCGGCGGTCGCCATTTCGTAGGCCTCGATGCCGTTGCTGGCCAGCCGCACGTCCCCGTAGCCCAGCTTGCGCAGCATGCCGAACGCGACCACCTGGTTGGTCGTGTTGTCCTCCGCGATCAGGATGCGCGTGTCGGAGGCCGGCGGCGGCAGGTCCTGCCAGACGGAGGCCGGCGCCGCATCCTGCGCCGCGTGCACCGGCAGCGTGACGACGAAGCGCGAGCCCTGGCCCGGCGCACTGCGCACGCGGACCGATCCACCCATGAGGTGCACCAGCTGCTGCACGATCGCCAGCCCGAGGCCGGTGCCGCCGAACTTGCGCGTGGTGGCCGAATCGGCCTGCATGAAACGGGTGAAGAGCTGCGGCTGCACCTCCGGCGGGATGCCGATGCCGGTGTCGGCCACCGCGAACTCCAGCAGGTAGGCGTCGGGCTCGGTGGTGGCGCGCAGGTCCAGCGAGATGGAGCCGGCGTTGGTGAACTTCAGCGCGTTCCCCAGCAGGTTGACCAGCACCTGGCGGATGCGCGTCGGGTCGCCCTGCACGAACTGCGGCACGCCCGGCTCCATGCGCACGCGCAGCAGCAGGCTCTTCTCGGTGGCACGCAGGCGGTACAGCGTCGCCACGTCGTCCACCAGCTCGTGCAGGTCGAAGGCGACGTTCTCGATCTCCATCTGGCCGGCCTCGATCTTGGAGAAGTCCAGGATGTCGTTGACCAGCGCCAGCAGCGAGTGCGCGCTGCGGTCGATCAGGTCGGCGTGCCGGCGCACCTCAGGCGACAGCGGCTCGTCCAGCAGCAGCTTGGTCATGCCGATGATGCCGTTCAGGGGCGTGCGGATCTCGTGGCTCATGGTCGCCAGGAACTGGCTCTTGGCGCGATTGGCCGCATCGGCCGCGTCGCGCGCCTCGCGCAGGTCGTGCTCGGCCTGCTTGCCGTGCGTGATGTCGCGGTTGGTGCCCACCATGCGCAGCGGCATGCCGTCGTGGCTGCGCTCGGCCACCCGGCCCTCGCTGTGGATCCACAGCAGCGTGCCGTCCACGCGCCGCACCCGGTGCTCCACGGCATAACGGGCCGACCGGCCGCCCAGCACCAGCTCCAGCCCCTGCTGGATGCGGGCGAGGTCCTCGCCGGGCACGAGGTCCAGCAGTTCCTGGGCGCTGCAGTGCGTCTCGCGCGGCGGGCCGCCCAGCATCGCGGACCAGGTCGCGGACAGGTAGATGCGCTCCGTCGGCACGTCGAGGTCCCACAGCGCCAGGCCCGATCCCTCCAGGGCCCGGTGCAGCCGCTCCTGGCTCAGCTCCAGCGCGGCGCGCGCGCGCTGGCCCTCGGTCACGTCCTGCAGCGCGCCCACCAGCACCGCGGGCCGGCCGTCGCGGTACTCGACCTGGCCGATCGAGCGGACCCAGATCTGCCGGTTGCGCGCCGTGCGCATCGGCAGCTGCACGTCCCAGGGTTCGCCGGTGGCGATCGCATGTTCCGCGGTGCTGCGGACCACCGCCTGGGCCTCCGGCGCGAAGTAGTGCAGGTGCTCGTCGCCGCGCGGCGCGTAGTCCGGCGGCAGTTCGTAGATGCGGCGCGTCTGCGACGTCCACAGCAGCTCGCGCGTCTGCAGGTCCATCCGCCAGCCGCCGACGCCGGCGATCTGTTCGGCCCGCGCCAGGAAATCGTTGGTCGATTCGAGCTGGTGGCGGGTCGCCACCTCGTCGCTCACATCCACCACCGAGCCCACGTAGCCGCCCGGGGAGCCGCCCGGCAGCGAGACGGCGCGGCCGCGGGCGCGCACGTGCCGCACCGCGCCGTCGGCGTGCAGCACGCGGAAGGTGTGGTCGAAGTTGCTGCCGTGCGTGGCCACGTCCTGCCACATCGCGAGCACGCCGGCGCGGTCGTCCGGGTGGATCGCGCGCAGCCAGCCTTCGCCCAGCGACTCCGCCAGCGTGAGGCCGAAGACCTGCTGCCAGTGCGGGTTGGTGTAGATGCAGTGGCCCTGCGCATCGGTATGGAAGATGCCGACCGGGCAGCTCTCCGACAGCTCGCGGAACAGCCGCTCGCTGGAGGACTGCAGCGTGCGGTGGGCGGCCTGCCGCAGCAGCAGCGCCTGCATGGTGGAGCGCGCCAGTTCTTCCAGCGCCGCGCGCTGCGCCGGCTGCAGCGGCGCCCGCTCGGCGTGGTCCAGCACGCACAGCGTGCCGACCACGTGCCCGTCAGGCGTCGTTAAGGGAGCGCCCGCGTAGAAGACGAAGTGTGGCGCGCCGTGCACGCAAGCCTTGGCCGCAGTGCGCGGATCCCTGCGTGCATCGCCGATCTCGACCAGCGCGCGCGCGGCGAGCACGGTGGTGCACAGCGCCTCGGCACGGGGGATTTCGGCCAGCGCTTCGAGGCCCACCTGCGCCTTGATCCACTGCCGATCGCGGTCGATCAGCGTGACCAGCGCCACGGGCGTGGCGCAGGCGGCGGCGGCGCTGCGCGCCAGGCTGTCCAGCAAGGCCTCGGCCGGCGTATCGAGGATGCCCAGGCGGTGCAGCGCCGCGAGGCGCGCGCCTTCGTCGGCATCGGCAGGAGACGCGGCAGTCGCGGGCTGGGCTGGATCCACCCAAGAACTCTACCGTGCCAGCGTCGATGCGCCAAACAGGCTGCGGATGAATTCCACCGCCAGTTCGGCGGTGCGGTTGCGCACGTCCAGCGCCGGATTGATCTCCACCACGTCGATCGATCCGATGCGGCCGGTGTCCGCGATCATCTCCATGCACAGCTGCATCTCGCGGTAGGTGGGGCCGCCGCGCACACCCGTTCCGACGCCGGGCGCTTCGATCGGATCGAGGCAGTCGAGGTCGAAGCTCACGTGGATGTGCGTGTTCTCGTCCACGTCCTGCAGCACCTCCGTCATGGTGTAGCGCATGCCGTGCTCGTCGATGTGGCGCATGTCGAAGACCTGCAGCCCGAGCTGGCGGATCGCCTGCTTCTCGTCGGCGTCGACGCTGCGGATGCCCACGAAGTCGATGCTGCCGGCATCCAGCGCGGCGCGCTCGCCGCTCCAGCCGACCAGGTCCGGCGGGCCATACCCCAGCAGGCACGCGACCGGCATGCCGTGGATGTTGCCGCTCGGACTGATCGCCTCGGTGTTGACGTCGGTGTGGGCATCGAGCCAGACCACGCGCAGGTTCTTCTGCTCCTGCCGGCACTGCCGCGCCACGGCACTGATCGAGCCGATCGCCAGGCAATGGTCGCCTCCCATCAGCAGCGGCACGTGGCCCATCGCCAGCGCGGTGGCCACGGCGTCGAACACGGCACGGTTCCACGCGGTGACTTCGGGCAGGTGGCGGATGCCATGCACCGGCAGCTGCCACGGGTTGGGCGGACCCGAGAGGTTGCCGCGGTCGATCACCTGGAAGCCGTGCGCGCGCAGCGCTTCGGCCAGGCCGGCGACGCGCAGCGCGTCCGGGCCCATGCCGGCGCCGCGCACGCTGGCGCCGACGTCGGTGGGCGCACCGATGAGGCTGACTGTGGTCATGGTGGGCGTGGGTTCAGCACGCATTGTGGGTGCAAGCACGCGCCAGCGGGGCCGCTTGCAACCGGATGCATCCGACGCCCCAATGGCCGCGTTCGAATCGGGAGAATGATTTGCTCCGACGAAGAACACCCAGGAGCAAACGAATGCTGGCGATGCAATACCGCGGGCCCTACCGCGTGCGGGCGACACAGAAACCCGAGCCCCGGATCGAACACCCCAACGATGCGATCGTGCGCGTGCTGCGCTCGTGCATCTGCGGCTCGGACCTGCACCTCTACCACGGACTCGTCCCCGACACGCGCGTGGGCCACACCTTCGGCCACGAATTCGTCGGCGTCGTCGAGCAGGTCGGCCCGTCGGTGCGCAGCCTGCAACCGGGCGACCACGTGCTGGTGCCCTTCAACATCTTCTGCGGCACCTGCTTCTTCTGCCAGAAGGAGCTCTATTCCAACTGCCACAACGTCAACCCCGAAGCCACGGCGGCGGGCGGCATCTACGGCTATTCGCACACCACCGGCGGCTACGACGGCGGCCAGGCCGACTTCGTGCGCGTGCCCATGGCCGACATCGGCCCGCTGAAGATCCCGGCCGACCTCACGCTCGACGACGCCGTGCTGCTGACGGACGCCTGCCCCACCGGCTACCAGGCCGCCGAGATGGGCGAGATCGCCGAGGGCGACACGGTGGTGGTGTTCGGCGCCGGGCCGGTGGGCCTGTTCGCGGCCAAGTCGGCCTGGCTCATGGGCGCGGGCCGCGTGATCGTCGTCGACCACGTCGAATACCGGCTCGAGTTCGCGCGCCAGTGGGTGCCCTGCGAAATCGTGAACCTCAAGGAAGTGCAGGACATGGCGGAGCACATCAAGGGCATGACCGACTGGCTCGGCGCCGACGTGTGCATCGACGCCGTGGGCGCCGAAGCGGTGGGCAACATGCTGCAGATGCTGTCGGGGCGCTACCTGAAGCTGCAGGCCGGCGCGGCCACGGTGCTGCACTGGGCGATCAACTCGGCGCGCAAGGGCGGCAACATCTCCATCGTCGGCGTGTACGGGCCGACCGGCAACATGGTCCCGATCGGCAACGTGCTGAACAAGGGGCTGACGGTGCGCGCCAACCAGGCCGCCGTGAAGCGCCACCTGCCGCGCCTGATCGAACACATCCAGGCCGGGCGCCTGAAGCCCAGCGAGATCATCACGCACCGCTTCCCGCTGGAGGATGTCTCCGATGCGTACCACATCTTCTCCAGCAAGCTGGACAACTGCATCAAGCCGGTGCTGATCCCGCCGGCCGCGCGCGAGTACGAGCGGCAGCTGCCGGCGCAGTCGCAGGTGCAGTCCCAGACGCAGATGCATTGAGGAGCCGGGCATGAGCAACCATCCGGAAGACATGACGGTCTACGTCGAGAAGACCTCGCCCGAAGCCCACCAGCGCAAGCCGCCGGAAGGCATCCCGGGCTGGGGCGCCGACCTCGATCCGCAGGCGCGGCCCGCGTTCCCGATGGAGCGCACGCCGCCGCGCTTCATCAACCGGCACTGGGACGACCTCGAGCACCAGGAGGCGACGGTGAAGGTGTTCCACTCCACCGAGCGCCCGGGGCTCACGCCGGTGTTCGGCACCGCGCAGCCGCCCTCGGGCATGTCGGGAATGATCCGTGCCGGCGCCTTCCGCTACAGCGAGAACGACCTGCGCCACTGGCTGATGCTGCTGTTCGCCGACCGCGTGAACGTGGTCGAGGGCATCATCGACGACCTGGCGCACGGCCACGTCCCCAACTTCTTCACCGAGATGGGCGGCCCGGCCGAGTGGCGCTACAACCGCAACGGCTTCCTGCGCAAGGCTGCCATCTTCGGCGGCGTGGCCGCCCTCCTCCTCTACGCCAACAGCCGGCGCAAGCGTCGTCGCTGAGGATGCGCATGGGCGCGCCGCAGGAGCCGGTGGGCTGAACAAGCCGTCATTCCCGCGAAGGCGGGAACCCAGGGCTCCCGATGCCACGCGCTGCGCGCGTGTTCTGGGTCCCGGTGGTCTCAACCGGTCAATGCAACATGATTCATGTTGTGAAAGGCCGGAATGACATCGAGAAAAGATCGAGGGCTGGAGCCCGAGCAGAACGCCGAGATGTGGCGTCGCTGGA
>NZ_JAEQND010000016.1:37500-132286 GCF_016722765.1 Ramlibacter alkalitolerans | reverse complement strand
TTCCAGCGACGCCACATCTCGGCGTTCTGCTCGGGCTCCAGCCCTCGATCTTTTCTCGATGTCATTCCGGCCTTTCACAACATGAATCATGTTGCATTGACCGGTTGAGACCGCCCCCCGCCTGCGCGGGGTGACGGTGCGGCCTACAAATCCGTGCGCAACTGCCACAACTCCGGAAACAGCACAACATCCAGCATCTTGCGCAGGTACGGCACGCCGCCCGTTCCGCCCGTTCCGCGCTTGAAGCCGATCACGCGCTCCACCGTCGTCACATGCCGGAAGCGCCACAGCCGGAAGGCGTCTTCCAGGTCCGTGAGCTCCTCGCCCAGCTCGTACAGATCCCAGCGCGCCTGCGGCTCGCGGTAGACGACCAGCCAGGCTTGTTCCACCTCGCGGCTGGCCTGGTAAGGCTGCGTCCAGTCGCGCTCCAGGTGCGATGCCGGCACCGGCAATCCGCGGCGCGCCAGCAGCCGCAGCGCCTCGTCGTACAGCGAAGGCGCTTCGAGCGCCGCACGCACCAGGGCATGGCGCCCGGCATGCATTTCGTGCGAGCGCAGCATCGCCGCGTTCTTGTTCCCCAGCATGAACTCGATGCAGCGGTACTGCCAGCTCTGGAAGCCGCTGGAGCTGGCGAGGTAGGGCCGGATCGCGCTGTACTCCGCCGGCGTCATGGTGGCCAGCACGTCCCAGGCGTGCACCAGCTGCTCCATGATGCGCGAGACGCGCGCCAGCATCTTGAACGCAGGCGGCAACTCGTCGCGGGCGATGCAGTCCCTGGCCGCGGCGAGTTCGTGCAGCATCAGCTTCATCCACAGCTCGCTGGTCTGGTGCTGCACGATGAACAGCATCTCGTTGTGGTCCGGCGAAAGCGGCTTCTGCGCCTGCAGGATCGCATCGAGCTGCAGGTAGTCGCCGTAGGTCATGTCGGGCTTCACTGGATACCTCCCCCAGGATCCGTCTGCTGCGCGGACTCCTCCTCCCCCCTGCGCGAGCGGAGGGGGCGAGCGCCTTCGGGCGGCCGTGCGGCACTCATGTCACCGCCTGCTGACGCGAGAACTCGGCGCGCCGCCATTCGCCGCTCTCCAGGACTTCGCGCAGGTGCTGCACCGCGTGCCACACGTCCTCGAAGCGCATGTACAGCGGCGTGAAGCCGAAGCGCAGGATGTCCGGCGGGCCGGCGCGGAAGTCGCCGATCACGCCGCGCGCGATCAGCGCCTGCACGATCGCATGGGCGCCTTCCCCGCGCGTGAGGCAGACCTGTGAACCCCGCAGTGCGTGCTCGCGCGGCGTGGCCAGCCCCAGGCCGTGGCCGGCGCAGTGTTGCTCCACCAGCGCGATGAACAGGTCCGTCAGCGCCAGCGACTTGCGCCGCAATGCCGCCATGCCGCCCAGCGGCTGCGCGACGAGCACCGTGTCGAGCCCGCAGTCGAGCGCGATCATGCTCAGGACGGGTTGCGTGCCGCACAGGTACCGTGCGATGCCGGCCGCGGGGCTGTAGTCGCTGGAGAAGGCGAACGGCGCCGCGTGACCCCACCAGCCCGCCAGCGGCTGCCAGAAGCGTTCGGCGTGGCGCGGGTGGACCCACACGAAGGCCGGCGCACCGGGCCCGCCATTGAGGTACTTGTAGCCGCAGCCGACCGCGAAATCGGCTTGCGCCGCGTGCAGGTCGACTTCGACGGCGCCGGCGCTGTGCGCCAGGTCCCAGACGACGAGCGCGCCCGCAGCATGCGCGGCGCGGGTGACGGCGGCCATGTCGTGCATCGCGCCGGTGCGGTAGTTGACGTGCGTGAGCATCAGGACGGCCGTGTCGTTTCCGAGCGCCCCGGGGATCTGCTCCGCCTCGATCAGTTGCAGCTCGAAGCCGCGCTCCCGGCACAGCGCCTGCGCGATGTAGAGATCGGTCGGGAAGTTGCTGCGCTCGCTGATCACGCTGCGCCGCGCGGGTGCATCGGCCCGCACGATGGACAGCGCCGCGCTCAGCACCTTGAACAGGTTGATCGAGGTGCTGTCGGTGGCGACCACCTCGCCGGCCCGCGCGCCGATCAGCGTGGCGATGCGGTCGCCCACGCGCTGCGGCAGGTCGAACCAGCCGGCGCTGTTCCACGAGCGGATCAGCCCCTCGCCCCATTCCTCCTTCACGGCGCGCGCGATCCGCTCGCCCGCGTGCTTCGGCAGCGGCCCGAGCGAGTTGCCATCCAGGTAGATCACGCCGGCCGGCAACGCGAAGAGCTCGCGCAGGGGGCCGAGCGGGTCCTGCGCATCGAGCGCGCGGCAGTCTGCCAGCGTCGTCATGCGAGCTCCCGCAGCACGGCGCGCACCGGCGACGCATCGGCGGTCACGAGCTTCAGGGGCAGCGCGATCAGCTCGTAGTCGCCTTCCGGGACTTCATCGAGCACCAGGTTCTCCAGCACGCGCAGGCCGCGCCGGCGCACCACCTGGTGGCTGGGCAGCGCCTTGCTCTCGGCCGGATCGATGCTGGCGGTGTCGATGCCGACCAGTTGCACGCCGGCGTCGGCCAGGCGCTCGATGGTCTCGGGCGCGAAGGCGGCGAGCTCCGGATCCCAATGGTCCACGGGTGCGCGCTCGTAGGTGCGCACCAGCACGCGCGCGGGAAGGCCCTGCGCCGCGTGCGCGATGTGCTCCCAGGTGACCAGCGCGCCGCGGCTGATGGCGTGGATCACGCGGCAGGGGCCGAGGTACGCATCCAGCGGCAGGGTGCCGATGGCGGCGCCCTCGGGGTCGTAGTGCAGCGGCGCGTCCGCATGGGCGCCGACATGCGGCGACAGGGTGAGCGTGCTGACGTTGACGGGGCAGCCCGGCGCGATCGTGGCGGCCCACTGCTGCCGGTACGGCGTATCCCCCGGAAAGACGGGTGAGCCCGCACGCACCGGCGGAGAGATGTCCCAGAGACGTGGCATGCGTCCAAGTGTGCGCCGGGGCGCGGCGGCGTGGTGTCAGTCGGGGGCGATGCCGCGGCCGCAGCTTCAGGTGCCGGGCCCGCCGGCATCCAGCGGCGGCAGCCCGTGGCGCAAGCGCGCCTTCTCGCAGGCGGCGCTGCCGGGTTCGAGCTCGCGGCAGGGATTGGGGCGCCACTCGTAGATCCCGCAGGACGCGCGCTCGCCCACCTTGCCGACCAGCGCCGCGCAGCGGATCGGCAGGTGGTCGGTGCCCCGCATGCGCCAGGTGGTGCCGGTGACCTCCACGGCGAGGCCCGCGGGCACGCTGCCGCCCTGTTCGTCGATTTCATCGACTGCGAAGTCGACGCGGAAGGCGGCGCAGCAGGCGCCGCAGCGCAGGCAAGGATGGTGGGGATCGGCCATTGGGATGGTCAACGCAGGCAGGGGCGGGCGCGTTGCGGAGAGACTGTACGTCAATACAGTATCCGCCACGACCCAGGAGGAAAAGCATGGAACTGCAGATCGCGCGCCAGATTATCGACACCCTGGCGCAGGGCATCCATCCCGTCACCGGTGAAGCCATGCCGGAAGACAGCCCCTACAACGCTCCGCCGGTGATCCGCGCGCTGCACACCGTGTCGCGCGCGCTGGAGGGCACCGCCGGCGAAGCGCCCAATCTTGCGCACGCCAGGCCGGGGCTGCCGCCGAACGCCGGCAAGCGCTGGTCGGCGCAGGAAGACTCCGCGCTGGAGATCGCGTTCGACGCCGGCATCCCCGTCAAGCAGGTCGCGCAGGAACTGGGCCGCACCCCTTTCGCGGTGGAGCAGCGGCTGATCAAGCTGGGGAAGATGGAGGCGCCGGCGGGGGGAGGGCGCTTCGGGTCCGCGGCCGGGTAGCTGGTCTTGCTCCTCCCCCTCCCGGGGGGAGGTTGGGAGGGGGGCGCTCCGGAAATGGCAGGGAGGCAGGGAGCGAACAACAGCGCGCAGGGAGCGCCCCCATCCCAACCCTCTCCCGGAGAGGGAGGGGGCAAGTCAGTCCGTGACTTTGCCGAGCAGCAGGAACTCCATCAGCGCCTTCTGCACGTGCATCCGGTTCTCGGCTTCGTCCCACACCACGGACTGCGGGCCGTCGATCACTTCGGCCTGCACTTCCTCGCCGCGGTGGGCGGGCAGGCAGTGCATGAAGAGCGCGTCGGGCTTGGCCACGCGCATCATCTCGGTGTCGACGCACCAGTCGGCGAAGGCCGCGCGGCGCTGCTCGTTCTCCGCCTCGAAGCCCATGCTGGTCCACACGTCGGTGGTGACCAGGTCGGCGCCGCGGCAGGCTTCCATCGGATCCTGGAACACCTTGTAGCTGTCGGTGCTGCGGATGCCGGCGACCGCCTGGTCGACCTCGTAGCCGCTGGGCGTGCTCACGTGCACGCAGAACCCGAGCAGTTCGGCCGCCTGCAGCCAGGTGTTGGCCATGTTGTTGCCGTCACCGACCCAGGCGACGACGCGGCCCTTGATCGAGCCGCGGTGCTCGATGTAGGTGAAGATGTCCGCCAGGATCTGGCAGGGATGGAACTCGTTGGTCAGGCCGTTGATCACCGGCACGCGCGAGTGCTCGGCGAAGCGGTCGATCTTGTCCTGCCCGAAGGTGCGGATCATCACCAGGTCGACCATGCGGCTGATCACCTTGGCGCTGTCCTCGATCGGCTCCGCGCGCCCGAGCTGGCTGTCGCCGGTGGTGAGGTGCACCACCGAGCCCCCGAGCTGGTACATGCCGGCCTCGAAGCTCACGCGGGTGCGCGTGGAGGCCTTCTCGAAGATCATCGCCAGCGTGCGGTCCGCCAGCGGGTGGTACTTCTCGTAGTTCTTGAACTTGCGCTTGATCACCGCCGCACGCTGGAAGATCCACTCGTGCTCCTCGGTGCTGAAGTCGCTGAACTGCAGGAAATGCCGGATCGCCATCGTGCGCTTCACTCCGCGAGGAACTGCTTCACCAGCGGCGCGAGGATCGCGACGATATCGTCCGCCTGCCGCTCCGTCAGGATCAGCGGCGGCAGCAGCCGCACGACGGTGTCCGCCGTGACGCTGATCAGGAGGCCGGCTTCGGCGGCACGCTGGGTCAGCACGCCGCAGGGCCGGGCGAGTTCCACCCCGATCATCAGGCCCTGTCCGCGGATCTCCACCACTTCCTTCAGGCCACCGAGTTCGCGGGCCAGCGTCTGCTTCAGGCGCGCGCCCACGCGGGCGGCGTTCTCCAGCAGGCCGTCTTCCTCCATGATGCGGATCGTCTCGACGCCCGCGCGCATCGCCAGCGGATTGCCGCCGAAGGTGGTGCCGTGGTTGCCCGGCTGGAAGATGTCGGCCGCCTTCGGGCCCGCGACCACCGCCGCGATCGGCACGCCGGAGCCCAGGCCCTTGGCCAGCGGCATCACGTCCGGCACGATGCCGGCCCACTGGTGCGCGAACCACTTGCCGGTGCGGCCCATGCCGCACTGGACCTCATCGATGATCAGCAGCCAGTCCTTCACGTTGCACAGCGCGCGCACCTTCTGCAGGTAGTCGATGCGCATCTGGTTGATGCCGCCTTCGCCCTGGATGGTCTCGAACATCACGGCGACCACGTTGGGGTTGCCGTCGGTCGCCTTGCGCAGGGCGTCGATGTCGTTCATCGGCACGCGGATGAAGCCTTCGACCAGCGGCCCGAAGCCCTTCTGCACCTTCTCGTTGCCGGTGGCCGAGAGGGTGGCGATGCTGCGGCCGTGGAAGGCCTTCTCGTACACCACGATCTCGGGGCGGGCGATGCCGCGGTCGTGGCCGTACTTGCGCGCCAGCTTGATCGCGGCTTCGTTCGCCTCCAGGCCGGTGGAGCCGAAGAACACGTTCGTCATGCCGGAGATCTGCACCAGCTTGCTGGCCAGCTTCTCCTGGTTGGGGACGTGGTAGTAGTTGGAGCTGTGGATGATCTTCGCGACCTGGTCCTGCAGCGCCGGCACCAGCTTGGGATGGTTGTGCCCCAGCGTGTTGACCGCGATGCCCGCCAGCCCGTCGAGGTAGCGCTTGCCGTTGACGTCCCAGAGGTACACCCCGTCGCCGTGGTCCAGCGCGATGGGCAGCCGGCCGTAGGTGTTCATGGTGTGGGGCGATGCCGCCTCGATGTTGGGCATGGGCGTTTTCCTGTTCTCCAAACGAAAGCGGCTCAACGTGCGGGTCCCGCCAGGCTTGCCTGCCGGGGTCACCGATGTGAGCCGTTGGAGCACGATTGTAGGCACACGGCCGCGGGGCTTTGGGTTGAGAATTCCGCATCGCTGCGATGCGTCCGCCGAGACAGCCCGGTGACAGGTCCGCGGGGTCCAATCGCGGCCTCAACTCTTATATAAGATATAATACTTGTGCGGTGCAGCAGACCCACCGGCTGCACGGCCCGACGCATGCGAAATCCACCCATGGTTCTGAAGATCGCCGACGAAGTGTTCATCCAGGGCGTGACCCGGGAAGGACGGACGTTCCGCCCCAGCGACTGGGCGGAGCGGCTCGCCGGAGTGATGAGTTCCTTCCGCCCCGGCGGCGCCCAGCCCGGCAGCCACCTGAACTATTCGCCCTGGTGCATCCCGACGGTGATCGAAGGCGTGAAGTGCGTGATCGTCAACCGGGCCCTGCGCGACTACGAGCCCATGGCCTGGGACTTCGTCATGAACTTCGCCAAGGACAACGAGCTGAAGATCAGCGAAGGGGCGCCCCCCGTGC
Source organism: Ramlibacter alkalitolerans (assembly GCF_016722765.1). Lineage (GTDB taxonomy): Bacteria > Pseudomonadota > Gammaproteobacteria > Burkholderiales > Burkholderiaceae_C > Ramlibacter > Ramlibacter alkalitolerans. The sequence continues at coordinate 125,655 of NZ_JAEQND010000016.1, read as the reverse complement.
GGGAAGAGCGGCGCACGGCGTAGCCTGGGCGCGCGACCGCGCTTGGCCGGATCCAAGACGGATGCAGGAATGCAGGAATGCAGGAATGCAGGAACGCAGAAGCCGCAAAGGTTACGCAAAAACCGCGAAAGGGATTTCACGAATGGAGATGCCCCTTCGAATCCCTTTTGCGGCTTTTGCGTTACTTTTGCGGCTTCTGCGCTAAAAAACGCTTGCTGTGGCGGCCGACGGCCCATGAAAAAACCGCCCGAAGGCGGTTTTTCGTTTTGCTTTGCTGGCAGCGCACCCGGATCAAACGGCGTGGGCCTGGCGGCTCACGGGCTGACCTGACGCTGGGGCGTCAGGCGGCGGGGGTTGCGGCCTGGAGGGCCTTGACCTTGGCGGACAGGCGGCTCTTGTCGCGCGCGGCCTTGTTCTTGTGGAAGATGCCCTTGTCGGCCACCGTGTCCACGATCGCTTGGGCCTTGGCGAACAGTTCGGTCGCCTTGGCCTTGTCACCCGCGACGACCGCCTTCTCGACGTTCTTCACCGCGGTACGGTATTTGGAGCGCAGCGAGGTGTTCGCGGCGTTGAGCTTGACGTCCTGGCGGGCGCGCTTGCGCCCCGACGCCAGGCGCGGGTTCTTCTTCTTGGGTTTTGCGGAAGCCATGGAGTAATTCCTTCGTGTCTGAGGATGATGCCAGCAAAGCCCACCATTATAGCCCGTACCATGGCCCTCGGCCAGCCGCGGGAACCCGGGGCCGGACCCCAGGGCTACACTCGCGGCGGTGAGCCTGTTCAAAGCCGCCTCCACCGTCTCCGCCCTGACCCTCGCCTCGCGCATCACCGGCCTGGTCCGGGACATGCTGTTCGTGGCCTTCTTCGGCGTGAGCGCGCTCACCGACGCCTTCTACGTCGCCTTCCGCATCCCCAACCTGTTCCGCCGCATCTTCGGCGAGGGCGCCTTCAGCCAGGCCTTCGTGCCGGTGCTGGCCGCATGCCGCACCAGGGAGGGGGAGGCCGGCGCCAAGCGGATGGTCGATCACGTCTCCACCGTGCTGCTGTGGACGCTGGTGCTGCTGTGCATCCTGGGGGTGATCGGCGCGCCGGTGATGGTCTGGGCGCTGGCCAGCGGGCTGCGCAAGGAGCCGTACGCCTACGACGCCGCCGTGCTCATGACGCGCTGGATGTTCCCGTACATCGGCTTCATGTCGCTGGTCGCGCTGGCGGGCGGCATCCTGAACACCTGGAAGCGCTTCGCCGTGCCGGCCGCCTCGCCGGTGCTCCTGAACCTGTCGATGATCGCCTCCATCACCGTGGCCGCGCCGCTGTTTCGCCGCCTCGGCATCGAGCCGATCTATTCGCAGGCGATCGGCGTCATGCTGGGCGGCGTGCTGCAACTGGCGATCCAGATCCCGGCGTTGCGGCGCATCGGCATGTGGCCGCGGGTGGGGCTGGCCTTCGCTGCGATCCGAGAATCCTGGCGCGATCCGGCCACCCGTGAGGTGCTGCGGCTCATGCTGCCCGCGCTGCTGGGCGTGAGCGTGGCCCAGATCTCGCTCCTGATCAACACGCAGATCGCTTCCTACTTGCCCGCCGGCAGCGTGAGCTGGCTGAACAACGCGGACCGGCTGATGGAGTTCCCGACCGCGATGCTGGGCGTCGCGTTGGGCGTGGTGCTGATGCCGCAGCTCGCCGCGGCGCGCGCCGGCGGCGACGAGGTGCGCTACTCCGCGATGCTCGACTGGGGCCTGCGCCTGGTCGTGCTGCTCGCCATTCCCAGTTCCATCGCGCTGCTGGTCTTCTCGGCGCCGCTGGTGGCCACCCTGTTCCACTATGGCGCGTTCAAGGACAGCGACGTGGGGCAGGTCGCGCTGGCCTTGGCCGGCTACGGCACCGGGCTGCTGGGCCTGGTGGCGATCAAGGTGCTGGCACCCGGCTACTACGCCAGCCACGACATGAAGACGCCGATGCGCATCGCGGTCGCGGCGCTGATCGTCACGCAGTTGCTGAACGTGGCGCTGGTGCCATGGCTCAAGCACGCAGGACTCGCGTTGTCGATCGGCCTCGGTGCCCTGGTCAACGCGGGGTCGCTGCTGGTCGGGCTGCTGCGGCGCGGCAGGTACAAGCCGAGCCCGGGCTGGGGGGTGTTCGCGCTGCAGGTGCTGGCCGGCAGCGCGCTGCTCGCGATCTTCCTGATGTGGGCCAACCAGCATTTCCCGTGGGTCGCATGGCGCACCGAGCCCTTCAAGCGCGCGGGGATGCTGGCCGTTCTGGTCGCGGGCGCCGGTGCTCTCTATTTCGGAGCACTGCTGGCGGCCGGCCTGAAGCTGCGTCAATTTGTCACGCACTGAGCAAGCGGCGCACCATAGAGCCGCTCCCGCTTGACGCCCCCTGGCCCGTCCATTACAACGACTTACCATGACGTCGCTGCCCATCACTGCGCCCACGCCGCTGGATTACTTCCGGACGCTGGTGCAAAGCGATGAACACTTCCCGCTGCTCGAGGCAGCGGCAAGCCTCGCGCAGGACGAATACCCCGACCTCGACCTGCAGACGGTGCTCGGCGATGTCGACCAGCTGCTCGCGCGGCTGAAGCGCCGCATCCCGGCCGACGCCGCGGCGCTGCAGCGGCTGCGCACGCTCAACCAGTTCTTCTTCCGCGACCTGAGCTTCGGCGGCAACGTCAACGACTACTGCGACCCGGACAACAGCTACCTGAACGTGGTGCTGCGCACGCGCCGCGGCATCCAGATCTCGCTGGCGGTGCTGTGGATCGAGCTGGCGCAAGGCATCGGGCTGCATGCGCGCGGCGTGTGCTTCCCTGGGCATTTCATGGTCAAGGTGAACCTGCCCAAGGGGCAGGTCGTGATCGACCCGTTCAGCGGCCAGTCGCTCTCGCGCGAGGAACTGTCCGAACGACTCGAGCCGTACAAGCGCCGCAGCGGCCTGGTCGACGAATTCGAAGTGCCCTTGGGCCTGTACCTGCAGGCCGCGCCGCCGCGCGACATCATCGCGCGCATGCTGCGCAACCTGAAGGAAATCCACCGCGCGCAGGAAGACTGGCAGCGGCTGATCGCCGTGCAGAACCGGCTGCTCGTGCTGCTGCCCGACGCCTGGGCCGAGTACCGCGACCGCGGCATCGCGCACGCGGAACAGGGCCACACGGAGCTGGCGGTCGGCGATCTCGAAACGTACCTGGTGCACGCGCAGGATGCGCTCGACATCGATGCGATCGCGGAGCGGGTGGCGGATCTGCGGCGGGCGAAGCAGTAGGTCCCGGATCTGCTGGCGTAGGCTGGTGGTGAGCGCCGCAGGCCGAACCCCGGCGTTTCTCCGTGCGGTCGCATCGCTGGGGTTCGCGCTTCGCGGCTCACCGCCAGCCTACGAAAACCGCGTCTCCCCGCCATCGGCGTGCGCGATCACCCCGCCTGCACAGCCTCTGCTCCGCAGCCTGCTGGCGTAGGCTGGTGGTGAGCGCCGCAGGCCGAACCCCAGCGTTTCTCCGTGCGACAGCCTGGGTTCGCGCGCTTCGCGGCTCACCGCCAGCCTACGAACACAGCCCCTGCCCCGGATGCAGCGGCCGCGCGCCCAGCACCGACGCCCTGCGCACCGGCAGGATGGGTTCCCGCCGCACCTCCGCAACGACCGGCACCGGCAGCAGCACCGGCCGCAGCCACTGCAGGACAGGCTCCCACTGCGCGAGGTCGGTCGCCACCTGGGTGGGCGCGACATCGAACAAGGTCAGGCCGCGCTCCAGGCTCTTCACGTAAAGCTGCGTCTCGCGCAGCATGCCGATCATCTCCACGTCCTGCTCGCCGGCCCACGCGCGCAGCACGCCGGCCGCATGGGTGCGGCCGTCCACCCGCATGCCCACGGTCGCCACGCGGCACTGGCCCTTGGCCACGCGCGGGAGCGTCTTGAGTTCGTCGAGGCAGGCCGCGGCGGATTCGCGGTCGAACACGGAGGGGCAGACCGGCACCACGATCGCATCGGCGAACATCACGATCCGCGCGAGCTCGAAGCCCTGCAGCCCGCCGGGCGTGTCGAGCACGACGTGCGTGATGCCGGAGGGCACGCGCAACACGTTCTTCTGGTCCACCACCCAGGGCGCGATGCCGGGCAGGGCCGGATCGCGGCGCCGCAGCCAGCCGCGGCTCGATTGCTGGCGGTCGACGTCGCCCAGCATCACCGAGAGCTTCTGGCGTGCGCACCAGGCTGCGACGTGCGCGGCGAAAGTGCTCTTGCCGCTGCCGCCCTTGCGGTTCACCACTGCCACCACCGGCATCGGGCCTCCCTTGTCGTGCGTGGCCGCTCGGGGCCCGCCTCGGGGAATGGTGCTCTTCAGCGCGGAAACCGCGCACTCCGCCGATCCGGCCGCGCGCGCCGTTCACCGCGCGGCTGTTTCAGGATGTCTGCCAGCGATCCCCGCTGTCGGTCACGGACGCTTGCGGGTGTTCACCCGCGGACGCGGTCGCCGGCGCTGCGCTGCGCAGGCGCAGCCGGATCCTCGCCGGCTGCGGGTCCCCGTCCGCAGCGCCAGCCTCGCCTTCCTCCAGCTTGAAGCGGGCCACCGACTGCGACAGCGTGCAGGCCTGCGCCTTCATCGACTCGGTGGCCGCGGCGCCTTCCTCGACGAGCGCGGCGTTCTGCTGCACCACGCCGTCCATCTGCGCGATCGCGATGTTGACCTGCCGGATGCCCGCGCCCTGTTCCTCGCTCGCCGCCGCGATGTCGGCCACCAGGTCGCTCACTTCCTTGGCCGCCCGCACGATGTCCTGCATGGTGCGGCCGGCGGTGTCGACCAGTTTCGCGCCGGCGTCGACGCGGCCGGCGGAGTCGCCGATCAGCGCCTTGATCTCCTTGGCGGCCGTGGCGCTGCGCTGGGCGAGGTTGCGCACTTCCGCGGCGACCACCGCGAAACCGCGCCCCTGCTCGCCGGCGCGCGCCGCTTCCACCGCGGCGTTCAGCGCGAGGATGTTGGTCTGGAAGGCGATGCCGTCGATCACGCCGATGATGTCGGCGATCCGGCCAGAGGCGGCGGAGATGCCGCTCATGGTGCGCACCACCTGTTCCACCACCTCGCCGCCCTGGCGCGCGATCTGCGACGCGCCCAGCGCGAGCTGGCTCGCCTGCCGCGCGTTCTCCGCGTTCTGGTTCACCGTGGCCGTGAGCTCCTCGATCGAGCTGGCCGTCTCTTCCAGCGTGCTGGCCTGTTCCTCGGTGCGCTGCGACAGGTCGAGGTTGCCCTGCGCGATCTGCGCGCTGGTCTGCGAGACCGCGCGGGCGCCGAGGGCCACCTCGCCGACCAGCCGGCGCAGCTGCTGCGTCATTTCCGCCAGCGCCGCGAGCAGCTGGCCGGTCTCGTCGCTGCCGCCGGTGTGCAGCGTCTCGCTCAGGTCGCCCTGCGCGATGCGGCCCGCAGACGCGATGGCCGTGCGCAGCGGCCGCACGATGACGCCGCTCATGAGCCACGCGATCGCGGCCGAAGCGAGCAGGGCTGCCGCAGTGATCGCCAGCATGGTGCCCGTGGCCAGGCGCGAGGTGCCGGCCGCCGCCTCGTAGCTGGCGTCGGCCAGCTTCTTTTCCAGCTGCACCAGGGCGTCGAAGTGCTTCTGCATCGCCTGGAACTGCTTGTCCGCCATCTGCATCGCGGTGGCGCCGGTGAGCGTGTCGCCGGCGCTCAGGTCGATCGCGGATTCCACCGACTGGCGGTACTTGCCCAGTTCGGCGGCCGCCTGGCTGGCGATCTGCCGCTCGGCCTCGGTCAGCCCCGGTTGCGCGACCAGCGCCGCGAGCTTGCCGGCGACCGCGTCGATGCGCAGCTTCTGCTCGCCCACGATCTGGCGGATGCGGTCTTCCTTCAGCCCGGACAGCCAGGTGATGAGGCGGTACACGTTCGAGTGCACCGCGGTCACCTCCTGCGCCGCATCGGCGCTCACCTCGTAGGTATGCAGCCGGGTGCGGGCGAGGTCCTCCAGCGCGGCGTTCTGCTGGCGCAGCGCGCCATACGCGACGGCGCCCACGAGCAGCAGGAAGGCCATCGCCACCACGGGCGCGACCAGGATCTTGTGCAGGACTTTCAAGTGCGCTCTCCGCGGGCGGGATCGGTCCGCCGATGGCCAAATCAGAAGCAGCTTCCTAGCTTTCCAGGTTGCGCGCCGGCGGCCACTCGCGCGAGTACACCGGATTGGCCAGGAACTGCTTCGCGTTGTGGGTCCAGAACTGGCTCACGTTGGGATAGGTCTTCACCACCGCGTTGACCAGGCGGCCCTCCTTGCGCTCGACGCGGCGGATGTGCACGTCGCCGACGGCGTTGCCGTAGTCGTCGAAGCGCACCGCGCCGCGCAGGGTCTGCGCGTGCGCCTTGCGCAGCGCCGCCATCAGCGCCTGCGGGTCGGAGGCCGCGCTGCCGGCGGACTTGAGCGCGGATTCGAGCACCTCCGCGCTGATGTACATGGCGGCGGCATAGAAGCCGGGGTCGTAGCCGTGCGCCTTGCGGAAGTCGGGCGCGAACTTCGCGTTGGCCGGCGTGGCGAGGTCGGCGCTGTACCAGGAGGCGGTGTGGATGCCCAGCGCCTCGTCGCCCATGTTGCGCAGCACCGATTCGTCGAGCGAGGTCATGCTGCCCACCAGCGGCAGCTTGCCGCGCAGGCCGGCTTCGGCGAACTGGCGGATGAAGCGGAACCCGTTGGAGCCGGCGAAGGCGAGGAACACGCCGTCGACCTTGCGCAACTGGGCGACCGCATCGGAGTAGTCCGGCGTGACCAGCGGCGAATAGATCTTCTGCACGATGCGGCCGCCCGACTCCTCGAACACGCGCTGGAAGCCGGCCGCCGTCTCGTGGCCGTAGGGGAAGTCGTCGGCGACCAGCGCCATGCGCTTGTACTTCAGCGTCCTGGCGCAGTAATCGGCCAGCACGTGCGAGGTCTGGGCCGAGGAAGCGGTCGGCCGCACCAGCCAGGGGTTGGCCTTGCGCTGCGTGACGTCCTCGGCGGCCGCGGTCGAGACCAGCGGCAGCCGGTGCGAACGCGTGACCTCGTCGAGCGCCATCAGTTCGATGGCGGTCTGCGGGCCGAGCAGCGCGTGGATCTTCTGCACCTCGCACAACTCGGCGACCTTGGCGCGCGCTTCGGGGGCCTTGCCGCCGGCGTCCACCGCGAACACCTGCACCTTGCGGCCGGCCATCATCTGGCCGCGTTCGGCCAGGAAGAGGTTCAGGGCGCGCTCCATGTCGATGCCGCCGGAGGCCAGCGGCCCGCTCTTGACGGCCATCAGCCCGATGCGGAAGGTGTCTCCCGCGGCCTGTGCCTGCGCCAGCCCCGGCACGGCGATGCCCAGGCCCGCCGCGGCGGTGGCCTGCAGAAATGCGCGTCGATTTCCCATGGATCCCTCTCTTCGGTTCGCCCGGCTTCAGGCTTGGAGGGGAGCTTAGGGAAAACAGTTACTGAATGTTAAGAGGCCGCCCGCCGGGCTTGATACCCGTCAAGGGATTGCCGCTCGTCACCGACCGGAGGTGGCGCCGCGTGGCGCGGCCGCCTCAGAAGCTGTGAATGAATTGATCGTGCCCGCGACGGGGTGCATCGGGGTGCAGGCCTAGGCGCGGCCCGCAGCCCAGGCTGGCCGCCTGGGCAAGGGGCGCAACGACGGCATGCGCCCCGAGGCGCCTCGGCCCGAAGGGTGAGGCCGCTGGGCGCGGCCCTGAGAGCACAAGGAGGTTCATGGCGGCCTCACGCGGGTGCGAGCAATTCGTTCACAGCTTCTCAGGCGCCGCGGCCGCTGCGGGCGAGCCGGGGGGACGCCATCAGGCCCAGGGCCAGCACGCACAGCAGCGCGCCGGCGGCGAAGGTGGCGGGCGCGCCGAAGCGGTCCCACAGCCAGCCCGCCAGGCCGCTGGCCAGCAGCAGCGCGATGCCGCTGGCGAGGTTGAAGACGCCGAAGGCCGTGCCGCGCAGCTGCGCCGGCGCCGTGTCGGCCACCATGGTCGCCAGCAGTCCTTGCGTGAGTGCCATGTGCAGGCCCCACAGCGCGATGCCGGCCCACAGCAGCACGCCGCGGTCGGCGGCGGCCAGTGCCAGGTCGGCGGCGATCAGCACCGCGAGGCCGATGGCCAGCAGCTTGCGGTGCGAGACCGTGTCGGCCAGCTTGCCGAAGGGATACGCGCCCACCGAATAGACGACGTTCATCGCGATCAGCACCAGCGGCGCCCAGGCGATGGCGAGCCCGCCCTGCTGCGCCCGCAGCACCAGGAAGGCCTCGCTGAAGCGCGCCAGCGTGAAGACCGCACCGAGTCCCACCACCCACCAGTACGCGGGCGCGAGCTGGCGCAGGTTCTCGCGCCGGATCGGGTTGACGCGCTTCGTGCCGGCGGGCGCTTCCGGCTCGCGCACGCCGAAGGCGAGCAGCGCCACCGACAGCAGGCCGGGAATCACGGCGACCCAGAACACGGCGTGGAAGTCGTCGGCCCACAGCAGCATCAGGGCCACGGCGATCAGGGGGCCGAGGAAGGCGCCGACCGTATCGAGCGACTGCCGCAGGCCGTAGGCGGCACCGCGCTGCTGCGGCGCCACCAGGTCGGCCACCAGCGCGTCGCGCGGCGCGCCGCGCAGGCCCTTGCCGACGCGGTCGATCAGGCGCGCGCCCAGCACCATGCCGGTGCTGGTGGCCAGGGCGAACAGCGGCTTGGAGACGGCGCCCAGGCCGTAGCCCAGCACCGCCAGCGGCTTGCGCTTGCCGAGCCAGTCGCTCCAGGCGCCGGAGAACACCTTCATGACCAGCGCGGTGGCCTCCGCCAGGCCTTCGATCACGCCCACCGCCACCATGCTGGCGCCCAGGCCGCTCACCAGGAAGACGGGCAGCAGGCTGTGGATCATCTCCGACGAGACGTCCATCAGCAGGCTCACGAAGCCGAGCGCCCAGATGCTTGCGGGCAGCCGGGGGGCGGCGCGCTCCATCCGCGCCTCAGGCCAGCGTGACGGCGGCTCCCGAGGCGCGCGGCGCGATGCGGCCGATCTCGTGCACCGTCTCGCCGGCCAGGCGCAGCGTCTCGGCCACGTCGGCGGCTTGCGCCGGCGCGACCACCAGCACCATGCCGATGCCGTTGTTGAAGGTGCGGTTCATCTCGTGGTCGTCGATGGCGGCGGTGGCCTGCAGCCAGGCGAACAGCTCGCTGCGCGGCCAGCTGCCCAGGCGCAGTTGCGCCGCCAGGCCATCGGGCAGCACGCGCGGGATGTTCTCCAGCAGGCCGCCCCCCGTGATGTGGGCCAGCGCCTTGATGCCGCCCGCGTGGCTGGCGAGCGCCGCCAGCACGTTCTTCACGTAGATGCGGGTGGGCTCCATCACGGCCTCGCGGAACGGGCGGCCATCGAGCGTCGCGGGCGCCTGCGCGCCGGCGCGTTCGATGCACTTGCGCACCAGCGAGAAGCCGTTGGAGTGCACGCCGCTGGAGGCCAGCCCCAGCACGATGTCGCCTTCCTGCACGTCCTGCCCGGCGAGGATGCGCGACTTCTCCACCACGCCGACCGCGAAGCCGGCCAGGTCGTATTCGCCCGCCGGATACATGCCCGGCATCTCCGCCGTCTCGCCGCCGATCAGGGCGCAGCCCGCGAGCTCGCAGCCGCGCGCGATGCCGCCGACCACCGCCGCCGCGGTGTCGACATCGAGCTTGCCGCAGGCGAAGTAATCGAGGAAGAACAGCGGCTCGGCCCCCTGCACCAGCACGTCGTTCACGCTCATGGCCACCAAGTCGATGCCCACCGTGTCGTGCATGTTCCACTCGAAGGCGAGCTTGAGCTTGGTGCCCACGCCGTCGGTGCCGCTCACCAGCACCGGTTCCTGGTAGCGCTTGGGCACTTCGAACAGCGCGCCGAAGCCGCCGATGCCCGCCAGCACGCCTTCGCGCATGGTTTTCCTGGCCAGCGGCTTGATGCGTTCGACCAGCGCGTCGCCGGCATCGATGTCGACGCCGGCATCCTTGTACGAGAGGGGGGAAGCGTTCATGCGGGTGCGCAGCCGGAGCGCATGGCGCCGGCCGATAGAATTTGCGGCTGATTCTAGTGTCTTCGAGTCCCCGGAGTGGACCGCCACGCATGCAATTCACCCCCACGCAGAAACGGGCCGCGGCCTGGGCGGCCATCGCCGTCCTGGCGCTGCTGGCCTTGCGCGCGCTGGGGCCGGTGCTCACGCCCTTCATCATCGCCTCGGTGCTGGCCTATGCGCTCACGCCCCTGGTCGACCGGCTCGACGCCCTGTGGCGGGGCCGCCTGCCGCGCGTGCTGGCCGTGATCCTGGTCGAACTGCTGCTGGTGATCGCGGTGCTGTCGCTGCTGCTGCTGGTGCTGCCCGTGCTGCTGAAGGAGCTGCCGCTGATGCGCCAGCAGATCCCGGTGCTGTTCGACAAGCTGCACGGCAGCCTCTCGCCCTGGCTGGCGCAGTTCGGCGTGCGCATCTCGCTGGACCTGGGGAGCCTGCGCGCGCAGCTCATGGACTACCTGCAGACGAACTGGAGCGACAGCTTCGGCTCCCTTTGGTCTTCGCTGAAGATCGGCGGCGGCCTCGCCGTGGTGCTGGCGGGCAATGCGTTGCTGGTGCCCGTGGCCTTGTTCTACCTCCTGCTGGACTGGAAGCAGCTGGTGGCGCGGGTGCTGGAACTGGTGCCGCCGCGCGCCCGCCCGGGCGTCGATGCCTTCAGTTCGGAGGCCGACGAGGTGCTGGGCCAGTACCTGCGCGGCCAGCTGCTGGTGATGGTGACGATGGCGATCTTCTACAGCACCGGGCTGGCGCTGTTCGGCCTCGACCTGTCGGTGCCGATCGGGATCTTCACCGGCCTGGCCATGTTCGTGCCGTATGTGGGCTTCGGCATCGGGCTGATCCTGGCGGTGGTGGCGGGCCTGCTGGAATTCGGTTCGGCCAAGGCCTTCCTCATGGTCGGCATCGTGTACGGTACGGGCCAGGTGTTCGAAGGCTTCTTCCTCACGCCGCGGCTGGTGGGCGAGCGCATCGGCCTGCATCCGCTGGCGGTGATCTTCGCGCTGCTCGCGTTCGGGCAGCTGTTCGGCTTCGTGGGCGTGCTCGTCGCGCTGCCTGCCAGCGCGGTCCTGCTGGTGGCGATCCGGCGCATGCGCAGCGGCTATTTCGCCAGCAAGCTGTACCACAGCTAGCCAGCAGCATGAAGCAGTTGCCCCTCGACATCGGCCTGGCCCGCGCGCCCACCTTCGCCAGCTTCCTCGCCGGCCCCAACGAGGCAGCCTGGAGCCACCTGCAGCTCTGGGCCGGCAGCCCGACGCGCTCCCCGGTGCCGACCTACCTGTGGGGCGCGCCCGGCAGCGGCAGGACGCACCTGCTCAAGGCGGTGCAGGAGTGCCTGCGCGAGCAGGGCGCGCGCACCGGCTGGCTGGACCCGCAGATGGCGGAGCCCCCGCCCTTCGACGAGCGCTGGGCCGTGGTCCTGCTGGACGACGTGGAGCGCTATGGCGCCGTGCAGCAGCACGCCGCCTTCAGCTGGTTCGTGCAGGCGCAGGCGCTGCAGCGCGGCGTGCTTGCCGCCGGTGCGCTGCCGCCGGCCCGGCTGGCGCTGCGCGAGGACCTGCGCACGCGCCTGGGCTGGGGCCACGTGTTCGAGCTGCACGTGCTGTCCGAGCCCGAGCGCCGCGCGGTGCTGCGGCAGGCGGCGGATGCGCGCGGCCTGTTCCTGCGCGACGAGGTGATGGATTTCATCCTGCACCGCTTCTCGCGCGACCTCGGCAGCCTCATGCTGCTGCTGGAGCACCTGGACGCCTACGCCCTGCAGGCGCAGCGCGCCATCACCATTCCCCTCGTCAAGGCCATGCTGGAGAACGAGTGAGTCCGCCCAAAACACAGATCGCGCTGTTCGACCTCGACCACACGCTGCTGCCGATCGACTCCGACTATTCCTGGGGCGAGTTCACGCAGCAGATCGGCTGGACCGACCCGGTGGAGTTCAAGCGCCGCAACGACGCGTTCTACGCGCACTACCTGGCCGGCACGCTGGACGTGCACGACTACGTGCGCTTCGCCGTGGAGGCGCTGCGCACCCGCGGCGCCGAGGCCTACCGCGAGGCGCACGCGCGCTTCATGCAGCAGTGGATCGCACCCAGGCTGCGGCAGGCGGCGCTGGACCTGGTGCGCGGGCACCAGCAGCGCGGCGACCTGGTCGCCATCGTCACGGCCACCAACGAGCTGGTCACGCGTCCCATCGCTGCGGCCTTCGACGTGCCGGAGCTGATCGCCGTCGAGCTGGAGCGCGACGCATCCGGCTGGATCACCGGCGAGATCGCCGGCGTGCCTTCCATGCGCGACGGCAAGGTGGTGCGCGTCACCCAGTGGCTGGCCGAGCGCGGCCTGGACTGGCTGGACGTCGAATCCACCTTCTATTCCGACTCCACGAACGACCTGCCCCTGCTGGAGCAGGTGGACCATCCGGTGGCCACCAACCCGGATCCGCGCCTGCGCGCCATCGCGCTGGAGCGCGGCTGGCGCATACTCGACCTCTTCGACAGAGAATGATCAAAAAGTTCATCGACAAGCTCATCGCGGGCGCAAGCGGCCGCAAGCCGAAGTTCGGCAAACGCCAGGAGGTCGGCCCCGAGCAGCACGGCATCGACCCGACCCTGGTCGACGACCGCGCGCTCAGCGTGGTCCACACCCTCAAGGAAGCGGGCTTCGAGGCCTACATCGTGGGCGGCGCCGTGCGCGACCTGCTGCTCGGCCTGCGGCCCAAGGATTTCGACGTCGCGACCAGCGCCACGCCGGAGGAAGTCAAGTCGCTGTTCCGGCGCGCCTTCATCATCGGGCGGCGCTTCCGCATCGTGCACGTGGTGTTCGGGCGGGGGCGCGAGCACGAGGTGATCGAGGTCTCGACCTTCCGCGCCTACATGGACGCCGCCGCGGCCGAATCGGTCGAAGGCAACGAACGCACCAGCAAGGCGGAACTCGCGGGCATGCACCACGCGGTTCATTCGAGCGGCCGCGTGCTGCGCGACAACGTCTGGGGCCCGCAGGAAGAAGACGCCGCGCGGCGCGACTTCACCATCAACGCGATGTACTACGACCCGGAAACCCGGATCGTGGTGGATTACCACAACGGCATCGCCGACGCGAAGAAGCGCCTGCTGCGCATGATCGGCGACCCGGCCACCCGCTACCGCGAGGATCCGGTGCGGATCATCCGCGCCGTGCGCTTCGCCGCCAAGCTCGCCGGCCTGGGCTTCAAGTTCGAACCCAAGACGAAGACGCCGCTGCTGCCCTCGCTGCCGCTGCTCAACGAGGTGCCGCAAAGCCGCCTGTTCGACGAGATGCTCAAGCTGCTGCAGACCGGCCATTCGCTGGCGACCATCGAGCAGCTGAAGCAGCTCGGGATGGCCTCCGGCATCTATCCGCTGCTGGACCTGGTGGTCGAGCGCGCCGAGCAGCCCTTCGTGCGCGCGGCGCTGCAGGACACCGATCGCCGCGTGGGCGAGGACAAGCCGGTCGCGCCCAGCTTCCTGCTGGCGTGCGTGCTGTGGGCCGACGTGCGCGACGGCTGGGCCGACCGGGTGGCGCGCCGGGAGCATCCCTTCCCCGCGCTGCAGGCCGCGATCGACGAGGTGTTCGATGCCCGCATCGGCGACATCTCCGGGCGCGGCAAGCTGGGCGCCGACATGCGCGAGATCTGGATGATGCAGCCGCGCTTCGAGAAGCGCGGCGGCCACACGCCCTTCAGCCTGGCGGAGCAGCCGCGCTTTCGCGCCGGCTTCGACTTCATGCGCCTGCGCGCCGACATCGGCGAGGTCGACGTCACGCTGGCCGACTGGTGGCAGGAGTTCAGCCAGGCGAGCGACGCGGTGCGCGAGGACCTGGTGGAGGCGCTGCGCGAGGAGCAGCATCGCCAGCGCCGCGTGCGCGGGCCGAAGAAGCGGCCGGAAGACGGTGCGGCGGAAGCGCCGGCGCCGCGGCAGCGCGCTGCGCGTGCCGACGGGGCTGCGCAGGACGAAGCCGCACCTGCCGAGGCCGGGGCCGGCGACGCGCCGCGCAAGCGGCGCCGGCGCCGCCGCAAGCCCGCCGGGCAGGGCGCGGGGCAGCCGTCCGAAGGCTCCGGCGCCGGGCCGGCCGACTAGGCGCGCGCCATGCGCGAGCCGGTCACCGCCTTCGTCGGGCTCGGTGCCAACCTGGGCGACGCGCAGGCCGCACTGCGCGCCGCGCTCACTGCGATCGGTACGGCGCCCGGCACGCGGCTGGTGCGCAGCTCGCGCTTCTACGGCAGCGCCCCGGTCGATGCGGGCGGCCCCGACTACGTCAACGCGGTCGCCCAGGTGGAGACGACGCTCGACGCCTTCGCCTTGCTGCGGCAGCTGCAGGCGATCGAGCTTGCTGCGGGGCGCGAGCGCCCGTACCGCAATGCCCCGCGCACGCTGGACCTGGACCTGCTGCTGTACGGATCGGCGCGCATCGCCAGTGCGGTCCTGACGGTGCCGCATCCGCGGCTGCGCGAGCGCGCCTTCGTGCTGCTGCCGCTGGCGGAACTGGCGCCGGAGCGCGTGGCCGCGCGCGATCTGGCCGCCGTGGCGCACCAGCGCATCGCGCCATTACCTGGGGCGTCATCGACGGCCTGACCTCGCGTGCGCACCATGGGGGCATCCACACGAAAGGAGCTCACCATGACAGACACCGGCCTCGTCGCCGTCGCGTGCGGCCTCATCATCGGCCTGGGCGCGATCGGCGCCTGCCTGGGCATCGGCACGATGGGTGGCCGCTTCATCGAAGGCGCGGTGCGCCAGCCTGAACTGATGAACGAGCTGCAGACCAAGATGTTCCTGCTCGCCGGCCTGATCGACGCCAACTTCCTGATCGGCGTGGGCGTGGCGATGATGTTCGTCTTCGCGAATCCGTTCGTGAAGTAGGCGTTCGGAAGGCGGACATCCAGGAGGCAAAAGCCGGACAACCAGAACGCAAAGGCCGCAAAGGTTACGCAAAAGCCTCAAAAGGGAGAGAAGACCTTGAAGGGTTTTCTTCCGCGGTTTTTGCGCTCTTTCGCGGTTTTTGCGTTCTGGTTGTCCTTGAACCCTAGAACCAGTCCACCAGCCCCGACTGCTCCGCGTTTTGCGGGTTGGAGCCGGCGTCGCGGACGCGCTGCAGGGCCTCGGGGGTGGCCAGGCCCAGCGCCTTGAGGACGCAGGCGGCGGTGCCGGTGCGGCCCATGCCGGCGGCGCAGTGCAGCAGCACCGAGTGCAAACCACGATGTTCCTGTTCGCCGGCCGATCGACGCAGAAGGCAGAAGCCGGACAACCAGAACGCAAAGGCCGCAAAGGTTACGCAAAAGCCGCAAAAGGGGAGAAGACCTTGAAGGTTTTCTTTGGCGGTTTTTGCGCTCTTTTGCGGCTTTTGCGTTCTGGTTGTCCTTGACCCTAGAACCCTAGAACCAGTCCACCAGCCCCGACTGCTCCGCGTTTTGCGGGTTGGAGCCGGCGTCGCGGACGCGCTGCAGGGCCTCGGGGGTGGCCAGGCCCAGCGCCTTGAGGACGCAGGCGGCGGCGGTGCCGGTGCGGCCCATGCCGGCGGCGCAGTGCAGCAGCACCGAGTGGCCCGCGCGGATGCCGTCGGCGATCGCGCCCACGTCGCGCCGGAAGGCGGCCGGGTCCTCCGGCAGGCCGAAGTTGCGCATCGGCACATGCATCCAGCGAAACGGCAACCGGCCGCGACCGACCGCCGCGTGGTACTCCGGCGAGAGTTCCGCCAGTTCCGCCTTGGGCGTGAGGCAGACGACCACGCCCAGGCCGCTGCGCTCGGCTTCGGCCGTGAACGCCGACCAGGCCTGGAAGCGGCCAGGCATGGCCCCCAGCCAGAGCTGGCCGCTCACCTCGGGGGGCAATTCCACGCGTCGCAAGGCCATGCAGCGATTCTCGCCGGGCCTACTCGCGCCTGCTGGCCCGCTGCTGCGCGACCGTGAGCTCGGTCACCGGCGCCGCCTTGTTCTTCCATGCCGAACGGATGTAGGTGAGCACGGCCGCCACGTCGCCGTCCGACAGCACCGGCGCGAACGGCGGCATGCCGAAAGGCCGCGGCTGGCCGCGCGTGGCGGGCGGGAAGCCGCCATGCAGGACCACCTGCACCAGGTTGGCGGTGACCGGCATGGTGACCGCGCGATTGCCGTCCAGCGGCGGATAGGCGCCGGCCACGCCCTGGCCCTGGTCGCCGTGGCAGGCCGCGCAGCGGTCCTGGTAGATCTGGCCGCCCCGCTCGATCAGGGTCGGGCTCGCGCGCGGCACCTCGCGCGGGTCGGAGTCGCCCGGCGCCGGCGGCAGGCTCTTGAGGTACACGGCGATCGCGCGCAGGTCGCGCGGTTCGAGGTACTGCGTGCTGTGCAGCACCACTTCCGCCATGGGGCCCAGCGCCGTGCCGCGCGGCGAGTTGCCGGTCGCGAGCAGTTCCTGAATGTCCTCCACCCGCCAGTCGGCGACGCCGGCTTCGCCGGTCGAGGCGAGCGAGGGCGCGTACCAGTTCTGCATCGGGATCAGCCCGCCGGAGAGGTCGACGACGTCGCGCATGCCACCCAGCGCGTTGCGGGCGGTATGGCAGGCGCCGCAGTGGCCCAGCCCCTGCACCAGGTAGGCGCCGCGGTTCCATTCCGGCGTGCGCGAGGCGTCCTCCTGGTAGCGTTCGGGGCGGAAGTACAGCGTGCGCCACACCGCCAGCGCGGCCTGCGTGTCGTAGGGCCAGCGCAGCCGGTGCGGGCGATTGGGCTTGTTCACCGGCGGCAGGCTGCGCAGGTAGTCGAACAGGGCGTCGACGTCGGCGCCGGTCACCCGGCTGAGGTGGGTGTAGGGAAAGGCGGGGATCAGCAGGTGGCCGTCGCGCGAGCGGCCTTCGTGCAGCGCGCGGCGGAAGTGCGCGGCCGACCAGTTGCCGATGCCGGTCTCCGCGTCCGGCGTGATGTTGCTGGCGTAGACGGTGCCGAACGGCGTCTCGATCGCCCGCCCGCCCGCATAGGCCGCGCCGCCGCGCTCGGTGTGGCACAGCATGCAGTTGCCCGCCCGCGCGAGGTAGGCGCCGCGGGCGACCTGCTCGCGCGAGGGCGGCGCGGTGGGCGCCTTGTCGTGCACCCGGGGCCCGCCCCAGTAATTGAACAACCACACGAAGGCCACCAGCGCCAGCAGCACCGCCGCGAGCGTCCACAGCACGCGCCGCATCATCGGCTGCTTCCTGCCGCCGGCGGCTGGGCCGAGCCGCAGCGCAGGGGCGGCGGCTCCGGCGCGGGCGGCGGCGCCGCCTTGGTCCGGCCTTTCCGCTTGGCGGGCGGGGGCGGCGTGGCGGTCACCGCCGGCGCCGCATGCGGGTCCTTCGGCAGCGGTTCCGCGGCGAGGAAGCTGGTGACGGCCGAAAGGTCCTCCGGCGAGAGCCGGCGCGCGATCTCCGCCATGCAGTCGGGCGCGAGCGCGCGCCGCTGGCCATTGCGCCAGGCGCCGAGTTGCGCATTGAGATAGTCGCGCGGCAGTCCCAGCAGCCCCGGCAGGTTCGGTTGCACGCCGGTGAGCGCCTTGCCGTGGCAGCGGGCGCAGGCGGGCACGCGCCGCTCGGGATCGCCGTGCAGCGCGATTTCGCGCCCGCGCTGCAGCGTCTCGGGCGGCGCGCTCGAGGGCTGCGGTGGCGGGTAGGGCACATCGAGGCGGGCGAAATGCTGCGCGATCTCGTACAGGTACGGGTCGGACAGGGTGTCGAGCAGGCCCACCATGAGGCCGTAGTGCCGCCGGCCCTCGCGGAAATTGAGCAGCTGGTTGTACAGGTAGCCGGCCGGCTTGCCGGCGATGCGCGGGTAGTAGCCGTCCGGGCCCGCGCGCCCTTCCTTGCCATGGCAGGCGGTGCAGGCGAGCGTGCGCTGCGCGATCGTGTCCTCGAAGTGGACCGCGGCGGCCGGCGCCGCGGCGGCGCTCCCCAGCAGGAACAGGAAAAGGATGGTGCCGCGCATGGCCCGGGACTATGCCACCGATGCGAAGGCCGCAGCACCGCTGCGTCGGCCCGGGTCGGACACGGCCATGGCCCGTGTCCTACAACGCGGGCCCGGCCTGCCTCCTAAGGTGGGCCCATGAACCTCTACCGACGTTCGAGCAGGCCCAAACAGGCGGAGACCCCGCGCGGCCGTCGCCGGCCGCCTCCGGAGGGTGATGGCAGCAACGCGGTCCAGCACCGACCGGATCCGAAAGCGGAACCGATACCCGACGGCGAGCACAAGTACGTGCCTCGCAGCCCGTACCGCACGGGCAACTACTGAGACAGCGCGAGCGCGCGAGCGCGGGCCCCGCGAGGCGCGGGCCCCGCGAGGCGCGGGCCCCGCGAGGCGCGGGCCCTGCCCATAATGGGCCGACCACAACGAACGCCCGCCGATGGCCTCCAGCCTGCTCGCCCTCCTCGACGACATCGCTTCCCTCCTCGACGACGTTTCCGTTCTCACCAAGGTCGCGGCGAAGAAGACCGCCGGGGTGCTGGGCGACGACCTCGCCCTGAACGCGCAGCAGGTCACCGGCGTGCGCGCCGAGCGCGAGCTGCCCGTGGTCTGGGCGGTGGCCAAGGGTTCGCTCCTGAACAAGGCGATCCTGGTGCCGGCGGCGCTCGCCATCAGCGCGATCGCGCCCTGGGCCGTCACGCCGCTGCTGATGCTGGGCGGCGCCTTCCTGTGTTTCGAAGCCGCGGAGAAGCTCGCGCACCGGCTGCTGCACAGCCGCGCCGAGGACGCGGCCCACCACCAGGAACTGCAGCAGGCCGTCGCCGACGCCAACGTGGACCTGGTGGCCTTCGAACGCGACAAGATCAAGGGCGCGATCCGCACCGACTTCATCCTGTCCGCGGAGATCATCGTGATCGGCCTGGGCACCGTGGCCGGCGAAGATTTCTTCACCCGGCTGGCCGTGATGGTGGCGATCGCCCTGGCGATGACCGCCGGCGTCTACGGGCTGGTCGCGGGGATCGTCAAGCTCGATGACGTCGGCGCCTGGCTCACGCGCCGCGGGGCCGCGGCCAGCCGCGCCATCGGCCAGGGGATCCTGCGCGCCGCGCCCTGGATGATGAAGGGCCTCTCGGTCGCCGGCACGGCGGCCATGTTCCTCGTGGGCGGCAGCATCCTGGAACACGGCATCCCGCCGCTGCACCACACCCTGGAAGAAGCGAGTTCCGGCGCCGGGGCCTTGCGCGCGCCCGTGGGCATGCTGCTCGACGCGGTGGTCGGCATCGTCGCCGGCAGCGCGCTGGTCGGCGTCTATGCGCTGGTGCGGCGCATGCGCGGCAAATCGGCATTGCCGGCGGCCTGAGCCGCTTCGTCAGCCTTCTCCTACGCTGCCTCGGGAGCTCTGCGGATAACCCAGCCGCAGGCTCTTGCCAAGAATGGCTCTTCCACGAGAGGGAGCCGCCATGCCTGAAATGCAGCCGTCCGTTCCGGGCCCGCAAGCCGCCATCCCCGTGCTGGCCGAAATGCCCGCCGCGATGACCGAGGAGCCCGATTTCGCCCTCGGTTGCGAGTGCGCCGACCCCGCGCTTCAGATCGCCATGTGGGGCCAGGAGGCCCGCAGCGAGGGCGCCTGAAGGCCGCCCGGGAGCCTTGCTCCTACAAGGCCTGGCTCGATCGTCGCACGCGCGGCACGGCCCAGCCTGCCTAGGCTGCTCGCTCCGTCCCGGGAACTCGCACGATGCCGCAAGCACAGGATTCCGAATTCTTCGCCGCGCTGCGCAAGGGCGCGCTGGTCGGCCTCGGGCTGCTGGTGCTCGTGCTGCCGCCGGTCTGGATCAAGAAGCACCACGACGCGCAGGAGCAGGCGCAGCGCGAGGCCGTCGCCGTCGCCCCCCGGCCCGCTGAAGCACCGCAGGCCGCGCCGCCCGAAGTGGCGCCGCGGCCGCTTCCGGGCGTGCCGGTCGTGCGCCTGGCCGACTTCCGGGGCGAGGATCCTTCGCCCGATGCGCGCATGGTGGCCAACTGGGTGGTCCACACGCGCAACGCCAGGCGGCACGCCTTCGTGATCGTCGACAAGCAGGACGCTCGCGTCTACGTGTTCGGCGCCGACGGCCGCCTGAAGGACAGCGCGCCGGCCCTGCTGGGCGCCGCCCGCGGCGACGACTCCTTCCCGGGCATCGGCGAGAAGCCGCTGGAGCAGGTGCGCCCCGAGGAGAAGACCACGCCCGCCGGCCGCTTCGTCGCCGAACCCGGCATGAACGCGGGCAACGAGGACGTGGTGTGGGTTTCCTACGACCTGGCGGTCTCGATGCACCGCGTGCGCCCGCTGCACGCCCGCGAGCACCGGCTGGAGCGCCTGGCCTCGCTCACCATCGACGACAACCGCATCTCCTTCGGCTGCATCAACCTGCCGGTGACCTTCTACGAGAACGTGGTCGCGCCGACGGTGCGCCAGTACGGCGCCATCGTGTACGTGCTGCCGGAGGTGAGGACGCCGCAGGAGGTGTTCGGCGCCTACGACGTGACCGACCCGATCCAGCTGGCGGCGGCCCGCGATCCGGCCATCCGCCCCCTGCAGCAGGTCGTCCTGCGGGCTGCGGGCGCGCTGCAACCCGAACGCTGAAGACCGCACACTTCACGCTTCGGTGACGCGGGAGCCCTTGCCGCCTGACGGCTGGGCTTGATAGCATCGCCCCCTGCTGAGCTCCCTGGCTCAGCGACAGGGGACTCGGATGTGGCATCGACGCCGGTGGCTGCGCCTTGCGGCCGTCAGTACGGCAGCTTTTGTTTGCATGGCGCTCGCGCCGGCGGCGTGCGCCAGCGAAAACTTCCAGGATCTCCGGACTTCGGAGGATGCCCGCAGCCTCCTGGCCTGGGTGCAGCGCACGGGGGATGCGCACGGCCGGCCCTACGCCGTGGTCGACAAGCGCAGCGCGCACATCTACGTGTTCCATGCCGACGGCCGGCTGGCCGGCCATTCGCCGGCGCTGCTCGGAAGCGCCATGGGCGACCACATCGTCCCCGGCGTCGGCGACCACGCGCAGACCGGCCACGTCCCGCCGGACGAACGGACCACGCCCGCCGGCCGCTTCGAGGCGCAGCCCGGGGAGAACCGCAGCGGCGAACACGTGATCTGGGTCGATTACGAAAGCGCCTTCGCCATCCACCGCCTGCGCCCCGGCTTTTCCTACCAGGCGCGCCGTGGCCGCCTGGCCGACGCCAAGGCCGCCGCCATGCGCGTGTCCTGGGGTTGCGTCGTGGTGCCGGTGGCCTTCTACCAGCAGGTGGTGCAGCGGGTGCTGGGGGCCGCGCGCAGCGTGATCTACGTGCTGCCGGAAACGCGCACCGTGCAGGGCTTCCTGCGCACGCTCGAACAGGATTGAGGCTGCGGCCCTCCCGTGGCCTTTCGTCCGACAGGGCAGTGCGGGCGAAACTGACGTTGCCTCAACGGGCGCTCCGTATCTTGGGCGGGCTGGCGTACGCGCCGGCGCACAAGCAACACCAAAGGAGCTCCAACATGTCGTCGCTCAAGATCCTCGCCGCGGCCCTGGCCGCGGCCACCTTCAGCCTGGCCTTCGCCCAGGGCACCCCGCCGCGTCCGGCGACCAATCCCGCCGTGGGCGCGGGCCAGCGCAGCACGCAGAACACGCCCATGGGCAGCACCGGCACGCCGGGCTCCGGCGCCGGCGCCGGCGCCGGCATGGCGCAGGGTGCCACCAGCGCCGGCGGCACGGCCGCGGCCACGACCGGCAGCACGGGATCTGCCAGCATGGGCACGACGGGCTCCACGGGATCCGCGCCGATGACGGCCGGCACCTCCGCCGGCACCCGCAGCACCGCCGTGGCGCAGAACACGCACTCCCACACGCACAAGGCCAAGAGCAAGAAGGCCAGGCGCGTGAAGGCCGATCGCAACTGAAGCCCCTTCCCGAATGGAAAAGGCCGCGCGTCGCGGCCTTTTTCATTGCAGGGTCCAAGCGCCTCAGGTCAGCACCTGACGGCCCTCCGGGGTGACCACGCAGCCGCTGATCCGCCACTGGTTGTCGTGCTGCCGATTGAGCAGGTAGGTCAGCGACCAGGAGGAGCCTTCATCGTCCGTCAGGCGCACCTTCTGCATGGCGATGCTGCCGTCGGTTTCGGGCTTGAGGAACAGGAGGCTGGCCGGGTGCATCAGCATGGGGTACTGGTCGCGCACGGTCTCCAGGAAGGCTTCGGGCGTGCCGAACTGGGTGCGCAGGTCGGTGTCGGCCAGGGCGAAGGCCTCGCCGGCGTTCTGGTGCGACAGGGCCTGCAGCTGTTGCTGCACCACCTGCTGCAAGGCCTGCGGCGCCGCACTGCGCTGCGCCAGGTTCTGCGGCAGGTCGGCGGCGAAGACGCCCCCGAGGACCACCGCCGCGAACACCAGCGACCAGCCGGCCGCGGCGTTGCGGGCACGGCGGCGATGCTGCTGCGGCCGGGAAGCGGGGAGAAGGGACGGGGGGTACTGCACGTTGGAGGTCCTCAGGTCGATCGCCAGTCGTTCTCGGCCACGATGCACGCGCCGATGCGCCAGGAGTTGTCAGGCTGGCGCTCCAGGGTGAACAGGGCGATCCAGGTCTTGTCTTCCTCGTCGCGCAGGGCCACGGCCTGCAGCACCTGGTCCTTGTCCACCTGCGGCTGAAGGAAGGCGAAGCCGGCCGGGTGGTAGACCATGGGATAGTTGCCGCGCACCAGCGCGAGGAAGCGGCCCGGGTCGCCGACCGACTTGCGCACTTCGGGCGTGGCCGCGGCGAAGGCGGCGTCGGCGTCCTCGTTGGAGAAGGCCTTCAGCTGCGCCGTCACGACCTGCTGCACCTGCTGCACGTCGGGGCCGGACAAGGTGTCTGCCCGCGCCTTCAGCTGCAAGCTGGCAGCGGCGAGCGCCATGCCGACCAAGGTGAAGATGCGCATGAACAGCGGACTCATGAAGTTTCTCCCGGACGCCTGTGTGACTGGCATGCAGCGTAGGTCCGCCGTGCGCGGGCTTCCTGTAGGCCAACGGCGGCGGACGGCGTGGGAGCCGCCACAGCGCCGGTGACGGCGCGCAGGCGTTCGCGCGCGCAGAGCGTGAAGATGCACGCGTCGAGGAGCGGAGTGGCGATGGGGAGGGCGGCGGTCCCGGACGGGGCCGCAAGGGGAAGCCAGCCGGCTCACTGGACAATGGTCTCGCTGATCGCCTGCGGAAGCGGAAGAGTCCGATCCCTGTCGTCGTAGCGCGATGCCGGCTGGCTTTCGTGATGGATTGGAGCCGTGCGCGCCGCCCGTCGTTCGCAGGCCGGGCACGCGAGCGCCTGTAGGTGGGAAGTGCGCCCGGCTGTGGGAGCCCGGGGCCGGTCGCGCTCGCCGCTACTCGCCGACCAGGACGGCGAGACCCCCATCGGGTTCGAACCGCCCGTTGCGCCAGCACAGGCGCGTCGGTCCCGGCAGCGCCTGGTCGCGCTCCGGGTGCCACGGGTCGCCCGGGTAGCACAGCACGCGCGTGCCCTCGACGTCGTGCGGCTCCGGCCGGATGCAGGGGGGCTGGCGCGCACGCGCCGCGGCAAAGGCGCTCGCCACGTCGCGATGCCTTGCCAGGTGCGTGAGGCTCATGATCTGCGGCGGCGCGAGGTCGATGCGGTTGTCCCAGTACTGGCGCAGGGCCGCCCGCGGCGCGATCCACAGGCTCTCGGTCGCCTCGTGTTCGTCGTGGCCCGCGTCCTGGCCCGGCGGCACGGTGGCGAGGAAGAAGCGCGTGTCGAAGCGCCTGCGCCCGACGCTGCTCAGGGTCGGCGTGATCCAGCGCGACCAGGGCTGCAAGGCACTGGCCGCGAGCTTCAGGTCCGTGGGCGCGAGCACGGCGTCGAAGTGCTGGCCGGCGCGCAGCGCGGCCCAGGCCTGCGCGGCCTGCGCCGGCGTGACCTCGGCCAGCAGGATGCCGGCCTCCTCGAACAGCTCGCGCATCGCCGCCACGTACAGGCCGGCGGCTTCGTCGCGGGCGAGTCCGGGCTCGCCGAGCAGCGTGTGCAGGGTCTCGCGGTCGCGATCGAGCCGCTCCACCCAGCGCGCATCCGCGGCGTCGACCTTGCCGCCCGGAAAGACGTAGGCCCCTCCGAGCACGGACGACTGCCCGTGGCGCCGCAGGAGGAACACTTCGAGTTCGTCGGCGCCATCGCGCAGCAGGACCACCGAGGCCGAGGGGGCCGGCGTCTCGTGGTTGCGTTGGGTGATCAGTTCCAGGGCCATTCCCGGAGTTTCACACGAGCGCACATTCGCTATGCTCGGCCCATGCCCGATTTCTCCGACGCCATCCGCTTCGCGCAGGACCACGAAGTCCCCTGGCCGCGCGACCCCGCCGCCGATCCCACCCGATGGGGCGTGCATCACGACGACCCGCCGCCGTACAACCGCCTGCGCGGCCCCGTGCATCCGCGCGGCGGCGTCTCCGGGGTGATCTGGCTGCGCGGCGAGGAAGTCGCCGCGTGGGGCGAGCCGGATCGCGCGGACCTCACCTACAGCATCGCCAAGACCTACCTCGCGCTGCTGGCCGGCGTGGCGAATGCGCGCGGCCTGCTGCCGGACCCCAACGAGACGATCGCCTCGCGCCTGCCCGGCATCGGCTTCGACGACCCGCACAACCGGCAGGTCACCTGGGCCCACATGCTGGAACAGACCAGCGAATGGCACGGCACCTGCCTCGGCATGCCCGACCAGGTCGAGCACAACCGGCGCGTGTCGCACGACCCCAAGCCGCCGCAGGGGCGCAAGGGCGAGGCCCGCGTGCTGCAGCGGCCCGGCACCTACTGGGAATACAACGACGTGCGCATCAACCAGTTCTCGCTGGCGCTGCTGCACCTGTTCCGCCAGCCGCTGCCGGAAGTGTTCGCGCAGTCCGTGCTGCAGCCGATCGGCGCCGGCCGCGATTTCCGCTGGGCCGGCTACGACGACGCCTGGGTGGAGATCGGCGGCATGCGCGTGCAGTCGGTGCCGGGCGGCACGCACTGGGGCGCTGGCGTGTCGATCAGCGCGCGCGACCAGGCACGCATCGGGCAACTGCTGCTCGATGGCGGCAGGCACGGCGGCCAGCAGCTGGTGCCCGCGCAGTGGATAGCGCGCATGCAGCAACCCTGCGCCGTGGCGCCGTTCTACGGCTGGCTCACCTGGCTCAATCGCGAGGGGGCGATGTTCGCCGACGCCTCGCGCGAGAGCTGGTTCATGGTGGGCGCCGGCGGCAACTACGTGTGGATCGATCCGAAGCACCAGGCCGTGGTGGTGCTGCGCTGGATCGATTCGGCGCACGCGCCCGGCGTCGTGAGCCGCGTCGCGCGCGCCTTGTCTTCCTAACGCATCCGCGCTTCGATCAGCTCGCGCGTGGCCCGCACTTCACCCGCGAAGGGGCTTTGCGGGTCGTCGGCGCGGCGGATCACCGCCAGCGCTTCGCTGTTGCGGCCGTCGTCCGACAGCGTCTGGGCGAGGTTGTTCAACAGCACCACGGAGCTGGGGAATTTCTGCAAGGCGGTGCGCAGGACGGCCGCCGCCTCCTGCAGCGAGCCGCTCGCATGCAGGTGGTTGGCCAGTCCGACAGCCGCCGGCAGGCTCTCCGGCCAGCGCACCAGTGCCGCCCGGTACGCCCGCACCGTGGCCTCCCGGTCGCCGCCCCGTGCCAGGCCGATCAAGGCCTCGAGCCAGCGGCTTTCGGTGGCGGTGACCGGGATGTCATCCGGCGCCGTGACGACCATCGCCCAGTAGCTGCCGGGCAGCCAGGTTCGCTCGAAATACGAGAAGGGCATCTCCTGCCGCATCTGCAGGCCCGAGCGCAGGTAGAGCGTGCCGGTGCCGTAGTCGAAACCGTTGACGACCGCGTAGTGCCACTGCGGCAGCAGCATGCCGACGTCCTGCAGCACCACGACGGGATGGCCGGCCGCCACTTCGCGCAGCAGGTCGGCGTAGGCGGGCGCGAGGCGGTAGCTGACGAAGCCGTGGCGGCGCGGCGCCGCCAGCATCTCCAGCTGCAGGCTGCCCTTGCGCGATGGCAGCCAGACTTCGTCGACCAGCGCCTCCGGCGTGACGGGGGCACCGGCGAACTTCATCGCCATGCCCAGCGCGGCCGGGCCGCACTGGTATTCCTCCTGGGGGAAGAAGGGCACCTGCGCGAGCTCGACCTGCTGCGGCACGCCGGCCGGCCAGTCGGTGCGCAGCGCCACGGTCTGCGGGATCAGGGTGCTGCACCCTCCCAGCGCGAGCACGGCCACCCACAGGAGGAGGAGCCGTGCCCAGCGCAGCGCAGTTGCTTGCGCCTGCATTCCCGCTTACTTGCGGATCGCGTAGTACCAGACCAGGGCGGCGATCAGCACGATCGCAACCCAGCCCCAGCCGTTGATGCCGCCGGCGGGCGCCGCCTGGATGTCCTGCGCCATCGCGTGCACTTCCTGGTCGGTCATGCTCTTGACGCGCTCGCGTGCCGCCAGCGGATCGACACCGGCTGCCTGCAGCTGGGCGACGACGTCCGTACGGTCCAGCGTCTCGAGCAACATGATGCGCTCGGCGCTGGTCGTGCCCGCGGCGGCCTGGTCGGCACCGATGAGGCCGGCCTGCGCCGTCTGGAACGACAGCGCGAACAGGGAAACCACCAACACCCGACACGTCGTTTTCTTGAATCCGAGATTCATGGATGCGCTCCTTGGTTGTGGGTCCGGCCCCGGCGGGAGCCGGCTGCGCGGAGCGCCATTTACGCACGCGCATTGCCTCGACGGTGCAGCGCTTCGCCTACACGAAACACGTCGGTACAAGTGTTGCCATCTGTGTCGGAACCGGGCTGCTGCCTGCGCGGCGGCGCAGCGGCTGCGCCGAGCGCGGCCTGGCGTGCGGGAGTGCGGGTGGGGAGAGCGGGGAGGCAGCGGGCGCGATGGCCCACTGCCTGCGGCCGAGGTACCGCCGGCGGGCGGACCCCAGGTCCTGCCACGGATCAGGACTGCGGCGGGATCGCGGTGCCTTCGAGCACCTCCGGGTCGCGGCGGATCGTTTCGCGCACCCGGTGTTCGCGGCGGTCCAGCTTGCCGAAGGCATGCTCGAGCGCGTGCGCGAGCTTGTCGGCCGCGCCGCGGAATGCCAGGTTCTGGTCGGGCGCGAAATTGGTGACGGCGATCGGCGCGCGGCCGTTCACGCGTGCTTCCAGCATGCAGCGCTTGTCCACGCCGCCTCCGCGCGCCGCGTGGTTCTCGTCCGTCATCTGCACTTCGATGCTCGTGATGTCCTGTTCGAAGCGACCGAGTTGCTCGTTCAGGTATTCGCTGGCCCAGCGTTCGAGGGCGTCCTTGTTGTCGATGTCATTGCTGGTGTTGACTTGCACTTTCATGCGGTTTCCTTTCAGCGTCTGCTCTCATGCTGCGGACGGCCGGGCTGCCTGGCAAGTCGGACGCCTTTGATAGCCCTGTCGGATACGGCTTGCCAGCCGCGGCGAGGGGCTATGCTCGGTACAAAGGAGACCCTGCATGCTGGACATCATCGAGGCCGAGTCGGGACCGGACCCGACCGCCACCATTCTGATCCTTCACGGGCTGGGTGCGGACGGCAACGACTTCGTGCCGATCGCGCAGGAGCTGGACCTGGAGCGGCTGGGGCCGGTGCGCTTCATCTTCCCGCACGCGCCGGAGATGCCCGTGACGATCAACAACGGCTACCGCATGCGGGCGTGGTACGACATCCTCGGCTTCGAAGCCGACGCGGCGCAGGACGAGACGGGGCTGCGGCGCTCGCAGCAGCTCGTCGAAGCCTTGCTGAAGCGCGAGAAGGAGCGCGGCATCCCGGCGCACCGCATCGTGCTGGGCGGCTTCTCGCAGGGCTGCGCCGTGTCGCTCCTGACCGGCGTGCGGCATCCGGAGCGGCTGGGCGGCATCATGGGCCTTTCCGGCTACCTGCCGCTCGCGGACCGGAGCGAGGCCGAACGCAGCAGCGCGAGCCTGCAGACCCCGATCTTCCTCGCCCACGGCACCCACGACGACGTGATCGCCCTGGAGCGGGCCGAGGCCTCGCGCGACGCACTGCAGGCCCTCGGGTACCAGGTGGAGTGGCACGAGTACCTGATGGGGCATGCGGTGACGCCGCAGGAGATCGAGGAACTCAACGCGTGGTTGCTGCGCGTGCTGTCGGCTGGGTAGCTTCGACACGCCCTGCGCCTACACCGCCGCCGCCCCGGCGGCCCAAGGATCGAAGGCATCCGTAGAACAAAGGAGCTTTCGATGAACAACAACCCCTTGCTGGGCCAGGTCCTCGGCGGCCTGTTCGGACAGGCGATGCGCAGCCGCGGCATGAACCGCGGCGGAGTGGGCGGCGGCCTCGGCGGCACGGGCGGCGGGCTGGGCGGCGCGCTCGGCGGCGTGGCCCTGGGCAGCGTGCTGGCGGGCATGATGCGCGGCCGCGCGCAGGGCGGCAGCATCGGCGTGCCGGGCGGCCAGCATCCCTATGGCAACCGCACGGCGCTGCTCGTGATGCTGCTGCCGCTGGCGATGCGCTGGGTCCAGCGCAATGGCGGCATGAACGCGGTGGTCGACAAGTTCCGCGACAAGGGGCTGCACCGCCAGGCGCAGTCCTGGATGTCCAGCGGCGACAACGACCCGATCGACGGCCAGGCGGTGGAACAGGTCGTGGGCCGCGAAGAACTGCGGCAGATGGCCGAGCGCCTCGGCGTGCCCGAGGAGCAGGTGGCCCAGGCCTTCGCGGAAATCATGCCCGAGATGGTCGACAAGATGACTCCCGACGGCCAGCTGCCGCACGAGGCCGACGAGGTGCTGGACGAAAGCACGCGCAAGCTCGAAAAGGAGATCGAGGACGTGCAGTATCGGGAAGTGCACTCCTGAAGCGCTGGGGTTCGCGCGCTACGCGGCTCACCGCCAGCCTACGTTCGCGCGCTGCGTGGCTCACCGCCAGCCTGCGGACCCCGAGTGTCGCGCGTCACACCTCGCCGCCGAAGACGGCGACGAGGTTGGCGATGTACTGCTCCACGAGCTTCTCGAACTCGCCTTCGATCACCGGCGCCACCACCGGCTTCATCAGGCCCGGCAGCGGCACGTCCACCGTGCCCTGCGTCCTGAGCACGCACTTCGTGGAGCGGCCCTGGTGGTCGGTGATGTTCCAGCTGCCGCCGACCAGGGCGTTGCCGACGCCCTTCACGGGCGTCCACGTCACCGTGCCCTTGCCTTTGTCGCTGGCGTACTTGCAGGCATACACGGTCTGCAGGTGGACCTGCGCCGTGCCAACCTTGCGCATCTCCCACTTGTAGACGCCGTCGCCGAGGTCCGTGAGCCGGTCCACCTTCGGGAAGTGCGCCACCGACCGGGGGACGTCCGACAGCAGCGCGAACACCTCGTCGAACTTCGCCCGGACCTCGAATTCGTAACCCAGCTCGATGGGCACGCTCACGCTCATGGCCGTCCTCCTCGCACGTGCGAACGCGGCCATTCTGCCAGCCGGCCCGGGGCGAGCCACAACGCGCGGCGGCCGGCTCAGGTTGACCGCTCGCAAGCACGTTTTGCGCAAAGGTGCTAACTTCGCACGCCAGATACATCCAGAGGGCGGCGGGAACATTTTCATGAGCAATCTGCAAGAGGCCTTGAGCACGCTGGCGCCCGCGCGGCTGCAAGGCATCCGCCGCGGCATCGAGAAGGAAAGCCTGCGTTCCACGGCCACCGGCGCGCTGGCGTTGACGCCGCATCCCGCGGCGCTCGGCTCCGCGCTGACGCATCCACACATCACCACCGACTACAGCGAATCGCAGCTGGAACTGATCACGGGCGTGCACGCCAGCGTGGAGCAGTGCCTGGAGGAACTGACCAACGTCCACCAGTTCGTCTACCGCGCCCTCGGCGACGAACTGCTGTGGGTCAGCAGCATGCCCTGCACCTTGCCGGCGGACGAGAACATCCCGATCGGCCGCTACGGCGCCTCCAACGTCGGCCGCGCCAAGAGCGTCTACCGGGTGGGGCTGGCCAACCGCTACGGCCGGCGCATGCAGACGATCTCCGGCATCCACTACAACTGGTCGATGCCGGGCGTGAGCGATGCGGAGTACTTCGGCCTGATCCGCAACTTCCGCCGCCACGCCTTCCTGCTGCTGTACCTGTTCGGCGCCTCGCCGGCGGCCTGCGCCAGCTTCGTCACCGGCCGCAAGCACGAACTGCAGACGCTGTCGCCCGGCACGGTGTACATGCCTTACGGCACCTCCTTGCGCATGGGGCGCCTGGGCTACCAGAGCGAGGCGCAGGCCAGTCTTGCCGTCAGCTACAACAGCCTCGAAGGCTATGCGGCCTCGCTGCACGATGCGCTGACGCGCCCGTATCCCGCCTACGAGGCGATCGGCATCGTCAACCCGGGCGGCGAGTACAACCAGCTCGCCACCAGCCTGCTGCAGATCGAGAACGAGTTCTACGGCACCATCCGCCCCAAGCGCGTGATCCGCCCCGGCGAACGCCCGCTGCATGCGCTGCGCGAACGCGGCGTCGAATACGTCGAAGTGCGGCTGATGGACCTCGACCCCTTCGTGCCGATCGGCATCAAGGCGCAGACGCTGCGCTTCCTCGACGTGTTCCTGCTGCATTGCCTGCTGGCCGAGAGCCCCGAGGACTCGCCGGAGGAAATCGCGGAGCTCGGTCGCAACCAGCACCGCACCGCCGCCTACGGGCGCGATCCCGCGCTGACGCTGGAACGCGCCGGCCGCGAGGTCAAGCTCACCGAGTGGGGCGACGAGGTGCTGGCGCAGTGCACGCCCATCGCCGCGATGCTCGATGCGGTGCATGCCACCTCCGACTACTCCGATGCGCTGCGCGCAGCGCAGGCCCTGCTCACCAACGCCGAGATGCTGCCGTCGGCCCGCGTGCTGGCCGCCATGGCGCGCGACCACGACAACGGCTTCGGGCCCTTCGCCCTCGCGCAGTCGCGCCAGGCCAGGGACAAGCTCCTGAAGCTGCCGTACACGGGTGCCCTGCAGCAGCGCATGGAAGGGATGGTCCGGCAGTCGGTGCAGGACCAGGCCGCCGTGGAAGCGGCCGACAGCATGCCCTTCGAGCAGTACCGGCAGCAGTACATCTCGCCGGAGCGCCTGGGGCTGGGCCGCAGCGCCGTCGCGCCCGCACTGGCCGCCGTCTAGCGGCGGCGCCAGCAGGCGCGCCGGCGTCCGACGGGCAATGCCGCCTTGTCCGACAACACCGCGCCACGCTTGGCGCGACAGTTGCGGGCGAAACGCGAACCTGCCCAGGAGCCTGCATGACCCCGCCCCGCCCGCATCGCCTGACCTTCCTGCTCGCGCTGCTGCTGGCCGATGCCGGCGGCGCCGGGCTGGCGCTCGCGCAGTCGCACCTGCCCGACCCGGTGGCCCCGGCGGTGATCGGCCGCCCGCTCGACCAGATCCGGCCGGTGCGGCCGGCCAGGCCGGTGACCGCGAAGAAGGACACCAGGGCGAAGAGCACGGCCCGCGCACCGGCGCCCGCGGCGCAGGCCGCCGCGCGTCCGGCCGCGATCGAGAAGGTCACTGCAGCGCCCGCTGCGCCGGCGCCGGCGCAGCAGGCGCTGGCCCCGCCCGGGGCCGAGCCGGACGCGCCCCTGCAGCGGCGGGCCAAGATGGCGCTCGACGACCGTGCCGACACGCGCATCCCCACCGACGACGTCGGCAAGGGCACGCACTTCGCGCGCAAGCCGCTCGGCCCGGGGGCCTACTTCGGCGACAAGGACCGTGCTTCGGTGCGCAAGTACTACGAGGCGAATCCGCCGGCGGGCACCGCGCCGCACTGGGAGATCGGGCAGTCCCTGCCCGCCGGCGTGCCGATCGCCTCCGTGCCGAAGCCGGTGATGGCAGCGTTGCCCAAGCTGCCGCCGGGCCACCGCTACGTGCAGCTCGGTGGTGACATCCTGCTGGTGGCGGCCGGGTCGAAGATGGTGGTGGACGGCATCAGCGTGCGGGCTGGGCGCTGACGCCGGAGAAAGACCGGACGTCTCCCGCATTTCGAAGCGGGCGCAGGGTTGCCCTGCGACGAAGAACGAAAAAGAGCGGCCTCGCGGCCGCTCCAGGGGCTCCCAACGCCCTTCGAACTCAGGCTTCCTGGAAGGCGTCCTCGCGGGTGCGCTTGATGGCCGGCAGCGCCACGATCACCAGCAGCACGAGGGTTGCGATCAGCAGCGACAGCGACAGCGGCCGCGTGAACAGCGTGGAGAAGTCGCCCCGCGACAGCAGCAGCGCGCGGCGCAGGTTCTCTTCCATCATCGGGCCCAGCACGAACCCGAGCAGCAGCGGCGCCGGTTCCATGCCGCAGCGCGCGAACACGTAGCCCAGGATGCCGAAGCCGGCGGTGACGAACACGTCGAAGGTGTTGTTGTTGATCGAGTAGACGCCGATGCAGCAGAACACCAGGATGGCCGGGTACAGGTAGCGGTAAGGCACCTTCAGCAGCTTGACCCAGACGCCGATCAGCGGCAGGTTCAGCACGATCAGCATCGCGTTGCCGATCCACATCGAGGCGATCAGGCCCCAGAACAGTTCCGGGTTGCTGGTCATGACCTGCGGTCCCGGCTGGATGTTGTGGATCGTCATCGCACCGACCATCAGCGCCATCACCACGTTGGAAGGAATCCCCAGCGTGAGCAGCGGCACGAACGAGGTCTGGGCGCCGGCGTTGTTCGCCGCTTCCGGCCCTGCCACGCCCTCGATGGCCCCGTGGCCGAATTCCTCGCTGCGCTTGGACAGCTTCTTTTCCAGCGTGTAGGCCGCGAAGGAAGACAGCGTCGCGCCGCCGCCCGGCAGCATGCCCAGCACCGTGCCGAGCGCCGTGCCGCGCGCGGCGGCCGGCAGCATGCGGCGGAAGTCCTCCATCGTCGGGAACAGGTTGGTGACCTTGTTGGTGAAGGTCTCGCGGTGCTCGCGTTGCTCCACGTTCGCCACGATCTCGGCGAAGCCGAACAGGCCCATCGCCACGGCGACGAAGTTGATGCCGTCGGTGAGTTCCGGGATGTTGAACGAGTAGCGCGCCACGCCGGAATTGACGTCGGTGCCGACCAGGCCCAGCGCCAGTCCCAGCAGGATCATGCCGATGGCCTTGATCAGCGAGCCGGAAGCCAGCACCACGGCACCGACGAGGCCCAGCACCATCAGCGAGAAGTACTCGGCGGGCCCGAACTTGAAGGCCAGTTCGGACATGGGCGTGGCGAAGGCGGCCAGCACCAGGGTGGCGAAGCAGCCGGCGAGGAAGGAACTGATGCCGGCGGTGGCGAGCGCCGCGCCGGCGCGTCCCTTGCGGGCCATCTGGTAGCCGTCGATGGCGGTCACCACGGAGGACGACTCGCCCGGCAGGTTGACCAGGATGGCGGTGGTGGAGCCGCCGTACTGCGCGCCGTAGTAGATGCCGGCGAGCATGATCAGCGCGGACACGGGCGGCAGCGCGTACGTGACGGGCAGCAGCATCGCGATGGTGGTCGACGGGCCGAGGCCCGGCAGCACCCCGATCAGCGTGCCGAGCAGGCAGCCGATGAAGGCATAGAGCAGGTTGTTCAGGGAGAGCGCGGTTTGGAAACCGAGCGCCAGGTGCGAAAGCAATTCCATCCCGTTGTCCTCAATCGATCAGGAAGTGGGGCCAAAGCGGGATCTGCAGGCTGATGCCCTGGATGAACGCGCCGACGCTGAAGAGGATCAGCACCGTCGCATTCGCCAGCGTGCCCTTCCAGCCGAATTCATGGCTCGCCATGCTGGAGACGATCACCAGCGCGGCCAGCGCCAGCACCAGACCGAGGGGTTGCAGCAGCAGCCCGAACAGGCACACGGAGCCGATGATCCAGGCCAGGCTGCGCAATTCGAGCTTCTGCAGCTTGTCT
The DNA here is from genome assembly GCF_016722765.1 of Ramlibacter alkalitolerans. GTDB lineage: Bacteria > Pseudomonadota > Gammaproteobacteria > Burkholderiales > Burkholderiaceae_C > Ramlibacter > Ramlibacter alkalitolerans. The sequence goes on along the minus strand of NZ_JAEQND010000016.1, from coordinate 91,898 downwards.
TCCACGGCATGGGACTTCAGGCCGGCGGCCGTCGTCGCGGCACCGATCGCCATCAGCAGCACGCCGATCCAGAACGGGAACCATGCGGGGCCCATGCGGGCGGCGTCGCCCATCTTGTAGTTCAGGGCCCCGAGGCTGAATGCGGCGCCGAAGGCAAGGTAGATCGCTCCTGCGGCGACGTCCTTCTGGTTGCGGATGCGTAACTTCATTGCATCTGTCTCTGAGTTTCCGAACCGGCGTTTGTATCACGGCATGATCTAATTTGATCATGGCCTGTGGTTCGCCCGTACGGGACCGGGTGCTACATTGCAGCCCCGGGAAGCAGATGGAAAACAAGACGATCGAGGGGCTGGACAAGGCCGGCCTGGAACGGCAATCGCAGTTCCGCTATCAGCTGCGGCGCTTCCTGCGCTTCGGGGAGGAGGCTGCCCGCGCCGCCGGCCTCACGGCGCTGCAGTACCACATGCTGCTGCACACGCAGGCCTTTCCGGGCCGCGACTGGGCGAGCATCGGCGAACTGGCGGAGCGGCTGCAGGCGCAGCAGCATGGCGTCGTGGCGCTGGTCACGCGTTGCGAGGAAGCGGGGCTGGTGCGGCGGCGCGAGAACCAGGACGACCGCCGGCTCGTCGAGGTCCACCTGACGCCCAAGGGACGGCGCCGCGTGGAGCGGCTGGCGGCGCTGCACCAGGCGGAGCTCGGCAAGCTGGCCGCGGTGATCGAGGCCGCGCGCGCCAGCGCCGGCAAGCCCGGGTAGGCGCGCCTGCGCGCTTTGCCCGTCCGGCTTACAATTCAATGTCCGGGGCCGGTGCGCAGTGGTGCATGACGGCCCCCAGGAAGCAGACCCCCGCCCTTGCAGCACGAGGCCGCGACAGCGCAGGTTTGCATGTACCGGCCCCGATCGGCCGGCCGATTCACTGATGGCGACGCCCCCTGCCAGGATGCACGGGCCGCGCCGTTCGCACGGGCGGGCGCAGCTGCCCACGAGAGACCTGCATGGCGAAGGAAGAACTGATCGAAATGAACGGCCGCGTGGCCGAAATCCTGCCGGACTCGCGGTATCGCGTGATCCTCGACAACGGCCACGAGCTGGTGGCCTATACCGGCGGCAAGATGCGCAAGAACCACATCCGCATCATCGCGGGGGACGTGGTGAGCCTCGAACTTTCGCCTTATGACCTGAGCAAGGGCCGGATCATGTTCCGCCACCTGCCGAACCGCAATGCCGGCGGCCCGCCGCCGCAGCGCCGACGTTGAACACGTCACCCGATCCATGCGAAGGCTGCCCAGGGCAGCCTTTTTGTTGACGGCCCGTGCTTACAGCTTGGCCGGGCGCGTGGCCGCATAGGCCCGGTCGGCCGTGCCGTGCTTGCGCATGTCCTCGTCGCGCAGGGCCAGCAGCCGCTCCAGGTCGGCGCGGACGTCGTCCAGCGGCCGCGGCTGTTCCAGCGCCGTCGGTCCCGCGATCACGTCGCCGTAGCTGCTCGGCTCGGCGTTGGGCTGCAGCGGTGCCGGCGCACTGGGCGGCGGCGGCGCCGTCCACGTGGCCGGATGCGGCAAGGCGGGGCAGACGCTCCGGTCCTCCATCGTGAACTGCCAGGAGAAGCCCATGAGCCAGTTGTTGGCGAGCGGGTCCAGCAGTTGGAGGCGATCGGTGAATTCGGCTTCGAAGGCCACGGCGTGCTCCATCAGCCGCGGATCCCAGTGGCGCACCAGGAAACGCACGTGCAGGCCTGTTTCGCGCCGGGCCGGGCTCGTGGTGCGCAGCATGTCGGCCGAAATCCAGGTCGGCGGGATGCCGTTGCGGGTGAGGGTCTCGCGCAGGACCATCTTCAGCAGGTCTTTGCGGACCGACTGCGAGTTGCTGCCAGCCTGGGTGTGCTGGGAGTCGAACTGGGTGCTGGGTGCGGGGCGGGAATGGCGCGGTCGCGCGGCCGGCGCCGGCTTGCGCCCGAGCAGCATGTCGAACATTCCCATGGGCAGGCTCCCTCTCCTGATTGGGGCGGGGCAGGCGAATGCGCTGCCGGACCGCGTCGCCCGCAGTTTTACATGTTGATGCAAATAGGCCAGCCCGGCGGACCGGCAAAAGCAGCCGCCTGGCGGAAAAAGCCGTGGCTGGCCGGCCACAAGCCGGCCGTCAGCCGCTTGCGCTACATTCGCAGCCCAACAGCACGGAGGCCGAATGGCACTGGATTTCAACGGACGGGTGGCGATCGTCACCGGAGCGGGTGGCGGGCTCGGGCGCGCGCATGCACTGGCGCTGGCCGCGCGGGGCGCCCGGGTGGTGGTCAACGACCTCGGCGGCGCGGTGGACGGCAGCGGCAGCTCGGCGACGGCCGCCGAGCGCGTGGTGGAGGAGATCCGGGCGGCGGGCGGCGAGGCGATCGCCAATGCCGCCTCGGTCACCGACTTCGCCGCCGTGCAAGGCATGGTGCAGCAGGCGATAGCCACCTGGGGCCGTGTCGACGTGCTGGTCAGCAACGCCGGCATCCTGCGCGACAAGACCTTCGCCAAGATGGACCTGGCCGATTTCCGCCAGGTGCTGGAAGTGCACCTGATGGGCGCCGTCCATTGCTGCAAGGCGCTGTGGCCGATCATGAACGCGCAGAAGTACGGCCGCATCGTGCTCACGACCTCGTCCAGCGGCCTCTACGGCAACTTCGGCCAGACCAACTACGGTGCCGCCAAGCTGGCGCTGGTCGGCCTGATGCAGACGCTGGCGCAGGAAGGCGCGAAGAACGACATCCGGGTCAACTGCCTGGCGCCGACCGCGGTCACGCGCATGACGGAATCGCTGCTGCCGCCGGACATGCTGCAGGCCTTCGGCCCGGAGGCGGTGGTGCCGGCGATGCTGGTGCTGGCAAGCGACGAAGCGCCCACGCGCACGACCTTGTGCGCCGGCGGCGGCTCGTTCGAGGCGGCGAACATCACCCTGACGCACGGCGCCTTCATCGGTGCCGGTGCCGACGCCCCCGAGCAGTGGCTCGCGCGCCTGGATGCGGTGCGCGACCGCCGCGGCGAGATGGTGCCGGCCAACGGCTCGGAGCAGGGCACGAACGAGTTGCGGCTGCTGCGCGAGGGCCGCTGAATCCCGTAGGCTGGCGGTGAGCCGCGAAGCGACGAGCCCCAGCTTGCTGCGCGACGCTGATCGCTGGGGTTCCTTGCGTCACCCCAGCCTACGAATACCAGCCTGCTCAACTTACGTGCAGTCCACCCCACCGCAGCTGCTGATCGCCTCGGCCGGCAGCGCTTCCGGCCGGCTCACCAGCCCTGTGTACGGGTCGTAGCCCACCCCCTGCAGGTGCAGGGCGAGCGAGGCGTCCATGGTCTGGGCGTGGTGCGGAAACCAGACCGCGAGTTCCTGGATCACCTTGCGGATCGGCGCCAGCCGGCCTTGGGCGGCTTCCGCCGCGCCGTGGCGCAGCACCTGCAGCACCGACTTGTGCTGCGTCGCGTGGCAGTTGCCCAGCGCGAAGCCGGTGGCGAGCATCCATTCGTCCTCGCGCGCGAAGTGCTCGGTCGTGTGTTCGACCAGCTCGCGCCACAGCGCGGGCAGCGTCGCGTCGTCCGCCGTTTCGGCGCGCGCGAGCAGGTCGACGAACTCCTGGTGGGTGTCGTCCATCACGGGCAGGCCGAGCTTCAGGCCATCGGTCCAGGGCAGTGCGGGCATGGCGGTCTCCTGGAGGGCAGCTTAGGAGCGGCGCCGCGACCGAGGCTTGATGCAGGTCAGCGAGCCGGGTTGGGTAAGCTCGCCCCATGCTGCTGCACCCCGCCACCACGGATCCCGAACAGCTCCTTCCCGCACTGCGCCAGCAGGGCTATGCCGTGCTCGCTGCCCAGGGGGTGGCGCAACTGGCCGGCTGCGCACCGGCGGAGCTCGAGGCGCTTCGCGCTTCGTGGCACGCCCTGGCGCCGGACGCCTACCTCAAGGATGGCGGGCACTACCGCCAGCGCCGCCATGCCTCCTTCGTGGTGGAGGGTGGCAGCGTGGCGCAGGTGCCGCACCGGGCGCACTGGCAACCGGTGGAATACAACGCACTGCATGGCGGCATGCAGCGCTGGTTCGAGCCGGTGCAGCCCGACATCGTGACGCAGCCCGCCTGGACGCGCCTGCTGCAGGCCCTGGCGGCTGTGGCCAGTGGCCTGAAGGGTGCGCAGCCCTGGTTCGTGGAGGCGCACCAGTTCCGCATCGACACCGCGGGCGGCATCGGCCGGCCGACGCCGGAGGGCGCGCATCGCGATGGGGTGGACCTGGTGGCCGTGTTCCTGGTGGCGCGCGAGGGCATCAAGGGCGGCGAGACGCGCGTGTTCCAGTCCGACGGCCCCGCGGGCCAGCGCTTCACGCTCACCGAGCCCTGGAGCGCACTGCTCCTCGACGACGAGCGCGTGATCCACGAAACCACCCCGATCCAGCCGGTGCATGAATCCGGCTACCGCGACACGCTGGTGGTCACGTGCCGTGCCGGCGCGTTCCAAGACGCGTAGGAGACCGGACAACCAGAACGCAAAGGCCGCAAAAGTACGCAAAAACCGCAAAAGGGCACCCTTGGAAGGATGTTCCTTTTGCGGCTTTTGCGTACTTTTGCGGCTTCTGCGTTCCGGCTGTCCGCTTCCGCCTTCCGCCTTTACACCCGTTCGAACAGCGCCGCGATGCCCTGGCCGCCGCCGATGCACATCGTGACCAGGGCGTAGCGGCCGCCGGTGCGCTTCAGCTCGTGCAGCGCCTTGACGGTGATCAGCGCGCCGGTCGCGCCGATCGGGTGGCCCAGCGAGATGCCGGAGCCGTTCGGGTTGACCTTGGCCGGATCGAGCTCCAGGTCCTTCACCACCGCGCAGGCCTGCGCGGCGAAGGCTTCGTTGGCTTCGATCACGTCGAGCTGGTGGGCGCCGATGCCGGTCTTTTCCAGCAGCTTGCGCGTGGCGGGCACGGGGCCGATGCCCATGTACTTCGGGTCCACGCCGGCGTGCGCCCAGCCGACCAGCCGCGCGAGCGGCTGCAGGCCGCGCTTCTCGGCCACGCTGCGCTCCATCAGGACGACCGCCGCGGCGGCGTCGTTGAGGCCGGAGGCATTGCCCGCGGTGACCGTGCCGTTCTCCTTCTGGAACACCGGCTTGAGCTTGCTCATGTCCTCCAGCTTGGTGCCGGCGCGGAAGTGCTCGTCCACCGTGAAGTAGGTGTCGCCCTTGCGGGACTTGAGCGTGACGGGGACGATCTGCTCCTTGAACCAGCCGTTGGCCGTCGCGCGCTCGGCGCGGTTGTGGCTCTCGACGGCCAGGCGGTCCTGGTCCTCGCGCGTGATGCCCCACTTGGCGGCGATGTTCTCCGCCGTCACGCCCATGTGGATGTTGTGGAAGGGATCGTGCAGCGCGCCCACCATCATGTCGACCAGCTTGGCGTCGCCCATGCGCGCGCCCCAGCGGGCGGTGAGGTCGGCATAGGGCGCACGGGTCATGCTCTCGGCGCCGCCGCCGATCGCGATGTCGGTGTCCCCCAGCAGGATGCTCTGCGCCGCCGACACGATCGCCTGCAGGCCCGAGCCGCACAGGCGGTTGACGTTCATCGCCGGCGTGCCTTCGGCGCAGCCGCCGTTGATCGCGGCCACGCGCGACAGGTACATGTCGCGCGGCTCGGTGTTGACCACGTGGCCGAAGACGACGTGGCCGACGTCCGCGCCGTCCACGCTGGCGCGCGCCAGCGACTCGCGCACGACCAGCGCGCCGAGTTCGGTGGGAGGGATATCCTTCAGGCTGCCGCCGAAGGTGCCGATGGCCGTGCGCACTGCGCTGACGGCAACCACTTCACGGGTCATGTCTCGCTCCAGGAGAGGGGAAAGTCGTCCACTGTAGCAAGCGTCCCTGCTCAGTCCCTTACATCCGCAACCGGGTTGGCGCCGAAGTCGGGCCGCGCCAGGACGGCCAGCACGCGCGCCGCGGCCTCGTCGGGCGAGCTGAGCAGGCCCTTTTCCTTCAGCCCGACGAAATTGCCCCGGTCCGGGAAGCGGTCGCTGTCGGCGCCGCGCAGCTGCACCTGCATGTCGGTGTCGATCACGCCGGGCGCCAGCGAGCAGATCTTCGCGCCATGGGGCAAGCGGGCCTGTTCCAGCGCGACGCAGCGGCTGAAATGGTCCATGCCGGCCTTGGCGGCGCAGTAGGCGGCCTGGGCCGCCATCGCCCGCCGGCCGAGGCCGGAGGAGATGTTCAGGATCCGGCGCGGCACCGTCCAGGCCGCCGTCGCGCGCAGGAAGGCGGCGGTGAGCAGCAGCGGCGCTTCCAGGTCGACCCGCATCGCCTCGGCGAGCTGCGCGGCCGGGATGTCGTCCAGCGGGGCGACGCGCGGGATCAGGCCGGCGTTGTTGATCAGGGTCACCGAGTCGGCCGCGTCCCGCGCCTGCAGCCAGGTGGCCAGCCGCTCGGCGGCGTTCTCGGCGCGGGCCAGGTCCTGCGGCCATTGCTCGCAGCGGCGCCCCAGGCGCGTGGCCTGCTGCGCGAGTTCCTCGCTGGTCTTGCGCGAGATGCACAGGAGGTCGTGGCCGGCGTCCAGCAGCTGGCGCGCCATGGCGAGGCCCATGCCGCGCGAGGCGCCGGTGAGGATGGTGAGGTGGGTCATGGAATCTCAGGTGGCGATGACGATGGGAAAACTGGCTTGCACGCCCTCCGGGCCCGGGCGGAAGGCCACGGTCACCAGGTCGCGGTCGGCGCCCAGGTTGCGCCAGAGGAAGTCGCGCGGGTTGCCGGGGTCGCCCTCCACATAGAGCTGGGTGGTGAGCAACTCGCGCCGCTGCATCTTCACCTTCACGTGGATGTGCGGCGCGCGGCCGGTGTAGGGCACGGGCCGGATCGTGCGGAAGCGGTAGCGGCCGTCGCTGCCGACGGTGACGCGGCCGAAGCCCTGGAAGTCCGGATCGGCGCGGCCGCCGTCACCCGGGTGGTGGTAGTGGCCCGCGTGGTCGCACTGCCAGATCTCCACCTGCGCTCCCGCCAGCGGCTTGCCCGCGAGGTCGGTCACGGTGCCTTCGACCCACGCGGGGTCGCCGCGCGTGTACTGCAGGCGGCCGTTGCGCAGCAGGTCGGCGTCGGTGTCGGCGGGCAGGGCGACGGGATAGAACGGGCCTTCGGTCTGCGCGGGCGTGGCGCGGCGCGCCGGTGCCGGTTGCGCCCGCACGCCCGTCCAGCAGGCGGGCAGGGCGACCAGCGCGGCGGCGACGGTACGGCGGCTGAGGTGCTTGCGCATAGTGGGCTCCCCGGAAAGCGTTCGGGCCAGTGTCTCAGAAGGGCGCGGGGCTGTCGAAGGCGAGGGCTTCGCCGCCGGCGGGGTGCGCCAGCCGCAGCGCGCTCGCGTGCAGCAGCAGGCGGGGCGCGCGCGAGCGCACCGGCGGCGGCGCGTACAAGGCATCGCCCAGGATCGGGTGGCCGATCGCCAGCAGGTGCACGCGCAGCTGGTGCGTGCGGCCGGTGACCGGCGCGAGCGCCAGGCGCGTGCTGTCTTCTTCCAGCCCGGTCACGCGCCAGTGCGTGGTGCTCGGACGGCCCTGCTCGCGATCGATCTTCTGCAGCGGGCGGTTCGGCCAGTCGGCGGCCAGCGGCAGGTCGATCACGCCTTCCTCGTGCAGGGCGCCGACGCGCCCGGCCACCACCGCCTCGTAGCGCTTGTCCACCCGCCGCTCGGCGAAGGCGCGGCTCAGCACCCGCTGCACGTGCAGCCCGCGGCCCATGAGGAACAGGCCCGAGGTCGCCATGTCGAGGCGGTGCACCACCAGTGCGTCGGGCCACAGGCGCTGCGCGCGCGCCGCCAGGCAATCCTGCTTGTCCTCGCCGCGTCCGGGCACCGCGAGCAGGCCCGCGGGCTTGTCCAGCACCAGCAGGTGCTCGTCGACATACACCAGGCCTTCGGATAATGGCGGGATGGCCGCGCTTTCCACCTTCGTTCCGCTGTCGCTGCAGACCATCCTGCTGCTCATCGCCTCCAACGTGTTCATGACCTTCGCCTGGTACGGCCACCTGCGCAGCCTCGCGACGGCGCCCTGGTACGTCGCCGCCTTCGTGAGCTGGGGCATCGCGCTGGCCGAGTACCTGCTGCAGGTGCCCGCCAACCGCATCGGCTTCCAGCGGGCCGGCTACAGCGTCGGCCAGCTCAAGATCATGCAGGAAGTGATCACGCTGGGCGTGTTCCTGCCGTTTTCCGTCTATTTCCTGAAGGTGCCGCTGAAACTGGACTACCTCTGGGCGGCGCTGTGCATGGTCGGCGCCGTGTATTTCATATTCCGCAACGGGTAAAGGGGCAGCCCGGGGGGCGGCGGGTAAACTCGCCCGCGGACCCGACAACAACACCTCTCCTTCCCGGAGCACCCATGCTCTTCAAGAAACTGCTCCCGAAAGAAGGCAACTTCTTCGAAATGTTCAACCAGCACGCGGAGCGGATCGTCGAGGCGGCCCACGCTTTCGCGCGCCTGGTGGCCAACTACAACGACGCCAACCTGCGCGACCAGCACAATCGTGAAGTGGACCACGCGGAGCGTTCGGCCGACAAGGTGACGCATGAAGTCAACCGCCTGATCCACTCGACCTTCATCACGCCCATCGACCGCGAGCAGATCCACACGCTGATCAACACCATGGACGACGTCGCCGACCTGATCCAGGACTCGGCCGAGACGATGGCGCTGTACGACGTGCGGCACATGACGGCGGAAATCACCCGCCTCACCGAGCTCAGCGTGCGCTGCTGCGAGCAGGTGCAGGAGGCGGTGTCGCACCTGTCCAAGCTGTCCGACCACAACACGGCGCAGGCGGCGCTCAAGACCTGCGAGGAGATCGACAAGATCGAATCGGAAGCCGACCGGGTGATGCGTTCCGCCATGAGCAAGCTGTTCCGGGAGGAGCCGGACGTGCGCGAGGTGATCAAGCTCAAGGCGATCTACGAGCTGCTGGAGACGATCACCGACAAGTGCGAGGACGTGGCCAACGTCGTCGAAGGCATCGTGCTCGAGAACTCCTGAGGCGGCACCCGATGGTAGTGACGCAGACGGCCCTCTGGGTCGTGGTGATGCTGGTGGTCGTCGCTTTCCTGTTCGACTTCATGAACGGGTTCCACGACGCCGCCAACTCGATCGCGACGGTGGTCTCCACCGGCGTGCTGAAGCCGACGCAGGCCGTGGTGTTCGCCGCGTTCTTCAACGTGGTGGCGGTCTTCATGTTCCACCTGAGCGTGGCGGCGACGGTGGGCAAGGGCATCGTCGAGCCGGGCATCGTCGACACGCACGTGGTGTTCGGCGCGCTGGCCGGTGCCATCACCTGGAACGTGATCACCTGGTGGTACGGCATCCCGAGCAGTTCCTCCCATGCGCTGATCGGCGGCATCTGCGGTGCCGTGATCGCCAAGACCGGCGCGCACGCGCTGATCGCCGCCGGCATCTGGAAGACCGTGATCTTCATCTTCGTCTCGCCGCTGATGGGGTTCGTGCTCGGCTCCTTCATGATGGCGGTGGTGTCCAACATCTTCCGCTCCACCCGGCCCTCGCGCGTGGACAAGTGGTTCCGCCGCCTGCAGCTGCTCTCGGCCGGGGCGTACAGCCTGGGCCACGGCGGCAACGACTCGCAGAAGACGATCGGCATCATCTGGATGCTGCTGATCGCCACCGGCCACGTGGCGGTGGGCGCGGGCACGCCGCCGACCTGGGTGATCGCCGGCTGCTACACCGCGATGGGCCTGGGCACCATGTTCGGCGGCTGGCGCATCGTCAAGACCATGGGGCAGCGCATCACCAAGCTCAAGCCGGTGGGCGGCTTCTGCGCCGAAACGGGCGGCGCCATGACGCTGTTCATCGCCACCGGGCTGGGCATTCCGGTGTCCACCACGCACACCATCACCGGCGCCATCGTGGGCGTGGGCTCCACGCAGCGCATGAGCGCGGTGCGCTGGGGCGTGGCCGGCAACATCATCTGGGCCTGGATCTTCACCATCCCCGCCAGCGCCTTCGTCGCCGCGATCGCGTACTGGGTCAGCCTGCAGATGTTCTGAGGCGAAAGCGTCATCCCCGCGCAGGCGGGGACCCAGGGAGGGGCGCGAGCGCCCCTTCTCCGCGCCTACTCGCTGATCCGCCGCCCTTCCTCCACCTGGACCTCGAAATAGCGCTGGAAGCTGAAGGCGAGGCTCGCCATCAGCACCCCGGCGCCGATCGCCAGCGACAGCGCGATGGCGAACACCGTTCCCCAGTGCGTGGCGCCGGACTCCGCTTCCGGCGCCGCAGCGGCGTTGAAGCGGGCGTTCCACTTCTCCGTGGGCATGAGGCCGTACACGATCGCGTTGAGGCAGCAGCCGGCGATCGTGAAGCCCAGCAGCGGAACCAGCCACCAGCTCAGGACGTCGTCCTGCCCGAACTGCTGCACCCGCTCCACGCCGTAGAGGCCCAGCGCGGTGGGGATCGGCAGCAGCCAGCCGATCCAGTCGCCGAATCCGTGCAGGTAGAAGCGGTGCAGCCCCAGCGGGCCGCCCAGGAAGGCGAGCCACGCCGCCAGCGTCTTGCTCTTCACTTCGGCTGCGGCTCGGGTGCCGTGCGGTTGCCCTCGCCGAGCGATTTCTCCATCAGCACGATGTCCAGCCAGCGGCCGAATTTCCAGCCGCAGGATTCGATCGTGCCGACATGGCGGAAGCCCACGGCGCGGTGCACGCCGATCGAGCGCACGTTGTCGGAGTCGCCGATCACGGCGATCAGCTTGCGCAGGCCCACGGCCTCGGCTTGGCGGGTCAGTTCGCCCAGGAGCTTGTTGCCGATGCGCTGGCCGGCCGCGTCGGGGTCGAGGTAGATCGAGTCCTCGGCGGAGAAGCGATAGGCCGGCCGCGGCTTGAACCACTGGCAGTAGGCAAAGCCCAGCACCCGCCCGCCCTGGTCGGCCACCAGGTAGGGCAGGCCCTTGGCAAGAACGTCGGCGCGGCGCGCCGCCATCTCGGCCTCGGCGGGCGCCGTGGTCTCGAAGGTGCCGGTTCCGTGCAGGACGTGGTGGGCATAGATGGCGGTGATCGCCGGGACGTCGGCTTCGGTGCTCGGCCGCAAATTCAGCATAGGGAAGAAGAAGTTATAATCGCGGGCTTTTCGGCGTGTCGCTGGCCGGGTGGTCAAGTCGCGTGTCTCAACGCCGGGAAAAAATTCATTGCGCTCCGGGATGGAGCGCTCATCCACCCGAAGGATAAATCATGGTCGTGATCCGACTCTCCCGCGGCGGCGCCAAGCACCGTCCGTTCTACAACATCGTCGTCGCCGACAAGCGCGTGCGCCGTGACGGCCGCTTCATCGAGCGCCTGGGTTTCTACAACCCGGTCGCCAAGGACGGCGAAGAGAAGCTGCGCATCGCGCAGGACCGCCTGACGTACTGGCGCGGCGTGGGCGCCCAGGCCTCCCCGACCGTCGAGCGCCTGCTGAAGGACGCCGCGGGCCAGGCGCCGGCCGCCGCTGCCGAAGCCCCCGCCGCCGCCGCGGCTTGAGGTTTCGATTGGCCGCGCCCGGCGGTCCGGCAGCGCCGAGGCTGCCTTCGGACATCGAGCCCGCGGAACTGCCCGCGGATGCCATCGAAGTCGGGCGCATCCTCGACGCCTGGGGCGTCAGGGGCTGGTTCAAGGTCCTGCCCCACAGCGCCGATCCGCAGGCGCTGTTCTCCACCAAGCGCTGGTACCTGCAGCCCACCGAGCGCGGGCCGCAGGCGTTCGCCGGCACGCTGCTGCTGCGCGTGCGCGAGGCCAAGGAGCACTCCGACTCCATCGTGGCGCGCGTCGACGGCATCGAGGACCGCGCCACCGCCGAACTGCTCAAGGGCGCGCGCATCTTCGTGCCCCGCTCCTCCTTCCCCACCGCCCCCGAGGACGAGTTCTACTGGGTCGACCTGCTCGGCCTGGAGGTGTTCAACCGCGAGGGCGTGCACCTGGGCCGCGTCAAGGACCTCATGTCCACCGGCCCGCAGACGGTGCTGGTGGTGGAATACGAGGAGGGCGGCAAGCCGCAGGAACGCATGCTGCCCTTCGTGAGTGCCTACGTCGACAAGGTCGACCTGCACGCCCGCCGCATCGAGGTCGACTGGCAGGCCGACTATTGAGTCGAACATGCGCTTCGACGTCGTCACCCTGTTTCCGGAACTGTTCGCGCCCTTCCTGGCCGCCGGCGTGACGCGCCGCGCGTTCGAGACGAGGCAGGTCGACGTGCGCCTGTGGCAGTTGCGAGACTACGCCGAGGGCAACTACCGGCGCGTCGACGACCGTCCGTTCGGCGGCGGTCCCGGGATGGTGATGCTGGCCGAGCCCCTGGCGCGCTGCCTGGCCGCCGTGAAGGCGGACCGCGACGACGCTGCGCCGGTCGTGCTTTTTTCCCCCATCGGCGAGCGGCTCGACCATGCGGGCGTCGAGCGCTGGTCCGCCGGTGCCGGCGCCGTCCTGCTGTGCGGCCGCTACGAAGGCGTCGACCAGCGCTTCGTCGATACCGAGGTCGACCTGCAGCTGAGCCTGGGCGACTTCGTGCTGTCCGGTGGCGAAATCGCCGCCATGGCGCTGCTGGACGCCGTGGCCCGCCTGCAGCCCGGCGTGCTCAACGACGCCGGCAGCCACCAGGAAGACAGCTTCAATCCGGCGCTGGACGGCCTGCTCGATTGCCCGCACTACACCCGTCCGGAAGAATGGAACGGGCTGAAGGTGCCGGAAGAACTGCTTTCCGGCCACCATGCCCGCATCGCCGACTGGCGGCGCACGCAGCGGCTGGCGATCACCGCCCGGCACCGGCCGGACCTGCTTTCCGCCGCCCGTGCCGCCGGCCGGCTGACCCGCGCCGACGAGGATTTCCTGCGCACGCTATAATCGCGGGTTTTCCGATCCTCTACCCGGCCGTCCGAGCCGCTTTCCCCTGTGGATGCAGCGAAGCCAGGACACAGCCAGAAGCAACGCCTTTCGCGTTGCGGTGCAGCGCGGGCAAGATCGCTGAGGCAGCCATGAACCTGATCCAGACCCTCGAACAAGAGGAAATCGCCCGCCTGGGCAAGAACATCCCGGCCTTCGCCCCCGGCGATACCGTCATCGTCTCGGTGAACGTCGTCGAAGGCAACCGCAAGCGCGTGCAGGCCTACGAAGGCGTGGTGATCGCCAAGCGCAACCGCGGTCTGAACAGCGCCTTCACGGTGCGCAAGATCTCCAGCGGTGAAGGCGTGGAGCGCACGTTCCAGACCTACAGCCCGCTGATCGCCGGCGTCGAAGTCAAGCGCCGCGGCGACGTGCGCCGCGCCAAGCTGTACTACCTGCGCGAGCGCTCCGGCAAGTCGGCCCGCATCAAGGAAAAGCTGGCCCACCGCGAGAAGGCGCCTGCCGCGGAGTAAACGCAGCGCCCTCGCGAACAACCGCCGCCGGCTCGAAGAGCTCGCGGCGGTTTTTCTTTTCCTGCCGCCCCCATGCCGCCCATCGATCCTTCCGCCGCCATCCCGCCGGACACGCCGCTGTCGAAGCTGCCCAATTTCGACCCGCGCGAGGTGCCGGTCGTCGCCCGCGACGACCACCTGCCGGCCGTCGATGCGCAGCGGCTGACGCCCGAGGCGCTGCGCCAGCGTTTCGCCTGGCCGCCGGTGTGGGAGCCGGAGCTGCGCGACGAGCCGCGCTTCACCGACCGCAAGACGGCCGCGGCCGCGGTGCTGGTGCCGGTGGTGATGCGCGAACGTCCCATGGTGCTGCTCACGCAGCGCACCGCGCACCTGTCCACGCATTCGGGGCAGGTCGCCTTCCCGGGCGGCAAGCGCGACGACACGGACGTCGATGCGGCCGATACGGCCTTGCGCGAAGCCCACGAGGAGATCGGCCTCGACCGCTCGCTGGCCGAAGTGCTGGGCATGCTGCCCACGTACACCACCGGCACGATGTTCATCGTCACGCCGGTGATCGCCCTCGTGCACGCGGACTACCACCTGGCGCTCAACGCGCACGAGGTCGACGACGCCTTCGAGGTGCCCCTCGATTTCCTCATGAACCCGGCCCACCATCGCCGCCATGCGATCGAATTCAGCGGCACGCGGCGCGAGTGGTTCTCGATGCCGTACCGCGACGAGGCCGGGCGCGAGCGTTTCATCTGGGGGGCCACGGCGGGGATGCTGCGCAACCTGTACCGGTTCCTGGCCGCCTGAAGGGCCCCTGAACCGCCCCGTTATCATCCGGGGCCATGAGCTTCTTCGCGATCCTGTTCGCGCTACTGATCGAGCAGGTGCGTCCGCTGGGAGCGCACAACGCGATCCACACCGGCTTGCGCGTGTGGGCGCGCTGGGTGAGCAGCAACTTCGACGCCGGCAAGCCGCAGCATGGCTGGGTGAGCTGGCTGCTCGCGGTGGCCGCGCCGGCGCTGCTCGCGCTCGGCATCCACTGGGCCCTGGCGCTCACGCTCGGATGGCCCGCGGCCATGGTGTGGAGCGTGCTGGTCCTGTACGTCACCCTGGGCTTTCGCCAGTTCAGCCACCATTTCACCGCGATCCGCGACGCGCTCGAGGCCGGCGACGAGACGCGCGCGCGCCAGTTGCTGGCGCAGTGGCAGCGCGTCGATGCGAGTGAACTCCCGCGCAGCGAGATCGTGCGCCACGTGATCGAGTACTCGGTGCTGGCCGCGCACCGCCACGTGTTCGGCGTGCTGGCCTGGTTCTCGATCCTGGCCGCCTTCGGCCTGGGGCCGGCCGGCGCGGTGCTGTACCGCATGGCCGAATTCGTGGCGCGCTACTGGCGCTATCGCAGCCGCATGCAGCTGCAGCCCGCCAGCGAGGCCCTGCAATCGGCGGCCGCGCGCGCCTGGACGGCGGTGGACTGGCTGCCGGCGCGCATCACCGCCATCGCGTTCGCGGTGGTCGGCAGCTTCGAGGAAGCGATCGACTGCTGGCGCAACTACGCGCAGCGCTTCCCGAACGACAACGACGGCGTGATCCTTGCAGCCACCTCCGGTGCGGTGAACGTGCGCCTGGGCGGCGAAACGCTCAAGCCGGTGTTCGCGCCCACCGGCTCGCAGGGCTTCCAGACCGCCGGCATGGGCGCCGAGCCGCCCCTGGGCACGGCGAGCACGCCGGGCCGCGAGGCGGAGGTCGCGCACTTGCGCAGCATCGTCGGCCTGGTGTGGCGCTCGGTGGTGTTGTGGATGGTGTTGCTGGCGTTGTTGACGCTGGCGCGTCTACTAGGCTAGCGTCGCTCGTAGGCTGGCGGTGACGCGCGAAGCGCCGGAACCCCAGCGATCAAGTGCTCCCCGAACGCTGGGGTTCGCGCGCTGCGCGGCTCACCGCCAGCCTACGAAAACCGCGACAAGCTGCGAAAAACCTAGACCGCCGTCGTCGCCCGCACCAGCTGCGCCCGCGTCCACTTCACGATGTCGCTCGCGCCCATCGCGCCGGCTTGGCGCGCCACCTCGCGCCCGCCGACGAACAGGGCGATGGTCGGAATGCTGCGGATGTTCAGCCGCGCGCCCAGGCCCTGCGCCTCGTCGGTGTTCACCTTCACCAGCTGCACGCGCGGCCCGAGGGTGGTGGCGGCCTGTTCGAAGGCCGGCGCCATCATGCGGCAGGGGCCGCACCGCGGCGCCCAGAAGTCCACCAGCACCGGGAGGTCGCTGCGCGTGATGTGCCGCTCGAAGGCGGTCGCGCTCAGGTTCACCGGATGGGCGGTGAACAGGGCCTCATGGCAGCTGCCGCAATCGGGCGCGTGCTCCAGGTCCGCCTCGCGAACGCGGTTCGTGGTGTGGCAGTGCGGACAGACGACGTGCAGCTGGCTCATTGTGGCTTGCCCCCTTTGTCCCCAGGTGAGGGCGGCGCCGGCAGGCTCAAGGGCTGAGCCTAGTAACGGGCTTGTGACAGCTCCTCGAAGAGCGTGCGGTAGATGCGGTAGCGGCTCGGCGCGATCTGCGTTGCAGGCGCGCCCGGCTCCTGCGCGACGGCCGCGATGACGCCGCAGCCGGGCTCGTGCAGGTGGGTGCAGTTGTAGAACTTGCAGCCTGCCACGTGCGGCCTGAAGTCCGGCATCAGCCCGGCGAGCTGCATCCTGTCGATGTGGTGCAGGCCGAATTCCTGGAAGCCCGGCGAATCGATGAGGCCGGTGCTGCGTTCTTCGTCGACCCAGTACCAGGTCGTCGCCGTCGTCGTGTGGCGCCCCGAGTTCAGCGCCTGCGAGATCTCGCCCGTCAACGCGCGCGCCTGCGGCGCCAGCAGGTTGATCAGCGTGCTCTTGCCGGCGCCGGAGGGGCCGAGCACCAGCGTGGTCTTGCCGTGCAGGTGCTTGAGCAGGTGCTCGTGGTCCGTGTCCCCCGACATGCGCAGCGACAGCGGCAGCACACCGTAGCCCATGTGCTGGTACGGCATGAGCCGGGCCCAGGCGCGCTCGAAAGGCTCGACCAGGTCGCTCTTGTTCAAGGCGATCAGCGGCGCGATGTGCTCCGCTTCGGCGGCGATGAGCGCGCGCGCCAGCTGCATCTCGGAGAACTCGGGCTCGGCGGCGATCAGCACCAGCACCAGGTCGAGGTTGGCGGCGAAGGACTTGGTGCGGATCTCGTCCTGGCGATAGAACAGGTTGTGGCGCGGCTCCACCGCGACGACCACGCCTTCGTCGCCGCTGGTCTGCCACTTCACGCGGTCACCGACCACGGCCTGGCTCTTCTTGCCGCGGCCGTGGCACAGGCGGCGCGTGCCGTCGGGCGACTCCACCAGGCAGTGGCGGCCGTGGCTCGCGACGACCAGTCCCGGCTGGGCGGCGGCCTCAGCCAAGGCGGGCCCTCATGCGGCTGCTCCCGCGCCGAGGCGGGCGAGCCGTTCGGAGGCGGGCGGGTGCGAGTAGTAGAACTTCACGAACACCGGATCGGGCGTCAGCGTCGAGGCGTTGTCCTCGTACAGCTTCAGCAGCGCGTTGCCCAGGTCGCGGCCGCTGGTCTGCGTGGCCGCGAAGGCATCGGCCTCGAACTCGTGGCGGCGCGAGAACTGCGCCATCAGCGGCGAGACGAAGTAGGTGAAGACGGGCACCGCCAGCATGAACAGCAGCAGCGCCAGCGCGTCGTTGCGGCCGTCGAGGTTGGGCACCACGCCCAGCCCGCTGTAGAACCAGACGCGGGTGGCGAGCCACCCGAGCAAAGCGAAACCGAGCAGGCTCAGCGCGAACATGGCGACGATGCGCTTGACGATATGCTTGTGCTTGAAGTGACCCAGCTCGTGGGCCAGCACCGCATCGACCTCACCGGGCGAGAGCTTGGCCAGCAAGGTGTCGTAGAACACCACGCGCTTGGCGGCGCCGAAGCCGGTGAAATACGCATTCGCGTGGGCGCTGCGCTTGCTGCCGTCCATCACGAACAGGCCTTTGGCCGCGAAGCCGCAGCGCTGCATCAGCGCCGTCACGCGCGCCTTCAGCGTCTCGTCCTCGAGCGGCTGGAACTTGTTGAACAGCGGCGCGATGAAGGTCGGATAGACCACCAGCAGCAGCAGGTTGAACCCCATCCACACGGCCCAGGCCCACAGCCACCACCAGGGGCCGGCGGCACCCATCAGCCACAGGATCAGTGCCGCGATCGGCAGGCCGATCAGCGCGCCCAGCACCGTGCCCTTGACCATGTCGGCCAGCCACAGCTTCCACGTCATCTTGTTGAAGCCGAAGCGCTGCTCCACCACGAAGGTCTGGTAGAGCGAGAAGGGCAGGTCCAGCAGCCCGCTGATGGCGGCGAAGCAGGCGAGCAGCACCAGTTGCTGGATCATGCCCGTGCCCAGCCACTGCACCAGCGCCTGGTTCAATGTGTCGAGGCCGCCCAGCAGCGTCCACCCGAGCAGCACCGCGCCACCGAACGCGGTTTCGAGCAGGCCGAGGCGCGACTTGGCCACGGTGTAATCGGCCGCCTTCTGGTGCGCCCGCAGCGAAACGGTGCCGGCAAAGGCGTCCGGCACCTGGTTGCGATGCTGCGCCACGAAGCGCACCTGGCGCGTGGAAAGCCAGAACTTCACGACCAGGCCGGCGAGGAGGAAGGCGGCGAACGCGAAGGTCAGCGCGGCGGAGGCTTGCATGTCCGGGATCTTAGGGCATGGGCGAGAATGGGCGCCATGGCCGACGCATCCGAAACGCCGCCAGCGACGCTGGCCAAGAGCGACCAGAACCTCATCTGGCTCGACTGTGAAATGACCGGGCTCGACCCGGAGCGGGACCGCATCATCGAGATCGCCGTGGTTGTCACCGGCCCGGCGCTGGAGCCGCGCATCGAGGGCCCGGAGCTGGCGATCCACCAGACCGATGCGCAACTGGACCTGATGGATGCCTGGAACAAGGGCACCCACGGCAAGAGCGGCCTGACGGAGCGGGTGCGCGCCTCCACCACCACCGAAGCCGACGCGGAGCAGCAGATCCTGGACTTCCTGGCCCGCTACGTGCCGAAGAACGGCAGCCCGATGTGCGGCAACAGCATCGGGCAGGATCGGCGCTTCCTGGTGAAGTACATGCCGAAGCTGGAGGCCTGGTTCCACTA
Organism: Ramlibacter alkalitolerans; assembly: GCF_016722765.1. GTDB lineage: Bacteria > Pseudomonadota > Gammaproteobacteria > Burkholderiales > Burkholderiaceae_C > Ramlibacter > Ramlibacter alkalitolerans. Next base: position 73,425 of record NZ_JAEQND010000016.1, on the reverse strand, counting down.
CCGCAACCTCGACGTGAGCACGCTCAAGGAACTGTCGCGCCGCTGGCGGCCGGAGGTCTATGCCTCGTTCAAGAAGCGCCAGCTGCACACCGCGCTGGCCGACGTGCACGAGTCGATCGACGAACTGGCGCACTACCGGGAGCACTTCCTGAAGCTGGGACCCTGAAGCTTGCGGCTTTTCGGCTCCCCATGCGGGAAAACGAGAAACCTGCGATAATCCGTCTTTCGCCGCAACTTCGCGGCTGAATCGCGCATCCGCCTTCTTGCACTGGCCTGCTCCTTTCGGAGCGCAATGGGCCGCAGGCCGAAAGTCCTGTTTGTCGTTGGAACGGTTGATGTATCCCAACCCTTTCGACGACGGCGCACCCGCTTCGGGCAGCGTCGCATGGACTTTTTCATGACCGAACTCCTGCAAGAGCAAGACACCACCCCCCAGACCAACGGCTTCGCCGCGCTGGGCCTCGCCCCCGAACTCCTCGCCGCGGTCGCCGATCTCGGCTTCACGCAGCCGACCAACGTGCAGCAGCAGGCCATCGGCCTGGCCATGGCGCAGGATGCGGCCGGCGCCTCCGTCAACGACCTGATGGTCTCCAGCCAGACGGGCAGCGGCAAGACCGCGGCCTTCCTGCTGCCGGTGCTCAATACGCTGCTGGCGCAGAACGCCGCCGAAGCGGCCGCCGAGGAACAATCGCGCCTCGACGCTGTCGCCCGCGGCGAAGCCCCCGCCAAGCGCGCGCGCCGCAATCCGCTGAGCCCGCGCCACTTCAAGGCCGCCACGCCCGGCGCGCTGGTGCTGTGCCCGACGCGCGAACTCGCGCAGCAGGTCGCCAGCGACGCCATCGACCTGGTGAAGCACTGCCGCGGCCTGCGCATCGCCAACGTGGTGGGCGGCATGCCCTACCAGATGCAGATCGCCAAGCTGCAGAACGCCGACCTCGTGGTCGCCACGCCGGGCCGCCTGCTGGACCTGCAGCGCTCCGGCCAGATCAAGCTGGACAAGGTGCAGTTCCTGGTGGTCGATGAAGCGGACCGCATGCTGGACCTCGGTTTCGCCGAGGACCTGGCGGAAGTGCACCAGCTCACCGCGAACCGCCACCAGACGATGATGTTCTCGGCCACCTTCGCGCCGCGCGTGCAGCAGCTCGCCACCCGCGTGATGCGCCAGCCGCGCCGCCTGGAGATCGATTCGCAGCAGGAGAAGCACGCCAACATCGAGCAGAAGCTGTTCTGGGCCGACAACGCCCAGCACAAGCGCCAGCTGCTGGATCACTGGCTGCGCGACACGAGCATCGAGCAGGCGATCGTCTTCGCCAGCACGAAGGTCGAGTGCGACGCCCTCGCCGAAGACCTGCAGCAGGCCGGCTTCGCCGCCGTGTCGCTGCACGGCGACCTGTCGCAGGGCCTGCGCAACCGGCGCCTGATGGCGCTGCGCCGCGGCCAGATCCAGTTCCTGGTGGCGACCGATGTGGCCGCGCGCGGCATCGACGTGCCGTCGATCTCGCACGTGTTCAACTACGGCCTGCCGATGAAGAGCGAGGACTACACGCACCGCATCGGCCGCACCGGCCGCGCCGGCCGCGACGGCCTGGCCGTGACCTTCGCGGAATTCCGCGACCGCCGCCGCATCGGCGACATCGAGCATTACAGCAAGCAGCGCTTCGACGCCCACACCATCCCGGGCCTGGAGCCGAAGCAGCGCTTCGAGCAGCGTCCGCCGGCGCGGACCGGCTTCGGCGGCAAGCCGGGTCGTCCGGGCGAGCGTCGTCCGTCCAACGGCTACGGCAAGCACTCCGGCTTCGGCGCCAAGTCCTTCGATCGCCGCGACGGCGGCTTCGGCGGGCGTGACAACGGCGGCGGCCAGCACCGCGACTACGGCGGCGGCGCGCGCGCCTCGCGCAGCGGCCGGTAAGCTGGCTCGGGCCCTCTCCCTCAAGGGAGAGGGCAGCGCTGCGCGGCCAGGCACCCAGCCGCGTCAGCCCTGACTGCTAGCATTCGACGATGCACCCTTGGAAGTCCTACGGGGACACGGATTTCATCACCGGCCTGCGCGCGTATGCCGCGTTCGCCGTGATCCTGGTCCATAGCGGCGGCGCCGGCCTGCGGCAGCTCGGAAGCCTCGGCCAGCACATCGCAGGCCTCGGCGCGACCGGTGTCTACGTCTTCTTCGTGATCTCCGGGTTCAGCGTGGCGGCGAGCTACAACGCGTCCGCTTCCTATCCTGAGTACCTGGCACGCCGGCTGCTGCGCATCGCGCCGCTGTACTACGTGTGGCTGCTGATTGCCGCGGCGACCGCCGGATTGTCCTACTGGGGCCACCAGTTCAGGGTCCACCTCGACCCGTACAACTGGTTCATGCACCTGTCCTTCCTGAGCTTTCTCGATTACCGGGTGGCGAACTCGGTGTTGGGCGTCGAATGGTCGATTCCGGTGGAGGTGTTCTGGTACCTCGTGCTGCCCTTCCTGTTCCGGCTGATCATGCGTCATCGGCTTGGGGTGCCGGTCGCCCTCGTCGCATCCTTCTGCGCCTACCTCGCGGTGCGCGAACTCGGTCGTTTTCTTCCGCTTTCCCCGGACGACGCGGCGCTCGCGATCCGCTGGAGCCCGCTGCCCTACGTCTTTTCGTATTGTCTCGGTGTCTGCGCCTACAAGATCCGCAGACCCGCAGGGGACGTGTCCATTGCAATCGTGCTTGCCGCTGCGGTGGCGTACGTGTTCGTGCCGCCTGACCGGATCGACCCCTTCATTGCCGTCTCGGTGGTCACCTTTGCGCTGATCTGCATCGGCTCCGGGCAAAGCGTCATCTGCCGCGCTCTCTTCACCAACAGGGTGGCGTTGTTCCTGGGGGCGATCAGCTATGGCGTCTACCTCTCGCACTTTCCCCTGAAGGCGATGATGGGCGTGGAGGGAGGCGGCCTCTCGGCCTTCCTGCTCATCGCCGCGGCAGCCACCGTCGTTTCCACGCTGACCTACTACGTGGTGGAACAACCGTGCCGGCAACTCGCCGGCCGTTTGCCGCGGTTGGCGCGCGCCTGACGCGCGAAGGCGCCGGCTAGACGGGTTGCGCCTGCAAGCGCCCCGTCTCCGGCCACTTCTTCTTCACCAGCACCCACGCCACCAGCCCGATGCTCATCATCGCGAGCGAGGCCACGCTCAGCGCCCGGGTCGAGTCCATCACCAGCGGCGCGATCGCGCCGGCGACGAAGCCGTTGGCGGCGGAGCCGATGAAGGCCTGCAGCGACGAGGCCATCCCGCGCCGGGCCGGGTAGAGGTCCAGCACCAGCAGCGTGACGACCGGCACCATCAAGGCCCAACCGAACGAGAACAGCGCGATCGGGATCAGCGCCCAGCGCACGTGCGGCGTGAACAGGAAGTTGGCCGCCACGTTGGCGATCGAGACGAAGAACATCACGACGAAGCCCCAGCGGATCTGCGTCATCGGCTGGATGCGACCGGCCAGGCGTCCGCTGGCAAAGGAGCCGGCCATGATTCCGCTGATCGTCAGCAGGAAGAACCAGAAGAACTGCGTGGGTTGGAGCTTCAGGTGCTCGCCCAGGAAGGCCGGCGCCGACAGCACGTACAGGAACATGCCGTTGAAGGGAATGCCGCTCGCCAGCGCCAGCAGCAGGAAGCGCGGGCTCGCGCCGAGTTGCCAGTAGCCGCGCATCAGGTTGCGCACGTTGAAGGCCTGGCGCTGCGTGACGTGCAGCGTCTCGGGCAGCAGGCGGTAGTTGGCGACCCACAGGAAGACGCCCACGCCGGTCAGGAACCAGAAGATGCTGTGCCAGCCGGCATGCACGAACAGCCAGCCGCCGACCACGGGCGCGACGGCAGGCGCGACGCCGAAGTAGATCGTCACCTGGCTCATGACCTTCTGCGCCTGCTCGGGCGGGAACATGTCGCGGATCACCGCGCGCGAAACCACCCAGCCCGCGCCGCTGCACAGGCCCTGCACCGCGCGGAAGAACACCAGCGAGCCGATGCTCTCCGACAGCGCGCAGCCGACCGATGCGAGCGTAAAGACCGCGATCCCCCACAGCACCACCGGCCGCCGGCCGAAGCTGTCCGCCAGCGCGCCGTGGAACAGGTTCATGAACGCGAACCCGAAGAGGTAAGCAGACAGGGTCTGCTGCATCTGCACCGGCGTGGCCTGCAGCGCCCGCGCGATGCCGGAGAAAGCCGGGATGTAGGTGTCGATCGAGAATGGCCCCAGCATGCCCAGCAGGGCAAGCAGGAGGGCGAGCGCCCAGCGCGGGGCGGTCCAGATCTGGCTAGCGTCGGGATTCATCGCAAGGAGAGCGGGGTTTTACCAGACCCCGCTCTCCCGTGCCTCACGCGGCCGGCGGCAGGCGATCGAGCATCTCCTTGGTGACCAGCACCACGCCCGTCTCGCTGCGGTGGAAGCGCTGGCTGTCGGTCTCGGCGTCCTCGCCGATCACCATGCCGTCGGGGATCGTGCAGCCGCGGTCGATCACCACCCCGGACAGGCGCGCGCCGCGGCCGATCACGCAGTCCGGCATGATCACCGCCTCGCTGATCGTGCAGCAGGACAGCACCTTGACGTTGGAGAACAGCACCGAGCGCCGGATGTTGGAGCCCACCACGATGCAGCCGCCGGAGATCAGCACGTTGGAGGTTTCGCCGTTCAGGCCGCGCTCGTCCGGCACGAACTTCGCCGGCGGCAGTTGCTCCTGGTAGGTCCAGACCGGCCAGTCCTTGTCGTACAGGTTCAGCTCCGGCATGTCGCCGGCGAGGTCCAGGTTGGCGGCCCAGAACGCGTCCACCGTGCCGACGTCGCGCCAGTACGGCTTGTTGCGCGTGTGGGCCGGAATGCTGGAGAGGTTCAGCGGGTGCGCGATGGCGCCGCCGTCGCCGACGATCTTCGGGATCAGGTTCTTGCCGAAATCGTGCTCCGACTTGTCGTCGTGCAGGTCGTCCTCGAGCAGCTTGTACAGGTACTCGGCGTCGAACACGTAGATGCCCATGCTGCCCAGGGCGCGGTCCGGCTTGCCGGGGATGGCCGGCGGGTCCTTCGGCTTCTCCAGGAAATCGGTGATGCGCCGGTGTTCGTCCACGTGCATCACGCCCAGCGCCGTGGCTTCCATGCGCGGCACCTCGATGCAGCCGACGGTGACCTTCGCCCGGCTCTCCACGTGATCGAGCAGCATCAGCGAATAGTCCTGCTTGTAGATGTGGTCGCCGGCGAGCACCAGGATGTACTCGGGCTCGTAGGCGCGCAGGATGTCGATGTTCTGCGTGATCGCGTCGGCGGTGCCGCGGTACCAGAAGGCCTCGTTCACGCGCTGCTGCGCCGGCAGCAGGTCGATGAACTCGTTGTGCGCACCCTGCAGGAAGTTCCAGCCGCGCTGCAGGTGGCGCAGCAGCGAGTGCGACTTGTATTGCGTCAGCACGCCGATGCGCCGGATGCCGGAGTTGATGCAGTTGGAGAGCGCGAAATCGATGATGCGGAACTTGCCGCCGAAATAGACCGCCGGCTTGGCGCGCCGGTCGGTCAGGTCCATCAGGCGCGAGCCACGGCCGCCGGCCAGGACCAGTGCGATGGTCCGCTTGGGCAGTTCGCGCGCCAGGATCATCCGCTCCATGGCGGTATCGCTGCCCAGGCCGCCGACCGCTTCGAGGATGCTCAGGTTTTCCTTCATGGCCTTGTTTCCCTCTGTAAGCCCTGCCATCACTGTCGGTCAGGGCCAGCACCAGCCATGTAGGACGCAGCCGCCTTTCCGGCCCGGTGGCAGCGGCCGCGCGGGGCGGCGGTCAGGAGGCGTGGTTGCTGCTTTGCTGGGCGAGCTCGCGCTCGCGGTGGGTGCGCTTCTGCACGAGCGCGGCGACGCCGAGGAAAGCTGCGGAGCCGAGCACCCAGAGGATGAAGGTGTTTGCAATGTCCATGCCCGTTGGGGATCCCGGCCGCAGGATGGTTCGTAGGAAATCCCCGTGATCCGCAGCCGGCGGTCCCCCTCCTGTTCCACTCGACTGGGCTTGGCGCTAGGATCGTTTCCCCGATTCCAGGGAGGCTGCGATGAAGAGTCTGCTGCGCCCCGGCCCGCTGGTGGGCGTGCTCGCCGCGGTGCTGCTCGTCCTCACCGGGGTGGCCGCGTACAGCCTGCTGCGACTCGGCTCCGGCCTGCTGGCCCTGAGCGTCGCACTCACCGGCGTGGTCGCCGTGGCCGGGGTCGCCCTGGCGTGGTCGCTCGCCCGCGAGGCCGAGCAGGAACTGGGCGACCTGCTGCCGCCGCTGCCGGTCGAACCGCTGCCCGTCCAACCGCTGCCCGCGCTGCCGGCCCGCAAGCGCGCCTTCCGCGTGCGCGAAGCGCGCCCCGGCGAAGTGCCCGAGGCTTACCTGGCCGCCGTCCGGAAAGGCGCGCAAGCCCGCGAGGCGGCGTGGAAGGAGAACACCCGCCCGAGCGATCCGCACGTCAGCTGAAGCGACGTGCCGGAGGCTGGCGCGCCACGGCGGCGGCGCTGCGCCGAGCGCGCTTGACGCAGCGCAAGGAAGGCCGCAGGCCGCCTGCGTAGATTGCCCGCCATGAACGTGATCCGCGCCCCGTGCGACGCCGCCTTGCTCGTGGGTCTTGAACCGGCCCCGCTCGACGCGCTGCGCGGCGCGCTGCACGACCGCTTCGAGATCTTCACGGCCCGCTGCGGCGAGCAGGGCCTGCTGCTGCTGGAGCAGGCGTGCCTGCCCATCGTGGTGTGCGAGCAGCGCATGCCGGGCCTGTCGGGGCTGGACTTCCTGCGCACCGTGCGGGCCCGCTGGCCGGACACGCTTCGCATCCTCCTCTGCGATCCCGAGGACGCTGAAGACGTCGTGCGCGGCATGGCCGCAGCCGGCCTCTGGCAGTACCTGCCCAAGCCCTGGCGCCCCGGGCAACTGCTGCTGACGCTGCTCGGCGCCGCGCAGGTGTGGCACCTGCAGCAGGAAATGGGGCGCCTGGCGCTGGAGCGTGGCGACGCAGGGCCCGCCGCGCCGGCCGCCGCAGGCCTGCTGCGCGAGCACGTCGAGCGGGTGGAAGCGCGACTGATCGGGCAGGCGATGGAGCGCCACCAGGGCAACAAGACGCGCGTGGCCGGCGAACTGGGGCTCACGCGCGTGGGCCTGCGGATGAAGCTGGCGAAACTGGGGCTGGCCAAGACCTGAACGTGCTGCAGGCCGCAGACTGCTACGGCTCGAGTCCCGCGAGGATCTTGTCGAGCGTGATCGGATAGTCGCGCACCCGCACGCCGGTGGCATTGAAGATCGCATTGGCCACGGCGGCGCCGGCGCCACAGATGCCCAGCTCGCCGATGCCCTTGATCTTCAGCGGATTGGCCTTGTCGTCGATCTCGGGCAGGAAGACGACCTCGATCTCCGGGATGTCGGCGTGCGCCGCCACGTGGTACTCCGCCAGGTCGTGGTTGGCGAAGAAGCCGTGGCGCGTGTCCAGCACCGCTTCTTCGTGCAGGGCGTTGCCCACGCCCCAGACCATGCCGCCCAGCACCTGGGAGCGCGCCGTCTTGGGGTTGAGGATGCGGCCGGCGGCAAACACCCCCAGCAGCCGCCGCAGCCGCACCTCGCCGCTGTCGCCGTCCACGGCCACTTCGGCGAACTGCGCGCCGTAGGCCTGGTGCGAATACTTCTGCGCCATCTCGCCGGGCTCGATCTCGCCGTCGGCCTCGACGCCGCCGTCGCGCGCCAGCACCGCGAGGGTTGCCGTCTTGCCGCCCCCCGTGATGCGGCCGTCGCCGAAGCGCGCCTGCGCGGGATCGATCCCGGCGCTGTGCGCGAGCTTCGCGCGCAGCTTCTCGCAGGCGTCGTACAGGGCCGAGCCGGAAGTGGCCGCACCGAAGGAGCCGCCGGAGCCCGGTGTGGGCGGGAAATCGCTGTCGCCCAGCGCGATGCGCACGCGTTCCGGCGGCAGGCCCAGCATCTCCGCCGCGATCTGCGTGAGCACGGTGTAGGTCCCGGTGCCGATGTCGGTCATGGCCATGCGGGCGTGCAGCGTGCCGCTCTCGTCGAGGCGCACGTGGCACTTGCCCTCGCGCAGCATGTTGCTGCGGGTGGTGGCGCACATCCCGAGGCCGATGCGCCAGCGGCCTTCGCGCACGGCGCCGGGCTGCGGATTGCGCCGGTCCCAGCCGAAGCGGCGCGCGCCCTCGCGCAGGCACTGCACCAGCTGGCGGGTGGAGTAGGGCACGTGCTTCTCCGGGTCCTCCTTCGGCTCGTTGCGCAGGCGCAGTTCGACGGGATCGAGCCCGAGAGCGTGCGCCAGTTCGTCCATGGCGCATTCGAGCGCCAGCATGCCCACCGCCTCGCCCGGGGCACGGCACGAATCCGCCAGCGGCAGGTCCAGCCGGGCGACGCGGTGGCGCGTCATGCGGTGCGGTGCGGCATAGAGCGAGCGGGTCTGGTTGGCAGCGGTCTCGAAGAAGTCGTCGAAGCGGGCGCTGTGCGAATACGCCTCGTGGCCGATGGCCTGCAGCACGCCGTCGCGACCGGCGCCCAGCCGCAGCCGCTGGATCGTCGCGGTGCGGTGCGACGTGAGGTGGAACATCTGCTGGCGCGTCATTGCCGTCTTCACCGGGCGTTGCAGTTCACGCGCGGCCAGCGCCGACAGGACGACGTCGCTCCACACCGGCAGCTTGCCGCCGAAGCCGCCCCCGATGTAGCGGCTGACCATGCGCACCTTCTCCAGCGGCAGCTGCAAGGTCGCGGCCACGCGCCGCTGCGCGCTTTCCAGCATCTGGGTGGAGCAGTGCACCACCAGGCGCTCGTCCTCCCACCAGGCCAGCGCCGCGTGCGGCTCCATCTGGGCGTGGATGTGGAAGGGCGTGGTGTAGGTCGCATCGATGCGCACGTCCGCGGCGGCGAAGGCGGTGTCGAAATCGCCGAGCGCGGAGTCGGGCTTGCCCTCGTCGTCCGGCTTCTCCAGCGCATCGAGTTGCGCATGCAGGTCGAAGGCGGCCTCGGCGGGCTCGTAGGTGACGCGCACCGCGAGTGCCGCCGCGCGGGCCTGCTCCAGCATCTCGGCCACCACGAAGGCGACCGGCTCGCCGTAGTACGCCACTTCGTCGTCGTCGAGTTCGGGCCAGGGCCGCGAGAAGCGGTCCTGGGCCTCGAGCGTGAAGCCGGCCTGTTGCGGCGCGTTGCGGTGCGTCAGCACCAGCAGCACGCCGGGCATGCGCTCGGCCTCGCCGGTATCGACCTCGCGCACGCGGCCCTTGCCGATCGTGGCTTCGACGATCCAGCCATACGCGGCCGGCCCGGCTTCCTTCACTTCGTAGGCATAAGGCGCGGTGCCGGTCGCCTTGAGGCGGCCGTCGACCCGGTCGAGGTCCTTGCCGATCCATCCGTGGGCGTTCTCGTCCAGCGCATTGGGCGGCGCCGGCTGGTTCATGTCCATGCGTGCTCCTTCAGCGGCCCAGGGCCTCGGCAACCACGCCGGCCAGCACGCGGCGCGCCAGCGGGATCTTGAAATCGTTGTGGCCCTGGCCCCGCGCGCCCTGGAGCACGGCATCGGCGGCGGCCTCGACGCGCTCGCGCGGATCGCCCGCACCCCGCAGCAGGGCTTCCGCCGCCTCGACGCGCCAGGGCTTGTGCGCCAGCCCGCCGAAGGCGAGCCGGGCCGAGGCGACGGCACCCTCGCGCAGTTCGATCACCGCAGCCAGCGAAACCAGCGCGAAGGCATAGGAGGCGCGGTCGCGCACCTTGCGGTACAGGTGCACGCCGGGCAGCGGGGGTGGCAATTCCACCGCGGTGATGAATTCGTCGGCCCGCAGGTTCGTGTCCTGCTGCGGGCGATCTTCGGGCAGCCGATGGAAATCGGCGATCGGGATCACGCGCCGGCCGCCCTGCGCCGAGACGGTCTCGACCTGCGCATCGAGCGCGCGCAGGGCCACCGCCATGTCGGACGGATGCGTGGCGATGCAGTCCTCGCTCGCGCCGAGCACCGCGGCATTGCGGTTGAAGCCGCCGCGCGCCGAACAGCCGCTGCCGGGCGCACGCTTGTTGCAGGGCCGCGCCGGATCGTAGAAGTAGTAGCAGCGGGTACGCTGCAGCAGGTTGCCGCCCGTGGTGGCCTTGTTGCGCAACTGCGCCGAGGCGCCCGCGAGCAGCGCCCGGGCGAGCACCGGATAGTGCTCTCGCACGCGGGCGTCGGCGGCGAGATCGCTGTTGCGCACCAGCGTGCCGATGCGCAGCCCGCCGGCGGGCGTCTGCTCGATGCGAGCCAGGTCGGGGACGCGATTGACGTCGACCAGGTGGGCCGGTGCCTCGACCTGGATCTTCATCAGGTCCAGCAGGTTGGTGCCGCCGGCGATGAACTTCGCGCCCGGGCGCTCCACCACCGCCCGCGCCGCGGCCTCGGCGCTGTCCACGCGTTCGTAGCTGAAGGCCTTCATCGCACGTCCTGCGCGGCGTCGCGGATCGCCGCCACGATGTTGGGATAGCAGCTGCAGCGGCACAGGTTGCCGCTCATGCGCTCGCGGATCTCCTGGTCGGCCAGTTCCGGCGCGGCCAGAAGGTCCTGCGTGACGTGGCTGGGCATGCCGGCCCGCAGCTCGCGCAGCATGCCCAGCGCCGAGCAGATCTGGCCCGGCGTGCAGTAGCCGCACTGCAGTCCGTCGCGCGCCACGAAGGCGGCCTGCAGCGGGTGCAGGCGCTCGCCTTCGGCCAGGCCTTCGATGGTGGTGACCGCGTCGCCGTCATGCATCACCGCCAGGCTCAGGCACGCATTGATGCGGCGACCTTCCACCAGCACGGTGCAGGCACCGCACTGGCCGTGGTCGCAGCCCTTCTTGGTGCCGGTCAGGCCCAGGTGCTCGCGCAGGGCGTCGAGCAGGGTGGTGCGTTCATCGAGTTCGAGCCGGTGCTCGGTGCCGTTGACGTTCAGGTGGAGGGAGTGCATGGGCCGTCCTGCGAAGCCCGCCACTCTAGGCAGGGCGCCGCAGGCGGGGACGCAGGACGCGTCCGACACGCCGCGTCGGCGCCGGGCGCCAGCCGACAGGGCGGGCGAGCGCCTACGCTCGGGTTCATTTCCTGGAGCCTTGCATGCTGGAGAAACTGCCGGAGCCCCTCGGCCATGCCTTGCGCGATGCCCGCGCCGGCATGGACAAGCTGGTCTTCAATCGCTGCGGGATGCGCGCGGGCCACGGCTCGCTCAAGCTCGGCAGCCTCGCCTTCGCCGACCATGCGCCCATCCCGGCGCGCTACACGGCCGATGGCGAGGGCGTGTCGCCGCCCCTGCACTGGAACGACGTGCCGCCCGCGGCTGCCAGCGTGGTGCTGATCGTGGAGGACGCCGACGCGCCCACGCCCGAGCCCCTGGTGCATGCGATCGTGGTCGATCTGCCCGCCGCCGACGGCGCCCTGCACGAAGGCGAACTGAACAGCCCGAAGCACGACGGCAGCGGCGCCCACGCGGGCCGCAACTCCTACCTGCGCTCCGGCTGGCTGCCGCCGGACCCGCCCACCGGCCACGGCACGCACCGCTATGCGTTCCAGCTCTTCGCCCTGGCCGCCGGCGACCCTTTCCCGGACAAGCCGGGGCGCTCCGACGTGCTCAAGGCGATCGAGGAGCGCGGCCTCGCCAGCGGCATCCTGATCGGCACCTACGAGCGCGACGGCTCGGAGAAGATCCGTACCGGCGCGGCGGTGGCAGCCTGAGCCCAGCCGATCCGTCCCTGCCGCGGTCGCCGCACGCCTACCCCCATGTAGGACCGCGTCCTACCCTCGATGGACGGCGTGCTTCGGATACTGAGCCATCCCCACCGATCAGGAAGCTTTCCATGACCAGCGCTGGCTCCCACACCGAAGACGAATTCGACCAGGATTTCGAAATCGGGGTCTGCGACGAGTCGTTCCACGTCTACGCCCGCATCATCATGCGCGGTGCCGACGGCGTCCGCCGCATCGAGAGCGACCTTGCCGACATGGGCTACGAATCGGTGACCATCGGCACCAGCGAGCAACTGCGCGGCTGCGACCTGCTGATGGTGCGCAAGCCGGCCGTGCCGGCGGTGACTCTGGGCCTGCGCTGAAGCCCTGACCGGGCGCCGCGGCCTCGCCGGCCGCGCGCAACTGCCGAGCCTCGCCTGCCCCGGCCTCGGAAAAGTCCGAGTCCGCCTCGGCGCCTGCCCCGGGCGCGATTCAGACGTGGACTAGGCCCCCATTCAGTGGGCGCCGATGGGTGAAAAACGCGGTGGACCGCATCATTCATGCATGTCCACCAGCAACGCATCCCTGAAGGTTTTCCTCGCCGAGGACTCCGCTCCCATCCGCGAACGGCTGCACGGCGTCTTCGCCCGCGCCCGGATGGACGTGGTCGGCGAGGCCGCCACGCCCGAAGGTGCGATCGACCAGATCCTCTCCCTGCACCCCGACGTCGTCGTGCTGGACATCCAGCTGGAAGGCGGCACGGGCATGCAGGTCCTGAAGGCCGTGCGCCAGGCCGACCCCAAGGTCGCCTTCGTGGTCTTCAGCAACAACTCCACGAACGTCTATCGCAGCCGCTACCTGAAGGAAGGCGCGGCCGGCTTCGTCGACAAGAGCACCGAATTCGACCAGCTGCCGCAGGCCGTCGCCAGCGCCGGCGCCAGCACCGTCCACTGAACCACGAACCGCCGCAGGAACTTCCATGAACGCCGCCATGCAAACCGCCCCCGCCGCCCCGGTCCGCTTCGTCCCGCGCGAGACCGCGCTGCGCACGCCGTCCGCTCCCGCCGCCGTGTCGACCCTGTGCTCGACCTGCCACCTCAAGGACCTGTGCCTGCCCTGCGGCCTGACGGGCAGCGACGTTCAGCGGCTCGACGGCCTGAAGTTCGCCCGCCGCCGCGTGAAGGAAGGCGAGGCGCTGTACCACGAGGGCGACCGCTTCCAGTTCGTCTACGCGGTGCGCAGCGGCACGTTCAAGTCCACGCTGAACCTGAAGGACGGCCGCGAGCAGGTCACCGGCTTCCAGATCGCCGGCGAACTCCTGGGCCTCGACGGCCTGGCCTCCGGCAAGCACGCCAGCAGCGCCATCGCGCTGGAAGACACCGAGATCTGCGCCATCCCCTACGCGCACCTGACGGAGCTGGCCACCGTCAGCCCCGACCTGCACATCGCGATGTCGCGCATGATGAGCCGCGAGATCGTGCGCGAGCACGGCCTGATGATGCTCCTGGGCAGCATGAACGCGGAACAGCGCCTGGCCGCCTTCCTGCTCAATGTCAGCCAGCGCCTGAAGGCCCGCGGCTACTCCGCCACCGAATTCCACCTGCGCATGATGCGCGTGGACATCGGCAGCTACCTCGGGATGAAGCTCGAGACCGTGAGCCGCACCTTCACTGCCTTCCAGCAGCAGGGCCTGCTGAAGGTGGACAAGAAGCACGTCAAGATCCTGGACCTCGAGGGGCTGCAGGCGATCTTCGACGGCCAGGTGCACTGATTCACGGGCCTGGGCGACAGTTTTCCGGCGCGGAGGAACGAAAGTTCCGGCGCCGCGGAACCAAGGTCGCGATCTGCGGCGATGAATGCTTTCGCCTGCAGACAGCCACTCCGCCTGCGGCTAGATTTTCAGCAACGAATCTGGAGAGGGCGAAATGAAGCGGGTCCTGTGGTTGCTGGCAATGGTCCTCGCGCTCGCGGCGGGAGCGCCGCGCGCGCAGGACTTCCCGCGCCAGCCGATCCGCATCATCGTTCCCTTCGCGCCGGGCACCGCCGCCGATGTCCTGGCCCGCGTCGTGGCGGACGAACTGAAGGCCATCCTCGCGCAGCCGGTGGAGATCGAACACCGTCCCGGGGCCACCGGCCTGGTGGGCACCGGCAGCCTGGCGCAGGCGCCGGCGGACGGCTACACCATCGGCCTGGGCGTCGAGGCGACGCACGTCACGATCCCCCTGATGAAGAAGAAGGTCGCCTACGACCCGGTGAACGACTTTACCCCCCTGACCCTGGCCGTGCGCACCACGATGGCGATCGCCGTCAACCCGGCCGTCGTGCCCGTGACGGACCTGCCCGGCCTGCTGCAGGTGGCGAGGACGCGGCCGGGCGGCCTGTCCTTCGGCACCATGGGCGAGGGCTCGCCGCAGCAACTGATCGGCGAGCTGCTGAAGCAGCGCACCGGCGCCCCCCTGGCGCACGCACCCTATGCCGGGTCTGCCGCCGCGATCGAGGACCTGCTGGCCGGCAAGGTCGGCATGGTCATCACGCCGCTGGCCACCGTTGCCCCCCACCAGGACAAGCTGCGGATCATCGCCGTGGCCGACGCGACGCGCGTTGCCGGCTTCCCCTCGGTGCAGGCCATCGCCGACCCGCTGCCCGGTGTCGTCGTCACGGGCTGGGCGGGCTTCTTCGCCCCGGCCAGGCTGCCGCCCGCGGTGGCGGCGAAACTCTCCGGCGCGATCGCGGCTGCCTTGCACAAGCCGGCGGTCATGGAGGCCTTGCGCAAGCGCTCCATGGAGCCCGCGGCCACTTCGGCCGACGAATTCCGCGCGCTCCTGAAGTCCGAGCTGGCCACCTGGGGGCCGGTGGTCGAGAAAGCGCACATGCGCAGGCCCGACTGAGGCTGCGCGCTCCCCGGAGCAAGGGCGGGACCTGCCTAGAATGGCGCGGCCCCAGGAAGGACCCCATGCGCATCCCTGCCGGCCTGTTCAAGGCCTACGACATCCGGGGCGTGGTCCCCACCAGCCTCGATGCGGAGCTTGCCGAAGCGCTCGGCCGGGCCTACGGCGCGCTGGCGCAGGCGCATGGCGAGTCCACCGTGGTGGCGGCGCGGGACGGTCGGCTGAGCGGGCCCGCCTTGCACGCGGCCCTGGTGCGCGGCCTCGCGGCCAGCGGCATCGGCGTGATCGACATCGGCATGGCCAGCACCCCCATGCTGTACTTCGCCGCCAGCACCATCGCCCGCGTCGGCGTGCAGGTGACCGCCAGCCACAACCCGCGCGACCACAACGGCTTCAAGCTGATGCTGCAGGGCCGCGCCGTCTGCGGCGAGGAACTGCAGCAGCTGCGCCGCACGATCGAGGACGAGGCCGCACCGCCGGCGGCGCAGCCCGGGACGGTCCGGCGGGCCGACGTCTTCGAGGCGTACCGCGAGCGCATCGCCGGCGACATCCGGCTGGCGCGGAGGATGAAGATCGTGCTCGATTGCGGCAACGGCGTGCCCGGCGCGACCTCGCCCGCGGTGTTCCGGGCCGTCGGCTGCGAGGTGATCGAACTCCATGCGGAGGTGGACGGCAACTTCCCGAACCACCATCCCGACCCGAGCCGGCCGGAGAACCTGCAGGACCTGGTCGCCGCGGTGCGCGACAGCGGCGCCGAACTGGGCTTGGCGCTCGATGGCGACGGCGACCGCCTGGGCGTCGTCACGCGCAGCGGCAGGATGATCTTCCCGGACCGGCAGCTGATGCTGCTCGCGCAGGACGTGCTCACGCGCGTGCCGGGCGCGTCCATCGTGTTCGACGTCAAGTGCACGCAGCGGCTGGCCCCGGCCATCGCCGCGGCGGGCGGGCAGCCGGTGATGTACCGCAGCGGCTATCCGCTGCTGAAGGCGCGCATGCAGGAACTGGGTGCCCCGCTGGCTGGCGAGATGAGCGGGCACATCGTGTTCGGCGAGCGCTGGTACGGCTTCGACGACGCCACCTACGGCGGCTGCCGGCTGCTGGAGATCCTGTCGCGCCATCCGGATGCCAACGCCGTGCTGGAGGCGCTGCCTTCCAGCGTGGCGACGCCGGAACTGCACGTGCCCTGTGCGGAGGGCGAGGCGCACCGCATCGCCGCGCAACTGGTGGAGCGGGCACGCTTTCCGGAGGCCCAGGTGTCCACCATCGACGGCCTGCGGGTGGACTGGCCCGATGGTTTCGGCCTGGTGCGGGCGTCCAACACCACGCCGGTGCTGACGCTGCGGTTCGAGGGCGACACCCGCGAGGCGATGGAGCGGATCGAGGCGACGATGCTGGCGTTGCTGCGGGAGGTGAAGCCGGATGCGCGGGTGGAATGATTGCTTGTCGGATGTAGGCTGGTGGTGAGCCGCGAAGCGCGAACCCCAGCGCTTCGCGGATCGCTTCGGTGGCGGCGCTTCGCGCATCGCTGGGGTTCCGGCGCTTCGCGCGTCACCGCCAGCCTACGAACGCCACCGGCGCAACGCGAACCTCGCCTCGTCCACTGCCCCCCACCGGTACTTGTACGCCTCCTGCCCGCGCAGGAAATCGAAGGCCGTCGCGCCTTCCGCGCGCGCCTGCGCGATCGCGTGCGCAACCAGCAGCGTGCCGGGGCTGATCGCCGCCTGCGCGGGATCGAAGCCGCCGAGGTAATACTGCCAGCGCCGCCCGTGCGCGAGGCAGTACAGCACGGCCACGATCCGGCCGTCCACGCGCAAGGCCTGGAGCCGCAGCAGCCCCGCGGCCTGCAGTTGCGGCGCGGCTTCGCGGTGCATTGCCCGCACGCGCGCATCCTGCAATACGCCCGACTCGCCGCGGCCAGCCCAGCGCTGCGCGTGCAGCCGCTCGAGCGCGGCCAGGAACTCCTCGATGTGCTGCGCGCCGGCCGTCTCGCAGGTGACCGTGCCGGCGCGCTCGCCGCGGCTGCGGCAATGGCGCACGTTGTCGCGCATCGCCTTGGGCATCGCCTGCGCAGCGCGCAGGTCGAGCACGGGGTGCGGCTCGCAGGCGCGGATCTCCTGCTGCCATCCCGGGGGGCAGGGCAGATCGAGCACCAGCGAGCCGGCGCGCTGCTGCGGGCATGCGATGGCATCGAAGTCCGCGCGCGCAGCGAGCTGCGCGGCGATGCAGCACAAGGCCTGCGCCTCCCATCCGGGCCGCACCAGCACGGTGAGGTCGTCGCTCGTCGCGATGCCCAGCGGAAACAGCTGCCGCCGCTCGCCATCGGGGTAGACGTACAGCGGCGCGAGGGCGACCAGTTCGCCCGCCGGTGAGCGCACGGCAGTCGCCGCGAGGGTGCCGCGGGCGATGTGCCGCCACCAGGGCAGCAACCAGGCGGGATGCTGGAACGGCGTGGCGTCCGGGACTTGCGCCCACAGCGCCTCCCACTCGGCGCGCAGCCGCTCCAGCGCGGCCGGCGACGCGATCGCCTGCGCGCGCGCTTCAGCGGGTCGCGTCGGCGGCGACGTCGTGCTGCGTGCGGCGGGCGAGCTGTCGGTACACATCGAAGTAGCGGGCGACCATGCGTTCCAGCGTGAAGCGTTCGCGCGCCACCGCGCGGCAGCGCTCGGGATCGAGCTGCGCGCAGGCCGCGATCGCGGCTGCCATTTCCGCGGCGTCGCGCACCAGGAATCCCGTCACGCCCGGGTCCACCATCTCGGGAATCGCGCCGCTCGGGTACGCCACCACCGGCGTGCCGCAGGCGAGCGCCTCCATCGCGACCAGGGAGCTGGTCTCCGGCGCGAGCGTGGGCAGGAGCAGGCAGCGCGCGCCCGCCAGCAGTCGCCGCTTGCGGGCGAAATCCAGGGGACCGAGGAACAGGCGTTCCCGATCGAGCCGCGGCGTGATGTGCTCCCAGTAGTACTGCTGGTGCGCCTGGTAGGGAAAGACCGCGCCGCCCAGCAGCACCGGGAAGTTCGCCAGCCTTCCGGCCTCCAGCGCGACGTGCAGGTTCTTCTCCGGGCAGATGCGGCCCAGCGCGATCGCGTAGCGCCGCTTGTGCACGCGGCAGTCGAGGGCCTGCACCGGCACGCCGTTGGGAACGGGTGGCAGCAGGCGCGCGCCTGGCGGGCAGGCCGCGTGCTGCGCGTGCGAGACGCAGTGCAGGTGCACGTCCTCCCGCGGCAAGGAGAAGATTTCCGCCGGGTACCAGGAAGGCGGCAGGTGCAGCGTGGCCAGGAGCGGCGCCGCACCGGGCGGCGGCAGGTAGGCCGCGAAATCGACGCCGTGCAGGTGGATCACGTCCGGCGCATGGCGGGCGACGGCCGCGCGGATGGCGCGCCGGTGTTCCGCCCAGGCGATGCTGCGCTGCGCGTCGGCTATGGGGCCCGGGATCGCCGGCACGGCCTGCAGCGTGCCCTGCACGCGCGAACCTTCGGCGGCCACGACGATGGAGCGGTGCCCCGCCCGGACCAGTGCCGCATCGAGCTGCGACAGCACCTGCTCGGCGCCGCCGACCGCGTCCGGGCCCACTGCGGCGAAGGGATAGGCGACATTGAGGACGGTGAAGCTCACGCCGTGCGCTCCAGTCCCAGTTCCTGCAGCGCCTGCGCCGCGAGCGAGCGGAAGCGCTCGCCCGTCATGCCCCAGGGCTGGCGCTCGTAGTGCAAGGGCCCTGCGTGCGGCGGCTGCAGGAAGTCGTAGCCTGCGGCGCGCCGGTAGCACTCCACCGCGACGGGCAGGTAGGGCAGGGTGTGGCGCTGCGTGGCGAAGCGATCGAGCAGGGCGCGCTTGCGTTCCTGTTCCTCCGGCGTCAGGTGCAGCACCGTGTCCTCGGGGCCGACGCCCACGAAGGTGCCGGCGCGAAAGCCCTCCTGGCCTGCGTGGTAGCAGGCCATCTCCACGACCGCCGGCGTGCGGCGCCCCTGCTGCGCCAGCAGGCGGGCGGCCGCGTGCACGGCGAAGGCGGTGGCATCGTGGTCCGGGTGGCCGCCCTCGTAGGGGTGCGTGAGCACGGCCTCGATCGCATGCTGCTGCAGCAGGGCCGTGAGCAGGCGCGCGATCCCGGCCAGGTGCAGCGCCGCTTCCTGGTCGGTGTAGCCCAGGATGCGGATGTGGTCGGCGGGAATCCCGCAGGAGCCGAGCACGTCCTGCAGTTCGCCGGCACGCGCATGGGCGTATTCGTCCGGCGTCAGGTTGTAGCGCGCGGCGTCCAGGCCGTCGCGCGGCGAACCGTCGGTGACGCAGACGAATTGCGCGCTGGCCAGGCGGGCGAGGCGAAAGCCGGCGAAGGCCGTCTCGTCGTCGGGGTGCGCACCGACGACCATGGTGCGCGGCAGCGAGGCGGGCGCCTGCGCTTCGGGGGCGGCGAGCGCGGCGATCAGCGCCGCGCCCGCATCGCTGGCCTGGGTGACGATGGTCATGGTCTCAGCCCCCGGCCCCCGCGGCGGGATACACGGCGCGCGGACCGTCCGGCCCCGGCGGCACGTCGACGCGCTTGCACAGGAACACTTCCTCTTCGGGGTGGGCGACGATCTGGAAGCCGGCGCTGCGCAACATGGCCGCACTGCAGGCCGCATTGGGCACCCACCAGTTGGTCTCGTCGTGCGAATACTTCTTCTCGATGAAGTGCAGCCGGGGGTAGCCGGGCCGCTCGAAGATGTCGGTCTGCCAGAAGTCGTAGTCCTCGCGCAGCGGCTCCATCTCGGGGCTGCCGCGTTGCAGCGACTGGTACACCAGCAGGTCGCCGGCGACGTGCTCGTGGACCAGGTCCAGCGCCAGCAGGGGGTGGCGCAGGTGGTACACGAGCCCCATGAACAGCACGATGTCGAACTTCTCGCCCAGCGCGCCGATGTCGTACACCGACATGCGGCGGAAATCGACGTCCTCGAAACCAAGCACCTCGGCGGCGAAGCGCGCCTGGTTCAGGTAGTAGTCGTCGAAGTCGATGCCGACCACGCGGCTCGCGCCGCGCTTCTTCATCTCGAAGGAATAGAAGCCGGCGTTGCAGCCGATCTCGAGCACCGACTTGCCCGCCAGGTCTTGCGGGATCACGTGCGCGAAGCGCTTCCACTTGATCATCGGGAAGTCGCCCAGGAAGTGCGCGGGCGCCGTGCGCACGCCGTACAGGTCCAGGTTCTGGAACCAGTCGCCGAGCCTGCGCACGCCGTCCTCGATCTCGCCGCGGGTGAACTGGCGGCGCGCGCGCGCAAGGGTCACGGGCCGCTGCGTGCCCGCGTCACCGTGCGGCGCGGTCAAGGCGGTGGGCGACCACGGGGCGGATACGGCTTCGACGCCCTTGTCCACCGAAAGCGGCTGGCCGTCGTGGCTGCAGATCGTGGTGGGCCGCGGTCCGGCATCTTCCTGCCGCGGCTGGCGGCTGGCAAGCAGCGTCAGGGCCTGCCGGTAGCCGTGCACGGTGCCGACGTCGACATACGCCTCGCCGGCCCGCACGCCGACGGCGCGTCCGCCCCGCTGGATGTAGGCATTGACCAGGGTGCCGATGTATTCGTCGCGGCGCTCGCGTTCCTGCCACAGCGCGTGGAGTTCGTGCAGCACGGCGCCCGGCATGCGGAAGGCGCCCCAGATCCAGTTGGACTTCGCGTCCGGATGCTTGACCTGGATCTCCTGCACCTTGCCGTTCTCGTCGGTGATGACGGCATCGAAGGCCTGGGGCCGGTCGACGGGGAAGAGCAGGAAGGACAGCGCATCGCCCGGCAGGGCCGCCAGGCCGTCCTCGGGGAACCAGATCGTGTCGGGCAGCCCCACCACCACCGGCTCGTGCGGCTGGATCAGCGGACAGGCGCGGAAGATCGCATCGCACAGCCCGCCGGCCTGCGGCTGCACCACGTAGCAGATGTCGGCGGAGCGCAGGCCGCAGCCGTAGTACTGCACGATGTCCGACTTGCCCGGCCCCACGACGAAGCAGATGCGGGTCGTGCCGGCGCGCAGCATGCGCTCGACCAGGAACTCGCTGACGGCGCGCGGCCGCTCGACTTCGCCGTCCATGCTGCTGCCCACCGGCAGCAGTTCCTTGGAGAAGCCGAGCGGCTGGATCCGCGTGCCCATGCCAGCGGCCGGAATGATGCCCCACATGGTCGAAGCTCCCTGTGTCGTCGTTCTCAGGCCGCCGCGGCGGGGGCGCGCGCGTCTTCGAGCAGGCGCTCGAGTTCGGCGGCGCGGTGGTCCGACGTGTGTTCGGCCAGCACCCGGTCGCGGGCGTCCCGCGCGATGCGCGCGAGCTGCGCATCCTCCAGGTCCAGCGCGGCCAGCGCCTCCTGCGTGCTGCGTGCGACCAGGATCTCGCGCCCGGGTGCGAGGAAGGCGTCCAGGCCTTCCCACCAGTCGCTCAGCACGGGCGTGCCGCAGGCCGCGGCCTCGAACAGCCGGCCGGAGGGGCAGTGGCCGTTCTGCGCCATCGCCTGTCGCGTGACGCTCAGCGTCAGGCGCGAGGACGAGAAGAAGGCCGCATGCTCCGAAGGCGGCATGTGGCGCACGAAGCGGATGTTGTCCGTCCAGGGGAAATCGGCCGGGTACTGCGCGCCGCCGATCAGGAAGGTGCGCTCGGGGCGCAGCCTGGCCGGCTCGATCAGGAGGTCCTGCAGCGCCGCCTGGCGGTCGGCCGCGTACGTGCCGAGATAGGACAGCGCGCTGCGGTAGTTGTCGCGCGCCGGCACGCGGCAATGTACCTGCGGGTCGACGTGGCCGTACAGCGTGTGCACCTGGCGCGCGCCGAGCAGCAGGCGCAGCTGGCCCAGCGCGGCGCCGCCCGTATAGCTGAGGACGAGGCCGAAGTCGCGCAGCCCGCGCGCGCCGATGTAGGGAACGCTGCGGCCGGCTTGGAGCGTCTCCAGCGTGACCGGCGTGTCCAGGTCGTAGAAGACGCGCAGCGCGGTCGACGACGCCTCCACCATCAACTCGGTGGCGGCAATGCCGTCGGGACAGTAGGAGGTGACCATCGCGACGTCGGCAGCGGCGAGCTCGCGCCGGCCCCGCGCGCGGGTCGCATCCCAGTCGGGGTAGAGCACGAGTTCGCCGCCGGGCAGCTCCACCAGGTCGCGCGCGCCGGCGTACCAGGGCACGTCGCGCTCGAAGAAGACGAGCTGGTGGCCGCGCCGCGCGAGCGCCCGCCAGAGGCCGCGCCAGAGCGTCGCGTGGCCGTTGCCCCAGGACGAGCTCACCGTGAGGCCGAAGATCACGAACCGCATGGTCGCGCGCGAAACAGCTGGAGCATCTGCACCTTCCCCGGTCGGGGTCCTTGTCGTGCCGGGCCAATATAGCCAGTTGCGCGCCCGTGCGGGGGCGCCTGCAGGAGGTCGTGACACGCAGCCGCTGCTGGACCGGAAGCCCTGTCGCGCGGGGAGCGTGCGCGGGCAATCCCTAGGTGCGCCGCAAGTGCGACCTTGACGTGGCGCAAGGATCGCCGCCGAGTGACTGAACGATCATTCATTCACACGCACGGTCTGGAGGAGACGCTCATGCAACTGGCGGGGAAAACGGCGGTCGTCACCGGCGCCGCATCGGGAATCGGTCAGGCCACGGCGCACAAGCTCGCCGCGGCCGGCGCCTTCGTGCTGCTGGCCGACATCGCGGACGAAGGCGGCAGGCAAGCGGCGGCCGAGATCCGCGCGCAGGGCGGCAAGGCGGAGTACCTGCGCATGGACGTCACCGATCTCGACTCGATCGCGGCGTTCCGCGTCGAGGCCTATCGGCTGTCCGCGCACGTCGACATCGTCGCCAACGTCGCCGGCTGGGGGAAGATCCAGCCCTTCCTGGAGAACACGCCGGCCTTCTGGCGCAAGGTGGTCGACCTGAACCTGATGGGGCCGATCGCCGTCTCGCATGCGTTCCTGGGCGGGATGATCGAGCAGGGCCAGGGCGGCAAGATCGTCACGGTGGCCAGCGACGCGGGGCGCGTCGGCAGCCTGGGCGAGACCGTCTATTCCGGCGCGAAGGGCGGCGCGATCGCCTTCACCAAGAGCCTGGCGCGCGAGGTGGCGCGCCACAACATCAACGTCAACTGCGTCTGCCCGGGACCCACCGCGACCCCGCTGCTCGCGGCCGTGCCGGAAAAGCACCAGGAGGCCTTCGTCAAGGCGACGCCGATGCGGCGGCTGGCGCAGCCCTCGGAGATCGCCGATGCGGTGCTGTTCTTCTGCAGCGACCAGTCGGCATTCGTCACGGGGCAGGTGTTGAGCGTGAGCGGGGGCTTGACGCTCGCAGGGTGAGTCCCTGGCGCCCTGGCGCGATTCGTAGGCTGGTGGTGAGCCGCGACAGCGCGCGAACCCCAGCGCTGCGCGCAAGCGCTGGGGTTCGCGCAGCTCACCACCAGCCTACCTGCACCACCACCCATCCCAGGAGACACCATGTACAAACTCAAGGCTTCTGAATTCCGCCCGCGGCACTTCAAGCTCGAAGTCGCCGACCGCGTCGCGACCATCACCCTCAACCGCCCCGAGCGCAAGAACCCGCTCACCTTCGACAGCTACGCGGAGTTGCGCGACACCTTCCACCGCTTCCAGTACGTCGACGACGTGCGCGTCGTCGTGCTCACCGGCGAGGGCGGCAACTTCTGCTCCGGCGGCGACGTGCACGACATCATCGGACCGCTGGTGGGACTGCCCATGGACGGCCTGCTCACCTTCACCCGCATGACCGGCGGCCTGGTCAAGGAGATGCGGCAGTGCCCGCAGCCGATCATCGCGGCCGTCGACGGCGTGAGCGCCGGCGCCGGCGCCATCCTGCCCATGGCCTGCGACCTGCGCTACGGCACGACGAAGACGAAGACGGCCTTCCTGTTCGTGCGGGTCGGCCTGGCGGGCTGCGACATGGGCGCCTGTGCCATCCTGCCGCGGCTGATCGGCCATGGCCGCGCCTCCGAACTGCTCTACACCGGCCGCGCGATGACGGCGGAGGAAGGGCTCGCGTGGGGCTACTTCAACGAACTGGTTCCGGCCGACGCACTGCAAGGCAAAGCGAGGGAGATGGCACTGACGCTCGCCAACGGTCCCGCCTTCGCGCACTTCATGACCAAGAAGTGCCTGCACCAGGAATGGAACCAGTCGATCGAGCAGGCGCTGGAAACGGAAGCCGAGGCGCAGGCGATCTGCATGCAGACGCGCGATTTCGGCCGCGCGTACCACGCCTTCGTGGCGAAGCAGACGCCCGTGTTCCAGGGCGACTGAGGACCCGCGCATGGACACCGCACGCGACCCGATCACGCTCGCGGTCGAGGGCGGCATCGCGATCGCGACCCTCGATCGCCCGCCCGTCAACGCGATCGATGACGCCTGGGTGGCGCGGCTGGAGGCCGTCCTCGACGAGATCGAGCCGCGCGCCGAGGTGCGCGTGCTGTGGATCCGCAGCAGCGGCCGCGCGTTCTGCGCCGGCGCCGACCTGGCGCTCATGCGCGATCGCTTCGCCAGCGAAGCAGGGCGCGCGCAGATGGTGGCCTTGACGCGCGCGATGCAGCAGGTGTTCGCGCGCATCGAACGCAGCAGCAAGGTCTCGATCGCGGAGATCCGCGGTGCCGCGCTCGGCGGCGGGCTGGAACTCGCGCTGGCCTGCGACATCCGCATCGTGGCCGACGGCGCGAAGCTCGGCCTGCCGGAGGCGCGGCTCGGCCTGTTGCCGGGCGCCGGCGGCACGCAGCGCCTCACGCGCCTGTGCGGCGACGCGGTGGCGCGGCGGATGATCCTGGCCGCCGAGGTGATCGACGCCGCCCGCGCCGTCGCCTGGGGCATCGCGCAGGACTGCGTGGCCGCGGACCGGATCGAACACGAGGCACGGGCGCTGGCGCAGCGCATCGCCGCAAGCCCTGCACCGGCGCTGACCGCCTGCAAGCGCTGCATCACCGCCGCCGTGGAGCGCAACGAAGACGGCTTCGCGGCGGAGCTCGAAGGCACCACGCTGCTCTATGCGCAGCCCGAAACCCAGGCGCTCGTGCGCGCCTTCCTCGCCCGTTGAAGGAGCCCCGCATGTACCACGACCAGGGCTGGCTCGAATGGCCCTTCCTCGCGCCGCACCACCGCGCGCTGGCGCGCGACCTCGAAGGCTGGTGCACCACGCAACTGCCCGACGCGCACCCGCAGGACACCGATGCCGCCTGCCGCGACCTGGTGCGCCAGCTGGGCGCCGCCGGCTGGCTGCGCTACGCGGTCGGCGGCATCGCCTGGGGCGGCGCCAGCGACGCCATCGACACCAGGGCGATCTGCGTGCTGCGCGAGACGCTGGCGCGCCATGCCGGCCTGGCCGATTTCGCCTTCGCGATGCAGGGGCTCGGCTCGGGGGCGATCACGCTGCACGGAACGAGCGCGCAGAAGAAGCGCTATCTCCCGCGCGTGGCGGCGGGAGAAGCGATCGCGGCCTTCGCCTTGTCGGAGCCGGACTCGGGCTCCGATGTCGCCGCCATGCAGTGCACCGCGCGCGCCGAGAGCGACGGCTACATCCTCGACGGCGAGAAGACCTGGATCTCCAACGGCGGCATCGCCGACTTCTACGTGGTGTTCGCGCGCACCGGCGAAGCGCCCGGCGCCCGCGGGCTGTCCGCCTTCATCGTCGATGCCGATGCGCCCGGCCTGGAGATCGCTCAGCGCATTCCGGTGATCGCGCCGCACCCGCTCGCGCGCCTGCGCTTCACGGGCTGCCGCGTGCCCGCAGCGCAGTGCCTCGGCGAGCCGGGGCAGGGCTTCCGCATCGCGATGCAGACGCTCGACATCTTCCGCACCTCCGTCGCCGCCGCGGCGCTG
This sequence comes from Ramlibacter alkalitolerans, assembly GCF_016722765.1. Taxonomy (GTDB): domain Bacteria; phylum Pseudomonadota; class Gammaproteobacteria; order Burkholderiales; family Burkholderiaceae_C; genus Ramlibacter; species Ramlibacter alkalitolerans. The sequence continues at coordinate 48,112 of NZ_JAEQND010000016.1, read as the reverse complement.
GGCTTCGCCCGCCGCGCGCTGGCCGAAGCGCTGGCCCGCGCGACCACGCGGCGCATGTTCGACCAGCTCCTGTGCAACTTCCAGATCACCCAGGTCAAGCTCGCCACGATGGCCACCGGCATCGACAGCGCGGCGCTCCTCACGTACCGGGCGGCGTGGTTGCGCGACCAGGGCCGCAAGGTCACGCGCGAAGCGGCGATGGCGAAGATGCAGGCGACGGAGACGGCGCAGCAGGTGATCGACGCGGCGGTGCAGATGTGGGGCGGCCTCGGCGTGGTCTCGGGGCATCCGGTGGAGCGCCTGTACCGCGAGATCCGCGCATTGCGCATCTACGAGGGCGCCACCGAGGTGCAGCAGTTGATCATCGCGCGCCAGACGCTGGCGGCGTTCGGCGAGGCCGGCCGATAGAATCCGGCGCATGGCGCTGCAGGTCGTCAGCAAGGTGGAAGTCCCGGAGCTGGTGGAGAAGCGCCGCGGCCAGATCCTGAAGGCGGCCATCGAGCTGTATGGCCGGCAGGGCTACCACGTCACCACCATCCGCGAAGTGGCGCACCGCGCCAAGGTGAGCGTCGGCCTCATCTACCAGTACGTCGCGGACAAGGAAGACGTGCTGTTCCTCGCGCTGGTCGAAGTCCTGGACTCCTACCTGCGCGAGATCCCCCTGGCCCTGGAAGGGCTCACCGATCCGATGGAGCGCTTCTGCGCCGCCGTGCACGCCTATGGCCGCGTGATCGACGCGCGCATCGACGCCACGCTGCTGGTGTACCGCGAGACCAAGTCGCTCGGACGCCCGCGCCGCGAGCTGCTCAAGGCCCGGGAAATCCAGAGCAACCAGCTCATTTCCGATGCCATCGAGGCGTGCGTGCGCGCCGGGCTGTTCGACGCAGTGGACGTGGAGATGCTCACGTACATGATCGTGATGTTCTGCCACGCGTGGGCGCTGAAGTCCTGGCGCTTTCGCGGCCGCCTCACCATCGACGCGTACCTGGACCGCGGGCTGAAGCTGATGCTGGAGCCGGTGGTCACGCCGAGCGGCAGGCGCGGCTTCTTGGCGGTCGCGTCGCGCCCCGCCGCAGCGCCTGGCCCCGCGACCAAGGCACGCAAGCCGCGCCGTCCCGCGTAGCATCACGTCACCCCCGCGTGCGGCAGGCTCTTTCCACCTGCTGCACGATCGTGCCTTCCTCCACCGACCTTCACGCGCCGCCATGAGCCTCACCGAACTGCTTGGCATCTCCGTTCCCCTCCTACAGGCCCCCATGGCCGGCGTGCAGGGCAGTGCCCTCGCCATCGCGGTGTCGAATGCCGGCGGGCTCGGCGCGCTGCCTTGCGCCATGCTGGCACCGGACGCCTTGCGCAAGGAACTCGCCGCGATCCGCGCGCAGACGGACCGGCCCTTCAACGTCAACTTCTTCTGCCACACGCCGCCGCAGGCCGATGTCGCGCGCGATGCCGGCTGGCGCGCGCGGCTGGCGCCGTACTTCGCCGAGCTGGGCGCGGATCCGGCATCGATCCCGACCGGTCCCGGGCGCCTGCCCTTCAACGCCGAGGCCGCCGACCTGCTGGCGGAATTCCGCCCGCCGGTCGTGAGCTTCCACTTCGGCCTGCCGTCGCCCGAACTGCTGCAGCGTGTGCGGGCCTGGGGCGCGCGCGTGCTCTCGTCGGCCACCACGGTGGAGGAGGCCCGCTGGCTGGAAGAGCGCGGCGTCGATGCCGTCATCGCGCAGGGCTCCGAGGCCGGCGGCCACCGCGGCATGTTCCTGTCGCAGGACCTGAACACACAGATCGGCACGCTGGCCCTGGTGCGCCAGGTGGTTGAGGCGGTCAAGGTGCCGGTGATCGCCGCCGGCGGCATCGCCGATGCGCGCGGCGTCGCGGCCGCGATGGCCATGGGCGCAGCCGGCGCGCAGGTCGGCACCGCCTACCTGCTGTGCCCGGAGGCGACCACCAGCGCCTTGCACCGGCAGGCGCTCGGGAGCGAGGCCGCCCGTGTCACGGTGCTCACCAACGTCTTCACCGGCCGGCCGGCGCGCGGCATCGTCAACCGCGTGGTGCGCGAACTCGGTCCCATGAGCGATGCCGCACCCGCATTTCCGCAGGCGGCGCCCGCGATGGGCGTGCTGCGCGCGAAGGCCGAGGCGATGGGGCGGTCCGACTTCTCGCCGCTCTGGTCGGGGCAGAACGCCAGCGGCTGCAAGGAGATCCCGGCCGCCGACCTCACCCGCGAACTGGCGCGCGGGTGCGCGGCATGAGGGCGGCATGACCTATCCCTTCCTGTCCGGCCTGCGGGTCGTCGAGAGTTCAGCCTTCATCGCGGCGCCGCTGGCGGGACTGGCGCTGGCGCAGCACGGCGCCGACGTGATCCGGGTCGACATGATCGGCGGCGGCATCGACTACGGCCGCATGCCGCGCATGCCGCGTGGGCAGGGCCGCGGCCGCAGCCTCTACTGGACGGCCCTGAACAAGGGCAAGCGCTCGATCGCGATCGACCTGCGCCGCCCCGAGGGCCGCGAACTGGTGCAGCAACTGGCCACCGCGCCGGGGCCGGACGCCGGCGTGCTGCTCACCAACATCGGCACGCCCTGGCTCGCGCACGAGGTGCTGGCCGCGAAACGCCCCGACGTGATCACCTGCACCATCCAGGGCAACCCGGACGGCTCCACCGCCCTGGACTACACCGTGCATTGCGCCACCGGCTATCCCGCCATCACCGGCGGCGGCTCGCTGGAGCGCCCGGTCAACCAGGTGCTGCCGGCCTGGGACATCAACTGCGCCTACCAGGCGGCACTGGCCATCGCCAGCGCCCTGCATGCGCGCTCGCGCTCCGGCCAGGGCGCGCAGCTGAAGCTGGCGCTGTCGGATGTCGCCTTCACCACCTTGTCGCACCTGGGCGTGCTGGGCGAGGCGGAACTGCTGCAGCAGGACCGGCCGTCGCTGGGCAATCACCTGTATGGCGCCTTCGGGCGCGACTTCTGCACCGCGGACGGCGCCCGCATCATGGTGGCGGCGATCTCGATCAACCAGTGGAAGGCGCTGGTGGGCACCTGCGGCATCGCCGAGCCGATCGCCGCGCTGGAGCGCCGGCTCGGCCTGGACTGCAGCGACGAGGAGCAGCGCTTCGAGGCCCGCGACGCGATCGCGGCCCTCATCGAGCCGTGGTTCGCCGCCCGCACGCGCGAGCAGGCGGAGGCGGCGCTGGAGGCGAACAAGGCCTGCTGGGGCCGCTACGACACGCCCACCGGCCTCCTGGCGCACGACGCGCGCGTGAGCGCCGCCAACCCGGTGTTCGAGCGGATCGCGACGCCCGGGGTCGGCACGCACCTGTCGGCCGGCACTGCGGTGCGCGCGGCGGGAATGGAGCGCGCGCCGACCGCGGGTGCGCCGCTGCTGGGAACGCACACCGACGAAGTGCTGCACGAGGTGCTGGGGCTGGACGCCGGTGCGGTCGGGCGCCTGCACGACGCCGGCGTGGTCGCGGGGCCGCAGCGGGATCCCTGCGCATGACGCTGCCGCAGGAGGCCGGCGACGAGCGCCTGGCGCACGGGATCACCGTCGTCGACACCGGCTTCGTGCGGCCCCGGTTCGATGCCGCCTACCTGGTGGTGGAGGAAGGCCGGGCCGCGGTGATCGACACCGGCACCAATGCGGCGGTGCCGCGCATCCTCGCGGCGCTGGCTGCGCAGGGCCTGGAGCCGGCGCAGGTGGACTGGGTGATCCCTACGCACATCCACCTGGATCATGCCGGCGGCGCCGGCCTGCTGATGCAGCAACTGCCGAACGCGCGCCTGCTCGTGCATCCGCGCGGGGCGCGCCACATGGTCGATCCCTCGCAGCTGATGGCGGGCGTGCGGGCGGTGTACGGCGAGGAGGCCGTGCGGCGCGACTACGGCGAACTGGTGCCGGTGCCGGCGCAGCGGGTGCTCGCGGCCGAGGACGGGATGGTGGTGCACCTGGCGCAGCGGCCCCTGCGCCTGCTGGACACGCCGGGGCATGCGCGCCATCACCTCTGCGTGTGGGACGAGGCGAGCGGCGGCTGCTTCACCGGCGACACGCTGGGCGTCTCCTATCGCGAGTTCCACACGGCGCGCTGGCACTACGCGCTGCCTTCGAGCTCGCCGGTGCAGTACGACCCGGTCGCCTTGCATGCGTCCGTCGCGCGCCTGCTCTCGCTGCGGCCGGCGCTGGCATTCATCACCCACTACGGTGCGGTGGCACAGGTGGAGGCACAGGCGGACATGGTGCTGCGCCAGAGCGACGCGATGGCGGCGCTGGCGCAGCGGCTGCGCGATGCGCCCGATTTCGGACCGCGCCTGCGCGATGGCCTGCGCCGGATCTACCTGGCGGAAGCGCGTTCGCGCAAGGTGGGGCTCGGCGACGACGAGATCCTCCAGCTCGTGCAGGCCGACGTGGAGCTGAACGCGCAAGGGCTGGCCATCTGGCTGGGCAGCGGCAGCGCGCCGGCCGGCGCAGCGGCACAATGAACCATGAACCCGGACGATCCGCCTGCACGTCCCCTGGCGTACCGCGATCCTGAATTCCTGGACAGCGAGGAGGCGCGGCCCTTGCGCATCCTGGCCGAGTACCTGGGGCCCGTGCGGGCCTTCCGCGAGCAGGGCGTGCGCGACACCATCGTCTTCTTCGGCTCCGCCCGGCTGGCGGCGGACGGGCCGCTGGCCCCCTATTACGACGCGGCGCGCGAACTCGCCCGGCTGGTCACCGCCTGGTCGGCGCAGCTCCCCTCGCATGGCCGCAAGTACGTGGTGTGCACGGGCGGCGGCGGCGGAATCATGGAGGCGGCGAATCGCGGCGCCCTGGAGGCGGGCGGCCGCAGCATCGGCCTGAACATCGGGCTGCCGCACGAGCAGCGGCCCAACGCGTACATCACGCCGGAGCTCAGGTTCGAGTTCCACTACTTCTTCATGCGCAAGCTGTGGTTCGCCCACCTGATGCGCGCGCTGGTGGTGTTCCCCGGTGGCTTCGGCACGCTCGACGAGCTGACGGAGATCCTGACGCTGATGCAGACGCGCAAGATCGAGCGCCGCATCCCGATGGTGCTGTTCGGGTCCGCTTACTGGAAGGAAGTGATCAACCTCGAAGCGCTGGTGCGGCACGGAATGATCGCCGCCGCCGACCTCGAGCTGCTGCAGTACGCCGACGACCCCGTCACGGCGCTTTCATTGCTGCAGGCCGGCATCGACAGCGAAGGTGACGGCGGCGCGCCCGCGATCGCGCACTCGCGCACGCCCGAGTGAGGGTTGACGGCGCGGGCGCCTAGGCCTCGCCCATGTGCACCCACTCGGCTTCGTCCAGCCGGTGGATGAAGCGCGCCAGCTGCTCCAGGCAGCCGTGCCGCTCGGCCCACTCCACGTGCTCGCGAAAGCGCAGGCGCTTCTGCAGGCCGGACAGCTGCGGCCACAGCCAGGCCTGCAGGGGCGGCGCCGGCAGGTCCTGCCGGTGCTGGCCTCCGAGCAGCTCGTAGAGCTCGGCCCAGCGCCGCGGATGCGGGCAGACACGATTGTTGCGGCGCGCCAGGATCATCAGCGTGTGGGCGGTGAGCAGGTGGGGGCGCGCTTCGGTGACGACGACTTCGCCCATGCCGCTTCCGGTGCGCAGCTCGGCGAGGTCGGAGGGCTCGGTGGGCGCGAAGGCGAGGTCGAGCCGCAGCGAGGCCTCGTGCCAGAGTTCCCAGGCCGAGTCGCCCCCTTCCTGGGCTTCGGGCACGGGCAGGCGGGACGACCAGCTCTCCGCTCCGGCGGAGCTGGTTTTCTCCCGTGTTTCGCGCTGACGTGCCATGCACCAAGGGTAAGGCCGCAGGCGGGCAAGTCATCTGTAAGACCTGCAATGGAATGATGCGCGGACCGCCCTGGAAGGCGTGCGCGTCACGATCCGACACATCCGCACCGATCGGGTGCTCGCGCGGCTGACAATCAGCCTTGCGCGTCAGCTTCCTGGGTGGCGTCCTAAGCCTCGCCCATGTGCAGCCAGTCGGCTTCGGCGAGCCGCTCCATGAACAGCGCCACGGGCTTCAGGCGCCGGTGCCGCGCAGCCCATTCGATGTGCTCGCGAAAGTACAGGCGCTTCTCCAGCGACGACAGTTCGGCCCATCGCGCCGGCTGCACGGGCGGCGGCCGCAGGTCGTGCGAGCGTGCGCCGCCCAGGGTTTCGTACAGGAGCGCCCAGGCGCCGGGCCGGGGGCAGACGCGGTTGTTGTGGCGTGCCGCGACCACGAGCACTTCCGCGGTGAGTGGGTGCAAGGCGGGCGCGGACGGTGGAGGCGGCGGGCTGCTGGCGCACTCCATGGCAGCGGCCTGCGAGGGTTGCGTGGGCGCGAAGCCGAGTTCGAAGCCGCGCTCCGCCTCGCGCCACTGTTCCCACAGCGACGGGCCGCCCTCGCGGGCGTCCGGAGCCGGCATGGTGTAGGGCCAGTGGGCGGTCTTCCAGTCGTCGGTGCTGGGCCGGGGGCGGGAGTGGCGTGCCATGCGCGCAGACTAGGCCGCGGGGGCGGCGCCTGCAGCAGCGTGTTGCGCCGCTTCGCGGTTACTAATCCCGTGAATTCGGCGCGCTTCGCGCGGAGCGCCGCGCCGGGGAACGTTTTGCGTTGCCTGCGTCGGCGCCGCTCAGGTCGCGCTCGCGGCCTCGTACACCAGGATCGCCGCCGCGAGGTCTTCCAGCGCGCTGCCGACGGACTTGAAGACCGTGCGTTCATCGTCGCGCGTCCGTCCCGTCGCCTCCGCGTGCGCCAGAGTCTCCAGCGTGCCGCGCACGTCGGCGGCCGCGATCACGCCGCGCTGCAGGGGACCCAGCAGCTCGCCGCTTTTCTTCAGCGCCTCCGCGGTGTCGACGTACAGCGAGGCACCGGCGAAGCAGGCGTCATCCGCCTCGCGCATCGCGGGGGTGAAACTGCCGATCAGGTCCAGGTGCGAGCCGCGCGCGAGCCAGGCGCCTTGCACCACCGGCGCGGTGGCCAGCGTGGCGCAGCTCACGATGTCTGCCTCCGCACAGGCGGCGGCGAGGTCGGTGACGGCGTGCGCGGGCAGGCCCTGGTCGGCCCAGGCTTGCGCCAGCATCCCGGCACTGCCCCGGGAGCGCGCCCACACGCGCACCTCGGCGAGTTCACGCACGGCACGGTAGGCCGCCGGCAGTTCGCGCGCCACGCGGCCGGCGCCCACCACCAGCAGCCGGCGCGCATCGGCGCGGGCCAGCCAGCGCGCGGCCAGCGCCGATGCTGCGGCGGTGCGACGCGCCGTGATGACGTCGCCATCCATCAGCGCGAGCGGCACGCCGGTGCTGCCGTCGTAGAGCAGGTAGGTCGCATGCAGGCCGGGCAGGCCGCGCTTCGCATTGCCCGGCGCGATGTTGATCGTCTTGATGCCGTAGTAGCGGCCCGGCAGCCACGCCGGCATGATCAGCGAGGTGAGGAAATTGGAATCTGACCCCAATTCATGGACGTGGCGCGTGGGCACCTCGCAGCCGCGCGCGAACATCGCCTCGAGGGCGGGGACGAGCCGCTCGTAGGGCAGGGCGGCCGCGGTGGCGGAGGCATCGTAGATGCGCATGGGTGCGCACGATCATGCCTTGAGCGGCCGCGTCTCCAGGTCGGGTGCGCGGGCCAGGCCGGTGGCGTCCAGGATCTCCTGCTCGGACAAGGTCTCCTTGTTCAGCAGGGCCTGCACCAGCGCGTCGAGGGCGCGCCGGTTCTGGTGCAGCAGGCGCTTGGCCTCGCCATGGCACTCGTTGATGATCCGCTGCACTTCGGCGTCGACCAGGCTCGCGGTCTGCTCGCTGAAGGGCTTCTCGCCCATGAAGGCGCCGCCGGTGCCCAGGTAGGCGTTCTGCGGCGGCGCGAGCTGCACCATGCCGACGGCATCGCTCATGCCCCAGCGCGTGACCATGTTGCGCGCCATGTTGCTGGCCTGCTCGATGTCGTTCTCCGCGCCGGTGGTGCGGGTGCCGTACACCACTTCCTCGGCGGCGCGGCCGCCCAGCATGCCGATGATGCGGGCACGCAGGTAGTCCTCGGGGTAGTTGTAGCGGTCGGTCTGCGGGCGCTGGTAGGTCACGCCCAGCGCCTGCCCGCGCGGCACGATGCTCACGCGGTGCACCGGATCGGCCCCCGGCACCAGGATGCCGAGCAGCGCGTGCCCGCTCTCGTGGTAGGCGATGCGCTCGCGGTCGTCGGGGCCCAGCAGCAGCGGCCGCTCCGGGCCCAGCACGATCTTCTCCAGCGAATCGAGGAAGTCCTTGTGGTGCACCGCGGCCTCGTTGCGGCGCGCGGCCAGCAGCGCCGCCTCGTTCACCAGGTTCTTCAGGTCGGCGCCGGAGAAGCCGGGCGTGGCCTGCGCCAGTTCCTCCAGGCTCACGTCGTCGTCCAGCGGCACCTTGCGCACGTGCACTTCGAGGATCGCCTTGCGGCCGGACTTGTCGGGCAGGTTGACGACCACGCGGCGGTCGAAGCGGCCGGGCCGCAGCAGCGCGCGATCGAGCACGTCGGGCTGGTTGGTGGCGGCCAGCACGATGATGCCCTCGCGCCCGCTGAAGCCGTCCATCTCCGTGAGGATCTGCTGCAGCGTGTGTTCCTGCTCGCTCGCGCCGCCGATCGACATCTGGCCGCGGGCGCGGCCGATGGCGTCGATCTCGTCGATGAAGATGATGGCCGGCGCGTTCTCGCGCGCCTGCTTGAACAGGTCGCGCACGCGGGCCGCGCCCACGCCGACGATCATCTCGACGAACTCGGACGCGCTCATGGAGAAGAAGGGCACGCCGGCCTCGCCCGCCACCGCCTTGGCCAGCAGCGTCTTGCCGGTGCCGGGGGAGCCGATCAGCAGCACGCCCTTGGGCGCGGTGCCGCCCAGGCGGGTGTACTTCTCCGGCGCCTTGAGGAAGTCGACGATCTCCACCAGTTCGTTCTCGGCCTCGTCGATGCCGGCGACGTCGTTGAAGGTGACGCGGTTCTCCGCATCGGCCGCGTCGTAGCGCTTTGCGCGGCTGCGGCCCATGCCGAAGATGCCGCCCATGCCACCGCCGCCGCCTTGCCCCGCGGCGCGCCGGTACATCCAGACGTAGAAGGCGATCAGCAGGATCGCGGGGCCGAAGCCGAACAGGAGGGTGGACCAGCCGCTGCCCTGCTGGATCGGCACCGCGCTGATCTCCACGCCGTGCGAGATCAGGAAGGGTTCGAGATCGCGGTCGAAGAAGGCGGGCAGCTCGGTGGTGAACATGGTCGCCTGGCGCGCGGGCAGGCGGGCCTGGGCGCGTTCCGCCGCGGGCGCCTGCGGCGGCAGCTTCTGCTGGCGCATCTCCTCCGGCGGCCAGGTGACGGGCGCCTTGAAGCGGCCCTCGATCGCCGTGCCGCGGCTGTAGATCGCCGCCACGTTGCCCTTGCCCGCCTGGTCGCGAAAGGCGGTGTAGGGCACCGTCACCGGCGCATCGCCGGCCGGATACAGGTAGCTCATCACCAGGTAGTTGACGAGCAGGATCAGGGCAAACAAGCCCCACACCTTGCGCGGCGGCATGCGCGTGGGCGGCGGGCGCACGCCCGACGGGGGCGTCTTGGGGGGCAGCTTGAATCCGTTCATGCGGGTGTTCGATGCGGACGAGCCCCCATCATGACGCGCGAAAGCCGCCCGCGGGCGGCTTTCCGGTCGGGCGCGAAGGTCGCCTACGCTGCGATGCGCTCTTCGCGCGCCAGGCGGTTGCCGGCCAGGCGGGCGTCGATCAGGCCCACGACCTCCTGCAGGTCGCGGTTCGCCAGGCCAAGCTGCACGGCGAGGCGGCGCACCAGCGCGTCGACGCGCTCGATGTTCTGCGCGCCGGCGTCGAGCGCACGGGCGGCGGACGAGGGCTTCTTCAGCGAAGCCGCGGCCTGCGCGTACTTCTCGAAGGGCACCAGGTCGGCCGGGTCGGCGCCGAGGCGGCAGCACAGGTCCGCCACCCAGGCGTAGATCGCCCGCGAGCGCTCGATATCGCCGTGCACGGCCTCCTGGATGGCGATCATCCCGTGCGGGCGGATGCAGCGGTAGTTGCCGGTCATCAGCATCGGCCACTTGGCGAGCGGCACGAACAGCGACTCGTGCACCTTCAGCTTCACCGGGATGTCGAGGACTTCGCCGCCGACGGCGAAGCGCGCGTCCTCGATGTCGGCTTCCAGCCGGCGCAGCAGGCGAGTGGCCGCCTCGCCGCTGAAACGCGCCGCCTTGAAGTTGGTGGGCAGGCCGACCTGCAGCACGTTCTTCGGCTCGCCCACCGGGCGGAAGGCCTGCGGATCCGGGCTGGCGAGCGTCACCAGTTCCGGGTCGAAGGCAGCCCACAGCTCCGGATCGGTGTAGCAGTCCTTCAGCAGGTCCGCCTGCACGCGCGCGATGCGCCGCAGGTAGGGCAGCGGCGGCATGTTCATGATCGCCAGGCAGGGAATGCGGGCCTGGGCGATGCGCTGCATCAGGCCGCGCACGCCGGGCTCGCCGTACTGGGATTCCTGCATGCCCAGCACCGCCAGGTCGAAGCTTTCCGGCTGCACCTGGTCGGGCGTGGCGGCCTGCAGGAGGCCGGGCAGGTCGCGCGAGGCGATCTCCACCAGCCCTTCCCGGCCCTTGACGGGGAAGCGCACGATCGTGCCTTC
>NZ_JAEQND010000016.1:0-32500 GCF_016722765.1 Ramlibacter alkalitolerans | reverse complement strand
TTAATCCGTCCAAACCGCTCGGAAATGCCGAATTCGTCCGGGAAACACAGTACGAACTTGACGGAATAATCAAGAAGGGCTGGGGAAAGTGCGGGGGTCGTCTCCACCAAAACCGGGGAAATTCCCCACTTGCGGCCCCACGGCTGTCGCTGCAGCGCTGTCGCTCCGACGATCGGGGCGCTCAATCGTCGCTGGAGCGACGTCTTCGGCGGGCGGCAGCGGCCTTGCCCGTCCGTGGCTGGGGCTGCGGCTCACCGGCCTGCTCGAGCCACTGGAGCGATTCCACCAGCGTGAGGAAGCGCCGCAGGTAGGCCGGGGAGAGCTCCCGCATGAGGGCCATCGCATGCAGCACCAGCGCGTGCGAGTTGAGCGGGCCGGCATTGACCGGCCGGCGCTCCAGCGCCTGCGCCACCTGGTCCAGCGTCCGGCCGGCCTGCCAGGCGTGGCGAAAGCGCCGCGCGCCTGCCAGTTCGAGCTCAGGCCCGATCTCGCCCGGCGCGAGGCGCGCTGCTGCCGCGTGAAGCAAGGAGGCCTCGAGGCTCGCCAGCGGGCTGGCCCCGGCGCCGGGCGGCGCGGCAACGGCCGCGGCCTGGGCCGGCGCCCGTGCCGCCCGTTGCTCGAACTCGGCGATGCCGGCAGCCAGCTTGTCGTGCAGCAGCGCGCGCACGGGTTCCGGCTGGGCCTGCGCGCGCCGCTCCAGGGCCTCCAGGAAATGCAGGCGCACCGGGTCGATCCCGGACGCGCCGGCTTCGCGCAGCGCGGCCAGGCGGGCGGCCGGGTCCGGGGGTGCGTTCATTTCGCCGCGGTCGCCGGCGCCGGCGCGGGGCTGGCGCGCGGCACCGGCGCCATCTCGACGCGCCGGTTCAGCGCCCGTCCCTGCTCGCTGGCATTGGAGGCGACCGGCTGTTCGGGCCCGAAGGCCGCCGCGAACACCTGCGAGGACGGCATGCCTTCCTCGATCAGCGCCCGCGTCACCGTCAGGGCGCGCTGGGCCGAGAGCTCCAGGTTGTCGGCGAAGCGGTGGTTGCCTTCGCGCAGCGGTTTGTCGTCGGTGAAGCCGCTGACCATGAGCATCTCCCTGCGCTCGCCGAGATAGACGCGCAGCGGATGCACCAGGCTGCGCAGGATCTGCCGGCCTTCCGGCCGCAAGTCGTCGGAGTTGACGGCGAACAGCACGCTGCCGCTGATGCCGATGCGGCCGTTGTCCAGGGTCACGCGGCCGGAGGCGAGCGGGATGGCGAGCGCCTTCTCCAGCGCCATGCGGCGCTGCTCCTCGACCCGGCGCTTCTCCACTTCCTGCTGCAGGCTGGCCACCAGGTCCATCTGCACGAACAGGACGCCGATCAGCACCAGCACGAAGGCGCCGACCAGGCCGGCCATCAGGTCGCCGAACACCGTCCAGACCGGCGCCTCGACCGCGAGCTCGCCGTCGTCCGCCTCGGTCATCGGGCCCCCCATCGCCACGCGGTCACGCCGGTTCCCCGTCCGCCAGCGCCAGCGCGCTGCCCTTGCGGGCGCCCTGCAGCTGGCGCAGGTTCTCGATCAGGCCCTGCTGCGAGGCGATGCTCAGCTCGATCACCTCCCGCGCCTGCGCCACGTAGTACGCCAGCTGCTCGTCGCTGCGGGCGGTGGAGCGCTGCAGCGAGGCTTCGATACGCTGCAGCGCTTCGGCCAGCTTGTCGTTGCCGGCCTGGAACGACTGCACGCCGTGCGCGAACGATTCCGCCACGCTGGCGAGTTCCACCGCGCCGGCCGCCAGGTGCGCGCTCGTGTCCGCGGCCTGGCCGGCCTGCGCCTGCAGCGCCTCGACCCAGCGCGCGCCGGCCTGCTCCAGCACCGAGGAGGCCGACGCCACCATCGCGTCCATGGCGGCGCGCTGCTCGCCCGAGGCCTGCTGCAGGGACTGCAGCAGGGCGCCCAGCCGCTCCAGCAGGTCGGTACGCTCCTGCAGCGAAGCGGTGTCGCGATCGGCGGCCCGGCTCACTTCCTCGCGCAGCTGCGCGATGACGCCGGCCGCGGCCTGCGGCACTTCGGACGCGGTCTGCAGCAGGCGGGTGATCGGTGCCTCCAGGGCCGTTCCCAGGCTGGCGAGGTGGCGGGCGACCGCCGCTTCGAGTTGGCCGAGCCGCTCGACGGCCGCCTGTCCCCGCGCGTCTTCCTGCTCGCGCAGGGCCGTGAACTCGGCGCGCCAGGCCGTCGCCAGCTGGTCCATCCGCGCGTGCTGCGCATCGGCCTGGCCTTGCGCCACCTCGCCGAGGCGGGCGTGCAGGCGCTGCGCATCGCCGGCCAGCTGCGCCATCGTGGAGGCGATCACCGGGCGGATGCTGTCGCCGGCCGCGCGGGCGCCGTCGGCAAGGCTTGCCTGCAGCGACGTCCCCACGCGGTCGGCCAGCATCTCATAGGCGCCGCGCACCTCCCCATGGAAGTGCTCCTGGCGCGCCGAGAGCTGTTCGTCGAGCTGGCGGCTGCGCTGCTCGATGCGTTCCATCATCGTCTCCAGCCGGTCCACCAGCGCCGGCAGCGCGTGCGCCTGCTGCTGGATGGCCTGGAAGGTCGCGTCGCGCCGGTGGGCCAGGGAAAAGGGTTGCAGCACGGTGGCGATGCGGCCTTCGAGCTGGCGCGCGAGTTCCAGGCGCTCGCGCCGGGCGATCGCCGCCATCAGGCCCAGCATGGCGGAGGCGGCCACGCCGGCGACCGAGGTGCCGAAGGACAGGCCCAGGCCCTTGATCGGCGCCGCCAGGGCGGAGCGGATCGCCTGCAGGTCGGTCGAGCCTTCCAGCGCGAACACCGCGCCCTTGAAGGTCACCACCATCCCGAGGAAGGTGCCCAGCATGCCCAGCATCACGAGCAGGCCGACCAGGTAGGGCGTCAGGGCCGGGCCGGGCAGGCCGGCGCGCTCGCCCTCGATGCGCAGGCGCACGGCGTGGCGCAGGGTGGGCGGCACCTGCTCCAGCCAGGCGCCGAGGTCCGGCAGCGGCTGCGGGATGGTGGCGAGCGCGCCGGCCAGCCCGGACGTCGCCGCGCGGAACTGGCGCAGCTCCTGCGCCCCCAGCAGGTAGACCGCGCCGATCACCAGCGTCATCGCCAGGGCCAGCCCGCTCGACCCGACGAAGCCGGTGGCCACCCAGGCCACCGCCGCCAGGCCGATTCCGAAGGCGGCCGCAAAAAATCGCTTGCTCATTGCTGTTCGTTCAATTCGTTGCCCAGGGCCTCGACCAGGCCGATGGCGGGCTGCAGGCGCAGCTCCAGTTCCGCCGCCAGCAGCTGGCGCCACTCGCCGGCAAAGCGGGCGAGCCAGCCGCCGGGCTGGCGCCACCCGGCCGGATCGTCGTGCTGGCCGCTCTCCTGCAGCGCCTGCAGCTGCGCGGCGCGCAGTTGCGCAAAGCGCCGCTCCATGCGCTCGGTGATGCGCGCCAGCAGCTTGTGCTCGCGCGCGGCGAGGACCTGCTCCATGGCCGCGTCCAGCGTCGCCAGCTTGCGCATGCGCGCCGAACCCTGGGCCAGCGCCTGCCGCAGGTGCTCGCGCAGCGGCGGGATCATGAGCTCCATCTGCCGCTGCAGCTCCAGGTGGCGCTGGCGCCACGGCGCGTAGCTCGCGTCGGCGGCGGCTTCTTCCGGACGGGCGGCGGCGCGCGCGAGGCGGCGCAGGTCGGCCGGCGTATGCGCCGTCTCGATGACCGGCCCCGGCTCCTGCGCAATGGCGCGCACGAGCACCGAGCGCACCCGCTCGACGTCCTCGGCCAGCGATGCCGCCCCCGGCTTGCGCCAGCGGGCCGGCGCCGCCGCGCGCACGCTGGCGATCGCCTGGTGCGCGGACTGCAGCCGGATCGCCGCGAAGGCGTCGACCCACAGGCTCAGGCGCTCGGCCACGTCGGGGCCGGACGGCTCCGCGACGGCGGGCGTCCATTCGCCGAGGAGGCGGACCAGCGTCGAACTGCCGAAGGTGCTGCGCAAAAGGATCCTCCGCACCATGCGGTGCGATGCACATTCCGAAACAAGGGGGGTGGCGCAAGGCCGGCGCCCGGCGGCGGATGTCCGCGCGAAAGCCGTGGCGGAACCCGTATTAGAAACGATCCGGCCGGCGCCCCCGCCAGCCCCGCCGGAGCCGGCCGGCCGCCGTGCACTTTTCCCGGCCCCCGGGCGCGGGCGCAAGTGCTACGCTGGTCCGCACCCTGACAACGCCCGCCTTCCTGGCGGGTCCGACAGCCATGCGGATCATCCTTGCGCTTTCCCTTGCTTCCTCCCTCCTCCTGGCCGGTTGCGGCACGGCGCTGACGGGGCGCGCCGTCGCCGGTGCGGACTGCGAACGCGCCGCGGTGCCGCCGGGGGCCGTCTTCGGCGTTCGCGACCGGATGGACATCGCCACCTGGCCGCCGGTGATGGCCCGCGGCGTCACCGGCTGCCAGCGGGTCTGGTGGGGCGAACGCGCCCGGCCCGAGGCGATGCAGGTCCTCGCCACTTATTACTACGAAGGCGGCCGGGTGCGCCGCCTCACCGGGCGCGTGCCGAACGGGGCGGCGTACGACTGCACGTACCGCGAGGGCGAGCTCGACACGGCGCAGTCGCAGAACCCGGCCCAGTGCCCGCGGGCCTCGGAAATCGAGGCCGGCCGCTGAAGGCCGGCTGCAGGACAGGCGGCCGGCCGCCACTCCTTGGACGCTGAGCTTCGAAGGCTCGGCACGGGATCTTGCCGGTTCGCCTGCCACACGGCTCGCCCGAGGAGTCCCACTCCGACCCTCGCCGTGGGCCGACTGCCCTGGCCGGTGCTCGACCGGATGCTGTGGCCATGTCCTTTTGAGGAGAGATCGACATGAAGCACAACAAATTGATTGCAGCACTGGCCACCGCAGGGAGCCTGTTCGCCGTGGGCAGCGCCCATGCCTTCGCGCCTGCCGTGGCGGCAGGCCTCGCCGCACTGGCGGGGGCGGGTGCGGCAGCCGCGAACAACCAGGGCGACCAGGCGCAGCGCGAATACCAGGCGCAATTGGCCCAGGAGCGGCCAGCGATCGCCATCGCCCCGTCGAACTCGACGGCGGTGCTGGGCGGTCCGCCGGCGCAGATCCAGATCGCGGGTCCGCAGGATGGGGACCGCTGGAACGCAGGCCACTTCGAGATCCAGAACGGCGTCTCGACGTGGGTGCCGGGGCACTGGGAGCCGGGTCACTGATCGGGAGTGAGCCACGGAAAGGGGCACGCGAGTGCCCCGTCGTTTCCGACAGCCCCAGGAAAAAAGCCGCTACGGATTCCGTAGCGGCTTTTCATTTTGTCCGGGTGGTGGGTCCTGTAGGATTCGAACCTACGACCTACGGATTAAGAGTCCGCTGCTCTACCAACTGAGCTAAGAACCCCCGGGAATTGTGGTGGAGAGGAGGAGGATCGAACTCCCGACCTTCGCATTGCGAACGCGACGCTCTCCCAGCTGAGCTACCCCCCCACAACGAACGCCATTGTAGCAAAAGCCGCGCAGCACTTTGCGCGACCCCGTTGCAATGAGTGGATCGCCGTCAGCGTGCGAACAGCGACTCCATTTCGCGCCGGATCCGGTACGCGTGCGTGCTCGTGTCCATCGCCACGTCGGCCCAGCTCAGGCTCTGGCCCTTCTTCACGGCGCGCACCAGCTTCACGTCGTGCGCCAGGCCCAGCGGCAGCCCGCCCATGCGCACCGAGGCGTCGGCCGGCAGCAGCTTGCCCCACACCGTGTAGCCGCCCTCGCCGTCGAGCACTTCCCCGGGCTGCAGGTCGCGCTTCGCGGTGGCCACCACGTCGGCGTTCCAGCAGTTCGGCACGCCTGTGCCCTCGCCGCGCAGCGCGACGCTGGCGACCGACACGCCCACTTCCAGCCCGATCAGGTGCCAGCGCTTGTACAGCGTGAAGTAGCGGCCGCCCGGATCGGTGTGCGCCTTGTATTCCTCGAAGCAGTTCCGGATGTATTCCGTCTCGCCTTCCACGGTGACCCACACGCCCATGCGGATCTCGTACGGAATCGCGCGGCCGTCGGCCTCCAGCGAGGAGATCACTTCCACCATGCCCTTGCGTTCGAGCACGCCGCCTTCGGAGCGCGGACGCGTGACGAAGGGGATGTCCTCGATGCTGGCCGGCGGGTAGAGCAGGCCGTTGGAGGGCACCGACAGGCCGGTGGCGTTGGCCACCGCGGTGCTCTCGATCGAGGGCTTGGAGCCGTCGAGGAAGCTGTTGAACATCTTGGGGTTGAGGCCGCCGCGCTGCGCCTGCTCCGGCGTGAGGCCCCAGTTGTTCCACACCGTCTCGGGCGTCGATTCGCTGAAGTGCGGCAGCCACTTGTGGCCGCGGCCGGCGGCCACCACGGGGAAGCCGCAGGTGCGTGCCCAGTCGACCAGGTCGCAGATCAGCGCCGGCTGGTCACCGAAGGCCAGCGAGTAGACGACGCCCGCTTCGGCCGCCCTGCGCGCCAGCAGCGGACCGCAGAACGCATCGGCCTCCACCGTCACGTTGACCACGTGCTTGCGGTGGGCGAAGGCCTGCAGGCAGTGGTCGACGGCGGCGATCGGGTGCCCCGTGCACTCGACCACCACGTCGATCGCGGGATGGCGCACCAGGGCCTCCCAGTCCTCGCCGACGTGCGTGGCGCCGGTCCTGAGCGCCTCGTCGATGGAGCTGGCCTGCGTACGCTCCGCCTTCCAGCCGACGCGCGCGAGGTTGTTGCGTGCGCCGGTCGGCGACAGGTCCGCGATGGCGGCCAGGTGCACGCCGGGGGTGTTGGGCACCTGCGCGAGGTACATGGAGCCGAACTTGCCGGCGCCGATCAGGCCGACGCGGATCGGCTTGCCCTCGGAGGCGCGTTGCTGGAGTTTCGCGTGCAGGGACATGGAACTTCTCCTGGGCCTCGCCTACGCGGGGATGACGGCTCGCGCCGTCTCTGTGTTGATCGGGTCGATGGTGTCGGAGGACGTGGCGAGCGCACTGGCCGGCATGCCGTCCTTCCAGGGCAGGTCCACCGGGTAGGGCTGCAGCAGGCAGTCGTCCGGCAGGCAGGCGATGGGCGTGAAGTCGCGGTGCGCGATGTATTCGGGCCGCTTGAAGCGGCGGATGTGGTTGGAGACGGCGCACAGGCTCAGGTACACGCTCACCCGGTTCCACGGCGACAGGTTGCTGGTCGACGCGTGCACCAGGCAGCTGTGGAACAGGATCATGGAGCCGGCCGGGCCCTTGGGGCTGACGATGCCGCCGTTCCTGCCGCCGGCGCGTTCGACCAGCTGCGCGATCAGTTCGCCGGAGACGGTCCACAGCGGATAGCTGGTGGTGGTGAGGTCGTGCCTCGCCTCGACCACGCCCTTCCTGTGGCTGCCGGGGATGAACATCAGCGGGCCGTTGAACTCGTTGACGTCGTCCAGGAAGATGGCGACGTTCATCGCCCGCTCGGTGGGCATCATGTCGTCGTTCAACCAGGTGCCGTAGTCCTGGTGCCACTGCCAGACGTCGCCCTCGAAGGCCATCTTGCCGTTGATCTTGAACTGGTGCATGTAGACCTCCTCGTCGAAGAGGTCCATCACCGGCTGCACCATGCGGGGGTGGCGCGCCAGCCGGGCGAAGGGCTCGCTGTACAGGTGCGCGGCGAAGTTGGTGCGCACCGCGTCGCTGCCCTTCTCGCGCACGTTGAAGGCTTCGCGCCGGGCATAGAGCGCCGGCACGGCGGTGTTGAGCGTGCGGGTCTCCTCGGGGCTGAACAGGCCGGGGAAGAACAGGTAGCCGTCGCGGTCGAACTGTTCGCGTTGGGCGGGGGTGAGTCTCACGGTTGTCTCCTGGGGTCGGGCGCGGCCGCGGGATGGAGGACCTGGTCCAGGCCCTCGGAAAGCTTGTCGCTGGCGTGGCGGCCGTGGTCCTCGATCAGGCGCGCGGCCTCGGCCGCGCGGCCGCCGGCGATCGCCTGCGCGATCGCCTCGTGTTCGTCCCAGACCTGTTCGCGCTGGGGCAGCTGCTGCAGCACCGCACCCATCACGCGCCGCAGGTGGCGCCAGTGGAGCTGCGCACTTTCCTCGATCAACGGGTTGCCGGCGGCGCGGTAGAGGGCGACGTGGAAAGCCAGGTCGGCATCGATCATGGCCGTGACGTCGTCGCCGCGCGCCGCACGGCGCCCGGCCTGCAGCAGCGCGGGCGCGATGCGGAAGCGCCGCTCCGCGGCGAGGCGCGCGGCGAGCGCATCGAGCGCGCCGCGCACCTGGTAGACGTTGCGGATCCACTGGGCATCGAGGGCGGCCACCTGCAGGCCGCGGCCTGGGGCGTCCTCGACGAAGCCGTCGCGCTTGAGCAGGCGAAGGGCCTGCAGCACGGGCTGCCGCGAGACGGCGAGCTGCTGCGCGATCTCCTCCTGCCTGATGCGCTGTCCGGGCGCGAGCGAGCCGCCGCTGATCGCGTCACCGAGCGTGCGATAGACGCGCTCGACGAGGTCGGGCGTCGCTTCGAGCTGCACGAGTTGGGCTGCCATGGGCTGCGTATTCTGTATACCGAATACGTTTACGTCAAACTGACGCTCTCAACCGTAGGCTGACAAATTGTGACAGGATGTTGCAAAAGGGGTGGGGTAAAAGGAGCAGTGGCTATGAACAGGGGTGACGGGGACTGGTGCGACCGGATGTACAACAACCGGGCGCTGGTGCCGGACCATGCGGACTACCTTGCCCGCTGGGCGGCAGAGTCGGGCAAGGCGCGCGGCGAGCTTCGGTGCGAGCTGGACATCGCGTATGGCACCGAGCCCGGCGAGACGCTCGACGTCTTCCCGGCGGAGCAGGGGGGCGGGCCGGTGCTGGTGTTCATCCACGGCGGCTACTGGCGCGCGCTGGACAAGAGCGACCATTCCTTCGTCGCTCCGGCCTTCACGCGGCACAACGCCTGCGTGGTGGTGCCGAACTACGCGCTGGCGCCGGCGGTCACGATTCCGCAGATCACGCTGCAGATGGCACGCGCCGTGGCCTGGACCTGGCGCAACGCGCGCCGCTTCGGCGGCGACCCGCGCCGGATCGTCGTGGCCGGCCATTCCGCGGGCGGGCACCTGGCGGCGATGCTGCTCACCTGCCTGTGGCCGCAGCTCGACGCGGGGCTGCCGCGCGATACCGTGCGCGGCGCGCTGTCGATTTCCGGCCTGCACGACCTCGAGCCGATCATGCACACGCCTTTCCTGCAGGGGACCCTGCAGCTCACGCCGGAGCAGGTGGAGCAGGCCAGCCCGGCGCGCCTGCCGGCGCCGCGCAGCGGCACGCTCTATTCGGTCGCGGGCGGCGACGAAAGCGCGGAGTTCCACCGCCAGAACCGCCTGATCCAGGAATCCTGGGGCGCCCGCCGCGTTCCGGTGTGCGAGGTGCTGCCGGCACTGCACCACTTCAGCGTGCTCGACGCCCTCGTCGAACCGAGCCACCGCCTGCACCAGCTGGCGCTGGACTTGCTGCGGGCCTGATCCACCTTCACTTCAACAGCCGGAACGCAGAAGCCGCAAAAGTTTCGCAAAAGCCGCAGAAGGACCCCCAGTGGACCCTTTTGCGGTTTTTGCGAACTTTTGCGGCTTCTGCGTTCGGCTGTCCGCATTCGCAGCGCGAATTACATCAGCAGGTGCTCGCCCGCGTTGTCGCCGCCCAGGATCACGTAGTTGACCTTGCGGATGTCCATCAGCTTGGTGCCGCCGGCGTAGCTGATCGAGCTCTGCAGGTCTTCTTCCATCTCGCGCAGGGTCTCGGGCAGCTTGCCCTTGACCGGCTCGAGGATGCGCTTGCCCTCGACGTGCTTGTATTCGCCCTTGTTGAAGTCCGAGGCGCTGCCGTAGTACTCCTTGTACAGGCGACCTTCCACTTCCACCGTGTCGCCGGGCGACTCCTCGTGGCCGGCCAGCATGGAGCCGACCATCACCAGGCTGGCGCCGAAACGGATGCTCTTGGCGATGTCGCCGTGCTCGCGGATGCCGCCGTCGGCAATGATCGGCTTGGTCGCCACGCGGGCGCACCACTTGAGCGCCGAGAGCTGCCAGCCGCCGGTGCCGAAGCCGGTCTTCATGCGCGTGATGCAGACCTTGCCCGGGCCGATGCCAACCTTGGTCGCGTCGGCGCCCCAGTTTTCCAGGTCGATCACCGCTTCCGGCGTGCCGACGTTGCCGGCGATCACGAAGGCCTGCGGCATCTTCTTCTTGATGTGGAAGATCATGTTCTTCACCGTGTCGGCGTGGCCGTGCGCGATGTCGATCGTGATGTATTCCGGCACCAGGCCCTCCGCGGCAAGGCGGTCTATGGTGTCGTAGTCCGGCTGCTTGACGCCCACGGAGATCGACGCGAAGGCGCCGGCCTCCTTCATCTTCCGGACGAACTGCAGGTTGTCCAGGTCGAAGCGGTGCATCACGTAGAAGTAGCCGTTGCGGGCCAGCCACAGGCAGATCTTCTCGTCGACCACGGTCTTCATGTTGGCCGGCACCACCGGCAGCTTGAAGCGGCGGCCGCCGAACTCGAGGGTCGGGTCGCATTCCGAGCGGCTTTCCACGCGGCACTTGCGGGGCAGCAGCAGCACTTTGTCGTAATCGAAGATTTCCATTCCAGGCTCCGGAGGTCTGTTGTCGAACAGGTGGACGCTTGGACTGTGGGGACCGGCTTGCCGCCGGGCGCGAGGGCCCCAGACGAAAAACCGGGCCACAAATGCTTGGGCCCGGTGATTGATTCTACGGCCGGGCAGTCATTCGTGGCACTCCGTCTGGGTGATAGCCCTGATGCGCCCTCGGCCATCCTGCAGTACCGAGACCAGCCGCACCCGGTCGGGACGGGTCGCCCGGGGCACCTGCATCGAGCGCGTCTCGGCCAGCGGGCCGGCGCCGCGGCGGGGCTTGGCCCAGGCGTCGGGCCGGAATACCTTGCGCACCAGGTTGCGGGCGACCGGCGAGCCCTCGGCGCCGGCCGGGATCTGTTCCACCAGCAGCAGCCAGGCGTGCCAGGCCTCGCTGCCCGGGGCCTGCAGTTCCATCGACACGCCGACGTAGTCGTTGAAGGCTTCGCCGTGGGCGATCCGCAGGCGGGCCGGCGTGCCCGCGCGGCGGCTGGTGACCGTCTCCATCGTGGCGGGGCTGCGGTGGTGCAGCCAGGCCAGGCGCTCCAGGGCGTCGTCGCTCGCCGGGCCGGCGACGGCAGGGCCACCGGCCTGGGCGCCCGGCACGATCCAGTCGAGCACCAGCGCATCGGCGGGTGCCCTGGCGGGCGACGGAGCGCGCCAGCACGCCAGGCAGTCGGCGCTGGTGAAGCGCTCGACCAGCGTGTGCACGGGCGGCACGTCGTCGCTGGTGCACAGCGCATGGGCGACGAGGGGAGCGGCAAGGAGGAGGGAGGTGAGGACGCGCAGCACAGCGGCTCAGATGCCGGCGCGGCCCGTTCGGTTCCCGGCCGGGTTCCTACAATGCTCCATGCATCCAGAAGTCACCGAGTCGCCGCTGCTCCAGCATCTCAACGACGAGCAGCGCGCGGCGGTCACCCTGCCCAACGCCCACGCGCTGATCCTGGCCGGCGCCGGATCGGGCAAGACGCGCGTCCTCACCACCCGCATCGCCTGGCTGCTGTCCACGGGGCAGATCGGGCCGGGCAACGTCATGGCCGTCACCTTCACCAACAAGGCGGCCAAGGAAATGATGACGCGGCTGGCGGCGATGCTGCCGGTCAACGTGCGCGGGATGTGGATCGGCACCTTCCACGGCCTGTGCAACCGCTTCCTGCGCGCCCACTACAAGCTGGCCGGCCTGCCGCAAGGCTTCCAGATCCTGGACACGCAGGACCAGCTCTCGGCCGTCAAGCGCCTGATGAAGCAGCACAACGTGGACGAGGAACGCTTCCCGGCCAAGGAGCTGCAGTGGTTCATCTCCGGCGCCAAGGAGGAGGGCCTGCGCCCCGGCGCGATGGAGGTGCGGACCGAGGAGGACCGCCGCAAGGTCGAGATCTTCCAGCTCTATGAGGAGCAGTGCCAGCGCGAAGGCGTGGTCGATTTCGCCGAGCTGATGCTGCGCAGCTACGAGCTGCTGCGCGACAACGACCCGATCCGCGAGCACTACCGCCGGCGCTTCCACCACATCCTGATCGACGAGTTCCAGGACACCAACAAGCTGCAGTACGCCTGGATCAAGATGTTCGCCGGGCCCGGCAACTCGGTCTTCGCGGTCGGCGACGACGACCAGAGCATCTATGCCTTCCGCGGCGCGCGGGTGGGCAACATGGCCGACTTCGTGCGCGAGTTCCAGGTCGGCCACCAGATCAAGCTGGAGCAGAACTACCGCAGCTTCAGCAACATCCTGGATTCGGCCAACGCGCTGATCGCGCACAACAAGACGCGCCTGGGCAAGAACCTGCGCACCGACCAGGGCCCGGGCGAGCCGGTGCGCATCTACGAAGCGCCGACCGACATGGCGGAGGCGCAGTGGCTGGTGGAGGAAGCGCGCCAGCTCGCGCGCGAGGGCATCCCGCGCCACGAGATCGCGATCCTCTACCGCAGCAACGCCCAGAGCCGGGTGATCGAAACCGGCCTGTTCAATGCGGCGGTGCCCTACCGGGTGTACGGCGGGCTGCGCTTCTTCGAGCGGGCCGAGATCAAGCATGCCCTGTCGTACCTGCGGCTGCTGGAGAACCCCAACGACGACACCAGCTTCCTGCGGGTGGTGAACTTCCCGGCCCGCGGCATCGGCGCCCGCTCGGTCGAACAGCTGCAGGACGCCGCCCGTGCCTCGGGCTCCTCGCTGCACGACGCGGTGCAGGCCACCACCGGCAAGGCCGGCGCCAACCTCGCCGCCTTCGTGGCGAAGATCGACGCCATGCGCGTGGAGACCGCGGGCCTCACGCTGCGCGAGATCATCGAGGTGATGCTGCAGCGGAGCGGCCTGATCGAGCACTACCGCGCCGAGCGCGACGGCGGCGACCGCATCGACAACCTGGAGGAACTGGTGAACGCGGCGGAGAGCTTCGTCACGCAGGAGGGCTTCGGCCGCGACGCGGTGGCGCTGCCGATCGACGAGCTCGGTGGCACCGTGCTGCGGCAGTCGCCGGCCAGCCAGGGGCTCGACCCGAGCCTGCCGGAGATCAACGAGCCGGCGCCCGACTACGTGCCGCCCGACGCCGAAACCGGCGAGACGCTGTCGCCGCTGGCGGCCTTCCTCACCCATGCCGCGCTCGAATCGGGCGACAACCAGGCGCAGGCCGGGCAGGACGCCGTGCAGCTCATGACGGTGCACTCGGCCAAGGGCCTGGAGTTCGATTGCGTGTTCGTCACCGGCCTGGAAGAAGGCCTGTTCCCGAGCGAGCGCTCGCTGGCCGACTACGACGGGCTGGAGGAAGAGCGCCGGCTGATGTACGTGGCGATCACGCGGGCGCGCAAGCGCCTGTACCTGAGCTACTCGCAGACCCGCCTGCTGCACGGGCAGACGCGCTACAACGTGCGCAGCCGCTTCTTCGACGAGTTGCCGGAGGGGGCGCTGAAGTGGCTGACGCCGAAGAACCAGAGTTTCGGCGGCTCCGCGTTCGGCTTCGGCATGGGCTATCCGACCTCGCGCGGATCTTCGGCCGGCACCAGCCGCGCCAGCGAGACCTTCGCCAGCCCGCCGGTGCCGGCGCAGAAGGCGGAACCGGCGCATGGCCTGCGCGCCGGCATGAAGGTGTTCCACGCCAAGTTCGGCGAGGGCACCGTGCTGACGCTGGAAGGCAGCGGCCAGGACGCGCGCGCCCAGATCAACTTCCCCCGCCATGGGCAGAAGTGGCTGGCGCTGGCGGTGGCGAAGCTGACGCCGGTGCCGTAAGACGGCCCCGTCATTCCCGCGAAGGCGGGAACCCAGGGCTCGCGATGTTCACGCGCCGCGCGCGTGCCCCGGATCCTCCCTGCGCGCCGCCTGCGCACGGATGACGGCTAACGCCCCGGTCCGATCGCCCCCGACCCGTCCCGATTCCCGCGCCGCCCTGCCACCTGCCACGCCGTGGGCTCCCCCACCAGCTGCGCCAGGAACTCCATTTCCTCGTCCGTGTGGGCCATCGCCCGCGCCGGCGTCAGCAGGCGGCCGTTCACCGGCGCCGGTTCGGCCCAGAACGACTGGTGGTACTCGGCCTTCGAGAGCGTGCGCTCGCGCCCCGTGGCCAGCTCGATGGCGCCGTAGCAGTTGCAGAAGTAGCTGCGCAGCTTCTCCTGCGGCCGCACTTCCACGTAGGTCCCGGTGCCGCGGACCGTGGCGCTGAGCGTGGGCGTGACGATCTGGCGCGCGTGCCCGGGGCCCCACACCGCCGCGACCGCCCCGGTCGCGACGTCCAGCAGGCTCACGGTGTGGAGCGTGTCGCCGCGCTCGATCTTCACCGCCGTGTTCTGCCGCAGCTGGAAGGCGGCGTTGCCGATCACGAAGACGACATGCGCGTCCGGGCCGGTCCGGACCGCGTCGCCGGTCTGGATGAACTGTTCCGGCCGCAGGCGCTGGCCATTGAGCAGCACGTCGCCGCGCAGTTCTACCACGTTGCCGCGCTGCTGCGCGAGTGCTGCCGCGAAGCCGCCGCCCGCCATCCAGGCGGCCGCCGCGCGCAGCACGCGGCGGCGGCGGAACCAAGGCAGGATCTCGTTCATGGTGCGCTCTCTCCTGGCGGGGCCGCCTCGATTTGCGGAAGGTCCTCGGCGTCGAAGCTGTCGCGGAAGGTGAAATACAGCGAGGTCGAGAACATCGCGACCAGCAGCAGCACCGTGGGGAGCATGACGCTGCGGGCCACCGCCACGCCGCCCAGCATCATGCCCACCGAGCTGAAGAGGAAGGCCACGATGACGAACACGCCCAGCCAGGTGGCCGCGTACATCAGCATCGCACCGAGGTTGCGAAAGCACGCGACCGCGCTGAAGAAGAGGCTCTTGACCGGGGCCACGCCATGCCAGTGCACCAGCGCCGGCGAATGCCAGAACAGGATGATCAGCGGCGTGTGCAGCACCAGGGCGACGAGCGAGCGCGCGTCCAGCGCCGGATTCTGGGTGTCGGCCGCGGCCGCGGGATTCGGCTCGCCCACCATGGCGCTGGCCAGCAGCGTGGCCAGCATCGAGCCCAGGGTGTAGATCACGCCCAGCACCAGCATCGCGCGGGCGCGCTGGCGGCCGGCGCGGAACGCGCTGATCAGGACCGAGGGCATGGGGAACCGGCCGCTCGCGGCCTCCGCCGTGGCGGCCATCAGCCCCAGGGTGGCGGCGGGCACCAGCATCGCGCCCAGGATCGTGCCCACGAAGGGCAGTTGCGACAGCACCAGCACCCCTGCCATGTACATGAAGAACAGGCCCGTGAGCGCCAGGGGCTGCCGCAGGAAGGTCCGTACCCCCAGCTTCACCCACACGAAGCCGGTGCGGGCGGGAACGATGTTGAGTTTCACGAAGGGAATTTAACGCAAGCCCCCGTCACCGCCGCTGCGCCTGCGTCAAAGGCTCGCCGCCGTCACGGGCTGCGCGATGCGTTCCCGCAGCACGCGCTCGAAGTGGCCCGGGTCGTGGGGCTTGAGCAGCGAGGCCTCGCGCGGCAGGTGGAAGTCCCACAGGCGGGAGATCCAGAAGCGCAGCGCGCCGGCGCGCAGCATGGCAGGCAGCAGCTGGCGCTCCGCCGCCGACAGGGGCCGCACCGCCGCATACGCCTGCACGAAGGCACTGGCGCGTTGCGCGTCGTGGCGGCCGGTCGGCAGGTCGATCGCCCAATCGTTGAGGCACACGGCCACGTCGAACAGCCAGCTGTCGACGCCGGCGAAATAGAAGTCGAAGAAGCCGGTGAGCTGGCCGTCCTCGAACATCACGTTGTCGCGGAACAGGTCGGCGTGCACCGGCCCGCGCGGCAGGGCCGTGCAGGCGGCACCGGCGGCGACGTGGTTCTGGTAGGCCAGCTCGCTGCGGATGAGGCTGGCCTGCGCTTCGTCCAGGAAAGGCAGCACCACCGGCACGGTCTCGTTCCACCAGGCCAGGCCGCGCAGGTTCGGCTGGCGGCGGTGGTAGTCGCGGCCGGCCAGGTGCATGCGGGCGAGCATGGCGCCGACCTGCGCGCAATGGTCCGGCCCGGGCGCGAGTTCGTGCCGGCCGGCCAGCTTGTTGACCAGCGCCGCCGGCTTGCCGCACAGCGTGTGCAGGATGTCGCCGTTGCGGTCGGCCTGCGGGTCGGGCACCGGGATGCCGTGCTGCGCCAGATGCTTCATCAGGTGCAGGTAGAACGGCAGCTGCTCGAAGGTGAGGCGCTCGAACAGCGTCAGCACGTACTCGCGCGCGCCGAACATGTCTTCGGCCGTGACGAAGTAGTTGGTGTTCTCGATGCCGCTCTGGATGCCGCGCAGCTCGCGCAGTTCGCCCAGCTTGAGTTCGCGCAGCAGCGCGCTGGCCTCGGCCTGCGAGACTTCGGTGAACACCGCCATGCTAGAACCCCAGCACGTTCCAGACGCGCTGCTTGCGGCCGGAAAAGCCTTCGCGGCTTTCCGAAGGCCGGCTGCGGCCCAGGTCGTCCGGCTGGATCTCGTAGGCCGGCACCTTGGCCTTGGGCTGCACGGTGATGTTCTGCGTCTGCCCGCCCACGCGCAGTTCGTCGATGCGGTTGCCGGCGTCCTCGATGCGGATGCGCTCGATCTTCTGGTTGCGCCGCGGTTCGAGGTCGGCCTCGCGCTCGATCGTGGCCTGCGCGAAGACGCAGGCGGGAAGCAGGGCCAGGAGGAAGAAGCTCGCGCGCATGAAGGGATTGTAGGCTGGCGGTGACGCGCGAAGCGCCGGAACCGTAGGCTGGTGGTGACGCGCGAAGCGCCGGAACCCCAGCGCTCGCTCGCTCGCCCGCTCGCCCGAAGCGCTGGGGTTCGCCCTTCGGGGCTCACCTCCAGCCTACGATGCCCATCGCCGCCCCGGGCACAATGCTCCCCGATATGAGCGACCCGGACGAAGTCCCCCAACCCCAACCCAAGGTGCTGCTGCTGGTCGACGGCTCCAGCTACCTCTATCGCGCGTTCCACGCGATGCCCGACCTGCGGGCCGTGCCCGGCGACCCGGCGAGCCCCGCCACCGGCGCGATCCGCGGCATGATCAACATGATGCAGAAGCTGCGCCGCGACGTGCGCGCGGACTACGCGGCCTGCGTGTTCGACGCCCCCGGCGGCACCTTCCGCGACGAGATCTATCCCGACTACAAGGCGACGCGCTCGCCCATGCCTTCCGACCTGCGCCTGCAGATCGATCCGATCCACGAGGTGGTGCAGCTGCTCGGATGGAAGGTGCTGAACGTGCCGGGCGTGGAGGCCGACGACGTGATCGGCACGCTGGCCTGCCTGGCCACACGCGCGGGTGTGCAGACCATCATCTCCAGCGGCGACAAGGACCTGTCGCAGCTCGTGAACGAGCACGTGGTCGTGATCGACACGATGAACGACAAGAAGCGCGACATCCAGGGCGTGGAGGCGGAATTCGGCATCCCGCCGCACCTGATGGTGGACTACCAGGCGCTGGTCGGCGACGCGGTCGACAACGTGCCCGGCGTCGACAAGGTGGGCCCGAAGACGGCGGTCAAGCTGCTGCAGGAATACGGCTCGCTCGACAACCTGATCGCCAACGCCGACAAGGTGAAGGGCGCCGTCGGCGAGAACCTGCGGCGCGCCCTCGAATGGCTGCCCAAGGGCCGCCAGCTGCTGACCATCCGCACCGACTGCGACCTGAAGGACCACATCCCCGGCATCCCGGACCTGCAGGACATCGTGATCGGCGGCCAGGACGTCGAGAAGCTCAAGGCCTTCTACGAGCGCTACGGCTTCAAGGGCCTGGCGCGCCAGCTCGAGACGCACGACGTGCCGCCGGAGCTGATCGAGGAGCATCGCTCCAGGAAGCGCGTCGGCCCCGGCGAGCGCCCGCCCGCCGGCGTCTACGAGGAGCCGGACCTCTCCGGCCTGTCGCAGGCCACCACGCTGCATTACGAGACGATCTTCACCTGGGAGCAGCTGGCACCCTGGCTGGAACGGATAGCGGCGGCATCGCTGGTGGCGCTGGACACCGAGACCGATTCGCTCGACGAGATGCGCGCCAACATCGTGGGCCTGTCCTTCAGCACCGAGCCGGGGCTGGCCTGCTACATCCCGCTGGCGCACGACTATCAGGGCGCGCCGGACCAGCTGCCGCGCGACGAGGTGCTGCAGCGCCTGAAGCCCTGGCTGGAAAACGGCGAGAAGCACAAGCTCGGGCAGCACGTGAAGTTCGACCGCCACGCCTTCGCCAACCACGGCGTCGAGGTGCGCGGCTACGTGCACGACACCATGCTGCAAAGCTACGTGCTCGAAGTGCACAAGCCGCACAGCCTGGCCAGCCTGGCCGAGCGCCACCTGGGACGCACCGGCATCGACTACGAGACCATCGCCGGCAAGGGCGCGCACCAGATCACCTTCAACCAGGTGCCGATCGACAAGGCGGCCGAATATTCCTGCGAGGACTCGGACCAGACCATCGACGTGCACCGCGCGCTGTGGACGAAGCTGGAGAAGGATTCGAAGCTGCGCTTCGTCTACGACCTCGAGATCGAGTGCAGCGAGGTGCTGTACCGCGTCGAGCGCAACGGCGTGCTGATCGACGCGCAGGCCCTCGCGCGCCAGAGCCAGGAACTCGGCCAGCGCATGATGCAGCTCGAACGCGAGGCGCACGAGCTCGCGGGCCAGCCCTTCAACCTGGGCAGCCCCAAGCAGATCGGCGAGATCCTGTTCACCAAGCAAGGCCTGCCGGTGGTGAAGAAGACGGCGAGCGGGGCACCGAGCACGGATGAAGAGGTGCTGGAGAAGCTGGCCGAAGACTATCCGCTGCCGGCGAAGATCCTCGAGCACCGCAGCCTGTCGAAGCTCAAGGGCACGTACACCGACACCTTGCCGCAGATGGTGCATCCGCGCACGGGGCGCGTGCACACGCACTACGCGCAGGCCGTCGCGGTGACCGGGCGCCTTTCCAGCAACGACCCGAACCTGCAGAACATCCCGATCCGCACCGCCGAAGGCCGGCGCGTGCGCGAGGCCTTCATCGCCTCGCCGGGCTGCCGCATCGCGAGCGCCGACTACAGCCAGATCGAGCTGCGCATCATGGCGCACATCAGCGAGGACGAGGCGCTGCTGCGCGCCTTCCGCGAAAAGCTCGACGTGCACCGCGCGACGGCCTCCGAGGTGTTCGGCGTGCCGCCCGACCAGGTCTCGAGCGAGCAGCGGCGCTATGCGAAGGTGATCAACTTCGGCCTGATCTACGGCATGAGCGCCTTCGGGCTGGCGCGCAACCTGAGCATCGAGACGGCGGCGGCCAAGAGCTACATCGACCGTTACTTCCAGCGCTATCCGGGCGTGAAGCAGTACATGGACGAGACGCGGCTGTCGGCTAAGAGCCGCGGCTACGTGGAAACGGTATTCGGCCGCCGCCTGTACCTGCCCGAGATCAATTCACCCAACGGTCCCCGCCGCGGCAGCGCGGAGCGCCAGGCGATCAACGCGCCCATGCAGGGCACGGCGGCGGACCTGATCAAGATGTCGATGATCGAGGTGCAGAAGGTGCTGGAGCGCGAGCAGCGCCGCACGAAGATGATCATGCAGGTGCACGACGAACTGGTGTTCGAAGTGCCCGAAGACGAAGTGGAGTGGCTCAGGACCGAGATCCCGCGCCTCATGGCGAGCGTCGCGGAACTGCGCGTCCCCTTGCTGGCCGAGATCGGCGTCGGGGCCAATTGGGAAGAGGCGCACTGAAGACCGGACAGCCGTAACGCACAAAGGTACTGAAAACCGAACAGCCTTAACGCAGAAGCCGCAAAAGCACGCAAAAGCCGCAAAAGAACAGCCATTGAAAGCTGTCTTTCTTTCCTTCCTTCGCTTTTTGCTTTTTGCTTTTTACTTTTCCCTTGTCCCCTTTTGCGGTTTTTGCGTAACCTTTGCGGCTTTTGCGTTCTGGTTGTCCGGCTGTTCCGGTCTTCCCCCTACCGCGGATCCCACCGCCGCACCGACGGCGACTCCAGGCCGAACAGGTCCAGCACGCGGCCCAGGGTCTGGTCGACCATTTCCTCCAGGGTCGCCGGCCTGGCGTAGAAGGCCGGCACGGG
Source organism: Ramlibacter alkalitolerans (assembly GCF_016722765.1). Classification (GTDB taxonomy): domain Bacteria; phylum Pseudomonadota; class Gammaproteobacteria; order Burkholderiales; family Burkholderiaceae_C; genus Ramlibacter; species Ramlibacter alkalitolerans. The sequence continues at coordinate 12,450 of NZ_JAEQND010000016.1, read as the reverse complement.
CGGGTAGACGATCGCGCCGGCTTCGGTCACCGCGGCCATGCTGCGCAGGTGGCCCAGGTGCAGCGGCGTCTCGCGCACCATCAGCACCAGCCGGCGCCGCTCCTTCAGGGCCACGTCGGCGGCGCGCGTGAGGAGCGAACTCGTCACGCCGGTCGCGATCTCGGACAGCGTCCTGATCGAACACGGCGCCACGACCATGCCCAGGGTTCGGAAGGAGCCGCTCGCGATCGACGCGCCTATGTCCGCCTGCGCGTAGCTGTGGTCCGCCATCGCCCTGAGTTCGTCGACGCCGACATCCGACTCGTGCCCCAGCGTGACTTGCGCCGAGTTGCTCAGCACCAGATGGCTCTCGACATCCAGCTGCCGCAGCATGGCCAGCAGCCGGAGGCCGTAGATGGAGCCCGAGGCGCCGCTGATGCCCACCACCAGGCGCGGCCGCGCGGAGGTGGCCACTCAGCCCTGCTTCTTCTTCTCGGACCAGAGCTCGCCGCCCGTGGCCCAGTCCGAAGGCTTGATGTCGTACAGCAGGATGTCCACCGATTCGGGCTTGCTGCCCAGCGTCTCGACGCAGGCCTGCGTGAGCGCCTTCACCAGGTTCTTCTTCTGCTCCGGGGTGCGGCCCTCGAACAGATCGACGCGGATCGTCGGCATGGGTTTCTCCTGAAAACGAAGCGCACATTGTGCAGCGGGTGGCCAGACTGCAGGACAGCGGCACCGCTGGACACGGTTGCTAAGATGAAGGCCTTGCTGGCGGAAGGATCGCCTGCCGCCAGCGCCTCGCAGATCGTCGTGTACCCGCACGCGCCGCGCGGCTTCCACGCCGACTATCGCCCCAGCTACGTGTAGCAGGCGGCGCAAGACGGATGGAAGCGGGCGCTGGAGGGGTTCAGGACGCACGGCGTGGGCTGAACCGAGAACAACGAAACCGCAGGCAGCCGCCCCGAGGGGCGGCTTTTCACGTGACCCTGATCGCCATCCTCTTCGCCACGCTCGCCGCCGGCATCGGCAGTGTCTGGCTGGCCGCCGCGCTGATGCGCCTCGGCTGGCTGCCCGGTGCCGGCCCGCAGGACCGCGGCCCGGCCGAACAGCATCTGCTGAGCCTGGCGGCCGGCGCGCTCATGGCCACGGCCTTCATGCACCTGCTGCCCGAAGCGCTCGAGAGCCGCCACGACGCCCAGGCCCTGTTCGGCACCTTGCTGGTGGGGCTGGTGTTCTTCTTCCTGCTGGACAAGGCGGAGCTCTGGCACCACGGCCACGAACATCACCATGGCGCCGACGAGGCGCACGAGCACGGGCCGGCGCACGGCCACGCGCATGCACATGGACATGGACATGCGCATGCAGGACACGGCCACGCGCACCGGCCCGCGGTGGCCGAGCCGACCGTGCGCTCAGGCGGATGGGCCGTGCTGACCGGCGACAGCGTCCATTGCTTCGGCGACGGCATCCTGATCGCCTCGGCCTTCGTCGCGGACGCGCGGCTCGGCCTGGTGGCGGCGCTGGCGGTGCTCGCGCACGAGGTGCCGCACCACATCGGCGATCTGGCCGTGCTGCGGCAGACGAGCAGCAGCCGCCGCGCGGCCCTGGTGAAGGTGTCGCTGGCGGGTGCGGTCACGCCGCTGGGGGGACTGGTGGGATGGTGGCTGGTCGACCGGCTGGTCGATTACCTGCCGTTCTTCCTGGTGGTCGCCAGCAGCAGCTTCATCTACGTGGCGCTGGCCGACCTGATCCCGCAACTGCAGAAGCGGCTCGGCGCGCGGGAAACGCTCGCGCAGATCGCCTGGCTGCTGGGCGGGATCGGCCTGGTCACGCTGGTGAGCGTGCTGGCGCACGCCCACTGAGCGTCATCGTCTTCAGTAGCGGCGCGGGTTGTTGGGCCGGCGGTCGAAGCGGTTCGGCACGCCGTCGTGGTCGCTGTCGCGCAAGCGGCGGTTGTAGTGGTGGCGATAGCCGCCGCCGTTGCTGTAGTAGATGTAGTTCGGCTGCGTGTAGACATACGGCTGCGTGTAGACGTAGCTCGGCTGGGTGTACACATAGCCCGGTTGCGTGTAGACGTAACCCGGCTGCACATAGCCGTACGGCGCGGGGGCGCCGATCGACAGGTTGATGGCCGTGCGCGCCTGCGCAGGCGCGGCGAACAGTGCGGCACCGGCCGCAATGGCGGCGGCGATGCCGAGGATGCGGGTCTTGCTTCCCATGAACGACTCTCCTTCAGGTCAATAGCCTTCATGTTGCGCCATGGATGTCAATGGCAACCGCCCGGCACGCAAAGCCTTGGTGAAGCTCGCTGCCGGTCGTTTCAAACCCGAACAGAAGTCCTACATCCGTGCGGATGTTGTCCGACAGGACCGTCAGCGCCGCAGTCCTAAGGTCGCACCCTGATGGAGGACGTGGGCCCTTCCGATGTTCCAGGCCGGGGAGTCCTTCGTCAGGCATCCACTGACAGCATCCAGAAGGAGAATGAGATGGCATCTCGTGACTACGAAGACCGCGACCGGCAGGGACGCTGGGGCAGCAGCGACCAGCAGCAGGATCGCGGCCAGGGCTCGGGCAGCGAATCCCGCGGTGGCTGGGGCAGCCAGCAGGGCGGCTACGGGTCGCAGGGTTCCCAAGGATCGCAAGGTTCCCAGGGCTCGCAAGCCTCGCAGGGCTACGGCGGGCAACGCTCGGGCTCCGGTTCCGAGTTCGGCTCCCAGCAATCCTCCGGATATGGCGGCTACGGCGGCGAAGGCCACGGCTATGGCCGCGGCGGCTCGGACTACGGGCAGGGCGGCGGCCAGCAGGGCGGCAGCTGGGGCCGCGGCGAAGGCAGCGAGTTCGGCGGCGGCCGCCATGCGGGCGGGATGCAGTCCTCCGGCTTCGGTGGCGGCGGTGGCAGCTATGGCCAGGGCGGGCAGGGCGGCTATGGCGGCGGTGGCGGCGGCTACGGCTATGGCGGCGGCAGCCAGGGCAACCAGGGCAACTACGGTGGCGGCCAGGGCAGCTGGGGTGGCCAGTCCGGCCAGACGGACTGGGGCCGCTACGGCGGGCAGCAAGGCAGCTGGAGCGGCGGCCAGGGCGGCGGCATGCACGGCAGCTACGGCCAGGGCAGCGGCATGGGTGGCAGCAGCTACGGCCAGATGAGCGGCGGCATGGGCAACCAGAGCAGCTACGGCCAGATGGGCGGCGGCACCTATGGCCAGGCCAGCGGCGGCTACGGCGGCAGCCAGGGCTATGGCCAGAGCGGCGGCGGCTACGGCAGCACCCAGGGCTGGCAGGGCGGCCAGGGCCACAACCAGCCCGGGTACGGCGGCCAGGGCAGCTACGGCAGCGGCGGCATGGGGCAGGGCAGCTACGGCAGCGGCCAGGGCTATGGCAGCCAGGGCTACGGCTCCGGCGGGCAGGGCTATGGCGGCGGCCAGTACGGCGGCGGCCAGGGCGGCGGCTACGGCAGCAGCCAGGGCAACTTCGGCGGTGGCGGCATGGGCAGCTACGGGCAGACCGGCTCCGGCGGCAGCCACACCCAGGGCGGCAGCTACGGCGGCGGCCAGGGCTATGGGCAGGGCGGCAGCTCCGGCCAGGGCAGCAGCTGGAGCGGCGGCCACGAAAGCGGCAGCGGCTACGGCAGCCAGGGCTCGAGCTGGAGCCAGGGCGGCAGCGGCCACCAGCACCACGACCCCGAGTACCACCAGTGGCGCGAAGAGCAGATCCGCAACCTCGACAACGACTACCAGTCGTGGCGGCAGGAACGCTATCGCAAGTTCAGCGACGAGTTCACCAACTGGCGCAACAGCCGCAGCGGCGGCCAGGGCCAGAACGACATGTCCGGTTCGGGCAGCGGCTCGTACGGCTCGCACGGCGGATCCAGCGGATCCGGCGGCATGGGCAGCAGTTCCGGCCAGGGCAGCTACGGCTCGACGGGCCAGAGCGGCTCGAGCAGCCTGCACGGCTCCAGCGGCATGGGCAGCTCGGGCAGCACGATGAGCGGCAGCAGCGGCACTTCGGGCAGCTCCGGCAGTTCCGGCAGCAGCATGAGCGGCACCAGCGCGAGCTCGGGCTCGACGGGGTCCGGCTCCAGCGGCAGCAGCGGTTCGAGCGGCAGCAGCGGCTCCAGCGGCAGCTCCGGTTCGGGCGGCAGCAGCTCGGGCTCGAGCGGCTCCGGCAGCACGCGCAAGTGAGCGCCTGAGGCAGGACCGGCGGCGCCGCATTGCGGCGCCGCCTTTTTTCGCGTTACCGATTCACGACACACAGGGAGCATCCGATGAAAACGACCCGCGTCCTCGCCCTGCCGGCCCTCCTGGCGCTGGCCCTCGGCCTCGGCGCCGCGCAGGCGCAGTCCACGCCCGGCACCGGCACCTCGGCCACCGGCGGCCAGGCCGCGCCCATGGCGCAACCCGGTACCGGGACGCGCAACCTGCCGGTCAAGGCCGACAAGGTCGCCCGCGGCGACCGCAAGTTCATCGAGGAGGCCGCGGGCAGCGGCATGTTCGAGGTGCAGATCGGCCAGCTCGCCGCCGCCAAGGCCAACGATGCCAACGTCAAGAGCTTCGCCAGCATGCTGGTCGACCAGCACACCGCGGCCAACAACGAGCTGATCAAGATCGCCAACGCCAAGGGCGTGGAACTGCCGGCCGCGCCCAAGCGTGCCTTGCGCCGCGACATCGAGAAACTCGGCAAGAAGAACGGCGACGAATTCGACCGCGACTTCGTGCGCAACGTCGGCATCAAGGCGCACGAGAAGGACATCAAGTTGTTCGAGAAGGCGAGGAAGGACGTGAAGGACGCCGACCTCAAGGCCTTCGTGGAGAAGACCCTGCCCGTGCTGCGGGAGCACCTCGCCGCGGCGGAAAAGCTGCCGCAATCGGGCAAGAATGCGGCTGCGATGGGAGCCGGCCAGCGCTGATCGGCCCCGCTCGCGCGTCCGGCGAGGAGGACAGGCATGCGCATGGCCAACTGGGTACTGGTGGCGGCGGCCGCACTGGCGGCCTTGCCCGCCGCGGGCACGCCGGCCCGCGCTCCCGCGTATGCCGCCTCCGCCGCCGCGGACGCCCGGCCGCTGCCGCCGGCGCAGCGCCTGGAGCGGCGCTTCCTGCAGATCAGCGCCTCGAACATGCGCTACCAGGCGGAGGCCGCGCACATCGCGCTCGCGCGCTCCAACAATCCGGCGGTGAAGGACCTTGCGAACAGCCTGATCGCGCGCCAGCAGACCGCGCAGCCCGAGCTGCTGCGGCTGCTGCACAAGCGCGGCATGGCCATGCCGCTGGCCACCAACGAGCACGCCAAGGTGCTCAAGCAGCTCGCCAGGCTCAATGGGGCGAAGTTCGACCGGCTCTATGTCGACGAGGTGGTGATCAAGTCCTACCAGGTCGACATCACGAACTACGAGCGCGTCGCGCTGCAGGCGGAGGACCCGGTGCTCAAGGCCTGGGTCGAGCGGCAGCTGCCGATGCTGCGCTTCCACTTCGACAAGGCCGGCAAGGCCCTGCCGAATGCGGCGCTCAAGCCTCAGCGCGCCGTGTAGCCCGTCACGCGCCAGCGGCCGTCCGGCTCGCGCACGGTCGTCACCGTTTCCTCGACCTTCGCCTTGTTGGCGAAGCGGCTGGTGAACAGGATGGTGACGTACTCGCCGTCGGGGCGGCCCGGCAGGGTCGTCTTGTAGGTGGCATCCACCGGCTGGCGCTCGACGAAGGCGCCCAGGGGATCGCGCAGCTTGGGGATGCCGTTCATCCAGGCCGGCAGCGGCACCGTCTGGCGGAACAGCTGGCTCGAAGCGTCCCAGGCCGTGCCCCAGTCCTTGCGATCGAGCAGCAGCAGCCACGCATGGGCGGCGGTCTGGCCGGCCCTTTCCTTGTCGGCATTCGCGCTCGGCGCCTGGGCGGCCGCGGGCGCGGCCGCGGACGGCGCGGCGGCGGCCGGCGGGGGCAGCAGCGACGGGCCCGCAGAGTACCCGGGCGAGGGCCTGAGTTGCGCCTGCGTGGCCAGGGCGACGAAGCACAGGCCCAGGGCCAGCACGGGGGAAACGAGGCGCATCGGGAAACTCCAGGCAGACACGGGATCGGTCTTCCGCAGTCTAGCGGCTGCCCGCGGCCGTTCTCCCCGCCGCACCGTTTTTACCCGGCATTTACCCGCAGCAGCCCGCGCATCAGCCGCGCGTTGACCTGCCCCTGGTCCTCGAAGTTGGTGTTGAAGATCACGTGCACCTGCCCGGCGAGCGTGCCCAGGTGCCGGATTTCCGGTGCCATGGCGGCCAGTTCGTCGGCGCTGTACCAGTAGTCGAAGCGGGCCGAGGAGGCGGCCAGGCCCTTCTTGTTCCAGGTCTCCTTGTTGCGCCCGTGCAGCCGCACGATGGCGAGCTTCGGGTTGGTGACGTCCCAGACGCAGGGAACGCAGTTGGCGAAGCCCTGCGGCGAATCGACCACCGTGTGCACGAGACCCAGCTCACGCTCCCAGGCGATGGTGCGCTCGAGGTGTTCGCCGTGGAACCAGGTGCCGTGCCGGAATTCCGCCGCCACCACGTGGCCCTGCATCTTCACGACGCAGTGCTCCACGTGCGCGATGCTCGCGCGGTTGCGCAGCAGCCAGGGCGCGAACTGGAACTGCACGGCGCCCAGCTTGCCGGCGTGCTTCAGCGGCGCCAGCGCCTCCATGAAGCGGCGCCACAGCTCGTCGCGGATCTCCGCCGGCAGCTTGTCGTAGTACACGGTGCGGCCGGCATCCTCGCCCAGCGCCTTCTGCAGGTCGCGCGGGAAGGTCGTGGGCAGCGTCTGGTGCCCGGTGAAGAGGCGGAAGGCCTTCACGTTGAAGACGAAATCCTGCGGCGTGCGTTCGGCCCACAGCTGCGCGGTCTGCGGCAGCGGCATCGCATAGAAGCTCGAATCCACCTCCACCAGCGGGAACTCCTGCGCGTAGAAGCGCAGCCGCTGTTCCGCCGTCCTGCAGGCGGGCGGATAGAAGCGGCCGCAGGCTATCAGCGTCTTGTCGGTCCAGGAGGCGGTGCCGACCAGGATGTTGGGCGGAGTCACTGGATTAATATACAGCGCGCTTCCGCCACGCTGGGGTTCGGCTTCGCGCACCACCAGCCTACCAACCGCCCGCCGCCATGCACGTCCCCGATCCGCTCGAATCCCTCAACCCGCAGCAGCGCGAAGCCGCCACCCATGGCACGGGAGACAGCGCCGGCGATACGCGCCCGCTGCTGGTGATCGCCGGGGCCGGCTCGGGCAAGACCAATACGCTGGCGCACCGCGTCGCCAACCTGGTGCGCCACGGCGCCGATCCGCAGCGCATGATGCTGCTCACGTTCAGCCGGCGCGCCGCGCAGGAAATGGAGCGGCGCGTCGGCGCCGTGCTGCAGAAGGCGCTGGGCCTCGCGGGCACGCAGGCGCTGCCGAACCTGCCCTGGAGCGGCACCTTCCATGGCATCGGCGCCCGCCTGCTGCGCGAGTACGCAGCGCGCATCGGCCTGGAGGAGAACTTCACCATCCATGACCGCGGCGACGCCGAGGACCTGATGGGAATGGTGCGGCACGAGATCGGCCTGTCCGACCAGAAGAAGCGCTTCCCCCTCAAGGGCACCTGCCTGGGCATCTATTCGCGCGTGCTCAACACGCGCGACCCGCTGGGCCTGGTGCTGCAGTCCGTGTACCCGTGGTGCACGCAATGGGAAGACGAACTGAAGAAGCTGTTCGGCGCCTACGTGGAGGCCAAGCAGCAGCAGAACGTGCTGGACTACGACGACCTGCTCGGTTTCTGGGCCGACATGATGGCCGAGACGACGCTGGCGCAGGAGATCGGCGCGCGCTTCGACCACGTGCTGGTCGACGAATACCAGGACACCAACCGGCTGCAGGCCGAGATCCTGCTCGGTCTCAAGCCCGACGGCCGGGGCGTCACCGTGGTCGTTGACGACGCCCAGAGCATCTATTCGTTCCGCGGTGCCACCGTGCGCAACATCCTGGACTTCCCGCACCGCTTCACGCAGCCGGCGCGCATCGTCACGCTGGAGCGCAACTACCGCAGCACGCAACCCATCCTGCAGGCCAGCAACGCCGTGATCGCGGCCGCGCGCGAGCGGCACGCCAAGGACCTGTTCACGGACAAGGCTTCGTCCCAGCGCGCGCAGCTCGTGCTGGTGCCCGACGAGGCGCAGCAGGCCCGCTGGGTGGCCGACCAGGTGCTGCGCCAGCGCGAGGCCGGCGCGCCGCTCAAGTCCCAGGCCGTGCTGTTCCGCGCCAGCCACCACAGCGCGCCGCTGGAGCTGGAGCTCGCGCGGCGCAACATTCCGTTCGTGAAGTTCGGCGGCCTCAAGTTTCTCGAGGCCTCGCACATCAAGGACCTGATGGCGGTGCTGCGTTTCGCGCAGAACCCGCGCGGGCGCATGGCCGGCTTTCGCGTCGCGCAGCTGGTGCCGGGCGTGGGCGCCGCCACGGCGACGCGCCTGCTCGATGCGATGGGCGAAGCCGGCGATCCGCATGCGGCCTTGCAGTCCTTCGAACCCCCCGCCGCGGCGCAGGAAGGCTGGAGCGAACTCGCCTCGCTGTACGCGAAGTTGAACGATGCGGAACTGGCCTGGCCGGCCGACATGGAACTCGCCAAATCCTGGTACCTCCCGGTGCTGGAGCGGCTGCACGACGACGCGCAGGTGCGCAAGCTCGATGTCGAACAGCTCGCGCGCCTGGCCGCCGGCTACGGCAGCCGGGAGCGCTTCCTGACCGAACTGACGCTCGATCCCCCCGAGGTGACCAGCGACCAGAGCGGCCCGCCGCTGCGCGACGAGGACTACCTCATCCTGTCCACCATCCACAGCGCCAAGGGCCAGGAATGGAAGGCGGTGCACGTGCTGAACGTGGTGGACGGCTGCATCCCCAGCGACATGGCGACGGGCACCACCGAGGAACTGGAGGAGGAACGGCGCCTGCTGTACGTCGCCATGACGCGCGCGAAGGAGCAGCTGCACCTGCTCGTGCCGCAGCGCTTCTACGTCTCGCAGCAGTCCGGCGGCGGCGACCGCCATGTCTATGCCGGCCGCTCGCGCTTCATCGCCGAGGGCATGGCGAAGCACTTCGAGCAGGTCGTGTGGCCGGAGGCCGCGGCGGCCCCCAGCGCCACGGTGAAACCGGCCTCGCCGGTGATGCAGGTGCGTGACCGCGCGCGCGCCGCCTGGCGCTGATCCGGCGCACGGAGTTCCCCTGCGCGGCCTGGAAAGGGCAGCGTCCTACACCTGCGGCAGCACTGCGACTACACCTTTCGACAGTGGGCTGCTTACAGTGCCCCCGTTGATGGCAACAAGCGGATCTGGTAGGGGCGAGGCGCGCGCGAACCCGCAGCCTTCGTCCATCGGGGTGGATCGCCGGCGGGCAGGGCGATTCCTACGCGGAAGCCATGTGCATACCGACAGGCTCCGCGTCTGGTCTGCCTAGATTGACCGGGAGGCCGAGCGGCAATCAGAAGTCGACGGCCGCAACAGCAACCCACCAAAGGAGCAAGCTATGGCATCGCGCAGTTCTTCCCCTTCCTCCTCGTCGAAATCGGGCTCGTCCTCCTCGCGCAGCAGCAGCGGCAGCAGCCGCGGATCGGCCTCCAGCGGCAAGAGCAGCAGCAGCAGCCGCAGCGGCGCGACCGCCAGCCGCAGCAGCAGCAGCAAGCCGAGCGCCGCCAAGGGCAGCCGCAGCACCGCTTCCAGCAGCCGCTCCTCCCGCAGCAGCAGCAAGTGACAGCCCGCCCGGCGTGGACCGGGATCCGATGAAAGTGAACCTGCCTGGCCGGCGCGAGCCGCCAGGCATTCCTGTCTGGAAGGAAGCACCATGAAATCGACCACTCCCTCCGGCGACGCGAAGTCGCGCAGCAGCGGCGTGAAGAAGGCGGGCAGCGCGCAGGCCGCGCAACGCAAGGGCGACAAGGCCAGTGCCGGCAAGGCGAGCAGCAAGCGCGCCAGCACCGGCGGCGAGAAGAAGAGCACGCCGTCCACGAAGTGAGCGGGGACCGGATGCCGCATAGCCGCTCGAAGTAGGGCTCGCGGGCAGCGCCTGCGCGATCCGGCGCTCTCGCCGACAATCGGGGGGATGCGTCTTGCCAGTCCCGCCAATTTCCGCCGGGTCGGCGTCCGCGAGCCGGGCGGCGCCCTGCGCCATCTCTATCGCTCCGACCACCTCGGCGCCCTCGACGAAGCCGATGCCCGCGAGATCGCCGCGCTCGGCATCTCGCGCGTGCTCGACTTCCGCGGCGTGCAGGAGCGCGCATCGGCGGCCTGCTGCGTGCCGGGTGTCACCGTTCACTCGCTGCCGATCGAGCCGACCATCGTGCAAACGCTCGGTGCGCTGCTCGCGGCCGGCCGGGCCCTGATGCCCGCCGACGTCACCGCCCATATGCAGGACACCTACCGCGGCTTCGTGCGCCACAACACGGCGCGCTTCGCGGAGTTCTTCGCCCACCTGCTGGCATCCGACGAACCCACGGTCTTCCACTGCACCGCGGGCAAGGACCGCACCGGATTCGCCGCCGCCCTGCTGCTCAAGGCGGTGGGCGCGAGCGACGACGAGGTGATGCACGACTACCTGCTCACCAACGAGCGGCTCGTGCTGCCGCAGGAGTCGCGCATGGGACTTTCGCGCGAGGCCATGGTGGTCTTGTGGCAGGTGCAGCCGGAATTCCTGCGGGCGGCCTTCGAGGAGGTGCAGCGCGCCTACGGCTCGCTGGAGGCGTACTTCCGCACCGGCCTGGCACTCGGTCCGCAGGAGCGCGAGCGCCTGGTGGCCCTGTATCGCTAGAACCGGCGGCCGGGTCCTGCCGTTTCCCCGCCCGGCGCCGCGCCAGCCTCCTACGCAATGCTTCGGGCAAACCCGACAGGTCTGCCGTGGGCAGATCGTCAACACTGGATGGCACGCAGGGCTGAAAGCCTGCCCATCGACCGACAGCAGCAAAGGAGTCCGCCATGCCCAACCAGGAACAATCCCGCGACGGGATGCCGCGCAAGGACCAGGACCGAGCTTCGCCGGACACCGGACGCAAGCTGACCGACGGGCAGGCTTCGGCGCGCGGCACCGGCGATGCGCCGGAGACCGGCGGCAGGATGGACGACCGACCGCGCGCCGGCGAAGAAAAGGGCATGCCGCTGACCAGCGAATCGCCCTCGGCACAGGATTACCGTGGTGACGGCCCCGGCAAGGTCGGCGTCACCAGCGACCGCCAGCCGGACCTGGTCGCCCCTTCGGGCGTGAACGAGCGCGATACCGGCGCGGCCGACGACCGCGCGTCCGCCGGCGGCACGCTGGACTTCGACGACGGGACCGACATGGTGCATCCGCGCGGCAAGGTGACCGGCGCCGGCCGCACCTGGGACGAGAAGAACCCGAGCGACGCCGGCGAACTCGGGGCGCCGAACGCCGGCCTGTCCGACCGCAACGGCCCGAGCGACCCCGATGCCAAACGTCGTCGCTAAGACCTTGCGCGGCGGAGGCAACATGGTTTACGCAATGTTCTCCGCCGCGGTGCTGCTGGCCATCGGCGCCATCTATGCCGGCGCAGTAGGGTGGCTCTACTTCCGCCAGGAACGGCTGCTGTTCGAGCCCGACAAGCTGGGGCCCGACGAGCCGATCTGCAACGACCCGGACACGTCCGAATTCTTCGTCGACGTGCCGGGGGCCCGCCTGTCGTGTGCGCACATGCGGCTGCCGGAGCCGCGCGGGGTGTTCTTCTTCCTGCACGGCAACTCCGGCAACCTGAAGAAGTGGTTCGTCGACCTGGAGGCGTTCCGCCAGGCCAACTTCGACGTCGTGATGTTCGACTACCGCGGCTTCGGCAAGAGCAGCGGCGAGATCGAGAGCGAGGAGCAATTGCGCGCGGACGTCGAAGCGGTGTGGAACCACGTCGCGCCGATGTACGCCGGCAAGCGGGTGGTGATCTCGGGCCAGTCGCTGGGCACCGGCCTGGCCGCGGGCCTTGCGGCGCGGCTTTGCTCCGACGGGCATGCGCCGGACCTCACGCTGCTCGTGTCTCCCTACAGCAGCATGCGGGCGCTGGCCGGCGAGCTGTATCCGTGGGTGCCCTTGCAGGTGCTGCGCTATCCGCTGCACACGCTGGAACACGCCGCCAAGCTGCTCGGGCCCGTGATGCTGATCCACGGCGAGAAGGACGAACTGATCCCGATCCACCACAGCGAACAGCTGGTGAGCGCGATGCGCTCGGCACACCTGGTGCGCGTGACCGGGGCGGGGCATGGGGATGTGCACCAGTTCCCGACGGTGAGGAAGGCGTTGATGTCGGCGCTGGGGAGGTTGTAGGAGCGGTTCGTTTGAATCCAGGGTGAGGCCCCGCGTTGCGGGGCTTTTCTTCGTCGGGAGCCCTGGGCCTCGGCGGTTTCAACCGGTCAATGCAACGGTGGCTGCCAGCCTTTCGGCTGGTGACTCGAATCCCAAAGTCTCTCTGGGACGTGTATTGAGCTTTCTGGCGACCTGGTCTAGCTGCTCCTGCGTG
>NZ_JAEQND010000015.1 GCF_016722765.1 Ramlibacter alkalitolerans | reverse complement strand
ACACGCAGGAGCAGCTAGACCAGGTCGCCAGAAAGCTCAATACACGTCCCAGAGAGACTTTGGGATTCGAGTCACCAGCCGAAAGGCTGGCAGCCACCGTTGCATTGACCGGTTGAAACCGCCGGGACCCAGAGCTCCCGATGAAGGCGGCCGTTGGCCGCCTTTCCCTTGAAAGCTCTGGATTCCCGCCTTCGCGGGAATGACGGGGAAAGCCCCGGATTCCCGCCTTCGCGGGAACGACGGTCAAAGCCCTGGATTCCCGCCTTCGCGGGAATGACGAGGTAAGCCGCCTTCGCGGAAACAACAGAGAAGCGCGCCGGCGCCGGAACCGGCATGATCCCCGCATGGCGCACCGCAGCCCCGCCGCCAAGGCGCTTCCCCTCGTCCTCGTCCTCACGCTCGTCTGGGGCACCAACTGGGCGCTGTTTCCCCTCGCGGTGCGCGAAGTCTCGGTCTGGACTTTCCGCGCCGTGAGCCTCACGGCCGCCGGCGTCCTGCTGCTCGCCTTCGCGCGCGCCCGCGGCCTGTCCACGGCGATCCCGCGGGCGTACTGGTTGCCGGTGACCGCGGCCGCCGTGATCTACCTCGTCGTCTGGAACCTCGCCAGCACGTATGCCGCCATCCTGATTCCTTCCGGACAGGCCGCGATCCTCGGCTTCACGATGCCGATGTGGACGGTTCTCGTCGTCTGGGCGCTGTTCGGCGAACGGCCCACGCCGCGCATGTGGCTGGCCGTGGCGCTGGCCGCCGCCGGCGTCGGCCTGCTGCTGGTGCCGGCACGCGCGGCCTATGCGAGCGCGCCGGCCGGCTTCCTGCTCGGACTGCTGGCCGGCTTCGGCTGGGCGCTCGGCACCGTCGTCCTCAAGCGCGCTGCCGTGCCGGTCCCGGCGCTGGTGCTGACCGGCTGGCAACTGCTGATCGCCGCATTGCCCCTCTGGGTCGGCTCCGTGTGGATCGGCTGGGGCCACTGGTTCGTGCCCTCGTGGCAGACCGTGCTCGTGATCACCTACATCGCCATCGTGCCGATGGGGATCGGCAACGCGGCCTGGTTCGCCATCGTCGGCCTGCTGCCCGCCAGCGTAGCGGGCCTGTCGTCCGTGATGGTGCCCATCGTGGCGATGGTCACCGGCGCCATCGTGCACTCGGAGCCGCTCGGCCCTTACCAGCTGGGCGCCATGGCCTGCTGCGGCAGTGCGCTGGCCCTCGCGCTCACGCGCAAGGCTCCGCAAGCGGCGCCGCAAGGTACGCCGCGCACCGTCCGCAGCGCGGACTAGGCCGAAGCGGCCGCGGCGTCGCCGGCCGCCGGCCGCTCGCCGTGCAGCTTGTGCGTTTCCGCCGCGGCCTGCGTCGCCAGTCCGGCCAGCACCGCGATCGGTTCTTCCTCGGCGGCAGCCACTGCGCCGGATTCCGCCGCCACTTCGTCGGCCGGTACCGGATCGGACACGACCCGCACCTCCGGCTGCACCCGCTGCGCGGGCGCCAGCAGCGCCAGGTTGCTGCGACCGATCCCCATGTAGGTGATGCCGGCCGCCGCCATCGCATGCGGCTCATAGAGGTTGCGGCCATCGAGCACCAGCGGCGAGCGCATCGCCTCGCGCAGCGCGCGCAGGTTGGGGCTCTTGTAGTTCTTCCACTCGGTGAGCACCACCAGCGCATCGGCGTCGGCCACCGCGTCCATCGGCTTGGCCACGAAGGTGACGTTCGCCAGCAGCTGCGGCTGGTCCTGCAGGTCCAGGGCCAGCGCGCGCGCGGCCTGCTCCTGCGCCACCGGATCGTGCGCCCGCACGCGCGCGCCCGCCTGCAGCAAGGCCCGGATGATGGAGCGGCTCGGCGCCTCGCGCATGTCGTCGGTGCCGGGCTTGAACGCAAGGCCCCAGACGGCGAAGGTGCGGCCCGCCAGGCGCTTGCCGAACTGGTGCCAGACCTTCTCCAGCAGCACCTGCTTCTGTGCATGGTTCACGCGCTGCACGGCGTCCAGCACCTGCAGCGGCAGCCCGTGTTCCTGCGCCGTGCGGCACAGGGCGTCGACATCTTTCGGGAAGCAGCTGCCGCCGTAGCCGGTGCCGGCGTAGAGGAAGCTGTAGCCGATGCGCGGATCGGAGCCTATGCCCTGGCGCACCAGCTCGATGTCGGCGCCCACGCGATCGGCCAGGTTGGCCAGCTCGTTCATGAAGCTGATGCGCGTGGCCAGCATCGCGTTGGCCGCGTACTTGGTGAATTCGGCGCTGCGCACGTCCATCACGCGGGTGCGCTCGTGGTTGCGGTTGAACGGCCGGTACAGCTCGCGCAGCATCGCCAGCGCGCGCTCGCCGCGCTCGTCGTCTTCCACGCCCAGCACGATGCGGTCGGGCCGCATGAAGTCGTCGATGGCCGCCCCTTCCTTCAGGAACTCGGGGTTGCTCGCCACCGAGAACGCGATGTCGTCGCGGCGGCGCTGCGCGAGTTCCTCGCGCACGACAGCGGCGACCTTCTCCGCCGTGCCGACCGGCACCGTCGACTTGTCGACGATGACCTTGAAGCCTTCCATGTGGCGGCCGATCTGCCGCGCGGCGGCCAGCACGTACTTCAGGTCGGCGCTGCCGTCCTCGTCGGGTGGCGTGCCGACGGCGATGAAATGCAGGTCGGCAAAGGCCACGCTGGCGGCGGCGTCGGTCGAGAACGTGAGCCGGCCTTCCTCCACGTTGCGCTGGATGATTTCCTGCAGCCCGGGTTCGTGGATCGGCATGCCGCCGGCGTTGAGCAGGCCGATCTTGGCCTGGTCGACATCAAGGCAGAACACGTTGTTACCCAGTTCCGCAAGGCAGGCACCGGTAACCAGGCCCACGTAGCCCGTGCCGACGATGGTGACGTTCATCCTGTTGGCTCCCTCTGCGATGGCGGTGCGCGAAGGGTAGTGCCCCAGCATTGGCGCGGGCTGGCAGGCCCGTCCTCTTCGGCCGTAGGCATGCTCCTACAGCCGTTAGGGGCGTTCACGCTGCCTCTGCGCATGTATCAATCGTGACGATGCTGTGCTGCTGTTACGAGGGAGCGCGTCATGATGTCGAGGGAAGCCAACCTGCCGCGCAAGGCCATGCGCGTTTCGATCCCGCTCTTCGTGGAGATCGGCGGCAGGAGCCACGTCGCACGCGACTGGTCGACCACCGGCGTCGGGCTGGGCGACCTCGACGCCTTGCCGGCGCAAGGGGAGGTGCTAGCCGCCCGCGTGAGCTTCCCGCTGCAGGAGTCGACGCTGGTCGTGCCGGTCCGGATGGTGTTCCGCGGCGTGCACGAGGGCGTGGCCGGCTTCGAGTTCCAGGATCTGTCGCCACGCAACCGCAAGCTGCTGCGCCACTACATCGAACTCTCCCTGGAGGGCAAGCTCGGCGACGTGCAGGACATCGTGGCCGCGGCGGCGCTGCCGGGCGCGGCGCACGCCGCCCAGGCGCCGCTCACGCTGGGCAGCGGCGGGATGCCGGCGCTGCAGCCGTCCCCGCGGCACGGGCGCCTGCTGGGCAGCGTGGTCGCGGGCCTGGCCGTGCTGGCGGCCGGCGCCGGCATCGTCTGGTACAACCTGACGTACCAGCTCGAGGGGACGGGTTTCGTCGGCGGCAGCATCGCCCGCGTCACCGCCAACAACGTGGGCCAGATCGGCAAGCTGCTGGTCGAGCCGGGCACCCGGGTCGAGCCCGGCACGCCACTGTTCACGGTGGAGAACCCGACGCTGCGCGACGAGATCACGGCGCTCGAGCAACAGGTCGGTGAGCTCGCCAGGCAGCAGACGCGGCTCACGAGCGTGCGCCGCCAGGCGGAAGCAGGTGTGCTGCAGACCTTGCGGCGCGACTGGTCCGAGCGCGAGGCCGAACTCGCGACGGCGCGCCGGCTGCTGGCCGCCGGCGCCATCACCCAGCGCGAGCTGATGCTGGTGGCCAACCAGGTGCAGGACCTGCGCGTGAACTACATGCGCCAGGTGGCCGAGGGCGCCACGCACGTGCAGACGCTGGACAACTCCGACACGATCGCGAAGCTGCGGCTGGACCTCGCCTCCAAGAAGGTGCTGCTGGCGCGCCAGGAGGCCGACCGCACGGTGCGCGCGCCGGTGCGCGGCAAGGTCTTCACGGTGGACCGGCTGCCGGGCGAGTTCGTCACCGCCAACCAGCCGGTGGTGCTGCTGGAAGCGGACGTCACGCCCAGCGTCTTCCTGCGCGTGCCCAACGACGACGCGGTCAAGCTCAAGCTCGGGATGCCGGCGCAGATCTACGTCGCGAGCGACGACCGCAAGTACAGCGCCAAGGTGTCCGGCGTCGGCCTCAATGCCGCCTCGGCCACGGCGGCCGTCACGCAGGAAGGCGGCCTGAACGAGACGCTGGTGAAGCTGGACTTCGACGACCGCAAGGTGCGGCTGCCGGTCAACTCCCGCGTGAACGTCTGGATCCGCAATCCCGCCTTGCCCTGGTCGTGATGGGGCGCAACTCGCGGCTCCATGCGCTCGCTTCGGCGGTGCCGCCCGTGCTGCTGTACGGGGGCGCCGCGCTGTGGCTTTTCACCTGGGGCCGCGAGGAACTGCACGGCATCCAGGACGAGGTGCTGATCCTGGTCAGCGTCTTCGCCCTGTGGCGCTATGGCTGGCAGCTGCTGCACTACGCGCGCGCCGCGTGGTACGCCGCGTGGCATTACCCGCGGCTGCGCGCGACGGCACGTCGCGTGGCGCAGGCACGCCCCTGGCCGAAGCGCATCTTCGTCGTCGTGCCTTCGTACCTGGAGGAGGCGTGGGTCAGCCAGGAGTCCATGCCGGCGCTGATGACGAACCTGCTGGCGCTGCCCTGTGCAGCGACGGTGGTCGTCGCGGTGGGCAGCGAAGAGGACGAACAGGTGATCGCGGCGGCGAGCGAGCCCTACCTGCGCGAGGGCCGGATCGAACTGGTCTTCCAGCGCCAGAGCCAGGGCAAGCGCATCGCGATGGGCCATGCCCTGCGTGCGGTGGCGCGTCGCTACGACGACGAGCCGGATGGCGTGACCGTGTTCATGGATGGCGACTCGTGGCTCGAGCCGGGTTCGCTGCTGCGCGTGCTGCCCTTCTTCATGGCCTACCGCGACCTCGGCGCCGTCACGACGAACGAGCAAGCCTGCATTCCCGGCGGATCCCCCTGGTACCGCAACTGGTTCGACCTCAAGTTCGGCCAGCGCCAGGTGCTGTTCCAGTCGCACAGCCTCTCGCACAAGGTGCTCACGCTCACCGGCCGCTTCTCCGTGCTGCGCACCTCGATCGTGGTGCAGGAGGACTTCCTGCGCATGATGGAGAACGACACCATCGAGCACTGGCTGCACGGGCGCTTCCGCTTCCTCATGGGCGACGACAAGAGCTCGTGGTTCCACGTGCTGCGCGGCGGCTGGAGCATGCTGTACCTGCCGGACGTGACCTGTGTCTCCCTGGAAAGCCGCAACGAGCCCTTCCTGAAGGCGAGCGTGTCCCTGCCGTACCGCTGGTTCGGCAACACGCTGCGCAACAACCCCCGCTCGCTGGCCCTGGGGCCGGGGCGCACCGGCTGGTTCATCTGGTTCGTGCTGCTGGACCAGCGCATCTCGATGTGGAGTTCGCTGGTCGGCATCGCGGGGGCCGGCGTGCTGGCGATCACGAAGTCGGTGCTGTTCCTGCCGCTGTATCTCTCCTGGGCGGTGCTGGTGCGCAGCGTGCAGCTGGTGGTGATCGCCTGGCATGGCCACGCCGTGAGCCTGCGCACCATCCCGATCATGCTGTACACGCAGTGGGTCGGCTCCATCGTCAAGATCAAGGCCTGGCACCACCTGGCGGACCAGGACTGGAGCAAGGGCAAGGCGAAGCAGAAGTCGGTGCAGGCGCGCGGCCTGCGCCGGCTGGTTCCGACCTGGCGCATGGCCTTTGCCTATGCGGCCTTCGCGCTGGCGGTGCTGCTCACGCACAGCGCGTTGCGGCTGCCCGGCACCGAGCTGTTCGCGGCGCAGTCCGCGCCCGCCGAGGTGATCGACGCCGGCCGGGGCAAGGGCGGCGTGCGGCCGGACGACGGCCAGGACGATGCCGCGGCGCTGCAGGCGCTCATCGACCGCCAGCCGCCGGGTCCGATCACGCTTCGGCTGCCCGCCGGCCAGCTCGATTTCATGCAGCCGCTGGTGATCCGCCGCGACGAGGTGACGCTGGTGGGCGCCGGCCGGGAACGCACGCGCATCGTGTCGCACGTGGGCGCGCCGCAGTCGGCGGTGATCCGGGTCGAGGGGCAGCCCGGGCCGCGCGTCGGATACCTGGCGAGGCCGCTCGCGGCCGGCGACACGCTGCTGAAGATCGCGACGCCGGCGCCGTTCGAGGCCGGCAGCCTCGTCTGGCTGAAGCAGGCCAATGACGATGCGCTGTTCCGGCAGCTTGGCAGCCAGCAGTGGCGGCGCGAGTATCCCTTCCTGCGCCAGGCACTCGTGAAGGTGGCCGGCCGCGACGAGGGCGGCCTGCGGCTGTCGGCCCCCACCGGCCTGGATTTCGACGCCGGCCGCACCGAAGTCCTGCGGGTGCGCCCGGTGCGCGGCGTGCGGCTGGCCGACTTCACCATCGAGCAGCGGGCGCCGGGGCGCGACATCGCTTCGCTCAGGCACGTGTACGAGAACGCAGTCCCCGCGGTTGCCGTCGACGCCATCTCGCTGTTCTGGACCGACGACGCGCAAGTGGAGCGCGTGACCGTACTCAATGCCGGCCGGCATCCGGTCTCGATCGAGCAGAGCCACGGCTTCACGGTGCGCGACTGCCTGCTGGATGGCGCCTGGAACAAGGGCGACGGCGGCAGCGGCTACCTGCGCATCGCGCGCAGCTACCGCGGCACCGTGGAGCACTGCACGGTGCGCAACATCCGCCACATCGCGCTTCAATGGAGTTCGGCCTTCAACGCGCTGCGCGACATCGACACCGAGGTGGACGTCAACTTCCACGGCGGCAACAGCCACCACAACACCGTGCGCGACGTGCGCTTCGCGATCCCGCCGGAGCACAAGTGGGGCCCGGTGTTCCAGACCCCGAAGGACGCCCGCTGGGCGCCGCCGGACGGCCCGGGCAACACCGTCGTCAGTGCGGCGACGACAGCGAGTACAGCTCCTGCGGGTCGCGCGGCTTCACCAGCGCGCTGAGCTGGGTCAGCACCTCCAGCACGTCCAGCCGCGAAGTGAGGATCTCCCGCTGCAGCTCCTGCAGCTGCAGCGAGAGCTCCTCGACGTCGCGGTCCGGGTCGCCGGGCAGCGAGGACACCGGGTGGTCCAGCCGCAGGCAGGCGAGGTCCACCTTCTGGCGCAGCAGGCGGCTCTGGGCCTGCAGCACGCGCATGTCGGTCTGCTTGCCGCGCAGCCGCTCGGACAGCAGCGTGATCCTCTGTTCCAGCGCGGCGCGCACCGATTCGCGCTGGCCGGTGTACAGCTCGCGCCCGGCGTCCACCACCTCGTCGCGGCCGCGGTCGTGGTCCAGCGGGATGCGCATGCGCACGCCTGCCACGTTGTAGGGCCCGCGGTCGAAGTCCTTGGCGCGCTCGGCGAACAGGCTCAGGGCGAGCCGGTCACGGGCGCGCGGCAGGTACTCGAGGCGGGCGACCAGCAGCGCCTGCAACTGCGCCTCGGGCGAACGCTCCACCGCGCGGTCGACGAGGTCCGGCGCTGGCCGCAGGTCGACCCCCTCGATGCGGTTGATCAGCTCGTGGGCCTGCGGATAGACCAGCACGTCGGGCAGGGCGGCGAAGTGCCGGCCACGCAGGGCCGCCACTTCGGCCCGGTATTCGATCTCGGCGACGTCGGCGCGGGTGGCGCGGCCCGCCGCCAGTTCCTGCCGGCGCCGCTGCAGCACCGGCTGGATCGCGGCCGCTTCGCGCTGGTAGAGGGAGGCCAGCAGCTTGTTGCGCATCTGCTGGATGGCCAGCAGGTGTTCCTGCAGTTCGCGCTCCTGCGTGTCGCGCAGCATCTGCAGGTACTGCACTTTGTTCTCGATGCGGGCGCGCTCCAGTTGCCGCCGGGCGTCCTCGCGGCCGCGGTCGAACAGCTCCCATTCCAGGCCCACGCTGTAGCGGCCGCCCTCGTTGGGCCCGAGCAGCGCGTGGTTGGCGTCGGCGACGGCGTACAGGCCGTTGAAGGGCCGGACCGCCTCGAGCTTGCCGAAGAACATCTCGCGTTCGCGCTCCATGCGTTGCGCCAGCGTGGCGTGCAGCGAGGCTTCGGCGCGGGCGGTCGAGGCCAGCGGCGGCACCAGCTGCCAGCCGACCGTCTGCTGCGTGAGGCCGGTGCACAGGTTGTTCGCCAGCCGCAGGCGCATGGGCTGCGGCTGCGGCGCCTGCGGCGATGGCTGGGCGAGGGCGGTGAGCGCCACCCAGGCGGCCACGGCCACGCCTGCACGCGTGAAAACACCTCGCGCGATCGCCTGCATCGTCGTCCTTCACTGCTAAATTGCCAAAATGAAAGCCGAGGTGCGACGGGTTGCGCCCGCCGCGGTCCTCGGCTCCTCTCTGCGCAAAATTCTAGGCGAGGCGCGCGCGCAGCGGGGCCGCCGCGCGCCACATTCGGAAGGGATCGTCATGTTCGCGAACCAACTCTTTGCCGGCCAGCGCATCCTCGTCACCGGCGGCGGCACCGGACTGGGCCAGGCGATGGCGGAGCGCTTCCTCGCGCTGGGCGCTGATGTCGCGATCTGCGGCCGGCGCAAGGCAGTGTGCGACGAGACCGCCGCGGCCTGGCGCGCGCGCTTCCCCGAGCGGCGCATCGACACCTTCGGCGTCGACATCCGCGTCGCCCAGGCGGTGGAGGACATGGTGCAGGCGCTGTGGGACAGCGGCGGCCTCACCGGCCTGGTGAACAACGCCGCCGGCAACTTCATCGCGCCCACCGAGAGCCTGTCGCCGCGCGCCTTCGACGCCGTCGCCAACATCGTGTTCCACGGCACCTTCTACGTGACTCAGGCGGTGGGCAAGCGCTGGGCGGCCGAGGCGCGGGCGGGCCGGTGGACGCCCGGGCAGCCGTACCGCAGCGTGATGAGCATCATCACCACCTGGGTCGACAACGGCAGCCCCTACGTCGTGCCCTCGGCCATGAGCAAGGCCGGCATCGATGTCATGACCAAGTCGCTGGCCGTCGAATGGGCGCGCTACGGCATCCGGCTGAATGCTGTCGGCCCGGGCGAGATTCCCACCGAAGGCATGAGCAAGCGGCTCAATCCCGGCGAGGCGCCGGGCGAGCGCAGCCGGGCGCGCAACCCGATGGCGCGCCCGGGGATGATGGCCGAACTGCAGAACCTGGCGGCCTTCCTGATGGCGCCGGGCCAGTGCGACTGGCTCACCGGCCAGAGCATCATGATGGATGGCGGCAACGCGCTGGCCACCGGCGGCAACTTCTACGAGCTGCGCGAATGGAGCGACGCGGACTGGCAGGCGGCGCGCGAGCGGATCGAGGCGCAGAACGCGAAGGACCGGGCGCAGCGCTGACTTGCGGCGGGCGGCCTGGCCTGCTACGGTAGGCGCCTGCCAGGAAGGGGGTGGGGACGTGAGCCACGACGCCAGCGACCGCCTGTTCGCGGGCTCCATCCCGGAGCTCTACGACGACTACCTGGTGCCCCTGATCTTCGAGCCCTGCGCGCTGGACCTGGCCGAGCGCACCGCCAATACCCGGCCGACCGAGGTGCTGGAGATCGCGGCCGGCACCGGCGCCGTCACGCGGCAGCTTGCGCGGCGGCTGCCTTCCGCGACGCGCATCGTCGCCACCGACCTCAACGTGCCGATGCTGGAGCGGGCGCAGGCGCGCGGCACCGCCCGGGCGGTGGAGTGGCGGCAGGCCGATGCGATGGCGCTGCCCTTCGAGGATGGCAGCTTCGATGCGCTCGTCTGCCAGTTCGGCGTCATGTTCTTCCCGGACAAGGCCAAGGCCTTCGCCGAGGCGCGCCGCGTGCTGCGACCCGGCGGCACGCTGCTGTTCAACGTGTGGGACCGCATCGAGACCAGCGAATTCGCCGACGTGGTCACGCAGGCACTGGCGGGCGTGTTTCCGCAGGATCCGCCGCGCTTCATGGCCCGGGTGCCGCACGGCTACCACGATCCCGATGCCGTCGCGCGCGACCTGGCGCAGGGCGGGTTCGCGGCGCCCCCGCACGTCGAGGTGCTGGCCGCGCGCAGCCGCGCAGCGTCGGCACGCATTCCCGCCATCGCGTATTGCCAGGGCACGCCGCTGCGCAACGAGATCGAGGCGCGGGCGCCCGGCGGCCTGGCCGCGGCCACCGATGCGGCCGCTTCGGCGCTGGCTGAGCGCTTCGGTCCGGGCGCGGTCGATGGCGCGATCCAGGCGCTCGTGTTCAGCGTCGTGCGATAGCTAGCTTAGGTCCGGATCACCGTGATGTGCTCGGTCCCGCTTTCCGGCAACCACACCTCGCCCTTGCGCCCCAGGATCTGGCGCACGTTGCCGCTCTCGCGCGGCAGCGGGTGGCGCTCGAACTTCTCGCTGCCCGGATCGAAGGACCACACGGCGTTGCCGCCGAAATCGCTGACCCAGGGCCGGTCGCGCTCGTCCACGTAGACGGCATAGATCATCGGGTTGTTGCCCGGCACACGCCAGGCGCGCCAGGCCTTGCTGGCGGGGTCGTGCATGGAGAGCTGGCCGCTGTTCCACTCGCTCACCCAGATGCGGCCCCGGCTGTCGCTCCAGACGCGGCGCGCGCCCTGGCCGCGGGTGGGCGGCTCGACGATGCGCGAGTCGCCGGTGCGGCGGTCGATCTGCGCGATGAAGGAGCCCGCCAGCGAACACCACCACACGTCGCCCGAAGGCGTGGCACAGATGCCGTAGGGCCCGCGGCCGCGCGGGGCTTCCTTGACCGACACCTGTCCCGTGCGCACGGCGACGCGGCCGACATAGCCGCCCTGGCCGGTGAACCAGACGTCGCCGTCGCCGTCGAAGGCCAGGGTATTGAGGTTGGCATAGCCGGTGTCGGCGGGCAGGCGGAACACCGTGATCGCGCGCTGCGGCCAGCTCACGCGCACGATCGCGTTCTGGCCGCCGTCGGTCAGCCACGCGGCCTTGTCCGGCCCCTGGATCACGCCGTGCGGAGACGATCCCCGGCTCAGCGGGACCAATTCGGTGCGGCCCGTGGCCGGCTCGAACCAGCCGAGGTGGCCGCTGGCCTGCGCGCTGAACCACACACCGCCGTCCGGCGCCGGCGCCACGTCGTGGATGCCGGTGCGCACCGAAGTGGCGAGCTTCCAGGATTGCATGGCCGGCTTGCCCTGCGACCGCAGGCTGGCGGGCAGGGGCAGGCAGCTGGCGGCGAGGACGGCCAGCACCGGCCGCCGGGTGAGATGCAAGGACATCGGGGGCTCCTGCGGGAATCCGCAGGCATTCTGCGCCGCGCGAACGCGGCCCTCAAGCGCCGAGGCCGACGACCTCGATGGCGGGCTCGCCGCGCGGCGTGACGCTGCGCCGGCCGAAGGCGACGCGCTCTTCCAGCGCGCCGGCCACGGCCGGGGAAACGGCGACGCGCCAGCCGCTGGCGGCGGCCGTCTCTTCCAGTGCCGTCACCATGTTCATCGTGTCGCCGGGCACGGGCGCCTGGCCGTGGTCGCCGTGCAGCCCGTCGTTCACCGCCACCAGCGAGATCGGGCCGGCGTGCAGCCCGAGCGAGATCGCCCGTTCGCGCCCGGCGCTCCTGGCCAGCGCCACGGCGGCGCGCACGGCGCGCAGTTCGACCGGCGTGGTCAGGCTGGACTCGCCGCCGAACACCGCGATCACCTTGCTGCCATAGGGCAGCACGTGGTTGGCACCGAACAGGTAGAAGGTGTCCAGAGCGGTCTGCTGCGCATGCTTGAGCCGCTCGGCGAGTTCCGGCTCGGCGCCGACCGCGCTGCCCAGCAGGTCGGCCAGCAGCACGAAGGCGTGGTCGTAGCGCACGTCCGCGCCCGGCGCCATGCTCCGGGCCCAGCGGGCATTGATCTCGCGCTGCAGGCGCGTCTCGTACTGGCGGCCCAGCGTTTCCTTCTGCTGCTCCAGCGCGTTCTCGACCATGCCCGACATGGAATCGATGAAGGCCTTCTGCTGCGCCTCGCGCCGCGCCAGCACCGCCTGGATCGCCTCGCACAGCTCGGCCGGCTTGTAGGGCTTGGTCAGGTAATCGTCGGCGCCGGCGGTCATGCCCTGGCGCATGTGCTGGCGGTCGGACATCGCGGTGAGCAGGACCACCGGAACGTTGACCAGGACCGGGTCGGCCCGCATCGCGGCCACCACCTCGTAGCCGCTGATGCCGGGCATCATCACGTCGCACACCACCAGCTCCGGCGGGGCGGCGCGTGCCGCGACCAGCCCCTGCTCGCCGTCGGGCGCCTCGCGCACCTCATGCCCCGCCTTCCTGAGCGCGAAGCTCGCGATCATGCGCTGGGCGACATCGTCCTCGATCAACAACACACGGGCCATCGAGGCATTCTCGCCGAAACCGGCCGCGGCCCGCGCGCGGCCCGCCCCCAGATCAGACCACGCCCTGGGCCAGCATCGCGTCGGCGACCTTGACGAAGCCGGCGACGTTGGCGCCGTCCACGTAGCTCACCGAGCCGTCCTCGCGGCGGCCGTGCCGCACGCAGGCCTCGTGGATGGCCTTCATGATCCCCAGCAGGCGCGCGTCCACCTCTTCGCGCGGCCACGACAGGCGCATCGCGTTCTGGCTCATTTCCAGCCCCGAGGTGGCGACGCCCCCGGCGTTGCTGGCCTTGCCGGGCGCATACAGCACGCGTGCGCGCTCGAACACCTGCACGGCGCCGAGCGTGGACGGCATGTTCGCCCCCTCGGCCACGCAGACGACGCCGTTCTCGACCAGGGTGCGTGCATCCTGCTCGTCCAGCTCGTTCTGGGTCGCGCAGGGCAGGGCCACGTCCACCTTCACGCCCCAGGGGCGGATGCCGGCATGGAAGCGCGTGCGGGTGCGCTCGGCATAGTCGCTCACGCGGCCGTACAGGTGGTTCTTCACCTCCATCAGCTCGGCGAGCTTGGCGGGGGTGAAGCCGTCCTCGTCGACCACCGTTCCGCTCGAATCCGACACCGTGACGACCTTGGCACCCAGCGCCATGGCCTTTTCCACCGCGTACTGCGCGACGTTGCCGGAGCCGGACACGCTGACGCGCAAGCCGTCGAAGTCGCGGCCCTGCTGCTGCAGCATCTCCTGCGCGAAGTACACCGTGCCGTAGCCGGTGGCCTCGGGGCGGATCAGCGAGCCGCCGAACGCGAGTGCCTTGCCGGTGAAGAAGCAGTCGGCGCGGTTGGTGAGCTTCTTGACCATGCCCGCCATGAAGCCGACCTCGCGGCCGCCCACGCCGATGTCCCCCGCCGGCACGTCGGTCTCGGGGCCGATGTGGCGGAACAGCTCGGTGACGAAGGCCTGGCAGAAGCGCATCACCTCGCCCGGGCTCCTGCCCTTCGGGTCGAAGTCGCTGCCGCCCTTGCCGCCGCCCATGGGCAGCGTGGTGAGCGCGTTCTTGAAGGTCTGCTCGAAGGCGAGGAACTTGAGGATCGAGGCGTTGACCGAGGGATGGAAGCGCAGGCCGCCCTTGTAGGGCCCGATGGCGCTGCTGTGCTGGATGCGGAAGCCCCGGTTCACGTGCACGTCGCCGTGGTCGTCGACCCAGCTCACGCGGAACTGCAGCATGCGCTCGGGCTCCACCAGCCGGTCCAGGAGGCCGTGCTCGGCGTACCTGGGGTGGCGTGCGATGAAGGGCCAGAGGCTCTCGATCACCTCGGTGACGGCCTGCAGGTATTCGGGCTGGCCGGGATTGCGTGCGGCGACATGCGCCAGGAAGTCGTGGGCTGAAGGGTATTTCACGGCGGGATGCTCATCACGTTATGCGTGATGCGCATTGTTGCCGCTGGCGCCTCACGGGTCTGCGGCGGAAAGTGTGAATCGGCCCGCGTGGCTACTGCGAAGGATTGCAGGCGGGTCGAAGATTTTTGCGCGTCGCCCTCAGTCCACCCCCCACATCTCGCGCGCCGTCTCCACCACCAGCCGCAGCTTGTTGCGCTGGTCCTCCACGGCGATCAGGTTGCCGTGCACCGTGCTGGAGAAGCCGCACTGCGGGGAGAGCGCGAGCTGCTCCATCGGGGCGTACTTCGCGGCTTCGTCGATGCGGCGCTTGAGGGCGTCCTTGTCTTCGAGCTGGCCGAACTTGGTGGTGACCAGTCCCAGCACCACCGTCTTGCCCTTGGGCAGGTAGCGCAGGGGGCGGAAGTCGCCGGAACGCTCGTCGTCGTACTCCATGAAGTAGGCGTCGATGTCCATTTCCTTGAGCAGCGCCTCGGCCACCGGCTCGTAGTTGCCGGCGGCCGCGTGCGTGCTCCGGAAGTTGCCGCGGCACAGGTGCATGGCCAGCAGCATGCCGGCGGGCTTTTGCGCCACCACCTTGTTGATGAACTTCGCGTAGCGGTGCGGCAGCTCGTTCGGGTCGTCGCCGCGCTGGCGCGCGGCCTCGCGCATCTTCTCGTCGCACAGGTAGGCGAGGTTCGTGTCGTCCATCTGCACGTAGCGGCAGCCGGCCGCGTGCAGCGAGCGCAGCTCGTCGCCGTAGGCCTGGGCGACATCGTCGTAGAAGGTCGGCTCCAGCTCCGGATAGGCCTCCTTGCTGATGCCGGCGCGGCCGCCGCGGAAATGCAGCATGGTCGGCGAGGGGATGGTCACCTTGGGCGTGCGGCCGGCCGACACCTGCGACTTCAGGTACTCGAAGTCGGCCTTCTGGATGTCCTTCGCGTGGCGCACCTTGTCGATCACGCGGATCACCGGCGGCGCCAGCTCCTCGCTGCCATCGGGCTTGCGGATGGTGACCGGCACGTCGGTCTTCACACCCCCGAGCTGCTCCAGGAAATCGATGTGGAAATACGTGCGGCGGAATTCGCCGTCGGTGATGCTGTGCAGGCCGACGTCCTCCTGGAACTTCACGATCTCGGCGATGGCGCGGTCTTCGACCTCGCGCAGTTGTGCGGCGCTGATGTCACCCTTGGCTTTCTGGGCGCGCGCTTCCAGCAGGTACTTGGGGCGCAGGAACGAGCCGACGTGGTCGTAGCGGGCGGGGAGTTGCATCATGGTTGGGGTCTCCGTGGGATGGGTTCAAAGGTCCAGCACCAGCACCGGCCCCTTCGCCCGCGAGCAGCAGGGCGTGAACTGGTCGTGCTTCGCCTTCTCTTCGTCGGTGAGGTACAGGTCGCGGTGGTCGCACTCGCCCTGCAGCACGCGGGTGAGGCAGGTGCCGCACACGCCTTGTTCGCAGGAGCTCAGGATCGCAATGCCGTGCGCCCGCAGCGCCTGCAAGACCGTCTGGTGAGCCGGCACTTCGCAGTGCTTGCCGTTGCTGGCGAGCTCGACCTGGAAGGCGACGTCGCCCGTCGTGTCCTGCGGCACGGCGCCGAAGTATTCGACATGGACCTGGTCCTTGTTCCAGGCAAAGCGCTCCGCCGCCTGCGCCACCCCCGCGATGAAGCCGGCGGGCCCGCAGACGTAGACGTGCGTGCCGGGATCCGGCTCGCCGAGGATGGCAGAGAGGTCCAGCCTCTGCGCGGCCGCGCCGTCGTCGAAGTGGAAGTGCACGCGGTCGGCGTACGCGGAAGCGGCGATCTCGTCGAGGAAGGCCGTGCGCTCCAGCGACCGGGTGCAGTAGTGCAGCGCGAAATCGGCGCCGGTGGTGGCCAGCCGCTGCGCCATCGACAGCAGCGGCGTGACGCCGATGCCGCCCGCGAGCAGCAGCGTGCGCTGCGCATGCACCAGCGGAAAGTGGTTGCGCGGCGCGCTGATCGTCAGCGTGTCGCCTTCCTTCACCTGCTCGTGCAGCACGCGGGAGCCGCCGCGCGAATGCGCATCGCGCAGCACCGCGATGCGGTAGCGATGCCGCTCCGCCGCGTCGTTGCACAGGGAATACTGGCGCGTGAGGCCGCCGGGCAGCTGCACGTCGATGTGCGAGCCGGCGCTGAACGCGGGCAGGGGCGAGCCGTCCGGCTTCACCAGTTCGAAGCTCGCGATCTCCAGCGCCTCCCGCCTGCGGCGCGCCACCTGCACCGTGATCTGTGTCATGCCTCGACGGATTATGGCGAGGAGCCCCAGCGCTGTATACAGACCGCGGCGCGGGCCGGGGTTCAGGCACGCCGGATGCTCGAGGTGCGACTCATTTGCCGAAGGTAATATCCCGCCCGTTGCCATCGCAAAGCGTCATGACTGCCAGACGCGCGGGCGGTTTGCGGAGGCGGGCAGGGGGCTGAAGAATCGGCCCGACGCTTCGCGCGCGCGACGGGACGTGCACGCCTGCAAAGACATTCCAAGGAGAACCCAAGCCATGCACAAGAGAACCCTTCTCCAGGCCGCGGCGGCCGCAGCCCTGCTGGGCGCCAGCGGCCTCGCGCCGGCGCAGGACAACGTGTTCAAGATCGGGCTGATCCTGCCCATGACGGGCCAGCAGGCCACCACCGGCCGCCAGATCGAGGCCGCCGCGCGCCTGTGGATGGCGCAGAACGGCGACACGGTCGCCGGCAGGAAGATCCAGCTGATCGTGCGCGACGACACCAGCCTGCCGGACCAGACGCGCCGCCTGGCGCAGGAACTGGTCGTCAACGAGAAGGTGAACGTGCTGGCCGGCATGGGCATCACGCCTTCGGCGCTGGCCGTGGCGCCGATCGCGACCCAGTCGAAGACGCCCCTGGTGGTGATGGCCGCGGCCACCTCCAGCATCACGGAAGCCTCGCCCTACATCGTGCGTTCCAGCTTCACGCTGCCGCAGGTTTCCGTGGCGATGGCGGACTGGGCGCCCAAGAACGGCATCAAGACCGTGGTCACGCTGGTCAGCGACTATGGCCCGGGCCTGGACGCCGAGAAGTACTTCAGCGAGCGCTTCGCCTTCAACGGCGGCAAGGTGCCGGAAAAGCTGCGCGTGCCGCTGCGCAACCCCGACTTCGCGCCCTTCCTGCAGAAGGTGCGCGACCTCAAGCCCGATGCGCTGTTCGTGTTCGTGCCCTCCGGCGCCGGCGCCGCGGTGATGAAGCAGTTCGGCGAGCGCGGCATGGACAAGGCCGGCATCCGGCTGATCGGCACCGGCGACGTGACCGACGACGACCAGCTCAATGACATGGGGGACGTCGCGCTCGGCGTGGTGACCTCGCACCACTACTCGGCCTTCCACCCCTCGCCGGCGAACAAGAAGTTCGTCGCCGAGTTCATGAAGGCCAACAAGAACCTGCGCCCCAATTTCATGGCGGTGGGCGGCTACGACGGCATGCGCGTGATCTACGAAGCATTGAAGAAGAGCGGCGGCAAGGGCGGCGGCGACGCGCTCCTCGCCGCGATGAAGGGCCAGATCTTCGAGAGCCCGCGCGGCCCGGTGTTCATCGACGCCCAGACCCGCGACATCGTCCAGAACGTCTACCTGCGCAAGGTGGAGAAGAAGGACGGCCAGCTCTGGAACGTGGAGTTCGACGTGATCAAGGACGTGAAGGACCCGGGCAAATCCAAGTGAGGTTGAGCGTCAGGCGTTCAGCGTTGAGCGTGAATGCCTGACCCCAGGCTGTTCCACGCTCAACGCTGAACGCTCAACGCTCAACCCATGTTGACCATCCTCTTCGACGGCATCGCCTACGGGATGCTGCTGTTCGTGCTCGCCGTCGGCCTCGCCGTGACCATGGGGCTGATGAACTTCATCAACCTGGCCCACGGCGCCTTCGCCATGGTGGGCGGCTACATCACCGTGCTGCTGATGCAGCGGCTCGACGTGCCCTTCCTCGCCTGCCTGCCGCTTGCCTTCATCGGCAGTGCGCTGCTGGGGGCCGTGCTCGAACGCACGCTGTACCGGCCGCTGTATCGCAAGCCGCACCTGGACCAGGTGCTGTTCTCGATCGGCCTGGTCTTCATGGCGGTCGCCGCCGTGGACTACTACGTCGGCTCGACGCAGCAGATCACGCAGCTGCCCCCCTGGCTCAAGGGGCGCACCGAGATCGGCTCGCTGGGCATGGGGCACTACCGCCTGTTCATCATCGCGGTGTGCGCCGCGCTCACGATCGCGCTGCAGTTCGTGCTGGCGCGCACGCGCTTCGGCAGCCGCCTGCGCGCCTCGGTGGACGACCAGCGCGTGGCCGCGGGCATGGGCATCAACGTCAACCTGGTGTTCCTCTCCACCTTTGCCTTCGGCTCGGGGCTGGCGGGGCTCGGCGGCGCGCTGGGCGCGGAGGTGCTGGGGCTCGACCCCTCGTTCCCGCTCAAGTTCATGATCTATTTCCTGATCGTCGTGGCCGTGGGCGGCACCTCCTCGATCACCGGCCCGCTGCTGGCCGCCCTGCTGCTGGGCGTGGCCGACGTCGCGGGCAAGTACTACATCCCGAAGATGGGCGCCTTCATCGTCTACAGCCTGATGATCGTGATCCTGCTGTGGCGGCCCAACGGCCTGTTCGTGCGGCAAGGCGGCAAGGCATGAGCGCCGGCGGGCAGGGCGACCTGCTGCGCGCCAGCCGCATCCAGCCCTGGGAGCCGGTGGTGTGGCTGCTCGCCTTCGCGGCGCCGCTGCTGTTTCCCTCGCACGCGCTGATGGTCAACGAGATCGCGATCTTCGCGCTGTTCGCCATGTCGCTGGACCTCGTGCTGGGATACGGCGGCATCGTGTCGCTGGGGCATGCCGCGTTCTTCGGCCTCGGCGCCTACGTTTCGGCGCTGTTCTGCAAGCACGTGAACCCCGATCCGCATCTGGGCTTGCTCGTTTCCATGGGCGCGGCGGCGCTGCTGGGGCTGGCGGCCAGCTTCACCGTGCTGCGCGGCAGCGACCTCACGCGGCTGATGGTGACGCTGGGCGTCGCGCTGATCCTGCTGGAACTGGCCAACAAGCTCGACTGGCTCACGGGCGGCACCGACGGCATCCAGGGGCTGATGTTCTCGCCGGTGCTGGGGAGGTTCGAGTTCGACCTGGCGGGCCGCACCGCTTCGTACTACTCGCTCACCGTGCTGCTGGTCCTGTTCCTGCTGGCGCGGCGCATCGTGCATTCGCCCTTCGGCGCCACGCTGCAGGCGATCCGCGACAACCGCCTGCGGGCGATGGCGATCGGCGTGCCGGTGCATGCGCGTCTGGTCGCGATCTACACCGTGGCGGCCGCGATGGCGGGCGCGGCCGGCGCGCTGTTCACGCAGACCTCGGGTTTCGCTTCGCTCGACGTGTTCGAGTTCCACCGTTCCGCCGACACGCTGCTGATGCTGGTGATCGGCGGCGTCGGCTGGCTCTATGGCGGGCTGGCCGGCGCGGTCGTCTTCAAGCTGATGCAGGACTGGATCTCCGGCATCACGCAGCAGTACTGGGGCTTCTGGCTGGGGCTGTTCCTGGTCGTGCTCGTGCTGGTCGGGCGCGAGCGGCTGCTCAAGCCGTGGACCTGGTGGAGGAAGTCATGAACGAGGTCGTGCTTTCCTGCCAGGGGCTCGCCAAGCGCTTCGGCGGCATCGTCGCCACCAACGACGTGAGCCTCGAACTGAGGCGCGGCGCACGCCACGCGCTGATCGGCCCGAACGGCGCCGGCAAGACGACGCTGGTCAACCTGCTCACCGGCGTGCTGGAGCCGACCGCCGGCCGCATCACGCTGGAGGGGCAGGACATCTCGCGGCTGGCGCCGCACCAGCGCGTGCGGCGCGGCATGGTGCGCACCTTCCAGATCAACCAGCTGTTCGCGTCCATGACGCCGCTGCAGACGCTGGCCCTGGTGGTCTCGCAGCAGCGCGGGCTCGGCGCGCGCTGGTGGCCGGCGCTGGGGCGGGACCGCGGCGTCGCGGAGCGGGCGCAGCAGCTGCTGGAGCAGTTCCACCTGGCCGAAGTGGCCCACCAGCAGACCGGCCATCTCGCCTACGGCAAGCGCCGCCTGCTGGAGATCGCGATCGCGCTGGCCTGCGAGCCGCGCGTGCTGCTGCTGGACGAGCCGGTGGCGGGCGTGCCCGCCGGCGAGCGCGAGGAACTGCTGCAGACGGTGGCGGCGCTGCCCGCGGAAGTCTCCGTGCTGCTGATCGAACACGACATGGACCTGGTCTTCAGCTTCGCCGACCGCATGACGGTGCTGGTGAACGGCGCCGTGCTCACCGAGGGAACGCCGGACGAGATCGCGGCCAACCCGCAGGTCAAGGCGGTCTACCTCGGTTACGAGAACGAGGCGATCCATGTCTGAACTGCTGCGCGTCGAGAACCTCAGCGCCGGTTACGGCGAGGCCGTGGTGCTGCACGAGGTCTCGTTCGCGCTGGGGCAGGGCGAGACGCTCG
This sequence comes from Ramlibacter alkalitolerans, assembly GCF_016722765.1. Lineage (GTDB taxonomy): Bacteria > Pseudomonadota > Gammaproteobacteria > Burkholderiales > Burkholderiaceae_C > Ramlibacter > Ramlibacter alkalitolerans. The sequence continues at coordinate 124,437 of NZ_JAEQND010000015.1, read as the reverse complement.
CCCTGCTGGGGCGCAACGGCACCGGCAAGACGACCCTGATCAATACGCTGGCCGGCGCCACCCGCCAGCATGCCGGCAGCATCGCGCTCGCCGGCGTGGCGCTGCACAGGCTGCCCTCGCACGAGCGCGCGCAAGCCGGCATCGGCTGGGTGCCGCAGGAGCGCAACATCTTCAAGTCGCTCACGGTGCACGAGAACCTCACCGCGGTGGCGCGCCCGGGCGCGTGGACGCCGCAGCGCGTCTACGAGATGTTCCCGCGGCTGGCCGAGCGCAAGGCCAATCTCGGCACGCAGCTCTCGGGCGGCGAGCAGCAGATGCTGGCCATGGGGCGCGCGCTGGTGGTGAACCCCAAGCTGCTGCTGCTCGACGAGCCGCTGGAGGGCCTCGCGCCCATCATCGTGAGCGAGCTGCTGCGGGCCATCGCGCGCATCACGCGCGAGGAAGGCCTGTCCGCCATCATCGTGGAGCAGCATCCGCTGGCGATCCTCGACATCTCGCACAGCGCGATCGTGCTGGACCACGGCACCGTGGTGCACGCGGACGCAGCGCAGCGCCTGCGCAACGATCCCGCGCTGCTGGACCGGCTGCTGGGTGTGGCACGATAGTCCGATGATCTTTCGCAGGAGACTGGCACTGGCGGGCCTGGCCACCGCGCTGGCCACGCCCTGGCTTGCCGCGCAGGGCCGCTGGCCCGCAAGGCCGATCCGCATCGTGGTGCCTTTCGGCGCCGGTGGCGTCGCCGACCTCACCGCGCGCGCGGTGGGGCAGCAGCTCGGGGCGCAACTCGGGCAAAGCGTGGTGATCGACAACCGGCCCGGCGCCGGCGGCGTGACGGCCGGCAACCTCGTGGCGCAGGCGGAGCCGGACGGCTACACGCTGCTTCTCATGAGCAATGGCACCGCCGTGAGCGAGGGGCTGTTCCACAAGCTCCCGTTTTCGGCCCGGAAGGACTTCGCGCCGATCTCGATGCTGGGCACGTTCGACATGGCGCTGGTGGTGCCGGAGAACTCGCGCCTGCGCACGCTGGCCGACCTGCTCGCCGACGCGAAGGCGAACCCCGGCAAGCTGAATGTCGCGACCGTCGCGATCGGCAGCACGCAGAACCTGGCGGCCGAACTGTTCAAGACCACGGCCGGCATCGATGTCCAGGTCGTGCCCTTCAACGGCACGCCCGCGGTGATCACCGCCTTGCGCGGCGGCTCGGTGGACGCGGCCGTCGAAATCCTCGCACCGCTGAGGCCCCAGATGGCCTCGAAGGCGTTGCGCGCGCTGGCCACCTTCGGCGACAAGCGGCCCACCGGCCTGCCCGAGGTGCCCACCGCGGCGGAGTCGGGCGGCACCCTGGCGAACCTGCGCGTCGCTTCGTGGAATGCGCTGGCGGCGCCGGCCGGCACGCCCGCGCCCGTGCTGCTGCGCCTGAACGCGGAGCTGAAGAAGGCGCTCGCCACGCCGGCACTGCGCAGGAAGCTCGCGGACCTGAACGTCGACGCGCGCTGGAGCACGCCCGAGGACCTGGGCAACCTGCTCGCCAGCGAGATCCGGCGCTGGAGCGACGTCATTGCCCGCGCGAAGATCCCGCGCCAGTGAAGGACGACGAGCGACCCGGCCATCTCCGAAATGGGTCCTAGGGTTTCCTCGCTTGCACAATTGCTCTGGCAATCTGTATGGCGTTGACCCCGGTCAAGGTGCAGCCCGACAGCAGGCCTACGATGGCTTCCAAGAGGGGGCAGGGAGGTTTCCCGGCGCCGGAGCCGGCAGGTTCCGACCCTCTCCTCAGGGCGTCTCCATCCCCTTGGCCCTGAGGATTTGCGCGGCCTGCGGGCTGCGCAAGGCCGCCAGCAGCTCCCGGGCTGCGGCGGCCTCTTTCGTGGCCGCCGCCAGCGCGCCTGCATACACGGTGTAGTTCTGGATCTCCGCCGGCAAGGGGCCGACCAGCACCGCATCCGGCACCGCCAGGATCTCGCTGATCTGGTGGATGCCGACCTCGGCACTGCCGTCCACCACCCGCGTCGCGACCAGGCCGCCCGGCACCAGCACCGCCTTGGCGCGCACCTGCGGCGCGATGCCCCAGCGCTCGAACAGGCGATCGAGGTAGATCCCGCTGGAGCCGCCCGCCGCGGGATCGATGTAGGCGACCGACCGCGCATTCAGCAGCAGCGAACGGAAGGCGTCGACGCTGGCGATGTCCGGCAGCGGCGCGCCGCGCCGCACTGCGACGCCGATGGCGACGCGCGCCAGCGGCACCGGTTCCGCGGCCGCCAGCTTGCCGGCCTCCTGCAGCGGCTTGAGCGATGCCGGGCTGGAGAACACCACGTCGAAAGCCTCGCCGCCGGCGATGCGCTTGCGCAGTCCGCCGGCCGTGTCGTTCTCGATGCGCAGCCGGTGGCCGGTCTGCTGCTCGAACGCGGGCTGCAGTGCCACGAGCACGGGCTTGAAGGCGCCCGCGCTCAGGACCTTCAGTTCCGCCGCGGCGACGGCCTGCGCCGCGAAGGCGCAGGCCAGGGCGAACAGCAAGCGCATCGTCGTTCTCCTCACAGGGCATGCGCCACGACCGCGGGGGCCCGGGCGCGGATCAGGTCCAGCGTCGCCTTCTGCACCGGCGTGGCCGGCCGCTGCAGGCTGGTGGCCAGCGACAGGCGGATGCGCAGCGGCGGCGTGCCGATCGCCCGCGTCGTGTAGGCGGAAGGCCGCGGCGAGTTGAGCACCGCATTGCGCGAGAGGATGGCACAACCGGCGCCATCGAGCACGAGGTCCAGGATGGCGAACACGCCGTCGATCTCCAGCGCCACGTTCGGCCGGCAGCCGATGTCCGCCATCTGCGCCTCGACGTGCATGCGGATCGCGTTGGGCCGCGTCGGGATCACCAGCGGCAACTGCGCCACCTCCGCCAGCGGGATCGGCCCCGGCGGCGGGTCTTCCGGCAGCCCGGGAGGCCGCGCCTGCACCAGCATGAGTTCCTCTTCCAGCAGCGGCCCCAGGTCCAGCTCGCGCGAGGGCTGGGCGTTGTAGAGCACCGCGATGTCGAGCCGGCCGCTCACCAGGCCTTCCTGCAGGCCGCTGGACAAGCCTTCGCTGATCGACAGCCGCGCCTCGGGCCACTGCTCGCGGAAGGCGCGCGTGAGCGGCACCGTCAGCACCCGCGCCACGCTGCTGGGCAGGCCCACGGCGACACGGCCCGCGAGGCCGCCGCGCAGGCGGCCGAGGTCCTCCCGCGCGCGTTCGACCTGGTACAGGATGCCGCGCCCGTGCTCCAGCAGCAGCTTGCCGGCTTCGGTGGGCACGGCGCCGCGGCCGTTGCGCACCAGCAGGTTCTGGCGCAGTTCGACTTCCAGCAGCCGCACCTGTCGGCTCAAGGCCGGCTGGGCGACGTCGAGCTCGATCGCGGCGCGCGTGAAGCTGCCCAGCTCGGCGACGCGAACGAAGTACTCCAGCTGCTTGAGGTCCATGAATCCGAATACCTTGCGTTTGATTATGCCGAAGCGCTATAGCTGCTAGACATCCCCTCCGCTGTCGCGGCCGGACGTCCGCGCCCACAATCCGCGCCATGACTGCGACGCTCCAGGGCATTTCCTCGATGGCGACCCGCCAGGTGCTCAACGAACTGGCGCAGGCCTACGGGCAGCGCACGGGGCACAAGGTCGTCGTGGAATCCGTCGGTGGCGTCGATGCCGCCCGGCGCGTCGCGGCCGGCGAGCGCTTCGATTTCGTCGTGCTCGCCGCTGATGCGATCGACAAGCTGCTCGCGGGCGGGCAGGCCGTGGCCGGCAGCCGCGTCGACCTGGTCGAATCGGGCGTCGCCATTGCCGTGAAAGAGGGCGCGCCGCGCGCGGACATCTCCAGCGAGGAAGCCCTCAGGCGCGCAGTGCTCGCCGCCGAAACGGTGGGCTATTCCACCGGCCCCAGCGGCGTGGCGCTGGTGAAGCTGTTCGAGCGCTGGGACATCGCGCAGGACCTGCAGGGCAGGCTGGTGCAGGCGCCGCCGGGGGTGCCGGTCGGCGCGCTGGTCGCGCGCGGCGACGTGGCGCTGGGCTTCCAGCAACTGAGCGAACTGATCCACCTCGAAGGCATCACGATCCTCGGCCCGATGCCGCTCGCCGTGCAGATCAACACCATCTTCGCCGGCGCGCTGTGCGCCACCTCGCAGCAGCCCGATGCCGTACGCGCGCTGCTGGCCTTCATGGCCTCGCCCGATGCCGCCGCGCCCAAGCGCCGCAACGGCATGGAGCCGGCCTGACCCCACCGACCAGGGAAACCCATGAGCCTCATCATCGATTGCCACGGCCACTACACCACGGCGCCCAAGCAGCTGGAGGCGTGGCGCAACCGGCAGATCGCCGGCATCCAGGACCCTTCGCAAAAGCCGAAGCTTGCGGAGCTGCAGATCGGCGACGACGACATCCGCGAGTCGATCGCCAGCAACCAGCTGCGCCTGATGAAGGAGCGCGGCAACGACCTGACGCTGTTCTCGCCGCGCGCGAGCTTCATGGCGCACCACATCGGCGACTTCGAGGTCTCCAGCACCTGGGCGGCGATCTGCAACGAGCTGTGCCACCGCGTCGCGCAGCTGTTCCCCGAGTACTTCGTGCCGGTCGCGATGCTGCCGCAGTCGCCCGGCGTGGACCCGAAGACCTGCATCCCCGAGATGGAGAAGTGCATCCGCGAATACGGCGCGGTCGGCATCAACCTGAACCCCGACCCGTCGGGCGGCCACTGGAAGGAGCCCCCGCTGACGGACAGGTGGTGGTACCCGATCTACGAGAAGATGGTGGAGTACGACGTGCCCGCCATGATCCACGTGTCGACCTCGTGCAACCCCTGCTTCCACACCACGGGCGCGCACTACATCAACGCCGACACGACGGCGTTCATGCAGCTGATCCAGGGCGACCTGTTCAAGGACTTCCCGCAGCTGCGCTTCATCATCCCGCACGGCGGCGGCGCGGTGCCGTACCACTGGGGCCGCTACCGCGGCCTGGCGCAGGAGATGAAGCGCCCGCTGCTCGATACGCACGTGATGAACAACGTGTTCTTCGACACCTGCGTCTACCACCAGCCGGGCATCGACCTGCTGAACACCGTGATCCCGGTGAAGAACGTCCTGTTCGCCTCCGAGATGATCGGCGCCGTGCGCGGCATCGACCCGACCACCGGCAACTACTACGACGACACGAAGCGCTACATCGACGCCTCGACGATCCTGTCCGCCGAGGACAAGCACGCGATCTTCGAAGCGAACACGCGCCGCGTGTTTCCGCGGCTGGATGCGCAGCTGAAGCAGCGCGGGAAGTGAAGACCGAAAGCGGTAACGCAAAAACCGCAAAAGAAGCGCAAAAGCCGCAAAAGAACATCAAGGTTCTTCCTGCTCCTCCTTTTTGCGGCTTTTGCGAAACCTTTGCGGCTTTTGCGTTCTGGTTGTCCTGAATCCTGGAGAAGCAAACCATGTATGAACTAGGCGTCGTCTACCGCAACATCCAGCGGGCGGAGCGCGAAGTGGCCGATGCGCTGGCGCAGTTCGGCGCGTCCACCGTGCACGAGGCCATGGGCCGGGTCGGCCTCATGAAGCCGTACATGCGCCCGATCTACCCCGGCGCGCAGGTCTCCGGCACAGCAGTCACCGTGCTGCTGCACCCCGGCGACAACTGGATGCTGCACGTCGTCGCGGAGCAGATCCGGCCGGGCGACATCGTCGTGGCCGCCTGCACCGCCGACAACACCGACGGTTTCTTCGGCGACCTGCTGGCCACCTCGTTCCAGGCCCGCGGCGCGCGTGCCCTGGTGATCGACGCCGGCTGCCGCGACGTGCGCACCCTCACGCAGATGGGCTTCCCGGTCTGGAGCAAGGCCATCAGCTCCAAGGGGACGGTCAAGTCCACCCTCGGTTCGGTGAACATCCCCGTCGTGTGCGCCGGCGCCTGGGTGACCCCGGGCGACGTGATCGTGGCCGACGACGACGGCGTGGTCTGCGTGCCGGCCGCGATGGCGAAGAAGGTGCTCGACGCCGCCACGGCGCGCGAAGCCAACGAAGGCGAGAAGCGCGCCAGGCTGGCTTCCGGCGTGCTGGGGCTGGACATGTACAAGATGCGCGAGCCGCTGGAAAAGGCCGGCCTGCGCTACATCGACTGAGACCATGAGCAAACCCACCACGGGCCCCTTCGAGAAGACACCTGGCTGGCTGGACTGGTACGCCGGCCCGAGCAAGCCGCAGTTCGTCCTGCCCCCCGACAGCGTCGACGCGCACTGCCACGTGTTCGGCCCCGGCGCCCGCTTCCCCTACGCCCCCGAGCGCAAGTACACGCCGTGCGACGCCAGCAGGGAGCAGCTGTTCGCGCTGCGCGACCACCTGGGCTTCACCCGCAACGTGATCGTCCAGGCGACCTGCCACGGCGCCGACAACCGCGCGCTGCTCGATGCCCTGGAACATTCGGACGACCGCGCGCGCGGCGTGGCGACGGTCCGCCGCAGCGTGACCGACCAGGAACTGCAGGACATGCACCGCGCCGGGGTCCGCGGCGTGCGCTTCAACTTCGTCAAGCGGCTGGTGGACTTCACGCCCAAGGACGAACTGCTGGAGATCGCCGCCCGCATCGCGCCGCTCGGCTGGCACGTGGTGATCTATTTCGAGGCGGTGGACCTGCCCGAGCTGTGGGACTTCTTCACCAGCCTGCCGACCACGGTGGTGGTGGACCACATGGGCCGGCCGGACGTGAGCAAGCCGGTCGACGGCCCCGAGTTCGAACTGTTCCTGAGGTTCATGCGCGAGCACCCGAACGTCTGGAGCAAGGTGAGCTGCCCCGAGCGCCTGTCGGTCTCGGGTCCGCCGGCGCTGGACGGCGAACGCAACGCCTACCGCGACGTGGTGCCCTTCGCCCGCAAGGTGGTCGAGTCCTTCCCCGACCGCGTCCTGTGGGGAACCGACTGGCCGCACCCGAACCTGAAGAACCACATGCCCGACGACGGCCTGCTGGTGGACTTCATCCCGCACATCGCCGTCACGCCGGAGCTGCAGCGCAAGCTGCTGGTCGAGAACCCCAACCGGCTGTACTGGCCCGACGAGATCGAAGGAGGCTGAATGAAGAAGCTCCTTGGCCTGCTCCTCGCGTGCCTGCTGGCCGGCTGCGCGACGGCGCCGGCCCCGACCTCGGCCCCAGCGGCCAGCGCTGCCGCCATCGCGGCGGACCTGATCGCCAACTGCTCGCGCCTGCTCGGAAGGACGATTCCGGCGTCGGAGATCGGCATCCCCAGTGGCGCCGCGAGGATCACCGGCGCCGTGCCCGAGGAGGCCTCCCGGCTCGCCGTCGCCGACCGCGCGTCGAGCCCGGCGGCGGCCGTGCGGCCGGCGCTGCCGCGGCACTGCAAGGTGGAGGGCCGCATCTCCCCGCTCAATGCGCAGGCGCCCGACATCCTGTTCCAGGTCAACCTGCCGCTGCAGTGGAACGGCCGCTCGGTCCAGTACGGCGGCGGCGGCTTCAACGGAACGATCGTCTCCGGCGAACTGCTGCTGCCGGCGCAGCCCTTCGACCAGCCGCCGCCGCTGGCGCAGGGTTACGTGACCTACGGAACGGACTCGGGCCACCAGCACGTCATCCTGCGCAGTCCGCCCCAGGCCTTCGCCCTGAACGACGAGGCGCTGGTGAACTTCGCCCATGCCTCGTACAAGAAGGTGCGCGATGTCGCGGTCTCCATCATGAAGACGGTGTACGGCCGCGCGCCGGAGAAGATGTACTTCGTCGGCAGCTCCGAAGGCGGGCGCGAAGGCCTCGCCATGGCGCAGCGCTATCCGGCCGATTTCGACGGCATCTTCAGCCGCGTGCCCGTCATCGAGTGGACCGGCCTGCAGCACGCCGGGCTGCGCGACGGACTGGCGCTCCTGAACGGCGGCTGGATGAACCACGAGCACGTGCAGCTGGTCCACGACGCCGTGCTGGCGGCGTGCGACGCCGCCGATGGCGCGGCCGACGGCATCGTGTCGGACCCGGTGGGCTGCCGCAGCCGCTTCGACGTGACGAAGCTGCGCTGCGCCGGCAAGGCAGCCGCCAACTGCCTCACCGACGCGCAGATCCGCGCCGTGCAGACGCTGCATGCGCGCCTGGACCTCGGCGTCGAACTCGCCAACGGCTTGCGCAGCTATCCGGGCCGCGGACCCAGCGGCGAAGCCACGCACGCGGGCGGTTCGGCCGGCGGCTGGGAAGCCTGGTGGACCGGCAGCCGCAGCCCCGACATTCCGCCGGTGCCTGCCAACGGCATCGCCTGGAGCTTCGGCGCGGGCGCGATCCAGTACTTCTACGCCCGCGACCCCCATGCGGACGTGCGCAGCTACAAGGCAGCCGACCATGCGGCGCGGGTGCGCGCAGTGTCGGCGCTGATGGACGCCACCAACCCCGACCTGTCCGCGTTCCAGGCCCACGGCGGCAAGCTGATCCTGCTGGAAAACCTCGGCGACTACGCGCAGAGCCCTTATGCGGGCATCGCCTACCACGAGGCGGTGGTGCAGCGCCTGGGCCGCGCCACGGCCGACCGGTTCTTCAAGCTCTATACGGCACCCAACGTGGACCACGTGGGCACCGGCGCTCCGGGCAACGCCGACATCTTTCCGGCGCTGGTCGCGTGGGTCGAGCAGGGTCGCGCTCCCGCCGGCCTGGTGCTGGTCGAACAGGATGTGCGGCCGCCATTCAAGGTGACGCGCAGCCGGCCGCTGTGCGAGTGGCCGCAGTTCCCGCACTACCGCGGCGGCGACATGGACAAGGCAGGCAGCTTCGCCTGCGCGCAGTGAGAAAGGGGAGGCCGCGATGCCTTTGGACAAACCTTACGCCGGCATTCCCGGCACCACGATCTTCGACGCCGACCAGAGCCGCAAGGGCTACTGGCTGAACCAGTTCTGCATGTCGCTGATGAAGGCGGAGAACCGCGAACGCTTCAAGAAGGACGAGCGCGCCTATCTCGACGAGTGGGCGATGACCGAGGAGCAGAAGCAGGCGGTGCTGGCGCGCGACCTCAATCGCTGCATCGCGCTGGGCGGCAACATCTACTTCCTGGCGAAGGTCGGCGCCACCGACGGCAAGAGCTTCCAGCAGATGGCCGGCTCCATGACCGGCATGAGCGAGGAAGCGTACCGCGACATGATGGTGGCGGGCGGGCGGCCCGCGAACTGGAAACCCGGGACCAAGGACGACAAGTAATGGCGCGCATCACCGCATCCGTCTACACCTCGCACGTGCCGGCCATCGGCGCTGCGATGGACCTGGGCAAGACCCAGGAGCCGTACTGGCAGAAGGTCTTCTCCGGCTACGAGTTCTCGCGCCAGTGGATGAAGGACAACCGGCCCGATGTCGTGTTCCTGGTCTACAACGACCACGCGACGGCCTTCAGCCTGGAGATCATCCCCACCTTCGCGATCGGCACGGCGGCCGAATTCCAGCCGGCCGACGAAGGCTGGGGCCCGCGGCCGGTGCCCAAGGTGATCGGCCATCCCGAGCTCGCCTCGCACATCGCGCATTCGGTGATCCAGCAGGACTTCGACCTGACCATCGTCAACAAGATGGACGTCGACCACGGCCTGACGGTGCCGCTATCGCTGCTGTGCGGGCAGCCGCAGGCGTGGCCGTTCAAGGTCATTCCGTTCGCGGTCAACGTGGTGCAGTACCCGGTGCCGAGCGGCATGCGCTGCTTCCGCCTCGGGCAGGCGATCCGCAAGGCGGTCGAATCCTTCGACGAGGACCTGAACGTGCAGATCTGGGGCACGGGCGGCATGAGCCACCAGCTGCAGGGGCCGCGTGCCGGCCTGATCAACAAGGAGTGGGACCAGCGCTTCCTCGACCGCCTGGTCGCGGATCCCGAGGCGCTGGCCAGCGTGCCGCACATGGAGTACGTGCAGGAGGCGGGCAGCGAGGGCATCGAACTGGTGATGTGGCTGATCGCGCGCGGTGCGATGGCCGACGTGGCCGGCGGCGGCAGGCCCGCCGTGAAGCACCGCTTCTACCACGTGCCCGCCTCGAACACGGCCGTCGGCCACCTGATCCTGGAGAACCCCCAATGAGCAACACCGTGCGCATCGCCCTCGCGGGCCCCGGCGCCTTCGGCATCAAGCACCTCGACGCCCTGAAGAACATCGAGGGCGTGCAGGTCACCTCCATCATCGGCCGCGAGCTGCCCAAGGCGCAGGAAGTGGCGCAGAAGTACGGCGCGAAGCACGCGACCACCGAGCTTTCCGAGGCGCTGGCGCGCGACGACGTCGATGCGGTGATCCTGTGCACGCCCACGCAGCTGCACGCGCAGCAGTCGATCGCCGCGCTGCGGGCCGGCAAGCACGTGCAGGTGGAGATCCCGCTGTGCGACAGCCTGGACGAGGGCAGGGCGGTGGTGCAGGCGCAGCAGCAGGCCGGGCGGGTCGCCATGTGCGGCCACACGCGGCGCTTCAACCCCAGCCACCAGTTCGTGCACAAGCGCATCGAGGCCGGCGCGTTCCGCATCCACCAGATGGACGTGCAGACCTACTTCTTCCGCCGCACCAACATGAACGCGCTGGGCCAGCCGCGCTCGTGGACCGACCACCTGCTGTGGCACCACGCGGCCCACACGGTGGACCTGTTCCAGTACCAGACCGGCAGCCGCGTGGTCCAGGCCAACGCGCTCCAGGGTCCGATCCATCCGGACCTGGGCATCGCGATGGACATGAGCATCCAGCTGAAGGCGGAGAACGGGGCGATCTGCACCCTGTCGCTGTCGTTCAACAACGAGGGGCCGCTGGGGACCTTCTTCCGCTACATCGGCGACACGGCGACCTACATCGCGCGCTACGACGACCTGTTCGACGGCAAGGAGGAGAAGATCGACGTGTCCAGGGTGGACGTGTCGATGAACGGGATCGAGCTGCAGGACCGGGAGTTCATCGCGGCGATCCGCGAAAAGCGGGAGCCAAATGCGAGCGTGGCTCAGGTGCTGCCCTGCTACGAGGTGCTGGATCGGCTCGAAAGGCAGCTGAAGTAGCAAGCGGCCCGGGCGGCCACGGCGGCCCCCTTACGCCGGCCGGTCGTTCCGCGGCCCGCCCTTGTCGGGGTTGCAGGCGCGATCGTGCATGAGGTGCTGGAGCACGGAGTCGGAGCCTTCGCCGGACCGGCGTCCCGGCACCTGCACGAGCGGCCGGCTGGCCTTGGCGGCCTTCGCCTGGGGGTTGGGGGGCGGAACGGTGTCGCGCATTGAACATCTCCTGGGTGCGAGCACTGGACCTGTGGAGCTGCGAGCGCGCTTCAGCCGACTAGGGGCACGAGGAGAGCCGGCCAGGAATCAAGGAACACTCTACTCCCGCCGCAGCGCTGCAGAGCCGGGACTTTGCACGAGGGAAACGTGGATACCGGGCGGGCGCGGGAAGATTCGAGATCTGCGCTCAGGAGGCCGGCTTGGCGTCCATCGCCATGGCCCAGGCACCCCAGGCCTCGTCCGAGGCGTGACGCGCGGCGATCCATTCCTGGAATTCGGGCGTCTCGGTGACCTGCTCGCCGCGGCCGGCGGCTTCGCAGCGGGCCCGTGCGGCGCGGAAGCGCTCCTGCGCCGTTTCTTCCGCGGCTTGCCTCTTCTCTGCGGCGGCTTCTGCAGCGGCGACGGTGTCCATCCATTCCTTGCTCATGGAGCCCCCTGATAAAAGCACAGTATGGGGCATGGCGCGAGGCGCCGCCGGCAAGGGGTCTTCGAGCGACTGCGCCTCGTGCAGGCGCGAGGCGGCCCGTCAGGCTGCCGCCACCTTCGCGGCCAGCTCCAGTGCTTCCTGCGCGCCGCTGCGCACGTTGCGGATGTGCCGCTGGGTCTCGACGGGAAGCTGCGCGGTGTTGAAGCCGTCCCACTTGTTGCGGCCGCGCACCGAGAGGTTGTAGTAGACGGAGACGCCTTCGCGCAGCTTGGCCGCGTACTGCTGGGGCGAAAGCTTCAGGTGCGCGATCTTGTGCGCGGCCCATTCGGCGCCCTGCTTCATGTACACCGCCGCGGCATGCACCGCCTGCACCGGGTCGTTGGCGTCCTTCAGGCCCAGGCCCTTGGCGGTCGTCGGTTCGAACTGCGCCAGGCCCATGCTGGTGACGCCGTTGCGCCCCATGCCGTCGCGCGGCACCCAGGAGGTTTCGGCCTCGATGACGCCGTAGACGTCCTGGTAGGACAGGCCCACGCTGGCAAGCCCGGCATTTTGCGCGGCCGAACGGGCGAGCGCGATGCGCGAGCCGGCATCGGGCGTGCGCAGGGTCTTGGCGCCGTGGCGCACCGGCACCCAGCGGATCTTCGCCGGGTGGTGCGCGTGCCTGGCGGCGGCAGGGGAGGCCGTCGGGTGCTTGTGGCCCGAAGGCGCCGCGTGGCTCGACAGGCTCGCGGCACCCAGGAAGGCGATGAGAGCGGCAGTGCGGGCGGTGGAGGCGGTCTTCGAGCTTTGCATGTAGTCGTCTAGCGGGTTGCTTGTGTAAGAGGGCTCTGATAGACCGTGTCCACGGGCACGAGTTCGAAGCTGAGCGAGGACGAATTGCCGATTGCGGCCCGCAATGCACCCTCGGCAGCGGCTGTGGAATGATCGGCGCATGGCCGCTACCCCTCCGAAGAGCTTCGACACGCTCCCGCTTGCCCCGTCCACGCTCGAGAACCTGCAACGGCTCGGCTATGCGGAGATGACGGCGATCCAGGCAGCCAGCCTCCCGCCGGCGCTGCTGGGCAAGGACCTGATCGCCCAGGCCAAGACCGGCAGCGGCAAGACGGCGGCCTTCGCGCTGGCGCTGCTGGCCAACCTCAACCCGCGGCGCTTCGCGGTGCAGGCGCTGGTGCTGTGCCCCACCCGTGAGCTGGCCGACCAGGTCACCACCGAGATCCGCCGCCTCGCGCGGGCCGAGGACAACATCAAGGTGGTCACGCTGTCCGGCGGCGTGCCGCTGCGCGGCCAGACCACCAGCCTGGAGCATGGCGCGCACATCGTCGTGGGCACGCCGGGTCGCGTGCTCGATCACCTCGATCGCGGCAACCTGCAGCTCGAGGCCCTCAGCACCCTGGTGCTCGACGAAGCGGACCGGATGCTCGACATGGGCTTCGTCGACGACATCGCCAAGGTGGCGCGGCAATGCCCGTCGCAGCGGCAGACGCTGCTGTTCTCGGCCACCTATCCCGAAGGCATCGCGCAGCTGGCGGCGCGTTTCCTGCGCGATCCGGTGACGGTGCAGGTGGAGGCACAGCACGCCAGCGAGCAGATCGTGCAGCGCTGGTACGAGGTGGCCGAGCCCGAGCGGCTCCCGGCCGTTGCACGCCTGCTGGATCACTTCCGGCCCGCCAGCACGCTCGCCTTCTGCAACACCCGCGCCCGCTGCCGCGAGCTGGTGGAACTGCTGCAGGCGCAGGGCTACAGCGCCCTGGCGCTGCACGGCGACCTGGAGCAGCGCGATCGCGACCAGGTGCTGGTGCGCTTCGCCAACGGCAGCTGCTCGGTGCTGGTCGCCACCGACGTGGCCGCGCGGGGGCTGGACGTGGCGGGCCTCGCCGCGGTGATCAACGTCGACGTGACGCCCGACGCCGAGGTGCACGTGCACCGCATCGGCCGCACGGGGCGCGCCGGCGAGACCGGCCTGGCGCTCAGCCTCGCCAGCCTGGACGAGATGGGGGCGGTGGGGCGCATCGAGCAGTTGCAGGGGCGCGAATCGCAGTGGCACCGGCTCGCGGAGTTGACGCCCGCGCGCGGCGAGCGCCTGCTGCCGCCCATGGCCACCATCCACATCCAGGGCGGCCGCAAGGAGAAGATCCGCCCCGGCGACGTGCTGGGCGCGCTCACCGCGGACCTGGGCTACACGCGCGAGCAGGTCGGCAAGATCGACATCAACGACTTCGCCACCTATGTGGCCGTGGAGCGCGGCATCGCCAGGGAGGCCGTGGATCGCCTGAACCAGGGCCGCATCAAGGGGCGTGGCGTGAAGGCACGCCTGCTGAAGGATTGAGCTTGGCGATGCCGCTGGTGCGCGAAGACGAAGTCGTGTTCGAGGCCATGCGCGCGCAGGGCCCGGGCGGGCAGAACGTCAACAAGGTGTCCAGCGCCGTGCAACTGCGCTTCGACATCCGCGCGTCCTCGCTGCCGCCGCACGTGAAGGAAAGGCTGCTGGGGCTGCCGGGGCGGCGCGTCAACAAGGACGGCGTGCTGGTGCTCAAGGCGCAGACCACGCGCAGCCAGGACCAGAACAAGGCGCTGGCGCTGCAGCGGCTCGAGGAGATCGTCGCAGAAGCTGCGGTGGTCCCGGAGATCCGCCGGCCGACCAAGCCGACCTATGGCTCCAAGCAGCGGCGGCTGGAAGGCAAGGCGATCCGGGCTGAGGTGAAGGCGGGGCGGCGCAAGGTGGAGGATTGAGCGGTGACTGCGCGCGGCGGCATGGCCGTCGAACATACCCCAGGGCCACGGCGCCGGGGGCCGCGTGCGCTAAGCTTCCCGTTTTCGCAGTACCCCGCATTCAGCCATGCAAGCACCCGCCACCAATCCGGCCCCGATGTCGCCCTTCCACCTCGCCTTTCCGGTGCACGACCTGGCCGCCGCGCGCCGGTTCTACGGCGGGACGCTGGGCTGCCCCGAAGGACGCAGCTCCGAGGAGTGGATCGACTTCAACTTCTACGGGCACCAGATCGTGGCCCACCTGGCGCCGTCGGAGACCGGCACCGCGCAGCGCAACGCGGTGGACGGCCACGGCGTGCCGGTGCGCCACTTCGGCATCGTGCTGCCGATGGCTGAATTCGACGCGCTGGCCGAGCGGCTGAAGAGCCAGGGCATCGAATTCATCATCGAGCCCTACCTGCGCTTCCAGGGCCAGCCCGGCGAGCAGGCCACGATGTTCTTCCTCGACCCGTCGGGCAACGCCATCGAGATCAAGGCCTTCGCCGACATCACGCGCCTGTTCGCGAAGTAAGGCGTCTGCGGCACGCGAGCGCCTGGGCTGCGCTAAGCTCTCGCGCCATGCAGAACCGCCACTTGGGTCCCTTCAGCGTCACGGCCATCGGCCTTGGCTGCATGAACCTCAGCCATGCGTACGGCGTGCCTCCGCCGCCGGAGCAGGGCGAGCGCGTGCTGCGCGCCGCGATCGAGCAAGGCGTGACGCTGTTCGACACGGCGGCCCTGTACGGCTTCGGGAAGAACGAGGAACTGGTGGGCCGCGTGCTGAAGCCGCACCGCAGCCGGATCACCCTTTGCAGCAAGGGCGGGCTGGCCGGCGTGCCGGACGAGAACGGCGTGCTCAAGCGCGTGATCGACGGCCGCCCCGGAACGATCCGCCGCAACTGCGAGGACAGCCTGCGGCGCCTGCAGACCGACGTGATCGATCTGTACTACCTGCACCGGTGGGACAAGAAGGTCCCGGTCGAGGACAGCGTGGGCGCGATGAGCCGCCTGGTGGAAGAAGGCAAGGTCCGCACCATCGGCCTGTCGGAGGTGTCGGCCGCGACCTTGCGGCGCGCCCATGCCGTGCATCCGGTCACGGCGGTGCAGAACGAGTACTCGCTGTGGACGCGCAATCCCGAGATCGCGATGCGCGCTGCCTGCCGCGAACTGGGCGTCGCGCTGGTGGCGTTCAGTCCCGTCGCGCGCGGCTTCCTGTGCGATGCGGTGCCCGACGTGAGTACCCTGGAGGCGAAGGACATCCGCCGGACCATGCCGCGCTTCGATGCGGAGCACCACGCGCGCAACCTGAAGCTGCTGCCCGCGTACCGGGAACTCGCGCGCGAGGCGGGCTGCACGCCCGCGCAGCTCGCGCTCGCCTGGCTGCTGCACCGCGGCGAGGACGTCATCCCCATTCCGGGCACCACGAACGTGGAGCACCTGAAGGAAGACCTGGCCGCGGCCGACGTCCGGCTGGAGGTCGACCTCATCCGCCGGCTGGAGGCACTGGTCAACGAGAAGACCGTGAGCGGCAACCGCTACGGCGAACAGGCGAACCGCGAGGTGGATACCGAAACGTTCTAGTCGATCCATCACGGATCGGTGATGCAGGTCCGAACCTAAGGAAACCCCCATCCCGGTTGGCATGCCACCCCACCTAGAGTGGGCCGCTGGAGACAACGCGGCCCCGCCGCTGGGAGCAGTGCATGAACCGGTACCTCACCAAATGGATCCTGGCCGGCGCAGCGCTGGCCGCCTTGGCCGCGGCGCCCGTGCGCGCGCAGCAGATGCAGCCCTGGGAAAAGGAGCTGTACGAGGCCGCGAAGAAGGAAAAGCCCGTCACCGTCTACACGGCGCACTACAACACCGATGAAGCCGCGGCCCTGTGCGCCGGCTTCGAGAAGAAATACGCGGGCCTCAAGTGCAACTTCGTGCGCACGACGGCGCAGGTGGCGTTCCAGCGCTTGCAGCAGGACATCCAGGCCAACGCGCCGGTCGCCTCGGTCTTCAGCAGCACGGACGTGAGCCACTACCCCGAGCTGAAGAAGAAGAGCCTGCTGCTCGATTACAAGCCGCACAACGCGGCAAACATGGTCGATTCGCTCAAGTCGTACAACGACAAGGACGGCCAGTACTGGGTCACGGCGGCGGCGCTGATGCTGCTGACCTACAACACCAGCGAAGTCGCCGCGAAGGACGCGCCGAAGAACTGGCCCGACCTGCTCGATCCGAAGTGGAAGGGCAAGGTCTCCATTGGCCACCCTGCCTACAGCGGCTACGTCGGCACGTGGGTGGTGCTGATGCAGAAGCTCTATGGCTGGGACTACTTCCAGAAACTGGAGAAGAACCAGCCGCAGATCGGCCGCTCGGTCAACGACACCGTCACGATGCTGAACTCGAAGGAGCGCGTCGTCGCCGCCGGCCCCGAGGCGACCACGCTGCTGTCCAAGGACAAGGGCAACCCGCTGGCCGTGGTCTATCCCACCGACGGCGCGCTGCTGATGGTCTCGCCCAGCGCGATCCCGAAGAACGCGCCCTCGCCCAATGCCGGCAAGCTCTACATGGAATACCTGCTGTCGAAGGAAGCCGGCGAGATCCAGGTCAAGACGCACTCGCTCTCGGTGGTGAAGGGCGTGGCGCCGGCGCCGGGCGCCAAGCCGCTGGAGCAGATCAAGGTGGTGCGGCCGACCGAGGAAGAGATCACCAAGGGCATCCCGGAGGTCAAGGAGAAATTCCGCGACACCTTCGGCGTCTGACCTTCGCCGCGGCAGTCGCATGGCCTACGCCAAGACAACGCTGGACGAGGCGGCGCTGCCGGAGGGCACCGGCCTCGGGCAGCGCTGGCGCCACTGGGACAAGACCTCGATCGTGTGGCTGGTCGCCATCGCGATCCTGGTGCTGCTGGTGGTCAACCCGCTGCTGCGCCTGCTGGTCGTCAGCTTCCAGGACGGCAACGGCGCCTTCACGCTGGCCAACTACATCGGCGCGTACGGCCGCAGCCGGCACATCGAGGCGCTGCTCAACTCGCTGATCCTCGGCGTCTCGGCCGGCACGCTGTGCCTGCTGTTCGGCGTGCCGATGGCCTGGGCGCTCTCGCGCACCGACATGCCGTGCAAGGGTCTGGTCTGGATCGCGATCCTGGGCACCTTCATCATCCCGCCCTACCTGGGCGCGGTCGGCTGGATCCTGCTGGCGGGCCCCAATGCCGGCTGGTTGAACAAGGCCGTGGTGGCGCTCACCGGCGCCGACAAGGGCCCCTTCAACATCTACTCCATGCCCGGGCTGGTGCTGGTGGTGGCCTGCTACAGCTTCCCCTACGTGTTCGTCCTGACGAAGTCGGCGCTCGACCTGGTCTCCTCCGAGATGGAGGACGCCGCCAACATCCTCGGGGCCGGCCACCTGCGCACCACCTTCCTGATCACGCTGCCGCTGGTGCTGCCCGCGATCCTGGGCGCCTTCATCCTGGTGTTCCTGGAGGCGATCGCCCTGTTCGGTTCGCCCGCGCTGCTGGCCTTGCCGGGGCGCTTCCACGTGGTCACCACGCAGCTGTGGCAGTTCTTCGAGTTCCCGCCGCGCGTGGGCCTGGCCGCGGCGTACGCGATGCCGCTGCTCGTGATCACGATCCTGCTGTTCTGGCTGCAGCGGCGCATCACGAACCGCAAGGGCTATGTGTCGCTCACCGGCAAGGGCGGCGAGCGGCGCTCGATCACGCTGGGGCCGTGGAAGTGGGCGATGCTCGCCTGGTGCGTGTTCGTCACCACGTTGTCCTTCTTCATGCCGCTGGTGGTGATCTGCCAGGCCGCCTTCGCCAAGGCCTGGGGCCGCGGCTGGTCGCTCGACAACCTCACCCTGCGCAACGTCTACGCCATCGTGTTCGAAAACGCGCTGACGCGCACGGCCACCTGGCACACCTTCCTCTACGCCGGCACCGCCTCGCTGATCGCCTTGGTGCTGGCGCTGTGCATCGCCTACATCACCAACCGCAACCTGGTGAACCGGCACGTCGGCAGCGCCCTGGGCTTCCTCACCATGGCGCCCTTCGTGGTGCCCGGCATCGTGCTGGCCATCGGCTTCTACGCCGCCTATACGCACCCGCCGCTCTTGCTGTACGGCACGGCCTGGATCCTGATCCTGGCCTTCACCACACGCTTCCTGCCGATCGCCTTCGTCAACAGCAACGCGGCGATCCGCAGCATCAACCCGGAACTCGAAGAGGCCGTGCGCACGCTGGGCGGCTCGCGGCTGACGGCCATTCGCCACGTCGTGCTGCCGGTGCTCAAGCGCAGCATGGCCGGTGCCTTCATCCTGGTGTTCATCCCCGCCACGCGCGAATTGAGCACCGCGATCTTCCTGTATTCGATCAACACCCAGGTCCTCTCGGTGCTGCTGTTCGACAAGAGCGACGAAGGCAATTTCGAGACGCTGGCCTCCATCGGCCTGGTGCTGGTGGTGATCACGGTGGCGCTCATCCTGGCGGGCTTCCGCCTCATGGGCCGCGACTTCATGCTGAGGAGGACGGTGGCGTGAGCCAGCTCGTATTGAGGAACGTGACGAAGACCTTCGGCAAGTCCAGGGTGGTGGACGGCCTGAACCTCACCCTGCGCGACGGCGAACTGGTCTCGCTGCTCGGGCCCTCCGGCTGCGGCAAGACGACCACGCTGCGCATGATCGCCGGCTTCATCAACCCGAGCGACGGCACGATCGAGCTCGATGGCAAGGTGATCTCGTCGGCGCAATCGAGCCTGCCGCCGGAGAAGCGCGGCATGTCGATGATCTTCCAGAGCTACGCGATCTGGCCGAACATGACGGTGGGCGAGAACGTCGCCTTCGGCCTGAAACTGCAGAAGGTACCCGCCGGCGAGATGCAGCGCCGCGTCGACCAGATCCTCGACGTGGTGAAGCTGCGCGCCTTGCGCGACCGCTATCCCGCGGAATTGAGCGGCGGCCAGCAGCAGCGCGTGGCGCTCGCGCGGGCCATCGTCGTCAATCCCAAGGTGCTGCTACTCGACGAGCCGCTGTCCAACCTCGACGCCAACCTGCGCGAGGAGATGCGCTTCGAGATCCGGCGCCTGCACGACGAGTTCAACATGAGCATGGTCTACGTCACGCACGACCAGGCCGAGGCCATGGTGACCTCCGACCGCATCGCCGTGATGAACCAGGGCCGCATCGAGCAGATCGACGCCCCCTTCGAGCTGTACGGCCGGCCGCGCACCCGCTTCGTCGCCGGCTTCATCGGCCGCACCAATTTCCTCAGCGGCGCGCGTCGCGACGACGCCGTCGACTTCGGCGGCTTCCACCTGCCGGCCCGTGCGCTGGCGGCCGACGGGCAGTTGCCGCAGGAGGTGCAGGTCTCGATCCGGCCGCAGGGCATCCAGCTGTCGCGCGACAAGCCGGCGGAGCGCGACGACCGCTGCTGCGTGGAAGCGAGCATCGAGCGCCGCGCCTATCTCGGCGAATCGTGGGACTATCACGTCAGCCTGGCGCCGGCGCTGGAGCCGCTGCGCGTCACGGCGCGGCCGGCCGACGTGTTCGAGGTCGGGCAGCGCATCTACGCCGAGATCGATACTTCGCAGATCACGCTCGTTTCCAACTAGTCATTCAAGCAAGGGATTTCGTTTCATGCCGCTTCCCCTCGAAGGCGTCCGCATTCTCGACCTGACCAACGTAATGGCGGGTCCCTACTGCAGCATGGTGCTGGGCGACCTGGGCGCCGAGGTGATCAAGCTGGAAAGCCTGGAGGGCGACAGCACCCGCAATTTCGAACCCAGGGTCAACGACGAGTCGTACTGCTTCGCTGTCCTGAACCGCAACAAGAAGAGCATCGCGCTCGACCTGAAGTCGCCGGCCGGCAAGGAGATCGTGATGAAGCTGGCCGCCGGCTGCGACGTCATGATGGAGAACTTCCGCCCCGGCGTCGTGAACAAGCTCGGGATCGACTACGAGGCGGTCAAGCAGGTGAACCCGGGCATCATCTACGCGTCGATGTCCGGCTTCGGCCAGACCGGCCCCTATGGCAGGAAGGGCGGCTTCGACATCATCGCCCAGGGGATGTCGGGCGTGATGATGATGACGGGCTACCCGGGCGGGCGGCCCGCCAAGGTGGGCATCGCGATGAACGACATTGCCTGCGGCGTGACCACGCTGTACGGGATCCTGGGCGCCTTCATCGGCAGGCTGCGCCACGGCGAGGGTCAGTACATCGAGACCTCGCTGCTGGAAGCAGGCATGGCCTGGAGCATCTGGGAGTTCGGTGCCTACTTCGGCGGCGGCGAACTGCCGACGGCGACCGGCACGCGCCATCGCCGCTCCGCACCCTACCAGGCCTTCCGCACCCAGGATGGCTACGTGACCATAGGCGCTTCCGGCGACAAGCTCTGGCGCGCCTTCGTCACGCAGGTGGTGGAACAGCCGCACTGGCTGGAGGACCCGCGTTTCGAGCGCAATCCGCTGCGCGTGAAGAACGCCGATGCGCTGGAGGCGCTGATCGAGGAGATCACGACCACCCGTCCGACGGCGCACTGGGTGGAGAAGCTCGACGCAGCCGGCGTGCCCGGCGGTCCGGTCTACACCTACGACCAGACGCTGGCCGACCCGCACGTGAAGCACCGCAGGATGGTCTACGACATCGAGCACCCGGTGATCGGTCCGATGAAGACGCTGGGCCTGCCGGTGAAGTCCACGGGCGATCTGACGCAGATCCGCAAGCCGGCGCCGCTGCACGGGCAGCACACGCAGGAGGTCCTGCGCGGACTCGGCTACACGGAAAGCCAGGTGAGCGGCCTGCTCGCCGAAGGCGTGGTGCGCGCCCACCAGGGAGTGCCGGCATGACGGCCGCTGCCGTGAAGACCACGATCGCCCAGAAGGACGGCGCGATCGGCTGGATCACCTTCGAGAACCAGGCCCGGCGCAATGCGATGTCGCTGGCCATGTGGCAGGGTCTCGCCGATGCCGTGACGGAATTCGCCGCCGACCCCGAGGTGCGCGTGATCGTGCTGAAGGGCGCGGGCGACAAGGCCTTCGTCTCGGGCGCGGACATCTCCGAATTCGAGGAGAAGCGTTCCAGCGCCGAGACCGTGCGCGCCTACGACGAGGTAGCGCATGCTGCCACCGAAGCGCTGAGCGAGGTGAACAAGCCCACCATCGCGATGATCCGCGGCTACTGCGTGGGCGGGGGCGTGTCGATCGCGCTGTCGTGCGACATGCGGATCGCGTCGCAGGGCTCGATCTTCGCCGTGCCCGCGGCCAGGCTGGGGCTGGGCTACGCCTTCGAGGGCGTGCGCAAGCTGGTGGACGTGGTGGGGCCCTCCTTCGCCCGCGAGATTTTCTACACGGCGCGCCAGTTCTCGGGCGAGGAGGCGGTCACGATGGGCCTGCTGAACCGGCTGGTGCCGGCGGACGGCCTGGAGTCGTACGTGCGCGACTACGCGGCGACCATCGCGGCCAATGCGCCGCTGACGGTCGGCTCGATCAAGACGCTGGTGGCGCAGGCGCTGAAAGACGAATCGGAGCGCGATGCGCAGTTGTGCCGGGACGTGGTGGCGCGCTGCTTCGCGAGCGCTGACTACGTGGAAGGACGCACGGCGTTCATGGAGAAGCGCAAGCCGAAGTTCCAGGGGCGTTGATTTCCTGGGCGGCGGGCCACCGGTAGGCTGGCGGTGAGCCGCGAAGCGCGAACCCCAGCGCTTCGCGCATCGCTGGGGTTCCGGCGCTTCGCGCGTCACCGCCAGCCTACGAAACCGCTTCGGCCTGCGGCTCGGGCGCCGGGCGGCGTCCGCCGTGCAGGATGTACAGGCCCGCGGTCACCAGCAGCGCAACGCCGGCCCACGCCAGCGCGTTCGGCACGTCGCCCCACACCAAGTAACCGAGCACCACCGCGAACAGCAGCCCCGTGTAGCGGAAGGGCGCGATCAGGCTCATCTCGCCCGCGCGCATGCTCACCGTCAGCAGGAAGTAGCCGCCACTGAGGAACACGCTGGCCGCGGCCAGCAGGCCGACGTGCTGCCAGGTCGGCGCCTGCCATGGCTGGAAGATGCCCCAGATCGCCGCCAGCAGCGTCACGGAAAGCGCGGTGCTGAACGTGATCAGGATCGAGGGGATGCGGCGGTCGATCAGGCGCGTCATGAGGTCGCGGCTCGCATGCAGCAGCGTGCCGCCGAGGCACAACAGGGCGTACGCGTTGAACGCGGCGCCCGTGGGCTGCACGACCAGCAGCACCCCCGTGAACCCGGTGGCGATCGCCAGCCAGCGGCCGGCGCCGACCCGTTCCCTGAAGGCCACCACTGCGAACAGCGTGATGAACAAGGGCGTGGCCATGTTGATCGCCGTCGCATTCGCGATCGGCAGGTGGAACAGCGAAGTCAGGTAGGTGACCGTCGCAAAGGAATCGAGCAGCGCCCGGACGACGACGCGCCGGTCGGCCAGCGAACGCAGTTGCCGCGTCGCACCCATCGCGTGGGCGACGGCCAGCAGCAGGAGGCTGGCGAACACGCCGCGCAGGAAGATCAGTTCGGAGGAGGGCAGGCTCTGGCTGACGTACTTCACGAGCGTGTCGTTGGCGACGAAGCTGGCCATGCCGCCCGCCATCGCCAGCACGCCTCGCCGGTTGGCGGCGCGCAGCGCCTGGGGGGAATCGGTGGTCATGCGGGCGCGATCTTAAGGGCGGAGCACTTCCCGCATGCGCCGCGCTTGATCTTCATCAAGGAACGCGCCATTCGGCCGGGAAAGACTAACGCGCACCTCTTCGCCATCACCATGAACCAGCGACGCCCCATTCCCGGCACCACCATCTTCGATGGCACGCAGGCCCGCAAGGGCTATGCCCTGAACCGCATGTGCTTTTCCTTCAACGAGGCCGGCAACCGCGCCGCCTTCCAGGCCGACGAGGAGGCCTACATGGGCCGCTTCGCGCTCACCGAGGAGCAGCGCAACGCCATCCGCGTGCGCGACGTGCCCGCCCTGCTGGCGTGCGGCGGCAACGTCTATTACCTGGCGAAGTTCGCCGGCATCCTGGGCCTGGACGTGCAGGACCTCGGCGCGCTGCAGACGGGCCTGAGCAAGGAAGAATTCAAGCGGCGCCTCGTGCGCCAGGGCGATCAACCGGCCGCCTTCGTCGGCTGGCAGGAGTAGCAGGCCATGGCCAGGATCATCGGTGGACTCACCACCTCGCACGTGCCCGCCATCGGCGGCGCCATCGCCAGGGGCTTGCAGCAGCAGGACTACTGGAAGCCCTTCTTCGACGGCTTCCTCCCTGTGCACCAGTGGTTGCAGGACGTGAAGCCGGACGTCGCGGTCGTCTTCTACAACGACCACGGGCTGAACTTCTTCCTCGACAAGATGCCGACCTTCGCGGTCGGCGCCGCGCCGGAGTACCGCAATGCGGACGAGGGCTGGGGCCTGCCCACGCTGCCGCCGTACCGCGGCGAAGCGGACCTGTCGTGGCACCTGATCGAGCACCTGGTCGAACGCGAGTTCGACGTCACGACCTGCCAGGAAATGCTGGTCGACCACGCCTTCACGATCCCGCTGAAGCTGTTCTGGCCCAGGGAGTGCCCGGTCACCACGGTACCGATCTGCATCAACACCGTGCAGTTCCCGCTGCCCACGGCGCGCCGCTGCTACCAGCTGGGACAGGCCGTCGGCGAGGCGATCCATGCCTGGGACAGCGACAAGCGCGTGGTCGTGATCGGCACGGGCGGGCTGTCGCACCAGCTCGATGGCGAGCGCGCCGGCTTCATCAACAAGCCCTTCGACCTCAAGTTCATGGACAGCCTGGTGCACGACCCGGAATGGGCCACCCAGTACAGCATCCACGAACTGGTGGAGAAGACCGGCACGCAGGGCGTCGAGCTGCTGATGTGGCTGGCCACGCGCGGCGCCGTGCCGGGGCATGTGCGCAAGGTGCACACCAATTACCACATCCCGATCTCCAATACGGCCGCCGGCATGATGGCGCTCGAAGCGCTCGATTAAGCAGGGTTCTGGACCGCGACTGCGATGCGTTTTTCGTAGGCTGGTGGTGACGAAGGAACCCCAGCGATGCGCGAGCGCAGCGAAGCTGGGGTTCCGGCGCTGACGCGCGTCACCTCCAGCCTACAGACCGTCTGCCGCAACCCGCAGCCGCGCCGGCCCCAGCATCGCCTCCGTCAACCCGTATTCCGCGATCCGCGCCGGCAGCGGCAGGCCGCGCGCCAGCGCCGCGCAGGCCTCGCCCATCGCCGGCGAGGTCTGGATGCCGTAGCCGCCCTGCGCTGCGACCCAGAAGAAGCCGGGCGCCGCCGGATCGAAGCCGCCGACCAGGTCGCCGTCGGCGACGAAGGAGCGCAGGCCGGCCCAGGTGCGCAGCGGGCGGCGGATCTCCAGGCTGGTCATGCCCGCGATGCGGTCGATCGCGATCGCGATGTCCAGTTCCTCGGGCTGCACGTCGTGCGGCGGCACCGGATCGGCGTTCGCGGGCGAGGCGAGCAGCACGCCCGCATCGGGCTTGAAGTACCAGCTTTCATCGGCGCTGATCACGCAGGGCCAGGCGCGCACGTCCATCCCGGCCGGCGGCGCGAAAGTGAAGGCGGAGCGGCGCTTCGGCTGCAGGCCCAGCGGCGGTACGCCCGCGCGCAACGCGACTTCGTCCACCCAGGCACCCGCCGCGTTGACCAGCACGGGCGCGCGGAACTCGCCCTGCGGCGTGCTGACCTGCCAGTCGCCGCCCACGCGCTCGATGCGTAGGGCCTCTGCGTCGCAGGCGATCGTGCCGCCGGCGCGGCGCACGGCGCGCAGGTAGCCCTGGTGGATCGCATGCACGTCCATGTCGGCGGCGTCGGGTTCCAGCACGGCACCGATCACGCCCTCGGGCCTGAGCGCCGGCACCATGTCCAGGGCTTCCGCAGTCGTTAGCTGCCGCGCGTGCGGCGTCATGGCCCGCAGCAGTTCCCAATGCGCCTCCAGCAACGCCTCCTGGCCCGGGGCGGCGAGGAGCAGGCAACCGCGCGGCGTGACCAGCGGATGCTCGCTGAAACCGGGCGGGGGGGACACCAGGAAGGCGCGGCTTGCCCGCGTCAACGCGCGAACCTGTGGCGTGCCGTAGCTCTCGATGAACATCGCGGCGGAGCGGCCGGTGGAGTGGTAGCCGGGTTGGGACTCGCGCTCCAGCAGCACGACGCGCGCGTGCGGGGCGAGCCAATGGGCGATGGAGGCGCCGGCGATGCCGGCGCCGAGGATGAGGAAGTCAGTGGACGCGACCATGGGGCATTCTAGGAATGCAAAGAGAAAGGGCCCCGTAGGGCCCTCTCTGGGTCCCCGCCTGCGCGGGGATGACGGCTTCGCCGCTTCCGCATCCCCGCCTGCGCGGGGATGACGGCTTCGCCGCCCGCTTCGCGCGGGGACGACGCGATCAGAGCGTGTCGATGAACGAGCGCAGCTTGTCGCTGCGGCTCGGGTGCTTCAGCTTGCGCAGCGCCTTGGCTTCGATCTGGCGGATCCGCTCGCGGGTGACGTCGAACTGCTTGCCGACTTCCTCCAGCGTGTGGTCCGTGCTCATTTCGATGCCGAAGCGCATGCGCAGCACCTTGGCTTCGCGCGGCGTGAGCGAGTCGAGGATGTCCTTGACCACGTCGCGCAGGCCGGCCTGCATGGCGGCTTCGATCGGCGCGGTGTTGCCGGTGTCCTCGATGAAATCGCCCAGGTGGGAATCGTCGTCGTCGCCGATCGGCGTTTCCATGGAGATCGGCTCCTTGGCGATCTTCATGATCTTGCGGATCTTGTCTTCCGGGATCTCCATCTTGGCGGCCAGGATGCTGGCATCCGGCTCGAAACCGAATTCCTGCAGGTGCTGGCGCGAGATGCGGTTCATCTTGTTGATCGTCTCGATCATGTGCACCGGGATGCGGATCGTGCGGGCCTGGTCGGCGATCGAGCGCGTGATGGCCTGGCGGATCCACCACGTGGCGTACGTCGAGAATTTGTAGCCGCGGCGGTACTCGAACTTGTCGACCGCCTTCATCAGGCCGATGTTGCCTTCCTGGATCAGGTCGAGGAACTGCAGGCCGCGGTTGGTGTACTTCTTGGCGATCGAGATCACGAGGCGCAGGTTGGCCTCGATCATCTCCTTCTTCGCTTCGCGCGACGAGGCCTCGCCCTCGTTCATGCGGCGATTGATCTCCTTGAGTTCGTGCAGCGGCACCACCACCTGGCGCTGCAGGTCGATCAGCTTCTGCTGCAGTTCCTGGATGGCCGGAATGTTGCGCTGGATGACGGTGCTCCAGGGCTTGGCGGCGGCGGCCTGCTTCTCGACCCAGCGCAGGTTCAGCAGGTTGGGCGGGAATTCCTTGACGAAGGTTTCCTGCGGCATGCCGCACTTGTCGACGATGATGCGGCGCAGCTCGCGTTCCTTCTTGCGGATGTCGTCCACCTGGCCGCGCACCATGTCGCACAGCTTCTCGATGGTCTTGGCCGTGAAGCGGATGGTCATCAGCTCCTCGGACAACGCGTGCTGGCACTTGGTGTACGCGGGCGAGCCCCAGCCGTCCTTGTCGTAGGCCTTGTGCACCTTCTCGAACAGGCCGGCGATCTTGTCGAACTTCTCGAGCGCGGCGGCCTTGAGTTCTTCCAGCTTGCGGGTGAGCGCCTT
This sequence comes from Ramlibacter alkalitolerans, assembly GCF_016722765.1. Lineage (GTDB taxonomy): Bacteria > Pseudomonadota > Gammaproteobacteria > Burkholderiales > Burkholderiaceae_C > Ramlibacter > Ramlibacter alkalitolerans. Next base: position 97,450 of record NZ_JAEQND010000015.1, on the reverse strand, counting down.
GGAGCCGCCGGAGCCGTCGTCGTCGTCGTCGGCGTCGAATTCGTCGAAGTCTTCCTCGGCGACGTAGTCGTCGGCCTCGTTCGGGTTGGAGAAGCCGTCGACGATGGTGGAGATGACGATCTTGCCTTCGCGGATCTCGGCGCCCAGGCGCAGGATCTCGGCGATCGTGGCAGGCGAGGCGGAGATCGCCTCCATCATCGCCATCAGGCCGCCTTCGATGCGCTTGGCGATCTCGATCTCGCCTTCGCGCGTGAGCAGTTCCACCGTGCCCATCTCGCGCATGTACATGCGCACCGGGTCCGTCGTGCGGCCGAACTCGCTGTCCACGGTGGACAGGGCGGCTTCGGCTTCTTCCTCCGCCTCTTCCTCGGTGGCGGCGGTGGGGCCGGTGTTCGTGAGCAGCAGCGTCTCGGCGTCGGGCGTCTGTTCGTAGACGGCTACGCCCATGTCGTTGAGCATCGAGACGACGACTTCCAGCGTCTCGGCGTCGACCAGCTTGTCGGGCAGGTGGTCGGAAATCTCGGCGTGCGTGAGGTAGCCGCGCGTCTTGCCCAGCTTGATCAGCATCTTCAAGCGCTGGCGGCGCTTGAGCATTTCCTCTTCGGTCAGGACGGTTTCGTCGAGGCCGAATTCCTTCATCAAGGCGCGTTCCTTCGCCTTGCTGATCTTCATGCGCAGGGGCTTCGCCTTCTCGGCGACGGCCGCGACTTCCTCGACGACGGGTTCGCTGTCCTCGAAATCGGCTTCGACGTCGCCCAGGTCCTCGACCTCGTCGTCGGCCGCCGCCGCCTTGGCCGGCTCGGCCGCCTTCGGCTTGCGGCCCCGCTTGGCACCCGCGGCGCCCTTGGCGGGGGATTCGGCCTCGGCTGCCGCCTTGGGCGGACGGCCCGGCTTCTTCTTCGCCGGTTCTTCCGCCGCGGGTGCGGCGGCCTTCACGGTCTTCTTCGTTTCTTCCTTGGCGGAGGCCTTTTCGGCCTTGGCGGGCGACTTGGTGGGCACGGGTTGGGCTGCTTTCGTTGCGGACTTGGATTCAGGCTTGGCGTCGCTCTTGACGACTTTCAGCTGGGCCTTGTCGGCGGATGGGGATGTGGGTTTGAGTGGCTTTCGGTCGTCGGGTTTCGCGGCGGGAGCGGGCTTCGCGGACTTTTGAACAGGCATGGGACCTCGAAACAGGCAGCAGGGACGAAAAAAAGCGCCACGAAACCCGGCGCGGGGCGGCATCAGGCCGACGTCGGCCTCTCGGGTGGGCAAGATGGGTGGGCGAACATTTGGGGTGCAGTCCTTGCGGTAGGTTGGCCTGATGCCCGCTTGGGGCGCCCTCGTTCGTGAAGGCTGGCCGGTCCGGAGGTGCTGCTGTCGCTCTTGCCGCTAGCAAACCCTAAATTATACCAATGCCGCGGAATTTCAAGACGTGCTAGGAAATCACCCGGCAGGCGTGCGGCTCATCTGCAACAGGGCCTGGCGGCGCTGGGTCAGTTCCTGCGTTCGCCGGATCACCTCGTAGAGGCGTTCCGTGCGCGACGGATCGGTCGAGGGCAGCTGCACGATCCGCTGCTGCTCCTCGTTCAGCGCATCCAGGTGGATCTCGATCAGCGCCCGCTGCAATTCGGGCTCGCCGAAGTCCTCCACGTCGATGGCCCGGCCGATCGGCTGCATGTTGTCCAGGTCGACCAGCCGGTTGGCCAGCTCGACGAACGGCTGACCTTCCAGGGCCAGCTGCAGCACCGCCCAGGGCTCCCCGCCGTGCTCGTGGAAGCGGGTGTCGAGCCACGAGAACAGGTCGCCGTGGGGCGGCTGCAGCTCGCACAGCAGGTGGTGGTCGTCGTTGCTCAGGGCATGCCAGACCGCGGAGTTCCGCAGCGCGATGCGGGCGACCTGTTCCGCGAACGCCACGGCCTTCGGCTTGATGGCCTGCCTCCGCCCGGCGCCGTAGGCACGCTTGCCGTACGGGGCTTCCCCGCCGCGGCGCTCGCGCGAGCGCGGCCTGGCGGATCCCGGCGCTGCCACGCCCCAGATCTCCAGCAACTCGTGGGAGCCGAGCTGGGCGCGATCGGCCAGTTCGCCCAGCAGCTGGCGCTTGAGGGCGCCGTCCGGCAGCTGCTTCCACAGCGGCCCGGCCTTGCTGACCATCTGGGAGCGGCCCTCCGCTGTTGCAAGGTCGCAATCCTCCGCGGAGGCTTCGACGAGGAAGGTGCTCAGGGGCACGGCCTGCCGCACGAAGCGGGCGAAGGCCTCCTGGCCGTGCTCCCGGATGTAGCTGTCCGGGTCGTGTTCGGGCGGCAGGAACAGGAACTTCACCGTGCGGACGTCGGTGGCATAGGGCAGGGCCCCGTCCAGGGCCTTGCGGGCGGCACGCCGGCCGGCGGCGTCGCCGTCGAAGCTGAAGACCACGTGGTCGGTGAAGCGGAACAGCTTCTGGACGTGGTCGGGCGTGCAGGCGGTGCCTAGCGTCGCCACTGCGTTGGGGAAGCCGAGCTGGGCCAGGGCGACGACGTCCATGTAGCCCTCGGTCACCAGCACGAAACCCTGCTCGTGGATCGCGCTGCGGGCCTCGAACAGGCCATAGAGCTCGCGCCCCTTGCTGAAGACCGGCGTTTCCGGCGAGTTCAGGTATTTGGGCTTGTCGTCTCCCAGCACCCGGCCGCCGAAGCCGATGCACTCCCCCTTGACGTTGCGGATCGGGAACATCACCCGGTCGCGGAAGCGGTCGTAGCGCTTGTCGTCTTCCTCGTTGACGATCACCAGCCCGCTTTCGGCCAGCAGCGGGTCGTCGTAGTTGGGGAACACGCCGGCCAGCGTGCGCCAGCCTTCCGGGGCGTAGCCGAGGCCGAACTGCTTCGCGATCTCGCCCGACACGCCGCGGGCCTTGAAATAGCCGATGGCGCGCGGGGACTGGCGCAGGTGCTTGCGCCAGGCGGCGCCGGCCTTTTCCAGGACGTCGGTGAGGGTCTGCTGCCGTTCGCGCTGCTGCGCGGCGCGGGCGCGGTCTTCGGGCGAGCGCTCGTCGTCCGGGACCTGCATGGCGTACTGGCCCGCCAGGTCCTTGACCGCCTCGACGAAGTTCATCGAGGCGTAGTCCATCAGGAAGCCGATGGCATTGCCGTGCTTGCCGCAGCCGAAGCAGTGATAGAACTGCTTGGACGGGCTGACGGTGAAGGAGGGCGTCTTCTCGCCGTGGAAGGGGCACAGCCCGAGGTAGTTGGCCCCGCCCTTCTTCAACTGCACGTGGCGGCCGACGATCTCCACGATGTCGGCGCGCGAGAGCAGGTCCTGGATGAAGTTCTGGGGGATGGCCATCGGGCTGCGAAGGGTACCGTAGTCGCGGCTACGGATTGGACCGGATCGAAAAAGGGACTAACCTCTGTCGCGACCGGCGCGCCGGCCCACAACAACAGGAGACACAGGTCATGTCCAGCATTTTCGACCAGGACCTGCCGCGCAACGCGGCCAACTTCGCCCCGCTGTCGCCGCTCTCGTTCCTCGAGCGCGCCGCGGACGTCTATCCGCAACGCACGGCGGTCGTGCACGGCTCGCTGCGCCGCACCTGGCTGCAGACCTACGAGCGCTGCCGGCGCCTGGCCAGTGCCCTGCAGCGTGCCGGCCTGGGCAAGGGCGACACGGTGGCCGTGATGCTGCCCAACACGCCGCCGATGGTGGAGGCCCACTTCGGCATCCCGATGGCGGGGGCGGTGCTCAATACGATGAACACGCGGCTCGACCCGGAGGCGATCGCCTTCATGCTGGAGCACGGGGAAGCGCGCGCCGTGATCGTGGACCCGGAATTCGCGCCCGTGATGCGCAAGGCCATCGCGATGCGCAAGGAGGCCCGGCCGCTGCTGGTGATCGATGTGGAGGACGCGCTCTTCACCGGCACGCCGGAACGCATAGGCAGCACCAGCTACGAGGAGTTCCTGGCCGGTGGCGACCCCGCGTTCGCCTGGGAGTTGCCGGGCGACGAATGGGATGCGATCGCGCTGAACTACACCAGCGGCACGACGGGCAATCCCAAGGGGGTGGTCTACCACCACCGGGGCGCAGCGATCAACGCGATCTCCAACATCCTCGAGTGGGACCTGCCCAAGCACCCGGTCTACATGTGGACGCTCCCCATGTTCCACTGCAATGGCTGGTGCTTCCCCTGGACGATCGCGGCGCGCGCCGGCGTCAATGTGTGCCTGCGGCGGGTCGAGGCCAAGGCGATGATCGACGCCATCCGCGAACACGGCGTCACCCACTACTGCGGCGCGCCGATCGTGCACGGCCTGCTGGTGAACGCACCGGCGGAAATGAAGCAGGGGCTGCCGCGCGGCGTGAAGGCGATGGTCGCCGGGGCCGCGCCGCCGGCCTCGCTGATCGAGGGCATGGAGACGCTGGGCTTCGATCTCACGCACGTGTACGGCCTGACGGAGGTCTACGGGCCGGCGACCGCCTGCGCCAAGCACGAGGAATGGGAGCGGCTGGAGATCGGCGAGCGCGCCCGGCTGAACGCGCGCCAGGGCGTGCGCTACCACCTGCAGCGCGCCGCGCGCGTGCTCGATCCGCAGACCCTGGCGCCGGTGCCCTGGGACGGCGAGACCATGGGCGAGATCATGTTCCGCGGCAACATCACCATGAAGGGCTACCTGAAGAACGCCAAGGCGACGCAGGAGGCTTTTGCCGGCGGCTGGTACCACACCGGCGACCTGGCGGTGCAGTACCCGGACGGCTACATCAAGATCAAGGACCGCAGCAAGGACATCATCATTTCCGGCGGCGAGAACATCTCGTCGATCGAGGTGGAGGACGTGCTGTACCGGCACCCGGCGGTGCTGGCCGCAGCCGTGGTGGCCAAGCCCGATGCGAAATGGGGCGAGACGCCGTGTGCCTTCGTCGAGGTCCGGCCGGGGGTCGAAGTCACGCCGGAGGACATCGTCGCGCACTGCAGGAAGCACCTGGCCGGCTTCAAGGTGCCGCGGGCGGTGGTGTTCGGCGAACTGCCGAAGACCTCGACGGGGAAGATCCAGAAGTTCGAACTGCGCAAGCAGGCGCGGTCGGCGGCGGCGATCGACGTCTGAATCCAGGACAGCCGAACGCAAAGGCCGCAAAGGTCTCGCAAAAGCCGCAAAAAAGCATCCAGGAGCTTTTCGATTCCTTTTGCGGCTTTTGCGTCGTCTTTGCGGCTTTAGCGTTCCGCTGTCCGCTTTGGAAGTCCTATCCTCAGGCCTTCATCGCCAGCCCCAGCTTCTCGATGATTTCCTTCTCCTTCACGTACTGCTCGCGGATGAACTTCTCGTAGTCCGCGCTGTTCATGTAGATCACCGACTGGTCGTACCTCTCGAAGGTGGCCAGCACCGCAGGGTCCTCCAGCGCCTTGCGGAAGCCGTCGTGCAGCCGGCGCGTGATGGCGGGGTCCATGCCCCTGGGCCCGCCGATGCCGAAGGGCGAATCGGCCAGCGTCTCGTAACCGAGCTCGTGCAGCGTCGGCACGTTCGGCCAGCGCCGGGTGCGCTTGGAGCCGTAGGTGGCCAGCAGCCGCATCGTGCCGGCATCGACATGCGAGGCCCAGCCGGTCGAGTCGCTGTGCGACATGATGTGCCCGCCCAGCAGCGCCTGCATGCCTTCGGCCACGCCCTTGAACGGCACGTGCTGCATCTTGATGCCGGCGCGAAACGCGAATTCCTCCACCGCCAGGTGCGGCGTGGTGCCGTTGCCCGGCGAGCCGAAGCTGAACTTGCCGGGATTGGCCTTGCACCAGTCGACCAGCTCCTGCACCGTCTTGACCGGCGAGTCCGCGCGCACCACCAGCCCGAAGGTGTAGCCGGTGAGGCAGGCGATGTACGTGAAGTCCTTGAGCGGGTCGAACTGCATCTTCTGCATGTGCGGCAGGCGCGCGATGCCGATGGTGAGCTGCGAGAGGGTGTAGCCATCGGGCCTGGCGCCGACCAGCTCGTTGGGCCCGAGCATGCCGCTCGCACCGGGCTTGTTCTCCACGATCACCTGGCCGCCGAGCGTCTTGCTCGCGCTTTCGGCCAGCGAGCGCATGACGGCGTCCGTCGAGCCGCCGGCAGGCCAGGGGCAGATGAGCCGGATCGGCCGGCTCGGGAAGGCCTGCGCCAGCGCCGGCAGGGCGACGACGGCGGGGGAGGCGAGCGCAGCCTGCAACAGGCGGCGGCGCGTGCGATCGGTTCGGTGCATGAGGGTCTCCTCGGCGGAGGCCCAATCTAGCCCAGCGGCTCCCGCTGCCCATGAGGGAAAGCCTGTAACAGCACGCCCCCGCCGGGGGTGCGCGGCGGCATACTCGCCGCCATGCATGTGCTGAGCCCCGCCGCTGCTTGGGTGGCCGCCCATCCGGGCGTATTCGTCAAGCGTGTCCTCAAGGGCTTCAAGAGCAATCAGGGCCTGCTGCTGGCGGGGGCCGTCGCCTATTACGCGCTGCTGTCGGTGGTGCCGCTGCTGATCCTGACCGTGATCACGCTGTCGCACTACGTGAACCAGGCCGAGCTGATGGCGACGCTGGCCCACTATCTCGAATGGCTGATGCCGGGCCAGTCGAAGACGGTGGTGGCGGAACTCGCCCACTTCGTGGAGCACCGCGAGGTGATGGGCTGGCTGCTGCTGGTCACCATGCTGTTCTTCAGCTCGCTCGGCTTCGCGGTGCTGGAAAAGGCGATGGCGGTGATCTTCCTGCACCGTTTCGCGATCCGGCGCCGGCGCTTCGTCGTCTCGGCGCTGCTGCCTTACGTGTACATCCTGTCGCTCGGTTTCGGCCTGCTGGTCGTCACGCTGGTGGCCGGCAGCATCCAGGCGATGGGCGAGGACCGCGTGGTCTTCCTCGGGCACGACTGGTCGTTGCACGGCCTGTCCGGTGTGCTGCTGTACCTGCTGGGCATCGTGGGCGAGGTCTTCCTGCTCACCTCGATCTACATGGTCATGCCGGTCGGCCGCCTGTGGTGGCGGCACGCGCTGGTAGGCGGCGTGACGGCCACGATCCTGTGGGAGATCACCCGGCGCGTGCTGGTGTGGTACTTCGCCACCCTGTCGCAGGTGAACGTGGTGTACGGCTCGCTCACCACGGCGATCGTGGTGCTTTTCAGCTTCGAGATCGCGGCGACGCTGCTGCTGTTCGGCGCGCAGGTGATTTCGGAATACGAGCGGATCGAGCGCAAGGAGACCGCGGCGCACGAGGCTGACGCGGTCACGCACTAGGCTAATCCCCCATCACGACGCCTTCGCGGCGCGGGTCGGCGCCACCGAACCAGCCGGTGGGCGTACGCTGGATCGCCTGCAGGCCGCTGGTCATGTCCAGCTCGCGCACCTCGTGGCCTCGCGCCTGCAGGGCCTGCACCACGGAGGGCGCGAAACGCCGCTGCTCCAGCAGCGTGGGGCCGTTGGTGGACCCGAAGTTAGGCAGGTCGATCGCCTGCTGCGCGTTCAGGCCCCAGTTCAGCATCCCGTACAGCGTCTTGGCCGTGTAGTGGATGATCAGGGCTCCACCGGGGCTGCCGGCGCTGGCCACGAGCTGGCCCGTGGCCTTGTCGAAGACGAGCGTCGGCGCCATCGAGGAGCGCGGCCGCTTGCCCGGCTGGACGCGGTTCACGATCGGCCGGCCCTGCGCGTCGGCGGGCGCGAAGCTGAAGTCGGTGAGCTCGTTGTTCAAGAGGAAGCCGCGCACCATCTGGCGCGAGCCGAACTGGTCTTCGATGGTCGTGGTCATCGCGATCGCGTTGCCGTAGGCATCGACGATGCTGATGTGCGAGGTGCCGTGCTCCACCTGCTCGGGCGCGGGCGCGTAGCGGCTGGTGCGCTGGCCGGGCGTTCCCGGTTGCGCGGTCTTCATGCTCCGGGCGCCGATCAGGCGGGCGCGCGCCGCCAGGTAAGCCGGATCCAGCAGCGTCATCCAGTCGCCGCCGGGCGGCTGCACGAAGTCGGGGTCGCCGAGGTACTGGCCGCGATCGGCGAAGGCCAGGCGCGCGGCCTCCGTGTACAGGTGCAGCCAGTCGGCCGAGGGCAGGGCGCCCACCAGTGGCAGCGAGCCGGCATTCGTGTTGTTCAGGATGCCGAGGATCTGGCCGATGGCGATCGCCCCCGAACTCGGTGGCGGAAAGCCGCAGACGCGCCAGTCCCGCGCGCTGGCGCGGTAGTCGTGGCAGATCGGGGCGCGCTTCTTCGGCTGGTAGCCGGCCAGGTCCGCGCGCGCGAGCTTGCCGGGGTTGCCGGCGTGCCGCTGCACCTTGTCGACGATCGCCTGCGCGATCTCGCCGTCGTAGAAGGCGCGCGCGCCTTCGTTGGCGACGCGCCGCAGCACCGCGGCGAGTTCGGGGTTGCGCAGCGTGCTGCCGACGGCGACCGGCTCCCCGTTGGCCTGGAAGAAGTACGCGCGCGCCGTGGGATCCTTGGCCAGGTGGGCCTCGGACTTCAGCAGCGTGTTCAGCCGCGGGCTGACGCGGAAGCCCTGGTCCGCCAGCGTGATGGCGGGCTGGAACAGCGCGGCCCAGGGCAGCCTGCCGTATTGCCGGTGCGCCATCTCCAGCACGCGCAGCGTTCCCGGCACGCCGACCGAACGGCCGCCGACGACGGCATCGTAGAAGGCCAGCGGCTTGCCGTCGGCGCCGAGGAACAGGCGTTCGTCGGCCGCGGCGGGCGCGGTCTCGCGGCCATCGAAGGCCTCCACCTCGCGGCCGTTGTAGTGCAGCAGGAAGGTGCCGCCGCCGATCCCGCTGGACTGCGGTTCCACCAGCGCCAGCACCATCTGCACCGCGATGGCGGCGTCGACGGCGGAGCCGCCGGCCTTGAGCACCTGGTAGCCGGCATCGGTGGCGAGTGGGTTGGCGGCGGCCACGGCGAACTTCGTCGTCGCCCAGCCGGGTTTGGCCGTGAGGCCGGAGGCGGCCTCCGGCTGCTGCGCAGCGTTGTAGGTGAAGCTCGAAGGGGGGCTGGCGCAGGCGGCCAACAGGCTGGCAGCAGCCAGCCAGGAAAGGAGGGGGCGGCGCATCCGCGCACTATAGGGATGCGCGCCCCGAACGCGGGTCTTACTTCGGTGCCAGCCGGATCGCCCCGTCGAGGCGGATCACCTCGCCGTTGAGCATGTCGTTCTCGAAGATGTGTTTCGCGAGCTTGGCATAGTCGTCCGGCGTGCCCAGGCGCGAGGGGAAGGGCACGCTGGCGGCCAGCGCGTCCTGCACCTCCTTGGGCATCCCGAACAGCATCGGCGTGCCGAAGATGCCGGGCGCGATCGTCATGTTGCGGATGCCGCTGCGCGCCAGGTCGCGCGCGACGGGCAGCGTCATGCCGACCACGCCGCCCTTGGAGGCGCTGTACGCCGCCTGGCCGATCTGGCCGTCGTATGCCGCCACCGAGGCGGTGGAGATCAGGCACCCGCGCTCGCCCGTGGCTTCGGGTTCGTTCTTCGCCATCGCTTCGGCCGCGAGCCGGATCATGTTGAAGCTGCCCACCAGGTTCACCATGATGGTGCGGGTGAAGACGTCGAACTTGTGGGGGCCGTTCTTGCCGACGGTGCGCTCCGCCGGCGCGATGCCGGCGCAGTTGACCAGGCCCATCAGCTTGCCGAGCGACACGGCCTTGGCGATGACGGCCTGGCCGTCGGCCTCCTGCGTGACGTCGCACTTCACGAAGGTGCCGCCGATCTCGCGCGCCACGGCCTCGCCCCTGTCGACCTGCATGTCGGCCACGACCACCTTGCCGCCGCTGGCCGCCAGCATGCGGGCCGTGCCCTCGCCCAATCCCGATGCGCCGCCGGTGACGACGAAAACCTTGCCCTGGATGTCCATGCGCTCTCCTGTTGACGTTGACGTAAACGTCAATTATCCCCCCAGGGCGGGTGCGCACACCTGACGAAAAAAAGCCCGCCGGGCGGCGGGCTGAATGGGGGCTGATGCCTCCCGCGACAAGGAGGGGGGAAACCGCGGGAGGCTTGCGGCCCCGCCGGCGCGGAGGGGGCACCGGCAGGGATCCTGGATCCCCGCCTGCGCGGGGATGTCGTGCTAGCGCCGGCTCACTTGAAACCGACGCGATCGAGCATCTGTTGCACCTTGACCTGGTGCGCGCCGACGGAGGCGAGCGGGATGGTCTCGGCCTTGAAGTCGCCGCCGCCCATCGCGGCCAGGGCTGGGTTGCTCACCTTCACACCCTTGGCGGTGGGCCATTCGTTGTTGCCGTTGGCGAAGTGGTTCTGCGCTTCGGGGCTGGCGAGGTATTCGAGGAACTTGACGGCCGCGGCCGTGTTCCTGCTGTTCTTCGCGACGGCACCGCCGGCGATGTTCAGGTGCGTGCCCCAGGACGACTGGTTCGGGAACACCACGCCGACCTTCTCCATCAGCGCCTTGTCGGCGGGGTCGGTGGAGCGCATCAGGCGAGCGATGTAGTAGGTGTTGCTCACCGCGACCTGGCACTCGCCCGCGCCGACGGCCTTGATCTGGTCGGTGTCGCCGCCCTTGGGCGCGCGGGCCATGTTCTCGACGATGCCCTTCAGCCAGGCTTCCGCCTTCTGCTCGCCCAGGTGCTCGGTGACTGCGCCGAACAGCGACAGGTTGTACGGGTGCGAACCGGAGCGCAGGCAGACCTTGCCCTTGTTCTTCGGGTCGGCCAGTTCCTCGTAGGTGTCGACGTCCTCGAGCTTGACCTTGGCCTTGTCGTACACCACGACGCGGGCGCGGGTGGAGAAGCCGAACCAGGTGGTGCCTTCGGCGCCGGCCTTCGCGCGGTACTGCGCGGGAATCGCGTCTTCCAGCACCCTGGAGCGGATCGGACGGAACAGGCCGTCGACTTCGCCCTTGTACAGGCGCGCGGCGTCGACCAGCAGGATCACGTCGGCGGGGGAGGCGGCGCCTTCGGCCTTCAGGCGGGCCAGAATACCGGCATCGTCGGCGTCGACGCGGTTGATCTTGATGCCGGTGGCCTTGGTGAAGCCGGCGTACAGCGCCTCGTCCGTCGAGTAGTGGCGGGCGGAGTAGAGGTTGAGCACCTGCTCCTGCGCGAAGGCCGGCGCGGCGGCGACGACGAGCAGCGTGGCGAGACCTGCGGCTTTGGACATCATGGAGGTTTTCCTTTCAGGGGTCGTTCTTGTGACGTTGGCGCGATGATAAGTCAAACGCGAATCATTCTCACTCATTTTGGCAAGAGATTGATCCACGTCAAATGGGCGCTGCTGGCGGTGTTCGTCGCCGGCTGCGCCGTGGCGCCCCAGCCTGCGCCGACCGTTCCGGTGACCCCGGCGCCCGCGCCGCCGCTGGTGCAGAAGGTGCCGCCGCGCATCGGGCTCGCGCTGGGCGGGGGAGCCGCGCGCGGATTCGCGCATGTCGGCGTGATCGAGGTGCTGGAAGAAGCCGGGATCAAGCCGGACCTCGTGGTCGGCACGTCGGCCGGCAGCCTGGTCGCGGCCCTGTACGCGAGCGGCCGCAGCGGGCAACAGCTGCAGGCGACGGCGCTGGCGATGGACGAGGCCGCCTTCGCGGACTGGACGCTGCCGATCTTCAGTCGCGGCGTGCTGCGCGGCGAGGCGCTGGCGCGCTACGTCAACACGCAGGTGGCCCACCGGCTGATCGAGAACATGGCGGTGCCGCTGGGCATCGTGGCGACCGACCTGAACACGGGCCAGGGCGTGCTGTTCCGCCGCGGCGACACGGGCACCGCGGTGCGCGCCTCCAGCGCGGTGCCGGCGGTGTTCCTGCCGGTGAAGATCGGCACCCAGGAGTACGTCGACGGCGGGCTCGTGTCGCCGGTGCCGGTGCGCTACGCGCGCCAGATGGGCGCCGAACTGGTGATCGCGGTGGACATCTCCAGCGCGCCGGAGGGCAACCCGTCGGGCGATCCCCTGCAGATCCTGCTGCAGACCTTCGCGATCATGGGCAAGAGCATCAACACCTGGGAGCTGCGCGATGCAGACGTCGTCGTGCGGCCGGCCTTGCGCGGCATGAGCAGCGCGGACTTCGCCGGCAAGCGGCGCGCCATCGAGGCGGGGCGGGCCGCGATGCAGGCCGCACTGCCGCAGGTGCGGGCGGCACTGGAAGCCAAGGCGCACGCGCCCTGAAGACAGCCGCCGCCATCTGCCCTGCGAGCGCCCATAAAAAAACCCCAGTCTTGCGACCGGGGTCAATGGATCCCTGAACCTGGAAAGGTGTCGAAAGGACCCGAGGAGACAACCTTGAAGAACTTGCGTTCCACCGGATGCGGACACCCGATGAAGTGAATCCTATCGGCAGAGTCCCTGCGGCGAACAGATGCCGTCAGGAACTCCAGCTTTCAAGCTCAGGCGCGCTTGGCCTTGGCGGGGGCCTTGGCGGCGTTCACGGCGGTGTTGGCGACGGCGTTGAAGTTCGCTTCGGCGACGTCGGCAGCCTGCTTGACGGCCTTCTGCACGGACTCGAGGGCGTTGTTGCCGGCGGCAACGGCGCTCTTGAACACGGCGACGGCGGTCTCGGAACCGGCGGGCGCGTTCTTGGCGGCGTTGTCGACCACGGCCAGGAACTTCTTCTGCGCGTCGGCAACCTGGCCTTCGAACGCCTTGCCGAACTCGGCGCCGGCGGAAGACGTGATGTCGTACAGGTGACGGCTGTAGGCGGCGGTCTTCTCGGCCAGGGGCTGGAAGAGGGCGGCTTGCAGGGCCAGCAGTTCCTGGGCGTCCTTGACGTTCAGGACGGATTGGGCGGTGTCGGCGGCTTCGGCCAGGGCGGCACGGGAGGCAGTGACGTTCAGCTCGATGAGCTTCTCGACGCCTTCGAAGGCCTTGGTCGTCAGGCCGAACAGGGTTTCCACGTTGGCTTTCTGGGCGGCCAGCAGTTGCTCAGCGGTCAGCATCATTGTTTCTCCGGGTCAGTGTGGGTTGAGAGGTGCTGCTCTACTTGTTGCAGTGCAGCATGGATAGAAGTATAGGGTTCTCCCGGCCCTTTGCAAGTCTTTTTTGTTGCGCTGCAGCAAAGTAGGGACGCTTCCCTAGACCAGCGGGTCCCGGCGGGTCCCCGGAAAATGGACGGGATGCAGGTTTTCTACACCGACCAGTTCGTCCTGCCCCTGCCCTCAGGGCACCGCTTTCCCATGGGCAAGTACCGGCTGCTGCGCGATCGCCTGGCCGCCGAGCTCCCGGAGATCCGGCTGGTCCCCGCCGAGCCGGCCAGCGAAGGCCAGCTGGCCCTGGTCCATGCGCCCGGGTACATCCAGGCGATCGGCGACGGCTCGGTGGATCCGAAGATCCTGCGCGAGATCGGCTTCCCGTGGAGCCTGGCGATGGCCGAACGGGCCCGCCGCTCGGTCGGCGCGACCATCGCCGCCTGCCGCGCGGCTTTGCGCGAAGGCGTGGCCGCCAACATCGCCGGCGGCACGCACCACGCGTACCCGGACCGCGGCGGCGGCTTCTGCGTCTTCAACGACGCCGCCGTCGCGGCACGACTGATGCAGGCCGAGGCCCGCCGCGGCCTGCGCGTGGCGATCGTCGATCTCGACGTGCACCAGGGCAACGGTACCGCGCACATCTTCCGCGACGATCCGACCGTCTTCACCCTCTCGCTGCACGGACAGAAGAACTTCCCCTTCCGCAAGGAGCCCGGCGACCTCGACGTGGACCTGCCGGACGGGACCGGCGACGAAGCCTACCTGCAGGCGCTGGAGCGCGCCCTCGACGAACTCGGACATCGTTTCGATCCCGGCCTGGTGATCTACCTGGCCGGCGCCGACCCGCACGAGGGCGACCGCCTCGGCCGCCTGAAACTCACCTGGGACGGACTGGAGGCGCGCGACCGCCGCGTGTTCGACTGGGCCTGGCAGCGCGGGCTGCCGCTCGCATTCGCCATGGCGGGCGGCTATGGCCACCGCATCGAGGACACGGTGCAGGTGCAGGTCAACACCTTCGCGGTGGCCCTGGGCTACGCACGCCGCTGGCAGAATCGCCCGCGATGAAAGAAGCCAAGACGCAGCCCCAGCCGGAGGACCGTGCGGCGTACCGGGCGTTCCGCACGATCGGCACCCGCTGGATGGACAACGACGCCTACGGCCACGTGAACAACGTCGTCTACTACAGCTGGTTCGATACCGTCGTCAATGCGCACCTGATCGAGCAGGGCGCGCTCGACATCCATCGCGGCGAGGTCATCGGGCTGGTGGTCGAGACGCAATGCAACTATTTCGCGCCGGTCGAATTCCCGCAGGTCGTGGAAGGCGGCCTGCGCGTGGCCCGCATCGGCAAGTCCAGCGTGCGCTACGAAGTGGGGCTGTTCCTGGCCGGCGAGCCGCTCACGGTCGCCAAGGGCCACTTCGTGCACGTGTACGTGGATCGCGCCACGCGTCGGCCGGCACCGCTGCCGCCGCGGCTGCAGGAAGTGCTGGCCGCGCTGCAACCGGTGCAGTGAAGCTCAGAGCGTGCCGAAGCGCCGCTTCGCGTCTTCCACGCAGTTCTGCCGGCCCTCCGCGGGCAGCGCCTCGCAGCGTTGCCGCGCCTGCGTGAACTGCGCCTGCGCCGCCCGATCGGCCGCTGCCGTGCGTTCGCGCACCGTGTTCTCGGAGCGCAGGGTCTGCGCCACGACTTCCTTCTGCAGCCTGGCTTCGGCCTTCGCCTCTTCGAAGCTCGTCTTCGCATCCTCCCGGCACACGCGCTTCGCCTGGCTGTCGAAATCCCTGCACTTGACCAGCGCCTGCGAGTAGCTGGCGTTCGCCCTGGCCAGCCGCAGCTTCTCGTCGTTATCGGCGGTAGGCGCCACCCGCAGCTGAAGTTCGGCCACCGCGATGTCGCGCTCCCCGCGGGCCTGCTCGTTGCACAGGTCGCGCCCGCTTCCCTGCAACCGTTTGCAGCGCGCCTGCGACTGGTCGTACTGCTCCTCGATGCGTACCTTCTGCGCCTTGACGTCCTCCTGGCTGATCGCCGGGTCGGCCAGGGGCGGCGCGGCATGCACCGCCGCCGCGCAGGTGAGCGCAGCGGCGGCAAGACAGGGGATGCGGAACGGCATGACGGCTCTCTCCTCGGATGCAACTCGTCACATGATCCCGAGGTTCAGCTTGCTGCAAGGGTAGGAGGCGCAGGCCATCTCCCGTAGGTTGCGGCCGACACTCCGGGCGGGAGAGCTGCCGGGGCACCGCCGGGCTGACGCCATAATCGCCGCTTCCATTCCAACAAGAACACTGGAGACGCACAACGTGACCGTGGCCGGCATTCCCCTGGACTTCCTCCTGTTCGCCCTGGTCCTGCTGGGCGTCGCCGTGTTCCACCATCACACCCTGCGGGTGGCGTTCCTGGGCATGGTGACCATCGCGGCCTACAAGATCCTGCTCGGGGACTTCGCCGGCACGCCGGGGGTGGCCGGTTTCGTGCAGATGCTGCACCACGAATGGGTGACGCTCGGCAACCTGCTGGGCCTGCTGCTCGGATTCGCGCTGCTGGCCGACCATTTCGAGCGCAGTCACGCGACGGACATGCTGCCCAGAGTGCTGCCCGACGACTGGAAGGGCGGCTTCTTCCTGCTCGTGATGATCGCCGTGATCTCCAGTTTCCTCGACAACATCGCTGCCGCCATGATCGGCGGGGCCATGGCGCACGTCCTCTACAAGGGCCGGGTGCACGTGGGCTACCTGGCGGCGATCGTGGCGGCGAGCAACGCCGGCGGCGCCGGCAGCGTGGTCGGCGACACCACCACCACCATGCTGTGGATCGCCGGGGTGCGGCCCGGCCAGGTGTTCGAGGCCTATGTCGGCGCCGGCGTCGCCATCCTGTTCTTCGGCATCGTCGCGGCGCGCCAGCAGCAGGCCTTCCAGCCGATCATGAAGGACAACCCGAAGAACGTGCGCCTCGATTACGGCCGCCTCGCCGTGGTGGCCTTCATGCTGCTGGCCGCGATCTCCACCAACGTCTTCCTCAACCTGCGCAACCCGGAGCTGCTCAACGAGTTCCCCCTGATCGGCATCGCGGTATGGGTGGCCTTGCTGCTGACCGTCCCTTTTCGAGCGCCCACGTGGAGCCTGCTGCCCGGCGCCCTGCGCGGCAGCATCTTCCTGCTGTCCCTCGTGATGTGCGCCGCGATGATGCCGGTCAAGGCGCTGCCAGCCGCCTCGTGGCCGACGGCGCTGGGCCTGGGCTTCGTGAGTGCCGTGTTCGACAACATCCCGCTGACCGCGCTGGCGCTGCGCCAGGGCGGCTACGACTGGGGCTTCCTGGCCTATGCGGTCGGCTTCGGCGGCTCGATGATCTGGTTCGGTTCCTCCGCCGGCGTGGCGCTGTGCAACATGTACCCCGAGGGCCGCTCGGTCGGCGCCTGGCTGCGCGGCGGCTGGCACGTCGCCGTCGGCTACGTGCTCGGTTTCGTCGCGCTGCTGGTGCTGGTCGGCTGGAACCCCGAAGGGCACGCCGGCAGCAAGCCCTCGGCGCCCTCGGTCGAATCGCCCGCTCCCGTCCAGTCCCTGCCGTCCCCCAAGCCCTGACACCATGAGCACCAGACCCCGCATCCTCGTCGCCCGCGCCGTCTTCCCGGAGACGCTGCACAAGCTCGAACAGCACTTCGAGGTCGATTCCAACCAGGCCGACACCGTCCTGGGTCCGCAGGAGCTCACCGAGCGCCTGAAGGACAAGGTCGGCGCCTTCACCACCGGCAGCGAGCGCATCGATGCCGGCGTGCTGGCCGCCTGCCCGCAGCTGAAGGTCTGCGCCAACATGGCCGTCGGCTTCAACAACTTCGACGTGCCTGCGATGACGGCGCGCAAGGTGCTGGCCACGAACACGCCCGACGTGCTGACCGAGACGACCGCCGACTTCGGCTTCGCGCTGCTGATGGCCACCGCCCGCCGGATCGCCGAAAGCGAGCATTACCTGCGCGCCGGCCAGTGGACGAAGTGGAGCTTCGACATGTTCGCCGGCTCCGAGGTGCACGGCAGCACGCTGGGCATCCTCGGCATGGGGCGCATCGGCCAGGGCATCGCCAGGCGCGGCGCCCACGGCTTCGGCATGAACGTGATCTACCACAACCGATCGCGCCTCGCGCCCGAGCTGGAAGCGGCCTGCAAGGCCCGCTACGTCGGCAAGGACGAACTCCTGGCGAGCGCGGACCACCTGGTGCTGGTGCTGCCGTATTCGGCCGCCTCGCACCACGCCATCGGCGCGGCGGAGCTCGCGCGGATGAAGCCGACGGCGACCCTCGTGAACATCGCGCGCGGCGGCATCGTCGACGACGCGGCGCTGGCCGCGGCGCTGCGCGAGAAGCGCATCGCCGCCGCCGGCCTCGACGTGTACGAGGGCGAGCCCAAGGTGCACCCCGACCTGCTCACCGTGCCCAACGTGGTCCTCACGCCGCACATCGCCAGCGCCACCGTGCCCACGCGCCGTGCGATGGCCGACCTGGCCGCCGACAACCTGATCGGCTTCCTGGTGCACGGCAAGCCGCTGACGCCGCTCAATCCCGAAGTGCTGAACTAGTGCCATTGCGCAGCGCGCTGCGGCTGGACGGGAACGGCCGATGACCGCAGCTGACGAAGGCATCGGCGGGCGCGAACTCGCCCGCCTGATCACCGGCCACGTGTTCCTGCACGCCACCATGGCGGGCATGCGCATGGCCTCGCCGCTGCTGGCGCTGCGCGAGGGCTACAGCGAAGCCGCGGTGGGCGTGCTGCTGTCGCTGTATGCGCTGACGCAGGTGTTCCTGGCCCTGCCGGCGGGCCGCTATGCCGACCGCCACGGGCTCAAGCGCCCGGTGGGGTGGAGCTGCCTGGCGGCGGCGCTCGGTGGCGGGCTGGCCTTCGCATGGCCGATCTTTCCCGTGCTCTGCGTGAGCGCGCTGCTCACGGGCGGCGCCACCGGCAGCGCGGTCATCGCGATGCAGCGTCACGTCGGCCGCGCCGCGCACACGCCGGCGCAACGCAAGCAGGCCTTCTCCTGGCTGGCCATCGGCCCCGCCTTCTCCAATTTCATGGGGCCGTTCGCGGCCGGCCTGCTGATCGACCACTCGGGCTACCGCGCGGCCTTCCTGATGATCGCGCTGCTGCCGGTGGTGACCTGGGCCTTCGTGCGGCACGCCACCGAGCTGCCGCCGCCGGAAGGGGCGCATGCGGCCCGCGGCGGCCGTGCCTGGGACCTCTGGCGCGAACCCATGTTCCGCCGGCTGATGCTGGTGAACTGGTTCCTGTCCTCGGCCTGGGACGTGCACACCTTCGTGGTGCCGGTCCTGGGGCACGAGCGCGGCCTGTCCGCTTCGGTGATCGGCACCATCCTGGGCGGCTTCGCGATGGCTGCCGCGGTGGTGCGGGTGTTCCTCCCGGTGCTGGCCGCCAGGGTGCACGAATGGGCGCTGATCGTGACGGCGATGGTCGCGGCGGCGCTGATCTACGCGGTGTATCCCTTCATGCACGCGGCCCTCGCGATGGGCATCTGCTCCGCGCTGCTGGGGCTCGCGCTGGGCATGGTGCAGCCCATGGTCATGAGCCTGCTGCACCAGGTCACGCCGGGCCACCGCCACGGCGAGGCGGTGGGCATGCGCTTCCTGGTGATCAACGCCTCCAGCGTGGCGATGCCGCTCTTGTTCGGGGCGGCCGGCAGCGTGGTCGGCGTGGCGGCGGTGTTCTGGACGGTCGCGGTGACCGTGGGCGCCGGTACCCGCGTCGCCTTCGCGCTCAGAGACGATAGAAGGACCGGATGATCTCCCAGGCCGCTTCCGGTTCGTCGGCGAACTGGAACAGGTCCAGGTCGGCCGCCGAGATCACGCCTTCTTCCACCAGCAGCTCGAAGTTGATCAGCCGCTTCCAGTAGTCGGACCCGAACAGCACGATGGGCACCTGGCGCGCCTTGCGCGTCTGCACCAGCGTGATCACTTCGAACAATTCGTCGAGCGTGCCGAAGCCGCCCGGGAACGCGACCAGCGCCTTGGCCCGCATCATGAAGTGCATCTTGCGCAGCGCGAAGTAGTGGAACTTGAAGGAGAGCGCCGGCGTGACGTAGCGGTTGGCGGCCTCCTCCATCGGCAGGGCGATCGCCAGCCCCACGCTGGTGCCGCCGGCGTCGAAGCAGCCGCGGTTGGCGGCTTCCATGATGCCGGGGCCGCCCCCGGTGCAGACGAACAGCTTGTCCCGCGGCTCCTTGGCGCCGCTGTATTCGGCGACCACCCGCCCGAAGGCGCGCGCCTTCTCGTAGTAGTGCGCGTTGCGCGCCAGCGCGCGGGCGCGCCGGGCCACGGCCTCGTCGCCGCCGGCTTCGGCCGCCGCCACCAGTTCGGCGGCCGCTTCCGGGTCGCGAAAGCGCGCGCTGCCGAAGACCACGATGGTGTTCTCGATGCCGTGGGCCTGCTGCTCCAGGTCCGGCTTGAGCAGTTCCAGCTGGATGCGGATGCCGCGCGTCTCGCGGCGCAGCAGGAATTCGGGGTCGGCGAAAGCCAGCCGGCTGGCATCCGGGTCCAGCGGCAGGCCGGCGTTGGAATGCGCCTGCAGCGTGGCCCAGGCATCGGCCAGGCGCCGGTCGTGAATGTTGCGAGTCGAAGACATAAGCGCCCATTGTGGCGTCAATCGCGCCACCGCCGGAGAGCGCGCTGCCGCGCTAGCGCTATCCTTGGGCGAAGACGAGAAGGACCGTCGGTTGGCTGACATTCTTTACCACGTGGTGCTCGATGGCCGCCGGCTGGGGCCGTACGACCGCCGCACCATCGTCGGCATGCGGGTGCGCAAGACGCTGACCAGCCGGCACCAGCTCGAGGCTTCGGACGGCGCCCGCCTCACGGTGGCCGAACTGCTCCACGGCACCTTGCCGCTGACGCCGCCCGCGCCTGCGGAACCCGCAAGCCCGGCCGGCGACCACGGCGGCTCCCCGATGGTGCTGCCCGGGCACGCGGCGGACCTGCTTGACGTGCAGGGACCGGCCTATCCGATGCCGGCGTTCCGCGGCGAGGTGGAAGTGCGGGTGCAGAAGAAGGCGCTGCGCCTGGCGGGCCGCCATCGTGATGCGCTCGCCTGGAAGCAAGACCGTGTCAAGATCCCGCTGCACGACATCATCCATGCCCGCTTGCAGGACAGCGTCGTCGAGCTCGGCGTGCGCGAGCCGTCGGGCGAGGGCGTGCAGCGCCTGCGGCTGGAATTGCGCACGCCGGAAGCGGCACGCGCGCTGGTGGAGGGCCTGCCGCACACGGTGCCGTGGCCGGGCAGCGAGCCGCTCGCCGCGCCCGGTCCACGGGCCAGGCGCAAGGCAGGGCGCGGCTTGTGGATGGCGGCGTTCGCGCTGCTGGCGCTGGCGGTGGCGGTTTGCGCGATCCAGGCGCGGGCGGCCTACAACGCGAGTGCGAGCCCGAACGGCACGAACACCACGGCGAGCGCATTCCCGAGCAGGATCATGGCGGCCACGCGCTCCGGCTCCTGCTGATAGCGCTCCGCCAGCAGGAACTGCATCACGGCCGGGGGCAGCGCGCCGAACAGGATCAGCTGCGCGCGCGCCATGCCGTCGAGGCGCAGCGCCCACGCGAGCGGCACCGCGACGGCCAGCCCGACCAGCGGCCGGGCAAAGGCGCCGAGCAGGCCCCGCGGCACGTCGCGCCGGCGCAGCTGCGTCAGCCGCACGCCGAGCGCGAACAGCATCAGCGGCACCATCGCCTCGCCCAGCAGCTTCATGCCCGTGAACAGCATGTCCGGCGGCCGTACGCCGCTCCACGCACTGGCGAAGCCGAGCGCGCTGGAGAGCATGAGCGGACTGAGCAGCAGTTCGCGCGTGCTCGCCTCGCTGCTGGTGATGCGCGAGCCGAGCGAGAAATGCAGCAGGTTGCTGATGGAAAACAGCGCCACCGCGGCGCCGAAGCCTTCGGGGCCGAACGCGAGCAAGGCCAGCGGCAGGCCCATGTTGCCGCAGTTGCTGAACATCACCACCGGCACCAGCGTGCGCGGCTGCGTGCGGGCCGCCCGCGAGACGATCCAGGCGACCAGCCCGCTGGCGAGGATCACCAAGGCCCCGCCGGCCAGCAGCGCGAGATGCTCGCGCAAGCGGAATTCCTTGCCCGCCAGCGCCGTGTACACCAGCAGGGGGCTGAGCACGTCCAGCACCATGCGGTTGAAGGCGTTCATGTCGGGCTTCTGCCGGCGCGCGTAGACGTAGCCGATGCCCACCACCAGGAACACCGGCACGATGACCTGCGCGATGCGCGCGATCAGTTCCATCGGCGGCTCTCCCGTGCCAGCCAGGCCAGCAGGCGCTCGCGTGCCAGTGCCAGGTTCTTGTAGGCGAGCACGGCATCGCTCATGGAGGCGAGGGCGTCGTGCACCCGCCGCGCCTCTTCCGGCGCCGAAAGGGCCTCGACGAGCGGCTGCAGCATCACGCGGATCGTGAAGACAGCCTGCCCGGGGGCTTCGGCGACGGGAAAGAAGGTCTGGCGTTCGACGCGCAGGAAGCAGCGGTACGCGAATTCCGCCGGGTCGCTGCTCTGCGGCCACGGCGCACGGGGATGCCGCCGCGGATGCTGGTCGAAGCGGCCGCTGGGCGTGACCGTCCAGACGAAGCGCTCGAAGCGTTCACCGCCGGTGACGAGTCGCACCAGCTGCCTGCCGGCGGCCAGCAGCATCTGGTTGTCCGCCACCGGCGCGTGCACGCTGGCAAACGGAAGTCCGAGCTTCTCCTCCGGCGCCCAGTGCGAGGGAACGCAGACGCACAGCCAGGGCAGCGTGCCGCCCGCGCCTTCGAGCACCGCGAAGTCCTCCTCGAACGCGAGTTCCGGCGGCCCTTCGAGCGGCAGGCCTTCACGCCGGGCCTGGCCAGCGATCGCGCGCAGGGCGGGTTGCGGATCGAAACCGAGCACGCACAGGCGGCTGCCACCCGCATCGAGCACCAGCTTCTTCTCCTGCCAGAGCGGCGAACCGGCGGCCAGAGGCGTGAGCTGGCGGGCGCCCGCGGCCAGCCGCTGCAGGCCGGGCTGCATGCGGAAGGGCGCGACGATGCGGGAGAGATCGAAATCCACGGGGACCATCAAAAAAGGCCCCTTGCGGAGCCTTCTTGTCGTCGGGCGAGCCGCCTCAGACGCGGCGGCGGTATTCGCCGGTGCGGGTGTCGATCTCGACCTTGTCGCCCTGGGCGACGAAGATCGGCACGCCGATCTCATAGCCGGTGGCGAGCTTGGCGGGCTTGAGCACCTTGCCCGAGGTGTCGCCCTTGACGGCCGGCTCGGTCCAGGTGATCTCGCGCTCGACGCTGGTCGGGATTTCGACCGAGATCGCCTTGCCTTCGTAGAACACCACTTCGGCGGGCATGCCTTCCTCGAGGTAGTTCAGGGCGTCGCCCATGTTTTCCTTCTCGACCTCGTACTGGTTGTACTCGGCGTCCATCCAGACGTACATCGGATCGGCGAAGTAGGAATAGGTGCAGTCCTTCTTCTCCAGCACGATCTGGTCCATCTTGTCGTCGGCCTTGAACACGGTCTCCGTGCCCTGGTTGTTCAGCAGGGACTTGAGCTTCATGCGCACGGTGGCCGAGTTGCGGCCGCCGCGCGAATATTCGGTCTTCAGCACGACCCACGGCTGGCCGGTGTACATGATCACGTTGCCGGCGCGGATTTCTTGAGCGATTTTCATAACACGTCTCTACGGGTGAGTGCCACCGCACGTCCCGGCTGTTGGCTCAAGACTGCGCGCAAAAAGCTGCGCGTGGGAGGCAAGTTGGGTGCGCGTACGCGCCTTTCGGGCAGCAACGCAAAGCTCTATATTCTACCGCGCTCGCCGGCGAAGCGCACCAGCCCGCTCGCGAGCTCGGGTAATGCTTGCGCCCGGTCAAAGGCTACCCGCGCGGTCGGACGCCAGCGGGGGATGTCGAGGGCGGGCAGGGGTTCGTCGACCACGCCGTTCCAGGTGCGGAAAAAATCACGCAGGTCGTTCGGCGGCTGCAGCCAGTCGAGGAAGGCTTCCAGCTTGGCGTGGTGCGCCTGGTCGTCCTGCGGATAGATCTGCCAGATGGCGGGCACCCCGGCCAGCAGGCCGCGCACGGCGGAATCCTCGCCGCGCACGAAGTTCAGGTCGCACGACCAGAGCAGGTGGTCGTACTCGCGCTGGCTCAGCAAGGGCAGGAAGTGCAGGCGCAAGGCGCCGCGGCCCTGCAGCGCGTGCCGGCGCACGGCCGCCGCCGCGCGCCCGGAAGTCACCAGCAGTTCGGTCGGCGGGGCGGCTTGCGCCAGCTGGTCCAGCAGCTGCGGCAGCGCCGCGGGTTCGTAGCAGAACAGGCTCACCACCCGCGCCTGGGCCGGGGCTATGCCCCAGCGCTGCAGCCACGCCGAGCGGTCGAAGGACGCTTGCCGCGCGGCCAGGTCCTGCTCGCGCAGCAGCCCGCCCGTGCGTGCGGTGAAGCCGGGGTAGAAGAAGCGCTTGACCAGTCCCGCGCCGGGGCCGTGCATCACGGGCGAGGGCAGGCCGTGGCTGCGTTCCACGTAGCGTTCGGCCGAGAGATATTCGAGGTTGAGCCAGGCCGGCGGCGTGGACAGGGCGGCCATGCGCGCGACGAACGCGGCCGGCGGGTCGCAGCCGAAGGCCTCGATCACCACGTCGCCGGGCGCCAGGTCGGGCACCGGATCGCACCAGGGCACCACCTCGACGCCCGGGGCGCCGTCGGGGGCCATCCATGCCAGCATCGCGCTGTCGTCCATCCAGAGCCGCACCGCATGGCCGCGCGCTGCGAGTTCGGCGGCGAGGCGCCAGCACACGCCGGCATCGCCGTGGTTGTCGATGACCTTGCAGAAGATGTCCCAGCGCACGGCCTCGATAATAGGCGGCATGGTCGAAGGGCATTCCGCGGAACTGCTGGCGCAGGTCGCCGCGCTGCCGGCATTGCCCGGCGTCTACCGCTATTACGACGCGGAGGGCGGCGTCCTCTACGTCGGCAAGGCGCGCAACCTGAAGAAGCGGGTTTCGAGCTACTTCCAGAAGAACCACGGCGGCACGCGCATCGGCCACATGGTCGGCAAGATCGCGCGGCTGGAGACGACGGTGGTGCGCTCCGAGGCCGAGGCGCTGCTGCTCGAGAACAACCTGATCAAGACGCTCGCGCCGCGCTACAACATCCTGTTCCGCGACGACAAGAGCTACCCGTACCTGAAGATCACGGGCTCGCCGGACAAGGTGGGCTTCGCCGCCCGGCAGGGCGGTTCGCCCTCCGCCGCGGTGTTCCCGCGCGTGGCGTACTACCGCGGCGCCGTCGACCGCAGGCACCGCTACTTCGGGCCGTACCCGAGCGCGTGGGCCGTCAAGGAATCGATCCAGCTGCTGCAGAAGGTGTTCCGCCTGCGCACCTGCGAGGACACCGTGTTCGGCAACCGCACGCGGCCCTGCCTGCTGTACCAGATCAAGCGCTGCTCCGGGCCGTGCGTGAACCTCGTGGAACCCGAGGCCTATCACCAGGACGTGCTGAACGCCGAGGCGTTCCTGCAGGGCGACACGCAGGCGGTGCTGCAGGGGCTCGAGCAGCGCATGATGGCGCACGCCGAGAAGCTGGAATTCGAGCAGGCCGCCGAACTGCGCAACCAGATGGCGGCCCTGTCGAAGGTGCTGCACCAGCAGTCGGTGGAGACGGCCTCGGACAAGGACGTGGACATCCTGGCCGTGCAGGTGCACGGCGGCAAGGCCTGCGTCAACCTCGCGATGGTGCGCGGCGGCCGCCACCTGGGCGACCGGGCGTACTTCCCGAGCCACATCGAGGATGCGGCGGCGGTGCAGGAATTCGACGACGCGGCCGATGCGGTGCATGCGCAGCCCGTGGAGGTGCAGGTGCTGGAGGCCTTCATCGCGCAGCACTACATCGGTGTTCCGGCGCCCTCCGCCCTCATCACCAGCCACCCGGTCGAGGCGGAACTGGTCGAGGCCCTGGCGCAGCAGGCCGGCGTGCGCATCGCCGCCGTCCACAACCCGCGCGGCCAGCGGCGCCTGTGGCTGGAGATGGCGGAGAAGAATGCCGAACTCCAGCTAGCCCGCCTGCTGGCCGAGGAAGGCTCGCAGCAGGCCCGCACCCGCGCCCTGGTGGAGGCGCTGGACCTGGCGCCCGACAACCTGGACACCTTCCGCATCGAGTGCTTCGACATCTCGCACACCGCGGGGGAGGCCACGCAGGCGTCCTGCGTGGTGTTCCATCACCACCAGATGCAGAACCGCGAGTACCGCCGCTACAACATCGACGACATCACGCCCGGCGACGACTATGCAGCCATGCGGCAGGTGCTGACGCGGCGCTACGCGCGGCTGGCGCAGGCCGGGCGCGATACGCCGGATGCCACGCCGCCCGATGGCGGGGAAGAGGAAGCGCCGGCGCCGCAAGTGCAGGAGCCGGCCCCGGACGCGGAGGCCGCAGAGCAGGGCGCCCCCCGCCGTGCCAAGGCGGGCGGGGGCGGCAGCGCGCAGCGGCTGCCGGACCTGGTGCTGGTCGACGGCGGCCGCGGCCAGGTGAGCATGGCGCGCGAGGTGTTCGCCGAACTGGGGCTGGACCTGTCGGTGATCGTCGGCGTGGAAAAGGGCGAGGGGCGCAAGGTGGGCCTGGAGGAACTGGTGTTCGCCGACGGCCGCGAGAAGGTGTACCTGGGGCGCGAATCGGCGGCGCTGATGCTGGTGGCGCAGATCCGCGACGAGGCCCACCGCTTCGCGATCACCGGCATGCGGGCGCGCCGCGCGCGGGTGCGCGTGGGCGGCAGCCAGCTGGAGGAGATCCCGGGAATCGGTGCGAAGAAGCGGGCCCGCCTGCTGCAACGCTTCGGCGGCGTGCGCGGCGTCGCCGCCGCGAGCGTGGAGGACATCGCGACCGTCGAAGGGATCTCGCGCGAGCTGGCGGAGCAGATCTACCGGGCGCTGCATTGATCCCGGCCGTCACCCCCGCGCAGGCGGGGGCCCAGAGCACGCGCGCAGCGCGTGGCTCCGCAAGCCCTGGATTCCCGCCTCCGCGGGAATGACGCAGACGTCATGCCAGAATCGCGCCCATGTTCTTCACGGTTCCCACCCTCCTGACCTGGACGCGCATCATCGCGATCCCCCTGCTGGTGGGCGTGTTCTACATGGGGCTGGAGCACCGCACGCAGAACCTGATCGCCACCGTGATGTTCATCGTGTTCGCCGCGACCGACTGGCTGGACGGCTTCCTGGCCCGCAAGCTCAATCAGCAGTCCTCCTTCGGCGCCTTCCTCGATCCGGTGGCCGACAAGTTCCTGGTCTGCGCCTCCTTGCTGGTGCTGGTCGACCTGCAGCGGGCCGACGTCTTCGTGGCGCTGATCATCATCGGGCGCGAGATCGCGATCTCCGCCCTGCGCGAGTGGATGGCGCAGATCGGCGCCTCGCGCTCGGTCGCCGTGCACATGATCGGCAAGGTCAAGACCACGGTGCAGATGGTGGCCATCCCCTTCCTGCTTTACGAGGGCAAGGTGCTGGGCACGATCGACACGCTGCAATGGGGCACCTGGCTGATCTGGACCTCGGCGATCCTCACCGTCTGGTCGATGGTCTACTACCTGCAGAAGGCCCTGCCGGAAATCCGCAGCCGGGTGAAGAAGTAGATGACCGCCGCCGTCGCGTCCCGCACGGACGCCATGCTGCGGGCCATGCCCGCGGTGTTCGTCGTGATCTGGAGCACCGGCTTCATCGTGGCGCGCTATGCCATGCCGCATGCGCCGCCGCTGAAGTTCCTGTCGCTGCGCTACGTGCTGTCGGTCGCGGCCTTCCTCGCCTGGGCGCTCGCCGCGCGCGCTGCCTGGCCGCGCGGCAGGGCGCAGTTCGCGCACCTGGCGGTCGCCGGCATCCTGATGCATGCCGGCTACCTGGGCGGCGTGTGGGCCGCCGTCAAGGCCGGCATGGGCGCCGGCCTGTCCTCGCTGCTGGTGGGCCTGCAGCCGGTGCTGACCGCGGTGTGGATCTCGGCCCGCGGCGGCGAAGTGCGCGCCCGCCAGTGGGCGGGCCTCGCGCTGGGGTTGCTCGGGCTCGTGCTCGTCGTCTGGCAGAAGCTGGGGCACGGGGAGGTGAGCGCCGTCAACTTCACGTATGCGGTGATCGCGCTGTTCTCCATCACCGCCGGCACCCTGTACCAGAAGCGCTTCGTGAAGCCCTGCGACGTGCGCACGGCCAACCTCGTGCAGCTCGCGGCGGCCTTCGCGGTGAGCCTGCCGCTGGCTCTCATGGAGGGCGAGGCCATGCGCTGGGTGCTGCCCGATGGAGGGCTGAACCACCAGCTGGTCGGAGCGCTCGCCTGGTCGGTTCTCGGCATGACGCTCGGCGGCAGTTCGCTGCTGTACCTGCTGATCCAGCGCGGGGCGGCGACGACGGTCACCAGCCTCATGTACCTCGTCCCGCCCACGACGGCGCTGATGGCGTGGGTGCTGTTCGACGAGCCGATCACGGTGCTGATCGTGGCCGGCATGGCGCTCACCGCCGTGGGCGTGAGCCTGGTCGTGCGGCCGGCACGGGCGTGAGCTTCCAGGGCTCGCTGCGGAAACGCTCCGCCAGGAAATCGGCCAGCAGCCGGATCCTCTTGGGCGTGCTGGCGCTGTGCGGCGCCAGCCAATGGATGTCGGCGTCCGTCATCGCGTAGCCGGGCAGCACGCGCACCAGCTCGCCGGCCGCCAGCGGCGCCGCGATGTCCCACAGGCTGCGCAGCATGATGCCGTGACCGGCCAGGCACCAGTCGCGAACCAGCTCGCCGGAGTTGGAGGAAAGCGGTCCGCCGACGCGCACCCGCACCTCCCCGCGCTCGCGTTCCCGCTCGCGCTGCAGCCGCCAGACGTCGAAGCGCTCGTTCTCGCGCACCACGAGGCAGTCGTGCGCGGCGAGTTCCTCCACCGTGGCGGGCGTACCGCGCCGGCGCAGGTACTCCGGCGCGGCAACCAGCACGCGCTGGTTGCGCGCCAGGCGCCGGCCGGTCCATTCGCTGGCGCGCGGGCCGCGCAGCTGCCACAACCACACGGCGGCGTCGAAGCCCTCCACCGCCAGGTCGGGCAGTTGCTCGGTGAGCTGCAACTGCACGTGCAACTTCGGGTGGCGCTGCTGGAATTCCGCGATCGCCGGACCGAGCCACAGCCGCCCGAAGCCGAACGTCGCCGCCAGGCGGATGCGGCCGACCGGCTCCTGGTGCCGCTCCTGCAGTTCGGCTTCCATCGCCTGGAAGCCGGCCAGCAGCCCGGTGGCGCGTTCGCACAGCGCCTCGCCTTCCGCGGTGGGCACCACGCGGCGCGTCGTGCGCTGGAACAGCTTGAGGCCCAGCCTCGTTTCCAGGGCGGCGAGCCGCTTCGTGATCACGGACGGCACGACGTCGGCCGCCGACGCGGCGCCCGCCAGGCTGCCGTGCTCGCGGATGGCCAGCAGGAGTTCGAGGTCGGCGCGTTCGAGGTGCGGCTGCATTGCTTCCGTTTCGGCAAGAATCCCTTGCCAGATTATTGCTTGCCGCGGCCCTCGGCGCGGGTCCAGAATGGCGGCCATGCTGGATGGCTTCGAAACCCTGCGGATCGCACGCGAAGGCGTCACGCTGAACGTGCGGCGCGCGGGCCGGGGCAAGCCCCTGCTGCTGCTGCACGGCCATCCGCAGAGCCACGCCATGTGGCACCGCGTCGCGCCGCAGCTCACCGATCGCTTCGAGCTGGTCCTGATGGACCTGCGCGGCTACGGCGATTCCGCGCGGCCGCCGGCCGGCGTCGACTCGGCCGCCTACACCAAGCGCGAGATGGCGAGCGACGCACTGGAAGTCATGCGCCAGCTCGGACACACGCGCTTCCAGGTGCTGGCGCACGACCGCGGCGCGCGCGTGGCGCATCGCCTCGCGCTGGACCACGCCGACAGCGTCGAACGCCTGATGCTGCTGGACATCGCACCCACGCTCGCGATGTACCGCAACACCAGCGAAGCCTTCGCGCGGGCCTACTGGCACTGGTTCTTCCTGATCCAGCCGCCGCCGCTGCCGGAAGCGCTGATCGCATCCGACGCACGCCGCTACGTGCGCAGCGTCATGGGTGCGCGGCATGCGGGTCTGGCTGCGTTCGCGCCCGAGGCGCTGGCGGAATACGAGCGCTGCGCGATGATCGCAGGCACTGCGGAGGCGATCTGCGCCGATTACCGCGCCAGCGCCGGCATCGACCTGGTGCACGACCGGCAGGACCTCGACGCCGGCCGCCGGCTCGCGCAGCCGCTGCGCGTGCTGTGGGGCGAGCATGGCGCGGTGGGCCGCTGCTTCGACGTGCCGGCCCTGTGGCGGCCGTACGCCAGCCAGTTCACCGGCCGCAGCCTGCCCTGCGGCCACTACATCGCGGAAGAGGCGCCGGCCCTTCTGCTGGACGAGATCCTCACCTTCTTCAGGAGCAAGACATGAGCAAGAAACGCATCGCAGTCCTCGCCGGCGACGGCATCGGCAAGGAAGTCATGCCCGAGGGCGTGCGCGTCGTCGACGCCGCCGCGCGCAAGTTCGGCATCGACCTGCAGTTCGACACCTTCGACTGGTCCTCGTGGGATTACTGCGAGAAGCACGGCCAGTACATGCCGGACAACTGGAAGGACCTGGTCGGCGGCCACGACGCCATCTTCTTCGGCGCCGTCGGCTGGCCCGAGAAGATCGCCGACCACACCTCGCTGTGGCAGTCGCTGCTCCTGTTCCGCCGCGACTTCGACCAGTACATCAACCTGCGTCCCGCCCGCCTGATGCCCGGCATCATCGCGCCCGTGGTCCGCCGCGACGGCACGCCGCGCCAGCCGGGCGAGATCGACATGTACATCGTGCGCGAGAACACCGAAGGCGAATACTCCGCCGTCGGCGGCCGCATGTTCAACGGCACCGAGCGCGAGATCGTCATGCAGGAGACGATCATGTCCCGCCACGGCGTGGACCGCGTGCTGAAGTTCGCCTTCGAGCTCGCGCAGAAGCGCGCGAAGAAGCACCTGACCTGCGCCACCAAGTCCAACGGCATCGCGATCACCATGCCGTACTGGGACGAGCGCTTCGCCGAGATGGCCAGGAAGTACCCCGGCATCAAGACGGACAAGTTCCACATCGACATCCTGACCGCGCACTTCGTGCAGCGCCCGGACTTCTTCGACGTGGTGGTGGCGACCAACCTGTTCGGCGACATCCTGTCGGACCTGGGCCCCGCGTGCACCGGCACCATCGGCATCGCGCCGAGCGCGAACATGAACCCGGACCGCACCTTCCCCTCGCTGTTCGAGCCCGTGCACGGCTCGGCGCCGGACATCTACGGCAAGAACATCGCCAACCCGATCGGCCAGATCTGGGCCGGCGCGATGATGCTGGACTTCCTGGGGCACAAGGATGCGCACGACGCGATCCTGTCCACGATCGAGAAGGTGCTGGACCCGAAGTCCGGCGCGCCGAAGACGCCCGACATCGGCGGCAAGGCGAGCACCACCGACCTGGGCAAGGCGATCGCCGCCGCGCTGTAGTCTTCGCGCGGAATGCGGGCGCGCGTGTTGTATTGCCGCATGCCGTATTGACACCGCCTGAGGCGCTGTTTCTAATCGATGCCAGTGGCCGCAAGGCCGCCCGCACTGTCTCCCCTTCCCGCCAATGCGCCTTCGCGACGCCGGGAACGGGAGACAAATTTTTGCGGAAAGTCGTTCAAAAACTCTCATATCCTGGATCCGGAGGGGCATCCCTGTGAACAAGACCGAATTGATCGAGCACATAGCCAAACACGCCGACATCTCCAAGGCCGCCGCCACGCGCGCGCTGGAATCGATGATCGGCGCGGTGAAGACCACGCTGAAGAAAGGCGGCTCGGTCTCGCTCGTCGGATTCGGTACCTTCGCGGTGGGCAAAAGGGCGGCGCGCAGCGGCCGGAATCCCCGCACCGGCGCACAGATTAAAATCAAGGCTGCCAAGGTGCCCAAGTTCCGTCCCGGCAAGGCGCTCAAGGATGCGCTGAACTGATCGGTCCTGACCCGGTGGGGTGCTTAGCTCAGCTGGTAGAGCGGCGCCCTTACAAGGCGTAGGTCGGCGGTTCGATCCCGTCAGCACCCACCAACGAAGAAAGGCGAACCGTGGTTCGCCTTTTTATTTGTCCTAGAACGAGAACCGAACATGTTTGATTTCGTCCGCAAGCACAACAAGTGGATGCAGCTGCTGCTGTTCCTCCTGATCGTGCCGTCCTTCGTCCTGTTCGGCCTCCAGGGCTACAACCGCATGCGGGAGAGGGGTGACACCGTGGCGAAGGTGGACGGCCACGAGATCACGCAGCAGGACTGGGACGAGGCGCACAAGCGCCAGGTGGACCGCCTGCGCCAGCAGATGCCCACCATCGACGCCAAGCTGCTGGATTCGCCGCAGGCGAAGTACGGCACGCTCGAACAGCTGGTGCGCGACCGCGTGCTCGCGGCGGCGGTGGAGCACCAGCGCCTGCTGGTGGGCGACCAGCGCCTGGCGCGCGAGCTGCAGTCGAACGAGCAGCTTGCCGCGCTGCGCGGGCCCGACGGCAAGTTCGACCTGAAGCGCTACGAGCAGCTGCTCGCCGCGCAGGGCATGTCGCCGCAGATGTTCGAGAACCAGGTGCGCAACGACATCGGGATGCGCCAGGTGCTCGGGGCCGTGGGCCAGTCCGCCTTCACGCCGCCGGCGCAGGCCTCCGTGGCGCTGGCGAGCTACTTCGAGCGCCGCGAGGCGCAGGTCGCGCGCTTCAACACCGCGGACTTCAAGGCGAAGGTGCAACCCACCGACGACGAGCTGCAGGCCTTCTACAAGGAGAACCCCCAGCTGTTCCAGTCGCCCGAGCAGGCGAGCGTCGAATACGTCGTGCTCGATCTGGCGTCGGTGCAGAAGGGCATCACCCTCAACGAGGCGGACCTCAAGAGCTACTTCGACCAGAACCAGGGCCGCGTCGGCGGCGGCGCCGAGGAGCGCCGTGCCAGCCACATCCTGATCACCGTTCCCAAGGGCGCGCCGCAGGCGGAGAAGGACAAGGCCAAGGCGAAGGCGGACGAGCTGCTCGCGCAGGTGAAGAAGAACCCGGCCAGCTTCGCCGAGGTGGCGAAGAAGAACTCGCAGGACCCCGGCTCCGCGGCCAACGGCGGCGATCTCGACTTCTTCACCCGCGGCGCGATGACGAAGCCGTTCGAGGACGCCGTCTTCGGCATGAAGGCGAAGGGCGAGATCGTGGGGCCGGTGGAGACCGAGTTCGGCTACCACATCATCGAGCTGACCGACATCAAGGTGCCGAAGCAGCGCACCTACGAAGAGGTGAAGCCGGAACTCGAAGCGGAGCTGCGCAAGCAGCAGGCGCAGAAGAAGTACGCCGAAGCGGCGGAGACCTTCAGCAACACCGTGTACGAGCAGGCCGACTCGCTCAAGCCCGTGGCCGACAAGCTCAAGCTGGAGATCAAGTCCGCGCAGGGCGTGACGCGCAATGCGCAACCCGGCGCCACCGGGCCGCTCGCGAATCCCAAGTTCCTGCAGTCGCTGTTCGCGCCCGACGCGACCGAGCGCAAGCGCAATACCGAGGCGGTGGAATTCGGCCCGAACCAGCTGGTGTCCGGCCGCGTCACGCAGTACGCGCCGGCCCGCACCCGCCCGTTCGAGGAAGTGAAGGCGAGCGTGCGTGACAGCGTGGTGGCGAAGAAGGCGGCGGAACTGGCCCGCAAGGAAGGCGAGGCGAAGCTGGCGGCGTGGAAGGCCGATCCGGCCGCCGCGCAGGTCGGCGACACCGTGACGCTGTCGCGCGTGGACGCCAAGCAGCCGCCCAGGATCGTCGAAGCGGCGCTGCGCGCCGATGCGTCCAAGCTGCCGGCGCTGGCGGGCGTGGACCTCGGCGCCGAAGGCTACGCCATCGTGAAGGTGACCAAGGTGCTGCCGCGCGAAGCGCCGCCGCCGCAGCAGGCGCAGCAGGAACTGCAGCAGTACACGCAGGCGTGGGCGCGCGACGAGGCGCTGGCGTACTACAACGTGCTGAAGGACCGCTACAAGGCCGAGATCCTCGTGCCGAGGCCGCAGGGCTCGCTGCCCACGCAGTGAGCAGCGCAGCCGTCCGGGGCAGGGCAGCAGGCGGCTGACACTGCAATCCGTGCTGGTCCGGCAAGGCCGGGCCAGCACCGGCCCAAGACTGGGGCGCATGTCCGAGTCTCCCTCCCGCGACCCCGCCGGCGACATCGCACGGCGCAACGTGCGTACCGTGCGCGAGCTGGAGGCGCTGGCCGTCGCCGACCCGAGCTTCGCCGACAAGGCGGCGTCCTTCGTCGCGCGCTTTTGCGGCAGCATCTACTTCGTGCTGGCGCATGCGCTCCTGTTCGGCGGCTGGATCGTGTTCAACAGCATCCCGGGCCTGCCGCATTTCGACCCCTTCCCCTTCACGCTGCTGACGATGTTCGGCTCGCTGGAGGCGATCTTCCTGACGTCCTTCATCCTGATCGCGCAGAACTACACGATGCGTGTGAGCGAGCGCCGCTCCCAGCTGGAACTGCAGGTGAACCTGCTGGCGGAGCAGGAAGCGACCAAGACCCTGCAGTTGCTGGAAGAGATCGCGCGGACGGTGGGCGCCTCGAAGGGGCACGACCCCGAGGTCGCGGCGCTGGCGAAGGCGACGCGCCTGGACACGCTGGCGCGCGAGATCGACCAGACGCAGAAGGACGAGGACGCGGCAGAGGCTCCGCGGTGAATGCGCTGCCGCCGGGCGGCAGAAGAAAAGCCCTGAGGCTCGCGCCTTCAGGGCTTCCGGTGTGTTCTGGGGTGGCTGATGGGACTCGAACCCACGACAACAGGAATCACAATCCTGGACTCTACCAACTGAGCTACAGCCACCGTGAGCCGGCCATTATAGCGGGGCCGCAGCCGACTTTCAGTCGTTGACCAGCACCAGCTTGCCTTTCACCTCGCGCGAACCCATGCGCGCATAGGCCGCCTTGAGCTCGGCCATCGGCATCGTGCGGTCGATCACGGGCTTGATCCGGCCCTGGCCGTACCACTTCGCCAGCTCCTGCAGGGTGGCCGCGGCGGTCTGCGGCTCGCGGCGCGCCAGTTCGCCCCAGAATACGCCGACCACCGATGCGCCCTTCAACAGCGGCAGGTTCAGCGGCAGGCTGGGGATGGGGCCGGCCGCGAAGCCGATCACGCAATAGCGGCCGCGCCAGGCGATCGAGCGGAAGGCGGGCTCTGCGAACTCGCCGCCCACGGGGTCGTAGACGACTTCCGGGCCCTTGCCGTTGGTGAGCGCCTTGACCTCGTCGCGAAACGCGTTCGGCACGCCGTGCTGCGTGTAGTTGATCGTCGCGTCAGCCCCGATCGAGCGACACAGTTCGCATTTCTCCTCGCTCGAAGCGGCGGCGATCACGCGCGCGCCGACCGCCTTGGCGATCTGGATCGCGGCGGTGCCCACGCCACCCGCCGCACCGAGCACCAGCACCGTTTCGCCGACCTGCAATGCGGCGCGGTCCACCAATGCGTGGTAAGAGGTCGCATAGGTCATGATGAAGGCGGCGGCGTCCACGAAGGGGAAGCCGGAAGGCAGCGGAACGCAGCGCGCCGCCGGTGCGATGGTGTGCGTGCCGAAGCCGCCGGTGCCGGCCAGGCAGGCCACCGACTGGCCGACCTGCAGTTGCGTCACGCCCGCACCGACGGCCGCCACGACGCCCGCGAACTCCGAGCCGGGCACGAAGGGCAGGGGTGGCTTGTGCTGGTACTTGTTCTGCACGATCAGCAGGTCGGGGAAGTTCAGGCTCGCTGCCTTCACCTGCACCAGCACCTCGCCGGCCTGCGGCTGCGGCGTGGGCAGTTCCTTCCATTGCAGCGCTTCCACGCCGACGGGGTTTTCGCAAAGCCAGGCTTGCATGTACGGGTCTCCTTGGATGGGCGCGATCATAGGGGCGGGGGGCGGGCGCGACATCCCTGCCGCGACTGCGACCCTACAATGCCCGCAACATGAAGATCCTGCTCTCGAACGACGACGGCTACCAGGCGCCGGGCATCGTGGCGCTGTACGAGGCGATCCGCGACCTCGGCGAAGTCGAAGTCGTCGCGCCGGAACACAACAACAGCGCCAAGTCGAACGCGCTCACGCTGCACGCGCCGCTGTACGTGAACGAGGCGGGCAACGGCTTTCGCTACGTGAACGGCACGCCGGCCGACTGCGTGCACATCGCACTCACCGGACTCCTGGGCTACAAGCCGGACCTGGTCGTGAGCGGCATCAACAACGGCGCCAACATGGGCGACGACACCATCTATTCCGGCACCGTCGGTGCGGCGATGGAGGGCTACCTGTTCGGCATTCCCGCGATCGCCTTCTCGCAGACGGAGAAGGGCTGGGCCCACCTGGATGCGGCAGCCCGCAAGGCGCGCGAGCTGGTGCAGTTCCTGTCCGAACACCATCGCACCGACGGTGCGCACTGGCTGCTGAACGTGAACATCCCGAACCGGCCGTACGAGGCGCTGAAGCCCTACAAGGTGTGCCGCCTCGGCCGCCGCCACGCGGCGGAAAAGGTGATCGCGCAGACCAGCCCGCACGGCCAGATCATGTACTGGATCGGCGCGGCCGGCCCGGCCAAGGACGATGCGGAAGGCACCGACTTCCACGCCAACCTGCAGGGCCATCCGACCATCACGCCCCTGAAGGTGGACCTGACCGACCACGACGCGCTGCGCTACTGGGCGCAGGCGGCCACGCAGATTCCGCAGGACGAGGCCAGCGCATGACGCGGCGGCCGGGATTCCCCGCGCGCCTGCCTGCCGTCGCCGCACCCACGCCCACCCAGCGCGGCTCGACGCCCGCAGCGCCGCCGCCGCGCCCTGCGCCGGCCGGCCACGGACTCGATTCGCACGCCGTGCGCGCGCGCATGGTGGCCAGGCTCGCCACGCAGGGCGTGCGCGACGCGCGCGTGCTGGCCGCCATGAATGCGGTGGAGCGCCACCGCTTCGTCGACAGCGCGCTGGTCAACCAAGCCTACGAAGACACGAGCCTGCCCATCGGCTTGGCGCAGACCATCTCCAAGCCCAGCGTGGTGGCGCGCATGATCGAGCTGCTGCTGGCCGGCCGCACCGGCACCGACGGCCGGCTCGGCCGCGTGCTGGAGGTCGGCACCGGTTGCGGCTACCAGGCCGCGGTGCTGAGCCAGGTGGCGCGCGAGGTCTACAGCATCGAGCGCCTGCGCGGCCTGCACGAACGCGCGCGCGACAACCTGCGCCCGCTGCGCCTGGCCAACGTGCACCTGCTGTTCGGCGACGGCATGCAGGGCTACGCCAAGGGCGCACCCTACGCCGGCATCATTGCCGCGGCCGGGGGCGAGGCGGTGCCCGCGCACTGGACCGATCAGCTTGCGGAAGGCGGTCGCATCGTCGCGCCCATGGTGATGCCGCACGGTGCGCAGGCCCTCGTCATCGTGGAGAAGACCGCGGGTCGCCTGAAACAGAGCATTCTTGAGGGCGTTCATTTTGTGCCCCTAAAATCGGGCGTTGCATGAGGAAGACATCGATGGTTTTGCGCGAGCGCGCGTGGCGGGGTGGATGCATGGTGCTGATGTGCGCCGCGGTGGCGGCATGCAAGGCGCCGCCCCGCGTCCCCGCACCGGTCGAGGACCGCGGCGCGCCGCGCCATGTCACGGTCGCCCCCGGAGCGACGCCGCCTGCGCGCGCGACGCCGCTGCCCGGCGCCGAGAACGAGGGCAAGCCCGGCTACCACACGGTGCGGCCCGGCGAGACGCTGATCCGCATCGCCCTGGAGTCCGGCCAGAACTGGCGCGACATCGTGCGCTGGAACAACATCGAGAACCCCAACGTGATCGAAGTCGGCCAGGTGCTGCGCGTCGTGCCGCCGGTGTCCGCGCCGGTGGCGCAGGCCGAAGCGCCCCGTGCCGTGCCGCCCGCGGCGCCGTCGTCCTCGGTGCTGCCGCCGCTGAGCGCGGGCAGCGCACCGCGCGTTGCCGCAACGCCCGCTCCCGCCGCGCCCGCGCCGGCGCCGCTGCCGCAAGCGTCGGCGGACGACGATATTCCCTGGGCCTGGCCGACCTCCGGTGCGGCCGTCGTCCTGGCGGGCTTCGACGAGCAGAAGAACAAGGGCATCGACATCGGCGGCCGCCCCGGGGATCCGGTGCTGGCCGCCGCCGACGGGCGCGTGGTGTATGCGGGTGCCGGCCTGCGCGGCTACGGCAACCTGATCATCCTGAAGCACAACAACACCTACCTCACGGCCTACGCCCACAACCAGTCACTGCTCGTGAAGGAGGACCAGACGGTGCGCAAGGGCCAGAAGATCGCCGAGATGGGCGCGACCGACAGCGATCGCGTGAAGCTGCACTTCGAGATCCGGCGCCAGGGCAAGCCCGTGGATCCGGCGCGCTTCCTTCCGCCGAGGTAGCGATGAAGCGCCGCACCGCGCATGACGCAGCGGCGCCCGGGGGCGGGCGGAACGGCGCCGAAGACCCACTTGCCGACGAGCCGCCCGTGGCCGCCGAGCCGCCGGCGGAAGAGGCGTCCCGCGACCTCCCCGCCGATTTTTCCGGCGAGAGCAGCGACACGCTCACCCTGTACCTGCGCGACGTGCGCAGGACGTCGCTGTTCACCGCGCAGGAGGAATTCGAAGCGGCGACGCGCGCGCGGGCCGGCGACTTCGCGGCGCGGCAGTCGATGATCGAGCACAACCTGCGGCTCGTTGTGAGCATCGCCAAGAGCTATCTCGGGCGCGGGGTGCCGCTGTCGGACCTGATCGAGGAAGGCAACCTCGGCCTCATGCACGCCATCGGCAAGTTCGAGCCGGAGCGGGGCTTCCGCTTCTCCACCTATGCCACCTGGTGGATCCGGCAGGCGGTGGAGCGCGCCGTGATGAACCAGGGGCGCGTGATCCGGCTGCCGGTGCACGTGGTGCGCGAACTGCAGCAGGTGCTGCGTGCCCGCCGCACGCTGGAGAACGATCCCGCCTTCGCGGGCCGCAACGGCAACGAAGCCGAAGGTGTGCGCGTGGAGGACGTGGCCGCACTGCTCGGGCGCGACGTGCAGGAGGTCGCGCAACTGCTCGCGCTGGCCGAGACGCCCCGCTCGCTCGACGCGGCGATCGACCGCAGCGACGACGAACACACGCTGGGCGACTTCATGGCCGACGAACTGGCCGTCGACCCCACCGGCGCCATGCAGAACCGCGAGGTGGAGCAGTTGCTCTCCGGCTGGATCGAGGCGCTCACGCAGCGCGAACGCGAGGTGCTGGAGGGCCGCTTCGGCCTGCACCAGCGCGAGCCGGAAACGCTCGAAGTCCTGAGCGAGCGCCTGGGCCTCACCCGTGAACGCGTGCGGCAGATCCAGAACGAGGCGATGACCAAGCTCAGGCGCCAGATGGTGCGCAAGGGCATCGACCGCGAAGCGCTGTTCTAGTGCCGCTGCTTCCGGCCGCACGGCAGGGTTCGACTGATACAGTCGGACCATGCCGTGGCCTGTCCTCGTTTTTGATATCGAATCGATTCCCGACGTGCAGGGCCTGCGGCTGCTGCGCGAGTTCCCCAAGGACGCGACCGACGCCGAGGTCTACGGCCAGTGGCTGCAGGAGCGCAAGGAGGCCGGCCAGAGCGATTTCATGCCGCTGCACCTGCAGCGGGTGCTCGTGATCAGCTGCGTCTTCCGCAATGCCGAGGGCCTGCGCGTGCATTCCTTCGTCGATCGCGACAACGCCAGCGAAGGGCGCGTGATCCAGAACTTCTTCAATGCGCTCGACAAGCACGTGCCGCAGCTCGTGAGCTGGAACGGCGGCGGCTTCGACCTGCCGGTGCTGCATTACCGCGGGCTGCGCCACGGCGTGACGGCGGACCGCTACTGGTGCCTGGGCGAGGGCGGCGCGGCGGACGACCGCGAGTTCAAGTACAACAACTACATCAACCGCTACCACATGCGGCACATGGACCTGATGGACGTGCTGGCGATGTACCAGCCGCGCGCCAGTGCGCCGCTGGATGCGATGGCCAAGCTGTGCGGCTTCCCCGGCAAGCTGGGCATGGACGGCTCGAAGGTGTACGAGGCCTACCTCGAAGGCAAGCTGGAGGACATCCGCCGCTACTGCGAGACGGACGTGATGAACACCTACCTGCTGTACTGCCGCTTCCAGAAGATGCGCTGCGGCTTCACCGAGGCCGAGTACGACCAGGAGATGGGCCTGGTGAAGGAATCGCTCGCGGCGCTGGTTCCGGGCGAGCCGCACTGGCGCGAGTACCTCGACGCGTGGTTGTGAGCCGCGCATGACCCCGTAGGCTGGCGGTGACGCGCGAAAGCGCCGGAACCCCAGCGCATTCGCGCATCGCTGGGGTTCGCGCGCTGCGCGGCTCACCGCCAGCCTACAAGTTCCGCCCTTGCAGCCTGAGAAAATCCCGCCATGACCGACAAGCAGTTGCCCGCCCCGCACCCCGAGGGCTGGCTGGAAATCGAATCGCTGGACATCGAGGCGCAGGGCGTGGCCCGCCGCCCGGACGGCAAGGTGGTGTTCATCGACGGTGCGCTCCCCGGTGAATGGGTGAGCGCCAACGTGCACCGCAAGAAGAACAACTGGGAGCAGGCCTCGCTGCTGCAGGTGCACCGCGAGTCGGCGCAGCGCGTGCGGCCCCGCTGCCCGCACTTCGGCCTGCACGAGGGCGCCTGCGGCGGCTGCAAGATGCAGCACCTGCACGTGGGCGCGCAGGTTGCCATGAAGCAGCGCGTGCTGGAAGACAACCTCTGGCACCTGGGGAAGGTGCGCGCCGAGACCATGCTGCCCGCGATCGAGGGGCCGGCCTGGGGCTACCGCTGGCGCGCGCGCTTCAGCGTGCGCCACGTGCGCAAGAAGGGGACGGTGCTGGTCGGCTTCCACGAGCGCAAGAGCCGCTACGTGGCCGACATCCGCGAGTGCCACGTGGTGCCGAAGCACGTGAGCGACCTGCTGCTGCCGCTGCGGGCCCTGATCGGCTCCATGGACGCCATCGAGACCTGTCCGCAGATCGAACTGGCCTGCGGCGACCGCGTGACGGCCCTGGTGCTGCGCCACCTGGAGCCGCTGTCCGTCGGCGACCTCGGCAAGCTGCGCGCGTTCGCCACCGCCCATGCGGGCGCGGGCGTCCAGTGGTGGCTGCAACCCAAGGGGCCCGACTCGGCCCACCTGCTCGACGCGGACGGCGAGGAGCTCGCCTACACGCTGCCCGAGTTCGGCATCACCATGCCGTTCCGGCCCACCGACTTCACGCAGGTCAACCCGCACATCAACCGCGTGCTGGTGGACCGCGCCGTGCGCCTGCTGGATGCGCGCCGTGACGAGCGCGTGATCGACTGGTTCTGCGGGCTCGGCAACTTCACCCTGCCGCTGGCCACCCGCGCCGGCGAGGTGCTGGGCATCGAAGGCAGCGAGGCGCTGGTCGCCCGCTCGCGCGAGAACTACGAGCGCAACCAGGCCTCGCGCGCATCGGGCGATAGTCTCGCCACCGCGCGCTTCGAGGCCTGCAACCTGTTCGAGATGACGCCGCAGCAACTCGTCGACCATGGCGTGGCCGACCGCTGGCTGGTCGATCCGCCGCGCGAAGGCGCCTTCGCCCTGGCCAAGGCGGTCGCCGACCTGCACCAGGATCCCTCGCTGCGCCAGGGCTGGACGCCGCCCAGGCGCATCGTCTACGTGAGCTGCAATCCCTCGACGCTCGCCCGCGACGCGGGGCTGCTGGTGCACCAAGGCGGCTATGCCTGCACCGCGGCGGGTGTGGTCAACATGTTCCCGCACACCGCGCACGTGGAATCGATGGCGGTGTTCGACCTGCAATGACGAAGGCCCGCTTGCGCGGGCCTTCCATCATTTCGCTGCGCTTCAGGTCATTTCGTCATCGAGCGCGCAGCGCGAGGTCCTTCCGTCATCAGTCGTCGCCGGCCGTCATCCCCAGCAGCGCCAGCAGGCTCTGGAACACGTTGAACAGGTCCAGGTACAGCGCCAGCGTGGCGGTGATGTAGTTCGTCTCGCCGCCGTCGATGATCTGCTTCAGGTCGTACAGCATGTACAGGCTGAAGACGCCGATCGCCAGGGTGCTGATCACCATCATGCCGACGCCGGAGCCGACGAACACGTTGATGATCGCGCCGACCATGATCACCAGCGCGCCGACGAACAGCCACTTGCCCATGCCGGAGAGATCGCGCTTGATCACCGTGGACAGCGAGGCCATGACGAAGAACACGCCGGCCGTGCCGCCGAAGGCCGTCATGACCAGGCCAGGGCCGTTCTTGAAGCCCAGCACCAGCGCGATCAGCCGCGACAGCATGAGCCCCATGAAGAAGGTGAACGCGAGCAGCACGGCGACGCCGGTGGACGAATCCTTGGTCTTCTGGATCGCGTACATGAAGCCGAACGCGCCGCCGAGGAACACGATCAGCCCGAAGCCGCCGCTGAGCGCGCGGGTGATGCCGGTGGCGACGCCCAGCCAGGCGCCGAGCACCGTGGGAATCAGGCTCAGGGCGAGCAGCCAGTAGGTATTGCGCAGCACCTTGTTGCGCGTTTCCAGCGCCGACGTGGTGCCATAGCCGTAGGACGGGACGGTCCGGATGGGGTCGTTCATTGCAGCACTCCTTGCCTCAACGGCCGTTAGATGGGCTCATTCTAGGCGGGTTCAATGCCGGGCGACCCGGCTATGCTCTGCGCTTCCGAAATCCACGTAGACCGAGCGAACCATGAAAACGAAAGCAGTCCTGGAACTGGCCGAAGTGAAGTCCATCGCCGCCGCCGCCGAAGCGGAAGCCCTCGCCAACCAGTGGGCGGTGAGCATCGCGATCGTCGACGACGGCGGCCACCTGCTCTGGCTGCAGCGGCTCGATGGCGCCGCCCCGATCTCCGCCCAGATCGCGCCGGCGAAAGCCCAGACGGCGGCGCTCGGCCGCCGCGAAAGCCGCATCTACGAGGAGGTGATCAACGGCGGGCGCTATTCGTTCCTGAGCGCCCCCGGCCTGCACGGGCTGCTGGAAGGGGGCGTGCCGATCCTCAAGGACGGCCAGTGCATCGGTGCGGTGGGCGTCAGCGGCGTGAAGTCGACCGAGGACGCGCAGATCGCCCGCGCCGGCATCGGCGCGCTGGCCCAGTAGGGAAGGAGATCCCCGCCTCGCGACGCTGCCGCAGCGCGTCACTTGGTGAGGATCAACTTGCCCTGGCGGGTGGCCTGCAGGCGGTAGATCTCGCCGTTGTGCGCGATCTCCACCAGCCGCTCGCCGCGCAGCAGTTCGACGCTGGAGAGCTGCGTGGGGCGCGGCGCCGCGCGCGGCGCGGGTGCGGCGGGGGCCGCCGCCGGAGCAGGGGTACTGCAGCCGTGGTTCATGGCGTCTTCGGCTCCGTGACGAAGCCGATGCGGCGCAGGCCCGAGCGCTGCGCCGCCGCCAGCGCCTGCGCCACCCGCTCGTAGCGTGCGTCCTTGTCGCCGCGCAGGTGCAACTCGGGTTGCGGCTCGCGCCTGGCCTCGGCCTGCAGGCGCGGCAGCAGCTCGCCCTCGGCGATCGGCTGTTCGTT
This sequence comes from Ramlibacter alkalitolerans, assembly GCF_016722765.1. Classification (GTDB taxonomy): domain Bacteria; phylum Pseudomonadota; class Gammaproteobacteria; order Burkholderiales; family Burkholderiaceae_C; genus Ramlibacter; species Ramlibacter alkalitolerans. Next base: position 55,121 of record NZ_JAEQND010000015.1, on the reverse strand, counting down.
CCAGTAGTAGCTGCCCTGCGCGTCGACGCTCAGGCGGATCGTTTCCGGCTTCGCATCCTGCGGCGTGCTGGTGGCCCGCGGCAGGTCGATGTTGACGGAGTGCTTCATGACCGGCACGGTGATGATGAAGACGATCAGCAGCACCAGCATGACGTCGACCAGCGGCGTCATGTTGATCTCGTTCATCACCTCGTCGGTGTCGTCCTGGGTGCCGAAGGCCACGGTCAGACGCCTTTCTTCATGGGCACCACCTTGCTGCCGGGACCGGTGGTGACGCGCGCGCCGGTCACGAAGTAGGCGTGCAGGTCGTGCGCGAAGCGATTGAGCTTGTTGAGGACGCCCTTGTTGCCGCGCACCAGCGCGTTGTAGCCCAGCACGGCGGGGATCGCGACGGCGAGGCCCAGCGCGGTCATGACCAGGGCTTCGCCGATGGGGCCGGCCACCTTGTCGATCGTCGCCTGGCCGGCCGCGCTGATGGACAGCAGCGCGTGGTAGATGCCCCAGACGGTCCCGAACAGGCCCACGAAGGGCGCGGTGGAGCCGACGGAAGCCAGCACCGCCAGCCCGCCCTGCAGCCGCGCGGTGGATTCGTCGATGGAGTTGCGCAGCGTGCGCGTGAGCCACTCGCTGGCGTCGAGCGAATCGTGCAGCTGCTGCTGCGAGTGGTGGTGTGCGGCGGCCTCGCGGCCCTCGAGGGCGAGGGCACGGAACGGGTTGGCAGGGTCGGAGCCGAGCTTGTTGAGGCCGTCGGCGAAATCGGCGGCGTGCCAGAAGCTTTCGATCTGGCGGGCCTGGCTGGCGTAGCGGCGCAGGTCCAGCGCCTTCGCGATGATCACCATCCAGGAGGCGAGCGACATGCCGAGCAGCAGCAGCGCCACGGCGCGGGTGACGATGTCGCCCTGGGCCCAGAGGTGCGCGAGGCCGAAGTCGTTGTTCATGTTTTCTTTTCCTTGTACTGGTCAGTCGCCCCAGCGGATCGGGACGTTCACCCACATTTCCTCCGGCACGCCGCCGCGCTTGCCGGGCACGTAGCGCCAGGCCATCGCGGCGGTGACGGAGGCTTCGTCCAGCCGCGTGAAGCCGCTGCTTTGCTTGACCTGGGCGGAACGGGGCCGTCCGTCGGCGCCGATCAGGACGCGCAGGACGACCAGGCCTCTTTCGCCCAGCCGCTGGCTCATGCGCGGCCATTCCGGCGCCGGGTTCTGCAGGTAGTCGGCGTCGCTGATGGGGAGTTCGACCTTGGCCGGCGCGGGAGCGGGCGCGGGCGCGGCAACCGGCGCTGCGGCGACCGGGGCGGCCACCGGCGGCGGGGCGGGCTGCGGCTCCGTCGTGCCGGTGACGGCCGCAGGGGTGGGCGGCGCTTCGGGCACGGCGACCGGTTGCGGCGCCGGGGCCGGTGCGGGCGGCGGCGGGCTCCTGCGCAGCACCGGCCGCGGCTGCGGCACGATGGGTTGGGGTTTGGGCTCCGGCGGTGGTGGAGCAGGTGGTTCGACCCGCGGCGGTGCCGGCGGTGTGGGCAGGCTGGCGGTGAGGATCTCCACCGGCACGACCGTCTCGACCACCCGCCGCAGCAGCCCGCTTTGCAGCGCCCACAGCGCACCCACGTGCAACAGCACGACGCTGCCGGCGATCAGCGCGTTGCGGGAAGCGGGCATGGCTGCGCTAGGGCTCTGCGGCACGAAGAGCATTGTCGGGCGGGAAGGAGGGTGGCGTCAGCGGGTGAAAACCCACCACGCAGCGGCAACGGCGAGGATCAGGCCGCCACCGAGGACGAGTTCGGCCATTCGGCGCTTTCCTTGACCGTGCTGGATTCGCAATGGAGGGCGGCGACGCCGCCGCTGCAGGCGCACTGGGCGTGGACCTCGCGGGCGCAGCTTTCGCACTGGCCGCACTGGGTGGCCACGCCGAGCTCGAACTGGATGTCGTCGAAGCTCATGCCGGCGCGGGCGTGGCGGGCGATTTCGCGGTCCGAGATGCTGCGGCAGACACAGACGATCATGTTGACTTCCAGAACTTCGTGGCTTGAAACTGGGTTCAGTATAAATGCGAATCCTTCGCATTTGCAACTGTTTCGGCCCAAGTGACTTGCGCTAGCGCAATTCAAGTGAAGGTGGAAGCCAGGTTTCTGTCTGTGGCGGCGGTCAGGAGTAAGAAATTCGGCCGCATCGAGCGGCCGGGGAAGGGTTCGGCGTGCCAGAGGCTCAGGAGGAGACTTCGCCCGCGGCGGACTGCAGGTAGTTCTGCAGGCCCATCTTGTTCAGCAGGTCGATCTGGGTCTCGAGCCAGTCGATGTGCTCCTCGGTGTCCTCGAGGATGCGCTCGAGGATCTCGCGCGAGACGTAATCGCGCACGCTCTCGCAATGCGCGACGCCCGCCTTGATGGTGGCCTGCGCGCCGCGTTCGAGCGTCAGGTCGCAGTTTAGGATTTCGGGGACGTCCTCGCCGATCATCAGCTTGCCGAGATCCTGCAGGTTGGGCAGCGCATCGAGCATGAGGATGCGCTCCATCAGCCGGTCCGCGTGCTTCATCTCCCCGATCGACTCCTCGTATTCCTTCTTCGCGAGGCGGTCGAAGCCCCAGTGCTTGAGGATCCGGTAGTGCAGGAAGTACTGGTTGGTGGCCGTCAGCTCGTTCTTCAGTTGGGCCTGGAGATGATGGATGACTTGCGGATCGCCTTGCATGGTTCGGTCCTCGTGTTGGTTCTTGTGCCGGTCATTGTGGCGCAAGAATGCCGGGGGCAAGCGCCGGGGCGATGAACGAAGCCCCCCGGCGCAGACCCTTCACGATCGGATCAGATGATCGAAGGCGCCGAGCGCCGCCTTCGCGCCGTCGCCGGCGGCGATGATGATCTGCTTGAAGGGCACGGTGGTGCAGTCCCCTGCCGCGAACACGCCGGCCAGCGAGGTCTGTCCGCGCGCATCGACGACGATCTCGCCGGACTTCGACAGCTCCAGCGAGCCCTTCAGCCATTCCGTGTTGGGCACGAGCCCGATCTGCACGAACACGCCTTCGACCGCCAGGCGCTTGTCCTCGCCGGAGGCACGGTCCCGGTAGATGAGCGCTTCGAGCTTCTGGCCGTCGCCCACGACTTCGGTCGTCTGCGCGTTGACGATCACGTCCACGTTGGGCAGCGACTTCAGCTTGCGCTGCAGCACCGCGTCGGCGCGCAGTTCGGCGCCGAACTCGATCAGCGTCACGTGCTTGACGATGCCCGCCAGGTCGATCGCCGCCTCGACGCCGGAGTTGCCGCCGCCGACCACCGCCACCGGCTTCCCCTTGAACAGGGGGCCGTCGCAGTGCGGGCAGAAGGTCACGCCCTTGTTGCGGTACTCCTGCTCGCCGGGCACGTTCAGCGTGCGCCAGCGCGCACCGGTGGACAGGATCACCGTCCTGCCCTTGAGCGTGGCGCCGCTTTCGAGGTCGACCTCGACCAGGCTGCCGTTGCGGCGCAGCGCCCTGGCGCGCTGCAGGTTGACGATGTCCACGTCGTAGTGGCGCACGTGTTCCTCCAGCGCCAGCGCGAACTTCGGGCCTTCCGTTTCCTTCACGGAGACGAAGTTCTCGATGCCCAGGGTGTCCAGCACCTGGCCGCCGAAGCGCTCGGAGGCGATGCCGGTGCGGATGCCCTTGCGCGCGGCGTACACGGCTGCTGCAGCGCCCGCCGGCCCGCCGCCGACGATCAGCACGTCGTACGGCTCGCGCGTAGCGAGGGCTTCGGCCTGCCGGGCGGCGCCGGTGCTGTCGATCTTGCCCACGATCTCCTCCAGCGTCATGCGGCCCTGGCCGAATTCGGTGCCGTTGAGGAACACCGTCGGCACGGCCATGACCCTGCGCTCGCTCACTTCGTCCTGGAAGATCGAGCCGTCGATCATCGTGGTGCGGATGCGCGGGTTCTGCACCGCCATCAGGTTCAGGGCCTGCACCACGTCCGGGCAGTTGTGGCAGGACAGCGAGACGTAGATCTCGAATTCGTAGTCGCCCGGCAGCGCGCGCACCTGCTGCAGCACGGCTTCGTCCACCTTGGGCGGATAGCCGCCCACCTGCAGCAGGGCCAGCACCAGCGAGGTGAATTCATGTCCCATGGGCAGGCCGGCAAAGCGCACGCCGGTGTTCTGGCCGGGGCGGGTGACCTGGAACGAGGGCGTGCGGTGCGGGCCGCCCCGGGTCTCGGTGACCGTCACGCGCGGCGAGGCATCCGCGATGTCCTTCAGCAGCGCCCGCATGTCGACCGAAGCTTTCGTCTCGTCGAGCGAGGCGACGATCTCCACCGGCTGCGTCATGCGCTCGAGGTAGGCGGCGAGTTGGGCTTTGAGGTTGGCGTCGAGCATGCGGGTTCCTTTCGAGTTCTTGCTGCGGAAATGAAAAAGCCGGGCGCTGGGCGGCGCCCGGCCCTTCGTCCCGTCATCCCCGCGGAGGCGGGGATGCAGGGCTTTCGGACTCGCCGCTGCGCGGCGAGCTCTGGGTTCCCGCCTGCGCGGGAACGACGGCTATCGCGTCGGAGAGCGACGCCCTTCGGCCTTCGACCTCAGATCTTCCCGACCAGGTCCAGCGAAGGCTTGAGCGTCTGCGCGCCTTCTTCCCACTTCGCCGGGCAGACTTCACCCGGGTGCGAGGCGACGTACTGGGCGGCCTTCAGGCGGCGCAGCGTTTCCTTGGCGTCGCGGCCGATGCCGTTGTCGTGCACCTCGATGGTCTTGATGCGGCCTTCCGGATCGATGATGAAGGTGCCGCGCAGGGCCAGGCCGGTGTCCTCGCCTTCGGTGATCAGCACCTGGAAGAAGCTGGCCAGCTGGTGGCTCGGGTCGCCGACCAGCGGGTACTGCACCTTGCTGATCGTGTCGGAGGTGTCGTGCCAGGCCTTGTGGGTGAAGTGGGTGTCGGTCGACACGCCATACACCTCGGCGCCCAGCTTCTGGAATTCGGCGTAGTTGTCGGCCAGGTCGCCCAGCTCGGTCGGGCACACGAAGGTGAAGTCGGCGGGATAGAACACGACCACGGACCACTTGCCCTTGAAGTTCTGCTCCGTGACCGGCACGAACTTGCCGTTGTGGTACGCGGTGGCGGAGAAAGAAGGGATTTCGGTGTTGATCAAAGACATTTTATTTTCCTCTATCGATTGGCACGCTTCAATGAATGGCGCCTATGAATGATAAGGCCGATCCCGACCCCTTCCCATTGAAAGGGGGCATGACGGCTTTAGGTGTCGGCTATCGGCCCACGCCCGCGGGGGTGGGACGGGATGAAGCTCAGTACTCCAGCCGCTCGGGCCGGATCTCCTGCAGGATCGTGGTCGCGATCTCTTCGATCGACTTGGTGGTGGTGGAGAGCCAGCGGATGCCCTCGCGCCGCATCATCGCCTCGGCCTCGGCGACTTCGTGCCGGCAGCTCTCGAGCGAGGCATAGCGCGAGTTCGGACGCCGCTCGTTGCGGATCTCGCTGAGCCGCTCGGGCTGGATCGTGAGGCCGAAGATCTTCTTGCGGTGCGTACCCAGCGCACCTGGCAGTTGCTTGCGCTCGAAATCCTCCGGGATCAGCGGGTAGTTCGCCGCCTTCAACCCGTGCTGCATGGCGAGATACAAGGAGGTCGGCGTCTTGCCGCTGCGGCTCACGCCGACCAGGATCACGTCCGCCTGTTCGAGGTCGCGGTTCGACTGGCCGTCATCGTGCGCCAGGCTGAAGTTGATCGCCTCGATGCGGTCGTGGTACTCCTTGCTCTTGCTGACGTCGGAGAAGCGGCCCACGCGGTGGCTGGACTTCATCCCCAGTTCGATCTCCAGCGGCCGCACGAAGGTGCCGAACATGTCCAGCACCATGGCCTTGCAGCCTTCCTCGATGACCTGCAGCACCTCCACGTTCACCAGGGTCGTGAAGACGACGGGCCGGCGGCCTTCGAGCTCCGCGGTGTGGTTGACCTGCCGCACCACCTGGTGCGCCTTGTCCACGGAATCGATGAACGGCAGCCGCACGTGCCGGGGCTTGAATTCGAACTGGGTCAGGATGGCGTTGCCGAAGGTTTCGGCGGTGATGCCGGTGCCGTCGGAGACGAAGAATACGGTGCGCGTGTGCAGGGTCGCCATGGAATGCCTCAACTGCAGGCCGGCCGGAACCGCCCGCCCCGCCTACAATGGTCGGCATTATCCGAATTCCAGCGCGCCCATGACCCGCCGTCGCCCATTCGAACAACCAGAAAGCCCATCGGCGGGGCTCCGGGACGCCATGCGCGCAAGCGCGGTGCCGATTTCAACTTCCGGAGTTTTTCCACCATGTCTGCTCGTTTCAACGCGACCGCCCTGGTCGTTCCGTTTGAGAACCTGAGAATGTCCGATGTCGAGGCGGTCGGCGGCAAGAACGCCAGCCTCGGCGAAATGATCTCCCAGCTGCCGCATGGCGTGCGCGTCCCCACCGGGTTCGCCACGACGGCGCACGCCTTCCGCGAGTTCCTCAAGCACGACGGCCTGGCCCAGCGCATCCAGCAGCGCCTGGCCACGCTCGACACCGAGGACGTGCGCGCGCTCGCCGCCGCCGGGGCCGAGATCCGCGGCTGGATCGAGGCGCAGCCCTTCCCGCCGGAGCTGGAGCGCGCGATCCGCGCCGAATTCGAGAAGCTCTCGGCCGGCAATCCCCAGGCCAGCTTCGCCGTGCGTTCCTCGGCGACCGCCGAAGACCTGCCGGATGCCTCCTTCGCCGGCCAGCAGGAAACCTTCCTGAACGTGGTCGGCATCGAGCCGGTGCTGCACAAGATGCGCGAGGTCTTCGCCTCCCTGTACAACGACCGCGCCATCAGCTATCGCGTGCACAAGGGCTTCGCCCATTCCGACGTCGCCCTGTCGGCCGGCGTGCAGCGCATGGTGCGCTCCGACCTCGGCGCCGCTGGTGTGATGTTCACGATCGACACCGAGTCCGGCTTCAAGGACGTGGTCTTCATCACGTCCAGCTACGGCCTGGGCGAGACGGTGGTGCAGGGCGCCGTCAACCCCGACGAGTTCTACGTCCACAAGCCGATGCTCAGGGCCGGCAAGCAGGCCGTGATCCGCCGCAACCTCGGTTCCAAGTTGATCCAGATGGTGTTCGCCAGCGACGCCGGGAAGGCGCAGGGCGGCCGGCTGGTGCAGACGATCGACGTGCCTCTGGAGCAGCGCAACCGCTATTCGCTGAACGACGCCGACGTGCAGGAACTGGCGCGCTACGCCCTCGTCATCGAGGAGCACTACGGACGGCCGATGGACATCGAGTGGGGCAAGGACGGCACCGACGGCCACATCTACATCCTGCAGGCGCGCCCCGAGACGGTGAAGAGCCAGTCCGAGGGCAAGCCCGAGATGCGCTACAAGTTGAAGAGCAAGGGCAGCGTGCTGGCCGAGGGCCGCGCGATCGGCCAGAAGGTCGGCACCGGCCCGGTGCGGCTGGTGCACAGCACCGCCGAAATGGACCGCGTGCAGGCCGGCGACGTGCTCGTCACCGACATGACCGACCCGAACTGGGAGCCGGTGATGAAGCGCGCCAGCGCCATCGTCACCAACCGGGGCGGGCGCACCTGCCACGCGGCGATCATCGCCCGCGAGCTGGGCATCCCCGCGGTGGTCGGCTGCGGCGACGCGACCGAGCGGCTGGCCGACGGCACGCTGGTCACCGTGAGCTGCGCCGAAGGCGACACCGGCTTCATCTACGACGGCCTGCTGGAGACCGAGGTCACCGAGGTGCAGCGCGGCGTGATGCCGCCGATCAAGACCAAGATCACGATGAACGTGGGCAACCCGCAGCTCGCCTTCGACTTCGCGCAGTTGCCCAACGAAGGCGTGGGCCTGGCGCGCCTGGAGTTCATCATCAACAACAACATCGGGGTGCACCCGAAGGCGATCCTCGACTATCCCAACGTCGACGCCGACCTGAAGAAGGCGGTGGAGTCGGTGGCCCGCGGCCATGCCTCGCCGCGTGCCTTCTACGTCGACAAGGTGGCCGAAGGCGTGGCAACGATCGCCGCGGCCTTCTGGCCCAAGCCGGTGATCGTGCGCCTGTCGGACTTCAAGTCCAACGAATACCGCAAGTTGATCGGCGGCAGCCGCTACGAGCCCGAGGAAGAGAACCCGATGCTGGGCTTCCGCGGCGCGGCGCGCTACATCAGCGCGGAATTCCGGGAAGCCTTCTCGATGGAATGCGAGGCGCTGGTGCGCGTGCGCCGCGAGATGGGCCTGACCAACGTGCAGGTGATGGTGCCGTTCGTGCGCACGCTGGGCCAGGCCGATCGCGTGACGAAGCTGCTGGCGGACCAGGGCCTCCAGCGCGGGCAAGACGACCTCAAGCTGATCATGATGTGCGAGATCCCGAGCAACGCGATCCTGGCCGACCAGTTCCTGGAGTACTTCGACGGCTTCTCGATCGGCTCGAACGACCTGACCCAGCTCACGCTGGGCCTGGACCGCGACTCGGGCCTCGAGCTGCTGGCCGCGGACTTCGACGAGCGCGATCCGGCCGTCAAGGCGATGCTTTCGCGCGCCATCCAGGCCTGCGTGAAGCAGGGCAAGTACGTCGGCATCTGCGGCCAGGGCCCCAGCGACCATCCGGACTTCGCGCAGTGGCTGGTGCAGGAAGGCATCACCTCCATCTCTCTGAACCCGGACAGCGTGATCGCCACCTGGGAGAAGCTGGCCGGTTGATCTGCATGGGTCGGCGGTGCGATGATGCCGGCCCATGGATGACCTGCCATCGAATACCTTCCGTGACCGGCGCGTGCTGGCCCTCAAGCTGGGGCTGGCCGCGCTGTGGATCGCGGTGAGCTTCGGCGCCAGCTACTTCGCGCGCCAGCTCGATTTCACCGTGTTCGACTGGCCCCTGGGCTACTGGGTCGCCGCGCAGGGTGCGCTGTTCGCCTTCATCGGCATCGTGGGCTTCCATGCCTGGGCCATGAAGCGACTCGTGCCCGAAGACGCGCTCGGCACGCCGGAAGAGGGCGCCTGAGGCCGTGACGCGCTACGAGCGCCGCATCCGCCGGGTCCTGCTGTCCTTCACCGTCGGCTTCATCCTGTTCCTGCTGCTGCTCACGTTCGCGGAGCAGCGGGGGCTCTCGCGCTTCTGGCTCGGCCCGATCTTCATCTTCTCCACGGTGATGATGTACGCGGTGATCGGCATCCGCAGCCGCACCACCGACCCCGAGGAGTACTACGTCGCGGGCCGGCGCATTCCGCCGATGTACAACGGCATGGCGGCCGCCGCCGACTGGATGAGCGCGGCCTCCTTCATCAGCCTGGCGGGGGGGCTGTACCTGCAAGGCTATGGCGGCAACGACCAGCAGGCGGGCGGCCTGGCCTACGTGCTGGGATGGACGGGCGGCTTCTGCCTGCTGGCGCTGCTGATCGCGCCGCACCTGCGGCGGCTGAACCTCTACACGGTGCCGGAGTACTTCGACGTGCGCTTCGGCGGGCGCGGGCCGCGCATCATCGCGGCGCTGGCCGCGGTGCTGTGCTCCTTCCTGTACGTGGTGGCCCAGATCTACGGCGTCGGCCTGATCGCCTCGCGCCTCACGGGCGTGCAGTTCGAGATCGGCATCCTGCTCGGGATCGGCGGTGTCCTGCTCTGCTCCTTCCTCGGCGGCATGAAGGCCATCACGTGGACGCAGGTGGCGCAGTACGTCGTGATGCTGCTGGCGTTCCTGATCCCGGTTTCCTGGCTGGCGTACAAGCAGCTCGGCGAACCGGCCGCGCCCTTCGTCTACGGCAAGCAACTGCAGAAGATCCGCGCGCTGGAAGACCGCATCGCGCGCGACCCGGCCGAACGCCAGGTCGGCGCGATCTTCCTGGCCCGCGGGCGCGAGTACGAGGCCCTGCTGCACGACCTGCCCGGGTCCTTGTCGCGCGTGCGCTCGGAGGCGCAGGCGAGGGTGCGCCAGTTGAAGCAGCAGAACGCGGACGCGGCGGAGATCCAGCAGGCCTCGCGCGCGCTCACCGCGCTGCCGCGCGACGCCGCCGGCGCCCGCGAGCAGTGGAGCCGCGCGATGGCCGAGAGCTACGAGCGGGCGCGGCCGCTGGGCGGCATCCCGCGCCACAGCCAGCCCTTCGCCGGCGATCCCAAGGGCTCGCCGCAGGAGCGCGAAACCTTCGACCTGTCGCGGCGCAACTTCCTGGCGCTGATGTTCTGCCTGATGCTGGGCACGGCCGGACTGCCGCACCTGCTCACGCGCTACTACACGACGCCCAGCGTGTCGGCCACGCGCTCCTCGGTGGCGTGGTCGCTGTTCTTCATCGCCCTGGTCTACATCAGCGCGCCGGCGCTCGCGGCGCTGGTGAAGTTCGAGGTGATGAACAACCTGGTGGGCAGCAGCTTCGACAGCCTGCCGGCGTGGATCGCGCAGTGGGCGCGGGTCGATCCCACGCTCGTCGCCGTCGCCGACGTGAACGGCGACCGCATCCTGCAGTGGGGCGAGATCCGCCTGGGCGCCGACATCATCATGCTGGCGACGCCGGAACTCGGCGGCCTGCCGTACGTGATCTCCGGGCTGGTGGCCGCCGGCGGGCTGGCCGCGGCGCTGTCCACCGCCGACGGCCTGCTGCTGACGATCAGCAACGCGCTCGTGCGCGACATCTTCTGCCACGACGTGCGGCCCGACCTGCCGGCCGAACAGCGCGTGATCCTCTCCAAGTTCGCGCTGATGGGGGTCGCGCTCGTCGCCGCGGTGGTGGCGACGGCCAAGCCCGCCGAGATCCTGCTGCTGGTGTCGGCGTCCTTCTCGCTTGCGGCGGCCGCGTTCGTGCCGGCGATGGTGCTGGGCATCCTGTGGCGCGGCACCAATCGCGTCGGCGCGGTGTGCGGCATGCTCGCCGGCCTCGGCGTCACGCTGTATTACATGAGCATCAATGCGAGCAACGTGCGCGCGGCGCTGGGCCTGGTCGCGGGGCAGGACCTGTGGTTCGGCATCCAGCCGCTCTCGGCCGGCGTGTTCGGCGTGCCGGTGGGTTTCGGCGTCACCTGGCTCCTGAGCCTCCTCACGCCCAGCGCGGGCCCGCCTAAGGGAATCTCCTAGCGTCGGCCGGCGGCGCGAGTCAGTTTCGCGTCAGAGCGTGTTCGAACACTCCTTGCTCCGGATCAAACAAGCAAGGAGACATTCGATGGCAACAGCATCTTCCGCCGGTGCCGCGCTGGGAAGCACGGCCGCCGCGCCCATGACGCGGGAGGAGAAGAAGGTCATCTTCGCCTCGTCGCTCGGCACGGTGTTCGAGTGGTACGACTTCTATCTGTATGGCTCGCTGGCCGCCATCATCGGCGCGCAGTTCTTCTCGGGGCTGGACCCGACCTCCGCGTACATCTTCGCGCTGCTCGCCTTCGCCGCCGGTTTCCTGGTGCGTCCCTTCGGCGCCATCGTGTTCGGCCGCCTCGGCGACATGATCGGCCGCAAGTACACGTTCCTGGTCACCATCCTGATCATGGGGGCGTCGACCTTCATCGTCGGCCTGCTGCCCGGATACAAGTCGATCGGCATCGCCGCCCCGGTGATCCTGATCGCGCTGCGGCTGCTGCAGGGCCTCGCGCTCGGTGGCGAGTACGGCGGTGCCGCGACCTATGTCGCGGAGCATGCGCCGCATGGCAAGCGCGGTGCGTACACGTCGTGGATCCAGACCACGGCGACGCTGGGCCTGTTCATGTCGCTGCTGGTGATCCTCGGCGTGCGCGAATCGATGGACCCCAAGGCCTGGGCCGACTGGGGCTGGCGCATCCCGTTCCTGGTCTCCATCCTGCTGCTGGCCGTCTCGGTGTGGATCCGCCTGAGCCTCAATGAGTCGCCCGCGTTCCAGAAGATGAAGTCGGAAGGCAAGACCTCCAAGGCGCCGCTCACCGAGTCCTTCGGCCGCTGGATCAACCTCAAGGTCGTGATCCTGGCGCTGCTGGGCCTGACGGCCGGCCAGGCCGTGGTCTGGTACACGGGCCAGTTCTACGCGCTGTTCTTCATGACCACCATCGCGAAGGTGGACGCCACCACGGCCAACCTGCTGATCGCCGCCTCGCTGCTGATCGGCACGCCGTTCTTCATCGTGTTCGGTGCGCTGTCGGACAAGATCGGCCGCAAGCCCATCATCATGGCCGGCTGCCTGATCGCCGCGCTCACCTACTTCGCCGTGTTCCCGATGCTGCTCAAGGCGGCCAACCCGGCGCTCGTCGCGGCGCAGGAAGCCACCAAGGTCACCATCACGGCCGATCCGAAGCAGTGCTCGTTCCAGGGCAGCCCGATCGCCCGCGAGATCGACTTCACTTCGTCCTGCGACGTCGCCAAGCGCGCCCTGACGCAGTCGTACATCCCGTACGAGAACGTCGCCGGCCCCGCCGGATCGGCCGCCACCATCACCATGGGCGGCAAGGTCATGCCGGCGCCCACGCTGACGCTGAACGCCGAGCGCCATGGCTTCTCCACCGAGTCCGCCAAGTCCCTGGCCGACTTCAAGAAGCAGGTGGGCGAGACGGCCAAGGCCGCAGGGCTGACGACGCCGGCCGCCAAGGACAAGATGAACATCGGCATGGTGCTCGCCATCCTGGTGTTCCTCGTGATCCTGGTGACCATGGTGTACGGCCCGATCGCCGCCATGCTGGTCGAGCTGTTCCCGACGCGCATCCGCTACACGTCGATGAGCCTGCCGTACCACATCGGCAACGGCTGGTTCGGCGGGCTGCTGCCCACCACCGCGTTCGCCATGGTGGCGGCCACGGGTGATATCTTCTACGGCCTGTGGTACCCCGTGGTGATCGCTGCCGGGACCTTCGTCATCGGCATGATCTTCATCCGGGAAACCAAGGACGTGGATATCTACGCCCGCGACTGAGTCGTAGCGCGCCGCGAAGAGAAGCCCGCCCGGTGCGGGCTTTTCTGTCGAGGGCGCCGTGTCCGCAGGGGGTTCACATGACGATGGCCAAGACAGAGGCTGGGCTGAAGGTCCTGAAGGACCGGCGCAGCGGCCTGTCGCCCCGGCAGCGTGCGGCCCTGATCCTGATCGACGGGCAACGCAGCCTCGAGGAGGTGCTGAAGGCGACCTCCGCCGGCGGCATCACGCGCGGCGACATCGACCGGCTGCTGGAGCTCGGGCTCATCACGGAGCAGTTCCTGCCGTCGCGGCCGGTGCAGCCCCCGTCGCCCGATTTCACGGATTCGAGCATGGCGGGCTGGGACCAGTACGTGCGTGCCTACGGCATCGCCACGGAACTGGCGGCGCAGCTCGGACGCAAGGACCTCCAGCTCGCCCTCGCCATCGAGGCGGCGGGCACGCTCGCCGAGCTCGACGCGCTGGCGCCGCAGCTGCTGCAGGCCGTCGGCCCCGTGAAGTTCGCACGGCTGGAAGCGGCGCTGCGGATGCGCTGAGCCGTGGCCACCGGGCGCTCGGGCAGCCCTGGTGCATCCGGGCTATAATCATCGGCTTTCCCTTGCTGCACCCCGGTACCGGAGCCGTGACCTTCGGTCTTGCCATCCGGGGGCAGCTATTCATCCGCAAGGAGATTCAATGCGTCACTACGAAATCGTGCTGCTGATCCACCCGGACCAGAGCGAACAGGTTCCGGCCATGCTGGAACGCTACAAGGGCATGATCACCGCCGGCAACGGCAAGGTGCATCGTGTGGAAGACTGGGGCCGCCGCCAGCTGGCCTACCAGATCAACAAGCTCGCCAAGGCGCACTTCCTGTGCATCAACATCGAGGCCGACCAGGCCGTGATGAGCGAGCTCGAGCACGCCTTCCGCTTCAACGACGCCGTGCTGCGTCACCTGACCGTCGTCAAGAAGAAGGCCGATACGGGCCCGTCTTCCATGATGAAGACGGTGGAGCGCGAGGAAGCCCGCAAGGCCCAACAGGCGGAGTTCCAGTCGTAATTCCGCCGGCGAACCGCCGGGTGTGAACCAGACGATCCTGAGCGCGCGTATCGCGGAGGCCAAGGCCCTGCGCTACACCCCCGCCGGACTGCCGGCCCTCGACCTGCTGCTCGAACACGCGTCCGAAGCCCTCGAGGCCGGCGCGACCAGGCAGGTGAAGGTGCAGATCCGCGCGGTGGCGTTCGGGACCGACGCCGAGACGCTTGCCAGGCAGGCGATCGGCAGCGGTTTCCGGTTCACGGGCTTTCTCGCCGCGTTGCGCGGCGGCAGGCATCCGGTGCTGCACATCCAGTCATTCCAGCCAGACCCTATCTGAGGAGCCATTCATGGCCACGTTCAAGAAGTTCAACAAGGACAAGCGTCCGAAGCGCAACACCCAGTCGCTGCTGTTCAAGCGCAAGCGCTTCTGCCGCTTCACCGTCGCCGGCGTCGAAGAGATCGACTACAAGGACATCGACACGCTGCGCGACTTCATCTCCGAGAACGGCAAGATCATCCCGGCGCGCCTGACGGGCACCCGCGCGATCTACCAGCGCCAGCTCAATACCGCCATCAAGCGCGCGCGCTTCCTGGCGATGCTGCCGTACTCCGACCAGCACCGCATCTGAGGAAGCCGCCATGCAAGTCATCCTGCTCGACAAAGTCCTGAACCTGGGCAACCTCGGCGAGATCGTGAAGGTGAAGGACGGCTACGCCCGTAACTTCCTGATCCCGCAGGGCCGTGCCCGCCGCGCGACCGAGGCCAACAAGGCCGAATTCGAAGCCAAGCGCGCCGACCTGGAAAAGCAGGCCGCTTCCAAGCTGACCGAGGCGCAAGCCACGGGCGAGAAGCTGTCCGGCCAGACCGTGAAGCTGACGCAGAAGGCCGGCGTGGACGGCCGCCTGTTCGGCTCGGTCACCAACTCCGACATCGCCGAGGAACTCACGAAGATGGGTTTCCCGGTGGCGAAGGCGCAAGTGCGCATGCCCAACGGCCCGATCAAGACCGTCGGCGACACCCAGGTCTCCGTCGCCCTGCACACGGACGTCGTGGTCGACATCAACGTGACGGTGTACGGCGAGACGGCGTAAGCCTTCTTTCCCGCTCGCGCGTCTGAGCCGCCTTCGGGCGGCTTTTTCATTGCGCCTTCGAAAGCGGACAACCAGAACGCAAAAGCCGCAAAGGTCACGCAAAGCCGCGAAGGAAGGGATTGATAAGAGTCCCTTTGCGGTTTTTGCGTACTTTCGCGGCTTTTGCGTTTTGGATGTCCGTTTTCCAGCGATGCACAGCTTCCAGCACCTTGTCCACAGCAAACGCCCAGAGTTGTCACTGGACATCCTTACAGCATCGGGGACAATCGCACGAGGAGAGAGTGATCGATGGCCGCTGTTCTGAGTCCCGTTGAAGAAGACCTGCCGCGCGAGCGCGACCGGCAGGTGGCGCAGCTGCGCATTCCGCCCCATTCCATCGAGGCGGAATCGAGCGTGCTCGGCGGCCTGCTGATCGACAACAGCGCCTGGGACCGCGTCGGTGACCTGCTCACCGAGAGCGACTTCTACCGCTACGAACACAAGCTGATCTTCACGGCCGTCGGCGGGCTGATCAACGGCAACAAGCCGGCCGACGTCATCACCGTCTACGAGCAGCTGCAGGGCCTGGGCAAGGCCGAGGAAATCGGCGGCCTGCCGTACCTGAACTCGCTGGCGCAGTACGTGCCGAGCGCCGCCAACATCCGCCGCTACGCGGAGATCGTGCGCGAGCGCTCCATCCTGCGCAAGCTGGTGACCGCCAGCGACGAGATCGCCACCGCCGCCTTCAATCCGCAGGGCAAGCCGGTGGAGAAGATCCTCGACGAAGCCGAGCAGAAGATCTTCCACATCGGGGAAGAAGGCTCGCGTTCCAAGCAGGGCTTCCACGACATGAAGAGCCTGGTCGTGCAGCTGATGGACCGCGTGCAGGAGATGGCGGACAACCCGAACGACATCACCGGCGTGCCCACCGGCTTCTACGACTTCGACCGCATGACCTCCGGCATGCAGGCCGGCGACCTGATCATCCTGGCGGCGCGCCCCTCCATGGGCAAGACCTCGCTGGCGATCAACATCGCCGAGCACGTGGCCCTCAACGAAGGCCTTCCGGTCGCCGTGTTCTCGATGGAGATGGGCGCCGCGCAGCTGGCCGTGCGTATCGTCGGCTCCATCGGCCGCATCGACCAGACGCACCTGCGCACCGGCAAGCTCACCGACGACGAATGGCCGCGCCTGACGGAGGCGATCGAGAAGCTGCGCAACATCCAGCTGCACATCGACGAGACGCCCGGCCTGACGGTGAGCGAACTGCGCGCCAACGCCCGCCGGCTGGCCCGGCAGTGCGGCGGCAAGCTGGGGCTGATCGTGGTCGACTACCTGCAGCTCATGAGCACCTCGACCAGCATGAGCGACGAGAACCGCGCCACGGCGGTGGGCGAGATCTCGCGCGGCCTGAAGATGCTCGCCAAGGAGCTCGGCTGCCCGCTGATCGCGCTGTCGCAGCTCTCGCGCGGCGTGGAGTCGCGCACCGACAAGCGCCCCATGATGTCGGACCTGCGCGAGTCCGGCGCCATCGAGCAGGACGCCGACGTGATCATGTTCATCTACCGCGACGACTACTACAACAAGGACTCGAAGGAGCCCGGCGTCTCCGAGGTGATCATCAGCAAGCAGCGCAACGGGCCCACCGGCACCGTGAAGCTCGCCTTCCTCAAGCAGCTGACCAAGTTCGAGAACCTGGCCAGCGGCAGCGAGGATTTCTGAGGCATCGTCGCACGCCGCTTTCCTACGCGCCGCACTGCCGCGGCGCGCGATGCTCTGCTCCAGGAAACCTCCGGAGACGAGCATGGAACAGATCGACCTGACGCCCACCCTGGCCGAAGCCAGCCCGCCCATGCAGGTGGAGCAACTGCCCCCCGAAATCCAGGAAGAGGGCTCCACGCTCGAGAAGATCAAGGCGGCGGACGAGGCGCGCCCCGGCTTCCCCGGCGAGCACTGGCTGGTGCTGGCGCTGGGCGTGGCGGTGTGGCAGTTCACGCGCAAGCACCGCTACTGGGCCGTGCGCACCGCGGGCGGCCTCGCCGCCAGCGCGATGGTGGCGCGCGCCGCCAGCGGCCGGCAGGGCCTGTCGAAGGTGCTGCGCTACACGCCCTTCGGCCGCGGCATCAGCAACTGCCCGCCGTGCGATGTGCAGGCGGAGCAAAAGAAGCAGCAGCGCCAGACCCACCCCTTCCCGACGACGCAGTCGATGGCGGGGCGCTGAGCCCACCTTCGAAGGCATTTCAACGCAGAAGCCGCAAAAGAAACTACAAAAGCCGCAGAACACATCCCTTCAAGGATGTCCTTTTGCGGCTTTTGCGTTACTTCTGCGGCTTCTGCGTTAAATAACCCGAACCCGCACGCCGCCTCAAACCGACGCCTACAGCACCTCGCTCGCGAAATCCGCCAGGCGCGAGCGCTCGCCGCGCGCCAGCGTGATGTGGCCGCTGTGCGGCCAGCCCTTGAACTTGTCGACCGCGAAGGTCAGGCCCGACGAACCCTCGGTGAGGTAGGGCGTGTCGATCTGCGCCAGGTTGCCCATGCAGATGATCTTGGAGCCCGGACCGGCCCGCGTCACCAGGGTCTTCATCTGCTTGGGCGTGAGGTTCTGCGCCTCGTCCAGGATCACGTACTTGTTCAGGAAGGTCCGCCCGCGCATGAAGTTCATGCTCTTGATCTTGATCTTCGAGCGGATCAACTCGTTGGTCGCCGCGCGGCCCCACTCGCCGGCCCCGCCGTCGGTCTTGCCCAGGACCTCCAGGTTGTCGTCCAGCGCGCCCATCCACGGGCCCATCTTCTCTTCTTCGGTCCCGGGCAGGAAGCCGATGTCCTCGCCCACGCTCACGGTGGCGCGGGTCATGATGATCTCGGTGTAGCGGCGCTCGTCGAGCACCTGGGTCAGGCCCGCGGCCAGCGCCATCAGCGTCTTGCCGGTGCCGGCCGTGCCGGTGAGGGTGACGAAGTCCACCTCCGGATCCATCAGCAAGTTCATCGCAAAGTTCTGCTCGCGGTTGCGCGTCGTGACGCCCCAGACCGCGTTCTTCAGGTGGCCGTAGTCCTTCAGCGTCTTGAGCACCGCCGTCTTGCCGCGGATCTCGATCACGCGCGCGTACAGGCTCGGTTCGCCGGGGGCCTCGAAGTACACGAACTGGTTGATGAACAGGGCCGGCACGATCGGGCCGCTGATGCGATAGAAGGTGTGGACGCCTTGCTGCCAGCTCTCCACGGTCTTGCCGTGCTTGGCCCAGAAGTCCGGGGGCAGGGCGAGCGAACCCGAGTACATCAGGTCCAGGTCGTCCAGCGTCTTGTCGTTCTTGTAGTCCTCGGTGACCAGGCCCAGCGCGCGCGCCTTGACGCGCATGTTGATGTCCTTGGACACCAGCACCACCTGCATCGGCGCGTGCTTTTCCTGGAGGGCCTGCACCACGCTCAGGATCTGGTTGTCGGCCTTGCCCGGGGGCAGGCCCATCGGCAGTCCCGAGGGCGACAGCGGCATGGTCTGGAAGAACAGGCAGCCGCCGGCTTCCTTGTGGCCGGTCGTGTCCAGCCGCAGGCCGTGGGCGATGTCGGCCCCCTGCGTGCCGGCGAGCGCGTCGAGCGAACGGCTCGCCTGGCGGGCGTTACGGGCCACTTCGGTCGTGCCCTTCTTGTGGCCGTCGAGCTCCTCCAGCACCACCATGGGCAGGAAGATGTCATGCTCGTCGAAGCGGAACAGGCTCATCGG
Source organism: Ramlibacter alkalitolerans (assembly GCF_016722765.1). GTDB lineage: Bacteria > Pseudomonadota > Gammaproteobacteria > Burkholderiales > Burkholderiaceae_C > Ramlibacter > Ramlibacter alkalitolerans. The sequence goes on along the minus strand of NZ_JAEQND010000015.1, from coordinate 36,509 downwards.
GTCGTGCATCAGGACGTTGGTGTCCAGCACGAACATCTTCTTCGGGCCGCTGGCCTTCTTCTTCTTGGGCAGCGGCGCGGGGACCGTCACTTCCTTCTTCCTGCCCTTGGCCGCCGGCGCGGCGGGCTCCTCGTCGACCAGGGTCTCGGTGTCGACCTCGCCGTATTCCTCCTGCAGGTCGCCGCCCACGCCCAGGCCGCGCGCCGTCAGGTCGTCGAGCACCTGCGGCCGCTCGGCGACCAGGGCCTCGTCCGCCGCGGGCGCTTCCGTTTTTCGCGTCGCCTTGTGCGAGGAACGGGCCGGGGCATCGAAGGCTTCCGGCGGGAGCATGGCGGCGCGCTTGGACGGTGCGGGGGGCAGGGGCATGAGGAGTACGGCTTCCTGATGAGGTAGTGGCTTAACAAAAAAGCCGCCAGGCAGGCCGGGCGGCTTTTTGGGATCTGTCGATGATGACGCGTCGCGTCCGGGTCAACGGCATGAAATCATTATGCACATCAGCCGTGGCGCAACAATGTCGGACGGTCGCCTGTTGCAACCGTGCGTCAAGCCCGACAGTGACGCAGGGACGCGCCTCGTCAGGCGCAATGGCTCAGGCAGCCTTCTTCAGCAGCTTGACGGCCTTGAGGACCTCGTCGACGTGGCCGGGCACCTTGAGGCCGCGCCATTCCTGCTTGAGGATGCCGTCGGCGCCCACCAGGAAGGTGCTGCGCTCGATGCCCTTGACCTTCTTGCCGTACATGATCTTGTTCTTCACCACGCCGAACATGTGGCACATCTTTTCCTCGGTGTCCGCGATCAGCTCGAACGGCAGTTCCAGCTTGGCCTTGAACTCGTCGTGCGACTTCATGTTGTCGCGCGAGACGCCGAACACCACGGCGCCGGCCTTCACGAAATCCTTGTATTTGTCACGGAACTGCATGGCTTCGGTGGTGCAGCCCGGGGTGTTGTCCTTCGGGTAGAAGTACAGCACCACGATCTGGCCCACGTGCGATGTGTTCGTGACCTTGCTGCCGCCAGTGGCGTTCGCCTCGAATTCTGGAAGGGGTTTGTTGACAACGATCGCCATAGGGTATGTGGTTCTGGTGTGACAGTTCTGCGCGCGGACGGCGGGCTTCGCGCAGGCCCACCGCAACCACCGATTTTACCGTGAAACGCATATGCCCCGCTCGTGCGGGGTTACGCGGATTCGAGCAGCAGGGCCACGGCCACTTCGCGGCCTTCCTGCGCCAGGATGTTGTAGGTGCGGCACGCTGCCGCGGTGTCCATGGTCTCGATGCCGATGCGTGCCTCGGCCAGCGGCGCCAGCCAGGCGGGCTTGGGAAAGCGGATCCGCGCGCCGCTGCCGAAGATCACCACTTCGACCTTGAGTTCCGCGATGGCGGCGAAGTCGGCGGGGCCCAGGTCCTCGTAGCGGCCGGCCCAGGGCAGGCGTTCGCCGTTGGAGGCGATCACGACGTTGTGCGTGATCTTTTCCGTGCCGGCGCCGGTGCCCACGCCCACCCAGCCGGGGCCGTAGCCGGTGATGGTCTGGGCGTCGGAGCGATCGGGCTGGAGCTTCAAGGTGCGGATGCGTGGTCTCGCCGGGCTTGCTGCAGGGCAGCCCTTGCGTTTATGGTCAAATTATAGGTTTCACCTCGTGTCACCGCCCTTGGGAGGGCCTTTGAAGACCGTTCAGAAATCCGCCAAGCTCGCCAACGTGCTGTACGACATCCGCGGCCCCATCATGGATGCCGCCCGCCAGCTGGAGGAAGAAGGTCACAAGATCATCAAGCTGAACATCGGCAACCTCGCCCCGTTCGGCTTCGACGCGCCCGAGGAAATCCAGCAGGACATGATCCGCAACCTGCCGAACTCGGCGGGCTACTCGGACAGCAAGGGGATCTTCGCCGCGCGCAAGGCCGTGATGCACTACACGCAGCAGCAGGGCATCAAGGGCGTCACGCTCGACGACGTGTACCTGGGCAACGGCGCCAGCGAGCTGATCGCGATCGCCACCAACGCGCTGCTGAACGAAGGCGACGAGTTGCTCATCCCCTCGCCGGACTACCCGCTGTGGACGGCCTGCACCGCGCTGGCCGGCGGCACGCCGGTGCACTACATGTGCGACGAGGCCAACGGCTGGATGCCGGACCCCGCGGACATCCGCCGCAAGATCACGCCGGCCACCAAGGGCATCGTGGTGATCAACCCGAACAACCCGACCGGCACCCTGTACTCCGACGAGTTGCTGCGCGAGATCGTCGCCATCGCCCGCGAGCATGGCCTGGTGATCCTCGCCGACGAGGTCTACGACAAGGTCCTGTACGAGGGCGTGAAGCACACCGCGATCGCGAGCCTGTCCGAGGACGTGCTCACGCTCACCTTCAACTCGCTGTCCAAGAGCTACCGCTCCTGCGGCTACCGCGCCGGCTGGCTGGTGGTCTCGGGCGACAAGAAGGCGGGTGCCGACTACATCGAGGGCCTGACCATGCTCTCGAACATGCGCCTGTGCGCCAACGTTCCGGGGCAGTGGGCCATCCAGACGGCGCTGGGCGGCTACCAGAGCATCCACGATCTGGTCGGGCCCGGCGGGCGGCTGCGCCGCCAGCGCGACCTGGCGTACGAGCTGATCACGGCGATCCCCGGCGTCAGCTGTGTCAAGCCGCAGGCGGCGCTGTACATGTTCCCCCGGCTGGACCCGAAGCTGTACCCGATCCAGGACGACCGCCAGTTCTTCCTCGAGCTGCTGCAGCAGACGCGGGTGATGCTGGTGCAGGGCACGGGCTTCAACTGGCCGCAGCCGGACCACTTCCGCATCGTGTTCCTGCCGCACGAGGACGACCTGCGCGAGGCCGTGGGCCGCATCGCCCGCTTCCTCGAGCAGTACCGCCGGCGCCGCAGCGCCTGAACTGCGCTTTCCCCATGGCCGCCCGCCTCGCCCTGCGCATGCTCGCCGTTCTCGCTGCGCTGGCAGCGACGCCTGCGGGGGCCGCCGGCGTGCAGTTCACGCACAAGGACTGGGAACTGGCCTGCGACAACACACGCACCTGCCGGGCCGCCGGCTACCAGGCCGGCGAGGTGCCGCCGGCGGTGTCCGTGCTGCTCACGCGTGAAGCCGGCGCGCGCCGGCCGGTGAGCGCGCAGGTCACCATCGGCACGTACGACGACGGCAAGGCCACGCCGCCACCGGCGCAGGTGGACCTCGTCGTCGGCGGCCGTCCGCGCGGCGCGGTCGCACTGAAGGCGGACGAAGGCGTCGGCACCCTGGACACCTCCCAGACGGCGGCCCTGCTCCAGGGGCTGCTGCGCAGCGAGGAGATCGCCTTCGTGGCCGGCCCGCAGCGCTGGCGCGTTTCCGATGCGGGGGCTGCCGCCGTCCTGCTGCGCATGGACGACGTGCAGGGCCGCGTCGGCACCACGGGTGCGCTGGTGCGCAAGGGGGCGAACGCGGAAGCGGCCGTCCTGCCGGCCCTGCCGAAGCCGGTCGTGCGGGCGGCGGCGATCTCCGGGCCGGCGCCGCGCGAGGCGCTGGCCATCGCGGTGCTGCGCAGCCTGCGCAAGGTGCCGGACGACTGCCCGGACCTGAAGGACACGGCCGAACCGCCGCAGGCGTGGCGGCTCGACGCGCACCGGGTACTGGTGTCGGCGCGCTGCTGGGTGGCGGCGTACAACACCGGCCAGGGCTTCTGGGTGGCGAACGACAAGCCGCCCTACCGCGCCACCGCCGTCACCTACAGCGGCACGGAATTCGAGCCGGAGCGCAGCCGCATCGTGGCGATGCAGAAGGGCCGCGGCCTCGGCGACTGCTTTGCCATGGACCAATGGGTGTGGAACGGGGCGCGCTTCGTCCACACGGAGGAAGCCACCACCGGCATGTGCCGGCTGGTGGCAGCGGGCGGGCCCTGGATGCTCCCCACGCTGGTGAGCGAGGTGGTGCCGCCGGCGGACAAGAGGACCACAGAGGAAAAGAGAAAGTGAAAGCCATTCAAGTCGGCCTGCTGGGCATAGGCACCGTGGGCAGCGGCGTGTTCAACGTCCTGCGTCGCAACCAGGAGGAGATCCAGCGCCGCGCCGGCCGCAGCATCGAGATCACCATGGTGGCGGACCTCGACACCGCCCGCGCCGAGGCCGTGACGGGCGGCGCCGCCCGGGTGGTGAAGGACGCGCGCGAGATCCTCGCCAACCCCGAGATCGACATCGTCGTCGAACTGATCGGCGGCTACGGCATCGCGCGCCAGCTGATGATGGAGGCGATCGAGGCCGGCAAGCACGTGGTCACGGCCAACAAGGCGCTGCTGGCGGTGCACGGCACGGAGATCTTCGCCGCGGCGCACGCCAAGGGCGTGATGGTGGCCTTCGAGGCCGCGGTGGCGGGCGGCATCCCGATCATCAAGGCCCTGCGCGAGGGCCTCACCGCCAACACCATCCAGTGGATCGCCGGGATCATCAACGGCACCACCAACTTCATCCTGTCGGAGATGCGGGACAAGGGCCTGGACTTCGACGTGGTGCTCAAGGAAGCGCAACGCCTGGGTTACGCCGAGGCCGACCCGACCTTCGACATCGAGGGCGTCGACGCCGCGCACAAGGCGACGATCATGAGCGCCATCGCCTTCGGCGTGCCGGTGCAGTTCGACAAGGCCCATGTCGAGGGCATCACCAGGCTGTCCTCCGTCGACATCGAATACGCCGAACACCTGGGCTACCGCATCAAGCTGCTCGGGATCACCAAGCGCACCGACAAGGGCATCGAGCTGCGCGTGCATCCCACGCTGGTGCCCTGCAAGCGGCTGATCGCCAACGTCGAAGGCGCGATGAACGCGGTGGTGGTGCAGGGCGATGCCGTCGGCACCACCCTCTACTACGGCAAGGGCGCCGGCAGCGAGCCGACGGCCAGCGCGGTGATCGCGGACCTGGTCGACGTCACCCGCCTGCACACCGTGGACGCCGCGCACCGCGTGCCGCACCTGGCCTTCCAGCCGGACCAGATGAGCGACGAATCCATCCTGCCCATGAGCGAGGTGGTGACCAGCTACTACCTGCGCCTGCGCGTGGCCGACCAGGCCGGCGTGCTGGCGAAGGTGGCCAGCCTGCTGGCCAACGCCGGCATCAGCATCGACGCGATGCTGCAGCGCGAAGCCGCGGCCGTCGGCGGTGCCGGCTCGACACACACCGACCTCATCCTGCTGACGCACAGCGTGCGCGAAGGCACGATGAACGAGGTGATCGCAGCGATGCAGGGCCTGGCCACCGTGCTGGCGCCGATCGTGCGGATCCGCAAGGAAGAACTGGCCTGACGATGCTGTACCTCTCCACCCGCGGCCACCCGGACCGCAAGCACTTCTGCGAAATCCTGCTGGAGGGCCTGGCGCCCGACGGCGGGCTGTACCTGCCGGAGCACTATCCGCAGGTCGACGCCGCCACGCTCGCGAAATGGCGCAGCCTGCCGTACGCGGACCTCGCCTTCGAGATCCTGTCGCTCTACATCGACGACATCCCGGCCGACGACCTGCGCGCGATCTGCCGCAAGACCTACACCGAGGAGGTGTTCGGCTCGCGCGAGATCGTGCCGCTGAAGAAGCTGGAAGACGGCCTGTACCTGGAGGCGCTGTCCAACGGGCCCACGCTGGCCTTCAAGGACATGGCGATGCAGCTCCTGGGCAACCTGTTCGAGTACGAACTCGGGCGGCGCGGCGAGGAACTGAACATCCTCGGCGCGACCTCCGGCGACACCGGCAGCGCCGCCGAATACGCCATGCGCGGCAAGAAGGGCGTGCGCGTCTTCATGACCTCGCCGAACGGGCGCATGAGCCCCTTCCAGCAGGCGCAGATGTTCAGCCTGTCCGACGCCAACATCCACAACCTGGCGATCGAGGGCGTGTTCGACGACTGCCAGGACATCGTCAAGGCGGTGTCGAACGACCTGGCGTTCAAGCGCAAGTACCGCATCGGCACCGTCAACTCGATCAACTGGGCGCGCCTGGTGGCGCAGGTCGTGTACTACTTCGCAGGTTACTTCCAGGCCACCCGGCGCCCCGACCCCAGCCCTCCCGCGGCGGGGGAGGGAGAACTGCCGAAGGTCAGCTTCAGCGTGCCGTCCGGCAACTTCGGCAACATCTGCGCCGGCCACGTCGCGCGCAGCATGGGCCTGCCGATCGACCGGCTCGTGCTGGCCACGAACGAGAACGACGTGCTCGACGAGTTCTTCCGCACCGGCGTCTACCGCGTGCGCGGCAGCCAGGACACCTTCGAGACCTCCAGCCCCTCGATGGACATCTCCAAGGCCAGCAACTTCGAGCGCTTCGTGTTCGACCTGCTCGCGCGCGACGGCGCCAGGGTGCGCTACCTGTTCGCGGAGGAACTGCCTGCCAAGGGCCGGTTCGACCTTTCCGGCGAGGTCGCGCGGGCGCGCTCGCAGTACGGCTTCGTGTCCGGCAAGAGCACGCATGCCGACCGCGTGGCCACGATCCGCGACACGTACCAGCGCTTCGCCACCATGATCGACACCCACACGGCCGACGGCCTGAAGGTGGCGCGCTCCTTCGCCAGCGCCGGCACGCCGATGATCGTGCTGGAGACGGCGCTGCCGATCAAGTTCGCCGCCACCATCGTGGAGGCCCTCGGGCGCGAACCGGACCGGCCGGCGAAATTCGCCGGCATCGAGGACCTGCCGCGGCGGGTGACCGTGCTGCCGGCCGATGCGGCGGCAGTCCAGCAATTCATCGCGGCGCACTGCGCATGAAGGTCGTCGGATTCGCGGGTTACTCGGGCTCGGGCAAGACCCAGCTCGTCGAGCGGCTGATCCCCGAGCTGAAATTGCGCGGGCTGCGGGTTTCGGTCGTCAAGCACGCCCACCACAAGTTCGACATCGACCATCCCGGCAAGGACACCTATCGCCATCGGGAGGCGGGTGCGTTCGAAGTGGTGGTCGCTTCCGACCGGCGCCTGGCGCTGTTGCGCGAGTTCGAGCAGCCGGCGAAGCTGTCCGTGCACCACCTGATCTCCGAGCTGTGGGAAGGCGTCGACTGGGTGCTGGTGGAAGGCTTCAAGGAAAGCAACCTGCTCAAGATCGAGGTCTGGCGCCCCGAGGCCGGCAAGCAGGCGCGCTACCCGGACGACGACTTCATCGTGGCGATCGCCACCGATGCGGCGGACCAGCTGCCCCAGGCAACCCTGCGGCCGGTGCTGGACCTGAATGACCCTGATGCGGTGGCCGGGTGGCTGGTCGAGAATGGGGACAGGTTCGACTACGACCCGGAGAGATACGCGTGAACTCCCGTCCCGCGCTGCGCCCCCTCGACGACGCCCTGGCGGCCCTGCTGGCGCAGGCGCAGCCGCTCGCCGGCACCGAGGTCGTGGCGACCTTCGACGCCGATGGCCGGGTGCTGGCCGAGGACCTGGTCTCGTCGCTGCAGGTCCCGCCGCAGGACAACAGCTCGATGGACGGCTATGCCGTGCGCCGGGCCGAGATCGCCGACGAAGGCGTGCCGCTGCCGGTCAGCCAGCGCATTCCGGCCGGCGCGGCGCCGCAGCCGCTGCAGTCCGGGAGCATCGCCCGCATCTTCACCGGCGCGCCGGTGCCCGCCGGCGCGGACGCGATCGTGATGCAGGAGGACACCCAGGCTCTCGACGACGGCCGCGTGCGCATCCTGCGCATGCCCGAGGCCGGCCAGTGGATCCGCCGCAGCGGCGAAGACATCACGCGCGGCAGCACGGTGCTCGCGTGCGGCGAACGCCTCACGCCGGCCGCGCAAGGCCTGGCCGCGAGCATCGGCCGCGAGCACCTGCAGGTGGCGCGCCGCCCGCGCGTCGCGCTGTTCTCCACCGGCGACGAACTGGTGATGCCGGGCCAGGTCGCGCCCGAGGCGATGAAGCCCGGCGCGATCTACAACTCCAACCGCTTCTTCCTGCGCAGCCTGCTGCTGCGCCTGGGCTGCGAGGTGCGCGATCTCGGCATCGTGCCGGACCAGCGCGAGGCCACGGTGCAGGCCTTGCGCGATGCCTCGCGCGACAACGATCTGATCCTCACCAGCGGCGGCGTGTCCGTCGGCGAGGAGGACCACATCAAGCCCGCCGTGCAGCAGCTCGGTTCGCTGGACCTGTGGCAGATCGCCATGAAGCCCGGCAAACCCTTCGCCTACGGCAAGGTGGCCGATGCGCATTTCATCGGCCTGCCGGGCAATCCCGTGTCCAGCTTCGTCACCTTCCTGCTGCTGGTGCGCCCGTTCCTGCTGAAGCTGCAGGGCGCCACGCAGCTCACGCCCGTGGCCGTGCAGCTGCCGGCGAACTTCGCCTGGCCGCGGCCCGACAAGCGCCGCGAATTCCTGCGCGCGCGGCGCGATGCGCAAGGCCGGCTGGCGCTGTTCCCGAACCAGAGCTCCGGCGTGCTGACCTCCACGGTCTGGGCCGACGGCCTGATCGACGTCCCGGCGGGCCACACCATCGCGCCGGGCGATCCGGTGCGCTTCCTGCCGCTGGCGGAGTTGCTGGCATGAACCTGAGGATCAAGTACTTCGCCTCCGTGCGCGAGGCGCTGGGGCAGGGCAGCGAGTCGGTGCAGACCCGCAGCGAAACGCTCGGTGCCCTGCGCGACGAACTCGTCGCCCGGGGCGAGCCTTACGCGTCGGCGCTGGGGCGCGGCAAGGCCGTGCGCATGGCGCTGGACCAGGTCATGAGCGACGACGCGGCCGTCCTGCGCGAAGGCTGCGAGGTCGCGTTCTTCCCGCCCGTGACGGGCGGCTGAGGCGGCCATGGCGGCGCGCGTTGCGATCCAGACCGGGGACTTCGACGTCGCGGCGGAGATCGCCGCGCTGCGCGCGGGCGACGCCGGGGTGGGCGCCGTCTGCAGCTTCATCGGCACGGTGCGGGACCGCAGCGAAGGCGCCAACGTCAGCGCGATGGAGCTGGAGCACTACCCGGGCATGACGGAGAAGGCGATCGAGCAGATGATCGACGAGGCCTTCCGCCGCTTCGACATCCGCGCCGCCCGCGTGATCCACCGGGTGGGCCCCTTGCAGGTCGAGGACCAGATCGTCCTGGTCGTGGTCACCTCGGCCCATCGCGGCGAGAGCTTCCAGGCCTGCGAGTTCCTGATGGACTACCTCAAGACCCAGGCGCCGTTCTGGAAGAAGGAACGCACGCCCGAGGGCGAGCGCTGGGTCGACGCCCGCGTGGCCGACGACGAGGCGCTTGCGCGCTGGGGCATCGCGAGCCGCAATACCTGAATGCGGACAGCCGAATGCGGACAGCCGAACGCAGAGGCCGCAAAAGTTACGCAAAAACCGCAGAAAGGGACACCATCATCGAATGGATGTCCTTTTGCGGCTTCTGCGTAACTTTTGCGGCTTCTGCGTTCGGCTGTCCGTATCCCGGCTGTCCTACTTCGCCTGGAAGCCGCTCGCCTTGATGATGCGGTCCCAGGTCTGCGTGTAGCCCTTGACGCGGTTGGCGAACAGGGATTGGGGCTGGTAGCCCACGGTGAGGCCCATCGCCGTCAGGTGCTCTCGCACGTCCGGCATCGCGATCACCTTTGCCAGCGCCTGGTTCATGCGGTCGATCACCTCGTGCGGCGTGCCGGCGGGGGCGAACAGGCCGTAGTAGGGCAGTTCCTCGAGACCAGCGATGCCCAGTTCCTTGAAGGTCGGCACGTCCGGCAGGATGGCCTGCCGCTTGTCGCCGATGACCGCCACGATGCGCAGCTTGCCCGCCTTGTGGTTCTCGATGAAGTCCGGGATCGAGGCCACGCCGGCCTTGATCTGGTTGCCCAGCATGTCCGCCATCATCGGCGCGCTGCCGCGGTAGGGCGCCGCCTGCAGGTCCAGCTTGTACTTGCTCCCCACCATGCCGACCAGGAACTCGGGGATCGACGCCGGCGCGGGCACGCCGATGGTGTCCTTGCCGCCCTGCTGCTGCACGAAGCGCACGTACTCGGGCAGCGACTTGGCCGGCGTGCCGCTGGAAAGCGCCAGCGCGTTGGCGAAGGTGGCGAAGCCGGCGACCGGAATGAAGTCGACGGCCGGATCGAAGCCGGCGTTCTTCGTCACCAGCGGCAGGATCGAGATCGAGTGGTCGTGGCTCAGGAAGAAGGTGCTGCCGTCCGGTGCCGCGCTCTTGAGCGTCTGGGCGGCGATCTGGCCGCCGGCGCCGGCCCGGTTGTCGACGACCACCGGCACGCCGAGCTGGTCCTTCAGCTTCTCCGCCAGCGTGCGCGCGATCGCGTCGGTGCCGCCGCCGGGCGGAAAGCCGACCAGGATGCGCACGGAGCTCGGGCCTTGCGCCTGCACGGCGCCGGCGGCCAGGGTGAACAGGCCCGCCAGCAGCAGGCGGCGCGCGGAGGAAAAGCGGGGCGACAGGGGGGTCATCCGTCGAGGATAAGGGCTCAGGCTTCAAGCGGCCTGACGCGGCGCTGGCGGCGGCACGAAGGCGGCACGGGCCTCGTCCTCCAGCTCGCCCGTCAGCAGCTGCAGCAACTCCAGCAGCTGCTCCTGCTGTTCGCGGTTCAGCGGTGCCATCAACCGGCGGTAGGCCTTCTCCGCCGGTTTCTGCGCGCGCTGCAGCAGCTCGGCGCCTTCCTCGGTGAGCCGCACCGACACGTTGCGGCGGTTGTCCTCCGCCGGCACGCGCTGCACCAGCCCGCGGGCCTGCAGGCCGCGCAGCACGCGCAGCACCGTCACCTTGTCGAAGCCGAGCGCGCGCGCCAGGCTGGACTGCCCGAGCCCGGGGTGCGCCTGCAGCACCGTCAGCACGCCGAACTGCGCCGGCGTGAGCTCGAGGCCGCGGCAGGCGTCCTCGAACACGGCGGCCGAGATCTGGTGCGCGCGGCGCAGCAGGAAGCCCGGGCGGGCATACAGCCGGGCCAGCTGCGGGGGAGGCTTGGACGGGGAGGACACGCTTGTTTCACCTTCTGGGGTATGCGACGATTGTGACGGGCCGAGCGGGGCCCGCATAATCGTTAGCATGCCAACTTGCAAGCACGCAATGCAATGAAGACCCTGATTCGAACAATCCTGGCAGCGATCGCCCTCACCGGGCTGAACGCCTTCGCGCAATCCCCCGCCGCCTCGTCCGGCGTGCCGCTGAAGCTCATCGTGCCGTTCACTGCCGGCACCGGCATCGACATCGTCGCGCGCACGGTCGGGCCGCGCCTGTCGCAGCGGCTGGGCCGTCCGGTCGTGGTCGAGAACCGCACCGGCGCCTCCGGCAACATCGGCACCGAAGCCGTCGTGCGCGCGCCGGCCGACGGCAACACGCTGCTGGTGAGCGTGAACACGCTGGTGATGAACCGCAGCCTCTATGCGCACCTGCCCTTCGATCCGGTGAAGGACCTGGTCCCGGTGTCGCTCACCAGCTGGGGGCAGCTGCTCCTGGTGGCGCCGCCCTCGACCGGTTTCCACAGCGCGGGCGACCTGGTCGCGGCCGCGAAGGCGCGCCCCGGCCGCCTGAACTACGCCAGCCCCGGCGTCGGCACGCCGCACCACATGTCGATGGAGCTGTTCAAGCAGACCGCCGGCGTCTTCCTCACGCACATCCCCTACCGTGGTACCTCGCAGGCGGTGACCGACCTGCTGGGCGGCCAGGTCGATGCGATGTTCCTGCCGATCCACGTCGCGCTGCCGCACGTGAAGACGGGCAAGCTGGTGGCGCTGGGCATCGGCAGCGACAAGCGCCACCCCCTGCTGCCCGCCGTGCCGACGCTCGCCGAGGCGAAGGCCGGCAACGTGAACGTCGCCATGTGGTACGGCATCTTCGCGCCGCCCGGCACGCCCGCCGACCAGGTGGCGAAGCTCAATCACGAGCTGAAGGACATCCTCGCCTCGCCCGAGGTCCGCACCAGTTTCCAGACGCAGGGCATGGACCCGGCCTGGAGCTCGGCGGAGGACTTCCGCCACCTCGTCGCGCGCGATGCCGAACGCTGGGCCGGCGTGGTGAGCACGGCCCACATCAAGGCCGAGTGATGCGCGTCGCGATCGTCGGGGGCGGCATAGGCGGGCTGGCGCTGGCCCTGGGCCTGAGCGAGCGGGGCATCCCGTGCGACGTGTACGAGGCCGCGCCCGAGATCAAGGAACTCGGCGTGGGCATCACGCTGCTGCCGCACGCGATGCGCGAGCTCGCGGCGCTGGGCCTGCAGCCGAGGCTCGAGCCGCTGGGCATCGAGAACCTCGAGAGCGTCTTCTTCAACCGCTGGGGCCAGTTCATCTACCGGGAGCCGCGCGGCCGGCATGCCGGCTATTCGGTGCCCGAGCTAGGCATGCACCGCGGCAAGCTGCACGGCGTGATGTACGAGGCGGCGCGCGAACGCCTGGGCGACGCGCGCATCCACCTGGACCACCGCTGCACCGGCATCCAGCAGGACGCGCAGCAGGTCACGCTGACCTTCAACGGCGTGCGCGGGCAACCGCAGCCCACCGTGCAGGCGGACATCGTGATCGCCTGCGACGGCGTGAATTCGGCGGTGCGCCGCCAGTTCTATCCGCAGGAGCAGGTCGCCTTCGGCGGCATCAACACCTGGCGCGGCGTCACGGTGCACAAGCCGATCCTCACCGGCAAGAGCTACCTGCGCATCGGCACGATCGATACCGGCAAGCTGGTGATCTACCCCATCGTCGACAACGTCGACCGCCACGGCAGCCAGTTGATCAACTGGGTGGCGGAGATCCGCCAGGCCGAGATGGGCATGAACGACTGGAACCGGCCCGGCCGCTTCGAGGATTTCCTGCCCTTCTTCCAGGACTGGAACTTCGAGTGGCTCGACGTGCCCAGCCTGCTGCTGCACGCGCGGGAGGTGCTCGAGTACCCGATGGTCGACAAGGACCCGGTGCCGCGCTGGACCTTCCAGCGCGTGACGCTGCTGGGCGACGCGGCGCACCCGATGTATCCGCGCGGCTCCAACGGCAGCGCGCAGGCACTGATCGATGCGCGCACCCTGGCGGACCTGCTGGCGCGCGGCGGCGACCCGGTGCAGGCCCTGCAGGAGTACGAGGCGCTGCGCCTGCCGGCCACGGCGAATGTGGTGGAGACCAACCGCACGGTGCCGCCTGACTTCATCATCATGAAGGCCGACGAGCTCAGTGGCGGCAAGCCCCTGCCGGGCCGCATCGAAGACCTGATCCCGGCGGAGGAGTTCCGGCGGATCTCGGACGACTACAAGCGGGTCGCAGGATTTGCGCTGGACAAGAACGAGTAGCGACGCGGGATGCGGTTCCCGCAGGCTGGCGGTGGAGCGAAGCGAAACCCCAGCGATGCGCGGGAGCGCTGGAGGCGGGAAACCGGGGCACGCGCACAGCGCGTCATCGGGAGCCCGGGATTCCCGCCTTCGCGGGAATGACGGCGAAGGTCAATTCGGGCGGGAACGACGGCCAGGTCAATTCAGATACCGCGGCCGGTTCCCATCGCCCTCGTCGTGCGGCGGCTCGCTGCCCACCACGGGATGGAACGGCTCCTTCCACTGGGACTGCAGCAGCGCCTGGTCCAGCAGGTGCATCAGCCCCTGCATCAGCTTGGGCTGCATCTCCATCTGGAAGCTGCGCGGCTTGCTCGCGCCGTTGGGCGGACGCTCGTTGAAATTCAGGCGCAGCGGGCCGTTGGCCAGCGGCGTCGCATCGACGTCGGTCACCAGCAGCGGGTCCTCGCCGAGGGGATGGCGACCTTGCTGCTCCTGGTAGGGCGTGTCGAAGTCGGCGTGCTGCAGGAACTCTTCCTTCCGGAACTCCGCCAGCATCTTCTTGAGTTCCGGATTCGCGCCCGCAAGTGAGGCTCCGGCGGACTCCAGTTTGAGCAGGTGCTCGGTCAGCAGCTTGGACAGCAGCGGCCACAGGCCCACCATCAGCCGCCGGGTGAGCCACATGCGCATCTCCTCGCCTTCGGTCGTGTTGACGCGCATGAGGATGCGGTCCTGCTCCGGCAGGTAGGTGACCGACATCTGGTGGATCTGCATGAACTTGATTCTAGTCACCCTCGTGCATGCCTACGGGCCTAGAGTCCGCACTTGAAAAGGCGGCAGTCAAGCTTATCTGGCGTGTAACGGAGCATTTCAATGCGACTCGACAAACTCACGACCAAGTTCCAGGAAGCCCTCGCGGACGCGCAAAGCCTCGCGCTGGCCAACGACCATGCCTACATCGAACCGGCGCACCTGCTGGTGGCGATGCTGCGGCAGGAAGACGGGCCGCGCGCACTGCTGCAGCGCGCGGGCGTCAACGTGCAGGGCCTGCTGGCCAGCGCCGAGGGCGCGATGCACAAGCTGCCGCAGGTGCAGGGCCAGGAGCAGATCCAGGTCGGGCGCGACCTCGCGGTGCTGCTGCAGGCCAGCGAGAAGGAAGCGCTCAAACGCAACGACCAGTTCATCGCCAGCGAGAACTTCCTGCTGGCGGTGGCCGAGACCAAGCAGGACATCGGACGCATCGCCCGCGAGAACGGGCTGGTGCGCAAGTCGCTCGAAGCCGCCGTCGACGCGGTCCGGGGAGGACAGAACGTGGATTCCGCCGAAGCCGAAGGCCAGCGCGAAGCGCTGAAGAAGTACACCCTCGACCTCACCGAGCGCGCCCGCCTGGGCAAGCTCGATCCCGTGATCGGCCGCGACGAGGAAATCCGCCGCGCCATCCAGGTGCTGCAGCGGCGCACCAAGAACAACCCGGTGCTGATCGGCGAACCCGGCGTCGGCAAGACCGCGATCGTCGAGGGCCTGGCGCAACGCATCATCGCCGGCGAAGTGCCGGAGACGCTGAAGAACAAGCGCGTGCTGTCGCTCGACATGGCGGCCCTGCTCGCCGGCGCCAAGTACCGCGGCGAGTTCGAGGAGCGCCTGAAGAACGTGCTCAAGGAGCTGGCGCAGGACGAAGGCTCCACCATCGTCTTCATCGACGAACTGCACACCATGGTCGGCGCCGGCAAGGCCGAGGGCGCGATGGACGCCGGCAACATGCTCAAGCCGGCGCTGGCGCGCGGCGAGCTGCACTGCGTGGGCGCCACCACGCTGGACGAATACCGCAAGTACATCGAGAAGGACGCCGCGCTGGAGCGCCGCTTCCAGAAGATCCTCGTCGGCGAGCCGACGGTGGAGGCGACCATCGCCATCCTGCGTGGCCTGCAGGAGAAGTACGAGGTGCACCACGGCGTGGAGATCACCGACCCCGCCATCGTGGCCGCGGCCGAGCTCTCGCACCGCTACATCACCGACCGCTTCCTGCCGGACAAGGCGATCGACCTGATCGACGAAGCCGCCTCCAAGATCAAGATCGAGATCGACTCTAAGCCGGAAGCGATCGACCGGCTGGACCGCCGCATGATCCAGTTGCAGATCGAGCGCGAGGCCATGAAGAAGGAAAAGGACGAAGCCTCGCAGAAGCGCCTGGGCCTCATCGACGAGGAGATCGCACGCCTGGCCAAGGAGATCTCGGACCTGGAGGAGATCTGGAAGTCCGAGAAGGCCACCGCCATGGGCTCGGCCAACGTGAAGGAGGAGATCGACCGCCTGCGGCGCGAGATCGAGGACTTCACGCGCAAGGGCGACTTCAACAAGGTTGCGGAACTGCAGTACGGCAAGCTGCCGGCGCTGGAAAAGCAGCTCAAGGAAGCGCAGGCCGCCGAGACCTCCAAGGGCAAGAGCGGCAAGCCGCAACTGCTGCGCACGCAGGTGGGCGCCGAGGAGATCGCGGAAGTGGTGGCGCGCGCCACCGGCATCCCGGTGTCCAAGCTGATGCAGGGCGAGCGCGAGAAGCTGCTGCTGATGGAAGACCGGCTGCACGAGCGCGTGGTCGGCCAGGACGAGGCGATCAGCGCCGTCGCGAATGCGATCCGGCGTTCGCGCTCGGGCCTGTCGGACCCGAACCGGCCCACCGGCTCCTTCCTGTTCCTCGGCCCCACCGGCGTCGGCAAGACGGAGCTGTGCAAGGCGCTGGCGACCTTCCTGTTCGACAGCGAGGAGCACCTGATCCGCGTCGACATGAGCGAGTTCATGGAGAAGCACTCGGTGGCGCGCCTGATCGGGGCGCCTCCGGGCTACGTGGGCTACGAGGAGGGCGGCTACCTCACCGAAGCCGTGCGCCGCAAGCCGTACAGCGTGATCCTGCTCGACGAGGTCGAGAAGGCGCACCACGACGTCTTCAACGTGCTGCTGCAGGTGCTCGACGACGGCCGCCTGACGGATGGACAGGGCCGCACCGTGGACTTCAAGAACACGGTGATCGTGATGACCTCCAACATCGGCTCGCACATGATCCAGCACATGGTCGGCAAGCCGTACGAGGAGGTGAAGGACGCGGTGTGGGACGAACTGAAGAACCACTTCCGCCCCGAGTTCCTGAACCGCATCGACGAGACGGTGGTGTTCCACGGCCTCAGTGCCGAACACATCGGCCGCATCGCGAAGATCCAGTTGCGGGTGCTCGAGCAGCGGCTCGCCAAGATGGACCTGCACCTGCAGGTCTCGCCGGCGGCGCTGGAGGAACTCGCGAAGGTGGGCTTCGACCCGGTGTTCGGGGCGCGGCCGCTCAAGCGGGCGATCCAGCAGCGCATCGAGAATCCGCTGTCCCGGCTGATCCTCGAAGGGCGCTTCCCGCCCAAGTCCACCATCCCGGTGGAAGTGGATCCGGTGCGCGAGCCCGGCGTGTTCCACTTCGGCGAGACGCGGCCGGCTTCGCGCGAAACGCAGGCGGCCTGAGCCCCCGCTGGCTGGCTGCCCCACGCTGGCTGGGCTCGCCCGCAGGGCGACCCCAGCTTCCCCCTCTCCAGTGCCGGGGTGCGCGCGCGCAGCCCGGCCTCCCAACCCCAGCTCCGGCAGAATCCATCTGGTGCAACTTCTCTTCAGCCTCGTCGTTCGCCTGGTCCTCCTCGCAGCCGGCCTGCTGGCCGCTGCCCTGATGGCCGTCGTCCTCACCGTGTTGCTGGCCTCCTGGTTGCTGCGGGCGGCTTGGGCCCTGCTCACGGGCCGCCCCATCCGGCCCTTCGTGATGCGCATGGGCCCGCGCCACGCTTTCGAGGAAATGATGCGGCGGGCCGCCCCGCCGCGCCCCGAGAGCCGCACGCCCCGCGCGGATGCCGCGGCCGGCGCGCGGCGGCGGCTGGCCGACGTGACCGACGTCGACCCGAAATAGGCCGGCTCGCCTGTCCCTGCCGGCGTGAGGGTCAGGAATCCAAAGAACGCCTACCTTTCTGTAGGAACATGACTACGGGACGGATTCACGCGCAGTCTCCTAATGGCTCCCATGGGCCAGCCGGCCCGGGAGGCAGCAAGAGCCGTGAAGCAGCATCGCTTCGGCGAACCCGAGCACACCGGGGCTCCGGCACCGGCGACGCTGGTCGCGCGCACCGTGCGCGTGGGAATCGCTGACGATCATCCGATCACCCGCAGCGCGCTGCGCTCGTATCTGGAGGAGCAGGAGGGGATCCGCGTGGTGGCCGAGGCCTGTTCTGGCCGGGAGGCGATCGACCTCGTGCGCACCCAGGCGCTCGACGTGCTGCTGCTGGATCTCGACATGCCGGGCCAGAGCGGCATCGATGCGCTGACCATGATCCGGGCCAAGGCGGAGCACGTGGCGGTGCTGATCCTGTCCGGCTATCCGGAGCACCAGTACGCCGTGCCGCTGATCCGCAACGGCGCCAGCGGCTACCTGAACAAGGCCTGCGAGCCGACGGAGATCGTCTCGGCGATCCGCCGCGTCTCGCAGGGGGCGCGCTACATCACGCCGGCGGTGGCCGAACTGCTGGCCACGCAGGTGATGACGCCGTCCCCCGGCGGCTTGCACGAGCAGCTCTCGGCGCGGGAGCTGCAGGTGTTCCTGAAGCTGGCGCAGGGCTGCAGCGCAGGGCAGGTGGCTGCGGAACTGTCGCTCAGCGCGAAGACGGTGAGTACCTACCGGGCGCGGCTGATGCGCAAGCTGGAGGCGCGGTCGAACAGCGACCTGACGTACTACGCGTTGAAGCATCGGTTGCTGGATTAGGAGCGGGAGCGCTGGGGTTCGCGCTGGCGCGGCTCACCACCAGCCTACGGGCCATCCCCGATGAAGACAGGCGGATGCACCCGTAGACTGGGCCGCTCTTCCACTTGGCCTGTCGGATGTCAACGCAGCAACTCACGCCCGGCGTCCGCATCCAGGGCTCCGAGGTCTTCGACCTCGCGAACTCCTGGCGCGGCTATCGCATCAACAAGATGTGCAACGCGCTGTCGCAGGCGGCCCAGCGCGAGGCGTTCCAGCGCGACGAGGAAGCCTTCATGGCGGCGCACCACCTGGCCGAGGAAGAAAAGCAGCTGGTGCGCGCGCGCGATTTCACCGGCCTGCTGGCCGCCGGCGGCAACATCTACTTCCTGCTCAAGCTGGGCGCGGTCACCGGCAACGGCCTCTACAAGATGGGCGCCAGGATGCGCGGCGAAAGCTACGAGCAGTTCCTGGCCACCCGCAACGACCCGGGAGCGACCTGATGGCCCGCATCGTCGCCGGCATCGGCACCTCCCATGTCCCCTCCATCGGCGGCGCGTACGACCGCGGCAAGACGGCCACGCCGGCCTGGAAGCCGCTCTTCGACGCCTTCGTCCCGGTGCGCGAGTGGCTGCGCGGCGTGCGGTCCGATGTCTGCATCATGGTCTACAACGACCACGGCGCCGACTTCTTCTTCGACAAGTACCCCACCTTCGCCGTCGGCTGCGCGGACCGCTATGCGATCGCCGACGAAGGCTTCGGCGTGCGGCCGCTGCCCCCCATCCGCGGGGAACTCGCGTTCTCGCAGCACTTGTGCCGCTCGCTCGTGTACGACGAGTTCGACCTGACGATCTGCCAGGAACTGGCGGTGGAGCACGGCTTCCTGGTGCCCATGCACCTGTGCTTCGATCCGCTCGAAGGCGGCTGGCCGGTCGCCTCGGTGCCGCTGGAAGTGAACGTGCTGCAGCATCCGCTGCCGACGGCGCGGCGCTGCCATCGCCTGGGCCAGGCGATCCGGCGCGCGGTCGAGAGCTATCCGCAGGACCTGCGCGTGGCCATCATCGGCACCGGTGGCATGTCGCACCAGCTGACCGGCCCGCACTTCGGCGCGATGAACCCGCAGGAGGACCAGGCCTTCCTCGACGCGCTGGAGCGCGACCCCGACAGCCTCGCCGCCATGACGCACCAGACCATGATGGAGAAGTACGGAGTCGAGGGCATCGAGCTGATCATGTGGCTGGTGATGCGCGGGGCGCTGTCGCCGCAAGCCAGGCGGGTGCACCGCAACTACTACGCGCCCATGACCACCGGCATGGGCCTGATCACCTTCGAGGAGCCGGCGTGATGCGCACCCAGGTGGGCATCGTCGGCGCCGGGCCGGCGGGGCTGATGCTGGCGCAGATGCTGCACCTGCAGGGCATCGAATCCGTCATCGTGGAGCGCGCCAGCCAGGAGCACGTGCGCACGCGGCTGCGCGCCGGCGTGCTGGAGCAGGGCACGGTGGAGATGATGCGCGAGGCGGGTGTCGGCGAGCGGGTGGACAAGCTGGGGCTCAAGCAGCGCGCGATCGATTTCCGCTTCGGCGGCGCATCGCACCCGATCGACTTCGAGGCGGTCTGCGGCCGCAACACCTGGGTGTACCCGCAGCACGAGGTGGTGACGGACCTGATGGCGGCGCGGGAACGCAGCGGGCAGCCGGTGCTCTACGACGCCCCCGTCACGCGCATCGAAGGCCTCGAGCGCGAGCGTCCCGTGATCCACTACGAGCGCGAGGGCGAGCCGCTGCAGCTCGAATGCGATTACGTCGCCGGTTGCGACGGCTTCCGCGGCATCTGCCGCGCGGCGATCCCGGCCGAGCGGCTGACGGTCTACGACCGCATCTATCCCTTCGGCTGGCTCGGCATCCTGGCCGAGGCCAGGCCCGCGATCGAGCACGTCACCTGGGGCTGCCACGAGGACGGCTTCGCGATGATGAGCATCCGCTCGCCGACCGTCACGCGCCTGTACCTGCAGTGCGATCCCGGCGACGACCCCGACAACTGGTCGGACGATCGCATCTGGTCCGAGCTGCACCAGCGCCTGGACGTCCCCGGCCTGCCCCCGATCAACGAAGGCACCATCACCCAGAAGGGCGTGACGGCCATGCGCAGCTTCCTCGCCGAGCCGATGCGCTATGGGCGCCTGTTCCTCGCCGGCGACGCCGCGCACATCGTGCCGCCCACCGGTGCCAAGGGGCTCAATTCGGCGCTGGCCGACGTGAAGGTGCTGGCCCGCGCACTCGCCGAGCGCTACGCCACGGGGCGCGACGACGCGCTGGACCGCTACTCCGACGTCTGCCTGCAGCGCATGTGGCTGGTGCAGCGCTTTTCCGCCGGCCTCTGCACGAGGGTGCACCAGTTCCCCGGCGAGAACGCGTTCGTGCGCCGCCTGCAGCGCGCGGACCTGGAATACATGACCACCACCGTTCCCGGCCGGCTGGAGTTCTCGGAAAACTTCACCGGCCTGCCGGTGCATGCCTAAGGAGCCGCAGATGAATGCATCCCCGATCCGGCACGGCCGCCGCAGCTTTCTCGCGCAGGCGGCCGGTGCGCTGGCTTCCGGTCTCGCCTTGCCCGGCACGGGCTTCGCGCAAGGGGAGGCGTACCCGGCGCGTCCGGTCAAGGTGGTGTGCAACTTCCCCGCCGGCAGTTCGCCCGACGCGCTGGTGCGGGCGATCGCGCTGCCGATGCAGCAGGCGCTGGGGCAGCCGGTGGTGATCGACAATCGCGCCGGCGCCAGCGGCATGATCGGTGCCGAACTGGTGGCCAAGGCGCCGCCGGACGGCTACACGCTGCTGATGACGGCCGGCAGCACGATCACGACCAATCCGCACGTGTTCGCGAAGATGCCTTTCGATGCGGCGCGCGACCTCGTGCCCGTGGCCGCAGTGGCGCGCCTGAACCTGTTCCTGGTCACGCGCGGCGACTTCCCGGCCGGCAACGTGCGCGAATTCCTCGCCTACCTCAAGGCGCATCCGGGCAAGGTGACCTACGGCTCGGCCGGCAATGCCACCGGGCTGCACCTCGCGGGCGAGATGCTCAAGGGCCAGGCCGGCGTGTTCGCCGTGCACGTGCCGTACCGCGGCGCTTCGCTGGCGCTGCAGGACCTGCTGGCCGGCCAGATCGACTTCTACTTCGATCCCGGCATCGCGCTGCAGCAGGTCAAGGCGGGCAAGCTCAAGCTGCTCGCCGTCGGGGCGCCGCAGCGCTCGCCGCTCTATCCGGACGTGCCGACGCTGTCGGAGGCCGGGCTCAAGGGCTTCGATGCCGGCACCACGCACGGCCTCTATGCACCGGCGGGCACGCCGGCGGCCGTCATCGAGCGGCTCAATCGCGAGGTGAACGCGGCATTGGTACAGCCGAACGTGAAGGCGCAGATCGCCACCCTGGCGGCGGAGCCCACGCCGATGACGCCGGCGCAGTTCGAGACCGTGATGCGCGAAGACAGCCGCCGCTACGGCGCCGTGATCCGCGAGCGCCACATCACCGCCACGTAGGCTCGCGGCGCTTGACGCAGCGCAAGACGAGGGTTGACGCAGCGCAAGGCGGCGCCGGGGTGCGGTCCACAGAATGGATCGCATGTCGCAGCATCCTTCCTCCCCCGGCATCCGCAGGCGCAGCCTGCTGCTTTCCGCCACCGCGGCACTCGCGCCGCTGGGGGCCTGGGCCGACGGCGTGTGCACGCCGCGCGACCTGGCGCGGCGTTACGCGGCGCTGGTGGACCGGCAACTGCACGTGCCCGGCAACGAGGTCCTGATCTACGGCGGCCTGGCGGAAAGCGAACTGGCGGGCTTCCGCGATCTGCCGTCGGGGCCGCAGTACATGCTGGTGGTCGACGCCTGTCCGGCGGTGCAGACGGCTTTCCTGTTCTGGCGCCTGCTGCCGGGGCGCTATGAGCTGATCGGCGCGTCGCCGGCCTCCACCGGCGACCCCGAGCAGGCCGGCTGCGTGCAGACGCCGCAGGGCGTGTTCGCCCAGAAGCAGGTCGAGTACGGCCGGCGGATGACCTCGCGCGTGTACGACTTCGGCCGCCAGCGCACGCGCACCGGCCGCCCGGGCGCATTCACCGACTTGCGGCTGCAGGCGCGCGCGGCCACGGGGCGCACCGGGGCGCTGCTCGGGCAGGTGCAATCCGACGGCTGCGTGCTGCTGCCGCCGGGGCTGGTCGCCTTCCTGGACCAGTTCGGCGTCCTCGACGCGGGCCGCAAGGACGGCGTGACGCCCACGGGCGAGGCGCTGCCCTTCGCGGGCCGTTACCTGGTCGTGATCGACAGCGAGCGCGACGAGCGGCCGGAGTGGGCCGCCGCGGGCCATCCGTTGACGGCTTCCTAGGCTTTCGCGGCCGCGTCGGCGGGGCGCAGCGGGTCGAGCCCCTCGCGCTCCCAGCCTTCGCCGAAGGTCTCGATGGGGTGCTGGGTGCGCTCGGTGCCGTTGCCGCAGATCATCTGGTCGGCGGCGCAGTAACGATCACAGCCCCAGCAGGTGCGTTCCGGGTGGGCGGGCCGGATCGGGAATATCTTGGCCATGCGCCCATTCTGGGAAGCCGAGGGCGGTAGGGGATTGCGCTGGGTCAATCGGCCCCCGGCCGGGCAGCGGCGGCGGATACTGCGGCTCCCCCTCCGTGGAGCCCGCCCCATGCAATACATCCAGCACCTCGGCCCCGTCGCAGCGCTGATCGCCGGCGTCCTGATCCTGATCATGCCCAAGCTGCTGAACTACATCATCGCCCTGTACCTGATCATCACGGGGCTCGCCGGTCTGTTGGGGCGTTAGGACTGCTGCATGTGCTGGGCGTACAGCTTCTGCATGCCGCCCAGCCAGCGGTCGTAGTCCTGCGCCTTGGCCAGGAAGTACTGCGCGACTTCGGGGTGGGGCAGGGCGAGGAAGCGTTCCTCGCGCAGGGTCTGCACCACCACCTCGGCCACCTGTTCCGGCAAGAGCACGCCATTCACCGCGGCCGATCCGGTGCCGTCGCGCGTCATGTCGGTCTGCACGGATTGCGGGCACAGGCAGGACACGCGGATGCCCTTGCGCCCGTAGGCGATGCGCAGCCACTCGGCGAAGGCCACCGCGGCGTGCTTGGTCACGCCATAGGCCGGCGTCTCGACGATGTTCAGGAGCCCGGCGGCCGACGCGGTAACCAGGAAGTAGCCCTCGCCGCGTTCCAGCATTTCGGGGATCACCGCGCGCGCGGCCCAGACGTGCGCCATGCCGTGCACCTGCCACATCTTGTCCCACAGCGCGTCTTCCAGCTCGATGCCGCCGATGCGCCCGAGGATGCCGGCATTGGAGCAATACACGTCGATGCGGCCGAAGCGCTCGCGCGCCAGCTGCACCAGCGCCTGGATGTCGGCCTCCCGGCTCACGTCGCAGTGCGCCGCGACGGCCATCGGCCCGATGGCCCGCGCCACGCCCTGCGCGCGTTCGAGGTTCACGTCCGCCACCACGACGCCGCGCGCGCCCTCGCGCGCGAAGCGTTGGGCCAGCCCGGCGCCGATGCCGCTGGCGCCGCCCGTCACCACCACCACCTTGTCGCTGATTTCCATGCGTGCCTCCGATGAGGCGAGGAGTATCGGCGCTGGCGCGACCGGCGCAAAGCGCAGGGGCGACATGACTCAGCGCAATGGCCGGCGTCGCGCGGCTGGCCGGGGGCGCCGCCTGCACGGTGCGGGTGCGCGTTCCGACAGCAGCGCGAACAGCCTGTCCTACGCGGCCGGGCAGCCGGCTTCGCGATCATCCTTTCCAGCAGCAAATCACGGAGAGGGCCATGACCGCCACGATGCAAGACGAATGGAAAGAACAGGCAGACGAGCCGGAGATCCGCATCGACGGGCTCGTCGATCCGCAGCGCGAGGACGCGCACTGGCAGCAGGCCTACTGGGCCGAGCCGTACTACCGGGCCGAATGCAGCTATGACGACTACGCCCCGGCCTACTGCGTCGGCTACATCGGCTACGCGCAGTACGGCGGCCGCTTCGAGGAGGCGGAGAAGTCGCTGTGCGCCAACTGGGTGCGCATCAAGGGCGATTCCTGCCTGAGCGTGGAAGAGGCGATGCAGGCCATCCGCGCTGCCTGGGACCATGCCAGCCGCAGAGAGTCCATCGTCGCAGTGGAAGAGGAAGAGGACGATCTGCTGGTCGAGCCTGCGCTGGTCGCCACCCCGGCGCGCCAGCCCGCCTACGCCGCGGCCTGACCTTCGCGCTTGTGCGGCAGCGCCCGTGTGCCTGCCGCCTGCGTCCTACAGGTCGCAGCGCAGGCAAGGGCGACCATCGTGTCATGCCGCAAGCCTTCACTGTCGAAGACCTGTACCTCCACCAGAAGGTGACCGAGCTGGACGCCGCGGCCGATGGCCGGTGCGTCGCCTGCACGGTGCGCTCGGTGGACCGCGAGAACGACGACTACCTGTCCTGCATCTGGGCGGTTCCCCTGGACGGGGGGCCGCCGCGCCAGCTCACGCGCGGACCCGGCAAGGACAACACGCCGCGCTGGTCGCCCGACGGCGCGCAGCTCGCTTTCATCTCCAGCCGCGGCGGCGCGCCGCGGCTCCACCTGCTGCCGCGTGAAGGCGGCGAGGCAGCGCCGCTCGGCCAGCTGCCGGGGCCGCCTTCCGACCTGCGCTGGTTCCCCGACGGCAAGGCCCTGCTCGTCGCCGCCCCGGTCACGGTCGATCCCGACTGGCGCGGCGCCCGCCCGCAAGGCCGCAAGCCGAAGGAGCGCCAGGTGCAGCCGGAGGTGGCCTGGAAGCTGCCGTACAAGAGCGACGGCATGGGCTACATGCTCAGGCGCGAGATCCACCTGTTCCACCTCGACGTGCGCAGCGGCGAACATCGGCAGCTCACCGATGGCCCGTTCGACGTGCTTGCCTTCGCCGTCTCTCCCAACGGCCGCCACCTCGCCTACGCCCGCACCCGCGAGGGCCGCTTCGCGCACCGCACGGACCTCTGGGTGGCCGACGCCGACGGCAGCCGGGCGCGCCAGCTCACGCAGGAGTTCGCCACCGTGATGAGCCCGGCGTGGTCGCCCGACGGCCGCTGGATCGCCTTCAGCGCCACCGCGGACGAGGGCGACGCGCAGACCAATCTCTGGGTGCTGGAATTCGCCAGCGGCAAGATCCGGCGCGTCGGCGACGCCGACCTGCAGGTCGCCGATCCCACGTCCGTGCGCTGGAGCGCGGACGGCAACAGCGTGCTGTTCATCCGCGCGCACCGCGGCCGGCACCACGTCGTGCGCGTCCCGGTGCCGGACGGGCAGGTCGAGGTGCTGGTCGCGGGGCACCGCCAGCTCGGGGCCTTCGTTGCCGCGGGGGACACCCTGGTCTACACCGTCGACCATCCCTCGCAGCCCAGCGAGGTGCATGCGTGTCCCGCCGACGGCAGCGAGCGCCAGCTGAGCGACTTCAACCCGTGGTGGAAGGACCGCACGCCCATCCTGGCGGAAACCTGGGAGTTCCAGGTGCCGGACGGCCGCGGCGGCACGGAGAAGATCGAGGGCTGGCTGCTGCGCGCCGAAGGCAGCGCCGGCCCGCTGCCACTGCTCAACGACGTGCACGGCGGACCGGCGAGCTATGCCCTGCTGGGTTTCGACACCAACATCTACTGGCAGGTGCTGTGCGCGCGCGGCTGGGCGGTGCTGGCACTCAATGCCGTGGGCTCGGCCAGCTACGGGCGCGAGTTCTGCGACCGCCTGGCCGGCCACTGGGGCGAGTACGACCTGCCGCAGCACCTGGCCGCGGTGCGGCAACTGCGTGACGAGGGCGTGTGCGACGAGCGCCTGGCCATCGCCGGCAAATCGTACGGCGGCTATCTCAGCGCCTGGGCGATCGGGCAGACGGCGCAGTTCCGCGCCGCGGTGGTGATGGCGCCGGTGGGCAACATCGAGACGCACTACGGCACCTCCGATGGCGGCTACTACGCGGATCCCTACTACATGGGCAGCGGCGAGCGCTTCGACCGGAAACTCGCGAAGGCGCTGTCGCCGATGGCGCACGTGGAGAGGGCGACCACCCCCACCCTGTTCATGCAGGGCGCCAGCGACGAGCGCTGCCCGAAGTGCCAGTCGGAGGAACTGTTCGTGAGCCTCATGCGCGCGGGCAGCACGGAGGCCGAACTCGTGCTTTACCCGGGCGAGGACCACCACTTCCTCGGCGAGGGCGCGCCTTCGGTGCGGCAGGACGCCGCCGAGCGGATCATCGACTGGATCACGCAGCACACGCAGGCGCCGCCGCCGGTGGCGGAGCAGCACGACGCGGCCGAGTCCGCGCAGGACAGCCGCGCCTGAGCGGCGTCAGGCCGGCGTGGCGGGCAGCGCGCCGGTGGGTTGAGCGCCCAGCGTCTGCAGGAGCGCATCGACGAAAGGGGCCTGCCCGGCGATGAGCTTCTGCCGCGCCTCCCCGGGCGCGAACCAGCGCACGCGGTCGATCTCGGGGAAGGCCTGCATGCGGCCCGAGCGCGGCGGCCACTCCATCTCGAACAGGTTGCTCACGAGCAGCGACGGATCGGCATCGCCTTCGAACGCCCACGCGGTGATGCGCTTGCCGCTCTTCTGCCGCAGTTCACCCAGGGGCAGGAAGGGCGGGGTGCTCTCGAAGCCGGTTTCCTCCCGGAACTCGCGCTGGGCGGCGGCGAGCGGATCCTCGTCGAGGCCGATCTCGCCCTTGGGCAGGGTCCAGGAGGCGATGTCCCGGCGGACCCAGAACGGCCCGCCGGGATGGGCGAGCAGGACCTCCACCGCGCCGGCACGGCGTCGGAACATCAGCAAGCCGGCGCTTCGGATGGTGGCCACGGCGCGAAGTGTAGAGCCTGTGTCCGGTGGCGGGCTGCGGCCTTGCAGCCGGCCACGCGCATGGCGCCGCTGGCGTTCGCCGCAGCGCCTCGCCTTCGCCTGACGCACGTCAGTCGGCGGGGGTTGCCCCCCACGACACTGTTACATGGCCGAGTTATCCTAGGCGCATGTACGCCGCGTATTTCGGGCTGAAGCAGGAGCCGTTCTCCATCGCGCCGGATCCGCGCCTGCTGTTCATGAGCGAACAGCACCGGGAAGCCCTCGCGCACCTGCTGTATGGCGTCCAGGGCGGCGGCGGCTTCGTGCTGCTCACCGGCGAGATCGGCACCGGCAAGACCACGGTGTGCCGCTCCTTCCTCGAGCAGGTGCCGCCGCACGTCAACCTCGCCTACATCTTCAATCCCAAGCTGACCGTGATCGAGCTGCTCGAGACGGTCTGCCACGAGTTCGGCGTCGCGGTGACGCCGCCGCCGCAGCGCGCCGCGACCGTCAAGGACTACCTCGATCCCCTCAATGCCTTCCTGCTGCACTCGCATGCCGCCGGCCGCAACAACGTGCTCGTGATCGACGAGGCGCAGAACCTGGCGCCCGAGGTGCTGGAGCAGCTGCGGCTGCTGACCAATCTGGAGACCAGCGAGCGCAAGCTGCTGCAGATCATCCTGATCGGCCAGCCCGAGCTGCGCGACATGCTGGCCCGGCCGGAGCTCGAACAGCTCGCGCAGCGCGTGATCGCGCGCTACCACCTGCGCGCGCTGGGCGAGGCGGAAAGCGCGCAGTACGTGCGCCACCGGCTCGAGATGTGCGGCCTGCAGCGGCCGCTGCCCTTCGACCGCGCGGCGCTGCGCAGCATCCATCGCGCCACCGGGGGCGTGCCGCGCCGCATCAACCTGCTGTGCGACCGCGCGCTCCTGGGCGCCTATGCCAACGGGCAGGGCCAGGTCACGCGGCGGGTGGTGGCCGAGGCGGCGGAGGAAGTCTTCCCGCGCGCCGGCGGGCCGCTGCGTCCGTGGCCGCGGGCCGCGCTGGCCGGCGTGCTGGGGCTGGTGGCGGGCGCCGGCCTGCTCGCCGCCGCCACGCGGGTCGCCGACGAGGTGTCGATGCCGATGCTGCCCGGGACGTTCACGCTGGCGCCCAAGGCGAGCGGGCCGGCGGCGCTGGCGGTGCGGAGTGCGCCGCCAGAGCCCGTGTGGGTCGCCGCCACCGGGCCGGCAGCCACCGAGTCGGCGTCGGCCGCACCGGTCACGCCGCCCGCAGCGGCCGCATCGGCCGCATCCGTCGCGGTCGCCGCAGTCGCCACGCCCTCCGCGCCAGTCACCGCCGCCGCGCCTGTGCCGCCGACGCTGCTGCGCGACGAGCAGCAGGCCTGGCGCGAGCTGGCGCAGGGCTGGCAGATCCCGGTGGAGGAGGGCGACGCCTGCACGGCACTGGCGCGCCGCCAGGTGCAGTGCTTCAACCGCACCATGAGCCTGGCGATGATCCGCCAGCTCGGTCGGCCGGGCATCGTCACCCTGGACCGCGACACCGGCCAGCCCTCCTATGCGATCCTCGCCGGACTCACGGACCGCACCGCCACCTTGCGCGCCGCCGGCACCGAGCAGACGGTCACGCTGGCGGCGCTGGCGCAGCGCTGGCACGGCGAGTTCGGCACGCTGTGGCGCGTTCCTCCCGGCTACGGCGAGAAGTTGCGCCAGGGCCAGGCCGACCCCACCATGGAGTGGACCGCCAGCCGGCTCGCCCTGGCCCGCGGCGCTCCGGCGCCGACGCGCCCGGCGGTCTTCGATGCCGCGCTCGCCGCCGACGTGCGCTCGTTCCAGCTCGCGCAGGGCCTGCCGCCGGACGGCCGCCCCGGTCCGCTCACCTACATGCAATTGAACCGGGCCAGCGGCGTCGACGAACCGCGCCTGCGCACCGAACCCTGAGGAAGAACCGAGCGCATGTCCTACATCCTCGATGCCCTGCGCCGTGCCGACGCCGAACGCGAGCGCGACCCCGGCCGCGGCATCCATGCCCATCCCGTGCCGCTGCCGGCGGAGACGGCGCGCCGGGTCCCGGTCTGGGTCGTTGCGGCGCTCGCCGCCGTGGCGGTGCTGGTCGCCGTCGCCCTGCTGCTGCGGCCGGCGCCGCGCGTCTCGCTCGATCTCGGCATGCCGCCGCCGAACGCCCCGGTGGCCAAGCCCGTGGCGGTGTTGCCGCCGCCGGCCGTGCCCGTCGCCACCGAGGTGAGCCCGCCGGCACCGCCGCCGTTGCCGCCGGCGGAGCGCCCCCTGGACCGCCCGGTCGTGAAAGCGCCGGCGCCCGTCGTGGCCCCGGAAGCGCCGGCCGCGCCCGCCGTGTCACGCGCGCCATCCGCACCCGCCGCTGTCGCCGCGGACCGCGTGCTGGCGCCCTCCGAACTGCCGTCCGACGTGCAACGCGAGCTGCCGAAGCTGCAGGTCTCCGGTGGCGTGTACTCGGAGAACCCGGGACAGCGGATGCTGATCGTCGGCGGGCAGGTCGTGGGCGAGGGCGCCGAGGCGGCGCCGGGCGTGCTCGTGGAGCAGATCCGCGCGCGGTCCGCCGTCCTCAAGTTCCGCGGCTACCGCTACAGCGTGCAGTACTGAGCGCGCTCACTGCGCGATCAGCCAGCGGGTGGCGGCGCCGAGCAGGAGCGAGACGGCCGGCACCACGGCCAGCAGCCAGCGGCTCCACTGCGGCCAGGGGCGCAAGCCGGCCAGCACGCCGGCCGTCGCCAGCGCGGTCGGATCCGGCATGAAGCCGGCCACCTCCGCCTCGCTCCAGGCGTGCCCCGTGAGTGGCGCCAGCAGCGGGTAGCACAGGGCGGCGGCGAGCAGGATCCAGCACGGCGCGCCCGGTGCCGGCAGCACACCGGATTTCACCGGCATCGCCGCGGCTGCCAGGAGCAGCAGGGCCTCCACCGCGCAGGCGCCCGCCAGCCACGGTGCGGCCAGGAAGATCTCCGCATACAGGCGCCAGTAGAAGGCCCATGCAACCCAGGCCCAGGCGAGGGCGAGAAGCGCCAGGGCACGGCGCCCGCCCGTGACGGAGCCGCCGCGCAGCAACAACGCCAAGGCCAGCATGCCCGCGACGGCCAGCCCCTGCGCCGGCCACCAGGCTGCGTTGTAGCGGGCCACCAGCCGCCAGTACACCGGCGGCGAGAACATCAGGAAGTCGGAGAGCCCATAGGTCCACCACTCCGGCATCAGGAACACCTGCAGGCTGCGACGCTCACAGCCCGGCGACGTAGGCGGCCATGCGCTGGCGGGTCGCGGCGTCGGGCCAGGACCCCCGGGCGACGGCCATGTTCTCGCGCACGTGGTCGACGCGGCGGGTGGCCGGGATCGCGCAGGTCACCGCCGGATGGCTGATCACGAACTTGAGCGCGAACTGCGCCCAGCTCGTGCAGCCGATCTCGCCCGCCCACGGTGGCAGCGGGAAGCGCTGCAGCCGCCGCAGCAGATCGCCCTCCTGGAACGGGCGGTTGATTAGCACGGCGAGGCCGCGCTCCGCCGCCAGCGGCAGCAGGCGCTGCTCGGCTTCGCGGTCCAGCAGGTTGTACGTGAACTGCACGAAATCGAGCCGCTGCTGGCGCATGACCTGCTCGAACTCGCGGTGCCGGCGCCCCTCCGAGGTGGTGATGCCGACGTAGCGCAGCCGGCCTGCGTCCTTCATCTTCTGCAGCAGGGGCAGCTGCTTTTCCCAGGCGAGCAGGTTGTGCACCTGCAGCAGGTCGAAGCGCGGCACTTGCCACAGCCCGAGCGAGGTCTCGAGCTGCGCGGCGCCGTCGGAGCCGGTCCAGACCTTGTCGGCGGCGAAGACGCGCTGCTGCGCGCCCAGCGAGCGCAGGCCCTCGCCGACCACGCCCTGCGACGAGCCGTACATGGGCGAGGAATCGATCAGGCGGCCGCCGGCCTCGAAGAAGGCCCGCATGACCTGCGCGCAATGGGCGCGCGCCGGCGGGTCGTTGCCGACGTTGAAGGTGATCCAGGTGCCCAGGCCGACCCGCGGGATCGGCTCACCGGAGGAGGGGATGGCGCGGGTGGACGGGCCCGGCTGCGCGGCGGCCATCCCGGGCGCGGCCAGCGCGGCCCACTGCAGCAGCGTGCGGCGCTTCATGCGGCCAGCGTAGCATGCGGGTCCGTCCACCGCACCATGGAGATTCCCATGCGCTCGACGCTGCTGCGAAGCCTGCTGGTCCTTTGTGCGCTCGCGCCCGCCCTGGGGCACGCCGACGATGCGCTGTGGTCCCTGCTGCGTGCGGGCGGCCAGGTCGTGCTGCTGCGGCATGACAGCACGGAGCCCGGCGTGGGCGACCCGGCCGGCATGAAGCTGGACGACTGCAGCACCCAGCGCAACCTGAGCGAGCCGGGCCGCGCCCACGCCCGGCGCCTCGGCGACGTCCTGCGCAGCCGCGCCATCCCGGTGGCCGGCCTGCAGGCGAGCCCCTGGTGCCGCTGCCTGGAAACGGCGCGCCTGGTGTTCGGCCGCAGCGGCGAAGTGGAGCCTGCGCTGGGCAACCTGTTCGGTCGCCACGCGCAGGAAGCGCCCCAGGTCGCGCGCCTGCGCCAGGTCGTGCAACGCGCGCCGGAGCGCGGCAACCTGTTCCTGGTCACGCACGGATCGACGGTGCTGGCGCTGACCGGCGTCTCCCCCGCGATGGGAGAGATGGTGGTGCTGACGCCGCAGCCCGCGGGCGGCTTCCGCGTCGCCGGGCGCCTGGCGACGCCTTAATCGCCGGGCGGCTGCGGCGGCTGGAACACCGACCAGCGTCCGTCCTTGAACAGGTACAGGCCGGAGGAGATCCGCGCCGTATCGTTGCTCGCGAACAGGGCGGCGGCGCTGAAACGCAGGCTGGCGACGGCGGAGTCGTCGTCGGCGCGCGCGAACACCAGGCCGCCGCGGCCCGGGACGGCCGCCACGATGCCCGATGGCGATCGCCGCAGCTGCTCTTCCCAGAACTCGCGGTCCAGGAAGTAGCTGCTGTCCAACTCGGGGGCGTTGCCGTGGACCTGCATCAGCCCGCCGCTCCAGGGCTGGGCAACGGGTTCGCCGTAGCGGCGGCGCAGGTTGTCCACGGCCTGCGCGAGGGCTTCCTCCGGGCTCAGGCGCAAGCGCTGCAGGTCGTCGGGGGAGGCGCTCTGCACGCGCCGCTCGCCGTCGAATACCAGCCGCAGGTGCATGTCGCCGAGGTACTGGAACCAGCTCGCCTCGAATTCGAACTCGCGGCCATCGGCCGCCCTGGCGCTGATCTTGCCGAACGGGGTGAGCGTCTCGTCCTGCTTGTTGGCGCCGGGCGACTCGCGCAGCACCACCAGCAGGTTGGAGGCGCTGACCTCGAATTCGCGTGGCGTCTCCGCCCGCGCGAAACCCATCGTGGCGGCCAGCAGGCTCGCGGCCGTCGCCCATCGCACCCAGTGCTTCATCGCGATTCCCTCCATCCTCACCCACATGGTGAGGGGAGAGGCGCTGCCGCGCAAGGCACCTTCGGGCGGGGTTTGCCCAATGGCGCGCACGCGCGTCGGCCGGGCGCAACGCCATTCGTTACCCTTCTTGCGCCACCCGTCGCACATGTAATGGATGTGGTGCCTAGGATCACGGGTCTTCTCTCTCCTATTTCATCGATTCAGAGGAACGCTTCATGGCATTGCAGTCCCCCTTCTTCAACAACAACAACAAGCGCGAGGACACCTATCCGCGCACCGGAGCGAACCCCAACGCCGCCGCCGTGGCCGGCGCCCAGCAGCCTGCCCCCGCCACCCCGGCGCAGCCCGCCTCCGCCCCGGTCGTGAAGGAAGGCGAAAGCAAGCTGACCGTCGGCCCGAACATCAAGCTCAAGGGAGTGGAGATCACCGACTGCGACACCCTGGTGGTGGAAGGCTCGGTGGAAGCCACGATGGACTCGCGCGTGATCCAGATCTCCGAACGCGGTGCCTTCAAGGGTTCCGCCGAGATCGACGTGGCGGAGATCCGCGGCCTGTTCGAGGGCAACCTCACCGTGCGCCAGAAGCTGGTGATCTATTCGACCGGCAAGGTCACGGGCAAGGTCCGCTACGGCAAGGTGGTGATCGAGGAGGGCGGCCAGCTCTCCGGCGAGATCGAAGCCGGCATCGGCCCGAAGAGCGCACAGGCGTCACCGGTGCGGGCGCCGCTGCAGCAGGTGCAGTAGGAGGTAAGGCCGTCACCCCCGCGCAGGTGGGGGGCCGGAACGCGCGCTGCGCGCGCTCCAGGAAGCCCTGGATCCCCGCCTTCGCGGGGATGACGAGACATCCCTTTGCGCGGATGACGGAGGGAGTCACCCCCTTCCGCCGCCTACACCGCCGTCCTGTGCCGCGCGATGCAGGTGTCCAGCACCTCCGCGTGCGGCCGCTGCCACCAGTTGCCGGTGGAGAAGATCTCCACCTCGCTGAAGCCGGCGAAGCCCTGCGCCTCCACCCAGCCGCGGATGCGCGGGATGTCGATCACGCCGTCGCCCATCATGCCGCGGTCGTTCAGCAGGTCCGTCGTCGGCGTGAGCCAGTCGCAGACATGGAACGCCAGCAGGCGGCTGCGGCCCGCGCGCCGGATCTGCTGCTCCAGCTTCGGGTCCCACCAGACGTGGTACACGTCCACGGCCACGCCCAGGCTGCCGGACCGATACGGGTCGAGCTCGTCGCAGACGTCCAGCGCCTGCTCCAGCGTGTTGATGCAGGCCCGGTCGGCCGCATACATCGGGTGCAGCGGCTCGATCGCCAGCGGCAGGTTGGCGGTGCGGGCATATTCCAGCAGCTCGCCGATGCCGTCCCGGACCTGGTTGCGCGCCAGCGCGATGTCCTTGTGCGCGGGCTGGCCCTGCAAGGCGCCGGGCAGGCCGCCCACCACCAGCACGAGGCAGGCGGCGCCCAGCTGCGCGGCTTCATCCACGGCGCGCCGGTTGTCCTCGCGAGCCGCCTTCAGGCCCTGCGCGTCGGTGGCCGGGAACATGCCGCCACGGCAGTAGCCGGAAAGCTTCAGGCCGTGGTCCCGCACCAGCTTCGCGACCTTGGTGATGCCGGCCGCCTGCACCTGGTCGCGCCAGGGCGAGATCGCCCGGATGCCGCGCTCCACGCAGGCCTCGACGATCCGCGGCAGCGGAAGGTCCTCGCCGCCCGACTTGCGCACCGTGGCCGTGTTGACCGAGAGCCAGCGGTGGTCCTGCGAAAAATCCCGCATCGTCACGCGACCCCGTGCAGCGCCAGCATCGTCCTCATGCGCCGGCTGGCCAGCTCCGGCTGCTCCAGCAGGTTGGCCGCATCCGCCAGGCGGAAGAGCTCCGCCAGGTGCGGCAGGCTGCGCGTACTCTGC
This sequence comes from Ramlibacter alkalitolerans, assembly GCF_016722765.1. Classification (GTDB taxonomy): domain Bacteria; phylum Pseudomonadota; class Gammaproteobacteria; order Burkholderiales; family Burkholderiaceae_C; genus Ramlibacter; species Ramlibacter alkalitolerans. The sequence continues at coordinate 2,482 of NZ_JAEQND010000015.1, read as the reverse complement.
TGGCCGCCCACCATGGTGAAGTGGGACTGGTGGCCATTGAGCCAGGCCATGAACACCACGCCGGTCTTGTAGAAGCGGGTGGGCGCCGCGAAGATGTGGCGCGACAGCGGCACCGTCGGGCCCAGGATGGCGTGGAAGCGCATCACGTTGCCCGCGGCGAGCTCGCCCAGGGCGGCGCTCGCCGCCGGCGCGATGGCGTCGAAGATCCCGAGCAGGGCGTCGCTGCGGCCCTGCACCGGGTCGCTTCCATGGCCGTCGCCGGCGATCAGCTCGGCGTAGTTGAAGTCGTCGCCCGTGTACATGCGCACGCCCGCGGGCAGGCGCCGGCGCATGGCGATTTCCTTGTGCTTGTCCAGCAGCGAGATCTTGATCCCGTCGACCTTGGACGCGCGGGCGTGGATGATGCCCAGCGCCGTGTCCATCGCTTCGTCGACGTTGCGCGTGCCCCAGTAGCCTGCGAGTGCCGGATCGAACATGTCGCCCAGCCAGTGCAGGATCACCGGCTGTTTCGCCTGTGACAGGATGCGCCCGTAGACCTTCTCGTAGTCGGCCGGGCCCGTCGCCACCCGGGCCAGGGCCCGGCTCGCCATCACGATCAGGCGGCCACCGAGCTTCTCGATGGCTTCCATCTGCTCCTCGTAGGCGCGGATCACGTCGTCGATCGAATGGGCCTCCGCGGCAGCGAGGTGGTCGGTGCCGCAGCCGCAAGCCACCAACGCACCGGGGACGTCGCGGGCTGCGTCCAGCGAGCGGCGGATCAGCTCCAGGGAAGTGGGCCAGTCCAGGCCCATGCCGCGCTGCGCGGTGTCCATGGCTTCGGCCACGCCCAGGCCCAGCGACCAGAGGCGCTGGCGGTAGGCGATGGTGGCGTCCCAGTCGACGGCCGACTCGATCCAGGGATCCACGGCCGCCAGCGGGTCGGCCACCACGTGGGCGGCGGAATAGGCGATGCGGTCGAACTTGACGCCGCGCTCGGGCTGCACCGGAGCGCTGCCGCTCAGGGTGTAGTCCTCCAGGGTGCCGTCGCGGGTGGGCAGCTTCAGGGTGATGGCCATGGCGCGGTGCTCAGATCGACAGGGGCGGGACATCGACGAAGCGACGTTCCTTCCAGCTTTGCAGGGCCGCCTCTACCAGTTGCACGCCCTTGGCGCCTTCCGGCAGCGTCCAGCGGTAGGGCGCGTCCTCCACGACGTGGCGGATGAAGTGCTCCCACTGGATCTTGAAGCCGTTGTCGTAGGCCTGGCTGTCGGGGATCTCCTGCCACTGGTCGAAGAAGTTCATGGTCTGCTTCACGTCCGGGTTCCACACCGGGCGCGGCGTGGCCACGCGGCTCTGGGCGCGGCACTCCTGCAGGCCGGCGACGGCGGAACCGTGCGTGCCGTCGACGTGGAAGGTCACCAGGTCGTCGCGGCGCACGCGCGTGGCCCAGGACATGTTCAGCTGCGCGATCACCGGCTCGCCGTTGTGGCCGACGAGTTCGGCGATGGCATAGGCGGCGTCGTCGGCGGTGGCCTGGTACTTGGTGCCGTTCTCGTCCCAGCGCTCGGGGATGTGGGTGGCGCCCAGGCAGGAGATGGACTTCACCTGGCCGAACAGGTTGTCCAGCACGTAGCGCCAGTGGCACATCATGTCCAGGATCATCCCGCCGCCGTCCTCGGCGCGGTAGTTCCAGCTCGGACGCTGGATCGGCTGCAGGTCGCCCTCGAACACCCAGTAGCCGAACTCCAGCCGCAGCGACAGCATGCGGCCGAAGAAGCCGGCGCGGCGCAGCATGTCCAGCTTGCGCAGGCCGGGCAGGAACAGCTTGTCCTGCACGGCGCCGTGCTTGAGGCCCGACTTCTCGGCCATCTTCGCGATCTCCACCGCCTCGCCCAGCGTGGTGGCGATGGGCTTTTCGCAGTACACGTGCTTGCCGGCACGCAGCGCCCTGGCCAGCAGCTGCGGGCGCATCTGGGTGGTGCCGGCGTCGAAGAACACCGTGTCTTCCTTGTCGGCCAGCGCCGCGTCGAGGTCCGTGCCCCAGCGGGCGATGCCCTGCGAGCGCGCGAGCGCCTCGATCTTGCCGGCGTTGCGGCCGATCAGGATCGGGTCGGGCATCACCGTGTCGCCGTTCGACAGCGCGACGCCGCCCTGGTTGCGGATGGCGACGATGGAGCGGATCAGGTGCTGGTTCATGCCCATGCGTCCGGTGACGCCGTGCATGATGATTCCGAGACGTTGGGTGGCCATGGGTGGACTCTCCGGGGCTTTAATTCACTAACTGGTGAATTATGGGGCGGGTCGGGGCGACTTGGCAAGGGCGGGGGTCCGGCTGGTTCGTCATTCCCGCGAAGGCGGGAACCCCGTCATTCCCGCGGAGGCGCACTGGTGTCCGGAAACCGTTCGGCTCACCCGAATAGCCCCGGCTGAAGGGCATCGAAGTCGGCTTGGCGGTGTCGACATCGTCGCCACCGGCAGCTTTCTTCCTGGTCGCGCAGGAACA
>NZ_JAEQND010000014.1 GCF_016722765.1 Ramlibacter alkalitolerans | reverse complement strand
GGCCCCTCGGCAGTTCCTCGGACCAGACACTTTGCCTAAGTAGCTCTTCCACGCTGACCTCCTTGCACGAAGGGGGTCAATTCCTCGTGTCGTCAAGGGGTCAGTTTCTGGTGTCGCCTGACACCATGGAACGTGAAACGCGCGTTGGCCATCCAGCGGCCCGCTGCAGGCGGCCTGCACGACGCGGCTGAGATTCACGCGCCTCCGATCAGAGTTTGCGGGAGTCCAGCAACGCGCGGCTCTGGTTCGCGGGGTGCCTGGGACTGAGCAGCCGCTGCGCCTTGCGGGTTTCGGCGACCGCTGCCGCACGGGCGTTGAACGATCGCTGGGCCTCCGGTTGGATCGTCACCTTGGGCGGAATGTGCGCCCTGGCCTCCACGCGCGCCTGGGCCGCGGCCTCCGCCTGCGGGTTGGCGTGCTTCATGGCTTCGGCCTGCTGGGCGAGCACGGGCATGGACAGGGCGGTGCAGATCACGATCGCGAACGGGGATTTCATGGCAACTCCTATGGCGAGGGAGGCGGAACGACCCTTCATTCCGGCGCTCTCTCACTCCGTTAGAGAGTCCCGCTGCCGCATCGGTGACAACCCCCATGGCGTGAGGCTCATTTGCGCGGCGAGCATGCGACAGCATGCGGCCCTTTTCTACCCGGGTACTATGGACTTCGCTTTTTCACCCGGGTATTATTCGCCCATGGAACACGATCCTGATCAGACCTATACCGTCTTCGACGGTCCCCGGCAGCTTGCTTCCGGCGCCCTCGAGGATGTCGCTGCGGCAGCGGCGATCCGACGCGACTCCGCCCAGCCGGTGCTCGTCTTCAGCGACGCGACCGGCAGCCAGGTGGAACTCGACCTGCGCGGGACGGACGAGCAGGTGCGCGCCAGGTACCGGGCCGCGCCGGCCACGCAAGCGGAGCCCGCGCGCGGACGCGGCCGTCCACGCCTGGGCGTGGTCGCCCGTGAGGTCACCTTGCTGCCGGACCAGTGGGAGTGGCTCGCCGCGCAGCCAGGTGGCGCCTCCGTCGTGCTGCGCAGGCTGGTGCAGGAAGCTCGCCGGACCGGGTCGGCACGCGAGCGCATGCGCCGCGCCCAGGAACGCAGCTACAAGGTGATGGTGGCCCTGGCCGGGGACAGGCCGGGCTTCGAGGAAGCTGCGCGCTCGCTGTTCGCAGCCGATGTCGAAGCCTTCCGAGGGCGCATTCAACGCTGGCCCGAGGATGTTCGGGCGCACCTGCTTCGGCTCGCCGATCCCGAGTACGACGCGTGCTCGGGGAGCCGATCCTGAATCGTCGCGCCCCGCGCGCGGGCGCCGCGCTGCCCGGAGAGCGGCAAGCCCGCGCTCAGCGTTCGGCGCTGACGCAGGCGACCGGCTCCGGCCGCTCCCCGCGCAAGGCGGCCAGCAGCTTGCTGCCGGCGCGGCCGGTCTCCGGCCAGCCGAGCCTGGCTTCCTCGGCGCGGATGGCGGCGCCCGTGCGCGGCCCTTCGGAACCATCCACCCGCACCTCGCAATGGCCGCGGTCCAGCAGCAGTTGCTGCAGCTCGCGGAACGCGATGCGCGCCAGCCCCGGGTCGTCGGTCGGCCACGCGGCCTGCTGCGGCGGCAAGCCGCGCAAGGCATCGGACAGCAGGCCGATGGCCAGCGCGTAGGTGTCGGCGCGGTTGTAGCGCCAGATGGCCTGGTAGTTCGGCGTGACCAGCCACGCCGGCCCCTGCGCGCCGGCGGGCAGGATCAGGGCCGACACGGTTTCCGCATCGGACAGGCCGGCACTCGGATCGGGCTGCACCAGCGGCGAGCCGTCCGCGCGGGTCACGCCCGCTTCGCTCCACGCGCGCGCGCTGCGGCACCTGCCGGCCGGCTTCGCCTGCGCGAGGCAGGCATGGTCGCCCTCCTGCGCATTGAAGGCCGCGAGGCCGGGGGGCACGCGAACCTCCACGCCCCAGCGCCGCCCCGCCGTCCAGCCCATGCTGCGCAGGTAGCGTGCCGTGGTGGCGAGGGCATCGGGCACGCTGTGCACGATGTCCGCCGTGCCCGATCCGTCGCCGTCCGCCATGTGCTGCCGGAAGGTGCCAGGCATGAACTGCGTCATGCCGAAGGCGCCGGCCCAGGAACCGGTGAAGTCCTCGGCCCGCACCACGCCCTGCTGCAGCAGCCACAGCGCGTCGAAGAAGTGCTGCTTGCGCTCGCGGCTGCCGAGGTTGAGGCAGGCGCGGCTCAGCGTGGCCGACACCACCGGATACCGGCCGGCCACGCGCCCGTAGTCCGTCTCGATGCCGAACACCGCCACGGCCACGGCCGGCTCCACGCCGTGGCGCTGCGCGATGGCCTCGAGCGCCGTCGTCTCCTGCTGCAGCAGCGCGCGGCCGTCGTCGATGCGCTGCGCGTCGACGCGGCGGGCCAGGTAATCCCAGATCGGGATCTGGAATTCGGGCTGGGCCCGCGTCGCGTTCTCGATCACCGGCCGCAGGTCCTCGGCCTCGCGGGTGTAGCTGTCGAAGGTCTGCGGCGAGACATCGCGGTGGGCCGGCAGTTCCTTGCGCAGCGCGGCGACGCAGGCGCCCAGCGGCGCCGCCTCCTCCTGCGCAGACGCGGGCAGCGCGCAGCAGGCCAATGCCGCGCAAGACCAGGCCAGCCACGGTGCAGCGTCCATCCACGCAGTTTAGGTGCGCAGCGCGCGCACGAGCTCGCGCGCCCCTGCCGCGACGAGGGGGAACGCCGCGCCGATTACCTAAGTCACGAGGCGCACGGCCGGCCAGTGACTATCCTGCCCGCAGGCAACGGGAGAACCGCACGTGAAGATCCTCGCTCCCTCGCACGCGGCCGCGGTGCTCGTGGCGCTGGCGCTGGTGGCCTGCGCCAGCGCGCCCAAGCCGACGCAGGTGGCCGGCACGCTGCAGGCCTCCGAGCAGGTCAACCCGAGCACCAGCCAGCGGCCCTCGCCCCTGCTGCTGCGCGTGTACGAGCTCAAGACGGCCGCGGCCTTCAACAGCGCCGACTTCATGTCGCTCTACCAGCGCGACAAGGCGGAGCTCGGCGCCGACCTGCTGGCGAAGGAGGAATTCGTGCTCGCGCCCGGCGAATCGAAGAAGTTCGCCAAGACCCTGGCGCAGGAGACGCGCTTCCTCGGCGTGGTGGCGGCCTTCCGCGACGTGGAGCACGCGCGCTGGCGCAGCATCGTCGCGGTGCAGCCCGGGCGGATGCACACGCTCGTGATCAAGGCGGACCAGCTTTCGGTGGAGGCGGCCATGGCCGCGTCGAAATGAGTTTGAACAGCCGCGTGCTCTGGTCGCAGGGGATGTTCCTGCTGCCGCACCATTTCCAGCAGGAAGCGCGGCACGTGGAATACGAGGCCGGCATGCGCCTGCGCGCCAATGGAGCGCACGCCTGGGGCTTCTTCGAACTTGCGCTCGACAAAGGCCTGCTGGCCGTCGGGCGCGTCGGCATCAGCCGCGCGAGCGGCATCCTGCCCGATGGCACGTGTGAATGCATGGAATGTTGCCGCAGCGGTCCGGCAGAGCGGAAGCGGATGCGGAGCCGGTGAGCCGTAGAAAGACTCTGTTACGCGAGCGCACTTCCCCTCACATGAACCGGCACGCGCCGCAGTGGATGCACGGGCGCAGGGGCGCGTGATGCAGACGTGCCTATCCCGCCCATGAGAACGGCGCGTAGTGCGCGTTGCGCGTTCCGGTCTCGTCCTTCCACTCGATGCCGAAGACCTTGAACATGCTGCGCGCCGCCCTGGCCAGCGCGATGCGCGAACTGACCGGGTGGGACGCGTTGTCCAGCACGAGCGGCCGGCCTTCCATGTTCAGGACGCCTTCGCACGCCTGGTCGATGAGTTCGCCGGCCCGGGCGCTCCACTTCCCGCCTTCGCCGCGGATGGAGACGCTCGCCCGCTCGACGCCGGCGAACCGGCCGACCAGGGGCGCCATCATGGCCAAGGGACCGCCAGCCGCTCCGCTCGCAATGGCGGTGATGGCTTGGACCTGCGCATCGCTCGCCGCGGCATCGACGACCAGGCCGACCGTCATGTCGCCCGCACCCATGGGCCCCTTGGACTGGAGGATGGCGATGAAGTCGACGCCATCGAGCGACACGCCATCCATGCTGCCCTCGTCGATGTGCATGGCGAGGGCGGCCTTGCAGTCTCCCTCGGTGGGTTGGCCCTGCAGGTTCGTCACGATGCAGGGACAGAGGAACGCGCAGTTGCACGTCTCCATGTATTCACCCCGGATCTGCCAGGCCATGGCGAACCCTCCTGAGGATGTCGGCGAGACGGCAGGATAGTCCTGCGAGGCATGGATTTCAAGGCGCAGTTGACATGCGCCCGCTGCCCGCGGATCGTTCACTTCCCATGCGCAAGGAAGCTTCCAGGACTGCCGGTGCCGGCCTCGTCGTGGGCCTGAGCCTGGCCGGCTGGGGGCTGCTCGCCTGGATGGTGGTGGACATGGGAAACCCGGTCGTGCAACTCACGATGCCGGGCGATTCGGACTGGTCCACGGCGAACGTCGCGGCACTGTTCGCGATGTGGACGATCATGATGGCCACCATGATGCTGCCGTCGGCGCTGCCGATGGTGCTCACCTTCGTGCGCGTGAACGTGCAGCAGGCGGCCGTCGGGCGCGCCCGGGCCTTCGTCGCGGCCTACCTCCTCGTGTGGAGTGTCTACGGGGCCGCGGCCACCGTCCTGCAGTGGGTCCTGCAAAGGCTCGACTGGGTCGACCCGATGATCGTCAGCCAGTCGATGACGCTCAGCGCCAGCTTGCTCGTCATCGCCGGCGCCTACCAGTTTTCGCCCTTGAAGCGGATGTGCCTGGCGCAATGCCGTTCACCGCTCGGATTCGTGATCGCCGATGGAGGCCGGGCACTGCCGGTGCGTTCGCCATGGGCGTTCGTCATGGCATCGTGTGCACCGGCTGCTGCTGGGCGTTGATGCTGCTGCTGTTCGTGGGTGGCGTGATGAACATCGCCTGGATCACCGCGCTGTCCCTGGCGGTGGCCATCGAGAAGGCGGCCCCGCGAGGCGAGATGCTCGGACGCGCCCTCGGCCTCGTGCTGATCGCTGCCGGCCTTGTGCGGACCGTGGGCATTGCCTAGATGCCGCCGTACCAGTTGTACCCTCGGTCTTCCCAATACCCGCCCTTGCCCGCACCGATGTCGCCGAAGCCCGCGACCACCTGCACCCGCCGCAGGTACTTGGGCTGCTTGTAGCCCAGCTGCCTTTCGATCCTGGCGCGCAGCGGCGCACCGTTCTCCACCGGCAACGGCTTGCCATTGAGCTCCCACGCCAGGAGCGTCTGTTCGTGGAACGCGTCGTCGAGGTCCACGCTTCCGTAGTAGAGCGAGCGCTCGTCGTCTTCCTCCATCTGGTCGAGGCAGTGGAAGACCACGTACTTCGCGCCGGGCTTCAGCTGCGCCAGGTTCAGCACATGCGACAGGCGCACGCCCTTCCATTGGCCGATGCAGCTCCAGCCCTCCACGCAATCGTGCCGGGTGACCTGCGTGCGGGTGGGCATGGCCTGCAATTGCGCGAGCGAGAGTTCCAGCGGTTTCGCCACCAGCCCGTCGATGGTCAGCCGCCAGTCGGCGAAGCCGTTGGCGAGCATCGCCGCGTAGCCGTCTCCCAGCGGCATGGTGGTTCCGTTGGGGCGGAATACCGGGGCGATGTCGGCGGGCGAGAATTCCTGCGCCATGGCGCGCCGGCCGAGCGCCCGCTGCGCGCCATAGGACAAGCGCTCCGCGCTGCGCAGCACGGCGACGGCGGTCTCGTTGCTGCTCAACGCATCGCAGCCCGCCAGCCCGCTCGATGCCGCGGCGGCCGCGAGCCCGGCGCGCAGCAAGCCGCGGCGTTCGCGGCGCTGCTCGAGGAAGGGCCTGGGGTTCTTCATTCCGGCAGCCTCCAGTGGCCGGTGATCATCGAGCGCAGGTTGTTCACCAGCCCGGTGACCACGACTTCGAAGAGATGCACCGCAACGAAGGCGACCAGCAGCATCGCAGCGATGAAGTGCAGCGTGCGCGCGGCCTGCCGCCCACCCAGCCAGTCCACCCAGCCCGGCACGAAGGCATCCATCATCGGCGACATCGCCCAGCCACCGAGAACGAGCAAGGGCAGCACGCCGAACACGATGCCGAGGTAGGCGATGTTCTGCAGCACGTTGTAGCGCCGTGCTTCCTCTCCGCGAGGGTGGCGCAGCAGGAGGTGGTCGCGCAGCGAGCGGCCGATGCCGTGCCACTCGCTGCGGGTGGGAAGCAGGTCCTGGCGCAGGTGCCCGCTGAACAGCGTCCAGAGGATGTACGCCAGGCCATTGGCGACGAACAGCCAGGCGAAGAAGAAGTGCCACAGGCGGCCCATGGCCAGCCACTGCGGTCCGGGAATGGTGATCCAAGCCGGGAAGGCCCGCGGCTGCATGCCCTCCGCGCCGCGCGAGTTGCCCAGGACGCCGTCCGTGTCGAACTCGAACGGGCCGACGCGCGTGACGCCGCGCGATTGCCCGTCCACCTGCTTCTGGGTGATCTCCAGCACCCTGGTGCTCGCGCGCGAATCCTCGCTCCAGTAGAGGGCAGGATGGGCGTTGAAGATCTGCAGCCCGCTCATGAGCAGGATGACGAGGCAGACCACGTTCACCCAATGCAGGATGCGCACCGGCAGCCGGTGCCGGTAGATCAGTTCGCCCATGCAGCGAGGCCCGGCCCCTCACATGGGCGGGACGGCTCCGTCGATGCCGACGGCGATGAACCCTGCGGTCTTCGGCGCGTCCTTCTTCGTCGCGACGAACACGTGCGCACCGGCCACCAGCTTGCTGGCGTCCCCGGGCACGATGCCGACGACGGGCACGCCGGCCGGGACCTGGATCTTCTTCTCGCCCTTGCCGTAGTCCACCGCCAGCATCAGGCTGCCCGACTTGGAAGCGCTTTTCACCGTGCCGTTCGTCATCGCGGAACTCTTCGCGGCCCCGGCCGCAGCCGTGGTCACCGTCCCGTTCGTCATGGCCGATGCCTTGCCGCCCGCGGAGGCAGACTTCGGTGCCAGGTCCCATGGGTAGTCGCCGAGGCCCGTGCCCTTCATCGAATCCGGGAAGACGACTACTTCCATCGCCGTGGACGCAGCCTTGCCGGGAAGGTTCGCAATGCCGACGAAGGTGCCGGCCTTGATCTGGTCACGGCTGCTCGGCACGACGCCGGCGATGCGCGTGGTCGAGTCGATGGCGACGCTCTCGGTTCCTTCGCTGGTCCGCACCGTCACCTGGTCGGCCGTCGCGGAGACGATGGTCCCGCGGATGTGCCCCATCGGGGTGGCTGCAAGCGCCGCGACCAGGGCGGCGGTTCCTCCCGCGAGCACCACCGCCTGCGCCATGCTCTTCGCTGAAGGGATTCGATGCATGAGGTGCCCCTGGAGTGAACGGGCTGCGATTATTAGGCAAGCACCGGCCATTCGCCGCGAGGGGTCTTGCCGGAACGCTGCCGGATGCCTGAATGACATCCTTCAACAGCCGCAGAGTCCGTCGCGGCGTCCCCAGACTTGACCTTCCGACGCTCGGTACACTGGCGGCCTCCGCACAGGAGGATCGAATGACCGCTTCAGCTGCGCCGACCGGTCCACGCATCCGGCGCTTCAGCGTCTACCGGTACGATCCGGAGAGCGATGATCGACCGCACATGCAGACGTTCGACGTGCCGCTGAGCGGCGACGAGCGCATGCTGCTGGACGGGCTCATCAAGCTCAAGGCGCTGGATCCGACCATCGCGTTCCGGCGCTCCTGCCGCGAAGGGATCTGCGGTTCCGACGGCATGAACATCAACGGCTGGAACGGCCTCGCATGCCTCACCAACCTGCGCACCCTGCCGGACCCGATCGTGCTGAAGCCGCTGCCCGGCCTGCCCGTGATTCGCGATCTGATCGTCGACATGACGCAATTCTTCCGGCAATACCACTCGATCAAGCCGTACCTGGTCAACGACGAGCCGCCGCCCGAAAAGGAGCGCCTGCAAAGCATCGAGGCCCGCGACGAACTCGATGGCCTGTACGAGTGCATCCTCTGCGCTTGCTGCAGTACGCAGTGTCCGAGTTTCTGGTGGAACCCGGACAAGTTCGTCGGACCGGCAGGCCTGCTGTGGGCCTACCGCTTCCTGGCCGACAGCCGCGATCACGCAAGCGAGGAGCGCCTGGACAACCTGCAGGACCCTTATCGGCTGTACCGCTGCCGGACGATCATGAATTGCACCAACGTGTGCCCGAAGGGACTGAACCCTGCGATGGCGATCGGCAAGATCCGGGAGATGATGACGCGCCGGACCGTCTGAGGCGTCTTGACAACCGCACCGCATTGGCAAATGCCACGCCACGCTGGCGCCGCCGCGCGAGGAGAGGGGATCGTTTCGATTTCGCGTGCCAAGCCTCGCGTGCTCAGTGCACCCCGAGGTAGCGCTCCAGCAGGTCCTGCTGCGCCTCCAGTTCGGCCGGCGTCCCGTTCCAGACCACCTGCCCCGTCTCCAGCAGGATGACCCGGTCCGCCACGGACAGGGCGCTGTACAGGTTCTGCTCCACCAGCAGGATGCCCAATCCCTCTTCGCGCAAGCTGCGCAGGATGGCTTCGACCGCCTCGACCATCACCGGTGCCAGGCCTTCCGTGGGTTCGTCCATCAGCAGGATGCGCGGACCGGTCATCAGCGCCCGCCCGATGGCGAGCATCTGTCGCTCGCCGCCGGAAAGCTGGCTGCCGCGGTGGCCCTGGCGTTCCTGCAGCCGCGGGAAGGCCTGGAACACCCGGGACACGCTCCATGCCCCCGGCTGGCCCCGAGCCAGCATCTCCAGGTGTTCCAGCACGGTCAGCGACTGGAACACCCGCCGGCCCTGCGGGACATAGCCGATGCGCTGCCTGGCGATGCGGTGCGCAGGCAGGCCCACCAGGTCGCGCCCCTCCATGCGGACCGTGCCGGCCTGCACGCGCGGCGTTCCCAGGCCCATCACCGAGCGCACCAGCGAAGTCTTGCCCATCCCGTTGCGCCCCAGCAGGGCGACGATCTCGCCCGGGCGCACCTGCATCGACACCGCGTGCAGGACGCGGGCCTGGCCGTACGCCGCCGACAGTTCCTGGATGTCAAGCACGGCGCCGCCGCCCAAGATAGATCTCCTGCACCTTCTCGTTGCCCCGGATCTCGTCCGGCTTGCCTTCGACCAGCACCGCGCCTTGCGCCATGCACACGACGCGGTCCACCATGCCCAGCGCCAGGTCGATGTCGTGCTCGATCAGCACCAGCGCCACGCTGCCCTGCAGCCCGCGAATCACCTGCGCCATCACCACCCGCTCGGCCGGGGACAGGCCCGCCGCCGGTTCGTCCAGCAGCAGCAGCCGCGGCGAGCTGGTCAGCGACATCGCCAGTTCCAGCTGGCGCTGCTCGCCATACGACAGCTCCCTCACGAGCAAATGGCGCTTGGTGTGCAGGTGGCATCGTTCCAGCGCGGAGTCCACCACCTCGTGCTCGGCGCCCAGCGCGCGGCCGTCGCGCCAGACGGCGAAGCGGCTTCGCAGCAGCCCGCGCAGCGCCAGCAGGAGGTTTTCCTCGACGCTCAGCCCGAAGAACAGGTTGGTGATCTGGAAGGTGCGGGCGATGCCGCGGTGTGCGCGCGCGTTGGGTGGCGCGCGCGTGATGTCGGCGCCCTCGAACAGCACCTGGCCGCGGGTGGCGCGGATCGTGCCGGTGATGGCATTGAACAGCGTGGTCTTGCCCGCGCCGTTGGGCCCGAGGATGGCGACGCGTTCGCCGGCCGCCAGTCGCAGCGACACGGCGTCCACGGCCCTCAGCGCGCCGAAATGGATGCTGACGGCCCGGACGTCGAGCAGCGGCGCGGCGGTCGCGGACACCGGTGCCTCCCCTCAGGTCTTCTTGATGCCCTGGAACGTGCGCGAGTAAGGCGGCTGCTTGAGGTAGTCGTCGACCTTGTAGGTCCAGAACTGCGAGACGTTCCTGTACGTCTCGATCGGCACGTTCCAGTACTTGCCGTCCGGGCGCTTCACCACGTTGCGGATGTAGACGTCGTACACGGGGTTGCCGTACTCGTCCAGCCGCACCTCGTGACCCAGCGGCGAGTTGCTCAGGACCGTGCCGCGCACGGCGGCCAGGAGCTTGGGACGGTCCTCCACGTTGCCGTTGACGCGCTTGATCGCCTCGGCCAGCCACATGGCCGCGGAGTAGTGCGAAAACCCGTAGATGGAGGGCAGCTTCTTGTACGCCGCCTCGTAGTCCGCGACGAATTTCCTGGTGGCCGCCGCCTCGCTGCCTTCGGCGAAATGCGCCGCGGAGAGGATGCCCTCGGCTTCCGCGCCGAGCGTGCGGATGACGGACTGGTCGGTGGCGTTCATGGCGCCCAGCAGCTTCAACTTCCCCTTCAGGCCGAAGTTGGTCCATTGCTGGATGAAGCGCGTCGCGTCGGCTCCCGTCTCCATGGCGAACACCCCGTCGGGCGCGGCGGACTGGATCTGCGCGATGTAGGGGCTGAAGTCCTGCGTGTTGAGCGGGTGCCAGTGCTGCGCGACGATGGTGCCTCCCAGCTCCGTGAAGACCTGCGCGAAGCCGCCGCACTGCTCGTGGCCGAAGGTGTAGTCCTGCGAGATCGTGACCACCTTGCGCAGGCCCATCTTCTTGAACGCGTAGTCGGCCAGCGGGCGCGGCATCTGGCTGGCGCTGTAGCCGGCGACGCGGATCACGTTGGGGATGCGCTTGCGCTGCGTCAGGTCGTCGGCGGCGATGACCGGGATGAAGTAGGGGATGCCGTTGCCCTTGGCGTACTCGGCCACCGCCAGGCCGGTGTTGGCCAGCAGGTCGCCCACCAGGAAATCGACCTTGGTCTGCTCCGTCAGCTTGCGTGCCTTCTGCAGCGCGATGTCGGGGTTGGAACCGTCGTCTTCGATGAAGATCTCGACGGGGCGGTTGCCGATCTTCTTGCCGACCTGCTCCCAGTACAGGTTGAAGCCTTCCGCGATCTCCTTGCCGCCGGAAGCGACCACGCCAGTGAGGGGCGTGAGCAGGCCGATCCTGATCGGGCCGCTGCCTTGCGCGCGGACCGGGATGAACGCGCCGAAAGCGGCCAGTCCGGCCAGTGCGCTGGAGGAATTGACGAAGGTCCTGCGGTCCATGGGGTTCTCCTGTGGATGGGATGAGGCGGGGACGGCAATCACGGCTCTGCGCGCCGGCCGGCATGCGAGCGCAGCTTGCCCACGATGCCTTCCGGCGCAAAGATCATGGTCAGGACGAACAGCGCACCGAGCACCATCGACCAGCGTTCGGTGAAGGAACTGGCCACGTTCTCGAGCACGACGATCAGGATGGAGCCGACGATGCCGCCGAACAGGGTGCCCACGCCGCCGACGATTACCATCAGCAGCCCCTTGACCGACTGGGCCAGCGCCACCGTCGACGGACTGACGAAGCTGTTGAACCAGGCGTACAGCACGCCCGCGAGTCCGGCCATCGCGGCCGAGAACACGAAGCCGAGGAACAGGTGCCAGGTGGTGTGGTAGCCCACGCTGCGCATGCGCGACTCGCTTTCGCGGATGCCCTTGAGCGCCAGGCCGAACGGGGAGCAGACCAGCCGCCACATCGCCAGCGTGGCGAGCGCGCCCACGACGAGCACGAACCAGTAGAACACCGCCGCATCGGCCAGCAACGCCGGCCGCGACACGCCCCGCAGGCCGTTCTCGCCGCCCGAGACGGAGGTCCAGCGCTGGCACACACCCCACACGACCATGCCCAGCGCCAGCGTGAGCAACAGGAAATACACGCCGGTGGTGCGCACCGCCAGCGCAGCGAACACGGCTCCGACCGCGATCGCCGCCAGCAGGCCCAGCACCGCGGCCAGCCACGGATTGCCGGACTGCGTGGTGGTCACGTACATCACGACGTAGGTCGCGGTGCCGAAGATGGCGCCGTGGCACAGGGACGTCCGCCCCGCATAGCCAGCCAGCAGGTCGACCGACATGGCCAGCAAGGCGTAGATGAGCATCAGGGTGGCCAGGCTCGTGAAGTAGCCGGGCAGCACGAAGGGCACCAGCGCGAGCGCCGCCACGACCAGCGCCGTCCACCCGGCCCGCCGATGGGGTCGGGTGGTGGCCGGCACGGGCAGGCCATCGGTTCGGGTCGCTGCCGTCATGTCGCCCGCCCGAACAGCCCGAGGGGCCGGAAGGCCAGCAGCAACGCCATCGGGCCGAAGATGACGAAGTAGCTGAGCTCGGGGAAGAACACCTGCCCATAGGTGGAAAGCATCGCCACCGCCAGGCTTCCGACCACGGCCCCGGCCAGGCTGCCGCGGCCGCCGATGATCACCACCGCCAGGCTGTAGACCAGGATCTCGGAATCGGCCGTGGGATAGAGGGACAGGAAGGCTCCGCCCAGTGCACCGGCGATGCCGGCGAGGGCCATGCCGAGCATGAACGTGGCGACGAAGACCTTGCGGATGTCGATGCCCATCGCCTGCACCGTCTCCGCGTCGTCCACGCCGGCGCGAATGAGCGCGCCCAGCCGGGTGTGGTTCATCACCAGCCAGAGGGTCAGCAGGACGACCACCCCTGCGGCCAGCACGAAGAGGCGATAGCGCGGATAGAACATGCCCAGGAAGCTGGCCGCGCCCTGCAAGGCCTCGGGCATGGGCACGCTGAAGGTGTCGCCGCCGAAGATGACCAGCGCCGCGTCGTTCAGCATCAGCGCAAGGCCCAGCGTGAGCAGCACCTGGCGCAGTTCATTGCCGCCCACGAAGCGCAGCAGGCCCTGTTCGGCGAGCCCCAGCGCCGCCACCGCGAGCACCGCCGCCAGCAGCCCCAGGATGAAGCTGCCGGAGGCGGACGCTGCCGCATACGCCACGTAGCCCCCCATCAGGTACATCGCGCCGTGCGCGAGGTTGACGATGCGCATCAGGCCGAAGATCAGCGTGAACCCGCTCGCCACCAGGAACAGCAGGGCCGCGAAGGTGAGGCCGTTGAGGAACTGCAGCAGCGACATCAGCGCCCAGCACCGGCCCCTTCTGCACCGGCGGCGTGCCGCGCCTGTTCGCTCCGGTACCAGTCCAGGATCTGCGCGCCGCTCCAGAACAGGACGTCCTTGCGCGAACTCAGGCGCTCGAAGACCTTGCGGAACCACTTGAGCCGGTGCGGCGCGCCCATGATGTAGGGGTGCACGACCAGCGCCATCACCCGCGCCGATTCCCGCGAGTCCTCGTACAGCTGCTCGAACTGGTCCAGCGCGCGGTCGTGGTACTCACGGGCCGTGTGGTGCTGGATCAGCATCATCGCCACGTCGTTGCACTCCTGCGTGTACGGCACGTTGGCGATGGTGCGGCCGCTGCGCGTCTTCAGTTCCACCGGCTGGTCGTCCAGCACCCAGTCGCACACGTAGTCGTAGCCCGCTTCCTGCAGCAGGTCCGGCGTGTGCCAGGTCTCGGTGAGGCCCGGGCCGAGCCAGCCGCGCGGCGGCTTGCCGCTGAACGCACGGATCGCTTCGGTGGTCAGGCGGATCGCCTCGGCCTCGTCCTCCACCTTCTGCATGTTCTTCTGGATGAAGCCATGCCCCAGGAATTCCCACCCGCGCGCCTTCGCGGCCTCGGCGATCTGCGGGTAGGTGGCGAAGCAGCTGCCGTTGACGGCCAGCACGGCGGGGATGTCGAACTGGTCGAACACCTCCAGCATGCGCCAGAAGCCGACCCGATTGCCGTACTCGTGCCAGGCCCAGTTCGGGATGTCGGGCGAGGGCTGGCCGCCCGCCGGCGGCGTGAGCACCGTCCGCGGCATGGGCTGGTCGATGTCCCATTCCTCGACGTTCACGATCACCCACACCACCATGCGCGCGCCGTCCGGCAGGACCAGGCGCGGACGCTGGGTGATGGGTGAATAGCTCAGTCGCTCGTGCGGACGCATGGATCTACCTCACGGGATAAGCCGAAATGTGCCGGCACCGGGGACCGCCGCCACCATGGTGTCCCCGGGCTTGACAAAGCGATGCGCGCCCTCGCGGCGCGTGTTCAAGCGCGTCCCCCGGGCTGCGCCCTGCCCGCCTGGTACCACTCCAGGATCTGCTCGCCGTTCCAGTGCAGCACGCCGCTGTGGCGGTTGATGTGCTCGTAGACCTTTTCCAGGTAGCCGATGCGGAACGGCTGGCCGCTGATGTACGGATGGATGGCGATGGCCATGATCTTGGGCCGCTCGGCCGCTTCCTGGTAGTAGCGGTCGAAGGTGTCGCAGCATTTGCGCGTCCAGTACGCCGCCTCGTGGTGCTGCACGATCATCATCGGGATGTCGTTGTTTTCCACCGTGTAGGGCAGCGTCACCAGCGGACCATGCCCGGTGCGGATCTCGGTGGGCTCGTCGTCGTAGGGGTAGTCGCCGATGTACTTCACCCCGGCGGCGGCCAGCAGGTCGGGCGTCTCGCAGGTCTGGGTCAGGCCGGGGCCGAGCCAGCCGACGGGCCGCTTGCCGGTGAACTTCTCCAGCGTGTCCAGCGAGCGCTCGATCATCGCCTGCTGGTCTTCGACCTTGTGGATCGGCATCTGCTCGTAGGCATGGCCCATGAATTCCCAGCCGGCGTCCGCGCAGGCCTGCGCCACGCGGGGATAGTCCACCGTGACCCGCGCGTTGATCGACAGCGTCGGCCGGATGCCCAGGCCGTCATACAGCTTCTTGAAGCGCCAGAAGCCCACGCGCATGCCGTATTCGTGCCAGGCCCAGTTCGGCACGTCCGGCAGCAGGGGGACGCCCGTGGGCGCGGGCAGCACCTGGCGCGCCATCGGGCGTGCGATGTCCCAGACTTCCAGGTTGACGATGGTCCAGACGATCACCTTGGCGCCGCCGGGCAGCTTCAGCGGCGGGCGGTCCACGATGGCGGAAAACTCGGTGCGCTCGCGCGGGGTCATGGCCATGGCAACTCCCTCAGGTCGGGTCGACGGCTGCAGTCACCGCCGGGGGATCCGGCTGCCCCGCGTGCCCCGGGCTGTGCGCCAGGTCATCCGGGCCGATCGGGAAGCTGCCGGCAGCGGGCATCGCGCGCTTGCCTCAGGCGGCCCGCAGCTCGGGCAGCGCCATCACTTCCTGCGAGCTCATGACGAAGCCGAAGGCGGTGCGGATGCACAGCAGCGCCGCATCGTGCAGTGCGGGCGCGTCCATCGTGTCGACGCAGTCACTGGGCACGATGACGGCATAGTCCATCGAACACGCCGCGGTGACGGTGGAGAGGATGCAGCTGTTGGTGTTGACGCCCGTGACGATGAGGGTGTTGATGCCGTGCGAGCGCAGCAGCAGTTCGAGGTCGGTCGCGACGAAACAGTTGTAGCGCTTCTTCGTGTCGACGACCCAGTCGCGCGCGTCCTGCAGGCCCGGCATCACCTCGCCGCCGGGCATGCCGATCAGGTTGTGGCGCATCACGTTCCTGCGCGGGTTGTCCGGGTCCTCGGCCCGCGTGCGCCAGAACGCGTTGAGCCGGATCTCCTCGCCATCCCGGTACTGCGTGATGCAGTGGATCACCGGGATCGCCTGCGTGCGCGCCCAGTCGAACAGGGCGCGATTGGCAGCGACGACGCGCCTGGCAACTTCGGGCGACGCCGGCATGGTGGCCACGGCTATGTCGAGATGCCCGCGGTGCAGGTCGATGCCGACCACCGCTGCCCTCACCTTGTCGACGCCGAAATTCATGGGGCTTCCTGCTTCAGAGAAGGGGGTTGCGGGACGTCTGCAGCAGCGCGCGCTGGTCGATGCCGAAGCGGTCGGCCAGCCAGTCGGACAGGATCTCCTGGCCGATGGTGGGGTTGTCGTGCTGGCAGTGCTCGGCGCCGGTCTCCTCCGCGTCGAGCAGCCGCAAGGTGCAGTCCACACCCTTGGAAATGCCGTAGTCGTAGACCTTGCGCGCCTGCGACACGGTGAGAACGTCGTGGCCGCCGTGCATCACCAGGTACGGGCAGCGCATGTGCTCCAGGTGGCCCTCGAGGGTGAAGTCGCGCGCCTTTTCCATCGCGCTCTTCATGCTCGGGCGGCCGAACACCCACTTGATGTGCGTGGCCAGGCCGTGGTCCTCGCCGGCCGTGCCCCACAGGTCGGTGATCGCGAACACCGCGCCGTGCGAGATGCAGGCGGCGAGCCGTGGCTCGTAGCAGCCGGCGCGGCCCGCGTAGTAGCCGCCCAGGCTCGAGCCGCACACGGCGATGCGGCCCGTGTCCACATCGTCGCGCGTCTCGAGGTAGTCGATGCAGCGGCCGATGGGCACTTCCGTGTCGTGCCGGTTGACCAGCCCTTGCCGGCGCAGCGCCCCGCCCTGCCCGGGGCCGTCGATCATCAGCACGGAGATGCCGCGCTGCAGGCAGCCGTGCGCCTGCATGAACCACATCTCGTCCTTGATCGAGTCGAGCCCGCCCATGCAGATCAGCACCGGCTGGCGCTGCACCGGAAAGGGCGCGCGCACGAAATACGCCGGCAGCGTCGCGCCGTTTTCGTAGGGGATGTCCAGGACCTCGCCGCAAGGATTCAGGTGGCGCAGGTAGCCGTGGCTCGATTGCTCCATCAGCGTGAAGGTGGGGAGCCGGCGCGGATCGTCCGGTTGCAGGAAGAACTCTGCCTGCCGGTAGTAGTCCGCCGCACGCAGGTAGCAGTTCATCGCCGTGCGGATGTGCCCGGCGGCCTCTTCCGCCTGCGCCCGGGCGAAGTTGCGGTCGGCGATGCGCTTCCATTCCACGTGCCAGCTCTCGTCGCTGGCGGGGTCGATGCGCGAGGCGGCCTGGAACACCTCGCTCACCGCGCCCCCGCCTTCCTGCGTCTCGCCGAGGCCGCGCCGGAACTGGTAGGAAAACCAGGGCGCGTGCGGCCAGTGGTGCCACCCGTACGGCTCGAAATGGGGCGTGCGGTTCTCCGTGATCCGCTCGATCGCGTTGTCGTCGGCGGTCGCTTCGGCGCGGGCGTTGGTCATCGGCGAAGGGAGGGTCGCGGTGGGTGGTCGCAATTTAGGACCCGGTCCGGCCGACTGTCAACGGGTTTTGTATCCAAGCCGAAGACCGTCCGCCGGGCTCTTCCAGCGGGAGGTTCTTGAGAAGCCCGGGGTTTGTATCCAAAATGGCCGGCATGAGCAGTCCGGGCAGCGCCAGCCGCAAGACAGGCCACGCACCGGCGGCGCCGGCCGCGCCGTCCGCCGCAGTGACGCTCGCCCAGAGCGTGACCGAGTGGCTGCGCGAGGCCGTGCTGGAAGGACGCTTCGCCCCCGAGGAAAAGCTGAACGAGGAGTGGCTCTCCGAGATGCTGGCGGTCTCGCGCACGCCCGTGCGTTCGGCGCTCCACCGGCTGGCCGCCGAGGGCCTGCTGGACTACGTGCCGAACCGGGGCTTCAGCATGCGCGGCATCGATGCGCAGGCGCTGCAATCGGTCTTCGACGTGCGGGGCGTCCTCGAAGGACTGGCGGCGCGCGGTGCCGCCAGCCATGGCCTGTCGGCGGCACAGCGCTCCGTGTTCGCCGATGCCCTTGCTGCGGGGGATCGCCTGTTCGCGAAGAGCCGCCTGCTGCCCTCGGGGCGCACCGTGTTCATCGACGTGAACGCGCGCATCCACGAGACCATCCTGGAAGCCGCGGCCAATCGGATGCTGCAGGACATGCTTCAGCTGTGCCGGAACGTCCCCGGATCCTCGGAGCGCAACGTGCCCTGGGGCGACTACGCGTGGCTGCGGCGCAGCCACGACGACCACCATCGCCTGTTCGAGGCGATCCTGCTGCGTGACGGCGAAAGGGCGGAGCAGCTGATGCGTGAACACGTGCACACCGTGAAGCTCAAGCAGATCGATGGTTTCGCCGAGGACCGGATTCCGTCAACGCGGCCGTGATTCGAGCTGACGCTGCCTTGCCGAGGAGCCTGCAGGCGAGCCCATCGCCGACGACCAGACGCTGACGGCGGCGACGCTCGATCGCTTGCTGCACCACACGCCCATCGTGCAGGTCACCGGCGAGAGTTGCCGACGGAAGGACAAACGCAAAGCCGGTCAGGCGGCAAGGAGGACGGTACCCGCCGTAGGACGGCGGGGCGCCTCTCGGTCGCTCCGGGCTTCGCCCTGCGCGACCGAGAGGCTAAGGAGAACGAGCCCAAAGCAAAACGCCACCCGAAGGTGGCGCAATTGCTTGAATCCAATGGTGGGTGATACATGGATCGAACATGTGACCCCTGCCGTGTGAAGGCAAGGAACGTGGACGTTCTTGGACCTCCCTGGACCCGGTTTCCCTCTCGAAAAGGCGAGTGCATGTCCTGCGAAGTCCAGTAAAGTACGGAGAAGTTTTCCGTATTTTTTCCGTACTCGATGGCCACTAAAATCGACACAGTTTCCGCCCGCCAGCGCCTGAAGCCACGGCGCGAGCCGTATTGGCAGCGGGTCACGAAGGGCTGCTACCTCGGGTTGCGCAAGATGACTGCCGAAGGCGAGGGAAGCTGGATCGCCCGCGCAGTTGACGAGGCCAGTGGAAAGCAGCGGTACAAGGCGTTGGGCGATTTGTCCGAGCATCCCGCACACCAACGCTTCGACCTCGCGACCAAAGCTGCGCAGGAGTGGTTTGGACACCTCGCCCGGGGCGGCAGCACGGAGGTGCTGACCGTGGCGGCCGCTTGCCGGGAGTACGTCGCCCACCTGCGCAGCGCAGGCCGCGAGGACGCGGCGAAGGACGCAGACAGTCGGTTCAAGCGCTGGGTCTACTCGGTAAAATTTAGTTCAGTGACGCTACTGAAGCTCACCCCAAAGGCAGTCTCCGAGTGGCGCGCGACCCTTGCCGGCATGCCGGCAACCCCGCAGGACAAGAGCAAACAGGCAACGCGGAAACGCTCCTCCAGCACTCTGAACAGAGATATGACGGCGCTCCGCGCAGCGCTGAATCTGGCGATGGAAAACGGGCACGTCAGCACAGATCAGGCTTGGCGAGCAAAGCTCAGGCCGGTTGAGAATGCGGACGCGCGGCGTGACGTGTACCTTGACCCAGACCAAAGGCGCAGCCTTGTCGGTGCGGCACCAGCAGATCTGGCGGCTTTCCTGCGCGCCTTGTCGCTGGTGCCGCTTCGCCCTGGCGCAATGGCCGCGTTGACGGTCAGCAGCTTCGATCGCCGCCTGAGCACCTTGAAGATCGGCAAGGACAAAGCTGGCGCGGATCGCAAGATCACGTTGCCCGCATCCACTGCCGCATTCTTCGAGCGTCTATGCAAGGATAAGCTGCCCGCAGCGCCGCTGCTCGCCCGAGCAGACGGCAGGCCCTGGGATAAGGACGCATGGAAGGGTCCAGTGAAAGAGGCAGTGGCTGCCGCGAATCTGCCACTCCAAGCCACCGCGTACGCACTTCGGCATAGCACCATTACCGACCTCATTGCGCTGCACAAGCTCGATACATTGACCGTAGCGCAGTTGTCAGGCACCAGTCTGCAAATGATCGAGAAACATTATGGTCACCTTCTTCGGGACCATGCCGCCAAGGCGCTCGCATCGCTTGAGATTTGACGAATCGTAGCCGCGTTGAGAAAGCGCGGCGCATCCACGCAGCGAAGCGGTACTGGTCCCATCTACTTTTTTAAAAACGCCAGCATTTCCGCGCGAAGGTCACGCGCCTGCATTACTCATCGGTTTACTGAGGGGGCCAGGCGGCGAACGCGTCTCATCAAAAGGGGTAGTCAAGAGCGCCTTTCGTTCGAGCCGTTCTGAAATATACCTCTCATTCTTGGCCTCAGAGTCGATTAGGAGTTCAACAATTTCGGTGCGCGTTAGGCCGTGCTTCTCTGCAAGTATCTTGAGTTTTCTTACGGTCTGGTCAGATAGTACGAAATTGCATTGCTGCTTGCCCTTGCAGTTCTCCCTGCGCAGGTATTGGTTCCAGGCCGTCCGAGCTTTGGTGCTGAGAAGTTCCATTTCAGACGACGGAAGCATGAGTTCGTCGAAGTAGAGCAGAACCTCTTCATGAGTCCGGAATTGACTGCGCCACGCGGCCACCGAATGCCTATTCTCTAGCCAACGCCAGAAAAAGGCTCGCTTTTGCTCCCCGTGGGCATCATCTAACCACGCAAAGACAGAATCTGATCGGGTGTGGCTTTCCCATGCCGCCCGCATTGTGCTGCTGCACGCAATAGCGGCATCCAGCCCGGAGAAGAATCTGGAGATCCAATAATCGACTCCCGCAATGTTCCGATTTCTGCCGACTAAATGGTGCGGCATCTTTCCTGCGAAATCGGGTTCCAGCAAGATGTATTGCGGACGGGGTGCATCTAGCAAGGAACCCGCCCGCAAAACCGACCCCGTCACGTACCTAGTAATCCATACCCACTGACGGTCACTTCCGTTTATCCAGCTCAGATGGCGCTCAGGAATTTGGCTGGACAAATCGCACCGGATTTGTTCGACCACCGCACGATTTAGCCACAAAAGCGCCGCGATCATGCCCCTGCAGATCTCTGGCACCCAGTCCCGGGCAGACGTAAACGCTCCATGTTGGGCGAGCCAGGCCCACACAAATGACTCCAGGCGGTCTGACTGAACCGTCGTACCAAATAGCTCGGAAAATTCGTCGTGGATTTGAATTGCCATCAGTAATACCGATCAGATTGAGCACGGTGCTCGACCGTGAGCACAGCAATTGTAGAAGGAACGCAGAACCGCGCTATTAGCTCTCTTGCAGTTACCTAGAAGCATCGTAGAGTGCATCTTGAACCTAAGCAAGCACCCTCAGTTGCCGCGCATCGACGCGTGCCCTGCTCGAGGAAGCCGGGGAAGTCTTTCCGTCGAAAGCGCGAACCGTTGTGCAGCAGCCCGCCGCCCGCAAGAGCTGGCGAAGTGGGGAGACGCCTCCTGAGCGCCTCGTGATTGACCTAGTCACCATGGCCCTTTGCTAATACGAGGTTGCGTTACCGAGACTAGGCCTTCAGAGGTCAGACGACCGCGACGACGTGAAGAAACAACGGTCGTGGCTAGCACGGGCCTGACCAGTCACCGCCGAATTCACCCGGATCGGCCGAAATGCGGCCGTTTTCAGACGGCGGCAAACGCCACCGTGGCACCGTCTACGCACGACCTCAGCCTGGCAAAAGGGGATCAATGTCCGATGCTGCAACTCATCGAGTTTGATCAGCCGATCAGAGCACCACTGCGTCCAGCGAAATTTAACTGGATGCACAGATGCTTTGGATGAACAAACCAAGTAGGTCAAAGCATGCGTGTCTTGAGACTTCCAGCCGTCAGCGAATTGACGGGCCTGCCCCGGTCAACGCTTTATCTGTACATGAAGAACAACCAGTTCCCAAAGCCGGTGAAGTTGGGGCTGCGCTCAGTAGGATGGATCAAAGAAGAAGTGGACGAGTGGCTGAGTGAGCGAAAAAATGCAAGAGGCTCCTGAATTCCCATTTTTCCAGAGTAGACGCCGCCTGATTGCACCACGCATTTACTCGTACCTCATTCACATTTCAACCAATGGCAACGCTACTCAGCGACTTAACTTCCTAGGTATTGGTAGTATTATTAGCATTATTAGTATCAATTAGTATTAATTACTCAAGAGAGTAGATTACAAATACGATGCTTGGATGCGATGCGTGAAATGGAGAGCACTTTGCACCGAACCAAACCGTCAGAGTCGCGAGATGAATTACGGCGAATTTAACTTAAACAAAAACCATCATTTGCATTTCGGAGACGAATACAACTCGATGCCGGTGATGGATGGCAACTACCCCATGATCGCGGAGTACCTTGGTGCGCTGGAAGGAGTGATAAAAAAGGCAACAGCAGAATATCGACGAGTCTTTGCATTTAGGTTCGATCTCCATTTTCCCAGGCACATGGCGGCAAGCCGCGATACACTGAGCAATTCACCCGCATCCAAGTTCGTCGATTCACTGAAAGCAAAGATTCAATCCAACAGGGCAGCAGCAGCCAAGAAAAATTCATTCGTCCACCACACCAAAGTCAGATATTTCTGGGTGAGAGAGGTGGGTGATTTAGATCGAGTGCACTACCACTTTGTTGTGTTCCTAAATGGGTATGTTTTCAATTGGCTGGGCAGTTACCACGCTCCCCATGGAAACATGGCAAATCGAGTTTGGGAGGCATGGGCCAGTGCACTCGGCGAAACGGTTGAGAAAGCAAAGCCTTTGGTGCACTTCCCCGAAAACCCGTCGTACATGCTTGTTCGGGACGAACCAGAATCGGTTGAAGCCTTCTTTCACCGCGCGAGCTACCTGTGCAAGGCCCGGACGAAGCAATATGGGTTCGGGCACCATGGTTATGGTGCGAGCAGAAGCTGATCCGCAAGCAGCGGATTGTGGAGATGTGGAGAGTGCACGATGGGTGCCCAGCTGTCTTCAAAGATCTCCAGCGCACTGTAGGGGGCCGCTGCTAGTTGCGCTGGGCTGGTGCGCGGCCTGGCTCCGGCGGTTTGACGCGAGATACGCGTAATTCACTCGCGCTTGGCGGGTAGCTCGTGGAGCACACCTGGGTGTGGCGCATTTCGACGAACTTCCGCTGCTGATTTTGCGCGCGAGGCAACAGCCAATAAAAAAAAAACGCCTGACACAACAGAGGGTGGCTCAAGCCACCCTCGTGCTCAAATCAAGCCTTTTTCCGCCATCGACAGCGCCTGCCCTGGAGCCACGACGACGTGATCCAGAACGCGCACATCCACCAGCGCCAAGGCAGCCTTGATCGTCTGCGTCAGCGCTTCGTCTGCCCTTGAAGGCTGCACAGTGCCACTCGGATGGTTGTGTGCGAGGATGACTGCACCCGCATGTACTCGCAGTGCCGCTAGAACGACTTCGCGGGGGTATACGCTTGTCTGAGTGAGCGTCCCCCGGAACATTTCCTCCATTCTGATTAACCGGTTCTGCGAGTCCAGGAACAGCACAGCGAAGACCTCGTGCTGCCGCCGTGCGAGATGCAACTGCAGGTAGTGCTTCACCGCGTCCGGTGAGCCGAATACGTCGCGGGCGGCGAGCTGCTGGGCGGCGGCTCTCCTTGCCAGTTCCAGCACCACGGCCAGCTCTGGCCGGATGTTCGGACTGGCAGGCCCGCTCCTTCCCATGCTCTCGTGGCAGCATAGGAGCTCGGCCAGGCCGCCCGCCTCTGCGATTAGCCTGCTGGAGAGCTCCTTCACCGGCTCGCCGACATCGCCCGTGCGCAGCAGGACGGCGACGAGCTCCGCGTCGGTCAGTGAGCTGGTGCCAAACGCCTGCAGGCGTTGCCGAACACTCGTAGGTTGCGCCGCGGTCATCGCTCCCGTTCCTCCTGGATCGTGATGCCTAGCGTCGGGCCAAACGGCTCTGTGCACAGCTGGTGGCACAGCGCTGCGAGGTCACCGAGCTCCGCCATGAGTCTTCCGAGGCTCTCCACCGATTCGGTGGGAATCCTGCGCTCCTCTACCTGGACGGCCGACTGCGCGAGCAGGTCTCCAATCGCGGCCAAGCCCAAGGTAATCACCCGCATGCTGGTCGCCGCATGGTCTGCGATCCGCTGGGGGCAATAGGGCGAGGGCTCCGGCTGGTTGAGGTGCTGGAACAGCGCGCGCAACGGGCGAACAACCGTCCTGGATTCTTCCCCGCAGCCGGCTGCTCGCGGGTCAGTCCGTCTGCGAGAGGTCACGTGGCGTACTTTGTTGTCCATTTCTTCCTCCACAACAGAAACACGCGCCCCGGCCATGAGGACCAGTGCGCGCCGCGGGGTGGTGTGCGCCACCTCGAGGTGGCGGGGCCAGAGGCTCTTAGGCTACGTGCCAGCGGGCTCCACAGCGAGCGGCGCACTGCCGGCTTTCGCTCGGCTTCCGCGGCTAACGCGGTTCGCAAGCTTCTGGCCCAGGACAGCGGGTCGCAGGGGCTCCGTCGACTCGGCCCCAGGAGCGACGGAATCAGGGAAGAACTCCTCGACCACAGCGCCCCCCTCCTCCGCGGACTCCTCGAATACGCCCAGCGCCAGACCCTCCCGGGCCGCGTGGTCCAGTGCGTCCTGGTCGAAACCGGCAGCACGCCGGCTGGCATCCAACTCCCGGGCCTGCGCCAGCGCATCCGCGAGCGTCGCCCCCGTCCTGGTGGTCAGATCGGCGAAGTAGATCGCCGCACCATGGGACTGAGTCGTTGACTTGCCTCGCAGCCGCAACTCCAGCGGCAGCGTGGCCAGCAGCCCGCCTGACACAGCGCGCAGGTAGTGCAGGCGCGCCGCCAGGGTGCGGATGCTGTTGAAGCCGGTGGTCCGGAAGATGAACGTGCCCAGCTCGTCGTCGTTCCCGATCCGCACGTTGAGCCGTGCATATGGCTTGCACCCGCTCGATGCCGCCAGGTCACAGCCTTCCGGGGCCGGGCAAGGCATCGACTGCACGCCGGCGGCCGTGGACCGCCTGCAGGTCTCCCCGTTGCCCACGCAAAGCGGCCTGCCTGTGGGGCGATCGAACATGGAGTAGCTCGCCCGCAGGTTCAGGTCGGGGTCGCTGAAGGGCAGCCAGACCGGAATGCTGCGCAGCTTGCCTCCTACCGCGCCCCTCAGGCTCTCGTCGATGGGGTGCGTGATCCAGCCGTCGCGGCCCTGCACCTGTGTGGTTACGGTGAACTCGTCGTCCTTCTCGGGCAGGCGCTTGCCGTTCTTCTCGACAACCCGCCCGATCGAGATCCGCCCCAGCACCGGCGGTGTAATTGCCAGTCCTCTCAGCATGTCTGTGTTCCTCAAATGATCACGCGCCTGTCGCCATGCGCCGTTGGCCGCGGGTTGGGACAGATTCAGACGTTCACGAGAAAGCGGCGTGAGCCGGCCTTCGGGATCGTGTAGGTCTGCACGATTTCGGGGTGCTCCTTGGCGAGCCGCTGGATGTCGATGCTGGTGTTGTCCTTGCTGCGCTTCCATGTCACGGTCCCCGCCTCGAAGAGCGCCTTGGAGGCCTCGCCCATGCGCTCCTGGATCCGCTGCTTGAGTTCCGCCTCGCGCTTGCCCTGCTCCTCCAGCAAGGCACGCACCCCGACTAGGTCCGAAATCACCGCCGCCATCTCGAAATCTCCGCGGAAATCGACCGTGCTGCCGCTGTCGCGCGGATAGAGCGCTCGCAGCGCCCGGTCGGCAGACTCGGAGCCGTCCGGCGGCGGCGGCCGGTTGTCGCGGACGCACTGCCAGAACTCCCGCTCGATCTGCATCAGGTGCTGCATCATGTTTTCGTCGCGCGTGACCCGGTGGACCTGCAGTTCCTGACCGCAGATCAGGACTGCGACATCCGCGGCGCTCTTGCCGGTCACGGCCAGTTGGTGCATTACCTGTAGTTGGACGTACTCCGGAACACCCTCCTTCCACAGGCGCGCTCCATTCAGGCCAGCCGTCTTGCACTCGAGGATCTGAACATCTGCGGCCCCGGTGACCTCCCGATCGATGTTCGCCAGCATCCAGGGCTCGTCGGGATGCTGCAGGACCGCATTGACGCGCCGCACTCGATGACCGGTGCGGCGGCTGTACTGCGCCGCCACCAGCGGCTCCAGGAGCGTGCCCCAGTAGGTGGCAGCCGTGTCATCGTCCGGATCGGGCTTGGGCAGTCGCGCATCGCGCCCGGTCTTCTCCATCCACAGCTCCAGGGGCGATTTGTACGGGTTCAAGCCGACGGCGGCAGCCGCATCGGAGCTGCCGATGCCGTTCCGGCGCACAGCCAGCCATTGCTGCCGGTCCAGGTCCTGCGTTTTCACGAGC
Source organism: Ramlibacter alkalitolerans (assembly GCF_016722765.1). Lineage (GTDB taxonomy): Bacteria > Pseudomonadota > Gammaproteobacteria > Burkholderiales > Burkholderiaceae_C > Ramlibacter > Ramlibacter alkalitolerans. Next base: position 136,495 of record NZ_JAEQND010000014.1, on the reverse strand, counting down.
TTCAGGGCCGGCCTGACGTGGTTGGCAGGCCGAACATCTACGACGTTGCTCATGGTGCATCATCCTTTCAGTCGTATGACGACAAAAAGGCCCGTTGCCCAATCGGGCAACGGGCTTATATCGGCGAAGGAATCGCCGTCAGGCGACCAGGTGGAGAGCCTGCTGCAGGGCCCGGTCCTTGAGAGCCGCACCGCTACCGAACCAGGCGCTGTCCAGGCGGTGGTCGGAGCTGCGGGCACGCTTCTCGTAGTCGACGAACTGCGTAACGGCATTCAGAAGGCCCCAGGCCGTCCCGCTCGCCGCGGTGAGCTCCGCGCCCTGACCCTGGGCTTCAAAGAGCTCCTGCACACGCTTCATCGCCCTCTCCTGCACCATCGGCTGCCCTGGGATGGGTTGCGGCTGTCCCAGGAGCTTCTGCAGGAAGGTGCGGCTCTCCGCGGTGTCCACCTTGCGCTCGGCCAGCAGCCTGATTCGGTACATGAAGCTGTCCCAGCCGCTGACGGCGATCCCGAGTTGCTTCTTCACGGCGTCTGGATCAAACGTAGTGCTGTGGGGTACCCTGATCGCATGCGTGGCGCCATTCAGCGCCATCGCCAGCGTGTTGTTGCAGACGACACGGACGGTGGTCGGCGTGGCAGTGGTCGCCAACGTTCCATCGCACGAAGTTGCGAGCAGGAAGTACCCGCGAACGACGTCATTGCCTTTCAGTTTGGCTTCCTTACCCATGCGGGCGAGCGCCCAGAGTTTCCTGCCATTTTTCAACACGCCCGCCGTTTCGAGCTCGTAGCCTGCCGCCTCTGTGAGGTCCCGGTAGAACTCGAGAACGGTCTTCGGCTGCACGATCTGGTAGCGACTACCGACGACGGACAGCGCTGCGTGCGTATCGCTTCGATAGAGAACCTTCTGGCCCTCGAAGCTAAGAACGCGTGAAGCGTCGGTGGTGTATGTCTGGTACTGAACGGGGGCCTGCAGAATCTCCCAATCCATGCCGGCTTGCTCCGCCCAGACTTCAATCGGTTGCCGCGACGGCAGCGCGTTTCCGAGGCGATGCCAGGGAGCTACGCCGACATGGGCCATCGTTTCGACGAGGTGTGGCATTTGATTCCTTACGATCTGTCCTTGGTGCTCACGCAGATGTCGGGCTCCTCCCGAAAGGTGAATCCGCAAGCCACGCATGAACGGTTGTCGAGAAGGGACTCGTCGACCACGGAACCGGCCTTAGCGCCGATCGCAGCCCCCGCCGAACCTCCGAAAAGCATCGCGGCCGCAGCGCCCATAAGTCCGCCCGCCACCGAACCGAAAGGGCCGACCATGGCACCGGCAGCGACTCCAAACTGGGCTCCCCGCATCACGCTGACCGCTCCTGCGGTCGCCCCTATGACCATCCCGATGGTGGCCCCCGTTTTCTTCGCAGCGTCACGCGCAGTGACACGCTCCGACGCGCAACTCGGACATTTCATGTTGGTTCGCCTTCTCCCGCGTTATGAGCGGGCACAACAACAAACCCGCGAGGCATCGGTCGACAGCACGCCGGCCAGATAGCGGGGAAAACCTGGAACGGGCTGAGGTTGACCTTTCGGTGCACTACCATCTCCAGATCACATTAGTCATATGTGGCTGAAATAATCTGGGATCCGCGCGTGGGTAGCGGCTGAAGACTCGAGCGCCCTGAACGCCTGATCGCCAGCGGTAGCAAGTTCAATCCGCGCGGCAACCCGTACCTCGTCTCGAGTCGGCCGCCGGCTGCTTCCGGTGCGAACTTGCAGCGAGCCACGTACCGTACAGGCACCGGGAATTTGTGCAAGCAGTGCTAAAAAGTAGTTGCGGAGTGCGCAGCGCCATGTCCGTAAGTGCTTGATTTTAAATACCTTTCTATTGATCGAAGCTCTCAGAGGACCTCAAAGGTATTTCTTGGAGGCACGAAGTCCACAGGTGCTCGTTGTGCCACGAGAGAAAGCAGTCGATCGAAAAGTCGCAGGAGCAACTCGGACGCAACGTGCGCCGCAATGAGTACTGCGGAATGCCGGCCGAGGGGCGTGTTCTAATTGCCAGGCGTCCCAAGGAACAACCTATGCCAACATACGTCGAACTACAGCAACAAATCAAGCAGCTTCAACAGCAAGCGGAGGCGTTGAAACTAGAAGAGCGCCAGGGCGTTAGATCGCATGAAAGAGGCGATCGCGGTTTACGACATCACGGCGGCAGAGCTCGGTCTGCGAAAGGAGCGCGCGAGAAGAGCAACTGGCCAGCAGAAGCGCCTTGGAAAGCAAAGAAAGACGCAAGGTGCCACCCCGGCGTACTCCGACGGAAGGGGCAACTCCTGGGGCGGCAGAGGCCCGCGTCCAAAGTGGCTGCGCGAAGCAATGAGCAATGGAGCGACGCTGGAGGAGTTTGCGGCGCGGACATGAGATCCCAGAGCAAAGGCTCGTCGAACGTCCGCTATATGTCGCTGTTGCAGGTCGTTGGGCGGGTTGCAGGTGTGGATGTCGGCAGCGGGGTCTTCGGACAGGGCACAACGACACATGCCGCTGGGGAATTCGGACGCGAGAATGCCGTCGGGAGTGACCCGACCTATCCATCACCCCGGGCAACGGTTTGAGGCCCGGAACTTTGCGCCTATCGTACCGACAGGGGACAGCGCAAGGCGCGACATCGCATCCGCTGATCGAATGAGGTGAGCGGGTCCGGGAACGGCGGCTGACGCATCGGGCTGCGGTTGCGAATCACCAGCGACTTGGATGCCCTGTGCGCTGCGGCCAGGGTGGCAACCGCGGATCAAGTTCTGCTACACGCGCCGTAAGGTGTTCAAAGGCTGTGATCCAGGTCCTCCGGCCGGCGCCACTCGATCGGTGGTCCCACGGTGACCAGAGCCCGGTGGCCTCCGGTTGTCTCCACTCGGCGCGCCGAAGCGCAGCGCGGGGCGGCCGTCGCGAAGGCGATCTCCTCGGGCGACTTCAATTAGAGTGGCCTGAACGCCTCTGTGTGGTCCTGCACCATCTAAGACTCGGCCACCACTCGGAACACGTGTTCATTCACGCCTGCCTGGATGTGGCCCTTGTGCGGAATGCGGATGTCCCGCACCACCTCGCCCACCGACCAGGCGGTTGCAGCAGACGAAGCGAAACGTGCCCGCGAGCACCTGATAGGGAGCTAGGCCGGAGATTGTTCTCAGGATAATCTCGTTGGCCTCCGGCGGGGTCTGGAGTTGGCCGGCGTAGCGCACCCAGCTCATTTGGTTGGTCTATTCAGTGTCCTTCGACTCGGATACTGCCCGGGAAGACTTCCCGGCAGACACCGCGCAGCACCTCTGTTGGGAATCTAGGTGTACCGGTCGGACCGCTCAGCGTGCTTGCCAACAGCAGATTGAGCGTGTCCTCGCTTGAAACGGTGCGACCGGCGAGGCGCGACGGGCGCCCGCCCCCACTGCGATCCGAGCCCTGGCCTTCCAGGCGGCCTTGCGCGGTTGCGTCGACTTGGCCGGGGGTACTACGGCCGCAAAATACGGGGGCCGAGAACACCAAGGGCGCAGTTATTTGCGCTGTTACAATTGTTCTCTGCTACACTTATTTGGCGACTCACCCAGCTTCATCTTGCAGATTCGCCAACTCATTGTCACCAACTGCACCGCTCGCAAGCGGAGTGCAGGAGACGCTCTGCATCTGACCGCCACGATGCTGGGCAGCAGCCTGAGAGGCACTGCAAGGCATTGGGCAGAGGCGTTGGCAAAACACGAGCCGCGCCTTCCTGCAGCAAGTCTCTACGTGGGCCGCTCCATTGCTGATGCGAAGTTCGTAGCAGCCCACCTGCGTGCGCCCTTGTACGTCGCGTCTGCAGGAGTAGGCCTGGTCCACAGCGACGACATGGTGGCTCCTTACGACCTCACCCCGGCCAATAAGGACAGCGGCTTGCAGGTTGCGCTTTCAACACACGAAAGCACCGCCGCAGATTGGTGGCAAGCCATCTGTGGCCGTGGTCTCGCGGGCCTTCTCCAGGAAAACCCCAGCGCGGTCCTCCTCGCGGCTTTGCCCGCCACTTACGTCCAGATGCTCGCGCCCGACTTGGCCAGGTGCACACATCACGAACTTAGGCGGGTACGACTATTCACTTCGCGCGCAGGCGCCGCGAGCCTTCCGGGCGTCCTTTCAGCGACTGTCATGCCCTACGACGAAAGGCTGGAAGCTGTGCGGCAGTATGCGGGGACGCGCGCAGACTTCCCACAGCGCGCTCTTCGCCATTTTGTTGAACGCCTGAGCGGCCACGAACTCGACCAACGTGCCGGGCTGGAACTTGTAAGGCAGGCACTAGCAAAGTACTGCGTCCCGAGGACGATCGCGCGCACCCGCGCGAGCGACGAACAAGTCCAGCAATTGATTCGCACGAAGTGGAAAGCAACCGGCGGACGAAGTTCCGTGTTGCTGCGATATTTGAGAGATGAAGCGCTTGTCGCGTGCGAGCAGGCGAGATTCGGGAAGCTGTGGCGAGAGGTGCGCGATCAACTATCCGCGTCCGAGCGTAGATGACGGGTCGTCGCGTGTTGCCTAAGAAATTCACCGCTGCGCGGACTTCCGACGAAATCGTCGTGCGTGCGTTGCATACCACTCAGGGCAATGGCACCGACGTCTATGCGTTCTTCATCCACGGCTCAGACATCGTGCGAGTCGCAGACATCTCCCGCGTCGGTCGCGATGACACGGACACGCTTAAGGGCTTCCAGCGGCCAGAGATCCGGTCCCACGTCAAAGGCATCGTTGAGTACTTAAATCAGGGGCAAGTGCTTTTTCCAAATGCCATCATCCTGGCACTGTCACCAGCAGTCCACTTTGCTGCATCGCGAGGTACGCGGCCGACCGGAGATGAAGGCATCGCGCAGAGCGGAACTCTCACGATTCCTGTTTACGAGGAGGGAAAGAGAGTCGCCTGGATCGTTGACGGCCAGCAGCGCTCTCTCGCTCTCGCGCGAGCCGAAAGCCGCGAAATCGCGGTGCCTGTGATCGGTTTTGTTTCCGACCGGATCGATGTTCAGAGGGAACAGTTCATCCTTGTCAACAAGGCCAAGCCACTTCCGACTCGGCTGATCAACGAACTCTTGCCAGAGACGGGCGGACTACACCTGCCGCGCGAACTTAGTGTGCGCAAAGTGCCGTCCGAGCTATGCAGCCTTCTGAATCGTGACCCTGCATCGCCTTTTCACCAACTGATCAAGCGACCTTCCGACGGCGCCGCCGCGGGCAAAGCCGTCGTCACTGATTCTGCTGTCATAACGATGATCCGCAACAGCATTAACAATCCTCTGGGGGCCTTGGCCACTTTTCGGCTCGCGACCCCGGGGCGTGAAAGTGCCGACCTTGAGAACATGTATCGCCTGCTCGTTACCTTCTGGTCGGCGGTGAAGGCAGTTTTCCCGGAAGCTTGGGGGCGCGATCCGCGCCACAGCCGCCTGATGCACTCTGCCGGCATATTGGCGATGGGTGTGCTCATGGATCGAATCTACGCACGCGTGTCCCCGCACGAAGATGTCAAGTCGGTACAGCGAGAGCTGCAAAAGGTCGCGTCCTCGTGCCGTTGGACCCGCGGCACGTGGGACAGCCTGGGAGTTGCTTGGAACGAAATCCAGAACACGACGCGCGACATCCGTCGATTGCAAACAGCATTGGTCCAGGCGTACATCGGCGGGGGTGAGGCACCGTGAAGTTCCTGTATTCTGATACTCAAGACTACGTCGATCCGAATTACGACTTCGAGACGGATTCGTCGCCGGCAGCTCGCGAACGCTACTGGCATGACTTGTATGCGCACGAAATCATGGATCAGACGCCGTACGACGGCCTCCTTGTGTCAATGAGCGCAGTGAGGCAAGCCGACGGCGTGTCGGCTTCCAAAGTGCGCTATTCCACGGCGGAAGAACAGAGGCTGCTTCGCGAGGGCGCGCGGCGATTCCTGCGCTTTAACGGTCCCAAGCATCGCGAATTGATGCTCATGGGAGATTGCGGCGCCTTTGCGTATGTCGAGCACCCGGAGCCAGCATACAAGCCCGATGAAGTCGTTGAATTCTATCTGGACGCGGATTTCACCCACGGCGTCTCGCCTGACCATGTGATCTTCGACTGCGATCCGAAGAATCCGCCGGCGGGATCTATGCCAAAGGACACGCTGCGCCGCTACGAAATCACCCTTGAGAACGCTCGAGAGTTTTTGAAAATATCGCGAGCCGAAGGCAACTTGTTCGAGCCGATGGGTGCAGTCCAAGGTTGGTCGCCCGAAAGCATGGCCGAAGCCTCAGCCGCGCTCGTCAAGATGGGGTACACCTACTTGGCGATCGGGGGTCTGGTGCCCCTGAAAGTACCCCTGATCAAAGATGTGCTGCGAGCGATTCGGATAAGGGTTGGTCCTGATCCGAAGATGCATCTGCTGGGTTTCGCGAAAGCCGACCACATCGGTGAGTTCACCGGCTATGGCATCACCAGCTTTGATTCCACATCGCCGCTTATCCGTGCGTTCAAGGACAAGAACTCCAACTACTACATGGAAAACGGCCGGGGCCAGTTGGACTACTACACGGCACTCCGAGTTCCGCAGTCCCTGGATAACGCACGTCTGATGCAAGGCGTGAAGCGCGGACTTTTTCGTGCCGAGGATCTTCGCGTGAGAGAAGAGCGGGCATTGCGCACGTTGCGAGAGTTCGACCGCGATCGACGCACAGTCGAAGAAGCGCTCGACGCGGTGATGGACTACTCGCAGTTCCTTGTTCGAGGAGATGGCACTGGGGCGGCCGCCCAGGACAAGGAACTGGCGACAACCCGCGCACGAATCGCACGAACGCTGGAGGAAAGGCCTTGGAAGAACTGCGAATGTGCAATCTGCCGCGCGGTCGGCATTGAAGTCATGATTTTCCGCGGCAGCAATCGAAACAAACGACGTGGGTTCCACAACCTCGGTGTCTACCACCGCCACGTGCATCGCACTCTGGAGAACCGAACATGACTTTCTTTCGTTTTCCGGCCCTGAGCGCACGCCAAGCCGACGACCACGACGTGTTCGTTTTTGCGGCCGAACCCAAGCAAGTGCTGGAGTTTGCACAGATTGAGCGCGTGGGCCGCAGCGATAGCGGGGAACTCAAGGGATTCCAAAGGCACCAGATCTCGTCCCACATCAGGGAAATCCGGACTTATATGGCCCGCGATGATGCGCTTCTGCCCAATGCGCTCATCGTGGCATTCCTCGGGGACGTCGACATTCAACGTCACAAGGACGGACGCATCGAAATCGAAATTGACGTCAGGAAGGGGCCCCCGGGCTTTGTCGTGGACGGTCAACAGCGCCTCACCGCGCTCTCCGGCCTCGACAAGCCTGGATTTCAGGTATTCGTCTCGGCTCTTATCTGCAAGGATTACGACCAACTGCGCCAACAGTTTGTGTTGATCAACAGCACGCGACCGCTTCCGAAAACGCTTATCTACGAACTGCTCCCGACAGTTGAGGGCCTTCCCGAGCGCTACTCAGCTCGCCGCTTCGCCGCCCGCGTTGTCGAGCGGCTGAACTTCTGCGGAAGCCAGGCTTTGCGTGCTCAGATTCGGCAGCACACCAATCCGGCTGGCGTCATCAGTGACACCGCCATGCAGAAATTGGTAATGAATTCTGCCGCACACGGGGCTATACGCGACCTCATCACCTATGAGGACCGCGAGGATCGGGCTGTTGCTCTGATCGACGAGTTCTTCACGGCGGTGGCCAAGGTGTTCGGGGGCGAGTGGACCGGCATGGCGCCACGCCACTCACGCCTGCGCCATGGCGCGGGCATTGTCGCCATGGGCTTTGTGATGGATCTGCTCTATGCGAACCAAGGTGCCGTCAAAGCCGAGGATTTCGTCGTTGGATTGGAACTTCTCAAGCCTTACACCGCGTGGACGTCCGGCATCTGGAAGATGGCGGAATATGAGATCCCGTGGAACGACATTCAGAACACGCCATCGGACATCGACCTACTTACGCGTCATTTGGTCTCGGCTACCAAGCGGCAGTTGCGTCGTCTTCGGCGCGCAGCGAACGAGTGAATCACATGCACACGTCCGCACTCGTCCTCTTCTCCGGTGGTCAGGACTCGGCCACTTGCTTGGCTTGGGCCCTTGAACGCTTCCCCCACGTCGAGACGATCGGCTTTGACTACGGTCAAAGGCATCGTGTCGAATTGGAGTGCCGCATCTCATTCCTCCGGGAACTTCGTGCGTCCCATCCAGCGTGGGGACCCAAGCTCGGAGAGGATCACCTAATTGACATTCGGACTCTTTCGCAAATCAGCGATACAGCGCTCACCGACACCAGAGCCATCGAGTTCAAGGAAACCGGACTGCCGAACACCTTCGTACCAGGGCGGAACATTCTGTTCCTCACCTATGCCGCCGCAGTCGCGTACCGCCGCGGGCTCACAGAGTTGATCGGGGGCATGTGCGAGACGGACTACTCTGGATATCCCGACTGCCGCGACGACACCATCAAAGCCCTACAGGTGGCGCTCAATTTGGGCCTAGCCACGCGCATGGTGTTGCATACGCCCCTGATGTGGATCGATAAGGCCGAAACCTGGCGACTCGCGGAGAGGATGGGTGGCGAAAAACTGGTCGATCTGATCCGCCATGAAACGCATACCTGCTACATCGGCGAGCGCGAAACCCTGAACGACTGGGGCTACGGGTGTGGGCAGTGCCCAGCCTGCGAACTTCGGCGCAAGGGATATGAACAGTACATGGGGAGATCCTATCCATGAGCACTTCTGCACACCTTACCGTCTCCACCGCTTCGTTTGAGGCGGCGAGACAGGTCGCCATCCTGCCGCACGGTCACCGCAGTCGCAGGTTGCACGGACACAGCTTCAATGCGACCGTCTTCGCGGAGTTGCGCCGCGGATGGGGAGGGATCCCGGGGAGTGAGGTATCCGCGCTGGGCGCGCGCCTACGGGAATGCATCGCGCCTCTGGACTACTCACTGTTGAATGACCATCTGGAGACACCTACGGACGAGAACCTCGCCCGGTGGATTTACCAGCGTCTAGGTACTCCAGGGATCGCTCGCGTCGCCATCCAGAGCACGGCCGTACACGGAGTGGATCTCGATCGCGACCGTCTGGCGCATGTCTGGCGACGATATCGATTCCAGTCTGCCCACCGTCTCCCTTACGTCCCGGCTGGGCACAAGTGCGGTCGCATGCATGGACATGGATTCGAGGTGATTATCCATGCCAACCAGGACCTAGGCACACGTCCCATTAGCATCGATTACGACCATCTGGACGACCTTTGGGCGCCCCTTCACTTTGATTTGAACTACCGCTGTCTGAACGAGATCGGGGGTTTGGAAAACCCGACGAGCGAAGTGATCGCCGCGTGGATATGGCGGCGCCTGAAGCCTCAGTTGCCGGAGTTGTCTTGGGTCACAGTCTACGAAACAGCATCTTGCGGCGCGAATTTCGACGGAAGCGAATACCGCATCTGGAAGGAGTTCAGCTTCGACAGCGCGACTTCACTTGCTCATGCGCCTGAAACTGACCCCCGCTCGCAAATCCACGGGCACACCTATACGTTGCGGTTGCACATGCAGGCGCCTCTTGATCGCGAGATGGGGTGGACCATCGATTTCGGTGACGTAAAGCAGATCTTCGACCCAATCTTCAAGGCACTCGACCATCAGCCTCTGCGGGAACTGCAAGGCATTCACGACGGTGACACGGGAAGCCTCGCTGCTTGGATCTTCGCGCAGGCGCACCCGAAACTTCCAGTGCTCTCACGCATCGATCTGTACGAGACCCCCGGCTGCGGCACACTGCTCGCCGAGAGCCTCGATGGCCCATGCATGCCTGTCTGACCCCATGTACTCGGTCAAGGAAATCTTCTACACGTTGCAGGGTGAGGGCCTGCGCGCAGGGCGGTCCGCGGTGTTTTGCAGGTTCGCCGGTTGCAACCTCTGGACCGGGCGCGAGCAGGACCGGCAGCAGGCGGTCTGCCGCTTCTGTGACACCGACTTCGTAGGCACCGACGGCACCTTGGGCGGCAAGTTCCGAACGGCCGTGGACCTCGCGCGCGCAGTTGCCAGCTTGTGGCCCGCTGGCGAGGGCCACCGGTACGTGGTGCTCACCGGGGGCGAGCCGCTGTTGCAGGTAGACACGCCGCTGCTGGACGCGCTGCACGCGGTAGGCTTCGAAATCGCTGTCGAAACGAATGGCACACTGCCCGTTCCCGCGGGCATCGACTGGATCTGCGTCAGCCCCAAAGCCGGCGCTGCATGGGTGCAGCGCACCGGATCAGAGTTGAAACTGGTCTACCCACAACCAGGTCTGATGCCTGGCGAGATCGAGTTAACAGGGTTTGACCACTTCTTGCTGCAGCCCATGGATGGACCGTCCGTGGCTGAAAACACGCGCGGAGCGATTAAGCACTGTCAAGCGCATCCGCGCTGGCGTCTTTCGGTCCAAACGCATAAGGTATTGGAGATCCGCTGATGGACGCGACCTCGCCTGCGGCAAGTTGCCGCTTTGCGTCACCTCGCTCACCTCAAGCGAAAGCGTGGGAACTATCCCAGCACTCTTGTTTGAAGCGCCGCACACGCTTCACGTCACCACGGAACACGAAGGTAGCTACGCGTCGCGGCCACACCGAGCCAATGTTGGTCGTCGCGGACTCCATCGTAACCTTCTGACCTTCTGACCTTCTGACCTTCTACACCGCGAACACGACTTGTGTCGAGCTACCACGTGCGCAGACTTGCCCTTTAGCTGATTCGAAGAGCACCACGGACTTGATCTTGATCTGAGACTCGCGCAGCCCATCGCTCCGCTGCCATGATTATGCTCGACGAGCCAGTCCCTTGAACGTACTCGATCTTGTGACGATGGTCGTCGAACGCCCGATAAGTAGCATGCGTGGTGGCCGCCCAAACGTACAAGATCAGGTCTGCAGTTAAGGCGTTCCGGGTCTCAGAACCTGCGGTTAGCGAAGACACGACGGACACCTTCGCGCCTGTGCGAGCCTCCAACTGTTGCGCAGCATCGTAGGCGCTGGCTTCACGCAAGGAAACAACGGCGATCTGACGCAATCCAGCATCGGCGAGCGGATCGCGCACCGGCCCCGAACCCTCAGGCGCCAGAGGGTTCAACAACTGCTCGATGTCAGCCGCGGGCAGTTCCAACATCCTGCCGATGTTCCACCACACCGCGGCCTTCGTCGGCGCGAAAGCAAGTCCCTTGCGTGCGGCCAGTGTCAAGCCATCGGTATAGAGATCGAGAAGTTGATGTGGATCCGCATGTAGCGGTCCCAAGCTATCTAGTGCCGCCCCAAGCCAGTCAAGCCTCTGAATGACTGGTCTTGTCCGCCACCACAAACGAACAATCTGTTCACACCGAGGGCACGCATCGGCAGACAAGTTCGATGTTGCCCCCACCAGGCCAAGTACAAGTTGGGAGTCCGCATCGCTTGTCACCGAAGCCTTCAACGCAACAAGCCCATCGAGCAGCGAGAGGTAGATCTCAAGGTGCTCCAACCGGGGAAAGCCCTCAGCCATGACGAACGCGTCTACGAGAGCTGCCACTACTTCATAGCGCAGCGCTCGGGGCCCGGCTAGCTGTTCGACGTCTGGGTCGGAGAGCAACTCCAGCAGGGCATCCGGCGCCGCGCTGAGGAAATTAGGATCATCGAACAAGTCTGAGTCCAGCGACGCTATCAGGGTGCGTGCCTGTATTGCACGGCATTCCTTCACTGCTGCAAGCAAAGCTGCCCAGTACGCCCCGGCGTCAGCGGGCGACGAGACGGCTGGCGCCGGAGTCAGCACAGCCGGTTCAGAGTTCTTGCCTGAAGCCGGGTGAGGCGCCTCGGGAATGGTGACCGGTGCAGGAGAAGTTTCAACAACCTGTTGTGGTGGCAAAACATCCTGCAGGAATTCAGCAACACCGGTAGGAAGGTGCGTCAGAAGCGGCGCCAGGGACCGGTGATCTCCATCAATTGCCGCCGCAAACGCGAGCATGCGGGTTGCATTCGGCTCGCCCCGAGCGTCATATATGCATTGAACTAGCTTGGGATACCAGACTCGATGAAACAGTTCATACGCCGCTGGAAGCCCATCTTGAAATTCGACGGGTTGGATCGCGCACACATCCACTGCACAGACTATGGCCGCAGCGATGCGCCGCGGGGTGGCGAAATTCCAAGCCTCGTTCGAGCAAACAAACCTGAATAACTCTTCGGTAGCGCCGCGGGCCTCGAACAGGCGGATGCGCATCTGCAGAGTACCAGGCGCATGATCCAGGTTCCAGCGGTCTATCTCATCGATACACGCATCTGCTTGAGACCAATCGCCCACCCGTAGGGCGGAGATGAATTCCAACCTGAGAGCAGCCACAGAAGGCGCACTGTCTCGCGACAGGTCGGGGCGCGACGCGAGGAATTCGTGCATTCGACCTAAGCGAACCAGCGTGTAGATTCCACTATCCAACGACGTTTCCCACCGCATGTAGCCTTGAGGCGCCAAAACCTGTAGAGAGGGCGTGAGCGGTCCGGGCGCGTCAGATGGCAAGGTCACACGATCTTCAATCGTCTCCGCATCGACCTTCTCAAGCCAAACCTTGGTATCGTCAATGTACTCGCGTAGTTCGCGCAATGAGGCGGCCATGCTCAGCCATGCAATCCTCTGCGTCACCGGTTGAACCACTGGCAGCGATGTCGGCCGACCATGGTGCGCATCCTCGACTAGGCGGTCCAAGGCCTTGCGTGCCGAGGGATCGTCATGCCAATGCTGCGGCCACCGCGGCCGCAAAACGTCTATCAGTCGTTCAGTCTCAGACGTCATGGCGTGAGTTGCCGCCAGCGGCGATCGAGTTCGGCGTAAGCCGCCGCAATCCGCTCAATGACTGATCGATCGCTGCCGGCGTGGTAGCTCACCTTTTCTTGGTTGAGGTGCACACCGGAATACGTCAAATTCATCGAGCCTTCAAGGTAAAAGTCTGGCGTCAGCAATCCCTTTTCGTGCAACTCGTCTCCGGCGATCCGGACATGTACGTTGCTTCCCGCAAAATCGCGTCCAGCCAAGAACTGTCGGGTAGCCTCCGTCTGTTTGGACACGATGCGGACCGTGGTCACCGACGCGAGCGCAATCAGCACATCGCCCAGTCGGAGACGACTTGATCCGCGAGATTGCGTAACGAGCGCATCGAACTGACCGTAGCGGTTGTCAAATACAGGGAAGTCAGAGATCCAGGGACTGCACACGTAGACAGCTCTAGCCTGGTCTGACGGCCAGTCAGTTCGCATCAGAACGCAGGCGAGCGCGGAACTAACCAAGTCGCGCAGTTGAGAACTGGCCGCGTTTGACCACACATCTAAGGTCGGCACTTCAGTGCACCTCCATGTCATCGACGCGCAGCAGGATCTCCCATCCGCGGCCATGTCGAGTCACAGCTGCAACACGAAATCCGCTCAATACATAGCCCCTGTCGTAGCGGTGAGCCAACCGCTCCGCCAAGACTGCCCCGACCTCGCCGCGCGCAGTCTCGCCGAAGCGCAAACGCAGCCGGCTGACTTTGGCCAGAGCGCGATCGAGTTCTTGCATCCACGCCGTGTTGCTTTCCACTTCAATCACCTGGTCGACCTGGGTCAGGTTCAGCCACTGACGCGCCAAGCGTCGAGACGGCAATAGCCCCTGCATTTCCTGCGCGGTGCCGAGGCACTGCGGACAAGTGTCCCGACAGGGATCGAGGGTGAGCCGAACCACCGAAGAGGTGATCTGCGCGTCCGACGGTGCTTGGCCATGCTGCGTCGCCAGCGTGCGCGCCATCAACTCGCGACGCTTGCGCGAGGTCGTCGTCCAGTACGCCCAAAGCCGAGGATCGATAACGATGCCAAGACGCTCAATAGCCGCGCGCCGGCCTGCCGTCAGCCGTCGAATCCAACGATCGGTGACCGAATCTGAGCCAGGCATCAAGGCCTTGCCGGCGATCGCCGTCACGGCCTCCTTGTCCGCATCGCTACCTGCGGCAACGAGGGCCGTCACCAAGTCGGCTCGCGCCGCGTCGAGTTCGGCATAGGACTTCGCTTCACGCACCTCCAGAAAGGCCATGCTCAAGGCGGAGTATCGCCGGAGCGAAGCTCCGACCGCCTTCGACACATTTTCAGTGATGCGCTCCGCACTGCATGCCGTCATGCTGGACTCCAGCGCCGTATCAAACAATGCGGGATCAGTTGCAGTCTCGGCCAACAGGCGATCGATGACGCCTATTCCGCCAGCCTCCGCCTCTAGGATCCAGATGGAGGCAGTCCCGGACTGATCAATGACGTCGACCGAGAAGTCATTCTCAGGTACCTCCGGCAAAACCGACTGCACCGTAGTCTCGATCGCCGAGCGGATCGTCTCGAGCAGCACGGCACGCAACCATCGATCCCAATCCTCGTCCGGCGGCGCCCACAGACAGGTCACGAGTTTGTCCATTTCGCCGGCCACTCTGGGATCGCCCCAAAGCCCGATCACCTCCTGTATACCCCGACCCGCACTACCTGGCCCGTCCGAGTCGTCACCGACATTTCCCGCCAGTACAGATCCGAGCACTTTCCTGGCGGCTGCCGGCTTGTTGGCGATGAGGCCCCAGGCGTCCGCAAGGGTGACGTTCTGCCGCAGCGCGGTCGCCACAATCATACCTAGGGCGCTGGTCACCAGCAGACCGGTACCGAACACCGAGGTCGTGTCGCGAAGCACCTCCGAATGCGTGGCCCGGTAGCGCAAGTACACCGGCCGAAGCGCGGCGACGACATCGGCCGAAAGCGCTGGTGGGCGCTTCAACACGTCCTCGCGCACGCGCAGTTCCACCCCGTCGACAGATCGCGCGAAGCCCACGGCCGCTTGGCGCTCGGATTTGCTTCCCGCCTCATGGTCTATGCTGACCACCCCCCGTTTGGTCTCGCCGCGTTCCGGCAGCAATTCATAGCGCACGCGGGAGCTGTAGCGGTACACCCGTAACCAGGAGCGCTCACGATGCAGCCACGAGGACCCGCTGTCGAAGACCGCGCGCGCTACCGGACCAGTGTGCAGAGTCAGATAGCCCGATTCTCCTTCGGGTTGGACCCTGCATGTCCACGACCACTCGGCATTGCTGCTCTTTTTGACACCCGACGGCACGTCTGCCACCACCAGTCGCGTCGGCTGAAAAATCCGCACATCGGCCAGATCGTCGTTGCGCACGAATTCGTCGAGCAGTGCATCGGCCGAAACCGCCTCCGGCACCGAGTCGTCCAGTAGGTGGGCCGACCAGGCCAGCCACTTCGAAGCTTCATGTCGATCGACCGCGAAGCGGCGCGAGACCCGTCCTGGGACGCATTCGCGCAAGGCCCGGCGTACGTCCATCGACTGGTCTTCTCCGTTCGGCATTGCCAGTTCCACGTCCTGAGTGTCAAGCACGTCCCAGGTCCGCTCCGGGAGAAACTGCGGAAGCAACCGCTTCGTCGCATTTGGTGGCGAGGCTGCGTCGCCCTCCAGGTAGTTCCACAAGACCGGCACGACATGCCTGAGCACTGCGCGGGGCGGCTTCCACAAAAGATCATTTGCGAGTGCGTCGGCATCGGCCACCCGCACGCCGCCTTGAGCGAAGCGGATCCACGCGCCCATGTCACGGGTTAGTTGAGCACGCACTTCCGGCTTGTCGACGAGTTCGCGAACGACCTGCGTCGCCTTGGCATCGAAGTAGTCGCGCCGTGACAGGTAAAGACTCGGTACACCCCGGCCGACCCGCCGAGCAATCCAATCCACCAAGAACCAGGTAGCCTGGATGCGCAGCACGAACGGATTGAAGACGGGCAACGATAGCCGGTCAAGGCTCGGAGAGAACAGCCGCTCGCTATCTCGAAAGGCCCAGCGGTCGCGCCCATGCTCGGACAGAACTACCACGGTCCAGGGACGCATGCCCTTACGGCGTCCGGCACGACCCTTTCTCTGTATGAAGGACGCCGCGCTGCGAGGCGCCTTGTGCTGGACGACCATTCCCACGGCGTCGTCGTCGAAGCCCACCTCAAGAGCACTGGTGGCTAGTACGATGTCCGCGCGCGCATCGACGCCAGGATCTTGGCTACTTGTGCGCCCGACGTGCATAGCGACCGTAAGGTCGTGGTGGAGTTGCTCGCACAATCGCCAGGCCTGCCCGGCAAGCCATTGGGCATCGTCGTCGGAGTGATGTGCGCGCAGACGAGCGAGGCGCTTGGTCTGTTCAGCGTCGCAGAAGTCAGGAAGCCACCGGTTTACGACGTCAAGGTTGTCAGTGAAGGCAAAGACCTTCTGCCCGAAGAAGTGGTTCGCAGTTATGACGTTGCCACGTCGGCTACGTGTGCGAGAAGTTAGTAAGCGGGCCCCCAACATCACCGTCTGGATAGATGTGGCAAGTACCCCGGCGCCGCCTCCCGGATGAGACTTCAGCACGAGGTTGTACTCCTGGCCTTCCGTGGTCAGTTCGCCGGCAGAGGCGTCCGGCGCGATCTCGACAATCGAGGCTTCCGGGATCCCAGACAGAGTGGCGAGGTGGTTGGGCGCATCCTGCAAGGTTGCGGACAGGCCTACGACGTGGATCGAATTTGCATGCCGCTGTCCTCGCGTCCAGTAGGCCAGTCGCCGTAGGATCCAAGGCACTTGGGCGCCAGTAAGTCCTTCGTAGGTGTGGATCTCGTCCAACAGGATCATCTTGAGGTGGGACGTGCCAGAGGCAAAGCCAAGCACCTCCCTCCCGAGCTCGGAAGACAACTCCTTATTGATCATCTCGATAGACGTCAACAGAATGTCCGGCGGACTGGTGAGCAAATCAGTTCGCGTCAGGATCACGACACCGTCAGGCACCACCACCTCGGTGATGTCGTCTTCAAGGCACAGCACCGTCCGGCGAGCCTTTCGATCCTTATCGAGCCAAACCAGCGGCTTGCCCGTTGAAGGGTCTCGCAGGTGCGGCACTCGATGGCCGAGGATACCCCGGGGCCGCGGCCACGCGCGCATCTGGTAGCGGTTGCGGTGGTCGCCCTCGAAATCCGAAGTGAGGGGCACATCGCCGATGAGTGCCCCCACGCGAATCTGGCGTGCCAGCTTGCCCTTGAGCGCCGAATTGACCACCATGGCCAGTTGCGTTGCCTCGCCGAACTGATCGGCCAACAGCACGTTGCGGGGATAAATCGACAGCACCCGCGTCGCGGCTTTCGCGTCGTCTGCTATCTCCGCCGCAATGCCCATCAGCGCCGGAATGTAGAAAGCCTTAGTCTTGCCACCACCAGTGCCGGCCGTGATGACCGTTGCGGTTGAGCTCTCTTTGGCCCGGTAATGGCCCAGGATGCGTTGGCTTGCTCGAAGCTGGAATCCCGCGAGACGGATGCTATCGTCAGGTCCGCCGCACAGGGCCTCCAGAACCTTACGCTGTAGATCTTGATGCCACGAGAAGTTCGACAGCGACAGCCACGCGGCGGCGGAGTCGATGTTACGGACCGGGAATCGCCGTGGCCCAAGATGAAAACGCGCGTCGGAAACGAGTTCCGGCGCCGTCGCCCAGTCATCCTCGCGGAAGCGCTGGCGCAGTTTGAGCAACAGGCGGGCAGACTCTGCGAATCGCGAGCGATACGTCGCTGGCGGTCCAAAGGAGATGCGGTAGAGCAACCCGGCCGACACCAAGTCGTCGACCCATAATGCCTCGCCTACCGGCCCGGCCAGTTCGCGGAACTCACCACCCAGGGTGGGGTGGCTGACGAATAGGCTCACCAATTCATCGCTGGTGTGCGAGACGTCGATGAAGCCCCATTCCATTAGGCGGACTTCGGCCTGCTCCAGGCGTGTCAGCAATTCACCAATTAGTTCGTCACGTCCCATGTCACGCCAGCATTACTCGTAGAGATTTCCACAATTGCGGGTGAGCATCGAGGTACTCGCGCACTTGCGGATCAAGCAAGGCCTTGGGATCGCCTCTACCCGCTTGCGCTTCCTGCAGGAAGGTCTCGATAGGTCCGTCCATTCGAAGCGCCGCAATCTCCGCGTCGAGGCCTCTACGTGCTTCGACAATAGCTTGCACCACGTTGCTATCGGTTGGCGGAGCGTTTCCCTGGGCCAACAAGCGGTCTAGTTCCTGCATACGCTGGCCCAGGTTCGGACTCAAGCGGTGCGCCAAGGGCCGGAAGATACTCGCACGATTGCGGTGGTCCTCGCCCAACTGCCTCCAGATCTCCTTAGCCTCGTCAGAAAGCAACGTGCCCGCACGCTTGATCTGCTCGAGCTTTTCGCTGAATTTACGGTTGTCTGGCGCTGGCTCGTTGAGTAGGGCGCTAATTTCGCGAGCCCTGGCTCGTACCGCGCCAAAGCGCTTATGCTGCGCCTCGGCCAGCAGATCCGGCCTACCCTGAATGGTGCGCAATGCCTCGACCTGTTCGAGTACAACTTGGAGCCCGGCCCGATGTCGTTGCGCCTCTTCCTGCGATTTGAGGTAGGTCTGGCGCCGACGCAATAAGGCGTCCTGAATTGGTAGGCCCTTGATCTTGGCCTCCAGTTGGCGAAGATGGTTCGCTTGTGAAAGGGGCGTCATACCTTGGCTCCGGCCGCGCCAGACTCCTCGCTGCCTAGGGCCACGAGTTCATCTATAGCAGACAATGCGTTATTCCGATCCATCTCTACCTCTTCCTCCGTCAGCACCTCAGACAGGCGTTCGGCGAGAGTCTGTTGCAGGCGCTGAATTGCGTTGTCAGCGCGCGAAACGAAGTCGACCGTGTCTTTGACAGACGCAATATCCAGGTTCAACACGGACACGGGTTCAGCTTCCAACACCTTGATGGCGTCTTCGATGGCCAACACGTATCGCGAGACGACTGCGGGCGCCAAGTCGCGGATCTGGTTTTGCAGTCCCGAATCGCCCAAAGACTGACCGGCAGCCTCGCAGGCCTTGATGACGGCTCGCGCGCCCTCGAGGTACTCGCGCAGCGCATCCGGTATCGATCCAGTCGACAGTCCCCATGCCCGCAGAAGCGGTTCGAGCGAATAGGTTAGACGGTAGAGCGCCCGTTGCTCCTCTCCCAGCACCTCATCCAGCTTTGCCCACTTAGATGCAATTAGGCGACCGATGGCTGGATAGTCGGTGACTGTCTTGGCCGCGTCGATCTCTCCTAGCGAGAGGTCTTCCGGCGGGGCCGATAGGTGCTCGATGAATGGACGCGGATCGATGAAGTTGATACCGCCCGTACCCTGCCGGACGGCCTGCTCTTCCACGATAAAGTCGCGGATTTCCTGCACCCGTTGCGGAAGGCTGGCGGCAAGTTCTTGCGTTGACGCCGTAAGAGTTAGGGCCGGAGTAGGCTTGAAGGAGACGATTGCCTCGACCGCCCCCGCCTTGTCGGGTGGGAGGTCCTTACGATTTGAGAACCTGTACGCCAAGTGCAGGAAGCGAATGCCGACTCGGATAGCATCAGCCGGTTTGGACGAGCTGAAATCGAAGCTGCGGATGAGTTTGTCGGCATTGTTCGCAAGCCATGTTCCATAGCGCCGTCGCGCGTCCTCCCCACCAGGGAAGCGCCACGATTTCCGACCAAGGTGCTCGAACGCGGAGAGGTCCGTGAGCAACTGAAAGATCTCCTCAGACCTGCTGAAGCTAAAGCGGGCCTTGCTCGCCACACTCGGCTTTCGGATCATGCCCTCAATCTCGATGTTAGAGGCATCGATTGACCCGGAAGCGCGCCTGATCCGATCGGACGGTTCGCGTACATCATCAAGAGGGAGAGATTGAGTAATGACCGCCGCCAACATTTTGCGGAAGTCTGAGTCTCCCTCGAGAGGGCGCTCCAGTCGAAACCAGGCCTGCAATCGATTGATGGCCTCCGTGTACTTACTTGACACCTCAGGCACCAGAGGGACCCGGGGCTTCGGTTCGGGGGCTTGGGGCCTCACAGGCGAAGGTCTCGGGGCCGTCCCCTGACTGAAGGGTGGATGCCCGAACCATGGGAGCATCGGGGATAGGGAAGTTGCGCCGCCCGCAAGGGTCTCAGAACCTGTCCAGTAATACAGCAGAAACGGTATCCGACCTTTTTGGTCCGCAGTCCATCCGATCAGCATCCGGTCCTGCTCGACGAGGAGATCCCGCGGAGATCGCGGTTCTATGGACATACCCAGATTGACGCTTCGGGATTCCTTGGCCATGCCGCCTAACAGTCGCAGCACGACGAACTGCAGTAGCGTTCGGGGTGTCAAGAGCTTCGTATCAGTCAGACCCGATAGCAGGCGCCTCGCAGCTCCTGGCGACAAAGGGTAGAGACCGACTTCGGCCTCGCCGAAACGCACGGCGCCGAAAGCCTCAAAACACTTCGACTTCAACGCGCACTCCTCGCACGCACTGTGGCGCTGGTCACCATAGTGTCGGACGTCGTCACCGAGGACGTGCACCTGTTGCGGTCCTACTCGAAGTCCGTTCAAGTAGCGCGCAACAAAGCGGTCTGTCGCGTCGCCACCGGCTTCGGATGTCGTGAGGCTAGCTTGCGGCAAGATCTCAAGCACGCGGTCGGTGCGCCCTCGCAGGTTGTCCGGCAGTCGATTGAAGGCCGGCACAGTCATGCCCAATACACTGAGGAGCGGACACAACGCAGGATCGTTAAGGGGTTGCAGCGCGTTGATCAATTCCTCATCAAGGACAGACAGCGTAGAGACATCCTCGACGAAGAGTGCCAAGGCTTCGCCTTGACGCTGCATCTCCTCCCGAATTTGTCGGAAGATCTCATTGAGCGTGTGGCCCCGAAGTCCGGTAAGCCCCGCGATAGCCTGGCGCAAATGTTCGGTCGCTCTTGTCGCGGCATCGCGCCTCAATGCCTCATCGTCCGACAACCGGTCAGCGAGATCGTCGTCGAATCCGAACCGCGCATTTGCGGGGAAGTCGAAGTCCTCGTCAGTAAAGGGTGGCAGCGCCTCGCGCGCGGCCACGTCGCTCTCTTCGGTCAAGCGTCGAATGTTGCGGTCAATCGCCCCACCTTTGCGACAAAGCCAAGCCACAGTGGCGTTGGCGTTAAATACCTCGTCTAAGGCCTTCAATTTTTTGTGCGTTGCATCGCGTGTGGCAAGGAGGCAGTGTTGCATCTCGGTATAGAGGCGACGCTTTGCCGCCTCTCCGGACACGCCAGCGATCGCCGCTTGGATCTTGGCCAGGTAGCGTTCGTACTCAGGCAGTTGCTCAACGAGTTGCTCCAGCGCGTCTTTGAGGCTACCCGACCGACGGCGGATCAGGACAGACCTAAGGCGCCGTTTCCCCACCCCCGGATGTTCGCCATGAGCGAGCGCATCATCAAAGCGCAGCTTGAGCCAGTTGATCAATTGCGACTTGCCGGCGCCGTGCTCGCCTTTGACGATGACCAGTGTCTCGGGCTTGGAAGCGGCGAAAAGTTCCTCGAAAAGATCCTGCTGCTCCACTGGCCCAGCGGAGTCCTCGCAAGTGATAGGCGAATGCGTCGCGAGGAACCAGTCAGTCGCATCGACGCCCACCTGCGAGATGGGAGAGAGCATCCGCGTCGCGTACGCGGAGTCCCAACAGATGTCTCCTGGCTTCGCGGGCTGTCTGTCTAGTCTCATGCCTTGGACCTCCGTCCAACCCGCTCGACCGCGTCGAAGCGGTTCGAGGCTTCACCGGTCACTTGGCTTTGTCCCGCCCTATCAAGGCTCCAGCCTTTACTGTCGGACGGGCAATGCAGCCGCAATACCCCCTCGTCGTGGAGCCTGCGAAGCGCGGTGGCGAGGGCCTGTGTGCACTGTCGCGCCGAAGCAGAAAACAATGCCTCGGTCACCTCGTTGAACAGCGCACCTCCATCTAACTCCGGGCAGGCACGGCCCATACGATCCATAAATTCCTGGGCATCGAGCTTTCGCTCGTCTTCCCAGATTACGGGAAGGGCGCGACGTAGCCGCTCGGTAGGGTCCGCATTGAACGCACCAGAAGGGTCCACCCAACCCATGCCAACATATGGATACCAACGCATCAACGCCCGATGTTTTTCCAGGTTCATCGGATTGCCTTTGTCGACGCTGGAGGGCAGGTCCACCATGAATTTGTTGGCGAACGCTTCAACCGCGGCCTGGCCACCGTTGAAGTCGTCCTCCTGCGCGATCATGTAAGCATAGAAACGCCCCGCCCATTTCTCCACGTTGGCATTGGCGAGTGCGATGCAATCAAAGGCGGCCAGAATGGCTGGCTTGGCCCTATGCTCACCTCGAAATGAATAGGTCAGACGGATGTCCTGGTTCTCGTCGGCCTTCACCAACTCGAGTTCTCTTGCCGCGGCTAAGTGGTTGTCTACTTGCGCACTGTTGGGCTTTACGCCCGGTAGCCCCTCAGGTTGGATCAAGTGGCGGAGGGCCTCGGCGCTGCACTTGCGCTGACGCATTGCATGAACCACGTCCAGCAATACTTCAAGCTGAGCCGGGATCGTTGGGTTGTCTGTGAACATGGTCTGTCGGATGAACGCCTAAGTGCAAACATCGCTACGGTTAAGCCACTGACTCAGTCCATCCACACCCGGATACGCCAGCGCGCCGTACTCGTGCAGGAAGGGCCAACGCCCCGGAATGTGTTCAATTGTGCCCCCCAACAGCCAATGCGCAACCCAGCGGCCTCTTCGGTTGTAGATGCCTGCACCCTCATCGATGGTGCCTACGTGAAGGACGACCACTGCTTCGTGTGGCCGAACATGCGGTGTGGGTTTCTGCCCCAATTCGTCGATCCGATACGGACGTGCGCCGTCATCGGCATGCTCGAGTAGCGCCTCGAGCGCTGGGCGATTTACGGATCCCATCAAGAAACGGTCGACCCGGTGGCTCTGTAGAACCTGGCGGAGCGCTCGCACCAGTTCAGATCGTGAATTAGGGTCGCTTAGCGCAGGAGCCTGGACCACCTGTACTGCCGGGCTCGTGACAGTGAGTTCCTCATCGAGTTCGAGCGATCCCATCCCCGCGGGACGCTCACGATGGCTTCGGCACAAAGCACAAGATCCGCAACTCCGTGAAGTTTCCGGCCCGTAGTGCGTCCTGAGTTCGCGGCATACCGCCCGTTCCCTGTGGAAATATCGGACCAGCGCGTCCACAGATCGCTGAATGGACAAGATCTCACGTGCGCGCATTTCTGTAAGCATCTCCGACAGCCCACTCTCCATCTGCAGTGTTGAGGTAAAGGGACGGACCACGGCCCACTTGACCGAATCAGCGTCCTCCTGCCGGCGCTCCCACCCGAGGGATTCGATGCGGATAAGGCCAGCACGATCCATCATCAGCAGAAGTCGCTTGTTCCAGCGCTCGTTCTCACTGAAGCTTTGTCTGCCGAATCGATGTTCCGGTTGGACATCTGTCCTGATTCGAAATTTGACCGTCGACCTGTCATCCGCATCGGCCACGGTCTCACGGGAATGCCACATCGCGCGCCATCGGCCGTTTACCTTCTCGGCATCCTTGAGCAGCGTTGGGCCCATTGTGCGTGCGATGCGTTCGTCGCGGCGCTTGGGTACTAATAACGAGACGCAGGGCTCTCCGTCGCGCCCCCCCCGTCCGACCTCTTGATAGAAGCGGTCGATGCCTTCAGGAAAGCATGCGTGCACCACCGCTTTGACGTCGGGCTTGTCCACCCCCATGCCGAATGCGGAGGTGGCCACGACGAGGTCGAGTTCGTCGTTCCGCCAAGCCTTCATAATGGCTTGGCGTTCGGGACCACGTGTGTCACCGTGAAAAACGCGGAAGCGGACGAAGCCGGCGCTGCGGAAGTGCTCACCCCACTCGCGCGCGCTATCGATTTCGGTGACGTAGAGGATGGCAGGCCGGGGAAGGCGGCGCAACGCCTCGCTCACCCGCTGTACCTGCTCTTCAGGGTGGACCCAGTCTGGCACGGCGAAGTAGTGAATCTCGGGCCGCAGGCGCTGGACGATGTGCGCTTCCCAGGCCACGTCGCCTCCGGCGAACATGTCCCGAAGCATCGGAGGGGTCGAGGGCGAGAAGGTAGCCGACAATAGCAACACCCTGACACCCGACGGGGCCAGGGCCCGCCATTCGCGCAACACAGCGCCGAGCAACTGAAACTCGACTCGAAAGTCGGCCCCCCATGACTCGATAAGATGAGCCTCGTCGACCACGAGACGACGCAGGAAACCATCCTGCGCGTGACTTCGCAGAGGGCCTGCCAACCGGCCGGCGACGATGGCTTCCGGAGAGGTTATAAGCAGCCGGCAGCGTCTCGACTGCACGGCCTCGAGCACGGCCTGCGCATCCTGGTCCGACGTGTAGAACATCGGCTCATAGGCTTGTGCGAAGGGAAGTTCGCGAACGGCAGCGAGTTGGTCGATGCCCAACGCAATCGTTGGTACCACCAACACGGTCAGGCCGGTCTCGAAAGCCGCACAGCATTGGTAGACCAGGCTCTTGCCGGAGCCTGTCGGCAAGCCAACTAGAAGCGTCGAGTTCACAGGTGCGTTCAAGGCCTGCCACGTAGCTTCCCGCTGCGCATGAGACTTCCAAGCGCTTTTGCCGAGCAGATGGCGCAGCCAGGGCTCCCCCGCCACAGGCGGAGCCGCATCGGCCGCCTCCGCACGAGGTCTATCCAGGGCCTGGTCGCCCAATTCGGCTACCCAGTCGGGCCGGTAAGGCTCGGCAACTAAGGTGCCATCGAACTCCTGGCGCACATCGACGTCACGGAGAAGCGCCTCCGTCGTTCCATTGAGTCGCTTTACCAACACCCGCTCGCTATCCGGCAATCGGCGCAGACACTGGCGCACGAGCACGGCCCAATCGGGGCCGCTGGCACCGGCGCGCATGGCAGCAACGAGCCGCCGGATGGCATGGCCCCCCGGACCTGCGAAATCGCTTGCGGCGTACCAGGCCGGTACTTGACCGAACTGGAGAAGGTGTCCAAGGATATGAGAAACGATCATGGCTGCGGCAGTGGATCGACCTTTAATAGGCAGAGCACATCCGATTCAAGTACCGCGCGCTGAATCGCGTCCAGTGTCGCGGATACAGCTTGTGCATATTCGTCCCCTTCGTCCAATCGCGTCCGGGCCACGGCCTTGGCCTCTGTCAACAATTGCTCGCAGAAGGACGCATCCGCTTCCCCGTACCTCGCCTTGTAGGCCTCCAAGGCCTTCGCTGCTGCACGCGCCATCAAGGCGTTTAAGGTGGCAGACCATGAACGTTGCACAGGGCTTACCAGTTCAATCACTTGGTCGCGCGCCATGTCATGGGTAACAGCCTCCTCACTGCTTAGTTCCGCCGCAAGCCTGCTGGCAATCGCAGCATCAAACTCTTCCCCGGTCTCCAAATCTACCGCCCCCCAGACGACCCGACCACGCACTAAGCGCAAGGCCCGTTCGGTGAGGCTCTCAGTTCCCTCTGACGTGAACCGCACCACCCTCCATGCTGAAAGCAGGATCAATCCAGGTGTCACCGTGTCGGTTTCGATGCGGACCATCAGCGAGCGTCCTCGAATGTGCTGCCTGATCGCTACAGCTAACGCGTCAACCACAGGGTGGCCGATTCCGAAGAAGTCCAAATCGGGCCTGTCTCGCGCGACTGAACGCGAGAACGTGCCATGGCAATCTTTTAGGGGAATCTCGCCCTGTCGTTCCAGTCCGACCAGCTTGTAGTCCGTAACCTCCTCCGGCCTCAGACGCCAGATCCTGAGGTTTGGGTCCTTGTCATCCGTCACCCGCCTGGCCGCATCTCCACGGCCGATTGCACGCAGGTATGAGGGAACCGACTTCTCGAGCATCTCGTCAGCCCGACTCTCGGTGGCCCGCAGGTAGAGACTCGTGCGGCGGAACGAAGCCGCATCGGTCAAGGCTTCGGCGTCGTCGGTGGCACGTTCCCGTTCACTCGCCTCTCTGATACCCGGGATCATGTCGGCCAGTGCCGCAGGCCCTCCCTCGACCGCGGTCTTCACGGCAAGTCGTTCCGTGGCATGAAGCATGAATTCCAGCCCGCTGATCGAGCGTGTGAACACGCCGAAGCCCTGGTCTAGGCAGTGCAGCCATGCCTCTTCGAGGCCCCCGGCGGGGCAGATCACGAACGAGCGGACGGGCCGATCGCGCCCGATCCGGTCCAATCTTCCGATGCGCTGCTCCATCGCCGAAACCGACCAAGGAAGATCGAAGTGCACAAGCACGTCCGCGAACTGGAAGTTCCGACCTTCGCCGCCGGACTCATCGGACACTAGAATGCAGCACTGCGCGTCGCGCTTAAAGCGGGCGACCTGCTTTTCCTTCTCGTCGTCATGCAGGTCATGCCGGAATGACGCAACGGCCTCGTTGCCGAAGTCCGCAGTCAACGACTCGGCCACGTACTCGGCGGCGCCAAATGTTCCAGCGAATACGAGCAGCTTGCGGGATCCCTCGGCTAAGAGTCGCCTCAGGCAGGCCTTCAAGGCCATGATTCGGGCCTGCTCCGGCACTTCGATGGCGGCACGCAGCAGGCTCACCCAGCGAGTCAGCCGGGACGGGTCGAGTTCGGGCGCGAAGACATCGGCGCAGCCTCCAAGCACCGCATCCTGTTCGTCGTAGTCGAAGGCTGCATTGGCATCGAAGATCCGCATGTCCACCTTGGTCCCGCCGTCACCCGCAACCAAAGCGTTCGCGATCTCGTAGAGACCGACCGGATCGCACAGTGACTGTGCGACCTTCCGGAACAGGACTTGAAGCGCATCTAAACTTGAACTGCTGGCCAGGGAGGACAACAGGTCGAGCGCCTCGGCTGCGATCCGGGCCTCGAGCGCGGACGGCTCGTAGATCTCGGTGATGAGTGCGCGGGGGACTCCGTGCAGCAATTCAGCGTCGACCAGGCGAGCACGGCGATTCTTGAGAATCCGTCGGCTTATGCGGTAGCGCGAGACCACCTCGTCGACCAGCTGTCGATAGCAAAGCAGTCTGCCCGCGGTTTCTTGAGTCGCCTGCGCTAATCGCTCCAAGTTGCGCAGATCCGCATCCTCCCGAAGCACGTCAATGGACAACAGTCGATGCACGTCGTTCTGGAGTTGTTCGTGATCAACATCCTCAGAGTCGTCAAGCTGACGAGAGACTATCCGAAGCCTCCGACCAATCGTGGACTGTGCTGCATACAGTGTCGAGAATTGGTCCACTACTGGACTGCCCTCGCAGTAGCGTTCCGGTTCGATCATCCGTAGCAACCGCATCAGTTCTGTATCGCGCTCGCGTGCCGGAACGGCACTTAGCAACAGCAGACGCGGGGCAGCGCTGGCTAATTGCTCGACCAACCCGTAATGGCCATCGTTCCACAGCAATTGGTGGGCCTCATCCACAATCACCATGTCCCACTGCGTGCCAAGTATCCGGGCACGGTAATCCCGAGCGGCCACCTTCAATGAAGAGATCACCAGTGGCCAGGCTTTGAGGGAGACCTTCGACGAGTCGTGCAGATCAAGTAGGCGGAAGGCGCGCCCGCCGAAGGACAAATGCATTTCGCACAACCACTGGCGCGACAGCGGGCCAGGGCATAGGACGAGAACCCGCGCATCGGGATTCTCGCTGAGCAGTTGGTGCGCGATGGCGCCGGCTTCGATGGTTTTGCCCAGACCGACTTCGTCCGCGAGTATGTAGCGCCAGAGCGGATCGTCTATGACGGTGCCGATCACAAAGGCTTGGTGCGGTAGCAGCGCGACACGGCTGGCAGCGAGCGCGCTAATGTTTGCCGACTCCCGATCAACCTGTTGAAAAGCCGCCAACAGGCCCTCCCTTGCGCGGAAGTTCGGCAGCGAGTCGCCTTGGAGGCTGGTGAGGCGGGTCAGCGGAGTCTCGGCGAGGCTACCGGGAATCGGCCACAGCTCTCGCTCGGTCAGCCTGGCCGTCTCGCCCGCATCGCCGTCAAAGAGCACGAGGTACTCGTGCACCCCATGAGCGCTGGAAGGCTGGAACGGAACCTCAATGATCGTGCAGAGGCCCCGATCAGGTACACGGCATTTCAACCCTGCAGGCATTGGCGTCCATCTAAAGTCTTTCTGCGCCGCGACAACCTGGACACCATACCAAGCGTCCCGATTCGTTCCAATGAACTTCACACGGACGCTATTTCCCGTGTGCGCGGTGATCTTGCAGTAGCCAAAGTCGCGGTTGACCAGCACCAGCCCATCAAGATCCAAGCTCACCTCCTCCTACCGTGCCGATCGGCGTTGCAGCAAATGACCGAGAACAAGCCAAGAGCGGCCTTATTTCCGAACGCTACGCTCCGTTGACCAGCCCTGCAAAGCACCGAGACTGGGATTTCTCTGACGACGGCCAGACCCAGGTTGAACAACATCAAACTCTTCCTTTTTCCGCGTTGACGTAGCGACCCGCCGCCGCCAGCAGGGCGAGCTGTGTCTTGGCTCGCAGTTCGGGCGGAGACAACGCCTGAACATCGGAGCCAAACCGGAGGATGTCCCCGAGCAACTCCCGATCGTCCGAATAGGGAATGGACAGCACATAGCTACCATCGGGTTCATCGCGGCCTTCCTGCTCCGGATGCCACTGCTCCCTTCGCACCCACCGCGCCCGCTCAGGGGTAAACTTCAAGACGGCTATTTGCTTCGGGGCACCATTGAAAATGCCGTAGCCCCCGCCAAAGGTTTGGTCCAGCGTCTTCTCGCTCACCTCCTTCGCCTGCGTGTTGAGCACGTCGGCCTCAGTGAGTGCATCGATTGCGAAGGCACGGAGGTCCTCGCGCAGGTGACACCATGCGTCCACGTACCAGTTGTCCCGATAGTGCACCAGCCGCTGGGGCGAGATCTCGCGGCGCACGCGTTCGCCCGTCTGGCGGTTAAAGTGCGTGACCAATAGTCGCTTGCGCGCCATGGTGGCCGCGGCAACGGCTTCGAAGGCTTCGATCTTCAGACTGCGCTTGCCCGCATGAACAAGCCGGATTCGCTTGGCGACTTGGGCGCCCTCCAGACCATGCTTCGCCATGATGTCCGTCAGGCGGTCCTGTAATGGACGAAGCTTTGGGCCAAGCAGGCCGGGCGCCAAGCGCGTGAGAAGTTGCTGGATCGTGACCAGCGCCAGGATTTCGTGGTCGCTGAACCACAGCCCGGGGAGTTCGCTGTCGGTATGGCCGCCATCCAGGAAGTAGCCGCCGCGGTCGCGGTCGAAGACGACCGGCAGACGGAACTGGTCCCGCAACTTCGCGATATCGCGTTTAAGCGTCGCGCGCGAGATCTCCAGTTTCGCCATGAGATCTTCGGTGGATAACGCGCGGCGGCCGCCAAGCAGAGCTTTGTAC
This sequence comes from Ramlibacter alkalitolerans, assembly GCF_016722765.1. GTDB lineage: Bacteria > Pseudomonadota > Gammaproteobacteria > Burkholderiales > Burkholderiaceae_C > Ramlibacter > Ramlibacter alkalitolerans. Next base: position 107,248 of record NZ_JAEQND010000014.1, on the reverse strand, counting down.
CGATACAGCCTGAGTACTTCGCTCATGGCCCATCCCTCCGGGGTAAATGGTTGCACGGAATTGGGGCGAGCGCCACAACTTCTTACAAGCCAGGGCCGGTCTGTGGCCGCTGGGAAACGGGTCTCCTTCATTTGGAGGAGAGCGAGCGCGATGCGGCGCACAGAGAACGCGGCGATCAGGGATTCCGTTTCGACCCTGTCCTTCCGCCGGCGTGCGCCGCAGCCACCGCGGGATTTCCCGGTTCTCAGCTTCGGAGACTTCGTACGGCGCTGCATGCGCGAGCTCGCGTAGCGCGCTTCCTTAACCAGCAAACCGGTTAATGGAAGCGGCGGTGCGTACGGTGTGCGGTGGTGACGATGGCGTCGTCGATCGAGAGGACCGCATACACCCTGAAGTAGCGTTCGGCGTCAGCGTACTCCTTGCGCGAGAGCACGCCCTGCAGCTTGCGCCGGGTGTCCTTGCAGACGCTCAGGACCAGCGCGCCGTGACCATCGTGGCGCGCCCGACCGTGTTGCACAAGCAGTTCCAGGAACCAGGCGGGGATGCCACGCTGCTGCATTCGCGCGGTGGCATGACGGGTGACGGACAGTACGGTCGGGCGGGCGGCGGAAGCAAGGGCGGGCATGGTAGTCTCCTTTCGTCAGGAGACGTACTGTGATAAACCCGAGGCTCACCCCCTGAGCCCGTGGTTCTGGTCTTTTGTACAGGCGAGCTGCGGCACAAGCTGCTGCCGGCGGGCTTACGCCGTGAGCCTCGCGTCAGATAAGACGCGGGTCACCGCAGGCGGACTTGCTGGTCGTACTCGCCCTTGCGCACCTCAACAAGCTCGTCCAGTTCCTTCAGCATCCCGGAGAAGCTTGTGTACCCGTGATCGGTGACGTCAAACGTCGGGTCGAGACGCTTGACCATCGGCAAGATCGTCGCCTTATTGATCCAGGGATCCCCGTGCTTCTCCGAAAGCAGGCGGAGCGCGCGGCGGATCAGGTCCACATGCCCCTCAGGCGTCGGTGACGACGATTCGACGGCCTCCCCCTCGGCGGCCGGTAACTCGGGATTTCCCAATACAGGCACGTCCGCGACCGCGGAATCGATCGCCGGCTGTTCCGCCGGCAATGCCGGTGGCGCCGCCTCTGCCCTGACTTCCACCAGATTCTCGTAATACCGAAACTCATGGCAGCTCTTGGCCCAGTGCCGGTTCGTCGCCTTCCGCGTTCCGACGCCGATTAGTGTTCGTCCGGCCGCCTTGATCTTCTGCGAGACGGGCATGAAGTCGCTGTCGCCGCCGACGATGATGACCGTGCCAATGTGGGCGAATCTGCCAATGTCCTCCGTCGCGTCGAGGCACAGCTTGATGTCGGCGCCATTCTTTGCGGCACCGCCAGGCGGGAACAGTTGAACGAGTTCGACGGCGTTCTGCAACAACGCGTCCCGGTACCGGCCATAGAACTGCCAGTTGCAGTACGCGCGGTTAATGGCGATAGGCCCGAAGGACGCCGCGAGATCAACCACGGCTTGCACGTTCACAAGCGGATCCTGGGGCCGAAAGCGGGCGTCCGGATTGCGATATGAACCCGGCTCCCTCTCTTCGCAAAGACCTGCATGGATATTTTCGAAATCCCAGTACAGGGCAACAGTGCGGCCTTCAGCCGCGTCGACGTTGAACATGATGCGCACTCCTGCGGAGATGGTAGCCACTCACGGGAATCGAGAGGCAACCTCCTCGGCGACGCCGAAGCCTCCGGCGGTGCAGCGCCCAAAGCGCTCCGCCATTCCGGCCCGCATCTCGTTTGGCTGCGCCTCAAACACTCGCCAGACTTCGGCTTCCTCCTCGGGCCGCACAGAAAATCCCAATTCGCGCGCATAGCGACGCATGCGCTCAAGTGTCACGAGCGCATACTTCCAATTCACCAGGGGCTTCAACAGCAGCACCTCTCTCCTACGCAGCGACTCAATTGCCAGCGGATGGATGCAAGCAGACCATTCGCCGTCAGGATGATGCTCGACCCCGATGGCCGAGAGCCCCAAATCAAACCTCTCGATCCGTTCGGTCAGAGTTGTCGCCTCGACTTTGTGCGGCACCTCGATCAGCCGTCCGGCGAGCTCGAAGGCGTCCGCGAACGGTCGAAAGCTCGATGGGCGAGCTCCTCGAGCTAGCAGTGCGTCGATGAGAAGCCCTCGATCGCGCTGGGACGCGGCCCAGAAGTCGAGGTCTCGAGGCGCAGCCCCTGTGAGCAGCGTCTTGAACGCGCCTCCTGCAAGGAAGAACCGAGCACCCGAATCCAGCCCGACGGTCGACGCAATCTCTCGACGGGCGAATTCGACAACCTCCCAGTGGTCGAGACCGCAAAGGGGGAGGCTGCGCCGCCTCTGGCGCTCGCGATAGGCGGCGTTGACGCCGCTGTCGTCTTTCCAGAAGAACGCGCCCTCAAGGTACAAGGGCCAGTCTCCGCGTTCCAGTGGGTGCCCGAGAAGGCGCGCCGCAGTGGCCGTGACAAGCGAATCATGGGTGACGAAGACATGAATGCCTGGCCGGTCGGCCGCGACGGCAAACATGTGCTGGACCAGGAGGCGCGCGGCTTCGTCAGGCCTGGCCATTCCAGGTAGGGCCTCCGTTTCGCTGACGAGGTGACGCATCACGCCTTCGTGACCGAGTCCGTGCCACTGAGACCAAGCTCGCCTGCCATCGATGACAAAGATGCCCGGATCGCCAAGGTGCCGATCGGGGACCACAGCCAGGTCTGCGCATGCGCCTTCGGCAAGGGCCTCCCCGGTCTGAACGCAGCGGACGAGCGGACTTGCGTGCAACGTTTGGAGTCGGCCCCGCAGGCGCTCGCCAAGCTCCATGGCAAGTCGGCGGCCCGCTTCGTTGATCGGAAGGTGGTAGCCCGCGTCTCCTGGCGCCAGGTAGTCACGGACGGAATGCCGGAGGAGGACGACGACAGCGCGGTCTGCTGGCACGCATGCAAGATGATTGATCAGCGAGTCAGGAATCCGCCATTGAACTTCATTCATGACGCCACTCCCACCACCACGGACGGCAGAGCCGCGACGGTCCGCACACCGTCAAGCCGGAACCCAGTCGCGGCCAGCAGGCGGCTGAAATCGTCCTCCGATCGCTCCCGGCCTCCAGTGACGGTCAACAGATGGAGATCGCACAGGGCACCGGCGACGCCGCCCTCGGACATGAGCATTTCGATGACGTAGACACGCCCGCCGGGGGGCAACGCGGCCCGGGCACGAGCCAGGATCCGGCACGCTGCCGCATCGTCCCAGTCGTGGAGCACCCGGGAAAGCAATACGACGTCCGCATTGATGCCCCAAGCCTCGAAGAGATCCGCACTGCGCCACTGCAGCCTTGGGTAAGTTGCCTCGGCCAGCGCCACCACTTCGGGGCGTTCGAGGACTGTCACCTGAGCCCGTGGGTAGGCATCGAGGAGGAACCTTCCGAGGGCACCAAGCCCGCCACCGGCGTCGATCACCCGCTCGTCACCACGTAAGTCGAAGGCACGACATACTTCGGCGTAATCGTGGCGTGCATAGCTGCGCAGCATGCGGTGGTGGCCGATGTGGCGGCCCTCGTCGCGCGCGACTTCCCCGAAGACATCTGGAGCCGTCCAGGCGGAGTTCCGACGCAGGGCATCGGGCAGCCGCGTCCAGGCGCTGGACAAAGGGCCGGCGTACTCGAGCGCCGCATCCGCGAGACTGAGGGGATGATCGCAGCGCAGGAAGCTGCCGCGGGGCGTGAGCCTCCACTGGCCGGCCTTATTGAGCGCCAAACCCAATTCGCCGAGTGCCCGCAGCAGGCGGCGAGCCCCGTCGTGATGAAGATCGCGTCGATTCGCGACCTCTTCCTCAGTCGCCGGAAGCTCCTCGATTACACCAAGCCCGACCGCAGCGCCGATTGTCTGCGTCTTCCAGTAGCCCACCATGTCTGCCGAGAGAGCGGCAAACTCCGACCGTCGGGGGGGGCACAGTTCGATCACGGCCTCTCCTGCCTCGTCGATGACCTCGAGCGCCCCGTCGGCGCGCTCGACACGAGCGTGGCCGTTGTAGAAAGGCTCGAGCGATGCGAAGCGACGCGAGTAGATCGGTCGGCCACGAAGGTCGATGTGAGTCCAACCGCCCTCGTCCCGCGCTCTCGCGAAGCCCTTGTGAAACACGTCGAGGTCGACGAACCAACGCCCGTGAATGAGCTTTCCGTCACGGTCAATGTGTGTCGAGCGCCCGTCTGCCGCCTGCACGACGGCGATGCCGTCACGGTAGTCGCCGACGTAGCGCCATCGCTCCGCATACGCGGCGCTGCCGTCGGTGCAGATGTGGTGATACGCCCCATTGTGAGCGCGCACGCTGCAGCGGCCTTCCTGGAAGTTGCCGCACCACGCGTATCGCTCGAGGTAGGCGTCGTTTCCGGCGACCGTGATGTGGTGCCAGCCATCTGACGCCACAACCGCAGCAAGGTGCTGATAGTAGCCAAAGGTGCGGACGAAGCGCCGCTCGTACGCGGCCAAGCCGTCGCTCCGGACGTGCCAGGCTTTATCCCCCCGTTGAACGGCGGCGAGCCCTGGCGGGTGGAACTTCAGCACCGCGTCGAAGCGCTCGGCGAAGGCTGGTACCCCCTCCACCGTCAGATGGTGGGTGCCGTCCGGGCTGATGCTCAGGTCATGCCAGTTCACGGCTGCCCTCCACTACGCCAAGCCGAACGAGTTCAGGAACCGCGTGATCTCGGACCGCGCGCCACACGCCGGGGGCGCAACGCCCCCCGTGCCGCTCCTCAAGCGAGAGCGCGAGTCTCAGGTCCTCAAGGCTTCGCTTCGCTGGCGCACTGAGTCTCTCCACGACGTGGTGGTGGTGCTGGAACAACTCGGTGACGGTTGCATAAGTGCCGCCCCGTGCGGATTCAACTGCCAGCCGGCCGCACGCAGCCCTGACGAGGCCACATAGCAACGCACCCGATGTGTCCATCCCGAAGGAAACGGGCCGGATGGTGGGATTCGGGAGAGACACGGCGCGTTCCCAGCCGCTCTTGGAGGCCCAGCGAATTGACAGCGCCAGTCGTCGGCCGGGTTCCCGGAAGGCGCTTGATGCGTGCCACGCACATGCGTCGAAAACGACCATGTCGGCTCGCTCCACTGCTGCCACGAATTGCGCGTCCCGCCACGTCGGCGTCGTCGAGTGATCGACGAATTCTTGGCAGAGGAAGTCCTGACGCTCGACGATCGGCAGGGGCGGGAAGGCCCTGCCAAACGTCAAGGCACCGGAGCCGGGGCCGCACGCGTCCAGAGCCAACCAGGTCGTGTACGCGTATCGCGCATCAACCGGCCGGTTCCACTTGTACGCGATGTCCTGGTGGGCATGGGTGGGTTCCGCTCGCAAGTGCGACGCTACGAACAATGTGGCATCCACGTGCTCGCCGATGTCCGTCCAGGGTTTGCCCTGCTCCAGCAGGAGCGACCGGATTCGTGGCGCAGCGATTGAGAGCATCCGAGCGACGAAGTTGGCCTTCATGCTCCAGGCGGACGTCACGCGCTCAATGTCTTCCTCGCGCATCTTGGCTTGTGCGGCGACTTCGGCCATCGACCGGCCGAACAGGTCGCGCATGGCCTCGATCGCGCTCTGTGACAGTCCCGACGGGAGGACGACTGCATGGGCGGCCTCTGCACTGGGTCCTCTTCGGGGCGCAATCATGTCTTGCTCCCTTCCGGCTTCCTCATGTTGCAGCCAACGCAGAGCCGGCGATTGCGATACGTCGACGTGAGCTCGCGGTAGGAATCGCCGTTCCAGATCTCCATGAAGCTCGCACTGTCGAGATTACCGAATTCACCCAGTGTGCGACGTTGAGCGTCTGGCGCGCAGCAGGGGTCGAATCGACCCACGGCACTGACCCACGCCTCCTGTCCGAGGAACGGGCATGGACCGCCAGGGGCCAGATCCTCCTTCGCGGCGGCATCGAGCAGGAAGATGTTTTCCAGCAGGACGTATTTGCCATTCGGGAGCGTTTGCTCGCGGGCGGCCTCCCGGGCAGCGAGCACTGCGCGATTCCATCGTTCGATGGCTTCAGGGCTTCGCCGCATCGACTGATCCTGGATCTCTGTGAAGTGCGCCCAAAGGTGGTGGCCCTTTATTCGGTCGACGCCGAGGCGCAAGGCGAGTCGCACGATATCGGCCAGTTCGTCGACGTTGGACTCCAGGAATGTCAACTGGAAGGTGACGCGGCAGCGGTTGCCGCCGGTTGCCGCATGCGCATCCCTCACCGCAATGAAGTCACGGACGTTCTTGACCACCTTCTCCCACCTGGCGCCCAGCATGATGGCCTCGTGGGTGGCCTTCGTCGCCCCATTCCAGGAGATCTTCACGTCCGAGGTTACGGGGACGATGCGCTCGGCCCAGGCAGTTGCACCGCGCCGCGGGAACGTGCCGTTGGTGGTCAGATTCAGCTTGACCTTGTAGCGCCGGCAGAGCTCAAGAATGTCGTCGAAGTGTTCGTACAGCAGCGGCTCGCCCATGGTGGACGGAATGATCTCCCGCAGGCCGTGCGGCGCCGCGTCAGCGACCACGCGTTCGATCATCTCGAAGGGCATCAGCCGACGGGGCCGGCCCTCCTCCTTTCGCCGGATCTGAAGGATGCTGTGCGGTGAATGCTCCTCGCACATGACGCAGCGCAGGTTGCAGGTGTCGGGATTGGTGTCGAACGTAATACGCCAGGGGCCTGCCGAACGCGTAACTCGAGCGGATGCTTGGCGGCTGAGGACATCGGCATAGAGCCTCTCGACAGCGATCACATGGTCTTGAATCGACGGAATCTCGCCCGTTGTGCTGTACAAGTAACCCCGCTGGCCGAGGCGAACGGTGAGTTCCGGCGAGTCGGCCAAGCGCTGCATCTGGTCCGCCATGGACGCGACGCAGCGGTGCTCGTAAAGCAGCCCGTTGATTTCGTGATGCACATATTCCGCCATTCCGCCGGCGGCGGCCGTGATCACGGGAACGCGCGCCTGCTGCGCTTCATGAATTACGAGGGGCGAGTTCTCCACCCAAACCGACGGGACGACGATGGCGTCACAGCGATCGAAGACGTCCCGAACGATCTCCTGGTTCCTGTACTCGGGAAGCCACTCGATGCGGCTCGCTACGCCTGCAGGCAGCGAGGCGGCCATCTCCTTGAGCGCGTCGGTGTCCTGTCCGCGCGGCCGACCCCAGATTCGCAGGCGCGCGTCACCTTTGGTCTTGCCGAAAGCCTGTATCAGATCGTGGATTCCCTTCGCCGGGATATGCGTGCCGATGTACCCGAACGTGAACCGCTCCCCCGGCACTCGACTCCTACCCGCCATTCGTTCTCGTGCAAAGCCGTAGTCGAGGTGGACGAGCTTGCTCTCTGGAATGTTGAATTCATCTCGGAATCGGTCGTGGAGGTACCGGGAAGGCGCGATGAACAGGTCGACAAACTCGGTCACCTCGCGCACGTGTCGCATTCGGCGGCCCACCCAGTCCGCCCAGTACGTGACATCCGTCTCCAGTTCGCCGGACGCTCCGCTGAAGTAGCGCGCGTAACAGCGTTCGGCGCATTTGCGGTCTGCTTGGCTATCGCAGACAGCCCAGAGGTCATTCGGATCCTCCGGAAACATCTGCATGAATTGCCCACGCGGGCACATCAGCCAGTAGTCGTGCAGGGTGAAAAGGATAGGAATCTCGCGCACCGCCGCTTCCCGCAGCATCGACGTCGACAGGTGATTGAGGTGGCCGACGTGGACGACGTCCGGATTAACTCTGTCGAGGACCTCTGCGAAGCGCTGATCGATGCCTGTGGCACGGTACCGATCCTTCAGGCGTGGGTTGTTCACGATATGCACGGTGACGCGGGCATCGTCTGGGTCGCGCTCGAGCCGCAGCCGAAAGTCGGGCGCGAATGCGTCCTCCTCACGCGTGAACACGTGCACGTCGTGGCGCTCGGCGAGCGCGTGGCAAAGCGTCTGGCTGTAAACCTCGGAGCCGGCGTTGTAGCGCATGGGGTAGCCGTGGATGACTTTGAGGATCTTCATGGCGCGATCTCCTGGATTGCAGTTGCGCTGTGTGCGTTGCGGGACGCCTGTCCAACGACGCCGCGTTGGGCGCATTTCGACGCAGCGGAGCTGACGCACTTGGCCGTGAGTTCTCGCACGAGGCCGGATGCCCCCGTGGTCGGCGTTCGCTGGTCATGGATTTCGTCCAGGAACACCCAGCCCCTCGGCTGCTACCCGCGGCGGGTGTCGGTCGAGTCAGCCGAAGAACGCCGGTGGCCGGTTGCAGGAAGTGGACTGCTTGCGCGTCTTCCCCGACGGGGCGGAATGGGCGCTGACGTCCGGAACTACCTGCGGAACCTGGCTAGTCACGGCGAACGTGCTCTCACGCGCTCGGCGCTGGGCCTCCGCAGGGCTTTTGCCCCTCGACAGGTAGTAGGCGGGATGGAGGGGATTGAGCTGGTTTGCGCGGTTGTCCCGCGCGCTCTTCGAGTTGGTCGTCAAGATGATTCGCTCCTGGTTCACTTGCCATCTCGGACCGTCATCCCCTCCGTGGGTCTCGGAGGTCGCATGGAGCGTGCGTGCGCGCGAGCGCAGATGGAGTCTTAGGTGGCGGTTGGGTCGGTGCCGTTGCCCGAGTACTTCCGCGCCGTCGGCTTGCGCCAACGTCTCTCCGGACCCGAATCGGAAAGCGAGGGGAGTAATCGAACGGCGACAGGCTACCAAGCCCTCGCCGACGCGTCAACTCCGCCTCGCATGCACACCTGAAGTGCATCGCTGGCGACCCGCGAAGCTTCTTTGAAAACCGCGCTGAGCTAGCACGCGCCTCCGACACTTGTTAGCTCCCCCCGAGCCTGGAAGCCTTCACGGACGCCCGCTAGGGTTCGTACTTGGTTGGGGATCGCACCGTCGGCGGGTTCGGTAGGCGCTGTTCGCAGCTGGAATTTACGGTCGAGGCGGTCAAGTTGATCCGTTCCGAAAGAGCGCGATCCGGAAGAATAGTCATCCGCCAGATTCCCCTCTCGGGCTTCCAAGCCGCAGTTTGGCCGAGTACCCGCTCCATAACCACACACGGCCGCTCCTGGCCCGGAAGCGGCCATCGCTCGAAGGTTGAAGTCAACCTTGCTCGCACGTGCCGACGACCGAGACCGCAACTCGCCTGGATCCAAGATCTGGCAGCAGCCCGTCTGGTACCCTCCACTCCCAGAGCTGTCGTGCACAGGGAACCGATCGAACACCAGATGATTGAAACCGTCGACCTCCCGCCAGACCGCGAACACCCAAGCTCTCAGCCTCTCGACACGAGCACGCTCAATGCGGCTGCGCACCAGATGCAGCAAGCATTCGACCTCTTGGTATCGAATGATCCCAAGCTGGCCGAAATCCTGAAGAAGGTCTGTTCGGACCGGGTGAAGATGGTTGTATTCGGAGGGTGGGCGCGCGACAGGTTGTTTGAGTTCCTCCACCGAACGCCTCTTCCGTCCCGCGACCTCGACTTCGTCGTAGATAGCACGCGCCCTATCGCCGAGTTTTTCCCTAGAGGTGCTCGCGAGAATCCATTCGGGGGCGTCGGAATCCAAAGTGACAGTGGGCCTCTCGAAGCCTGGAATCTTCAAAACACTTTTCTTTTCCAACGAGAACGTCAGGCGGCGACGTTCGACGCGCTACCCGCGACGGCTGACTACGACGTCAACGCTCTGCTTTTTTTCCCGGCGCAATGTCATGGTGTGCCAGCTTTGCTGGACAGGGGAGCCGGAATGGCTCTCAAGTCGCGCCGCCTTGACTTCATGGCTGATGTGGTTGCACAGCCCAAGATACAAGCAGCGCGTGCCGTGATTCTTGCGACGAAGCTTCAGCTGGCGCCTTCCGAGACCGTGTGTGACTTTGTCCAGGACGTATGTGAGGACGGCGTTACCGCACAAGAAGTCCAGAGGGCCATCGGCACCTACTGCCCTCGTGAATTTCAGGGAGAGGCGCAGCGGTTGCTCGCTCAAATCCGGCAAGGCAACATGGGCGGGAGACCGAAGACTGAGTTCTTCTTCCATTGCTGGGGGGTGTTCGAAGGTGGCGGCGTTCGAGCAGCTGCGCATGCGGGCGCGTACACCGCTGCGAGGAGAGCCGGCGTAACGTTTGGCCGTGTCGCAGGAACGTCCGGCGGCTCCATCGTCGCTGCGTTAGTCGCAGCCGGTGCGTCCCCTTCGTATCTTAAGCACCACCTCCAGACACTAGACTTCTTACCCTTGCTCGACACGCCGAACAAGAAAGAAAAGTTCTTTGAGGAGAAGCTGCCGCTTTGGGCGCGTCTTCTGCGCCCGGTGACATGGGGAAGGCTCCGAAAAGCTGCTGATGTCGCCACCTACGGAGGCCTGCATGGTTCGAACCGATTGGGGGATTGGGTGGAGCAGCGGCTGGTCGAACTTGTGCGCCCGGGAAGTTCCACAACCAAGAAACCGGTTCTTTTTTCGGAACTACCGATTCCTCTCTACGTCGTTGCCACAGACTTCTCGACCGGCCAACCCAAAGTGTGGTCATCCGAGTCGGCTGGTGAGGAGAGTGTGGCCCTTGCCGTGAGGCATTCCTGCACCATTCCTTTCTTTTTTCAGCCGATTCGCGCAGGCTCCTCCATCCTTCTCGATGGAGGTGCGGTATCAAACCTTCCGGCGTATGTGCTGAACCAGCAAAGTAGAACCTCTGGCGAACGCGATGTACTCTCGCGCATTTTGGCGTTCCGGCTCGTCGAGGACGACACGGGGAGCAAACCAGTTCGCGACGTTGTTGAATTCGGCAGGCGCCTGAGCGCGGCTGTCATCGATAGTGCGTCCGAAATCCAGCTGAAACTCCAGCCGAACGTCTATCCCGTTCAAATTAGCACAGGGTCCATACGCTCCACAGATTTTGATCGGATCGGCCCTAAGAGCAAGCTGTTTCTCTACGGACGCGGCGTGAAGGGCGCGAGAGAGTTCTTCAGGAGGGAGCGCCTAACGGCACTGCGGGCGGATGCGACGGCACAAGAGTTTCAAGGCTTCGATGAGAAAATGCTTCTCCTGGTGCGTCAGACCCACGCATGCAGGCGAACCTTCTTGGCCAGCGGCCGCGACACTTACTGGCTGGACCATGTATTTCCAAGCCTGCTGCTTCTTGCGCGACGCGGTGTGGCCGTCATTGCGCTGGTATCGCCGCTAGACCAGTTAGAGGCAAAGGTTCGCGAACAGGAAGAGCGACGACGAAAGTTGCTCACATTGCTGGGCGGGACGGTGACACTGACCACCGACGGGTTCCCGTTCACTGGATTCGCGTTTGATCTCGGAACAAATCGCGCGAGCACAATCCTCACGTACCTACCTGACGGCTCACAGGCTGGCTCGATTTATGAGGACGAAAAGGTGCGCCTGTACACTAGCGACAGCGATCCGGTTGTCGTGGACATCGTTACTGAATTGGTGTCGCGCCACATTCAAGGGGCGGTGCCTTCGCCGCTACAGCTTGCATATGCCCCTTGCGCAGCGCAGAAGCTGATCGATCGCCTCCTCAGCGTCCCAACGTACCAGAGAGCCTCGATCGAAACGCGAAGGATACCGGTGACCCGTGCGATCTTCGTGATGCAGAGGCGCATCAAGGAATTCAAGGCCTTGCAGGTGCGTTCATTCATGTCAGATCTGGCTGAACACGGGTACAGCTTCTTTGCCTCCGTGCAGGTACAGCTTCAAGGAGGAAAGAGCTCCATCGTCACTCCGCCGGTTTTCGAGCAGCACGCCGGATCGCTAGTTGTGATCGAAGGCAACGCGCGTCTACACCACTGTTTCACAAACGGAATTGATGAAATAGAGGGCGTGGTAGTTGAGGGCGTCACTGATCGACTCCCAAGCGATGGCCTGCTCTCACTTGGTAATCTTCGGCTGGTATCGTCAACCGTCTCCATGGCGCAAAATTACCAGAACCTCAGACCGTCCGAATATCGACACATTGAGCGTGCCGTGCACGAAAACTACGATTGATGCAGAGAACCATGTTGGGCACATCTTGGCTGAGAATGCATGCGGTGGGGCAGCCATGTTCCTTGTGAGTGCCGCGTAGCCAGCCGTTGTCGGGCGCTGCTCTAAGCAGTGACGGCCGCTTTCGACCCCATAGCAGACATCACGGCTGAACACCGCCGCCCTTAGGCAGCGTCGCGGAATCGTCCGCAACTTTGTGCGACGGCGAACAGTCTCGACTCCACTGCTTGCCTCCTCGCGTTAGCCACGCTTACGGGTTATCTCAAACGCAATATCGGCGGTGGTTGTCAACGTTGCCAGGTCCTCCTCCTCGCTCGTGCTCCAGGAACTCGCTTTCGCTGCAACGGAAACCTCGCGATTGCCTCGACGAGTCTTTAGGCTCTTTGAGGCAGCGACAGAGCGTTTCTCGTTTAACGACGCGGTGACCCAGTCCTTGAGCGGATCTGTTGCAACGATGCCGTCGTCTCGTACTGCGTCTCTGACTGCGCGCATCAGAAGGTCGGGTATCGAAATCGTCAGGTAGGTGTCGACCGGCTCGAGTTTCTCTTCATCTTTTGTCGGACTTTCCTTGTCCAGAGGCTCCAAGGTTCTGACGTGCACTCGCCGAATCCAACGTCCCGCCGAGAGTTCAAACCCGGCAGAATGCAACTCTCCACCCCCGAGGTTGCGAACGTATGCCGCACTGTCGGGACTGACGGCACCAGTTCCGATGCCAGTAGCCATCTGCCACACCCCAGCAGCGCTCAACGCCTTGGCCAAGGCCTGCAATCTCACTTCAAGGCGTATTCGCTTTGCGTCAACTCGATCGGCAAGAAGCTTGAAACGAATGTCCGGATCGGGATCGACGAAAAGCAACTCGGGCGCGCTCTTGCTCCGAAACTGGGGAATGAACAAGGCAGAAACCATGATCGAAGTGAAGATGCCGGGATTGGACAAGTTATTCTTCTGTTGAACTCCTCGCCGAAGCGCTTGTCCGAAGTCGGGCTTTGCTTGCGTCCCTTTGCACTCGAGGATGTGCAATCGGTCCAGTGAATCGATCGCAATGAAATCCGGCAGTTTTGCGGCGCCATTCTTCTGAATGGCGGCAGGCGACACGACGCCGAGGAGAAGCCGCTCCAGCAGATGCTGTGTGTCCGCGAAGTCCTCGAACGCAAAGTTCTGCACGAGGTAAAGGGCAGGAAGTCCCATCCCGAAGTCGTCTGACAGGATCGTCTTCTGATGTGGATCGATATGGCGCCAAAGCCATCGAAGGCGCAACTCCCTGTGTGCCCGTGAAATCGCCGGGCCGTATCGTAGCCAAGCCCAAAACGTGTTCAGGTGGAATGGCCGGTAAAGCGGCGGCGAGGTGAGAATCGCCGTAGCGATGAGTGCTGCCTGCATGTCAGCTTGCCAAGTACCATTGGCAGCTACGGCCGCTTGCAATCCCGGCAGCAACTGCGCGACTCCGAAACTCGGATCAACCCGAACTCCGATCTCTTTTTTCATCGTTCCCCTCCGGACCCAAGTGTAGGTCGGGCGGCTAGCTCGATTGATCTGCCCTGGAGCCGAGGTCTGCATCCGGGCCGAAAGCCGATGGCAGCGGAAGAGAGCGCCGCTCGATTGCGCGCTGGATCCACTCGTTCACGTGTCAGATGCTGCCTTGGGAACCTCCACCGCTCTCCCCTTTGCACCTGGGTCGAGGACTGGTACAACCCGCGCCGCCGGCACTCGGTCTCGGGCAGACGTCGCCGGTCAAGACCGCCGTCGTGGACAACCCTGCGCCCGAGCAATTCAGACGCTTGAGAATCAAGCGAGTACCTGTTCGCGGAAACGGCTCAAAGTCAGCTTGGCCAACGGCCGACGGATCAAGTGCCTCACGGTCGCCGACGCTCCTGCAACGAGTGCTTCCAGGTCGACGCCGCCTTCGACATCTCGGGTGAGATGCGTCTCGCGCCTCTTGGACGAGGTGGCGCGCTTCTGCGGCTATCCGCGGCCGTCCGCACTGAGAACGGAGCAGAGTTCACCAGCCGAGCGTTCATGGGCTGGGCGCAAGGATCGGACTCGGCACATCCCGATCGAGCCCGGCCGGCCGATGCAGAACGGCTACATCGAGAGCTTCAGTGGCAAGTTCCGCGACGAGTGCTTGAATGAGCACTCGTTGCAAACGCTCACCCAGACTTGTGCTGCCATCGCCACTTGGCGCAGTGTTTCGAAGACGTCAGGCCGCACAGCAGGCTTCGGCGCATTCCACCAGCACGGTTCACGGAGCAGCATCGCCAGCGCAGTGCGACGCTGAAAGAAGACCAATTTGCCACCGACCGAATCCATTAACCTCTCAACCCCGGACTTCCTACCTTGGACTGGTATGGAGGAAGGGGGCAGGTCAATCAAGACGGACAGTCGGACGGCAAAAGGCGAAGTGTGAAGAGCGTTGGTTTTGACTCAGAGGAGCAGTTGGTCAGGACGATTGTGGCGTGCACAAGACGTGCACGCCGACGCGACTACCGTGTCGAGTTGGAGGTGGATGCCGGAGTCGGAATCGCGGACTTGGTTCTCACCAAGCGGGCACCGCGCAGCACCGACAGCCTGCGTGCGCTTGCCAATGTCTCGCCCCGGCTCGCGGTGCTGTTGCAGCGCGGCGTGGGCGACGAGATCAGGAGCCGCAGGGAGCTGGCAGCTGCCTTGGGAGCCTCGGAGCGTGCTGCCCAACGAGTCATATCGCAGTTGTCGATGGCGGGCCTTGCCAAGCAGGCGGGTAGTTCTTTGAACATCGCAACGGTCAAGTCGCCCCCGTACGATCGCCTGATTGCCGTCGAAGCGAAGATCAGCAACTGGCAGCGCGTGCTGGTCCAGGCATACCGAAATCTTCAATTCGCGGACGAATCGTGGGTCGTGCTCGACAACGCGTTCGTTCGGCCGGCAGTCGCCCAGGTGGCACGCTTTGAGGCCGCTGGAGTGGGGCTTGCTTCCATTGCTCGCGGAAGAGGCCTTGTCATACACCACGCCGCGCCCGCCTACGGTCCGATGAGCCCTAGCAAGCGTTGGCAAGCGCGGGCCGTTCTGGCCTCTCATCCCCACCGCTGACTTTCCCGTGCGTTCAGTTGCGGGGTCGCCCGCGTCAACGCGCTGGAAGCGCATGGATAGTGGCCTCTTAGCAGGACGATGCAGATCGTCCTGCTAAGAGCGACCCGCGTCACGATGAGCGCGGAGGTCCGCCGGTGCCGGGCAACGCTGTATGCACCGCCTTGATCAACGCACCAGCGGCCGCTCTGAACTGCCGCGGAGCTCCGCCGATGTTCCAGGGACTCAACACCGGCGCCGAGCGCCTTGGGCGATGTGGACCGCTGTGATCAGCCCCCTTTTCCGTACTTTCTCCGTACCGAAAAGAAAAAGGCACTTGGCGTTTCCGCTAAGTGCCTGATTTCATTGGAAAATTCTGGTGGGTGATACATGGATCGAACATGTGACCCCTGCCGTGTGAAGGCTTCGCCTGCGACGGACGAGCCGCAAAGATAGCACAACGCCCCTACAACGTCGCCCTACCGCTTGCAGCCGGCCAGCGCGGCGCACTCCCTCGCGAGAGCATCGTAGTCCTGGCGCAACTCACGCTGACGGGTGTCACAGCGCGTCGCAACGGCGGACATTTCACCTGAGAGGGAAACCTCCCATGTCGCTCCCGCCAGGTTGTTGTTCGCGGCACCTTTCTGGGCGCGTAGGGCAGCCATCTGCCCATCGCACTGGTTGCGCAGGGTGCGCATGGCAGCCTCGGCGTCCGGCAGCAGGCGTGCTTCTATCTCCAACTTGCGGCGCTGCTTCTGGCTGTCCGAAACAATGCGCTCCAGCCGATCGGCCTCCGACTGCGGGACGTTGGACGAAGATGTGTGCTCACGTGCCGGCGCTATCCCGCCCGCGGGTTTCACGTCGAACTGTGTTCCAGCGCCCGGGCAGGGGGTGTCTTGAAAAGCAATGCGCCCATTCCCGTCAGCGCACTTGTAAACCGCCCACGCGCCGCCAGGACTCAAGCAAATTGCCGCGGCCACGACGATCGTTCTGCCAAACGCGCGCATATCCGTCCTCCTCTGCTCATCTGGCCCGAAGTGTGGCACTCGGCAGCACGGCGGGCAACTTCATTCGGGCGAGCCAGCACGGTGCTGCTGTACCCTGCGCGCATGTCCGGCAAAGAACTCCCCACGCAGGCGATTGACCCAAAACTAGCCCGCCGACTCGCTCAAGCAATGTCAGACATGCGCGAAGCGGGTCGGTACCTGCGCGCCCTTCACGCACTGGTAATCAAAGAGGGCTGGCAGACGCGCGGGGTTGCCGATGCGACGATGCTCGCGATCATCGTCGTCTACGCACGGCCGTTCATCAAGTCGCGCACAGAAGGTCGAGCGGCGCCAAAGCTGGATGCCTCCGCGTTGAAGCTGTTCGAAGGGCGCCCAGCGTTGCAGCAATTGCACGATCGCCTCCTTTCCCTGCGCGACAAGGGCGTCGCCCATGCTGATTGGGTTCACCACCGCACGCATCGGTTCGGAAGCGCGGGCTGGATCACGATGAGTAACACCCCGGAATCCGCCAGACAGGACCTGAAGTCGGTATACCGCTTAGTGCGCCACGTTGAGCGACAGGCCACTTTGCTTTGCATGCCAGTGCGAATCCGCCAGGCCAGCAACGTGGGTAGCGAGCGGTCACCGGGTGCCACATGAAAAAAGGGGCCGCACAAGGCGACCCTGAGAAAGTGCAGGCGGGGGGTTGAGGATGCCTGCGCCTGCAGGATGCGCCACGCATCGGCGCGCGCCTCAATGTGAATAGGTCACCGACAGCTCACGCGGCGCTCCTGGATTGCGTTTCAAGCTGCCGCAGCATCCCGACCAGGGCGTCCGAGTCCTGCTGGGATGCGACGTTGATGTTCGACGCGGGGCTGCCGCCGATCTGGACCTTCACGGTGCGGATCGCGCCGCCGGTCTGCTTCTGGCGTGCGACGTTGGCGGCGTTCTCCAGCGCTGTGGTGCTTTGCTGGTACTCGGTCGACGACGCACCCGGGTTCTGGCGCGTGAACGCCTGCATGTCGCGGAATGCCGCGTCGGCCTGCTGGATCGCCGCGTTGATCTCCTCCGGGGTCATGCCCTTTCCGCCCGTGCGCATCAGGCGGTCGGCCAGGTCCACGGGAAGCGTGTTCGTGAAGGTGCCGGCGGCGCTGCCGTCCGCGTTCTTCGTGAAGCCGTCCGCGGTTCCGGCCGGCCGCGCGATTTTGTTGCGGTCGTAGAGCTCTTGCAGTGCGGCGCTCTGCCGCTCGATGGAGCGCGTTGTCTTGTCGAAGGCTTCGCCCATCTTGCCCACTGCCGCGGCGCTGTCGAACGCGCCGCGAACGATGATCCGGCCGGCGTTGTCGAACTCCACCGCGAGTCCGCGCGCGGCGGCTTCGGACTTCAGGAGTTCCTGAGTCGCTGCGCGACTGCCGGTGCCGACGGCGCCGCTCGCGTCGAGCACGGATTGTGCGTAGCGAGCGAACGCGGTTCTTAGCACCTCAGCACTCGCGCGGCCGTCGCGCTGGATCGCGTCCCATGCTTCTTTGTTTTTGTCCGCGACGCGCGCCAGGTCTTCCGGCACCTGCATACCGAGTTGTCGGTAGGCTTCCCGCAGCGATTGCACGCCTGGAAGCGCCTTGTCGAGTGCGTCAGCGAGTTCCAGCGCCTTCGTCTTCGCTTGATCCATGAAGCCATCTGCAACTTTGTCCCCGAGCACGTTGCGGACCCCCTCAATCTGCACCTTCACGGACTCGATTGCCGCCTTTGAATCCGCGCTGTCGATTGCCTTTCCGATCGAAGCGGCGAGCACGCGCCCGGTATCGGCGCCGGAAGCCTGCAGCGAGTCGAACCGCGACACGATCAGGTCAAGGTCGTTCAGGGCGCTCTGTGCCGCTGCACCCATCCCGCCGGAGATCAGTTGGAAGTCGAGCCCTGCGCGCCGGATCGCCTCACGCGTGGCACCGTCCAGGGCAGCAGCGAGCCTGCGCGCGCCCTGTTCGGACGAATCGAAAGCGGCGCGCGCTTCGGTCGCGAAGATGCCTAGGTCAACATCCTTCAGCGCCTTCGTCCACGAGTCGCGAATTTGCGCCGCGGACAGTTCCCCCTTGAGACCGAGGGCATCCAGCGCGGCGCCTGCGTCAGCAATGCCTTTGATGTCGCCAATGCGCAGGCTCTTTGTTAGCTTTTCCAGCGCTTCGGCGGTGCTCTCGCCCTTCAGGCGTACGCCTTCGAACTCGTCGACGAGCTTCCGGCTTTCCATGCTCAGTCCCAGCGCCTTGTCGGCGGCAAGCTGAAGCTTCTGCGCCAATGCGGCTTTCGCCGCGGCGTTCGCGCGGGTTGCTTCCTCCCCTGCCTTCATTGCGGCTTCGGCTCGATCCATTATCTTGCCGTAGCCCACCCACCGTGCAGCGGTTTCGCCGATCGCCGTTCCGATCTCCCGGAAGTTCGTGACGACAGTAGCGAGCGCTGCAAGTTTGAGGGTTCCGATCGCGGCAGCGAACTTGCCAGCGCCACCCGCGGCGGCATCTCCCGCGGCACCCGTTGCCGCGGCGTTGTCCCGCTTGGCTGCGGTGTTCGCAACCGTTGCAGCAGTGTTCGCCGCGGTTGCGGCGGTCGCTGCTGTCGTGGCCTGCGCCTGCCCGAGCAGGGTTTGCGCGAGCTGGATCGCCTTGTAGGCTGCAGCGGCTTTGCCGGCGCTGAGGAGGATGCCTGCGACCGTGTCCAGGTTCCTGGCAAGCACGTTGATTGCATTTGCGGCGGCCGTGCTGATGCCGTGCGCCTTGTCCACCTCCCCGACATATTGCGTCCAGGCGGTCGAAAGATTCGTGATCGCGCGGCCTAACGTGGCGGGCAGTTGATCGAACTCCGCCTGCAGGGCGGTGGCTTGCCCCTGCAGGGCAGCGACCACCGTGGTGCTCGTAAGGCGGCCGGCTTCGGCCATCTTCCGCAGTTCACCCGTCGTTACGCCCAGACCTGCGGCGAGGGCTTGCGCGAGGCGCGGCGCCTGCTCCATTACGCTGTTGAACTCGTCGCCGCGCAGCACGCCCGATTGCAGCGCCTGCAGCAACTGTGTGACAGCGGCCGTAGACGCCTCCGCACTCGCTCCGCTCAGTTGCACTGCCTGGTTGACGGTCTCCGTCAGCGCCAGGGCGTCGGACACACCCATCCCCATGGCTTTGCCGGCCTGCAGGATGCGGGTGAAGAGCATGCCGGTCGCTTCGACGGCGGTATTCGTGCGCTGGGCAACCTCAAACACGCCTGAGAAAGCCTGATTGAAGCCGGTGCCTTCGCTGGTCGCGAGCTTGACGCGCGCAGCGAGGTTCGCGAATTCGTCGGCGGTGCGGGCAACGTCCCCGAGCATCCCGCCCAGCATCTGCCCACCCACCAAGGCAGCCGCTGCACTGCGTATTTGGGTGAGTTGTCCTGCAACCCCTTTGAGCTCGTCGCGCAGGGTCTTTGCTGACTCGGCCTGCGCGCCAGCGCTGCTCTTGACCTGGTCGGCGAGCGCGCGATGGGCTGCTGCGGCCTCGCGTGTGGCTGTCTTGGAAGAATCGTAGGCGGCGCGCAGGGAACGCACCTGCTGTTCCGACTCGAACTGCGCGCGCTTCAGTTGCAGGAGATGCGACCGGTATTCGTCGGAGTCCTTTCCGGCGCCGTCCGTTTCCAGGCGGAGTGCGCGAATCGCGTCCTTGTTCGCCTGCAGCGCCTGCTGTGCGGACCGGAGCTCGTCACGCGCTGCACGCTCCGCCTTGCGCAGGGTGTCCAGCGCGGCGGCGCTGCGCTCGAATTCAGCAGCGAGCTTGCCGCCCTCGCCGCCGAGGCTGTGGAGATCGCTCCCGAGATCGCCGATGCTCTCGGCACCAGGTGTCGAGACTCGGAATGCGAGCTCAACGTCTTTGCGTGCAGTTGCCATGTGCTGTTACTCGTAGCGGCGGCGCGCCATCTCCGCCAGGTAGGGCGATTCGATGCGCTGCGGCTCGCGCTCTTCGCGCACCGGGCCGCGCCGGGACGGGCCGTTTGCAGGCGGTGCACCGAGCACCACTTCCGGGCGAGCATCGGGGCGCCGGGCGATCGGATCGCCGGACGTCTCGCTCCGCTCGACAAGCTCCTCTTCCTGCAGTTCCAGATCATCCAGCCGGGAGGCGATCTCCCGCAGGCGCGTGTCACGGGCTGCCCGCGGCAAGCCCTCCGGCATGTCCGCCAGGCTGGCGAGGTACGCTTCGCGTACCTTTACCTCCCCGACGCATGCGACCAGGAACGGGCCGAGGTCGGCATGCGCCACACCGTCAGCGCCGCCCGTCGTCCGCAGGACAACCGGACTGGCTGCGAGCCCTTCCGACAGTTGCACGACGGCGCGGGCGAACGCGCCGCGGCCGCGCTCTGCCCATTCCTTGATCTGCTGGTCGACGGCTGCCGCCACTTCGGCCCGGCTGCGCCGCTGGCGCTGCAACGCATCGCGTTCCCGTTGCAGTTCGGCGATCTGCGTACGCAGGGCGGCTACTTGGCTTGAGATTTTCGACATGGGGGCTGTTACTCGAATCGGCAGGCGTATTCGTTCATGCGCGCCATCAGCGCGTTGCTGCGGTGAACTTCGGACGCAAGCGCCTCCGCCACCTGTTGTTGTGCCGCGGCTGCATGGTGCGCGGTCAGGATGCGGCGCACGGTCCGCGAGTGGATGCCGTGCGCTTCGAGTTCGCCCTCGGCAACATCACGCAGCTTGTCCGCTGGCAGTTGCAGAACGGCAGCCGCCGCCTCTTCCTTGGTCTCTGCCACGCAGGACGCAACCAGGATGGCGGCTTCCCGCTTAAGCTCCCGTCCGCGGGAAGCCGCGCCGCGGTAGCTGTCATGCAACCGGGCGTGGCGCTCTCGCAAATCGGCGAGCTTCGAATGGTCGAAGGCTCGCATGGCTCGTCTCACTCCGCCAGCAGCTTGATGACCGCACGCGGGCGAGTCACGATGGAAACGGGGTTCATCTGTGCCTCCATCTGCACGCCACGATTGAACGGCAGGGGTTCGGCGCGGACGTAAGTCTGCTGTCCCTCCTGGTTGATCGTGTCGGCGTAGTCGGCCGGCGCGAAACGCGTGATGAACAGGCCCGGGATGCCCTCGGGCACCAGGTAGGCGGCGCCGTCTTCCACCGGCACCACACCCGCGTAGTTGCGCGCCTCGACGAACTGCACGTTGGCGTAGTCGAAGTCGGGGCGGACGTCGTCACGCATCTCGCGGGCCGCGCTCCACCCGGCCAGCGCAGCTTCCACGCTGGGATGGTCCGTCAGGGCATCCATGAAGCCCGCCGATGCGAAGCAAACCCAGCTTTTCGGCACGGAGGCGCCGAGAACTTGCTCCGACATGCGCTTAGCAGTCACGATCTGGCGGCGCACGTTGGTGCCGGCGATGTTCAGCGCCATCGGATGGGACTGCTGTGCAACGCCGAATTCGGCCAGCAGGTCCACGAGCACGGACCCGTCCGCGTCGAGCACCTGGCCGGCGAGGGCGCGGGCCCAGTGATATTCGATCGTGGCCCCGAGGCGGCCGCGCATTTCGCTCAGGTGCTGGTCGCGCTCCTGTTCCACGGTCTTGAGCGCATCGGTGCCCATCGCGCGCACGTTCTGCAGGCTTTCAGCGAGGATGGTGCTGCGGGTCAGGAGGTGCGCGCAGTCGAATTCGACCATCTTGCGCTTTGCCGTGGTGTGCGTCTCGCCGGGCGCGCCGCGCGGCGAGCTCGGCACGAGCACCAGGCCATCTTCGCGGTACTCGACGCGCGCCTTCGTGGTGGGGATGCCGCGCGGCTCGTACAGGTTGCGATTGCCTACCATGCCGGGTTGGTACGGCGCGGCGACGAACGCTTGCGTCAGGGTGTCGGCGTCGAAGGCGCCGCTGTCCATCAGGAAGTTGGGCATTGGGAACGTGCTCCTAGTTGAAAAGGTTTTCCTCGGCGCGCGGGGCGGTGAGACTGGCGCGCCATGCGTTGAACTCGGCTGCGTTGACGTAACGCGAGCGCTCCCCGAGCACCACAAGGGACACGGGAATCCGCCGGTTCAGACACGCGGACGCGAGTTGCTTGCCGGTGAGTCCCACCGAAGAGGCGGCGGCGCCGAGGCGCCAGAGCCCTTGGGTGTTCGCCGGATGCTGATCGTCGGTAAGGTTCATAGGGCGATAGTGGCCGCAGCGACACGAGCTGTCGTGCGGCTAAATTTCGCCTCTACCGTATCCAGCGCATGCAATGGCGAGTTCGCCTGGAACGTCAGGCAAAGAGAACGTCGCCTTGAACCGCTATCAAGTTTGTAGCATCTGGAACGCGTGTTCGCCGGGCCTCATCGTCCCCGCACGCCGAAAAGTTGCTGCAGGGTCCCCGACCGGTTCAGTTTGGCCGGGACGGATCGCCGGCCGCGGGAAGCGCGTTCAGCGCCGTCGCGACCTGCAGGCGAGCGAACAGCCCAGCGAGCGCGCTCACGAAACCCATAGCTGCCGCAAGCTCTCGCTTGGCTGCAGGGGGCAGAGCCGCATACTCTGACGCTTCCGTTCCTGCGGTGTGACGCACGCAGGCGGTGCGGACGATGTCGTCGGAGGGGCCAACCTCTCCCATCTGGGAGAGCAGGTCCAGGATACGCAGTTGTGCATCCTGGTCGGCCAGGGCGTCACCCGCCGAGACCAGGTATGCAGCGAGCCCTACGACGCTCTTCGGCAGGAGGGCGAACGCTTGCGCCAGTTGCCATGCAGATTCAGTGGTCCACATGCCGTGCTCCTAGTGCTGTGTCGGGCGCATGGCCTCGCCGATGGCCTTGGCGGCGAGGAATCGGGCGCGCAGGTACGCATGCGCCTCCCAGCCGAGCGACAAGGCGCCCGCGGCTTCGACCACCGCTCTGTGCTTCTCTGCCTCCTGTTCCGCGTCGGGAAACCGGTCCATCAACGTGAGCGCGAAAAGGTGCAGGGCGAAGGCGCGGTGAACGTCGCCGACTTCCTCCGGCCTGAACTGCGCAATCATGTCGGGCCTAGCACGGTCGTCCAGCGCAAGGATGGCAGCAGCGAAGGGCTTTGCCGATTCAGAGATTTCCATCATGGGTTTCCTTTCGATTGGTCGGGCAATGGCAGATTGCAGTTCTGGCGGTACTTCCCCATTCTTTCTATATGTGTCATCTTTTGATGGCATAGAGAGAAAACCGGAAAGTACCTACACGATCTGCAATCTGCCATTCAGAAGATGTCGGCATCCGGCGCGCGAAGCCCCCACACCGTGCCCGTACTCACTCGCTCGCTGGGGATACCCTGCAACTGCAGAGCCTTAGCGAAGGCGCGTTGTGTGCCCGGTGATGCGCTGCTGATACCTTCACCTGCGCAAAAGGCTTGGAAGTCCGTAAACAGCGCAGCCGCTGCCGTCCCGACCTTCGCGGCGCATCGCTGCATCGTCGCGACCCATTGCGCAAAACAGTCCTGCTCTGCGAAGTATTCGCGCGTCCGCGCTGCTACGTCGGCCGGAGGTTCGAGCCCTTCCCGGGCGTACGCAACGGCGCCTTGCACTACCCATAACAGGATTCCTTCAGCCTCCGCAATGAGCCGCTGCATCAGGTGTTTGTCACCGTCTGGCAGGTTGGGGTCTCGGTCGGGAACGCCTGGCCTGTTCCACCGTGCATCGAACGGGATCGTATGGAGTCGTCCCCTTGTCGCGGCGTCCAGGTGGTCGAGGTGCGGCTCGTGATTCGTCAGCAGCACCAGCTTGTGAGTCGTGTCAAACGTGAAGGCATTCTCCTGAAGTCCCCGCGCCGTCAGTCGCGCGTCGCCGGTTTGCTTCTTCACCCATGCGGAGCTCAACTTCTGCCCTTCCCTGGCCTCAGAGCCGTACGCCAGCCGCGCCCCTGCGAGCCGGCGAGCGAAGGGGGTCGGGCGCTCGCCGTCATTCTCTCGACTGGTTGACATCATCACGTCCGGCGGGATCGCAACTGCGTACGGCCCGAGCACTTCCGCTAGTACATCAACAAGCACGCTCTTGCCGTTGCTACCTTCGCCGACGGCAACAAACATCTTGTGTTCTTCCACGCTGCCAGTAGCCCAATATCCAACCGCGCGATGGAGGTATTTCGCTAGACCCGGACGGGGCGTGAAGCCGCCACCTGGTGCAGGGCGCGCGGTGATCTGGCCGACAAACTGTTCGAAGCGCGGGGCACGAGCATCTATGTTGAACCGGTAGGGGCTGCGGCGCGTGATGAAGTCGCCGCGTGCACTCGGGCGAAGCTCTCCGCTTCGAAGGTCAATCACACCGTTGGCAGCTCCAAAAGCCCACCTGTCGGTGTCCAGGTTGGCCAGGCCGATCGCAAATCGATCGTCGCGGGCGGCCAGTGCCAGCATGTTGTCCATGCCGCGTCGGTTGCGGCAGTAGTTTGCCCATGACCGATGCGACTCGGCGAGCTTCAGCAGGCGCTTGCGGTCCTCTCCGGCCGCTGCGTCGGCGTCTGCCTCCAACTTCTTCGCGCTACGCAGGTAGCGCTCTGCGACGAGCTTTGTCGCGCTTGCCGCGGCACTGCCTGACTCGTCGACGTTCCAAGCGAGCCCGTCCCATTGCATGAAGCACTTGCGCTCGACGATGTATCGCAAGTCGCCGCGCGTCTCCTCGAAAAGCGCGTTCACGTTGCCGCTGTCCGTCATGTCTACGCGCCCACCGTCGGCGCGATCGGGCGCGGGTCGCCCGCTGCGCGGATTCCCCCATCCGTCTTGCTGTGCGCGGTGGATAACCGTTTTGTAGGTGGTCCGCTTCGGCAGTTCGCGCCAGCAACGCTCGAAGCCCTCCGCATCAAAGGCATCGCCTCCGCGCTGGCTGAACTCCAGTGCGATCGCCTTCGCCTCCGCGTCTCGCCCTGCAAACCCCAGAGACTTCAATCCCCAGATGATCTCCCGCCACGCCAGGTAGCTTCCCTTCTCATACCGATGCGGCTTCAGGGAGGCGACGGCTGACCGCACTTCGGCCATCGTCTCGTCGGTGACGTCGGCGAACAGTAGGGAACGATCCTCATCGCTGAGCATGGGCTCTTCGCTGTGCTCTTCGTGGTCACTCGCCGGATAGGTCGGCTCGTGAAACAGTGCGACGTCGTCAAGGCATTGCGCGCCGTCGACGTGCAGTGTTTCGTAGGGAACTCCGCGCACTCGCCCGAAATAGTAGCTCTGGGAAAGGGTAAAGCTCTCCGCCGCAAGTTCTCCGCCGCAAAGCGTGTTCAGCACGCCCAGGAGCTCGCGGCGCGCCTCCGGCCGGCAGGGCTTGGATAGCGGCGCGAAGATTCGATAGCGCGGCGCCTCGGGCTTGTGGCTGGCAGATGTGACGAGCAGGGCTTCAATCCCCGCATCCTGCAGGCGCCGTGCCGTGTCGGCCATCGGAACGCGTTCGGCATCGTAGTCGGCTTCCACCCCGTGCACGCGCAGGACGTTCGCGTCATGCCGAACGCAACCCTTTGGGGTGCGGCTCTCGCCGAACGTGGCGAGCTTCACGAGAGGTTGCGATGCCTTCGTTTGGTATTCGATCGGCTCGCGCACGAGTTGCACGAACTCTGACCAGGGGAGCGAACGCTGCGTGCGCGTGCGTGCGCTCTCGTCGGGGAACAGGCTGTAGGTAATGGTCGGATTGGGCATCGCGTCAGAAGTTGTTTTGTTGCCACGCGTGCGTGGGGCGATTTAGCGTGCGGCTGCAGCCGTTCTCCCTCGCGAATGCCGAGTGCGGTTTAGCAAGACGTGCGAAATGCATTTCGCGCACACCGCGCTCGGCCATTCCCCTCCGTGCTTTGATGCATGCGACAGTGCTGCTACTCGGTGAGGTGCCGAGCAAAACTAGGAGGGAAACACAATGACTACTCGCATCGCCCGCCAGCGCGCCCGCCTTGCATCCCGCGTCGCACAACTCGGAGCCCACAAGGGGCTGATCGTGGACCTGGCCTGCATCAGCGATCGGCGTCTGAGCGATGAACTGCAGCGCATGCAGGCACAGCGCCACGCGGCCGCGGAACTGTTCGCGCACTACGTCCGCGAGGCTCGCGCCTGGCGCTGGGGCTCCGGACCGGCGTTGCCGTGCCCTCGCCGTCGTCAGCGGCAGATGCCGCGTCGGTGAATGGGGGCGCAATCGAGCGACCTGCGGCAGGTGGTCGCACCTGCCCGCTTCGTCACCCTCGGTCTCGCTGCAATCGTGACTGGCTACACCGAGAAAGCGTTGCGGCGCAAAATTGAGGAGGGCGTCTGGCTCCAGGATTCCGAGTACCGTCGCGCGCCCGACGGTCGCATCTTGGTTGACCTGCACGGCTATGCGCGCTGGGCTGAAGGCGAGCGCCGCTGAAGTTGGCCAATTCATTTGCGCGAGCCCGCTTCGGCGGGCTTTTTGCTCTTCGGGCGCCAGTGCACGATGCGATGCATCGGGACTGCGCAACTCCGCGACGCCGGCAGCGCGATGTCTCGTGTGCCGCTGTCGCGCACTGTCAGCCATTGCACCATCGCGGCGAAAACGTGTGCAGCGGGTGTCATTCGTCGCCCACCTTGTGCGGCGGCTGCGCTGAGACCCAGCGCTGTACTTCTTGCGGCAGCCGGCCCGACATAGCCCCGCATGGCCTGCACACGGCACGCGTTCCGTGCAATTCGGGCTGGCAGGCACACTCCCGATGCGGCGCACGCCTGCACGTCATCCAGCCGGCGCCGTGCAGGGTGGCGATAGGCACGGTGCACACCTTTCCACCGTCGAACGTCAGTCTGAGAACCTCTTGGCCGGTCTGGTAGATCATGCGCTGCAGAACGGCCCCGACGGTCGCGGCAAGTAACTCCCATTCGCGCCGCTTTTCAGGGTGGAGCGGCAGGTGCGGGCGGTGGGCTGTGATGGTGCGCGGCATCAGGTGCGGTCTCATTTGCCCGTGGCGCAGGCAAACGCGACTTCGGTGAAGCGCACGCCGTGCGCGATCCAATGCCGGCCTTTCGCGAGCCGGATGGCGTCCTGGTCGCGCAACCGGTCGCGGAAATTGCGAAGGAAGTTGTGGAACTGCCAGTGGCCGGGGCGGTAGCCCAGCTCGGGATGCTGATTGACGAACGCGGCCCACGCGTCGGCGGCTGTTGTCCATTCAGAGTTTGCGGTTGCGGGTTGCATCTGACACTCAGGGTTGATTGAAGGTGCACGCTTGCGGCGTGATTCGAATAATTCCGTGTGAGCCAGGTTTGAGCGGGCGGCGCAATTTCGCAGGGCTGGCAAGTCGGGTTTAGCCGCGTCAGGCTCTACTGTCATTCCCATGAACCTTGAGCCGAAAATGCGCAACGGCCCACTAGGGGCCGTTTCTTTGCTACTGAATTGGGAGCGGCGTTCGCTTGCGAATCATTGACCCTTGCTTCAGGCGAGGCAACTTTGGAGGGCTGGATTTCGCATCCGTGCTCGTCTCACCTTCGGTTCAGCCGCGACTGTAGGTGCGTGTCAGGCTCTGCCGTTCCACGCCTGCTCCTGCGCCCGCCGCAGTGCAGTGGTCTCCAGGTGCCCATAGCGGCGCGCCAGGACCGCAGGATCGTGGCCTAGCACTTGTGCGGCAACTGGCAGGGTAACGCCCGCACGCAACAGCGAAGCGGCTGCGACGTGGCGCACGTCGTGCATGTGCAGGTCGGGCAGTCCTGCGGCCACGGTGCACGTCGCCCACGCCTTGCGGAATGAGATCGGCTGCCCTGGCACCCTGCCCTCGAACACGAGGGCTTCGGCGCGCATGTTCGGCATGACACGGCGCATCAGGTCCGCCGTGGCGCTGGTGAAGAACAGCACGCGCGGCTTGTCGGTCTTGGTGGTGGGTGCGAGCACCTCGCAGCGGTCGACATTGAATTCCCGGCCGTAGCGGTCCAGCAGTTCCGACTTGCGCGCGCCCGTGTCAATGAGCAGCGACACGAACACCCCGAAGCGGCGATCGGGATACGCCAGCGAAATCGCCCGCAGGCGCTCGATTCGCTCGCTGGGCACCTCCACCCTTCGGATCGCCTCTTCGTAGCGCGGAACGTCCAGCGTGGGGCTTCTGAAGCCCCGCGGCGCGAAGCGCTTCTCCCGAGCCCAGCGATAGGCGCTGCCGAGGGCGGAGAGGTCCCGGTTGACGGCGGATGGTGTGTAGCCGTGCTCGCGCATGGCCTGCGCCGCCACCTGCAGCTTGTCGGGGGTGAGTTCCCACGCAGAGATGGTGCCGAAGGCGGCGACCCATTTGCGCAGGCGCGTGTCGGCGCCGTCGCAGCGCGCGGCGCTGTACGCGGACACGAGTTCGGCGAGGGTGAGGTTAACGGACGGTTGTTCCGCGACCGTTTCGAGGGCGGCGGCGAGGTCGAACCCGCGGCCTTTCTGACCAGTGATATTGCGCACTCGTTTCTCCGTAGATCACTGCCGTGATCGAGTTAGAAAAACGCCGCAAGCGTGCGCCTAAGTCACTGATTCTAAAACGAATCTGGTGGGTGATACATGGATCGAACATGTGACCCCTGCCGTGTGAAGGCAGTGCTCTACCGCTGAGCTAATCACCCGGTTGCCATTGCGGCAAGACCGCCATTATGCCACAGGTGAGATGGCTAGCTGACGCCACACTGTCTTGCCGCCGCTGGCCTTGTCCAACTGCTTCAGGACTTCTTCGTGCGCCGCGGCCTCCTGCTCGCTGGCGGTCAGCACCGGCAGCGTGAACTGGCGCAGGTCCACCCGCGTGACGATCGCGCCCGGCACGCCGGCATCGGCCTCGTCGATCAGGAGGGCGTCCTGGCCGCGCGTCATGTTGATGTAGACGTCGGCCAGCAGTTCCGCATCCAGCAGCGCGCCGTGCAGCGTGCGGCCGGAGTTGTCCACCTCCAGCCGGTCGCACAGCGCATCGAGGCTGTTGCGCTTGCCGGGGAACAGCTCCTTGGCCATCGCCAGGCTGTCGATCACCCGCGCCACGCGGCCGGTGAAGGACGGCCGCCCGAGCAGTTCCAGCTCCTTGTTCAGGAAGCCGATGTCGAAGGCGGCGTTGTGGATGATGATCTCGGCGTCCGCCACGTATTCCATCAGTTCGTCGACGATGGCGGCGAACTTGGGCTTGTCCCGCAGGAATTCGTTGCTGATGCCGTGGACCTTCAGGGCGTCCTCATGCGAGTCGCGCTCGGGGTTCAGGTACCAGTGCTTGTTGTTGCCCGTCAGCTTGCGGGCGAACAGCTCGACGCAGCCGATCTCGATGATGCGGTCGCCGGCTTCTGCGGACAAACCCGTGGTTTCGGTATCGAGGACGATCTGGCGCATGGTGTCGGAATTATGCTTGAGCGCATGGCCGACACCTTCAACCTGACCGACAGGATCGCCCTCGTCACCGGCGGCAACGGCGGCATCGGGCTCGGAATGGCGCGGGGGCTGGGCGAAGCCGGCGCCACGATCATCATCGCGGGCCGGAACGAGGAGAAATCCGCGGCGGCGTTGCGCGAACTGCAGTCGGCCGGCGTGCGCGCCGAGTCGCTGCCGTGCGACGTCACGGACGAAGCGGCGGTGCAGCGCCTGTTCGCGCAGGTCCGCGAGCGCCACGGGCGGCTGGACATCCTCGTGAACAACGCCGGCGCCACGGTGCGCAAGGCGCCCCAGGACTTCACGCTCGACGAATGGAACGGCGTGATGGACGTCAACCTGACCAGCGTCTTCCTGTGCGCGCGCGCCGCGCACCCGCTGATGGTGCAGGCCGGCGCCGGCAAGATCATCAACATCGCGTCCATCCTCTCGATCTTCGGGGCGCCCTATGCGCCGGCGTATTGCGCCAGCAAGGGGGGCATCGTGCAGTTCACCAAGTCGCTGGCGATCGCGTGGGCGAAGGACCGCATCCAGGTGAATGCGGTGCTGCCGGGATGGATAGACACCGAGCTGACGGTCGGCGCGCGGGCGCAGGTTGCCGGCCTGAACGAACGCGTGCTGGCGCGCACCCCGGCCGGGCGCTGGGGCACGCCGCAGGACCTGGCCGGCATCGCGGTGTTCCTGGCCAGCGCCGCCAGCGATTTCGTGACAGGGGCCGCGATACCGGTCGATGGCGGGTATTCGGTGTCCTGAGGTAAGGAAGCATGGATTCCCGCCTGCGCGGGAATGACGCAAGTGCTCGCCTGCGCGGGAATGACGCAATTGCTCGCGTGC
This sequence comes from Ramlibacter alkalitolerans, assembly GCF_016722765.1. Taxonomy (GTDB): domain Bacteria; phylum Pseudomonadota; class Gammaproteobacteria; order Burkholderiales; family Burkholderiaceae_C; genus Ramlibacter; species Ramlibacter alkalitolerans. Next base: position 77,151 of record NZ_JAEQND010000014.1, on the reverse strand, counting down.
GCGCGAACGAGAGAAGTACCCGCCGCAGTGCCAGGCTGCGAACCGATGACGGTGTTCAACAACGAGGAGAACGACATGTCTGCAGCATCCCCCGGCCGCCGCCGCTTCGTCGCGCAAGCGGGCGCCGCGGCCTCCGCCCTCGCCTTCCCGCTGGTCGGCGGCGCGCAGGCACGCTCCGTGCGCATCGGCGTGCTCCATCCCGTGACGGGGGCGCTGGCCTACTCCGGCCAGCAGTGCCGCGAAGGCGCATTGATGGCGATCGACGACATCAACCGCGCCGGCGGCATCAAGTCCCTGGGCGGCGCGAAGATCGAGCCGCTGCTGGGCGACGCGCAGTCCACGCCCGCGGCCGGCACGGCGGAGATCGAGAAGATGAACGAGGCCGGCGTGAGCGCCGTCGTCGGCGCCTATGCCTCGGCGATCTGCCTCGCGACCACGCAGGCCGCCGCCCGCTACGGCCTGCCGCACGTGGTGGACGTCGGCGTGGCCGACCAGATCGTCGAACGGGGCCTGAAGAACACCTTCCGCTTCGCTCCCGGCTACAAGAAGTGCGCGGACATCGCGCTGGCCAACCTGCACGTGCTCAATACCGCCGCCGGCAAGCCCGCCCGGACGGTGATGATCATCCACGAGGAGTCCCTCTTCGGCACCGGCACGGCGAACCTGCTGGCGCGCGAGTTGCCCGGCTTCGGCTACGAAGTGAAGGAAGTGATCAAGCACGCGAACCCGACCCGCGACTTCAGCAACATCGTGCTGCGGATGAAGGCCGTCAACCCCGACATCGTCATCCCGGCCAACTACTACAACGAATACGCGCTGCTGGTGCGCACCATGCAGCAGCAGAACGTCCGGCCCAAGGCCATCTACTCGGTGCTGGGCGGCGCCGCCTCGAGCTACAAGTTCGTCAAGGAATTCCCGCAGGCGGCCAACGGCATCATCGACTGCAACCACTGGTTCAATCCCAAGGACAAGCGCAGCTTCGAACTGAAGAAGCGCACCGAGGCCAAGAACCTGTTCTACAGCTACGAGGTGTTCCTCACCTACACGGCCATGCGCCTGCTCGCGGACGCGCTGGAGCGAGCGAAGTCCACCGACCGCGCTGCCATCGTCAACGCGCTGGAAACCAGCACCTTCTCCGACCACTTCCTGCCTTATGGCCCGACGAAGTTCGTGAACGGCCAGAACACGGGCGCACAGCCGCTCATGACGCAGGTACTGGCCAACGACATCAAGGTGATCGTGCCGCGCGAGTACCGCCAGGCCGAGCCGGTGTTCCCGCTGAAGGCGGCCTGAAGCGGCGCGCGCGGAGGCGGCGTGTTCGACTTCGCCATCCTGTTCCCGGCCTTCCTCAACGGCCTCACCACGGGCGCGGTGTACGCGCTCGTGGCGCTGGGGCTCACGCTGATCTACGGGGTGCTGCACATCATCAACTTCGCGCACGGCGCGGCGCTGATGATGGCGCTGTATGGCGTCTACTTCCTCAAGCAGGCCCTCGGCATCGACCCCTACCTGGCGCTCGTCCCCATGGCGGCGGTGATGTTCCTTGCGGGCTATGCGATCCAGCGCGGCATCGTCAACCGCGCAAGCCACGGCCGGGACGAGAACATCCTGCTGGTCACGCTGGGGCTGGCCATCGTGCTGGAGAACGTCGCCCTGCTCGCCTTCAAGTCGGACACACGCACCATCGAGACGCCGTACACGCTGGCGACGGTCGCCATCGGGCCGGCGGCCATCGCCGTTCCCAAGGTGGTGGCGTTCTTCGGTGCGCTGGTGGTCTCCGCCCTGCTGCTGTGGATCGTGCGACGCACCGACCTCGGGCGCGCGATCCGCGCGGTGGCGAGGGAAAAGCACGGCGCGCGGCTGGTGGGCATCGACGTCGACCACGTCTATGCCATGAGCTTCGGCATCGGCCTCGCGTGCCTCGGCGCGGCGGCCTGCTTCCTGCTGCCGGCCTACTACGTCAACCCGCAGGTGGGCAACGGCTTCGTGCTGGTGGCCTTCACGATCGTGGTGCTGGGCGGCATGGGCAGCTTCGCCGGCGCGCTTGCGGGTGGCCTGCTGGTGGGCGTGGTCGAATCGCTGGGCGGCCTCTGGTTCGGCGAGTCGCTGGGACAGATCGGTATTTTCCTGCTGTTCATCGGCGTGCTGCTGTTCCGGCCGCAGGGGCTGTTCGGGGCGAAGGCATGAGCGCACGGCGCGACCTGCTGCAGATCGCGGTGTTCGCCGTGGCGGTGCTGCTGCTCGCCTTCGGTGCGCGCTCCGGCGTCGTGCTGAACCTGGCCATGATGGCGCTGTACGGCGCGCTGATGGCCATCGCGTGGAACCTGCTGGGCGGCTACGGGGGCCAGTTCTCCTTCGGCCATGCACTGTTCTTCGGCACCGGCGCCTACGCGCAGGCGATCGCCCAGGTTCAGGCAGGGCTCAATCCGTGGCTCGCACTGCCGCTCGCCGCAGCGGCGGCGGCGGGCGTCGGACTGTTCGTCGGCGCCCTGTCCTTCCGCTACGGGCTCAAGGGCTCGTACTTCGCGCTGGTCACGCTGGCCTTCGCCGAGGTGTTCCGCATCCTCGCCCTTTCCGTGCCCTTCACCGGTGCCGGCGTGGGCCTCATGGTGCCGCTCAGGCAAGCCGCCGCGAACATGCAGTTCGCCGACCGACGCGGCTACGTCGTGCTCGCGCTGGCCCTGGTGCTCGCGGGCCTGCTCCTCACCACCTGGCTGCGGCATTCGCGCTTCGGCGCCTGGCTGCAGGCCTTGCGCGACAACGAGGACGCGGCCCGCGCCATCGGCGTCGATCCCTTCCGCGTGAAGCTGGGCGCCATCAGCTTGTCGGGTGCGCTGATGGGCGCCGCCGGCGCCTTCTACGTGCAGGTCTTCCAGTACATCGACCCCGGCATCGCCTACGGGCCGCACACCTCGGTGGAGGCGCTGGTGGCGGCGATCGTCGGCGGGCTGGGCACCTTGTGGGGCCCGGTGGTGGGTGCCATCGTGCTGCACCTGCTGGCCGACCTCACCCGCAACCTGTTCGGCGCGCTGCCCGGGATCAACATGATCGTCTACGGCGCGGTCCTGATCCTGATCGTGATGTTCGCGCCGCGCGGGCTGCTGGGGCTGGGCCGCTCGGTGCGCAGCCTGTGGGCCGGTGCGGCGCCCGCCCCTGCGCCGCGGGAGCAGCCCCATGGCTAGTGCCCTGCTGAGCGTGCGTGGCGTGTCGAAATCCTTCGGCGGGCTGGCCGCCGTGCGGGATGTCTCCTTCGAACTGCCGGCAGGCACCCTGGGCGCGCTGATCGGCCCCAATGGCGCGGGCAAGACCACCCTCTTCGCGCTCGTCTCCGGCTTCCTGCGGCCGGATGCCGGCGCGATCGCCTTCGACGGCGCCGACATCGCCGGCGTGCCGCCGCACCTGAACGCCCGGCGGGGCATGACACGCACCTTCCAGATCGTGCAGCCCTTCGCCGCCCAGACGGTGCGCGAGAACATCGCCGTCGGCGCGCACCTGCATTGCGCCGCGCGGCGCGAGGCGCTGGCGCAAGCCGATGCGGTCGCCCGCCGGGTCGGCCTGGCGCCGCAGCTGGACCAGCCCGCCGGCGAGCTCACCGTCGCCGGCCGCAAGCGGCTGGAGCTGGCGCGCGCCCTCGCCACGCGGCCGCGGCTGCTGCTGCTGGACGAAGTGCTGGCGGGCCTGAACCCGCAGGAAGTCGGCGAGATGGTGCCGGTGCTCCGCGACATCGCCGCCGGCGGCGTGACGGTGCTGATGATCGAGCACGTGATGCAGGCGGTGATGCACCTCGCGCAGCACGTCTGGGTGCTGGCCCAGGGCCGCCTCATCGCCTCCGGCACGCCCGGCGAGGTCACGCGCGATCCGCAGGTGATCGAGGCGTATCTCGGTCACGGCACAGCGCGCAGGCTCGCCGCATGAGCGAGGCCCTGCTCTCCGTCCGCGGACTGCGCAGCGGCTACGGCGCGGTGGAAGTGCTGCGCGGCATCGACGTCGATGTCGCGCCCGGCGAGATCGTCGCCCTGCTCGGAAGCAACGGTGCCGGCAAGACGACCTTCAACCAGACGGTGAGCGCCCTGCTGGCCGCGCGCGGCGGCAGCATCCGCTTCGCCGGCCACGACATCACGCGGGCGCACTACCGCGATGTCGTCGCGCAAGGGCTGATCCACGTGCCCGAGGGGCGCCGCATCTTCCCCAACCTGTCGGTGCTGGAGAACCTGGAGCTGGGGTCGTTCGCGCGGGCGCGGGCGCATCGGGCGAGCAACCTGCAGCGGGTGTTCGAGATCTTTCCGCGCCTGAAGGAGCGCACGGCGCAGGTCGCCGGCACCATGAGTGGCGGCGAGCAGCAGATGCTTGCGATCGGCCGCGGGCTCATGGGCGAGCCGCGCCTGCTCATTCTCGACGAGCCTTCGCTCGGGCTGTCGCCCCTGCTGGTCGAGGAGCTGTTCGGCCTCGTCGCGCGACTGCATGCGCAGGGGCTCGCGATCCTGCTGGTGGAACAGAACGTGGCGCAGACGCTGGAGATCGCCCAGCGCGCCTACGTGCTGGAAAATGGCGCGATCCAGTTTTCCGGCAGCAGCGCCGAACTGCTCGCGACCGACCGCCTGCGCCAGGCGTACCTGGGAGCGTGATCCCGTGAGGACCATGCGCTCCCGCTCACTCGAGAGGAGGACTTCCGCATGACCGGCCCGCAATACGACCTTCTGATCCGCAACGTGCGCGTGGTGCGCCCGCACGGCAACGTGGTGCATGCATCCGATATCGCGGTGCGCGACGGCAAGTTCGCGCGCGTCGCACCCGGCATCGATCCCCTGCAGGCGCGGGAGGTGCTGGACGGCCGCGGGCTGCTCGCCTTCCCCGGCGTCGTCGATGCGCACATGCACAGCGGCATCTACTCGCCGCTGGCGGAAGACGCGGTGAGCGAGTCGAAGGCGGCCGCCATGGGGGGCGTGACCTCGAGCCTCAACTACTTCCGCACCGGCCAGTACTACCTGAACAAGGGCGGCCCGTACGCGGACTTCTTCCCCGAGGTGCTGGCGACCTCGGAGAATCGCTTCCACGTGGACTACGGCTACCACCTGGCGCCGATGGACAGCACCCACATCGCGGAGATCCCGATGCTGGTGGAGAAGTTCGGCGTCGCCAGCTTCAAGATCTTCATGTTCTACGGCTCGCACGGCCTGCATGGCGCCAGCGACTCGCAGCGGCAGTTCCTGATGATCGGCGAGGACCAGCGCTACGACTACGCGCACTTCGAGTTCATCATGCGCGGCGTGCAGGCGGCGCGGGAACGATTCCCCGCGCGGGCGCACCAGATCTCGCTGTCGCTGCATTGCGAGACGGCGGAGATCATGACGGCCTACACCCGGCTGGTGGAAAGGGACGCCTCGCTCAAGGGCTTGGCGGCCTACAGCGCCGCGCGGCCGCAACACTCGGAGGGGCTGGCCGTGTTCATCGCCAGCTACCTCGCGCACGAGACGGCGCTGCCGACCGTCAACCTGCTGCACCTGAGCTCGCGCAAGGCGGTGCAGGCGGCGCTGATGATGGCCGAGGTGTTCCCGCACATCGACTTCCGCCGCGAGGTGACGATCGGCCACCTGATGCTCGATATCGACTCCCCGGCAGCAGAACTGGCGAAGGTGAACCCGCCGATCCGACCGCGCGAGGACGTCGAGTTCCTCTGGGATGCGCTGCTCGCCGGCGAACTGGACTGGGTCGTGTCCGACCACGCCTGCTGCCGCCACGAAAGCAAGATCCCCAGGCACTACTTCGGCAACATCTGGATGGCCAAGAGCGGCTTCGGCGGCACCGAATACCTGCTGCCGGCGCTGGTGAGCGAAGGCACGCGCCGCGGCATGGGCTACAACCACATGGCGCGCGTCACGAGCTGGGCCCCGGCGCAGCGCTTCGGCCTGAACCGCAAGGGCGACATCGCCGAGGGCTACGACGCCGACCTGGCGCTGGTCGACCCCGCCCGGACGTGGACCATCCACGCCGCCGATTCGCCGTCGACGCAGGGCTACACGCCCTTCGAGGGCCTCGAGCTGTCGGCACGCGTCGAAGCGACCTGGCTGCGCGGCGAGCAGATCTACGCCAGCGAGCGCGGCGTGATCGGCGCGCCGCGCGGCAAGTACCTGTTCCGGCCCACGGATTGAGCGCGGTGGACGCCGGTCCGCGGGTCGTGCGCGCCCAGGCGATCGATGCGCCGGTGCGGGTGCCGGTGGCGATCGTCGGCGCAGGCGCCTGCGGCCTGACCGCCGCGATCGCGCTGCGCGCGGCCGGTGTGGATTGCGTGGTGCTGGAGCGCGATGCCGTGGCCAGCGGGTCGACGGCGCTGTCTTCGGGCTTCATCCCCGCGGCCGGCACGCAGGTGCAGCGCGCGCTGGGGATCGCCGACGACGCGGAAAGCTTCGCGCAGGACATCCTGCACAAGTCGCGCGGCACGGCGGCCGCCCACCTGGTGCAGGCGTACACGCAAGCGGCGGCGCCGGCGCTCGATGCGCTCGCGGCACACGGGCTGCGCTTCGAGGTGCTCACGAACTTCCTCTATCCGGGGCACGGCGTGCACCGCATGCACACCCTGGCGCAGCGCACCGGCGCGGCGCTGGTGGCGGCACTGCTGGACGCGGCGGGCCGCGCCGGCGTCGATCTCCTGACCTCTGCGCACGCCACCGAGCTCTGGGTCGGGCCGCGGGACCGCATCCTCGGCATCGGCGTGCACCGGCCCGGCGGCGCCGTGGAGCGCATCGCCTGCGACGTGCTCCTGCTCGCCTGCAACGGCTTCGGCGGCAACGAGCCGTTGCGGCGCGAGCTGCTGCCGGAGATGGGCGAGGCGATCTTCGCCGGCCACACGGGCAACGACGGCAGCGCGATCCTCTGGGGCCGGCAGCTGGGGGCGGCCCTGGCGGACCTGGGCGGCTACCAGGGCCATGGTTCCTGGGTCGTGCCGCAGGGCGCGCTCATGACCTGGGCGGTGATGATGGAAGGCGGCGTGCAGCTCAATGCGCGCGGCCAGCGCTTCCACGACGAGACGCAGGGCTACTCGGAGGCGGCGGTGGACGTGCTGGCGCAGCCCGGCGGGATCGCGTGGAACGTGTTCGGGGAAGCGCAGTTGGCGCTGGCACGCGAGTTCCCCGATTTCGTCGCCGCCGAGGCCGCCGGTGCGCTGCGCACGGCTGCCGATACTGCGACGCTGGCGCGCATCATCGGCTGCGAGGCCGCGGCACTGCCGGCGGAGATCGCGCGCTTCGGGCCGCCCTTCCATGCCGTGCGCGTGACGGGTGCCCTGTTCCATACGCAGGGCGGGCTGGACATCGACGCGCAGTGCCGGGTGCGGCGTGCGGATGGATCGCTGTTCCCGAACCTGCTGGCCGCCGGCGGCGCGGCGCGCGGGGTCAGCGGGAATGCGGTGTGGGGGTATCTGTCGGGGAACGGGCTGCTGAGCGCGGTGGCGGGCGGGTGGATTGCGGGGCAGACGGCGGCGGGGCGTAGCTAGGGGCTGGGCGCTTCGCGCAGCGCTGGGGTTTCGCTGCGCTCCACCGCCAGCCTACGTGACCGCCGCGCCTTGTAGGCTCGTGGTGAGCGCCGAAGGCCGCGAACCCCAGCGCTTCCGGGGCGTGCCCTCACCCCGCCCCCTCTCCCAGGGGGAGAGGGAGGAAGGCAGCTCAGTGCTTTTCCTTGGCGTGGTTGATCGAGTACTTCGGGATCTCCACCACCACGTCCTTCTGCGCCAGGATCGCCTGGCACGACAGGCGCGAGTTGGCTTCCAGGCCCCAGGCCCGGTCCAGCATGTCTTCCTCGTTCTCGTCCATCTCGTTGAGCGAGGCGAAGCCTTCGCGCACGATGCAATGGCAGGTGGTGCAGGCGCAGCTCATGTCGCAGGCATGCTCGATCTCGATCCCGTTGTCCAGGAGCGCCTCGCAGATCGAGGTGCCGGCCGGCGCCTTCACTTCGGCGCCCTCGGGACAGTACTCGGGATGGGGCAGGATCTTGATGGTGGGCATAGATGGTGTCGCTGGTCCGCCTCAGATGGATTCCACGTTGCGTCCGGACAGGGCCTTGCGGATGCCCTCGTTCATGCGCTGCGCAGCGAAGGCCTCGGTGCCCTTGGCCAGCGCCTGCACCGCGGCTTCCACCGTGGCGGCATCGTTGCTCGCCTCGGCGGTCGCGCGCAGCGAGGCCATGAGTTCCTCGATGGCCTTGCGCTCCTGCGCCTCCAGCAGCTGGCCGTCGGCGTCGAGCGCGCTCTGCGTGGCCAGCAGCATGCGCTCGGCGTCGACGCGCGCTTCGGTCAGCGCCCGCGCCTTCATGTCGGCCTCGGCGGTCGTGAAGCTCTCGCGCAGCATGCGGGCGATCTCGTCGTCCGACAGGCCGTACGAGGGCTTGACCTCGATGCGCGCCTCGACGCCGCTGGTCTGCTCGCGGGCGGACACGTCGAGCAGGCCGTCGGCGTCGATGGTGAAGGTGACGCGGATGCGTGCCGCGCCCGCCGCCATCGGCGGGATGCCGCGCAGCTCGAAGCGCGCCAGGCTGCGGCAGTCGGCCACGAGGTCGCGCTCGCCCTGCACGACGTGGATCGCCATCGCCGTCTGGCCGTCCTTGAAGGTCGTGAAGTCCTGCGCCTTGGCGGTCGGGATGGTCTCGTTGCGCGGTACGATGCGCTCCACCAGCCCGCCCATGGTCTCGATGCCCAGCGACAGCGGGATCACGTCCAGCAGCAGCAGGTCGCCCTGCGGGTTGTTGCCGGCGAGCTGGTTGGCCTGGATGGCGGCGCCCAGCGCCACCACTTCGTCCGGGTCGAGATTGATCAGCGGTTCGCGCCCGAACAGTTCGGCCACGGCGCGGCGGACCTGCGGCATGCGCGTGGAGCCACCCACCATCACGACGCCCTTCACCTCGTCGCGCTGGAGCTTCGCGTCGCGCACGGCCTTGCGCACGGCGGTGAGGGTGCGCGCCGTCAACTCCCTCGTGACGGCCTCGAAGTCGGCGCGGGTGACGCGCACGCTGGCCGCACGGCCGCCGAGCGCCAGCGGAACCTCCACCGCCTCTTCGTCGGACAGCTGCTCCTTCACCCGGCGCGCCAGCATCTTGATCGTCGCCTTCTCCGCGGAGCTTTCCGCGACGAGCCCCGACTGCTGCTGCAGCCAGTCCGCCAGCGCGCGGTCGTAGTCGTCGCCGCCCAGGGCGGAATCGCCGCCGGTGGACACGACCTCGAACACCCCGCGCGACAGGCGCAGGATGGAGATGTCGAAGGTGCCGCCGCCCAGGTCGTACACCGCGTAGAGACCCTCGCTGCCGTTGTCCAGCCCGTAGGCGATGGCAGCGGCGGTGGGCTCGTTGATGAGGCGCAGCACGTGGACGCCGGCGAGCTGCGCCGCGTCCTTGGTGGCCTGGCGCTGGGCGTCGTCGAAGTAGGCCGGCACGGTGATCACGGCGCCGTACAGGTCGTCGCTGAAGGTGTCCTCGGCGCGGTAACGCAGCGTGGCCAGGATCTCGGCGCTGACTTCCACCGGCGACTTCGCGCCTTCGCGCGTCTGCAGCTTGACCATGCCCGGCTCGTCGAGGAAGCGGTACGGCAGCTTCTCGCGGTTGGCGATGTCGCCCAGCCCGCGCCCCATGAAGCGCTTGACGGAAGCGATCGTGTTCTCGGGATCCTCGGCTTGCGCGGCGACGGCCTCCCAGCCGATCTGGCGGCGGCCCTCGCCGAGGTAGCGCACCACGGACGGCAGCAGCACGCGGCCCTGGCCGTCGGGCAGGCATTCGGCGACGCCGTTGCGCACCGAGGCGACCAGCGAGTGGGTGGTGCCGAGGTCGATGCCGACCGCGATGCGGCGCTGGTGGGGATCGGGCGAGGCGCCGGGTTCGGAAATCTGCAGCAGGGACATGGCTTGTGCGGTGAACCCGCTATTGTCCCAGTTGCGCGAGCCGGCCCTCGACGTCCTCGGCAAAGCGCTCGATGAACATGAGGGCTCTGACCTGCTGCGCGGCAGCCTTGGGGTCGTTCTCGGCATCCAGCAGCTGCCCGATGCGGGCCAGCATCTCGCGCCGGCGCGTCAGCACGCGCTCGGACAAGGCGTCGAGCTCGTCTTCGCTGTCCGCCTCGTCCAGGGCCTCGCGCCAGTCCATCTGCTCCATCAGGAAGGCGCCGGGCATGGCGGTGTTGCTGTGGGCGTCGATGGGCGCGCCCAGCAGCTCGCACAGGTAGGCGGCGCGCCGCAGCGGATCCTTGAGCCGCTGGTAGGCCTCGTTGATGCGCACGGACCACTGCAGCGCCACGCGCTGGGCCGCGCCGCCCTGGGCGGCGAACCGGTCGGGATGGGCTTCGCGCTGCAGTTCCTTCCAGCGCGCGTCGATCTCCGCGCGCTCCTGGGTGAAGCGCTGCGGCAGGCCGAAGAGTTCGAAGTCGCTGTAGCTCAGGTCCATCATGGCAAAAAAAGGCCGCCTGTCCGGCGGCTCATTCCCGGGCCACCGCGGGGCCGGGCGTCGCCGGGCCGCTGGTGGCGCCCCCTGGCGGGGCCGGCGCCGCAGGCGCTGCGGGGGGGCGTCATACCCGGAAGGATTCCCCGCAGCCGCAGCGATCGCGCTCGTTGGGGTTGTTGAACCGGAAGCCCTCGTTGAGGCCCTCGCGCACGAAATCGAGCTGGGTGCCGTCGATGTACGCCAGGCTCTTCGGGTCCACCAGCAGCTTCACGCCGTGGTTCTCGAAGACGATGTCTTCCGGCGCCACCTCATCGACGTACTCGAGCTTGTACGCCAGCCCCGAGCAACCGGTGGTCTTGACGCCGAGGCGGACGCCCACGCCCCTGCCGCGCTTGGCAAGGTAACGAGTGACGTGCCGTGCCGCGGCTTCAGTGAGCGTGACGGCCATGTTCAATTTGCGTGCTTCTTCTTGTAGTCCTGGACGGCGGCCTTGATCGCGTCTTCGGCGAGGATCGAGCAGTGGATCTTCACCGGCGGCAGGGCCAGTTCCTCGGCGATCTGCGCGTTCTTGATCGACGCGGCCTCGTCCAGCGTCTTGCCCTTGACCCATTCGGTCACGAGCGAGCTGGAGGCGATCGCCGAGCCGCAGCCGTAGGTCTTGAAGCGCGCGTCCTCGATCACGCCCGTCGCCGGGTTGACCTTGATCTGCAGCTTCATCACGTCGCCGCAGGCGGGCGCGCCCACCATGCCGGTACCGACGTCCTCGTCGCCCTTGGCGAAGGAGCCGACGTTGCGGGGGTTCTCGTAATGTTCGACGACTTTTTCTGAATAGGCCATGTTCTACTCCTGGTTGGGCGTTGAGCGTCGGGCGTTGAGCGTGGGTTCACCGTCCACGCCGGACGCCGAACGCTCAACGCTGAACGTTCAATGAGCTGTCCACTGGATGGTGCTGATGTCGATGCCGTCCTGGTACATCTCCCACAGCGGGCTCAGCTCGCGCAGCTTGGCGACGTTCTGCCGGATCGTCGTCACCGCGTAATCGATTTCCTCTTCGGTCGTGAAACGGCCGATGGTCATGCGCAGGCTGCTGTGCGCCAGCTCGTCGCTGCGGCCCAGGGCGCGCAGCACGTAGCTCGGCTCCAGCGAGGCGGAGGTGCAGGCGGAGCCCGAAGACACCGCGAGGCCCTTGATGCCCATGATGAGCGATTCGCCTTCGACGAAGTTGAAGCTCATGTTCAGGTTGTGCGGCACCCGGTGCTCCAGGTTGCCGTTGATGAAGACCTGCTCCACGTCGCTCAGGCCGTCGAGCAGGCGCTTCTGCAGCCGGCGCACGTGCTCCAGGTCCTTGTGCATGTCCTGCCTTGCGATGCGGAAGGCCTCACCCATACCCACGATCTGGTGCGTGGGCAGCGTGCCGGAACGCATGCCGCGCTCGTGGCCGCCACCGTGCATCTGCGCTTCCAGGCGCACCCGCGGCTTGCGGCGCACGTACAGGGCGCCTATGCCCTTGGGCCCGTAGGTCTTGTGCGAAGCCAGGCTCATGAGGTCGACGGGCAGCCTGGCCAGGTCGATCTCCGTCTTGCCGGTGGCCTGCGCCGCGTCGACGTGGAACAGCACGCCCTTTTCCCGGCAGATGGCGCCCAGGGTGGGGATATCCTGGATCACGCCGATCTCGTTGTTCACGAACATCACCGAGGCGAGGATCGTGTCCGGACGGATCGCGGCCCTGAACTTCTCCAGGTCCAGCATGCCGTCTTCCTGCACCTCGAGGTAGGTGACCTCGAAGCCCTGGCGTTCCAGTTCGCGCATCGTGTCGAGCACGGCCTTGTGCTCGGTCTTCACGGTGATCAGGTGCTTGCCGCGCGTCTTGTAGAAGTTCGCGGCGCCCTTGAGCGCCAGGTTGTTGGACTCGGTTGCACCCGACGTCCAGACGATCTCGCGCGGATCCGCCCCGATCAGGTCGGCCACCTGCTGGCGCGCCTTCTCCACGGCCTCCTCAGCCTCCCAGCCCCACGCATGGCTGCGCGAAGCGGGGTTGCCGAAGTGCTCGCGCAACCAGGGGATCATGGCGTCGACCACCCGGGGATCGACCGGCGTCGTGGCGCCGTAGTCCATGTAGATCGGGAAATGCGGAGTCATGTCCATGTTCGTCTGGATCCGTTCGTGCCGTTCTTATTGCTTGGCGAAGGAATTGCCGAGCGCGAACACCGAGTTGGGCGCGTTCACGCGGATCGGCTTGACCACCGGGGCGCTGGAAATCGCGCGCTTGGTCGCCGGCTTGTCCTCGATCTGCATGCCCTTGGCGAGCTGGTCGTCGACCAGCTTCTGCAGCGTGACCGAATCGAGGAATTCCACCATGCGCTGGTTCAGCGCCGACCACAGCTCGTGCGTCATGCAGCGGCCGCCATCGCCGTGGCAGTTTTCCTTGCCGCCGCACTGGGTGGCGTCGATCGGCTCGTCCACCGAGACGATGATGTCCGCGACGGTGATCTCGGACGCCTTGCGGCCGAGCGTGTAGCCGCCACCCGGCCCGCGGGTGGATTCCACCAGCTCATGCCGGCGCAGCTTGCCGAACAGTTGCTCGAGATAGGACAGCGAGATCTGCTGCCGCTGGCTGATCGCCGCCAGGGTGACGGGACCGTTGTTCTGGCGCAGCGCCAGATCGATCATTGCGGTGACCGCAAAGCGGCCTTTGGTAGTGAGACGCATCGCTAGCTCCTTCCTGCTGGCTTGCTTGCCGTACCTCGCTCAGCGCCCGCTGGCAAGGCCGTCTCCACCCATCGTTCCGGCTTTGTAGTGCATGCCGGCCCTCGGCCGGCATCCGTGCGCCGGCTGTTTTCTGAATATCCTGGGTTCCTGACTGTTTCCGTCAAGTATACCAGAAAACCCGTCGGCGAGCTCGGGTAATCCGGTCTTTTTGCGCTGCATCAAACGTTTCGCAGATTGAGCTTGCCGCGGATGTGTTGGAGCAGTCCTACGCAGGCGGACTCGACATGGTCGAGCACGGTTTCGAAGCCGCGATCTCCGCCGTAGTAGGGATCCGGCACCACGTCGCCAATGCCCTCCGGCGCGAACTCCATCAGGCGCTTGAGCTTGTGGCGGTGCTGCGGCGGGCAGTCTTCCTCCAGCAGCGCCAGGTTGTCCCAGTCCATGGCGCAGATCAGGTCGAAGCGCTCGAAATCCAGGGGCTGGACCTGCCGCGCCCGCAGGTCCGCCAAGTCGTAGCCGCGCATGGAGGCGTGGTGGCAGCTGCGCTCGTCCGGCGGCGCCCCGACGTGGTAATCGTGCGTGCCGGCCGAGTCGGTGCGGATGCGGTCCTGCAGCCCGGCGTCACGCACGAGGTGGCGGAACACGCCTTCGGCCGTCGGGCTGCGGCAGATGTTGCCCATGCAGACGAAGAGAACGTGGAATGTCTGGCGCATGCCGGGATTGTCGCGCGCGGACGAAGGGTGAATCCTAGCTCCGGATCGGCACCACGTTGTCGTGCACCACCGCCCCGAAGGCCTGCTCCTTGAGCACGGCCAGCTGGTCGCGCAGGCGCGCCGCCTTCTCGAACTCGAGGTTGCGCGCGTGCTCGAGCATCTGCTTTTCCAGCTGCTTGATGCGCTTGGAGATGTCCTTCTCGGACATGTCCTCCACCATGGCCCGCTGCAGCTCCTGCTTTTCCTGCTCCTTGCTGGCCTTCTCGCTGTAGACGCCGTCGATCAGGTCGCGGATCTGCTTCTGGATGCTGCGCGGCGTGATGCCATGCGCCTCGTTGTGAGCGATCTGCTTGGCGCGTCGGCGCTCCGTCTCGTCGATCGCCCGCTTCATCGAGTCGGTCATGTTGTCGGCGTAGAGGATCGCCTTGCCGTTCAGGTTGCGGGCGGCGCGGCCGATCGTCTGGATCAGCGAGCGCTCGGCGCGCAGGAAGCCTTCCTTGTCGGCATCGAGGATCGCCACCAGCGACACCTCCGGGATGTCCAGGCCCTCGCGCAGCAGGTTGATGCCCACCAGCACGTCGAACTGGCCCAGCCGCAGGTCGCGCAGGATCTCCACCCGCTCCACCGTGTCGATGTCGCTGTGCAGGTAGCGCACCTTTACGCCGTTGTCGCTGAGGTAGTCCGTCAGCTGTTCGGCCATGCGCTTGGTCAGCGTGGTGATCAGCACGCGCTCGTTCTTCTCGACGCGGATGCGGATTTCCTGCAGCACGTCGTCGACCTGGTGGGTCGCCGGCCGCACTTCGACTTCCGGGTCGATCAGGCCGGTCGGGCGCACCAGCTGCTCCACCACCTGGCCGGCATGCGTCTTCTCGTAGTCCGCGGGCGTCGCCGACACGAAGACCACCTGGCGCATGCGGGTCTCGAACTCGGCGAACTTCAGCGGCCGGTTGTCCATCGCCGAGGGCAGCCGGAAGCCGTAGGCCACCAGGGTCTCCTTGCGCGCCCGGTCGCCCGCGTACATCCCGTTGAGCTGGCCGATCATCTGGTGGCTCTCGTCCAGGAACATCAGGGCGTCCTTGGGCAGGTAGTCCGTCAGCGTGGACGGCGGCGCTCCCGGAGGCGCACCGGAGAGATGGCGCGTGTAGTTCTCGATGCCCTTGCAGTGCCCGAGCTCGGCGAGCATCTCGAGGTCGAAGCGGGTGCGCTGCTCCAGCCGCTGGGCTTCCACCAGCTTGCCCTCGGAGACGAAGTACTTCAGGCGCTCGTCCAGTTCCAGCTTGATCGATTCCACCGCCGACACCACCTTCTCGCGCGGCGTCACGTAGTGGCTGGAAGGGTAGACCGTGAAGCGCGGAACCTTCTGGCGGATGCGGCCGGTGAGCGGGTCGAACAGCTGCAGCGTCTCGATCTCGTCGTCGAACAGCTCGATGCGGATCGCCAGTTCCGAGTGTTCGGCCGGGAAGATGTCGATCGTGTCGCCCCGCACCCGGAAGGTCCCGCGGGCGAAATCCTGCTCGTTGCGGTTGTACTGCATGCGGATCAGCTGCGAGATCACGTCGCGCTGGCCGATCTTGTCGCCCACCCGCATGATGAAGCGCATCTGCGTGTAGTCCTCGGGGGCGCCGATGCCGTAGATGGCGCTCACCGTGGCCACGATCACCGTGTCGCGCCGCTCCAGCACGCTCTTGGTGGCCGACAGGCGCATCTGCTCGATGTGCTCGTTGATCGAGCTGTCCTTCTCGATGAACAGGTCGCGCTGCGGCACGTAGGCTTCGGGCTGGTAGTAGTCGTAGTAGCTCACGAAGTACTCCACGGCGTTCTTCGGGAAGAACTCGCGGAACTCGCTATAGAGCTGTGCGGCCAGCGTCTTGTTGGGGGCGAAGACGATCGCCGGCCGCCCGAGCCGCGCGATCACGTTGGCCATGGTGAAGGTCTTGCCCGAGCCCGTCACCCCCAGGAGGGTCTGGTAGACCTCGCCGTCCTGCACGCCTTCGACCAGCTTGTCGATCGCCTGGGGCTGGTCGCCGGCCGGCGGATAGGGCTGGAACAGCTCGAACGGGGAGTCGGGAAACGTGAGGAACGTGCCCTTTTTCTCCTGCTCCTGGGCCTCTGCGGTCTGGGGAATTGCACTCATTCGGGTAAATACGGGGAAGGCCCCTTAAAATTGCGGGCAGCCGGCCAGCGTACAACAGGCCGGCCGTCTTTGCCACCGCATCCCAAGGAAGCCCATGTCTCTCTTCACCGCCGTCGAAATGGCGCCCCGCGACCCGATCCTGGGTCTGACCGAGCAGTTCGTCGCCGACACCAATCCGAAGAAGGTGAATCTCGGCGTGGGCGTGTACTACGACGACAACGGCAAGCTGCCGCTGCTGCAGTGCGTCCAGAAGGCGGAAGAGAAGATGATGGCGGCCCACGCCGCCCGCGGCTACCTGCCGATCGATGGCATCGCGGCCTACGACGCCGCGATCAAGAGCCTGGTATTTGGGGCCGATTCCGAAGTCGTCAAGGCCGGCCGCGTCGCCACCGTGCAGGCCCTGGGCGGCACCGGCGGCCTGAAGATCGGCGCCGACTTCCTGCACAAGCTGAACCCGCAGGCCAAGGTCCTGATCAGCGACCCGAGCTGGGAGAACCACCGCGGCATCTTCCGCGACGCCGGCTTCACCGTCGAAACCTACCCGTACTACGACGCCGACAAGCGCGGCATCAACTTCGACGCCATGCTCACCGCCCTGGGCACGGCCGAAGCCGGCACGGTGATCGTGCTGCACGCCTGCTGCCACAACCCCACCGGCTACGACCTGACGCCCGCCCAATGGGACCAGGTGGTCGCCGCCGTGAAGGCCCGCAAGCTCGTCGCCTTCCTCGACATGGCGTACCAGGGCTTCGCCCAGGGCATCGCCGAGGACCGCGTGGCGGTGGAAAAATTCATCGCCTCGGGCGAGGACTTCTTCGTCTCCACCTCCTTTTCCAAGAGCCTGAGCCTGTACGGCGAGCGCGTGGGCGCCCTGTCGGTCCTGTGCCAGGACAAGGACGAAACGGCGCGCGTGCTGTCGCAGCTGAAGATCGTCATCCGCACCAACTACAGCAACCCGCCCACGCACGGCGGCCAGGTCGCGGCCACCATCCTCAACACGCCGGAGCTGCGCACCCTGTGGGAGCAGGAACTGGCAGCGATGCGCGTGCGCATCAAGCAGATGCGCACCGCGATCGTCGAGAAGCTCAAGGCCGCCGGCGTGCAGCGCGACTTCAGCTTCATCGCCCACCAGGTCGGCATGTTCAGCTACTCGGGCCTGACGAAGGAGCAGATGCTGCGCCTGCGCAACGAGTTCGGCGTCTACGGCATCGACAGCGGGCGCATCTGCGTGGCCGCGCTCAATAGCAGGAACATCGACTACGTCGCGGAGTGCATTGCCAAGGTCGTCCAGTAAGGACTCGGTGCCGCCGCGGCGCGTCGCCGTGGTCGGCGGCGGTCCGGCCGGCCTCATGGCGGCCGAAGTGCTGGCGCAGGGCGGCGTCGAGGTCGACCTGTTCGACGCCATGCCCTCCGTCGGCCGCAAGTTCCTGCTGGCCGGCCGCGGCGGCCTGAACCTGACGCACTCCGAGCCGACGCCCCGGCTGCTGGCGCGCTACGGCGAGCGCAGCGAAGCGCTGCGGGCGGCCGTCGAGGCCTTCGATGGCGCCGCCGTGCGCCAATGGGCAGCCGGCCTGGGGATCCCCACCTTCGTCGGCACCTCCGGCCGCGTTTTCCCCGAGGACATGAAGGCCGCGCCCCTGCTGCGGGCGTGGCTGCAGCGCCTGCGCGGCCTGGGGGTGCGGCTGCATGCGCGGCATCGCTGGACGGGCTGGACCGAGGATGGGTCCCTGCGCTTCGCCAGCCCGGAGGGCGAACTGCTGCACTCCGCCGCGGCGACCGTGCTGGCCCTCGGCGGCGCGAGCTGGTCGCGGCTCGGCTCCGACGGCGCCTGGGTCCCGGTCCTGCAACAGGGCGGCGTCGACATCGCGCCGCTGCGCCCTTCCAACTGCGGCTTCGACGTCGCGCCGACCGCCCCCGGCCGCGAGGGCTGGAGCGCGCACCTGCGCGAGCGCTTTGCGGGCCAGCCGGTGAAGACCGTCGCGGCCGTGGTCGGCGATCCTCGTAGGCTGGCGGTGGAGCGACAGCGAAACCCCAGCGCTTCGCGCATCGCTGGGGTTCCTGGCGTCACCCCAGCCTACGTCCCCGGCGAGTTCGTCGTCACCGAAACCGGCATCGAAGGCAGCCTGGTCTACGCCTTCAGCGCGCCGCTGCGCGAGCACATCGCGCGCGACGGCGAAGCGACGCTCCTGGTGGATCTCCTGCCGCAGCACACGCCCGCACAGGTCCTGGCCGAAACCAGCCGGCCGCGCGGCCCGCGCAGCCTCTCCACCCACCTGAAGAGCCGGCTCGGCATCCAGGGCCTCAAGATGGCGCTGCTGCATGAGGTGCTCACGCCGCAGCAACTGGCCGATCCGGCGCAGCTCGCGCAGGCCCTCAAGGCGCTGCCGATCACGCTGGTCCGCCCGCGCCCCCTGGACGAGGCGATCAGCACGGCCGGCGGCGTGCGCTTCGAGGCGCTGGACGCCAACGGCATGCTGCGCGCCCTGCCCGGCGTCTTCTGCGCCGGCGAGATGCTGGACTGGGAAGCGCCCACCGGCGGCTACCTGCTCACCGCCTGCTTCGCCACCGGCCGCTCGGCCGCCGGAGGGGTCCTGCAGTGGCTCGCGGCGCGCCCGGCCGCCGTCTGAGGGATAATCCCGGGTTCCTTTCTCCAACCAGACAACCCGACGGAGCAGTCATGGGCAACAAGATCACCACCGAAGCGGACCGCAAGGCCACCCCGCGTCCCGCCGCCCCCAAGGGCGTCACCTTCACGCCGACCGGCACCGGCCAGAAGGTCAGCCTCGAGCGCGGTTCCCACACCCGCAGCAAGAAGAACCCGGGCAAGCGCCCGCACAAGGGCGGCTGATCCCTTCCCGCCTGCAGCGCGCCGCCCCCGGGCGGCGTTTTGCATTCAGGCCACGACCATGCTGAGAATCACCGAGCTTCGCCTGCCCCTGGACCACGCCGAGGACGCCCTGCGTCCCGCCGTCGTGCAGCGGCTCGGGATCGCGGACGCCGACCTGCTTTCCTTCAGCGTGTTCCGGCGCGCCTGGGACGCCCGCAAGAAGAGCGCGATCCTCCTGATCTACACGGTGGACTGCGAACTGCGCGACGAGGCTGCGGTGCTGGCGGCGAAACAGGGCGACCCGCACGTGCGCCTGGCGCCGGACACGCGCTACCGCTTCGTCGGCCACGCGCCGGCCGACTTCTTCGCCCAGGAGCGGCCGCGTCCCCTCGTCGTGGGCTTCGGTCCCTGCGGCATGTTCGCGGCGCTGCTGCTGGCGCAGATGGGGCTGCGGCCGATCGTGCTGGAACGCGGCAAGGAGGTGCGCCAGCGCACCAAGGACACCTGGGGCCTGTGGCGCCGCGGCGTGCTGGACCCGGATTCCAACGTGCAGTTCGGCGAGGGCGGCGCCGGCACCTTCAGCGACGGCAAGCTGTGGAGCCAGATCAGCGATCCGCGCCACCTCACGCGCAAGGTGCTGACGGAGTTCGTCAAGGCCGGCGCGCCGGAGGAGATCCTGTTCGTCAGCAAGCCGCACATCGGCACCTTCCGGCTGGTGAGCATGGTGGAGAAGATGCGCGCCGAGATCGTCGCCCTCGGCGGCGAGATCCGCTTCGGGCAGCAGGTGACCGACGTGCTGATCGAGCCTGACGGCGACGGCGGACACCTGCGCGGCGTGACGCTCGCCTCCGGCGAGCAGCTGCGCGCCGACCATGCCGTCTTCGCGCTCGGGCACAGCGCCCGCGACACCTTCACGATGCTGCACCAGCGCGGCGTCTTCATGGAGGCCAAGCCGTTCTCGGTGGGCTTTCGCATCGAGCACCCGCAGGGCGTGATCGACCGCGCCCGCTTCGGCCCCAATGCGGGCAACCCGATCCTCGGGGCGGCCGACTACAAGCTGGTGCACCACGCGAGGAACGGCCGCGGCGTCTACAGCTTCTGCATGTGCCCGGGCGGCACCGTGGTCGCAGCGACCTCGGAGCCCGAGCGCGTCGTCACCAACGGCATGAGCCAGTACTCGCGCGCCGAGCGCAACGCCAATGCCGGCATCGTGGTGGGCATCTCGCCGCAGGATTACCGGCAGGACGGCCAGTCCGAAGGCCCCGTCAGTCCGCTCGACGGCATGCGCTTCCAGCGCCTGTGGGAGTCGCGCGCCTACGAGCTGGGCGAAGGCGGCTACCTGGCGCCGGGCCAGCTGGTGGGGGATTTCCTGAAGAAGCAGGCCAGCCGCGGCCTGGGCAACGTGCTGCCCTCGTACAAGCCGGGCGTTCGCCTGACGGACCTGGCGCAGCCCGGGCGCGAGAGCCTGCCGGTCTACGTGCTGGACGCGATCCGCGAAGCGATTCCCGCCTTCGACCGCCAGATCGCCGGCTTCGCCATGCGCGACGCCGTGCTCACCGGCGTGGAGACACGCACCTCGTCGCCGCTGCGCATCACGCGCAACCGCCAGTACCAGAGCCTCAACGTACGCGGGTTCTATCCGGCCGGCGAAGGCGCCGGCTATGCGGGCGGGATCATGTCGGCGGGCGTCGACGGCATCGAGGTGGCGGAGGCCGTGGCGCGTGCGATGCTCGGAATTCCCGGCGACACGCCGCTGTCGCAGCATGCCGTCGGGCCGTCGGTCATGCAGGCGACCTGAGCCCCGTCACCCCCACACCACCGAGCGCATCGAGATCGAGGCCGACTGGAAGCCTTCGTTGAAGAAGCGCATCTTCTCGCCGGGCTCCGCCGCGCCGGCGGCATGCAGCAGCGGCAGGTAGTGGTCGTGGGTGGGATGCGCGAGCTGGGCCACCTGCCCCAGTTGCTGGAAATCGGCCAATTCCGCCAGCGCGCCCTTTTCCAGCAGCGCCCTTGTCTTGCCGTCGAATTCGAAGGCCCAGTCGTAGGCCTGCATGGCCGGCACGCCGCGGCGCGTGGCGCGCAGGTTGTGCACGATGTTGCCGCTGCCGACCACCAGCACGCCCCGCTCGCGCAGGGCCGCCAGTTGCCGCCCCAGGGCGAAGTTCTCCGCCGGTGGGCGCCCGTAGTCCAGGCTCAGTTGCAGCACCGGGATGTCGGCGGCCGGGAACATCGGCTTGAGCACCGACCAGGTGCCGTGGTCGAAGCCCCATTCGCGTTCGTCCAGGCCCACGCGCGGCTCGCCGATGCCGGCGGCGATCGCCTTCGCGGCAGCGGGCGCCCCGGGAGCGGCGTACTCCTGCTCGAACAGCGCCCGCGGGAAGCCGCCGAAGTCGTGGATCGTGCGGGGCTGGTCCATGGCGGTCAGGTACCAACCGCGCGTGAGCCAGTGCGCGGACACGCACAGGATCAACTGCGGCTTCGCCCAGGTGCGGCCGAACTCGGCGCCCAGCGCCTGCCAGGCGCGGCGGAACGCGTTGTCCTCGATCGCGTTCATCGGGCTGCCGTGGCCGACGAACAGCACCGGCAAGCGCGGGCTGCGGGCCAGCGAATCCATCCCCGCGGCGGCGGCGGTCCGGTGCAGGAGCGAGCCCCCGGCGAGCGCCGCGGCGGCGGCCATCCAGCTGCGTCGATGCAAAGATTTCCTTCCTTTCGCCAGGGGAATTGGGCGAGCCTGACAAACGGCCGGCCTTATCGACTCATCCTTGGGCTTTCGTCAGGCAGTCTAGCGGTCCGGCTGTTATATTGCAGTGCAACAACTCGGAGCCCCCATGCTCTACCAGATCTACGAGGCGCAGCGCTCGCTCATGGAGCCCTTCGCCGATTTCGCGCTGGCAGCGTCCAAGCTGTACAGCAACCCGCTGTCCCCCTTCGGCCAGCACCCGCTCGCGCAGCGCATGTCCGCCGGCTTCGACCTGATGTACCGGCTCGGCAAGGATTACGAGAAGCCGGAATTCGGCATCACGAACCTCGACGTCGACGGCGTCGAGATCGCGATCCAGGAACGCATCGAGATCGACAAGCCGTTCTGCGAGCTGCGCCGCTTCAAGCGCTTCTCGGACGACCCGCACACGCTGGAGACGCTGCACGGCCAGCCGGCGGTGCTGATCGTGGCGCCGCTGTCCGGCCACTACGCCACGCTGCTGCGCGACACCGTGCGCTCCATGCTGCGGGACCACAAGGTCTACATCACCGACTGGCGCAACGCCCGCATGGTGCCGCTGGAAGCCGGCGAGTTCCACCTCGACGACTACGTCAACTACGTGCAGGAGTTCATCCGCCACCTGCAGCAGCAGTACGGCAACTGCCACGTGATCAGCGTCTGCCAGCCCACCGTGCCGGTGCTCGCCGCCGTGTCGCTCATGGCCTCGCGCGGCGAAACCACGCCGGCGACGATGACCATGATGGGCGGCCCCATCGACGCCCGCAAGTCGCCCACCGCGGTGAACAACCTGGCGATGAACAAGAGCCACGACTGGTTCGAGGTCAACGTGATCTACCGCGTGCCGCCGGGCTTCCCCGGCGAGGGCCGGCGCGTCTATCCGGGCTTCCTGCAGCACTCCGGCTTCGTCGCGATGAACCCGGACCGGCACCTCTCCAGCCACTACGACTACTTCAAGCACCTGATCGCCGGCGACGATGCGTCGGCCGAGGCGCACCGCCAGTTCTACGACGAGTACAACGCCGTCCTCGACATGGACGCGGACTACTACCTCGACACCATCCGCGTGGTGTTCCAGGAATTCCGCCTGGTCGACGGCACGTGGGACGTGCGCAACCCGCAAGGCCAACTGGAACGCGTGCGCCCCGAGGACATCCGCACCACCGCGCACTTCACCATCGAAGGCGAGCTGGACGACATCTCCGGCGCCGGCCAGACCGAGGCCGCGCACGCCCTCTGCTACAACGTGCCCAAGGAGCGCCAGAAGCACCTGGAGGTCAAGGGCGCGGGCCACTACGGCATCTTCAGCGGCCGCCGCTGGCGCGAAGTGGTGTACCCGCAGGTGCGCGACTTCATCGCCGCCTTCCACGACATCGCCCCGGTGCCGGCCCGCCAGGCCGCTGGCCGCACGCCGGTGGCCGCCGCGCGCCGCGCCAGCGACGTGGCGCGCACGACCGCCCCGCGCGCTTCGTCCCGCAAGCGCGCCGCATCGAAGTGAAGCCGCTGGCGGCGCGGCTGCACGCCGCGCTGCCGCAGACGCAGTGCACCCGCTGCGGCTACCCGGATTGCGCCGGGTACGCCGAGGCCATCGCGGCCGGCGAGGCGGAGGTCAACCAGTGTCCGCCCGGCGGCGCCGAAGGCGTGGCGCGCCTCGCCGCCATCGCGGGGCGGCCCTTGCTGCCGCTCAATCCCGCCAACGGCGTGGAAGGCCCGCGCACCGTCGCGGTCATCGACGAGGACTGGTGCATCGGCTGCACGCTGTGCCTCGATGCCTGCCCCACCGACGCGATCCTGGGCGGCAACAAGCGCATGCACACCGTGATCGAACCCTGTTGCACCGGCTGCGAGCTGTGCGTGCCGGTGTGCCCGGTCGACTGCATCGCGCTGGAAAACGCGAGCGGCGATCGCACCGGCTGGCAGGCCTGGTCGCAGGCGGAAGCCGGCCAGGCCCTCGCGCGCTACGAGGCGCGCAAGCTGCGCCAGGACCGCGAGGCGCGCGAGCATGCCCAGCGGCTGGAGGAGAAGGCGCGCGCGAAGCTGGCCGACCTGCCGGCGCTGACGCATGGCGCCCAGGGCGAGGAACTCGCGCGCAAGAAGGCGGTGATCGAGGCGGCGCTGGCGCGGGCGCGCGCGAAGCGCGAGGGGTCCGCTTCGTAGGCTGGCGGTGAGCCGCGCAGCGCGCGAACCCCAGCGATCGCGCGAAGCGCTGGGGTTCGCGGCGCGCTGCGCGCGCGCTCACCACCAGCCTACCGACCGCCCCGCGTTCGAGGCGCCCGTCGACCCCTCGCAACGAACCTTCACGCTCCAGTTGCGAACTATTCTCATCTGAGCGATACTGGCGCCCTTCGTTCATCGTCATCCCCGGCAAGCCAGAGACGGTTCCGACCCCCCAGCCAGCCGCAACCATCCAGGAGTCCATCCCATGGTGCGTGCCTTCCGGCTGCAGCCTTGCCTCGTCGCGGTCCTCGCCGCCCTCCCCGCCCTGTCCTTCGCCGAAACCACCCTGCGCGAGGTGGACGTGCACGCCCAGCCCGAACGCGCCGACGGCCCCGTGCAGGGCTATCGCGCCAACCACTCCTCCACCTTCACGAAGACCGACACGCCGCTCAAGGAGGTCCCCGCCTCGGTCACCGTCGTCCCGGCCGAACTCATGAAGGACCAGGCGATGCGCGGCCTCGACGACGTGCTGCGCTACGTGCCCGGCGCCACCGTGCACCAGGGCGAAGGCAACCGCGACCAGGTCGTGCTGCGCGGCAACAGCACCACCGCGGACTTCTTCGTCGACGGCGTGCGCGACGACGCGCAGGTGTTCCGCGACATCTACAACCTCGAGCGCGTCGAGGTGCTCAAGGGCCCCGGCGGCATGGTGTTCGGCCGCGGCGGCGCCGGCGGCGTCGTCAACCGCGTGACCAAGAAGCCGGTGTTCGGGCGCGTCGCGGAAGCGAGCCTCACCGGCGGCAGCTTCGGCCAGGCGCGAGGCAGCGTCGACATCGGCAACAAGGCCGGCGACACCTTCGCCTGGCGGCTGAACGCGATGGCGGAACACGCCGACAGCTTCCGCCACGGCGTGGACCTGCGGCGCGCCGCGATCAACCCCGTCGTGACCTGGGCGGCCGGCTCGGCCACCGCGGTCACGCTGGGCCTCGAGCACGCCGAGGACGAGCGCACCGCGGACCGCGGCATCCCCTCGCGCGACGGCCGGCCCTTCGACACCGGCCGCGGCACCTTCTTCGGCAACGCGGACCAGAGCAACGCCCGCAGCACCGTCGATGCGCTCTATTCGATCGTCGACCACGACCTGGGCGGCGGCGTCCTCGTGCGCAATACCTTCCGCGCCACCTGGTACGACAAGTTCTACCAGAACGTGTTCCCGGGCAGCGCCGTGAATGCGGCCGGCACGCTGGGCATCACCGCCTACAACAACGCCAACGACCGCACCAACGTCTTCAACCAGACCGACGTGACGGCCAAGCTGCGCGCCGGCGGCATGGAGCACACCGTGCTCGCCGGGCTGGAGCTCGGGCACCAGGACAGCCGCAACGAGCGCCGCAGCGGCCTGTTCGGCAGCACGGTCGGCACGATCAACGGCATTCCCGCGAGCAACCCGATCGCCACCGCGACGGACTTCGATTTCCGCGGCACCGATGCGCACAACCGCGTGAAGTCCGACATCGTCGGCCTCTACGCCCAGGACCAGATCGCGCTCACCAGCACCTGGAAGGTGCTGGCCGGCCTGCGCTACGACTTCTTCAAGGTCGATTTCGACGATCGCCGCACCACCGTCACGCCGGCCGACCTGCAGCGCACCGACCGCGAGTTCAGCCCGCGCCTGGGCCTGATCTGGACGCCGACCGAGCGCTCCACCTACTACGCGAGCTACAGCTACGCCTTCCTGCCTTCGGGCGAGCAGCTCGGGCTGGCCACCGGCACCGCCGACCTCGCACCGGAGAAGTCCACCAACTACGAGATCGGCGCGCGCTGGGACCTGCTGCCGCGGCTGACGCTCTCGGCCGCCGCCTTCCGCCTGGACAAGGACGACGTGCGCGCGCGGGATCCGTCCGGCAGCGGCCTGTTCATCAAGACCGGCCAGCAGCGCACGCAGGGCGTGGAGATCGGCCTGCAGGGCGAAGTCACGCCGCGCTGGCAGGTGTACGGCGGCTACGCGCACCTCGATGCCAAGGTGGTGAACGCGCTGAACACCGGAACGGACCCCACCGGCGCGGCGATCCCGGCCGGCCGCCGCATCGCGCTGGTGCCGAAGAACACGCTGTCGCTGTGGAACCGCTATGACATCGGCGCCGGCTGGGCGGCGGCGCTCGGCCTGATCCACCAGGGTGAATCGTTCGCCTCGATCAGCAATGCGGTGACGCTGCCGGCGTTCACGCGGGCCGATGCCGCGGTGTACTACACGTTCCGCGGCGGCAAGACGCGCGTGGCCTTGAACGTGGAGAACCTCACGGACCGCAAGTACTACCCGACGGCGGATGGCGACAACAACATCAGCGTGGGCGCGCCACGCTCGGCGCGGGTGACGCTGACGACGACGTTCTGATGCGGGGAGCGCTGGGGTTTCCGGCGCGCTGCGCGCGCGGTCACCGCCAGCCTACAGCGGGCACGCACGTCGCGAGTTCGTAGGCTGGCGGTGAGCCGCGAAGCGCGCGTCCGAGCGCCGCATGCGGCGCGTAGTCCGAGGCGTCAGCCTCGGCCACCCCAGCGCTATCACCCCAGCGCGTCGTTCACCTGCTCGTTGAACTCCGTCTGCGACAGCGCCGCGTCCACCTCGCGCGGCAGCGCATCGCGCACCGAGAAGACGCCCATCACCTTGTGGTCGGGGCCGATGATCGGCAGGTGGCGGAAGCCGCGCTCTATCATGATCAGCACGGCGTCCGAGACCTTGGTCTGCGGCGTGACGCACAGCGGATTCGACGTCATCACCTGCACCAGCGTCGTCTGCTTCGGATCGAGTGCACGCGCCAGCACGCGGGTGGTGAGGTCGCGCTCCGTCACGATGCCCAGCACCTTGTCGGGCGGCTCCATCACCAGCACGCTGCTGAAGTTGGCGCGCGTCATCGCGCAGGCGGCCTCCCACACGCTGGCGTGTGGCGTCAGGCTCAGGATGACCCGCTTCGGGATCGACTGGAAGACGGTGCGTTCGGCCATGGCGAGCCCCCCTTTCCCTGGTCAGAGATGGTTGCCTTTGTACGGGGAAGTCCGCGTCAGCGCAATGACGCGTTGATCTTTTCCAGCACCGGAACGCCCGGACACAGGTGCCGAGCCTCCAGCGCGTTGAGCGGACGGGCCGTCGTGTTCAGCGCCGTGTGCAGATCGGTCGCCAGAGGGTCAACATAGAGCAGCCCGGTGACAATCTCGCCGCGCACCTGGTGTTCCTGCATGAAGGCCATGGCCCGCCGGCGGTCGGTCGGGTCGTAGTCCTTCTGCAGGCTGCGCAGGCGCAGCAGGGTGCCGTCGTGCTGCCGCACGTCGACCACTTCGCCCGGCGCCGCATCGGCCGTGATCTCCGCCTGCGGCGTGATGAAGTCGATGCGGCTCACCGACTCGTTGTGCTCGCGCACGTAGTCGTAGCTCTTGGTGCTGCCCGGGTGGTTGTTGAAGGCCACGCAGGGGCTGATCACGTCGATGAAGGCCGCGCCGCCGTGGCTCATGGCGCCCTTGATCAGCGGCACCAGCTGCGCCTTGTTGCCCGAGAAGCCGCGCGCCACGTAGGTCGCGCCCAGTTGCAGCGCGATGCCGACGAGGTCGATCGCGCTGTCGCTGTTGATCACGCCCTTCTTGCTCTTGGAGCCGGCATCCGCGGTGGCGGAGAACTGGCCCTTGGTGAGGCCGTAGACGCCGTTGTTCTCGACGATGTAGGCCATGCGCACGCCGCGGCGCATCGCATGGGCGAACTGCCCGAAGCCGATGGAGGCGGAGTCGCCGTCGCCGGACACGCCCAGGTACAGCAGTTCGCGATTGGCGAGGTTGGCACCGGTCAGCACGGAAGGCATGCGCCCGTGCACCGTGTTGAAGCCGTGCGAGGCGCCGAGGAAGTAGTCCGGCGTCTTGGAACTGCAGCCGATGCCCGAGAGCTTGGCCACGCGGTGCGGCTCGATGTCCAGTTCCCAGCAGGCCTGGATGATGGCGGCGGAGATCGAGTCGTGGCCGCAGCCGGCGCACAGCGTGGAGATCTTGCCCTCGTAGTCCCGGCGCGTATAGCCGACGCGGTTCTTCTCCAGCGTCGGGTGGTGCAGCGGCGGCTTGGCGATGTAGGTCATGCCACGTTCTCCCTCTGGTCCTGGACTTGCGCGGTGATGGCCTGGGTGATGAAGCGGGCGGTGATCGGGGTGCCGTCGTAGTGCACCACCTTCACCAGCCGCGCGGGATCGACCTCGAGTTCGTTGACCAGCAGCGAGCGCATCTGGCCGTCGCGGTTCTGTTCCACCACGAACACCTTCTCGTGCTGCGCGATGAAATCGGCGACGCTGTCCGGGAAGGGGAAGGCGCGCAGGCGCATCGCGTCGAGCTCGATGCCCTGGCCGGCGAGCACCTCCAGCGCTTCCAGCATCGAGGGGCTGGTCGAGCCGTAGTAGATGACGCCCAGCGGCGCCTTGCGGGCCGCGCGCCGGACCACCGGCTGCGGCACCAGCGTGGCGGCGGTGCGGAACTTGCGCACCAGCCGCTCCATGTTGTAGACGTAGTCGGGGCCGCGTTCCGAATAGCGCGCGTACGGGTCGCGCGTGGTGCCGCGGGTGAAGTACGAGCCCTTGGTCGGGTGCGTGCCGGGCAGCGTGCGCCAGGGGATGCCGTCGCCGTCGACGTCCTTGTAGCGGCCGAAGTCCTTGCCGGCCTCGAGTTCCTCGTAGCTCATGACCTTGCCGCGGTCGTATTCCTGGCCCTCTTCCCACTCGAACGGGTTGCACAGGCGCTGGTTCATGCCGATGTCGAGATCGGTCATCACGAACACGGGCGTCTGCAGCCGGTCGGCGAGGTCCAGCGCCTTGGCCGTGTGCTCGAAGCACTCGTGCGGGTCTTCCGGCAGCAGCAGGATGTGCTTGGTATCGCCGTGCGAGGCGTAGGCGCAGGCCAGGATGTCGGCCTGCTGGGTGCGGGTGGGCATGCCGGTGGAGGGGCCGCCGCGCTGCACGTTCACGATGGTCACCGGGATCTCGGCGAATTGCGCCAGGCCGATGAACTCCGTCATCAGGGAAACGCCCGGCCCCGAGGTGGCGGTGTACGCCCGCGCGCCGTTCCAGCCCGCGCCCACCACCATGCCGATGGAGGCGAGCTCGTCCTCGGCCTGCACGATCGCGTAGTTGTGCTGGCCCGTGTCCTTGTCGACGCGCAGCTTGCTGCAGTACTTCTGGAAGGCTTCGGCCACCGAGGACGAAGGCGTGATCGGGTACCAGGCCATCACCGAGGCGCCGCCGTACACCGCACCCAGCGCGCAGGCGCTGTTGCCGTCGACGAAGATGCGGTTGCCCACGCGGTCCGCGCGGCGCACCCGGATGCCCAGCGGGTACTTCAGGTGCTCCTCGGCGAACTCGCGCCCGAGGTGCAGCGCCTGCACGTTGGACGACAGCAGCCTTTCCTTGCCCTTGTACTGCTCGCCGAACAGCTTCTCGATCTCCTTCGGGTCGATCTCCAGCAGCACCGACAGCGCACCGACGTAGACGATGTTCTTGAACAGCTGGCGCTGGCGCGGATCGTCGTAGACGGCGTTGCAGATCTCCGTGAGCGGCATGCCGATGACGTGCACGTCGTCGCGGAACTTCGAGGGCGGCAGCGGCCGCGTGTTGTCGTAGAACAGGTAGCCGCCGGGCGAGAGCTCCGCCACGTCGGCATCCCAGGTCTGCGGGTTCATGGCGACCATCAGGTCGACGCCGCCGCGCCGGCCCAGCCAGCCCTTCTCGGTGACGCGCACCTCGTACCACGTGGGCAGGCCCTGGATGTTGCTCGGGAAGATGTTGCGCGGGCTCACCGGCACGCCCATGCGCAGGATGGACTTGGCGAACAGCTCGTTGGCCGAGGCGGAGCCCGAGCCATTGACGTTCGCGAATTTCACGACGAAGTCGTTGACGGCCTCGATCCGGTTCATGCCGCCACCTCCTGCTGCTTCTTCTGCTGCCCCCGCGCCGATCCGGCCAGCGCGGTCTTGAACATGTACTTCTGCATGTCCCACGCCCCCGTGGGGCAGCGCTCGGCGCACAGCCCGCAGTGCAGGCAGACGTCCTCGTCCTTCACCATCACCCTTCCCGTCTTGAGGTGGCCGGACACGTACAGGTCCTGCGCCAGGTTCAGCGCCGGCGCCTTCAGGCGCTGGCGCAGGTCGCCTTCCGCGCCGTCGCCCGTGAAGGTGATGCAGTCCATCGGGCAGATGTCGACGCAGGCGTCGCATTCGATGCAGGCGCTCTGGTTGAAGACGGTCTGCACGTCGCAGTTCAGGCAGCGCTGCGCTTCCTTGAACGCCGTCCGGGCGTCGAAGCCCAGTTCCACCTCGACGCGGATGCTGGCCAGCGCCTTTTCCGCCTGCGCCCACGGCACCTTGAAGCGGTTGTCGAGCGAGGTTTCGTTGCTGTAGCTCCACTCGTGGATGCCCATCTTCTGGGACATCAGGTTGGTCAGCGGCGAGGGGCGCGCGCGCGGATCCTGGCCGGACAGCAGCAGGTCGATCGAGACGGCCGCCTCGTGGCCGTGGGCCACTGCCGTGATGATGTTCTTCGGGCCGAGCGCCGCGTCGCCGCCGAAGAACACGTTCGGCACGGTCGACTGGAAGGTGAGCTTGTCCAGCACCGGCAGGCCCCACTTGTCGAAGGCGAGGCCGCTGTCGCGCTCGATCCAGGGGAAGGCGTTCTCCTGGCCGACGGCGATCAGCACCTCGTCGCAGGGGAAGAAGGCGTTCGGCTCGCCGGTGGGCACCAGGTTGCGGCGGCCCTGGTCGTCGTATTCGGCGCGCACGACCTGGAACAGCATGCCGGTGAGCTTCCCGTTCTCGTGCACGAAGGAGAGCGGCACGTGCATGTTGATGATGGGGATGCCCTCGTGCATGGCATCCTCCTTCTCCCACGGCGAGGCCTTCATTTCCTCGAAGCCGCTGCGCACGATCACCTTGACGTCCTCGCCGCCGATGCGGCGCGCCGAGCGGCAGCAGTCCATCGCCGTGTTGCCGCCCCCCAGCACGATCACGCGCTTGCCGACGCTCGTGACGTGGCCGAAGGAGACCGAGGCCAGCCAGTCGATGCCGATGTGGATGTGCCGGGCGGCTTCCTTGCGGCCGGGGATGTCGAGATCGCGCCCGCGCGGTGCACCGCAGCCGACGAAGATCGCGTCGTAGCCCTGCGCCATCAGCGCCTTCATGGACTCCACGCGCTGGCCGCCGACGAACCGGGCGCCGAGTTCCAGCACGTAGCCCATCTCCTCGTCGATCACCGACTCGGGCAGGCGGAAGCGCGGGATCTGCGTGCGCATGAAGCCCCCGGGCTTGGGCTCGCCGTCGAACACCGTGACCTCGTAGCCCAGGGGCGCGAGGTCGCGGGCCACCGTAAGCGAGGCCGGACCGGCGCCGACGCAGGCGATGCGCTTGCCGTTGCGCTTCGGCGCGGGCTGCGGCATGCGCTTGCGCACGTCCTCCTTCAGGTCCGCGGCGACGCGCTTGAGCCGGCAGATCGCCACCGGCTCCGGCTCACCGGCGTTGCTCTGTTCGACGCGCCCGCGCCGGCAGGCCGGTTCGCAGGGCCGGTCGCAGGTGCGACCGAGGATGCCCGGGAAGACGTTGGACACCCAGTTGATCATGTAGGCGTCGCCGTAGCGGCCCTGCGCGATCAGTCGGATGTATTCGGGGACGGGGGTGTGCGCGGGACAGGCCCACTGGCAATCCACCACCTTGTGGAAGTACGCCGGATCGGCGATGTTGGTCGGTTGCAAGAACCCTCCTGGACTGCACGGCCCGGCATGCGGGCCTTTTCCAGTCTACGCCGCTGGTGCGCAGGCTGCCTCTCCGTGGATTCCACTACGAGGAGCAGGGTCGACTGTTGACGAAGCTCAGGAAATATCGTCCGCGATCGGAACGCGCACCGGGCGCCCACCGCGCGTGAGCCACTTGGCCGCGAACGCCAGTCCCGTGGCGGGCTCGCCGAAATAGCGGCCCTGCCCCTGGTCCCAGCCGTTCTTCTTCAGGAAGGCAAGCTGTTGCGCCGTCTCCACGCCGCAGGCCACGCAGGACAGCTTGAGCCGGCGCGCCAGGTCGCCCATCCCGAGCAGCATCGCCTGCACCGCCGGATCGCGCTCCACGTCGCGCAGGAAGGAGCCATCCGGCATGATCTCGTCGCAGGGCAGCTGGCGCAGGTGCGAGATGGTGGCGCTGCAGCCGAAGCGGCCCAGCGCGATGCGCACACCCTTCCTGCGCAGGCCCGCGATGGCGGCGGCCTCCTTGGCCGGCAGGTTGTCCAGCGCCGAGACCTGCTGCAGTTCCAGAGAAAGCTGGCGGGCGTCGACCCCATTGGCCAGCGCCGCGCTCACCAGGTGCACCAGGTCGCTCGGCCGGATGTTGGCCAGCGAGACCTTGACGGCGATGGGCACCGGCTGCAGGCCCGCGGTGCGCCAGTTCTTCAGGTGCTTCATCAGCATCTCGAACAGCCATTCGGACAGCACCACGTCCATCTCGGAGCTGCCGGCCAGGTCCATCAGCTCGTCGCCCTCGATCATGCGGCCGGAGGCATGCTTCCAGCGCAGCACCGCCCCGCCGGCCACCACGCGGCCGCTCGCGAGTTCCACGCGCGGCTCGTACAGCAGCTCGATCTCGTCGCGGCTGACGGCGTGGCGCAGTTCCGCGCTCAGGTCCAGCCGGCTCAGCGCCATTTCCTTGAACTGCGGCGAGAAGAATTCGTAGCGGTGCGGGCCCGCCAGCTTGGCGTGGCGCAGCGCCAGGCCCGCGTTGCGCATCAGCACGTCGGGCTCCGTGCCGTCGTTCGGGAACACCGAGACGCCCACGCTGCAGGTGACGAACAGCTCCGGGAAGCCGGGCCGCTGGAAGCTCACCGTGGAGTCCTCCAGCAGCTTGTTGATGAAGGCGGCGCTCGGCACGCCCTCCATGTACGGCACGATGATGGCGAATTCGTCGCCGTCGAAGCGGTACAGGCTCGGGTTGTGCTGCTCCGAGCTGAGTTCGCCGCCGTGCTCGGTCTGCACGCAACTGGCGAGGCGCTTGGCCACGCGCTGCAGCAGCTGGTCGCCCACGCCGCGGCCCAGGGCATCGTTGATGCGACCGAGGTCGTCGACGCCCACGTGGATCAGCGCGCCCGGGTGCGCGCTCGCCAGCGCTTCGTCCAGCACCGCGGCCATGTCCTTGCGATAGCGCTGCTTGTTCGGCAGGCCCGTCAGGCCGTCATGCTGGCTCAGGTACTCGCGGTAGGCGCTCGCGGCCAGCGTGTTGCGGATGCGCAGCGCCAGCTCGCTCGGGTCGACCGGCTTGGACAGGAAATCCATCGCGCCGAGCGCCAGGGCCTTGAGCTTGACCTGCGGGTCGGTGCTGCTGGTCAGCACGATCACCGGCACGTGGCGCAGCACCTTGTCCTCGCGCATCGCCGCCAGGATGTCGAGGCCGCTCACCTTGGGCATGCTCAGATCGAGCAGCAGCACGCCCGGCTGCTCCTTGCGCATCATGGGCACGGCGCGTTCGGGCTGGTCGGTGTTGACGAACTGGCGGTAGCCGGCATCGGCCAGGAAGGCCTCCGTCATCTCGATGTTCAGCATCTCGTCGTCGACCATCATGATCAACGCGTCCGACTGGCCGACCGAGCGCGAGCGCCAGACATCCTCCCGCGGCGCCAGCGCCCGCAGCTCCGTGAGGGACAGCCGGTCCTCGCCCGGGGCGAACACCGTGGGCTGGGTCGCCATCATGTCCCGGTCCGAGTCGCTGCCCATGTTGTCCCCTCGGTGTCTCCCGACTTCCATTTTGCTCATCGTTACATTGTGCCCCGGCGCTCACCCGATCGCGACTTCCGGCACTTCAAGCAATTCCGCCATCCGTGCAATGCGTTGCAGAACGGCCGCCGTTATCGCGGAATCGCCCGCCTTGGCCGCCGCCTCCATCTCGCGCGCCGGCTCCGTGAAGGCGTCGTAGCCCACGGTGCCGGCGGCGCCGGCCAGCCAGTGCGCCAGCCGCTCCACCTCCGGCAGGTCGCCGCCCTCGAAGGCGGTGCGCGTCAGCTCCAGCTGCTGGTGCAGGCGGGCGGCGAACTTGCGCACGATGGGCACCAGCTTGGCGTTGTCGGCGAAGCGCGAACGGATCGGCCCCTCCTCGGGCGTCTCCTCGCTCAGGTCGATGAAGACCGAGCCGGGGCCCTCCGCCGGCACCTCCTCGGGCGAGCCGCCCAGGGACAGGCCGACCTGCTGCAGCAGGATGTCGATGTCGACCGGCTTGGTGAGGTAGGCCGTGCAGCCGGCCTGCAGCACTTCCTCCTCGTAGCCCTTCATCGCGTGGGCCGTCAGCGCCACCACCGGGATCTGCAGCCCGCGCCGGCGCAGCTCGCGGGTGGCGGCATAGCCATCGAGCACCGGCATCTGCATGTCCATCAACACCAGGTCGTAGCTGGCCGCCGCCAGCTTGTCGAGGGCGACCTGGCCGTTCTCCGCCTCGTCGACCCACAGGCCCTGCTCGGTGAGCACCAGCGACAGCAGTTCCCGGTTCTCCGGGCCGTCGTCCACCACCAGCACGCGGGCCGAGGGGATGCGCCAGCGCGTGCGGTGCTGCGGCGCCTCGTCCCGGCCCTGCGCGGCCAGCTGCGTGGCATCGAGCAGCCGCACGCCTTCCAGCGGGCCGGTGGCGAAGGTGAAGAGCATGCTGGTGCCCACGCCCGGCTGGCTGCTGGCGGTGAGGTCGCCCCCCAGCGCCCGGGCCAGCCGGCGGCTGATCGCCAGGCCCAGGCCGGTGCCGCCGAAGCGCCGCGCGATCGAGGCCTCGGCCTGCGTGAAGGGGTCGAACATCGATTCGACCTTGGCCGGGTCGATGCCGATGCCCGTGTCGTTCACCTCCACGGTGTAGCTGCTGCCGTCGCAGGCGAGGACCACCTCCACGCCTCCGTGGTCCGTGAACTTGACGGCGTTGCTCAGGAGGTTGAGCACCACCTGGCGCAGGCGGGCCGGGTCCGACTGCACGCGTTCGGGCACCGGCGTCAGCAGCCGCAGGGACAGGCGGATGCCCTTTTCCTGCGCCTTCAGGCCCAGCTCCTGCAGGGTGCCCTGCACCACCTGGTGCGGCGCGCAGGCGATCTTTTCCACCTGCAACTGCCCCGCCTCCACCTTCGACAGGTCCAGGATGTCGTTGATCAGACCGAGCAGGTGCTTGCCGCTCTGGTGGATCGTGTCGAGATAGTGGGACGACTCGCGCTCGCTCTTGCCGAAGCCGCGCTTGAGCAGTTCGGTGAAGCCCAGGATCGCGTTCATCGGGGTGCGGATCTCGTGGCTCATGTTGGCCAGGAATTCGCTCTTGGCCCGGTTCGCGGCCTCGGCCTCGTCCTTCGCGTGGCGCAGTTCCACACGGCTTTCCTCCAGCAGGGTGATGTCCTCCAGGCTGATCAGGACGCCGCCCGGGCGGCTGCCGGAGCCCAGCACCGGCGAACAATGGGCCACGAAGGTGCGCTCGCGGCCGTCGGCAGCGCGCAGCCGCAGGCGCTCGTCGCGCTGCACGCTGCCGCTCTTCAGGGCTGCGGCCCAGGGGCTCTCGGCCGGTACCACGGGCCGGCCTGCGTCGTCCAGCCACTCGATGCCCGAGACGGCGCTGCCCACCAGGTCCTCGTTGCGGCGCCCCAGCAGCTTGACGAACGCCTCGTTGGCGAGCACCACCCGCTGCTTCTGGTCGATCACGAGCAGGCCGCCGGCCAGCGAGTCGAGCGCCGAGCGCACCCGGCCCGGAATGGCCTTGGCCGGATCGAGGTGGCGCAGCACCCGCGCCAGGTACACCTGGAAGCCCATAAAACACAGGACGGCGCAGAACGTGAGCAACAGGACCAGGGGCGTTTGCGCGATGCCTGCCACGCCACCGGGCGTCAGCGGCTCGAAGCGCAGTTCCAGCTGGCCCCATGCCTGGCCGTCCGCGACCAGGCTGACCTGGATCTGGCCATCGGCCGCGTGGCCGCTTTCCATCGGCTGCCAGCCGCGCACATGGTCGCCGAGCCCCAGCACCAGCCGGCCGTCGCGGGACCGCAGCCCCACCGAGAGCAGCGAGGGATTGCGCCGCTGCACGAAGCGCAGCACGTCCTCGATCGCGCGCGCGTCCGAGTTGGTGAGCAGCGCGGTGCTGGCCGCGGCCATCGATTCGGCCAGTGCCACGCGGCCTTCGCGCACCGCCGAGGCCCGGTCGGGGATCAGGCCGAAAAAGGACGCGGCCAGCAAGGCGGTGCTGACCAGCGACACCAGGCCCAGGCTGATGTAGCTGCGGGTGCTCAGTTGCTTCATTCGAATCCGCGCAGCACGTTGCGCGCCTCCCGGCCCGGATCGCCCAGGTCCTCTTCGTCGTCGTCGTGTTCGTCGTCCGGCCGCGCCAGCACGGGCAGCGGATCCAGAATGCGCCAGGCGGGCATGGCGGAGAGATAGCTGCCCATGAGGACGCCCCCGCGCACGAGCCACAGCACGTACACCAGCGACAGGCCCAGCGACACGCCGGCCACCGACACCGTCACCGACTGCTCCAGCCCGGCGCTGTCGCGCACCTCGTCGCGCAGGCGGTCCATGTTCTCGGCGAAGGCGGTGCTGCGCAGGGTGCGCTGCAACTCCTCGAGCTGCCGCGACTCCAGCCGCGCGGCCACCGTGAAGGTGCCGGAGCCGCCCTCCGCCTGCAAGTCCACCGAGATCAGCTCGATGCCCGAGTGGTCGAGCACCACGGCGCGCAGGTTGTGCGCACCGACGTCCCCGCTCTCCACCAGCAGGGACTGCAGCTGGACGCCCGACAGGCTGGTCGTCACGAACCCCCCGAGCGGATCCGCGCTGCCGGCGGTCCCGCCGACGACCTCGTCGCCGACGCCCGTGGGCACTGCATGCTCCTCCGGTGCCGGCGCGCTGCTGCTCCCCTGCGGGGCGGGCGTTGCGGGCGCCGGGGCGGCCGGCGGCGGTGCGGACGGTTCGGGTTTGCCGGCGGGCGGCGCTTCCGGCAGCGTCGGCGCCGTCACCGTGTCCGCCATGTCGGCCACGCGGATCGACAGCGTCTGGGTGGTGCTCAGCATGCCATCGCTCACCTGCACCACGACGTGGTAGACGTTGTCGGCGTCGGCATCGGCCGGCGCCTCGAAATCGCGGGCATCGGCGAAGCTCAGGCGACCGGTGACCGGATCGATCACGAAGTGGGCGGCATCGGCGCCACCGGCGATCGCAAAACGCAGCGGCAACGGGCCGTCGACGTCGCTGGCAAGCAGCGTCGTGGCAGCCATCTGGCCTTCGGGCACGACGAGCTCCAGGCTGGCCTCGCCCTTGAAGACCGGCGCGTCGTTCACGGGCGCGACGACCACGGTCACGGTGGCGGAGCGCGATTCGCTGTCGCCATCCGTCACCGTGTAGGTGAAGGAGGCCTCGCCGTTGAAATCCGGATCCGGGGTGAAGGTGACGTAGCCGTTGCCCCCCAGCACCGCGGTGCCGCCGGCCCCGCTGGTGACCGTCGCGATGCGCAGGGGCGTGCCTTCGACGTCGCGGTCGTTGGCCAGCAGATCCTGCGCGCGGTAGGTGATCGTCGTGTCTTCCGTCGCAGCGAGCGTGTCGGCCCCGGCGACGGGTGCGTCGTTGCGCGGCGCCACGTCCAGGGTGGCACTGGCGGCCGTCCAGGTGCTGCCGTCGTCCAGCCCGTAGCTGAAGATGATGCGGCCGTTGAAGTCCGGCGCCGGCGTGAAGCTCCACTTGCCGTCGCCCAGGTCCACCACCGTGCCGCCCGAGGCGGAAAGCCCCGTGACGGCAAGCACGTCGCCGTCGGCGTCCTGCGCGTTCGCCAGCAGCTGGTCGGCCGTGATGGTGATCGTGCCGCTGTCCTCCGGGATGGCCGGCAGGCTCACGGCGCTCGTCGTCGGCGCGTCGTTGACGGGGGTGACGGTGAGACTCGCGCGGCCGGCCCCCAGGGCTGCGCCGTCGGTGATCTCGTAGGTGAAGCTCACCTGCCCGTAGAAGTCGCCTGCCGGCGTGAACGTCCAGGTTCCGTTGCCGTTGTCCACCAGCGTGCCGGCGGATGCGGAGAGATTCGTGATGCGCAGGCGGTCGCCGTCGACGTCGGAGGCCTTGGCGAGGAGTTCCGTCGGAGTGATCGTCGTCACCCCATCCTCGGCGATCGAGGGCAAGGTTACCGTGCTGGTGGTCGGCGCGTCGTTGACCGCCGCTACCGCCAGCGTGGCGCTGCCGGCGACGGTCGCAGCGCCGTCGGTGATCTCGTACGTGAAGCTCACCGGTCCATGGAAGTCACGCGTCGGCGTGAAGGTCCAGGTTCCATTTCCGTTGTCGACCAGCGTACCGCTGGACGCGGAGAGGTTCGTGATGCTGAGGCGATCGGCATCGGCATCGGAAGCGTTGGCGAGAAGCTGCGCCGAGCTGATCGTCGTCGCGCCGTCCTCCGCAATCGCGGGCAGAGTCACCGTGCTCGTGGTCGGCGCGTCGTTGACGGGCGTCACTTCCAGCGTGGCGCTACCAGCCACAGTCGCAGCTCCGTCGGTGATCTCGTATGTGAAGCTCACCGGCCCATTGAAGTCACGTGACGGCGTGTAGGTCCACGTGCCATCTCCGTTGTTCACCAGGGTGCCGCTGGACGCGGAGAGATTGCTAAGGGTGAGAGCGTCGGCATCCACGTCGGAAGCGTTGGCGAGGAGCTGCGCCGAGCTGATCGTGGTCGCGCCTTCCTCTGCAATCGCAGGAAGGGTCACCGTGCTCGTGGTGGGCGCGTCGTTGACCGCCGTCACTTCCAGCGTGGCGCTGGCAGCCACAGTCGCAGCTCCGTCGGAGATCTCGTATGTGAAGCTCACCGGCCCATTGAAATCACGCGTGGGTGTGAAGGTCCAAGTTCCGTCACCGTTGTCCTTGAGCGTGCCGCCGGACGCGGTGAGGTTCGCGATCGCAAGGACGTCGCCATCGACGTCGGAAGCATTGGCGAGGAGCTGCGCCGAGCTGAGGGTCGTCGCGCCGTCCTCCGCAATCGCAGGCAGCGTCACCGCGCTGGTGGTCGGCGCGTCGTTGACCGGCGCCACTTCCAGAGTGGCGCTGCCGGCCACAGCCGCACCGCCGTCGCTGATCTCGTACGTGAAGCTCACCGGCCCGTTGAAGTCACGCGTCGGTGTGAAGGTCCACGTGCCATTGCCGTTGTCCACCAGCGTGCCGCTGGGCGCAGTGAGATTCGTGACCGTGAGGACGTCGCCATCGACGTCCGACGCGTTCGCGAGGAGCTGCGTGGCGGCGATCGTCGTCGCACCATCCTCCGCAATCGCCGGCAGGTTCACCTCGCTCGTGGTCGGCGCGTCGTTGACGGGCGTCACGGTCAGCGTGGCGCTGGCGGCGACATTCGCTGCGCCGTCGGTGATCTGATACGTGAAGCTCACCAGCCCGTTGAAGTCACGTCGAGGCGTGAAGGTCCACGTCCCGTCGCCATTGTTCTTGAGCGTGCCGCTCGAGGCAGTGAGATTCGCTAGGGTGAGGTCATCGCCGTCGACATCGGAAGCATTGGCGAGGAACTGTGCCAACGTGACCGTGGCAACTCCGTCCTCGGCGATCGCGGGCAGCGTCACCACGCCGGCCATC
The DNA here is from genome assembly GCF_016722765.1 of Ramlibacter alkalitolerans. GTDB lineage: Bacteria > Pseudomonadota > Gammaproteobacteria > Burkholderiales > Burkholderiaceae_C > Ramlibacter > Ramlibacter alkalitolerans. The sequence goes on along the minus strand of NZ_JAEQND010000014.1, from coordinate 37,885 downwards.
GGTGCGTCGTTGACCGAAGTCACCGCCAGCGTCGCGCTGGCGCCGACAGTCGCTGCGCCGTCGGTGATCTCGTACGTGAAGCTTACGGGGCCGTTGAAGTCACGCCCCGGCGTGAAGGTCCACGTCCCGTCGCGGTTGTCCACCAGCGTGCCGCTGGACGCAGTGAGGTTCGCGATCGCAAGGACATCATCATCGACGTCGGAAGCGCTGACGAGGAGCTGCGCCGAGCTGATCGTGGTCGCGCCATCCTCCGCAATCGCCGGCAGGGTCACCTGGCCCGCGGTCGGCGCGTCGTTGACCGGTGTCACGGTCAGCGCGGCGCTGCCAGCCACAGGCGCTGCGCCGTCGCTGATCTCGTACGTGAAGCTCACCGATCCGCTGAAGTCACGCGTTGGCGTGAAGGTCCACGTTCCATCTTCGTTGTCCTTGAGCGTGCCGCTAGACGCAGTGAGATTCGAGAGCGCAAGCAAGTCACCATCGACGTCCGAAGCTTTGGCAAGCAGCTGCGCCGAGCTGATCGTCGTGGCGCCATCCTCCGCAACCACCGGCAGCGTCACCGCGCTGGTAGTCGGCGCGTCGTTGACCGGCGCCGCTTCCAGAGTGGCGCTGCCGGCCACAGTCGTAGCACCGTCGCTGATCTCGTACGTGAAGCTCACCAGCCCGTTGAAGTCACGCGCCGGCGTGAAGGTCCAGGTGCCATCTCCATTGTTTGCCGCCGTGCCGCTGGACGCAGTGAGGTTCGCGATCACCAGAACGTCGTCTTCGACGTCCGAGGCATTCGCGAGGAGCTGCGCAACGGTGATCGTCGTCCCGCCGTCCTCCGCGATCGCGGGCAGCGTCACAGTGCTCGTGATCGGAGCGTCGTTGACCGGCGTCACTTCCACAGTGCCGCTGCCGGCCACAGCGGCAGCGCCATCGGAAATCTCGTACGTGAAGCTCACCGATCCATTGAAGTCACGCGTCGGGTAGAACGTCCAGGTTCCATCGCCGTTGTCCACCAGCGTGCCGCCGGACGCAGTGAGGTTCGCGATCGCAAGGACATCGCCGTCGACGTCCAACGCGTTAGCAAGGAGCTGCGCCGAGCTGATCGTGGTGGCGCCATCCTCCGCAATTGCCGGCAGGGTCGCCTGGCCTGTGGTCGGCGCGTCATTGACAGGCCCCACTACGAGCGTGGCGCCGCCGGCCACAGTCGCACCGCCGTCGCTGATCTCGTACGTGAAGCTCACCGGCCCGTTGAAGTCACGCGTCGGCGTGAAAGTCCACGTTCCGTCGAAGTTGTTCACCAGCGTGCCGCTGGACGCAGCGAAGTTCGCGATCGCCAGGACGTCGTGATCGACGTCGGAAGCGTTCGCGAGGAGCTGCGCAACGGTGATCGTCGTCGCGCCGTCCTCCGCGATCGCGGGCAGCGTCACCGCGCTGGTAGTCGGCGCGTCGTTGACCGGCGTCACTTCCACAGTGGCGCTTCCGGCCACAGTGGCAGCACCGTCGGAGATTTCGTACGTGAAGGTCACCGGCCCGTTGAAGTCACGAGCCGGCGTGAAGGTCCAGGTGCCATTGCCGTTGTCCACCAACGTGCCCCTGGACGCAGTGACGTTCGCGAGCGTGATGACGTCGCCATCGGCGTCCGACGCGTTGGCGAGGAGCTGCGACGCACTGATCGTGCTCGCGCCATCCTCTGCAATCCCCGGAAGGGTTACCGCGCTGGTAGTCGGCGCGTCGTTGACCGGCGTGACTTCCAGCGTGGCGCTGCCGGCCACAGTCGCTGCTCCGTCGGTGATCTGATACGAGAAGCTCACCCGCCCGTTGAAGTCGCGCGCCGGGGTGAATGTCCAGGTTCCATTGCCGTAGTCCACCAGGGTCCCGCTGGACGCATTGAGGTTCGCGAGCGCAAGGACGTCGCCATCGACGTCAGAAGCGTTCGCGAGGAGCTGCGCCGAGCTGATCGTGGTCCCACCATCCTCTGCGACCGCCGGCAGGATCACCCGGCTCGTGGTCGGCGCGTCGTCGACCGGCGTCACGGCCAGCGCGGCGCTGCCGGACACAGTCGTGGCCCCGTCAGTGACCTGGTAAGTAAAGCTCACCGGCCCGTTGAAGTCACGCCCCGGCGTGAAGGTCCACGTGCCATTCCCGTTGTCCACCACCGTCCCGCTGGACGCCACGAGATTCCTGACCGCGAGGACGTCGCCATCGACGTCCACCGCGTTCGCGAGGAGCTGCGTGGCGGCGATCGTCGTCGCGCCATCCTCAGCAATCGACGGCAGCGTCACCGCGCTGGTGGTCGGCGCGTCGTTGACCGGCGTCACTTCCAGAGTGGCGCTTCCGGCCACAGTCGCACCGCCGTCGCTGATCTCATACGTGAAGCTCACCGGCCCGTTGAAGTCCCGCGTCGGCGTGAACGTCCAGGTTCCGTCGAGATTGTTCACCAGCGTGCCGCTGGACGTAGTCAGGTTCGCGAGCGCGAGGACGTCTCCATCGACGTCGGAAGCGTTCGCGAGGAGCTGCGCGACGGCAATCGTCGCCACGCCATCCTCCGCGACCGCGGGCAGCGTCACCACGCTGGCCGTCGGTGCGTCGTTGACCGACGTAACGGCCAGCGTGGCACCCGCGGCGACAGTCGCTGCGCCATCGGTGATCTGATACGTGAAGCTCACGGGCCCGTTGAAGTCACGCGTCGGTGTGAAGGTCCACGTTCCGTCGAGGTTGTCCACCAGCATGCCGCTCGACGCAGTGAGGTTCGCGAGCGCGAGGACGTCACCATCAACGTCGGACGCGTTCGCGAGGAGCTGCGTCGAGCTGATCGTCGCCGCGCCGTCCTCCGCGATCGCGGGCAGCGTCACCGCGCTGGTAGTCGGAGCGTCATTGACTGGCGTCACTTCCAGAGTGGCGCTGCCGGCCACAGTCGCAGCGCCGTCGGTGACCTCGTACGTGAAGCTCACCGGGCCGTTGAAGTCGCGCGCCGGAGTGAACGTCCAGGATCCATTGCCGTTGTCCACCAACGTGCCGCTGGACGCAGTGAGGTTCGCGAGCGCAAGGACGTCGCCGTCGACGTCCGAAGCGTTCGCGAGGAGTTGCGTGGCGGCGATCGTCGCCACGCCGTCCTCAGCGACCGCGGGCCGCGTCACCGCGCTGGTGGCCGGAGCGTCGTTCACCGGCGTCACTTCCAGCGTGGCGCTGCCGGCCACAGTCGCCCCACCGTCGCTGATCTCGTACGTGAAGTTCACCGGTCCGTTGAAGTCACGCCCCGGCGTGAAAGTCCAGGTACCGTTACCGTTATCCACCAGCGTGCCGCTGGACGCGGAGAGATTCCTTGCGGCAAGGTCGCCGCCATCGACGTCCGAAGCGTTCGAGAGGAGCTGCGCCGAGCTGATCGTCGTCACGCCATCCTCTGCGACCGCGGGCAAATTCACCGCGCTGGCGGTCGGAGCGTCGTTGACCGGCGTCACGACCAGCGTCGCGCTGGCGGCCACAGTCATAGCCCCGTCGGTGACCTCGTACGTGAAGCTCACCGGTCCGTTGAAGTCACGCCCGGGGATGAAGGTCCACGTGCCATTTCCGTTGTCCACCAGCGTGCCGCTGGACGCAGTTAGATGCGTGACCGCGAGGACGTCGCCATCGACATCCGAAGCGTTGGCGAGGAGCTGCGACGCGCTGATCGTGCTCGCGCCATCCTCTGCAATCGCCGGGAGGGTCACCGCGCTGGCCGTCGGCGCGTCGTTGACCGGCGTCACGCTTAGCATGGCGCTCCCGGCGACAGTCGCTGCGCCATCGGTGATCTGATACGTGAAGCTCACGGGGCCATTGAAGTCACGCCCCGGCGTGAAGGTCCACGTCCCGTCGCCGTTGTCCTTGAGCGTGCCGCTGGACGCCAGGAGATTCCTGACCGCGAGGACGTCGCCATCCACGTCCGACGCGTTCGCGAGGAGCTGGGCAAAGCTGATGGTTGTCCCACCATCCTCCGCAACCGCCGGCAGGATCACCTGGCTCGTGCTCGGCGCGTCATTGACCGGCGTCACGGCCAGCGTCGCTGTGCTGGCCACAGTCACCGCACCGTCGCTGATCTCGTACGTGAAGCTCACCGGCCCATTGAAGTCACGCGTCGGCGTGAAGGTCCACGTTCCGTCGAGGTTGTCCACCAGCGTGCCGCTCGACGCAGTGACGTTCGCGAGCGAGAGGACATCTCCATCGACGTCCGAAGCGTTGGCAAGCAATTGCGCCGAGCTGATCGTCGTCGCGCCGTCCTCCGCAATCGCGGACAGCGTCACCGCGCTCGTGATCGGCGGGTCATTGACCGGCCTCACGGCCAACGTCGCTGTGCCGGCCACAGTCGCACTGCCGTCGCTGATCTCGTACGTGAAGCTGACCGGCCCGTTGAAGTCCCGTGTCGGCGTGAACGTCCAGGTTCCGTCGAGATTGCTCACCAGTGTGCCGCCGGACGCAGTCAGGTTCGCGAGCGCGAGGAAGTCGCCATCCACGTCGGAAGCGTTCGCGAGGAGCTGCGCAACAGTGATCGTCGTCGTGCCGTCCTCCGCGATCGCGGGCAGCGTCACAGTGCTCGTGGTCGGAGCGTCATTGACCGGCGTCACTTCCAGCGTGGCGCTGCCGGCCACAGTCGCCGCACCGTCGCTGATCTCGTACGTGAAGGTCACCGGCCCATTGAAGTCACGCGCCGGCGTGAAGGTCCACGTTCCATCGCCGTTGTCCACCAGCGTGCCGCCGGACGCGCTGACGTTCGCGAGCGAGAGGACATCGCCATCGACGTCCGACGCGTTGGCAAGCAGCTGCGCCGAGCTGATCGTCGTGGCGCCGTCCTCCGCGATCGCGGGCAGCGTCACCGCGCTGGTAGTCGGAGCGTCATTGACCGGCGTCACTTCCAGACTGGCGCTGCCGGCCGCAGTCGCAGCGCCGTCGCTGATCTCGTACGTGAAGCTCACCGGCCCATTGAAGTCGTCCGCCGGGGTGAACGTCCAGGTTCCATTGCCGTTGTCCACCAGCGTGCCGCCGGACACAGTGAGGTTCGCGAGCGCAAGCGCCTCGCCATCGACATCGGAAGCATTCGCGAGGAGCTGCGCCGAGCTGATGGTTGTCCCGCTATCCTCCGCGACCGCCGGCAGGATCACCTGGCTCGTGGTGGGCGCGTCATTGACCGAGGTCACGGCCAGCGTCGCTGTGCCGGCCACAGTCGCACCGCCGTCGCTGATCACGTACGTGAAGCTCACGGATCCGTTGAAGTCACGCGTCGGTGTGAAGGTCCAGGTTCCGTCGAGATTGTTCACCAGCGTGCCGCTGGACGCAGTCAGGTTCGCGAGCGCAAGAACGTCACCATCGACGTCGGAAGCGTTCGCGAGGAGCTGCGCCGAGTTGATCGTCGTCGTGCCGTCCTCAGCCATCGCGGGCAGTGTCACCGCGCTGGTAGTTGGCGCGTCGTTGACCGCCGTCACTTCCAGAGTGGCGCTGCCGGCCACAGTCGCAGCACCGTCGGATATCTCGTACGTGAAGGTCACCGGCCCGTTGAAGTCACGAGCCGGCGTGAAGGTCCAGGTGCCATTGCCGTTGTCCACCAGCGTGCCGCTGGACGCAGTGACGTTCGCGAACGTGAGGACGTCGCCATCTACGTCGGAGGCGTTGGCGAGGAGTTGCGCGACGGCAATCGTCGTCACGCCGTCCTCCGCGACCGTGGGCAGCGTCACCGCGCTGGCCGTCGGCGCGTCGTTGACCGGCGTCACTGACAGCGCAGCGCTTCCGGTCACAGTCGCAGCACCGTCGGAGATCTCGTACGTGAAGGTCACCGCCGCATTGAAGTCACGTTGAGGCGTGAAGGTCCACGTGCCATTTCCGTTGTCCACCAGCGTGCCGCTGGACGCCAAGAGATTTCTGACCGCGAGGACATCGCCGTCGACGTCCGACGCGTTCGTGAGGAGCTGCGTGGCGGCGATCGTCGCCGCGCCATCCTCCGCGATGGAGGGCAGTGTCACCGCGCTGGTAGTTGGCGCGTCGTTGACCGCCGTCACTTCCAGAGTGGCGCTGCCGGCCACAGTCGCAGCACCGTCGGAGATCTCGTACGTGAAGGTTACCGGCCCGTTGAAGTCACGAGCCGGCGTGAAGGTCCAGGTGCCATTGCCATTGTCCACCAACGTGCCCCTGGACGCAGTGACGCTCGCGAGCGTGAGGACGTCGCCATCGACGTCCCACGCGTTGGCGAGGAGCTGCGACGCACTGATCGTGCTCGCGCCATCCTCCGCAATCCCCGGGAGGGTCACCGCGCTGGTAGTCGGAGTGTCGTTGACCGGCGTCACTTCCAGAGTGGCGCTTCCGGCCACAGTCGCTGCTCCGTCGGTGATCTGGTACGAGAAGCTCACCCGCCCGTTGAAGTCGCGCGCCGGGGTGAACGTCCAGGTTCCATTGCCGTTGTCCACCAGCGTGCCGCCGGACGCAGTGAGGTTCGCGAGCGCAAGCGCGTCGGCATCGACGTCCGAAGCGTTCGCGAGGAGCTGCGCCGAGCTGATCGTGGTCCCACCATCCTCTGCGACCGCCGGCAGGATCACCTGACTCGTGGTCGGCGCGTCATTGACCGGCGTCACGGCCAACGTCGCTGTGCTGGCCACAGTCACCGCTCCGTCGGTGATCTCGTACGTGAAGCTCACCGGCCCATTGAAGTCACGCGCCGGCGTGAAGGTCCAGGTTCCGTCGAGATTGTTCACCAGCGTGCCGCTGGACGCAGTCAGGTTCGCGAGCGCAAGAACGTCACCATCGACGTCGGAAGCGTTCGCGAGGAGCTGCGCCGAGCTGATCGTCGTCGTGCCGTCCTCCGCGATCGCGGGCAGTGACACCGCGCTGGTAGTTGGCGCGTCGTTAACCGGTGTCACGGCCAGTGTGGCACTGGCGGCGACAGTCGCTGCGCTATCGGTGATCTGATACGTGAAGCTCACCGGGCCATTGAAGTCACGCCCCGGCGTGAAGGTCCACGTCCCGTCGCCGTTGTCCTTGAGCGTGCCGCTGGACGCCAGGAGATTCCTGACCGCGAGGACGTCGCCATCCACGTCCGACGCGTTCGCGAGGAGCTGGGCCGAGCTGATGGTTGTCCCACCATCCTCCGCAACCGCCGGCAGGATCGCCTCGCTCGTGGTCGGCGCGTCATTGACCGGCGTCACGGCCAGCGTCGCGGTGCCGCCTACGGCCGCAGCGCCGTCGCTGATCTCGTACGTGAAGCTCACGGGGCCGGTGAAGTCACGCCCCGGCGTGAAGGTCCATGTCCCGTCGCCGTTGTCCTTGAGCGTGCCGCTGGACGCCAGGAGATTCGTGACCGCGAGGACGTCGCCATCCACGTCCGACGCGTTCGCGAGGAGCTGGGCCGAGCTGATGGTTGTCGCACCATCCTCCGCAACCGCCGGCAGGATCACCTGACTCGTGGTCGGCGCGTCATTGACCGGCGTCACGGCCAACGTCGCCGTGCTGGCCACAGTCACCGCTCCGTCGGTGATCTCGTACGTGAAGCTCACCGGCCCATTGAAGTCACGCGCCGGCGTGAAGGTCCAGGTTCCGTCGCCGTTGTCCTTGAGCGTGCCGCTGGACGCCAGGAGATTCCTGACCGCGAGGACGTCGCCATCGACGTCCGACGCGTTCGCGAGGAGCTGGGCCGAGCTGATGGTTGTCCCACCATCCTCAGCAACCGCCGGCAGGATCACCTCGCTCGTGGTCGGCGCGTCATTGACCGGCGTTACGGCCAGCGTGGCTGTGCCGCCTACAGTCGCAGCGCCGTCGCTGATCTCGTACCTGAAGTTCACCGGCCCATTGAAGTCACGCGCCGGCGTGAAGGTCCACGTTCCGTCAAGGTTGTTCACCAGCGTGCCGCTGGACGCAGTTAGGTTCGCGAGCGTAAGAACGTCACCATCGACGTCGGAGGCGTTCGCGAGGAACTGCGCAACAGTGATCGTCGTCGTGCCGTCCTCCGCGATCGCGGGCAGTGTCACAATGCTCGTGGTCGGAGCGTCGTTGACCGCCCTCACTGACAGCGCGGCGCTGCCATCCACAGTCGCAGTTCCGTCGGTGACCTCGTACGTGAAGCTCACCGGGCCGTTCAAGTCGCGCTGAGGGGTGAAGGTCCACGTCCCGTCCCCGTTGTCCTTGAGCGTGCCGCTCGACGCAGTGAGGTTCGCGATGGCAAGAACGTCGCCATCGACGTCCGAAGCGTTGGCAAGCAGTTGCGCCCAGCTGATCGTCGTCGTGCCGTCCTCCGCGATCGCGGGCAGTGTCACAATGCTCGTGGTCGGAGCGTCGTTGACCGCCGTCACTGAAAGCGCGGCGCTGCCAGCCACAGTCGCAGCTCCGTCGGTGACCTCGTACGTAAAGCTCACCGGGCCGTTCGAATCGCGCTGAGGGGTGAAGGTCCACGTCCCGTCCTCGTTGTCCTTGAGCGTGCCGCTCGACGCAGTGAGGTTGGCGATGGCAAGAACGTCGCCATCGACGTCCGAAGCGTTGGCAAGCAGTTGCGCCGAGCTGATCGTCGTGGCGCCGTCCTCCGCGATGGCGGGCAGCGTCACCGCGCTGGTAGTCGGAGCGTCGTTGACCGGCGTCAGTTCCAGAGTGGCGCTGCCGGCCACAGTCGCAGCGCCATCGGTGATCTGATACGTGAAGCTCACGGGGCCGGTGAAGTCACGCCCCGGGGTGAAGGTCCACGTCCCGTCCCCGTTGTCCTTGAGCGTGCCGCTCGACGCAGTGAGGTTCACGATGGCAAGAACATTGCCATCGACGTCCGAAGCGTTGGCAAGCAGTTGCGCCGAGCTGATCGTCGTGGCGCCGTCCTCCTCGATCGCGGGCAGCGTCACCGCGCTGGTGATCGGCGCGTCGTTGACCGGCGTCACTTCCAGCGTGGCGCTGCCAGCCACAGTCGCCGCACCGTCGCTGATCTCGTACGTGAAGGTCACCGGCCCATTGAGGTCACGCACCGGCGTGAAGATCCACGTTCCATCGCCGTTGTCCACCAGCGTGCCGCCGGACGCAGTGAGGTTCGCGATCGCAAGGGCATCACCGTCGACGTCCGAAGCGTTGGCAAGCAACTGCGCCGAGCTGATCGTGGTCGCGCCATCCTCCGCAATTGCCGGCAGGATCACCTGGCTCGTGGTCGGCGCGTCATTGACTGGCGTTACGGCCAGCGTGGCTGTGCCGCCTACAGTCGCACCGCCGTCGCTGATCTCGTACGTAAAGCTCACCGGCCCATTGAAGTCACGCGTCGGCGTGAAGGTCCACGTTCCGTCGAGGTTGTCCACCAGCGTGCCGCTCGACGCAGTGACGTTCGCGAGCGAGAGGACATCGCCGTCGACGTCCGAAGCGTTGGCAAGCAGTTGCGCCGAGCTGATTGTCGTCGCGCCGTCCTCCGCAACCGCGGGCAGCGTCACCGCGCTCGTGATCGGCGCGTCATTGACCGGCGTCACCGCCAACGTCGCTGTGCCGGCCACAGTCGCAGCGCCGTCGCCGATCTCGTACGTGAAACTCACCGGCCCGTTGAAGTCCCGCGTCGGCGTGAACGTCCAGGTTCCGTCGAGATTGCTCACCAGTGTGCCGCCGGACGCAGTCAGGTTCGCGAGCGCGAGGAAGTCGCCATCCACGTCGGAAGCGTTCGCGAGGAGCTGCGCAACAGTGATCGTCGTCGTGCCGTCCTCCGCGATCGCGGGCAGCGTCACAGTACTCGTGGTCGGAGCGTCGTTGACCGCCGTCACTGAAAGGGCGGCGCTGCCAGCCACAGTCGCAGCTCCGTCGGTGACCTCGTACGTGAAGCTCACGGGGCCGTTCAAGTCGCGCTGAGCGGTGAAGGTCCACGTCCCGTCGCCGTTGTCCTTGAGCGTGCCGCTGGACGCCAGGAGATTCCTGACCGCGAGGACGTCGCCATCCACGTCCGACGCGTTCGCGAGGAACTGCGCCGAGCTGATGGTTGTCGCACCATCCTCCGCGACCGCCGGCAGGATCACCTGACTCGTGGTCGGCGCGTCGTTGACCGCCGTCACTTCCAGCGTGGCGCTGCCGGCCACAGTCGCCACACCGTCGCTGATCTCGTACGTGAACGTCACCGGCCCATTGAAGTCACGCACCGGCGTGAAGGTCCACGTTCCGTCTCCGTTGTCCCTGAGCGTGCCGCTGGATGCGGAGAGATTCACGACCGCCAGGGCGTCCGCATCGACGTCCGAAGCCTTCGCGAGGAGCTGCGCCGAGCTGATCGTCGTGGCGCCATCCTCCGCGATGGCGGGCAGTGTCACCGCGCTGGTGGTCGGAGCGTCATTGACCGGCGTCACTTCCAGAGTGGCGCTGCCAGCCACAGTCGCCGCACCGTCGCTGATCTCGTACGTGAAGGTCACCGGCCCATTGAAGTCCCGCACCGGCGTGAAGGTCCACGTTCCATCGCCGTTGTCCACCAGCGTGCCGCCGGACGCAGTGAGGTTCGCGATCGCAAGGACATCACCGTCGACGTCGGAAGCGTTCGCGAGGAGCCGCGCCGAGCTGATCGTAGTCGTGCCATCCTCCGCGATCGCGGGCAGCGTCACCGCGCTGGTGGTCGGAGCGTCGTTGACCGGCGTCACTTCCAGCGTGGCGCTGCCGGCCACCATTGCAGCTCCGTCGGTGACCTGGTACGTGAAGCTCACCGGCCCATTAGAGTCAGGCGCCGGGGTGAACGTCCAGGTTCCATCGCCGTTGTCCACCAGCGTGCCGCCCGACGCGCTGACGTTCGCGAGCGAGAGGGCATCGCCATCGACGTCCGAAGCGTTGGCAAGCAACTGCGCCGAGCTGATCGTCGCCACGCCGTCCTCCGCGACCGCGGGCAGCGTCACCACGCTGGTGGTCGGCGCGTCATTGACCGCCGTCACTTCCAGAGTGGCGCTGCCAGCCACAGTCGCACCACCGTCGCTGATCTCGTACGCAAAGCTCACCGGCCCGTTGAAGTCACGCGCCGGCGTAAACGTCCAGGTCCCATCGCCGTTGTCCACCAGCGTGCCGCCCGACGCAGTGAGGTTCGCGATCGCAAGGACATCGCCATCGACGTCCGAAGCTTTGCCAAGCAGCTGCGCCGAGCTGATCGTCGCCACGTCGTCCTCCGCGACCGCGGGCAGCGTCACCGCGCTGGTCGTCGGCGCGTCGTTGACCGGCGTCACTTCCAGAGTGGCGCTTGCGGCCACAGTCACCGCTCCGTCGGTGACCTCGTACGTGAAACTCACCGACCCATTGAAGTCCCGCCCCGGCGTGAACGTCCAGGTCCCGTCCCCGTTGTCCACCAGCGTGCCGTCCGACACCCCCACGTCGAGCACCGAGAGGGTGTCGCCGTCGACGTCCGCCGCACCGCCAAGCAGTTGCGCCTCGGTCACGGTGGCCACGCCATCTTCGGCCAGCGCCGGCAATGCGACCGGACCGGCCACCGGAGCGTCGTTGTCGGCAGAGACCGCAAGGGTCGCGCTGCCGGCCACCGCGACCGAGCCGTCGCTCACCTCGTACGCGAACGTCACCGACCCGTTGAAATCCCGTTCCGGCGTGAAGGTCCAGGTCCCGTCCCGGTTGTCGACCAGCGCTCCGCCGGACGCGCTCAGGTTCCCGACGCTCAGCGCATCGCTATCCACGTCGCTGGCCCCCGCAAGCAACTGCGCCGACGTGATCACCAGCGCACCGGCGTCCTCTCCGAATGTGCCGAGATCGACCGTGCCCGTCACGGGATCGTCGTTGACGGGCGTCACCGTGATGGCGAGCGACTCGCCCAAGGTGTTGCTGCCGTCGCCGCTGTCGGCCACGCTCCACGCGAAAGTGGCCGGACCGCCGTTCGCGTCGGCGCGCGCCTTGAACTGCATGCCGCGCAGTTCGTCGAGCGTGTACGTGCCGGTCGCGACGACGGTCTTGCCGTCGGCGAGCACGATGGTGCCCAGGGCGCTCGGGGGCACGGCCGTGACCGTGTAGCTCAGGCCCTGGCCGGCCTCGTCGATCGCGCCGCCGGGGCCGTAGTCGAGCGTGCCCAGGCCCAGGCTTGCGAGCGGTCCATCCTCGGCCACCGTGAGGTTGGCCACCGTGCCCGCGCTGCGCACCGGCGGATCGTTCTGCGCCGTCACGCTGATCGTCAGCGATTCGGCGATGCGGTCGCTGCCGCCGCCGCTGTCGATCACGCTCCACGAAAAGGTCGCCGGACCCCCGTTCGCATCCGCGGCGGCCTTGAACTGCATGTCGCGCAGCTGGTCGAGCGTGTAGTTCGCGTTCGCCGCCACGACCGTCCCGTCGGACAGCACGATGCTGCCCAGCGCCGCCGAAGGCACGGCGGTCACCGTGAACGTGAAGGTCTGCGCGGCCTCGTCGGCGCCACCGCCGGCGCCGTAGGCGAGCGCGCCCAGTCCGAGGCTGGTCGCCGGCGCGTCCTCCAGCACCGTCAGGTTGGCCACCGCGCCCGCCAGGCGCACCGGCGGATCGTTCACCGCCGTCACGACCATGGCGATGCTCGCGGTGTCGCTGCTGAACGCCGTGCTGCCGCCGTAGCTGCTGGTGTCGACGCGCGTGTTCGCGCTGCCGCTGGTGCGGTCCCAGGCCCGGATGGTGAGGGCGTTGGCGATCGTGCCCGCGTAGTTGGGGTTGGGAATGAAGCGCAGCCGCGTCTGACTGTCGGCGCCGAGCAGCAGCGCGCTGGTCAGCGAGGTGCTGCCCACGTTGAGCCAGCTTGCGCCGGCGTCGATCGAGTATTGCCAGCTGCCGGCACTCGCATCGGCGCCCACGATCGCGATACCCTGCCGCTGCGGCGCGTCGGCGTCCGTCACGCGTCCGGTGAGCAGGGAGGAGACGCGGAAGCCCGTGCCGCCGATGCTGTCCTCCAGGACGGCGGGGGGCTGGGCCGCACCGGTGAGGACCGGCGCCGCGTTCGGGAAGACCGCGATGGAGGCGACGATCGCATCGGTCGGCCCCGCCTTGGAAGGCTGGTAGGCGTCGGTCGTCGCGAGGCCGCCCTTGCTCGTGCCGCCGACCACATACGCATGGCTGCCCCACACGGCCACGCCGCCGGCCGTGGAGTTGTCGGCGTAGTAGGTGCCGAACTGCAGGTCGGCGCTGCCTGTACCCGCCGGATTGACCAGCAGCAGGAAGAAGCTGCCGCCCGCGTTGGTGGCCTGGATGGCATTGGGCGTCAGGGCCAGGTCCGTGGACACGGCGTTGCCGGCCACGATCACGCGCCCCTGCGCATACGCCACGCCCACCGGCGTGTCGCCGTCGGCGGAGCCGCCAATGTAGCTGGAATACTGCAGCGAGGACGAACCGCTCACGTTGGTGTCGTACACGCGCAGGTAGCCGATGGTGCGGCCGTTCGCCGTCGTCGAAGCCAGCATTGCGTTCGCAGTCGTCGTGAAGGCCCCGGCGTGCGTGGTTCCCACCACATAGGCCTTGCCGCTGCCGTCGATCGCCACGGCCCTGGCCGTGTCGCTGTCGCTGCCGCCGATGTAGGTGGAGTACACACCGTTGCCGGACGCATCCAGGCGGACCAGGAAGCCATCGGTGGAACCGCCGAAACCCACCTGGGTCAGCAGCCCGCCGACGAGCCCGCCCGAGCTGTTGGTGCGGCCCACCACGTAGGCCTCGCCGGCGCCGTCCACGGCGATCCCGAAGGCCTCGTCGACGCCCGTGCCGCCCACGGTCTGCTCGTACACCAGCGTGCCGGTGGCGCTGTACTTGTTGACGAAGGCGTTGTCGCTGGTTCCGAACAGGAGCGAGAAGATCCCGCGGTCCGAGACCTGGCCGGCCGCGTAGACATTGCCGCTGCCGTCCATCGCGACGGCGTTGCCCCAGTCGGTGCCGGCGTTGCCGCCGTAGTAGGTGCTGAACACCAGCCCGCCGCTGGCGTTGAGCTTCAGGACCACCGAGTCCTGCGTGCCCGCGAGGCTGCTGTCGTTCGCGTTGGCCAGCGGGAAGTCGGAAGACTGGGTCCAGCCCGTGATCGCCACGTTGCCGGCGGAATCCACGGCGATGCCGCGGCCCTCGTCGTCGCCCGTGCCGCCGATGCGGGTGGAATACAGCAGGGTCGACAGGTCGCCGCTGAACTTCGCCACGAAGATGTCGCCCAGCCCGCCGCCGGCACCGACCACGGGTGCGAGCGATCCGTTGCTGCTGGTCGTGCGGCCGGTGACGTAGACGTTGCCCACTTCGTCGGTGGTGACGCTCCTGGCTTCCTGCCGGCCGGTGCCGCCGAAGTAGGTCGCGTAGTCCAGCACCGGGTCGATCACCAGCTCGCGCGAGGCGTCGTAGGCGCCCAGCGCGAAGCCGATCGTGCCGTCGGCCTCCAGCACGTAGCGGCTGGACACCGCCTCCAGCCCGTTGGCGCCGCGCTGGTAGCTCACGGGCGCCTTGAAGCGCACGTCCGCATCGCTGCCGGCCACGCGCAGCACGAGCTGGCCCTCGGCGTCCACGCTGGCGCTTTCCACGCCCTGGAACTGCAGCCGGATCGCGTCGGCGCTCGCTCCCGGCGCCACGATGAAGTCGTATTCGAGCTGGCGCTGCGTGCCGTAGTAGCGCAAGTCCACGCCCTCGTACACGCCGCGGTACACGACGGAGCCGTAGTTCGCGATGCCGGTCAGCCAGCGCGAGGCGTCGTTGCCCACGATGTAGTTGCTGCGCCCGGCCAGCAGGTTCTCGCCCTCGCCGGTCGGATCGGCCCGGGCGCCCGCCAGCGTGAGCGTCACCACCTGCTGCTCGCCGCCCGCGCCGAGCAGCGTCAGCCGCGCGTCGCCGCGGGCCAGCTCGATCCCGTAGCCGCTGCCGTTCGCGAGGAAGTCCGCGTCGGCGGCGCCCTGCCCCGCATTGCTCTCGAATCCGAGCGGGATGGTCGCGAATGTGGCCTGTGCAGCGGCGTCCGCATTCGCCGTGCTGGCGTATTCGCCGCTGTCCGTGAGCGTGCGCTGTTCGGCCGGCGCTTCGAAGCCGGTGGCGAGCGCCAGCGCACCGGCGAGATCCGCCGAATACAACAGGCGCGGCTCCATGGGCTCCGCCACCGGGGCCTGGCGTTCGGCCCGGCGGGCGCGAAGTCGCGGGAACCAGCGCATGCCGCTCAGCGCCGACTCAGGGCCGGGCTCGCGGCGAAGTCACGAGCAGCGGATCGCCCGGCAGCCGCGGCAGGACGGACGGGGCCGGGCGGGCAGCGCCGAAGCGCGCAGCCTGCGTGAGTCTCTCCTCGCCCTTGCCGGCGGCGGCGGTCGCCAGCGCGCCGAGGTCGGCCTTGCAGCGCAGTCCTGCCGGCAGCGACAGGTCGGGATTCGGCAGTTCCAGCCGCAGCCGGAAGGTGTTGCTGGCGCCGTCGATCACCTTGTCCACCAGCGTGACCTTGGCGACGCGGGCGGCGGCCCCCGGGAACTCCGGCGTGATGGTGACCGGCATGCCCTGGTGCACGGCGCCATAGAAGGACGAGGGCAGCACGACCTCCACCCGCAACGGGTTCACCATCGCGACCCGGAACATCGGCTTTTCCTCGACCCGCTCGCCGGCGGAGAGATAGCGGTCGACGATCACGCCGCTGATGGGGCTGCGGATGGTGCGCTGCCCGAGCTGCGCCTGCGCCAGTTCGTGCTCGCGCGTGAACACCGCGCGCTGCTCGCGCGCCTGCACCAGCCGGTTCTCGGCCACCTGCGCCTCGGCCCGCGCCTGCTCCAGCGCCTGGCTGGAGATGAATTGCTGGTTCGCCAGGTCCAGGGCCCGCGCGAGCTTCTGCCGTGCGAGCACCGCGTTGGCATTCGCCGCCTGCAGTTCGCCCACCGCTTCGGCCTTGCTGAGGGCCACGGCCACCGACTGGCGCTCCACGTCCGAGCGCAGCACGGCCAGCGGCTGGCCGGCGGTGACGCGGTCGCCGCGCTCCACCAGCGTGCGGTCGATCACGCCGATCACGGGGCTGCCGACTTCGGAAATGCGGAAGGGCTCGATCAGGCAACCCAGGGGCTGCGCGGCGGACACGGCAAGGGGGGCCAGGAAGCACCCGGCCAGGACCCAACGACGGTTGTTCATGTTTGAATTCGGCGACTGAACGTCAAGTCCCGCTCCTGGGCAGCGGTGACTCGTCGAAGTTTCACACGGTCACAATATTGCGTAAAGGAATCTTGACGCTGGGCAAGCCAAAGCGTGGCTTTTGACAGACCTGCGGGAGGACCGTGGCGCGCCAGCCACCGCAGCCACCACGCCGGCCACCAGCGCCGCACCAGCGCGAAGTCGAGCGCCAGCATCCGCTGCACGCTTCCGGGCTGGCCCTGGCGGCCGGCGCGGCCGATGAACTGGCGGTCGATGCGCGGCGACGGATTCAGCTGGCACAGGATCACGTGCAGCCCGCCGCACGCCAGCACCTGCGGCGCGCAGGCGATGTCGGTGCCGCGGCCGGCCATGCTGGTGGCCACCGTGACGCGCCCCGGCTCGCCGGCCGCGGCGATCAGCTCGCTCTCCTCGCGGTCCTGGCGGGCGTTGAGCACCCGGTGGGCCAGTCCGCCCGCCTGGAGCACCAGCGAGAGCGCTTCCGATTGCGCCACGGTCTCGGTGCCGATCAGGACGGCGCGCCCGGTCTGCGCAGCCCGCGCGGCCTCGCCCGCCACCCGCTGCCACAGCGCCTCGCTGTCGGCCAGCACCTGCAGCGGCGCATGCCGCACCTGCGAAGGCACGCGCGGCGCGATCTCCACCAGCTCCAGCGCGTAGACACGCTTCAATTCGCGGCGTGCTTCGCCGAGGGTGCCGCTCGCGCCGGCGAGCCGCAGGTAGCGCGGGAAGAAGCGCTGGAACGTGATCTGCGTCACGGTGCCATTGCGCCGCGTGGCGGCCACGCCCTCCTTCAGTTCGACCAGCTGGTGCAGCCCCGCGGACCAGGCCCGCCCCACCGCCGGCCGGCCGGTCGTTTCGTCGATCAGCGTGACCGCGCCGTCGCGCAGCACGTACTCGTGGTCGCGCCGCAGCACCAGCAGGGCGACCAGCGCCAGTTCCACCGCCGCTTCGCGATGCGCGCGGTGCCCGAGCAGCGGATGCGCCGCCACCGGCCACGCGGCGAGCCGCTGGCGCCCCTGCGGCGTGAGGGCGAAGCGGCGGCCGTCGCCCTGCGGCTCGTAGTCGATGCCGGGTGCGAGGCCGCGCGCGACCTTCAGCGCACCGGCGTGGAAGTCCGCCTCGGCCGCCGAACCTTCGGGCTGCGCCAGCACCAGCGGCACGCGCGCTTCGTCGATCAGCACCGTGTCGGCTTCGTCCAGGATCGCCATGCACAGCCCGCGCAGCACCGGCGGCTCGCCGCGCGCCTCGCCGGCAAGCCGGCGCGCCCGCTGCTCCAGCGGCGAGAGATCGGCCTCGCGCGCCAGGCTGTCGCGCAGGTAGTCGAACGCGAGTTCCTTGGCCGTGCAATAGGTCACGTCGGCGGCATACGAAGCGCGCCGGCGCGCCGCCGGCATCGCCTGCGTGATGCAGTCCACCCGCAGTCCGAGGCGCGTGAAGAAGGGCGCCAGCGAGGCGGCATCGCGCTGCCCCAGGTAGTCGTTGGCGGTCACCACGTGCACCGGCGTGCGACCCAGCGCCGCCACCGCCGCGGCCAGCGCGATGGCGATGGTCTTGCCCTCGCCCGTTGCCATTTCCGCGAGGCGGTCGTCCAGCAGCACCCGCGCGGCCAGCAGTTGCTGGCGGTGCGGTGCGTGGCCGAAGCAATCCTTGAGCGCCGCGGCGGCGAGCACCAGCGCCTCGAGCAGCCAATCGGCCGATTCGGCGCTGCGTGCGCGCAGGGCCTGCAGGCGCACCGCGAAGTCGTCCGCCGGCACGGCCGGCGCGGCGGCGGCTGCGTCGGCGAACGCTTCGAGCTCGCGGCGCGACATCGGCGGCGGCCGGCGCGTGCGCGCTGCGTCCACCGGCTGCTCCGGATACTCGCCCCAGACGACGCCGGGGAAGGGCCAGCGCTTGGTGGCGCTCACACCTGGCCGGTGGGGCTGAACTGGCGCACCAGCAACTGGCGCACCACGCGCACGGCCTGCCACCCGATCGGCTCGGAGGGCAGGACCAGCTTCACCCAGGCGCGGCCGCCCATGTGCTCCACCGACGCGTCCGGCACCTGCACGTCCAGCAGGAACACGGGCGCCTGGCTGCGCAGGCCTTCGCTGTCGGCGGGATCGATCGCCACCGGCCCGCCGTGGCGGTCGCCGAGTGCGGCGCTCGGGAGCTGGCGCGTCGCCGCGGGCGTCTCGTTGACCAGGCGCGCCGGCAGCGCCTGCAGGGGCGTCTCCGCCAACCGGACCTCGATCGCCTGGATGCGGCCGCGCACGCGCAGCAGGTCCTCGTCGCGCAGCACCAGGCGCACCTGCGCCGGCTCGGGGCCCAGCACGTAACCGAGCATCTGGCCCCGCTTGGCGTAACTTCCCGGCAGGTCGCCCTCGCGCGTCCAGACGGCGCGGCCGGCGGTGCGCGCGCGCACGGCGAGGTCGCCCACCTGCTGTTCGGCGCGCGCGAGTTCCGCCTCGTTGCGGGCGAGCTGCACGTTCAGGTCGCCGGCGCGCGACGGGTCCTGCAGCAGCGCCTGGTATTGCTGCGCGAGCAGCCCCGTGCGCTCGCTCTCCACCCGGTCCCGCTGCGCCTGCGCCGCCGGATCGTCCAGCGTCAGCGCGATGTCGCCGGCCGCCAGCGGGCTGCCGCCCGGGATCACGTCGCCCTGCACGAAGCCCGCGGTGTCGGGGCGCAGCTGGGCGCGCTCGGGCGGCCAGACCACGCCGCGGGCGACCACGCTCGCGGGCGCGGGCAGCACGAACAACACCAGCAGCACCGCCCCTGCGATGCCCGCGCCCAGCCAGGTGGCACGCCGGCGCGCGACCGGATCGGCACTGGCGGCCGCCTCGCGCAGCAGCTTGCGCGCACCGGCCGCCAGCAGCCAGGCGCCCAGGCCGATTGCCACCAGCCACCCGAGCAGCCACGACTGGTGGCCGACCCAGAACACGAGCGCCGCGATCAGGAACACGCGGTAGGCGAGCGACAGCGGCGCATGCAGCACCAGCCACTTGTGCTCGCCCGCGGCCAGCGAACCGGGCGGCAGGGCCGCCGCCCCACCGAGCACGCGCCGCCACTGCGTGGCCCACCAGGCCTGGCTGCGCAGCGCCAGGTTCGGCAACTGCAGCAGGTCGGCCAGCAGGTGGTAGCCGTCCATGCGCAGCAGCGGATTGGCGTTGAAGATCACCGTCGACACCGAGCAGATCAGGACCACCACCAGCGCCGCGTCGCGCACCAGGCCCGGCTGCAGCATCAGCCAGGCGCCCAGCGCGAGCGCCGCCAGCGCCAGTTCCACCGCGATGCCGGCGGCGCTGACGATGGCCCGCTGGCGCGCCGACGGGAAGGCATTGGCCGCGCTCGCATCCACATAGGGCGCAGGCGTCAGGAACACCAGGGACACGCCCACTTCATGCACCTCGCCGCCGAAGCGCCGCACGGCCAGCGCATGCGCCAGTTCGTGCAGCGCCTTGACCACCGGATACGCGAACCACGCCAGCGCGTAACTGGAAGGCGTTGCCATGAGGCGCAGGGCGTCCGCCTTGAGCGCGCCGAAGTTCACGGCGGCGGCCAGCAGCGCCAGCAGCACCAGGGCACACCACAGGGGCAGCACCGGCCAGCGCGCCAGCCGGTGGGCCCAGGGCACCAGCGCATCGAGCAGCCGGCTCGGATCGAACAGGCGAGCGCGCAGCACCAGCGGGTTGATGAAGGCGCGGTGCGTGCGCTCCTCGTCCTCGTCGCGGCGGGCGAACAGCAGCGAGAGGTGCGGCGCGGTGTCGAAGTGCAGCATGCCGGCGCGCGAAAGCTGCGCCAGCAGGCGCAGGATCTCGTCCTGCGTGGGCGCCTGCTCGCCCTGCTCGCGCAGCAGCAGCTGCCAGATCTCGCCCACCTTCAGGCGGCCGTCGCAGCGGCCGGCGAAGGCGTAGGCGGCCGGATTCAGGCGCAGCTGGCGCCCCGACCCCGGCTCCACCAGCACGTGCCAGACCTGGTCGCGCACCTGCTGGCGCACGATGCGCAGCCCGGCCAGCAGGCTGGCCTTGAGCGGCGCGACGCGGTACCAGGACCCGCTGACCAGCGGTTCGGCCATCGGCTACAGCGCCACCGTCCACAGCGCCAGCCGCAGCCAGGCCGTGAAGCGGTGGAACAGGATCCAGCCCAGGGGCTGGCGGCCGGCTTCGATCTTGGCGATGCCGCTCAGGCCCGGGCGCAGGTTCGGCAGCGCCTCGTCGGGGCTCGCCTCCACCTCGAAATAGTTGCGGCCATCGGCGGCGGTCGCCACCGGAACGATGCGGCGGGTGGTGAAGTGCAGCGGCTGCTCCGGTCGGGCGGCCAGCGCGAGCTGGCCGTGCTGGCCGGGCTGCACGGCGGCGATGTCGGCCTCGTCGACCTCCACCATCAGCCGGTAGCTGTCGCTGGGCGACAGCACCATGAGCACTTCGCCCTTCTGCACCGGCGCGCCCAGGTTCTGCACCAGGTCGCCCTTGATCACGATGCCGTCGAAGGGCGCGACCAGCCGGCTGCGATCGACCTGGCCCTCGGCCAGCTGCAGCAGCGCCTGCGCTTCGGCGGCGCGCGACTGGCTCACCACCATCTGCGTGCGGTCGTTGCGGGCCTCGGCGGCGCGGTAGGCGTTCTCGTGCTGGCGCAGCTCGCTCTCGCGGCGGGCACGTTCCAGTTCCAGGTCCTGCGAGGAGAGCTGGGCCAGCACCTCGCCGGCTTTCACCACGTCGCCGGGACGCACGTTCGACTGCTGCAGGAAGCCGTCGCTGGCGGCGACGACCGCGCGCTGCACCGCGCCTTCGAGCCGGGCCGGGGCGCTCACGCGCCAGGGCACGGGCACGGCCAGCAGCACCAGTGCGGCCAGGATGCCGCCCGCCCAGGCCGCCCGGCGCCGCGGCACGCTGGCCAGCTGCTCGCGCAGCTGCTCGCGCACGCGCCCGTGCCACGGCGTCTCGGCCGCCATCTTCAGTTGCAGCACCGGGCCGGCGAAGCTCGCCACGTCCTCGCACAGGGCCAGCTCCGGCAGGCCGAAGCCTTCACCCTCGCGCTCCAGGGCCAGCGCGCCGATGGCAAGGCCGCCGGCCACGATCGGGATGCTGCAGGCGTTGGCGCTGCCCGCCAGCTCACGCTGCGCCAGGGCGACCGGGGGCAGCGCCTGCACCGGCGGCCACGAGACGCTGATGTTCTGGTCGATCGCCTCGTGCATCGCGGCCGAGAGCTGCGCCGCCGCCTGGTGTCGCTCGTCGATCCCGCCGGCCTGTGAGCTCCCGACCACGCGCAGGCGCTCGCCGCGCAGCAGCCCCACGCTCACCCGCCGGCAGCGCAGCAGGCTGGCCAGTTCGACCGCCAGTGCGCTGGCCGCATCGGCCAGGCGCACGCGCGCGAGCAACGCCGCCTGGCAACGCAGGACGGCGTCCTGCGAGGACGGGGGGGCGTCGGCAAGAAGGGAGGGCGGGGCCGGATCCATGGACAGGCAAAAGTGTCAGCGATTGTCACTGACCCCGCCCGGCCCCGGTCCACCGGCCAACCCCCGGAACGGCCACGTGTGTCGGATTCGCGCTCCGGCCGCCGGCGGCGCGGCGCCGCAACAACAGGCTCAGGCCGGCGCGGCAGCCAGGGCGGCAAACGCCCGCACGACCTCGGGCGGGGCCTGCACCAGTTCGATCAGCACGCCCTCCCCGCCCACCGGGAACTCCTCGCTGCCCTTGGGATGCACGAAGCAGATGTCGAAGCCGGCGCCGCCGCGGCGGATGCCGCCGGGGGCGAAGCGCACGCCCTGCGCGGCGAGCCACTCCACCGCCGTGGGCAGGTCGTCGATCCAGAGGCCGATGTGGTTCAGGGGCGTGGCGTGGACGGCCGGCTTCTTGTCCGGGTCCAGCGGCTGCATCAGGTCCACTTCGACCTTCAGCGGCCCGGTGCCCAGTGCGCAGATGTCCTCGTCGACGTTCTCGCGATCGCTGCGGAAGGTGCCCGTGACCTCCAGCCCGAACAGCTCCACCCACAGCTTCTGCAGGCGCAGCTTGTCCGGCCCGCCGATGGCGATCTGCTGGATGCCCAGCACCTTGAAGGGACGTGCGGCGCGCGTCATTCGAACTCCACGATCGGTTGGTCCACGGCCAGCGATTCGCCCTTGGCGGCCAGCACCTTGCCCACCACGCCATCGGCGGAGGCGAACAGCACGTTCTCCATCTTCATGGCCTCGATCACGGCCAGCCGCTCGCCGGCCTGCACCTTCTGCCCGGGCTGCACGGCGATGTCCACCAGCAGGCCCGGCATGGGCGACAGCAGGAAGCGGCTCATGTCCGGCGGTGCCTTGAACGGCATCAGCGCGAACAGTTCGGCCGCCCGGGGGGTGAGCACCAGGGTGTCCACACGCGTTCCGTTGTGCTGCACCCGCAGCGCCAGCGGATTGCCCGCCACACCGCGTTCCACCTGCGCCATGAAGGACCGGCCGTCGACGGTGCCGCGCATGCGCGGCGCCCCCAGGTGCCAGCTGCTGCAGATCTCGTAGGACTTGCCGCCGATGTCGACCACGGCGGATCCGGTCCTGGCATCGAACTCGCGCACGGTGGCGGGCTGGTGCTGGTGCTTGCCGTCGGCGTCCAGCTTGACGACCACGTACTCGTCGCCGATGGTGAACTCGTGGCCCCGCATCTGGCCACTGATGCCGGCGGAGCGCTCCAGCACGCGCCGGTTGGCGTAGGCCGCGAGCGCCGCGAGGAAGTCGGGATCGTCGTGCCGCACGTCCTCGGCCCGGAAGCCGCCGGCATAATGCTCCGCGATGAAGCCGGTGTTGAAGTCGCCGGCCACGAATTGCGGGTGCGCGAGCAGCGCCGCCTGGAACGGGATGTTGCTCGAGATGCCGCGGATCACGAAGCCGTTGAGCGCCTCGCGCATCTTGGCGATCGCGTCGGGGCGGTCGGTGCCGTGCACGATCAGCTTGGCGATCATCGAGTCGTAGTACATGGGAATCTCGCCGCCCTCGGCGACGCCGGTGTCCACGCGCACGCCGTACAGGTGCTCGGTGTCGGACGCCCACATGCTCGGTTGCGGGGGCTGGAAGCGCACCAGCCGGCCGGTGGAAGGCAGGAAGCCGCGGAACGGGTCTTCCGCGTTGATGCGGCACTCCATCGCCCAGCCGTTGCGCTTGACGTCGGCCTGCGCGATGGGCAGCTTCTCGCCGGCCGCCACGCGGATCATCAGCTCCACCAGGTCCAGCCCGGTGATGCACTCGGTGACCGGGTGCTCCACCTGCAGGCGGGTGTTCATCTCCAGGAAGTAGAAGCTCTGGTCCTTGCCGACCACGAATTCCACCGTGCCTGCGCTCTGGTACTGCACCGCCTTGGCCAGGGCCACGGCCTGCTCGCCCATGGCCTTGCGCGTCGCTTCGCTGATGAAGGGCGACGGCGCCTCCTCGATCACCTTCTGGTGGCGGCGCTGGATCGAGCATTCGCGCTCGTTCAGGTACACCACGTTGCCGTGGGCGTCGCCGAGCACCTGGATCTCGATGTGGCGCGGCTCCTCGACGAACTTCTCGATGAACACGCGGTCGTCGCCGAAGCTGTTGCGCGCCTCGTTGCGGCACGAGGTGAAGCCCTCGAAGGCTTCCTTGTCGTTGTACGCCACGCGCAGGCCCTTGCCGCCGCCGCCGGCGCTGGCCTTGATCATCACCGGGTAGCCGATGTCCTTGGCGATGCTCACCGCCTCTTCGGCCGTCGCGATCGCGTCGTTGTAGCCGGGGATGGTGTTGACCCGCGCCTCCTTCGCCAGCTTCTTGGAGGCGATCTTGTCGCCCATGGCCGCGATGGAGTGGTGCTTGGGCCCGATGAAGACGATGCCTTCCTGCTCCACGCGGCGCGCGAACTCCTCGTTCTCCGACAGGAAGCCGTAGCCGGGGTGGACGGCCTGCGCGCCGGTCTGGCGGCAGGCGGCGACGATGCGGTCGGCCAGCAGGTAGCTCTCGCGCGAGGGCGGCGTGCCGATGCGCACGGCCTCGTCGGCCAGCGCCACGTGGCGGGCGTCGCGGTCGGCATCGGAGTACACCGCGACCGTCTTGATGCCCATCCTGCGGGCCGTCTGGATCACCCGGCAGGCAATTTCGCCCCGGTTCGCGATCAGGATCTTTTCGAACATGGCCTTCTTCTCACTTGGCGGGCTGGGACGCGGCCGGCTTGCGCTGGGCGGCGGCGGGTGCGGAGGCGGCTGCGGCCGTCCCGCGCATCAGGACGAAGGAGCTGACGCCCTGCACGAAGCGGTCGGAGGCCTTCAGGGCCGCCGCCTTGCAGGCATCGGCGGCCAGCTCGCGGCAGGGGAACACCTGCGAGAACTCCAGCAGCGCCTGCTCGCCGGAGACCAGGTAGCGCGTGACGCCGACCGAGCGCAGCGTCTTCGCCGTCTCGTCCTTGTGCGTGCGGTAGGGAAAGTTGATGTCCGCGACCCGGTTCGGCACGAGCCGCTCCAGGCCCTCGCCGAGGCCGGTCTGGATGCGGGCGAACTCGACGCCCTGCGCCTCCATCGCCTTGCGCTGCTCCGGGGTGCGCGGCTCCCAGGCCCGCAGCACGGACTCGCGGTCGTGCGGGCGGTCGGAGCGCAAGCGCGTGACGACGACGACGGACACCGGGCCGAGCGGATCGACCGCGGTGCCCTCCGGTCCGGGCACGAACATGATGTGTGAGGTGTCGACCTCCTTGCCGTGCGCGATGACGACGGCTTCGCGCACCGACACGACCTTCTCGTCGCGCACCTGCGGCAGCTTCAGGCTCAGGCCGGAGACGCCCGAGCTGTACTCGCCGTCCTCGAAGCGATAGGCCCCTGCGGGCAGCGGCTTGAATTCGCGCGTGCTCTCGCCCCGCTTGCCGGCCACCGGCGCGAGGTGCTCCTGCAGCACGGCGCCGAGGGCGGGACCCGCGGCCGCGGGGGCCGGGGCGGGCGCGGCGGCACCGCGCGCCGAAGCGGCGGCCTTCGGAGGGGCGGCCTGCTGCGCGCCGGCCGCGGCGCAGGCGAGGAGGACGAGCGCGGCAGCCGCGCGCGAGGTAGTGCTCAGGGTGTTCACAGCGGAATGTTCCCGTGCTTGCGCCACGGGTTCTCCAGTTTCTTGTCACGCAGCATCACGAGCGAGCGGCAGATGCGCTTGCGGGTCTCGTGCGGCAGGATCACGTCGTCGATGAAGCCGCGGGCGCCGGCCACGAAGGGGTTGGCGAAGCGGGCCTTGTATTCGGATTCGCGGGCGGCCAGCTTGGCCGGGTCGCCCTTGTCCTCGCGGAAGATGATCTCCACCGCGCCCTTTGCGCCCATGACCGCGATCTCCGCGTTGGGCCAGGCGAAGTTGACGTCGCCGCGCAGGTGCTTGGAGCTCATCACGTCGTAGGCGCCGCCGTAGGCCTTGCGCGTGATGACGGTGATCTTCGGCACGGTGCACTCCGCGTAGGCGAAGAGCAGCTTGGCGCCGTGCTTGATGATGCCGCCGTATTCCTGCGCGGTGCCGGGCATGAAGCCGGGCACGTCGACGAAGGTGACCACGGGGATGTTGAAGGCATCGCAGAAGCGCACGAAGCGCGCCGCCTTGATCGAGCTCTTGATGTCCAGGCAGCCGGCCAGCACCAGCGGGTTGTTGGCGACGATGCCCACCGTCTGGCCTTCCATCCGGGCGAAGCCGATCACGATGTTCCTGGCGTAGTCCGGCTGCAGCTCGAAGAAGTCGCCGTCGTCCACCGTCTTGGTGATCAGCTCCTTCATGTCGTAGGGCTTGTTCGCGTTGTCCGGCACCAGCGTGTCGAGCGAGAAGTCCATGCGGTCGGCCGGATCGTTGCTCGGGCGCACCGGCGGCTTCTCGCGGTTGTTCAGGGGCAGGTAGCTGAAGAGGCGGCGCAGCATCAGCAGCGCCTCGACGTCGTTGCCGAACGCGAGGTCGGCCACGCCGCTCCTGCCGGTGTGGGTGGCGGCGCCGCCCAGTTCCTCGGCCGTCACCTCCTCGTGGGTCACGGTCTTCACCACCTCGGGGCCGGTGACGAACATGTAGGAGCTGTCCTTGACCATGAAGATGAAGTCCGTCATGGCCGGCGAATACACCGCGCCGCCGGCGCACGGACCCATGATCATGGAGATCTGCGGGATCACGCCGGAGGCCATCACGTTGCGCTGGAACACGTCGGCGTAGCCGCCCAGGGAAGCCACGCCTTCCTGGATGCGCGCGCCGCCGGAGTCGTTCAGGCCGATCACGGGGGCGCCGACCTTCATCGCCTGGTCCATCACCTTGCAGATCTTCTCGGCATGCGCTTCCGACAGCGCGCCGCCGAAGACCGTGAAGTCCTGGCTGAAGACGAACACCAGCCGGCCGTTGATCATGCCGTAGCCGGTGACCACGCCGTCGCCGGGGATGCGGTTGTTCTCCATGCCGAAGTCCGTGCAGCGGTGCTCCACGAACATGTCCCATTCCTCGAAGGTGCCTTCGTCGAGCAGCAGCTCCACCCGCTCGCGCGCCGTGAGCTTGCCGCGCCTGTGCTGCGCTTCGATGCGGCGTTCGCCGCCCCCCAGGCGGGCGGCGTCGCGCTTCTTCTCCAGTTGTTCCAGGATGTCTTGCATAGGGTTCCTCTCCGGTGTCTCTCTCGGGTCTGCCTCAGTGCCCGGGTCGCATGACCTGCAGCAGCTGCCGCGCCGCCGTGGAGGCGGCCAGCCGGCCATGCTCCACGTCCCTGGTGATCTGCGGAAGCAGGGATTTCACTTGCGGGTGCTGACGGAAGGCTTGCCGCAGGCCGCTCTCGATGCGTTCCCACATCCAGGCCAGCGCCTGCTGGCGCCGCCGCGCCGCCAGCCGCCCGCTGCCTTCCTGCAGGCCGCGAAAGCGCGTGACGGCCTGCCAGAACGCATCGATCCCCTGCGCCTTCAGCGCGCTCAGCTGCAGCACCTGAGCATGCCACAGCGTGGCGTCGTGCTGCGCGTGGTCGGGGCGGCCGTGCTGGCCGAGGATGCGCAGCGCGCTGGTGATCTGCGCCTGCGCGCGCGTGGCGGCGTCGCGGTCGATGTCCGCCTTGTTGATCACGACCAGGTCGGCCAGCTCCATCACGCCCTTCTTGATCGCCTGCAGGTCGTCGCCGGCGTTGGGCAGTTGCAGCAGCACGAACATGTCCGTCATGCCGGCGACCGCGGTTTCGCTCTGGCCGACGCCGACCGTCTCGACGATCACGAGGTCGTAGCCGGCCGCCTCGCACACCAGCATGGCCTCGCGCGTCTTGGCCGCGACGCCGCCCAGCGTGCCGCTCGAGGGACTGGGGCGGATGTAGGCCTGCGGGTGGATCGAGAGCTGCTCCATGCGCGTCTTGTCGCCGAGGATGGAACCGCCGGAGACCGAGGACGAGGGGTCGATCGCGAGCACCGCGACGCGATGGCCCTGCCCGATGAGCGCCAGGCCCAGCGCCTCGATGAAGGTGCTCTTGCCGACGCCGGGCACGCCGCTGATGCCGAGGCGGAAGGACTTGCCGGTGTGCGGCAGCAGTTCGGTGAGCAGTTCGTCGGCGCGCGCCCGGTGGTCGGCGCGGGTGGACTCCAGCAGCGTGATCGCCTTGGCGATCGCGCGGCGTTGCTGCGGGCCGGGGGCGGCGAGGAGGGAGGCCTTCAGGTCCATGGCTGCGTCATTCCCGCGGAGGCGGGAATCCAGGGCTTGCGCAGCCACGCGCTGCGCGCGTGCTCTGGGTCCCCGCCTGCGCGGGGATGACGGTTATTGGGGTCGTGACGGTGATTGGGGTCAGATTCCAATTTTCTTCGTCATTCCCGCGCAGGCGGGAATCCAGGGCTCCCGATCCACGCGCTGCGCGCGTGCTCACGAGGCATGGACTCATCCCCGCGCGACCGCCTGCTTGATCTGTTCCAGCACGTCCTTCGCGCTGGCCGGGATCGGCGTGCCGGGGCCGTAGATGCCCTTGACGCCGGCGTTGTACAGGTACTCGTAATCCTGCTGCGGGATCACGCCGCCCACGAACACCACGATGTCGTCGGCGCCCTGCTTCTCGAGCTCCGCGACGATCGCCGGCACCAGCGTCTTGTGGCCGGCGGCCAGCGTGCTGATGCCCACCGCATGCACGTCGTTCTCGATCGCCTGCCGGGCGCACTCTTCCGGCGTCTGGAACAGCGGGCCCATGTCGACGTCGAAGCCGAGGTCGGCGAAGGCCGTCGCGACCACCTTGGCGCCGCGGTCGTGGCCGTCCTGCCCCAGCTTGGCGATCATCACGCGCGGCCGCCGGCCTTCGGCCTCCGCGAACTGCGCGATCTCGGACTTCAGGCTCTCCCACCCTTCGGCGGATTCATAGGCTGCTGCGTACACACCGGTCACCTTCTGCGTATCGGCGCGATGGCGCCCGAACACCTTCTCGAGCGCGTCGCTCACCTCGCCCACCGTGGCGCGCAGGCGGATGGCCTGGATGCTCAGGTCCAGCAGGTTGCCGCTGCCCGTGCGCGCCGCGGTGGTCAGCGCCTCCAGCGCGGCGTGCACCTTGCCGCCGTCGCGCGTGGCCTTGATCTGCTTCAGGCGCGCGATCTGCTGCTCGCGCACCATCACGTTGTCGACCTCGCGGATCTCGACCTGGTCTTCCTTGGCCAGCTTGTACTTGTTGACGCCGACGATCACGTCGCGGCCGGCATCGATGCGCGCCTGCTTGCCCGCCGCCGCGGCTTCGATCTTCAGCTTGGCCCAGCCCGAGTCCACGGCGCGCGTCATGCCGCCCATGGCCTCCACCTCCTCGATGATCTTCCAGGCCGCATCGGCCATGTCCTGCGTCAGCTTCTCCATCATGTAGCTGCCGGCCCAGGGATCGATCACGTTGGTGATGTGGGTCTCTTCCTGGATGATCAGCTGCGTGTTGCGGGCGATGCGGGCGCTGAATTCGGTGGGCAGCGCGATCGCCTCGTCGAAGCTGTTGGTGTGCAGCGACTGCGTGCCGCCGAACACCGCGGCCATCGCCTCGATGGCGGTGCGCACGACGTTGTTGTACGGGTCCTGCTCGGTGAGCGACCAGCCCGAGGTCTGGCAGTGCGTGCGCAGCATCAGGCTCTTGGGGTTCTTCGCGCCGAAGCCCTGCATGATGCGGCACCACAGCAGGCGCGCCGCGCGCATCTTGGCGATCTCGAGATAGAAGTTCATCCCGATCGCCCAGAAGAAGGACAGGCGGCCGGCGAACGCGTCGACGTCCAGGCCCTTGGCCATGGCGGTCTTCACGTACTCCTTGCCGTCGGCCAGCGTGAAGGCCAGCTCCAGCGCCTGGTTCGCCCCGGCCTCCTGCATGTGGTAGCCGGAGATCGAGATCGAGTTGAACTTCGGCATGTTCTGCGCCGTGTACTCGATGATGTCGCCCACGATCCGCATCGAGGGCTCGGGCGGATAAATGTAGGTGTTGCGGACCATGAACTCCTTGAGGATGTCGTTCTGGATGGTCCCGCTCAACTTGTCCTGGGGAACGCCCTGCTCCTCCGCCGCCACCACGTAGCCGGCCAGCACCGGGAGCACCGCGCCGTTCATGGTCATGGACACCGACACCTTGTCGAGGGGAATGCCGTCGAACAGGATCTTCATGTCCTCCACCGAATCCACCGCCACGCCGGCCTTCCCGACGTCGCCCACCACGCGGGGATGGTCGCTGTCGTAGCCGCGGTGCGTCGCGAGGTCGAATGCGACGCTCACGCCCTGCCCGCCGCCCGCCAGTCCCTTGCGGTAGAAGGCGTTCGATTCCTCGGCGGTGGAGAAGCCGGCGTACTGGCGGATCGTCCAGGGCCGCGCCGCGTACATGGTGGCCTGCGGTCCGCGCACGTAGGGCGCGAAGCCGGGCAGCGTGTCCGCGTGCGCGAGCCCTTCCAGGTCCTGCGCGGTGTACAGCGGCTTGACGGCGATGCCGTCCGGGGTGATCCAGTTCAGCGCCTCCACCTTGCCGCCGGGAGCGGACTTGGCGGCGGCTTGCTTCCATTCCTCGAGGGAGACGGGCTTGAATTCGGGCTGGGCGGGGCTCATGGAGGTTCCTGTGGCGCCGTGGTTTTCACGCGGCGGCGCCATCTTACATGATTCATAATTATTGATAAAGAATTCGTCGCCGCCTAGAATCCAGCCCATGACCGCCGAAGCCCTCGCCCCGCGTGCCCTCTACGAAGAGGTGGCGGAGTTGCTGCGCCAGCGGATCTTCAATCGCGAACTGGAGCCCGGAAGCTGGATCGACGAGGTCCGGCTGGCGCAGGAGTACGGCATCAGCCGCACCCCCTTGCGCGAGGCCCTGAAGGTGCTCGCCGCCGAAGGCCTGGTGACGATGAAGGTGCGGCGCGGCGCCTACGTCACCGAGGTGTCCGAGCGCGACCTGGCCGAGGTCTACCACCTGCTCGCCCTGCTGGAAAGCGACGCTGCCGCCGTCGTCGCGGAACGCGCGACGGACCTCGAACGCAAGGAACTGCAGAAGCTGCACCGCGAGCTCGAAGGCGCCCTCGGCGACCGCGCGCGCTTCTTCGCCCTCAACGAGCGCTTCCACATGCGGCTGCTGGAGATGGCCAACAACCGCTGGCGCAACCAGATGGTGGCCGACCTGCGCAAGGTGATGAAGCTCCATCGCCACAACTCGCTGCTCAAGACCGGGCGGATCGAGGAGTCGCTGGCGGAGCACCGGGCCGTGATGGCGGCCATCGAGGACCGCGATCCCGAGGGCGCGCGCGAGCGGATGCAAGTGCACTTCAGGAGCGGGCTGGAAGCGGCGGCGTAGCGCCGGCGCGGCGATGCCTCACACCGCCCGCGCCACCGGCTCCACGTTCGAGATCATCTCCACCAGCGCCTCGCAGCGCGCGCGCAGCTGCGCCAGGTCGCCATCGTGCGCCGCCTCCTCGATCTCCAGGCTGACGCGGCTCGCGTCCTTGAAGCCGTACATCGCCAGGCTGCCGGCCAGCTTGTGCGCCGTGACGCGGACCGTCTCCCGCTCGCCGGCGCGCGCCGCGCCGACCAGCGTCTCCGCCAGCTTGCGGCGCGAGGCCAGGAACTCGGGCATCAGGTGCATCAGGCCGGGTTCGACCCACACGCGCCCGGGCGGCGGCAGCGGCCCCGAGGCCGGCTGCGCGACCGCGGACGGGTCTTCGCGCCGCAGCACGGCCAGCACCTCCTCGCGCGAGGCCGGCTTGGCCAGGTACAGGTCGAAGCCGGCCTCGATGCAGGCCCGTCGGGTGCCTTCGTCGTCGTGGGCGGAGAAGGCGGCCAGGAAGCTGGGCGCCTGGCCGGCTGCCTGCTGCAGTGCGCGGATCTCGCCGGCGGCCTCCAGCCCGCCCATGATGGGCATCTGCAGGTCCAGGAAGATGACGTCCGGACGCTCGGCGCGCACCAGCTCCAGCGCGTCGCGGCCGTTGACGGCCGTGCGCACCGCCAGCGGCGGGCTCGGCAGCAGGTTCTTGAGCACGACGATGTTGTACTCGTCGTCGTCGACCAGCAGCACGGAGAGTTCCGGCAGGGCCGGGATCGGCTGCGGCTGCGGCTGCGGCCACGATGGCGTCTCCCGCGCGCCGGCGGCGTCGGCATATTCCGCCGGCGGCGTCGGCGCCGGCAGAGGGGCCCGCCAGGGCGGCAGCCGCAGGCACAGCGTGGTCGTTCCATGGCGGGAGCTCATGTGCAGTTCGCCCTGCTGCACCGTCGCCATCAGGTAGGCCGAATAGGCCCCCAGGCCGGTGCCGCCGCTCTTGCCGTGGGTGGCGTACTTCTCGAAGAAGCGCTCGCGGACTTCGCGCGGCACCTCGCCGAGGTTGCTGATGTCCAGGCCCACCGCCTCCCCGCCCGGCCCCGGCGCCAGCCACAGCTTCACGCGCACGTCGGAATGCTCGGGTGCGGCCTCCAGCGCGTTCTTCAGCAGGTTGGCCACCGTGGAATAGCAAAGCAGCTCCTCGCCCTTGGCATGCAGCGGCTGCGGCGGCAGCTCGATCACCAGCCGGACCTTCTTGGAGCGCGCGTGCGGATGCAGCTCGCGCGCGACGGTGTTCACCACCGCGGCCAGGTCCACCGCCTGCGCCCGCAGCCGGTAGGTGCCGGCCTCCATGCGGTACAGGTCCAGCGACAGGTTCACCATGCTCAGGACGCGCAGCGCGGCGCGTTCCACCGTTCCCAGCAGCTCGTTTTCGACCGGGTCCGGCGGATGGCGCTCGCGCAGCAGGCGCGGGATCGAGGCGATGCTGGCCAGCGGCGTCTTGAGGTCGTGGCGGGCGATGCGCTCCACCTCCTCGCGCAGGCGGAAGGCCTCGCGCAGCGCCTTGTTCTGGTCCTCCAGCTGCCGGATCAGCGCGTCGAGGTGCTCGCGCTGCTCCGACTCCTTGGCGTGCTGCGCTTCGGCGATGCGCGAATACAGGTTGGCGAACACGACGACCAGCACCAGCGTCACGCCCACGCGGGCGGTGAGGGCCGACCCGAGGTGCATCCAGGCGAGCGGCACCGTCATGGCGACCATCGCGAGGTTGAAGGCGTTGGCCTGCCGCACCGGCAGCATGAAGTGGAACAGCAGGATGCCGGGGTAGACCCAGAAGATGCCGATCAGCCCGTTGTCGCGGATGGCGGTGGCCAGGCCGAACATCGAGGTGGCGAAGATCACCCACGCCGGCACCAGCGGAACGCCGCCGCGGAAGATCGTGAAGGCATTCGCCAGCAGGCAGGCCATGAACACGCTGGTGGCGATGCCCAGCGTGATCCGCCCCTGGATGAAGTTGTTGACCGAGAACGGCCCCAGCAGCAGCGTGCCGGCGATGGCCAGCCCCAGGAAGATCTTCTGGCGATGGGCCTCGACGAAGCCCTGCGCGAACGCGCGCACGGGATCTTCGTTCTCGCCTCGCGGCCAGCGGAATGGCGGGTCCTCTTGCAAGGGCGGTTCCTCTCTTGGCCGCCATTATCGATGGCCGACGCCGAGCTGACCCGTGCCGTCACGCGCCGCCAGCGCGCGGCCCGCTCAGGCTTGCGGCAGGACCGCGGTGGCCTCGATCTCCACCTTCGCCTGGTCCTCGATGAGGGCCCGGACCTCCACCGCGGTCATCGCGATCGCATAGTTGCCTATCGTTTCGCGGAACGCCTGGCCGATCTCGCGCGCCGCGGCGAGGTACTCGCGCTTGTCGGTCACGTACCAGGTCATGCGCACCACATGCTCGCCGCTGCCGCCGGCGGCGCGGAGCACCTCGGCCACGTTCTGCAGGGCCTGGCGGGCCTGGGCGCCGAAGTCGTCGCCGGGGAAACGGCCCTGGGCGTCCCAGCCCACCATGCCAGCGATGAACAGTTGGCGCCCCGTGGCGACGACGCCATTGGCATAGCCCCTGGGACGCGGCCACCCTTCGGGCAGCACGGCTTGGTGGGTCATGAACGCATCTCCTTGAGCAGTTCGCGGCCGATGATCAGTTGCTGCACCTCGGTGGCCCCTTCGTAGATCCGCAGCGCCCGGATCTCGCGGTAGAGGCTCTCCACGACCTCGCCGCGCTGCACGCCGAGACCGCCATGCAACTGCACCGCGGCATCGATCACCTGCTGCGCGCCTTCGGTGGCGGCCAGCTTGGCCATCGCCGCCTCCTTCGTGACGGTGCGGCCCTGGTCGCGCAGCCAGGCGGCGCGGTAGACCAGCAGCGCCGCGCTCTCCACCGTGGTGGCCATCTGCGCGAGCTTCGCCTGGGTGAGCTGGAAGTCGGCCAGCGCCTGGCCGAACATGCGGCGCCGCACCGCGTGCGCCAGCGCCTCGTCCAGCGCCCGGCGCGCGAACCCGAGCGCCGCTGCAGCGACGGAGGTGCGGAACACGTCCAGCGTGCGCATCGCCACCTTGAAGCCTTCACCCGCGGCGCCGATGCGTTGCGCCAGCGGCACCCGGCAGGCGCGAAAACGCAGGCGCGCCAGCGGGTGTGGCGCGATCACGTCTATGCGCTCGGCGATCTCCAGTCCGGGCGTGTCCGCATCGACGATGAAGGCGGAGAGGCCGCGCGATCCGGGCGCCTCGCCCGTGCGGCAGAACACGACGTAGAAGTCCGCGATGCCGCCGTTGGAGATCCAGGTCTTCTCGCCCTCGATCACGGCATGGTCGCCCTCGATGCGGGCGGCGCACTGCAGGTTGCCCACGTCCGAGCCGGCGTCGGGCTCCGACAGCGCGAAGGCCGCGATCGCCTCGCCGCATTCCACGCGCGCCAGGTAACGGTCCTTCTGCGCTGTCGTGCCTTGCAGGCTGATCGCCCCGGATCCCAGACCCTGCATGGCGAAGGCGAAATCGGCCAGGCCGTTGTGGTAGGCCAGCACCTGGCGCGCCAGGCAGACGGCGCGCGTGTCGATGGTGCCGACGGCGTGGCGCAGCCAGCCGGCTTCGCCGAGGAGCCGGACGAGCCGCCGGCAATCGGCATCGACGTCGGGACCGTGCACGCCGGCGACATGCGTGGCGGACCAGTCTTCGAGTTCGTCGGCGAACGCGCGATGGCGCTCCTCGAGGAAGGGCCACTGCAGGTAGGCTTGGTCGGCCACGTCAGTTTCCCTCGAAGACCGGCTTGCGCTTCGCCACGAAGGCCTCGTAGGCGCGGCGGAAGTCCTGCGTGAGCATGCACAGGGCCTGGGCCTGCGCCTCGGCCTCGATCGCCTGCTCGATGGTCATGGCCCATTCCTGGTGCAGCATGGTCTTGGTGATCCCGTTGGCGAAGGTGGGCCCCTGCACCAGCTCGCGCGCCAGGGCCTGCGCCTGCTCCAGCAGGTGCTCCGGCAGGCACAGCTTGTTGAAGAAGCCCCAGCGCTCGCCCTCCTCCCCCGTCATCGAACGGCCGGTGAAAAGCAGCTCGCTGGCGCGGCCCTGGCCGATGATCCGCGGCAGCATGGCGCAGGCGCCCATGTCGCAGCCCGCCAGCCCGACGCGGTTGAACAGGAACGCCGTCTTGCTGCGCGCGGTGCCGAGGCGCAGGTCGGAGGCCATCGCCACGATCGCACCGGCGCCGGCACAGACGCCGTCCACCGCCGCCACCACCGGTTGCGGGCAGGCCCGCATCGCCTTCACCAGGTCGCCGGTCATGCGGGTGAACATCAGCAGCTCGGGCGCCTGCAGCCGCACCAGCGGGCCGATGATCTCGTGCACGTCGCCGCCGGAGCAGAAGTTGTCGCCGGCGCCGACGACGACCACCGCGTGGACGTCGGTCGCGTGGCGCAGTTGCCCGAACAGGTCGCGCAGCTCCGCATAGGAATCGAAGGTGAGCGGGTTCTTGCGCTCGGGCCGGTTCAGCGTGACGGTCGCCACGCCCTCCTGCACCTGCCACAGGAAGTGGCTGGCGCGATAGCCGGCCAGCGCCTTGCGGTTGCCGGCGGCCAGCGCCGGATCGAGGCGCGCTTCAGTTGAATCGTTCATTCACCGTCTCCTGGGCCAGGGTCTTCTCGCGTTCGAGGTTGCGTTCGAGCTGGGTCTTGCCGGACAGGTACTGCCTGGGCCATTCGACGTCGCGATAGCCGATCTTCGCGGCTTCGACCAGCGCCCATGCCGGGTTGACGAGGTGCGGCCGCGCGATCGCGCACAGGTCCGCCCGCCCGGCGGCGATGATGCTGTTGACGTGGTCGGCTTCCGTGATCGCGCCGACCGCCATCGTCGCGATGCCGGCCTCGTTGCGGATGCGGTCGGCGAACGGCGTCTGGTACATGCGGCCGTACACCGGTTGCTGCTTGCGGCTCACCTGGCCGGAGGAGCAGTCGATCAGGTCGGCGCCGGCGGCGCGGAAGGCACGCGCGATCTCCACCGCGTCGTCGGGCGTGATGCCGCCCTCCACCCAGTCGTGCGCCGAGATGCGCACCGACAGCGGCCGGTCCTGCGGCCACGCGGCGCGCATCGCGCGGAACACCTCGAGCGGATAGCGCAGGCGATTCGCCAGCGGGCCGCCATAGTCGTCGGTGCGCTGGTTGGTCAGCGGCGAGATGAAGCTGGAGAGGAGATAGCCGTGGGCGCAGTGCAGTTCCAGCCAGTCGAAGCCGGCCTCGCCGGCGAAGCGGGCGCTGCGCACGAAGTCCTCGCGCACGCGGTCCATGTCGGCGCGCGTCATCGGGCGCGACCAGTCGCTCACGCCGTCGATGTACTGCTGCGGCGAGGCCGAGATCAGCGGCCAGTTGCCTTCGGCCAGCGGCAGGTCCTCGCCCTCCCAGGGCACGCGGGTGGATCCCTTGGGGCCGGCGTGACCGAGCTGCATCGCGATCTTCGCGCCGGTGTGCGCGTGCACGAAATCGACGATGCGCTTCCATCCATCGCGCTGCTGCGCGTTCCACAGCCCCGGACAGCCGGGCGTGATGCGGGCATCGGGGCTGGGGCAGGTCATCTCGGCGACGACCATGCCGGCGCCGCCCATGGCGCGCGCGCCGAGGTGCACCAGGTGGTAGTCGGCCGGTTGCCCGTCGACGCAGGAGTACTGCGCCATCGGCGAGACCACGATGCGGTTCTTCAGCGTGACGCCGCGCAGCGTGAAGGGCGTGAACATCGGCGGGATCGGCTGCCGGTCGGGCGCGCGCTGCACGCCGGAGCGCTCGGCCACCCAGTCCTCGTAGCGCTCGACGTAGCCGCGGTCGCGCAGGCGCAGGTTCTCGTGGCTGATGCGCTGGCTGCGCGTGAGCAGCGAGTAGGCGAACTGCTCCGGCGGCAGGTGCACGTAGCGGGCCACGTTCTCGAACCACTCGGTGGAGTTGCGCGCGGCGTTCTGGATCTTGAGCACCTCCAGCGCGCGCACCGCCTCGTACTGCCGCAGCCCGTGCGCGAGGTCTTCCGGCGAATAGGCGATCGCGCGCGCCAGCTCGATCGCATCCTCCAGCGCCAGCTTGGTCCCGGAGCCGACCGAGAAATGGGCCGTGTGCGCGGCATCCCCCATCAGCACCACCGGCGCGCGGCCGTTGTGGTGCACCCAGGTGCGGCAGACGACGCGCGGGAACTTGATCCACTGCGCCGAGCCGCGCAGGTGGCTCGCATTGGACATCAGGCCGCGGCCATCGAGGTAGCGCGCGAACAGGCGCTCGCAGAACTGGATCGATTCCTCCTTGCCCATCTCGTCGAGGCCGGCCGCGAGCCACACCTCCTCGGGCGCCTCCACGATGAAGGTGGAGGTGTCGCCGTCGAACTGGTAGGCATGGGCCTGGAACCAGCCGTGCGGCGTCTCCTCGAAGGCGAAGGTGAAGGCGGAGAAGCGCTTGTGCGTGCCCAGCCAGACGAAGCGGTTGCGGCGCAGGTCGATGTCCGGCTGGTACGTGGCGGCGTATTTCGTCCGGATGCGGCTGTTGAGGCCGTCGCTGGCGATGATCAGGTCGGCGTCGGGGAACTGCTCGTCACCCTGGACGTCGGTCTCGAACACCAGTTCCACGCCGAGGGCTTCGCAGCGCCGCTGCAGGATGTTCAGCAGGCGCTTGCGGCCGATGCCGCAGAAACCGTGGCCGCCCGAGACGATGCGGTGGCCGCGGATGTTGACCTCGATGTCGTCCCAGTGGTTGAAGGCGCCCAGGATCTCGGCTGCGGTTTCGGGGTCGGCCGCCTGCAGGTTGCCCAGGGTCTGGTCGGAGAAGACCACGCCCCAGCCGAAGGTGTCGTACGGCCGGTTGCGCTCGACGACGCGGATGCGGTGCGAGGGGTCCTGCTTCTTCATGAGCAAGGCGAAATACAGGCCGGCGGGGCCGCCGCCGATGCTGACGATGTTCATGCTTGCTCCAGGCCTCGATTGTTTAAGTCTAAAGCAAATGCGCGGAACCGTCATTCCCGCGCAGGCGGGAATCCAGGGCTTTCAAAGGGGAGAAGCGGCCTGCGGCCGCCTTCATCGGGAGCCCTGGGTTCCCGCCTTCGCGCACTGGTGTCCGGAAACCGTTCGGCTCACCCGAATAGCCCCGGCTGAAGGGCATCGAAGTCGGCTTGGCGGTGTCGACATCGTCGCCACCGGCAGCTTTCTTCCTGGTCGCGCAGGAACA
>NZ_JAEQND010000013.1 GCF_016722765.1 Ramlibacter alkalitolerans | reverse complement strand
GCTCGAACGACCACGACCCCACGACCATCTTCCTGGACGACGCCGTGAGCTTCGTGGAGAAGGCACGCAACGCCAAACGCATCATGGTGCGCATGCTGATGTACCAGGCCGGCCAGCAGACGCTGACCTTCAACACCGGCAAGCCGCTCGCGTTCGAGCTGCCGAACCGCACCGCCGAGGGCGAAAAGAAGTAGCCCCGCACGGGGGCGGGGCGTTTGGGGCGCTCTTCAGTTCAGCGAGAGCTCGGGTCGATGTCGATGACCAGGCCGCCGGGCCGCTGCATCGCGTGGAACGCTTCGATGGGGGCCAGGACGTAGCCGGTCGGCTTCACGGGCGCGGGGAAGGTTACCGGGCCGTAGCCCCAGTACTTGTGGCGTTGACCCGGGCCCTGCACTTCCACGACATAGCCGCCCGGTTTGGTGATGCGGAAGCCAGGCGGAAGCATTGCGATGGTGTACCCAATCGGCGCGGGCAGGTGGCCGAAAGCGCTGGGCATCGAGCCAGGGTAACCGGCGGGGCGGGTCAGCGAGCCGAAACTGCCTTGCGCCTGCGCGGCAAAGGGCAGGGCGGCGAGCAGCACGAGGGCAGCAATGGCGGGACGGCGCATTCTTGTTCTCCGAGGTCAGGATGGATGCCTCTTTGACACCGGACCTTGGGAATCATTTCGAGGGAACTGCGGCGAGCGGCCCGACCTCGATGACGTCCGTGATTCCGTGGCGGCGCAACAGCGCTTCGAACTGCGTGAGTTGGACACGGAGCGCGCGCTCGTGGGGCAGATACGCTAGCCCTTCCTGGCGCGCGATGCGCGCGGCTTCGTCTGCCTGCGCGCCCGCGATGCTCACGTGCAGCCACGTGCGGCCCTGCTCGAACCGAACGACAGCCCCGCGCGTGCCCGCAACAGGCGCGGGCACAAACGGTGGCGTGGCCAGCCAGCCGGGCGAAACAGCCTCGGGCACTGGCAGCACCTGGCAGAAGAGCGAGGCAGGGGCGGCCACCGCGCCCGCCAGGGTGACGGTCAGCAGGGTTGCTCGCAAGCCCCGGTTCATCCGAGCTCCACGTCGGAGCGGCGGCCCTTGCTGGGCGCTGCCTTTGACAGCTGCTGCGCGCGGTTGACGCGCTCGATGGTGAGGCTCTTCGAGAAGTCTTCGTAGACGCCCAGCGACTTCAGGATTTCCGCCGCCTGCATGGTCGGCAGCACCAGCGTGCCGCTGGACTGCTGGAAGGGCAGGTCGTTCACGTGGGCCGTCGAGGCGGTGAAGTCGCGCCCGTAGCCGTCCAGGACGCGCACATGCAGCTGCGACGAATCGCGCGAACGCCCGACCAGCTTGGCCTGGAACACGGGCGTCACTGCGACGGGGGCTTGGGCAACCGGCGCAGCCTGGACTTCGCGGTAGGCAGGCTGGGCAACCGGATAGGTGCGCACCGGCTCATAAGCGGGATGCTGCACATAGACGGTCCGGGGCTGGTAAGCGGGCTGCTGCACCGGCTGGGCGGGCGCGGAACGGGCCCAGTCGACCGCGGCGTCCATCGCGACGCCGGCCACGCCCATGACGGTGCCACCGACCACGTAGTTCGTGCCACGTTCGCGCAGCTCGCCCGCCAGCTTGTAGTTCGCCACGCCCTTGAGGCCCTGCACGAGGATGTTGGTGAGCTGGTCCTGGCCGCGGGTCTGGGCGTCCGCATTGCCTGCCATGCCCATACCGAGGGCCACAGCGAGCGCCGCAAGCCACATCGCGGCGTTGCGCCGGACAGCGGTGTCGCCGCGCAGTTCGACGTTGATGCTGGCGGGGTCCTTGAAGAAGGATTGGGCGCGTTCTTGTGGGGTCACGGTGTCACCTCTGGAAGATTCATTCGTATGGGTCGTATAGCGAGCCGCGGCCTCAGGCGACGCTCAAACAGACCTCGTGGATGCGTTGGATGCCTTGGGGCGCCATCTCGAAGAGCAGCACGCAGGGGTCACCCTGGATGGCGTCGAGCGCGTCTTCCGGCAGGTCGTCGAAGATGCAGTTCAGCCCCTCACCCGTGACCTGCAAGTCGCGTCCGTCCAGCGCAAAGCGCGGGCGCTTCGGCAGCAGGCCGGCATTAACGGAAAGCGCAATCTCCCCTTCGGAGTTGCGCAGGATTTCGTACGGGCTCATGGCGGGCGTCATTTCTTCTCCGGAAGGTGGTCCGGAGTTAGACAAACGAACCCGGGATTTGCTTGCTATACGGCGGGCAGGGCTCGAGCCAGCGCGCGCCGCAGCCGCTCCTGCACCGCGGTGTCGGACAGGCCTGCCTGCGGGTCGCACACGACGAGCTGCTCCAATCCGACCGGATACGCAGACGGCTCGTCATCGAGTATCACGAAGTGCTCGACCTGCTCGCACTCACAGTAGGCCTGGATGCTCGCAAAGCGGCTGGCCAGCTCCCGCGGGGTCGCGCCCGCCACGCGGCTCGCCAGCGCCGGCGGCAGGACTGCCTTGAGTTGCTCGTCCGTCTCCCAGCTCATACGCCAGGACGAGTGCACGAGCACCCTCACGTCAGGAAAGTCCTCGAGGACCGCCAGCAAGTGCGGCAGCCACTGGAAAGCGCCTTCGCCGGACACGGTGCCGTCTTCATTGAACGAGACCGTTCCGGGCCTGTGAAAAACCCCGTCGACGTCGATGAACAAAGTGGCTGCCATGACAGAGCACACGATGCTACCCGCATGAAAGCGCGGGTGCAGCCGTTTCCGAGCTACCGAGTCTTGCTGCTACTGCAGCGCTCGGACCTCAGTACTCGATGCCGCCCCTGGCTTGGCGGCCGCGAGCTGGCTCCTGTCCCATGAAGGGGCACACGTTCGACGTGAAGCGCTCGACCAGGCGCTCCAGGCTGGAGAAGCTGCGGTCCACCAGGTGGTCTTCGGCCTTCACGAAGTTCAGGTTCGCGTCGAGAGCGACCAGCGAGGCCGTGTGGCCGTGGCCGAATTCGGGGATGCCTGCGGCCTTCAGCCGCGTCTCGCTCACGCCGGCGTCGCGAAACGCCTGATAGGAGATTTCCGTCTCGTCATAGGCGAGCAGCACATAGCCCTTGCCCAGGCGCCCCATCTGCGAGTGCGTGTAGCTCCAATTGCTGCTCTTCTCCAGCGCGGCCAGTGCCGCTTCGGTCGCGGCTGCAGGGATGTCGTTTTGGCTCATTCGGTCACGCTCCGTGCGGGTATTCGCAATGAAGGTATGACCATCTGCCGAGGCCCGCATTTGCTATATCCATGCAAAAGGCGGCCGAAGCCGCCTGGAGTTTCCTCGCGAGGTGCGCTTAGAAGGTCAGTGCGCGACGCACTTCCCAGAAAAGTCGCACCAACAGGTCCCACCCGCAGGTGAGGGCGCGCTCGATTGCTCGCATTGCGTCGTGCACCGGGAACCCGAGCGACGCCAGCAAGGCCATGGCCTTGGGCAGCAGCACAGCGAGTACCAGCAGCATGAACACGCCGCAGATGATGTTGACCAGCCCGCGCAGCACTGCTTACTCCGCGGCCGGGGTGACGCCCTTGGCCTTGAACAGCGTGTTGGCGATGAAGATGGTGCTCGAGGCGACCGCTTCGCGCGACACGGCGTCCAGCGACGTGCTCTTCTGGTTGGACATGCTGCCACCCACGCCGAAGATGCCGCCGGCAGCGGTACCGCCGCCCAGCACGCCCAGGCCGAAGGAGCTGCTCTCGGAATCCGCGACGATGGTCTTGGAGTCCAGCACCTTGGCGCGATTGACGTCGATGACGCGGATGTCCAGCGACAGGCGGACCTTCTTCTTCGTGGTGCCGACGCTGCCGATGATGGGGATGAAGCCGCCGCCGATGGCCTTCGTTTCGGTGCCGCCTTCGATGGAAGTGACGGCGCCGGAGACCAGGAAGTCGGCCTGCTGCGCTTCGACCTTCTTGCCCACCAGGGCCAGTTCCTTGTTGATGTCGTCCAGGGCCGCGCGCTCCTGGATGTCGAAGCAGCCGGTCTCCTTCAGGGCCGTGGTGAGCATGCTGCCCAGGCCGTCGCCGACGGCGCCGACGTTGCCGAGGCCACCTTCGGCCAGCGCTTTCATCTGCAGCAGCTGCGCCACCGGGTTGTGGGCGTTGGCGGCGCTGTTGGCTTGGCAGGAGTCGGCCTTGCATTCCAGCTTGCCCACGACGAGGGTACCCAGCGGCTTGTCGCACCGCGGCAGCTTGTAGTCACGCGACTGCGTGGTGATGGTGTCTTCCGCGAATGCGGCGGTCGAAAGGGCCACAGCCGCAAAAGCGGCCAGGGCGAGGGCGGTCTTCTTCATATGGTTTTGTCTCCAATGGTTGTTGGGTTGCGCTCTCCCTTTGACCGGTGAGGCCGCTGTTTATTTCGGCGGGCGTATAAAAACCCGGCCGGCTCAACGCTCCGCGGCTTGCTCCGCTTTCCGGGACTTAGCCAGGTCCTTCTCGATGGCTTGGCGGGTGGCGGCCTGGTCCATCGCGACGATGGCGCGGGAGACGAGCTGGCGCGGCTCGATGGCCTGCAGGCACGCCCACTGCTTGCCCTTGGCGTCCGCCACCGCGATGTCCACCAGGTTGTCGTTCTGCGCATTCAGAGAAACGAGCACCTGGTCCTTTCCAACGCGAATCGGGTTCGGGCCGGTCACGTCCTCGAGGCCCTTGGTCTCACCGCCCGTCATCGCGGCAAGAACAGCCATGTGCGCGGAGACCTGCGGCACGTTGTGTGCCTTGGCGTCTTCCACGAACGCCTTGATGTCGGCCCAGCGCTCCGGGGTGAAATAGAGCCCGCCGTACAGGTTCGTGAACGAGACGGCGCCACTCTGGCCGTCCGCCGGAATCACCGCATACTTCTTCAAGTCCCCCTCGCGCTCGCCGTTGCGCCAGACCGTGCGCTCCGAGGCGCGCCAGTCCTCGGCAGGCCTGCTGGTGTCGACCACCACGAACTTGCCGGGCGTGCCGGCAGTGCCTGCGCGCACCATCGCGGAAGTGACCGCGGGCACGGCGCTCAGGAGCTTGGCGTGATAGGCCGCTTCGGCGCCTTCGCGCAGCTCGAAGGCACGCAGGTCCATTGCACGACGCAGCACGGACTCAGGCCAGTCAGCCACCTGCTCGGGCGTGAGCTGCACGCACTCGTTCAAGTACTTCAGGGGGCTGGAGCCTGCCTTGATGTTCACCCGAATGTCCCTGACACCGCTGTCGTCTTCCTTGATGAGGGTCACGACGTGGTTGCCGCGGGAGCTGCCGCTGTCGCGGCTGCCGACCACGTAGTCGTAGCCACGGCCCTTCAGCCAGTCGTCCTCGGGCAGGGCGAAGATGTTGGTGTCCACGACGACGCGCTGCTTGCGCGTCTCAGCACGGGCCTCGGCGCGCAGTTGCGCGGCAGGAGTGCCC
Organism: Ramlibacter alkalitolerans; assembly: GCF_016722765.1. Lineage (GTDB taxonomy): Bacteria > Pseudomonadota > Gammaproteobacteria > Burkholderiales > Burkholderiaceae_C > Ramlibacter > Ramlibacter alkalitolerans. The sequence goes on along the minus strand of NZ_JAEQND010000013.1, from coordinate 192,802 downwards.
GCCAGCAGTACTTCGGCCTGCTTCAGGGCGGCTTGCCTTTCCGGCGAGCGGTACCAGCAGTCCGGGTCCTCGACGAGCTCTTTCTTGATGCGGTCGATGTTGGTCTGGACGTCGACGGCCTTGATTCGGTACTGGTCAGAGGTGCCCAGCTTGGTGTCGAGCGCCACCATGGCGTCAACCAAGGCCTTTTCAACCGCGTCCAGCTCCGCATACGGCGCGGCGGCTACCAGTCCCAGGTTGCGAGGGAACTGGCTGGAGCCATCAGCTTGATGCAAGGTCAGGCTGGCTCGCAGGGCGGCCTCGTTTTCCGCCCAGCAGTAGGCCTGGGGCTCGTAGCTCTTGGGCGAGACGTTGTTGCTGCAGGCGCGCACGATGGCGCAGGCAGTGCCGTCTTCCAGGGTCACCACCTTCAGCGATTTGACGATTTCGTAGCTCATGGCCGTTCCGAAGCAGGGATTCCCTTTGGACAGCCAGCAAGGGGCGCTGTCCGCTATACCGGCTTCGGCAGGTCAGGCGCTCGGCTCGGTCTTCACGTCACCGTAATCGGCGTCCGTCATCTTGGGCATCAGAACCCACGCGATGACGTACAGCCAGAACGTGCCGCCCATGAAGAACAGACCGAAGATGGCCGCGAACCGAAGCACCCACACCGGGGCGTCCATGTAGCGGGCCAGGCCCGCGCACACGCCGCCGAGGGCGCCGTTGCGGGTGTCGCGTTTGAGGTCAGAAAGGCTCATTTCAGTTGTCTCGCGAGAGTTCTTGTTCCTCATATAGACACTGGCCGTGCGAAACGGTGCTTCCTGCGTATAGCTAACGGGCAGCACCTCACAGGGTCTAACCGGAGCGCGCCGGCGCCGCCTCAGGGCGAGCTGGCTTTCCTTCCCGAATACGACCTGAGCGAGAAGCCATGGAAGAAATGGAGTGGCTGAAAGAGGCCCTTGAAAAAGATGTTTTCCCGACCTTGGTGGCGCAGGGCTTCCGCTGCGAGGCGAAGTACTGGCCTGGCGGCAAGGACGGGGGTGCGCAGCTGAATGTCGACATCCTGGGCGGCTCCAACCAGAGCCCGTTCGGATTCAGAACCACTTACGAACAGGTTGATGCGTCGGGCCAAGCGGCGAAGTTCTGCCAGGGCTTGTTTCATGACCCTCGCCGGTCTTCGTTCCACCCGCGCAACCAGTTCCTGCTCGCACTGGCGGACCTGCGCAGCACGTACAACCGCATCAACGAGCTCGCCGGCACAGCCGACGGCCGTGACGCCGGCGTCTGCGACATGCTGGAAGCCATTCATCCGCGGGGCGCGTGGGCCAAGCGTTTCGCGCGTGGCTGCATCGAGCCCGAACAGGCCCAGCAGGTGCTCTCGATGGCCACCGGCGATTTCGCGACCCTGGTGCGGGACCCCATCGCCCGAACCCTCGCACTGCAGTACCTGGAGAAAGCCGAAGGCCTGCATGTGGCCGTGCACCAGGCCGAGCCTACTGGTTGGGAGCTCGCCGCATTCGTCACTTCGCCGCTTGGCCTGAGCAAGCTCACCTACCTCAACCCGGGCGACCACAGCTACCGGTTGGAAGCAGCGGTGATGAATGACGGCCAACTGCGCAAGCTCGAATTCGTCCAGCAGCACGGCGAGCAGTACCGCCACAGCTTCCCGCGGGAGCAGGGCACGACGCTGGCGCAGGCGCTGGAGCAGGCCAACGACTGGGTGTGCAACGACGGGGTGGATGCCGTCAAGCGCGCGCAGTTCGCAGACCTCAAGGCTCGCGTGAAGCCGGAGCTGTTCGTTCTTGGGGCTACGGACCAGGAGCTGAAGCTGCGCATCTCCAGCCCCAAGGCGGAAGTGCTGGTCACCGTCCTGCACGACCACGGCGCGAATGGTCGCCTGAAGGAAGACCCTGCTGCTGTCCTCAAAGGCCTCATCCGGCGCGAGGGCGCCACCATGGCTCAGACCCTGCACGCATACGTGAGTGAGCTCTGCGAGCTCGTGATGGCCGAAGCCAAGGAAGTCCGCGGGCGGATGGGCGGCGCTTCAATCACGCGCGAAGGCGGCACGAGCGTGAGCGGGAACTGGCTCCTCGGCTTCGAGCAGGAGAGCTTCAAAGTGCCGTCCGTCTTCGACCACGGCCTTCGCGCGCAGCGCTTGGCGGCGCCGCAAGCGCTTCAAGAGCGCATTTTCCGGATGCAGCTGGATGCCCCGGGCCGCCCCGAGCGCCTGCAGCGCGCGGAACTTCTGGGCGTGGCAGAACTGGACCCGAGCTTGGTTACTGGCGTCCTCGTGCACCAAGAGCAGTCGCGGTTCCTGGCGCAGGAAAAGGCGCTGGCCAAGACCGCGAAGAAGCAACGCGGCACCGGCCGCTGAACGAAGACCGACATGGACGAAATGCTTTGGCTCAAGGACGCACTGGAAGCGGACGTGTTCCCTGAGCTTGAACTCAAGGGCTTTCGGTGCCACGCCGAGTACCGCAACGGCTCCAAACTGTTTTCGCTGCACCCGTGCCTGGTCCTCGACTTTGAAGGCGGCTCCAACCAGAGCCCAGCCGGCGTGCGGATTGCCTACTTCGCAGACGACAAGGGGCGGGCGCGGTGTGCGGTGGAGACCTTGCTCCAAGACCCGCGCAAGCCCGCAACGCACCCGCAGAACGTGTTGCTGCGCCAGCTCACGGACCTCTACACGAACCAGGAGCTCCTGCGCGGCACGGACAGAGGCGACTCGTACAGCACGTCCACCGCCGAGCGGCTCCTGCAGGCGGTCTTCGTCCCCGAGGCCCGCAGTGTCTTTTACCCGGGAAGCATCGACCCGGAGCAAGCGGATGTCGTCCGTGCCCGAGTGGTCGGCAGCCGCGACGTGAAGCGCGCAATAGACGGGCGTGCGCACCTTCTCAGCCGGCTGGAGATGTTGGAGCCCCTGCACCGGGAACTCGCGGGAACCGACTTCCAGCGCTGGCCCGTTTCATTGTTCTCCGAGGCGTTCGGCCCGAGGGGTTTCCACCGCATCGCATTCGCTCCCGGCGGCCAGACGGAATACCGCATCGAGCTGTGCGTGGAGCGAGACGGCCAGCTGCGCTCGGCCGAATTCGTGCCGAGCATCGCGCACAAGTTTGGCAAGGAACTCGATGTGCCACCCGGGACGTCGGTGAAGCAGGCACTCCAGCATGCCGGGGAGTGGCTCCAGCGCGAGGAACTCGGGCACGTGCGGCAGGCCCGGTTCGAGGGGCTGACGGAGCGCCTCACCCTCAATCCCATCAAGGTCACGCGCGCGACCCAGAATTCCATCGAGGTCACCGTGGCCGCCCCGACGGGAAACCCTGTTTCGGTTCGGCCCGCACTGGAAAACGAGAAGGTCACCGGCATCAGCAAGGACCCCGTGAAGGTGCTGAAGGCGCTTTTCGGCGAAGGCCACGGCATTGCCGGCGCCACGCTGGTGGAGTACCTCAAAACGCACTGCGAGGCCCTGCTGGATGCCGTCAAAGAGGTGCAGCAGGTCGCACCGGCCATCACCGGGAAGCGAACGCTTGTCCGCGGCGCCGCCGGCTTCGAGCTGAAGGGCGCGGACGGTAGCACCCACCTGTTCAGCATCGCGACGAACGCTTCGGCGACCAAGTACTACGTCTTCCCGGCTTCCTACGAATCTACGCTGTGGGTTGGCCGGCTGCAGCAGCAAGTTCGCGGCACTGCGGGCTACGTGCCTGCCAAGCTCGCCGCCGGGACGCTCCCGCCTGACACCGACCAGGTGGCACAAGTCATTGCATGCCGCGAGTTCGCCAAGCTCGAAGAGCGCGAGAAGGCCGCAGCCAAGGCTGCGAAGAAGCAGCGCGACACCGGGCGCTGACGCTCGCTAGCCCTCAACCACGCCCTGCGCGGCGGTCTTCACTTGTTCGAGCCGCCCCCGCTCGATAGCCTCAAGCGGGGTCAGGCCGCCCAAGGAATACCTGCCGTTGAGCAGGAACTGCATCTTGGTCCCGAGGCTCTCGTCCTTGAGGATTTCGAGCACCTCAAGAAGCTGCTGGAGCTGATGTTGGTCGCGCAAGTCGAGCATCCACCGACCATAGCGCAAGGGCGGCGCCTTGTCAGCCGCCGTGCACCTGCAGCAAATGTGCCCAGCCCTTCCGCTGTCTAACCGACGTGACGACACGTCGTCAGAACCTACACCGCCCGGAAAGACCTGCAGATGGAAGAACTGGAATGGCTCAAAGAGCACCTGGAGACCGTAGCGGCGCCTGAACTGGCGACAGGCGGCGTCGTCTGCAAGCTGGAGCTCACGCAAGGCGAGACAACGCGGCTTCACGTGGAACTGGGAACAGAACCAGTGCTTCGCTGCCCCGTCGAATACCACAAGGTGTTCGAGGAAGAGAGCCGCGGCGTGCCCGCCGTGCGCGTCACCCAATGGCTGCGGGTGCACAACCCGGCGCTGCCGGCGCAGGACCCACAGAACGTGTTCCTGGAAGCAATTTCTCGGCTCGACCCCGAAACGGACCTCGGGGTTGCGCAGTTGCTGCACCACCTGTTCACTCCTGAAAAGCCGTGGAACCTGAATCAGCGCCCCGCAGCGGAACGCAGCACCCAGATTACGGGCGAGCCGACACCCGACGAGGCGTCATTCATGCTGGCCAGCCCCACCGGCCGGCAATTCACGGGCTTCGTGCTGCGTCCGGAAGAGGGCGACGGGCTGCGGGAGAGGCTGGACGCGCTCAAGGACGCATATCGCACGCTCGCGCAGGTCGACTTCCGCACCTGGAAGCTGACCTCGTACTCCCCGCAATCCGACGGCACGCTCTCCGTGGCCTTCGACGCTCGCGAGGACCGCCGGGCGTCATTGGTGCTCGGAATTGACATGCAGGGTTCCGTGCTGTGCGCCCACGCTGTGGACGGCTTGGCGTTCCAGCGCCGCGAGGAGTCGCCCGAGGCCGCGCGGCTGCCCATTCGCGAACGCATGGCGGCGGGCCTGAAGGCCATCCAGGACTTCCGCGCAGCCGAATGGGCCCAGACGCAGACCGGTGCCGCGCAGGCAGCGACGAAGCAGAAGAAGCCCAGGAGCCGCGACAGCGGCCGATAGCGCAACGCGCGGCTCTTCGCGGAGCCCACAGGCAGCAAACGCCCCCACCCCCTTGGCGGTCTAACCTCTGGCGCGCTCGGTTCGCGCCGATTGGGAGCAACCGCGCAATGGACGAACTCACCTGGCTTCAAGAAGCCTTCGAAACAGGCGTTGGCGAGCGGATTCGCCAGGCCGGCATGTACCTGAAGACCACCTATCGCGAGGTGGACGGGCCGAGCCGTGCAAGCGGCAAGTGCGGCGAACTGGACATCGTGGTCGCCACAGGCGGCGAATGCCCCGCGGTCTACCACAGGACTCTCAGGCAGGTACGTCCCGACTCGGAACAAGTGCAGTCCACCGAGTGGTGGCACCCACGCGCGCCACGCCGTGCGCCCGACCACCCCCTGAACCTGTTTCTCGCACAGGTGCCGCTGCTCAACGCGGAACACAAAGGGCGCGGCGAGGCCTACTACAGCGTCATTCCTGGCTGCATCACGGGTAACCCCGCCTGCCAGCAGACGCTCGATGGCGTCACCCCCGACGAAGCCGAGGGCTTGAAGGGTCGCGTTGTGGACGAATTCTTCAAGTTCGCCGGCGACCCGAAGTGGCAGCGGGGTGCCGCCCAAGCCCTGACCGATTCCGAGCGGGCGTATCTGCAGCTCGCGAGCGTGGACTTCACCAAGTGGAGCATGTCCTTTTGCGACGTCACCGACCGCCGACCGCACGGCAAGTTGCGCGTGACCTTCAAGGCACGCTCCCGCAAGACCCCCGGCCTGTATGCAGAAATCGGCAACGACGGTGGCATCTTGAAGCTCGAAGCGTCACGCGGCGGAGACCTTGCGCGCCTGGCTGCGGCAAATGGCGCGAGCAGCAACCTGGGCGCCGCGCTGGAATTCGCCGCGAAGCACTGAAAGAGCAGGCCAAGGCCCGCAAGGAGCAGGGGCGCTGATGGACGAGCTTCTCTACCTGCAGGAAGCCATCGAGACCGGCATCGGCCGGGAGCTTCGGGCGCAGGGCATGGACGTGCGCACCGAGTACACCGACCAGCCCCGCCCACGCCTGGCGGTGCGCGTCGAAGCTCATGGCCTATGCAGCGCGGTGCTCCACAAGGTGTTCGCGCAGTCGGCGATTTACCCGGACATGGCGGACGTGCAGCAGTGGTGGCACCCGCGAATCCCGGGCCTGCCCGAAGACCACCTGCAGAACCTCTTTCTCGCCGCGGCGCCGTGGCGCGCGGCAGAAGGCGGCGGAAGCCTTACCGCTTTGCTCGGTCTTTCGAGCCAGGACTTCGCGCACGCCTGCGTCGTATGGGGCGGAATGCCCACCAGCGTGGTCCCTGACGACGAGCGCACGCTGATGAACGACACCGCCGGACGGTGTTTCACCGGCTTTCTGGCCGACCCGCGCGCCCAGGAGCTGCTGCTGGATGCAGTGGTGGAGCTTCACGAGGTGCACGTGCAGCTCGCACTGGCCGACCCCGCGCAATGGAAGCTGAACGCCTTCAACACCGGCGGCAGGAAGGACGGCTATGTCGAAGCCAGCTTCACACCTGCCGGACGCACGCTGCCCGTGATGAACGTGCGCATCGGCCTGGACGGCCGGCTGCAGCGGGGTGAGGTGCTGGGCGTGCCGAAGGTCGATTTCGAGAAGTGCATCAAGGCTGGCGGCGACAAGCTCGGATTCGTGCTCGGGCACGCGCTCAAGCAAACGAAGGCTATCGCCAAGGCGCAGGCGCGGTCTAAAGAGGATAGGGGCCGCTGAAGGCACCCGCACGTCGAAAGCCCAGAATGGACGAACTCACCTATCTGCAAGACGCCATCGAGGCGGGAGCCGGCCGGCAACTGCGCGACGCCGGCATGAGCGTGGAAACCGCTTGCACCGCCGCGTACCCGGCGCAGCTGTCCATCCGCATCGGCTCTCCGCACAAGGACTGCCCGGTCACGCTGCGCAGGCTTTACACGCAACACGGACCAAGCGCCGCTTTCATCCGGGAGTGGTGGGAGTTCCAGGACCCGCGCAAGCCCGAAGACCACCCGCAAAACGTGTTCTTGCGCCGCATTGCCGCCATTGAGCACAACATCGGACGTCTGAACGACTTCATCGGGTTGCTGCAAGACCTGGAGCCGTCGTACCAATGCGGCACCTACTCCGTCCCCGACACGTTCGGCCCGGAAGAAGAGCATCGGCTCTTCCAGCTGCCCTCGGCCAAGAACTTCCCGGACCTCGCCGGCGACAAGCTGCAGCAGGCCGTGGTCCTGGCACGACTGACCGAGCGCGAACCTATTCACCGGCAGTTGGCCAGCGTCGACTGGTCAGAGTGGCGTCTGGCGTTCGGCGGCTTCCGCGTCACCGGAGAGCACGAAGACGCGGTGTTCCACCTGAAATTCCTGCCAGTGGGCAAGACCTCGCCTGAGCTGTCCCTGGACCTGACCGCCGAAGGCGGCGTACGCACAGTGACGGCGAGCGCCACCCGGCCCACTCTCGTGATGTGCCCGACGATGCCCGCGGGGCCGCTCACCCTCGCAGAAGCCCTGGAGCACAGCGTGGAGCAGGTCAAGCGCAACCAAGCCTTCATCAGGGCGGACCGGAAGCTCGCCCGCGAGGCGGAACGCTGAAAAACAAGAGACGAAGGGAGCCTGCATGGACGAATTCCTCTGGGCCAAGGACCTTATCGAGCAGGATGTGTTTCCTGGGCTCGACGCCAAGGGCTTCATCTGCAGCGCGGAATGCCCGGAGCAGGGCGGCGGCGAGCTGCGCCTGCGGGTCTCGCGCGACATCAACGACGGACGTCACCAGCTGACGCTGCGCCGGGAGTTCTGGCTGAGCGAGGCCGACGGCATCCCTGGCGCGCTGGGCCACCAGTGCTGGCTGGAAGTGCAGGACAACACAAAGCCGGCCGACCACGCACTGAACGTGATGCTGCGAAAGCTCATTCCGCGTCACAACCACCAGGGGCAGCACGAGGAGCTCCCGGGTCTGTACATGCAGGCGTTCTTCGGCCCAGCGGGTGAGGCGGCGGCCCTCTACACCCAAGGCGCTGCGATGGACCCGGAAATGGCCGCAGACGCCCTCAACGCTGATGCTGCCGACCGATTCTTCAGCATCTTCGACGGCAGCAACGAGCGCACGAAGCACGTTCCGCAGTGCATCGAAGAGTACATCAGGGACAAAGGGCCACTGCTGGAGCGACTGGTCGACGTCGACCTGAACACTTGGCGGCTCGTCGATGACGCGTGGAGCAAAGAACAGGACGCCTGGCTGGTGCTTCGGACGCCGGAGATGGACCAGTGGGGCAGCATCCAGCTCGATTTCAAGGCGAGCGGCCCAGTGAAAGCGCACCTGTACACCTACCAGCTCGGCGAAACCACCGAAATCCCGCTCACCGAGCAGCAGGCGTCCACGCCAGGCCAGACCATGGCAGCCGTGGAACACTGGATGCAAAACGAGGGGCGGCCACAGGTCCTCAAGGCGGGATTCTTCTGCCTACACAGCGCACTGCCCACGCTGACGCAGGAAGTGCTGGCGCTCACGGACAAGGAGCTGGTGCTGCGGCTGGTCACCGGCAACGGCCCCAAGATGGCCGTCGCGTTGGACCTCGAGGACGGCAAGGTGACCGGGATGCGGCCGCCGGCGAAAGAGCTGCTGGAGCTACTGTACATCTCCGGCGTGTCCCCCGAACACTTTGGGCAGTACCTGCGCTACTTCGGCAACCAGCTGGTGCAGCTGGCCGGCGAGCTCAGGGAGCGCATGCCAGACCTCACGATGTGCCACCAGGGCAGGGCGGTCACCTTCGTGCAGGCAAGGCTCTCGGTCGCGCACGAGCCGCAGGTGTTCGACGTGGCCAAGACAGGCAACGCGCGCCACATCAGGCCCTTGCCGATTCGCATGAAGGCGCGGCCGCCGACCGACATCGAAGCCGTGGCCGAGAAGTTCGGGGAAGACAAGCTCCTGGACCACCCACCGCGCAGCGAACAGATGACCCTCGGCTCGCTCACGCGCCCCACGTCCGGCCAGGTGCTCAACGCGGTGCTGTGCCGCGAGTATGCGGCCCTGCGCGAGCGTGAGCGCACGGCGCCAGGGCGCAAGCAGCGCGACACCGGCCGCTGACAGTGTTGGCGGCGCAGGGCCGTACCACTAAAATGAGCCAGAGCACCGAACCCTCACCGCGATGCGCGCGAATTTGAACGAGCTGACGAAAGCGATGCGCCCCGTGTCCGACGAAAGGGCGCGGGAACTTGTCCGCGAGCTTGAAGCCGCTGCGGGCCGCCCTGGAGACGGCTACCTGGCGGCGGAAAGCGAGCTTAGGGACGAGTTCTGGGAGCGGGCGCGGGCACTGAACTGCGACGTAAGCCGGTGAAGCGGCGCTGGCGAACTGCCCCGAGCAACCCAGGCAGTGCCGCTTGAGCGCGACGCACAGTGAAGGTCGCTAACTGCCGCCGCCAAAACGCATAGACTGCAGCGATGAAAACCGTCAGCCTGCGCGAGGCCAGGTCCACGCTTTCCCGCCTGGTTGAGGCGCTTGAAAGTGGCAGCGAGCAGGAAGTCGTCATCACCCGAAGGGGTCAGCCGGTAGCCAAACTTCTTCCGGCCCAGGCTGCTCCGGCCAGCGCTCGCATTGGCGTGGCCAAGGGCTTGTTCCAGATGCCTGAATCCGATGCGGCCCTCGACGCCGAGGTGTCGCGTCTATTCACGTGAAGAAAAGCCCCGAAGCGCAGTGCGTCCGGGGCTTTGCAATCAGTGCTTCTTCGGGTTCGTCCTCATGCGATTGCGCGCATAACGGGGCACGCCATCAGGCCGGTATGCGCTGGAGCGCATATTTCCGCGCTTCCTCGCCCAGCTTGGCCTTGGCCTTGTCGCCGTTGACGTAGCTGCGCAGCATGTGCGCAGGCGTTCCCTTCTTCAGCCGGTCCAAGAGCTGCGCGAGCAACTCCTTCTCGGCATCCGAGAACTGCTCCGGGATGGCCTGGTCGCCAGAGGCGGCCCGTGTCCCTTGCGCGGCTTGCGGCTGCTGCACCGGAGCCCGCGCGGGCTGCGCGCTCTCGGCCTTGTGTTGCGACGCCGCCGGCGACGGGCTCGCCTTGGCCTGGTTGCCCCGGCGCTCCGTGGCGGGCAGGAACTCGTCACCCAGGTACTTCAGGCCGTCGAAGTTGCGCGGCAGGTACTTCTTGTTCTCGATTTCGACCCACGGCGGGTTGAAGCGATTGAGGTATCTCCCGATGCCCCACATCACCGCCGCGCGCTTGAAGGCGCCGGACAGGCCGCCCTTGACGCTCTCGAACTCGGTGTTGTCGGCGCCGTTTTCCTTGTGCACCCAGCGGCCCCCGACCAGCAGGCCCAAGCGGCAGATGACGCCGCCGGCGGGGCCGGTCCTGTACTCGCACTCCCAGTTGCCCGGGCCCACCACTTCGTCCAGCCGGTCAGCGACCGCGCTGTGCGTCAGGTAGGGCAGGGCCTGGCCCTTGGTCTTGTCGGCGTTGGTGGACCCAACGCGCCATTCAAGGTCTCGCGCGGAGAGTGGTTCGCGCAGCCTTGCCCAGTCGATGCCCGCAGCGGGGCCTGTCCCTTCGTTTCCTTGCGACATGTTCTCTCTTTCCTTTGATTGGTCCTGGAGAACGCGTCTTGCAGACACGCTCACGGCGTATAGCGAAGCCCTCTCGTCGAGGGTGCTACTGCGCTTTCGTTTAGACCGAACCCAGGCTGGAACGTCGCCCTTTTGACGGAAGAAGAAAAGCCCGCGCGAAGGCGGGCGGGGGCGCGGCTTTCCTCGACTCGTCAGGCTCGAACGACTCCCGTGCTGAAGGCGAAGAGCAAGGCGAGCACCGCAACCCAAGCCATGCGGTTGGAGCGTCCGGTCCCCAACGTGTGCACGCCCAGGGACGATGTGCCGATGCACAGCATTGCGAACAGGCAATAGCCGGGCGTCAGCCGGGTATTTGGCGCGGGACCGAGCAGGGCAAGCGCGACGAGCAGCGCTACGACCGGGATTGCGGCGCCCAGAATCAGGTACCGGCAGTCCTTGAGGGTGAGAGATTTGAGGGGCTTCATTTGTGGTCGGCGTCTCCGAGGGGTAGGCAGCCGCGGAATTTGCGACAGCCTTCCACTTAGACCAACAGTGGGCGAGAACGTCGCCTCAGGCCCACTGGCGCTCGCGGTCCCTGTAGCCCCATTCGTCCACCTGGCCGTGCACGCGCACGCGGGTGGTTTCGCGCCGCGCGGAGAACCGGCTCAGGGGCGTTACTTCGTCCTCGGCGTACTGGAACGGACGGTCCCGGTAGACCTCGAGCGACAGCCAGGCGAGCTCCTCTTTGTAGGCAGCACCCACCGGAACGCACTTGCACCAAGCCTTCTCCGCGTTCTCCAGGCCGGTGCTCGGGCCCCAGCGGTAGCCGTGGCGCGCGAGCCTGTCCTTGGCCGCAAACGGGGCGTTCAGCGCCCAGATGCGCCGCTCGTCCTGCCAGCCGGCGTGCACCAGCAGCTCGAATGCGGTCTTGCCGGACGCCGGCAGCGGGCGCGAAAGCGCTTCCAGCATGGCCAGGCAGTCCATCTCCGCGCGGTGGGCCTCGTAGAAGAAGCCCAGTCTGTAGGCCACGTATTCGAGCTTCCCGCTGGCGATTCCTTCGGACTGCCAAGGCACCTGCGCGTAGCTGCAAAGCCAAGGCTTGTCAGCAAAAACCGGCAAGCGGCGCTCGCAGAAGATTCGGTCGAAGCCGGAGTTGTGCGCCACCACGAAGTCGGCAGCGTCCACGAGCTGCTGGATGCGGCGGTCGTCCAGCTCCTGGTCGCGCACCATCGCATCCGTGATGCCGTTGACGGCAGTGGCTTCCGGCGGGATGGGCATGCGCGGGTCTTCCAGCCCGTTGTAGCGGTCGACGACTCGCAGGACGGGCCCGCCCAGCTCGTACTCGAAGAGCACCAGGCCCATTTCGATGATGTGGTCACTGTCTCTGGCCGTGCCGGTGGTCTCGGTGTCCAGCGCCAGGCCGTAACCCGTAAGCTGGATGTCCGCCAGGGCCGCCGCAGCCGGCGTCAGGGTGCCCTCGAACTTCTCCGCCACCTGGTAGCGCCCGGTGGCGCGCAGGTGCTGCACCATTTGCTGTTCGTGCATGCGCTCTATATGGAGCGAGGCGAGCCTCAACGCCTGCACTATAGCACTCCAAGCTATTTAGCTAGCACTTGCGCCGGGGAAAAGAACACGTTCGTGGGACAACGGCAACGAAAAGCCCGCCTTCGCCGGGAAAGCAGGCTTTAGGGTGTCCGGGGCGAGCGGCCAAGGAGTCAGCCGCCGTAGATGGCAGCGAGCTCTGTCACCACAGTGGCGACCAGGATGAAGCCCCACACGGCCGCAACGAGGAAGGTAAGTTGGCGCTCGAACGGCGTCGGCTCGCGCTCACCCGAAAGGAACTGCTTGCCTTCTCGCCAGTACTGCCAGGAGAAGTAGCACGTGATTAGAGCGGTCCCGCAGCTTGATTTCAGGTCCTCGCCGGTACGCACCGACTGCCCGATGAGCAGCAGCGCCAGCGCGAGGCCCATGGGCACGAGGACCCACAAGAGCAGTTTTCCGAGCATGAGCGCCTCGGGGGTGGGCGCGCAGGCGGGAGTGGCAGGGGTTGATTTGGTCATTGGGAGTGTCCGGGGAAGGGTGCGTACTGCGTATAGCGAACCCGCCTGTGAAGAGGTGCTGCGGCCGGCAGGACGGAAGCCGGACCTGCCCGAGCGGGTCGCGTTCATCGGCGGCACCACCCGCCAAGTGCGTTAGGCCTTTGCAGGCCACAGCACGGCCAGCGACACACCGGCGCAGGCGAGGCCCAGCGAAACCAGATGCTTGAGGGCGAAGACGTGCTCCGGGGAGAGGGCAGGAATGTGGCCGAGGGCGGAGACGACCAGGGCGCGCAGCGCCGGCAGGAGCAGGGGTACCAGCAGGGCGATGGCAACAGCGCGAGAGGGAAGAAAGGTGGTGCGGGTGGCGGTCATTCGGAGCTTTTGTTCAAGGGGTGTGTACTACGTATAGCGAACACCCCTCAAAAACGGCGCTCATTTCCCAAGTGCGAAAGCCCGCGCGGAGCGGGTCTTTCAATGGGCACAGCGCCTCAGCGCGCCGGCGTCACGCTCACCGTCACGCGGATGCGGTCGCCCGGGTCGTTGGCCATGACGCTGGAGTACACGCGGCCGGCGTACTCGTACTCCACCAGGTAGCCGTCGATGCGCTGCTCGTAGACGGTTTCCGTGCGGCACTCGCGCGTGGGCACCATCTGCGTGGTGGCGGGCTGCGCGGTGTCGCGGTCGTGGTTGTTGCCAAGCACGGCGCCCAGGCCCGCGCCCACGGCGGTCGCTGCGATGCGGCCGTCGCCCTTGCCGAAGCGGCTGCCGATGACGCCACCGATGACCGTGCCGACCACGGCGCCGGTGTGGCCCTGCGAGGGCGCGACCTGCTGCTGGACCATGCGTTCTTCGCAGACCTGGCGGCTCGCGGGGACTTGTTTGGTCTGCGCGGTGACGCGGCGCACTTGCGCGTAGTCGCTCGATTGGGCAAAGGCGGAAGCGGTGACCAGCGCGAGGACGGCGGCGAAGAGGGCGGTGCGTTTCATTGGGGCTTGTTCTCCGGAAGGGTTTTCGGTTCAGACCCGGCGATGCCGCCGGTGTTGTTCTTCGTATAGCGACAAGGGCGCGCACAGGGTGCTGGCCGCGGGTGCTGCGGCACTACACTGGCTGCTCGTTCGTCTCTACGAGGCCGCCGTGACCAAGACGCTTGTTGTGCGCAACGTGGACCGCGAGGTCGTTCGCGCCTTGCGAGAGGCCGCGGCACGCCACGGGCACAGCGTCGAGGACGAGCACCGCGACATCCTGCGTCAGGCACTCATGCGGCCGCCGCGCCGTGCGCTGGCCGAGGTGTTGGCCGAGATGCCCAACGTAGGGGTGGACGAAGACTTTGCGCGCGCCAGAAGCTGAAAGGCCAGCGGCAAGCGGTGGCCCCTCGGTGCTGCTTCCTTAGGCGGCAGCGGCCTCGGCTTCGCTGTTGAAGGGACCCAGCGGGCCGCGCAGGATGCGGTGCTTGTGGCCATAGTCGATGCGGCCCCACTTGCCGGCGTGCGGGTGCGCGCCCTGGAACTGGAAGATGCTCGTGCGAGGCTGCTCCAGGCGCTCGGTACGCTCGGTCTGCGCGAGCCAGTTGTCGAACGTGTTGCCCACAACCATCTGGCGGCGCATGGCGGCCATCCAGCGCTCGTATTCCGGATAGCGCGGGTGATTGCGGTCAGTTTCGCGCGGGGACGGTTGCACAGGGGCTTCGCAGGCGGGGGACATGTTCATTGGGCGCTCCGTTTTCTCTTCTGTATGCCCTGTATAGGTAACGACGCCCACAGGCGGTGCTGCCTGCGACATGCAAGCATCAACGCCGCGACTGAAGGGGCCGCGCGCGCGGGCGGCTACTTCTTCTTCAGGGGCCGCAGCCGGGCCTGCAGCTGTGCAACCCACTTCTCGACGGGGGCGCCGGCGAGCGCCTGCTGGAAGACGTGCGGCGGCAGTTCGCTGAACAGAACGAAGTCTCTGCCCTGCAGGACGTAGTAACAGTGCTCGGGTGGCGGAGCGTATCGGAGCGCAGGCGATGCATGCATTCGGCAGCTCTCGTGGCGTTGCTACGCGACCCAGCCGCAAAAGGCTCCAACCGACAGACTCGCCATGAGCCCAGCCAAGGCCGCGCCGACCACGGCACATCGGGCGTCACCGTCCTTGCGGCATCCCCATGCTTGGTGGGCCACATACACCGACAGTACGGCGGCGAAAGCGCCGAAGTTCCAGGCAGCAGGCACCGACGCCCACAGGTCGTAGAGCACCCTGGCGACGAACGGCATTGCAGCGCCGCCAGCCATTGCGAGCAGCCAGACGGCGAGCGCCGGACGTGCGCCGCTGCGCTGCTCGGCGTCGACAGTGCGGCGAGCCTTCCACTGCCGTTCAAGGGAAGTCTCGCCAGTGGCGTCACATTCACGCAGCTGCGACATCGGGGGTCTCCGGTTCGTTGTTCATTCCCTGTGTAGCGACCAGGCAAGTCGGACGGTGCTACGCCCGCGTGCGACTGAGCGCGTTGCGAGGGCTGGGGGCAGGCTGTTGGCGGGGCTTTCGCCCGCAGGGGACCGCCAGCAGCAGAGACAGGTGGCGCGCCCTGGATGGTGGCGCTGCTCGGATTGCGCGAAAAGGAAAACTCCAGCGCGAGGGCTGGAGTCGAATGAGGTGAATTACTTCTTGTCGTTGTCCTGCTTGCGCTTGACCGTCGAAGCCATCGTGAAGCGGCGGCCGGCGGTTTCCCTGCGGTTCAGCACCATCTGGGTCACGCCATAGGCGGCGGCCAGCGGAAGGATGAGAACTGCGACGTGCTGGATGAAAGCCATTTGAAATCTCCTAGGGGATTGAAAGGCTTCTGCGGGGCGTCCCTCGCAGAAGTTGGTTGCGAGGAACAGAGCGTTCTCTGTGTCCTACTTGGTATAGCGAATGCCCTCTCCAAACGGTGCTAAGCCCGGCACGCTATCCAGCGGCGGCGTGCGGCGGCGAAAGACAAAACTCCAGCGCGAGGGCTGGAGCTTCGAATCAGGAAGAATCACTTCTTCTTGGTGTCCTGCTTGCGCTTGACGGTGGAAGCCATCGTGAAGCGACGGGCGACGTTGTTCGCCTTGTTCTTGCCGGTGAGCAGGTCGAGCAGCTTGTTCGAGAGACCCGAAGCAACCGCCATCACCAGAGCAAGAACGATGAGCCACGCAATGTTTTGAGCCATTTGAAATCTCCTAGGAGTTGAAAAGGCTTCTGCGGGGCGTCCCCTGCAGAAGTTTGCAGGGACATTCGATTTTCTGTCCTTGTAAACCGTATAGCGAACGGCCTTTCAAAAAGGTGCTGGTTCCGGGTTCCCAGCGCCCACAGCCGGCGCGTGCCGGCTTCCTTGCCCCGTTCGACTGCGTGTTTCGGGGAATAGGAGAAGGCCCGCACGCGGCGGGCCCCTCGACATGTCCTCGCACCCTCACAAGAGGGCCGGTTCCCGTTTCCTGTGTTGCCCGGAAAGGAGTCATCCAGGACTTCGCCCGTTATTCCCGGTGCCCTGGTGCTCCCGCGTTTCGCAGCGGACTGCCAGCCGGACGGCCCCACGGTGCGCTGGGGTTCCCAACAACGAAGCCAACAACACGCGCGCCGTTCAGACAGCTCGGCGCGTATCCCGTGCTTCTTCGTATAGCGAGTGCCGCGCGAAAACGGTGCTGCTTCCTTTGCATTGGGCGCAACGCATACTTTTGGCCGTCTGTTGCAAAACCTAACGCGTTTATCGGATTTTGGTCTAAGCGGGATAGCTACTGGGCCCGCGCCATGCATCCGTCCACCCTCACGCGTCTCATTCGTGCAGTACCACGTTCTCTGTCCGACAACGACGAGAGCCGCGCATTGCGCGCGGCCTGGGGGCTATCTGTGTGCCTGTCCACCGAAGCACGGGTTGCGCTGCACAGCGCCTGCCTTGCCAGCGAGCGCCTGGTCCTGGACGTGCCGACCAACGTCTTGCGCTCCTTCGGTGGGGCGGTTTTCGACCAGGTGAACAAGGAAGAGCGCCTTGCGCGCGTGACGCTCACGCACGGCGAGAAGCTCACCATCATGGGTTTCACCTGCCAGGCGGACGCGGACACGCAGCTGACCGCCTACGTGGTTGGCGACGACGTGGCCGAGTTCGTGGATGCCGCTTCGCTCGACTCGGAAGTGGTAAAGCAGGCCACGGAAGCCCGCGCCCAGCGCCTGCAAGAGCACGAGCAGGGCACGACCGCCCTGGTCAACGAATTTGCTGCCAAGCGCGAATTCAGCGTGGAGACCTTCCACACGCGCAAGGACTTCAGCCTGGAGTTGCACTTCCGGCTTTCGCGCGAGCTGCAGTCCGGCCAGCACAAGACCGGCGACCGCAAGCTGCCCCTGCAGGTGCAGGCGCACCTCGTGCAGCCCACGCCCGACTCTGCGTGGCACTGTCTGTTTACCGCCCAGCAGGACCGCTTTGGCGCGACCAAGGTGGTCATGCGAGACGAGGTGGAGCACGAACGCACTGCCATCGGCGCGCTCAATCGGCTCTTCCGCTTCGTCGAAGCATTGGCGGACCCGCAGCTGCAAAAACGAACCGCGAGCACCAGGCCCGCGGCTTTGGAATCACGCCTTTAAGAGGCTTCTTTCTTGTAGCGGCGCAGCGTCTGCGCCATGCGCTGCCGCTCGGCTTCCGTGCGCGGATAGAACCGCGTGGCCTCGCCCATGCCCTTGCGCGAGAGCGTCAGGCGCAACGGCGAGCGAATCGCATCCAGCATGCCACCGGCGAAGACGGCGAGCACGGTGCGCAGCGTCAGCTCCTCGCCCGTGATGCCCATCGCGGCGTCCATGCGCGCGCTGACCGCGGCCAGCCCCCGGATGACGATGTGGGCAACGATGACGAACAGGATGAACTTGATGACCAGCATGAGAAAACTCCAATCAGGAAACTGAGATTTCTCGGCGGGGGTGACCCTCACCGAGCGTGAGGGCAGTTTTTGCTGTCCTGAACCGTATAGCGACCAGGCGCTGGGAAGGGCGCTGGCAGCGGCGACAAGCACCGCGCAGGGTGGTCTATAGCTAGACGTACCACACGCCCACTGTCCCTGATGTTCACCGCCTTCGTCCTCACCTTCTGCGTCAGCGCCGCCTCAGCGGCAGCCTTGCTGGCTCGCGGCCACTTCGCGCGCAAAGCGCGCAGGGCACGCCGCCAATGCCGGGCCTTGCCCGCCAACCCAGCCCCCGCCTACGCGGACGGCCATAGCCCGCTGCACGAGGACTTGCGCGCCTTGACGCGAGAGCTTCAAGCGCACGCCGGGCACCTCGCGGCGACTGAGCGCGCCTGGAAACAAGTGCGTGCCGCTAGGTCCGAACAAGAACGCGACGCACGCCTGGCCGAGTTCGACAAGGCCCTCAAGGCCGCGCCCTTTGTAGCCTGCCGGGGTGACATCGACTTTCAGCTTCGAGGCGCGCGGATGGAGCTTGCCGCCAGACAACAAGGGGTGAACCTGGACAAGGCCAGCCCGCAGCAGCTGCAGGAGATGTTTTCCGGCGTGTCCGACTACGAGCTCGCGTGCTGCGTCAGCGCTCGACGCGCTGATAGCGCGGTAATGGAAGACGTCGCAGGGCTATGCGTGGCGCGCAATCGCGCGCAGCTGCTCCGCGCCCAGCTCACGGCAGCCGCGAATGCCTGACGCCAAAACGATGCCCGCCAAATCCACCGCGGCCAAGCCGCGCACGCGCGCCAAGAAGGCGCCTGTGGTCGCTACGCAGTGCTACCAACCGGCAGCGCCTGTTGACCGAAACGAAGCGCTGATTCGCAAGCTCTTCGAGGAGTTCTTCGGCGCCGCATTCCCGCGGCAAGGCCCCACATGGCTGCGCAGCAGAGAAGGGCTGCAGCTGGAGCTCACCGGCTACGAGGAACTCCTGAGCGTGGCGTTTCAATACTGGGACGAAGTGCCCGGCGAGCACGACGAGCTGCGGCGCGAGCTCTGCGCCCAGGCCGGCGTCGCGCTCATCGAGGTGCCCCACGGCAATGCCGACGACGCTGAGGACAGGCAGACCCTGCGCACTTTCGTGCGCGCGCGGCTGCAACGCCACTTCGGTGACGCACAGGCGCAGCAGGGGCTCACTGTTCGCTTCGCATCGGCGCTGCTGCTGAAGATGGCGTCCTGCCCGATTGCGCGCTTCGCGCTGGGCTGAGCGCTCGGACGGGAGCACCGCTGCGACACCTCGGTCGCTACACATAGCTGGAAGACGCATCTTCCGGGCGCGTCATCGCGCCTCGCAGGACATCTCCCGCCACCTTCTAGGACCTCTATGCACTTCACCTTCGCAAACGTGTTCGGCCTCGTGCTGTTGCTCCTTGCGAGCTTCGGCTTCGCCAAGCTGGTCGCCGTCGGCCTGGCCAGGCACTACGGAGTCGACCTGAAGCAGCGGCAGCTGCGGCAGCTGCGACAGCTTCGCCGTGAGCAATGGGCCACCAGCCAACGGCGCGTCGGCTTTGCGCAGACGTTGCACCGGCACTGAAGCACGCCAGGAACATCGCCTGATTTCCAGACCCGCCTGCGCGCGGGTCTGTTTGTTTCAGCAGGCGCTCGGGCCGAGACGCGTCATTCCAGCACCTATTTCAGGGGCCGGTCGCTACACGAAGGAGAAGCAGTCCTTCGAGCGCACATGCCCAATCGACACGACCTAACAACGGTTCAAGCCCGCGCTGCCAAGCACGGTGGCGAGGTTCTCTCCGGAACCTATCTCGGCTCCACGGTGAAGCACACCTTCCGCTGCAAGGAAGGCCATGTCTTCCAGCTCATTCCCCGCGAACTGCCCAAGAGGTTCTGCGCCGCCTGCGGAAAGAAGCGCGGCGGGACGGTGCGCAACAAGTACTCCCTCGAAGACATCCAGGCGCTAGCTGCCGCCAAGGGCGGGCGCCTTCTCAGCACGTCGCGCGGCGAGGGGCGGACCAATCTCGAATGGATGTGCGAGCACGGCCACACCTGGCTGGCCACACGCGCCGACGTGCAGGACAAGGGCAACTGGTGCCCGCACTGCCCGCGCAAGAGCGAGACCCTCGTGCGCAAGACCTTCGAGGGGTTCTTTGGCGCGACCTTCGACAAGTGCCGCCCGCAGTGGTTGCGCGGTGGCAAGGGCTACCCCCTGGAGCTCGATGGCTTCAACCCGTACCTGGCCATCGCCTTCGAATACCAAGGCCCGCAGCACTACCGGCCCGTCGACATTTGGGGCGGCGAGGCCAAGCTGCAGGTGCAGCAAGAACGGGACGCCCTCAAACGCGCGCAATGCGAGCAGGCTGGCGTGGAACTCATCGAAATCCCCTGCCTCAGCAACGTCCGCCGGGTGCACGACCCGCGCGCAATCGAGAAGCTGCGCACTTCGGTGCTGCGCCGCCTCAATGCGCGCTATGGCACCTGCCGCGCGCGCACGCAGCTGCAGTGCAGGCTGCTCGGGGGGATGCTTGTGCGCCTGTTCGCGTCTCCGGCTACCCGGGGTGTCCTGTCCGCCGAAACTCACTAGCCCACAAGGGCGGGACGAACGCGCCGCCAGGGGCCTGCAGGCTTCACTCCAGCACCGGCAGCGACGCTAAGGCGATGGCGCGAAGTCCAAGCTCCGTCAGCGGGTCACGGTGCAGCGCGATGAACTCGAAAAGCTCATCGGAAAGCACGCTCTCGTCTTCGGTGTCCATGTATTCAAGGTAAGCGGCGCCAAGGTCTGGCCGCTCCTTGAAGAACGCGGCGACCCTGCTGCGCACCAGCTCCGGCTCGGTGCCGTATTCGCCGGTTCCGGTGAACCGCTCCAGTTCCTGCTCAGACGCGAGATAGAAGCGCTCGGCAAAGCCCATGTTGACCGCCAGCTCCCGCACCCACTCCCGGAAGAAGTCGCTGGGCAGATAGACCTGCTTGATGTACTTCGTCAGGGCCTCTTCTGGCGAGGAAGCCCGCACGACGTACGTCTCTTCCGGGCGCGCGGGCTCGTCCGTGCTGACAACGAGATAGTCTTGCATGAAGGCTCGATTTTGCGCTCTCCGCGGAGAGCCAGAAGATGCGTGCCTCAGACCTCGAGGTACCAGGCCTTGCTCGATTTGCGCGGGTCGAAGTCGGCGGCAGCCGCGAAGGACAGCGGGTCTTCGAGATACTTGGCCACCGCGCGCGTGAGCCGCACGAAGTAGTCCCCACCGCCGGCGGCCACTTCGCTGCGCGCAATCGGCATCAGCGCCGCGACCTTTTCCATGAAGTCCGAGGAGTGCTGCACGATGGTCCACGCCTGCGTGATGTCGAAGAGCTCGTCCCTGAGGGCGTGTTCCAGCATAGCCTTGGTCTGCCCCAGGCTCACCGGGTTCTTCGTCACGTTCATCGCCAGGGCCTGAACGTAGGCGAAGGTGACGTCCGAGACCTCGATGACGTCCCAGGCCGCAGCCAATTGCGCAACCTGCGGGGCCAGCAGGCTTTCCACCTTTTCGGCGACGGCCTTGAAGTCGTCCACCTTCGCCGTCTGCGCCTCATGGATGGCGGCAATGGCACTGCCGTACTGCTCGTGCAGCTTGGGCTCGTTGAAGCTCGCGTCCTTGGCAGCAAGTTCTCTGCGAACTGCCGTCACGAGCTCCGGCTGGTCCAGGATTTCCAGGGCCGAGCCTACCGGGACGCCATCCCCTGCCGCGGAATGCACCGCCTGCTGCATGGTCGTCTTGGCGAAGATACGGAGCATCGCCTTTCCAACAACCCACACCACCCAGGCGACAAACGCCATGCCAATTAGTTCGAACAAACCCGCCCCTTCGTTGTACTTCGGCTTCAATTGTATGCAGGGCGAATAAGCAATCCTCGGTCGCGCCAAAGGCGCGGCTCTACACTTTCAGTTCTGCACGGAGAGGGGAAGTGGATGTACAGAAGATTTTTAGCAGGCGCAATGCTGACACTCGCTGCGGTTCCCGCGTTGGCGCAGGGCAGCGGCCTAGGCGAAATCGTCAAGCAGCAGCGCGCGGCCGAAGCTCGCCAAGCCTCGGCGCAGGACGCCGAGCGCCAGTCGAACGCGCTGCAGGCTCGCGGTCGCGCGGTCACCGCGGACCTGTTCCGCGAGTTCTACGGCAAGCTCAAGGCTGCAGGCGTGAAGTTCGAGCAGATTCAGCCCGGAGCTACCCGCTCTGCGGACGGGCTGGCTTCCAGCAGGGTCGACAGCATCGCGCCCGGCGGCGAGTTCGCCATCGTCACGAACTGCGTTCTGATTTCCTGCGAGCCGCGGCCTCAGGTGAACCTGGTGGGCTACGGCGTAACGGAGCTGTCCGTCTACTACGACGGTGCGGCAGCGTACGAAGTGGGCAGCTGCGGGGGCGGCACCATCAACTTGGACTGCACGTGCCGGCTGGCTGCCTTCAGTGGTTTTTTCCGCATGCCCTGCCGCGAACTCCTGGGCCCCAACTCCCCCAGCAAGGCGTCGCGCGAGAAGGTGATGGTGTGGCTCGAGGCCTCGCTGAAATCAAGCATGCAGGAGCGGGAGCGCTTCCGCAGCAGGTGAGATTGCAGGCCTGACCGGACGAGAGAAAGCCCCTCAGCGAGGGGCTTTTCGTTGCGGCGGCTGCTTAGAACTGCAGCGTGTAGCGCACCGCCACCATCGCATCGCGCTGGCCGGCCACGCCGCCTGCGTTGTGGCGCAGGGTCACGGTGGTGGCCACGTTGCTGGCTGCGCTCAGGGGCATGCTGTAGTTCGTCTCGAACGACAGCTCACGCGCACCGGCGGCCAGGTTCACGCTGCGGGCTTCGCGCAGCAGGTTGCCTTCGGAGTCCATGCCGCTGGGCATGTTCAGGTGCATCGTGCCCGAGGTCGTCTTCAGCGGGCTGGAGAAGCCCACGGTCAGGCGGTCGTTGGAGCGGAACGCATCCGCTGCGACCAGGCCGAAGCCGAAGGCGCGGCTCTTGGTGGCGGTCACGCCGGTCACCAGCGAGTTGCCCACGTTCGACACCGCGGCGGTCGAGCCCTGCGAGAAGTAGCCGGCCACCGCCAAGCCTTCCGCCAGCTTGTGCGCAGCGCTCACGGTCGTGACGCTCGTGCGCGCCGGGCCGCCGATTGCGAAGGCGGAGCCGAGCTGCGTGCCCAGGAACGCGTTCTTCTCGTTGACGTTGCCGAACGCCACGCCCACCACGCTGGTGCCGCCGAAGGACTTCGACAGCTCCACGTTGCTGAAGTTGCTGCGCACGGCCTGGATGTCGCCGAAGGCCAGCTGGTTGGCTTCACCGGAGCTCGCCAGGCCCACCTTCACCTTCAGGCCGGAGTCGAAGCTCTTCGCGAAGCCCACGCTGTTGGCAGAGGGCACCAGCGCGAAGTAGGCGTCCGAGGTCGCGTTGGCGCTGAAGGCCGGAGCACCCTTGAGGTCCGTGCCTGCCAGGCCGAAGAACACGTTTCCGCCGCCCGAAGAGGCCGCGAACTCGGTTCCGTTGGCGAACTTCTTGACCATCGCGCCGCCGGCGAAGCCGGTCGCGCCGCTCACCTGGCCGAAGGCCTTGCCACTTTCGTAGGCGGCCAGCTGGAAGCGCGAGCCTTGGCTGTCCAGGGCGCGCGAGCCCAGGCCGGTGAGGCGGTCCACCGCGTCGAACGCGTTGGCGAGCTTCATCGGCTGCATGCCGGGCATCTGCGAACCCGGGTCCACGTCGAAGTCACGGCCGAAGCTGTCCACCGCGGACATCTTGAAGGTGCCACCGGACGCCGCGAGCTTCAGCGGGGCGGTCAGGGCGCCGGTGCCGGTGCCGAGCGTCACGCCGTTGGAGCCGATGCTGGTGCCACCCACCGTGACGGCGCTGAGGCCACCCACCGGCTGCAGCGACTTGTCGATGTTGATGAGGCCCCAGCCGAACTTGTCGTCCGGCACCTTGTCCGTCGCCTTGCCCATGCGGGTGGCGGTGGAGTAGATGATGCCGGAGATGTCCTTGGCCTTCAGGTACTGCCACTTGCTCTTGATGAGCGCTGCCTGGCCAGCAACCATCGGAGCGGCCATCGAGGTGCCGCTGTAGTAGGCGCCCGCGCTGGTGGACGCGATGCCCGCGGCCAGGACGGTCTCGCCGGGGGCGACCACGCAGTTGTACTTGGCCGTGCCGCACCAGTTGCTGAAGGACGCCAGGTCCGTCCCCGCGTAGTTCAGCGCGCCCACCACGATGACCTGGTTGTTGGCCCAGCTCTGGTTGGCCGCCTTGGCGAAGACGTTCGCATCCTTCAGCGAGTCGTTGCCCGCGGAGATGGTGAACAGCGCCCCGGCCTTCACGCCGCGCTGGACGGCGGAGTAGTCCCAGCTCGTCACACCCTTGTTGGCGCCGATGGACATGTTGATGATGGGCGCACCCGTCTTCACCGTCCAGTCGATGCCGCTGTTGATGACAGCGTTGGTCGCGCCGCCCGTGTCGAACACGCGCGCGATGGCCAGCTTCGCACCAGGGGCCACGCCTTGGTACGTCGCTCCGTTGGCCAGCGTGCCGGCAATGGTGCTTGCCACGTGCGTGCCATGGCCCTGCTTGTCCGTCACCGTGCTCGTGCGGGTGTACGTGTCGTAGCTCATGGCCACCTGCCCCTTGAGCATCAGGTGGTCGGCCTTGACGCCAGAGTCCACGACGCCCACGAGCACGCCGGTGCCGTCGGCCTTGCCCAGCGCAGACGCATAGGGCAGGTTGATGCGATTGAGCCAGGGCTGACTCTGGCGCGCGTTGAACTCCGCGCGCGTTGCTCCCACGGGCAGCGGCGGCGGGGGCGGCGGCGTGGTCGTGGTCGGACGCGTCGGCGCGGTTGCGGCCGCGGACGCGTCGTCCTCGGACAGCTGCTGTTCGTCAGCAGGCTGCGCCGCGGCGGCTGCCGAAGCCAGCGCCAGGGTGGCCGCGATGGCCAGCGACATCTTGCTCAGACGGCAAGACGGGGTGCGGTTTGAGCGCATGGTTGCCTTTCATGAAGGGGGTACCTTCAACAGACAGCCAAGTGCTATGTTTATTCACTATACGAGAGCTTTCGCGAGCGCCTTATGCCCCAACGCGCATAGTGCTCTCGCAATAAGAAAGCCCCTCGCAAGGGGCTTCGTGTCGCAGGGCGCAGTTCAGAACTGCAGCGAGTAGCGGATGGCGAACATGCCGTCCTTCTCGCCGGCCACACCGCCGGCGTTGTGGCGCAGGCCGAGCGAATACGAGAGCTTGCCGCCCACCTGCAGCGGCATCACGTAGCTGGCCTCGAAGGACAGCTCGCGCGCGCCCGCGGCGAGGTTTACCGAGCGGGCTTCGCGGATTTCGCTGCCGTCTGCCGCCACGCCCACCGGCACGTTCAGCTTCATGACGCCCGAGGTCGTCTTCAGCGGGCTGGAGATGCCGAAGCCCACGCGGTCGTTCGAACGCAGCACGTCGGCAGCCACCAGGCCCAGGCCGAAGGCGCTGCTGCGGGTGTCGCTCACGCTCTCGACCAGGCTGTTGCCGCCAGTGGAAACACCGGCAGTGCGGCCTTGCGAGAAGTAGCCGGCGAGGGCAGCGCGCCCGGCGAGCTTGTGAGCGGCGTGCACGGTGGTCACCTGCGTGCGGGCGGCTTGGCCGAGCGAGAAGGCCTGGCCCATTTCGGTGCCCAGCATCGTGCCGGACTCGCTCACACGACCGAAGCCGACGCCGAGCACGGTGTCGCCGAAGGCCTGCGACAGTTCCACGTTCGAGAAGGTCGCACGCAGCTTGGCGCTCTCGCCGAACGCGTTTTTCAGCGCCGAGTCCGTCACCGAGCTGGCCATGCCGACCTTCACGCGCGCGCCGCCGGCGAAGCTCTTGCCGAAGCCGAAGCTGTTCGCATCGCGCACCAGGCCGAAGTAGGCGTCGGAAGTGGACGCGGAGCGGAAGGCCGGAACGCCGGCGATGTCCAGGCCCGCCAAGCCGAAGAACATGTTCCCGCCCTCGACGCCGGCGGCAATCTCGCTGCCGTTGGCGAACTTCTTGACCAGAGCGCCACCGCGGCTGGCCTTTTCACCGAAGGTCAGCCCCGTGCTCGGGGTGAACCCCATCTTGGAGCCATCCGCATCGAGCGCGCGCTCGGTGAGCGTCATCATCTGGTCCATCGCACCGAAGGCCTTGGCCAGCGAGATGCGCTGCACGGCGGGCAGGGAAGCGGCCAGGTCCATCCCGTAGTCGCGGTTGTAACTGTCCACGCCAGCGAGCTTGAAGGTGCCGTCCGCAGCCGCCACGCGCACCGCAGGCGACAGCGCACCGGTGCCGGTGCCCAGGCTCACGGCCTTCGGGTCGTAGGACGCACCGCTGGCCGCCTTGTACTGCAGGTTGCCCACTGGCTGCAGCGACTTCTCCACGTTGATGAGCCCCCAGCCGTAGACGTCATCCGGGGTCGTGTCGGTGGCGGTGCCCAGGCGCGTGGCCGTCTTGTAGATGATGCTGGAGATGTCCTGCGCCTTCAGCTGCGGCCAGGTGCTTTTCAGCAGGGCGGCCTGCCCGGACACCATCGGGGCGCCAGCCGAAGTGCCACTCGCGGTGAGAACATCGGTGTTCTCGGCCACGCGGTACGAGTTGGGGACGTTGATGCCGCCGGCGGCCGTGACGCCCACGCCGGGCGCCACCACGCAGTCGTATTTGGCGCTGCCGCAGGCGTTGCTGAACTCGGCCCGCTGGTTGTTGGAATCCACCGCGGCGACCACGATGACCTGGTGATTCGCCCAAGGCTGGATGGCCGCCAGTGCGGCGATGTTGGGGTTCGCGCGGGAGTGGTTGCCCGCGGAAAACACGAAGAGCGCACCACTGTCGACGCCGCGCTTTACGCGCGAGTAGTCCCACCAGGTCGCGTCCGGGTTCACCGTGCCCAGGGACATGTTGATGATTTTCGCGCCCTGGTCGACCACAAAATCGACGCCGGCGTTGATGCGGGGCTGCTGTTCCTCGGTGTCGATGAACACCTTGCCCATGATGATGTTCGCGCCTTCGGCGACGCCGCGCACCTGCGAGCCATTGGCGGTGGTGCCCGCCGCGATGCCGGATGTCCAGGTGCCGTGTCCTTCCGTATCCGGCGCCGTCGCCGTCTTGTCGAAGGTGTTGAACCGTCCGGTCACTTTGCCGTTGGAAAGGGACGCGTTGGTCTCGTCGACGCCCGAGTCGACCATGCCGATGGTCACGCCGGTGCCGTCCTTGGCGCCCAGGGCACGCAGCGCTTCGGGCGAGGGCACGTTGATTTGATTCAGCCACGGCTGCCACACGCGCGCGGCTTGCTCCGGCGTGAGCGGCACCGGCGGCGGGGCCGGGGGCTGCGGCTCGGAAATCGGGGGAGCAGGCGGGTTGGGGTTGCCCGGGTTCGGCGCGGGCGCCGGGTCGTTGGAGCCACCGCCACCGCCGCCACCAGCGGCCGCCATGAGGGCGATGACCGCGCCGGCAGCCAGGACCATGCGGTTGGCGCGAACTTCGTCACTGAGCTTCGCGACCGCACCGCAGTCCTTCTCAGATTCCTTGCGGGCTTCGCCTTCCTTGGCGCATTTGGACGTGTCCTGCGCCGGCGCAGTGGCTGCAACCGGTGCTTGCGCAGCGGCAGGTGCCGGGGTTGCCACGGCGGGCGCGACTGCCGCCTTTTCTTCGGCGGCAGACTCCGGAAGCGCAGGTGCGGCGGCCTTTTCAGGGGCCGCCGGCTCGACTGCTTTCGGGGTGGTACCGGGCAGCGAGAAGCGCTTGGCGGGAGCCGCCTTCGGCACGGTAGACAGGGGCGCTGGCTGAGCGACCGCGGCCGCGCTGGAAGCGCCCATGGCCACGATGACGGCGGCGACACTGGCTTTCTTGGTGAAGGAAATGTCGCTGCGATGGGCAGCCTCGAAGTGAGCGGGCATCGGTGTCTTTCAGGGTTCGGGAGTGCGTTCCCTGTCAGACAAACTTGCCCGGCTTCCGTTAGCCAGCAGACCGGCACAGGCCGGCTGGCGCCGACCGCGCCCTTGGTGCGCGGAACACCTATCTAATTAGTATGTGCGCGTTGCCCAGGTCCCTGAGGCAGCGCCTTTCGGCGCGCTGCCGGTTCCTCGCGAGGAGCTCTCGGCGCAGAACGTGTTCTTCGGGCCGGCCCTTTGCGGCGAAGCCGCGGCCGCGCCCCAGGTGCTCAAAGAACACGCCGCGGGTGGCGCGCGGGGGCTGGTTTTCAGGCAGCTGGCGACGACGGCAGGCGGTCGGCACCAGGCAGGCGCTCGGCAAGCTGGCGGTCCGTGTAGCCGGCAGGGCGCGCGCTTTCGTCAAGCGCGACCTGGTGCAGCAGGGCAGCCTGGCGCTGCTTCACCCACTGCTCCAGGATGCACTGCGCCTGCAGCAAGGACACATCCAGCGAGTGCCGCCCCACCAAGCATTCCGCGCCATCGGCGCCTTTCTCGCAGTTTGAGATTTCTAGCCCGAGAAGGCCCTGCGCTTGGGTGAACACGCGCTGGCGAAGCAGCAGACCCGGCGCCAGCGGAACCTCGTTCAGGAGCTCCAGGCCCTGAATGTCGTCGCCGCGGATGCCACGCCACAGAAGCAGCCTGGCCAGCGAGCGCAGCTCCTTGGCGGACTGCACCGGTGGAAGGTCGGGCTCCTCGCGCACCACCAGGTAGCCGGCCTGCCAGCCACGAGCTTCCCCGCCCTCAAGGGGTTGCACCAACCGCCGAAACAGCTTCATGTCTGGCTCCAATTCCTGGAGAGCGAGGGTCGCCGGAAGCTGTGGCCGGCACAAGGAAATGTGTGCGCGGCCGCGGGTGACAAAGTGACCGGAAAACGTGTTCTGCGAGGCGCTCAGCTCACCATTTCAGCGATTGACCTGACCCCACTGGCACTCTTAGCCTGCGCTGATTTCAACAGGGAAGGGAACTGCGATGAAGTCAGCACTGGTCATGGTTTCCGGGGGCTGTGATTCGGCCACCGCGCTCTTCGTGACAGCCAAGTCGTTCAAGCCGCGGGCAGTGTTCTTCGACATCGGCCAGATGTCCGCGGACTTCGAGCTGACCGCGGCGCGCCAGGTTTGCCGGGCCGCCGACGTGCCCCTGGAAGTGGTGGACCTTTCCGGGATGAAGCACTTCTTCCTTGGCCTGGTGAACAGGCCGGAGTTGGCCATCGGCTTCTACGGCGGCATCGTCGCGGAGAGTGCAGGCCCCAACTGCCCGCATGGGCTGTTCGGCGTCGCTTCGACCTACTGCGTGAGCGCCGGCATCGACGTGCTGGTCACGGGCATGCACGCAGAAGACAAGCCCGGCGCCGCGGCGATGAAGGAGTACCTGCAGACCTGGGGAGCGGCCATCCGCAAGCTGCAGCCGACGCAGTTCGACTTCAGTTTTCCGCTGTTGGACATGGGCAAGGCGGACGTTCTGAAGCTCGGTGAGGAGTCTGGCGTGCCGCTGCACCTAACCCGCTCGTGCACCCGTCCGACGTGGCGGCACTGCGGCACCTGCCCCGCCTGTACTGAGCGGCGGCAGGCTTTCAAATTGGCAGGCGTCACCGACCGTACGGAATACGAGGCCTGAGGCGGCTCGGGCGTCTTCCGGCAGGCCGCACGGCGCTCGACGACTACTTTGGCTGGCTCGCCAGGAACTGCGTGAGGAAGGAAATGCGGGCGGAAACCGCGTAGACGTCCGCGGCCGCCGGCGTGCCGCCTTCGCTCACGTACTGGCCGTACAGGGCCTTGCGGTACACCTCGCACTTGTTGTCAATGGCCATCCCGGCGTGCTGCATCGGGTTGCCGGTCACCGGGCCCATCCGCTTCAGTTCGGCCAGGCCGCAGCGGTAGTAGTCCGTCTGGATTTCAAGGAGCTTGTCGCTCGGGAACCATGCCCATGTGCCGGAAGCCGAGGCCGCGACGACCACGGCGAGTACTGCTTTCTTCATGGCCGGGAAGTGTACTGAGGCACCGAATGCGACCCGCCTGTCCACGTCCGCAATGCCCGTCCTAAGGACGGTAATGACACGGATTCCGGACCACAGGAGCGCCGCGACGCGCCCGAAATTCGTATTCAGACTCTGGAACCGTTTTGAATCAACGACATGCGAAAACCTACTCGGCGCAGCACCGCCAGCTGTTTGCCACCGGCCGAAAAAACCCTGAAGAAGATGTTCTCCCGCCAGCCCCTCGGGTGGCGTAGGCCAGCTCCTCGAGGCGTTCCAACATGGGACGTCCAATGAATCAAGCGCTTACGAAAAGCTATCGGCAACCAAGCCCTTCCAAGGCGCCCGGGCAGCAGACGGTCTACCCGCGCGGCAGGGTCAGCAGCTTTGCAATCAACCAGAGGGCGCCTGGGACGTGAGCCTCGCCGGGGCAGGGGAGTGCCTCTTGCAGGAAGCCCGCCAGGCATGCGCCGGCACGGCACGTCCTTGCCGGACGGTGAACGCACCGCGCGCATCCGCCAGGAGCTGCTCGTCGCACGCCCTTCGGCCGGGTGAGCTTGCGAACTGGCGGGCTTGGGTGAGAGCTTTTGTGCGGGCTCGCCGGCAGTACCGGACCTGCGGGAGTCTCGTCCTTGTACGGCTCGTTGCAGCCACGCCCGGAGCCTGCGGCCTTGCCGGAAACTGGAACTCCCGACGCTTCCCGCGCGGTTCTTTTCCAGCCAGAACTCACCAGGAGCAAGCTATGACCAGGACCTCGAACGACCAGAAGAGCGACGCCCACAACCCCGGCAGCCGTGAGCACCAGCAGAACCAGACCAACCACGGCAACCAGATGAACCCGGACCACCAGGAGTACCAGCACTCGCGCGATTCGGGGCAGCAACAGCAGCAGGACCAGCAGCGCCAGCAGGACGAGTAGGGCGCGCCCGCGGGGCCCAGTGCCGCACAAAAGAGCTCACCGTTCGAGCCCTGAAGTCCTCGCGGCCGGCCACGGCTCACGAGGGAAGGCGGCCTGGCCAATACGGTCAGTGGGGCCCCGCACAATTGTTCTCACCCTTCGACGCGCACCTCGGACGGCAGCGCACCGGCGGGCGGCGGCGTTACCAAAAATTATGCTGGCCAACATAAGTCGAACCGGGGTCCAGAAGGCCGCGTAAGTGCCTCTCGCACAAGGACTTTCGGAGTCAACGGCTGAGCAGGAGCGCGCGCTCAGCAGCCTCGGGCAAGGGCCACGATTTCTCCCATAACCTCTCACCTGAAGACCGCCACACGGGCCTGCGGCGAGCCCCCTCTCAGAGGGGATGGGGACGACCGCGACGCCTCTTTTCGCGAACTCCCATAAGTTCTCACCTGAAGCGCCGCGGCTGCACATTTCCTCTCACCTGTCGGTGCCTCGACAGCCCGATTTCTCCCGGGGAGCTCACCTTTAGGGCCTGAAATGTGCCCGGGGCGGTCAACCGCTCAGAGGGCAAGGCCGCGCCCAACCGGGCGGTTTTCGGCAACTCCCGGGGAGCTCACCTTTCGCGGCACCGCAGGTGCTCGAGGCGGTTCACCTTCAGCCCCCGGGAACGGTAGAAGAGAGCTCCCGGCATCGCCAAGAACGAAGCCCTCGCCGAGGGGTTCAGCCCCTGCCCATTGCTCTCAGAAGTCCGTCCTGGACCGGGCTGTCACCTTAGGCCGAGAGCTGTCCGCGAGGCAATCGCGGACACGGAAACCAGCCGCCCACCAGGCCTGCGTCGACCCCACCGAGGAGCGGCCTGGGCGGACCAGCCGTTGCCGAAGTCCGTCTCGCCCGACACAGCGCACCGGGTCGACCGGAAGCATCTAAGCGCCCCGGTCCGGCTTCCGCTCCGCGCGAAAAACCCTGAAAAACGCATCCTCTGGCCAGCGCAAACACCCTCGCTTCGCTCGGGGAGCGCTCGGGGCGCGAAGCCCCGGTGAGCCTGTTCGGCGATGGAGAACCAGCGCCCCCGGATGAGGGGGCTCAAGCGCTTCCGGCTGGCTTGAAGTTCCAGCTCCCGGATACCGCCCTCTGGCAGAAAAAGCCCTGAAGTACGCGTCTTTCGGCGGCGGCAAAACCGCTCGCCTGACGGCTCGCGCCCGGGGACAGCTGAAGCCCGCGGCGAGGCTCCCAGTCCCTTGAAAGCAGAGCTCGAGCGCCTGCCAGGCGCAAGGCTGATGGCCGGCGTGACACGGCGCCAGGGATGGATTTCCGGGTCATTTCGGGCTTCGCCGGTGGGCCGGGCTCCTACCTTAGCCGGGCGACGTCATGGGCTTGGCCGAGCCGCGAGGCGAGGCCTTTCAGCGGTACAACTGTTGGACCCCTTGTGAATCAACGGCTTAAAAAACGGTATCCGAGCAAGGCACGCTGGCTTGGGCTCAAAGCGGTCCGCGCGCCAGCTTTCGAGCGCCCCGCCAGGGTCGGCCTAGCGCCAGTCAGTCCCCGCCGGGCAGGACTTCAGCCGCCCCGCGAGGAGCCCGCCACCGGCCGAAAAAACCCTGAAGAAGATGTTCTCCCGCCCAGAATATCGCTCGCCTTCGGCTCGCTCAGGTCCTCGGAGACGCACAGCTCCAAGCCCCCGGACACGCACAGCTTGGGCCCCCGCATCGCGCACTGCCTGAGCCCAGGGCGAGGGCAGAACGGCGCAAGGCTGATGGCCGGCGTGACACGGAGCCAGGGATGGATTTCCGGGCCATCTCCGGACATTCCGGGGGCGCACTCCAACCGTTCCCACGCAGCTCTAAGAGCTGCAAACAATGGCTGTTCGGGCGCCGCCAGGCGCCCCATCCCGTGCGCGTTCTTGCCCCGGGGAAAGCCCCTCGGCTGGCGCCTCGGGAAGCGCTCGGCGAGCAGGAAAACAAGCGCCGGGCGAGCACCAGGACACCCCAGTTCCTTGCCATCAGGACGGGCGGCTCGGCCTGGCCGAAAGCGCCTGAGACATGTCATCAAAGCCTTCCCGGCAGGGCAGTCGCAACCTGCGAGGCGGGGTGCTTCCGGGCCGCGAAGCACGGGCGTCATCGGCGTCAGGTGAGCCCCGTTGTGAGCATCATCCCAGCCGCGTCCGGACGACTTTCTAGCGTTTTGTAGACGATTGTAGAGACTCAGCAGTCGGCAATAGAAAGCCCTCGGCGAGGCCTCGGCGAGGCGTCAACCGGCGCCCGGGCAGCCGGCTTTCGCCGGCCCAGGACAGCCAACATCCGGCAGGGGTTGAACCGTCCCTGAGTGTTTGCTCACAAGGCGGGGTTCTTCCGGCCCAGGACTTCCTCGCGGGGTCGGCCGCCAGGCCGGGTCGTACCGTCCCAGGGGATTGGCAGCAAAGGCGGGTCCTACCGGCCCAGGAGCTTGGGCGAGGGGTAGCAGCTCGCCGGGAAGGGTTCCGGCTCCCAGTGAGCCTGCGCTTCCAGCTCGCCTGAGGGCAGGGCGCTCGGCTTCCCGAGGACCCGCTCAACCCTTGCCTGGAGCCTGCGCTCAGCCTTGCCTTGAGCTTCCGCCCCGACCGCCTGACAAGGCGGGGAAGGGGCGGGGTTTCCCGGGGGCCAATCTCTTGGTTTCAAGCCCTTCCGGGGGCGAAGCAGGGCGCTCCGAGGTGTTCCGCTATACCGAACACGCTGCGGACGAGTTCCAGGAACACGGGGTGCTCGCAGAAGCCATTGATTTCAAAGGCTTTCGGGGCGGTTGAGGGGGTTGCGGCTTGGCCGAACAGTCTTTGGCTTCCACAGCTGGTATCCGAATGGCGGACTGGCCGGTCTGGGGCCTGTTAGGCAGGACGGGCGCGCACCCCTCGATGTTGAATTCAGAGGCGCCTCGGCGGACCCACTGCCCGGGGTTCAGGGCCTACTGCCTCGGCGTTCTTGAATTGAGCTAAATGGGGGCAAAAACACGGCGTAGTGGAACATAAAGAAAGACTGACTTTGTAGTCTCAAACCCTGCGGGAAGCTTATCTGGCGCGGGTTTCGGGCTACTGCCTTTTTGGCAGTGCCCACGGCAAGGGGGAGTTCCAGGCTGAGTGCTCTGCGGGGCCGAGGTCTGGTTGTGGGGGTGGGGACCCGGCTGGGGTGGGAGTGCTATACCACTAGCGGCCGCGCCGATGCCGCGGCGTGACAGTTTATGCGTGAGCGCTGCTGGACTTTAGGGTGCCAGGAGCTTGCCGAGCGCTTCGCTGTACAGGTGCTCTTCCGCCTCGTTGCCTTTCTGGCGCGCGATGCGGATTTCGATGGTGCGCATTGTGTCGGCCGTCTTGTAGAGGACGTCGAGCACACCAATCATGCCGGTCTCCGTGTAGGCGTCGGTGAGCGCCAGGAGCAGCAGGTTCAGCGACTCGGCTGCTGCTCTGTCGGTCGGATGCAGTGGCCGAGAGTCACCCCGGGGTTCAACCGGGAAGGGAACAGCGGACATGACAAATACTGGTAGTGACGATGAACACACCAGTAGTTTAGGCGAACGCGTTTTTCAGCTCCCATGAAAAAAGCCCCGCTGCGTCAAGCAACCGGGCTTTTTAGGAGCAAGGCGGTGTGCGTTACATGGACACCGCCAGGGTGTAGAGCCAGTAGCCCAGACCACCGAGCGTGCCGGCCACCAGGAAGGGGCCCCACCAGTACCGCTTGGCGAACGCCATGTCGATGTACGACGGGATGCTGGAGTAGAGCACGCTGCCGACCAGGAAGGCTTCCGCCATCTTGAGCGCCGGGGTGTCCCAGGTCGTGAGGCCGCACAGGACCAGCGACAGGGGAATCAGCGCGAGCGGGGCCAGTCCCACCGGGGCGGCGTTGTACCAGGTCAGGTTCCCGAACTCGGTCGTGCCAAACGTCGGAACTTCGTCGGCAATCCGCGGAACCACGCTCAGTTTCAGCGGCTGCGCGTTCAGGAAGAGTCCGGCAGTGGCGTGAGCCAGTTCGTGCAGGTAGGTGCCGGGGAGCATGACCAGAGAGGTGAGGTACGCCCACCGGTAGGAACCGGTTGCGATGGCCTTGCTGCGCATCGTGTGGATGCCGGCCAGGGTGGCCAAGACCAGTACCCAGTACGTCAGGCCATTGGCGAGGATGGTGCTCATTCGTCTCTCAGTCTCGTGGTTTGTTGAGGGGTTGGGCCGGTTTCCTCGGCCTGTGGTTCGTCTTTCACTTCGTATAGCTACCGGCTCTTAAATTCGGTGCTGCTTCCGGCTCCCCTGATTTAGACCCTCGGCAACGAGAACGTGAGACGCCTGTCTAAACCGAATACATGATAGCACTTCGCTACAACTTTAGGTAATGACGACCCCCGCCTTCACGCACACCAAGCCGCACAGCGGCGCGTACGCAACACTGCGCACCGGCACGTACGCCGGCGCGCACGTCCTGGCTCCCTTTGTCCTGGCCATTTCGGCGGGTTTGAGCTGGGGCGACTCGCCCGCACACCTTGTCGGCGCCATGCTGGTGTTCCTGGCGTTCGGCCTGAGCACTTGCCGGCTGCAGGCTTTCGCAGCCGTCATGACCTATTACCTGGTCACCGCGCGCGGCGTCCCGGCGGGCGGCGCGTTGTTCTTCTCCGATGCGACGAAGCCCACGCTCATCTGGCTGGCCGTGTCCGCGCTGCTGGCCGCCGTCTGGGCCTTGGCGTGGACGAAGAACTGGAAGCAGTTTTGCTGGCGCCTGCCGCTCGCCCAGGTGGTGCTCATCGTGCCGCCCGTCGGCATGCTGGCGGTCGGCAATCCGCTCACGGCGGCTGGGATGCTCTTTCCCGGCTGGGGCTTCGCCGGCGTAGCCGCTGCGTTGGCTGCTGGCGTCCTTTTGGCGCAGTACGGCAGCGCACGCGGCACGCATAAATTGGCACACCGCTTCGGCCTCACGGTCATGGCCGGGATGCTGCTCGCCCTGCTCACCTACGGCCCGACGTTCCAGCCACAGGCTCCGGGCACCATGTCGAGCGTCGACACCCACGTCGGCAACATCCTTGGCCGCAACGCGTTCGAGCAGCTGCCGCTTCACCAAGCCAACACGGAGCGCGCCGCTGAGCTACTCGAGAAAGGCAAGCAGGTCGTGGTTTTCCCGGAGACCGCCGCCGGTGAATGGACTCCGATGCGAGAGGAACTCTGGGGCGACGTAAGCGCGCTCGCGCGGGAACGCAACGCAGTCGTCATCACCGGTGCGACGACCCTGCGCGGCAAGCTGCTGGATAACAGCCTCGTGCTCCTGGGTGGCGAGCAGCCGCAGGTGTACCGCGTGCGTGTGCCGGTGCCGTTCCGCGACCGCGGCCGTCAGGACGACCTGCAAGACTCCGGCTCCAACGTCTTCGGCCAGAGCGTCTATGCGACCAAAGCAGGGCGCGTCGGTGTGTTCATCTGCTACGAAGTGCTGCTGCCTTGGACGGTGCTGGCCACCGCGTTCGAAGGCGCGGACGTGTTCGTGGCCGGCGTGAACGGATGGTGGGCACCGGAAGGCAACAGCATCCCTGGCCTGCAGCGTTCCGCCATCCAGTCCTGGGCACAGCTCTTTGGGGTGCCTGCGGTCGTCGCCACGAACCGATAGTCCCGAGGGTTGACGCGCGTCAGATGTTTGCGCGTTTTCGCGGTCTAACAGCGACCCCCCTTGATGCTGTATGACCGAGTACTCCGACAAGACCCCGCAGCAGCTGCGGCAGATTCTTCTCAGCCGCGGCTGTGACATCGCATTCGGCTGGCGTGTTCCTGGGGCCTCAGGCGCGCGGAATGCGAAGGCCTTGGAGCTGTGCATGCTGTTCAACGGACAACGTGCAGCAGCCTTCCCCCTTGGCAGGACCGAGCAGGACCTTGACCTTCAAGCGGCTACGCACGCCGCGCGAGCAGGCGCTATGCGTCTCGGCACCGCGGCCTATGACGCGCTCGTGGCGTTCTGCGTGCTCTCGGAAACAGGCCAGTTGAACCACCTGGTCGACCAGCAGAAGGCGTGGCGACCGTACGCACAAACCCCGGCCGCGTTGCTCCCACCCTGGTGCGCGGTCATGCCATGAAGGCGGAACCCAAAATGCTTCGTGCTCTGCTCATTCGCGCGCTCCTGGCCGGACTGGCGGCGGCGCTCACCCTCGAGGGCCTTGCTGCCACTGCATCGGGCACTCTCACCATCGGCGCAGTTGTCAAGCGCAAGCCGAAGCCCGTCATCGTGGACGAGCGCGTTCCCGTACCGAAAGACGCGACACCGGACGGGCAGTCCCCCGGCACCGGCACGACGAGCGTGGAGCAAGAGCAGGGCACCGTCATCCGACGCACCGTGCTGTATTGAGCACATATAGCAGATACGTGCTGCCGCCCGCTGTCCAAACACCAGCAGCAACTACACGGACAAACGCGCCATGTCGACCAAAGCAATCCTCACCGTGATGCACAACGGCGTCACCGTCGGCCTTCTGCACACCCACCACGACGGCGACCGCCTCGCCATGTCTACCGCCATCCTCGACGCGCTGGCCCACGGCGACACGCCCGAGGCAGTCGTCAAGCGCCTCATCACGCGCGATGACGAGAACGCGCACAACTGGACGGAACTCAAGTCCATGCCGGACCGCGAGTTCGTGCGCAGCGAGCGCCAGTTCGAGTACATGGTGAACCTCGCGGACGTCGACGGCAAGCTCACGGCACCCGTGGTGTTCATCCACGACCGCTACAACCCCAACGAGGACATCACCTGCACCCCGGGTGAGCTGCTCGATTACGTGCGCCGCACGTTCCGCAAGGTGCCCGCTGAGCGCTTCGGCGACCCGCGCGACCAGAGCCGCGACTTCGAGGGCCTGAAGGCTGAAACCCTCGCCTCGCTGAAGGACCTGGAAGGCGGTCTGGTGGCGCACACCCTGGTGCCGGACCGCGCGCCGGAAGTGGCCGAGCCCAAGCTCATGACGGCGAAGGCAGCCGGCGCACAGGTCGCCGCACAAACGGCGGCCAAGGGAATCGACCCGGTGCGCCAGGAAATCGCTCGCCAAGTACAGGCGTCCCTGCTTTCCCTGGGGCAAGACCCGCGCGCCTGCACGTTCGTGCTCATGAACGACGGCGCCCTTCGGGTGAACAAGGGCAATCGCAACGTGGACATCAAGCTGGACGAAGCCAGCGACCTGTACGACGTGCAGCTGCACACCATCGACAAGAAGACGTTCGACGTGACCACCAAGGAGCACAAGGGCGTGTTCTTCGACCAGCTGCCGGACATGCTCAAGCACCTGACGCCGCAGCGCAACCGTGACCGCGGCCTCGACCGGTAAGACCTCTCGCACCAACACGGCCCGCCTCGCGCGGGCCTTCTTCTGCCCTGTTTTGCCAGGAATTACCAAGGTTTTGCCAATTTGCCGCGGCCCTAGGAATGCTCAATCTTTTGACGTAAAGTACCGAAATCGGCTCCAATGCACAGAATGTTGGACTTTGGCCTCGCAACTGCGGACGAGATTTGCAGCGAACTCGGAAGCCGCCTTAGGGCGGTTCGACTGTCGCTAAACCTGCAGCAAGCTGACGTGGCTGCCAAGGCTGGCGTCTCGCGCGGCACCGTCAGCACGCTGGAGAACAAGGGCCAGAGCACGCTCGCCTCGTTCATACGCATCGTGTACGCCCTCGGCCTGGAAGACCAGCTGCAGGAGCTGTTCATCCTCAAGGCCCACTCCATCGCGGAGATGGAGCACAACGAGCGCGCCAAACGCAAGCGCGCACCGCGGCATCCGAAGCAGAGCAGCGTCTAGGATTCAGGCCATGTCCAGCGATTCACTCGACCTGCACCGCGCGCAGGACCTGCGCAGCCTGGAGCTGCATGTCGAAGCCGTCAAGGTGCTGCGCGAGCATCCGGAAAAGGTCTCCCGCGTCCTGCAGGTGCTGGACAACTGGGACCAACTGGGCGACTCGCATTCAAAGCCGCTGCGGGACGAGTGGCGCCGCATCATTGAAGGCAGGCACTGGGACGAAGCCCTGGCGGAGAACGACCGTGGCCAGCAGTTGCGGCAAGCCAGTCCGCTCGGGTTCCTTGTGGACCCGGCCGTGCGAGCGGAAATCCTCATGCGGTATCGGCGCAAGGGGTAGGTTCACAGGGTAGCCGACTGGACTGCCGGGGTAATGTGCTATAAAATAAGCACAACACCAACAGATAGACGGACTGACCTTGGCGGTTGACCACCACCTGGACCTCGCCCTTGCCACGGACGACCCCCGCGAATTTCTCTCCGAGCTGAAGGCCGCGCGCTGCGACTTCATCAAGCACCTGGAGACCGACCAGACTACTGCGTTCAACCTGCTGGAAGGCATGCTGGCCGCCTCGTCATGCAGCCCGCGCCGGCGTATGGCGCTGGAAGCCAGCGTCTGGCCGCTGCTGGACAAGCCAGCGCTCCCTCAAAGCAGCGAAGACACGCCTGCCCAGATGCTGTGGCTCTTCGTCGTGCCCTTCGTGGTCGTCCTGGAAAGCAGCGCGCTGGGGCGCCGGCTGCTCCTGACGGACGCCCAGATTGACACCAAGGAGCTGCTGCAGCACGTCCAGCAGTTCTACCCCTTCCGATTCGACCGCGGCGCGGCCGCGCACAAGCTCAGCGGGTTCACCGGGCTGGTGCGGCGTTCAGACCTTCAGACGTACGGCCCGCTCACCTTGTCGCGCATGTTTGCCGACGCTGAGGCGAACCGTCCAAGCGGCTCGCCCATCGCCATGCCGTTCGTGCTGGACGAGGCCTACCCAGCAGGGCGGGCCGTGACCGTTTATGCGCTGTGTGCGGCTCGGATGCCGCAGGAAGACATGCCGGACTTCGACTGCATAACGCCGGAACTCGAGCAGGCAAGGGCGTGCGAAGACTTGGCGGCTGCGGCCCTGGAACGCGCCGGGCTGCCCGTGGAGCGCGTCAGCGTCCTGGCGCCCGCCCGCATGAGCGCGTGCCTGAGCACGTGCGCCGGGCCGGCCCTCGAGGAACTCAAAGAACATCTGCGGCTTGCGCGAGAGCTGCTGGGCCGCGGGCTCGCCGTTTCCGCCACGGTTCCAGCTCCCGGCTACTTCGAACTTCATGCACGCCAGGCCGACGGCCAGCACCTTGCGATTGCCGCGCCCATGCGGTACATCGAGCCGGACGTGGACCTGCACCAGGCACTG
Organism: Ramlibacter alkalitolerans; assembly: GCF_016722765.1. Lineage (GTDB taxonomy): Bacteria > Pseudomonadota > Gammaproteobacteria > Burkholderiales > Burkholderiaceae_C > Ramlibacter > Ramlibacter alkalitolerans. Next base: position 153,361 of record NZ_JAEQND010000013.1, on the reverse strand, counting down.
AGACTCGCTTGTGAACTCCAGGGCCTTGCCTTCGAGGGCCTGCGCTTCCCGGACATCGCCAGAACCGGCACGCTGCATTGACCGCCGCGGCAGGCGGGTGCCTAGAACTCGACGCCGCCTGTCTCGTCACGGTCCCGCACTCCCGGGAAGGTGACCTTCCCGTCCTTCCAACGACGCGCCGAGGCCTTGTTGTCCAGCGCTTCCAGAACCGCCGTCGCCAGCTCGTAGCGGCGGTGGTCAAAGCCTGCTTGGCGCTGCGCCACAGCGCTCGCTGCCATGAGGCCTTCTGCCGTTCCGATGACCGCAGCGCTTTGCGGGAGCATGTCCGGCGCCGCCGGGTCGTTGAACGTCGTGATGCAGGGCTGCACGTCGTAGGAGTGGTGCTTGCGGCAGGCAGAAGGGCGCACCGCATAGATGCCGCACGTGTTTTCTGGCGTCAGGAAGGCGCACTCCACGTTCGTGGCCAGGTGCTCTTCGACGGAGAGCTGCGCGATGCGCTGTGCATTCGCCATCAACCGCTGTCGCGCGCGGTCACGGACAGCCGCAGGCTGCGCCTGCAGGTGCTCCGCGATGGCCAAGGCCTCGGGCGCGTACACATAGACGTGGTAGTGGCAGCAATAGGCACATCCCGCCCTGCACGCGAGCGCCTGTCCCTCATCTAGGGGTGCCGCGACCAGGGCCTGCTCCATGCGCCGGTAGAAGTTGACCTGGTGCACGAGCGGCGTTGCCCGCCCAGAACGCACGTCCCGCAGCTGCGCGAGCTGGCGCGGCACTTCCTGCTCGAGGTGCTGCTGCGCGAACGCATCTCGCACCTGTGTCGGGTCCCAGTCCTGCTCTCCCATCCCCGCATTTTGCCTGCGCTGGCGCAAGCAGCACCGTCTAACAGGTGCGGTCGCTATAGGTCTCAACAACACCAACTCAAAGAAGTGAGACAAGCATGAACGCCGCCGCCCAACCCCTTGAAGTCCTCGCCGAGCGCACCTCGGGCGAGAAGGGGCTTGCCACCCCTGTTGCCGAATACGAACGGCAGCTGCAGCTCTTTGCCGCCCGCGGCACTCCTGCGTGGGACGACGCCCGTGCCCAGCTGGTCGAGAGCGTGCGTGGCTTGGTGCACAAGCTGGCTCGCACGTACGTGCAGCCAGGCGTCGTGTCCTACGAAGACATGGTGCAGGCCGGTTTCGAGGGCGTGCTGAACGCGCTGGAAATGTTCGACCCGACCCGCGGGTACCGCTTCACGTCCTACGCTGGCACCTCGGCGCGCAACCAGATGGCCATCGCTTGCGGCTATGGCCGGCCCGACCTGCAGGTGCCCATGCCGGTGGACGAGCACGGCGACCCGGTGGAATTCGCCGATGAAGGCCCCAGCGTGGAAGATGTCGTGCAGTCTCGCCGCGACGTGATGAGGGTGCGCCAGGTCCTGAGCATGATGAAGCCGCAGAACCGTCTCGCCCTTGTCCGCAAGTTCGGCATCGGCAACGGGCCCGAGTTCACGCGCGTGGAGATGATGTCCGAGTGGGGCAAGCGCAACCACGGCTCCATCACCTTCCGCCTAGGCGAGGCCTACAAGGAGTTCCGCACGCTCATGGCGTCGCCGGAACTGGCCTGAAACCAGCCCAAAAGCAAGAGCCGGTGAGTGCCTGAGCGCCCACCGGCTTTTTCGTGTTTGAGGCTTACGCTTAGCGCTCCGGCGCTACCCGCTTGGTCTTCTTCTCGGTGGCCTTCGCTGCCGCGAGTTGCGTCTGCCATTCTTCGAACTTCAGTTGCGCGAGCGGCGACAGCAGCACTTCCAGTGCACGCGGGCCCTGCATCGAGCGGCTCTGCACCGAGCGTTGCTTGCCCTTGAGGGACGGGTCAGCCAGGACGACCCGGCCATCCAGCTTCTTCAGGTCGTAGGTCTTGGCGGGCTGCCCCACGAACGTGACGGTTGCCTGTTTGCCATCCGCCGACAGGTCCATGCCTGCAATCTTCAGCGCCTTCGAATGTTCGACGGCCTTCCTCAGCTCGTACTTGCAAGCGTCCAGCACGTGCTCCTGCAGCAGCGGCGCCACGCCCGCCCGGAAGGCGGCGCGCTCCGCGGCCCGGTAGGTGGACGCTTCCGGGTTCGGGTCGAAGCCCAGGTGCTTCATGACCGCAGCAGGGTCGTCCACGAGCGCCGACGGCTCCAGGTTGTCACCCAGCTTCACCGCCACCAGAGAGGCAGTCTTGCTGTCACCTGGCCGGAACGCGAAATGCGCCACCTTCGCATCGGTGTCCAGGACCTCGAGCCAGCCCGTCCCGAGCTTGCGGGACCAGAACCACTTCTGCGCTTCGGCCAGGGCTGCGTCTTTGCTCGACTCCGTGAAAGCGAGCATGCCCTTGGCGGCACTCTCCAGCGTCTCAGGGGCATCGAACTTCCGGTAAAGCGTGGCGTTGCCCTCGTTCAGAGCGTACTGGAACGTCACCGTGCCGTTGTAGCTGACCAGCGGCACGCCATCACCCGGAAGCTGGAAGTTCAGGTCGATGCGCTTTGCGGGCTCCTCATGGTGGTCCAGATGCAGGACGTGCGACTGGTACGCCTTGCGCGCATAGCTCGGGTGCCCCGCGACCACGAGGTTCGGGCGGAAGCCTTCCTTCGCCGCTGCGCCCACCGCCGGGAGCAGGGCCTCGAGCGTGTTTGCCCATGGCGGCAGGGAATCGTTGAATCGCACGGCGGCAACGAAGGCCTTCACGGCTTCGTGCGGCGACAGCTTGGGCGTGCTGCTGATGTCGAACAGGTGGTTGTTGGCAACCAGTGGCTCCTTCGTGAGGTCCCCGAAGCCCTTTACCAAGTGCTCTGCGGCGTTCCGCTCAGGCGAAAAGCCCTCGGAAATGGCAGCCCACTGACGACCGTACGTGTTGCGCCCGCTGTCCGCAGGCTCGTTTGGGTACTCCAGGAAGGGAAGGACGCGGCCGTTCCAGGTCAGCGAGCCATGCCGGTCCAGGCAAAAGCGCAGCTGCAGACCGAGCACCTTGTCACCGTAGCTCTTGCGAATCTCAAGCGCCCGGTACCCATCGTCCCGATTGGCGCTGCTCGTGTCCACCTGCTTCACCGATATGGTCGTGTCCTCGCGCGAGGCTTTGCCTGCTTCGAGTGCGGCCGCGTTCCAGTGCACTTCGACCTCGTTGGACACGCTGTCCAAGTAGCGTGCTGCCTGCGCGAACGCGTCCTTCGCGTCGCACCGCAGGTAGATGTCGGTGTTTCGACCGGCGCCACCTTGAATCGACAGCTTCGGATTCTTGAGCTCGCCGGTGGCCTGGTCTCGGTGCAGGTAGAGGCTGCTGCGAAAGCCTGCGGCCTCTGCGCGCGTGAAAGTCACGCCGTAGCGCAGGTTGGACAGGTCGGCCGCCATGCTGAAGCCTTCCTTCTCGGCGCCGGCCTCGAGCTCTGTGGCGGCGGCAAGCATATTCAGGTTCACGCGGGTCGCCGGCGCACCTGCATCGAGTAGAGGAGCCAAGTACGGGCTGTCTGTGGCCAGGAACTCGTCCAGCATTTCGGGCTGCAGCTCCTTGATGCCTTCGCGCTTCTGATACACCTCGTAGACGCGGCGGCCGTAGCCGAAGTCGTTCTTCGTCGGCACGAAATTGCGCAACGAGCGCAGCGCCTGGTCGCCGGGCGTCGTCTCGAACAGTGAACCGAGCTTGCGGTGGATGGGATGGTCTTCTGGGAACTTTTGGTCAAGCAGCCGCAGGAACGGCGAGAGCGTCAGCGTTCCATCCGGCTGGATGCCAAAGTGCAGACCGAAGGAGCTCGCGACCGCGACCGGCTCCGTGACCTGGTTGCCGTCGTTGCCAGGGACGTTCACCGCCTTGTCGAACGTGCGCTTCACGTGCAGGTGCCCGTAACGGCCCGCCACGTGCGTGCTGACCTCAAAGCCCTGCGCTTCCAGCTTCGGCTGGATGTTCTCGCGGAAGGAGTCCAGCAGGAACTCGAGCTCGTCTTGTAGGGTGATGCTCACGGCGGTCTTTCGTGTCTGTTTTGAAGTCAGACCGGGGCAGGGCGCCCCGGTTTGCTATACACGGTCAGCGGCTCATGCCGGGCCGGACCTGCCGCGCGAAGTTCTTCTGCAGCGCGAACGCCAGGTCGGTCACGTTGGAGCGAATGAGCGACCGGTCGAAGTACTTCTGCAGGTTGGCCAGCGCGTCCACCGGACCGACATACAGGCCGGTGGTCGTGATGCCCTTCGCGTGCCAGCGGGCCTTGTTGATGGGGGTGTCGGCCAGCGCGGCGTCGGTGAACACCAGCGTCGCATCGGCGTCGCGCAGCAGCTTCTGGTTGGCCTCGAACGTGCGCTCCAGGCCTTCGGCACTCGGGCGGGCGAAGCAGTTGAGGACACCCTTTTCGTCCTTGAAGTCGTAGACCTCGAACTTCTCGGTCGTGGACGTGATGAGTTGCCCCTCGACATGGCCCTTGAGCGCGAGCAGGTGCAGGGCCGCAGCCATCGTGGTGGCGGCCTTCGCAGGCTCCCCGTCCATCGACCCGGAGCAGTCGACCACCATCACGAGCTTGAGCTTTTTCTTCTTCGGCAGCTCCTTGCGGCGGTAGGCCGGCTGGTTCGGGTCGACGATGGCGCGCCGGTTCAGGCGAGTCGTCGGGTCGGTGGTCGACACCAGCCGCTCGTTGCTCACCATCATCTTTTCGAGCAGGGCGGCAATCTTCTCGACTTCCTTCGGATTGATGTCCTGCGGGCGGTCGAGGAACTTGCCCTTCGTCTCGTCGGGAGCGCCTTTGCCGCGCCCACCGGGCATGGCGATGTCCTTGACGTCCTTGGAGTCGGCCAGGGCTTGTTCCAGGGCCTTTTCATCCCGCGCGAGTTGCGCTGCGGTCTGCAGCTCCCCGCGCTCGGAGAGCACGTTGCCGTCCTTCTCCTGCCCTTTTCCGTTCTTCGGCTTGCTGCCTTTGCCACCCTGGCCACCAGGCTCGCCCTGACCTTGACCCCGGTTGGCTTTCTGCCGGTCCGGCGTCTGCTCCTTGCTGAACTCCTCGACCCACTCCTTCAGGATGGGCCGCAGGTTCATCGTGCTCGGGCAGGCAACGATGCGGGCGTAGTAGTCCTGCACGCGAGCGAGCATCTTCGGGTCGGCGCACTCGACGTCAGGCGATTCGGCCTCGACCATCTTGTACAGGAGCGTGACTGGCTGGCCGCCGTCATCGACCGGCTCCGTGTAGAACGAACTCCAGTCGAACTTTGTGCCCATCACCTGGCGATGGACGTGCTCGATGCGGGCGTCTTCCATCAGATTCAGCAAAGAGAAGTCCGCGCCTGCGGCTTCGCACATGCTGTTCATCGCCGGGAAGTTGCGCACCGTGTGCTCCGCGTGCGCGAGCTCGTGGTGCATCAGCGCCTTGTAGAAGCGGATGTGGTCCTTGTCCGTCAGGTCAGGGCGCTCACGGTCGAAGGGCAGCACCTGGTCCCCGATGAAAATCAGGTGCTCGTTGTTCGCGAACGTCCAGCACGCCGTGTTGAAGTTCTTGCGGATGCGAGGGCTCAGCGGCTTGTCCAGGAAGACGTCCGCCATGAGGCGCTCCACCAGGACCTCGTTCACCGCTTTGGCGATGAGCGGGTCGGCGAAGTGGTGGACGCGACTCATCGCGAGGCCCCTTGGGACTTCGCTGCCGCTTTTGCACGGCCGCCGGCGAAGCAGCTCTCCACCAGCCGGTTGATGGACTCCACTTGCTCCGGCAGCGGGACCGCGTTGGTGTCGCGGGCGACCCAGAGAAGTGCCTGTCCCTTGAGGCCGGCCTTCACGTCGTTCGGGCAGCCCGGCGACGCGTAGGTGAAAGCACGCACCAGGGTACGCATCGAGGGCTCGCGCTCCAGCTGGCCTTGCGAGAACAGGGCCTTGGCCTTCTGGAAGAACTCGATGGTCGGTTCCACGGCGCCCTGCAGGTTCTTGGCCATCGCTTCCTTCGTCAGCACCGCACGGATGCTGTCGATGGTGGATTCCTTGCGCAGCGGGATGAAGCGCTCCGCCACCGCGGCGTCGATTTCGTCCACCGCGTAGCCTTGGCCGGAGTTGGTCGTGGCCACCACGCACAGGTTCTTCACCGGGGCGGCGATGGTCTCGTCCTGGCCCACACCATCCTTGATGTCAACGATGCGGTTCGTCGACAGCTTGTAGGTGCCGTCGGAGTCCGGGGAGAGGGCGGTCAGCAGCACCGAGAGCTGACGCTGCGGGATGCGCAGCAGCTCGTCGAGCAGGAGAACGACCTTCTCGCCGGCGGCCGCCTTGCGGAAGGCCTGGGCCAGCTTGCCGTCCTTCCACACGGTCTTTCCGTCACCGGCGGGAGCGTAGTAGCCCAGAAGGTCCTGCGCCTCGATGGACTCATGGCCGGCCATTTCGACCAGGGCGTAGCCGCCCTGGCGGGCGAACTCGCGCGCCTCGTAGGTCTTGCCTGTGCCGCGCTCGCCCTCGTACAGCACGGGGATGTTGAACGCCAGCTTGGCCAGCGACATTTCACCGGACTGCTCCTGACCCTGCTCGGGGGCCGACATGCGCTCCCAGGCGGCTTCCAGGTTGGTCCACAGGTCGCGGCCATGCTCGTTCAGCACCTTGTTCGTGTGCTTGCAAAGCTTCGGCTCCGCGCCGGCGCGCGTCGGCTTGTACGCCTGCCAGAACCAGCAACCGGAGTCCACCGCGGTGGCGCCCACCTGGTCATTGATGGACTTGCGCAGCGTTGCGCGCTTGTCGTCGCCCATGGCGAACGAGGCATCGCGCAGGGCTTCGTCGATGAGTTCCTGCGCGTTCTCCGCGCGGCCGTCCAGGATGCTGTCGCCGCACTTGAAGTGGATTTCCTTGCCGTCGAAGCAGGCGAGGACGTGGTGGTCCTTGCCGGAGCCGCCGGAGCCGCTGTCGACCACCTGGTAGCAGCTGGCCATCACGAGCGTCGGCTTGTCGCGGCTCGGGTCGGCAGGGTCCTTCAGGTCGGCATGGAGCAGCACCATCGGCTGGTTTTCGAAGAGCGCGGAGACGACCTTGCAGGTCGCCGTCTTTTCGTCGCGCTTGCCTTTTTCGAGGAAAGTCTCGAAGGTGGTGAAATCCATGGACGGTGCTCCAGAAGGGAATAGGTTTTCCCCTTTCAGACCGCAGCGGCCGCCCCAGATTTGATATACATCCCGGCGCGGCGGCACGTTTTCGCCGGTCGTGTGTCTAACCGGCACCGACCACCAACCGCGCTACCCCGCAATGAAAATCACCGGCTTTCCCCCTGAAATGATGACCCCCGCTGCGGTGGCCAAGATTCAGTTGGCCTTCGCCGGCAACGGCATGAGCGCCTTCTGGAGCGAGTCCAAGGAGCTGGTCGTGATGGCGGAGCACGCGGACATGAGCCTCGAGCAGGTGATGCGCGCCAAGAGCTCCAAGGACGGATTCCCTTGGGTGCTGCGCGAAATCCTCAGCCGCGTGGAATAGCCTGGCGGCGAGCGCCTTCCCTGCGAACAGAAACCGGGCCCATGTGGTCCGGTTCTGCTTTGTGCGGCGGGTTCAGCGCCCCAGGTCCTTCTGTTTCGGCTTCTTCGACGCGGATGTCGGCTGTTTGCGCACGAACAGCACGTCGATGGGCACCATCTCGCAGTACGCCTTGATGGGGGAGCGCAGCTCCGCCTCGATGCATTCGAGCACCTCGGGCTTGATACCCCGGTGCTGCCGTGGCCTGGAAAGCTTCTCGTAGATGGCTTTTGTATTCAGCACCTGGCGCGACCAGGTGTCCATCAGCGATTCGAGCGTCGAGCGCTGCTTCAGCGCCTTGCCCATGTGGCTGTGAAGCACCTCGGTCAGATAGGGCAGGGCCGCGCGCACGGACGCGCCGCGCTTCTCGCCGGGCACGTTGGCATCCAGAATCTGCTTCACCTTGAAAGCAGACGAGTAGCCTGCGCGCTTGGCGATTTCCGCCGGGGACAGGCCAGAATCGGCCATGTTCAGGACGTACACCTGGCGCATCAGCGCGAACACGCCGTATTTGTTGACCGCCATGCGCAGGTCGCGCACGACGCGAGCAACTTCGTCGATGTCGCTGGTGCCGGCGCCACCGGACGTGCGGTTGTAGCCGAAGCCTTTGAGCCAGTAGCTGTTCGAGTCGCGGATGAAGTCCCGCTCCTTGGCGTTCAACTCCTCGCGGGCCGGCTCGCACTTCTCTTCCAGCCCACCTTCGCGGCCGTCCCAAACGACGTGCATCACCTGGACGGCAAAGCTCGGAAGCCCCAGCTTCCGAATGGCGGCGTACAGCGGATTGAACGTGTTGGCTTCGTCGTAGGCTTCCACCTGCTCGAGGTGGTCCTTGATGCGCATGTGAAAAGGCCGGCGGGTCTGCCCGATGTAGCACTGGCCAGTCTCGACGTTGGTGATTTTGTAGAGGCAGCCGAAGTACCCCAGCTCCTCTCCCGCCTTGGCGGTGAGCTGCAGCATGCTGTTCAGGCGCGCCATTTCCGGCCGGTGGCGGTTCGCGAGGTTGTGCAGGCTCCACACGTTGTTGTACGGGGAGTCACCGCGGTCCTTCATGAGGACGTTCTCGAACACCTGGCGCTTTTCATCCAGCGACAGGCTAGCTGCTTCCGGCCACAGCGGGCCGTGTTCCGCCGGCTTCGTGCCAGGCATGGGTGGGCGAGGAAATTCGTTTTCCATCGCGCATTTCGACAATCGAGAGCCCGAGGCATTTGCTATCCGCCCGGCCTGTTTTACGAACCCGTTGACTTAATGATGGAACTCAAACAACACGGGGCGGCTGGAAAACGAGGGGCCAAGCGGGCTGGCCGGGTTTTGGACGAACGGAGCGCAACGCTCCGGCAGCAACGCGGTCAGAAGACGGCAGCGCGTCCGGCGGCCTGGTGGAAGCCAGCACCGGATTGGCGCACCCGTTTCTATACGGGAACACTGGCACCCACGGGTGCCCTGCCGAAGAGGGGGGTAGACCACCGCGACCGGCAGTACACGCAGCAAGCGGGAACCCCAGGCTGCAGCCTGATGCGAACGGCACGAGGGCGGGGTGGCGGAGCGCGCATGCTCCGGAAAGTCGAGCCAACTCCTGTGCGATGCGACGCGACGCAGGAGACCCGAAACACCGGCGCCGAGGCTGGCGCACGCGTTTTTTCAGGGTATCGCCCACCAACCCAGCTCGTTTGGGTTGGGGAAGCTATACCCGGAAGAAAGTCCTGCCTTTGCAAGGCAGTCCTTTCAAAAACCAACCCGTACTCTGTCGTTTCAGGGAGCGCTCGGTGCGCGTAGCGCGCCTTGGCGGATTCTTTTTAGGAAGGCGCGCCCTGAGGGCGGAGTGCTACCGGCAGCCACGCGGCGTTGCCGCGATGACGCGCGAAGCAGGGCGGAGCCTTCCGGGACAGCTCGGCCCCACGGGAACGCCAGGCCGAAGGCCCTGCAGTTCCTTGGCCGGCAGGGGCGCGCTTCAGCGCTCCTGGTCTTTGGCCTTGGACTTCTTGGCGGCGGGCTCCTTCGCCTTGAGCGAATCCAGGCAGCCGCGTTTGTCGTACTCGGAGAGCACAGCAATCATCCCGTGCTGAACGCGTTTTCCGAGCAGGTCCAGCGGCGACGAAGCTCCGTTGTGTCGCATCGCGAGGTCGATGGAGTGGACGTCGAGGTGAGCCGCGATGGCCTGCTTCTTCTCGTCGTAGCGGATGAAGTTGTAGGTCACCCCGGCTTGGGCAACCTTCTTCGAGTAGTCCTTGCCATTGCAACCCGCCACTCGCACGTACACGGTCTTCGCGTCTGCGCTGCGTCCCACCACGGTGGCCTTCAGGTGCTCACCCCGTTTGGCCAGCAGGTCCAGCGCGGGGTGGCGGAGATGGTCGTTCACCTTCCAGAGCTCCACGCCTTGGTACTTCTGGAACGGGTCGAGAGCGTGCAGCACGTTGGGCGCCTTCTGGGCCAGTGCCTTGACAGCGTGCTCGTCGAAGCAGAAGCCCGGCGTCTTGCCGTCCTTGTTTTTCTCGGCCATGAGCTGCACCAGCTGCTCCTGCGAAAAGTGCCCTGCCGCGATGGCTACGGCTTGACGCGTTCCGCAGTGCAGGATGTTGCTGCCGTCGCTTGCGCGCTGGCTCGCCATCTCGGGGGTCACGAGCCGCAGCAGGCCGTCCGTGTATCCGGGGCCAATCGACTGCCCGGCATCGGGCCTTGCCGACAGCAGCTTGAACAGATTGTCGGTGTCGAAGCCCAGACGCCCGTGAAACTCGTTCAGCGGGCTGCCGCCCTCAATGGCGCGCAGCAGGTCGAACCGGTCTTCGTTCTTGGGCTGCACCGTGCCGTGGAGCACCAGCGACGGCGCACCGGGGCACTTGTTGAACGCTTCCACGACCTCGTGCGCGGGGTGGCCGTCCAGAGCTCGCTCGAAGTAGCGCTGCTGCGCGACGCGCGCGTCGCCCAGCGACGCCAGGTAGGTCAGCGCCGCCGGCGAGAGCTGCTCGATGTGAGCCGGCGTGACGGCGGAAAGATTGGACTTCATGGCGGTCTGCCACTCTTGCCGCTCGTACAGGTACGGGGCTGCGGCGAAGACGTCGAGGGCACGCACAGGGTCCGCGCGCAGCATGAAGCCAGCGACTGCATAGTCCTCAGACAGCGCGCCTTGAGAACCCAAGTGCCGCACCACCAGCTCCAGTTGGTTGCGTTTGTTCGCGGCCCAGACGTTCAATGCCTTGATTTCCTCGTAGTGCGGGGTCGAGGCGCGGCTCGGGCGGTCCCACGGCAGGGTCTCGCGCATCCACTGCACCAGGGCGCGCCGGGCGCCTTGGACGTCCTGGCACCACTGCGCCGGCGGCTCCCGCTGCAGCCCGTGCGCGTGAAGCGCGTGCACCGCAAGGTGAGCGCCGCTTTCAACGGTCGCGCCTGGCAGACGCTTCCAACCTGCCACGATGTCGCCCATCGGCATGTTGCCGGGCCTCAGCGTGAGTTTGGGCGACCTGTCGAAGTTGGAGCCAACCCAGAGCTCCTGCACATGCACTGGCTGTGCGCACAGCGCATCGAAGAAGTTCGGATGCGGGTGCAGGTCCAGCCAAACCTTGGCGCCGCCGATGTAGGGCAGGGCCTTTGCCATCGCGGTCTCGCTGCCGGTGTTCACCGCGCCGCGCAAGAACTCCTGAGTGGAGTTCAAGCTGGTGTCAATCTGGGCCAGCGCATCCATCGTTTGCGGGTGCGTTGCCGCAACCGCGATGTCGGTGAACAGCTTTTCGACCAGAGGGCTCACGACCAATTGCCGACCCGCGAGCTCTTCGAGGGGCTCCCCCGCCGGAAGCCCGGCGACAGCGAGCTTCAGGGCAGCCATGAGGCGCTGGGTCTGACCTTGGACGGTGTTGGCTTTGTCGAAGGCTACCGGCGCCGCGGCGGTGGTTTCTACGGCGCGCGCCGGAATCGGGGCGTCCGCGTCCACCACCGGCAGGGCTTCGATGTTCTGAAGAAGCTGGTCAAAGTCGTTCATGCGACTTCGACTGCAGCTGACCGGCCGGATTCGCTATACGGCAACCGTGCGCTCAGCGCTCCGCACCCTTCGATTTGGTCTTCTTCGGCTCCGGCGCGCGCAAGGAGTTCAGGTGCCCGCGGTTGTCGTACTCCTTCAGCACGCCGGCGAGAGCACGGTTCACTACCGCGTCCAGCAGTTCAGGGACGGTGGTCACGCCGTAGTGCGAGATGTCATGGTCGCTCATATGCCCGGCGTAGAACACCAGGACGTCCCGCTTGGCGTCGTATTGCAAGCGACCGCAGCAACCCTTCTCCCCCGTCTTTCGCGAGAAGTCCTTGCCGGCGCAGGACTGCACGCGCAAGTACACCTTGGAAGTGTCCGCCGAGCGGCCGATGATGTTGGCGCGCAGATGCTCGCCGGCCTTGGCCATGGCGTAGTGCGCTTCCGGCTTGAATTGCGGGCGAGCTTTCCAGAGCTCGTACGGCCCGGACTTCTGGAAGGGGTCGACGCCGCGAATGACTCCGCCAGGGCTGTTCGCATGCAGATGCGCGATGGTCGCCTCGGACATGGTGAACGGGGGCGTCGCGCCCCTGGCGTCCGGCTCATTCAGCAGGCGAACGAAGTCCTCGGCCGGCAGGGTCTTCATCACGTGCGCCACCACGAAGGGGCCCCCGTAATGCAGGACGTTGCGGCCGTCGCTCGTGTGTTCGAGCATCCGGTTGGCCGTAAAGTGCTTCTTCACGAACGGCAGCTCCACGTGCTCGTGCCAGCTGACCTCTCCCGCGTGGCGGAACAGACGCGCCATGTTGTCTGCGTCGAGGCGCAAAGAGCCATGCCAGCCATGATTGCCGGCGCACCGCGGGCGGGTGAGGGCGGCGTACAGTTTCGCCGTTTCAGTGGGGTCATCCGGCAGCGTGCCGTGCACCACCAACGCGGCGCTCAGCTCGTTGGCGTATGACATCACTGCGTTCGCGGCCCACGCGGGGCCGACAGCTCTCTCGAAGAGCTCCTGCGTATAAACGCGGCCGTCGCGCAGCTCCGCCAGGTAGCAGAGAACCTGCGGGGACGCAGCGTCGATGACATCCTGGCCAATGGTCGACAGGGCTTCCTTGACGCCCTTGTTCCAGGGGTCCGTGCGCAGGTGAGAGTGCCCGTCTGCGCAGAAGTACTCCAGCGTTCGCATCGTGTCTGCCCGCAGAAGGAACGGGACCAGCCCGGTGCTGTGCTCCTCGATGGCTCCCGCGGGGCCGCGGAACCTGCCGGAAAGGTTCGACAGCACCAGGCCGAGCTGAGGGCGCTTGTTGCCGGCGATGACGTCCAGCACCCTCAGCTTCAGAAGGTACTTGCGCGCGTCGCCTTCGGGACGCTCCCACGGCGGGAGCTCACGCATCCACGGCACCACGACCGCGCGGGCCTCGTGCACCTGACGGGCCCAGGCCTCGTCCGGCATCGTCTCGAAGGCACGGGAGTGCAGGGAATTGCCCGCCAATCGCGCAGCCGACTCCACGCTCGTCCAGCCCAGGTCCTTCCACGCCGCGAGCAGTTCGCCCATCGGCATCTTGGCCGCGTCGAGGATGACCGAGGGATTCGTCTGGCCCACGGCCAGCAACCAGTTGGCTTGGACTTCCGTGGGTTGCGCGCGCAGCGAGGCGAAGAAGTTGGGGCCCGGCTCCATGTGCCGCGCGGCACCGCCCATCAGGGAAATCAGCGGCAGGGCCTCGGCGAGCGCGGGCGCGCAGTCGTGCCGCACGGCGGCGACCAGGTAGTCCACGTTGCTCGCCTTGAACGAAGCATCCAGCTTCGCGAGCTCCGCCAGCGAATCAGCGGTATTGCATGCGGACAAGGCTTCCTTGAACGCTTCCTGCACCAGGTCGGAGACGAGCAACTTGCGGCCTTCGAACTCCAGCAGTTCGACTTCGGCCGACTCGCCGGCGCGGAAGGCCGCTGCGGCCGCTTTCAGCCGCATCACCTGGCCGTCGATGGTGTGAATCGGGGGCACCGCCACCGGTGCGGGCTTGGCCGGCGCCGGGACGAGTTCGTCATCAACGATGGGCAGCTCTTCGAGGTTGAACATGGAGCTCTCGGGCAGGGCGTAGAGCAAATTTGACCCTCGCCGACGCCCCCGATTCGCTATACGGCGAGCCCGGGGACGCTAAAGCTACCGGCGACGCCTGCGCCCGGAGCACGCGGGGCGTATAGCGAATTTCACGTAGCACTCGCCTGTCTAGTTGGAGACCACCTTCATCTCCAACGCAATGACCGACAGCTGCTGCGGCGCCGATTTCAACGCCGACTCCCTCGACGGGGAGTACGTTCCGCCCGCCCACGAGCCCACAGTGCCGCCCCGTGCACGCGGCTGGCACCTGCACGAGCCCTTCGACGTCACCGACCCGTGCTTCGAGTACGTCTACCCGCTCGATGGCGGCGACGGAGCAGAGCTCGCCCAGGCGCTCTCGCTTTGCCGAACTGCCGACAAGGGCTGGACCGCGACCGTGACGCTTGACGTCGCGGCGGAAGAGGGCTCAGGCACGCCGCGAACCCTCACCACCCAGCGCGCGGATACCGCTTCAACTGCATTCAACGACGCGCTGCGTCTGGCAGAAGGCCAGCTCGCTGGCTACGCGCGCGACCGGAAGGCACGGGCGCAGCAAATCCTCGCCGACGCGGAGCTGTGCGCCCACCTTGTGGCCGAAGCCGTCCTTGCACATTGCCGGCTTTGGGCCGAAAGCGGTCGCCCCGAAACATTCGTTCTTAAGCCGCGCTGCCTGGCCGACGCGTGCTTCGCGTGTGGCGTGGAGCGCGAACCCCTCAACGGCGCATCGCTCGTGGAGCAGGGAATCGCCTGCCGCGCGGAACCGCTGCTCAAGGACGCCTATCGGGCTTTCAGCCGCCTCACCTCGCGCGAGGCCGCACTGTTCCATGGCCACGTCATCGACCGCCAGCTTCCGGGCAACTGGGTGCTCACCGCGGGACTCATCGACGGCGTGGTTGCGCCCACGGCACTCGAATTCAGTCGGCATGTGCGGGAGCCCGCCGTCGACCAGACGCTGCGCATGACGCCCTGCGCAACGGGCTACGAGGTCAGCGTGCTCACGGACGGCATGCCAACGCCGGCAGTAGAGCCGTGCGTCGCGGCAAGCGCCCACGCAGCCCTCAGCGCGGGCCGAACTCTCGCCGACCGACTCGTTTCCGGGACCGCTGGACGTCTTCGCCGCCAAGGCGACCTGGCGCAACCCACCCAGCACCCAAAGACATCACCAAAGCCGGCACCCCTGCGCGGCCGCGGTGAGAACCGAGGCTGAACCTCGGTAGCTACACGAACGCATAAACACTCACGGAGACAACGTGGACCACGCAACTCGCAAGAACGTAATCTTTGTCGATTACCAGAACTTCTATCACGGCCTGCATCAGCACCATGGCGTGAAACCCTTCCGCGTCAACATGCTGAACCTGCTCAAGGAACGCGTCTACGAAGCCGGCATCAAGGACGCCGAGGTTCGCGTCTACACAGGCATTCCCGACGCGGAGACGGACCCGCAGGGCTTTACCACGATGACGCGCTTCTGCGACTGGCTGCGGCATAACGGCGCCAAGGTCTGGACCAACACGCTGCGCTACCACCAGGGTGAAGACGGCAAGCTGCACGCAACCGAAAAGGGCGCGGACGTGCGCCTCGCGTGCGAACTCGTCGCGCTGGCCATGGCCGGCAGACTCGAGCATGCGGTCATCGTCAGCGCGGACCAGGACCTGAACCAGTCCGTGAAGGTGGCCAAGGAATCCATTCGGGAGCTGGGCCTCGCACCCGTGTGCTTCCACTCCGTCAAGCTCAGCGAAATGAGCCGCGGCATCGACGGCACCAACTGGATGTGCCTGGACAAGGACCTCGTGGAAAAGCACATCGTGCAGCGCACCGAGGAACACGCCAAGAAGCAGGAGAAGCAGGCGCGCGACTGCGGCCGCTAAACTGCGCGGGCTCAGCTATATTTATAGCACGCGCCGCTCGCTACTGGCTGATTCCGTCGTAGTTTCGCGACTTGAGCTTCAGCCTCACTGGACCCCGCATCAGGTATCTCGCGAAGTCGACCGCCGCCGCCTGCCGGTCCTTGGGCTTCGTGAGGCTCGCCGGCAGCTGAATCGTCAGCTGCTCGTCGACCACCGAGACTTCCACGAGAGGGCGCCCGACCGGGGAAAACGCCTCGCAATGCAGTTCGCGCTGTGACCGGCTAACCAAGCGCTGGGTGGGCTCTTCCAGGTGCACGCGGATGCGCGCGCAGAACTCCCTCGTCAAGGGAACGGGCGGCAGCCGCTCGAGGTATTCCAGGGATTCGCGAAGCATGTCCAAGGTCGCGCGATGCTTGTCGTCATCGGAGAAGTCCATTCCGGGATTGTCTTCTTCTAAGCGGCCACAGAACCGGCTGGCAGCTGTCAAAACCAGGATGTTCCCCGCTTCCCCGATTCTTTCAGCCAAACTCGAAGGTATCAGCCCGTCCGGGCGGGTGCAGCGTTGGCGCATCTTTGACGACAAGGACCGGGACTGCACGAACAAGGTCTTCCAGAAGTCCTCGCTGCCCAAGGCGCTTCCCGTGTGGGCCCGCATGACGCCATCGGGTCAGCTTCAACTGAGCTCGCGGCAGCTCAAGCCCCATCAGCTGCTGGACGTCTTCATGCAGCACGGCTACGCCCCCATCCTCGAAGAAGAGGGCGAGGTGGCGCTCGGACTGCCGGATGCCGGTGGCCAGCACCAGCGGCGAGCGCTGTACGAAGTGGTCGCCGACGACCGCAGCGCCGAGAAGTGGAAGGCCCTCGCGGAACTCTGGCGCATTCCGCTGCCGCAGTTCCTGGGCCCCAACCCCCGCACGAACAGCCTGCAACCCGACGCATTCGACCAGGAGCACGACTGGAGACTTGCGCGTCCAGCGCTCACGACGGCCGTTCTGCTGCCGGGCCAAGACTGCATTGCGGCCCTCGGCACCTTGCAAGGACCAGGGAGCCCGGAAGGCATGACCTGCCTGCTGGTCGAGGGACTCACCCCCATCGGGGTGCTCTATCGCAATGAGTTCGGCGTCGATTCGCTGATGCTCGCGCCGTCCCACCAAGGCAGGGGCCTGAGCGCCGACTTCCTGCTGCTGGCACTGCGCCTGCGCGCTGAGCGCTGCCTGCAGGAAAAGCCGTTTGTGCACAGCGTGCTGGACCGGCCGGTGCTGTTCGAGGGCGGCGGATTCACGGAAGCAGGCCTGGCCGCATGCAAGGCGGCGCACCGGCTTGCGGTGGAGCGCGCCGTGGAGCGCGGAGAGGCGGTACCGGCCACGGTTCTGTCCGACTACCCGCAGTTCCAGAGCGAAGTCAGAACGTGGGGCGCAAGCACCTTTCCCCGGGGAAAGGCCGACTCCGGCACTTTGGCGGGCCTCTGATACCTACATTAAATGTAGCACTTGCGCTAGAATGAGCGCACGGACGCCCAATGAAAATCACACGCCGCCACGTTCCCGAAGCAGCCGCCAAGAAACTCGTTGCCGAGGGTGTGCCCCCGTTCCTCGCCAGCATCTACGCTGCCCGCGGGGTTACGGACGTTGCGGAAGTCCAGGCCGGACTCGAACACGTGTTGCCGCACACCGGCATGAAGAACGTGGGCGAGATGGCCAACATCCTGGCGGACGCCATCGTCCGCGGTGACCGGCTGCTGGTGATTGCGGACTACGACTGCGACGGCGCGACTGCGTGCTCGGTCATGATGCAGGGACTGCAGGTGCTTGGAGCCAATGTCGGATTCCTGGTGCCGGACCGGATGGTGCACGGCTACGGCCTGACGCCATCCATCGTCGATGAAGCCGCCAAGCTCGAAGAGCGTCCGCGCTACATCATCACGGTGGACAACGGCATTTCCAGCGTGGACGGCGTTGCTGCGGCGAACGCGCTGGGCATCGACGTGCTCGTCACCGACCACCACCTGCCAGGCAAGGTGCTGCCGGCCGCGCGCTGCATCGTCAACCCGAACCAGGACGGCTGCTCCTTCGAGAGCAAGCCCATCGCCGGCGTTGGCGTCGCCTTCTACGTGGTGTGGGCCCTCACCGAAGAACTCACCGACCGCGGGCTCGAACCCTTGGAGCCCGATTTCCGAATCGAGCACCTGCTGCCGTACGTTGCGCTGGGCACCGTCGCGGACGTCGTTGGCCTGGACCGGAACAACCGTGCCTTGGTCGCAACCGGGCTGGAGCTGATTCGTGCAGGCCAGTGCCCTGTGGGCATTGGCGCGCTCGCTCGCGCCGCGGGACGCGACCCCAAGAAGCTCTCCACTGCCGACATCGGATTCGGCATCGGTCCGCGCATCAACGCGGCAGGCCGGCTGCAGAACATGACCACGGGCATCCAGTGCCTCACCAGCCCGGAGCTGTATCGCGCGACCGAGCTGGCCGCCCAACTGGATGGAATCAACGACGAGCGCCGCGCGCTTCAGGAAAACATGATTTCCGAGGCCGTGAAGCTCATTGTGGAGCGCGCCGACGTGGACGCCTGGAGCATCGCCGTGTACGGGGCGAACTGGCACGAGGGGGTCGTCGGCATCGTGGCGGGTCGCGTGAAGGAGACGCTGTATCGCCCCACTTTCGTTCTTACGCAGGCGCAGGACGGGAACGTGAAGGGCTCCGGCCGCTCGATTCCGGGCTTCCACTTGAAGCACGCCCTCGACCTGATTGCCGTTCGCCATCCCGGGCTGCTCCTGAAGTACGGTGGGCACGCCATGGCCGCGGGCCTGACCCTGCGCGCGGACGGCGTGGAAACCTTCCAGGAAGCCTTGGAAACCGTCTGCCGGGAGCAGCTCACCGAGGACCTTCTCGACCAAGTGCTGGCCACTGACGGCGAGCTCCGGCCCCAGGACCTGTGCGTCGACAACGCGCACCTGCTGCGCACCCTGGTGTGGGGGCAGGGGTTCCCGGAGCCGGTGTTCACCGGAGAATTCGACGTCCAGGACGCCCGGCCGATGGGCAAGGACCGCGCACACCTGAAGCTCACATTGCAGGTTGGCCCGAACCACCGCGTCAATGCGGTCAAGTTCTTCCACAAGGGCGCCACGCCGGCACGGGTGCGCATTGCCTACAAGCTCGCGGTGAACGACTGGGGCGGCAAGGAAAGCCTTCAGCTGGTGATTGACCACCTAGAAGTCCTCGAGGAGCTGCGGCTAGCCGCCTGACACCACCGAAGCCGAATGCGCTGCGGGGTTCTCGGTCTAAGCCGGGAGCCCCGTTTTTCGTTTCGTAAGGCAGGTTCCACGGCTTCGCGCTTGGCGCGATAGGGAGCCTCGTATGCGGCCGCCGCCTTGAGCGGCCATTGTCCTTTGTGCGCAACGCACGAAGCGGACGGTCGTGACCGTCCGAAAGGGCCGGCAGGGTGCTGCTGCGCGGCACGAACCCGATACCAAAGAATTCTTTTCGGCGCCAAAGAAGGCGTTCTTCAGTTCCGGCGGGGCTTAGCACCGTTTTGCGCACGTGTTCGCTATACGAAGTGAACACGAGCCAGACCACTACTGGGAGTGTTCAAAACGGCACTGACAGTTGCTAACGAAACTGTCAGAGGTGTAAAATGCACTGGTTGTTTCGTTGAATGTTGAATCTCCTCACCGCCACTGTCATCACGTTCGCAGCCTTCCTGGCCCTTATTGCAATTCACGAATTTGCCCACGCAGCAGCTGCCACCCATCACGGGCTGGTCGTCAAGCGAATCAAGGCCGGCAACGGCTGGGGCCTGAATTTCACGTTGGGTGGTGTCGACCACCGACTGGGATGGTTTCCGTGGTCCGGTCAGTGCCTGATTGAAGGCCTTGACCGTGCCCCTGCAAAGACCCGGCTGGTTACCGCCGCGGCAGGTCCGGCAGCTTCGGCTGCGACCGCAGCCGCCCTGTACCTGGCCTACCTGGCAGGAGATGCGGAGTTGATGTTGAGCCTGAGCGCCTCGTCGCTGATGTTCGCCGGGTTCAACCTGCTGCCAATCCGTGGGCTGGATGGGCACGTGATGCTGAAAGCCTGGAGAGAAAGAAAGACATGCGGAAGTACCTGAACCCCGTCGCGCTCGCCGTAGACATCGCACTGTTCGTCGTGCGGGTCACGGTGCTGCCGATTATCGAATACGGCCTGTTCCTGTGTGGACTGGCCGTCGGGGTCGTCGCGGGCCTCGCGAAAAGGTGCTTCACGGCTGCTTTCGGCGCGAAAACCGACGCAGCCTAAACCCGAACATTCCAGAACAACACGAGACAAGAAACAATGACTGCCGCAATCACCGCTGCCACCGAACCCGCCGTCAAGCCGGACTTCAACAAGCTGTGCCGCGACACGATGCCGCGCCTGAAGTGGCTCGCAATGAAGTACATGCGCAACGACGAAGAAGCCGAGGACGTGCTGCAGGACGCACTGATGAAGGCGTACAAGGCCTGGGACCGGTTCCGCGGCGACGCTTCGTTCACCACCTGGATGTACCGCATCGTCACCAACGTGGCGCTCAACCGCCTGCAGCAAATGAATCGCCAGTCCCGTGTCGTCATCGCCGCCTCGGCCGTGGCTGTGGACGAGAACGGTGACGAGCCCGGCCAGAGCTGGGTCGAAACCGCGTGCCACATGGACACGCCTGAAGCCATCCTGCAGGCCAAGGAAACGCAGGAGATGATGGCCCGCACCCTGTCGCAGCTGCAATCCGAGCTGCCGGCCCTGCATGAGGCCTTCATGGGCCACACGGTCGAACACCGCAGCTACGTCGAGATGGCGGAAGAGGCCGAACTCCCCATCGGCACCATGCGTTCCCGCGTTCACCGCGCCAAGGAAGCCCTCAAGCGCGCGCACCTCGCCGCCGTTGGCGAGGACTATCTGAGCTGAATCCCGTACAGGCAGTAGATGTTGGGCAGTGAGCACGGTCTAAAGACCGTGTTCCCCTTTCTGAAAAAGGAATAGCCCATGCTGGATGCAATCTCTGTCGGCAGCGACCTGGGCAACCGCCTCGTGGAAGAGGCCGCGCCGGCCACCGCCGCACCCACGACGCTGCCCGAAGCCGTCGAAGCCGCGCCTGTCGAAGCGGCGAGCGCCGGGCCGTACATCGAGGAGTTCCGCACCCTCAAGCACCCGACGGTAGCCGCCCAGATGGTCTTCGTGACCGGGCAGGAGAAGCCGTTCGTCATCCCGCTGAAGCTTCTCGCGCAGGAGATGGAGCGCTTCGAGCCGTTGCGGCAGCTGAACGTCGGCGACAGCGCCCCCGTAGGGCTGCTGCGCGAGGCGCACAAGGAAGCGCTGCGCTTCTTCCCTGAAATCCCGCAGGTGCCTACCCGCTCCGCCGAGGAGATGGAGCGCGGTGAAAAGGCCCTGGAGCAAATCCGCGCCGAGAAGGACGCCCGCGAAAAGGCTCGGCGTGAGGCGCTCGAGGAAGCCAAGGGCCTGGACGCCAAGATGGCGGCCCAACGGCTCAAGGAAGCAATCGACCGCCTCGACCAAGGCAAGCTCAAGGGCTTCGGGCTCCTTGGCCAGCTGCTTACCGCCTTCCAGGAAGGCCGCATTGACGGTCTCCTCGCCGCGGAGCGAATCAAGAGCGGCGTGGCGAAGGCCGCTGATGCTACTGTGGCGGTGGCCTCTACCGTCGCGCGCGGGGCAGGGACGGCCACAGCGCTGACGGGCCGAGTCGCGTCGACAGTGCTGCGCAAACCCGGTGCTGCCAAGCAGGAGCTCGCGGACCCCCACGCAGCGCTCGACACTCTGGTGCAAAAGAGCATGCTCGAGCGCGTGGAGTTCTTCAATACCCTGGGTGAGGGCGGCAAGACGCAGTTCAACGCGGAACTGAAGTTCCTCACCCCGGACGACAAGGGCGCGTGCCTGGTCATCAAGGACGCCGAGGGCAAGAACATCAGCAAAGACGTGGCCAAGGCGAACAAGGCTGAATACAACGCATCGCTCGATGCGGTCACCCTCAAGGGACGCGCTTTCCTGCGCGGCCCGCAGGACCAGGTGGTCAAGCTGGTGGTTCCGGCGCTGCAGAAAGCCGGGCACGAGCGCCCGAGCGTGAGCTACTTCAGCATGCTCACCCCGGACTTCGCCGCCGCGTATCGGCAGCACGCCGCAACCGAGACCGCGAAGGCCGCGAAGGCTGCAGGCCCGAAGCTGAAGGACAAGTCTCCGGAGCGCGGCGCAGAGCGCTAAGCGATTGCACGCGGAAGGCAAACTTCCGTATAGCAAATAGCCGCGCACGAGAGGGCTCTAAAGAGAAATCTTGGAGCCCTTTTCGCTGCGCGCGTCGCATTTAAACCGGGGTTCCTACACGGGACATTCAGTGTCCGAAACGGAGCCCTCGTGTCGACCGACCTGCTGTATTGCGTCACCGGCGTCAAGCCCGCGCCTTCCAACCCGGCGTACGGCTACATCCATGTTGCAGAAAGCGACGAGCGTTTCTTCGTCACGGCCGAACGCCTGGCCAAGGAGCGCCTGGTCGAAGAGCCCCGGCTGGTCGAGCGCGCCGAGCTGCTGGAGTGGAAGGCTGAAGCCTCGCAGCACTACCGCGAGTGGAAGGCCGGCCCGCAGGTCACCATCTCCAGCCTGGTCGTGAACAAGTCCGATGACCGCTACACGACGGTCTGGCTCACGGGCTGCGCCAAGCCGCTGTCGCTGCACAAGGACGTGCTCGCGCGAGCCGAATACGCCAGCCTGAAGCTGCAAGAGGGTGCTTGCGTGCCCAAGGCGCTCCTGGACAAGGCCGCCTACGACTCGAGCATCTTCTACAAGGACCCGAAGAAGAAGGGCGCGACCTACGGTGAAGTCGAGTGGGCCAAAGAGAACTACCGCATCGAGCGCACCGAGGACCTCATTTGCTCCTGGTTCCCCGAAGGCACGCTGGAATTCACCCGCATTGGCAAGGGCGCCGGCGAGCTGGAGTTCTACGACAAGACGACCGTGGAAGGGAACAAGGAAATCGGGCTGCCGGACATCCTCGTCACCTGCAAGGGCACCGGCAAGAGCGTGATGCTCGAGTCCACGGGCGGCGACTTTCTGGGCAAGTCCGACTCCTTCCACCTGCGCGAGGACACCAAGGAGAAGATTCCCGGGACCGACCGCAACAGGTACGGTGAGTTCTGGGTGCGCCCCGACAAGATTGGCTACATGCGCCGTCACCCCGAGACCGCGGTGTACCTCGCCTTCCACTACGCCAACGAGCAGCTCAACACCACGCCCGGTGAAGACGGCAAGCCCAAGGTGGTGCCGCCGGCCAGCCGCGGCCGCGAGCTCTTTGCCTTCGTCAGGCCCGACATCGGCAAGGAATACGCCGCGCAAGACTGGAAGAACAACGCCAAGGGCATGAGCGAGCGCTTCGTCGCCTTCTTCCAGAAGGACCCGGAGTTCTACACGTCCGAGCAGTTCAAGAAGGCGCTGGCTGCGGACCTGGGCCTGGAGCCCCGCCAGGCCGCCAAAGAGCGCGCGCTGGAGCGCTAAGCCGCCCTTTCTGGCCACATATCAAGGTGGCCGTTGTCAAACGAGGGTATCTCTCTTCCCTGGAGCGCCCTTGAATGATTGATGTCGGCATGTGGACGCCCATGATGCAGCAGTGCGCCCCCGACGTCGGGACGCAGACGCTCGCTGCCATCATGCGGGTCGAATCCAACGGAAACCCGTTCTCCATCCTGGACAACGGGCCCGCGCACTTGCCGTACTCGCAGCGCAAAAAGTACCTGAAGACCTACGCCCCGAAAAGCAAGCCTGAAGCCATCGCAGTGGCGAAGTACCTGCTGCAGCACGGCAGGCTGCTGGACCTGGGCCTCATGCAAATCAACTCGCGCAACGTGGAGCGCCTGGGGCTCACCCTGGAGCAGGTGTTCGACCCCTGCATGAACATCAAGACGGGCGCCCATATCCTGAAGGAGAACTACGCCGTCGCGAAGGCGCAGTTCGGGGATGGACAAAAGGCACTGCGGCACGCGCTGAGCATGTACAACACCGGTTCGCTTTACGCCGGGGCCGAGTATGTCGACAAAATCGTGCGCGCCGCGGGGGTGAAGGACGGCAGCTCCATCCTCAACTCCGGCGGCACGAGGAAATACGCTGCGGCCGCCAGCGTTCCCGCCACCCAGCCGCGCACCGGTTTCGCGCAACGCGCCACCGTCACCGGCGTCAATCCGTACACGGCGCCGGCAACCGTTCAGTGGAAATGAAAACTGCCCGGTGATGCACCGAGCAGAAGAGCAGGCCCCAGCGGTTCAGAAGCCGTTGTTGTGGTCGAAGCTGCAGCAACCGTTGTCCCACGGGGAACCGAAGTCCATCGGGCTGCCGCATTCGAGGGTGTGGCTGGTCGGAGAGCTGTCGTGCATCGACGAGAAGGCGTCGCCGCAGACGTCGATGGCCCCGCCGAGAGCTGAGCCGACGCTGCTGAACATGTCGCACACGCCCGACAGAAAGCCGCCTTCAGGCTTACCCAGGCTGTCTGCCAGGTCACTGCCGAAGGGGTTGCCTCGCACATCCACGAAGTCATTGAGCATCGGCAGCCCCGTGGCCGGGTTCACCAGGTGCAGGGGTGTCGCCGTGGAGCTCGAGGCGCCAGTGCCGTGGCGGTCCGACAGCCACTCGTCGTCATCCGAGTACTGGCCGTCGTAGGACGGGCAGTTCCGGTTGCGCCAGTCTTCGAACGCGTTGATTTTGTCTCCGACGTTCGCTGCCGCGTTGTACAGCGCTCGGCCGATGTCTTTCAGAAGGGCCA
Organism: Ramlibacter alkalitolerans; assembly: GCF_016722765.1. Taxonomy (GTDB): domain Bacteria; phylum Pseudomonadota; class Gammaproteobacteria; order Burkholderiales; family Burkholderiaceae_C; genus Ramlibacter; species Ramlibacter alkalitolerans. The sequence continues at coordinate 129,234 of NZ_JAEQND010000013.1, read as the reverse complement.
GCATCGTTATTCCATTATGCTATTTTTAAGGCTCTGTCACCGAATCGTGTTGGTGGGGTTGGCCGAAAACGCTGCAATGCCGCGCCCAGCCTCGTTCTGCACGGGCTCTGCGTGGGGCGGCGCCGTCAGAGGGGACCAACACAGATTTGTGACAGAGCCATTTTTAATGCGTTCTTTGTTAGACATCTAGCACACACGTGCGTTCCGCGCCACTTCGCGAAAGTTGGAGCATTCGGACCTCGTGGTTGACGGTCGGTGTTTCCCGGCTCGTCGCCAATCCGGGATTACGCGTGGGGTTTCCGCGACGCGCAGACACCTACGTTGCAGGGGCCTTGCCCGAGCCGCTCCCCTCGGTGGACCGAGGAAAGGCACCCCTCGCGGCCTGCAGCTTTCCCCGGGGAAAGCTTGACACCCCAAAATGGGCTCTATAGAGTGGCCGCATTTAACCTAGGAGTCGGTCTTGTCCTCACCGAGCCGGGGCGCCCCCGTGTCGGGTGAGGCGCCGCAGCGGCGAAAGCGCGGCCGCCCGCGCATCGAGCGCGACGAAGAGCTGCAGCTCAATCAGACCCGCATCCCCGAGCAGATGCGCGGGTACCTCAAAGCAATCGCCGCGTATCGCTACGACACGCTCATCAAGATGCACGAAGCAGCGTTCCGGCGTTTCCTGGAAGAAAAGCCCTATGAGCAGGGCCTTCAGTTCCGGATTCCCCGAACCGTCTCGGATACCGGCTGGGTGCAGGTGAACCTGCTGCTGCCAGAGACGCTCTCCAACCAGGTGCGCGCCGACGCGGCGCTGCTTGGCGTGAGCCTGGCCAGCTACACCTACACGGTGCTGTATTGGTGGGCGACGTACGTGTACCCGCCGCAGGCCAGCTGACCATGGCGCGCGAAATCCTCGACATCAAGGTCTCGCAGCTGCGGCCCGACCCGGACCAGCCGCGGCGCGACTTTGACGGCGCTCCGTCCAAGGAAACGACCGAAGCGCTGCGCAGCCTGGCAGAGAACATCAAAGAGAACGGTGTGCTCGAACCCCTGCTTGTGCGCAAAGGGGAAGGGCGGTGGGATTACATCATCGTCGCCGGCGAGCGCCGATGGCGGGCGTCCAAGCTGGCCGGCCTCGAGCGAGTGCCCTGCCTCGTGCAGGAAGACCGCGAGGATGACCAGCTGCGCCTGGTCAAGCAGCTGTCCGAAAACATCCAGCGCGAGGAGCTCTCTCCGCTGGACATCGCCCGCTCGCTGAAGAAGGCGCTCGACACCTTTCCAATCTCGCAGCGGCAGCTGGCCAAGTCGCTTGGCAAGCACGAGACCTGGGTCTCCCGGCACCTGCAGATGCTCGTCGCAGAGGGCCCGGCGAAGGACGCGCTCGAGCTGGGCCTCATCGACGGCTACACCACCTTCAACGCGCTGATGGCATTGCCGCCGGAGAAGCAGCAGGCGCTGCTTGCCGAGGCTCTCAGCCGCGGCGAAAAGAAGATTCCGAAGAGCGTGCTGGTGAAGGCCGCCGCCGAGGTCCAAGGTGCTGCAGAAGCGCCGGTGAAGCCGCACCTGAAGTACGGCGCGCCGTCAGTGGACTGGGAGACCGGGCGAGGGCTGCCCGCCGGGGGAGTGCCGCAGTTCAGCACCGCCCCGAAGCCCAAGGGCAAGGCCGATGCACGCGAACAGCCAGTTCTGCGCCTGGACACCCGGCTGCAGGTGGGCCAGGCCAAGCGCCTGCTGCGGATGCTCAATGAGGAAATCCCGCGAGACGAATTCTCGCTGGTGCCACGCCTCATCGAGGCCCTTCGGAACCTGCCCTCAGACTGAAAGCAGCCCACGATGCCCCACACCCCGCTTTCCATCTCCGGCACGGTCTGCCTGTCGGACGCGCAGGTGGAGCTCCTGGCCACCCTGGGGTTGGACGTGCCCACATCCATGACCGAGGAGCAGCTCGCGGGCCTGCTCGCTCAGGCCGAGGCGATTGTGGCTGCCCAGATTCCCAACGAGATGATTGCGCGCATGACGCGCCACAGCCTCAAGGAGCTGCGCAGTTCGTTTCGGCTGCCGCAGGCGTAAAGCCTCGGCCTAAAGCCGGACACACGCCCAAGACGTGACAGTTTATGCGTGCCGGGGGCGGTGTTTAGAGCCTGCGCCCGGGCTCTGCTCGACCAGGCAGGGCAGCAGGCCGGTTCTGTGACAGTTTATGCGTGAGAGCGGGCCCAGCCCCAAGGCGCGCGAGGTGCTACCAGGATGGCTGAGCCGAAATTCTTCTAGTACGCGGGCTTGGCGCTGCTCGCCTAGCGCATATCCTGTCACGCGACGGGCTCGAAGCTGGTTGTGCCGTTCTCGACAGCACCAGCTCTTACCACCGCGAGGGCGCCTAACGTGACAACTTATGCGTGCGGTTCCGACCAGCGCCGGGGCACCGGGCTTAACTACGGCGCGGCCTGGGCGCTAGCTCAGGCCCAGACCGGGCCTGGCGCTCTCGGGCGCCGCTCGGGCTGGGTGCCGGGCCCCGTTGCCCTGCGGAAGCTCCAGCAGCCGCGGAAACGGCGCTCAGGCGCTCCTGCATGGCCCAGCCGGGGATTCGACGGGTCCTAGGCTGGCCGGTTGGGTATTGCTCCTGCTCGACGTGCACCAGCCGGTTGCTTGGCCAGCTGCGGGTGGGGTGACCGTCTTCCTGCTGACGGCTGTTCTTGGACCGTCGTGTTGGCAGGGTGTCAAAACTAGGGTCCTGTGGACTTGTTCAAAGCCGCGCAGCGCCAGGTTGTCCCCTGATTTTTGGCCCTTTTCTACCGGAAACCTTTTAAAGGACTACAGGGGAAGAATACAGGAGAGGGCTGAAACCCGCGCCAGTATTGGCTCAGCGGGGAGTTCGCGTGACAGCTTATGCGCCGGGGTGTGACTCGCTATGCGCGGTTTCGGGTCTGTTTATGCGCGGCGGGCGTGCCAAGTAATGCGCTAACAACTCAGGAAAATCACAGGGTTATGCACAGGGTTTTCACAAGGGCCCCGTCGTGGCCACTGTACCACGAAGCACTGGCTTTCCCCGGCGAAATGTGCTATCATCTATTCACCATGACGAAATCGCCTCTCGCCCGTCTCGCGTCCCCTTGGCTGCTGGCCGAGTACACCATCATGAATGCCCTGATGGTCGCGACGTACCTCACCATCGTGGCCGCAACGGGCCACGAAGTGGATGTCGTGAGCTTCCTGGTCGCCTCGGTGGGCTGGTGGCTTGGCGGCCTGCGCGATTACGACGAAATCGAGGGCTGGCTGGAACGCATGGTCAAAGGTCCAGCGCGGGTTTCCCGCCGCCCGTAATCTTGCGCACGTGGGTCTTGCTTGGGGCGAGCTTCAGGCCCGCCTTTTCCGGCTCCACCAGGCAGGGATAGACCACCGTGACCTGCTTGAGCGCCTCGAGGAACCGCCGCTTGAACATGCGCACCTCGGCGTAGTCGGAGCCGAACTGCATCATCAGGCTCTCCCACGGCACCTGGGTGGGCCGGCGCAGGTAGAACATCCGGTAGGTCAGCCAGCTGTAGATGTCCAGCGCGAGAGGCGACTGGCGCAGGACTTTTAGGGCGCGTAGGTCGATGGGCACCGGGTGCTCCACCACTTCCTTGAAGAACTGCTCGCTGAGCACCACGCTGGACTGCCAGAGACCGGCCTGCTCGGGCGCCACAGGGTCCCACCAGATTGTGGCTTTGTCGCTAATCCGGAAACCGGCGTCGGCCCAGGCGTCGCGTGTCGCGTAGTTGATGCTGATGGACGAGGCGAACAGGCGCTTCATCTGCTCGCGCAGCCGCGTGATGCTGCCGTTTCGGCCGCCTGTGGGTTCCATGCCTAGCTCGCGCATGAAACCCGATAGGGTTTCACCCAGGACCACCTTGCGTTCCCGGGTGCGCACCGCCTCTGTCGACAGCCACGCCAGCAGAAGGCGCGGCACCGTGCCGTACGGATAGCCGAGGGACACCGGCTCGTTCTTCTTGTTCACCGTGTAGCCCGGGCGAATCACCAAGCTCAGGTCGCCGTTGTGGCGCCCCCATGCCGGCACGGTCTTTCCAGGGTCGCGGTGCGGGATGGTGGCCTGCACCAGCGCGCGGGCCATGTAGCCAATGGAACCGGCCTCTTGCGCGTCCACGGCCTCGATGGCCATGGCTTCCTCGAAGAGCTTCTGCGCCTTCGGGAAAAGAATCAGTCCTGCGTCTTCCGCCTCGGTGGGCTCAGCTGGATTTCTTTTCGCCATGCGCCTTGAGCTGTTCGATGACGAGGTTGCGAACGATGTCGGAGACCGTCTTGCGCTCCGACGCCGCCATGATTTTCAGCTGCGTATGGACGTCCGCCTCGAGGATGACAGACAGCCGGACTGTTTCTGGTTTATCGGCCAACTCCGACAGGGTGGGCGCGGCCTTGCCAGCACTCGGACGGGCAGCGGACAGCTTCACTTCACAGCTCCTTCTTCCTTCACGGGTTTCAGCTTCAACTCGCCTTTCAGCAGGGCGTCGACATCGCGCATGATTGCCTGGATTTCGGCAGCGGCTTCGCCATCGGGCTCGACCTCGAGGACCGTCAGGCCCTTGGCGGCGGCGTTTGCGTAGGTGACGCGCTGGACGGTGTGGCCTTCGAGCACCGGCAGCCGCAGCTCGTCGAGTGCCTCGCGGACTTCCGAGCCGATGCGCGTGCGCTTGATGACGCGACTCAGGATGAACGCTGCCTTCGGCGTGCCGAGCAGCTCCTGGCGCTGCACCAGCAGACTCACCAGGTCCGCAGTCGCCCAGACGTCGTACGGGCTGGGCTGCACGGGAATCAGCACCACGTCGGCCACCTTCACGGCGGCGGCCATGATGGCCTCGTGCCGCGGCGCGCCGTCGATGATGACGACATCCACGTCCTTCATCACCGGCTTAATGTCTCGCTCCAGGGTGGGGCGGTCCAGGCCCGCGACAGGCAGCGTCTGCTGCTCGTTCGCAGCGGCCCAGTCGCGCGCGCTGCCTTGGGGGTCGGTGTCGACCAGCAGGACTTCCTTGCCCTGGAGCTGGTAGCCCTTGGCGAGGGTGGTAGCGATGGTGGTCTTCCCACATCCACCCTTCTGCGACAACACGGCTATGACCGTCATGAGGAGTCCCTTGGTTTTGACGCGGCTGAGTATAGGTGCGGATGCACCTATAAGCAATTGAGCCGATGCTCACATGTGCGTCGACACATCGGCTGCCCGTTCCACGGGCAATCCAGCGGGAACCCGCGTAAACCCTAGCTTTTCGGCTCAACGAGAGCCGCCAGCGACCGGGTTATGCCGGATTTCTGTGGACAAGTCCGCTATACAGCGGCCCTGGCTGGTGATGCGCAGGTGCGACACACGCCGGCATCCGAGGTCAATACGGGCACGAAGCACCGCCGCAGCGAGGCGGTCGCTACACGTCTGAAAACCCCGGAGCGCACACCAATGACCCTCTCCAAAGAACGCGCACGCGCACTCTTCAAGGCGTTCTTCCGCATCGAGGAAGACCTGTCCGCCATCGGCGAGCTGCAACCCGGCACGCTGCTTGTGGCCAATCACGTCTCCTTCCTGGATGGCCTGCTCGTCGCGGCCTTCGCTCCCACGCCGTGCGTCTTCGGGGTGGATTCGGCGTTCGCCGAGCGCTCGCCCTGGAAGTGGGGCCTGCGCGCCCTGGAGAAGGCCGGCTGGGGCCGGGTGGTGGCCTTGGACACCGAGAAGCCCTTCGGCATGCGCGAGCTTGCCTGCGCGCTGAAGGAAGGTGAGACCGTGTGCCTGTTCCCGCAGGGCGCCATCCGTCGCGAACTCGACCCGGTGGTGTTCGAGCCAGGGGTGCGCCTGCTGCAGGAGCGCGCCAGGGAAGTCATCGGCGTGTACATCGGCGGGGCAGGGCAGACCCTGTTCGGCCGTTCGCTGCGGCGCGTGTCGCGTCTGAAGCGCACCCGAATCAGCCTGTCCACATTGCGCCTGGACACGGTGAGCGCCGCGGAATACTGGCTCGAGAATCGACGGCGCATGCCTATTCCAGGCTGACCCTCAAGCGCATCCTAAAAGGGGTTATTGACTCCCAGCATCGTGCATCCCACGATGCCTGCTCGAACCCAGGAGTGGTTATGGCGAGTCGACGGCTTCTACTGCGTTCAGCGATAGGCGCTTCCGTCCTCATGGGCGTCACAGGCAAACTGCCTTTCGTTCGACCAGCGGCAGCAATTCCGGTGGCGGCATGGCAGGCCGCTTCCGCTGCAGTCTCCATCATCGCTGCCTTCTCCCACAGCGGGGACGGCGGCCTGGGAGCGATGCTGAGCGCACAGATGAAAATGCTCACTGTCATCAGTTTGCAGCTGGACAAGGTGATAGCCACCCTCACCGACATTCAGAAACGGATAGTCGAACTTCCTGCGGTCATAGAACAAGAGGTAGAGCGCGGCCGCCTAAATGGTTATTACGACACCATCGTGAGCTCTACAACAGCGCTGAAGGAGCTCGGACAGGCATGGTTCGACCCCAAGACGCCCCAGACACAGAAAAACAAGCTCATTGGCGATTTCAAGAATGTTGCCGACAAGGTAAGAGATGCTCGTGGTGCGCTGCTGCGCTACCCAACGCTGGTATCCGCGGTAGCCCTACCCGTTGCCCTCGGGACGGAAGTCGCGGCCAGGCGGCTTTCTGGCGAGACTGCGCAAATTTCGCCGGCGCTGGACAGCTACGACCAAGCCATCGCCAACATACTTGACCCGCTTCGAACAGGGTCAGTAGGGCAGGTGATAGACGCGCTGCTTCAGGACCACGAAAAGACTGCGGCGGACTGTCAAAAATGGGCTGGAAGCACCTGTGTGCCCTCACCACAATCTCCCGTCGTCGTGCGGCTTCCGAGTTGCAACGCACTTGCACACTCGGACGTTTGCCAGGACTGCGGAATTGGCGGTGTCCCCGACTTGCTTCCGGTCAGAAACCAGGTCCACGCCTACTTCAGCACGCCAGTCTCAGCTACGGACAAGGGCGGGTATTACGAGATGCAATCCGGCACTGCAACCCTGCAGGCCGTTGACGAAGGGAACGCGCCGTGTCACTGGTGGTACCGGCGTGTCAAGCAAAAACTGATTGACGGCGGTGCATTGGATTCCGTTGAATACCGAGTGCTCCCCGCAGTCTCGAGCGACCCATTAGTTCCGAGCTTCTCACAGCAGGCAGCCTTGGCGGCGCAGTACTTGCCAAGCAACCTCAAGGACGCTGACGTGAATACGCTGCAGTCATATCTGGAGCAGATGAACCAGAAGCGCGCCGACTTATTCATCTACAGCAGCGCCATGCTGTTGGCACTAGAGGCCCGTAACCGAATCCTCGAAGTAAGGGGAACGCTGTGAAACTTGTGAGAGGAAGCTGGTGGGTCGGGCCGGCAAGGGCGCGTGTGGCAGTCCTCATACTCGCGAGTGCTTCGCAACCAGCGCTCGCCATAGACGGGGTGCCGGTGGTGGGAGCAACCTGCACGCCCGCGCCTACGCTCAGCGACCTCGGCATCGTGAAAGGAACGGAAGCAGCGACGCGTTGGCAGGGGGTGCAAGACAGGGCAGGAAACATCAAGGACGTACTGGACTACCTCTTCAGCAAGGCGCAGGAGAAGGCCATCACGCAGCGCATGACGGAACACTCCGTGTACGTGAAGGACCTGCTGCAGTGGACAGGCGCAAAGGGCGTGCTGGTGGCGGTGGTAATGCAATCCGACGTTGGACAACAGATGCCGCCGACCTACCTCTCATCAGAGGTAGTGGGCGCCGGCGGGTGCCCCTATGACGTGCTGGTTGCAGCGAGCCTGAAGCCCTCGGACAAGCTCTACCCTTCACCGGCGCAGGGAAGCCGTGTCGATGAGGATGCAAGCTTCTTCTTCTGGGCCACCAAGCAGTCGGACAACTTGAAATGGACGGTGCTGGCGCCGGGTTCTCGCGGCCCTCTGCTTGACCGAGCGAAGGCGGATGCGGACCTGAAGCGATTGCTAGCGGACAAGCAGCCAGTTGACGAGGCCAACCGTCTGCTCGCCCTTGCAGCAGAAACGCGCAGGCGAGCGGTGGACGACGAGGTGAAGAAGCTTACCGCGCAGGCGGCGAAGGACCTTAAAGACGTGGCTGCTCAACGCGCCGCGATACAGCAGGAGCTAAATTCCGCGCTGCACGCTGCTGACGCGGCGAAAGGGGCGACGGCCTGGATTGAGAAGGCGCAGCTTATGGTCTCCATCGGCTCACTTGCCGCCCAAGTGAATGCGATGCTGAAACCGACGGCTCCTGCGTCTACGCTGAATGCAGTGAACAGCGCGTCGGACGTGAAAGGGCTCAACGATGCAGTCACAACCTATCTCAGTGAGGTGACGAAGAAGGTCGAGTTCAAGCAGGGCCAGTTGAAGACGGTCGTCGAGACGTACGAGAAGGTCAAGGTGACTATCACCGGCGAAGCGCAGAAGGCGGGCGCGCCACCGGGAGCCTTGCCCTAGAAGCAAAGCCCCGCGATGGGGGCTTTTCTGCTTCCTAGCCGGCTTACTTCTCGTGCGGCATCTTCGGCATGCGCGCGCGGCGCACCACATCGTCATCGACGTCCACGCGAGCCCGGGAGCCGATTTGCAGCGCGCTGGGCACGCGGAACTGGGAGCCTTCCAGGCGAATCACCTTGGTGTCCGTCACCAGCTGGAACTGCACCGGGTTGGTCGTGACGCGCGGGTCCTTGGCGTATTCAGGCACGCACGCCAGCGGGTTGGCCGCGCACGGGTTCACCGGGGGCAGCTCCGGCTTTGGCGGCGTCACCACGGGCGGCGGCTCCACCGGCGGCGTCACTACCGGCGGGGGCTCCACGGGCGGTGGCGTGACAACAGGCGGCTCCACGGGCGCCGGCGGCGGCACCACCACAGGGGGCTGCACAACCGGCGGCGGGGGCTCGACCGGTGCCGGCGGTTGCACGACAACCGGCGGGGGCACGACGGCCCGTTCGCCCGCCTTGAGCGTGCCGGCCACGGAGATGTTCTTCGCGGTCACCGACAGGGTGGTGTCCACACGCTTGCCGCCGCTGGAGATGCCCGGGTCCGAGTTCACCGGGCCCAAAACGCTCGGCGAACTGACCACGGCCGCATCCTGCGCGCGCAACGTGGCCGAGTCGAAGGTGGTCTTGCCGGTGCCGTTCACGAACATCGAGCCGCCGGCTGCTTGCAGCAGCGAGGTCTTGTCGACCGAGACGGTGCCCGCACTGGCGTCGACCGAGGCCAGCTGTCCGGACACCGTGGAGTTCGCGAGTGCCACGTCGCCGGTGCTGGCCTTCAGGTTCACCGTGGCATTCACGCCGCTCACCGCGACGTTCGAGTTCACGAACGTGATGGACGGCGCCGTCAGGTTGAACGGCAGGTTGCCGGTCAGGGACACCGAGTCCAGCGTCATCGGGGCCGCCGACTTGAGGTCCACGAAGGGAGCGAGTTCGCCCACGGTGGCGTCCGCGCTCATCGTGAAGCCCTTCGCGAAGCTGCCGGTCGTGCCGAAGTTCAGGTCCAGCCACTGCCGTCCCGACAGGACCGGTGCGGATGCGAGCGAACCGAGCGCCCCGTGCACCTTCAGCCAGAGGTCCAGGTCCGTGAGGGTGCCGCCCAGGCGCAGGTCGCCCGTATGACCTTCGAGTGCGACGTTCGAAGCGCCGTTGAGCACCACCGTGGAGAGCTTGCTCGCATCGGTGTTGAACGTCTGCATGTCCGTCGCGTCGAGGAAGGCGCTGAAGTTGCTGCCGACATCGAGCGTTTGGCTGGACCCGAGGCGGTAGCTGCCCACGCCGTTCTTCGCGGTCCCGAAGTGCACCGCGCCCAGATTCGACACGTCGATGACCTGGGAGCGGAAGGACGAGTCGTTCATGCCAGCCGAGGCCGGGCCGTATTGGTCGACGAACAGACCATGGGGCAGCGTGAGGCTCTCGCCGGCGTAACCCGCAGGCGCCGCCAGGCGCACACCCGTGTTCGGGGCGCCTGCGATTTCAAAGGGGTCGGTGCCCATCGCCGGGACGTAGTTGGTCTCGGTGGGCGCCCTTGCGTCGCGAGCCGGCAGCACGATGGGCGCGCTATTGAGCTCGATGGTCACGTTGCCGTTGGCGAACGAGGCACGGCCGGCCACCAGGTACAGGGCCGTCGCGTTGTTTCCGACCCGGCCCAGGTTGGCGCCGGCATAGGCGGTGATGCCGTTCGGGTTGACCACCAGGATGGAAGCGTTGTTCGGGCCAGTGATGGTGCCCGCAAGGTTCGACATCGAGCCGGACGTGTCGACGTTGACGATGTTCTTCAGGCCAGCCGCGGTCGCGGTGCTGGTGAAGTTCACCGTGGCGTCCTGGCCGATGTTGAAGCCGCCGCCCCAGTTAATCATGGCGTTGCCGCCTTGCTGCGCGGTCACCTTCACGCCGAGAGTCGCCGGCGCCGTGTTCGAGATGGTGCCGCCACCGACGACGAAGGAGCCGCCTTGGGGCAGGGCAGTGGGGGCCGGTGCCACCTGGCCGAGAGCGCCGCCGCAGAACGCCAGCCCGATGAGGAAGGCCACGGGGGTGAGGGTCAGTTTCTTGTTCATCGTGTGCTTTCTCAGAAGACCAGGTTCAGGGACAGGTTCAGGCGGGTGCCCGGACCCGGGAAGGCCTTGTTGCCATCGATGCGCGTGGCCACCGACGCGGCGCCGCTGATGTTCTTGGTCAGCTTCACCGTGGTGCCGCCTTCGAGCGAACCGACCGTGGCACTGTCACCAGTTGCCTGCTTCACCATGCCTGCGTTGAAGGCAACGAACGGCTGCAGGGCGAGCGGCTGGCCGGACACCTCGGTGTTGAAGGTCTTGAAGCTGTACTTCACGCCGGCGGAGAAGCCGGAGTGGCCCGCATAGACACCCGTCGGGTAGCTGGAGCCGCGGTCGAGGCCGCCGATGTAGAAGGTCTCCGGGCTCGGCACGCCGCGCTTGCCCAGCTGGATGCCGGTGACGAATTGCAGGTTCGAGTCGTCCTTCTCGGACAGCGGCACGAAGATGGAGCCGTCAGCCCGCACCAGCGTGAAGGCGCGGTCGTAGAGGCCCGACAGCGGAACCATCGTGAACTCCTGCGAGCCACCGAGCCCTTGCAGCACGCCGCCAGCGACAGCGTAGGTGCTCTTGCCGTAGAACTCACCGGTGTCCCGTACGCCGGCGTAACCCGAGAAGTAGCCTAGGGACTCGTTCAGGCCGAACGAATCCATCTTCTGGTCCTGGTACACGTAGCCGAGGCGACCTTCCAGGGACGTGCGCGTGGTCAGCGGGTACTCGTAGGCGAGCTGGGTGCGCCACGTGGTGCCCTTGATGTTCAGCTCGCGGTAGGCGCCGCCCACCTTGTAGCTGCTGATGTTCGACTCGACGCCGACGATGCCGTAGGGGGTCGAGCCGGACACCTTGCCGCTGGCCGCCGCGTAGATGCCGCCCTTGCTTTCGCTGCGCACGAAGGGCAGGCCGACAGAAGCGGAGCCCTCGACGCGCAGGCCGTCGATGCTGTTCTTGACGTATGCGGTCAGCACGTCGGAGCCGGAGTAGCGCGGGCCCAGCGAGTTGTAGACGACGGTGCTGGCGAGCTTCTGCGGGTCGTTGATGGGCGCTGCCTCGGTCTTGACTTCCACGGTCCCGGCTTCCACGTTCGGCTCGCCGAAGGTGATGCGCACGCGCTTTTGCGCATCGGCCGCGTGGCGGGAAATGAGCGTGCCGAAGTGCTCCACGTCGGCGGTACGCAGCGCCTTGCGCGGCACGAAGTCCGCGTATTCACCCACGGGCGAGGCCTTCAGCTCCACCACCTGCAGGGTGCAGTCGCGCGCATCGGGCATCACGCGAACGGTGATGTACCCGGCGGCCACGTACGCGCGGGTGAGAGCGCGGCCGGCGGATTCGGCGGAGCGCTCGAAGGCACCGGGCAGCTGCTTTTGCGTCAGCACGCTGTTTCCAAGGACCTTCCAGTCGGTGCACTTGCCACCCACCAGGTCCGGGGCGTCAGCGATTTCTTCCAGCGAGAAGCTGGAGCGATACTCTTCGAGCGAGCTCGAAGCGTGTGCCGGCATGAAGATGGCGGCCAGGAGCGCCGGGAGAAGGAGTTTTTTCATCGGGTGGTCCAGTGCGAATGCGGGAGCAGTCGTTTTGACCACCGACCCCGCTCTTTATGCGTTCTGCGCAAGGCGTCGCTTCAGCGGCCAAACAGCCGGCCGAGCGCGCGAATGAGCAGCGGCTTTTTCGGCGGGGGCAGCTCACCGCGCGCCCGCGCGTCTTCGCGTTGCATCAGCAGCCAGGCGCGACGCTTGGCGAAGAACACGATGACGGGAATCAGCGCCAGGCCCCACACCCCGAAGTTCGCCACCAGCATGTAGCCGGTGAGCAGGGTCGTGGCCGCGCCCAGGCCGGCCACCAGCAGGAGCGCGCGGCGCTTGCGCGGGCTCTGCTCGTCCCAGCGGGTGCGCAGGCGCTTCAGGAGCTCTTCGCGCTTGGCGCGCTGGCGTTCGAGGAAGTTCTTCATTCGCTTTGGTCTCAAAAGAGCTGCCGCACCGGCGACAGGGAGCGCAACTGCACGGGCCCGTAGTACCGGGAGTCGAAGCTGCGGGGGTGGTTGGTGGCGATGACCCAGGCTTGGCCAGGTGCAACGACGTAGGCGCCGAAAGGGATTCGAGGCAGGGGATTGCCTTGGCGGTCCGTATCAAGGACAGCCGTCTTGGGCAGCAGGTCTCCGTTGACGCTGAGGCCCTTGGCCGAAAGCTCTACGTGGTCGCCCGGCAGTGCAGCAACCTGCTTGATGAAGGGCATGCTGGGGCCGCAGGTGCCTGGCTCGATGTGCCCGCGTTGCTTGATGGCAGCCAAGACGGGGTTCGCAAGGTCAGGGCAGAAGGAGACGAACGTGCCGCGGGCCAGCGGCTCGAACGAGCGCACGTAGACCACACCCGGAACGCTGTTGGTCGTCACCACACGCACGCCGCTCACCGCAGCAGCCCCGTAGAGGGCGCCTGCGAGCGCCACCCAAAGGGCGGCTTCACGCAGCGTCTGCCGAAGCAGTTGCTGGCGAGACGGTTTGGCGAGCGTGGCGGCGGTGTCGGTCATAGCTTGTATAGCAACAAGCAGTTAGACCGAGTGCTGCCATCCGCGTCGCGCCGGGAGAGCTCAAAAAGGAAAAGCGACCCGAAGGTCGCTTCTCGGGAGAACAGTTGGCCTTACTTCTTGGCGGGCTTGCCCGCAATCACCACTTCTCCGCGGGAGTTGTAGGTGACCTTCACGTACTCGCCTACCTGGGGCGGGTTGCTCGCGACCTTGGCGTTGTGGTTGCGGCCTTGGTACCGCATGAACACCTGCCAGCCGTCCTGCACTTGCTCGGTGCGCTCCGTGACGCGGCAGGACTCGCCCGCCTTCGTCATCGCGGCGCCAGCGTTTTCCTCAGGGGCAATGAGCTTGCCAGTGCCGTTGGCGGCCACCAGCCACTGCGGGGTGAGGGCGGCATCGTGCGGGCGCGCCGAGCGGCCGTCGCGAACGGTGTCTTCCTTGCCGGCCGGCACCGCAGCTTGCGCGGCGGCCAGGGCGCTGACTTCCTTGCACTCGCGAACTTCCTTGGTGACAGTCTCCACACGAGGCACGACGGCGAATACGAACGCGTCTTCGTCCGTGGCTTGCGCGAACGTGAGCACCGGGAGCGCGGCGATGATGAGGGCGAGCTTCTTCATTTTGCTGGTTCGGGGGCGTAGGGCAGGGTGCCGGTTCCGGTTAGACCAGAAAGGCCAGGGCGTGTTTGACGCACCCCTGCGCGCTCCTTACAGAAACTCGTTCCACTCGCCCAGCGCGCCGGCCGCCGGGGGCGCTTCGGCCTTCTTCGCGGGTTTGACAGGCGCGACGCCCAGGCCGAAGTCATCGGCGAACTCGGGCATCGGCGGGTCCGCTGCCGGCATTGCAGCCTCGGGAGCCTGGAGCTCCTCTTCCTCGAACACAGGCATGTCGCCCGCGTCCGCCTCGGTGTTGCGCGACAGCTCTTCCTGCATTGCGGTGAGGTCGTCCTCTTCGATGATGGGGATTTCGTCGAGGATGTCCACGTTGACGGCCTCGGCCGACTCTCCCATCGCCTTCGCGCGGGCGCGGGCGATGAAATCCGCGACGCTCATCATCTCCTCTTCGGGCTCCGCTTCCACGGGGCGAGCGGCCGCTTCTTCCTCGAGGTTGCGCTCCAGGAGACGGTCGGACTGCGCCGGCACCGGGTACTTGCCCTCGCCGCGGTCGTTGGCCGCGCGCTTGAGAAATTCGGGGTGCTGGTAGAAGTAGAACTTGCGGCCCCGGATTGGCTTCTGGCCCTGCTTCATGACGATGATTTCGTCCTTGTGCATCTGCAAGGCTTCCGCCGGCGTGATGAGGTCGATGAACTCCTCGCGCTGCGACATGGACGCGTTGTCCATCAGGATGCCCAGACGCTTGCCGGACACTGACGTTTCCACCGAGGTGATTTTTCGCTTCCCGCACACGTCCGAGATTTCCTTGGCCGTCTGCAGGTCGTTGGGCGAGAACATCACGCGCGTGTGGCAGTTAGCCGTGACTTCGCCGGCCTTCTCGGGGCCGTAGGTGGACTTCAAGGACTCCAGCGTTTGCAGGATGATGGTGAACTTCACCCCGTAGCCGGCAATCTTGGTCAGGGCGATTGGAATCTTGTCCAGTTTCCCGAGCGACGCGAACTCGTCCAGCATGAAAAGACAGCGGTGCTTGTACGGCCGCATCTCGCTCATGATGTAGCTGATGATTTGGGTCACCAGCAGCCGGGTGAGCGGCTTCATCCGGTCGATGTCGGGGTCCTTCACGACCAGGTACAGGTCCACCGGCTTCTCACCGTTCATGAGCGACGACAGGCGGAACTCGCTGTACTGCGTGTTTTCTGCCACCACGGGGTCGGCATAGAGCTTCAGGTTGGCCAGCGCCGACGAAATCACCGAGCCGCGCTCGCGGTCGGCCTTTGCAATCATGCGGCCGCACATTTCCTTGACCTGTGGGTGCGTCACCACGCGCTCGCCCAGCACCGTCGTTGTCCAGTAGTAGTTCGCATCGGCGGCGACGTGGCGGGTCTCGCTCATTGCGCGGAAAGCAGCGAGGGCAGGGTCGTCTTCTTCGCTCTCGCCCAGCGTCATGACGGACAGGAACCGCAGCAGCCCGCCCAGGTTCTTCTCCTGCAGCGGCACGCTGGTGCTGTACCAGATGTGGAAGATGGTTCCGGTGGTCAGGTCGATGGCGGAGTTCACCCAGTGCGCGTGCTCCCCCTCGCCGCCCTTGCCGGTGGGGTTCATGAGCATCTCGGCGATGTTCTGCACGTCAGCCACTTCCTGCGGCGTGCCCCAGCGCACTTCCTCGAGCGGGTTGTATTTCACCGAGGAGCCGTCGCCGGCGGCCGGGTCGAACTTGAGCACCGTGTGGCCCATGGCCTTGCGCCAGCCGGCCGTCATCGGCCAGAGTTCGGGCTTGGTGTCGTGCACGACGGTCGAACCCGTCCAGGTCAGCATGGTCGGCATCACGACGCCCACGCCTTTGCCGGCGCGGGTGGGGGCGACGCACAGCACGTGCGTCACGTCGTTGTCCATCAGGGCCTCGACGGACTTCGTTTCCGGGTTGAACCAGCCGCCCACGTACATGCCTTGGCCCTTCGCCAGCAGCTTCAGGTCCTTCTGGGGCTTGTCCAGCGCCATGCCCTGTTCGGCCAGCTGCTTGCGGCGCTCTTCGATGCGCTTTTGCTTGCGACGCTCGTAGAAGTATTTCTTCAGCATTGGTTTTTCCGTGAGAAGGTCAGGCGAGGGACGCCAGCTCTTTCTTGCTGGCCCACGCATCGCGTGCGAGCAGGCCTGAGAACTCCACGTCGATGTCGTCAGCCCAGTCCGAGCTGAAGGACACGTGCGACTTCACCGCCCCGAGCTTGCGTTTGATGATTCCAAGGATGACGGTCAGGCCTACGAACAGCACGACGAACCCGACAAGGAACGCATACCAGGCAGCGTCGAGAATCTGGCCCGCGGTCGGATGGGCCGAGTAGCGGAAGTGCCAGGCCATGAATGCCCACGGCGTGTAGTGCTCCTTGTCACCGGCCGTGAACGTTGCCAGAGGCACGTCCAGCGCCCGCTGAAATCCGAGCTTCCAGGCGGCCCAATACGTGACGCCCCACATCAGAAGCACGAAACCGGTCGCCAGGATGAGCGCGGTCGAGAAGTCAGCGCCTGACTTCGGCAGTTCTGTCGCTTTGGTGCTAGGGGTGGACATCGGGTGCGCTCCGCGGGTTGTTCTTTGAATAGACAACGAACAGCGCGAGTTGTGAGATGGACCGCTATACTGGTTTAGCGCCCGGCCCAAAGTTGTAACGTCTCCTGGCTTCTGCGGCCAACTACGGGCTACGTGCGACAATAACTGTTATGTCAAATAACTAATTGACGCAGGCGGCAACGCGCGGGTACTGCGCCCTTGCCCGCCAGGCCGTTCGGCAAGGAGCGAGAACGTCTACTTCTGCGCAGCGCTTCGGGAAAAGCGCTACGAGTCGGCGAGAAGGTCTACTTTCCCCGCGCCGGCCGCGAAAAGGGACACGACGGCGGTGCTGGCCGCTCGGTGCACGGGCCGCACGGGCGGCAAGTTCCCGCGCAAGGCGCTAGTCCAATAGCGCGGCTGCACGCCAAGCCTCAGACGCCGGCAGCAGCTGTTCGGTCGTGCGCTCCAGCTCATGCCCAAGCCAGGCCTGCACCTTGTGCACCGGGTGCCTAGCCAGCCAGGACGCCCCGCGCGTGTTGCGCAGGAGCATGGCGCCCTCGTAACGGCGGGACACGCCCGCTTCTTCCAGCAGCTTCTTGACTTGCCTAAACAGCGTCGAGGCGGCGAGAGGCGCGCCGGCGGTGTTCGCGGGAAACAGGAGTTCCCCCGGGATGCCCAGCGCCTTGCGCTCGGCGAGCCAGCCAAGCACCACGTCGCGCGTCTTCCAGTGCAGCGGCACGGTGCGCTCCGGCCGCGGCTTGTGCGGCATCACCCAGACGCTTGTGCAGTCCGCATTCAAATCCTTTGAACGCAAGGTGAGGATTTCAGTCGGGCGCAGCCCTGCCCCCGTGAGCAGCCACAGCATTGCGCGAAAGCGGTGGTGCTTCCAGCCTTCCTTGCGCGGCAAGGCGCGGAAGACCGCCCTCACCTCGTCCGGCGTCAGCGCTTCAGGCTCTTCGCGCTCCGGGGCCTGCTGCTCCAGCAGCAGCTCGTAGGCGGGGTTGTCTTCCTGGCGGCGTAGTGTGCCCAAGTGCCGGTACAGGTCCGTGAACACGAGCAAGTAGCGGTGCCGCGTCTCCGCGCGAAGCTCACGCGTCGCCAGGAACAGGTCCAACCGCGCGGCATCGAGCTCGTGCAGCGCCCTGCCCTGCTCCTGCAGCCAGGTCAGAAGGCGCAGGAACTGGCCGCGGTAGATGTTGAAGGAGCTCGGACGCAGCTTGCGGCCGCCGAACTCACGACCCGTGAGGAAAGCCTCGAATGCCGCGACCGGCTCTCGCTCCCATCCGCGAGCGTCCCACGTGAACAGCTGCCCTGTTGCCATCCCGCAAGCATAGTCCAAAAACGCAATAAACGCACAGGCAAGTGGGGCTCGACGCGGCGCTCTCTTTGCTATCAGTGAACTGCCGTCAAGCGGTCGCTCCGGAGTGGTGGTCGGGGCGGACCGCTGCGCGTTTATTGCATTTTCCACAGAAGCAGGAGAAGGACCCTTTCGGGCCCAGATTTCTCGACGCGCACAGGCTTCAGAGGCGCCCGGTCTTGCCGTAGTCAGCGTCCAGCGGCTTGAATTCGATGCCATCGCGCTCGCTGTCGTCCATGACGAAAGCCTTGGACTTCGCGCGCTCTTTCGACTGGCTGCGCTTGGCGTCCCAGCGGGCGATAGTTCCAAGACGCGTGAGCTCGTCGAACCGCTGCAGCATCAGCCGGCGAGCGCGGTTGGCGAACGTGTCCAGCGTACCGACCGGCTGCTCGAGCTCCAGGTCACGGAAGAAGCGCGAACGCACCAGGCGGTCGACGACGTGCTCCGGGATGTCCGCGTACTGCGCAATGGTGAGCGCCTTGTCGGCACTTTCTGGCGGGCACTCCAGCACGGCCACCTGCCCCGGCACCAGGGCCGCCTCGGAGCTCTCGAGCTTGAAGTCGTGCAATACGTAGTGCACCTTGCCGTCTGCACCTTCCAGCATTGCATACAGCTTGTCGGAGCCCTCGTCCAAGCCCGCACCGAGCACGCGGCCGACCAGCCAGCCACCGGGCTTGAGCACGGTGTTCACCAGCGGCGCATGCTTGTCCAGGATAAAGGCCTGGTGCTTGGCCAGCGCCTTTTGCTTGTCCTTCGTGCGCGTGAGCCGGCGCAGCGCCTCTTCGAGCGAGGGGTGCAGCCGCCACTGGTTCTTGAACATGCCCTGGCGTTCCGCGAAGCCCATTTCCTCGAGCTTGGTGAGCCGGTCGCGCAGCAGGTTGTTGCGGCGCAGGGAAACCATGTCCGTGGGCGCACGCAGCACCAGCTCGAAATCCTCGTTGGCGCGCTTGACCAGTTCCTTGTCCAGGCTGGTGAAGCGAGTCAGGCCCACTTCGCGCAGCTTCGCGGTGTACTCATCGTGTTCGGTGCGGTAGCCCAGGCGCTCAGTCATTTGCTCCTGGGCGCGCTGCCGCATGCCTTCCTTGATGTAGCCCGGATGCATGGACAGGGCCTCGCCCAGGTCGTCGCGGCCGCGCAGGGCAACGTGCACGTGTGGGAACTCCGTGTTGTAGTGGTCCACGGCAACCCATTCGAGCTTGGTGCCCAGGTCGACTTCGAGTTGCTTCACGAAGCCGCGGGTGAAGTCCTGCAGGTCCACGCGCTTGCCGAACTCCGGCGAGATGATGAGCTTGAACATGCGCTCATCGCCCTCGTTTTGCCAGCCGGCCAGGCGGTGCGCAACAGACACGCCCGTGCCGTGCGCATCGAAACCGGCACCCTTCTCACCTTGCTTCTGTGCGCCTTCGCGCTCCAGGTAGATGCCGTGCTGGCGCCAGTGACCGGAGCTGCCGTTGGAAACATAGGAGCAGCGAACGCTGCAGCGCTGCTGGCCGGGAATGGTGTTGCGGATGGCGGACGTGCCGCGCGCACCGGCAAAGCGCCGGCGGCTGCCGCCCACGAAAGCGGCCTGGGGCTGCTTGGGGGGCAGGAACTTGCGTGCCTTCCCGCCGTACGGGCGCAGCTTGGTTTCCGGGAACGGCTCAATCGACGTCCGGATGGACGTCGTGATGCTGGTTTTGATGCCGGTGCGGATGCCCATTCATGGCCCCTGCCCGGCTTACGTTGCGCCCAGCGAAGACCGGACGGCGAGCTCCACGTAGTGGTTCAGCGAGATGTTGTGGCTATCGGCGCGCGCCTTGGCCACCTGAATCATCTCCGGGTCCGTCCACATGCTGATGGTGTCCGCGCCGCGCGGGCACAGCAGCTTCCAGGTCTTGGCCTTCTCGACGGCCTGGCTGGACTCGTTGAAGTACGTGATGGCGTGGCGCAGGACGTCGCTCTTGGTCACGTCCCCCGCGCTGCAGTACTGGGCCAGCGCCTTGAGCGTCTGCCGGCTCAGGCGAAAGACGTGGCGCTTCTTCTCGTCGATGACGGTTTCGCACATGGTGCTGCTCACTTCTTGGTTTTGTTGTAGGGGCCGGGGAACACCATGTCCTTGTTGACGATGATGTTGAACGTGTAGCCGGGGCGGATTTCGAGCGTGGGCTGCACGCCCAGCTGCTTGCTCGCCCACTGCGAGCCGACCTGGGTCAGCGCGCTCATGCCAGCCTGCGCAGCGGCGCCCGCGGGGGTTTGCACGTTCGTCGAGGCCGGTGCGACGGCGGCGTTGACGCCACCCACCAGCGACAGCAGCAGCGCGCCCTTCACCAGTTGCCACGTGTGCGTGTTCACCTGGTCTTTGAAGCCAGCGTAGCCCTGCCCGTCCGCGCCCTGCATGCCCTTCAGGTCGAAGGACGACCCGTCCGGGAAAATCAGGCGCTGCCACACCATCAGTACGCGCTCCTGGCCGGTGGACACTTCGCTCTGGTAGGAGCCGATGAGGCGGGTGCCCTTCGGGACCAGCAACCACTTGCCCGTCACGGAGTCGTAGACGTCTTCGCGCACCTGGCCGATGACCTGGCCCGGCAGGTCGGAGTTGATGCCGGAGACCATCACGCCGGGAATCACGCCACCGGCCTTGAGCTCGTACTTGGACAGCGCCGCTTCCTTGAGGGACTTCAGGTAGAAGTCGCTCGGCTTGTTCGCCGCTTCGCTCAGGAACGCTTGCTTGCGGCCCTGGATGTTGGGGTCCTGCGCGGCTTGGGCCATCGCCGCCATCTGGGCGGCAGCGTCGGGGCCCGCCGCGGGGGCAGCGCCGAAGCCGCTGACGCCGGCGGGGGCTGCGTAGGGGTTCGCGGCGGTAGCTGGCGCGGCACCGCTGAAGCCAGCGACCGCGGAGCCGGAGTCATACGCCTGCAGCTGGCGCCCGTTCGCACGCATGGCGACCTGCTCGCGACGGCGGTCTTCAGGCGTCGGGGTCTGGGCCGCAACGGGGCCGATGCTCGGGCCGGGCTCTCCCATCAGGTTGGGAACGGCTGGGCCGCCCGCCGCCTGCGCGGGCATTTCGCGCGCAGGAGTGCTCAGGCTGAGGGCCGGAGCTTCCGGCTTCTCCGATTGCACCAGCACGCCGTCGGGGATGGACCCGAGCCAGTCGTTCGTGTGCGCCTGCTCGAGAGCCTTCTGCTTTTCGTTGATGACGCGCTCAGCCAGTTGGCTGCCGGCACCTTGTTGCTGCGGCGTCGACGGGCCGGAGCTCAGGTAGAACATCACTGCGGCGCCGCAGCCAAGCAGGCCAAGCACGGCGTACAGGCCGGCCTTGTTCAGGCCCTTGACGCCGGTGACTTTTCCGCGGAGCTCCACGGGAGCCTCGCTCGGGTCTACGACCGCCGCAGCTGCGTCGGCAGCCGGGGTCTTCTTGAAGCGATTGAGGAAGTCCTTCACAGGCGTGCTCCGTCGTGGTTTTGTTGGAAGTGCTATCCCTTTTTTGACCGCGCCCGCGGCCCGGCGTTAGAAGATGCCGAACAGCTTGGCGCGGCGGCCCTTGGTGATTTCGACCTTGCGCTGCTCGCGGCCCACGCCAATCAGCAGGGTGGTCTTGGCGCCCACGCGGTCGATGACGTAGAAGCCATCGCGATAGCGGTAGTTCACCAGACGGTCATCCACCATCACGGCCGGCGCGTCGTTGGACAGGTCGGGCATCTGCAGGAACAGGCGCTTTCCGTCGTCGAAGACTTTGGTCGGCTTGAGCATCTCGTCGCCCTCGACCGAGTAGTCCAGGTTCACCTTGGCCATGTCCACCTGCGCGATGGGCGTTTCGCCTTCGTCGGCCTTGCCTGCCGCAGCCGCAGGATTGGCGCCCACACTCCACGTCTGAACGACGTCTTGCGGGTAGTACCAGCCGATGCGCGGCACGAAGTCGGTCGGGCTGGACTTCAGCGTCAGGGTGTACGTGCGCTTGCTGGTGGTCACCAGGACGTTGGTCGAGATGACGCCCTCGTCTTCCGAAATCATCGGCTTGACGACGATGTGCTGCGTGGTGCCTTGCTGGGCGGGGGACAGCTGCCAGCGCGCGGTGTCACCGACGCTCACGTTCTGGATGGTCTCGCCTGCTTCCATCTCGATGTCGCAGATGTGCAGCGGGGCGCACACCAGCACGGGCTCCATGAGGCCGTACGGGAACTTGACCACGCCGTTTTCGACGTGCACGCCGGTCGTGCGACCGAGCCACTTGTTCAGGGCGACGAGCGCGGGCTCCATCTTCTCGCCGGTGGGGCCACCCGCGGCGGCTTCCACGCCGCGCGCCTTGGGGGCAGCGGCGGCAGCCGGAGCGGCCGCAGCGGACGAGCCGGCCGACTTCTTGCCGGTGGACTTCTTGGCGGCGGGCTTCTCGCCGGAAGTCACGGGCACGGCCAGGCCGGGGCCCACGGGCTTGATGTTCGGCACCGAGGCGGAATCGACCACCACGGCGGGGCCGGAAGGCGTCAGCTGCACCGGCTGCAGCACCGTCTGGCCAGGTCCGGCGACAGGCGTGGGCTTGGCGGTCGGGCCGACTGCGGCAGCGGCAGGCACCGGCTTGGCCGGCGTGCCTTGGAACATGCCCGACAGGTCGGGAGCGTCGGCAGCACCTGCTGCGAAGGCTACCCCGGAAGCGAGGCACGCCGCGGCCGCGATGCTCAGGGCGAACAGTTTGGTTTTCATGGTGAGTGTCTCCAGGCGGGGTTACTTCGTGAGCACGCGCGACCAGCTCAGCTGGGTGATGTAGATGCCCAGGGGGTTGAGGCGAGCCATCTCCTCGTTCTCGGGCGGCTGAATCTTGATGGTGGCGATGGCCTTCCACTGGCTCTTGCCCTCGAGGGTGCCGTCCAGCGCGCGGCGCTCCTCGGTCCAGTCGATTTGCCACGTGTCCTTGGAGATGGGCAGCACGCTGGCCACTTCCACGTTGACGGTTGCCGTGCGAGCGATGACCACCGGATTGGTCTCCGACTTGGCGTCACCGAGCTTGAAGTAGTCGGCCAGGTACGACTGCACGGGGCTGTCCGCCATCACCTTCACGCGGGCGAACTGCTTTTTCAGCACAGAGCCGTCCGAGACCACGCTGCGCGCGTCGCTGATGAAGCCGGCGAGCATGAACTTCACCAGCTTTTCGCTGGTGACGCTGCTCGGAGTCACCTGACCGACGGCGACAGAGTGGCCCAGGCGGTCGACTTCGACGACGTACGGGACCACCTTGGACTGCAGGCCCTGGAAGACATTGCCGGCGGCGGAGATGACCAGGCCCACGCCCAGCACGGCCGCCAGCACGCGCGCCGAGTGCGCACGCTTGATGTACGAGCCGAAACGCTCGTTCCATTCACGCTTTGCTTCGAGGAAGCGGTCTTTCTCGGTGTAGTCGGACATTTGTTTTCCGGGGTGTTCGGTTTGGCTATACCCGTATGACAGTCCAGACGGGCACTTATTCGCTGGACACCGGGGTGTCAGCCGCCAATCTTTCCGGCGCGGTCACCGCCGCCGGGGCGCAGTCCGGAAGCCATGGACTTAGCGCCCGTATAGACGGCTGACCCCAGCTGCATTGCGCCCCCTACCGCTTTCGGCGCCTGGTTTACCGCAGCCTGCCCGAGAGTTGCCCCCGCTTGCGCGACCTGCCCCGTGCCGCGCGCGGTGTTGGCCGCACCGGACGCGGCATCCTGCATCGCGCGCCCGGCGAGGGCCGACGAGTTGCCCGACGGCGAGGCGGACATCAGCGCCTGGAACGTGGCGGGCACGTGCTCGA
The DNA here is from genome assembly GCF_016722765.1 of Ramlibacter alkalitolerans. Classification (GTDB taxonomy): domain Bacteria; phylum Pseudomonadota; class Gammaproteobacteria; order Burkholderiales; family Burkholderiaceae_C; genus Ramlibacter; species Ramlibacter alkalitolerans. The sequence goes on along the minus strand of NZ_JAEQND010000013.1, from coordinate 105,916 downwards.
TGATGAGCCTGTAGGCATACACCAGCACGGCCATCAGCAGATAGCCCTTGAACAGGTTCACCCAGAAGTCGTTCGCCTGTTCGGGCGTCACGGCCATCGGCTCCAGCAGGATGCGCCGCACGATGTCGTTGGCGAAGTCCGTGACCAGGCCCCCGAGAACCGTGACGATGGCAACAATCAGCGCGAACTTCATCAGGTAGCTGACGATGAAGCGGAACCACTGGTCACGGTACTGCGTCGTCCACTCGCTTCCCGCGCCAGCCAGGTAGAACAGCCCCAACGAGCCGATGATTGCGAACTCGATGTTCAGAACGACCACCTGCAGCGCAATGTGCACGTAGGCGAACAGGACGTAGGCCGCAGTCGCCCACGCCACAATCATCGAGAGCAGCCCGAACACCACTCGAACGGCCGTTCCCTTGATGTCCAGGTCGGCCCAAGGCGCGCTGAACCAGCTCTTCTCGGACGCCGCCGTTTTGCCTGCAGGCGCTCCCCAGGCCTTGAGAGACGACGCGCCAATCTGCTCCGCGAGCCGGGCTCCAGTGGAGATGAGCTCCTGCGGGTTCTCGATGGCGTGCACGTCGGCGCCTCGCGCCCACGGTCGCGCGAGCTGCGTGGCGGAGTTCTTCACTTCGTTCAACGCCTTGACTGCGAGGCTTTCTCCGTGACCGGGCACGCCGAGGATTGCCGCGTAGAGCGCCAGATAGAGGACCTTCTTGGCCACTTCTGCGAAGATTTGTTCTGCGCTGGCGTCGGAGAACATCCACTTCATGCCGTCCCAGAAGAAGCTCAGGCCCGCGAGCAGCCAGAACAGGCTGATGGCGTAATTGAGCACTTCGGCCCTGCCGGCGTCGAACTGGGTAACCACCTGCCGCAGCAGCCCCGAAAGGCCGTCGAAGTTGTTCGCTGCGGTTGCTTGCGCAAAGGCCGGCTGTGCGCACAGCAGCGCGAGCATCGCCAAGACGGCGAGCACGACCCACTTGTTCACTTGAGAGAACTTCATTTGCGCTCCGTGGTCTTGTCTGGCTTCGTGCCGCTTACTTCAGGTTCCGTGCGCGCGCCAGGCCGGCGTCGATGGCGTTCTTGGTGCCAGCTTCCATTTCCCTGGCGTCGGCTTCCTTCTTCGCCTCGTCGGTGATTTGCTTCTGCATCTGGTAGGAGTTCCAGGCAGTCTGGCTTTGCATCATGTTCATCGTGAGCTGACGTCCACGACGAAGCTCCTCGGCGATGTAGCTGTTGATTTGGTTGCCCGCCTGCACCGCGGCGAGCTGGCCGGTGGCGGAATTCGAGCGGGCGCGCAGTTGCGCCAGGACCTGCGCCTCGGTCTCCATCTGGTCGGCTTGGAAGCCGGCGGCGGCCAGGGCGGAGTACATCGCATTGCTGGTGTCGCCGTGGAGCGTCGCCATCTGCGATTCGTAGTTCTCGGGGACCTTGCCCGTTGCCTTCATCTGGCGCAGCAGTTCGCTCTCGTAGCCCGGATAGCGCGCGCGATAGGCCGCGTCCACGCCCTGGCTGGCATAGCTCAGGGCGCCGGCCTGCTTGGCGAGGCGGTGCAGTTGCAGGAACTGGTTCTCCAGCCCGCCGAAGTCGGTCGGGTTTTGCAGCGTGCGGGTGAGGGATTGCGTCTGTTGCAGCGCCTGTTCGTACTGGCGCTTCATCTGGTCGACCTGCTTGACCAGTTCGCCGTTGTTCATAAGCTGCGTCCATTCGGACGCGCCACCACTGGCAGGGCCGCCTGCCATGGCAGGGGAGACAAGCGCGAAAGCAGCGGCGAGGGCGATGAGGTGCTTTTTCATGGCGGTATCCAGTGAACGCGAGAGTTCGGTTCCCTGTTAGACCGGTGAAAGTGGCGCTCGTTAGCCCTCGGTCGCTATACCAGCGCGAAAGACCGCCAACCCGAAGGCCGCGGTCTTTTCTCGGCGGACCCGCAAGGGTTAGGCGGGTGCCTTGTTCACTTCGTCCTGGAAGCGCTCAGCCCAGTCGTGCAAGCCGCGGTGGCGCAGCCAGTAAGGCACCCAGTTCGCCGGCTCGTCGCCATGCTGGCGAATAAGCGAACGGATGGTGGCCAGGTCGTCCTTGCCCGAAGCGCCGATGAAAGCGAGCGTCAGCGGCCGCAGTCCCAGGCCAATCAGGCGCTTGCCCAGGGGCGAGGTCACGTAGTAGTGCGCCTTCGGCGTCGCCGTCGCGATGATGTCGATTTCGGTCTCGTTCAGACCGAGCTGCTCGTACATCTTGCGCGAGTACTCGTTCTTCGCCTCGCGGTTCGGCAACAGAATCTTGGTCGGGCAGGACTCCAGGATGACGTCCTTGATGCGCGAGCTCATCACGTCCGAGATGGACTGCGTGGCGAAAATCACCGCGCAGTTGGCCTTGCGCAGCACCTTCAGCCATTCCTTGATTTTGGCCTGGAACAGGGGATGGTCCAGCAGCAGCCAGGCCTCGTCAAGCACCAGGATGGTCGGGCGGCCGTCGAGGCGCTTCTCGATTTGCCGGAACAGATACAGCAGCACCGGCACCACCCACTTGTCACCCCGCTCGCCCATGCTCATGAGGTGCTCCAGCTCGAACACCTGGAAGCGCGCGTCCGCGAGGCTGTCCTTGTCCGAGTCCAGCAGCGTGTTGAGCTGCCCGCCCTGCACGTAGGGCGCAAGAGCATCCCCCAGCTCGCGGTCCATCATCTTGGCCTGCAGCGCCTGCAGGGTGCGGTCGTCAGCGTCGCTTGCCAGCAGGTCGATGGCGTCCTTGATGGTCTTGCGCTGGGAGACGCCGACCGTCATGCCTTGCAGCGTGACCAGCGTCTCCACCCAGTCGCAGGCCCAGGCGATGTCCTGCACCGTCTCGAGCTGCCGCAGCGGGTAGAACGTCAGGTCGGAGTTTTCGCCGAGGATGTCGTAGTGCACCCCGCCCGACGCCCTGCACAGCGGCAGCGCAGAGTAGCCCTTGTCGAAGAAGAAGACCTGCGCCCGCGGGTAGCGGAAGAACTGCGCGGCGATGAGCCCGAGCAGGGTCGACTTGCCGGCGCCCGTGGGGCCCAGCACGGTCGTGTGGCCCAGGTCACCGACGTGCAGGTTGAACCGGAAGGGGGTGCTGCCGGTCGTCTCCGCCATCAGCAGCGCCGGCGACTGCTTGGGGAAGAAAGGGGACGAGTTGTGTGCTTCCCCCGGGTACACCCGGGTCAGGGGCAGCAGGTCGGCCAGGTTGTAGGTATGCAGCAGCGGACGGCGCACGTTCTGCACGCGGTGCCCCGGCAGCGAGCCGAGGAACGCCTCGATGGTGTTGACCGTCTCGATGCCCGCGACGAAACCGACGTTCTCTTCGATTTTCTTCTGGATGGCGCGAGCGGCTTCCATGACGCGCTTCTTGTCCGTGTCCATCAGGACCACGGAGCTCGTGTAGTAGCCGAACTTCACATCGCCGGCAGAGGCCTCGTTCACGGCCGCATCGGCGTCGGCAGCCAGGCTGGCCGCGTTTCCGTCCTCGAAGACAGGCGAGACGCCGGTGCCACCGCTCACGTGACCACGCACGCCCAGGCGCTGGCCCCAGAAGCGCTTGCGGTAGCTCTGCAGCTCCTTGACCGCAGCGCCCTTGTCCATCGCCACGAAACGCGTGTTCCAGCGATAGATGCACGGCACACCCGCGAGCACGTCCAGCATGCCGGGGGTGCTCAGAGCCGGAAGGCCCTGAATGGAGACCACTCGAATGTGCTTGTCGCCCAGCCGCGGCTCGTTGCCACCCACGAAGTCGTGCGCTCCGAGCAATGCGTCCAGGTACATCGGGATGTACGGCATCTTCAGGGGCGCGAACTCCCCGCGGATGGTGAGGTACAGGAAGCGCAGCATGTCCTGGCAGGACATCGGCGCGATGTCGACCCAGCCGCCGCCGGCCATCAGCCGGAAGAATTCGTCTGTGCCCTGCTTGAACTTCACCAGCTCCCGCGTGTGGTCGGTCTCGTCCGGAGTGCTCTCGTCCTTGCTTTCCAGCAGCTTGAACATGAACGAGGTCTTGCTGACCGGCGGCTGGTAGCACAGGGTCAGCACGAAGTCGTTCTCGAACTGCGCGTCGCGCTCCATGTAGCTTTCGCGGCGCTCGCGGTCGATGAGCGTGGTCACCGCTTCCGGGAAGGTGGAGCTCGGATAGCCCTTGGCCGGCCGGCGGGCGACGTCGGCATGGATGGACCAGCCGTGGTCCAGGCGCGCCAGCGCTTGGTTCACCTGCGCCGCAAGAGACTCGAGGCCCGCTTCCGTGCTGGAAGCAAGGTCAGGTCCTGCGAAGGTGGCGCAGGTCATGAAGGAGCCGTCTTTGCCCATGAGGACGCCTTCGTCCACGAAGGCCGCCCAATTCAAGAGGTCAGGAAAGCCGACGGCTTTCGGGCGGAATTCTTTGAGCGAGAGCATTCGGATTACTTTCCGGCGAGAGGCTGGTGGTTCGGAACGCGGGCGCAGGGGTGCGCACGCGCAGGGTAGTAGTGCTGATACTGCACGTACCTGAAATAGGCTTCCATCGCCTGGTGGTCACGCTTCGTCAGCTTCGCCATCGCCACGTGCACGCCAGCACCGCCGGCGGCCACAAGCAGGGCCAGCCACACCATGCCGGAGACAATCGCCCAGATGACGAGCATCACCACGGCGGCGCCGTTGTAGATGGCGTACTCGCGCGGTGCGCCCCCGAACTTGGGGGCGTACACCAGCGACGGGTGGATGACGCGGTGCGCCATGGCTGCCTTTAGAACAGGAAGCCTTGCGAGAAGAACGTCTGGACCACCTGTCCACCACCGAGGACGACGGCGCCGGCGATGGCAAGACGCAGGATGGTCTTCAGGTGGCCGTGCTCGCTGGTGAACGCGGCAATGGCGCCGCCGAGGATGGCCAGCACCAGCATGCCGCCGCCGGCTGCCTTGGTGACGTTTGCCACCTTCGTCAGGGTGGTGGTGATGCCCAGGCCGTCGTCGCCGCCGCTGGCCAGAGCCAGGCCGGACAGGAGCATCAGCGCGAAGCCGATGCCGATTTTCGAGAACTTTGCGGTTTTCATTACTTGCTCCAAAAGGTGCGGTTGCGGGGTTTGCACTTGTATTGACAGCGGCCGCGGCGAGTTATTCCATCCACGCGCCGGCGCCCTGCTCCCTTCGCCTGAACACGCCCGCCTAAGCGGCCTCGACGAGATAGCGCTGCTCGCCCGCGTCGTAACCATGCACGCGGGCGAGCTGCGACACTTTTCGGCCGGTGGACGTGCGCTCGATGAATGCGACCAGGTTGACCGCTTCGCCAATCAGCGTCGGCTGCGGCGGAACGCCGGCTTCCTGAATCAGTTGCTCCATGCGGATGAGGCCCGCCTCGGCGCTGTTCGCGTGCACGGTCGAAACGCCACCGGGGTGGCCCGTGTTCCAGGCCTTCAGGAGTGCCAGGCACTCCTTGCCGCGCGTCTCGCCGACCACGATGCGGTCAGGGCGCAGGCGCATGGCGTGGCGCAGCAGGTCGTTCATCGTGACGGTGCCGCTGGTGACCAGCTCCACCTTGTTTTCAGCGGAGCACTGCAGCTCCGGGGTGTCCTCGATGATGAGGATGCGCTGCTTGGCGCCGGCGACCTCGGCGACGCGCTTGAGAATTGCGTTGGCGAAGGTGGTCTTGCCCGAGCCGGTGCCGCCTACCACCAGGATGTTCTTTCGTGCCTCGATGGCCTGCGCGAGGACGTCGCAGTACTGCGGCGACAGGATGCCGTCGCGCACGTAGTCTTCCAGGGAGAAAACGAGCATCGCTCGCTTGCGAATTGCGAAGAACGCCTGGCGGGCCGTCGGCGGGATGGAGCCGGCGAAGCGGCTTCCGTCCAGCGGAAGCTCGCACTCCAACTGCGGGCTGTCAGGGGTCACTTCCTTTTCCATCAGCTTGCCGATGGACAGCACCGCGCGAAACGCGCTGTTTGCATCGAGCTTGCCGGCGAGCACCATGCCCTCGCCCACCTTGTCCAGATAGATGTTCCCGTCGGGGTTCACCATCACTTCCACGACACGCTTGTCTTCCAGGCCTGCCATGACGACCGGCCCGAGCTCGCGCCGAAGACGGTCCATGTCGTTTTGGCGCTTCTTCTCCGCGTCCGTCATCGCGGGCTTCAGTTCGTTCATTGCGAATTCCTGTCGTCGAGGTCTTGAACGACGCGCTCCATCACGGCGGAGCGGCCTTGGTCGCTGATGCCCTTCACCAGCGCCTTGCGCAGTGCGTCATAGCGGGTCTGCGCCAGTTCAGCCACACGGCGGCGGTCGGTTTCCGGGACCTCGGGCACGTTGGCCACGAGGAACTTGGTGAGCGCGTCCGACTGCGCCATGACGACGTTCAGAAGGAAGCCCACGACCTCGATTTGCTCCTGCATCTCCTGCAGGGTTTGCGACACGCGGGCCTCAAGGCGAACGAAGTCCTCGTGCACCGAGGAGCCCTGATAGCGGCCGTCCGTTGCGGCCAGGATGCCCTGGCGCAGATTGGTGTACTCCTTGGCGTACTCCATCAGCACCTTGGCGTTGGAGACCCCTCTGAGTTCGGCTTCGCGCTTGAGCCACAGGTAGTCGTCGCCCGACACGGTGACGGACACGACGGTGCGCAGACGCTTCGTGGCGTCCTTGTCGGCATCGTCACCTGCGGCTTGCGCCTGTTCGGCGCCGGCAGATTCGGTGGTCGGGTCGGTCATTGGGGCTTTCGTTATTCAGCTAGAGCCCTTTTGACCGATGTGCTGCACATCTGTTAGCTGCAGCGGGTTTGTTGAGGGCGTTTAGCGCTCGGCACCCGCTGAAGAACGTGTTTTCTGGGGTTGCGGGTTGCGCGGGGCAATCACGATTTCGTAGGCCTCGCCGGTGAACAGCAGACTGAGCTTCTCGAAGGTCTTGTTAAGCGCCTTGAAAAGCATGGTGCCCAGGTGGCTGCGGAAAGGCGTGTTCAGCACGTTGGCAACGTCCTGCGTGACGTCCTGGCCGCTCGCGTGAAAGCGCCAGGTCGCCGGGGCACCCTGCGGCGAGACAGACGTGCACTGGCAGTGCAGCTCCTTCAGCCCCATGCCTTTGAGCCGGTCGAACGAGGCACGCACTTCCGCTGCGCGGATAAGCACTTCGCGCGCGCGGTCTTCAGGCATCGTCATGACCTGGGCGCGCAGCGCCGGCGACGGCACATAGACGTTGCCATTGGGTAGCGGGAAGGCTTCCTCGTGGTCGTCCTGGCTGCGGAACTGTTCCGCGGTGAGCACCAGGCCGTAGTCGGTGAACGGGAAGTAATCCGGCTGCTTTCGCTCGAATGCCCGCACCGCGGACTCGCAGACGTCCGAAACAGTGGCGTCGACCTGCAGCGGGCGCTCGCGCTTCCAGTACTCCTCGACGCGCTCGGCGAGCATGGACTGCTGCGTGCGCGTTCGGTTCTCCGGCACGATGCTGACGCCTTCCTTCAGGAACCAGCCCGCCTGCGCCAGGTAGCTTTCGCCAGCAGCATCGACTTCGGCCGGCGACAGGGCGCGAAACAGGTCCGCACGCGGAAGCGGCAGGAGAACCTGGCCGGGGTTGGCGCTGTGGCCGGCAGCCACGAACTCCGCCTGGAAGCGGCCCTGGCCGAGGTAGCTCACGGCCAGCAACGACTGGTCGCCGCGAGCGCCGCCCTCGGCGAGCGTGGCCCGAAGGCTCCTTTCGAGACGAGCCTTGAGCTCGGTGCGGTCCAGCATTGCTTTGTCTCCGATGCAGTTCTTCTTCCAGCTTGGACAACTGAAAGTGCTCGGGATTTGCTTGACACGCCGAGGACGCCACAAGTCAGGAAGCGCCCTGCCCGCCGCGCGGCCCTGTGGAAACCTGCCGGCTGCGCTCCAACCCTTGCGAAGGGCCCTTGGCTGGAAAAGCCGCTTGTCGCGCTCGACCAGCCTCGGGGCTTCTTCAAAAAGAAGAAAAGGATGGTTTTTAGAAGGACTGCCTGGAAGGCAGGACTTCGAGGGTAAAAGCATCCCATACCCGAAGAACGAATCTTCGAGGCATGCTTGTACCCTGCACCGGATGGTTCAAGGGTCTCGCAGACATGAGCGCCTGCTGCGAGTTGGCCAGACTATCGAAGGGGCGTCCCTTCCATCCCACGCTCTAGCCACGAGCATCCACGTCGCGCCCTTGGGTCCCGCATTGGCGCAATTTGGGGCGAAGCCCCCTACGACTGGTAGCGCGGTGGTTGAAGTCCCCCCTCTTACCAGAAGAGACCGCCCTTTCGAGTGGTCCGTCTTGTATAGACACGGCAGTTTCAAATAAGCGCTGCGTGCCGAACCGCGGCGAATGCGCGGCGGAAGGCTTAGACCGGGGCCGCAAGGCGATATTTCGGCCGCCGGGCTACGCGGGGCCGGAAAACGTGTTCGGGAGCGTCACGGGGCGCTATGCGAGGCCCGCAACCGTGCCAGAAATCGGTCCAGGATGTCCTCGGCCTCGTGCAGCAGCGCATTGAGCTGGTCGTCACTTTCGACCAGTCCGCGCAAAAAAGTCATCGTCGGGCGGACACCGCCGCCATTTATTCGTCGCGGCAGCACCCACACAGCGTCGCGGTTTTCGAGAAGCAGGTGCTGCACGGCGTGGGCAACTTCATCTCCGCTGAAAGGCTCGCTCGTGACTTCCAGCGCGCGCGAGGCTCTGGCGCGACTGCCCGCGAGCACGTACTCGCCGCTGGCCGGCGCGTGCTTGAGGCGGCAGATGAAAGTTTCAGGCATGCCGCATACCCGTTTGCCCAACAGAACGGCAGTCTACGGCTGCGCGTGTTCCCTGAGCCATCAAAAAAGGCGGCCGCAGCCGCCCCTTTCATGACCTGCGTCAACGGCCCTCGTTCGACCTTCCCGTCTTGCGCAGCTGCACCGCTTCTGCCACGGTGACTGGGCGGGACGGGACGGGCACTTCGGCCGGGTCGGGCATCTGGGCGTCGGCTGCCGCCTGCAGTACGACGCCGCGCCGCTCGTTCAGGGCCTTGCCCTTTTTCAGCTGCTGCACTGCGAGGTGCTTTTCTTCCACGGCGGCCAGGCTGGGCCGGCCCACCTTGACGGCACCGGACAGGCGCGTGTCCATGCTGTAAGTGATGGACGCAGGGTCGCCGATTTGCAGGGTGGCAGCGTGCTGCTTGCCGACACGGTGCACAAGGTAGGTCGCCCGCACGACGGTGTTCAGCACCACCGCGTCTCCGGTCTTGGCGACGACGATGCCCATGTGGGTGCCCATGCTGCGCGGTGACGCAAGAGCGAAATGCGCCACGAAGTCCGTCGGGTCGTCGAGCCTGGTAGGTGCCATGAGCGGAATCCCGGGCACGTCCTTCAGCAGCTTCCTGATGTTCGTGCAGATTTCCTTGACGACGCCGGTGGCCAGCAGCGCCTCGACTTCCTGCTTGGCCTGTACGTGGCGGATGACGCGGCCCAGCAGTGAAGACGCCACGTTCTGATTCGCGACGCGCAGCGTGCCGAGCGCCTGGCGGACGGCGCCGGTCTCCCCGGTGGCGTCGAAGTCTGCGGTGACGCCTTCCTTGTTGAAGTTCGGGGACGTGCAGTACGTCACCTCGTAGCCTTCGGGACAGCTGGTCACGTGCACGAAGTCGGCGAGACGCTCATCGCCTGCCGCCCACATGATGGTGAACGCGCCCGGGTTGCTGTCGTCGAACGTCAGGCCGGGGGCGACGCGCCGCGCGAAATCGGGGTCGTCGCTGACCAGAGCGCTGATGCCACGCTTGACTGCGAAATGAACGTCGGGCGGGGGCGTCTCGAGGGCCGGCGCGACCACCGGTTCGGCCGGTTCCGCAGGGGCGTCGTCATCGTCCGCAACCGTAAGGTCGCCAGGGGCAGCTTCGACGAAATAGAAGTCCAGCGCGAAGTCTTCCCCAGCCTCGATAGGCTCGATTTTGTCGCCGTGCTCCAGGGTGGCGGTGTCGTCGGTGTGTTGCATGTTGCTCCGTCCCAGAATTTCGTTGTCGTTTAGCGCTCGAATTCGTCGCGCACGGGTTTCCGCTTCACGAAGCGGCTGGCAAGAGAGTTCCTGGTCATCGCGAAGCGCTCTTCATCGAGAGTGGCTCCGGGGATGTAGCGAAGCACCATCGGGTTCTGGTCCATCGCCGCCGCGCGAACCCGCTGCGTTTGCAGGGCGGGGGTGATGAAGCGAATGGCGTTTCCGTCGCGAGACACCGCAGTCAGCCGCACATGCTCCGTCGGGTGCTTGATGTGCCGGATGGCCATCGGCTTGGAACGGACGGCTGCGAGCAGCACTTCTTCCTTGGGGTCGGCGAGAAACCGCACAAGGTCCGGGCGCCTCTGCGCGATACGAATCTGCGTCTTCACGTCGGCCTTGTTGAACGCGGCAATCAGCTCCAGCCCGTGCGCGGTCGCCGCGATACTCGAAGGGTCCTTGGCCAGGCGGCTGAAGTTGCGGCGGTGCGTTGCTTCCATGCGGCGGTCTGCCAGCAAGCGCGCCGCGCGCAGGGCCACCTGTGCTTCCATGTAGGCAACGTGTTTTATACGTTCCTGCCCCTCTTCGAGCAGGCGCTGGGCCAGAACGAACTGCCCCGAGCGCGTGCGCGCCACGAAGTAGTTGTCGGACATCGGCAGGGAGTGCAGGTAGGTATCCACGGCAGCTCTGTCGCCCCGGCGGGGCTTTGTCCTTTGGACAAATCTCGAGAGGGGCTCATTTGCTATACGCCCAAGCCCTAAGGCGAATGGACACGCCCAATAAACATGCCGTAAAATCCGGGAGACAACAGGTTTATGTTACGCCGTGACTGGTTGTTAAACAGTCGACCTAGCTCACAGGTGTGGGCGATTACTTATGAAAAGTCTCAAGAACAGCATGCGGGCCATCGCCGCAGACCTCGACCCGCAGGCGCCCAAGAGCGAGCGCTTCGGGGTGGAGCTCAGCAAGGAAGAACTTGGCCGGCCCGGTGGCATGCTGTTCGCCGCCCTGCTCGGACGCGCCGCCCAACGTGGCGACACCTTGAAGGACGTTGCGGACCAGCTCGGGTGCACGTACAGCTACTTGAGCCAGCTGCGCACGGGTGCACGCAAGGTCCAGCAGATTTCCGACGAACTGGTGGACGGCCTCTCCCAGTACTTGGGCTGGCCGAGGTTGGCGGTGCTCATCGCCGCGGCCAAGATTCGGCCGGACGACATCATGGAGAGTCCCCTGAGACTGCCCGCCATGCTGAATTCAGCCATCGACCTCATTCGCAGCGACCCTGTGTATGGGCCGTGGTTTCCGGCTTCCCTGCTCCACGTGGACGACGCCGCCAAGCACTTCATCGTGCGGCTGTATGAGGACGCGAGCGGCCAGTCTGTGCTGCCGTACGACGGGCCCGAGGAATGAGGCTTGGTCACACGCGTGGTCGTTGACCTGGCCAACGCCGACCAAGCCAGGCAAGTGCTCCTGAAGCACCCCGCCCAGGACGCCGATGCGGTGGCCTCGGAACACACCGTGAGCTTTTTGACCGCGCAGTTCATGCTGGAACGCATGAAGCCTGGCTCCGCCCTGCCCCAAGGCTACGTTCTGGATGCGGTGCTTCTGTCGGAGCGCACGCTGCTGGTGTTCTGCTTTCCGCGTGGCGAGCAAGACAGCTTTCACGTCGCTGCGGTGTACTTCCCCTCTCCGGCAAGGCCCGATGCGCCCGTCACCTGCAACGAGCTGGAACACGGCCTGAAGGAGCTGGACTTCGACTTGGCCGCCGAGGAGCTGAAGGAACTGAAGGTCTCACCGGCGGTCTTCCTGCTGCACTTTGGCGAACAGCTGCGTGAGGCCGTTCTTCTGGAAGGCTGGGAGCTCCAGTTCCGCAACAGCCCCCTGTAGCGCACCACGCGCGGGCGAAACAAAAGCCTCAAGGAGAAAATCTCCTCGAGGCTTCGGTGAATCAGGTGCGTATGGCCTATGGCATTAAATCCCGCCAGGTTCTGGAGTGCGATTCGCGGCCTTGGTCGCGAACATAGTTCCCGTCCGAAGACGCGGAACGAACTGCTGCAATCAAGCTGCAGCCAACGACAGCAAAGGCGCTGTCGAAGGCCCGCAAGCTGACGCTTGCGAGAACTGGCCGGGAAGCCAGTAAGCACGAGGCTAGCCAGCCTCGCCAATCAATCCAACCCTGCGGGTTGGTCTCGCATCCAGACCTTCAGGTCTTGGGCAGGAATCAGGGGCCTTGAATCAGGACGGAGTTGCTCTTGCAGCCCTGTCTCTTCGTATAGACATTCGGCGCTGCAAAGCGTTCTGCTTCGCTCCGGCGCTAAGAGCTCACGGTCACATAAGGGATGACGGCGCAGGCCACCGAGTGCCCTGACCACTGGAGCGCAATTCCCGCAAGCACCAGTCACCCACGCCGTCACTTGCTTCGACCCCGCATCTAAAGGCGTGTTCGTTTCCGTATAGCAGCCCTGTGCCTACGCTGAGGGGAATCGAAAGGAAAACCGGGCTTCGCGGTCAAAGCAGTAACCACACACGCCGCGCTGACGGCTGGACGCGCAAAATGAAATCGTTCGACTCGCTGCTCTGCTCCTTCTGCCCCATCACGTATGCACGGGCAGACATTCCTGCGGACGAACTGGAAATCCTGGTGCGGCCGATTCGCGGCAGGTTCCCCTATTCCGTCGAGACCGGCTTGGCATACACCGGCAAGCAGCGTTTCATCGCCCTGCACTGGGACACGCTCACCTGGTCCATTGCCGCTTCGGACGGGACTCGCCTGGTCACCACGGAGCCGGGTGACGCCCACGTCCCCCGCTTCCTGACCCAGGGGCCTCTCGTGCGCGTGCTGAAGCAGGACCCGAACAAGGCCATCCTGCTTGACCGCAACACCCGCAAAGGCGTGCTCATGCCCCAAGGGGACGCGGACGTGTTCCTGCGCAATCGCGCGTCCAAGCGTGCCTGCCCGGTCGCCGCGGTGCTCGAGCGCGTGCTGAAGAAGTCCGGCCAAGCCGCGTAGCAGCCCGAGCACAGATGAGGTTCAGCACATGGGCGCGTCTGCACATCTGCGCATCTGTGTCGGCTTGGCGGTTGCCGGCCTGCTGACGCTATCCGAGCCGGGAGACGCCCGCGCGGACGTGTCGGGTGCGCAGGCGCGCGAAGCCGCTCTGCGCGAAGCCGCAAGAGTGGCGCTGGCCACGCCCGCCGGCACGCCCGGCAAGTGGATGCTGGAAACCTACCAACCTGACGCCGCCGAACCGGCGGCCGGCAGCACGCTGTGGTCAGGCCCCTTCGGGCTTTACGCGCAGTGCTATGTCACCTACGAGCCCACCGGCACGGTTCTGGAATCAGAGGCGTTCCTCAGCTCCGGGCTTAGCGTCCGTGAACTGGCGACATTCGCGCTGCTGCATGAAAAGGGGCACTGCATCGGGCAACGCCTGCAGGCGTTCACGTCTTTGCGCGGCCCGGACGGTAGGGCGCACAAGAGCGCACTCGAGAGCGTCTTGGAGCACGAAGCCTTTGCCGACGCGTACGCCCTACTCTGGATGAGTCGGCGAGCGCCTGAAGAAGCGACCTCGTACTTCCAGGCAATCAGTCGGCTTCGTGGCTTTGACACCCCCGGGGCGGGCGCAGAAGACGACCACTACACGGCGCCGAGCCTGGCGAGCCTCTGGGCCGAGCAGGCGAGCCACTTCGACGTTGCCGCATGGGAAGCCCTGACGCCGGACGACATCGCCCGCTTGGCGCTGGCGTACAGCGCCGGGGCGCGACCCTAGCGGGCACAGGCCACCACGGGGTCAAGGAAAAAGAAAAGGCACCCGAAGGTGCCTTCCTGTTTCTGGTTCCTGGGCAGCCGGCCGCCAGAGCCGTGTTCGCTACGGAGCAAGAGGGGGGAGTGCTCCAGATTGGGCTTGCTGTCGGCGTGTCCTGAAGAATCGCGAGAGTGCCTGCCTGAAGTGCCTGATACACACCAACCACCATCAACACCTCGAAAGATGGTTGCGAGAAGGGGATTTGAACCCCTGACCTGCGGGTTATGAGCCCGCCGAGCTACCAGCCTGCTCCATCTCGCGTCAGATGTCGGTTAGACCGCGCCCGCGCAAATGTGTTTCACCACATCAGCACATTTCCGCATATTTTATTTTGTGCAGGGGCGCAGGCGCGCAGAGCTGCGTCTGCGCAGAGGCGCGCGTCTGCAGTTTATGCGCCCTGCCCTGCCCCGCGGCGCAGCGCTTCGAGCTCGCTCGCCATTTCCGCCAACTTTGCGGCCGCCCGCTCACGCGTGGCCGGGCAACTGAGGCCGAGTTCGCTGTCGCACTGCACCAGATGGCGCAGGTACGGCACCGGCCACCCCTCGGCGTCATCGTCCAGCGCGCACCAGACGAGGGGCTTGCGACGGGCCACGTCCGCCAGGACCTGCTCCCCGCGAGGCGACAGCAGGAACCCTTGCTCCACCCAAGCATCGGCGCCATGGACCCGTCGATGGAATGTCGACCCGATGACGCGTGCCTGCAGGCTGGACGGCAGTCGCGCCTTGGCCTTGCCGAAACCCGGGCGACGTGCCCAGCTGGTGCTCAGGACCAACTTGAACTCAGGGTACGGCCGCAACAGTTCCTCGAGGTGGGGTGTCCACTCGAACAGGCTTCGGCCAGGCGCTCGCAGGTGGATACCGCGCTTGGGCGTGCAGTACACCGCGTGGTGCTGAACGACCCCATCGAAGTCTATGTAGACCACCGCGTCCGCCCGGCGTGTCCTGGCCAGGTAGTGAGCAGGCGAAAACGCGTCCATCCCCATGTGCACCGATGAGTTTATGCGTTTTGGCGCGTATGCGCCAATGTGTATATGTGCAGACCCTCGCTTGCGCAGCTGCGCCTCTGCGCAACGCAACAAAAAGGCGGCCACGCGGGCCGCCTCGGTATGGTCGCCGGAGCACGCCTTACCGGTCACGGCTCCTGAACTGGCCGAAATCGGGACTCGGCGGCTGCTCCTTCTCCATGGCACGGGCCAGACGGGCGAACATCGGGCTGCGGTGCGCCTGCAGGTGCGCCTGCACGTCAGCCGTGAGTGCATCACCCCGTTGCTCCCGGGCCGCTCGAAGCGACGCCCTGGACACCATGAATGTCAGCCTCACCATGCGTTCATAGAACGCGAGCTCGACCCCGCGCTTGTACGCGTCATCGGAAAGGACCTCGCTCACCACCGGCGGTGTGCGTTCAGAGTCCCGGATGTGGCTCGTCAGTGCGCTCATAAATCTACTTTAGTCCTTCTAACAGCTTAGGGGCCAGGCCGCAAGTCGTCCTGGTTCGCCGCATAGGCGAGGGCGGCAGCGCTGTCGAAATAGAACAGCCGGCCGTCTTCCTTCCTGGCCAGAAACCGCCAGAAGCCCCTTCCGCTGGCGCGGCGGGCAAGTCCGTGCCCCAGATACCGTTTGACCAGTTCCTGGCTCTCAGATTCCGTGCGACCGCGGGCGGCGTGCAGCCCGATGCGTCCGCCCAGACCGTAGAAAGCGCTCATCTGGATTGCGGTGTCCAGCACAGGCGCGAGGGTGGCGAACTTGTGTAGTACACCCCTCTGCCGCAGCGCCGCGACTGGCGCCGCGGAGACGTACCAGACGAACACGCACTGCGGGTCCGGCCCGCCTTTTGGCGCACCGGGAAAGGCATACGGCATCGAGAGCAGGCACTGCGCCACCGGCACGGCCTGGCCGCCCGGCCCTTCGACGTGAATCTGGAAAACCGTTACCTGGCGACCGGCCGCGGTCTCCAAGGTGTTGCACGCCAAGTAGTAAGCGGGCCAGTCCCAGTCAAATCCGATTCCGCCGCCAGGTCGGATGAAGGGGTCGTGGATGTATCGCTGCCACGCCACGACGTCCTGGAACGAGCAGGGCACCACGTCGGCGGGGACGAGCTGGCCGGTGCCGGCCACCCGGATGTTTTCAATCAGGCCCATGAGGCGGCTGTTGGAGCGACAAAGCGGCTGAGTTTACTTTGGCGCCCTAGCGCGCAGCTGCTCACCGGCACACGAGCGCTCATGCACCGATGTGAATCCGCACCCTTGCGTAACCGCACATTTGTGGGCGCATAAACTGTCACGCCGGTGCTCGCGGTGGGCCTGGAGTCGCACGCCCGGGAGCAGGCAGGCGGAAGATGCCGCGTTGCGTGCGCCTGCAGGCTGTCTAAGCGGTAATGCGCAAGTCTCGCCCCACTCAGCCCCCGCCCGCCGAGCCCAACAAGCTCGTTGTGCCCACGCCGCGGCCGACACCGCGGTTCGGGGTTCTTCCCACCAAGACCGAACGGGACAGGTCGGCCTACACCCGCAAGGTCAAGCACCGCAATCTGGAGCGGTAGCGCGCATAATCACATTTGCACAGGTGCACCAATGAACCTCTGCGCCTTTTCTCACCGACGCCGGCCGACATGCGACGCCGTTCGCAACGAAGCGACGACCAGGCGCTCAGCCCCGTCGCGTTGCAGTCGCTGGCAGCCCGCCACCACGCGGGGAAGGGTCGAACGAACTGGAAACCCGCCTGCCGCGCGACGCCCTGGGGCGGACTGGCTTGGAAGCAACAGGTACTGGCGTGCAAATGTGAACATGCGCATCGCCACATCGGTTCTCGCGGACCGGCTGACGAGCCGCGCATAACGGGTCACGGCTGGAACACGCGTATTCCTAGCTAGCGCGCCGTGGCGCGGCCCTCATGCGCACACCTGTGCGGATGCGCTTTGGCACATAAGCGCACCGGCAGCCCGAGGACACTCGCTATACGACGCGCGACGTGCGGCGCCGATGCCTGTCCAACTGGCTTCCAAGCACCTTAGGAAACAGGAACCATGCGCGTCATCGGAAACATCGGAAACGACCCCAAGAAGCTCTCGACCAGGGAAGGCAAGCCGTACTACCGCTTCAGCCTGGCGGAAAGCTTCGGCAAGGACGAAAAGAAGACCACCACCTGGTACGAGGTCACGGCCTTCGTAGACGAGACCACGGGCGACCCGCTCAAGAAGGGCGAGTTCGTCGAGGTCAGCGGCCGAGCAGAAGCGAAGCTCTTCAGCAAGCGCGACGGCTCACCCGGTGTCAGCCTCGACCTGACGGCGTTCTCCGTCCAGCCGGCCAAGAGCAAGGCAGCCGCCGCCTGAACAAGGACAACGGTTGATTCCCGGCCCCACATCGGTGGGGCTTTTCGTATGTATCACCACATCTGTGCTCATGCGCACCTACGCAGTGGCACAGCTCCAGCAGGGCCGGCAAGCGCACCCGCAGCCCAAAATCCTTCAAGAAGGCGAGCGGCAACAGCCCGCACTCTCGCGCCCTTACGATTGCTGGGAAGGAGCCGCGTGAATGTTTCACGCATTTTACTGGTCAGCAGTTAAGTGCTTACCGCCATTGAAGAATCTTCCATTTTTCGCCGTGAAACATTCCTGATTTCCGCGCCGCGGCAGAGCCCTTGCGCTGGCGGGTAACAAATGCTACACTGCCGGAAATGGATACCTCTGCCGTATTCCGAGCCGCAGACGCCCTCTACGCGCGGGGCACTCGCCCAACGGTGCGCGCAGTGCGCGACGAACTGGGCGGCGGCAGCTTCAAACACATCTCGCCGGCGCTCAGCGCTTGGTGGAAGCAGCCGAAGCACGCGCAAACCCCCGCCGCCGCGGCGCCACAAGAGGCTGAGGACCACTGGGCCGAGGAACGCGAGAAGCTGGTTGCGGAAGCGGCCGCCCGGGAGAAGCTGGCGTACGACCGACTGGAAGGCACCCGGCGCCACCTGCTGCTACAGGCTGACACGGACCGGCAACGGGTGCGCCAACTCGAGGCCGAGCTCGCCCAGGCCCGCGAAGTCATGAAGGCTCAGCGCGACGAAGTATTCCTGCTGAAGAACATGCTTCGCCAAGCGCGCAATGCCGCACAAGCGCAGACGCACACGAGCACATAAACACAAATACGCAGAAGCGTAACGGCACGCGAGCACCAACCGCAGCTGGTGGCGTCGCTCAGCCAGGTGCCCTGAGCTGTTTCGCGAGCCCGCCCGCCGGCCGCGTTGGCCGGTGTGCGCGAGGTGCGAGGACGCGCTGGCGCACCTGAACAGGTTCACAGACGCACAGATACGCCAATGCGCATCTACGCACCCAGCACTCTGCTCAAGGGAAGGCGACTGTTCCGCTCAGCCGGAAGAGAGCGGCGCTTCGGGCTTGTGTGCCGTACTTCGCGAGCGTCGTCGTCCCGCCCGCGCCGGCGACACAGCTGGAAGGCATGCGAGCGCAGGTCTTGGCGAGCACGGACTGCGCGGCGGTGAAGTCCGGGTTCGCCGCCGTGATGTAGACAATGAGCATGTAGCCGGAGCCAGAGCAGGTCAGGCCTTGGGCGTACGACTGGCCACAGGTGCCCGAATTCGCGAGCGCGAATCCGAAGCCCGGTACGCTCGGAGCGGGAAATACGGCTGAACTGCCGTAGCCGCTCATGTTGTTCAAAAGGGGCCACACGGTATCAGTGGCCGGTGTCCCGAAGTCGTTTACGCGGCCGCTGACCGCCGGGAAGTACTGCGTGTCGTTGACGAGCGACGTGAGGCCCGTGACCGCACGCTGCGTCTCCACCATGACCGCCGTCGCGTCCATGGTCGGAGCGCGGGTGTAGCTTGGCGCGCTCAGGGCAAGGGAGCCGAGCGTGAGCAGGGCGGCAAGCGCGAGGAAGATGTACGACAGCATGTTCAGGTCCTTTCAGCCTTTGGGCGCGTGCACACAACGGAAGGCCACGCGCGCGGTCGTGGGGTCGGGCAGCAGGCGAACCGAGAAGAGGCCAGTCCCACCGTGCAGGGCGAGGCCGAAGTTCTGGGTCCCGCCAGTGGCCGTCGAAGACGTCACCATCGAGCTGTAGTCGGTTCCGTTCACCAGGGGCGGGTAGAAGTTCGTCGGCAAACCGCCTGTGGTTGGAACGCTGCCCGCGGTGAGGTGCCACAGGCCGGCCATGTCGAAAATGCCCCACTTCGTCGACCAGTCGACATAAATTACGCGAGACGTCTTGCACATGGTGTGCGCAGTGGCGTCATAGGCAGGCGTCACAGGATTCGTTTGGCCGTAGTACGAGCCGCAGTTCTCCGCACCGTAGCCCTGGCCGTTGACGTAGGCCCAGCTCGAGTCGTCGTCGCTAATGGACCGAGCGGTATTCAGCCAGGTGAGCGACGGAATCGAAGCAGACGGCACGGGGGTGCCGGTTGGTCCGGTAACGAACGTTGACGGGTAGGCCGGAATATCGCTTCGTGTCCAGTTCTCATAGTTGGCGAGCGCTTGGTTGGCGATAGACATCCACTGGTCATTTGTCAGCAGCGTCAGGCCTTGGCTCTCGCACTCACCCGCATACTTCGTCGCGTCGATGAAATAGGCGCCGCCGGTCTGAGTCGACCCAGCGGGCACCTGATAAGGCAGTCGCTGAACACAAAACGCAGGCACGACCTTGCCGTCCTTCAAGGTGGACTGCGGGATGTATGCGAACGGCACGTTCACCGTGGCTGTCCCGGTCGCGTCCTTGGAGATTCGTTGCGCCAGCCGCTCGCAGGGCACAGCGAAGTCGATGCCCTGGCGGCCGGTTGCGTTGGTGTCTCCCGATGCATATTGGCTCAGGTACGGCACTTGGCCGGCCACCGCCTGCACTTCCCATCCGGCCCCGTCCGAAACGCTAATGCTGGGGTCCGACCAGCCCTTGGGCTTCACACGACCCAACGCCAGTGCCGAAACCAAATCGTCGCCGCTGGCAAGCGCCAGACCGCCCTCAGCGCGAGCGGGGAGAAGACTGCAACTTGTCTGCAGCACGCCATCAGGGCCGGGGCTGATGACCGCCGCCAGCAAGGTTCGAGCTGTGGGTGCTGCAGTTCCCACCGTCCAACGCGAGACCCCACCCGAGTCCTTGCCCGTTGCACCGGGACCGATGTCCCACGCGCACACCACGTAACTGCCATCTGCTGGCGCGCGAGGCGGATACAGGCGAGGAAAGCCTGCAGCATTCGGTTGCGCCGAGGTCTTCAGCTGGGTCACGGCAGCGGCGACATCCAGCTTCTGCTGGATGCGCTTGTCCGCAGCGGACGCACTATCCGAGAAGGACGTGCTCACGCTCACCGCTGTTGCCCCGATGGCAAAAAGAGCAGTGATTGCCAGCATGGAGACCGAAACGACGTTCATCTTGCTTTCTCGCTTTGCGATTACTGCAGCGGCGGCATGGTGCAGCGCACGCCGGCGCGGGCGGAGCCGCCCGCGGCCAGCTCGTAGCTGCCAGGGCCGTAAGGACGCGTGTCGGCGACAGCCGCCTTGTCGTCTTGCAACAGGCCGCCACCGCCGCGCATCACCTGGGTCGACGCAACCGTGTAATAGGCGCCCGTGCCGTACTGCACCGCGTACACGCCGGTCTTCGTATAGACAGCCCACAGGCCCTTTTTGTTGAACAGATTCGCCAGGGAGTAGGAGCCGCCACTCGCGGTGCAGGTCGCAGCACTCAGGTCGCAGTAACCCGGCGACGCCGGCGGGACCACCGCCTTGCCGGTCAGGGTCGCCGTTTTCGTCGAGTAGTTGAGCGTCACCAGGTCCGACAGACCGTTGGGCCCCGTGTAGACCCACTCGGAAAGGTTGCCAGCGAAGTCCCAAATCACCTGGTCGCCGAGGCACAGGTCGCGCTGGGTATCCACAGCGGACGTCCTGGTGCTGCAGTTGGAAGCACCAAAGGGTTGGGCGTAGCCCTTGTCGTAGTAGCCGAGGTCTCTCGCGGCCGTTACCGACACTCCACGCGCCATGTCGCCGGCGGCGGTGATGTTGCGCGCGTCAAGGCGCAGCTGCGCCAGGATGGACTCCCACTGGGAATCGGAGATGACCTGGCCGCGCGCGGACGAAAGCGCGGTGCACATCGTCTTCGCCTCGTCGAACAGCGCAACAGATGGAGTGGCAGGCGCGCCATTTGTAGCGAGCCCTGTTGCAAGCGGAATGGGAGAGGCGCTTTCCGCGGACTCCCCGGATTGGACCTCGCCGGAAGTAACGCAGAACGCCGGGACGAACAGGCCATTCGCCAGCGTCGTCTCGGGAACGGCCACCCAGCCCGCCGGGCAGCTCGGAAGCGCCGCCGCCGGCTTGCTCAATGCCACCCACTTCGACGCCGCCGCATCCCACCGATAAAGGGTCTTCTCCACGACTGCGAGACGGACCTCTCCGTCAGTGCGACCCTGCATTGCATCGAGCACGGATTTCTGGCGAACCGAGTCCCGGAAGTAAGGGTTAGCGCCAAGCACCGGCAGGGGCGCGTTGGCCTTCGGATGGAGCATCAGGACCACGGGATTCGCCGTGTCCGCCTGAAGCACGCTGGCGTTGGTCTGCAGGGCCTGTGAGCAGGTCTTGCTGAACACCCCACTGGCTCCCGAGGATTGAACCAGGTACACCGGCTGCCACACGGTGGCCGTCATCGAGGACACCGTATTGGGCAGGTTCACAGCTTGACCGTAGCTGGTGCTCCACCAGAAACTGCCGAACGCCGCGTCGCCGACGTCACTGCGGTTTGCGAAGCAGGCCCGCAGGTATCGGCCCCACACGTCAGTGCCTGTGGCAGCCGTCGGCGGGATGATGACCCCCGCTGAATCCGTTTTCGAATTCGCCAGCACGTAGTCCACTACATTGGAGAGCGTATCCGTGGTGACTACCGCCGTACTTGACATGTAGCTGTAGCCGGTCGAGACGTCGCGCGAAAGGCGCACCTCGAGCTGCGTTTCTGCAGCCACGTGAGTACGCATGGACAGGCCGAAGCTCGCCATGAGAGCCGCCACCAGGAGAATGAGTGCCGCGTACATCAGTAGGTCTCCACGCAGCGATAGCCGTAGTCCTGGTTAGCGCCCGCCGCATAGGAGCCAGCCGCGCTGCTGTAATACTTCAGGAGCTCGAGTTCGAACACGCCCCCGAGCCGACCGAGCGTTTGCGAAGTGAGACGGCCGCCGCGCAACGCACCGTAATCCAGGTAAGTCGTGCTCGCGGCCAGCGAGGCGCGCTTGAGCACGCCCAGATTCATGGCGTAGGTGTCTCCTGCGGGCACTGCTGTCGGCCTGGCGTAGGCAGGCAGCAGTCCTTGCAGCGTGAGTGCCGTTCCGGCGGGGCCCTGCGCGCAGCCCACGTAGAAGTCGCCGGGTGTGAAATAGCGGCACAGGGTCTTGTCGGGAGCGCCGGCAACGCCGGCCTGGAAGGCGTTGGCGGTGTAGTCCGGGCCGTCCGCGAACGCGATGGGTGCGGCAGCTCGCAGGAAGCGCTCCGTCGTCCACTCCGCGCGGTTTCCCGAGAAGTCCCAGATGACTTGGCCGTTCGAGAGGTACAGCGTGCGCCGCTGGTCGCTAGGAGAGGCATTGCCTGTCCCGTTGTAGCCGTCGGCATCTGCCGGCTGGTTCGTCAGGATGTTGTCGCCGCCCACCGGCGCTGCAGCTGCTCCGTCGCTGTGTCCGCGTATGAGAGCGCCTTGACCAACCACGCCGCTCGTCCAGTTGCGGCTGTCCTGGGCCGCTTGGTTGGCGATTGCCATCCACTGGCGGCCGGAAATGAGGGCCTTTCCCTGCTGCGCCTTGCACAGATTTTCCGCCGTGTCCGGGGACCCTGCGAAGCCGCCTTCGAACTTGCTCACGCAGAAGCCTGGCTCGATGCTGCCGTCCGCGAGAGTTGTTGCCGCGACCGGGATGTACCCGGCGGTGCGGCACGACGTTGGCGAATAGGGCGCGGATGCCGGTGCGGGTGCCTCACCGGGTGCGAGCGGCTGCCAGCCCGACGACGTGTAGATTTTGAGCATGTTCGACGAGCGCTCAAGCCGGACGTCATTCAGCTGCGGCGAAGCGACCGTGCTGATGTCGTCCACCGGCGCCTTGTAGCCGGCGCCCGTGCGGATTGCGGCAATGTTGGTGGACTGCAGGTCCAGCTCGATGTCATCGCCCGCCACGCTGGCCGAAGTGGTTTGGCAGTTCGTCGAGAATTTCTTGTCGGCGCCGCGGTGGATGATGCGCAGGGAAGCGCGCATGCGGATAGTGGCGCCTCTGGTGTCATAAGGCGCCTGCAGGCCGCTGAATCCGGGATAGCCGCGGCCATAGCCGGTCCAAAGGGGCGTCTTAGGCTGACCGCTCGCGGCGTCGCTGCCTGGAAAGCTCCTGTAGCCTTGCCAGTACGGGCAGATAACGTATTCGGAAGGTGCAAGGCTTGTGCTGACCGCGAAGGCGGGGACACACGACCACAGCCCGGCGCCTGCGGCACCCGTGGAGCACGTCCATCGGCCAGGCGTTGGAAAGGTGGAACCGAATCCATTGAGCGCAAGCTGCGGCGCGAGCTGCCTCAGCTGGTCGAGCACCTCAAGCTGTTTCGCAGTACCCGCCGCGGGCACGAACGCCTGCATCACCTTCGGGCCGAAGGTGCCAAGCACGATGCTCATGAGCATCAGCGCGCCGACGATGTAGCCAATCATTGCTGCGCTCCGTAGACCGTAGCGGTGGCATTCGACGGGTCCACGACCGACGAAGGCACCTTTGTCGAAAAGAAGGACATTGCTTTGGTGAGGGCCGCGTCGGTGGACGACACCGTGTCATTGGCGGCTACCCACACCAGCTTTGCACGGACTGCGAAACCGCCCGGAAGGCAGTCCGCTGCCACGTACACGCCGCTCGAATAGCAGCTGCCGGTCACCGTATAGGCAACAGCCAGCGCAGCAGCAGGGTGCGTCGTGCCGCCGCAGACGTCCGCGTCGGATGCCCATGTCTTCAGAGCCGCGCAGGTGCCGCTGGCGTTGTCGAACAGCCGCGCGTTCGAGGCAATGAGGTCCGTGGCCACGACGACCGGCGCCTGCGCTTCGACGGCTCCCCGCGAGGCAGCGCACGGGCTCGCTGCGTTGGAGCAGGCCGCCCACTCCGCCTGGATGTCGAACAGGCGCCTCACAACCGGTGCGTACAGCGGTTGCTCCCGAATGCGCTGGCCCATTGACACCCCGGCGTCGCCTGGGACCAGGGTGGAGACCAGGGCGCCGATAACGGCCATTGCGAGCAGGATGTAGGTCAGCATTGGCCGCCCTCACATCGCGCGAAACAGCACGAAGAACACGTTCAAGCCGTCACCCGCGCGCGAATAGCACCCGCTGGACCAGGAGTAGGTCGTAGTGAGGCTCGCCTGCGCCGGAATCGAGCTCAGACCGTTGACCTTGGAGTTGACGACCTTGCAGACATCGGTGGCAATGCCGACGTTCGTGAACAGCTCGTCGACGGCGGTCGTTCCCTTGCCTGTGACTGCGATGGACTTGTTGACAGCCGCCTGCCAGCCTTTGGTCGCAGCGCCGGTGGCGTACAGGGCGGCAGGCTGGTTAGGCAGTGAAATGCCGCTCGGGCCGAAGAGACCCGTTGCAGTCGCATCGAGGGTGATGGCAGCGGGTGAAGTGCCTTCGGCAATGAGGACACTTGCGGTCTGGAGCAGCGCTGCGCCCTGATTCATCAGGCTGGCGGCCAGCGTGTTCGTCTGTTGCTTCTGGCTGCGGCCGTAGTTGGACTGGGAGCTCGCGACGACGAAGGCGGTAATGGTCGCGATAAGTGCCATGATGGACAAAATGACCACCATCAGCGCGCCGCGCTGGCGGGAAGGACGAGAAAATTGGAAGCGAGAGTGGGTCATTGGGCGGTCGACGGGGTTGCTCGCCTTTAGACCACCGCACCCGAGAAGTGTGAGGCAGCACAAAAGGGCCCCGGGGGGCCCTTCTGGTTCATCAAGGAAGGGGCGAGGAGCCCCTCGTGCCTTAGATGCGGTCGATTTCCGTGAAGGCGGTGAACTTCGTGCCGGTGGCGACGCAGCCCACGTTCACGTTCGCGTCCAGCGCGCCGGTGACGGTCGTCACGCTGGCCAGCGCGGTCGTGGCGCCCGCGGCTTCGTTGATGGCGGAGCACACGCGGCCAGCCTTCGCGTCGGCGGCCAGGCCGAGGTCCACGTTCACCAGGTAGTGCGACTTGCCGTCGGCAGCGGCGGTGTTCGTGCTCACGGCATAGGAGCCGGGGGTCGCGGCGCTCGTGCTCTTCGCCGGCGCAGCAGCAGCGGCGCCCTTGGCGAGCAGGTTGCTGTAGGTCATCGAGGCCAGGTCGAAGTCGTTGTCGGCGACACCGAGGCGCGCGGAGTTCGCAGCCGAGGCCATCTGGCTCAGGACGGTCGAGGCCGTGCCCTTGTCGGACTGCTTGTCGGCGCTGCCACCGCCCGCGGCGTCGGACGAGAAATACGCCGCGGCCACGCCGATGACGGCGAGGACGAGCAGCACGATGGCGAGGACGGAGCCCTTCTGGGCGTTCTTGCGGGCGGTGAATTTCATGTTGAGGTCCCTATGTGGATTGGGTTGTATGAACGCACCCAGTGCGCGTCCATGGCACTTCAGACCACCGCCCCAGACATGTGTTGCACGCCGTATAGCACTTCGCGCGCGCTCACTGCGCCGCAGCGCCGGCGGGCGTTTCCGGCGCGGGAGCGGCGGCAGGCGCAGCACCAGCAACCCCAAGACGCTCCGCGTTCAGCGTGATGGTCAGCGCGCCTTGGCTGCTCGCCGCCTCGGCGACGCTTTGCACCTTGCCCTGATGCGCCGCGGTGGCGGGGCAAGGTCCCAAGCACATCTCAGAGGCCTTCCAGCGCACGCCCTGCAGCTGCGGAACGACCGCGTAGATGGACTGCCGGAAGATTTCGAAGTCTTCGAGGTTCTTGGCGGCAACCCTCAGCTTGCTGTCCTTGGTCACCGAGATGTCCAGGCCGGAGTAGCTCGCACGAAGCGTCTGAGCAACCACGGCCAGTTCTGCCGGTGAAACGGGCGCGGCTTCCACGGCAAAAGACTTGGCGGCAGCCAGGCTCTCCGGCAGGACTGCGGTCTGCTTTTTGAGCATGATGACGTCGCGCACGCCGTTGGCGAGGTATCCAACAGCGACCGCGTTCACGGCGAGCAGCACCGCCAGCAGGCCGGCGCTTGCGCCGGCTTCGAACTTGGAGATGGCGTTGTGTTTGAGCAGCTTCATTGCGCAGCTTTCGGCTCGCCCGCGGGCGCAGCGTTGGTGACAGAAATGGTGGCGCCCCCGGGCAGCTGCTCGACGCGCACATTGCTGTCCAGGCGCTCGTAGACCTTTGCCGGCACATACGCCGGCAGCTCGAGCGCCCAGGTGGCATGGCCGGTACGCTCCACGCGGTAATAGACCAGGCGGCCTTTCTGGCTCACGGCAAGCGTCGCGAGCGACTGCATGTCATTGAGCTGCTTGTAAATGGGCTGCAGCTTCAGGCGCTCCAGCTCCGAAGCAGCACGGCGGAACTCCGCCTCAATCTGCTCCGTGTGCAGGGTGGACACCGGGGTGAGGTACGCCTTGGCCGCGTTGACAGCGACGACGCCGACCGCGAGGACTGCGAAAGCGCCCACCGCCAGTGTGAGCAGGCGACTCGCGAGCTTGCGGATGAAGTCGCGCGCCATGCCGGCGTCGGTCTTCCAGGGCTCAGCCAGCGCCACGTCCGCCGAAACGTCGAAGACGCCCAGGCCTGCCGCCCGTTCGGCGATGAAGCGGCTCACGTCGTCACGCGAGCCTGCGTGGGTCTGGATGCCCGAGGCAGTCGTGAGCACGACGGCCGACTCGTCGGACGTGTGCGCCACGTAGGCCCCCGGGCCGCGATGATTCTTCGCACCAGGCAAGGCGCACACCAGAGAGGTGGCCAGCACCCCCGGCACGTTGAAGTCCTTGTTGCGCCCGGCCAGGTACCAGATAGCGCCCTCGTGCTCCACGAAGACGAACCGGATTTCGCTGTCGTCCAGCGCATGCGCCGCGGCGTTGTAGGCCGGCTCGAACACGGGCCGTTGGCCCTTGAGGGCCTTGCCGCCCACCAGCGGGCTCGGATTGAATAGGGTGAGGGGTGTGCTCATCGAAGTCTTCGTGTATAGCTATCTGACCATTTACCCCGGCAGCCGTTGCAAGGGCGGGCCCAGCCCGCCCCTCACCTCAGTTGCCGATGCTGTCCATCGTTCCCGCCATGCCCATGTCCTGCGTGGAAAGCACCAGGTACCCGATGAACAGCACGATGCCGATGTAGCCCAGCATCGCCCAGAAGGACAATTTCACCGCCCGGTCCCAGCCCGCCTCGTATGTGCGGTACCGGTTGTCGCTAAGCTGCTTGAGCGCGCGCGAGAACTGGCTCATGTCCTGGTGCGCGGCAAGAACAACTTGTTCGTCGTGCGTGAGCGCCGGGTCGTCCGAAACGGCCCTGGCCAACGACGTGCCGTGTGCAACGCGCGAATTCACGCGCGCCCAGAACTCCTTGACCAGCGGGCTCTTGTTGTTCGTCACCGTGAGGTGAACGGCGTCTCCGAAGGAGATGCGGCCTCGAATGAGCCGGCTCATGACCTGCATCGACTCCGACATGGCGGAGTCCACCAGGATGGCCTTGATGAACGGGATGCGGTCCAGCAGCCGCTCCACGAAGGCGCGAGACTTGCCGCTGCCCTCGAAGTAGGCGACCACGATGAGCGTGAGCAGGGCGAAGACCAGGGCCGTGCCCCAGATGGTGACGTTCGTCACCAGGTGAGCGTGCGCAATCGCCGCCTTGAACGCCGCGAGCTTTGCCTCGTCATCCGTCTTCAGGCCCGTTTCTTCCAGGTGCTTGAGCGCAGCGGGCACGGACAGCACACCCGAGAAGCCCATGAAGAACTCCCAGCCGATGGCCTTGAGCTTCAGGTACCGCATCAGGCGGGACGCCTTGTTGTTTTCCAGGTGTTCGGCGCACGAAATCACCGCTTCGGACAGCCTGCCCGTGGCCTCGCCAGTCTTCAGGAGCGCCAGCGACGCGCCGTCCATCATGTTCAGGGCGTCCATCGCATCCGAGAAGGAGCCGCCGCGCGACAGGATGTCGAGCGCGCCCTGCAGCTTCAGACGCAGCTTCGGATTGCTCTCGGACTCGATGAAGCGCTGCAGCGCCTTGCCCGCGGACGCCCCTGCTTCGACGTGGAAACGCAGCGCGTTCAGGAACACCAGCTTGTAGTCCTTGGAGAACTTCGTGCGCGCAAACAGCGACTCCGAGCGCCGCTCGACGGACAGCACCTCGCCGCACTCGGCGAAGCCGCGGCGACGGGCTTCCTTCTCCGAGGTCATGTAGTAGTCCTTGTGCAGCTTGCGCCCGAGAACGCGGTCGTGGAAGTGCACGCGGTAGAAGAAGTTCTTTTGCATCAGCCGCGGTCTCCGGTGACGGCACGCACGGTGTCGATGTCGATGAGGCCGGCCTTGAGCAGGCGGCCAGCGGAATCCTTGCGCGAAAAGTACGTCACGCCGTCCACCGACAGGATGGGCTCCACTCCCTTGTTGTCCGCCAGGATTTCCCGGATGGCTTCGCGGGTCGAGGGGCGGTTGTCTACAAACACGGCTTCGGGGACGAGCACCCGGCCGAAGTAGCCCGTGCGGCCGCACTTTTCGCAGCCGACCTTGCGACCGACGAGAAAGCCGGGTGCCAGGCCGTACTCCGCCAGTTCCTGCGGGGCCAGGACGCTGGACGCCGGCACACGCTCGCAGCAGGAGCACAGCCTGCGCGCCAGGCGCTGGTTCGTCACACCCTTGAGCAGGCTCGCGAGCGTGGCGATGCCGACAGGGCGGTAGGCGGGAGAAAGCAGGTTCAGCACGCGCGTGAGCGCCTCGAGCGACGATGAGGCGTGCACCGTGGACATCATCAGGTGGCCCGACTCGCCACCGCGAAGCAGTGCTTCCGAGGTTTCGCAGTCGCGGCACTCGCCCACGACAAGCACGTCCGGGTCCTGGCGCATCTGCGCGCGCAGGATGCTCGCGTAGGTCAGGCCCGTCGCTTCGTTGGCTAGCGTCTGGCGAATCCCCGGCACGTTCTGCTCGATGGGGTCCTCGCTGGTCATGATGTTCAGCCGGTCCTTGTCCATCGAGTTGATGACGCCGTACAGCGTCGTGGACTTGCCGGTGCCCGTCGGGCCGGTGATGAGCAGCAGGCCGGGCATCTTGCCCACCGGCAGCCGGGTGGCCGTCACGAGTTCTTCGAGCAGCTGCGGGTGGTCCTGCAGCAGGATTTCGAGCGACTTGAAGTTGTTGGGGTCGAGAATCCGCAGTGTCACCGTCTCCGACTCGCCGGACAGGGGCAGCGAGGCCACGCGCACGTCGACGCGGCGGCCCTGGAACTCCACATCCACGCGGCCGTCCTGCGGGTGGCGTGTGTCCGAAAAGTCCATGCCGGAGCGGCCCTTGAGAACCGAAACCAGCACGCTGGCCGAGGCCGGCGTCAGCAGGAAGCGCAGGCGCAGCTGGCCGTCGATGCGGTACGAGATGGAGCAGGTTTCCGGGCTGCTGTCCTTGTCGATGTGGATGTCCGAGGAGCGGGACTGAATGGCGTCCTGGATGATGGCAACCAGGATGTCCCCGGCGTTGCCGTTGTCCGGGTTGCGGTTCAGCGCCGCGATTTCGCGCGCAAGGGAGTGCGAGTCAACCGTCCGGCTTTTCAGGGCTTGGAGAATCTCGCCCTGGTCGCCCGGGACCTGCACCACCTTGTCCACGGCCATGCCGGAGCGGAACGCTGCGTCCTTCAGTTCGGCGAGCTCGCGCTCGGTCAGGCGCCGCAGCGGTGCCACGTGCAACTCCTTGCCCACCACGCCGATGACTTTGAGCTTCAGCCGGTGGCACAGGTGCGCTGGGATGTCCACGGACAGTGCAACGCCGCTGGCGGCGGTGTCATTCTGCGAGGCAGCCACGATGTCGGCGTCGGTGACGTACCGGCGCGCCATCAGGATGTCGGACAGGCGAGCGCCAGCCTGCCCACAGTCGGACAGGTGCTGCTGGATGCGTTTGGCGTTTTCGAGCTGCGTGAGCTCAATTCGGCCCATCTGCAGCAGTCGCTCGGCGAGTTGTTGGTCGGTCATCAGCGCAATCCAATGGCGGTCAGTGGCGGTATCCACGTTGGACAGGCCAGCGGCCGATTCGTGGCAAGAACACAGCCCCCGCGTCTGGCGGGGGCCGGTTTCAGCGAGCGGGCACCAGCACAGGCGCTGGCGTGACCTGGCCGGGCAGGGCCTTTCGAGGCGTCGGGGCCGCGACGTCCGACTCGAAGACGAGGGTGTTCTTGAAGTAGAACTGCACGCGGCGCTCGTTCAAGCTGCGGCCGGTCAACTTGACCGAATACGGCTTGCCGTCACCGAGCACGACGCTTTCTCCCTCGCGCACCAGCAGCGACTGCGTGGGCGCGCCGGACGGGTCGAGCATGCGCAGCATGGCGAAGTCCTGGCCGAGGCCGACGACCTTCATCGTGGTTTGCAGCAGCTTGATGCCTTGCCGCTCGAAGGTCTCCTGGAAGGCCTTGGGCGTGTCCATGGAATCGAGGTTCGGGACGGCGAGCCCATACGGCTGGCCGGGGGCCGGAGCCGTCACGGGAGCCGGGGCAGCGGGGGAGCGAGCACCAAACGGATTGGTGGTCATGGCCAGCGCCGGGGCGGCAGCGGGCGCGGTCGCTGGACCCGCCAGGGCAGCGCCACTGCAAAGGCCTGCCAGTGCGAGAATGGTCAGGAGCTTCTTCATTGCGGCACCTTGGCGGGTTCGAAGGTGGTCACGCTCGGGCGCAGGACGACCACCAGTTCGTAGCGAGAGCCCTTTTGCTGCCTGCGGGTGGCAAAGAGGTCCTTCAGGAAGGGCACATTCGGGGCTTCGCGCTGCGTTTCGTCGCGCGTGGTGATGATTCCACCCAGGAGCACGGCCTCGCCCGGGCGAACGCGCACGGACGGCGTTTCGATGGTGCGGTCCGAGGTTTCGGGAAGCTGCAGCGTGGAGTCACCGCTGGTCACGGTGTTCATCCCCACCAGCTCGCTCATCGTGAGCTTGATTCGCGTGTAGACGGTGCCTTCGCGAACGCGCCCGGAGACTTCCATCGCGGTGCCGACCTTCACGGCGCTGGTCTGCATCGTGGTGCTGGTCGCGTTGCCGTTGCCTACCGCCGTGGTGCCGACCGAGCTCACGTAGGTGATGGAGTTCTGGTTGTCGAACTTGGCGGTCAGGCCGGACTGCACGTGAGCGACCGGCTGATTCATGATGCGCACGGCACCCTGCGTGCGCAGGAAGGACAGGATTCCGTCGAGCGCGAGGTTGCCTACGGCGTACTTCATGCCCATCCCGATGCCACCAGTGAGGGCGGCGCCGGTGGACTTGGTGGAGAAGCTCAGGCTGCTGTTGCCGGACGCCCAGCCCAGCTTGTCCCACTGGATGCCCGCGGTCGCATCGTCGTCCAGGCGAACTTCGATGACGCTGACCTCGTAGGTGATTTGCTGCTGTTCCGCGGCGACTTGCTTGACGTATGCGGCGACGTCTTCCGCCACGCGGCGGCTGGCCCGGAACGAAACGAGGCTGGTGCTCGGGTTGTAGTTCACGTCCTGCGCGCCCAGCCCGGGCAACGTCTTGGCGGTGGCTTCCGCGATTTCGGCCTGCGGCGGGAACTCGAGCACGTACATCCGTTCGGGCAAAACCCGAAGAACGGATTTCCTGGCGTCGAAGGTGTAGTGGAAGCCGTAGCTTTGGCTCAGCTCGTCGAGAACGTCGGTAAGCGAGCCGCGAAGACCGACGGCGCCGGAGCCAGCGCTCCCCGTGTCCGCCTTGGGCGCGAGGTCCGGATGCAGCGACAGGGAAATGTCAGCACCGGAAGCCGCGAGCACCAGGCGCAGCGACTCTTCCAGCGTGCTGTCGCGGGAAATCTTCACCGGGCTCACGGTGACCGCCGGCAGTGCATCGGTGGCCTGCTCGGCGCGCATCACGATGTTCAGCGGCTTGGCCGGTGCGTCCACTTCCACGATGGCGTTGCCGCCACTGCGTCCGTGCGTTTCGGCCTTTGCAGGCATGGCGGGCACCTGCATGTCCTTGTCCAGGCGCTCCGCGAGCGTGGGCTGGGCAGGCGCGGCAACCGAGGCGGTTGTGGGCGCCGGCGCGTACTCTTCGGCCGCAGCGACGCCGGCCCACAGCATTTGGGCAGCGACGAACGCAATCGCGGTCGGTCGGCAGTAGTTATTCATTGAGGCCAAAGCTCCAGGGTCGGTGGTGGCTACCGTTCTTGGACAGCGCTCCTCGCCTTTCGTTAGCCGCCGCAGGCTCGCGCGATTAGCACCAAAGGCATCTTTTGCACCCCCTGGCTCGAACAACAGGGGCTGACGTCGGTCATACATGCGAGCGGGCGCGAACGAGGTGCCCGCAGCAAAGGATTCCAAGCCATGACCCCAGCATTCATCGTCGTGCACCAGGGCGCCGCCTACAGCAACGGCAAGCGAGCCGACCTGTACTTCCGCGCCAACCCGTACCTCGCGCAGGTAGGGGTGGTCGAAGCGGATGACCGCAACGAAGGCAAGTTCCAGTTCCGCGCGCTGTCCGTGCACGCGGGCCACGGCACGCGGACGCTGGGCCGCGGTGGTTTCAGCGCCGAGACAGCCCCGGTCGAAATGGCGGCAGTGTTCGACGCCATGTGGAACGAAGCTCTCGAGCAGCGCTTCGGCCGCGCGAACGACAAGAGCGGACGCTCGGACCGCTGAACGACACGCACAACGCACAAGGGAGCCGCGGCTCCCTTGTTGTGTTTCGCTAGCCCCTTGGCTTAGTCGTCGACGTCCAGGCGCGTCACCATATCGGGCTCCAGCGGCGGGAGCACCAGCTTCGGCGACGTGCCCGGGCCTTGGTCGACCAGTTGGCCTTCCAGCTTCTTCCACAGTGTCTTGGCCCAGCCCCGCTTGAAGGGGTCGGTCGGCTTGGCTCCCAGGCCGTGGCCAGCTTCCCAGTGGTTGTAGCCGTAGCGCACCGGGGCGCTCTTGTCCTCGGTGTGGATTTTCTGGAACCAGGCGGTGACGGGTTGGGCGGACATCGCTGCTCTCTGGGTTACGTCACGCCGGAAGAAGCGCCGTCAAGGCGCCCGACACGTACAGGACGCCCAGGATTGCCGACATGACACCGAGCACCAGGCATGCGCCCTTGGCGTCCAGGTCTTCGTAGTAGAGCGTGACCAGGCCAAGAGTCAGGACGGTGGCTAGAGCGACTGCGGTGAGGATGTTCACGAACATTGGCGGGCTCCGGTTTTCAGTTGCATACGACGTGTAGCTACCGGGCCTTCGGGAAAGTGCTGTCCCGTGCAACCAAAAAGAAACCCCCCACGTGGAGCACCGCGCTTGCGCCGGGTCCAGAGGTGAGGGGCGTATTAGTGGGAGCGTGCCGATGTTCGGCGGCACCCAGTCTTAGACCACGGCGCCGCGCTCGCGTTGCCGCCTGTGCAGCAGATTCACCCCGCGAGCACTGGTCTAAACAAGCTGCATCCCTTTCGAGCAGCACGTCTCATGAACTCGCCCGCCACTCAGCACAATCCCGTTGTCGTCAATTTCTTCGCCGGCCCCGGGGCGGGGAAGACGACCACCGCCGCGCGCGTGTTCGCCGACCTGAAGGCAGCAGGCTACGAGGCCGAATACGTGCCGGAGTTCGCGAAGGTGGCGACCTGGGCGGGGCACACCAGCACGCTGCAGGACCAGCTTTACTTATTTGCCAAGCAGAACAACCGGCTGGAAGTCCTGCGCAAGCAGCCCCTCGACTTCATCATCATGGACTCGCCATTGCTCATGTGCCTGGCGTACACGCCGCCGAACTACTTCCCGGCGTTCCGCGACCTGGTGCTGCAGGTGTCCAACTCCTACGACAACCGCAACTTCCTGCTGGAGCGCACGACGCGCTATTCACCAGTGGGCCGCAACGAGACGGAAGACCAGGCGCGAGAGAAGTGCCGGCAGATTCGCGAGGTCCTGGAGAGCACCGGCGTGGTCTACCGGCTGCTGAAAGACAAGTTTTCTGCCGCCGAAGAGGCTGTCGCGTCGCTGCTTTCGGACAGGTGAGCGCAAGGCAGCCACCGCCGGCGGGACAAATACGGCTGAGCGGTGTCAAACTTAGCTGACGCCACCACGACCCCAATGCGAATCCAGCTTGCCAGTGACCTGCACCTCGAGCACCTGCGCCGGAACTTCCCTGGCGAGCGGGTGATTTTGCACGCCCACGGCGCGGACGTTCTGGTGCTGGCAGGGGACATCGCCAACGGGCTGGAAGCCGTTGACTTCTTCGGCCACTGGCCAGTGCCGGTCCTGTACCTGCCCGGCAATCACGAGTTCTACGGGCACGAATTCCAGAAACTGCGCCAGCAGCTGCGCTCGGAGTGCGAGGGCACGTCCATCCGCTTCATGGATGATGACGTCGTGGATTTCGGCGGCGTTCGCTTTCTTGGCTCGACGCTGTGGACAGACTACCGCCTGCAGCTCAATCGCACGCAGCGCCAGCTGATGGAGCACGCGCAGCAGCGCATCAGCGACCACTTCAGAATCCGGATGCCGCACGACCAGCGATTCAGCACTGCCGACGCGCTGCGTGAGCACGAGAAGTCCCGCGCCTGGCTGGACGCGGAGCTAGCCAAACGCTACGACGGCAAGACGGTGGTTGTGACACACCACGGCCCCCATCGACTCTCGGTACACCCGCGCTACGCGGGCGACCCGCTGAACGCCGCATTCGTGAGCGACTTGAGCGACTTGGTGCCGAAAGCGGACCTCTGGCTGCACGGCCACGTGCACGACAGCTTCGACTACAGAGTGGGCCGCTGCAGGATTGTGGCGAACCCCCTTGGCTATCCGCGCAGCACGAATTTCGCGCGCGAGGCCAAGGACGTGGTGTTCGAGAACCAGGCGTTCCAGTGGGCCTGCGTCATCGAGGTCTAAGAGCGAAACCCGTGTCCCGAGTCTTCTTCGACACCAAGTTCGAGGGCCTGCGCGACCACGGCGCGGTCAGGGGGAGCGCTTCTTCGCTTCTTCTTCTGCCTTCCACCGCTCCGCGTCTCTCTTGAAGTCGGCCGGCGTAGGCACCCCTGGCGGGAAAACGCAGTCGGGCGAAAGCGGTTGCAGCTTGACGGCCCACTGGCGCGCTTCCGCATGGTCTTCCCGCGCAACGGCCTCGATGTACTTGCGCCAGTCCTCGGGCCAGTCGTGGGCGAACCGGTCAAAGCTGTCCCAGTAACGGAACTTGTTACCCACCCAGGGCTCCAGGGCCAGCGCAAACACGTCGTACGCCCGCCCGACTATCTCCAGAGAGTTCTCGGCGACCTTCATGGGCACCCCGAACATCAAAAAGAGTTTCTCCAGACGTTCTGCGTCCTCAGGCGCCATGACTGCATTTCCTCGCGAGCCCTCGGACACCTCAGGCCAGACCTGATTAAGGATGAGCCATTGCTCGCGTGGCGGCATCCGGCCCATGCCCGGCTCGTTTGAGTACATGCCGTAGAAGTCAAACTGAGCGAGTTTTCGCAGAGACATATCTGGCATTCTTGCAGCACTGTTGAAGGTTGGCTTGACGAGCGACAGAGCCAAGCGCGTCGGCGCGTGGCAATGTTGCCGCAAACAAACGCCCCGCACACGCGGGGCTCGATGCAGGGTGCGCGGCGGGCGCTCAGTACTCGATGAGAAGTTCTGCAGCCGGCGTGCTTGCGCCGGAGAGCACGGCCGCCAAGTTCGCACCCCGGCATTCGAGCTTGGCGCGCTCGGCGCGCGAGACCTCTCGAACTGCCCCGCCCACCGCCGTCACGTACATCTTCGTGGGGGACAGGGCGCCACGCTGGATTCCGTTGAGCCGCCCCAACGGGCAGAGCTGCTCACTGGCATGTTCGGTGGTGGCCAGCGTGACCGAAACCGTGAAGGATGCTTCCGCGGTCCCGGCGCGCACAGGCGCGGGAGCCAGAACGGCGACGGTGAGGAGTAGGGCGAAGTGAAGGCGCACGGCAGGCATGTTTTCGAGGCGGGAACAAAAAAGCCGCCGCCGGAGCCTTCTAGACATCCGGGGACGGCTTTCGTTTGACCGCTTACTGGCCGTACAGGGCGTAGATGGCTTTCACGCGGTATTCGCACATGCCCAGGGCGCGCGCCACGCGGCGGGATTTACGCAGCGTCTTGCGCAGGCGAAGGATGGCGAACACCCAGCCCTTGTCGCAGGACAGTGCCCACTCGTACGCACGCTCCTTCTTGCGGCCGTGCGTTCCGGTGCAGGCCTGGTCGCGCACGTTGAAGGCCTTGTCTTCGATGTACTGCACGGTCGCCGGCGACACGCCAGCGGTCTGCGCCGCGGTGTCCAGCGGGAAGCCGTCGGCACGCAGGCCCAGCATGTCCTGGACGTCGCCCACCGGCAGAATCTTGGTGCCGGTGCGGTCCGGCTTCGGGAACAGGTCCGAGTTCAGGCCCGCGTGCTGCGCGATGGCCTGCACGGTTTCCTCGGTGATGTTGAATGCGTCGCTGACCGAAGCGCAGCCGTCCCCGCGGAACAGCGCGTAGCACACGGCCAGGTATTCGGCGCGCGACAGGGTGGGGTTGGCAAGCTTGGTCATTTCTGCTCCAGCGGTGGTTTTCTGTTTTCGTACGACGTGTAGCGAATGGCCTTTCAAAAAGGTGCTGGCTCCCGCGCGAGGGCGGAAGCCGTTCCGGGCTACTTCTTTTTGAAGGCGGGGCGGTGCGCGGGCTTGGGCGAGCTCGAGGAGCTGGAGCCCTTCGCCGGGTAGGAAGGCTTGGCGCCACCGCTACCGAAATCCGGCTTGCCGTTCTTGTCGCTCGCCGAGCCCTTGCAGCCGGTCTCCCGGTAACCACTGCAACCCCAGAAGAAGCCGCCAGGACTCTTAGGGATGCGGCGCAGGGCCTTGTCGCAAATGGGGCACTTGTACTGGGGTGCGGCCACGACGGAAACCGAGGAGCCTTTGGCGTCGCCCACCAGCTTGGTGACAAAGGCCACCTGCTTGGTCAAGAACTCGTCGGAGCTCGCGCCCTGGCGGATTTCTTCCAGGCGCTGCTCGAAGATGGCCGTCAGGTCAGGCTGCGTCAGCACCGCGGGCAACGCGGCGATGAGCGCCCGCGCAGCCGGCGTGGAGATGAGCTGCTTGCCCTTGGTTTCCAGGAACTTGCGGTTCTTCAGCGTCTCCAGGATGGACGCGCGCGTGGCCTCGGTGCCGATGCCGGCGGACTCCTTCAGGAGCTTCTTGATGGCCGGGTCGGTGACGAAAGCCTGGATGTTCGCCATCGCCTTGATAAGAGTGCCTTCCGTGAAGCGTGCCGGCGGCTTGGTCTGCTTGGCGGCGACTTCCGCCTTCACGCAGGGCGCCGAGTCTCCCTTGCTGCAGGTCGGGATGGCCTGCTTGTCCTGGTCGTCGTCCTCTTCGTCAGCGGATGCGCCGAACACCTCTTTCCAGCCAGGCTTGAGCACCTGGCGGCCCGTGGCGGCGAACTTCTCGCCCATCGTCTCGAATTCCACCGAGTTTTGCAGGTAATCGAAGTCCGGGAAGAACTGCGCGACGTAGTGGCGGCAAATCAGGTCGTAGATTTGCTGTTCGTCCTTCGACAGCCGCGACGTGTCGCCGCCGGAGAGCGTCGGGATGATGGCGTGGTGAGCCGACACCTTCTTGTCGTTGAAGGCACCCGACTTCTTGCTCGCACTTGCACGACCGGCCAGCGCCGCAAGCGCCGGATAGCTCTTGGCGATGGCGCGCAGCACCGTCGGAGCCTCGGCATGCATGGAGTCCGGCAGGTACTGGCAGTCCGAGCGCGGATAGGTCGTCAGCTTGTGCGTTTCGTAGAGCGCCTGGCAGGTGTCCAGCACCTTTTGCGCCGACATGCCGAACTTCGCGGAAGCGGCGGACTGTAGGGCGGACAGTGAGAACGGCAGCGGCGCGCCTTGGCTTTGCTTCTTCGACTCGAAGGCGGAGACCTTGCCGGGGCGGCCGGTGACCTTCGCGACCAGCGCGTCGGCGACCTTGCGGTCGAGAAGCCGGCCTTCTTCGTCGATGCCTGCGCCTTCCTTGGGCGAGAGCCACTTGGCGCGGACGTTCGTCGCACCGACCTTGAAGGTGCCGAAGACCTCGAAGTAGTCGCGCGGCTTGAAGTTCTCGATTGCGAGGTCGCGCCGCACCACCAGGCCGAGCGTGGGTGTCTGCACGCGGCCGACCGACAGAACGCCCTGGCCGCCGGCGCGCCGGCCAGCGAGCGTATAGGCCCGCGTGAGGTTCATGCCGATGAGCCAGTCCACGCGCGAACGCGCCTCTGCGGCAGTCTTGAGCGGATAGGTGGCCGCACCTGGCTTCAGGGTAGCCAGGGCCTTGTCGATAGACGCGTCGTCCATCGCGGAGAGCCACAGACGCTGAACGGGGCCCTTGTACTTGAGCTGCTCCAGCGGCTCGTACACCAGCAGCTCGCCTTCCTGGTCCGCGTCGCCAGCGTGCACCACGTTGGTGGCCTTTGCCAGCAGGTCCTTGATGACGCGAATCTGCGCCTTGGCGCTGTCCTTGGGCAGGAGCTTCCAGGACTTCGGCACGATGGGCAGCGCGTCGAAGCTCCACTTCTTGAGCTCCTCGTCATAGTCGTCCGGCGCGGCGTTCTCGAACACGTGGCCGACGCACCAGGTCACGATTTTTCCGCCGGCGCACTCGATGAAGCCCGGAGCGTTGCGCACCGGCTTGAGTCGAGCGGCGATGGCGCGGCCCATCGAGGGCTTTTCGGCGATGAATAGCGTTGTCATTTTCGAAAGAGGTGGTGTTATTCGCGTGTAGCGACCAACCCTCTTTCGACAGTGCTCGACCCGTTGCGTTAAGTCCTGAAGCGAGAAACCCGCCACTTGGGCGGGTTCCATGCTGAACAACGGGTTTTCAGGCGGCGTCGGACGCGGGCCCCGCCTTGTTCACCAACCGCCTGTTCACCACATGGAGAACGAGGTAGGCGGCAGACGCGCCAGGCAAGCACCCGAAAAGACCATGCAGCAATCCGCTACCCTGCGCCGCGACAGCACCCCCGAACGTCCCTGTTGCCATGGTGGCAGCGACGGCCAGAGCCAGACTCAAGGCAATCAGAGCGAGGGTCAGGCTGAGCCTCATGAGAGTCTCGAGAAGCGAGGCCACGGTGCAGGCCAGGGCTGTCCAGAAGGGCGGCTTTTTCGTTCGGTTGGTGTTTGACATGCAATTTCTCCGGTGCGGATGGAACGTGTAGCCACTACCCTCATTCGACATTGCTCCTCGCCCTATGTTCGTCCAGGACTCGCCCACACGTCACGCGGGCAGGCTGCGGGCCAGAGAACAGGTTTTCAGGCCGCTGCTTTGCGCAGCCAAGCAGGGATGCGGTCGTTCAGCCACCCTTCGCCCTCTTTGTGAGACTGCCGCGTCTGAGCCAACTCCTTACGTTCGTGCGAGGGACGCGCGGGTTGGCGCACGGGCAGGGAAGCCGGCACCTCAGGGGTTGCCCGGCCCTGCACGGGGCCAGGCCCTTGCGCCAGCTCCTGCAGGTCAACGTCCAGCGGCAGGGCAGAGGCCCTGTTGGAGCGGAAAACCGCAGGCCGCTCGCGCGCAGCCCACGGGTCGTCGAATGCCGTGCGCGGTTTCGCCACAGCAGGTTCTTCGATGGGCGGCTTGGCGACAACTTCGGTCAGCACCGGCACGGTCACCGTCGAAGGCGCAGCAGCAGCCGGAGTGCCGCGCGCGCCGGACGCATCTTCCAGCCCCGTGGCCACCACGGTGACGCGAATTGCGTCTCCCATGCTGTCGTCATAGACCGCACCGTAGATGATGGTGGCGTCCTCGTCCACGAAGCCACGGATGATGTCCATGACCTCGCGTGGTTCGCGCATGCGCAAGCTCTCGGACGAGGCGGTGATGTTCACCAGCACGCCCTTGGCGCTGGCCAGGTTCACCCCTTCCAGCAGCGGGCAGGCGATGGCCTGGCGGGCAGCCGTTGCGGCGCGCTCGGGCCCTGCAGCGGCGCCGTAGCCCATCATCGCGCGACCGGTGTTGCTCATCACGGTGCGCACATCCATGAAGTCGACGTTGACCACGCCGGCGCCGGTGATGACCTCGGTGATTCCGGAGACCGCGCCGTACAGCACGTCGTCCGCGGCCGCGAACGCATCCTTTTGCGTCACGTCTTCGCCGAGGACCTCGAGCAGCTTGTCGTTGAGAACGACCACCAGCGAGTTCACGTGCTGCGCCAGCTCGTAGATGCCGGCTTCGGCCTGCTTGCGGCGCCTGGCGCCCTCGAAGGCGAACGGCTTGGTGACCACGCCCACGGTGAGGATGCCCATCTCGCGCGCAATTTCGGCAATGACCGGCGCTGCGCCAGTACCCGTTCCGCCGCCCATGCCCGCGGTGATGAACAGCATGTTGGCGCCGCGCAGCGCTTCCGCGACCTGCTTCTTGGCTTCGCGCGCAGCCTCGCGCCCTACGTCAGGGTTCGAGCCTGCACCCAAACCCGTTTCACCGAGCTTCAGGAGCGACGCAGCTCCGGTGGCAGCCAGCGCCTGCACGTCGGTGTTCGCACAGACGAACTGGACACCCGAGAAGTCCTTTTGAATCATGTGGCGTACTGCATTGCCGCCGGCGCCGCCTACGCCGATGACCTTGATGATGGATGGTTGCTCGCTCTCGTTCTTCACGGGGTGTCTCTGCTGGTAGTTGGGACTGACGCATATAGCTACTGAACTTCTCAGACCGCGGTGCCTTAAAAGTGTTAGGGCTAAAACAAAGAACCCGCCGGCGAGGGCGGGTTGGTGGCCGGAGAACGTCTCCTTCAGGTCGCAGTCTTGGCGCGCAGGGCCTTTCTGCGCTTCCTCGCCGCGCTCCAGCACCACAGCCCTGCGATTAGCACGAGGGCGAGCACCCCGCTGACCGCATAGCTGCCGGTCATCCAGCTGCCGAGCAGGCGGGCGACCAGTGCTTTGCCTTCGACCGCCGCATCCGCACCGAAAACTCCGGTCACCATCGCCAGGCCGACCAGCAAGGCCGCGCCGCACCCGGTTGTGATGAGCATGTCGAGGCCGAACACCAATTCGCCGGCAACGTCTGCCCAGCGGGAAGCTTTGGTGGGTTTAGCGGGGGTGTTCATTCGCGGGCTCCAGAGTTTGTATGCATACAGACAAGTGGCTGCCGCTGGCGTTCTGCGTGGTCAGCCCCAGCGCACCCAGTGGATGAAGTCCGTCAAGCCCGCGCCCATCAGCGAGCCCGCAGCGGCAAGCGCCAGCGCAGGGC
Organism: Ramlibacter alkalitolerans; assembly: GCF_016722765.1. Taxonomy (GTDB): domain Bacteria; phylum Pseudomonadota; class Gammaproteobacteria; order Burkholderiales; family Burkholderiaceae_C; genus Ramlibacter; species Ramlibacter alkalitolerans. The sequence continues at coordinate 64,954 of NZ_JAEQND010000013.1, read as the reverse complement.
CGAACGCGAATCCTGCCCGCGCATCATTGCCCCGCAGCAGCGCGATAAGCGGCACCAGCAACGCCAGCACCGCACCGGTGGCCAGCGTGTTCACCGCTGCGATTGGGCCAAGCCACGCCCCTACGCCGGCCAGCAACTTCGCATCGCCGCCGCCGAGGCCGTCCTCGCCAGCCAGGCGCTTGTACAGGTACGCGGGCAGCCACAAGGCTGCATAACCGACGGCAGCCCCCTGAACCGCCGCAGCGGGGCCAACGAAGCCGGCACCAGCCGCGGCGAGCAGCAGGCCGCCCCACAGGAACGGCAAGGTCAGCATGTCCGGCAGCAGCTGCGAGCGGAAGTCGGCGAGCGCCAGGACTTGCAGGACCAGCAGGAAGACGATGGCGGCCAGTGCCGCCGGTGCCACGCCGAAGCTGGAGACCGCGAGAGCCGCGGCAAGGGCGCTGAGACCGCCTTGCAGCAACCGCGCCTGCAGGTCGGGCTGCTCGAAGACGGGTTCCGGGACGTGTTCGGCCGGCACGCCACGCGCCTGGTATTCCGCAAGCGCCCACTCGAATTCCAGCCGTTGTGGCGCCCAGTAGCCGACGCGGGCGAGTTGGCTGCCGACGGCCGCAGCCACAAACGCAGCGGAGAGAACTTGAGGGTTGAAGTCAAACATTGATTGCATCAAGAACAGCGGGCAGGGACGGCGAAGCGCGCCGGGGCCTGCTTTCGACCGCGGTGGCGCCAAGTTGTTCGGTTCACGGAGCGGCCAGTCGCCTACTTACGGGCCGGAGCAGCCTTCTTGCCGTTCATCATTTCGTCGACGGCAGCCTGTGCACCGCCCGCACCGAGCCGTTTCGCTTGGTGCGTCAGCGTTTGTTCCGGGGCCGCCGCGGCGCGCATCGCGTAGAGGTCAAGGACCAGCACGCCAACGCCAATCGCCACGAGTGCGAACAGAAGGAAGCTGGTCACAGAACCTGCTTGCTTGCGAAGAGAAGTGGTGATGGCCATTAGGGCTCCCGTTTTGGTGTGTTCACTACGTGTAGCGAACGGCCGCCAAAAACGGTGCCCGCTGCCGGTCAGGCAGAAAACACGGCCAGCGCCGAGTCGAGCGCCCCTGAGGCCTTCAGCGCCCAGGCGCCCGCAACCCAGGTGAGGAACACCATCGGCATGACCATCTGGTCGCTGCGCCACCACCTGAGGCTGAAGCGGCGCCGCGTCGGGCGGGAAATCGGGATGCCGGTGGGATTCGGGACATCCATGGCCAGGTGTGTGAGTCCACCTACGGCGAAGCCCAAACCCGCGCTGACCCACCAGGCCTGCTGCACATTGAAGTAGCACAGGGCGAACGCGAGGGCCCACAGCGGCAGCCAGTGCGTCCAGGTGCGGTGCGGAATGACGCTCTTGCGCCACCCCTTGTCGTCGAACCAGGCAATCTCCATCCAGTCCGGCGCAGTGACGCCGGGGAGCGCGCCGATGGCAGCAATCCAGGGCAGCAAACCGGAAAGGCCCAGGCGGTGAGCCAAGGCGTAGGCGAGGGCGGCAGCGCCCCAGCCGGTTGCGATATGTCCGGTTCGAGTCATCTTGAGTCCGAAGTGCTATCTGTGTTGCACGGAGCGGCGGCGGCAGCTGTCTAACTTCTTGGACAGGCCTCACGCCGCCTTTTGAGACGTGTAGGTACCGGCAGCGAAAAAAGGTGCTGCTACCGCCACCGGCGCGCGTCCGCGCGCGTGAGCCGCAACACAACGAAAGCCCGAACCCATGAAAACGCTCTTTGTCGCCATCGCCCTCATCGCCGCCTTCGGCGCTCAAGCCGCGCCGGAAGTCGTGTCGGTCACGCCGAAGTACCAGCGGCAGCTGACCATCGCGCACGAGCAGTGCGACCCGGGCCCGTGTGCACGCTCGTTCATCTATGACCAGCGTGTCGTGGGCTACGAAGTCGTGCGGCGCGACGGCGACAGCCTCACGACCACGGTGGAGCGCGTCATTCCGAAGGACGCCAAGCCGGAAGTCGTGCTGCACCTGCTCGACCCGAACTAAGGCGCGCGCCGACGCCAGCACCCTCGTGCGAAGCCGGTAGCTACACGGTGGATGAAAGCCCGTGGAGAGCCCAGATGTCCGACGAACTGAAAAAGCCAGACAGCCGCTCCGTCGCCTTCGAAAACGAAGTCGGCGTGCTGAAGTTCGTCCGCTTCTTTGGCCACATGCGACGCGCGGAAATTTCGCGCGCCGGCTGGCACGGCTCGTCCGCGGAATCCGCCGAAAAGATGGCAGCGCGCACCATCGCGCGAATGCTCGAAAAGGGGCTCCTGCTGCCCCGGCAGAACTCACTCGGTGAAACGTCCTACGTGCTGACCAGCCGCGCGGCTGCACTCCTGTCCAACGAATACGGTCTGCCCACCAACGCGGGCTACAACATCCAGGGCGTGGCGGGCCCGCAGTTCTGGCACCGCACTCTGGCCACCAACTACCTGCTGCACACCATCGAAAAGGGCGGTGAGGCCTTCGGCGAGTACGCCATCAACCACGGCTGGTGCCCGCTCTCGCGCGAGGACTTCACCAAGCACTACGGCAAGGTGCCCGACGGCCTGGTGCTCTATCCCGGCGAGAGCCGCGGCTACCGGCCTGGCACCGTCGTGGCCGACTGGGTGGAAGTCGAATCGAGCTTCAAGCCGCCCAAGGAACGGCAGAAGATGCTGGACGTTGCCTGGAAGGTGGGCATGCCCCTGCGCGGCGGCGATGGCGCCAGCGAAATCATTTTTGACCGGATGGTCATCGTCTACAGCCAAGACCAGAACCACCGCCAGGCGATTACCCAGACCGCGCGCAAGCAGCTGCGCGACCGCCCGCTGGAAGTGCCGGAAGAAGTCACCAACAGCGTGTGCTTGGCCGCAGTGGAACTGGCCAAGCCTCTGCGCTGGAAGGGCGTCACGGAATCCACGCTGACGGAAGCGCTCAGCGAGCCGGCGCGCACCAGCCATGTGCGCGAAGGCTGCAAGGCGGGCACTTTCCGCGGTGGCCTGAGCCGCTAGCGAATGGGAGCGCTTCGATTCGCATTGCTGGCCGCGTCCCTCGCGGCCGCACTCACATCCGCAACGGGCAATGCAGAAGGAAGCATCCCGGAGCTCACGCGCGCAGTCGCGGTGGTCAGCAGCCTGCCGGGACCGCTGGTCTCAGGCTACCGACCGGAGCAGGGTGCCGACAACGCCTTCATGCACCTGACGCTGCGCGATGACCAGGTGGCCTCTCGCTGCAGCGTCACCTATGACCCGCGAGGCGAGTTCCTGCAGCGCGGCGCATTCGCTGCTTCGGGCCTGAGCTTGGCAGAAGGGGCTCTCTTCGTCATGCTGCACGAGAAGGGCCACTGCGCGAACTGGAGCCAGCCGCGGCCGGCCACGGGCGTGGGCGTGGCCGACAAGAAGCAGGCTCAGCTTGTCGAGGACCTGCAGGACGAGGCCTTCGCTGATGTCTATGCGGTGCTGTGGATGTCGAAGCTCGCGCCGGAGAAGGCGGACCACTACCTGCAATCCGTGCTCTCACTGCGCTACGACGAGTGGTACCTGCTGGCCGGCGAGGCGCACACGCACTACACCGTGCCGACGCTGGAGCAGCTCGAGCTCCAGGATGTTGCGCTGTTCGGTCCCGACGAGTGGCGCGGGCTTGAGCCGTCTCGCATCCTCACACTCGCCTCAACGCTGAGTGTCTACAGCGCACGAAGCTACCGCACAGCGCTCTCCGCCCCGCCCGGCATGGATTAGCACCGATTTGAAGGGCTGGTGCCTACACCAGTTAAAGCCCCACCGAACGGAGAAAAACCATGCAGTCGTTCCCCAAATTCGTCAATTCCCTGGAAGCTGCGGAGCGCAGCTTCGAAGAGTGCGCCGACGCACTCGACCAGGACGTTCTGGACCAGTTTGCCGCCATGGGCGACGACGCTGCCGAACTCCTGGAACTGGACGCGGACCCCACGCCCGAGAACCTTGCTCGGCGCCTGGAACTGCGCGCGGCCCTGAGTGTGGCCGACGCAACCCGGAACGCGACGCTTGCCGCTTCGCAGGAAGCCGCGGCGGACGCCAAGGCGGTGCACGAATTGCTGCACAAGGACCGCCGGGTGCTGGCCGTCCATTTCGGCCGCATGTGCGCTGTGAGCTGCTTCAAGCGCACGCTGCACTAAGCGCCACCGGTGGGGCATTGCGAAGGGAGCCGCAGGGCTCCCTTTTTCGTTGCGGCGCGGGGGTTACCGTGTCCTGCCAAGCAGGCCGATGACTGCGACGCTGCCGTCGCTGAACTCCAGGCGCAGGCTGCCGACGCGGTAGTCGCCGGCCAAGCCGTCGTAGGAAAGCCGAATTCTGCAGCTCGCACCGACGTGCAACTCTCCGCAATCGTTGGCCTGCCCGAATCCGGGCCGCAACTCCACGCTGGAGATGCTCAGGCGCGGATTCGCCGGCTCTCCGGCGGCGCCGTCTTCGAGGACTACCGCTTGGTTCGTGAGAACCAGGTCGGTATAGCCGCCCTGTGCGCCACTGCGCAGGATGACACCGGGTCCCATCACCGCCGTGGCATCCGCACCATCAATTCGGATGCCTTCGGGAATAACCGTCGGCAGCGGAACATCGCGGCGGTCAAGAACCTTGACCCCTGTGATTAGCGTGGGGTACGCGGCCGGCGGCACTCCGTAACCCGGGAGCTCGCTGCACGTGTTTGCGTCCGCGGCGCTCATGCCAACATTCGTGAGGCCCTTGAGCGCTTTCACCCATGCGTCGGCTGAAGGCACCCTGAAGCTAACGCACAGCAGGCTCGTGTCGGAGTCGATGCCGCGCATGGCCCACGTCATCCCGGGCAGCTCGTTCGGGGGAAACGGGCCGTGCTCGAAGGGGTCCGCCATCTCCAGCGCGTCAAGCTGGCGCAGCGTGCCTTCCGAAAGTCGGCCCATTGCGCGCGCGTGCCCGCGCTCGATGGTCTTCACTGCATGGGAAATCACGGCGGCGTCGAGTCCCTGCTTCGTCACCATCTTGAACGACAAGGGGTTGGGAGCACCAGCCGGGGCCGCGCTCGATGCGGTCAATGCACCGGCAAGCAGCACAGCGAGTGTTCGGTTCGGTTTCATTTCGGCTGCGCTCTCAGTTCATGCGGCGAGGTGCGCGCTCAGTGCGGTGGCGAACTCACGCGCCGCCTTTGGGTCGAGGGTGGCCAGCCACCAGGCCATGGCCTTCGGATTGCGGCGAAACAGTTCGCAGATGCCGTTGGCACCCTGCCGGGTGAACTCTTCTTCCAGGGGCTTGTCTTCCAGGCCGCTGACCCAGTGCACGCCGTGCAGGGCCTCGTGCAGGAAGGTGTTGGCGACCGTCTGGTCGGTGTTGCCGAAGTTGATGGCAACGTCCTGGTTGTGCAGGTCCGTTTCGCCGAAGACGCCCGCCTTGCGCGCGGCTTCTTCACTCATGCGCGAGACGGTGAAGCCGTAGGCTCCAATGGCAAGCTTGGTGGGCGGGCGCTTACGGGTGGACATTCGCGGGGCTCCGAGAGGTTGTCCAACGTGTAGCTACCGCCCCATTTCACGAGTGCTGAGAGCGGAAAGGCGCTCTGAGCACTTCCCCATTACTGCGCGGCGGGGCCGGCCGCAGGCGCCGCGGCAGGGGCGGCGACCTTCGCCACGAACTTCTGGAAGTCCTTGTCCCCGCTCATGAAGGCCTTGAGGATTTCCTCGGCCATGTGGCCGGCCGTGATGGGCTCGCCGTAGGTGGCCTGGTAGTAGGCCTGGTACTTCTTCAGGTCTTCGACGGTGCCCTTCTTGAAGGTAAAGGCGACGCGTTCGACGGCTTCGTTCGAGGTGACTTTTCCGAGTTTCATGGTGCTTCAGTGGTATTGAGGGGGCGTGCGCGGTTTGTCCGCGCACCCGCTTTTGACATTCGTGGCCGACAAGCATTGCGCCAGCTATGCGCCGTCCTCAGGCGACGCGGCGGATGCTCGCCACGGTCGCTGCGGAAGGGGCGGCGCTCGGCGAGGCCGCAGGCTTCAGGTTCGTCGTGACCCGGAACGGCGGCAGCACCTTGAGCATCTTGCGACCCCAGGCCGTGTTGCGTGCCCGGCTGTCCAGCAGCGTGATGCGTCCCACGTCGGTCTCGCGGCGAACGAGGCGGCCGACCATCTGCACGAGGCGCAGCAGGGCGTCCGGCACGAGGTACTCGCTGAAATACTTGCTGCCAACCTGCTCCTGGCGCTCCTGCTCCACAGGGGTATCCGGCACGCCGAACGGCAGGCGCGTGATGACCAGGTGCGTGAGGTAGTCGCCCGGCAGGTCCAGGCCTTCGGCCATCTTCTGCACGCCCAGCAGGATGCTTCCCTTGCCGGCGTCGATGCGCGCGCGGTGGCTTGCGAGCAGCTGCTGCATGCTGGTGGAGTCCTGCACCAGCACCTTGTCCCTGCCGAACGCGTTCTCCAGGGCCTTGACCGTCGCCAGCATCATGGCACGCGAGTTGAAAAGCACCAGGGTGGCCTCGCTCGGTTCGATGGCCTCGAGCAGCTTGCCTTCCATTTCTTTCTGGAAGCCGGCGTCCTTGGGGGTGTTTTCCATGGACGGCAGGCACAGCGTGCTGTTCTGGTACGGCAGCACGTACGGGTACACGCGCGTGCGGGCGTCCGCGGGCAGGCCGGTGGCCAGCTTGAAGCGGTCGAAGCCCTCGTTGATGTCGCGCAGGGTGGCCGACACAAGGGCCGAGGAGCAGCGCTCGTTCTCCCAGAGCACTTTGGTCAGCAACTCCACCCCGTCCAGGGGGCAGACGTGCAGCGCCAGCCGGCCGACGGTGCCTTCTTCGGTGTCGCGGCGAAATGCCCAGCGCGCCAGGTTCTTGGCGGACAGGAAGTCCTCGGCGGCGCGGATGTTGCCGGCCAGGCGACCGAGCCAGCCGGTGAGCTCGAACAGGATGGCGGACTCCTGCGCCGCGTCCTTTTCGTCCGTCTTGTGGTGCCGAATGAGCTGCGCGGTCTCCGACAGGATGCTGCGAAGCACCTTGGCCTCGTTCATGTAGAACGTCACGGGTTCGATGATTTGCGCGGGCACCCCGCCGGCGGCAAAGCGCAGGACTTCCTTGCGCGGCTCGAACTCCAGCGCCAGCAGCGCGTTGCGAACTGCGCGGCAGGACTCCGCATAGCGCTTCGTTTCGAAGTTCGAGGGCGCGATGCCTTTGCGGCGCAGGCTGGCGGACAGCTTTTTCAGCTTGAACGCGCGCTGCGCGAGCACGTCGATGCCCTTGAGGTTCTCGTCGGCGCTCAGCGCGTCCAGTTTCGCCTCGCCCAGCTTGATAGCCTTGTCGCCGATGTGGTGCGCTTCATCGACCACCAGCATGTAGCGCTCGGTCGGGAACACGCCGCTGTCCTTGTCCTCGAGGGACATGGCCAGGTCGGCGAACACGAGGTCGTGGTTAGCAACGATGATGTCGGCAACCGCGAGCTTGGCGCGGTCCTTGAAGAACGGGCACTGCTCGTAGAAGTCGCAGCGTTTGTTCAGGCAGGTGTCGGCGCAGGCCTGCACGATACGCCACACCTTGGGCGTCTTGGTCTTGAGGCTGTCCGAGTCACCGTCCCACTCGTTGGTGTCCCAGGCTTCCATCAGCTTCTGCGCGTCGTAGTAGTCCGCGCCTTGGTCGACGGCACCGGAGTCGAACATGTCGTGCTGGCCGGGCTGAACGCCGCGCTTGCCCGTCACTTCACCCCCGCTTTCCAGAAAGCGCACGGCGGATTGAGGGCAGAAGTAGCGGCCGCGCCCTTTGGCCACGGCGAAGCTGCCGCTCTTGACGAGGCCGGTCTTGGCCAGCAGGGGCAGGTCGTTGTTGATGATTTGTTCTTGCAACGCAATGGTCGCCGTAGCAACCACCACGGGTGCGTTGAATGCCTCGCGCGCGGCGAGGGCGCCAATCAGGTATGCCAGCGTCTTGCCGGTTCCGGTGGGCGCTTCGGCGGCGTAGGGCTTGCCTTCCATGAAGGACAGGAAGATGTCGCGGGACAGCTGCTCCTGCTCAGGCCGGGGCGACAGGCCCTGCGCAACAAGCGCCGCGTAGGCCACCGAGATGGAGTCCTTCGCAGGCGTTTTGTTCGGCTTGAAAGTGACGACAGAGCCCATCGCGCTAGTCCCCAAAGAAGTTGTTTTTGTTGATGACAAGTCGTATAGCAACGGCACTTCCCGGCGCGTGCTCGCCCCGGCAGCTCCGGGGAGCAAAACCGCCTGCAGAAGGCCAGGCGGTCAGGAAGTGCTGTGGAATTTCGACAGGGGACCGCGGCGCCCGTTACGCGTCGGGCAGCAAATAAAAAGAGCCGCCGAGGTGCAACACCAGGGCGGCTTTCTTGTCGGCCCCATGAGGGGCCACTAACAGGGTCTGGAGAACGTGTCCTTCAGGGGGTAGCGCTCTGCGGCGCTTCTTCCTTGTGAAATACCTTTCCTGTCAGCATCACAACGTCCTGCTCGCAGCTGAACTCCATCGTGAGCGAGCCCATCTTGCAGACGAACTTCAGGAACTGGTCCGTCTCCAGCGGCGCGCCGAGATACATGGTGCCTCGTGTCTCGTCCCGGACCTTCATTGCGGGCAGCGGCAGGTCGATGCCCAATGCAGCTGCCTGGGCCCTGTCTTCTTCGGGCAGGTTCGGATACGGCACCACCTGCTTGGCCACCAGGAACTGATTGCCCTCGTTCACGAACAGCACGGGTGCCTTGGGGTTCTTGGTGCTCAGGAAAGCGATGAGGTCTTCCACGAGCATGGGGCGGTCAGACATTTTCGCCATCCTTTCTTGTTGTCTCCCCTCGTATAGACATCCGGGCCTGGCAGGTGTGCTGTTTGCCTTACTTCGTGCGCCGACGCTCGAAGCGTTGCGGCGGCACGGCGCCCGGGCGCTTTATCTTCAGCCAGTCGGCGCTGCGGGTGCCTTGCTGGTAGGTGCTCACGCGCTTCTTGGCCATGAAGCCTTCCAGTTCGAGCCCCAGAACGAATTCTTGGAACAGGCGTGCTTCCGCGGGCAGGTCCAGCACCAACAGCACTGACGTCTGCGGCACGTTGCGCAGCACGCGCGCCAGGCGCTCCTTGCGCTCCGCCAGAGGCAGGCCCATGACGTTCTCGCCGTTGTCCACCAGCAGGTCGAACGCGCACAGCGTCACCGGAGCGCCGGCGACCCATCTGCGCCGGCGTGCACGGGCGTGCAGGCGCTCGAAATCACTTCTTCCAAGGTCGTCCAGCACCGCAGCCTCGCCGTCCACCACATAGGGGCCGCCCGGAATTTTCGCCAGCACCTCGCAGACTTCCGGGTACCACTTCGTGCAGTCCGCTCCGCTTTTCGTGCGCAGCTGCACGGGCTGGCCGCCCCCGAAAGCCGCCAAGGTGCGATAGCCGTCGAACTTGACCTCATAGAGCCAGTCGGGCGAGCTGAAGGCGGGGCGACTGCCTTCCGGCGCCTGCATCGGCCGGATGCTGTCAATGTGGAGCGGGGGAGCAGGCGGGCTCGCGGGCGGGGCCATCCCCGCGACTCTACCGCCCCAGGTCCTTGGCGCGGGAGCGCGCTTTCTTCGGAGCGACTTCGGCGGCCGCCTGGAACGGCAGGACCGGCAGGACATGCCCCAGAGGACAAACCTGCGTGGGGCTCACGGGCCGCTGCCAGCCACTGAGGTCGGCGCTGAGCTCGTCCATCCCGGAGAGATACCGCCGCACGACGCCTTCCAGCTCCACGTGAACGGGAGCAGGGAGCTTTCCCGACAGGTCGCAGTAGGCGATTTTCGGGTTGGCGGGGTCCTTCGGGTTGTCCCAGTGCAGCAATACTTTCTTCGGGTCGGCGCCGCTGACCTGCGCGCGAAACCCAGGGAACACCTGCGTGCGCATGAACTCCGCAGAGTCCAAGACGCCTTGTGCCCACTCCTTGAGGGTGTCTTCCAGGCGCGCGGGACGCCCGTTGGTGGCGAGCTTCAGCTCCGTCGCCAAGTCCTGGCCGGAAGGTGTCATGCTCACGACTTGGCCGTTTTCGAGCTCGAACTTCGCAGTCACTTTCCTCGTCGTGGGCCGGAAGCTTGCGTTCGTGTACTTGCGCTTGAACTGCACCTTCAGCTCCGTGGCCGTCGCGCCCAGGATTTCCCGGTTTCCAGAGGGCAGCAGCCGAAGCAGGTTGCGCTCTAGCGCCTTGTCTGCCAGCGCGTCGCGATTGGCGGCCAGCCAAGCCTTCCCTTGCGCCAAGGCATCCATCGGCGAGGTGCCCTCTGGGAGCTCCAGCTCGGGCCCTTCTACGCCCACGACATCCGGGGGAAAGTCGCTTTCGGGCACAACGAGGGGCTGCACCGTTGTCTCGAACCCGGGGCCCCACTGCACCCGCAGAACGTCACCGACGTCGGCGGCCGCGAATACGTCCACCGTGAATGGGAACTTGGACCCCGCCGGCAAACCACGGTCAGCGAGCAGGGCCCTGAACGCCGTGATTTCGGAGTTGTCCGGTGCAAATCCGTGCGCTAGAGCGTCGCCGATGAACTCCAGCACCGGCCGCATGACGGCCAAGGTCCTGGACAAGTGCTCTTGGCGAGCGGTGCTGGCCGCGATGCTCTCGAAGGGCGCAACGGTGGTCATCGAGCCCAGCTGCTGTGCCTCGTCGGGGTCCAGCGACCGCATGGCCCACGGCGCAGAGTCACACGCCAGGCCCAGCATGGACCACACGCGATTGACACCGGCCAGCGGGGCATACGACTGCGCCCACCTCAAGGCGGCGTTCACGTTCGACTCGGGCGCCAATGTGGCATCCTGGAGCACGAGCGCGCAGCGGCGGCTCAGGCCGTCGCTTCCCGCCTCGTCCTGTAGGAGCTCCTTGACGAGACCAAGCCGCAGGCCGCCAGGCAGCTCCTTGGCGACCTCTTGGCGCAGCTTCCAGCGGTCGCTTGGAGTGACCGTGACACTGCACTGGTAGCCCTCGGCTTCGAGCGCGGGAAACACCTCTTTGCGCAGTGCTTCCTCGTAATAGAGCATTTCGTCCATTGACAGGGGTCCTCAGCGGCCTTCGTTGGCGAATGCCTTGGCGCGGGTCCGCGTCTTCTTCGGCGCGACCTCGGCGGCGGCCTGGAAAGCGAGCACGGGCAAGGCGTGGGTGTACGGGTCCACGTAAGTTGCCGTCGTTGCACCCTGCCAACCGCAGGGGTCAGCCTCACCAACCGCCCTTCGGGAAAGAATGAGGGTCAGCGCGTCGGCCAGGCCGTTGTGGCTCTCCAGCTCCCCGGACGTGTCGGAGTACGCAATATGCGGGTCCGCGGCGTCCTTCAGGTTGTCCCACAGCATCAGCACCTTCTTCGGGTCGGCGGCGCTCAACTGCGGCCGAAAGCCCGTAAACATCTGCGTGCGGATGTACTCGGCGGAATTCAGCACGCGTTGTCCCCACGTCTTCAGCGCGTTCTCGATGGGTTTGGCGTCTCCGAAGTCCGGCAGGCACAGGCGTGCGACTATCTCCGCGCCAGCGGGGGCGACGCCGGTGACTTTGCCGTTGGCGACAGTCAGGCTGATAGTGAGCGTCTTGGGTTTGCGCTTGTTGGTCGCAGGGTCCAGCCACTTGTGCGTCAGCTGCACGCGCAACTCGGAGTTCGAGGCCGCGACGATGGCTCGAGCACCCGGACCCACGTTGTGCCGCATGGTCCGCTCGGAGAGCCGTTCGACGAGCGCACCCCTGTTGCTCTCCATCCAGGCTACGCCATGCGCCAGCGCCGCGAGCGGGCTGCTTCCATCAGGCAGCACGAGCTCGTCGCTGCTTTCCAGGACACGCTCATCCCTGAAACTCCCTGGTCGTGCACCGAGAAACGCGCGGGCCGACACGGGGCCCCCGGGCGTCCAGGTGACGCCCACTTCGACGCAGCGGTCATCCGTGTTCCCGAGCACCACGGAAAAGGGCTTCTTTTCGCCGTTGGTCAGGGCCTCTCGCAGGGGCTCGGCATAGGCCATCACCACGCGCCAGCCCTTGCCAGCGGTCTCGCCCAGAAACTCCAGCATGGGGGCGGCGATGCGGACTGCCTGCAGCACCCTGCGCTGACGCGCAGGGTCAGCCTGAAGCTCCAGGAAAGCGTTGGCCAGCCACTCTGGCCCCAGTTCGGACGCCATCTCCGGCGTGAGCTGCGCGCCGCTTGCGACGGGGCCGTGCCCCACCAGCAGGCGCCCGAGGGCCTTCGCTTGCGCGCTGCTGCCGCTGAGAAAGCGCAGCCCTTCGTTCAGCGGGTGCGTCGGGGGCAGGCCGGTGTCCTGGACCAGGATAGCCGACAGGGTGTCAACCCACCCTTCCGGGGCTTCCGTGAGTTTCTTCGTGAGGGAAATTGCGAGCCCGCCGCCGACATTCTTTGTGATGCTCTGTTCGAGAACGCATTTGTCATCCGCGTGAGAAACCCGAATGTCGCAGGCGTAGCCCTGAGCTTGCAGGGCAGGGAACACCTCGGAGCGGACGGCATCCTCGTACCAGAGCATCTCGTCCATGGTCTGCTCTCAGCGGCCCTCGCCGCCACGGACCTTCGTCCACGGTGCCTGACGCGCGGCGCGTTCGTCCTTGACGCGCTCCAGCATGCCGGCAACGAACTTGTTCACGTCGTCCATCGAAGCGCCGACGAGAAGCTCCCCCAGGGTGTCCATCATGGCGGGCTTCAGCCCCAGCACGCGCCCTTTGGAGTCCACGAAAAGGCTGACGTCGACCGGCTTGTCAGCGCCCTGGAAGCGCACCAGTGCTTCCGGCGTTCCGTTGGAAGCCGTGCGGAAGGTGACGCTCTCGAGGACAGGCGGCGTGAAGCCGGGTGTCCCCAGGGGGTAGCCCATGACGTCCCGAACCACCTCGAAGGCCTTGGCCAGGCCGAAGTGCTTGATGTCCATGTGCATCGGCTCGTCCGGGTAGTAGGCCGTGCCCGAGGCGTCGTACTTCTCCACCGTGAGCACGCCCTTGTCGAGCTCGAGCACCACGTCGTCGCCGTCCTGCGGGTCATGAAGCACCCAGGTGTCGGCGTTCTCGCGCTCGACCTGCAAGAACGAGCAGTTCGGGTCGAGCTGGATGACTTTCTCCATGAAACGCATCACGCCGGCCAGGGCCGCCTGGTCGGGGGTGAGGTCTTGCGCACTGGTAGCAGGCATTCCGAATCTCCGAGGGCTGTTTCGCGCCCTGAAGATGCCGGGCGCCGGGCTTGTTCACCCGTTTAGACCTGCGCGGCAGGCCGCCCGTTAGCTATACGCGTTACCGTGCAAAGGCGAGGTCCGAGGCACGCCGCGAGGCAGAAGGGCGTGCGGGGGCAACCAGCAGCGGTGGTGCCGCCGGGGCGCGCCAAGCGCTGAGCATTCGGTCCACGCGATGGCGCATGAAGAAATACGGCCCAGTGAGCTCCTGCAGGCGCTCCTCGGACGGTAGGAGCGGCGGCAGCTTGGCCACGTGCCGCTCCATGGCAGCGACGAAGTGCTCCGCCAGCGTGGCGAGCCGGTCCGTGTAGTCGGCGCGCGGAAACGAGTGGCAGCCCACGTCCTTTCCAGTGAGCAGCGCGCCCTGCAGAAGGAAACGCGCCAAGTCGGCCTCTCGCTCCAGAACGGCGTGCCTGCCCTTGAACGGCGCTTCTTCCTTCCAGCTCCAACTGCGCCGCGGGGTGTCCGGGAACTGCTCTCGATACCATGCCGGGTAGGCTCGTCGAGCGCCCGGTCCGCCGATGTCCCAGGTCTCGCCAAAGGCAGAGACGACGTAGTGGTACTGGGAGCCCAGTGTGCCGCACAGCAGGCGACCCGTAGCTGGCGGAAGCAGGGACAGCAGGGCGTGCGCGAACTCGCGGCATTCGCCGTCCCGGTAGCGGGACATGTGCTTCGGGTTCACTGCGAGAACCGCAAGGACGCGGGCCAGCTCGCCAGCGTCTCCAATAAGGCGCTCGGACGCCAAAGCGTTGTTGTTCATGCAAGCTTTGACCGCAGCCCAGGAACTGCATTCGCATGCCCGAAAAGAGAAGGCCCCGCGAGGGGCCTCGTTCTGTAGCTCTGGCGCTCAGTCCTTGTTGCCGCTCAGAAGGCGCAGCAGGCTGAGGAACAGGTTCAGCATGTCCAGGTAGATGCTGACCGCTGCCACGATGTAGTTGTCTTCTTCACCCGTGACGATGCGGCTCACGTCGTACAGGATGTAGGCCGTGAACAGCATCGCGCCGGCTGCACCGAGGGCCACCGAGAGCCACGCGGCGGGATAGAACATCGCGATGATGCTAGCCAGCAGAAAGACCACCAGCGCCGCGAACAGGAACCCGCTCCAGCGGCTGAAGTCCTTGCGCGTGCGCATCACGTATTGCGAGCACGCGAAGGTGGCTGCCGCGGTCAGGAGACCTGCCATTCCGACGGCCTGGCCGCCGCCCTCGGTCGCCAGCTGCAGCGCGACGACCGGGCCGAGGGTCACGCCTTCCAGGCCGGCGAAGACGGCGAGCGCGACCAGACCCCAGGCAGTCTTGCGCTGCCAGAACACAGCGAACAACGCGACGAGGGTTGCCGCGAACCAGCCCCAGATGAAGCCGCTTTCCTTGAAGGTCTCCACGGGAATCAGCGCCACCGAGGCGAGGCCGGCGACGGCGGTCACCGCCCAGACGGCTGCCAGCGTCAGGAAGGTATTGGAAAGGGTCTTGCGGACAGCGGGGCTCAGGGGCTCCGCGGCAAAAGCAGAGAGGATGTTTTCGTTCATTGTGAGGTTGCGGTTGTTGGAGCCAGTTAGACAGCCGGCATCCGGGGTTGTTGTACGTGCTGCGCGTAGCAACCGGTCGCGCGGACCGGTGCTCGAGGCATCAGGCGTGCGGGCCGTGAACGAGCCAAGTCAGTACTGCAGGATGCGTTACCGCGCAAACGAAGGCTGCCGTCAGGCTGTAGCGCTCCAGCTTGCCCCACCCCCTGAACGCGGTGCCGACCGCGCTCACTGCAAGAAAGCCCACGCTCGCCTCTGCGCCGAAGGACAGGGGTGCCCACAGCAGGACGCTGGCCAGCACGAACCCGACTGCCCCGGCAACCAGCAGGACGGCGCTTACCCGGAACCAGCTCTTGGCAGGCTGCTGCTGCCTCTGTGGCTCCGCGACCGGCGTCGTCTGCATCACGGCGCCGCCGAACAGCAGAAGGGCAGGAACAGCCGCCGCGAGGGGCCAGCCGGTCGCGAGCGTCAGAAGCCAGGTTGCGAGCGCCGCGAGGGCGCAAAGGAACAGCAGCACGAGCACGAGCGGCGCCCCGGTCAGTGCGGGTTGCGCAACTGCGCTGGGTTGGTTGGTTGCATCAGTCATTCGTCTCTCCGAAAGTGGTTTCATGCGGCGTATAGCGACCGCACGAGTTAGACAGTGCTGGACGCCGGCGCGTCGCACTTCGCGGCGGCCAGACCTTCCATCAGGTCGAACACTTCGTCCTTCGACAGAACGAACCTGTCCAGCAGCACGCCTTTGAGGACTTGCATCAGCTGCTCGTAGCCGCGCAGCGCGGTGAGCGTCTGCTCATAAAGCTCCGCGGACTTCGCCTCGATGGCGGCGAGCGCCTTCTCGTCGACGCCCTTGGCCTGCAGCTGGCTGTAATCCAGCTTGGAGCGGGAGTAGAGCGACAGGCGCGCCACCACGGTCTGCAGGATGCGGGTGGCTTTCTCGATGTCGGTCTGGCTGCCGGTGGAGACGCCCGACTCGCCGTAAAACATCTCTTCCGCAGCCGCGCCGCCATACAGCTGCATCACTTCCTGCTCCAGCTCCTGGCGCGTATTGAGTTTCGCGTCCTCGCCGGCGGAGAGCACGAATCCTAGGGCGCCCATCTTGGACACGGCTTCCGTGCTGATTTTCAGTGTGCGGCACTGCGCCTTGACTTCAGCCAGGCTCTTTCCCTGCTGCAGCAGCGGGTGGACGGCCATGAAGAAGTGGCCAAGCTCGTGCAGAGCGATGCGCTCGCGCTCGCGCGCCTTGTCCGCAGTCGTGGCGCGGTCCGTCAGGCCGATGGCCGTGCGCTCGAAGGCTCGGAACAGCAGCTCCGTGTTGATGACGGCCTTCTCCTGGATGGCAATCATGCTGGCACGGTCCACCGTGCTCTCCAGCAGGGCCGGACTCAGGTTGGCAGTGATTTCGGCCACCTGGCGCAGGTCGGTGTTGGCCCAGTCGACGCACTCGGGTGCGCGCTTGGCCAGGAACGCTTTCAGCAGGGCTTCGCGCTCTGCCCGGTTGGGCAGGCGGAAGTTGATTTTCACCTGGAAGCGGCGCAGCATGGCCTCGTCCATCTCGGAGTTGGCATCGTCGAAGTTCGAGGCGACCACCCAGATGACGCGGCTGCCGTCGTCCTTGACGCCCACGCCATCGAGCAGTCCCAGCAGCATGTTGGCGGTGTCGTCGTCGTACTTGCGCTGGCCGCGGCCGCGCGGCATGAACAGGCTCTGGGCCTCGTCCAGGAAGATGACGCAGTTGCCCATCTCGCACGCGCGAGCGTACAGCTTCGTCAGCGTGCGTGAGCCGCCGCCCACGAAGCCGGACTCCAGCCCGGAGCCGGACGCGGTAATGAGCGGCATGCCAAGTTCCTTGGCCAGGTAGCCGGCGAGCTTGGTCTTGCCAGTGCCGGCCGGGCCGGTGAACATGACGTTGAACGGCTTGTCGATGCCGTGGGCTGCGTACTTCTCGCGGTCACGAATCATCTCCACCAGATGCGAGACCTCGCGCTTGATGTCGTCCATGCCGATGAGGTCGTCCATCGAGCCCTTCAGGTCTGCCGGCTGGAGCATGTTCGCCTTGCTGGCCATACCGGGCATGCCGGCCTTCATCATGTAGACGGCGAACGCCAGAATGAACAGGGTCGGCAGGAAGCGCATCACGAAGTCGCCCACCGCGCCAGCCGCGCCGGAATCACCTTCGCCGCCTTCGAGGACGGCGGGGTTCGCGGCGAGGAACTTCTTGTCGGCAATCTTGTAGGGCACGCTGTTCTTCAGCAGCACCTCGCGCTCCAGCGCGTAGTGAGACGAGCTGGGGACCTGCACCACGTGCAGCTTGTTCTCGCCGCCGAGCTTGTAGACGTAGCGGGGACGCTCCGCGGTGGGCTTGGCCACCAGCAGGTACTCCAGGCGCTCTTTCTTGGCGGGCAGGGCGGTGACCTCGCCGATGTCCTGCGTCAGCACCACCTCGATGGTCGGCTTCTTCGGCGTGCCGCGGACTTCCTGCACAACTGCGACCAGCTGCACCGACAGCACCAGCAGGAGCACGCCCAGAAGGGCGTAGCGGGCGAACGGGTTGGCGATGAAGCGCTTGAGGAAGTCAGGCATTCGAGTTCTCGTGTTGTTCTTCTCGTATAGCGAACGACCCTGCCGGGCGGTGCTGCGCGGCAGGGCGTGGCGCCGAGGGCGTCAGGCGAGCTGCGCCTTCAGCTTCTCGATGGCTTCGTCCAAGCCTTCGTAGCGGCTCTTGCCCTTCGCGTAGCTTCCGGCCGAGCCCTGGTTGCGCCGCATCTCGATGCCGTGCAGCTTCAGCAAGCCGCGCAGCACCGCACCGGTTGCCGCAGTTCTATACGGGGTGAACACCGCCCACGCCTGGTTCCAGCCCTGCGCGCGTAGCGCTGCGAGAATCGCGAGTTGGTGGCCGGCCTCGAGGCTTCTCGCCTGTTCCATCGCTTCGTCACTCACAGTACGGTCGCGGTGCTCCACCAAGCCACCACGCTGCAGAGAGCGGTGCACGGTTTTGTAGGTCAGTCCCAACTGTTCTGCGATTGCGTCGACGGTCATCCCCCGCTTGCGCATCCTGATGATTCGCGTCGCCAGGCGAGCGGGGACGGTGACCCGCCCCTGGCCGCAGTAGCCCACCTCTGCGCGCTCGCTACGCGCGACCTCTGCAACCCTGTATTCGTCGGAACCCATCGCCCTAGCGGCTTGTCGAACATCACCGTTTGCAGCCGCAACCGCCGCCAGAATGGCGTCCCAGTCTTCGTTCGAGCAGGTGCGGGCAAATTCCACCGCGCGGCGAGTTTTCGTCTCGTGCGAGCCGGCGTTCTCGACGGGGGCGGTGCCTTTGGCGTTGTGCAGGACGTACTGCACGGACGTCGGGTTGATGCCGAACCGAGCGCCCAGGTCCGTCGACGAGACACCAGCCAAGTGCAGCGCCCACAGCTTGGCCGTCTCGGCGGGAGAGAGCTTGTTGCCGGAGACTTTTGCGACGTGGAGTCCGAGACGACGCGTCACTTGCGGGGTCACGCCAAAGCGGAACATGCGGCTGCGGAAAGTTCCGACCGTCGACCCGATTGACGACGCGGCTTCTTCTTGCGAGAGGACGCCCGTAAGCGCGCAGAGGTACGCGGCGGCCTCGGCACCGTGGATGCGGAACTTGCCGGCACGGCCAGCGACACGGCACCCGAGGGCGTCCGCAGGACCAGCGGCCAAAAACACCATGGCTGCCAAGGCACTTTCTCGGGTCACGGGGCCAGGGGCGACGACGAACGCTGGACGCGGGCCCTTTGTCGCGGAGCAGGCTTCTTTCGCCGTTGACGTCACGGTGACGGAGAGCAAGTTTTCTCCGTGACGGCTTTCGAGTTCCTCGATGCTCTGCTCGATGCTCTCTTCAGCAACAGACAGGCACCCAGCGGGCATGAACCCGCGGACGCGGTACGTGATTTCGTGCGCGACGGTCGGGGAGTAGTCAGTCATTCGAGTTCTCTGAATTCAGTTGCGATACCCCGTATAGGCATCGGCTCTTTCAGACAGTGCTCATCGCCGCGCATTTCACGCCGCGGTCAGACTCTCGACAGGAAATCACTTGCGGGACCGGAAAAGTAGTTCTCCGCCCCCAGGTAATCACCGCGACCGCTTCGGTCTTGCAAGCGTTCGAGCTTTTCTGCCATGTTTCTTGGCTGCGAGCTTCGCGCTGGCCTTGAAGGTCTTCGAGAGGGACGCGACCGCTTCCGTGGCCCCGCCGTCCACCCAGTTCTTGATGGCAATGAGGTCTGCGGTGCGCTTCTGCGGGCTGTTCGCCCCGAGCAGCACCACGACCAGTTCCTTGCCGGCTTCCTGCAGCTTCATCACGATGCAGCGGCCGGCTTCCTGGATGTAGCCGGTCTTGGAGAGCTCCACCTTCCACGAGGGCGATGCGACCAGCGGATTCGTGTTGTGGAACGCCGCGGCGCGCGCGACGGGCCCGGAGTACTGGGTCGAGGTCGTGAACAGCGTGATGGGCTCGTAGCTCTCGGCAGCCAGCACCATGCGCACCAGGTCACGGGCGGTGGCGCGGTTGCCCGGATTCAGGCCGGTCGGGTCGCGCATGACCGCGCCGTCCATCCCTAGGAGCTTGGCCTTCACGTTCATCGCGCGGACGAAAGCAGGCTTGCCACCTGGATAGTGACGCGCCAGCGCGGATGCCGCACGGTTTTCGGAAGACATGA
The DNA here is from genome assembly GCF_016722765.1 of Ramlibacter alkalitolerans. GTDB lineage: Bacteria > Pseudomonadota > Gammaproteobacteria > Burkholderiales > Burkholderiaceae_C > Ramlibacter > Ramlibacter alkalitolerans. Next base: position 45,626 of record NZ_JAEQND010000013.1, on the reverse strand, counting down.
GCGCCAGGTGCAGCATGTCCTTGCGCGGCAGACTGGTGCCCACGGGCAGCTTCGACGAGCTGGCCTTCAGCCGGTCGACGTCTTCGTCGGCCACCGTCAGCGGCTCGGCCAGGTCCGGCTGCGCATCCAAGGCGACCATCGCGGTGAGCACCTTGGTCACAGACGCAATCGGCGCCGGCGTGTCCGCGTTCTTCTCCAGCAGCACCTTGCCGCTGGTGGCGTCATAGACGACGGCGTGGTTGGAGTTCAGCCGCGGGGCGGCGTTCGCTGCGACAGCAGCAAGTAGGACGATGACGAGCGCGGCGGACTTCATGTTCTATCGGTACTGGGCGGGCCAAACCAGGTAGACCGCGGCACCGCGGCTTTGTGGCGCAAAACGCCAATGCGCTATACGAAGGCAATGACGCCTATCACGACCCACGCCGGAATCACGGCGAGCTCCACCGCGCGCCAGTCCCGCCAATACGCGACGAGCGACACAAGGAAGGTCAAGACAGCAGGGGCCAAGAGCCAGCTACCATGCGTGGCGAGGATGTGAAAGAGGACAGCGACGGCGAGCAGCTCGCCAACCCACAGCGGGTCGGTGAACAGTCGAACGAGCTTTGCGGGCCGGCGGGGCATTGCGGTTGGCGGTTGATGTTCGGCTTCAGGGGAAGTGCCGGTTCAAACCTGTATAGACAAGGCAGCACGCGCGTCATGCACGCGAGCAACTAGAAGACGACGAAAGCCAACACCAGGTAGGACAGGCTCGCCAGCCACTCCACGGCGCGGGAGCTGCGCCAGAAGCCCAGCGTGCCCGCGACGAAGGTGCCCGCCGCAGCCGCCGCGAGCCAACTGCCATCGCGCAGCAGAATGGACAGCAGCAGGAACGTCAGGCAAAGCTCCGCCAACCACAGCGGGTCGGTGAGCATCTGCGCGAGCTTCGAATTCGTTGCTGTCACGGCGGCTTCCGGTACATCCTGGTTAGACCGGTAGCCGTCGCGCGCGTGATGCGGTGGCACAGGGAGAGGGACTCGAACCCCCAGCCTTCGAGTTTGGAGCTCGCTGCTCAGCCAGTTGAGCTACCCCCGTGCGGAATACTGGTGCGGCTGGCAGGACTCGAACCTGCAACCCCTGGCTTCGTAGGCCAGTGCTCTAATCCATTGAGCTACAGCCGCTATGCGTTCTGGCGGTCCGTGCGGGACTCGAACCCGCGGCCCCCGGCGTGACAGGCCGGTGCGCTATCCAACTGCGCTAACGAACCAAAGAGAAGGGCTCCGCGTGCGAAGCGCTTTCCTTTGGTGCCCGAGGCGGGACTCGAACCCGCACGAGGTTTCCCCCACTGCGCCCTCAACGCAGCGCGTCTACCAATTCCGCCACCCGGGCAGGTGTCATCTGGCGCGCCTGGAGAGAATCGAACTCCCGACCCCTCGGCTCGGAACCGAGCGCTCTTTCCACTGAGCCACAGGCGCAAAACAAAACTGGAGTCCCGTACCGGAATCGAACCGGTGTGCCCACCGTGAAAGGGTGGTGTCCTGGGCCGCTAGACGAACGGGACGCTGTTTCTTTGAATTCAACGCGGAAGCTTCTCCGCGACCTTCTTGACCTTCTGCGCTGCGGCGTGCGCCTTGTCCGCCGCCGAAGCAGCGCCCTTGGCTTTCTCGGCGGCCACGGCGGTGGCCTTCTGCACGAACGCCTTGGCTTCTTCAGCGCCCCCAGGCTTCTGGAAGAACTGGAAGGCCAGCACCGCCACGAGGACGACCACGCCCCACTTCACTGCGGTGGAAATCACCTTCAGTGCGATGAGCACGGCCACCACCGCGAGGGCAGCGCCTGCGAACGGTGCGAGCTGGGACAGGTCAGGCATGGGCTTCTTCTTGGATGCTTTACCCGTATAGCCACCGCACCGCTCTAACGGTGCTCGCATCGACTGGAGCGGGCGGTCGGAATCGAACCGACGGCTTTGCTGCTTGGAAGGCAGTTCCCTTGGGCCCCTCGGGCACGCCCGCGCTGAAGTTCCTGGTCGGAGTGCAAGGACTTGAACCTTGGACCCTCTGCTCCCAAAGCAGATGCGCTACCGGACTGCGCCACACTCCGAAAAACGTGTTCTGCAGAGAAGAAGGGAGTCGAACCCTTGTGCCGACTCGCGTCGACAAACCGCTTAGCAGGCGGCTCCCATCGGCCTCTCGGGCACTTCTCTGCAAAAGACGCTTGAACGTCTCGAAAACTGGTCAGGGGTTCGCGACCACCCAACAATCTTTAGACCGCTCCTGAACCCGGCAGCCCGGATTTTCCGGTGCAGAGAGGACGGTGGCCGAGCAGTTCTGCCACCTCGGTAGGGCTTGCGCCGCTACGCTCGCACAGACGGCAATGCCGTCTCGCCGGCCAAGGTCAGTAAGCGTTTCCGCCCCGACACCCTGACTGCGGGGTCTTCCCGCACGAGCGCCCTTTCGCAGGGCCGTACCGGCTCACGAGCGATGCGCCGCCAAGGGTGGGCCCTGTGCTGAGGCTTCGTCCAGGCTGGCGAAGTCCAGGCAGTAACACCACCTTTCACCGGAACAAGAAGTGTCTTGCCCGGCTGCGGCGCGCGTTCGCGCACCTGCTGTGAACGCCGGGCTATCGCTACTGCGGCGGCCTCATGCGTCGTGATGCCCAGGGGCACCGAATACTTAATCCTGCCAATCACCGACGTATAGGCGGGATTGACGCTCAAAACTTCAATACCGGCGTCCAGCGCACGCGCTTCGAAGAGGGTGCGGATGCGGCCATACGCGAAGGACGACAGCATTCGCGCATAGGCTGGGTTATCTTTGCCCAGAGAACGCTTCTTGGCCCTGAAATCTAGTCGCTCAAGCACAAGAGGCTTCCGCACCGACGCGACGTGTGCAATCACCGCCTTCACCGCATCACCGATAACCGCGCCCGCTTGGTTTGTGCTCAAACCCCGCGTGCGGCACGGAACGCTGAACGCCTTGATGCAGTTACCGAAATGGTCCGTCTCTGCAACTGCCAAGTGGTCCGCATTAACATCCACCGCAACACGGCCGGCTGCGCGGCTGCTTGTTATTTCTAGTTGAACAGCTTCGACGGCCACAAACACTTGCCAGCCCTCGGAATCGCGCACGAATTGCCAGGTCAGGGCAATGCCGCCCTCAACGTTCTTTTCCGAGAACTTCTCGCCTTTCGCGTTGGCTTCGGCGCGCGCCTGGGACTCGCAAACTCGTCTCAGCTCGTTCCGGCGAAGAGCGTCCAGCACCTGGTCGTGCCCATAGGCGAACCGAACCCCATGCACCTCAGCGTGCGTGCCGTGTTGGCCGACTAAAGCGCTGGGCAGACGAATACGCAAAGACAACGACCCGTCGAGGGCGGCCTTAGCGACGCAGCCCTGGCAGCCCGCCATCTCTCCTTTTGACCCCAAAACCACAAACTGGTTGTCCCGCGCCGCACGCCACGCCGCCAGCCACTCTTCGTGCGATGCGTAGCCCCGGTCTTCGAGCCGGAACTGGGCGTGGAACAGCCTACGCGAGCCGAAGCACATTGAGACCTGATGGCTTGCCTCTTGAGAGATAAGGTCCGTCAGCCGCAGCTGCAAGATTGCACGCCGACGCGATTTCTGATGAATTGTGAACAGAACAACTTTGCGCTGCTTGTGCGTCAGGAGCCTACGCTGGGTCCGGTCCTTGCTATAGCGTCCCTTTGCCAGAGATTCCTGCAGTCCCAGGATGGCGCTATCAAGCCGACCAATGCGGTCTCGCAGGTCTTCGATATTGAGCTTGCGGCCCTCGCGCACTGAGTCTCGCTTGCCTTCGAGCTGCATTTCGAGTGCGTTGAACTGTCGACCCGTAAGCCCGAACTCCTTCAAAGCTGCGTTCTTGAAGCTGTCGATTCTGCACACGCGGCCGGTTGCTTTCGTTTGTGCTTCGGCGCGTGCGTGCAGCGTTCGCATTGCGCTCCCGAACACGCGTGCGTATTCCGAAAGCGCCGACTGGGTGCTTTCTGAAACCGAACAACGTGTGCGATAGGTGCGATGGCTCACTTGTGTAAGGCCGACTTTGTAGAGAATTGTTCCACGACCACAGGCCCCAAAGAGGCGGGCATCGCACCCGCGAATGAGCTCCATTGAGGTAGAGCCTTACCTTCGGGAGCTTCGCGCTCCACGGTGACCTAAGAACCATCAACAACCAACCAGCGGGCAGAACAGCCCCAGGTGCGCTGACTCCGCAAAGCGAGAGCACCAAAACAAAACCCCTGCTTTCAGGGCAGGGGCTTCGGGGGTTCCGAGTTGCCTGCCCTTTGACGGCAGGCCCTTGGTGTCAGGGTCGTGCCATCAAGTAGCCCGCGCGTTCCGCCCAGGCCCGCTCGCCCGGCGCTGCGCCAACGCGCTGCCCGCTGCGGTCAGCAGGGCTCGCGAACGCGAAGTTGGGGGCAAGGGTGATGCTCATGGATGCTTTGACCGCGCAAATTGGCTGGCATTTCACGCACACACAAAAAAAATCTCCCGGCGCGGTGCCAGCGCCTGCGAGCGGCGACATTTCGGCCAGGAAGTCGGTGACCGCGCAGCGAATGCCTACGAGCGCAGGCATTCGGCGCAAGGAAAAGCGACCTCGCAAGGTCGCTGGAATCAAAGGCGGGGGTCTAGGCGCTTCGCGCGACCTCGTAGCTCACGCCGGCGTACTGGGCGCAGCCGCGGATGAACGCGTCGCTCAGGGCGGAGCGCTTGCGCATGCCTTGTCTGACTTGGCGCATGAAGCCGAGCGTCACGCACAGGGCGTCCGCCTGCTGCCGCTCGTCATGCCCCTTGCGGTCGGCAGCCGCGTCGAGCAGTTCGCACAGGCGGGCGTTTTCGGGATTGGCGCGGTGAAGGAAGCTTTGCATCGGGTGTCCTGAAGTTGTGCGCCGAAGCGCAAATGTGCATCTACTCCTATGTGTAGCTACACACCTTCAGAAACGGTGCTCAGCGCCCCCACCCGCGCCGGCCGTCCTTGGGTTGCTCGCGCGCCGCCTCGGGCGGCCGCGGCTGGTTGGCCAAGGGCACGCACCACCACGCTTGGCGCACCGGGGCGCCGGCCTTGGGGGTGTCCTCGAAACCGGAAATCATCAGCCCGCCACGCTCGATGCGTGTGACGTGCGCGTTATTGAGGCCCGTCAGGGCGTTGCTGCCGATGTCGTTGAGCAGCCGCGCCTGCAGCACCGGCTGGCCGGCAGGCATACGGCGAAGCGTGAGCCAGCCCGTGCGCGCACTGGCGCGGGCTTCAGCCTTCTCCAGGCGCGCCCCATCCCGGCGCAGCGGATAGCACTCGCACCACACTGTATAAGCATACAGCATCCAGGGCGTAGACGGAGCACCGCCGTCCCCGCCCGCCTACACATCCGCCAGCGGGCCCGGCACGCGGCCCCAGACCGCGATGAAGTCCGGCGAGCCGTTGTGTGCGCGTGAATACAACCAGGGCGGCTCGAAGCTCACGTGCGGCAGCTTCCAGATGGACTTGCCGCGGTGCACGTGGCGGTTGCCAATGAACACGTAACTCTCGCACTGCGCGATGACGTCCTCTTCGGCCACGCCGTCCTGGTTGCCGCCCGCGTCGTGCCGGTCTGCCTCGTACTTGTGCGTCACCCACGCCGCGACGACCACCTTCGGCTTGTAGTGCCGCACCGCGGCTTGGGCGTCGCGTTCCTGGACGTTCGCGCCGTACTGCACCACCGGTTGCTGAAGCGCCCGGTAGTAGGCTGCAATCTCCGGGCGCCGCTGCATGCAGCTATCCGCGGCGGTGATGCCGAGGGCTTCGGCCAGCACGCCGTTGCCGGCGCCAATCTCTAGCGCCGAGCGGCCCCCGATGAATCGGCGCAGCCACTCGACGAGCTCCGTGGTCGGCAGGACATACGCGGCAGTGCGCGCGCCGAAGACGGCGCGCTCTTCCACGCTCGTTGAGGCATAGAAGCTCGCCGGCAGGACCTTCAGCCGTCCGCGCGCGGTCAGCGCCTCGGTGCGAAGGTCTCGGGTCAGGTACGGGTCGAAGCGGCGGAATTCGATGCTCATGGCCAGGCGCCATGATGCCGCAGCCCTGGCTTAGGGGGTCAGCACCAGGTCGCGCACGCGCACGGCGCGCATCTCCTTGCGCAGCACCGGTGACGCGGGCGAAACCTGCATCTCGTGCAGCAGGAACTCCTGCACGTTGCCGGCGAAACGCGCCACGACGCCTGGCGTGCCGTCCGCGGCCAGCGGCAGCTTCTCCAGCCGGGTGAGCCCCAGGTTGGCGACGGCCTGCTGCTGATACGCCCGGAATTCGGCGGCATGGCGAGGATGGGCGTGTGGACTTGCAGGCATGGCGATGAGGTGCCCTGGCCAGTCGCTCGCGGTCAAGAACCAGGTCGCGTCGTCACCGTAGACGGCCAGGTGCTCGGCGGACATGCCCCGCCGCAGCAGCAAGGGAGTCGCGCAGCGCAGCTCCGGGCCGGCAAGAGCTTCTGCTTCGGCCGTGGTTGCTGCGCGCACCAGCGCCCACTTGGAGCGGTTGCGGAACGCGTACAGCATTCACACCTCAGCCCGGAAACGCAAACACGGCGCGCGGAGCCGGAGCAGCAGGGGCCGATGCCACGCGGGAAGCGGCGACGAGGCGGTCGAACTCCGCGTAGGCAATCGCGCGAAGGTGATTGTCGAGGGCCACGGAGATGCCGTGAAAGAGGTTCCCGCCTTCGCTGGCCAGGTTCGCGGCTTCGCGGTCGAGCCCGAGCCAGAGGTTTTCACCCAGCAGGCGGGTGAGGGTGGCATTGTCCACGACGCCGTGCATCGCCGCATCGCGCAGGCGCTCCTGGGCCACGGTGCGGTCCACGGTCGGGTCGTACGTGAACTCGTCCAGCGCCTCGGCGCGGGCGCGGTCTTCCAGGTAGGCGAGGGTGATGGTCATTGAGAGCAGTTTCGAGAGTGGGTGGCTGTACTTCGTATAGCTATCGGCCCTCTGGCGGGGTGCTCTCCACGGCCATGAAGAAGCCCGCGCGAGGCGGGCGTTCAATCAGCTTTCGAGGTACTTGCCTGGGTTCCGGTCGAAGTCGGCGTTCACCGCGTGGAACCAGGCCACCGAATGCGCTGCGCAGTTGTCGGGCATCGAGGCGAGGTTGCTGGCCTGCTCCTGGGTGACGGGCAGCGTCTGGTCTTCGCCCGTGTAGGCCCGCCGCGTCAGCGTGAGCGCCTGGGTGTCGCAGGAGAAGGAAACGCCGTTGAAGAAGGGGGTCTTGGTGGTCGCCATGGCTGAAGCTCCTTGGAAAGAGTTGGTGGTAATGCGTATAGGTATCTCCCCCGTCAAGCGGTGCTCGCGTCGGCGCCGCCGCGCGGCCTCGGCGCCAGCCCCGCGCTCGGCGCAGTGAGCAACTCCCGGTACGCGGCTGAGACGTCAGACTTCCATGTGGTCGAGAATGTCGTCGTAGCACAGATGCGGGTTGTCCACCAGCACGCGGCCCACGGCCTCGAAGATGGAACGCGCGCCCAGCGCCACGCGGTCCCCGTTCGGGTCGTCGGTGGCCAGCAGGTGTGCTTTCTCAGGCCGCACGACGATGAGGAAGGTCGGTACAACTTCAAGGGGCAGGGTGTCGGTCATTCAGGTCTCCGGTTCAGACGTGTTTCGCAGGAATCAGCGCAAGCGCCGGACTTTCAGATTGAGCCGTCCAGGGCAGCTCACGCTTACCGCGAATGTCGGGCCGGCGTACCGAAGCTCGACGGGTGTGCGGCTGCGTTCCGCCCCGGCCTTCACCAGGCGGTTGAACTCCTGCGTGCCGAGGGCGAGCAGGTGGTCGTTCAGCGCGTCGGCCAGGCCAACGAACAGGCTGCCGCACTCACCAGCTTCGCGCGCCGCATCCGCGTTGCGGCAAATCTCCGGGTTCTGCGCCAGAACCAGCAGGAGCTCTTGCGCTTCCAGGTTCGCCTGGGCGTGCTCCATGAATTCGTCGTAGAAGCTCACGTCGCCGGGTTCGCCGCTCCTTGCGAACAGGTGGCGAGCGAACTGGAGAACGCGTTTTTCGAGGTCTTGGAGACAGGGGGCGGAAGCGGTCATCTGTTGCTTTCGGGTGGTGTTCTTCGTATAGGCACCAGTGCGCTCAAACGGCGCTATTTTCACTCGGCAAACGCCTCGACAAGAGCACCTGATTTGAAGGGCGGTTGCTATACGAAAGACACCGCTTCAACGGAGTTCAGATGCCCACTTCCAGCACCCTCGCCACCCCCGGCGACTGCCCTTCCAATGCCTGCGTCGAGCAAGACGTGTCCACCGGCGACGCTCGCGTGCGCGCCGGCACGCGCGAGCGCGTTCAGCGCACCCTTGCCGACTTCCGCAAGGCGTTCAGGGGCTTCAGCAACGGGTACCGGCAGGGCATGAACCTCGTGCTGCCGATGCAGGAGTGAGGGGCAAAAGCCACCTCGGAACGAGCACCCGCCGAGGGTGCTTGTACCTATACGAGGTATGACCAACCCGGAGCACGAATGACCCAAGCAGCGTCTCTCGCCAAGAATTTCACCGCCACAGTTTTCGCAGACCGCGGCCTCAACGTGGCCTATGACCCCTGCTACCAGAGCCCGACCGAACGGGACTTCGTGGCGCTGCGCGCGGACGTGACCGTCAGCGCCGAGGCACGGCAGAAGTTGACCACCCTGTGCGCGACCGCGGCGGAAGTCCTGTGGAAGGGGGACAGCACGCGCTGCCTGCGCACGGACAGCTTCGACGTCGGCGGCATCGAGTGCACCGTGAGCGACGAAGGCCCCTCGCAGACGCTGGACTATGCGTTCGAGGAAGTGCGCTGCTATGCCGATGGAAGCGTTGCGCTCGTGGAAAAGGGCTGGTCGCTCCAGCTGCTCTTCGACAGGAACGACAGCGAGGGCACCTGGGAGCACTTCGTGAGGTTCAACCTGGCCGACCTGCGGGAAGCGGTGAACTGACCGACCGCGGGGAAGTCAAGTTCCCAACACGGAACTTCACTTCCCTTGGGCGGGGACCCCAGCCGCTGCCGAAGCTCCAGTTCTGCAGTGAAGATTTCGAGCCACTCCGCATTCGCGAAACCCGAGCATACCGCGCGCACGAGCGGCCCCAGCAGGCCGTTGCCTCGCCGAACGTACTCGCGCGTAGTGCGAACGTGCTCTGTCGGCATGCTGCTCAGTCGTACGGGGCTGCCGTATGCGTCTATCCAAAGCGGCGCCTGCATGACCCGATTTTGCCGCTGCGAGCACGCGCGCGACAAGTGCAGCTTCGAGCACGCGACGCCCTAACACCAGGCGGCGAACAAGGTCGAAAAGGAGCACCCGCCAAGGGTGCTCGTCGCTATACGACGTATGACCAACCCGAATCGCTCGATGCCTGCTTCCAACACCCTCATTGCCACCAAGTCCGACTGCTGGGCCGTGCACTACGACCCCGGCGTGGACGACAAGACCGAGCTGCCGTACAGGGCTGCCGGGTTTCGGGCGGAAATCTCCGCCGAAGACCACTCGCGACTGAACGGACTGGCAGCCGCAATCGGCGCGCACGGTGTCGGCCAGGTGCGCTTCGAACCGCACCACTTGCCGAGCATCAAAGTGCTGTCCACCGAGGGCGAGTACGTCATCGACTTCACGGTGACCGAGATTGCCGTGGATGCATCCGGGGACGTGACCCTCTACGAGGAAGGCTTCAACGCGGACTACGCGCTGGACGCAATGCCCGAAGGCGGCGACGGCCACTGGTGCAACCACATCGTCATCCGCCTGAGCGACTTCAGGCGCCCGGCGCACGGCCCTCAATGAGACCGGCGCTGGACTTCGACGGGACGTACACGGAAGACCCGGAGCTCTGGGACGGTTTCATCGCCGCCGCCCGCAGCCGGGGGCACGAGGTGCTGTGCGTCACCATGCGGCACGAGCACGAAGGAGCCCGGGTGCGCTCTCGCTTGGAAGGGCGAGTGGACGCCATCGTCTACACCGGCAGGAAAGCCAAGCGGCCGTTCCTGGAAGGGCTCGGCCTCGCCATCGACGTGTGGGTGGACGACTCGCCGCACTGGGTGAACGAAGACGCGACGGACTGACCGCGCCGAGCACCGCCCCGAGAGGCTGTTCGCTATACGAAGAACAACACCTCGAAGCAGCCAATGTCCATCGCCAATCTCATCGTCTACGGCACGCGCGAGCCCACCCCTGAACAGGTGGCCGAGGTCGAGGCGCGCCGCCAGGAGTGGGAAGCAGCCCACCCCGAGGAACCCCGCCAGGTCGAGCCCGCCACCGAGCCGGTGATGCCGCTCTTCGTGGCCGTGCGCCTGACGGGCCGCTGCCTGGAAGGTGAGCGCGACGGGGGCCGCCTGGAACACATCGTCGCCAGTGAGGCAGTCGGGGCCTGGGGCAAGGCCCTCTGCCACGCCCGCCCCGGCCTGCGGGGCAACGGTTGGTCGCCCGGCTGGCTCACGCTCGAAAACGCCACCTGCCCGCGCTGCGTGAAAGCCGCCAAGCGGCTGGGACTGCTCGCCTGAGGGCAGGGAGCACCACCGCGAGGGCGCGTTCGCTACACGTGAAACAACCAACCGAAGCGCCCAATGAAACTCGTTAACCGCAAGACCTTCATGAGCCTGCCGGCAGGCACGCTGTACTCCGAGTACATGCCGTGCCTCTTCGGCGCGCTGCACATCAAGGAAGAAACCTTGAAGGACCCGCAAAGCGGCGCGGACGTGGGCTGGTACGCCACGCCAGTCGGCAGCGCCTTCGACGTCGAGAACGAAATTGACTTCCTCGCGGACCACTTCCACGTCGGCGTTTCCGCCCCACTGTCCTTCGAGCAGCCGGCACCCGCCGCCGACTTCGACGACTCCGCCCTGTATGCCGTCTGGGAGCGCGCAGACGTGCGCGCCTTCGTGACCAGGCTCTTCGCTGGCCCCTACGCCTGAAAACATATTCTTTGGAGACCAGATGGCCACCCCCACCTGCATCGCGCATGCCTGCGCGCTTCGTTACCGCGCCGATGGTGAAAAGGGCATGCCCATCCTGGAGCCCGCGACCGTCATCCCCAACCCGCGCGACACGCACCGCCTCGACTTCAAGTTCGCGGATGGCTCCGAGCTGGTCGTGCAATTCGCCCAGGACGGCCCTTGCAGGGGCAGCGTATATCTGGCCTGGGGCGACGGCAAATGAAGGTCGCAGTGACCGCCGCCAACGTGATGTGCTGGGCCTGCACCGTGGTTGGTTGACGCCGCGGCCGGCCTGCCCCCGCTGGCCCAGACTGCTCTCCGGCGAATGCATCTTCCAGCGACAGGTCCAACGGAGACCATACCACTCTGACTCCACTCAATGCTTGGCGCCATCATCGGGGACATCCTCGGCTCCCCCTACGAAGACCGATACCCAGGCGAGCTGCCTGAAGGGCTGTTTCAGCCCGCATGCCGCGTGACCGACGACTCCACCCTGACCGTCGCGACCATGGACGCGCTCCTGCACGGTCTCGACCCTGCGGAAACCTATCGCCGATATGCACTGCGCTTCACAGGCGAGATTCCGGACACCTCGATTGAGGGGCGGAAGACTGGCCGCATGCACCATGCCGGTTACGGCCCAAGCTTCGAGGAATGGGCCCGGACGCCGGGTAAGCCCGCGAACATCTCGAACGGCAACGGTTGCGTGATGCGTATCGCGCCGCTGGCGTACATGCCCCTGGACGAGCCCGCACTTCTCGCAGAGGCGGAGCGCTTTACTCGCAGCACACACAACGACGACACGGCGGTGCTGGCCACGCAGGTCTACGTGTTCGCGCTGCGGCGGCTGCTCGATGCACCCGTGCCGGCGAACGGCCGGGGTCCAAAGGTGGAGTGGCCCGCACTTCGCCAAGCTGTCCTGGCCCGCTTCCCTGCGGCCGGACAGATGCTCGGCGACCACTTGGACGAGTATCCCTCACGGGCACAGTGGATGGACCCCAGCCTGCAGGCAAACTGGCTCGCCCACGAGGCGGTTCGTGCAGTCATGGTGGTGCTGAAGGGCGAAGTGGCTAGCTACGAGAAGGCCGTCTCCAGGGCGATTCTGATTGGCGGCGACACCGACACCGTGGGCTGCATCACGGGCGGCCTCGCCGAAGCCCAGTTCGGAATCCCCAAGAGAGTGCTGCAGCGTGGCCGCGAGTTCATCCCGCCCGAGCTACTGGAAATCGTCGACAAGTTCTACGCCGCCTACGGGCGCCCCCGGGACGTGCCCTGCACCGAGGCTGCGGAGCCGCCCGCGGTGACTCCTGCGGCAACGACGCCGGCACACGGAGCCCTGCCGCGTCCCTGGTGGAAACGACTGCTGGGCGTACGGGTGTAAAGCATTGTTCGCAAAGCGACGCCTTTTTGGCAACAACGCTTTCCGTTACCGCCAAGAGCCCGCCATGAGCGGGCCTTCTGTTTCCGGGCTGAGCACCGTCGGCGAGCCCCAGTAGCTATACGAAGAACAACCACTCAAAGACCAGAAGCCAATGAACACGCCCACCAAGGCACCTGCTGCTGTATCGCTCGCCGACAAACCCCCCGAAACCCTGCGCGAGCTCATCGCCCAACTGCAGGAAATTGAAGCCGTCCACGGCGGGGACATCCCCGTTGCCACCATGAATCACGAAAGCGGCGGATTCAGCAGCCTGAACTCGTGCGCAGAAGTGCAAGTGCTCCACCCGCCAAAGAAGTGGCACGGCTGGTGGAACACCGGCCCGTTCTACGAAAGCGGAACGCCCGAGCCAGTCGTCTGCATCTGGTGACCCAAGCCCCCGAAGGGGGCTTTGTTGTTTCTGGGCGCGGCCAGCACCGTTCTGAGGGCCCGGTTCCTACACGAAGAAAGACGCCGAGCAGTTCGGCGTCCTTCGACGGAGCCGAGCCTTGTTCCCGCACATCAACCACATCGACGACCTTCTGCCGCACATCGCCGGCAAGAAGGAAATTGCCCTCACGCCGGGGCCGCAGGGCTGCACCGTGGTCTGCTACACCTGCCAGGATTCCGGCACGTTCGATACGCCTTGGGCTGCCGAGTGCCGCGGCATCGTGTTCGACCGCGACGGCCGCGTGGCCAGCCGTCCCCTGCACAAGTTTTTCAACATCGGGGAGAAGACCGACCTCGCCATGGACGCGCTGCCGTGGGACCAGGTGACGCGCGTCATGGACAAGCGCGACGGCAGCATGATTAACACCGTGCACCTCGATGGCGAGCTGTTCTTGAAGTCGAAGAAGTCCTTTGACAACAAGCAGACTCGCATGGCCTACGAATGGCTGGCAAACCACCCGCACGCCCGCTCTGGCCTGCACGCGCTTGCCGCGCGCGGCTACACGGCGACCCTGGAGCTCACGAGCCCCGCGAACCGAATCGTCGTCGCCTACGAGGGCACGGAGATGCGCCTGCTCCACGTGCGCAACAACGTCACCGGCGCCTACGAGGACCAGCTCCTGCGCTACCTCTCGATGTCGTGGGACATCCCGCTGGTGGACGAAGCCGACGAGACGACTGCTGCCTGCATGGCGCGCCGCGTCTCAAACGCCCGCGAACTCGTGGAGCAGCTGGCGGGCAAGACCGACGTCGAGGGCTACGTCTTGCAGTTCGCCGATGGCTCGATGGTCAAGGCGAAGACGCCCTGGTACTCGCAGCTGCACCGGGTGGTCTCGTTCACCCGCGAGCGCGACATCGCCGAAGCGGCAGCGGAAGAGCGCCTGGACGACATCAAAGCGGCGCTCGAGGGCATGGGCCTGGACATCGCCGCGGTGAACGCGGTCGAGAGCCGGGTGAAGAACATCCTGGTGGCAAAGCAAGCGAGGGTGGAAGAGGTCTTGGCTGAAGCCAAGGCCCTTGACCGCAAGGAATTCGCCGTGCGCTTCCAGAAGGACCCGGACTTCGGCCTGCTGATGCCGGCCTACCTGGGCAAGCCCCTGAACTGGCAGGACTGGTTCAAGAAACACGTTCTGAAGCAGGAGTTCGGGCTGCACTCGCTGCCCGGGATGCCGCTGTCGAACGACGACTGACACCAAAAAAGCAGCACCGTCGCGGGCAAAGTCACACCTACACACGGAACATCACCTTGGAGACCAACACAATGGGCTACAAAAAGCTGTTCGCCATCGGCGCACCGGTGGCTTCCGACGAAGCACTGAATCGAGCGCAGCCGGGACGCGTCTTCGCCGCGGCGCACCTTGCGCTGACAATTGCGCTGGTTGCACCGGTTCTTGCCTTGGGCTGGTTCGGTGTCAACATCGTAGCCGCGGTCCTGGGCGCAACGCTGCAAGGAGCCTCGATAGACGCGCTCGCTGCGTCTGCGGTGAACACGTGGTTTGTAGCCGCGGTCTCCTATTTGCTCGTGAGCAGCGTCGGCACCTGGATGGCGGAGAAGCGGTCGACCTTCGCCCCGATGGCCGAGTGCGATGCAAAGGAAGTGCTCAAGGCGTGCGAAAGTGACCCCGCCCTGACCGCGCACATCACAGGCGTCGTGCGCGCGCGCAAGCTGCGCGGTGGCGACGCGATGGCCACGCTGCGGTACAGGGACCAGCTCGCCACGGTCCGCCGCCACGAGAAGCGCCAAGCAGCGAAGCAGCGCCGGAAGCGCATGCGCAAGGCGCACCCTGCATTGGACACACTGCACTCCCTCGGTGCAGCTTTCGAACCCCGCACGGACGCTTGAATGAGCAACGGCCTAAATGCAACTCAGCGCAAGCGTGGGCGCCAGGCACACAACCGAGAGATTCGCCTTGCTTTGAGCGAAGAGCAACGCATCTCGATTCTCCGAGGGCTCCTGTGGCTCCGTCCTTTGCCCGGCGCGGTGATGGCCGCATATGCGCAGCGCCTTCAGGACATCGAAGAGCGCCGCCGCATCTTCCAAGCCAAGCTCGCTCGGACGTCCAAATAGCAACCCCTCGCGGCAGCAAAGATGCCGGCGAAAGCAGCTCCGTTTCAAACGCGGTTTCGCTATACGTGATACCAGAAAACCGCATCGGAACCCAATGAGCACGCTACTGACCTTCCTCGCCCAACCCACCACGCGGTGGTCCATCGGCGTGCCGTTCGCGCTCATCGCGGCCCTGTGCGCCTATGAGGCGAAGAAGGGCGCCCCGCTGGACAAAGACGTCCTCGCCGTCTGCCTGGGGCTGTTGCCCATCTCCTACCTGCTGTCCTGGTGGACCGGGGGCAGCTTCCATGTGGTGAGCCTGTTCCTGCTCACGCTGCCCTTCTGGATTGGCAGCAAGCGCATCACGCTCGCCCAGTCGGTGACGCTCACGTTCATGCACACACCCTGGTGGTCGACATGGTGGCCAGCTACGTCTACGACCTGAGCCACTACGGTCGTCCGCTTGCGTGGCTCCTGAACGTCGGCGGTGCCGGCAGCCAGGACCTGCTGCTTGTCCTGCCGCTGCTCGCGGGGGCGGTGTGGATTGCGCTCACCGCGTATGCACGGCTGCGCGCGCACTTTGCTGCGCCGCCCGCCGAAGCTGCCAGCTGCGTTTGAAAAAGCAACCAGCGCCCGCGGGTACCGCCCCGAACATGGCGTAAACCGCACCTTCGGACAGAATGCAGCGACCACTGCGCTCGTTCTGTCCATGCACTCTCCCGCGATTTCCTTCCGCGAAAGGCATGCTCCCCTTGGCGACGGCGAGCCGTTCTTCGCCTTCGAGGTGGCGTGGCTTGCGGCCAGCACTGGCACGCTCGTCATCCTGCGCGAAGCTCGCCGGCCAGGTTTCACGCCCGTGCTGGCGACGCACTACGAGCAGGCCGCTCGGTGCGCCTGGTTGGAGTTGCGGCTGCTGCGCCGGCTTCCCCTGCCCGTGAGGTTCTTTCACTGCACCTACGCGCTGCATGCGCGCGGGGAAGTGCACTGGACCTTGCGCGAGGTCAAGGTTCGTGAAGACACGCAGGGGACCCGGCTCGTTTCGTGGACTTCGCCCGACCCGCTGGCGCTGGCGCAACTCCGAACGCAATTGAGCCGCGTGCCGGCGCCACAGCGTTTCTGACGAACCTCAAGCACCGGCAGCCGGCTGGCGCCGGGTGGAAAGCCGCGGTCGCTACAGTTCCTGGTGTGCACCGACGCGAGCACCGCTCGGAAGCGCCCGTTCCTATACGAAGCAGGACCCAACGACAACCAGGAACGAGAGCATGACTGAACCCCTCATCAACGCAGCGCGCAAGGTCGGCCTCGCGGCCCGGAAGAACCTCACCGTGCCCGGCTTCGAGTGCCTCACGTGGCAAGAGCTCTTCGTGCTCGCGGCCATCGCGCGCATCGCCAACAACACGCCGATGCGGACGTACGGCGCCAAGGACTTCGCCTTCGACTGCGCGCAGAGCGACTTCGGCTTCTACATGGCCAAGAGCGCCATCCAGGACTCGCTGGACGAACTGCTGGACCGGCACCTCATCGTGATGACCAGCGACATCGACGCGCGGCTCACGGAGCAGGCGGAGCGGCTGATGCTTCGTGCCGCCAAGGAACTCGACTAGGCAGAGCGCCAGCTCATCGGTAAAATTGATTTCAGACCGCCAACGTCGGCGGTCTTTCATTTCGGGCACGCAGTATGGCTGTCGTCACTCTCCCCACCACCGCGGCGGCCAAGCCGAAGCGAGCCACGGGAAAACTCGTTCTTGCGCTGAAGAAGCCGCTGCCGAAGAAGTCGCAGTGGCACGTCGTCAGCCCCTTTACGGGCTCCATTGAGGTCAAGGGCTTCCGGTTCGAAGACGCAGACCCCATCCTGCTGGGCCTCGCCTGCTTCGTCCTGAACGCGAGCACCATCACCCTGGAAAGCCCGACCTTTGCGGACGGCGGCGGCAAGCTCTACGCGAGCCGCGACCTCACCTTGGAGCAGATTCACCTGCGCAACAAGGTGGACGATATGCAAAGGGCAGAGGGCTGGTTCATCGGCATCTTTCAGAACGCGCTGAGGACTGGCTTCGATTCAAAGCGCCAAGTCAAGGACGTCCTGGACATGTGGGGCGAGCAGCACCTTCCGCGCGTGCTGGCGCGTATCCCGCAGCGGCTACAGGTGAACACGCGATTCGCGTATGGCCTCTACGACGAGAAGGGCTGGCCGATGACTCCCTTCCAGCACCAGCAGCAGGTGAGCCGGCAACGCTTGCTGGAAGCCTTCAAGGGCGCCATGAGCGGGGACACGCCGGAAGAGCGCGAGAAGAACCTGCAGGAGTTCGCAGACCCGGAAGGGGCACTGAGCATCCCCTGGCAGGACATCACCCAGTTCCTCGATAGCGCAAACGAGTCGCTCTCCGACCCCGTGGCAATCGGCGGCCAGGCGTTCGTGGCCCTGAAGAAGCTGTTTTCCCGCTTCGGCATCGAGGCCATGCCGCGCACGGTTGGGGAGCTGCGAGCCTCAGTCCTTTACTGCACGCTGCTGTACCAGGCGACGCACCCCCTCATCCTCGGTGCGGTCGCAGCGAACGCCGAATCAGCCAAGCTGGGCCGTGAGATTGCCGTCAAAGGCCTCATCAGAGACATTCCGGAGCTCGCGCCGACGCTGCAGGCGTACCAGGCCGGGGACATGGACAGGCTGCGCGAAATCCACCGCACCACCATGACCTTCGGGGAGATGGCCCGCCACTACGACGCCGACGAGGACGGCTGGGTCACCGCGCCCTGACACAAGGTCTTGGACTCGTGCTGGCCAACGGTTCACGAGGACCCGGCGCTTGGCGCCCCCGGTGGTCTGCTATATCCTATTGACTGCATAAAAAGACAGTACGCCGCACAGGCGAAGGAAGAAGGACCCGCTTGGACTACGAGAGCCTCAGCAAAGAAGAGCTCGTCGCAATCTTGAAGCGCCGCGATTCGATGTCCCGCTACGGGCTTCGATGGGAGCGCGAGCGCATCCCGCCCGACAGGCATTTGAACCGCGATTTCGTGGGCTTCGAACTGCAGCCGCAGTTGTGCGTGGGCGTCGCGCCCTGGGACAACCTTCTCATAGAAGGCGACAACTACGACGCGCTGCGCCACCTGGCCACCACGCACAGCGGCCAGTTTCACTTGGTCTTCGGCGACGGCCCCTACAACACCGGCCGCAAGGATTTCGTCTACAACGACAGCTACTTCGACGCCACCAACCGGTACAGGCACTCCACCTGGCTGGAGTTCATGTACCAGCGCCTCGTGCTCGTGCGCTCACTGCTGCGCGAGGACGGCGCGCTCGTCATGACCATTGACGACAACGAGTTGCCGAACTTGTGGCTGCTACTGAATCAGGTCTTCGGCGAGAAGTGCTTTGTGGCCAACTGCATCTGGCAAAAGCGCTACAGCCGCGAGAACCGTGAGGCCATCGGGGACGCGCACGAATACGTCCTTATCTTCTCGCCCAACCCGGACAAGTTCAAGAAGCGCCGCGGGAAGCTGCCGCTTGGCGAAAAGCAGCTGAAGGTGTACAGGAACGCGAACAACGACCCGCGCGGCAAGTGGCGGGCCGTGGCCCTTTCTGCGCAGGGCTACCGGCCCAACCAGATGTACGAAATTACCTCGCCCCTCACCGGCAAGGTGTTCACGCCGCCGGAAGGCTCGTGCTGGAAAGTCATCAAGCCGCGCTTCGACGAACTGCTCGCCCAGGGCCTGATTTACTTCGGCAAGGATGGCAACGCCATGCCGTCTCGCATCCAGTACCTCGATGACATCGAGGGCATGGTGCCGTGGACCTGGTGGCCGCACGAGGAAGTTGGCCACACCGACGAAGCGCGCAAGGAAATCCAGGACATCTTCGGCAGCCAGACCGCGTTCGACACGCCAAAGCCAATGCGCCTCATGGAGCGCATCGTGCAAATCTGCGCACCGGAGAAAGACGCCCTTGTGCTGGATTTTTTCGCTGGCTCCGGCACCACAGGCCACGTCGTCCTGAAGATGAACAAGGAGCAGGGCACGAACAAGCGCTTTGTTCTCATCTCCAGCCGTGAGGCCACTGAAGACGAGCCGCAGAAGAACCTCGCCAAGGACGTTCTGGCCGTGCGAATCCGCAAGGCTATCGAAGGTTACGCAACCGGTCGGCGCGGCACTGAAATCCCAGGGCTTGGCGGCAACTTTGCCTATGTCCGGGCGCAAAACGTCGCGACGCACCGGCTGGAAGAGGGGCTGACGGACTCGATGGTGTGGACGTTCGCGCTGCAAACGTGCAGCCACCCCCTCACGCCAGTGCACGCAGGTATCTCGCTGTCCGTGCATAGGCAGCACCTCGTTGCTTACTGCGCAAACACCAAGCCAGCAACTCTGGAGCAGTTGAAAGGCGCCGTGTCTGGGCATCACGGCCCGGCGGTGGTTTTGAGCTGGGCTCCACAGGCGGTCACGGAAGCGCTGGGAGACCTGGCGGAGCGTTGCAGCTTCGTGGCGGTCCCGGCGGACCTGCAGCGCGCCTTCAAGCAGGGCAACGCCAAGGTTGCAGACGCTTATGAGCTTCCTGCCATCGACGAGCCCGCCCGAGCGTCCGAGCCATCCGCGCTCGCGTCAGAACCAGAGCCGGAAAACCTGTTCGATGGCGACGAGGCGGAGCAATGAGCCGAACCATCCCGATGCAGTTTCAGCAACGGCATATTGACGTGCTGGTGGCTCGCTTTCGTGCGTTGAAGCAAAACTACGACACGCTCGGCCCCACGGCCCGCGTGGCGGACCTGAATCGCATCCGGCACCAGAGCGCCTGCGTCCTGCTGCAGGCGCCGACCGGTATCGGGAAGACGCTGATGGCGTGCGAGCTGATGGCGAAGTTTTCCCCCGAAGAACGCATCCTCTGGCTCTGGTTTGCGCCTTTCACCGGCGTTCTGGACCAGGCCGCCAATACTTTGAGGGTGCAGGCGTCGAGCCTGCCGCTACTGGACATCGAAACGGACCGCCACCCGGAAAAGCTCGCGCCTGGAGCCGTGTTCGTTCTGAGCTGGCAGACCGTCGCCGCGCGCAGCAAGGAGTCGCGCCTTGCCAGGCAGGACAGTGACACGGGCCTTGCCGTCGATGAGCTGCTCGCATTCGCACGCAGTGACGGCTATCGCATTGGCGTCGTAGTCGATGAGGCCCACCACGGTTTCGTCCGAGCAACCGAAGCCAGTCGCTTTTTTGGCGACATTCTTGCTCCGGACTACGTGCTGATGATGACAGCCACCCCGCGGGACGCCGACGCAGCGCAATTCGCAAGACAGACGGGCTACCAAATTGGCGGGCCGGACGACTGGGCTTCCGTCACACGCGCCGAAGGGGTAGATGCCCAGCTACTTAAACGCAGCGTCAAGGCCGCCAGGTTCATCGCGCAGAACGCCGACGACGCTCAGCTGGTGGCATACGAAGAAGTGGCGCTATCCGAATGCGCCGCGATGCACCGCCTAATCAAGAAGACGCTCGAGGACAGCCGCATCGCGCTGACGCCCCTCATGCTCGTGCAGGTGCCCAACGGTGGCCAAGCTCTGGAGAACGCAAAGACCTATCTCACCGAAACGCTGCGTTTCCCTGCTAGCGCGGTGCGCGTGCACACGTCGGACGAGCCAGACCCGAACCTTGCGGCACTGGCCAACGACCCGCAGGTGGAAGTCATCCTGTTCAAGATGGCCATCGCCACGGGCTTCGACGCGCCACGCGCGTTCACGCTGGCAGCACTGAGGGGTACCCGCGATGCTGATTTTGGCATCCAGGTAGTCGGCCGCATCATGCGCGTGCACCGCCTACTTCAAGGAAGGCTCCTGGCGCTGCCGCCCGTCCTGAGCTTCGGCTACGCATTCCTTGCAAACAGCGAGGCGCAGGAAGGCTTGGTTGCGGCCGCCAATCGCATTAACCAGATGCCGGAGCAACTCGCTCAGGCTGCCGCTTCCACCGTCGTGACCGTAATCGGCGGCGAACCCGGAGTGCAAGTGGCTCGTCCTGGTCAGAACCTTTCGCTGCTGCCGAACGGACAGAACTGCGCCGTTGACAACGCCGCACCGACGCAGGTCACGGGCGCCGCCCCCACGGTCGCGGCCGGGACGCCTGCGAGCCAAGCTACGCTCTTCCAGGTCCTTGCCGGCACGCATTTCGTGCATGGTTTTTCGGATGCCTCGGCCCTCGCGCAGACGTTCCAACTAGATGCCCAGCGCACCGAGGCGGTGACCTACCCCCTGCGGGACGGCGCGCCTCGCGCGTTCGTCACGGAAGCGCTGCCACCACTTCCAGAGGACTTCGAGCAGCGCCTGGTCCATCACATCGACTTTTCTCGCGTGCTCGGTGACCGCTTGAAGAAGCGCTCCAGAGTGGTCGAACGCACAACTGACGTATTCGACGGGGGCGCAGTCGAGGACAAGGACGTCTGGGCGAACGTTTCGACGGCAGCGATTGCGGAGCGTGCACGTCAGATTGCCTTTGCTTTCGATGACGTTGACCGTCGAGAGCTGCTTTCTGCTTTGAAGACGCGCTTTCGGCAGTCCCTCACCGACGAGGGCCACGAGTTGCCGCATTCCGACGAGGAACTCACGCGGCAGCTTGAACTTGTCCTGGTGCGCAACCCCAATCTCGTGCGAGATGCACACAAGCGGCTGCGGGCCGAGCAGGTCCAGCTTGTGCCAGTGCATCTGATGCCGGCACTGGTCAGCGATTACGCGCTGACGCCGGCGGCACGCAACGTCTACGGAGTCCTTCCGCCGGACATGTCGCCGCAGGAGCGCGAATTTGCCGAGCTTCTGGACACCTCGCCGGAAGTGCTCTGGTGGCACCGCAATCCCTCTCGCCGACCAGAATCGGTAGGGCTGTATGCCTGGTCGGACGGGCAGGGCTTCTTCCCGGATTTCGTGGTCGGAATCGCACAGCGCACTGAAGGACAGGGCGTGGCGCTCAGCGAGGTGAAGGGTGCCCACCTGATGGAGTACGACAAGGCGAAGGCGGGCGCCCGGCACCCGACCTACGGGCGCGTCTTCATGGTCGGCAAGTCAAGCAGCGAGGGGGGTTTTCGCCTGTGGCGATTGTCGGGCGACCAGCTTGTCGACGACGGACCGCTGGAGATGCCGCGGCTGCGCTACTCCTAGCAGGGCTCCACTCGTTACACTTTTCCGCGCGAACACCAAGAAAGGCAGTGGAGATGAGCGAAGAGCAACAAGATGACGGCGCGAAGCCGGCAACGAAGGCGGACGTCCGAGGCGTCAGCAGCAAGCTGGGGACGCTCAGGGGCACCCTGGACAAGACGAACGCCGAGTACGAGGCCATCAACAACAAGTACATCGCTGAGTTCGAGGACGAGGACAACGCCAATCCCGAGGACGTGCCCAAGGGCGAACAGCAGGCGCGCGTGCGCGGCGCGCTGCGCAAGCTGGACAAGGCCGAGGACCTCTTGGCCAAGCCGGTGCCCACGAAAGCCGACGTGGAAGGGGCCAAGTCCCTGGCGAACGAGGCTTTCAGCACCATCGACGACTTGGGCGTGAAGAAGCCGCGAGGCGAGTGGCCTCTCGTGTGAAGCGGCACGGCGCAGCCAGAGCCGGCCCCGGGCTGAGCAGCGCAGTGGAAGCAAACTGCGCCTGTTCCATGAGCGCCCCCGCTTGAAGACAAAGCCGCCCCAGGGGCGGCTTTTTCGTGTGGTGTGTCGCCGCTCAGCGCTCGGCGCCTTTGTGGCGGAAGCGCGCCCGCGCGGGCTTTGCTTCGGCGCTCAGCTCGGCGCCGGTTGCGACGGCCTTCCTCACGGCCGCCACGGCCAGCTTGACGGCCTCGTCCCTGACCGGGTGCGCGAACTCCTTACGCTGCAGGATTTCGTCCCCGCGGCGCAGCTGCGCAGATGCACGGTACACGCCGGTGACGTCCGCGCGCGAGGTCGCTCGCACCGAGTAGCTGGGAACAACCTCAACGAGCGCTGCTTCCTTGTCGGCGGCCACCCGGGCCTTCACTTCGCCTAGGCGGTGCGCCACGAACTCGTCGGCCTTGGCCATGCCTTCGCGCAGGGCTCCGAAAATCGTTGCGTGCACGTTGATGTCCTGGAACTCCAGGGCTTTGCCGGCCAGCGTGAACTCCGTGAAGGCGAGCACGTCCCGGTCATGGTCCTCATAGGACGTGCGCAGCACCAGCTCCAGGCCCGGCTCGACGTGCGAGAAGTCCTTGGTCAGCCGGCTGCCTTCCCGGTCAGCCCAGTGCAGGCTGCGGACGGTCCAGCCGGCGCTCTCCGCTTCTGCGGCCAGCTTCTTCATCTCCGATTCGGTCTGGAGACGGGGGATGCGCCCGCGCTCCACGTCGTAGATGTACGTGTCGAGAATCTGCTCCAGTGCAGGGAAGTGGTCTTCCAGCTCCACTGCGCTCATGGGTGCTGCCGTCAGGCGGACACCGGCACAGACCACCCCGTACTGAGCCAGCGCGTAGTAGGTGAGGGTGCCGCTCTCGTGACCAGCCTCACGCAGGTAGCAGGCGTCGGATGCATCGAGTCCCGGGATGGACTCGGCGTCTTTCAGGGAAACCTGCTTTTCGCAGTGAGCCTGCACCGCGCCGCTTCGCAGCACCTCAACGAAGCCGCTTTGGTCGCCGGGCGCCAGGCGCGCCAGGGCCGCGGTCACGTTCTCCTGCACTTCCTTGGGCAGGCTCTCGAACTTGGAGCGAGCCAGGTCGCTGAGCTGCGCGCCCGGATTGAGGTCGAAGAAGTAGGCGGAGTTGATGTGCGGCATTGGGGCTCGCTTCAGGTTCGGGCGCCACAGGCGGCGCAGACCTTGTTTCGACCCGCTGCGAGGGGTCGTGTTTGCTATACGGCCTCACGAAGAAAGCCGCCCAAAGGCGGCTCTTGCCGGTCGACCGGGCTTACCGGCTGCGCTCCTTCTTCGACGCCTTGGCGGCCTTCTGCGGCGCGTCCAGGGCCTTGCCGGACGCGATGGCAGCGCGGATGGCTTCCTTGGCCAGCTTCACCGCCTGCTCCTTGTCCGGCGCCACGATGTCCATGCGCTGCAGGATGGTGTCGCCTTCGCGCAGCTGCGCCGACGCCTTGATGCCAGCCTCGGTGCGCGAGAGCACGACGACGTAGCCGGGGCCGGGCACCTGTTCCACGGCCGGAGCCGGGTTGTCGCGCGCGGTGGCCAGGGCCACAGCCTGCGGCAGGTACTGCTCCATGTACTGCACCTCGTGCAGGGCGCCGGACACCGCTGCGGCACCGGTCTCATGCGAGCCGTAGAAGCCCTTGGCGCCGGAGAGCTCTTCATCGCGCAGGCGGAACTCGATGGCGTGCATCACCGGGTAGTCGGGGTCGTCGGTCAGCGGCGTGGCGATGACGGCGCTCAACCCCGGATAAGCGGCCGAGAGGTCCTTCTGCAGGAACGTGCAGCTGGCGTCCTCGAAGCTCACGTCACCGGTGAAGCCCATGGCTTCAGCTTCCTTCACGAGGGCCAGGCGCTCGGCCTCGGTGCGGCCGCTCTCCAGGATGCTTTCCACGCCGCCGCACTGCAGCTGGCTCACAACCTGCTCCACCACCTCGCGGGCAGTGATAGTGCGAGCGTCCAGCGGCACGAAGCTATCGGCCACCGGCTCGCTGGGGTCGTCACGAAACAGCTCCACGGCGATGAGGTTCTCGTCCTCGTGGCCCATCAGGAACTGCAGCTGCTCGGCGTTCTCCTCGTTTTCGACGAGCCAGCAGCCCTCGCCGTTGCGCCAAGCGTGCAGCAACTGCGTGCCAGCGTCTGCTTTGAGGGCGGCCTGTACCTCGCCCATTACGGTGTCGAGCCGCTCAGTCGCGGCACGAGCCGCACGGCCGCTCGCCAAAACCTCTTCGACGGTGCCGTACCCGAGACGGTCCACGACATCCTCGAGGACAGCTTCCACCGTCAGGTCGTCAATGGGCACGATGGTCAGGCAGTCGTCGGCCGGGTTGTCGTTCTCGAACAGCTCCATGCCCACGATGCTGGTGTCACCTGTGCGTTGCAGGTCGATGTCCAGCACCTGGTTGTCCGCAGGGCTCTCGACAGCCCACAGGCCGTCGCCGCGGCGCGAGACGGCCAGCATGCGCGTGTCCTCGCAGCTTTCCAGTGCACGCTGCACCTGCTGCATGACCGCATCCAGCTTGGCCACGCGTGCGACGAAGACCGGGTGCTCGGAGTCCTTGACGGGCGGCGGGTCGAGGTCGCCGCCATCCAAGCCGAGGTCCGCCAGGCAGTCGCGCAGCGCATCGCGTCCCGTACGGAACTGCTCCAGCACGTCCTTCGCCGGCGTGTAGGGCAGGGCCTCGGCAACACGCTGCAGCACCGCTTCCACGGTGAACTCCGCCGGCTTGAACGCCACGATGTTGTCATCATCCGGGTAGCTGTCCGAGAGAATCTTGTCGGCAGAGATGACGCCCGGGCCGGCCTGGCCGTTGACGCTGAACACCACCTTTTCTTGCTCGCCCAGCGGCTCGACCGTGCACTCGCCCGGACCGGTTACGCGCACGTTGAAGGCATCGGCTCCCAAAAACTCTTTCGCGTCTTCCATCACGGGGTACAGTTTCTCCGTCGCAATGACAGTCGCCTCGAGCTCGGCGAACGCGTCCTCGATAAGGGCCGCCCGGTCCCCGTCCGGGCGTTGGTTCACGTCCACCCGGCTCAATGAGGCGAGTTCCCCGTCGACAGCCACTGCCATATGGATGCGGACGCCGGACTCGGCGCGCCAGCTCGCCAGGAACTGGCGCTCGGCCTCGTTGCAGTCGACCATTTCGACAGTTTCCAGCGCTTGGCCACGAACCGTGCCGTTGTCCAGAATGTCGATTCGGCCGTCGCGGTCTCCATCGCTGATGGATGCAACTACGGCGCGCACGTCCTCTTGGGTTCGCCCGGGTAGGGCGGCAGCCCACGTGAGGGTGCTCAGTGAGTAGAAGTCAATGTCATGGGATGCGATGACCGTCGGCATGTGTGAAGGCTCCGTCTTGTTGCGGTGGGTCCTTTTTCAGACCGGCAGGTAAGGGCGCTATTCGCTATACGGCCGGCAGCCGGCTGAAGCCGGATTGGGCGCGCCTGGTGCGAGCAGGGCCTGGAAGGACGCGCACTCTTCAGGCAAGAAAATGCCCGCCACGAGGGCGGGCTAACTATCAACTACCGGAGACTTCTCAGCGGAAACACCTGCGCAAGGCGAGGGCGCCGAGGACCAGGACGGCAGCAGCGGCAGCGCCGGCGGCACTCCACGAGATGAACCCCATTTGCGCGAGCATGACGCTGCCGGCTACCCCGAGGAACACGCTCAGGAACTTGACGTCGGTGGCGCCGGAATTGGCCGAGGGAACATAGCGGTGGGACATGCTCTGTGCTGGTCGAGTTGCTCGTACCTCGTATAGCGAATGCAGCTCTTCGAAGGTGCTGCATCCCGAGCGGCTCAACCGGACCCGATTCTGAAAATCGGTTCTCCCGCTGAAGGAGTCGCCGCATGTCTGGTGACAAACCGAAATCCGGCGGACAGGACCGCCAGCGCATCAACGTGCACCAGGATTACGAGCTTCGGGACTGGAGCAAGAGCCTGGGAGTGACCCCGGAGAAACTGAAGGAAGCCGTGCAGGCGGTGGGCGACCGCGCGGAAAACGTGCGCGAGTACTTGAAGAAGGAAGGTCCCGGGAAGTAGGGCAGCGCCCAACGGAGAAAAGCCGCCTTCAGGCGGCTTTTCTCCGTTGGGTGTCACTACTTCATGAAGACCATCAGGTACCGGTTGTGGGGCGAGTAGCAACCTTCGCCTGCAGTGAGAGCCTCTACGATGGTAGGCGCGGCCGCAAAGCCTAGCCTTGCATTGATGGTCGCGCACACAGACGCCGCCACCGTGTTGCTCTCAAACCACCGAGCCCCGGCCAGACCCGGGTACGGGTAGCTGTTGCGAGCAGTCCAGACTGAGGTCGAAGCCAGGTCGGTGTATCCCACCCCCCAGGTCGTCCAGGTGCCAGCAACCGTGGTGCCGACAGTCGGTGCGGCGGAACTCGTGCTCAACGTGCTGGCGGTCTTGTTCACTCCCGGGACGGTCGCCGTTCCGGCATAGCAGCCCTGGTCGATGAGGAGCCAAGCCGTGCTGCCAGTAGCCGGCCCTGCCGACGTCACCATCCCGAGGGGGTTCGCGTCGTACACGAACTGACGCAGGTGGTTAAGCCTCTGCACCCGGGTGACCATGTACTGGCCCGTGCTGCAGCCCACGGCTCCGCCGGCCGACGTGGAGCGATATGCGCCAGGCGTCACGTCATCTTTGGCTTGCCACACACCGACGCGCGCTTGCAGCGAAGCGGGAGCCCCGGTATCCAGGGGGACAACAGCTGTGGCGAGAGCAGTCGGACTGTTCTCCGGAATCTGCGCTTGCTCGAACAGCGCCGCACCTTCCGCCATGATGTAGCCGGCAGCGTCGACCCCGCGGCCGGCAAGCTGGATGGCACTGAGGCCGGCCTTGTTCGACACCGCCAGGGTGCCAGGCTCACTTGCACCGTCCGACACCGTGGGGGCGTACGTTACCGTGAAGGTGCACGAGGAGCCAGCGGCCAGCGAAGTGCCGCAAGTAGTGCTCGCAACTGCGAAGGGCCCTGCAACATCCGGCGTGCCGAGCGTCATCGGGTGGTCGCCCGTATTCGTGAGCGAGACTGTCTTCGGCGCAGCAGCCGTACCGAAGAGGGTCGCGCCGAAGTCGAGGGCGCCGGCATCGAACTCCGCGCTGTTCGCATAGGCGGAACCCCTTACGGCCAGGCTCTGGTCCGCCATGCCGGTCGCGGAGACGGTCAGCACGTCGGGGCGCTCGCCAGCGACGTTCGGGTCGAAGGTGACGCTCACGGCGCAGGAAGCGCCAGCCGGCAGCAGCGACGGGCAGTCGCTGGTGACACGGTAGTCCGCGGTCGTCAGCGTGATGCCCAGAAGGTCGAGGGTGACCGTTCCGGTGTTGGTCAGCGTCGCCACGCGCGTGTCGGTTTCGTCCAGCACGTTCAGCTCACCGAACGAGAGGTCGCCGGTGATGCTGGCCGACGGCTGCGGTGCGGGCGGGGGTTCGATGACCGGCGGCTCCACCGGCGGCGCATCCGGGTCCACCACGAGGCCGCCGCCAGGCAGGACCTTTGCCGTGCCGCCGATTGCGGAGCGCAGGGTGGCGGTCGTCAGGAGAACGCCTTGGCCGGGAACTTGCGCCACCACGGTGAACAGGCCGGCACTGCCGAAGCACTGCACGGTGCGATTCGGGTCCGCAGCCTCGTGGATGACGGCAGCGCCGGTGTATTTCTGGTTGATGGCCGCGCAGGTCTTCGCGGACTCACCAGACTTGAGCGCGTACTGCGGGGTATCGGGGCTGACGGACGTCCAGTCCGCGCCCGCGGCCGAGAGGTAGTCCGGCACCAAGTCGCGAACATCACGGGGCCAGACGCCGCGCTGCGCCTTGAACAGCTCCGCCGCGCCGATGACCTGCGACGCGTAGTTCACGGTCTTGTTGGCACCGATGTCGGTGAAGGCTCGGTTCCACACCGAACCACCGTAATAGAGGGTCGCCAGCGCCAGCGCCGCGACGAGCGCGATGCTAAGGATGGTGACGATGAGGCTGAACATTTTGTGCTCCCCGGGTTTTTTGGCTTGCGTTCTAGGTATGACAACTTAAGAACCATCCTGTCGCACCAGGAAACGGGTTTTTTAGTCGTCGACGTTCCACGTATAGCGAAAGGCCGGCTAGAACGGCGCTCTGTCCCCGTTGAAGCGATGCCACTCCGGTTCGGAATTCAGCCTGCTGGCAGCGGCGAGCCAGCCGATGGTGACGGCAACGAGCGTCAGGCCGACGGCGATGAAGAAGTGGAGCATTGGGCGGGCTCTGTGATGGTTGCGACTAACCATATAGAGAACAGGGGCCCGCACCGGTGCTAGGCGCCAAATGCTCGCCGCACCAGGGTAAAGAGCCCCTGGTGCCCTGAATCGAAAGCTACGGCTCGAACGGCAGCGACACGTCGAAGTACGCGTCGGGGAGCTTCTGGTCGCGCAGGGCCTTCTCGCGAGCAAACGAGCACGCGCCTTCCCACCGCTCGATGGTGGCGCGTTCATTCACTGGCCACCGGGCGGGGTCTGTGTCGTCGGTCAGCTCGCACGCACGCTGCCACGCCCAGTAAGCAGCCGCCACATCACGCTCGGAGCCGAACTTGTCGACGAGTGCGGCCAGGAAGACGCGCTCGCATTCGCGGAGCTCGCCAGCCGCGATGCCGCCTGCGCCAAGAAGCATGATTTCAACCGAATTGGTCATGTGATGAAGTTTAGGTGCTCAACGGCGGCCTATGCATTGACGGTCTGCCTGCGCTATAACAACAAAATTGCATTTTTCGGGCCCTATGATTGTGAGCCATCGAACTTTGGAAGGAACAAGTCGTTTGAACGTCGCAGCTGTATTGAAGACCGAGATGTCGCGGATTGCACGCAAGGAGCTCCGCGCAGAGACGGAAGGCCTGAAGAAGGCTGTCGCGGGCTACCGCCACGAAATTGCGGCGCTCAAGAGAGACGTCGCGGGCCTGCAGCGGCAGCTGAAGGTGCAGGCCAGGCACGTGGCAAAGGTCCAGCCTGCCGAGCCGGCACCGGCAGAAGACGGCCGCCAGCTTCGGTGGAGCCCTGAGCGCTTCGCCAAGCAGCGCCAGAAGCTGGAGCTCTCGGCTGCGGACTTCGCCAAGCTTCTCGGAGTCAGCTCACTCTCCGTCTACAAATGGGAGCACGGCCAGGCCAGGCCGCGGCAAAGGCAACTGGAAGCCATCGCGGCGGCGCGGAAGCTCGGGAAGAGGGAAGCCCGCGCGAAGCTCGAGGAGCTGGCGGGCTAACGCTGCAGGGCCCTCTAGGCAAGGCGCCGACGAAGCGCTGGCGCGGTCAAGAAGCCGCGCCACTTCTTTCAGGCCGGGGGAAAGCGAACCGCCAGGGCGAACTCCAGGTTCCTCATGCCCCACCAACCCATGGCCGCGGCGGCAGAGGCCACCGTGAGCACGGAACCCAAGGCCGGAACAAGACCCTGCTGACAGTCGGGTAGCGGCAGCAAAGGTGCGATGCAGGGGATGGCCACCGCAAGGCCGAATGCGAGCCCGCTCTTGCAGAGTGCACGCCGCCTGAAGGGCGACAAGGGGCGAACGGATTCCGACAGCTTCATTGAGGCTCCAGGTGTTGTTGCCTTCGTATAGCTACCCGGGGCGGCAACGGGTGCTGTAACCGGTACACAAGTGCGCCTCGAAAGCTGGAAGCCCGCGAAGCTCGAGGGGTTGGCGGGCTCTAGTGGAGCGACTCGGGCGGCGCCGGCAAGACGTTGGCCAGCTGCCCCACGGCGGCGTCCGCCTGCAGCAGCACAACCTCTGCGAGCACGCGCTTCTTCTTGGAAGGCGGCTTGGGCCGAATAGGCGCCTGTAGGCTGAAGATGCCTTCGTGCGTCTCCAGCTGCACCGCCAGCACGTCCTGGCGCCCGGGGTAGGCCGCAAGCGACCCGTATTGCTCCAGGATGTCTGAGTGCCTGGGCATGTCCTTCGCGGGCAGCGCCCACGCCTCGATGACGCTCACCACGAAGTCAGCGTGATGCATGGCGGCCAAGAGGCGCGCCTGGTGGACAGCCCGCGCGCGCCCATCCGGGTCCACGGTGTCAATCGTCACCTCGAAGAGCTCACCGGTGTCGCTATTACCGACAAAGAACCGAGCCGGCACGGTGTTCCCGGATTCCAGCAGCCCTTTGGCCCACGCAAGGGCGTTATCGACAGGCTCCTGGAACTGCTTCGGGATTCGGCTGCGCCACGACATGGGCCCAGTCTAAGCGCGCAAGACCGGATTCATCTGTATAGCTAACGACAGGGCTCGTCGGCGGTCTATCTGGAGCGCGCTCGCTATACGCGAGACACATCAGAAAACCGATTCGCGAGACCCCTGTGAACATCCCGTACGAAATCTATCGACGCGAAGGCTCCGAGCAGCGAGTCCTGTCCATCAACGCTGGCCTGCTCGCCGGCAAGCCAAGTTTCCGGCTGATGAGGGGCCGTGCCGCCAAAGGGGGCAAGCTGCGTCTGGAAGTGCGCTCCGAGCACGCCACCCTGGTGCTGGACGACCTGCCGAAGGACGTGGCCACGGCTGCCCTGCGCGGGCACGCCTTTCTCGCTGAATTCAATTCCTTCGGCCTGAAGGCCGCCCACGGCATCTGCATTCCGCGCGAGCGCACGGCACGCACCGACGCCAGCCGCTGAACCGATAACCACCCCACGAGCACGACAAATGAACGCCTTCGACACCGTAAAGAACTTCTTTTCCGGCGGCCCCAAGGTCGAAGTGGAGCTGCGCGGCGAGCCTGTGGATGCAGAACGCCCCGTCGCACGCAACAGCCTGCGCGTGCTGGGGGGTCTGGCCTTCGCGGTCACGCTAGGTGCTCTGGGCTCCATGTACCTGGCGCATGGGCAGACGGTCGCGGGAAAGGTCGCCGGGGGCTTGGACCCCGTGGAAAGCGCGATTGCGGTGGCCAAGTCCATCCCGGCGCCCTGGACCAAGAAGCTGATGATGCTGGACTTCCAGGTAACCACAGATGCCGAAAATGAGGGCGGCTACAAGGCCATCGCCATGGCCAACAAGCTCGGCTACGCCATGCGCTGCCAAGTGCACGTGCACCCGGACGCCAACTTCTTGGATGGCAAGGACTTCGACCCGGAAGGGCTCAGTACGGAGCACAAGCTGGAGTTCGTGCTGCTGCATGAGACCGCACATTGCTACTCGGGCGAGAAGCGCGGCGATGTTCGGCAGGACATCCCGCTGCCCGATGGCTACGTGCAGCGGCCCAGCGCGATTGCGGGCCTGTCCAACGACCAGCCGCTGCCGGAAGCCGTGAGCACGCTCGCGTCGGAATCCGAGGCCGACGTCGCTGCCATCGTCTGGATGGCCAAGCGGCACCCTGAGCTCAAAGACAGCATCGCGCAGACCATCCTGCGCGCTCGCCAGCACGAACAGTCGATGAACGAGGGCGGCATCTCCGAGCACTACACGGCCGCTGCCGTGAACTTCGCTGCGGAGAAACTCGCAAAGCTGACGCCCGATGAAGTCAAAGCCCTAAGCGCCGACAACATCCGCGACATCGCCTACCAGGCCTCGCTGCAGTCGGTGAAGAACTTCCGCGATGCTGTGGTGCCGTTGCGCACACAAGTCTCCCGCCCTGGCGACCCGAAGTCGAACGTGTACATCGTCACGCGCGTGGGCGGAGTGTGGAACACGCAGCTGGTCGCGCAGCTCTCCGGCGCGCCGGCAACGCCGCACGGCATCCAGGTGCCTGTGCAGCAGCTGCCCCGCATCGCGCGCGCGGCCGCGGAAGTCCCGGCGCCGGTGCCCGGCCCGCGGGAGATGACCGGCACGGCGCTGTACGGCAGCGGCCTGTTCGCAGGTGCACCTCGGGTGGAGCAGGAGCCCGCCGCGCAGCCCAAGGTCGCGCCCGCGAAGCGCCCTGGCAGCATGTTCGACCGGTAGGAGCCGCCAGGCACAGAAAAGCCCGCTCCCAGCGGGCTTCTTCGTTCTCTGGACTCGCTTCAGTCCTCTGGCGGCAGGCATCCGACCACCTGGCGCAGCGCGATGAACGCCTGGCCAGCCAACACCGCCGCGATGCACGTGACGAACGCCAGTGCAAGCCTCACGAAGTGCGCCTCATCCGGCGCGGACGCAGCAAGAACCGCGAAGAAGCTCTCGGGGGCCGGGTCGCCGGTGAAGTAGAGGGCGACGAAAGCCGTCTGGGCGACGGCCACGCAGCCGAGCATCAGGTTCAGGAGCCGCTCGCGCAACTCCAGCAGGCGCTGCACGGGCTGGTTTTCACCGCCGGGTCCGAGCACGGAACTGTGAAACAGGAGCGCAAGGTAGCTGTTGGTTTTCATGTGCAGTCGCCAACGTGAGCGGCACTGCTTACCACTGCAGAAGGCCCTTGAGCGACAGGGCCAAATACGCCACGTACATCAGGCCCAGCAACCCCAGGCGCGTGCGCGCCGTCAGCACGATGAGGGCGAGGTTGGATATGGTCCAGAACACGAAGCCCAGCGCGTTCTTTTCGGTGACAAGCCACGTGCCCGCCAGCCCGAAGAGCAAGCCAGTTGCTTGCAGGATTTGGTTTAGGCCGGGGCGGGCCAGCTTGACGCTTCTTGTCATTCAACTCGTGTAGTCACTCGGCTTCTCGGCCAGCGCTGAGGGCAGGGGCCTCAGCCTTCGGTGGGGTGCCATTCCAGCTCCTCGCACAGCTCTTGCAGCGTCAGCCAGGCGGCCGCCGTCCAGACCCACGTCATGAGCGAAGCGCCGGCGAGCTGCTGCGGCAACTCCGGGGACATCTCGCACAGCCGGGCGAACAGCGTTGCCGGTGAGGGGCCGACACCCGCACATGCGGCCAGGCCGAGGACCACCGTCAAGGCGACGAGCAGCTGCACACGGCCCTGCGCCTCGCGGATGCGAGGGGGAACAGGCCGGCCAGTCGTGCTCATTTCAGCTTCCTTCCAGGGCGTTTACCACGTGTAGCGACCGACCCGCGCAACGGGTGCTGGCAGTGGCTTCCTTTGTCAGGCCGCGACGTCCGCAGAGCCCCGACCAGCCAGACCGTCGAACAGCGCAGCCTTTTCAATTTCCACTGCGCGCAGGATGTCCCCGACTTGGACCTCGCGAACGGCCCCTACGCGATTGAAGTACTCGCGGACCGCGGGGCACTCTGCCCCGAGCGACAGCATCTTGCGCACTTCGGACGCCGTGGGCGCGGTGAACAGCCACAGGTCGTCGCGCGCGGCGCGCAGAGGCGCCAGCCCCGCCAAACTGACGAGCATGGCGAGCACGACGGCGCCCCAGTACGCGGCGTTGTCCGCGTACTGCGGCAGGCCCATGAGAAACACGACAAGCCCTGCAAACCCCACCAGCATGCACGGGGCCGAAATACGCTTGGTTCGCGTGAAGGCGGAGTAAGCCTCGGCGCGCGCAGCATCCAGTTCCACCTGGTTGGCGGGCGGCGATTGCCGAAACAGGCCCATCCGGGGACGGTCGGGGCTGGGGTTGCCTCTGGGGCCCAGGGCGCGGTCGAATTCTGAGGTCATTGCACAAGTTCCGTTTTGCAGTTGAGACCCCGTATAGCGACGGCTCGGTGCAACGGGTGCTGGCAGCGGCACTGGCCCTTAAACGCCGGCGGGCGGTTGCTTGTCCTGCCCGTCCGGGTGCAGAACCTTCTGCAGCAGCTGCTGGTTGTTCTGCAGCGCCTGCTGCAGCTGTTTGTGCAGGTCGGCCACCCGCTGCGCCACCGCGTCGCGTTCGGCTTCAGCGCCGGCCAAACGCTTTTCCGCCTGCGCGAGTTGCGCCTGGCTCGAAGAAGCACGCCCTTCTTCCGCCTTTAGCCGCTCTTCGACGCCTTCCAGGGACTCCAGGCGGCCCTGCAGGCGCGCCATGTCACGCGCCGAGGCCTCGGCATGCCCGTGGGCTTCCTGCAGCTTCTGGCGCGCATCCGCGAGCTCCTGGCCGCTCGACGCGAGCCGGGCTTCGAGCTGTTGCTCGCGCTGGGTGGACGCCTGCAGGCGCTGCTCGGCAAGCGCCAGTTCGCGCCGCGCCGTCTCCGCGCCCTTGGCTGTTTCGTGCAGCTCGCGGGTCGTGTCGTGCAGCTGCTGGCGCAAGGATGCTTCCAGCCCGGCGTGCTCCGCCTGGTCCGCTTTCAGCCGCTCGATGAGCTCGCGCGCGCCGGCGAGCTCTTCCTGCAGCCGGTCATTGTCCTGGCCGAAGGTTTCGATTCGGCCCCGCGCCTCGACGAGCTCCTCTTCGAGGCGGGCAGAGCGCTCGTTCACCAAGCGGTTCAGCTCAGCGCCCAAGGCACCGAGCACTTCAGGCGACAACGCGGCAGCGGCGTCTGGCGCGGGCGCCTGCTCTGCACGAATTTCGTCCATATGGTCGGAGATGGTCTTCATCGACCCCGTATTGCCGAGCTCGACGCGGACGTCCCGCAGAGTCGGCTTGGCACCTCTGCCTACCAAGCGCTGCATGGCCGCGCGGACCTGCTCCTTGCTCACGCCCTCACGCCCGGGTTTCACTGCCGTGCTCATCTTCGCGCCTTTCATATCATGTCATATTGTATCATCGCATATCATACCATATCGTATCGAAGCAGTGCAACAAAAAGCCGCCTCAAAGGGGCGGCTTTTGTGTAGCAGTAGAGGCGTATCAGCCAGCTGAGGCCGAGCTGGGCTGCGCAGGCCAGGCCGGCCCAGCCTGTTCCGGGGCGTCCTCGGAGCGCACACTGAGGCCAAACCGCTTACACATCGCCTCGTACGAGGGGTAGCGGGTGCGCAGTTCCCGGCCAGCAGCGACCATTTCGCGCTCCAAGGCCAGCAATGCCAGAACGACGAGCTTCTCGTCGCCGGAAGCACGATTCCGCCCCGACTCGTTGATTCCGAGCTTCGTGAGCGTTACGTCCCAAGTCGCGGCAACGTCGCCGTCGAGGACGACATTCACCCGCCGTTTGCGTTCTTCTGCCATATCAGCTCCTTTCAGCCGCGAAACGCTATTTTCGCATAGCACATGCAGAACAGCAACCGATTGCGAAACTTCCGTGGCGTTTACGTCTGGTAATTTTCGGCGCCAGGAACGCCGTGGCTGCGCTGGGTCGGACCCGCGGCAGGGGGTCGCGACAGTCGGTTATGGCTGGAATACACTATTCCAGATATAATGATGAGCATGAAGG
The DNA here is from genome assembly GCF_016722765.1 of Ramlibacter alkalitolerans. Taxonomy (GTDB): domain Bacteria; phylum Pseudomonadota; class Gammaproteobacteria; order Burkholderiales; family Burkholderiaceae_C; genus Ramlibacter; species Ramlibacter alkalitolerans. The sequence continues at coordinate 10,140 of NZ_JAEQND010000013.1, read as the reverse complement.
CGCCTACGCGGCTTGGAAAAGATGCTCTCCAGCGATTTGAGGAATGGCTTCGCGGCCAGACCTTCGCTGACCGGCCTTTCTCAGACGGCACGATTGGCAGATATGTGCGCTCGGCACGCACTTTCGTCGATTTCTGCAATTCCGCGCAGTTGAAGCATTTGGACGAGGTGAATGCCGCTTGGCTGCGCAATCTGCTCTATTCCACCAAGGACGACGGTTCTGCGCGTTTCAGCGCCGCAACGCGCATCGTCATGCAATCCGCGTTGAATCTGTTCTATTCGTGGGCCATGCGCGAAGGCTTCGCTTTCGACAACCCGGTGGAGCGCCTGGCCGAGGAGCGTGCCAAGGACCGCAAGGCGCTGGGCCGCGGCGGCCGCCGGCCGGCAAGGCTGCCCAAGGTGCTGTCCTGGGAGCAGCAGGACCACCTGATGGCCATCGTGCAGGGCAACCCGCGCAAGTTCACCGCGGCGCGCGACAGCGCCCTGACAGGCCTCACCCTTCTTGCCGGCCTGCGGCGAGAGGAGCTGTGCGACCTGCAGACGCCGGACGTCGACCTCGCTGGTGGCCAGTTGCGCGTCACGGGCAAGGGCAACAAGGAGCGCCTGGTGCGCTTTAACGCGAAGGAAGCTCTCGGGGCCTGCGAGGACTGGATGGCCGTGCGCAAGGAGCGCGGCTGGAACGGCAGCGGGCCGTTCTTCCGCACCGGCACGGGCGAAGCGATGACCCCGAGCCTCGTCTACCAGCAGGTGAGCTCGTACCTTGCCAAGCTCGAAGAGGAGCAGGGTTTTCCGCTACCCAGCAAGGGACCCCACCTGCTACGCCACACCAGCTGCAGCGCCCAACTTGCGAAGGGGGTGCCCATCACCACGGTGCGAGCCAATCTGGGGCATGAGAGTCTGGCCACTTTGACGCTTTATGCGCACCTGCTGCCGCCCAGAACGTGAGCTACGCGGCTGCGGCAAGTCGGGCCGGGGAGAGGGCGAGCAGCACTGGCGCGAAGGGTGAGTCGCTACACGTGGAACACACACACCACGGAGCAGCAATGAGCCCTCAAGACCTTTTCAGTCAGCACTACATCGCAACGAGCGAAGAGCTCAAGGGTGCCGCGGACGCGTATGAGCGCAAGCGGCAGCGCCGCGAGCGTCAAGTCCCCTGGATTCGTGCCGGGCTGGGTGTTCTGGCCGTGCTGCTCCTGCGCGCGCAGGCCTACGCGTTCGAAGCGCACCTCAGCCCCTTCTGGGGGATTCTCATGTTCCTCACGCTAACGGTCTGCGTCATCGGGGCAGTTGTGCTCGCGCTCGGACAAGACTTCGGCCTGGAACCGGATGACTCGGCGCAGCCCCTCTTCGGCGACGAAGCGAAAGAGCTGCTCGCAATGTGCGAGGACTGCAGCGAGGTGCGCCAGTACGTCGCCCAGGTGAACGCGGTGCGCGAGCTTTGCTTCGGCGACTTCTCGCTCGCCTGCGACATGGCCCACAACAGTGCAACAAGCAAGAGCGGCGCAGCCGCCTTGCAGAAGCTCAAGGCAATCACTGCGGCGTAGTGCGCGCAGGAGAACCAGCGTGACCGGCTACAAGTTCCTGGACTTTCTCGTCTACCTCACCGGGGCACATTGGTGGTACTCCTGTGCGTCGCGCTCTGGGCGGCGGCCACCGGCCCGTCTTGCAGCGAACGCGGCGGCCACGAGGTTTACCGCGGCACGTCCTTGATGCCCACGCGCGTCGGCAAGGCGCACTTCCTGCGACCGTTGGCACGATACGAGTGCGTGGTGTCGAAACCTACTCGGTAGGAGCTCTTGCCACTGAGCTGGCGAGGACAGCACCGTTTTCGCGCGCCGTTCGCTACATAAGGTGAAACAATACAACACCGCCGGAGCACGAAATGACTACCTGCCGCGCCTGCCATACTGGAACGATGCAGCCCATCGAGCGCGTGGAGCGCTTCAACCCGCCGACTGGAGAAGTCGCGGTTGTCACTCTCGCTGCGCGCTGCGAAGCGTGCGGGCACGAGAGCGTGCTGGTCAGCCAGATGGCGGAAAACATCGCGCGCCGGCGTGCGCGCCACCAGCACTACGGACCGCACCTGCTCGGAGAAGACATCTTTGCATTCAGGCGGAAATACGGGCTCACAAGGGCCGCGGCCGCTCGAATCATCGGCAAGAGCCCACGCACATTCTCTCGCTACGAGACCGAAGTCAGCTTCCCGAACGACGCCACCAGGTGGGCCCTGGTGCGGGCCATGCAGCACCCGGAGTTTCTCAAGGACCTGGCTGCGGCCGCCGGTGTAGAGATTCCGCTGTGGAGCGCGCGCAACCCCGCGTGAACCGTGGACGTCACTTCGTCTTGTCCAGCACTTCGCGCTGCCGGATGTACCACCCCCGCAGGAGCAGGGTCGTGCACTCGTCGGTGGAGTTGAACTTCTGGCACCGCTCGTAGAACGCGTCCCGCAACCCCAGCGCGCTGCGCGCCTGTTCTGCAGCAGTCACTTCCTTCGGCAACTTCGCATCGAATGCCAAGCAGGCATCGAGTTCGTTGATGCGCATTATTCGCAGGCACTGGTGCTGAGCATCGAAGATGGCAGCGGCTGTTTCCGCGGCCCTGCCGCCCATGCCGGCCTTTTCGCGCTCCATCTGCAAATGCTCGGCAGCACCCCAGACCGCGCTCAGCAGGATGGCCCCGCCGATAACAGCCAACAGGCGCCCCAGCGGGCCTGCGTCGCTCCAACCAGAGGCGGACGCTAGCCACAGCTGGAATCGTAGGAGCCCATTGCGAACAGATGCCATGTGCCCCGCCAGACGTGCCGATGCAGCACTGTAGCGAGGCTGCTTGCAGCGTTCAACGCCTCGAGTGAGGAGCCTCAGACGGCGCAATCTGCCAGGGCAGCCGCTGCGCTACCGAGCCTTCAGGTACTGCGCGGGCACATCCGAGACGAGCCAGACGCCGTTGTCCGCCAGCGAGAACTCGTAGCCGTCCTGGTGCATGCGGGACGCCGCCACTTCCAGCACCACCGCACGTCCGTGCCGGGAGCCCGTGCGCAGGGCGCCTTTCGCGTCGGAGTACAGATGTACCGCATGCCGGCCCATGGGCTTGAGGCCTTCCTTGGCAATGGCCCCCCAGTTCTCCCACGCCGTGCCGTGAAACAGCGAAGCAGGGGGTTCCAGCACCGGGTGCCCCAAGTCGACCTCGAGCGAGTGCCCTTGAACTGCGCGGATGCGCTGCCCGTCCTCGGAAATCGCGAAGCGACCCTTGTCGTTGCCGGCAACCACCTTCTCCACAAGCTCGCGCGTGATGCGCGGGGCAGTGCGCAGGCGCTTGGCGGCTGTCGGAGCGCGTCCTGCCTTGGCCAGGCCGTGAAGCAGGTCGTCAATGCGCACCCACCCGGCGGAGTCGAGGCGAAGGCCCGCCAGCTCCGGCTCGTGCCGAAGCACCTTGGCGAGCAGCTTGCTCACCGAGACAAGCTGGTCTTCCTCGACCACGCCACCACCTGTCAGCGCAGCAGCACCACCGCAGCGATGCCGAGCACGCAGCACACGGCAGCCACGCCGGCGGCACCGAAGATGAGGACGTTGCCAGCGCGCTGCTCGTTGGCGAGGAAGCGATTAAAGGCGGGAATGCGAAGCTTCTTCATGGCTTAGGAAGGGAAGAAAGGCCCCGGCAGGGGGCCTTCCACGGGCACGGTTTGGGTCGAGAAGTCCTGCTCGCCGTGCTTGGCCTCGGTTCACACCGCTTGGCGTGGGACCCGGCAACCGAAGCGCCTTCATGTCCATTTTGACACCAAGCAGAGCAGAGCGTTCGCCCTGCTCAAGCCTTTTATTCGCGGAGCGCTCAGGCCTTGCGATGCGCGAGGGCCCAGACCAAGGCGCCGACGGCGATGAAGGGTGCCGCGATGAGGGCAGCCAGGCCGATGAAGGGCGCGGCGAGCAGCTTGAGGACGAACAGCACCGGGGACGGCTCGCTTGTGCTTTCGGCCGTTGCAGGCGCCGCATGGACGGCAACCGTCACGGCGATGTCAGCTCGCACGGGTTCGGCCACAGCCAGCTCCGGCCGCGGGGCGGGCTTGCGCAGTCCCTCGGTGGCCACCCACAGCAGGATGCCCAGGCCCACGAAGGGCAGGAGCACCGCATAGGCCAGGCCGATGAACGGGGACACCAGGAACAGCGCCATGTTCTTCAGCAGCGCGAGCGCCTTGCAGGCGCCGATGGACGCGAAAACGGCGCGCGTCGAAGCGGTGGAAGCCACCGGGCCGTTGAAAGCGAGGGGTGCGCGCAGTGCTGTCATGTTCTGCTCCATTTTTTGTTTTGGTGCAAAACACAGCGCATAACTCGTGCCACGCCGGTGGGCCGACACAAACCTATTTGGATTCAAGCACTTGCACGCGCACGCGCATTTGCCCCGGCGGAATGAAGTACATGCCTTGCATGCACCTATTGCTGCCCGAGGAAAACCGGTCGAATGAAATCAATGGTTTAGCACGCGCATGGATGTATATGGCACGTATGCGCCAATTAGCACAGCGCAGCGCCGGTCGGCTTAATCCACGCGCAGCGCTTCGGACCAGTTGCAGCGGTCCCCGTTATTCCAGCGTCTGCGCCATTCGGCCAAATAGCCGTACGTCCCCACATAGTCGTCGGCGCGCTCGCGCAGTGTTCGAACGTCGCCTGCTTGACGATTCGCTTCGCTGAACAGGGCGATGGCCTCGCCCTTGAATGTCACCAGCAAGACAGGTACCGACTTGCCCGCAACCAAGCGGGTGTCGGGCACGTAGGCGAAGTCGGGCGAGGTCAAAAGCGGCTCCTTTCAGGGAATTCAGTCCGTATAGCTACCAAACAGCCGAGAAGGCGCTCCTTGCCCGACACGGCACGTCGCTTTTTTGCACCACGGCGGGGCGTCTGCGGGCGCGAATCTGTCGCTGGCTCATCCTTTCGGACTAGGCACAAACCCGGGCCTTTACACAATCAGTTGATGTTCCTCAACCTACTGTTGCGCATAGGTACGGCTGCGTCCGAAACACCTTTTTACATTCAGCTCTGCCGTAGCATAAATCGGGCGCCCCCGCGCCCCAGGGATGGGACTGAAGTAAATGCAGCACCTCGAAGCCGCTTTCAAAAGACTCCGAGCAACCGCCGGCAACGCGCAGCAGCAGCTGGACCCAGCATTTGCAGGCGAATTTTCCGTTTCCCTCAACCACGCGCTACTGGAGCCCGGCGGCCGCGTCGGTTTTCAGGACTGGGCCGCAGAGACCCAGGCGCGCAAGGCATTTACCCGCTGGGGCCTGGACGATTTCAGCCACCTATGCGCCTCGGCGGCCAGGTTCGCCGGCGCCTGGACTGTGCTGTGCCTCAAGGGTCATCTTCGACTGCTACAGCTTGAGCGCCCGGAGCGCCTGAGTACAGAAGAATTCAGCTATCTCCTGGCGGTGCGGTCAGGGGACACAGCACGTGCGGCACTGCGCTTTGCGCACAGCGACACGGCGCAGCTGGTTCATCTCGAGACGAGGCTCTGGCTCATCGAGGCGCACGCGCCAGTGCGGGAGCACGACTTCAGCGGATTCCCGGCGGCGGTCCGCGACAGCCTGCACGCGCGCCAGGGCGGCTTCTTGCGACTTTCGGGCAAGCCGCGGATGCAAGGCACCCGAAGCCACCAGCGTGCCACCGCATGTGAGGTCTGCGCATGATGGCTGACCACAACGTGCTCACCCTCAGGCCTGCGCCGGCTCGCCCCCGGGCAGCTCGCCGCTTCGTCGACGTGCAGCTGAAGGACCAAACGCCGCGCGGGGCGGCGGACGAACTCGACCCTCGCGCGCTTGAGGCCGCTTTTCCGCTGGACAGCGTGCTGACGGACATCGACGGCCGCGTGTGCTTCAGCCACCCCACACGCCTGGAGCAAGCGCGAACCATCTTCGCGCGCTGGGGCCTTCGCCTCTACGACTACTGCGGCAGCATGGACGAATTCCTTGCAGCCTGGTACGCCGTGACCGGACGCAGCCATACCGAGCTGAGCACACTGCTTGCCGGAACGCCTGTGGCCATGACGTCGGAGCATCAGGAGTATCTGCGGGCCGTGCACGCAGGCGACACGGGCGGGCCGCCAAGCTCCTGCCGCACTCGCAGACCGCCGGGTACATCCAGCACGAGCTGAAGCTCGCATGCATCAGCGCGGCAGAGACCGAGCGCCGGCGCCGTCTGAACCGAATGCGGGCGGTGCGCAGATGAACAACGTCATCAAGTTCCCGAATCCCGGGCGCGCACGCACTCAGCGCAGCACACAGGGCGATAGTCGCCCAGTCGTAGTGGGCCTTCTCGCTGCACAGGCGCACGGCCGACCGACCACCAGGCGGCTCGCGCGGCACTGGCCGGAGCTGCCCGATGTCGTGCGCAAACGCCTGCCGCTTGGATGCTCGCACCTGCCGCCGGTCACCGTCGGCGTGAAGACGGACCTGCGGGTGCCCTTCTTCGAGAACCGGGAAGACTTCCTCAACGCCGCGGACACTTTCGAGCGCTGGGGTCTCCGCTTGGACGACTACTTCCATAGTTTCGAGCACTTCGCCGCGGTGCTGAACATCCTGAATCGCTATGGCGCCCGCCTTCTGGGCCTCATCACCAGCGATGGAGAACATCCAAAGGTCAGCTCCGTTGAACTGTCGTACCTTCGCGCTGTTCGCGACAACGACCGGGGGCTCGCAAGGCAACTCTTTCCGCAAACGACGTTCGCGCGTCAGGTGGAACATGAGATTGCGGTCAACAAACTCGAACTGGCGCTCGCGGGGGACAGCCAGCAGAAAGACCGGCCCGACGCGCGCCAGAACGCGGTCGTGGCGTACCTGCTTGCGCAGCCTTGCACCTTGGGCTCCGACCGGACACTTGGCTCGCTGATTCAGGAGCTTTTTGACGCGAGTCACGCCGACAAGGGTGCTGGCGAGTGCGTCACTGTATGGATTGGGAAGTACGGCCACGCCGCACGCAACTTGCAGAAGTCAGGCCTGCAGATTTGCCGCGACGTGCCCGAGCCCGGCGAGTGCGCGCTCCTATTCCATGCGAAATACCTGCAGGCGCGATTGGACCGCTCGGAGCTTCGCGTAGAGTGGCGCAAGCACCTGGGGCGCTACATCGGCTTCGACCAAAACTGGCGACTGCTGTTGGAAGAAAACGTCACCAATCCACGTATGCCGTCGTTCTGGAAGCACAATCTCATCGGACATGAGGTCCCGGGCCAAGGCACGCTCGCCACCAACTTCGGGCGCCTCTAAATGAGAAATGAGCAACGTCATTGATTTTAAGGCGGCTCTCGCGCACGCGCGCCAGAAAGTGCCTGCGCCAGGCAAGCCGCAGCCGCAAAACACGGACGCCTCAGGCGAGTTGCAGGCCACTCGCCTCAGCTTGAGCTACTACGAGGAAGACCGCCAAGCCGTCTTTGAGGACCAAGCCGAGCACGCGCGCAACGCCGAAGTGTTCGCGCGCTGGGGGCTGCGCCTGGACGACTACATGCACAGCGTGGACGACTTGTTGGCCGTGCTGAGCAGCTCGGTGCACTGGCACCACTTGCTGAATGACAAGAAGGCGGCGATTGGCCCCGCGGACCAGCGCTGGCTCGCCGCGGTCAGACGGGGAGACGGCTCGGGCGCCGCACGCCTGTTCGCCGACACAGAGGCGGCCGCGCGCCTCGCGGAGCGGCTTTCGCTCAATCGCGCGCAGGAAGCAACGCTCGCAGCACGCGTGTCTCGCGCGGATGCGCGCCAGAACGCGGTCTTTGCGTACCTGCTGGAAGGCCCAATCCGCCCCGGCGGCGCGAGCGCGCTGGACGTGCTCGAGGAGCTGTTCGCCGGCTACCGCCAGTCCGAGGCAGAAGACCCCATCCTGGTGCTCGGCGCCTGGCTCACGAAGCAAGGCGACACGGTGACGAAGAACCTCGACAGCCGCGGGCTGCAGCTTCGCACCGAGTGTCCCGTGCGCCGGGAAGTCGGTGTGCTTGTGAACTGGGCCAACCTCGAGCCCCGCATGGCGCGTTCGCGGCTGAAATCCGACTGGCAGACGCTGCTGGGCCCCTTCATCGGCTTCGACCAGAACTGGGGGCTGCTCATGCCCGCCGACCTTACGTTTCATGACGCAGCGTGCCGCGCGCAGGACATTCCTCTCGTATGGCATCGCGGCGGGGCAGTGCCCGATGGCCCGCAGGGCGGCTTCGGCTTGCGCACCGTTTGAGCCCGACATGCCCGCAGTCGTGAGTCTCCTGGACGCGGCCAAGGCCCGTGGCATCGAACTTCCGCACCACACGCAATCGTCGCAGGAACCAGCTGGTGACGACTTGCTCTATGACGGCAAGCTCGCATTCGGCCTCAAGGATATGCACGCGGACAGCCAGGGAAGGGTGTTCTTCTCCAGCCCGAAGGCGCTGCAACTGGCAAAAAACGTGTTCGCCAACTGGGGCGTGGACCTAGACGACTACACCGGCGACATGCGCGAGTTCCTGGCAGTCTGGTATGCCCTCTGCGGCAAAAGCTGCTCGGACCTCAGCCTCTCGGTGAATCACGGCATCAAGAGACAGTCGGAACACCAGGAGCGATACATCCGCGCCGTCGCAGCCGGTGACCGCCAGCTGGCCAGGAAACTGCTGCCCTCGTCGGAGACGGCAAAGTTCATCGCCGATGAAATCCGCAAGAGCCGCCTGGAGCAGCAGGTGGAGCAGCGCCCCGTGCGACCTGACGCGCGAGAGAATGCAGTGGTCGCTTTCCTGCTGGCGCAGCCTGTCGCACGAGGCTCGAACACCAGCATCGGCGATGCGTTCGATGCCATGTTCGCGCAACATCGTGACAGCAAAGACGTCTTTCCTACGTGGGTGTACGACCGCTTTCGAAAGGCGCACGGGCAGAAGGCACCCGACGCACTGTGGAGACAGGGGCTTCACATAATGACGGCCGGGGGCTGTCCGGTCGGCGGCGAGGTGGCGGTGCTGTTCCACTGGGAAAACCTGCAGCGCCGCATGGACCGCTCCAAGCTGAAAAACGATTGGCGTGCCCTTCTGGGCCCCTTCGCGGGCTTCGACCAGCGCTGGCGCCTGCTGATGGAAGCAGACCTCGCTGCGTTCGCGGCGGAAAACCCGCACGTACCCGCGGAGTGGAAGCGCCCGCCGACAGCACCTACTCCGCGATGAGCCCAATCGCCAGCCTGGCGGATGCTCGGGAAGACAAACGGGCGCAGTTCATGGAGCGCGCCTTCCGCCTATGCACGCCCATCGACTTCCCGCGCCAGGAATTCGACCACGTGACCGGCGCGGCAATCTCCGCCGAGGGCGTTGAGCTGCTTCGCGAGATGTTCACCATGTTCGGTGTCACAGGACTGGACCCGGATACCGGCGACTTCGACACCGTGCTGAACACCTGGTACGTCCTCTCAGCCAGCGTGTTTGCTCATGCGCGCAGCGACAGCATTTACCAGGCCCTGAACGCGGCACTGCAGGACACCTGGCACCCGGAGTACCGCGACTACATCGAAGCCCTGAAATCGGGCCTTCAGCCGCGCATCGACGAAGCGGCCGCTCGAATGGGGCTCACGCTTGGAGTCCCTGAAGGGACGCCGTGGCTCTGGGAGTTCGGGCCCGTCAAGCGCCAGACGTGAGCCGCGCGCGAGCTTGCGTTTGACCTCGCAGTTGACGCCGACCGACAATGAAGGGCTCAACGAGGAGAAGAAGTTGACGACAGTTAAGAAGTGCGAGCTGCTCGCCAAGCTGGTGCTGCTTGCGGCGATGGCCGCACCGGCGCTCGCCGAAGCCGGGCCCTGGCGGTACGAGACGAAGAAAGACAAGATGACGGGTGTTGCCATCCGCTATGCCCGCAGCGACGCCAACAACACCTTGCGGCTGCCCTTTCCCTATTCAGGCGCGACGCACGGACGCATCACGGTGCGGGACCGCGACGGTGTGGACGTCATGGTGCAGGTCGACCAGGGCCAGATTCTTTGCCACGACGACTGCAGCGTGCTGGTGAAGTTCGACGACCAGGAAGCTGAATCCTTCGGCGCCAGTGGCTCGAACGACCACGACCCCACGACCATCTTCCTGGACGACGCCGTGAGCTTCGTGGAGAAGGCACGCAACGCCAAACGCATCATGGTGCGCATGCTGATGTACCAGGCCGGCCAGCAGACGC
>NZ_JAEQND010000012.1 GCF_016722765.1 Ramlibacter alkalitolerans | reverse complement strand
TCTCTGTACACGCAGGAGCAGCTAGACCAGGTCGCCAGAAAGCTCAATACACGTCCCAGAGAGACTTTGGGATTCGAGTCACCAGCCGAAAGGCTGGCAGCCACCGTTGCATTGACCGGTTGAAACCGCCCCCCGCCTTCGCGGGGATGACGGACACAACGCCGGGCATGACCGTCACAACTGCCGGTAAACCGACTCCGCCAGCACCAGCATCGTCGGCCGCGGCAGCTTGCCCGAGATGGCGTAGCCGAAGCCGTTCTCGACCCAGTAGAAGCTGGCCACCCCCGCCTCGTGGGTGAAGCGGAACGCCGCCTCGCCCATGCCCTTGCCGGCGGCGCCTTCGACCGCGCCGACGTAGAGCGTCACGCGTTCGCCGCTGGCGTTCTGGTACATGAACTGCGCCCGGGCGCCGCTGTCACCGGGCAGCAGGCGGCCGCCCACGAGCTCGTAGCCGGCGGGCGTGAGCGTCGGCAGCTTCAGTGGTCGGTTCAGGCGCTTGGAGAGCCACTGCACCAGGTGCTGCTGCTGCGCGGCCTCGACTTCGACCGGATGGCGCACCTCGGGCACGTACACCGAATGCGCGAGCACGGCCTGGTGCACGAACTGCCCGCCCACGCGGGAACCCGTGGCCACCGTGGTGGCGCGTTCCTGCCACTGGAAGTGGCCGGCCCAGCCGGCGAGGAAGGCGACCAGGATCGCCGCCGCCATGCCGCCCCAGCGTTGCCAGCGGGCGAAGCGGCTGCTGCGGTGATCGAGCATCTGCGCGGCCTGCAGCAGGTGCGCCGGCACCGGTTCCCGCAGCACGTCGGCGTGGAGGTCGCGCAGGGCGAGCCGCTGCGCCTTCCAGGCATGGACCTGGTGCGCCAGCGCCGGATCGCCGGCGAGGCGGGCTTCCACCGCGGCGTGCCGCAGCGGATCGAGCCGGCCGTCGACATAGGCGTGCAGTTCGGGGTCTTCCGACATCGGGAAGTTGCTGTCCTTCATGGTCGTTCCATCACTTCAGGCGGCGCAGCGCCGGGCTGCGGGCGGCCACCGCGGCACCGCCCTCCATCAGCTCGCGCAGCCGGCTGCGTGCGCGCGACAGGCGCGACATCACGGTGCCCATGGGCACCCCGGTGATGCGCGCGACATCCTCGTAGCGCAGATCCTGCAGGGTGACCAGCAGCAGCACCTCGCGCTGTTCGGGCGGCAGCCGCAGCAGGCAGCGTTGCAGGTCGAGCGTGTGCTCGGGCGTCTGGGCGGGGGCGGCGAGCTCGCCCGCCACCTCGTCGAGGTCGACGCGCTGGCCTCCCTGGCGCATGGCCCGGCGCGCGCCGTCGACGAACAGGTTGTGCATCAGCGTGAACAGCCAGGCCCGCAGGTCGCTGCCGGCGGACCAGAGCTGCCAGCGTTCGCAGGCACGTTCCAGCGTGTCCTGCACCAGGTCGTCGGCCGCCCAGCCATCGCCCGTGAGCGAGCGGGCGTAGCGCCGCAGGTCCGGGATGTGGCCGACGAGGCTGTGGGCCGCCGCGGGAGTGTTCATCCCCGGGCCCGCGCGATCACGGAAATGCGGCGCATCGGTTCCGGCACTCAGGGACGGGCGAGCCGCCACACGTTGTTCACGTTGTCGCCCGTGCGGTCGCCGGGCTTGGTGTCCTTGGCCCAGAAGTACACCGGCTTGCCCTTGTACGCCCACTGGCGGGTGCCGTCGTCGCGCACCACGATGCTCCAGTCGCCCGAGGCCATGTCACCGGCCTTGGCCATCAAGGGCGGCCAGTTCGTCGCGCAGGGGCCGTTGCACACCGACTTGCCGGCACCCATGGTGTCGCGGTCGAAGGTATACAGCGTCATGCCGTTCGGGCCGACGAACACGCCGTCCGCCACCTTGGCAGGTGCGGGATGCGACATGGACATCGAGGACATCGAGCCGCAGGCGGCCAGCAGCGTGGCGCAGGCCAGCGGAGCGAAGAGGGAGGCAAGGCGCATGGTCGTTCTCCTGGTTGTGTTTTCACCTTGATGAACGTCGCCGCGCCCCGGTTTATTCCTGCACCGCGGCGAAAGGGCGCCTCAGCGGTGACGCTCCTTCATCGCCCGCTCGACTTCGCGCTTGCCTTCGCGTTCCTTGATCGTGTCGCGCTTGTCGTGCGTCGCCTTGCCCTTGGCCAGCGCGATCTCGATCTTGGCGCGGCCGTTCTTCCAGTACAGCTGTATCGGCACGAGGGTGTGCCCCTTCTGTTCCACCTTGCCGATCAGCCGCCGGATCTCGTCCTTGTGCATCAGCAGCTTCTTGGTGCGCGCCGCCTCCGGCTTCACGTGGGTGGAGGCCGTCTTGAGCGGATTGATCTGGCAGCCGATGAGGAACAGCTCGCCGTCGCGGATCACGACGTAGCCGTCGGTGAGCTGCGCCTTGCCCTCGCGCAGGGCCTTCACTTCCCAGCCTTCGAGCACGAGCCCCGCCTCGAACCGCTCCTCGAAGAAGTAGTTGAAGGCGGCCTTCTTGTTGTCTGCGATGCGCGCGGGAGATTCTTTTTTTGTGGCCATGAACTGACAGATGGGGCACGCCGGGCCTCTCTACAATGCCGGGCGGGCCCGCAATTCTCCATGAAAACCATCCACAAGTCCGTGCTGATCTGGTACAGCGCCGAAGAGATGTTCGCGCTCGTCACCGACGTCGCGAAGTACTGCGAGTTCCTGCCCTGGTGCGACCGCTCGCGCGTGGTGGCGCTGGAGCCCGATGGCATGAAGGCCGAAATGGGCCTGGCCTTCGGCGGCATCCACCAGACCTTCACCACCCGCAACACGCACGTGCCGGGGCGCGAGGTGCGCATCAAGCTGGTGGACGGGCCGTTCTCCAACCTCGATGGCAACTGGAAGTTCCAGCCCCTGGGCCAGGCCGGCCAGCGCGCCTGCAAGGTCACGCTGGAGATGACGTACAGCTTCAAGAGCGCGGCGCTGTCCGCCGTGGTCGGCCCCGTGTTCGACAAGATCGCGGGCAGCCTGGTGGACGCCTTCGTCAAGCGCGCCGAACAGGTCTACGGCTGATGCCCCGCGTGCTGGTGTGCTGGTCGCCGGCACCGCGCGAGGTGCTGGAGTGGCCCCTCGACTTGCCCGAAGGCAGCACGGTGGCCGACGCGGTGCGTGCGAGCGGCTTCGCAGCGGCCGCCGGCGGCGCGCAGCCGGGCGAGGGCGATCTGGGGCTCTGGGGCCGCCATTGCACCGCGCAGCAGCCGGTGCGCGAAGGCGACCGCATCGAGATCTACCGCGCCCTGCGCGTGGACCCGAAGGTCGCGCGACGCGAACGCTTCCGCAAGCAGGGGGCACGGGCCGCGGGGCTGTTCGCCCAGCGGCGTCCGGGCGCGAAGCCCGGTTACTGACGATCGGCGCGGCAGTCCTGCGCGATGACCTCGCCCAGGCGACGCAGTTCGATGGCGCGGCGGGTATCGTCGATCACCTCGCGCTCGCCCTTGTCGTTCACGATCGCCATGCGCTGGCCCGATTCGATGCCGGCCTTGGCCGAGCGCGCGCGGCTGCAGTTCTCCACGCGCAGGGCGGCCACGCGGGCTTCCTCGGCCTTCTGCTTCTCGGCTTCCTCGCTCTGCGCCTTGCTGCGCCTTTCCTCCAGCACCTTGTCCTTGCCGGCCGGCTTGAGGGCCGGGTCGACGCCGGAGCGGGCGGGTGCTGCCGCCACCGGGGCAGCGGCGGCCTGCGTGGCCGGGGCCGGGGCCGCATTGCGCGCGCCCTGCTGCTTCAGGATGCGATCGGGTGCGATGTCCGCCGGCGGTGGCTGGTCGCTGAAGACGCGGTGGCCGTCCTTGTCCAGCCACTGCCATTCGGCGGACGCCGCCAGGGGCGCGAGGCACACGAGCGAGAGCAGGGCAAGCGGGACAGCTTTCATCCTTCGAGTGTAGCTCGACCACCGCGCAGCCAAGCCCGGCGCGGGGGTGACCGTGGCGTGGCAGCCCCACGCGGGCCGTGCAAAACTGCACGCGGGTACAATCCTTTTTTTGGAGCCCCCTTCCATGCGCCTTCTCGGAAAAGCGCTCACCTTCGACGACGTGTTGCTGGTGCCGGCGTTCTCCCAGGTCCTGCCCAAGGACACGTCCCTCGCGACACAGCTCTCCCGCAACATCCAGCTGAACCTGCCCCTCGTGTCCGCCGCCATGGACACGGTCACCGAGGCGCGCCTGGCCATCGCCATCGCGCAGGAAGGCGGCATGGGCATCGTGCACAAGAACCTCACGCCGCAGCAGCAGGCCGCCGAAGTGGCGCGCGTCAAGCGCTACGAATCCGGCGTGCTGCGCGATCCGGTGGTCATCACGCCGCAGCACACGGTGCGCCAGGTGCTCGCGCTGTCCGAGCAGCTCGGGATCTCCGGCTTCCCGGTGCTCGATGCCGGCCGCGTGGTGGGCATCGTCACCGGTCGCGACCTGCGCTTCGAGACGCGCTACGACGTGCCGGTGAGCCAGATCATGACCCCGCGCGACAAGCTGATCACCGTGCGCGAGGGCACCAGCCTGATCGACGCCAAGGCGCTGTTGAACAAGCACAAGCTGGAACGCCTGCTGGTGATCAACGACGCCTTCGAGCTCAAGGGCCTGATCACCGTCAAGGACATCACCAAGCAGACCAGTTTCCCCAGCGCCGCCCGCGACCCGAGCGGCCGCCTGCGCGTGGGCGCGGCCGTCGGCGTGGGCGAGGGCACCGAGGAACGCGTGGAATGCCTGGTCAAGGCCGGCGTCGACGCGATCGTGGTGGACACGGCCCACGGCCACAGCAAGGGCGTGATCGACCGCGTGCGCTGGGTCAAGCAGAACTACCCGCAGGTCGACGTGATCGGCGGCAACATCGCGACCGGCTCCGCCGCGCGCGCCCTGGTGGAAGCCGGCGCCGATGCGGTGAAGGTCGGCATCGGTCCCGGCTCGATCTGCACGACGCGCATCGTGGCGGGCGTGGGCGTGCCGCAGATCACGGCCATCGACAACGTGGCGACGGCGCTGGCCGGCACCGGCGTGCCGCTGATCGCGGACGGCGGCATCCGCTACTCCGGCGACATCGCCAAGGCCATCGCCGCCGGCGCCAGCACGGTGATGATGGGCGGCATGTTCGCCGGCACGGAGGAAGCGCCGGGCGAGATCGTCCTGTACCAGGGCCGCAGCTACAAGAGCTACCGCGGCATGGGCTCCATCGGCGCCATGCAGCAGGGCAGCGCCGACCGCTACTTCCAGGAAGCGACCAGCACCAACCCGAACACCGACAAGCTGGTGCCCGAAGGCATCGAAGGCCGGGTGCCCTACAAGGGCTCCATGGTCACGATCGTCTACCAGCTGGCCGGTGGCGTGCGGGCGGCCATGGGCTACTGCGGCTGCGCCTCGATCGAAGACCTGCGCCAGCACGCCGAATTCGTCCAGATCACGGCGGCCGGCATGCGCGAGAGCCACGTGCACGACGTGCAGATCACCAAGGAAGCGCCGAACTACCGGGCGGAATGAGGCGTGTCCGCGCGAAAAAGGCCAGACTATTCTGGCCTTTTTCTCTTCCATCGCTTAAAATCTGGCCAGAAATCCGGACCAGAACATGGCAACAGTCCCCATCCACCAGGCGAAGAGCCAGCTCTCCGAACTGATTCGGGCCGTAGAGCAGGGCGAGGAGGTGGTGCTGACCCGCCACGGCAAGCGGGTCATCCGCCTGATCAAGGAGCCGCAAGCCGAGCAGCCCAGCATCGAAGCGCGCCGGCAGGCCATCGTGGCCGAACTCGCTGCCCTGCGCGCGAAGGTCGGCACTGCGGGGCCGGGCTTCGGCCCCTTGTGGGACGAGCACAAGGCGGCGCGCGACGCACGCGGCGATGCCTGGATCGACGACCCGAAGGGCAGCGATGCTGGTCCTTGACGCGTCCGCCTTCGCGAGCTGGGTCTTTCCGGACGAAGGCGGCGACCGCGTCTCGCAAGCCCTGATCCGCGTCATGACGGAGGAGGAAAGCGCGACGAGTGCCGCCATCTTCCCCATCGAGGTCCTGCACGCGGCGGGCAAGGCGCTCGGGCGCGGGCGCTTCACCGCGTCGGCCCACCAGCACGTCCTGCGGCTCCTGAGCCGGCTTCCCGTGGCGCTGGCTCCGGTGCGCATTTCGCCGCTGGAGTTCTGGAACTGGTCGCAGTCTCTGCAACTCACCGCCTGTGACGCGGCCTACCTGAAGGTGGCGATCGACCTCCAGGCACCCCTCGTCACCATGGACCGTGCGCTGCGGCGTGCGTGCCTGCAACTCGAACACCCCGTGATCACCGACCTGGCCTGATTCCATGCAACACGACAAGATCCTCATCCTCGACTTCGGCTCCCAGGTCACGCAGCTGATCGCGCGGCGCGTGCGCGAGGCCCACGTCTATTCCGAGGTCCATCCCTGCGACGTCTCCGACGCGTGGGTGCGCGAATACGCCGCCGACGGCAGGCTCAAGGGCGTGATCCTCTCCGGCAGCCACGCCAGCGTGTACGAGGAAAGCACCGACCGCGCGCCGCACGCCGTGTTCGAACTCGGCGTGCCGGTGCTGGGCATCTGCTACGGCATGCAGACCATGGCGCAGCAGCTCGGGGGCAAGGTGGAAGCCGGGCACAAGCGCGAGTTCGGCTTCGCCGCCGTGCGTGCGCGCGGCCACACGGCGCTGCTCAAGGACATCGCGGACACCACCACGCCCGAAGGCCACGGCCTGCTGAACGTGTGGATGTCGCACGGCGACAAGGTCGTGGAGATGCCGCCGGGATTCAAGCTGATGGCGTCGACCGAGAGCTGCCCGATCGCCGGCATGGCGGACGAGGCCCGCCGCTTCTATGGCGTGCAGTTCCATCCCGAGGTCACGCACACGCTGCAGGGCAGGGCCTTGCTGGAGCGCTTCGTCCTCGGCATCTGCGCGGCCCGCCCGGACTGGGTGATGCGGGACCACATCGCCGAAGCGGTGGAAGCGATCCGCCGCCAGGTCGGCGACGAGGAGGTGATCCTGGGCTTGTCCGGCGGCGTCGATTCGTCGGTGGCCGCGGCACTCATTCATCGCGCGATCGGCGACCAGCTCACCTGCGTGTTCGTCGACCACGGCCTGCTGCGCCTCGACGAGGGCGACCTGGTGATGGAGATGTTCGCCGGCAAGCTGCACGCCAAGGTGATCCGCGTCGATGCCGCCGACCTGTTCCTCGGCCAGCTGGCCGGGGTGAGCGACCCCGAGCGCAAGCGCAAGATCATCGGCGGCCTGTTCGTCGACGTCTTCAAGGCCGAAGCCGCGAAGATCAAGGAGACGCATGCGCGCCACGTCGCCTGGCTGGCGCAGGGGACGATCTATCCGGACGTGATCGAATCCGGCGGGGCCAAGAGCAAGAAGGCCGTCACGATCAAGAGCCACCACAACGTCGGCGGCCTGCCGGAGCAACTGGGGCTCAAGCTGCTGGAGCCCTTGCGCGACCTGTTCAAGGACGAAGTGCGCGAACTGGGCGTGGCGCTGGGCCTGCCGCACGAGATGGTGTACCGCCATCCGTTCCCGGGGCCGGGGCTGGGCGTGCGCATCCTGGGCGAGGTGAAGCGCGAGTACGCGGACCTGCTGCGCCGCGCCGACGACATCTTCATCCAGGAACTGCGCAACTTCCGCGACGAGGCGAGCGGCAAGACCTGGTACGAGCTCACCAGCCAGGCCTTCACCGTGTTCCTGCCGGTCAAGAGCGTCGGCGTGATGGGCGACGGGCGCACCTACGACTACGTGGTGGCGCTGCGCGCGGTGCAGACCAGCGACTTCATGACGGCCGACTGGGCGGAGCTGCCTTATGCGCTGCTGAAGAAGGTCTCCAGCCGCATCATCAACGAGGTGCGCGGCATCAACCGCGTCACCTACGACGTGAGCAGCAAGCCGCCGGCGACGATCGAGTGGGAGTAAGGCTTGCCCGTCATTCCCGCGCAGGCGGGAATCCAGTGCTCCCGCATTTCACGCGCTGCGCGCGTGCCCTGGACCCCCGCCTGCGCGGGGGTGACAGGCTCTTCCATAATCCGCCCATGTACCAGCCGAAGCAGTTCAAGTCCGACGAACCCGCCGTCGCCGCGGAGCTGATGCGGGGCCATCCCTTCGCCAGCCTGGTCTCCAACGACGACAGCGGCTTTCCCTTCGTCACGCACCTGCCGCTGCACCTGGAGGAGCGGGACGGCCGCTTCGTGCTGCTCGGGCACGTGGCGAAGCCCAACCCGCACTGGCGTCACCTTCAGGCGCGGCCGGAGGCGCTGGTGGTCTTCATCGGCCCCCATGCCTACATGTCGCCGACGGTCTATCCCGACCTGCAGCGCGTGCCGACCTGGAACTACCTCGCGGTGCACTGCCGCGTGCGGGCGCGCTTGCTGGAAGATCCCGTCGCCAAGGACGGCTTGCTGAAGAAGCTGATCGCCGACCACGAGCCGGACTACGCAGCGCAGTGGCAGGGCCTGGGCGAGGAGTTCGCGCTCAAGATGCTGGCCGGCATCGTGGCCTTCGAGCTGGACGTGGTCGAGTGGGCCTGCAAGCTCAAGGTCAACCAGCACCGGCCCGAGGCGCACGCCCGCATGCGCGAGATCTACGCGGCCGGCAACGAGGACGAGCGCGAACTCGGGCGGTGGATGCAGCGGCTCGGGCTCGGACGAGACCCCGCGAAGTGAAACTGCCGCCCGCCGGCCCGGCGCGCGACGAGGCCTGCATGCGCGAGGCATTGGCGCAGGCGGGGCTGGCGCAGGCCGCCGGCGAAGTGCCGGTGGGCGCCGTCGTCGTGCACGGGGAGGCCATCGTCGGCCGCGGCCACAACGCGCCGGTGACGCAGCACGATCCCACCGCGCATGCCGAGATCCGCGCCTTGCGCGAGGCGGCACGCGCCCTGGGCAATTACCGGCTCGACGGCTGCGAGCTGTTCGTGACGCTGGAGCCTTGCGCGATGTGCAGCGGCGCGATGCTGCACGCGCGGCTGGCGCGCGTCGTCTTCGGCGCACCCGATCCGAAGACCGGCGCCGCCGGTTCCGTGCTGGACCTGTTCGCGCAGGCGCGCCTGAACCACCAGACGCAGGTCGTGGGTGGCGTGCTGGCGGCCGAATGCAGCGCGCTGCTGTCCGGATTCTTCCGTGCCCGCCGCCAGGAGACCCGCATGAACGCCCAGCCCTTGCGCGACGACGCGCTGCGCACGCCCGACGCCCGCTTTGCCGCGCTGCCGGACTACCCGTGGGCGCCGCACTGGCTCGACGACCTGCCCGCGCTCGCGGGCCTGCGCATGCACTACCTGGACGAGGGACCGCGCGATGCGCCGCTCACCTGGTTGTGCCTGCACGGCAATCCTTCCTGGAGCTACCTGTACCGGCGCATGATCCCGCTGTTCCTGCAGGCGGGCGGCCGCGTGCTCGCGCCCGACCTGATCGGCTTCGGCAAGAGCGACAAGCCCAAGCGCGCGTCGGCCCACAGCTTCGAGTGGCACCGGCAGGTGCTGCTCGAATTCGTGGAGCGGCTGGAGCTGGAGCAGGTGGTGCTGGTGGTGCAGGACTGGGGCGGGCTGCTCGGGCTGACGCTGCCCATGGAGGCGCCGGAGCGCTACCGGGGGCTGCTGGTCATGAACACCCTGCTGGCCACCGGCGACGCCCCGCTCAGCCCCGGCTTCCTCGCTTGGCGCGAGATGTGCGCGAAGAACCCCGGCTTCGACGTGGGGCGCCTGTTCGCACGCGGCAACCCGCACCTGTCCGCCGCCGAATGCGCGGCCTACGACGCGCCCTTCCCCGACAGCGGGCACCGCGCTGCGCTGCGCGCGTTCCCGCCCATGGTGCCGGACGGACCGGATGCCGGGGGCGCGGCCATCTCGCGGCAGGCGCGCGAGTTCCTGGCGCGGCAATGGCAGGGCCGGAGCCTGATGGCGATCGGCGCGCAGGACCCGGTGCTGGGCGTGCCGGTGATGGAGGCATTGCGATCGCAGATCCGCGGCTGCCCGGACGCCATGGTGCTGCCGCAGGCGGGCCACTTCGTGCCGGAGCACGGCGAGGCGATCGCGCGCACGGCGGTGGGATACTTCCGCCCGTGACGAACAAGCGCATCTACATCTTCTCCCCGTCCAGTGCGGTCGGCAACAAGGCCGCCGTGAAGCGCGGCATCGCCCGGCTCAAGGCCCTCGGGCACGAGGTCGAAGTCGATCCTTCGACCTTCGCGCGGCACATGCGCTTCGCCGGTGACGACGCAACGCGGCTGGCGGCGATCGAACGCGCAACGGCCAGCGGCGCGGACATCGCCATCATCACGCGCGGCGGCTACGGCCTCACGCGGCTGCTGCCGATGCTGCCCTACAAGGCGATCGCCAAGGCGATCGACCGCGGCACGCAGTTCGTGGGCCTGAGCGACTTCACCGCGTTCCAGAATGCCGTGCTGGTGGAGACCGGCCGCGTGACGTGGTCGGGGCCGGCGGTGGGCGAGGACTTCGGCGTCGAAGCGGAGCCCGACGAGATCATGCAGGCCTGCTTCGAGGACCTGGTGGCGGGGCAGGGCGAGGGCACGGGCTGGCAGCTGCCGCGCGCCGAAGCCTTCGGCGAGCCGCTGCAGGCCAAGGGCGTGCTGTGGGGCGGCAACCTGGCGATCGTCTCGGCGCTCGCCGGCACGCCGTGGCTGCCGAAGGTGAAGGGCGGCATCCTGTTCCTCGAGGACGTGCACGAACATCCGTACCGCATCGAGCGCATGCTCACGCAGCTGCTCTACACCGGCGTGCTGCAGCAGCAGAAGGCGATCGTGCTGGGGCACTTCACGAACTGGGTCCCGGTCCCCCACGACAAGGGGTTCCGCCTGAACACCGTGATCGAGTGGCTGCGCAGCCAGGTCAAGGCGCCGGTGCTCACGGGCCTGCCCTTCGGCCACGTCCCGACCAAGGTCTGCCTGCCGGTGGGAGCGAAGGTCACGCTGGCGGCGGAGGGGCGCGATGCGTTCCTGCTCTGGGGGCACATGCACTGAAAATTAAAAAAAGCGCGGGAGCCCCGCGCTTTCGGAATGTAGCTGCGACGCCTCAGCCCATCAGCGGGCTCGGGCGCGAGTTGAGGCTGCCGGGCAGCATGCCCTGGAACATCTGCGTGATCTGCTGCACCTGCTCGCGGGCGGCGGACTCGCCGAGCGTGGTGGCCAGGGCGGCCATCAGGTCGCCGCGCAGGTACCAGAGCGCCTGGATGTCGTTGGCATAGCGGATGCGGCGGGTGACGTTGGCGAACTGCTTGGTGGCGCCTTCGCCCAGCAGTTCGAGCATCGCCTCACGGATGTCCTCCGTCTTGTTTTCCAGGATGGAATCGCTCGGGGCCCCCGAGTTGCCCAGGAGACCGTAGACACTGTTTCGCAGACCGCCTTTGAACCAACGCATTTCGACATGTCCCCAGCCGCACAGAGAGATCGCCACCAAGGACCGAAATTATTCCCAATGGGGCCCGGTGGCAAGACCTAATCGTGCCGCATTTCACGAAAGGCCACGTTCTGAGGACCTTTCGTGTAAACCGGAACGGTCGCGCTGGCAAGTGATCCATTCACGCGACACTTCGCACTACAACGAGAGTATGCACCAGGCCCGCAGGCCTCGGCTTGCGGCGGATCAGTCGGCGGCCTGGGGCGTGCGGACCGCCAGCACCGGCACCGGCGCCAGGCGCAAGACCTGCTCGGCGCCGCTTCCCAGCAGGATGCGGCTCATGCCGCGCCGGCCGTGCGTGCCGACGACCACCAGGTCGGCTTCCCAGTCCCGGGCTTCCTGCGCCACCAGTTCGCCGAGCCTGCGGCCGGCCGCTTCGACCAGCCTGCTGTCGGCCGGGACGGCGGCGGACTTCGCCATCGCCTGGGCGTCTTCCAGCACGCGCGAACCCTGGTCGCGGGCCGCCTTGAGCAGGTCCGCGCTGTATTCGTAGCCGGACAGGTAGGCCAGTTCGTCCAGTGCATGGACCAGCCGGACGCGGCCGCCGGTCTCGCGCGCCATCTGCAGGGCGGCGACCAAGGCACGGGTGGAGGTTTCGCTGCCATCCACCGGGACGAGAATGCGCTTGTACATACGGGCTCCTTGGGGGCGGGGGTCTGCCCACTCATCTTGGACGCTTTGCAGCCAAGTCCCTTGCGCCGCATCAACTCGAAGCCGCACGGATGCCTAGGACGATTCCTAGCCGGCCTCGGTGCGCGCCCCAGGCGGATTCGGACTCGTCCGAGCCGGCAATTCAGCCGTTGCCGATGGTCCGCGCGGGGCGCAGGCGCGATAGTCACGCCATGGATTCGAACGGCTCCCTCAAGGTGTTCCTCGCGGACGACTCGCAGCAGATCCGCCAGCGGGTGAACGCGCTGCTCGCCGGCGCGCAGATGGACATCGTGGGCGAAGGCGCCACGCCGGACTCGTGCATCGAAGGCATCCTCCATTCGCAGCCCGACGTCGTCGTGCTCGACGTGCAGCTCGAAGGCGGCACGGGCCTGCAGGTGCTCAAGGCGGTGAAGTCGCAGGACCCCGCTGTCGCCTTCGTGGTGTTCAGCAACAACTCCGCACCCGCGTACCGCAAGCGCTACCTCGGCGAAGGCGCCGTGCGCTTCCTCGACAAGAGCACCGAGTTCGACCAGCTCGCCCAGGCCGTGGCCACCGCCGGCCGCCGCGTCCACTGAGGCGACAGAACACAAGAGAATGAAAGAGGGCACCACCATGCAGACCGCCACCCCGACCCCTGCCGAACGGACCGTCACCGCCACCATGCAGGTCCTTCCCCGCACCCTCACGGTGGCCAGGGCCGACGCCGCCCCGGCGCCGATCAAGACCCTCTGCTCCACCTGCCACCTGAAGGACCTGTGCCTGCCTTGCGGCCTGACGGGCAGCGACGTGGAACGCCTCGACAGCCTCATGTTCGCCCGCCGCCGCGTCAAGGAAGGCCAGGCGCTGTACCACGAAGGCGAGAAGTTCCAGTTCATCTATGCCGTGCGCAGCGGCACGTTCAAGTCGGTGCTGACGCTCAAGGACGGCCGCGAGCAGGTCACCGGCTTCCAGATGGCCGGCGAGCTGATGGGCCTCGACGGCCTCGCCTCGGGCAAGCACGCGAGCGCCGCCGTGGCCCTGGAAGACGCCGAGATCTGCGCCATCCCCTACTCGCACCTGAGCGAGCTGGCCACCGTCAGCCCCGACCTGCAGCACGTGATCTCGCGCCTCATGAGCCGCGAGATCGTGCGCGAGCACAGCCTGATGATGCTGCTCGGCTCCATGAATGCCGAGGAGCGCCTGGCCGCCTTCCTGCTGAACATCTCCCAGCGCATGAAGGCCCGCGGCTACTCGGCCACCGAATTCCACCTGCGCATGTCGCGTGCCGAGATCGGCAGCTACCTGGGCATGAAGCTGGAAACCGTCAGCCGCACCTTCTCGGCCTTCCAGCAGCAGCGGCTGCTCGAGGTGGACAAGAAGCACGTGCGCATCGTCGATCTCGACGGCCTCACGCACGCCTTCGAGATGCGCGTGCAGTAAGGCGCTTCTTCAGTCCTGCAAGTACCCGCGAACGCCCTCGGCCAGCCATGGTCCGAGGGCGATGGCATTGGTGGGGTGCGGGATGGTGTCGCAGCTGACGATGCGGCGCGCGCCCGCGCGGTGCAGCAGGTCCAGCCCGGCCTGGTCCAGCAAGGCATGGACGGCGATGCACAGCGGCTGGCCCCAGCCGGCGTCGCGCACGACCTCGGCCGCGGTGGCCAGCGTGTGGCCGCTCGAAGCGATGTCGTCCAGCAGCACCGGCACGCGGCCTTCGCAGCGGGCGCCGGGCGGCATGCGCACCTGCACGTCGCGGTCGCCGCGCCGCTCCTTGGTCATGATCACGTAGGGCACGTCCAGGCGGCCGGCCACGTCGGCCACCCACTGCTCGCTTTCGCTGTCGGGCCCCACGAGCAGGGGTTGCGGCACCTCGCGGACCAGCCACTGCGCGATCGCCGGCGCGGCGGCCACCACCTTGCTGCGCACGGTGTAGATCTGGTCCAGCGACGCCATGCGATGCAGGTGCGGATCGACCGTCACCAGGAAATCGACCGTGGCCGACAGCACCCGGGCATAGGTGCGCGAGGTGATGGCTTCGCCCGGCCGGAAACGCTCGTCCTGCCGCATGTAAGGCAGGTAGGGGGCGACGAGGCCGATCTCCGCCGCGCCGAGGTCGCGCGCGGCGTCGGCGGCGAACAGCAGCTCCAGCGTCTTCTCGTCAGGGTGGTCGAGGTGCGCGGCGAGCAGCACGCGCTGGCCTTCCACCCCGGTGCGCAGCCGCACCAGGCCCTCCCCGTCGGGGAAGCGATGAACCTCCAGCATGCTGGCCGGGCAGTGCAGCAGCGAGGCCAGGGTCTGCGCCAGGTTCTCGGCGCCGGGCAGGGCCAGGATCATCGTGTTCATGGGCCTGCCTAGGGTACCTCAGGCCGCGCTCCGCCGGTCGGTCGCACGCGCAGGAGCCCTGGCACGGTGCCCGTTGACGCAGCGCAAGGCTCCTGCCGCGCCGCCGCCGAAGAATCGCTGCTGCGCAAGGAAAGGAACAGGCACATGGACAGCATGCTGGTGGTGGTCTATTCGGAGACCGGCCTGGCGCGGGACGTCGCCGCGCAACTGCACGCGGAGCATGGCTGGCCCGTGGGCGAGATCCACGACCTGCGCTCCCACCCCGAAACGCCGGGCGTGCTGCGGCCGCTGCTCGATTCGCTGCTGCACCGCGGTGCGCCGATCTCCTACCAGGGCCCCGACCCGGGCGACTTCCGCACCGTCGTGATCGTCACACCGATGCTCGCGGGGCACGTGCCGGCCGCGATGCGCGCCTTCCTCGGCCATCACCGCGAGCAGTTGCGCCGCGTCGCCATCATCTCGATCCTGAAGTCGGACGACGCGGTGAGTGCGGTGCCGGAGGTCGCGCAGCTGCTGGGGCATGCCCCGATCCACAACGCGACGCTCACGGCCGCCGAGCTCGAGCGCGGCAGCGTGGCGGCCGTGCGCGAATTCGGCGCCTTCCTGCAGCCGCGCAGCACGGCGCTGCAGTTCCCGGCCACCGGGCTGTCGGCGGCCTGAAGAAAGGGAAGGGGCCGGCGCGCCCGCCGGCCTGCCTGCGGCCATGGCGATCAGTGCGTGGTGCGCGCGAAACCCACGGACTGCGCCAGGGCGACGCGCTGGTGCGGCCTGAGGCCCAGGGCCGCGCCGAGCGCGCGGCGGTCGATCTGGCCGCGCACGACGGTCGCCAGCCCCGCTCCCGCGCAGTACAGGTAGATGTTCTCGACGATGCAGCCCACATCCACCCCGGCGAACACGCCGTGCTCCTGGGGATCGATGTCGCCCGCGGCCGCCATGCGCTCCTGGTCGACCACGTACACCAGGTTCAGTGGCGCGACGGGAACGAAGTCCTGAGTGCCGGTGAGCGCGCGCAGGTCGCCCGTGCCCACCCGCAGCAGCCGGTGCTCCCGCGCGTCGTAGCGCCAGGCACCTTCGGACAGGATCGCGTAGACGATGATCTCCTGCGTGTCGCAGGTGGTCGGGGCCGTGCGGCCCCAGCTGCCCGGCCGGTTGACGCCGAAGCCGGCCCACAGCAGCGCCGACACCTGCTCGAGCGTCAGCGCATCGGGCAGGTACTCGCGCGTGCTGTGGCGCTTCTTCAGCGCCGCCTCCAGCGTGAGGTTGCCCTGCAACCGGGGCGTCGGCAGCTGCATGGTGTCCATGAGCGGGTCGAATGGAATGGTGGCCATGGACCGGATCCTCCTGAGCGTTGCCGCAACCCGAAGATGACGCAGCCCCCGCGAAATGCCCTTGCGCTGCCTCAAGAAAGGCGCGCAACATGGCGCTTGCGCCGCACCGCGGCGCCTTGGCACCACGCATGTTCAGGGATCGACTCGAAGCCGCCGGACAACTGGCCGATGCGCTGGCGCATTACCGCGGCACGCAGCCGCTGGTGCTCGCGATCCCGCGCGGCGCCGTGCCCATGGCGGCGGTCCTGGCGCAGCGCCTGGAGGGCGAGCTGGACCTGGTGCTGGTGCGCAAGCTGCATGCCCCGGGCGCGCCGGAGTTCGCCGTCGGCGCCGTGGACGAGGGTGGCTGGACCTATGTCGCGCCGCACGCGGCGGCGGTCGGCGCCACCCCGGCCTACCTCGAGGAACAGCGGGAAGACCAGCTGCAGGAGCTCGCGCGCCGCCGCCAGCGCTACACCCCCGGGCGCGCGCGCGCCGACGCCGCGGGACGGGTGGTGATCGTGGTGGACGACGGGCTCGCCACCGGCGCGACCATGGTAGCCGCCTTGCACGCGCTGCGCGAACGCGGGCCGCAGCGCCTGGTGTGCGCAGTGCCGGTCGGCTCGCCCGACGCAGTGCAGCTGGTGGCCGGGTACTGCGACGATGTCGTGTGCCTGCAAGCGCCGCCGCACTTCGGCTCGGTGGGGCAGTTCTACATGTCCTTCCCGCAGCTGGAGGATGAGGAGGTCATCGCGCTGCTGGCGAACGCTGCGGCCTAGCCAGGAGCCTGCGCCGCAGAGCGGTTTGAAACTCCCTCCCCCTCTGGGGGAGGGTTGGGGTGGGGGCGCTCGGCGGTCGTGGGCCGCCCATCCACCGCGGTCTGCGCGTTGTAGCTCGCATCGAAGCCGCCGCCGGCGCGCTTCATGATGCGGCTGTCCGGATCCGTCAAGTTCTCCTGCGCCTTGTCCTCGGGCACGCCAAACGGGGGCTTTTGGCGCCCGGCGCGCGGCGGATCGTCCGGCTCACGCCCGCGCTGCAGTTCCTGCTCGCGCTGGCGTTTTTCCCATCGTGCCCCGTGCTTCCTGGATGGCCTGCAGTCGGCGGGCGATCTCCGCTGGCACGTCGAGTTCGGGTTCGTTCTTGGTCAGGCCGATAGGGCAGGTAGCTGGCAGGCATGCAGCCGTAACGCGCCTCGGACCAGCGACGCTGACCCGCCAGCGCCGCATGCCCTCACCCCAACCCTCTCCCAGAGGGAGAGGGAGCAAAACCGGCTTCTGCCGCGCAGGCTCCCAGGTCCGCTCCACCGCCTGTCCATTCGACAGCGCAGGCGCAGGACGGGTTTGTCCGCCTCCGGAAGTCAAGGAGGAGGCGCGGGCGCGGCATCAGCCAAGGCCAGTGCTCTCAACCGCGCCGGGGGACATGGAGTGAGGCGGACAAATCCGTCCTGTGCCGGACCAGGGGCAACCAGCGCAGCGCGGCACACATCGCGCCGGCTTCACTCCTTCTCCAGCGCTGCACCCGGTTCCTAGCCTTCCAGCAGTTCGGTGAGCGACGCGTCCGTGTGCATGCGCGAGATCGCGGCGGCGAACAGGGCCGCCGTGGGCAGCACCCGCAGCTTGTCGCGCACCGGGCCGGCCGGCAGCCGGAACGGCGGCACGCTGTCGGTGATCACGATGCTGTCGACGGCGTCGTCGGCCAGCAGGTCGGAGGCGGAACCCACGAAGAGGCCGTGCGTGGCCGCGGCATGCACTTCGGCGGCGCCCTGCGCGCGGCAGGCGCGCGCGGTGCGCGCCAGCGTGGCGCCGGTGCCGATGCGGTCGTCGACCACGATCACGCAGCGGTCGGCCACGTCGCCGATGATCAGGTCGCCACCGGTTTCCATCTCGCCGCGGGCCTCGTCGGCAAAGGCGGCGCCGACCGGGCGCCGCAGCGCGGACGCCAGGCGCCGGCGGAACTGCTCGGTGCGTTTCATGTCGGCCGCGCCGGGCGCCACGACCACCGCCGGCCGGTGCCCGAGATGGGTGGCGAAGTGCCGCGCGAACATCCCGGCGGCCTCGAGGTGCTCGGTGCGGCAGCGGAAGGCGTTCTGGTAGGCGGCCAGGTTGTGCACGTCCAGGGTCACCACCCGGTCGGTGCCCACCGCCTCGAACAGCGTGGCGACGTAGCGGGTCGTCACCGGGTCGCGCACCTTCGTCTTGCGGTCCTTGCGGGCGTAGGGCAGGTAGGGCATCACGGCGGTCACGCTGCCGGCCGAGGCGTCCTTCAGGGCGCCGATGAAGAACAGCAGCCGGCACAGCTTGTCGTTCACGCCCTGCGCGCTGTCCCCGTGCAGCGACTGCAGCACGAAGACATCGCGCCCGCGGACGCTGGCCAGCGGCCGCGTCTTGTGTTCGCCGTCCTCGAAGGCGCGTTCCTCATGCGGGGAAAGCTGCGTGCCCAGCTGGGCGGCGACGGCTTCGCCCCAGGCGCGGCTGGCCTGCATGGCGAAGAGACAGGGGGCGTCATGGCTCATTGGGGCATCATCCTCCAAAGCCTGGGAATGCTGCCCGCCGGGAGCTGGCGGATTGACGCTGGTCAAGTGCGCGTGCCCCGGGCGGCCAGACTGGAGACCATGAACACGATTCGTGCCCTGGCGGCGGCACTCGCCTCGATGGTGCTGTCGCTTGCAGCCCACGCGGCCGGCGTGCTCGGCCCGGCGGCGCTGCTGGCGCGCCATGCGAGCCTGGCGCCGCAGCTCGCCAGCAACGCGTTCGGCGGGCCGCTGGTCCTGCAGTCGGATGAAACCCCGGGCCGCATCGACGGCGATGTCTACGCGGTGCTGGAACATCCCTTCGCCCGCGTGTCGACCGCACTGGCCGATCCGGCGCAATGGTGCGAGATCCTGATCCTGCACCTCAATACCAAGTACTGCCGCCGCGTGGAACTGCAGGGGGCGACGCACGTGCAACTGCGTGTCGGGCGCAAGGAGCCGCAGGCGATCGCGGCGGCCTCGCTGCTGGATTTCGCCTGGCGTGCGCCGCAGCTGCGCCCCGACTACCTGTCGGTCCGGATGGAGGCGCCCGAGGGCCCCTACGACACGGGCCAGTACCGCCTGCAGGCCGAGGCGGTGCCGCTGGACGGCGGGCGCACCTTCCTGCACCTCGGTTACGGCTTGAGCTACGGCGGCGCGAGCCGCTTCGCCATGCAGCTGTACCTGGGCATGGTCGGCCGCGACAAGGTCGGCTTCACGCGCGTCGCACGAGGTGCCGGCGAGGCCTTCGTGGACGGCCTGCGGGGCGTGGTCGAACGCAACACCATGCGCTACTACCTGGCGATCGACGCCTACCTGGACTCGCTGGCGCTGCCGCCCGGCCAGCAGCTCGAAAAGCGCCTGCAGGCATGGTTCGACGCGACCGAGCGCTACCCGCGCCAGTTGCACGAGGTGGAGCGCGAGGCCTACCTGCGCATGAAGCGCGACGAGGTGCGGCGGCAGGCCGAGACGCGCTAGCCGCGCTCGTCCTCTCCGAGCGGCTCGCGCACGGCGGCCAGCAGCTCCAGCACCCCGACATCGGCTTCGGAAGCGTCACCGGTCCGGGTGCGCAGGCGCTCGCGCAGCACTTCCGGTGGTGCCTCGCAGTCGAGGATGGCAAAGGGCACGCCCTCGGTCCGGGCCAGCGTGCGGGCCGCGTCGCGTTCGGCGCGGCGCAGGAAGGCCGCATCGAGCACCACCGGCCAGCCGGCGCGCAGCAGCGCGCCGGCCAGGGTGAAGAGCCGGGCCAGGGTCGCGCGCGTGGCCTGCGGCGTGTAGAGATCCAGGCCGTGATCGCGCGAGCGCGCCAGCGGTGCCAGGCCATGCAGGCGCTTGCGCTCCACGTCCGAGCGGATGCGGATCGCGCCGGTGGCCTGCAGCAGGCGCTGCGACTGCCAGCTCTTGCCGGACCCGGGCAGGCCGTGGGTGATCCACAGGCGCGGCGCCGCGGGCGCAGTCCAGCGCAGCGCCTCGCGCGCATAGCGCTGCGCCCCCGCGCCGTGCGGCTCGCGCAGGTGGCACGCCAGGGCGCGCACGAGGGCGCGATAGACGAGGCACAGGCGCAGGCCCGCCACGCCCTCGTACTCGCCGGTGCGTTGCAGCCAGCCATCGAGCAGCCGCCACGCGAGCGCCGGCAGGTCGTGCGCGGCGAGGTCCATCACCGTGAACGCGATGTCCTCGACCACGTCGATGCAGCGCAGCGACGCATCGAATTCCAGCGCATCGAAGGCCATCACCTCGCCCTCGAGCGTGAGCAGGTTGGCCAGGTGCAGGTCGCCATGGCCTTCGCGCACGCAACCGGCGCCGGCGCGCAGCTGCCAGAGCGCATCGACGGCCTTCGCCTCGCCCGCGATCCAGCGGGCCAGCTGCGCCTGCTGCGGCGCCGGCCAGAGGCCGGCGGCGCCTTGCAGGGCGGCCAGCGCACGCGCAGGCAGCGCGATCCCGGCCGCGGTGCAGCGCGGGGCCTCGGCGTGGAAGACCCCGAGCCGGTCCGCCAGCCGATCCACGAGCGCCGCGTCGAGCGTGCCCTGGGCCGCACGTTCGCTGAGCAGGGCACCCGCAGGGAAGCGCCGCATGCGCACGGCGTACTCCAGCGCCGGGCCGCTGCCGTCGATCTCCGGCGCGTCGCTGCTGCCCGTGATGCGGGCCACCCCGAGGTACAAGCCGGGCGCGAGGCGCTCGTTCAACCGGACTTCCTCCTGGCAGAAGCCCTGCCGGCGCTCCGGCGTGGAGTAGTCCACGAAGGGCAGCCGCAAGGGCTTCTTCACCTTGTAGGCCAGGGCGCCCGCCAGCAGGACCCAGGAGATGTGGGTCTCGATCAGTTCGGCGCCGAGGCGGCGCGCGAGCGCCTGCACGAGCCTGCGGGATGCGGTCATGCCCATCGCATCACGGCCCGCGCGGCTGCACGCGTTGTCCGTCGCCCACGGTCGGCGGCGGATAGATGACGACGCGGTCCCCCGGCTTCAGGCCGGTGCGCACCCACGCCTCGCTGCCGTTGCGGCCGCCCAGTTCCACCGGCTGCAGCCGCGCGCGTCCGCCCTCGAGGCGGAACACGCCCATGCCGCCGTCCCCGATCGGGAACAGCGCACCCACCGGTGCCAGCACCACCTGGTCGACCTGCTGCGTGAGGATGCGCAGCGTCACCCGGTAGCCGTCGCCCATCGCCTGCCACCCGGGCGGCGCGGCATCGACGTCCACCACGACCTTCACGCGCTGCTCCTCGATGCCCAGCGCCGAAACCTTGGTGAACGCGCCCGGCTCGACCCGCCGCACGCGCGCCGAGACGGGCGGTCCGCCCCAGCGTTCGACCATCGCCGGGCCGCCGGGCCGGGCCTGCACGGCGTCGGTCGTGAGCAGGTCGGCGACCACCTCCAGGCGCGCAGGATCGCCGACATCCAGCAGCGGCGCGCCCGCCGGCACCGTGGCCTCGCTCGCCTGCGGGATCTTCAGCACGACCCCGGCCACCGGCGAGCGGACGGTCAGCGGCCGACCGACCTGCAGCTTGCCCGTGACCGGCAGCAGGGCCGCGGCAGCCTGTGCCTGTTCGTGCAGCGCCGACTCCCGTTCGGCACGCGCCACATCCACGTCGCGCTGCGCCGCTGCCAGAGCCAGCCGCGCGCCGTCCAGCCGCGAGGCCGGAAGGAAACCCTCGCGGGCCAGCTTCTCCGTGCGCTGCAATTCCAGGTGCGCCTCGTCGGCCGCGACCTGCGTGCGGGCGATCCGCGCCCTGGCGCGTGCCTCGTTGGCCACGGCCGCCTGGTGGCGCGCCGTCGCCTCGCGGGTGCTGCGCTCGTCCACCATCGCCGACATCACCGGCATCAGCACGGCGAGCGGTTCACCGGCCGCCACGGCGTCGCCCTCGCGCAGGCCGATGCGCAGGACGCGCGCCGCGACCGGCGCCGACACGGTGTAGCGCTCCTTCAGGCGCGTGCGGCCGTCCTCCTCGATGGCCTGTTCGTAGCGCCCCAG
The DNA here is from genome assembly GCF_016722765.1 of Ramlibacter alkalitolerans. GTDB lineage: Bacteria > Pseudomonadota > Gammaproteobacteria > Burkholderiales > Burkholderiaceae_C > Ramlibacter > Ramlibacter alkalitolerans. Next base: position 188,633 of record NZ_JAEQND010000012.1, on the reverse strand, counting down.
CAGCACGGGGGCGACCTCGACGACGACCGGCCGGGGCGAGAAGGCCCAGGCGAGCAAAGCGGCCGTGGCCAGGACGGCGGCGGCAGGAACGAGGATCTTCTTCTGGAGCACGGTTTCACTCCCGGGTCTTGAGGGCGGCGACCAGGTCGAGGCGGTCGATGCGCCGGCGCACCACCAGCGCGCTGGCGACGCCGGCGGCGACCACGCAGATCGCCGCCCCCGCGTACGTGCGCGGCTGGATCGCCACCGGAAAGAGGAACTGGTCGGTCTGCATCAGGCCGACGATGCCGTGGGTGAGCGACCATCCGAGCAGCATGCCCAGCGGCAGCGCGATGGCGATGCCGATCGCGAGTTCGCCCAGCAGCAGCAGCGAGACCTCGGCGCGCGTGAACCCCAGCACGCGCAGGCTGGCCAGTTCCCAGCTGCGCTCGGCCAGGGCGATGCGGGCATTGTTGTACACCACGCCGACCGCGATCACCGTCGCGAACAGCGTGAGGATGGTGCTCATGATGCGCACGTTGCGGGCGCTGATCTCCTCCATGTTGCGCAGCATCGCCGACTTGCTGAACGCGCCGGCCACCTTCGGCAGCCCCTGCGTGGCTTGCAGCACCCGCGGCAGGTCCGAGGCGGCCACGCGCAGGCTGAAGAAATTGGCGAGGTCGCCGTCGCCCAGCATGCGGTTGAGGGCATCCCGCTGGACGAAGGCGTTCAGACCCATCATGTCGCTCACGGTGGCGCGCAGCACCATGGGAACGACTTCGCGCGCGCCTTCGCGCAGCTCGACGTCCACCGTGTCGCCGGCCGCGAGCTGCAGCTTGTCGGCGAGGCGGTCCGTCATCAGCAGGCCGTCGGGTGGCGCCTCGGCGGGCTGCCGGTCCACGTCGACGACGCGCTGCAGCAGGGCGCGCGGCGGATGGCCGTCCACCAGGCCCTTCTCGCTGCGGTGGCCGTGGCGGAAGCGCACCTGCAGGCGCCGCCCGGCTTCGACCTGCAGCACGCCGGGCAGGCGCGCCAGCTCGCGCGCCGCGGCCGCGTCGACCGGCTCCGTCATCCAGACGATCACATCGGCACGCATGCCGTGCTGGAACTGCGTCTCCACGATCCTGTCGATCGCGTCGCGGAAGAAGTTGCCCATGATCACGATGGCCACCGATGCGGCGATACCGCCGATCGTGAGCGCCGCGCGCAGCGGACGGCGCTCGAGATTGCGCACGATCATGCGCACGGCCGGCGCCACCGGCAGCCCGGGCACGCGCTCCAGCAATGCGCGGCGGTAGCGCCCCGGTGCCGGCGGCCGCATCGCCTCGGCGGGCGAGAGCCGCACCGTGGAAGCGATCGCCGTGAACGTGCCCAGCACCGCGGTGAGCGCCACGATCGCCAGGCCGGCCAGCGCGAGCGCGGCCGGCACGTGGTGCTCGAAGCTGGGGAAGCGGAACAGGCCGGCATACAGGCCGGTCAGCAGGCCGCCCATCCAGCGACCGAGCAGCAGGCCCAGCGCATAGCCGCCCAGGACCATGGGCGCGACCAGCTTGAGGTAGTGAAGGGCGATCGCGCCGTCGCGGTAGCCAAGGGCCTTGAGCGCAGCGACCTGTTCGCGCTGCGTCGCCACCAGGCGGGCGGTGACCACGTGCAGCAGGAAGCCGGCCACGGCCAGGAAGATCGCCGGCAGCACGGTGCCCATCACGCGCTGTCCGCGGATCTCGTTGTCCAGCATCGCGTGCGAACCCTGCTCGTCGCGGCCATGGGCCGGCGTTCCGCCCAGGCCGCGCAGGCGCCGCGTCACGGCGTCGAGCACCGCGGGTTCCGAGGCCGAGGGCGCGAGTTTCAGCGCCACGTGGTTGAAGGCGCCGCGCATGTCCATGGCTGCCGCCAGTTCGTCGTGGTCGACCCAGAAGACGCCGAACGCGCGCATGTCCGGCAGGCCCATGGCGCCGCCGAAGATGTACTCCGGCGACAGCGCGGTGCCGGTGATCCGGAGGGTGCGGCGCTTGCCGTTGACGAGTGCCGACACGGCGTCACCCGGGCGCAGGCGGTGCGCGTCGGCGAAGGAGACCGTCACCACCGCCTCGAGCTCGGCGCCGCCGCGCTGGCCGACCTCGGGCCAGCGGCCGCTTCGCAGGCGCAGCTGGTTCAGGCGCAAGGGCCGGCGCGGATCGAGTCCGATCAACTGCCCGATGACGGGATCGACGGTGCCGGGAACGCTCACGCGCGCCGCGGCCTCGACGGTCGTCTGCACCTCGATCACGCCCGGAACCTCGGCGATGCGCTGCGCCAGGGCGTCGGGCGCGCGCTTCACGACCGCGAACGCGTCGGCGAAATGGCCGGATGCATAGAAGCCGTCGCGCGCAGCGGCGAGCGAATCGACCGCGGAGAGGCTCGCGATGAAGCCGCCGATGCCGCTCGCCACGACCAGCGCGATGGTCAGCGCCTGGCTCCAGAGCAGCCGCAGGTCGCGCAGCACCTTGCGATCGAGGGCCTTCATCGCATCACCAGGCGAGTTCGGCCGGAGTCAGCCGGCGCGCGGGCCGCTCCTCGCTCGCGATGCGCCCGTCGCAGACGCGCAGCACCCGGTCCGCCATGCCGGCAATGGCGGCGTTGTGCGTGATCACCAGGGCGGTGGTGCCGAGCTCCTGGTTGATCCGCGCGATCACTTCCAGCACCAGCTTGCCGGTCGCGTAGTCCAGCGCGCCGGTCGGCTCGTCGCACAGCAGCAGCTGCGGCCGCTTGGCGATGGCGCGCGCGATCGCCACCCGCTGCTGCTCGCCGCCCGAGAGCTGCGAGGGAAAGTGCCTGCTCCGCGGCGTCAGGCCCACCAGCGCCACGGCCTCGTCGACCGGCATCGGCCGGCTCGCGATGTCCGTGACCAGGGCGACGTTCTCGGCCACCGTGAGGCTGGGGATCAGGTTGTAGAACTGGAACACGAAGCCGACATGCGCGCGCCGGTAGCCGGTCAGCGTCTCGTCGCTCGCGCCGTGCAGCGGCTGGTCCTCGAAGAACAGCTCGCCCGAGGTCGGGACGTCCAGCCCGCCGAGGATGTTCAGGAGCGTGGACTTGCCGCTGCCGGAGGCGCCCAGCAGGACCACGAATTCGCCGCGCGCCACGGCCAGGTCGACGGAGCGCAGCGCGTGGACCGCGGAGTCGCCGTGGCCGTACACCTTGGACAGCGCGTGCGCGCGCAGGACCGGGGCCATGGAGCCAATGTAGGCAGCGGGGAGGGGGATGCCTTGATCTGTCGCAAGGGCCGCGCCCGCCGCGTCCGCGCAACAGGCGGCCCTGGCAAGCCAACGCCTTCTTGACCCACGGCAAGCATCGCGCGGCAGGCAACATCGACCATCGACCCATGACGGCATCCCCGAACGGCAGGCCCGCCCCGCGTCCCGATCCGCTGGACCTGCCCCTGAAGAGCGCCCTGGTGCGCATGGCGAACGGCATCTCGCCCGCCTCGGTGGCGCTGGCGCACGTGGACTGGCTCACGCACCTGGCGGTGCTGCCGTCCAAGCAGTCGGCGCTGGCCACCAGTGCCTGGTTGAAGGGCCTGGGGTGGTGGAACTACGTCGCGCGCAGCAGCTGGCAGCCGGACACGCCGCATTGCATCGAGGCGCCGCCCGACGACCGGCGCTTCAGCCATGCGGAGTGGCAGTTGCCGCCGTTCAACGCGCTGGCGCAGGCCTTCCTGCTCACGCAGCAATGGTGGGGCGAGGCGACGACCGACGTGCGCGGCGTGTCGCAGCACCACGAAGACGTCACCGCCTTCACGGTGCGCCAGTGGCTGGACATGCTGTCGCCCTCGAACTCGCCGGTGCTCAATCCGCAGGTGCTGCGGGAAACCGCGCGCCAGGGCGGCGTGAACTTCCTGCACGGCTGCGGCAACTGGTGGCGCGATGCGCTCGCCGTCGCCGCCGGGGGCCCGCCGCGCGGCGTCGAGGCCTTCCGTCCCGGCGAGGCCGTCGCGCTCACGCCGGGCAAGGTGGTGCATCGCAACGCGCTGGTCGAACTGATCCAGTACGCACCGACCACGGCCAAGGTCCGCAAGGAGCCGGTGCTGATCGTGCCCTCGTGGATCATGAAGTACTACATCCTCGACCTCACGCCGGACGATTCGCTGGTCAAGTACCTGGTGGACCAGGGCCATACGGTGTTCATCGTGTCCTGGCGCAACCCGGATGCGGCCGACCGCGACATCGGGCTGGACGACTACCTCGATGCCGGCGTGCTCGACACCGTCGCGGCGGTGCAGCGCCTGTGCCCCGACACGGCCATCCACGCCGCCGGCTACTGCCTGGGCGGCACGCTGCTCGCCATGGGCGCCGCCGTGTTCGGCGCTCGCAAGGAGCATCCGCTGAAGACGGTCACCCTGATCGCCGGCCAGGTCGACTTCCAGGAGCCCGGCGAACTGGGCCTGTTCATGGACGAAAGCCAGGTCGCCTTCCTCGAGGACCTGATGGCCGAGTCGGGCGTGCTCGATGGCCGCCGCATGGCGGGCGCCTTCCAGTTGATCAACTCGAAGGACCTGGTGTGGTCCAAGCTGCTGCACGAATACCTCATGGGCGCGGAGACGCCCATGAACGCGCTGCGGGCCTGGAACGCCGACGCCACCCGGCTGCCCGCGCGCATGCATGGCGAGTACCTGCGGCGCCTGTACATGGACAACCAGCTGGCCGACGGCGAGTACCGCTTCCGCGGCCTGCCGATCTGCCTGCGCTCGATCCGGGTGCCGCTGTTCGTGCTGGGCACCGAGCGGGACCACGTCTCGCCCTGGCCGTCGGTGTTCAAGGTGCTGCGCCTGGCCCATGCGCCGGCGCGCTTCGTGCTGACGGCCGGCGGCCACAACGTGGGCGTCGTGAACCCCGTGAGCGGCCCCGCCGCCAACGCGAAGGCGAGCTATCGCTGGGCCGACCACCCGCTCGACGAACAGCCACCGGCCGACCCGCAGGCCTGGCTGGCCGCGGCGCAGCCGGAGCGCGGCTCCTGGTGGGCCTGCTGGAACACCTGGCTGCACCACCATGGCAGCGCCTATGTGCCGGCGCGCAAGGTGCCCGACGTGCGCTTCGACGGCAAGGTGGTGCCGGCGCCCGGCACCCATGTGTTCCAGCAGTAGGGTGGGAAGCGCTCAGCGGCGCGGCATGGCCGGCCGCTCGTGGATCGCCTGGCACGCGGTGCAGAACGGCGTGGCCGGCAGCGCGAACAGGCGGCGCTCGTCGATCGGCTCGCCGCAGTCCTGGCATTCGCCGTAGCTTCCGTCGCCCAGGCGCCGCAGGGCCGCGACGATCCGCTGCAGCTCCGCGGTGGCGCTGGCCAGCGCGGCCTCGTCGATGATGGCCTGCCGGTCCCCGGCCGCGACGTCCTTGAAGTCCAGCACGTCGGGCGGATTGTCCGTGGCGAGCACGGCCGCGCCGGCATGCTGCTGCAGCAGGGCGCTCAGTTCGGCGGCGCGCAGGCGCAGCTTCGCGGCGAGCTGCTGCGTGACGGGCGAGGCGACGAGAACGGGCATGGCGAAACTGCAGGACGGAACCTCAGGCGATTCTGGACAGCGGGCCGTCCGGCGTCTTGATCTGGAGCAAGGATGGGGCGCCAGCCCGCATCCTCGCTCCCAGAAGGTCGCCGGCTCGGGCTTTACGGGGGGCCTCCTTTTCCTCAGGCGCTCGTCTCGCCGATGCGCCGGTACAGCGTGTTGCGGCTGATGCCCAGGCGCCGGGCTGCTTCCGAGACGTTGCCGCCGGCGTCGTCCAGGGCGCGCCGGATCGCGTCGCGCGAGATGCTGCGCAGGTCTTCGGGCTGCGCGCCGGCGCTGTCCGTCGGCTCCTGCGGGCGCAGCTGCTCCGCGAGGTCGTCGCACAGGTGGTGCCAGCCGATCACGCTCTCCTGCGCATCGAGCAGGGCGCAGGCGGTGCGCAGCGTGCTGGCCAGCTGGCGCAGGTTGCCGGGCCAGGCGTAGGCGCGCAGCGCCGCCAGCAGCGTATCCTCGACCTGCACCTCGCGCCCCGGCAGCAGCTGCGCGAGCTGCGTGGCCAGCAGTGCCTCCAGGTCGCTGCGCGCCCGCAGGGCCGGCACCTTGAGCGTGAAGCCGTTGAGGCGGTAGAACAGGTCCTCCCGGAAGCGCCCGGCCTCGATCTGCGCGCGCAGGTCGCGGTGGGTGGCGCAGATCAGCCAGAAGTCCACCCCGACCGCCTTGCCGCCGCCCAGGGGCGTGACCTGCCGGTCCTGCAGCACGCGCAGCAGGCGGGTCTGCAGGGCCAGCGGCATGTCGCCGATCTCGTCGAGGAACAGCGTGCCGCCATGCGCCTCGCGGATGCGGCCGGTCGCCCCTTCGCGCGCGGCGCCGGTGAAGGCGCCACGTTCGTAGCCGAACAGCTCCGCCTCGATCAGCGCCTCGGGCAGGGCGGCGCAATTGACGGCGACGAAGGCATGGCCACGGCGCGGGCTGGAGGCGTGCATGGCGCGGGCCAGCACCTCCTTGCCGGCGCCCGATTCACCCTGCACCAGCAGCGGGATGGCGCTGGGGGCGAGCTTGCGCGCGCGCTGCAGCGTCGCGCGCAGCGCGAGGTCGCCGGTGTCGAGCGCAGCCAGCGCATCGACGGCGGCGGCTTCCTCCACCGTCGACACCGGCGCGGCGCCGCGCGACGCGGCGATGGGCCGTCCCGCCTCCATCCGCACCCACAGCGCGGCCCCGCCGTGCACGTGCACGATCCGCGGCACCGAGGGCGAGCGCCGGACCCAGTCCATGAGCAGGGGCACCGGCTCGGCCAGCACGTCCTCCACGCGGCAACGCGCGAGCCGCGGCCAGTCGAGCCCCAGCATGGCCAGCGCAGCGCGGTTGGCACCCGCCAGGGCGCCGTCCTCGCGCACCGCCAGCAGGCCTTCGGCAAGGGTGCCGATGCCTTCCGGCTGCGCATGCAGGCGCAGCACCAGCCCGGGCCAGTGGCGCGCGTCGTGGCGCGTCTCGAACAGGCGATGCTCGATCATGCGGGCGGCGGAGCGCACCAGGCCGATGGTGTGCGGGTGGTAGCCGCGGTGGTCGCCGGAGACATCGAGCACGCCCAGCAACTGTCCGCCCGGGGCGAGGATGGGCGCCGCCGCGCAGGTGAGGAAGGCGTTGCGCTCCAGGTAGTGTTCCTCGGAGTGCACGACGATCGCCTGGCCTTCGGCCAGCGCGGTGCCGATCGCATTGGTGCCGCGCACCTGTTCCGACCAGGTCGCGCCCGGGCGCAGCGCGACGCGTTCGGCGCGGCTCACGAACTGCAGGTCGCCCAGGGCCTGCAGCACGACACCGTCGGTGCCGGCCAGGATCACCATGCTCTCCGTGCCGTCGGTCTGTTCGGCCAGGAACTCCATGACGGGCCGGGCGTGCGCCACCAGTTCGCGCTGCAGTTCCAGCGCGCGGGCGAGTTGAGGCCCGGAGGCGTGCGGGGCGCCCGGCATGCGCCCGGCCGGTTGCAGGCCGGCCCGCAGGCTGCGTTGCCACGAGCGCGCCAGCTCCGGGCCGACCACGCTGGCGGACAGTTCGCGGCCTTCGAGCAAGGCGCGCTTGGCCAGGCGCAGTCCGCCGGGTGCCGGCCGCTGGGCGATGACCTGTCCGCTGGCGTTGGGTCGCATGCTGGGTCTCCTGTCGCGCATTGTGCGGCGGCGGCGCGTGCGGTTTCGCGCCAAATCGCAAGCGCCTGTTCCGTTCTGACACACCCCGCTGGCGCAACTGCGCCGGCCTGGCACGACACGCACCGTATGGCGGCTGCCTTTCTGCACGCTTGCAGCCATCCGGCGCCGAAACCGTGCGGTGGCACGCGCCGTGCAATCGAAGGGACGGAGGCGCCCGCTGCGCTTCCTTCCATCCACCATCCGGAGACAAGACGTGATCTTTGCCAAGCCTGGTGCCGCCGGCGCCCCCGTCGCTTTCAAGACCCGCTACGACAACTTCATCGGCGGCAGGTTCGTGGCCCCCGTGCGCGGCCAGTACTTCGACGTGCTGACGCCCATCAACGGCCAGCCGTACACGCAGGCTGCGCGTTCGACCGCCGAGGACGTCGAGCGCGCCCTCGATGCCGCCCATGCCGCCGCGCCGGCCTGGGGCCGCACGCCGGCCGCCGTGCGCGCCAGCGTGCTGCTGAAGATCGCCGACCGCATCGACGCCAACCTGGAGAAGCTCGCATACGCCGAGACGGTGGACAACGGCAAGGCGATCCGCGAGACGCTCGCCGCCGACATCCCGCTGGCGGCCGACCATTTCCGCTACTTCGCCGGCTGCCTGCGCTCGCAGGAAGGCGCGCTGAGCGAGATCGATCCGGACACGATCGCCTACCACTTCCAGGAGCCGCTGGGCGTGGTCGGCCAGATCATTCCCTGGAACTTCCCGATCCTGATGGCCGCGTGGAAGCTCGCGCCCGCCATCGCCGCCGGCAACTGCGTGGTGCTCAAGCCCGCCGAATCCACCCCGGTGTCGATCCTGGTGCTGATGGAGCTGATCGCCGACCTGCTGCCGGCCGGCGTGGTCAACGTCGTCAACGGCTTCGGCAAGGAAGCGGGCACGCCGCTGGCCACCAGCAAGCGCATCGCGAAGCTCGCCTTCACCGGCTCCACCGCCACCGGCCGCGCGATCGCCCAGGCTGCGGCCACCAACCTGATCCCGGCCACGCTGGAACTGGGCGGCAAGTCGCCCAACGTCTTCTTCGACGATGTCGCCGCCGCCGACGACGAATTCCTGGACAAGGCGATCGAGGGCCTGGTGCTGTTCGCCTTCAACCAAGGCGAGGTCTGCACCTGCCCGTCGCGCGCGCTGATCCAGGCTTCCATGTACGACCGCTTCATGGAACGCGCGATCCAGCGCGTCAAGGCGATCAAGCAGGGCAGCCCGCTCGACACCGAGACGATGATGGGCGCGCAGGCTTCGCTGCAGCAGATGGACAAGATCCAGTCCTACCTGAAGCTGGGCCGCGAAGAGGGCGCGCAGGTGCTGGTCGGCGGCGACCGCGCCAAGCTGCCGGGCGAGCTGGTCGAGGGCTACTACATCCAGCCGACCATGTTCAAGGGCCACAACAAGATGCGAATCTTCCAGGAGGAGATCTTCGGCCCGGTGCTGGCCGTGACCACCTTCAAGGACGAGGCGGAAGCGCTGCAGATCGCCAACGACACGCACTACGGCCTGGGCGCCGGCGTCTGGACGCGCGACGGCAGCCGCGCCTACCGCATGGGCCGCGCCATCCAGGCCGGCCGCGTGTGGACCAATTGCTACCACGCCTACCCGGCGCACGCGGCGTTCGGCGGCTACAAGGAGTCGGGCATCGGGCGCGAAACCCACAAGGTCATGCTCGATCACTACCAGCAGACCAAGAACCTGCTGGTGAGCTACAGCCCGAAGGCGCTGGGCTTCTTCTAGGAGCCTGACAGCGGCGGCGTGCTGCGCGGGGCCTTGCGCATGCGCGCCGCCTGCTCGAAGGCGTGGGCATAGGACAGCAGCCGCGCCTCGCTGAAGTCGGGCCCCAGCAGTTCCGCGCCGACCGGCACGCCCAGCGGCGCGCTCGCCGTCGGCTGCGAGAAGCCGCCCGGGAAAGTGACCGCGGGAAAGCCGGTGCCGTGCGAGAGCACGCCATTGCGCTCGGCCTGCTCCGTGCAGCCGGTGGGCACCACCAGGATGCGCTGCAGGGGATAGAGGAGGGCGTCCAGGCGCAGCTGCGCCATGCGCGAGGCCAGCAGCACGCGCAGCCGGTCGCGGTTGGCCAGGCGCTGCAGGTATTCCGGGTCGGCCAGGCCGTCCTCGATCGCGAGTTCGGCTTCCATCGCCCGCTGGATCTCCGGCACGGCCGTCTGCGTCGCCACGAGCTGGCGGAAACTGGTGACCGGTTGATCCGGTCCGAGCCCGGCGAAGTAGGCATCGAAGGCCGCGCGCGCCTCCCAGCGATCGGTGCTGACGCGGCTGGCGAGCTCCTCGAGCCCGTCGATGCGCAGGCGCACGAGCGTCGCGCCCTGGCCCTCCATGACACGCACGACCTGCTCCATGACGGCGTTGACCGGCGCGTGCCGCTCCTCGTTGCCGCACAGGTTCTCCAGCAGGCCGATGCGCGCGCCGTGCAGCGCGTCGGCCCGCAAGGCCGAGGCGTAGTTGCCGGGGGCGCGGCCGACCCCCAGCGCGGTCACGGGATCGCGGGGATCGAAGCCCGCCATCACGTCGAGCAGGCGCGCGGCATCTTCCGCCGTGCGGGCGATGGGGCCGGCTTCATCCTGCGTCAGGCTGTTGGGCATCACGCCGGCGCGGCTCACCAGCCCGCGCGTGGGCCGCACGCCCACCAGGCAGCAGGCCGAGGCCGGCGAGCGGATCGACTGCCCGGTGTCGCTGCCGGTGCCCACCAGCGCGAAGCCGGCCGCGATCGCGGCGCCGGTTCCGCCGCTGGAGCCGCCGGGCGTGCGCGTGAGGTCGTACGGGTTGAGCGTCTGCCCGCCCAGGCTGCTGATCGAGATGCCGCCGCGCGCGAACTCCTGCAGGTTGGACTTGGCCAGGATCAGGGCGCCCGCCTGGCGCAGGCGCTCCACGGTGAAGGCGTCCGTGCGCGGCCGCGACTCGCGCATGGCCACGCTGCCGCCGGTGGTGGGCAGGTCGCAGGTGTCGAAGTTGTCCTTCAGGATCACCGGGATGCCGTGCAGCGGCCCGGCGCGCCGCGGGTCGGCGCGCCAGGCCGCGTCGAGCCGTGCCGCTTCTTCCAGCGCGCGCGGGTTCACGGCCAGCAGGGCGCGCAGGGCAGGGCCATGGCGGTCGTAGGCCTCGATGCGCGCGAGGCAGGCCCGCACCAGTTCGACCGTGCTCAGCGCACCGCTGCGGTACGCGGCGTGCACGCCGGCGATGGTGGCTTCCTCGAGCGTGAAGGGGCAGGTCAGGGGCGCAGGCATGCGCCGATTATGGACAGCAGCCCTCATCAGAAGAAAGAACGCACGCTATCCGGGACTGTCGCTCACCTCATTTCCCGCCGACACTGAGGCCGCGCTGCGACGCGCCTTCGCCCCACGAAACTGTCGTCCGTGGCTAGACTCAGCCGCCCTGAAGACGCGAAGGACGCCCGCATGCTGCCACGTTCCGTTCTCCTCATCCTGGCCGGTCTCGCACTGCTCGCCGCGTGCAGCGAGCGCATCCCGGAGCAACCCGCGGCGACGCCGGCATCGGCACCGGCGTCCGCGCCGGCCGCCCGCAGCGGCCCCGCCGACGACTACGACGTCTCGAAGATGGACCTGAAGCCCACGCCTTCCGTGGTCTCGGCCGACCGGCACACCGGCACCTTCGCGTTCGGCAACGCGATCAGTCCCGGGCCCGCGCTCCAGCCGCTGGATCCCTCACCGGTGAAGGAAGTGCGGCTGGACACGACGCACAAGATCATCGAGATCGCACCGGGCGTGAAGTTCAGCGCCTGGACCTTCGGCGACACGGTGCCGGGGCCGGTGATCCGTGCCCGGGTGGGCGACCGCATCAAGTTCAGCATGACCAACCGGTCCGACGAGGTGATGCCGGGCGTGAGCCTGCAGGCCGCACCGATGATGCACTCGATGGACTTCCACTCGGCGATGGTCTCGCCCGGGGACAAGTACAAGTCGATCGCGCCGGGGCAGACGATCTCCTTCGAGTTCACGCTCAACTACGCGGGCGTGTACATGTACCACTGCGGCACGCCGATGGTGCTGGAACACATCGCCTCGGGCATGTACGGCATGATGATCGTGGAGCCGCGCGGCGGCTACCCGACAAAGGCCGACCGCGAGTACGCGGTGGTGCAGAGCGAGTTCTACACCCGGCTCGACCCCGACAAGCGCAAGGTGGACGGCGCGCCGCTGTACGTGCTGGACGGCGCGCGCGTGCGCACCAAGGCGCCGACCTACACCGTGTTCAACGGCCGCTACAACGGCATGGTCGACAAGCCCCTGGTATCCAACCCGGGCGAGCGCGTGCGCCTGTTCGTGCTGAACGTGGGCCCCTCCAACACCTCCAGCTTCCACGTCGTCGGCACGATCTTCGACCGCGTCTGGCTCGAGGGCAACCCGGACAACCAGCTGCGCGGCGCGCAGACCGTGCTGCTCGGCTCGTCCAACAGCGCGATCGTGGAATTCATGATCCCCGAGGCCGGCAACTACGTGATGGTGGACCACCATTTCGCCAATGCGTCGCAGGGCGCCATCGGCTTCATCGCCGCCGGCAACGTGCAGGGCGACCCGGAACACCACAACATCCCGGCGACGCAGATGGTGCCGACCGATCCCACCGCGCAGCGCGCCCAGCTAGCGTTCCAGTCCAAGTGCCTGGCCTGCCACTCGCTGGGCGGCGGCGACAAGCTCGGCCCCGACCTGCTGGGGACCACCAAGCGGCACGACACCGCGTGGCTCACGCGCTGGCTGAAGTCGCCCGAGCAGATGCTGCAGACCGACCCCACCGCCAAGGCGATGCTGGAGCGCTGGAAGATCCCGATGCCCAACCAGGGCCTGAGCGACGAGGAGATCAAGGGCTACATCGAATACTTCAAGTGGGCCGACGCCAACATCCAGCCGACGGCGACGGCGACGGCGGCGGCGGCCGTGCCCGGCGCAAGTGCGCCGGCTGCTGGGGCGAGCGCGCCGGCCGCGGGCGGCACCGGCGCGAGCTCGCCCGCCACGGGCACGACGCCGGGTGCGGCGGCGCCGGGCACCACGCCAGGTGCGGCGGCTTCGCCAGCCTCGGGCATGCCGAGCCCGACCGCGCCGGCGACGCAGCGCGGCGCTTCGGCGCCTGCCGGCGCGGGCTCGGGAGCGCGGCGATGAAGGCGGCGGCCCGTGCGGCGCTCGGCGGCGCGCTCGCGCTGCTGCTGGGCGCACCGGCGCAGGCGTGCGGGGTCTGCATCGAAGACAAGGTGGCCGCGACCTACGACTACCGCTCGGTGCAGGATGCGCTGGCGCGCGGCCGCCTGGTGGTCTATTGCGACGTCGTGGGCTTGCGCGACGTGCAGCGTGCGCGCGTGGCGGCGGCGCGCGTGCGCGGCGTCGAAGCGCGCAGCGTGCGCGTGTCCGCGGAGCCGGCCGCCGTGTCCTTCGTGCTCGATCCGAAACAGCAGTCGGCGCAGGCCGCCGTCCTGGCCGTGCAGGCGGCACTGCCGGCCGGCACGCGACTCGCCATCCTGCGGGTGGAAGGCGGCTCCCCCGTAGTGCCTACGCGGCCGCCACCCCGTTGACGAACGCGTCCGCCAGCTTGCGCCGCAGCAGCTTGCCGGTGGCCGTGCGGGGCAGGGCGGGCACGTCGTGGAAGGACCGCGGCCGCTCGTGCGGCCGCAGGCTCGCCGCGCGGGCCCGCAGGCCTTCTTCGGCGCGCGCCGCTTCGCCCGGCCTGGCGGCGAAGAACAGCACGACCGAATCGACGCCGTCCTCGTCCGGCACGCAGACCGTCGCCGCCTCGAGCACGCCCGGCACGCCGGCGGCGAGCTTCTCCTCCAGCTCCACCAGGTTGACCCAGCGGCCGCGGATCTTCACCAGCGAATCCTCGCGACCGGCGAAGCGCCAGCCGCCGCCGCGCGTGGGCACGAACAGGTCGGCCGGGCAGAAGGCGTCGCCCCGGAAGGACTGCGCCTGCGCGGCGGGTCGATCGAGGTAGCCGCGCGCCAGCGTCGAGACGTGGAAGCTCAGTCGGGTCGGCATTCCCGCCGCCGCGGCCTCGGGGTCCAGGGGATGCACCTCGACGCCCGGTGAGGGCTGCAGGCCGTCGTCGTCGCCGCGCGCCGTCAGCACCAGCACCAGCGTTTCGGAGGCGCCGTAGCCGTCGATCATCTCCAGCCCGGTCGCCTTGCGCCAGGCGTCGCGCAGGCTCGCCGGCAGCATCTCGCCGGCCGAGACGCACAGGCGCACGCCCGCGGCGACGATCGCGGGGGCCAGGCCGGCGTGCAGCAGGTTGCGGTACAGCGAGGGCACGCTGAAGAACACGGTGGGTCGCTGGCGTTCCACGATCGCGGCGGCCGATGCCGCGGTGGGCCACTGCGGATCGAGGATGACGGTGGCGCCGATCTTCAGCCCCGCGAACAGGCTGTTGGTCTGCGGATAGGAGAAGAACAGGCGCGAGGTGGCGAACAGGCGGTCCTGCGCGGTGATGCCCAGGCGCTCGCACGAGACGCGCTCGATCTCGCGCGCGAAGCGGTGCCGGTGCACCACCGCCTTGGGCTTGCCCGAGGTGCCGGAGGAATGGCACCAGAACGCCGGCGTGTCGTCGTCGACCCGGTGCGCCCGCACCGGCTCGGCGGCGGTCACTTCATGCCGGCCCGGCTCGAGCTGGATCACACGGCCGCCCCACGGCGCGGGCGTGTCGTCGGCATGCTCCGCCAGGATGATGGCGAAGCCCGCCTCGTCGAGGATGTAGTTCCATTCGGCGGCCGGGACGTGCGGGTTCACGGCCACCGCGACGCCGCCGGCCCAGATGGTGCCGAGGAAGGCCACCACCCAGTCGATGCCATCCGGCAGCTTGACGGCGACGCGGTCGCCCGGCCGCAGCCCGCGCGCCTTCCAGGCGCCGGCCGCGCGCGCGACCCGGTCGCGCAACTGCGCATACGTGAGCTGCTGGTCCCCGCACACCAGCGCTACCTGGTCGGCCTCGCCCTGCGCCAGCAGCAGTTCCGCGCCATTGAGCGGCGCCGGGCCGACGGCTGGCGCCACTTCCTGCGCGGGAGGCGCCTCGGCCGCCGGCTGGCGGGCGCGCCACTCCTGATAGGCCGTGGTGAGGATGTCGGCGTGCTCGATCTCCTCGGCGCCGAGCTCCAGGTACAGCTGCTGCTCGGAGGAGCCGGCCGGCGCGACCGCCGCGCGCATGCGGAAGAAGGCCGCCGCGCGTTCCTCCAGCGCGATGGCGATGCGGAACAGGTTGTCGGGATCCTGCGGCCGGTGCTCCACGTGCGCGAACAGGGCGGCCAGCTCGATGCGGAATCCCGGCGAGGGCACCGGAACGTCGACGCGGTAGCGATCGCTCAGCGTCTCCATGTGTTCGCCCTCCATCAGCGCGAACTGCGAGAACAGCAGGCGCAGCGTGTCGTCCGTCGTCTCGGCGGCGGCGCGCTGGTAGAAGGCGCGTCCGCCGAGCTCGATCTCGAAGGCGAGCCGCACCGCGTGCTGCGCCGCCTGGTCGGGGCCGAGGCGGCGCGGCTCGTGCAGCAGCGCCATCTGGCCGCCGCAATGCGGACAGCGGCCGTAGGGGAAGGCAAAGCCGATGCTGATGACGCCGCAGTCCGGGCAGTGCCACTGCGTCGGTGCGTTGGCACACAGGAAGGGCGTCGTCTCGGTCTCTGGCGCAATGCGGACCATGGCAGTCTCCACGCGCAGCGGGACGGGCCGCAGCAGGGCGCGGCAAGGCCCGCGGTGCGGGCGCGGATAAGACTTTGTCTCCTGCTTGTTCTGGGGTCGCTGCGCGTTGCAGTAAACAGCGCGCGTGCCGCGGCGACGTTGACGTGCCTCAAGATTGGCTGCGGCCTCAGGGTCAGTCCCGAGGTCGGGCGGTGATGCCCCTGCGCCGCGTGGGCCGTTGACGGACGTCAAGGTTCATGCACCCGCTGCGCGCGCGCGTGCCATTTGCACGATCGCGGCGCGACGATGTCGGCGTGGACCCCAGGGACATTTCGCAGCGACTGCCTTCCGGCGCAACGGGGTGCATGCCGCCGCGCAGCACCCCCGCAGCGGCCGAAGTCCTTGATTCCATTGCAGATCCCCTGGAGCGTCGCAGCGGGCTGCATGTCCCGCATGTACTTCGCGCCCTTTCGCGGGCCCGCCACGGGGACCGCTTCCAACTCGCAAGTGCCTGTCATGAAAGGAGAAACGCCGCGCGCACGGCGCGTGGCACGAGTGATGCAGTGAGCAGGGCAAGCGCAACCACCAGCCACCCCGCCATGAAGCCCGCCACCAGGATCCTGATCGTCGACGACGAAGAAGTCGTCCGCCTCAGCTACATGCGCATCCTGGCCGGCGCCGACTGCCAGCTCAAGGCGGTGTGGACCTGGGGCCAGGTCTCGCAGGCGATGGACGAAGAACCCTTCGACCTCGTGCTGCTGGACCTGCGCATGCCGGGCATGGACGGACTGGAGGTGCTGCGCGAGCTGAAGGCGCGATGGCCGGACAGCGAGGTGATCATCATCACCGGCTACCCCACCGTCGCTTCCGCCAAGGAAGCCGTCTCGCTCGGTGCCTACGACTACCTGACCAAGCCCGTGGGGCCGGCCCAGGTGATCGCGGCGGCCAACGCCGCCATGTTGCACAAGCTCTGGGCCCTGCACGACGACAGCGCGTGCCAGGCCGGGACGGTCTCGTCACATCTCACTCACTAGGGGCACATCATGACAGCACTGCGCAAACTTCTCGTCGTCGACGACGATCCGGTGGTGGGAGCGAGCTTCAAGCGCGTCCTCTCCGGCAAGGGCTACCTGGTGGTGGCCGCTGAAAACGGGCAGCAGGCCCTCGACCGGCTGAAGGCCGAGAAGTTCGACGCCGTGTTCACGGACCTGCGCATGCCCGGCATGGACGGACTGCAGGTGGCCGAAAGGGTGCGCGCGGCACAACCCTGGACGCCGGTGGTGATCGTCACCGGCTACGGCTCGCCGGCCAGCGAGGCGCGGGCCCTGGCCTGCGGCGTGAGCGAGTTCCTGCACAAGCCGCTGTCGCCCGAGATGATCGAGGACAGCGCCGAGAAGGCCGTGCGCACCGTCATGGAAGGCGTGACGGCGCCGCGCACGGAACCGGCGCCGCTGGCGTCGCCGATCGCCGCGCCGGCCGCCGCGGCCCCTGCCGCCGCAGCGCCGCAGAAGGTCGGCGTGCTGCGCACGCTGCGCAACATGGCGCTGTTCCTCGCGGCGCCCTTCATCGGCCTGCTGTATGCGGTGCTGCTGCCCTTCGTGGGCCTCGGCATGCTGGCCTGGCTGGCCATCAAGGGCAAGGATGCGGGCCAGGCGCAAGCGCCGGACGAGGTCGCGGTCGCGCAGGAACCGGCACCGGCGCCCGTCGCCGAAGTGCCGGCCGTCGCGCCCGAGGCGGCGAGCCCCATCGTCGCTGAGACCGAGAACCGCGGGTTTGCCGGTGCGGCCAAGGTCGCTGCAGGCATCGTCGCGGCCCCGTTCCTCGGCCTGGCCTGGATCCTGGTGGCGCCCTTCGTCGGCCTCGCCGCCCTGGCCTGGCTCGGCGTCAAGACCGTGTTCGTGCGGGCGAGCTGAACGAGCCCACGCACCCGACCCCCGGAGGACCCATGAAACGCAGTTACCGATCCCAGCTCGCCGCCTTCGCGGCAGCGGCCCTGGCCCTGGCCTTCGTGCTGGTGTCGGGGCCGGTGCAGGCCGCCGACCCCGGCGAAGCCAGGCTCTCCAAGGAAGACCAGGCCTGCCTCGAATGCCATGCCAGACCGGGCGCGCGCAAGACGCTGGCCAACGGCGAGACCCTGTCGCTGTATGTCGCGCCCGAGGCCTTCGCGGCTTCCAGGCATGCGCGCGAAGGCTGCGAAGGCTGCCACTCGCAGATCGACACGGCCACGCACGGCAAGGCCGGCAACGAGCAGAAGATGGCCAGCAAGCGCAGCCACGCCGTGGAGTCCACCGAGACCTGCCGCGACTGCCACCAGAAGACGATGAAGAAGTACGACGACAGCGTGCACTGGGCGCTGGTCCGCAACGGCAGCGACAAGGCGCCGCTGTGCGCCAACTGCCACGACCCGCACGCCACGAAGTCGCTGAAGCAGGCGAACGCGGCCGACAACGCGCTGTGCCAGGAGTGCCACAAGGACATCGCGAAGGCCTTCACCGCCAGCGTGCACGGCACCGAGGGCGAGAACCTGGAGTGCAAGGACTGCCACCGCACGCACGACGTGCAGGCTGCAGCGGTCGGCGATCACCTGCGCGGGCAATGCATCTCCTGCCACAAGGAAGTCGTGACCTCGCACGCCCGCTGGCTGCCGAACGCCGAACACCACCTCGAAGCCGTCTCCTGCGGCGCCTGCCACAACCCCGACGCCGCGCGCCGGGTGGACCTGCGCATCTACGAAGCCAGGGCCGGCCACAAGGCCAAGGCCGCCGAGAAGGTGGGCGTGCCGCAGTTCGTGCAGCTCACGGCCGCCGACAGCGGCCTGGACGGGCGGGCCCTGTGGAGCCTGCTGCAGGACCTGAGCAGCGCCAAGGGTTCCGACGGCCGCAGCTTCGTGCGCGGCCGGCTCGAAGTGCAGACCGGCGTCGAGGCGCATGCGCTGGCCCCCAAGGGCAAGGCGCTGAAGGATTGCGCCACCTGCCACAAGCAGGGCGCCGCCGCCTTCCAGGCCGTGACGGTCAGCATGATCGGCGCCGACGGCCGCCCGGTGCGCAAGGGCGCGACGCAGGGCATCCTGAATTCCGTCGAATCGATCGGCTCCGTGAGCGGCTTCTACGCCATCGGCGGCACGCGCATCGCGATCCTCGACGCCCTGCTGCTGATGGCGCTGGCCGGCGGCGTGCTGCTCCCCGGCGCGCACCTGGCCATGAAGATCCTGAGCGCCCGCCGCCGCCGCGCCGCGCAGTCCCGGCATCCATCCGACACCGATTGAGGAGATCACCATGAGCAAGGTCTATGTCCATCCCCTGCCGGTGCGCATCTGGCACTGGGCCAACGTCATCCTGTTCATCGGGCTGGTGGTGACCGGCGTGCAGGTCCGCTACCTCGACCTGGTCGACCTGATGCCGTTCCAGACCGCGGTGATGCTGCACAACTGGGTCGGCTTCGCGCTGATCGCCAACTTCTTCGTCTGGCTGCTGTTCTACCTGTTCTCCGAGCGCAACCAGGCCTACCACCCCGAGCTCAACATCGTGAAGCTCGCCAATGCCTCGTTCGAGCAGGCGAAGTACTACGGCTGGGGGATGTTCCGCGGCGAGCACAACCCGCACCGGATCGACCCGTACCACAAGTTCAACCCGCTGCAGCGCACGCTCTACCAGATCCTGATGCTGTTCCTGCTGCCGATGCAGTTCGCCACCGGCCTGCTGATGTGGGACATCAAGCGCTTCTCCGCCGTCATCGAGATGGTGGGCGGCCTCCGGGTCGTCTCCACGGTGCACGTACTGATCTTCATCTTCTTCGTCTTCTACCTGTTCTTCCATCCGTACCTGGCGACCCTGGGCCACACGCCCACGGCGCACATCCGGGCGATGGTGACCGGCTTCGAGGACGTCGAGGACGAACCCGCGGCGCCGGCGGCGTCGTGAGGGAAACCTGTTTTGGCAACCATGCTTCTTAGGAGGGAAAGATGAAGTTCAAGACCTGCGCGGCGGCTGCCGCCGTCCTGTGTGCGTTTGCGCTGCCGTCCATGGCAGCCGTCGACGGCGACGCAGCCGTGAAGCTCATGAAGGACAACGGCTGCACCAAGTGCCACTCCGTCGACAAGGCGAAGAAGGGCCCGGCCTACCAGAAGGTCGCGGCCAAGTACAAGGGCAAGGCCGACGCGGAAGCGAAGCTGGTCGACTTCGTGACCAAGAGCCCGAAGGTGAAGCTGGACGACGGCAGCGAAGAGGACCACAAGGCCGTCTCCACCAAGGACGCTGCCCAGATCAAGAACCTGGTGCAGTGGGTCCTGGCGCAATAGGTAAGGCCGCCAGGATCTTTCAGGGCCCAGCCGCGACGGGGGTCGGCGGCGGGGCCTTTTTTGTTTGTAGCCTCGCCGGCAAGGCGAGTCGATGCTTCCCCGGACGGGAAAGCCTTCAACGCAGAAGCCGCAAAAGTTGCGCAAAAACCGCGAAAGGAATCCTCCTTGAGGAAGTCTTCTTTTGCGGCTTTTGCGTAGCCTCTGCGGCTTTTGCGTTAAGGGTGTTCCAACCCCTGCCAACCTACTCCGGCTGCTCCTCGCCCGCGCGGGCTTCCGTGTCGCGCACCCGGATGTTGTGCTTCTTCATCAGCGCCTGGAAATTGGCGCGCTGCATGCCCGCCGCCTCCGCGCTGCGCGTCACGTTCCAGACGTTGCGCTTGAGCGTTTCCTGCACGAACAGCTTCTCGATGTCCTCCACCGACTTCTCGCGTGCGATCTTCTTGATGTGCTTGAGTTCTTCCGCGGTGCGCGGAACCTCCAGCTCGCTCTTCGGGGCGCTGTCCAGGATGCCGGCGAGGTGGGCCTGCCGGATCATCTCGTCGGACGCGAGGATCGCGGCGCGCTGGATCGCGTTCTGCAGCTCGCGCACGTTGCCCGGCCAGGCGTGGTTCACCAGCAGGCTCATGGCGCCGTCGGAAATCCTGGGCACCGGCCGCCCCAGTTCCTCGCAGAAGGCCTTGAGGAAGTGGAAGGCGAGGGCAGGGATGTCGTCGCGGCGCTCACGCAACGGCGGCACCTGGATCGGGAACACGTTGATGCGGTAGTACAGGTCCTCGCGGAAGCTGCCGGCGGCCACCATGGCCTTCAGGTCCGCATTGGTCGCGGCCACGATGCGCACGTTGGTGGCCTGCGTGCGCGTGTCGCCCACGGCCTTGAATTCGTGCTCCTGCAGCACGCGCAGCAGCTTGGCCTGCGTGCTCAACGGGATGTTGCCCAGCTCGTCGAGGAACAGCGTGCCGTTGTGGGCCAGCTCGAACATGCCGCGCTTGTGCGCCACCGCGCCGGTGAAGGCGCCCTTCACGTGACCGAACAGTTCGCTTTCCAGCAGGTGCTCCGACAGCGTGTTGCAGTCCACGGCGACGAAGGGCCCGTCCTTGCGCAGGCTGTTGTAGTGGATCGCCCGCGCCACCATCTCCTTGCCGGTGCCGCTCTCGCCGGTGACCATCACCGTGCAGTGGGTGGGCGCGCATTGCGCGATGAGCCGGTAGACGGACTGCATCTGCGCACTGGCGCCGACGATGTTCTCGAAGCGGTAGCGGGCGCCGGCCTCGGACTTGAGCACGCGGTTTTCGCGCAGCAGCCGCTGGCGCTCGATCGCGCGGTCCACCACCATCTTCAGTTCGTCGGGATCGAAGGGCTTGGGCAGGTAGTCGAAGGCGCCGAGCTTCATGGCCTGGACGGCGGTCTGCACCTGCGACAGCCCCGTCATCATGATCACGTCGACCTCCGGGTGGCGTTCCTTCACGTGCTGCAGCACCTGCAGGCCGTCGATGTGGGGCATCATGATGTCCAGCACCACGATGTCGTAGCCGTTCTCGTCGATGCGCCGCAGCGCCTCCCACGGGTCGAGGACGGACTCCACTTCGTAGGGATCGCCCGCCAGGATGCGGGTGCAACTGCGCAGGACGATGTCCTCGTCGTCGACGATCAGGATGCGTGCTTTCATGCGGTGGTCTCCGGCGTGCCGTGCGGCTCGCGCACGGGCAGGGCGGCCGGCAGGAGGATGCGGAAGGTGCTGCCGGCGCCGACCGCGCTCTCTACCTCGATCTGGCCGCCGTGGGCCTTGACGATGCCGTAGCTCACGGACAGGCCCAGGCCGGTGCCCTTGCCGACTTCCTTGGACGTGTAGAAGGGGTCGAAGATGCGCTGCAGGTCGGCTTTCGCGATGCCGCAGCCGGTGTCCGCGATGGCGATCTCCGCCACCGGCTCCGGCGCGGAGCGCAGCGGCAGGCGGCGCGCGGGGTGCAGGCGGGTGCGCACCGTGATGCGGCCCGGCCCGTCGATGGCCTGCTGCGCGTTCACCAGCATGTTCATCAGCACCTGCTTGATCAGGTCGGCGTCGGCGTGCACGGGCGGCAGCGCGGGGTCGGGCTCCAGCACGATGTCCACCTGCTGCAGCGCCGCCGAGCGCTCGACGAAGCGCACCGTTTCCTGTGCGAGCTCATTGAGGTTCACCACCGTCTTCTCCGGCGGCTTCTCGCGCGCGAAGTCCAGCAGCCGCCGGATGATGCTCGCGCAGCGGCGCGTTTCCCGGATCACGAGGTCCAGGTCCTCGGCGTCCTGGCTGCCCGCGGGCGCGTTCTGGCGCATCAGCGAGGTGAAGGTGAGCACGCCGGTCAGGGGATTGTTCAGTTCGTGCGCGATGCCCGCCGCGAGCTGGCCGATGGAGGCCAGCTTTTCGCCGCGCGCCACCTCGGCTTCGGCCAGGCGCAGTTCCCCGGTGCGTTCCCTGACCTTTTCCTCCAGCGTGTCCACCCAGTCCTGCAGTTCCCGGTGCGACTTGCTCACGGCCGCCATCATCACGTTGGTCGAAGCGGCAAGCCGGCCGAACTCGTCGGCGCCGCGCACCGGGATCGGCTCGTCGAAATGGCCGCTGGCGATGCGCCCGGCGCCGCGTGCGAGGTCGCGCAGCGGCTGGTAGATCAGGCGGCGCAGCAGCCAGCCGGCGCCGATCGCGACCAGCAGCACGAAGCCGACCGAGAACGCGATCATCTTCACCACGTGGTCGGCCATCGTGCGGTTGAATTCCGCGAGCGAGTAGGTGATGTCGACGATGCCCAGCACCGACTGGCTGGCCGGGTGCTGGTGGCAGGAGGCACCCGAGCAGGACGGCTCGTTGCGGATCACCTCCATGTTCCCGAGCAGCTGCTGGCGCTCCGGCGTGTCGAAGATGCGCCACTTGACCGCATGGGGCGCGTCGCCCAGCACCTTCTTCGTGCCCTGGTGGCACTGCGAGCAGTGCTCGGCGTCACGGTCGATGTGCCGGCCGACCTCGCCCGCGACGTTGGAGTGCGCGATGGTGCCGTTCTTGCGCAGCACGCGCACGCTGCGGATGCCCTCCTGCTTGCCGATGTCCTCGATGATCTTGTCGACGATCTCGGGTTCGTCCAGCAGCATCGCATAGCGGGTGCTGCGCTCGATGACCTGCGACAGCTGCGACATGTGGGTGACCATGGTGCGCAGCTGCTCGCTGCGCTCCTGCCGCACCAGCAGCACGATCAGCAGCACCATCGCCGCGCCGAGCACGAGGGTGAGGTACAGGCTGACCTTGAACTGTAGGCTTTTCGGCGACATGCCGCTGGATGGTGGGCCGGCCGGACGCGGAAAGGGCCGGCACGCCGAGTGTGCGCCGCGGGCAGGGGAGGGCTATTGATGGCACGCAAGGAGCCTGCCCGCGTGCCTGCGTGCCCTGTTGCCGGCGGGCGACAGGGCGGAAGGCGGATCAGGCCGCGGCCGCGACCGGCACGATGCGCAGCGTGCGGGCGCGCAGCTGGCCGCAGCCGCCTTCGACGTCCTGCCCGGCCGACTGGCGCAGCTTGGTGAGGATGCCGCGCCGGTGCAGCGTGCGGGCGATCTCCGCCGCGCGCTCCCAGCTCGGACGACGGAAAGCGATGCCGTCGACGCGGTTGAAGGGGATCATGTTCAGCACGCCGTAGCGGCCGGCCAGCAGGCGCACGATGCCATCGAGTTCGTCCTCGCCGTCGTTCACGCCTTCCAGCAGCGTCCACTGGTACTGGATCGGGTAGCCGGTGGCGCGCGCATACGCATCGGCCGCTTCGACCAGCGCCTCGGGCGTCATGCGCGGTGCGCGCGGCAGCAGCGTCTCGCGCAGGTCCGCCTTCGTGGTGTGCAGCGACAGCGCCAGCGCAGGCTTGACGCGTTCGCGCGGCAGCCGCTCGAACACCCGCGGGTCGCCCACGGTGGAGAACACCAGGTTCTTGTGGCCGATGTTGCCGGCCGTCCCGAGCAGGTCGATCGCCTCCAGCACCGCATCGAGGTTGTGCGCCGGCTCGCCCATGCCCATGAAGACCACCTTCTTCACCGGCCGGCGAGCGCGGGCGAGGGCGACCTGCGCCACCATCTCGGCGCTTCCGAGCTGGCGCACCAGGCCGCCGCGGCCCGTCATGCAGAACTGGCAGCCCACGGCGCAGCCGACCTGCGAGGAGATGCAGAGCCCGTCGCGCGGCAGCAGCACGCTTTCGACGGTCTGGCCGTCGGCCAGTTGCACCAGCAGGCGCTCCGAGCCGTCGCTGCCGGGATGGACCGAGACGATGCGGGCCAGCGCCGCGAGTTCGGCCTCGATCGCCGGCAGTTCGGCCCGCAGCGAGGCCGGCAGGAAGTCCTCGATGCGGCGCTTGCCGCTGTCCATCGCCAGCGCGTTGCTCCACAGGCGCAGGATGCGGCGTTCGTGCGTGGGGCCGGCGCCGGCGGCACGCAGGCGCTGCACGAGGGTCTCGATCCGGGTCATGGCGCCGATTGTGCCCAAGCGCGCCGCCAGGGGGCACTCGACACCGTTCGACATTTCGACTAAAGTCGAATCATGGAAGAAAAGGCCGCCGTCGCCGCCCTCGCTGCCCTGGCGCAGCCGCTTCGCCTGCGGGTCTTCCGGGCCCTGGTCGGCGTCGGGCCGCAGGGCCTGAATCCGAGCGAGCTGGCGCAGATGCTGGGCGTTGCGTCGTCCACGCTGTCGTTCCACCTGAAGGAACTCGTGCACGCGGGCATGGTGAGCCAGGAGCGCGACGGGCGCAACCTGGTCTACCGCGCCTCCCTGGAACGCATGTCCGAACTCATGGACTACCTGGCGGCGCATTGCTGCCTGGGCGCGGGCTGCGAGCAACTCACGGTTCCCGGCTGCACCCACTGCTGAAACGAAGGAGTCCCCATGAAGCGCTTCCACGTCCACCTGCACGTCGACGACCTCCAGCAAAGCCTGGCCTTCTACACGAAGCTGTTCGCAGCCGAACCCACGCGCAGCGAGAGCGATTACGCCAAGTGGATGCTGCAGGACCCGCCGGTGAATTTCGCGATCTCCACGCGCGGCCACGCCGCCGGCATCGATCACCTGGGCATCCAGGCCGACAACGCGGAGGAACTGTCGGAACTGAAGGCCCGGGCCCAGGCGGCCGATCTCGCACTGCAGGACGAGGGCGAGACCAGCTGCTGCTATGCCCGCAGCGACAAGCACTGGATCACGGACCCGCAAGGCATCGCGTGGGAGCATTTCCACACGCTCGCCACCATTCCGGTGTTCAACGAACAGGAGCAGGGCGCCGCCGCCTGCTGCACTCCGCGTGCGCCTGCCGGCCAGCCGCCGGGCGTGCCGGAGAAGTCCTCCTGCTGCTAGGGCGGGCACCGGATGCAGTGCGCAACGGCGAGCGCCCCGGCGCCGGCGGCGCCCATGAGCGTCTTCGAGCGCTATCTCACGGTCTGGGTGTTCCTGTGCATCGTGTCGGGCATCGGGCTGGGCCAGGTGGCGCCCGGCGTGTTCCAGGCCGTGGGGCGCATGGAACTGGCGCGGGTGAACCTGCCGGTGGGGCTGCTGATCTGGGTGATGATCGTTCCGATGCTCGTGAAGGTGGACTTCGGCGCGCTGCACCAGGTGCGCACGCACTGGCGCGGCATCGGCGTGACCCTGTTCGTGAACTGGGCGGTCAAGCCGTTCTCGATGGCGCTCCTGGCCTGGATCTTCGTGCGGCACGTGTTCGCGCCCTGGCTGCCGGCCGGCCAGGCGGACAGCTACATCGCGGGGCTGATCCTGCTGGCCGCCGCGCCGTGCACGGCGATGGTCTTCGTCTGGAGCCGCCTGACCAACGGCCATCCGCTCTTCACGCTGTCGCAGGTGGCGCTGAACGACACGATCATGGTCTTCGCCTTCGCGCCCATCGTCGCCTTGCTGCTGGGCCTGTCGGCCATCGTGGTCCCGTGGGACACCTTGATCGCCTCGGTGCTGCTGTACATCCTGATCCCGGTCGCGCTCGCGCAATGGTGGCGACGCGCGCTGCTGCGGCGCGGCCCGCAGGCCTTCGAGGCCGCACTGGCCCGGATGGGGCCGTGGTCGATCGCCGCGCTGCTCGCCACGCTGGTGCTGCTGTTCGCCTTCCAGGGCCGCGCGATCCTGGAGCAACCGCTGGTGATCACCATGCTGGCGGTGCCGATCCTGATCCAGGTGTTCTTCAATGCGGCACTCGCCTACGGGCTGAACCGCGCCGTCGGCGAGTCCCACAGCGTGGCCTGCCCCTCGGCCCTGATCGGGGCCAGCAACTTCTTCGAACTGGCCGTCGCGGCCGCGATCAGCCTGTTCGGATTCGCCTCGGGCGCCGCGCTAGCGACGGTGGTCGGCGTCCTGATCGAAGTCCCGGTGATGCTGCTGGTGGTGCGGGTCGTCAATCGCAGCAAGCCCTGGTACGAGGCGAGGGCAAGGCTGCGCCCGGCGTGACCTGGCGCAGGGCCAGCGCCTCCGCGCGCTGGCATGATCGCGGCCGGAACGAAGTCGTTGGGGAACGGGATTGGTTTTCTGGAACACGCACCGGCAGCGCCGGCTGCTCGCCCTTGCCGTGGCGGCTTTCGCCTGCCTGCCGGCCGCTGCAGGCCCGCGCGTGCTGGCCATCGACGGCACGAGCGCAGGGCTGCAGGCCGCACCCCAGCGGCGCGGCGAAATCGAGCAGATGCTCCAGGCCTGGAAGCTGGCCTGGGAACTGGGCGAAGCCGACACCTACCTGCGTTTCTACGCGCCCGATTTCCGCGGCGATGCGCGCTCGCGCGCCGACTGGGAACGAACGCGCCGTGCGCGCCTGGCCCGGCGCCGGATTTCGGTGGAGCTGGAGTCGCTGCGCATCCGCCTGCTGGGCGACTCCGAAGCGGAGGTTTCCTTCACCCAGCGCTATGCGGCGGGCGGGCACCGGGACACCGGCGCCAAGCGCTTGCGGCTGCAGCGCATCGGTGGAGCGTGGCGCATCACGGGGGAGACTTGGGCCCAGGGGAGCTGAGCCGGGGAGCGGACGCCCGGGAACGGGGGGTGGTGGATACCTTGGCTGACGCTTCTACGTGCCTTTGATTTTACATAATACGCATCGTATCAACTACCACGGCGGTTACAGCGCGCCCCCGGCAGCGCCGATTCCCTGTAAAAAACATCCTGCCGCGGAGTGGCTCCGCGAACGCCATCTGGGAGATTCCATGCATTTGATCACGCGACTTTCGGTCCTTGCGGCCGTCGTACTGGCCGGCTGCGCCTCACAGGACCCCTTGTACAAGGGCGTGGCGGCGGGCACGGGCAAACACCTGGTCTACCGCGACACCTCGGGCAACGTGATCCGCCAGTTCGACTATCCGGACGATGCCATCTGCCGGCGCGTCGAAACCCTCGCCGGCCGCGCCGCCCGTTGCCAGGACGCCCCCGCCAGCGGCTTCCAGGCGCAGGCCACGCTGCGCTACAACCCGCCGGGCATGCTGGTCCAGGGCCACTACGCGGACATGGCGCGCTGCCGGGCCGACACCGGCACGATGTCCGCCGGCGTCGAACTGATCAACGGCTGCACCGCGCAATAGCGCCCGTCAGCACTTGAACTTCCCGCGGCAAGTGGCTGTCACCACTTGCCTTTCGGGTACTTCGCGCGGATCGCCGCAGCGATCATCTCGGCCGAATCGCGCCGGTTGCCCTGCTGCGCGAACTCGATGGCCGACAGGCCCAGCTCGTTGCGCAACCGCGGGTCGGCCCCCGATTCCAGCAGCAGCTTCACGGCCGCCGGCGTGCCGTACTTGGCCGCCATCATCAGCGGGGTCGACTTGTTCGGCGACTCGGCATCGATGTACGCGTGCTCGTCCAGCAGGATCTGGATGATCTCCACGTGGCCGCCCGTGGCGGCATAGTGCAGCGGCGCCCAGCCGGTCTTGTTCACATGCGCGTCGCGGGCGATCAGCTTGCGCACGATCTCCGTCTGGCCCTTGAGCGCCGCCAGCATCAGCGGGCTTTCGTCCTTCGGGCTGCGCCATTCCACCCGGGTCTTCGGCCAGGCGATCAGCGCGTCGGCCGCCTTCAGCGAGCCTTCCTTGACGGCGATGAACAGGCCGTGCGTCCGGGCGGGATCGAGCGCGTTGGCATCGAAACCGCGCTGGAGCAGCTCGGTGATCCGCCGCCCGTCGTCCTGCCGGACGGCCTGGAAGAAGTCTTCGTAGGAGCCGGCGTGCGCCAGGGAAAGCGAAAGCAGAGCAAGGAGATGGAAGACGAACTTCGAGAAGATTCTCATGATTCTGCAGGCCGGAAGAGGGTCTCGAAATTGCGGCTGGTGAGCTCGGCCACCCGCTCCACGGACAGCCCGCGCACCTCGGCCACCTGCTTCGCGACGAAGGGCACGTAGGAGGGGTTGTTGGTCTTGCCGCGGTACGGCACCGGGGCGAGGTAGGGGCTGTCGGTCTCGATCAGCAGCCGGTCTTCGGGCACGAAGCGCGCGACTTCGCGCAGGTCGGCCGCGTTCTTGAAGGTGATGATCCCCGAAAAGGAGATGTGGAAACCCAGGTCCAGCGCCGCCCGGGCCACTTCGGCCGTCTCGGTGAAGCAGTGGAACACGCCGCCCACCGCCGCCGCGGAGCCGTCCTCGCCCTCTTCCTTCAGGATCGCGATCGTGTCGGCCGAGGAGGCGCGGGTGTGGATGATCAGCGGCTTGCCGCACCGGTGCGCGGCGCGGATGTGGGTGCGAAAGCGCTCCCGCTGCCATTCCAGGTCGGCGATGCTGCGGCCGCCCTTGCGCTCTTCCATCTGGTAGTAGTCCAGGCCGGTTTCGCCGATGCCCACCACCCTCGGGCGGGCGGCCAGCTCCAGCAGCTTGTCCACCGTGGGCTCGGCGATGCCTTCGTTGTCCGGATGCACGCCGGCGGAGGCCCAGAAGTTGTCGTAGCGCATCGCCAGCGCGTGCACGTCCTCGAACTCCTCCAGGGTCGTGCAGATGCAAAGGGCGCGGTCGACCTTCGCTTGCGCCATGGCCTGGCGGATCTGGGGCAGCTGGGCGGCGAGCTCCGGGAAGCTCAGGTGGCAGTGGGAATCGACGAACATGGCAAAAGCAGGCGCGCCGCGCGGCCTCGCGACCCGCGGCGCTGAAAAAGTGATTCTAGGCGCCCCGGCGCCGCGCGCTCAGATGGTCTGCGTCGGCCGCTCGGAGGCCAGGTGCCCGCCCAGGATCTCCTCGATCTTGACCTTCAGCAGCTTGGACTTGTCGTCGGAGGGAAAACGCACGCCCACGCCCTGGGTGCGGTTGGCCGCCGCGCGGGCCGGCGTGACCCAGGCGACCTTGCCGGCCACCGGGTAGCGCTGCGGGTCGTCCGGCAGCGAGAGCAGCACGTAGACGTCGTCGCCCAGCTTGTATTCGCGGGTGGTCGGAATGAACACGCCGCCGTCGGAGAACAGCGGGATGTAGGCGGCATACAGGGCCGCCTTTTCCTTGATGGCGAGCTGGATGACGCTCGGGCGGGGCGTGGTGGGGGCGGTACTCATGAGGGGCTCCTCGAGTGTAGGGCCGCCCGTGCCTGGCTCACAAGGTCCTCGAGCATCAGTCCCGCGTTGAAGGGGTGGTCGACCGTGCGAGAAGTCGCAGCCAGGGCGCGCCACCACCCGGTCAGTGCCTGCACCGAAGCCGCGGGCGGCAGGTCCGCGGCCTCGAAGAAGCGCGGCGCCGCCCCCGAGCGCACGGCCAGCAGGTCGTGGCACAGCTTCTGCAAGGCCTCGACCAGGTCGCCCGGGCCCCAGTCGCCGATCACCGGGTTGTCGCCGCGGACCAACGCCTTGGGCCACTGCGACCAGGCCCGGGCGTCCAGGCCGGCCTGGTGCAGGCGCAGCGCGTCTTCCGGGCGGCCGCCGGCGGCGCGCAGCAGCACCGGGGCCGCCGGCGCGGGAACGCCCTGCTCCGCCAGCCACGCGGTCGCCTCGTCCGGGCCCGGCCAGGCCAGGCCGTGGCCCAGGCAGCGGCTGCGGATCGTGGGCAGCAGCAGGTGCGCGGCCTCGGTGGCGAGCACGAAGCGCACGTCGCCGGGCGGCTCCTCCAGCGTCTTGAGCAGCGCGTTGGCGGTGACCGCGTTCATGCGGTCCGCGGGGTACACCATCACCACCTTGCCGCGGCCGCGGCCGCTGGTGCGCTGGGCGAATTCGACCGCGTCGCGCATCGCCTCGACCCGGATCTCGCGGCTCGGCTTGCGCTTCTTGTCGTCGATCTCGGCCTGCGCCTTCTCCGCCAGCGGCCATTCGCGGGCCAGCATCTCGGTTTCCGGCATCAGCACGGCGAGGTCCGTGTGGCTGCGCACCTGCACCTGGTGGCAGCTGTGGCACTGGCCGCAGGCGCCGTCCGGCGTCGGCCGGTCGCACAGCCAGGCGGCAGCGAGTTCCAGCGCCAGCTTGTACTGTCCAAGTCCGGACGGGCCCTGCAGCAGCCAGGCGTGGCCCCGCTGGGCGAGCAAATGGCGCAGCTGCGCGCGGATCCAGGGTGCGGTCATGCCAGCACCCCCCTGGCCTTCAGGCCCTCTTCGACGTCGCGCCACACGGCTTCGCGCGGCTGGTCGGCGTCCACGCGCAGGAAGCGATGGGGATCGGCCGCGGCGCGGGCCGCATAGCCGGCGGCGACGCGGGCGAAGAATTCCTGCGGCTGCGCTTCGAACTTGTCCGGCACCCGCGCGCCGGCGAGGCGCTGCGCCGCGACGGCCGGGGCGAGGTCGAACCAGATCGTGAGGTGCGGCTGCCGCAGCGTCGGCGCCTGCACCGCGGGCACCGACTGCACCCAGCGCTCGAGGCCGGCCAGCACGTCGAGGTCGAAGCCGCGGCCGGCGCCCTGGTAGGCGAAGGTGGCGTCGGTGAAGCGGTCGCACAGCACGGCATCGCCGCGCGCCAGCGCCGGCTCGATCACCTGCAGCAGGTGGTCGCGCCGGGCCGCGAACATCAGCAGCGCCTCGGTCAGCGGATCCATGGGCTCGTTCAGCGCCAGCGCGCGCAGCTTCTCGGCCAGCGGCGTTCCGCCCGGCTCGCGCGTCGTCACCACGGTGCGGCCGCGCGCGCGCAGGGCGGCGGCCAGCGCGTCGATGTGCGTGGACTTGCCGGCGCCGTCGATGCCCTCGAAGCTGATGAAGAGGCCGCCGGTCATCGCCCGCGCTGGTAGGTGTTGACGGCGCGGTTGTGCTCGTCGAGCGAGGCGCTGAAATGGCTGCTGCCGTCGCCCCTGGCCACGAAGTACAGGAAGTTGCCCGGCGCCGGCTGCACGGCGGCCAGCAGCGAGGCCTTGCCGGGCATCGCGATCGGCGTCGGCGGCAGGCCGGGGCGCAGGTAAGTGTTGTAGGGCCCGTCGGTCTGCAGGTCGACCTTGCGCAGGTTGCCGTTGAACTTCTCGCCCAGGCCGTAGATCACGGTCGGGTCGGTCTGCAGCGGCATGCCGATCTTCAGCCGGTTCTGGAACACGGCGGAGATCAGCGTGCGGTCCGCCGCCTTGCCGGTTTCCTTCTCCACGATGCTGGCCAGGATCAGCGCCTCCTCGGGCGTCTTGACGACGGCTTGCGGCGCGCGCTGCGCCCAGGCCTGCGCCAGCCGCTTGTCCATCGCGCGCAGCGCACGCTGGTACACCTTGACGTCGCTGGAACCCTTGGAATACGTGTAGGTGTCGGGGAAGAAGCGGCCCTCCGGATGCACGCCGGGGCGGCCCAGCAGCTTCATCAGGTCGGCGTCGGAGAGCTTCGCCGTGTCGGGCCGGAGCTGGTCGGCCTTGGCCAGTGCGGCGCGCAGCTGGCGCCAGTTCCAGCCTTCGACCACGGTCACGGCGCGCAGCGACTCCTCGCCGCGCGCCAGCTTGTCCAGCAGCCGCTGCGGCGTGATGCCGCGCTCCAGCTCGTAGCTGCCGGCCTTGATCCGCTGGCCCTCGCCCGAGACGCGGAACCAGGCATACAGCAGGCGCGGGTCGACATCGACGCCGGCGTCGCGCACGGCCTGCGCCACGCCGCGCGGCAGGGTGCCCGGCTCGATGGACAGATCGAGGGACGGCGCCGGCAGGCGCAGCGGCCGGTGGATCCACCACCAGCCCGCCCCGGCGGCGGCGGCCCCGGCCAGCAGCGCCAGCACGAACAGCAGTTTGATGAAGCGGCGCATCCTTACCCGGCGTCAGGAATCAGCGGGCCATGATAATTGACCCATGTCCCATCCCCTGAACGGCGTCGCCCCCCTGCCACACCTGGGCGTGATCCGCGCCCATGGCGCCGAGGCGGCGAGCTTCCTGCACAGCCAGCTGACCCAGGATTTCACCCTGCTCGGGCCCACCGAGGCGCGGCTGGCCGCCCTCTGCACGGCCAAGGGCCGGATGCTGGCGAGCTTCATCGCCGTGCGCCGCGCGGCGGACGACATCCTGCTCGTTTGCAGCCGCGACGTGCTGCCCGCGACCCTCAAGCGCCTGTCCATGTTCGTGCTGCGCGCGAAGGTCAAGCTCTCCGACGCGAGCGGCGAGCAGGCGCTCTACGGCCTGCTCGGTGAAGCGGCGGCGGCGGCCGATGCGCCCTGGAGCGTGCGCGAGGCTGAGGGCGGCTGGCGCGTGCAGCTGTATCCCGCCGACGGCCAGCCGCGCGCGCTGTGGGTCGGCCCTGCCGGTGCGCCGCCGCCTGCGGGCCCGGAGCTCGATCCGGCGGTGTGGCAGTGGGCCGAGGTCCGCAGCGGCGTCGCCACGATCACGCAGCCGATCGTCGAAGCCTTCGTGCCGCAGATGCTCAATTACGAATCGGTGGGCGGCGTGAACTTCAAGAAGGGCTGCTACCCCGGCCAGGAAGTGGTGGCGCGCAGCCAGTTCCGCGGCACGCTCAAGCGCCGCGCCTTCGTCGCCCACAGCGAGGCCGAACTCGCGGCCGGCCAGGAGGTGTTCCGCGCCGCCGAGCCCGAGCAGCCCGCGGGCATCGTCGCCGAGGCGGCGCGCTCGCCAGCGGGGGGCTGGGACGCGATCGTGTCGCTGCAACTCGCCGCAGTCGAAGCCGGCGACCTGCATGCGGCCAGCGCCGACGGCCCTGCCCTGCAACTGCTGCCCCTGCCCTACCGCCTGCTCGAAGACGTCTGAGGCCCTGAAGCGGCCAGCTGCGGGCGCAGGGCCGGCGGCACCTCCTGCTCCAGCGCCGCGCGCTCCTGCGGCGTGGCGGCCGCGGCGAGCCCGGCGCGGAAGGACGGCAGCGCGCGCTCCGGCTGCTTCATGTCGAGGGCGATCAGGCCCTGCTGCACCAGGCCGCGCGCGCGGCTGTCGGGCCAGCGCTGCATGCGTTCCTCCAGCAGCCGCTGCGCGAGGGCGAAGTCCTGGCCGCGCCAGGCCAGCAGGAAATACGTGTTGAGCAGGTCGTAGTCGACGATGCCTTCGTCGTAGGCCGCCTTCGCCAGCGCCAGGGCGTGTTGCTCGTCGCCGTGGCGCGCCGCCAGGATCACTTCCAGCGAGCGCACCGCAGGCGCACGCGGCTGCAGCCGCTTGGCGCGCTCCAGCCAGGCCTGCGCCCGGTCGCCGCGGCCCATGCTGGCGTAGCCGCGGGCGACGTTGGTGATGATGGCGACCACGTAGGGTCGCGAGGAGAGCACGCTCTCCCAGATCCAGGTGGCGTCGCGCCAGTCGCCCCAGCGGGCCAGTTCGTCCGCCACCATGGGCGTGATCTTGCGGTAGTGCGGGTTGAGCGCGATGCCCTCGCGCGCCAGTTGCAGCACCTCCTGGCGCTGGCCGGCCAGCGCCGGATCGTTCGGGTTGCCGGTGGCGGTCAGCGACAGCGCCAGCTTCGCGGCGCGCACCAGCTTCTGCTCGCTCTGGGCGGCCTGCTGCGCGATCATGAAGGCCAGCACCAGGCACACGCCGGTCAGTCCCAGCGCGACGTGCGCGATCCGCGGCGACCAGCGCAGCGGCTGCGCGAGCCGGCGGCGCACGGGGCCCATGCGAGCGTCCGAGGCCGCCAGCGCGCCCAGGCAGGTCGCGAACAGCGCACCGGTGGCGGCCAGCCGCCAGGGGAAGCCGATGCTGCTCACCAGCATCAGGGCGAACAGGCTGGCGAGCACGGTGGCACGCCACGGCTGGTCCGCCTCGGCCTCGCGGCCCGCCGGCGCCCAGGTGCGCCAGGCCGCCAGCAGCAGGTAGGCCACCAGCAGCAGCAGGAAGATCCAGCCGACCACGCCGTACTCGGCGACGAGCTGCAGGAATTCGTTGTGGACGTAGTAGTCGGTCTCGAGCTGCGAGCCTTCGGCCTGGTAGCGCGGGATCTCGTTCTCCCACGCGCCGGCGCCCAGCCCCGCGAGCGGGTGTGCGGCGATCGCCGCCGCCGTTGCCTTCCACATCACGAAGCGCAGGTTCAGCGAGCCGTCGCTGGGCCCGATCTGCTGCGCGCGGTGCACGGCCCGCTCGAAGGGTGTCGTGCCGAAGTCTTCCTTGAGGATGCCGGGACTGGACGTCGGCAGCACGCCGAGCAGCAGCACCGTCGCCGCGACGACGGCCAGCGCGCCGGCCTGCAGCCCGCGCGGCCAGCCGGCGCAGGCCAGCCGCCTGCCGCAACGCCACGCCACCAGCGGCAGCACGCCCAGCACCAGCACCGCCAGCGTGATCAGGGCCGAGCGCGTCCCCGTCATCAGGATCCCGGTGACCAGCAGGCCGACGCTCAGCGCCAGCAGCAGCACCGGCGCATTGCGGCGGGCGCGCGCCAGCAGCAGCACCCCGAAAGGCAGCGCGCTCACCGCGTACTCCGCATAGAAGTTGCGGTTGATGAAGGTGGAGGACGGCCGCGGCCCCTGCGGGAACAGCTCCAGCCCGCCCCAGAACTGCGCCATCGCCCAGCCCGTGGCGACCAGCGCGCCGGCGTGGAAGGCCCAGGCGATGATCGGCAGGCGTTCGCGCGAGAAGGTGTTGAGCCCGAGCCAGGCGATCGCCGCGAAGAGGAACCAGCGGATCGCCTCCACCCCGGCCAGGAAGGTATGCGACCACGCCATGCTGCCCAGCGCATACGCCATCAGCAGCAGCGGCAGCCAGAGCAGCGCGTGCCAGCGCAGCGGCTGGCGGCGCTCGTGCTGCGCCAGCAGGAACAGCAGCACCGCCACCAGCGCGCCGAAGGACACGACGATCGACTTGAGCGTGTCCTGCAGCATTTCCTCGTGCGGCACGCCCACCGCCGGGGCAAGGAACAGCGCGATCGCCAGCACGCCGGCGGCCCGGCCGTCGTTCAAGGGCTCGGGCGCGAGGTCCGTCGCCGGTGGCGCCGTGCGCGGGACGCCTTCACGGGGAAGATCCGCCGCCGGCCGGTCGGCGGGCCGCGCCGCCGGCCCGGAACGGCGTTTGCGGGCCACGGGCTCAGCGCGCCAGCGGCAAGGCGCTGGTCATGGTCAGGTGCGGGATGCCGGCTTCCTCGTAGGGCTCGCCCCGCCCTTCGAAGCCGAGGCGGACGTAGAAGTCCTGCGCCGTGCGCTGGGCGTGCAGTTCGATGGCGCGATCTCCGCGCTCGTGGGCTGCGCCGGCCAGCGAGCGCAGCAGCTGTTCGCCCAAGCCGCCGCCGCGCAGCGCCTGGTGCACGGCCATGCGGCCGATCCTGGCCACGCCTTCGGTGGCGGGCAGCAGGCGGCCCGTGGCGACGGCCTGGCCGAGGCGGTTGTAGGCGACGGCATGCAGCGCGCCCGCATCGGCCTCGTCCCATTCCAGTTCGGCGGGGATGCGCTGCTCCCGCACGAACACCTCGGTGCGGATGCGGCCGGCGTCCTCGCCCAGCTCGGCCCAGGTGCCGGTGCGCACCCGGATCATGGGCTCGCCCGCTTCGTAGCCGGTGAGCATCTCGCGCAGCGGCGGCGGCACCGGGCGCGAGGTCTGCGTGGCCGGATCGGCGAACACGTAGACCAGCTCGCAGGTGATCAGCAGTTCCTCGCCGCGGAAGATCGCGCCGGTGAACAGCATGGAGGAAGTGCCGATGCGGCTGCACTTCAGGCCGACATCGAGCCGGTCGTCCATGCGCGCCGACGCGTGGAATTCGACCGTGCCCTTCTTCAGGTAGATATCGCCCTGCAGCAGGTGCATGGCCTCCCCGTAGGGCATCGCCAGCGCACGCCAGTAGTCGGCCACGGCGGTGTCGAAGTACATCAGGTAGTGGGCATTGAAGACGATCTTCTGCATGTCCACTTCGGCCCAGCGCACGCGCAGCCGGTGAAAGAAACGGAAGTCTTCCCTGTTCATGGTGTCAGTGCACGTTGGAGGGCGGCGGCTGCGTCGGCGTGCGCCTGCCGGGCTTCGGGCAGCGCGCGGCCCATCTTGATGAATTCGTGGGTGACGCCGCGGTAGATCTCCAGGTCCACGGCCACCCCGGCTGCCCGCAGTTTATCCGCGTAGGCGATCGCGTCGTCCACCAGCGGATCGCACTCGGCCAGGCCGAACCAGGCCGGCGCGACGCCCTCCACGTCGGGCGTGTTCAGCGGCGCGAAGCGCCAGTCCTCGCGCTCGGCATCGGCGATGTACTGGCCGAAGAAGTATTCGATGTGGGCCTGTTCCAGGATCAGGCCCTGGTGGTAGCGCGCGTGCGACGCCGACGCCTGGCGGGCAGCGCAGCCCGGGTAGAACAGGAGTTGCAGGCGCACGGGGATGCCGGCGTCGCGCGCCAGCGTGGCGCAGACGGTGGCGAGCGTGCCGCCGGCGCTGTCGCCGCCCACTGCGAGCCGGTGCGGGTCGAGTCCCAGCGCCGCACCGTTCGCCGCCAGCCATTGCGTCGCGTCCCAGGCGTCGTCCACGGCCGTGGGGAAGCGGTGTTCGGGCGCGAGCCGGTAGCCCAGCGAGACCACCGCGCAACCGGAGCGCTGCGCGAGGATGCGGCACAGCGTGTCGTGCGAGGCCACGCTGCCGATCGTGAAGCCGCCGCCGTGGAAGTACAGCAGCACCGGCAGCACCTGCACGGACGGGGCGTAGAGCCGCGCCGGCAGTGCCTCGCCGTCGCGGCCCGGGATGCGCAGGTCCTGCACCCTTGGAAGTTGCGGCGTGGCCGGCTCCAGCACGTGGGCCGCCTTCTCGTAGGCGGCGCGCGCCTCCTGCGGTGCAAGGCGGTAGAGCGGCACGTGGCGCGAGCGGGCCATGCCCTGCAGCA
The DNA here is from genome assembly GCF_016722765.1 of Ramlibacter alkalitolerans. Classification (GTDB taxonomy): domain Bacteria; phylum Pseudomonadota; class Gammaproteobacteria; order Burkholderiales; family Burkholderiaceae_C; genus Ramlibacter; species Ramlibacter alkalitolerans. The sequence goes on along the minus strand of NZ_JAEQND010000012.1, from coordinate 152,005 downwards.
CGGAGCGCATGGCGGGGCCCAGTTCGGGAAACTGCGGAAGGAAAGTCACTCGGGGGACGGGGGTCGCGGCGTTACAGTCGGTCCTCCCATCGTAAGCGAGCGCAGCGGCCATGGCCTTCATCTACTACGTCACCCAGATCCAGTTCGAGTTCGGCGCGATCCGGCTGCTGAAATCCGAGTGCGAGCGCGTGGGCATCACCCGCCCGCTGGTGGTCACCGATGCCGGGGTGCGCGCCGCGGGCGTGCTGCAGAAGGCGCTGGATGCGCTGGGCGGCCTGCCGCATGCCGTGTTCGACGGCACGCCGTCGAATCCCACCGAAGCGGCGGTGCGCGCAGCGGCGGAAATCTACCGCGCCCAGGGCTGCGACGGCCTGGTCGCCGTCGGCGGCGGCTCGGCGATCGACTGCGCCAAGGGCGTGGCGATCCTGGCCACGCACGACGGCCCGCTGACCCGCTACGCCACCATCGAAGGCGGCTCGCCGCGCATCACCGAGCGGGTCGCGCCGCTGATCGCGGTGCCCACCACCAGCGGCACCGGCAGCGAGGTCGCGCGCGGCGCGATCGTGATCGTCGACGACCACCGCAAGCTCGGCTTCCATTCCTGGCACCTGGTGCCCAAGACGGCCATCTGCGATCCCGAACTCACCCTGGGACTGCCGCCGAAGCTGACCGCGGCCACCGGCATGGACGCGATCGCGCACTGCATGGAGACCTTCATGTCCTCGGCCTTCAATCCGCCGGCCGATGGGATCGCGCTGGACGGCCTGGAGCGCGGCTGGGCCCACATCGAGCGCGCCACGCGCGACGGCAGCGACCGCGAAGCGCGGCTGAACCTCATGAGCGCGTCGATGCAGGGGGCCATGGCCTTCCAGAAGGGGCTGGGTTGCGTGCATTCGCTGAGCCACAGCCTGGGCGGCGTCGATCCGCGGCTGCATCACGGCACGCTCAACGCCATGTTCCTGCCGGCCGTGGTGCGCTTCAACGCGCAGTCGCCGGCGGTGCAGAAGGACCGTCGGCTGGACCGCATGGCGCATGCCATGGGCCTGCGCTCCGGCGCCGACATCCCGGAGGCGATCCGCGCCATGAACGCGCGCCTGGACCTGCCGTCGGGACTGGCCGCCATGGGAGTGCAGCGCGAATCGTTCGACAAGATCATCGACGGCGCGATGGCGGACCACTGCCACAAGACGAACCCGCGCGAGGCAAGCCGGGAGGAGTATCGGGAGATGCTGGAAGCGTCGATGTAGCGCCGGCCATCAAGCGGACACCAGAACGCAAAAGCCGCAAAGGTCCCGCAAAAGCCGCGAAAGAAGAGAAGTTTGAATGGGCTGTTCTTTTGCGGATTCTGCGTAGCTTTTGCGGCTTTTGCGTTCTGGTTGTCCGTCTTCGGCGGCCTACAGCGCCTCCACCCGCCCCGCCTCCGGCTTCTCCAGCCACTGCGCGAATTCCTCGGCCAGTTGCCGGCTCGCCTGCGCCGCCGCCGTCCAGTCGCGGATGCGCGCCTGCAGGTCCGTTCCATAGCGCGCGAAATCCGTGCGGTCCGGCAGCTTCCCATTCGGCAGCGACCGCACCCATTGTTCGTCCGGCGCCAGCACGATCATCCGGTCCAGGAAAGGCGTGACGCGGTGCCGCCACTTCAGACCCTTGTCCAGCCAGCCCGGCACCACCGCCTGCTGGAAATGCGGATAGAGCACCAGCCCCGGCCCGGGGCCGCCCTCGTATTTCAGGTGCAGGTGGTAGTCGGTGATGCCGCCATCCCAGTAGGCGCCGCGCGGCGCACCGGGGATGTCGTGCACGGCCTGCAGCAGGAACGGGATCGAACAGCTCGCCTGCAACGCGGGCTGGAAGTTGGCCTCGGTCAGCGCCACCTGCCGGGTCGGGAAATCGCCGGTGCCGAAGGGCAGCGGCGACGCCGCACCGTGCTCCGGCGCCGAAAACACCACGCGCTCCAGCCAGGCGCCCATGGCGCGGCGGTGCACCGCGTTGGCGAGGAAGGCGCCGAGGTAGCCGAGCGGCGTCGCGATGCGGTGCTCGCGCCGCAGCACGTGGCGACCGCGCGCCGTCACGATGTGCAGCCGGAAACGCGGATGCTCCAGCACCTCGCGGATGCGCCCGCCGTAGAACGCCTCCAGCCCCTCGCCGAAGCGCTGCGACACGTGGGCGGCGCTCGGCGTGCGCCGCCCCGGCGGCAGGTCGTAGTCCTGGGCGATGTAGTCGCGCTCCAGCCGCTCGAAGGCGCGCACCGGTTCGTGCAGGCAGGCGGTGGCCATGCGCCAGGCGCCGATCGAGGCGCCGACGAGATGGATGGTGTGATCGGTCGCCGGCAGCCACTGGCCGAAGAGGAAGCGGTCCAGCGGCCCGAGGATCAATCCCTTCGGTCCGCCGGCGGCAGCGGGCACGACGCCGACGTCGCGGGCGGCCAGCCCGTGCTGCGCGATGTGGCGGCGCGCGGCCGGCCCCGCGTAGATGCGCAAGGCTTGCATCGCGGCGATTCTAGGAGCCGAACGCGACCAGCAGCGCCACGCCCGCGGCCAGCAGGTAGCCGCAGGTCCACGCCGTGACGCCCCAGGAGGGGCCCTGGCGCGCCGGCGTGCCGTGGCCTTGCGCGAGCAGGCGCAGGCCCTCGCTCGAATCGAAGCCGGGCGCCAGCGGCCAGCCGCCCTGCCCGTCCGGCACCGTGACGTCGACGTCGACTTCCCGGGACCCGGCGGGTGCAGCGTCCGCCGCCGGTGCCACCCCCGAAGGGTGCGCCCGGTTCCATGCGGCCCGGCACTGCGCCAGGTCGCCGGCCATCTCGCCCGCGTCCTGGTAGCGCGAGCGCGGGTTCTTCTGCATGGCCCGCGTGATCACCAGCTCGATCGAGGCCGGCAGGTCCGGCCGCAGCTGCGAAGGCGGCACGGCCGCGCCATGCATGATCGCCGCCAGCAGCTGCCCGAAATTGCTGCCCTGGAACGCGGGCTGGCCGGTCACCATCTCGTACAGCAGCGAACCGAGCGAGAAGATGTCGCTGCGCTGGTCCACCATGTGGCCGGCCACCTGCTCGGGCGACATGTACTTGGGCGAGCCGATCATGGTGCCCGTGGCGGTGCGCAGTTCGGAGCTCTTCATGCGCGCGATGCCGAAGTCCATGATCTTGGCGCGTCCGCCCGGCAGCACCATGATGTTGCCCGGCTTCACGTCGCGGTGGACCACGCCGCGCTCGTGCGCCGCGGCCAGGCCGAGCGCCACCTGGCCGGCGATGTCCAGCGCGCCATCCAGGGGCAGCGGCCCGCCCTCCATCAGCTCGCGCAGTTCCACGCCCTGCAGCCGCTCCATGGCGATGTAGAGCCAGTTGCCTTCGCGGCCGAAGTCGTAGAGGGTGATCGTGTTGGGATGGCTCACCCCGCCGGCGGCCTTGGCCTCCTGGCGGAAGCGCGCTTCGAGCTCGCGGCTTTCCTTCGCGTCGTCCGGCAGCAGCAGCGTCTTGATCGCGACCTGGCGCTGCAGCGCCTCGTCGTCGGCCAGGTACACCACGCCCATGGCACCGCGCCCCAGCTCGCGCAGGATGCGATAGCGGCCCAGGTGGGTGAACGGCAGCGAAGGGGTCACGGCATTCACCAGAACTTGAAGCGCTCGAAGGGGCCCGGCTCCTGCTTGGGCCTCGCCTTCGGCGGTGCCTGGCGGCGCGGCGCCGGCGGCGGCGGGAAGGTGTGCCGCACCGGCAGTTCCTGCCCCGGCTCCAGCTGCACCTGCAGGTGCAGCGGCTTCGCGCGCGCGTTGCGCACCTCGATCGTGTGCGGCCCCGGCGGCACGGACACGCGCGCGAGCGGCGGGCTGGTGCCCTGCGACACGCCGTCGACGAAGACCTCGCCCGAGGGGCGGATCGCCAGCAGGATGAGCGCCGGCCGGTGCGCGGCTTCGTAGCGCTGCCGGCCCTCGCGGCCGACCCAGCCCGCTCCCAGCAGCGCCGCCATGCCGCTGGCGGCCAGGAGCGTGCGGCGCTGGCCGCGGCTGCGGGCGCGCGCCGGATCGTCCCGGAACAGCGGAGCGCCGCCCGGCCCGGCCACATCGGTCACCGTTGCCAGGTCTTCGGCCAGGTGCGAGGCTTCTTGCGCCAGCGCCGCGCGGAAGGCGCCGGAGACCAGCGTGCGCGGACCCGCGAGCCCGGCCGCCACGGCTGCGGCCGTGAGGCCTTCGCCGCCGACGCGCGCCTCATCGCCGAGCACGCGCAGGGGGCCATGGTGCAAGGCGATCGCCACGTCCTTGGCCTGCGGGTGGGCGGCGGCGCGCCGTGCGGCCGCGAGGGCGGCGGACGGCAGCACCGGCCCGACGATGGCGAAACCCTCGGCCGCCTGCAGCACCACGCGGCGCTTCCCGTCCCAGGACTGCGCTGCGGCCTGGAGCACGGCGCGCAGCGCGGCGTCGTTCGCAGGCAGCGTGGTTCCCGCAGCGGCGCGCGGCCGCAGGAACAGGATGCAGCCCGCGACCGGTTGCGCGTCCTGCCTCATGGCACCGCCCTCGCCGAGCGCATGCGCGCCATTCTGCGCGCCCGCCGTGGCGCGGCCGGGCGCCAGCGCGAGGCGGGGAGCGGTTGTCGTCACGCGCCTACTTGCGCAGCCCCTGCAGCTTGGCGAAGGCGCCCTGCATGGCCGAGCCGATGGCCGGATTGTTGGGTGCCCGCTGCCCGCGCGCCGCCCCCTCGAAGCGGTTGTCGCGCGGCCGGTCGCGGCCGCCCACCGGCGCGCCGAGCTTCATGGTGAGGCTGATGCGCTTGCGCGCGGCGTCCACTTCCAGCACCTTGACCTTGACGATGTCGCCGGTCTTGACCACCTCGCGCGCGTCCTGCACGAACTTGTGCGACAGCTGGCTGACGTGGACCAGGCCGTCCTGGTGCACGCCGAGGTCGACGAAGGCGCCGAAGGCCGCCACGTTGCTCACGGTGCCTTCCAGCTCCATGCCGGGCTGCAGGTCGGCGATGTCGTCCACGCCGTCGTTGAAGCGGGCGACCTTGAAGTCCGGACGCGGATCGCGGCCCGGCTTCTCCAGCTCGCCGAGGATGTCCTTGACGGTGATCACGCCGAACTTCTCGTTGGCGAACAGTTCCGGCTTGAGGGTCTTGAGCATCTCGGCGCGGCCCATCAGCTCCTGCACCGGCTTGTTCACGGTGGCCAGGATCTTCTCGACCACCGGGTACGTTTCCGGGTGCACGCCGGTCATGTCGAGCGGGTTGTCGCCGCCGCGGATGCGCAGGAAGCCCGCGCTCTGCTCGAAGGTCTTGGGCCCCAGGCCGCTGACCTGCAGGAGCTGCTGGCGGCTCCTGAAGGCACCGTTCGATTCGCGCCATTGCACCACCGCGCGCGCCACCGAGGGCGACAGGCCGGAGACGCGCGACAGCAGCGGCGCGCTGGCGGTGTTGAGGTCCACGCCGACCTTGTTCACGCAGTCTTCCACCACCGCTTCCAGGGTGCGGGCCAGCTCGCTCTGGTTCACGTCGTGCTGGTACTGGCCGACGCCGATCGACTTCGGGTCGATCTTCACCAGTTCCGCCAGCGGGTCCTGCAGTCGGCGCGCGATGCTGGCGGCGCCGCGCAGGCTCACGTCGACGTCGGGCATCTCCTTCGAGGCGTATTCGCTCGCCGAATACACCGAGGCGCCGGCTTCGCTCACCACGATGCGCTGCATCTCGCCTTCGACGCGCTTCATCAGGTCGGCGGCGAGCTTGTCGGTCTCGCGGCTGGCGGTGCCGTTGCCGATGGCGATCAGGTTGACGCCGTGCTTGCGGCACAACTGGGTGAGGGTGTGCAGCGCGCCTTCCCAGTCGCGGCGCGGTTCGTGCGGGTAGACGGTGGCGGTGTCCACCAGCTTGCCGGTGGCATCGACCACGGCCACCTTCACGCCGGTGCGGATGCCGGGGTCCAGGCCCATCACCACGCGCGGGCCCGCCGGCGCGGCCAGCAGCAGGTCGCGCAGGTTCTCGGCGAACACCTTGATGGCGACCTTCTCGGCCTCCTCGCGCAGGCGCGCGAACAGGTCGCGCTCGGTGGACAGCGACAGCTTGACGCGCCACGTCCAGGTCACGCACTTGCGCAGCAGGTCGTCGGCCGCGCGCTTCGCGTGGCTCCATCCCAGGTGCAGCGCGATCTTGCCTTCCGCGATGGAGGGCTGGCCGGGCTCGGGCTCCACTGGCAGCACCAGCTTGACGTCGAGGATCTCCTGCGCGCGGCCGCGGAACACGGCCAGCGCGCGGTGCGAGGGCACCCGGCCGATCGGCTCGTCGTAGTCGAAGTAGTCGCGGAACTTGGCGACGTCGGGGTGGTTCTCGTCCTTGCCGGCCGCAAGCTTCGATTTCAGCAGGCCCTCGGTCCACAGCCACTGCCGTAGCGATTGCACCAGCACCGCGTCCTCGGCCCAGCGCTCCGAGAGGATGTCGCGCACGCCGTCGAGCACGGCGGGAACGGTCGTGAAATCCTCCCCGCCTTCGCCTTTTTCCTTCTTCACGAAACCGGCGGCTTCGGTCGCGGGGTCGCGCGCCGGATCGGCCCACAGCAGGTCCGCCAGCGGCTCCAGGCCGGCTTCGCGGGCGATCTGGCCCTTGGTGCGGCGCCGCGGCTTGTAGGGCAGGTACAGGTCCTCCAGCTCCTGCTTGGTCGGCGCGGCCTCGAGGGCGGCGCGCAGCTCGGGGGTGAGCTTGCCCTGCTCCTCGATGCTCTTGAGCACCGCTTCGCGCCGGTCCTCCAGCTCCCGCAGGTAGGACAGGCGGGCTTCGAGTTCGCGCAGGTGGGTGTCGTCCAGGCCGCCCGTCGCTTCCTTGCGGTAGCGGGCGATGAACGGGACGCTGGCCCCGCCATCCAGCAGGTCGACGGCCGCGCGGACCTGGCTTTCCTGGACACGGAGTTCGGCAGCGATCTGCCGGAGGATTTTTTGCATCGTGTTACTACTGCGGAGCACCGGAGAGCGCGCGAGTTTGCCACACGGGCCGTACATCGAAATAGGTGTCTGGCTGACACGTGTGGCGTGGTACTGCAGAGAGACTTGACAGGAACCCCCAAGGAGAATCCATGCGCTCGCGCCTGATCCTGCTCGTCGTGGCGATCCTGCTGGTCGCCGCCTTCGCCGCCCTCAACTGGTCCGAGGTGATGCGCGTCTCGCCGCTGCTGTTCGGCCCCGTGGTCGCCGATGCGCCGCTGGGCGCCATCCTGCTGGGCCTGCTGGCCCTGGCGGTCGTCGCTTTCGTCCTGTCCGCCGGCGCCATCCGCACCAGCGCGCTGCTCGAATCGCGCCATCACTACAAGGAACTGGAAGCGCAGCGCGCGCTGGCCGACAAGGCCGAGGCCTCGCGCTTCACGGAGCTGCGGGCCTACCTGGAGGAAAACCTGCGCGAGCTGCGGGAGCGCGAGACGATGCGCACGAGCGAACTGCAGCGCGAACTGCGCACGCATTCGGAAACGACGAACCGCATGCTGGCGGCGCGCCTCAACGAGCTGGAGCACCGCTTCGACTCCCGCTTCGAGCGCGCCGGCTGGGGCAACGGCCCCGCCACCGTCGTGCCGCCGGTCACGCGCAGCGAAGCGGCGCAGGCGGTGCGTGAAGGCGAGCACGCGAGCGCCGAGGAAGCGCGACTGGCGCAGATGCGCGAGGAAGAGCGCATGCGCGAGGAGAGGATGCGCGAGCAGCGGGAGCTGCGGAACGAGGAACGGCGGGAAGAGCGGCGCGAGGAGCGGCAGGCGCTGGACCGGCCGAACGAGCCGTCGGGGTGGCGGCGCTGGTTCTGAGCGACACGGAACACGAGAAACGTCATCCCCGCGGAGGCGGGGATCCAGGGGGAGCGGCCGCGGCCGCTCTTTCGCCTTTCCAACGCCCTGGATTCCCGCCTGCGCGGGAATGACGGGGAGCCCTGGATTCCCGCCTTCGCGGGAATGACGGAAGGGCCGCTTGATTCCCGCCTTCGCGGGCATGACGGGGAGCCTGCGCGGGAATGGCGGGATGTTCAGTCGAACAGCCCCGGCTCGCCGCCGAAGCGCGTGCCTTCGATCTCCAGCATCCGCAGCTTCGTGTTCGCGCCGCCTTCGGCCGAAAAGCCACCCGACTTGCCGCCTGCGGCCAGAACGCGGTGGCAGGGGATCACCGGTGCGAACGGGTTCTTGCCCAGCGCCTGGCCCACGGCGCGGGCGGCTCCGGGCTCGCCCAGGCGGCGCGCCACTTCGCCATAGGTGAGCACCTCGCCGGGTGGGATCGCGCGGGTGATCTCGTACACGCGACGATGGAACTCCGGCACGTCCTCCAGGTCCAGCGGCAGGTCCGCCAGGTCGTCCTTCGCGCCCGCGAGCAGCGCCTGCACGCGCACGATCGCCGCCTGCACGAAGCCCGGCGGATCGCCTTGCCGCACCTCCTGGCCGACGTAGCGCAGCAGCCGCCGGAGCGTGCCGGCAGGCGTCGCTTCCGGCAACTGCACTGCCGCCAGCGCGGACTCCGTCCAGGCGATGCCGCAGGGCCCGATGGCGGTGTCGAACAGGCAGCAGCCCTGCGCGCGCGCCATGGAAGTCCTCAGGTCGGCGCCACTGCCCGCAGCACGTAGCCCAGGCGCGGGAAGTGCACGTGCACGAGGCCGGCCCGCGCGTCCTCGCGGCGCAGGCTGTAGTGCGTGCGAGTGGCGGCAATGAGCTCACCCTCGGTCGACTCGCTGCCGAAGGACTCCGGCGTGATCGTGACGCGGCTTCCCAGGGCGACGCCGTGATCGTCCTGGAAGGCGCTGTCGATCAGCAGGTTGGATCCGGGCGGCTGCGGCTCCACGCCGGCGGCGATGGTGAGGGCGGCCTCCGGGCTGAGCTGCGTCATCGGACCGTGCCCGATCGCCTCCACCCGGTTCGCCCACTCGCCCACCGAGGGCGTCGCGTTCAGGACGTCGGCCAGCAACGGCACCTGGGTGCGCGTGTACCAGATGCCGTGGTAGGCGGCGAAGTCGGCGACGCAGGGCTCCATCCCGAACAGGAAGTCGTGCTCGTCGGCCATGTTCGCGATGCGGCGCAGGTAGGAGCGGTAGGCGCAGGTGGCGTCGCCGGGGCGCAGCCGCACCATGTTCACGGCCATCGCCCTGCGGTCGTCCGAGAAGGCCTTGGCAGCCTCGGGGGGCGCCTTGGCGAACACGTGCGCGGCGCCCCTGGGCTGCAGGTTGTAGCCCATGGCGGCCCAGAACAGCGTCGAGTCCGCCCACTGCGCGAAGATGCGGCAGACGCCTTTCAGGTGCGGCGGGTACAGCGTGGGCTCGGGCCGCACGTGTTCCAGCACGTCGCAGATCAGCGCCGTGTCGCAATAGATGTCGGCCCCGACCTGCAGCACCGGCGTGCGCCGGTAGCCGCCGGTCAGCGCGACCACCTCCGGCTTGGGCATCACCGCCGGGATGTGCACCGACTTCCACGGCAGCTTCTTGTAGCCCAGGACGAGCCGGATCTTCTCGGAGAACGGCGAGCTGGGATAGTGGTGCAGGATCAGGTCGTTCATGCGGTTCGTGGTTCGTCGTTGTTCATTGCGGCAGCGCGCGCTGCAGGATGACGTCGAAGCCCGTCCGCGCGGGCAGCGTGCCGAAGGCGTGGCCCCAGTCGCCGCCCAGGCGCGAGGCGCAGAAGGCGTCCACCACCGCCGCCGGGGCCGTCTGCGCGAGCAGCACCGCCTGCACGGCCAGCGCCACCTCCTGCGCCAGCCGGCGCGCCTCCACCTCGGTGGCCAGCAGCTCGATGCGCATGGGCAGGGTCGCGATCACATGGTCCAGCGCAGGGTGGACGCCCCGGGCCGGCGCCAGTTCGTGCGCCAGCGCCGCGGCCGCATCGCCGCCGCGCAGGGCGCGCAGCAGGTCCAGCGCCATGATGTTGCCGGCGCCCTCCCAGATCGAGTTGACCGGCATCTCGCGGTAGATGCGTGCCAGCACGCCTTCGCCGCCCTCCTCGACGTAGCCGTTGCCGCCCAGGCACTCCATGGCTTCCTGGGCGAAGGCGCTGCCGCGCTTGCAGATCCAGAACTTGGCGATCGGCGTGAGCAGGCGCGCGACGGCGGCTTCGTGCGTGTCGTCGCGGCGGTCGTAGCCGCGCGCCAGGCGCAGCGCCAGCGCGGTGGCCGCTTCGCTTTCCAGCGCCAGGTCGGCCAGCACGTTGCGCATCAGCGGCTGCTCGATCAGGCGCTTGCCGAAGGCCATGCGCTGCGCGGTGTGGTTCAGGGCCAGCGCCAGCGCCTGCCGCATCAGGCCGCTGGTGCCGAGGGCGCAGTCCAGGCGCGTCATGGTTCCCATCTGCAGGATCATGGGCACGCCGCGGCCCTCTTCGCCGACCAGCCACGCGCTCGCTTCCTGGAACTCGACTTCCGAACTGGCGTTCGCCTTGTTGCCCAGCTTGTCCTTCAGGCGCTGGATGCGCAGGCCGTTGCGGCTGCCGTCCGGCAGCACGCGCGGCAGGAACAGGCAGCTCAGGCCCGCCTCGGTGTTGGCCAGGACCAGGAAGGCATCGCACATCGGCGCCGAGAAGAACCACTTGTGGCCGGTGACGCGGAAGCGCGGGCCCCAGGCGTCGCTGCCGTCGGCCACGGCACGGGTGGTGTTGGAGCGCACGTCGGAGCCGCCCTGCTTCTCCGTCATGCCCATGCCCATGGTCACGCCGGCCTTCTGCGAGAACGGGACGAGCCGCGGGTCGTAGCTGCGGCTGGTGAGGCGGGGCGCCCAGTCCTTCGAGACCGCGGGGTTGCCGCGCAGGGCGGGCGTGACGGCGTAGGTCATCGAGATCGGGCACAGGATCGAAGGCTCGAGCTCGGTGAACAGCATGAAGCCCGCGGCGCGCAGCACGTGCGGGTTGGGGCCGGATGCGCCCCACGGTGCGCCGTGCAGCCCCGCCTGCACGGCCGCGGCCATCAGGGCGTGGTAGCTCGGATGGAATTCGACCTCGTCGATGCGGCGGCCGAAGCGGTCGTGCGTGTGCAGTTCGGGGGTGTGCACGTTGGCCAGCCGCGCGTGCGCCTGCATGGCGGCCGAACCGGCGAGCGCCCCGAGCTCGCGCAGCGGTGCGGGATCGAGGCCGGGCGCGTTGAAGCGCAGCGCATCCTGCAGCGGCCGGTTGGTCTCGAACAGGTTGGTGTCGACCAGCGGCTCGGGCTGGTTGAACACTTCATGCGTTGCAAAGTCTGGCATGGCCCCCCCCGTCGCGAGCGTGATCGCCGGAGTATCGCGCAAAGACGGGCGCGGACAGCCGGACGCAGAGGACGCAGAGGACGCAAAGGGTACGCAGAAGACGCAAAAAGGCAGACTGAATGGGATCTGGCCCCCCATTTCCGATGGATGTCCTTTTGCGTCCTTTGCGTACCCTTTGCGTCCTCTGCGTCCGGAAGTCCGTCTTCCTCACACCAGCTTCACCACCTGCTTGCCGAAGTTGCGCCCCTTCAGCATGCCCAGGAAAGCTTCGGGCGCGGACTCCAGCCCCTGCGCCACGCTCTCGCGCGGGCGGAACTTGCCCGAGCCGACCAGCGTGCCCAGCTCCTGCAGTGCCTGCGGCCACAGCTCCATGTGCTCGCTGACGATGAAGCCCTGCACCAGCAGACGGTTGGTCAGGATCAGTTGCGGGTAGGCCATCGGGATCGGCTTGCCGTCGTAGCCGGCGATCATGCCGCACAGGGCGACGCGGCCGAAGGCATTCATGCGCAGCATCACGGCATCCATCACCAGGCCGCCGACGTTCTCGAAGTAGCCGTCGATGCCGTCCGGACAGGCTTCCTTGAGCGCCCGCGCGAGCGAGGGCGCATCGGCGTGCTGCTTGTAGTCGACGCAGGCGTCGAAGCCCAGTTCCTTCTCGACGTAGCCGCACTTGTCCGGCCCGCCGGCGATGCCCACGGCGCGGCAACCGCGTTGCTTGGCCAGCACGCCCACCGCGCTGCCCACCGCGCCGCTGGCCGCACTGACGACCACCGTCTGGCCTTGCCTGGCCTGGATGATCTGCGTCAGCCCATACCAGGCCGTGACGCCGGGCATGCCGACCGCGCCGAGGTAATGCGACAACGGAACCTGCGCAGTATCCACCTTGCGCAGCCCGCCCTGCTCCGCGGAGACGACGGCATATTCCTGCCAGCCGCCCATGCCGACCACCTTGTCGCCCGGCTTGAATTTCGCGCTGCGGCTTTCCACCACCTCGCCCACGGTGCCGCCCTGCATCACCTGCCCGAGGGGCTGCGGCGCGGCATAGCTCTTGGCGTCGTTCATGCGCCCGCGCATGTACGGATCGAGGCTCAGGTAGTGGTGCCGCACCAGCACCTCGCCGTCCTTCAGCGGCGGCGTCTCGCTCGTCACGAGCTTGAAGTTGTCCGCGCGCGCCTCGCCTTGCGGGCGGCTCTCCAGGAAGATCTGCCGGTTCTGGGGCATGGGGGGTCTCCTCAGTCGGTGGAAATGGTGTTGCCCGGGGCAGTCGGCGCGGCGCGCTTGACGTACTTGAAGGTCCCGGTGGCGTGGGCGCAGGCCCGGCCTGCGGCATCGTAGACCGTTCCTTCGGTGAAGGCCATCGACTTGGTCCGGTGCATCAGCCGGCCCTTGGCCGTCAGCAGCCCCTGGCAGGGCTGCATGAAGGAGGTCTTCATCTCGATGGTGACGACGCCGGTCTCGAGGTCGACGCTGCGCGCGGCCGTCGCCAGCGTCACGTCCAGCAGCGTCATGATCGCGCCGCCGTGCGCCACCCGGAAGGAGTTCATGTGTTCGTGCTTCGGCTCGAACTGCAGGATGGATTCGCCGCCCTCCATCTTCAGCAGCTCGAAGCCGAGGTGCTCGACGAAGGGGATCTCGACGCCAAACAGCTTGGGACTCGGCACTTCGTTCAACCTCCCGCGATGCACGAGACACCGCCGTCGACGGCGAGCCACTGGCCGGTGATGTGCTTGCCGGCCGCGGAGGCGAACAGCAGGCACGCGCCCTTCAGGTCCTCGTCGTCGCCGAAGCGGTGCAGCGGCGCGTTCTTCAGCAGTTCGTCACCCATGGTGTCGAGCGTGTGCCTGGTCATCTTGCTCGGGAAGAAGCCGGGGCAGATCGCATTCACGTTGATGCCATAGCGGCCCCACTCGGCGGCCAGCGCCTGCGTGAAGGTGATCACGGCCCCCTTCGACGTGTTGTACGCGATCGTGTTGTGGCCCTCGGGATTGCCGCCCAGCCCCGCGATGGAAGCCACGTTGAGGATGCGGCCCTGTTGGCGCGGGATCATGCTGCGCTTGCCGATCTGCTGCGCCAGCAGGAAGTAGCCGCGGATGTTGAGGTTCATCACCTTGTCCCAGGCCTCCACCGGATGGTCCTCCGCCGGCGCGCCCCAGGCGGCACCGGCGTTGTTCACGAGGATGTCGACGTCGCCCATGCGCTCCAGCGTCTGGTCCGCGACGCGGCGGATGTCCTCCTCGCGGGCGCAGTCCGCGGCGATCCAGCGCGCGTCGATGTTGGCGGCCTGCAGGTGCGCGATCGCCTCCTCCAGTTCGCCTTCCTTGCGGGCGGTGAGCATGATGCGGGCCCCGGCCTCGCCCAGCGCCTGGGCCAGTTGCAGGCCCAGGCCGCGCGAGCCGCCGGTCACGAGGGCAGTCTTGCCCTGCAGGTCGAACAGCTGGAAAACGCTGCGTGTCATGGTGGTCCTCGGGTCTCTCGTAGAGGACGCATCATGCCCAAACTGGCGGGCGCCCGCCTGCCGCGCGAGGGACAGGACGCTGGCTGCAAGCCCGGCGGCCTGCCGCCCGCGGTGCTTACCGCCGCGGCCCCAGCAGCACCACGCCGCGCTCCTCGAACAGCCGCATGCGGCTGTCGTCGTAGGGCGGCAGGCGGTCGGCGCGCGTGAGGACCATGTCGCCGGGCAGCGGCTCGCGCTTGGGCGACACGCGCTGCAGGTAGACCGCGAAGCTGGGAAGGTGCAACTGCCACTGCGCCACGGTGCCCGGCCGCGAAGCAGCCACGGCGGCAGCGCGCCGCACGGGCCCCTGCAGGGCCTCGCCGAACCAGGGCAGCACCACGCCGGCGATGAACAGGGCCAGCGCCCCGCCGGCGCCGGCGAGCCGCAGCGGCGAGGGCGACTGCACCGGACGCCAGGCCAGCAGCAGGCCCAGCGCCAGCACGAACAGCGCGGCCGGCATCCAGCCCGGGGCCGGTGCCCCCGACAGCAGCGCGCGGTAGAAGGGATCGCGCACCGTCGGCGCGAAATGCAGCACCAGGAACGGCAGTGCCGTCACCAGCAAGGCGGTGGCGAACAGGCCCCCCGCGACGACCCGGCGCAGGCGCGGCGAGGCATCGGCCAGCGCGCGCGCCATCAGCAGCACCATCGGCGCGTGCCCGTACAGCACGTAATGCGGCAGCTTGGTCGACGCGAAGGAAAAGAACAGCACCACGAAGGCGCTCCACCCCAGCAGGTAGCGCCCGAGCGGATCGGCCCAGGTGGCGCGCCAGCGGGCCAGCACCGTGACCATCAGCGGCGTCCAGGGCAGCGCGAGGAGCGGCAGCACGACGAGGAAGTACAGCGGCGAGCCCGCATGGCCGCCGATGGTGCCGGTGAAGCGTTCGACGTTGTGCTTCAGCAGGAACCCTTCGACGAACAGCATGCCGTGCCGGTGCAGCGCATAGGCGTACCAGGGCACGGCGATCGCGAGCAGCAGCGCCCAGCCGGGCAGGTCCAGCAGCGCGCGCCGCAGCGGCGCCCAGCGCCGGCTGCCGGTGCACCACACGAGCACCGCGGCGCCCGGCACCAGGATGGCGATCGGGCCCTTCACCAGCAGGCCGAGCCCCACCCACGCGAAGGTGCGGCGCAGCGGCGCCTTGCGCTCCGATTCGATGAAGCGCCAGGCATCCAGCGTGGCCAGCACCAGCAGCAGGTTCAGCAGGCCGTCGGCCGTGCTGGCGCGGCCTATCATCTGGAAGCCGAGCGTCGTGACCGTCAGCATGCCGGCCAGCAGCCCCGTGCGCTCGCCCCAGCGCCGCGCCGCGAAGCCGGCCAGCGCCAGCGCCATCACCCAGCACGCGAGCGCCGAGGGCAGCCGCACCGAGAATTCGTTGAAGCCGAACAGCGTGGCCGCCGTGGCCTGCAGCCAATAGATCCCGATCGGCTTGTCGAAGCGGTTGTCGCCGTTGAGCGTGGTGTGGCCCCAGTCGCCGCTGGCGAGCATCTCGCGGGTGGCTTCGGAGAACGCGCCTTCGTCGACGTCGAACAGCGGCGTGCCTCCCAGCTGCCACAGCAGCGGCAGGGCCAGCACCAGCGCCCAGAGGATGCGACGCCAGGCCGGCACCGCTGACGCGCGTTCCCAGCCGGCGGCGATCGGCGCGGGATCAGCCATGCCAGCCGGCCTCGGCAGGGGCCTCGCCAGGGGTCTCGCTGCCCTCGCCCGCCCGCACGCGGTAGGGGCGCGCGCGGCCGACGTCGAAGTAGACGCGCATCAGCAGTTCGGCCAGCACGCCGGTGGTGAGCAGCTGCACGCCGCCCAGCACCAGGAAGAAGCCGAGCGACAGCATGGGCCGCGTGCCGATCTCGTGGCCGGTCAGCTTGAGCACGCCCATGTAGGCCAGCATGAGGGAGCCGACGAACAGCACCCCCAGGCCGATGCCGCCGAAGAAGTGGCCGGGTCGGGTACCGAAGCGCAGGAAGAAGTGGATCGCCAGCAGGTCGATCAGCACGCGGAAGGTGCGCGAGATGCCGTACTTGGAGCTGCCCGCGCGGCGCGCGTGGTGCCGCACCGGCTCCTCCGCCATGCGCGAGGGGCTGGTCACGGTGGCGAGCCAGGCGGGAATGAAGCGGTGCATCTCGCCATACAGGCGCACCTGCCGCAGCACGCTGCCGCGGAAGATCTTCAGGCTGCAACCCAGGTCCTGGAACTTCAGGCCGCTGACGCGCCGGATCAGGCGGTTGGCCAGCATCGAGGGGATCTTGCGCAGGAACATGCCGTCCTGGCGCTGGCGGCGCCAGCCAGCGACCATGTCCAGGTCCTCGGCGAGCAGGCGCGCCACCATGCGGGGGATGTCGGCGGGGTCGTTCTGCAGGTCGCCGTCGAGGGTGGCGACCACGTCGCCGCGCGAGGCGTCGATGCCGGCCTGCATGGCGGCGGTCTGGCGGAAGTTGCGCGCCAGGTGCAGCACGCGGATGTGGGTGCCGGTCTCGCGCGCGCGCCGGTCCAGCGTGCGGCCGGTGCCGTCGGTGCTGCCGTCGTCGACCACGATCAGCTCCCAGGGCCAGGGGTAGGCAGCGAGTGCGGCCTGCACGGCGTCGATCAGCGCGGTGGCGTTCTCCACCTCGTTGTACATGGGGACGACGACCGACAGGCTGTGCGCGGGCAGCGCGGCGAGCTCGCCGACGGCGGGCTCTTCCACGGTCGTTTCGGCCAGCACGGCCTCGGGGAGGGAAGCGTAGTTCATGAGGGCGACTCCTCGCGCAGTTTGGAGCCGGGCAGGCGCAACTGGGCGACGGCCGCGGCGCCCAGCGCCACGGCCAGGCTGAAAGCATGCACCGCCAGGGCGGCGGATACGACGAGGCCGACCGCGTCGGGCGCGGCACCGGCGGCGAGCCACACGCCACCTTCGTAGGTGCCGAGGCCGGCGGGTGGCTGCAGGGGTTGCACGCCGGCCAGCTCGCCGCCGAGCGCGGCGCGCCAGGCGTCGAGCAGCGGCAGGCCGGCCAGCGCGGCCAGCAGGCAGCCATTGGCCAGCACCTTGAGCGACCAGTTGCCGGCGCTCACGGCGAGACCCTTCCACGGATCGGCGACCTCGCCGACGGCACCGCTGCCGCCGCCGGCGCGCCGGGCCAGCCAGCGCCACACGGGAGGCAACAGGAAATGCAGCGCCCCGGCGGCCAGCACGGCGCCGGCCAGGCGCTGCCACAGGGGCAGCGGCAGCAGCAGCAGCACCGCCAGCATCCCGAGCACCGCCATGTCCTGCAGCCGCCAGCGCAGCAGGGCGATGCCCGCCGCGCCCCAGCCGACGCCCCACTGCCGCCGCACGGCCATCAGGTACGCGGCCTCGCCGGCGCGCAGCGGCAGCATCAGGACCATCGCGTTGTGGGTGAGCACGAGGCGCAGGCACTCCCACCAGCGGACGTGCGCGAGGTGGCGCCAGTCGCGCTGCAGGCGCACGGCCCGCAGGCTGTGGCCGGCCAGGAGCGCGGCGCCGGCGGCGAGCCAGCCCCAGGCCGGCACCTGCGCCGCCTGCGCGCCCAGCGCATCGAATTGCGCATGCCGCAGCAGCCAGGCCCAGGCGAGCAGGCACACCAGGACCGTGAAGGACACACGCACCCAGTACAGCGGGCGCGCCGCGGCCGGCGCGGGCGCGGCAACTTCCAGCGGCTTCATGTGCGCTCCGCGGGCGCGTCCGGCAGCGCGGGGAAGGGCCGAGCCGCGCGGGTCGCGCGCCAGCGCCAGGCCGCACTGGCGCAGGCCAGGACGGCGACGGCGATCACCATCATCCGGGCGGCCGGATAGCCGGTGCGCTCGGCCAGCAGGCCGACGGCGCCCAGCACTTCCACCACGGCCACGCAGCGCTGGCCCGCGCGCGTACGGATGCGCCGCGCCAGCCCCTGGTGCAGGCGCTGGCCGGGGCCGGATTGAACGGCGGCCAGGCACAGCGCAACGGACAGCAGGCCCAGCCCGAAGCCGACCAGCGTATCGGAGGGCCAGTGCGCGCCGACCACCACGCGCGAGGCCGCCATGAGGGCCGCGCCTGCGAGCAGCAGCGCCCGCCAGGCCGGCCGGCGCCCCGGCACCACGAGGCACAGCAGCGCCGCCATGGCAGCGGCCGTGACGGAATGGCCCGACGGCATGGACACGGAGCCGCGGAAGGTCTCCCCGATGACGTGCATCTGCGGCAGCAGCCCGCTGGCGGCCGGCCGCGGCACGGCCAGCAGCCACTTGGTGACGTGGGTGAGCAGGCCGCCGACGATGAACACGGGCAGCAGCAGGGCGGCCAGCCACCCTGCTCCGCGGTCCGCGGCCAGCACCACGATCAGGGCGCACCAGCCGAGGGCCAGCACCGTGAGGCAGGACCACAGCACGGTGTCGAAGGCCGTGGGTGCGCTGGCATGCGCGCGCAGCAGCAGGGCCGGATCGGCGCCGGCGAAGTGCACGGCGATGCCGGCGAGCACGAGAACGAGGCCGGCGCCGCCGAGCCAGGCCAGCGCGCGGCGGGGTGAAACCTGCAGCGTGCTCATGCCCGCGCTGCCCCCTGGTAGGAGGTCAGGTACCAGTCGGCGAAGCGACGCAGGCCGACGCGCAGCGGCGTGGCGGGACAGGGCCCGATCCAGTCGTGCAGGCGCTGCGTGTTGGCGCCGGTGGCCAGCACGTCGCCCGGCTGCAGGGGCATGAGGCGACGTTGCGCCTTGCGGCCCAGCGTGTCCTCCAGCGCGGAGATCAGTTCCAGCAGGTGCACCGGGTGGCCGCCGCCGACGTTGAAGACGCGGAACGGCGCGTCGCTGCTCACCGGATCGGGTCGGGCCGGATCGAAGGCCGGGTCCGGCGTGGCGGGCTTGTCCAGCAGGCGCAGCACCGGGTCGGCGACGTCGTCGACATAGGTGAAGTCGCGCACCATGTTGCCGTCGTTGTACAGGTCCAGCGGCTGGCCTTCCAGGATCGCCTTCGTGAAGCGGAACATGGCCATGTCGGGCCGGCCCCAGGGACCGTACACCGTGAAGAAGCGCACGCCGGTGGTCGGGATGCGGAACAGGTGGCTGTACGCATGCGCCATCAGCTCGTTGGCGCGCTTGGTGGCGGCGTACAGGCTCATCGGGTGGTCGACGCCCTGCTCCTCCACGTAAGGCAGTTGCGCATTGGCGCCGTAGACGCTGGAACTGCTGGCGTACACCAGGTGCTCCACCCGCATGGCGCGGCAGCCTTCCAGCACGTTGACGAAACCCTGCAGGTTCGAGCCGGCGCTGGCGTGCGGTGCGACCACCGAATGGCGCACGCCCACCTGCGCAGCCAGGTGCACCACGCGCTGCGGCGTGGCGCGGTGGAAGGCCTCGGACAGGGCCATGCCGTCCTCGAGCGAGACCTGCTCGAAGCGGAAGTCCGGATGCGCGCGCAGCCGCGCCAGCCGCGCCAGCTTGAGCGCCGGGTCGTAGTAATCGTTGAGGTTGTCGATGCCGACGACCTCGTCGCCGCGCGCCAGCAGGCGCAGCGCGACGTGCATGCCGATGAAACCGGCCGCACCGGTGAGCAGGATCTTCATGCGCCGGGGGGAGGAACGAACAAGGAGAGTGGCCCGCGGCCGCGAAACCAGGCTGCGAGCCTGCCGTCGGCCGGTATGGTGGACCTTATCGCGCCAAAGTATGCAACAGAATCATTGCTGCCGGCTTAACGCAGGTCAGGTCACCCCCGGCCGCGCGGGGGCTCCTCGCGGCTCAGGCGGGCCCGCACCACGATCAGCACGACGCCGGCGACCGTGGCCAGCCCCCCCAGCACGCCGAGGCTCCAGCCGCCGATCGCCGTCCGGCCGTGCGACGCGATGCCCAGCGCCAGCACGAACAGGCCGCCGTAGATCAGCGACCAGGCGATGGTGTCCATGCGGGCGAGCGTGCGCTGCGCGGCCATCAGAACGCGTCCTCCGGCATGGAGGCGCAGGTGGCGTCGCGCGTCTCCACCACCCGCAGCCATGCCGGGATCTTCGGCAGCTCGTAGTGGAAAAAATACCGGGCTGCGCGCAGGCGGCCTTCGTCGGCGGCGTGCGTGGGCTGCGCCGGCAGCGCGAGCAGCACGTCCAGCCAGGTCCAGGCGATGACCAGGTGGCCGAAGGCCTGCATGTACGGCACCGCGTTGGCCAGGGCATCGGCGGGGTTGCCGGTGGCCCACGCGGCCTTGGTGGCGGAGCCGACCTTCTGCAGCGCCTGGCCGAGCGCGTTGGCGTGTTCGGCCAGGTGGGGCTGCTGGATGGCGCGCTCGATCGTGGCATTGATGCGGCCGGCCAGCAGCAGCAGGCCCTTGCCGCCTTCCATCACCACCTTGCGACCGAGCAGGTCCGCGGCCTGGATGCCGTGGGTGCCCTCGTGGATCATGTTCAGGCGGTTGTCGCGCCAGTACTGCTCCACCGGGAAGTCGCGCGTGTAGCCGTAGCCGCCGTGGACCTGGATGGCCAGCGAGTTCGCCTCCAGGCAGAACTCGCTGGGCCAGCTCTTGGCCACCGGCGTCAGCACCTCCAGCAGCAGGCGGGCCTCGTCGGCGGCCTGCGGCTCCCCGGTGTGCTGTTCGTCCACCAGGCGCGCGCACTGCAGCAGCAGCGCCAGCGCGCCTTCGCAGGTCGACTTCTGCGCCAGCAGCATGCGCTTGATGTCGGCGTGCTCGATGATGCGGACCTGCGGCTGCGCGGGATCCTTCCCCGCCGGCGCCACGGGGCGGCCCTGCGGCCGCTGCCTGGCGTATTCGAGCGAGGCGTAGTAGCCGGCGAGGCCGAGAGAGGTGGCCGCCATGCCGATGCCGATGCGCGCCTCGTTCATCATGTGGAACATGCAGCGCAGGCCTTCGCCGGGACGGCCGACGAGATAGCCGATGGCGCCGGCGCCGCCGCGCACCGGGTAGCGGCCTTCGCCGAAATTCAGCAGCGTGTTGGTCGTGCCGCGCCAGCCCAGCTTGTGGTTCAGGCCCGCGAGCGCGATGTCGTTGCGCTCGCCGGTGAGCTGTCCTTTGGTGTCCACCAGCTTCTTGGGCACGATGAACAGCGAGATGCCGCGCGTGCCGGGGACCAGCTTGCCGTCGGCGCCGGGGATCTTGGCCAGCACGAGGTGCACGATGTTCTCCGCCAGCTCGTGCTCGCCGGCGGAGATCCACATCTTGTTCCCCTTGAGGCGGTAGCGCGGCCCGAGCGGATCGGCCTCGAAGTCCGCGCCGTCGGGGGTGGCGCGGGTGGCGACGTCCGACAGCGACGAGCCGGCCTGCGGCTCCGACAGGCACATCGTGCCGGAGAAACGGCCGCTGAATTCGTTGCGCGCGAAGACCTCCTGCTGCAGCGGCGTGCCGTGCGCCATCAGCAGGTTGGCGTTGCCTGTCGTGAGCAGGCCGCCGCCGATGCTGACCGACGCGGTGGCGAAGAAGGTCCCGGCCGCGGCCTCGATGGTGTAGGGCAGCTGCATGCCGCCGATGGCGTAGTCCTGCGCGGCACCGAGCATGCCGGAGGCGACGTAGGCGTCATGCGCCTCGTGCGTGGCGCGCGGCAGGATCACCCGCTCGCCGTCGAAGCGCGGCTCCTCGGTGTCGACCAGCCGGTTGAACGGCGCGTACTTCTCGCGCGCGATCCGCTCGCAGGTATCGAACACCGCCCCGAAGGTCTCGCGCGAATGCTCCGCGAACCGCGGCCGCTGCACCAGCGCATCGGCGTGCAGCCAGTCGTAGAGGAGGAAGTCGAGCGTGGAACGAAGCGTGGACATGGCAGCGTGGCGGCTGATCAGGCAATCTCAACGCAAAAGCCGCGAAAGCACGCAAAAGCCACGAAAAAAACCTTGGGATTCTTTTGCGGCTTTTGCGAAACCTTTGCGGCTTCTGCGTTCCTCTTTCTCTCTCGATCTGCCTCAGAGCACTTCGAACACCCCCGCCGCCCCCATCCCGCCACCGATGCACATCGTCACCACGACGCGCTTGGCGCCGCGGCGCTTGCCTTCGATGAGGGCGTGGCCGGTCAGGCGCTGGCCGGAGACGCCGTAGGGGTGGCCGACGGCGATGGCGCCGCCGTTGACGTTCAGGCGGTCGGCGGGGATGCCCAGCTTGTCGCGGCAATAGAGCACCTGCACCGCGAAGGCCTCGTTCAGCTCCCACAGGTCGATGTCCTGCACCGTCAGGCCCAGGCGCTTGAGCACCTTCGGCACCGCGAATACCGGGCCGATGCCCATCTCGTCGGGCTCGCAGCCCGCCACCGCGAAGCCCAGGAAGCGGCCGATCGGCTTGAGGTTGTTGCGGCCCGCGTACTCCTCGCTCACCACCACGCAGGCGCCGGCGCCGTCGGAGAACTGGCTCGCATTGCCGGCGGAGATCACGCCGCCGGGCAGCGCCGGCTTGATGCCGGCAATGCCTTTCTTGGTCGTGCCCGGACGCAGGCCCTCGTCCTGCGACACCGTCACTTCCTTCGTCATGAGGCCCATCACCGGGTCGGCCACGCCGGCCTTCACGGTGATCGGCGCGATCTCGTCCTTGAACAGGCCGGCTTCCTGCGCGGCGCAGGCCTTCTGCTGGCTGGCCGCGCCGTATTCGTCCATCCGCTCGCGCGAGATGTCGTAGCGCTTGGCCACCTGTTCCGCCGTCTGCAGCATCGACCAGTAGATCTCCGGCTTCTTCGCATTCAGCGCCGGGTCGCGCAGCATGTGCTGGTTCATCTCCTGCTGCACGCAGGAAATGCTTTCGACGCCGCCGGCGACGTAGACCTCGGCCTCACCCGCGATGATCCGCTGCGCGGCCATCGCGATGGTCTGCAGGCCGGAGGAGCAGAAGCGGTTGACCGTCGCGCCCGAGACGGTGATGGGCAGGTCGGCCATCAGCGCGATCTGGCGCGCGATGTTGGCGCCGGTGGCGCCTTCGGGGTTGGCGCAGCCCATGAGGACGTCCTCCACCGCATCGGGCGCGACGCCCGCGCGCTCGAGCGCGGCCTTCACGGCGTGGCCGCCGAGCGTGGCGCCGTGCGTCATGTTGAACGCTCCCTTCCAGCTCTTGCAGAGGGGGGTGCGGGCGGTGGAGACGATGACGGCGTTGGTCATGGTGATGGCCTTTCGTGCGGGTTCAGGCGGTGGGCGCGTTCAGGTTGCGCAACAGTTGATGATAGAAGCGCACCAGCTCCGCCAGGTTGGCGACGGCGATGCGTTCGTTGGTGCCGTGCAGGCGCGGCAGGTCGGCGGCCTGCACGCGCACGGGCGAAAACCGGTAGACGTTCTCGGTCAGGCCGACGAAGTGGTGGGCATCCGCGGCAGCCACGAACAGCGCGGGCGTGACCACGAGCTGCGGGTCGAGCGAACGCAGCGTGCGGTTCAGCAGCTGGAACGAGGGGGCGCCGGTCGGTGCGATCGGCGACGGCTCCACGGCGCCGGGCAGCTCGCTCACTTCGACACCCGGGCCGACCTTGCCGCGCACGGCCGCGAGCACGCTGGCGCGCGTCTCGCCGGGCAGGATGCGGAAGTTCACGACGGCCTCGGCCTGCGCCGGGATCACGTTCTCCTTGGTGCCGGCCCGCACGATCGTCACCGCGGTCGTGGTGCGCAGGACGGTGTTGCTGCTGGCCGCGCGTTCCAGCTGGCGCGTGACCAGGGGCCCGAACAGCCACAGGTTGGACAGCGCGACGCGCTGGAAGCCCTGCATCTCGGGCGCGACCGTCTCGAACATCTCGCGCGCCACGCCCTGCAGCCCGGCGGGGAAGGGATCCTCCTCGAGCCGGCGCAGGGCGGCGTTCAGCAGGCCCACCGCCGTCTGCGCGGCCGCCGGCGGCGCCGAGGAGTGCCCCGCCACGCCGCGGGTCTTCAGCGTCACCGACAGGTAGCCCTTCTCGGCGACGCCGATCAATGCCACGGGCCGGGCCACGCCGGGCACCAGGCCTTCGCCGATGAACATGCCTTCGTCGAGGACGAACTCCAGCCTGGCCTGGCGCTCCTGCAGCAGGCGGGCGATCTGCTGCGCGCCGCGCAGGCCGCCCACTTCCTCGTCGGCGCCGAAGGCGAGATACACCGTCTGGCGCGGCTGGAACCCGGCCGCCAGCAACATCTCCACGGCTTCGAGCTGGGCGACGATGTTGGCCTTGTCGTCCCAGGTCCCGCGGCCCCAGACGAAGCCCTCGCCGACCGTGCCGGAGAACGGCGGGTGCTTCCACTGCGATTCGGTGGCGGGCTCCACCGGGACCACGTCCTGGTGGGCGAGCAGCGCGACGCTGCGAGCCTCCGGGTCCGTGCCGGGCCAGGTGTAGAGCAGCGACAGGCCGATGACCTCGCGCTGGAGGCTGGCGTGCACGCGGGGGAAGCGCTCCTGCAGCCAGGCATGCAGGGCGCGGAACTGATCGGCGTTGGCCTGCGGATCCGCCTGGCTGGCGACGGTCTGGAAGCGGACGGCGCCGGCCAGCTTGTCCGCGACCGCATTCGCGTCGACCGCCAGCGGCGGCGCCGGCGGCACGGCGAGCTGGCGCGAGCCCTGGCGCAGCGTGTTGGCCGCCAGGATGGCGGCCAGCAGCAGCACGAGGACGGCGAGGACGACAAGGACGCGCTTGAGGCTACGCATGACGAAACGACGTTGCGCCTGCGGCGCTCCATGACGGAATGATCCGGTCATTCCGTCATCGAGCACAGCGAGGTCATTCCGCCATCAGTTGAAGGTCTTGCCTTCGGAGGCCAGCTTGAGCAAGAGCGGCGCGGGCTCCCAGAACTTCGCGTCGTCGCGCGGGTTCTTCTGGAAGCGCTTCATGGCCTGGGCCACGTTGAACAGCCCCACCTGGTCCGCATAGAGCATCGGGCCGCCGCGGTGCACCGGGAAGCCGTAGCCCGTGATGTAGACCATGTCGATGTCGCTGGCGCGGGCGGCGATGCCCTCCTCCAGGATGCGCGCGCCCTCGTTGACCAGGGCGAACACCAGGCGCTGCACGATCTCCTCGTCGGAGATCCTGCGCGGCTCCACGCCCAGCGACTTGCGGTGTTCGACGATCATGTCTTCCACCAGCTTCGACGGGATCGCGTCGCGCTTGCCGGGCTGGTAGTCGTACCAGCCGGCGCCGGTCTTCTGGCCGAAGCGGCCCAGCTCGCACAGCTTGTCGGCGCTGCGGCTGTACAGCATGTTCGGACGCTCCTGCGCGCGCCGCTTGCGGATCGCCCAGCCGATGTCGTTGCCGGCCAGGTCGCCCATGCGGAACGGTCCCATGGCGAAGCCGAACTTTTCGATCGCCTTGTCCACCTGCTGCGGCGTGGCGCCCTCGTCCAGCAGGAAGCCGGCCTGGCGGCTGTACTGCTCGATCATGCGGTTGCCGATGAAACCATCGGTCACCCCGGAGACGACCGCCGTCTTGCGGATCTTCCGGGCCAGCGCCATCACGGTGGCCAGCACGTCCTTGCCCGTCTTCGCGCCGCGCACCACCTCCAGCAGCTTCATCACGTTGGCCGGGCTGAAGAAGTGCAGGCCGACGACGTCCTCGGGCCGGCGGGTGAAGCCGGCGATCTTGTCCACGTCGAGCGTGGAGGTGTTGGAGGCCAGGATCGCGCCCTTCTTCATCACCGCGTCCAGCATCTCGAACACCTTCTGCTTGACGGCCATGTCCTCGAACACGGCCTCGATCACCAGGTCGGCATCCCTGATGTCGTCGTAGGAGAGCGTGGTCTTGAGCAGGCCCATGCGCTCGTCGTACTTGTCCTGCTTCAGCTTGCCCTTCTTGACCTGCGACTCGTAGTTCTTGCGCATGGTGGCGATGCCGCGGTCCAGGGCCTCCTGCTTCATCTCGAGGATGGTGACCGGAATGCCGGCGTTCAGGAAGTTCATGGAGATGCCGCCGCCCATGGTGCCCGCACCGAGCACGGCGACGCGCTCGATCGTGCGCTTGGGCGTGTCTTCCGGCACGTCGGCGATCTTGGAGGCCGCGCGTTCGGCGACGAACAGGTGGCGCAGCGCCCGGCTCTCCGGCGTGAACATCAGCGCCGTGAAGATCTCGCGCTCGTAGGCCATGCCTTCGTCGAACTTCTTCTTCGTGGCCGCTTCGATGGCGTCCACGCACTTGCCGGGGGCCGGGAAGTTCTTCGCCATGCCCTTGACCATGTTGCGCGCGAAGCCGAAGTAGGCGTCGCCCATCGGATGCTTGCACGGCATGTTGCGCACCAGCGGCAGCGGGCGCGTGTCGGCGACCGCGCGGGCGAAGGCGATCGCCTCCTCCTGCAGGCTTTCGGGAGAGGCCGCCATGCGGTCGAACAGCTTCTGGCCCGGGAGCTTCGCCAGCATGTCGCTCTTGACCGGCTCGCCGCTGACGATCATGTTCAGCGCGGGCTCCACCCCCAGCACGCGCGGCAGCCGCTGCGTGCCGCCGGCGCCGGGGATCAGGCCCAGCTTCACCTCGGGCAGCGCGATGTTGGCGCCCGGCGCCGCGATGCGGTAGTGGCAGCCCAGGGCCAGTTCGAGCCCGCCGCCCATCGCCACGGAATGCAGGGCGGCCACGATCGGCTTGGACGAGTTCTCGCAGGCAAGGATCACGGAGAGCAGGTTCGGGTCCTGCGTGGCCCGGGCCGTCCCGAATTCCTTGATGTCCGCGCCGCCGGAGAAGGCCTTGCCCGCGCCGGTGATCACGATGGCCTTGACCGCGGGATCGGCGTTGGCCTGGTCGATGCCGGACGCGATCGCGCTGCGGGTGGCGTAGCCCAGCCCGTTGACGGGCGGGTTGTTCATGGTGATCACGGCCACGTCGCCGTGGACCTGGTATTCAGCCGTCATGCCTGCTTCCTTCGGGTGAGAATAGAACGGTCGTTCGCTTTTGCGATTCTAAAGTTCGATGCGCCAGGGACTCCTGCGCGGATGTCGCAACCGGGACAAGAGTGGCCGGGTCTATCACAACGAAGGCAGCAATGCCAGCGCGAGGCGGGGCTGCAGGCGCGGACGGCGGCGTTTCCGGCGCGGGATCTTTCCGGCGCGAGGGATGTCATACGAAGGTCGTCGTGCTGCTGCGCCCGCCCGGGTCAGACGTCTTTTCGCATCAAATTGACGCTCTGATCCCTAGTCGATTTCCCTAAACAGGCCTGAGCCTCGTGGCCATCTCGGCCCTTTCTTGGCATGCTGCATGCTGTGCGCTCGCCCGTGTGACGCGCATCACAGAAACACAAGGCAATACAGGGAGGAATAGAACAATGAGCACGATGAGCAACTTCCCCTCGGTGGGTCACGCCGACTGGCGTGACGAAGCGTTGCTGCTGCCGCTGGCAGGGCTCGATCCCGAGAGGGCGGGTTGCATCCCCGGACTGCGGCTGCGCGTGCTGCGTACCGCCCAGGAGCGGGAGGCCATTGCCGGGCTGCGCCGCCATGCCGCTTTCCGCGTCGAGCAGGATCTCGGCCTGGGGCTCCAGCCCTTCGAGCAGATCCGCGACGAAATGGGCCTGGTGACCGCCGTCTACCGCGACGAGCGCCCGCTCGCCACGCTGCGTTTCGTGCCCACCGGCCAGGGACTCACCGGGGCCGAGCGCCTGCTCGAGAAGATGCCCTTCGACGCGTCCATCCTCGGCGCGGGCAGCTGGGAGGTCGGCCGCGTGATCATGGAACCGGAAGACCGCGCCCCCGACCTGCTGCTGGAATGCCTGACGGTCACGCTCAAGGATCTGATGCAGATGGAGGACGTGCGCCACTTCCATGCGACGACCACGCTGGCCATGGCGCGCCTGTGGCGCCGCGTGGGCCTGCACACGGTGGTCACCGCCACCGGCGAAAGCGGTGGCCGCTACGCGCTCGTGCATGGCCGGGTCGAGGACGTCGCCGCCGCCCTGCACCTGCGCGTGCCCGGCGTCCGGCCGCAGGCCGCCTGCGCGCACCGCGAAACGGGCGTCGCGGCGGTGGCCTCTGTCTGAAGCGGTGCCGGGCCAGGGACAACGCATGAACGCCATCAAGCGCTTCACCCGGGGGCTGGCGCGTTCCTACCGCTTCCACCACGAGACCAACTCGACCCTGCTGGACTGGATCGGCGTGGTCGGCGTCGTCGCGTTTTCCGCGCTCTACCTCGTGCGCCTGACCGGCAAGCTGCCGCCGCGCTGGGACGACGTCTGGTTCCGCATCCCCGCGATCGTGAGCTGCCTGCTGCTGGCGCTGCGCCGCTGGTGGCCGGCGCCGGTGGCGCGCTTCTACCTGCCCTACTCGTACGCCACGGTCTTCTACTGCCTCGCGTTCTTCATGCCGCTGTCGCTGCTGGAGAACCATGGCGCGCCCAACACCGTGGTCAACATGATGATCGGCGCGGTGCTGGTGGTGCTGCTGACCGACTGGCGCAACACGCTGCTGATGATCGTCGGCGGCTATGCCGGCAGCACGGCCTTCTTCCTGGCGACCCGTCCGGCGTGGGAGTTCCCGCTGGAGTTCCTCTACTGGTGGGTGCCGCTGTGCCTGGTGCTCGTGGCGGCCGGCAGCATTTCCAAGTACGTGGAACGCCGCGCCGAACTGGAGCGCCTGCGTCGCCTCTACTCCGGCCTGGCGGGCTCGATCGCGCACGAGGTGCGCAACCCGCTGGCGCAGATCCAGCACTCCATGCGCACGGCGCAAGCGATGCTGCCGCGCGGCACCGGCGAGGTCGTGGCGGTGCCGCGGCACCAGCTCGACGCGATGGCGCGCGAGCTCGCCCAGGGCACCAACGCGGCGCACCGCGGGCTGCAGGCGATCACCCTGACGCTGCAGCAGGTCAACGGCAAGTCCCTGGACAGCAGCAGCTTCACGCCGCTGTCGGCCGCCACCTGCGTGCACAAGGCGGTGCAGGAGTACGCCTATGAAAGCCTGGAGCAGCGCTCGCGCGTCGAGGTGCAGGTCGTCGGCGACTTCGTGTTCCAGGGCGAGGAGACGGCCTGCGTGCTGATCCTCTTCAACCTGCTGAAGAACGCGCTCTACTACCTGCCGCTGCACCCCGAGGCCAGCATCACGGTGTCGGTCGAAGCGCAGCCGGTGCACCGCATCGTGGTGCGCGACACGGGC
Source organism: Ramlibacter alkalitolerans (assembly GCF_016722765.1). GTDB lineage: Bacteria > Pseudomonadota > Gammaproteobacteria > Burkholderiales > Burkholderiaceae_C > Ramlibacter > Ramlibacter alkalitolerans. The sequence continues at coordinate 123,424 of NZ_JAEQND010000012.1, read as the reverse complement.
CCCGGCATCGCACCGGATCGCCTGTCGGAGCTGTTCGAGGAATTCCACTCCTTCGGCAAGAGCGAGGGCACGGGCCTGGGGCTGGCGTTCTGCCGCCGCGCGATGCAGGCCTTCGGCGGCGACATCCGCTGCGACTCGCAGCTGGGGCGCTACACCGAGTTCACCCTGACCTTCCCGCCCGCTCCCGAAGGTGCGATGCCGGCGGCGTCGGTGCTGCAGGAAGTGCCGGAGGCGCCGGCCGTGAGTTTCGGCGGCCGCACCATCTTGGTGGTGGACGACAGCGCGTTCAACCGCGCCATCGTGAAGGCACGCCTGCGCGAGCTGGACCTGCGCGTGGTGGAAGCCCGCCACGGGCAGGAGGCGCTGCGCATCATCGACGAGGGCGCCCGTCCCGCGGCGATCCTGATGGACATGGAGATGCCCGGCATCAGCGGCATCGAGGCGACGCGGGCGCTGCGCGAGCGGCCGCCGCCGGCCAACACCATCCCGGTGCTGGCGCTGAGCGCCAACGACCTGCCGGCCTGGCGCGAGGGCGCGCTGGCCGTCGGCATGAACGGCTACCTCACCAAGCCGATCCAGCCCGAGATCCTGAGCGCGGAACTGGCGCGCGTGCTGAACCTCGACACGCACAGGTCCATGCACGAAGACCAGCCGGAGCCGGCCGCGTCGCACTGAGCGCAGGCGCGGCGGCCTGCCACGTCACCCAGGGGGGCGCGCGGCGCGGCCCCGCCCTCACACCTCCAGCCACTCCTTGCGCACGTAGGCGTCGCCGCGCAGCGTCTCGGGGGTGCCCTGGAAGACGATGCTGCCGTGGCCCATGACCAGCGCCCGGTCCGAGATCGACAGCGCAATGGTCAGCTTCTGTTCGATCAGCAGCACCGAGACGCCGCGGTCCTTGAGCGTCTTGAGGTACTCGGCCACCAGTTCGACGATCTTGGGCGCCAGCCCCTCGGTCGGCTCGTCGATGATGATCAGCTCGGGGTCCCCCATCAGCGTGCGGCACAGCGTGAGCATCTGCTGTTCGCCGCCGGAGAGCACGCCCGCCTCGGTGTGCTGGCGCTCCTTCAGGCGCGGGAACATGCCGTACATGTCGTCGAAGCCCCAGCGGCTGCGGGCGCCGGCGCCGGCCTCCTTCTTCGCCCGCGCGCTCTTCTGCCCCAGCATCAGGTTCTGGTGCACCGTGAGCTTGGGGAAGATGTCGCGGTTCTCCGGCACGTAGCCGATGCCGAGATGGGCGATCTCGTAGGGCTTGCGGCCGACGATGGGCTGGCCCTTCCAGGTCACTTCGCCGGTGCATTCCACCATGCCCATGATCGCCTTGGCGGTGGTGGAGCGGCCCGAGCCGTTGCGACCGAGCAGCGCGACGATCTCGCCCTCGCCCACTTCGAAGCGCACGCCGTGCAGCACGTGGCTCTTGCCATAGAAGGCGTGCAGGTTGTCGATCGCCAGCATCAGCGGCCTTCCTGCTGGGTGGCGATGATGGAGCCGAGGTAGGCCTCCTGCACGCGCTGGTTGGCCCGCACCTGCTCGGGCGTGTCGTAGGCGATGATCTCGCCGTACACCACCACCGCGATCTTGTCGGCCAGGCCGAACACCACGCCCATGTCGTGTTCCACGGTCAGCAGCGTCTTGCCGGTCGTGACCTCCTTGATCAGGTCGATGAAGCGCCGCGTCTCGGCGCGGCTCATGCCCGCGGTGGGCTCGTCCAGCAGGATCACGCTGGCGCCGCCGGCGATCGTGATGCCCACTTCGAGCGCCCGCTGCTCCGCGTAGGTGAGGTTGATCGCCAGCACGTCGCGCTTGCGGTGCAGGTGGATCATGTGCAGCAGCTGCTCGGCGCGCTCGTTGGCGTCGTCGAGGTCGGCGAGGAACTTCAGGAAGGTGTACTTGTAGCCGAGGCTCCAGAGCACGCCGCAGCGCAGGTTCTCGAACACCGACAGCTTGGGGAAGATGTTGGTGATCTGGAAGCTGCGCGAAAGCCCCAGCCGGTTGATCTCGAACGGCTTGCGGCCGTCGATGCGATGGCCATGCAGCAGCACCTGCCCGCTGGTGGGCGCGAAGCGGCCCGAGATCAGGTTGAACAGCGTGGACTTGCCGGCGCCGTTGGGGCCGATCACCGCGACGCGCTCGCCCTGGTTCACCTGCAGGCTGCAGCCGCGGATGATCTCTGTGCGGCCGAAGCTCTTGCGCACGTCCTTGAGTTCGAGGGCGACGGAGCTCATTCGGTAACCTCCCCCAGGGTGCGTTCGGGCGACCGTGCGGCGCTCACAGGCCTTCCCTTCTCTTCATCTCTCTCGCAATGAATTCCTGGATCTCGCCCCATTGGCGCGCGTAGTGCCGGCGTGCCAGCTCGAACATCGCCACGCCGGTGAGCATCACGAACAGCGCGCCGAACCAGCTGTCGGCGCCATGGGCATCCAGCGTGGCGCCCATGAACTGCAGCTTCGGCCCCAGTGCCGCATTGAGCTGCAGGTGGTAGACCATCTCGATCATCGCCGCGGCGCCGCACAGCGCCACCAGCGCCGTGAAGGCCAGTGCGAGGTAGCTGACCCACAGCTCCTTCAAGCGCCCGAAGGAAGCCACCCGCACGTTCATCATGATCAGGCTGGCGATGCCGCCCGGCGCGTACATCACCATGAACAGGAACACCAACCCCAGGTACAGCAGCCAGGCCTTGGTGAGCTCGGACAGCAGCACGCCGGCCAGCACCAGCAGCACGCCGCCGATGATCGGACCGAAGAAGAAGGTCGCGCCGCCGAGGAACGTGAACAGCAGGTAGGCCCCCGAGCGCGGCGCGCTCACCACTTCCGAGGTGACGATCTCGAAGTTCAGCGCCGCCAGGCCGCCCGAGATGCCGGCGAAGAAGGCGGACAGGATGAAGGCGATGTAGCGCACCTTCTGCGTGTCGTAGCCGACGAATTCCACCCGCTCCGGGTTGTCGCGCACCGCATTGAGCATGCGCCCGAGCGGCGTGCGCGTGAAGGCGTACATGGCCGCCGTGCAGACGAAGGTATAGAGCGCGATCAGGTAGTACAGCTGGATCTGCGGGCCGAAGGTGATGCCCAAGGGCTTGGGCCCGGCGACGCGGTTGCTGGAGATGCCGCCCTCGCCGCCGAAGAATTCGGGGAACATCAGCGCCGAGGCCCACACCAGTTCGCCGATGCCCAGCGTGATCATCGCGAAGGGCGTGGCGGCCTTCTTGGTCGTGACGTAGCCGAAGGCCACCGCGAACAGCATGGAAGCGATGCCGCCCGCCACCGGGACCAGGCTCACGGGGATCTGCCAGCCGCCCTTGGCCACGAGGTTGAGCGTGTGGATGGCGAGGAAGGCGCCCATGCCCGAATACACGGCATGGCCGAAACTGAGCATGCCGCCCTGCCCCAGCAGCATGTTGTACGACAGGCAGACGATGATCGCGATGCCCATCTGCGACAGCATGGTGTGCGACAGGCTGCTGGTGAACACCAGCGGCGCCAGCAGCAGGATCAGCGCATAGCCGCCCCAGATCGCCCAGCGCGCGACGTTGTACGGCTTGAACTCGAAGTAGTCCTTGTGGCGTGCCATGGTCATCCCTCCCGCGTACCGAGGAGGCCCTTCGGCCGGAAGACCAGCATCAGCACCAGGAACACATAGGGCAGGATGGGCGCGACCTGCGAGATCTTGAGCTTCCACAGCGCGTAGCCGAAGGTCTGGGGCGTGACGCCCACGCCCACCGTCTGCAGCGCGCCCATGAGCGATGCGTCGACGCCGACGGCGAAGGTCTGGATCACGCCGATCAGCAGCGAGGCGATGAAGGCGCCGGCCAGCGAGCCCATGCCGCCCACCACCACCACGACGAAGATCACGGAGCCCACGGTGGCGGCCATGCCCGGTTCGGTGACGAAGGCGTTGCCGCCGATGACGCCCGCGAGGCCCGCGAGCGCCGCGCCGCCGCCGAACACCAGCATGAACACGCGCGGCACGTTGTGGCCGAGCGCCTCCACCGTCTCCGCGTGGGTGAGCGCGGCCTGGATCACCAGCCCGATGCGCGTGCGCGTCAGCAGCAGCCAGATGGCCACCAGCATCAGCACCGCCACCAGCATCATGAAGCCGCGGTACATCGGGAACTGGGTGCCATAGAGGGTGAACAGCGGCCCCGACAGCAAGGGCGGCACGCGGTAGTCCACCGAGCTCGTGCCCCACACGAGCTGCACCATCTCCAGGATGATGAAGGACAGGCCGAAGGTGATCAGCAGTTCGGCCACGTGGCCGTACTGGTGCACCCGGCGCAGCGCGTACTTCTCGAACAGCGCGCCGAGCACGCCCACCAGGAGGGGCGCGACGAGCAGCGCCGGGAAATAGCCCAGGAGCTGCGTGCTGCTGTACGCGAAGTAGGCCCCCAGCATGTAGAAGCTGGCGTGGGCGAAATTGAGGACGCCCATCATGCTGAAGATCAGCGTGAGCCCGGAGCTGAGCATGAACAGCAGCAGCCCGTAGCTGATGCCGTTCAGCAGCGATATGGTGAAGAACTCCATCGTTGTTGTTCTATGACGGAATGACCTCGCGCTGCGCGCTCGATGACGCGGCGTCGCCGCATGACTTGCGTCATTGTGTCATCAAGCGCGCAGCGCGAGGTCATGCCGCGCAGCGGCGTCATGCGCCGCGCGCGGGACTCAGCCCGCGGAAGGCCGCTTCATCTGGCAGCTGGTGGGCGTGGACGACACGTACGGGTCCATCTGCTTGATGGGCACGAAGGTGTAGCCCGTGTTCTCCACGCTGTACTCGCCCTTCTTGGCCTTCTGCCACTTGGTGATGTACATCGTCTGCTGCAGCTGGTGGTCGGCCGGGCGCATCGTCACGTCGCCGGCGAAGCTCTTGACCGAGAGACCTTCCATGGCCTTGGCCACCTTCACCGGGTTGGTGGACTGCGCCTTGGCGATCGCCGCCGACAGCAGGTTGATGCCGTTGTAGGTGGCGTAGGTGTAGTAGTCGTCCTTGAACTTCTTGTTGAACTCGGCGGCGATCTGCCCGAGCTCGCCGGTGTGGTTGGCGTGGCCGTACGCCACCACGTAGACCTCGCCGTCGCCGCCGGCGGCCAGCGCGGTGGGCGTGCCCGTCACGGTGGCGTAGTAGGTGTACATCGGGATCTTCAGGCCGGCGTCGTTGAGGGCCTTGACCAGCAGCGTCAGGTCCTGGCCCCAGTTGCCGGTGACGATGGTGTCGGCGCCCGACTGCTTGATCTTGGCGACGTAGGGCGCGAAGTCCTTGACCTGGCCGATCGGATGCAGGTCCTCGCCGACGATCTGCACGTCGGGACGCTTGCGCGCGATGCCTTCCTTGAAATACTTGGCGACCTGCTGCCCGTGCGAGTAGTTCTGGTTCAGCAGGAAGACCTTCTTGACCTTCGGCTGGTCCTTCATGAAGGCGGTCAGCGCCTCCATCTTCATGGACGTGTCGGCGTCGAGGCGGAAGTGCCAGTAGTCGCACTTCTCGTTGGTCATCGCCGGGTCGACCGCGGCGTAATTCAGGTAGACGACTTCCTTGCCGGGGTTGCGCTCGTTGTGCTTGGAGACGGCATCGAGGATCGCCAGGCCGGCGCCCGAGCCGTTGCCCTGCACGACGTAGTGGAAGCCCTGGTCGATGGCAGCCTTGAGCGTGTTGAGGCTTTCCTGCGGGGAGCCCTTGTTGTCGAAGCCGACGACCTCGAACTTGACGCCGGCGGGGTTGCGGGCGGTGAGCTTTTCGGCCGCGAACTGCCAGCTCTTGAGCTGGTTCTGGCCGACGTTGGCGAACGGGCCCGACAGGGGATCCATGAACGCGATGCGCACGGTCTCGCCCTTCTGCGCGAACGCGGTGCCGGCGGCCAGCGCCATCGCGGTGACGGCGATGGCCTTCAGCGTGAACTTCATTGCCTGCTCCTTGGTATGCAATAACCCCGGCAGGGTACCGTTCGCGCATACCCGACCGGCACAGGGATTGCCCGTAAAGGGGCAGGCGCAATATCGCCTGGGTGACAGTGGGTGGTGGGGGGAGTCGCGACGGTGACTCCGGTTCCCGTCACCCCCGGAGGGGGAGGGAGCAAGCCCCCTCAAGCCGTCGGCAGCTTGTAGTCCTTCAGCTGCTCGCGCAGCCGCGTCTTGAGCATCTTGCCCGTCGCACCCAGCGGAATCGTCTCCACGAACACGACGTCGTCGGGGATCTGCCACTTGGCGATCTTGCCTTCGTAGAACTTCAGCAGCTCCTCGCGCGTGACTTCCATGCCCGGGCGCTTGACCACGGCGACGACGGGCCGCTCGTCCCACTTCGGGTGCCGCATGCCGACGCAGGCGGCCATCTGCACCGCCGGGTGCGCCATCGCGATGTTCTCGATGTCGATCGAGCTGATCCACTCGCCGCCGGACTTGATCACGTCCTTGCTGCGGTCGGTGATCTGCATGTAGCCGTCGGGATCGATGGTGGCGACGTCGCCGGTGGGGAACCAGCCGTTCACCAGCGGGTCGCCGCCCTCGCCCTTGAAGTACTCGCGCACCACCCACGGGCCCTTCACGTAAAGGTCGCCGAAGGTCTTGCCGTCCCAGGGCAGTTCCTCGCCGGCGTCGCCCACGATCTTCAGGTCGACGCCATAGATCGCCCGGCCCTGCTTGAGCCGGATCTTCATCTGGTCCTCGGGCGACATCGTCAGGTGCTTGTTCTTCAGCGTGCACAGCGTCCCGAGCGGGCTCATCTCCGTCATGCCCCAGGCATGCAGCACCTCCACGCCGTAGTCCTCGCGGAAGGCGTCGATCATGGCCGGCGGGCAGGCGGAGCCGCCGATCACCGTGCGCTTGAGCGAGGAGAAGCGCAGGCCATTCGGCTTCAGGTGGCCCAGGAGCATCTGCCACACGGTGGGCACGCCGGCCGCATAGGTCACCTGTTCGGCCTCGACCAGCTCGTAGACCGACTTGCCGTCCAGCGCCGGGCCGGGGAACACCAGCTTGCAGCCGGTGAGCGCCGCGGAATACGGGATGCCCCAGGCGTTGACGTGGAACATGGGGACGACCGGCAGCACGGCGTCGCGCGCCGACAGGCCCATGACGTCGGGCAAGGCCGCCGCATACGCGTGCAGGATCGTCGAGCGGTGGCTGTAGAGGGCGGCCTTGGGATTGCCGGTGGTGCCGCTCGTGTAGCACATGCTGGAGGCGGAGTTCTCGTCGAACGCGGGCCACTCGTACTCCGGCGACTGGCCGCCGATCCAGCTCTCGTAGCTCACGAGGTTGGGGATGCCGCTGTCCTGCGGCAGCTTGTCGGCTTCGCACAGCGCGACGTACTGCTTGATGGTGGAGCACTTCGCATGGACGGCCTGCACCAGCGGCAGGAAGGTCATGTCGAAGCACAGGACCTGGTCCTCGGCGTGGTTCGCGATCCAGGCGATCTGCTCCGGGTGCAGGCGCGGGTTGATCGTGTGCAGCACGCGGCCCGAGCCGCTGACGCCGAAGTACAGCTCGAGGTGGCGGTAGCCGTTCCAGGCGAGCGTCGCCACGCGGTCGGAGAACAGCAGGTTCATCGCGTCGAGCGCGTTGGCCACCTGGCGGGAGCGCCGCGCGACATCGCGCCACTGGTAGCGGTGGATGTCGCCCTCGACCCGGCGCGACACGATCTCGCCGTCGCCGTGGTGGCGCTCGGCATGCGCGATCAGCCCCGAAATCAGCAGGGGTCGGTTCTGCATCAGTCCCAGCATGCGTGTTCTCCTCGGTGGTTTCTTCCGAGGGCGAATGCTAACCGCAGCGCGACAGGCAGCGTGCGGGCGCAGGGGAAACGCTAATTGGGCGTGTGCGGCTGGAAGAACAGCGTGACGGCCGCGCCCTCGCCGAGCGTGGACTGCACGTCGATGGAGCCGTTGATGGTCTGCATGACGCGCTGGCAGAACATCAGGCCCATGCCGCTGCCGCCGGTGGCGCTGCGCGTGGTCACCGGCTCGCGCGTGAGCTTGGCGAGCACGTCGGGCGGGATGCCGGGGCCGTTGTCGCGCACCCGGATCCAGCAGCGCCGGCCGACCGGCGCCGTGGGATCGCAATCCACCTCGAGCCACAGGTGCCGCTCGGGGCGGCCGCGCAGCGCGATCAGGGCGTTCTTCGTCAGCGTGCACAGCACGAGGTACAGCAGGTCGCGCCGCCCGGGCAGGCGGAAGTCGTGCCGCACGTCGATGGTGATGGTGCCGCGCTCGTTCTCCTCGAAGGGGAACTCGTCGAGCAGCGCCTCCACCAGGCTGCTGGCGCTGATGGACTGCGGGGCCGCGTCCGGGTAGGCGTCGCGGGCCGACTGCACGAAGGTGGAGACGAGCGACTGGCAATACAGCGCCCGGCGTTCCGCCCGCTCCAGCGCGCGCACGAGTTCGCCCGGCTGGTCTTCCGTGAAGCGGGCGACGCCCGTCTCGATGCCGTCTTCGGCCGGGATGTGCCGCGCCACCACCGAGGCGACGTAGCCGCGCACGGTGGCCAGCGGCGTGTTCAGTTCGTGCGCCAGGAAGCCGAGCGCCTCGCGCAGCGCCGCCACCCGGCCTTCGTTGACCACGCGCTCCAGGGCCTGGGTGCGATAGAGCTGCAGCGCCTCGCGCAGGGCCTCGCGCGTGGCTTCGCCATCGAGCGGCTTTTCCAGGATGCGCAGCACCTTGCCCTGGTTCACCGCGGCGATCGCGACGTCCTTTTCGGCGTAGGCGGTGGCCAGCAGGCGGATCACGTGGCGGTAGTCGCGCTGCACGGCGCGCAGCAGCTTCATGCCATCGCGTTCGGGCATGCGGTAGTCGGTGACCAGCACGCCGAATTCCTGGCTGCGTTCCCGCAGGATGCTCAGGGCCTCGTCGGCGCCGCCGGCGGTCTGCACGCGGAATTCGTCGCCGAACTCGCGGACGAACCACTTGCGCGACATCGGTTCGTCGTCGACGAACAGCACCGCCGGCGCCTCGGCGGCGAAATCGGGAACCTGCATACGATCCTCGGCGGCGCTGGACGCGCCCTTCACGCGGCGCTGGGTCGCGCCTGCTGGGCGCAGTATGCCTTCAGGGCGTCCTCGGTACGCGAGGCGAGTTGCTCCAGCTGCGGCAACCAGTCGGCGCCGGGCCACTGGCCGTGTTCGAGCAGGGGCACGTACAGCTTGCGCACGTGCTGGTAGAGGCCCTGGGCCCCGGCCTCGCCGCTCATGCCCAGCAGCGAATGCAGGGCCGCCAGGCTGGCGGGCGCGTCGGCCTTGCCGGCGGCGGCGCGCAAGGCGACGAGCAGGCGGGCCATCTCCGGCAGGTAGTCGTTGACGAGCTCCTCGAGCATGCCGAGGCGTTGGTAGCTTTCCAGGCGCTGCAGGTTCAGCAGCGTTTCGGGGACGACGGAGGTGGCGGTGGCCGGGGCGGGCGCGGCCTGCGTGCGCGGTCGCGCAGCACCGGCCGTGATGAAGCGGGTCAGGGTCTCGTACAGCAGGGTCGTCTCCACAGGCTTGCCCAGCAAGCCATCGATGCCGGCGGCCGCGGCCGCTTCGGCGAATGCATCCGGACGGGCTGCCAGCCCCAGCAGGGGTGTGGCGGCCCAGGGCTCGCGGGCGGCGCGGATCGCGCGCGCCGCAGCCAGCGCGTCGAATCCCGGCGCGTCCAGCGCGAGGATGATGGCGTCTGCGCCCTGGAAGGCATGCAGCTGCTGCGGCAGGCTGGCTTCGGTGCGCGCCTGGAGCACGGACGCACCGGCATCGCGCAGCGCATCGGCCAGCGGCACGCTGTCGCAGGCGAGCAGGATGCGGCGGCCGGCCAGGGGTGCGGCCGTGTTGCCGGGGGGCTGTTTCATGAAGTGGCGGACGGCGGCGCGCAGTGCAGGGCGCGTCCGGCGCGTTCCGAGGAAGTGTTCCAGCCCCAACTTTAGCGCCAGTGCGCTCATTGGCCGTCCCCGAGGGCCACGAACCGCAGCGGCACGACGGGACCGGGGGCCGGCCTTCGGGGCCACCCCGAACAATGTCTCATTCTTCTTCCTCCCTCTCTGTGGCTCCTGAGGAGCTCGTGCGAAACATTGTCCCCGAGCCACGGGGCACCTGCGGTAAGCCTTTCCCCTAGAGTTCATGGGCGATGGCCCGAGGCGCAGAATGCTGGATGCTTCACGGCGGCACAGGGAGCCTGCATGAACGACGAATTTCCGATCCGAAAGACCGAGGCCGAATGGAAGGCGCTGCTGGCGCAGAAGCGCGCCGAGCCGGGCGCCTTCGACGTCACGCGCCGTGCCGCCACCGAACGCCCCTACAGTGGAAAGTACGAACGCGTCTGGGCCGACGGCAGCTATCACTGCATCTGCTGCGGCGCCAAGCTGTTCGACTCCGGCACCAAGTTCGATGCCGGCTGCGGCTGGCCCAGTTTTTCCCAGGCGGTGCCGGGGGCGATCAAGGAAATCCGCGATGCCAGCCTTGGCATGGTGCGGACCGAAACGGTGTGTGCACAATGTGGCGCCCACCTCGGTCACGTGTTCCCGGACGGGCCCGCCCCCACCGGGCTGCGCTACTGCATGAACTCCGCCTCGCTGGACTTCCAGCCGGAAGGCAAGAAAGCCTGATGAAACTGTTCCTCGACTTCTTCCCGATCGTCCTCTTCTTCGTCGCCTTCAAGCTGGGCGGGATCTACGTGGCCACCGGCGTGGCCATCGCCGCCACCGTCGCCCAGATCGCCTGGCTCAAGTACTCCCACGGGAAGATCGAGCCGATGCAGTGGCTCAGCCTGGGCATCATCGTGGTGTTCGGCGGCGCGACCATCCTGGCCCACGACGAGACCTTCATCAAATGGAAGCCCACCGTCCTGTACTGGATGATGGGCGGCACGCTTGCCATCGGCATGCTGTTCTTCCGCAAGAACTTCCTCAAGACGCTCATGGGCGCCCAGCTCGAACTGCCGGACGCCGCCTGGCGCGCCATGAACTGGAGCTGGATCGTCTTCTTCGCGCTGATGGGCGTCCTGAACCTGTGGGTCGCCTACCACTACGACACCAATGCCTGGGTCAATTTCAAGCTCTTCGGCGGGCTCGGGCTGATGGCGCTGTTCGTGATCGGGCAGGCCGTGTACCTGAGCCGCCACATGAAGGACGGCAAGCAGGCGGAAGCCGGAGCCGGGGATTCGTGAAATCCGTTGGAACCGGGATCACCTCGGAGGCGCTGGCGGCGCGCCTCACGGAACGACTGGCGCCCAGCCATGTCGAAGTGCTGGACGAGAGCGCGGCGCACCTGGGGCATGCGGGCCAGGACGGCACCGGTGTCGGGACGCATTTTCGCGTGCGCATCGCCTCGCCGCTGTTCGCCGGCAAGACCAAGGTCGCGTGTCATCGCCTTGTGTATGATGCCCTGCGCGATTACCTCGACCGTGAGCATGGGGTCCACGCGCTGGCGATCGAACTGGTCTAATTTTTCCGCTCCCGAGGATATCCCATGAAGAAAGTGTTCCTGACCGCGCTGGCCGCGGCCACCATCGGCATCGCCCTGCCCGCCGCTGCGCAGAACGTCGCCATCGTCAACGGCAAGCCGGTCCCGAAGGAACGCGTGGACATGCTGCAGCAACAGCTGGCCAAGGCCGGCCGGACGGTCACCCCCGAGATGCAGGGCCAGTTGAAGGACGAGGTCATCACGCGCGAGATCTTCCTGCAGGAAGCGCAGAAGCGCGGCCTGGACGCCGGGGACGACTACAAGGCCCAGCTCGAACTCGCCCGCCAGACCATCCTGATCCGCGAGCTGTTCGCGGACTACCAGAAGAAGAACCCGGTCACGGACGCCGAGGTGAAGGCCGAGTACGACAAGTTCGCGGCGGCCAACGGCGGCAAGGAATACAAGGCGCGCCACATCCTGGTGGAAAAGGAAGACGAGGCCAAGAAGATCATCGCCGACGTGAAGAAGGGCGCGAAGTTCGAGGACCTGGCCAAGAAGATGTCCAAGGACCCGGGATCCGGCCAGAACGGCGGCGATCTGGACTGGGCCAACCCGAGCAGCTACGTGCCCGAGTTCGCCGAGGCCATGATCAAGTTGAAGAAGGGCGAGATGACCCCGGCGCCGGTGAAGTCCCAGTTCGGCTGGCACGTGATCCGCGTCGACGACGTCCGCGAAGCCCAGCTGCCCAAGTTCGACGAAGTCAAGCCGCAGATCGCGCAGCAGCTGCAGCAGCAGAAGCTGGCGCAGTTCCAGGAAAGCCTGCGGAAGGCCGCCAAGGTCGAATAAGCGTTCCTTCCCGCACCCCTGCCGGGGTGGGGCAGACAAGCGGCCCGGGATGGGCCGCTTTTTTCTCGTCCGCGCGGGTGCTTGGAGACCAGCGAAACCCGGCCGCCGCGCCCCGGATCAGACGATGAAGTCGGCCGCAGCCACCGCGGTGACGCCGACCAGTTCGATGGCGAACTCGGGCGTGGCGTCCGCATCGGTGCTGCCGTACACCATGGCGACGCCGGCGCGGGTGTCGTACTCCCAGCGCAGCTGCCCCGTCGCATCGCCGGCGCTGAAGCCCGCCGTGCCGATGAACGCGAGCGGCTGCAGTCCGGCCAGCGCCGTGTTGCCGTCGATGCCCGACAGGTCGATGCGGTCGCCCTCGAAGCTGCGGAAGTCGGTAATGACGTCGCAGCTGCCGCGGCTCCTGCCCATGTCGGAAGCCAGGGCCATCTGGAAGCGGTCGGCCCCGCTGCCGCCCGTCATGCGGTCGGCACCGCTGCCGCCGTCGAGGACGTCGTTGCCGCCGCCGCCCTGCAGCGTGTCGTTGCCCGCCCCGGCCGCCAGCCGGTTGTCGCCGGCATTGCCGGTGAGCAGGTTGGCCAGCGCATTGCCGTTGCCATCGATGGCCCCATTGCCCGAGAGCACCAGCTTCTCCAGGGACTTGCCGAGCGTGTAGCCGATGCCGGAGATGACGGTGTCGTAGCCGCCGCCGGCGGCCACGGATTCGATGACGAGGTCGCCGGCGTCGTCCACGTAGTAGCGGTCGTCGCCGCTGCCGCCGGACATCCGGTCCGCGCCCGCCCCGCCCTGCAGGACGTCATTCCCCGCGCCGCCGCTGAGGGTGTCGTTGCCCGAAGCGCCCGAGAGCACGTTGGCTGCCTCGTTGCCCGTCAGCACGTTGGCGAGTGCGTTGCCCGTGCCCTGGACCGCGCTGGTACCGGACAGCGTCAGGTTCTCCTGGAAGGCGCCTAGCGTGCGGGTGACGCTCGAAACCAGCGTGTCCACTCCGCCGAGCAGGGCGTCGGCCGATTCGGTGACCACGTCGCCCGCATCGTCCAGGTAGTAGGTGTCGTTGCCTTTGCCTCCCGCCATCACGTCGGCGCCCAGGCCGCCGTCCAGCGTGTCACGGCCCGCATCGCCATGCAGTGCGTTGGCCGCGGCATTGCCGCCCAGCGCGGCGCCCGTGGACCGTGCGATCCGGCCGGTCTCCACGTTGTCGGGCAGCACGAAGGCGGCGAGGTAGCTCCAGGCGACGTCGTTTCCCTCGCCCGCCGCCTCGATGACGCGGTCGCCGGCCGAGCGCACCGCGTAGCTGTCGTCGCCAGCGCCGCCACTCAGCGCGTTGCTGCCGGCGCCGCCGTCGATCCAGTCGTTGCCGCCGGCGCCATGGAGTTCATCGTCCCCTGCGCCGCCCGACAGCCTGTTGTCGGCCGCGTTGCCCCACACGACGGCCCCCGCCGGCGCCAGCACCGTGGCGTTCTCGATGTCCGGCGCGAGCGTGAACGCTCCGAGAGCGCTCAGAACGGAATCGATGCCCTCGCCCATGGCTTCGACCAGCACGTCACCGGCATCGCGCAGCACGTAGGTGTCGTCGCCGGCGCCCCCGGCCAGCCGGTCGATGCCCTCGCCGCCATCGAGCAGGTCCGCGCCGCCGCCTCCCCAGAGCGTGTCGTCGCCGCTGCCGCCGTCCAGCAGGTCGCTGCCGCCCGCGCCCCAGAGGGCGTCGTTGCCCGTGCCACCCGACAGCCTGTTGCCGTCGCTGGCGGCATCGTCGACGGCGTCACCGAGGAAGTCCTGCACTTCGGCGGCGAACAGCGTGTCATTGCCTGCGCCGCCGTCGAGCGCGTCGGAGCCCGAGCCGCCGACGAGCCTGTCGTTGCCATCGGCGCCATACAGGGTGTCGTCCCCGGCGCCCCCCAGCACGACATCGTCACCGGCCGAGCCGTTCAGCACGTCCGTGCCCTGGTTGCCACCCAGGAAGTCGTTGCCGCCGGCACCGCTGAGCCGGTCGTCGCCGCCGCCGCCGAAAAGCATGTCGTCCCCGCTGCCCGCCGGGAGCTGCGCGTTGGTATCGGGGCCCGCGCTGCCCACCCGGGCCCGGAAGGTCCCCGGGGTGAAGCTGCCGGGCGCCAGCGGGACCAGGCCGTCGAACGCGATCTTCAGGTCGGACGCGTCCACCACGAAGTCGCGGTTGCGGTCGGCAAACAGCACCGTCCGGTTGCTCGCCGGGTCATGCCAGGTCCAGAACTCGAGGAAATGCGGGTCGGCGGAATCGCTGCCCGCCAGCGCCATGCTCTGGCCGGCCGTGGCCGTGAAGCCCGCGGCGGCCTCCCCGCGCCACACCAGGGGAACGCCGGCCGCCGTGCCATCGACGATCCCGCAACCCAGCCGGTCGCCTTGCGCAGCGTCGAAATCGGTGACCCGCTGCGGCGCCGCGACCAGGCTGGTGGCGTGGCTGACGATGTTCCAGTCACCCGCGCCGTCGAAGCGGGCGTACGCGAACACGAAGCGATCGGCGCCCGGCCCGCCCGTGAGCACGGTCTGCACCAGTGCGGAAGTCGGCGCGCCGGCATTCGCGCCCGGCAGGCCGGCGGGCCACCAGGGTTCGGCGTCGCCACCCTGCAGCACGTCGTCGCCGTCCCCGCCCAGGAGCGTGTCGCCATCGCTGCCGCCCCACAGCCGGTCGTCGCCCGCATCCCCGGACAGCAGGTCGGCACCCGGCCCGCCGTCCAGGTCGTCGGCACCGTTCCCGCCATGCAGGCTGTCGCTTCCGGCGCCGCCCTGCAGCCAGTCGATGCCGTCGGCGCCATCGAGCGTGTCGTCGCCGTCGCCGCCGTCGAGGGCATCGTCGCCGGGTCCGCCGGCGAGGTGGTCGTTGCCCGCCTCGCCCCAGAGCCCGTCATTTCCCGCCAGGCCGTCCAGGCGATCGTCGCCGGCCCCCGCGAAGGCGACGTCCGGGCCGGACGACAGCGGCGGCGTGGTGTCCGCATCGGCTTGCGGCGTGCCGGATCGGGTGGTGAACGTGCCAGGCGTGAAGCAGGCCGGGGAGAGCCCGGTCTCGCCGTCGAAGACGACCTTCAGGTCGGTCGCATCGACGCGCAGGTTGCGGTTGGAATCGACGAACAGGATGGTCTGGCGGGCCGCCGTGTCATGGAGGATCCAGAACTCCAGGAACCGCGTGTCGGCCAGGCCGGCACCGGCAAGCGGGGTCCGCTCGCCTTCGGTGGCCGTGAAGCCGGCCGCGGCCTCGCCGCGCCACACCAGCGGCGTCGCGCCGCGGTGTCCATTGAGGATGCCGGAGGGCAGCAGGTCGCCCTGCGCGGCGTCGAAGTCGGTGATGCGGGCGGGCGCGGCCACGGTGCTGAATCCGGAGCCGACGATGTCGGCGCCGCCGGGACCCACCGGGAAGAGGAGGAAGCGATCCGCGCCGGCACCGCCGCTGAGGACCACCCGGCCGCCCTGGGCCTGGAGAACGTCATCGCCCTCTCCGCCTGCCAGGCTGTCGGTGGACCCGAGGCTGGCCGCGCCGGCACGCAGCACGTCGTTGCCCGCGCCACCGTCCAGGCTGTCGGACCCCTGGCCGCCATCGAGGGTGTCGGCACCGTCGTCGCCGTGCAGGAAGTCGCTGCCCGCGCCGCCTTGCAGCAGGTCGTCGCCGGCGCCGCCGTGGAGGAGGTTCACCGCGTCGGCGGCGTCCCAGTCCCAGACCGTCGTTCCGGAGTGGACCGGACCATCGGCGTAGAGCCGGTCGTCGCCCGCGCCGCCCGCCAGCGTGTCCGACCCGCTGCCGCCGTACAGGAGGTCGGCGTCGCCGCCGCCGTCCAGAACGTCCGCGCCGGCGCCGCCGTACAGGGCGTCGGCGCCGGCGGCGCCGCTGAGCGCATCGTCGCCGGCATTTCCGTTGAGGGTGTCGTTGCCCTCCAGTCCCTCGAGGACGTCGTTGCCCGCCAGGCCGAAGGTCAGGTCGTCGCCGGCGGTCAGCACCAGCGTGTCGGCGGCCGCCGTGCCGACATGCTCCGGCCCCGCGAAGGTGCCCGGTGTGAAGCTCTCCGGCGAAAGCGCGACGTCGCCGTCGAAGACGATCTTGGTGTCGCCCGCGTCCACCGCGAAGCTGAAGTTGCTGTCGACGAACAGCACCGTCTGCGCGCGCGCCGCGTCATGGAAAGCCCAGAGGCCGTAGAAGTCCGCCTCGGCGGGATCGGCACCGGCGTGCGAGAGGCTCTGGTGCAATGTGGCCTTGAAGGGGGCCGCCGGCGTGCCGCGCCAGATCACCGGACGGCCGTCGAACATGCCATCGACGATGCCGGTCCGCAGGAGGTCGCCCTCGCCTGGCCGGAAGTCCGTGATGCGCACCGGTGAAGCGACCGTGCTGACGTCGTGCAGCAGCGTCGCCCCGTTCGCCTCGCCATCGGCGGTCGCGTAGGTCAAGGCGAAGCGGTCGGCGCCCGTGCCGCCGGTGAGGATGGCGTCGTCGCGCCCGAAGGCGCCATCGCCGGGGCGCACGTAGAGCACGTCGTCGCCGGCGCCGCCTGCCAGCGTGTCGGTCGCGGCAGACTCGCCGAACAGGAAGTAGCTGCCGCCCACCAGGACGTCGTTGCCGTCACCGCCGTCGAGCGCATCGGAGCCCGCGCCGCCTGCGAGCACGTCGCTGCCGGCGCCGCCGCGCAGCACGTCGTCACCCGCCGCGCCGTCCAGCACGTCGTCTCCCGGGCCGCCGTCCAGCGTGTCGTTGCCCACGCCGCCCCGCAGCTGGTCGGAACCGTCGCCGCCGGTGAGGGTGTCGTTGCCGCCGCCGCCTTCCAGCGTGTCGGCGCCGGCACCGCCGGACAGGCCATCGTCCGCGCTGCCGCCCAGCAAGGTGTCCGCGCCCGCGCCGCCTTGGGCGTGCAGGGCCGACAGCAGCGCGCTGCCATCGAGGGACATGCCATCGCCGGAGCCCTGGGCCGTGGCATCGAAGGACACGGGGGCCGTTGCGGTGGCGAAGACGTTGTCGTTCAGGCGCAGCCGCACCGTCCCGCCCGGCTCAAAGACGAAGCGCTCGATCTCCGTGACGGTCAGCGTCCGCAGCGGCACCGCGGCGGCATAGTTGCCGGCCAGGTGCAGTTCGTCGTTACCCGCCCCGCCGCGGAACACGTCGGTGTCGCCCAGGCCTGCCCCGGCCCGGATCACGTCGTCGCCGGCGCCGGCGGAGACCCTGTCATTGCCGCCGGCGCGCATGTCGAACTGGTCCGCGGAGGCCGTTCCACCCAGCGCGTCGTCGCCGCTACCGCCCTGGCGGTACACGGAGCCGTCGGCGAACACGAATTGCGTCCCGGCGAGCGATGCCGCCACAACCCCGAGCAGCCGCACGGCGGCGCCGCCCTGGGACACGATCGTGTCGGCACCCGCCGCTGCGAGCGACAGGCCCGGGGCCCCCATTCCCGGACCGAAACTCAGTTGGTCGACGGCGGGGTCGAAGGCGATGCTGGAGCCCGCGACGTTCGTGAACGCATAGGTGGCCATGCTTGCTCCCGGATGCCGGTGCGCAGTCTGGCTGCGTCGGACGCAGGCCTTGCGCTGCCGACTCCCTCAAGAATGGACGACGGCAGCCGCGGGACCTTGATGGAGAACAAGCTCGGGCCGTGCGCCGCGGTACGGCGCCTGCACCGACGGCGCGACCAAGTTCCGCCGCGGCGGCGCCGCCGCCACAGTTCGGCTCAGCACAACGCGTCCGAACAACGCCTTGCGCACCACGCTGCGCAGCGAGACGAACGTCCAGGCATTCCGCACGGCCACGCTCGTGCCGGTCACCGGCGGCCCCGCGGGCCTGATGCTGGGAGCCAACGACACGGACGGCGTCGTCTTCACGATGCAATTCGCCAGGCTGGGCGCCGTGTTCGCGGCCCGCAACAACCCGGTCAGCCCCGGCTACATCGAGATCGGCCGCAAGTAAGGCCAGGAGGAGAGCCGTCTCCTGCGCATCGGACCGCCGCGCGGCCGCGTCCTGCGGCCGCCTGGTCCTTTCCGGGTCGGCGGCAGCCGCGCGCCGGCGGCGTCAGCGTCGCACCGCCGCCTGCAGCTCCTGCTGCCGCTCCTGCAGGCGGGCACCCAGCGCCTCCAGATCGAGGCCGGGCGTGGAGCGCGCCTTCGGGAACAGGTCGTCGCGCTCCTCTTTCACGTGCAGTTCGACCGCGCGCGCGAGTTCGCTGACGAGATCGTCGAGCGCGGGCGTGGCCCGCTTGGCCGCCTGGATCTGCGCGATCAGTTCCTTGGCCTGCTGGTGCTCGGCCTCGGCCCGGTCGAGCAGTCCGGGGCTGGCGATCGCTTCGCGCAACGCCGGATAGAAGATCTCCTCCTCGATCTGCGCGTGCACGGTCAGCTCGGCGCAGATGCGCGCCGCGATGGGCTGCCGCTCGGCCACCGCCGCGGGGGCGGCCATGGCAAGGCGGGCGTATTCGACGAACAGGTGCTTCACGGCGATGTGGTCGGCATCGAGCAGGTCGCAGGCGTCTTTCATGGCAACAGTGGGCATGGGTTTCGGGTCTCGGTGGTAGGGATGGCGTTCAGACCAGCGGCGGGTCCATCTCGCGGCCGAAGTGGCGGTGCTTCGCCAGCGCCTGGAGGAAGGCTTGAGTGGCGGCCTGCTCCTCGCCTTCCCCGGCCAGGATCAGGCCGGTGCCGCCCTGCGCCTGCGCCTTGTCCAGGGAGGGCGGCAGTCCCGCCAGCGCCAGCAGCTCGCGCGCCGCGCCTAGCACCAGGATCGTCTTGCAGTGGCGGAACTGGTCGCGGACGAATTCCGCGGTGTGGCCGTCCTGGGCCAGGGCGGCGACCGCCTCGGCGCCGTCCGGCAGCACGAGCGCGTCGAACAGGAAACCGGGCTCGTTCTCCAGGGAAGCATCGGCGTCGACCGCGGCGCCATCGGCCGTCGGCATCGGGCCGATCCGCGGGCCGACCAGGCGCCCGATGGCGCCCTGCTCCAGCAGCGCCTGCTGCACCTGCAGCAGCGGCGCAGCCCGCACGCCGGGGGCGACCAGCAGCGCCACCTTCCGGCCCCGGATCGAGCCGTCCCCCGGCCGCGCAAGCAGCGACAGCGGCGGCGACTTCGTGACCTCCGGCGGCGCCGGATCGGCCAGCGCCGGCGGCAGCGGATCCGGCAGCGGGTCCATGCCCAGCCCCTGCCCCACCTTCAGCGCCAGGTCCTCCGAGGCATTGCGCAGCGACGCCACCATCCGCTCGCGGATCGCCGGCACCGTCACCTTGCTCAACTCGAAGCGGAACGCGTTGGCGATGTGGCACTGCTCCACCGGCGTCTGGCTCTCGTAGAACAGGCGCGCCTGCGTGTAGTGGTCGGCGAACTTCTCCGGCTTGGCCCGCACCTTGCCCTGCTCCTCCTCGGCGCGGATGCGCGCCGGGACCGAGACGAAGCCCTGCGCCGCGCCGGCCTGGAACGGGCAGCCGCCGGCCAGCGAGTTGGGCTCGTAGTTCACGCGGCCGCGGTGGATCGCCTGCCGGTGCATGCCGTCGCGCTGGTTGTTGTGCACCTGCACGAGCGGCGCATTGATCGGGATCTCGTGGAAATTCGGGCCGCCCAGGCGCGAGATCTGCGTGTCGACGTACGAGTGGATGCGCCCCGCCAGCAGCGGGTCGTTGGAGAAGTCGATGCCGGGGATGACCTGCGCGGTGCAGAAGGCCACCTGCTCGGTTTCGGCGAAGAAGTTGTCCGGGTTGCGGTTCAGCACCATGCGACCCACCGGGATGACCGGCACGAGTTCCTCGGGAACGATCTTGGTGGCGTCGAGGATGTCGAAGCTGAACTGCTCGGCCTGCTCCTCCGTGAAGGTCTGCAGGCCCAGCTCGTACTCGGGATAGTTGCCCGCCTCGATGCGCTCCCACAGGTCGCGCCGATGGTAGTCGGGGTCGGCGCCGGAGATCTTCACCGCCTCGTCCCACACCAGCGAATGCGTGCCCGCCGCAGGGCTCCAGTGGAACTTGCAGAACACCGAGACGCCCTGCTCGTTGACCAGCCGGAAGGTATGCACGCCGAAGCCCTGCATCGTGGCGAAGCTGCGCGGGATCGCGCGGTCGCTCATCACCCACATCAGCATGTGCGTGGATTCGGGCATCAGCGAGACGAAGTCCCAGAAGGTGTCGTGCGCGCTGGCCGCCTGCGGCATCTGGTGGTGCGGCTCGGGCTTGACGGCGTGGACCAGGTCGGGGAACTTCATGGCGTCCTGGATGAAGAACACCGGCATGTTGTTGCCCACCAGGTCCCAGTTGCCCTCGTCGGTATAGAACTTCACCGCGAAGCCGCGCACGTCGCGCGCCGTGTCCTTGGAGCCGCGCTCGCCCTGCACGGTGGAGAAGCGCACGAACACCGGCGTGCGCTTGCCGGCCTCGCGGAACGGCGCGGCCATGGTGACATCGGTGAGCGGCCGCAAGCACTCGAAGAAGCCGTGCGCGCCGGAGCCGCGCGCATGGACGATGCGCTCGGGAATGCGCTCGTGGTCGAAGTGGGTGATCTTCTCGCGCAGGACGAAGTCTTCCAGCAGCACCGGCCCGCGCACGCCGTACTTGAGCGAGTTCTGGTTGTCGGAGACGGCCACGCCCTGGTTGGTGGTGAGCGTGCGGCCGCTGGAATCCACCCGCACCCGGTCGAGCGACTCGGTCGTCGCGTTCAGGCCGTCGAGCGCGGCCGTGCCGACCTTGGCCGAATCGTTCTCTTCCGACAGGGTGCTGGCGCCGACCAGGCGCGAGGGCGGCTCGACGGCCTCGCCCGCCGGAGGGTTGGTGCCATTCTCGAATCCGTGCTCCAGCGGTTTGGTGGCGTTGTGCGGCATGGCCGCCACCGTCTGCTGCACCTCGGCCATCCTGCGAGCCGCGAGGTCCGCCTGCGCCGGGTCGATGCGGCCCGGGCCGCTATCGGTATTGCGTGCCGCGGCAGCGGCCGCTTCCTTGTTCTGGCTCGCCGGATTCGGCGCGGGTGGCTTGGGCATGGAGGGAGGGTCCGGACACTCGGCAACATCGCCGAGGCCCGACGGTAAAGGCCCTCGCCACCCTGCCCTGTAGGCGCATGCCGACGACGCGTTCGGCGGTCGCTATCGCACCCATAGCATCACGCCGATGAGCAAGGGCTGGTGCAGCATGTACCAGCTCAGGCTCCACCGCCCCATCCACGCCAGCGGCGCGAACGCACGCGGAATCCCCCCGCGCACGAAGCCTGCGCGCTGCCGCAGCAGCCACTGCCCCGCGGCCATGCCCCACCACATCACGCCCAGCCAGGGCAGCAGCGGCACATAGTCCTGCGTCACCGGTTTCAGCGACACGAAGCCGATCCAGTTCAGCCAGCGCTCGTTGAGCAGGTGCAGGTTGCCGTAGGCCACGTGCACCGGCAAGGCGGCCAGCGGCAGCAGGATCGCGGCCAGCCCGGCCGGCCACAGCCACGCGCCCCAGCCGGCGGTCAGGCGCACGATGACCAGCATCACCGCGATGCCGTGCAGCACGCCGAAGTAGATGAAGCTGTCGGGGAACATGAACCACGAGCCCGCGCTCACCAGCAGCGCGCAGCCGGCGATCTGCGCCCAGCGGCGCCAGAAGCGCGGCCAGCCCTGCCCCTGCACGTACGCCACCGCCTGCCCGAGCCCGGCGCAGAACAGGAACAGGCTCACGATGCTGGTGCGCTGCCGGGTCCAGAACGGGTCGTAGAGGAAGTTCTGGTGGATCCAGCCGAAGTGGTTCAGGTCGAAGCAGAAATGGAAGGCCGTCATCCACACGATCGCGGCGCCGCGCAGGGCGTCGATGCGGTCGAAGCGGTGGCGGGCGGGGGCTGCGTGCATCGGCGTGCAGTGTAGTGGCGCGCCCGATTGACGCCCCGCACCGGCGCCGTTCCAATCGCCCCAGCCAATCCATCCAGGTTGGCATGCATACAACAAGGAGTTCGCGATGACGAGATTCCGGTCCCTGCTCTTCACTGCTGCCCTGCTGGCGCTCGCCGGCTGCACGACCCCGATGGGCGGCCCCCTGTCCTCCATGCAGGCGGCGCCTGCGCTGCAGGCCCGGCCCGGCGAGGCGCCGCGCGTGGCCGGCAAGACCGAGATCCTGTGGCTCGGACAGGCCGCGACGCGCATCACCACGCCGGGCGGCAAGGTGATCCTGATCGACCCGTGGCTCAAGACCAATCCGAAGGCGCCGGCCCACTGGAAGGACCTGGCCGCACTGGGCAAGGTGGACCTGATCCTCGTCACGCACGCGCACTTCGACCACTTCGCCGACGCACCCGAACTCGCGCGCATGAACAACGCGCCCATGTACGGCCCGGCCGGGCTGGGCCAGACCGTCGCCACCTACGGCATCCTGCCGGCCAACCTGGCGCCGCGCTTCGGCAAGGGCGGCACCATCCTGCCCTGGGGGCCGACCGGCCCCAAGATCACGGCCGTGCACGCCGAGCACTCCTCCGAACTCGGATGGAAGGACAGCAACGGCAAGGACATCGTGCTGCCCGCCGGCGAGCCGCAGGGCTACATCATCGAGATGGAGAACGGCTTCAAGGTCTGGCACATGGGCGATACCGGCGTGTTCGGCGACATGCGCCTGATCGGCGAGATGTACCGTCCCGACGTGGTGCTCATGCCCATCGGCAACCACTTCGTCATGAGCCCGCAGGACGCCGCGATGGCCGTGCGCGACATGATCCGCCCGCGCTACGCGATCCCGATCCACTACGGCACCACGCCGCAACTGCGCGGCACCCCGGCCGAACTGCTTTCGGCCATGGGCAATGCGGCGGTGCCGCGCATCCTGGTGCCGGAGCCGGGCCAGAAGTACGACTTCTGATGGCCAGCCGCCGCCTCTTCTGCGCGGCGGCCGGCGCCACGCTGGCCGGCTGTGCAGGCATGCCGGCGGCCGGGCCGTCCGCTGCCGCGGCGCGGGCCGAACTCGCCGGCAGCGGCAAGCTGCGCGCCGCCATCAACTACGGCAACCCGATCCTGGCGGGCCGCGGGGCCGACGGTGCGCCGCGCGGCGTGTCCGTCGACCTCGCGCGCGAGGCCGCCCGGCGCCTCGCCGTGCCCATCGAGCTGGTCACCTTCACCTCCGCCGGCAACGTGGTGGAGGCGGTCAAGGGCCGGCAGGTCGACCTCGCCTTCGTCGCGATCGACCCGGTGCGCGCGGCCGACATGGAATACACCGCACCGTACGTCGTCATCGAAGGCGCCTACCTGGTGCGCAACGCCTCGCCGCTGCAGCGCAACGAGGAGGTCGACCGCGCCGGCACGCGCGTGGCGGTGGGCCGCGGCAGCGCCTACGATCTGTTCCTCACGCGCGAGCTGAAGAACGCCACGCTGGTGCGCGTGCCGACCTCGCCGGTGGTCGTCGACGAATTCCTGAAGCAGAACCTGGAAGTCGCCGCCGGCGTGAAGCAGCAGCTCGAAGCCGACGCCAGGCGCGCAGGTGGCGTGCGCCTGCTGCCGGGGCGCTTCATGGTGATCCACCAGGCCATGGGCGTGCCCAAGGGGCGCACCGCGGCCCAGGCCTGGCTGAGCGCCTACATCGAGGACATGAAAGCTTCCGGCTTCGTCGCCCGCGCCCTGCAGCAGCACGGCATCGAGGGCGCGGCCGTCGCGCCCCCGGGCGGGGCGCGCTCCTGAACGCGCGGCCTCCCTCTGGCAGCCGCACGCCACCGCATGACTTGTGAGACACCCATGAACCAGCAGTTCCTTCGCTTCCGCTTCCTGCAACGCGCCGGCCTCGCCGTGCTCCTGGCCAGCGCCGCCATCGGCGCGCGCGCCGACTACCCGGACAAGCCGGTCACGATGATGCTGTCCTTCCCGCCCGCGGGCGCCACGGACATCCTGGCGCGCGCCATCGGCCAGAAGATGAGCGAAGCGCTCAAGCAGTCCGTCGTCATCGAGAACAAGCCGGGCGCCGGCGGCAACATCGGGCTGGTCGCGGCGGCCAAGGCGCCGGCGGACGGCTACACGACCTACATGGCCGCGGTGACGAACGCGGCCATCGCCGCCGCCGCCTATCCGCCCCAGGCCGCGCACCTGCAGAAGGACTTCGTGCCGGTGGCCGGCGTGGCGATCGTGCCGCACATGCTGGTCGTGCCCTCCTCCCTGCCGGTGCAGAACGTCAAGGAACTCATCGCGCTGCTGAAGTCGCAGCCGGGCAAGCACAACTTCGCTTCCCAGGGCGCCGGCACGCTGTCGCACCTGGAGTCGGAGGTGTTCAAGGCCACCACCGGCGTGGAGGTGACGCACATCCCGTACAAGGGCAGCTCGCAGGCGCTGCCGGACCTGATGTCGGGCAGTTCCAGCATGATGTTCGACAGCATCCCGGCCTCGATGCCGCACGTGAAGGCCGGCAAGCTGCGGATCCTGGCCGTGGCCTCCAGCAAGCGGCTCGGCGTGCTGCCCGAGGTGCCCACGATCGCGGAGGCCGGCGTGAACTTCTCGGCCGACAACTTCTTCGCCGTGATGGTCCCCAAGGGCACGCCGCCGCAGGCCATCGCGACGCTCAACCGCGCGGTGCGCCAGGCCGTGGAATCGACCGACCTCAAGCAGCGCCTGCTGGACCAGGGCGTGGAGCTGCGCTATACAGCGGGGGAGGAATTCGCCAAGGTGATCGACGAGGAATTCCGCACTTGGGGCAAGGTCGTGCAGCAGGCCAAGGTGCGGCTGCAATGAGCACTCCCGTCGTCCCCGCGGAGGCGGGGACCCGGCAAGCGCTGGATTCCCGCCTGCGCGGGAATGACGGTGCTGCTTCGGGCTTCTGGGACTTTCCCTACACCTCGCAGCGCATGCCGCTGCTGGCGCGCAACGTCGTCAGCACCTCGCAGCCGCTCGCCTCCGCCGCCGGCGCGCTGATGCTGGCGCGCGGCGGCAACGCGGTCGATGCGGCGCTCGCCACGGCGATCACGCTGACCGTCGTCGAGCCCTGCATGAACGGCATCGGCGGCGACGCCTTCGCCATCCTGTGGGACGGCCAGCGGCTGCACGGGCTGAACGCCAGCGGCCGGGCGCCGCGGCGCTGGACGCGCGACTACTTCGCCAGGTACGACGCGATGCCCTACCGCGGCTGGGACTCCGTCACGGTGCCGGGCACCGTCTCGGCCTGGCGCATGCTGTCGGACCGCTTCGGCACCGTGCCCTTCGCCGAACTGTTCGAGCCGGCGCTGCGCTACGCGCGCGAGGGCTACCTCGTCTCGCCGACGGTGCGCCGGCAGTGGCAGGCGCAGGTGGCGGAACTGCTGCCGCAACCCGGCTTTCGCGAGGCCTTCGCACCGCGTGGCGAGGCGCCGGGCACCGGGGAACCGTGGATCTGCCCGGGCCAGGCCGAGACGCTGCAGAAGATCGCCGCGAGCAAGGGTGAGGACTTCTACCGCGGCAGCCTCGCCAGGGCGATCGCCGACCATGCGCGCAACACCGGCGGTGCCATCGACGAACAGGACCTGGCGGAGCACGCATCCGACTGGGTCGAGCCGATGGCCATCGGCTACCGCGGCATCGAACTGCACGAGATCGGCCCGAGCGGCCAGGGCATAGGCGCGCTGATGGCGCTGGGCATGCTGTCGAATCTCGACCTCGCGGCGGCGGGCGCCGACAGCGCGCTGTGGCACCACCTGCAGATCGAGGCCATGAAGCTCGCCTTCGCCGACCTCGCGGCCTACGTGGCGGATCCGCAGGCGATGCGCGAGGTCAGCGCGCAGCAGCTGCTGGATGCGAAGTACCTCGCGCAGCGCGCGCGCCTGATCGACCCGGACCGTGCCGCGCCCGCGCGCGCCGGTGCACCCGCGAGCGGCGGCACGGTGTACCTCACCGCGGCGGACCAGAAGGGGATGATGGTCTCCTTCATCCAGTCCAACTTCAAGGGCTTCGGCTCCGGCGTGGTGGTGCCCCACACGGGCATCGCCCTGCACAACCGCGGCTGGGGCTTCACGCTGCAGGCCGGCCATCCGAACGAGGTCGCGCCGCGCAAGCGTCCCTTCCACACGATCATCCCCGGCTTCTTCATGCAGGACGGCCAGCCGCTCATGAGCTTCGGCCTGATGGGCGGATCGATGCAGGCGCAAGGGCACGTGCAGATCGCCGTGCGCGTGGCCGACCAGGGCTTGAACCCGCAGGCGGCCAGCGACGCGCCGCGCTGGCGCGTGCTGGACGACAACAGCGGCGTGGCGGTGGAATGGAACTTCCCCGCCGAAGCCATCGAAGGCCTGCGCGCCCGCGGCCACCCGGTGAAGGTGGCGCCGCGCCTGGACACCGAGTTCGGCTGCGCCCAGCTCGCGCTGAAGACGCAGCACGGCTACGTGGCGGCTTCGGACCATCGCAAGGATGGCTATCCGGTGGGGTTCTGATGACACACTCTCCTCCTCCCCTGCTCCAGCGCGCCGCCGTGCTGGCGTGCCTCGTGCTCGCAGCCTGCGCCAGCCCGAAGGAGCCCGTGGGCCCGGACCGCTGCCACCCGCGCCCGAACGGCGCGCAGTGCATCACGCAGGCCCCGCGCCCGCTGTCGCTGCTGCCGGTGGGCACCCCGGTCACGGTGCGGGTCGACGCCCGCTGCGAATGGAATCCCACCGGGGTGATCGTGGAGCGCGGCTCGCGCTACCGCCTCGCGGTCACCAACGTGGTGGAGGACTGGATCCGCGGCCCGCGCATCCTCTCGGTCAGCGGCAAGTACGTGCAGCGCTGGGCCCGCGCCAGCGAGTTCCCCATGTACACGCTGGTCGCCGCGCAGGGCCGCGACGAGCGGACCTACTTCGCCGCCGGTCCCGAGACCACCTTCACGGCGGCCAGCGGCGACGAGCTGCTGTTCTTCGCCAACGACTGGCCCGGCTACTACGACAGCAACCGCGGCTGCGTGGAAGTCGAGATCCGCAAGCTGCCGCCCTGAGCGCCGCCGACAGGATCGGCCTTCCCATGTCCCTCCGGCTCCGCCGCGGGCTTGACGGCGGTCAAGCCCCGCACGGGGGGGCGGACCATACTGGGGCTGTGACCCCCGGCACCTGGCACCTGCGGGAAGCCGCCGACGTCGCCCGCGAACACACCGTCGATCCCACGCTGGGCCTCGATCTCGCCGAAGTCCGCACGCGTGCCGGACGGCACGGCCCCAACGAACTGCCCTCTGCCCCGCCCCGCAGCCTCGCATCGCTGCTGGCCGAGCAGTTCCGCGACCTCATGATCCTGGTGCTGGTGGGCGCCGCCCTGATCTCGGGCGTGCTCGGCGACTGGGTCGACACGCTCGTGATCGTGGTGATCGTCGTGCTCAACGCGGCGATCGGCATCGTGCAGGCCTGGCGCGCCGACCGCGCCCTGGCGGCGCTCAAGCAGCTCGCGGCGGCCCACGCCGTGGTGCTGCGCGCCGGCCGCACCGACCGCATCCCCGCCCATGCGCTGGTGCCGGGCGACGTGGTGTTGCTGGAGGCGGGCAACCAGGTGCCGGCCGACCTGCGGCTGTTCGAAAGCGTGCAGCTGCGCATCGACGAGTCCGCGCTGACCGGCGAATCCGTCACCGTGGCGAAGCAGACCGGCGTGCCGGCCGGAGAGACGCACGCGCTGGGCGACCGCACCAACATGGCCTACAAGGGCACGACCGCCACCCAGGGTCGCGGCCGCGGCCTGGTGGTCGCGACGGGGCGCACCACCGAACTGGGGCAGATGGCGCACCTGCTGGCGCAAGGCGGCTGGGAGCCCACGCCGCTGCAGCGTCGCCTCTCGGCCTTCGGCAAGCGGCTGGCGCTGGCCGTGCTGGGCATCTGCGTACTCGTGTTCGCCGCGGGCTTGCTGCGCGGCGAGCCTGCGCTGCTGATGCTGCTCACCGCCGTCAGCCTGGCCGTCGCCGCCATCCCGGAGGCGATGCCGGCCGTGGTCACCGTGCTGCTCGCGCTGGGCGCGCGGCGCATGGTGGCGATCAACGCGCTGGTGCGCCGGCTGGCTTCCGTGGAGACGCTGGGCTCGGTGACCTGGATCTGCTCGGACAAGACCGGCACGCTGACGCAGAACCGCATGCGCGCCGAAACACTGCGCGACGGCCAGGGCCTGCGCTGGGACGCCGCGCAGTCCGCTGCCCCCGCCGCTTGCGAGCTGCTGCGGGCCGCGGCGCTGTGCAACGACGCGCAGGTCGCGCGCGACGGTGCGCTGCAGGGCGATCCGACCGAGACCGCGCTGGCCGCACTCGCCGCCAGCGCCGGCCTGCAGCGCGCCGCGCTGGAGCGGCAGTCCCCCCGCATCGCCGAAGAGCCCTTCGATGCCACGGTGAAGCGCATGAGCACCTGGCACGGCGACGCTGCCGGCGTCGTCGGCTACACCAAGGGTGCGCCCGAGCTCCTGCTGCCGCTGTGCGAGGGACTGTGGCACCCCGCGGGCGCCACCGCGCTCGACCACGCGCACTGGCTGCAGCAGGCGGAGGCCATGGCCGGCGAGGGCCTGCGCGTGCTGGCCTTCGCGCGGCGCGCGCTGCCCGCGCCGCCCGAGGCGGGCGACGTGAAGGGACTGCAGTTCCTGGGGCTCGTCGGCCTGATCGATCCGCCGCGCGAGGAAGCGGCGGCCGCCGTGCGCGAGTGCCTGGCCGCCGGCATCGCGGTGGCGATGATCACGGGCGACCATCCCGCCACGGCGCGGGCCATCGCCTGGCGCCTGGGGATCGTGCGCGACCCGCGCTCGCCCGTGCTCACGGGGGCCCAGCTGGCAGGGATGGACGCGGCGGCGCTGGCGGCCTGCGTGCGCGAGGTGCGGGTCTACGCGCGGGTCGATCCGCTGCAGAAGATCCGCATCGTGCAGGCGCTGCAGGCGCACGGCGAACTGGTCGCGATGACCGGCGACGGCGTGAACGACGCGCCGGCGCTGCAGCGCGCCGACATCGGCGTCGCGATGGGGCGAGGCGGCACGGACGTGGCGCGCGGTGCCTCCAGCCTGGTGCTGCTGGACGACAACTTCGCCACCATCGCGGCCTCGGTGCGCGAAGGCCGGCGCATCTACGACAACATCCGCAAGTTCGTGCGCTACGCGCTGACCGGCAACGCCGGCGAGATCGGCGTCATCTTCCTGGCGCCGCTGCTGGGCCTGCCGCTGCCGCTGCTGCCCATCCACATCCTGTGGATCAACCTCGTCACGGATGGCCTGCCCGGGCTGGCGCTGGCGGCCGAGCCGGCCGAACGCAACGTGATGCAGCGCCCGCCGCGGCCACCGGCCGAGAGCCTGTTGGCGCGCGGCCTGTGGCAACAGGTGCTGGTGGCCGGCCTGCTGCTGGCGGGCCTGTGCCTGGGCGTCCAGGCCTGGGCCCTGCACGTGGGCGACGCGCACTGGCAGACGATGGTGTTCACGGTGCTGACGTTCGGGCAGTTGGCGCTGGTGCTCGGCCTGAGGTCCGAGGCGACGCCGCTGTGGCGCCTCGGCCTCTTCAGCAATGTGCCCCTGCTGCTGGCCGTGCTGCTGAGCGTGGTGCTGCAGCTGGCCACGGTCTACGTGCCCTGGCTGAATCCGGTGTTCCGGACTCAGCCGCTGACGGCGATGGAGCTGGGTTGGTGCCTCGCGTTGGCGGCGCTCGTGTGGGCCGCGGTGGAGGCGGGCAAGGCCTGGTGCGGCAGGCCCGCCGGCTGACGGTTCAGTGCAGGCAAGCGGCTTCCACGGCCGGGTAGGCGAGTTCGCGGCCCATCATGGCGCGGGCGTAGAAGTAGTTGTTGCGGGTGCGCTCGCTCATCTGGTCGAGGTCGACGTGGCCTTCGGCGTCGCACGGGAAAGCAAAGTCGCTGCCGCTGCGCAGCGAGCGGAAGCAGAGCTGGAAGGCGCTGGACTTGCTGCTGGTGCTGGATTCGAACATGGTGCTCTCCTGGAACGTTTTGCCTTTCGGCATGGAGCAACTATGGGCGACGAGCCGGTTGGCGGCGATCAGCGCATGCTGAATCGAAGCCTCGGCGAAATCCGGATGGCAAGCACGGCGGGCACCGAGGGGGGCTAGGACGCGTCCTATGCCGAGGGAGGCTCTGGCGTACGGCGCGGCAGTCCGGCCGCCCCATCGCCTCCCCCGTCAGGTGCTCAGCGGCGCGTCGGGTTGTGCGGGGCGCGGTCGAGGCGGTTCGGCACGCCGTCGCCGTCGGCATCGCCCGGGCGCGACTGCATCGCCGCCTGGTGCGCGGCACGCGGGTCGTAGTGGCGCCAGTCGCGGTCGTACACGTTCGAGATGCCGTCGCGGTCGGCGTCGCCCCACAGGTCACGGCGATCGTGGCCGCCGCGCACGTCGTGGCGCGAGCGGTAGTACACGGGCTGCGGCTGCACGTACACCGGGCGGGGCTGCACGTACACCGGCTGCGGCTGCTCGTACACCGGCTGCGGCTGCACGTACACCGGGGCGGCGTGCACGTGGGCCAGCGGCACGCCGATGGAGACCGCGAGGTCCGTGCGGGCGTGGGCGGCGGACACGGCTGCCAGCGAACCGAAGGCAACCGCAGCGGCGAGGAAGGTCTTGGAGGAGAGAAGGCGGTTCATGAAGGACTCCTTGGTTGGTGTGCCTTCATGATGCGACCGGGTCGATGAACCGATCCTGAACCGATCGCAGCTTGTCGCCGCCCCATTTTCAGTCGATCGTGGCCCCGCTGCGCTTGATCACGGGACCCCACTTCGCCAGTTCTGCCTTCATGAAGGCAGCGAACTGCGCCGGCGTGCCGGGTTCGGCATCCATGTACTGCGCCTTGAGCTTCTCCCTGGTCGCGGGGTCGCGCATCGCCGCCACGAATTCATGGTTCAGCCGCTCGATGACGGGAGCCGGCGTGCCGGCGGGCGCCACCAGCCCGATCCAGGCGCTGCCGTCCATGGGCACGCCGGCCTCGCGCAGCGTCGGCACGTCGGGCAGTTGCGCGACGCGGTGCGCGGTGGACACGGCGAGCGCCTTGAGCTTGCCGGCCTGCACCTGCGGCATCACGGCCAGCGGTGCCAGGCTGGTCATGTGGGTGTCGCCCTGCAGCACGCTGGTGACGGCAGCCGGCGACGAGTTGTACGGCACGTGCACGACGAAGCTGTGGGTCAGCGACTTGAGCATCTCCATGCTCAGGTGCGAGAGGCTGCCGACGCCGATCGAGGCGTAGTTGTACTTGCCGGGATTCCTGCGCAGCAGGTCCATCAGTTCCCGCAGCGTGTTGACCCCCAGCGAGGGCGTCACCGCGATCACGTTGGCCTGGTGCACGCCGAAGGTGATGGGCGCCAGGTCGCGGAACGGGTCGTACGGCATCTTCCTGTACAGGACGGAGTTGTTCACCAGCGGCCCCGTGATGGAGGCGCCGATGGTGTAGCCGTCCGGTGCCGCCTTGGCCACCACGTCGGTGCCCAGGTTGCCACCCGCGCCGGAGCGGTTCTCGATCACGACCGGTTGCTTCAGGCCCTGCGACGCGCGGTCGCCCACGATGCGCGCGAACACGTCGGGGGTGGAGCCCGCCGCGAAGGGCACGACCAGGCGGATCGGCCTGGCGGGGTATTCCCCCTGGGCCCGCGCGGCGGTCCAGGAGCTGGCGAGGATGGCGGCCGGCGTGGCCGCCAGCGCTTTCACGAGTTGGCGTCGTTGCGTCACTGCTTGTCTTCGGAGGAGAAAGGAAGGGATCAGCCCACCCACTTGCGGGCGTTGTGCCAGATCTGCATCCAGGGGCTGAACGCGGAGGGATCGCCCGCGGTCCAGGACATCTGGATGTTGCGGAACACCCGCTCGGGGTGCGGCATCAGCGCCGTGAAGCGGCCGTCCGCCGTGGTCACGGCGGTCAGCCCGCCGGCGCCGCCGTTCGGGTTGAACGGGTAGCGCTCGGTGGGCTGGCCGAAGTGGTCGACGAAGCGCAGCGCCGCGATGGCCTGGGCGGCGTCGCCGCGCCGCGCGAAGTCGGGATAGCCTTCGCCGTGCGCCACCGCGATCGGCAGCCGCGCACCGGCCAGGCCCTGGAAGAACAGGCTGGGCGAGTCCAGCACTTCCACCATCGCCAGGCGCGCCTCGAAGCGCTCGCTGCGGTTGGTGGTGAAGCGCGGCCACGCCTGCGCGCCGGGGATGATGTCGGCCAGCTCGGCGAACATCTGGCAGCCGTTGCACACGCCGAGGCCGAAGGTGTCCTGGCGGGCGAAGAAGTCCCGGAACTGGCGCGAGAGCGCCGGGTTGAAGGTGATGCTGCGGGCCCAGCCGATGCCGGCCCCGAGCGTGTCGCCGTAGCTGAAGCCGCCGCAGGCCACCACGCCGATGAAGTCCGCCAGCGCGTGGCGGCCGGCCTGCAGGTCGGTCATGTGGACGTCGACCGCATCGAAGCCGGCCAGGGTGAAGGCGTAGGCCATCTCGACATGGGAGTTGACGCCCTGCTCGCGGAGGATGGCGACTTTGGGGCGGGTCAGGTTGAGCGCGGGAGCGCCCCCACCCCCGCCCTCCCCCAGAGGGGGAGGGAGTGAACCCGCCTGGCTCCCTCCCCCTCTGGGGGAGGGTTGGGGTGGGGGCGCCCCCGGCAGAAACACATGCAAGCCCGGATCATTCGCCTCCCCCGCCGCCGCGTGCTCGCTGTCCGCGCAAACCGGGTTGTCGCGCTGCTGGCAGATCTTCCAGCTCACGCTGTCCCACACCTGGTGCAGGTCGGCCAGTTTCGCGCCGAAGACCGCCTTCGTGTCGCGCCACACCTGGACCTCGCCCTTGCCGATGTCCATGGGCGAATCGGCGGGGCGCGTCTTGCCGACGAAGTGGGCGTGCTTCGACAGGCCATGCTGGCGCAGCACCTGCATCACCTCGTTGCGCTCCGCCGTGCGCACCTGCAGCAGCACGCCTAGCTCCTCGCTGAACAGGGCCTTGAGCGTGAGCTCCTCGCGGCGCGCGCTGACCTGCGTGGCCCAGTTCTTGGCGTCGCCGTATTCGGCGCGGCTGTCGCTGATGCCGTCGCCCTCGGTGACCAGCAGGTCGATGTTGAGCGCCACACCCACGTGGCCGGCAAAGGCCATCTCGCAGGCGGCGGCGAACAGGCCGCCGTCGCTGCGGTCGTGGTAGGCCAGGATGCGGCCCTGCGCCCGCAGTTCGTTGACGGCGTCAACCAGCCGCACGAGGTCCTGCGGATCCTCGAGGTCCGGCACCTCGCCGCCCGGCTGCGCGAGAACCTGCGCCAGGATGCTGCCGCCCATGCGGTTGCGGCCGCGCCCCAGGTCGACCAGCAACAGGGTCGTGTCGTCGCTCGCCTGCAGCTGCGGCGTGAGCGTGCCGCGCACGTCGGCCACGCTGGCGAAGGCCGTGACGATCAGGCTGACCGGCGAGCTCACCTTGTTCGTCCTGCCGCCTTCGCTCCACTGCGTGCGCATCGACAGGCTGTCCTTGCCGACCGGGATGGCCACGCCCAACTGCGGGCACAGTTCCATGCCGACGGCCCGGACGGTGTCGTACAGCGCCGCGTCCTCGCCCGGTTCGCCGCAGGCGGCCATCCAGTTGGCCGAGAGCTTGACGCGCGGCAGGTCGATGGGGGCGGCCAGCAGGTTGGTGATCGCCTCGGCCACGGCCATGCGGCCGGACGCGGCGGCGTCGGTGCTGGCCAGCGGCGTGCGCTCGCCCATGCTCATCGCCTCGCCGGCGAAGCCCTGGTAGTCGGCCAGCGTCACGGCGCAATCGGCCACGGGCACCTGCCAGGGTCCGACCATCTGGTCGCGGTGCGTGAGCCCGCCGACCGTGCGGTCGCCGATGGTGACGAGGAAGCGCTTGGAGGCGACGGTGGGATGGCCCAGGACCTGGATGGCCGCGTCCTGCAGGGAGACGCCGGTGAGGTCGAGGGGCGTGACCGGGCGCTGCACGCGGCTGACGTCGCGGTGCATCTTAGGGGGCTTGCCGAGGAGGACGTCGAGGGGCATGTCGACGGGCAGGCCCTCACCCCCGCCCTCTCCCGCAAGCGGGAGAGGGAGCAAGTCATTCCCCGTGGACTCGGGGGCTTCACTCCCTCTCCCCTCCGGGGAGAGGGTTGGGGTGAGGGGCACCCCGTCCGCCACCACCAGCTGCCGTTCTTCCGTCGCCACCCCCACCACCGCGAACGGGCAGCGTTCGCGCTCGCAGAAGGCGCGGAACTGGTCCAGCGATTCCGGGGCGATCGCCAGCACGTAGCGCTCCTGGCTTTCGTTGCACCAGATCTCCTTCGGCGCCAGGCCCGATTCCTCCAGCGGCACGCGCTGCAGGTCGAAACGCGCGCCCCGGCCGGCGTCGTTGGTCAGCTCGGGGAATGCATTGGACAGGCCGCCGGCGCCCACGTCGTGGATCGCCAGCACCGGGTTGTTCTCGCCCAGCTCCCAGCACCGGTTGATCACTTCCTGCGCGCGGCGCTCGATCTCCGGATTGCCGCGCTGCACCGAGTCGAAATCGAGTTCGGCCATGTTGGTGCCGGTGGCCATCGACGAGGCTGCGCCGCCGCCCATGCCGATGCGCATGCCGGGACCCCCGAGCTGGATCAGCAGGGTGCCCGGCGGGAAGGGGATCTTGTGCGTGAGGCGGTCATCGATGAAGCCGATGCCGCCGGCGATCATGATCGGCTTGTGGTAGCCGCGGGCGACGCCCGCCACTTCCTGCTCGTACTCGCGGAAGTAGCCCAGCAGGTTGGGCCGGCCGAACTCGTTGTTGAAGGCCGCGCCGCCCAGCGGCCCCTCGGTCATGATCTGCAGCGGGCTGGCGATGTGCGCCGGCTTGCCGAACTGGCCGCCCCAGAGCTTCGAGACGGTGAAGCCGGTGAGGCCCGCCTTGGGCCGCGCACCGCGGCCGGTCGCGCCCTCGTCGCGGATCTCGCCGCCGGCGCCGGTCGACGCACCGGGAAAGGGCGAGATCGCCGTCGGGTGGTTGTGCGTCTCCACCTTCATCAGCACGTGGTGCACTGCCTCGCTGGCGCGGTAGACGCCGCCCGCGCCCGGCACGAAGCGCTCGACCCGATGGCCTTCCATCACCGCCGCGTTGTCGGCGTAGGCGACGATCGTGTGCTGCGGGTGCGCCTGGTGCGTGTTGCGGATCATGCCGAACAGGCTCTTGTCCTGCGGCTGGCCGTCGATGGTGAACGAGGCGTTGAAGATCTTGTGCCGGCAGTGCTCGCTGTTGGCCTGCGCGAACATCATCAGCTCGACGTCCGTCGGGTTGCGCGCCAGGCCGGTGAAGGCCTGCACCAGGTAGTCGATCTCGTCGTCGGCGAGCGCCAGGCCGAAGCGGCGGTTCGCCTCTTCCAGCGCGGCGCGGCCACCGGCCAGCACGTCGACGTGTTCCATGGGCTGCGCCTGCACCTCGGTGAACAGGCGTTCCGCCTCGTCGAGGCTGGGCACCACGCTTTCCGTCATGCGGTCGTGCAGCAGGTCGGCGACGGCGGCCAGCTGCGCGGCCTCGAGCTGCGGCTTGCCCAGCCAGCCGGAGGCGAGCTGCAGGCGGTATTCGACGGCCCGCTCGATGCGGCGGATCGCGAGGCCGCAGTTGTGCGCGATGTCGGTGGCCTTGGAGGCCCAGGGCGACACGGTGCCCAGGCGCGGCGTGACCACCAGCAGCGGCCCCTGTCCGGCGCCGGTAGAGGGCTCGCCGTAGGTCAGCAGCGCGGCGAGCCGCTCGCGCTCCTCCGCCGTGAAGGCATGGTCGCTGGCCACCAGGTGGACGTAGCGCGCCGCGATGCCGCTGATCTTGGGATGCACCGCTTGCAGGCGGGGCAGGAGTTGCTGGATCCGGAAGTCGCTGAGGGCCTGGCCGCCCTCGAACTCGGTGATGTGCAGGGACACTGTGCTGAAGCCTTCGGATGGGGCGCGGGCGCCGCTGACTGGGGCGCTGCCGGGAGACGCTGCCATTCTACCTGCGCGACTTTTGCTGCTCTGGGATAATCCGCCCATGGGTATCACGATCAAAGACGAAGCAGGCATCCAGGGGATGCGTACCGCGGGCCGCCTGGCCTCGGAGGTCCTGGACTACCTCACGCCGCTGATCAAGCCGGGCATCACCACGAAGGAGATCGACCTCCTCGCGGCCGAGTGCATGGGCAAGCAAGGCAGCACCTCGGCCACGCTGGGCTACCAGCCCGCCGGTTATCCGCCCTACCCGGCCTCGCTGTGCACCTCGGTCAACAACGTGGTGTGCCACGGCATCCCGAACGAGAAGCCGCTCAAGAAGGGCGACATCGTCAACGTCGACGTCACCGTGATCAAGGACGGCTGGTACGGCGACACCAGCCGCATGTTCATCGTCGGCGACGCGTCCATCGCGGCCAGGCGCCTGGTGGCCATCACCTACGACGCGATGTGGCACGGCATCATGCAGGTCCGCCCCGGCATCCGGCTGGGCGACATCGGCTGGGCGATCCAGAAGTTCGCGGAGAGCAACGGCTTTTCCATCGTGCGCGAGTTCTGCGGCCACGGCATCGGCCGCAACTTCCACGAGGAACCCCAGGTGCTGCACTACGGCAAGCCGGGCACGCTGGAAGAGCTCAAGCCGGGGATGACGTTCACGATCGAGCCGATGATCAATGCCGGCCGCAGGGACGTGAAGGAATTCGGCAACGACGGCTGGACCATCGTGACGAAGGACCATTCGCTGTCGGCGCAATGGGAGCACACGGTGCTGGTCACGCAGACGGGCTACGAGGTGCTGACGCTGTCGGAGGGCAGCCCGCCGCCGCCGGCCTTCGTGAAGGCCGGATGACCTCGCTGCGCTCGATGACGAAATGACGGAATGACGGAATGACGAATCCGGGTCATTCCGTCATCGAGGCGGCGCAGCCGCCAGGTCATTCCGTCATCGGCGCGGCCTACAAGCAGCGCAAGGGCGAGCTGCTGGCGGAGTTCCGTGAGGGCGGCACCACGCGCAGCGTCAAGGGCCTGCTGCAGGCGCTGAGCCACGTCGCGGACGATACGCTCAAGGCCCTCTGGCAGCATGCCGGCCTGCCGGCGGGCATCGCGCTCGTCGCGGTGGGCGGCTTCGGGCGCGGCGAGCTGTTCCCGTATTCCGACGTCGACGTCCTGATCCTGATGCCGGACGGCATCTCCCCGGACCACGACGCCCCCCTCAAGAACCGCATCGAGCGCTTCATCGGCAGCTGCTGGGACGCCGGCCTGGAGATCGGCTCCAGCGTGCGCACCGTTGCCGAATCGCTGGCGCAGGCGGCCGAAGACGTGACGGTGCAGACGGCGCTGATCGAATCGCGGCTGATCACCGGCTCGCGCAAGCTGTTCGTCGAATTCCAGGCGCGCACCCGCGCCCGCATCGACGCCCGCGCCTTCTTCACGGCCAAGACGCTGGAGATGCGCCAGCGGCACAACAAGTTCGAGAACACCCCTTATTCGCTGGAGCCGAACTGCAAGGAGTCGCCCGGCGGCCTGCGCGACCTGCAGGTGATCCTGTGGGTCGCGAATGCCGCCGGCTTCGGCAAGAGCTGGGACGAACTGGCGCGGCGTGGCCTCGCCACCCCCTTCGAGGCGCGCCAGATCAAGGCCAACGAGGCGCTGCTGTCGATGATCCGCGCGCGCCTGCACATCGTCGCCGGCCGGCGCGAGGACCGGCTGGTCTTCGACCTGCAGAACGCGGTGGCCGATTCCTTCGGCTACAAGTCCGTCCTGCGCACCGACGGCCGCCTCGTCGCTCGCCCGAGCGAGCGGCTGATGAAGCGCTTCTACTGGGCGGCCAAGGCGGTGGCCCAGCTCAATCAGATCCTGCTGCTGAACATCGAGGAGCGGCTCAATCCGCTGGCGGCGGAGGCGCGCCCCATCAACGACCGCTTCCTGGAGAAGGCCGGGATGATCGAGGTGGCGAGCGACGACCTGTACCTGAAGAACCCGCGGGCGATCCTCGAAACCTTCCTGCTGTTCCAGACCACGCCAGGCGTCAAGGGCCTGTCGGCCCGGACGCTGCGCGCGCTGTACAACGCGCGCAAGGTGATGGACGCGAACTTCCGCAACGACCCGGTCAACCACTCCACCTTCCGCGCCATGCTGATGGCGCCGCGCGGCATCACGCATGCCATGCGCCTGTTGAACCAGACCTCGGTGCTCGGGCGCTACCTGTGGGTGTTCCGCCGCATCGTGGGCCAGATGCAGCACGACCTGTTCCACGTCTACACCGTGGACCAGCACATCCTCATGGTGCTGCGCAACGTGCGCCGCTTCTTCATCGCCGAACACGCGCACGAATATCCGTTCTGCTCGCAGCTCGCCGCCGGCTGGGACAAGCCGTGGATCCTCTACACCGCGGCCCTGTTCCACGACATCGCCAAGGGCCGCGGCGGCGACCATTCCGAGCTGGGTGCGCGCGAGGTGCGGCGCTTCTGCCGCCAGCACGGCGTGCCGGCGGAGGACTGCAAGCTGGTCGAATTCCTCGTGCGCCAGCACCTGGCCATGAGCAACACGGCGCAGAAGAAGGACCTGGGCGACCCGGAGGTGATCAAGGCCTTCGCGGCGCGCGTGGGCAACGAGCGCTACCTCACCGCGCTGTACCTGCTGACGGTGGCGGACATCCGCGGCACCAGTCCCAAGGTCTGGAACGCCTGGAAGGGCAAGCTGCTGGAGGACCTGTACCGCTACACCGTGCGGGCGCTGGGCGGCGCCGCGCCCGATCCGCGGGCCGAGGTCGAAGCCCGCAAGCGCGAGGCGCTGGTGCAGCTGCAGCTCTATGCGCTGCCCTTCGAGGCGCACAGGAAGCTGTGGGACACGCTGGACGTCGGCTACTTCATGCGCCATGAAGCCGGCGACATCGTCTGGCACACGCGCCACGTTTCGCGCTACGTCGGCACGGCCAAGGTGCTCGTGCGCGCGCGCATGTCGCCGGTGGGCGAAGGCCTGCAGATCATGGTCTACACCGCGGACCAGCCGGACCTGTTCGCCCGCATCTGCGGCTACTTCGACCAGGCCGGCTTCAGCATCCTGGACGCCAAGATCCACACGGCCACCAACGGCTATGCGCTGGACACCTTCCAGGTGGTGACGGCCATGCTGCCGGAGCACTACCGCGAGTTGTGCAGCATGGTGGAGTCGGAGCTGGCGCACGTGCTGGCGGCGGCGGGCCCCTTGCCGGCCCCGAGCCGCGGCCGCGTCTCGCGCCGGGTCAAGAGCTTCCCGATCCCGCCGCGGGTGGACCTGCAGCCGGACGAAAAGGCGCAGCGCTGGCTGCTCTCGGTTTCCGCCAGCGACCGCGTGGGCCTGCTGTATTCGATCGCGCGGGTGCTGGCGCGCCACAAGCTGAACCTGCAGCTCGCCAAGGTCACCACGTTGGGCGAGCGGGTGGAAGACACCTTCCTGATCGACGGGCCCGAGCTGCAGCAGAACCGCAAGCAGATCGAGATCGAGACGGAGTTGCTGGAGGCGGTGGCGGCTTGAGGCGGGGCGACATCCGCGCCGCGACGGGCACGACGTCATCCTCGGGCAGGCGGACATGTCGTCATCCCCGCGCAGGCAGTCATGACGTCATCCCCGCGCAGGCAGTCATGACGTCATCCCCGCGCAGGCGGGGATCCAGGAAGGCGCGCGCGCGGCGCGCTCTCCGGACGCCCTGGATTCCCGCCTCCGCGGGAATGACGGCGGGTGGGGGGCGTCGCCGCGGGAATGACGGCTGTGGGGGCCGCCTCCGCGCGAATGACGGCGGGAGAACTAGTCGTCGGCCTGCGACAGTTCCGGGAAGAGGATGTCGGTGAAGCCGAAGCGGCTGAAATCGCGCACCCGCATCGGGTACAGCTTGCCCTCCAGGTGGTCGCATTCGTGCTGCACCACGCGGGCATGGAAACCTTCGACTTCACGTTCGATGGGACGGCCCTTCTCGTCGAAGCCCGTGTAGCGGATGCGGCGCCAGCGCGGAACGACGCCGCGCAGGCCCGGCACCGACAGACAGCCTTCCCAGTCCTCTTCTTCCTCATCGCCGATCGGCGTGATCCGCGGGTTGATCAACACGGTGCGCGGCACCGGCGGTGCGTCGGGATAGCGGGGGTTGGGCGCGTCGGTGCCGAAGATCACCAGCTGCACGTCCTCCCCGATCTGGGGCGCGGCCAGGCCGGCGCCGTTGGCGGCGCGCATCGTGTCCTGCATGTCCGCGATCAGTGCATGCAGTTGCGGCGTGTCGAACGCGCGTAGGGGTTGCGCCACACGCAGCAGGCGCGGATCCCCCATCTTCAGGATTTCACGTAGGGACATCGTTCAGGAGCATACGCGCAGGGTGCGCAACTGGTATCTTGTGGGGAAATGGAAAACGAAGCGCAGACGGCCCCCCGTGGACTCGCGGCCCCTGCTCGCTGGGCCCTGCAGGCGCTGGCGGGCGTGTGCGTGCTGCTGGGGCTGATCGGCATCGTCGTGCCGGTGCTGCCGACGGTGCCCTTCCTGCTGGTGGCCGCCTGGGCTGCCTCGCGCAGTTCGCCCCGGCTGCACCGCTGGCTGCTCACGCATCCGCGCTTCGGCCGCCCGCTGCGCGAGTGGGAAGAAGCCGGCATCGTGCCGCGCCCGGCCAAGTGGTTCGCCACCGGCATGATCGCGGTGAGCGGCCCGCTGATGGCCTACCTGGTCCCGGCCGGCTGGCGCAATCTGGTCCTGATCGGCCTGGTGCTGATGCTCGTCGTGCTGGTGTGGCTGTGGCGGCGGCCGGAGCATCGCCCGGGCAGCACGTCGTAGGCCGGCGCGCAGCGGAAGGTGAGCTGCGCGAACCCCGGCTTGCCGGGTGCGAAAACGCTGGGGTTCCGGCGCGAACCGCTGCGCGGTCGCGCGTCACCGCCAGCCTACGTTGGCGAAGCCCCCGAAAGCAGCCGGCGCAGGCCGTCTTCGTCCAGCACCGGCACGCCCAGTTCGCGCGCCTTGTCCAACTTGCTGCCCGCCTCCGCGCCGGCGACCACATAGTCGGTCTTCTTGCTGACGGACCCGGCCACCTTGGCGCCGGCGGCTTCCAGCAGTTCCTTGGCCTCGTCGCGTGAGAGCGCGGGCAGCGTGCCGGTCAGCACCACCGTCTTGCTGGCCAAAGGCCTGGGCGCCTGCACCGCCGGCTCGCCCTCTTCCCAGTGCAGCCCGCAGGCGCGCAGCTGCTCGATCACCTCGCGGTTGTGCGGCTGCTCGAAGAAGGCATGGATGCTCTCGGCGACCACCGGCCCGACGTCGGCCACTTCCAGCAACTGCTCCACGCTCGCGTCCATGATGCGATCGAGCTGGCCGAAGTGGCGGGCGAGGTCGCGCGCCGTGGATTCCCCCACGTGCCGGATGCCCAGCCCGTACAGGAAGCGCGGCAGCGTCGTCGACTTCGACTTCTCCAGCGCCGCGAGCAGGTTCTGGGCCGACTTGTCGCCCATGCGCTCCAAAGCGACCAGCCCCTGCAGGCCGAGGCGGTACAGGTCCGGCAGGACGCGGATCACGCCGGCATCGACCATCTGGTCGACCAGCTTTTCGCCCAGGCCCTCGATGTCCATCGCGCGACGCTGGGCGAAGTGCAGGATCGCGTGCTTGCGCTGGGCGCCGCAGAAGAGACCCCCGGTGCAGCGATGGTCGGCCTCTCCTTCCTCGCGCACGGCGGCCGATCCGCACACCGGGCAGGTGGCCGGCATGTGGAACTCCTGCGCGCCCGGCACGCGCCTGTCCGGCACGACGGCGACCACCTCCGGGATCACGTCGCCCGCCCGGCGCACGATCACCGTGTCGCCCACGCGCACGTCCTTGCGATGCACCTCGTCCTCGTTGTGCAGCGTCGCATTGGTCACCGTCACGCCGCCGACGAACACCGGCACCAGCCGCGCCACCGGCGTGAGCTTGCCGGTGCGGCCCACGTAGACGTCGATGGATTCCACCGTCGTGAGCTGTTCCTGCGCCGGGAACTTGTGGGCGACCGCCCAGCGCGGCTCGCGCGTCACGAAACCGAGCTGCTTCTGCAACGCCAGGCTGTTGACCTTGTAGACCACACCGTCGATGTCGAAGGGCAGGCTGTCGCGCTCGCGCCCCACGGCCTGGTGGTAGGCCACGAGTTCCTCGGCGCCGCGGGCCAGCACGGTGCGTTGCGAGACGGGGAAGCCCCAGGCCGCGAGCGCCTGCAGCAGTTGGTGGTGCGTCTCGAAGGCGGGGCCGCCCTCGATCTCGCCCCAGCCGTAGGCGTAGAAGCTCAGGGGGCGCTGGCGGGCGATGGCGGGATCGAGCTGGCGCACGGCGCCGGCGGCGGCGTTGCGCGGATTGACGAAGGTCTTCTCGTTCTTCGCGCCCCGGGCGATCTTCTCGCGCTGCAGCTCGTTCAGGCGCTCGAAGTCGTCGCGCCGCATGTAGACCTCGCCGCGGACTTCGAGGATCGGGGGCACCCTCACCCCCGCCCTCTCCCGCAAGCGGGAGAGGGAGTGCTTCGGTGTTGCTCCCTCCCCCTCTGAGGGAGGGTTGGGGTGGGGGCGCTCCCCGAGCCGCAGCGGAATCTGCCCGACCGTCCGGATGTTCTGCGTCACATCCTCGCCGATCTCCCCATCGCCGCGCGTGGCCGCCTGCACCAGCACGCCGTCTTCGTAGCGCAGGTTGATCGCCAGGCCGTCGAACTTGAGTTCGGCCACGTATTCGATCGGCGGATCGTCCTCCTTGAGCCCCAGCTCGCGCCGCACCCGGGCGTCGAAGTTGCGGGCGCCGCTCGCCTCGATGTCGGTCTCGGTGCGGATCGACAGCATGGGCACCTTGTGGCGCACCTTGGCGAAGGCGTCCAGCGCCTTGCCGCCGACGCGCCGGGTGGGCGAATCCGGCGTCGCCAGCTCCGGATGCTGCTCCTCCAGCGACTGCAGTTCGGCGAACAGCTTGTCGTATTCGGCGTCCGGGAGTTCCGGCGCGTCCAGCACGTAGTACTGGTGGGCGTGGTGGTGCAGCAGTTCGCGCAGGGCGTCGGCGCGTTCACGGAGCTTGGCAGGGATCATGAAAACAGGCGCCGCGCCTGCGGCGAGCCCGCCGAGAGGTCGCGCGCATCCAGCGTGTCGTACAACTGCTCCAGGTCGGCGCCGATCACGTCCAGCGCCTCGGGCGGGATCTCGCGGCCGTCGTCGTCGGTGATCAGGCCGTCCATGGCGGCGGCCAGCGCGCTCGCCGCGTCCCGCATGCGCACGAAGGGCTGCTCGGTGCGCGGGACCTGCGGCACGTCCAGGCTCAGGGTCAGCTCGCGGATGGCCGATTGGGCCGGATCGTCGGCCAGCGCAGCCTGGCTGGAGAACGCGAGGCCCAGCAGCGGCGGGCCACCCGGCACGCCGGCCGGCAGCACCAGCCGGCCCGGGATGGCGCCGGCAACGAAACCCAGGCGCGCGGCGTTCTGCTGCACGTAGCCCGGGCTCCAGGCGGCATTGCGAGCCCGCAGTGTGAAGCCCAGTTGCGCGTCGTGGGCGCCGGCGAACTGGTCCAGTTCGCGTGCCCGCGCCACCTCATCGCGCATCTCCGGGAAAACCGCTTCGCCGTTCACCGCGTCGGCAAACGCCTGGGCCTTGATCACGAATTCCGAGAACTCGATCTCGTTGAGCGCGCCCTTGCGGTTGGCCAGCTGCACGCCGGCCTGGAACGCCGTGTAGCGCTGGCCGGCGCGCGGCGTCTCCCATTCCTGCGTGGCCTCGTTGCGGCCCTCGATCGCGAAGGGCTTGCTGCCGGCACGCCGCGTGGGCGGCAGGACGGACAGGGCCAGCTCGCCGGACACCGGCCCATCGAGGGCGATCGGGGCCAGCACGTCGATCAGGGCATCGAGCCCGGGGCGTTTCTCCGGCAAGGGCAGCGGGGCGAGCGGAGCGTCGTCGAAGACGGGCTCCTTGCGCTCCGGCGGCGATTCGACGCTCGCGCCGGCCGCGGCGGCGGCCTGCGGCTGGCGCGGCGTGTTGCGGCGGGTCGTCCAGGCGTTCCAGGCGACGAGCAAGGCGAGGACGAAGCCGCCGAGAAGGGCGACGCCGAGAGTGAAGTTGCTCATGGGGAGCCCTCACCCCGGCCCTCTCCCGCAGGCGGGAGAGGGAGGAAGAAGCGCGACGCGAGCATCATGCGGCTTCGGCCATCGACACGGCGGATTCCATGTCCACCGCCACGATGCGCGAGACGCCCTGCTCCTGCATGGTCACGCCAATGAGCTGTTCGGCCATCTCCATCGCGATCTTGTTGTGGCTGATGAAGAGGAACTGCGTCTCCTTGCTCATGCTGCCCACCAGCTTCGCATAGCGCTCCGTGTTGGCGTCGTCCAGCGGCGCGTCCACCTCGTCCAGCAGGCAGAAGGGTGCCGGATTGAGCTGGAAGATCGCGAACACC
This sequence comes from Ramlibacter alkalitolerans, assembly GCF_016722765.1. GTDB lineage: Bacteria > Pseudomonadota > Gammaproteobacteria > Burkholderiales > Burkholderiaceae_C > Ramlibacter > Ramlibacter alkalitolerans. The sequence goes on along the minus strand of NZ_JAEQND010000012.1, from coordinate 79,121 downwards.
AGCGCGATGGCGGTCAGCGCCTTCTCGCCGCCCGAAAGCAGGTGGATGGTCTGGTTCTTCTTGCCGGGTGGCTGCGCCATCACCTGCACGCCGGAATCGAGGATCTCCTCGCCGGTCATGACCAGCCGCGCGTTGCCGCCGCCGAACAGCTCGGGGAACATGCGGCCGAAGTGGCCGTTGACGGTCTCGAAGGTGCTTCCCAGCAGCTCGCGCGTTTCGCCGTCGATCTTGCGGATCGCGTCCTCCAGCGTCGTCATCGCCTCGGTCAGGTCCTTCGACTGCGCATCGAGGAAGGACTTGCGCTCGCGCGCCGTGCTCAGCTCCTCCAGCGCGGCGAGGTTCACCGCGCCCAGGGCCGCGATCTCGCGGTGGATGCGCTCGATCTCCGACTGCATGCCGGCCAGGCGCACGTTGTTCTCCGCGACCGACTTGCCCACGGCTTCGAGGTCCGCCTGCGCATCCACCAGCATCTGCGTGTACTGCTCCAGGCCCAGGCGGGCCGCCTGCTCCTTCAGCTGCAGTTCGGTGATCCGCTGGCGCAGCGGATCGAGCTCGCGTTCCAGCTGCAGCCGGCGCTCGTCGCTGGCGCGCAGCTTGGCAGTGAGATCGTCGTACTCGCTGCGCTTGGCGCCCAGCACCTGCTCGCGCTGCGACTTCAATTCCAGCGCCGACTGCAGGCCCGCCTGCGCGGCGGCGTCGGTCAGGCGCGCCAGTTCCGCGGCGGCGCGTTCTTCCTCGCCGGCGAGCGAGCCGGCCTGCTGGGTCGCCGTCGCGATCGCCCGCTGCAGTTCGCCGCGCCGTGCCTCCAGCGCCCGCTGGGCGAACTGCGCTTCCTGCGCCTGGCGCTCCAGGCTGCGATGCTGCTCGCGCGACTCGGCGACCTTGCGCTCGGCCTCCATCACGCGCTCGTCGAGCTGCGCATGCCGCTCCTGGCTGTCGGCCAGCTGCATGTCCAGTTCCTCGAAGCGCGCTTCGGCCGCCACGCGGCGCTCCTGCAGTTCTTCCAGCAGCGCATCGACCTCGGCGAGGTCGGAGCCGATCTGCTCGCTGCGGGCGCGGGTCTGTTCCGCCAGCTGCGACAGGCGCAGCGTTTCGACCTGCAGTTCGTGGGCGCGGCCCTGGTTCTCGGCGGCTTCGCGGCGGGCCCCGGTGAGGCGCTGGGCGGCGTCGCTGTACGCCGCCTCGGCGCGCACCAGGGCCGAGCGGGCTTCCTCGGTGATCAGCGCCTGCGCGCGCAGCTGCTTCTCGAGGTTCTCGATCTCCTGCTGGCGCGCCAGCAGGCCGGCCTGCTCGGAGTCCTGGGCATAGAAGCTGACGCTGTGCGCCGTGACCGCGTGGCCCGACTTCACGAACAGGGTCTCGCCGGGGCGCAGCTTGTCGCGCGCGGCCAGCGCCTCCTCCAGCGAAGCAGCGGTGTAGCAGCCGTGCAGCCAGTCGGCCAGCAGCGCCTTCTGGCCCGCATCGTTCAGGCGCAGCAGGTCGGCCAGCCGCGGCAACGTCGCGGCGGCTTCGGGCGTGCCGGCAGCAGGCGCGTGGTAGAAGGCCAGCCTGGCCGGCGGCGCATCGCCGGCGAAGGCCCGCACCATGTCCAGGCGCGAGACTTCCAGTGCGTTCAGGCGCTCGCGCAGCGCGGCTTCGAGCGCGCTTTCCCAGCCCTGTTCGATGTGGATCTTCGTCCACAGGCCCTGCAGGCCGCCCAGGCCGTGCCTGGCCAGCCAGGGCTGCAGCTTGCCGTCGGTGCGCACCTTCTCCTGCAGCGCCTTGAGCGCCTCCATGCGCGCCGACAGGTCGGCCTGGCGCGCGCCCTGCGCATTCACGTCCTGCTGCCGGCCCCGGCGGTCCTCGTCGAGCTGCGGCACCTGCTCCTGCAGTTCGTGCAGCCGGGCGTCGGCCGTCTCGGCGGCTTCCTGCGCGGCGGCCAACTGCTGCTGCAGGTTGGCCAGGCGCTGCTCGTCGGGGGCGGCGAGCGCGTTGCGGTCGGTCACCAGCCGCTCGCGCCGCTGGTTCAATTGCCGCGACTGTTCCTCGATGTTGCGCTGGTCCGCCGCCAGCACCTGGATCTGCTGCTGCACCTGCGTGACGGCGACGCGCTGCTCGGACGCGCGGGACTGCGCCTGCCGCAGGGCATCCTCGAGGTCGGGCAGCTGCATGCCCTGCTCCTCGACCTGCGCCGCCAGCAGGGTCGCCCTTTCCTCGCCCTCCAGGGCCAGCGCCGCCAGGTTCCCGGTCTCCGCCTCGGCTTCGTCCTTGCGGGCGGCCCACTGCGCCGCCTGTTCCTTGAGCTGCACCAGCCGCTGCTCCACCCGCTGGCGGCCTTCGACCACGAAGCGGATCTCGGCTTCCAGCCGCCCGACCTCGGCGCTGGCCTCATAGAGCTGGCCCTGGGCCTGGTTCACCTGGTCGCCGGCGGCATAGTGCGCCTGGCGGATCGTCTCGAGCTCGCTCTCGACGCGCCGCAGGTCCGCCACGCGCGCCTCGAGCTCGTTGACGGCCTTGTCGGCATCGGCCTTGATGCGCGCCTGGTCCGTCTCGGCCTCCGCGCGCTTGAGGAACCAGAGCTGGTGCTGCTTCAAGGTGACGTCGGACTGCAGCTGGTTGTACCTGGCGGCCACCTCGGCCTGCTTCTCCAGCTTTTCCAGGTTGGAGTTCAGCTCGCGCAGGATGTCCTCGACGCGCGTGAGGTTCTCGCGCGTGTCGTGCAGCCGGTTCTCGGTCTCGCGCCGGCGCTCCTTGTACTTGGAGACGCCGGCGGCCTCTTCCAGGAACAGGCGCAGCTCCTCGGGCTTGGACTCGATGATCCGGCTGATCGTGCCCTGGCCGATGATGGCGTAGGCGCGCGGCCCCAGGCCGGTGCCGAGGAACACGTCCTGCACGTCGCGCCGGCGCACCGGCTGGTTGTTGATGTAGTAGCTGGACGTGCCGTCGCGCGTGAGCACGCGCTTGACGGCGATCTCCGCGAACTGGCTCCACTGGCCGCCGGCGCGGTGGTCGGCGTTGTCGAACACCAGTTCGACCGAGGAGCGCGAGGCCGGCTTGCGGGTGGTCGTGCCGTTGAAGATCACGTCCTGCATGGACTCGCCGCGCAGCTCGCTGGCCTTGCTCTCGCCCAGCACCCAGCGCACGGCGTCCATGATGTTCGACTTGCCGCAGCCGTTGGGGCCCACCACCCCCACCAGCTGGCCGGGCAGCATGAAGTTGGTGGGTTCGGCAAAGGACTTGAACCCGGAAAGCTTGATCGATGTGAGACGCACGGCCCCTCGCCCTTGTCGCAACGCAATGGACAGCGCCGGCGGGAGCGCGCGCGAGCGTCTCGCACGGCGCCCCACTGCCGGCGTCTACGGGGCACATGATAACTGCTGCCGTGCGCGCACCGGCGCGGTGCATGGCCCCTGCTGCACTGTCGCCAAAACCACGCGGAGTGCCAATTTTTTGGCAGGACCCAGGGTCATCCCTCAGACGCTTGCGGCTGGCACGTAACCAAATGTCGCCAGAATTGCAATCAAAACAGGGAGGGAGACATGAACACCCCGGTCGCCACCAGCTACCAACTGCTGTACGTGGCCATTTCCTATGGGATCTCGGTCCTGGGCGCCTTCGTCGCGCTGAACTCCGCCACCCGCATCGGGCAGGCGGACGGCAGCATCAGCGTCGGCAACACGATCGCCGCCGGACTCGCCCTGGGCGGCATCGGCGTCTGGGCCATGCACTTCATCGGCATGCTGGCGCTCAAGCTGGGCGTCGCCAGCAGCTACGCCATGGGCGAGACGCTGATCTCGCTGGTCGCCGCCGTCGTCGCCACGGCGCTGGCGCTGGGATTCGTCGCCCGGGCGCCGGAGCGCTTGGGCCGCCTGCTGGGCGCTGGCTTCCTCCTGGGCATGGGCGTGGTCGTGATGCACTACCTGGGCATGTGGGGCATGAAGATCTCCGGCTATATCCGCTGGGACGTCGGCGTGATCGCCCTCTCGGCGGTGATCGCCGTGCTGGCGGCCACCGCCGCCCTGTGGCTGGCCTTCAACACCGGCGGCGTCGGCATGCGCGTGCTGGCCGCCCTGATCATGGGCGTGGCGGTCTGCGCCATGCACTACACGGGCATGACCGCGGCCGAATTCATCTGCACCTCCGACCCCGGCATCGCACCGGACGGCTTCGGCTACGTCGGAGCCACCTCGCTGCCCTTCGTCGTCGGCCTGGTGGCGGTGGTGGTGGCGGGGCTGATCGCCGCGTACCACACCTGGCAGGACTCCGCGCTGTACGACATGGAGGAATTCGGCGTCTCGGTGCGCTGAAGGCCCCCCGGCCGCGCCGGCTTCTGGCAGAAAGAGGGCATGGCGGGCAAGGTCCTGATCGGCGTTTCGGGCTGGCGCTACACGCCCTGGCGCGGGCACTTCTATCCCACCGGGCTGGCGCAATGGCGCGAGCTGCAGCACGCTTCGCGGGTGTTCAACTCGCTGGAGTTGAACGGCTCGTTCTATTCGCTGCAGCGCCCCTCCAGCTATGCGATGTGGGCCGGGCACACGCCGCCCGGCTTCGTGTTCGCGGTCAAGGGCAGCCGCTACATCACCCACATGCTGAAGCTGCGCAACGTCGAGGTGGCGCTGGCGAACTTCCTCGCGTCCGGCCTGTTCGAGCTGGGGGAGAAGCTGGGGCCCATCCTGTGGCAGTTCCCGCCCATGATGCGCTTCCACCCGGAGCTGTTCGAGGCCTTCTTCCAGCTGCTGCCGAACAGCACCCACGACGCCGCGAAGCTCGCGCTGCAGCGCGACGCGCGCCTGCAGGGGCGCGAACGGCTGGAGCCCGGGCGCAACCGGCGCATCCGGCATGCGGTGGAAGTGCGGCACGAGAGCTTCGTCACGCCCGACTTCATCCGCCTGCTGCGCAAGTACCGCATCGCCTGGGTGGTGGCCGACACGCCGAAGCCCTGGCCGCTGTACGAGGACGTCACCGCCGATTTCGTCTACATGCGCCTGCACGGCTCCACCGAGCTGTACAACAGCCGCTACACGAGAGAGGAGCTGGAGCGCTGGGCGCGCTTCATCGGCGCGTGGCGCGACGGCGGCGAGCCGGACGATGCGCGCCTCATCTGCCCGGTGCGCTCACGCGAGCGCAGCGGGCGGGACGTCTACTGCTACTTCGACAACACGGACAAGCGCCATGCGCCCGAGAACGCCCGCGAGCTGATGGCGCTGCTGGACGTGGCGTGGCAGCCGGCCCCGGCGTGAGGCGTCAGCGGCTCTCGTGCAGGCAGAGGAAGTTGCCCTCCGTGTCCCGGAACCAGGCGCACTTCTCGCCGGCCATGTCGCAGACGTGTTCCACGGTCTTGAGCCCCGGGAAGTCGTAGTCCTCGAACACCACGCCGGCCTTCTCCAGGGTGCGGATGCCGTCCACGATGTCGCTCACCTCGAAGCTGAGCGCAGTGTGCTCGGCCTTCGTCCCGCCTTCCTTGGGCAGCAGCGCGATCGAGTATTTCTCCGTGTCGTACACCCAGGCCCCGTCGGGTTTGGCCGCGCCGTGGGAGAAGCCGAGCCGGGTTTCGTAGAAGGCCCGGGCGCGAGCGAGGTCCTTCACCGGCAGGATGGTGGTGGCCCTGGCTTGGGACAGAGGCAGCATGGCGGCTCCTTTGCAACAGCGGGGCTGCAAGGATAAATCCCTGCTGCCGGCGACGCAAAAGCCCGCGCGACCGAAGGAAGGCAACCCGGCCTTTTACCCTGGGGCGGCGGCGCCGGCCCGCCGCGGCTCCATCACGAGGAACCACAGCGGCGGCACGGCGGCCAGCAGGATGCAGCCCGCGTAGCCGGTCGGAAGCTGCGGCCCGGGCAGCGGCTCGAGCTGCCCGAACGGCTTCCAGGCGTGCACGTGATGGTCGGAATGCCGCTGCAGGTTCGCCAGCAGGCTGTTGGACACCACGTGGTCCGCATTCCAGGCGTGCGCCACGCCGAAAGGCTCGGGCCGGCCATCCGCCTGCAGGCGTCGCTGCAGGCCGTAGTGCTCGATGTAGTTCACGGTCTCCAGCAGCCACACCGCGAAGGCGCTCTGCACCAGCCAGAACGCCAGCAGCTTCCACTGCCCCGCGACGGCCAGCGCCAGCAGCCACGCGACGCTGGCACCGCTGGCCCAAGGCAGCGGACTCGCGGCCCACCCGCGGCGCCTGCGCTGCAGGTGCGCTGCCTCCAGTTCCCAGGCGCTGCGCAGGCTGCCGGCCAGGGTGCGCGGCAGGAAAGCCCACAGGCTTTCGCCGGGGCGCGCCGAGGCGGGATCGGCGGGGGTGGCGGCGCGCACGTGGTGCCCGCGGAAGTGCTCCACCATGAACTGCGGGTAGCCCACCGGCGTCATCAGCACCCAGGCCAGCGCGCGATCGGCGCGCTGCCGGCTGTGCCCCAGCTCGTGGGCGAAGGTGATGCCCTGCGCCCCGGTGACGAAGCCCACGGCGATGCCGACGCCGACGAGCGTGGGCCAGGAGGCATTCACGGCCGCCGTGGCGCCTGCGGACAGCAAGGCCAGTTCCAGCGGCACGAACAGGCGCAGCACCCAGCGCAGCGTGCCGCCATCGGCGTGCGGCGCCGGCGAACGGGCCAGGGCGGGCAGGAGCGCCTCCAGCGCGGCGATCAGGAACAGAACGCCGAAAGCCACGAGACCGGCCGTTTGCGGCCGGTGCGAGACCGAGTGCAGCGTCAGCGCGGGCAGCAGCAGCGCCAGCAGGAATCGCAGGTCACTGGCCCGCAGGGTGTTGGCCTTCATCGGCGCATTGGAGCGCCGCGCCCGGCGAAGGTCAATCGCGGGGCAGGGATAATCCGGGCATGAATCCCCTGCTGTCCCGGCTGCAGCCCTACCCCTTCGAGCGGCTGCGCCAACTGTTCGCCGGCGTCACGCCGAATCCCGCCCTGCGGCCCATCAGCCTGGGCATCGGCGAACCCAAGCACCCCACGCCCGCCTTCATCAAGCAGGCCCTCGCGGCCGCCATGGAAGTCCCGGGCAGCGACCTCGCCGGCTACCCGCCCACGGCCGGCACGCCGGAACTGCGCGCCGCCTGCGCCGGCTGGCTGCAGCGCCGCTACGGCCTGGCGGTCGATGCCGCGACGCAGGTCCTGCCCGTGAACGGCTCGCGCGAGGCGCTGTTCGCCTTCGCGCAGACGGTGATCGACCCGACGCGCCCGGCGGTGGTGGTCTGCCCCAATCCCTTCTACCAGATCTACGAGGGCGCGGCCCTGCTGGCGGGCGCCGAGCCGTACTACGCGCCCAGCGACCCGGCGCGCAATTTCGCGGTGGACTGGGACAGCGTGCCCGAAGCCACCTGGGCGAAGACGCAGCTGCTGTACGTCTGCTCGCCGGGCAACCCCACCGGCGCCGTGATGCCGCTGGAGGAGTGGCGCAAGCTGTTCGCGCTGCAGGACAGGCACGGCTTCGTCATCGCCTCCGACGAGTGCTACAGCGAGATCTACTTCCGCGACGAGCCGCCCCTGGGCGGCCTGGAAGCGGCGGCGAAGCTGGGGCGCGCGGACTTCCGCAAGCTGGTGGCGTTCACCAGCCTGTCCAAGCGCAGCAACGTCCCCGGCATGCGCAGCGGCTTCGTCGCCGGCGACGCGCGATTGATCAGGCAGTTCCTGCTCTATCGCACCTACCACGGCAGCGCGATGAGCCCGATCGTGCAGGCCGCCAGCGCCGTCGCCTGGCAGGACGAGCAGCACGTCGTCGCCAACCGCGAGCAGTACCGCCGCAAGTTCGCCGAAGTCACGCCGCTGCTGGAGCAGGTGCTGGACGTGCGGCTGCCCGATGCGAGCTTCTACCTCTGGGCCGGCGTGCGCGGCAGCGACACCGACTTCGCCCGCGACCTGCTGGCTCAATACAATGTGACGGTGTTGCCGGGCAGCTACCTCGCGCGTGAAGCGCATGGCTTCAACCCCGGCGCCGGCCGCGTGCGCATGGCACTGGTGGCGGACACCGCCGAGTGCCTCGAAGCCGCGCAGCGCATCGTGCAATTCGTGCAATCCAGGCCCTGAGAAATCCCCCCATGACCCAGCAGCTCCAGAACATCATCGACCAGGCGTGGGAAGACCGCGCCAATCTCTCGCCCAAGGGCGCGCCCAAGGAAGTGAGCGAGGCCGTCGACCACGTGATCGGCGAACTCAATACCGGCAAGCTGCGCGTGGCCACCCGCCAGGGCGTGGGCCAGTGGACGGTGAACCAGTGGCTGAAGAAGGCGGTGCTGCTGTCCTTCCGCCTGAACGACAACGTGCTGATGAAGAGCGGCGAGCTCGCCTTCTACGACAAGGTGCCGACCAAGTTCTCGCACCTGTCGGCCGACGAGATGGCCGCCACCGGCGTGCGCGTGGTGCCGCCGGCGGTGGCGCGGCGCGGCGCCTTCATCGCCCGGGGCGCAATCCTGATGCCCTCGTACGTGAACATCGGCGCCTACGTCGACGAAGGCACCATGGTGGACACGTGGGCCACCGTGGGCTCCTGCGCCCAGGTCGGCAAGAACGTGCACCTGTCCGGCGGCGTGGGCCTGGGCGGCGTGCTGGAGCCGCTGCAGGCGAACCCGACGATCATCGAGGACAACTGCTTCATCGGCGCCCGCTCCGAAGTCGTCGAAGGCGTGATCGTGGAGGAGAACTCCGTGATCTCGATGGGCGTGTACATCGGCCAGAGCACGCCGATCTACGACCGCACGACCGGCGAGACGCACTATGGCCGCGTGCCGGCCGGCTCGGTGGTGATCTCCGGCAGCCTGCCCAAGGACGGCGGCAAGTACAACCTGTACGCCGCCATCATCGTCAAGCGGGTGGACGCCAAGACGCGTTCGACGACCAGCCTGAACGATCTGCTGCGGGATTGAGACAAGACGCGGCAAATCGCCGACACAAAAGCGCCAAAACGCCGTCATTCCCGCGCAGGCGGGAATCCAGGGCTTTCGCCATCGGCGATTCGAAAAGAGAATGCTCTGGATCCCCGCCTTCGCGGGGATGACGCAAGAACGCGACGGATCAGAGGAGTGGGTTCGATGGGAACGATGGAGCGCATCCTGCGCCTGATGGCCGACAAGAAGGCCTCGGACGTGTACCTGTCCGCGCACGCGCCGGCGATGATCAAGATCAACGGCCAGACGCTGCCGATCAACAACCAGCTGCTGCCCCCGGACGCCACGCGTGCGCTGCTGGCCGAAGTGCTGCCCGCGCACCGCATGGAGGAACTCGATGCGACCGGCGAGCTGAACATGGCCTACGCCGTGGAAGACGCCGGCAACTACCGCTTCTCCGCGATGCGCCAGCGCGGCACCATCGCCGCCGTGATCCGCTACATCGCCAGCGACATCCCGCCGCTGGCGACCCTGCAGGTGCCGATGATCCTGGCCGACCTGATCCTGGAAAAGCGCGGCCTGATGCTGATGGTGGGCTCCACCGGCGCCGGCAAGAGCACCACGCTCGCGGCCATGATCGACCACCGCAACGAGACGATGACGGGCCACATCCTCACCATCGAGGACCCGGTCGAATTCATCTTCCGCAACAAGAAGTCGGTGGTGAACCAGCGCGAGGTGGGCAGCGACACGCAGTCGCTGCAGACCGCGCTGAAGAACGCGCTGCGGCAGGCACCCGACGTGATCCTGATCGGCGAGATCCGCGACCGCGAGACCATGTCCGCCGCGATCGCCTATGCGCAGTCGGGCCACCTGTGCCTGGCGACCATGCACGCCAACAACAGCTACCAGGCGCTGAACCGCATCCTGTCCTTCTACCCCGTCGAAGTGCGCCCCACCATGCTGGGCGACCTGGCCGCGGCGCTCAAGGCCATCGTGTCGCAGCGCCTGCTGCGCACGGTGTCCGGCGGCCGGGCCCCGGCGGTGGAGGTGATGCTCAACACGAAGCTCGTCTCCGAACTGATCGAGAAGGGCGACTTCTCCGGCGTGAAGGAGGCGATGGAGAAGTCCATGGCAGAGGGCTCGCAGACCTTCGAGCAGGACATCGCTCGCCTGATCCTCGACGGCATCGTCGACAAGAAGGAAGGCCTGGCCTACGCCGACTCGCCGACCAACCTGCAATGGCGGCTGCAGAACACGCAGACCGAGCAGGCCAAGACGCTCGGCAACGACGGCGACAGCCCGGAAGACCTGGACGACGAGCCGTCGTTCACGGAGATCACGCTGGACGTGAAGCACTGAGCTTCGCGGCCGGCCCTCGTCGGCGCTTGCGGTGCACCGTAGGCTGGCGGTGAGCCGCGCCAGCGCGCGAACCCCAGCGCTTCGCGGCGCTCGCGCATCGCTGGGGTTCCGGCGCTTCGCGCGTCACCCCAGCCTACGTCATCCCGCCAGCGGCCAAGGCAAGCACCGGCCACCGAATAGACTACGCCGATGTCCAGAGTCCTGCACCTGGCTGAGCAACTGATTGCCCAGCCTTCCGTCACGCCCGAAGACGGGCAATGCCAGCCCCTCATCGAAGCCCGCCTGAAACCCCTCGGCTTCGCCTGCGAAACCATCGTCAGCGGCCCGGACCACTTCCGCGTGCGCAACCTCTGGGCCAAGCGTCCCGGCAAGACCGGCCGCACCCTGGTCTTCGCGGGCCACACCGACGTCGTGCCGACCGGCCCCCTGGACCAGTGGAAGTCCGACCCCTTCGTGCCCAGCCACCGCCAGGGCAACCTCTACGGCCGCGGCGCGGCCGACATGAAGACCTCGATCGCAGCCTTCACCGTGGCGGTGGAGGAATTCCTGGCGCGCCGGCCGGATCCCGAGCTGGGCATCGCCTTCCTGCTCACGAGCGACGAGGAAGGGCCCAGCGTCGACGGCACGGTCGTCGTTTGCGAGAAGCTGCGCGAGCGCGGCGAGAAGCTCGATTTCTGCATCGTCGGCGAGCCTACTTCGGTGGAGAAACTGGGCGACATGATCAAGAACGGCCGCCGCGGCAGCCTCTCCGGCAAGCTCGCCGTCAAGGGCATCCAGGCCCACATCGCCTATCCGCAGCTCGGGAAGAACCCGATCCACATGGCGCTGCCGGCGCTGGCGGAACTGGCGGCGACGGAATGGGACCGCGGCAACGACTTCTTCCCGCCCACCAGCTGGCAGATCAGCAACATCCACGGCGGCACCGGCGCCGGCAACATCATCCCGAGCTCGGTGGTGATCGACTTCAACTTCCGCTTCGCCTCCGTCAGCAGCGCGGAGGACCTGCAGCGGCGCGTGCACGCGATCCTGGACCGCCACCAGGTCGACTACGAACTGGCCTGGGTGGTCGGCGGCCAGCCCTTCCTGACCACGCCGGGCGAACTGGTCGGCGCCGTGCAGGCGGCGATCCGCGACGTGGCCGGCATCGAGACCGAGCTCTCGACCACCGGCGGCACCAGCGACGGCCGCTTCATCTCGCGCATCTGCCCGCAGGTGATCGAGTTCGGGCCGATCAACGCCAGCATCCACAAGATCGACGAACACGTGCGCGTGGCGGACCTGGAACCGCTGAAGGACATCTACCGCGGCGTGCTCGAGCACCTGGACCGCCCGTGAAGCTGCTCCCCCTGGTGGAACGGCTGGCCTCCGAACTGGAAGCCGCGGGCGTCGCCTTCGGCCACGGCACGACCAACGCCTTCGACGAAGCGGCCTGGCTGGTGCTGTGGAAGCTCGGGCTGCCGCTCGATGCGCTGGACGAACACGCGCAGCGCGAGTTGCAGGCCGGCGAGGAACGGGCGGCGCGCGCGCTGGTGCAGGAGCGCATCGCCACCCGCAAGCCGGCGGCGTATCTCACCCGCGAGGCCTGGCTGCAGGGGGTGCCTTTCTACGTCGACGAGCGCGCGATCGTGCCGCGCAGCTTCATCGCCGAACTGCTGGCCGACGGCAGCATCGACGGGTGGCTCAGCGACCGCACGCGGCGCGTGCTGGACCTGTGCACCGGCAACGGCTCGCTCGCGGTGCTGACCGCGATGGCGTACCCGGAGGTGGAAGTCGATGCGGCCGACCTCTCGGCCCAGGCGCTGGAAGTGGCGCGCATCAATGTCGACAGGCACGGGCTGGCCGGACGCATCCGCCTGCTCGAATCCGATGGCCTGGCCGCCCTGCGCGGTCCGTACGACCTGATCCTGTGCAACCCGCCCTACGTGAACGCGCAGAGCATGGCGGCCCTGCCCCCCGAATACCGCGCCGAGCCCGGGCTGGCGCTGGCCGGCGGCGCCGACGGCATGGATTTCGTGCGCGCGCTGCTGCGCGACGCGCCTTTGCGCATGTCGGATCACGCGGTGCTGGTGCTGGAGATCGGCAACGAGCGGGCGCATTTCGAGGCCGCCTTCCCGCGCCTGGAAGCCGTGTGGCTGGAAACCAGCGCCGGCGACGACCAGGTGCTGCTGCTCACGAAGGAAGCGCTGCTCCCATGATCCAGCTGCGCAACGTGACCTTGCGCCGCGGCGCCAAGGTGCTGCTCGATGGTGTGACCGTCACCATCAATCCCGGCGAGAAGGTGGGCCTCGTGGGCCGCAACGGCGCCGGCAAGTCGACGCTGTTCGGGCTGCTCAATGGCAGCCTGCACGAGGATGCGGGCGACTTCTCGATGCCGCCGCAGTGGCAGCTCGCGCAGGTCGCCCAGGACATGCCGGACAGCGAGGAGCCGGCCACGGCCTTCGTCCTGGGCGGCGACACCCGGCTGGTGACGCTGCGCGAGGAACTGGCGGCGGCCGAGACGAGCGGCGACGGCCTGGCCATCGCGCATGCGCACTCGGACCTCGCCGACGCCGGGGCGCACGACGCGGTGCCGCGGGCGCAGGCGCTGATCCTGGGCCTGGGCTTCCGGCCCGACGAACTCGATCGGCCCGTGAACAGCTTCTCCGGCGGCTGGCGCATGCGCCTGCAGCTCGCCCGGGCGCTGATGTGCCCGTCGGACCTGCTGCTGCTGGACGAACCCACCAACCACCTGGACCTCGATGCCCTGGTCTGGCTGGAAGGCTGGCTGCAACGCTATGCCGGCACGCTGGTGGTGATCAGCCACGACCGCGAGTTCCTCGACGCGGTGACCAGCGTGACCCTGCACATCGAGAAGCAGCAGCTCACGCGCTACGGCAGCAACTACAGCGGCTTCGAGCTGCTGCGCGCGCAGCAGCTCGAACTGCAGCAGTCCGCGTATTCGCGCCAGCAGGACAAGATCGCGCACCTGCAGAAGTTCATCGACCGCTTCAAGGCCAAGGCCACCAAGGCCAAGCAGGCGCAGAGCCGCGTCAAGGCGCTGGAGCGCATGGAGAAGATCGCCCCGGTGCTCGCCGACGCGGAGTTCACCTTCGAGTTCAAGGAGCCGCAGAACCTGCCGAACCCGATGCTGGCGATCCAGGATGGCGCGTTCGGGTATTTGCCCTCACCCCTGCCCTCCCCCGCAGGGGGGAGAGGGAGTGGATTGCACCCTCTCCCGCTTGCGGGAGAGGGCGGGGGTGAGGGCCTCCCCGCGCCCAAGGTCATCCTGCGCAACGTCAACCGCTCCGTCCTCGCCGGCCAGCGCATCGGCATCCTCGGTGCCAACGGCCAGGGCAAGTCCACGCTGGTCAAGACGATCGCGCGCACCATGCCGCCGCTGGCCGGCCGCGTGACCGAAGGCAAGGGCCTCAGCATCGGCTACTTCGCGCAGCAGGAACTCGACGTGCTGCGCCCGCAGGACACGCCGCTGGAGCACATGGTGCGGCTGGCGCGCGAACTCGCCGCCGCGACCAACCAGTCCGACCGCGAGCAGGACCTGCGCAACTACCTCGGCCAGTTCCTCTTCACCGGCGACATGGTGCAGCAGGCCGTGGGCACCATGAGCGGCGGCGAGAAGGCGCGCCTGGTGCTGGCCATGCTGGTGTGGCAGCGCCCCAACCTGCTGCTGCTCGACGAGCCAACCAACCACCTGGACCTGAACACCCGCGAGGCGCTCTCGGTGGCGCTGAACGAATTCGAAGGCACGGTGATGCTGGTGAGCCATGACCGGGCCCTGCTGCGTTCCGTCTGCGACGAGTTCTGGCTGGTCGGCCGCGGTGTCGTCGCGCCCTTCGACGGCGATCTCGACGACTACCAGAAGTACCTGCTGGAGGAAGCGCGGCGCCTGCGCGAGCAGGTGGCCGCCGGACTGGCAGCCAGTGCGTCCACGGGCAACGAGCCGCGCGTCACGCCCCAGGAGCAGCGCAAGGCCCAGGCCCTGCAGCGCCAGCAGCTCGCCACGCGGCTGAAGCCCCTGAAGAAGGAGCTGGAACAGGCCGAGCGGCGCATGGCGGCGCTCGAGAGCGAGAAGGGCGAGCTCGAAGCGCGCCTCTCGGGCGCCCTGCCGCCGGCGGAAATCGCCGACGCGGGGCGGCGCCTGAAGGCCGTGGGCGACGAGCTCGCCACGCTGGAAGAACGCTGGCTCGAACTCTCGGGCGAGATCGAGGCCGCCGAAGCGGCCAGCACGGGCTGAACATGGCCAGCGCACTGCAGCTCGCGGGCGGCGACCCGGCCCTGCTGGTCGCGGTGAAGCGCGCCCGCAAGCTGCTGAACCGGCGCGCCCTCGCCGGCGCCGCCGCCAGCGCGGTGCCGATTCCGGGCGTCGACTGGCTCGTGGACGCCGCCTTGCTGTCCAAGCTGATCCCGGCCATCAACGCCGAATTCGGCCTCACGCCGGAGCACATCGCGGCGCTGCCGCAGCGCAAGCGCGAGCAGGTGGAAAAGGCGGTGAGCGTGGTCGGCTCGATGGTGATCGGCAAGTTCATCACCCGCGACCTCGTGATCCGCGCAGCGGCCGCCGCCGGCCGGCGCCTGACGGTGAAGCAGGCGACCAAGTACGTCCCCATCGCGGGCCAGGCGATCTCCGCCCTGATCGGCTACGCGGCGATCCGCTACCTGGGCGAGGAGCACATCCGCGACTGCGTGCAGGTGTGCCGGCAGGCCCAGCTGCAGCTGCCATCAGCGCCCGGCTGACAGCGACTCGCTCGCCGCACCTATCGGGGGCGCAGCACGGTCGCGTTCCAATCCGCTCATGCAAGTCTCCGACGTACTCGGCTACCTCGCCGCCACCCTGACCACCGTCTCCTTCGTGCCGCAGGCCTGGCGGACCTTCCGCACCAAGGACGTGAGCGGCATCTCCCTGAAGATGTACACGCTGTTCACGCTGGGGGTGGCCGTGTGGCTGGCCTACGGCATCGTGCTGGGCGAGGTGCCCATGATGATCGCCAACAGCACCACCCTGCTGCTGGCGATCCCGGTGCTCGTCATGCGCATCAAGTACGGGCGCAAGCAGCGCAAGACCCCGGCGCCCGGCCCGCAGCAGGGCCGGCGCGAGGACAAGTCCCGCATGGCCCGTGCGTAGGGCGATGCGCGGACGGACGCAACGCTAGCGCGTCGGCGCCGGCGCCACGCTGCCCGGCCGCGCCGGCGTGGCCGTGCCCGCTTGCGTGGGCGTTGCGCCCGCCGCCGCACCGGCCTGGCTCAGCACGCGCGAATTCACCACCTGCCCGGCGCGATCGAGCGTCAGCTCCAGCACGGAGCCGCCGGCATCGCGGACCTGCCGCACCACCTGGCCGGCGGTGTTGGTGGTCTCGCGCAGCACCGGCAGGTCGAGTGCGCGACCCACGGTGCGCGACGACAGCACGTTGCCCGCCTGGTCGACGGTGCGCTCCAGCAGGTTGCCGGCCGTGTCCACCGTGCGCGTGACGGTCTGCCCCAGGGTGTTGACCGTCTGCGAGACCACGCCACCGGGTTGCAGCGCCGTGTTGGCCACGCCGCCGACCGTGCCCACGGTGTTGTCCACCGTCTGCAGCAGCCGCTCGACCAGCTGCGGGTTCTTGTCCAGCGTGTCGAGCGTCTTGGTGATGATCTCCCGCACGTTCTCGAGGCGCACGATCAGCAGCACGCTGGCCTTGACGCCCTTGATGTCGAGGTTGACCTTGTCGATGCTCGCATCCACCCCGGCGCTGATCTTCACCAGGCTGGCGACGCGCGCATCCAGCGACACGTGCGCCTGCAGGTTCTGCACGTCCAGCTTGATCTCGTCGACGGAGAGGTTGGGAATGTCCAGCAGCACGTCGGGCTGGTCCGCCCCGCCGACCGGATCCGCCGGCCGGAAGCGGCTGGTCTGGTCGTTGCGCTGCGCGCGCGGAACGTTGCGCTGGACCTGCGTGGTGATCGAGGTCTGCCGGTCGCCCCGCACCGTGGGCGCGGTGTTGGTGGAACCTGCGGTCTGCGCCTGGGCCGCAGTGGCCGCGAGCAGGAGGAACACCGCGGCGGCCGCGGCGCAGGGAACGTTGGCTTTCAATTTCTTCATCATTTCGTCTTCTCCAGAGATTGCGTTACACCCCGGGAGGATTGTTGATGCAGCGCAAACGCGGACCTGTCGGACAAGAGCGCGGCGCCGCGGCTGGCGCGATAAAGCAGGCCGGCGCTGCGCGCGACACACGCCGTTCGGCGAAGATGGGAGTCGAGCATCAGGAAGGCAGGCATGTCCAGACTCAGCCACGGCGAGCGGGAGTTCGTGTCCGGCTCGGGCAAGCCGTCGGCGCGTCCGCCGCAGCCCACCACGGCCCCCGTTCCGCCGCCGCGCGGCGCCGGGCTGCGCGAGATCGATGCCCGGCGGCTCGCAGCGCCGCTGCCGTTGCTCGAAGCCCTGCGCGCGCTGCGCACGCTGCCGGCCGGCGAAGAGCTGCGCGTGATCACCGGCTACCTGGGCTCGCTGGGCGAATTCCAGGCCCTCGCCAAGTACGACCTGAGCTTCGAGCTGGTGTCGCAGGAGGCCGAGGGCGAGAAGTTCGTGCACCTGCTGCGCAAGCGGCGCTGAGGGCGAGCGCCCCCACCCCGACCTTCCCCCAGAGAGGGAGGGGGTCTCAAGAGGACGGCGCAGACTCCTGGACGCCGGCTGCCCGCCGCGGAACGATCAGCATGTCGCAGCCGGCCCGCTCCAGCATCGCGCTGGTCGTGCTTCCGAGCAGCATGTCTTCCAGCAGCGAGTCGCCCTGCTTGCCGACCGCCACCAGATCGGGCTGCAGGTGCTCGATGGCCCGGACGGCTTCCACGCGCACGTCCCCCGGCACCAGGCTCGTGCGCGCCCCCTCCGGCGCACCGACCGCATCCAGCGCCTGCTGCATCTGCGCGAGTGCGCGGGTCCGGATCTCCCGCCGATACGCGGCGATGTCGTCGTCGCTCACCCCGGCCAGCCGCAGCTTGCCTTCGAAGGGGATGTCGAAGGCATGCAGCAAGTGCACCTCCGCGCCGGGGGCGACCGCCAGCGCGGCCCGCAGCGCGGCCTGGGCCGCGGGGGAGAAATCGGTCAGGACCAGCGTGCGCGCGTAAGCCTGGTCCGGCGCACGCCGGACCACCAGCACCGGCCGGTCCGCGCTGCGGACCAGGCGATCCGCGAGTGTGGCCAGCGCCGCTTCGCGTCCTGCTTCGTCGCAGCGCCCGGCCAGCACCACCAGGTCCGATGCGGCGCCCGCCTGGTGCACTTCGTCCAGGGCGCGCCCCTGGCGGACCAGCCGCTCGATGCGCACTCCCAGTTCCTGCTCGATCGGATCGGCCTGGGCATCGAGTTGCATCCTGGCCTGCTCGGCGATGGCCGCGCGCAGGTCGCGCCCCTTGTCGAACCACTCCCGCAGGGCCACCAGCCCGTCCGGCTCCACCACGTGCAGCAGGATCATCCGGCTGCCGCGTTCCGCCGCCAGGCGCGCCGCGCGCCGCGCCGCGTGCACGCTCGCGGACGAGAAGTCGGTGACAGCCAGGATGCTGCGATCGGCGTCCATGCCTTTTCTCCTCTGGTGCAACGGGCGGCGTGCCCGCGCCAGCCATTGGACCACGCTGCCAGCCATTCGTGGCAGCGCAGCACGCCCCCTCCGGGCTGGCGAAGACCCCGCAGCCCGCGCCGCACCCTAAACTCGCCCGATGTCGCCGTGGTGGCTCATCCTCCTGCCCCTGGGTGCCGGCGTGCTCGCAGCGCTGCTGCCCACGCGCGCGCGCAACCAGGAATCGCTGCTCGCCGGCGCCGTCATGCTCGCCGTGGCGATCGGCCTGGGGCTGGAATACCCGCGCATCGCGGCCGGCGAGGTGCTGCGCTCGGAGCTTGCGTGGCTGCCCAGCCTGGGCGTGAACCTGCTGCTGCGGGTGGACGGCTTCGCCTGGATGTTCGGCATGCTGGTGAGCGTGATCGGCGCGCTGGTCGTGCTCTATGCGCGCTACTACCTCTCGGCGGAGGACCCGGCGGCGCGCTTCTACTCGCTGCTGCTCGGGTTCATGGGCGCCATGCTGGGCGTGGTGCTCTCCGGCAACCTGGTGCAGCTGGTCGTGTTCTGGGAACTCACCAGCCTGTTCTCCTTCCTCCTGATCGGGTACTGGCACGATCGCAAGGATGCGCGGCGCGGCGCGCGCATCGCGTTCACGGTCACGGCCACCGGCGGGCTCGCCCTGCTCGCGGGGGTGCTGCTCCTGGGACACGTGGCGGGCAGCTACGAGCTGGATGTGGTGCTGGCCGCGGGCGGGAAGGTGCGGCACGATCCGCTGTACCTCACGGTCCTCGTGCTGGTCCTGCTGGGCGCGTTCACCAAGAGCGCGCAATTCCCCTTCCACTTCTGGCTGCCGCACGCGATGGCGGCGCCGACACCGGTCTCTGCCTACCTGCACTCGGCGACGATGGTGAAGATGGGGGTGTTCCTGCTGGCGCGCCTGTGGCCGGTGCTGGCCGGCACCGATCCCTGGTTCTACCTCGTTGGCGGCGCCGGACTGGTCACCCTGGTGCTGGGCGCCTACCTGGCGATGTTCCACAACGACCTGAAGGGCGTGCTCGCCTATTCCACCATCAGCCACCTGGGGCTGATCACGCTGCTGCTGGCCCTCGACAGCCCGCTGGCCGCGGTGGCGGCGGTGTTCCACATCATGAACCACGCCACCTTCAAGGCCTCGCTGTTCATGGCCGTGGGCGTGGTCGACCACGAAACCGGCACCCGCGACATGCGGCGCCTGCACGGCCTGTTCGCCGCCATGCCGCGCACCGGCACCCTGGCCATCATCGCGTGTGCCGCCATGGGCGGCGTTCCGCTGTTGAACGGCTTCCTGTCCAAGGAGATGTTCTTCGCCGAAACGGTGCTGGTGCAGTTCACGCCGGCGGTGGAGTTCGGGCTGCCGTTCGCGGCCACGCTCGCGAGCGTGTTCGCCGTCGTGTATTCGCTGCGCATCGGCCACCACGTGTTCTTCGGCGAGCCGACGCGCGCCACCCCGCGCGCGCCGCACGAGCCCGTGGCCTGGATGCGCCTGCCGATCGCCCTGCTGGTGCTCGCGTGCCTGGTGGTGGGCATCGTGCCGGAGCTTTCCATCGGCGGCATCCTGGAAGTCGCCGCGCGCCCGGTCACGGGCGGCACGCTGCCGGAGTACAGCCTGTCGGTCTGGCACGGCTTCAACGCCCCCTTCGTGATGAGCCTGGTCGCCCTCGCCGGCGGCGCCGGCCTGTACCTGCTGCTCGCGCGCCAGCGCCGGCTGGGCGGGCTGCAGTCCGCGCCCTTGATCGGGCGCCTGAACGGCAAGCGCGCGTTCGAGTCGCTGCTGGTGCTCGCGCTGGACACCGCCCGCCGCGTGCTGCGCCGCACGAGCAGCCGCCACCTGCAGCAGCAGGTGCTCTGCATGCTGGTGGTCGCGGGCGCGACGGCGCTGGTCTCGGCGCTGGTGGTGCCGCTCGAATGGGGGTCGCGGCCGCGCGTGCCCGCCACGCTGGACTTCGCGCTGCTCTGGCTGGTGGGCGGGGCCGCCGCGATCGGCGCCGCGCAGCAGGCGAAGGTGCAGCGGCTGTTCGCATTGATGCTGCTCGCGGTGGTCGGCATCGTGGTCTGCGTCACCTTCGCCTGGTTCTCCGCACCGGACCTCGCGCTGACGCAGATCGCCGTCGAAGCCGTGACGATGGTGTTCTTCCTGCTCGGATTGCGCTGGCTGCCCAAGCCGGCCCGGGACGACGAACCGCGCGGCGCCGCGCGAGCCCGCTGGCGGCGGCGGCGCGACCTGGTGCTCGCCGGAGCCACGGGCGCCGGGCTCGCCGCCGTCTCGTACGCGCTGCTCACGCGGACCGGGGCCCAGAGCATCTCGCCCTTCTACCTGGAAAAGGCGCTGCCCGAAGGCGGAGGCACGAACGTGGTGAACGTGATGCTGGTGGACTTCCGCGCCTTCGACACCCTGGGCGAGATCACCGTGCTGGCCGCCGTCGGCCTGACCGTCTTTGCGCTGCTGCGCCGCTTCCGTCCCCCGCGCGAAACGACCGTGCCGCCGCCGCAGCAGCGGCTCACGCCCCCCGGCGTCGGCATCGACCTCGCGAGGCTGCAGGACACCGGGGCGCAAGGGGATCCCGCCACGGGCTACCTGCTGGTGCCGGCGGTGCTGGTGCGGCTGATGCTCCCGATCTCCCTGGTCGTGGCTTTCCACCTGTTCCTGCGCGGGCACAACCTGCCGGGCGGCGGCTTCGTGGCCGGCCTCACCGTCGCCATCGCGCTGGTCGCGCAGTACGTCGTCGGCGGCACGCAGTGGGTGGAAGACCGCGTGAACCTGCACCTGCCCCTGCTGGCGGGCCTGGGCCTGCTGGGGGCGCTGGCCACCGGCCTCGGCTCGCTGGGCCTGGGCTATCCGCTGCTCACCACGCACACGGCGCATTTCACGCTGCCGGTGATCGGCGAGGTGCACGTCCCCAGCGCCGCTTTCTTCGACCTCGGCGTGTTCCTGGTCGTGCTCGGTTCCTCCTTGCTGCTGCTGACCGCGCTGGCGCACCAGACCCTGCGGGCACGCCGCCGCAGCCCGGGAACGGCGGCCTGATGGAAATCGTCATCGCCCTGGCCATCGGCGTGCTGACGAGCGCCGGCACCTGGCTGGTCCTGCGGCCGCGCACCTTCCAGGTCCTGGTCGGACTGTCGCTGCTGTCCTATGCGACCAACCTGTTCATCTTCAGCGTCGGCAGCCTGTCGCTGGCCAGCGAGCCGATCGTCCAGCCGGGGCTGGCGCCCGACCTGGTGCAGTACTCGGACCCGCTGCCGCAGTCGCTGGTGCTGACCGCGATCGTGATCGGCTTCGCAACCACGGCGCTGTTCCTGGTCGTCCTGCTCGCACTGCGCGGCCTGACGGACAGCGACCACGTCGACGGCGCGGAGGAGCCGCCATGAACGGCGGCCTCCCGGCGCTCGCGCATCTCGTGGTCGCGCCCGTGCTGCTGCCGCTGGCGACGGCGGCCCTGCTGCTGGTGGTGGGCGACCGCTGGCGGCGCGCCAAGGCCGGGATCAATGCCCTGTCGATGACGGCGAGCCTGCTGCTGGCCGCCTGGCTGCTCGCCGGCACCGCCGCGGGCACCGGCAACGTGGCGGTCTACCTTCCGGGCAACTGGCCGGTCCCGTTCGGCATCGTGCTGGTGCTGGACCCGCTGGCCGCGGGAATGCTGCTGCTGGCGGCCTGTGGCGGCCTCGCCGCGCTGCTGTTCTCGCTGGCCCGCTGGCATCGCGCCAGCGTGCATTTCCATTCGCTGCTGCAACTGCAGCTGATGGGCCTCAACGGCGCCTTCCTCACCGGCGACCTGTTCAACCTGTTCGTGTTCTTCGAGGTGCTGCTGGCCGCCTCCTACGGCCTGCTGCTGCATGGCGGCGGCGCGAGCCGGGTCCAGCCCGGGCTGCACTACATCGCCGTGAACCTGCTCGCCTCCTTCCTGTTCCTGATCGGCGTGGCCCTGCTCTATGGCGTGACCGGCACGCTGAGCATGGCGGACATCGCGCGCAAGCTGCCCCTCGTGCCCGCGGCAGACCGGGGCCTGCTGCACGCCGCGGCGGCCATCCTGGCCGTCGCCTTCCTGGCCAAGGCGGCCTTCTGGCCCCTCAACTTCTGGCTGCCGGCGGCCTATGCAGCCGCCAGTGCGCCCTCAGCGGCGATGTTCGCGGCGCTGACCAAGGTCGGCGTGTACGCGGTGCTGCGCCTATGGATGCTGTGCTTCCCCGAGACGGCGGGACCTTCGGCGCAATTCGGCGGCCCGCTGCTCGTCTGGGGCGGCCTCGCGACGCTGGCCTTCGGTTCGCTGGGCATGCTGCGCTCGCAGCAGATCGGGCGGCTGGCGGGCTACAGCATCATCGCTTCGTCCGGCACCGTCCTCGCGGCGACGGGGCTGGACCTGCCGGCGCTCACCGCGGGCGCCCTGTTCTACCTTGGCAGTTCCACGCTGGCGGCGGCCGCCCTGTTCCTGCTGGCCGAACTGGTGGAGCGCAGCCGCCAGGTCGAAGTCGATCCGCCGCTGCCCGACCTCGGCGAACGCCTGCCGCTGTTCGGCGAAGCGCCGCCGGCCGACATGAACCTGGACGACCGCCAACTGCCGCTGGTGGGTCGCGCCATTCCCGGTGCGCTCGCCTTCCTGGCGGCCAGTTTCCTGCTCTGCACCCTGGTCATCGCGGGCCTGCCGCCGCTTTCCGGCTTCGTCGGCAAGCTGGCCATGCTGCGGGCGATCGCGGCCGCACCCCCCGGCGCCGGCGCCCCGCTGCCCGCGGGCCTGCTGTTCGTGCTGCTGATCCTCTCGAGCCTCGCGGCCTCCATCGCGCTGATGCGGGCCTTCAGCGCCCATTTCTGGGCGGTGCAAGGCCGCGCGACGCCGGCGCTGCGGACCATCGAGGTGCTGCCCGTCACGCTGCTGCTCGCCGGCTGCGTGCTCCTCGCCGCCCGCGGCGAGCACGTCCTGCGCTTCACGGCGGCGGCCGCCGCGATGCTGCACACGCCGCAGGTGTACATCGACGCCGTCCTGCGGATGCAGCCGGTTGCGGCGCCGACGGGGGGGCGGCCGTGAGGCGCTGGATTCCGTCGCTGCCGCTGTTCGCCGGCTTGTGGGCCCTGTGGCTGCTGCTGAACGACTCGCTGGCACCGGCCCACCTCCTGCTCGGCCTCGCCCTCGCCCTGCTGGTTCCGCGCCTGGTGCTGGCGCTGCGGCCGCCCGGGCCGCGCGTGCGCCGGCCGCGCGTGCTGGTGCGCCTGGTCGCGCACGTGGGGGCGGACGTGGTGCAGTCGGCCCTGGAGGTCGGCGCGCGGATCCTGCGGGCCGGCGGGCGGGCGCCACGCGGTGCCTTCGTGAAGGTGCCGCTCGCCCTGCACGACGCGCACGGCCTGGCGGCGCTCGCGATGATCACGACCGTCGTTCCCGGAACCGTCTGGTGCGAACTCGCCGCCGACCGCAGCGAACTGCTGCTCCACGTCTTCGATCTCGAGGACGAGGCGGCCTTCATCGCCCACTACAAGGCACGCTACGAACACCCGCTGCGGGAGATCTTCGAATGAACCTGCTGGACCTGGCGATCACCGCGACGCTCGTGATGTACGGCCTCGCAAGCTGCATGGCGCTGGCGCGCCTGTTGCGCGGCCCGCGCGCGCAGGACCGGATGGTGGCGCTGGACTTCATCTCCGTCGTCGCCCTGCTCGCCATGCTGGTGCTGGCGATCCGCTACCGCAGCAGCAGCTACTTCGAGGCCGCGCTGCTGATGGCGCTGTTCGGATTCCTCAGTTCGACGGCGCTGGCGAAGTTCCTCCTGCGCGGCGAGGTGATCGAATGATCGTCGACCTGCTCGTCGCCTTGCTGCTGCTGGCCAGCGGCGTGCTGGTGCTGACGGCCGCCGTGGGCCTGTGGCGCCTGCCCGACTTCTTCCTGCGCATGCACGCCCCGGCGCTGGCCAGCACGCTGGGGAGCTGGGCGGTCGCCCTGGCTTCGGTGCTGCACCTGACGGCCAGCAGCGGGCGGCTGGCCCTGCATCACTGGATGATCATCATCGTGCTGTCGATCACCGCGCCGATCACCACCATGCTGCTCGCGCGCGCCGCGCTGTTCCGCAAGCGCGCGGGCGAGCGGCTGGCCAGCCGCCAGGACGCCCCATGACCCATCCGCCCCTCGTCTGGGAGCTGAGCGTCGCGCTGATCGTCGCGATGCTGCTCTTCGACTACTTCTTCCACATCCGCAAGGCGCACGTCCCCACCCTGCCGGAGGCAGCGCGCTGGTCCGCCGCCTACGTCGCGGTCGCGCTCCTGTTCGGTGGTGCGGTGTTCGCCTTCGGCGGCACCGAGCTGGGCATCCAGTACTTCGCGGGCTACCTGACGGAAAAGGCGCTGTCGATCGACAACGTCTTCGTGTTCCTGGTGATCCTCTCCAGCTTCAAGGTGCCGCGCGAGGACCAGCAGAAGGCGCTGCTGATCGGCATCGTGATCTCGCTGCTGGCCCGCGCGGGCTTCATCTTCGTCGGCGCCGCGCTGATCGAGCACTTCGCCTGGGTGTTCTACATCTTCGGCGTGATCCTGCTGCTGACCGCGGGCCACATGCTGGCCCCCGAGCGCCACGAGGACGACGAGGACAGCACCGTGCTGCGCCTGGCCCGGACCCTGCTGCCCACCACCGGCGGCTACGACGGCGACAAGCTGTTCACCATGGAGGATGGCAAGCGGCGCATGACGCCCATGGTGAGCGTCATCGTGGCGCTGGGGCTCACGGACATCGTGTTCGCGCTCGACTCCATCCCTGCCATCTTCGGGCTTACGGACGACGTCTTCATCGTCTTCACCGCCACCGCCTTCTCGCTCCTGGGCCTGCGGCAGCTGTTCTTCCTGGTCGAGGGGCTGCTCGAGCGGCTGCTGTACCTCTCCTACGGCTTGGCGACGATCCTCGCCTTCATCGGCGTGAAGCTGGTGCTCCATGCGCTGCACGAGAACAACGTGCCCTTCATCAACGACGGCGCGCCGGTCAACGTCATCGAGATCTCGCCGATGCAGTCGCTGGTGGTGATCGTGGCGATCCTCGCCGTGACCGTGCTGCTCTCGCTGCTCAGTCCGAGGGGCAAGGCCAGGAGCGCGGTGAGCCGGCTGCGGCACACCCTGGCCGCTTGGCAGGACCTGGATGCCGCCGGCGCCGCGGCGGAGGAGCGCGCTGCCGCCTATGCGAAGCTGGCCGACGCCGAACAGGCCGTGCGGGCGCTCCCCGAGGAGTATCGCGCCCTGATCCACGAACGGCAGACCCTGCGCGAAATGCTGGCCGATGCGCACGCGCGGCAGGCGGCGCAGGCGACCGGCGCCGGCCCCGGCACCGGGATCGATCCGGCCTCGCCGCGGCAGCCTGCCTCGAGCGGGGTCTGAGCCGAGCGTCCTCGCTTCGGCACTGCCGGCGAACGAAGACAATGCCTCCGATGCCGAACCAGGACCTCCTCCTGTCATGGCTCCACACGCTCGTGGAGGCCACCGCCAACGTCGCTTTCGCGCTCTCGGGCCTGCTGGCGGGCATCCGCAAGCGGCTCGACGTCGTGGGCCTGTGCGTGGTCATGGGGCTGGCGGCGTTCGGCGGCGGCACCTTGCGCGACGTGCTGCTCGATCGCAGGCCGTTCTTCTGGGTCGACCACCCGGTGTGGCTGTGGATCCTGATCGCCGCGGGCGTCGCCGCGATCTTCCTGCTGCGCTCCAGCCACTTCGAATTCACCGAGCGTGCGATCCAGTGGCCGGACGCCCTGGGACTGGGCCTGTTCGCGGCGAGCGGAACGCAGCTCGCGCTGGCGCAGCAACTGCCCGCGATCGTGGCCGTCCTCATGGGGGTGGTCAGCGCCACCTTCGGCGGCATCCTGCGCGACGTGGTCTGCAACGAGATCCCCACGGCGCTGCGTGACCGGCGGCCTTATGCCGTGTGCGCCTTCGTCGGCGGCTGGGTGTACGTGCTGGGCGTCCAGTTCACCTGGTCGCCCGGCGCGGCTTTCCTGCTGGCGGCGGCAACGGCGACCGGTACCCGGGTGGGGGCGCTGCTGAGCGGGTACGAACTGCCCTCGGGTCGGGACACCCGGTCGCACGAGTGAGCGCGCCGCGGCGCGAAGAGCGTCAATTCGGCTGCCCGTCCGCCGCCAGGCCCTTTGCGGTCCGCTGCGATGCGTCGCCGCGTCCGCGGGCGAGATAGCTGCGCGGGTGCATCTGGCGCAAGCTCACGCCAGCCTCGCCCGGAGCGAGGATGTCGCCGTCCTGGATCGCCTGCAGCGTTTCCGCGCGCACCTGCTCGCGCGTCTTGCCCGCCACCACAGCCCGCGCCGGGTAAGCCGACGGATGGAGCTGGTGGGCGCTGAGCCCGGACTCGCCGCCGGCCAGCAGGTCGCCGTTGCGGCGCGCCTGCTCCAGTTCCGCCCGCACTTCAGCGCGGGCCCTGCCGATCGCCGGCGCTGCTGCGGAATAGCGTTCCGGGTGCAGCTGCCGCTCGGTGAGCCCGGGCTCGCCCGGCGCGAGAAGCTCGCCATTGCGCCGGGCCTCGGCGATGGACTGCGCGCGCGTCGGGCCGTCCTCGGCTTGCGCGACGGAGGTCGCCGCCAGCAGGGCGAGCAGCGCGATGGAAAGTGTGCGTTTCATCGTGTCGTTCCTTCAGTAGGCAGGTACGGGAGCGGGATCGCAGGCGTGGCTCGCTGCTTCATTGCGCGTTGCGCGGCGTGCCGGCCAGGTACGGCAGCGCCTGCGCCGGCTTGTGGGCCGCCAGGTAGCCGGAGCCGCTGTCCTCGGCGTTCATCGCGGCCGCTGCGTCGCGGTTCGCGAGGAACTCGCCGACCACCTCGGCACGCGTGCGGCCGCTGCGGAAGGACGCGAGCTGGTCGTACTCGTCGGCCCAGGGGTCGACACCGTGTTGCCGGAAGGCGCGCAGTTCGGCCTGCACCTGCGCGCGGCTGACGGTGGATGCGGCGCGGGCGGCGAACTGGCCTGCCGGGTCCGGCGATTCAGCCCGGGCGGCGAGGCCGGCGAGCGACAGGGCGGCGGCGAGGATGAGGGCGGTGCGGTTCATGGTGATTTCCTTTGCGAGAACAAGTACGGGGGACGAGAAACGGGAGCGACGGGTCGGCGCTTACTGGCCGCTGGCCGGCGTGCCGGCGAGCAGCGAAGCGGCGACGCCATGCGCGCGGGCGGCCAGCCAGGCGGAGCCGCTGTCTTCGGCGGTCAGGGCGGCGGTCTCCTGCCGCGACTGCAGATAGTCGGCGCGCACCTGGGCGCGCGTGCGGCTGCTGCGCAAGGCGGCGAGCTGGTCGTAGTGCTGCGCCCACGGATCCACGCCGGCCTGCCGGAATTGCTGCAGTTGCGCGTTCACCTGCGCGCGGCTCGAGGTGGAGACGAAGGGCGTCGTTTCGACGGTGATGTCGTCGGCCAGGACGGAGGAAGCGGACGAGGCGGCGACGAGGGCGATGACGGCGGCGGCGATGGTGCGATGCATGGCGGCTTCCTTGGTTGGTGGCGTGGACACCGCGTCCACAGGGCAAATCATGGGTCACGTGCGTCTTGAATGGAACTGACGGTTTTGCACCGGAGTCATGCAGTGCATTCAATTCACGCCGGCTGCTCCAGAGTGACGCCGGCTTCTCCCCAACTGAGCGCATCCCATGCGCCTCGCGCGGCCGATCGCCACGCGCACGCCGACGCGCCGCGCCGCTACGCCGGCGAGGAGGCGGCAGGAGGCCGCCGTGCGGCCTCGCCCCACTGCGTGCGGTACTCGCTCGGGCCGACGCCGAGGCGACGCAGGAAGGCGCGGCGAAATGCATCGGTGTTGGCGTAGCCGATGTTGGCCGCCAGGCGCTTCAGCGGCAGCGCACTGCCTTGCATGAGCCGGCGGGCCTCGTCGATGCGCGCCTGCTCCACGAACTCCGCCGGCGTCATGCCGGTTTCGGCACGGAACACGCGGGCGAAGTTGCGCTCGCTCATTCCTGCGTGGGCGGCCAGCCTGGGAACCGACAGATCGGCATCCAGGTGCGCGAGCACATGGTCCTGCACCTGGCGGATGTTCGACCTGGCGGCGGTCTGGGCAGCGAGATACGCGCTGAACTGGCTCTGGCCGCCGGGGCGCTTGAGGAACATCACCAGCTCGCGCGCCACCCCGAGCGCCAGCTCGCGCCCGTGGTCCTCTTCCACCATGGCGAGCGCGAGGTCCATGCCGGCGCTGACCCCTGCGGACGTGTAGAGGTTGCCGTCCTTGACGTAGATCGCATCGGGTTCGACATTGGCCCGCGGGTGCCTGGCGGCGAGCCGCGCCACGGCGTTCCAGTGCGTGGCGGCGCGGCGGCCGTCCAGCAAGCCGGCACCGGCGAGCACGAACGCGCCGTTGCACACCGAGCCGATGCGGCGCACGGAACCGGCCTGCGCGCGCAACCAGTCGTGCAGTTGCGCGTCCGCTTCGACCGCCTCGATCCGCGGGCTGCCGGCCACCAGCAGCGTGTCGAGGCCGCCGGGATGGGTGGAGAAAGTCGCATCGACGGCGAGCCCCAGCCCGCAGCTGCTGCGCAGGACGCCCGCTTGCGTGCCGATCACCTCCACGCTGTAGGCCTGCGGATCGGCAAGCTGCCGCGCCGCCTCGGCGAAGACATCCGCCGGGCCGGCCACGTCGAGCAGCTGGACGCGCTCGAAGGCGAGGATCCCGATGCGCATGGGCGAGACCCGCCGCCCCCCTACCGCGCGAGGACGGCCTGCCGCGCGTTGCGCGAGCGGACGGGCGGGTCGGCCTCGAGCACCGCGCGCATCCGCGCCAGGGCCTCGGGCCAATAGCTGCGCATGCCGTCGAAGGCGGCGCGGCCGGTGGCAGATGCGAGATCGAGGCCCGTGTGCTCCATCACGAGCCGGGCGCCCGATCCCGCGGGCTGGATGCGCCAGGTGAGCGTCGTATCGAGAGTGCCGCGGGCGAACGCACAGGAAAGCAGCCGGCCAGGCTCTACCGCCAGGACCTGGAGCTCCTGCATGCCCCAGGGGCTGTACATGTCGAGGGTGAACAAAAGCAGGCGCGTCAACGCGATGAGGCCGGGTTCGATCACCCGGCGATGATGGTCCAGCACGGCCTTGCGTGGAACTGATCGTTCTGCAAGGCCGCCATGAACGCGCTTCAAGCCCCGAAGCGCTACGCTAGGCGATCGGCCTGCGCGACTGAACGAAGGGAATCCGCCGGCAGTCAGTCCGCGCAGCAGGCCAGCGCGCACAGCACGGCGATCGGCACGAGCAGCGCCCAGAACGAGCAGGCGAGCCAGGCGAGCCCGCCGCCGGCGCAGCCCATTGCGAAGCCGGCCACGGGCGCCAGGGTGCTCGCCATGCGCTGGCGGGCCTGCCGGCGGTCGGCGGCGAGCAGGCCTGCCGCCCCCATGCCCTCCAGCACCAGCTGCGTGACGTTGCCGGTCATCGCCGTCGTCGCCCCCGCGGAGCTGAGGGACAGGCGCGACTGCGCGTTCTGCACGCCCATGGCGAACGCGCCGGCGCAGGCGGCCAGCCAGGGGGACGCGCGCACGCCGGCCAGCAGGAAGCCCACCAGCGCCGCCACTTCGAACAGCAGCAGGAGGGACGCGGTCCCGCGCCGGATCGCATGGGTGCCGGCCGCACAGGCAACACCCGCGACGAAGGCGGGCAGCACCAGCAGCTTGACCGCCACGGCGCCGGCATCGCCGGCCAGGCCAGTGCCCAGGAGCACGAAGTTGCCGGTCACGTGGGCCGTGAACACCCCCTGCAGGCCGAGGAAGCCGAGCGTGTCGACCCAGCCCGCGATCGCGGCCAGCACGGCCCCGACCAGCAGCGGCGCCGCCGATGGCAGGCGAGCGGCCCGAGGCGCAACCCGGACCGTCTCGTCCTTCACCGGCTTCAGCCCCGGCCGATCCATTCCGCCGGCGCTTCGAAGCCGGCGAGCCGCACGAATTCGCTCACGTGCTGGCGCGGCAGGTTCATCTGGTTGACGCCCGCGCTGGTGTCGCCGAACCCCATCGACATGCCGCAGGCCGTCACCTCCTCGTCGGGCATCCCGAGGTGGGCGGCGATCAGCGAGTGGAAGCGCGCGAACGAGACCTGGGGGCACGTGTCGATGCCGCGCGAGCGCGCCGCGATCATCACGTTCTGCACGTACAGGCCGAGGTCGAGCCAGCTATGGCGGCCCAGGCGGGCGTCGATGCTGAAGATGAGCCCCACCGGGGCGCCGAAGAAAGTGAAGTTGCGCAGGCTCTGCCGCGCCCGGGCCTCGGCGTCCTTGCGGTCGATGCCCAGCGTGCCGTAGTAGCGCGCGGCGAAGTCGGCCTGGCGGTCGCAGAACACGGCGGGCAGCGGGTCGGGAAAGTGCGTCGGCGGCGGGAAGCTGCCGTCCTGGAAGGCCGTGACGAGCGCGTCGCCCAGGCGTCGCATGGGCGCACCCGTCACCACGTAGACGCGCCACGGCTGCGTGTTCGAGTTGCTGGGCGCCGAGGCGGCCGCCTGCAGGATCTCCAGCACCTGTTCGCGCGCGAGCGGCTCCGGCTTGTAGGCACGCACGGACCTGCGCGAGCGCAGCACCTGGTCGACGCATTGGCCGATGTCGGCCTGGGACCACGTCAGGGAAGTCATGTCCACTCCTTGTCCAGCATCTCGGCAAAGAAGGAATCACTCTTCGGAGCGGAAACCGGAAGCGCGCACCACCGGGCCCCAGGCCTCGCGCTCCCGCCGCACCAGCGCAGCGTAATCCTGCGGAGCCAGCGTGAAGGTGTCCAGCCCCACCTGCTCGAAGGCCGCCACCAGGGAGCCATCCTTGCTCGCGGCGACCAGCGCCTCGTGCAGGGCCGCGACGGTGGCCGGCGGCGTTCCGGGCGGCGCGAAGACACCGTACGTCTCGACGCCGCGGATGGCCGCAAGCCCCTGCTCCGCGAAGGTGGGCACGCCGGGCAGGAAGCGCGAACGCTTGTCGCCGGTCACGCCGAGGATCCTGGCCTTGCCCTGCTGCAGGTAGGGCAGGAAGTCGGCCACGAAGCCGAAGTAGGCCGGGATCTGGCCGCCCAGGAGGTCCTGCATGGCCGGCGCGGAGCCGCGGTAGCCGACGTGCTGCAGCTTCAGCTTGCGCGCTTCGGAGAACTGGTAGCCGAGGAAGTGCGCCATCGAGCCGGCGGCCGGCGATGCATAGATCCCCGCGCCGGGATTCGCGCGCAGCCAGCGCACGTAGTCGTCCAGCGTCTTCACGCGGTCGGCCGGCACCGCGCTGCTGACGGCGAAGGCACAGGTCGCGGAAACCAGCGGCGACACCGGCAGGAAGTCGGCGGCGGCGTCGTACATCAGCCGGCTGTAGACGTGCGGGTAGATGGTGAGTGCCGAGGTGTGCGTGCACAGCAGCGTGTTGCCGTCCGCGCGTTCGCGCTTGAGCTGGCTGTTGGCGATGCGTCCGGCGGCGCCGGCCCGGTTGTCGACGATGTACAGGCGCCCCTGCTTGCGCCAGGCCTCGGCGAGCTGGCGCGCGGTGGTGTCCAGCGTGCCCCCGGCCGGATAGCCGACCAGCAATTTTCCGGTCTGCGCCAGCGCGGGCAGCAGCCAGGCGGCGGCCGGGGCGGCGATGGCCAGGCGGGCGAAGCGGCGGCGTGAAAGTGTCTGCATGGGGTCCTCGTTTCGGTCGATGGCTCGGGATGCGCGTGATGATGGTCGCGGCCGGTGTTGAACGGAACTGATGTCTTTGCAAGAGCGAGTTGCACGCCGTTCAGTGCGTGGCGCCGTCTTCCGCGCCAGCCGCGACGGCTGCGCGCGGCAGCGGGAGGCGGGCTGCATCGGCACGCAGGTCGTCGGCGATCTCCACCGCCAGGCGCAGGCGGCGCAGCACCCACGGGGCCAGCCCCGCGTGCAGCTGCGGCGAAGGGAAGGCGGGCGGCGCCGGCTGGCCGGCTGCCGGCGCGAGCGCGGCCGCGATGGTGCGCGCCGCCTGCGCGAGCGGCGCCTGCAGCGGCGCCAGGTCCACCAGGTGGCGCCGGCGCAGCAGCATGGTCTTGGTGGCGGTGAGCTGCGCCAGCAGCTGGTAGCTGCGCGCGAGCACGCGCTGGAGTTCCGCCACCGGCGGCCGCACGGAGCGCGGTTCGGCCAGCGAACGCTGGACGGCCTGCGCCAGGGCGGACAGGCTGTCGAAGGCCTCCCGGCGCGCCAGCCGCCAGGCCAGTTCCGATGCGGTGCTGACGCCCTGCAGCTGGCCGAGCCGCAGCGCCAGCTGCGCGTGGCGCGCCTGTGCGGCCAGCGCGCGAGCGAGCAGCGCCGCGACCTGGGCGCGCTCCCACGAAGGCAGCACGTAGCTGAAGATCCAGGCGATGGCGACGCCCAGCAGCGTGTCCAGCAGGCGTTCGGCGACGTCGAAGACCGGCGCGCTGGCGCCGTTCAGGAGGTGGGACTGCAGCAGGGCCAGCACCGTGGCGGCCACCGCCGTCACCAGGTAGCGGCGCAGGACGAAGGCATGGGCGATCCCATGGGCCAGCGCGACGGCCAGCAGCAGCACGGGGGGCGGCACGTGCGCATAGAGCAACGTGCCCGCCACCACGCAGCCCAGGAGCGTGCCGGCCACGCGGCTGTCGCGACGTTCCAGGGTCTGCGACAGCGTTGCGCGCAGCACGAACGCGATCGTCATCAGGATCCAGGTCGCGTGCGACCCCCAGGGGATGGCGGCACCCACGACATAGCCGGTGCCGATGGCGAGCGCGGCCCGCACGCCATGGCGCAGCGGCGGCGCATCCCGGCGCCACAGGCCCGGCAACGGGCCCCAGCACCAGCCGGTCGGACTGACGAACAGCTGCCACGCCGTGCGTACCACCCGCGCGTCGGGCGCGCGCTCGCCCCGGGCGGCCAGCTCCAGTAGCCGCAGCACCTCGTCGTGCACATGGCCAACCCGGCGCGCCAGCGCGCGTGCCAGCAGGCCGGGCGATGGCGCGTGCAGGTCGGCGTCGCGAGGGTCCGGCGCCGCGGCAGCCGCAGCGGCAAGCGGCGGCCGCCGGCGGCCGATGCGCGCCGGGACGCGCCCGAGGCGCAAGGCGTCCGCGAGTTGCTCCACGTCGCCGGCGAGCGCCTGGATTTCCTGACCGAGCACCTGCAGCAGCTCGTCCTGCCCGGGCGCGTCACACAGCGCGTCCAGATCCAGTGCGGAGGTGACCAGGTGATCGCGCAGTTCGATGGCGTGCAGCAGCATGCCCGCGAGCTGCAGCCGCCGCGGCGCGGTCGGATCCTCGAGCAGGAGGTTGCGCGCCCCCTGCAGTTCGTCGGCCAGGCGCGCCTGCAGCCCGATCAGCCGGTCCGCCAGCGCGGTCGCCCGATGCACCTGGGGCGTCGCAGTGAACTGCAGGGCCTGCGCCCGCATCAGCGCAGCCACCCCCGCCAGCGCGTCGGCCAGCGTCAGCACGCGATAGCGGTGGTTCAGGAGCGCATTGGCTGCCGTGGCCCAGAAGATGTACAGCCACGCGCCGACACTGAATGCCAGCGTTTGACGCATCGCGGCGGCCGGCCCGGCGGCTGGCTGCGAAGCCAGCGCGAACAGGGCGGCGAAGACCAGCGAGGCGGCGATGGGCAGGCCCCGCTTGCCCCAGGCGGCGCACAGGAAGGCAAGGAATGTCGCGGCCATCAGCAGCGGGACGAGCACCGCCACCGTGTCGCGCAGGGACGCCACCGCGAAGAACAGTGGCGTGCCCAGCAGCACGGCCGGCAGGAAGTGCGTGAACTTGCCGCGACGGGGCGCCGGATGGTCCGGCGCCGTCACGACGATCACTCCGGCCATGGCGACGGCAGCGGCCTCGCCGCCGGCCAGCAGGTGCACCAGCGAGGAAATGAGCAGCAGCGCGGCTGCCGCGACCAGGCCATTGGTGACGTGCGCACTGAGGGCCGTGCGCAGGGCGGCGCGCAGGAACTCCCCGGCGCGCCGGCCCGCCTCGCGCATGGGTTCGACCGTCGCTGCCATCGCAAGCCCGCCGCGCACGCCGCTATGCGCTGCGCTCGCGCAGGCTGCCGCCATTCGCGAGGACGTTCACGTTCATGCTGCCGTCGTCAATGCCTGGCTGGAGACGGCGCGGCCCTGGAACCCGAGCATCCGGGCGAAGTCCTCGACGCGCTCGCGCGGCATGCGCACCTGGTTCACCGCCGCCGCGGGGTCGCCATAGCCCATCGACATGCCGAAGGCCGTGACCTCCTCCGGCGGCATCTGCAGTTGCGCGGCGATGGTGTCGTGGAAGGGAGCGAAGGACACCTGCGGGCAGGTGTCCACGCCGCGCGACTTCGCGGCGATCATCAGGTTCTGCGCGAACAGCCCGAGGTCGATCCAGCTGTGGGGCTTCAGCCGCCGGTCGATGCTGAAGATCAGGCCGACCGGTGCGCCGAAGAAGAACAGGTTGCGCTCGGCCTGGCGCGCGCGCGCCGGCGCGTCGTGCCGTTCGATGCCCAGCGATCCGTAGAGTCGGCCCCCGAAATCCTGCAGGCGGGTGCGGAACACGTCGGGCAAGGGGTCCGGGAAGTGCGCCGGAGGTGGCGCACTGCCGGAACGCGCGCTGGCCAGCAGCGCGTCGCCCAGTTCCTTCAGCGGCGCACCGGCCAGCACGTACACGCGCCAGGGCTGGATGTTGGCGCCGCTCGGCGCCGTGGAGGCCTCCGCGAGGATGTCGTGCACCAGCTCCCTGCCCAGCGGGTCGGGTCGGAACGCGCGCACCGCCTTGCGGGCGCGCAGCACGTTGCCCACGCAGCGGGCGATGTCGGCCTGCGGCCAGTCGAGCGCTCTCGTTCCCATGCTTCACTCCTGCGGCGCGGCGTTGTACGAGATGCGCCCCGACGGCAGGAAGAACAGCGCGATCACGGCGCCGCCCTTGGCCTCGGGATAGTGCTGGCTGCCCGGCGCCGGCGCCGTCCAGCCGCCTTCGCACCAGCCGTTGGGGCCGTTCAGCGCGGCGCCCGGCGTGACCGGGACGACCATGTTGAATTCGCCGTAGGGATGGCCGTGATACTGGCCGCGGTAGCGGTCGTCGGGCAGGCCCAGCCGGTTGCCGGTGCTGTCCATGTACACCGCCGTGATGCTGAAGAAGCGCGTGCGCTGCGAGGGTTCTGCCAGGCGGCTGCGGCGGTACACCGGGCCGTCGATCTCCACATTCGCGGCCCAGCCGTCCTGCACGCCCTTCTTCACCAGGCGGGCGAGCGTCTGGTACAGCTCGCTGCCGGGGCCGTACTTGCGGTTGAGCCAGCGTTCGACTTCCGTGCTGGTCGTCATGTCCTTCACTTCCTCGAGGAAGGGAACACAGTGGTCGATGAGGGCTTCGAGGTCCTGGTTCGCGGTGGCGGTGGTCATGGTTCTGGTGTCCTTCGGTGGCCGATCGGCTGGAAGCGATGATGGGCGAAGGGTGAATTGAATGGAACTGATGTAATTGCAAGAGCAAAATGCAGGTCATTCATCCCGGAAAGGAGGCCCGTCTTGAGCATCGGTCGGATGGACCTGAACCTGCTGAAGGTGTTCGACGCCGTGTACGAGGACCGCAACCTCGTGCTCGCGGGGCGGCGCCTGAACCTCACGCAGTCCGCCGTGAGCCACGCGCTGACGCGCCTGCGCGAGCTGGTCGGCGACGAACTGTTCATGCGCACGGGCAAGGGCATGGTGCCCACCGGCCGCGCGGCGGCCATGGCGCCGAGCCTGCGCGACTCGCTGCGCCGCATCGAGGCGACGCTGGGCGTGGAGCGCTTCTCGCCGGAGAAGTCGAACCGGCGCTTCGTGATCGCGGCCAACGACCACATCACGGTGGTGATCCTGGCGCCGCTGTCGCGCAAGCTGCAGGACACCGCGCCCGGCGTGGACCTGGTGATCCGGCCTTCCACCCGGCTGGACCTCGCCGAGCAGATCGACATCGGCCGCATCGACCTGGCGATCGGCATCTTCTCGCAGGTACCGCCGCGCCTGAGCGCCCGCACCCTGATGTCGCAGCGCGAGGTGATCCTGATGCGCAAGGGCCACCCCGCGTCGCGCCGCAAGCTGACGCTGGCGGACCTGGCGAAGTACCCCCTCGTCACCATCTCGGTCGGCGGCCAGGAGGAAGGTGCCGTCGACGGCTTCATCCTCGAGCGCGGGCTGGCGCGCCAGTCGGAGATGTTCGCGCGCCACGCGCTCGAAGAGGCGCTGGCGGAGGCCGGTCAGGTGCCGCGGATGCGCGTGACCGTGCCGCACTCGCTGGCGATTCCGGCAATGCTGCTGGATTCCAACATGCTGTCGATCGTGCCGGCCTCGCTGGCCAAGGCGCTCACGCGCGGCAGCGAGCTGCTGATCCGCCAGCCGCCCTATCGCGCCGGAACGTCCACCACCCGAGCCGTCTGGCACCAGCGCAACGAGCACGACGAGGCCCATGCCTGGCTGCGCGACATGGTCGCGGCGGCGGCGCGCAACGCCGCCGGGAACTCGGAGGAAGCGGAGTGACGCGGGTCAGACGATCCCGCCGTTGGCGCGCAGGACCTGCCCGTTGATCCAGGCGCCGTCCGGCCCGGCGAGGAAGGCGACCACGTTGGCGATGTCTTGCGGCTGGCCCAGGCGCTCCAGTGGCGCCAGCATGGCGAGTTGCTGCACCACGGCCTCCGGTTTGCCGTCCAGGAGCAGCTCGGTGGCGGTCGGCCCCGGCGCCACTGCATTGACCGTGATGTTGCGCCCGCGCAGTTCCTTCGCCAGCACCCGCGTCATGGCTTCGACGCCGGCCTTGGTCGCCGCGTACACCCCGTAGGTCGGCTGGTAGAGGCCGACGACGCTCGACGACAGGTTGACGATGCGGCCGCCGGAGCGCAGCCGGCGTGCCGCTTCCCGCATCGTGTGGATGCTGCCCTTGAGGTTGACCGCGAGCTGCCGCTCGATCAGCGTGTCGTCCGACGCGGCCATCGTCGCCAGGCGCATGATGCCGGCGTTGTTCACCAGCACGTCGACGCCACCGAAAGCCGCCTCCGCGCGATCGAACATCGCCGTCACGGCCCGCGGATCGCTGACATCGGCCTGCAGCGCCAGCGTGCTTGCGCCGGCCTGCGCGAGGCGCGCCGCCAGTGCCTCGGCGTCCGCCGCGCGGCCGGCGTAATTCACGACCACGGTGAAGCCATCCGAGGCCAGCCGCGTGACGATGGCGGCACCGATGCCGCGCGACGAGCCCGTGACCAGCGCGACCTTCCTGTCCTGTTTCGACAAAGGCTTTCTCCTTCTGTGAGGTCCGGAACTGTAGTCGCCACCAGGCCCTGCCGGCGTGAATGGCGGCAGCTGCGGCGCGATTGGCAGGAAAGGTCGTGTGCGGCTGCCACCGCCAAGGAGCTCGTGGCCCACACTGGCGGCGCACATCCACCAGCCCCAGCAAACGCAATGACGACTCTCCACAGCGACAGACAGCAGGCAGAGCGGGTCGGCCCCGCCTTTTCCGACGACGGCATGCTTGCCGCCCGCCATCTCACCCGGCTCGCCATCCGCGAGATTGCCCGCGCCATCCAGCCCGGCATGGTCGAAGAAGACGCCGTCGAACGCGCGCGCGAAGTGCTGCGCAGGATGGACCTGCAGCCGACCTGGCATCCGGTGCGGGTGCGCTTCGGCCGCAACACGACCAAGGCGATGCGGCAGGCCTCCGTACCCGGCGTGGTGCTGCAGGAGGAGGACATCTTCTTCATCGACATCGCGCCGCGGCATGCCGCCTGGGAAGGCGACGGCGGCGCCACCTTCACGTTCGGCAGCGACCCGCTGCAGGCCAGGTGCGCGCGCGACGCCCAGGAACTGTTCCACGACGTGCGGCGGCAGTGGACGGCGTTCGGATGGTCGGGCGTGCGCCTCTACGCATACGCGCAGCAGCGAGCCCGGGAAATGGGTTGGGAGCTGAACCTCGACCTGCCGGGCCACCGCGTGGCCGATTTCCCGCATGCGGCGCTCCACACGGGCTCGCTGGCTTCGGCCGACTTCAGGCCGTCGGCGATGCGCTGGATCCTGGAGATCCACCTGCGCGATCCGCAAGGCAGGTTCGGCGCCTTCTTCGAGGACATGCTGCTGGAGGAGCGCCACTACGCCGAGTGATGGCGCCGGGCACGCGGGCCGGCATGCCGGCCCGGCCCCGGCTCTGCTGCGCCGACGCGGGCGCGCCGCAGCAGCGCCCGCCCTGCCCGCCCGGCACCGTACAGCGC
The DNA here is from genome assembly GCF_016722765.1 of Ramlibacter alkalitolerans. Taxonomy (GTDB): domain Bacteria; phylum Pseudomonadota; class Gammaproteobacteria; order Burkholderiales; family Burkholderiaceae_C; genus Ramlibacter; species Ramlibacter alkalitolerans. Next base: position 41,314 of record NZ_JAEQND010000012.1, on the reverse strand, counting down.
GACGGCCAGCAGGCTGCAGCGGACGATCATCTCCTCCGCGCGCTCCAGTCCCAGCAGCACCTGCGCGATCTCCTGGTCGAACAGGATGCCGCTGCCGATGCCACCCGTCGCCCAGACAAGGGTGCCGACCAGGTCCAGCGCCAGGAAGGTGCGCGCCGGCATGCCCAGTGCCCCCGCCAGCGGACGGGCGACGGTGGTGAGCCCCGGAACGAACTTCGCCAGCAACACCGCGGCCGAGCCCCAGCGCGCGAACCGTGTCTGCCCGCAGGCGCGGCAGCGATGCGGCGCGGTGCTGCCCCGGCAGAGCCGCCCCAGCACCGTTTCGGCATGGCGGCGGCCGACCGCGAACCAGGCAAGGTCGGCCACCACCGACGCGCTCGAGGCCAGCAGCAGGAACTGCAAGGTGATGCCCACATCGCCGGTACTGCGCGCGCCGGCCAGCAGCAGGAAGGGCAGCGCCGGCACGGGTGCGCCCATCTGCTCGAACAGCACACCGAGGAACACGGCGAGATGGCCATGCTCTTCGAAGAGGGCGGTGAGCGCGTGCATGATGGGCCGCGCTTCAGGCGCCCTGCAGGGAGGCTTCGGAGATCCTGCGCACGCTCGGCCAGGCGACTTCGCGGCCGATCATGGCGCGGGCGTAGAGGTAGTTGTTGCGGATCCGCTCGCTCATCGCGTCGAGGTCCACCTGCCCCCCGGCATCGCAGGGGAACTCGAATCCGCGGCCGCTGTGGAAAAGGGACCGGAAGTGGAGGACGAACGGCGCTTCGGCGCCTGCGGCGATGGTGCGGTTCATGACGGGCTCCTTGAGGTGAAGAACGGGTCCACGGGAGCCATCATGGTTGGCGGGTGCGGTGAATGGAACTGGCGGTTTTGCAGCATCCGAATGCACCACGTTCATTCCGCGCGGGCCCGCGGCCGGCCGGAACTGCGGCCCTGCTACGCGCTTCGCGATCGGCAGGCCGTGCAGGTAGTGCGCCGGAAGATCGCCGCGGCGCCGCTGCATCAGGCGCCGCGCCTGCTCACGTGCCCGGTCCAGGCACAAGGAAAGCCGCCCGCGGGCGGCTTCCGGTTCTCGCACGGCGGTTCTTACTTGCCGCGGGCGGCGATCGCCTTCTCCGCCGCGTTCACCAGGTCGGCGCCTATCGTGTTCTTCCACTTGTTGTACACGGGGCGCGTCGCCTTCACGAACGCCTCCCGCTCGGCCGGGCTCACCTCCGTGACCGTCACGCCCATGCCCGCCACTTCCTTCATCAGCGGCTTGTCCGCTTCCACCAGGCCCTTGCGCGCCAGCACGATCTCCTGCTGGCCGGCTTCCAGGGCCGCCTTGCGCACGATCTCCTGGTCGGCCTTCGTCCAGCTGTTCCACACGTCCTTGTTGACCACGAAGATCAGCGGATCGGCGACGTAGTGCCAGGTCGTCACGTACTTCTGGCCCACCGTGTGCATCTTCAGGATGGTGAACAGGAACATCGGGTTCTCCTGTCCGTCCACCGCACCGCTGGAGAGCGCCGGCTGTGCATCGGCCCAGCTCATTTGCGTCGGATTCGCGCCGAGCGCATTGAAGGTGTCGGAGAACAGCGGCGAGCCGACCACGCGGATCTTCATGCCCTTGAGGTCGTCCGGCGACTTGATCGGCTTCTTGCTGTTGGTCAGTTCGCGGAAGCCGTTCTCGCCCCAGGCCAGCGGCACGGCGCCGGCCTTGTCGACGGCGGCGAAGATGCGCTTGCCCACCTCGCCCTGCGTGAGCGCGTCGACCGCGGCGTAGTCGGGCATCAGGAAGGGCAGCGAGAACAGGTTCAGCTCCTTCACCTGCGGCGACCAGTTGATCGTGGAGCCCACGGCCATGTCGATCACGCCCTGGCGCAGCGCGCTGAACTCGCGCGTCTGGTCGCCCTGGATCAGCGAGACGCCGGGATACAGCTTGATGTTGATGCGGCCCTGCGTGCGCTCGCGCACCAGGTCGGCCCAGACCTTGCCGGCCATGCCCCAGGGCGTCGGCGGGCCGAGCACCAGCGACATCTTGTATTCGGCCTTGTAGGCGGACTGCGCGATGGCGCCCTGCGTGAAGGCGAGCGCCGTCGCGGCCATGGCGAGGCCCAGAAGGGTGCGGCGGAAATGCATGAACGACTCCTTGGTTGAGATCAGTAGCCCAGCGCCCGCGGCATCCAGGTCGCGAGCGGCGGGAACGCGATGACGAGCACCATCACCAGCGCCATCGAGAACAGCATCCAGCCGACCCAGCGCACGGTGCTCTCCATCGGCACGTTGGCGATGCGGCAGGACACCATCAGGTTGACGGCGAGCGGCGGCGTGAACTGGCCCAGCGCCACCTTCAGCGTGAGGATCACGCCGAACCACACCGGGTCCCACTTGTAGTACTGCACGATCGGCAGCAGCAGCGGCACGAAGATCAGGAAGATCGAGACGCCGTCGAGGAACATGCCCACCGTGACCAGCATCACGATCAGCAGGGTCAGCACGCCGTACTCGCCAAGGCCCGAGTTGACGATCGCATTCGTGACCGGGTCGATCACGCCCAGCGTCGACAGCGAATACGCGAAGATCCCCGCCAGCGAGACGACCAGCAGGATCACCGCCGACAACTCCCCCGACTCGCGCAGGATCACGAACAGGTCGCGCACCTTGATCGTGCGGTGGACCACCATGCCGACGAACAGGCCGTAGAACACGGCGACGACGGCCGCCTCGGTGGGCGTGAACCAGCCCGCGCGCATGCCGCCCAGGATCAGCACCGGCGCGGCGAGGCCCCAGAGGGCGTCCCGCAGGCTGCGCCAGAACGGCGGCCGCGGCAGCGCCGCCTCCTCCTTGCCCATCTTGTGCTTCTTCGCCATCCACACCGCCGGGATCATCAGCGCCAGGCCGGCGAGCACGCCCGGGATCATGCCGGCGGCGAACAGCGCCGGAACGGAAGCACCCGGCACCAGCACCGAATACACGATGAAGGCCACCGAGGGCGGGATCAGGATGTCGGTGGCGGCGGCGGCGCCGACCACGCTGGCGGAATACGAGGGCGGATAGCCCGCGCGCGTCATCGCCGCGATCATCACGGCACCCACCGCAGCGGCGTTGGCCGGACCGGAACCCGAGATGCCGCCCAGGAACATCGCCACGGCGATCGCCACCAGCGGCAGCATGCCGGAGCCGCGGCCCACGATCGCGATGGCGAAGTTCACCAGCCGCAGCGCCACGCCCGAGCGGTCGAAGATCGAGCCCACCAGCACGAACATGGGGATGGCCAGCAGCGGGTACTTGCCGAGGCCGGCATAGAAGTTCTGCGGCACCGCCAGCAGGCCGAACCACTGCGCGCCCTGGTTGGCCAGCGCGATGCAGACCGCGCCGGCCAGTCCCAGGGCGGCGCCGATCGGCACGCCCAGGAACAGCATCGCGAGGAACGCGATGAACAGCAGTGTCGCGATCATGACCTGCGGCCCCGGCGCATGAACAGGCCCAGCGCGCGGCCGGCGATCGCCGTCGACAGGATCGGCAGCCAGACCGTGTACCACCACTGCGGGATGCCGATGCCCGGCGACGTTTCGCCGAAGCGGATGTCGTCGTACACCACGCGCACGGAGAGCACCGCGATCAGCGCGAACAGCAGGAACACCATCGCCGCGCCGAAGCGCGCCAGCGCCTTCTGCCGCTTCTCCGGCCCGTTGTCGGCGAAGTACTCGATGCGGATGTGCTGGTTGCGGGCCACCGCGGCGGAACCCGCCACCAGCGACAGCACGATCATCAGGAACACCGAGAACTCCTCGGTCCAGGCGAAGGACTGGTCGGTGAAGTAGCGCACCAGCACGTTGGCGAAAGTGATCAGCGCCAGCAGCGCCATCACGATGACGGTGAGCCAGTCCTCGATCGCGAGGGGAACGCGGGTGGCTTCGTCGGTCGCTTCGGGCACCGGTTCGGTGGCACCGGTCTCGGGAGGTCGGGTCATTGTCTGGTGCCAAGGAGGCCGCGCGCGGACGCGGCGATGTCGGCTGCGGTGACGCGCGACTGCGCCTCCAGCACGGGCGAATAGCCGACCGGGATGCGCGGCGCGCCCAGCCGCCGCACGCGGCAGCCGGTGGCCTCGGCCGCGGTGGCGGCGATCTCGGCGCCGAAGCCGGCGGCCTGCACGGCCTCGTGCACCACCAGCAGCCGGCCGGTGCGGCCGCACGAGGCGAGCACCGCCTCGCGGTCCCAGGGCCAGATGCTGCGCAGGTCGATCAGTTCGGCCTGCACGCCTTCGGCCGAGAGCGTCTCGCACGCTTCGGCGCAGGCCTGCAGCTGTCGGCTCCAGCTCACGATAGTGAGGTCGGCCCCGGGCCGCACGATGCGCGCGCGCCCCAGCTCCACGGACTGGCCGGCATCGACCTCGCCCTGCATGCCCCACAGCGTCTTGTGCTCCATGTACACGACCGGGTCGCCGCTGGCGAGCGCCGCGCGCAGCATCGAGTAGTTGTCCTGCGGCGTCGCCGGGCAGACGACGACCAGCCCCGGCAGGTGCGCGAACCAGCTCTCGAGCGATTGCGAGTGCTGCGCCGCCGACGCATCCCAGATGCCGATCGGCATGCGCACCACCATCGGCACGCGGCCCTGGCCGCCGAACATGAAGCGGTTCTTGGCACCCTGGTTGGCGATCTCGTCCATCGCGCACAGGGCGAAGTCCACCACGCGCATCTCCACCACCGGCCGCAAGCCAGCCAGCGCCATGCCGACGCCGGCGCCGAGGATGGCCGCTTCGCTGATCGGCGTGTCGATCACGCGCTCGGCCCCGAAGCGCTCCTGCAGCCCGCGGTACTGGCCGAAGATGCCGCCGCGGCCGACGTCTTCTCCGAGCACCACCACGCTGGCATCCGCTTCCATCTCGTGCTGCAGGGCCAGCACCGCGGCCTGGGCGTACGTCATCATCGCCATTGGCCGGCTCCCGTGGTCTGCACATCGGTGAAGGCGCTGGCGGGGTCGGGCCAAGGCGCGGCCTCGGCCGCGGCAAGGGCGCGTTGCACCTCGTCGGCGGCCCCGCGCTCGATCGCCTGCAGGTGCGCGGCCTCGGCACCGGGCAGCGCGAGATACGCCGCGCGCGCGCGGGCGATCGGGTCGCCCCGCAGCGCTTCTTCCAGTTCCTTCGGATCGCGGTACGCGGCCGGGTCCACCGAGACATGGCCCTTGACGCGGTACGTGATGGCGTGCAGCAGGCGCGGCCCTTCGCCGGCGCGCACCTGCGCCACCAGCTGCGCGCCAGCGCGATGCACCGCGACCACGTCGTTGCCGTCCACCTGCAGGGCCGGAATGTCCAGGCTGGCGGCGCGCGCCGAAGCGCCCTCGCCCGCCGTCATCGGGCCGCTCGGGGTGGTGGCGCTCCAGCGGTTGTCCTCGCACACGAACAGCACGGGAAGCTCGTACACCCGCGCCCAGTTCAGCGCCTCGACGAACGGTCCGCGATTGATCGCGCCGTCGCCGAAGAAGCAGGCCGTGATGCCGTGGCGCTTGCGCAGCTTCTGCGCATGGGCGGCGCCGACCGCGATCGGCAGGCCGGCGGCCACGACGCCGTTGGCGCCCAGCATGCCGACCGAGAAGTCCGCGATGTGCATGGAGCCGCCCTTGCCGCCGTTGTAGCCGCTGGCCTTGCCGAACAGCTCGCACATCATGCGCACCGGGTCGGCGCCCTTGGCCAGCGTGTGGCCGTGGCCGCGGTGCGTGGAGGTCAGGTAATCGTCAGCGTGCAGGTGCGCGCAGACGCCGGCGGGCACGGCTTCCTGCCCGGTGGACAGGTGCAGCGGACCGCGCACGCTGGCCGTTCCCGCGGCCGTCATGCCGTAGGCGCTGACGCCGCCCTGGCTCGCGACTTCCGCCGCGTCTTCGAATGCCCTGATGCGGACCATCGTCCGGTACAGGGCCAGGAGAGTCTCCGTCTCGGTGGCCATCACATCCAGCCTTGTTGTACGTGGCGGCCATTGTAGGGAACGCGCGGAGTGGACTTTCGCGCGACGCGCGCACCGGATCAGGGTTTCCCCCGATCGGCGCACGCGCACCAGGCATCGTTCGATGCGCCGAAGACTGCGCGCTAACCGGGCTCCTGCGAGCGCACCAGGGTGCCCCATGGGCCGGGCTGCAGCGGCTGCGGCATCGGGCGCTGCACCGGGATGGATTCGGACGCCGCGCGCGGGAGGCGCTCCGGATGCACGAGCACATCGGAGGGCGCTTGCGCCAGCATGCGCTGCGTGAGTCCGCCGAGGAAGTAGTTCGCCAGCAGCCCGCGTTGCGCCTTGCCGATCACCATCAGTTCCGCGTCCCAGGCGCGGGCGCGGGCCAGCACCACCGCCGGTGCCTCGCCGAACTCGATGGCGGCTTCGGCGCCGGCGTCGCCGGCCTCGGCCGCCGCGATCAGCCGGTGCAGGGCGAGGAACGCACCTTGCGCACGGTGCTGCCGGAAGCCGCGCACGGCCTCGTCGGCGCCGTCCATGCCCTGCAGCACCTGTTCGTCGCCGTCATCGAGCGCGTGCAGCACCTCCAGGCGCGAACCGCGCGAGAGCGAGGCCGCGACGGTGATCAGGGGCACGGCGTGGTCCTCGAGGTCCAGCGGCACCAGCACGCGCCGGTACGCGAGCAGCGCCGGGCGCTTGACCACCAGCACGGGCGAGCGGCACAGGCGGATCAGCCGCTCCGCCTGCGTGCCCATGATCCACTCGCGCAAGGGATTGGCGCGCAGGCTCGGAAGCACCACCAGGGCTGCCTCGCGCGATGCCGCCACGGCGTGCCGCAGCACGTTGCCCTCGACCGCTTCGATGCTCACGTCCACGCGCGTGCGTTGCCGGATGTCCTCTGCGAGTTCGTGCAGGGAGGCTTGCTCGCGCGAAACCATGCTCGCCCGCGGCGCCGGATGCAGGATGTGCAGCCTGGCGCCGAGGTCCCGCGCGACGAGCGCGGCGCGCCAGGTCGCGTTGCGGCTGGCCGGCGACGCCGCGCAAAGGCTCACGACGAGGGGCTTGGGATGGACGGTATCGGATCGCGTGACGATGCGCCCCGGCGGACGCTGCACGTGGGTGGCTTGCATTTCAACACTCCATGGCGATTCCGCGGCCGCGAACGTTCGCGGATGCGGAAAGGGTCTTGCGCTTGGAGTGCCCGGCGATTCGGTGTGCGCGGCTGGGAGGGAATCGCCGGGCTCAGGAAAGTGCCGGCGTGCGTGCGGGCACGCCCGCAGCCATGCCGCTACCCGGCACGCATCCACGCGCAGCCCGCAGCATGCAGCCGCGTTGGCGCAGGATCGAACGGGTGGGACGGACGCGAATCACGAGCGCAGTCTATGCGGCCCCGCGCGTGCAACCAAGTGCGCGCGCAATGCCCCTCGGTGGCTTGCCAGATTGGGCCGCGATCGTGGCGATGCGGCCTATACTGGCTGCATGGCACACACCGCCGGTCCTCTCACGTTCGCCTCCCTCGCTCTTCGCCTCGCGGCGCGGCGCGTGGCCCTGCGCGCGTGCACCAGGGCGGGCCGGCAGCAAACGCCCGCACCTTCCTGAGCCCGGCGGTCGCCTCTTTCCCTTTCAGCGCCATCCATCGACCGCCGGGCATCGCCCCGGCGCACCTGCGAGCCCGCTTCCTGCAGCGACGGCTCGCACTGGAATGGAGTGCCTCCCATGCGTGCCCCGAATTGCGGCGAGCGCAAGCTCACCGAGCTCGATTACATCCGCCTGAAGAAGTTCACCGCTCCCGGGACCTTCCCCGAGCTGGCTGACATCCTGAACGAGGCGGAACTGCTGCCGTCCCGCTGCATCCCTCCCGATGTCGTGACGATGAATGCGCGCTTCGTCATCCGCGACCTGAAGCTGCAGCGTCGCCACATGATGGCCGTGTGCTATCCCGCCGACGCGGAGCCCGCCACCGGCGCCATCTCCGTGCTCTCGCCGGCGGGCCTGGGCCTGCTCGGTCTGTCCGTCGGCGCGGTTGCCCGCTGGGTGGGCCCCGCGGGCGAGGAAACGGTGGCGCAGATCGAAGGGATCCTGTTCCAGCCGGAGGCCACCGGCGACTACGTCACGTAGTCGCCGCGCGCCACCTTGCCTGTGAACCTGCGGGGCCGGCCGTGACGCCGCGCCCGCGCCACCCTGGAAGTCCCACGATGAACATCAAGTCGATCCTGGTCGTCACCGATCTTTCCGCGCGCGAGAACGTCGCGGTCCAGCGGGCCTGGCAGCTCGCGGACACGCATCGTGCGTCGGTCAGGCTGATGTACGTGCCTCCGCACGGCCAGAAGGCCCTGCCCGCAGCCGCTTCGCGCCTCGCCAACGCGGCCCGCCAGCTCGAGGAAACGATGGAGTTGCGCGTCCGCACCGCGCCCATCGAGTCGGGAAAGCTGGAAGACCTCGTCTCGCAAGCGCAAGGCACGGACCTGGTGGTGCTGCCGCACCGCCACGAGCGCTCGACCGCCGCATTCTTCCGCGGCCAGCCCGTGCTGCGGCTGCTGCGACGCCTGCAGCGGCCGGTGCTGGTCGTGCGCCAGGCGCGCGGCGCCAGCTATGAGCGCGTGCTCGTCGCGGTCGATTTTTCCGCCGCGTCGGAAGCGCTCGTCAAGCTCGCCGCTGGCCTGGCCACCAGCGCGGAACTCGAGATCTTCCACGCCATCAGCACGCTGGACGAATCGAAGCTCCGCTCCGCCGAGGCGCCGGAGCACGCAGTGCGCGCCTACCGCGAGCGCTGCCTGCAGCATGCGCGCGAGCGGATCGTGTCGCTCACCGACTCCTTCGACACCCGCAGGAACCGCGTCCTGACGGCCATCGGCCGGGGCGACCCGGGACGGCAGACCGTGATCCAGCAGGAGCACACCGGCGCCGACCTCGTGGTGCTGGGCAAGAAGCGCACGACGGCCTGGGAGGACTTCTTCTGCGGCAGCGTGGCGCATCGCGTCCTGAGCTGGGGCACGAGCGACGTGCTCGTGGTGCCCGACGGCTGCCTGTCGGCCACGGCCCCTCATGCGGCACGCCGCCTGGCGTCCGCCGTCGGCAAGAACACCGCGCTGCCCGTGCCTGCGGCGGCCAGGAGGATGTCATGAGCTTTCCCGTCACCTTGACCCGGCACGACATGGAGGCCTTCGACACGCTGGACCTGATGCCGCTGCGGCAGGTGGTCCACGCCACCGAGGCAAGCCGCGCGGGATGGTGCGCCCAGGGCCTCCTCGACGGGCTGTCCCGGCCCGAGCGCTTTCGCATCCTGCGCCTCGGGACCGGCGGGCAGATCCTGGCCCGCAACGGCCTCGCACTCGCGCAGGCACAACGCCTGCTGCGGCAGGCGTATGGGCAATCGATCGAGTTCGGGACGCCCACCGTGCATCGCGTGGTCGACCCTGCGACCGGCGCGGTGCTGGTGCCCGTCATGTCCCTGCGGGTCGACGCGCCGCGCTCGTTCCGGCAGGAACTGCTGCAGATCCTCGCGGACCGCGCGACGGGACCGCGCCAGGTCGCCGTCCAGGGCGAGCGCACGATCGTGCGCACGGAGTCGCCGCTGGAGCACCTGATCGGACTGGAGCCCCAGGTGCTGGAACGCAGCAACGGGGCGGCGCGCATCCTGTGCTCGCTGGCCCGCTACGGGCAGGGACCGGGCAGCAGCCCGCAGGGAGCGCAGCGATGACGCAGGAACACGTCTCCGTGATGTGATGGACCAGCACGCCCCCCTTGTACGCACCGCAGCGGTACGATGATGCGACCATGCAACCCGATCCCCACGAAGAACTGACCGCAGCCATCGCCGCCGAGCGCGCTGCCTGGAGCCGGGTGAAAGACAGCTTGCCGGGCACGCCGGGGCACGACGGATCCTTGTGGGCCGCGTGGCAGGCCAGCGTGCAGCGTTGCCGCGACGCCCGGCAAGCCGTCGACGGTGCGGCCGGGGTCCTGCAGGGATTGGATGGCAACGGCCGCAAGCGCGACGAGTGAGGCACCTCGCGGCCTGGTCGGCCGGGCGCGCGGGCGCCCGCGCGCCGGTCAGCGCTGCTTCACCTTGATCACGAAGCTCTCCTTGATCTCCTCCATCACGACGTAGCTGTTCGACTGCGCCCGGGACGCCTGGATCCCGCCCGGCCACACGCCACCGCGGCACGACGGAGCAGGCGCTCATGGCGGACGCGGCGTGGTAGATCGAAGTGGTGGTCGCAGGCGCTGCCGGGAAGCGCGTAGGCTGTTGGTGACGAAGGAACCCCAGCGGTCCGCGAGCGCAGCGCAGCGCTGGGGTTTCGCTGCGCTCCACCGCCAGCCTACGAAGCGGGGGCGGGAATGCGCGCTGAATCAGCTGGAGACGCCTGCCACCTGCGGGCCTTCCCTTCTAGACTTCCGCCCTCCGCCGCCAACCTCTCGATGCGGCGGGCCTCGACGCGGAGAACCCATGTCAAGAATCCTCGTGCTCTATCACAGCTTCTACGGCCACATCGAGGCGATGGCGAAGGCCGTCGCCGAAGGAGCGGGCCAGGTCCGCGGTGCGCAGGTGGAGATCAAGCGCGTCCCGGAGACGGTGCCGGACGATGTCTTCCGGCAGGCCGGCGGCAAGGCGCACCAGGCCGCGCCGGTGGCGCAACCCGCTGAACTGGCCGACTACGATGCGATCATCTTCGGCACGCCGACACGCTTCGGCAACATGAGCGGCCAGATGCGCAACTTCCTGGACCAGACCGGCGCGCTGTGGATGTCCGGCGCGCTCGTCGGCAAGGTGGGCTCGGTGTTCTGTTCCAGCGCCACCCAGCACGGCGGGCAGGAAAGCACCATCCTCACCTTCATCCCCACCCTTCTGCACCACGGCATGGTCGTCGTGGGCCTGCCGTATTCGGACCAGACGCAAGTGGGCGTCGACGAAGTCAAGGGAGGCAGCCCGTACGGCGCATCGACGATCGCCGGTGGCCAGGGCGAGCGCATGCCCAGCTTGCAGGAACTGGGCATGGCGCGCTACCAGGGCAGGCACGTCGCGAATATCGCGAGCCGGCTTTTCGGGTAGGGCTCCGCGCGGCTCGGGAGCCGCGCGTGCGAGCCTCAGGCGGCTTGGGGCGCGAGCGCCCGATCCACCGAGTAGCGGCCGGCACCGCTGAACAGCAGGGCGACCGAGGCGGCGAACAGGGCGAGTGCGTATTCGTAGCCACCCTTGTCGGCGAAGAAGCCCTTGCCGATGTGGACGCTGAAGATCGCGATCAGCATGGCGCCGGCGAGCGCCGCGGCGGCCGGGCGCACCAGCAGGCCGAACACCAGGGCCAGGCCGCCGAGGAATTCGACCAGGCCGGCCAGCAGTGCCATCAGGTAGCCGGGCGTCAGGCCCACCGAACCGAAGAACTGGCCGGTGCCTTCGAGGCCGTAGCCGCCGAACCAGCCGAACAGCTTTTGCGCACCGTGCGCAGCGAAGATGATGCCCACGGGGATGCGCAGGGCCAGTGCGCCCGGGCCGGCCGTGGTGGACAGCACGCGTTGGAAGAAGGACGAGTTCATGGAATGCTCCTGGGATGTTGCGGGGATTCAGTTCTTGCGGATCCAGACCGGGGCGATGGCCGTGCCCTGCCCCGCGCCGTAGCCGAGGTAGATGTTCAGGCCGGCCACCGGCTCGAGATAGCGCGCGTTCTTCAGCGGCCCGGCGTCGACCACGTTGAAGCCGAGGCTCTCGGCGATCGCTCTTGCGGTCTGCTTGGCGCGTTCGCTGTCGCTGGCGACGAAGACATCGACCTGGCGGCCCTGACCGAAGTCCGGGCCTTCCGCGAGGACCTGGGCGAACACGGTGTTGAAGGCCTTCACGACTTCCGCGCCGGGCACCGCCTTGGCGATCTCCTCCGCCGCGGACGTGCCGTGGCCGATGGTCAGGCCCATGTAGTCGGCGGTCAGCGGATTGGTGATGTCGATGACGACCGTGCCGGCGCCGGCACCCGCAGCACGCAGTCCGGACGCCGCATCGCCGTAGCCGGTGGCCAGCACGACGGCGTCGGCGCCTTCGGCTGCGCCCGCGGCAGGAACCGCACGGGCACCGGGATGCGCCGCGGCAAGCTGCTGCGCCTTGGACGGATCGCGGGCGGTGACGCTGACCTGGTGGCCCGCGCCGGTCAGTTGGCGGACGAAGGCCGAGCCCATGCTGCCGGTGCCGATGACAGTGATCTTCATGAGGTTCTCCTGGTGGGTGGAGCAGCGCGTGCTGCGATGAAGAGAACTTTAAAGTTTCACTTCGAATAGATAAACCGCCTCGAAACGGTTTCTGAGTCCCGTATTCCGGGACAATGGGGAATGGACCGCTTCGAGGAAATGCGCGCCTTCGCGGCCGTCGTGGATGCCGGCAGCTTCGTGCGGGCCGCCGAGGCCCTGAACGTGTCGAAGACGGCCGTCTCGCGGCTGGTCGGCGACCTGGAGGCGAGGCTGGGCGTGCGGCTGCTCCATCGCACGACGCGCAAGCTGTCACTCTCGGTCGAAGGCGAGGTGTTCCATGCCCGCTGCCGGGAGCTGCTCGCCGAGTTGCAGGAAGCGGAGGCGGAAGTCACCGCACGCGCCGACGAGGCGGTCGGACTGCTGAGGGTCAACGTGCCGGTCAGCTTCGGCCTGCTGCAGCTGGCGCCCTTGTGGCCTGCATTCCTGGAGCAGCATCCGCGCGTGGTGCTGGACGTGACCCTGTCGGACCGCATCGTCGACCTGGTCGACGAGGGCTACGACCTCGCGGTGCGCATCGCGCAGCTGCCGACGTCGTCGCTGGTCAGCCGCAAGCTCGCTTCGACCCGGATGATGCTGTGCGCCTCGCCCGGATACCTGCGGCGGCACGGAACGCCGGCGCACCCGTCCGAGGTTTCCGCCCACAGCGTCGTCGCCTATACGCTGCTGGCCACCGGCGAGCAGTGGGTGTTCGAGGGGCCGGAGGGATCGGTCACGGTGAAGGTCACGCCGCGGATGCGCACCAACAGCGGCGACACCTGCATTGCCGCCGCTTTGCAGCACCGGGGCATCGTGCTGCAGCCTTCGTTCATGGTGGGCCCGCACCTGCGCGCGGGCGAACTGGTGGAACTGCTGCCGCAGTACCGCTCGCGCGAGCTGGGAATCTACGCCGTGTATCCGAGCCGCAAGCACCTCACGCCCAAGGTGCGCGTGCTGATCGATTTCCTGCTGGAGACGTTCCGCATCCAGCCGTGGGCGGGTTGACGCGTGGTCAGCGGATGGTCGCCCGTGGCACACTTGACGCACGCTCGGCCTGGATCGGGCCGCCCGCAATCCGCCTCAGAGGAGATGCCGATGCTGACGATGGAGAAGACGGCTGACTACGTTAAGCGCTGGGTCGCCGCGTTCGAGTCGAAGGACCTGGATCGTGTGCTGGCGTTCTACACCGACGACGTGATCTTCCATTCCCCGCTCGTTGCGCGGCTGAGTCATGACCCGAGCGGCACCGTGCGTGGCAAGGGGGGGCTGCGCGCCTACGTGGCGAAGGGCTTCGAGGTGTTCGATCACATCGAATTCACCGTCCTGGACGTGCTGCGCGGGGTCGACAGCATTGCGATCCACTACAAGGGCATCACGGGGACGCATGTCGTCGAGGTGCTGTTCTTCGACCGCGACGGCATGGTCCGCGAGTCGTACGTGCACTACGCGTCTCCCCAGTAGCAGGCGCACGGATGCCTGCGCGTCGCGTCCCGTTGTCCGGGTATCCTGCACTCGGGTAATCTGCGGCCCATGAACCGAGACCAGCTCTACAGCCTTGCCCCCACCGATCGCGCATTCCGGGAGATGAGCGGCGACCAGAAGAAACAGGTCGTCGCCGCCTTTGCGCTCGAGGTGCTCAAGGAAATCCGCAACGAGGGGCGGGAGCCCGATGCGTGGGAGTCCGTTCACCTGATGCATGCGCTGGGCGCCCTCCACGGAGAGCGCCTGACCTATGCATTGACGCTGATCGAACTCGCGATCGAGGATCCCGCAGACCGCGCTCCCGAGGCCGTCGCACGCATCCAGAAAGAGCTTGCAAGCGCCGAGACCCTGGAGCGCGCATTCCGCGACGCGCAAGCCAGGAGCGCGCCCGGAACCTGAAGGAGACGCACGGCGGCCAGTGCGTGCTCAGACGGATCGCGTGAGGCCGCCGTCCACGCGCAGGTTCTGTCCCGTGATGTAGGCCGCGCCGTCGGAAGCCAGGAACGAGATCGTCGCGGCGATCTCCTCGCTTCTTCCGTAGCGCTGCATCGGGACGGTCTGGCGCCGCGCTTCGGTGGCGGGAAGGCTGTCGATCCAGCCGGGAAGAACATTGTTCATCCGGACATTGAACGGCGCGTGCGTGTCGCTGAAGATCTTGGTGAAGGCGGCCAGGCCGGCCCGGAACACGGCGGAGGTCGGAAACTGCTCGGTGGGCTCGAAGGTCCAGGCGGAGGAGATGTTGATGATCGCGCCTCCCTGCTGCGCCTTCATCATCGGCGCGACCAGCCGCGTGGCCCGCACCACGTTCAGCAGGTAGGTGTCCATGCCCTTGTGCCAATCCTCGTCGGAGATGTCGAGGATCGGCGCCCGCGGACCATGGCCGGCGCTGTTGACGAGGACGTCGATCCGGCCCCAGCGTGCCATGGCGAGCCCGACGAGTTGGCCGAGGGCCTGCGTCGACTGGTTGGATCCGGTGACGCCCACGCCCCCGAGTTCACGTGCCAGCGCCTCGCCCTTGCCGGATGACGACAGCACGCCGACCAGGAAGCCATCCGCCGCAAGCCGGCGCGCGGCGGCCGCGCCCATGCCGCTGCCGCCGGCGGTGATCAAAGCGACCCGTTGCGTCATGCGCGTCTCCTCGAAGCTGGGCGCCACGCAGCATGGGGCGGGCGTCTCGCCACCTTACCCGATCCGACGGGCGCAGGACTGCTATACATTCGGCGGCAGTCCACATCCACCGAGAGAACCCATGTCGATCTCATCCGCCCTGAAAGCCACCGTGGTGGCACTGGCCGTTGCGACCGGTGCGCCGCTTTTCGCCCAAGGCACCCCCATCAATGCGGCAGCCTTCGACGCGCTGGTCGCCCAGGGGCCCGTGGCCGACGCCGCGACCATCTCGTCCAGCAAATGGGCCAGCAAGATCAAGCAGGCCGGCACGCTGCGCCTCGGCGGCACCCAGACCTCCAACCTCTTCTCGCTGCTCAACGAGAAGGACGGCAAGATCCGCGGATTCGATGCGGGCCTGGCCCAGCTCCTGACGCGCTACATCCTGGGCGACGGCTCCAAGTACCAGTTCACGCAGGTCACGTCGTCCACCCGCGAACAGGTCCTCGTCAACGACCAGGTGGACATGGTGCTGGCCACCTATTCGATCACGCCGGCCCGCGCGGAGAAGATCTCCTTCGCCGGGCCTTACTACACCTCGCAGGCGGGGGTGCTGGTCAAGTCGACCAACAAGGCGATCCAGTCGTACAACGACCTCGCCGGCAGGAAGACCGCCACCCAGGCGGGATCGACGGGCCCCGCGATCCTGGCGCAATTCGCGCCCAAGGCCACGGTGCAGGAGTTCCAGACCCACCAGGAGGCCGTCGACGCCCTGCGCCAGGGGCGCGTGGACGCCTACGTGACCGACTACACGCTGCTGCTCAATGTCCTGAGCCTCGGCGCCGGCGACGCGAAGCTGGCCGGCGCCCCCTTCGGTCCGCAGGACCCCTATGGCATCGGCCTGCCCAAGGGCTCGGACGGCGTGGCCTTCGTCAATGCCTTCCTGAAGAAGATCGAGGCCGATGGCACCTGGTCCAAGCTGTGGACGCTGGCCATCGGGCAGCGCACCGGGAGCACGAACGTCCCGACGCCGCCTGCGCTACCCTGACCGATGGGCAGTGTCTTCCGGCTCCTGGCCGACCACGGGCCTGCCTTCGGGCAGGCCCTTTTGCTCACCTGGAAACTCACGGCCCTGTCGTTCGGGGCCGGCTTCGTGCTGGGCATCGTCGTGACGGTGGCGCGGCTCCTGCCGCTGCGGCCGCTGCGCTTCGTGCTGACCGCCTATGTCGAGGTCTTCCGCAACATCCCGGCCGTTGCGCTGCTGATCTTCATCGTGTTCGCGCTGCCCGATCTCCAGGTGGTGATCGACTATGAGCCCAGCGTGATCCTGACCCTGGCCCTGGTGTGCTCCGCGTTCACGGCCGACTACCTGCGCACGGGCATCAACACCGTCGCCGGCGGCCAGGTGGAGGCCGCACGCAGCCTGGGCATGCGTCCCCTGGTCATCATCACGTCCATTGTGTTGCCGCAGGCGCTGCGCTCGGTCGTGCAACCGATGACCTCGCTGCTCATCGCGCTGATGCTGTCGACCTCCCTGGCGTCACAGGTGCCCCTCCCGGGTCGGGAACTCACGGCGCTCGTGGCGAAGATCGCCAACGACTCCGCCGCCGGGATCCCTGCGTTCGCAGTCGCTGCCGCGGCGTACCTGGTGTCGGGCCTGCTCATCGCGTGGGCGGGCGCCACCCTGGACAGGAAGATGCGGATCCTGCGATGAGCCGGGCGCTGGAAGACGCCCTCTTCGGCGACCTGGGCTACAAGGCGCGGGCCGTCACCCGCGCGCTGAGCGTGCTCGTCGCGGCGACGCTGCTCGTGCTGGCCGCAGGCATCGTGGTCCGGTTCCATGCCGCGGGCCAGTTCGAAGGGCGGCTCTGGGAATTCTTCGCCTGGAAGACGACCTGGGCCTTCCTGGGCAAGGGACTGCTCGGCACGCTGGCCTCGGCGGCGGCGGCCGCCGTCATCGCGCTGGTGCTCGGCCTCGTGCTGCTGGTCGGCCGCCTCTCGCGGCTGCGGCTCGTGCGCTGGCCGGCCGTCGCGGTCATCGAATTCCTGCGCGGTGTGCCGACCCTGCTGCTCATCTACGTGTACTTCCTGGTCCTTCCCTCCGTCGGGATCAAGCTGAGTGCCTACTGGATGCTGACCCTGCCCGTGGGGCTCAGTACGGCTGCCGTCGTGGCGGAGGTGTACCGCGCAGGCGTGCTCGCCGTTCCCCGCGGCCAGACGCATGCGGCTCGCGCGCTGGGCCTGAACGAGGCACGGGTCTTCGCCCACGTCGTCTTTCCCCAGGCGCTGCGCTACATCGTCCCGGCGCTGGTCGCGCAGCTGGTGATCGTCGTCAAGGACACCACCTTCGGCTACGTGGTCACCTACGGCGAACTGATGCAGAACGCCAGGGTGCTGATCGCCAACTACCGCTCGCTCGTGCCCGTGTACCTTGCGGTCGCGGTGCTGTACTGCCTGGTGAACTACGGTCTTTCGAGGGCAAGCCGCCGGCTCGGCCGGCCGATGCATTGAACACGCCATGAAGATCGATTTCGACGGTGTCCAGGCCTTCGTTGCGATCGCTGAACTGGGCGGATTCAACAAGGCCGCGCGCGAGCTGCACATCACGCAGACCGCGCTCACGCGGCGCATCCAGAAGCTCGAGGCCTATCTGGGCGTGAGGCTGCTGGATCGCACCACGCGGGCCGTCGAACTCACCGTGGTGGGCCGCGATTTCCTTCCGCAGGCGCGCTCGATCGTGCAGGAGATGACATCGGCCGTGGAGCGCCTCAAGGACATGTCGCAGCACGGGCGCGGCAACCTCACGGTGGCGTGCATCCCCACCATGGCCTCCCACGTGCTGCCCGGGATCATCCGTGAATACGCCAGGCGCCATCCGCGCAACCAGGTCCGCCTGCTGGATGGCACTTCCGACCAGGTGCGCACCGCCGTCCTCCACGGCAAGGCGGAGCTGGGGATCGCGCTGGCGGGCGAAAGCCAGCCGGAGCTGATCGAAACCGCCTTGTTTTCGGACCCGCTGGTCTTCGTGTGCCGAACGCCGCACCCGTTGCAGGAGCGCAAGACCCTGTCGTGGAACGACATGCGCGGCATCGAGCTGGTGCGCGTGAGCGGCCTGGTCGCCACGCGCGTGGTCATGGACTACCAGCTGGCGAGGCACAACGTCCGGCTGGATGCCAAGTACGAGGTGGACCACCACGCGACGGCGGTCAACCTCGTGGCGGCAGGCGTCGGTGCAGCGATCCTGCCGGCCTCCACCATCCGGGAAGGCGACCGCCCCGGCATCCGCAAGATTCCGCTGACGGGGCCGGTGGTGAAACGGCGGGTGGTCCTGCTGCGCTCGCGCCGCGGCAGCCTGTCCCCGGCGGCCGAAGCGTTCTACGAGCTGGTGCGCAGCACGCCCGTGAAGGTCTGAGGCGCTGTTGCGGTAACCGCAACAATCGCGACCTTCTTTTCATTTCACAGCCGCATCGCCGACTCGCACAATCCGCCCACACTTCCTGGAGCGGACATGAGCACCGACGTGCTTGTCATCGGCGGCGGCAACGCCGCACTGTGCGCGGCCCTCATGGCTGCCGAGGCGGGCGCCAGCGTGCTGCTGCTGGAAGCCGCCCCCCGCGAATGGCGCGGCGGCAACTCCATGCACACGCGCAACCTGCGCTGCATGCACGATGCCCCGCAGGACGTGCTGGTCGACGCCTACCCCGAAGAGGAGTTCTGGCAGGACCTGCTGAAGGTCACCGGCGGCGTGACGAACGAGCGCCTCGCGCGCCTCACCATCCGCGCGTCCTCGTCCTGCCGCGACTGGATGCGCAAGCACGGCGTGCGCTTCCAGCCGCCGCTGTCGGGCGCCCTGCACGTGGCGCGGACCAATGCCTTCTTCATGGGCGGCGGCAAGGCCCTGGTCAACGCCTACTACCGCAGCGCGGAGCGGCTCGGCGTGCGCATCCGGTACGACGCACCGGTGGATCGGGTGGAGATCGAGGACGGGCGCTTCGTCGCGGCCTGGGTGAAGGGCGAGCGCATCGCCGCCCGGGCCTGCGTGCTGGCCGCCGGCGGCTTCGAGTCGAACCGCGAATGGCTGCGCGAAGCCTGGGGCCGCAACGAGCGGGGCGAATGGCCGGCCGACAACTTCCTCATCCGCGGCACCCGGTACAACCGCGGCGTCCTGCTCAAGCACCTGCTGGACGACCACGGCGCGGATCGCATCGGCGATCCGACCCAGGCCCACATGGTGGCCATCGACGCGCGCGCGCCGCTGTACGACGGCGGCATCTGCACGCGCATCGACTGCGTGTCCCTCGGCGTGGTGGTCAATCGGGACGGCGAACGCTTCTACGACGAGGGCGAGGACTTCTGGCCCAAGCGCTATGCGATCTGGGGCCGGCTGGTCGCGCAGCAGCCGGGACAGGTCGCCCATTCCATCATCGACGCGAAGGCGGTCGGGCGCTTCATGCCGCCGGTGTTCCCCGGCGTGGTGGCGAACACGCTGCCGGAACTGGCCGTCAAGGTGGGACTGCCGGTGGAGAGATTCATGCACACCCTGCAGGCCTACAACGCCGCCTGCCGCGTCGGCACCTTCGACCACACGGCGCTGGACGACTGCCACACGCAAGGCGTGGTCCCGCCCAAGACACACTGGGCGCGCCCCATCGACACGGCGCCGTTCTACGCCTATGCCGTGCGCCCCGGCGTGACCTTCACCTACCTGGGACTGCGCACCGACGAGACGGCCGCAGTCCGCTTCCAGGACGTTCCCAGCCAGAACCTGTTCGTCGCGGGGGAAATGATGGCCGGCAACGTGCTGGGCAAGGGCTACACCGCCGGCGTGGGCATGTCGATCGGCACGGCCTTCGGCCGCATCGCCGGAACCCATGCGGCGCGGGCCGCGCTGGACGAAGGAGCGAAAGAACATGCAAGCGCTTGAGGTCCTGACCCGCGACGCCGTCGCCCTGGCCAAGGGCGAGGTCGTGCTGACCGCACCCGAAAGCGAAGTGGCCCGGCAGATGCAGATCTGCAATGCCTGCCGCTACTGCGAAGGCTTCTGCGCGGTGTTTCCGGCCATGACACGCCGCCTGGAGTTCGGCAAGGCCGACATCCATTTCCTGGCGAACCTGTGCCACAACTGCGGCGCCTGCCTGCACGCCTGCCAGTACGCGCCGCCCCACGAGTTCGCAGTCAACGTGCCGCAGGCCATGGCCAAGGTGCGCGGGCAGACCTATGCCGACTACGCGTGGCCGCCGGCGCTGGGCGCCTTGTACCAGCGCAACGGCGCCACGCTCGCCGTCGCGCTGGCCCTGGGGCTCGCCTTTTTCCTGGCGCTGGGTGTCGCGGTCCAGGGCAGCCTGTGGGGCGCGGTGGCCGCGGGCAACTTCTACGCCATCTTTCCGCACAACCTGCTGGTCGCCCTGTTCGCTCCGGTCTTCCTGTTCGTCGTGCTGGCGCTCGGCATGGGGGTGGCGAAGTTCTGGCGCGAGGTGAAGCCCGCCACCAGCGGGCAGCCGGTGAGCGCGCCCGCCGCGGCGGAAGCGACCGGCGACGTGCTGCGCCTGAAGTACCTGGACGGCGGCCATGGAGAAGGCTGCAACGAGTCGAACGACGCCTTCACCCTGGCGCGCCGGCGCGCGCACCACCTGACCTTCTACGGTTTCCTGCTCTGCTTCGCCGCCACCTCGCTGGCCACGTTCTATCACTATGCGTTCGGCTGGGTGGCGCCCTACGATCTGCCGTCGCTGCCGAAGCTGCTGGGCGCAGCCGGCGGCGTGAGCCTGGCCATCGGAACGGCGGGCCTGTGGCGCCTGAACCGCCGCCGGCATGTCCTGCAAGGCGACGCGGCGCAGAAGCCGATGGATCTCGGCTTCATCGCGCTGCTGTTCCTCACCAGCGTCAGCGGGCTCGCGCTGTGGCTGGCACGCGCCACCCCGGCGTTGCCCCTGACTTTGTGCCTGCACCTGGGCGCGGTGATGGCCTTGTTCGCCACCCTGCCCTACGGCAAGTTCGCCCACGCCGTGTTCCGCGGCGCAGCGCTGCTGCGCCACAACGTCGAGAAGCGCCAGCCGAATCCGATCGGCCTCGGCGCGGACTGAATCCCCCACCAGGAGACCGAAATGAACAAGCGTGAGGTACTGCGCCTCTGCGCGCTCGCCGCCGCCCCCTTGCTGCCGCTCGCGTGCGCACAGGCACAGGACGCGAGCTTCCCGCCGCGCACCATCACCATCGTCGTGGGCTTTGCCGCCGGGGGCGCGGCCGACGTCGCGGCCCGCCTGATCGGCAAGAGGCTCGGCGACAACCTGGGCGTACCCGTCATCATCGACAACAAGCCCGGCGCCGGTGGCAACATCGCCCACCAGTACGTGGCCAAGACGGCGCCCTCGGACGGCAGCGTGATCCTGTTCGGCTCGGTCGGCCCGCTGACGATCGCCCCGCACCTGATGAAGCTGCCCTACGACCCGGTGAAGGATTTCGCGCCGATCACCATGGGCGTGAACTTCCCGAACGTGCTGGTCGTGCATTCGGGCCTCCCGATCAGGACCTTCCCCGAGTTCGTTGCCTACGCGAAGTCCAACCCCGGCAAGCTCGACTTCGCCTCCACCGGCCCCGGCTCGGCCTCGCACCTGGCGGGCGAACTGCTGAACGACATGGCAAAGATCCAGACCGTGCACATCCCCTACAAGGGTGGCGCGCCGGCGCTGCAGGACCTGCTGGGTGGCCGCGTGGCTTCCTACTACTCCACCTTCGCCACCGCGCAGCCCCACATCGCGTCGGGCAAGCTCATCCCGCTCGCCGTGACCGGCCCGACCCGCCTGGCCACGCTTCCCAAGGTGCCGACCGTCGCGGAGTCCGGCTACCCCGGCTACAGCGCGACCAACTGGTATGCCTTCGTGGCGTCCTCCAGGGTGCCGAAGGCGATCCTGGACCGCTACAACACCGAACTCGTGAAGGTGCTGAAGACGCCCGAGATCGTCGCCGCGCTGGAAGCGCACGGCCTGCCGCCGCAGCCCGGCTCGCGCGAGGAGCTCGCCAGGACGATGGAACGCGAGTCGGCGACCTGGGCTCGCGTGATCCGCGAGCGCAAGATTTCCAGCGAGTGAATCCCCGCGGAGCCGCGCGCCGACCTGGTCCAGCCAGTTCGGCAGACGCGCTCCGTGGCGTTACCGGCGAACGTCTACACCCGCTCCAGCACCACGGCGATCCCCTGCCCGACGCCGATGCACATCGTGCAGAGCGCATAGCGGCCGCCGGTGCGGTGCAACTGGTTGACCGCCGTCGTCGCCAGCCGTGCGCCCGACGCGCCGAGCGGATGACCCAGCGCGATCGCACCGCCGTTGGGATTCACGCGGGCGTCATCGTCGGCGAGCCCGAGATCGCGCAGCACCGCGAGCCCCTGCGCCGCGAACGCTTCGTTCAATTCGATCACGTCCATGTCGGACAGCGTCAGCCCTGCCAGCGCCAGCACCTTGCGCGTCGCGGGGGCCGGGCCCATGCCCATGATGCGCGGCGCAACGCCGGCCGTCGCCATTGCCACGATGCGCGCGCGCGGCGTGAGACCGTACCTGGCGGCTGCGGCTTCGCCGGCGAGCAGGAGCGCGCAGGCGCCGTCGTTCACGCCCGACGCATTGCCGGCGGTCACCGTCCCGTCGGGCCGCACGACGCCCTTGAGCTTCGCCAGCGCTTCCAGCGATGTCTCGCGCGGATGCTCGTCCCGGTCGACCCGCAGCGGCTCGCCCTTCTTCTGCGGGATGCTGACCGGAACGATCTCGGCATCGAACACCCCGCTGCGCTGTGCCGCCAGTGCCTTCTGCTGCGAGCGCAGCGCCATGCGGTCCTGCGCCTCGCGCTCGATGCGGAAGTCCGTGGCGACGTTCTCCGCCGTCTCCGGCATGGAATCGACGCCGTAGCGTTCCTTCATCAGCCGGTTGACGAAGCGCCAGCCGATGGTCGTGTCCTGCACGCTGTTGGCACGCGAGAAGGGGCTCTCTGCCTTGGGCAGGACGAACGGAGCGCGCGTCATGCTTTCCACGCCGCCTGCGATCATCAGGTCGGCTTCGCCCGACTTGATCGCACGCGCGGCCGAGCCGAGGGCGTCGAGGCCGGAGCCGCACAGGCGGTTGACGGTCGCCCCGGGCACCTCCACCGGCAGCCCGGCCAGCAGCGCACTCATGCGCGCGACGTTGCGGTTGTCCTCGCCGGCCTGGTTGGCGCAGCCGTAGATCACGTCGGTGACGGCCTGCCAGTCGACGCGGGGGTTGCGCTGCATCAGCGCGGAAAGCGGGATCGCACCGAGGTCGTCGGCCCGCACGGAGGCGAGCGCGCCGCCGTAGCGACCGAAAGGCGTGCGGATCGCGTCGCAGATGAAGGCTTGTCGGGTCATGCAGGTTCCTTGCTTGCCGGAGTGAGGAGAACGCGAGCCGGGTCTCCGGGGCGGAAGCCCGGTCCGCTCACTTGCGCGAGCCAGCGAAGATCGGTTGCCAGTGCGTCGGCGCCACGTTCGCGGGCCCAGAACACGGGGCCGCCGCGATGGCGGGGAAATCCGTAGCCGTTGACCAGGGCGACGTCCACGTCGCTGGGGCGCGCAGCCACGCCTTCGGCCAGCAGCAGGCAGGCTTCGTTGACCATGGCGAGCACGGCCCGGCGCTGGATCTCGTCGGGATCCAGCGTCCTGCGCGAGATGCCCTTGCGCGCACTCTCGGCCTCGATCAGTTCCTGCACCTGCGCGTCGGGCGTTCCGCGCGACTTGCTGCCCGCCTCCGGATACCGGTAGTAGCCGGCCCCGGTCTTTCGACCCAGGCGCCCCACCTCGCAGAGCAGGTCCGGAATCCGGACATAGCGGTGTGCCGGATCGCGCGTGGCGGCCTGGCTCTGGCGCATGCGCCAGGCGATGTCCAGTCCGGAGAGATCGGCCACGGCGAACGGGCCCATGGCGAAGCCGAACGCCTCCAGTGCGGCATCGACCTGTTCCGGCAAGGCGCCCTCCTCGAGCATGAATTCGCACTGCCGCCGGTAGGCGGAGAAGACGCGGTTGCCGACGAAGCCGAAAGCGTTGCCGGTCACGACCGGCTGCTTGCGCAAACGCTTGGCCAGCTCGAGGCTGGTCGCCAGGGCCTCGCGCGAGGTCGCGCGACCCCGCACCACCTCCAGCAGCCGCATGACGTTCGCGGGGCTGAAGAAGTGCAGGCCAATGACGTCCTGCGGCCGCGAGGTGGCCGCGGCGATCGCGTCGATGTCGAGGTAGGAGGTATTCGTGGCGAGCAGTGCGCCGGAGCGCGCGAGCTGGTCGATGCGCGCGAACACCTCGCGCTTGACGCCCAGGTCCTCGAAGACGGCCTCGATCACGAGGTCGGCCTCGCAGAGGCAGGACCATTCCGTCGTTGCCCGCAGCCGCGACGCACAGTCGGCCGCCCGCTGCGCATCCAGCTTGCCGCCCGCCACCCGGCGCGCAAAGTGCTCGCCGATGCGCGCCGCGCCACGCTGCAGGGCGCCGGCGTCCTGCTCCAGCAGGGTCACCGCCGACCCCGCTTCGAGGCATGCGATGGCGATCCCGGACCCCATGGTCCCGGCGCCGATCACCGCGATGTGCCGGACCTGCCCCGGCGCGATCCCATCCAGTTCCGGCAGCGTGGCGGCCTCGCGCTCGGCAGCCGCCAGGTAGTTCTCGACCTTGTCCATGGCACTCAGCGCAGGACGACCACGCCGTCGGCGGCGCGCACGCCCCGGCCTTGCGGCAGCACGAACACGGGGTTGATCTCCGCCTCCACCAGCCGGTCGCCCAGCTGCGCGGCCATGCGGGAGAAGGCGACGATCGCATCGACGAGCGCATCGACGTCCGCTTTCGGGCAACCACGGAATCCATCCAGCAGCGGCCAGGTCCTGAGTTCCTTCGCCATCGACAAGGCTTCCTCCCGGCCCAGGCCGCCTTGCGAAGGCAGCATCCGCAGGGTGGTGTCCTTGAACAGTTCCGCCGTGACGCCCCCCATGCCGAGGAGGATCGCGGTACCGAGGGGATCGCGGTGCATGCCCAGGATCAGCTCCGTCCCGCCCGTGACCATCTCCTGTACGATGAAGCGCGTCGGGCGCACGCGCGCCTTGCCCTCCACTTCGTCGGCCATGGACGCAAGCCGCGCCGCGATCTGGTCCGGCGTCACGTTGACGGCCACGCCGCCCACGTCGCTCTTGTGGGTGATGTCGCGCGAGAGGATCTTCAGCACCACGCGGCCGCCGAGCTCGCGCGCCGCGCGCTCCGCCTCGGCCGGCGTCTGCACCACGGTCTCGCGGGCACAGGGCACGCCGAAGCGGGCGAAGAGCTGCTTGGCCTGCGCTTCGTCGAGGGAGCCGGCCGGCAGGTCTGCAAGGTCGACGGCGGGGGCGGCAGCGTCTGGCGCAGGCTCCTTCCACTGCGTCGCCTGCAGCATGCCCGCGAACGCCGCCGTGCAGCTTTCCGCCGCCGAAAAGGCCGGCACGCCGCGCTGGGTCAGCAGCGCCTGCACCTCGGGTGCGTGGGGGCTGACGTACGCCACCACCGGCTTGTCCGACAGCGGCAGGCAGTCGCGGATCGCGTTGGCCATCAGCTCCGGCATGGCCAGTGCCGAGGCGCCGACGACGATCGCGAGTGCGTCGTAGGAGGGGCTGGCCAGCAGGGCCTTGATCGCGGCGCGCAGCAATTCCGGCTGCAGGCCGGCCAGCGTCACGTCGATCGGATTGCGGTCCAGGGCGGCATGGTCGCCGTCCTGCAGCGCGCGCAGCGCCGCGGCCGTGTCCGCGTCCGGGGCGGGCGTGTCGAAGCCCGCAACACCGAGGCTGTCGGACACCAGCGTGCCGGCACCGCCGGTGGAAGTCAGGATCGCGACGCGCCGGCCGCGCAGCTTGCGCCCCGTCGCCAGTGCAGCGGGGATGTCCAGCAGGTCGGCGAAGCTCTGGGCGCGGATCACGCCGGCCTGGCGGAAGAGCGCGTCGTACATGCGATCCGCGCCCGCCAGCGCGCCGGTGTGCGAGACGGCAGCCTTGGCCCCGGCTTCGGAGCGGCCGATCTTGAATGCAACGACAGGCTTGCCGGCGCGGGCGGCGCGCAGGGCGGCGGCGCGGAACTTCTCCGGATGCCGCACGGCCTCGACATACAGCGCGATCACCTTGGTCGCTTCGTCGTCGACCAGCGCATCGATGAAGTCGGCGAGTTCGAGGTCCACTTCGTTGCTGGTGGAGACCAGCTTGGACAGGCCGATGCCGCGCGCCGCCGCGCGCGACAGCAGCGAGCCGAGGATGCCGCCGCTTTGCGACACGACGCCGATGGAGCCGGCCGGGAAGTGGTCCATCTCCAGCGCACCGCTGGCCGAGAGGACGATGTTGTCGGTGAGGTTGACGAGGCCGATCGTGTTGGGGCCGAGGATGCGCATGGCCCCCGCCGCTTCGACCAGTTGCTGCTGCCGGCGGGCACCCTGCTCGCCGGTCTCCGTGTAGCCGCTGGCCAGCACGATGGCGGCGGCGCAGCCGCGCGCTGCGAGCTCACGCACGGCGACGTGTGCACGTTCGGCGCCCAGCAGCACGATGCCCACGTCAGGCGTTTCCGGCAGCGAGGCGATGTCGGGGTAGCACTTGAGGCCGCCGATTTCGGTCGCCTTCGGGTTCACGGGATAGATCGCCCCGCCGAAGCCGTGCTTCGACAGGTAGGAAACCGGCCGGCCGGCGGTCTTGGAGGGGTCCGCGGAAGCACCGATGACGGCGACGCTGCGCGGCTGGAGGAGTCGGTTGATCGCGTTCATGCGCTTACTGCTTCGAAGAAGTGGCCTTGGCCAGGAAGGCCATGACGGATTCGCGGTGCTCGGTGCTCGTGTAGCAGATGCCCTGCGCCTGGCTGCCCTGCGCGAACACCTGCTGCGCCGGGAGCTCGAAACTCTGGTCGAGGATGGTCTTGGTCAGCGCCAGCGCAGTCGCCGAGCCTTGGCTCAGCTCCTTGGCCCAGGCTTGCGCGTCGGCCAGCAGGCGGTCGGCCGTGGTCTTGCGGTCGACGATGCCCAGGGCGGTCGCTTCGTCGATGTCCACCTTGCGGCCGCTGAAGATCAGCTCCTTGGCACGCGGCAGGCCGACGCGCCGCGGCAGGAAGTACATGCCGCCACCATCGGGGACGATCCCCCGGTGGATGTAGGACCAGGTGAAGCTGGCCCATTCGCTGGCAATGATGAAGTCGCAGGCGAGCGCCGTGTCCGCGCCGAGCCCCGAGGCAGCGCCGTTCACGGCAGCGATCACGGGCTTGGGCATGGTGTGCAGCAGGGTCTGGGTGTAGTGCACCCGCTGCTGGCGGTGCCAGCCGTTGAAGGCGATCTCCCCCGTGGGAGCGCTCATCCTCCTTTCCATGCCGGCGATGTCGCCGCCGGCGCAGAAGCCCTTGCCGGCGCCGGTGAGCACCAGCGCGCGGATCGCCTTGTCGGCCGCGACGCGCTCCAGCGCGTGGATGAATTCGGAGCGCATGGCATCGCTCATCGCGTTGCGCTTGTCCGGGCGGTTGAGCGTCAGGGTGGCGATGCCGCCCTCGACCTGCAGTTGGATCAGGGAGTCGTCCATGGCGTGTGTTCCTCGGCCCGGTTCAGTCGACCTTGACGTTGTTTTCCTTGACGATGCGCGCCCAGCGCGTCGTCTCGGAGCGGACGTAGGCATCGAGTTCGGCGGGAGCGCCGGCGCTGACCGCGAGGCCTTCGGGTTCGATCATCTTGCGGAATGCAGGGGTGCCGGTCGCCTTGCGGGCGGCGTCGTGCAGCTTGGCGAGCACGTCGGGCGGGGTGCCGGCCGGCGCGAACAGGCCGTACCAGCTCTCCACCGCGTAGCCGGGAACGGTCTCGGCGATCGCGGGCAGGTTCTTCATCGCGGCGGCACGCTGCGGAGTCGTGACGGCCAGCGCGCGAAGCTTGCCGCCCGCGATGTGGGGCGACGCGGCCGCGGCGGTCGCGAACATCATGTCCACCTGGCCGCCGAGCAGGTCCGTCATCGCGGGGCCCGCGCCGCGATAAGGGACGTGCGTCATCTGGACCTTCGCGAGGTTGGTGAACATCTCGCCGGCGAGGTGGGCGGAGGTGCCATTGCCCTGCGAGGCGTAGGTCAGCTTGCCCGGCTTGGCACGCGCCGCGGCGACGACGTCGGCCACGCTCTTGTAAGGGCTGTCCGCGCGCACGACCAGCACGTTCGGACCGCGTGCGAGCAGCATCACCGGGGCAAACGCCTTCTGCGTGTCGAACGGCAGCTTCTGCATGAGGCTGGGATTCACCGCATGCGCGAACGTCGCCACCACCAGTGTGTAGCCGTCCGGCGCGCTCTTGGCCACGTAATCGCTGCCGATGATCGTGCCGGCGCCCGGCTTGTTGTCCACGATCACCGGCTGGCCCAGCGCCTCGCCCATGCCCACGCCCAGCGCGCGGGCGATCGCATCCGTGCCGCCGCCCGGTGCGAAGGGCACGACCAGCTTCACGGGCTTGTCGGGAAAGCCGGCGGCCATCGCGGTGGAGGCCGCCATGGCGGCGATAGCTGCGAGCGCACCGAAGCGCGCGAGGAGGGAGCGGAAGGTCATCGGTTTGTCTCCTGGATCCGGCAGCACGGAACGCACTGCACTTGCCGGGAAGCTTAGGCAAGACAGCCCCGGATGGCACCCCGCGAATTCCAAGCAGTGGAATCGGCGAGAATGCCTCTGCCGTGAAGAAGCCTTCCGAGCCCGAAGCGCGCCGCGACGTGCCGACCTTGCGCGAGCAAAAGCCCGGCGTGTCGCCGGCGAACCGCTCCCTGGAGCGGGGCATCGAGCTGCTTCGCTCCTTCCGCCCCGGGTCGGAGTTGCTGGGCAACGCGGAACTCGCGGAACGCACCGGCTTGTCGCGATCGACCGTGAGCCGGCTCACCCAGACCCTCGTGGGCAGCGGGCTGCTGCAGGTCGATCCGAGGTCCCGCGCGTTCCGGCTTGCACCGGCAGTGTTGAGCCTGGCGCACGCGATGCGCACCGGCTCGACGGTGCTTGCGACGGCCGCTCCGCTCATGCGGCAGGTGGCCGAAGGCAGCAAGATCAACGTCGGACTCGCCGCGCCGGACCGCGACGAGATGGTCTACCTGGAATCGATCCGCTACAACCGCCGGCCTTCGCTGCGGACGGTCGTGTCGGGCCAGCGCGTTCCGATGGAGTTGACGTCGCTGGGCCGCGCGTACCTCGCGAGTGCGCCGCAAGGCAAGCGCAGCGCACTGCTCGCGCACTTCCGGCAAGCCCGCGGCGCCCAGTGGCGGCGCGTGGGGGCGGAGATCACGGCCGCGATCGAGAGCGTGGCGCAGAACGGCTACTGCGCCGCGTCCTGGCAACCCGAGGTCGCCGCAGTGGCCACGCCGCTGGTGTTCCAGGGCGCGTACTACGCGCTGAACGTGAGCCTCTCATCGGCGGAAGCCTTCGAGGTCGCCGTGCGGGAACTCGCGCCGACCCTGGTCGACCTGAGGAGGCGCATCCTGGAGCGGCTCGAAGCTGCCGCCGAGGATTGAAAGTCGGCAGCCGTCGCCAGGCCCTTGCCGAGGAGGACGTTCTCGTGGTCGTGGCGACGCGCCATCCTCCGCGCGGGCGATGCGGACCGACCTGTGCTGCGTCGATACTCCGCCCGCCACTGCGAAGGAGGATGCCATGGCCCTGATCGTCCGCGCCTTCCCGCTCGGAAGGAACACGTCGCGCTCCGACCTGGAAGCCTTCATCAAGGAACTGGAGGCCCGCAGCGACGAGGTCTCGCGCTGGCATGCCGACCACGGCATCCGCCACGAATCCTGGTACCTGCAGGAAACGCAGGCTGGCCCCTGGGTGATCGCCATCAACGAGGGGACCGAAGTCCAGCAGAACGCGCAGCGTTTTGCCGAGCGCACCAGTGGCTTCGAAGCCTGGTTCAAGCAGCGCGTGCAGGAGCTCACGGGGGTGGACCTGAATCAGGCGCCTCTGGGGCCGCCCACCACGCCCGTCTACGAGTGGTCCCAGGACGAGGTGATCCGCGCCCGGTTCGAGCCCTTCCGCGCCTGAGCGGACGCGGCGCGGATCCTTACGCCGGGTGCGCCGGCATCCTGCGCTTGTGCATGCTCGCGGTGTAGAAGCGCCGAATCACCGCCACGGCCTCGGGCGCGACCGGCTTGCCTTCCAGGAAGTCGTCGATCTGCTCGTAGGTCACGCCGTAGGCCGCCTCGTCGGGCAATTGCGGGCGCAATTCCTCGAGATCGGCCGTCGGCACCTTCTGCACGAGGGATTGCGGCGCACCCAGGTGGGTGGCGATCGCCCGGACCCGCCGCTTCACCAGCCCCGTCAGCGGAGCAAGGTCGCAGGCGCCATCGCCAAACTTGGTGAAGAAGCCCATCACCGCCTCGGCAGCGTGGTCGGTGCCCACCACCATGCCGCGCCGCGCGCCGGCCACGGCGTACTGCGCGATCATGCGCTGGCGCGCCTTGATGTTGCCGAACACGAAGTCGCGCTGCGCCGGGTTGGCGAAGGCCATCCCGCTCTCCACGCACGCCAGCATCCCCTCGGCGGCGGGGCGGATGTCCACGGTCAGCGTCTCGTCGGGCTGGATGAACTGCAAGGCGGCCTGCGCATCTACCTCATCGCGCTGCTTGCCATGGGGCAAGCGCATGGCGACGAAACGGGCCGGGCGGCCAGCGGCGCGCATCCGCTCGACGGCGAGCTGGCACAAGCGGCCGGCCGTCGTGGAATCGACGCCGCCGCTGATCCCCAGCACGAGACTCTCCATCCCGGATTGCGTCAGGTAGTCGGCAATGAAGGCAATGCGGCGCTCGGCCTCCGCAGGGGCATCGAAGGTCGGCGCCACCAGCAACTCGGCAGCGACTTGCGAAGCGGAGAAGATTTCGTTCATCGGCTCGAGTGTGCCGGATCTTCGCCACCTTCGCCGCCATCCCCATCTCATTGATTGCCTGGAGCGCTGTACCGTCGATGTCCACCGAAATGCGCTTGCCTTGTGCCATGCGGAGAATGGTCGCCGCAGTCAGTACGTTGTCGAACGCTGAAGGCCCGGCCGGACGGCTGGAGGTGGCCGATGGCGGCACAAGCGGTGAGGTCGTGACGGACGGTGGCGTCGTGCAGCGCGTACGCCAGCGTCATCCGGTTTGTGCGGGTGGGTTGCGAAGCATCGAGCGAAGCACCTCGAAGCTGTCGATCCGCGGCAGGGAGCGAAGGATCAGGAGAAGGCCTTTCGGGGGCGGGATCAGTTTGCGGTCGTCCAGGTGGATCCAGGCCCCGTCGATCGTGAGCACCGCGGCCTGCTTGCCTGAGCGCGCCACCTCCTGCTGCACCCGCCATTGCGAGCCGTCATCGGAGAGCCCCGCAATTGCCACGTTCACCACGACCTGGTCGCCAAAAGCAAGCTCCCGGCGGTACCGGATCTCTTCGCGCAGCATGACCGGCCCGAACCGCAGCCGCTCGAAACTCGCCTGGTCGAAGCCATGAGACGCCAGCAGCCGAAACCTGGTGTGCGTGGCGAACTCGCTGAAGACGGTGTTCCTGACGTGCCGATTGGCGTCCAGGTCCGACCACCGGACGGCGAAATGCTCCTCGTGGGCGGGGACATGGGCCATGGGAAGGACAGGTACTGTGAACCCGGAAGCGAAGGATACCTTTGCTTCGCCGCTCCTGGCCGCGCCCGGCGCCCGGACGGAGCTGCCTGGTGCGCCGCGAGGTCCCTCAAGTCCCAGTCGTGCTGATGCCGGTTGCCGCGGCCAGGTACTTGTCGCCGTGGCGGCGATAGCAAGCGAACACGAGGGCGGCCAAGCCTGCAATGATCCCCAAGACGATGCCAGGGTGGCTCAGAGTTTCCATGATGGTTTGCATGTCACGTACTCCCGGGGGTGACCCCATGCGATGCGCCGAGGCCAATCCGTCGGCTGCAGCTGGCATTCACCTTAAGTGCAGGTGAGCCGGATCCGTTGATACACGTCAACCGCGAGCTTCTTCTCGTGCGCGAACGCAACGGGGATCACTAGGGGGGGTTCTGGGCGGGAGCTGACTTCCGGTCGGTTGCCACTGGGGCAGCAACGGCCTCCGGCTACCATTCCTAACGCCCGGCAAGAACGACTGCTTTGCAGCGTGGGACTAAACCGCTCGCGCGGTAGGCGCTCCGCGCCAGGCCGGGTGCCTCATTCCGAGTTGCTGGCACCGTTGACGGCGAGGCAATCCGCCTCGCCTCCGACGGGAGCAGGACCATGAGCTCATTGACGCCCAACGTGTCTCCACTGCGCCAACGCATGATCGAGGACATGCGCATGCGCAAGTTCAACGGCAAGACGCAGATCCACTACATCCGCGCCGTGCGCAGGCTCGCCGCGTTTTCGCACACCGCCCAGGCCGCGCCGCGCAGTGTTTCGCGACCGTTCTTGGCGGCCTGCGAACTTGGTTCTCGAACACACTTCGTATGTCGCGGCATTGCGACACCGAAGCATGAGACGTCAGCATGTCGAACTATCCCAGCACCGTTTAGCTCGGGGTTCGCTGTCGCCCCCAAAGGGCAATGCAAACTGACTCGATAATCCCGAGCGCGACTCAGGTGCATGGCAGTAGAGGCCGCGGTTTAAGCACTTCTTTTGGTGGGCGCGCCATAACGACAACGCCGCTTGCTGGCAAGTCGGGATTCGGCTCTCCTTAATTTCTCTGTCAACGTCACTAGAATCTCTCTTCAGCTATCACGCTAACTTTAATGGATTGATATGGTAACGCGGCCTGCAGCCCCCAACACAAAACCGACTAAAGCACAGATTGCGCTATTCGACAGCGTGAAAAAGCAAGGGACAAAAACTACTTGCTTCTTCAATAACAAGGGTGGCGTCGGGAAGACCACTTTAGTGGCGAACTTGGCTGCCGAACTGGCTCTGAGCTTCAAAGCGAAGGTGTTGGTTGTCGACGCAGACCCGCAATGCAACCTAACCCAGTATGTGTTGGCGGAGGAGCTAACCGACGAAATCTATTCATCCGAAAATCCAAACTCAATCTTTAGCGTGATTCGACCTTTGTCATTAGGTAAAGGTTACGAAAGTGAATTGCCGATAATAGCTTCGCCAGAATTCGGATTTGATATCATCATCGGTGATCCGCGCTTGGCACTGCAGGAAGACCTTTTGGCTGGCGACTGGAGGGACGCAAAAGGTGGTGGAATGCGGGGCATTAGAACCACGTTCGTCTTCGCGGAGTTGGTCAAAAGAGCTAAAGAGCTCAAGTATGACTTCGTGTTCTTTGACATGGGCCCCTCCCTGGGTGCGATTAATCGCGCAGTTCTGCTGGCAATGGATTTTTTCGTGGTCCCCATGTCGATCGACGTGTTCTCACTATGGGCCATCCGAAATATTGGTGTCACGGTCACGGTTTGGCAAAAAGAGCTCGAGACTGGCTGCCGACTGGCGGAAGATCCCAGCGAAATACTCGAACTATCGCCGAAAGGAAGAATAGCGTTCCTTGGCTACGTGACCCAGCAACACAAGGAGCGGACTGGATACGACGAAGAGGTATCCGACGACACCGGCGAACCGGTCAAGATCAAACGTAGAGTGCGAGCGTACGAAAGCATAGGGGCCACCTTCCCCCAGAAGGTCAATGAGAGCCTTGGCACCATGTTTGCCAATCCTCAGATGGAATCACATCTCGGTGACATACGACATTTGGGTAGCTTAGCGCCAATGTCGCAAAGCCAGCACGTGCCCATGATCTCTGTCAAAGGTACGGGAAGCTATACCAAGCTTCGCAAGCAAGCTCGCGAACTCTACAGAGGCATCGCGGAAAAATACCTCCAGAACCTGGACTCTAATAAGTCATGATTAATAACGATCTTCTGCGCGATCTGGCGGAGGACAAGGTCGTTTTATTCTTGGGTGCCGGGGTGTCGGCGAGTTCGCTCATAGACGACCGGCCTGCCTTCAAGGGGTGGCCGGAATTTCTCGCCGGGGCAGCCGAGTCGCGGGAGAGCGCGTTGCGAGATCAGGTTAAACGACTTATCGGTGCCAAAGACTACTTGCTTGCATGTCAGTTGCTGCAGGATA
Organism: Ramlibacter alkalitolerans; assembly: GCF_016722765.1. Taxonomy (GTDB): domain Bacteria; phylum Pseudomonadota; class Gammaproteobacteria; order Burkholderiales; family Burkholderiaceae_C; genus Ramlibacter; species Ramlibacter alkalitolerans. Next base: position 7,577 of record NZ_JAEQND010000012.1, on the reverse strand, counting down.
GCTATGAGCACGAATGGCAAGAGCTTATCACAGCCGAGTATGGGAAGGTCGCTCAGCCTTCGCGGCTTCATGACTCGACAATATCGCTAAAGCAACGACTGGTGGTGACTACCAACTTTGACAAGCTACTGGAAACGGCTTGGGCGAATTCCATATCCGCTGGAGCAAGAAGCTTCAAGGTTATTTCTGCAGTAGAAGAAGGCGTCTTTAGGTGTCTAAAGGACTACGATACGCCATACCTCATCAAGATACATGGCTCGGTCGATGACACCTCCAGCATGGTTTTTTCGAGGTCAGAATACATCAAACTAGCCTTTGCAAATACCCGCTACTCCAATTTTATCGACGCACTGCTCCTGAACTATACGATACTGTTCATTGGATTTTCGATGGAAGATCCCGCAATATCGGCCCTAATGGAGCTATACGCATTCAATTATCCTGGTGCACGACCGCACTACATCATGGCGCCGCAGGGCGGTGGCAGCAATATTGCTGAGATAAATAAACGGTTGAGAAAGCTTTCGATGATCGAATACGATCCTGTTAACAATCACGAAGAGCTGCCGGTAATGATTGCTGCGATGGCGAATGCTGCGAAATCTAAAAAGCGCGAAATACTAGCAGCTCGCATTTTGGCTGCAGCGTAGAGTTGTTGCGCGGCGTCAGAGGATGCTGGTAGTCAGGGGCGGCGCGCCCAAGATCCTGAAGTGCTCACGGCGTTCGCCGACATCCGAGCGCCATGATCGAATGTCTCAGTTCAGTCTCGAGCAGTCGCACAGAGCCGGGCCGCTTCGGAGCGGTTGGGGTCGGTCGTTGGTGGACCGCGGCGGGGGTCGCAGGCAGCCGTCTCGGCTGGGGCGAGGTCGGTCAGGCAGCAAGAACAACGTCGTGAAATCGACGGAACTGCTCGTCCTTCAACCTCAGTGCGGCAATGTCGAGTTGCTCCGCCGCTTGCTGCATCGCTTCCAACCGATGGTTCCCCTGTCCGCGGTAAAGAAAATTAAGCTCGAGCCAGCTTTCGATTGATGGATTCGGGAGCGACGCAACCCACTCGTCGAACTCCAGGCCCTTGGACAGCATGGTCGCCGTTCCCGTGGGATCGCCGTCGGCGTCGGCGACGATGAGCACCTTGGGCATCCCGGCTACGGAATGGAAGGCGTTCCATAGTGAGTTTGCAACGCGGGGAATCGTTAGTTTGCCCATTGCCGTCACAATCTTGATCGAACGGCGCGAACGGGCACCCGCGAGGATTCTTTCGGTCAAAGTAGCGATGACCCTGCGATCCGACTCTGCCTCACAAACAATTAACAAGTCCCCCACAGTCGCCTGGGATGACGGCGTCTGTACACCCCCCCCGGAGACGTTGAACCGACCATGCTCGCTTCCGATGGGCAGAGCGTTGGCAGCCGTGACAAGTTCGGCCTCGGCAGGAAAGTAGATTGCTCCTTCCTCGGATGCTTTTCTGAGTTTCAGCTTCAGCACTTCTTTAAAACCACGCGCGCGGAGAATCGCAGCATCCATGTCGCGCCTGTCTACCAAGATGACGTTCAGGTTCTTCCCGAGCATGAGTGCATCGACGGCATCCTTGGCGTAGCCTGACATGGAGATAAAGATTCCCACCGTTCCAGATAGCTTGCCATCCACTTTCCCCTTGAACTGGTAAAGGGTGGATGCGGGCAACGGTTCCGCCTGCCACTTCGCTTCGATCAGATACGTGCGTCCTTCCAAGTAGATCGAACCATCGATTTGCTCTCCTGCAGGCCTGTAGCTCGCCCGAGGCTCAAGTCCGTCGACGGAGAAGAGCGTGTCCAACAGCCGTTCAAATGCGAAGCCTCGACGGCGCTTGTCAGAACCGTCGGCATCGGCCGGCAGGTTCGACAGTTCTTCGTAGAGTTCCCTAACCTTTTCGACAGTCATTTCAACACTTACGCGCGTTCCATATCTCGCTCACGCCACGTCAACGGGAATTCCCTCATGCACGCTGCAGGGACCGTCAGGCCAACAAGTAGGCACATGATCTGCGGCCCCTTCAGGACCACTACTCTGTGCGACTGCATGTGCCGTTTGACCACGTTGTACACCGCCGGGATCGGGCGATCGAGGCGACTTGAACGCGGCCTGCAAACGGATTCCCGATGTGCAAGAGGGTCCCCATCGCGTCATAGGGCTTCTGCCAATACTGCGGCGTCAACAAGGAAGCGGATTGCTGCGCGTATGCTAGCTGCGGCTGCCGGGAATCGTGGACCAGCTCAATATGCTCTGGGAACCATCTTGGATGCAGCTTGCTAAGTCTCCCAGCCACTTTTTTGGACGGGTACGCGTGGCGAACGAAATCATTGTGCGCAACCTCGTAGATCGCCTTGTTCGCGATCATGCCGCTAAACGCGATCAGTTCCAGAACCTTGCGAAACTGGAGGGCGAACTCCTCTAGTGCTGGTCCGTCTTCATTAGCGATCGTGCTGTCTGCCAGTCCCGGAAAATCTGCGACGAGCCCCTCGATGCGGACCATCCGCGTTTTCATTTCACCCATACGGTTCGCGTACAACTGCAGTAAATCGACCTTGCTCATTCCATCCGTCGAGTAAACGTCTGCCTGAGATTGTCGCTCACGAATCGGTGGCTTCGCGGTCCCGCACGATCTTGGGCGCGTTGTGCGGCCTCAGAAGCGAAATCACCGTCGGTTCAGAGAGCAACAATCCCTTCCGTTTGGCGGCCGCCTGGCTGCCATTACTTGACCTAGCTTGCTGAGGACAACGCATGGCGGCAGGCAACATTCTGTCTGCGGGTTTTGCTGGGACTCGATGTCTGCTTGCGGCCAATCGAGGTTCATTGCCGCGGGTCAGGTACCGGCGACAGCGGTCATCGGGCGGCCAAACCCGACCGACCGCCCTCAGTCTGAAGCGGTCATTCACCGACGCTGCATCTGGCCTGAAAGGATCTACCAGCGCATTAGCAGCGTGATGACCGCTTCCGACCGCGGCTGTGTGAAAACCCTCTGATCCCTGTGAGGGACTCTCGGTAGAGTCGCGCAAACGCGATCTCGGGAGTCGACATGACCCGATTCATCGAAGGACAGGAGCGGCAGCAGATCACACTGATGCCTGAATGCCTCGACGACTTCATCGCTGACGATAACGCGGTACGGGTGATCGATGCGTTTGTTGGCGAGCTGGACCTGGCCAGCCTGGGCTTCGAGGGCGCCGCGCCAGCGGCCACGGGACGTCCCTCGTACCATCCGGGCATTCTCCTGAGGCTGTACATCTACGGCTACCTGAATAGGGTGCAATCCAGCCGTCGCCTCGAACGCGAGTGCCAGCGGAACGTGGAGCTGATGTGGCTCACCGGCCGGCTAGCACCGGACTTCAAGACGATCGCTGACTTTCGGCGGAACAACGGAGCCGGCATCGGCAATGTCTGCCGGCGCTTCGTTGCCCTGTGCCGCGATCTGAAGCTTTTCAGCCAAACACTGGTGGCCGTGGACGGCAGCAAGTTCAAGGCGGTGAACACCCGGGACAAGAACTTCACCGCGGCCAAGATCCAGAAGCGGCAGCAGCAGATCGAAGAGAGCATCCAGCGCTATTTGGCGGCGCTGGACACCGCGGACCGCACGCAACCAGCGGAGCTCGAGGCGAAGACCAGTCGTCTCTCGGAGAAGATCGAGCAGTTGCGAAAGCAAATGCGCGTGCTCGACAAGGTCAAGGAACAGCTCGCTTCGCAGCCAGACGGACAGCTGTCAATGACGGATCCCGACGCACGCTCGATGGCCACGAGTGGCCGCGGCTCCGGAATCGTGGGTTACAACGTCCAAGTTGCCGTCGATGCCAAGCATCACCTGATCGTGGCGCACGAGGTAACGAACGTCGGACACGACAGGACATCCCTGTCACCCATCGCACAAGCCGCTCGCGAGGCAATGGGGAAGAAGCGGCTGCAAGCCGTTGCGGACCGGGGCTACTACAGCGCAATGCAGATCAAGGACTGTGCTGACCACGGTGTCGCTGCGATCCTGCCGAAGCCCACGACGTCGAACGCAAAGGCGGAGGGCCGCTTCGACCGATCAGACTTCATCTACATCGCGCGCGACGATGAATACCAATGCCCCGCCGGTGAGCGCGCAATCTACCGGTTCACCGGCGAACAAGACGGACTGCAGGTGCGCCGTTACTGGAGCAGCGCTTGCCCACAATGCCCGTTGAAGGCGCAATGCACGCCTAGCCAGAATCGACGCATCACACGTTGGGAGCACGAAGCTGTTCTAGAAGCTGCGCAGCGCCGCCTGGATCGCATGCCAGACGCGATGATGGTCAGGCGTCGAACGGTGGAACATGTATTCGGGACATTCAAAGCCTGGTTCGGGCACACCCACTTCCTAACTCGCAGGCTGCCGAACGTGAGCACGGAAATGAACCTGACGGTGCTGGCGTACAACCTGAAGAGCGTCCTAAGCATCCTCGGCTTCGCGAAGATGATGGCGGCATTCGAAAACGTGGGGGCGTGAGCCCTTATCGGCTTCGATTTCGCTCGTACTGCCTCACCAGCAGGCCGAGGCGTCTTCTGGCGGGTTTTAGGCGCGACCGCGTGATCGAAAATCGCGAATCAGTGGCCCCACGAATAGAAGCGCAAGCCGCCGCTCGGTCAGCGCGGGTTTCCACACAGTTCCGACCCAACGCAGACTTGTCTCCAGCGTGCGAACGAAACGTCGTGTCAGTTGCGACAGGAAGCAGCGAGATCGGCGCCCAGCTGCCTCCGAAGGTCCGCCAGAGCGGCATCAAACGCATCCTGCATCTCGGCCTCCGTGTTCCACCAGTTCGTGCTGTTCTCCACCCCTCGGTACAGCTTCTCGGTGAAGGCGCCCTGCGCATCCGTCAGATGGACCTTCACGACGATGTTGGCCGACTTCAGCGTGCTCAGCGCCTGGATGTAGGCCTTCACGATCGCGATGCGAACCCGCACCGGCGCAGGCTCCACGCTGTGGCCCGGCGCCGCTGCAATACCCCTGCGGAACCACGCCGCGAAGCCTTCCCCGCTCACCCGGGTGGGGCCCATGATTCCGAGGTCCTGGCCTTCGCGCCGATCCTCGATCGCGTCCACGTGGAAGCGGCAAGGCGCCGGCGTGCTGGCAGCCGATGCCGCGGCAGGGCCGAGGGCGATTGCTTCGGGGCGGATGCCGACAACGCGATCGGCGCAACCAGCCAGCGCGACGGCCGTTGCGAGCGCGAGCACGGAGGCGCCCGACGTGATCACTGCAGCATCGCCGCGCCGCCCGCGGAACTTGCCTGCGCCGGCGCCGGTGCAAGCGTGGTCTTGTACAGAAGCGCGCCCGTGGGCATGCGGATCAGCTCGGAGCCGTTTTCCCTCGCGAGCAGGTCGCCCATGACCCCGGCGGCCGCATCGACCTTGCCGAGCACCGGCCGCTCCTGATCGGGCGCGCGCTGCAGGTCTTCAGCCAGCAGCCGCGACACTTGCTGTGCGCCATCCTCGAGCGCGGCACGCAGCAGGCGCGCGTTGCCGGATTTCCATTCATCGATGTTGGAGCCAGCCGTGCCGGGCTTGGGCAGGGCGCCGCGATAGACGATGTCGACCTGGTAGGCCCTTTCATTGGCGTGCAGCGGCGCGCCCTTGCCCTGCTCCGGCAGCTCCGGCGACTTGCCCGCCGCTTTGCGGGCTCCGACGCTGCGGGGGTAGACGGTGCCGCGCGCCGACACCTCCACGCTCGCGAAGTCCTTCGCCACGTGGTAATCGACATTGACGAACATGACGGCGGCCGAGGTGGAGGCGCGGAACACTTCCTCGTAGGCCTTGCCGTCCACCGTCTTCGTGAACTTCATCCCCGAGAATTTCAGGGTGGGAACGGCGCGCAGCGAGTTGGTGATCGATTCGTTGAACAGCTGATCCAGCTTGACGTCGACGATCGCATCCTTGAGAGGCCGAACCGTCTCGTCGGCAGCCTTGGCGCGCTCGGCGTTGATGTTCGCATCCATGGCGCCCATCGCGCCGCCGCAAGCAGCAGCGAGCAGAATCCCCAGGCCCGGAATGGCTCCGCATGCCGCGGCACCGGCGACCATGTTGGAGTGTTCGAATTCGGCATACAGCTCGGGCTGCTTGATGCCGACATGCAGTTCGACCGGCACGATGGCGGAGGCTACGCTGGGGCTCATCCCACGCGTCGTGGGAGCACCGGCACATCCGGCGAGGACCAGGGGAATGCAGGCCGCAAGCAAGGCACGGCGCATGATGGACATCGGCTTCTCCTGAAGTTGGACTGCTGTTCGGGCGTTCAAGGCCGGGCTCATTCTAGGAAGCGGCCGACGCATTCCCCACGGCTGCACATCGTGCATCTCCCGCGATCGGAGGACGGCTTCGCGGCGAACCTCGCACAGACTTGCGCGAAGGCACCGGCTGCTTTATGTGGCCGGAAGCCGCCCATCCCTCCCCGTCCATCAGTCGAGCACCGCGGGGCGTGCTGCGCAGCGGCGACGATCGCTTTGTGCAACGCTACGACTAAGGCTACTTCGCTGAGGGCAGCCCAGGACGCGAGCACGCTCCACGGCCTTGCGCCCAAGCCATCCAGTGATGGCCTGTGTACCATCGGCCGGTGGATTTCCTTCTTCTCCTGCCCCTGGCGCTCGTCGCCTTGTGGATAGCCAGGGCGCGGCAGCAGCAAAGGCGCATCGCTATCCTGGCGCGCTACCTGTCCGGCCATGACATCGAAAAGCACATCGAGACGCTCTCGCAAGGCTACTCGCGCGCCCTGGGCGAATCGGACCCCGCCCGCAGCGAGCAGGTCTGGGGCGTGCTGCGCGGCACGGAGGAAGTGCTGTGCCGGCAGGTCCGCAAGCTCGCGGAGGACTTTGCAGGCGTCCAGCCTACGGCCACGCGCGTGAGCAAGTTCCCGATCTGGCTGCCCCGCTCGCCGGCGTTAGACAGGTCCTTCGACATGCGTGAGGCGCTGCGCATACATGCCCGCGGCATCTGCCGTGCCGTCGAAGAACAGGTCGCCGCCCCGAAGGACCGCGCCTTCGCCATCCTGGCCGAGATGCTCCTGATGCAGCACACCTGCCACTGGTATTGTCGGTCGAAGTCGGTGGCGTCGGCCCGTATGCTGGCCCGCCATCGCACGTCCTACGAGCAACTTGTAGGGGCCGTGTTGCCGCAGACGCGGCAGGAGTATCTTGGGCTGGTGGCCTGACGACCTCGGCGCTATCCTGCAGCTTCGCGGGCGGCTCGGGGTGAAAGCTCGGGTTTCAGCGACTGATGCCGCCGAGCCGGCCCAGACGATGCCCTCGGACGACGTGCGCTGGATCACCCGCCGGCCCCCCGCACGAACTGGCGCGGCGCATGCCACGATAATCGAGCAGAACCTCGCGGGATGAAGCGGCCCCTGCAGCCGCAGGGTGAGGCCTGATGTGTATTCGAGCCGGAGCATGCCATGGACGCAGCGCTTTCTTCCAGTTGTCACCGACCGCCGTATAGGAGCCACTTCGTGATCGGCATGTAGGAGCCAGTTGCCGACCGGCGTAATGGAGCCACTGCGTGATCGCCGTATTGGAGCCAGTCGCGGATCGGCATATTGG
>NZ_JAEQND010000011.1:220000-224646 GCF_016722765.1 Ramlibacter alkalitolerans | reverse complement strand
GCCAAGCGCAAGGCCGGGTTGATCAATCCTCAACTCTCAACTGCAGAAACAGCCCATTAGGAAACAAACCAGGGGGTCAGTTTTGGATGTCGCCAGGGGGTCAGATTCTGATGTCGCTTGACAGCAGGAGGCAGGGCGCGCGGCGTCTGTGCCTATCCCGCAACGCATGGCGAGGCGACCGGTGACGCCCCTGTAGCCGTCGGCCATAGCACCTCGGTTCGGTGGTTCGGTGTGCCCGTGGCCAAGACCTAAGGCACCAGACCTTGGCGGCTGAGCGGAGCATTGCGCCGCCGTAGGGACAACGTTTCGGTCAGGTTCGGTGACCGCCAGGCACACGAACGGAAAACTCGTTGTCAATCTTCGCGCTTCGACGAAAGTGAGTGTGCACTAGCTTGGATTGAAAATCCGCGTGTCGGTGGTTCGATTCCGCCCCAGGCCACCAGTCAAGAAGTCCTTGATCCACGAGGATTTCGAACCGGAAAGGGGCTCCTTGCGAGCCCCTTTTCGCTTTCCGGAGCGCAGGTTTCTGACGCGGCTTCTGACGACTGCCGTCTGATCGCGTGAGCACAGGTGCTCCTGCCTGCCCCGTGATCGTTTCGGGTTTCCGCCGCAATCCGAGAGTCCTTCAAGCGTCGTTAGACGCAACTCCTCAGCACAAGGAGTCGCGGTGAAGCACGACGACAGCGGCGGCGCACAAGTCCCCGTCCAGTTCGTTTCCCCCACATCCAGGGCGGAGTCGTGGGGGTTCCGCCGCACGCTTGGTGAGGCGGACCGAGATCAGATCGCCATCGCTCCCGCGAGACTGTCGCGGGCAGCCTTGTTCATGCGAATGTGGAACGGCAGGAACGTGAGCCGGTCGGTCACTGTCAAGCCGCCAGGGTTGGACACATAGAAGCTACCTCCCAGCGGAGAGCCGTCCTTGACCAGTTGGCCGGTGTAGACGTTGCCATTGAGCTCGAAATAGATCCGGTACGAGACCGTCGCGCTCAAGGTCGCCGACTGCGGGCGGGGTGAGTTGGCAACCCAGACCTGCACACCGCCCACCGTGCTGACCGATCCGTCGGAGAGATGGTAGATGGTCCCATCGCTCGTCGAAGAAATGCCGGTGGTCAGTGCGTTGCCCAGTGTCGTGCCCGTCACGCAGGGCGAAACGTTGGCGCCCGTCGTGGCAGCCTGGCAGTCGAATGCGAAGTAGCGGTCACCCAGGTTCGTCTGTGTGAACTTGATGTAGCTCGCGCCTGATGCCCAATTCGCAGCAGGGTTCAGGATGGCCGCGTTGGAGAAAAACGAGTTGTGATAGTGCGCGAAGTCTGGCGCGGTGGAGCTCATGGCGCCGGTCAGGGCCACGGTCTCGTAGTTGCTCCGGATCGCCGAGTAGGCCACGGTGCTGTTGTCGGCCGCGAGCGTGTCGATCCTCACGTCAGCGCCGACATAAGTTGATTTGCTCCTGGTTGCTGTGCTGGGGACGACCAGGATGACGCCGTTCTTCAGCACGCGTGTCGCCCCTGGGGTACCAAGCGCGAGCGAGCTGGTCAGGTTTTGCGGGGCGCTCTGCGCGCTCGTCTGTGGGCCGTTCGTCAGCGGCGAGGCCGCCATGACGGCGAAGTCGGATTGCGCGAAGTTCGTGCCGCTCGCCTGGGGACCAGCAAAGTTCAGGTTCCAGATCAGTTGATAGCTGCGGCCATTGGGTGCGAGGATCAGCTCCTCGAACGCCTGCTGGTTGGCACTGAGCATCAAGGTGAGCGGCGCCGCCGAGCTGTCGACGCTTCCACCGGCGTTCGATACCGCGACCGAATACTTCGCTCCGCTGTCGGAGAAGCTGGCCGCCGGTGTGGTGTAGGAGGCCGAGGTGGCGCCAGGAATCTCGGTGCCGTTCTTCTTCCACTGGTAGCTCAGGCCGGTGCCCGAGGCGGCCACCGTGAATGTGGCGGTGCCATCGGTGAGTACCGTGGCAGCAACCGGCTGACTTGCAATGACCGGCGCCGCCGGTGCCGCGGATTCGGGAGTATCGGATGAACCGCCCCCGCCACACGCCGAAATCATCGCCGCCACGGCTGCCAGGAGGGCAACGTTGCTAAGCTTTGCCGCAATCATCGATGGACTCAGACGCATGTTGGTAGTTCGGTTGGCACCCCGACTGTGAGGTGACCAAATGCTAGGGGGAACAGGGTGATGTCCGGAAATGCCTTTCCCGTAAATTGGAGGAGGTGTCGCAACCACACTGCAAGGGATGGTCGGCGCCACCGGTTGAAGGGCACGTCGCAGGGCGCCCCGCCATACTGCGAATCCCGCGACAAGGTGATGCGCCCATGAACTTCCAGATGTCTCCCGAGCAGGAGCAGATCCGGGATGCGATCGAGAAGGTCTGCGCACCTTTCGATGCCGACTACTGGCTGCGCAAGGATCGCGAGGGCGGCTTTCCCGACGATTTCCACCGCGCGCTGGCCGCCTCCGGCTGGCTGGGCATCGCGATGCCGGAAGCCTACGGCGGCGCCGGCCTCGGCATCACCGAGGCGGCGCTGATGATGCACACGATCGCGGCGACCGGCGCGGGCCTGTCCGGCGCCTCCGCCGTGCACATGAACATCTTCGGACTGCACCCGGTCGTGGTGTTCGGCAACGACGAACAGAAGCAGCGCTGGCTGCCCCCTCTGATCGCGGGCAGGGACCGCGCGTGCTTCGGTGTCACCGAGCCCGACACCGGGCTGAACACGCTGCAGCTCAAGACCCGGGCCGTGCGCGAAGGTGACCACTACGTGGTGCATGGCCAGAAAGTGTGGATCAGCACCGCGCAGGTCGCCAGCAAGATCCTGCTGCTGGCGCGCACGACACCGGTGGACGAGTGCCAGGGCACCGAAGGCCTGAGCCTGTTCTACACGGACTTCGATCGGTCGAAGATCGAGGTGCGCGAGATCGAGAAGCTGGGTCGCAAGTGCGTGGACTCCAACCAGGTCTTCATCGACGGCCTGCGTATCCCGGTGGAGGACCGCGTGGGCGCGGAAGGCAAGGGCTTCGGCTACATCCTGCACGGCCTGAATCCCGAGCGCATCCTGATCGCCGCCGAGGCCATCGGCCTGGGCCGCGCGGCGCTGCGGCGCGCGGCCAACTACGCCAACGAGCGCGAGGTGTTCGGCCGTCCCATCGGCAGGAACCAGGCGATCCAGCATCCGCTGGCGAAGTCCTGGATGGAACTGGAAGCCGCCCACCTGATGGTGCAGAAGGCGGCATGGCTCTACGACCAGGGCTTGCCCTGCGCCGCCGAGGCCAACAGCGCCAAGTTCCTCGCCGCCGAGGCCTGCTACGGTGCCTGCGAGAACGCGATCTTCACCCACGGCGGCATGGGCTACGCCAAGGAATACCACGTGGAGCGTTACCTGCGCGAGGCGTGGATCCCCCGCCTGGCGCCGGTGAGTCCTCAGCTGATCCTGTGCTTCATCGCGGAGAAGGTGCTGGGCTTGCCCAAGTCCTACTGAGCGGGCAGCGGACGCCGCCGCCCTGTTATGCTCATCCGTTTGTACGATGGTGGACTGGGATGCTGCGCAAAACGGAATGGCGCCGATCAGGGACGCGGCTGTCGTCCATCCGCTGGGGAGTCGTGGCCGGCTTGAGCGCCATGCTCGTGATGCTCGCCACCGACGCCGGCGCTGCGGCCTCTAGCGTCTCGGAGTACCGGAACGCCACAAGGCGGGCGCTCGCGGAATGCGGTAAAGCCGATGCAGGAGAAGCACGGACGAGGGAACTCGTCGTGAAGGAGCGCAGGGCCTGCATCCGGCGCGCGCAGAAAGAGGCGGGAGAGAAATTCTCGTCTGCCCTCCAGTCGGTGGAGAACCCCTCCGGCAAGTCGGCCCTGTTCCGGTACCGCGAGGTGTTCAATGAAGCCATCGCGGGCGCCCAGCGTCTGGGCCAGGAACCGACAGCCGCCTACGAGCAACGGCAGATGTCGTCCCGGCATGCGCTGTGTCACGCCTGGTCGAAATTCGAGCTGGCCGACTGACGCACCGAGGGACGCCTTCACGCCTCCCACGAACGCACGATGCCTCCGGCCGGGGTTCCCCTGTACGCTGGTCGCGCGCACGCGGCCGCCGGCCGCGACTGGGGGAGGCGCCATGCCGACCGAGAGACTCAAGTTCCTGGTGCCGCGAAGCAGGGCCGAGTACGTGCGTGCCGTCCTCCACCGCCACCCCCACGCCAGGTTCAAGGCCATGCGGGTGTGGTACTTCTGGAGGGAGTTCACCGTCAAGGGAACCCCTGAGGTGGTGGAACGCGTGCGCAACGATCTCGCGCAGATCCCGGTGAAACGCTTCCGCTGACCCGCCTGCTGCGCCCCTGCAAGCCCCGGGGCATCTTCCCTTTATCCCGCTCTCCCCGTCGCCTTGTCCCACACCGCCGCCGGCGCGTTTGCCCAAGCACCGCGCCGCACTTCTCCGACTCTGCCCAGTTCGCATCGCCGACATGACGCGCCGGGCTTGGCTGCGAGCATGCATCCAACCACGGAGAAGTCATGGCCCAGACCGCGTGCCGCGCCCAGTCCACCAGCGAGGAAGTCGCCAACTCGCTGAGCCACGGGCTCGGGGCGGTCCTGGCGGCGGTGTTCAGCCCGGTGCTGCTGCAGAACGCCTTCCATGCTGGAGCGGTGAACGGCCTTG
>NZ_JAEQND010000011.1:0-215000 GCF_016722765.1 Ramlibacter alkalitolerans | reverse complement strand
GCCGCAAGGCCGAACTCGACGCCGTCCGGGCGATGCGCGCCGAGCGCGACCGCCTGATCGGCGAGCTCGCGAAGCTGTCGCTCAATCCGGCGGGCGAGGCCGCCCTGCGCACCGTGCAGGCGAGCAATGCAACTTACGTGGCGCTGGAAACCGAGTTCCTGCAGCTGGCGGATGCCGGCAAGGCCGACGAAGCGAAGGATCTCCTCCTGAACCGCGCGACGCGCGCCCAGGTCGAATACATCCAGGGGCTGGACAAGTTGTCCGACGTGATGGAGGACGATACCAAGGATGAAGTGCGCGACTCCGCCGCGATCTACCACGCGGGCCTGAACCTCCTGGTCGGATCCGGGATCGTCTGTGCCCTGCTGGGGGCGGCGTTCGGCTGGATCGTGAGCCGCTCCATCACGGCGCCGATCGCCCAGGCCGTCGCGGTGGCCCGGCGCGTCGCCGAGGGCGACCTGCGGGTGGAGGTGCAGACCACGCGCCGGGACGAGCCCGGCCAGCTGCTGCAGGCCATCGGCACCATGACGGCGAACCTGCGCCACCTGGTCGGCGAGGTCATGAACGGCGCCCACCTCGTCGCCGACACGAGCACCCAGATCGCGCAGGGCAACGTCGACCTGTCGCAGCGCACCGAGGAGCAGGCCAGCACGCTGGAGGAAACCGCGAGTTCGATGGAGGAACTGACCTCCAGCGTGACGCAGAACGCGGACCACGCGCGGCAGGCCAGCCAGCTCGCGGTGGACGCCTCGCAGGTCGCGCGCAAGGGCGGCGAGGTCGTCGGCCAGGTGGTGCAGACCATGACCGGCATCTCCGAGTCCTCGCGCAAGATCTCCGAGATCATCGGCGTGATCGACGGCATCGCCTTCCAGACCAACATCCTGGCGCTGAATGCAGCGGTGGAGGCGGCGCGGGCCGGCGAGCAGGGCCGCGGCTTCGCCGTCGTGGCCGCCGAAGTGCGCACGCTGGCCCAGCGCAGCGCCGCCGCCGCCAAGGAGATCAAGGCCCTGATCGGCGGATCGGTGGAACAGGTCGACGCCGGCTCGCGGCTGGTGGAATCGGCCGGCAGGACGATGAACGACATCGTTGCCTCCGTGCAGAAGGTCAGCGACCTGATCGGCGAGATCGCGGCGGCGAGCCACGAGCAGAGTTCCGGCATCGAGCAGGTCAATACCGCAGTGACGCAGATGGACCAGGTCGTGCAGCAGAACGCATCCCTGGTCGAAGAGGCGACCGGCGCCACCGAGTCGATGAAGGAGCAGGCCGCGGCGCTGCTGCAGACGGTGTCGCGCTTTCGCATGGACGTGGGGGCCGCGCCCGCCTCGCGCGTGCCGGCGGCGGCCGTCGTTGCGCCGGCCGTTGCGCGTGCGGCGCCTGCGCCGACGGGCGCGATCCCGTTCAAGCCTGCCGTGCCCCTGGCGCCGCAGCGGGCGAAGGCCGCTTCCTCGAACGGGCATGCGGGAAATGGCGAGTGGAGCTCCTTCTGAGCGGCGCTCGCGTGCTCACCGGCGCTTGACGCACCGCAGCAGCGAAACGCAGCAGCCGCTCGCGTTTACCCGGTAGCACCTTCGCTTGTGTCGGTTCGATAGTGCGCGTGGCGCGTGCAGGAATGCACGCCCAGGCGCATGGTGCTTCAAGAGTGGATGGCACAGCGTATGCATGCCAACCCTCGTAGCGCCGTGCTCGTGCACCGGCAGCGGGCACGCTGCCCTTCGAGGACCACGAAGCCATGACTACCACGCGACGCAGCCTGCTTGCCAAGGGTTCGATCACGGCCGCCGCCGCCGGCGCGGCGCTGGGCGTGCCGATGGTCGCCCGGGCGCAGCAGAACTTCTCCTGGAAGATGACGAGCGCCTACGGAAAGGGCTCGCCCTTCTACATGGAGGGCCCGGGCAGCGCCACCGACCTGGCCGCGCGCATCAACGCCATGTCCAACGGGCGGCTGCGCATCCAGGTGTTCGGCGCCGGCGAGCTGATCCCCGCGCTGGAAGGCTTCGATGCGGTGCGTGCCGGCACCGTGGAGATGAACCACGCCAACAGCTACTTCTGGACCGGCAAGACCTTCGCCGCGCAGTACTTCTGCGCCGTGCCCTTCGGCCTGAACTTCCAGGGCATCAACGGCTGGCTGTACGACGGCGGCGGCCAGCAGCTGTGGAATGAAGTCTATGCGCCCTTCGGGCTGGTGGCCATGCCCTGCGGCAATACCGGCGTGCAGATGACCGGCTGGTTCAAGAAGGAGATCCGCAACGTCAACGACCTCAAGGGCCTGAAGATGCGCATCCCCGGGCTGGCGGGGCGCGTCTATGCGGCGCTGGGCGTGGATGTGAAGCTGTTGCCCGGCGGCGAGATCTTTCCCGCGCTCGAGCGCGGCGTGATCGACGCGGCGGAATTCGTCGGCCCCTTCCAGGATCGCAAGCTGGGCCTGCACAAGGCCGCCAAGTACTACTACACGACCGGCTGGCACGAGACCGCCACCGTCTCCGAACTCCTGGTCAACAAGGCCGCGTGGGCCAAGCTGCCCAAGGACCTGCAGGCGATCGTCGAGAACGCCGCGGCGGCCTGCAACGTGATCAGCGAGGCGTGGTGCCAGCGCACCAACGCGGAAGCGATGGAGGACCTGGTGAAGAACCAGGGCGTGATCGCCCGCCCCTTGCCGGACGAGGTGGTCCGCCGCCTGCACGAGGTGACCAACCAGGTGCTGGCGGAGGCGAGCGCCAAGGACCCGCTCACGAAGAAGGTGCACGACTCCTACATGGGGTACAAGAAGAAGTACGAGGCGTGGGCGGGCTACAGCGAAGGCCCGTACCACGCCAAGATCCTCGGCGCCTGAGCCCATGCGGGGAATGCACTCCGGCGGCACGCCGCCACCCCGCGCGAGCGGCGCGGAAGTCCTGGTGCGCGGCATCGAACGCGGCATCGATGCGGTCGGCCGCGGCGCCGCCTGGCTCACGCTCGCCGTCGTGCTGCTGATGGCCACCGACGTGCTCCTGCGCTATGCCTTCAGCATCGGCTCGGTGTGGGCGCAGGAACTCGAATGGCACCTGCTCGCGCCGCTGGTGCTGGCGGGAATGACCTACGCCCTGCAGAAGGGCGACCACGTCCGGGTGGACATCTTCTATGCGAAGTACCCACCGCGCACGCAGGCGCTGGTCGACGTGTTCTCGGCGCTGCTGGCGATGGTCTTCGCCATCCTGGTGATCCGGTATTCGCTGCGCTTCGTGGCGCAGTCGTATGCGGTCAACGAAATCTCCGCCGATCCGGGCGGGCTCACGCACCGCTGGCTGCTCAAGGCGCTGATTCCGGCCGGCTTCGCGCTGTTCGCCCTGCAGGCTGCGGCCCAGGCCGTGCACGCGGCGCTGCGCTGGAAGAGGGCCGCGCGATGAGCATGAACGAGATGCTGGCCATCGGCCTGCTGATCGGCTTCTTCGGGCTGCTGCTGGTCGGCGTGCCCGTGGGCATCACGCTGGCCGCCAGCGGCTTCTTCTTCGGCTTCCTCGGTTTCGGCGAGAGCCTGTTCAACCTGCTGCCGGCCCGCATCTACGGCGTGGTGGCCAACTACCAGTGGCTGGCGATCCCGCTGTTCGTGTTCATGGGCGTCATGCTGGAGAAGTCGCGCCTGGCCGAGGACCTGCTGGACGTGATCGGCCACCTCGCCGGCGGCCTGCATGGCGGCATGGCCCTGGGCATCGTCCTCGTCGGCGTGCTCATGGGCGCGACCACGGGGATCGTGGGGGCCACCGTGATCACGCTGGGGCTGCTCACGCTGCCGACCCTGCTGCGGCGCGGCTACGACCCGGCGATTTCCTGCGGTGCGATCTGCGCCTCGGGCACGCTGGGGCAGATCATCCCGCCCAGCCTGGTGCTGATCCTGCTGTCCGACATCATGCAGCTCTCGGTCGGCACGCTGTTCGCGGCGGCCGTCCTGCCGGGCCTGATGCTCGCCGGCCTCTACATCCTCTGGATCGTCTTCAACGGGGTGTTCCGCCCGCAGTCGATGCCGCCGGTGCCGAAGGCGGAGCGCGACTCGCTCACCCGCTACGTGCTCTGGGGCCGCGTGGTGAAGGTGGCGCTGCCGCCGCTCGCGCTGGTGCTGGCCGTGCTGGGTTCGATCATCGCAGGCGTCGCCGCGCCGACGGAGGCGGCGTCGATGGGCGCACTGGGCTCGATCATCGTCGTGGCCGCCGCGCGCCGGCTGAGCATGGAGGTGCTGCGCGAGGTGATGCGCAGCACCATGCGCACCTCGGCGATGGTGCTGTTCATCCTGATCTGCTCCCAGGTCTTCAGCCTCGCGTTCCGCGGCCTGCAAGGCGAACTGCTGATCGAGGACCTGTTCAAGCTCCTGCCCGGCGGCATCGCGATGGCGGTGTGGTTCCTCATGGGGCTGATCTTCGTGCTCGGTTTCTTCATCGAGTGGATCGAGATCAGCTACATCGCCGTGCCCCTGTTCCTGCCGATCTTCGCCGCCGCCGGCGTCGACATGGTGTGGCTGGCGATGCTGATCACGGTCAACCTGCAGTCCTCCTTCCTCACGCCGCCCTTCGGCTGGGCGCTGTTCTTCCTGCGCGGCGTCGCGCCGCCGGAAATCAGCACCCGCCACATCTACACGGGCGTCGTCCCCTTCGTGGGGCTGCAACTGCTCGGGATCGTGCTGGTGTTCTCGTTCCCGGCCATCGCCACCTGGTTGCCCAAGGCAATCGGCTGGTAAGCCGCGTAGAGCTGGCCCGAAACCTGCTTCATATCTTTCGACAGGCCGAGGGCACGCGGCTTGTGCAAGTTGTCTCCTCCACCTCGGGAAAGGGTGGTTGGGCCCCGGTCGGCAGAGCCGCCGGGGCCTTTTTGCCCGCGCTGCACCATACTGGCGGCATGGGCAGCCCGCCGCTTGCCAACACCGCCGAACGCTATGGCTGGATCGCGATCCTCCTGCACTGGGGCATGGCGGCGCTGCTGGTCGGCCTGGTCGGCCTGGGAATCTACATGGTGCGGCTTCCCGATGTTGGCTACGACCGCGAGAAGATCACCCTCATCCTGGTGCACAAGGCCCTGGGCATGAGCGCGCTGGCCGCGGCGCTGGCCCGCGTGGCCTGGCGCCTGACGAATGCGTTACCCCGTTTTGTCGATGGTCTGCCCGCATGGCAGCAGGTCAGCGCGCTTTTCGTCCACCTGTGGCTGTATGCCCTGATGTTCGCGCTGCCGCTGACCGGCTGGCTCATGTCGTCCGCCGGCGGCTACCCGACGCCCATCTTCTCCTGGCTCGATGCGCCGGACCTGATCGGGCCCGACGAGCACCTGTTCCGCACGCTCATCGACGTGCACCGCTGGCTCGGATACGCCTTCGCGGCGCTCATCGCCCTGCACGCCGCGGCGGCCCTGCGCCACCACCTGGTGCTCAAGGACCACACCTTGCGCAAGATGCTTCCCGGAGCCTGACGGCGGGCCGCAAGCCACGGCGTCGCGCGCCGAAGCGCCACCTATACTGATTCGTTGCCATTCCGGAGGGATGCACGCCTTCGGGCGCCCGCGCGAGAGAATGCTGGACGGAAAACAGGTGCTGATCGTCGAGGACGACCCGGTCACGGCCGTCGTCCTGGGCGGAATGCTGCTCAAGCTGGGTGCGGCGGCTGCCGTGCGGCAGCAAGCTGCCTCCGCGTGGGACGCGCTGAGCGCGCAGCACTACGACCTCGTCTTCCTCGACCTGAGCCTGGGCAGCCACGACGGCGAGGCGCTGCTGCGGCAACTGCGCGGCGGCGACGCCACGCAGGCGCGCCCGCCCGTCGTGGTGATCACCGGCCGGCACGATATCGACGCGCGCCTGCACCTGCTCGAAGCCGGCGCCGACCAGTTCGTCATGAAACCGTTCGACCTGCGCGAGCTGCAAGCCCTGGTGGGCGAGGTGTTCCGGCGCCGGGCGCCTGCCGATGGCGCGCCCGGCCCCGGCGAACTGGAGCTCGATCCGGTCCAGCGTGTCTGCCACTACCGCGGCCGACTGGTGGTGCTCACGCGCGTGGAGTTCGACATCCTCCTGTGCCTCGCGCGTTCGTTCCCGCAGGCCGTGCCTGCGACGGGCTTGCTGCACGACGCCGGCGACGGCGCCCCCGGCGTCACCGCCTTGCACGTGCACGTCCACCACCTGCGCCAGAAGCTCCACCACGCGGCGATCGAAACGGTGCGTGGCGTCGGCTATCGCCTGGCCGACCGGCAACGCGCCGATGCGACGCTGCAAGCGCTGGCCGCGTAGCACGCTGCGCGCCGCCTAGCGCGCCTGTTCCACCACGAACACCGCAAGCTCGCGCACCACGCGGGCCATCGCTTCGTTGGCCGCGCGCACCCCGCCTGCCGGCGAGGCTTCGGCCAGCGGCTGCCGCGCGACGAACTCGCGCGATGCGAGCACCCGCTGCGCCGCATCCGCGAGCTGCGCATGCAGCACGACGCGCAGCACCGGCGGCTGCGTTTCGAAGTCCTGCAGCAATTCCAGCACGTCGACCTGCAGCGAGTGCGTGGACGCACCGGCATGGGGCGGCACCAGCACCGCCTGGAACCGGCCCGTCGCTTCCAGCGCGCGCACCAGCAGCGGCTTGAGCATCTGCGGCGGCGATTCGGCCCACGCGTTGCGGCTGTAGTACGCGAGGTGGTGCGGCCGCAGGCTGTAGGCCATGCGGGGCGTGTCGTAGGCGGGCCGCGCCTGCGGCGCCAGCACCAGCAGCGTGAGCGGCGCGCGCCCGGGGTGCGGCAGGTCCGCCGGCAGCTGGTCGATCAGCGAGGTGGTGACGACCGGTTCCGGGGCCGGCAGCGCGCAGCCGCCCAGCACCGCGGCCGCGCAGGTCTGCACGAAGGCACGCCGCCCCGCTCGCGTCATTGCGCCTCGCCCGGGCCGGCCGGCACGGGGCGGGCGCCGCGCCACAGCACCGAGGGATTGCGCTGGATGCGGATCGCGGCTTCGTCGAGGGTGCTCGAAAGGTGCTCCATGCGCGCCAATGTACGCTGGGCCTCGGGCAGCAGCTGCAGTTGCAGCGAGCGCACGGTGTCGTTGCCGGACTGCAGCAGCGGCTCCAGCTGCGTGCTGGCGCGCTCGGTGTGGTCGAGGATCACGCCCATGCGCTGGCGGGTGGAGGTGGACAGGTCGTCCAGCCGCACGAGCGTCTGCTGCGCCTGCGGCAGGATCCGGGTCTGCATGGTGCGCAGCACCTCGTCGCTCGATTGCAGCAGCGGCTGCATGCGGGCGCTGGCGCGTTCCGCATTGGCCAGGAAGCTCTCGATGCGCTGGTTGTTGGCGGCCAGCGTGCGCGTGACCTGTTCGAGGTGGGCCAGCGACTGCTTCATCGAGGCCACGGTGTCGCGGTCCAGCATGCCCTCGAGCGTCGCCGTCACCCGCTGCACGTTCTCGCTCAGCTCGCCGATGGTGGTGTCGAGGCTCACCGTCTGCGGCGGCGCGCTCGCGATGACGGGGTGCCCTCCACCCTTGCTCGGCGCCAGCGGTGCGGCGCGGCCGCCGCCGTCCTCCAGGCTCACCAGCACGTAGCCGGTGAAGCCGCGCGTGGCCAACCCGCGCCCGGTGATCGTGGCCACCGTGGCGGTGCTGACCGGCGTGTCCTTGCGCACCGCGAGCAGCACCCGCACGTTGTGGGCATCGGTGAGTCGCACCTCGCGCACCTCGCCGACCTCGACGCCGTGGAACTCCACCGGCGCACCGGGGATCAGTCCCGAGACCGGCTGGCGCGAGCGGATCTCGTAGGTGGCGTAGCGCCCGAGGTTGACCGCGTAGGCGGCCGCGGCCGCGGCGGCGACGACGGCGAGCGAGAGCGCGAACGCCCACCTCGCCCTGGACAATGCGCTGGCTTGCATGATGCGCTCCCTGGCCGGACAGCCTGCCCGATGGAGCGGCACAGGCACACTTTGGTTCCCGCCGGCGCAAGCCTACACTGCGCGCATGCAGACCGCCACCGCGACACCCTGGGCCGACGCCGGCAGCGTCGACGTCCTCCTGTTCGATGTCTTCGGCACGGTGGTGGACTGGCATGGCAGCATCGTGCGCGAGATGGCGCACGCGCATCCGCAGGTCGACGGTGCTGCGTTTGCGCGCGCCTGGCGCGCCGGCTACCAGCCCGCGATGGCGCGGGTGCGTTCCGGCGAACTGGGCTGGACGCTGATCGACGACCTGCATCGCATCATCCTCGACACGATCCTGCCGCAGTTCGGCCTGGCGCACCTGGAGGATGCGGCTCGCGCGCAGCTCAATCGCGTCTGGCACCGGCTCGACGCGTGGCCGGACTCGGTGGAGGGCGTGCGCCGGCTGAAGGCGAAATACATCTGCTGCACGCTGTCGAACGGCAACCTCGGACTGCTCACTCGCATGGCCAAGCGCGCGGGCCTGCCCTGGGATTGCGTGTTGTCGGCCGAGGTGTTCCGCGCGTACAAACCCGATCCGGCGACCTACCTCGGCGCCGCGAAGGTCTTCGACGTGCCGCCGCATCGCGTGATGCTGGTCGCCGCCCACCACGACGACCTGGCGGCCGCCCGCGCCTGCGGCCTGCGCACGGCGTACGTCGAGCGGCCGTTCGAATTCGGCCGCGACCAGCCCAAGGACGTCGCGGCCAGGGCGGAGAACGACCTGCACAGCGCCGACCTGCTGGACCTTGCGGACCGGCTGGGCTGCCCGGCCGCGGTGTAGTCAGGCACTGACAGCCAGCGGCGCAGGCGGACTAGGCAGGGCGGCGCAGCCTGCCTAAGCGCGCCGGCGGCCGCGCGGCGCACCATGGCATCGTGAAAGGAAGAGCGATGCCTGAAGACCGTACCCCCATAGACCACGGGCTGGCGCATCCGCAACCGGAGCGCGGCCGCATCCCGCAGCCCAAGCCGCAGGCGGGCGAGGATGAGCGCGAACTGGTGCCCGACCAGCCGACCCACGAGGAGCCGAAGCAGCCGGGCGTCGGCGGCCACACGAACTTCGTGCAGACGCCGGATTGAGGAGCCGCCCATGGTGATGTTCAAGACGAAGTTCCAGCCCAGGGTGGCGTCGGACAAGCCGCAGGCACAGCAACAGCAGCAGCGGCAGCCGGTGCCGCCGATGCCGAAGCCGCAGCAGCAGGACAGGAAGGCGCCGCCGATCGAGAAGGAGCGCGGGCCGCAGTACCCGGTGAAGGAGCCGGGGCCGGGGCACGCGCCCGAACGGGTGCGCTGAGAAGCGGGCGCACTGGATTCCCGCCTTCGCGGGAATGACGAACAGGTGTGCGCGGGAATGACGGGCGAGGGACGTCAGTCGCGCGTGACGCGCAGCACTTCCTCGCGCGAGGTGATGCCTTCGCGGATCAGGCGTTCGCCGTCTTCGCGCATCAGGCGCATGCCGGCCGCGAGCGCGGCGTCGCGGATGGTCGCCTCGCCGGCGCGTGTGTGGATCATGCCGCGCACGCGCTCGTCGGCCAGCATCAGCTCGAAGATGCCCGTGCGGCCCTGGTAGCCGGTGTAGCCGCAGTGCTGGCAGCCACGCGCCACGCCTTCGCCCGCCACCTTGCAATGCACGCACAGCTTGCGCACCAGGCGCTGCGCCAGCACGCCGAGGAGTGACGAGCTGAGGAGGAAGGGCTCCACCCCCATGTCCGTCAGGCGCGTCACTGCGCTGGCGGCGTCGTTGGTGTGCAGCGTGGCGAGCACCAGGTGGCCGGTGAGGGAGGCCTGGATCGCGATCTGCGCCGTCTCGTAGTCGCGGATCTCGCCGATCATGATCACGTCGGGGTCCTGGCGCAGGATGGCGCGCAGGGCCTTGGCGAAATCGAGGTCGATCTTCGGGTTGACCTGCGTCTGCCCGATGCCGGGCAGCTCGTACTCGATCGGGTCCTCCACCGTCATGATGTTGCTGGAGGTGGCATCGAGCCGGCTCAGCGCCGCGTAGAGCGTGGTCGTCTTGCCGGAGCCGGTCGGGCCGGTGACGAGGATGATCCCGTGCGGCTGCTCGATCAGGTGCAGGAAGCGCTCCAGCGTGGCGCCCGTCATGCCGACGGACTCCAGGCTGATGCGGCTTTCGCTCTTGTCCAGCAGGCGCAGCACGGCGCGTTCGCCGTGCGCGCTGGGGATGGTGGAGACGCGCACGTCCACGGCGCGGGTGCCGATGCGCAGCGAGATGCGGCCGTCCTGCGGCAGGCGCTTCTCGGCGATGTCCAGCTCCGCCATGATCTTCAGGCGCGAGATCAGCGCGGCGTGCAGCGCGCGATTGGGCTGCACCACCTCGCGCAGCGCGCCGTCGACGCGGAAGCGCACGCTGGAATGCCGCTCGTAGGCCTCGATGTGGATGTCGCTGGCGCCGTCGCGCGCGGCCTGCGTGAGCAGCGCGTTGAGCATGCGGATGATGGGCGCGTCGTCGCTCGCCTCCAGCAGGTCTTCGACCGCCGGCAGCTCCTGCATCATGCGCGTGAGGTCGGCGTCGTTCTGCACTTCGCTGACGACGGTGGCCGCGCTCGATTCGCCCTGGGCGTACGCGGCGCTGATGCGCTGCGCCAGCGCACCGGCATCGAGCTGCTGCAGCGTGCGCACCGGGTACTTGCGCAGCACCTCGGTCCACGCCGGCTGCGGCGCGCCGGCGTGCCACAGCACCAGCTGGTGGCCGTCGTCTTCCAGCAGCAGCTGCTGGCTGCGCGCGAACGCGTAGGGCAGGGGGTAGCGCATGGCAGGCGTCAGCGGGCGCTGGGTGCCGTGGTGGCGGGCGGCGCCAGCAGCGGCGACCAGGTGTTCAGCCCCGGCGGCACCGGCTTCGCCGGCTCGGGCACGATCGGCGCGCCCTCCACCGCCTTCAGCACCGGGCTGGGCGCCGGCTGCGTGTTCTGCTGCTTGGTGCGCATGAGGTCGTAGCGATCCAGCGAGAGCGCGTCGCTGTCGTTCGCGTCGCGGATGACCACCGGCCGCAGGAACACCATCAGGTTGCTCTTGGTGCGGCTGCGCGCCTCGCTGCGGAACAGGCTGCCCAGCACGGGCACGTCGCCGAGGCCGGGCACCTTTTCCTGGTTGTTGCCGTACTGGTCCTGCAGCAGCCCGCCGATCACGATGATCTGGCCGTCGTCGACCAGCACGTTGGTCTCGATGGTGCGCTTGGTGGTGGTGGGGCCGTTCGGGTCGCTGCGCGTGTTCTGGTCGACGCTGGAGGTCTCCTGGTAGATCGTCAGGCGGACCGTGCCGTTGTCGGCGATCTGGGGCTTGACGCGCAGCGTGAGGCCCACGTCCTTGCGCTCGATGGTCTGGAACGGGTTGACCGTGTTGCCCGAGGCGCCGGTGTTGGTGAACTGGCCGGTCACGAAGGGCACGTTGGAGCCGACGACGATCTTCGCTTCCTCGTTGTCCAGCGTCATGAGGTTGGGCGTGGACAGCACGTTGGCATCGCCGCTGCGCTCGAAGAAGCGCGCCAGGGCGCTGAGCACGATCCGGCCGTCGATGTTGCGGGCCACGCCGATGTTGAAGCCGGTGGGCGGAGGAACCAGCGAGGTGCCGCCGTTCTGCGTCGCCAGGCTGAAGATGTTCTGGCCGGCGACCGCGGCGCTGAAGTTGCTGCCCAGGAACCCGATCACGCTGCTGTTCGAGTTGCCGATGATGTTCTGCCACTGGATGCCGAACTCCGCCGCCTTGTCGTTGTTCACTTCGACGATCAGGCTCTCCACCAGCACCTGCGCGCGGCGGCCATCGAGCTGGTCGATCACGGCGCGCAGCTGCCGGTACTGCGGCTCCGGCGCGGTGATGATCAGCGAGTTGGTGGCCGGGTCGGCCTGCACCTGCCCGCCGGTGGAAGGCTGGGCCGAAGGCGCGATCGGCGTGTTGGCCGCGCTGGTGCCGGTGCCGCTGCCCGCGCCGCTCAGGCCGCCGGTCACGTTGGGCGGGTTCACCCCGCCGCCGCCACCGCCGACGGCGACCGCGCCCGGCGCGCCGGTGCCCGTGGGCGCCGTGCTCGCGATCGCCGCGCGCAGGATCTGCGCCAGCTTGCTCGCATCGGCATTGCGCAGGTACACCACGTGGATGTTGCCGGCCGCACCGGCGCCGAGGGGCCCGGGCACGTCGAGCCGCGCGACCACCGAGCGCACCAGGTTCAGCCGGGCCGGATTGGCCGCGCGCACGATCAGCGAGTTGCTGCGCGCCTCCGCGACCACCGTGGTGCGCGCCGAGGTGTCCACCTGGCCCTGGGCCCCCGGCGCGCCGCCGGTCGGACCGGAAGCGTCCACCAGCCGCTGCACCACCGGCGCGATGTCGACCGCCAGCGCGTGCTGCAGGTTCAGCACTTCCACGTCGGTCGAATTCGGGATGTCGAGCGCCGCGATGATGCGGGCCAGGCGCTGCAGGTTGTCCGCGTAGTCGGTGATCACCAGCGAGTTGTTGCCGGGATTGACGTTGATCGTGTTGTTGGGGCTGATCAGCGGCCGCAGGATGGGCACCATGTTGCCCGCGTTCTCGTAGTTCAGGCGAAAGATCTGCGTCACGATCTGGTTGCCGGCGCTGCCGCCTTCCACGATCACCTGGCCGCCCTGCAGCTTGGCTTCGGCCTCCGGCACCACCTTCAGGAGCCCGCCGGATTCGACCACCGTGAAGCCGGAGAGGCGCAGCGTCGCCACGAACTGGTTGAAGGCGGCCTGCGGCGGCACCGGGCGGTCGGTCGACAGGGTGATGGTGCCCTTCACGCGCGGGTCGACCACGATGTTGCGGCCGGTGATGGCGGCCATCGTGCGCGCCACCGCCTCGATCTCCGCGTTGACGAAATTCAGCGTGATCGGCTCGTTGGCGCGTTGCGCGTGCAGCAGGCCGGGCGCGACGGCCAGCAGCAGCACGGCTGCGAGCGAGGCGAGGACAGAACGGAAATTCATGGCTGGCGTTTCTGGCTCTCTAGCCGATGGAGATGAGCGAACGGGCGCCGCTGCGGCGTCCGATGATGTTCAGGAGGTTGGCGAGCGCGGCCTCGCGGTCCGGTGCGGCGCTGGCTTCGCCGCGGAAGTGCAGCCGCTCGCCCACCCATTGGCCGCTTCCGGACAGCTGCAGGCTGCCTTCCAGGGTTTCCAGCCGCAAGGCGGCGGGCGTGCCGCCTTGCACGGTGATGCGGTAGCTGCCCATGGGCCTCAGGGTAGACAGGCGCGACGCGACGCGCTGCGCCACCAGCTCGGCCCGCCCGGCGATCGCCGGCCGGCCTTCGACCCATTCTACTGAAAGGCCCTGCGTCGTCAGCCGCAGATCGCCCTCGAATTGCAAAGTGTTCCAGGGCGTGCCCAGGCCCGCGGTCACGCCGGCGGGCCACTCCGACGTGGCGTCGCCCACCTGCACCCCGAAGCCCCCCAGGCGCCAGCGCGCGCGCACCGGGATCGCCGTCGGCGTGCAGCATTCCGCCCGCAGCGCCGCCGCCACGCCGTCCCAGCGCGGTCGCAGGTCCCAGGCCACGCGCCCGGGCAGGGCCGCGGCGTCGGTGCTGCCCGGTCCGCCCGTGAGGACCACGCGGGCCGAGCCGCCCCACACCGTGCCGCGCACTTCCGACAGGAGCACGTGCTCGCCGGAAGCGCGCTCGACGCCCGCAGCCAGCCAGCGGGCGGGCGCGAAGACGACGAGGGCGGCGAGCAGGCCGAGGATGGCGCCGGCGACGGCCCACCCCCAGGGAACCTCGCGGACGGAACGCTGCGCGCGCGCCACGCGGCTACCGCGCCGGCAGGGTGACCACCAGCGTGCCGTCCCAGCCGCCGGTGGCGTTGCGCGCGAGCCTCGCCTCGCCGGGCAGCGCGCGGGCGTTGCTGCGCACCTGCGTGAGCCAGCGCGCCAGGCCGTCGGCCGGCGTGTTCAGGAGGGTGACGGTGACGCGTTCGCCGGCGATCGTGTAGCGCGCGCTCGCGCCCAGTTGTTCGCGGATCGCGGTCTCGAGCTGGCGCATCGCGTCGTCGCGGCTCTGGCGCGGCTGCGACTGCATCGCGCGCGCCTGCGCCTGCAGCCGGCGCATCTGCAGCAGCTGCGCATCGAGCGCGCCGTGCTGCGCGTCGGCCGCCCGCAGCGTCGCGATGGCGGGGGCGAGCGCCACCCACCAGAGCAGGGCCAGGCCGACCAGCAGCGCCGCGGCGCCGACCAGCGCCTGTTCGCGCGGGGCGAGCGAGCGCCAGCGCTGGCGCAAGGTCCCGGTGTTCATCGCGTGTCCTCCGCCGCCACCACCATCGTGCTGCCTTCGGCACTGGCGGCGTAACCCAGCGTCTTCAGCGTGGCGGCGGTGCCGCGGAATTCCGCCGGGGACAGGGCAAGGCCGCCGGCGCGCAGGTCGGTGCCGTTGAATTCCAGCGTGGCCGGCACGCGCCCCTGCGGCAGCGCGGTGGCCAGCGCGCCCAGCACGGCGTCGAGGTCGCGGGCCGAGGCCACGCCGGTCTGCTGGCGCAGCGCCGCCACCTCGCGCTCCATCTGCACCGGCGCATCGACCACCACCTTGACCTGCGGGAAGGTCTCGGTGAGGGTGCGCCGCACGGCCTCGCGCTTGGCCGAGAGGCTGGCGCGTTCCTTCCAGGCCCAGGCATTGAGGCCCACCAGGTTGATCGCCACCAGGGCGATGGCGGCCCAGCGCGCCGGCCGCCACGCCGCGGTGTGCAGCACCTCGGCCCAGCCGGTGGCGATCTTCTTGAGGCGGCGGGACTGCGCGGAGCTGGCGAAATCGAATTGCGCCAGGTCCCAGCGGGTGCGCGCCGCCGCCACCCAGCGCTGCGGCGCCTGCTGCAAGGTGAGCTTCTGCTGCAGCACCTGTTCCGCCGTTCCGGCGACGGCCGGTTCGGCCAGTCGCGGCGCGTCTTCGGGCAGGTTCGGCAACAGTCCCAGCGCCACCGGGCTCAAGGGCAGGCTGATCACGCCCTCCTGGCTGCTGCTCACCACCACCGGCTGCTCCGCGTCGCCGATCACGGCCAGCGCCGGCGCGCCCTCGGGGGCGAACTCCGGAACGATGCGGTTGGCGTGCCGGCCGGCCGTCTCCAGCAGCTGCAGCTGGTGGCGCAGCCAGGCGCGGTCGCAGACGCCGACCCAGACCGGCTCGCCGGCGCGCGCGCCGGGCTGGAGGGCGAAATGCACCGCCTCGGTCTCATCGAGCAGGCGTTCCTCGAGCAGGCCTTCCAGGGCGGTGCGCATGCGCGGCGTGGCGGGGGCGACCCCCTTGGGCAGGTTCACCCGGTGCCAGGCCAGCGCCTGCACCGGCACCAGCGCCACCACTTCGGCGCCGGCGCCGCGGGGCTGCGGCAGGAGCGCGGCGGGGGACTTGCCGTGGTCCGCCAGCGTGCGGCCGTCCGGCGTGACGGCGAACGCCCACTCGGTCGCGCTCGAGGCGGTTTCCAGCGGCAGGGAAACGATGAGGGTGCTCATGGACTGCCGGCGATTGTAGGTGGGGGTGTCGCCCTAACGCTTGATCTCCGTCGTGCCCGAGGGTTCGACCGCGCCGCGTTCGCGCTGCAGGGTGCGCACCAGCAGGGTTTCCTTCTGCACGATCGAACGTTCCTCGATCACCACGTCGTCGATCCGCAGGCGCCCGCGCACTTCGAAGTAGTGGGAACCGACGTCCAGCAGGCCGACGTCCCGGGGCGGCGCCGGCGGCTCCACCGGCGGCAGCAGGGCGATGGCGTCCTGGACCCGCCGGAAGTGCTTGCGCTCGCGTTCCGAGACCAGCCGCTGCGCGTCCGCCAGGCTGATGTTCGGGATGGCCGCGTAGATCACTTCCGCCGGCGCGGTGTTCAGGTTCACCGCGGTGGTGGAGGAGGGCAGCAGGGTCACGAAGGGCTCGAGCGCGGCCACCGTCTCGGGCGAGAGGCCCAGCCAGACCAGTTGCTCGACCCGCACGGGCATCAGCGGCGCCTGCCCGGTGCTGCGGTTGTCCACGTGCAGGTCGGAGGCGAAGCGCAGGTTCTCCGACATGCGCACCAGTTCCGCCTGCGGCAGCGACAGCAGCTCGAACAGGCGGCGGAAGGCCTCCAGCGGCTTGGGCTGCAGGGTCCCCGCGTTCACCAGGCGGTTCAGGTTCAGGCGGCTTTGCAGGTCGGTGATGTCGCCGGAGAGGAACACCTGGTCGGCGTCGCCGTTCTCGCCCACGGCGTTGTTGCTCTGGTCGGCGGCCAGGAAGGTCGACAACCGCGCCTCCTGCAGCGGCACGGCCCAGGGTTCGGCCAGGTAGTCGGCCGCGTCGCGGTCTTCGCGCAGGATCAGCCGGGCCCAGTCCAGCGCGCCGGTGAGGATCCAGGTCGATTGCACCCGCTGCCGGTCGGCGCTTTCGATCTCCACGCTGCGCCACTGCTGCCACAGGGCGGCGGCGGCAAAGGTGGCCACCAGCGTGACGGTGAGCATCGCGGCGAGCAGGGCCGCGCCGTGCTGGCGTTTCATGACGTGGTTCCGCCGACGGTGGGACGCACCCAGTCGCGCTGCAGCCGCCCGCTGATCGCGCGGCCCGCGGGCAGTTGCAGGATCAGCCGCACGCCGTCCGGCAGCGTCGACGGGTTCGTGACCGCCGCGGTCCCCGCTGGGGGCGGCGTCGCCGGCTGCCCGGAAGCGGCGCTGGATTGCGGATTGGTCCAGGCATTGCCGCGGAAGAAGAAGATCTGCCAGTCCTCCAGCGGCGCGATCGTCACTTCGCGCTGCCGCATCGCGTCGCTCGGGTTCTGCGACCACAGGTCGGCCTGCTGCCAGGCGCTTTGCAGGTCGCCCTGCGTGGTCACGGGGGGCGATTCCCAGCGCAGCCAGTTGCCTTCGCGGCGCGTCCAGCCGACCACGCGCACGCCGTCGGCCGGCGACAGGCTGCCGCGGCGCGTGAGGCGCAGCACGCGCCCGTTCCACTGCAGCGGGCTGTTGGGCGCGAATTCCTCGATCGCCTCCAGGTCCGCGGCCCACTGGGCCAGCCCCGTCTGCAGGGTGAGGATCTCGTCGGCCCGAGCCTCGGTGACCTGACGCGCGCGGATCATGCCGTCCAGGCCGCGCCAGCTCAGGACGGCGAGGATCGCCAGGGCGAACAGCGCCACTAGCAGTTCGACCAGGGTGAAGCCGGCCGCGCGCCGCACGGGGGAGGCCATTCAGAAGCGCCCCATGATGGTGGACAGCCGCAGGATGGGCGCGCGCGTGTCGGTGACCTGCGCGTCGACGCGGCGGAAGCTGGGGTTGGGCGTCGGCGCGACGTGGATCCGCACCTGGAACAGCTGGCCGGCCTGCTCGCAATCCTGCTGGCTGTCGCCCACCGGCGGCATCTGCCGCGCCAGGCGCATGCGGGTCAGCTCGTTCTCGGCGCACAGGTGCGCGAGCAGCACGTCGGACTGGCGCTGGGCGTTGTTGGTGAGGGCGGCGCTCGCCTGCAGGCCGGCCACCAGGGCGATCGACACGATCCCCAGCGCCACCAGCACTTCCACCAATGTGAAGCCGCGCCAGCGCTTCATGGCGTGGCCGGGCCGACCGTGAAAGGCCGCAGGCCGTCGGTGGCGACGCGCAGCGCGCGATCGGGGTGGCCGGCGCTGGTGAGGACGACCGCCTGCGGCCCGATCACCGGCTCGGGCCCGAGCACCAGCACGCCGCGGCCCGCCACCTGCGTATCGCGCGCCAGCCATTGCTCCGGCAGGGTCTGGGCCGGCAGGCCTTCGAAGCGGAAACCGTCCTCCCCCGCGACCCAGCGCACGGGCTGGCCGCTCAGGCGCGAGCGCGCTCGGGCCGATTCGAGCAGGGCGGCGAGCCGCTGGGCGTCGCGGTCCAGCGGGTCGCCGCCGGCGTCGCGCAGCGCGAAGGCCACGCCCGCCGAGGCGATCGCGATGATGGAGACCACCACCAGCAGTTCGAGCAGGGTGAAGCCGGCGGCGCGCCGGCGCATCCATGCGAAGGCGCGGCGGGGCCTATTGCCAGGAGCCGACGTCGGCATTCTTGCCCTCGCCGCCCGGCTGGCCGTCGGCACCGAAGGACATCACGTCGATCTCGCCTTTCACGCCGGGATTGAGGTACTGGTACGGCCGGCCCCACGGGTCGTTGGGCAGCTTCTCCAGGTAGGGCTTCCAGTTCGGCGGCGTCGGCCCGCTGGTGGGCCTGGCGATCAGGGACTGCAGGCCCTGCTCGCCCGTGGGATAGCGCTGGTTGTCCAGCTTGTACAGCTTGAGCGCCTGCATCAGGTTGTTCACGTCGGTGCGCGCGGCGGTGACGCGGGCGTCGTCGGCGCGATCCAGCACGTTCGGCACGATCAGCGCGGCGAGCACGCCGATGATGACCAGCACCACCATCAGCTCGATCAGGGTGAAGCCGCGGACCAGCCGGCGCGCGCGCCGGGCCGCGCGTGTTTGCAGGGCGGAGGAGGTGAGCATTGCATCAATGATAATCGCGGCATGCTGACGCCGGCCCCTGCCCCCTGGATCGTGCGCGGCGCGACCTTCGCGCTGTGGGCGCTTGCCGCGGGCAGCGCGGCCTACTGGGGGCTGAAACTGTCCTCCGCCGCCCCGCCCGTGACGGCGCCCGTCGCCGCCCCGCGCCAGGTCGGTCCGGTCGATCCGCTGGCGCTGGCGCGGCTGCTGGGCAGCTCGCCGACGGCCGCCACCGCGGCTGCGCCGACGCCGGTCGTTGCACTCGCCAGCCGCTTCCAGTTGATCGGCGTGGCCGCGGGCGCCCACTCCGGCGGCGGGGCGGCCGTGATCGCGGTCGACGGCAAGCCGGCCCGGTCCTACCGCGTCGGCAGCACGATCGAGGAAGGCCTGGTGCTGCAGTCCGTGCACGGTCGCCAGGCGGTCATCGCCTCGCGCGAGGGCCAGCCGCTGGTCACGCTGGAAGTGCCGGCGCAGCGGCTGGAGACGAGCAACCGGCCCGCGCCCATGGGGGTGTTGCCTGGCGTCGTGCCAGGCGTGGTGCCAGGCGCCGTGCCAGGCGCGCCGCCTGTGGCCCCGAACGCGCCGCAACCCGCGGGCGAGGGCGCTCAGGCCCCCAGCGAAGCCCCCAGGTAGAAAGCCGCTTCGCAGGCCTGCTGCAAGGCGGCGGCCCGCGCGGCGTCGAAGCCGCCGGGGCGATGGCGCAGGAACCGCAGCAGCCCGATCCACGCCGCCGCCACGCCGGCCAGGGCCAGCAGCGCGCAGGGCAGGCCGCCGGCGAATCCCAGCAGCAGCACCGGCACGATGCACCACAGCGCCGCGACGCGGACGGTCGCCGCATCCTCCGTCGCGCCGTGGGCAGCCCAGTGCGCGGCCAGCAGCGGTGCGAAGCGCGAAACGACCGGCCCGGCCAGCAGCGCGGCGAGCACGCCCGCCTCCGACACCGTGCCGGTGGCTGCGACGGCGGCGATGCGCGCCGCCAGCAGCACCACCAGCGCGATCACGCCGTGGCCGGCGCGCGGGGCCAGCGCTTCGGCGAGCCGGAACACGGCGCTTTCGTTCGCCGCGCCGGTGAGCACGAGCACGGCGAACAGGCTGGCCACCGCCGCCACGGCGGGGCCGGCGGGGTTGCCCCGCAGCAGCAGCCCGAAGACGGCGAACACGAAGGCGGCCAGCAGGCCCACGAGCGTGCCGGCACCGGGCAGGTGGCGCTCGCTGCCGCCCGGGCGGTCGTCGTCCGCCGGGGCGGCGCTGGCCGGCAGCCGCGCGGTGCGGTGCAGCGCCAGCGCGAAGCGGCGGGCGAACAGGTTCAGGTGGTCACGCAGGGCGGTCACGCAGGAACAGGCGGTAGACGGGGTTGTCCGTTTCCTCGAAGAACGGGTAGCCGAGCGTGTCGAGGAATTCCTTGAAGGCCTTGTCGTCGCTGCGCGGCACCTGCAGGCCGACCAGGATGCGGCCGTAGTCGGCGCCCTGGTTGCGGTAGTGGAACAGCGAGATGTTCCAGTTCGGGCGCATGTGCGACAGGAACTTCATCAGCGCTCCCGGGCGTTCCGGGAACACGAAGCGCAGCAGCCGCTCGTCCTGCGCCAGCACGGACGGTCCGCCCACCATGTGGCGGATGTGCTCCTTGGCGAGCTCGTCGTGCGTGAGGTCCAGCGCCTGGAAGCCGTGGCGGGTGAAGTTCGCCGCGATGCGCGCGGATTCGCCCTTGCCGTGCGTGGTGAGGCCCACGAACACGTGCGCCTGCTGCGCGTCGCTGATGCGGTAGTTGAACTCCGTGACGTTGCGCGGCCCGCCGGGCAGCGTGCCGATCAACTCGCAGAAGCGCCGGAAGCTGCCGCGCTCCTCGGGGATGGTGACGGCGAACAGCGCCTCGCGCTCCTCACCGACCTCGGCGCGCTCGGCCACGAAGCGCAGCCGGTCGAAGTTCATGTTGGCGCCGCACAGGATCGCCGCGTAGGTTTCGCCGCGGGTCTTGCGCTCGGCGACGTACTGCTTGATGGCGGCGACGGCCAGCGCGCCGGCCGGCTCCACGATGCTGCGCGTGTCGACGAACACGTCCTTGATGGCGGCGCAGACGGCGTCGGTGTCGACCAGCATGAATTCGTCGACCAGCTCGCGCGCCAGGCGGAAGGTCTCCTCGCCCACCAGCTTGACGGCCGTGCCGTCGGAGAACAGGCCCACGTCGGCCAGCGTCACCCGCTTGCTCGCGGCGACGGATTGCGCCATCGCGTCCGAATCGCTCATCTGCACCCCGATCACCTTGATCTCGGGGCGCACCGCCTTGATGTAGCTCGCCACGCCCGAGATCAGCCCGCCGCCGCCGATGGCGACGAAGACCGCATCGAGCGGCCCCTGGTGCTGGCGCAGGATCTCCATCGCGATCGTGCCCTGGCCGGCGATGACGTCCGGGTCGTCGAACGGATGCACGAACGTGAGCTGCTCGCGCTCGCACAACTCGCTGGCGTGGGTGTAGGCGTCGGAGTAGCTGTCGCCGTGCAGCACGACTTCGCCGCCCAGCGCCTTGACCGCCTCGATCTTCACCTGCGGCGTCGTCACCGGCATCACGATCACCGCGCGCGCGTTCATGCGGTGCGCGGCGAGCGCCACGCCCTGCGCGTGGTTGCCGGCGGAAGCGCAGATCACGCCGCGCTGCAACTGCTCGGGCGCCAGCTGCGCCATCTTGTTGTAGGCGCCGCGCAACTTGAAGCTGAAGACCGGTTGCTGGTCCTCGCGCTTGAGCAGCACCTTGTTGTGAAGGCGGCGGCTGAGGTTGCGCGCCGGTTCGAGCGAGGATTCCACGGCGACGTCGTACACGCGCGCGGTGAGGATCTTCTTGAGGTAGTCCTGCGGCTGCAGGTGTTTCTTCATGGCGGCGAGATCATAGGTGGCCCCGCCGGGCGAGCGGCGGCCAGGGAGGAAACAGAAAAAAGCCCCAGGATCTTGCGATCCGGGGGCTAAATCCACCAAAGGAAGAGGTGGAGGAGACAACCGTTGCGCGGCCCCGGCATCAGCGCCCTTGGCCAGCGTCGCTTAGCGGATTCGCTATGCTCTGGAGGCAGTATAGCCCTCTCTTTGCTGCAACGCACAAGAAGGGTTGAAGGCCGGTGTCGCATACGCAGCACTACGTAGCAGGGGCCCTACAGCGGCCTGCAGCGCAAGGAACACAAGACGATGGAATGCACAGTGACGTGGACCGGGGCGACCGGGGCGCGCTCGGGGATGGGTTTCCTGGCCGAGACCGGCACCGGCCACGTGCTCATGATGGACGGCGCGCCGGATGCGGCCCGGCCGGACAACGGCGGCCTCAACCTGGCGCCGCGGCCGATGGAGACGGTCCTCGCAGGTACCGGTGGCTGCACCGCCTATGACGTGGTCCTGATCCTCAAGCGGGGTCGGCACGACGTGCGCGGCTGCTCCGTCAAGCTCAGTGCCGAGCGCGCCGACACGGATCCCAAGGTGTTCACGAAGATCCACATGCACTTCACCGTGCGGGGGCACAGGCTGCAGGCGGCGGCCGTGGAGCGGGCGATCGCCATGAGCCACGAGAAGTACTGCTCGGCGAGCGCCATGCTCGCCAGGACGGCGGAGATGACGACCAGCTTCGAACTGGTCGAGGAGGGGGCCGCGGCTGCGCCGTAGCTAGTGTGATATTCGACAGGTGGCGGCACGCATGCAGCGCGCGCCGCCGCTGAGGACGGATCGCTCCCTGGTCCGGCGCGCAACACGCCCCCCGGCATCGGCGTCGGGGTACACCGCTGGGGCCGCCGCACGGCGCAGCGCTGCGTCACGGCCCTCGTGGAGGTCGATCGCCCGGCCATTCGACCGCGCAGGCGCAGGACGGGTTTGTCCGCCTCCGGAAGTAAAGGAGGAGGCGCGGGCGCGGCTTCAGCCAAGGCCAGTGCTCTCAACCGCGCCGGGGGACATGGAGTGAGGCGGACAAACCCGTCCTGTGCCGGACCAGGGGCCACGAGCGCAGCGCGGCACACACCGCGCCGGCTTCACTCCTTCTCCAAGCATGACGGTGCTGCGGCATTTCCGCTCAGGTGTGCGCCTACGCGGGAATTTCCGAGCAGCGTCGAACGCTGCCCTAGATGTAGTGCGCCGTGGTGGTCATCACGCGCGCGACCGCCCGCATGGCCAGTTTCACCGGAGCGGGCAACTCCACGCCGCCGGCCTGCAGGGCGTGGTTGGCGTGCGCGGCCTCGTCGTCCTTCATCTGCGCAATGATCGCCCGCGACGCATGGTCGGCGGGCGGCAGCCGGTCCAGGTGACTTTGCAGGTGGGCCTCGACCTGGCGTTCGGTCTCCACGACGAAGCCCAGGCTCACCTGGTCGCCGAAGCGTGCCGCGATGAGCCCGATGCCGAAGGCGCCGGCATACCAGAGCGGGTTGAGCACGGAAGGCCGGGCGCCGAGTTCGTCGAGGCGCCCCTTGGTCCAGGCCAGGTGGTCCGTTTCCTCCCGGGCCGCCTGCTCCAGTTGCGCCCGCAGCGCCGTGTTGCGCGTGGCCAGCGACTGCGCCGTGTACAACGCCTGGGCGCAGATCTCGCCGACGTGGTTTACCCGCATGAGCGCAGCGGCGTGCTGCTTTTCCTGCGCGCCGAGGTGCGTCGCCTCGTTGGGGAGCACGGGGCAGGGACGCGTGCTGCGCGGAGTGGCGAAGAGGGTGCGCAGCGCCTGGTCCGCGGCGCCGAGGATGCGGTCGACGATCATGGAGCCGAGTGTAGGAGCCCGCGGGCCCTCGCGGCAGTTCGCACAGCAGGAACAACGAAGTCACGCCTCAGCCTTTGTTTGCGGCGGAAATGAGACGAGAGTGTTGCGAAAGCTCCACTCGACCATGGGATTCATGTTGTCGGTCTGCAACGAAACCCGCTCCGCGAGGCGAATTACTTTGCGCGGCAAAAAGCGCTCTGGTGGAATAGCCACAACCTTCCGAAAAGGAGGTTGGCCCGGGGATCCGGTGGGAACGCGACACGTGCCTGCATGCGCGCCCCATACGAACCGGAGCCCTATGTTTAACCTTGGAGAAACTTGCATGAAAAAGTCCCTGATTGCGCTGGCTGTGATGGCCGCCGCCGGTGCGGCATCCGCCCAGTCGTCGGTCACGCTGTTCGGTATCGTCGACGCGACGATCGCCCATGGCCGCGCCAGCGGCACCGGCGCCGCCAACAAGACGGCCCTGGCCAACTCGGGCTACAACAGCTCGCGCATCGGCTTCCGTGGCACGGAAGACCTGGGTGGCGGCATGGCCGCTTCCTTCTGGCTGGAAGGCTCCCTGGGCAATGACGACGGCACGGCTGGCCAGCGGATCCCCGTGGGCAACCAGAACGTCCTGAACGGCGCCAGCCCGACCAACCCCAACGGCGTTGGCGACGGCGCCGGCCTGGTGTTCAACCGCCGCTCCACCGTCAGCCTGTCTGGCGGCTGGGGTGAAGTGCGTCTGGGTCGTGACTACACCCCGTCGTTCTGGAACCTGACCGTCTTCGATCCGTTCGGCACCAACGGCGTCGGCACCACCCTGACCCTGGTCGGCCCGGCCGGTGGCCTGGGCACCGCTGGCAACGCGATGGCGCCGGTCGGCACCCGTGGCGTGATCGTCCGCGCGTCCAACGACATCGGCTACTTCCTGCCCGCCAACCTGGGTGGCTTCTACGGCCAGTTCAACTACTGGCTGGGTGAGAACACCTTCAACGGCGCGAACTCCGCCCGTGACGGCACCGGCTGGGGCGGTCGCCTGGGTTATGGCGCTGGCCCGTTCAACGTCGCCATCTCCTACGCCCGCACCGCGTACGACGCCACCCCCGTGAACCCGGTCCAGCCGATCACGACGACCAACACCTTCACCGGCGCGGTCGCCCCGACGGCTGCCCAGATCGCCGCCCAGCGCGCCGGCGACTTCCGCACCTGGAACATCGGTGGCCAGTGGGACTTCGGCGTGGCCAAGGTGATGGGCCACTACACCCGCGAGCAGCGTGATTCCAGCGCCGGCAACGCCGGGACCGGCATCCCGGCCAGCGGCGAGATCGACGGCCGCGGCTGGCTGCTCGGCACCCTGGTGCCGGTCGGCGCAGGCGAGATCCGCGCTTCCTACTCGACGTACAAGATCGACGCCGGTGCCGGTGCCGACCCGCGTGCCCGCCAGCTGGCGCTGGGCTACGTGCACAACCTGAGCAAGCGCACCGCGCTGTACGCCACGGCTGCCCGTGTCCAGAACCGCAACGGCGCCGCCGTTTCGCTGAACGGCGCGACCCTGGGTACCGCCACGAGCTCCACGGGTTACGACCTGGGCATTCGCCACAGCTTCTGATTTTCGAAGCGGCCGCGAGGCCGCTGCAGAAAACAAGAAACTTGAAAGCCGCCTTCGGGCGGCTTTTTTTATCTTGCGCGGGCCAGAGTTTCCCCCCGTTTCGGCACGTGAATCGCCATGCTAGCCTCGACGGCCGTTCCCAAACCCGTCGATGCTTGCATTCATCCTGCGCCGCATGCTCCAGGCCGTGGTGGTCATGGTGGTCGTGGCCTTCATCGCCTTCCTGCTGTTCCAGTATGTCGGTGACCCCGTGGTCTTCCTGCTGGGCCAGGATGCCAAGCCGGACCAGATCCGCGAGCTGCGCTCCGCCCTCGGCCTCGACCAGCCTTTCTTCGTGCAGTTCTGGCATTTCCTGGGCAATGCGGTGCAAGGCGAATTCGGCCTCAGCCTGCGCCAGGGCGCCAAGGTCTCCCGCCTCATCGGCGAACGCTTCCCCGCCACGCTGGAACTGGCGCTCACCGCCGCGGTGCTGGCGCTCGTCATCGGCGTGCCCATGGGCGTGTACGCGGCGCTGCGACGCGGCACCTTCACCAGCCAGCTATTCATGACGCTCTCGCTGCTGGGCGTGTCGCTGCCCACCTTCCTGATCGGGATCCTGCTGATCCTCGTCTTCTCCGTCACGCTCGGCTGGTTCCCCAGCTTCGGCCGCGGGCAGACGGTGCAGGTGGGCTGGTGGGGCACGGGGCTGGCCACGCGCGACGGCTGGCACCACCTGGTGCTGCCGGCCATCACGCTGGCGATCTTCCAGCTCACCCTGATCATGCGGCTGGTGCGCTCCGAGATGCTGGAGGTGCTGCGCACCGACTACATCAAGTTCGCGCGCGCCCGCGGCCTGCCCAACCGCGCCATCCATTTCGGCCATGCGCTCAAGAACACACTGGTGCCGGTCATGACGATCACCGGGCTGCAGCTCGGGCAGCTGATCGCCTTCGCGATCATCACCGAGACCGTGTTCCAGTGGCCCGGCATGGGCCTGCTGTTCATCCAGGCCGTGACCTTCGCCGACATCCCGGTGATGGCGTGCTACCTGTGCCTGATCGCCCTCATCTTCGTCGTGATCAACCTGGTCGTCGACCTGCTTTATTTCGCCGTCGACCCGCGCCTGCGCGTGGGCACGGCACAAGGACACTGATCGATGCTGGCCCCGGCCGCCACCACCCGGCTTGCGCATGCGCGCGCCTTCGCGCACATCGCGCAGTTCCATCCCGAGCTCACGGCCTTCCGCCGCGACCTGCACGCCCACCCGGAACTCGGCTTCGAGGAGGTCTACACCGCCGCCCGCGTGCAGGAAGCGCTGCGCCTGTGCGGCGTCGACGAGGTCCACGCCGGCATCGGCAAGACGGGCGTGGTGGGCATCATCCACGGCCGCCAGAACACGGCCAACCGGATGATCGGCCTGCGCGCCGACATGGACGCCCTGACCATGACCGAAGCCAACGACTTCCCGTGGAAGTCCAGCCGCAACGGCATGATGCACGGCTGCGGCCACGACGGCCACGTGACGATGCTGATCGGCGCGGCGCGCTACCTCGCCGAGACGCGCAACTTCGACGGCACGGCGGTGCTGGTCTTCCAGCCGGGCGAGGAAGGCTTCGCCGGCGCCAAGGCGATGATCGAGGACGGCCTGTTCAACCGCTGGCCCGTCGAAGCGGTCTATGCCATGCACAACTGGCCCGGGCTGCGGCCCGGCTGCTTCGGCGTGCGGCACCACGCGATGATGGCCTCGGCCGACCGCGTGACGATCGAGATCACCGGCAAGGGTGGCCACGGCGCGCACGCCTACCTCGCGATCGACCCGGTGCTAGTGGCCGGGCACATCATCACCGCGGTGCAGAGCATCATCTCGCGCAACGTCAAGCCGGTCGACGGCGCCGTGATCAGCCTCTGCGCGATGCAGGCGGGTGACCTGCATGCGATGAGCGTGATCCCCGGCAAGGCGACGCTCGTGGGCACGGTGCGCACCTTCCGGCCCGAGGTGCAGGACATGGTGGAGCGGCGCCTGAAAGAGCTGTGCAGCGCGGTCGCGCTCGGCTTCGGCGCCTCCGCCACCGTGCAGTACGAGCGCATCTATCCCGCCACGATCAACACGCCGCGCGAGACGGAATTCGCCGCCGACGTCGCCGAATCGCTGGTCGGCCCCGAGCACGTGGTGCGCGACATGGAGCCGAGCATGGGCGCCGAGGACTTCTCCTTCATGCTGCAGGTCAAGCCCGGGGCCTACCTGCGCATCGGCCAGGGCGGCGAAGGCAGCTGCATGCTGCACATGACGCGCTACGACTTCAACGACGACATCCTTCCGCTCGGCTCCGCGCTGCACGCGAGCCTGATCGAACGGGGACTGCCGCTCACCCCCTGAGCGGCACGGGCAGTTTCATCCGAAGGCATCCATTCCGAAAAGGAGTCCACCATGCGAATCAAGAGTTTCCTGGCCACGACGCTGCTGTGCACCGCGCTGGGCGTGAGCGCGCAGACGGTGCGCGTGGCCAACCAGGGCGACGCCCTGTCCATGGATCCGCACTCGCTCAACGAGTCGCTGCAGCTCGACGTGATGGCGAACGTGTACGACTCGCTCGTGCTGCGCGACAAGGACATGAGCATCATCCCGGGCCTCGCCACCGCATGGAAGCAGATGTCGCCGACGGTGTGGCGCTTCGAGCTGCGCAAGAACGTGCAGTTCCACGACGGCACGCCGTTCACGGCCGACGACGTGATCTTCTCGCTGGCACGCACGCAGGCCGACGGCTCGGACATGAAGTCCTACACGAACGACTTCAAGGCGGTGCGCAAGATCGACAGCCACACGGTGGAGATCGAGACCAAGCAGCCCTTCCCCATCCTGCCGGACCTGATGTCGCGGGTGGCGATCATGAGCAAGAAGTGGTGCGAGGACAACCAGGCGACGCGCCCGGTCGATCGCCGCAAGGGCATCGAGAACGCGGCCTCGTTCCGCGCCAACGGCACCGGCCCGTACCGGCTGCGCGAACGCCAGCCGGGCGTGCGCACCACGTTCGTTCGCAACGGCAACTACTGGGGCAAGATCGAAGGCAACGTCCAGGAGGTGATCTTCACGCCGATCGGCAACGACGCCACCCGCGTGGCCGCGCTGCTCTCCGGCGAAGTGGACGTGATGGAGCCGGTGCCGCTGCAGGACGTGGACCGCGTCAACGCCTCGGCCAACGCGCGCGCGCTCACCGGCCCGGAGCTGCGCACGATCTTCCTCGGCATGGACCAGAAGCGCGACGAGCTGCTGTACTCCAGCGTCAAGGGCAAGAACCCGTTCAAGGACAAGCGGGTGCGCCAGGCCTTCTACCAGGCGATCGACATCGAGGGCATCAAGAAGACGGTGATGCGCGGCGCCTCCAATCCCACCGCGGAGATGGTGGGCCCCGGCATCAACGGCTTCCAGCCGGACCTGAACAAGCGCCTGCCCTATGACGCCGACGCGGCGAAGAAGCTGCTGGCGGAGGCCGGCTACCCGAACGGCTTCGAGGTCACGATGAACTGCCCGAACGACCGCTACGTCAACGACTCGCGCATCTGCCAGGCGGTGGCCGCGAACCTCTCGCGCATCGGCGTCAAGATCAACCTGGCGGCCGAGACCAAGGGCACCTACTTCCCGAAGATCCTGCGGCGCGACACCAGCTTCTACCTGCTCGGGTGGACGCCCAGCACGGTGGACGCGGGCGATCCGCTGAACGCGATCATGTCCTGCGTCGACGACAAGGGCGCGGGCCAGTTCAACCTGGGCGCCTACTGCAACCCGAAGGTGGACGAGCTCACGCACAAGGTGCAGCAGGAGACCGACAAGGCCAAGCGCAACGCCATGATCCACGAGGCCTTCAAGATCCACCAGGACGACATCGGCCACATCCCGCTGCACCAGCAGGCGCTGGCCTGGGGCGTGAGCAAGCGGGTGGACGTGGTGCAGCGGCCGGACAACAACCTGTCGTTCAAGTGGATCAAGGTGAAGTCGGGCGCCTGATGACACACGGCGTGGGTGAGGAGGGGCGATGAGGCAGGTGCTCGCCGGCTGGCTGGACAGCGATGTCGGCTACAGCTTCCGCAGTTCGCCGATGGCGGTGGCCGCCGCGGCGATCGCGTTCGTGTGCGTGTTCTGCGCGCTGTTCGCCGGCTGGGTGGCGCCGCACAACCCCTTCGACCTCACGACCCTGGAACTGGGCGATGCCCGCAAGCCGCCGGCGTGGCTTGCCGACGGCACGGCCAGGTACCTGCTGGGCACCGACGACCAGGGCCGCGACATCCTCTCGGCGCTGATCTACGGCGCGCGCATCTCGCTGGTCGTGGGCTTCGCCTCGGTCGTGCTGTCGATGATCATCGGCGTGGCGCTGGGCTTGCTGGCCGGCTTTCGCGGCGGCTGGATCGACGCCTTCCTGATGCGCCTGTGCGACGTGATGCTGTCGTTCCCGCCGATCCTCGTCGCGCTGCTGATCGCCGGCGTCGGCCGCGCGCTGTTTCCGAACGCGCCCAACACGGTGGCCTTCGGCGTGCTGATCGTGGCGATCACGCTGACCGGCTGGGTGCAGTACGCGCGCACGGTGCGCGGCTCCACGCTGGTGGAGCGCAACAAGGAATACGTGCAGGCCGCACGCGTGACCGGGGTGGCGCCGGTGCGCATCATGCTGCGCCACGTGCTGCCCAACGTCACCGGCCCGGTGCTGGTGCTGGCGACGATCCACATCGCCACCGCCATCATCACGGAGGCGACGCTGTCCTTCCTGGGCGTGGGCGTGCCGCCCACTTCGCCCTCGCTGGGCACGCTGATCCAGATCGGCAACAACTACCTGTTCTCGGGCGAGTGGTGGATCACCGTGTTCCCCGCGATCATGCTGATCCTGATCGCGCTGTCGGTGAACCTGCTGGGCGACTGGCTGCGCGACGCGCTCAATCCGCGACTCCAATGAGCCTGCTGCAAGTCCGCGACCTCGTAGTGGAGTTCCCCGGCCGGCGCGGCACGCTGCGGGCACTCGACCACGTCTCCTTCGACATCGCGCCGGGCGAGATCCTGGGCGTCGTCGGCGAGTCAGGCGCCGGCAAGTCGCTGACGGGCGCGGCGATCATCGGGCTGCTGGAGCCGCCCGGGCGCATCGCGTCGGGCGAGGTGCTGCTGGAAGGCGAACGCATCGACAACCTGCCCTTCGAGCGCATGCGCCACATCCGCGGCCGCAAGATCGGCGCGATCTTCCAGGACCCGCTGACGTCGCTCAATCCGCTGTACACCATCGGCCGCCAGCTCACCGAAACCATCCAGGCGCACCTGCCCGTGGACGGCGCCGAGGCCCGCCGCCGCGCCATAGCGCTGCTGGAGGAGACCGGCATCCCGGCGGCCGCGCAGCGCATCGACCACTATCCGCACCAGTTCTCCGGCGGCATGCGGCAGCGCGTGGTGATCGCGCTGGCGCTCGCCGCGGAACCACGCCTTGTGGTGGCCGACGAGCCCACCACCGCGCTCGACGTCTCGATCCAGGCGCAGATCATCCAACTGCTCAAGCGCATCTGCCGCGAGCATGGCGCGGCGGTCATGCTGATCACGCACGACATGGGCGTGATCGCGGAGACCTGCGACCGCGTCGCGGTGATGTACGCCGGGCGGCTGGCGGAGATCGGCCCCGTGCACCAGGTGATCCACCAGCCCGCACACCCTTACACCATGGGGCTGATGGCCTCCATCCCCGACATGACGAGCGACCGCGAGCGCCTGAACCAGATCGACGGCGCGATGCCGCGGCTGACGGCCATTCCGCCCGGCTGCGCCTACAACCCGCGCTGTCCGCGCGTCTTCGAGCGCTGCACGCGCGAGCGCCCGGAACTGCTCGCTGCCGGTGCGACCCGCGCCGCCTGCTGGCTGCACGACGCCAACGCGGAGATGCCGGGATGAGCGCCGTGCCGCCGATCACCTCCGCGGACTTCCTCCCTCTCCCCTCCGGGGAGAGGGCTGGGGTGAGGGGTGCTTCCGTGCCATCCGACGCCCCCCTGGTCCAGGCCCAGGACCTGGCCAAAAGTTTCGACGTCTCCGCCCCCTGGCTCAATCGCGTGCTCGAACGCAAGCCGCGCCAGCTCCTGCATGCGGTCGACGGCGTGAGCTTCGCCATCGAGAAGGGGCGCACGCTGGCGCTGGTCGGCGAATCCGGCTGCGGCAAGAGCACCGTCGCGCGCCTGCTGGTGGGCCTGTACCGCCCGACGCGCGGCAGCTTCACCTTCGACGGCCAGGACGCGCACGCGGCCTTCCGCACGCCGGAAGGGCGCAAGCTGCGCCGCCGCATCCAGATGATCTTCCAGGACCCCTACGCGAGCCTCAACCCGCGCTGGCGGGTGCAGGACATCGTGGCGGAACCGCTGAACGAGCACGCCCTCGTGGAGGGTGCGGCGGCGGTGCGCGAGCGCGTCGGCGAGCTGCTCTCCTCCGTCGGCCTGAATGTGCAGGACGCCTCGAAGTACCCGCACCAGTTCTCCGGCGGCCAGCGCCAGCGCATCTCGATCGCGCGCGCGCTGGCCACGCATCCCGAGTTCCTGGTGTGCGACGAGCCGACGTCGGCGCTGGACGTGAGCGTGCAGGCGCAGGTGCTGAACATCATGAAGGACCTGCAGCGCCGCCTGGGGCTCACGTACCTGTTCATCTCGCACAACCTGGCGGTGGTGCGGCACGTGAGCGACGAGGTCGGCGTGATGTACCTGGGGCGGCTGGTGGAGCTGGCGCCCAAGCAGCAGCTGTTCGCGCAGCCGCAGCACCCGTACACGCGCATGCTGCTGGATGCGATCCCGAAGATGCACGACACCGGCCGCGCGCGCACGCCGGTGCAGGGCGAGGTGCCGAATCCGCTCAATCCGCCCACGGGCTGCGCATTCAATCCGCGCTGCCCGCATGCGAACGAGCGTTGCCGCGCGGAGCGGCCCGCGCTGCTGGAGTTGCGCGGGGTGCGGGTGGCGTGCCACGCGGTGGAGGAGGGGCGGATCTGAGCGCTGGGGTTCGCGGCCTTCGGCGCTCACCACCAGCCTACGAGAACGCGGCCAACCATGCGTAGGCTGGCGGTGAGCCGCGCAGCGCGCGAACCCCAGCGCTGCTCACGCGTACCGCTTCGTCCGCAGGTTGTTCTTCATCTCCCGCAGCAGCGGCTGCAGCCGTCCGCCGCCGATGCGCAGCGCCACCGTGGTCGCCAGCACGTCGATGATCATCAGGTGCAGCAGGCGCGACACCATCGGGCTGTAGCGGTCGTAGCCTTCCGGATGGTCGGCCGAGAGGTGGATCTGCCCCGCGGCCGCGAGCGGCGAGCCCGTCGCGGTGATCACGATCGTGGTGGCGCCGTTGCGCCGCGCGATGTCGCACGCGTCCATCAGGTCGCGCGTGCGGCCGGAGTTCGAGATCACGACCACGCAGTCGCCCGGGCCCAGCAGCGTCGCGCTCATCACCTGCATGTGGCCGTCGCTGTAGGAGATCGTGTTCACGCCCAGGCGGAAGAACTTGTGCTGCGCGTCGAGCGCCACCACGCCGGAGTTGCCCACGCCGTAGAACTCGATGCGGCCGCGCGTGCCGTGCGTCGCCGCCAGCGCCTCCGACGCCTTCTCGATCGCGAAGGTGGAGGCATCGTTGCGGTACTTCAGGAAGGCCGCGACGGTGTTGTCGATCACCTTGACCAGCACGTCGCCGGTCCTGTCGTCCGGGTCCACGCTGCG
Organism: Ramlibacter alkalitolerans; assembly: GCF_016722765.1. GTDB lineage: Bacteria > Pseudomonadota > Gammaproteobacteria > Burkholderiales > Burkholderiaceae_C > Ramlibacter > Ramlibacter alkalitolerans. The sequence goes on along the minus strand of NZ_JAEQND010000011.1, from coordinate 182,728 downwards.
GTGGATGAAGGGCACGCCCTCGCTCACGCTGCCGGCCAGCTTCAGCTTGAAGTCCGACAGGCCGTCATAGCCCATGCTGCGGCAAAAGCGCACCACCGTGGGCTTGCTCACGTGGGCCCGCTCGGCCAGCTGGCTCACCGGCAGCGTGGCGAAGGCGCGCGGGTCGACCAGCACCAGGCGCGCGACGCGCTGTTCGGCGGGGGCGAGCGACGGCAGCGAGGCGCGGATGCGGTCTAGCACGCCGGCCTCGCCGGGCGGGGGCCTAGCATTCCTCGCTCCAGCAGAAGCCGTCGCGCGCGATCATGGCGCTGGCGGCGCTCGGCCCCATGGTGCCGGCGTTGTACGGCCGCGGCCCGCGCTCCTCGCCGCGCCAGCGCTCCAGGACAGGCTCCACCCAGCGCCACGCGGCTTCCTGTTCGTCGCTGCGCACGAACAGGTTCAGGCGGCCGGCGATCACGTCCAGCAGCAGCCGCTCGTAGGCGCCGACGCGCTCGGAGCCGAAGCGCTTGTCGAAGTCGAGGTCGAGGTGAACCGGGGCCAGGACCTGGCCGTTGCGGCGGTTCTCCTGGCTGCCCTGGGCCAGCAGGTGCAGCTCCAGGCCGTCGCGCGGCTGCAGGTGGATGATCAGCCGGTTGGTGCTGCCGGGGGGCGCGCTGAAGATCGCGTGCGGCGTCTCGCGGAAGTTGACGACGATGTGCGCCTCGCGCGAACCCAGCCGCTTGCCGGTGCGGATGTAGAAGGGCACGCCGGCCCAGCGCCAGCTCGCGATCTCGGTGCGCAGCGCGACGAAGGTTTCGGTGCGGCTTTCCGGGTCCACGCCGGGCTCCTCGCGGTAGCCCTTCACCGGCTGGCCGTTGACGTTGCCGGCCGCGTACTGCCCGCGCACCACGTGCTGGTCCAGCGCCTCGGCGGTCCACGGCTTGAGCGAGCGCAGCACCTTGAGCTTCTCGTCGCGGATCGCATCGGCGTGGGCGTTGATCGGCGGCTCCATCGCCAGCGCGCACAGCAGCTGCAAGGCGTGGTTCTGCACCATGTCGCGCAGCGCGCCCGTCTTGTCGTAGAAGGCGCCTCGCTTTTCCACCCCCAGGTCCTCGGCGATCGTGATCTGGATGTGGGAGATGTGTTCGCGCCGCCACACGGGCTCGAACAGCGCATTGCCGAAGCGCATCGCGAACAGGTTCTGCACCGCGGGCTTGCCGAGGTAGTGGTCGATGCGGAAGATCTGGCGTTCGCTCAGCACGCTGCGCACGGTCTCGTTGATCGCGCGGTTGGAGGCGAGGTCGTGGCCCAGGGGCTTTTCCAGCACCAGCCGCGTGTTCGCGCCGTTCAGGCCGGCGGCGGCGAGCTGCTGCACCACCTGCGAGAACAGGTCGGGCGCGGTCGCGAGGTACATCACCACGACGTCGGCGTGGCGCTCGCGCAGCATCTGCGCGAGGCGGCCGTAGTCCTCCGGCCGCGACAGGTCGAGGCGAAGGAAGTGCAGCAGTCCGGCGAAGCGTTCGAATTCCTCCGGGCTCGGCCGCTTCGCCAGGTCGACGCCGTCGAAGCGCGAGCGAATGAGGTCGCGGTACTGGGCATCGCTCAGGTCGTCGCGCGCTATGCCGATAATGCGGCCACCCTCGGGGAGCGTGCCGTGGCGGAAGGCCTGGAACAACGCAGGCATCAGCTTGCGCCATGCGAGGTCGCCGGTACCGCCGAAGAGAACGAGGTCGAAGCTCATGTCCTTGTTGTTCGTGAGGGTCGGGGTACTGTAACTTCGTTTCATCCCCTGGGGGATGCATGGGTCACGCCGGCAGCCGATCGCTCGGCAAATGCAGTCGTAATTTCGTTACGCAGGAGAACGCAATGCGCAAGTTCTGTCTCGGCCTGGTGTTCGCAGTCGCGGCCGGCACTGCCGCGGCGCAGGGCCAGGTCAACGTGATCTGCTCGGTGCAGGCGGAGTGGTGCAACATGATCTCCACGGTCTACGCGCGCAGCACCGGGACGCGCGTGAACATGACCATGAAGGGGTCCGGCGAGGCGCTGGCGCAGCTCATCGCCGAAAAGGAGAACCCGAAGACCGACGTGTGGTTCGGCGGCACCGGCGATCCGCACCTGCAGGCAGCGGAGCAGGGCCTCACGCTGGAATACAGGTCGCCTTCGCTGCCGCAGCTGCACGGGTGGGCGCAGCAACAGGCGAAGCAGTCGAACTGGCGCACGGTGGGCATCTACTCGGGGCCGCTGGGCTTCGGCTACAACCCCGAGCTGCTGGCGAAGAAGAAGCTGGCGGTGCCCCGGACCTGGGCCGACCTGCTCAAGCCGGACTACAAGGGCGAGGTGCAGGTGGCCAATCCCGCCTCCAGCGGCACCGCGTACACGATGATCGCCACGCTGGTGCAGCTGATGGGCGAAGACAAGGCCTTCGAGTACCTCAAGGCCCTGCACCGCAACATCGGCGCCTATACGCGTTCCGGCACCGCCCCGATCAAGGCGGTGGCGCGGGGCGAGACGGCGTTGTCCATCAGCTTCGTGCACGACGCCCCGGGCGAGAAGATGCAGGGCTTTCCGGTCGAGACGGTCACGCCGGCGGACGGAACGGGGGCCGAGATCGGCTCCATGAGCATCGTCAAGGGTGCGCGCAACCTCGAGGCCGCGAAGAAGTTCTACGAGTGGGCGCTGACGCCGCCGGCGCAGGAACTGGCCGCCGCGGCGAAGTCCTTCCAGCTTCCGAGCAACAAGGCCGCGAAGGTGGACGCGCGCGTGCCGGACTTCCGCAAGATCCGCTTCATCGAGTACGACTATGCGAAGTACGGCGCCAGCGCCGAGCGCCGGCGCCTGATCGCGCGCTGGGAAAAGGAAGTGAACGCGCTGCCGCGGTGAGCCTCGCCATCCTGAAGGGGCCCAACGCACCGCTGTGGGCCTGGGTGGCCGCGGGCCTGCTCGCCTACCTGCTGTTGCCGTGGTACGCATTGCAGGACGCGAACGGCCTGCTCGCGCTCGGTCGCACCTGGGGCGAGCAGGCCACGGCAAATGGGCTGCTGCAAGCCGTGATGTTCGGCCGCCCCTGGCTGCTGGCGGGGCTCGCCGGATTGATCCTGTGCGCCGCGGCGGCCCTGCTGCCACCGGATGGCAGGCAGGGCCAGCTGCTGCTGGCGGGCGGTTTCGGCGGCCTGCTGGCGCTGCTGGCCGCGGGCTTCGCCATCGGTGCCAGGGGCTGGAACTTCGCGGCGCTGCAGGCCCTCTTCGGCGACCTCGGCGTGCAGCAGTTCGGCATGGGCTGGGGCGCCGCGATCGCGCTGCTGTCGCTGCTCGTGCTCGGCGCCTTCGGCCTGGCGCGACGCGGCCTGTTCCGCGGCGACCTGTTCGTCGCCGGCGCGGTGCTCGCGTGCGGCGCACTGCTGGCGCTGTTCATCGTCTATCCGGTCCTCAAGGCGCTGGTCGGCGCCTTCGTCGATGAGGACGGGCGCGCTGGCCTGGCCGCCTTCGCGGCCCGCATCGCGAGCGAGCGCAACTGGGGCCTGCAGTGCCTGGGCGGCGGCGTGCGCTGCGGCGTCGCCTGGAACACGCTGTTCCTGGGCCTGATGACGGCAGCCAGCACCACGCTGCTCGGCACCCTCATGGCACTGATGGCGGAGCGCGGATCGCGCCGGCTCGCGCGTCCGCTCAAGGTGCTGGCGCTGCTGCCGATCATCACGCCGCCCTTCGTCGTGGGGCTCGGGCTGATCCTCCTCTTCGGCCGCGCCGGCCTCGTCAACCAGTGGCTGGAGGCGGCGTTCGGCGTGGAGCCTTCGCGCTGGTTCTACGGCTGGCTGGGCGTGTGGATCGCGCAGACCTTCGCCTTCACGCCGATCGCCTTCATGACCTTGCGCGGCGTGGTGCAAGGCGTCTCGCCCAGCCTGGAGGAAGCGGCGCAGACGCTGCGGGCCGACGCGCGCCAGACCTTCCGCACCATCACCCTGCCGCTGCTGCGCCCCGGCATCGCCAGCGCCTTCCTGGTCGGCTTCATCGAGAGCATGGCCGATTTCGGCAACCCGGTCGTGGTGGGCGGCCAGTTCTCGGTGCTGTCCACCGAGATCTTCTTCGCCATCGTGGGCGCGCAGTACGACCAGGGCCGCGCCGCCGCGCTCGCCTGGCTGTTGACGCTGTTCGCGCTGGGCGCCTTCGTGCTGCAACGCTGGGCGATCGGGCGACGCAGCTATGCCACGCTGGCCGGCAAGGGCGACGGCGGGCTGGCGATGCCCTTGCCGCCCCACGTGCGCCGGCTGGTGCACGGCGTCGCGCTGCCCTGGGTCGCGTTCACGCTGGTGGTGTACCTGTTCGCCTTCGCCGGCGGCTTCGTGCGCACCTGGGGCCGCGACTACACCTTGACCCTCGCGCATTTCCGCACCGCCTTCGCGCTCGAGTGGGGCGCCTTCGGCGTGGTGTGGGCGGGCACCGCCTGGAACTCGTTCCTCACCACGATGAAACTGGCCGCGCTGTCCGCGCCCTTGACGGCGGCACTGGGCCTGCTGATCGCCTGGCTGCTGGCGCGCACGCGCTTTCGCGGCCAGCGGATGTTCGAGTTCTCCGCCTTGCTGGCCTTCGCGATTCCGGGCACGGTGCTGGGCGTGAGCTACATCCTCGCCTTCAACGTCCCTCCGATCGAGCTGACCGGCACCGGCCTGATCATCGTGCTGTGCTTCGTGTTCCGGAACCTGCCGGTCGGCGTGCAGGCCGGCACGGCGGCCTTGCACCAGGTCGACAAGTCGCTCGACGAAGCCTCGCTGATGCTGCGTGCCTCCACGCTGCAGACGCTGCGCCACGTGGTGCTGCCGCTGCTCAAGCCGGCCCTGGTGGCGGCGCTCGTCTACAGCTTCGTCCGTGCCATCACCACGGTGTCCGCGGTGATCTTCCTGGTCACCGCGGAAAACGAACTCGCCACCACCTACATCATCGGGCGGGTGGGCAACGGCGACTACGGCGTGGCGCTGGCGTACTGCACGGTGCTGATCGCGATGATGAGCGTGGCCATCGCGGCGATCCAGCGGCTGGTCGGCGAGCGCCGCCTGGGCCGGCGCTCGCCGGTTGCGGCACAGGCGATGGCGGGAGCATCTGCATGAGCGCGGGCATCGAATTGCGCGGCGTGAGCAAGCGCTATGCCGCCGATGCGGCCGCGCGGGCGGCCGTCGACGGCATCAGCTTCGAGATCCCGCGCGGCTCGCTCACCACCATCCTCGGCCCGTCCGGCTGCGGCAAGACGACGACGCTGCGCCTGATCGCCGGCCTGGAGACCCCGAGCGCAGGCCAGATCCTGATCGGCGGGCGCGACGTCACGCGGCTCGGTCCCGCGCAGCGCAACGTCAGCATGATGTTCCAGAGCTACGCGCTGTTCCCGCACATGGATGTGGTGGAGAACGTGAGCTACGGCCTGCGCATGTCGGGGGTGCCGACGGGAGAGGCCCGCCGGCGTGCGATCGATGCGCTGCAGACGGTGGGCCTGGTGGATTTCGATGCGCGCCTGCCCAGCGAGCTTTCCGGCGGCCAGCAGCAACGGGTGGCGCTGGCGCGCGCGCTGGTGCTGCAGCCGCAGGTGCTGCTGTTCGACGAGCCGCTGTCCAACCTCGACGCCCGCCTGCGGCGCGAGATGCGCGACGAGATCCGCGCCCTGCAGCAGCGGCTGCAGCTCACGGTCGCCTACGTCACGCACGACCAGGGCGAGGCGCTCGCGGTCAGCGACCACATCATCGTGATGGACCACGGCGTGATCGCGCAGCGCGGCACGCCGCAGGACCTGTACGAGGCGCCGGCCAGCGAATTCGTGGCGGCCTTCATGGGCGAGGCGATGCTGTTCGATGCGCAGGCCGATGGCGCGGGCGGCATCGCGCTCGGGCCGCTGCGTGTCGTGCCGCGCCGGCCGGTGCCCGCGGGCGCGGTCAAGCTCGCGGTGCGACCGGAAGCGTGGCAGCTCGGGCCGCCCGGGCAAGGCCTCGCCGGCCGGCTCGCCAAGCTCTCGTACCTCGGCAGCAGCTACGAGTACAGCTTCGACACCGAACTCGGTCCGGTGTTCGTCGTCTCGCCCGACGTGGGGCATGCACTCGGCCTTGGCAGCGAAGTGGGGCTGCAACTGGCGAGCCACGGCGTCGCCATCGTGCGCCCTTCGTAGCCGCCGCGCCGGATAATCGGGGCATGAACCAACTGGATGCCCTCAAGCAGTACACCACGGTGGTGGCCGACACCGGCGACTTCCGCCAGCTCGCGCAATACCAGCCGCGGGACGCGACGACCAATCCCTCGCTGATCCTCAAGGCGGTGCAGAAGGCCGACTATGCGCACCTGCTGCACGAGACGGTGGCCCAGCACGGCAAGCAGCACGTCGACGAGATCGTGGACCGCCTGCTGGTGCGCTTCGGCGCCGAGATCCTGCAGCACGTCCCCGGCCGCGTCTCCACCGAGCTCGATGTCCGCCTGAGCTTCGACACCGCGGCCACGGTGGCCCGCGGCGAGCGCATCATGGCCCTGTACCGCGCCGAAGGCGTGCCGGCCGAGCGGGTCCTGATCAAGGTGGCCTCCACCTGGGAGGGCATCCAGGCGGCGGCCCGGCTGCAGGAGAAGGGCATCCAGTGCAACCTGACCCTGCTGTTCTCCTTCTGCCAGGCCGTGGCCTGCGGGCAGGCAAAGGTCAAGCTGATCTCGCCCTTCGTGGGCCGCATCTACGACTGGTACAAGAAGAGCGCCGGCGCGGCCTGGGACGAGGCGGCGCGCGCGGGCGCCAACGATCCGGGCGTGCAGTCGGTGCGCCAGATCTGGACGTACTACAAGCATTTCGGCATTCCCACCGAGGTGATGGGCGCGAGCTTCCGCAACGTGGGCCAGATCCTCGCGCTGGCCGGATGCGACCTGCTGACCATCAGCCCCGAGCTGCTCGCGCAGCTCGCCGGCTCCGAGGCGCCGGTGCAGCGGGCGCTCGATCCCGCGCAGGCGAAGGCGGCCGACATCGAGCGCGTGCAGTACGACGAGAGGTCCTTCCGCTGGGCGCTCAACGAGGACGCCATGGCCGGCGACAAGCTGGCCGAAGGCATCCGCACCTTCGCCGCCGACGCGGCGAAGCTGGAAAAGCTGATCCTCGCCGCCTGACCGCCATGGCTGACGCACGCAAGCGCTGCGACCGCACGGCCGCCTGGGGGCAATTGCAGGAGCGCTTCCGCAGCGGGAGTGCCTCCTTCGACCTGCGCGACGCCTTCGCGCAGGATGACGGCCGCTTCGCGCGGTTCAGCCAGCAGGCGCCGCACGTGTTCGCGGACCTGTCGAAGAACCTGATCGATGCCGGCACCGAGCAGGCGCTGATGGCGCTCGCGCGCGAATGCGGGGTCGAAGCCCATCGCGATGCGATGTTCGCCGGCGAGCGCATCAACAACACCGAGAACCGGGCGGTCAAGCACTGGCTGCTGCGCGCGCCGCGCGATGCGCAGGACCCCGACTCGATGGCCGTGCACGAGACACTGGAAGCCATGCTCGCGTACGCCGAGCATGTGCGCGCGGACGCCACCATCACCGACGTGGTCAACATCGGCATCGGCGGCTCCGACCTGGGGCCGCAGATGGCGGTGGCGGCGCTCGACGCCTTCCGCATCCGCGGCAAGCGCTTGCACTTCGTCTCCAACATCGACGCCCACGAGCTCGATGCGGTGCTGCAGCAGCTGCGCCCGGAGGGCACGCTGTTCCTGGTCGCCTCCAAGACCTTCACGACGCTGGAGACCATGACCAACGCGCGCAGTGCCCGCGTGTGGTTCCAGCAGCAGGGCGGCAACGAGATAGCGCGGCACTTCGCGGCGCTGACCACCAACGTCGAGGCCGCGCGCCAGTTCGGCATCACCACCACCTTCGGGTTCTGGGACTGGGTGGGCGGCCGCTATTCGCTCTGGTCGGCGATCGGGCTGCCGCTGGCGATCGCGATCGGGGCGCAGCGCTTCTCGGCCTTCCTCGCCGGCGCGCACGCGATGGACCAGCACTTTCGCCGCGAGCCGCTGGAACGCAACCTGCCGGTGCGCCTCGGGCTGCTGGACGTGTGGTACCGCGATTTCCACGGCTTCGCCAGCCGCAGCATCGCGCCCTACCACAGCGCGCTGCGCCGCTTTCCCGCCTACCTGCAGCAACTGGAGATGGAGAGCAACGGCAAGAGCGTGGACGCGCAGGGGCAGCCGCTGCCCTTCGCCACCTCGCCGGTGCTGTGGGGCGAGGCCGGCACCAACGGCCAGCACGCCTACTTCCAGATGCTGCACCAGGGCACCGATCGCGTGCCGGTCGAATTCATCGCCGTGCGCGAGCCGGCGCACGGCATCCCGGGCCACCACGAACTGCTGCTGGCCAATGCGCTTGCGCAGGCGCAGGCGCTGATGCAGGGCAAGCCCGACGCCGGCGGCCATCGCAACTTCAGCGGCAACCGGCCCAGCACCTTCTTCGTGCTCGATACGCTGGGGCCGGAGTCCCTCGGCGCGCTGATCGCGCTGCACGAGCACCGCGTCTTCACCAGCGGCAGCGTGTGGGGCATCGACAGCTTCGACCAGTGGGGGGTCGAGCTCGGCAAGGTGCTGGCGAGCGACATCGCGCAGCGACTTGCGTCGGGCGATACGGTGGGCCTCGATGGGTCCACGGCCGGCCTGCTGCAGCGCCTGAGGCCTTGAAACGCGACCGTGCCGTGGCTGTCGCACGAGCGACATGAGCGCCGGCGGGGTGCGCATGCTGCGCATCCCGTCAGCCTGTGCAAGCGTGTGCCTGTTGATGCATCACCGCAGCCAGGTGCAGTGCTGGCGCGGCCCTGCGGCCCCTTCCACACGGTTGTCCACAAGGTTCTCCACGGAAGTTGTCGGAAGCGCGCCTTCGGCCTTGTGCTAGGAGACGCGGGCCGGTTCAGCGCTGGCCGTAGTGCGCGCCGGCGAACAGGTCCTTGTGCTCGCGCGGCTGCGAGCGCCAGTACTGCCGGGGCGCGTTGACCTGCGCGCCGAGCTTCGCTGCCGCATGCCATGGCCAGCGCGGCTCGTACAGCATGGCGCGGGCCAGCGCGACCGCGTCGGCCTGGCCGTCGCGCACGATCGCCTCCGCTTGCTCGGCTTCGGTGATGAGGCCGACCGCGATGGTGGGAACGCCCACGGCCTGCTTGATGCTGTGGGCGAACGGAACCTGGTAGCCGGGGCCGAGCGCGATCTTCTGGAGCGGCGACACGCCGCCACTGGACACGTGGATCGCCGCGCTGCCGCGCGCCGCCAGCGCCTGTGCGAAGGCGATCGTGTCGGCCACATCCCAGCCGCCCGGCACCCAGTCCGTCGCCGACACCCGCGCCCACACGGGCCGGTCGGCGGGGAAGGCCGCGCGCACCGCATCGAACACCTCGAGCGGAAAGCGCATGCGGTTGTCGCGGCTGCCGCCGTATTCGTCCTCGCGCTGGTTCGCCAGGGGCGAGAGGAACTGGTGCAGCAGGTAGCCGTGCGCCGCGTGCAGTTCGATGCCGTCGAGGCCCAGGCGCGCGGCGCGCGCGGCGGTGCGCGCGAAGTCGTCGCGGATGCGCGCCAGCCCGGCGCGATCCAGCTCCACGGGCGTCACTTCGCCGGCCGAATGCGATAGCGGCGAGGGCGCCTCGGTGCGCCAGCCGCGGGGCGCATCGGGTCGGATCTGCGCGCCGCCGTCCCAGGGTGCCTCGCTGGAGCCCTTGCGTCCGGCGTGGGAGATCTGGATCGCGACCGGGATCGGCGAATGTCTGCGCACCATCGCCAGCACGCGAGCCAGCGCAGCCTCGTTGGCATCCGAGTACAGGCCGAGGTCGGTGGGCGAGATGCGCCCGACGGCGGACACGGCCGTGGCTTCGATGATCAGCAGCCCGGCGCCGGAAAGCGACAGGTGCCCGAGATGGATGGCGTGCCAGTCGGTCGCGCTGCCCTCGTCGGCGGAGTACTGGCACATCGGTGCGATCACGATGCGATTGGCGAGCTGCAGGCTGCCCAGCTGCAGCGGGTCGAACAGGTGAGTCATGGGTGGTTCCTGCCCCGATTAGAGCAGGGGACGTCGGGCCGGCGTTGGCGAAGGTCTCTGACGCCCCGGCGGGCGGCGCGCAGCCACAATGCACCGACCTTGCACCCCGGCTCTCCAGTTCCTGCAGCGCGATGACGTCCCAAGCGCCACCCGACCCCGACTCCGACCCCCTTCGCACGGTGCTGGTGGTCGACGACCATCGCGATACGGCGGATGGGCTGTGCGAGCTCCTGCAACAGCTCGGCTTCGACACGCTGGTGGCCTACGACGGCGACGAAGGCGTCGACGTGGCGCTGCGCGAACGGCCGCGGTACGCCATCCTCGACCTGCACATGCCGCGCATGGGCGGCGTGCTCGCCTGCACGCGGATCCGCGAGCAGGTGCCGCCCCATGCCATGAAGCTGGTGGCGCTGACCGGATCCGACCAGGCCAGCGACCGTGAAGCGGCGCAGCTGGCCGGCTTCGATTCCTTCCTCGTCAAGCCGGTCATGGTGGCGGCGCTGCTGCGCCTGCTGCAGCCGCCGGCGCCGGCCTTCTAGCGCACTCGCGCCTGCGCCGCCCCGGGCGCCTCCTGCAATCGCGCGCGGCCGATTGCGCCGGCAGCGTGTGACATCCCGCACTCAACGGGATTGCGCACGTCCCGCACAGTCAGCCCTCAGGAAAGCACCAGGGAGGTGTTGATATGCAGGGCGATTTCGCGATCCGCGTGACGGCGGACCTGTTCTGGACGGGGTTGATGGTGTGCCTGCCGGTCCTCGGCATCACGATGCTGGTGGGCCTGGTGGTGAGCGTGCTGCAGGTCGTGACGCAGATCCAGGAGATGTCCCTCAGCTTCGTCCCGAAGCTGGTGGCCGCGGGGCTCGCCGTCATCGCCTTCGGGCCGTGGATGCTGCGCACCCTGTGCCGCTTCACCGTGTCGCTGTGGTCGCAGATCCCCTCGCTGCTCTGAGCCCGCAGCGATGAACACCATCGTCTCCACGCTGGGTGCGGGCTGGATCCTCACCATGCTGCTGCTGTCCGCGCGCATCGCAGCCCTCCTGCTCCTGACGCCCTTGCTGTACGCGGCCTCCTTGCCGCTGCTGGTGCGCGTGCTGATGGCACTGGGCATCTCCTGCGTGATCGCGCTTCCCTTCGCCGGCACGAACGCACCTCCGCCGCAGGAATTCGGCGTGCTGCTGCAGGCCGTGCTGCGCGAGCTGGTGGTGGGCGCCACCCTCGGCCTCGGCGTGCTCATGGCGTTCGCCGGCTTCGCGCTGGCAGGCCGCCTGGTGGACGTGCAGGTGGGCTTCGGCATCGCCCAGGTGTTCGACCCCACGACGCGCACCCGCGTGCCGGTGCTGTCGTCCGTCTTCGCGCTGTTCGCGGCGGTGTTCTTCTTCCTCGTGAACGGACACCATGCGCTGCTGCGCGGCATCGCCTACAGCGTCGAACGCTTCCCGGTGGGGCAGTCGGGCCCGCTCGCGGGCGCCGCCGAGCCCATCGCACGGGAAGCGGCGGCCCTGTTCACGCTCGGGTTCGCGCTGGCGGCGCCGGTGGTGCTCAGCCTGCTGCTGGTCGATTTCGCCCTCGGCGTGATCTCGCGCAACCTGCCGCAGATGAACATGCTGGTGCTCGGCGTGCCGGTGAAGATCGTCGCCGGCCTGCTCTCGCTGTGGGCCTGGGCCAGCACCTTCGGCGCCCCGGCGGGCCGGCTCTATGCGGCCATCTACCGGACCTGGATGGCCTGGCTGGCCACGGGAGCACGCTGATGGCGGAGCAGGACCTCGATCGCAGCGAAGCCGCCACGCCCTTCAAGCTGCACCAGGCGCGTGAGAAGGGCCAGACGCCGCGCAGCACGGAAGCGGTGGGCTGCGTGGTGTTCGTGGCCGCTGCCGGCTGGCTCGCCGCCTCCGGTCTCGACGCCTGGCACGCGCTGGTGCGGCTCGCGCGGCTGCCGCTGCTGCGCGCCGGCGGCGCCGCGCAGCAGGGCCTCCCGTGGCCACTGGTGCAGGAGCTCGCGGCGGGCGCGGCGCTGGCGCTGTGGCCCTTGTTCCTCGCGCTCCTGGTCGGCGCGGTGGTGGGCTCGGTCGCGCAGACCGGCTTCGTCTTCGCGCTGGAGCCGTTGCGCCCCGACTTCACGCGGCTGCATCCGGCCCAGGGCTTTCGCCGCATGTTCTCGCTGCGCACGCTGTTCGATGCGGCGCGTGCCTGCGTGAAGCTCGCGCTGCTGGCGACGGTCGCCTGGCTGGCGCTGCGCAGCCTGCTGCCGGGGTTTGCCGCCATCGCGTCGGTGCCGGCTTCGGGCTTCGTGCAGGTCCTGCTGGCCGACGCCGCAGCCCTGGCCTGGAAGATGGCGCTGGCGCTGGTGGTCGTCGCCCTCATGGACCTCGTGTTCACTCGGCGCGAGTTCGCGCGCCGCATGCGCATGAGCCGGCGCGAGCTGAAGGACGAATACCGCAACCGGGAGGGGGATCCCCGCATCCGCGGCCGCCTGCGGGAACTGCGGCGCGAGATGCTGCGCCGCAGCCAGTCGCTGAAGAACACCCGCGAGGCCGACGTGGTGCTCACCAACCCGACGCACTACGCCGTGGCGCTGCGCTATGCGCACGGCGAGATGCCGGCGCCGCGGGTGGTGGCCAAGGGCGCTGGCCAGCTCGCGGCCGCCATGCGCGAGATCGCCGCCCGCCACCGTGTGGTCGTCGTGCAGAACCCGCCGCTTGCGCGCCGACTGTTCCGCGAAGCGGCACTCGACGAATACATCCCCGCCTCCTTCCATGCGGAGGTCGCCCGCGTCATCGTCTGGGTCCTGGCCGCACGCCAGCAGAAGGCCGGCGCCGCGACCGGAGCGGCAGCATGAACGCGCTGCGCCGCTTCCTCGGGCGCCACACGGACGTGGCGATGGTGCTGGCGCTGCTGGGCGTGCTGCTGGTGCTGTTCCTGCCGATTCCGCGCGGCCTGCTCGATTTCCTGATCCTCGCCAACTTCAGCTTCGCCTTCCTGCTGCTGCTGCTCACGTTCTCCATGGTGCGGCCGGTGGACTTCTCGACCTTCCCCTCGCTGCTGCTCCTCGCGACGCTGTTCCGCCTGTCGCTCAACGTCGCGGCGACACGCCTGATCCTGGCGGAGGGCGACGCCGGCCGCGTGATCGCCGCCATCGGCTCGCATGTGGTGGCGGGGAATTTCGTTGTCGGCCTGATCGTGTTCTTCATCCTGGTCGTGGTGCAGTTCGTCGTGGTCACGAGCGGCGCCCAGCGGGTCTCCGAAGTAGCGGCGCGCTTCACCCTGGACAGCATGCCCGGCCAGCAAATGAGCATCGATGCGGACCTGAACATGGGCTTCATCGACCAGGCCGAAGCGCAGCGCCGGCGGCGCCAGCTCGAAAAGGAAGCGGGCTTCTACGGTGCCATGGACGGCGCCAGCAAGTTCGTCAAGGGCGACGCGGTCGCCGGCATCCTGATCCTCCTGATCAACATCATCGGCGGGCTGGTGATCGGCATCCTGCAGCACAAGATGCCGTGGGCGCAGGCCCTGCAGACGTACACGCTGCTGACCATCGGCGACGGCATCGTGACGCAGGTGCCCGCGCTGGTCATCGCCGTCGGCACCGGCATCATCGTCACGCGCTCGGCCTCGGACGGCGACCTCGGAAAGCAGGCGCTGCGCCAGGTGACGGCCTTCCCCAAGACGCTGGTGATGGTGGCAGCGGCGCTCGCCGCCCTGCTGTTCCTGCCCGGCATCCCGCTGCTGCCGGCCTTCTCGCTGTTCGCGGCGGCCATGCTGGTCGCCTGGTGGGCGCGGCGGGCGCGCTCGGACGCGCCCGCGGACACCAGTGCGCCGGCGCCGGAGAGCGCCGACCCCTACGCGCAGATGTCGGTCGAACCGGTGGAAGTGCGTGTGGGCAGCCGCTGGGCCCTGCAGGTCGGCGACAGCGGCAACTTGTTCGAGGATCGCATCGGTGCCCTGCGCAGCCAGCACGCCCTGGAGCTGGGCCTCGTGATCCCCGCCATCCGTTTCCGCAGCAGTGCGCAACTGGCGCCGGACGCCTACGAGCTCTACGTCGACGGCGTGCTGGCGGGCCGGGGCGAGGCGCGCCAGGGACAACTGCTCGCCATCCATCCCGGTGGCGACCAGACCGCGGTGCCCGGCGAGGCCACGCGCGACCCGACCTACGGCCTGCCGGCCCTCTGGATCGACGTGTCGGGGCGGGAGCAGGCCGCGGCCGCGCGCTACACGCTGGTCGACGGCGCGACGGTCTTCATGACCCACCTGACCGAAGTGCTGCGGCGCGAATCCGCCACCCTGCTCACGCGCCAGGAAACCGACCGGCTGCTGGCCCGCGTGCGCCAGTCGCAGCCCTCCCTGGTGGAGGAACTGGTGCCGACGGTACTCGCGGTCGGCGACGTGCAGAAGGTCCTGCAGAACCTCCTGCGCGAGAAGGTCTCGATCCGCCACCTCGAGGCGATCCTGGAGACGCTGGCCGACGCGGGACGGGCGACGAAGGACGCCGCGCAGCTCACCGAAGCCGTGCGCCAGCGGCTCGGACACAGCATCTGCCAGAGCCTGGCCGGCGGTTCGGGCGCGCTCCATGTCCTCACGCTCGATCCGGTCATCGAAAGCCGGCTCCTGCAGGGCGTGCAGGCGGCGCGCCGCGAAGGCGTTTCCCCCGCCGGGGTCGCGATCGAACCCCGGCTGCTCGAAAAGCTGCTGCTGCAGCTCGTGCAGCAGGCCGAACGGATGATGAAGAACAACCTGCTGCCCGTGCTGCTGTGCGCTCCCGAACTGCGGCGCTACCTGCGCTCCCTGTGCGAGCGCGGCCTGCCGCACCTGCGCGTGCTCTCGATGTCCGAGATTCCGCACGCGATCGAACTGAAGTCCTATGGCACGGTCACCGTGCGGGAGGCGGGCGTCGCATGAACGAGATCCTCTCGCTGGTCCTGGGCAGCATGCAGGCCGACATGGCGCGGCTGGACTCCGTCGCCATGAACCTGGCCAACGCGCAGACGGTCGGCTACAAGCGCGGCGTGGCCGTCACCCTGCCGTTCGCAGCCCGGGTGGAGCGCGGGGTGCAACAAGGATTGGGCGTCGAGCGTGCGGAGGCCGGCCCGTCGCCCATGCTGGCCTCCCACGTCGACCAGCGGCCCGGCACGCTCAAGTCCACCGGCCAGGCGCTCGATGTTGCGCTCGCCGGCCCCGGCTGGATCGAAGTGCAGACGGAAGCTGGCCCTGCCTACACGCGCCAAGGCAACTTCCGCCTGGACCCGCGGGGGCGTGTCGTCACGCAGCAAGGCCACCTCGTGATGGGCGTGGGCGGCGAGATCCAGCTCACGCAGGGCAATCCCGTGATCGATGCAGCCGGCCGGGTATTCGACGCGACCGCCGCCGCACAGGGCGGCAGCCGCGGAACGCCGCTCGCCCAGCTGCGCATCGTGCAGTTCGACGCATCCGCCCAGCTGGAACGCCTCGGGGACGGGCTGGTGCGGGTGCACGGTGAGCCGGTGACGGTCAACGAAGGCGCGACCCAGGTGCAGCAGGGCTTCCTGGAGAACTCCAACGTGCAGTCCATGCAGGAGATGGTGCAGCTCCTCCAGTCCGTGCGCCACCTGGAGACGATGCAACGGGTCGCCACGA
Organism: Ramlibacter alkalitolerans; assembly: GCF_016722765.1. Taxonomy (GTDB): domain Bacteria; phylum Pseudomonadota; class Gammaproteobacteria; order Burkholderiales; family Burkholderiaceae_C; genus Ramlibacter; species Ramlibacter alkalitolerans. The sequence goes on along the minus strand of NZ_JAEQND010000011.1, from coordinate 167,140 downwards.
GCTACGACGAGATGCTGGGCACCAGCATCCGTCGGCTGGGAGAGGGTTCATGACATCGCTTCACGCGGAGGAATTCCATGCTTGATGCACTTGCGATCGGCGCCACCGGCATGCAGGCCCACCAGGCCCAGGTGGACGCGATTGCCAACAACCTCGCCAACGTGAACACCAGCGGCTTCAAGAAGAACCGCACCAGCTTTTCCGAGCTGGTCGTTGCCGCGGTGCAGGGAGCCCGCGGCACGAACGCAGCGGGGCTGTTCGCGACGGGCAGCATCGGCGCCGGCGTGCAGCTCGGGGCGGCGGCCAAGGTGTTCGACGCCGGGGAATTGCGCAAGACCGACGCGCCCCTGGACCTCGCGATCGTCGGCGATGGTTTCCTCGAACTCGCGATGCCGGACGGCACCCGTGCCTACGCACGCGGCGGCTCGCTGAAGGTGAACGCCGACGGCCAGCTCGCGAGCCAGGCCGGCGTGCCGATCAAGCCGGGGATCGCGATCCCGGACAACGCGGAGTCCGTGACGATCTCCGCCACGGGCCGCGTCCAGGTCCGCCTGCCAGGGCAGGCGACGCCAGTGGATGCCGGGCAGTTGGAACTGGCGCGCTTTGCCAATCCGCAGGGCCTGTTGCCTGAAGGGGCCAACGTCTACCGCGCCACTGAAGCCTCCGGCGAGCCGATCGGCGGCCGGCCCGGCGAGGACGGCATGGGCACCCTCGCCCAGGGCGCGCTCGAATCCTCCAACGTGAAGCTGGTGGAGGAGATGGTCAACCTGATGGTGGCCCAGCGCGCCTACGAGGCCAGCGTGAAGGTGGTGCAGGCCTCCGACGAGATGCTCGGCATGATCAACGGGCTGCGGCGATGAGGCTGCATTCCTGTCTCGCCGCCAGCCTGCTGGCGTGCACGTGCGCCCAGGCCGCGCCGCGCGTCACCGTCGAACTGCTGCCGCAGGCGGAAGTCGCCGGTGACGGCGTGGCGCTCGGACAGATCGCCCATCTGCGCTCGTCCGAACTCGCGCTCATGCGCCAGCTCGTGCACCTGCCGATCGGCCGTGTTCCGCGGGACGGCCAGCCCGCCTTCGTGCGCCGTGAATCGCTCGCCCGATGGGTGCAGCGCGAGACCGGACTCGGCGAGGGCGAGCTCGCGTGGCAGGGACCGGAGCTCGTGCGCGTAAACCGCGCGACGCGCCAGGTGCGGGGTTCCGAACTCGCGCAGGCGGCGACCGAGGCCTTGCGCGCCTGGCTGGCGCAGCATGGCTGGGGCGCGCAATTGCGGGTCGCCCGGGCACCGCATGACCTCGCAGTGCCCGCCGGCGAAGTGCAGTTCCGCCCGCGACCGATGGGAGATGCGGCCCTGCGCAACCGCATGCTGGTGTGGGTCGAGGTGTGGTGCGAGGGGGCCTTCGTGCGCGCCGTGCCCGTGCCGCTGGAAATCGAAGCGACGCTGCTGGCCGGATCGCCGGCGGCAGCCCCTGCGTCCGCCGCGCCCCCGCTGGAAAGGTCGCCGGCTGCGCAGGCGCAAGTGCTGGTGGAACGCGGTGGCTGGGCGACCTTGCGCAGCAGCGACGGGGTCGTGTCGCTGGAAAGCAAGGTGACGGTCCTGCAGGATGGGCGCGCCGGCGAGCACGTGCGGGTGCGCGCCCCCGGCGGCGGCGGCATCGTGTTCGCGCGGGTCGTCGGGCCGGCCCAACTGGAGCTCGCGCCGTGAGCCGGTGCCGCACGATCCTCGCCGCCGGACTCGCCGCGATCGCGTTCGCGGGCCAGGCGCAGAGCCTGTTCCGCGAAGAGTCCTTCCGCGGCCTCACTGCCGACAACAAGGCGTTCCGCCCCGGCGACGTGCTGACCGTGCAGGTGTTCGAGAACTCCAGTGCCACCAGCAGCGCCGAGACCGGGACGCGCCGCAGCAACCACCTGCAGGCGGATCTCGCGCACGGCAGCAACAAGGCGGCCCAGGCAGCGCTCTCGGTGGCGGGCGACTTCGACGGCGGCGGCCGGACGCAACGCGCCAGCCGGCTGCTCACCACCGTGACAGTCACGGTGCAGGAAGTCCTGCCGCAAGGGCAGTTGCGCATTGCGGGCACACAGGCGGTCACCGTCAACGAGGAGGCGCAGCGTGTCACGCTGGAGGGCATCGTGCGGCCGGTGGACATCAGCGACGGCAACGTGGTGCAGTCCACCCGCATCGCCCAGGCCCGCATCACGTATGTCGGCGAAGGCGACCTCAGCGACCGCAATCGCCGCGCCTGGTGGCGCCGGTTTCTCGACGCGGTGGGCCTGTAGCCATGCGTTGCCCTCGCCCCTTCCTCTTCGCTGCCGCCCTGCTGCTGGCGCTCGCTTGCGCCGCCAAGGACGCGCCGCTGCGGGTGAAGGACCTCGGGAAGGTCCAGGGCTGGCGCGACAACGTGCTGGTCGGCACCGGCATCGTGACCGGGCTGGCCGGTACCGGTGACTCGCCGGCCAACCGGGCGACGCGGCAGGCGCTCTCCAATGTGCTGTCGCAGTTCAACCTGGGCGTCGCCCCGGAGCAGGTGAACAGCCGCAACGTGGCCGTCGTGATGGTGAGTGCCTCGCTGCCGGCCCTGGCCCGGGAAGGCGATGGGCTCGACGTGACGGTGAGTTCCAGCGGCGACGCGCGCAGCCTGCTCGGGGGCAACCTGCTGCTGACGGCGCTGCGCGGGCCCGACGGCCGCATCTATGCGCTGGCGCAGGGGCCGCTTTCCATCGGCGGACACCGCTACGACGCGAACGGCAACGTGGTGCAGAAGAACCACCCCACGGCCGGTTCCATTCCCAACGGTGCCACGGTGGAGGTCGGCATGGCGAAGCGCATGGCCCCGCCCGCGCAGGTGACCTTCGTGCTTGCCGAGCCGGACTACACGACGGCGAGCCGCGTGGTCGCCGCCATCAACAGCCAGGTCGCGCCCGGCATCGCCCACGCGCGGGATGCCTCCGGCGTGGAGATCGAGGTTCCCGAGGGTCTGCGCGACGAACTGGTCGGCTTTCTCGCCCGCGTCGAGAACGTCGCGGTGGAGCCGGACCGGCGTGCCCGCGTCGTCATCAACGAACGCACCGGAACGGTGGTGGCCGGCGGCGACGTGCGCATCTCGCGCATCGCCATCTCGCACGGTGACCTGAAGATTTCCATCGCCAGCCAGAACAGCGTGTCGCAACCTTCCTTCGCCGGCCGTGCCGGACCGGGCGTCGTCAGCGCGCTGGTGACGAACACGCAACTGGAGGTGGAAGAGCCCGTCGGCGTCGGCTTCCTGGCCAGTGCCGGCACCGTGTCCGATCTCGTGCAGGCGCTGGCGCGCATGAAGACCGGCACGCGCGACATCATTTCCATCCTGCGCGCCGTGAAGGCAGCCGGCGCCCTGCATGGCGAGCTGGTCGTCCAGTGAGGAGCACCTGCATGCCGATGCCCATCGAGACCATCACCACGGCGGCCCTGTCGGCGGCGCTGGAGACGGCCAGCCGCCGCCAGGCCGCAGTGGCAGCCAACATCGCGAACGCAAGCACCCCGGGCTACGTGCCCCAGAGGGTTTCGTTCGACGCGCACTTGGCGCAGGCGCGCAGTGCGCTGGCGGAAAGAGGCGCGCTGGATGCCGCCGCCGTCGACAGCCTGCGCGCCGAAGCCGAACCGGCATTCGATGCCAGCGGCCAGGCCGCCGTCGTGCAGCTGGATGCCGAGATGAGCGAGCTCGCGCGCAACGGGGTGGAGTACCAGGCTCTCGTCCAGGGGCTGTCCCGCCATCTTGGCTTGCTGGCGCTTGCCGCCGGCGACGGGAGGAAATAGCCGATGGATTTCGCGCAAACCTTTGCGATCAGTGCCGCGGGCATGTCGGTGCAGCGCATGCGGGTCGAGGTCGCTGCCCTCAACCTGGCGAACGCACACAGCGTGCAGGGGCCCGGCGCGCCCGCGTACCAGCCGCTGCGCGTCCTCGTCGCGCCCTCCGTTCCGTTCGAGTCGATGGTCGACACGGGTCTGCAAACGGGCGCGCTCCCGGTAGCCACCGTCGAAGCCACGGTCGCCGCGCCGCGCATGGTGCACGACCCCGGCCATCCGCTCGCGGACGCGCGCGGCTTCGTGCACCAGGCGAACGTCGATCCCGCCACCGAAATCGTGACCCTCATGAGCGCGATGCGCTCCTACGAGGCCAACGTGGCCGCCCTGAACAGCGCACGGTCGCTGGCTCTGAAGACGCTGGAGATCGGGAGGGGATCATGAACATCGAGGCGATCCAGGCCATGGGCATGCACGACGAAGTGCCTGCCAGCGCCGCGGCTGCAGCGGGCCCAGCGGCAGCCTCCGCCACCGCGGGCACCGGCTTCGGTGCGCAGGTGGCGCAGGGCCTGCAGGACCTGAACCAGCAGCTGCTGGCCAGCCAGGTCGACCTGCAGCGGCTCGCGGCCGGCGAGACGGCGAACCTGCACGAGGTGATGGTGCGGCTGGAGGAAAGCCGCATCGCGCTGCAACTCGCCCTGCAGGTTCGCAATCGCGCCCTGGAGGCCTACCAGGACGTGATGCGGATGCAGATCTAGCACGGCCACGAACACCCATGGAGGATGCATGAAGAGCTGGTGGGAGACCCTGGCACCCGCTGCCAGGCTCGGATTCGTCGCCGCTTGCGCAGCCGTGCTGCTGCTGTGCGGCGTGGCAGGCTGGTGGCTGTTGCGCAGCGAACCTGCGGTGCTGTTCTCGGACCTGCGCGAGCAGGATGCAGCCACGCTTGCCGGTGAACTGGACAAGCTGAAGATCCCCTACTCGGTGGCGGACCAGGGACGCACCCTGCTTGTCGACCGCTCGCAGGTGCACGCCGCGCGCATGAAGTTGATGGGGCGCGACCTGCCGCTGCATGGTTCCGTCGGCTTCGAGGTGTTCAACACCAGCGACTTCGGCATGACCGAATTCGCGCAGAAGATCAACTACCAGCGCGCGCTGCAGGGCGAACTCACCCGCACGATCCTCGCGTTCCCCGAGGTGCGCGACGTGCGCGTGCACCTTGCCCTGCCGGAGCAGGGTCTGTTCCGCCAGAACACCACCCGTCCCAAGGCGGCCATCACGCTCACGCTGCGGCCGGGGCAGTCCTTGCGCGGCGAGCAGGTCAGCGGCATCCAGCGCCTGGTGGCCGCCGCAGTGCCGGGACTGCAGGCCGCGGAAGTGACGATCGTCGACCAGCGTGGCGTGGCGCTGACGCGGGCGGTGGACCCGGACGCCGACGCCGCCGGAGGCACAGGCGCGGCGCGCCTGGAACTGAAGCGGGAAATGGAGAACTACCTGGCGCGCAAGGCGGCGGCCGTGCTGGAGCAGGCCTTCGGCGCCGGCCAGGCCCTGGCCAGCGTGGATCTCGTGCTGGACATGGACCAGGTCCGTGTCACGACGGAAGACGTGCTCGCCACGCCGGATGCGCGGGGCGGCCCCGCGACCGGCGTGCTGGTGCGGGAAAAGGAATCGGCGCGTGACAGCGCCAGCCCCGATCTGCGCAATGCGGAGGCACGCGCCGCGCGCGGCAGCAGCATGCAGAGGGACGTCGAGTACCAGACGGGGCGGCGGGTGGAGCAGGTGGTCAGCCAGCCGGGGGCGGTGCGGCGCATCCAGGTCGTCGCCGTCGTGCGCCAGCCGCTCGCGGCGGAACAGCGCGAGCAGGTGCAAAGACTGGTCGCTGCCGCCGTGGGCGCCTCCGCCGAGCGCGGCGACACGGTGGTCGTCCAGGCGCTGCAGCCGGCGGCCACCCCGGTGCCCGTGGCGGCAACGCCCGCACCGCTGCCTGTCACCACGCCGGCCAGCGCGCATGCCATGGACCTTCCCGATTGGGCGCTGCCGTTGGCGGTCGGGGTGGCGTTGCTCGCGCTGCTGCTGCTGGTGCTCGGGTGGCGGCAGCGCCGACCGGTCGCGCCCTTGCCCGATGTGCCGCGCCTGTCGCAGGCGCAGCGCGAGGCCGCGCTGCAGCAGGTGCGCGCATGGATGCTGCAGACCCCCATGCCACCCGTTGCGGCGCCGTCCGCTCCCGCGCGCGGGAGGCACGCATGACGCCGGCCACGCCGCTGCCCACTCCGGCCCATCACGCAGCGTTGACCCTGCATGCGCTCGGGGGTGCCGACCGGCAATGGGTGCTGAACGCGCTCTCCGGCGAACAGCAGGCCGCCCTGGGCCCGCTGTTGCAGGAACTCGAGGAACTCGGGATTCCGCGCGAGCCGGAGCTCGCCCGCACCCTCCTCCCTGAGGACGCACACGAGGATCGCAGCGCTGTCGGTGCCCTGCCGGCGCTCGATGCCGCGGGTGTGCGCAGGCTCGCAGCGCTCCTGTGCGCCGAGCCGCCGCGCATGGCGGCTGCCCTGCTGGCGAGCCAGCCCTGGCCGTGGCGCGACCAACTGCTGGCGGAGCTGCCCCCTGCATTCGCGCGCGGCGTCGATCGCACGGCTGCGGGTGTGAGCCAGGCCGGCGGCCTGCAGGCTGCAGCCGTCGCGGAGCTTGCCCCCTGTGTGTGGGAAGCGGCAAACCCGCGCACCCCTTCACTGTGGCAAGCCATGCGGCGGCGACTCCGTGCGATGCGGGGGCGGCGATGAGCAGCGGATCTTCGAACGCGGCGGAGGTGCTGCGCGGCATCCGCTTCGACAGTGCGCCCTTGCGCCTCGGGCGCGCGAGAACCGGCGGCGCTTCGGCGCCGGCGGCACAGGCTCTGATGGACGAAGCGGAGGAGGACCAGGCTCTGCGTCAGGCGCACGCGCAGGCCCTGCGGCAAGGGCGTGAGCAAGGCCACGAGGAAGGCCTGCGCGCCGGCCGTGCCGAGGGGCTGCGCGAAGGCCGTGCACAGGCAGCGGAGGAAGTCCGGCAGGCCGTGCAGCGCGCGCTGGCGCAAGCCGAAGCCCAGTGGGTCGCCGAGCACGAGCGGCTGCGCCGCATCGCGCAGCATGCGCAGGCCGCAGTCGCCGATCTCCTGTGGAGTGCCCAGGACGAGATGGTGGTCCTTTGCCACGAGACGCTGTGCCGCGTGGTCGGCGCCAGTGCCGTGCAGCCGGCGTTCGTGCGGGCGCAACTCGCGCACCTTCTGGCGCAGCACGGTGCACCGGACGTGGTGCTGCACGTGCATCCCCAGGATGCGGAACTGCTCCAGCGCCCGGGGTCGGGCGCCGTGCCCGTCATCGGCGACGCCCAGGTGGCGCTGGGTGGGTGCATCCTGAAGTCCACCTCCGGCGCGCTCGATGCGCGCCTGGACGCCATCCTCGAGGCCTGCAAGGCGGCCTTGCTCGAAGCGAGAGCGAGCAGCAGCCAAGACAGCGCAGGAGAGACGGCGTGAGCGTCCTCTCCGGCTATCGCGAGGCGCTGCGTTCGGCGCAACTGGTGCAACGCATCGGCTGGGTGCGCCGGCTGCAAGGCCTGGCGATCGAGGCCGAGGGCCCGCGGGCCGACCTGGGCGAGATGTGCCGTGTGCTGCCGGACGATGAAGGCTCGGCTCCGCCCGTTCTCGCGGAAGTCGTCGGCCTGGAGCAGGGCCGGGTCGTGTTGCTCCCTTACGCGCCGCTGCGCGGCGTAGGCGCGGGTTGCAAGGTGGTCGCGCTGGGGCATGCATCGCGCATCGGGGTGGGCCCGCAGCTGGTCGGACGCGTGATCGATGGCTTCGGTGAGCCGCTCGATGGCCGCCCCCGGCCTGCCGTGGGTAACTGGGCCGACCTGTACCCGCCGGCCACCAATCCGATGGAGCGGCCGCGGATCGAACGGGTGCTGGAAACCGGCGTGCGCGCGATCGACGTCTTCCTGACTTTGGGAGAAGGCCAGCGCATGGGGATCTTCGCGGGCAGCGGCGTCGGCAAGAGCAGCCTGCTCGGAATGATCACGCAGCATGCGCGGGCCGACCTCAATGTCGTGGCGCTGATCGGCGAACGAGGCCGCGAGGTGCGCGAGTTCATCGAGGAACAGCTCGGGGAGACCGGCCTTCGACGCTCCGTGGTCGTGGTGGCCACCTCCGAGCAGCCGGCGCTCGCCCGCATCCGGGCCGCCCATGCGGCCGTCGCGATCGCCCGCCATTTCGCGCAGGAGGGCCGCAAGGTCCTGCTCACCATGGACTCCATGACCCGGCTCGCCATGGCCCGGCGCGAGGTCGGACTGGCGGCCGGCGAGCCGGCCACGGCGCGCGGCTACACGCCCTCGGTCTTCGCGGAACTGCCGCAACTGTGCGAGCGTTGCGGCACCTTGCCCTCCGGCGGTTCCGTCACGGCCTTGCTCACGGTGCTGGTGGAGGGCGACGACCTCAACGAGCCGGTGGCGGACAGCATGCGCTCCATCCTCGACGGCCACATCGTCCTGTCGCGCGATCTGGCCCAGCAGGCCCACTTCCCGGCCATCGACCTGCTGCGCAGCGCGAGCCGCCTGCTCAAGGATCTCGCGACCGAGCCCGATCGGCTGCGTGTGCGGGAAGCCGTACGCCACCTTGCCGTCCTGGAACGCAACCGGCAGCTGGTGGAACTAGGCGCGTACACCAAGGGCGCCCATCCGGCGCTCGACGCGGCGCTCGCCCTGGAGGCACCGCTCTTTGCCTGGTTGCGACAGGATGCCGGGGGCGTGCCGCGTGCCCTGGCGCTGCAGCAGCTCGGCGCGATCCTCGCCCAAGGGGGTACGGCATGAAGCGCGGGCCGGTGGGGGCGGTCGACCTGCGCGGCTTTCGCTGGCGCCTGCTGCCGGCGGAGCGCAGGCTCGAAGCCGAGGTCGAAAGCGCCCGCCTCGCCCTCGCCCGCCTGCAAATGCAGTCGTGCGATCTGGACCAGGCCGAGCGCCGCCGCAGCGCGCAGCAGATCGAGCAGCAAGCGCTGGCGCTGGCAAGCGCCAGGCACGACGTGTTCGCCGGCGCGCAGGCGATGCGCTATCTCGCGCACCTCGAAGGCGAACGCATCGCCGCCGCTGCCGCCAGCCTGGCCATGCAGCAGCGCGTGGCCGAGGCGCGCGAAGCCTGCGCGCAACGCCAGCGCCAGCTCGAATCGGTGCAGCTCTTGCGCGACGCCGCGCAGCGGGAGCACCTGCAGGCGCGACTGCGCCACGAGTGCCGGGAGGCCGACGCAGCGTGGCTGGCGCTCACGCAACTGCGGCGTTGCGCCCAACTGCGCAAAGGCAGGGAGTCCGAGTGAAGCTGCCCCTGCTCGACCTGCCCAACGCGATCGCCGCCCCGCCTGCGGCGGCGCTGGCCGCGCGTGCCGCGCACGGCATGCTGTGGCAACTGCACCTGCAGCGCGCCGCCTCGAGCCTGGAGGCAGCGGAGCCGGCGCAGCGCCCGCAGGATCGCGGCCGCGACGACGAGGGCAGGGACCTCGAATCGTGTGGCGGCCCCGTCGTGCCGGGCGAGCCGGCCACCCCGCGCCCCCATCCGGTCTCCTCCCAGACCGCATGCGAACCAGAGCCCCTGCCGCCGAGCGGCGGCAGGGAACGCGAGAGCGAACGGGCGCTCGTGCGGCTGCACGTCCAGGTCGTGCCTGCGCAAGGCGTCAAGGTGTGGCTGGGGATCGACGGCGATGCGACGCTCGTGGCGCAGCGCGCCGCCGTCGCCGTGGCCGACCTGCGCCGCGGCCTGCACTCCAGCGGCGAGCGGATCAGCTCCCTCGTCTGCAACGGCGTGCCGCTGGATCCGCAGGCGCCTTCCTCCGCCGCGCCCCTGGCGCGCACACCTTCCCCCTTCCTCAAGGAATCACCATGGCCATAGGCTCGATCGCCGCGCCTGCCGCCGGCGCGGCATCCAGCGCGCTCGGATTGCAGGACTTCATGAAAGTCCTGCTGACGCAGCTCACGTTCCAGGACCCGCTCAAACCCATGGACAACCAGGCGTTCATGGCGCAGATGGCGCAATTCACCGCGCTCGACCAGACCCAGCAGCTCAATCAGCGCGTGCAGCAGATGCTGGAGAACGAGGCCGCCCTGCAGTCGGTGGGCCTGCTCGGGCGCAGCGTGGACGTGGAGTCGAACGGGGTGCGCAACACGGGCACGGTCAGCGCGATGGCGCTGCAGGGCGACGCGCCGCTGCTCACCGTGACCCTGCCGGGCGGCGGCGTGCTGAACGACGTCAGCCTGTCCCAACTCACTGCCATCCGCTGAAAGGCACCTCCATGCTCGATTCCATCCACGTCGGCTTCACCGGCCTGCAAGCCTTCCAGCAGGGGCTGCGCGTGATCGCCAACAACACCACCAACCTGAACACGCCCGGCTTCAAGGCCTCCAACCTGCAGTTCTCCGACCTCATGGACGCGAGCAGTTCGGGGACGAAGGGAGGCGAAGCTGCTCTGGGCCATGGCGTGGACGCGCTGGCCAGCCGCGTCGACTGGCGGCAGGGCGACTTCCGCCAGACCGGCAACGACTTCGACCTGGCGCTCGATGGCCAGGGCCTGTTCGTGCTGCGCGACGGGCAGGGCCAGACGCGCTACACGCGCTCCGGCCAGTTCCAGTTCGATGCCGCAGGCGTGCTGCTGAACCGCGCCGATGGCAGCAAGGTGCTGGGTCGGTCTGCCGACGGCACGTTGGGCGAGATCTCCATGGCGGGCCTGCGCACGAATGCCGGCAAGGCCACCGAGGTCGCGCGCTTCACCGGCAACCTCTCCAGCACGGCGACCGAGCAGACCGTCGGGTCCGTTCAGGTGCACGACGGGGCAGGGGGCGAGCACAACCTGCAGGTGCGCCTCACGAGCCTCGCTCCGGACAAGGAGGGTCGCTGGAAGGTCGAACTGCTCGATGGCAGCACCTCGGTCGGCGAGGCGGAGCTCGCTTTCGAGGACGGCCTCCCGACGGCGGCGACGAGCAAGCTCTCCTTCTCCTACACGCCGGCCGGCCGCAGCGCCCAGCCGCTCACGCTGGATTTCTCCAGCGACGTGACGTCCTTCGCATCGGGCAGCCTCTCCACGCTCGCCATGACCTCGCAGGACGGCTTCGGGCCCGGCGCACTCACGAAGCTGGCTTTCGACGCCACGGGGGTCCTGGTCGCCACCTACTCCAATGGCCAGACGAGCAAGGGCGTCCGCCTCGCGCTGGGGCGCTTCTCCACCCCGGATGCCGTGCGCGATCTCGGCGACGGCTTGTATGCCGAAACAGGTGGTGTTCCGTGGCTTCTGGGCGCGGCCGGCGATGCCGGCTTTGCGAGCGTCCGCGCGGGATCGCTGGAGATCTCGAACGTCGACCTCTCGCGCGAGTTCAGCGACCTGGTGATCATGCAGCGCGGCTACCAGGCCTCCTCGCAGATCGTCTCGACCGCGAACGACATGCTGCAGGAACTCTTCGGGATGAAGCACAAGTGAGCGCAGGCAGCCTTCCGGCGCCGTGGCGACGCAACGGGGAAAGCCGCCCGCTGGTGGCATGGCGCGAGGCGCAGCTTTCGGCGCTGGGGCGCACGCTCGAATCTGCGCTGCAGGCTTGGTGCCAAGCGTGGGGCTTGCCGCTGGTTGCCCAGGGCGTGACGTGCGGCCCGGCGAGCGCGGAGCACTCGGAGGGAGCGTGGCAGTCGGCGGGCGCGGCAGGCACCGGGTCGGTCTGGCTCGCGCTGCCGTCGTCGTTCGAGCAGAAGCTGGCAGAGGCGCTGTGGGGCAGTGATGCCACGATGGGGCCGATCGCGCGCCGCATCGCGCAGGCGTGCAGCACGGATTGGCACGAGCGCCTGCGCGCCGCACTGGGCGTCGTCGCACCGGACTCCGCGGCGCCCGCGCGGCCGAAGGCTGCGGGCCCCTGGTCCGGGCTGGTGTACGTGTCGCTGCCCGCCGATGCACGCCTGCTGCTGGATGCTGCGGCGGTGGAGCACGCGCTGCGCTGCTGCGCGGCTGAACTCCCACGCCCTGTTGCGGCGCCTGCAGCCACGGGCACGCTCGCGCCCGTGAGCACGGCGCTCGCCGCCCTGCGTCTTGCGCTGCAGGCCCGCCTCGCCGATTGCGAACTGGACCTCGCCAGCCTGCAGGACCTGCGCATCGGCGACGTCGTTCCCCTGCCGCATCGGCTGGATGCCCCGCTCCTCGTGCGCGATGCGCAGGAGCAGGTCGTGTTCGCCGGCTACCTCGCACGCGCCGGCGGGCGCAAGGCGCTCGAGCTCGCCCGCCCCGCCGCCCTCCAGCCCGATTGAAAGGTGCAGTCCATGAGCCAGATGATCGAATCCTTCATGCAGCCGGCAGCGCACCCGGCGGCTGCCGCGCGCACCATCGAGCTGGAAGAGCCGGGCGCACCGGCCGCCGGCGCCGCACCGCTGCTGCGGCAGGCCCACCTGCTGCACGCCGTCCGGGTCCGCCTGCAGGTCTGCGTCGGCGAGGCGGAGATGAGCGTGGGCGAGTTGCTCGGCGCCCGCGAGAGCGAGGTCCTCGTGCTGCAACGCGGCCTCGAGCAGCCGGTGGACCTGATGCTGGAAGGCAAGGTGGTGGCGCGCGGCCAACTGGTCGCCGTCGACGGCTCCTTCGCGGTCCGCATCAGCGAACTGCCGCTGCCACTGAAGCTCTGAGATGAACGCCGTCCTTGCCCGCCACCTCGGGGCCATGCTGCTGGCGTGGCTGCTCGGGCTCTCGGCCGCCGCCGCCAGCGCCGAGGCGCTGCCCGGCACGCTGCCCTTGCGGCGCGATGTCCAGCCTGCCGTGGAGGGTGGATCCTGGATGCCTTCGGTGCTGTTGCTTGGGCTGGCCGTTGCGGCCGGTGGCTATGCATGGTGGCGCCGCGGTGCCGGCGCGCAGGCGCAGTCCGCCACGCGCCGGGGACCTGCCGCCATCGTCCGCCGTTCGAGCCAGCCATTGACGCCGCACGCCAGCGTCCACGCGGTGCAGTGGAACGGCGAGGAGTTCCTGCTCGCGTGCACCCCGCAGCAGGTCACCTTGCTCGCAAGGCGCCCGCTGGACGCGGCCGAGGGAGGAGCTCCATGACGCGCGCTTGCTGCAGCACCATCGCCAGCGGGGTGGCGATGGTGCTGGCGTTCGCCTGGCCGCTGGACCTGCTGGCCGCGACGCCGGTGGCCACCACCGCCAGCGGCGCCTTCGGGGCGGCATCGAACGACACTGCCCAGGCCCTGCGCGTCGTGCTGGGGCTGAGCGTGCTGGCGGTGCTGCCGGCCCTGCTCGTGTGCGTGACCTCGTTCCTGCGCATCATCATCGTGCTGTCGATGCTGCGGCAGGCGATCGGCATGCCGGAGACGCCGCCCAATCCCGTGCTGATCGGGCTGGCGCTGTTCTTCACGCTGTTCACCATGTCGCCAGTGCTGCAGTCGCTCAACGACCAGGCCTTCCAGCCCTTCATGAACGGCGCGCTCGGCATGGAAGCCGCCTACAGCAAGGGCAGCGCGCCGCTGCGCGAGTTCATGGTGCGGCAGACGCGCGAGCAGGACCTGGCGCTGATGATCGAGCTGTCGAAGGCGAAGATGCCGCAGGGCATCGAGGATGTCGGCAACGTGCAGCTCATTCCCGCCTTCATGCTGTCCGAGCTGCGGGCAGCGTTCCAGATCGGTTTCCTCGTCTTCCTGCCCTTCCTGCTGATCGACCTGGTCGTCTCCTCGGTGCTGATGGCCCTGGGCATGATGATGATGCCGCCCACGACCATCGCGCTGCCCCTGAAGGTGCTGATGTTCGTGCTCGTCGACGGCTGGTCCCTGGTGCTCAAGGCACTGGTCGGATCCTTCCATTGAGGTGGCCATGCAAGCCCTTGCATCCCATGCCACGGACCCGGCAACGCACGGCGCAGACGAAGCGCTCCTGTGGCAGCAACTGCGGCAGGGCGGGGATGCCGGCTCCAGGGAGCGGCTGCTGAAGTTGCACATGGGGTACGCGCGCATCGTCGCCGGTGCGTACTATGCCCGCCGCTTCCACGACGAGATCGAATACGCGGACTACCTGCAATACGCCTCGGTCGGGCTGCTGGAGGCGATGGAGCGCTTCGATCCGGGGCGCGGGGTGCAATTCCGCACCTTCGCCGCGCGCCGCATGCACGGCGCGATCCTCAATGGCCTGGAGCGCTTCACCGAGAAGCAGCAGCAGATCGCGGCGCGGCAGCGCCTGCGTGCCGAGCGCATGGCGGACGTGAAGGCGATGGCCGGCGAGCGCAGCGGCGCCGGCACTGCGCCGCCGCAGGAGCCGGAGCAGCTGCTGGCGTTCGTGTCGGAGGCGGGCATCGGGCTGGCGCTGTGCTGGCTGCTGGAAGGCAGCGGCATGGTCGACGACGGCGCGGCCACGGTCTCGCAGCCCTTCTACCGCAGCGCGGAGCTGCGACAGCTGCGCGAGCGCCTGGTGCTGGCGATCGAGGGGCTGCCGGCGCAGGAACGCGCGGTGATCCGCAGTCACTACCTGCAGGAAGTGGCGTTCGAGGACATCGCGGCGACGATGCAGCTCACCCGCGGCCGCATCTCGCAGGTGCACCGGCGCGGGCTCGCGCGCCTGCGCGGCGTGCTGGCCGAACAGGGCGACTGGAGCGCCCTGTTCTAAGGGGCTTGGCCGGCAGGCGCCCTCACATCCGCAGCAGCGAGACGAGCGCCACGACGCTTCCCAGCGCCGCCACGCCATAGCAGCACAACCACCAGAAGGCGTTCAGGTGGATGCCGAAGTCGTGCAGCGTGTGGTAGATGCGGTGCGCTGCATGCCACAGGAACAAGGCGATCACCGCGAAGATGAACAGGGCGCCGAGCGGGTTGCGCGCGAAGGCCAGCAGGTTCTCGTAGCCGATCGGGTTGGCTGCACCGAACAGGCCCAGCGGCCCGGCCAGGCCGGTCATGAACACCAGCGCGACGCCGATCAGGGCCGAGACCATGCCGCCGGCGCCGAACAGCATCCAGAACGGAGCCTGGTTCGAGTGCTTGAGTGTGGACGGTTTCATCGTGCGAGCCCCCATGCGACGACGAGGACGAAAGCCGAGGCGGCCGCGGCCGCCGCGATGCCCAGGCTGGTGATCGTCTGCGGCGCGAGCTTCTTGCCGCCAACGACCACCGGTGGCATGGTCTTGGGCATGATCTCGAACCAGCTGTAGGTGTGATACGCGAACACGAGCAGCAGCACCACGTGCAGCGCGATGGACCAGCCGCTGCGCAACTGGTCGAGCCACTGCGCGAAGGCCGCGGGCCCCTGCGACAGCCGCACCAAGCCGGCCAGCATCAGCAGGCCGTAGACGGCGACGAAGAAGGCCGTCACCTCGCGCGCCATGTAGCGCTTGAAGAACGGAACGCGGGTCCACCACCCGTCCATGTCGCGCACATAAGGTCTTCGTGCAGCCATGTCAGCGCCTCCCTCCGGGAATCATGCGGGCGAACCAGCCGAGCGCGCTCGCCGTCTTGTTCTGGTTCACCGCGTTGGCCGGGTCCACGTGCTTGGGGCACACCTCGGAGCAGTAGCCCACCGCGGTGCAGTTCCAGACGCCCTCCGTCGAGTGGATCAGCTCGTCGCGCCCGGGGTGCCCGCCGTCGCGGGAGTCCGCGTTGTAGCGGTGCGCCAGCGCCGTCAGGCCCGGGCCCAGGAACTTCTGGTTCAGGCCGTACTGCGGGCACGCCGCGTAGCACAGCATGCAGTTGATGCAGTGGCTGAAGGACTCGAACTTCTCCAGCTGCTCGGGCATCTGCAGGTATTCGCCTTCGGCCAGCGGCTTCTTCAGCTGGGGCTGGATCCACGGTTCGATGCGCGGCAGCTTGTCGATGAAGTCGGTCGCGTCCACCACCAGGTCGCGCTCGATCGGGAAGTGCGCCAGCGCCTCGACGCGGAAGCCCTTGGGGTAGTAGTCCCGCATGAAGGTCTTGCAGCCCAGGCTGGGCACGCCGTCGATCATCACGCCGCAGCTGCCGCAGATCGCCATGCGGCAGGACCAGCGGAAGGTCAGCGAGCCGTCGAAGTGGTCCTTGATGTACTGCAGCCCCTGCAGCACCGACATGTCGTCGGTGAAGGGGACCTCGAACTTCTCCACGTAGGGCGCTTCGGCCTTGTCAGGCTGGTAGCGCAGCACCTCGACGACGATGGTGCGGGTCTCAGGCAACGACGACACGCTGCTTCTCCTTGGTCTGTTGGTGGGCCTTGTCCGCCTTTTCGGCGGCCTCGCCGGCCGCTCCATAGGCGCGCGTGCCCGGCGGCGAACGGGTGATGACCACGTCGCTGTACGAGATGACCGGCGCGCCGTCGGCGCCGATGGTGGCGAGCGTGTGCTTGAGGAAGCGCGCGTCGTTGCGCTCGGTGCAGTCGGCGTCCAGCCGCTGGTGCGCGCCGCGCGATTCCTCGCGGGCGACCGCCGAGTGCGCCATCGCCTGCGCCACATCGAGCTGGTATTGCAGTTCGAGCGTGGCCAGCCACTCCGTGTTCCAGGCTTCCGCCTTGTCCTGCAGCTTCACGTGCTGCGCACGCTCCTTGAGGACGGCGACCTCGCGCACGGCCTCTTCCATCTCGGGACCGGTGCGGTAGATGCCGCAGCCGCGCTCCATGGCCTTGGCCATGGCGTTGCGGATGTCGGCCAGCTTTTCCGTGCCGTGCCTGCGTTGCAGCGGAGCCAGGGCGCGCTCGCGCGCTTCGCCGGCCTGGGCCCTGAGGTTCGCCGCATGGCCGAAGCCATGCCCCTTGGCGAAGGCCGCGGCCGATTCACCCGCGACCTTGCCGAACACGCACAGTTCCGCGAGCGAGTTGGATCCGAGCCGGTTGGCGCCGTGGATGCCGCTGGAGGCGCATTCGCCGGCGGCGAACAGTCCGGGCAGCGGCGCCGCCGCCAGCACGCTGGTGGGGATGCCGCCCATGGTGTAGTGCACGGCGGGCCGCACCGGGATCGGCGTGTCGGCCGGATCGATGCCCATGAACTCCTCGGCGAGTTCGCAGATCTGCGGCAGGCGTTCATGCAGCTTGGCCTTGCCCAGCTGGCGCAGGTCGAGGTTGACGTAGGTGCCGTGCGGCCCTTCGAGCGTGCGGCCCTTGCGCTCCTCGTGCCAGAAGGCCTGCGAGAGGCGGTCGCGCGGGCCGAGCTCCATCGCCTTCTTGCGCGGCCACGGGTCGGCCGGGCCGAGCCCGTAGTCCTGCAGGTAGCGGTAACCGTCCTTGTTGGTCAGGATGCCGCCTTCGCCGCGGCAGCCCTCGGTGAACAGCAGCCCCGTGCCCGGCATGCAGGTCGGGTGGTACTGCACGAATTCCATGTCGCGCAGCGGCACGCCGTGACGGTACGCCAGCGCCATGCCGTCGCCGGTGACGATGCCGCCGTTGGTGTTCTGGCGGAACACGCGGCCGGCGCCGCCAGTGGCGATCACCACGGACTTGGCCTCGATCAGGCGGAAGTCGCCGGTGGCGATCTCGATCGCCAGCACGCCCTGCGCGCGGCCGTCCTCGACGAGGAGGTCGCAGCAGAAGTGTTCGTCGAACCTCTTGATGCTGGGATACTTCAGCGAGGTCTGGAACAGCGTGTGCAGCATGTGGAAGCCGGTCATGTCGGCGGCGAACCACGTGCGTTCGATCTTCATGCCGCCGAAGGCGCGCGTGTTGATGTGGCCGTCTTCCTTGCGGCTCCACGGGCAGCCCCAGTGTTCCAGCTGCACCATCTCCTCGGTGCAGTGGGCGACGAAGTAGTCGACCGCGTCCTGGTCGCACAGCCAGTCGCCGCCGTGCACCGTGTCGTCGAAGTGGTGCTGCAGGCTGTCGTCCGGCCGCACCACCGCCGCCGAGCCGCCCTCCGCTGCGACGGTGTGGCTTCGCATCGGATACACCTTGGAGACCAGCGCGATGCGCAGCGCCGGATCCTTCTCGGCCACCGCGATGGCGGCCCGCAAGCCGGCGCCGCCTCCCCCCACGATGACGACGTCGCATTGATGAACAGGTATGGCGCTCAAGAGACCCCCCGCCTTTGTCGGAACCAGTTTGGTTCCTGCTACTTTGCGAGCTTGGCGGGACGCCGTGTTGACTCCGGTCAAGTGGCGACCAGACGCGCCAGGCCGACAGGTTCGCGGGCTCAGGGCGTCAGCGTGATCGAGACGCTGTCGCCGTAGGTGCCGGCGCTGACGTCCTGCAGGGGCCGGATGCGGCCGTAGATGGTGAAGATCGTGGACTGGGTCGCCCTGTTGGGAATCGACAGCGTCTGTGTCACGGTGTCCACGCTGTTCGTCTGGCCCCACGCGCTGGAGCGCGTGACCTCGCGGTACAGGCCGTAATCCAGGAAGTCGAGCCGGCCTCCCAGCTGGCGCATGCGCCGCGACTGGACCGATGTGCCGTTCACGCCGGGCCCGAGCGCCATCGTGAGCGCCACGTTCTGCGGCCCGCCATCGCGCTCGCAGGTGACGCGGATCGCCGTCAGGCTGTCGGTGGGCACCGCCGACAGCGTGTCGTAGCTGCCGAAATCGATGCCCGGCGTGGAGATCATGCGGCAGGTCGTCTCGGCACCCGCCGTGCAGGCGGCCGTCGCGATCGCCAGCCCGAGCAGCACCTTATTCACACCGGATCCCCTCTTCGAGTTCCCGCACCGCCTCCGGAAAATCGGGAATGTCGACGCGGCACGCCAGCGCGCGGTCGCCGACGTCGAGGGCCCCAGCATAGTGACCCGGCTCGACGTTTTCCAGGTAGAAGTCGCCGGCCCGCCCGGTCTCGATCTGCAGCGTGCCGGCGGGACCGCGCAGGGACCACGAGCGGCCGCCAATGGCCACGCGCTGACCGCCCGTCAGCTGCCAGGCGGTGCCGGCGACGGCGCGCACGCGCGCTCCGCCGAAGTCCACCGCCGTGCCGCTGCGGAACACGGGCAGCACCGTCCGCTGGCGGCGCTGCAGGTTGTATTGCAGCGGCACCTGCCTGTCGTTCAGCGACACGTCCTGCCGCCCGAAGGAACCCACGTCCGGCAGGAACAGCTTGCCGTCGGCGTCGGTCTTGCCCTGCAGCTGGCTGTTCAGGAAGACGTCAATGCCGGGCAGGGGGACACCCACCCGCGCGAGCACGAAGCTGTCGGACACCTGCCGCGTGAACCCGAAGGCGCCATCGACGCCGACGACGGCGCCGGCCATGGCGACCTCCGTGAACGAAGTGCCGTCGCCGTGCAGCGGCGCGCTGGTGCTGGCCTCGAAGGAGGTGGAGCGCAGGTTCCAGTTGGCCGAGGCCAGGGCCAGCGTGCTGGCCGAGCCGGGGGCCACCACCGTGGTGGTGCCCACGCGGTAGCCGAAGCCCTCGCCCGGCTCGAGCGTCTTGCCGGTCTCGAGGTCGAGGCCGTGGTTGCCGGAGGCCGCGCGCGCGGTGGCCGAGACCCAGTACGGCCCATCGAGCTGGGTGCGCAGGAAGATGCTGGCGGACCAGCCGTCCTGGCCATTGATCCGCGTCGTCTGGTATTCCGCTCCCAGCAGGGTGCGGGGGGTGAGCTGGTGCGAGATGCGGGCGATGCGCGTGTCCCGCACGTCGCGCTCGTCTTCCGTGCGCACGAAGTCGGCCGACACGGTGGCCCCGTAGATGCGGGTGCTCAGGCCGATGGTGGTCTCGCGCCGCGGGAAGGGCAGTTCCGCGCTGGTGGTGAAGGTGCGAAAGCCTTGCTCGAACTGGCGGCGCCCCAGCAGCATCGCCCAGGCGGGCGAGAAATAGGTATAGCGTGCGGCCCAGCCCCGGGCCGTGGACCCGCCGCGGCGATCGTGGCTGCCCAGGAGGTCGGCGGAGAACAGGCCCAGTCGGTCGCTGCGCAAGGTGAGGCCCGCACCGGCGTTGGTGAAGTCGGCGTTCCCCTCGCCGCCGCCGGACACCGTCAGGTTGTCGTTGACGCCGTAACGATGGAAGCCCTGCCAGGCTGGTTCCAGGTAGCGCCAGTGCCCGTCGGGTGCGAGTTCGGAGCGCTTGCCCAGGAAATAGCCGTATTCGTGCAGGCCGGCGGCCAGCACGGATTCCGTGAAGAGGAAAGGCTGCTCGATCACTTCGCGCCGGCCGCTGGCGTCCACCACCGTGATCCGCACGTTGCGCGTCCCGCCATTGAGCAGGAGGTTGTTGATGTTGATGGGGCCGGGGCCGACGGAAGTGCGGCTGAGGACGGCGCCATCGACCGCGACCTCCACTTCGGCCGGCAGAGCGCTGCTGGCGCGGAAGCTGGCCGTGGGTTGCGTGATCAGGTCCGGCGTCAGGTCGTACAGCTTCAGCAGCTGCAGCCCGGCGCCGGTGATCGTGCTGCCGTAGGCACCGGCGTTGGAGATCGTGTCACCGGCGAGATAGCGGCGCGCCCGCGCGATGTCGTCGTAGAGCGCCTGGCTGCGCCCCCGTGCCAGGTGGCGGCCGGGCGATGCGGTGTCCAGTTGCGTCTCCTGCCGCAGCAGCAGGCCGCCGAAGCGCAGATCGAGCTGCGTGTTGGCGACGAACTGGCGCGGCAGCACGCCGCCCTGGCTGCGCGTGGCCAGGCGGTAGCTGAGGATCAGGCTGCGCCCGGGCGGCTCCGGGGCGACGGCCGGCGGGCGGTTGGACAGGTCGATCTGGCTGCCCACCAGTTCCTGGGCGGGGAAGTTGACCGCCAGGCTCAATTCGGCTTCGTTGAGTTGCAGGGCGGTGCCGCTCAGCGCGCGGACCGAATAATAGGCCGCGCCGCCCGCCTGCCGCCTTGCCTGCGGGAGGGGCTGCACGTTCAGGCGCGGGAAGTCCGCCTCCGCGACCCAGAAATCGCCATCGGGCTGGCGCAGCAGGGTGAACAGGCCCCGCTCGACACCGTTGGCACGCACGGTGAGGATCAGCGCTTCCTCAGCTTCGGCCGCGGCCGCGGGCCGGGTGGGCTGGGCGAGGCCGGGTGCGGGAGCGAGCGCCAGGGTGGCGGAAAGCGCGGCGCATCCGAGCGCCCGCGGCCATGCGCCGGAACGGGGGAACCGGACCGGCGGATCCGGCAGGAAGCGAAGCAGGGCCGCTGGTTCAGGCGCAGTTCGCAGGATCGACATCGAGCTTGCGGTCGATCCGCAGCCCCTCTTCGCCTTCGAGCGTCAGGTTCAGGCTGCGGGCACGCCGGCAGACTTCGCTGGGCACCTCCAGCGTGTAGGTGCGGGTGCTGCCGGCCAGGGAATACCAGCCGGGGATCTCGGTGTTGAAACTGGCGCCGTCCGACAGCGCGACGCGCGAGAGCCGGAAATGCTCGTTGCCCGCGTTCTTCACTGCCACGCTGAGCTTGCCGCCGGCGAGCTTCGGCTGGCCGACTTCCGGCTGCGGCTTCGGAACCGCGGGCGCCAGGAACACCGCCACGCCGAAGCGCAGGTAGAACGAGACTTGCGGACGCTCGACGCCGGCCGAGGGCTCCCGGTCCTCCTCGATGTAGAGGCGGTACGCCCGTTCCACCACGCCAGCCGGCGTCTTCAAGCCGACGCGCACCAGCCGCTTGGCCTGGGGCTCCAGCTCCAACTGGCGCGGGAAGTACACCAGGTCATTGCTGTCGGTGTAGACGTCGACGCCGTTGGCGTCCTGCGTCCATTCCTGCAGCTTGATCGAGACCCGCAGCTTGCTGTTCGCGTTGTTGGTGACGGTGATCGTTTCCGTCAGCACACCGGGTTTGAGATCGACCCGGATCGGGGTGACGGAGAATTCGGCAGCCCAGGCCGCGGGGAGCGCCAGCAGCGCCGCGGCCACGAAGGCAAACCGGAAGCGGCGCAGGGTGGACGCAGGTTGGATCATGGCAGGCAGGGCGCGAGCCACCGCGCGTCAGGGGTTGAGGGTGATCGCGACGGTGTCCGAGTAGGCCCCGAAGCGCGCGTTCTGGAACTGTGCGGGCGTGATGGTGCCGGTGATCGTGACCGGCGTGGTCCCAAGGCTGGTCGCGATCGTCCCCGATGCCGGCGAGATCGACAGGGAATACGGCAGGAATGCGGTCGCCGCGGTCGTGTTCTGCATCCGGGGGTTGCCGGCCCCGAACTCGTGCAGGCCGCTGTCGGTGCTGATGGCGAAGGTCGACGTCCGGTTGCCGATGCAGAAGATGCTGGTCGTGACGCTCTGCGTCTTGGTCGCGGTCGACGCCGGGTCGATCGCGCCGAAGTCCATCGTCATGGTCCGCCCGCCGGAGATGAAACACAGGCTGCGCGACAACACGGTCGCGCGCACGGCAAGCGTGCCGGTGTCGGCCTGGCTTGCCGTGCCGAAGCAGCAGAGGAAACCGGCAAGGACCACGCGGATGCGCATGGCCTTGCGGGGGTCACCGATGGAGCTCACGTTGCCCGGATTTCAAAGCAGGGAGGTGCGGGCTGGCAAGCGCTGCCGCCCGCGAGGCCTCAGGGCTGGACGCTGACCTGCACGCTGCCGGTGTAGCTGCCGACGACGGCGTTCACGTAGTCGGCGTTCAGGATCGAGCCGTTGAGCGTGACCAGCTCGGCGGTGGCGGCGTTGAGGCCCTTGCCAGCGGTGGTCGGATTGGTCCAGGAGATCGAGAACGGGATCTTGGCGCCGCCGGGGCCCGTCAGGGCATTGGCCGCACCCGAGTTGAAGGTGGTGGTGCCCACGGCCACGCCGCCGACCGTGACGGTCGGCGCGCTGATGCCGTTGGTGCAGCGGTACGTGACGCCGGACTGGGCCGCGCCGGGCTGCGTGCTGGTGGGGTCCAGGTCGAACGCCATCTCGGGGATGTTGGCGATCTTGCACGAGGCGGTGATCGTCGCCTTGACGGTCAGAGTGCCCTGGTCCGCGAACGCGGTCGTGCCGGCGAAGGCAGCGGCGCAGACCAGCGCGCCGAGAATCCACTTCGGTTGAAACATGCGAGCTCCTTAACGATACGTCCTTATGGGACCTAGGGGACTCCCCTAAGCCGGATGACAAGGCAACTGTAGGGCAGGCGGTAAGCGATTGCAATTGGTGGAGCTGACGCCTGTCCTATTTCGGACCGAGATTCCTTGCCAAAGGTCAAATTTGGCACGCGTATCCGCGCTTTAAGGAGCTGATAAGCCCGCGCTGATCGCCGAACGGTGTGAAGGATTCGACGGGCGGGCTGCAGGCACGCAGCATTTTGGGGCTTACGGGCAATCCCTAATGGCGCATTCACATGTTTCAGTCGTTGCAGCCATGGCGTTTCCGGGTTGCAGGCCTTCGCCGCCTGGGTGGCCCTGTACAAATGCGAGTGATTTGCATTACTATGGCCGCAACCTCAAGAAGAAATCGCCATGCGCACTTCTCGCCTGCTTGCCTGCCTTGCGCTTTTCTCTGCGTGCGCGTTGGCCGCCGCCGCCGAACCCGAGTTCGCGCTGGCGATCAAGAACCACCGCTTCGAGCCGACCGAACTCAAGGTACCCGCCGGCCAGCGCGTGAAACTGGTCGTGCACAACCAGGACAGCACCCCGGAAGAATTCGAGAGCCACAGCCTCAATCGCGAAAAGGTGATCCCGGGCGGCGCGAAGGCCACGATCTTCATCGGCCCGCTGAAGCCGGGGCGCTACACCTTCTTCGGCGAATTCAACGAGAAGACGGCACAGGGCGCCGTCGTCGCCGAATAGGGCGGGCAGGATGTTCGCCGCCGCCTTGATCGTCTTTCGCGAGTCGCTCGAGGCGGCGCTGTTCGTGGGCATCGTCGCCGCCGCCACGCGCCAGCTGGCGGGCCGCGGCCGCTGGCTGGCCGGCGGCGTCGGCATCGGGGTGTTCGGCGCCATCCTGCTGGCGCTTTCGGCGCAGCAGATCAGCGAGCAGTTCGAAGGCACCGGGCAGGACCTGGTCAACATCGCCGTGCTGTCGGTGGCGTTGGTCATGTTGCTGTGGCACTGCATCTGGGTCAGCACCCATTCGCGCGAGATGGCGCTGCAAGCCCGCCAGCTCGGAAGCTCCGTGCAGCAGGGAAGCCGCGCGCCCTGGGCGCTGCTGGTGGCCGTGGCGCTCGCGGTGCTGCGTGAAGGGGCCGAGACGGTGCTGTTCGTCGGCGGCGCGCTCACCGGTGCGTCCAACGTGCGCCCCGGCGAAGTCGTCGTGTCGTGCCTGCTGGGCGTCGTCTCCGGTGTCGGCGCCGGCGTCGTGATCTACGGGGGCCTGTCGCGCCTGCCCACGAAGCACGTGTTCGCAACGACCAACGCGCTGATCGCGATCCTGGCCGGATCGATCGCCAGCCAGCTGGTGAAGGCGCTGGCGCAGGCCGGCCTGCTCGAGCGCGGCACGACGCCGCTCTGGGACACCTCGGCCGCCCTGGCGCCGGACTCCGCGCTCGGCACCTTCCTGCATGCGCTCATGGGATACGACGCACGGCCTTCCGCCGCCCAGCTCGCCTCCTATGTCGGCGTGCTGGCGTTGATCTACGCCGGCACCCGCCTGCTGCGCCGCACGGCCCACGCGCCCTAGCGGCCTGCGCCCTTTCCCCCCAACCACAACTCCAGGAAAAAACATGAAGAACGCTGTGCATGCAGCAGCGCTGGGTGCGCTCGCCTGCCTTTGCCTCGCGCCTGCGGCGCCGGCCCTCGCGGGGGCGGCCGAATACGTCTTCCCCGCCACCGTGGAAGAAGGCGAGAAGGAAATCGAGTTCAAGACCGGCACGCGCAAGCTGCGCGACGGCAGCCGCGAGAGCGCAACCATCCTGGGCTTCGGCCTGGGCGTGAACCGCTGGTGGTTCACCGAGCTGTCGGCCAAGTGGCACAAGGAGCCCGGCGAGCGGCACGACTTCGACGCCTGGGAATGGGAGAACCGCTTCCAGCTCACCGAGACGGGCCGCTATCCAGTCGACGTGGGATTCCTGCTGGAAATCGAGCGGCCTCGGGACCGCAGCGAAGGCTACGAAGTGAAATGGGGGCCGCTGTTGCAGGCCGACCTCGGCACCAGCGTCACGGCCAACCTGAACCTGCTGATCGAGAAGCACTATCGCGCCGACAACGCCGAGCGGGCGGAGCTGGGCTACCAGTGGCAGTTGCGCTATCGCTGGCGGCCGGAATTCGAATTCGGCGCCCACGGCTTCGGCGAATTCGGCCCCTGGGACCACTGGCTGTCGACTTCGGACCAGTCGCACCGCTGGGGACCCGCCGTGTTCGGCCGATTCAAGGTCGGCCGGGCGCAAACGCTCAAGTGGAATGCCGGCGTCCTGTTCGGGCTCACCGACGGCTCGCCGCGCAACCAGCTGCGGCTGCAGGCCGAATACGAATTCTGAGCGGAAGAGGGCGGCGCGCCCTCAGAAACTGAGCGTGATCGTCACCGCGGGCGATGCTTCCACCTGCAGGCGGAAGGTGGGCGCGGGCTCGCTGCCCCACTGCCAGGGTGCCCATTCCACGGGAGCCGGCGCGACGGTCAGCGTATGCGCGTCGTCGTCGGCGCGCGGCAGGGTGTCGGCCCAGGAGGGAAGGGGAAGCTCGATCCGCATGTCTGCACTGTAACCAGCCGTTGCGCCACCGAAAAGCCGCGTGTCGCCGATACTCGGCAGGAAGCGTCAAAAAGTTCACATTCCCTCGACGCGGAGGCCAGCCGGCTTGAAAAGTTCACGACCGGCCCTCATTTGCCCGGCGCCGTTCGTCACCTCAGAACAACACGTCATGACCCAGAAACACTCCTTCCAGGCCGAAGTCGCCCAGCTGCTGCACCTCGTCACCCACTCGCTGTACTCCAACAAGGAGATCTTCCTGCGGGAACTGGTCTCCAACGCCTCGGATGCCTGCGACAAGCTGCGCTTCGAGGCGCTGAACCACCCTGAACTCTACGAGGACGCACCCACGCTCGAAGTGCGCGTGAGCTTCGACAAGGAGGCCCGCACGCTGACGATCGCCGACAACGGCATCGGCATGTCGCAGCAGGAGGCGATCGACAACCTCGGCACGATCGCCAAGAGCGGCACGCGCGAATTCGTCAGCCGCCTGTCGGGCGACCAGAAGGCCGACACGCAGCTGATCGGCCAGTTCGGCGTCGGCTTCTATTCCGGCTTCATCGTCGCCGACCGCATCACCGTGGAATCGCGTCGGGCCGGCCTGCCGCCGGAGGAGGGCGTGCGCTGGGTGAGCGCCGGCGCCGGCGACTTCGAGGTCGAGACGATCACCCGGCCGCAGCGCGGCACCAGCGTCACGCTGCACCTGCGCGACGACGCGCTCGACTACCTCTCCACCTGGCGCCTGAAGTCCATCATCGGCAAGTACTCGGACCACATCTCGCTGCCGATCCTCATGCGCAAGGAGGAGTGGAAGGAGGGCGAGGAAGAGGGCAAGGCTGGCGAGCACGTGCTCAGCGACGAATGGGAGACCGTCAACCAGGCCACGGCCCTGTGGAGCCGCAACAAGAAGGACATCACCCCGGAGCAGTACCGCGAGTTCTACAAGGCGATCAGCCACGACTACGAGGACCCCCTGGCCTGGAGCCACAACCGGGTGGAAGGCAGCACGGAATACACGCAGCTGCTGTTCGTGCCGTCGCGGGCGCCGTTCGACCTCTGGAACCGCGAGAAGGCCGCCGGCGTGAAGCTCTACGTGAAGCGCGTCTTCATCATGGACGAAGCCGAGGCGCTGCTGCCGGCCTATCTGCGCTTCGTGAAGGGCGTGGTCGATTCCGCCGACCTGCCGCTGAACGTGAGCCGCGAGCTGCTGCAGGAAAGCCGGGACGTCAAGGCGATCCGCGAGGGCAACACGCGCCGCGTGCTGCAGATGCTCGAGGACCTGGCGAAGACGGAGAAGGACGAAGCGGCCAGCGACGAGGACAAGGGCCGGTACGCGAAGTTCTGGAGCGAGTTCGGTGCCGTGCTCAAGGAAGGCCTGGGCGAGGACTTCGCCAACCGCGACCGGCTCGCGAAGCTGCTGCGCTTTGCCTCCACGCAGAGCGACGGCGTGAGCGTCTCGCTGGCCGACTACAAGGCCCGCATGAAGGAAGGCCAGGAGGCGATCTACTACATCGCCGCCGATACGCAGGCCGCCGCGGCGAGCAGCCCGCAGCTCGAGATCTTCCGCAAGAAGGGGATCGAGGTGCTGTACATGACGGACCGCGTCGACGAATGGGCCATGTCGTACCTCACCGAGTTCGACGGCACGCCGCTGCAGTCGGTGGCCAAGGGCCAGGTCGACCTGGGCAAGCTGCAGGACGAAGCCGAGAAGAAGGCCGCCGAGGAGGCCGCCGAATCCTTCAAGCCGGTGCTCGCGAAGCTGAAGGAGGCGCTCAAGGACAAGGCGCAGGACGTGCGCGTCACCACGCGGCTGGTCGATTCACCGGCCTGCCTGGTGGTGAACGAGGGCGGCATGAGCCTGCAGCTCGCGCGCCTGCTGAAGCAGGCGGGGCAGAAGGCGCCGGAGACCAAGCCGGTGCTGGAGGTCAATGCCGCGCACCCGCTGGTCCGCAAGCTCGAAGGCTCGCCGAACTTCAACGACCTGGCCCACATCCTGTTCGACCAGGCGCTGCTGGCGGAGGGGGGATTGCCGGAGGATCCGGCGGCGTATGTGAAGCGGGTGAACGCCTTGCTCTCCTGACCGTCATCCCCGCGCAGGCGGGGACCCAGAGAAGGAAAAGCGGCCAGCGGCCGCTTTTCTCCTTGGGAGCCCTGGATTCCCGCCTCCGCGGGAATGACGGGGGGCGGCGCCTACTCGAACCCGCACTCCCTGCGCACCGGCGCCGCATCCGCGGCCGTCAGCGCCTCGATCAGCGCGCGCGCCAGCTCCGGCTCCTGCGCACCGCTGGCCACCGCCGCCGTGTACGTCGTCGTCAGTTCATGCGGGGCCGGCAGCAGGCCCGTGAGGTGCACGCCGTTCGTGATCAGGATTTCCGTCACCTGCGTGCAGCCCACCGCGTCCATCTCCGGCGCCTTGGCCAGTTCGGCCATCGCCGTCGCGCCGTTGGGGAAGGTCCGCAGCTTGCGCGCGTCGTCCGCCAGGCCGAGCGCCTGCAGCACCTTCATGAAGTGGATGCCCGCCGTGGCCTTGGCAGGATCGGGGAAGTAGATCGCGCCCGCCGCCGAGAGCAAGGCCTTCAGGTCCTGCTCCGAGCGGATCGCGACGGGCTCGCGGCCGACCTTCAGCGCCACGCCGGTCTTCACCTGGCCGACGGGCCGCGCCGAGGACGCATCGGCCTTGCCTTGCGCGGCGAGATCGTCGATGAGTTTCTGGCTCAGGATCAGCACGTCGCAGGCGGCGCCGGCGAGCAGCTTGTCCTTCATCGCGCCGACCGCGCCGAACGTGCCGGCGAGCGCGCAGCCGTGCTTCGCCTCGAACGCGACCTGCAGCCGCGAGACCAGCCCCTGCGCCGCGCCCCCACTCAGGATGTGCAGTGAACGCGCCATCAATCCGCCTTGATGTGCGCGGAGTGGATCACCTTGGCCCACTTCTGGATGTCCTGCTGCACGTACTTGTCGAAGGCCTGCGGGCTCATGACCATGGGAACCGCGCCCTGCTTCTCCCAGGCCTGCTGCAGCTCGCGCTCGCCGACGATCTTGCTCACGGCGGCATTGAGGCGGTTCACGATCTCCGGCGGCGTGCCCTTGGGCGCCATCAGCCCGAGCCAGATCGTCGCCTCGTAGTTCGGCACCCCCGATTCATTCACCGTCGGCACCTCGGGCAGCACCGCGGAACGCGTCTTGCCAGTGGTCGCGATGGCCTTCACCTTGCCGGCCTTGATCTGCTCCGTCATGGTGGTGACGGCATCGAACATCAGGTTGACCTGGCCGCCCAGGACATCCGTGCGCGCCCCCGAACTGCCCTTGTACGGGATGTGCAGGATGCTGGTGCCCGACATGCTCTTGAACAGCTCGCCGGCCATGTGGTACGGCGTGCCGGTGCCGGAAGAGGCATACGTCAGCTTCCCCGGCTTTTCCTTGGCCGCCTTGATCAGTTCACGGATGTTGTTGGCCGGCACCGAAGGGTGTGCCACCAGCACGAGGTCGGAAGAGTTGATCGGCGCCACCGGAACGAAATCGCGCAGCAGTTCGTACGGCTTGTTGGGCACCAGCGTCTCGTTCACCGTGTGGGTGTTGGACATCAGCAGCAGCGTGTAGCCGTCCGGCGGCGACTTCGCGACCTGGTCGGTGCCGATCACGGCGCCGGCGCCCGGCTTGTTCTCCACCACGAAGGTGCCGCCGAGGACGTCGGGCAGGCGCTGCGCGATCGCGCGCGCGAACACGTCGGCCGGACCGCCGACGGCGAACGGCACGATGATCTTCACGGGGTGGGTGGGATAGTTCTGCGCCGCGGCGGGCAGCGCGTGCAACAGGCCGGCCGCGCAGGCCGCGGTCACGAGCGAACGGACGAACAGGTGACGCTTCATCGCGGCCTCCGGTGGGTTGGTTATTCGACCTTGCCGATCTTCTTGACGACCTCGCCCATGCGGCGCACGTCGCCCTGCACGTACTTCTCGAACTCCGGCGCATCCTGGTACAGCACGGGGCTGCCGGCGTTCAGGATCACGCTCTTGACCTTGGCGTCGTTGGCGGCGAAGCGCGCGGCGGCGCGCAGGCGCTGCACCACGGGCTCCGGCGTGCTGGCGGGCACGAAGATCCCGGACCATTGCGCATACTCGGCGTTGAAGCCCGCCTCCTTCAGCGAAGGCACCTCGGGCAGCGTCTGCAGCTTGCCGTTGCCCCAGTGGCCCAGCACGCGGACCTTGCCGGACTTCACGTGCTGCAGCACCGTCGCCGGGCCGGTGGCCAGCGCATCGACCTGGCCGCTGAGCAGCGCCACCACCGCCGGGCCCGCACCGGTGTACGGGATGTGCGTGATGTGCGTGTTGGTGACCTGCTTGAGGATCTCCATCGGCACATGCATCGTGCCGTAGTTGCCGGAGGAACCGAAGTTGATCGCGCCGGGGCGCCTGCGGGCGTCGTCGACGAAGTCCTTCACGCTCTTCCACGGCGCATCGGCGCGCACGGCCAGCACCACGGGATCCGCGGTGATGCGCGCTATCGGACGCAGCGCGTTGTACGCGTACATCTGCTGGCGGCCGAGGATCTTGTCGGCCTCGGGCAGCACGCTGTACGAGGAAAGCGCCATCAGGATGGTGTAGCCGTCCGCCGGCGCCTTCGCCACCTGGGCCATGCCGATGCCACCGCCGGCGCCGCCGCGGTTCTCGATCACGACGGGTTGGCCGAGATCCCTGCTCATCGCTTCCGCCACGGGGCGCCCGACCGTATCCGCGAGCCCGCCCGGCGGGAAGGGAACGATCATGGTGATGGGCTTGGTGGGAAACGCTCCCTGCGCAAAAGCCAGCCCGGCTGCGGCAAGAAGAGCCGCAGCACACAGAAAACGACGCAACATCGGGGGAACTCCTGAGAGGTGTTTTGTTAGCATGCTATAGAGCGCCAATTGTGGCGCGAAAGAGAGTTTTCCCCATGAAAATCGCAGCTTATCGTCACCAGGGCCAGCCCGGCGTTGGCCGCTTGTCAGCCGATGGCAAGCAGGTCGAACCCTTCCAGCTTCCCGCCGAGGAAGCCGCGCGCGGCGCGCTGCCCATCGTCGAAGCGCAGGCGGCCGGCCGTGCGCTTCCGCCCACCGGCGCGGCGATCGCACTCGACCAGGTCGAACTGCTCGCGCCGATCCCGCGACCGCGCCGCAACATCTTCTGCGTCGGCAAGAACTATCACGCGCACGCGAAGGAATTCGCCGGCAGCGGCTTCGACTCGAGCGCCAAGTCGCACGGCGACATCCCGGCGGAACCGATCTATTTCAGCAAGGTGCCCGAGTCGGTGATCGGGCACAAGGCGGACATCCTGTTTCCCGGCGAAGTGTCGACCGCGATCGACTACGAATGCGAGCTGGGCGTGATCATCGGCAAGGGCGGCAAGGGCATCTCGCGCGCCGATGCGATGAGCCACGTGTGGGGCTACACGATCATCAACGACGTGACGGCGCGCGACTGGCAGAGCCGCCACCAGCAATGGCTGCTGGGCAAGTCCTTCGACACCTTCTGCCCGATGGGTCCGTGGATCGTGACGGCCGACGAGATGGATGGCCAGAACACCAACGTGAAGCTGTGGGTCAACGGCGAGATCCGCCAGGACGCCAACACGAAGGACTTCATCTTCGACATCCCGAAGATGATCGAGACGCTCGCGGGCGGCATCACGCTGTACCCGGGCGACATCATCGCCACCGGCACGCCGGTGGGCGTGGGCATCGGCTTCAAGCCGCCGAAGTACCTGAAGCCCGGGGACGTGGTGCGGCTGGAGATCGACGGGATCGGGGTGCTGGAGAACACGCTGCGGTGAGCGTGGCGGCGCGGGTCTCGTAGGCTGGCGGTGACGCGCGTCAGCGCCGGAACCCCGGCGCTGAGCGCATCGCTGGGGTTCGCGCTTCGCGGCTCACCGCCAGCCTACCAGTCGTCCGCTAGCGACTTACTTCAAACCACCAGCGCCGGCTCCTCCATCGCCTCCAGCTGCTCTTCCAGCATCTGCACCTGCCCGCGCCAGTAATCGCTGGTCCCGAACCACGGGAAGGCGTGCGGGAACGCCGGATCGTCCCAGCGCCGGGCCAGCCACGCGCTGTAGTGAACGAGCCGCAGCGTGCGCAGCGGCTCGATCAGCGCGAGCTCCGCGCGATCGAAGTCGCGCAGCTGCTCATAGCCGTCGATCAGCCCACCCAGCTGGCGCTGGCGCTGCGAGCGCTCACCCGAACACAGCATCCACAGGTCCTGTACCGCGGGGCCGGTGCGTGCGTCGTCCAGGTCCACGAAGTGCGGGCCGCCGCCCGGCGTCCACAGGATGTTGCCGGGGTGGCAGTCGCCGTGCAGGCGCAAGGTGCGCACGCCGGCCTCCTGTGCCTGCTCCAGTGCCACGCGGATGCGCGCCAGCGCCTGCGCGCACAGCCGCGACCAGTCGCCCTGCACGTCCAGCGGGATCGCTTCATGCGTGAGCAGCCAGTCGCGCGGCTCCTCCCCGAAGGATTGCAGGTCGAGCGCGGGCCGCGTGCGGAACGCATGCTGCGCGCCGACGGTGTGCAGGCGCGCGAGATAGCGCCCGATCCACTCCAGCACCTCCGGGTCGTCCAGCTCCGGGGTGCGGCCGCCGCGCCGCGGCGAGACGCTGAAGGCAAAGCCGGCGTGATGGTGCAGCGTCTGGCCGCCGGGAGCGAGCGGCGCCACGGCAGGCACTTCGGCGCGCTGCAGTTCGGCGGCGAAGGCATGCTCCTCGAGGATCTGTTCGTCGCTCCAGCGGCCCGGGCGATAGAACTTCAGGACCACCACGTCCGAGCCGTGGAAGGCCTCCTCCAGGTGCACCTGGTACACCCGGTTCTCGTAGGAGCTCAGGCCCAGCAGGCGACCGTCGCCGTAGAGCCCGAGCGGCAGCAGCGCGTCGAGCACCACGTCGGGAGTGAGCGCCGCATACGGATGCCGGGTGTCGTCGTTCATGCGGCATTGTCGCCGCCTCGGACCCTCAGACGATGTTGAGCTTGACGTCGATGTTGTTGCGCGTCGCGTTGGAGTAAGGGCAGACCTTGTGCGCTTCCTCGACCAGCTTCTGCGCCTGGTCGCGCTCCAGGCCCGGCAGCTTGATGTTCATGCGCACGGAGACGCCAAAGCCGAGCGAAGTCGGCCCCAGGTCGACTTCACTGTCGATCGCTGCATCGTTGGGCACCTGCACGCCGACCTTGGGCGCCACGGCCTTCATCGCACCCATGAAGCAGGCCGCATAGCCGATGCCGAACAGCTGCTCGGGATTGGTCCCCGGGCCACCTTGCGCCGGCGGCGAGAGGCGCACCTCGAGCTTGCCGTCGTCGGAGCGGCCGTTGCCGTCGCGGCCGCCCGTCACGTGGGTCTTCGCGGTGTAGAGGACTTTGTCGAGCGCGGTGGCCATGCTTGTTCCTTGAAGATGACTTGGGGGCTGGATTATGGGCGCGCAGCGATGCCCTCACGGCGGCCGGTGTTCCTCGCGCCCGGCCGTGCTCTCAGCGGCCGGTGAAACGCGCTGCCCGCTTCTCCACGAACGAGCGCACGCCTTCGGCGGCATCCTCGGTGCGCGACAGGCGCTGCTGCACGGCCACGAATTCCGCCAGGGCCTCCAGCGGCCCGCGCTCGATCGCCTGGCGCGCATTCAGCCGCGTGGCCACCACGGCCTGCGGGGCCTGCGCCGCGATTGCTTCGGCGATGCGGATCGCCTCGTGCAGTTGCTCGCCCGCAGGCACCACCTTCTGCACGAAGTTCAGCCGCAGTGCCTCGGCCGCGTCGAACTCGTCGCCGGTCAGCAGGTGCAGCATCGCGTTGCCGAAGCCGGCGCGCTGCGCCATGCGCAAGGTGGCGCCGCCGGTGGCCATGATCCCGCGCTTGACTTCCAGCTGCGAGAACCGGCAATCGTCCGCCGCCACCACGATGTCGGCGGCCAGCATCAGCTCGATGCCCAGCGTGAACGTGATGCCCTGCACCGCCACCACCAGCGGCTTGCTGCGGCGACGGTAACCGGGGCTGGCCAGGTCCGGCGGTTCGACGCTGCCTTCGGGCCACAGCTTCTCTCCGCGCTGCATGAAGGGCGCGATCGCGGGCAGGTCCAGGCCCGCGGTGAAATGCGCACCGTGCGCATGCAGCACGCCCACGCGCAGCGCCGGATCGTCTTCCAGCAGGGTGTACGCTTGCGCCAGTTCGCGCAGCATCCGCGGCGTGAAGCCATTGCGCTTGGCGCTGCGGTCGATGCCCATGAGGAGCAGCGCGTCGCGCCGCTCGGTGCGGATGGTGCCCTCGGCGGGCGGCGGGGTCGGGTCCATGCGCGCGATTAGAGCAGCCTCCCGGCCATCCGGGCGAGCGCTTCCGTAGACTGGCGCAGGAGGACGAATCGATGGTTCCCGGCGATGCCGCAGTGGATTACGTGATCGTCGGCGGCGGCTCCGCCGGCTGCGTGCTGGCCGCGCGCCTGAGCGAAGACCCGGGCGTGCAGGTGGCGTTGCTCGAGGCGGGGCCGCCGGACGCCAGCGTGCTGATCCGCTGCCCGGCGGGCCTGGCGGTGCTGGCGAAGAACGGCCAGGCGAACTGGAAGTTCGGGACCGTGCCGCAGCCGGGGCTCGACGGACGCCGCGGCTACGTGCCGCGCGGCAAGGTGCTGGGCGGCTCGAGCTCCATCAACGCGATGATCTACGCGCGCGGCCACCGCGCCGATTACGACGCCTGGGCGGCCGAGCGCAACGCCGGCTGGTCCTTCGACGAGGTGCTGCCGTACTTCAGGCGCGCCGAGCACAACGAGCGCGGCGCCGACGCCTTCCACGGCACCGGCGGGCCGCTCAACGTGATGGACCTGCGCAGCCCGCATCGCTTCGGCTCCATCTTCGTCGAGGCGGCGCGGCAGGCCGGCTACCCCGAGAACCGCGACTTCAACGGCGCCACGCAGGAAGGCGTGGGCCTGTACCAGGTCACGCACAAGGCGGGCGAACGCTTCAGCGCCGCCAAGGCCTATCTCGCGCCGAACCGCCAGCGGCCCAACCTGCACGTCCTCACCGGGGCGCAGGCCACGCGCGTGCTGCTGGAAGGCCGGCGCGCCACCGGCGTGGCGTACCGCCAGGACGGGCAGGACAGGACGTTGCGCGCCCGCCGCGAGGTGATCCTCAGCGCCGGAGCGCTGCAGTCGCCGCAGCTGCTGATGCTCTCCGGCGTCGGGCCGGCCGCGCACCTGCGCCAGCACGGCATCCCGCTCGTGCACGACCTGCCGGGCGTCGGCCGCAACCTGCACGACCACGTGGACGTGGTGCAGGTGATCGACGCCCCGCACCTCACCGACCTGTTCGGCCTGTCGCCGCGCGGCCTGGTGAATGCGTTCAGGGGCATCCTCGAATGGCGCCGGGAGCGCAAGGGCCTGCTCACCACCAACTTCGCCGAAGCGGGCGGCTTCATCCGCAGCACGCCCGAGGAGCCGCTGCCCGACCTGCAACTGCACTTCGTGATCGGCAAGCTGGTGGACCACGGCCGCAAGACGGTCTTCGGCCACGGCTATTCCTGCCACGTCTGCCTGCTGCGGCCGAAGAGCCGCGGTACGCTGGCGCTGGCCAGCGCGGACCCTTTCGCCGCCCCGCGCATCGACCCGAACTTCCTGCAGGACCCCGACGACCTGCGCCGGCTGGTGCTGGGTTTCCGCGCCATGCGCCGCATCCTGCAGCAGCCGGCGCTGGCGGGGCATGGCGGCCGCGAGCTCGCCGCCTCCGCCGCGGCGCGCGACGACGCCGCCATCGCCGCCTTCATCCGCAGCCACGCCGACACGATCTACCACCCGGTGGGCACCTGCCGCATGGGCGGCGGGCCGCTCGACGTCGTCGATGCGGAACTGCGGGTGCACGGCATCGAGGCGCTGCGCGTGGCCGACGCGTCCATCATGCCCGGCATCGTCGCCGGCAACACCAATGCGCCGGTGATCATGATCGGCGAGAAGGCGGCCGACCTGGTGCGTCAGGCCGCGAACCGCCGCCGCGTGAGCGCCAGCGCGGCCCAGAACGCGATCACCGTGTAGACCGCCAGCACCAGCAGGTGCCGCAGCGTGCCCTCGGGCCAGCGGTCCATGAACATCGGCCGCACCAGTTCGATCGCGTTGGTCAGCGGCAGCCAGTCCGAGATGACGCGCACCACCTGCGGCAGCTGCTCGCGCGGGAAGAACACCCCGGACAGGAACATCATCGGCGTCAGGAACAGGGTGAAGTAGTAGGTGAAGAAGTCGTAGCCGCTGGCCAGCGCGTTGAAGATCAGCGCGATGCAGGAAAAGGTGATCCCCACGGCCAGCAGCACGAGCCAGGCCACCAGCAGCTTCGGGCTGTGGCTGATGTTCAGCGCCAGCATCACGAGCAGGATGGCGGTGGCGGTGAAGATCGCCTTGTACGCCGCCCACAGCATCTCGGCCAGCACCACGTCGTCCAGGCTGACCGGCGCGTTCATGATGCCGTCCCAGGTCTTCTGCACGTGCATGCGCGAGAAGGCGGAATAGAGCGCCTCGAAGCTGGCCGCGTTCATCGCGCTCATGCAGACCGAGCCGCTGGCCAGGAACAGGATGTAGGGTACTTCCGCGCCGGCCATGCGCACGCTGCCCACCAGCGCGCCCATGCCGTAGCCGAAGGCCACCAGCCAGATCAGGGGCTCGGCGATGTTGCCGATCAGGCTGGGCACGGCGAGCTTGCGCCACACCAGCAGGTTGCGCCGGAACACGGGCCAGAAGCGCATCGAAAGCGCCGGGGCGCGCCAGTGGTTCATGCAGCCTCCGCGAGCGCGGGAGTCGGCAGAATTCGGACAGCCGAACGCAAAGGACGCAAAGGTTGCGCAAAAGGCGCAAAAGGAAGGCAGGGCATCCTGGAGGGATTCATCGGTTGTTCCTTCGCGTCCTTTGCGAAACCTTTGCGTCCTTCGCGTTCGGATGTCCGGCTGTTCATGCCTCTTCCCGGATCTGGCGGCCGGTCATCTTGAGGAACAGGTCCTCCAGGTTCGCGGGCCGGTGCAGCGTGCGCAGCTTCGGGTGTTCGCGCGCCAGGGCATCGAGCAGCGGCCGCGCGTCCTGCGTGTAGAAGAAGACCGTCTCGCCGCTCACCTCGGTGCGGCCGGCCAGCGTGCGCAGGGGCGACTCGGCCAGGGCCAGCGCGCCGTTGCCGTAGGCCTCCACCACGTCGGGTTCCAGGTGTTCGGCGATGAGGTCGCGCGGGCGGCCTTCGGCGATCTTGCGGCCGTGGTCCAGCACCAGCAGGCGGTTGCACAGGCGCTCGGCTTCGTCCATGAAGTGCGTCGTCAGCAGGATGGACTTGCCCTGCTGCAGCAGGACCTGCAGCCGTTCCCACATCAGGTGGCGCGCCTGCGGGTCGAGCCCGGTGGTCGGCTCGTCGAGCAGGAGCAGGCGCGGATCGTTCACCAGGGCGCGCGCGAGCGACAGCCGCCTGCGCATGCCGCCGGAGAGTTCGACCGGCCGGGCGTCGGCCTTGTGCGTGAGCGCCGCGAATTCCAGCAGCTGCGGGATGCGGTCGCGGATCCACTGTTCCGGCAGCCCGAAGTAGCGCCCGTACACGAGCAGGTTTTCGGCGCAGCTGAAATCCGGGTCGAGCGAGTCGAACTGGCTCACCACGCCGAGCTGCGCCTTGATGGCCAGGGCATCGCGCGGCATGCGCAGGCCCAGGGCCGTGATCTCGCCGCTGTCGGGCTCGGTGAGGCCGAGGCACATGCGGATGGTGGTGGTCTTGCCGGCGCCGTTGGGGCCGATCACCCCCAGGCATTCGCCGGACTCGATCCGGAAGGAGAGCGCATCGACGACGGTGCTGTCGCCGTAGCGCTTCGTCAGGGCGCGGGCGTCGAAGAGCGGCTCGGTCATGGGCGGCGGCTATTGTGCCGTTGCATGGCCTTCGCGGGAATGACGGGGGGGGGACGGCGCGTGCCCGGTCACGCATCCGCAGCCGTAGAATTTCTTTTTACCGACGAGGTCCCACGCTTGTTCCCGTTGCTGCCGCCGCTTCCCATCACCCAGCAGTACCTGCTGCCCAAGAAACTGCTGACGGTGCTGGCGGGCAAGTTCGCCTCGGCACGGCTCGGAAGCCTCACGCAGTGGACGATCCGCCGCTTCGTCGCCCACTACCGGGTCGACATGCAGGAAGCCGCCGATCCGCGGATCGAGAGCTACGCCAGCTTCAACGACTTCTTCACCCGGCCGCTGAAGCCCGGCGCGCGGCCGATCGCGGCGGCGCCCTTCGTCTGCCCGGTGGACGCCGCCATCAGCCAGTTCGGCCCGATCGAGCACGACCAGTTGTTCCAGGCCAAGGGCCACAGCTATTCGACGCGCGCGCTGGTCGGCGGCGACCAGGCGCTGGCGCACAAGTTCGAGCATGGCCACTTCGCCACCCTGTACCTCGCGCCCAAGGACTACCACCGCATCCACATGCCTTGCGACGGCCGCCTCAAGCGCATGATCTACGTGCCGGGCGACCTGTTCTCGGTCAACCCGCTGACGGCGCGCCACGTGCCCAGCCTGTTCGCGCGCAACGAGCGCGTGGTGTGCGAATTCGAGTGCGCGCACGGCGCCATGGTGATGGTGCTGGTGGGGGCGACGATCGTCGGCAGCATGGCCACCGTCTGGCACGGGGTGGTGAATCCGCCGCGCACGCGCGACGTGCGCGAGTGGCGCTACGACGACCGCGAGATCACCCTCGCCAAGGGCCAGGAGATGGGACGCTTCCTGCTCGGATCCACCGTCGTCATGCTGTTCCCGCAGAACGTGCTGACCTTCACGCCGGACTGGTCGCCCACGCGGCCGGTGCGCCTGGGCGAGGCGATGGCGACGGTGATCGAGACGGAAGCTGCGCTCTGAAAACCGTCATCCCCGCCTTCGCGGGGGTGACGGAATCTACTGGAACGCCACCTCGTCGAACGCCCGCAGCTTGCGGCTGTGCAGCCGCTGCGGCCCGCCCTGGCGCAGGATCTCGATCGCCCGCATGCCGATGCGCAGGTGCTGGTCGACCCGCTCGCGGTAGAAGTGGTTCGCCATTCCGGGCAGCTTGATCTCGCCGTGCAGCGGCTTGTCGCTCACGCACAGCAGCGTGCCGTAGGGCACCCGGAAGCGGAAGCCGTTGGCGGCGATGGTGGCGCTTTCCATGTCCAGGGCCACGGCGCGGCTGATCGAGAAGCGCCGCTGCGGCTCGTTGCCGGGCAGCAGTTCCCAGTTGCGGTTGTCGGTGCTGGCCACGGTGCCGGTGCGCATGATGCGCTTCAGGTCCGCGCCCTTGCACTGCGTGACGTCGGCCACGGCGTGCTCCAGGGCGACCTGGATTTCCGCCAGCGCCGGGATCGGCACCCACAGCGGCAGTTCCTCGTCCAGCACGTGGTCCTCGCGCACGTAGGCGTGCGCCAGCACGTAGTCGCCCAGTTGCTGGCTGTTGCGCAGCCCGGCGCAGTGTCCGAGCATCAGCCAGGCATGCGGGCGCAGCACCGCCACGTGGTCGGTGATGTTCTTCGCGTTGGCCGGCCCGACGCCGATGTTGATCATCGTGATGCCGCCATGGCCCGGCCGCACCAGGTGGTAGGCCGGCATCTGGGGCAGCCGCGGCGGCGGCGCGCCGAAGCTGTCCATCGCCTCGCGCGGCAGGCCGACGCGGCGCGTCACGACGTTGCCCGGCTCGACGAAGGCGACGTACTCGCTGTCGGCGCGGTTCATCTCCTCGTGGCCGAGGCGGATGAACTCATCGATGTAGAACTGGTAGTTGGTGAACAGGATGAAGTTCTGGCACCACTCGGGCGCGCTGCCCGTGTAGTGCCGCATGCGGTGCAGCGAATAGTCCACCCGTGAGGCGGTGAACAGCGACAGCGGCAGCGGATGCTCCGGGTCGAACTGCAGGGTGCCGTTGGCGATGCCGTCGTCCATGCGACCGAGGTCGGGCAGGTCGAACAGGTCACGCATCATCATGCGCCGCGCCGGCGCGAGGTTGCCCTCGATGTGGTCGTGCTCCGCGAAGGAGAAGTGCACCGGGATCGGCTCGTTGCTCACGCCCACCTCCAGCGGCACGCCGTGGTTCTGCAGCAGCAGCCGGAACTGGTCGAGGTAGTAGCTCGCGTACAGGTCGGGGCGCGTGAGCGTCGTCTCGTAGCGGCCGGCGCTGGCCACGAAGCCGTACGAGAGGCCCGAATTCTCCAGGGCCGCCTGCGGCATCACGCTCTCGGTCTGGATCCGCACATACGGATAGCAGGCGCGCACGCGCCCCGGCAGGCCCTCGCCGGCGACGAAGCGCTGCATCGCTTCGCGCAGGTGGTTGATCTGCTGCGCGTAGATGGCGCGCACCTCGTTCAGGGCGCTTTCGGGCTCGGTGTGCAGGCTCGGGGCAATGAACGGGGGCATGAACGGCATGTGCATATTGTGCAACTGCCGTTCCACCGTCCCGCACACCGCTGCGCCGATGGGCTCCGTCCTACAGCGCTAAACGCAGCCGGCTGACCTTGCCTCTGGCGGCCAGGGCCGACAGTCTGCGTCATCCAGAACAAGGTCGCAGATCACACCAAAGCGAATCAAGGAGTCCAAGAAATGACGACAGCGTTGGCCGCCAATCCCTTTGCCCTCATGGTCGATCCGGCCCAGGTGAAGCAACACATCGAAAGCTCGGAAGAACTGAGCAAACTGAGCCAGCGCCAGTGCCACCCGCTCGATCGCGCCGTGATCCGCTGCGCCAGCGCGGAGATCGCCGCCTTCGATGCCAAGATCGATCGCACCACGATCTACCTGCCGCCCGAAGAAGAGAAGGCGGCGACCGTCACGCGCACCTACACCCGGCGCGTCAACTGATCCTGCGGGCGGGCACGCCCATCGGCTGCGGCCGCACCGGCTGGTAGGCTGGCGGCTGCTGCTGCCGCAGCCACACGTCTTCATCGCGGCGCGCCTGCTCGCGCCGCACCTGCTCCGCCAGGGCGCGCTGGCGCCTCTCGTAGTCTTCGCGGCGCGCCTGTTCTTCCCGGCGCGCTTCTTCCTCGCGACGCGCCTGCTCGGTGCGACGCGCGAGTTCCTCCCGGCGATCCTCCTCGGCACGGCGGGCGGTTTCCGCGCGGCGCACCTGCGCGGACTGTTCCTCGCGACGGGCCTGCTCCTGCAGGCGTGCGAGATGCTGGCGGCGGGCGACTTCCGCCGCGACCTTCTGCTGCTGTTCGAGCTTGCGCAGCGCGGCCAGCCGCTTTTCCTCGGCGGCGTGGCGCGCCAGGGCGAGCTTCTTCTGCTTTTCTTCTTCCGCGCGCTTGAGGGCGAGCTGGTGCCTGTGTTCCTGTTCGCGCCGGGCGGCGACCTGGCGGCGTTCCTCCTCGGCGCGCCGGGCAGCGACGCGGCGGCGCTCGTCGGCACGCCTGGCCTCGGCGGCGGCGAAGGCACGGCGATCCTGTTCGGCGCGGGCGGCGGCCGCGGCACGGCGCTCCTGCTCCACGCGCGCGGCCGCGGCCTGGCGCTCTTCCTCCGCGCGCTGCTGCGCGAGGCGTTGCTGCTCCCGCGCGGCCTGCGCCTGGGCCTGTGCTTGC
Source organism: Ramlibacter alkalitolerans (assembly GCF_016722765.1). Lineage (GTDB taxonomy): Bacteria > Pseudomonadota > Gammaproteobacteria > Burkholderiales > Burkholderiaceae_C > Ramlibacter > Ramlibacter alkalitolerans. The sequence continues at coordinate 126,472 of NZ_JAEQND010000011.1, read as the reverse complement.
GCAGCGGCCTGCGGCCGGGGCGCGGCCTGCGGCTGCGGCTGCGGCGCGGGGGCGGCGGGCAGGGCGGCGGACTGCAAGGATGCGGCCGGCGGCAGCACCGGCGCTGCGACACGCAGCGTCGGCGGCGAGGACGGCATCACCTTGGGGGCCGGCTGCGCCAGCGCGGCCGGTTGCGCGATGGCGGGAGCGACCGGCGCGGCAGCCTTGGCGTGCGGCGCCGGCGGCTTGAGGCTGGCCGCGGAGCCGGAGATCACGATGTCCTTGCCCCGGGTGATCGTGTTGGGGATCGGCTTCTCGGGAGCGGCGGCGACGATGGGCATGCGCACCGTCGGCTCGCCACGCTTGCGCGCGCCCGCCCAGCGGTCGAAATCGTCGGTGGCGGCGAACGCCGGCTGCAGCAGGCGCGTGAGGTTGCGGTCGCGGAACGTCAGGCGCTGGCCGTTGCGCACTTCGAGCGCTTCGCCCTTCTCGCCGTACACCACGGCGCTGCCGCTCAGCACCACCACGCGCGTGACACCCTTCTTCGTATCGACGTCGATGCGGTAGTCGCCCGGCTGGCGGGCGCGGAAGGCCAGGTTCGGCGTGCCGATCTCGAAGCTGTCGCCCGGATTCACGCGCGTCACCGTGGCGGCGATGCTGCCCTGCGTGAGGCTCAGCTGGGTGGCGGTCTCGCCGACGTTCTCGAGGATCAGCTGCGTCTGGTCGTTCATGCGCAGGGCATGGCCGCCGGCCTGCACCTCGGCGCGCGAGCCGCGGTCCGTCCACAGGCGGTCGCCGCGCTTGAGCAGCCGGCGCGGCTCCACGTCGTGCCACTCCTGGTCGCCTTGCGGGGCATAGGCGATCGAGCCTTCCGCGTGGTTGAGGTGGGCTGCCGGCACCGACACCACCTGGGCGAACGCGCCCGAGCCGAGGGCGACCGCGAGGGCTGCGATGCCGGGGCTCCACCGACGGCAGCCCTGCCCGCGGGTGGTTCTGGTGTTTGCGCTCATGCGTTATTGAACGCCTGAGGCACAGCAGCAACCGCAAAGGGCGTGTAAATCCTGTAGTCCGAGTCCGGCGGAGCGCGACATGCGTGAAGTTGTCACGCGTGGCTTGGCCACGGCTCAGCGCGTAACCGCTTCACGCATCGTGACGAACTCTTCCGCCGCAGTAGGGTGGATTCCGATGGTGCCGTCGAACACGCTTTTCGTCGCGCCCCCCTTCATGGCGACGGCGAAGCCCTGCACGATCTCGCCCGCATCGGCGCCGACCATGTGCAGGCCGACCACGCGGTCGCTGGCCGCGTCCACCACCAGTTTCATCAGCGTGCGTTCGCTGCTGCCGCTCAAGGTGTGCTTGAGCGGCCGGAACTCGGAGCGGTAGATGCGCACTTCGCCGCAGCGTTCGCGCGCCTGCTCCTCGCTCAGTCCGACGGTGCCGATGTTGGGGTGGGTAAAGACCGCGGTCGGCACGAACTCGTATTCCATGCGGCGCTCGCCGCTGCCGAACAGCTGGTCCACCACCACCATGGCTTCGGCCAGGGCCACCGGCGTCAGCTGCAGGCGCGAGCACACGTCGCCGACCGCGTGGATCGAAGGCACCGTGCTGCGGAAGCGCTCGTCCACCACGATGCCGCCGTGCGGCGTGAGCTTCACGCCCGCGGCGTCGAGGCCGAGGCCCGCCACGTTCGGCACCCGCCCCGTCGCATAGAGCACGGCGTCGGCCGCGAGCACCTCGCCGTTCTCCAGCGTGGCGGCGAGGCCGTCCTGCCCCCGCGCGACCGCCGCGACGTTGCTGTGCAGGCGCAGGTCGAGGCCGGTCTTGATCATCTCCTGCGCGACGAAGGCACGCACGTCTTGGTCGAATCCGCGCAGCACCTGCTCGCCCCGGTAGAGCTGCGTCACCTGCACGCCCAGCCCCTGGAAGATGGACGCGAACTCGCATGCGATGTAGCCACCGCCCACGACAACGAGCCGGCGCGGCAAGGGCTCGAGGTCGAACATCTGGTCCGAGGTGAGCACATGCTCGCGTCCGGGGAAGTGCGGAACCGAAGGTGTGCCACCGGTGGCCACGAGGATGTGGGCCGCGCGCCATTGCCGCGTGGTTTCGCCGGTGGCCACCTGCACGGTGTGCGGGCCGAGCAGCGTCGCCCAGCCCTGCACGATCGCCACGCCGGCGCCTGTGAGCAGCTGCCGGTACACGCCATTGAGCCGCGCGATCTCCGCTGCGCGGTTCTTCTTCAGGCGTGGCCAGTCGAACTGCGGCGGCGGCACGTCCCAGCCGAAGCCGGCGGCATCCTGGAAGTCGTGGGCGAAGTGCGCCGCGTAGCTATAGAGCTTCTTGGGGATGCAGCCCACGTTGACGCAGGTGCCACCCAGCGCCGCGGCTTCCGCCAGCACCACGCGGGCGCCGCGCTGGGCCGCCATCCGTGCCGCGCGCACGCCGCCGCTGCCGCCGCCGACGACGAACAGGTCGCAATCGAAATCGCTCATTCCGCAGTTCTCCTTGCAGGCCGACGCCCTCGGCCATGGCTCTGCTGTAGGCGCCGCCTTACGAGCCGCGCGCTCCGGCGCCCTTACCATTCGCTGGCTATGACCCATCTGTCGACGTGGTACCGCAGGGTGAGCCACACCAGCCTGGCCCCGGTGCGCTGGCTCGCCGCCTGGGCCCGCATCACCTTCTTCGGCGCCGTGATGGTGGTGCGCGCGCTCTCGCCGCGCAGCTACGGCCCCGAGACGCGCTACAACCTGGCGCGCCACATGTACGTCGACACGGCCCCCATTCTCGGCTGGTTCACGGTGCTGATCGCGCTGTTCACGCTGATCATCACGCGCATCGTGATCGTCACCTCGGAAAGCTACGGCCTGTCGCAGTACGCGCTGGAGATGGTGGTGCGGGTGCTGGTGGTGGAACTGATCCCGCTGACGGCGGCCCTCTTCGTCGCGCTGCGCTGCACGATCCCGAGCGGCGCCGCCCTGGTGGAGATGCGGCGGGTGGGCCACTTCCGCACGCTCCGGCGCCGCCGGCTGGACCCCATCGCCGTGGAGGTGCTGCCGCGGCTCATGGCCGGCATCTTCGCCTGCATCACACTCGCCGCCCTGAGCTGCGTCGTGGCGGGGCTGCTCGCGTACTTCGCGGTCTGGGGCATCACCAGCGCGGGCATGGACGCCTACATGCACACCACCGGGCGGGTCTTCTCGCCGATGTTCACCTTCATCTTCTGCATGAAAACCCTGTTCTTCGCGATCGCGGTCTCGGTCATCCCGATGGCCTCCGGCCTGAACAACATCGAGGACGACGGCTCGCGAGAAAGCGCCGCGCTCCAGGGCCTGGTGCGCATGTTCGGCGTGCTGCTGGTGCTGGAGGCGCTGTCCCTGGTGGGCAACTACATCTGACCATGGCCGACACGCCCAGCCCGCCGCCCCCCGCGCACGAGCCGCCCAAGCCGCCGCCGAAACCGCCGGAAACTCCGGTATCGAAGTCCGAGCCGGCCGCGCGCAACGTGCCGGTCAAGAACCTCGAGCTCAAGGCGATCATGCTGCTGGCGTTCACCATCGCCCTGATCCTCGCCGCGGCCATCTTCCTCATGCGCTCGCGCGGCTACTTCGAGCCGAAGCAGCAGCTGTACCTGATCGCCGACAACGCCGAAGGCGTGGTCGCGGGCATGGACCTGACCTTCTCGGGCTTCGCGATCGGCACCGTCAAGAAGGTATCCCTCAACGACCAGGGCCAGGTGCGCATCGAGGTCGACGTGATCCGCAAGGACGCCAAGTGGCTGCGCACCTCCAGCGTCTTCACGCTGGTGAAGAACATCTTCGGGCCGGCGCAACTGCGCGCCTACAGCGGCGTGCTGACCGATCCGCCGCTGCCGGACGACGCCGAGCGACCGGTGCTGCGCGGCGACTTCAACGAGGAAGTGGGCCGCGTGATCGGCGCCACCAAGGACGTCCTGGACAACCTGAACCAGATCACGTCCGAGAACTCCGAGCTGAACCGCTCGATGGCCAACCTGCAGGCCTTCACGCAGAAGCTGCAGGGCAAGCGCGGCGCGCTGCACGCCATCTTCGGCAACGAGCAGGACGCGCAGAAGCTGGTGGCGGCGGTCGAGCGCGCCAATGCGGCCATGGCGGAGATCCAGCGCCTGGCCCGGCGCGGCGACAACTTCGTTCAGCACGCGGACACGCGCGTGTTCGGCACCAACGGCATCGCCGACGACACCCAGGCCGGCATGCGGCAGCTGCAGGGCCTGCTGACCGACGCGCGCGGCAGCCTGCAGCGTGTCGACGCGGTGCTGAAGGAGGCCCAGGGGGCGGCGAGCAACGTGCGCGAGGCGACGGCCGACCTCGGCCCGCTGCGCGCCGAGGTGGAGACGAACCTGCGCAAGGTGGAGGACATGATCAACGACCTGCAGCGCAAGTGGCCCTTCGCCAAGGACCGGAAGATCGAGCTGCCATGAGAGGCCTACTTGCCAAGCACCGGCGGCCCGGCAAGGCCGCATCCGCCGTCGCCGCCACCCTGGCGCTGGCCTTGCTGGCGGCCTGTGGCAGCAAGCCGCGCCAGCCGGACTGGCTGGTCAACGCCGACGGCGCGCAGGACCGCTTCGAGCGCGCCTACCTCTCCGGCCGCGACAACGTGGCGGCCAAGGAGTTCCAGCACTTCCGCGACGAGGTGGCGAGCACGGCGCAGGCGTCGCTCGTGGCGCGCGCCGAACTCACGCGCTGCGCGGTGCGCGTGGCGAGCCTCGACTTTGCGCCCTGCGCGGGCTTCGAGCCGCTGCGCGAGGACGCCGGCGACGCCGAGCGCGCCTACGCCGATTTCCTGGCCGGCCGGCTGGCGCCGGAGCAGGCCAAGGCCTTGCCGGAGGATTACCGCGGCATCGCCGGCGAGGGCGGCGCCGGCCGGCTGGAGAAGATCAAGAACCCGCTCTCGCGCGTGATCGCCGCCGGCGTGCTGCTGCGCACGGGCAAGGCGGACCCGCAGGTGTTGGAGATCGCGACCAGGACGGCCTCCGACCAGGGCTGGCGCCGCGCCGTGATGGCCTGGCTGGGCGCGCAGGCGATGCTGGCGGAGAAGAATGGCGACCGGGAAGAGGCGGCGCGGCTGCGGCGGCGGATGGAGATTGCGGCGGAGGAGCGGTGAGGGGGCGACGTCGAGCGTGACGTTGCAGGCTGATGGTGACGCGCGTCAGCGCTGGAACCCCAGCGCTCCGGAAGCCCCGGCGCTTCGCGCATCGCTGGGGTCTCGCTGCGCTCCACCGCCAGCCTACGAAGCCCGCTTCGCCTCGCCGTCCGCAAGGTGATCGAATACCGCAGCACCTTCGCCGGCGCCACGCTGTGCTGCCAACCCCAGCGGGCGGCACCGCGCAGCAGGTAGATCGAACGCGGCGCCAGCGTGAGCTTCACGACATCCGATCTCCTGGGTGCATCCGGCGGGTAGGGACGAAAGCGCATCACCGCCTCGTCCAGCAGCGAGATGCCGACGATGTCCTCGAAGTCGGGCACGTCGCGGTGCCAGCCGAGCGGCGTGCCGGGGCGGTACTCGGCCACCAGCGCCTGGGTGAACTGCGCCGGCTCGACGCCGATCCAGGCGGCGGCGCGCGCGCGCAGCGGGGCCAGCCACTCCGGCAGCGGTTCGGCCTCGTTCAGTTGCCCGGCGCTGAAGTCGTACTGGCCGCCATAGCTCACGACGCGGCGCAGCGCCGTGTACTGCTGGTACTGCATGGCCTGCAGCGGCAGCGCCTGGACGCTGCGCAGCAGCGCGGCTTCCTCCTCGCGCGAGAGGAACTCCTCCTCGTAGCGCAGGCCCTCGGGCAGGGCCGGACCGGGCGCGGCGGGCATGCCGAACAGGTCGCCTTGCAGGTCCTTCATGCCTGCATTCTGCCGCGCGGAAACGAAAACCCGCGCCGGAGCGCGGGTTGGAAAAGGCCAGGCCCCGGAGAAAACGCGCTGCGCTTTCTCCGTCGACTGCTTAAGGCTTGGCCGCGGTCGGAAACGGCCAGGCGGCCTGCGGATTCAGCGTGGTCTGAGCCGCGGGCGCCGGCGCCGCCGTGGAGGACGCGCCGGCGGCAGCAGGCGCTTTCGCCGCCTTCTTCGCGCCGCCCGACGACTTCTTCGCCGCCGTCTTGCGCGCGCCGCCCGTGGCCGACTTCGCCGCGCTCTTGCGCGCCGTGCCGGTGGACGACTTCGCCGCCGTCTTGCGCGCGCCGCCGGTGGCCGACTTCTTCGCCGCCGTCTTGCGTGCACCACCCGTCGCCGACTTCGCCGCGCTCTTGCGTGCGGTACCCGTGGAGGACTTCGCCGCCGTCTTGCGCGCGCCGCCGGTCGACTTCTTCGCCGCCGTCTTGCGCGCACCACCCGCCGTCGACTTCTTCGCCGCGGTCTTGCGCGCGCCGCCAGCCGACGCCTTCTTGGCGGTCGTCTTGCGGGCCGTGCTGGCCGTGGACTTCTTGGCGGCGGTGGACTTCTTGGCCGTCGTCTTCTTGGCGGCCGTCTTCTTCGCGGTGGCCTTCTTCGCCGTCGTCTTCTTGGCGGCCGTCTTCTTCGCGCCCGTGGACTTCTTGGCCGTTGCCTTCTTGGCGGCCGATTTCTTCGCAGTTGCCATTGCTATCTCCTGTTCAAGTTGACTCAAACATCAACCAAAAGAAGCACTCCGCGCCTTGTTGGGGGGGCGCCGAAGCGATCCGTGGGGTTGGGCCGCAGCCCAGCCTCACGAACACCATGACCCGCGCGCCCCGACCTCTTTCGGGTCGTGGTGCGCGCGGGCGCTGTCCGAACTCACTCGCAGTTGCCGTTTCAATCCCAGGAAAGTGCGCCACCCGTCTGGTATTCGATCACGCGGGTCTCGAAGAAATTGCGCTCTTTCTTCAGGTCAATCATTTCGCTCATCCAGGGGAAGGGGTTTTCCTCGTTCGGGAAAAGCGCTTCCAGGCCGATCTGCGTGGCGCGGCGATTCGCGATGTAGCGCAGGTAGCCCTTGAACATGGAGGCGTTGAGTCCCAGCACGCCGCGGGGCATGGTGTCCTCGGCGTAGCGGTACTCGAGTTCGACGGCTTTGAGGAACAGCGCCTTGATGTCCGCCTTGAATTCGGCGGTCCACAGGTGCGGGTTCTCGAGCTTGATCTGGTTGATGAGGTCGATGCCGAAGTTGCAGTGCATCGACTCGTCGCGGAGGATGTACTGGTACTGCTCGGCGGCGCCGGTCATCTTGTTCTGCCGGCCCAGCGCCAGGATCTGGGTGAAGCCGACATAGAAGAACAGGCCTTCCATCAGGCAGGCGAAGACGATCAGGCTCTTGAGGAGGCGCTGGTCGGCTTCCGGCGTGCCGGTGTGGAAGTTCGGATCCATGATCGCGTCGATGAACGGGATGAGGAACTCGTCCTTGTCCCGGATCGCCGCCACCTCATGGTAGGCGTTGAAGATCTCGGCCTCGTCCAGGCCCAGCGACTCCACGATGTACTGGTACGCGTGGGTGTGGATCGCTTCCTCGAAGGCCTGCCGCAGCAGGAACTGGCGGCACTCCGGCGCCGTGATGTGGCGGTAGGTGCCCAGCACGATGTTGTTGGCGGCCAGCGAGTCGGCGGTGACGAAGAAGCCCAGGTTGCGCTTGATGATGCGGCGCTCGTCCTCGGACAGACCGTTCGGGTCCTTCCAGAGGGCGATGTCGCGGTTCATGTTGATTTCCTGCGGCATCCAGTGGTTGGCGCAGGTGGCCAGGTACTTCTCCCAGGCCCACTTGTACTTGAAGGGGACGAGCTGGTTGACGTCGGTCTGGCCGTTGATGATGCGCTTGTCGGCCGCGCTCACGCGGCGCGCGGTGGCGGGCTGCGCGGTCGCCGCGCGCGGCGCCGGCTGCGTGACGATGGGGGCGATCACCACGCCGTCATCCCCGCGCAGGCGGGGATCCAGCGCCGGCGATCCTGGATTCCCGCCTGCGCGGGAATGACCAAGGAGGGCGCCATCGTTCAGCGTGCGAACGGCCGGTTGCGGGACGGAAATGGAAACGGGCGCCTCGCGGTTCGGAAGCAAACCGCTGCTCACGGGCTTTGACGGTGTGGGCGTGACTTCGTCGTCCCAGGTCAACATAGATTTTCCAGTGCTCGGATTATGTGAGCGAGCGTGATGAATTCAAAGTGTCCGTTCACACTCCGCTCGCATTTTGTTGCTTGGTTGCATCGGCGTTTTGTCGGAGAACACCGATACCTCTTTCGATTCCTGCGTGCTTGCGCGCGCACAAGCATTCGTCATCCCCGCGCAAGCGGGGGTGACGCAGTTACTGGCACGCTTCGCAGGTGGGGTCGTCGACGCCGCAGAACTTGATGTCGGTGGCGGGCGTCGCCGCTTCGAGCTGCGCGCGCGCCGCGGCGGCCGCCGCGTCGAGCGCCGACAGGCCGCCGCCGGAGCCCGTGCCGTTGCTCACCGCATTGAGCCGGCCGGATTGCACCGTCGACTTCTCGGCCTGCGTCGCGCTGGTCGTGCGCAGGTAGTAGGTGGTCTTCAGCCCGCGCAGCCAGGCCAGCTTGTAGGTCTCGTCCAGCTTCTTGCCCGAGGCGCCCGCCATGTAGATGTTGAGCGACTGCGCCTGGTCGATCCACTTCTGGCGCCGCGCGGCGGCTTCGACCAGCCACACCGGCTCGACTTCGAAGGCGGTCGCGTAGAGCGCCTTGACGTCTTCCGGCACCCGGTCGATGGGGCGCAGCGAGCCGTCGAAGTGCTTCAGGTCCATCACCATCACGTCGTCCCACAGGCCCAGGCGCTTGAGGTCGCGCACCAGGTAGTGGTTGATCACGGTGAACTCGCCCGACAGGTTGGACTTGACCGAGAGGTTGCCGAAGCAGGGCTCGATCGAGGCGTCCACGCCGATGATGTTGGAGATGGTGGCGGTCGGCGCGATGGCGACGCAGTTGGAATTGCGCATGCCGTCGGCGGCGATCTTGCGGCGCAGCGCATCCCAGTCCAGGGTGGCGGAGCGGTCGACCTCGACGTACTGCTCGCCGCGCTGCCGGGCCAGCAGCTCCAGGGTGTCGGGCGGCAGGATGCCCTGGTCCCACAGCGAGCCCTTGTAGCTGGAGTAGCGGCCGCGCTCGCGCGCCAGCTCGGTGGACGCCCAGTAGGCGTGGTAGCAGACGGCTTCCATCGACTGGTCGGCGAACTGGATCGCCTCGGCCGACGCGTACGGGATGCGCAGTTCGTACAGGGCGTCCTGGAAGCCCATCACGCCCAGGCCGACCGGCCGGTGGCGCAGGTTGGAGTCGCGCGCCTTCTTGACCGCGTAGTAGTTGATGTCGATCACGTTGTCGAGCATGCGCATCGCGGTGGCGACGGTGCGCTTCAGCTTCTCGTGGTCGATCCGGCCGTCCTTGACGTGCTGCAGCAGGTTCACGGAACCGAGGTTGCAGACCGCCGTCTCGGCATCGGACGTGTTCAGCGTGATCTCGGTGCACAGGTTGGACGAGTGCACCACGCCCACGTGCTGCTGCGGCGAACGGACGTTGCAGGCGTCCTTGAAGGTGATCCAGGGGTGGCCGGTCTCGAACAGCATCGAGAGCATCTTGCGCCACAGGTCGTTGGCCTGGACCGTCCTGGACGGCTTGATCTCCCCGCGCTTGGCCTTTTCCTCGTAGGCGATGTAGGCCTGCTCGAAGGCGGCGCCGAACTTGTCGTGCAGGTCGGGCACGGAGGAGGGCGAGAACAGGGTCCACTCGCCCTTTTCCATCACCCGGCGCATGAACAGGTCCGGGATCCAGTTGGCCGTGTTCATGTCGTGGGTGCGGCGGCGGTCGTCGCCGGTGTTCTTGCGCAGCTCCAGGAATTCCTCGACGTCCAGGTGCCAGGATTCCAGGTAGGCGCAGACGGCGCCCTTGCGCTTGCCGCCCTGGTTGACCGCCACGGCCGTGTCGTTGACCACCTTCAGGAAAGGCACGACGCCCTGCGACTCGCCGTTGGTGCCCTTGATGTGGGAGCCCAGTGCCCGCACGCGCGTCCAGTCGTTGCCCAGGCCGCCCGCGAACTTGGACAGCAGGGCGTTCTCCTTGATCGACTCGTAGATGCCGTCCAGGTCGTCCGGCACCGTGGTGAGGTAGCAGGACGACAGCTGCGAGCGCAGCGAGCCGCTGTTGAACAGCGTCGGCGTGGACGACATGAAGTCGAAGCTCGAGAGCACCTCGTAGAACTCGATCGCCCGGGCTTCGCGGTCGATTTCGTTCAGGGCCAGGCCCATGGCCACGCGCATGAAGAAGGCCTGCGGCAGCTCGATGCGGCTCTTGCGCACGTGCAGGAAGTAGCGGTCGTACAGGGTCTGCAGGCCCAGGTAGTCGAACTGCAGGTCGCGCTCGGGCTTGAGCGCCGCGCCCAGGCGCTTCAGGTCGTACTGCAGCAGCCGCTCGTCCAGCAACTCGTTGTCGACGCCCTTCTTGACGAACAGCGGGAAGCTGTCCGCGTAGGCGGCGGCGCGACCGGCGGGCGCGACCTCCTCGCCCAGCACTTCCTTGAAGATCGTGTGCAGCAGCAGGCGGGCGGTGACGAAGGTGTAGTCGGGCTCCTTCTCGATCAGCGTGCGGGCGGCCAGGATGGAGGCCTTGTAGACCTCGTCGAGCGGCACGCCGTCGTACAGGTTGCGCATCGTCTCGGCGACGATGGGCTCGGGCTTGATGTCCGCGCCCAGGCCCGCGCAGGAGGCGACGATGAGCGCCTGCAGGCCGGCGAGGTCCAGCGGCACGCGCTGGCCGTGGTCCAGCACGTGGAACTGCGGCATGGCGGGCGCCTGGTCCTGCCCCTGCTTGGCGCGTTCCTGCGCGCGGCGCTCGCGGTACAGCACGTAGGCGCGCGCGACCTCGTGGTGGCAGCCGCGCATCAGGCCGAGTTCGACCTGGTCCTGCACGTCCTCGATGTGGAAGGTGCCGCCGCCCGGGCGCGAGCGCATCAGGGCGCGCACCACGGCCTGCGTGAGGCCGTCCACCGTCTCGCGCACGCTGGCCGACGCGGCCCCCTGCGTGCCGTGCACGGCGAGGAAGGCCTTCATCATCGCGACGGCGATCTTGTTCGGCTCGAAGGGCACCACCGCGCCGTTGCGGCGCAAGATCTGGTAGTGGTTGAGCGGGCTGTCGGCGGCCGCGGCGGCCGCAGCGGCCTGCGACGTGTGATGGGCGCTGGAGAGCGGCTGGAACGGGGTGGCCAGGCCAGATTGCATCGTCGTTTCTTCCTCGTGCAGTAGTTCTTTGCGCAGGGGCAAGGACTTCGCCCCCTCGACGTGGCAGGCACTATATCTAGTGTCCCGCCCCCTTTCAAGCACTACCTGTAGTGTCCGCCGAGCACAACACGGTGCAGGACCTGTGGATAACGCTGTGGGCGCGCTGTGATGCAGACGAAAGGGTTCAGTGCCTGCGCAGGACGCGTTGCACGTCGGCAACCTGGGGCGAGGAAGGCAGGACAACCAGAACGCAAAGGCCGCAAAGCTTACGCAAAGACCGCAAAAGGAACAGCCTCTTCCTCGAGGGATTTCCCTTTTGCGGCTTTTGCGTAACCTTTGCGGCCTTTGCGTTCGGTTGTCCGAATTCAGCTCACGCGCCCGGAAACCACTCCTGCGGCCAGCCGAGGTCGCGCTTCACGCTCGCCCAGTCGAAGCCCGGGCCCGGATCGTTCTTGCGGCCGGGCGCGATGTGCTCGTGGCCGGCGACGTGGCGGATCGGGTAGTGCTGCGCGATCGCCGCGCACAAGGCCGACAGCGCCTCGTACTGCGCCGGCTCGAAGGTCTCGCCTTCCAGGCCTTCGAGCTCGATGCCGATCGAGTCGTCGTTGCAGTTGGCGCGGCCGCGCCAGTTCGACGCGCCGGCGTGCCAGGCGCGGGCGTCGCAGCTCACGAACTGCAGCAGCGCGCCGTCGCGCCGGATGAAGAAGTGCGCCGAGACCTGCGCGCCGCGGATCTGCTGGAAATAGGGATGCGCGTCCCAGTCCAGCGTGTTGGTGAACAGGCGCTGCACCTCGTCGCCGCCGTACACGCCCGGCGGCAGGCTGATCGAATGCAGCACGATCAGGTCGACCGTGCTGCCCTCAGGGCGCGGGCCGAAGTTCGGCGACGCGATGCAGTGGGCGAAGCGGTACCAGCCCTGCGCCCACAGCGCGTCGTCGGCTGCCTCAGGCATCGCTGGCCTCGTCGACGTCCTCGTTGCCCGGCGTGGGAATGCCCAGGCGCGCGATCCGGTAGCGGATTTGCCGCAGGCTCAGGCCCAGGCGCTGCGCCGCGGCCGTGCGATTGAAGTTCGTCTCGCGCAAGGCCTTGACCAGGATCTCGCGCTCCTGCTGGTCCAGGTAGGCCTGCAGGTCGCTCGGCACGCCGGCCACCTCGGGCACGCTCGAGGCCGGTGCCGGTGCCGGTGCCGGGACGGAGGCCGGTGCCTCGCTGCCGGCGGCCGGCACCAGCGGCGCGCCGTGCGTCGAAGGCGACAGGTCCACCTGCAGCTCCGAGCCGTCGCTCAGGGCCAGCGCGCGGTGCAGCAGGTTCTCCAGTTCGCGCACGTTGCCGGGCAGCGGATGCGCCTGCAGTTGCGCCAGCACCTGCGGCGACAGCTGCGGGGGCGGCAGGCCGGTTTCGCGCGCGATGCGCGCCAGCAGCGCCTGGCACAGGGCGGGTAGGTCCTCGCGCCGGTCGCGCAGCGGCGGCACCAGGATCTCGATCACGTTGAGGCGGTAGAACAGGTCCTGCCGGAAGCGGGCCGCCTGCACGTCGGCGGCCAGGTCCTTGTGGGTGGCGCTCACGATGCGCACGTCCACCGCATCCTCCTGCGTGGAGCCGATCGCCCGCACGCTGCGCTCCTGGATCGCGCGCAGCAGCTTGGACTGCATCGGCAGCGGCAGGTCGCCGATCTCGTCGAGGAACAGCGTGCCGCTGCGCGCCGCCTGGAAATAGCCTTCGCGGTCCGCGTTGGCGCCGGTGTACGAGCCCTTCTTGGCACCGAAGAACTCGGCTTCGAGCAGGCTTTCGGGGATCGCGCTGCAGTTCACGGCGATGAACGGGCCGTCGGCGCGGTGGCTGCAGGCGTGGATCGCCCGCGCGACCAGTTCCTTGCCGGTGCCCGACTCGCCGCGCACCAGCACGGGCGCCATGCTGCGCGCCACCTTGGCGATGCGTTCCTTCACCTGGCGCATCGGCGTCGATTCGCCCACCAGCCGCTGCAGGGCGACGGTGCCGCTCGCGCGCGTCTCGCCGCCGGCGGCCGGGCGGGCCGCACCGGCGCCGTGCTGCCGGCCGGGCGTGCCGGTCTCCTGGATCGCGGAGGCGACCACGGTGCGGAACTGCTTGAGGTCCACCGGCTTGGTGAGGTAGTCGAAGGCGCCGGCCTTGAGCGCCTCCACCGCGTTCTCCGCCGAACCGTAGGCCGTCATGACGATGCAGCGTTCGGGGCGCTGCTGGGCGGCCATGCGGTGCAGCAGGTCGAGCCCGAGGCCGTCGGGCAGGCGCATGTCGGTGATCACGGCATCGAAGCGCTGCTGCTGCAGCAGCGCCCAGCCCTCTTCCAGCGTGCCCGCGGCGTCGACCCGGTAGCCTTCGCGCAGCAGCGTCAGTTCGTAGAGGGTGCGCAGGTCCGGTTCGTCGTCGACGACCAGGACGTGGGGAGCGGCTGCGGGCTGGGGCATCAGGCGCCTATTGTGTCAAACGGCGTGCCTCCCGGCACCATGCTGGCGCGCGTGCGGAATGTCACGGTGAAGGCGTTGCCGTCGCGGCTGCTGCCGTCGGGTGCGCGCACGCGGGTGTAGGCGACGGTGGCGCCATGCCGCTCGCACAACTCGCGGCAGATGTACAGGCCCAGGCCGCTGGAGCGGCTTTCCGAGGAGAAGAAGGGCTCGAACAGGTGGCGCTGCACGCTCGCGTCGAGCGGTGCGCCATCGCTCCACACCTGCAGGCGCGCCCGCGTCGAGCCCATCGCGGTGGCGACCAGGATCGCCCCGGGCCCGCGCGAGGCGTAGCGCAGCGCGTTGTCCAGGAGGTTGACCACCACGCGGCGCAGGTGTTCGCCGTCGAAGGTGACCCAGGCCGTGCCGGATTGCAGCAGCGTCTGCAGGCGCTCGCCGGCCTGCGCCTGCCGCTCCCATTCGCCCACGAAGCCGGCGACCGACTGGTCCAGCTCCAGCCAGTCGGCCACGGGCTGCTGCTGCACGCGCACCAGGTTCAGGATCTCCTCGACGATCTGCGACAGCCGGTGCGTGTTCTTGCCCACCAGGTCGCTCAGTTGGCGCTGCCCGGGCTCCGAGAGCTCCTCCGCCAGGAGCGCGTTGGCCTGCGCGATGGCGGCCAGCGGGTTGCGGATCTCGTGGGCAACCGCGGCCGACATGCGGCCCATCGCGGCCAGCTTCTCGGTGCGGACCTGGGCCTCGGCCTCGCGCAGGTCCTGCAGGAACATGACGCACAGTGCGTCGCTGTACGGGTCCTGCGCGGCGGTCAGGCGGGTGCGCACGCGCAGGTGCAGGCGTTCGCCGGCCGTGAGTTCCAGCGCGAGTTCGGCGCTCTGTGCCTGCTGCGAGCTGAAGGTGCGCTGGGCGATCGCGGCCAGCGGGCGCCAGCCCGGGCGCGAGACCAGCGCCAGCGATGCCGGGGCCTCGGGCGCCTGCCACGCCAGCAGGTTGCGCGCCGCGGGATTGGCCGCGTGGATGCGCCAGTCCGGCCCGACCACCAGCAGTCCGTCCGTCAGCGTCTCGATCACCAGTTCGTTGACGTGGGCCTGCGTGCGCGCCGCCGACAGGCTGCGGCGGGCGGCCTCCTCCTCGCGCGCCAGGCGCGTGGCGAGCTCGTTGGCGAGCAGCGCGGCGACGAAGTAGCCGCAGCCCGTGAGGCCGGCCTGCACGATGCGGGCGGTGTGGTCCGGGTCCAGCGCCTGCAGCGAGGCGTGGACCAGCAGCAGCAGCGTGGCGGCGGCCGCCGTGCCCAGCCCCAGCAACATCGAGCCCAGCACCGACGCCGTCAGCACCGGCAGCGCGTACAGCGGCGAAAAATTCAGGTTGGCCGCCTGCAGGAAGTGCAGCACCGAAAACGCCAGCAGGTCGACGCCGACGATGTAGACCCATTGCGGATCGAAGGTGCGGCCCGGCGCCACCGGGCGGCCGAAGAATCGCACCGCCAGCGAGGCGGCGAGATAGCCGCCGCACAAGGCGAGCTGCCAGTCGCTCACCTGCACCATGCCCAGCAGGCGCATGCCTCCGAGCAGGATCAGCAGCACCAGGCCCACGCCGATGCGCGCCGTCATGAAGCCGCGCCAGAGGCGCTCGAAGGCCGACGTTCTCGGCGGCTGCGGTACCACCGGCGCGTCCCAGGTCCAGGTGGAATGGCCGGAAGAGGACGCCATGGCCATGCGCTAGCCGCCGGCGCGCAGCCGGTGCTCGTTGCTGCAGTAAAGCAGCCCGCCGGCGCCGGGCACCGCTTCCGAACGGGGCAGGTGCACGCCGCAGACCGGGCAGCTCACCATCTCCTGCGGATCCCCGGGGCGCCGCGGCGGCGGGGGTGGGGGCGGGCGCGACTCGCGGTCGTCGCGGATGCGCGCGTTGCGCCACAAGGTATAGGCGACGAACAACAGCACGATCAGCAGCAGGTACTTCATCAGGTGGCGCGCCTCAGGAGGACTTCCAGCACGAAGCGCGAGCCGACGTAGGCCAGCAGCAGCAGCAGCGAGCCGACGTAGATCACGCGCACGGCCTTGCGGCCGCGCCAGCCGAAGCGGGCCCGACCGAGCAGGAGGAGGGCGAACGCCACCCACGACAGCACCGAGAACACCGTCTTGTGGTCCCAGCGCCAGGCCTGCCCGTACAGCACCTCGGAAAAGAAGATGCCGGCCAGCAGCGTCGCCGACAGCAGCACGAAGCCGGCGGCCGCAAAGCGGAAGGTGAGGCGCTCCAGCGTCAGCAGCGGCAGGCCGGCGTGCGGTTCGGTCGCCTGGCGCATGGTCTGCTCGGTGCGCTGCATCAGCCAGGCGTGGACGACGGCGGCGGCGAACAGGCCGTAGGCCGCGATTCCCAGCGCCCAGTGCAGCGGCAGCCAGGGCGACTCGGCGACGTGCATCGGCGTGCCGGGAAAGGCCAGGGCCAGGAGCACGGCGAGCGAGCCGAGCGCCGTGAGGGCCCAGCGCGCCTTCAATTGCGGAAACATCTGGCGCTCGATGGCGTAGACGGTGAGCACGAGCCAGGCGGTCATCGAGACGGCCGGCGCGAAGCCGAAGCGCGGCGCGTCGCCCAGGAGCCCCCAGGCGAGCGTCAACCCGTGCAGGATCCACGCTGCCAGCAGTGCCCGGCGTGCCGCCTGCTCGCTCAGCCGGGAATGGCCGGCCGCCGGCATCGCGTAGGCCGCGGCCGTGGCGACGGTCAGGGCGACACTGGCCGGAGACACGCTGGATAGAATCATGTTAGAAGTTTAGCCCCTGCCGTTCCGTGCGAACCGGTCACGCGGCACAACCCCACCTCCTCATGGCCTCCGCCCTCTCCGACAAACTATCCCGCCTCGTCAAGCAGATGCGCGGCCAGGCCCGCATCACCGAAGAAAACGTGCAGGAAATGCTGCGCGAAGTGCGCATGGCGCTGCTGGAGGCGGACGTCGCCTTGCCGGTGGTGCGCGACTTCATCGCCCGCGTGAAGGAGAAAGCGCTGGGCAAGGAGGTCGTGGGCTCGCTCAACCCCGGCCAGGCGCTGGTCGGCATCGTGCACCGCGAACTCGTCTCCACCATGGGCGAGGGCGTGGCGGACATCAACCTGGCCGCGCAGCCGCCGGCGGTGATCCTGATGGCGGGCCTGCAGGGCGCCGGCAAGACCACCACCACGGCGAAGCTGGCCAAGCACCTGATCGAGAAGCGCAAGAAGAAGGTGCTGACGGTCTCCGGCGACGTGTACCGGCCGGCCGCCATCGAGCAGCTCAAGACGGTGACGAAGCAGGCCGGCGCCGAGTGGTTCCCGAGCACGCCGGACCAGAAGCCGGTGGACATCGCGCGGGCCGCGGTCGATCACGCGCGCAGGCAGTACTTCGACGTGCTGCTGGTCGACACGGCGGGCCGCCTCGCCATCGACGAAGCGATGATGCGCGAGATCAAGGAACTGCACGCGGCGCTGAAACCCGTGGAGACGCTGTTCGTCGTCGACGCCATGCAGGGCCAGGACGCGGTGAACACGGCCAAGGCCTTCCGCGAGGCGCTGCCCCTCACCGGGATCGTGCTGACCAAGCTCGATGGCGACTCGCGCGGGGGCGCGGCGCTGTCGGTGCGGCAGATCACCGGCGCCCCGATCAAGTTCGCCGGCGTCAGCGAGAAGATCGACGGCCTCGAGGTGTTCGATGCCGATCGCCATGCCGGCCGCATCCTCGGCATGGGCGACATCGTGGCGCTGGTCGAACAGGTGCAGGCCGGCGTCGACATGGAGGCGGCGCAGAAGTTCGCTGCCAAGGTCAAGAGCGGCGAAGGCTTCGACCTGAACGACTTCCTCGCGCAACTGCAGCAGATGAAGCAGATGGGCGGCCTGTCCACGCTGATGGACAAGATGCCGGCGCAGGTGCAGGCCAAGGCCGGCAACGTCGACATGGAGAAGGCCGAGCGCGACATCCGCCGCAAGGAAGGGATCATCTGCGCGATGACGCCCACCGAGCGCCGCAAGCCGGACATCATCAAGGCCACGCGCAAGCGCCGCATCGCCGCCGGCGCCGGCGTGCAGGTGCAGGAAGTCAACCGCCTGCTCAACGAGTTCGAGCAGATGCAGACCATGATGAAGAAGATGAAGGGCGGCGGGCTCATGAAGCTGATGAAGCGCATGGGCGGGGGCAAGGGGATGCCAAAAATGCCGTTCTAGGCCTTCGGCCTGGAACGGCATTTTCGGCCTCCTGCCGGTATCAGGAACCCCCTCTCCCCAGCCCTCTCCCCCGGGGGGGAGAGGGGGCGCATCGTTGAGATGTAGGCCATCGTCGGGGCTGTTTTCGCGGACGTCGCCTACTTGCAGCGAGGCTTGCAGAGCCACACGCTCTCCCTCCGTTTCCCAACAATTTGGGGCTCGGAACAAGGGAGGCGTCCATGCTGTTTTCGGGCTCGAAGACCCGGTCGATGATCCAGGCACTCGTGGGGCAGGGCCTGCTGGCGCTGGTGCTGTCCAGCCCCGGGCTGCTGCCAGCCGCGCACGCTGCGAGCGCGACACCCCTGGGCGCGGCCAAGCTGGCGGACCTGCGCGGCGAGCGGGCCTCGCCGGACGTGCGCCACATCGCGGACTGGGCCGTGGACTCGGGCGACCCGGGCGGGCTGCCGTTCGTGATCGTCGACAAGAAGGACAGCCGCGTGTTCGTGTTCGACGCCGCCGGCCAGTTGCGTGGCGCCAGCCCGGCCCTGGTGGGCGCCGCGCACGGCGACGACTCGGTGCCGGGCATCGGCCAGCGCGCCATCGCGAGCATCCAGCCGCAGGAGCGCACCACGCCGGCGGGGCGCTTCTCCGCGGTCATGGGATTCGGCCCCAAGGGCGAGGACATCCTGTGGGTCGACTACGACTCGGCCGTCGCGCTGCACCGCGTCGTGACGCACAACCCGCAGGAGCGGCGGTTGCAGCGCCTGGCCAGCAAGGTGGCCGCGGAGCGCCGCATCACCTATGGCTGCATCAACGTGCCGGTCTCGTTCTACGACGACGTGGTGCGCCCCACCTTCAGCGGCACGCGCGGCATCGTCTACATCCTGCCGGAGTCGCGCCCGGCGCAGGAGCTGTTCGGCTCCTATGACGTGCGCCACCAGGTGTCGCACGCGAGCGGCATGACGCAGGTGTCGGCGCACTGATTCCCGCCTCGCCTGCCGGCATGAAAAAACCCGCCGCGGCGGGTTTTTCCGTCGGGACCCGCGCAAGCGGGTCTCGTGGCTGCGCCGACCGTCAGTTGCGGAACGGCCGCGTCGGGGGAGGCGGCGGCGGCGGCGGTGGCGGGGGCGGCGGCGGCGCGACCGGCGGCGGCGGAGGCGGCGGCGGGATCACGCGCGGCGGCGGCGGAGGAGGCGGCGGCGGCGGGGGCGGCGGAGGCGGCGGAGCCACCGTGCGCACCGGCACCACGGCGGGCGCGCCGAAGCGCCACACCAGGCCGATCGAGGCCATGTCGATGTCGTCGCGGCCGCGCAGCGGATCGCGCACGCGGTAGCGTTCCCACTCGGCGCGCACGCCCAGCGTCGGCGTGATCGCGTACTCGAGGCCCAGGCCCACCTTCGGACCCCACTTCCTTTCCCGGTCCGAGATGGTCGCGGCGCCGAGGGCACCGCCTCGGGTGGCGGTCGAGCGCGCCTGCGTCCAGGCCGCACCGATGCGGCCGAAGACGGAGAAGCGGTCGAACACCGGCCAGCCGGCCACCAGGTCGATGTTGGCGCCGCGGAAGCGCGTGCTGGCGTCCAGCGTGCCGACGGGCGCGACGGTCGTGAAGCCGAAGTCGTACGTGCCGAGGTGGAAGAAGCCCGCCTCGAAGGCAAAGATCCGATTCAGCTGGTAGCCGCCATACAGCTTGTAGCCGGTGGCCGAGTCATCGTCGCGGAACGACGCCACGGCGGCGGGCGGCACGAGCCCGAAGGTGTCGTCGTTCTCGAACTGCGAGTTGGTGCGGCCCACGTTGCCGCCGACGTACCAGTGTGGCGTGGCCAGTGGCTGCGCCAGTGCCGGTGCGCCCGTGGTCGCGCCGAGCACGGCGAGGGTGACGGCCCCCAACCGGTACCCCATGGAGGAATACTGTCGTGTTGTCAATCGGTTCTCCCATAAGCAAGAGCGGCAAAGTATGTGGATGCCGCTTGTGCGTGTGGGCGCAGACGCACAAAGTCGGTACAAAAACAACGCCCGAATTTGCAACCGGTTTTTGTTGTGCTGGCCGCGGAAGTGAGTTTCCGCCGCGCCTCGTCCCCGGTCGTGACCCACGAGCGCGAGGCGCGCTTCGCCGCCGAAGTGATGCACGAGCTCGTCGGCACCGAGCAGCGTGGACGAGCAGTTCCCGCCTGCGCGGGAATGACGGCTCCGCCTCTCGCCGGGAATGACGGCTCCGCCTCTCGTCGGGAATGACGGCTCCGCCTCTCGTCACCCCCGCGAAGGCGGGGGCCCAGGGCACGCGCGCAGCGCGTGAGTGCTGGATTCCCGCCTGCGCGGTAATGACAACGAGGAGCGCCGCCGCCTCAGCGCACGACCACCTCGCCCCGCAACGAATGCGGCAGCGCCTGCGTGATGCGCACGTCGATCATCTGCCCGGCCAGGCGCTGCGAACCGGCGAAGTTGACGATGCGGTTGCACTCGGTGCGGCCCATCAGCTCGTTCGGATCCTTGCGCGAAGGCCCTTCGACCAGGATGCGCTGCACCGTCCCGACGCGGCTGGCGCTGATGCGGCGGACGTTTTCTTCCAGCACCGCCTGCAGGTGCTGCAGGCGTTCGAGCTTCACCGCGTGCGGCGTGTCATCGTGCAGCTGCGCCGCCGGCGTGCCCGGGCGCGGGCTGAAGATGAAGGAGAAGCTCGCGTCGTAGCCGACGTCCTCCACCAGCTTCATCATCTTCGCGAAGTCGTCCTCCGTCTCGCCGGGGAAGCCGACGATGAAGTCCGAGGACAGCGAGATGTCCGGCCGCACGGCCCGCAGCTTGCGGATCGTGCTCTTGTATTCCGTGGCGGTGTAGCCGCGCTTCATCGCCATCAGGACGCGGTCGCTGCCATGCTGCACCGGCAGGTGCAGGTGGCTCACGAGCTGCGGCACCTTGCCGTAGACCTCGACCAGGCGCTGCGTGAACTCGTTGGGATGACTCGTGGTGTAGCGGATGCGGGCGATGCCGGGGATCTCCGCCACGTACTCGATCAGCAGGGCGAAATCCGCGATCTCGCCCGTGTCGCCCATGGGGCCGCGGTAGGCGTTGACGTTCTGCCCGAGCAGCGTCACTTCCTTGACGCCCTGGTCCGCCAGGCCGGCGATCTCGGTCAGCACGTCGTCGAAGGGCCGCGAGACTTCCTCGCCGCGCGTGTACGGCACGACGCAGTAGCTGCAGTACTTGGAGCAGCCTTCCATGATCGACACGAAGGCGGACGCGCCTTCCACCCGCGCCGGCGGCAGGTTGTCGAACTTCTCGATCTCAGGGAAGCTGATGTCCACCTGCGGGCGCTGCTGGCGCTCGCGTTCGGCCAGCAACTGCGGCAGCCGGTGCAGCGTCTGCGGGCCGAACACCACGTCGACGTAAGGCGCGCGCTCGATGATGGCGGCGCCTTCCTGGCTGGCCACGCAGCCGCCCACGCCGATCAGCACGCCCTTCTTCTTCAGGTGCTTCACGCGCCCGAGGTCCGAGAACACCTTCTCCTGCGCCTTCTCGCGCACCGAGCAGGTGTTGAACAGGATCAGGTCGGCCTGCTCCGGATCCTGCGTGGGCTCGTAGCCCTGCGCCGCGTTCATCACGTCCGCCATCTTGTCCGAGTCGTACTCGTTCATCTGGCAGCCGAAGGTCTTGATGTACACCTTCTTCATGCCGGCCTCATCGCAGCAGGAAGGCGGTGCGGGCGGCCCAGATCAGGTTCAGCAGCTCGGCGAAGCGCTTGTAGCCCTCCCCATCGCCGCTGTACTTGCCGCTGACCTTGCCGTATTCCTCCTCGTTCAGCAGCCAGACCTCGTGCACGAGGCCGGCGCTGTCGCGGCGGTAGACGGTGTACAGGCTCTTGCCGGCGAGGGCGCCGGAGAGCACCAGCATGTTGTTGCGGTCGCGCACGCGGGCGCCGGGCGAGAGGCGGTCTTCCTTGCCGTCGACGGTGATCAGGGGCGGCGTCGCGCTCACGGCGATGATGGCGGGCTTGACGTCCTTCGGCGCTTCGCGCACGAAGTTCTGCGCGAAGGCGACGTTGGCGCAGAGCGAGAGGCCCACGAGGGCGGTTCGGGTCCAGCGGTGCATGGTGTAGATCCAGGGGCTGTGGTGCAGGGCCACTGTGCGGTGTCAGGGCCCGGGGTGTCAACGCGCGCTGTTGCGTGGATGCGAGTGCGTGCGGCAGGAACGGAATTATCCCATGGCGCTGCGCACGGGCGCCCCGTGCCTGCGGCCCGCATCAGGCCGTGAGCAGCTCGTGCAGCGCGTCGACGGCGGGGTAGCCGCTGCAGGGCGCGTCCAGCGGCAGCACCGCCGCGCCGCAGGCGGCGCGCAGCTCCTGTGTCGCCCAGGCGCGGCTCGCCGGACACGGGCACATCAGGTGCATCCACGGGCGCGCGGGCAGGCGGGAGACCAGGCGCGCGACGTCCGCGAGCAAGGAGGAGTGCTGCGCGGATTGCGGATTCACCAGCAGCACGAAGCGGTCGATCCGGCCCAGCCCCAGCAGCTGGATGCCGGTGCCGAGGGCGCGCGGCGACAGCGCCTGCACCCGCGTGCGCAGCGCCGCGCCGGCCTCGATGTCCACGTACGCGGCACCGACGTCGCGGCGCTGCAGGTCGCTGCCCGCGTAGCGCTGGTAGGCGACGCGCGCGCCGAACTCGCTGGCCAGGCCGCGCAGCAGTTCCACCGCCTCGTTGTCCTCGGAGACCAGGGCGACCACTTCGCGCGCACCGACCAGGCCGGGCCGCCAGGCGCCGGGAAGCTGGCAAGGCGCGCAGAGCGACTGCCACACCTGCATCGGCTCGGCGTCCCAGCCGTCCTCGTGCTGCCGCTGCAGGTATTGCAGGCGCCGCAGCATGTCGCCGTGGGGATCCGACATCTGCAGCGAGGCGAGCTGCACCGGTTCCGTCAGGAAGCCCGGGCCGTGGCTGCCGTGCAGCAGGCGCGGCGATGCAAGCCCGAATTCGGCCTGCATCGCGTCGCGCTGGGTCGTGATGGCGGCCGCCGGCCCTTCATGCCACTGCACCAGCCAGCCCTGCGAGGACAGCAGTGCGGTACGCACGCCATTGGCGATGGCCTGCTGCAGCAGCCTGGGGCGCAGGCGCAGCATGGCCTCGACGGCCGAACCGGGCTGCCTCCACTCGCTGGCGCCCAGCATGCGAACGACGGGGGATGGGAACATCAGGCAGGCGGGGGCCGGAGGCGGATACTTCAAGTCTCAAGAAACGGCGGAGCATAGCAAAGCCGCATCGGCACGGGTGCGATGGCGCGCTCGCATTCCGTGCATTCCGCTCGATGGCGGCGTCCGATCGGCAGGTGCGGGATTCCTTCACGGAATCGTTGCTGCGAACGCGCCCTCGTGGGTCGCAAGGCGGCCGCCCAAAGGCAAGTCCGCGGCCGGTGGTCAGGAAACAGCGGGCCAGAGAAAAAGGGTGCATCGCTTTCGCAATGCACCCTTCGTGAGCTGGTGGCGCTTCAGGGAGAGGAGGCCCCCCAATGCCAGAAGCGGTGCCGCTCAGTCGGAAACTCCGAGGCACTGCGTTCGCAGCGGGCAAGAGTTGATCGGACCATTGATTGTGCCAGACGGTGCACCACAGGGCCCGGATGCAGCCTACTTCGCTGGCCCTTCGGACGCCGATGGGCTTGCGTGTCTCCGCACGCTGATCGTGAAGACGCACCCCTTGCCGGGCAAATCTCGCACCGTCAAGGTGCCTCCAACTGCCTCCACATTCTGTCGGGCGATGGAGAGTCCGAGCCCGAGTCCACTTTTGTCCCCATGGCGACGAATGAAGGGCCTGAACATCACCTCGGCTACTCCGGGTGGCAGGCCGCCGCAGCCGTCCTCGACCTCGATCGACACAATCCCATCAGGGGTCGCGTGCGCGTTCAGCGAAACCTCAGTTCCTGGGCGCGTGAACTTGAAGGCGTTCTGCACGAGGTTGATCACCGCTCCGAGAAGAAGCTGACGGTCAGCTTTGATTTCGATATCGGGGTCGATGGTGTTCCGCACGACGAAGGAGCATCCCCGCGCATTCGCGTCGAGCAGGGTGGCGCTTCCTGCATCCGCCAAGAATGGGGCGAGCGGGAAGACTTCCTTATCGTTTGAAAGTGCCGCGCCAAGGCGCACCTCATCCAGCGCATGCTTGACGAGGGAAGTCAGCGCCACCAGGCTGCGTCGCAACACCCCTCCGGTTGCACCCGCGATCGACAACTTGCCGGTTTCGAGGGCCGTCAATGCCAGAGTGGCGGTATGCAGGGAGTTGCGCAATTCGTGGAGGAGAACGCCCTGCCGCTCGTTGGCTTCGTCCGCGTAACGGCGTGCCGTCGCAAGGTCGCGTTGGGCGCTGAACTCACTTACGGCCTCGGCGATGGCATTGTCCAGGCAACGGTTGAGCGTCCTGAATTCATCCGGCGTGAATGGCGCATCCCGCTCGACCGCCATGTCGCTGATGGCCTGACACAGGTCCCCATAGCCGTGCACGACATCATCTACGGAGTAGCCGAGTTCCAGCAGTTGCCTGCCGTGCGCAGTAGCACTCAGACCCATCTCGGACAGCGCACTCGATGAGCCGCCGCCGGATGCACCGGAAATCCGGAGGCTCTCTCCGGACTCGCCTTCCGACTCCGCCTGGAGTGTCCGTGTCAACTGCTCCAGAAAAAGCGGAATCCCGTTCTTCAATTGCTCCGGTGTGGCAGCACGGGGTGGGCGGAGCGCAACCTTTGCCTTGCACCGCTCTATGAGCTCTACGCGATTGTGGATTAAGAATTCGTGCATGACCTCTCCCTTGGCCCACCGCGTGATGGAATCTGAGTGTGCTCCGTTTCCGGACCCATAGATAGCTCTGGCGGAGCGGTGCCCCCACTGGCGCGGGTGCTACCGTGCGGGCGGAGGTCTGGACCTTGGTTGCAATCTGACTCCGCTCGGACGAGCTGGCAGAGGCTTGCGCTCCACGGGGTGGCCCTTGCGGGCGAGCGGCGCGAGAGACGCAGCAGCTCGCATGACCTGCCACCCGTGTTCGTTCCGTTCGTTGATCGAGCGGACCTCCTGTCGCCAGATTGCGAGCTGCTGGCGGTGAGCTCGCATGGCGCGGGCGTGGCCCGACTCGATTCCGAGAACATCCAGCACCTTGGACCAGACCCGCGCCGCAAGCTTGCCCGGCGGCATCGGCGCCTTGGGCGCGGGCGGGAGCGGTGCTCGCTCGGGCATCTTCTTCGCAGCTTGCACGACGCCATAGAACTGCTTCACCTCCGAGTGCTTCGCTTCGCTGCCCGGTTCGCCTCTGCGGATGCCGAGCGGGGCGAGTGCCTCCGCATACGAAGACTGCAATTCGCGCAGCCTCGCACGATCGAAGAGGGCCTTGCTATTCAACTTCCAGCCCGCACCGGCACGCACGCGAGGGACCACGAGGATGTGGCAATGCGGGGTTGACTCGCGACCGGCGCCGTGTAGCACGATGGAGGCGACCTGATCAGGCCATTGGCGCTTCACCCATGCGAGTGTTGCGATGGTCCATGCCTTCAATCGTTCAGGGTCGGCAACTCCCGCTTGCTCCTCTCGTCCTGGCCGAAAGTAGCTAGGACTCGCGCACAGCACCACCTCTCGACAAAGCACAGTCTCGCGGTTCCGGCGCTCAACGCCTTGAAGGAGGTGGCGAGCTGCCTGATACGGAGTCTTGCCCGCTGCAAGGTGCAGCACCAGCGGCCGACCCGCACTCGGGTCGTGGTGCGGGGAGGGCTCGTTCTGCATGTGATGTTCGGACGCGGCGGAGATCGCGGCCATGGTCTTCGCCTTCCTGGCGTGCACGCGGAGCACGGCGTATGCGGGAGCGATCGGCGAAGCCATGAGATATGCATACCGCACCAAAGCCAAGATGACACGACCGCCCGGCAGGTCGGTCTACTCACTACACCGAGCAGGCTCGGTTGTTCGCCCTGCCAGGGGCAGGGATCAACAGCCCCGATGCATGCCAGCACGAACAACGCGACGCGTTGATCGTGCTCGCGAGCGGCAGCGAGCCGACGGCTTCCGATGCAACGAGCGGCACCGCCGCTCGGGATGTCGCTGCTGCACGCCTGTGGGAGGAGTGACGCAACGGCTGCATAAGCCATTGCGTCACTTCCATAGGCATAAAGAGAAAACAACTTTCAGAGGGAGCACTTGACTTCGTCGGTATCGCGTGAGATTCCTATGAATCTTCACGGATACCAACCAGAGGAGGCGAGCAATGAAGACGAAGCAAACGACGCGAGTGAAGCTGCTTGACAGCGATACCGGAGAGGTGATTGATGATGGGGACATGGTCTATGTCCCACGACGACTGCGGATGAAGGAGGGCTGGTTTATGGCGATGCAAGATGGCTTGGCAATGTTGGCGAAGCAGCCGCTTCGAGGTGAGTCGATGCGAGTCCTGTTGTATCTCATGAGCGAAATGGAATTCGAGAACTACGTTCGCCCGACGCACAGCGAAATCGCGGCAGCTTTGTCAATGCAGCGACCGAATGTTTCGCGAGCTATTCGGGAATTGCGTGAGCGCCATGTGTTGATCGATGGCGAACATGGGTCGCTACGGTTGGAGTCTTCGTATGGATGGCGAGGCAAGGTGAAATCGCTTCGCGATCACCAGCAGGTGCAGCAGCGCGAGTGCGAGAAAGAGGCGAAGGCAGACGCCGAAGCCGCGATGGCGTAACGGATCAAGCGTCCAAACGCGAAGGCCGGCACCCACTGCCGGCCTTCTCACTTTCGGCCTGCCGTGCCGCATCGAGCCACGCAGCGGCGACGCGCAGGGCGCATAGAAGGTCGAGGGCATACGGCAACTTTGCTTGCACCTTGCGAATCAACCGGTCAAGGTTGGCGGCTGCCGTAAGGCTGATGTGGGGTCGCAGATGTCGCGATTCGACCAATGCGGCGAGCACAGCACGCAGTGCGTCGATGTGTTCCTGCAAGTCCTCGGCGGGCATCGACTCCATCTGGACGCGCAGCAGGTCCACCGCGAGCAGATCGGGGCTCGGTTCGGGTGCGGTGCTCACTTGCCAGTCCTCCTGAGCACCAGCCTCGCAGCGAGCGGCAGCGGCTGTCAACGCCGCCGGGCAGCGTCAGAGCGTCAGAGGAATCTTGGTGTCGAACAGGTCGATGGTGGACTGCAACGCCATCAACAGCTTCGTGCCCTGGTAGTTCTTGAAATGCGGGCTGCTCAGGTCCACGGCGGTCTGCTCGTAGTGGCCAACGAGTGCCATCAGCATGCCGGGGTTGACGTTCAACTCGGTCATGCGTGTGATGAAGGTGGAGCGGAAGCTATACAACCGCTTGGTGCTCTCGGTGATCCGCAGTTGCGGCAAGTAGCTCTCATTGAAACGCCGAGAGACGTTCTTGCAATAGCCGTTCTTGCTCGGAGACAGGTCGGGGAACAGCATCCCGCCGGGGTCCATCTTCCGCCGCATCTTCACGTATGCAGGGAATCCGGAGTTGCGAATTGCCTTGTGGAAGGGAATCTTGCGGATGCTGTTCGAGTTCTTGCCGGATGCAACGGCGAAGTAGTCAATGCCGCCCTCGCTGCGGATGTTGTCCAATGGCATGCTCGCGAGTTCCTCGGGGCGAGCACCGGAGTAGAGCAGCAGAAGCGGCAACCAGTGGAAGTGAGCTTTCGTCGCGTAGTCGGGATAGGTCTTCGGGTTGAAGATCAACTTCAATTCGCCAGCGGTGAAGGGCTCATACGACTGCACGCCCTTCACCAGCTGCGACTTCTTGCCGATCCGCGTGCCGGTGAACGGGTTCGCATCGGCGAAGCCGTGCCCGATGGCCCAGTCGAAGAACACGGACATGTGTCCGATCTTCGTGTTGACGCGACCCGCTCCTGCGTTCTTCAAGTGAGCTTCCTTGAACGCGAGCACCATGGCCTTGTCGATTTCGCCGCACTTCGGGTTGTTGAACTGGGTGGCGAACTGCTCGTAGGTCGCTTCCTTGTCCTCGATGCCCTTGGCCTTGTGCAGCTTCGAGGTCCGCAGCTCCTTGACGAATGCCTTCGTCGCCGTGCGAAGCACCGGGCCGAGTGTGCGAGGCGCCTCAGGAATTGTCGCCCGAGCCGCGATGGGCTGAGAGATCGGGCCGATGTTGGCGAGCAGCTCCTTGGCCCTTCGCGCGTCGTCGTCGTTGTTGATGTTCTTCAACTTGACGCCGTTGGGCAGCTCCACATCGAATTGCTTGATGCGGCCCTCGGAGAGGGCTTGCTGTATCTCGGCAACGGTCGGCTCGATCCTGCGGTTCATCGCATCCCATTCGTAGTTGAGGCAAGCTGCTCGCATCGTAGCAAGCTCAACATTCTTCGTCCGCAGGGACCGCTTGATGGTTTTCCCGGCGTCGGTGATGCGGAAGTAGAAGGTTCCGTGGCGGTCGCGGTGCAGGTGCGGGACGGCGTTTCGCATGGTCGGCATTGGCCCACCGCTTGGACCACCGGCCTCAGAAGTGAAAAACCCGCCCCAGCGTGTGCTGGTGCGGGTTTCCGGGCTGATTGGTGGCGCTTCAGGGACTCGAACCCCGGACCTGTGGATTATGATTCCATCGCTCTAACCAACTGAGCTAAAGCGCCGAGCCCCGGATTATAGAGGAATTCGGAATCCCGGCGGAGTGCGCCAGCCGTCGCCCGCTGCTCCTGGCAGGCTCTTCGGTCCACGGGCGCACGGGAGCGGGCTCACCGGTGCTTGAACGCCGCCTTGCGCTTGTTCACGAACGCATCCATGCCTTCCTTCTGGTCCTCGGTGGCGAACAGGGCGTGGAACAGGCGGCGCTCGAACATCACGCCGTCGGACAGGCCGCCTTCGTAGGCCCGGTTGACCGATTCCTTGGCCGCGAGCACAGCGAGCTGCGAGTAGTCGCAGATCTGCAGCGCGGCGCCCAGGGTTTCCTCCATCAGCTTTTCCAGCGGCACGACGCGGCTCACGAGGCCGGCCCGTTCCGCTTCGGCCGCATCCATCATGCGGCCGGTCAGCACCATGTCCATGGCCTTGGCCTTCCCGATCGCCCGCGGCAGGCGCTGCGTGCCGCCGGCGCCGGGGATGATCCCGAGCTTGATCTCGGGCTGGCCGAACTTCGCGTTGTCCGCCGCGATGATGAAGTCGCACATCATGGCCAGCTCGCAGCCGCCGCCCAGGGCGAAGCCGCTGACGGCGGCGATCACCGGCTTGCGCACGCTGCGGATCGTCTCCCAGTTGCGCGTGATGTAGTCGCCCTTGTAGACGTCGGCGAAGCCGTAGCTCGCCATCGCGCCGATGTCGGCGCCGGCGGCGAACGCCTTTTCGCTGCCGGTGATCACCATGCAGCCGATCGCCTCGTCGGCGTCGAAGGCCTTCAGCGCGGCGCCGAGCTCGTCCATCAGCTGGTTGTTCAGCGCGTTGAGCTGCTTGGGCCGGTTCAGCGTGAGCACGCCCACCTTGTCCGCTTCCGTGCGCACCTGGATCAATTCGTATGCCATGGCGACCTCCTCTATGTTGGAGCGACTATAACCAAGGGAAACCGTGCCCCGGACGCGCGCAGCGCGGGTGATAGATTCGGCGCCCGGGAAGGAGACCACGATGAGCGAACCCACCGTCCTGTTCGAGGCGCGCGCCAGCGTCGCCCTCATCACGCTGAATCGCCCGCAGGCGCTCAACAGCTTCACGCGCGCGATGCACGAGGAACTGCGTGCCGCGCTCGATCGCATCGCTGGCGACAAATCCATTCGCGCGGCAGTGATCACCGGCGCGGGCCGCGGCTTCTGCGCCGGGGCCGACCTCGCGGAGTTCGACGTCAGCCCGGGGCCGAACCGCGTCGAGCGCGCGGATCCCGGCCCGATCATCGAGCAACTGTTCAACCCCACGGTGCGCAAGCTGATGGAGCTGCGCGTGCCGACCATCGCGGCGGTGAACGGCGTCGCCGCAGGCGCGGGCGCATCGCTCGCCATGACCTGCGACCTGGCCATCGCAGCCTCTTCCGCCGTCTTCATCCAGGCCTTCAGCAAGATCGGCCTGATTCCGGATGCGGGCGGCTCGTGGTTCCTCGTCAAGAAGCTGGGGCTGGCGCGGGCCATGGGCTGCGCCCTGCTGGGCGACAAGGTCGCCGCGCAGGACGCCAAGGAGTGGGGAATGATCTGGGACGTGGCCCCCGAGGGGCAGGACTGCGTGGAAGCGGCCGTCAGGATCGCCCAACGCCTGGCCACGATGCCCACCACCGCCCTGGTGCAGACGCGCAAGCTGCTGCGTGCCGCGGCGACCAGCGAGCTCGATGCGCAGCTCGATCTGGAGCGTGCCACGCAGTCGGCCCTGGGCCGCACGCACGACTACCTCGAAGGCGTCACGGCCTTCCTCGAGAAGCGGCCCGCGCAGTTCAAGGGGGAGTGAGGAATGGCCTCCCACGCTCGCTTGCGCCCGCTGCCCCCCCGAGGGGGACTCGGCCTCCTCGGGGCGGCCCGGCGGAGCCCGGCATGCTGACGCCCGCCGCCCTGGCCGCCCGAGTGGGCGAGGCCATGTTCGCCGCCGACGCCGCGTGCCGGGATTTCCTGCGGATCGAACTGCTCGCCTGCGAGCCGGGGCGCGCCCGCATGCGCATGACGGTGCGCGAGGAAATGCTCAACGGCCACCGGATCTGCCACGGCGGCCTGATCTTCACGCTGGCGGATTCGACCTTCGCCTACGCCTGCAACAGCCACAACAAGGTGACCGTCGCAGCCGGCTGCAGCATCGAGTTCCTCAAGCCCGCGCACCTGGGCGACGTGCTCACCTGCGAAGGCGTGGAGCAGGTCCTGCAGGGCCGCCACGGCGTCTACGACATGCGCGTGAGCAACCAGCGCGGCGAGGTGATCGCCGTGTTCCGCGGCAAGAGCACCAGCATCCAGGGCACGGTGATCCCGGAGGGCGCATGAACACCTTCCCGCTGGAGCCCATCGAGAAGGCGGGCGTCGACGAACTCCGCTCGCTGCAGTTCAAGCGCCTGAAGGCGTCGCTGTGGCACGCCTACCGCAACGCGCCGGCGTACCGGCGCAAGTTCGATTCCGCCGGCGTGCATCCCGACGATTTCAGGAGCCTCGCGGACCTGCGGCACTTCCCCTTCACGACCAAGGCGGACCTGCGCGAGAACTATCCCTTCGGCATGTTCGCCGTGCCGCGCGAGCAGTGCGTGCGCATCCACGCCTCCAGCGGCACGACGGGCAAGCCGACGGTGGTGGGCTACACGCGGGGCGACATCGAGATGTGGTCGCACGTGATGGCGCGCAGCATCCGCGCCGCCGGTGCGCGGCCGGGCGACCTGGTGCACGTGAGCTACGGCTACGGCCTGTTCACCGGCGGGCTGGGCGCGCACTACGGGGCCGAGAAGCTCGGGCTCACGGTGGTGCCCTTCGGCGGCGGCCAGACCGAGCGCCAGGTGCAGCTCATTCACGACTTCCGGCCCGACATCATCATGGTGACGCCCAGCTACGCGCTGGCGATCGCCGACGAATTCGAGCGCCAGGGGCTGGACTCGCGCGAGTGCAGCCTGCGCCTGGGCATCTTCGGCGCCGAGCCGTGGACCAACGACATGCGGCAGAACATCCAGCGCCGCCTGGCGATCGACGCGGTGGACATCTATGGCCTGTCGGAGGTCATCGGCCCCGGCGTGGCCAACGAGTGCCTGGAGACCAAGGACGGGCCGACGATCTGGGAGGACCACTTCTATCCCGAGATCGTGCACCCGGACACGGGCGAGCCGCTGCCGGATGGCGAATTCGGCGAGCTGGTGTTCACGACGCTCACGAAGGAAGCGCTGCCGGTGATCCGCTACCGCACGCGCGACCTCACGCGGCTGCTGCCCGGCACGGCGCGCACCATGCGGCGCATGGAGAAGATCACCGGCCGCAGCGACGACATGATGATCGTGCGGGGCGTGAACGTCTTCCCGACGCAGATCGAGGAACTGATCCTGAAGCAGCCGGTGCTGGCGCCGCACTACCAGTGCATCCTGACGCGCGAGGGCCCGCTGGACCACCTGACGGTGGCCGTCGAAGCGGGCGCCGGCCTGCCGCCCGAACACGAAGACGTGCGCTCGGCGGCGGAGCGCCTGGCGCACGAGATCAAGGTCTACATCGGAACCTCGGCCCACATCGACGTGCGCCCCGCGGGCGGCATCGAGCGCAGCATGGGCAAGGCCAAGCGCGTGGTCGATCAGCGGCGGCTGTAGAAGGCGGACAACCGGAACGCAGAAGCCGCAAAAGTACGCAAAAGCCGCAAAAGGAAACTTCCTCGATGGATGTCCTTTTGCGGTTTTTGCGTACTTTTGCGGCCTTTGCGTTCTGGATGTTCTGGATGTCTGCGGCCCGGATTCACCGCTGCTCGATCCGGTCCACCACCAGGTCCAGCCAGGCCTCGGTGCCCATGATCACCTTGATCTTCACCGGCAGGTACTGCAGGCTGGGCGCGAACCACATTTCGGCGGTGATGTTGCCGCGCGGGTTGACCAGGGCGCGCGGTTTCAGATGGAAGGTTTCGACGTCGCCCATGAGCGGCAGCGACAGCACCTCGCGCTCGGTGACGTCGTAGGTCCACTCGTCGACGCCGCCCGGACGCGCCAGCCACATCTTCACGGTCCGGCCGACGGCGAGCACGTCGCGACCGGTCGCGAAACGCTGCGCCAGTTCCACGAACTGGCTCGCCGTGTCCTGCACGCCGGCGGGCCGCGGCACCGTCGTTCCGTTGCCCAGCACCACCACCTGGTCGCCGAGCTGCGTCACGCGCCGCTTGCCGCCGGTGCGCATCTCCTCGTAGGCCCGCGGGATCAGGCCCGCGGGCGTGACTTCGCCCTGGCTGGTGAGCGTCTGCGTGATCGGCACGACGACGCGGATGGTCACGTCCAGCCGCACCTGGTAGCGGCTGCCGTCCCGTTGCCATTGCACGTGCGCGGTGCCGGAGACCGGGTTGCGGTACTCGCCGGTGACGTCGTAGGTCAGGCGCGTGTCGGTGGGCCACTGGTCCAGCGCTGCGGCTTCGCCGGCCGGTGCGCTCGCCGCCGCCACGGTTGCGGAGGCGGCCGGCTGCGGTGCCGAAGCCGCCGCCTCGGGTGCGGACGCCGGCGGCTCGGGCGCCTGCGCCACGACGTCCTCCGGCGGCGCGGGGGCAGGCTCCGCTGGCTGCGCCACCGGCTCCACGGGCGGCTCCTGCGGCTTCTTCTCGGGGCGCTCCTTCGCGCTGGACGCCGCCGGCCGTGGCTTGGGCGCGGCCGCTGCGCGCGGCTTGGGGACGGGCGCCGGCAAGGTCACCGCCACCACCGGCGGCGGGGCCGCGGGCCTGAGCATGCGCGTGTACATGGGCGGCGCCATGATCGTCAGCCCGGAGATCGCGTCGGCCTGCCGCGCCAGCCATTCCAGCGAGGCGAAGTGCGCCAGCCCGACCAGCAACGCCAGCAGGGCGAGGGTCAGTTTTGCGGGCCGAACCACGCCTGCGCCTGTGCCGGATCGCGCAGCACCAGCCGCCAGGTGGTGATGCCGGACGGGATCGCCAGCTCCAGCCGCAGCAGTCGCCGGTCGCGGGCGACGATGGCCGTGACCTTGCGGTGGCTGCCGGCGTAGAGCAGCAGGTCGTCCAGCTTGGCCAGCCGCCATGCCGTGCCGGCGACTTCGACCGCGAGCCATTCGTCGTTGGCGGCGAAGCCGGCCTGTTCCGCGGCGCCGCCGCGCAGGACGTTCTTCAGCACCACCGAACCCTGCGACTCGCCCACCCGGATCCCGAGGCGCTGCTGCATCTGCGCGGGCTCTTCCATCACCGTGATGCCGTGCTGCTCCAGCAGCTCGCGCAGCGGCAGCTCGCGCGTGCCGTGCACCCACGCGCCCAGTTCGCGCGTGAAGGCGCGGCCACCGAGTTCCTTCAGCACGGCGGCGAAATCCGCCTCCGCCATGGGGCCTGCCTTGCAGCGCAGCCACAGCGCGCGCATCACCTCGTCGAGGTTCGTGTGGCCTTCCAGGCGCAGCGTGAGGTCGAAGCACAGCGCCACCAGCGAGCCCTTGGTGTAGTAGCTGACCGTGGCGTTGGCCGTGTTCTCGTCCTGGCGGTAGTACTTGACCCAGGCGTCGAAGCTCGCCTGCGCCACCGACTGCACTTCGCGCCCGGGCGTCTGCTGCACCTGGTTCACGGTCTTGGTCAGCAGCTTCAGGTAGGTCGCGTCGTCGATCAGCCCCGCGCGACGCAGCAACAGGTCGTCGTAGTAGCTGGTGAAGCCCTCGAAGAACCACAGCAGCTGCGTGTAGTTCTCGCCCGCGTAGTCGTAGTGGGCGAACTCCGCCGGCCGCAGCCGCTTGACGTTCCAGGTGTGGAAGTACTCGTGGCTGATCAGGCCCAGCAGCGTCGTGTAGCCCTCGCCGGTGCGCGCCTCGCCCACGCGCGGCAGGTCGCGCCGCGAGCAGATCAGGGCGGTGGAATTGCGGTGCTCGAGGCCGCCGTAGCCGTCGTCCACCGCGTTGAGCATGAAGACGTAGTGCTTGAAGGGCGGCTTGCGGCGCTCGTGCCAGAAGC
This sequence comes from Ramlibacter alkalitolerans, assembly GCF_016722765.1. Taxonomy (GTDB): domain Bacteria; phylum Pseudomonadota; class Gammaproteobacteria; order Burkholderiales; family Burkholderiaceae_C; genus Ramlibacter; species Ramlibacter alkalitolerans. The sequence continues at coordinate 92,207 of NZ_JAEQND010000011.1, read as the reverse complement.
GGATCTCCGCCTCGCAGATCTTCTGCGTGTCGGCCACCAGTCGGTCCGCGTCCAGGGATTCGGTGGCGCCGGCGATCACGATGCGGTGCGGCACCCCGCACGCCCGGAACTCCGCGCTGAAGAAGGGCCCCAGCTCCACCGGGCAGTCCACCAGTTCGTCGTAGTTCTCCGCGCAATACGTGCCGAAGCCGCGCTTGCCGGTCTTCAGCGGCTCCAGGCCGGTGGCCGCTTCCCAGTGGGGGTAGGCCCGCGGCGCGACCAGTTCCAGGTCGTGCCGCTCCTGGGCCTGGCCGTGCACCCGCAGGCACAGGCTGGTGCCGTTGAAGAAGCCGCGCTGGGTATCGAGCCAGGCCGCCCGCACGGAGTTGTCGAAGGCGTAGACCTCGTAGGTGAGGACCAGCGGGCTCGAAGGCATGCAGTCGACCTGCCAGCTGGCCTTGTCGACCTGCTGCACGGGGACGGGCTTGCCGTCCTGCCGCGCCGCGAGTCTCTGCAGGTGGCGCGCGAACTCGCGCACCAGGTAGCTGCCCGGGATCCACGCCGGCAGCGAAACGCGCTGCCCCGCCTGGGGCTGCGCGATCGTGAGGGTGACGTGGAACAGGTGGGCGGCGGGATCGACCGCCTCGACCCGGTAATGCGGGCCGTCCGCGCGCGCAGCGATCACTTGGCCGCCAGCATCCTCTCGATGTCCGCGGTGCCGATGGCGCCGGGCACGCGCGAGCCGTCGGTGAAGATCAGGGTGGGGGTGCCGGTGATCTTGTGCTTCTTGCCGAATTCGAGGTTGCGGCTCAGGGCCGTGACGTCACAGCTCGCCTCGGCGTCGCCCGGCGTGTCGTTCTTCAGCATCCAGTCGGACCACGACTTGGCCTTGTCCTTGGCGCACCAGATGTTGCGCGACTTCTTGGTCGAATCCGGACCGAGGATCGGGTACAGGTACATGTAGACCGTGACGTTGTCGATCTTCGACAGGTCGCGCTCGAACTTCTTGCAGTAGGGGCAGTTCGGATCCTCGAACACGGCCAGCTTGCGCTTGCCGTTGCCGCGCACCATGACGAAGGCGTCCTTGGTCGGCAGCGAGTCGAAGTCCACCGCCAGCAGCTTGTCCATGCGCTCCTCGGTGAGGTTCTTGCGCGCCCTGGTGTCGATCATCTGCCCCTGCAGCAGGTAGGCGCCGTCGGCGTCGGTGTAGAACAGGTCGGTGCCCACGCGCACCTCGAACAGGCCGGGCATGGGCGTGCGGCTGATCTCGTCGATGCGACCGATGCTGGGCAGCCGCTCGGTGAGATTCTTGCGCAGCAGCTGGTCCTGCTCCTTGGTGACCTGGGTGGCGGCGTTGGCCACGGTCGGTGCCTTGTCGCCGGGGGCGGCGACGGCGAGGAGCGCGACGGCAGCCAGGACGGCGGCAAGCGTGCCGCGGATCGCATTCGATTTCATGTTCTTCCCGTTCTCAACTGATTCGTGGCATGCCCCATGGCCTGCCGCACCACCCAGCGCTTGACCGGGCCGCTGTGGTCGAAACCCCGCATGCCCCAGTTGCGCAGCAGGGCCCAGGGTTCGGCGGGCTGCGCAAACAACTGCTGCAGTCCGTCCGTGGTCCAGGCCATCGCCAGCACGTCCATCTTGCGCGATCGCTCGTAGCGGCGCAGCAGCTTCACGTCGCCGGGGCTGCGCCAGTATTCCCGCTCGTGCAGCACCTGTGCGAGCTTTTCCGCGTCCGCCAGGCCGAGGTTCAAGCCCTGGCCGGCCAGCGGATGCACGTTGTGCGCCGCGTCGCCGGCCAGCACCCAGCCGGGGCCGCACCAGCGGTCGGCCTGGGCTCGCTGCAGCGGCCAGGCCATGCGTTCGGTGGCCAGCGTCATGCGACCCAGCTCGCTGCCCGAACACGCCGCCAGGCGGGCGCAGAAATCCTCCGCCGACAGGGCCAGAAGCTCGTCCGCGCGCGACTCCTGTACGGACCAGACCAGGGCCACGGAGTTCCCCTGCGCCCCGCCGAGCGGCAGCAGCGCCAGGACGTTGCCCTCCTCGAACCACTGGTGCGCCACGCCACCATGCGGTTTTTCACACTCCAGCCGCGCCGCGATGGCGCGCTGCGGATAGGAGGTGACGTCGAAGTTGACGCCGAATTCGTCGCGGGTGGCGCTGGTGCGGCCTTCGCACACGACGGTGAGAGCCGCCGGACGCGGCTGCGGCAGCACTTCCACCTGGGGCTGGAAGCGCACCGCCTCGCCCAGGCGCGCCAGCAGCGGCTCGACGTCGACGATCCAGGCCAGGGCCTCCACGTCCTCGTCGCCGGCGGCGAAGCGCACCCGCCCGCCGTCGTCGCCGCGCACGTCCATCGCCTGGACGGCGGTGGCGTGCTGTTCGTCCGGCCAGGCGCGCAGCCGCAGCAGCAGGTCGCGCGAGCGGGCGTTCAGGGCATAGGCGCGCACGTCGGAATGCGGCGGCGCGGCCGGCGGCGTGTCGACCAGGCCGACGCGCAGGCGGTCGCGCGCGAGCAGCAGGGCCAGCGTGCGGCCCACCATGCCCGCGCCGCGGATACAGACATCGAGAGGAGCGGCCATGAGGGGGATTGTAGGAGGCGGGCACAATCGCGGGCTGCAACCCATCCCTTCCCCTTCCCGCCCCATGAGCACCGCCCCCGACCTGACCGCCGCCATCGCCCGCCTGTTCGTGTACCCGGTGAAGTCCTGCGCCGGCATCGAAGTGCGCGAGGCCCTGCTGACCGAGACCGGCTTCGACCTCGACCGCGCCTGGATGGTGGTGGACGAGCACGGCACCTTCGTCAGCCAGCGCGAGCTGCCGCGCATGGCGCTGGTCCGGCCGCAGATCCGCCTGAGCGACGTGGTGCTGCGCGCCCCCGGCATGCTGGCGCTGCACCTGCAGATCGACACCGTGGAAGAGCCGGTGAAGGTGCGCGTGTGGGACGACGAGGTGCAGGCCTACGACATGGGCGCGGTGGCGGCGCAATGGTTCTCCGATTTCCTCGGCCGCAAGCTGCGGCTGGTGCGTTTCGATCCGGAGCAGCGCCGGCTGGCCAGCCGGGAATGGACCGGCGACGCGGAGGCGCCCAACCAGTTCCAGGACGGCTACCCGCTGCTGGTGACCAGCACCGCCTCGCTGGACCTGCTCAATGCGAAGCTCGCCGCGGCCGGGCACGGCGACGTCGGAATCGAGCGCTTCCGTCCCAACATCGTGCTGTCCGGGCTGGAGGCGCACGACGAGGACCGGCTGGAGGCGATCCGCATCGCGGCCGACGACGGTGAGGTGCAGCTGCGGCCCGTCAAGCCGTGCTCGCGCTGCACGATCCCGGACGTCGACCCGGCCACGGCGCAGACGGGCCACGCGGTGGGCGACACCCTGCAGGGCTACCGCCGCGATCCGGTGCTGGATGGGGCCGTGACCTTCGCGATGAACGCGATCATCGTGACCGGCGTCGACCGCACGCTGCGCGTCGGGCAGCCGGTCGCGGCCACGATCCGGTTCTAGGAGCCTGGGCCGCCCGGCGGCCCATCGCATACACTTTCCGCCTTCGTTTGCGGGAACTGACATGAGTTTGAAGTGCGGGATCGTGGGGCTGCCCAACGTGGGCAAGTCCACCTTGTTCAATGCCCTGACCAAGGCCGGGATCGCCGCCGAGAACTATCCCTTCTGCACGATCGAACCCAACGTGGGCGTGGTGGAACTGCCGGACCCGCGCCTCGATGCCCTGGCCGATATCGTGAAGCCCGAGCGCATCGTGCCGGCGATCGTCGAGTTCGTCGACATCGCCGGACTGGTGGCCGGGGCCAGCAAGGGCGAAGGCCTGGGCAACCAGTTCCTGGCCCACATCCGCGAAACCGATGCCGTGGTGAACGTGGTGCGCTGCTTCGAGGATCCGAACGTCGTGCACGTGGCGGGTCGCGTGGATCCGGTCTCCGACATCGAGGTGATCCAGACCGAGTTGTGCCTGGCCGACCTGGGCACGGTGGACAAGACGCTGGCCCGCTACAGCAAGGCCGCCAAGTCGGGCAACGACAAGGAAGCGGCGAAGATGGTGCAGGTGCTGCCCAAGGTGCAGCAGGCGCTCAACGAAGGCCGGCCCGTGCGCACGCTGCCGCTCACCGAAGACGAGAAGGCGCTGCTCAGGCCGCTGTTCCTGATCACGGCCAAGCCGGCGATGTTCGTGGGCAACGTCGACGAGAACGGCTATCACGACAACCCGCACCTGGATCGCCTGCGCGAGTACGCAGCGACGCAGAACGCGCCCGTGGTGGTGATCTGCGCCAAGATCGAATCCGAGATCGCCGAGATGGCGGAAGAGGACAAGAAGATGTTCCTGGCCGAGATCGGCCAGGACGAGCCGGGCCTGAATCGCCTGATCCGCGCGGCCTTCAAGCTGCTGGGGCTGCAGACCTACTTCACCGCCGGCGTGAAGGAAGTGCGCGCCTGGACGGTCCCGGTCGGCGCCACCGGGCCGCAGGCCGCCGGCGTGATCCACACCGACTTCGAGCGCGGCTTCATCCGCGCCCAGACCATCGCCTACGAGGACTTCATCGCCTTCAAGGGCGAGCAGGGCGCCAAGGACGCGGGCAAGATGCGCAGCGAAGGCAAGGACTACGTCGTCAAGGATGGCGACGTGATGAACTTCCTGTTCAACGTCTGAGCACGGAGCGCGGGCCGCGTCGTGCGGCCGGGGATGCGGGCACGCGGTAGGCTGGCGGTGACGCGCGAGAGCGCCGGAACCCCAGCGATCCCGGCGCCCGCAGATAGCGCTGGGGTTTCCGGCGCGCGTTGCGCGCGGTCACCACCAGCCTACGTTCTCAGACCAGCCCGCGCAGGGTGGAGAAAATCAACCCCGCCACGCACGACGTGAACACCCCGATCAGCCCCGGCAGGATGAAGCTGTGGTTGATCACGTACTTGCCGATGCGCGTGGTACCCGAGCGGTCGAACTGGATCGTCGCCAGGTCGCTCGGGTACGTCGGCAGGATGTAGTAGCCGTAGGCGGCGGCGGCGAAGGCGACCACGTAGCCGGGCGGCACGCCGATGGCCAGCGCCACCGGCACCAGCGCGCTGATCGCGGCCGCCTGCGAGTTGACGAACTTCGAGACGAGCAGCAGCGCCAGGCCGTAGGCCCAGGGATGCGTCTTCACGGTGTCGGCGAGCGAGGCCTTGAGCTGCGGCAGGTTGCACTCGAACACGGTGTCGGCCATCCACGCGATGCCGAAGACGGCGATCACGGCGATCATGCCGGCGCGGAACACCTCGCTCTTGCCGATCGCGACCGGATCGGTCTTCGTCAGCACCACCATCAGCGCGCCGGCGGTGAGCATGAACATCTGGATGGTGAGGATCATGGAGACCGGCTTGCCGCCGGACAGCGGCCGCAGCGTGTCGAAGGCACCGAGCAGGGCGACCACCACGATGCTGCCCAGGAAGATCCACATGGCCGCCCACTGGCTGGTGGCGAGCTTCCTGCCAAGCAGGGTGGTGGAGTTGCCGTAGATGCGCGCGCGGTTCTCCGGGTCGGCGATGCGGGCCTGGAATTCGGGATCCTGGCTGAGGTCCTTGCCGCGGAACCAGCTGAAGATGCCGATCGCGAGCACGCCGAGCAGCGTGGCGGGAATCGAGATCGACAGCAGCGTCACGAAGCTGATCACCTCGCCGTTCACCGGCGCCTTGGCGAGGAAGGCGGCCAGCGAGACGATCGCCACCGAGACCGGGCTGGCCATGATGCCCATCTGGCTCGCGATGGAGGCGGCGGCCATCGGGCGCTCGGGCCGGATGTCGTTCTTGATCGCGACGTCGTAGATGATCGGCAGCATCGTGTAGACGACGTGGCCGGTGCCGCACAGCATCGTGAGGATGCAGGTGGTGAAGGGCGCCAGGATCGAGACGTACCTGGGGTTGCGCCGCAGCAGCTTCTCGGCCGCCTGCAGCATGACGTCGAGGCCGCCGGAGGCCTGCAGCGTGGCCGACGCGGCGACCACCGCCACGATCGTGAGCATCACGTCCACCGGCGGCTTGCCCGGTGGCAGCTTGAAGAAGAAGGCCAGGATGACGAGGCCCAGGCCGCCCAGCAGCCCGAGTGCGATGCCGCCCTTGCGTGCGCCGTAGAAGAGGCAGGCAAGGACGATGGCGAGTTCCAGCGCGAAGAGCATGACGATGTCCACCCCCGGAGGCCGGGGCACGGTTCCGTGTGTTGTTGAAGGACATCGGCGCCGGCTTCCGGTCTGCAGCCCTTCAGGGGACGTCGACGTGCTGCCCTGGCCGTTTCAGCTTGCGGGCAGCGATTTCATTGTGGGCGCCCTAGGGTTAACCCTATTGACCCGGGTCAAGTGGAGGAGGGAGCCGGCGTCAGTGCGGAAACATCCAGAGCAGCGCCGTCGTCATCGCCAGGTAGCGCAGGAACTTGCCCACCAGCATGTAGCCGGTGCAGGGCCAGAACGGCATGCGCAGCCAGCCCGCCACGGCGCACAGCGGGTCGCCCACCACGGGCAGCCAGGCGAGCAGGCAGGCGCGCGGGCCGAGCCGCTCCAGGAAGTCGAGCGCCTTCATGTGGTGGCGCGACTTGCTGTACTTGTCGACGACGTGGTGGGCTTCGTAGCCCATCCACCAATCGAGCATGCCGCCCAGCGTGTTGCCGGCGGTCGCCACCAGGATGGCGCTCCAGAACAGGTCGGGATTGAGTTTCAGCAGCCCGAACAGCGCGGGCTCCGAGCCGATCGGCAGCAGCGTGGCCGAGACGAAGGCCGCGGCGAACAGCGTGCTCAGTCCGAATTCCGGCAGGGCCAGCAGTGCCAGCAAGGAGTTCAGCCACGTTTGCATGCGCGCGGATGCTAACCGAGTCAAGCTCTTCGCACCTGTAGTCCGGTACGCAATGCGATTTCAGCGCCTGAAATGGCGCGGACCTACAATCGTGCCTCTTTTTTCGGCAGCACCCATCCCCATGCGCATCGGCAAGCACACCCTGGCGAACAACGTGTTCGTGGCGCCGATGGCAGGCGTGACGGACCGGCCGTTCCGCCAGTTGTGCCGCGCGTTCGGCGCCGGGCACGCGGTGAGCGAAATGGTGACTTCGCGCAAGGATCTGTGGAATAGCCTGAAGACCTCGCGCCGCGCGGACCACCAGGGCGAGCCCGGCCCGATCGCGGTGCAGATCGCCGGCACGGACGCGCAGATGATGGCCGAGGCCGCCGTCTACAACGTCGAGCGCGGCGCGCAGATCATCGACATCAACATGGGTTGCCCGGCCAAGAAGGTCTGCAACAAGTGGGCCGGGTCGGCGCTGATGCAGGACGAGCCGCTGGCGCTGGCCATCGCCGAGGCCGTGGTGCGCGCGTGCGAGCCGCTGGGCGTGCCGGTCACGCTCAAGATGCGCACCGGCTGGTCGCACGAACACCGCAATGCGGTGCGGCTCGCGCGCGCCTTCGAGGGCTGCGGCGTGCAGATGCTCACGGTGCACGGCCGCACCCGCGAGCAGGGCTACAAGGGGCAAGCCGAATACGAGACCGTCGCCGCCGTGAAGGCCGCCGTGCGCGTGCCCGTGGTCGCCAACGGCGACATCACGTCGCCCGGGCGGGCGCGCTCGGTGCTTGCCGCAACGGGCGCCGACGCCATCATGATCGGCCGCGCCGCCCAGGGGCGGCCGTGGATCTTCCGCGAGGTGCTGCACTTCCTGGCCACCGGCACGCAGCTCGCGCCGCCACTGGTGGCGGAGGTGCAGCGGGCCCTGCTCGCGCACCTGCAGGACCACTATGCGCTGTACGGCGAAGCCACGGGCGTGCGCAGCGCGCGCAAGCACATCGGGTGGTACGTGCGCGCCCTCCCCGAGGGCGAGGCGTTCCGCGCCCGGATGAACGAAATGGAAGACAGCGCCAGCCAGCTGGCGGCGGTGCAGTCCTTCTTCGACGCGCTCGGCGCGCGGATGGACCGGCTGCCGCCCGCATCGGACGAGGTGACCGAGGCCCTGGCGGAAAGCGGCGCATGAGATTGCCGCAGGGGGTGCGCACGCGGGTGCGCGCCACGGAGAAGAAAGAATGAGCAAGAAACAGATCGAGGACTGCGTGCGCGCCAGCCTGGAGGGCTACTTCCGGGACCTGCGCGGCACCGAGCCCGGTGGGATGTACGAGATGCTGCTGAAGGTGGTGGAGAAGCCGCTGCTGGAGGTGGTCATGGCAAAGGCCGAGAACAACCAGTCGCGCGCAGCGGAATGGCTGGGGCTGAACCGCAACACGCTGCGCAAGAAGCTGATCGAACACAAGCTATTAAAGTAAACGACCTTGCGGGACTGGCCAGAAGCGGCCAGGGCCGCGCTGCACTGTCCCCAACATGAATGCCCTCATCTCCGTCTCCGACAAGACCGGCATCGCCGAACTGGCGCGTGCCCTGCACGAACTCGGCGTGCGCCTGATCTCCACCGGCGGCACCGCCAGGCTGCTGGCCGACCAGGGCCTGCCCGTCACCGAGGTGGCCGAGGTCACCGGCTTTCCGGAGATGCTCGATGGCCGCGTGAAGACGCTGCACCCGAAGATCCACGGCGGCCTGCTGGCCCGCCGCGACCACCCGGACCACATGGCGGCCCTGCACCGGCATGCGATCGGCACGATCGACCTGCTGGTCGTCAACCTCTATCCCTTCGAGAACACGGTGGCGCGCCCCGGCTGCACGCTGGAGGAGGCGATCGAGAACATCGACATCGGCGGACCGGCGATGGTGCGCAGCGGCGCCAAGAACTGGAAGGACGTGGCGGTGCTCACCGACGCATCGCAGTACGCGCCGGTCGTGGCCGAACTCAAGGCCTCCGGCCAGCTCTCGCAGAAGACGAAGTTCGCGCTGGCGGTGGCGGCGTTCAACCGCATCAGCAACTACGACGCGGCGATCAGCGACTACCTCTCCGCCCTGCAGGAGGACGGTTCGCGCTCGCCGTTCCCGGCCCAGGCCAACGGCCGCTTCGTCAAGCTGCAGGACCTGCGCTACGGCGAGAACCCGCACCAGCAGGCTGCCTTCTACCGCGACCTGCATCCGGCCCCCGGTTCGCTGGCGTCGGCCCAGCAGCTGCAGGGCAAGGAGCTCTCGTACAACAACATCGCCGACGCCGATGCCGCGTGGGAATGCGTCAAGGGCTTCGACACGCCGGCCTGCGTGATCGTCAAGCACGCCAACCCCTGCGGCGTCGCCGTCGGCAAGGACCCGCTCGAGGCCTATTCGAAGGCGTTCCAGACCGATCCGACCTCGGCCTTCGGCGGCATCATCGCCTTCAACCGGCCGCTCGATGGCGCCGGCGCGCAGGCCGTGAGCAAGCAGTTCGTCGAGGTGCTGATGGCGCCCGACTTCGCGCCCGAGGCGCTGCAGGTGTTCGCCGGCAAGGCCAACGTGCGGCTGCTGAAGATCGCGCTCCCGCCGGGCGGCGAGCGGCCGTGGGACCAGGGGCAGAACCTGATGGACATCAAGCGCGTCGGTTCCGGCCTGCTGATGCAGACCGCCGACAACCACGTGCTTTCGCTGAGCGACCTGAAGTGCGTCACCAAGAAGACGCCGACCAGCGACGAACTCGAGGACCTGCTGTTCGCCTGGAAGGTGGCCAAGTTCGTGAAGTCGAACGCGATCGTGTTCTGCAAGGGCGGCATGACGATGGGCGTGGGCGCGGGGCAGATGAGCCGGCTCGATTCCGCGCGCATCGCCAGCATCAAGGCGCAGCACGCCAAGCTGTCGCTGCAGGGCACGGCCGTGGCCAGCGACGCCTTCTTCCCGTTCCGCGACGGCCTCGACGTGGTGGTGGACGCCGGCGCAACCTGCGTGATCCAGCCGGGCGGCTCGATGCGCGATCAGGAAGTGATAGACGCCGCGAACGAGCGCGGCGTGGCGATGGTGTTCAGCGGGGTGCGGCACTTCCGGCATTGAGCGGCGCGGGGTTCGTAGGCTGGCGGTGAGCCTTGCGAACCCCAGCGATGCGCGAGCGCAGCGGAGCGCTGGAGGAACACGGACTCCCGAACGCAGAAGCCGCGAAAGTTACGCAAAAGCCGCAAAAGGGACTTCCTTCAATGGATTCCTTCTGCGGCTTTTGCGTAGCTTCTGCGGCTTCTGCGTTCCGGCTGTTGAGGGTGGCCCGTCCCGGCCACCCTTGCGGGATCAGGCCAAACTGCGGAACACGTCCCTCGCCGCCTGCACGGTCGCTGCGATGTCTTCCTCGCTGTGGGCGGCGCTCACGAAGCCCGCTTCGTACAGGGCCGGGGCGATGTAGACGCCGCGATCGAGCAGGCCGTGGAACAGGCGGCCGAAGCGCGGGGCGTCGCTCTGCATCACGCTCGGATAGTTCTGCGGCAACTCCGGCAGCAGGAAGAAGCCGAACATGCCGCCTTCGCAGTCGGCCGCGAACGGCACGCCCGTTTCCGCTGCCGCGGCCTTCAGGCCATCGACCAGGGAGCGGGTCTTCTGCGCCAGGGCCGGGAAGAAGCCGGGATCGGCGATCTCCTTGAGCGTCGCCAGGCCGCAGGCCGTGGCCACCGGGTTGCCGGAGAGCGTGCCGGCCTGGTACACCGGCCCGAGCGGCGCCAGCCGCTCCATGATTGCGCGCGGGCCGCCGAAGGCCGCCAGCGGCATGCCGCCGCCGATCACCTTGCCCATCACCGTCAGGTCCGGCTTGAAGCCGGGCAGCGCCTTCGCGTACACGCTCTGCGCGCCGCCCAGCGCCACGCGGAAGCCGGTCATCACCTCGTCGAGGACCAGCAGCGCGCCGTGTTGCGTGCACAGCTCGCGGCAACGCTGCATGAAGGGCACGCTGGCGCGCACGAAGTTCATGTTGCCCGCAATCGGCTCGATGACGATGCAGGCGATCTCCTGGCCGTGGGTGGCGAAGGCCTCCTCGATCTGCTGCAGGTTGTTGTACTCCAGCACCATCGTGTGCTGCACCACTTCCGGCGGCACGCCGGCGCTGGTCGGGTGGCCGAAGGTGGCCAGGCCCGAGCCGGCCTTGACCAGCAGGGCATCGGCGTGGCCGTGGTAGCAGCCCTCGAACTTCACGATGCGGCTGCGGCCGGTGGCGCCGCGCGCCAGCCGGATCGCGCTCATCGCCGCTTCGGTGCCGGAGCTCACCAGGCGCACCATCTCCACCGAAGGCACGTGCCGCGCGATTTCCTCGGCCAGCTCGATCTCGCGTTCGGTCGGGGCGCCGTAGGAAAAGCCTTCCTGCACGGCGCGCTGCACGGCCTCGAGCACGCGCGGGTGGCCGTGGCCCAGGATCATCGGGCCCCAGGAACCGATGTAGTCGATGTACTTCGTGCCGTTGGCGTCCCAGAAGTACGCGCCCTGCGCGCGCTGCACGAAGCGCGGCGTGCCCCCCACGGCGCGGAAGGCGCGCACCGGCGAATTGACGCCGCCCGGGATCAGCGCACGCGCGCGCTCGAACAGTTGCTGGTTGCGGTCAGTGCTTGGTGTCATGGGCGGGCAGGTCGAAGGCGGTGGGAGTGTCGGTGTCGTCGTCGTCGGCGTCGTCGGCCTCGGGCTGGGCCCAGAACAGGCGATCGGGAACGACGTGGCCCATGCCGGGACGGAAGCCGCCGTCGAGGCAGCGGTCCAGGTAGGCGAGGGCCTCGGTGGCGGCCGCGGCGAGGTCGGAGCCGCCGGCGATGAGGGCGGACAGCGCCGCCGCCAGCGTGTCGCCGGCGCCGGAGAACACGGCGTCGAAGCGCTCGAACTTCTCGCTCGCCAGCACCGCCTGCGGCGTCGCCAGCACGTTGTCGACGAACTGGTCCGGCAGCGGCACGCCGGTCACCAGCGTGTAGGGCACGCCCATCTCGGAGGCCGCCTTGGCGAGGTCGCGCGCGGTCGGACTGCGCTCGCTGCTCCATTCCGGCAACAGCCAGCGCCACAGGGTGCTGTGGTTTCCGACCAACACGGTTGTCTGAGGAAGCATCAATTCGCGAAAAGCGTCTTCGTACAGGTCGGCCGGGCCTTCGTCCCACCAGGACAACGCCGGCATGTACGAAATCACCGGTACGTCGGGATAGTCGGCGGCGATTTCGGCGATGGTGCTCAGGGTCTCGGGCGAGCCCGCGAAACCGACCTTGATCACCTGCACCGGCACGTCCTCGAGGATGGTGCGGGCCTGCTCCGCGACGGCGTCCTCGTCGAAGGCGAAGTGGTCGAAGATCTCGCCCGTATCGCGCACGTACGCACCGCACACGATGGGCAGGGGATGGGCACCGACCGAAGCGATGGCCGTGACGTCCGCCGCGAGGCCGCCGGCACCGCTCGGATCGCTGGCGTTGAACACCATCACGCAGGCCGGTCCGGACTCCTCGGCTTCGGGCTCGGAAGGCCGTGTTTCTATGGGTGTGGAATTAGTCATGGCCCGGGGGAATTTCACTGCCGAAAGCCCGACCGCGATTAGTCAACTGGCCTAGCTAGAATCGTTGCATTCTATTCGAACCCCCTATAAGCTGTGACTGATAGCAAAACGTGGATGTGTCTGATTTGCGGCTGGATCTACGACGAGGCCGCCGGTGCTCCTGAACATGGCATCGCCGCGGGCACACCGTGGGCCCAGGTGCCCATGAACTGGACCTGCCCCGAGTGCGGGGCACGCAAGGAAGATTTCGAAATGGTCCAGATCTGAAAGATCGGGCCGCGCGGCGGGGACTCGGAGATGCCGCGAGCAAGAGCAGTAGGAAATGAGGAGCAGCGTCAATTGAGCACCACGGGACTGAAGGTGCTGGTGATCGATGACAGCAATACGATCCGGCGCAGCGCGGAGATCTTCCTGAAGCAGGGCGGCCACGAAGTGATGCTGGCCGAGGACGGGTTCGACGCGCTGGCCAAGGTCAATGATTACCAGCCCAACCTGATCTTCTGCGACATCCTGATGCCGCGCCTCGACGGCTATCAGACCTGCGCCATCATCAAGCGCAACGCCAGGTTCGCCAACACACCGGTCGTCATGCTGTCCTCCAAGGACGGCGTGTTCGACAAGGCGCGTGGCCGCATGGTGGGTTCGCAGGATTACCTGACCAAGCCATTCACGAAAGACCAGCTGCTGCAGACCGTGCAGCAGTTCGGCCAGCCGAAGTAAGAACAAAGGAGAGATGACCCATGGCCATCCGCAAAGTGCTCGTTGTGGACGATTCGAAGACGGAACTGATGTTCATGACCGACCTGCTGCAGAAGAACGGCTTCTCGGTCCGGACCGCTGAAAACGCCGACGACGCGTTCCGCCGCCTCGGCGAGGACAAGCCCGACCTGATCCTGATGGACGTCGTGATGCCCGGCCAGAACGGCTTCCAGCTCACCCGCGCCATCACGCGCGATCCGCTGTACGCGGACGTGCCGATCATCATGTGCACGAGCAAGAACCAGGAAACCGACCGGGTGTGGGGCATGCGCCAGGGCGCGCGCGACTACATCACCAAACCGGTGGACGCCGCCGAACTCATGGCCAAGATCAAGGCCCTGGGTTGAAGCGGCCGCCAAGCAGTACTTCCTGATCCCATGGCCAACCGCGAAGCCCTCCGCGAGCTGCAAAGCCGGCTCGCCAGCCGGCTGCAGGCTGCCCGTTCCGAGGGTGCCCAGGCCGGCTGGCTCGCGGTGGAAGCCGCGGGCCGCAAGTACCTGTTCCCGCTGAGCCAGGCGGGCGAGATCTTCCCCTTCGCCCCGCCGCAGACGGTGCCGTACACGCACCCCTGGTTCCTCGGCGTGGCCAACCTGCGGGGCGGCCTGTACGGCGTGGTGGACCTGGCGAGTTTCGTCAGCGGCCAGCCGCCGGCGCAGCGCTCCGACCAGGCCCGGGCCGAGTCGCGCCTGATCGCGCTGAACTCGCTGCTCGAGATCAATTGCGCACTCCTGATCGACCGGCTCGCCGGCCTGCGCAACACCGACGCCTTCACTGCCTCGAGCGAAGCCCCGGCCGGATCTCCCGGCTATTTCGGCAGCGGCTACACCGATGCCAGCGGCGCCTTCTGGCAGGAACTGAACCTCCAGGCGCTTTCGCAGCAACCCCAATTCCTGAGCATCAGCGCTTAGTGTCCCCTTGTCGAAGGCAGCATCCATGTCCGCTTTTTCCCTGAAGAACCTCTTCGCCCGGAAGCAGTCCGAGGAGGCCGACCCGTCGGTCACGCAGGAACTGAGCCTGGCGATGCCCGACGCGTCCACGGCCAGCATCGAGGCCGGCAGCACCGTCCATGCCGATGCCGACAGCATCGACGATTCGATCGTCGATGAAGTCGATGAAGCGGAACTGGTTTCCGTCCCGCTGCTGGGCCGCCGCAGCACCACCGCGCACCAGCGCTTCCTGTTCGGCGCGCTGGCCGTCTCGCTGTTCGCGCTCGGCTCCATCGCCTTCATGGCCGTGCGCGAGTCGGACCGCGTCGCCCAGCAGGTGGCCGGCATGGGCCAGTCGCTGATGCAGTCGCAGCGCCTGGCCAAGTCGGTGTCGCAGGCGCTGATCGGCAGCCCCCAGGCCTTCCCCGACGTGAAGGAGTCCTCCGAAGTGCTGGCGCAGACGGTGCGCGGCCTCAAGGACGGCAACGAGGACCTGCGCCTGGTGGCCGTGTCCTCCGACCTGCAGCCGGACATCCAGAAGATCATGCCGCTGATGGAGCGGGCGGAGAAGAACGCCAAGACCGTCATGGGCCAGCAGAAGATCCTGACCCAGGTCGGCGCCGCGCTGCGCACCATCAACCGCCAGTCCTCGGACCTGCTGGAAATCGCCGAGACGGTCTCCTCGCTCAAGCTGCAGCAGGGTGCCCCCGCCGCCGAAATCTCCGCCGCCGGCCAGCTGGTGATGCTGACGCAGCGGATCGGCAAGTCGGCCAACGAATTCCTGACCATGGAAGGCGTGTCGCCGGAAGCCGTGTTCCTGCTGGGCAAGGACCTGAACTCGTTCAAGGAAATCGCGCAGGGCATGCTGGAAGGCAGCCCCGAGCTGCGCCTGGCCGCCGCCCGCGACGAACAGACCAAGGAACGCTTGAAGGCCCTGCTGGACCTGTACGAGCAGACCCGCACGCAGGCCGGCGCCATCCTGGGCAACCTGCAGGGCCTGGTCTCGGCCCGCGAAGCGCAGGCCTCGATCGTCCAGGACAGCGAACCGCTGCGCAAGAACCTGCAGGAACTGCAGGACAAGCTGTCGGCCCAGACCGGCCTGAACTTCTACGCCCTGCTGTCGCTGGTGATCGCCGCCGCGCTGGCCATCGCCTGCTCGGTCGGCCTCGCCTACGTGCAGCTGCTCGATAGCCGCCGCCGCCAGGAACGCGCCGAAACGCAGCGCCAGGAAGCCGAGCGCCAGGAGCAGGAAGCCAAGCGCGTCAACGACGCCAACCAGGCCGCCATTCTTCGCCTGATGAACGAACTGCAGTCGGTCGCCGAGGGCGACCTGACGCAGGAAGCGACCGTGACGGAAGACATCACCGGCGCCATCGCCGACTCGGTGAACTACACGGTGGAAGAGCTGCGCCAGCTGGTGGGCGCCGTGCAGAACACGGCCACGCGGGTGGCGCAGACGACGGCGCAGGTGGAATCGACTTCCACCGAGCTGCTGGCCGCTTCGACCGAGCAGCTGCGCGAGATCCGCGAAACCGGCCAGTCGGTGCTCGACATGGCCATGCGCATCAACTCGGTGTCCGGCCAGGCGCAGGAATCGGCCCAGGTGGCGCGCCAGTCGCTGAAGGCTGCCGAGACCGGCCTGCAGGCCGTGCAGAACGCCATCGGCGGCATGAACGCGATCCGCGACCAGATCCAGGAAACCTCCAAGCGGATCAAGCGCCTGGGCGAGTCCTCGCAGGAGATCGGCGAAATCACCGAACTGATTTCCGACATTACCGAGCAGACGAACGTGCTGGCCCTGAACGCCGCCATCCAGGCCGCCTCGGCCGGTGAAGCGGGTCGCGGCTTCTCGGTGGTGGCGGAAGAAGTGCAGCGGCTGGCCGAACGCTCGGCGGACGCGACGCGCCAGATCTCGGCGCTGGTGAAGGCGATTCAGACCGACACGCAGGACGCCGTGGCCGCCATGGAGCGCTCCACGCAGGGTGTGGTGGAAGGGGCCAAGCTGTCCGACAACGCCGGTACGGCCCTGACCGAGATCGACCAGGTGTCGCGCCGCCTTGCCGACCTGATCGAACAGATTTCGCAATCCGCGTCCCGCGAAGCCGAATCGGCGAACGTGGTGGCCGGCAACATCCAGCACATCTTCGCGGTGACCGAGCAGACCGGCGAAGGCACGCGCTCCACGGCGCAGCAGGTGCGTGAACTGACCCGGATGGCGGAAGAACTTCGCCAGTCGGTGTCGCGATTCAAGATCGCATGACGGAATGACATCGTCGCTGCGCGACGGAGGATGACGAAATGATCCGGCAATCCGGCGTTCGTCATTGAAGCGCAGCGAAGTCACCAGCGAAGCGAGTCATTCAATGCAAGCAGCACAAGAGATCGATCTGGCGAACAACGACCTGGGCCCCCTGGCCTGGGTGCTGGACGAACTGCGCAAGTCCCTCGAATCCGCCTCGTCCGCGCTGCGGCGCTTCGTGCGCGACGCCGCGCAGGCGCGCGGCCAGGATCTGTCGTCGATCGACAGTGGCCAACTGCGCATCGCGCGCCAGCACATGCACCAGGCCGTCGGGGCGCTGGAGATGGTGGGCATGGCCGCCCCTGCGCACATGCTGCGCAGCATGGAGGCGGCGGCGCAGAAGTTCATCGAACGCCCGGAGCTGTGCACCGAAGCGGCCGCGGCCAAGGTGGAGCGCGCGGGCTTCGCCCTCGCTGAATACCTGGAAGCGCTGCTGGGCGGAAAGGACGTGTCGCCCGTGTCCCTGTTCGTCCAGTACAAGGACGTGCAGGACCTCACCGGCGCCGATCGGGTGCATCCCGCCGACCTGTGGGGCATGGACTGGCGCTGGAACGACTTCCCGGCGCCCGCCGCTGCCCACGCGCTGGCCTACGAGCCCGCCGTGCGCGCGCGCATGGACCAGGGCGTGCTCAAGATCGTCAAGGCGGCCGATCCGGCCGCCGGCCGCGAGCTCACCGAGGTGAGCCTGGGCCTGTCGGCGTCGCAGAATGCGCGCCAGCCCAAGGTGTTCTGGAAGGCGGCCGCCGGCTACTTCGAAGCCATCGCCTTGGGCCTGCTGCCCGCCGACGTGTACGTCAAGCGCGCCGCCTCGCGCGTGCTGCTGCAGTACGCCTCGCTCGCCAAGGGCGAGCACGGCGTGTCCGAGCGCCTGGCGCAGGATCTCGTGTTCTTCTGCGCCCAGGCCGTGCCTGCGCGTGCCACCGACGCGCCGGCGCTCGCCGCGGTGCGCCACGGCTTTGGCCTGGCCAATGCGAAGCCGGTGGACTATGCCACCAGCCCCTTCGGCCGCTTCGATCCCATGCTGCTGGCGCAACTGCGCAAGCGCATCGCGACGGCCAAGGAAACGTGGTCCGGACTGGCCGGCGGTGACGCGCACAAGCTCAAGGGCGTGCGCGACCAGTTCCTGCACCTCGGCGAGACGCTGGGCAAGCTCTATCCGGCCAGCGAGCCGCTCGCCAAGGCGATGAGCGCCGCGGTCGAGACGGTGGCCACCACCGCCCGTGCGCCCAGCGCCGAACTGGCGATGGAAGTCGCCACCGCCATCCTCTACCTGGAAGCTGCCTTCCAGGACCTGGACCCCAACGACCAGCAACTCGCCGATCGCACCGCGCGCCTGGCCGACCGCCTGAAGAAGGTCGTGCAGGGCGGTGCGCCCGAACCGCTGGAGCACTGGGTCGAGGATCTCTATCGCCGCGTGAGCGACAAGCAGACCATGGGCAGCGTGGTCGGCGAACTGCGCGGCACCCTGGGCGAGCTGGAAAAGCTGCTCGACCAGTTCTTCCGCAACACCGCCGACAAGACGCCCCTGGGCGATGCCCCGGGCTTTCTTGCGCAGATGCGCGGCGTGCTGTCGGTGCTGGGCCTGGACCAGGCTTCGCAGGCCGTGCTGCGCATGCGCGACACGGTCGAGAACATCATCGTCACCGAGGTCGACGATGAACTGGCGCGCGGCGCCGGCACCTTCGAGAAGCTGGGGAACAACCTCGGCGCGCTCGGTTTCCTGATCGACATGCTGAACTACCAGCCCTCGCTGGCGAAGAAGCTGTTCGTGTGGGACGACGAGCGCGGCGAACTGCGGCCGCTGATGGGTCGCGAGCCCGATGCGGTGCCGTCTGCCATGCTCACCGCGCATGCGGCGGCGCCCGTGCCGGCCCCTGCCGCCGTGCCCGTCGCGCCGCCGGTCGTGCACGCCGCACCGGCCCCGGCCGCCGTGCCGGTTGCCGTCGTCGAAGAAGACGAAGGCGACGCCGAACTGCGCGAGATCTTCCTCGAGGAAGCGCGCGAAGTCATCGGCAACGGCCTGGCGGCGATCGCCGCGCTGGCGGAGGATCCGCGCAACCTGGCCGACATGACCACCCTGCGGCGTGCCTTCCACACGCTCAAGGGCAGCTCGCGCATGGTCAAGCTGAACGAGTTCGGCGAGGCGGCGTGGTCGCTGGAGCAGGTGCTCAACACCTGGCTGGCCGACCAGAAGCCGGCAAGCGAGGAACTGCGCCAGCTCGCCACCGACGCGCTGCAAGGCTTCGGCCGCTGGATCGAGGCGATCGCCACGCGGACCGACGCTGCGTGGAAGGCCGTGGCCTTCCACACCGCCGCCGACGCGATGCGCACCCACAACGCACTGCAGCCCATCGCGCTGCCGCAGCCGGGCCTGGAGCAGGCTGCGGCCGCCGTCGAGGAAGTGCTGCGCGCCGAGCCGATGCTCGACGTGCCCGCGGCGATCGAGCCGCCTGCTGCACCCGTGCCGGCGTTTGCCGACCTGGGCTTCACGCTGGACCTGGATCCGCCCGCCGAGGCAGTGGCGCCGGCCGAACCGGCCATGCCCGAACTTGGCACCGCGGAGTCGGCCTTCGATTTCGACTTCACCGCGCTGGACAAGGTCGACGCCGAGGCCGTGCCCGGGTCGGCCGAGGTCACGGTGCAGGAGCTGAGCGCCGACGAACTGCCGCCGGAATTCGCCGCCCTCGGTGCCACGATGATCCTGCCGCGCGAGCAGGCGAGCCAGCCGCAACCGGAGCCGACGATCGAGGAGCTGCCGGAACTGGCGGCGACGGCCATCCTGCCGAAGCTGGAACTGGACCTCGCGCCCGCGGCGCAGGAGCTGTCGCTGGAGATCGAAGGCATCGACTTCTCCAGCCTGTCGGCCGTGTCGGGCCCGGCGCCGGAAGGCGCCGCGCCCGAGGCCGAAGCGGTGGTGGCCGAGGACTTCGTGTTCGAACTCGCGGCTGAACCCGAGGCGCCGGCGCTGCTGGAGGCGCAGGCGGAAGCGGAAGTCCAGGCGGAAGCGGAACCGGAAATCCAGGCGGAAGCCGAACCCGAAGCCGAAGTCGCGGCGGAAGCCGAACCCGAAGTCCTCGAAGCTGAAGTCCTCGCACCCGAACTCCTCGAGCCCGAAGTCCTGGCCGAAGCCGAACTCGAAGCGCAAGCCGAGTCCGAGCCCACCTCCGCCAAGCTCGACGAGCAGACGAAGGTGATCGGCGACCTGCGCATCGGCATCCCGCTCTACAACGTCTACCTGAACGAGGCGGACGAGTGGTCGCGCCGGCTCGTCACCGAGATCAGCGAGTGGACGCTGCAGATGTCGGAGCGCGTGCCCGATTCCACCGTGGGCTGGGCCCATGCGCTGGCCGGCAGCTCCGCCACCGTGGGTTTCCAGGCGCTGTCCGACATCGCCCGCGCGCTCGAAGGCGCCCTGCAGCACACGCAGTCGCTGGCCGACGGCACGCCGCAGCACGCCCGCACCTTCACCGAAGCCGCCGAGGAAGTGCGCCGGCTGCTGCACCAGTTCGCCGCCGGCTTCCTGAAGAAGCCCGAAGCGCGCCTGCTGCAGGAGCTGCACGCGCTCAAGGAATTCGAAGGCGAGATCCGCTGCGAAGAGCAGGAAAGCTGCTTCGACGAGGACGATTCCGGCTTCGCGACCTCCGTCCCGGCCGAGGAGCCGGTGGCCGCCGCCGCGCCGGTGCGCGCGCCCATCGCGATCACCCTGCCGCCGGCCGCCGCGCTCGCGCCGCTGCTCAAGGCCCACGGCGACGAAGAACTCGACGTCGTCGATGCGATCGATCCGGACCTGTTCCCGATCTTCGAGGAAGAAGGCGCGGAGCTGATGCCCAAGCTGGCCAGCGGACTGCGCGCCTGGGCCGCCCACCCGGGGCAGCGCGAGCCGCGCGACCAGGTGCTGCGCGCGCTGCACACCCTCAAGGGCAGCGCCCGCCTGGCCGGCGCGCTGCAGCTCGGCGAACTGGCGCACCGCATGGAGTCCGAGGTGGAGTTCCTCGGGCACGAGAACATCGCCGCCGTCGACATCGAGGCGCTGCTGCAGCGCTTCGACACGATGCAGGCCCGCTTCGACACGCTGCGTGCCACCGGCGGCTTCGCCCCGGCGGAACCGCAGGCGGTGGAGGAGGCTGCATCGTTCGCGGTGGTCGAGGAGCCCGCCAGCGAGCCGGATGCGTCCAGCGTGGCGGAACAAGCCGCGTCGCCGATCGGGCCGGAGTCCATCGAGGCGAGCGAGCCCGCCGCTGCGCAGCCCGCTGCCCCGGTGGCGCGGATGCCGATCGCGGGGCCGGTGCAGACCGCCCTCACGCCTTCGCGCCAGGCCTCCAACCAGGCCGTGCGGGTGCGCGCCCAGCTGCTGGACCGGCTGGTGAACCAGGCCGGCGAGGTGATGATCACGCGCTCGCGCCTCGAGTCCGAGCTGCGCCAGCTGCGCGGCTCGCTCGGCGACCTCACGGGCAACCTGGACCGCCTGCGCGCGCAGCTGCGCGAGATCGAAGTGCAGGCCGAGTCGCAGATGCAGTCGCGCATGGCGCAGGCCAAGGACACGGCCAGCGGCTTCGACCCGCTGGAGTTCGACCGCTTCACCCGCGTGCAGGAACTGACGCGCCTGATGGCCGAATCGGTGAACGACGTGGCGACGGTGCAGCGCAACATCCAGCGCGTGGTGGAGGCGACCGAGGACGACCTGATCGCCCAGGCCCGCCAGACGCGCGAGCTGCAGCGCGACCTGCTGCGCACGCGCATGGTGGAATTCGACGGCATCTCCGAGCGCCTGTACCGCGTGGTGCGGCTGGCCGCCAAGGAGACCGGCAAGCAGGTCAAGCTGGACGTGATCGGCGCCTCGATCGAGATGGACCGCGGCGTGCTGGACCGCATGACGCCTGCCTTCGAACACCTGCTGCGCAACTGCGTCGCCCACGGCATCGAAGCGCCGGAGCAGCGCAGCGCGCAGGGCAAGGAAGCCAGCGGCAACATCGTGGTGCACGTGCGCCAGGAAGGCAACGACGTCTCGGTGGAATTCCGGGACGACGGCGCCGGCCTCGACCTGCCGCGCATCCGCGACAAGGCGCTGCAGCAGGGCCTGGTCACGGCCGACCAGCAGATCAGCACCGAGGAAGCCGCCAACCTGATCTTCCTGCCCGGCTTCTCGACGGCGGCGCAGGTGACGGAACTCTCCGGCCGCGGCGTCGGCATGGACGTGGTGCGCAACGAAGTCAACGCGCTCGGCGGCCGCATCGAGACCACCACGGAAGCCGGCCGCGGCACCACCTTCAAGCTGGTGCTGCCCCTGACCACCGCGGTGACGCAGGTGGTGATGGTGCGCTCCGGCAAGCTGTCGATCGGCGTGCCGGCCCACCTGGTGGAACTGGTGCGCCGCGCCAGCATCGACGACGTGCAGAAGGCCTATGCCACCGGCACCTTCGAGTTCGGCGGCGAGCAGCTGCCCTTCTTCTGGTCCGGGGCGCTGCTGCAATCCTCGCCGCGCAGCACCGAGCCGCAAGGCAAGACGCTGCCGGTCGTGATCTTCCGCTCGGCCGCCCAGCGCGTGGCCGTGCACCTCGACGAAGTGCTGGGCAACCAGGAAGTCGTGGTCAAGAACCTCGGCCCGCAGCTGTCGCGGCTGCCCGGCCTGGCCGGCATGACCGTGCTGGCCTCAGGTGCCGTGGTGCTGATCTACAACCCGGTGGCGCTGGTGCAGGTGTACGGCGAACTGGCCCGGCAGAT
Source organism: Ramlibacter alkalitolerans (assembly GCF_016722765.1). Classification (GTDB taxonomy): domain Bacteria; phylum Pseudomonadota; class Gammaproteobacteria; order Burkholderiales; family Burkholderiaceae_C; genus Ramlibacter; species Ramlibacter alkalitolerans. The sequence goes on along the minus strand of NZ_JAEQND010000011.1, from coordinate 70,174 downwards.
GGGCGCCGAGCGCGCCGAAGCCGCCAAGGCGCAGCGCGACGGCCAGCCGGTCAAGCCGGCGACCGTGGCCGCCGCGCCGACGGTGCCGCTGGTGCTGGTGGTGGACGACTCGATCACGGTGCGCCGCGTGACGCAGCGCCTGCTGGCGCGCGAAGGCTACCGCGTCGCGCTGGCGGCCGACGGCCTGCAGGCGCTGGAGCGGCTGGCCGAGGAACTGCCGGCGGTGGTGCTGTCCGACATCGAGATGCCGCGCATGGACGGCTTCGACCTGGCCCGCAACATCCGCGCCGACGAGCGCCTGCGGCACCTGCCGATCGTGATGATCACGTCGCGCATCGCCGAGAAGCACCGCGAGCACGCCAAGGAACTCGGCGTGAACCACTACCTGGGCAAGCCGTACTCGGAAGAGGAGCTGCTCGGCCTGGTCAGGCAGTACTCGCGCGCGGCGGTGACGGCGTAAGCACGCAATCACTTGCTGCAGGCCGCCAGCAGCCTGCAGCAAGTGAAGGCAACTGTTACCTCGCGCGGCCGCTGGCGCCGCCTGCAGGGCCCCTTAGGATGAGCCTCCTTCCGCGGAGGTGACACATGCCAAGGGCAGGCCAGCAGCGATCCCGGGTTCTTGCGTTCCTTCTTGCCGCAGCGCTCGTGGCGCCCGTGCCGCCGGCATGGAGCGGCATGATAGGCGCCGACGCGCTCCCATCCGCCAGCCAGAGCGACATGGAACGCGCGCAGGTCCAGGCCTTCCTCGAGCGCGCCGACCTGCGCGAGCGCCTGCAGGCCATGGGCGTGGGCGGCCTGAACGCCGCCGGGCGCGTGGCCGCCATGACCGACGCCGAAGTCCACATGCTGGCGCAGCGCATCGACGCACTGCCCGCCGGCGGCGCCCTGAGCGACCGCGACATCCTGATCATCGTCGTGATCGCGGTGATCGTCGCCATCCTGCTCTGAGCCGCCTGGCTCACGCCTTCACGACGGCGTAGCGCGCCAGCGTCTGCGCGCGGGCCTGCGCGTGATCGACGATCGGAAGCGGGTAGTCCCGGCCGAGCGAGAGGCCGGCCGCCGCGAGGTCCACCGGCTTCGCCTGCCACGGCGCGTGCAGCAGTGCCGCGGGCAGCTGCGCGAGTTCGGGCACGTAGTGCCGGATGAAGTCGCCCTGCGGATCGAACCTTTCGCTTTGCGTGAGGGGATTGAAGATACGGAACCACGGCTGCGCGTCGCAGCCCGAGGAACTGGCCCACTGCCAGCCGCCGTTGTTCGAGGCGAGCTCGTAGTCGATCAGCCGTTCGGCGAACCAGCGCTCGCCGCGGCGCCAGTCCAGGCCCAGGTCCTTGCACAGGAAGCTGGCCGTCACCATGCGCAGGCGGTTGTGCATGAAGCCGGTGGTGTTCAACTGCCGCATCGCCGCGTCGACCAGCGGGTAGCCGGTGCGGCCCTCGCACCAGGCGGCGAAGCGCGCATCGGCCTGCGCTCCCTGGTCCCAGGCGATGCGGTCGTAGGCGGGCCGGAAGCTCTCGCCGCGGCCCACCTGCGGGAAGTTCGCCAGCACCTGGAAGTAGAACTCGCGCCAGACCAGTTCCTTCAACCACGTGGCCGCACCGGATCCGTCCAGCGCACGCGCTTGCCGCACCAGGTCGCGGATCGAGACGGTGCCGAAGCGCAGGTGCACGCTCAGGCCGCTGGTGGCTGCGAGCGCCGGTCGATCGCGCTGCGCGTCGTAGCGATCGATCCGCTGCAGGAAGGCGCGCAGCGTCTCCTGCGCACCGGTGGCGCCCGGCCGCACGCCCGTCGCGCGCAGGTTGGACGGGGCGAAGCCGAGTTCCTCCAGCCCGGGCACGGCGTGGTCCCATTCGCGGGGACGCGGCGCCAGGCGCCGGGCGTGCGCCGCGACCTCGAACGGCGCCAGGTCGGCAGGGTCGACCCGCGCCAGCCAGGCCCGCGCATAAGGCGTGAACACGGAATAGGGCTGGCCGGCCTGCGTGCGGATCTCGGCCCGCTCGAACACCACGTGGTCCTTGAAGGTGTGCAGGGCGATGCCGGCGCGCGCGAGCCGCTCGCGCACGCAGTCATCGCGCGCCAGCGCCGCCGGATCGTCGTCGTGGTTAGCGAACACCGCCTGCACGCCCAGCTGCGCGGCCAGGCGCGGAATCGCTTCGGCCGCGTCGCCGTGCAGGGCGATGAGCCCGCGCCCCGGGCCGCCGAGTGCCCGCAGGTCGTCGTCGAGCATCGCCGCGGCGTCGCGGATGAACTCGACCCGGCGGTCCGGGCGCGGCAGGCCGTCGAGGATCGCGCTGTCGAAAACGAAAGCAGCATGCACGCTCGCGCAGGCCCGCAGCGCCTGCTGCAGGGCGGCATGGTCGTCGGCGCGGAGGTCCCGGCGGAACCAGACCAGGCCCGCGGAGTAGGGGGTCGCCATCGCCCGTAAAATAGCAGCCATGGGCGACGAAGCTCCGATGAACCTGACGCACCACTTCCTGATCGCCATGCCGGGCCTGCAGGACGCGTCGTTCGCGCGCTCGGTGGTGTACCTGTGCGAGCACAGCCAGAAGGGCGCGCTGGGCCTCGTGATCAACAAGCCCACGGACATCAACCTCAAGAACCTGTTCGAGAAGGTGGACCTGCCCCTGGGCCGCGCCGACCTCGCCAGCACCCCGGTGCTGCAGGGCGGCCCGGTGCAGACCGAGCGGGGCTTCGTGCTGCACGAGGCGGTGCACGCCGAAGGCGCCGAGGCCGACGAATCGGTGTACGCCTCGACGATGACGATCCCCGGCGGGCTCGAGATGACGACCTCGAAGGACGTGCTGGAAGCGATCGCCACCGGGGCGGGGCCGCGCAAGCTGCTGGTGACGCTCGGCTACTCCGCCTGGGGCGAGGGCCAGCTCGAATCGGAGCTGGCGGAAAACAGCTGGCTCACCGTGGGTGCGGACCCCAGCGTGATCTTCGACACCCCGATCGCCGAACGCTACGAGAAGGCGCTGTCGCTGCTGGGGCTGCAGTCCTGGATGCTGTCGCCGGGCGCGGGGCATGCCTGAAAGCCTGCCGTCGCCCGTCGTTCCCGCGCAGTTCCAGACCTTTCTTGCTTTCGATTTCGGCCTCCGGCGCACCGGCGTCGCCGCGGGCAACCGCCTGTTGCGCACCGCCACGCCGCAGCCGACGATCGCCGCCGACAGTGCCGAGGCGCGGCTGGCCGCCGCCGAGGCGCGCGTGCGCGAATGGCAGCCCGACGCACTGGTGGTCGGCGTGCCCTTCCATCCCGACGGCGCGAGCCACGAAAATACGGTGCGCGCGCGCAAGTTCGCGCGCCAGCTGCGCGGCCGCTGCGGCAAGCCGGTCTATGAAGTGGACGAGCGCTACAGCACGACCGAGGCGCTGGCCTCCGGTGCCCGCGATGCCGACGCGGCCAGCGCCTGCGTCATCCTGGAACAATTCCTGAGGAGCCTGCCTTGAATCCCGCCTCCGCCAACTCCGGCGCGCTGTTCCTCGACGCCGAGGGGCTCTACCGCGAACTGCTGCACGGCGTGCAGCGCCTGCTGCAGCCGAACACGCAATTGGTCGGCATCACCTCGGGCGGCGCCTGGATGGCCGAACGCCTGCAGAAGGACCTGGGCCGCCCGGGCGAGGCCGGCGTGATCTCGTCGGCCATGCACCGCGACGATTTCGCGCGGCGCGGCCTCGCACCCACCGCGCAGACGCGGCTGGACTTCGACGTCAACGGCGCCCACATCCTGCTGCTCGACGACGTGCTCTACACCGGCCGCACCATCCGCGCCGTGCTCAACGAACTGTTCGACTACGGCCGGCCCGCCCAGGTCGCGCTGGCGGTGCTGGTGGACCGCGGCGGCCGCGAGCTGCCGGTGCAGGCCGACTACGCCGCCGCGCGCGTGAGCCTGCCGGCCACGCAGGCCCTGGCGCTGGCGCGCGATTCCGGCGGGCTGTTCACTTTCGCGCTCGAGACGGCCAGCTGACCGCCAGAACTCCATGCTCTACAGAAGAAACCCGCAATTGAACAAGAACGGAGAGCTGATCCACCTGCTCTCCATCGAGGGACTGCCGAGGGACATCCTGACGCAGATCCTGGACACGGCCTCCAACTTCGTCAGCATCAGCGACCGCGAAGTCAAGAAGGTGCCGCTGCTGCGCGGCAAGAGCGTGTTCAACCTGTTCTTCGAGAACAGCACCCGCACGCGCACCACCTTCGAGATCGCGGCCACGCGGCTGTCGGCCGACGTGATCAACCTGGACATCGCGCGCTCCTCGGCCTCCAAGGGCGAGTCGCTGCTCGACACGATCGCCAACCTGTCGGCGATGGCGGCCGACCTGTTCGTCGTGCGGCACAGCGAGTCGGGCGCGCCCTATCTCATCGCGCAGCACGTGGCACCGCACGTGCACGTGGTGAACGCCGGCGACGGCCGCCATGCGCACCCCACGCAGGGGCTGCTGGACATGTACACCATCCGCCACTACAAGAAGGACTTCAGCAACCTCACGGTGGCGATCGTCGGCGACGTGCTGCATTCGCGCGTGGCGCGCTCCGACATCCACGCGCTCACCACGCTGGGCTGTGCCGAAGTGCGCGTGGTCGGCCCCAAGACCCTGGTGCCCGGCGACATGGCGCAGATGGGCGTGCGCGTGTTCCATTCGCTGGAAGAGGGCATCCGCGGCTGCGACGTGATCATCATGCTGCGGCTGCAGAACGAGCGCATGAGCGGCGCCCTGCTGCCCTCCTCGCAGGAGTTCTTCAAGCGCTACGGCCTCACGCCCGAGCGGCTGACGCTGGCCAAGCCCGATGCGATCGTGATGCACCCGGGCCCCATCAACCGCGGCGTGGAGATCGACTCCGAGGTGGTGGACGGCAAGCAGAGCGTGATCCTGCCGCAGGTGACCTTCGGCATCGCGGTGCGCATGGCCGTGATGGGCATCGTCGCCGGCAACGTGCGGGAGGCGGCATGAAAATCCTCATTCAGGGCGGCCGCGTCATCGATCCCGCGCGCAACTTCGACGAGACCTGCGACGTGGCGCTCGCCGCCGGCCGCGTGCTGGCGGTGCGCAACATCCCCGAGGGCTTCAGCGCCAACCGCGTGATCGACGCCAGCGGCTGCATCGTCGCCCCCGGCCTGGTGGACCTGGCGGTGCGGCTGCGCGAGCCGGGCCACGAGCACGAGGGCATGCTCGAAAGCGAGATGGCCGCGGCCGTGGCGGGCGGCGTGACCAGCCTGGTCTGCCCGCCCGACACCGACCCGGTGCTGGACGAGCCCGGCTTGGTCGACATGCTCAAGTTCCGCACCGAGAAACTGCACCAGGCGCGCGTGTTCCCGCTCGGCGCGCTGACCCGCAACCTCGCCGGCGAAGAGCTGACCGAGATGGCGGAACTCACCGAGTCCGGCTGCATCGGCTTCACCCAGGCCGAGGCGCCGCTGCAGAACACGCAGGTGCTGCAGCGCGCGCTGCAGTACGCATCGACCTTCGGCTACCCGGTGTGGCTGCGGCCGCAGGACTACTACCTGGGGCGGGGGGTCGCCGCCAGCGGACCGCTGGCCACGCGGCTCGGGCTGCCCGGCGTGCCGGTCGCGGCCGAGACGATCGCGCTGCACACGATCTTCGAGCTGATGCGCATCACCGGCGCGCGGGTGCACGTCTGCCGCCTGAGCAGCGCGGCGGGCGTGGCGCTGGTGCGGCAGGCGAAGCAGGAGGGGCTGAAGCTCACCTGCGACGTCAGCATCAACTCCCTGCACCTGACGGACGTCGACATCGGCTACTTCGATGCGCGCATGCGCCTGGATCCGCCGCTGCGGCAGCAGCGCGATCGCGACGCGCTGCGCGCCGGCCTCGCCGACGGCACCATCGATGCGCTGGTGTCCGACCACACGCCGGTGGACGAGGACGCCAAGACGCTGCCCTTCAGCGAGGCGGAGCCGGGCGCGACCGGGCTGGAACTGCTGCTGGGGCTGGCGCTCAAGTGGGCCCAGGAAGACGGCGTGGCGCTCACGCGCGCGCTGGCCGTGCTCACCAGCGAGCCGGCCCGCGTGCTCGGCTCCTCGCTCGGCACGCTGCAGGCCAGCGCCGGGCAACTGCTCGATGGCGGCGTGGCCGATGTCTGCATCTTCGATCCGAAGGCGGCGTGGAGCGTGGAGCCCGCGCGGCTGCGCAGCCAGGGACGCAACACGCCCTTTGCCGGGCATGAACTGCCGGCGGCCGTGCGCTGCACGATCGTCGGCGGGCAGGTCGCCTACGAGGCCAGGCCGAGTTGAGGCACCTGCGCGCGTCGTGGCGGCTGGGCTGCGCGCTGCTGCATGCGATCGCAGGCTGGCTGACCATCACGCTGCTGTTCCCGCACTGGCCGCAGCAGCGCCGCGATGCGACCGTGCAGGCCTGGGCCCGGCGCATGCTGCACGTGCTGGGCATTCCGCTGCAGGTGAGCGGCGAACCGCCGGCGCAAGGCCCGATGCTGCTGGTGGCCAACCACATCTCCTGGCTCGACATCCTGGTGATCCATGCGGCGCGGCATTGCCGCTTCGTCGCCAAGTCGGACCTGAAGCACTGGCCCCTGCTCGGCACGCTGGCCACCGGCGGCGGCACGCTCTACATCGAGCGCGAGAAGCGGCGCGACGCGATGCGCGTGGTGCACCACATGGCCGAGAGCCTGCAGCGCGGCGAGATCGTGGCCGTGTTTCCGGAAGGGACCACGGGCGACGGCGAGGCGCTGCTGCCCTTCCACGCCAACCTGGTGCAGGCGGCGATCTCGGCGCGGGCGCCGGTGCAGCCGGTGGCCCTGTGCTTCGTCGACCGGAGCAGCGGCGCGAACAGCCCGGGGCCGCTTTATCTCGGCGACGACACGCTGCTCACCTCGCTGTGGCGCACGCTGGCGGGGCCGCCGTTCGTGGCGCAGGTGCGCTTCGGCGAGGCGCAGCGGGATGGGGGGCGGGATCGGCGGCAGTGGGCGCATGACCTGCATGCGGCGGTGGATGCGCTGCGCCACGCCGTCACCCCCGCGCAGGCGGGGGCCCAGGGCACGCGCGCAGCGCGTGGAACAGCGGGAAGCCCTGGATCCCCGCCTGCGCGGGGATGACGGGAAGGGCGCGGGGATGACGGGGAGGGGCGCGGGGATGACGGGTAGGGCGCGGGGATGACGGAGGAGCGCGGCGCGGGGACGCAGGATCAAAGAAGCCCGGGCGTCGAGGTCGCGAACGACGCGATCGGCGGCGCCGCCGCGGCCGCTTCGCGCTGGAACGTGACCACGTGGTCCACCTGCACGCGGATGCCGATCCACTCGCCGATGCGGTGGTCGTGGTGGCTCGGCACGTGGGCGAGCAGCGTGTCGCCCGACGACAGCCGCAGCGTGTAGAGGAATTCCGAACCGCGGAAGGCCTTGCGCACGATCTGCGCCTTCACCGGCGCGTCGTCGTCGTGCACGATGTCGTCGGCCCGCAGCAGCACTTCGCACTGGCCGTAGCCGAAGGCGGCCGGCAGCACGCACTCGCAGCCATCCGTCAGGGGGCCCAGGGCCGTGTGCACGACGACCTGGTCGCCGACGCGCTTGAGCGTGGCGGGCGCGAACACGCCGTGGCCGATGAAGTCGGCGACGAAGCGGGTGGCCGGCCGGTGGTACAGCGTGTACGCGTCGTCCCACTGGTGCAGCCGGCCTTCGTGCATCACGCCGATCACGTCGCCGGTGGCGAAGGCTTCGAGCTGGTCGTGGGTGACGAACAGTGCCGTCGCGCCCGCGGCCTTGAGGATGCCGCGGATCTCGTGCGCCAGCCGCTCGCGCAGGTCGACGTCGAGGTTGGAGAAGGGTTCGTCGAGCAGCAGCAGCTGCGGCCGCGGAGCCAGGGCCCGCGCCAGCGCGACGCGCTGCTGCTGGCCGCCGGAGAGCTCGTGCGGCATGCGCCTGCCGGTGCCCTCCAGGCCGACCAGGGCCAGCACCTCCTCGACCCGCGCCTTGCGCTGCGCGCGCGCGAACCCGCGATCCAGGCCGAAGGCCACGTTATGCTGCACGTCCAGATGCGGGAACAGGGCGTAGTCCTGGAACACCATGCCGATCTGGCGCCGCTCCGGCGGCACGTTCACGCCCGCGCTCGCGACCGCCGAGCCCGACACCAGGATCTGCCCCGCGCTCGCCGGCTCCAGGCCCGCCACGGCACGCAGCAGCGTGGTCTTGCCGCAGCCCGAAGGGCCGATCAGCACGCCGATCTCGCCGGCCGCGAGGCCGAGCGACACGCCTTCGACGGCCGGGCGCGGACGGCCCGGGTAGCGGACGCTCAACTGGCGCAGCTCGAGATGCATGCGACGATTCTAGTTGCATACAATTCTCATTCACTTGACGAATGACAAGCGCCCTGCCGCGCTGCGCCTCCAGACTGTCCCCATGAACCTGCGTCGGCTGGCCGACCTGCCCCTGCTGTTGGTCGCCGGCCTGCTCGTGCTGCCGGTGCTGGCCGTCTTCGCCTCCTGGCTGTCGTGGAACGGCACCAGCGGGCAGATCCTGCGCGAGATGGGCGCCACGGTGCTGCCCGACTACGCGCTCACCAGCCTGCTGCTGTGCGTGGCGGTCGGCATCGGCGCGGCGCTGGTCGGCACCGCCGCCGCTGCGGCCGTGACCCTGTTCGAGTTCCCGGGCCGCCGCGCCTTCGAATGGGCGCTGCTGCTGCCGCTGGCCATGCCGGCCTATGTGGTCGCCTACGCGTACACCGATTTCCTGCAGTTCAGCGGCCCGCTGCAGATGTGGATCCGCGCGCAGACGGGGCTCGAAGGGCGCGTGTTCCCCGAGGTGCGCAACCTGCCCGGCGCGGTGGGCGTGTTCGTGTTCTCGCTCTATCCCTACGTGTACCTGCTGGTGCGCACGGCGCTGGCCGAGCGCGCCGCGCAGCTGATGGAGGCGGCGCGGCTGCTCGGTGCGCCGCTGGCGCGCCGCATCCGCAGCGTGGCCTTGCCGCTGGCGCGCCCGGCCATCACCGCCGGTGTCGCACTGGCGCTGATGGAGACCCTGGCGGATTTCGGCGTCGCCAGCTACTTCGGCATCCAGACCTTCAGCGCCGGCATCTACAAGGCCTGGCTCGCCATGGACAACCGCATCGCGGCGGCGCAGCTGGCGACGCTGCTGCTGCTGGTGGTGGCGGTGCTGCTGGCGCTGGAGACGCGGGCGCAGAAGCGCCTGCGCTTCACCGCCGGCCGCAGCCGCGGCGGGGCGGAGGCGCAGCCGGTGGCGCTGCGCGGCGCGGCCCGCGGCATCGCCTGGGCGGTGTGCGGTGCCCCGGTGCTGCTCGGCTTCGTGCTGCCGGTCGTCTTCATGCTGCGCCCGCTGGCGGCCGACTGGTCCGCGCTGCCCTGGGACCGCTTCCTGCAGTGGTCGTTCAACAGCCTGCGGCTGGGCGGGATCAGCGCGGCCCTGGCCGTGGCCACCGCCGTGCTGCTGGCGTACCGGCTGCGCCGTTCCCCTGGGGGCGTGACGCGCCGGGTCGTCCAGATCGCTGCACTGGGCTACGCGGTTCCGGGCGCGGTGCTGGTGGTGGGCCTGCTGCTGCCGGTCGGCTGGCTGCAGCAGGTCTGGCCGCAGAGCGGCGTCGGCTACTGGATGACGGCCACCGTGCTGGGCATCGTGTGGGCGTACCTCGTGCGCTTCGTCTCGGTGGCCTTGCAGTCGGTGCAGAGCGGCTACGCGCGCATCCCGGCCAGCCTGGACGACTCCGCGCGCATGCTGGGCACCGGTGGGACGGCGCTGCTGGCGCGCGTGCACTGGCCGCTGCTCAAGCGCTCCACCGCCGCGGCGGCGCTGCTGGTGTTCGTGGACGTGATGAAGGAGCTGCCGGCGACGCTGGTGCTGCGGCCGTTCAACAGCGATACGCTGGCGGTGGTGGCCTACCAGCTGGCGCGAGACGAGCGCCTCGGCGAGGCTGCCCTGCCTTCGCTGGCGCTGGTGCTGGTGGGCCTGGTTCCGGTGGTCCTTCTCAGTCGAACCTTGCGCGTGCCGGCAACCGCAGGGGAGGGCGCGCGGGGCTGATCAGACGTCGTCGGTGGCCCACTCCTGGCGGCGCCGCGGCGGCTTGCGGAACACCACTTCGCCGGTGGGCACGTGCACCACGCGGATCTCGCTGTCGGAGGTGAAGCTCTTTGCCGCCAGGCTCACCGCGAGGGCGCGGTCGTGCACCGCGTACTGCTGCAGGCCGTTGGCGGGCCAGAAACGACCGGCGATGGGTTGACTGCTTTCGATCCGGTAATCAGCGGAAGTCATCCAAAGCTCTCCTCGTCGCGTCTGCTGGTTCGTGCTGGTAGCTGGCATGTGGAACCATGCTAGGACGCCTTGGCGACAATGCGAAGACCGTTCGTAGCGAGCAGGGGCCTCACTGTGTAACGGATCGCAATGGTGCGGCGCAATAGCTTGCGTGGGGCGCGCCGCACATCCGTAGGAGAAGTTCGACGCTTAATTTCGCCTACGGAATTCGCGTCTTCCTGCTGCATTGCGACAAGCCTCCACGCGCCATTCGGCACCTCGAGGCCGGTGCCGGGGAACTAATTCAGGCGACGCTGGTTCGCGGTGTCCTGGTACCAGTCGAACGGCGCTTCGTCGAGCCGGACCATCACGCTCTTGGTCTCGAAGTGCTGGTCGAACGATTCGGTGCCGCACTCGCGACCGATGCCCGAATCCTTCACGCCGCCCCAGGGCGAAGCGGGGTCCAGGCGGTGGTGGTCGTTCACCCACACGATGCCGCACTTCAGGCGCGCCGCGACGCGGTGCGCACGCGTCACGTTGCTGGTGCGGATGGCGCCGGCGAGACCGAAGGGGGAGTCGTTCGCCATCGCGATCGCCTCCTCCTCGGTGGCGAACCTGCTCACCGACACGAAGGGGCCGAACACTTCCTCCTGGAAGATGCGCATGCGCGGCGTGACGTCGGCGAACACCGTCGGCTCCACGAAGAAGCCGTCGGCCAGCGACGGATCCGCCGGCACGCGGCCGCCGGCCACCAGCCGGGCCTTGTCTTCCTCCAGGCCGATGCGCACGTATTCGAGCACGCGATTCTGCTGGCGCCTGGAGACCACGGGACCCAGCTGCACGGACGGATCGACCGGGTTGCCGATGCGGATCGTCTTCGCCTTCTCGGCGAGCTTCGCGACGAACTCGTCGTAGATGCTTTCGTGCACGATCTGGCGGCTGCCGCAGATGCAGGTCTGGCCGGCGCCGATGAAGGCGCCGAAGGCGGCGTAGTTGACGGCCTGGTCGACGTCGAAGTCGTCGAACACCAGCACCGGCGTCTTGCCACCGAGTTCCTGCGTCTGGTGCGCGAAGTTGCCGCCCGCCAGCGCGCCGGTGATGCGGCCCGCTTCCGTGCCGCCGGTGAGCACCCATTTGGCGATGCCGCGGTGCGAGGCCAGCGCCTTGCCGGTGGTGGGGCCCAGGCCCGTGACGACGTTGAAGACGCCGGGCGGCAAGCCCGCATCGACGAACAGTTGCGCCAGCCGCAGCGTGGTCAGCGGCGTGTACTCGGAAGGCTTGACGACGGTGGTGCAGCCCGAGGCCAGCGTCGGCGCCAGCGACTTCACCATGATCATCAGCGGATGGTTGAAGGGCGTCGAGTTGCCGACCACGCCCACCGGCGTGCGGATGGTGTAGTTCAGATAGTTGCCGTCCACCGGGATCACGGCGTCGCGGCGCGCGATCGCCAGGCCGGCGTTGTAGCGGAAGAAGTCCGGCAGGCGCGAGATCTGCGCGCGGGTCTCGTTCACCGAGCGACCGTTGTTGGCCGTCTCCAGCGTGAACATCTCCTCCAGGTGCGCTTCGAACACGTCGGCCAGCTTGTTGATCAACTTCGCGCGCGTGCGGTTCGACATCGACGCCCATTCCTTCGCTTCGAAGGCGGCGCCGGCGCTGCGCACGGCGCGGTCCACGTCGGCGTCGCTCGCATGGCTGATGCGCGCCAGCACTTCGCCGGTGGCGGGGTTGAGCACGTCGAGGCGCTCGTCGCTCGTGGCGGGCACCTCCTTGCCGTCGATGAACAGGCCGTGGAACGGCACCCGTGCGTTCGCTGCAGACATTGGGGAGACCTTTCTTGCTGAGACGAAAAGGGGGATCAGCCGGGAACGACCAGGCGCGCGAGCGCCTGCTGCACCCGCTTGCCCGCGGTGGCGATGTGGCGTTCGGCCAGGCGCTCGGCCTTGCGCGTGTCGCGCGCCTGCAGCGCGTCGATCATCACGCCGTGTTCGCGCACGACCAGCTGCGGATCGCCCTGCTTGATGCTGGCGACGCTCACGCGAACGACGCGTTCCATCTGGTCGATCAGGTCGGTGAGCTGGTCGCGCATGCGCGCGTTGCCCGCGACTTCCGCCAGGCTGCGGTGGAAGGCGCGGTTGTATTCGATGAAGCCGCCGGACCACGCCCCGGCCTCGAAGCGGCGGAAGCGGTCCAGCCCCTGCAGGCGCTCGTCGCTGGCATTGCGCACGATGCGCTCCATGCAGGCGCGTTCCAGTGCGGCGCGCAGGTGGAACATGTCGTCGACGTCGGCCAGCGACACCGAGGAGACGCGGTAGCCCTGGCGCGGCAGGGCGATCACCAGGCCTTCGCGCTGCAGGTGCATCAGCGCGTCGCGCACCGGCGACTTGCTCACGCCGAAGCGCAGCGCGAGCTCGCCCTCGCGGATCTCGGCGCCCGGCGGCACGGCGCAGTTGAGGATGTCGGCGCGCAACTGCTCGTAGATCCGCTCCCGCCAGAGGCGGCTGGCGGCTTCGGGGGCGGCGCTGGGCAGGGCTTGCACGGACTCGGAAAGCTTTCGGTTCGGTCGCTCGTGAGATATCACGAACGGCCGCATCTTAGCCATCCCGCGCCCGATTGCGCGCAATCCCCTACGAAGGGTTTGCCCGCATAGCCCCTGCGGCGGCGAGTTTGTACCGTGCGGGCCTGAGATATCACGGCGGAGCGAAATTCGGTCCGCAGCATTCCAAGGAGACAAGGCATGGTCAGCAATCTGGTGTTCCGGGCGTCGGCCGCGGCGATCGTCGCCGCCTCGGCTTTCAGCATGAGCGCCCACGCGCAAGGCGATCCGATCCGGCTCGGCTTCCTCACCATCAAGTCGGGCGCACTGGCGGCCGGCGGAAAGCAGATGGAAGACGGGCTGAAGCTGTTCCTCAAGGAGCGCAACAACACCATCGCCGGCCGCAAGGTGGAACTCTTCACCGCCGACACCGGCGGCCAGCCGGCCATCACCAAAACCAAGGCGCAGGAGCTGGTGGAAAAGGACAAGGTCGACGTCATCCTCGGCCCGCTGGCGGCCTTCGAGGCGCTGGCCATCGACGACTACATCCGCAAGGTGCAGGTGCCCGTGATCTCGCCCTCCGCCGCCGCGGAGGACCTGACGCAGCGCAAGCCCAATCCCTGGTTCGTGCGCGCGGTCGGCACCTCGGCGCAGCCGAACCATCCGCTGGGCGAGTACGCGGCCAAGGAGCTGAAGTACAAGCGCATCGCGATCATCGCCGACGACTTCGCCTTCGGCCACGAGCTGGCCGCCGGCTTCCAGCGCACCTTCGAGGAGAACGGCGGCAAGGTGGTGCAGAAGCTCTGGTCGCCGCTGAACGTGGCCGACTACGGCAGCTACATCAGCCAGATCAAGCCGGACGTCGATGCGGTGTTCGCGGGCTTCGCCGGCAGCAACGGCGTGAAGTTCCTCAAGCAATACAACGAGTACGGACTCAAGGGCAAGATCCCCGTGCTCGGCACCATGACCACGGTGGACGAGGGCGTGCTCAAGATGATGGGCGACGAGGCCGTGGGCGTCGTTTCCTCGGGCTGGTACAGCGCCGGCATCGCCAATGCCAGCAACCGCAAGTTCGTCGACGCGATGCGCCGCGAGTACAAGGAAGACCCGGGCTACTACTCGATGGGCGCCTATGGCGCGGCGCTGATGCTGGAGCAGGCCGTCACCGCGGTGAAGGGCAGGATCGAGGAACGCGAGGCCTTCATGGCCGCCCTGCGCAAGGTGGAAGTGCGCGACGACCCGCGCGGCACCATCAAGCTCGACGCCCTGGGCAACCCGCTGATGGACGTCTACATCCGCAAGGTGGAACGCAAGGACGGCCGCCTCGTCAACAGCGTGGTGAAGACCTATCCGGCGGTGAGCCAGTTCTGGAAGTACGACACCAAGGACTTCCTGGCCAACCCGGTGTACTCGCGCGACTATCCGCCGGCGAAGAACATCGAGAAGTAAGCTGAGCGCGAATCCGGCCGGGACGACGCGATGAACCTGTGGGTGATCCAGAGCCTGAACAGCCTTGCCCTGGGCGGCGTGCTGTTCATCCTGGCGGCGGGCTTCTCGCTGATCTTCGGCCTGATGCGCATCGCCAACCTCTCGCACGGCGCCTACTTCATGCTGGGCGCCTACGTCGGCCTGAGCGTGCTGCGCAGCGGCGCCTCCTTCGTGGTGGCCCTGCTGGCGGCGGGCGTGGCCGTCGGCTGCCTGGGCGCCGTGGTCGAACGCGTGGTGCTGCGGCGGCTGGCGGGCAATCCCCTCAGCCAGGTGCTGGCCACGCTCGGCATCGCCTTCATCATCGCGGACTTCTGCCTCTGGTACTGGGGCGGCGATCCGCAGCCGGTCTCGCCGCCGGCGCTGCTGGCCGGTGCCGTGCGCGTGTTCGGCATGGCCTTCCCCCTCTACCGGCTCGCCGTGCTGCTGATGGCGATCGGCGTCGCGCTGCTGCTCTGGCTGCTGCTGGAGAAGACGCGCATCGGCATGATGATCCGCGCCAGCGTCGACGACATGCAGATGGCGCGCAGCATCGGCATCCCGGCGCCGCTGCTGTACGTGCTGGTGTTCTCGCTCGGCACCGCTCTGGCCGGCCTGGGCGGCGTGGTCGCCGCGCCCATCCTCTCCGTCTACCCCGGCATGGAAGCCGATACCCTGCCGCTCGCGCTGGTGGTGGTGATCCTGGGCGGGCTGGGCAGCCTGTTCGGCGCCTTCGTCGGCAGCTTCGTCGTGGGCTTCATCTACACCTTCGGCCAGGTGCTGCTGCCGGACCTGGCCTACATCATCCTGTTCCTGCCCATGGTGGTGATCCTGGCGGCCCGCCCGCGCGGCCTGTTCGGAAGGATCACGGCGTGAACCGGCAGTCGGTCGCGACGGGCGCGCTGGCGCTGGTGCTGGCCACCGCGCCTTACTGGCTCGGGGGCGACTACTACATCAACCTCGCGACGCAGGTGCTGATCGCGGCGCTGTTCGCACTGAGCCTGAACCTGCTCGTGGGCTATGCGGGACTGGTCTCGCTGGGGCATGCAGGCTACCTGGGGCTGTCGGCGTACACCAGCGCGTGGCTGGTGCTGAACCTGAAGTGGGGGCACCTCGCCGCGGCCGCCGGCGCGCTCGGCTTCACCGGCCTGATGGCAGCGGTGTTCGGCCTGGTGGCGCTGCGCGCCTCGGGCCTGAGCTTCCTGATGATCACGCTGGCGCTGGGGCAGGTACTGTGGGGCCTGGCGTACCGGTGGGCCAGCGTCACCGGTGGCGACAACGGCCTTTCGGGGCTGACGCGGCCGGCGCCCTTCGGCCTGGACCTCAACGACGCCCGCGCCTTCTACTGGTTCGCGCTGGTGGTGTTCGTGCTGGTGTTCGTGGCCGTTCGGGTGCTGGTCCACTCGCCCTTCGGTGCCACCATCCGCGGCACGCGCGACCAGCCGCGCCGCATGAGCACCCTCGGCTACGACGTCTGGCGCATCCGCTGGCTCACCTTCACCGCCAGCGGCGTGCTGGGCGGCGTGGCGGGCCTCATGTACGTCTACTACCAGCAGTTCATCAGCCCGCACAGCCTGTCGCTGGCCGGCTCGGCGGAGATGCTGCTGATGGTGATCGCCGGCGGGCCCGGCACGCTGGTCGGTCCGATCGCGGGCGCGGCGCTGGTGGTGCTGCTGAAGAACGTCGCCAGCGCCTACATCGACCGCTGGATCATGCTGCTCGGGATCGTGTTCGTGCTGATCGTGATGTTCGTGCCGGGCGGCATCGTGCCCGGGCTGCAGCGGCTGTGGACGCGCCTGCGCGCCGGCGTGCCGCGCGTCGATGCGAACGCGGCCCTGGCGGCCGATCCGGTCGCGCTGGAGAAGGCACCGTGAATGTGAACGCCGGGAGGGTCGATCCGTGACGGTGCTGGACGTCCAGGGCCTGACCAAGTCCTTCGGCGGCCTGAAGGTGACGCGCGGCGTCGACCTCGCCCTCGAGGCCGGCGAGCGCCACCTGATCATCGGCCCGAACGGCGCCGGCAAGACGACGCTGTTCAACCTGATTGCCGGCGACCTCTCGGCCGACGGGGGCAGCATCCGGCTGGCCGGCCGCGACCTCACGCGCCATCCCACCGCCGTGCGCGCGCGGCAGGGCATCGCCCGCACCTTCCAGATCCTCACGCTGTTCGGCCGCGACACGCTGGTGCACAACGTGATGCTGGCGCTCATGGGCCGCGCGCCCCTGCGCTGGCGGCCGTGGGGCGCGCTGCGGCGCGAACAGGACCTGCGCCGGCGCGCGCTGCGCCAGTTGGAGGCCGTGGGCCTGGCCGACAAGGCGGACCTGCCGCTGGAGCAGACCTCCTACGGCGAGAAGCGCCGGCTCGAGATCGCGATGGCGCTGGCGCAGCAGCCGGTGCTGCTGCTGCTGGACGAACCCTTCGCCGGTCTTTCGGCGGAGGAGCGCGCCACGGTGCATGCGCTGCTCGCCTCGGTCTCGCGCGAGATCACCGTGCTGATGATCGAGCACGACATGGACGTCGCGCTGGCGCTGGCCGACCGCATCACGCTGCTGCACTACGGCGAGGTGATCACCGCCGGCACGCGCAGCGAGGTCGTCGACGATCCGCGAACGCGGGAGATCTACCTTGGCCACTAGCCTTCTTTCGGTCGACCGCATCAACGCCTTCTACGGCGACAGCCACGTGCTGCACGACGTGTCCCTGGAGGTCTCCTCGGGCCGGCTGCTGGCGCTGCTGGGGCGCAACGGCGCCGGCAAGAGCACCTGCATGCACGCGGTGGTCGGCTTCCTGCCGCCGCGCTCGGGCCACATCCGCATCGGCGAGCGCGAGCTGCAGGGGGCGGCACCGGAGGCGATCTGCCGCCACGGCGTGGGCTTCGTGCCGCAGGGCCGCCGCATCTTCCCCACGCTGACGGTGTACGAGAACCTGGAAGTGGCCGCCCGCCGCAGCGCACCGGCCGCGGGAGCGAAACGCTGGAGCCGGCAGGACGTGCAGGCGATCTTCCCGCGGCTGAAGGAGCGCGAGAAGCAGGTCGCCGGCAGCCTGTCGGGGGGCGAACAGCAGATGCTGGCCGTGGGCCGGGCGCTCATGACCAATCCGCGCGTGCTGCTGCTCGACGAACCTTCCGAAGGCCTGGCGCCCATGATCGTGCGCGAACTGGGCAACGTGCTCGCCGAGCTGAAGAAGGAGATCTCCATCCTGCTCGTGGAACAGAACCTCGGCCTGGCGATGAAGCTGGCCGACGACGTGGTGCTGCTCAATACCGGCCGGGTGGTGTTCGCGGGCACGCGCGAGGAGTTCGAGCAGCGCCAGCCCGAGCTGCAGCGGCACCTGGGCGTGCACTAAGGAGCACCGGATGAAGGAAATGGAAGCGCGCGTCGATCGCTACACGCTGCGTTACGTGGAGGAAGGGCAGGGCCCGGCGGTCGTCCTGATCCACGGCCTGGCCGGCGACCTCGGCGCCTGGACGGCGCAGCTCGCGCTGCTGGCGCCGCACTTTCGCGTCGTCGCGTTCGACAACCGCGGCGCCGGCCGCAGCACGCAGGTGGACGAGCCGGTCAGCACGCGCGACCTGGCGGCCGACACGCTGGGCCTGATGGACCACCTGGGCATCGCGCGCGCGCAGGTCGTCGGCCGCTCCATGGGCGGCGCGATCGCGCAGCACATGGCGCTGATGGCGCCGCAGCGCGTCGCCTCGCTGGTGCTGTGCGCCTCGTTCGCGCGGCTCGATCCGCTCGGGCGGCGCGTGCTGTCCAACATGCGCGAGGCGCTCGAATGGCGCGGCAGCTGGGCCGACCACGCGCGTCACTCGGTGCAGAACTTCGTCTCGGCGGGCTTCTTCAACACGCACCCGGAGCAGGTGGCCGCCATCGAACGCCTGCTCGGAGGCGAAACGCGGCTGCCGGCCTGCTACAGCCGGCAGAACGAGGCCTGCCAGGCGCACGACACGAGCGGCGAACTGGCCCGCATCACGCAACCGGCGCTGGTGATGGCCGGCGGCGCCGACCCGATCTGCTCCCCGACGGCCACCCGCATCCTCGGCGAAGGCCTGCCGAACGCGCGCACCGAGATGTTCGACGACGCCAGCCACTTCTTCCTGATGGAGCAGCCCGAGCGCTTCAACCGCCTGCTCCTCGACTGGCTGCAGCGCCACGCCGCCTGAAGCCGCACCCCCTACCACGCAAGGAAACGAAAGGCCCCCATGTCCCCCACTCCGCAAGCCCCCCTGGGCGAGGAACTGCGCATCGCCGTCGGTGACGAAACGGTCACCGCGCGCGTGCTGGGCGCTGGGCGGCCCATCGTGCTGGTGCACTCGCTGCTGGCGGATCGCACCAGCTTCGAGCCGCTCGCCACGCTGCTCGCCGCCACCCATCGCGTGTTCATGCTGGACCTGCCCGGCTTCGGCGGCTCGCACCCGGTGACCGGCGGCCTCGAAGCCGTGGCCGACCGCACCGCGGATGCGATCCGCGGCCTGCGGCTGGAGCAGTCGCCCATCCTGCTCGGGAACGGCTACGGCGGCTTCGTCGCCCTGCTCACGGCGATCCGCCATCCCGCCATCGCCGCGCGCCTGGTGCTCGCGGATTGCGGTGCCGCCTTCTCCGAGCCGGGACGCCAGGCCTTCCGCAACATGTCGGCCGCCGCGGCCGCCAAGGGGCTGGCGGCGATCTCCGGGGTGGCGATGCGGCGCCTGTTCGCACCCGCCTTCCAGGATGCGCATCCGGAACTGATCGAGCAGCGGCGCGCGCGTTTCGTGGCGGTGCACCCCGAGACCTTCCACGCGGCCTGCGAGGCGCTGGCTTCCCTGGACCTGCGGGCGCAGGCACGCGGCGTGCACCTGCCCGCTCTGGTGCTGGTGGGCGAGCAGGACGAGGCCACGCCGCCCGAGATGGCGCGCGAGCTCGCAGAACTGCTGCCGCAGGCGCGCTTCGTGCTGCTGCCAGGTTGCGCGCACGTGCCGCAGCTGCAGGCGCCGCAGCAGTTCCTCGCCGCGATCGCGGACTTCATCGGCCGCTGATGCCGGCTGCATGCGGCGCTGCAGCATCGCAGCGGCGCCGCGTCCGACCTGGGGCGGCATGTTGTGGGCGGCGCCGTCCATCCCGCTTCTCACGGCGCGTGTAGTAAGTTGCCTACAATGCCGTTCGCCGCGCTTGCCTACTCTGGGAACAGACCACAGCACAGTCCGCACCCCCATGCAACTGCCCTTCGCGCCCCGCCGAGCCGCCCTGCCCCAGGGCGCGTACGCGGAGTGTTCCCGCGAAGGGCGCGATTGCGAGTGCTCGCGCCGGCTCACCGCGCTGCTGCTGTTCCCCCGCCTCAACGCGCTCCCGGGCGCCTGGCTCCTGCTCCTCACGGCCGCCTGCAGCTTCGTCGCGATCCGGGCGCTGGAGATGGGCTACTTCTGAGCCCCGGCGCGGAAGGGCTGCGCGCCCCGCCATACAATGGCGGCCCGCCGCCGTAGTTCAATGGATAGAACGAGCGCCTCCTAAGCGCTAGATACAGGTTCGATTCCTGTCGGTGGTACCAGCGGCGCTGGCGCGCCGCTGCACCATCGACAGCTGTCGGTGCGAACTTTCAGGAACCCCCTCACCCCAGCCCTCTCCCCCGGGGGGGAGAGGGGGCGGAGCGGTGGCGAGAACGGGCAGCGCTATTTGACCAGGAGCCGCATGGCCTCTTCGAGGCCCTTGATAGTGAGCGGGTACATGCGGTGGTTCAC
This sequence comes from Ramlibacter alkalitolerans, assembly GCF_016722765.1. Lineage (GTDB taxonomy): Bacteria > Pseudomonadota > Gammaproteobacteria > Burkholderiales > Burkholderiaceae_C > Ramlibacter > Ramlibacter alkalitolerans. The sequence continues at coordinate 50,262 of NZ_JAEQND010000011.1, read as the reverse complement.
CAGCTGCTGGATGACGGAGATGCTCTGACGATATTGCCAGACGCCCTGCGGCTCGGGGTTGATCCAGACCAACTTCGGGAAGGCGCTGGTCAGGCGCTGCAGCCATTCGGCGCCGGCTTCCTCGTTGTTGTATTCGACGCTGCCGCCCGGCTGCAGGATCTCGTACGGGCTCATCGTCGCGTCGCCGACGAAGATCAGCTTGTAGTCCTTGTTGTACTTGCGGATGATGTCCCAGGTCGGGAACTTCTCGCTGAAGCGCCGCCGGTTGTTCTTCCACATGAAGTCGTAGACGCAGTTGTGGAAGTAGTAGAACTCCAGGTGCTTGAACTCCGCCTTGGCGGCGGAGAACATCTCCTCGACGCGGTGGATGTGTTCGTCCATCGTGCCGCCCACGTCCATCAGCAGCAGCACCTTCACGTTGTTGTGCCGCTCCGGCACCATCCTGATGTCGAGCCAGCCCGCGTTGGCGGCGGTGGACTTGATGGTGTCGTCGAGGTCCAGTTCCTCCTCGGCGCCTTCGCGCGCGAACTTGCGCAGCCTGCGCAGCGCGATCTTGATGTTGCGCGTGCCCAGTTCCTGGCTGTCGTCGTAGTCCTTGTAGGCGCGCTGGTCCCAGACCTTCACCGCGCTCTTGTTGCGGCCCTTGTCCTGCCCGATGCGGATGCCCTGCGGGTTGTAGCCATGCGCCCCGAACGGCGAGGTGCCGCCGGTGCCTATCATCTTGCTGCCGCCCTCGTGGCGTTCCTTCTGCTCCTCGAAGCGCTTCTTGAGCGTCTCCATGAGCTCGTCCCACCCCATCTTCTCGATCTTCGCCTTCTCCTCCGGCGAGAGTTCGAGCTCGAGGTTCTTGCGCAGCCACTCCAGCGGGATGTCCTTCGTGAAGTCGGCGATCAGCTCCACGCCCTTGAAGTAGGCCGCAAAGGCGCGGTCGAACTTGTCGTAGTGCTTCTCGTCCTTCACCAGCGCGGTGCGGGCGAGGTAGTAGAAGTCGTCGATGCTGTACGCGCCGTCGCTGGCCGGGCCGACCACGCCTTCCTTGAGCGCCTCGACGAGCGTCAGGTATTCCTTGACGGAGACCGGCAGCTTGGCGCTGCGCAGGGTGTAGAAGAAGTCGATCAGCATCGTGATCTCCTCAGTCGCGCGGCCGTGCCAGCTGGTAGCGCAGGTGGGCCTTCACCTCCGGCCACTCGCCCGCCGCCAGGCTGTACATCACGGTATCGCGCACCGTGCCGTCGCGGCGCAGCGCATGGTGGCGCAGCACGCCGTCCTTCTTCGCGCCCAGGCGCTCGATGGCGCGCTGGCTCGCGAAGTTGTAGTTGTCGGTGCGCCAGCCCACCAGTTGCGCCCCCAGCGTCTCGAAGGCGTGCTGCAGCAGCAGCAGCTTGGCGGTGGTGTTGACGTGGGTGCGCTGCCAGGACTTGCCGTACCACGTGTAGCCGATCTCCAGCCGCTCCACCGCCGGCACGATGTCGTGGTAGCGGGTGCTGCCGATCACGCGGCGGCTGGGCGCATCGACCACCACGAAGGGCAGCATGTGGCCGTCCTCGCGGCCCTGGAGCGCGGCGGCGACATAGGCGGCCGTCTCGCCTGGCGCCGGCACGGAGGTCACGCGCAGGTTCCACAGTTCGCCGTCATGCGCAGCCGCTTCGAGAGCCGCCACGTGGTCCGCCGTCAGCGGCTCCAGCCGCAGGTCGGCTTCGGCGAGCGTCACGGGCTCGGGCTTCTTCATCGCGCGCCTCAGGTGCCCTTGTTGTAGCTGGCCGCGGTGCTGCTGCCGCCCCAGCCATCGGCCTGGAACGTGAGCTTCACCGGCACTTCCTGGCCGCAGGCGCGGAAGGTCCAGAACTCGCTCCAGTGGCCGCGCACGAGGTAGCTTTCCGCCACCAGGGTGCCGGTGAGCGGCAGGAATTCGGCGCCCTGGATCTCGCCCGCGCTGACGGACCTGAGCTGCACGTCCTCGCAGGTCTTGCCGCCGGCCTGTTCGCGGTAGCCCTGCTGCGCGGCGGCGGCGGCTTCACGGTAGCTTTCGAGGAACACGCGGGCGGACGCCTTCGTTCCGGCGCCGTCGCGGGCGATCGCATCGGCTTCGCGGGCGAAGCGCTCGATCACGGACCCATGCTCGCCATTGCGGATCAACAAGGCGGTGAGCGCGCCCAGGCGCGACACGTTGCGCGGTGCCAGCGTGTCGTGGAAGTAGGCGGCCAGCAGCGGGCCGGCGCCGGGGTAGTTGCGGCCGGCGGCAAAGCCCAGGCCCTCGATCGCGTCGACCTGCTCGCGCCGCTGCTCCAGGGTGCGCGTGGCGAGCTGCCGGTAGCGCTCGGGATCGATGCGGCCTTCGCGCAGGAACTGGTTGGCCGGATCGTTCTGGAACGCCAGGTACAGCATCAGGCCGCCGGCGGGCTCGCCCTTGGAGAGCGCCCAGCGTGCGAACACGCGGGCCTCCTCGAAGCGGTTCGTGCTCGGGATCGCGCCGGCAAGCACGCATTCGGCGCGGCGCGCGGCCTCGCGTGGGTCGGCCGGCGCCATGGCGATGGTGGCGCAGAGCCGCTTGAGCTCCTCGTTCGGGGCGCGCGGTGCGGCCGCGGTCTGTGCCTGCGCGCCGGCGGCGAGGCAGGCGGCGGCGAACAACAGGGAACGGACAGCGCGCTGCATGGCTTCAGCGGTTGTGGCGCTGCATGAACACCAGCTTCTCGAACAGGGTCACGTCCTGTTCGTTCTTCAGCAGGGCACCCACCAGCGGCGGGACGGCCACCTTGTCGTCCTTGCTTTGCAGCGCTTCGATCGGGATGTCCTCCGCCACCAGCAGCTTCAGCCAGTCCAGCAGCTCGGAGGTGCTGGGCTTCTTCTTCAGGCCCGGCAGGTTGCGCACGTCATAGAAGGTCTTCAGGGCCGCCGCCAGCAGTTCCTTCTTCAGCCCGGGAAAGTGCACGTCGACGATCTGCTTCATCGTCTCCGCATCGGGGAACTTGATGTAGTGGAAGAAGCAGCGGCGCAGGAAGGCGTCGGGCAGTTCCTTCTCGTTGTTGGAGGTGATGAACACCAGCGGCCGGTGCGTGGCCTTCACGAGTTCGCGCGTCTCGTAGACGTAGAACTCCATCCGGTCCAGTTCGCGCAGCAGGTCGTTCGGGAACTCGATGTCGGCCTTGTCGATCTCGTCGATCAGCAGCGCCACCGGCTGGTCGGCGGTGAAGGCCTGCCACAGCACGCCCTTGACGATGTAGTTGTGGATGTCCTTGACGCGCTGGTCGCCCAGCTGCGAATCGCGCAGGCGGCTCACCGCGTCGTATTCGTACAGGCCCTGCTGCGCCTTGGTGGTCGACTTGATGTGCCACTGCAACAGCGGCATCTGCAGCGCCTCGGCCACTTCCTCCGCCAGCATCGTCTTGCCGGTGCCCGGTTCGCCCTTGACCAGCAGGGGCCGCTTCAGGGTGATGGATGCGTTCACGGCCAGCATCAAATCCTGCGTGGCGACGTAGTTCTGGGAACCTTGGAACTTCATGGATGCGGGGGGATGGGAGGGCGAGGGGGTGAGGGCCCCTTATAATCGCCGGTTGATCGTAAGAAACTGACCTCCGTCAGATTGTGCGCGCAAAATGAAGAATCTGTTGACCACCGTTTTTGCCCTATCTGTCGCTTGCGTGACCTCGCTGGCGGCCTCGATGGCCGAGGCGCAGACGCCCAATGCGGGCGCGAGCGGCAACCCCGGTGTACCGGCGGTTCCGGGTGCCACGGGCCCCGGCCCGGCGAAGGCCGTTGCCAGCCCCAAGTCCCTCGAAGCGAAGACGGCCATGTGCTTCGGCTGCCACAACATCAAGGGCTACCAGTCAAGCTTCCCCGAGGTGTACAAGGTGCCGATGATCGCGGGGCAGAACGCCAAGTACATCGCCTCGGCATTGAACGCGTACAAGACCGGCGACCGCAAGCACCCGACGATGCGCGGCATCGCCGAGACGCTGAGCGAGCAGGACATCGCGGACATCGCGGCCTTCTACGAGAACCTCGGCAAGGACGAACGCCAGGCCGCTCCCGAAAAGCAGCACGAGCCCGATTCGCAGGTCGCCGGCCTGATCCAGAAGGCCAACTGCGCGTCGTGCCACGGGGCCAACTTCTCCAAGCCCATCGATCCCAGCTACCCGAAGATCGCCGGCCAGCATTCCGACTACCTGTTCCAGGCGCTGCGGGCCTACAAGACCGAGAACAATCCCGCCGTGGGCCGCAACAACGGCATCATGGGCGCCATCGCCAAGCAGTTCTCCAACGCGGAACTCAAGGCCATCTCGCAGTACCTCGGCTCGCTCGATGGCGAAGTCGCGACGATCCCGGAGCCGCGCTTCCACCACCGTTGACGGCGTCCGCGCGCTTGCGCGGTGAGGACTCCCGACGAAAGCGGCCACTGGCCGCTTTCGTGTTTCTGTTCGCCGATGGCGGGAGGAAACTCTGTTGTCTGCGGCCCCTTCCAATGGCGACGCGAAATAGTGCGGCTCGTGCGACCGTCGCAGGGGACAGCCGTCTCCCGCCCGCACACCGCAGGACCAGGACGGGTCCCTGTCCGACTCGGCGACATAAGGGGGAGGCGCGGGCGCGACGCCAGCTTCGCGCCAGTTTCTCAACCGCGCCGGAGGACAGTCGCAGAGGCGGACAGGGAGCCGTCCTGGTCCGGTCCGGAGGCAACCGCCGGAACGCCAGCTATCGCTTTGCGAGGCCTCAGCGCGTCGCGCGCCGCTGCACGCACTCCACGTACGCCTGGCCGTCGGGCGGCCTGCCGGAGCGCTGGCTTTCCCACAGCATCTGGCCGAGGCACTCCATCGCCTCGTGGTGCGCATCGTGCAGCGAGTTGCGGCGCGCGGCCAGCAGTTCGACCGCCTGCCGGATCCCGCGCGGCTGGTCGATCGAGCACTGCTCGCTGATCGACAGGTGCATGGACAGGTGCAGGAAGGGATTCGCCTGGCCGCCCGATCCGTCGTAGACCCGGGCGACGGCCGCCTGCGCGTCCTGCATGTCCGGGTCGTATTCCGGATGCTCCTTGAGCCATTCGCTCGCCAGTGTCTCGAGCGCATCGAGCAGCTCACCGGCGCGGGCCTTAGCGTGCACGCTGCAGAAGAAGCGGCGCACGTCTTCCTGGGACGGGTTGAACATGCTTTCAGGTTAGCACGCCAACAGGGGTGCACCGTTCCGGGGTGCTGGAAACCCCCCACACACCTGCCCCTGCCTCACTGACAGAATGAACGCGCCCGGCCGCGTACCCGCAGCCGGAGTGTCAACACCACGGAGACAAGCATGAAGTTCCTCAGGACCGTCTTCCTCGGCCTGATCGCCGCGTTCGCGGTGGTCATGGCAGCGCAAGCCCAGAACATCTCGATCGCCACCGGCGGCACCGGGGGCGTGTACTACCCCATGGGCGGCGGCCTCGCGGCCGTGCTGTCCAAGTACGTGCCGGGCATGCAGGCCACGGCCGAAGTCACCGGCGGCTCGGTCGACAACCTCAAGCTGATCGGCAGCGGCAAGCCGTACGTCGCCTTCAGCATGAGCGACGCCGCGCAGGACGCCCTCAACGGCGAGGACAAGTTCAAGGGCGGCAAGGTGCCGGTGCGCACGCTGATGGTGCTGTACCCGAACCGCATGCACGTCGTGACGGTGGAAGGCAAGGGCATCGCGAAGTTCGCCGACCTGAAGGGCAAGCGCGTGTCGACCGGCTCTCCCGGCAGCGCCACCGAAGTCATGGCCTTCCGCCTGATCGAAGCCGCCGGCCTGGACAAGGACAAGGACCTCAAGCGCGAGCGCCTGGGCGTCGCCGAATCCGTCAACGCGATCAAGGACGGCAAGATCGACGCCTTCTTCTGGGTCGGCGGCCTGCCCACCGCGGCCGTGTCCGACCTGGCCAACACCCCCGGCAACAAGATCAAGATGATCGACCACGCGGAGCTGGTGCCCGCCATGAACAAGAAGTACGGCAACCTGTACGTGCAGGACGTGATCCCCAAGAGCGTGTACCGGGGCATGGAAGCCGACAACCACCAGGCCACCGTGCAGAACATCCTGGTGGCGAATGCCAGCATGGACGACAAGACGGCCTACAACATCGTGAAGGCCGTGTTCGACCACAAGCCCGAGATCGTGGCCGTCCACAAGGAAGCCGAGAACTTCAAGCTGGAGAACCAGAAGAAGGACGCGACGCCGGTCCCGTGGCACCCGGGTGCCGTCAAGTACTTCGCCGAAAAGGGCATCAAGCTGAACTGATGCGGCGATGAGCGATCACCAGGCAGAGCGGGCGCAGCTGAGCGCCGACATCGAGGCGGCGGCACTGCGCAAGGCCGAGGAGTACATCGAGCAGGAGGAGGGCGCGGCGAACAAGCTGAAAGGCGGGCTCGCCATCTTCATCACGCTGACTGCGGTGGTGATGTCCGTCTTCCACCTGTACACGGCCTATGCGATCGTGCCGACGCAGACGCTGCGGCCGGTGCACGTCTCCTTCGTGCTCTTCCTGGTGTTCCTGGTCTTCCCGATCTCGGCGCGGTGGCGCCACCGCGTGATGTGGTGGGACTGGATCGCCGCGCTGCTGGCGATCGCGGTGGTCGTCTATGCGATCCAGGGCGGCGACGACTTCACCGACCGCAACACCTCGCCGCTGCCGATGGACATCGTGTTCGGCGTGGCGCTGATCGCGCTGGTGCTCGAGGGCATGCGCCGCACCTCGGGCTGGATCATGCCGGTGATCTGCATTTGCTTCCTGCTCTATGCGCTCGGCGGCCCCCTGCTGCCCGCGCCCTGGACGCACAAGGGCTACGAAGTCGGCCGCCTGGTCGGCGTGATGTACATGACGCTCGAGGGCATCTTCGGCAGCGCCGTGGACGTGTCGTCCTCGCTGATCATCCTGTTCACCATCTTCGGCGCCTTCCTGCAGTACTCGGGCGCCGGCAAGTTCTACCTCGACTTCTCCTTCTCCGCCATGGGCGGCAAGCCCACCGGCGCCGGCCGCACGGTGGTGCTCGCCTCGTTCCTGCTCGGGGGGCCCTCCGGCTCGGGCGTCGCCACCACCGTGACGCTCGGCTCGGTCGCCTATCCCATGCTGCAGAAGGTGGGCTACGAGAAGAATGCCGCGGGCGGGCTGCTGGCCGCCGGCGGCCTCGGCGCGATCATCTCGCCGCCGGTGCTGGGCGCCGCGGCCTTCCTGATCGCCGAATTCCTGAAGATCTCCTACCTGGATGTGCTGCTGATGGCGTGCATCCCGACGGTGCTGTTCTACTTCGCGCTGTTCCTGATGGTGGAGATCGACGCGCGCAAATACGGCATGCACGAGACGGTGTTCGAGAAGGTCGACACGGTCTGGCACCTGACGCGGCGCTACTGGTTCCACTTCCTGTCGCTGGTCTCCATCGTCTTCTTCATGCTGTGGGGCTTCTCGCCCGTGCTGTCGGTGTTCTGGGCCACGGTCGTGTCCGGCCTCACCAGCATGCTGCGGCGCGACACGGCGCTGATCCCGTACGACATCTTCCGCGGCCCCGGCGTGCTCAGGCGCCTGTGGAACTCGCCCTTCATCAAGGCCATGGAAGGCGGCTCCATCGGCGTGCTGAACGTGGCGACCACCTGCGCCGGCGCCGGTATCATCGTGGGCGTCGTCACGCTCACCGGCCTGGGCCTGAAGTTCAGCCAGATCGTGATCGACTATGCCGGCGGCTCGCTGCTGCTGACGGCGATCTTCACCTCGCTGGTGGTGTGGATCATCGGCCTGGCGGTCCCGGTCACGGCCTCGTACATCATCTGCGCCGTCATCGCCGCGCCCGCGCTCATCAAGCTGGGCGTGCCCGACTTCGCGGCGCACATGTTCATCTTCTACTACGCGGTGCTGTCCGAGGTCTCGCCGCCGACGGCGCTGTCGCCGTTCGCGGCGGCAGCGATCACCGGCGGCGATCCGTACAAGACGACCTTGCAATGCTGGAAGTACACCGTGCCGGCGTTCCTGGTGCCCTTCATGTTCGTGCTCGACCCGAGCGGGCAGGGCCTGCTGCTGATGGGGTCCACCAAGGCGCTGGCGAATGCCAACTGGTGGTCCATCGCCGAGGTGACGCTGACCTGCGGGCTCGGCATCGCCGCGCTGGCGGCGGGCTTCCAGGGCTGGGCGCTGCGCCGCACGACCAAGGTCGAGCGCGTGCTGCTGCTGGTGGCGGGCGTGCTGCTGGCCTATCCCGGCTGGATGGCCGACCTGGCCGGCATCGCGGGCGTGATCGCCGCGATGGCCATGCAGCTGTTGCGCCGCGAGGCGCCGGCGGCAGGCGAGAATCGGCCCACCGTCACCTGATTGGACGTCATCCCCGCGCTTGCGGGGATCCAGGGCTCCCCGCAAGCGCTGCGCGCGTGCCTCTGGGTCCCCGCCTGCGCGGGGACGACGGATTGTCCCGAAAGCACGAATGAGCCAACTCGATCGCGACGCCAAGGGCGTCTACCTCATCACCGTCACCCCGTTCACCGACAGCGGCGCGCTGGACCTCGCCAGCACCGACCGCATGGTGGATTTCTGCCTGGAGGCCGGCGTCACCGGCCTCACCGTCCTGGGCATCATGGGCGAGGCCACCAAGCTCACGATCGAGGAATCGCGCGTCTTCGTCCGGCAGGTGCTGGCGCGCGTGAACGGCCGCGTGCCGGTCGTGGTCGGCGCCTCGGCGCCCGGCTTCGCCGCGATGAAGGAACTGACCGATGCGGTCATGGACCTCGGCGCCTCCGGTGTGATGGTCGCGCCGCCTTCGAGCCTGCGCACCGACGACCAGATCGTCTCCTACTTCCAGATGGTCGGCGAGACGCTCGGTGCCCAGGTGCCCTGGGTGCTGCAGGACCACCCGGTTTCCACCGGCGTGCAGATGGCGCCCGCGGTGATCCTGCGCATCCTGAAGAATGCGCCGACCTGCGTGATGCTCAAGCACGAGGACTGGCCGGGCCTGGCCAAGCTCTCCACGATCCGCGCCGCGGGCGAGAAGGGCGAGATCCAGCGCGTGTCCATCCTCACCGGCAACGGCGGCGGCCTGTTCCTGCCGGAGGAACTCACGCGCGGCGCCGACGGCGCCATGACCGGCTTTGCCTATCCCGAGATGATGGTCGACGTGGTGGCGGCGCATGCGCGCGGCGAGCGCGAACGCGCGCACGACCTCTTCGATGCCTACCTGCCGCTGGCCCGCTACGAGCAGCAGGCCGGCGTCGGCCTGGCCGTGCGCAAGTTCCTGTTCAGGGAGCGCGGCGTGATCGCCTCGGACTTCGTGCGCAAGCCCGGCCCGAAACTCTCGGCGCAGGATGTCGACGACATCCGGTTCCTTGTGCAGCGCCAGGAAAGGCGCCTGCGCCAGATCGAGTGAGGACATCATGACCCAGTCTTCCGCCCCCGTGCAGGGCCGCAGCATCGCGGGCAGCACCGCCGTCGACCTCTCGCTGAAGGACGAGCGCTGGCGCGCCGACCTCTCCGCGTCCATGGGCGGCTCCGGCCAGGACCCCGATCCGCACGACCTGCTGGACTCCGCCCTGGTCGCCTGCACCATCCTGACCGTGCAGATGTACGCGAAGCGCAAGCAGTACCCGCTGGAGAGCGTGCAGGTGAGCCTCGTGCACGACGAGGACGATGCGGTCTACCGCATGGACCGGCGGATCACCCTGGGCGGCGCGCTGTCGCAGCAGCAGAAGGACGACCTGCTGCGGGTGGCGAATGCGTGCCCCTTGCACAAGGCGCTGCACAAGAAGTTCGAGATCACGACGGCGCTGGCTTCGTAGGGGCTGCTGGCGGCTCGATGCGCGGATTCGGATTCGTAGGCTGGCGGTGACGCGCGTCAGCGCCGGAACCCCAGCGCTTGGCGCATCGCTGGGGTTCGCGCTACGCGGCTCACCGCCAGCCTACCTCTCCCACCGCATCCCGCAAGCTCCACCAGGCACCAGCCCGATAATCGAATCATCCGGGCCACGGGCCCACTCCAAGGACCACGCATGATCAACAAGATCGTGGCCTCGATCGCCGAGGCCCTGGCGGACGTGCGCGATGGCAGCACCGTCCTGATCGGCGGTTTCGGCACGGCCGGCATCCCGGCCGAACTGATCGACGGCCTCATCGCACAGGGCGCGAAGGACCTCGTCGTCGTGAACAACAACGCCGGCAACGCCGAATACGGCCTGGCCGCGCTGCTCAAATCGGGCCGCGTGCGCAAGGTGATCTGCAGCTTCCCGCGCCAGGTGGACAGCTGGGTCTTCGACGAGCTCTATCGCAGCGGCAAGCTCGAACTGGAACTGGTGCCGCAAGGCAACCTGGCCGAGCGCCTGCGCGCCGCCGGTGCCGGCATCGGCGCCTTCTTCTGCCCCACGGGCTACGGCACCGAGCTGGCCAAGGGCAAGGAGACGCGCGAGATCCAGGGCAAGCAATACGTGCTGGAATATCCGATCCACGGCGACGTCGCGCTGATCAAGGCGGAGGCCGGCGACCGCTGGGGCAACCTGGTCTACCGCAAGGCCGCACGCAACTTCGGCCCGGTGATGGCGATGGCGGCGAAGACCACGGTGGCCAGCGTGCACGAGATCAGGGAACTGGGCGAGCTCGATCCTGAAGCGGTGGTCACGCCCGGCATCTTCGTCCACCGCATCGTCAGGATCCCGCGCGTCGCCACCCAGGCCGGCGGATTCAGGAAGGCAGCCTGAGATGGCGTACCAGAAACGCAGCAAGGACGCACTGGCCAGGCGCGTGGCGCAGGACATCTTCGACGGCGCCTACGTCAACCTCGGCATCGGCATGCCCACCTCGGTGGCGAACCACATTCCGGCCGGCCGCGAAGTGATCCTGCAAAGCGAGAACGGCATCCTCGGCATGGGGCCCGCGCCCGCCGAAGGCAGCGAAGACTACGACCTGATCAACGCCGGCAAGCAGCCCGTGACGCTGCTGCCGGGCGGCGCCTTCTTCCACCACGCGGACTCGTTCGCGATGATGCGCGGCGGCCACCTCGACATCTGCGTGCTCGGTGCCTTCCAGGTTTCGGCGACGGGCGACCTCGCCAACTGGAGCACCGGCGAGCCGGGCGCCATTCCCGCGGTGGGCGGCGCGATGGACCTGGCCATCGGCGCCAAGGAGACCTGGGTGATGATGGACCTGCTGACGAAGAAGGGCGAAAGCAAGGTGGTCGAACGCTGCACCTATCCGCTCACAGGTATCGGTTGCGTCAAGAAAATCTACACGGAGCTGTGTACGCTGGCGTGCACGCCGCAGGGGCTCGCGCTGATCGACAGCGTCGAGGGCCTGTCGCCCGCCGAACTCGAACGACTCGTGGGCCTGCCGATCGCGGCCTGATCACCGGAGACTGACATGACGAGACAAGCCTTCATCTGCGATGCGATCCGCACGCCCTTCGGCCGCTACGGCGGCGCCCTGTCCTCGGTGCGCACCGACGACCTCGGCGCGATCCCGCTCAGGGCGCTGATGGCGCGCAACCCCAAGGTCGACTGGCAGGCGCTGACGGACGTGCTGTACGGCTGCGCCAACCAGGCCGGCGAGGACAACCGCAACGTGGCCCACATGGCCAGCCTGCTCGCCGGCCTGCCGGTCGACGTGCCCGGCGCCACGATCAACCGCCTGTGCGGCTCGGGCCTGGATGCGGTGGGCACGGCGGCGCGCGCCATCAAGGCCGGCGAGGCCACGCTCATGATCGCCGGCGGCGTGGAGAGCATGAGCCGCGCGCCCTTCGTCATGCCCAAGGCGGAGTCGGCCTTCGCGCGCACCAACGCGGTGTACGACACGACCATCGGCTGGCGCTTCGTCAACAAGCTGATGAAGGAGAAGTACGGCGTCGACTCGATGCCGGAGACGGCCGAGAACGTGGCGACCGACCACAGGATCGAGCGGGAGGCGCAGGACCGCATGGCGCTGGCTTCGCAGCTCAAGGCGGTGGCGGCGCAGAAGCGCGGCTTCTTCGACGCCGAGATCACGCCCGTGACCATCCCGCAGAAGAAGGGCGAGCCGGTCGTCGTCGGCAAGGACGAACATCCGCGCGAGACTTCGCTGGAGGCGCTGGCGAAGCTCAAGGGCGTGGTCAAGCCGGACGGCAGCGTCACGGCCGGAAACGCCAGCGGGGTGAACGACGGCTCCTGCGCGCTGTTGCTGGCCGACGAAGCGACGGCCGCGAAGAACGGCCTCACGCCGCGCGCGAGGGTGGTCGGCATGGCCACGGCCGGCGTGCCGCCGCGCGTGATGGGCATCGGGCCCGCGCCGGCCACGCAGAAGGTGCTGGCGCTGACCGGCCTGAAGCTGGAGCAGATCGACGTCATCGAGCTGAACGAAGCCTTCGCGGCGCAGGGCCTGGCGGTGCTGCGCATGCTGGGGCTGAAGGACGACGATGCGCGCGTCAACCCGAACGGCGGCGCGATCGCGCTGGGGCATCCGCTGGGCGCGTCGGGCGCGCGGCTGGCGACGACGGCGGTGAACCAGCTGCATGCGGGCGGCGGCCGCTATGCGCTGTGCACGATGTGCATCGGCGTCGGTCAGGGGATCGCGGTGATCCTCGAGCGGGTCTGAACTGAAATCCTCCCTCCCCCCTGGGGGAGGGTCGGGGTGGGGGCGCTCGGGTCTTCACTCCCTCCCCCTCCGGGGAGAGGGTAGGGGTGAGGGGGTGCGGCGCCTGATAGGGCAACCCTCACCCCAGCCCTCTCCCGCAAGCGGGAGAGGGAGCAAGTCCCCCTTTTGCTCCCGCCGGAAAACTGAATTCCGCCGCCCTCCTTGCCAGCCCTGCGCCCGCGCAACACACTGCCGCGACCCTGACACCACGAGGAACGCGAAGGCATGGCGAACCGGATCGGATGGATCGGCCTCGGCCGCATGGGCGAGGCCATGGTCAAGCGGCTGCTGGCGGCCGGCCACGGCGTCAGCGTGTGGAACCGCACGCGCAGCAAGGCCGAACCCCTGGGCGCGTACGGCGCGGAGATCGCCAGTCACAAGACCGATCTCGCCGGCTGCGCCATCGTCTTCACGATGGTGTCCACCACCGAGGACCTGAAGGAAGTCCTGTTCGCGCAGGGCGGGCTGGTGACCGGCACGAAAAAGCCGCGGGTGGTGGTCGACAGCTCCTCGATCTCCCAGGAAGGCTCGGCCGAGATCCGCGCCCGCCTCGAAGGCATGGGCGTGGCCTATCTCTGCGCACCGGTCTCCGGCAATGCCAAGGTGGCCAAGGCCGGCAAGCTCCTGATCGTTGCCTCGGGTCCGAAGGCGCTGTACGACGAGGCCGCACCCTACCTGCAGGCCATGGGCCGCAAGGCCATGTGGGTCGGCGAGGGCGAACTGGCGCGCATCTGGAAGATCGCCCACAACACCATGTTCGGCGTGGTGATCCAGAACCTGTGCGAGATCACGGTGCTGGCCGAGAAGGCCGGCATTCCCCGCCACGTGTTCCTGGAAAGCATCAACGACTCGGTGCTCGGCTCCATGTACACCCGCTACAAGACGCCGGTGCTCACCAACCTCACCTTCGACCAGGTCACGTTCACGCCCAGGCTGCTGCTCAAGGACCTTGACCTCGGCATGGGCGCGGCCCGGGCGCACGGCGTGGCGATGCCGGCCGCGGCCGCGACGCGCGAGTCGGTGGCGCGGCTGGTGGGCCGCGGCTACGACCACATCGACTTCGCCGTGCTGCTGCAGGAACTGGCGCGGGACGCCGGGCTGGAGCTCGCCAGCGAGAACGTGCCCGTCGACGACGGCCTGGCGTCCTGACCGCGATTTTCGAAGGAGACACGCCATGCAGAAGATGCTCGCCTTCCTGGCCGCAGCGCTCCTCACCGGCGGCGTGGCCGCGCAGGGCGCCTGGCCCGCCAGGCCGATCCGGATGGTGGTGCCGTTCACGGCAGGCAGCGGCACCGACATCATCGCCCGCACGGTCGGCGACGCCATGGCCAGGAGCCTGGGCCAGCCGGTCGTGATCGACAACAAGCCGGGCGCCGGCGGCACCATCGGCGCTGGTCTGGTGGCGAAGAGCGAGGCCGACGGCTACACGGTGCTGATCCACTCCTCGGGGCACGCGCTCAATCCGGCCCTCTATCCGGCGCTCGCCTACGACACGGTCAAGGACCTGACCGGCGTCACGCCCCTCGCGGCCCTGCCGAACGTGCTGGTCGTCTCGCCGGCCAGGGGCTGGAAGTCGGTGGCGGACCTCGTCGCCGCCGCGAAGGCGCACCCCGGGCAGATGAACTACGCGTCGGCCGGCATGGGCAGCGCCACCCACCTGAACGCCGAGAAGTTCCGGCTGCGGGCCGGCCTGGACGCGCAGCACGTCCCCTTCAAGGGCACGCCGGAGGCCTTGAGCGACATCATCGGCGGGCGCAACGACTGGTTCTTCGCGCCGCTGTCCTCCGCGCTGCCGCTGATCAAGGACGGCAAGCTGCAGGCCCTGGCGGTGAGCACTGGCCAGCGCTCGCCGGCGCTGCCCGAGGTGCCGACCACCGTGGAGGCAGGCATCGCGGATTCGGACTACACCTTCTGGGTGGGCATGATCGTGCCCTCGGCCACGCCGCCGGCGGTGGTCAAGCGCCTGCATGACGAGGCGCTGAAGGCCCTGAACTCGCCGGAGGTGAAGGAGCGTCTCGTCAAGCTCGGCGCCGAAGCCTTCACCATGCAGCCCGAGCAGTTCAATGCCTACATCCGCACCGAGATGGGCGCGGCCGCGCAGATCGCGAAGGCGGCCAAGCTGAAGGCGCAGTGAGGCGATGCACCGGCTGCAGCGGTGCGCGCACGGGCGGGAGCTGACATGAAAGAGTTCGTCTACAACGGCCAGCCCGGGCGCGTCGTCTTCGGCATCGGCGCGCTCTCGCGCCTGGGCCGCGAGATCGAGGCGCTGGGCGCGCGGCGCGCCCTGGTGCTCTGCACGCCGGAGCAGCGTGGCTCCGCCGAACGCGTCGCGCAGATGCTGGGCGGCAAGGCCGCGGGGATCTTCGACCGTGCCGTGATGCACGTACCGATCGAGACGGCGCGCGGGGCCCGCGAGCTCGCGCGCAAGCGCGATGCCGATTGCGCGGTCGCGGTCGGCGGTGGCTCCACCACCGGCCTCGGCAAGGCGATCGCGCTGGACTCGGGGCTTCCCATCCTCGCCATCCCCACCACCTACGCCGGCAGCGAGATGACGCCGATCTACGGCATCACCGAAGGCGGGTTGAAGAAGACCGGCCGCGATGCGAAGGTGCTGCCGCGCACGGTGATCTACGACCCGGAGCTCACGCTCACGCTGCCCGTCGGCCTCAGCGTCACGAGCGGCATCAATGCGATCGCGCACGCGGCCGAGGGGCTGTACGCGGTGGACGCCAATCCGGTGATGGACCTGATGGCGGAGGAAGGCATGCGCGCGCTCGGCGCGGCGCTGCCCGGAATCCGCAGCAACGCGCAGGACCTCGAGGCGCGCTCGCAGGCGCTCTATGGGGCGTGGCTGTGCGGCGTGGTGCTGGGCAACGTCGGCATGGCGCTGCACCACAAGCTGTGCCACACGCTGGGGGGCAGCTTCAACCTGCCGCACGCCGAGACGCACACCATCGTGCTGCCGCACGCGCTGGCGTACAACGCGCAGGCCGCCGCGCCGGCGATGCAGCGCATCGCGCGGGCCCTGCAAGGCGATAGCGCGGCGCAGGCCGTGTACGACCTGGCCAGGGACAACGGCGCCCCGGTGGCGCTGCGGGAGATCGGCATGCAGGCGCAGGACCTGGATCGCGCCTGCGGGATCGCGCTGCAGAACCAGTATCCGAATCCGCGCCCGCTGGAGAAGGCGGCCATCCGCCAGTTGCTGCAGGATGCGTTCGAGGGGCGGCGGCCGGACGCATAGTCCGGGCTTCCGCTGTGCTGGAGTTCGCGCTGCGCGGCTCACCGCCAGCCTACGGGCCGGACCGCCGGCCCACAGACATGCAGGAGAGTCCATGAGCGAAGGTTTCCTCGAATTCGACGGCGTCCGCTACCTCGATGGCCAGTCTTCCGACCCGCGCCGCCTCGGCTGGATGGAGGGCACGCCGCCGCCGGCGGACCAGCAGATCCGCTTCGCCGACGATCGCTTCCTCGACTTCCCGCAGATCCGCTGGACCCTCTCGCACATGCGCGAGCTGGTGCCCACGGTGAACGTCTGGCGCGGCGACGGGCCCGCCAGCCGGTTCGACGAAGCCGGCGGCAGCGACGCGGCGACCATCGACAAGCTCGCCTTCACCGACCTGGACGGCCGCGAACGCCGCTGGGATGCGTCGCTGGCCGACGCCTACACCGACGGCATCCTGGTGCTGCACCGCGGCCGGCCCATCTACGAGCGCTACTTCGGGGCCTTGCAGCCGCACGTGCCGCACAGCTGCTTCTCGATCACCAAGTCCTACGCCGCCACGCTGGCCGCGACGCTGGTGCACGAGGGCGTGCTGGACGCGGAACAGCGCATCCCGCACTGGCTGCCCGAAATGCGCGGCACGGCCTACGACGACGCCACGCTGCGCCAGGTGATGGACATGCAGATCGGCGTCGCCTACTCGGAGATCTACGCCGACCCCAAGGCGCACATCTGGGATTACGCGCGTGCCGGCGGCCTGCGGCCGCGCCCGGCCGGCACCTCCGGCGCGGCCAGCTTCTACGAGTACCTGCCGACGCTGCGGCCCGAAGGACGGCACGGCGAGGCCTTCGCGTACAAGACCGTCAACACCGAGCTGATGGCGTGGATCATGAAGCGCGTGACCGGCCAGCCGCTCGCGCAGATGTTGTCGGAGCGCCTGTGGGCGCCGCTCGGATGCGAGCAGGACGGCTACCTGGGCGTCGATCCCACGGGCGTGCCCATGGGCGGCGGCGGCCTGAGTGCCACGCTGCGCGACCTGGCGCGCTTCGGCGAACTGATGCGGCGCGAGGGCGAGTGGAACGGCCGCCAGCTCGTGCCCGCCGCCGTGGTGGCCGACATCCGCCGCGGCAGCGATCCGGCGAAGTTCGCCAGGGCCGGCTACACGCTGCTGCCGGGTTATTCCTATCGCAGCATGTGGTGGGTTTCGCACAACGCGCTGGGGGCCTTCGAGGCCCGCGGCATCCACGGCCAGCGGCTGTACGTCGCGCCCGCGGCCGACCTGGTGGTGGCCCGCTTCGCCTCGCACCCGGTGGCCAGCAGCGCCGCCAACGACCCGATCACGCTGCCGGCGCTGCTCGCGCTCGGGCGCATGCTGCGCGAGCGCTGAGGCCTTTACCGGCCGACGCGCGCAAACCCTCATGCACGGCGCGGCGCGCTGCCGGTATGCTTTGCCGTTCTCAAAACGAACGACCGTTCTATTTTCTGGAGATCAAAGATGCATGAAAAGGGAAGACGTCACCTGCTGGCCGCGGTCATTGCAGCGGTCGCGCTGCTGGCCGGCTGCGGCGGCGGCGACGACGATGTCGCCCCCAAGGTCGCGGTTTCGCGCGTGGTGGTGGCCGGCGACAGCCTCGCCGACGTGGGCACTTTCGGCGGCATCAAGTTCGGGGTGCAGAACTCCGCGGATCCGGCGAATGGCTTCCCCGGGTTCACGCAGATCGTGGCGCAGAACTTCGGCGTGAACGGCCAGTGCAATTTCTTCCTGTTCAACGGGACGACCTTCGTGCCCAACAGCCGCGCGGGCTGCACCAACTTCGCGATCGGGGGCGGGCGGGTCGTCGTGCCGGCGGCCGAAGGCGGAGCCTCCAATCCGCAGTCGGTGCCGACGCAGCTCGCCACCGCCGCGCAGGTGGTCGGCGGCCGCTACACGGCCACGGACCTCGTCCTCGTGGTCGGCGGCGGCAACGACTCCGGCGACCTGCTGCAGGCTTTCCTCGGCGCGGGCACGGGAGCGGCCGGCGTGGCGAACTACCAAGCCTTCCTGGCGCAGCAACTCAGCCCGCAGACGATTGCCGCGACCCTGCCGCAACCGAATGGCGCGGCGGCGGCGGCAGTGCTCTACATGAAGACCCTGGCCGACACCTACTACGACGCGGTGAAGGTGAACGCGCTGGACAAGGGCGCAACGCACGTCGCCGTGCTCGACGTGCCCGACATCAGCCTGACCCCGCGCATCCAGGCCGTGCTGACCGGTGTGGTCGCGCCCGCGAACGGCGGGGGCGCCGCCGGCGCTGCCGCCGCGGCAGCCGTGCAGGCCCTGATCCGGCAATGGACCGATGCCTTCAACACCGAACTGCGCGCACGGGTCGCCGGCGATACGCGGGTGGCCGTCGTTCCGTTCAACGCCGACTTCACCGAGGAAGTGACGCACGCGGCGGACTTCGGCCTGAGCAACGTGAGCACTCCGTCGTGCCGGGTGGTCGGTGTCGAATTCTTCGACAGCCCGGCGGAAGCCGCGCGCTGCACCAGCGCGGCGCTCGACGCCAACCCGCCCGCAGGGCTGGCGCCTGGCTGGTGGCGGACCTGGGCCTTTGCCGACGGCTTCCACCCCACCCCGTTCGGGCACCAGTTGCTCGCCGCCTCGGTGAACCGCGCGCTGGCGCGCGCCGGCTGGCTGTGACCGCCGCTTCAGGAGAATAACGATGCAACAGAAGAAATTCATCCTGGCCGCGGCGCTGGCGCTCGCCGCGCTCGGCGCCCAGGCCCAGACCGCCGGCACCTGGTTCGGCGGCGTCGGCCTCACGCGCATCGCGCCCGACACGGACAGCGGCAACCTGACGGCGCCCTCGGCGCCCGGCACGCAGGTCGACGTCGGGGCGGACACCAAGCCGTCCCTGTTCGTGGGTCGCATGCTCACGGACCACGTCTCCGTCGAACTGCCGATCGCGCCGTCGTTCAAGTCGAAGATCCGCGGTGCGGGTGCGATCAGCGGCGTGGGCACGATCGGCACCGTGCGCTCGCTGCCGATCACGCTGTTCGCGCAGTACCGCTTCCTGGAGCCGACGGCCCGCTTCCGTCCCTACGTGATGCTGGGGCTGACGTACGCGTACTTCTACGGGGAGCGCGGCTCGGCCGCCCTGAACGGCGTGAACCCGGCCAACCCGCCGGGCGGCAACACGCAGCTCGACGTGGACTCGCGCTTCGGCCTGACGCCGGGGCTGGGCGTCACGGCGTCGATCAACGAGCGCTGGTTCGTGGACCTGCAGTACGCGAAGTCCTTCCTCAAGACCAAGACGACCCTGTCGACCGGGCAGACGATCTCCACCAAGCTGAATCCGAACGTGTACCGGATCGCGGTGGGCGTGCGGTTCTGAGCGCGGGGGCTCCCCGCTTTTCGTAGGCTGGCGGTGGAGCGCCAGCGAAACCCCAGCGTTTTCGTGCTTGCGCGAAGCGCTGGGGTTCGCGCTGCGCGGCTCACCGCCAGCCTACGAGGGTCGCGCCGCTTTTACTTCGCCAGCACCACATGCAGCGCCGCCTCGGTGCCCACATGCCGCGTGCAGCGAAAACCCAGCGCCGGCAGGTCGATGCCCGCCAGCAGCGCCTCGCCGCGCCCGAGCAGGGTCGGCGAGATCACCAGGTGCATCTCGTCGACCAGCCCGGCCTGCAGGTACTGCCGCACCGTGGACGCACCGCCGCCGATGCGCACGTCCTTGTCCTGCGCCGCCTCGCGGGCACGCTCCAGCGCCTCGTGGATGCCGCCGGTGACGAAGTGGAAGGTGGTGCCGCCTTCCATCTGCAGCGGCGCGCGCGCGTGGTGCGTCAGCACGAACACGGGCACGTGGTAGGGCGGGCTCGGCCCCCACCAGCCTTTCCACTCCTCGTCCGGCCAGGGGCCGCGCACCGGGCCGAACATGTTGCGGCCCAGGATCCAGGCGCCCTTGCCCTGCAGGGATTCGCGCGCGAAGTCGTCGTCGGTGCCCGTGGTGCCGCCCTCCTTCCCCTGCATCGCGCGGAAGGTGCGGGTCGGGAAGAACCATTCGTGCAGCGATTCGCCGCCCACGCCCAGCGGGTTCTGCAGGCTCTGGTCGGGGCCGGCACCGAAGCCGTCGATGGACACCGCAAAGGCCTGGACCTTGACTTTCGACATGGACACCTCCGTCTGCGCTACCAGGAAAAGCCGATCGCCCTGCGCAGGATACGCTCGGCGCCGCGGGCCTGCGCGCCCCGCCAGGCCACGATCTGGTCGGGCCGGATCAGCGCCAGCGGCGCTTCGTACAGATCGCGCAGCGCCGGGGCGCCATGGTGCACCACGTGCAGGTCGATGCCCAGGGCCCGCGCCGCGCTTTCGAACGGCGCCGTGGAAGGCACGTCGGGCCCCAGCGCCAGCAGCGTCCATTCGCGGTGGAAGGTGTCGAACAGCGAGCGGCCGTCGTCCAGCCACGCATGCGGCGGCCTTCCACCCGGGCGCGCCGTGGGGACGTAGTGGTTCGCTTCGTCCGCCGGCGCTGCGCTGCCTTCCGCCACGATCAGCGGCGAGCGCTCGTAGCGGCCGCCGAAGGTCACGCCGGGGATGTTGAATTCGAGCCGCACGTGGGCGTCGAGGTGCAGCGAAGCTTCGTGCCGGGCGACGTCGCCCGCAGGGCCGTCCTCCTCCAGCACGGGCCGGGCGGGGAACAGCCCCACCGAATCGGCGAAGTGGCGGGCATAGCCGGTGTTGCGCACCGCCAGCGGCCTGCGTTCGATCTCGTAGCTGTCCAGGAGCGCCGGCGGGTTCAGGCCGCGCACCGCGCTCGCGAGCTTCCATCCGAGGTTCACCGCATCCTCGACGGCGGTGTTGTAGCCCAGGCCCCCGGTGGGCGTGAACAGGTGAGCGGCGTCGCCGGCGATGAACACCCGTCCGCGCTGGAAGGACTGCGCGACCAGGGAGTGCCCCGCCGTCCAGGTGCCGCAGGACAGCACCTCGATGGGGATCTCGCACCCGAGCGCCTGCGCGAACACGCGCCGCGCATCGGCCGCGGTCCAGCGCTCCGCGTCCTCGCCTTCGTGCACGGCGGCATGGAAGGCGAACTCCGACTGGCCATCCACCGAGGCCATGAAGGCGCGCCGCTGCGCGTTCACCGACACGTACATCCAGGCGCGGGCATGCGGGAACACTTCGTAGAAGCCCGGAGCACGCAGGTAGACAGCGAACATCTGCCCACCCATGAAGTCGCGCCGCACGCCGGTGGCGCCGCCCCAGGCGATGCCCAGCGCATTGCGCACCAGGCTGCGCGACCCATCCGCCCCCACCAGGTACTTCGCCCGCACCCTTTGTCTTCCTCCCTCCCCCCCTGGGGGAGGGGTGGGGTGGGAGCTCACCATGGCGCGCACCTCCTCCCCCACATCCTCGAACTCCACCAGCTTCCACCCGTACCGGATGTCGTTCGTCGCATACGCCTGCGCGTGCCGGCGCAGGATGGCTTCCACGAATTTCTGCGACACCCGATGCGGCAGTTCCGCCGCGCTCCAGGCCCCGCCCATCGTGCGCACGTTGCGCACGGCCTGCGCCGCCGTGGGCAGTGCCAGCCGCGCCAGTTCCCATCCCGTGTAGCGCGTGAAGTACGCGATGTCGGTCGGATGGTCCGGCGGCAGGCCCTGCGCGCGCACCTCGTGGGCGAAGCCGAGCCGGCGGAAGTGCTCCATGGTGCGCGCCTGCGTCGCATTGGCCTGCGGGTTGAAGGCCGTGCCCGGCTTCATGTCCACCAGCAGCGTGCGCACGCCGCGCCGTCCCAGCTCGTTGGCCAGCATCAGCCCGCAAGGGCCGCCGCCGGCGATCAGGACGTCGGTCTCGATGTCCTGCATGCCTTCAGTACCCGAAGCGCGCCGTCCACTTGCGCTCGTAGTCCATGCGGTCGAAGTGTTCGGCGATGAAGTCGATGAAGGTGCGGACCTTGGCGCTGAGGTGCTTGCGGCTCGGGTACGCGAGGTTGACGGTGAGCCGCGGCAGGTCCCACGCGTCCAGCACCGGCACCAGCCGGCCGGCCACGATGTCCTCGTAGAGGATGTAGGTCGGCTGCACCAGGATGCCGTGGTCCTTCAGCGCCGCCGCGCGCAGCACCTGGCCGTCGTTGGACTCCAGCACGCCCTTGATGGCGACCGTCGTGGTCTCGCCGTCGCGCGTGAAGCGCAGTTCGTGCGGGTTGTGGGCGTAGGTGTAGACCAGCAGCGCGTGCTGCGCCAGGTCCTCCAGGACGCGCGGCGTGCCGGCGCGTCCCAGGTAGCCCGGCGACGCGGCGAGGATGCGGCGGGTCTCGGCCAGCCGCCGGATCGTGATGTTCGAGTCCGGTTCGAACTCGCGCGTGCGGATCGCGACGTCGATGTTGTTGTCGATCAGGTCCAGGTAGCGGTTGGCCGTCTCGACGTGCACCGTCACGTTCGGGTAGCGCCTGGCGTATTCCGGCAGCAGCGGTGCGATGTGGTGCATCGCGAACGAGAGCGAGGCGGTCACCCGCAGCGTGCCGCCGGGATTGAGCGTGGACGCGTTGACGGCCGATTCGGCATCCTGCAGTTCGGCGAGGATCGCCTTGCTGCGGCGCAGGAACTCCTGCCCCGTCTCGGTGAGGTACAGGCGGCGGGTGTTGCGTTCCACCAGGCGCGCGCCCAGGCGTTCTTCCAGCGCGCAGAGGTGGCGGCTGGCCGCCGCGTTCGACAGGCCCAGTTCCTCCGCCGCACGGCTCAGGCTGCCCGTCTCGGCCACCTGCACGAACAGCGCCATCTCGGTCCAGCGGTCCAAGCCAGTCTCCTGCTTTCTTGCGCACGGCGGAAAACTCATTTGCCGCGGCGGTCTTTCGCAAATTATGGGGCCGTCCTAGAGTCCGCCACGGAGTCCTCCCCAGGAGACCTGTCGCATGCGCAACCTCACCCAGGACAACATCACCCAGGCCGTGATCGCCCGCTTCGCGGCGACGCCGGATGCACGCCTGAAGGAGATCATGACCAGCCTGGTGCAGCACCTGCATGCCTTCGCGCGCGAGGTGAAGCTGACCGAGGACGAATGGATGCAGGGCATCCGGTTCCTCACCCGCGTCGGCCACATCACCACCCCGCAGCGGCAGGAGTTCATCCTGCTGTCGGATACCTTGGGGCTGTCGATGCTCACCGTGGCCATGAACCAGGACAAGCCGGCCGGCTGCACCGAGGCCACGGTGTTCGGCCCCTTCTACGTCGAGGATGCGCCCACCTACGACCTGGGCGAGGACGTGGCCAACGGCGCCGCGGGCATCCCGTGCCAGGTGCGCGGCACCGTGCGCGGCCTGGGCGGCGAGCCGGTCGCCGGCGCGGAGATCCACGTCTGGCAGGCCGACGCCCAAGGCAAGTACGACGTGCAGCGCGAAGGCCTGGCGCAACACCAGGCACGCGGCGTGCTGCACGCCGACGGCAAGGGCCGGTACCACTTCCGCTCGATCCTCGCCGAGGCGTATCCGATCCCCGACGACGGCCCGGTCGGCGACCTGCTGGAGGCCACGAAGCGCCATCCCTGGCGGCCGGCGCACCTGCACTTCATGATCCAGGCGCCGGGCTACGAGACGCTGATCACGCACGTGTTCCGCAATGGCGATCCGTACCTCGATTCGGATGCGGTGTTCGGCGTGCGCCAGTCGCTGATCGCCGACTGGGTGCGGCAGCCGGACGGAACGTACCTGGTCGAATACGACTTCGTGCTCAACCCCCGGAAGGACGCCGCGTGATCCGCCACATCGTGATGTGGAACGTGCGCGGCGCCACGCGCGAGGAGAAGCAGGCCAACGCGGAGCGCCTGCAGCGCAGCTTCCACAGCCTGCGCGGGCGCGTACCCGGCCTGCTGCACCTGGAGATCGGCATCGACAGCAGCCGCATCGACTACGCCTGCGATGTCGTCCTGGTGAGCGCATTCGAATCGCAGGCGGCGCTCGACGCCTATGCGCAGCACCCGGAGCACCTGCGGGTGAAAGCCGAACTCGCCGACCTGCGCACGCAGCGCCACCAGGTGGACTACGAAGTGCGGACCGAGGCGTGACGATGAAGAAAACCCTGCTGCGCGGCGCGACGATCATCACGATGGACCGGCAAGGCGAACTGCCGGCCGGCGACATCCTCATCGAGGACGACCGGATCGCCGCGATCGCACCTTCCCTGCAGGCGGACGACGCCGAAGTGGTGGACCTCGCCGGCCAGATCGTCATCCCCGGACTGGTCAACGCCCACATGCACACCTGGCAGACCGCGCTGCGTGGCGTCGCCGCCAACTGGACGCTGCTCGAGTACTTCCAGAAGATGCATGCCGGCCTGGCCACCGCCTTCGGGCCGGAGGACCTCTTCATCGCCACCCGCATGGGCGCATGGAACCAGCTGAATTGCGGCACGACCACGCTCGCCGACTGGTGCCACAACAATCCGACGCCGGAGCACAACGACGCGGCGATCGAGGGCCTGCTGTCCACCGGCATCCGCGCGGCCTTCTTCCACGGCACGCCCAAGCCCGACCCGAAGCCTGGCCAAGTGCCGTTCTGGGAAGTGGCGCATCCGCGGCGGGAGATCGAGCGGCTGCTGAAGAAGCACGCGGCCCATCCGCTGCTCGCCATCCATGCCGCGGTGCTGGGCCCGCACTACGCCACGCTCGAAGTGGCGATGCACGACTTCCGCATGGCGCGCGAGCTGAGGCTGATCGCCTCGCTGCACCAGGGCGGCGGCGCGGCGCGCACGCCCGACGGATGGGAGCGCCTGGAAGCGGCCGGACTGCTGGCGCCCAACATCAACATCGTGCACGGCCACGCCTTGTCGGATGCGCAATTGCAGCGCTTCTGCGAGCTGGGAATGAGCTTTTCGGCGGCCGCGGAAAGCGAGATGTCGCAGGGGCACGGTCATCCGCTCACCGGGCGGCTGCGCCAATTCGGGCGGGCGCCCTCGCTCGGCGTGGATCTCGAAAGCGTGCTGTCCGGCGACATGCTCACGCAGGCGCGGGTGGCGCTGGGCATGCAGCGCAGCCTGGACAACGTGGGCTGGCGCGCGCAGCACGGCACCATCCCGCCGACCTCCACGATCACCACGCGCGAGGCGCTGTCCTGGGTGACGGTCGAAGGCGCGCGCATGCTGCAACAGCTGGATCGCATCGGCACGCTGGCGCCCGGCAAGCAGGCAGACCTCGTCGTGATCCGCGCGACCGACCTGAACATGCAACCCGTGCACGACGCGGTGAGCAGCGTCGTGTTCCAGGCTTCGCTGGCCAACATCGACAGCGTGATGGTCGCCGGCCAATGGAAGAAGCGCGCCGGCAGCCTGCTGGCCGGCGACCTGTCGGACGACCTCGAACGGCTGCGCCGGTCGGGCGAGAAGATCACGCGCGCGATGGGCCTCGCGCGCTGACCTTGATGGGAGAGGGGGCCGCTTACTTGCGCGGCGCCATGATCCCCAGCATCAGGTCGGTGTTGAGCTTCGCCAGTTGCTGGATCAGCGCCCACTGGCCCGACATGATCTGGGCGAACTGCGGATTGGTCGGATTGGCCTGCCCCGACATCGCCAGGGTCGCCGTGGTTTGCGCGATCTTCTGCTGTTCCGCCACGATCTGCTTGATCGCCTCGTTGTATTCATCCAGGGTCATGGGGTCTCCAGTACCGGGAACGATCCCGCCCCCCATCGTAGCCCCTGTGGGCGAACATCGGCGATGATCGGCGATATCGCCATGGACCTGCCCCACAGCCCCGCCGCCGAGCGCAACAAGGAGCCCATCCTCGCGGTCCTGCGCGCCATCCTGCCCCAGCGCGGCAGCGCGCTGGAAATCGCATCGGGCACCGGCCAGCACGTGGCCTGCTTCGCTGCCGCCCTGCCGGCGTGGAACTGGCAGCCGACGGAGGCGGACGCCGGCATGCTGCCCGTGATCGCCGAGCGCGTGGCGCAAGCCGGGCTGCGCAACGTGCACCCGCCCGTGCTGCTGGACGTGATGGCGCCGCAGTGGGCGTCCAAGACCGCGCCCTTCGCGGAGCGCTTCGACGCCATCCTGTGCGCCAACATGCTGCACATCTCGCCGTGGCCGACCTGCGCCGCGTTGATGCAGGGTGCCGCGCGCCACCTCGCACCCGGCGGCGTGCTGGTCACCTATGGCCCTTACTTCGAAGACGGCGTGCCGCCGGCGCCCAGCAACGAGGATTTCGATGCGAGCCTGCGCGCGCGCGACCCGACGTGGGGCATCCGTCGGCTGCAGGACGTGCAGGCCGAGGCCGCGCGTGCCGGATTGACCTTGCGCGCCCGCCATGCGATGCCGGCGAACAACCTGCTGCTGGAGTTCGTCGTCTCTGCCGATGCCGCTAGCGGGCGCCAGCCCTGACGAGCAGTTGCGCCACTTCCGTCTGCCCGCGCCGGCGCGCGTGCTGCAGCGGGGTGACGCCATCGCGGTCGGCGAGGTTCAGGTCTGCCTTGTGCGCCACCAGCATGCGCACGATCTCCTGGTGCGCGGGGCCGCCGTTGCCCAGGATCACGGCCTCCAGCAGGCAGGTCCAGCCGAGGTTGTTCACGTGGTTCACGTCGATGGACGTGGTGAGCAGGAAGCGCACCGTGTCGACGTGACCGCGTTCGCAGGCGGGGATCAAGGCGTTGCCGCCGAAGCGGTTGGGAAGCTTCAGGTCGGCGCCGGCCGCCAGCGCGGCGCGGACGATCTCGGTGTAGCCGCGCGCGCCGGCCAGCAGGAAGGCGCTGTCGCGCTGCGGGTCCTGCGCGTTCACGTCGGCACCGCGCGCGATGAGCGCCCGCACCACCTCGACGTGCTTGCCGGCCGTCGCCGCCAGGACGGCCGTGCGGCCGTTCGCATCGCGCTGCTCGACGTCCGCGCCGGCACGCAGCAGCGCCTGCACCTGGGGGAGATCGCCTCGCGCGGCGGCTTCCACCAGCGGCGCCTGTGCCTGCGCGTGGGCGAGCGGCGAAAGCAGCGTGATGCTGCCGGCGGCCAGCAGCAGCCGCCGGTAGGGCGAACCCGAGCGTTCCCGCGGCACGCTATCGGCCCGACATCTCGTGCAACGTCTGCATCGTCGCGAACACGTTGGCCCACTTCGAGGGCGGCTCGAAGCCCTCGCCGCAGTCTTCGCCGACGCGCGTCGAGTCCACCAGCGTCACCGCATCCGTCATCGCCTGGCTGAACTTCTGCTCGGTGGCGAACCCGAGCTTCTGCTTCAGCGCGACGTTCGCGTCGGCCTGCACGCCCGCCTTGGTGAGGATGAACTTGTCGAAGTACTGCTTCTGCGCATGCAGCGTGACGTTCTGCTCGCGCAGGTAGGCCTGCAGCTTGTCGTCCTTGAACGGGTAGGGCAGGCCGGGCCAGAACGCGTTGAAGAGGCCGTCCCAGTGGTTCGGGAAGTAGTGCTTCGGCCGCACGATCGGGATCACCATCTCCGCCACCGGCCTGCCGCCCGTGCCTATCCACGCATCGACCTGCGTGAGGCCGGCGTCGCGCATCGCGGCGCGCAGGTTGTTCAGCGGCGAGCCGTGGTTCACGCCGTCGACCATGACGCCGGCGCGGAAGCCGCCGTTGACCGGATCGGGCACCGGCGGGCGGTACAGCTCGCGCGCGAAATGCTGGATCGGGTTGCTCGCGTCGCCGCTGTGGTTGAAGCGCACGACGCGCATCGTGATGCCGTCGCCCAGGTCGAACTTCTCGCCCCCGCTCACGCTGCGGCAGCCGGCGGCGGGCACGCCCTGGGACACGGCCTGCATGCAGGTCGACACGCCGCCTATCATCGGGGCGCCGGTCAGCTTGACCCAGGTGGGGGAGTCCCAGCTGTGGTCCCAGTGGCTTTGGCCGACCAGCAGCAGGTCCAGCTTCGCGGGCCCGAGCGCCGCTTCGCGCACCTTGCGGATCGCGTCCGTATCGACGGCCTGCGCGCCGCGGGTATAGGCGTACTGGTCGTTCGGCAGTCCGGGCGGCGGATAGAAGCTCGCCTGCGGCAGGCGCGTGAAGTAGCCATCCATCCAGATGCGCTTGCCGCCGAAGTTCATCTCCCAGTTGGCAATCGACATCCAGGTCAACTCGACCCTGGGGGTCTGGGCCTGGGCCTGCGCGGGCGAAGCGGCGAAGGCGGCGACGACAGCTGCGAACGCGAGCGCGGTGATTCTGCGGGTCATGGGCACTCCAGTCGTGGCGGGACCCGCAGCGTAGGAGCGAGGCCGCTGCGGTGCGCTGGAGAAAACCCTAGCAGCGCACGCCCTAAGGAGCCGCTTCCTTCGCGTGCAGCTTCGCCGCGATGTACTCGCCGTGCGTCACGTGCAGCAGGCCGGCGACCTTGGAGATGATGTGGCTCTCGCCGGCGTCCGCGCTGCCGTCCACGTACGCCATGCGCCACATCAGCTCGATCACCTCGATCTTCTGCGGATGCGTGAGGCGGTCGTTGAGGACGGAGGTGAAGGAAAAGAAGTCGTTGCTGCTGCGCGAGCGCTCTTCGGCGGCGGCCAGCAGTTCGCGCACGTCGGCCTCGTCCATCGAGAACCTGTCGCGCAGCACCTGCATGGCCGCGGCGCGTTCGGCCGCATTCATGCCGAGGTCGGCCCGCATGGCCTCCACCAGCAGCACGGCAGTCGCCAGTTCGGTGCTGACGGCGGGCTCGGAGGAAGAGGGGGGCGCGACAATGGCGCGCAGGAAATCTCGCAGCGCAGGAATCACGGCTTCATTGTGCGGCGCTGTGAACCTCCGATTGCGTCGTGGATACACAGGCTTGCAACTCTCTACCGCCACTTCGCCCGTGCCTCACATGCCGCGGCGAGGATGAAGCTTCGAACTTCAGGAGAAATCGAAGCATGAACACGAAGATCATCGTCACTGGCCTCGTTGCCGCATCGCTGGGCTTCAGCTCGGTGTCGTTCGCGCAGCCGTCGCATCACCACGATCGTCGCGATGGGCGCGAGGCGCGGCACGATGTGCGCGACGCGCGCCGCGACCTTCGCGAGGACCGTCGTGAACTGCGCCACGACCGCCGCGAACTGCGCCAGGAGCGGCGCGAGGCGCGCTACTACTACAACGCCCGCGGGCCGGAGTTCCGCCGCGGCGGCCACCTGCCGCACGAACTGCGCGATCGCCACTACGTGGTGAGCGACTGGCGCGGGCACCGCCTGGCCGCGCCGCCCCGCGGCTACCAGTGGGTGCAGGTGGGCTCGGATTACGTGCTGGTGGCCATCGCCACCGGCCTCATCGCCAATCTGATCCTGAGCCAGTAAGGGGTCTCGGCTCCCTGAGAGGTGGCCGGTACGGTTCCGCCCTGCGCGGGCGGTGACGGATCTCAGCTCCCTAAGTGGCGGCCGGTATCGCGTAGGCTGGCGGTGAGCTTTGCGAACGCCAGCGGTGCGCGAGCGACGCGAGCGCTGGGGTTTCGCGCGCTGCGCGGCTCACCGCCAGCCTACGGATCCGCCCTGCGCGGGCGGTGACCGCGGGGTCGTGCGGCCGCTTCGCGCCCCTCTCACGTCATCCCCGCGCAGGCGGGGATCCAGAAGCGCGCCGCCGGCGCGCTCTCCGGAAGCCCTGGATTCCCGCCTTCGCGGGAATGACGGGAACTCACACGCCTTCGTGGGGAATGACGGATACCGGCCGTCTCGCCTCCGCGGAACCGACGTCGCCTACCCCGGATAGTGCGCCAGCTTCGTCTGGTCGATGCCGAAGACGTCGCACAGCCAGTCGATCATCAGCTCCTGGCCGATGGTCGGGTTGTCGTGCTGGCAGTGTTCGGCGCCGGTTTCCTCTTCGCTCGTGAGCCGCAGCGTCGCCTTCACGCCGTGCCTCGTCGCGTAGTCGTACACCGTCTTCACCGCATCCACACCGAGCACGTCATGCCCGCCGTGGATGATCAGGTAAGGACACTTCATCTTGTCCAGCACGCCTTCGAGCTTGAACGGCTTCGCGATCTCCGTCGCCTCGGCCATCGTGTTCGCGCCGAACACCCACTTGATGTGGCCCGCCAGGCCATGGTTGTCGTCGCGCGTCTTCCAGCGCTCGTGGATGTCCCAGATCGCGCCGTGCGAGATGCAGGCCGCCAGCCGCGGCTCCATGGCCCCGGCCCGCGCCGCGTAATAGCCGCCCAGGCTCGAGCCGCTCATCGCGATGCGGGAGGCGTCGACGTCACCGCGCTGCGCCAGCCAGTCGATGCACTTGCCGATCGGCACCTCGTAGTCGTGGCGCGTGGTCAGGCCGTGCCGGCGCAGGGCCCCGCCCTGCCCGGGGCCGTCGACCAGCAGCACCGAGATGCCGCGCTGCAGGGCGCCGCGGCCGGTCATGAACCAGAGTTCGTCCTTGAAGGAGTCGAGGCCGCCGACGGAGATCAGCACCGGCTGGCGATCGCCGCCGTTCGCGGAGCGGATGAAGTAGCCGGGCAGCGGCTTGCCCGGCTCGTACGGGATCTCCACGATCTCCGCCTTCGGCGTGAGCTGCTGCATGAACTTGTGCGAGGCCTTCTCGCAGCGGTCGAAGGTCGCCAGCCGCCGCGGGTCGTCCGCCTTCAGCCAGAACTCCGCCTCGCGGAAGTAGTTGGCCGCGCGCAGCCAGCAGTTCATCGCCGTGCGCACGTGCTTGTGCGCAATGGCCTCGTCGCCCCGCGCGTCGTTGCGCTCGCCGATGTGCATCCATTCGCGCCACCAGCTTTCGGCATCGTGCGCCACGATCCTGCTGCCGGCCTGGAACACCTCGCTGACCGCGCCGCCCCCTTCCTGCGTCTCGCCCAGCCCGCGGCGGAACTGGTAGGAGAACCAGAAATCGTCGTGCCAGTGGTGCCAGCCGAAGGGTTCGTAGCTCGGGGCCTTGTTCGTCTCGCTCATGTCTCTCCTTTGCGTATGCCCGGGTTCACTGCGGCTGGTAGCCGATGTCCTTCACCAGCCGGGCGAACTTGTCGTTGTCGCTGCGCAG
The DNA here is from genome assembly GCF_016722765.1 of Ramlibacter alkalitolerans. Classification (GTDB taxonomy): domain Bacteria; phylum Pseudomonadota; class Gammaproteobacteria; order Burkholderiales; family Burkholderiaceae_C; genus Ramlibacter; species Ramlibacter alkalitolerans. The sequence continues at coordinate 19,590 of NZ_JAEQND010000011.1, read as the reverse complement.
CAGCCGCCCGAAGTCTTCCGGCGTGCCGGTGGAGGGGATCAGGCCCAGCGTGCCCATCGTCTTCTGCACGTCCGGCTGCCCGATGGCGTGGTTGATCTCCTCATTGAGCTTCTTCACGATCTCCGGCGGCGTGCCCGCCGGCGCGACGAAGCCGAACCAGCCGGGCGCCGCATAGCCCTTGACGCTCTCGCCGATGGTGGGCAGGTTGGGCAGCTTGGGGTCGCGGCTGGGATGCGTGATGCCCAGCAGCTTGAGCTTGCCGGCCTCGATCAACGGCGCCACGCTGGTGTACGAGGTCACGCCGAGGTCGAGCCGGCCGCCGGTCAGGTCCGTCACCACCGGGCCGTTCCCCTTGTAGGCGACGTTGAGGAACTTGAAGCCCGACAGATGCGCCAGCATCTCGAACGACATGTGCGGCAGCCCGCCGTTGCTGGTGGTGCCGATGGTCATCTTGCCCGGGTTGGACTTGGCCCATTGGATCATCTCGTTGACGTTGGCGAACGGTGCGTCGGGCCGGGCGACCAGCGCCAGGTAGTTGATCGCGCCCAGCGCCACCGGCGCGAAGTCCTTCAGCGGGTCGTAGGGCAGGCTCTTGTAGGTGGCCGGCGCGAGCGCGAGGTTGGTCACCAGGCCCACCCCCAGCGTGTAGCCGTCCGGCGGCGACTTGGCCGTGAGGTCCAGGCCGATCTGGCCGCTGGCGCCCGGCTTGTTGTCGATCAGCACGGGCTGGCCGAGGCGCTCGCTGATCTTGTTGCCGATCAGGCGCGCGATCACGTCGGGCCCGTCGCCGGGCGTGTACGGAACCAGGATCCGGATCGGCTTCGAAGGCCAGGCCTGCGCGCCGGCGGAGCCGGCGACCAGCAGCGCGGGCAGGGCCAGCGCCGCCGCCGCGATCACTCTTCTCTTCATGGCTTTGACTCCTTGCGGTGTTGGGGCTTCACGCCAGCGCGGGCTCGGGCTGGCCGAGGCGGCGCACCTCGCCCCAGCCTTCGCGCATGGCGGCGAGCGCGGAGAGTTCGAGCTGCGCGATGCAGCGCACCAGCTCGCCGGCCTTCATCAGGTCGGTTTCGTAGCGCAGGGTCTGGAACAGCTCGGACGAGCGGCTCATGCAGGTGGCGGCGCGCGTCGCCGCGGTGGCATCGAGGCCGCGCAACGCGAGTTCCGCGGCCACGCGCTGCAGGTAGCCGGCGGCGGCGCGGCGGCCCAGCACTCCGTGGTTCGGAATGTTGCCGGTGACGAACAGCGGCCGCCGTTCGCCCATGGGCGAGAGCGCATCCTCCACCTCGCCGCGCAGCACCGCTTCGGCGAAGCGCGCCATGCCCGGGGCGCCGGTCTCCCAGTGCGGGATCTGCCACTGGTTGCCGAACAGCGCATAGGGCTTCGGATAGTCGCCGGCCAGGATCTTCAGGTTGCGCCGGAAGCTGTCGCGGATCGCCGCGGCGATGTCCCAGTCCGGATCGCGCCGCGGCTCCACCCACACCATCAGGTAGGGGCCGTAGCCGTCGTGCAGGCTCCACTCGCCGCCCCAGGGGTGGTGGTGGGCCCAGGCGTGGTACTGGTCGTCCTGCCGCTGCCCGGCCTCGGCCCAGGCCTGCCGGAACACGGAGATGGGGCACTCGTAGCGCGCATGCTCGGCGAGGTCGTTGGGCTCCCAGATCACCACCACCTGCCGCTGCAGGTCGTAGCCGGCGACCACCACGTGGTGACCGAAGCCGGAGCTCTTCATCGTTTCCTTCTGGAACGCGATGCGCGGCGAGCTCATGGCGCCAAAGGGCAGCAGCAGGCTGTAGTGCAGGCCCACCTGGACCGGGATGCCGCGGTCGATGAGGGCGGTGAGCTTCGCGAAGGCTTCGTCGAAGCCGCCTTCCGGGTCTTCCTCCCAGTGGCTGCGAAAGCCCAGGATGCGCGGCGTGTATTCCCAGATCTCGTGGAACGCGCCCTTGCCGCCGTTGAAGGCCGGCGCGCCCCAGGCGGGACACCAGCGGAACGAGAAGCCGTCGCCGCTGGTGCCGTCGGCGAACAGCACGTCGTCTTCGCCGAAGTGGCGCAGCTGGCCCAGCATGCCGGTGAAGTAGCAGCGGCCCGCGTTGGCCTGCTGCGGATAGCCCCGCGGGCCCAGCCACGTCATGGAGAAGTAGCTGGAGGCGTAGGAAGTGATCTCGCGCATGCGCGTCTCCTCGTTCAGGCGGTCTGGCTGCGGTACCAGTCGAGGATCTGCTCGCCCGTCCACATCACCACGCCGGGATGCGCGAGGATGTGGTCGTACAGCATCTCGAGGTACTTGATGCGGTGGGGCACGCCCGTGAGGTACGGGTGGATGGAGATGGCCATCACACGCGGCGCCTTCGCGCCTTCGAGGTACAGGCGGTCGAACTGGTCGCGGCCGCGCCGGAAGATCTCGTCCGAGGGCTGCTGCTGCACCGCGCTGATCACCACGTCGTTGACCTCCACCGTGTACGGCACCGAGATCACGTTGCCGGCGCGCGTGCGGATCGGCACCGGCTGTTCGTCCAGCACCCAGTCGGCGACGTATTCGATGCCCGCTTCGGCCAGCAGGTCGATGGTCTCGTCGGTCTCCGTCAGGCCCGGGCTTTCCCAGCCGCGCGGCTTGCGGCCGGTGAAGTCGCTGATCGCCTTCACCGTGTCGGCGATGGCGGCGGCCTGGTCTTCGACGCGGTGCATCGGCCGCTGCACGAAACCGTGGCCCATGAACTCCCAGCCGGCCTCGCGCGCCGCGCTGCAGGCTTCGGGGTAGACGGTGCAGGCGGAGCCGTTGACCGCGAAGGTCGCCTTCAGCGAGCGGGCCTGCAGCGTCTCCAGGAAGCGCCAGAAGCCCACGCGCATGCCGTATTCGTGCCAGGACCAGTTCGGCACGTCGGGCAGCAGCGGCTGCCCCATCGGAGGTGGCAGCACGGCGCGCGGCATGCCCGCCAGCGGGCTCCAGTTCTCCACGTTCACGATGGTCCACACCGCGACGCGGGCGTCGCCCGGCAGCTTGAGCGGCCGGCGCCGGTGGATCGGTTCGTAGGTCACGCGCTCGCGCACGCTGCTGCCGCTTTCCCTGCTGGTCATGGGCTGCCACTCCTTTCCGGGTGCGTCGCATGCTAGGAGCGCCGGCCGCGGGCTGTCAAAGGAAGGGCGGCACCGTTCCCATTTAATGGGAACAGGCCTCACGGCCGGCGGCGCCGTGGCGCTCGGAAGAAGCACTCTGAAGCAGACGGGCGCGCGGGTGCGCCGGACTAGAATCCGTCCCGCTATCTGGGAACGCCCACGTGACCGCCACCTCCTCCACCGCTGGCTCCGCCCAGACCGTGGGTCGCGCCATCCAGCTGCTGCGGCTGGTCGCCTCCAGCCAGGCGCGGCACCTGCGCCTGGTCGACATCGCGGAGATGGCGGCGCTGGACAAGTCGACGGCCCACCGCCTGTTGCAGCGCCTGGTGCAGGAACGCATGCTGGTGCGCGATGCGGGCCACCGCGGCTACCGGCTCGGGCCCCTGCTGTACGAGCTGGGGCTGGCGGCGCTGCCGGAAACGAGCCTGCGCGAGCTGTCGCAAGGCGCGCTGCAGCAACTGGCGCGCGGCACCGGCGACATGGCCTTCCTGGTGGTGCGCAGCGGCTTCGAGTCGGTGTGCCTCGATCGCATCGCCGGCAACTTCGCGATCCAGACCATGACGCAGGGCGTGGGCGACCGGCATCCGCTCGGTGTCGGCGCCGGCGGCCTGGCGATCCTGGCGGCGCTCGGCGAAGCGGAGGTGAAGGTGGTGCTCAAGGCCATCGCGCCGCAGTTGCGCCGCTACCGCCTGACCGAGCGCGCGCTGCGCGAGCGCCTGGTGGCCGCGCGCGAACGCGGGCCCGCGCTCGACGAAGGCAGCGCGGCGCTCGACGTCACCGCCATCGGCCGGCCGATCCGCGACCGTGCCGGCGCGCCGCTGGCGGCGGTGTTCGTGGCCTCGATCCGCAGCCGGATGACGGAAGTCCGACTGCGGGATGTGGACAAGCGCCTGGTCGCCTGCGTGACGGCGATCGAATCGGCGCTGCCCCGGTAGGCCTTTCGTCCTTCTTCCGCCCCCGCCCGTCCCTGGCGCTCGGACGAATCCTAGGGACCCTCGGCCCGGGGGGGAGGGCGAATCGGAATGTTCCGAGCGTTTCTTCAGTGGACGCTGATGTTGCCGCCTGGGCGATGGGCGCACAGTACTTCCCATGGAGGGAGATGCAGCCCACCGCAACAAGACGGACCGGACCGCCAAGGAGTCGGACTTATGAACACCCTGAACGCATTGATTGGCCTTTTCGTGGTGCTGGCCTGCACCGGCATGTTCTTCTTCGCGACCACGCGCGGCACCCTGATCGTGCGCGACCTCACGGGCGGGCGCCACACGCCGGAATCGCACGTGTACCCGATCTACTCCCGGATGGGGCTGATCAAGGTGGTGGACTTCCAGCCGATCATCTCCGCGATCCTGCTGTTCCAGTACCCGCGCCTCGTGACCAAGATCGTCAACGGCCTCAAGGCCACCAACCTCAAGGGCAAGCAGGTGCTGATCACGTCCTGCGCGTTCGGCAACGTGATGCCGCGCACCATCGCGGCCTCCATCGGTTCGGGGGCGAGGAAGGTGGTGGTCGCCGACATCATCCGCAACGAACTGCAGCACGCCCGCAGCAAGCTGGATCACCAGTTCGGCAAGAAGATCGATTACGTGGAGTCGGACGCCACGTCGATGAAGCTCAAGGAAGGCTTTGCGGACGCCAACATCATGTTCTTCCTGCTGCACGAACTGCCGCACGACCTGAAGATCAAGGCGCTGCAGGAAGCCGGCCGCATGCTGGCCAAGGGCGGCAAGCTGTACCTCGGTGAGTTCCACAAGCCCGGCTCGCTGTTCTTCCAGTTCCTGAGCTGGACGTACTTCAAGGTGTTCGAGCCCCTGGGCCTGGCCCTCTGGGACAGCCACGACCCGGTGGCGCTGCTGCAGGACATGGGCGGCTGGAGCGTCGAGCGCCAGACCTTCTTCTTCGGCAATTTCCAGATCGTCACCGCGACGAAGCTGTAAGCCAGCACACGCGCCAGCGACAAAGGACGCCATCACCGGCGTCCTTTTCCTTTTTCGGGGCTCAGCGTGGGCGCCTGCCTACACGGCTTGTCGGACCCATCCGGCGGGCAGGGTGCGTGACACTTGCGCACCGGCAGGCGCGCCTCCGTCGCGCTTTCAAGCCGGGCCAGCCTGGGTCGTGGTCGCGTGTCCCACTCCCGCGGTATCGCTGGCGCAGTACCTTGTGGCGTGCGCAGTGCAGATAAGGGATCCAGGCCATGCAGATGCTGTCGGAGTTCGAGAAGTTCGGGGATGACCGTTTCGGTGCCCGGCCCCGCGACGAAGCCGCGGGGGGAACGGGTGCCAAGCCGGCGGGTCCGGAACTGCTGGGCTCGGCGAAAGCGCCAGTCGCCACGACCGAGGGTCGGGGCGACCGCCACACCATCAGCCTCACCACGGCCTACGGCGAAGTCGTGGCCGAGGAGGACGTGGCCGATGCCGATTACGGCGCCGCGCTGCGCCGCATCTACGACGAGGCCGTGCCCCGTGCGAACGCGATCGTGGTGCTCGATGGCGTGATGCACACCCGCAACTCCTTCCTGGAGTTCGTGCGCGAATTCAACGACTGGGCCGCGCGCCAGCGCGGCACGACGGCGGCGGCCTGAGCCGCCGCGCTGCTCACCGCGATGGCGTGGCCGGCGGTGGGGGCGGCACCGGCGCCGGCAGGAAGTTGGGCGATCCGCCCGTGAATCCGGGGAAGGTGCCCGTGAAGCCGGGCGAAGGCTGCGTGACCGGCGGTACCGGCGTGGGCACCGGGATGGCCGTGACGTCGACCGGCACCTCCGTGCCCGGGGCCGCGCCTGCCGTCGCCTGCACCGGCGTCGTCTGCGCCAGCGTGGACAAGGCATCGAGCAGCGGCCGCTTCTGTTCCTCCAGTTCGCGATAGCGGGCGTAGAGGCGGTCGCCTTCAGCCTGCAACTCGTTCATGCGCTGGGTGCGCGCGTTGTCGTCGCGCTGGAGATCGTCGACGCTGGGCGGCGGGGTGAGCGTGGAAAGGCGGTAGATCGGCAGCCTCTGCAGCGCCAGCCGCTCCTCGTTGCGCCGCATCTCCAGCACCATCTGGAACTGCTGGTAGACCGCGACCTGCTCCTGCGACAGGCGGTTGAGCGCGCCTTCGACCCGCTGCGTCTGCTGCGCGATCGCGGCGGCCGTCTGCGCGAATCCGGCCGGAGCGGCGAACAGGGCGACAGCCAGGGCAATCCAGCGCAAGCTCATGGAGCCTCCTTGACGGCGGGGACGCGATCAATGTAGCACGGCCTCCGCATCTGGAGCGTAGGTCCGCGCCGCGCGCGCCGGCGCCCGCGCCGGGCCCGGCTCAGGGTCGGCCCGGATTGTGATCGGCCGCGCCGGTCGTGACAGTCGAAACCCATCACTTTCGCCGCGGCCGCCCCTTCGCGGACCGCTGCCGCGCCCAGGAGACCCACGATGGCCCAACTCGAAGTCAGCGATTTCGCGCAGGCGGTGATCGACCGCATGGCGGAATGCAAGGACCCGCGCTTCCACCAGATCATGAGCTCCCTGGTCAAGCACGCGCACGCCTTCATGCGCGAAGTCGACCTGACCCCGCAGGAATGGATGGCGGGCATCCAGTTCCTCACGGCCACCGGCCAGAAGTGCGACGACAAGCGCCAGGAATTCATCCTGCTGTCGGACACCCTGGGCCTGTCGATGCTGGTCGTGGCGCTGGACCAGGCGCGCGGCGCCCGCGCACTGGCGGACCAGCCCGGCGAGAAGCCCACCGAGGCCACCGTGCAGGGCCCGTTCTTCTGGGCCGGGGCACCGCAGCTGGAACTCGGCGCCGACATCGGCGAAGGCCATCCCGGCGAGCCGACCTACTACCACGGCCGCGTGACGGACACCTTCGGTCAACCGATCGCGAACTGCGAAGTCGACGTGTGGTCCGGCGACGCCGACGGCCTGTACGACATGCAGAAGGGCGACAACATGAGCCTGCGGGCCCAGTTCCGCACCGACCAGGAGGGCAACTACCGCTTCTGGTCGATCAAGCCCACGTTCTATCCGGTGCCGGGCGACGGGCCGGTCGGCACGATGCTGGACAGGATGGGACGGCACCTGAACCGGCCCGGGCACATGCACATGATGCTGCAGGCGCCCGGCCACGAGCGGCTGGTCACGCACATCTTCGTCAAGGACAGTCCGTATCTCGACTCGGATGCCGTCTTCGGGGTGCGCAACAGCCTGATCGTGGAGTTCCCGAAGCATGCGCCAGGGCGGGCGCCGGACGGGCGGCACATGAACAAGCCGTATTACACGGCGGAGTACGATTTCCGGCTGGTGCCGTCGGCGGCCTGAGCGCTGGGGTTCGCGCTTCGCTGCTCACCGCCAGCCTACCTACCCAAAGGCAAGGGATGAAGATCGGCAAGGCCACCGTGCCGCGCTCGGCGATCACCACGTCCAACGCGGACACGATCGTCGTGCGCGGGCAGGATCTCTCGCGCGACCTGATCGGGCAGGTGAACTTCGCCGACTACTTCGTGTTCCTGCTCACCGGCCGCAAGCCGGACGCGGCAACCAGCGCGGTCGTCAACGCCACGCTGGTGGCGATCGCCGACCACGGGCTCGTGCCCAGCGTGCAGGCCGCCCGCATGACCTATGCCGCGGCGCCCGAGGCGCTGCAAGGCGCCGTGGCGGCGGGCATCCTGGGTTGCGGCTCCGTCATCCTGGGCGCCTCGGAAACGGCGGGGCGGATGTTCGTCGAGATCGACACCGAGGCGCAGCGACACGGCGGCGACCTGCGCGCGGCCGCCACGGCGGTGGTGAGCGCCCGGCGTGCAGCCAGGCAGGCCATCCCCGGCTACGGCCACCCGGAACACAAGCAGCGCGACCGGCGGGTCGACGCCTTGTTCGAGGTGTCGCGGCGCGCCGGCGCCGGCCAGCACTTCATCGAGATCGCGCAGGTCGTCGAGGAGGTGATCCCCGGCATCGTCGGCAAGGACCTGAAGCTGAACGTGTCGGCGGCGATCCCGGCCGTGCTGCTGGGCGTCGGATTCCCGGTCGGTGCGCTCAAGGGCGTGCCGATCCTGGCCCGCACCGCGGCCCTCATCGCACACCTGAACGAGGAGCAGAGCGATCCGATCGGCTTCGCGCTGTCGTACCAGGCCACGCGCGAATTCGAATACACGGGCGAGATGCCCAAGTGAGGACCCCTGCATGATCAAGGTCCTCGAAGGCGTGCGGGTGCTGGAGCACGGCACCTTCATCACCGGTCCGGCGGCCGCGATGCTGCTCGCCGACCTGGGCGCCGACGTCGTGAAGGTGGAACTGCCCGGCACGGGGGATCCGTTCCGCGCCTTCAAGGGCGGGCTGTATTCGCCGCACTACCAGACGGTCAACCGCAACAAGCGCAGCGTCACGCTGGACACGCGCAAGCCGGAGGACCTGGAGAAGTTCGACGCGCTGGTGCAGGATGCGGACGTCTACATCCAGAACTTCCGCCCTGGCTTCGCCGAGCAGATCGGCGCCGGCTTCGAGCGCCTGCGCGGGCTCAATGGCAAGCTGGTGTACTGCGCGATCAGCGGCTTCGGTGCCAGCGGCCCCATGGCGCGTCGGCCCGTGTACGACAGCGTGGCGCAGGCGGCGAGCGGCTTCCTGGGCCTGCTGGTGAATCCGGCCAATCCGCGCGTGGTCGGTCCCGCCATCGCCGACATGCTGACCGGCTTCTACGCCGCCTACGGCGTCCTCGGCGCGCTGGTCGAGCGCGAGAAGCACGGCACGGCCCGCCGCGTGGACCTGTCCATGTTCGAGGCCATGACGCATTTCAACCTCGATGCGTTCACCCACCTGTTCTCGGCGGGCGAGGTGATGGGCCCTTACAGCCGGCCGAGCGTCTCGCAGTCGTACGTGCTCGAATGCAGCGACGGCAAGTGGCTGGCGCTGCACATGTCCTCGCCGGAGAAGTTCTGGCAGGGGCTCGCCAGCGCGATGGAAAAGCCGGACCTGTTCGACGACGAACGCTTCGCCAGCCGCGAGGCGCGCATCTCGCACCAGGAGGCATTGACGGAGGTGCTGCGGCCGGTCTTCCTGCAGCGCGATCGCGCCGCCTGGTGCGAGCGGCTGGCGGCCCATGACGTGCCGCATGCACCCATGTACACCACGGCGGAAGTGCCGGACGATCCGCAGGCGCAGCACCTGCAGCTGTTCGTCGAGGCGCAGCATCCGGCGGGCGGGCGCTTCCGCACCGTGCGTTCCCCCGTCTCCTTCGACGGCCAGCGGCCGCTGGAGGTGACGGCGCCGCCGCTGCTGGGGGAGCACAACGAGGCATTGAACCAGGGCTGGAAACCACGACCGCTCTCACCGTAGGCTGGCGGTGACGCGCGGCAGCGCCGGAACCCCAGCGATTCGGGACAGCGACACAACCAGGAGACAAGCATGACCTTCACCCGCCGCCGCATCCTTTCCGCCGCCGGCGCCGCGCTGGCACTGCCCGCGCTGGCGCAGACGCCCGCCGGCCAGCCGATCCGCATCGGCAGCACGCTGGCGCTGACCGGGCCGCTTTCCGCCACGGCGCTCACGCACAAGCTGGTGGGCGAGATGTACGTGGAGCAGTTGAACAAGCGCGGCGGCCTGCTCGGTCGCCGCGTCGAATGGATCGTGAAGGACGACCAGTCCAAGCCCGACCTGGCCCGCACGCTCTACGAGCAGCTCGTGACCAGCGACAAGGTCGACCTGCTGATGGGCCCTTACGCCACCGGCGCGATCCTGTCGGCCATGGGCGTGGCGCAGCGCTACGGCAAGGTCCTGATCCACCACACCTTCGGCATCCCCGCGATGGCCAAGTTCGACATGCAGTTCCCGGCCTGGGCGCTCGGCCCCGACCCCGGGCAGACCGTGCCGAACACGGTGTTCGACATGCTGGCCGCGTCGAAGAAGCCGCCCAAGACCATCGCGGTCGTCACGAGCAAGTTCCCCTCGGTGCACTTCATGTCGCTGGGCGGCCGCGAGGTGGCGAAGAAGCGCGGCCTGAAGGAAGTGCTGTTCCTCGAATGGGACTTCGGCAACCGCGACTTCGGCCCGATCGCCGCGCGCATCAAGGATGCGAAACCGGACTTCGTCTGGATGGGCGACATCGGCCTGGAAGGCAACATGCTGCTCGATGCGATGAAGAAGATCGACTACACGCCGCCGCTGCATTTCCACACCTATCCGGCGCCCGGCCCGATGACCAAGTCGCCCGAGGGCGACGGCGCCCTGGCCCTGACCATCTTCGAGGAGCATCCGCCCTTCACCAACCACGGCGAGGCGGCGGCCTTCGTCAAGACCTTCAACGAGCGCGCCGCGGCGGCCGGCCTGCCGGACACGCACGTGGAAGTGCAGGCCGCTGCTTCGTACTCGGCGTGGCAGATCCTGGAGGCGGGCGTGCGCGGCGCCAACAGCCTCGACGACAAGAAGATCGCCGAGTTCCTGAAGAAGAACCGCATCGACACCATCCAGGGACGGCTGCGCTTCGACGGGCCCAACAACTACGGCGACGACCTCATGAAGATCAAGCAGGTGCAGGGCGGCACCTGGAAGGTCGTGTGGCCGCAGTCCTTCGCGGCTCCGGGCGCCTCGCTGCAGATGCACTGAGCGGCGCGAGGACGATGCAGCTCCCCAGCTTCAACCTCCTCGCCCAGGCCATCCTCTCCGGCATCTTCATCGGGGCGCTGTATGGCCTGATCGGACTGGGGCTGGGGCTCACCTGGGGGCTGCTGCGGCAGATCAACCTGTCGCACTTCGGCCTGGTGTTCCTGGGCGGCTACCTGAGCTACCAGATGGCCGGCGCGTGGCATGTGGACCCGCTGCTCGCGCTGGTGCTGGTGCCGCCGCTGTTCTTCCTCATCGGCGTGGGCATGCAGTGGGTGCTCTCGCGCTTCGCCATCACGCCCTTCAATTCGCTGCTGGTCACCTTCGGCATCACGGTGGTGATCGAGGCCGGCATCCAGGGCATCTGGACGGCCGACTACCGCAAGCTGGAGTCGCCCTACAGCGCGATGAAGTTCATGGTGGGCAGCCTCTACGTGCCGATCCCCGAACTGCTCACGCTGGTGCTGGCGCTGGGCATCTCCTTCGGCGTCTGGGCGGGCATGCGCTACACGGACCTCGGCAAGGCCTTGCGCGCGATGGCGGAGGACGGCCCGATCGCCGCCGCCTTCGGCATCGACTCGCGCCTGCTCTCGCTGGTGCTGGCCGGCGGCTGCGCCGCGCTCGCGGGGGTCGCAGGCGTGTGCCTGGCGCTCACCTTCACGCTCACGCCCTCGCAGATCTTCGCCTGGGTCGGCGTCGTGTTCGCCGCCGTGATGCTGGGCGGGCTCGGCAGTGCGCTGGGGCCGCTGGTGGCCGGCGTGATCATCGGCGTGAGCGAGGCAGTGACGATGGCGGTGGCCTCGCCCTCCTGGGCGCCGATCGTGTCGTTCTCGCTGCTGATCCTGATGCTGCTGTTCCGCCCGGGTGCCGCGCGATGAAGCGCACCATGCTGGCCATCGTAGTCGTGGGCCTGCTGCTCGCGAGCCTTCCCTGGCTGGGGGTGCCTTCGTTCTACGAGTCCATCCTCTACCTGGTGTGCCACTGGATGGTGCTGGCGCTGTCGTGGAACATCCTCTCCGGCTACTCGGGGTACTTCTCGTTCGGGCACGGCGCCTTCTTCGGCATCGGCATGTATGCCACGGCGGTGCTTGCCGGAAAGCTGAACTGGCCCTTCCTCGCGACGCTGCCCTTCGCCGCGCTGCTGCCGGCGCTGCTCGGGCTGCTGCTCGGGTTCGTCGTGTTCCGCGTCAAGGCCGTGCGCGGCGAGCTGTTCGCGCTGCTCACGCTGGCCGTCACCTTCGTGGTGGCCACCATCATCCTGAACACGCCGATCGATGGCGGCCCGGGCGTGTACCTGAATGCGGTGGACGTGCCCAAGCTCGCCCCGACCGCATCGGGGTCGATCTACCTGATGGTGCTGGCGGCGGCGGTGGTGACCTTGCTGGTGGCCTATCGCGTGCAAGCGTCGCGCCTGGGCATCGGCCTGTTCGCGATCCACGACGACGAGGACGTGGCGGAGGTGATGGGCGTGCCCACCTTCCGCTACAAGCTGGTCGCCTTCGCGCTCTCGTGCGCGCTCGCGGGCGTGGCGGGCGGCATCCATGCGCTGTTCGTGCAGTACGTGACGGCGGGCGAGACCTTCAACATCACGGTGCCGCTGACGGTGGTGCTCATGAGCGTGCTGGGTGGCACGCGGCACTGGGCGGGGCCGGCGATCGGGGCGACGGCGATCACCGGGCTGCTGTACTTCTTCACCGCGGGGGATCACGCGGTGGCGGGTCGCGCGGCAGTCGGGGCGATCCTGGTGCTGGTGATCCTGTTCATGCCGCAGGGGATCCTGGGACACTTCCGGCGGCGCCGGCCGAAGACGGCGGATGCGGCTGTGACGGCAGGCGAAGCCGCGAAACCGGGCGAAGCCGTAACCACAGGCGAAGCCGCAAGAGCGGGCGAGGCCGCGACCACAGGCGAAGCCGCAAGAGCGGGCGAAGCCGTCATCCCGGGAACTGCCCGGGACCCAGAACCGCCGCGAGCGGCGGCCCGCACGACCCCTTCCGCGCCCCTCCTCGAAGTCCGCGCCCTCTCCAAGGCCTTCAAAGGCGTGCAAGCCCTAGACAAGGTGAACCTGCAGGTGCGCCAGGGCGAGATCCTCGGCCTGCTCGGCCCGAACGGCTCCGGCAAGTCCACGCTGATCAACGTCGTCAGCGGCCACTATCCGCTCTCCGGTGGCGAGATCCTGTTCGACGGCCGCAATCTCACCGGCGCCCCCGCGCACCGCATGGCGCACGCGGGCATCGCCCGCACCTACCAGATCCCGCGCCCGTTCGCGCACATGACGGTGCTGCAGAACGTCTCGCTGGTCGCCATGTTCGGCTGCGCCTCGCTGCCGCAGAAGCAGGCGGTGCGCGAGGCGTGGAAGTGGCTGGAATTCACCGGCCTGCAGGCGCGCGCCCATGCGCTGCCCGAAGACCTGAACCTGCACCAGCGCAAGTTCCTCGAACTCGCGCGGGCGCTGGCGGCGCGGCCGCGGCTGGTGCTGCTGGACGAAGTGCTGTCCGGCCTCACGCCCGGCGAGATCAACGAGGCCATCGAGCTGATCCGCCGCATCCGCGACCAGGGTGCGACCATCGTGTTCGTGGAGCACGTGATGCGCGCCGTCATGGCGCTCACGGACCGCATCGTGGTCCTGAACCACGGCAAGCTGATCGCCCAGGGCGAGGCCGCGGAGGTCATGAAGGACAGCGAAGTGGTCAACGCCTATCTCGGCAAGCCGGCCTATGCTTGACGTCGCAAGGCTGCAGGTGAACTACGGCGCCGCGCCGGCGCTGTGGGACGTCTCGGTGAACGTCGCCCGCGGCGAACTGGTGTGCGTCGTCGGCCCGAACGGCGCCGGCAAGAGCACGCTGATCAACGTGATCGCCGGCCTGCATCGCGCGCGCGCAGGCCGCCTCGTGTTCGAGGGCGAAGACATCACGCAGCTGCCCAGCCACCGCTTCTGCGCCAAAGGCATCGCCATCGTGCCCGAGGGCCGGCGGCTCTTCACCGGCATGACGGTGGAAGAGAACCTGGCCCTGGGCAGCTTCCTGCCGCAGGCGAAGGCCCGGCGCGCGGCTTCGCTGGAACAGGTGCTGGCGCTGTTCCCGGCGCTCGAGCAGAAGCTGGCGAGCCCCGCCGGCGCGCTCTCGGGCGGGCAGCAGCAGATGGTGGCGATCGGCCGTGCGCTCATGAGCCGGCCGCAACTGCTGCTGCTGGACGAGCCTTCGCTGGGCCTGGCGCCCGCCGTGGTGCTGGACATGTTCAAGGCGATCCGCGAGATCAATGCGCAGGGCACGTCCGTGCTGCTGGTGGAGCAGAACGTCGCGATGGCGATGGAGATCGCGCGGCGCGCCTACGTGATGGAAGAGGGCCGGATCGTGGCGGAAGGAACGCCCCGGGACCTGCTCTCGCGGCCGGAGATCCAGAAGGCTTATCTGGGCCTGGAGGCGGTGTAGCCGCGGCCTCCCTTGACCGTCATTCCTGCGAAGGCGGGAATCCAGGGCTGCCGCATTCGAAGGAAACACGATGGACAACTCTCTCACCGACAAGCTCCTGATCCGCGAACTCGTCGAGCGCTGGGCCGTCTGGCGCGATGCCGGCGACTGGGAGCGCTTCGCCACCGTGTGGCACCCCGACGGCGTGATGATGGCCACCTGGTTCCAGGGGCCGTTCCGCGACTTCATCCGCGTCACGCAGGAAGGCTGGGACAAGGGCGTGAGCATCCTGCACTTCCTGGGGGGCTCCGCGATCGAGGTGAACGGCGACCGCGCGATCGCGCAGACCAAGATGACGATCTCGCAGCGCGGCATGGTCGAAGGCACCAACGGCCCCGTGCTGTGCGACGTGGTCTGCACCGGCCGCTTCCACGACTTCATCACCAGGCACCAGGGCGAATGGAAGGTGCTGCACCGCCAGCCGATCTACGAGAAGGACCGCATCGACCCCGTCGACCCCAGCGCGCAGCTCAAGCTCGATCCGGACCTGCTCTCCTCGATGCCCGAGGGCTATCGCCACCTCGCCTATATCCAGACGCGCATCGGCTACAAGGTGAAGATGGACATGCCGATGCTCAAGGGCGCGCAGGTGCAGGAGCTGTACCGGCGCGGCGCGAGCTGGCTGGCGGGCGGCGCGCTGGAGCGCTGAGCGTGCGGGGCACCTACCGTCGCCGGATGCTGCTGGCCGCCGCGAGATGATGCGGCTGGTCTGATCTCTTCCTCCCCCGTTTCGGCGCAGGGCTGGGGTGGGGCGCTCCCCGCTAACGAACTTGAATCTCCCACTCATCACCGACGGCCTCTTCTACGCCGTCTCGATTCCCGCCGTGATCCTCCTGGGCGTGAGCAAGAGCGGCTTCGGCGCCGGCTTCGGCTCGCTCGCCGTGCCGCTGATGGCCATGGCCGTGACGGTGCCGCAGGCGGCGGCCATCCTGATGCCGGTGCTGTTCGTCCTCGACTGCATGGGCCTGGCTGTTTATCGACGCGACTTCGACTGGCGGCTGCTGAAGTTCCTGCTCCCCTTCGGCCTGCTCGGCACGGTGGTGGGCACGCTCTCGTTCCGCATGCTCGATGCGAAGCTGGTGGCGGGCATCGTCGGCGTGAGCACGCTGGTCTTCCTCGCGCAACGCGTGCTGTTCCCGCCCAAGGCCGACAGCCCGCCGCCGCCGAAGTGGCTGGGCGCGATCCTCACGACCGCGGCCGGCTTCACCAGCTTCGTAGCGCACAGCGGCGGGCCGCCGATCAATGCCTACGTGATGCCCCTGCGCCTGCCGCCGGTGGTGTTCGCGGCCACCATGTCGGTGTTCTTCTTCACGATCAACATCGCAAAGTGGATCCCCTACGGCTGGCTGGGACTGCTGGACGTGCGCAACATGAGCACCTCCCTCGCGCTGCTGCCCTTCGCGCCGATCGGCGTCTTCATCGGCGTGAAGGTCGCGCGCAGGATTCCGCCGGTGATGTTCTATCGGTTGATCACGGTGGGGATGTTGCTGACGGGGGTGAAGTTGGTGTGGGATGGGTTTCTGGGACGGTAGGGACGCGGCCGGGGAGGCGATCGTCCGGCGCGCACAGGAGCGGCCTTCGCCACTTCGCGGTGTAGCTCCATGCACCGGCCGTTGCGCGGTGGAGAGCGCGTCGTTTGCGTCAAGTCGCCGGCGGCTTGGCGGGGGATCTCTGGACGCAGTCGCGGCCGGAGTTCTGGCCAGAGCAGGTGCAGAAACGCGAGAGGGTGTACGCGTGAGGGCAATTCCGTGATTGTTGCGCGTGCTCAACACTCATCGAACTGTTGATGTACACGAGCGGAGTCCGCCATAGCATGCAAGGGATGCTCTGCCGGGGTGAGGGAGCATACGCTCGAATAGTCCCACCCGGCAGTCTTATCCCGCATCGTCGTGCAACGTAAACTGCGGAATATGTTGACCGACCGCTCCAATGGTCTTATCGCGCGTCCGGAACCAAATCTGGTGGAATCTCAGGGACTTACCGTCGCCTCCTTGTTGTTCTTATCCAGCGGGTGCGGGGTATGGGCGGCAGTGGTGCCGTCGAAATTACGTTAGGAGGCACCGTCCTGCTGCTCCTAATCAACCCGCCTTTCGCCTCACTGTGAGGATCGCTCGCCCGTCAACCGCCGCCGAGAGGGCTCGTTCGGCGTGGGCAAGCCCCGCGGCCGAGTACCAGCGCTGTGGTAGCCGAAATTCAGAGCTGCGGCACAATGGGGTAGCTAGGAGAAGCTGTGGCAGCAAAACCCATTCCGAAGCCGTGCTTTCTCGATCAATGTGTACCCGTCGGTGCGCGCAATGGAGAAAAGCGCTGGCGCTCGCCCGACGGATCCAGAATCTATACGTGGGATTCACTGCACGGTGAGATCGAAGCTTTCAACGCGCGAGGACGCCACGTCGGCGTACTCGACGCAGAGACGGGCTTCTTGGTCAAAGAAGCCGTGAAAGGGAGAAAGATCGATGTCTAACTTTGTACAGCAGTGCATACTTGGGAAAGCGCTGATGGAAGACATCGATGACTTCATCGATGAATGGCATGAGGGCGCGAGCAATCTTCCGCTTCACACCTTCTTGGGGATGCGAAAGTCCGAGTACGGGCTATGGGTCAGTATGCCGGAGGTGCTGCCTTTCATCATCCGCGCACATAAAGAATCTACCTCCGTCGAAGACGAGCTGGACCGTGTCGACGACGTGGCAGCAATCGCCCGATCAGACGGGCTTGCAAAGAGCAAGCAAGTTGTGGCGTGGCTAAAGAAGCAGGGACTGTGGGAATAGACTTGAAGCCCGAGGTCAACCTCGGGAGACGGCTAGTTCAGAAGAGGAACTTGAAGCCGCCAGTTGACGTCGCCGCAATAGTGGGTGAATACGCGGAACTTCTCTTCAAGCCGTTCCCTTTTATTGGGGTAGATGGCCTTTCTGTGAATCTCAAGGTTCCTGGTAAGAAGACAAAGGTCATTGTCAATTCTCTGAACCCTGAGGTCAGACAGCGCTTCACATTAGCGCACGAACTTGGCCATATCCTGATTCCGTGGCATGTCGGAACTATCGCAGACTCTCTCGAGCCCAGTGAGGTCGATGACTCTTTAGCGTACTGGCAAATGGAACTTGAGGCGAATACATTCGCCGCTGAAGTTCTTATGCCAGCTCACTGGCTTGTACCGCAACTAGCGGGGAAGGCAAATCTAGCGCGGGCGCATGCAGATGTCACGCACATCTGCCAAGTGTCGCCCATGGCCGCGGCGCGCCGGATCTCAGATCTCACACCTGATCACGTGGTGTATGCGACTGAGAGAGATGGGCAAGTCGAGTTCTCTGGGCGCTCGAGTAGCACGCTCGCGAGTTCTATCCCATGGGGGGCGGAGTGGCCGACGGAGCCGTACCCATATGCGGTCTCCTACGATGTGCGGCCGCTACAAGGAGGACGAAGGGCGCACTGGTGGAGGTTGCCAAAGGAGCTCGATGTTCAGTCCAGTGACACTCGTGAGTGGCGCGAGATTCTTTCCACGATCGTCAGCGACTTGGGACTATCTGGCAAAGCTGCAGAGAAATTCAAAGCCTCCGTCAGTGGCGTTCTTGCATACGCCAACTCTGCTACAAAGCAGTCGGCTGACTACTCCATTCAACGTGTGGCCGCTGCAGCATTTCAACGCCTGCAGGATCGCGACGAATACCGAGAGTTCGTGAAGCACGAGCTCTTCAACGCATTCTTGCTCAGAAAGTCAGAGGAGCTTTATGAGCGTAATCGAAAAGAATGATCAACGCGCGCTCGCGAACCACGCCGCGTCAAGGAGGTCCCGCGCACTTGCCTCCTAACAGGTCGTTCGACGCGGACACGCACCGGCAAGGCGCCGCAAGCCGTGCGCGGAAGCATACGTCTTGCGGCGCCTTGCCGGTGCGCGCCGGTCAACTCCGACGTTTTGCCGCAGTCCGCTGATCTCTTGGGTTTGCAGCGGCCACGCGCTTGCGCAGCGAACTGCCCGCTGGGTACGTCATTCGTGGTGTGGCACAAGTTGCGGCTCTTGCGAGCGCCTCGAACCGCTGTCGGGGAAGGTGCGCGCCGGGATTTCAGGCACTCGCGAGCTGTGCGCCTTGTTCGTACGTTCAGGACCGCTGTCGGTTCAAGGCAACCGCAGTATCGAGCGCAGTCGCTGGCGCCCAGCGGGTGCAGAATCCCGGCCCCAAGCGAATGCTGCTCTCGTTTTTCCCGGGGCTGGCAGCTCAAAATACCGCGCCCTCTTCAGAGGTCCTGGCATAACAGGCCGGTCGAGACGGACACCCAGCGGCAGGGCGCCACGAGGCGCAGCTGGGAATCATGCACCTCGCGGCGCCCTGCCGCTGGGTGCCGCTCACCTTCACGTTAGGCTGCACTTTGGCCAATCGGACGACCCTGTCGAAGCGTAAGTACCGGCAGCTCGCGTTGAAGTCGCTGAGAAACGCTCTTCGCCTGCTCCGCGACGCAATTGCGCTGTACGAGAGTGGGTCGTTCCCAACTGCGTTCCAACTTGCGGTCTTAGCCATGGAGGAGTATGCGAAGGCGAAGTGGGTGGACCATGTCTACGAGGCCTCGATCACGAATGGCGGCTTCGGCGGCGAGGAATTTGAGCAATCCTGGCTGAAGTTGCTCTATCTGCACCCGACGAAACAAGAGGCCTTCGTAGGGCGCGAGTACTTCGAGTTTTCCCCGAAGCTCCTGAAAGCTGCTGCGGACGGTAGTCTGGAGCGGAAGAAGCAAGCCGCAACGTACGTCGGTCTCCCGAAGAAGGGAAAAAAGGTCGATGTGAACGCGCGAGTGTCCACCCCTCAATCTATTCGGCAGGCTGATGCCAAGCAGATGATTTCCTTGATTGCGCGGGAAGTGCGCGACGTGTACCGTCTCATCGAGCGCGCGGACTCGTACTTCTTCATCGAAGAACTCAACGAGGTTCTAATCTCGCATGAGGCGATGTGCGCATTCGGCTGGAAGCATGGCTCGGGTCTGAAGTCAGTTCGCTTTCGGCTTAACCACGGCATGAAGAAGCCGACGTTGCGGAAAGTGGCCTAAGCGATGGTTCAGCCTAACTGGTCGGTCGACGCGGACACGTTGCGGCAAGGGGCCGCACAGTGCCGTGGGAAATCTTGCACCGTGCGGCCCCTTGCCGCAACGTGCCGGTCACCTTCACGTTAGACCTCACGAACCATGCCCGTTACGAACTACGACCCAGAACGCGCCCCGAATCCTCGGGAGTGGCTTGCCTTACCGGAGCACGACCGAATTCGCCTTGTCAAGATGTACCACAGCGGTGCGCGCATCAAGGTCCCTGGGGCGGAGGCTCACGCCATGTTTCACGCAATCGTTGTCACCGACCGCCGTATAGGAGCCACTTCGTGATCGGCATGTAGGAGCCAGTTGCCGACCGGCGTAATGGAGCCACTGCGTGATCGCCGTATTGGAGCCAGTCGCGGATCGGCATATTGGAG
>NZ_JAEQND010000010.1:120000-276601 GCF_016722765.1 Ramlibacter alkalitolerans | reverse complement strand
CCGAACTTGGCCGACAGCACCGTCGTGATCGCCGCCGTCAGGGTCGTCTTGCCATGGTCCACGTGGCCGATCGTGCCGACGTTGACGTGCGGCTTGGTCCGCTCGAATTTGCCTTTTGCCATTTTTTTCGACTCCGAAAAAAGTAACGATCACTACCGCAAAGATGGTGCAGTCACACGACCTGCACCACCAACCGTGGTGCCCATGGCGGGAATCGGACCCGCGACCTCTCCCTTACCAAGGGAGTGCTCTACCACTGAGCCACATGGGCGAATTCTTTTTCGCGTTCACAGCCGATGCCTGCGTGGAGCGGGAGACGGGAATCGAACCCGCGTCATTAGCTTGGAAGGCTAAGGTTCTACCATTGAACTACTCCCGCGTCGGGGATGGCTCAACGGCCTCCAGGCTTTCCGACCCGGGCGCCCGTCACGAACGCCTTGCTGCCACTCACTCATCAACTGCCACATTCGCCTGGCTTTCCGACAACCTGGAAAGCCTGGTGGAGGAGGCTGGATTCGAACCAGCGTAGGCGTAAGCCAACAGATTTACAGTCTGCCCCCTTTAGCCACTCGGGCACCCCTCCGGCGAAGAACCTCGGACTATAGCACTGTTCGGACGGCGCTCCAGCGCCGGCGCCTACAGCCCGGCCCTGGCGCCTGAGAGGATGCTGACGACCCCAGGCTGCAGCCAGCTCGGCAGACACACGGCGCCCGACGGATGTTGCTAGCGTGGGGCCATGCCTCTTCTCAATCTTGCACTCCAGGGCGGCGGCTCCCATGGCGCCTTCACCTGGGGCGTTCTGGACGCCCTGCTCGCCGACGGTCGCGTGGACTTCGAAGGAATCAGCGGCACGAGCGCCGGAGCGCTCAACGCGGTCGCGCTGGCGAGCGGCTGGGCGACGGCGCAGTCCGCCGGTCGCGATCCGCGCGAAGGTGCGCGCGAAACCCTGGCGGCCGTCTGGAACCGGGTCTCCGCCTGGGGCAGCCTCGGGCGCTTGCCGCAGCAGCTGATGCGCATGCTGGGCGGCGGCATGCTGTCGCCGTACCAGAGCAATCCGCTGGGGCTCAACCCCTTGCGCGACCTGCTCGCAGCCGAGATCGATTTCGTTGCGATCGCGGCACATCCGCACCTGAAGGTGTTCGTATCCGCAACACATGTGAACACCGGGCGGGCGGTCGTCTTCACCGGGCCGCGGCTCGATGCGCGGGCCGTGCTCGCATCCGCCTGCCTGCCATTGCTGTTCCATGCCGTGGAGATCGACGGCGAGCCCTACTGGGACGGCGGCTATTCCGTCAACCCGGCGCTGTCGCCGCTGCTCGGCGACTGCGCCTGCGCGGACGTGCTGCTGGTGCAGATCAATCCGCTGCGGATTGCGGAAACGCCGCGCACCACCGCGGAGATCCAGGACCGCATCGGCGAGCTGACCTTCAACGCCAGCCTGCTGACGCAGATGCGGGCGATCGACTTCATCAACCGGCTGGTCGCCGAGGGCGGCGTGTCGCATCCGCGCTGCCGGGCCGTGCACGTGCACCGGGTGGACGGCGGTTCGGCCCTCGAGGCGTATCCCGCGTCCACCAAGGGCTCCGCGGACGCGGTGATGATCCAGCGCCTGTGCGAAGCCGGCCGCGCCGCCGCGCAGGCGTGGCTGCGGGAGCATTACGCCGCGATCGGCGAACGCAGCACGGTCGACATCGCGCGGGATTACCTCGACGACACGCGCATGGCGGTGCCGCTGCGGACGGTGGCCAAGCCGGTTCGGCCACCGCTGTTCCGGCCGTGGCTGGCGCGGTTGCTGCGGGGGTCTTGATGCTGGGGTTCGCGCGCTTCGCGGCTCACCTGCCGCTGCGCGCCAGCCTACGAGCGGCCGGCGGCGCTCGGCCGTAGGCTGGCGGTGAGCCGCGAAGCGCGCGAACCCCAGCAATCAGCCGAAAACCCCCGTGACGCCCCGCTCGGCCAACCACTCCCGCGCCTGCTTGAAACACCCGCTGCCGAGAAACGGCACCGGCGGCCGCCGCGCCGACAGCGGCGAAGGATGGTTGGTCTCCAGCACCAGGACCTCGCGGGCGTACTGCGCCGCATGCTCGCGCACCAGGCCGGCCTTCGCCTGCGCGTGCGCACCCCACAGCAGGTAGACACACGGCGATGCGGTTGCGGCGACCAGGCCCAGCAGCCGGTCGGTGAGCGATTCCCAGCCCTTCCTGGCATGGCTGGCGGGCTGGCCGTCTTCCACCGTCAGGCAGGCGTTGAGCAGCAGCACGCCGGAACGGGCCCAGCCCACCAGCGAACCGCTTTGCGGCGCCTCGCCCAGTTCCTTGAAGATGTTGCGCAGCGACGGCGGATGCTTCACGCCCGCGGCGACCGAGAACGCGAGCCCCTCCGCCTGTCCCGGGCCGTGGTACGGGTCCTGCCCGAGCACGACGGCGTGCACGCTGGACAGCGGCGTGAGTTCGAGCGCCCGCAGCGGATGCGGCGGGTAGATCACGGCGCCCGCGGCGAGCCGCTCGCGCATGAAGCGCCCCAGGCGCTCGCCCTCGGCGCTGGCGAAGAACTCGTCGACGGCGGCGCGCCAGCCTTCGGCCACCGGCCAGGCCTCGGGGGTCCAGCCTTGCAGGCACTGCGGCCGCACCCCGGGCTCGAGCTCGGCCCAGGGCAGTTCGCCTTGCCCGGTCTTGCGCTCGCCCACGGTCAGTGGAACAGCGTGGCCAGCGCCTCGCCGGGGTCGGGCGCGCGCATGAAGGCCTCGCCGACCAGGAAGGCATGGACGCCGGCAGCGCGCATCTTCTGCACGTCCTCGCGCTGCAGGATGCCCGACTCGGTCACCAGCAACTTGTCGGCGGGGACGTCCTTCAGCATGGCCAGCGTGGTGTCGAGGCTCACCTCGAAGGTGCGCAGGTTGCGGTTGTTCACGCCCACCAGGGGCGTCCTGAGCTTCAGTGCGCGCTGCAATTCCCCGGCGTCGTGCACCTCCACCAGGACCGCCATGTCGAGCCCGCGCGCCAGCGCTTCGAGTTCCGCCATCTGCGCGTCCGCCAGGCAGGCCGCGATCAGCAGGATGCAGTCGGCGCCCATGGAGCGCGCTTCGTACACCTGGTAGGGGTCAACCATGAAGTCCTTGCGCAGCACCGGCAGGTCGCAGGAGGCGCGGGACTGCTTCAGGTAGTCCGGCTGGCCCTGGAAGAACTGGCGGTCGGTCAGCACCGACAGGCAGGCCGCTCCGTTCTCGGCGTAGCTCTGGGCGATGTCGGCCGGGATGAAGTCCTCGCGCAGCACGCCCTTGCTGGGGCTCGCCTTCTTGATTTCGGCGATGACCGCGGCCTGGCCCTGGGCGATCTTCTGCCGCAGCGCCCCTTCGAAGTCGCGCGTCAGCACGCGGCTGAGCGCGTCTTCGCGCACCGCCTCCAGCGACTTCTTCTTGCGTGCGGCGGCGACCTCCTCGCGCTTGACCGCAACGATCTTCTCCAGGATGTCGCTCATCTCAACTGCCCAGGGCCTTGGACACGCGCACCAGTTCCTCCATCTTCGCGCGGGCCGCACCGCTCTCGAGCGCGGTGCGCGCCTTGGCGATGCCTTCGCGGATGCTGGTGGCGACGTTGGCCGCATAGAGCGCGGCGCCCGCATTGAGCACGACCACGTCGCGCGCGGGACCGGCCTTGTTCTCCAGCACCTCGCGCATCATCGCCAGCGATTGCTGCGGCGTCTCGACCTTGAAAGCGCGGTTGCTGGCCATCGGCACGCCGAAGTCTTCGGGATGGATCTCGTACTCGCTGATCTCGCCCTTCTTCAGTTCGCCCACCAGGGTGGCGGCGCCCAGGCTCACTTCGTCCATGCCGTCGCGGCCATAGACCACCAGCGCGTGCTCCGCGCCCAGGCGCTGCAGCGCCCGCACCTGGATGCCGACCAGGTCGGGGTGGAACACGCCCATCAGGATGTTGGGCGCGCTGGCGGGATTGGTGAGCGGGCCCAGGATGTTGAAGATGGTGCGCACGCCCAACTCCTTGCGCACCGGCGCCACGTTCTTCATCGCCGGATGGTGGTTGGGCGCGAACATGAAGCCGATGCCCGTCTCGGCGATGCACCTGGCGATCGCTTCGGGCGAAAGGTTGATGTTCAGGCCCATGGCCTCCAGCACGTCGGCGCTGCCGCTCTTGCTCGAGACGCTGCGGCCGCCGTGCTTGCTCACCTTGGCGCCCGCCGCTGCGGCCACGAACATCGAGCAGGTCGAGATGTTGAAGGTGTGCGAGCCGTCGCCGCCGGTGCCGACGATGTCGACCAGGTGCGTCTTGTCGGCGACGTTCACCTTGGTGGAGAACTCGCGCATCACCTGCGCCGCCGCGGTGATCTCGCCGATCGTTTCCTTCTTCACCCGCAGGCCGGTGACGAGGGCCGCCGTCATGACGGGCGACAGCTCGCCGCTCATGATCAGGCGCATGATCTTCAGCATCTCGTCGTGGAAGATCTCGCGGTGTTCGATGGTGCGCTGCAGCGCTTCCTGGGGCGTGATCATGGGGTGCTCCTCTCTCAATGGGTGGGATTCTCGGCCAGGGCCAGCTTCAGCCCGAAGCCCATGAACATCAGGCCGGCGACGCGGTCCAGCCAATGCAGGCTGCGCTGCGCGGCGTCGGTGCGCGCGATCCAGGCGGCGGCGAGCGCCCAGCCGCTGTTCATGACGACGGTGTTGAGGTTGAACACGATCCCCAGCGCCAGGAAGGCGAGTGCCTTGTGCTGCGCCTGCGGCGCGATGAACTGCGGCACGAAGGCGAGGAAGAAGATCGCGACCTTGGGATTCAGCGCGTTGGTCAGGAAGCCGCCGCGGAAGACGCTCCAGAGCTGGCTGGGGGCCTCCTCGTAGGCTGGCGGTGGAGCGCTGCCGAGCCCGTAGGCTGGCGGTGGAGCGCCAGCGAAACCCCAGCGCTTTGGCGCCGACTTGCCCGCCAGCAACTTCATCCCGACATACAGCAGGTAGCCCGCGCCCGCCCACTTCAGCACCGCGAACGCCGCCGCGGATGTCGCCAGCAGCGCACTCACCCCCACGGCCGCCGCCGCGATGTGCACGAAGCAGCCCGCACTCACGCCGAGCGCCGCCACGACCCCCGCCCGCGCCCCTTGGCGGATCGCGTGGCTCACGATGTAGAGCACGTCCGGCCCCGGCGTCAGGTTCAGCAGCAGGCCGGCGAGGACGAAGAGGAGCAGGTGCTGCGCGTCCGGCATCCTGCTTCCTTCAGGCGCGGAAGAAGGAGCGGATCGCCGCCACCGCGCGCTCCACGCCGGCCTCGTCGACGTCGAGGTGCGTCACGAAGCGCAGCCGGTACAGGCCCGTGGCCAGCACGCCTTCGCCCTTCAGGTACTGCAGCAACTCCGCCGAGCGTTCGCGGGCGGGCCCGATCAGGTCCACGAACAGGATGTTCGTCTCCGGCACCTCGAACGAGAGCCCCTCGATGCCCTCCAGGCCCTCGGCCAGCCGGCGGGCATTCGCGTGGTCCTGCGCCAGCCGCTCGACGTGGTGATCGAGCGCGTAGGTCGCGGCGGCGGCCAGCAGGCCGGCCTGGCGCATCGCCCCGCCCGCCATCTTGCGAACGCGGCGCGCCCTGGCGATGAAGTCCTTCGATCCGCACAGGGCCGACCCGGCCGGCGTGCCGAGCCCCTTGCTGAAGCAGACCGAGACGCTGTCGAAAATGGAGGCGATGCGATGCGCCTCCGTGCGCGCGTCGCTGCCGTTGGACCGGGCCTGCGCCACCGCCGCATTGAACAGGCGGGCGCCATCGAGATGCGTCGCCAGCCCGCGCGAGCGCGCCAGCTTGGTCGCCTTGTCCAGGTACACCTGCGAGAGCACCTGCCCGCCCAGGGTGTTCTCCAGCGCCAGCAGCTTGGTGCGGGCGAAATGCGGATCGTCCGGCTTGATCGCGGCTTCGATGTCGGTGAGGGCGAGGGAGCCATCGGGCTGGTGGTTCAGCGGCTGCGGCTGGACGCTGCCGAACACCGCGGCGCCGCCGCCTTCCCAGCGGTAGCAGTGCTGCATCTGGCCGACGATGTACTCGTCGCCGCGCTGGCAGTGCGACAGCACGCCGCACAGGTTGCTCTGGGTGCCCGTGGGCACGAACAGTGCGGCCTCGAAGCCGAGCATCGCGGCGATCTTCTCCTGCAGCGCGTTGACGCTGGGGTCGTCGCCGAACACGTCGTCGCCGAGCGGCGCCGCGAACATGGCGGCGCGCATGGCCTCGGTGGGCTGGGTGACGGTATCGCTGCGCAGGTCGATGGGCTTCACTTCGCTTGCTCCAGGAAGTTCTTCAGCAGGGCATGGCCATGTTCCGTCAGGATGGACTCCGGATGGAACTGCACGCCTTCGACGGGCAGGGTCTTGTGGCGCACGCCCATGATCTCGCCGTCGGCGGTCCACGCCGTGACCTTCAGGTCCTGCGGGCAGCTCTCGCGTTCGATGGCCAGCGAGTGGTAGCGGTTGACGGTGAACTTCTCGGGCAAGCCCGCGAAGACGCCTTCGCGCGTGGTCGTGATCTCGCTGGTCTTGCCGTGCATCAGTTGCTGCGCCCGGATGATCCTGCCCCCCAGCGCCGCGCCGATGGCCTGGTGGCCGAGGCAGACGCCGAGGATGGGCACCTTGCCGGCAAAGTGCTGGATGGCCGCAACCGAGATGCCTGCTTCCGCGGGAGAGCAGGGCCCCGGCGAAACGACGAGCCGATCGGGCCTCTTGGCCTCGATCTCGTCGATGGTGATTTCGTCGTTGCGATGCACCTCCACGTCCGCGCCCAGTTCCCCGAAGTACTGCACCAGGTTGTAGGTGAAGCTGTCGTAGTTGTCGATCATCAGCAGCTTCACGTCGCCCTCCGAACGGCCCGGCCCCGGGCACCGCAATCATTGAACGCAAAAACCGCAAAAGCTACGCAGAAGCCGCAAAAGGGGGAATGGCTTTTCACAGCCTGTTCACGACCCGATGCACGCCCTTCGACGCTACGGGGAATGCATGAAAGTTGATCAACAAGCCGAGATTGAACTTCGCCAGCCTCAGATAAGACAGCAGTTGCGCGCGGTGAATTTCGGTCACCAGGCTCAAGGCCTTCACCTCGATGATGACGGAGTTCTGCACCACGAAATCCGCCCGGTATGCAACCCCGAGCTTCCTGCCCTTGTACTCGCCAGAAAGAGCAACCTCCTGCGCGAAGTGCAGGCCCAGATCCGAAAATTCGATGGCGAGAGCGGCGCAATACGCACTCTCCAGAAGCCCGCTGCCCAGGACTCGCTGAACCTCCACCGCAGCGCCGATGATTTCCCGAGAGAAGTCGTTTTCCATATCGGCTGTTCTTTTGCGGTTTTTGCGTAACCTTCGCGGCTTCTGCGTTCGGCTGTTGGACTCTGGAGTTCATTCCAGCCCCTCCTCGACCAGCTCCGACGCTCGCAGCAGCGCTCGCGCCTTGGCCTCGGTTTCCTTCCACTCCAGCTCCGGCACCGAATCGGCCACCACGCCTGCCGCCGCCTGCACATACAGCGTCTGGTCCTTGATGATGCCGGTGCGGATCGCGATCGCCACGTCCATGTCGCCGGCGTAGCTCAGGTAGCCGCAGGCGCCGCCATAGATGCCGCGCTTGTTCGGCTCCAGGCGGTCGATCAGTTCCATCGCGTGCACCTTGGGCGCGCCGCTCAGCGTGCCGGCCGGGAAGGTCGCCTTGAGCACGTCCATGTTGGTCATCCCCTCGTACAGGATGCCTTCCACGTTGCTCACGATGTGCATCACGTGGCTGTAGCGCTCCACCACGAAGGCCTCGGTGACCTTCACCGAGCCGGTCTTCGCGATCCGGCCGATGTCGTTGCGCGCCAGGTCGATCAGCATCACGTGTTCGGCGCGCTCCTTGGCGTCCGACAGCAGCTCCCGCTCGATCGCCTTGTCGATCTCCGGCGTGCCGCCGCGCGGCCGCGTGCCCGCCAGCGGCCGGATCGTGATCTTCTCGCCCTCGGGCGTGTGCTCGTGCCGCACCAGGATCTCCGGCGACGCACCCACCACGTGGAAGTCGCCGCCCTTCTCGTCCGCGCCCGTGAAGTTGTAGTAGTACATGTACGGGCTCGGGTTCAGCGAACGCAGCGCCCGGTACAGCGACAGCGGCGACTCGGTATAGCGCTTCTTGATCCGCTGGCCCACCTGCACCTGCATGAAGTCGCCGGCGGCGATCAGTTCCTTGGCGCGGTCCACGGCCTTCAGGTAATCGGCCTTGGCGAACTCGCGCTCGGCGGGGAAGGTCTCGGTCTGGCGGATGACCGGCGCGCTGACGGAATATTTGAGCTGGTCGCGCAGCTCGCGCAGCCGGCGCTTGCCGGCGCCATAAGCCTCCGGCTTGCCGGGATCCACGTAGACGATCAGGTACAGCTTGCCCGACAGGTTGTCGATGACGGCCAGTTCCTCGCATTGCAGCAGCAGGATGTCCGGGCAGTTCATCGTGTCGGCGGGGCAGCTCGCCTCCAGCTTCTTCTCGATGTAGCGCACCGTGTCGTAGCCGAAGTAGCCGGCCAGGCCGCCGCAGAAGCGCGGCAGGCCGGGGCGCAGCGCCACCTTGAAGCGCTCCTGGTAGGCGGCGATGAACTCCAGCGGATTGCCGCGGGCAGTCTCGACCACCTGGCCGTCGGTCACGATTTCCGTCTTCGCGTCGGCGCCGAAGCCGCTGGCGCGCAGCAGCGTGCGCGCCGGCAGGCCGATGAAGCTGTAGCGCCCGAAACGCTCGCCGCCGACGACGGACTCCAGCAGGAAACTGAGCTTGCCGCCGGCCTTCGCATGGGCCAGCTTCAGGTACAGCGACAGCGGGGTTTCGAGGTCGGCGAACGCCTCCGCGATCAGCGGAATGCGGTTGTAGCCCTGCAACGCAAGGCTCTTGAATTCGAGTTCGGTGATCAAGGGTGAGCCTCCACAAGCTCGGCGGCCCAGACGCTTCGGGCCGCGGGATCCGGACGATGCCTCCCGGTGGGAAGGCGCGGGGGCACGGGCTGCCCCGTGCGAATCAGGTGCGCACTTGGACAGGCCTGCGCCAGGGCCAGGCTCCCCGGTCGCTGCAACCTGTGATGATGGTGCGGTGGATGAACATGCGGGGGCAGTGTAGCAAAGGCTCCCGGCGCGCCGTCAACGGGGAGCTACCCGCGCAGCAGCGGCGCGAGCTGCGCCAGCGAGGCTACGAAGCCGTCCGCGTCGACCTTGCGCACCGGCTCGCCGTGGTTGTAGCCGTAGGTCACCAGCACCACCGGGCAGCCGGCCGCCCGGGCGGCTGCCGCATCGTTGGCGGAGTCGCCGACCATCAACGTGGCGCCGGGGGCGCTGCCCAGGGCCTCGCAGGTCTTGCGCAGCGGCAGCGGGTCGGGCTTCTTGCGCTCGAAGGCATCGCCGCCGAACACCAGTTCGAAAGCCGGCGCCAGGCCCTTGGCCTGCAGCAACCCGCGGGCGAACTCGCCGGGCTTGTTGGTCAGGCACGCCAGCCGCAGGCCTGCGCGCTGGAGTGCCGCCAAGCCTTCCTCGACGCCGGGGTACACCTTCGCGTACCGGCCGTTGACCGACCGATAGGCGTCGAAGTAGCGGTCCAGCGCCGGCTGGAAGAGCTCGGGGGGCCCTCCGACATGCGCCAGCGTGCTGCGGATCAGGTGTCCGGTGCCCTTGCCGATGAAGCCGGCGACCGCCTCGGCGGAGATCGCGGGCAGGCGCAGCTCGGCGAGCATGTGGTTCAGAGCGGCGTGGAAGTCGCCGAGCGTATCGACCAGCGTTCCGTCGAGGTCCAGGATGGCGGCGCGCAGGGGCGCTTGCAGGGCGAACGGCATGCGGCAAGGATAGCCGGCCAGCAAAAGCAAAAGCCAGGGCGGACGGCCCTGGCTCGGCTGGAGAAAGGCGCGCTCAGCGCCAGCGGCCGCTGCTGCTGCCTTCGAAGCCCGACGCGTCGACGTCCGGCTGCAGGCGTGTCCAGCTGCGCTGGGGCGGCGCCGCCTTGGGAGCCGCCGGGCGCGCAAGCGCGGTGGTTTCGATCGGGGTCCGGGCGACGTAGCCGAGCACTTCGCCCTGCCGCTCCGGGTCCTTCGAGGCGAAGCCGCGTCCGGAACTCCAATACGGTCGGCTCGTGGCCTGATGGCTGGACGGCATGCGTTTGCTCCCTGGTCAAGAAAATGCCGGCAGCGCGCCGGCCATGACGCTATTGGGCCGTCATCGCCACGACGACACAGTCAGTGCATCTGACATTGGTACGTGGGATTTGTCCTACGGACCTCTGGGGCGGGGTCGTGCGTTCAGGCGGGCACCTGCTCGACCATCGCGCGGGACCAATGCCTGTGCCTGGCGATGGCCGCGATCAGGTCCTGGCCCAGCTGCACGCGCGTGGTCGGCTCGTTGGTGCCGATGATCACCCCGCCGGGCACGGGCGCATCGTCCAGCGCCACGCCCACCGAGCGAAGGATCTCCACCGACTCGCCGATGAGGCACAGCGGCTTGCAATGCTTGTACGCCTCGAGCACGAAGTGCACCGCCTCGCCATCCTTCATGAGCGCCTGGGCCGAAGCGGCGCCGCCGGGCACCAGCACCGCATCGAACATGACAGATGGCATGGTCTGGAAGCTGTGGTCGATCGGCACCTGTTGCCCCGACGACGAGACGATGAACCCCAGGTGCGCGGCCACCACCTTGACCGTCGCTCCGGCGTCGACGAGCGCCTGCTGGATGACCTTGAAGGCCCCCAGCTCCACGCCTGCGGCCATCAGCACGGCCACTTTCCGTGTCGCGATGGTCGTGCCATTGGTCTCCATGCTGAGCGAGGGCGCTGCCTCCAGCAGCGGCTTGGCGCGCGGCTCGCGAAACCCGGCTCGGCCGGCGGCCGAGCGCGCGTCTGGCGGCCCGATGCCCAGCGGCTCCGCAACCTTGCGCGCCAGCCGGGCATCCACATGCGCCAGGTTGTCCACGATGCGCTGCCGGATCGCCGGCGTCTCCACCCGCGAAAGCTCGAACTGGAAGGCCGCGATGATGTGCTCCTTCTCCGCGGCGCTCTGGCTGTTCCAGAACAGGGTGGCCTGGCTGAAGTGGTCGTCGAAGCTGGGGCTGCGGCGGCGGATCTTCGGCGATTCGATGGCCTCCTCCAGGCTCTGGAAGCCCTGCTCGCCGCCGTCGACGCGGAACTCCGAGCCGTTGCCCAGCGTGTTCGGCTCGTAGGCGACGCGGCCGCGCGCGATGGTCATGCGGTGCATGCCGCCGCGTTGCAGGTTGTGCATCGGGCACACGCCGCGGTTGATCGGCAGCTCGTGGAAGTTCGGCCCGCCCAGGCGCGAGATCTGCGTGTCGAGATAGGAGAACAAGCGCCCCTGCAGCAGCGGGTCGTTGCTGAAGTCGATCCCCGGCACGATGTGGCCCGGATTGAAGGCCACCTGTTCCGCCTCGGCGAAGTAGCTGTCCGGGTTGCGGTTCAGGACCAGCCTGCCGACCGGGGTGATCGGCACGATCTCCTCCGGCACCAGCTTGGTCGCATCGAGCAGGTCCACGCCGAGCTTGTCGACGCGCTCTTCCTCGATCAGCTGCACGCCCAGCTCCCATTCGGGGAAGTCGCCGCGATCGATCGCCTCCCACAGGTCGCGGCGGTGGAAGTCCGGGTCCTTGCCGGCGATCTTCTGCGCCTCGTCCCAGGCCAGCGCGTGCTTGCCCAGCTTGGGCCGCCAGTGGAACTTGACGAAGTGCGAGGCACCGCGTGCATTCACGAAGCGAAAGGTGTGGACGCCGAAGCCTTCCATCATCCGGTAGCTGCGCGGCAGCGCGCGATCCGACATCAGCCACATGAGCATGTGCGCGCTCTCGGGCATCAGCGAGATGAAATCCCAGAAGGTGTCGTGCGCGCTGGAGGCCTGCGGCATGTCGTGGTGCGGCTCCGGCTTGATCGCGTGGACCAGGTCGGGGAACTTCATCGCGTCCTGGATGAAGAACACCGGCATGTTGTTGCCCACCAGGTCGTAGTTGCCTTCGCGCGTGTAGAACTTGACGGCGAAGCCGCGCACGTCGCGCACGGTGTCCGCCGAACCGCGGGCGCCGATCACGGTGGAGAAGCGCACGAACACCGGCGTGCGGCTGCCGTGTTCCTGCAGGAAGTCGGCCTTGGTGTATTCCACCAGCGGACGGGTCAGCTCGAAGTAGCCGTGCGCCGCCGCGCCGCGCGCATACACCACGCGCTCGGGGATGCGCTCATGGTCGAAGTGGGTCAGCTTCTCCCGCAGGATGAAGTCTTCCAGCAGGCCCGGTCCGCGCACGCCCGCCTTCAGCGAGTTGTGGTTGTCCGGCAGCGGCACGCCCTGGTTCGTGGTGAGCTGGTTCTCCGGCCCCTGCGTGAACGCTTCGAGCTGCTTCTGACGGTTGGCGACGGGGTCGCCCGCTTTCGACTTGCGCGAGCCCTCCGTGCGGGAAGAGGCCATGTATCACTCCTGTCGGGCCGGGGGAGAGAGGAAACGGGGCGCCGGGCGCGGCCTGGCGCGCCTGCGATGGCGAAGGGGGGATCAGCTCGGGTCGAGATCGAACACGGCCTCGAGCCCGCGGACGACGGCGGCGATCGCCAGCACGCCCACGGTGCCCGCGGCGACCCACGTCAACCACAGCGGCACGACAGGTCCGATCTCCATCCGCGTCTCCCTTCTTGCATGTGCTTTTCGGTCCCGCATTGGACCAAGCCTCAGCTGGCGGGACCGTAGCCCTTCAGCGGGCGAGTTTGTGGGTGCGCACCGCCTCGCCCCGTAGGAGCACTCCCACAGCCGGATCAGCGGGCCGCTGGCTCCGCCGGGCAGCGCGCGGTCCCGTCCGACGGCCGCCGGCCGAGCCGCGCGTCACCATGCCTGCATTCAGGAGAGTTGCCATGAGCCGCAAGGATGAAGGCCGGGAACCGGCCGGCCGGATGGATACCGAGGAGCGCCACGAGACGCCGTCGCCGAAAGGGGGCAACACCGTCACGGCGCAAGGCGAGACGCAGCAGCCCAAGGCGCAGCTGCCGCACGAGCGTGACGAATCCGCCAACAGCCAGGCGGGCGAGAACCCGAGCGCACGCCGCATGGGCGAGATTGCGCACGACGACGTGGTCGAAGGCCAGCAGGACACGAGCAAGGCGCAGGAGCTCGACGCGACCTACCACGCCGTGCGCAAGGGCGCCGACCCGGCACCGGTGGAGAAGCCGAACCGCAGCCAGAAGGGCGGTTAGCCCTTCAGGTTCGCCCGCATCGACTCGATCACGGCGCGGTAATCGGGCTTGCCGAAGATCGCGCTGCCGGCCACGAAGGTGTCCGCGCCGGCGGCCGCGATGCGCGCGATGTTGTCCGTCTTCACGCCGCCATCGACCTCGAGCCGGATGTCGCGGCCGCTCGCGTCGATGCGCGCGCGCGCCTGCTCGATCTTGCGCAGCGCCGACTCGATGAAGCCCTGGCCGCCGAAGCCGGGGTTCACGCTCATGATCAGGACCAGGTCGATGTCTTCCAGCACCCAGTCCAGCACGTCGATGGGCGCGGCCGGATTGAACACCAGGCCCGCCTTGCAGCCCGCCGCCTTGATCGCCTGCACGCTGCGGTGCACGTGCGTGGAGGCGTCGGGGTGGAAGCTGATGTAGTCGGCACCGGCCTCGGCGAAGGCCTGCGCCAGCGCATCGACCGGCTGCACCATCAGGTGCACGTCGATCGGCACCGGTGCGCCCGCAGCCGTCTTCGCGTGCGGCTTGAGCGCCGAACAGACCATGGGACCGAAGGTGAGGTTGGGCACGTAGTGGTTGTCCATCACGTCGAAGTGGATCCAGTCGGCGCCGGCGGCGACCACGTTGCGGACCTCCTCGCCGAGGCGGGCGAAGTCGGCCGACAGGATCGACGGTGCGATGCGGAAGGTGCGCGTGCTCATGGCCCGTATTCTCGCCGAGCGGCGCGGGGCGGCAGGGGTTAGCATTGCCCCCCATGCCTCGCTACGCTTTCCGGGTCGACGTGCAGCCCCGCTTCCTGCCGGATCAGTCCGCGCCCGACCAGCACGTGTGGACCTTCGCGTACACCATCACGATCACCAACACGGGCGAAGTGCCCGCGCAGCTGATCGCCCGCCACTGGATCATCACCAACGAACTCGGCGAAACCGAGGAGGTCAAGGGCCTCGGCGTCGTCGGCCAGCAGCCGCTGCTCAAGCCGGGCGAATCCTTCGAGTACACCAGCGGCTGCCGCCTGCGCACGGCCAGCGGCAGCATGCATGGCAGCTACTTCTGCGTCGCCGAGGACGCCGGGCGCTTCGAAGTCGAGATCCCGCCCTTCGTGCTGGACGACGGCGGCAGCCAGCGCGTGCTGCACTGAGCCCGGGCCCTCCATGGACCAGGTGATGGCCATCTGGGCCGAGTGGATGAAGCCCTCGGCGGGCCTGCCCACCGTGCAGTGGTCGCTGCTGCTGGCCATTGCCGCCGCGTCGGGCCACCTGCTGCAACGCTATTCGGGCCTGCCCAAGGTGGTGGGCTACTCGATCGTGGGCACGCTCGCCGGCCTGGCCGGTTTCTCGGGCGCGGCCTGGCCGCTGCAGGGCGTGTCGCTGTTCCTGCTGGAGCTGGGCGTCGCGCTGGTCCTGTTCGAGTCGGGCGGGCGCATCGCGCTGCGCTGGTTCCGCCACAACCCGATGGTGCTGGTGCAAAGCCTGGTGGAGGCGACGCTCACCGCCGTCGCCGTCTACCACGTGCTGCGCTGGATGGAGGTGCGGGACAGCGTGGCCGAAGGCCTGGCGCTGATCTCGATGGCGGGGTCGCCCGCGGTGCT
Organism: Ramlibacter alkalitolerans; assembly: GCF_016722765.1. Taxonomy (GTDB): domain Bacteria; phylum Pseudomonadota; class Gammaproteobacteria; order Burkholderiales; family Burkholderiaceae_C; genus Ramlibacter; species Ramlibacter alkalitolerans. The sequence goes on along the minus strand of NZ_JAEQND010000010.1, from coordinate 261,841 downwards.
GGCGCGCATCGTGCTGGACACGCGGGCGGCGGGTGTCGTGACCGAGCGCTCGCTGGCGCTGGCGACCCTCAGCACCTTCTATGCGCTCACGCTGGTGAGCGCGCGCGCCGGCACGCTGCACCGCGAGGAGACGGTGCTGGCGGCCACGCTCTATCCGGTGGCGGTGGTGCTGGGCGTGTCCTTCGTGGTCGGCGCGCTGCTGGCGCTGGCGCTGCGTTCGGCGCTGCGCTTCATGAGCCCGAGCAGCGAGAACACGTCGATCCTCGTGATCTCGCTGATCGCCGCCGGCACCGCGCTGGCGGCCCACTTCGGCGGCTCGGCGCCGCTGGCCGCGCTGATCGGCGGGCTGATGCTCAAGCAGCTGCATCCGCGGCCCTGGACCTGGACGCGCCAGCTCGGCACCGCGGCCTCGCTGCTCACGATGATGATGTTCGTGCTGGTCTCGGTGGTCGCCGCCAAGGCCGAATGGAATCCCTCGGTGGTCGGACTGGTCGCCGCGGTCGTGTTCACCCGCTTCTTCGCCAAGGTCCTGGGCGTGGCGCTCGCCAACCCCGGCAGCGGCCTCACCTGGAAGCAGGCCGTCTGGACCGGCTGCGCCATGTGCCCGATGTCCTCCATCGCGCTGCTGCTGGTGTCGCAGTTCATGTCGACCTCGATGTCGCTCGGCTCGCGCATCGCCAGCATCGCGCTGCCGGTGATCCTGATGATGGAGATCATGGGCGCGATCATCGCCACCTTCGCCATCTACCGCGCCGGCGAGAGCCTCAAGCCCTGGGAACCGCAGGCCGGCCTGGCGGCAGGAGAGCTGCGTGGGTAAGCCCAGCGAACCCGGGCTGGCCGCGCCGGCCGCCACCGCCGCACCGGCGCCCGAACTGGAACGCTTCCAGGAATCCGCGCCGCTGTCGCTGGGCGTGGAACTCGAACTGCAGCTGGTCAACACGCACGACTACGACCTCGCGCCCTACTCCGCGGAGATGCTGCGCCTGATCGGCAAGATGTCCCTGCCCGGCGCCGTCGTGCCGGAGATGACCTCCAGCATGATCGAGTTCTCCACCGGCGTGTGCCACTCGACCAGCGAGGTGCTGGGCGAGCTCACGACCCTGCGCGACGCGCTGGTGCGCTGCGCCGACAAGCTGAACATCGCCTGCGTGGGCGGCGGCACGCATCCTTTCCAGCAGTGGCACGAGCAGCGCATCTACGACCGGCCGCGCTTCCGCCAGCTGTCGGAGCTGTACGGCTATCTCTCCAAGCAGTTCACCATCTTCGGCCAGCACGTGCACGTCGGCTGCCCCGATGCCGACAGCGCGCTGCTGATGCTGCACCGGATGTCGCGCTACATCCCGCACTTCATCGCGCTGTCGGCCAGTTCGCCCTTCGTGCAGGGGCAGGACACGCAGTTCGACTCGGCGCGGCTCAATTCGGTGTTCGCGTTCCCGATGTCGGGCCGCGCGCCCTACACGCTGCACTGGGAGGAGTTCGCGAAGTTCTTCGCCAAGACCACCCGCACCGGGGTGGTCAAGAGCATGAAGGACTTCTACTGGGACATCCGCCCCAAGCCGGAGTACGGCACGATCGAGATCCGCGTGTTCGACACGCCGCTGACCATCGAGCGCGCCGCGGCGCTGGCCGGCTTCGTGCAGTCGCTCGGGTCCTGGTTCCTGCAGGAACAGCCCTTCGTGCCCGAGGAAGACGACTACATGGTCTATACGTACAACCGCTTCCAGGCCTGCCGCTTCGGGCTGGATGCGGTGTACGTCGATCCGCCCACCGGCGAGCACCTGCCGCTGCGCGAACACATCCTGCACACGCTGCGGCAGGTGGCGCCGCACGCGCGCGCGCTGGGCGCCGGTGCCGCCATCGAGATGCTGGCCGAGTCGGCCGAAGACGGCCTCAACGACGCCCGCTGGCTGCGCGAGACGCACGCCCGCGAGCGCCTGCTCGCCGAGATGGTGCGGCAGGCGGCGGACTGCTTCCGCGGCCGGCCCGGCTCCCTCGTTTAATCTCCCGGCATGGGTGAGTTCGAGCTGATCGCGCGTTTCTTCGACCGGCCGGTGCGGCGCAATCCGCTCGGCATCGGCGACGATTGCGCGCTGCTGCAACCGGCACCGGGCATGCAGCTCGCGGTCTCCACCGACCTGCTGGTGGAAGGCCGGCACTTCCTGTCCACCGTCGATCCGCGCCGCCTGGGCCACAAGGCACTGGCCGTGAACCTGAGCGACCTGGCCGCCTGCGGCGCGCAGCCGCTCGCCTTCACGCTGTCGCTTGCGCTGCCGCAGGTCGACGCCGCCTGGCTGGGCGCGTTCGCGCAGGGCCTGTTCTCGCTGGCCGATGCGCACGGCTGCGAACTGGTGGGCGGCGATACCACCCGCGGGCCGCTGGCCATCAACATCACGGTCTTCGGCGAAGTGCCGGCCGGCCAGGCGCTGCTGCGATCGGGCGCGCGCGCCGGCGACGAGCTCTGGATCAGCGGCACGCTGGGCGATGCACGGCTGGCACTCGAAGCCTTCCGCGGGACCGTCTCGCTGCCCCAGGAAGTGTTCGAGGCGGCGCGGCAGCGCCTGGAACAACCCGAGCCGCGCGTGGCGCTGGGCTGCGCCCTGCGCGGCATTGCGAGCGCGGCCATCGACATCAGCGACGGGCTGGCGGGCGACCTCGCGCACGTGCTGCGCCGCTCGGGCGTGGGGGCGTCCGTGGCGCTGGCGCAGGCACCCCAGTTGCTGGCCGCCACCCGGGCCGGCCTGCGGCTGGATCCGCAGCAGGTGGAGGAGCTCGTCTTTGCCGGCGGCGACGATTACGAGCTGGCCTTCACCGCGCCGGCCGCACAACGCGAAGCCGTGCTCGCAGCGGCGCAGCGCACGGCGACGCCGGTCACGCCCATCGGCCGCATCGAAGCCGCAGCCGGACTGCGGCTGCTCGACGCGGCGGGCCAGCCCACGCAACGGGCGTTCGGCGGCTTCGACCATTTCGGGGCTGTTTAGGAACCCCGCGCGGGGTAATCCCGCTCCGGAATTCCCCCTGCCTCACCCTTTTGGGCGATGGCGAGCGATCTCTTTCTGACCAGACTTGCGAAGAGAAACAACTACAACGAAGTAGCGAATGGCAACTCACGCAGCCCGGTCTGATGCTGTTCGCGCCACGAAGGCGGCACTTCGTGTTCGCCGGGCCAGCGCCGACGCTCGCCTTCCTGGAGCGCCGCGACGTGATGCCTAGCCGCGACCTCTCCGCCCCGACGGATCCCCGGCTCCTGGATGTGATCCACAGCATCCACGCGGCGGCGGGAGATCCGAGCCTGTGGCCCGGCGTGCTGCACAAGGTGGCCGCCATCGTGCGCAACCAGGTCAGCCGCTCCCTCGCCGACCCTCCCGAGGCCAACCTGTTCGCCGCCGCGGGCGAAGCGCCGCTCAAGGAATTCCCGGGTGTCACGCAGGCCGCCGTGGCCGCCCTCGAACGACTGAACTATGGCGTGCTCCTGCTCGGGCCCGACGGGGAACTTCGCCACGCCAACCGGCGCGCCGAAGACATCTCGCAGCGCACCCGTGCCTACACGGCCGGCGCTTCCGGGCGGCTGCAGGCGTCCGCCGGAGCGCTCTCCACCAAGCTGCACAAGGCGGTGCAGGCAGCGGCGCAGGGCGATGGCGTGCGCGAACTGGCCGGCACCCCGCTGCGCCTGCGTGGCCTGAACGGCACCGAGGTGCATGCCTTCGTGGTGCCGGTGCCGGCCGGCACGCAGCACTTCGACAATGCAGTTGCTGCGATGATGTTCGTCGCCGATCCCGAATCGACGCTCCCCAACTTCCCCGAAAAGCTGCGCCAGATCTACCACATGAGCCCCACCGAAGCGCAGCTCGCCGAGGCGCTGGTGAACGGCCGCTCCCTCAAGCAGTTCGCGGTGGAGCGCGGCACCAGCCTCAACACCGTGCGTACCCAGCTGCGCTCGCTGGCCGCCAAGGTCGGCGCCAAGCGCCAGGTCGACGTGGTGCGCTGCATCCTCACCGGGCCCGCGGTGCTGGACCTGTGAGGGCGACGGCGCTGCTGCTGGCCGCTGCGCTGTGCGCGCCGGCGGTGCTGGCGGCGCCCGGCTACCGCGGCAGCGTCACCCACGTCACCGACGGTGACACGCTGTGGGTGCGGCCGCGCGAGGGCGGCACACCGGTGCAGGTGCGCCTGCTGGACGTCGACGCACCCGAGGGCTGCCAGGCCTTCGGCGCGCAGGCGACGCAGGCCTTGCGCGCGCGCGTCCTGCACCAGCGCGTGGGCGTGCGCACCAGAGGCGTGGACGACTACGGCCGGCAACTCGCGCACGTGCGCCATGGGCGCGAGGACATCGGCGCCTGGCTGGTGCGCAGCGGCTACGCCTGGTCCATGAGCTTCCGCGGCAAGCCCGGGCCGTATGCCGCCCTCGAGGCACAGGCCCGCAGCGAACGCCGCGGCCTGTGGGCGCTGCCCGGCGCGCTCGAGCCGCGCAGCTTCCGCAAGCGCTTCGGCCGCTGCCAGTAGGCGCAGCGACTACGATGCGGGGCATGCCCGACGCGAGCCATGCCCTCACCGATCCGCTGCCGCCCCGGCGACCGGACACCGGCTTCCTGCTGGCGCATCCGGCGCACCTCGTCGCGCTCGGCTTCGGCTCCGGACTGTCCCCCGTCGCGCCCGGCACCTGCGGCACCGTGTGGGCCTGGGGCGCCTTCCTGCTGCTGCAGAACTGGCTGGACGCCGGGCAGATGGGATGGCTGGTCGCCCTGTCGCTGCCGCTCGGCTGGTGGGCCTGCAGCGTGACGGCCCGCCACCTGCGCTCGGCGGATCCGTCCTCCATCGTCTGGGACGAGGTCGCGAGCTTCTGGACCGTGCTGTGGGTCCTGCTGCCAGCCGGCTGGGCGGCGCAGTTCGCCGCCTTCCTGGTGTTCCGCTTGTTCGACATGGCCAAGCCCGGGCCGATGGGCTGGGCGGACCGCCGCTTCAAGGGAACGGGCTGGCGGGGCGGCTTCGGCATCATGGTCGACGACCTGGTCGCGGCCTTCTGCACCTTGCTGGTCCTGGCCTTGTGGAGGCGGCTGTGGTGAACGAACCCTCGATCTCGGCCTTGTGCGAGCAGCTCGCGCAGGCGCTGCTGGCACGCGGCTGGATGCTGGCCGCGGCGGAAAGCTGCACCGGCGGGATGATCGCTGCGGCCTGCACCGACCTGGCCGGCTCGAGCCAGTGGTTCGAGCGCGGCGTCGTGAGCTACTCGAACGAGGCCAAGCAGGAGTTGCTGGGCGTCGATCCCGACCTCATTGCGCAGCACGGCGCCGTCAGCGAGGTGGTCGCGCGGGCGATGGCCTTCGGCGCGGTGCGCCATTCGCACGCCCAGGTGGGGGTGGCGGTCACGGGGATTGCGGGGCCGACTGGGGGAAATGCCCAAAAACCGGTGGGGACGGTTTGGTTCGGTTTCCAGGTGGATGGCCGCCTGTCCAGCGAGATGCGCCTCTTTCCGGGCGACCGCGCGGCGATCCGCACCGCCACGGTGCGGCGCGCGCTGCAAAGGCTGGTGGAGCTGGTGCGCAGCTGAGCGCGGCTCAGTTGCGTGAACCGGCGCGGATGGCGGCGCGGTGGTTGGTCCGCACGCGGCGCTGCTTGACCAGGCGCGGCAGCAGCACGCTGCGGCGCAGGCCCTCGGCGGCGCTGGCGGCCGTCGATTTCATGTCGTGCCCGAGGTTGGCGAGTTCCTCGTCGATTTCCTCGATCCGGTCGCTCCACCGCCCCGTTTGCATCTGGTCCATGGCAAGGACCATGCGCAGCGCGAGGAGGTTGCGCACCAGCCTGGCGTTGCGTTCATCGTTCGTGTCGGGGTGGTAGGGGGTCACGTCGTTGCTCTCTTCACCTGTTTCCAAGCATGACACGTGCCCGCAACCGCGACTGTCGGAACCGGAGCGCTGTGGCATGGGCGGGGTGCCTGCGTGGACGTAGTACTCAGCCCTGGGCCGAGCCAAGCCGGCCGCTGCCGCGGCAGTGGAGGCAGGAGAGATAGAGCAGGCCGGGCGCCGGGTCCAGCGCCGGCTCGTAGCGGTACCAGCCGCCGGTGCCGGCGCATTCCTCGCACGACTGCTCGGTGGCAGCGGCGGCGGCCACGGCCCCGGCCTGGGTGTCGGCGAACGGAGAGAACAGGGTGAGCTCGGTCATGGTGCGCCTTTGGTGTATCTGCGTTGTGCAGCACGCAAGTTACCGCCACCTGAAGGGCGGCGCCGTGGCTGACCGCCTAACGCGGGCGTAGGAAACAGGCGCTACCGTGCGTTACCTCAGGCCAGGCACGCGGCGGCCCGCACCTCGAGCCGCTCCAGGCGCTTCCTCATCCGCAGGACCTCCCGGTCCTTGGACAGCAGGGTGCACCGGTGCGCCACGGCGAGGTCGATGAACTTCTGGTCGTCGGGGTCGCCGCAGGTCACGCTGGCCTTGGGCGGCGCCTCGACCAGCCGGGCCTGGAGATCGAACCGGGCCAGCACCGCGGCCTCGCTGCCGCGGACGGACGCCAGGCGCTCCGCCAGCTTGGGGTAGCACAGCACGCGGGCCAGTTCCTCGCGCATCTCCGCCGTGGCGAGCCAGCGCAGCTCGCCCGCGCCGAGGCCTTGCGAGAGGGACTGCACCTTCGGGTCTGCGAAGACCAGCAGGTCCAGCACGATGTTGGTATCAAGGACCAGCTGCATCGCGGCTGCGGGCCGAGCCGGCCACCATGTCGAAGCGCAGCAGGCGGCATTCGATCGGGCCGTTCCACATCGGGATCCGGCGCGATTCCTTCAGCCGCATGCGGCCGGGCAGCCTGGCATCCGGCGACAGCACCCAGGCCGTCCAGCCGGCGTAGTTGCGTTTCCAGTGGCTCGCGAGCTGGGCGAAGAAGTCGCCGGCCTGCTCCATCTGGGCGCGCTCGCGGCCACCACGGCCCGGCCCGGCGATGCCGCCGGCCTCGATGCGCTCGCCATAAGGCGGATTGAGCAGCAGCATGCCGGGCGTTTCGGAAGGCGGCATGCGCTGCAGCGCGTCGCCGCCACGCAGCTGCACCACGTCGGCGACACCGGCGCGCTGGGCGTTGCGCTGCGCGAAATCGACCATGCGGAAGGCGACGTCGCTGCCGAAGATCGGTGCCGCGGGTGCCCGCCGCGCCGCCTGCGCTTCGGCCTTGAGCGCCGCCCACTGCGGGGCCGCGTGCAGCCGCAGGCGCTCGAAGCAGAAACGCCGCAGCAGGCCGGGCGCGATGTTGCAGGCCAGCTGCGCCGCCTCGATCACGATGGTGCCGCTGCCGCAGCAGGGGTCGTACAGCGGCACGCTGCCGTCCCAGCCGCTGGCTGCGAGCATCGCCGCCGCCAGCGTCTCCTTCAGCGGCGCCTCGCCCTTGTCCTCGCGCCAGCCGCGCTTGAACAGCGGCTCGCCCGAGGTGTCGATGTAGAGCGTGGCCGTCTCGGCCGCGAGGTGGCCGAAGATGCGCACGGCGGGCCGCTGCGTGTCGACGTCGGGCCGCACCCCGCCGCGATTGCGGAAGCGGTCGGCCACCGCATCCTTGATGCGCAGCGCGGCGAAGTTCAGGCTCTTGAGCGGGCTGTGCTGCGCGGTGAGTTCGATCTTGAAGCTCTCGCGGGCGGTGAACCAGTCCTCCCAGGGGACGGCCGAAGCGGCCTCGTACAGGTCCTGCTCGCCGCGATAAGGCAGGTGCGCGAGCTGCACGAGGACGCGCTGGGTGAGGCGGCTGTGGAGGTTCAGGCGCAGCACGGCGTTCCAGTCGGCCGTCAGCTGCACGCCGCCGCGGACGGCGCGCAGGTCGGAGCGCCCCCACCCCGACCCTCCCCCGGAGGGGGAGGGAGCAAGACCGAGGATGCGCGCGACTTCGGATTCGAGGTAGGCCTCGACGCCCGCGGCGCAGGGCAGGAACAGCGGGAAGGCGTCGCTCACAGGGCCTTGCGCAGGTTGGCCGGGGCGATGCGCAGCGCCTCGCGGTACTTGGCCACCGTGCGGCGGGCGCATTCGATGCCCTGCTCCTTGAGCATCTCGGAGATCTGGCTGTCCGACAGCGGCTTCTTCGCGTTCTCCGACGAGACGAACTGCTTGATCAGCGCACGCACGGCGGTGCTCGAGGCATTGCCGCCGGTTTCGGTACCGAGTGCCGAGCCGAAGAAGTACTTCAGCTCGAAGGTCCCGAAGGGGGTGGACATGTACTTGGCGGTCGTCACCCGCGAGATGGTGGACTCGTGCAGGCCCAGTTCGTCGGCGATCTCGCGCAGCACCAGCGGCCGCATCGCGAGTTCGCCGTGGATGAAGAAGTTGCGCTGCCGCTCCACGATGGCGGTGGACACGCGCAGGATGGTGTCGAAGCGCTGCTGGATGTTCTTGATGAACCAGCGCGCCTCCTGCAGCCGCTGCTGCAGCGCCTGGTGGCCCTCGCCCTTGTGCGACTTGAGCGCGCCGGCATAGACGTCGTGCACGCGCAGCCGCGGCATCACGTCGGGATTGAGCTGCACGCGGAAGTTGGCGCGCGAGCCCTTGCCGACCTGCGTGACGAGCACGTCGGGAATCACCACGTTGCGCTCGACGTCGACGAAGCGCCGGCCCGGCTTGGGCTCCAGCCGCGTGATCAGGCCGATCGCCGAGCGCACGTTGGCCTCGGTTTCGCCGCAGATCTGCGCCAGCCGCTTGATGTCGCGCTTGGCCAGCAGGTCGATCGACTGCTGGCAGATCTTGATCGCGGCGGCACAGGCGGCGATGTCCTCGTCTTCCTCGTCCTGCTGCATCGCCTTGAGCTGCAGCGTCAGGCATTCGGCCAGGTTGCGCGCGCCGACACCGGCCGGGTCCAGCGTCTGCAGCAGGCGCAGGGCCACGGTGAAGCGGTGGACCAGTTCCTCCTGTTGCTCCAGGTCGTCCGGCGCCAGGCCGGCGGCCAGTTCCTGCAGCGGTTCCTCGAGGTAGCCGTCGTCGTTGAGCGATTCGATCAGGAAGCGCAGCGCCATCTGGTCTTCCTCGCCCAGGCGCAGTGAAAGCGCCTGCCGGTGCAGCCAGGACTGCAGCGATTCGTTGCCGCGCGCGAGATCCGTCGCGTCGACCTCGTCGTCGTCGCCGCCGTTGTTGCGCTTGGCGGCCGGCGCGTCGCCGCCCCATTCGCCGTCGTCGGGCACGGTCTCGGTGCTGCCGTCGCCTTCCCAGCTGGGCTCGCTCTCCACGGTGCCGCTGCCGAACTCGCCGGCTTCCGGCTCCGCCTCTGATGTCGAGGAGGAGCTGGTGGAGGTGGACGTGCCCGCGCCGTCCAGCGAGCCCACGCTGCCCTCGAAGCCGGTCTCGGGTTCATCCGCGGCCGGCTTCTGGTCGGACACCGCGATGCCGAAATCCTCGCCGGCCTCTTCGCCCTGCACGTCCAGGAAGGGGTTCTCGTCCAGCATGGTCTGGATCTCCTGCCCCAGTTCCAGCGTGGACAGCTGCAGCAGCCGGATCGACTGCTGCAGCTGCGGTGTCAGCGCCAGATGCTGCGAGACACGCAGTGCCAGTCCCTGCTTCATTTCTCCCCTGCTCCCCTCACATGCGGAAGTGTTCGCCCAGGTAGACCCGGCGCACGTCCGCGTTGTTCACGATGTCAGCCGGCGTGCCCTGGGCGAGCACCCGTCCCTCGCTGATGATGTACGCGTGATCGCAGATGCCCAGCGTTTCCCGGACGTTGTGGTCGGTGATCAGGACACCGATCCCGCGCGACTTCAGGAAACTGATGATGCGCTGGATCTCGATCACCGCGATCGGGTCGATCCCGGCAAACGGCTCGTCCAGCAGGATGAATCTCGGTTGGGTGGCCAGCGCGCGGGCGATCTCCACCCGGCGCCGCTCGCCGCCCGAGAGCGCCAGCGCCGGGGAGTCGCGCAGGTGGTCGACCCGCAGGTCCTGCAGCAACGCCGTGAGGCGCTGCTCGATCTCCGCCGAGGACAGCGACTTGCCCTCCGGGCCGCGCTGCAGTTCCAGTACCGCCCGCACGTTGTCGGCCACGTTGAGCTTGCGGAAGATGGACGCTTCCTGCGGCAGGTAGGACAGGCCCAGGCGCGAGCGGCGGTGGATCGGCATGTGCTCGACCGACTGGCCGTCGATGGAGATCTCGCCCCCGTCGGCCCGCACCAGCCCGACGATCATGTAGAAGGAAGTCGTCTTGCCGGCGCCGTTGGGGCCCAGCAGCCCCACCACCTCGCCCTTGTCCACGGCCAGCGAGACGTCCTTGACCACCGCGCGGCCGCCATAGGACTTGCGCAGGTGGCGCGCTTCCAGCCGGCTCGTGAGCGCCAGCTGCGGCTCCACGTGGACCATCTCGGCTTCGCCCATCAGCGGGTCTCCGGCGGAAGGCCGGTGGAGGGACGCAGGCGGGCCGACGCGGGCGACTGCGGCGCCGGCAGCGTCGCGCTGGCCCGGCCGCCGGCGCCGGCGCCCGCCGCCCCGGACGCGGCAGGGCGCGGCGCCAGGGTGGCACGCACCCGCCCGCCCGGATTGGAGGGCGTGCCGCCGGCGGAGGCGCCGCCTTCCACGGTGAACTGGTCGTTGGTGTTGTCGTAGGTGATCACGGAGCCGCTGGTCTCGTCGTTGACGGCGGCGCCGCGCAGGCGCCGCATCTCCGCGCGGCCGATGAACTTCACCCGGTCGGCCTTGCCGTCGTACTGGATGGTCTCGGCCTCGCCCTCGATGTACTCGTCCACGCCGTCGCGCTTCTGCTTGAAGTAGGCCTGCTGGCCCGGTTCGGCCGTGACGGTGCCGGACTGGAAGCCCTCCGGGTCCTGCTTGACCACCATCTTCGCGCCGCGGATCACGATCGTGCCCTTGGTCACCACCACCTTGCCGGTGAAGATGCTGGTCTGCTGGAGGTCGTCATAGCGCAGCGAGTCGGCCTCGATGTTCATGGGCTTGTTGCGGTCCGCGCGCTCGGCACCGGCGGGTGCGGCGGCGAGTGCGAGGAGGAGTGCAAGCGGGAAACAGGCGGTCTTGTTCTTCATAGAGGCACGAATCTTGCTGCGATTGTATCCATTGGAGACGAAAAAGCCCGCATCGGCGGGCTCTTTCGATGACCGGCAAAGCCTGGGAAGGCGGCCTTGCGTGCTTTTTACTTGGCCTTGCGGGCTTCGGCCACCAGGTAATCGACGACTTGCAGGGCGCGGTCCATGTTGCCGGCCATGTCGCCATCGGTGATGTAGCGGCCGGCGACGCCCATCGACGGAACGCCTTGCACCTCGTACAGGTCCTGCAGTTGCTTGGCGCGGCGCGACTTGGTCTGCACCGAGAAGGAGTTGTAGATCTCCTGGAATTTCGCCCGGTCGAGGCCGTTGTGCTCGGCGAAGGCCAGGATGTCGGCTTCCTTGTTGGTGGGCTGGCGCTTGTTGTGGATCTCGTCGAACACCTTGGCGTGCAGCGCATCGACCTTGCCCAGCGTCTCGAGCGTGTAGTACAGGCGCTGCTGGGGCACGAAGTCGTCGCGGAAGGCGACCGGCACCCGGTGGAAGTACACGTCGGCAGGCAGCTTCTTCGTCCAGGCGGACAGCCGGGGCTCGAAGGCGTTGCAGTGCGGGCAGCTGTACCAGAAGAACTCGATCACCTCGATCTTGCCGGCCGGCGCATCGCTGGGCACGCGCTTGTCGAGCGTGTGGTACTGCTTGCCGTCTTCCGGCTTGAACTGCGCCAGTGCCAGCCCGGGCAGGCCGAGCGCGGCGGCGCCGAGCGTCGCGCCGGCGGCGACCGTGAATTCCCGTCGATTCATTGCTTCGTGACTCCTTGAACACCTCTGAGCGGGCCGGGCGGGGCTTGGTTCCACCGCCGGGCAGCGCGCGACTACCTCTGGACGCGCACCAGCGCGGTTTCGAAGCCGCCCTGGTCGAGTCTTTCCTTCTGCCGGTCGGCGTCGTCCTTGCTGCTGAAGGGGCCCACGCGCACGCGGTACACCTGCCGGCCGGACTGTTCGCGCTCGGTCACCTTGGCTTCCACGCCCATCAGCGACAGCTTGGCGCGCTGCGCCTCGGCGTCGTCGGAGGTGCGGAAGGCGCCGGCCTGCACGAAATAGATGAAGGGGTCGCTGCCGGGGCTGGCCTTGGCAGTGGCCAGTTCGCCCAGGGGGTCGGCCGGGGCCGGCCGGCCGGCCACCGCGGGCGGCACCGGCTCCTTGTCCCTCGCCTTGTCCGCATCCCTCCCCGGCTGCGCGGGCGTCGCGGCGGCCGAGGGCGTGGACGGCGCGCCCGGCGCGGAGGCGGCCACGCCCGGGGCGGGCGGCAGCGGCTTGGCCGGGTTCTTGCCGTACAGGGGCGCGTTGGGATCCCAGTTCTGGTTCTTGCGCGATTCGGCCGCGTCCTGTTCCGCCGAGCGGCTGGGGCCCTTGTTCAGGAACGGGACGGGGACCTTGGTGACATACACGGCCACGGCCAGGGCCGCGGCGAGGCCGACGACCACGCCGATGATGATGCCGACGAACGTATTGCCGGTTTGCTTCTGTTTCATGCTCACATCTTGTGGGGGGCACTCACCCCCAGCACAGCCAGTCCATTGTGCAATACCTGCGCGACCGCAGCCACCAGCGCCAGGCGCGCGTGTTTCAGCTTGTCGTCGTCCACCAGGATCCGTTCGCTGTCGTAGTAAGAGTGGTACGCGGCCGCCAGTTCGCGCAGGTAGAAGGTGATGTCGTGCGGGGCGAAATCCGCCGCCGCCGCGGAGAGCACCTCCGGATAGCGCGCCAGCTGCAGCATCAGGTTCAACGCGGCCGGGTGTTCCAGCGACGACAGGTCGGCCCCGGGAAGCGCCGCCGCGTCGCCGCCCCAGGCCGCCAGCACCGAGGAGATGCGGGCGTGCGCATACTGGACGTAATACACGGGGTTGTCGTTGTTCTGCGCCAGCGCCAGGTCGACGTCGAACACGTATTCGGTGTCCGGCTTGCGTGACAGCAGGAAGAAGCGCACCGCGTCCTTGCTGGTCCACTCGACCAGGTCGCGCAAGGTCACGTAGCTGCCGGCGCGCTTGGAGATCTTCACCTCCTCGCCGCCGCGCATCACGCGCACCATGGTGTGCAGCACGTAGTCCGGATAGCCCTCGGGAATGCCGACGCCGGCGGCCTGCAGGCCGGCCCGCACGCGCGCGATCGTGCCGTGGTGGTCGGTGCCCTGGATGTTCACCACCTTGGTGAAGCCGCGTTCCCACTTGGTGATGTGGTACGCGACGTCCGGCACGAAATACGTGTACGTGCCGTCGCCCTTGCGCATCACGCGGTCCTTGTCGTCGCCGTACTCGGTCGACTTCAGCCACAGCGCGCCTTCGTGCTCGTAGGTCTTGCCGTTGTCCCGCAGGCGCTGCACCACCGTGTCGACCTTGCCGCTGGTGTAGAGGCTCGATTCGAGGTAGTAGTTGTCGAAGCGCACCGCGAAGGCCTGCAGGTCCAGGTCCTGCTCGTGGCGCAGGTAGGCGACGGCGAACTGCCGGATGCCGTCGAGGTCATCGGGGTCGCCGCTGGCGGTGTACTCGCGGTCGTCGGACTTCACCGTCTGCTTCGCCAGGAAGTCGTCGGCGATGTCCTGGATGTAGTCGCCGTTGTAGGCCGCTTCGGGCCATTCGGCGTCGCCGGGCTTGAAGCCCCGGGCGCGCAGCTGCACGCTGGTGGCGAGCGTCTGGATCTGCACGCCGGCGTCGTTGTAGTAGAACTCGCGGTAGACGTTCCAGCCCTGGGTGGCGTACAGGTTGCAGATCGCGTCGCCGAGCGCCGCCTGCCGGCCGTGGCCCACGTGCAGCGGCCCGGTGGGATTGGCCGAGACGAATTCGACCAGGATGCGGCGCCCATGCAACGCCTGCTGGCCGAAGCCGGCACCGGCGGCCAGCGCCTCGCGCACCACCTGCTGCTTGGCCGCGGCCTTGAGGCGGATGTTGAGGAAGCCCGGGCCGGCGATCTCGATCGCGTCGACCCACTGCCCGAAGGCGGGGGTGGCCAGCAGCGCGTCGCGCAGGGCTTCGGCCACCTGGCGCGGGTTGCGCTTGAGCGGCTTGGCCAGCTGCATCGCGGCGGTGCAGGCGAGGTCGCCGTGGGCGGCGACCTTGGGGCTTTCGAAGGCCGCCTTCTCCCCCGCACCCGGCGACAGCTGTTCCAGCCCGGCCGCCAGCGCGGCGAGCAGATCTTGTTTCGCTTGGAGCATCGGGGGATTTTACGGGGGGGCCATCCCCCGTCCTTCCCGCGCAGGCGGGAAGCCAGGGCTTCCGGGATTCACGCGCTGCGCGCGTGCTCTGGGTCCCCGCCTGCGCGGGGATGACGGCTATCGCCCCCGAACCGCCCTGCCAGGCGCAAGACCGGCCATTCTCGCTACCGCCCCCCGAACCCCCGCGCCAGGAACACCGCCGCCAGCGGGATCAGCGGCACGATGTGCGTGTTGACCATCACCATCTTGCGCACCTGCGTGACCTCCGCTTCCGCCGGCAGGGTGCCGCCGGACTGCAGCGCGCCCTGCCAGCGCCGGAAGCGCAGCGTCGGCCGCAGCGACAGCGCGATCACGACCAGGGTCGCCGTGATCTTCAGGTGCAGCAGCCAGTTGGTCCAGTACCAGCCCGCCCCCTTGATGCCCCAGACGACGCGCGCCAGCCCGGTGAGCACGATCGCGATCAGCGCGATCCAGTAGATGCGGTCGACGCGCACCAGCCGCTCCACGATGCGCGCGTTCATCCACTCCGAGCGGCACAGGGCGGCCTCGCTGGTGGAGAACACGATCAGGGCGAAGATCGCGGACAGGTGCAGGAAGGCCAGGATGGATTCGAGGATCATGGTTCGTTTCAGCCCGCCATCCAGAACCGCGGCTGGGCATAGTGGTGCTTGAGGAAGTCGATCCACAGCCGCACCCGCAGGGGCAGGTGCTTGCGCTGCGGGAAGACGGCGTAGATGCCGTTGGGCGGAGCGGCGAACGGGGCGAGCACTTCGGCCAGGCGGCCTTCGCTGATCTCCTGCTCCACCTCCCAGGTGCTGCGCCAGGCGATGCCGAAGCCCTGCAGGCACCAGTCGTGCAGCACCTGGCCGTCCGAGCAATCGAGCGGGCCTTGCGGCTTGATGTGCAGCAGCTCGCCCTCGCCGTTGCGCCCCGGCACCACGAAGGCCCAGCCGCGCGTCTGGGAGGCGTCGCTGGACAGCGTGAGGCAATCGAAGCGTGCCAGGTCGTTGGGATGTTCCGGCGTGCCGTGCTGGCGCAGGTACTGCGGCGTGGCGACGCACAGCCGCCGGTTGTCCGCCAGCCGCACGCTCACCAGCGAGGAATCCGGGAAATCGCCGACCCGCACCGCGCAGTCGTAGCCCTCGCCGGCGACATCGACCACGCGGTCGCTCAGGTTCAGCGAGATCGTCACGTCCATGTGCAGTTCGCGAAAGCGCGGCACCAGCGGCGCGACGTGGCGGCGGCCGAAGCCGGCAGGCGCCGTGACGCGCAGGTGCCCGCTGGCCTTGACGCCGCCGGCGCTCACGCTCGCCTCCGCGTTCGCCAGGTCGGCCAGCAGGCGCTGGCAGTCCTCGAGGAAGGCGCTGCCTTCGTGCGTGAGCGTGATGCGGCGCGTGGTGCGCACCAGCAGCTTCACGCCCAGGCGCTCTTCCAGCGCATCCAGCCGCCGGCCCATGATGGCCGGCGCCACGCCCTCGGCGCGCGCAGCAGCGGTGAGGCTGCCGCGGGTGGCGACGGAAACAAAGGATTCGAGCTGCTTCAGCTTGTCCATGCAGCGCGGATTATCGCGGTGCAGGTCACGAATCAGTGGACACTGCTAACGTATTCCTTCGTTCGCATTCGGCGCGAAGCGTGCGATCTCTTCCTCGCCGTAGCCGAGTTCGCGCAGCAGTGCGGGACCATGCTCGTTGAGCCTGGGCGGCTGCAGGCGCACGCCGGGCCGGTGGCCGTCGACCGTGAAGGGCAGCAGCGGGACCTTGGTCTGGCGCCCGTCCGGCAAGTCCATCGGGGCCAGGCCGCCGGTGGCGTTGAGGTGCGGATCGTCGAACAGCTCCTGCGGCCGGGTGATCGGCGCGAAGGGCAAGCCGTGTCGCTCGAACACGTCGCTCAGTTCGGCGGCGCTGTGCGAGGCGAGGCGCTCGCGCAGCACCGGGATCAGCCACTCGCGGGCGCGGACGCGGTCGTTGTTGGTCCTCAGGCGTTCGTCGGCCAGCAGGTCGGCGTAGGCCAAGGCGTGGCAGAAGGTCTTCCACTGGGTGTCGCTGACGGCCGCCAGGAAGATCTGGTCGCCGCCCCGGACGGTGAACACGTCGTACACCGCCCAGGCGGAGATGCGCGCCGGCATCGGCGCGGCGGGCTTGCCGGTGACGGCGAACTGCATCATGTGCTGCGCCACCAGGAACACGTTGTTCTCGAACAGCGCGCTCTGCACCTGCTGGCCGCGACCCGTCTGCTCGCGCTGCGCCAGTGCCGCCATCGCGCCGATGGCACCGAACATGCCGCCCATGATGTCGTTGACGCTCGTGCCGGCACGCAGCGGGTCGCCCGGCCGGCCCGTCATGTAGGCCAGGCCGCCCATCATCTGCACCACCTCGTCGAGCGCGGTGCGGTGTTCGTAGGGGCCCGGCAGGAAGCCCTTGTGGCTGACGAAGATGATGCGCGGATCGCGCTTCGCCAGGGTGGCGTAGTCGAGGCCCAGCTTCTCCATCGTGCCGGGCTTGAAGTTCTCGCTCACGATGTCGGCCGTGGCGATCAGCTTCAGCGCCGCCTCCCTGCCCTCGGCGGTCTGCAGGTCCAGCGCGATGCTCTTCTTGTTGCGGTTGAACAGCGGGAAGAAGCCGGCGCCGGAGCCGAGCAGGCGGCGCGTGTTGTCGCCCTGCGGCGGCTCCACCTTGATCACTTCCGCGCCGAGGTCCGCCAGCACCATGCCGCAGGTCGGCCCCATGACCATGTGGGTGAATTCGACGACGCGGATGCCGGCATACGGCAGCGGGGAATCAGGCATGGCGCCATTGTCGCCGCGGGCGAGCGTTGCGCCGGGGTCTGCCCCGATGCGGACGGCCGGTGCCTGCCGCTACACTGCCGCGCACAACAGAACGCATTCCCGGAGACCTGCATGAACTTTCCGATCCGCCACTGCGGCGCGGCCCCGCTGGCCTGCGCCCTCGTCACGCTCGCTGCTCTGGCGAGCCCCGCGCGTGCCGACGTCCTCGACGATGTCAAGTCGCACGGCGGGGTGAAGTGCGGGGTGACGCTGGCGGCCCCCGGCTTCTCCGCCGAGGACAACGCGGGCAAGCGCACCGGCTTCGACATCGACCTGTGCCGCGCCATCGCGGCGGCCGCGCTGGGCGACGACAGCAAGATCCAGCTGCAGCCGATGGACCTGAAGACGGCCTTCGCCAGCCTGCCCTCGGGTGCGGTGGACGTGCTGACGCACCGCTTCACCTGGACCCAGAGCCGCGACGTCGGCGGGCTGAAATTCCCGAAGGTGATGTTCTTCGACGGCCAGGGCTTTGCCGTCACCACCAAGTCGCGCGTCAACAAGATCGGCGACCTGAACAACGCCACCATCTGCACGGCGCAGGGCAGCACCTCCGAGCTGATCGTGGCGGACTACTTCCGCGCCCGCAAGCTGAAGTACAAGATCGTCACCTTCGCCTCGCAGGAACAGGCCTGGGACGCCTTCGTCGCCAAGCGCTGCGACGCGGCGATCAACGACCGCTCGGGCCTGGCGGCGCGCCTGGCCAAGCTGCCGAACCGCGACGAGTTCAAGGTGCTGGCCGAGACCGTGTCGAACGAGCCGATCGGCCCCATCGTGGCGCAGGGCCAGCCGCGCTGGGAGGCGCTGGTGCGCTTCACGCTCAATGCGCTGGTGGCGGCGGAGGAACTGGGCATCAACCAGGGCAACGTCGATGCCATGCTCAAGTCGGAGAGCCCGGACGTGCAGCGGCTGCTGGGCGTGACCGGCGACTTCGGCAGCAAGCTGGGCGTGGGCAACGACTACGCGTACAAGGCGGTCAAGGCGGTCGGCAACTACGGCGAAGTGTGGGACCGCAACGTCGGCCCCAAGACGCCGCTGCGCCTGGAGCGCGGGCGCAATGCGCTGGTGGCCAACGGCGGCCTGATGATGGCCGTGCCGGTGCGCTGACACCGCGATGAGGATGTCCCGCGCCGTTCTGCGCGAACGGCTGCCGGGCTACGTCGGCCAGGTCCTGCTGCTGGCCGCCGTGGCCTGGCTGGCCTGGGCCGGCGTGGCTAACTTCGTGCACAACCTGCGGCAGCTGCACATCGCCAGCGGCTTCGGCTTCCTGCAGGTGCAGGCCGGTTTCGAGATCGCGCAGACGCCGATCGACTTCGGGCCGGGCTCCACCTACCTGCGCGCCGTGGTGGTCGCGGCGCTGAACACGCTCATCGTGGTGGCGCTCGCCGCGGCGCTCGGCACCGCGATCGCGCTGGCGGTGGCCTTCGGCCGGCTCGCGGCGCAGCCGCTGCTGCGCGGTGCCTGCACCGCCTGGGTCGAGGTGTTCCGCAACATCCCGCTGCTGCTGCAGATCTTCTTCTGGTACTTCTCCGCGATGGCGCTGCTGCCGGCCGTGGCCGACAGCCTGCAGGTGGGCGACATCCTCCTGAACAACCGCGGCCTGTTCCTGCCGCGGCTGCACTGGGACGCGCAAGGCCTGGGCCTCGAACGCCCCGTCGCCGAAGGCCTCAACGTGAGCGGCGGCTGGGTGCTGCTGCCGGAACTGATGGCGCTGACGCTGGGACTGGCGATCTACAACAGCGCCTTCCTGGCCGAGATCTTCCGCGCCGGCATCCAGTCGGTGCCGCGCGGGCAATCGGAAGCGGCGGCGAGCGTCGGCCTCAGCGGCGCGCGCGCGGCGCTGCTGGTGGTGCTGCCGCAGGCCCTGCGGCTGGCGCTGCCGCCGGCGGCCGGCCAGTACCAGTCGCTGGCCAAGGCCTCCTCGCTGGCGGCGGCCATCGGCTATCCGGACATCATGCAGATCGTCGGCGGCACCGTCCTGAGCCAGACCAGCCAGGCGCTGGAGGCCATGACGCTGGTGCTGCTGCTGTATGCGGTGATCAACCTGCTGATCGCGTTGGCGGTGAACCTGGCCAACGGCCGGCTGCTGCGGCGGCAGGCGCGCTGACGCGATGACGCAGTTCCTGCGCGCCCTGCCCCTGGCGCCGCGGCCCGCACCGGCCCGGCTGGCCGGCGCGCGTTTGCGCTGGCGGCAGCTCTGGTTTCCTTCCCTGCCGACGGGCGTGTTCTCGCTGCTGCTGGCGGCGGCCCTGCTCGTCGCCGGCTGGCATTTCCTGCAATGGGCCGTGCTGCACGCGCATTGGCGCGGCACGAGCAGCGAAGCCTGCGTCGGCAGCGACGGTGCGTGCTGGGCCTTCGTGCTGGCGCGCTGGAAGACCTGGATCGTCGGCCCCTACCCGGACGCGCAACTGTGGCGCCCCTGGGTGGGCTTCGCGCTGTTCGCCGGCTTCTGGGCCTGGGCGGTGCGGCGGCCGGCGAGCGCGTCGCCGGGGCCGGTGCTGTGGGGGTTCGTGCTGCTGCCCTGCCTGCTCCTGCTGCTGCTCGCGGGCGGCGGACCGCTGCCGGCGGTGCCCGCCACGCAATGGGGCGGCCTGCTGCTCACGCTGGCCGCCACCCTGGTCACCTTCGTCACCGCGCTGCCGCTGGGGCTGCTGCTCGCGCTGGGCCGCCGCTCGCGGCTGCCGGTGCTGCGTTGGCTGTGCGCCGGCTTCGTCGAAGGCATGCGCAGCGTGCCGCTGCTGGCGGTGCTGTTCGTCGCCGCCACGTTGCTGCCGATGTTCCTGCCCCCGGGCTGGAACCTCGACCTGTTCACGCGCGCGCTGGTCGCCTTCGCTCTCTTCAACGCCGCGATGGCCGCCGAAGTGTTCCGTGGCGGCCTGCAGACCGTGGGGGCGGGCCAGCTCGAAGCGGCGGCCACCGTGGGCCTGGGCGACTTCGCGACGCTGCGGCTGGTGGTGCTGCCGCAGGCGGTGCGCGCGGTGGTGCCGGCGCTGGTCAACATCCTGATCGCGATCGTCAAGGAAACCACGCTGCTGTCGGTGATCGGCCTGAGCGACCTGCTGGGTGCGATCGAGAACGGCGCCAAGTCGCCCGAGTGGAGCGGCGAAGCCAACATCCTCACTTCCGGCCAGGTGTTCCTGGCGCTGGTCTACCTGGCCGTGTGCTACGGCCTGTCCCGCTACAGCCGCCGGCTCGAGACGCACGACGGCCACCCTGCCCGATGAACGCAGTCCCTTCCGCCCCCGCCCCGGCCGCCGACGCCGTCGTCCGCATGAGCGGCATCAACAAGTGGTACGGCGCCTACCACGCGCTGCGCGACATCGACCTGCAGGTCGCCGCCGGCGAGCGCATCGTGATCTGCGGCCCCTCGGGCTCGGGCAAGTCGACGCTGGTGCGCACCGTGAACCTGCTCGAACCGTTCCAGCAGGGTCGGCTGGACGTGTGCGGCATCGCCATCGGCGCCGACGCGATCACGCGGGCGGCGCGGCTGGCGGTGAACCGCCGCGTCGGCATGGTGTTCCAGCAGTTCAACCTGTTCCCGCACATGACGGCGCTGCAGAACTGCACCGTCGGCCCGATCTGGGGCGCGCGCGTCGGCCGCCGCGAGGCGCATGAACGCGCCATGCACTATCTGCAGCGCGTCGGCCTGGAACACCTGGCGCAGCGCTACCCCGCGCAGCTCTCCGGCGGCCAGCAGCAGCGCGTGGCGATCGCCCGTGCCCTGTGCACGCGGCCGCAGGTGGTGCTGTTCGACGAGCCCACGGCCTCGCTCGACCCGGAGATGGTGAACGAGGTGCTGCAGACCATGGAGAGCCTTGCCGGCGAGGGCATGACCATGATGATCGTCACCCACGAGATGGGCTTCGCGCGCCGCGTCGCCGATCGCGTCGTCTTCATGGACGAGGGCCAGGTCATCGAGATGGCCGGCCCCGCCGACTTCTTCGAGCGGCCGCGCAGCGCGCGGCTGCGCACCTTCCTGGGCCAGGTGCTGACGCACTGACCCCCTTTTCACAGGAGTACCCGATGACGGTGATCGACGTCCACACCCACATGTTCACGCACAAGTGGCTGCAGCTGCTGCAGGAAAAGAGCGGCATCTACAACGTGCAGACCCGTCCCGACGGCCAGCGCGAGGTGTTCCGCGGCAACACGCCGGTGGTGATCCCGCAGAAGGGCCACTTCGACTGGGAGCTGCGCATCCAGCACATGGACCAGGCGAAGATCGACGTCTCGGTCGTCTCGCTTACCTGTCCCAACGTGTACTGGGGCGGTGAGGAGGTCAGCGTGCTGGCCGCCCGCGAAGCCAACGACAACGTCGCCGATGCGCAATCGCGCTGGCCGGACCGCATCCGCTGGTTCGCCTCGCTGCCCTGGGAGTACCCGCAGCGCGCGGTGGAAGAACTGGAGCGCGCATGCGCGAACGGCGCCGTCGGCGTCATGGTGCTGGCCAACGTGGCGGGCAAGAGCCTCACCGACCCCATGTTCGCGCCGGTCTGGCAGGCGATCGACGACCGCAAGCTGCCGGTGCTGGTGCACCCCACCGATCCGCCCGGCGTGGACTTCATGGACATGACCAAGTTCGACCTGTCGTGGTCGGTCGGCTTCATGTTCGACACCACGCTGGCGATCACGCGCATGATCTTCGAAGGCTTCTTCGACCAGTACCCCAACCTCAAGATCATCGCCTCGCACGGCGGCGGCACGCTGCCGTACCTGGTCGGGCGCTTCGAGAAGGGCGACGAAGTGGAGCTGCCCTCGCGCCGGCAGATGAAGCGCAAGCCGACCGACTACCTGCGCCACATCTACTACGACAGCATCACCTACGACCCGCGGCCGCTGAAGTACCTGATCGAGATCGTGGGCGCCGAGCACGTGATGTTCGGCACCGACTGGCCGCACTGGGTGCACGACACGAAGGGTGCCTTCGCGAACACGGCGGCGTTGCCGGAGGCGCAGATGAAGGCGATCCGGTCGGGGAATGCGCTGAAGGTGTTCGGGTTCTGAAGTCGTGAGATGAGCCGCGGGAGTCCGACCGCCAGCGAACGGCGTTGCCCTCTCGCCGGACCAGCCCGGGCCAGTGTCCGTCTGTGCGACTGTCCCCCGGCGCGGTTGAGACGCGTGGCCCGTGCTGGCGTTGCGCCCGCGCCTCCTCCTTGATGTCGCACAGCCGGACACTGGCCCGGGCTGGCCCTATGCCGTGCGCAATTGGAGCGCAGCAGCTTCGTTGACGTCCTGAGCATGCATGCTCCGCGGGGGAAGCGACGCCCCCGTCCGCACCTGGCAGGACCGCGCCGGGAGGCAGTCCGACTCACCGAAATCAAGGAGGAGGCGCGGGCGTATCGCCAGCTTCGCGCCAGTCTCTCATCCGCGCCGGGGGACATTCGGTGAGGCGGACTGCCTCCCGGCGTGGTCCGGGTCAGAGGCAACGCTTTTGCGAGCGCAAAACTCGCTATTCACCACATTGCGAAACGCATTTTCGAATGCTGCACCGCACTCCCCATATACAAGTCACTGATTCGTAGACTTCTCCTTCATTAATGACGCGCTGAGTTCGTAATACAGTAGCGTCATGGATTACCCCAAGGTGGTGCTGTTCGATGCCTACGGCACGCTTTTCGACGTCTACAGCGTGGGCCTGCTCGCGGAACAACTGTTCCCCGGGCAGGGCCAGGCGCTTTCGATCCTCTGGCGCGACAAGCAGATCGAGTACACGCGCCTGGTCACCACCAGCGACAACGGCGCGCACTACCAGCCGTTCTGGGAGCTGACGCGCGCCGGCCTGCGCTACGCCTGCAAGCGGCTCGGGCTGGAGCTCGGCGCCGAACGCGAGCAGCAGCTCATGAACCAGTACCGGCATCTCTCCGCGTTCCCCGAGAACCGCGAGGTGCTGCAGGCGCTCAGGACGCGCGGCGTCACCACCGGCATCCTGAGCAACGGCGACCCGCAGATGCTGGGCGTGGCGGTGCGCAGCGCCGGCCTCGACGGCCTGCTCGATCACGTGATCAGCGTCGACGGCGTGCGCAAGTACAAGACGCATCCCGACGCCTATCGCCTCGGCACGCAGGCCGTCAAGCGGCCGGCCAACCAGATCCTCTTCGTCAGCTGCAACGCCTGGGACGCGCTCGCCGCCACCTGGTTCGGCTACCGCACGCTGTGGGTGAACCGCTACCGGCTGCCGTTCGAGGAGCTCGGGACGGAGCCCACGCGCACCGGCAGCAGCCTCGACGACGTCTTCGCATTCTTCGATTGATCGCAAACAGGAGCAGAGCAACATGACCAGCCGCACGACCATCCACGGCCTCCAGGTGGACACCGCGCTCAAGGACTTCATCGACCAACAGGTGCTGCCCACCGTCGACGTGGACCCGGCCAGGTTCTGGCAGGGTTTCGACGCCATCGTGAAGGACCTGTCGCCGAAGAACGCAGCGCTGCTGGCCGAGCGCGATCGCCTGCAGTCCGAGCTCGATGGCTGGCACCGCAAGAACCCCGGCCCGATCCGCGACATGGCCGGCTACCGCGGCTTCCTCGAGAAGATCGGCTACCTGGCGCCCTCGGCCAAGGGCGCCAAGGCGACCACCGCCAACGTCGACGCCGAACTCGCGCTGCAGGCCGGACCGCAACTCGTCGTGCCGATCCTGAACGCCCGCTACGCGCTCAACGCGGCCAACGCGCGCTGGGGCTCGCTGTACGACGCGCTCTATGGCACCGACGTCATCCCCGAGTCCGGCGGCGCCGACAAGGGTCCCGGCTACAACGAGGTGCGCGGCGCCAAGGTGATCGCGCGCGCCCGCCAGGTGCTGGACCAGGCTGCGCCGCTGGCCAGCGGCTCGCACGCCGACTCCACCGGCTACAAGGTCGAAGGCGGCAAGCTGGTCGTGGCGTTGAAGGGCGGATCCTCCACCGGCCTGAAGGATCCCGCGAAGTTCGTCGGCTACCAAGGCGAGGCGAACGCGCCCTCCTCCATCCTCCTCAAGAACAACGGCCTGCACCTCGATGTCATCATCGACCGCCAGCACGCGATCGGCGCCACCGATCCGGCGGGTGTGGCCGACGTGGTCGTCGAAGCCGCCCTGTCCACCATCCTCGACCTGGAAGACTCGATCGCGGCGGTGGACGCCGAGGACAAGCTGCACGCCTACCGCAACTGGCTGGGCATCCTGCAGGGCACGCTGACCGAGCAGGTCTCCAAGGGCGGCCGCACCTTCACGCGCGGGCTGAACCCCGACCGCATCTACAAGGGCCCCGACGGCGAGGGCGAGGTGCGCCTGCATGGCCGCTCGCTGCTGTTCCTGCGCAACGTCGGCCACCTCATGACCAATCCGGCGATCCTGTGGGACGGCGGCAAGGAAATCTACGAAGGCATCCTCGACGCGGTGGTGACCACCGCCATCGCGATGGTGGACCTGCAGGGCCAGGGCAAGGACGGCATCCGCAACTCGCGCACCGGCTCGATCTACATCGTGAAGCCCAAGATGCACGGGCCGGCCGAAGCGGCCTTCGCCTCCGAGCTGTTCGGCCGCGTCGAGCAGTTGCTGGGCCTGCCCGCCAACACGGTGAAGCTGGGCATCATGGACGAGGAGCGCCGCACCAGCGTCAACCTGCAGGCCTGCATCGCCGGCGCCGCGGCGCGCGTGGCCTTCATCAACACCGGCTTCCTCGATCGCACCGGCGACGAGATGCACACCGCGATGTTCGCCGGCCCGATGATCCGCAAGGGCGACATGAAGTCCAGCGCCTGGATCCAGGCCTACGAGCGCAGCAACGTGCTGGTGGGCCTGGCCTGCGGCCTGCGGGGCCGGGCGCAGATCGGCAAGGGCATGTGGGCCATGCCCGACCTGATGGCCGCGATGCTGGAACAGAAGATCGTGCACCCGAAGGCCGGCGCGAATACCGCGTGGGTGCCCTCGCCGACGGCCGCCACGCTGCACGCCCTGCACTACCACCTGGTCGACGTGTTCGCGGTGCAGCAGGAACTGGAGCAGGTCGACTACGAAGCCGAGCGCGAAAAGCTGCTCACCGGACTGCTCACCGTGCCGGTCGCGCCGGAAGTGAAATGGAGCGCCGAGGAGCGCCAGCAGGAACTGGACAACAACTGCCAGGGCATCCTGGGCTACGTGGTGCGCTGGGTGGACCAGGGCGTCGGCTGCTCCAAGGTGCCGGACATCCACAACGTCGGCCTGATGGAAGACCGTGCGACGCTGCGCATCTCCAGCCAGCACATCTGCAATTGGCTGCTGCACGGCGTCGTCACCGAGCAGCAGGTGCGCGAGACCTTCCGGCGCATGGCCGCGGTGGTCGACAAGCAGAACGCCGGCGACCCGTTCTACAAGCCGATGGCCGGCAACTGGGAGACCTCCTTCGCCTACCGCGCGGCCCTGGACCTCGTGTTCAAGGGCAAGGAGCAGCCGAGCGGCTACACCGAACCGCTGCTGCATGCTTGGCGGCAGAAGGCGAAGGCGGCGGGCTGCTGAGAGGCGCCCTGCGCGATCCGGCCTGCCCTCAACGCAAAAGCCGCAAAAGTAGCGCAAAAACCGCAAAGGGAATCCACTTTGACGGGTTCTCCTTTTGCGGCTTTTGCGTGGCTTTTGCGGCTTCTGCGTTCATGCCTCCCTGCTCCGTATCCGGCCCTCGCCGCGGCGCCGGACGCCTGAAGGTGTAGGGAATCGGCCACCATCCGGCGCGTCCAGGGGCGCGCCGGGCGGAGCGCGGTTGCCGGGGCCCTTGCGGCCGGGTCTAATGGGCTTCCAAGGGAGCCCGCCAGCCCGTATGTCCGTTGTCAACCAGACCGTCTCGCGCAGCATGGGCGAGGCCGTGAGCGCCGCCGCGCGCCTGATCGAGAAATGCGTCGACCATGCCGTCGCGGCCCTGCAGCTGGCCGAATCCGCGGCCAGCGGCGAGCATCGGCAGCGCGCCGCCGACGCCTGGCGCGAGCTGGTGGCGCGCCGCAAGGCGTGGAGCACGCGCTTTCCCCAGCTGCTCGGCTCCGCCTTCGAAGGGGAAGCGAGCGAGAAGCCACGCCTGTCCTCCTTCCAGCGCGATGAAGGCCCGACGCTCGCCCTGGTGGACGACCAAGAGATCTCCCGCAACGTCGAAACCTCGCGCCTGGCGCAGCTGCTCACCGCCACGCTGGAGCGGCCGCTGGCCGAACTCGATGCCCTCATGAGCAGCGCGCTGGGCCTGCCGGTGGTGCAGCCGGAACGCAATCCGCTGCGGCCGGCCGTGTATGCGCAGGCGCTGCGCGACATGATGGCCGAAACCCAGCCCGATCCCACCTGGCCGGGCCTGTGGCTGCGGCACATGGCCACACCCCTGGCGCAGGAGCTGGAGCAGGTCTACAAGGCGCAGACGCACTTCCTCACGCTGCAGCGGGTGAGCGCCGCCAACTACCGCCTGCGTGCGGCCGCGGCGGGCCCCTCGTCGCGCTCCGCGCCACTAGGGAGCGCCTCGCGTCCCGCCCCGCTGGGCGGGCTGTCGCGGCCGGCGCCGCTGGAGGGCCTGTCCCGCCCGGCGCCCCTCGATGGCCTGTCGCGGCCGGCGCCGCTCGGTGGCCTGTCCAGGCCGGCGCCCCTGGGAGGAATGTCGCGCCCGGCGCCGCTCGGCGGGCTGTCGCAGCCCGCGCCGCTCGGGGGGTCGTCGCAGTCCGCGGCCCTGGGCCGCAGCTCGCAGTCCGCCGCCCTGGGCGGTGCCTCGCGCTTCGGCGCCCCGAGCTCCGATCCCTTCGGCACTTCGGGCTTCTCCGGCTTTGCCGACCTGCCGGTGCGCAACGTCGACGGCGAGCGCCTGCAGCAGTTCCTGGCGCGCGGCGAGCCGCAGGCCCACCGGCCGCTCGCACCGAGCTACTACGCGCAGGTCGAGGCCGAACTGCGGGCGCTGGAAACCGGCGACGACGAGGGCGACACGTACGACGAACGCGCGGTGCAGCAGCACATGCACGTCGCGCCGGTGGACCGGCCGGCGCGGGCGGTGGACGTGCAGAGCCCGCTGCCGCAGGAATGGGGCCGCTTCAGTGCACCGCGCGAACGCGCCCTGGTGCACGGGCGCCTGAAGAAGCAGGCCCGCGAGGTCGGCCAGGTCTACGGGCTCGAGGTGGTGCGGCGGCTGGTGAACCGCGTCGCCGACGACCCGCGCCTGCTGGCGCCGGTGCGCGAGGCGATCGTCGGCCTCGAGCCTTCGCTGCTGCGGCTGGCCATGGTCGCGCCGCGTTTCTTCAGCGACGAGGACCACCCCGGGCGCTTGCTGGTCGAGAAGGTGGCCGAGCGCAGCTTCCGCCACAACGACGAATTCAGCGTCGAATTCCAGGGCTTCTTCGGACCGGTCGCGCGCAGCTTCCAGCGCCTCAACGACATCGATCCGCTGGAAAACTCGGATCCCTTCCGCGCCGCGCTGACGGACCTGCAGGCCACGTGGGCGGCCCAGGATGCGCTGGACGACGAGCCGCAGCGCAAGGTGCTCGACGCCGTGCAGTTCGCCGAGCGCCGCCAGCACGAGGCCGACCAGATCGCCGGCGAGTTCGGGCAACGCTCGGACCTCGAGGACGTGCACGAGGCGGTGCGCGATTTCGTGCTGGGCACCTGGTCGCTGGCGGTGGCGCATGCGCGCCTGACGCAGCCCGGGCGCGGCATCGATCCGGGCGGCTACGTGGCCGTCGTCACCGACCTGCTGTGGAGCGTCAAGCGCGAACTCGCGCTGCACGATCCAGCGCGCGCCTTCGAACTGATCCCGCGCCTGCTGATGAAGCTGCGCTCCGGCCTCGCCATGCTGGGCCAGCAGCCGGCGGAAAGCGAAGCCTTCTTCCTGCAGCTCGAGGCGCTGCACCGGCCGGTGCTCAAGCTGCGCGCGCGCCACCGCCATCGCGAGATCGCGCCGCACGAGCCGCCCGCCCCCACGGTTGCGGCCGCGCCGAAGCGCGCGCCCGGCGAACCGTGGATGGCGCAGCAGGAACTGCATGCGGTCGGCTTCGAGGATGCCCCGCGCAGCGAAACCATGCCCCTGCAGGCACGCGCCGTACAGTCGCCGGTGCAGCCCGAAGGCCTGTCCGACCAGGATGCCGAAGCGCTGCTCTCCGGCCTCGCCCCGGGCTGCTGGGTGGACCTGCACGCGCGCCACCAATGGCGCCGCGCGCACCTGAAGTGGGCTTCCGACAAGCGCACGCTGTTCCTGTTCGTCAGCCACGGCGGCCAGCCCCACTCGATGACGCGGCGCAGCCTGCACAAGCTGGTGAAGGACCGCCTGGTGCGCCCGGTCGACAGCCAGGCGGTGGTGCCGCGCGCGCTGGCGCAGCTCGTCGTCCCCTCGGGCAGGGTGCCGCTGGCCTGAGCGGCGCCGCCCGCGGCGCACCGAACCCGCTACGATGCGCCGGTGAACGACGCCCCCGCCTTCGCCGCAACGCTCTGCCCCCTGTGCGGCCAGCCGAACCGCTGCGCCATGGAACTTGAACGGGAAACCGGCGTGAAGCAGCCGGCCTGCTGGTGCACGCAGCTGCACTTCAGCGCCGAACTGCTGGCGCGCGTGCCTGCGCAGGCGCAGCGCCGCGCCTGCCTGTGTCCCGCCTGCGCGCGCAGCGGCGCCGTGGCGTGACGGATCCGGGATCGAGCACGGCCCTGCGCGAGCGGCACGGCCCGCGCTACCGCTGGCTGCTGATGATGGCGCTGATGGTCGGCGTGATGGCCTCCATCATGTCGTCGACCGTCGTGAACGTCGCGATCCCCGGCATGAGCCACTACTTCACGCTCACCCAGGAGCGCGCGCAGTGGGTCAGCTCCGGCTTCATGGTGGCGATGACGATCTCCATGCTCACCACCCCGTGGCTGCTGTCGCGCTTCGGCTACCGGCGCACCTACGTCGGCACCATGATCCTGCTGATGGCCGGCGGCATCGGTGGCGGCGTGGCCATGCAGTTCCCGCTGGTGCTCGCCGCGCGCGTGGCCGAGGGCCTCGCCGCCGGCGTGGTGCAGCCGATTCCCGCCATCATCATGCTGCGCGCCTTCGAGCCGCACGAACAGGGGCGCGCCAGCGGCATGTTCGGCATGGGCGTGGTGCTGGCACCGGCGCTCGGGCCCAGCATCGGTGGCCTGCTGGTGGATGCCTTCGGCTGGCGCTCGATCTTCTTCATGGTGGTGCCGTTCTGCCTGGTGTCGATCTGGCTCGCCTACCGCTACGTGCCCACCTCGGCGCCGGGCGGTGCCAGCGCGGCGGGCGGCGGTCCGCGCCTGGACTGGCGCGGCCTCGTGCTGGGGAGCGTCGGCACGCTGTGCCTGCTCAATGGCCTGCTGGAGGTGCGCGGCGGCGACCCGCGCCTGGCCGGCGGCCTGCTGCTCGCGGCGCTGGCGGCGCTCGGCGTGCTCATCGCGTGGCTGCGGCGCGCCCGCCGCACCGGCCGCGAGGCACTGATCAACCTGGACCTGTTCGGCTACCGCACCTACACCATGGGGACGCTGGTGGCGTTCATCTACGGCATCGCGCTGTTCGGTTCCACCTACCTGCTGCCGGTGTACATGCAGATGGCGCTGGAACTGCCGGCATCGCACGTGGGCACCATCCTGCTGCCCTCGGGCATCGTGCTGGCGATCACCATCGGCCTGGCCGGCCGGCTCACGACACGCCTGCCCACCCGCGTGCTGGTGGGCGGCGGCCTCGTGCTGCTGGCCCTTTCCTTCGCGCTGATGCCGACGGTCGGATTGCACACCGGCCTGTGGGTGCTGGTGGCCTGGGCGACGCTGGGGCGCATCGGGCTGGGCTTCATCCTGCCCTCGCTGAACCTAGGCGCCATGCGGCCGCTGGCCAAGGCGCTGATTCCGCAGGGCGCCAGCGCGATCAACTTCCTCCGCATGCTCGGGGGTGCGGCCGGCGTGAGCCTGTGCGCCATCGTGCTGGAATGGCGGCTCGCCGTGCACGGCGACGCGCTCACGCGCCCCGGCACCAGCCTGGCACGCCTGGCGGCCTTCAACGAATCCTTCCTGCTGCTGGCCGCCATCTGCGGCATTGCGGTGATCGCGGCCTGGCAGTTGCGCGATCCCCCCGGCCACGTGCCTGTTGACCAATAATCGCCGCATGTGCCAGTTGCTGGGGATGAACTGCAACACGCCGACCGACGTGACCTTCAGCTTCGCCGGCTTCGCCCAGCGCGGGGGCCGCACCGACGAGCATGTCGACGGCTGGGGCATCGCCTTCTTCGAGGGGCTGGGGCTGCGCCATTTCGTCGATCACCAGCCGGCGGCCGATTCGCCCGTCGCCGAGCTGATCCGGCGCTACCCGATCAAGAGCCGCAACGTCATCGCGCACATCCGCAAGGCCACGCAGGGACAGGTGGCGCTGGAGAACTGCCATCCCTTCGTGCGCGAGCTGTGGGGCCGCTACTGGGTGTTCGCGCACAACGGCGACCTGCAGGACTTCCATCCGCGCCTGCATGCCAGCTTCCGCCCCGTCGGCACCACGGACAGCGAGCGTGCCTTCTGCTGGCTGCTGCAGGAACTGGCGAAGTCGCATGCAGGCGTGCCGAGCGTGGCGGAACTGACGCTGACGCTGCGCGAGCTGACGCCGCCGATCGCCAGGCATGGCCGCTTCAACTACCTGCTGTCCAACGGCGACGCGTTGTGGGCGCACTGCTCCACCAACCTCTGGTACGTGGAACGCAAGCACCCCTTCGCCCATGCCCACCTGGCCGACGAAGACCTGAGCGTCGACTTCGCCCAGCACACGACGCCGGACGACAAGGTCGCCGTGATCGTCACCGCGCCACTGACGCTGAACGAGTCCTGGGTGCAGTTCGCGCCTGGGGAACTGAAGGTGTTCGTGGATGGACAGGCAGTCTGAAAATTCCCGACAACCGAACGCAAAGGCCGCAAAGGTTTCGCAAAAGCCGCAAAAGGGGGCAAGAAAATCAAGGATTTCCTTTTCCCCGAAGGATGTCCTTTCGCGGCTTTTGCGTTGCTTTTGCGGCTTCTGCGTTAGGGGTATCTACAGCACCGTCCGATCCCGATCCACGGCCTCTTCAAGCGCATCGACGAACATCGCCGGGACGTCGAAGCCGGTCTGCTGCGTGATTTCCTGGAAGCAGGTGGGGGACGTGACGTTGATTTCGGTGAGGCAGTCGCCGATCACGTCCAGGCCGATCAGCAGCAGGCCGCGTTCGGCCAGGCGCGGGCCGATGGTTTCGGCGATCTCGCGGTCGCGCTCCGAGATCGGCTGCGCCACGCCCTTGCCGCCGGCCGCCAGGTTGCCGCGGATCTCGCTGCCTTGCGGGATGCGCGCCAGGCAATAAGGCACCACCTGCCCCCCGATCACCAGCACGCGCTTGTCGCCCTGCGAGATCTCCGGCACGAAGCGCTGCACCATGATGGTCGTCGTGCCCTGCTGGTTGAGCGTCTCGATGATCGAGCCCAGGTTCATGCCGTCCGGCCCGACCCGGAAGATGCCCATGCCGCCCATGCCATCCAGTGGCTTGAGGATGATGTCGCCATGCTCCTCGTGGAAGCGCCGCACCTCGTCGGCCGAGCGCGTGACGAGCGTGGCGCTCACGAACTGCGGGAACTCCATGATCGCCAGCTTTTCCGGATGATCGCGCAGGGCCGCCGGCCGGTTGAAGACCCGGGCACCCTCGCGCTCGGCCTGCTCCAGCAGGTGCGTGGCGTAGAAGTACTCGCTGTCGAAGGGCGGGTCCTTGCGCATGACCACCGCGTCGAAGTCCTTCAGCGGCTTCACGCTCGTCTGGCGCACCTGGAACCACTCCTCCTCGACGCCCGTGAGCGCGATCTCGCGGATGTCGGCATGCACCCGGTCGCCGGAGCGCCAGGTGAGGTGGCGCGGCTCGCAGGCCGCGATGCGGTGGCCGCGCCGCTGCGCCTCGCGCATCATGGAGAAGGTGGTGTCCTTGTAGATCCGGAAGACCTCGAGCGGGTCGGCGACGAAGAGGATGTTCATCGCCGGCTACTTTGGCACAAAAGCCCGCGGGGAGCCCGGCGCCCGCCGGAAAGCCTCAGATCTCGACCTTGGAACCCAGCTCCACCACCGAGTTGTTCGGCAGGTTCAGGAAGTCCGCCGCGGCGCTGGCGTTGTGGTGCATCTGCGCGAACAGCTTCTCGCGCCAGCGGGCCATGCCGCCGCCGATGGTGGGCACCACGTTGTCGCGCGAGAGGAAGTAGCTGGTTCGCATCGGGTCGAGTTCGCAGCCGCGGTTGCGGATCTGGTCCAGCGCCCGGGGCACGTCGGGGTCGTTCTTGAAGCCGTAGTGCAGCGTCACCTGCCAGCAGTCGTGCCCCAGCGGCTCGATCTCCGCCCGCCGGTCGAGGCCGATCCACGGGACTTCGTGGTTGCGCACGGTGACGAACAGGTTGTGCTCGTGCAGCACCTTGTTGTGCTTGAGGTTGTGCAGCATCGCATTCGGCACCGTTCCGGGCTCCGCGGTCAGGAACACGGCGGTGCCGGGCACGCGCACCGGCGGCTGCGAGAACACCGATTCCAGGAAGCTCTTGAGGTCGATCGCGTCCGTCTTGAGCTTGTCGTTCAGGATGTTGCGGCCGCGCTTCCAGGTCGTCATCAGCGTGAAGATGCAGCTGCCGATCAGCAGCGGGAACCAGCCGCCTTCCAGCAGCTTGAGCAGGTTGGAGCTGAAGAAGGCGAAATCCACCAGGAAGAAGGAGCCGGTCGCCGCGATGCACAACGGCAGCGGATAGCCCCAGCCATAGCGGATCACGAAGAAGGTCAGCGTCGTCGTGATCAGCATGTCCAGCGTCACCGCGATGCCGTAGGCCGAGGCCAGCGCGCTGGAGGAGCGGAACATCACGACCGCCACCACGATGGCGACGAACAGGCCCCAGTTCACTGCTGGAACATAGATCTGGCCGGTGTCGCGCACGCTCGTGTGCTGCACGTTCAGGCGCGGCAGGTAGCCCAGCTGCACGACCTGCTTGGTCACGCTGAAGGCGCCGGTGATCAGCGCCTGCGAGGCGATCACGGTGGCCATGGTGGCCAGCAGCACCAGCGGCAGCAGCGCCCACTCGGGGGCCATGCGGAAGAAGGGGTTCTTGACCGCCTCCGGGGTGGCCAGCAGCAGCGCGCCCTGGCCGAAGTAGTTGAGCGTGAGCGCCGGCATCACGGCGCTGAACCACGCCAGCCGGATCGGCTTCTTGCCGAAGTGGCCCAGGTCGGCGTAGAGCGCCTCGGCGCCGGTCACGCACAGCACCACCGCCCCCAGGATGATGAAGGTGGTGCCCGGGTGGTGCCACATGAAGGACAGCGCGTAGCCCGGCCACAGCGCCTTGAGGATCTCCGGGTGGCGCACGATGTGCGAGACGCCGAGCACCGCGATGGTCATGAACCACACCAGCGTGATCGGCCCGAAGAAGCGCCCGATGCCGCCGGTGCCGCGCTTCTGCACGGCGAACAGCATCAGCAGGATCACCAGCGTGAGCGGGATCACGTACTGCTTGAAGCGCGGCGAGACCACCTCCAGGCCCTCGACGGCCGACAGCACCGAAATGGCCGGCGTGATCACGCCGTCGCCGTAGAACAGCGAGGTGCCGAAGATCCCGATGATCAGCAGCCGGTGGCGCAGCTGGGGCTTGTCCTTCACGGCCTGCGAGGCCAGGGCCAGCATCGCGATCAGGCCGCCTTCGCCGTTGTTGTCCGCCCGCAGCACGAGCACGACGTACTTGAGCGAGACGATGACCGTCAGCGTCCAGAAGAAGATGGACAGCACGCCATAGACGTTGTCGGGCGTGAAGGGAACGTGGTGGCCGCCGAAGACTTCCTTGACGGCATAGAGCACGCTGGTTCCGATGTCACCGTAGACGACACCGATGGCGCCGAGCGTGAGCGCCGCAAGCGAGGATTTCGAGGTCTGCACGACAGCCCCGTCCCGGACGCGGGGTCCGGCAGGGTCTTGAACTTGGGACCGCTATTGTGCGCCCGAGCGCGCTTGCGGATGGGCGCATGTCGCCGGCCGGCGACTCGTCCGGGCGCATCCGTCAGTCATAGGTTTCCGCTTCGGGATCGGTCGCTTCCAGTTCGTAGCTCGCGGCCAGCATGGCCAGCCGGCCGATCACGCCGTACATGTAGAAGCGGTTCGGCGCACTCGCGCCCGGCTTCTGCGCGGGCTGAGGTAAGTGCGTACTCTCGGCGAACGCCAGT
Organism: Ramlibacter alkalitolerans; assembly: GCF_016722765.1. Classification (GTDB taxonomy): domain Bacteria; phylum Pseudomonadota; class Gammaproteobacteria; order Burkholderiales; family Burkholderiaceae_C; genus Ramlibacter; species Ramlibacter alkalitolerans. The sequence continues at coordinate 227,758 of NZ_JAEQND010000010.1, read as the reverse complement.
GGCACGAAAGTGGCGCCGGGCGCGTTGAGGTTCTCGTCGATGCCGCGGTCGGCATGCACGCGGTAGAAGCCGCCGACCACGTAGCGGTCCATCGTGTAGACCACCGGTTCCGCCACCGCCTCGTGGATCCGTTCGGCCGTGAGCACCCCTTCCTGGATGATCACGTCGGTGATGGCCTTGCCGCCCTTGACCACCGGCGGCTTGTTCTTCGGCCGCTGCCGGATCTGGTCGAGGTCCTTGACGTCGCGCACCGTCATGATGCCCATGCCCTCGCTACCGTAGTCGGCCTTGACGATGACGAAGGGCTTCTCGTTGATGCCGTATTCCTTGTACTTCTTGCGGATCTTGGCCATCAGCGCATCGACGTTGGTGCGCAGGCACTCCAGGCCCTCTTCCTTGCCGAATTCGAGCTCGCCGCAGCGGTTGAACAGCGGATTGACCAGCCAGGGGTCGATGCCCAGCATCTTGCCGAAGCGCTTGGCGACGTCCTCGTAGCTCTGGAAGTGGCGGCTCTTGCGCCGTACCGACCAGCCGGCGTGCAGCGGCGGCAGCAGGTACTGCTCGTGCAGGTCCTCCAGGATGCCGGGCGGGCCGGCCGTGAGGTCGTTGTTCAGCAGGATCGTGCAGGGGTCGAAGTTCTTCAGGCCCAGGCGCCGCTTGCTGCGCACCACCGGTTCCAGCGTGATCGGGTCGTCGTGCGGCAGCGCGATCGTGGTCGGCTTCTTGATGTCGGGGTCGATCGAGCCCACCCGCACGTTGAGGCCGGCCATGCGGAAGATGCGCTGCAGCTGCGCGATGTTGCTCAGGTAGGAACTGCTGCGCTTCTCGTTCTCCGGCACGATCAGCAGGTTCTTGGCCTCGGGGCAGATCTTCTCCACCGCGGCCATGGCGGCCTGCACCGCGAGCGGCAGCATCTCCTCGGTCAGGTGGTTCCAGCCGCCGGGATAGAGGTTGGTGTCGACCGGGGCCAGCTTGAAGCCGGCGTTGCGGATGTCCACCGAGCAGTAGAACGGCGGCGTGTGCTCCATCCATTCGAGGCGGAACCAGCGTTCCACCGCCGGCATGGATTCGAGGATGCGCTGCTCGAGCTCGTTGATCGGGCCGGTCAGGGCCGTGATGAGATGCGGAACCATGCGGCCTGGGCCTCGTTCTTCTGTGTCTCCGGGCGGACGCCCACCCGGGGGATTCTAGGAGCTGAGGGCAGGCGACCGGGTTGCAAGAGGCACGGCCGTCAGGTCCGCACCTCGCCGTTGCCCAGGACGATCCACTTCAGCGAGGTCAGGCCCTCGAGGCCCACCGGCCCGCGCGCGTGGAACTTGTCGGTGCTGATGCCGATCTCCGCGCCCAGGCCGTACTCGAAGCCGTCGGCGAAGCGCGTGCTGGTGTTGACCATCACGCTGGCCGAGTCCACCTCGCGCAGGAAGCGCTGCGCATGCACGTGGTCGCGCGTGAGGATCGCGTCGGTGTGGTGCGAGGAGTAGCGGTTGATGTGGGCGATGGCCTCGTCGATGCCGGCCACCACCTTCACGCTGATGATGGGCGCCAGGTATTCCTCCGACCAGTCCTGCTCGGTCGCCTCCTGCACGTTCGCGTCCGCCACCTCCCGCAGGATCGCCCCGGCCTCGGCGTCGCAGCGCATCTCCACGCCCTTGGCCGCGAACACGGCGCCGATCTGCGGCAGGAAGGCACGCGCCACGCCGCGTGCGACCAGCAGGCCTTCGCTCGCGTTGCAGGGGCTGTATTTCTGCGTCTTGGCGTTGTCGGTGACGCGCACGGCGAGCGCGAGGTCGCAGGGATCGTCGACGTAGGTGTGGCAGTTGCCATCGAGGTGCTTGATGACGGGCACCTTCGCCTCGCGGCTGATGCGCTCGATCAGGCCCTTGCCGCCGCGCGGGATGATCACGTCCACCGATTCGGGCATGGCGATCAGGTGCCCGACCGCTTCCCGGTCGGTGGTCTGCACCAGTTGCACCGCCTCGGACGGCAGGCCCGCGTCGGCCAGCGCCTGCTGCACCAGGCGGGCCAGCGCCTTGTTCGATTCGATCGCCTCGGAGCCGCCGCGCAGGATGCAGGCATTGCCGCTCTTGATCGACAGGCTCGCGGCCTCGATCGTCACGTTGGGGCGGCTCTCGAAGATCATGCCGAACACGCCGAGCGGCACGCGCATCTGGCCGACGCGGATGCCGCTGGGCTGCTGCTTCATGCCGATCACCTCGCCGATGATGTCCGGCATGGTGGCGAGCTGCTCGCAGCCGACGGCGAGGGTCTCGATGATCTTGGGCGTGAGCTTGAGGCGGTCCACCATGGGCGCGGTCAAGCCCGCCGCGGTGGCGCGCTCGATGTCCTTCGCGTTGTCGGATTGCAGGCTGGCGACGTTGGCGCGCAGCAGCGCCGCCAGGGCGCGCAGCGCGCTGCTCTTCTCGGCCGCCGACGCCGAAGCCATGCGCGCGGACGCCTGCCGGGCCTGCAGGCCCAGGGTGTGCATGTATTCGGCGACGTTCAGGGCGTTCATGGGTGGATTATCCCCGTTTGTCTTTTTCCCTCCCCCTCCGGGGGAGGGCAGGGTGGGGGCGCTCCCACTCCCCTCTCCTCTCCCGCTTGCGGGAGAGGGCCGGCGTGAGGGCTGCCTCGCCCCGGCGCAGCTCAGGTGCGAGCGCCCGGGCGCCCCCACCCCGGCCCTCCCCCGGAGGGGGAGGAAGGAACCACCGCGACAGCCAGGCAGAGGTCCATCGCCAGCCGGTGCAGCGCCTGCCACGCATCCGTCGGCCACTCCGGCTGCTTCAAGCCCTTCACGATGCCGTCCACCAGGTGCGCCGCATGCAGCAGCCGCTCCATGACTTTCGCGTCCAGCCGCGGCAGCACCCGCTCGAACAGCTTTTCCCTGGGGCCCCACACCCGCTGCTCCCGCAGCGCCATCGGCAGCGGCCGGCCGGCCGCCATCGCGTCCTTCACGCGCTTCAACGCCCGGATGTCCTCAGCCAGCGTGTAGTGCACCAGCACCGCCGCCTCGCCTTCCGCCTCCAGGCCTTCGAGCATGCGCTGCACGCGTGCCGCATTGCCGGCCAGCACCGCCTCCGACAGCTTGAACACGTCGTAGCGCGCCACGTTCAGCACCGCCGACTCGACCTGCTCGAAGCGCAGTTCGCCGGCCGGATGCAGCAGCGCGAGCTTCTGGATCTCCTGGTGCGCGGCCAGCAGGTTGCCTTCGACGCGATCGGCGAAGAACTGCAGCGTGCGCTGCCCTTCCTCGCCGGCGGCCACGCGCTGGCCCTGCTGCGCCAGGCGCTGCGCGATCCATTGCGGCAGCGCGCCGCGTTCCACCGGGGGCAGTTCGATGGCCACGCCGTTGCCTTCGAGGGCGGCGAACCATGCGGTCTTGCGGGTCTGGAAATCGAGCTTAGGCAGCAGCACCAGGGTGAGCGTGCTGTCGTTGCCGGCGGCGCCTTCGGCGATCTGCTGCAGGGCCGCCCCGCCCTCCTTGCCGGGCTTGCCGGAAGGAATGCGGATCTCCACGACCTGCTTGTCGGCGAACAGGCTCAGCGAGCCGCCCGCGGCCAGCACGGCACTCCAGTCGAAATGCGCGCCCGCCACCGTGTGGACGGTGCGCTCCGCGAAGCCCTGCGCCCGCGCCGCCGCCCGGATCGCATCGGCAGCCTCCTGCACCAGCAGCGGCTCGTCGCCGTGCAGCATGTACAGCGGCCGAAGTCCCCGCTGCAGGTGTTGCGTGAGTTGCGCGGGGCCGAGTTGCATGGCGGCAAGTTTAAGCGTCGCAGGGGACGGACAACCGAACGCAAAAGCCGCAAAGGTTATGCAAAAGCCGCAAAAGGGAACCCACTCAGGATGGATGTTCTTCTGCGGCTTTTGCGTAACTTTTGCGGCTTCTGTGTTCGGCTGTCTGGCTGTTACACCGTGGCCTTCGCCCCATTCGACGACGACGCCCTCCTCCCCAGCCCCAGCTCCTGGTACTTCTCGCGGGCGACGCGGTGGAAGATGTCGACGGCGCGGTCCATCAGGTCGAAGGGGATCGTGAGCGGGGGCGCGAAGCGGATCACGGTGTCGTGCGTCTCCTTGGACAGCACGCCATGCGCGGCCAGGCGCTCCACCAGGTCGCGCGCGGTGGTGCAGGAGGGCTCGATGTCGACGCCGATCCACAGTCCGCGGCCGCGCACGTCGCGGATCAGGGGGGCGAGTTCCGCCTGCACCTCGCGCAGGCGCCGGAACAGGTACTCGCCCTTCTCCGCGCAGTGCGCGACCAGGCCCTCCTCCTGCAGCACCTTCAGCCCCTCCAGGGCCACCGCCGCCGCCAGTGCGTTGCCGCCGAAGGTCGATCCGTGGCTGTTCGGCACGAACACCTGCATCACCGCGTCGTCGGCACAGAAGGCGCTCACGGGCAGCAGGCCGCCGCCCAGCGCCTTGCCCAGGATCAGTGCGTCGGGCCGGATGCCTTCATGCTCGAAGGCGAACCACTTGCCCGTGCGCCCCAGGCCCGCCTGCACCTCGTCGTCGATCAGCAGCACCTGGTTGCGCGTGCACCAGGCCCGCAGTTGCTGGAAGAACCCGGGCGGAGGCACGATCACGCCGGCTTCGCCCTGGATCGGCTCGATCAGCACCGCGCAGGTGTCCCCGGTGGCCGCAGCCTTCACGCTTTCCATGTCGCCGTAGTCGAAGGGCTGGAAGCCGCCGTCGAAGGGGCCGAAGCCGCTGCGGTAGTCCTCCTCGCTCGAGAACCCGATGATGGTGGTGGTGCGGCCGTGGAAGTTGCCGCGCGCCACCAGGATCTTCTGCTGGCCGTCGGGAATGCCCTTGACGCGATGGCCCCAGCGGCGCGCGCACTTGATCGCCGTCTCCACCGCCTCGGCGCCGGTGTTCATCGGCAACGCGCGCTCGAAGCCGGTGACCTCGCTCAGTTTCTCCAGCAACGGGCCGAGCGTGGTGCCGTAGTAGGCGCGGGACATCACGGCCACCTTCTGAAGCTGGCGCTGCGCCGCGGCGACGATGCGCGGATGCAGGTGGCCGTGGCTGACCGAGGAGTACGCGCTCATCATGTCGATGTACTCCTTGCCATCGACATCCCAGACCAGGCAGTCCTTCGCATGGTCCACCACCACCGGCACCGGCGCATAGTTGCGCGCACCGTAGCGCGCCTCCTTCTGGATGAAGTCCTGCGAAGCAGGCGATCCGATGGCATCCATGCGACAGCTCCCGACGACGTTCCTGTCCGAGATGGGCCGCGGCACGGCGCGCACGCAAGCGCGTCGGCACGGCAACGTACACGCAAGGTTCCCACCGCCGGGGCAGCGCGGGCGTAGGAGGCGCCGGGCACGCCGTGCAGGCGCCCGGCGACAGCCGTCCGGAGGTGTCTTACAGGGTGCGGATGGCCGCGAGCCGCCGCATGAGCTGCTGCACGAGGTCGGCCTGCATGTCGCGGTACAGGAGCGCCTCCTCGGCTTCCTTGGCCAGCACCGCCGACTCGTTGAAGCTGATGTCGCGCTGCTGCAGCAGTTCCGTGTCGGGGATCAGCTCCTTGCCCCGGCCGGTGCGCACGCGGAAGTGGATGCGCGTGCGCAGCTGGAATTCGCGCACCTGCCCGCTCGCGTTGAGGCCCACCACCACCTTCTCGCGCAACTCGGTGGGCACCTCCAGCACCACGTTCGCCTGCGCGGCGTCCGTGCCCGCGGGCAGCACGCGCACGCGGCCGTCGGCGGCCAGGCTGCGCCGCAGTTCGTTCGCGAGGGGCGAGGTGGACGGGGCATTGATCGCGATCGAATCGAACACGAAGTCCGGCGCCTGGCGCAACTGGAAGCCGCAGCCGGCCAGCAGCGCCGCGGCGACCGCGGCAAGAAGCAGCCGGCGCTTCATACGACGACGTTGACCAGCCGTCCCGGCACCACGATCACCTTCTTCGCCGCCGCGCCGTTGGCGAACTTCTGGAACGGCTCGCTGGCCAGCGCGATCTTCTCGATCTGCGCCTTGTCCGCGCCCGCCGGCACCAGGATGGAGCCGCGCATCTTGCCGTTCACCTGCAGCACGAGTTCGACCTCGTCCTGCTTCAGCGCGCCCTCGTCGACCTGCGGCCACGGCGCGTCGAGCAGCTCGCCCTGCGTGCCGGCGTAACCCAGCTCCTTCCACAGCGCGTGCGTGACGTGCGGCGTGACCGGATACAGCACCCGCAGCAGGATGCCGAAGCCTTCCCGCAGCGCGGCATCGGCGCCGGGCTCGTCGGCCCCCTTGAAGTCCTCCAGCGCGTTGAGCATCTTCATCGCGCCGGAGACGACCGTGTTGTATTGCATGCGCTGGTAGTCGTAGTCGACCTGGCGCAGCACCATGTGGATCTCGCGCCGCAGGGCCTGCGACTGCTTGCCGGCCGCCCCCGCCTGCGACTCGCCCGGCGCCCCCAGCCGCAACCCGAAGTTCCACACCCGGCGCAGGAAGCGATAACTGCCTTCCAGCGCGGCGTCGTTCCACTCCAGCGTCGCTTCCGGCGGGGCCGTGAACATCGTGTACAGGCGCGCCGTGTCGGCGCCGTACTTCTCGATCAGGTCCTGCGGGTCGACGCCGTTGTTCTTGGACTTGGACATGGTCGTCCAGCCCTCGTACAGGACCGGCTGGCCGTCCGCCTTGGCGGTGGCGGAGATCACGTTGGCGTGCTCGTCGCGCGCGATGTCGAGTTCGTGGGCCCAGAAGTACTGCTTGCCGGTGGCGGTGCGCGAGAACGCCTCGTTCAGCACCATGCCCTGCGTCAGCAGCTTCGTGAAGGGCTCGGCGATCTGCACCAGGCCGACGTCGCGCATCACCTTGGTCCAGAAGCGCGCGTACAGCAGGTGCAGGATGGCGTGCTCGATGCCGCCGATGTACTGGTCCATCGGCATCCAGTACTGCGTGCCTTCGGCGACCATCTTCGCGTCGTTCCTCGGGTCGCAGTAGCGCATGAAGTACCACGACGAATCGACGAAGGTGTCCATCGTGTCGGTCTCGCGGCGCGCCGGCTTGCCGCACACCGGGCAGCTGCAGGCCAGGAAGTCCTCGCGCTTGTTCAGCGGGTTGCCGGTGCCGTCGGGCACACAGTCCTGCGGCAGCACCACGGGCAGATCCCGTTCCGGCACGGGCACGGCGCCGTGCTCGTCGCAGTGGATGATCGGGATCGGCGTGCCCCAGTAGCGCTGGCGGCTGATGCCCCAGTCGCGCAGGCGCCAGGTCGTCTTCTTCTCGCCCAGCCCCTTCTGCTCCAGGTGGTGCGCCACCGCCTTCACGGCGTCCTTGTAGTTGAAGCCGCTGAAGATGTCGGAGTTGATGGTGACGCCGTTCTCCTTGTCGGCATACCACTCCTGCCAGCGCTTGTAGTCGTAGGCCTGGCCGTCGACGTGGATCACCTGGATGATGGGCAGGCCGTACTTCAGCGCGAAGGCGAAGTCGCGCTCGTCGTGGCCCGGCACGCCCATCACGGCGCCGTCGCCGTAGCCCATGAGGACGTAGTTGCCGACCCAGACCTCCACCTTCTCGCCGGAGATCGGGTGCATCACCTTCAGGCCGGTGGGCATGCCCTCCTTCTCGCGCAGCGCGAGTTCGGCCTCGGTGGTGCCGCCCTTCTTGCACTCCTCGATGAACTGCGCGAGTTTCGGATTGGTTTTCGCGGCATGCAGCGCGAGCGGGTGTTCCGGTGCCACGGCGCAGAAGGTCACGCCCATGATCGTGTCGGCGCGCGTGGTGAACACGTACATGCGGCCGTCGCCGATCAACTGGCCGTCGTCACCGCGGATGTCGTGCGGGAACGCGAAGCGCACGCCCTCGCTGCGGCCGATCCAGTTCTCCTGCATCAGCTTGACGCGCTCGGGCCAGCCCTCCAGGTCCTTCTGCACGTAATCGAGCAGTTCCTGCGCGTAGTCGGTGATCTTCAGGTAGTAGCCGGGGATCTCGCGTTTTTCCACCACCGCGCCGGTGCGCCAGCCCTTGCCATCGATCACCTGCTCGTTGGCCAGCACCGTCTGGTCCACCGGGTCCCAGTTGACGACCTGGGTCTTGCGGTAGGCGATGCCCTTTTCCAGCATCTTGAGGAACAGCCACTGGTTCCACTTGTAGTAGGACGGGTCGCAGGTGGCGATCTCGCGCGACCAGTCGATCGCCAGGCCCATGGCCTGCATCTGGCCCTTCATGTACGCGATGTTCTCGTACGTCCACTTCGCCGGGGGCACGCCGTTCTTCAGCGCCGCGTTCTCCGCCGGCAGGCCGAAGGCGTCCCAGCCCATGGGCATCAGCACGTTGTAGCCGTTCATGCGCAGGTAGCGCGTCAACATGTCGTTGATCGTGTAGTTGCGCACGTGGCCCATGTGCAGCTTGCCGGAGGGATAGGGCAGCATGGAACAGGCGTAGAACTTCTTCTTGCGCGGGTCCTCGGTCACGCGGTAGGCATCCCGCGCGGTCCATTCGTCCTGCGCGGCCTTTTCGACGGCGAGGTGGTTGTACTTTTCGTCCATGGTCGGGGAATTCTAGGGGTTCGTCCCCGTCATGCCCGGCGCCAGCCGGGCGTCATTTCGCCGGTTCCGCGACGAAGCCGATGCGGCTCAGGCCCGCCTTGTGGGCCACGCCCATCACCTCGACCACCCGGCCGTAGGCGACGGTCTGGTCGGCGCGCAGCTGGATCTCGGTTTCGGGGTTCTGCTTCGCCGCCGCGGCGAGCTGGTCGGCCAGTTGCGCGGGATTCACCGGCTTGTCGTTGAGGAAGACCTGGCCCGAGCGGTCCAGCACCACCGTGACGAAGCGCGGCGCGTCGCCCGGCTGCGTGCCTTCGGCGCGCGGCAGGTCGAGGCGGATGGAGCTGGCCAGCAGCGGCGCCGTGATGATGAAGATCACCACCAGCACCAGCATGACGTCGACCAGCGGCGTGACGTTGATGTCGCTCATGGGCGGCTCGCCCTGCGTGCGCTCCAGTCGCCCGAATGCCATGCCGGCCCCCTCAGGCCGCCGCGGCGGCCACCGCCGGGTGGACCAGCAGTTCGCGCAGGTCGCGCGCGAAGCCTTCCAGGTCGGCCTCGATCCGGCCGATGAGCCGGCCGAAGATGTTGTAGCCGAGGACGGCGGGAATGGCGACCGCCAGGCCGGCGGCGGTCATGATCAGCGCCTCGCCGACCGGGCCCGAGACCTTGTCGATCGTGATCTGGCCCGCATTGGCGATGCCGGTGAGCGCGTGGTAGATGCCCCAGACCGTGCCCAGCAGCCCGACGAAGGGCGCCGTGGAGCCCACGGTGGCCAGCAGGACCTGGCCGAACTGCAGCTTGAACAGCACCGCATGCAGCGCATTGCGCAGCACGCGCGTGAGCTGCTGCGACTTGTCGCCGGCCGAGGCGAGCGAGCCCGGCGCCGGCACTTCCGCGGCCGTGATCAGGGGCAGCACCAGGCGCTCGCGGTCGAAGGCCTCGACCTTCTGCCGGCCTTCGCCGACCGAACCGGCCTGCCAGAAGGCCGCCGTGCTGCGGGCGACGTCGGAGCCGGCCCGGTGCAGGACCCAGCCCTTCCAGAGGATGACCACCCAGCTCGACACCGACATGGCCAGCAGGAGGATCGCCACCACCTGGGTGACGGCGTCGCCCTGGCGGAAGAGATCGAGGAAGCTCATTGGTCCCGGTCCCGCAATCCCAGCACGTCGAACATGTCGAACAGGCCGTTGGGCTGTTCCGCCAGGAAACGCACCGCCCGCAGGCTGCCTTGTGCGTAGGTCGCGCGGCTGGCCGACTTGTGGGTGATCTCGATGCGCTCGCCGGTGCCGGCGAACAGCACGGTGTGGTCGCCCACGATGTCGCCGCCGCGGATGGCGGAAAAGCCGATGGTCGACGGGTCGCGCTCGCCCGTCACGCCTTCGCGCGCGAACACCCCGCACTGCTTCAGGTCGCGGCCGATCGCCTGGGCGATCACTTCGCCCATCTTCAGTGCCGTGCCCGAGGGCGCGTCCACCTTGTGGCGGTGGTGGGCCTCGATGATCTCGATGTCGTAGCCGGTGGCCAGGGCCTTGGCCGCCAGCTCGAGCAGCTTGAGCGTGACGTTGACGCCCACGCTCATGTTGGGCGCCATCACGATCGCGATGTCCTTCGCGGCCGCGGCGATCTGCGCCTTCTGCGCCTCGCTGAAGCCGGTGGTGCCGATCACCAGCTTCACACCGCGCTCGCGGCAGACCTGCAGGTGCGCCAGCGTGCCTTCCGGGCGGGTGAAGTCGATCAGCACCTCGGCGTGCTCCAGGCCCTTGGCGATGTCGGCGGTGACCGGCACCCCGCTCGCATGGCCCAGGAAGGCCGCGGCGTCGTTGCCGATGGCGGGGCTGGTGGCGACGTCGAGGGCGCCGGCCAGCCGGCAGTCCTCGGAGGCGCGGATCGCCTCGATCAGCATGTGGCCCATGCGGCCGGAGGCGCCGGCGACGGCGACGCGGTGTTCGGTGCTGCCCTGCGGCGGCCGCTGCACGGCGCCCGCCACGGCCACGTTCTTCAGTGCCTGCGTGCCCTTGGTCATGCGGTCCTCAGCGGGCAGGGGCTTCCAGCGGCGGGTAGTTCGTGGCCGCCGCCGGGGCGGCCGGCGTGGCGGCAGGCTGGGGCGCGGGCGCTGCCGGGGCCTGCCTGGCGCTGGCGGCGCGCAACTCCTCTTCGGTCGCCTCCAGCCTGGGCACCTTGCCGGACTTGCGCTTGTCGAGAGTGGAGACGAACTCGGCCTCGCTGGGCATGGTCTCGCCGCCCTCGACGCGCTCCATGGCATCGCCCTTGAAGAACACGGCCAGGTGGCGCTGCTGCGGCTCCACTCCCTGGCGGCGCAGGGTGAAGACGTAGTCCCAGCGGTCGGCGTGGAACAGGCTGCTCACCAGCGGGGTGCCCAGGGCCTGCCGGACCTGCTCGCGGCTCATCCCGGGCTGCAGCGACTGCACCTGCTCGCGCGAGACGAAGTTGCCCTGCACCACCTCGGCGCGGTAGGGCGTCAGCGCGGTGCTGACGCGGCGGCCGATGTTGTCGTAGGAGCCGCAGCCGGCCAGTAGTGCGAGGGCCACAGTGGCGAACGGGATTCGCGACTGGCGCAAAGTCTTGACGAGCATGAGACAGGCGGGGGGAAGGCCAGGCGATATGATCGGGGCATTGTAGCGGCAGCACCATGTCCAACATCGACGAACTCAAGAGCACCGGGCTCAAGGCCACGCTGCCACGGCTGAAGATCCTGGACGTGTTCCAGAAGGGCGAACAGCGGCACATGACGGCGGAAGACGTCTTCCGCGTGCTGCTGGAGGAACGCTCGGACATCGGGCTGGCCACGGTCTACCGGGTGCTCACGCAGTTCGAGCAGGCCGGCATCCTGACGCGCAGCCACTTCGAGAGCGGCAAGGCGGTCTACGAGCTCAACGAAGGCACCCACCACGACCACCTGGTGTGCCTGGACTGCGGCCGGGTGGAGGAGTTCTACGACGCCGAGATCGAGAAGCGCCAGCACGCGGTCGCCAAGACCAAGGGCTTCCAGATCGCGGAGCACGCCTTGAGCCTGTACGCGCATTGCACCAAGGTGAATTGCCCGAACAAGGGCAAATGACCGCCCGGCGCTGCCGGGCATGACCTTGCCGCTGCGCGGCTGCGATGATTCCTCGGCTTCGCCTCGATGACAAAATGAAGAAAGGAGCGGACGGGCCCTTTCTTTCTCCTGTCATTCCGTCATCGACGCCGCGCCAGCGGCGAGGTCATGCCGGCGCAGCCGGCGTCATCCGCCCTTTTCCATCGCCCGCCGGTGCCGCTCCACGAACTCCTGGTACGTGTCCACCCCGCGCAGCTGCAGGATCGTGTTGCGCACGGCCGCCTCCACCAGCACGGCCATGTTGCGGCCGGCCACGACCGGGATCACGGCCTTGCGCACCGGCACGCCCAGCACGTCCTGCGTGAGCGGCTCGTAGGGCAGGCGCTCGTACTCGCGCTCCATCGTCTCGCGCCGCACCAGGTGCACGATCAGCCGCAGCCGCATCTTGCGCCGCACCGCCGTCTCGCCGAAGATGGCCCGGATGTCCAGCAGGCCGATGCCGCGCACCTCCAGCAGGTTCTGCAGCAGCTCGGGGCAGCGGCCCTCGATGGTGGTCTGGTTCACCCGGTACAGGTCCACCGCGTCGTCGGCCACCAGGCCGCTGCTGCGGGTGATCAGTTCCAGCCCCAGTTCGCTCTTGCCCAGGCCCGACTCGCCCGTGATCAGCACGCCCAGGCCCAGGATGTCCATGAACACGCCGTGCATCGAGGTGCGCTCGGCGAAGTGCTTGGACAGGTAGGCCCGCAGCACGTCGATCACGAAGGCCGAGGGCTCGTGGGTGGCGAACATCGGGATCTGGGCCCGCTCGCACATCGACAGCAGGGCCTCGGGCGCGGTCTGGTTGTCCGTCAGCACCAGCACCGGCGGCTCCAGCGTGACGATGCGGGCGATGCGGCGGGCGCAGTCCTCCGCCGTGGCGTTGGTCAGGTAGGCGACTTCGCGCGCGCCCAGGATCTGCACCCGGTACGGATGGATGTAATTCAGGTAGCCGACCAGGTCGGCGCCGGAGCGGGCGGCGCGCACGGCCACTTCGTCGAAGCGCCGTTCGGACGCACCGAGGCCGGCCACCCATTCCCATTTCAGGTGGGCACGATGGTCCTCGAACAGGACGTCGGCACTGACGACGGTCGGCTTCAAGCCTGGGCGAACCTCTTTACTGCGACTGCGCGGATTGCCAGGTCGCGATGAGCTGGTGGAGCTGCGAAGCCTCCATGCTGGTCTTCATCTTCTCGCGCAGCGGGGCGTCGCTCAACAGCTCCGCGATCTCGGACAGGATTTCCAGGTGCTTCTGGGTGGCCGCTTCGGGCACCAGCAGGAAGATCAGGACGTTCACGGGCTGTTCGTCCGGGGCGTCGAAGCCGATCGGGTGCGCCAGCTGGAACAGGGCCGCCATCGGCGCCTTCAGGCCCTTGATGCGGCCGTGCGGGATCGCCACGCCGTGGCCGAGACCCGTCGACCCGAGACGCTCGCGGGCGAACAGGCTGTCGGTGATCAGCGCGCGCGACAGGCCGTGGAGGTTTTCGAACAGGAGCCCGGCTTCCTCGAAAGCCCGCTTCTTGCTGGTGGCGTCGACGCCGACCAGGACCTGGGCGGGCGGCAGGATGGACGCAAGGCGGTTCATGATAACTGGACCGGATTATGCACGCGGGATGTAACCGGCCCTAGAAACGAAGGTGCCGCGTCAATCGCCCCAACGGACGAGGCCCGCAGGGAGCGGGCCTCGTCGGGGTGGTCATGAGCGGCGGGATCCCTGCGTCACATGACGCGTTTGGCCGCTTCGTGGTGGTGGGCCTGCACCAGGGTCTTGTGGCGGCAGACCTGCCGATCCAGCTTGTCGACCAGTTCGTCGAGGGCGGCGTACAGGTCGTGGTGGGCGCTCTCGGCAAAGATGTCGTTGCCCTTCACGTGGATCCTGCATTCGGCGCGTTGCCTTCGTTCCTTCTCCTTCTGCTTCTCGACGGTCAGTAGGACCTTGATATCGACGACTTGCTCAAAGTGACGGGTGATGCGATCGAGCTTGGTGGTCACGTAGTTCCGCAGGGCGGGGGTTACTTCGAGGTGGTGACCGCTGATCGTCAGGTTCATGGAGCCTCCTGTTGCACTTCGCTCGGATGGGTGGCGCCGGTGCTTGGCGCCCGGAAGGATGCTTCGAATCTGCAATAGCTTGCGATTCACTATGCCCCTCGTTCTTCCAAAAGGCAATTGATTTCCCTCAAGGCCGAGGCGTGAATGGAAACCGCTTGAAATGCACTACGCAAGTGCGCGGACTTGCTCGTGTTTTCTTCCGATGTACGAGGGAAATCGCGCGCCGCGGGAGGAAATGAAAAGCGGCCCCCGAGGGGGCCGCGCAAAGTTCGCAGGGCGGCCTTCAGCCCACCCCTTGACAGGAATTCAGGTGGTGCTCAACGCAGGCGCCACAGGGCGGCGGCATCGAGGCGGTTCCAGCCGCCGACGGCGGCCTTCGGGTGCGCCTGGGCGCCGGGGCGATCCAGGTTGGCGTGCTCCACGCGCTCCGCCTGCGGCTTGTCGCGCGGGGTATCGTTGTAGCGGTTGGTCGACTTGGCTTCCTTGAACATATCGGGCTCCTGGCCGTGACTTCAGCTGCCGCTCTCGGTGCTGGTGGGGGTACGTTTGTGATCCTGCGAAGCGTTGCTGCGCTCGGCGTGCCGCACGATGAAAGGCCACGCGTGGCTGCGGGGCCGGCGGGCCGCCACGGTGCTTTCCCTGGCATCGCCGGAGGGACGCCAATTCGAGCGGCTGGCGTTCGGGTCGGTCGCTAGCTGGATCATCTCGGCTCCTTGCAGGTACATGGGCGGGGCCTGGCAGCCCTGCGATGAAGTCAATGTAGGGCCGGCTCCTGAGCTGTGGTGTCGGACGTTCTGGCCCAGCCGTGTAGGACTTGTCCTGCGAAAGTGCCTCATCCATTAAGGGTCGCACCCGATGGACAACGAGCGCTGGCGACTCCTCCGCAAGGCCGAGTTCACGCCGGCAGCGGCACCGCGCGGCATAATCGCCCATCCTTTTTCCTGGAGAGCGTTCCCTTGGAAACCAGCCCTGGTCGGCGGCTTCTGGGGTGACTGGCGGCGGTTCCGGTCGCCCGGAAGCTGACCCCCTCGCCTCAGCCCGATTCGACCCATTGGATCCGTAGCCCGATGCTCAATATCTTCACGCTCGCCAACGGCCGCCTCTTCCAGGAAGAGATCGAGTCCCTGGAAGAGCTTTCCCGGTTCCAGCCGGTCTGGGTCGACCTCGAGGCGCCGACGCCCGAGGAGAAGCGCTGGATCAAGCAGTACTACGACCTGTCCATCCCGGAAGACGCGATGGACGAGGACATCGAGGAGTCGGCCCGCTTCTATGAGGAAGACAACGGCGACCTCCACATCCGCAGCGACTTCCTGATCGCCGGCGACGACGAGCCCCGCACCGTGCGCGTGGCGTTCATCCTGAACCTGATGAACCAGTCGCTCAAGAGCCATGGCGTGCTGTTCTCCATCCACGACGAGGACGTTCCGGTGTTCCGCCTGCTGCGCCTGCGGGCGCGCCGCGCCCCCGGCCTGATCGAGGACGCCAAGGAAGTGCTGCTCAAGCTGTTCGACGCCGATGCCGAATACTCCGCCGACACGCTGGAAGGCATCTACGACGAGCTGGAGAAGGTCAGCCGCCAGGTGCTGGCCGGCGAAGTGACCGACACGCTGGCCGGCGAGGCCCTGGAAGCCATCGCCCTGCAGGAAGACCTGAACGGCCGCATCCGCCGCAACGTGATGGACACGCGGCGCGCGGTCAGCTTCATGATGCGCAGCCGCATGCTCAGCGCCAGCCAGTTCGAGGAAGCGCGCCAGATCCTGCGCGACATCGAATCGCTGGACAGCCACACCGCCTTCCTGTTCGACAAGATCAACTTCCTGATGGACGCCACCGTCGGCTTCATCAACATCAACCAGAACAAGATCATCAAGATCTTCTCGGTGGCCAGTGTGGCGCTGCTGCCGCCGACGCTGGTGGCCAGCCTGTACGGCATGAACCTGCAGTTCCCGGAGCTGCAGTTCCTGGGCCGCGCCTCCTATCCGTATGTGCTGGTGGTGATGGCCGCGAGCGCGCTGGTGCCGATGTGGTACTTCCGTAAGCGCGGCTGGCTGCGCTGAGGCCGCGCCTAGGGTTTGACCTAGCTCGGCGGCCGCGCTCGCGCCGGAAGAATCGTTGCCAACTACAACGACCGGGGCGCAACCCATGGGACGGACAACGAGATCAGGGTGGATCGCGTGCGTGCTGCCTTTGCTGGGGGGGCCCGCGGTCGCGCAGGGCCAGGGCGAACGCGAAAGCACGCTGCCCGAGGTGCGCGTGATCCCGCGCACGCCGCTGCCCGGCTTCGAGACGCCGCGGGCGCTCTATCCCGGCAACGCGCAGCAGGCGAGCGACCTCGAGATCGAGCGCGCCGGCGCACCCAACCTGCCCGAGTTCATGAACCGGCGCCTGCCGGGCGTGATCGTCAACGAGGTGCAGGGCAGCCCCTACCAGGTGGACCTCACCTACCGCGGCCAGCGCCTGTCGCCCCTGCTGGGAACGGCCCAGGGCCTGTCGCTGTGGCTGGATGGCGTGCGCCTGAACCAGCCCTTCGGCGACGTGGCGAACTGGGACCTGCTGCCGGAGTCGGCGATCGCCGGGCTGGCGCTGGTGCCCGGCTCCAATCCGCTGTACGGGCTCAACACGCTGGGCGGCGCCCTGGTGCTGACCACCAAGTCGGGGCTCACGCACGAAGGCACCGAGGCGGACGTGTCGGTCGGCAGCGCAGGGCGGCACCGCATCGGGGTGGGGCATGGTCGCCGGTTCGCCGACGGCTGGCACGCCTACGTGGCCGCGAGCGCCTTCGAGGAGCGCGGCTGGCGCGACTTCTCGCGCGGCTCGCTGGCCAACCTGTTCGTGAAGGCGGGCCGGCAGCAGGGCGAGGACGGCTGGAGCGCCACCCTGCTCGATGCCGGCAGCCGCCTGAACGGCAACGGCCTGGTGCCGGAGCCGCTGTTCCAGGCCGATCGCTCCGCCATCTACACCGCGCCCGACGCGAGCCGCAACCACGACACGCTGGTGTCGCTGCAGGCCACCCGCGGACTGCCCGGCGCCGCACGCCTGGTCGTGCAGGGCTGGTGGCGCCATGGCCGGCGCCACGGCAGCACCGGCGACGTGAGCGACGAGGAAGATGCCGACGCGCTGGAGGCGGCGATCAACACCACCCGTTCGCGCCAGAGCGAAGCGGGCCTGGGCGTGCAATGGTCGCAGCGGCGCGGCGCGCACCAGTGGGTGCTGGGCGCCGACGCCGCCGTGGCGCGCATCTCGCACGACCAGTTCGACCAGCCGGGCACCTTCGACGCCCGCCGCTTCGCGATCGCGTCGCCCGCCGACGAGCCCGAACACGAGGTGGCCCTGCGCGGGCGCACGCGCCGCTTCGGCCTGTTCGCCGGCGACACCTACGAGATCCGGCCCGGAACGCAGCTGTCGCTGTCGGCCCGCTGGGGCAGCACCCGGGTGCGCAACGCGCTCGGCCAGCCCGAGCCGCTGCTGCCGGAGTCTTTCACCTACCGCAAGCTCAATCCGGCCCTGGGCATCACCCACGCGCTCGATGCGCGCACGACGCTGTTCGCCAGCGCCTCCCAGGGCAACCGCGTGCCGACCGCGCTGGAACTGGGCTGCGCCGACGCCGAGCGCCCCTGCGTGCTGCCGACCGGCCTGCAGGCCGATCCCTTCCTGCAGCAGGTGGTGGCGCGCACGTACGAGATCGGCGCGCGGGTGCAGCCCGCCGGCGGGCCGAGCTTCAGCGGCGCCCTGTTCCGCACCGACACCCGCAACGACATCGTGTTCCTGCGCTCCGGCCTGTCGCAGGCCGGCTTCTTCGCCAACGTCGACCGCACCCGGCGCCAGGGAGCGGAGCTGTCGGCGCAGGGCCGCAACGGCGCGCTGGAATGGCAGGCGGCCTATACCTTCCTCGATGCCACCTACCGCTCACCGCTGGTGCTCTCGGGCCCGCTCTCCACCGAGGAGCAGCCGAACGCCGTGCGCAGCGGCGACCGCATCGCCGGCCTGCCGCGCCAGGTGCTGAAGCTCTCGGCCGACTGGACGGTGCGCCCGCGCCTCACCGTGGGGGCGGACTGGCTGGTCGCCGCGTCGCAGACCGTGGCCGGCAACGAGGGCGGCAGCCGGCCCGAGCTCGGGCGCCTGGGCGGCTACGCGGTGCTGCATGCGCGGCTGCGCTGGCAGTTCACCGAGCGCTGGCAGGCCTACCTGCGGGTGCACAACGTGTTCGACCGCCGCTATGCCACCTTCGCCGCCGGCAGCCTCGACCTGTTCCCGGGCGGCGCGCCGCTGGCGCCCGGGGCCGAGGCGGCGCCGGAGCGCTTCCTGGCGCCCGGCGCGCCGCGGCTGGCGGTGGTCGGCCTGCGCTACGTCTGGGACTGAAGCGCCCCGCGCTCAGGCGCTCGCCGGTGCGAGTTCGACCTGCTCGGCTTCCTCGTCGCGCAGGTGGGCCCACCGGTACAGGATCGGCAGCACCAGCAGGGTCAGCACGGTGGACGACAGGATCCCGCCGATCACCACGGTGGCCAGCGGACGCTGCACCTCCGCCCCCGTGCCGGTGGCCAGCGCCATGGGCACGAAGCCGAGCGAGGCCACCAGCGCCGTCATGAGCACCGGCCGCAGGCGGCTGAGGGCCCCCTCCTCCACCGCCTGTTGCAGCGGCCGCCCTTCCTCGCGCAACTTGCGCACGAAGGTGATCATCACGAGTCCGTTGAGGACGGCCACACCCGAGAGCGCGATGAAACCGACCGCGGCGGAGATCGACAGCGGAATCCCGCGCGCCCACAGCGCCAGCACCCCGCCGGTGAGGGCGAACGGGATGCCGGTGAACACCAGCAGGCCGTCCTTGAGGTTGCCGAACACGGCGAACAGCAGCACGAACACCAGCAGCAGCGCCACCGGGATCACCAGTTGCAGCCGCTGCGTGGCGGACTGCAATTGCTCGAAGGTGCCGCCCCAGGTGATCCAGTAGCCGGCCGGCACCTTCACCCAGCCCTCGATCGCCGCCTGTGCGTCGGCCACGAAGGAGCCCAGGTCGCGCCCGGTCACGTTGGCGCTGACCACGACGCGGCGCTTGCCGTCCTCGCGCGAGACCTGGTTGGGGCCGGGGGCCAGGTCCAGCGTGGCCACCTCCGCCAGCGGGATGTAGCTGGTGCGGCCGGATTCGCCGCTGCGCGGCAGCGGCACCGGCAGCCGGCCGAGCGCCTGCAGGTCGCCCCGCACGGCTTCCGGCAGCCGGACCAGCAGCCCGAAGCGCCGGTCGCCCTGGAACACGGTGCCGGCTTCGCGCCCGCCCACCGCGGTGGCCACCACGTCCTGCACGTCGCTCATGTTGAGGCCGTAGCGCGTCGCCTTGACGCGGTCGATCTGCACCGTGAGCATCGGCAGGCCGGTGGTCTGCTCCACCTTCACCTCGGTGGCCCCGGGCACGCGCTCCAGGACTTCGGCGATCCGGCCGGCAGTCGTGCCCAGGACCGCCTCGTCGTCGCCGAACACCTTGACCGCGACGTCGGAGCGCACGCCGGAAATCAGTTCGTTGAAGCGCAGCTGGATCGGCTGCGAGAACTCGTACAGGTTGCCCGGGATGGTGGCCGTCTCGTCGCGGATCGCCTCGATCAGTTCCTCGCGCGTCTTGCGCGGCGCGGGCCATTGGTCCAGGGGCTTGAGCATGATGTAGCCGTCCGAGATGTTGGGCGGCATCGGGTCGGCCGCGATCTCCGCCGTCCCGGTGCGGGCGAACACGCGCTCGATCTCGGGGAACTTCGCCTTCAGCCGCGTCTCGAGCTGCTTTTGCATCTCCACCGACTGCGTCAGGCTGGTGCCCGGGATGCGCAAGGCCTGGATCGCGAAGTCGCCTTCGTTCAGGTTCGGCACGAATTCGCTGCCCAGGCGCGTGCCCACCGCGAGGCAGAAGAGGACCAGCACGCCGGCGAAGGTCAGGACCACCGGCGCATTGGCCAGGGTGGACTTGAGCAGCGGCTGGTAATGCCGCTGCGCCCACGCCATTGGCCGGCTCTGCTTTTCCGACACCTTGCCGCCCATGAACAGCGCCACGGCGGCCGGCACGAAGGTGATCGACAGAAGCATCGCCCCCAGCAGCGCGAGCAGCACCGTGTACGCCATGGGATGGAACATCTTGCCCTCCACGCCCGTGAGCGCCAGGATGGGGACGTACACCACCATGATGATCAGCTGGCCGTAGAGGAGCGGCCGCCGTGCCTCGCGCGCGGCGGCGAACACCTCGTGCAGGCGCTCGGCCCGGTTCAGCGGCCGGCCATGGTGGGCCTGCGCATGCGCCAGGCGCCGCACGCAGTTCTCCACGATCACCACCGCGCCGTCGACGATGATCCCGAAGTCGAGCGCGCCCAGGCTCATGAGGTTGGCGCTGATGCCGCCCTTGACCATGCCGGTGAACGTGAACAGCATGGCCAGCGGGATCACCATCGCGGTGATCACCGCCGCGCGGATGTTGCCGAGGAACAGGAACAGCACCGCGATCACGAGGGCGGCGCCTTCCAGCAGGTTCTTCTGCACGGTGGCGATCGCCTTGTCCACCAGCACGGTGCGGTCGTACACGGTGACCGCCTTGACGCCGGCCGGCAGGCTCTTGTTGATCGCCAGCATTTGGCGGTCGACGGCGCGCGAGACCGCGCGGCTGTTCTCCCCCATCAGCATGAACACCGTCCCCAGCACCACCTCCTGCCCGTTCTCGGTGGCCGCGCCGGTGCGCAGCTCGCGCCCGAGGTCGACGTCGGCGATGTCGCGGATGCGCACCGGCTGCCCCTGTGCCTTGCCGACGATCACCTCGCGGATGTCGTCGATCGAGCGCACCTGGCCGGGCGCGCGCACCAGGTACTGCTCGCCGCGGCGCTCGATGTAGCCGGCGCCCTGGTTGGCGTTGTTCTTCTCCAGCGCGCCGACCACGTCGGCCAGGCTCAGGCCGTGCGCCGACAGGCGCTCCAGGTTCGGCGCCACCACGTACTGCTTCTCGAAGCCGCCGATCGAGTTGATCTCGGTGACGCCGGCCACGTTGCGCAGCTGCGGCTTGATCACCCAGTCCTGGATCTCGCGCAGGTCCATCGGGGTGTAGGCGGTGCCGTCGGCCTTGCGCGCGCCGGGTTCCGCCTCGACGGTCCAGAGATAGATCTCGCCCAGGCCGGTCGAGATCGGTCCCATCACCGGCGTCACGCCGGGCGGTAGCCGGTCGCGCGCCTCCTGGATGCGCTGGTTCACCAGCTGGCGCGCGAAGTAGATGTCGGTGCCGTCGCGGAAGATCGCGGTCACCTGCGACAGGCCGTAGCGGGAGAGCGAGCGGGTCTGCTCCAGGCCCGGCAGGCCGGCCAGCACCGTCTCCACCGGGTAGGTCACGCGCTGCTCGATCTCCAGCGGCGAGTAGCCGGCGGCCTGCGTGTTGATCACGACCTGCACGTTGGAGATGTCGGCCACGGCATCGACAGGCAACCTGGAGTAGCTGTAGACGCCGAGCGCCGCCATGGCCAGCACGGACAGCATGACGAGCCAGCGCTGCTCGATGCAGAAGCGGATGATGCGTTCGAACATGGCGGGCTTCAGTGGGTGTGTTCGGCGCTGCCCTTGCCGATTTCGGCCTTGAGCACGAACGCGTTGGTGGTGGCGACCTTCTCGCCGGCCTGCAGGCCGCCGAGGATTTCCACCGTGCGGCCATCGGAGCGCCCCGGCTGCACCGGCACTGCCTGGAAGCCGCCCCGCACCGAGCGGAACACCATGGGCAGGTTGTCGATGTTCTGCAGGGCCTCGGCGGGCACCGTCAGCGGCACCGGCTGGTCGGCGCCGAGCACGCTGACGGTGACGAACAGGCCCGGTCGCCATGCCCCTTGCGGGTTGGCCAGCGTCACCCGCGCCCGCGCCGTGCGGGTCTGCTCGCCGAGCAGCGCGCCCACATAGGAGATCACGCCCTGCGCCTTGGTCGGCGAGGCGGTGGAGGAGACCACCACCCGCTGGCCGACGCGCACGACATCGAGGTCCCGCGGCCCGACGGCGAACTCCGCCCAGACCGAATTCAGGTCCGAGAGCGTGAACACGTTGGCGTCCTCCTTGACGGACTCGCCCAGCGTGAGGTGCTTGTCGACCACCGTGCCGTCGAAGGGCGCACGCAGCTCGAAGCGGTTCAGGGCGGCGGACTTGCCGGAGGCGCCCACGGCAGCGAGCTTCTGCTGCGCGTTGGCGTGCGCGATTTCCGCGTCGCGCAAGGCGCTCTGGGCCTGCAGGTAATCCTGTTCGGCGGAGATCTTCTGCTGCCACAGCTTGCGTTCGCGCTCGTACGTGACGCGCGCCGCCTCCAGCCGGCGTTCGGCGGCGAGGAATTCGCTGCGCTGCTCGGACACGGTGGTGCTCGCGAACACCGCCAGCACCTGGCCCCGGCGGACGAACTGCCCCAGGTTGGCCGGCACGCTCTCGGCCACGCCGGCGACGCGCGGCACGACATGCGCCGTGCGGTCTTCGTTGAAGCGGATCTCGCCCTGGTAGGCCTGCGCCGACTGCAGCGTGCCCGGCCCGGCCGGCGACACGCCGACGGCCGCCGCCTTGGCCTGGGCTTCATTGAGCTTCACGAGCCGCGGCGCCGCGTGCGGCTCGCCCGTGTGCTCGTGCCCGGCGTGGGCTTCGCCCTTGTGTTCGTCCTTGTGTTCGTGCGCGGCGCCGGCGTGCGCTTCGTCCTTGTGCTCGTGCCCCGCGTGGGCTTCGTCCTTGCCTTCGCCCTCGTGTTCGTGGGCGTCGCCGGCGTGCGCTTCGTCCTTGTGCTCGTGCTCGTGCCCGTGCCCCTCTTCGTGCTCGTGCTCGTCGCCGTGGCCATGGCCGTGCGCGTGTTCCTCGCCGACCGGGGCGCGCCGCTCCGTCATCAGCACGGCGCCGCCGGCGGACAGGCCCAGTGCCACGATCGCGGCCATGAGAAGGCCCTGCTTCCTCGAGATGTTCATTGCGTTCCCCTCACTCGCCGACGATGCGGTCAATGGATGCAGCGGCCTGCCAGGCCGCGGACAAGGCGTTCAGGTGGCGTGCGCGCGCCGCCAGCAGCGAGCGCTGCGCGTCCAGGACTTCCATGAAGCTGAACTTGCCGGCCTCGAATCCGATGGTGGCGGCCTGGTGGGCCGCCGTCGCTGCCGGCAGCACCGCGTCCTGCAGCGTGGTCGCGGAGGCCCGGGCCACGGCCAGGCGGCTCGCGGCCTGCTGCAACTCGGAGGCCAGCCGCAGCCGCGCGGCCTGCAGTTCATCGCCCGCCCGCTCGGCAAGCTGCGCGGCCTCGTAGATCGCCCCTTCGTTGCGATCGACCAGCGGCAGCGGCACGGAGATTCCCACCACCGCCTGGGTGCGCCCGAGTGCGTTGTCCCGTTTGGCTCCGACGCTGAGGGTGAGGTCGGCGTGCCTGCGCGCACGCTCCACGTCCACCAGCGCCCGCCGTCGTTCGATTTCGAGCCGGGCGGCCTGCAGGGCCGGCGCGGCATCGAGCCTGGCCAGCAGCTCGGGCACCGCGCCACGCTGCGGCATGCCGGCCGCGATGGCAGCGACTTCGTTGAAATCGGGCGCCAGCTCCCCCAGCGCCGCGGCCAGCACCAGCCGGGCGGCCTGCAACTCCGCCGCCGCTTCGGCGGCTTCGAGCCGCGCGTTCGCCAGGTCGACCGCCGCCCGCGTCTCTTCGACCGGAGAGACCTTGCCGGCGGCGACCCGCTTGCTGGCCGCCTCGGCCCCCCGCGCGGCCAGCTCGACCGAGCTGCCCGCGATGCGGGTGCGCTCCTGCGCGACCAGCACCTGGAAATAGGCGGCGATCACGCCGGCGCGTACCTGCGCCCGGGCGTTGGCTGCCTCGGCCTGCGCCACGTCGCGGGCGCGCTCGGCGGCGGCGATGCGGGCCGATCTCCTGGCGCCCGATTCCAGCGGCAGGTCGAGCGTCGCCGTGGTCGTCCGCGCGTCGCGCCGGAAGTCCTCGACCGAGGCGTTCAGGGTCGGATTAGGCCGGGCACCGGCCTGCCGGACCGCGCCCTCGGCGGCCTCGACACCCCGGCGTGCGGCGGCGATCTCCGGGCTGCGCGCCGCGGCGCGTTCCAGCGCGCGCTCCAGCGTGAGCGCAGGCAGGACGGCCTGGGCGGGTGCGGCCAGGGGCTGGAGGAATGCGGCTGCCCCTGCGAGCAGCAAGACGAGTCTTCTCATCGAATCTCATGGTTGGAACCGAGGATTCGGCGAGACGAGAGTGACGCTTCAGGTCAGTCGCCCCGCCGGCCAGGCGAGGCGTGCCCACTGCGGGCGTTCGGGAGGTTCCTGTTCGGGCGCGGCCGCGGGGTGCGCCATCGCGGCGATGGGTGCGGCGTGCAGGAAAGCGGGCGCCGCGCTGGGCACCGCGCCGGTCAGCGCCGCCAGGGCGGCGGCGTGGCAGATGCCGCAGTCGTTGTCCTGCGCCCACTTGCCGCTGTCCGCCTTCTTGACGGTCTGCGCGTTGTGGACGTGCTCGTGATGGCCGAAATGCGCGCTGGCCGGACCTTCCTCGTGCTGGCAATAGGCGGTCACCGCTCCCCACGCGAACTGCAGCGGGAGCAGGAGGGTGACGAGCAGGAGGACGAATCGGCGCATCGAAACGTCTTTTTACAGATGAGGACGCAAGTCTGCAATGGGTTCATGCATCCGGCCGCCGCTTGGCGCCCGGATCGGTGAAGAAAGCGACAGTCGGTGTCGCATTCGCGTAGTGTTGCGCGGGGGAGTGCAACGGGCGCCGCCCGTCCTGGGCTGCCGCCCGCCGGTCGCGCCTCACGCGGCCACATGTGACATTTCGTTTCAGTATCGCCATCATTTTCCCATGACCCGAGCCAGAGCCTCCCGCACCGCAGCGCTGCTGATCGCGGCTTCGGCCGTCTCGTGCAGCACCTGGGCCGCCGGGGGGCACCACGGCGTCGACGACGCCACCATCCTGCCCCAGGGCGAGTGCGAGCAGGAAACCTGGTTCACCCGGCAGGTGGGCGGCGATCGCCTGCTGCACGCCGGCTTCAACTGCCGCGTCGGCCCCGTGGAACTGGGGATCGCCGCGGAGCACCCCCGGGCCGTCGCCGACTCGGGCACCGGCTGGAACGCAGAAGCGAAATGGGCCGCCGAAGTCGCGGCTGGCGTCAGCGTCGGCATCGACCTGCAGCCCGTGTGGCAGCCGGGGCAGCGGCCCCGCTTCGTGGGGACCCGCGCCGTGGCGATCGCCACCTGGGTGGCCAGGCCGGAGCTGGCCCTGCACCTCAATGTGGGGCGCGACTTCCTTCGCTCGGCGACCAACGTGCCGCGGCATGGCGTCGGCGCGGACTGGACGCCCCTGGAACGCTGGACCTTCACCGCCGAACGCTACCTGCAGGACCGCACGCAGCAGCTTCGCGCGGGGGTGCGCTGGGAGGCCGGGCGCCTGTGGAAGGTGGACTTCAGCCGCGCGCAGCGCCTGCACGGGCCTGCGCCCTCGAACTGGACGATCGGGCTGACCCTGGACTTCGGCGAGGAATGAATCAGGCGGCTTCGAGCAGCGCCTGCACGATGGCCGCCGAATGGCGGCTCGCGACCTGGTCGATGAAGCTGAGGAAGTCACCGTGCGCTGCGTCGTCGGCGCGGTCGGACACGGTGCGCACCGCGGCGAACGGCACGCCGTAGTCGCGGCAGACCTGCGCGAACGCCGCGCCCTCCATCTCCACGGCCAGCGCTTGCGGCAAGGCGCGCTGCAGCGCCTGGCTCTCCAGCGCGCTGGCCACGAAGCGGTCCCCGCTCACCACCAGCCCGCGGTGCACGTGCGCGCCGTGCAGGGCCTTGCGGACCGCGGCGGCCAGTTGCTCCGTGAGCGTCGGATCTGTCGCGAAGCGGTCGGTGCCATAGAGGGGCACTTCGTAGCGCGGGAACAGCGGCGAGGCATCGAGGTCGTGCTGCAGGAAGTCCTCCGCGATCACCACGTCGCCCCGGTTCACGCCGGCCGCGAGGCCGCCGGCGACACCGGTGAACACGATGCGGTCCACGCGGAAGCGTTCGATCAGCGCCGTGGCCGTGGTGGCTGCCGCCACCTTGCCGATGCGCGAGAGCACCGCCACCACTTCCTGTCCGTGCAGGTGGCCGACCCAGTAGTCACGCCCCCCGGCCGCCTGCTTCTGCTCGTCGGGCAACAGCGCAAGGACGGCGGAGAGTTCCTCCTGCATGGCGGAGACGATGGCGGTGCGCATGGCGGGATTGTGGCACCCTCTCGCGTCGTTCTCCGTACGCATCCCGCGTCATCCGCAGCGCCCTCACGTCATCCCCCGCTCCCCCTCACGTCATCCCCCGCTCCCCCTATGTCATCCCCCGCGAAGGCGGGGGACCCAGAAAGAAGGGCCGCTGCGCGGCCCTTCTCATGGGAAGCCCTGGGCCCCCGCCTGCGCGGGGGTGACGGTCCTTACTCCTTGATGTCCACCCCGTAGAACACATGCCGCCCGAACGGGCTCAGCTTGAAGTCGACGACTTCCTTGCGCACCGGCTTGAGCTGCACGGCGTGGGCGATCGTCAGCCACGGCTCCTGCTGCTTGAAGATCACCTGCGCCTGCTTGTACAGCGCGTCGCGCTCGGCGGGCTTGGTCACCGTCTTGGCCTTCAGCACCAGGTCCTCGAAGGGCTGGTAGCAGAACTTCGCGACGTTGGAGCCGTTGCTCTTGGCCGAATCGCATCCGAGCAGGGTGTGCAGGAAGTTGTCGGGGTCGCCGTTGTCGCCCGTCCAGCCCAGCATGCCCATCTGGTGCTCGCCGTTCTGCATCCGCTTGCGGTACTCGCCCCACTCGAAGGTCTTGATCTCCGCCTTCACGCCCACCTTGGCCAGGTCGGCCTGCATCAGTTCGGCGATGCGCTTGGCGTTCGGGTTGTAGGGACGCTGCACCGGCATGGCCCACAGGTCGGTGCTGAAGCCGTCCTTGTAGCCGGCCTGCGCCAGCAGCTTCTTCGCGCCTTCCGGATCGAAGGGATCGTCCTTGATCGCGTCGTTGTACGCCGACATCGTCGGCGGGATCGGGTTCTTGGCGATCACGCCCGTGCCCAGGTACACGCCGTCGAGGATCGCCTTGCGGTTGATCGCCATGCTCACGGCCTTGCGCACGCGCACGTCGTCGAAGGGCTTCTTCGTCACGTTGTAGGCGAGGTAGCCGATGTTGAGGCCCGGCTGCTCCAGCACCGTCACCTTCGCGTCCTTGCGGATCGCGTCGAGGTCGGCCGGGTTCGGGTAGGGCATCACGTGACACTCGCCCTTCTGCAGCTTGGCCCAGCGCACGGAGGCGTCGGGCGTGATCGAGAACACCAGGTCGTCGATCTTCGCCTTGCCGCCCCAGTACTGCGGGAAGGCCTTGTAGCGGATCACCGCGTCCTTCTGGTACTGGATCAGGAAGAACGGGCCGGTGCCGATCGGCTCCTGGTCGATCTTCTCCGGCGTGCCGGCCTTGAGCATGGCGTCCGCGTATTCCTTCGACTGGATCGCGGCGTAGGGCATCGCCAGGTTGGCCAGGAAGGGCGCCTCGGGCTTGTTCAGCGTGATGCGGATCGTGGAGTCGTCGACTTTCTCCACCGACTTCAGCAGCTTGGGCAGGCCCATGTCGTTGAAGTACGAGTGGTTGGAACTCGTCACCTTGAAGAAGGGATGGTCCTCCTTCCACTGGCGGTCGAACGCGAACATCACGTCGTCGGCGTTGAAGTCGCGCGTCGGCTTGAAGGCGCGGTGGCTGTGCCACTTCACGCCCTTGCGCAGGTGGAAGGTGTAGACCAGGCCGTCGGGCGAGATGTCCCACCGCTCGGCCAGCCCCGGCACGACCTTGGTGCCGCCCCGCTCGAATTCGACGATGCGGTTGTAGACCGGTTCGGCGGCATCGAAGGACGTGCCGGTGGTGTTGACGCCGGGATAGAAGTTCTCGGGGCTGCCTTCGGAGCAGAACACCAGGGTCTTGGCGTGGGCGCCGGCCGCGGCGGCGAGTGCGAGGGCGGCGATGGCAAAGTGCTTGCGCAAGGGGATTCTCTTCATACGGACTCCTTGATTCGATTCCGGCCGTGCCGGAAGGTCCACATTCTCAGGCGGCCACTGCCGCGCTTGCCGCATCCTGCTCCTCGGGGAAACCCTTGGCGAGCCAGTCTTCAGCGAAGTGACAGGCGACCAGGCGCTCGTCGACGGGACGCGCCGGCGGCCGCTGCGCATGGCACACCTCCTGCGCGTAGGGGCATCGGCTCGAGAACACGCAGCCGGCCGGCGGATGCAGCGGCGAGGGCAGCTCGCCCTGCAGCACGATGCGCTTGCGGCTGCGCGAGCCGATGCCGGGCGTGGACGCCAGCAGCGCGTGCGTGTACGGATGCAGCGGCTGCGCGAAGATCTTCTCGCGCGGGCCCTGCTCCATCACGTGGCCCAGGTACATCACCAGCACCTCGTGCGCGATGTAGCGCACCACCGCGAGGTCGTGCGAGATGAACAGGTAGGCGAGCTTGAACTCCTGCTGCAGGTCGGACAGCAGGTTGAGCACCTGGGCCTGGATCGACACGTCGAGCGCGGACACGGGCTCGTCGGCCACCACCAGCTTCGGCCCGGGCATCAGCGCCCGGGCGATCGCGATGCGCTGGCGCTGGCCGCCGGAGAACATGTGCGGATAGCGGTTGGCGACCTCGGGCCGCAGGCCCACCTGGGCCAGCATCGCGCGGGCGCGTTCTGCGCGTTCGGCGGGCTTGAGGTCGGTGTTGATCGCCAGCGGCGCCTCGAGCACGGCGCTGATCTTCTTGCGCGGATTCAGCGAGCCGTAGGGGTTCTGGAACACCAGCTGCACCGCCTGCCGCAGCCGCCTGCGCTCGCTGGCGGGCGTGTCGACCGCGTCGGTGCCATCGAGCATCAGCGTGCCTTCGGTGGGCTTCTCGATCAGCGACACCATGCGCGCCAGCGTCGACTTGCCGCAGCCGGACTCGCCGACCACCGCCAGCGTGCGGCCCGCCTCGAGCGTGAACGACACGCCGCCCACCGCCTGCAGTTG
Organism: Ramlibacter alkalitolerans; assembly: GCF_016722765.1. Taxonomy (GTDB): domain Bacteria; phylum Pseudomonadota; class Gammaproteobacteria; order Burkholderiales; family Burkholderiaceae_C; genus Ramlibacter; species Ramlibacter alkalitolerans. The sequence continues at coordinate 199,166 of NZ_JAEQND010000010.1, read as the reverse complement.
CGCCGGCTCCTTGAACATGCCGCGCCGGATGGGATAGAGCTTGCGCAGGTTCTTCGCTTCGACGACGACCTTGCTGCCGTCGTCCCCGCGGAGGCGGGGACCCAGGGCGTTCTGGATCCCCGCCGGCCCGGGAATGACACGCTCTGCACTCATGCCACGACCTCCATCTTCAGCGGCTGATCCTGTTCGATGCGCGCCTGCCGCTGCGGATCCCCCAGCGGATAGTGGCAGCGCACCTCGCCGCCGTTCCACGCGCGCAGCTCGGGGCGCACGTTGCGGGAGTGCGCGGTGGCATAGGCGCAGCGCGGCGCGAACAGGCAGCCGGCGGGGCGGTCGAACACCCCCGGCACCACGCCGGGAATGGTGGCCAGCCGCTGGCCGGCCTCGCCCTGCTCCGGCAGCGCCGCCAGCAGGGCCTCGGTGTAAGGGTGCTGCGGGTGCGCGAACAGCTGGTCCACCCGCTGCTGCTCCATCACCTGGCCGGCGTACATCACGGCGACGCGCTGCGCCATCTCGCTCACCACGCCCATGTTGTGCGTGATCAGCACCAGGGCCATGCCGCGGTCCTTCTGCAGTTGCCGCAGCAGGTCGAGGATCTGCGCCTGGATGGTGACGTCGAGCGCGGTGGTGGGTTCGTCGGCGATCAGCAGGCGCGGGTTGCAGGAGATCGCCATCGCGATCATCACGCGCTGGTTCATGCCGCCCGAGAGCTGGTGCGGGTAGTCGTTCATGCGCGCAGCCGCGGCCGGGATGCCGACCTGTTCCAGCAGCTCGATGGCCTGGCGCTGCGCGCTCCGCTTGTCCAGTGGCGAGTGCTGGCGCAGCGCCTCGACCAGCTGGTAGCCGATGGTGAAGCAGGGGTTGAGGCTGGTGGTGGGCTCCTGGAAGATCATGGCCATGTCCTTGCCCACCAGCCGCCGCCGTTCGCGGTCGCTGATGCCCAGGAGGTCGTTGCCGGCGAAGCGCAGCGTCTTCGCGCGCACCCGCCCCGGCCAGGCGATCAGTCCCATGAGCGCCATCATGGTCACGCTCTTGCCCGAGCCCGACTCGCCGACGATGCCCAGCACCTCGCCCTGTTCCAGCGTGAGGCTCACCCCCTCCACGGCATGCATCACGCTGCCCTGCGTGGGGAATTCGACGTGGAGGTCTTCGATTTCTAGCAGTGGCATGGGGGACAAATACCTTTAACGCAAAAGCCGCGAAAGCGACGCAAAAGCCGCAAAAGAACAGCCTTCGAAGGATTCATTCATCTTGTACTTTTTGCGGCTTTTGCGAAACCTTTGCGGCTTTTGCGTTAAGACCGGACTCCCGATCCGTCACCGCTTCAATTTGGGATCCAGCGCATCGCGCAGTCCATCGCCCAGCAGGTTGAAGGCCAGGACGGCGAGCAGGATCATGAGGCCGGGGAAGGTCACGACCCACCAGGCGCGCAGGACGAATTCGCGCGCGTCGGCCAGCATCGTGCCCCACTCGGGCGAAGGCGGCTGCGCGCCCAGGCCGAGGAAGCCCAGCGCCGCCGCATCCAGGATGGCCGTCGACACACCCAGCGAGGCCTGCACGATCAGCGGCGCCGCGCAATTGGGCAGCACCTCGCTGAACATCAGCCGCAGCGTGCCGGCGCCGCTCACGCGCGCGGCCGTCACGTAGTCGCGCGAGGTTTCGGCGATCACGGCGGCGCGCGTGATGCGCACGTAGTGCGGCAGCACCACGACGGCCACGGCCAGCATCGCGTTCACCAACCCCGGCCCCAGGATCGCCACGATGACGATCGCCAGCAGCAGGCTGGGCAGCGTCAGCAGGATGTCCATGAAACGCATGATGGCGATCTCGGTGATGCCGCGCGCGAAGCCCGCCACCAGCCCCAGCGCGATGCCCACCGCCACCGCGATCAGCACCACCGCGATGCCGATCGACAGCGACAGCCGCGAGCCGAAGATCAGGCGCGAGAGGATGTCGCGGCCGATCGCGTCGGTCCCCAGCAGGAACTGCGACGAGCCGCCCTCCTGCCACGCCGGCGGCTTCAGGAAGGCCGCGCTGTTGGTCGCGTCCGGCGCATGCGGCGCGACCCAGGGGGCGAACAGAGCGAGCAGCAGCAGGAAGGTGACGATGGCGAGACCGGCGACCGCTCCCTTGTTGGCCGAGAACGCGATCCAGAATTCGCGGAACGGGCCGGGGGGGGCCGTGGGGGCGGAGGGGAGGACGGCGCTCATGGGTGGACTTTCGACAGCCCCGGGCCCTCTTCCGTCATCCCCGCGCAGGCGGGGACCCAGAGCACGCGCGCAGCGCGTGTCATCGGGAGCCCTGGATTCCCGCCTTCGCGGGAAGGACGGCGGCGGCGGTCTTCGCGGGAACGACGGCAGCGGTCAGATGCGGCGGAAGGACGGACAGTCATCTCAATGCCCTCCTTGCCGGATCCGCGGGTTGATCAGGCCGTAGGTCACGTCGACCAGCAGGTTCACCGACATCACCACCACGCCCAGCAGCAGCATGCCGCCCTGCAGCACGGGATAGTCGCGGCGGTTGATCGCCTCGATCAGCCACTTGCCGACGCCGGGCCAGGAGAAGATCGTCTCGGTCAGGATGGCGCCCGTGAACAGCACGCCCACCTGCAGGCCGATCACCGTGATCACCGGGATCAGCGCGTTGCGCAGCGCATGCACGCCGATCACCCGCAGCGGCGGCAGCCCTTTGGCGCGCGCGGTGCGGATGTAGTCCTCGCCCAGCACCTCCAGCATCGCGGAGCGCGTCATGCGCGCGATCACCGCCAGCGGGTTGGTTCCGAGCACGATCGCGGGCAGCACCAGGTGCTTGAGCGCGGAGAGGAAGGCGCCCTTCTCGTCCGACATCAGCGCGTCGATCAGCAGGAAGCCGGTCTTCGGCTCGATGTAGTACTGCACCGCCAGCCGGCCGGACACCGGCGTCCACCCGAGCTGCACCGAGAACAGCAGGATCAGCAGCAGGCCCCACCAGAAGATGGGCATGGAATAGCCGGTGAGCGAGGTGGCCATCACGCCGTGGTCGAAGACGGAGTTGCGCTTGACCGCGGCGACGATGCCGGCCGGGATGCCGAGCAGCAGCGCGAAGACGATCGCGCAGACGGCAAGCTCGATCGTGGCCGGGAACAGCGCGCCGAATTCGCTCACCACGGGCGCCTGCGTGATGATCGACTTGCCCAGGTCGCCGTGCAGCACGCGGGCGATGTAGATGCCGTACTGCACCAGCACGGGCTTGTCGAAGCCGTACTCCTGCACCAGCTTGGCGTGCCGCGCCGCGTCGATGCCGCGCTCCCCGGCCATCGTCTCGATCGGATCGCCAGGCACCAGCCGGATCAGGAAGAACGCCAGCAGCGTCATCCCGAAGAAAGTCGGGATGACCAGCGACAGGCGGGTCAGGATGAAACGGAGCATGGTCGCGATTGTCGCGCAAGCATCGAACTGCCTTTAACGCAAAAGCCGCAAAGGAAACGCAAAAACCGCAAAAGAACCATCCGCAAGGAACTCCTCCATCGGCTGTTCGTTTCGCGGCTTTTGCGTTTCCTTTGCGGCTTTTGCGTTCGGCTGTCCGGTCCCTACTTCCTGTCCCGCAACTCGCGCCGCAGGATCTTGCCCACGGGGGTCTTCGGCAGGTCGGTGCGGAACTCGATCACGCGCGGCTGCTTGTAGCCGGTGAGGTTGGCCTTGCAGTACTCGCGCACCTTGTCCTCGGTGAGCGAGGCGTCCTTCTTCACGATCACCAGCTTCACCGCTTCGCCGGTCTTTTCGTCCGGCACGCCCACCACCGCGCATTCGGCCACGCCGGGCAGCATCGCCACCACGTCCTCGACCTCGTTCGGGTACACGTTGAAGCCGGACACCAGCACCATGTCCTTCTTGCGGTCGACGATCTTGAAGTAGCCGCGCGCGTCCATGGTGCCGATGTCGCCGCTCTTGAAGTAGCCGTCGGCGGTCATGACCTTCGCGGTCTCGTCGGGCCGCTGCCAGTAGCCCGCCATCACCTGCGGGCCCTTGATCGCGATCTCGCCCGGCTGGCCCTGCGGCACCTCGCGGCCCTCGTCGTCGATGCACTTCATCCAGGTCGAGGGCAGCGGCACGCCGATGGTGCCGGTGAATTCGGTGCTGGTCACCGGGTTGCAGCTCGCCGAGGGCGAGGTCTCCGAGAGGCCGTAGCCCTCGCACACCGGGCAGCCGGTCTTCTCCAGCCACAGCTTCGCCACGGCGCCCTGCACCGCCATGCCGCCGCCCACCGAGACCTTCAGGTTGGACCAGTCCACCTTGTTGAAGTCGGGGTGGTTGGCCAGCCCGTTGAACAGCGTGTTGACGGCCGGGAAGGTGTGGAACTTGTACTTCGACAGCTCCTTGAGCACCGCCGGCAGGTCGCGCGGATTCGGGATCAGGATCAGTTTCGCGCCGGTGCGCATCGACAGCATCATCCCCACCGTGAAGGCGAAGATGTGGTACAGCGGCAGCGCGCAGACGCCGGTGGGCTGCTCGCTGGAGGGAACCTTGCCCATCATCGGCTGGTTCCAGGCTTCCGACTGCAGCACGTTGGCGACCACGTTGCGGTGCAGCAGCACCGCGCCCTTGGAGACGCCGGTGGTGCCGCCCGTGTACTGCAGCACGGCGACGTCGTCGCCCTTGATCTCGGGCTTGCGCACGGTGCTGCGGCTGCCCTGCTTGACGGCCTCCGGGAAGCGCACGGCGCCCGGCAGGCTGTAGGCCGGCACCATCTTCTTGACCTTGCGCACCACGTAGTTCACCAGCGCGCCCTTCGCGCCGCCCAGCATGTCGCCCATGCTGGCCAGCACCACGTGCTTGACGGGCGTGGCGGCGATGCACTGCTGCAGCGTGTTGGCGAAGTTCTCGATGATGATGATGGCCTTGGAGCCCGAGTCCTTGAGCTGGTGCTCCAGTTCGCGCGGCGTGTACAGCGGATTGACGTTCACCACCACGAAGCCGGCCCGCAGGATGGCGGCCACGGCCACCGGGTACTGCGGCACGTTGGGCATCATGATCGCCACCCGGTCGCCCTTGGCCAGGCCCAGCCCCTGCAGGTAGGCGGCGAACGCGCGGCTGAGCGAATCCGTCTCGCCGAAGCTCACTTCCTTGCCCATGAACACGTAGGCCGTGCGGGCGGCGAACTTGACGAAGCTTTCCTCCATCAGTTGCACCAGCGAGTGGTACTGCGAGGCATCGATGTCGGCCGGCACGCCCTGCGGATACGCCGCGAGCCAGGGGCGGTTCTCCATGCTGTCTCCTGTTCTTATGACGAAATGACTTCGCTGCGCCTCGATGACGCGCGGCGCGCATGACGGGCGGATTGTGTCATGCGCTCAGCGCGTCATCGAGGCGCAGCGAGGTCATCGAGCGCAGCGAAGTCATGGGCGCCGAAGGCGCGCGGTCATGCCTTCAGCGCGACCAGCACCTCGTCCAGCATCTTCTTGGCGTCGCCGAACAGCATCCGGTTGTTCTCCTTGTAGAACAGCGGGTTGTCCACGCCGGCGTAGCCCGAGGCCATGCTGCGCTTCATGACGATGGAGGTCCTGGCCTTCCAGACTTCCAGCACCGGCATGCCGGCGATGGGGCTGGTGGGGTCGTCCTGCGCCGCCGGGTTCACGATGTCGTTGGCGCCGATCACCATCGCAACGTCCGTCTGCGGGAAGTCGTCGTTGATCTCGTCCATCTCCATGACGATGTCGTACGGCACCTTGGCTTCGGCCAGCAGCACGTTCATGTGGCCCGGCATGCGGCCGGCCACCGGGTGGATGCCGAAGCGCACGTTCACGCCCTTCTCGCGCAGGTGCTTGGTGATCTCGTAGACCGTGTGCTGCGCCTGCGCCACGGCCATGCCGTAGCCCGGCACGATGATCACGCTCTTGGATTCGCGCAGCAGTTCGGCCGTCTCGCCGGCGCTGATAGGCACCACTTCGCCCGCCGGTTGCGCCGCGCCGCCCGCGGCCGCCGGTGCGCCGCCGCCGGTGCCGAAGCCGCCCGCGATCACGCTGACGAAGTTGCGGTTCATCGCCCGGCACATGATGTACGACAGGATCGCGCCCGAGGAGCCCACCAGGGCGCCGACGACGATCAGCAGGTCGTTGCTCAGCATGAAGCCGGTGGCCGCGGCGGCCCATCCCGAGTAGCTATTGAGCATCGAGACCACCACCGGCATGTCGGCGCCGCCGATGGCCATCACCATGTGCACGCCGAACAGCAGTGCGATCACGGTCATGACCAGCAGCGCGCCCATGCCGGCCTGGATGCCTTCCGCATGCAGGAACACGCGGCCGAACCAGATCACGATCAGCAGCCCGAGCAGGTTGATCCAGTGGCGCCCCGGCAGCAGCAGGGGCTTGCCGCCGATCTTGCCCGAGAGCTTGCCGAAGGCGATCAGCGAGCCGGAGAAGGTCACCGCACCGATCAGGATGCCGATGTAGATCTCCATCTCGTGGATGGACTTCTCGGCTTCGGTGGCGAACACGGTCGACGTGTCGACGTAGCTGGCGAAGCCGACCAGGCAGGCGGCCAGGCCGACCAGGCTGTGCATCAGCGCGACCAGCTCGGGCATCTGCGTCATCTGCACCTTCTTGGCCGCGAACAGCCCGATGCTGCCGCCGACGACCAGCGCCCCGATGATCCAAGCGTAGCCGGCGCCCGTGACGCGCGGGCCGAACACGGTGGCCAGCACGGCCACCGTCATGCCGATGATGCCCAGCAGGTTGCCGCGGCGCGCCGTCTCCGGGTTGGCCAGGCCGCCCAGGCTCAGGATGAACAGGATGGTCGAGCCGATGTAGGAAACGGTGGAAAGGCTTGCGTTCATGTCCGTCCCCTTGTTATTTGCGGAACATCGCCAGCATGCGCCGCGTGACCGCGAAGCCGCCGAACATGTTGACGGCCGTCAGCGCGAGGGCGAACACGGCCAGCCCGAGGATCAGCGCATTCGGGCGGTTGACGGCGTCGCCGCCGGTGAGCGGGGGCGCTACCTGGATCAGCGCGCCGATGGCGATGATCGAGGAGATCGCATTGGTCACGCTCATGAGCGGCGTGTGCAGCGAGGGCGTGACGTTCCACACCACCATGTAGCCCACGAAGCAGGCCAGCACGAACACCGTGAAGTGCGACAGGAAGCTCGCCGGCGCGTACAGCCCCACCAGCAGGAACAGCAATGCCCCGACGCCGAAGACGATCGCCAGCGATTTCGCGGACATCGGCTCGCTGCTGCCGTGGCCGTGCCCCTTGGGCGCCGGCGGCATCGCGGCCGGCTTGGCCTGCGGCGCCGCGGCCGGGATCTTGGGCGGCGGCGGCGGCCAGGTGATGCCGCCTTCCTTGATCACGGTCAGGCCGCGGATCGCGTCGTCTTCCATGTTGACGTCGATCACGCCGTCCTTGGTCTTGCACAGCTCCTCGGTCAGGCGCAGCAGGTTGGTCGAGTACAGCGTGGACGACTGCTTGGCCAGCCGGCTGGCCAGGTCGGTGTAGCCGATGATGGTCACGCCGTGCCGCACCACCGCTTCGTTGGGCACGGTCAGCTCGCAGTTGCCGCCCTGTTCCGCCGCCATGTCGACGATCACGCTGCCCGGCTTCATGGACTTGACCATGTCGGCGGTGATCAGCTTGGGCGCCGGCTTGCCGGGGATCAGTGCGGTCGTGATGATGATGTCGACCTCGCGCGCCTGCTTGGCGTACATCTCGCGCTGGGCCTGCTGGAAGCCTTCGCTCATGACCTTGGCGTAGCCGCCGCCGCCGGAGCCTTCTTCCTCGTAATCGACCTTGACGAATTCGCCACCGAGCGAGACCACCTGGTCGGCCACCTCGGCGCGCGTGTCGTTGGCGCGCACGATGGCGCCCAGGTTGGCCGCGGTGCCGATCGCGGCCAGTCCGGCGACACCGGCCCCGGCGATGAAGACCTTGGCCGGCGGGATCTTGCCGGCGGCGGTGATCTGGCCGTTGAAGAAGCGGCCGAAGGCGTTGGCCGCCTCGATCACGGCGCGGTAGCCGCTGATGCCGGCCATGGAGGTCAGCGCGTCCATCTTCTGCGCCCGCGACAGCTGCCGCGGCAGCGAGTCGATGGCCAGCACGGTGGCCCGGCGCGCGGCCAGCTGCTGCATCAGCTCGGGGTTCTGCGCCGGCCAGATGAAGCTGATCAGGGTGGCGCCTTCGCGCAGCAGGCGCACTTCGTCCGGGCTGGGCGCGCGCACCTTGAAGACCATGTCGGAACGCGACCAGACTTCGGCTGCCGTCGGCAGCACCTCGGCCCCGGCGGCGCGGTAGGTGTCGTCGGCGAAGTTGGCGGCGTCGCCGGCGCCGCTCTGCACGGCCACCCGGAATCCGAGCTTCACGAGCTTCTCGACCACCTCGGGGACCGTGGCGACGCGCTTTTCCAGCGGCGCCGTTTCCTTCGGGACTCCGATCAGCAAGGGTTGGCTCGCGCGTTCCGGCGTGGCGGCAACTCGGGTTTCACCTGCCGGCTCGGCAAGCACGTCAGTCTGCATGGACGTTTCTCCTCTGTGCGGAGTTGTTGATCTCGTGGATCGGGGGAAGCTCTTGGCCTGACCGCGAGCTTACATGAAAGGCTGATGAGCACCGCCAGACGCCGGCGGCCTCACACTCACGCGAGTCCGCTCCCAGCATGTCACTGCCCGTCGTCCTCGCCCTGTCCTGCGCGCTGCACCTGTATATCGGTGCGCGCATCGTGCCGCAACTGCCATGGCCCGCAGGGCTCGCGCTGGCGGGCCTGCTGCTCGCCTCCGCGCTGCTGGTTCCCATGGCCATGCTCGCACGGCGGCTGCTGCGCCCGCCGCTGTCCGACCGCGTGACCTGGGCCGGCATGCTGTGCCTGGGATTGTTCTCGTCGCTGCTGATCCTGACCTTCATGCGAGACCTGATGCTGCTCGTGCTCGGCCTGGCAAACCTTGACGCGCCGCAATGGGACGAGCACACGGCCGCCGCGGTGCCCTTGTTGGCGCTGGCACTGTCGCTGATCGGCCTCATCAACGCGCGCCGCACCGCCGCCGTCGTGCACGTCACGGTGCCGATCGCCGGCCTGCCGGAGGCGCTGCACGGCTTCCGGATCGCGCAGATCAGCGACATCCACGTCGGGCCGACCATCAAGCGCGAGTACCTGGAAGCGATCGTGGAACGCGTGAACGCGCTCGACGCCGACGTGGTGGCGATCACGGGCGACCTGGTCGACGGCTCCGTCACCGAACTGGCGCAGCACGTGGCGCCGCTGGCGAAGCTGAAATCGCGCCACGGCAGCTTCTTCGTCACCGGCAACCACGAGTACTACTCGGGCGTGCATGGCTGGCTGGCCGAACTGCGGCGGCTGGGCATCCACGTGCTGCACAACGAGCACGTGCTGCTGCAGCACCGGGGCGCGGCCCTGGTGCTCGCCGGCGTGCCGGATTACAGCGGCCACCATTTCGACCCGGCGCACCGCAGCGATCCGCAGACGGCCCTGCGCGGGGCCCCGGACGGCGTGCCGCGCGTGCTGCTCGCGCACCAGCCCCGCACCGCGCCGGCCGCGGCTGCGGCGGGCTTCGACCTGCAGCTTTCGGGGCACACGCACGGCGGCCAGTTCCTGCCCTGGCGCTTCTTCGTGCCGCTGCAGCAGCCGTACACGGCGGGGCTGCACCAGCTCGGCCGCCTGTGGATCTACGTCAGCCGTGGCACCGGTTACTGGGGTCCGCCCAAGCGGATCGGTGCACCATCCGAAATAGCCGAGTTGCGTCTGGCGCGCGCAGGTTGAGTCCTACAGCCCGGCGAGGTGCCGTCCGACGCGGCTGAGCTTCACCCCTACCGAACACTGGCCGCATGGCACGAACGGCTTTCCTTCCCTATCCCCTCACCGGCGCCGGCGCTTCGAACGTCATCTACCTCGGCGCCGCCCTTTGCCGACGCAAATTCGAGCTGTTCTATCCCGATGGCTTCGAGGACGAGACCTACCTGGTGGCCGAGCGTTCGCACAAGGAGCGCGCCCATCTCGAATGGGAGGCCGAGCTCGGCCCCGCCTCCTTTCGCAAGCTGCTGGCGCGCGGCGAGTTCCGCGCCATCGCGGATGCGGCGGTGCGCATCGAAGCCCGGGCGAACCTGCTGTTCTCGTTCGAGCGCATGGCCTTGCGCGACGCGGTCAAGAGTCCGGCCGGCGCGCGGCTGTTCGCCAGCGAGCTGTACGCATGGCTTTACGGACCCGGCTCGCCGCAGCGGCGCTTCAACGACTGGATCGAGGCCCTGCGGGACCTGCCCCAGCGCAAGAGCCGGGTGCTGACCTGGCCGGTGGCGACGGTCTTCGGCTTCGTCGCCCGGCCCGACCGGCACCTGTTCTTCAAGCCGCGGGCCACGCGCAAGGCGGCGCGCAGCTACGGCTATGCGCTGGCGTACGACGCGGTGCCGTCGTGGGCGCTGTACCAGGACCTGCTGACCTTCGCCGCCGTGGTGCGCCGCGACCTGGACCGCAAGCCGGGCTTCAAGGCGCGCGACATGATCGACCTGCAGTCGTTCATGTGGGTGCAGGGGGCGCCGGAGTATGAGACGTAGTCGGCTGATGCGATCCGCGTAGGCTGGCGGTGAGCCGCGAAGCGCGCGAACCCCAGCGATCGCGCGAAGCGCTGGGGCTCACGGCGCGCTGCGCGCGCGTTCACCACCAGCCTACATCCGCGCCCGCACGCAGCGCCAGCTCTCCTCCGCCATCGGCAGCAGGTTGAACACCCCCACCGCGGCCGCAGCCCCGGCGAGATAGACGGGCGGCCACGGTTCGCGAGCCGGCGCCGCGGCGAGCACCGCCAGCAGCCCGAGCAACGCCAATGGCAGCAGTTCCATGAAGCTGTGCACCATCTGCTCGAACGGCCGGATCTCGCGCCGGGGCGCCGTGTAGCGCAGCTCCACGTACGTGGTCAGCTCGTGGGCGAGGAAGGCGCCGAGCACGACCAGCAGCAAGGCGGCGCCGGCCTCCAGCAGGGCGGTGGCGACCAGGGCCGCGCCGCCTTCGGCCAGCAGCAGCCAGTGGAAGGCGTTCTCCCGCCAGCCGCTGGTGCGCTCGATGGAGGTCCGCCGGTGGCAGGCCCAGTCCACCAGCCCCGGGCCGATCCACAAGGGGACCACCCCGTACATCACCCCCAGACGGGCGACCTCGGCGGGGGTCACTGCGCGAACTGCTCCGTGCCGACCAGCCCGATCTTGACCAATCCGAGCCGCTGCGCACTGGTCAGCGCCGCCGCCACCGCCTCGTACTTCGCGCGCGGGTGCGGCCGCAGGTGGATCTCCGGCGGATCCGGCTCGGCGGCGGCTTCGCGCAGGTGCGCCTCGAGGGCGCCGCGGTCGGCCAGCGCCTCGCCGTTCCAGACGAAGCGCCCCGCGGCGTCGACCTCGAGCTGCACGATCGCGGGCTGCACCCGCGGCGTCGGCGCGTTGCGCCCCGGCATCTCCAGCGACACGGCATTCAGTTGCACCGGGATCGTGATGATCAGCATGACCAGCAGCACCAGCAGCACGTCCACCAGCGGCGTGGTGTTGATGTCCACCAGCGGCTCGGGATCGGGTTCGGTGCCGGCGCGGATGTGCATCAGCGCCCCGGCGGTTCGGTCAGGAAGCCGATGCGGGCGATGCCCGCCTGCTGCGCGGCGAGCACCACGCCGCCCACCGGAGCGTAGTCGGCCCGCACGTCGCTGCGGATGTGCACCTCGGGCTGCGGCTGCATCGCGGCGATCTTCTGCAGCAGCTGCACCAGGGCGGCGCGGTCCGGCAGCGGCGTGTCGAACCAGTAGACGGCGCCCTGCGCATCGACGGTGACGATCACGTTTTCCTGCTGCGCGGCTACGCGCTGGTTCTGCTCGCGCGGCAGCGTCACGGCGATCGAGCTGTTCACGACCGGGATGGTGATCAGGAAAATGATCAGCAGCACCAGCATCACATCGACCAGCGGCGTGGTGTTGATCTGCGCCATCAGCGCGTCCTCGCCGGCCTGCGCGTCGCTGTAGCGGATCGCCATCAGCTGCCCTTTTCGCCGCTGGCCAGCAGGACGGTGTGCAGGTCCGAGCCGAAGGCGCGCACCGTGTCCATCGCCACCTTGTTGCGGCGGACCAGCCAGTTGTAGCCCAGCACCGCCGGCACGGCGACGGCCAGGCCGATCGCCGTCATGATCAGCGCCTCGCCGACCGGACCGGCCACCTTGTCGATCGAGGCCGCGCCTGAAGCGCCGATGCGCACCAACGCGTTGTAGATGCCCCAGACGGTGCCGAACAGCCCCACGAACGGCGCCGTCGATCCCACCGTGGCCAGCACCGCCAGCCCTTCCTGCGTGCGGCTGTGCACCGTGGCGACGGCGCGCTCGATGCTCTGGGCCACCCAGGTATTGAGGTCCACCTTGCCGATCAGGCCTTCGTGCTTGCGCGTGGCCTCCAGCGCCGACTCCGCGATGAAGCGGTAGGGGCTGCCGGGTTGCAGGGCCCGGGCGCCCTGGCGCACGGTATCGGCTCGCCAGAAATTGGCGTTGGCCGCCCGGCCCTGGCCGCCCATGCGGCGCTGCGCCAGCAGCTTGGCGATGAGGACGTACCAGCTCGCCAGCGACATGAGCACCAGGATCACGATGGTGGCACGCGAGACCAGGTCGCCCTGCGCCCACAGCGCGCCGAGGCCGTACGGGTTGGCGGCGGCCGGAGCCTGGATGGCGGGCAGCTGCCCCTGCGCCGGCGCAGCGGCGGGGAGCAGCAACGGGGACAGCGCGAGGAGCCGTATCAGCATGAAGGATGGAGCGGAAGCCGCAAGCGCCCCATTCTGTCTCAAACAATCAATAATCCACCATGAGCAACCGTTGGCGACCCAGCGTGACCGTGGCCGCAGTGATAGAGCGGGACGGCCGCTTCCTGATGATCGAGGAAGAAACCTCGGAAGGACTCAAGATCAACAACCCGGCGGGCCACCTGGACCCCGGCGAGACGCCGGCCGAAGGCTGCGCCCGCGAGGCCCTGGAGGAAACGGCCTGGCGCTTCCAGCCGACCGCGCTGCTCGGGGTGTACATCTCGCGGTTCCAGCGCTCCACCACGGGCGAGGACATCACCTACCTGCGCTTCGCCTTCACCGGCGTGCTGGGCGAACACGTGGCCGGCCGCGCGCTGGACCACGGCATCGTGCGCACGCTGTGGATGACGGCCGACGAACTGCGGGCCACCGCCGACCGCCACCGCAGCCCGCTGGTGCTGCGCTGCCTGGAAGACTACCTGCAGGGCGTGCGGTATCCGCTGAGCGCGGTGTACTGCGATGCCAGCGTCCATGCACTGCAGGCCCACGACGCGCGGCGGCAGGCGGTCGAAGAGCCGGATTGACCCGTCGTTCCGGCGAAAGCGGGGGTTGATCCGTCGTTGTGGGTCCCGTCATTCCCGCGCAGGCGGGAACCCAGGGCGTCCGGGTTTGCGCGCGCCGCGCGCGCTCAATCCGCCAGGTTGCGCAGTTCCTCCCCCGCGCACCAGCGACGCAGGTTGTCCAGGAACAGCCGCTCCACGCGTGCCGCGTTGCCGTCCGAGAACCCCGCGCTGTGCGGCGTCACGATCACGTTCGCCAGGCTCCACAGCGGCGAATCCGCCGGCAGCGGTTCGTGCGCGAACACGTCGAGGAAGGCCCCGGCCAGCCGCCCCGATTCCAATGCCGCGGCCAGCGCCGGCTCGTCGACCAGCTCGCCGCGGGCGACGTTGACCAGCCGGGCGTGCGCCGGCAGCAGCGCCAGCGCGCGCGCATCGATCATTCCGCGCGTTGCCGGCGTCAGCGGGCAGGCCAGCAGCAGCCAGTCGGCCGCCGGCAGCACCTCGTGCAGGCGGTCCGCAGCGACGGTCGCGAACCCTTCCCCGGCCGCCCGATCCTGCTGCCGCACGACCGTCACGCGCAGGCCGAACGCCAGCAGCAGCCGGCCGATCGCCTGCGCGATCGGCCCCCAACCCACCAGCACGGCGTGCTGGCCGTCGAGGTCGCGCGGCAGCCCGGAGCCGATCAGCGGCGCCCAGCGCCGTTCGCGCTGCGCCGCCGCCAGCAGCGGCAGGTGCCGCGCCAGCGCCAGCACGCCGGCCAGCGCGCTGTGCGCCACCACCCTCGCATTGGCGCCCGAGGAAGTCGACACCCGCACGCCGCGCGCCAGCAGGCGCTGGTAGACCGGCCGGTCCACGCCCGCGGAGTGGATGTGCACCCAGCGCAGCGCCGATGCGCCCTCCATCGCCTCGTAGAAGGCCTGGGTGGCCGGCTGCAGCTCGAACTTCGTGGACAGGCCGGTGACGTCGCGGCTGACGAAGGCGATCTCCGCGTCGACGCCGCGCTCCGGCCCCACCAGCACGTGGGCACGCGCGCCGAGGACGGCCGCGATCTCGCCACCGAGCCGCTCGCCGGCCGCCCGCGACAGCAGGATGCGCAGCGGCGCGTTCACTCCGCGGTCGCCCGCGATTCGCGCACCACGCCCTTCCACTTGTCGTGTTCGCGCCGCACGAACAGGCCGAACTGGCCGGGCGAGCCGCCGACCGGATCGGCGCCCTCCCGCACCATCTGCTGCTCCAGGCCCGGCAGCGCTTCGTTGACGGCCTTGTTCAATTCGGCGATCACCGCCTCCGGCGTGCCCCGCGGCGCGAAGAAGCCGAACCACGATCCGGCCTCGAAGCCGGGGAAGCCGCGCTCGGCCACCGTCGGCACCTCCGGCATGGACCGCGAGCGGTGGGCGCTGGTCACGGCCAGCGGGCGCAGCTTGCCGGCCTGGATGTGCTGGATCACCGAAGGGATGGTCGCGAACATGAACTGCACCCGGCCCGCCAGCAGGTCCTTCAGGGCTTCGGCGCCCTTGTAGGGCACGTGCTGCATGTCGACCGAGATGCGCTGCCCCAGCATGAAGCCGGACAGGTGCGAGGAGGTGCCGACGCCGGTGGAGCCGTAATTCAGCTTGCCCGCCTGCGCCCGCGCATGGGCCACGAATTCCTCCAGCGTCTTCGCCGGCACGTCGGGATGCACGACCAGCACGTTGGGCACATCCGCGATCTGCACCACCGGAACGAGGTCCGTCAGCGGATCGATGTTGAGCTTCTTGAACAGCGAAGGATTGACGGCGATCGGCCCCACCGATCCCACCAGCAAGGTGTAGCCGTCCGGCGCCGCCTTGGCCGCCATCTCGGTGCCGATGTTGCCGCCGCCGCCCGGCTTGTTGTCGATCACGAACGGCTGCCGGAATTTCTCCGTCAGCTTCTGGCCGACGGCGCGCGCCAGCAGGTCGGTGGTGCCGCCGGCGGTGAAGGCCACCAGGATGCGCACGGGCCTATTTGGATAGTCGGCCCCCTGGGCGCGGGCGAAGCCGCCCGGCAGGGCGGCCGCGCCGGCGGCAAGGACCAACTGGCGGCGGCGCAGCGCGAGCAAGGAACGGGGCATGGCGATCTCCTGGATCGGGAAAGATTCAGTCGCGGTAACCGGGGTCCAGCCGATCGAGCTGGCGCAGCAGGGCGGGCCACTCCATCAGGCCGTAGGGCCGGCGCGTGCCGGGCTGGTAGTTGTTCCAGGTCTCTTCCAGCACCTGCTGCGGCACGGCGCGCAGCGGGCTGTTGCACGACATGGCCGCGAGCTGCGCGCGGCAGGCCAGCTCCAGCCGGTGCGTCCAGTTGAAGGCCTCGCCGCAGGTGCGGCCCACCACCAGCACGCCGTGGTTGCGCAGGACCAGCGCCTCGCGCGTGCCCAGGTCCTCGATCAGGGAGGCCTGCTCCGCGGTGTCGAGCACCACGCCCTGGTAGTCGTGGTAGCCGATCTTCAGGAAGCGCATGGCCGTCTGCGTGATCGGCAGTAGGCCGCAGTCCAGCGCCGAGACGGCCATCGACGCCCAGCTGTGCGTGTGGATCACGCAGCCCACTTCCGGCCGCGCGCGGTGCACCGCGCTGTGGATCACGTAGCCCGCCTTGTTGACGCCGTAGTTCAGGGCGCCGAAGTCGGGGCTCGCGAGGATGCGGCCTTCCAGGTCGACCTTCAGCAGGCTGGAGGCGGTGATCTCCTCGTACATCATCCCGTAGGGGTTGATCAGGAAGGCGTTCTCGTCGTCCGGCACGCGGGCGGAGATGTGGTTGGCCATCATGTCGGCCATGCCGTAGAGCGCGACCAGCCGGTAGCACGCCGCGAGATCCACCCGCGCCTGCCATTCGGCGGGCGAACACCGGTCCTTCATCGAAGGAATCTCGAGCACCCCTGGCTTCTTCTGCACGGCGCAACTCCTGGGCGGGAAGCGCGCAGCGTAAGGGCCGCTGCCGGCAGCGGCAACCGGGTTACTTCGGACAGGTCCCGGACAGCGCGCGGCCCACCACCGAGGGCGCGTTGAGCAGTCCCCCGACATTGCCCTGCCGCTCGCCGCCGCGCAGGCAGTCCTGCCGCGCGGCGTCCTGCATGCCCTCGGCCAGCGGGTCGCGCGGCTTGCCGCGGCCCAGCTGCTCGTTGGCCATGTCGGCCAGGCTGCGACGCTGCGGCGGACGGTACGGTCCCTGCAACGAGGGCAGCGGCGAAGGCGGCAGGATCAGCGGCGCCGGCGGCAAGGCCGGTGGGCGCGCGACGGTGGGCGGCGCGACGCCCGGCGCCCCCCAGCCGGGGCCGGGAGATGGGACGGGGACGGCCGATCCGGAGCCGGGTGTTCCCGGAGCGACCGGCACGTCGACGACCGGACCGGGCTCGCGGGCCGGGGCCGGCGCAGCGGCCGCGGGAGGTGCGGGCGCGGCGACCGGCGGGGCGGGCGCGGGTATCGGCGGCACCACCGGGGCAGCGGGCGCCGGCGCCGGTGCGGGCGCCGGGACCGGCTCCGGCGCAGGTGCGGGAGGCGCCGGGACGGGGGCCGGAACAGGCGCCGGTGCCGGAACAGGCACGGGCGCCGGGGCGGGAGCGGGCGGCACCGGTACGGGCGCCGGTGCGGGCTCGGGCACCGGGGCCGGTTCCGGCACCGGGACGGGTGCAGGCACGGGAACCGGCGCGGGAACGGGAACGGGCGCAGGGACCGGCACGGGTTCCGGCGCAGGCGCCGGCACCGGGGCCGGAACCGGCGTCGGCACCGGCATCGGAACGGGGATCGGCGGCGGATCAGGCGCAGGCGCGACGGCCTGCGGCGGCGGCTCGACGGGCGCAGGCGCCGGCTCCACCGGCAGCGGCGTCGGCTCGGGCGCCGCCGGCTGCGGCGGCGTGGGCTGCGGTTCGGCGCGCTGCCGCGCGGCGGGCGCCGCCTCCGGCCGCGGCGCATCCGGCTGCTGGCGCCGCGGGCGCTGCTTGCGGCTCGTGTTCGGCTCGGGCAGCGTGGCGGTCGTGCGCAGCGGCAGGCTGGAATTCGGCCGCATCGTGAACACCGACAGCGGGTCGCCCTGCATCCCGCGCGCCGGCGGCAAGGTGATGGCGCGGCTGCCGGGCGCATTGGCCGCCGGGGCCGGCGCCGCCGACGGCTTCACCGCCTGGTAGATCACGTAGCGCACCGCCTGCTGCACGGGCGCGTACTGCAGCAGCATCCAGACGAGCGCGACGTGCAGCGCCCCCGTGGCGGCCAGCGCCTGGGGCGACATCCGCTGCCGGGGCAGGCGCGCGTGGAAGGGCCGTTGCAGCATGGGGAAACCGTGGTCCAACGATAATCGCACACATGGGTCGCAAGCCACGCGTCGTTGTCGGTCTGAGCGGGGGCGTGGACTCCGCGGTCAGCGCGTATCTGCTCAAGG
Source organism: Ramlibacter alkalitolerans (assembly GCF_016722765.1). GTDB lineage: Bacteria > Pseudomonadota > Gammaproteobacteria > Burkholderiales > Burkholderiaceae_C > Ramlibacter > Ramlibacter alkalitolerans. Next base: position 181,489 of record NZ_JAEQND010000010.1, on the reverse strand, counting down.
AGCAGGGCTACGAGGTGGTCGCCCTGTTCATGAAGAACTGGGAAGACGACGACGACAGCGAATACTGCTCCTCGAACCAGGACTTCGTCGACGCCGCCAGCGTGGCCGACGTGATCGGCATCGAGATCGAGCACGTCAACTTCGCCGCCGAATACAAGGACCGGGTCTTCGCCGAATTCCTGCGCGAATACCAGGCCGGCCGCACGCCCAACCCCGACGTGCTGTGCAACGCCGAGATCAAGTTCAAGGCGTTCCTCGACCACGCGATGCGCCTGGGCGCGGAGAAGATCGCCACCGGCCACTACGCGCGGGTGCGGGAACGCGCCGGCCGCTTCGAGCTGCTCAAGGGCCTCGACGACAGCAAGGACCAGAGCTACTTCCTGCACCGGCTCGACCAGGCGCAGCTTTCAAGGACGCTGTTCCCGGTGGGCGAACTGCGCAAGACCGAAGTGCGGCGGCTGGCGCAGGAGATCGGCCTGCCCAACGCGAAGAAGAAGGACTCGACCGGCATCTGCTTCATCGGCGAGCGGCCCTTCCGCGAGTTCCTGAACCGCTACATCAGCAAGGAACCGGGCGCTATCAAGGACCCGCGGGGCCGGGTGATCGGCCGGCACGTCGGCCTGTCGTTCTACACGCTGGGGCAGCGCCAAGGACTGGGGATCGGCGGCATCCGCGAAAAGGGTGCGCAACGGGGCGGCGGCGAGCATGCGCCGTGGTTCGTCGCCCGCAAGGACATGGCGAAGAACACGCTGTGGGTGGTGCAGGGCCACGACCATCCGTGGCTGCAGTCCTCGGCGCTGGAAGCCGACGACACGAGCTGGATCGCCGGCGCGCCACCGCCCCCCGGCGCCTACTCCGCCAAGACGCGCTACCGCCAGGCGGACGCGCCCTGCACGCTGGCGCGCACGGACGCAGGCTTCCGGCTCGCGTTCGACGACCCGCAATGGGCGGTGACGCCGGGCCAGTCGGCCGTGCTCTACGACGGCGAGGTGTGCCTGGGCGGCGGCGTGATCGCGGCCGCCGAGGCCATCGAGGTCACGCGCCCGGCCGTGCCGGTGTGAGGAGGTCTGCCTGACCAGCGCCTGACCCCGTCCTAAGTGGAACCACTTAGCGCCGCGCAGCCGCAGCCGCGCTACACCCTTCGGATGCGTGTGTTGCTCGTGGAAGACGATCCGACCCTGCGGCAGGTGATCCGGCGCAGCCTGGAGGACGCGGGCTGCCGCGTCGACGAAGCCGGCGACATCTCCGCCGGCGACCACATCTGGCGCGTGCAGTCGTTCGACGTGGTGGTGCTGGACCTGAACCTGCCGCACTCCGCCCATGCCCTCAGCGGCCTCGGCAGCGGGCTGTCGCTGCTGCGCAGCGCCCGCGCCCGCGGCGACCGCACGCCGGTGCTGGTGCTGACGGCGCGCAACCGCACCTCGGAACGCATCGAGGGGCTCGATGCCGGTGCCGACGACTACCTGGGCAAGCCCTTCGACCTCGACGAGCTGGAGGCGCGCCTGCGCGCGCTGGTGCGCCGCAGCCAGGGCACGGCGGACCACGTCGAGGTCGGCGCGCTGGCGCTGGACCGGCGCGCGCGGCGCATCCTGCTGCACGGCGAGCTGCTGCAACTGCCGGCGCGCGAGTTCGAGGTGCTGTGGGAGCTGATGTCGCCGGCCGGGCGGGTGGTGAGCAAGCGCGAGCTGTCGCTCAAGCTGTCCGAGCTGGGCGAGCTGCTGACCGAGAACGCGCTGGAGGCTTTCATCTCGCGCCTGCGCAAGCGGCTGGTCGATTCGGGCGTGCAGATCCGCACCCTGCGCGGGCTCGGCTACGTGCTGGAGGAAGCCCGGTGAGTTCCAGGCGCGGACCGCCGTCGCTGCGCCAGAACCTGCTGCGCCACATCCTCCTGTGGCTCGGGCTGGCCTGGCTGTTCGGCTCGGCGGTGACGGTCGGCGTGGGCCAGTGGTTCACGCAGCAGGCCTTCGACCGCGCCCTGCTGGACGACGCCTACCTGCTCGCCTCCAAGGTGCAGGTCCAGGGGCGGCGGCTCGCGCTGCAGGCGACGGAGCGGGAACTGCAGGACTTCCTGTTCGACCAGAACGAGACCGTGCTGTTCGCCATGCACGGCACCGACGGCGCGCTGCTGGCCGGCGAGGCCGCCCTGCCGCGGCCGCCGCGCCTTTCGCCGCCGGACCGCCTGTTCCGGGACCAGGACATCGCCGGGCGGCGCTTCCGCGTCGTGATGCTGGGGGTGGCGCAGCCCTCGCCCTTCGTGGTCTCGGTGGCCCAGAGCACGAGCGAACGGGCGCGGCTGCTGCGCGAGCTGCTGGCCTTCTCGCTGGCGCCGCAACTGCTGCTGCTGCTGGTGCTCGCCTGGCGCCTGCACCGCTCCATCGCGCAGGACATCGCGCCGCTGGCGCAACTGCGCGCCGCGGTGGAGCAGCGCCAGGCGGGCGACTTCACGCCGGTGCCGGTGCAGGCCGATTCGGCGGAAGCGCACGACCTCGCCCGCGCCATCAACCTGCTGCTCGGGCGGCTGGAGGAAAGCGCGCGCGGCCAGCGCGAGTTCACCGGCAACGTCGCGCACGAGCTGCGCACGCCGCTGGCCGGCATCCGCGCGCAGGCGGAATACGGCCTGCGCCACCGCGATCCCGAGGTCTGGCACGAGCAGCTGCAGGGCATCGCCGCCAGCGAGACGCGCGCCAGCCAGGCGCTCGACAAGCTGCTGGCCCTGGCCCTGGCCTACGAGGCCGGCACGGCGCTGCAGCTGGTACCCGTGCGGCTCGACGAGGCGGTGCAGGAGGCGGTGATGCGCTTCCTGCCGCGCGCCGACAAGCAGGGCGTGGACCTGGGCGCGGAAGGCGTCGACACGCCCAGCACGGTGCAGGCGGACCTGACGCTGGTCGAAGGCATCCTCAACAACCTGCTGGAAAACGCCTTGCGCCACGGCACCGCCGGCGGCGACGGCCGGCCGGTGGTGACGGTCGCCGTGCAGCAGGAGGATGGCCGCACGGTGCTGTCGGTGCAGGACAACGGCCCCGGCATCCCGCCGGAGCGCCGCTCGGAGATGCTCAAGCGCGGCGTGCGCGGCGTCGGCCAGCCGGGCGCCGGCAGCACCGCAGGCGGCGTCGGGCTGGCCCTGGTGACCTTCTACGCGCAGTTGCTCAAAGCGCCGGTGAGCTTCGGCAGCGGGCCGGACGGGCGGGGGTGGCGCTGCGCGATCGTGTTCGGCGCCTGAACGCGCCCTCGCCGCTCACGTGGCGCCGGACGCGACGGCGCGGACCTCCAGCAGCGGGATCCCCAGTTCCACGCTGGTGCCCTGGCCGGGCGCGCTGCGCAGCGTCAAGTGCAGCCCGGCCTCCTCCGCCCGCCGGCGCATGCCGGTGAGGCCACGCCCGGCCGGCGCGCCTTCAGCGTCCGGCGGCGTGGCCATGCCGCGCCCGTCGTCGACCACGCGCAGCTCGATGCGTCCGGCTCCGGGCAGGTGCCGGCACGACACGCTCAGGCGGGTCGCGCCGGCATGGCGCATCACGTTGGCGATCGCTTCCTGCACGATCCGCAGCGTGTGGGTGAGCGCGAGCGGCGGCAGCGCATCCAGCGCCGGCAGGTCCTCCACTTCCCATTGCAGCGCGATGCCCAGGCGCTGCAGGCTCGGCTGGATCCGGTAGCGCAACATGGCCAGGCTCTCCAGCAGCGAGGGGCTGTCCAGCGACAGCGAGTCCACGGTGATCTTGAGGTCCAGCAGGCACTGCTCCAGCGACAGGGCCAGCGCCCGCTGCTCGGGGTTCTTCAGGTCGAGCGAGGAAAGGATGGACACGAGATGCGAGCCGACGCCGTCGTGCACGTCCTGCGCGATGCGCTGGCGGTCCAGGCCGCTGTCGTGAACGGCGGCTTCCGCCGCACGCGCGCGGCGCCGGGCGGACACCAGGAACCAGAGCGCGAAGAGCACGCTCGGGTAGATGAACATCCCGGCCGTCCCCAGCCGCGAGGTGGGGTGGTGCCACAGGTCCGCCAGCACGCAGAACACCAGCAGGCCCATGGACAGCAATGCCGCCGGCAGGGCACGCTCGCGCCGGTACACGGGCCAGCGCACCACGAGGACCAGCAGGAAGGAGCCGAGCACCACCGCATTGAGACGCTCCCACAGGCGGAACCACTCGTCCTGCCCCGACCCCGTCCAGGCCAGCAGCACCGCCCCGCCGCCTGCAATCTGCAGCGCCCAGGCGGTGACCGTGAACCGCCGCCCGAGCCGCGCGCCGGTGAGGGCGAGCTCGCAGGCCGCTGCCACGCACAGCTGGTAGGCCATGTGCTCGATGAACTCGTCCACGGCGCCCGGCGGTTGCGGCGAGAAGCGCACCTGCCACACGAGGAACACCATCCACGAGAGCAGGCCGACCGCCATGGCGAAGTCGAGCGCCTTGTGTTCGCGCCGGGGCCCCGACAGCAGCAGGCCGCCGACCGTAAGGGCGGCCGCGGCCAGGCCGATCAGGGCACCGGTTTGCGCCGTTGCCAGCTGCATGACTGCGATCCGGTAGCGTCCGCTGGACTGGCCCCCCGGCTCAGATCAGCCGCTGTTGCGTGGCCTGCGCCACCGCCTGGGCGCGCGACCTGACCTGGAGCTTGCGGTAGATGTTGCGCACGTGGGTGTTGACCGTCTGCACGCTCAGCGCCATGCGCTCGCCGATGTCCTGGTTGGTGTAGCCCTTGGAGATCTCCCGCAGCACCTGGGACTCGCGCTCCGACAGTGCGGCACCGCGATCGGATGCCGCCGGCGCGGGGGCCGGCGTGGAGAAGCGTTGCAGCAGCCGTCGCGCGAGGTTCGGGGCGATGGACGCGCCGCCGCTCCAGACCTGCAGCACCGCCTGGGGGAAACTGCCGAACCACGTGCTCTTGACCAGGTAGCCGGTAGCGCCCAGCTCGAACGCGCGGATCGCGCGCTGTTCGTCATCGAGCACCGACACGACGATTGCCTCGGCGTGGCTGCGCACGTGCTTCATGTGCTCGATGAGCTCGAAACCGGAGCCGTTGCCCAGGTGCAGGTCGACGATCATCACGTCGAATTCGGTGCTCGAGATCAGCCGCTTGCCACTGCGCGCGCAGTGGGCCTGGCCGACGAAATCGATGCGCAGGTCCGAGCACAGCTCGCCGGCGATGACGCGGCGGATGTGCGGGTCGTCGTCGATCAGGATCACCCTGACCTGGCGGCCCGGCTCCGAATTCAGGAAATCCGGCCAGACCGATACGGCGTGGTGGCGTGTCTCGTAGCCGTGGCCGCCGCGCGACTCGCGCAGGCGCTCCGGCTCGGGGCCGAGCACGTCGTCCAGCGAGGAATTCTTCATCCACTTCCTTTCGCTACCCGGCGGGCCATAACCGCTATGACCTCGACCACTGCGTGCAAGGCAAGCATAGGGGGAAAGCGTCTGGATACATATCGAGATTTGTCGTCATCACGGCCTTCCACTGCCCGATGGACGAATGGCACGAACGCCAACGTTCGCATATCCGACATGGATGCAACCATTCGACTGCATCACAACATGCGCGCCGAGCGGCGCAAGGTGTTCACGACGGGTTCGGCGAGGAATTCCAGCGGCGTCTTCTCGCCGCCATCCAGGTACACCTCCGCCGACATGCCGGCCTGCAGCCTGAAATCCCCGCCCAGGTTCGCCAATGCATCCGCGTCGGCGACGATGGCCACGGCGTAATAGGGCTGCCCATCCTGCCGGTCCACCAGCCGGTCGGCCGAGACGTAGGTCACCTTGCCCTCCACCATCATGCTGTTGCGGTAGCGCAGGGCGGTGAACTTCAGGCGCGCGGACTGGCCCTCGTGCACGTTGGCGATGTCCTCGGGGCGCACCCGCGCCTCCACCGTGAGTTGCGTCTCGCTCGGCACGATGTCCGCGATCGGCTCGCCGGGGCGCACCACCGCGCCGGGCGAGTTGACCTTGAGGTCGATGACCTGGCCGGTGGCGGGTGCCACCACCACCTGCCGGCGGGCCGCGTCGTCCGACTTGCGCTGCTCCTGCTCCAGTTCGCTCAGGCGCTGCGTCGCTTCCTTGAGCTGGTCGCTGGCCGCCTTGACGTAGTCGTTGCGCAGGGACCCGATCTTGAGGTCCAGCTCCACCAGGCGCTGCTGGGCGCGGGCGAGTTCGCTGCGCCGTTCTTCGAGCCGGGCCGCGTAGTCGATCACCACCGCTTCCAGCTGCGCGATGCGGCTGGCGCTGATGAAGCCCTCGCCGACCAGCCGGCGGTTGGCCTCCAGGTCGCTGCGTTGCAGCTGCATCGAGCGCTGCGCCTGCTCGATCTGCGCGCGCACCGCCAGGATCTCCTGCTCGACGCGCTCGCGCTGCGCGCGCAGCAGGGCCGAGCCGCTGTCCAGCGCATGCCGCTGCGCCCGGAAGTGGCCGCCTTCCTTCTGCAGCGCCTGTTCGATGCGGGCATCCTGGCGCGCCTGCGCCAGCAGGTCGGCCGGGAAGCGCAGCACGGGTGCGAGGGCGTGCTCGGCCTCCAGCCGCACCAGCGCGGCGCGCTCCGCCAGCACCCGGTAGTCCAGCCGGTTGCGGTCCGCTTCCACGCGCACGTCCCCGAGCACCAGGACCGGTTCGCCGGCGCGCACCTGCTGGCCGTCGCGCACCAGCACCTCGCGGACCGTGCCCCCTTCGAGATGCTGCACCGGCCGCCGGTCGAGGTCGACCTTCACCACCGCGGGGGCCACCACCGCGATGGAGAGGGGCGCGAGCCCCATCCACAGCGCGATCGGCAGCAGCGCACCGCCAAGGATCCAGAAGCCCGCGCGGACCAGCCCGCGGGCGTGCTGCTGGCTGCCCTCGCCCCCAGCGGCCGGCAGTGCCCGCGCCGCGATGCCCGTCGTCTCTTGCATTCCGTGTCTCCTCCTGCGACTTGCACCTGCACTCAGGCGGCCTTGCGGTCCACCATCGCCTGGGCCTGCCGCTGCATGTCCATCCGCACCTCCGCGGCCGGGCCGAACTGCTGGATGCGGCCGGCAGCGAGCACCATGATCTTGTCGACGTGGGCGATCAGCGAAGGCCGGTGGGTCACCACCACCGTGCTCACGCCGGCCGCGCGCAAGCCGCCCATCGCCTGCGCGAGGGCGGCCTCGCCGGCGCCATCGAGGTTGGAGTTGGGTTCGTCGAGCACCACCAGCCGCGGGCTGCCGTAGAGGGCGCGCGCCAGGGCGACGCGCTGGCGCTGGCCGGGCGACAGGCGCATGCCGTGCTCGCCCAGCGGCGTGTCGTAGCCCTGTGCCAGGCCGAGGATCATCTCGTGCGCGTTGGCGCGCTGCGCGGCCTGGACCACCAGGTCGGCGTCGACCGGGCCGAGCCGCGCGATGTTCTCGGCCACCGTGCCCTCGAACAGTTCCACGTCCTGCGGCACATAGCCGATGTGCGGCCCCAGCGCCTCGCGCGGCCACTGGGTCAGGTCGGCCCCGTCGAGGCGCACGCGACCGGCGCTGGGCGACCACACGCCGGTGAGAAGCCGCGCCAGGGTGGACTTGCCCGCGGCGCTCGGGCCCACGATCGCCAGCGCCTCGCCCGGGGCCAGCTGGAACGAGATCGCCGACAGCGAGGCGGCCTCGACGCCGGGCGGGCGGAACGACACGCCGTCGGCCACCAGCCGGCCCTCCGGCGTCGGCAGCGCAAGCCGGGGCTCGTCGCGGGCGAACTCCTGCGACAGCGCCGCCAGCCGGCCATAGGCCGCGCGGGCCTCCACCAGCAGCCGCCAGTTGCCCACCAGCTGTTCGACCGGCTGCAAGGCCTTGCCCAGGAGAATGCTGGTGGCGATCATGATGCCGGGGGAGGCCTGCTGCGTCAGCGCCAGCCAGGCGCCCAGGGCCAGCATCAGGATCTGGATCGCCTGGCGCGCCGAGCGGCTCAGTGCAGTGAAGGCCACGGTGCTGCGCCCCACGCTGCGCTGCGTGGCGGCGATCTGGTCCTGCAGCGCACGCCAGCGCGCGAGCAGCCGTCCGGTCATGCCGAGTGCCTGCAGGATCTCGGCGTTGCGCAGCGAGTTCTCCACGTACTGCGTGGCGCGCCGGCCCTCCTTCTGCAGGTTCTCCAGCGGCCGCCGGCTGAGCCGGTCGTTCAGCCAGGCGAGCACCACCATCACCAGCGTGGAGGCGAGCGCGCCCAGGCCCAGCCACGGGTGGAACAGCCAGATCACCGCCACGTAGACCATCACCCAGGGCGCGTCGAACAGGGCGATCAGCGCGCCGGCGGAGAACATGCCGCGCAGCGCCGCGACGTCGCGGATGCCGTCGATCCGGCTCGCGCCCGCCGGTGAACGGGCCGCACGCTCGACCACCGCGTGCACCACCGGCGGGGAGAGCTGCTCGTCCAGCAGGGCGCCCAGCACGCCCTGCAGCCGCGTGCGCACGTAATCGAGCAGCAGCAGGATCAGCAGCGCCACGCCGGTTCCGAGCAGCAACACCAGCAGCGTCTCGCCGCTGTTGGTGGAGATCACCCGGTCGAAGACCTGCAGCGAGAAGAAGGCCGGCACCAGGAACAGCAGGTTGATCGCGAAGGAGAACGCCGCGATGGCCGCCAGCAGCGGGCGCAGGAGGGTCCACAGGGGCTTCACGATCTTGCGCTCCGGTTCGGAACCCGAAGCGCTTCGTCGTCGGACGGCGGCTCAGGCGCCGCCGCCTCCAGCGCGCGCACCCGCGCCCGCAGCCGCTCGATGGTCTCGAGCTGCACGCGGTACGAGTGCGCGAGCTGGCGCGCGATGTCGTACAGGCTGGCCAGGGTGCTCGCCAGTTCCTGCTTGCGCGCGCCGACCTGGTGGATGCGCGCCAGCAGCACGGCCTCGACCTCCCGCGCATCCGTCACCGCGCGCAGGGTCCTGGCCGGCGGCGGCGCCACCACCCTGCCCACCGGCTCCCTCTGGCTTGCCTGCTCCTGCATGTCTCCGCTCCCTTTTCTTGGTGGTGATGCCGTCGTGACTCAGGCCAGGAGGAAATCGGCCTGCGTGATCGCGTTGACGCCGGTGCCGTCCACGCCCAGCAGCTCGATCACGCCGCCCCCCACGGACACCAGCGTGTCCAGCGCGCCGGCGCCGTCGAGGTCGAGGACCGAGATGGACACCTGCGCATCGAAGTCGGCTTCGGTGATGCCCAGTGCGCGCAGGTCCAGCAGGTCCTGGCCGCCGACGGCGTTGGCATCGAAGCCGACGATGCGGTCGGTGCCGAAGCCCGCCTCGAACACGAAGATGTCGGTGCCGGCACCGCCGTCGAGGAGGTCGTTGCCGGCGCCGCCGGCGAGGGTGTCGTTGCCGGCACCGCCGGAGAGCGTGTTGTCGCCGGCATCGCCGATCAGGACGTCGCTGCCGCTGCCGCCCGTCACGTTCTCGACGCCTGCGATCGCGGCGAAACCCGAAGCGGTTCCTGCCCCCAGGTCCACGGAGACGGCCTCCGTGGTCCCGGCGTAGCTCAGGGTGTCGATGCCGCCTCGCGTGTCGGCCGTCACCGATTCCACGTTGACGACGGTGCCGTTCGCGATCGTCGCCAGCTTGCCTCCGGACACCAGCACCCGCAGCATCTCGTTGGCGTCATTGCCCGTCACGACCAGCGTGTCCACGCCGTCGCCACCGTCGACACTGTCCGCCCCGTGGCCGATGGAGCGGAGGATGGTGTCGTTGCCCGCACCGGCAGCGATGTCGTCATTTCCCAGGCCGCCATCCAGGATGTCGTCGCCGTCGCCGCCCAGCAGCGTGTCGTTGCCTGCGCCCCCGATCAGGACGTCGTCGCCGGCGCCGCCGGTCAAGGTGTCGTTGCCGGCGCCGCCATCCAGGATGTCGTTGCCCGCGCCGCCGACGACCACGTTGGCGGCGGCATTGCCCGTCCCCGTGAAGTCGCCCGCACCGATGAAGGTGAGGTTCTCGACGTTGACGTTGTTGATGGCATAGCGGTTGGTGAAGGAGCGCACTTCGTCGGTGCCGACGCCGGAATCGCTGACGACGTCCGTGGTGTCGTGGACGACGAAGACGTCGTTGCCGCCACCTCCGGTGAGAACGTTGTCGACGCCGGCCGCCCCGATCAGCAGGTCGTCGCCGCTCGTGCCGATCACGTTCTCGATGCCGGCGACGGACGCGAAGCCCGACGCCGTCCCGGCGCCCAGGTCAACGACGACGGCATCGGTGCTTCCGACGTAGCTGAGGGTGTCGACACCGGCCCCCGTGTCGGCCGAGATGGCCTCCACGCCCTGCACCGTTCCACCCCCGACGGAAGCGATGCTGCCCCCCGCCACGACGACGCGCAGCATCTCGTTGGCGGCGTTGCCCGTCAGCACCAGGGTGTCGTCCCCGTCGCCGCCGTCGACGCTGTCGATGCCGTGCCCGACCCCGGCCAGGATCGTGTCGTTGCCGGCACCACCGTCGATGGTGTCGTTGCCCAGCCCTCCGTCCAGGATGTCATCGCCGTCGCCGCCGACCAGGGTGTCGTTGCCGGCGCCGCCGTCCAGGGTGTCGTCGCCGTCGCCGCCGGAGATCACGTCGTTTCCGAGGCCGCCAACGAGCACGTCGCTCGCGCCCATGCCGAACAACTGGTCATCGCCGCCCAGGCCGTAGATGCGCTCGTAGCGGTCGTCGCCGACCAGCACGTCGTTGCCGGCGGTTCCCTGGATGTCGCGCTGGCCGATCATCATCGTCTGGTCGGCGAAGACCAGCCGCTCGATGTTGAACAGGCGATCGATGCCGTCGTCGATCGCCTCGTCCGACGGATCCACGTGGGCCACCGTGAACGAGCCGTCCAGGTTGGCGGTGATCGTGTACTCCTCGCGGTTGCCGCGGTACACCGCCTCGTCGATGGCGGCGTCGGTGGGATCCCCGTCGAGGATCTCACGCACGATGCTCAGGCGCCCCGGATCCAAGGTGCGGTCGAACATCAGCTGGTCGAGCGTGCGGCCGCCGAACAGCACCTGCCCCGTCGGGGAATAGACCTTGCCCCCCAGGTCGTCGCTCCAGCCAAGCTCGCCGCCGGCGCCGTCTGCGATGCGGATGCGCACGTTCAGCCAGCGGTCGCCGTCGATCACGTCGTTGCCGGCCTTGCCCATGAAGCGGTCGCTGCCTGCGCCGCCCAGCAGGATGTCCGCCGGCGTGTCCTCCAGGGAGACGGCGTTGCCCGCCTCGTCGTAGCCGATCGCTTCCGGGTCGAACACGACGGCCGTGTGCTGCTTGCCGGCCACATGGAGCGTGACGCGACCGAGGTGCGCCACCAGCGGCGCCAGGCCGTCGATGCGCGCGACGCCCTCCTCCAGCAAGGCGTTGGAGTAGGACGTGAAGGGCATGGTCGGATCGGAAATGGCGGCGCCCCCGCTGCCGCCGATGGCGCCCGTGACGAAGTCGCGGCCGGTGAGGATGTCGTCGTGCACCCAGCCGGACAGGCCCTCCACCAGGTCGAAGCGGTCTCGCAGGATGAACTCCTGCTGGTTGACGAAGAGCGGGATGCCCAGGTCCGAGTTGGCGCCCTGCGCCTCGCCCTTGTGGATCGCCCAGTCGAAGCCGGCCATGCCGTTGCTGCGCTGGATTCCCAGGCCCTGGAACATGATGTCGTCGCCCGACTCGGCGTCGTAGTCGTTGTCGTTGCCGCGGCCGTTGAGCACGTCGTGGCCGATGATGGGGCTGTTGAAGAACAGCTCGGAGTTGTCGCCGGCCAGGGTGTCGAAGCTGTCGCCGCCTTCGAGCCAGTCGTCGCCTTCGTTGCCGAGGATGAAGCTCAGGCCGTCCGGCCCGCGCACGAAGTCGTTGCCTTCGCCGCCGTTGATGGTCTTGCCGTCGACGCCGCCGTAGATGAAGTCCTGGCCGGTGCCGCCGAAGATCAGGTCGAGGCCGTTGCCGCCGTTGATCACGTCGTCGCCGCCGTCCCCGTGGATCACGTCGGCCGCGCCGGAGTCGGTGCCCGAGTCCGTGATGATGTCGTTGCCGTCGCCGCCGAACAGGTGGTCCACGCCGAAGCCGCCTTCGAGCCGGTCGTCGCCGCCGTCGCCCCAGAGCGTGTCGTCGCCCTCGCCGCCGATCAGGGTGTCGTTGCCCTCGGTGCCACCGAGCACCACGTGGTCGACGCCGGAGTAGCGCAGGTAGTCGTCGATGCCATCGCCGTCGGTATCGCGCCGCTCCACCATCGGCCGGAAGCTGGCCAGGATCGGATCGGAATGGTTCGGGTCGTCGACGTTCTGGCGCGTGCGATCGAGCTCCAGGATGTAGGCGGCCGTGAGGAAGGCGGCGCCCGGCAGGTGCGTGGCGCCGGCGTTTCCGAGGTCGGTGTTGCGCATCACCAGCTCGGCGAAGGAATCCGCTTCCAGCTGGTTGAGCAGGTTCATGCCCTGCGCCCGGCTCAGGTAGTAGAAGCGGTCGCCTTCCTGCAGGTTCTCCATCTGCACTTCGAAGACGAAGTTGAAGGTCGTGCCCAGCAGGCCGCCGAAGGGCATCTTCTTCTCGGCCAGCCCGCCGATCCACAGGTCGACGTTCTCCAGGCCGCCCAGGGCGCCGCCGGCCCACTCGCCGGTGGCGTTGAGGAAGTCCGTGCGGTCGGCCGGCGCGCCGGCACCGCCCATCACCAGCAGGCTCGCGGCCGCGCGCTTGTCTTCGACGGTGGTGGCGTCCGTGATGCTTTCGTGCGTGCCGTAGGCCGCGATGAAGTTGATGATGGACGCCGGGTTCTTGATGGCCAGGGCGAAGTCGTACCAGCTGTCGTAGGGCTTGAGCGTGCTGTCCTGCGTCTGCTCGAAGAACTGGCGGCGCGCCACGTTCAGCGAGGGCACGCCGGTGTCGCGGCCGCGCGCGATGTTCACCGCGCCGAGGTCCAGGGGCAGGCCCACGAGGTTGTTGCGCAGCGCCTCGGTGAGGAACTCGTCGATCTCGTTGCCCACCTGGCGGGTCATCCCGCGCAGGATGGCGCCGGCCGCTTCCTCCGCCGTGGCGCCGCTGGCGGCGAAGGCGAGCGGGTTGAGGAAGGCGTCGATCAGGCCGATGTCGCTGGAGGTCTGGCCGTCGGCGTCCAGTCGGTCCACCGTCTCGCGCAGCATGGAGTGGCCGAAGCGGTACACCACGTGGGCGAATTCGGCGACGATGGCCGCGTCGATCTCCACCGTGTTGGAGAACAGGAAGGGATCGACGTCCGGCGAGACCAGCCGGGCGAACTCCTCGAACACCAGGTGCTGGTACACCATCTCGGTGCTGAAGCGCGCCGCCTGGAACAGCCGCTCCCCGTTCCACGCCAGGGTGCTGGTGTCGGCCGGCAGCGTTGCGCCTTCGATGGGCGCGAGCAGCCACTGGTTGATGAAGGCGATGTCGCCGCTGGCCAGGATCTCGGCCTGGATCTGGTCGATGCGGTTGTTGTGCTCGCCGTGGAACACGGCGTGCACCGAGGTCAGGCCGATGTTCTCGTTGCCGCGCCCGTCACCGACGATGTAGTGGCGATCGAGCAGCTCGTTGTCGTACGTGGTCGCCTGGCCGAAGGCGTTCAGCGGGATGCCGTTGCCGGCCACGTCGTCTTCATCGGCCAGCTTGGCCACTTCGGGCGTGAGGGGATTGCGGTCGTCGTCCACCAGCCCCGGCACCGCGTTGTGCGCGATATCGGCCAGGAAGGCGCGGCCGGCGCCGAGGGCGAGCGAAGCCTCGACGGGCGCGGCCGGATCGCCTTCGATCAATCCGGTGGCCGTGACCAGCTGCGCATAGCCGTTCGCGCCCGGTTCGAAGTTGCCGTACAGGTCGGATGCCACCAGCGGCACGCGCAGCACGTCCATGTCGGCGAGCTCGATGCCCAGCATCTCGCGCGCCTGCTGCTTGACGTCCGCCCAGGTCGGCGGGCCGCCGTTCCCGCCCTCCAGCATCCGGCCGGTGGCCACGGTCTTCGGCACGCCGTCGACCTCCACCCGCACGTATTCGCGCAGGAACACCTGGTGCGATTCGTGCGACCCGTAGACCTGGTTGAGGTCCACGTAGGGCGTGGTCTCGTTGCGGTGCTCGCGGATGTCGTCTGCCGTGCCGAGCACGCCGTCCGGCCCGGGCTGGTTGGTGGCGCGCGTCAGGACCATGAAGTTGGTCGGGCTGCCTTCCACGTAGAGCGGATCGTCCGGCTGCAGAGGCATGTAGACCGTGCCGCTGCCGCCCTTGCCGACCAGGTCCAGGCCGTGGTCGAAGAACTGCCCGAAGAGCGTGAGGAAGCCGTTGAAGGGCGCCGTGTCGCCCAGGTCCGGCATCACGTTGGGCACGAAGATCGACTTGTCGTGCACGTCGAACTGCAGGCCGAGCTGCGCCGGCAGCGCTTCGAACGCAGCCGCGGCATCGTCGGCGCGCGCCTGGGCCAGCGCCACTGCGGCGGGGTCCGGGGCCGGGTCGGTGCCGGCGGCGATGGCATCGAGCAGTTGCTGCAGGTCGGCGGCAGCCTGCTCAGTGGCCTGTCGCGCCGCCGCGTACTTCGCCGAATCGCCCCAGGGGTCGGTGGAGCCGATCGCCGCAAAGGCGGCGACGAACACCGCCGGGTTGCCGGTGGACTGGTCGGAGATGAGGTTGCTGATCGTGCGCGGCTGCGAGTCGTAGACGCTGCCGGCGGTCTGGGCGTACGAGGTCGGCTGGCCGGTGCGCGGGTTGGCCTCCGCTTCCTGGAACTCGGGCGTCAGCAGCCGCGGCATGAGCTCGTCGGCCGCGCCGTAGGTGGTGTGCACCAAGTTGTTGTACTGGCCGCTCACGGTGCGCAGCCCGAAGGGCACGAGGTTGCCGAGGGGGGTGCCCACCTCGTCGGTGAGCTGGGTGTAGCCCGATTCGACGTGCCGCTCGGCAATCCGGATGTGGCCGAGGATGCGGGTGAGGTCGTCGAGGTTGAGGCGGAAAGACATGCTGGCTCCTCCGGGGAAAGGTCAGGGCTGGTGGACAGCTCGGCGACAGAGGTCTGTCATGAGCTGTAAACCAGTGTGTCCACCGGAAACTTGTGCAGCAATACCTAGGATTTGGCGCGCAAAAGGCAGCTCAGCAGCGCCGAAGGCACCGATGGCGGGTGAGCAGTACCCACTGCCCCGTTGATAACGAGGTAGTTGTCAATTGCATCCTGAGTAACGCGATGTAAATGCGCTCAGGATGACTCCCGCGCCGCGGGCGTCAGGCCACCAAGGCACCTCGGGTGCGGCGGCTGCGCGGTGCGCGGAGTGACCGGAAAGGGGACGTTGTCCCGCCGCTGTCGGTGACAGCAGCCCTGGACTCGAAAGTAGCGGCAAGGCCTGGACCGGGCATCGCCGGAACGGGCCGAAAGGTCGGCACTTTGGTGCCGAACGCCGGCCGCCAGCGGGGAGGCGCAACGCAAGCCGCCACGGGGAGCGCGCGGCTGCGCGCCGCGAATCAGAACGGGATGTCGTCGTCCATGTCGTCGAAGCCGCTGGCGGGCTTGGCGGCCGGACGCTGGCCGCCGCCACCGCCTCCGCCCGCAGGCGCGCGGCTGGGGGGCGCGGAACGGCGCGGCGCGCTGTCGTAGCCGCCGTCGTCGTCGCCCGAGGGCGAGCCCATGCCTTCGCGCTTGCCCAGCATCTGCATCTGGTCGGCGCGGATTTCGGTGGCGTACTTCTCGACGCCGTCCTTGTCGGTGTACTTGCGGGTACGGATGCTGCCTTCGATGTACACCTGCGAGCCCTTGCGCAGGTACTCGCCCGCGATCTCGGCCAGCCGGTCGTTGAAGACGACGCGGTGCCACTCGGTCGCCTCGCGCATCTCGCCGCTCTGCTTGTCCTTCCAGCGGTCGGTGGTGGCGACCGTGACGTTGCACACGCGGCCGCCACTCGGGAACGTGCGCGTCTCGGGGTCGCGCCCCAGGTTGCCGACGATGATGACCTTGTTCACGGATGCCATGGAAACTCCTCTAAGGGGTCGATTATCGGGCCTGCACCGAAGCCCTCAGCCGGCCTCGGCCTCCTCGGCGAGCACTTCTTCCGCCGTCTTGCGGGGCTGCGGCGCCTGCATCGGCCAGGCGGCGACCAGCCACACCAGCATCAGGCCCGCCCCGGCGCCGAACAGCCCTGCCGGTCCAACGTTCTTGGACAGCCAGCCGCCGACGGCCCCGCCGGCAAAAAATCCCAGCGATTGCAGTGTGTTGTACACACCGAGCGCGGCGCCGCGCGACTGCGGCGGCGCCAGGCGGGAGGCCAGGCTCGGCTGCGTCGCCTCCAGGATGTTGAAGCCGCAGAAGAACAGGAACAGCAGCATGGCCAGCGCCGGCAGGCTCGGCGTGGCCGCCGTGGCGAGCAGCCCGAGCTGCACCAGCATGACGAGGCCGATGGCCGCGAGGAACACCCCGCGCAGGTAGCCGCGCCGCTCCAGGGTGAACATGCCGCCCATGACCACGAACGAGGCGAGCACGGCCGGCAGGTAGACCTGCCAGTGGCGGTCCTTCGCCAGCCCGGACTGCACCAGCATCGCCGGCACCGCCACCCACATCGCCACCTGGACGGCATGCAGCACGAACACGCCGATATCCAGCCGCACCAGCGGCGGGTGCTTCAGCACGTCGGCCAGGCGGCCGCGCGGCACGTTGGCGTGCTGCACGGGCTCGGCGGGCGTCCACCACAGCACCACCGCGATGCAGCTCAGCGCCAGCACCCCGGTGACCGTGAACAGGCCATGCAGGCCGATGCGCGCCGCCAGCAGCGGCGCGGCCACCAGCGAGACGGCGAACACCAGGCCGATGCTGGCGCCGACCATGGCCATGGCCTTGGTGCGCACGATGTCGCGCGTCTGGTCCGCCAGCAGCGCCGTCACCGCCGCCGACACGGCCCCGGCGCCCTGCACGGCGCGCCCGATCAGCAGCCAGTGCAGGCTGGGCGCCGCCGCGGCGATGAAGCTGCCGACCGCGAACACCAGCAGGCCCAGCACGATCACGCGCTTGCGGCCGAAGCGGTCGGAGGCGAGCCCGTAGGGGATCTGCAGCACGCCCTGCGTGAGGCCGTAGATGCCCATGGCCAGGCCCACCAGCGCCGGATCGCTGCCGCCCGGGTAGCGGGCGGCCTCCAGCGCGAAGACCGGCAGCACGAGGAACAGCCCGAGCATGCGGGCTGCGAAGATCATCGCGAGCGAAGCGCTGGCGCGGCGCTCGGCCGGCGTCATGCGGCTGGCGCCGGCGGGAACAGGGATGGAATTCACGGAGGGGGAGATCTGCTGGCGGACGCACCGTCCGGCTCAAGGCAGGATTCTCCCCGATCAGGGACTTCCCGGCGCCAAGGCTTCGGGAAGCGGGCTCGCCAGCAACGGACGCTCAGTTCTTCGGAATGCCGGCGGCGAACCACGCGCCGCCCGTGTTGACGATCAGCAGGATGGGGTTGCCGCAGGACGGCGGCACCTGGGGCGTCAGGGGCTCGTTGAAGCTGAAGTCGCCGTCGGCCTCCAGGGCCTTGGCGGGCGTCGTGTGCCTGGAGGTGACGGTCGTCCCGTCGTTGCACAGGAGCAGCGGCCGGACGCTCTGCCCGCCGGTGCGGCCGACGGCGTTGCCGCCACCCAGCAGCAGGCCGCGGCCGTCCACCTTGATGTTGCTGTTGATGTCGATGGTGGCGGTCAGCCGTTCGATCACCCACGGGCGCCCGCCCGGGTTGACGTCGAAGACCGCATTGGGTACGGCGCCCGCCGCCAGCGGCTGGGAGCCGATGCCGCCGTCGAATTTCAGCAGCGGCTGCGCGGCATGCGCCATGTCGGTGGTGAGCAGCGTCGTGGCCGCCACGGCGGCCAGCGCGGTGCCGGCCAGCAGGCGCAGCAGGGCGCCCTGGGCGGGGAAGTGGCGGCTGGCGATGGGCGAGGCGGGATCGTAGGGACGGGTCATGCGTGTCCTCCAGTGGTGGTACGCCATGAACGATGAGCGGTACCCGTTCCTTCCCCGATGGAAACAAAAGGCTGCGGTCGTTACGGCTCGGCGCTCCGGCCGCGCTGGACGGGCGACCCGTGCGCGCAGGAGCGCCGCGGCCTATCATTTCGGGTTTTCCCTTGATGGGCGCGAGTTTGAACGACAGCAGCGACGGCAAGTACCTGCATGGGGCCCTGGGCCAGCGGATCAGCATCCGCGGGGCGCGCACGCACAACCTGAAGAACATCGACCTCGACCTGCCACGGTACCGGCTGGTGGTGATCACCGGCCTGTCCGGCTCCGGCAAGTCCTCGCTCGCCTTCGACACGCTCTATGCCGAGGGGCAGCGGCGCTACGTCGAGAGCCTCTCGGCCTATGCCCGCCAGTTCCTGCAGTTGATGGACAAGCCGGACGTCGACGTCATCGAGGGCCTGTCGCCCGCGATCTCGATCGAGCAGAAGGCCACCAGCCACAACCCGCGTTCCACGGTGGGCACGGTGACCGAGATCCACGACTACCTGCGCCTGCTGTTCGCCCGCGCCGGCACGCCCTATTGCCCGATCCACGCAATCCCGCTGCAGTCCCAGACCGTCTCGCAGATGGTCGACGCCGTGCTGGCGCTGCCCGAGGACACCCGGCTGATGGTGCTGGCGCCGGTGGCGCGCGAGCGCAAGGGCGAATTCAGCGACCTCTTCGCCGAGATGCAGGGCCAGGGCTACGTGCGCTTCCGTGTCGCCGGCGAAGTGTTCGAATTCGACAACCTGCCGAAACTGAAGAAGGCCGAGAAGCACGACATCGACGTCGTCGTCGACCGGCTGAAGGTCAAGGCGGAGGTGCAGCAGCGCCTGGCGGAAAGTTTCGAGGCGGCGCTGCGCCTGGCCGACGGCCGCGCGCTCGCGGTGGAGATGGACAGCGGGCGGGAGCACCTGTTCAACGCGAAGTTCGCCTGCCCGATCTGCCACTACTCGATCGCGGAGCTGGAGCCGCGCCTGTTCTCGTTCAACTCGCCGGTCGGCGCCTGCCCCGCCTGCGACGGCATCGGCACCATGGAGTTCTTCGACCCGACCCGGGTCGTCGCCTTCCCCGAGCTGTCGCTGGCCGGCGGCGCCATCAAGGGCTGGGACCGGCGCAACCCGCACTACTTCAACCTGATCGAGAGCCTGGCGCGGCACTACAAGTTCAGCGTCGACACGCCGTTCCAGGAGCTCGAGCCGCACGTGCGCAAGGCCTTGCTGCACGGCTCGGGCGAGGAGGAGATCCGGTTCACGTATTCCACCGAGGCGGGGACCTCCGGCGGCCGCAAGGTCTCGAAGAAGCACCCTTTCGAGGGCGTGCTGCCCAGCATGGAGCGGCGCTACCGCGAGACCGATTCGCCGGCGGTGCGCGAGGAGCTCGCCCGCTACCGCAGCCTGCAGCCCTGCCCCACCTGCGACGGCACGCGCCTGCGCACCGAGGCACGCCACGTGAAGCTGGGCGAAGGCGAGCAGGCGCGCGCGATCTACGAGATCGGCCACATGACGCTGCGCGACAGCCATGCCTGGTTCCACGACCTGAAGCTGCGCGGCGCCAAGGCGGAGATCGCCGACAAGGTGATCCGCGAGATCGGCGCGCGCCTGCGCTTCCTCAACGACGTCGGCCTGACCTACCTGTCGCTCGATCGCAGCGCCGAGACGCTGTCCGGCGGCGAGGCGCAGCGCATCCGCCTGGCCTCGCAGATCGGCTCCGGCCTCACCGGCGTGATGTACGTGCTGGACGAGCCTTCGATCGGCCTGCACCAGCGTGACAACGACCGCCTGATCGGCACGCTGCAGCACCTGCGCGACCTGGGCAACAGCGTGCTGGTGGTGGAGCACGACGAGGACATGATCCGCGCCGCCGACTACGTCGTCGACATGGGCCCGGGCGCGGGCATCCACGGCGGCCAGGTGGTGGCGCAGGGCACGCCGCCGGAGGTGATGGCCAACGAGGCCTCTCTGACCGGCCGCTATCTCTCGGGCACACTGAAGATCCCGGTGCCGGCGAAGCGCAACCGCCTGGGCGAGCAGCCGGACCCGCAGGTGATCCGCATCGTCACGGCGAGCGGCAACAACCTGAAGGACGTGACGGTGGAGATCCCGGTCGGCCTGCTCACGTGCGTGACGGGCGTCTCCGGCTCGGGCAAGTCCACCCTCGTGAACGACACGCTCTATGCCGCCGTCGCGCGCGAGCTCTATCGCGCCCACGAGGAGCCGGCGCCGCACGAGGCGATCGAAGGCATCGAGCACTTCGACAAGGTGATCAACGTCGACCAGTCGCCGATAGGCCGCACGCCGCGCAGCAACCCCGCCACCTACACCGGCCTGTTCACGCCGATCCGCGAGCTGATGGCCGACACGACCCTGGCCAGGGAACGCGGCTACGGCCCGGGGCGCTTTTCCTTCAACGTGCCGGGCGGCCGCTGCGAGGCCTGCCAGGGCGACGGCGTGGTCAAGGTGGAGATGCACTTCCTGCCGGACGTGTACGTGCCCTGCGACGTGTGCCGCGGCCAGCGCTACAACCGCGAGACGCTGGAGGTGCAATGGAAGGGCCGCAACATCGCGCAGATCCTCGACTTGACCGTGGAGGATGCATATGCCTTCCTCAAGCCGGTGCCGGCGATCGCGCGCAAGCTGCACACGCTGCTGGACGTGGGACTCTCGTACGTCAAGCTGGGGCAGGCAGCGACCACGCTCTCGGGCGGCGAGGCGCAGCGCGTGAAGCTGGCGCTGGAACTGTCCAAGCGCGACACCGGGCGCACGCTGTACATCCTGGACGAGCCGACCACCGGCCTGCACTTCGCCGACATCGCGCTGCTGCTGAAGGTGCTGCACCAGCTGCGCGACGCCGGCAACACCATCGTGGTGATCGAGCACAACCTGGACGTGATCAAGACGGCCGACTGGATCATCGACATGGGGCCGGAGGGCGGCGATGGGGGCGGGACGGTGGTGGTGGCCGGCACGCCGGAAGATGTGGCGGCGCATGCGCAAAGCCACACGGGGCACTACCTGAAGCGGCTGCTGTGAGCGGCCGGGGTGGCGTACGGTTGCGCTGGACCTGCCCCTGCCTACGCAGGAACTCCTGCTGGCCTACAGAGCCGCCCCGGTGCGCTCCCTAGCATGCTCCCCACAAGCAAACTCGTCTGGAGATCCACATGTCGATCATCGGCACCATCATCGTCGGCTTCATCGTGGGCCTGATCGCCCGCGCGGTGAAGCCCGGCAATGACCGCATGGGCATCATCATGACCACGCTCCTCGGCATCGCCGGCGCGTTCGTCGCGCGCTTCATCGGCCAGGCCATGGGCCTGTACGGACCGAACGATCCGGCCGGCTGGATCGCCTCGGTGATCGGTGCGGTGCTGCTGTTGTTCATCTTCGCGATGGTGCGGGGGCGCAGGCGGTATTGAGCCTCCGATGCGGCTCGCGGCCGGTAGGCTGGCGGTGAGCCGCGCCAGCGCGCGAACCCCAGCGATGCGCGAAGCGCTGGGGTTCCGGCGCTGACGCGCGTCACCACCACCAGCCTACGACCTCCCGCTACGGCAGATCCGACATCACCGGCAACCCCGACCGCAGCAGCAGCTGCGTGCGCAGCGCCTCCGCCCGCGCGGCCTCCGCGAAATCGAGGCCGCTCGACGCATACAGGATAGAGCGCGAGGAATTGACGATGATCGGCCCCTTCGCGCGCCAGCCCGCCTGCACGGTCGCCACCGCATCGCCGCCCTGCGCACCCACGCCGGGAATCAGCAGCGGCATGGTGGGCGCGATGTCGCGCACCCGCTCGATCTCGTTCGGGTAGGTCGCACCGACCACCAGCCCGAGCTGCCCGTTCAGGTTCCATGCACCTTGCGCCAGCCGCGCGATGTGCTCGTACAGCAAGGGCTGGCCCTCGACGGAGGCGAGCCGCTGGTTCTGCAGGTCGTCGCCACCGGGGTTGGACGTTCGGCACAGCAGGAAGGCGCCCTTGTCGGGGTATTTCAGGTAGGGCTGCACCGAATCGAAACCCATGAAGGGCGACAAGGTGACCGCGTCGGCGCCGTAGCGCTCGAACGCCTCGTGCGCATACTGCTCCGCGGTGGAGCCGATGTCGCCCCGCTTGGCGTCCAGGATCACCGGCACGTGCGGGAAGTTGGCGCGCAGGTGGCGCATCAGCTGTTCGAGCTGGTCCTCGGCCCGGTGCGCCGCGAAGTAGGCGATCTGCGGCTTGAAGGCGCAGACCAGGTCGCCGGTGGCGTCGACGATGCCGGCGCAGAAATCGAAGATGCGGGCCGTGTTCGCCGTCATCCCGTGCGGGAAGCGGGTCGGCTCCGGGTCCAGCCCCACGCACAGCATGGAACCGTTGCGCACCTGCGCCGCCTGCAGCATCTCGAGGAAGGTCATGGGCCGATTCTAGGAGCCTGACCCGGGCTTGCCACAATGGCGCCCATGCACGCACTGTCGCGCCAGCAGTTCGCCATCCTCGTGGTCCTCACCCTCGTCTGGGGCATCAACTGGCCTGTCATGAAGCTGGGGGTCACCAGCTATCCGCCGCTCACCTTCCGCGCACTCTCGATGTGGCTCGGGCTGCCGGTGCTGGCGCTGGGCATGCGGCTGCTGAAGGTGCCGTTCCGCATCCCGCGCCGGCACTGGCGCGAGCTATTCTGGCTGGCTGTGACCAACATGTTCATCTGGCACGTGTGCATCATCCTGGCGGTGCGCACGCTCTCCAGCGGCCGCGCCGCCATCCTGGGCTACACGATGCCGATCTTTTCGGCCGTCATCGGGGCGCTGTTCTTCGCCACGCCCCTGAGCCGCCGCGGCTGGATCGGCGTGAGCGCCGCCGCCCTCGGCGTTCTCCTGCTGCTCTGGCACGAACTCACGCACCTCGCCGGCCGCCCTTTCGGGGTGGTGCTGGCCCTCGTCTCGGCGGCTTCGTGGGCCCTGGGCACGCAGCAGTTGCGCCGCACGCACCTGCAGGCGCCCGCGCTGGCGATCTCGTTCTGGATGACGGTGCTGACGGCCGTCGTCATGGCGACGCTGGCGGCGCTCTTCGAAGCGGACCAGTGGCGCGCACCGGACCGCAACGCCACGGGCGCCATCCTGTACAACGCCATCCTGATCTTCGGCTTCGCCCACGCGGCGTGGACCTTCCTGGCCAAGGGCCTGCCGGCCGTGGCGTCGACACTCAGCGTGATGCTGATCCCGGTGCTCGGCGTCTTCACCGGCGCCCTCTGGCTCGGCGAAGCCGTGCACTGGCAGGACTGGACGGCGGTGGCGCTCATGATGGTCGCCATCCTCTCGGTGCTCTGGCCGGCATCCATGCCGGCGCCGCGGACGGCCGTATCATCGAACGGCCGAACAGGATGACCGACTCCCAGCCGCCCCTGCCCTCCGAAGAGAGCCTCGCCAGCGCAGCGGGCGCCGCGGCCCTCCTGCGCGCCACCCTGGAGGCCACGGCCGACGGCATCCTGGTCGTGAACCCCCGGTTCGAGATCCTGCTGCGCAACCGGCAGTTCCTGCGCATGTGGAAGATCCCGCAGCGGCTCGCGCAGGCGCAGACTCAGGAGCTGCTGCCCTACATCCGCGACCAGCTCAAGGACCCGGAGCAGTCCATGCGCCAGCTCGACGCGCTGTTCCGCTCGCCCGATGCCGAAGGCTTCGCCGCGATCGAATGCGCCGACGGCCGCGTGTTCGAGCGCTACACCACCGTCATGCAGCTGGAGCACGGCGCCAGCGCACGCGTCCTGAGCTTTCGTGACGTCACCGCCCGGGTGGCGGCCGAACAGGAGGCGCGCGAGGCCAAGGAAGCGGCCGAGACGGCCAACCGCGCCAAGAGCGATTTCCTCGACAACGTGAGCCACGAGATCCGCACGCCGCTCAACGGCGTGCTGGGGCTCACGCGGCTGCTGCTGGCGGAGGGTCTCACGCCGCGCCAGCGCCACTACGTGGAGCTGGCCGATGCCAGCGCGTCCTCGCTGCTGGAGCTGATCGAGGACCTGCTGGACCTGGGCAAGATCGAGTCCGGCCGCATGGAGCTCGAGCCGGCGCCGTTCCGCCTCGACGAGCTGCTCGACGAACTGCATGACCTGTACCGCCTGCGGGCGCAGGAAAGCGAGCTGCGCTTCGTGCTCGAAGTCGATCCCAAGGTGCCGCAGGCGGTGCGCGGAGACGCCGGCCGGCTGCGCCAGATCCTGAACAACCTGCTGTCGAATGCGCTGAAGTTCACCGCGCACGGCGAGTTCGGTCTGATGGTCGGCCGCAGCGTGGTGGGGGCCGCCAGCGGCATGCTGCGCTTCACGGTCTACGACACCGGGATCGGCATTCCCTTCCCGGTGCAGCAGCGCCTGTTCAGCCGCTTCAGCCAGGCGGACCGCGCCACCGGCCGGCGCTATGGCGGCACCGGGCTCGGCCTTGCGATCGTCAAGCAGCTGACGGACATGATGGGCGGCACCATCCTGCTGCAAAGCGAGCCCGGCCGCGGCACCTCGGTGCGCTTCGAGCTGCCGCTGCCGGAGGTCGCCGCCGGGAGCGTTCCTGCGCGCACGCACGTGCAGCAGGCGGCGCCCTCGCCGCCGCCGCCGCGCCCCACGCGCGTGCTGGTGGCCGAGGACAACGAGACCAACCAGGTGGTGGTGCGCGGCCTGCTGGCGCAGGCGGGCTACCACGACGTGACCATCGTGGGCGACGGCGAGCAGGCGGTCGATGCCGCCGCCCTGGCCGACTACGACCTGGTGCTGATGGATTGCCGCATGCCGCGCATGGACGGCTACGAGGCCTCGCGCCAGTTGCGCGCGCAGGGCTTCACCCAGCCGATCATCGCGCTCACCGCCAATGCCGCCGCCGGCGAACGCGAGCGCTGCCTGGCGTGGGGCATGAACGAATACCTCGCCAAGCCGATCGACGCGGCGCGGCTGGCGCAGGTGCTGGCCGAGTGGACCGGGCAACCGGCGCCCGCGAACGTCCAAGCGCCTGCCGCCAAGCCCGCTGCGGCGCCCGCCGCCGACCGCGTGTTCGATCGCGCGCAGGCCCTGGAGCGGCTCGGCGGCGACGAGGAACTGCTGCGCGTGGCGCTGGACGCGTTCGCCGACAACGCGCCGCAGGTGCTGCAATGGGCCCGCACCGCGCTGGCCACCGGCGCGGCCACCGACCTGCGCCGGCACCTCCATTCGCTGGCCGGCTCGGCCTCCATGGTGGGCGGCATCCCGCTGCATCGGCTGGCGAAGGAACTCGAGGGGCAGGCCGAAGCGGGCGCGCTCGAGGAGGCGGGGTCGGGCCTGGAGGAACTCGCGTCGCTGCTCTCGCGCTTCCTGGCCGAGGCCGCCCTTGCCGCCGAAGGTTGAGCGAAAGGTGCTAAGAACGCGGATTACGGTGTAGGACGAGATCCCGTTTACGGCTTGGGCCTGGCGGTTGCGCGGACCCCCCTGCGGATAATGGGCCGGCGCCCATGACCATGCTTGCCGAGTCCCGCCCGGAAAATTCGCTCGAGCAGCGTCTGCAGCTGCTCATCGAAGCGGTCACGGATTACGGGATCTTCATGCTCGATCCCGAGGGCCGCATCGTCTCCTGGAACAGCGGCGCGCAGAAGCTCAAGGGCTACCGGCGCGACGAGATCCTCGGCCAGCACTTCTCCATCTTCTATCCGCCCGAGGCCGTGGACTCGGGCTGGCCCCAGGAGGAACTGCGGCTCGCGCAGCTGCGCGGTCGCTTCGAGGACGAGGGCTGGCGCCTGCGCAAGGACGGCACGCGCTTCTGGGCCAACGTGACCATCACGGCCCTGTACGGCCCGATGGGCGAGCTCACCGGCTTCGCCAAGATCACGCGCGACTTGACGGAACGGCGCCGCCACGAGGACGAACTGCGCGCCAGCGAGGAGCGCTTCCGCCTGCTGGTCGACTCGGTGCAGGACTACGCGATCTTCATGCTCAGCCCCGAGGGCATCGTCGAAAGCTGGAATGCCGGCGCCGAGGCGATCAAGGGCTACCGCGGCGAGGAAATCATCGGCGCCGACTTCCGCACCTTCTACACCCCGGAGGACCGCGCGGCCGGCAAGCCCGAGGCCGCTCTCGGCAAGGCGCTGGAGCAAGGCCGCTTCGAAACCGAAGGCTGGCGCGTGCGCAAGGACGGCAGCCTGTTCTGGGCCAACGTGGTGATCACCGCGGTGCGCGGCCCGGGGGGCGACCTGCGCGGCTTCGCCAAGATCACGCGCGACATGAGCGAGCGCCGGCGCCTGGAGGAACTGGAAGAATCCAGCCGGCGCATGAACGAGTTCCTGGCGATGCTGGCGCACGAACTGCGCAACCCGCTGGCGCCGATCCGCAACGCCGTCACCATCATGCAGCTGGAGACGCTCTCCAGCCCGGTGCTGCGCAACTGCCGCGACGTGATCGACCGGCAGCTCACGCAGGTCACGCGCCTGGTCGACGACCTTCTCGATGTGGGCCGGCTGAGCACCGGCAAGATCAAGCTGCGCAAGGAACTGCTGCGCCTGTCGGACGTCGTGGCGCGCAGCATCGAGACCGTGCGGCCGCTGGTCACGTCGCGGCGCCACACCCTGGACGTGGAGCAGCCGCAGGAGCCGGTGTGGGTCAACGGCGACTCCACCCGGCTGTCGCAGGTGCTGCAGAACCTGCTGGTGAATGCCGCCAAGTACACGCCCGACAACGGCCGCATCGCGCTGAAGGTGCGGGCCGACGAGAGCTTCGCGTACGTGACGGTGCAGGACAACGGCCGCGGCATCGCCGCCGACGACCTGCAGCGGATCTTCCAGCTGTTCGCCCAGGCCGAGACGGCGCAGTCCGCCGCCTCCGAAAGCGGGCTCGGCATCGGCCTGACGCTGGCGCGCTCGCTGGCGGAAATGCACGGCGGCAGCATCGAGGCCGCCAGCGCCGGCCGCGGCCGCGGCAGTACCTTCACGCTGCGCCTGCCGGTGGCCGGCCAGGCCGCGGCGGCGGCCGCGGAGGAGGAACGGCAGGAGGAGGCCGCCGGCGGCCTGCGCGTGCTGGTGATCGACGACAACCGCGACTCCGCCGACAGCGCCAGCGACGTGCTGCGCCTGCTGGGCAACCAGGTCGAGTCGGCCTACGACGGCGAGAACGGCATCCAGGTCGCGCAGCGCTTCCGCCCCCACATGGTCCTGCTCGATCTCGCCATGCCGGGCATGGACGGCTACGAGGTGCGCCGGCGCCTGATCGCCGAGGCCGACGCATCGGCCACCTACCTGGTGGCCATGACGGGCTTCGGCAACGAGGACGACAAGAAGCGCACCCGCGATGCGGGCTTCGATGCGCACCTGACCAAGCCGGTGGAACTCGATGCGCTCATCGCGCTGCTGAACGAGGCGCGCGCGCGCTTCGGCAAGCCGGCCGGCGCCACCAGCTTCTAGCCAGTCGCCCCTGGGTGCCCCGGCTCCTACGAGACGGTGAACTGGCCCATCATGCCGGCGTCCTCGTGTTCGAGGATGTGGCAGTGGTACATGAAGGGCACCGTCGGCCCCGGCTGCGTGAAGTGCACCAGCAGTTCGACCGGCGCGTCGACCAGCACGGTGTCGCGGCGGCCGGCATCCAGCGCATCGGGCGCGCGGCCGTCGCGCCGGATCACCTCGAAGTGAACGCCGTGCATGTGGAAGGGATGGGCCTGGTCCATCATCATCCCGGGCAGCGCCGACACCTCCCAGATCTCCACCGCGCCGAGCTTCACGCGCTGGTCGATGCGCGCCATGTCGAAGGGTCGACCGTCGAAGCCGTGCGGCATGGGCATGCCCTGCATGCCCGGCAGGCCGGACATGCCGTCCATGGCACCACCGTTGCCCATGGTCAGCGTCAGGCGGCGGCGCTGGGTGGCGGCCTCGCGCGGCGGCGACTGCCACTGGGCCAGGCGGGCCGGCAGCGCGTGCGGCCGGCGCTCGCCCGCTGGCGCGAAATGCAGCAGCGGCTGGCGGCCGGCGGTCGTGCGGTTCACCAGCACGGCGGGGCGCGCATCGCCGAAATCGACCAGGAGTTCGGCGCGCTGCCCCGGCGCCAGCGCGATGCGCTGCAGCGCGACCGGTTCGCGCAGCAGTCCGCCCTCGGTGCCTATCCAGTGGAAAGTGCGCCCGTCCTCGAAGGCCAGGTCGTACACCCGCGCGTTCGCACCATTGAGCAGGCGCAGCCGCACCAGCCCCGCCGGCACCGCCGCGCGCGGCTCGCGCACGCCATTCACCAGCATCACGCTGCCCAGCGCGCCGTGCATCAGGGCCATGTGGCCGCGCGGATAGACCAGGTGCTGCTCGCGGTCGAACACGCGGTCCTGCAGGATCAGGGGCAGGTCGTCCACGCCGTAGCGCGAAGGCAGCCCCAGCGCCTGTTCCTCGCGGTCGGTCACGATCAGCATGCCGGCCAGGCCGCCGTACACCTGCAGGCCGGTGCGGCCGTGGGGATGGGGGTGGTACCAGCAGGTCGATGCGCCTTGCTGCACCGGCAGCTCGGCCTTCCAGGTCTGGCCGGCCGCGATCTCGTTGTGCGGCCCGCCGTCCACCGCGGCCGGGATCAGCAGCCCGTGCCAGTGCACCGTGGTCATCTCCGGCAGTTCGTTGCGGACGTTCAGCGTGACCTCGTCGCCGCTCCTCACGCGCAGCGTCGGGCCCAGCAGGTGGCGGTTGTAGCCCGCGGTGGGGCTAGGCTTGCCGGGGAAGAATTCGGTTTCGCCCACGCGGGCCGTGAGCGTCACCGGAGTGCCGGGGCGCAGGTCCTGCAGCGGCGGCACCGGCAGGCTCGGGCGCTCCTGCGCGGCGCTGCGGCCGACGACGGCGCTCAGGCCGGCCAGCGATGCGGCCTGGAGGAAATGCCGGCGGGTACGGCCCATCGCGCGACTCTAATTCAGATGCCCAGGTAGCGGTGCCAGACGGCGCGGTCGGCATCGAGCGCCGCCGACGATCCGTGCCAGACCACCCGGCCCTTTTCCAGGATCACGTGGCGGTCGGCCAGCCCGAGCAGGCGCTGCACGTACTTGTCGATCACGATCATGGCGTGCCCGGCCTCGCGCAGCACACCCAGCACGTGCCAGATCTCCTCGCGCACCAGGGGCGCCAGGCCCTCGGTGGCTTCGTCCAGGATCAGCAGGCGCGGATTGGTGGCCAGCGCGCGCGCCATGGCCAGCATCTGCTGCTCGCCGCCCGAGAGCTGGTTGCCCAGGTGGCCGCGGCGCCGGGCCAGCGCCGGCAGCAGGTCGAACAGCTGCGCCGGCGTCCAGCGGCCGGGCCGCGCGAAGGCCGTGAGGTGCTCCTGCACCGTGAGGTTGGGAAAGAGCTGCCGCCCCTCGGGCACCAGGGCGATGCCCAGCCGCGCGACCTGGTGCGGCTTCAGGCCGGTGAGCGCCTGGCCGCCGAACTCCACCCGGCCCTGCAGCGTCGGCAGCAGGCCCATCACCGTGCGCACGAGGGTGGTCTTGCCCATGCCGTTGCGACCGAGCAGGCCGAGGATCTCGCCGCCGCGCAGGTCGAGGTCGACGTCGAACAGGACCTGGCTGCGCCCGTAGCCGGCGCAGAGGCGGCGCACGGCAAGATCCGCGTTCACGCCACCACCTCGTCGCCCAGGTAGGCCGCAACCACGCCGGGATCCGCGCGCACCGCCTCCGGCGGGCCGCTCGCGACGACGGCGCCGGCCACCAGCACCGAGACCCGTCCGGCGAGCCGGAACACCGCCTGCACGTCGTGCTCGATCAGCAGCACGGCGCATTCGCCGCGCAGGCCGGCGATCAGTTCGGTCATGGCGCGCGACTCCTCCGGGCCCATGCCGGCCAGCGGTTCGTCCAGCAGCACCAGGCGGGGCTGGCTCGCCAGCGTGAGGCCCACCTCCAGCGCGCGCTGTTCGCCGTGGGAAAGCTGGTCGACCCCGGCGTACCCGCGGTCCGCCAGCCCGACGCGGGCCAGGACGTCCTCGACCGGCCGGCCGCCGGCGCCGCGCGCCTGCACCGCGAAGGCGACGTGCTCGGCCACCGTGAGGCTGCGGAACAGGCGCGTGATCTGGAACGAGCGCACCAGGCCGGCGCGCGCGCGCTGGTGCATGCGCAAGTGGCTGATGTCGCGCCCGGCCAGGGACACGCTGCCGGCGTCGCTGGCCAGTTCGCCGGCGAGCTGCGCGACCAGCGTCGTCTTGCCGGCGCCGTTGGGGCCGATCAGGGCGTGGATCTCGCCGGCCTGCACGTCGAGGTCGACGCCGTCGGTGACGACGAGCGAGCCGAAGGATTTGCGCAGGCCACGGATGTCCAGCAGGGGACCATCGGCGCTTTCGTAGGCTGGTGGTGACCGCGCGCAACGCGCGCCGGGAACCCCAGCGCTTCGCGCATCGCTGGGGTTTCGCTGTCGCTCCACCGCCAGCCTACGCTCCCCCTCCGCCGCGAACAAGCCCGCCAGCCCCCTCCGCGCGAACAGCACCGCCGCCAGCAGCACCAGCCCGGTCCAGAACTCCCAGTGCTCGGTCCAGGCGCCGAGCGCCTCCTCCAGCAGCAGCAGCGCCACGGCACCGGCGACGCCGCCCCACAGCGTGCCGGCGCCGCCCAGGATCACCATGACCAGCAGCGTCCCCGATTGCGTCCAGTGCAGGTTGGAGGGGCTGACGTAGCCCTGCAGGTTGGCGCCCAGCGCACCGGCGAGGCCCGCCACCACGCCCGCCACGACGAAGATCGCGAGCTTCCAGCGGTAGGTGGGCAGCCCCAGCGCCTCGGCCCGCAGTTCGTCGTCGCGCAGCGCCCGCACCGCCAGCCCGATGCGCGAGCGGGCCAGACGCCACAGCGCGAGCAGGCACAGCGCCAGCGCCGCCAGGGCCGTGTAGTACAGCGTGGGGCCGTCGTGCAGGTCGGCACCGGAGGGCAGCCGCACGCGCGAGCGGATCCGCAGGCCTTCGTCGCCGCCCCAGCCCTTGATCGAGTTGGCCAGGTAGAACAGCATCTGCGCGAAGGCCAGCGTGATCATGATGAAGTACACGCCGCGGGTTCGCAGCGAAATCGCGCCGATCACGAGGGCGGCGCACGCGGTCACGGCGACGGTGACCGCCAGGTGCAGCGCCAGGCCCTGCTGCCCCTCCGAGAGCAGCAACCCGCTCGCGTACGCGCCCAATCCCATGAAGGCCGCGTGCCCCAGCGACACCATGCCGGCGTAACCGAGCAGCAGGTTGAGGCTGGTCGCCGCGATCGCGAACACCAGGATGCGCGTCGCGAGGCTGAGGTAGAAATCCATGCCCACGGCGCGCAGCAGCCAGGGCATCGCCAGGGCCGCCACCAGGGCCAGGGCCGTGGCGATCCGCGCCGGCCTCATCGGCCCCGCACCGGCAGCAGCCCCTGCGGTCGCCACACCAGGACCGCCGCCATCAGCACGTACACGGCGACCGAGGCCAGCGCCGGACCCGCGGCGCTGGACCACTGCGGCGGCAGCGTTTCGCGCAGCGCCTGCTGCAGCAGCGTGCGCCCCAGCGTGTCGACCAGCCCCACCAGCAGCGCGCCGACCAGCGCCCCGCGCATCGAGCCGATGCCGCCGATCACCACCACGACGAAGGCCGGGATCAGAATCGTCTCGCCCATGCCGACCTGCACCGCCAGCAGCGGGCCGAGCAGCGCGCCCGCCACGGCGCACAGGGCCGCACCGAGCCCGAACACCGCCGTGAACAGCGTGGGCACGTCCACGCCCATGGCGCTGCTCATCTCGCGGTTGGAGGCGCCGGCCCGCACCAGCGCGCCCAGGCGCGTGCGCTGCACCAGCAGGTACAGGGCCAGCGCGAGCACCAGGCCGGTGGCGATGATCACCAGCCGCCACGCCGGGTACTGGAAGCCGAGCGGCAGCATCACGGGATGGTCGAACGCTGCCGGCACGGAGAGCGGCCGGTCGGTGCCGAACACCATGCGCACGCCGTCGTTCAGGATCAGGATCAGGGCGAAGGTGGCGAGCACCTGCGAGAGGTGGTCGCGCAGGTAGAGGCTGCGCAGCACCGCCACCTCCAGCAGCATCGCGGCCAGGGCCGTGAGCACGACGGCGCCGAGCAGGCCGAGCCAGAACGATCCGGCGAGCTGCGTGATCCACGCGGCGAGGAAGGCTCCCACCATGTACAGCGAGCCGTGGGCGAGGTTGATCATGTCCATCACGCCGAACACGATCGTCAGGCCCGCGGCCAGCAGGAACAGCATCAGGCCGTATTGCAGGCCGTTGAGGAGTTGTTCGAGGAAGAGGGTCAGGCCCATGGCGGCTACCCCGCCACGCCGTCATCCCCGCGCAGGCGGGGATCCAGGGCACGCACGCAGCGCGTGCACGAGGGCGCCCTGGGTCCCCGCCTGCGCGGGGACGACGCATGGGCGCGCCTCACCGAGGCATCTTGCACTGCTGCGCGTAGGCGTCGCCGTGGTCCTTCAGGATCGGTTCGTTGAAGGACTTGTTCACCAGCCCGCCCTTGCCGTCGCTGCCGACCGTGCGCACGTAGTAGTTCTGGATCGGGTACTGGTTGGTGTTGAACTTGAAGGCGCCGCGCACCGACTCGAAGTGCGCCGCCCGCAGCGCCGCGCGCACGGCCTGCTTGTCCTCCAGCTTGCCCTTGGTGTCGCGCACGGCGGCGTCGATCAGCCGCGCCGTGTCGTAGCCCTGGGACGCATAGAGCGTCGGCGTGCGCTTGTATTCCTTCTCGAACTCGGCGACGAACTTGCGGTTCGCGGCATTGGCCAGGTCGGGCGACCAGTGCGCCGTGTTGAACAGGCCCGCCATCGGCGTGCCGACGGCGCCGATCACGTCCTGGTCGGCGCTGAAGCCGGGCAGCAGCAGCATGATGTCCCTGGACAGGCCGGCGGCAACGAACTGCTTGATGAAGTTGATGCCCATGCCGCCGGGCAGGAAGATGTACAGCGCCTGCGGCTTGGCAGCGCGGATCTCCGCTAGCTCCGGCGCGTAATCGAGCTGCCCCAGCTTGGTGTAGACCTCGCCCGCCACCTGGCCCTTGAAGGTGCGCTTGAAGCCGCCCAGCGAGTCCTTGCCGGCCTGGTAGTTCGGCGCTACCAGATAGACGTTCTTCAGCCCGCGCTGGTTCGCGAACGCGCCGGCCGCCTCGTGGTAGGCGTCGTTGGGCCAGCTCACGGCGAAGAACAGCGGATTGCATTCCTTGCCCGCCATCGGCGAGGGCGCCGCGTTGGGACTGAGGTAGATCACCTGGTTGTCGATCGCCTCGGGCAGTGCCGCCAGCATGATGTTGGAGAACACCACGCCGGTCATGAAGTCGACCTTGTCGCGCTTGACGTTGCGCTCGAACAGCTGCCGCGCCACGTCGGGCTTGAACTGGTCGTCGCTCACCAGCACGTCGGCGGGCAGGCCACCGAGCTTGCCGCCATTGAGCTTCACGGCCAGCAGGAAGCCGTCGCGGATGTCGACGCCGAGTGCCGCCGACGGGCCGGACAGGGTGCTGACGAATCCGACCTTGACCTTGTCGGCGGCCTGCGCACACAACGCAGTAGCCGCCAGGGCGCAGGCGAGGACGAGGGGACGCAGGACATCCATGGCGCGGCTCCTTGGAACGGTTCAGACCCAGATCTGCAGGACGTAGTCGTAGCTCGCCTGGCTGTTGAACAGGTCGACGCGCTGCAGCCGGATGCGCAGGTGGCCAGCCCCGTCGCGCACCAGCGTGTGCCGGTAGCTGCCGCCGAAGTGGCGGATCTGGTCGCGCCGCAGCTCCATCAGGTGGAAGCGCGATCGCACCTGCACCTGCTGCCCGTCGGCCGACTCGATGCTCACGTGGCTCACGAGGTGGTTGGTGGCCCACTGCGGCGCCTGCGACCAGGCGTTGGGATGCGTGACCCGGCCCTTGCGGATCTCCATCATCAGCTTGTCCTCGGCGAAGATCGAGGGCGAGCCTTCCCAGTCGGTCTGCTCCGGCGCGATCGGCATCCAGTACACGCCGGCCTCGTCGAACAGGTCGATCCAGGCCTGCCATTGCTTGCCATCGAGCAGTTCGGCCTGGGCGTAGAGGAACTGCTCCACCTCGCGCTGCAGGTCCAGGCCGGTGGCCGTGCCCATGCGCAGCGCGGTCTCGATGGGACGCACTGCGCCGGCCTGCGGCGCGCGCGGCGAGTGGTCCGGCTCGATGGCCTGCGCGCCGGTGGGCACCGCGGCGTCGCCGGCGATCACCACGTCCTGCGCCAGCAGGTGCTCGAAGTCGGGACCGGCGTTGGGGATCGCACGGCTATCGCTCATCGCTCGCTCCTCATTCCGCCATGTAGCGCGCCCAGGCGCGGAACTGGTTGCGCATGACGGCCTCGGATGTGCCGTGGTTCGAATACGTGATGCCGTTCTCCTCGCGGTCGTCGCCGTACCAGCGGTGGAAGCTCACCCAGTCCAGGCCCTTGGACTGCAGGCCCCACTGGCCCTTGGTCCAGTTCTCCAGGTCGTCGGCATTGATCATCGTGGCCGGCGAGTTGACCAGGTTGAAGTACCAGAGGCTGCGGCGGTAGATCGCCTCGGGCGCACCCTTGAGGCGGAAGTGCCAGATCTCCGACAGCGTCTTGTCGGGGGAGATCGGCCGCAGGCAGCGCAGCTGCTGCAGCGGACTCTGCACCGAGAGGTAGGGGTACACCAGCACGTGGTGGATGCTGCGCGAGAGGTACTCCTCCATCTTCTCCTTGCCGTACGCCTGCTCCAGCAGCGCCTCGTGGGCCTTGGTGTCGGGGTCCTGCGGCCGCAGGCCCATGTAGGCCTTCAGGATGCCGTGGCCGCGCGGGAAGTTGATGGTCTGGACGTTGTCCCACTGCTCGAAGCTGGACGCGAAGGCCGACAGGTAGTGGTAGTACAGGGGCGCCGCGCCGCGTTCCGCCTTCAGGCGCCGCTCGACCCGGCCGGCGGCGATGCCGGTGGACTGGTGCGTGACCGAAGGATGCAGCGCATCGAGCTGGTTCTCCATGAAGAACTTCCAGTTCGACTGCTGGACCACGCGATGGCAGTACGGCACGACCTCCACCTCGCCTTCGGGCGAGCGGTCGCACATGTCGTCGAAGGCGACCTTCGCCTCGCCGAGGAATTCGGACAGCGAAGGCCCTTCTGCCGCCAGGCTCGCGAACACGAAGCCGCGGTAGCTGTCGACACGCGCCGCGCGCCGCATCGAGCAGTCGGGGTTGTCGCGGGTCATGCGCGTGTTCTCGTAGCCCTGCGCCAGCGGGATGGCGCGCACGCTGCCATCGAGGTGGAAGCTCCACGCGTGGTAGGAGCAGACCAGGGCGCTGCCGGTGTTGCCGCACTGGTTGCCCACCACCTGCACGCCCCGGTGCGGGCAGCGGTTGTAAAGCACCTGGATGCTGCCGTCCTTCTGCCGCACCATGATCATCGGTTGGCGGCCGATCGTGATGGCGTGGTAGTCGCCCGGCGCCTTGACCTGGGACGCGTGCCCGCAGTAGACCCAGATGCGCTCGAAGATCTTCTCCATCTCCGCGTCGAAGATCGCCTGGTCCGTGTAGACGCTGCGGTGGACGCGATCGGGTTCGACGAGGTGGGCAACGTTCATCGGGGCAATCCTGCTGCGAAGGGCCGAGAGTGCGCAGGCTGCTCTCGCGGCCCCCGCGCCAGCAAGCGGACAAACCCTGAACCCCTGCGCAGCGCGGGGTGCGCGCCGATTCCGTACAGTGCCGCGATGGCAGAACGATCGTTCACGCAGGAGGTGCAGCAGCTGCGCCTGGGCAGCGGCGAGGAATTTCGCGGCGAGGGCATCCTCGCCGTGACCAAGGCGCTGCTGCAGTCCGGCGTCTCCTACGTCGCCGGCTACCAGGGCGCGCCGATCTCGCACCTGATGGACGTGCTGACCGACGCGCGCGACATCCTGGGCGAGCTGGGCATCCGCTTCGAGCACAGCGCCTCCGAGGCCGCGGCCGCGGCGACGCTCGCCGCCTCCGTCAACTATCCCTTGCGCGGCGCGGTCACCTTCAAGTCCACGGTCGGGACGAACGTGGCCTCGGACGCGCTCGCCAACCTCGCCTCGGGCGGCGTCACCGGCGGCGCGCTGCTGATCGTGGGCGAGGACTACGGCGAAGGCTCCAGCATCATGCAGGAGCGCTCGCATGCCTTCGCCATGAAGTCGCAGGTGTGGCTGCTCGATCCGCGGCCCAACCTGCCCAGCATCGTGCGGGCGGTGGAACAGGGCTTCGCACTGTCGGAGGCGAGCCGCACGCCGGTGATGCTGGAACTGCGCATCCGCGCGTGCCACGTGCACGGCAGCTTCACGGCGCGCGACAACGTGCGGCCGGAGTTCACCCTGAAGGACGCGCTGGAACAGCCGCGGCGCGACACCGGCCGCATCGCCCTGCCGCCGGCGACCTACACGCACGAACAGGAGAAGGTCCGCGAGCGCTGGCCGGCGGCGGTGCGCTTCATCGAGGAGCACGGGCTCAACGAGTTCTTCGCATCCGACGCGCGCGATGTCGGCATCGTGCTGCAGGGCGGCATGTACAACGCCGTGGTGCGCGCGCTGCAACTGCTCGGGCTGTGCGATCCCTTCGGCGCCACGCAGGTGCCGCTGTACGTGCTGAACGTGACCTACCCGCTGGTGGATGCGCAGCTGCTGCGTTTCTGCGCGGGCAAGCGCGCGGTCCTGCTGGTGGAGGAAGGGCAGCCCGACTTCATCGAGCAGGCGGTCAACGCGATCCTGCGCAAGGCGGGCGTGGCCACGCGCGTGCACGGCAAGGACGTGCTGCCGATGGCCGGCGAGTACACCGGCGGCGTGGTGCTGCAGGGCGTGCGCGGCTTCCTCGCGCAGGTGGCGCCCGAACTGCTGCCGGCACCCGCCGCCGCCGCGCCGATGGATGCGGCCTCGGCCAGGGCGATCGAGCAGGCCGTGGCGCAGGTGCACGGCCGCCCGCCCTCCTTCTGCACCGGCTGCCCGGAGCGGCCGATCTTCACCGCGCTCAAGCTGGTGGAGCGCGAGCTGGGCTCGCACCACGTGAGCTGCGACATCGGCTGCCACCTGTTCTCCATCCTGCCGCCGTTCGAGATCGGCGCGACCACCATGGGCTACGGCCTCG
Organism: Ramlibacter alkalitolerans; assembly: GCF_016722765.1. GTDB lineage: Bacteria > Pseudomonadota > Gammaproteobacteria > Burkholderiales > Burkholderiaceae_C > Ramlibacter > Ramlibacter alkalitolerans. The sequence goes on along the minus strand of NZ_JAEQND010000010.1, from coordinate 144,679 downwards.
GCTGGGCCGGAGCTTCGGCCTTCAACACGCCCGAAACGCCCAGGCGCGCGCTGGCCGTGATGGGCGACGGCGGCTTCTGGCACAACGGCCTGACCAGCGGCGTCGGCAACGCGGTGTTCAACAAGACCGACAACGTGCTGCTGGTGGTCGACAACGGCTATTCGGCCGCCACCGGCGGGCAGGACCTGCTGTCGTCGCAGGCGAACAACCCGATCCGCAGCACGCAGCACCCCATCGAGCGCGCGGTGCGCGGCGTGGGCGTGGACTGGGTGCGGACCGTCGGCCACACCTACAGCCTGGACAAGATGCGCGGCGCCTTGCGCGAGGCGCTCACCACGCGCGCGCAGGGCCCGAAGGTGATCGTGGCCTCGTCGGAATGCATGCTGAACCGGCAGCGGCGCGTGCGCCCGCTGGCCAGGCAGGCGATCGCCCGCGGCGAGCGGGTGGTGCGCGAGCGCTTCGGCGTCGATCCCGACACCTGCACCGGCGACCACTCGTGCATCCGCCTTTCCGGCTGCCCTTCGCTCACGATCCGGCCCAATCCGGACCCGCTGCGCACCGATCCCGTGGCGGCGGTGATCGACAGCTGCGTGGGCTGCGGGCTGTGCGGCGAGGCGGCCGATGCGGCGGTGCTGTGCCCTTCGTTCTATCGCGCTTCGATCGTCAACAACCCGGGCCGCTGGGATCGCTTCAAGCAGCGCGTGCGCGGCGCCGTGATCGGCTGGCTGCAGTCGCGCATCGAGCGGCGGCTGGAAGGACTCGCGGCATGAGCGCCAGACCCGTCATTCCCGCGGGGTCCGGCACTCCCGCGGGATCCGTCATTCCCGCGCAGGCGGGAATCCAGAACGCGCCGCGCGCGATCAGCATCGCCCTGCTCGCCATGGGCGGCGAAGGCGGCGGGGTGCTGGCCGACTGGCTGGTGGACCTGGCGGAGCACAACGGCTTCGTGGCGCAGGCCACCTCGGTGCCGGGCGTGGCCCAGCGCACCGGCGCCACGCTCTATTACATCGAGATGTTCCCGCGCGACGCGGTGCCGCCGGGCGCGCAGCCGGTGCTCGCGCTCGCACCCGTGCCCGGCGAGGTCGACGTGGTGATCGCTTCCGAGCTGATGGAAGCCGGGCGGGCGCTGCAGCGGGGATTGGTGACGCCCGCCCGGACCACGCTGGTCGCGTCGACGCATCGCGTGTACTCGATGACGGAGCGCACGGCGATGGGCGATGGCCGTGTCGATGCGGACAAGTTGCTGCAAGGGGCGCGGGCGGCAGCGAGGCGCTTCGTGCAGGCGGATTTCGCGCAACTGGCGGAGCAGGCCGGGGCGCCCATCACGCCGGCCTTGTGCGGCGCGCTGGCGGCTTCGGGGGCGATGCCGTTCACGCGCGAGCAGTTCGAGGAGACGATCCGGCGCGGCGGGGTGGGGGTGGAGGGGAGTTTGCGGGCGTTCGCGGCGGGGTTCGATGCGGGACTGGATTCCCGCCTGCGCGGGAATGACGGGAAAGGGCGCGGGAAGGACGGAGACGGGGGCGGGAAGAGCGAAGCCGTGGCCACCCGCCTCGGCCCGCGCCTCGCTGACCTCGAGACACGCATCACGGCGGAATTTCCCGCCAGCGCACACGCCATCCTGCGCGCGGGCGTTCTGCGCCTGGCGGACTACCAGGATCCGCCGTACGCCGCGCAGTACCTGGACCGCCTGGCCGCGCTGCGCGACGCCGCGCCGGAGCTCCTGCAGGACACCGCCCGCCACCTCGCACTCTGGATGAGTTACGAGGACGCGATCCGCGTTGCCGACCTCAAGACGCGGCGCAGCCGCTTCGCCCGCGTGGCCTCCGAAGTGCGCCTCGACGGGAAGCAGGTCCTCGAGATCGGCGAGTTCATGCATCCGCGGCTGCAGGAGATCGCGGACATCCTGCCGGCCGGCGTCGGCCGCTGGCTGCTGTCCTCGCCCTTCGCGCGCGGGGTGGTGCAGCCGTTCACCCGCAAGGGCCGGGTCGTGCGCACCAGCACGCTTTCGGGCTACCTGCTGCTGTACGCGATCGCGGCGCTGCGCCCGCTGCGTCCGCGCTCGCTGCGCTTCCAGCAGGAACAGGAGCGCATCGCCCAGTGGCTCGCCCACATCCAGCGCCTGGCCGGCACGCAGCCCGCACTCGCGCTCGAAGTCGCGCGCGCCCAGCGCCTGGTGAAGGGCTATGGCGACACCCACGCGCGCGGCTGGGCGAGCTTCGAGCGCCTGATGGCGACGCTGCCGCGCCTGGAGTCCAGCGCCGATGCCGGCGCGCGAATGCGCAACCTGGCCCAGGCCGCGCTGGCGGACGAAAGCGGTGCCGCGCTCGAACGCGAACTCGCGTCTCTCTGAATTGACCCGCGCGGCCCCTCCCGCTAACGTCCCCGCATCCCAAGGAGACCCCAGATGGAAAGACGCATGTTCGCCCGCGCCGCAGCCGCCGTGCTCGCGGCCGGCATCGCCGGCGGCGCCGCCGCGCAGGAAGTCACCCTTCGCCTCGTGAGCGCGTTCGCCGAGAACGGCATCTACGTGCAGCGGCTGCTGCCCTGGGTGCAGAAGGTCAACGCCGAAGGCAAGGGCGTGCTGCAGATCAACTTCATCGGCGGCCCGCGCGCCATCCCCACCTTCGAAGTCGGCAACGCGGTGAAGACCGGCGTGGTGGACATGGCCCTGTCCACCGGCGCGTTCTACACCAACGTCATGCCGGAGGCGGACTTCCTCAAGCTCACGCAGGTGACGGTCGCCGAGCAGCGCAGAAATGGCGCCTTCGCGGCCATCAACCAGGTGTGGAACGACAAGGGCAACATGCAGTACCTGGCGCGGATGGTGGAAAACCAGCCGTTCCACATCTACGTGAACAAGCCCGTGAGCAAGCCGGACCTCACCGGCCTGAAGATCCGCATCACGCCGGTGTACCGCGACTTCTTCCAGGCGCTCAACGCCAACGTGATCACCACGGCGCCGGGCGAGGTCTACACCGCCCTCGAACGCGGCGTGGTCGACGGCTACGGCTGGCCGATCGGCGGCATCTTCGACCTGAACTGGCAGGAGAAGACCAAGTACCGCGTCGACCCCGGCTTCTACGACGCCGAGGTCTCGCTGGTGATGAACCTGCCCGCGTACCGCAAGCTCACGCCAGCGCAGCGCGACTTCCTGCAGAAGCACCTGCTGGCGCTGGAAGCCGAGAACACCTTCTGGACGAAGTACGCGGCCGATGAAGCGGCGCGCCAGGAGAAGGCCGGCATCCAGGCGATCCGCTTCGATGCGGCCAGCTCCAAGGCCTTCGTCGACCAGGCCTATGCCGTCGCCTGGGCCAGCGCCGAGAAGCAGAGCCCGGAGGTGGCGAAGCGCTTCCGGCCGCTGTTCGCGCCGAAGTGAGCGCCGCACGGCCGCCCCTCGAGCGCGCATTCGGCTCCTTCCTCGCCGGCCTCGCGTGGGCCGGCTGCGCCCTGCTCTTCGCGATGCTGATGGTGATCGTGGGCGACGTGGCGCTGCGCAACATCCCGGTGCCGGGCCTGCCGCGCGGGCTGGCCTGGAGCAACGAGATCTCCGAGCTGATGCTGTACCTGATCACGATGTGCGTCGCGCCCTGGCTGCTGCGCCGGGGCATGCACATCCGCGTCGACGTGCTGCTGCAGGCCCTGCCGCCGCGCCTGGCCTGGGCGCTCGAATGGGTCGGCGATGGGCTGGGGCTCCTGTGCTGCCTGGTGATGACATGGTACGGCGCGCGCGCCGCATGGGCGAGCTACACGGCGGGCGCGGTCAACATCAAGACCCTGGTCACGCCGGAGTGGTGGTCGCTGGCTCCGCTGCCGGTCGCCTTCGCCCTGCTCTCGCTGGAGATGCTGTTTCGCATGCGGCGCCTGCACGCCGGGCCGCGCCGGCCGCGGCACGATGCGGTGAGTGCGGGATGAGCGGCTGGGGCATCGCCGCCTGGCTGATGCTGGGGGGCTCCACGCTGCTGCTGTTCATCGGCATGCCGGTCGCGCTCACGTTCATGAGCGTGAACATCGTCGGCGCCTGGCTCTACATGGGCGGCGAGGCCGGTCTGGCGCAGCTCGCGCGCAGCAGCGTGAGTTCGGTGGCGGCGTTTTCGCTCACGCCGATCCCGCTGTTCATCCTGATGGGAGAGATCCTGTTCCACAGCGGCCTGGCGGTGCAGGTGATCGAAGGCATCGAGCGGCTGATCCGCCGCCTGCCGGGGCGGCTCGCGGTGGTGGCCGTGGTGGCGGGCACGGTGTTCTCCGCGATCTCCGGCTCCACCATCGCGACCACCGCCATGCTCGGCTCGCTGATGCTGCCGGTGATGCTCTCGCGCGGCTACCACCCCACGCTCGCGGCCGGGCCGATCATGGCGATCGGTGCCGTCGACATGCTGATCCCACCCTCGGCCTTGACCGTGCTGCTCGGCTCGCTCTCCGGCATCTCGATCTCCAAGCTGCTGGTGGGCGGCGTGCTACCGGGCCTGATCCTCTCGCTCGCCTTCGTGCTGTGGATCGTCGCGCGGGTCAAGGTCAGCCCGGCGCTGGCGCCCAACGAGGAGGACCAGCCCGCGTACGCCGGCTGGGAGCGCTTCCGCCCCTTCGTGCGCTACGTGCTGCCGACGCTCTCGATCTTCGGCGTGGTGGTCGGCGCCCTGGCCGGGGGCTGGGCCACGCCGACGGAGTGCGCCGCGGTGGGCGCTTTCGCGACGATGGTGCTGGCCGTCGCCTACCGTGCGCTCTCGCTCGAGGTGTTGACGAAGTCGCTCAAGGGCACCGCCGGCATCTCGGGGATGATCCTGTTCATCATCGTCGGGGCCACGACCTTCTCGCAGATCCTGTCGTTCTCCGGTGCGAGCAGCGGGCTGGTGCAGGCCATCACCGGCCACGGACTGTCGCCCGCCCTGATCGTGGTCGGCATGATGCTCACGCTGGTCTTCCTCGGCGTGTTCGTCGACCAGGTGAGCATGATGATGATCACGCTGCCGATCTTCATGCCGGTGGTGCAGAGCCTGGCGATCGACCCGGTCTGGTTCGGCGTGATGTTCCTGATCTGCATGCAACTGGGCCTGCTGCTGCCTCCGCACGGCCTGCTGCTGATGACGATGCGCGGCGTGGCGCCGCCCAGCGTCACCATGGGGCATATCTTCCGCGCGGTGGTGCCTTATGTCGCCATGAGCCTGCTGCTGCTGGCGGCGGTGTTCTGGATCCCGGCGATCGCGACGTGGCTGCCGGCGCGGGTGGGGTAGCAGACCTCACGGCGTGATTGCAGATGAGCACCGCTCCAGGACGCACCCCTTGAACTTTGGTATGCACGGGACTAGCCTGCAGCTTCCGCACCCCGCGTTCTGGAGGTCCCCATGCGCCGCGTCCATGCAATGAACACCGCCGTCGCCGCCGGCGCGCTGCTGCTGTCGGGCGCCGTTGTCGCCCAGCAAAGCCTGCCGCAGGGGCCGGGGCGCGACATCGTGGCGGGCAAGTGCTACGCCTGCCACACCTTCGAAGCGCGCGTGGGCAACGGCTACACCGCCGAGGGCTGGAACACGGTGCTGCGCATGATGAGCAACCACGGCGTGGTGCTCACGCCAGCCGAGGTCGCCCAGGTCACGCCTTACCTGGTCGCGAACTTCCCCGAGAAGAACAAGGTGCCGGCGGTGATCGTGCCCGGCCCGCTGAACGTCACGATGACGATGTTCAAGGCCGGCATCACGCCCGGGGCGCGGCCGCACGATCCGCTGGCCACGCGCGATGGCGCCCTCTGGTACACGGGCCAGATGGTGAATGCGCTCGGCCGCGTCGACCCGAAGACCGGCCAGGTCCGGGAGTACCCGCTCAAGACCGCGCACTCCGGGCCGCACGGCCTGGTGGAGGACCGCCAGGGCAACATCTGGTACACGGGGAATGCGGGCGCGCTGGTCGGCAGGCTCGATCCGCGCAGCGGCGCCGTCACCGAATACAAGATGCCGGACGGCAAGGGCGATCCGCACACGCTGCAGTTCGACCGCAGCGGCATGCTGTGGTTCACGCTGCAGAACGCCAACCAGGTCGGCCGGCTCGACCCGCGCAGCGGCGGGCTGAAGTTCGTGACGATGCCCACGCCGGGCGCGCGGCCCTACGGCATGGCCTTCGATCCGCGCGGCAACCTGTTCGTGGTGGAGTTCGGCACCAACGGCGTGGCGATGATCAACCCCGACAACATGGCGGTGCGCGAATACAAGTTGCCCGATGCCGGCTCGCGGCCGCGCCGCATCGCGATCACGCCGGACAACAAGGTCTGGTACACCGACTACGCCAAGGGTCGCCTCGGCCGCCTCGACCCCGGCACCGGCGAAGTCAAGGAATGGCAGTCGCCCAGCGGCCCCGGCTCGGCGCCCTACGGCATCTCCGCCATCGGCGACACGATCTGGTACAGCGAGTCCGAAGCGGCGCCGAACACGGTCGTGCGCTTCGAGCCCGGCACCGAAACCTTCCAGAGCTGGGCGATCCCGGGCGGCGGCAACATCGTGCGCAACACCTCCGTCACGACGGAGGGCGACTTCGTGCTGGCCAACAGCCTGGTCAATGCGGTGACGCTGGTGAAGCTCCCGAAGTGATGCGGCGCCGCCGGCGTCTTGGAGCACGGCTGCATTTCGTAGGCTGGCGGTGGAGCGCCAGCGAAACCCCAGCGATGCGCGAAGCGCTGGGGTTCGCGCCATCGCGGCTCACCGCCAGCCTGCGATCGGCCGGCAGCGCGCCTCAAGCCGCCCTGTGCCTGCGCTGGTTCAACACGCGCCGCAGCAACGCCACCACCACGCCGCCCGCCACCGCCGCCCCACCCGCCATCGCTGCCTCCACGCCCGGCTTGTCCCACCAGGCGCGCGGCGCCAGCACGTCGTGCCGCACATCCTCGTCGCGCAGCACGGCGCGGTTCTCGTCCAGCCGCACGGCGCCTGAGGGGCGGGGCACCGGCACCGTATCGGGCGGCGTCGACTGCTTCGCGGCCGCCGCGGCAGCCGCCCCCGCGATCGATGCGGAGTCCGTCGGTTCGCCGGTGGCCGCCGTCGCCTGCGTGGCCTCCATCGCCACCTGGCCGGAATGCGAGCCGTGCTCCTGTGCGTACACCTTGGTGAACTCGGCCCCCAGCAGGAAGATCTGCGCCGCGTAGTAAACCCACGCGATCAGGATCACGAGCGAGCCCGCGGCGGCGAAGCTCTCCGTCATGCTGCTCTTGCCCAGGTACAGCCCGATCAGGAACTTGCCCGCCTCGAACAGCACTGCCGTGGTGAAGGCCCCGACCCACACGTCGCGCCAGTCGATCTTCGTCGAGGGCATCAGCTTGAAGATCATCGCGAACAGCACCGTCGCGATGCCCAGCGAGACGACGAAGTTCAGCACCTGCAGCAAGGTCTCCGCCCCCGGCATCAGGCCGCTGGTGAAGGCACCGAAGGCGGCCACAGCTGCGCTCACTGCCAGCGAGACCATCAGCAGGAACACCATGCCGAGGATCAGCCCGAAGGACAGCAGGCGGGCCCGCAGCGTGGCCCAGATGCCCTTGGGTTTCTGTGACGGCGGCACGTGCCAGATGCGGTCGAGCGCGCTTTGCAGCTCGGCGAACACGGTCGTCGCGCCGACCAGCAGCACGCCGGTGCTGATGATGCCGGCGATGAGGCCCTTGTCCTTGTCGCTGGAGGCGGCCACCAGGCTCTGCACGAAGGAAGCGCCCTGCTCGCCGATCAGCCCCGAGAGCTGCGCCACGATCTGCCCCTGCACCGCCTCGCGGCCGAAGACCGCGCCCGCCACCGCGATCACGATCACCAGCAGCGGCGCCAGCGAGAACACCGTGTAGTACGAGATGGCGGCGCCCATGCTGGGCGCGTAGTCGTCCGACCAGGCCTTGGCGGCCTTGAGGAACAGGCGGAACAGGCGGGCGGGCTGGAACTTGATCATGGCGGGCGTCCTTCGGTCCACCGTGGTTTGTAGCCCGGGCACGCCGACCGCTCGTGTCGTCCAGCGCAGGCAGACCGCGTCGGTGCGCAGGAAGCTCTGCCGCCGGCGGGGTAAACCCGGTTTGCGCGACCTTGCCGGGCCCGCAGGATGCCGTGCCATGAAGATCACCTCCATCACGGCCATTCCCGTGTCGTACCGCCTGCCGGAAGGCAGGACGGTGACGATGGGCATCGGCAGTACCCTCAAGCGCGACGCGGTGATCGTGCGCGTGCAGACCTCCGACGGCATCACGGGCTACGGCGAAGCCCACCCCGGCCGCAGCCCGGGCGCGATCGCCAGCCTGATCCAGAACACGCTGGCGCCGCTGCTGGTGGGCATGGAAGCCACCGACGTGGTGGGCGCCTGGCAGCGCGTGCACCGCATGCAGCTGTCCAGCCACGGCGTCGGCAGCGGCGCGGCGCTGGCGCTCTCCGGCATCGACATCGCCCTGTGGGACATCCGCGGCAAGGCCGCCAACCTGCCGCTGTACGCACTGCTGGGCGGCAGCCGCAGGCGCGTGCCGGCCTATGCCGGCGGCATTTCGCTCGGCTACCAGCCCAAGGAGTCGCTGGCCGACGAGGCCGCCGAGTACGTGGAGCGCGGCTACCGCGCGCTCAAGCTGCGCATCGGCGACAACCCGCGCGACGACATCGCCCGCGTGCAGCACGTGCGGGCCCGCGTGGGCGACGAGATCGACATCCTCACCGACGCCAACACGGCCTACACCATCGCCGACGTGCGCCGGGTGCTGCCGGTGCTGGAGGAGATCCGCGCCGGCTGGCTGGAAGAACCCTTCGCCTGCAACGATTTCGCCTCCTACCGCGAGGCCGCGAAGATCAGCGCGCGGGTGCCGATCGCGGCCGGCGAGAACCACTACACCCGCTTCGAGTTCGCGCAGTTGCTGGAAGCCGGCGCGGTGAAGATCTGGCAGCCGGACCTGTCCAAGTGCGGCGGCATCACCGAAGGCCTGCGCATCGCCGCCATCGCTTCGGCCTGGCGCATTCCGGTCAACGCCCACAGTTCCGCCACCACGATCAACCACGCGGCCACCATGCATTTCCTGGCCGCGATCGAGAACGCGGGCTACTACGAGGCCTGCGTGTCGAAGTTCAACCCCTTGCGCGACCTGCTCGGCGACATCGCGCAGATCGGCCGCGACGGTTGCGTGCAGCCGCCGGAGGGCCCCGGCCTCGGCCTCGAGATCGACGAATCCGTCTTCGCGCAGTACCCGCTGATCGACGGTCCCGGCTACGTCGTCAAGTTCTGAACCTTCAGGAGATTCCTTCATGCACCCTGTGAGCAGGAGAACCTTCGCCCTGGGCGCCGTGGCCCTGGCCGCCGCGCCCGGCGCCTTCGCGCAGAACTTCCCGGAACGCACGGTGAAGTTCGTCGTGCCCTACCCGCCCGGCGGCTTCAACGACACGCTGGCGCGCGTCTCCGCCGACAAGCTGACCAAGATGTGGAACCAGCCGGTGGTGGTGGAGAACAAGCCCGGCGCCAACACCACGCTGGGCAACAGCATCGTCGCCAAGTCGCCGCCCGACGGCTACACGATCCTGATCACGCCGCTGCCCTTCTCCGCCCTGCCCGGCCTCTACGGCGCCAACCTGCCCTACGACGCGCTGAAGGACTTCACGCCGCTCGTGTGGGCCGGCAGCACGCAGAACGCGCTGGTGGTGCGCAACGACCTGCCGGTGAAGGACGTGAAGGAACTGCTGGAGCTGGCGCGCAAGACCCCGGGCAAGCTCAACTACGGCTCCACCGGCTCCGGCTCGTCCAACCACCTCTCGATGGAACTGTTCATGCGCATGACGGGCGTGAAGCTCGCGCACATCCCGTACAAGGGCAGCGCGCCGGCGGTCACTGCGCTGCTGGGCGGCGAGATCGACGCGCTGTTCGACAACGTGCCGAACGTGGTGCAGCACATCAAGGCCGGCAAGATGAAGGTGCTCGGCGTCAGCGGCCTGCAACGCGCGCCCCTGCTGCCCGAGGTGCCGACGGTGGCCGAGTCCGGCGTGCCCGGTTACGAGGTGAACGTGTGGTTCGGCATGCAGTTGCCGGCCGGCACGCCCAGGCCCGTGGTCGACCGCCTGAACCACGACATCGTGCAGCTGCTCAAGGAACCGGACACGGTGCAGCGCTTCCGCGCGCAAGGCGTGGAGGTGGTGGCCAGCACGCCGGAGGAATTCCGCGCCCTGGTGAACAAGGAAGTCGTCAAGTGGACGCAGTTGATCAAGGACGCCAACATCCGCATCGAATGAGGATCACCGACCTCACACTCACGCTGTTCGCCTGGGACGGCATTCCGGCGACCAGCTATGGCGCGCACACCGGGAAATTCTCCGGCGCGAGCCAGCTCGGTCTGCTGAAGATCCAGACCGACGAGGGCCTCACCGGCCACGCCTTCCTCGGCTCCGCGTTCCACGCGGCGGACATGGACGGCCCCGCCCTGGTCCGCAACCTCAAGCCGGTGCTGATCGGGCAGGATGCGCTGGCGCGCGAGCGCCTGAACAAGGCGATGTGGAAGCGCGTGCGCACGGCCAGCGTGCGCGCCATCGGCGCCGTCGACATCGCGCTGTGGGACCTCGCGGGCCAGGCGGCGGGCTTGCCGATCCACCAGCTGCTCGGCTCGTACCGCGATCGCATCCCGGCCTACATCAGTTCGGCGGTGCTCGCGGGCGCGCAGGCGTACGTGGAGGAAGCGCAGCACTATCGCGCCGCCAAGCTCGCCGCGTACAAGATCCATCCCCCGCAGCAATGGCGCGAGGACATCCGCGTCTGCGAAGCCGTGCGCCAGGCGGTCGGCGACGACTACCTGCTGATGCTCGATTCGACCTGGAGCTACGACTACCCGGCGGCGCTGCGCGTCGGCCAGGCGATCCAGGACCTCGGCTTCTACTGGTACGAGGACCCGCTGGCGGACGCCGACATCTACAACTACCTGGAATTGAAGAAGCACCTGCACATCCCGATCATGGCGACCGAGTACCCGGCGGGCGGCCTGGACGCGTACACGCCGTGGGTGAAGCAGCGCGCCACCGACTTCCTGCGCGGTGACGTCGCGGTCAAGGGCGGCATCACCGGCTGCATGAAGGCGGCGCACCTGGCCGAAGCCTTCCACCTGAATTTCGAGGTGCACCACGGCGGCAACTCGCTGAACAACTTCGCCAACCTGCACGTGATCATGGCGCTGCAGAACACCGAACTGTTAGAGGTGCTGCTGCCGTCCGGCTCGCAGAAGTACGGGCTGGTGCAGGACATCGACATCGACGGCGAAGGCTTCGTGCATGCGCCCACGGGCCCCGGCTTGGGCGCGCAGATCGACTTCGAACTCGTCGAACGAAAGAAAGTCGCCGTGCTGAGCTGAGCGGCACGCCCGCGGCGGGGCGGCCGGTGATAGATTGGGCCGCCCGAACCCGTGGCATGGCATGGCCGAATCGAAGATCGCGATCTACGGTGCGATCGCCGCCAACGTGGCGATCGCGACCACCAAGTTCATCGTCGCCGGCGCCACCGGCAGTTCCGCGATGCTGTCCGAAGGCATCCACTCGCTGGTGGACACGGGCAACGGCGCGCTGCTGCTGGTGGGCCTGCGGCGCAGCCAGCGGCCGCCCTCGCAGCAGCATCCCTTCGGCCACGGCAAGGAGCTCTATTTCTGGAGCCTGATCGTCGCCGTGCTGATCTTCGGCGTCGGCGGCGGCGTCTCCTTCCTCGAGGGCGTGCTGCACGTGAAGAACCCGAACCCGCTGGAGGACCCGCACTGGAACTACATCGTGCTCGGCTGCGCCTTCGTGTTCGAGGGGATCAGCTTCGCGATCGCGTTCCGGCAGTTCACGCGCGAGCGCGGCGACACGCCGTTCTGGAAGGCGCTGCACACCAGCAAGGACCCGGCGACCTACACGGTGATGGCGGAGGATGCGGCGGCGCTGCTCGGGCTGGTCATCGCGGCGATCGGTGTGTTCTTCAGCCATCGCCTGGACATGCCGCGCGTGGACGGCGTGGCCTCGATCGCGATCGGCCTGCTGCTCGCCGGCGTCGCGATCCTGCTGATCCGCGAATCGCGCGGGCTGCTGGTGGGCGAAGGCGTCAGCCCGGAGACGGCGCAGGCGATCCAGGCAATCGCCCGCGCCGAGCCGGGCGTGCACGAAGTCGGGCCGGTGCTCTCGATGTACGTCGGGCCGGAAGACGTGCTGGTCACCTTCTCGCTCGCCTTCGCGCCCGACGTGCCGGCCAGCGACGTGGCCGCCAGCATCCGGCGCATCGAGCAGACGGTGCGCGAGCGCTTCCCCAAGGTGCGGCGCATCTTCCTGGAGCCGGTGCGCGCGACGGCGCAGGAGCGTGCGCGATGATCTCCGCCATCGACTCTTGCTTCCTGGCGCCCAGCGCGCCCGTCGCCGCCGCGCAGGCCGCGGGCCGGCCCGTCGTGGCGCTGGAATCCACCATCATCGCCCACGGCATGCCGTATCCGCAGAACGTGCGCACGGCGCGCGAGGTGGAGGCGATCATCCGCGAGCTGGGCGCCGAGCCGGCCACCATCGCGCTGGTCGACGGGCGCATCCGCATCGGCCTGTCCGACGAGGAACTCGAACGGCTCGGGCGCTCGGGCCAGGCGCACAAGGTGAGCCGGCGCGACCTGCCGGCGGTGCTGGCGAGCGGCGAACTCGGCGCCACCACGGTGGCCGCCACCATGATCTGCGCCGCGCTGGCCGGCATCGAGGTGTTCGTCACCGGCGGCATCGGCGGCGTGCACCGCGGCGCTGCGCAGACCTTCGACATCTCGGCCGACCTGCAGGAACTGGCGAAGACCTCGGTGGTGGTGGTGTGCGCCGGTGCCAAGTCCATCCTCGACATCGGCCTCACGCTGGAGTACCTGGAAACGCACGGCGTGCCCGTGCTCGCCTGCGAGCAGGACAACTTCCCCGCCTTCTACACGCGCGACAGCGGCTTTCGCGCCGACCTCCGCATCGACGACGCCGCGCAGCAGGCGCGCTTCGTGCGCACGAAATGGAGCCTCGGCCTGGCCGGCGGCGTGGTGCTGGCGACCCCGGTGCCGGAGGCGGCGGCAATGCCGCGCGAGGAGATCGACACGATCATCGCGCAGGCCCTCGCCGAAGCCGCGCAGCAGGGCATGGGCGGCAAGGCCCTCACGCCTTTCCTGCTCGATCGCATCCAGGCGCTCACCGGCGGGCGCAGCCTGGCCACCAACATCGCTCTCGTGAAGCACAACGCCGAAGTGGGCGCGCGGCTGGCGCTGGCGCTCGCGGCCGCATAGGACGAAGGGAAGGAACGACGCCATGGACGCAGGCAGGATGTTCGCGATCCGCACCGGCCGGCCGGTGACGCTGGGCACCAACGGCATGGTGAGCTCGCCGCATGCGCTGGCATCGGCCGCCGGGGTCGACGTGCTGCGCGCCGGCGGCTCCGCCATCGACGCCGCGATCGCGACGAGCGCCGTGCTGGCCGTGGTCTACCCGCACATGACCGGCGTGGGCGGCGACGCGTTCTGGCTCATTCACGACGGCGCGAGCGGCGAGGTGAAGTACCTCAATGGCGGCGGCAAGGCCGCGGCGGGCGCCACGCTGGAGGCGCTGGCGCAGCGCGGCCTGCAGGAGATCCCCCTCACCGGCATCGTGCCGGCCACGCTCACGGTGCCGGGCTCGGTGGCCAGCTGGATCGCCGCCCACGAGGCGCACGGGCGGCTGCCGCTGCAGCGCGTGCTGGCCAGTGCCATCGGATACGCGCGCGACGGCTTCCCGGTGAGCGCGCGGCTGGCGGGCTTCGCCGCCGCGATGCGCGCCGAACTCGCGCAGCAGCAGCAGGCGGCCGCCATCTTCCTGCCCGGGGGAGCGCCGCCGCCGGCCGGCAGCCGCCTGCGCAATCCGGCCCTGGCCACCACGCTGCAGGCCATCGCGGAACAGGGCTGGCGCGGCTTCTACCAGGGCGCGGTGGCGCAGGAGATGGCCCGCTTCGCGCAGGAGGCGAACGGCTTCTTCGGCGCCGGCGACTTCGAGCAGCAGCGTGCGACGTGGGACGCGCCGCTGGTGGGCCAGTACCGCGATGCGACGATCTACAACACGCCACCGCCGACGCAGGGCTTCACGGTGCTGCAGATGCTCCAGCTGGTCGAGCCGCATGCGCCGCACCGCATGGAATTGCTGGGGCCCGACCGCGTGCACCTGCTGGTGCAGGCCAAGCAGATCTCGTATCACGACCGCGACCGCGTGCTGGCCGATCCCGCGTTCGCAGCCGTGCCGATCGCGCGCCTGCTGTCGCAGCAGCATGCGCGCGAGCGCGGGCGCCTGATCGACATGGGGCGGGCGCTGCGCTGGGACGAGGTGCCCTCCTGGGGCAGCCTGGCGGGCGACACCGTCTACGTGGCGGCGGTGGACCGCGACGGCAACGCGGCCTCCCTGATCCAGAGCCTGTACGGCGTGTTCGGCTCCTGCACGGTGGCGGGCGCCACCGGTGTGCTGCTGCAGAACCGCAGTGCCTATTTCTCGCTCGACCCACAGCATCCCAACCGGCTGGAGCCGGGCAAGATCCCGCTGCACACGCTGATCGCCTCGATCGCCAAGCGGGCCGGCAAGCTGTGGGCGGTGCTCGGATGCATGGGCGCGGACGGCCAGCCGCAGATCCAGCTGCAGCTCTATTCGGGGCTGGTCGACCACGGGCTGGACATCCAGGAGGCCATCGAGATGCCGCGCTTCCTCTCGGGCCGCTTCGCCCTGGGCGAGGCGCGCGACACGCTGCACATCGAGGGCCGCTTCCCGCCCGAGACCGTGCGCGAACTGGAACGGCGCGGGCACCTGGTGGACCGCTGGGGCGCGTGGAACGAGCTCGCAGGGCATGCGCACGGCATCACCGTGGACGCCGCGCACGGCGTGTTCAGCGGCGGCTCGGATCCGCGCAGCGACGGTGCGGCTGTCGCTTACTGAATGGGGATGACCCTTAGGCGGATTGCAGGATGCGCATCGCCCGTCGGTCGCGCTTTGGGTGGAACGAAGGTGCCTTTGGGTGGGCGATGACCCCCACCATTGGGGCTTTGCCGCCGCTGAGCAGGAGGCACAAAGGCAGCACCACGCACGCGCGGTACTGCCAAAGTAGAGGTCACGGGAAGATGGGCGAGGCGTGCCCGCCAGGGCGCAGGCGTCAAGCCTCGCGCGTCAGGCGTCAAGCCTCGCCCGGAGGGGCGCCTCTCGCGTCGGGGTATCAGGCGTCGTGGGTGCCGCAGGTGCAGGTGCTGGAGGCGGCCAGCAGCCACTTCTCCATCTCGGCCAGCGGGAACGGCTTGTGCAGCACATGCTGGACCTGCTGCTCGCCGGCGCGCCAGACCACGGATTCGCTGGTATGCGCCGTCATCATGACGCAGCCGCACACGTCCTCCCGGGCGCGCATCGCGCCCAGGATCTGGAAGCCGTCCATGTCGGGCAGCTCGTAGTCCATCAGCACCACGCAGGGCCGCGTACGCTCGTATTCGGCCAGGGCATGTTCCCCGGTGCGGGCGAGCTGGGCATTCCAGCCGCGGCGACGCAGGTACTCCTGGAGATTGCTCCCCAGGAAGTGCTCGTCTTCGACGATGAGAACGGACCCGCGCGACACGATGGCTTCCCCTGGAATGGCGTTTTCGATACTTTGGGGTGAGCACGACGCGTGCCAGTAACCGCTGGATGCATCCTTCGGCTGGCCCAGCAGGAAGATTCCGTGTGCATGGAACGCACATCAGATGGCAAGCCCCTAGGCTTTCCGAAACCGCTGCCTCAGCCGTCCCACCACCCCTTCTGTGCAGGCTCGCCGAGCACCACGTCGCTGGTCGGCACGGCCACGCAGGGCAGCACCCAGCCTTCGCTGCGCTCGTCGAGGGTGAGGCCCGGCCACGGGATGCGGTACTTGACGGTGCCGGACACGAGCTTGCGCATGCAGGTGCGGCAGGTGCCGTTGCGGCAGGAGCTCTGCATCACGAGGCCCGCTTCCTGGGCGGCTTCGAGCAGGGAGGCGTCGGCGGCAGCCTCGAAGGCGGCGGCGGGCTCCAGGAGGATCACGGTATGGGACATACGGCCGCCAGCATAGGCCTGCGCACCGCCGCTGACCCGCGGGTTGGGCGCGGATTCCCCGACTGTGGGGGGCGCAGACACCCGCCCCGTGCGCGATCAGCTCAACCGTAGCGCGAAATTCCTTGCTCATCGCGTGACATCGGTACGTCAGCAGGCCAAACCCGGGTCGGCGCTCGGCAATCCAACCTGACTACGGGAGCGGCGAAGCACCCGGGCGGCCGGGGAGCACTCCCCGCGGTTCCTGATGGGACACGGTTGATGCAACTGACGCAACACGACCTGATCTACGACGACTATTCCTGGGCCGACCTGCGCCGGGACGATCCGAAGCGCACGGGCCGGCCCGACCACGTGCTGTTCAACCGGCGCGACGGTCGCGAGATGGTCGCCTTCCTGGCGTGCAACTTCCCCGACGCGGAAGATGCGCAGCGGGCGGAATGGGCGATCCGCCACCATGTGCCGGGGCGCCTGCACAGCCGCAAGGAGGTGCGCGACTGGCTCAAGCTCAACTGGGCGTTCATCCGCAACGTGTGCCAGGCCCGCTGAGGAAGGACTATCGTTCGCGCGGGTGACGCGCGGCTGGAGGTCGACATGGAATGGCAGGAGCGCACGGTGATGATCACGGGGGCCGCGGGCCATCTCGGGCAGGCGCTGGCGGCGGACCTGCGCGCACGCGGCGCGCGGCTCGCGCTGCTGGGCCACGACGTGGCCTCGCTGCGGCGCGCCTATGTCGAAGCGCCGGACCTGCTGCTGCTGGCCGCGGACCTGCGCGATGCGGCTCAGGTCGGCGCCGCCACGAGCGAGGCCATCGCGCGATTCGGTCGCATCCATGCCTTGTGCCACATTGCCGGCGGCTTTCGCATGGGCGACGCGGTGCACGAGACTGCGCCCGCCACCTGGGACTTCCTCATGGACGTGAACGCCCGCAGCCTGGTGAACGTGGCCCGCGCCGTGGTCCCGCACCTGATCGAGCACGGGGGCGGCCGCATCGTCACCGTCGGGGCCACCGCGGCGCTGCAGGGCGCCGCGCGCATGGGCGCGTACAGCGCCTCGAAGAGCGCGCTGATGCGCCTGAGCGAGAGCATGGCGGCGGAATTGAAGGCGCACGGCATCAACGTGAACTGCGTGCTGCCCTCGATCATCGACACGCCGGAAAACCGCGCTGCGATGCCGGACGGCGACCCCACGCGCTGGGTCGCACCGCAAGCCCTGGCCGACGTGATCGCCTTCCTCTGCTCGGACGCGGCAAGGGCGATCCATGGCGCGACGATCCCGGTCCGGGGTCTCGCGTAGGGCTGCGTCCCTGGCCGCGCGTAGGAAAAAGTAGGAAACGCTGCACGTACGGCACAGGCGGCGGCCTGCCTGCCTGTGCTGTCGGCGCCGACGAAGGCGGATGCGGCAGATCGTCGTAATCCGGGGGCAGCCCTGTGCTGCCTCCACACCGCCGGAGCCGCGGCGGTTGCCACCACATCCACATGTACAAGCTCTCTGCCATCCTCCTCGCCGCAGCGGCGCTCGGCGCCTGCACCTCCACGGGTACCAGCACGATGGGCAACAGCGGCAACCCCGCCGAGACGCGCAACAGCAGCGACGCGAACAAGTCCGCCAATCCGGCCGCCGTCAGCCCCGGCGGCGGCTCGCCCGGTGGTGCCTCCGGCTCGGGCTCGGGAACCCGCTGATCGCAATGCGCCGCACTCCGGGGTGGATTTGCAACACCCCGGACCCGGCGGCTGCCGCACAGTCCCCTGTGCCCTGCTCCTACGCCAGCTCCTACCTCCAGCGCACGGCCCGACCCGGGGGCTCTTCCTAAGCTGGGAACCGTCGCAGGAGGGCCGACATGGACAAGCAGGAAGACGCGGAGCCGCAGCGTTCCGAATTCGTGAGATGGGCCAGGAACGGCGTTGCACTGGGCATCGCCGCCATCGTGCTGGTGCCCATGCTCACCGCAGCATGGAAGCGCCAGCACCCGCACGCGCCACAGCCTGCGCCCGTCGCGCAGCAGATGGCACCGGCGGGACAGCAGCCACGCATGCAGCTCGCCGACTTCGGCGGCGACGAGGCTTCGCCCGATGCGCGCCTGATGGCCAACTGGGTCGTCGCGACCCATGACAACCGCAAGCGCGCCTTCATCCTCGTCGACAAGAAGGACGCGCGCGTCTACGTGTTCACGCCCGAGGGGCGACTGCAGAACAGCGCGCCGGTGCTGCTGGGCGAAGCGCACGGCGACGACGTGCTGCCGGGCGTGGGGGACAAGCCCTTGTCCGAAGTGAAGCCCGAGGAGAAGACGACGCCCTCGGGCCGCTTCGTGGCCGAGCCCGGCATGAACGCCGACAACGAGGACGTGATCTGGGTCGACTACGACAACGCCATTTCGATGCACCGCGTGCGGCCCTGGGTCGCGCAGGAGCGCCGGCTCGAACGGCTGGCGACGCTGACGAACGACGACAACCGCATCTCGTTCGGCTGCATCAACCTGCCCGTGACCTTCTACGAGGATGTGGCCAAGCCCGCGGTGACGAAGTACGGCGCCGTCATCTACGTGCTGCCGGAAGTCAGGAGCGTGCAGCAGGTGTTCGGGGCCTACGACGTGACCGATCCGGCGCAGGTCGCCGCGGCACGCCAGCCCGCCGCGACGCGGCCCGCAGCGCAGGGCTGAGCGCCCGCGCGCGCCGGACCGCGGCGCCCCAGCCGCGGCCAATTGACATTCCTCAAACCATTCGCGCTGCCGGCCCTTAGTCTGCCTCCATTCAAAAGGAGAACGACGTGGCCAAGATGCCGTCCGCGCAGGCGAAGAACCATCCGGTGGAAGCCGAGCCCTGGGAACTCCAGGCCGTGGGCCGTCATGGACGCCCGGTGCTGCACCGCATCGAGGAGATCAAGACCCAGGCGCGCCGGCTGGCCGGGCGCAACGACGACCGCTGCTTCCTGCTGTTGCTGGAGGAGCGGCTCCTCAACGACCTGGTGGTGGACATGGCATCCGCCTACCTGGACATGGAGCGCGTGGCGCGCCATATCGAGGCAGGCAGATACCGGGTGGGCGAAACCGGCACGGACCTGTACCGCGCGATCGTCCACTGAGGCTGCGAGAGGTGGGGCGGATGCCGGTAAGCCACCCGCCCCGGGTCGGGGACCTGCTTGCCTCAGGCTCCGACGCAACGGCTGATGTAGCTCGCCACCTGGATGACGGTGTTGTTGATGCTGCTCTTGCTGCTGTTCTTGCCGTTGCCGCTGGCGCCACCCTTGCCGGCGCGCAGGTTCGTCTTGATCTTCATGGAGCTTCCTTTCGAGGGTTGAACTGTTTGCTGTTCCAGCTTCACGGCACCATGCCGATCGATGTGCTGGCCCTGAAAGGAGTGCAAGACATGCGCCCGTAAGGGCAAGCCCGCTTCTGAAACGGTTCGACCTAAGTTGCGACGGCCGCGCTGGGGAAACAGGGGCGCGCCGCGGGTGAGAAGCCCCACGGCCCACCCACGGATGACCCACCGGTCTACCCGCCGGATTAACGCCAAAGGCGCTGCGGGGGACCGGCAGGAAGGACGCCGCGGCGGCGAATTGCCTTGCCACCTTGAGCTGCATCAAGGGGATGGATGCGAGCCTCTCGCATCGCCACCTAGAATGAAGCAACATCTTATTACATGATGTGCATCTTGCAAAGTCTTGATCGCGCTGAACAGGGACGCCAGTACCAGGTGCGCGAGGTTGCCGACGATCCGCGGGTGCCGGAACGCGCGCGCCAGCTGGAAGAAATCGGCTTCCTGCCCGGGGAACACGTCATGGTGATGACGCGCGGCTTTCCCGGCGGCGATCCGCTGGTGGTGCGCATCGGCCAGTCCACGTTCGCGCTGCGCGGCGCCGAGGCGGCCTGCGTCCACGTCGAGGCGGTCGCCGCCGGCAACGCATGAACCAGGCCGTCATCCACCTGCATCCACCGGGCCGCCTGGCAGCGCTGGTCGGCAATCCCAACGCAGGCAAGACAGCGCTCTTCAACCGGCTCACAGGAAGCCGGCAGAAGGTGGCCAACTACGCGGGCGTCACCATCGAACGCAAGGAAGGGCGGCTCACGCTGGCCTCGGGCAAGACCGTGCGCGTGCTGGACCTGCCCGGCACCTACAGCCTGCATCCGCGCTCGCCCGACGAACGCATCACCTGCCAGGTGCTGCAAGGCAACGCCGCCGGCGAGAAGCGCCCCGACCTGGTCGTGTGCGTGGTCGACGCCACCAACCTGCGCCGCGGCCTGCGCCTCGTGCTCGGGGTGCGGCGCATGGGGCTGCCCTGCGTGGTGGCGCTGAACATGGCGGACCTCGCGGCCAGCCGCGGCATGCACGTCGACGCGGACGCGCTGGCGCGCGAGCTGGGCGTGCCGGTGGTGAGCACGGTGGCGGTGCGCAGCGACGGCGACGCGCCGCTGCGGGACCTGCTGGAGCGGCCGGAGATCTGGAAGGGCTTGCCGGCCGGCCCCCCGCTGCCGCCGGACGCGGAGAACGAACTGCCGGACCACCAGGCGGTGCGCGGCATCCTGGCGCGCCTGGGGCTGGACCACGCGATGCCGCACTTCGCGAGCGACCGCATCGACCGCGTGGTGCTGCATCCCGTGGTCGGTCCGCTGCTGCTGGCCGCACTGCTGTTCCTGATGTTCCAGGCGGTGTTCGCCTGGGCCGAGGGGCCCAAGGCGCTGATCGAAGCCGGCACCGGGTGGGCCGGGCGGCTGGCCGGCAGCGCGTTGCCCGAAGGGCCGCTGCGCAGCTTCGTGGTCGACGGCCTGATCGCGGGCGTCGGCGGGGTGGTCGTCTTCCTGCCGCAGATCCTGATCCTGTTCTTCTTCATCCTGGTGCTGGAGGAATCGGGCTACCTGCCGCGGGCGGCCTTCCTGCTCGATCGGCTGATGGGCGGCGTGGGACTGTCCGGGCGCTCGTTCATCCCGCTGCTTTCGAGCTTCGCCTGCGCCATCCCCGGCATCATGGCCACGCGCACCATCGCCAATCCGCGCGACCGGCTGGTCACGATCCTGATCGCGCCGCTGATGACGTGCTCGGCGCGGCTGCCGGTGTATGCGCTGCTGATCGGCGCCTTCATCCCGCAGCGCCGCGTCGGCCCGGGCCTGGAATTGCAGGGGCTCGTGCTGTTCGCGCTCTACGTCGCCGGCATCCTCGGCTCGCTGGGCGTGGCCTGGGCGTTGAAGCGCACCACCGCGCACGGCCAGGTGCGCGCCCTCATGATGGAGCTGCCCACCTACCACCGGCCGCACGTGCGCAACGTGGCGCTGGGCCTGTGGCAGCGCACGGTGATCTTCCTGCGCCGCGTCGGCAGCATCATCCTGCTGCTGACGGTGATCCTGTGGCTGCTCGCCAGCTTCCCCGCGGCGCCGCCCGGCGCGACCGGCGCGGCGATCGAATACAGCCTGGCCGGCATGCTGGGCCACGGCCTGTCCGTGCTGCTGGCCCCGATCGGCTTCAACTGGCAGATCAGCATCGCGCTGGTGCCGGGGCTGGCCGCGCGCGAGGTGACGGTCAGCGCGCTGGGGACGGTGTATGCGCTGTCGGCCAGCGGCAAGGCCGATGCCGCGCAGGCCCTCGCTCCGATCCTCGCGCACGGCTGGAGCCTGGCCACCGGGCTGTCGCTGATGGCGTGGTTCGTGTTCGCGCCGCAGTGCATGGCGACGCTGGCGACGGTCAAGCGCGAGACCGGCGGCTGGAAATGGGCGCTGGTGATGGCCGGCTACCTGTTCGCGCTGGCCTACGTGGCCTCGTTCCTCACGTACCGGGTGGCGCTGATGCTGGGCTGGGGCTGAGCGCGCCACTCAGGTCGCGCACGAAGTCCTCGAAGGCCTGCGGCTGCTCCTGCGGCGGCAGCCGCAGCAGCGCGGAGGGATGCAGCGTGACCAGCACCCGCAGGCCGTCGGCGCGCTCCAGCCAGCGCCCCCGCTCCTGCAGCACCGCCACCGGGTAGCCGAGCAGGGAACGGGCAGCGGTGCCGCCCAGCGCCACCAGGGCCCGCGGCCGCACCAGCGCGATCTCCTCCTCCAGCCAGTGGCTGCAGGCCAGCGCCTCCTGCTGCGACGGCGTCTTGTGGATGCGGCGCCGGCCGCGCAGCTCGTACTTGAAGTGGCGCACGGCGTTGGTGACGTAGACCGCCGTGCGCGCGACGCCGAGCGCCTGCAGCGCCCGGTCGAACAACTGGCCGGCCGGGCCGACGAAGGGGCGCCCGCGCAAATCCTCCTGCTCGCCCGGCTGCTCGCCGACGAACATGAGCGACGGCTGCATGGGGCCTTCGCCCGGCACGGCCTGCGTGGCCGCGGCACCGAGGGGACAGGCGCGGCATTGCTGCATGCCGGCGGCCAGGCCGGAGAGCGCATCGGCGGGCACGGCATCCGCCTGCACCACGACCGGCGGCAGGCGCCGCAGCGGCACGGTGGCCGGCTGCGCGACCATCCGCGCGCTGCGCTCCCGGGCGGCGGCGGCCAGCGGCGCGATGCACTGCGCCTCCGGCAGGTCGGCCCAGTAGCGGCGCGGCATCTCCTTGCGCAGCATGGGCAGGTTCAGGCGCGCCGGATTGAAGATGCTGGCGTAATAGGTCAGCCACAGGGCCTCGCCGGCGTCGGGCGGCGGCGCCTCCTCGCGGCGCGCGCCGGCACGCAGGTGCAACTGCTGGCCGTCCCAGTTCGCGCAGCATTCGGGGCTGAGCAGCGCCCAGCGCATGTTGGCGAAGCGGCGGGCGAACCACGGCGCGTTGGCGGCCACGATGCGGTGCTCGGGCTCGAACCAGGCGACGTGCAGCGGCCCGCGCGCATCGCCGTCCTCCACCGGCCGGAAGCGCACGAAGGCGCGCATCTTGTGCAGCTCGCGCTGCACCGCGCGGGCCATGCGGCGCGCCTGCAGCACGTCGGGGTCGAGCGGGTCGTGCCGCACGCCGGGTTCGTGCACCAGTCGCCACAGCAGCCGATAGAGCAGCGCGAAGCGTTGCGGCTCGCGGTGCAGGACGACCGATTCGCACAACGCCAGGAAGGCGGCGGGGACGCTCGCCTGGCGCCCGCTCGCCGGCACAGCGGCCGGCGCGGTGCCGGCGAACAGGTCCTCCTCGCCGGCGCCGGCCGACCACGTGACTTCCTGCGGCGGCACGCCCGCGGCGAGCAGCCGGCGCGCCTCGCGGCGGAAGCCGGCGAGGTCGGTCTCGTGCGCGAGCCGCACCTGCATCAGAACAGCGCCGCCTGTTGCGGCTCGGCGGCGCGTGCGGGCGCCAGCAGCCGGCGCGGATCGGGGGCGCGCGCCGGGCGATGGTCGGCCAGCAGCACGAAGGGCAGCACCTTGCGCACCGGCACGTGCAGCCGCTGCAGGTCGTCGCTGCGCAGACGCCGCACGCGCCGCGCCAGCAGCAGGCGGTCGACCGCCTTGACACCCAGGCCCGGGACGCGCAGCAGCAGTTCACGCGGCGCGCGCTCCACGTCGACCGGAAAGCGCTCCGGGTGCGCCAGCGCCCAGGCGAGCTTGGGATCGACTTCCAGCCGCAGCATGCCCCCGGTGCGCGGCGAGGCGATCTCGTCGGCGGCGAAGCCGTAGAAGCGCATCAACCAGTCGGCCTGGTACAGCCGGTGCTCGCGCACCAGCGGCGGCGCCTTCAGCGGCAGGGCCGCCGAAGCGTCGGGGATGGGGCTGAAGGCGGAGTAGTAGACGCGCTTGAGCCGGTAGGCGCCATAGAGCTGCGCGCTGGTGGCGAGGATGGTCGCGTCGTCCGTCGCGTCGGCGCCGACGATCATCTGCGTGCTCTGCCCCGCGGCGGCGAAGACCGGCGCGGGCGCCGGTGCCGGCCTGGCCTGCGGCAGCGAGCGCACCGGCTGGCGGCCGGCCTCCTGCGCCTGCGCGCGCGCCTCGTCGATGTGCACGCGCAGGCGCGCCATCGAGCGCCGGATCGCGCCGGCGTCCTTCTCCGGTGCCAGCGCGCCCAGGCCGCGCTCGGTCGGCAGCTCGATGTTGATGGACAGCCGGTCGGCGTAGCGGCCGGCGCGCTGCAGCAGGTCGGCGGCCGCGTCGGGAATCGTCTTCAGGTGGATGTAGCCGCGGAAGTCGTGTTCCTCGCGCAGGCGCCTGGCCACCTCCACCAGCTGCTCCATCGTGTAGTCGGGGCTGCGGATGATGCCGCTGGAGAGGAACAGGCCCTCGATGCAGTTGCGGCGGTAGAAGTCCAGCGTGAGGCGCACCACCTCGTCGATGGTGAAGCGCGCCCGCGGCACGTTGCTGCTGGCCCGGTTGACGCAATACAGGCAGTCGTAGCGGCAGTGATTCGTCAGCAGGATCTTGAGCAGCGAGATGCAGCGCCCGTCCGGTGCATAGCTGTGGCAGATCCCCATGCCTTCGTTCGAGCCCAGGCCGCGGCCCTGGGTCGAATCGCGCCGCACGCCGCCGCTCGACGCGCAGGAAGCGTCGTACTTGGCGGCGTCGGCCAGGATGGCGAGCTTGTCATTCAGGTCCACTGGATAATCGTACAGTGGTCGGGCGGCCGGTCGGTGGCTTGCCGGCACCAGCGCGTTCAAAAAAAGACCGCAAAACCGGCAAGAATGACAATGTCGTCCGGGAATCTCCCCTTGACCGCTCGTCCGGGGACTGGTGGGGGGAACTTTTCCCCAATGCTGGGCAGGGCATTTTCGGCGTCCCCCGGCGAATGTCGCCCGCTGAGGCTGTTTTTCGGCTGCC
>NZ_JAEQND010000010.1:0-115000 GCF_016722765.1 Ramlibacter alkalitolerans | reverse complement strand
GCTGGTGGCGGAAGTCAACGGCAACAAGGGCGAGATGCCCGGACCGCAAGGCTCCGGCGTGTCGTACAACCGCGTGCCGTTCCACCTGGTGGCCAACGACGGCAACATCATGGAGCATGCCGTTCCCTTCGACGGCACCATGGACCTCGACGCCAACGGCAATGCCGCCGAGCACAAGGGCGTGCTGCCCGCCCAGGGCATTGCGGAACGCTTCGACATCATCGTCGACTTCTCCAAGTTCGCCCCGGGCACGAAGCTGTTCTTCGTCAACACGATGCACCACGACACCGGCCTGCTGGCCAAGGTCAAGATCCCGGTGGCCGACATCGTCTCGGAGAAGTACAAGGCCGTCCTGGACGCGAAGAAGACCAGCTGGGACAAGGGTGACCCGACGGTCGGCAAGGCGCTGCAGCTCACGGTGAAGGCGTACACGGGCACCGACCTGAGCATGAACCCGGGCGAGTTCGAACCGGCCCACGCCGGCAAGCCCGCGGGCAAGAAGATGATCCCGCTGTGGCTCAACCGGGACGACCCGGCGCAGATGGCCGCGCTGGCGAACGCGCGCCACCGGTCCTTCGACTTCGGTCGCTCGAGCGGTACCGACCTGAACCCGTGGACTGTGAAGGCCGACGGTGGCGTCGCCTACGCCGCGGATCCGCGCCGCATCAGCGCCGCCCCGCACCTGGCCACCGGCCCGACCGACGCCGGCTTCTCCGGCGACGGCTCGCTGGAAGTCTGGAAGATCTCTTCCGGCGGCGGCTGGAACCACCCGGTGCACATCCACTTCGAGGAAGGAATCGTGCTGAACCGCGACGGCAAGGCGCCGCCCGAGTGGGAGAAGTGGACGCGCAAGGACGTGTACCGCATCGGTGGCGGCCCCGACACGAGCGGCACGCTGGAACTCGCGATCCACTTCCGTGAATTCGCCGGGACCTACGTCGAGCACTGCCACAACACGCAGCACGAGGACAACGCCATGCTGATCCGGTGGGACATCGAGCACCCCGGCCAGTTCCAGGTGATGCCCACCCCGCTGCCGACGTGGGACGGTGTCGAGTACGCACCTTCGGTGGGCGTGCCGACCTTCCGCACCGGGGACGGCACCTTCAGCTCCACCCGCTGATCCGCAAGGAGCCTGCAACGAGGACGGCGCCGCGAGGCGCCGTCCTTTTTCGTCCTGGCCGCTGCCCCGGCAGGTTGCCCGACCCCTTACCGCGTGAACTCGGGGCTGATCAGGTTGTCGAAGGAGAAGACCTGGTCCCACTGCTCCTGCGTGAGCAGCTGGCGCTCCTGCACCACGATCTCGTGCAGCGACTTGCCGGTCTCGAAGCCTTCGCGGGCGATCTCGGCGCACAGCTTGTAGCCCAACTGCGGCTTCAGCACGGTCACGATGCCCAGCGAATGGAGCACCATGTCGCGCGTGCGTTCGGCGTTGGCCGTGATGCCGTCGACGCAGTTCACCCGCAGGCTGTCCACCGCGTTCTCCATCGTGGAGATCGAGGTGAAGAGCGCGAAGGTGATCACCGGCTCCATCACATTGAGCTGCAACTGGCCGGCCGAAGCGGCCAGCGTCACGGTCAGGTCGAGGCCGATCACCAGGAAACCGACCTGGTTGACCACTTCCGGGATCACCGGGTTGACCTTGCCCGGCATGATCGAGGAGCCGGGCTGCATCTGCGGCAGGTTGATCTCGTTGAAGCCGCAGCGCGGCCCCGAGGCCAGCAGGCGCAGGTCGTTGCAGATCTTGGTGAGCTTGGAGGAGGTGCGCTTGAGCACGCCGGACAGCAGCACATAGGCGCCGGTGTCGGAGGTCGCCTCGACAAGGTCCCCGGCCAGGATGAACTGCAGGCCGGTGATCTCGGACAGGTAGCGCGTGGCGAGTTCCGGATAGCCGGGTGCCGCGGTGACCATGGTGCCGATGGCGGTCGCACCGAGGTTGATCTCGTGCAGGAACTGCCGCACTTCGGCGATGCGCTGCACCTCTTCGCCCAGCGTCGTGCCCCAGCCGTGGAACTCCTGCCCCAGTGACATCGGCACCGCATCCTGCAGGTGGGTGCGGCCCATCTTCAGCACGCGTTCGAATTCCCGGCCCTTGGCGAAGAAGGCCTGCTGCAGGCGCGTCAAGGCCTCCATGTAGCGCGCCAGCCGCAGGATCAGCGCGAGGCGGAAGGCGGTCGGGTAGACGTCGTTGGTGGACTGGCCGTAGTTGACGTGGTCGTTGGGGCTGACGTACTGGTACTCGCCCTTCTCGCGACCGAGCTGTTCGAGCGCCAGGTTGGCGATGACCTCGTTGGCGTTCATGTTGGTCGACGTGCCGGCGCCGCCCTGGATGAAGTCGGTGCGGAACTGGTCGCGCATCTCGCCGGCAATGAGCTTGTCGCACGCCGCCACGATGGCGTCGGCGACCCCCGGGTCCAGCACGCCGAGATCGCGGTTGGCCAGCGCCGCGGCCTTCTTCACGTAGCCGAAGGCGCGCACGAACTCGGGCTCGGCCGACATCGGCACGCCCGTGATGCGGAAGTTGTCCATGCCGCGCTGCGTCTGCACGCCGTAGTAGGCGTCGGCCGGAATCTGGCGTTCACCGAGGAAGTCGCGCTCGGTCCGCGTCTTCACTTCCGCGGCGGGAAGGCCTGCTTCGCTCATGCCATGGCTTGCGGTTTTCACGATGCGCTTTCGTTGTGGCGATGCAAGGCATTCTGCCCGCCGCATGCGGCCCATCGTTGCCGTTCCTCAAGGCGCGAGCCGCGCGGTGCAGCCGCTTCGGCATGCGCCGATGCCGCCCGCGCATGCAGGGGAAAGGGCAGGCGAGGAAGCGCTGGCCTGCGGGCGCCGGTGGCCCGCAGCGCGTTCAGTCCACCCAGTGCGTGTGGAACTTGCCGGCGCGATCGAGCCGCTCGTACTTGTGCGCGCCGAAGTAGTCGCGCTGCGCCTGCAGCAGGTTCGCCGGCAGGCGCGGGGCGCGATAGCTGTCGTAGTACGCCAGCGCGCTCATGAACGCCGGGGCGGGCACGCCGTGCAGCGCCGCCGTCGCGACGACCTCGCGCAGCGCCTGCTGGCAGTCCTGCATCACGCCGGCGAAGTGCGGATCGACCAGCAGGTTGGCCAGCTTCGCGTCGCGCGCATAGGCGTGGCGGATGTCCTCCAGCAGGCGGGCGCGGATGATGCAGCCGGCGCGCCACAGGCCGGCGATGGTGCCGTGCGCCAGGTCCCAGCTGTATTCGCGGTCGGCGGCGGCGAGCAGCGCGAAGCCCTGTGCATAGGCGCAGATCTTGGCGGCCAGCAGGGCGCGCCGGATCTTCTCCGTGAAGCCGGCGCGCTCGCCCGTGAACTGCAGCTTCGGCCCCGCCAGCACACCGGCGGCGGCGGCGCGTTCGGCGCGCACCGCGCTCACCGTGCGCGCGAACACCGCATCGGCGATGGTCGGCGCCGTCACCCCGAGGTCCAGCGCCGCCTGGCTGGCCCACTTGCCCGTGCCCTTCTGTTCCGCCGTGTCGACGATCACGTCGACCAGCGCGCCGCCGCTCTCGGGATCGGTGCGCGAGAGGATGTCGGCCGTGATGTCGACCAGGTAGCTGGAGAGCTCGCCGCGGCTCCATTCGGCGAACACCGCGCTCATCTCGCGCGGCTGCAGCCCGAGCAGCTGCTGCATCAGGAAGTACGCCTCGCAGATGGTCTGCATGTCCGCGTACTCGATGCCGTTGTGGACCATCTTCACGAAGTGGCCGGACGCGCCGGGGCCGATCCACTCGCAGCACGGCGTGTCGTCCTCGGCGCGCGCGGCGATCGCCTGCAGCAGCGGCCGGACCACGGGCCAGGCCTGGGCGTCGCCGCCGGGCATGATCGAGGGACCGCGCAGCGCGCCCTCCTCGCCGCCGCTGACGCCGGCGCCCACGTAGAGGATGCCCGAGCCGGTGAGTTCGGCGATGCGGCGCTGGGTGTCGGTGAAGCGCGTGTTGCCGCCGTCGATCACGACGTCGCCCGGATGGAGCAGCGGCCGCAGGTCGCGCAGCACCGCATCGACGGGCGCGCCGGCCGGCACCATCAGCAGCAGCACGCGCGGCGCGCGCAGCGAGGCCACCAGCTCCTGCAGCGAGCGCGGCGCCTCGGTGCCGAGGCGGCTGGCGAAGCTGGCGCGCTTGTGCTCCTCCAGGTCGAAGCCCGTGACGGCGAAGCCGTGGCCGTGCAGGTTGAGGGCGAGGTTCTCGCCCATGACGCCCAGGCCGACCAGGGCGACGTCGAAGGACTGCGGGGTTTCCATCCGCGGATTGTCCGCGACCGCCGGGGGCCGCGTTGCGAGGCCTATCAGTGTTCCAGCGCGCCGAATGCGGACTCGCGCGCGGGCGGCAGGGCGTGGCGGCGTGCGCCCACCGGCCTGTCGCGGCCCAGGCCGGTCTCGAGCCCGCGTGCATGGCGCGCGAACAGGCGGGCGTAGTAGCCGCCTTGCGCCAGCAGTTCGGCGTGCGTGCCGGTCGCCTCGATGCGGCCGTTCTTCATCACCACGATGCGGTCGGCATCGACCACCGTGGAGAGCCGGTGGGCCACGACGATGGTCGTGCGGCCGGCCGTCAGGCGCTGCAGCGCCGCCTGCACCAGCGCCTCGCTCTCGTTGTCCAGCGCGCTGGTCGCTTCGTCCAGCACCAGGATGGGCGGATTCTTGAGGATCGCCCGCGCGATCGCGATGCGCTGCTTCTGCCCGCCCGACAGGCCGGCACCGCGTTCACCGACCACCGTGTCGTAGCCCTGGGGCAGCGCGGCGATGAACTCGTGCGCGTTCGCCGCCCGCGCGGCCGCCTCGACCTGCTCGCGCGCGGCGCCCGGCGTGCCGTAGGCGATGTTGGCCAGGATCGTGTCGTTGAACAGGTGGACGTCCTGCATCACGCTGCCCACCTGCCGGCGCAGCGACTTCTGCGTGCAGCGGCGCAGGTCGACGCCGTCCACCAGGATGCGGCCGGACGTCGGCGCGTGCAGGCGCTCCAGCAGCGACACCAGGGTGGTCTTGCCGCAGCCGCTCGGGCCGACCAGGGCGACCGTCTGGCCGGGTGCGATCTCCAGCGCGATGTCACGCAGCACCGGCCGGCCTTCGCCATAAGCGAAGCACACGCCTTCGAAGCGCACCGAGCCTTGCGTGACGACCAGGTCGGCGGCCCCCGGCAGGTCGGCCACGGGGTCGGGCGCATCGAGGATCGCGCACACGCTTTCCATCGCCACGCCGGCACGGCGCACCGTGCTGTAGATGCTGGTCAGGCCCTGGATCGGGCCGAACAGGCCGCCCACGTACTGCAGGGCGGCGATCAGCGTGCCGACCGTGCCCTGCCCGTTGAGCACCAGCCAGGCGCCCAGCCCGGCGACCGACAACCGCGCCGCCGCCGCCGACAGGCCTTGCAGCGAATTCGTGCGCGCATCGCGGCGCGCCCCGCGCGTGACGCGCTCGTTGCCCTGCGCCACGGCTTCCAGGAAGCGCCGGGTCTCGGCCTTCTCCATGGCGAAGCCCTTGACCGTGCGGATGCCGGCCAGCACCTCGGTCCAGCGGCCGAAGGTGGCGCTCCAGTGCGCCAGCAGGGCCTTGTCGCGCCGGCTCTGTTCCGGCGCGGCCCGCATCCCGATCAGCGCCGGCAGCGGCGCGAAGATGCAGATGGCCAGCGCCAGCCGCCAATCGAGCTGGACCAGTGCGGCCAGCGCCAGCAGCAGGTAGACCACCGCCGGCAGCGCACGGAAACCGAGCTCCGCCACCGCCGCCACGAAGCCGTCGATCGAGGTGTTGATGCGGTTGATGGTGGCGCCCACCGTCTGCTGCTGGTGGTAGGTGAGGGGCAGCTGGTGCAGCTTGGCCGTGACGCGCTGGCGCAGGGCGAAGTCGAGGTCCAGCCGCACGCGCCAGCTGCGCGTCTCCAGCAGGCGGGCGAGCCACACCTGCGCCAGCTCCGCCGCCGCGACGACCGCCAGGGCCCACAGCACGGTGCGGCCGACCTGCCCCGGCAGCGGCCGCGCCCCGGGCAGCTGCGCGGCGGCGACGCGGCCGAGCGTGTCCACCAGGCCCATCACCGCCAGCGGCGCGGCGGCGCTGACGGCCGCCAGCAGCAGGGCGACGAGCAGCACCTTGGTGATCGGTCGCTCGAATCCCTGCAGCCAGGGCAGCGCGCGCAGCACCAGCGCACGGGCACTGCCGGGCGCGGCCGGTGGGCGGCGGGAGGGGCTATCGATCGTGAGGGTGGACATGGTAGGGGCGGGGGCCCGCCGCCTGCCGCGCGGGCAATTGGAGCGGCGCCGAGTATCCAACGCCCATGGATGAGCTTGGTTGACAGCTGTCAAGGGGGCAGACCCGCACTCGCAACTTTTCCACACTCCCGGCCGGCGGCCGAAGCGAGCACCTGCCGCGCCGGTAAGCTCGCCGGTCTTCCGGGGGGCCCGCGCGGGCGGATTCCTTGACCGGGGACAGGATCCCGTCTTTGGCCTGTCGCCACGCAAGGCCTTGCCTTGCCGCGGCTGACACACTTATTCACAATTCGCCCATGCACCTGCCTTCCCTGCGCATGGCCCTGGTCGGCTTTCCCGACCCCGGCTTTCCCGAGTCCCTGCTGCGCGCCCGCAGCCACCCGGCCTGGGAGGCGGCTTCCCTGGACGACGCCGATGCCCTGTGGGTGGCCGGTGGCTCCGCGCACCTGGAAGCGGACAGCCTGGTGCGCGTCTGGAACGGGGAGGACAAGCCGGCCGTGGTGCTGCACCTGCACACGCTGGAGCGGCCCGTCACCTTCACGTTGCCGCTGGCCGATCCCCGCATGCAGGACGTCGGCCAGGTCGACCTGCAGAACCCCGGCCAGGTGGAGTACGCGCTGCGCCGCACCGAACAGTCGCTGCGCGCCGTGCTGCTGCAACTGGCCATGGGGCAGCAGATCGCCGAGCGCATGCAGAGCCTGAGCGCCCACACCTACCACCTGACGCTGAAGGAGAAACTCGTCGGCGTGGTCAGCGTGCCGGGCCGCATCGGCATCGACCTGGGCCTGGGCCCCGACGATCTGGCGGAAGCACGCTGGGTGGCGCGGCCGGCCTTCGCCAACGACATCCCCAAGTGGTTCCTGCCCACCAGCTTCGCCGAATGCCTGTGGCTGTACGCTGGCCGGGTGGAGACGGACCTGCTGCCCAACCGGTATCGCAGCGCGCCGCTGTATTTCCGCTGCGTGCCGCGGGTGTCGCAGCGGCTGATGCAGAACGTGCACTACGCCGTGCTGTCCGAACTGGCGACGGCGCCGCGCACCTTCGCCGAGCTGCAGGAGTCCATCGGCCTGCCGCGGCAGGAGCTGGACGCCGTGCTCACGGCGCTCTATTTCTCCGGCAGCATCACCTGCAACCCGGAGCGGGCGGCCCGCCGCGGCGCCGTCGCCAACCGCGACGCCGTCACGGCCAGCGAATTGCGCAACTCGATGTTCCCGCCGGCCGGCCCGGCCTCCGGCGTGCCGGATGCGACGATGCCGGCGCCGCTGGAGTGGCGCCCTTAGGCGCCCTCCTCGTTCGGCCTCAGAAGCGCGTCGCCAGTCCCACCGCGATGGCGCGCCGCGCCGTCAGCTGCACGCCGTTGACGCTCTGGCGCAGCGGCAGCTGGTAGAACGCGTAGACGCGCATCCGCTCGCCCAGGTCGTAGCTCAGGCCCGGACTGAGGAACAGCGAGCGGCTGCCGCTGTCCTCGGGCTCGGCCTCGGCGCCGCGATCGCGACGCTTGACCACCGCATTGAGCTGCAGCAGGCCGGCGAACTTCTCGCCCAGCCGGCGCGCATAGCCCAGGTCGAGCGTGAGCTGCGCGCCCGGCGCGAAGCCGTCGTGCTTGTTCAGCGCTTGCTGCAACTGCGCCTGGGCGAACCACGAGCCGGTGTCGGACAGCTGCTGGTGGAAGAAGGCCCCGGCGATGGCGTCGGTCGTGCCGGTGCCGGGCTGCAGGCTGCGCTCCGCCACGTCGCCCGCGGCGTTGTCGACGTGGGTGCGGCCGGTCGGCAGCTTCACGCCGAAGATCACCCCGGCGTTGCTGGTGCCGGTGCCGACGGGCTGCTGGTAGCGGCCGGTCAGGCGCAGGTCGCCGATCTCGCGGAAATCCCAGCGCTCGGGCACCAGGCCGCCGTCGTGGTGGTGCAGGTGGAAGTGCTTGCGGTCGACGATCGGCAGGCCGACCGAATAGCCCCAGCCCGAGGCGAAGCCACGGCTGTAGTTCACCAGCAGGTTGCGGTTGGCGGTGCTCACCTCGTCGTGGTGGTGCGGGATCTCGCCCACGGCGATGCGGCGCGTGCCGGTGCGCGGCCGGTCCTGGTTGATGTATTCGTAGCGCAGGTCCAGCACGCCGCCCTCGGCGAGGCCGAGCGCGTCGGAGGCCCAGTCGGTGTTGACGGAACAGAAGGCGGAGCCGCAGCTCGCATGCGCCGCGCTGGCGGCAAGAAGGGTGGCAGCGGCCAGCGCCAGTGCGCGTGCCGCCGCCCCAGGGATCTGGTGCACGGTAAGGACTCCTGAAAGCAAGGGGGAGGTCCGCCGGGTCAGCGGCGGACGAAGGCGGAAACGATGCAGCTCAGGAGACCGCGGGCGGGCCGCGCGCCGGCGGCTGCGCCAGCCCTTGCGCGCGCGCAGCCAGCGGCGTGGGCGGCAAGGGACCGAGCGGGGCGGCGCTGCTGCGCGCGGAAAGGGCGAAGTCCTGCGGCGGCGGGGCGGTTGAAAACAGGCAGCCCGGGCATTGGGCCAGGTGGTCCGCGGCCGAGTGCCCGCCGCCGTGGTCGGGGTGCTCCTCGTCGCACTCGTGTGCCGCGTGCTGGCCATGGCCGGCGGCCGGCTCCACCGCCGGCAGCTTCAGCAAGGCGGCCGCCTGCAGCAAGGCGAACCACAGCAGGATCCACGCCGCCACCAGGCGGGCGAGCCGGCGGGATCGGGCCAGGGCAGGCATGCGCCGGATTGTCACCCGATCTGCCGCGCTTGCCTAAAATGGCCGGATGGAAAAGCGCCGCTTCCTTGCCCTGCTGGCCGCGCTGCCGCTGGCGCGGGTGGCCGCCGCAGCACCGCAGGCCGGCCGCTTCGACCCGCAACGCGATGCCGTCGCCGACGTCGAGGCGGCGGTGACGCGCGCACGGGCCGAGGGCAAGTCGGTGCTGGTCGACGTGGGCGGCGAATGGTGCGCCTGGTGCCACATCCTCGACCGCTTCATCGAGGCCCGGCCGGAGGTGCAGCGCACGCTGGAGGACCACTACGTGGTGGTGAAGGTGAACTGGTCGCCGCAGAACCGCAACGAGAAGCTGCTGGCGCGGTGGCCCAAGCCCAGTGGCTACCCGCACCTGTACGTGCTCGATGGCCAGGGGCGGCTGCTCGTCTCGCAGGCCACCGGCGAGCTGGAGGCCGGCCGCGACTACGACGAGCAGAAGATGCTCGCCTTCCTGCGCCGCTACGCGCCGGCGGCCCGGCCCGGCGACAAGATCTAGGGCCCGGCCACCCGGGCACGCGGGGCCCGGTAAATTTCCGCGCCCGCCCCGCGCCCCTGTCGCGGACAGGCCCCAGGGCTGCACGTCGTTGACCCACGGGACATTTCCGCAACTGCGGCGGTTCTACACTGCCCCCATGCATCGCACCTCGAGACTCGCTGCCTTCCTGCTCGCGGCGCTGCTGGTGCTCGTGCTGGCGGGCGTGGCCGGCGCGCGCGCGCCGCAGGCGCGGCAAGGCGTCCTCGACGTGCCGGCGGTGCCCGATCGGCCGCTCGCCCTGCAAGGCCAGTGGGGCTTCGCCTGGCAGCAGTTCGTCGACCCCGCCTGGCAGCAGCTGCCCACGCAAGGCTTCGCCCCCGTGCCTTCGAGCTGGAACACCATCGACGGCAAGCCCGCCGGCGAGAACGGCTGGGGCAGCTACGTGCTGCAGGTCAACTGCCCGGTGGGCGCCTCCCTGGCGATCGAGGCGGTGGGCCAGCGCACCGCCTCGCGGCTGTTCGTCAACGGCACCGAAGTCGCCGCGCACGGCCGCCCCGGGCCTTCGGCGCAGGCGAGCTGGGCGGCCGTGCACAACCGCGTTCCGATCACGCGCGAATTCGCCTGCCCGCTGCGCCTGACGCTGCAGATCTCGAACTTCGACCACCGCGCCGGCGGCTTCGTGCGGCCGATCTGGGCCGGCCCCAGCGACGTGCTGGAGCGCGCGCGCGAGGCGCGGCTGGTGGAGCACGCGGCCCTGCTCACGGCCTACCTCGTCACGGGCGCGGTGGCGCTGATCTTCTTCGCGGTGCGCCCGCGCGAGCCCGTCCCGCTGGTGTTCGGCCTGTTCTGCGTCGCGATCGCCGTGTACACCGACATGATCGGCGAGCGGCTGTTCCTGCGGCCGCTGCCGGACCAGGTCTCGTGGTTCGGCTACATGCGCGTCGAGTACCTGTCCTGGCTGGCCGCCATGGCCTTGTTCCTGCTGACGCTGCGCGGCCTGTTCCCGGTGGAGATCCCGCGCCGCGCCGTCGACGTCGTGCTGGCGATGCTGGGGCTCGCCAGCCTCGCGGTGCTGGCGCTGCCGCCGGCCGTCTACTCCTACCTGGTCGTGCCGGGGCAGGCGATCGCGGTGGTCGTCGCCGTGCTCGTGGCGGTGGCGATGCTGCGCTCGGCGCGCGGTGGCAATACCGATGCGCGCGTCCTGCTGCTGGGGATGCTGGCGGTGCTCGCGACCCTGGCGCTCGACCTGCTGATGATCGACACGCCGGGGCCGGACCGCAAGTTCTCGACCCTCGGCTTCGCGCTGTTCCTGCTGTCGCCCGCCGTCGTGATCGCACGGCGGATGACCGCGGCGCTCAACGCGGAGGAGCGCAGCCGTGCGCTGGAAGAGAACGCCCGCCTGCGCGAGGACGTCGAGCGCATCTCGCGCCACGACCTGAAGACGCCCCTGAACAGCATCCTCGGCGCGGCGCGCCTGCTGCGCGACGACGCCCGACTGGCGCCCGACCAGCAGGAGCTCGTCGGCGTGCTGCAGCGCGCCGGCCTGCGCATGCTGGAAATGGTGAACCTGTCGCTGGGCCTGTTCCGCATGGAGACCGGCACCTATGCGCTGCGGCCGGCGGCGGTGAACCTGCGCGAAGTGGTGTCCCGCGTGCTGGTCGACCTGCATCCCTACGCCGAGGAGCACGGCGTCGCGCTGCAGTGGCGCGGCTCGCATCCGGCGCCGGTGCAGGTCCGCGGCGAGGAACTGCTGTGCTATTCGATCGTCGCCAACCTCGTGAAGAACGCGGTGGAGGCGGCCGGTGCCGGCGCCCAGGTGGACGTGACGCTCGCCGCCGGCGACCCCGTGAGCCTGAGCGTGCACAACCCGGGCGCGGTGCCGCCGGAGATCGCCAGGCGCTTCTTCGAGAAGTACGTGACCGGCCGCAAGATCGCCGGCACCGGACTGGGCACCTATTCCGCGCGGCTGATGGCGCGCGCGCAGCACGGCGAGCTGCGCATGCGCACCGGTGCGCAGGGCACCACGCTCACGCTGACGCTGCCGGCCCTCAAGGGCGCGCTGCCGGCACCGGCCTCGGCCGGCACCGCGCAGGCGCCGCAGGAGGACTGGCTGCGGGCGCTGCCCGCGCGCGAGGTGCTGCTGGTCGACGACGACGAATTCACCCGCCTGGTCACCAGCCGCATGCTGCCCCATCCGCCGTTCCACGTCGAGACGGCGAGCAACGGCCAGGCCGCCGCCGAAGCGATGCTGCGCCGCTGGCCGCACTACCTGCTGCTGGACATGGAAATGCCCTTGCGCAGCGGCGTCGACACCGTGCGCTGGGCCCGCGAACACGAAGCCGCGCAGGGCCTGGCGCCGCTGCGCGTGATCATGATGTCCGGCAACGACGACGAGGCCTCGGCCGCGCGCGCCGGGCAGGCCGGCGCCGACCGCTTCCTGGTCAAGCCGGTCAGCCGCGAGCGCCTGCTGGCCGCCCTGCGCGAGCTGGAACGGCTCCAGCCGGTGCGCCCGGCGAGCGCCGGACCCTCCGCGCTGTTCCAGCCGCACCCCGCGGCGCCGGGCAACGACGCGCCGCGCGCCGAAGACGAGCAGGTGGTGATCGATGCCGAGTGGTCCGAGGTCTTCCCCAATTTCCTGCAACTGCAGCGCGAGACGGTCGATGCGATGGCGCAGGCGGCCGCGGCCGGCCGGCGTGACGAGCTGCGCTTCCTGGCGCACCGCGCCTACGGCGCGCTCGGGGCGATGGGGCTGAACTGGGCGGCGCGCCAGAGCCGGGCGCTGGAACACGGCGCCGCGGACACGCCGGAGCCCGAGCTGCAGCAGCGGGTGCGCGCCTTGCGCGAGCACCTGGACCGGCTGCAGGTCGAATACCGCCCCGCCGACAGCACGTCCTAGCCGGGAGGCTCCTGGGCGCGACGCGCCAGCGCGTGCAGCCACGTGACGAACTGCGTCGTCTGGTCCTTGCCGAACACGTGGTCGGCGCCCAGCCCGACGCAGTGCTCGCGGATCACCGGCGTGACGTAGCTGCTGAAGATCACGACCTGCCCGTGCGGATGCGCGGCGCGGCAGGGCCGGATCACGCCCATGCCCGAGCCGTGCTGCAGCACCAGGTCGAGCACCGCCACATCCCAGTCGCCGGGATGGTCCTCCAGCCAGAGTTTGGCCTCGCCCTCGCTGCTGGCGGTGGCGACGAGCTCCAGCCCGCCGACCGCCGCGAACAGATCGCGCATGAGGGAGTGCATGCTGATCAGGTCATCGACAAGGAATACACGCAGCGTCATACCGCGTCTCCGCCGTCCTTTGTTCTTTGCTGCATTTTCGGGCAGTGCTGGCTGGGCCGTTGTGATGAAAAGGGACGCACCTACAGGCCGGCGAGGCGCTGTCGGGCCAGCAGGCCGTGCGCGGGCGGGCCTGCGGCTGCGCGGCCTTGCGAGCTGCGCAAGAATCGCGGTTTCCCCTCGCGCCCGCGGGCGCCGTTCGCATGTCCCTGTACCGCCTGGTCGGCCGCTTCGTGCTGCGGCACCGCGCCGCCTACGCTGCCTCGGCCGTGATGCTGGTCGGCATCGCCCTCCTGATCGTCTGGATCCCGCGCCAGATCGGCCACGTGGTCGACGGCCTCGTGGCCGGCCAACTGCCGCGCCCCGTGCTGCTGCGCGAGCTGGCCTGGCTGCTGGCCGCCGGGGCTGCCGTGTACTTTCTGCGCGTGGGCTGGCGCTTGCGCCTGTATGCCGCCGCGTACCGCATCGGCGTGGAGCTGCGCGAGCGCCTGTACACGCGCCTGTCGCTGCAGGGCGCCGCGTTCTACCAGGACCACCGCACCGGCAACCTGATGGCGCTGGCCACCAACGACATCGATGCGGTGGAGATGGCGGCCGGCGAGGCGCTGCTGGCCGGCTTCGACGGCTCGCTCACCCTGGTGCTGGTGGTCGGCATGATGTCGCTGGGCGTCGATTGGCGGCTCGCCGCCTTCGCGATCCTGCCCTTTCCCCTGATGGCGTTTGGCTTCTGGCGCATCTCGCGCCACGTACATGCGGCTTCGCGCCAGTCGCTGGAACGCTTCGGCGCCCTCAACGACCACGTGCAGGAGACGCTGGCCGGCGTGCGCACGCTGCGCGCGCTGGGCCTGCAGGCGCGCAGCGAGGCGCAGTTCACCGCGCTGGCCGGCGGCGCGGCGGCCGCCAGCCTGGACGCGCAGCGCTGGGAAGCGGCGTACGAGCCGGCCGTCGGCTGCACCTTCGCGGCGGCGACGGCGATGGTGCTCGGCGCGGGGACCTGGCTGGTGTGGCACGGCCAGCTCACCGTGGGCCAGCTCACCAGCTTCAGCATGTACCTGGGCCAGCTGATCTGGCCGATGTTCGCGGCAGGCTGGGTGCTGTCGCTGCTGGAACGCGGCAAGGCGGCGTGGAGCCGCCTGCAGCCGGTGCTGGATGCGCCCGCGAGCGTGGACGATCGCGGCAGCGTGGCGGCCGTCCGGGCCGGGCCGATCGCAGTGCGCGACGTGCATTTCGCCTACGCCGCCGGCGCGCGGCCGGCGCTGGCGGGCGTGACGCTGGCGCTGCAGCCCGGCCGCACGCTGGGGCTGGTCGGCCCGACGGGCGCCGGCAAGACGACGCTGCTGAAGCTGCTGCTGCGCCAGCACGCGCCCGAGCGCGGCGAGCTGCGCTGGAACGACGTGCCGCTGCAGGCGTACACGCTGCAGGCGCTGCGCGCCGGCATCGCCTGGGTGCCGCAGGAGCCCTTCCTGTTCTCCGCCTCGGTGGCCGAGAACATCGCGCTGGCCAGGCCCGGCGCGACCCGCGCCGAAGTGGAGCAGGCCGCCCGGCTGGCCGCCGTGCATGACGACATCCAGCGCCTGCCGCGCGGCTACGACACGCCGGTGGGGGAGCGGGGCGTCACGCTCTCCGGCGGGCAGCGCCAACGGGTGGCCATCGCGCGCGCCCTGCTGGCCGACGCGCCGCTGCTGCTGCTCGATGACGCGCTGTCGGCCGTCGACACCGAAACCGAGGCGCGCATCCTGGCCCACCTGCGCGCGGCCCGCGTCGGCCGCACCGTGATCATCGTGAGCCATCGCCTGAGCGCGGTGCTCGACGCCGACGACGTGGCGGTGCTGCGCGAGGGCCACCTGGTCGAACAGGGCCGGCACGCGGAACTGGTCGCGGGCCACGGCTGGTATGCGCGCCAGTGGCGCTACCAGCAACTGCAGGCGAGCCTCGATGCCAGCTGAATCCATTCCCGGCCGCCCGCCGGCCGCCGCGCCGGCAGCGCGCCCGCGTTTTCGCGCCGAGGCGGCGGCCCTGCTGCTGCGCGCCGCGAAGCCGGAGCGCCGCCACCTGTGGATCGGCGTCGCCTGGCTGATGGTGGCCGTCGGCTTCGAGGCGCTCGGTCCGCTGGCCGGCAAGTACCTGATCGACAGGTACCTGCTGCCGCACGACGCCGACCTGCCGCGCATCGCCGCGCTGCTGGTGGGCGCCATGCTGGCCGGCGCGGTGGCGAGCTGGGTGCGTTACCTGCAGCTGGTGCGCCTGTCCGGCGTGGCGATGCGCTCGGTGCAGCGCATCCGCGAGGAGGTGTACCGGCACGTGCTGCGGCTGCCGATGGCCTTCTTCGACCACGCGATCACCGGCCAGCTGGTGAGCCGCGTGACCAACGACACCGAAGCCGTCAAGACGCTGTACGTGCAGGTGCTGTTCGTGATCCTGGACAGCCTGATCCTGCTGGCCGGCGCGATGGCGGCCATGCTGTGGCTGGACTGGCGGCTGATGCTGATCGTGGCGGCGCTGGTGCCCGCGGTGGTGCTGATCGTGTTCGCCTACCAGCGCCTGTCCGCGCCCGCCGTGACGCGCAGCCGCGAACTGCGCAGCGAGCTGAACGCGCACGTGGCCGAATCCATCGGCGGGATGGCGGTGCTGCAGGCGGCCAACGCCGCCCCGCGCTTCCGTGACCGCTTCGAGGGATTGAACGAAGGCCACTACCGCTCGCGCCTGGGCGAACTGCGCGCCAACGCCTGGCTGCTGCGGCCGGTGCTGGACTTCCTCAACGTGCTGCTGCTGGCGGTGGTGCTGTGGGTGTTCGGGCTGCGCGCCGGCAGTGCCTCGATGAACGCGATCGAGGTCGGCATCCTTTATGCGTTCATCAGCTACATCGCACGCGTGATCGAGCCGCTGATCCAGATCACCATGCAGTTCTCGCAGCTGCAGCAGGCGCTGATCGGCGCCTCGCGGGTGCAGGCGCTGCTGACGGAAGTGGAGTCGCCGGTGGCGAGCGAGCGCGGTGCGGTGACCCGCGGCGAGATCGCGATCGAAGGCCTCACCTTCGGCTACCAGCCGGGCCGGCCGGTGCTGCACGCGATCGACCTGCGGATTCCCGCCGGCAGCTTCCACGGCATCGTCGGCCACACGGGCAGCGGCAAGACGACCCTGCTGTCGCTGCTGCTGCGCTTCTACGCCGGCGCGCCGGGGCACGTCCGCATCGACGGCGTGCCGCTGGAGGCGATCGGCGAAGACACCTTCCGCGCCAGCGTGGGCATGGTGCCGCAGGAGCCCTTCCTGCTGGCCGCCAGCGCGCGCGAGAACATCGCCATGGGCCGGGCGCTGAGCGATGCGCAGGTCGAGGCGGCCGCCCGCGCCGCCCATGCGCACGACTTCATCGCGGCGCTGGAGCAGGGCTACGACACGCTACTGGGCGAGGGCGGCGCGCGCCTGTCGGTGGGACAGAAGCAGCTGCTGGCGATCGCCCGGGCGCTGGCCGGCGAGCCGCGCATCCTGTTCCTCGACGAGGCCACCGCGCACATCGATTCGGAGACCGAGCAGCTGGTGCAGCAGACGCTGGCGCTGCTGCGCGGACGGGTGACGGTGGTCGCCATCGCGCACCGGCTTTCGACGGTGCGCGAGGCCGACCGGATCGTGGTGCTCAATCACGGCCGGGTCGCCGAGCTGGGCACGCACGCGCAGCTGATGGTGATCGAGGGCGGCCTCTACCAGCGCCTGTACCAGCTGCAGCAACTGGAGGAAGAGGACGAGGAAGTGCAGTGAGCTATTCCAGGTTCTTCGCCGCCGGGCTTTCGCGCGAATACGCAGGCATGGCGAGGAAGGCGCGGGGCTCGTAGCTCCAGAACTGCGACACCTCGGGGAAGGTGTCGACGATCGTGTTCACCAGCTGGCCGTCCTTGCGCTCCACCTTGCGCACGTAGATGTTCAGGACCGGCTTGCCGTATTCGTCGAGCCGGATCGGGCCCATGGGGCCGCTGGCCAGCTTCGCCTGGTGCAGCGCGCGCACGAAGGCGGGCTTGTCCTCGAACCTGCCGTTCACGAGCTTGAGCGCCGCCTCGAGCCACAGCCCCGCGGTGTACGTGCCGGCCGTGTAGAAGCCGGGCGTGACCTTGTACTCGCTGCGCACGGCGTCGACGAAGCGCCGGTTGTCGGGCGTGTCGATGGCGGCCGGCATGGCAGGTCTCCGGGGCGGGTGCGGGGACCGCAGGATAGAAGCTTTGGTTCCCATCCCGGACGCGGGTTAACACCAGCGCCGACGCCAGCGCTCACCCGCCGGGCGACCCCGGTTCAGTGGCGGCGATGACGCGCGCGGAGCGCTGCGAAGTCCAGTAGGCCCAGGCCCAGTCCAGCATCACGATGATGCGGTTGCGAAAGCCGATCAGGAAGTAGATGTGGGCGAACAACCAGAACAGCCACGCGGGCCGGCCGCTGAATTCGATGCGGCGCCACGGCGTCCACAGGTCCACCACCGCGGAATTGCGGCCGATGGTGGCCAGGCTGCCCCAGTCGCGGTAGCGGAACGGCTGCGCCGGCCGGCCGCCGGCACGCAGCAGGATGTTGCGCGCGGCGGTGCGGCCCATCTGCTTGGCCGCCGGCGAAACACCGGGCACCGGCTGCGGTTCCGTGCCGGCGACGTAGCTGCGGGCGGCGGCCAGGTCGCCGATCACGCTGATCTCCGGATGGCCCGCGATGCTCAGGTCCGGCTCGACCTGCACGCGGCCGGCGCGATCGACGGTGGCCGCCGTGGCCTCCGCGATCTGCCGGCCCAGCGGCGACGCGGCCACGCCCGCCGCCCACAGGATGCAGCCGCTCGCGATGCGGTAGGGCGCTGCGTCTCCGGGCGGCTGCACCTGAAGCCCGTGCGCGTCGATCGCCGTCACGCGGGCGCCCACGCGCACCTCGACGCCCAGCTTCTCGAGCTGGCGCTGCGCGCTCGCACCCAGGCGCTCCGGCATCGCCTGCAGCAGGCGCGGGCTGCCTTCGACGAGCAGGATGCGGGCGCGGCTCGGGTCGATGTGGCGGAATTCGCCGGGCAGCGTGCGGCTGGCGATCTCCGCCAGCGTGCCGGCCAGCTCCACGCCGGTCGGTCCGCCGCCGATCACCACGAAGGTGAGCCAGGCCTCGCGCCGCGCCGCATCGGCTTCCTTCTCGGCAGCCTCGAAGGCCACCAGCACCCGGCGCCGGACTTCGAAGGCATCGGCCAGCGTCTTCAGCCCGGGCGCGTGCGCCGCCCATGCGTCGTGTCCGAAGTAGCTGTGGGTCGCACCGGCCGCGACGATCAGGTGGTCGTAGGGCAGCACGGCGCCGTCGGCCAGCCGGACGCTGCGGGCGACGGCATCGATGGCCGTGACTTCGCCCAGCAGGGTCGTGACGTTCGGCTGGTGGCGGAACAGGTGGCGCACCGGCGCGGCGATCGCGGGCGCCGGCAGGCCCGCGGTGGCCACCTGGTACAGCAGCGGCTGGAACAGGTGGTGGTTGGCGCGGTCCACCAGCGTGATCTCGACCTCGGCGCCATGCAGCGCCCGCGCGGCCTCGAGGCCGCCGAAGCCGCAGCCGACGATCACCACGCGCGGGCGCTCGCTGCCGGTGCGCGGCGCGCCTGCGGGGCGACCGCCGCCACGCTCCTCGCCGCCGGGGTCGGACCCGCCCGGGGAGCCGCGCAACAGCACGGGCGAGGCCGCGGCCGACGCGGCCATCCCTTCAGCTTCCCTGCCCGGAGCGCGCCAGCTCGGTGACCGCCACGCTGTCGAAGCCCGCCAGCACCGATTGGGCGACGGAACGTTGTGTCGGCCCGAGCTGGTGCAGCGTGAGCAGGTAGGCGCCGTGGTACTCGGTCGCGCGGAAGTTGGCGTCGTACGCAACCTCGCCGCCGCTGCGCACCGGGGCCGGCGTGCCGCCGTGGTGGGTCTGGCCGTTGCCGATCAGGAAGTTGCTCGCGACCGGACCGGCTTCGTCCTCCAGCACGGTCAGTTCGAGCAGTTCGCGGGCGATGCCGGCGGCGGCCAGCGCGTCCTGCGCCGCCAGCGCATCGTCCAGCGTGGAGAAGGAGCGCACCAGCGCGCTGCGGCGATCCGCGGCGGGATCGGCGGCGGCCATCACATCGGCTCCCGTCCGGCCGTGGCCCAGATGTGCTGCAGGCGGGCGCACAGCCGCCGCAACTCCGGCGTCAGCTCGCCGTCGTCCGCGAGGGCGTGCAAGCCCTGCGCGATCGCCGCCGCGGTGGGCGCGCGTTCGGCGGCCGCGCCATCGAAGGAGAACTTGGTCATGAGGGTGAGCGCGAGCGCCACCCGCTCCTGGCTGGCGGCGTCCAGCCCGCGCAGGGCGGGGCGCACCGCGATGGGGCTGGTCCCGTTGGTGCCTGGCATGGGGTCCTCCTTCGCCGCGCGTGGGCCGGGGTCACGCGCGGATCCGATTAGGCTACCGCCGCGCACCCGGCTTCGTAGGTCGGCGGACTACACGCGTGTAGGACCGCAGGCAGGGCATCGCGCGCAGGCGCTCCCGTCACTCGATCCGGCAGCGCGCGACCTTGTCGGCGTCCCATTCCAGCCCGGTGCCCGGCTGGTCGCGCAGCGGCCAGCAGCCGTCGACGATCTTCACCGGCTCGGCGGCGATGGCATCGCTCCAGTCCACGTATTCGAGCCAGTGGCAGGTCGGCGTGGCGGCGAGCAGGTGCGCGCTGACCTCCGGCATCAGGTGCGAACTCAT
The DNA here is from genome assembly GCF_016722765.1 of Ramlibacter alkalitolerans. Classification (GTDB taxonomy): domain Bacteria; phylum Pseudomonadota; class Gammaproteobacteria; order Burkholderiales; family Burkholderiaceae_C; genus Ramlibacter; species Ramlibacter alkalitolerans. The sequence goes on along the minus strand of NZ_JAEQND010000010.1, from coordinate 95,603 downwards.
GGGGATGCCATGCGCCTCGGCCACGCCGGCGGCCTGCATCCAGCCGGTGACGCCGCCGATGCGCGCCACGTCGGGCATCACGAGATCGCAGGCTTGCGCCTCGACGGCGCGCAGCAGGTCCTTGGGACCGTCGAAGTTCTCGCCGATCTGCACCGGCAGATGCAGGTCGCCGGCGAGCGCGGCGCAGCCGGCCAGGTCGTCCTGCCGGATCGGCTCTTCCAGCCAGCTCACGCCTTCGGACTGCAGCGCGCGCCCGCGCAGCAGCGCCTCGTGCCGCGACAGCGCCTGGTTGTAGTCGACCATCAGTTCCACGGCTTCCGGCAGGCGCGCCCGCACCGCGCGCGTGACTGCCAGGTCCTCCTTCAGCGTGGCATACCCCAGGCGCAGCTTCACGGCCTGCAGGCCGCCTTCGAGCAGCGCCTCGGCTTCGTCCGCGGCGGCCTGCGGGCTCATGAGCCCGAGCCCGCAGGAGTTGTACGCGCGCACCGGGCGCGGTGCGCCACCGAGCAGCGTGGTCAGCGGCGCGCCGGCGGCGATCGCCAGCGCGTCCCACAGCGCCATGTCGAACACCGACAGCGCCATGCGCACCATGCCGGTGACGCCGATGAGGGCGAATCGGCGCTGCAGTTTCGCCGCGATCGCCACCGGCGCCACCGGATCGCCGCGCACCACTTCGCAGGCGTCTTCCACCAGCGCCGCGATCGGCTTGGCCGCGCTGCGCCGGTAGCAGAAGATGTAGGCCCGGCCGCTGACGCCCTGCTCCGTGAGCAGTTCCACCAGCAGCAAGGGCGCGGCCTTCACCGTCGCGGCGCTGGTGCCCAGCACGTAGCGCAAGGGCACTTCGACGGCGGTGCAACGGACGCTGCGCACGCGCAGGCCGGACAGCGTGGTTTCAGGCATGGGCGCCTCCTTCGGCATGCAGGGCCAGGATGTCGGCGATCGCGCGGTTCAGCGGTGCAGGCACGCCCTTGGCCTGCCCCAGTTCGACCACGCCACCGGCCAGCCAGCGCACCTCGAGCCGGTTGCCGCGCTCCAGGTCGTGGTGCATGGAGGAGGTCATGTCGGGCGACACGTCGTCGGCCAGCTGCAGCCGCACCTCGGCGTAATCTTCCGGCAGCGGCACGCCGTGCGCGCGCCCCACCGCCACGACTTCGCGCATCACGTCCAGCAGGAAGGCGCGCGTCTGCGGGTTGCTGCGGATCGGGCCGATCGTCCTGCGCATCGTCGTCGTGGTGCCGGAGAGGCCGACCAGGAAGACGAACTTCTCCCAGATGTCGCGCAGGATCTGCTGCGACAGTTCGGCCTTGATGCCGCCGGCCAGGCAGGCGGCCAGCAGCGCCTCGCCGCGCGCCGAGCGCGAGCCGTCGAACTCGCCGAACACCAGGCGCTGCATCGGCCCGGTCTGGCGGATCACGCCCGGGGCGGCGATGGTGGTCGCCACGTAGCCCACGCCGCCCATGAGCTGCCGCGCGTCGAACGCCGCGCGCAGGTACTGGTCCTTCAGCACGCCGTTCTGGAACGACACGATGGTGGTGCCCGGGCCGACCAGCGGCCGGATCTGGGCGATGGCCTGCTCGGTGTCCCACAGCTTCACGCACAGCATGACGACGTCGGCGACGCCCACGTCGGCGACCCGGTCCGTGACGTTCACCTTCGGCAGGTGCATGGGCTCGGGGCCCTCGATGCGCAGGCCTTCGCTGCGCATGGCCTCGAGGTGGCGGCCGCGGGCGATGAAGTGCACGTCGGCGCCGCCCTGCGCGAGCCGCGCGCCGAAGTAGCCGCCCAGTCCACCCGAACCCATGATCGCAATGCGCATCTTTTCTCCTGGTTGGTCGTGCGTGCGGCGGGCGGCTATTCGCCCTGCCAGTAATCGAGGCTGTCCTGCTGCCTTGCCACGTGCCGGAAGCCCTCGGGCGCCGTGCCGTCGAGCACGGCGAACTTGCCCGAATCCGGGTAGTGGCAGACCTCGGGCCGCTGCATGGTGCTGACCGCCAGCACCTTGAGCTCCGTCGCGCCGGTGTTGACGATCTGGTGCGCCACCTCGGCGCCGCCGGGCGGGCAGGCGACCACGTCGCCGGCGCGCAGCGGATACGTCGCGCTGCCGAAGCGCAGCTGGCCCGTGCCTTCGATCACGAAGAACATCTCCTCGTTCAGGCGATGGCTGTGGAACGGAAAGGCGCGCTTGCCCGGGGCCACCACGGTGACGTTGAAGCCCAGGTGCCGGGCGCCCAGCGCGGGGCCGAGCGGCGCGATGCGGCCGCCGAAGCGCTCCTGCGGCAGGGCGCTGCCCCTGCTGCGCGCACGCTCCGCCAAGTCGGTGTAGGGCGCATCGGCGATGTTCATGACCGGAGCGGGCACGGGGGTCTCCTTGGGGTCGCCGCATTCTGCAGGAAAGCTGCAAACGGGCGCCGCGACCCGGCGAAAGCGCCCGCTGCGCGCAGTGAGAAAACACCGGCGCCGACCGCCTGCGCCGCGGCCAGGGCCGCCTGTCCCGAAATGTGGCCTTAAGGATTAGCGGCTTGCCCCGAGGCGCGCTACCGAATCGACCGTCTGGCCTGCCGGCCCCGGTTTCGTCACACTTCGAAACAATAGGAGAACACGATGAGAACGAGCAGGCGGGTGGGTTCGCGCGGCAAGGCGCCGGGGGCAGGGACATGCTGATCGACCAGGTTTCCATGGGCCACGGCCTCGTGCCTTGCACCACCGCAGTGGCGCCCCCCGACGATGCCGCGTGGCTCGAACTGCTCTCCGAAGAACTGCTCGACGAAGTGCCGGTGGAAGCCTGGCGCAAGCTGTTCCTCGGCCCCGGCTACGACAGCATCCGCTTCGTCCGCGAGACCGCGACGCTCCTGTGCTGCGAGGCGCCGACGCCGGAATGGAGCGAGATCGACGTGCGGATGCTGGCGGCGCGCTTCGGCGGCGCGGTCGAACGCTACGGCCCGCGCATCGTGATGGCTTTCGCGCGGCCCCGCGCTGCGCTGGAAGTCGCGATGCTGCTGCAGCGCACCTGCAGCCGGCGCCTGCGCAGCGCGCTCTTCACCGCGCCCTGCGTGGCGGCCTGCTTCGAGGTGGAAGGCGAGAGCCGGCGCCTGACGCTGGGCGATGCGCCGGCCGCGGCCCGCGGCTGCGCCGACCATGCGCCGCCCGGCAGCATCCACCTGTGCGCCGCCACCTGGCGCGCGCTGGGGCCGGCCGCACTGGAGCGCCAGACGCACGGGGCGCTCGTGACGACGGAATACCAGGGCGACGAGGTCATTTCCGCCTTCATCACGCCGGCGCCGCCGCCGCGCGCCGACCTGAGCACCTTCGCCGGCCTGGGCCTGGTCTGAGAGCTACGATCCGGCGGATGAACCCCGCCGCACCCGTCCACCTGCTCGTGATCTCCGGCAGCTCGCGCACCGGATCCCTCAATCTCGCGCTCGCCCGCGAGGCCTGCCGCATCGCCGAGGTGCAGGGCGCGACGGCGCGCCTGCTGGACCTGCGCGCGCTGGACCTGCCGCTGTACGACGGTGACATCGAGGCGGGCCCGGGCGTGCCGGCGCAGGCCGGCGAACTCATCGCGGCCATCGCCGCCGCCGACGCGGTGCTGCTGGTCACGCCGGAATACAACGGCTTTCCGCCGCCGCTCGTGATCAACGCCTTCGACTGGATGTCGCGCGCCCGGGCGAGCGGCACGCAGCCGGCCGGCCTCAAGGCAACGGCCGGCAAACCGGCCGGCCTGCTCTCCGCATCGCCGGGGCCGCTCGGCGGCCTGCGCTCCATGAACTACCTGCGGCAGTACCTGCAGATGGCGTTCGCGATGATCGTGCATCCGCGCCAGTTCGCCCTGTCGCGCGCCGACCAGGCCTTCGATGCGACCGGGGAACTGAAGGACGAGAAGGCGCGGGAAGCGGTGACCGGCGTGGTGGTGTCGCTGCTGCAGCTGGGGGCGGCCCTGGCCGCGCCGCGCGGCGAGTGAAGGTGGGGCCCCCGGGCCCTTCATTCAGGGTTTGCGCGCGCGCGCAGCGCCGAGCACAATGCCTGCCGATCCGACGAGGGCCGATTCGCGGGCGGTGTTGCCGCCACGACGTCCGACAAGCGCATGACGGGAGGAATCTCGCGTGAAGGGGATCCAGATCTTTCTGTCCGCGGTCACCGCCGAGTTCGGGCCCTATCGCGAACGCATCCGGCGCGCCCTCTCGCTTCCGGGCGTGACGGTCAAGACGCAGGAGGAGTTCGTCCCCACGGGCACCGAGACGCTGGACAAGCTGGACCTGTACATCCGCGAATGCGATGCGGTGATCCACCTCGTGGGCGACATGACGGGCGCCATGGCCAGGCCCGCATCGGTCGCGCTGATCCGGGAGCGCTACCCCGACCTGGCCGAGCGCGTGCCGCACCTCGCCGCCGCCCTCGCGCCCGGTGGGCCCGCCTTGTCGTACACGCAATGGGAGGCCTGGCTCGCGCTGTACCACGAGAAAGTGCTGCTGATCGCCAAGCCGGCCGAGAGCGCCGAACGCGGGCCCGGCTACCAGAGGCTGCAGGAGCAGAGCGCGCTGCAGCAGGCGCACCTCGCCCTGCTGGCGCAGGAGGAGCGCCATGCCGAAATCGTCTTCACCGACGCGCAGGACCTGACCATCGCGTTGCTGCGCGGCCTGCAACCCGTGCTGGCGCGCGTCCAGCCGGCCTGGCGTCGCCTGCTGGCACCTGCGTTCGGGATGGCCGGCAACGTTTTCTGGCGCCTCGGGCGCATCCTGGTCGTCGCGGCCCTGAGCGCGCTGCTGGTCCGGAGCATCCTGAACGCGGGCCTGCCACGCATGGCCGACCACGGGTCCGCCGCAGCGACCTCGACGCCCCTGATCGTCGGCCTGCTCGTCGCGCTGGGGGTCGAGGCCATCCTCCACGTCTGGCAGCTGCTGGCCCTGCGGCGGGGCCGTGCGCCATGAGCGTTGCACGGCCGCCGGATCCAGGGAGCTCACGACGCTCGCTGCTGCTGCTGGCCGCTGCCTGGCCGCTCGCGCGGGAGGCCTCTGCCCAGGGCACGGCGATCCGGGCGCACGCCGCGAAGGCGAGGCTGGACCGGGCGCGCACGCGGCTGGACGCGGTCCAGGCCGCCCATCGGGCCTGGCGGGACCTGCGCGACGCCGCCGCGCAAGGGCGCCAGTCCGTGAGCAGCACGCAGGACTGGTCGACCCGGCACGCCAGTGCGCTCGACGCGCTGCTGAAGGCGAACGCAGCCGCCACGGAAGCCTTCGCCTTGCTGCAGTCGCGCCTGGTCGCCAACGGGCAGGCGCAGGTGCAGGCGAAAGAGGCCCTCCCGGCCTGGCACGCCACGGTGACCCGGCTGGCGCTGGCCGGCCCGGCGGACCTGCGCGGCGCGACCGAAGCCACCGACGCGTCCCTCGCGCGCCGGCGCACGGCGGACCGGCAGTTCCACGCCGCCTGCGCCGCGGCCAGGGAAGCGGACGCGCGCTGGCGCGGCCGCGTCTTCGAGGCGCGCATGCAGGCCGACTCCGCGCGGCAGACCCTGGAGAGGCTCACCGGGAGCGCCGCCGGCGTCCTGCGGCAGGACGGCGATGTGCGTTCGCGGCTGGAGGCGGTGCTGCTCGCCCACGGCAAGACGCTGGCGGAACGCCATGTCGCCGTGCCGGTGCCGCGCGTGAGCCTGCCGGCCGCTCCGGCCTTGGCCCTGTTGCGCCCCCTGGTCGTCGATGCCCCCGCGGGTCCACCCCGGCCGGGACCTCGGCCGGGCGTGGAGCTGTCGGACCTGAGCACGCAAAGGGAGCGGATGGCCGACGAATGGGCGCAGGTGCGGGATGCCGCGCTGTACCTGCAGCTCGCGGCGGAGCCCGCGGCGCGCAGCAGCGCCGAGCGTGCAGCGCTGGCGGCGCGCGCCCCCGCGCTCGAGGCCGACCTGCAGGTGCTGGCGCGCAGGATGGACGAAACGGCGCAGGCCGCGCGCAGCTGGTGGTCCGCCGGACCGGCGGCCGAAGCAGCCTGGCTGGTCCGCAGGAAGGCGGAGCTCGCGCCGCGGCTGGCGCCGGCGCTGGTGCAGGCCGGACAGGATTTCGCGACCGTGCAGCAAGCCGCCGAACAGGTGCTGCCCTCACTGGCCGAGGCCGAGGCAGCGGCGCAGCGCGAATGGCAGGCCGCCCATGCCGCGGTGCATGGCTCCGCTCCGGCGACGGCGCAGCGTGCCGCACCGTCGCATTCATCGAACGCGACGGCCTCCATCTCCCCGGGCGGTTCCGCTGCCGCGCCCCGCATCAGCGCCCACGCCTACCAGGAGTTCGACGTCTTCGACCGCGAGGACCCCGATTACGCCGCCTACACCTATGTCCTCCTGCGCAGCGAGGGCGACCTCGCCGACCCGAAGGTGCAGCGCCGCTGGGAGAACCTGCTCACGGTGGTGCGGACCCAGATCCCGGCCAGCCAGGTGACGGACCGTGCCTTGCGCGCGCAACTGCACCTGTTCTGCCTGCCGATGCGCGCCGCGGCGGCGGGCACGCCGGCGCGTTACCACGGTGCGCTCGGGCACCAGCTGAAGGTGAACGCCTGCGCGGGCATCCTGACCAACGTGGCCCTCAAGCAGCGCCTGACCGGTTCTGCGGGGCCCTTCCTGCTCACGCTGCCCGCCCGCATGACGGCGAGCAACAGCCGCACGGCCGTGCTCTTCGCCGACCTCGCGCCGCACGCCGAGGACGCTGTGGCCGATCTCGCGTATGCCTACATGACGGGCCTGCTCAAGGACTTCCCGCGCGACCAGGCCCTCTGGCGGCCGCCCGTCGTGCAACGCGTCGCGCTGACGCTCGTGCAGGTCGCCAGCGCCGCCGGGTCGCTCGTGCAGACGGTGCTGCCGGCGGCGCAGGCGCGCTAGCCGCGCGCCTTGCCGGCCAGGCGCAGGATGTCGTCGAGCGCGTTGCCGTCGCCGTTGGCATCCAGCAGCGCGCCCAGTCCGCCGAGGGCGCCGCCTTGCTGCCCCGGCTGGCCGCCACCGAGCATCCCGCCCAGCACGCCTCCGAGCATGCCGCCCAGGCCGCCACCCTGGCCGGGCGCCGCCGCCGCAGCGCCCTGCTTGCTCATGAACCCGGTCACCAGCATGGCCAGCAGCGGCAGCATCTTCTTCAGCAGCTCGGGGCTCAGGCCCGACTGCGCCGAGGCGCTCTGCGCCACCGTGCGGCTCACGTCGCGCGAGCCGAAGATCTGGCCCAGGACCGCGTCGCCGGGTGCCACGTCGGTCTTCTGCGGCGCCAGCACCTGGTCCATGAGCTCGCCGCCACCCAGCTGGCCGAGCAGGTCCCCGAGGCCGCCCCCGCCGCCGCCCTGCGCCTGCTTGCGCAGGCCGCCCAGGATCGCCGGCAGCAGCGCCTCGGCGCCGCTGCGCGCCTCGTGCGGCTCGATCTCCAGTTCGCGGGCAATGGATTGCAGGCCTCCCGCCTGGGCCAGCATGTCGGTGATCTGCATGACATTCCTTGGTGAGGGACGCGGCGGCCGCCCGGCCGCCGACGCCAGGCCATCGTAGTCCGCACTGGGGTGAAGGGTCACCCACCGTCGGTCGCTGCGCCCTGCCTCACCGGGCCGACAGCTCCAGCGCCAGGGGCACCATCCGGCCCGAGCCTTCGACCTTGGCGGCCGGCGCGGGACCGGCGCGCTCGCCGGCCACGCCTTCGGCCACCAGCGCTGCGACGATGGCCGCGGCGCGTTGCTCGCCCAGGCGCGCCAGCGTGCCGGCCGGCAGTTCCTGCGCCGCCTCGAGCCGCCGCTGCAGCGTGGCATAGAAGCCCCGCGCGTCGGCCACCTGCGGCTCGCCCTGCACCAGCTTGCCCACCCGCTGCCAGAGGGCCAGCGAGGGCTGCGGCGCCGACGCCGCGGCGCCGGGCGCCGGGGCGCCCCGTTCGACGGCCGCGACTTCCTTTTCCAGCTCGGCCTTGCCGAAGCGCTGCGCGAACAGCTCGCGCAAGGCCACGCGCACCGCGCGGTCGGCCGGATCCAGCGGCCCTGCCTCCTCGTCCGCCGCCACGGTGAGGCCGGCGCGCCGGGCGACCTCCGCGCGCACCGCCCGCCGCCGCAGCGCCGCGCCGTCGGCCGCTTCGTCGTAACGCCCCGGCACGGCGAGTTTCAGCTGTGCCCGCTGGCCCAGGATGCCCGCCACCTGCCGCAGCTTCTCGCGTTCCGGCGGCAGCAGGCGCGCGCTGCCCGGATCGAACTCGATCGCCTCCAGCTTCTCGCCGCCCACGCCCAGCAGGCCGCCGAGGGCCCGGAACGGCGCGCTGACGATCCTTCCCAGCAGGTTGGTGATCGCCTTCCACACCACCGCGCCGTAACTGAACTGCGGGTCGTCGAGGCTGCCGGAGACGGGCAGCCCCAGCTCGATGCGGCCGTTGCTGTCCTTCAGGATCGCGATGGCGAGCTGCAGCGGAAGCTTCATCGCATCGGGGCTGTCGACGCGCTCGCCCAGCGTGAGCCGGTCGATCACGACCCGGTTGTCGCCTTCGAGGCGGCCGCCGGCCAGCTTGTACTGCAGGTCCAGCGAGATCCGCCCCTCGGCGATGCGGTAGCCGGCGAACTTCATGGAATACGGCGAAGCGGCGACCATGTCGACGTTGCGGAACTCCGCCCGCAGGTCGGTGCTGTCGCGCGGCGAAAAGGCGTTGACTTCGCCGCGCAGGCGCGCCAGCCCGAATTCGTCGACGCGGCCCTCGAGCTCCACCTGGCTGCGCGTGCCCGGCTGCGTGGACAGGCCGTTGATCGCGCCATGGAGTTCATGGATCCTGGCGCCGAACTGCGGCCGCAGGCTCAGGTCGGTGAAATCGAGCTTCGCGTCCTGCAGCCGCACCCGCCGGATGCGCACCGGGAAGGGCTCGGCGGCCGCAGGCGGCGCTGCAGCGGCCGCGCGCGGGTCGGTCGCGACCGCGACCGGCACCGCCTGCGCTGTCGCAGGCGCAGGCGCAGGCTGCGCCACCAGCAGGCGCACGGCATTCAGGCTGCGGTCGTCCTCGATCATCAGCTTGGCCTCGGCGCCCACCACGCGCAGTTCGGGCACCTCCAGCCGGTTCGGGGCCAGGGTGGCCCGCAAGCTGTCGGCGCCCACGTCCTTCCAGGCCAGGAAGCGTTCCCCGTCCTGCTCGTTCAGCACCAGGCCGGTGACGTGCAGGCCGCCGTCGTATTGCAGTTCCGGCGCCTTCCTGCCGCCTCCGGGCGGCCGCATCTGCAATCGTCCGCGCGCCGACACGCTGCCGCCCGCCAGCCGCAGCCGCAGGTACTGCGCCAGCAGCGACTGCGCCGGCGCCAGGGCAAGCTCCTGCGCCTGCAACTGTGCATCGAGCGCACCGGTGGCGGGCACGAGCCGCCCTTCGGCGCGCAGGCGCCCCCCGCTGCGCAGCGCGAACCCGCCCTGGAAGCGCAGCGGCTGCGCCAGGTCGCTGCCGGCGCCCTGCACCGCCAGCGCGATGTCCTGCGCCTGCAGGTCGAGGCCGCTGGCCTGGTCGCTCACCCGCACGCTGGCGTGCTGCAAGGCGAGTTCGCCGGTGGCCACCGTCCAGGCCGCCGCCTCCGACGGTGCCGGATCGGCGGCAGGCAGCGTGGGCAGCAGGTTCGCGAGGTCCAGCGTGCCGTCACGCGCGCGCCGCAGCTGCACCTCGGCGCCATCGAGCAGCACCTTGCCGATCTCGACCCGGCGTGCCTGCAGGTCGACGCTGCCCTGCGACAGGCTCGCCTGGCGCAGCTTGAGCGGCGGCTGCGTGCCGCGCGCGAGCGCCAGCCCCGCGGCGTCGAAGCGCGCGTCCGACACCTTCACCTGCAGCCCGGACGCGTCCTGCTGCGCCGCCAGGGCGAAGCGCAGCGTGAGTTCGCCGGCATCGAGCAGCAGCGGCGGCGCCACGCTCTCGTCGCGGGCATGCACGGCCACCTGCTCGAGCGCCACGTCGCGCACGGCCAGCCGCCACGCCGTGGGCGGCCCGGCTTGCGCGACGGGCAGCGCCGCGGCGGGCCCGGCGGCCTGCCCCATGAGGCGCTGCAGGTCCAGCTCGCCATGCGCATCGCGGCGCACCGCGAGCTGGCCGCCCTGGGCCTTGAGCTGCGCCACCGTGGCCTGCAGCTGCACGAGGTCGGCGTCGACGCCGCTGGCCTCCAGGCGGGTCAGCGTGGCGAAGCTGTCCTTGGCACCCTGGTGGCTCACGGCCAGGTCGCGCAGCTGCACCCGCATGCCCGCGATGCGCGCCTGCACCCTGGCCTGTTCGTACGAGAAGGTGTAGGGCAGCACGGCGTCGAGCCGCCCCGCGGCGAGCGTTGCCCGCATCCAGGGCTGCAGGTACACCGCCAGCTCCGGCAGCGACGCGTTCTCCAGCGTGAGCTCGCCGCTGGCGCGCAGCGGCTGCAGGCTGGTGCTGCCCTTCCAGCGCAGCACGCCACCGTGCTCCGAGCGGGCCGTGAACACGTGGTCCTGGTTGTGTTCGGGCAGGGTGCTGAAGTTCTCCAGCCGGAACGCGATCGGCGTGATCACGTTGCGGTAGCCGGCGTGCCGGTCGTCGAACGCGACGCGGCCCTGCTCCACCGCGAACTGGCCGATGACCACGCGCGGCAGCGAGGTGCCTTCTTCCGGTGGCGTGTTGCCGCGGACGTCGGCCAGCAGCCGCGCCAGGTTGAAGCTGCCGTCCGGGGCGATGCGCAACCAGGCCTGGGGCTGCGCGAGGCGCAGCTCGGCGAACGACCAGGCCCGGCGCGTGATCGAGCGCCACTGCGGCTGGACCACCAGCCCGCCGAGTGAGAGCAACTCGCTGCCGTCGCGGTCGCGCAGCCGCAGGTCGGCGGCCTGCAGCCGCAGCGTGAACGGGTTGAAGCGCAGCTCGCCGAGCGACACGCTGCGGCCGAGCTCACGCTCGGCGTAGCGCACCAGCAGCGCCGACACCGCGGCCGGCACCGCCCAGAATCCGAGGGCGGCGTAGAGGGCGACGGCACCGAGGGCGCCTGCCGTCCAGCGCATCCAGCTGCGTTTCATCGTTCCAGAATAGTGCCGCGCTACGGGGCTGAATTGCGGGGCATCAACACCGGCCGTGAGGCTTTGTCACCGGCGTTGGACAATCGGTGCATGCTCGGCTATTTCACCTTTCCCGTCACGCCCTTCCGGCAGAACTGCTCCGTCGTGTACGACGACACGAGCCGCAAGGCGGCCGTGATCGACCCCGGTGGCGACCTCGACGCGCTGCTGGCCGAAGTCGATCGCCGCGGCTTGCAGCTCGAACAGATCTGGCTCACGCACGCGCACATCGACCATGCGGGCGGCACCGCGGAACTCGCAAGGCGCCTGTCGCTGCCCATCGTCGGCCCGCATCCGGAGGACCAGTTCTGGATCGAAGGGCTGCCGCAGCAGGGCGCGATGTTCGGCTTCCCGCCGGCCGAGGCCTTCACGCCCACGCGCTGGCTGCACGACGGCGACACCGTGGAACTGGCGGGGCACACGCTGCAGGTGCGCCACTGCCCGGGGCATACGCCGGGGCACGTGGTGTTCCATTCGCCGGAGATGCAGCGGGCCTTCGTCGGCGACGTGCTGTTCGCCGGCAGCATAGGTCGCACCGACTTCCCGCGCGGGGACCACGCCACGCTGATCGCCAGCATCACGCAGCGCCTGTGGCCGATGGGGGACGAGACGGTGTTCATCCCCGGCCACGGGCCGGAGAGCAGCTTCGGGCGCGAACGCCGGACCAATCCCTACGTGCGCGGGACGTGAGCCCACGGCCGGGCAGCTTTTACCGGCCGTTTACCAGCATTGTGGGTCTCCACAGGCCCGGCGGCCGCAGCGCCGCCTATCCTTTGCGCCGCGAGCACTGGATCGGAGGTGCCCATGCTCACACGTCGCGCAACGCTCCTGCACGCAGCGGCATCGGCGGCCACGGCCGCCATCGCGTGGCCGGCCCGCGCCGCTGCCGGCCCCCGCACAGGCGCCGCCGCCGCTGCGCATGCGCTCAATCGGCTCGGCTACGGCCCCCGACCGGGTGACCTGGCCCGCCTCTCCGCCGATCCCATGGCCTGGGTCGACGAGCAGCTGCAGCCCGCAAGGCAGCCCCTGCCCGCCACGCTGACGGCGCGGCTGCGCGAAGACCGCTTCCTCGCCGTCGACCCCACCGCCCTGATGCAGGGCTACCTCGCCGTCGCGCGCCATGTGCACGAGATCGGCCGGGCGCGCGCCGCCGGCCTCCCCACCCCCGGCTACGAATTGCGCCCCGACCGGCAGGGAACGCCGGAGTCGGGCGAGCTGGGCCGCTACATCGTCGCCCTGCAGGTGCCCGCCTTCGAGTCGCGCATCTACCGCGCGCTGGAAAGTCCGCGCCAGCTCGAGGAGGCGATGGTCGACTTCTGGTTCAATCACTTCAACGTGCACGAGAGCAAGGGGCATGCGCGCGTGCTGATCGGCCATTACGAGCAGTACGCGATCCGCCCCTATGCACTCGGCCGCTTCGCCGACCTGCTGCACGCCACCGCCCGCCACCCGGCGATGCTCAGCTACCTCGACAACGCGCGCAGCGTGGCGCCGGGCCGCGGCGCGCGCGGCATGAACGAGAACTACGCGCGCGAGCTGATGGAACTGCACACCCTCGGCGTGGACGGCGGCTACACGCAGCAGGACGTGACGGAGCTGGCGCGCATCCTGACCGGCTGGACCTTCACGCCCGTGTACCCGGACCAGGCACCGGCCGCCGGACCCGTCGCGATGCCGGGCGAGCCGCGCCGCATGCCCGGCTTCCTGTTCAACGCGCGCACGCACGATGCGGGCACCAAGACCTGGCTGGGCCACCGCATCGCCGCGCAGGGCGAGGCCGAAGGCGACTTCGCCCTCGACACGCTGGCACGCCATCCGGCCACCGCACGCCACATCGCCTTCAAGCTGGCGCAGTACTTCGTCAGCGATGCGCCGCCGCCGGCGCTGGTCGACACGCTCGCGCGGGTGTTCCTGGCGCAGGACGGCCAGGTGGTGCCGGTGCTGCGTGCGCTGTTCGCCAGCGACGCCTTCTGGGAGGAACGCCAGCGCGGCGCCAAGTTCAAGACGCCCTTGCAGTTCACCCTCGCGACGCTGCGCGCCCTCGGCCATACGCCGCCCAACGTGCGCCCGTTGAAATTCGAGCTGCTGACCGAGGGCATGCCCCTGTTCCAGTGCGCGACGCCGGATGGCTACAAGAACACGGAAGCCGCCTGGCTGAGCCCGCACGTGCTCGGCCGGCGCGTCGAGTACGCGACCCGGGTGACGAACAACTGGCTCGGTCGGGTGCCGCTGGACGTCGACCGGCTGCTTGCCGACCTCGGCCCGCTGGTCACGCCCGCGACGGCGCAGGCGGTCGCCGGCCACCGCGAAGAGCCCCAACTCGCCGTGGCGCTGGTGCTGGCCAGTCCCGGCATGATGCGGCGCTAGCCGCCCGAAGGAGAAGCCATGGCCCTGGATCGACGTGCCATGCTGCGCTGGGCCGCCTGCGGTGCGGCCGCGAGCGGGCTGCGGATCGCACTCGCCGCCCCGGAACAGGCGCCGGCCCGGTTGGTGCTGGTGCTGCTGCGCGGCGGCATGGACGGACTCTCGCTGGTGGTGCCACATGGCGACGCCGGCTACTACGCGAACCGCTCCACCATCGCCCTGGCGCGCCCCGGCCAGCCCGAAGGCGTGCTGCCGCTCGACAAGCTGTTCGGGCTGCATCCGGCCGCGGCCGCGCTGATGCCGTGGTGGGAGAACAAGCAACTGGCCTTCGTGCACGCGAGCGGCTCGGCCGACCCGAGCCGCTCGCACTTCGACGCCCAGGACTACATGGAAACCGGCACGCCGGGCCGCAAGGGCACGCCGGACGGCTGGATGAACCGGCTCGCTTCGGCGCTGGCGCCGTCAGCGGCCAACGCGCAAGCACGCCGGATGATGACGGTCGGCCTGGGCCCGACCCTGCCGCGGATCCTGCAGGGCACTGCCGAGGCGGCGTCCATGGAAACCGGTCCGGGCGCGGCCAAGGCCGCCGCGACCGATCCGCGCGCGATCGCCGCCTTTGCAGCGCTGTACGGCAGCACCGATCCGCTCGGTCGCACGATGCAGCAACTGACGACCAGCCGCCGCGAGATGCAGGCTGCGCTCGCGAGCGATGACCCGAAGGCCGATGCCGGCGCACTCTCGCTCGCCGCCCTGGCGCGCGATACCCATCGGCTGGGTCGCCTGATGGCCGCCGATGCGCGGGTGCGCCTGGCCTTCGTTCCGGTGGCGGGCTGGGACACCCATGCCAGCCAGGGAGCGGCGCACGGGCTGCTGGCCAACAGGTTCGGCCTGCTGGCGGCGGGACTGGACGCGCTGGCGCAAGGCCTGGGCGACCGGCTGCGCGAGACGACGGTCGTCGTCCTTTCCGAGTTCGGCCGCACGGTCAAGCAGAACGGCAACGGCGCGACCGACCATGGCCACGGCAACGTGGCGCTGCTGCTCGGCGCGGGCGTGCGCGGCGGCAAGGTGCACGGCGAGTGGCCGGGGCTGGAGACCGCGTCGCTGTACGAAGGGCGCGACCTCGCGGTGACCACGGACTTCCGGGCCTTGCTGGCCGAGATCCTGGAGCAGCGGTTCCGGCTCGGCGATCGGGCGCTGGCCAGCGTGCTGCCCGAGGCGCCGCGGCAGCGGATCCGCGCGGTGGCTTAGCGGTTGCCCATCGCCTGCCGGTACAGCCCCTCGACCCGGGGGATGTTCTCGGCCAGGCGGCGGGTGCGGTCGACACCCGACGGGTGCGTCGACAGGAACGCGGGGCCGCCTCCGCTGCCCGACACGCGGGCCATCTTGTCCCACAGCGAGATCGAGGCCTGCGGGTTGAAGCCGGCGCGGGCGCCCATCTCCAGGCCGACCAGGTCGGCTTCGACCTCGTCGTCGCGGCTGAACTTGAGCGTCAGCAACTGGGTGCCGATGTTGGCGGCGACGTCGCCGATCTGGCCCAGCCCGAACAGCTGCGCGCCGAGCGACAGCAGCGCACCGGTGCCCTGGCTCTTGGCGATGCGTTCGCGCGCGTGCTCGCGCAGCGCGTGCGCCATCTCGTGGCCCACCACCATCGCGAGTTCGTCGTCGCTGGCGTGCAGCTTCTCGATCAGCCCGGTGAACACGGCGATCTTGCCGCCCGGCATGCAGAAGGCGTTGACGCTGTCGCTGCCGATCAGGTTCACCTCCCAGTTCCATTGCCGGGCGCGCGCGTTCCAGCGCGGCGCATCGGCGATCAGGCGCGAGGAAATCGCGCGCAGGCGGCGCAACTGCGGGTTGCCTTCGCCGGCCAGTGCGTGCTTGGCGCGCGCTTGCTTGAGCAAGTCGTCATACTGCTGCGCGGCTGCCTGTTCGAGTTCCCCGGCGGGGACCAGCGATCGCAGCCGGGAGCTTTCGCCGACGTCCACCTCGCTGAAGGCAGGACTCGCAGCGACGGCGCCCGCCGCCAGCATGAAGGCACGCCGGCTGACCCACGGGTTCGACTTGGCAGCACAGAGTTGGCACATGGGCAAATAATACTGACGAAGCACAGCCACCATGTCGGACCCCGTCGCCTCCTCTGCTCAGCGCACGCCTGCAAACGCCTCCCCGCCGGCTTCGGCCCCCAAGCGCCGCAAGCGCTCCGCGCTCGACGTCGTGCGGGCGCTGCGGCAACCCAAGATCGCCGTCATGCTGGCCCTGGGCTTCGCCTCCGGCCTGCCCTTCCTGCTGACCGCCAACACCTTCGGCTACTGGCTGCGCGACGAGGGCACCAGCCTGAAGGCGATCGGCTTCATCTCCTGGGTCGGCTTCATGTATGCCTTCAAGGTGTACTGGTCGCCGCTGGTCGACCGGCTCGACATCCCCTTGTTCGGCAAGCTGGGGCGCCGGCGCGGCTGGATGCTGTTCTGCCAGATCTTGGTGGCGATCGGCCTGGTCGGCATGGCCCTGGTCGGCGTCTCGGCGGGCCTGGTGGCGATCGGCGCCTTCGCGCTGCTGGTCGCCTTCGCCTCGGCGACGCAGGACATCGCGATCGACGCTTGGCGCATCGAGGCGGCGGACAACTCGGATGAAGTCGGCCTGCTCACCTCGGCGGCGCAGCTCGGTTACCGCGTCGCGCTCCTGATCACGGATGCGGCGATCATCGCGGCGGCCGAACGCGTCGGCTGGCCGATCTCGTATGTCGCGATGGCGGTCCTGATGGCCGTCGGCGTAGCGGCGACCTTCTTCGCCTTCGAACCGCAGCGCGCCGACGAGGTGCTGCACAGCAAGCCGCCGTTGTGGAGCGGGCGCGGCCTGGTGGACGCGCTGATCGGCCCCTTCGTCGACTTCTTTCGCAAGCACAAGATCGCCGGGCTGGTGATCCTGCTGATGGTCGCGCTGTACCGGCTGCCCGACTTCATCATGGGCCCGATGTACAACCCCTACTACCACGACCTCGGCGTGAGCAAGGACACGGTGGCCGTGGTGCGCGGCTCCTTCGGGCTGGTGTTCACCTTCGTCGGGCTGGGGGCGGCGGGCCTGACGGCGATCCGCATCGGCATCCTGCCGACGCTGATCGTCGGGCTCGTGCTGGAGGCCTTCGGCACCGGCGCCTTCGCCTTGCTGGCGCTGCACGTCAACGATGTCGTGTTCGCGATCGTGATGTCGCTGGACGCCTTCGCGCAGGCCTTTGCCGGCGTGGCGCTGGTCACGTACATGTCGAGCCTGACCAGCCTGGGCTACACCGCCACGCAGTACGCGATGCTGTCCTCGACGTATGCGCTGCTGGGCAAGTTCCTCAAGGGCTTCTCGGGCGTCGCGGTGGATACGCTCACGCCGCACTACGGCTTGCTGGGCGCGTACGCGACGGCCTTCCTCGGCACGGCGCTGACCGCGATCCCGGCGATGCTGCTGATCCTGCTGCTGTGGAAGATGCAGGGTCGGCATGGGAGCCAGGGGGCGCCGGCGGAGGCGGGGTGAAGGGCTGGCGTCCTTCGGTAGGCTGGCGGTGAGCCGCGACAGCGCGAATCCCAGCGCTTCGCAACGCTGGGGTTCGGCCTTCGGCGCTCACCACCAGCCTACGTGAACTGCCGCGCAAGCACCGCCCGCTGGACCTTTCCCAACGCCGTCTTCGGCAACTGCCCGACGAAGAACCAGCGCCGCGGCACCTTGAAGCGCGCGATCTGCGATTGCAGGTGCGCGACCAGCTCTTCTTGGGACACCTGCGCTCCCTCCGCCCTCACCACCGCCACCGCGACCACCTCGCCCCAGCGCGCATCCGGCAGCCCGAACGCGGCGCATTCGGCCACCCCCGGGTGCAGCATCAGCGCGGCCTCCACCTCGGCCGGATGCACGTTCTCGCCGCCGCTGATGATCAGGTCGCGGGCGCGGCCGACGATGCGGTAACTGCCGTCTTCGTCGCGCTGCGCGAGGTCGCCGGTCGCGAACCAGCCCGCAGCGTCGCAGGCCGGGAGGTCGGGCCAGTAGCGCCGCACGACGTTGGGCGCGCGCAGCAGCAACTCCGCCGCATCGCCCAGCGGCGGCCCCAGCCGCGCCTCCACTTCCGGCGCCGGCCAGCCGCAGGAACCCACGTGGTCCATCGCACGCGATGGCGGCAGGGCCACGGAGAAAGGCCCCGTCTCCGTCGCGCCGTACACATTGCACACCGGCACGCCGCGCGCATGGAAGGCCTCGACCAGCGAAGCGGGCAGCAAGCTGGACCCGGCCCACACGGCGCGCAGGCACGACAGGTCGGTGCCGCTCCACGCCGGATGCTCGACCAGCGCCCTCATGGTGGCCGGGACCAGCAGGGTGAGCGTCGGACGCGCCTGCGCGATCGCCGCCAGCGTCTCGCCGGGATGGAAGCGTGCGTGCAGCAGCACCCGCGCGCCCGCATGCAGCGCCGGCAGCGTCTGGATGCACAGCCCGCCGACGTGGAACATCGGCAGCACGGTGAGCACCGTGTCGGCGGGCGTCATCTCCTGTACCTGGCCGGCGATGCGCATGTTGGCCAGCAGGTTGGCCTGGGTGTGGACCGCCGCCTTCGGCCCGCCCGTCGTTCCGGAGGTGTGCACCAGCAGAACGGGCGCGTCGGGGCCGGCGTGCACGGGTGCGGGTGGCGCATCGGCGGCCGAGAGGGTCTCGGCCGGATGCGCGCTCAGTGCGCTTCGAGACGCGAGGTCGCGCGCCGCCTGCGCCCAGTCGCCGTCGTGCACCAGGTGGCGCGGACCGCACTCCGCCAGCGCGCGCTGCCACTCGGCCATCGCGAGCCTGAAGTTCAGCGGCAGCAGCATGGCGCCGATGCGCGCCAGCCCGAACAGCAAGGCGATCTGCGCCGGGTGGTTGGCACCCAGCCAGGCCACGCGGTCGCCCGGCCGTACGCCCCAGTCGTGCCAGGCAATGGCGGCAGCGCGCTCGGCGGCCGCCCGCACTTCGCCGTAGCTGAGCCACACCGCGCCGAAGCGCAGCGCCGGGGCACCCGGCTCCTGCCGCGCCAGCGCCTCGGGCAAGGTGGCGGGAATATGCACCGTGGAGACCGCCATTTACCTTACTTTACGGGAGCTACAAGCCCCTGCGATGCCCGCTGCCCACCATGGCTTGCGAGGGGCCCCGCGTCGGTGGCCCGCAGTAAGTAGTATTCCGACATGCAGCAACTCCTGATGATCGAGGACGACACCCGCCTGGCCCACATGGTCGGCGAGTACCTGGAGCGATCGGGCTTCGGGGTGACCCATGCGCCGGATGCCACCGCCGGGCTGAACCTGCTGGAGGACCCGCCCACCGGCACCGCACCCGACCTCGTGGTGCTGGACCTGATGCTGCCCGACCTCGACGGGCTCGAAGTATGCCGGCGCGTGCGCTCGCTGCCCGGCGAAACGGGCAAGGTGCCGGTGCTGATGCTCACCGCCAAGGGCGATCCGATGGACCGCATCGTCGGCCTGGAGCTGGGCGCGGACGACTACCTGCCCAAGCCCTTCGAGCCGCGCGAGCTGCTGGCGCGCATCCGCGCCATCCTGCGCCGCCGGCACGACGGTACCCCGCCGCCCGCCAAGCTCATGCGCTTCGGCTCGCTGGAGATCGACCGCGACGCGCGCACGGTCTCCGTGGGCGGCAAGCCGGCCGACCTCACGTCCTACCAGTTCGACCTGCTGGTCGTGCTGGCCGAGCGCGCCGGCCGCGTGCTCACGCGCGACCAGATCATGGAGGCCGTGCGGGGCCGCGAGCTGGAGGCCTTCGACCGCTCGATCGACGTGCACATGGGCCGCATCCGCGCGGCCATCGAGGTCGACGCCAAGAACCCCAAGCGCATCCTCACGGTGCGCGGCGTGGGCTACGTGTTTGCCAAGCAGCAGGACTAGGAGAATCCGCCACGGCATGACCGCCTGGAACGCCGGCTGGCGCTTTCCCCTCTACCTGCGCATCTGGATCGCCGTGATCGCCACGGTGGGGGTGCTCACGGTCGCTTTCGGCTGGCTCTGGCGCGTCAACCAGGAGCAGTTGCCGATGCGCGAGGTGATCGTGCGCAACGCGGCGGGCGAGGTGATCGGCCAGAGCCGCGTGCGGCCGCAGCGCGTGCCGGGCGTCGGGCTGGAATTCCCGATCGAGATGAACGACGGCAACAGCATCGTGGTGCAGCTGCCGCCGCGTCCGCGTCCGCCCGGCGACGGCCGGCCGGGGGGCCGTTCCTGGCTGCCGCGCGGCTCCACCGGCTTCCTCTGGCTGCTCGGCATCGTCGCGCTGGCGGTGGCGGTCGGCAGCTACCCGATCGTGCGGCGGCTCACGCAGCGCCTGGAGGACCTGCGCGTCGGCGTCGAACGCTGGGGCGAGGGCGACCTGAGCGTGCGCGTGCCCGAGCGCGGCAGCGACGAGGTCGCCTTCCTGGCGCGCCGCTTCAACCACGCGGCCGAGCGGGTGGAGACGCTGGTCAAGTCGCACAAGTCGCTGCTGGCCAATGCCTCGCACGAATTGCGCTCGCCGCTGGCGCGCATCCGCATGGGGCTGGAGCTGATGGACCCCGAGCCCTCGCCGCGCACGCGCGAGGAGATCACCCGCAACATCGCCGAGCTCGACCAGCTGATCGACGAGATCCTGCTGGCCAGCCGGCTCGATGCCCGCGAGTCCGACATGGGCACGGTCGAGCCGGTCGACCTGACCGGCCTGGCTGCCGAGGAAAGTGCCCGCGCCGGCGCCGAACTGGAGGAAAGCGCTTCCGACCAGACGCTGGTGGTGCAAGGCGTGGCCAAGCTGCTGCGCCGCGCGATCCGCAACCTGCTGGAGAACGCCCGCCGCTACACCAGCGGCCCGGTGCGGGTGAGCGTCGTGCGGCAGGGCACGCAAGCGGTCGTGCGCGTCTGCGACCGCGGGCCCGGCGTGCCGCCGCCGGAGCGCGAGCACATCTTCGAGCCCTTCTACCGGCTGCGCGGCGCCAGCGAGCGCGAAGGCGGCGTCGGCCTCGGCCTGGCGCTGGTGCGCTCCATCGCGCAGCGCCACCACGGCAGCGCCCACTGCGAGGACAACCCCGGCGGCGGCGCCTGCTTTGTCCTGCGGCTGCCCTGCACCCCGGTGTAACCTGCCGTAAAAGCGTTCTGCGGGGCTCGCCAACGCGGAAGAAAATCACGAAGATGAATTCGTGCTTCGCTTCCGCTGCCTCCTCCTAAAAGGGGATGTTCGCAAGCGGTGCGGGGATTAAAGTCAACCCATCTGTCGCGCTTCGGCGGACAACCGGTCCAGGTTTCAAGTCTCCCAACGACGTCCTTCCAAGGACTTCATACAGCCATCGCAAGATGGCTGTTTTTTTTGGCGCGGGTGATCGGGCGCTGGCTGGTTCCCTGGGTAGGCTGGCGGTGAGCCGCGCAGCGCGAACCCCAGCGTCTGCGTGGAGCGCCGGGGTTGCGCTGGCGCTCCACCGCCAGCCTACGAATCGCCCCGGCTCCGTCGTCGCCCGTCGTCGACGACCTCTTCCCCATCCGACTTGGTGAACGGTGCGATCGGCTCGGCCACCGGCAGGATCTCCAGCACTTCCTCGCTCGGCCGGCACAGCTTCGTGCCCAGCGGCGTGACCACGATCGGCCGGTTCATGAGGATCGGATGCTGCACGATGAAGTCGAGCAGCTGCTCGTCCGACCATTTCGGATCCGCCAGCCCCAGCTCCGCGTACGGCGTGCCCTTCTCGCGCAGCAGCTCGCGCACCGGCATCTGCATGGCGGCCAGCAGCTCTCGCAGCTTGTCCTTGGTCGGCGGAGTCTTCAGGTACTCGATCACCTCGGGCTCGAGGCCGGCATGCCGCAGCAGGGCGAGCGTGTTGCGCGAGGTTCCGCAGGCGGGGTTGTGGTAGATCGTGACGCGGTCCATGGTGGCGCGCATCATGCCGCAGTCAGAGCAGCGCGTGCACCCGCTGCGCGCTCACATCGTTCAGGCAGCGGAAATGGCCCAGCGGGCATTCGCGCTGGAAGCAGGGTGCGCAGTCCAGGGGCGGAAGGTAATCCGGATCCTGCTTGAGCCAGACCACCTGGGCGCGATCGTTCAGCGGCGGCGTGTGCAGCGGGCTCGACGAGCCGAACAGGGCGACCTGCGGCACGCCGAAGGCCGCCGCCACGTGCATCAGGCCGGAATCGTTGCTGACCACGTTGCCGGCGCCGGCAATGAGCGCGAAGGCTTCGAGCAGCGACGTCTTGCCGGCCAGGTTGCGGGTGCGCCCGGGCGCCTGCAGCGCGATCGCTTCGCACAGGTCTGCCTCCTTGCCCGAGCCGAGCAGCACCACCGGCTGCGCGATGCGCTGCGCCAGCGCGCCGAAGTGCGGCCAGCGCTTGGCCGGCCCGTATTCGGCACCGGGCGCCATCACCACGTAGCCGCCGCGCTCGAGTCCCTGCGCGCGCAGGACCTCGTCGACCTGCTCCGCCGGCAAGGCGAGCTGGGGACGATCGTGCTCCAGCCCTGGCTCGCCGCTCAGCGCCGAATAGAAGGCCACCATCGGCGGCTTGTCCTTCGGGTTCTTCAGGCGGTGCGTGAGCAGGCCCACGCGCGCCTCGCCCAGGTAGCCGACGCGGCGCGGAATGCTGGCCAGGAAGGGCAGCAGCGCGCTCTTGAGCGAATTCGGCAGCACGTAGGCGGTGTCGAAGCCGCCTTCGATCTGCCGCGCGAGCGCGCGCCGTTCGCGCCATTGCAGCCCGCCGTGGCGGAACGGGAATTCGATCACCGCATCGACCTGCGGCATGGCGCGGTAGGCGGGCGCCACCCACGGCAGGGCGCCCACGGTGATCCGCTCGCCGCGCGCATGCAGGCGACGCAGCAGCGGCTCGGTCATCACCGCGTCACCGATCCACTGCGGTGCGATGACGAGGGACCGGATCGCTCCCGCCGCCCGCTGGCCGGCGGCGGTGGACCGGAAATTGGAATCTGACCCCAATTAGTGGTGGCCGCCGAAGTGCTCGCCTTCCCTGAGCTTGTAGACCGTGCCGCAATAAGGGCACTTGGCCGCCCCGCTCTGCGCGATGTCGAGGTACACGCGCGGGTGGCTGTTCCACAGCTTCATGTCGGCCTTCGGGCTGGGGCAGAAGATGCCGCCGTTGCCGTTCAGGTCCTTCGCCAGCAGTTCGACGATCTTTTCGGGTTTGTTGGGGGTCGCCATGCGGGTCAGACGCGGGTGAGCCAGTGGGCGTACTTGGGATTGCGGCCGTTGACGATGTCGAAGAAGGCGTTTTGCAGCTTCTCCGTGACCGGGCCGCGGCGGCCGATGCCGATCTCCACCCGATCGAGTTCGCGGATCGGGGTGACTTCGGCGGCGGTGCCGGTGAAGAAGCACTCGTCGGCGATGTAGATCTCGTCGCGGGTGATGCGCTTCTGCACGACTTCGATGCCCAGGTCCTTGGCGATGTGGAAGACGGTGTTGCGGGTGATGCCGTTCAGCGCGCCGGCCGAGAGGTCCGGCGTGTAGATCACGCCGTCCTTCACCACGAACACGTTCTCGCCCGCGCCTTCGGAGACGAAGCCGGAGCTATCGAGCAGCAGCGCTTCGTCGTAGCCGTCGTCCAGCGCCTCCATGTTGGCGAGGATGGAGTTGCTGTAGTTGCTCACGGCCTTGGCCTGCGTCATCGTGATGTTGACGTGGTGGCGCGTGTAGCTCGAGGTCTTGACGCGGATGCCGCGCTGCATGCCTTCCTCGCCCAGGTAGGCGCCCCAGGCCCAGGCGGCGACCATGCAGTGGATCTGGTTGCCCTTGGGGCTCACGCCCAGCTTCTGCGAGCCGATCCACACCAGCGGGCGCAGGTAGCAGGATTCGAGCTTGTTGGCCTTGACGACGGCCTTCTGCGCTTCGTTCAGCTGCTCCTTGCTGAAAGGCAGCTGCATGCGCAGGATCTTGGCGCTGTTGAACAGGCGGTCCGTGTGTTCCTGCAGGCGGAAGATCGCCGTGCCGTCGACCGTGTTGTACGCGCGGACGCCTTCGAACGCGCCGCAGCCGTAGTGCAGCGTGTGGGTCAGCACGTGGATCTTCGCGTCGCGCCAGTCGACCAGCTCGCCGTCCATCCAGATCTTGCCGTCGCGGTCGGCCATCGAGGGTACTACCGGGCTCATGGTGTTTCCTTCAGGGAAATTGAATTCGCTCGATTGCGAAACCCCCCATTTTAAGCGGCGGGCGTTTGCCCCTCGTCGGCAGCCGCCTGCGGCCGGAACAGCACCCATTTCACCAGCTTGCCGTGCAGGAACTCGCAGGTGACGTGCGAGCCCGAGCCGTCGGTCCAGCGATAGAGCTCCGGCTGCTGCTCCTTGGGGCTGACCTGCTCGCCCAGCGCGCGCGTCATGGCCATCACGTGCAGCAGGTTCACGCCGGGCCGCAGCTTCGCGTTGAGCATCACGGCGCTGTCGCAGAAGCCCACGGGCCGCGCCGAGGCGCGCTGCAGCACCTTCATCATGCGGGTGAAGTGCAGCAGCATCCACATCACGATGCCACCGCCGGCCAGGGCCACGCCGGGCCAGCCATAGGCGCGCCACGCGACGGCCACCACCACGACGCCCAGGATGGGCAGGACGATCCTCTGGAAATTCATGCGCGCATTGTGCGTCGGCGCGCCGGCAGCCTGGCACGGCCCCCGGCCGGCAGCGCGATCTTCACGCCAGCCCGCGCACTGCTTCCAGCGCTTCCTCGATCCGCTCCACCGGATGGATCGTCAGGCCTTCCAGCTCGCGTACCTTGCCCTTGGGCGCATTCGCCTTCGGCACGATCGCCACCGAGAAGCCGAGCTTGGCCGCCTCGCGCAGGCGCTCCTGCCCGCGCGGCGCCGGGCGCACTTCGCCCGCCAGGCCCACCTCGCCGAAGGCGATGAAGCCCTTGGGCAGCGCGCGGCCGCGCAAGGAGGACGTGATGGACAGCATCACGGCCAGGTCGGCCGCCGGCTCGCTGATGCGCACGCCGCCCACCGCGTTGACGAACACGTCCTGGTCCATGCAGGCGACGCCGGCATGCCGGTGCAGCACCGCCAGCAGCATGGCCAGGCGGTCGCGCTCGAGGCCGACGGACAGGCGGCGCGGGCTCGGCCCGCCGCTGTCCACCAGCGCCTGGATCTCCACCAGCATCGGCCGGGTGCCTTCCAGCGTCACGAGCACGCAGCTGCCCGGCACCGGCTCGCTGTGCTGCGACAGGAAGATCGCGCTCGGATTGGCCACGCCCTTGAGCCCCTTTTCCGTCATCGCGAACACGCCGATCTCGTTGACGGCGCCGAAGCGGTTCTTGATCGCCCGCACCAGCCGGAAGCTGGAATGCGTGTCGCCCTCGAAGTAGAGGACGGTGTCCACCATGTGTTCCAGCACGCGCGGGCCGGCCAGCGCGCCTTCCTTGGTCACGTGGCCCACCAGCACGATCGTCGTGCCGCCCGACTTCGCGGCGCGGGTGAGGTGCGCCGCGCATTCGCGCACCTGCGCCACCGAACCGGGCGCGGAAGTGAGCTGGTCGGAGTACACGGTCTGGATGGAGTCGATCACCGCGACGGCGGGCTGCTGGGCCGCGATGGTGGCCTGGATCTTTTCGAGCTGGATTTCCGCCAGCACCTTCACCTGCGAGCGCTCGAGCCCGAGCCGGCGCGAGCGCAGCGCCACCTGCGCGCCGCTTTCCTCGCCGGTCACGTACAGCGTCGGCACGCCGGTGCGCTGCAGGCCGTCGAGCGCCTGCAGCAGCAGGGTGGACTTGCCGATGCCCGGATCGCCGCCGATCAGCACCACGCCGCCTTCCACGATGCCGCCCCCCAGCACCCGATCGAGCTCGCCGATGCCCGTCGGCGTGCGGGGCACTTCGGCCGCCTCGATGTCCGCCAGCACGGCGACTTCCGACGGCGGCGCCAGCGAGGCGAAGCGGTTGCGGTTGGCGCCGGCGGCGGCTTCGGCCACGCCCTCGATCAGGGTATTCCATGAGCCGCAATGGGGGCACTTGCCCTGCCACTTGGGGGATGCCCCGCCGCACTCGGTGCAGGAATAGACCGTCTTCTCCTTTGCCATTGACCCGAGTGTAGGCGCGAGTACCATCGTCCTCGTGAATGCCGCACGCCAGCCCTTCTCCGAATTCGAGGCGATGGAACGCGCCCGCGGCTGCACCGAGGTGCTGGCGCGCTCGTACGAGCCGAACACGCTCGTTCCGGAACACACCCACGAATTCACCGCCCGCGCCCTCGTGGTGCAGGGTGAGCTTTGGCTCACGCAGCACGGGGTGACGCAGCACCTGCAGCCGGGCGACCGCTTCGAGGTGATCCGCGGCACGCCCCACATCGAGCAATACGGGCCGCAAGGCGCGACCTACTGGGTCGCCCGCACCCTGTAGCCACCCTGCCGTCGCGCTGCCTGCTGCCGCGCAAGGATCCGGGCCTCCGTTGCGTAAGGACATGCCCGCTTGACCTCCCACGCCGGACATTTAACATGTTAAATATCGGTGTGCCGCCCGCCATGAGTCCCGCCTTCGCCCATCGCAACCTTCCGCGCCTGCTGCTGCAGGCCCGCGAGTCGCTGATGGCGCGCACCCGCCCCAGCCTGCGCGAGCACGGCCTGTCGGACCAGCAGTGGCGCGTGCTGCGGGTGCTGGGCGAGCACGGCACGCTGGAGACGGGCCGCGTCGCGCGCGAGGCCACCATCCTCGGCCCCAGCCTCACCGGCGTGCTGGCGCGCATGGAGCGCGACGGCCTGATCCGGCGCGAACGCGATCCCGCCGACCAGCGTCGCACAGTGGTGGAGGCCACGCCCAAGGGCCTGAAGATGGTCGACCGCATGGCGACCGCGGTGGAGGTCCACTACCAGTGGCTGGAACAGTCGCTGGGCAAGCAGAAACTGGCGCAGCTGTACGGGCTGCTCGACGAACTCATCGCACTGGAACAACCATGAACCTGCTCAAGCGAGGCACGGTCTACGGCACGCTGCTGAATTTCCGCGGCGAGCTCGACGCGCTCGGCCCGAAGGTGAACGAAGCCCCGTACAAGGCGCCGCCGCAAGCCCCCGTGCTGTACGTCAAGCCGGCCAACACCTGGACCGAGAACGGCGGCGCGATCGCCATCCCCGCCCACGTGCAGGAGCTGGAAGTCGGCGCCACGGTGGCGATGGTGCTGCGCTCGGCGCGCGAGATCGGCGGCTACGTGCTGATGAACGACGTGCGCATCCCGCACGAGAGCCTGTTCCGCCCGCCGGTGAAGTACAACTGCCTCGACGGCTTCCTCGGCATCGGCGACCGCGTGCGCGCCCGCAACGAGGCCGGCGATCCGGCGGTGTTCAAGCTGGAGGTGCGCGTCAACGGCGAGCTGAAACAGACGGTGCGCTTCTCGCAGCTGGTGCGGTCGGCGGAAAAGCTGCTGGCCGACGTCAGCGAGTTCATGAGCTTCGGCGAGGGCGACATGCTGATGCTGGGCTGCGACACGGACCGGCCGCGCGTGCGCGCCGGCGACCGCGTCGAGATCAAGATGCCGGCGCTCGGCACCCTCACCAACACTTTCGTCGCGGAGGCCGCATGAAGCGCGCGCGCGTGATCCACCAGGGCGTGGTGCACAACGCCACCGAACGCGACGGCCAGCTGCTGCTGGAGGACGGCCAGCGGGTCTGGCAGGACCAGGTCACGTGGCTGCCGCCGCTGGCGCCGGTGGAGAAGCCGCGCACGATCCTGGCGCTGGGCCTCAACTACGCGGACCACGCGAAGGAACTCGCGTTCAAGGCGCCCGAGGAGCCGCTCGTGTTCCTGAAAGGCGAGCGCGCCCTCAACGGCCACCGCCAGTCCACCCGGCGCCCCGCCGACGTGCAGTTCATGCACTACGAGTGCGAACTCGCGGTGGTGATCGGCAAGCGGGCGAAGAAGGTCCAGCGCGACGACGCCTACGATTTCATCGCCGGCTACACCGTTGCCAACGACTACGCGATCCGCGACTACCTGGAGAACTGGTACCGGCCCAACCTGCGCGTGAAGAACCGCGACGGCGCCACGCCGCTGGGCCCGTGGCTGGTCGACCGCGCCGACGTGCCGGACCCGATGGCGCTCGCGCTCAAGACCACCGTCAACGGCCATGTCACCCAGCAGGGCAACACGAAGGACATGATCTTCAACGTGCCCTGGCTGGTCGAATGGTTCTCCGGCTTCATGACGCTGAACCCCGGCGACCTGATCCTCACCGGCACGCCGGATGGCGTCGTGGACTGCAAGGTGGGCGACGTCGTCGTGACCGAGATCGAAGGCATCGGCGCGCTCATGAACACCATTTCCTCCTGACCATGCGCATCGACCACCTGATCGCCGGCAAGCCTGTCGCCGGCCGCGAATACTTCGAGACCGTGAACCCCGCCACGCAGGAGGTGCTGGCCGAAGTCGCCGCCGGCGGCGAAGCGGAGGTGAACCAGGCCGTGGCCGCGGCGAAGGAGGCGTTTCCCAAGTGGTCGTCGCTGGCCGCGCCGGAACGCGCCAAGCTGGTGCGCAAGCTGGGCGAACTGATCGCGCAGAACGTCCCGGAACTCGCGCAGACCGAGACCGACGACACCGGCCAGGTGATCGCGCAGACCGGCAGGCAGCTGGTGCCGCGCGCGGCCGACAACTTTTCCTATTTCGCCGAGATGTGCGTGCGCGTGGACGGCCACACGTACCCGACGCCAACGCACCTGAACTACACGCTGTTCCATCCGGTGGGCGTGTGCGCGCTGATCTCGCCCTGGAACGTGCCTTTCATGACGGCCACCTGGAAGGTCGCGCCCTGCCTCGCCTTCGGCAACACCGCGGTGCTGAAGATGAGCGAGCTGTCGCCGATGACGGCCGCCCGGCTGGGCGCGCTGGCGCTGGAGGCGGGCATTCCGCCCGGCGTGCTGAACATCGTGCACGGCTTCGGCAAGCAGGCCGGCGAGCCGCTGGTGCGGCACCCGGACGTGCGCGCGATCTCCTTCACCGGCTCCACGGCGACCGGCAACCGCATCGTCAGGGAAGCGGGGCTGAAGAAATTCAGCATGGAGCTCGGTGGCAAGTCGCCCTTCGTGATCTTCGAGGACGCGGATTTCGAACGCGCCCTCGATGCCGCCGTGTTCATGATCTTCTCCAACAACGGCGAGCGCTGCACCGCCGGCAGCCGCATCCTGGTGCAGAAGTCCATCTACGCGAAGTTCGCGGAGCGCTTCGCCGCGCGGGCGAAGAAGATCGCCGTCGGCGATCCGCTGGACGAGAAGACCATCATCGGCCCCATGATCTCGCAGGGCCACCTGGCCAAGGTGCGCGGCTACATCGAGGCCGGCACGAAGGAAGGCGCCACGCTGCTGTGCGGCGGGCTCGACGTGCCGCCCTTGCCCGGACGCGTGGAGAAGGGCAACTACGTCGTGCCCACGGTCTTCGCCGACGTCGACAACCGCATGCGCATCGCGCAGGACGAGATCTTCGGGCCGGTGGCCTGCCTGATCCCGTTCGACGGCGAGGAAGACGCGATCCGCATCGCCAACGACATCCCTTACGGGCTCTCGTCGTACGTGTTCACGGAGAACGTCGGCCGCGCGCACCGGGTGGCGGCAGCGATCGAGGCCGGCATGTGCTTCGTCAACAGCCAGAACGTGCGCGACCTGCGCCAGCCTTTCGGCGGGACGAAGGCGTCGGGGACGGGGCGCGAAGGGGGGACGTGGAGCTACGAGGTGTTCCTGGAGCCGAAGAACATCGCGGTGTCGCTGGGGTCGCATCACATTCCGCGTTGGGGGGTGTGATGGGTCGGATGCCGTTGTGCCCGCGTGGGCGGGGGGCCAGGAAGGGTGCATACCCGTCACCCTCGCGCAGGCGGGGGCCCAGAGCACGCGCGCAGCGCGTGAATGCGGAAGCCCTGGATTCCCGCCTTCGCGGGAATGACGGTGAGGGTGGCCTCCGCGCGAATGACGGCGAGGGAGGCCTTCGCAGCAATGACGGCAAGGGAGGTTCGCATGGGTAAGCTCGCGCTCGCCGCCAAGATCACGCACGTTCCCTCCATGTACCTCAGCGAGCTGCCGGGCCCGCGCCACGGCACGCGGCAAGACGCGATCGACGGGCACGTCGAGATCGGCCGGCGCTGCCGCGAACTCGGGGTGGACACGATCGTGGTGTTCGACTCCCACTGGCTGGTCAACGCGAACTACCACGTCAACTGCGGCGCCCACTTCCAGGGCCTCTACACCAGCAACGAGCTGCCGCACTTCATCAGCAACCTCGAATACGCGTTCCCGGGCAATCCGGAACTCGGCCAGTTGCTCGCCCAGGCCTGCAACGAATGGGGCGTCGAGACGCTGGCGCACGAGCGCACGACACTGGCACCCGAATACGGCACGCTGGTTCCCATGCGCTATATGAACCAGGACCGGCACTTCAAGGTGATCTCGGTCTCGGCGCTGTGCCAGGCGCACTACCTGAACGACAGCGCGCGCCTGGGCTGGGCCATGCGGCGCGCGGTGGAGGATCACTACGACGGCACCGTCGCCTTCTTCGCCAGCGGTTCGCTGTCGCACCGCTTCGCGCAGAACGGACTGGCGCCCGAGTACGCCTTCCGCATCTGGAGCCCCTTCCTGGAAACGCTGGACCGCGACGTGGTGCGGCTGTGGGAAGCCGGCGACTGGAAGACCTTCTGCGGCATGCTGCCCGAATATGCGGCCAAGGGCCACGGCGAGGGCTTCATGCACGACACGGCGATGCTGCTGGGCGCGCTCGGCTGGTCCGCCTACGGCGGCCGCGCGGAAGTGATCACGCCCTACTTCGGCGCCTCCGGCACCGGGCAGATCAACGCGGTGTTCCCGGTGACGCCCGTCGCCGACGACGCCATCCCCAAGGCCCAGGCGTCCAGCGCCGACGGCTACACGAACATCGGCCAGCGACTCTGAGCATGCCCCACTGCGTCATCCTCTACACACCGAACATCGAGGCGAAGACGGACCTCGACGCCCTCTGCCGCAAGCTGGCGGACACGATGCTCACCATCCTCGACGAGGCCGGCAAGCAGGTCTTTCCCACCGGCGGCACGCGGGTGCTGGCCTTTCCGGCCGCGCATTACGCGGTGGCCGACGGCAAGGGCGACTACGCCTTCGTCTACATCAACGTGCGCATGGGTCCTGGGCGCAGCGCGCCCGTGCAGAAGAACGCGGGCGACCGCCTGCTGGCCGTCGTGCAGGAGCACTTCGCCCCGGTGTTCGCGCAGGAGCTGATCGGCATCACGCTGCAGATCGACGAGAGCCCCGGCCAGGTGTACGACGCCAAGCACAGCACGCTGCATCCGCTGTTCAACAAATGACCCCACGCACCGTCCGCCCCGCCTCCCTCCCCGTCATCCCCGCGCAGGCGGGGATCCAGTGCATCGAAGCTCACGCGCTGCGCGCGTGCTCTGGGCCCCCGCCTGCGCGGGTGTGACGGATAACGACCATGTTCGATCCCCAGACCATCCAGCAGCTCGCCCGCGAACTGCACGAATCCGAGCGCTCGCGCGTGCAGGTCGAGCACTTCTCGAAGCGCTTCCCGGGCATGACCATCGAGGACGGCTACGCCGTCTCGCGCGCCTGGGTCGCCATGAAGATCGCCGAAGGCCGCCAGGTGCGCGGCCACAAGATCGGCCTGACCTCGCGCGCGATGCAGCAGTCCAGCCAGATCGACGAGCCGGACTACGGCACCCTGCTGGACGACATGTTCTTCGAGCCCGGCGACATCCCGGCGCAGCGCTTCATCGCGCCGCGGGTGGAGGTCGAACTCGCCTTCATCCTGAAGGACGCACTGGAAGGCGAGCAGGTGACCATGGAGGACGTGCTCGCCGCCACGGAGTACGTGCAGCCGGCCATCGAGATCATCGATGCGCGCATCGAGCAGTTCGACCGCCACACGAAGGCGCCGCGCAAGGTGTTCGACACCATCAGCGACAACGCCGCCAATGCCGGCATCGTCCTCGGCGGCCGCCGCGCGGATCCGCGCACGCTGGACCTGCCCTGGGTCGGCGCGATCCTGCGCCAGAACGGCGTCGTGGAGGAAACCGGGCTGGCCGCCGGCGTGCAGGGACATCCCGCCGTCGGCGTCGCCTGGCTTGCGCGTAAGCTCGCGCCCTGGGGCGAGCGGCTGCAGGCCGGCGAGGTCGTGCTGGCCGGCTCGTTCACGCGGCCGGTGCCGGCCCGTCGCGGCGACGTCTTCGACGCCGACTACGGGCCGCTCGGCCGCTTCACGTTCACATTCACCTGAGGGGAGACAAGGAATGCAGACGCCCATCAACACCTTCAAGCAAGCGATGCGCGAGAAGCGCACCCAGGTCGGCCTGTGGTGCAGCCTGCTCGGCCCGCTGCCGACCGAGATCTGCGCCGCCGCCGGCTTCGACTGGCTGCTGCTCGACTCCGAGCACTCGCCCAACGACCTGCAGAACCTGATGATCCAGTCGCAGATCATCGCCGGCTACCCGGGCGTGCAGGCGGTCGCGCGGCTGCCGATGGGCCACGGCTACGTCGGCCAGGCGGCGATCAAGCAGTACCTGGACCTCGGCATCCAGACGCTGCTGGTGCCGATGGTGGAGACCGCGGAGCAGGCGCGCGAGCTGGTGCGCTGCCTGCGCTACCCGCCCGAGGGCATCCGCGGCATGGCCGCGACGCGCGCCTCCGGCTGGGGGCGCAACACCAACTACGCGAAGGAAGCCAATCGCGAGGCCTGCCTGCTGGTGCAGGTGGAGACGCAGGCCGGCGTGCGCAACATCGACGCGATCGCCGACGTCGAAGGCGTGGACGGCGTCTTCATCGGCCCGGCGGACCTGTCGGCGGCCTTCGGCCACGTGGGCGATCCCTGGCATCCCGAGATGATGAAGATGCACGAGGACCTGTTCGCGCGCATCCGGAAGGCGGACAAGGCGATCGGCATCCTGACGCTGGACGAGGCCCTGGCGCGCAAGCACATCGAGATGGGCGCCACCTTCATCGCCGTGGGCACCGACAGCAGCCTGATGGTCAAGTCCACCAGCGCCCTGTCGGCGAAGTTCAAGGGCGGCGCGCAGCCGCAGCCCGTGGCCAAGGGCAATTACTGAGGCCATTGCGCATGAACGCCGTCTTGCAGCCGCGCGCACCCGGCATGCACCCCGAGGAATGGGCCGCCCGGGTGCAGCTCGCCGCCGCCTACCGCATCTTCGACATGCTCGGCTGGACCGAGATGATCTACAACCACATCACGGTGCGGCTGCCGGACAGCGTGACCGGCGGGCACAAGCACTTCCTGATCAACCCCTTCGGGCTGCACTACTCGGAAGTGACGGCCAGCAACCTGCTGAAGATCGACCTCGAGGGCAACAAG
This sequence comes from Ramlibacter alkalitolerans, assembly GCF_016722765.1. Lineage (GTDB taxonomy): Bacteria > Pseudomonadota > Gammaproteobacteria > Burkholderiales > Burkholderiaceae_C > Ramlibacter > Ramlibacter alkalitolerans. Next base: position 62,943 of record NZ_JAEQND010000010.1, on the reverse strand, counting down.
CTCGATGCCGACAATCCGTGGCCGGTGAACCCGGCGGGCTTCACCATCCACGCCGCGATCCACGACCACGTGCCCGACGCGCACTGCGTGATGCACACGCACACCACCAGCGGGCTCGCCGTGGCGTGCACCGAAGGCGGCCTGGCGCAGAACAACTTCTATTCGGCGCAGCTGCACGACATGGTGGCCTACCATGACTTCGAGGGCATCACCATCCACGCCGAGGAGGCACCACGCCTGCTCGCCAGCCTGGGAACGAAGCCGCTGATGATCCTGCGCAACCACGGCCTGCTGGCCGCGGGGGCGACGCTGCCGCTGACCTTCGTGCGGCTGTGGACGCTGCAGCGGGCCTGCGACGTGCAGGTGGCGCAGGCGGCACTGGGCCGCGCGATTGCCGTGCCCGAAGCCGTGGCGAGCCGGACCACGCACGACTCCTTCCAGTTCGACCAGAAGTTCGGCGCCGGGCAGGACGTGTTCGATGCCATGACGCGGCTGGTCGAGAAACGGTACGGGACGGATTACAAGGCATGAAACGGGTCTGCATCTACGGCGCCGGCGCGATCGGCGGCTGGATCGGGGTCAAGCTCGCGCGCTCGGGGTGCGAGGTGAGCGTGGTGGCGCGCGGCGCCACCTTGCAGGCACTGCAGGCCGACGCCCTGCGCCTCGACGAAGGCGGCGCAACGCTGCAGGCGCCGGTGCGCGCCAGCGCCTCGCCCGCCGACCTGGGCGTGCAGGACCTGGTGGTGATCGCGGTGAAGGCGCCGGCGATGGCCGAAGTCGCCCGCGCGATCCGCCCGCTGCTCGGTCCCGACACCATCGTGCTGACCGCCATGAACGGCGTGCCCTGGTGGTTCTTCGAGGGTTTCGGCGGCCGCTATGCCGGCACGCGCCTGAAGTCCATCGACCCGGATGGCGCGATTGCGCAAGCCGTGCCGGCGCGCCACATCGTGGGCTGCGTGGTGCACGCAAGTTGCGCCTTGCGTACGCCTGGCCATGTGCAGCACCACTTCGGCAACAAGCTGATCATCGGCGAGCCCTCGGGCGAGAAGACGGCGCGCGTGCAGCAGCTCGCGTCGCTGCTGGCTGGCGCCGGCTTGGAGTGCGTCCTTTCCGAGCAGATCCAGAAGGACGCCTGGTACAAGCTGTGGGGCAACATGACCGTCAACCCGGTCAGCGCGATGACCGGCGCAACCACCGACCTGATCCTCAACGACGACCTGGTGCGCGGCTTCATCTCGCGCGTGATGCTGGAAGCGCGCGAGATCGGCGAGCGCGTCGGCATCCCGATCGCGCAGCAGCCGGAGGACCGGCACCAGGTCACGCGCAAGCTGGGCGCCTTCAAGACCTCGATGCTGCAGGACGTGGAGGCGGGCAAGCCGGTGGAGATCGACGCCCTGGTCACGGTGGTCCGGGAGATGGGCGAGATGACCGGCGTGCCGACGCCGTTCACCGACGCCCTCCTCGGCCTGTCCCGCCTGCACGCCCGCGTGCACGGCCTGTATTGATGTCGGCGGTCGTTCCCGCGCCGGCCCGCGCCATCAGCGGCGCGGCCTTCGCCACGCTGCTGCTGATCGCGCTGATGATGGGCGCCAACCACGTCGCCGCGCGCATCGCCTTCAACAACGGGGTCGACGTGGCGACGGCGGTGGTGTTCCGCAGCTCCGTCACCGCCTGCGTGATCTTCGCGATCCTCGCCTCGCAGGGCGTGCGGCCCCGCTTCACCCTGCGCCACAAGCGCATGCTGCCCGTGATCGGCCTGCTGATCGGCGTGCAGAGCCTGTGCCTGTATTCCTCGGTGGCGCGGCTGCCGGTGGCGCTGGCGCTGCTGGCCTTCAACACCTATCCGATCTGGACGGCGTTCTGGGATGCAGTGGTGTACCGCCGCCGGCCCGAGAAGACGACGCTGGTCGCGATGCCGCTGATCCTGGTCGGCCTGGCGCTGGCGCTCGACGTGTTCGGCGCCGCCTCGGGGCTCGGCGCGTCCGGCCAGTGGGCCCGCATCGGCGCCGGCGTCGGCTTCGCGCTATCGGCGGCGGCGACCTTCGGGCTGGCCCTGGTGCTCACGCAGCACGAGGCCGGCGACGTCGACGGACGGGTGCGCACCGCGACCACCATGACGCTGGCCGGCCTGGTGGCGCTCACCATGGTGGCTTCCAACGGCGGCTTCCACCTGCCCAATGCCGGCGCGGGCTGGGCCGGGCTGGCGACCCTCACCTTCCTGTACGGCACCGCGTTCACCATCATGTTCACGGTGCTGCCGCGCCTGGGCGTGGTCGGCAACTCCGCGATCATGAACGTGGAGCCGGTGTTCGCGCTGGTGCTGGCCTGGCTCGTGCTGGGACAGGCGATCGCGCCGGTGCAGGTGGCCGGTGCCCTGCTCGTCGTGAGCGCAGTGGTCGGCCTCGGCTTGCGCAAACGCTGATCGCCCCTCGTCCGGCCGACAATTCAGCGCCCCGAACCCGACGAGCGGCGACGCAGCCTAGGGTTGGCCCTGTGTTGCCCTGGCTTGTCCGCCGCCGCGGCCCCTCCTAGCATGGCTCGACAATGGATGAGAGGGGCCGCCAGATGGAACCGAATCGACTTCCCCACGGGATCGAGCAGCGCCTGCAGGCGCGCGCCCGCAGGACGGGCCGCAGCGTCACCGCCGTCACGCGCGATGCGGTCCTGGACAGCATCGAGGCCATCGAGGACTACTACCTCGCGCTCGCACTGGTGCGCGAGCAGGCGCTGCGCGGCACGCCCGGTCCCGCGCGCAGCGAGGGTGCAGTCGCCGCTTCAGCGCGCGCCTGACCACAGCTTCACCGCCTGCGGCAGCGAGCGCGCCTGCGGCGCGAACACGTCCAGCAAGCCCCCCAGCAGCACGGCGCAGGCCAGCGCCCCCAGCAAGGGCTTCCACGTGAGGCGCACGGCGGCGGTGAGCCAGCCCTCGCGCGCCACCCGCAGCGCGGTGCGGGCGGACACATAGCCGAAGGCGATCTCCACGGCCACCGCCAGCAGCACCTCGGAGCCGAAGTACAGGAGCAGCAGCGAGCCGACACCGGACAGGACCAGCACGCCGGCGACGAACACCACCACCACCGGGATGACGACCACGGCGCCCTCGTCGGCGCTGCCGGCCACCTCCGCGGCGCCCGCGGCGAGGTCACCGATTGCCGGGCCGGCGTCGCCGATCGCGCTGAAGTCCGCATCGGCGCTGAAGTTGCCCTGCGCTCCGCCGCCGCCGAAATCGCCGCCACCGCCGGAGCGGATCGGCGCCACGTCGGGCGCGCCATCGTGGCTGGCACCCCCGCCACCTCCCCAGTCGCCGGGCGCATCGAGCGAAGCGCGCCGGTCCACCAGCCAGCCGGCCCACCAGCGCAGCACCAGCAGGAACACGAGGTAGCCGGCGCCGAGCGACACCAGGTAGCGGCCCGCCAGCGAGCCGGAGCCGAGCACCATCTGCAGGTGCGCCACGCCCCAGGTCACCAGCAGCACCAGCGCTCCGATGCACCAGCCGTGCAGCCACAGCGCGTGCCTTCGCCGCAGGCGCTCGCGCGTCTCGCCTTCCCAGACCCGCACGCCGCGCCAATCCGCCAGCCCCCGGCGGGGACGCCCGTCGGGACCTCCGCGCGTCACGCCCCGACGGCGACCGGCACCCGCGGCGCCAGCGCGCACATCAGCTCGTAGCCCAGGGTGCCGGCGCTCGCCGCGATCTCGTCGATCGCCAGCACGGTGCCGTCGTCGGCCCGGCCCCACAAGGTGACCGGCGTGCCGAAGCCGGCCTGCGGCACCGGCGTCAGGTCCACCGCGCTCATGTCCATGCTCACGCGCCCGAGCAGCCGCGTGCGCACGCCGTCCACCAGCACCGGCGTGCCGGTGCCGCAGTGGCGCGGATAGCCGTCGGCGTAGCCGCAGGCGATCACGCCGATGCGCATCGGCCCCTCGGCGACGAAGCTGGAGCCGTAGCCCACCGTGTCGCCGGCCTGCAGTTGCTGCACGGCCAGGATGCGGGTGGCGAGCGTCATGGTCGGCTGCAGCCCCCAGTGCGCGATGTCGTGCTGCGGATAGTCGGGCGCGCTGCCGTACACCGCGATGCCGGGGCGGATCCAGTCGCCGCGCACGTGCGCGTCGCCGGCGTGCCGCAGGGCCGCGGCGCTGTTGGACAGCGTGCGCTCACCGGGCAGGTCGCGCGTCGCCTCCTCGAAGGCGCGCACCTGGTGGGCGATGCCGCGCGGCCCGTCGGCATCGCTGAAGTGGGTCATGAAGGCGATCTCCTCCACCTGCGGCAAGGCCTCCAGCCGCGCATAAGCCGCACGCAGGCGCTGGGGCGTGAAGCCCAGGCGGTTCATGCCGGAATTGAGCTTGAGGAACACGCGCTGCGGCACCTGCGTCTTGTGCGCCGCCAGCCAGGCGATCTGCTCGTCGCAGTGCACCGTGTGCCACAGGCCCAGGCGCGAGCACAGTTCCAGGTCGCGCGGCTCGAACACGCCTTCCAGCAGCAGGATGGGCCCGCGCCAGCCGAGGGCGCGCACGCGCTCGGCCTCCTGCAGGTCCAGCAGCGCGAAGCCGTCGGCGCCGCGCAGCGCCTCGTACACCCGCTCGATGCCGTGGCCGTAGGCGTTGGCCTTGACCACCGCCCAGACCCGCGCGTCCGGCGCGGCGGAGCGCATGCGCGCCAGGTTGTGGCGCAGGGCCTCGGTGTGGATGGTGGCCAGGATGGGACGGGGCATGGCAGCTCGCTTTCAGCCCGGATTCTGTCATTACCCCGCGTGATATAACCCCGTGTCGCTGGGAGACAGCAGAAGAATACCGATGGCCACCGGCTGCGGTGCAACCATCCACAACCACGATCGGATGAAGCGCGGTTTCTACACCATCATGGCGGCGCAGTTCTTCTCGTCGCTGGCCGACAACGCGCTGTTCATCGCCGCCGTCGAACTGCTGAAGACGTCGCGCGCGCCCGCCTGGCAGGCTGCGGCGCTGGTGCCCATGTTCGCCCTGTTCTACGTGGTGCTGGCGCCCTTCGTCGGGGCCTTCGCCGACGCCAAGCCCAAGGGACAGGTCATGTTCCTGAGCAATGCCATCAAGGTGGTCGGCTGCCTGATGATGCTGCTGGGCATGCACCCGCTCGCCTCGTACGCCATCGTGGGCCTCGGCGCGGCGGCCTATTCGCCGGCCAAGTACGGCATCCTCACCGAGCTGCTGCCGCCTTCGCAGCTGGTGAAGGCCAACGGCTGGATCGAGGGCCTGACGATCGCCTCGATCATCCTGGGCATCCTGCTCGGGGGCCAGCTGGTGGGGCACGTGCTGTCGCACCGGATGCTGGCGCTGGACTTTCCGATCATCGACACCGGCATCGACACGCCGCCCGAAGCGGCGATCTTCGTGCTGATCTTCGTCTACTGCCTGGCCGCCTGGTTCAACACGCGCATCCCCGTCACCGGCGTGGAGATGCGGCCGATCCCGCGCAACGCGCTGGAACTGGTGCCCGATTTCTGGAGCTGCAACGGCCGCCTGTGGCACGACAAGCTGGGGCAGATCTCGCTCGCCACCACCACCCTGATCTGGGGCGTGACCGGCAACCTGCGCTACATCATGCTGGCCTGGAGCGCCGCTGCCCTGGGCTATTCGACGACGCAGGCCTCCGCCCTCTCCGGCGTGGTGGCCCTCGGCACGGCGGCCGGGGCGGTGATCGCCTCCATGCGCGCCCGGCTGGACCGCGCCATCGGCGTGATCCCCCTGGGCATCGTCCTGGGCGCGCTGGTGATCTGCCTGCGCTTCATCGACAACGTGTGGATCGCGGCGCCGTTCCTGATCCTGCTCGGCGCGCTGGCGGGCTTCATGGTAGTGCCGATGAACGCGCTGCTGCAGCACCGCGGCCACAACCTCATGGGCGCCGGCCGCTCGATCGCGGTGCAGAACTTCAACGAGCAGGCCTGCATCCTCGGACTGGGTGCGCTGTACAGCCTGTCGGCCGGCATGGGCCTGTCGGCCTTCGGCGCCGTCACCGGCTTCGGGCTGATCGTGGCCGGCTTCATGTGGCTGATCAGGCGCTGGCACGCCCGCAACTGCGTGCAGCACCGCGACGAGGTGGAACACCTGCTGGAACTGGCGCGGCACGACAACGTGCATGGCTAGCGCGGCGCCCAAGGCGGCAGCGGTCGCTGCGCTGATGGCCAACGCCTTCGTCTGGGGCGTCTCGTGGTGGCCGTTCCGCGCGCTGCAGGATCACGGGGTGCACGCCCTCTGGTCCACCGCCGTGATCTACCTGGTGGCCTTTGCCGGCTTCGCCGTGCTGCGCCCCGCGGCCGTGCCGGAACTCCTGCGCACCCCGGGGCTGTGGCTCCTGGCCGCCGCCGCGGGCCTGACCAACGTCGGCTTCAACTGGGCGGTGACGATCGGCGACGTCGTCCGCGTCGTGCTGCTGTTCTACCTGATGCCCGCCTGGTCCGTGCTGCTGGCGTGGGCGCTGCTCGGGGAGCGGCCGTCGCCGGCCGGGTTGGGGCGGCTGCTGCTGGCCCTGGCGGGCGTGGCCACGGTGCTCGACGCCGGCGGCGTCGGCCTGCCCTGGCCACGCGCGCTGCCGGAGTGGCTGGCGCTGGCGGCCGGCTTGTGCTTCGCGCTGACCAACGTGCTGCTGCGCCGGCTGTCGCAGGTGACGGCCGGCTCGCGCGTGCTCGCCATGTTCGGCGGCGGCATGCTGATGGCCGGCGGCGTGGCGCTCGCCGGCGTGCTGCAAGGCGCGATTGCGCCGCTGCCGCGGCTGGACGCCCAGGGCTGGGGGCTCGCGCTGCTGCTGGCGGGCGGCTTCCTGGTCGCCAACCTCGGCCTGCAGTACGGCGCCTCGCGCCTGCCGGCGCACACCACGGCGCTGGTGATGCTGTCCGAAGTGGTGTTCGCCAGCCTGTCGTCGGTGGCGCTGGGCGCCGCGCAACTCACGCCGCGCACCCTCGCCGGCGGCGCGCTGATCCTCGGGGCGGCGGCCTGGTCGGCATGGCCGCGCAAGGAAGGACCGGGCGGCGCACAATAGCCGCATGGCCAGCGTCTACGATTTCGAAGCGCAGCAGATCGGCGGGCAGGACGTCCCCTTGGCGCAGTTCCGCGGCAAGCCGCTGTTGATCGTGAACACCGCCAGCGCCTGCGGCTTCACGCCGCAGTTCGCCGGCCTGGAGGAACTGCACCGGCAGTACGGCCCGCGCGGGCTGGTGGTGCTCGGCTTCCCGTGCAACCAGTTCGGCTCGCAGGATCCGGGCAGCAACGAGGAGATCGCGCAGTTCTGCCAGGTGAACTACGGCGTGAGCTTCCCGATGATGCAGAAGGTGGCGGTCAACGGCGCCGAGGCGCATCCCCTGTACCGCTGGCTGACGGCGGAGGCCCCGGGCCTGCTCGGCTCCAAGGCCATCAAGTGGAACTTCACCAAGTTCCTGGTCGGCAAGGACGGCAGCGTCCTGAAGCGCTATGCGCCGCAGGACGCGCCGGCGAAGCTGGCCCGGGACATCGAGGCGGCGCTTTCGGCCTGATGCAGCCGGCTCCGCGTTACCAGACGGCCGGCCGCAGGGCGCTGGCGTTCGCGATCGACGCACTGGTGCTGGCGGCCCTGCACACCCTGCTGGAGGGCATGATCCGGCTGAGCCCGCATGCGCTCCTGAGCGTGCCGCTGGCCATCGCCTACAGCGGTTTCGGCGTCGCCTACTCGGTCTGCATGCACGCCCGCTTCGGCCAGACGCTGGGCAAGTGGATCGCCCGCGTGCGCGTGGTGCCGGTCAAGGGCGGCCAGCGCATCACCTACCGGCAGGCCATCCTGCGCGACATCGTGCCCTGCCTGCTGCTGCCCGTGGCCCTGTGGTATTCGATGGCCTTCGCGGTCGGCTTCGCGCCCGAGCCGGCCCTGTACCAGGCGGCCTGGAACCTGGCCTGGCTGTGGGCGATCCTGGAGCTGCTGACGATGATGCTGAACGACCAGCGCCGCGCGATCCACGACTGGATCGCCGGCACCGTGGTCGTCCGGGTCGCCTGAGCGCGTTCAGCGCAGGGCGACGTCGGCGTCGCGCCGGCGGTCCGCCACGGTGGCCAGCAACTCCTGCAGCGCCGGCAGGTCGACCGGCTTGACCAGGTGGTGGTCGAAGCCGGCCTCGCGCGTCCTGCGGCGGTCGTTCTCCTGGCCCCAGCCGGTCAGCGCGATCAGCGCGCCGGGCCAGTCCGGATGGCGGCCTCGCAGCTGGCGCGCGACCTGGTAGCCGTCCATGCCCGGCATGCCGAGGTCCAGCAGCACCGCCTCGGGCGCGAAGTCGTCGAACAGGCGCAGGGCGGATTCGCCGTCGTGCGCCACCCGCGCCTGCGCGCCCAGCAGGTCGAGCAGCATCCGCAGCGTGTCCGCCGCATCGCGGTTGTCGTCCACCACCAGCACGCGCAGCGCGGCCACGCCGGCCGCATCGCGCCGGGCCGGCGGCGGCGCCTGCGGATCCGGCTCCAGCGGCAGCGCCAGCGTGAAGGTGGCGCCGCGGCCGGGCCCTTCGCTGTGTCCCTCCAGCGTGCCGCCGTGCATCTCCACCAGCCGGCGCGACAGCGCCAGGCCGATGCCGAGGCCCTGCGAGCGCTCGCCGCGGCGGAACATCTCGAACAGCTGCGCGGCCTTGTCCTCCTCGAAGCCGATGCCGGTATCGCGCACCGACAGCAGCACGCGCCCCTGCTCCACGGCCGCCTCGAGGGCGATGCGGCCGCCGCGGTCGGTGTAGCGGCTGGCGTTGTTCAGGAGGTTGGACAGGACCTGCGCGAGCCGCGCCGCGTCGCCGTCCAGCCACAGCGCGGCGTCGGGCAGCGCCACCTGCAGCGTGTGGCCGCATTCCCGGATCAGCGGCTCGCTCGTCTCCACCGCGTGCTGCACCACGGCGTGCAGTTCCACCCGCTCCTTGCGCAGCGCCAGCGTGCCGCGGTTGATGCGCGCGATCTCCAGCAGGTCGTCGACCAGCCGCACCAGCTGGTTGACCTGGCGCGTCATCATCTCCAGCACGCCGCCGCCGGCCTCGGGCGAGCGCAGCTTGAGCAGGTGCAGCCCGTTGCGCAGCGGCGCCAGCGGATTGCGCAGCTCGTGCGACAGCGTGGCGATGAATTCGTCCTTGCGGCGGTCCGATTCCTGCAGCTGCTCGATCAACCGCAGGCGCTGTTCGTGCAGGCGCGCGTTGTCGATCGCCACCGCGGCCTGGGCGGCGATGCCGACGACGATGCGCTCCGCCTCCTCGGTGAACACCCCCGCCCGCGAGTGGCCGAAGAACAGGCCGCCCAGCACCTCGCCGGCGCGCGAGAGCACCGGCACCGCCAGGTAGCTGCGCACCGGCAGGTGCCCCTTGGGCATGCCGTGGTGCGGCGCGTTGTGGCCGTAGCGCGGATCCTGCGTGATGTCCGGCACCCGCACGACCCCCTGGCCGGCGAAGGTGGGACCGAACACGGCGGTGTTGCGCGGCATGCCGAAGCGGGCAAAGCGTTCGCGCGGCACGCCCGACAGCGTGTACAGCATGTACGACTCGCCGGCGGTGTTGACGACGTTGTAGAAGAAGGCGCCGAATTCGGCCGCGCTCAGGTCGGTGGCGACGTCGGTGACCGCCTGCACGATGCGCTGCAGGTCCGATTCGGCGGCCAGCGTGAGCCCCACTTCGTTGAGCTTCTCGAACCGCTGCGCCTGTTCCTGCAGCCGCAGCTGCGCCAGCTTGCGGTCCGTCACGTCGTACAGCACGGAGACGAAGCCGGTCACGCGCCCGTCCTCCCATTGCGGGATGTAGGTGCCGTGCATCCAGCGCGCGCCCAGCACCGGATACGGCACCCGGGCGTCGAACTCCACCCGCTGGCCGGCCAGCGCCGCGGCGACGTGCTCGCGCACCAGCGCGAAGGCCTCCTCGCCCAGCACCTCCGGGATCGTGCGGCCGACCAGGTCCTCCACGCGCCAGCCGACGCGCGCCGCATAGGGGCCGTTGACGAAGCGGTAGCGGGCCTGGTCGTCGAACTGCAGCAGCATCACCGGCGCGTTGTCGGTCACCATGCGCAGCTGCTGCTCGCGCAGCTGCGCCTCGCGGGCCGCCGCCCGGCGCAGCTGCGAGATCTCCAGCCGCGCCGCCACCCGCGCCAGCAGTTCCTTGGCGGCGAAGGGCTTTTCCAGGTAGTCGTCGGCACCGGCGTCGAGCCCGTCGATGCGGGCGCCCTCGCCGGCGCGGGCCGACAGCAGCAGCACCGGCAGCTGCGCGGTGGCGCGCTGCTGCCGCAGGCGCCGCACCAGCTCCAGCCCGTCGATGCCGGGCATCATCACGTCGCTCAGGACCAGGTCGGCGCCGCGGGCCTCGACCGCCTGCAGCGCCGCGAGGCCGTCGGCGACCGCTTCGACCTCGTAGCTGCCGGCCAGCAGGTTGCGGATGTAGTCGCGCATGTCGGCGTTGTCGTCGGCCAGCACGATCCGCGGGCGCGACCCCGCAGCCGCCGGGGCCTGCGTCGGCTGGCCGGGCAGCCAGCGCAGGGCCTCCTCGATGTAGGCGGAGCCGGCCACCGCGGTGCTGGCGAGCGTCGGCGCCGCGCCCAGCCGCGCTGCATCGAGGTGCGCATGACCGGCCGGGATGGTGACGGTGAAGCAGCTGCCCTCGCCTTCGCGGCTGCTCACCGCGACTTCGCCGCCATGCAGGCGCACCAGGTCGTGCACCAGCGCCAGGCCGATGCCGGAGCCCTCGTGCGTGCGGCTGCGCGTGCCTTCGACGCGGTGGAAACGCTGGAACACGTGCGGCAGTTCCTGCGCCGGGATGCCGACGCCCGTGTCCTGCACGCTCAACTCGAACGCGCCGGCGGTTTCGCGCAGCCGCACCGCGATCCGGCCTTCGAAGGTGAACTTGAAGGCGTTGGACAGCAGGTTGAGGACGATCTTTTCCCAGAAGTCGCGGTCGACGTACGCCGCCTCGCGCGTGGGCGGGGTGTCCACGAGCAGCCGCAGGCCGGCCTTCTCGATGGCGGAGCGGAAGCTGCTGGCGAGTTCCGCCGTCAGCGCCGCGAGGTCGGTGGCGACGTAGCTCGCCTGCGTCCGGCCGGCCTCGATGCGCGAGAAATCCAGCAGCGAGTTGACCAGCTTGTGCAGCCGCGCGCTGCTGCGGCGGGCCAGCTCGAGCCGTTCGCGCTGCACCGGATCGAGCGGGCGGGCCGCATCCGCGAGCGCGTCGTCCAGCGGCGCCATCAGCAGCGTCAGCGGGGTGCGGAACTCGTGGCTGACGTTGCTGAAGAAGGTCGTCTTGGCGCGATCGAGTTCGGCCAGCATCTCGGCGCGGCGATGCTCGTGTTCCGAGCGCCGTGCGCTGTCCAGGGCGGCCGCGATGTTGGAAGCCACCATCGCCACGAAGTCGCGCAAGTCGTCGTCGACGTGGCGGCGCGGGCTGGCGCCGCAGACGAGCCAGCCGTGGCCCGCTTCGCCGCTGCCGGACAGGGGCAGCACCACGGCCTCGCGCACCGGCTCCGGCCAGGGGCCGCCGTGCAGCGAACCGAGCGAGGCCAGGGCATCGCCGGAGAGCAAGGTGAGTTCACGCGCCAGCGGCCAGGCGCCGCCGCTGGCGGGCAGGCGGGCCGGCGCCGCCGCCGAGCCCTCCAGCCCGGACTGCGCCACCAGCGTGGCGCCGTCGCCTTCGTCCGGCGCGTACAGCAGGGCGAAGGGCAGGTCCTGCGCGTTCTCCCTGAGCACCGCGCCCACCTTGCCGAACACCTCCGCCGTGGTCTGCGCGTGCGCCGCGATGCGGGCGAGGTCGCGCAGGGTGCGCAGCCGGCGCTCGCCGATCACGCGGCCGGTCTTCTCGCTGACGATGCAGAACAGGCCGCCGACGCTGCCGGACTCGTCGCGCACGGGGTCGTAGGAGACGTCGAAATAGGTCTCCTCCCGGTAGCCGTGCCGCTCCATGAAGAAAGGCAGGTCCTGGGCCCAGAAGGCCTCGCCGGTCTGCAGCACGCCGTCGAACAGTTCCTTCAGGCCGGCCCGCCAGAGTTCGTCCCAGGCTTCGCGGATCGGGCGCCCCAGCGCGCCGGGGTGCTTGGCGCCGAACACGGGCCGGTAGGCGTCGTTGTAGATGGTGATGAGGTCCGGGCCCCAGAACATCGCGATCTGCGCCTTGGACGGCAGCAGGATGCTGACGGCGCTGCGCAGGCTCTGGGGCCAGCGTTCGATGGGACCGAGCGGGGTGGCGGCCCAGTCGAAGCTGCGGATGCGCTGTCCCATCTCGCCGCCGCCGGCGAGAAAATCCTGGCCTGCTGTCATGGGTCGGGGCGGTGCTTGGGTGGACTGCGTGTTGTACACCACCGATGCCGTTTGCTGGGGCGATGCCGCCGCGATCAGCTCGGCATTGATGCGGTGCGGGAACTTTCCCTGCCCGCGGCGAAACGTGCGCCGCAATGCGCCCGCGCGCGCCGACGCCAGCGCACAATGGTTCGATGCCCCGCTTCCGCTGGATCGTCCTCGCCACGCTGCCCGTGTGGTTCTGGCCCTGCCACGCGCAGGAGTTCGTGGACGACGCCTTGCGGCCGCTGTTCCACGGCGCCCTGCTCGCGCAGCAGGTGCGCGGCCCCTGCGCCGAGGTCGACCCGGCGCTCGGCGACGCCATCGACGCCGGCCTCGCACGCCTGAACGACAGCCACCGCGCCAACCTGGCCGCCGGCCGCGCGGCCGCCGAGCGGCGCGTCGGTCCGCAGGGCATGGAGCGCCTGGCCGGCACGCTCGCGCGCCGCTTCGGCGAACGCCTGCAACGGCAGGACACCGCCGGCAAGCGCACCGAGTGCGCCACCCTGGTCACCTGGCTGGAGACCAGCGCAGCGCGCACCCGGCAGGCCCTGGTGGAGGAGAGTTTCCGCAAGTGGCTGGCCCAGCAGCAGCAGGCGCGGCACATCGAATGCGCGAAGCTCGCTGGCACGGCGCGCGCGCTGTCGCGCCGGCTGCTCGCCGCGCTGGATGCAGGCGAGGCGGGTTCGCAAGGTCCGCCGGACCTGTTGCGCGCCGATGCCAGGACGGCCGAGCAGGCCGCCGCCTGGTGCCTGCAGGTGCAGGCTGCGGCGGCCCGCGAAGGCATCCGCGTGCCGGGCGACTTCGCACGGGTGCGGGAAACGGCCCGCATGATCGCCGACGCGGCGATGCCGCAGCTGTCCGGCCGCGACCCGGCGGCCGTCGTGCGGCGCGCCCGCGAGAGGGCCTTGCGCTACCTGGCCGAACGCGACTGGGTCTGAGAAGCTGCCAGCGCCTCGTCCAGCACTTCCACCCAGTGCCGCACGGGCAGCTCCGTGCCGCTTTGCAGGTGCGTGATGCAGCCGATGTTGGCGGAGAGGATGGCCTGCGGCTGCAGCGCGCCCAGGTGCCCCAGCTTGCGATCGCGCAGGGTGTGCGAGATCTCCGGATGCAGCAGCGAATAGGTGCCGGCCGAGCCGCAGCACAGGTGCGATTCGTTGATCGCCACGCGCAGCTCGAAGCCGAGCGCCGCCATGCCCTGCTCGACCCCGCCCCTGAGCTTCTGGCCGTGCTGCAGGGTGCAGGGCGCGTGGTAGGCGAAGACGCCCGGCCGCGGCCGCACCTTGTCCTGCAGCAGCGGCACCATCTCCGGCAGCAGCTCGCTGAGATCGCGCGTGAGCTCGCCGATGCGCCTGGCCTTGTCCGCATAGCCGGCGTCGTGCTGCAGGTAGTGGCCGTACTCGCGCACCGTCACGCCGCAGCCCGACGCGTTCATGACGATCGCCTCGACCTCGCCCCGCTCCACGGAAGGCCACCAGGCATCGATGTTGCGGCGCATCTGGGCGCGCCCGCCGTCGTGGTCGTTCAGGTGGAACTTCAGGGCGCCGCAGCAGCCCGCTTCGGGCGCGATCACGACCTGGATGCCGGCGGCATCCAGCACGCGTGCTGTCGCGGTGTTGATGTTGGGCATCATCGCCGGCTGCACGCAACCGGCCAGCATCAGCACCTTGCGCGCATGCGTGCGCGTGGGCCAGCCGCCGGCGGCGCGGCGCGGCGGCACCTTGTCGCGCAGCACTTCGGGCAGCGCGCCGCGCACGGCCTGGCCGGCCCGCATTGCCGGGGCGAAGCCGCTCGAGGTCAGGCCCTCCTTCAGGGCCCAGCGCAGCGCGCGGGATGGCGCGCCGCGCGGGACCTTGCGTTCGACGATGCCGCGGCCGATGTCCACCAGCCGGCCGTAGTCGACGCCGCTGGGGCAGGTGGTCTCGCAGTTGCGGCAGGTCAGGCAGCGATCGAGGTGCAGTTGCGTCTTGCGCGTGGGTTCCACGCCTTCGAGCACCTGCTTCATCAGGTAGATGCGCCCGCGCGGACCATCGAGCTCGTCGCCGAGGATCTGGTAGGTGGGGCAGGTGGCGGTGCAGAAGCCGCAGTGCACGCACTTGCGCAGGATGGCTTCGGCCTCGGCGCCCTCCGGCGTGCCCTGGAACTCCGGGGAGAGATGGGTCTGCATCAGAGATGGGGGTAGAGCCGGCCGCGGTTGAAGACGCGGTACGGATCGAACTGCAGTTTGAGTTGCTCGTGGATGGCGGCCAGGGGCGGCGCCAGGTGGGTCATGCGGTCGTGCGCGTCGGCGCGCGCGCTGCGGAACAGCGTGGCGTGGCCGCCCGCGGCCAGCGCCGCCTGCCGCACGTGGTGGCCGTCGGCCGGCTGCGCCCGCACCCAGCGCTGGGCGCCATGCCATTCGACGAGGGGCGCTTCTGGAAGTTGCAGCACCCGGGCGGTCTGCGGCACCGACAGGCGCCACAGGTCGCGCTCCCCGCCTTCGGTGAACCAGATCATGCCGTGGTCGCGGCAGGCGTTCCATTCCGCGGCGGCGCCGGCCGTGTCCAGCTGGTCCCCGCCGAGGCTGCGGCAGGCCGCTTCGACGGCCGCCACGGCGCCGCGCAGGCGCAGGTAGAGGGCGCCGCCGTTGCTCGGCTCCCAGCAGCTCGCATTGAGCGGCAGCGGCTGGCCGCCCCAGGCGTTCAGGCGCTCGAGCGCCTCCGCCTGCGGGATGCGAAAGCGCAGCGTGGCCTCGGCCGGCGGCACCGGCAGTACCTTCAGGCTCACTTCGGCAATCAGGCCCAGCGTGCCCAGCGCCCCGGCCATGAGGCGCGAGACGTCGTAGCCGGCCACGTTCTTCATCACCTGGCCGCCGAACACGAGTTCCTCGGCGCGCCCGTTGAGGAGCACGAGGCCCAGGATGTAGTCGCGCACGGCACCGACGCTGGCCCGCGCGGGACCGGAGAGCCCGGCGGCGACCATGCCCCCGACCGTGGCGCCCGGCGCGAAATGCGGCGGCTCGAAGGGCAGGCACTGCCCGCTTTCGGCCAGCACCTGTTCCAGTTCGGCCAGCGGCGTGCCGGCCCGCACCGTCACCACCAGCTCGCTCGGCTCGTAGCTCACGATGCCTTGCAGCCCGCGCGTGTCCAGCAGCTCGCCTTCCAGCCGTTCGCCGTAGAAGTCCTTGGTGCCGCCGCCATGGATGCGCAGGGGCGTGCCCTGGGCCGCGGCGGCGCGGATGCGGTCGGCAAGTTCGGCGAGGGCGGGATCCATGGCGCGCAATGTTACGGCCACGGCGCGGGTCGCTTGCGCAGCATCAGTCGACGAAGAAGTTGACGGGCAGCCCGGGCACGTCCACGGTCGTGGAAAAGACGCAGCCCGAATGCGGGAAGGCGGCCAGTTCCGCGGCGGGCCGGCCATGACGCGCCGTGGTGACGTACAGCGTGCGGCGGTCCGGGCCACCGAAGCAGGGCATGGTGGGGCAGCGCGCCGGCAGTTCGCATTCCGCCACCACGGCGCCGGCGGGCGACAGCCGCAGCAGGCGGCCGCCCTCGAACATCGCGATCCAGTAGTGGCCTTGCTCGTCCACCGCCGCGCCATCGGGGCGGCCACCGTAGCCGGGCTGCCCGGGCTGCCAGCCGGCCGGCTTGCGGTCGAAGCGGTGGAACACGCGGTGGTGCCGCATCGCGTTGCCGCGCGCGCCCCAGTCCCACGCATGCACCGTGTGGTCCGCGGTGTCCGCCCAGTACAGCGTGCGCTGGTCGGGCGACCAGGCGAGGCCGTTGGAGTTCATCGTGTTGGTGACCTTCAGCTGCACCAGGGCCTTGCCGTCGTTGCCGTTCTCGGGCCGGCAATCGATGCAGAACAGGTCGGCCTTGCGTGCGTCCTTGGGCTCGTAGTAGGTGCCGGCCCAGAAGCGACCGAGCGGATCGGCCTTGCCGTCGTTGAAGCGCGAATGCGCGCCATGGCTGAAGCGCACCAGCGGCTCCAGGATGCCGCCCCAGCTGCGCGCGCGGTAGATGCCGTCGCGCATCCCCAGCACCAGCCCGCCGTGCGCCGCCGGCGCGATGCAGCCCGCCTCCTGCGGCAGCTCCCACTGCTCGCGCGCGCCGCTGGCCAGATCCCAGCGCCGCACCCGCCGGCCTTCGATGTCGACCCAGTAGAGCCGGTTTTCCGCGGGATGCCAGAACGGCGACTCGCCGAGCGCGTCCGGCTCGGGCACCGCCACCTGCCACTTCATGCAGCCGGCTCCGCCTCGATGGACATCTCCGCGATCATGGTCTCGCCGGGCTGCAGCACGCGCAGCCCGAGCTCCTCCGCCGCGGCGCCGCGGGCGTAGAGGTGCACCGCGTTGTTGGCGTGGCTCACCGGCTCCAGCGCGATGCCCTCCCGGGCGGGGTTGGTGAAGACCACCAGCCGCGTGAGGCCGGAGCGGACGATCGCGTGCAGGCGCTCGTCGCGCAGGTGGGCGACGCCGTTCCAGCCGTCGTAGCAGTGGTCGACTTCCAGCGCGGCGCAGTCCACGTCGAGGCCGCCGCTGTCGCGCCGTTCCGTGGGCAGCTTGTCGGCGCCCATTTCCCACCGCCCGCGGGCCTCGAAGCTGAGATGGCTGTGCGGCCGCTTGACGAAATACGGGTGCCAGCCGAGGCCGGCCGGCGCCGGCTGGTCCGACTGGTTGGTGAGGGCCAGCGTCATCTCCAGCGCCGTGGCGGTGAGCCGGACCGTGTGCGAGCAGTCGAAGGCGAAGGGCCAGGACGAATCGGCGCCATGCGCGTACGAGAGCATGGCCGACGTCGCGTCGCGGTCGAGCACGTTCCAGGGCCGCTGCCAGCCGACGCCGTGGATCGCGTGCGGCTCGTCGCCGTTGTTGCGCACCAGAGGGTGCTGCGTGCCCTGCCATACCAGGCTGGCGTGGCCGATGCGGTTGGAGAAGGGCACCAGCGGATAGCACCCCGCCAGCCGCGCCGCCGCGAGCTGCGCGGCCGGCGTGGAGCGCAGGACCGGTTGATCGTCCAGCCAGAGGCCGGCAATGCAGCCGCCGAGTTCGGGCTTGAGTTCGCATCGCAGCCGTCCGGCACGCAGTTCGATCATGGGCCTGTCTCCTTTTCGGCCCATTGTGCCCGTGCGGGCGAGGCGCGCGAAAAAAACGGCCCGCCGAAGCGGGCCGAACATCCAAAGGAGACTCTTTGCCGGGCCGGATCAGCGGTTGTAGGCGGTTTCGCCGTGGCTGCTGATGTCCAGGCCCTCGCGTTCCTCTTCCTCGCTGACCCGCAGGCCGACGAGCAGATCGGCGATCTTGTAGGAGACGAAGGCCACGACGGCGGACCAGACCACCGTGAGCAGCACGCTCTTGAACTGGACCCACACCTGGCCGGCGATGGTGAAGGTGTCGGGCGTGGCGCCGCCGGTGCCGCCCAGGCTCTGGGCCGCGAACACGCC
The DNA here is from genome assembly GCF_016722765.1 of Ramlibacter alkalitolerans. Classification (GTDB taxonomy): domain Bacteria; phylum Pseudomonadota; class Gammaproteobacteria; order Burkholderiales; family Burkholderiaceae_C; genus Ramlibacter; species Ramlibacter alkalitolerans. The sequence continues at coordinate 45,260 of NZ_JAEQND010000010.1, read as the reverse complement.
GGTCAGCAGCGCGCCGACGATGCCGCCCACGCCGTGCACGCCGAACACGTCGAACGCGTCGTCGGCACCCAGCATGCGCTTGAGGCCGCTGACGCCCCACAGGCACACCAGGCCGGCGATCAGGCCCAGCACGATGGAGCCCATCGGGCCGACGAAGCCCGCGGCCGGGGTGACGGCGACCAGGCCGGCGACGGCACCCGAGGCGGCGCCCAGCATGGAAGCCTTGCCTTTGGCCAGCGCTTCACCGGTGATCCACGACAGCGTCGCGGCGGCGGTCGCCAGCACCGTGTTGATGAAGGCGAGGCCCGCAGAGGCGTTGGCGGCACCGGCGGAACCGGCGTTGAAGCCGAACCAGCCCACCCACAGCAGCGAGGCGCCCACCATGGTCAGCGTCAGGGAGTGCGGCGTGAAGGCCTCCTTGCCGAAGCCGACGCGCTTGCCGAGGACATAGGCGCCCACCAGGCCGGCCACGCCGGCGTTGATGTGCACCACGGTGCCGCCGGCGAAGTCCAGCGCGCCGTCCTTGGCCAGCAGGCCGCCGCCCCACACGATGTGCGCCATCGGCACATAGGAGAAGGTGAACCAGAGCGCCGAGAACAGCAGCACGGCGGAGAACTTGATGCGCTCGGCGAAGGCGCCCACGATCAGGGCCGCCGTGATGGCCGCGAACGTTCCCTGGAAGGAGACGAACACGTACTCGGGGATCGTGGTGAGCGCGCCGAAGGTTTCCATCGTCACGCCGAAGAGGAACACCTTTTGCAGCGAGCCGAAGAAGTTGCCCTCGCCCGCGAACGCCAGGCTGTAGCCGTAGATCGCCCACAGCAAGCTGATGAGGGAGAACACGACGAAAACCTGCATCAGCACGGACAGCATGTTCTTCGAGCGCGTCAGGCCGCCGTAGAACAGGGCCAGGCCGGGGATCGTCATCAGGATCACCAGCATCGTGGAGGTCAGCATCCAGGCGGTGTCGCCGGAGTCGACCTTGGGTGCGGGCGTCGCTGCCGCAGGGGCGGCAGCAGCGGCGGCAGGGGCAGCCGGTGCCGCCGCACCAGGCGCGGCCGTGGTGGCGGCAGCGGCGGGGGCTTCGGTCGCCGGAGCGGCGGGCGTCTGGGCGACGGCAACGCCGCCGGCCAGGAGTCCGAGGCCCAGGGCCAGGGAGGCAAGAAGTTTCCTCATGTCGGTGCTCTCTGTGTGAAGGTGGAATGTCTAGAGCGCTTCCCGGCCGGTCTCGCCGGTGCGGATGCGCACGACCTGCTCGAGGTCGTACACGAAGATCTTTCCGTCGCCGATCTTCCCGGTGCGCGCCGCGCCCTCGACCGCCTCGATGACGCGTTCGACCAGGTCGTCCGCCACCGCCGCCTCGATCTTCACCTTGGGCAGGAAGTCGACGACGTATTCGGCGCCGCGGTACAGCTCGGTGTGGCCCTTCTGGCGGCCGAAGCCCTTGACTTCGGTGACGGTGATGCCCTGCACGCCGATGGCCGAGAGGGCCTCGCGCACTTCGTCGAGCTTGAAGGGTTTGATGATGGCGGTGACGAGTTTCATGGGGTTCTCCTGGAGGCGCGCGAACTCAGAACGCGTACTTGACGCCGGCGACCACGCCGCCGCGCGCGTTGTCCTTGCCGTTGGGGGCGCGAACGACGATGTTGGTATCGACGTAGGCCAGGCTGGCGCTGAAGCCGTTGCCGAAGTCCTTGCCGAGCGTGAGCGACCAGTCCGTGTACGAAAACGCGGAGTTGTGGCGGACCCTCTGGTGGCCGATGTGCGGCGTGAGCGTCAGGCCGTACCAGGGGAGCTCGAACGCGGCGCTCAGGTCGAGGTAGCCGCTGCCCTTGCTGTCCGGCGTGCCGAACAGGTCGGTGGTCGAGTGCGAGTACTTCAGGGTGGCCGGGCCCAGGGTGCCCGCGAGGTACACCTCGGTCGTGTCCGGGTTCACCAGGCCGGTAGCCGGAGAGAGGTCGGAGCCGGGGTAGAAATAGCGCAGCACGCCCACGTCGACGCCCACGCCGCTGAACGTGGTCTTGTAGCCGGCGTACAGGTCGACCTCGATGTTCGCGTCACCGCCTGCATCCTTGATCCACTTGATCGTCGACCCCCAGGTGCCGACATAGAAGCCGCTCTTGTGCGCGAAGTCGGCGCCGCCCTGCAGCGCGGGGCGCAGGCGGCTCTGCGAGATGCCGCGGTAGCGATAGTCGGTGACCGCGCCGACGTTGAACGACAGCGTGTAGTCGGGCTCGGGCGCGCTGGCCGCCTGGGCCATCACCGCGCCCGACCCGACCAGCATTGCCACCAGCACCGCAAGTTTCGCTTTCATGGATCCTTCTCCGTTCGTTCGTTGAGTTGGTTTCTTTCAGGGGGTCTTTAGCAGGACGCATGCCATCGCCCGGAGGGATGAAACGGTGCGTCATCGCGCCGCAGGTGCAGTCCGTTACCCATGGCAGGGCGATCGGCCTTGCGCCATCGCACCAGCGCGGTGCGACGCGGCGCCGGCGCGCGCACCAGCCCCTGACATGCACCTGAATAGGGAGGAGCCCTGACGTGAGCCTGTGTCTCGTGCAAAGCCGTGCGCTGGTCGGCCTGGAGGCCGCCGCGGTGACGGTCGAGGTCCACCTCGCCAACGGGCTGCCCAATTTCATGCTGGTGGGCCTGGCGGATACCGAAGTGAAGGAGGCGCGGGAGCGCGTGCGCTCGGCGCTGCTGAACTCCGGGCTGGAGTTCCCGCACAACAAGAGGATCACCGTGAACCTCGCACCGGCCGACCTGCCGAAGGACAGCGGCCGCTTCGACCTGCCGATCGCCATCGGCGTGCTGGCCGCCAGCGGGCAGATCGACGGCCAGCGACTGGCGGGCTACGAATTCGCGGGCGAACTCTCGCTGTCAGGCGAATTGCGGCCGGTGCGCGGCGCGCTGGCGACCAGCCTGGCGCTGCACGCCGGCGGCGTGGTGACGCGGCTCGTGCTGCCACCGGGCAGCGCGGAGGAAGCGGCGCTGGTGCCCGAGGCGCACGTCGTCCGGGCACGCCACCTGCTCGATGTGGTCCGGCACTTCGCGCCGCCGGCGCCGCCTTGCACGGACGCGCCGCCGCTCTCGGACGAACCCGATGGCTGGACGCGGCTGGTGGCCAGCGCACCCGCGGCTTGCGCTTCCTATCCGGACCTGGTCGACGTGAAAGGGCAGGCCGGGGCGCGGCGCGCGCTGGAGATCGCGGCGGCCGGGGGTCACAGCCTGCTTCTGGTCGGCCCGCCCGGGGCCGGCAAGTCCATGCTGGCGCAGCGCTTCGCGGGCCTGCTGCCGCCGATGACGGTCGCCGAGGCGCTGGAGAGTGCGGCGGTCGCCAGCCTCGCCGGCCGCTTCGCCTTGCAGCACTGGTCGCAGCGTCCGACGGAGTCGCCGCACCATTCGGCCAGTGCCGTGGCCCTGGTGGGCGGCGGCTCGCCGCCGCGGCCGGGGGAGATCTCGCTGGCGCACCACGGGGTGCTGTTCCTCGATGAACTGCCGGAGTTTCCCCGCGCCGCACTGGAGGCCCTGCGCGAGCCGCTGGAGACCGGCCGCATCACGATCGCACGGGCCGCCCGCCGCAGCGAGTTCCCCGCCTGCTTCCAGCTGGTGGCAGCGATGAATCCCTGCCCCTGTGGCTGGCTCGGATCGGCGCGCCCGTGCCGCTGCAGCCCGGAGCAGATCGCCCGCTATCAGGGTCGCCTGTCCGGGCCGCTGCTCGATCGCATCGACCTGCACGTGGAGGTGCCGGCGCTCGCGGCGGGCGAACTGCTGCAGGCGCCCGCCGGCGAGCCGAGTGCGCCGGTGCAGACGCGCTGCGTGGCGGCGCGGGCGCGCGCGCTGCAGCGGCAGGGCAAGGCGAACCACGCGTTGCAGGGCGCCGAGATCGACGCCCATGCGGGACTCGCGCACAAGGCCTCGGAGTTCCTGCGCAACGCCTCCGCCCGCCTGGGCTGGAGCGCGCGCTCCACGCACCGCGTGCTGAAGGTGGCGCGCACGATCGCCGACCTGGCGGGTGCGAGCGCCGTGGAGGTCGTGCATGTCGCCGAGGCGGTGCAGTACCGTCGGGTGCTGCCGGCAGGGTTGTAGGGGGCGCACCGAAAGTAGGCCCCGCATGCGCTGCCTGCCCGCCGACTTCGCCCTCATACCGCTGGGGTAGCCCGTTTGACGTCGCTACGTACTGTATATACACTTTTCGCATGGAGTTCACCTGGTCGGAGGTGAAGCGCGCAGCGAACCTGCGGGCGCATGGCCTTGACTTCGTTGATACGCCATTCGTCTTCGAGGGTGTGACCTTCACTTTCGAGGACGACCGCTTCTCCTACGGCGAGCAGCGATTCGTCACGCTGGGCTTGCTGGCCGGCATTCCCGTTTCTGTGGTTCACACGGAGAGTGAACATGAAATCCGCATCATCTCCTTCCGCAAAGCGACAAGGCGCGAAGCGCGCATCTACTTCGACCAGGTCCAGGACTGACTGGGATCGTCTGAAAGCCGACAGGGCCTCTGGCGCGACCGAACATCCCGAGGCGGACCTGAAGCACATCGTCCGCGGCGTGGTGCGGCGTGGATTGCAGCCGCTCCCTGCCAAGGCACTCATTTCATTGCGCGTGGACCAGGACGTGCTGGAGTGGTTCAAGGCGCAAGGGCCGGGCTACCAGACGCGAATCAACAGTGTCTTGCGTGCGTTCCGGGATGCGTCGGTCTGACACTCGTTCGGCAGGCGTCTTTCGCATGCGGCAGCCGACGCCTCGCTGATGGAACGGCGATTGCGCCGCGCCGCCCTCAAACCAGATCCGGCAGCGCCTTGACGAAATCGATCGCGTGCGCCGCCAGCTTCTGCCGCAGCGGCGCCCGCAAGGCATCCGCCACGGCGGCATCGATGCCGACCTGCCCGGAGCAATGGCGCAGGGTCACGTCGCTGGTGCGCCAGCGGAAGAACAGCACCTGCGTCATGCCGGCGTGGGCTTCCAGCCCGAAGGCGACGAGCGTGACGAAGGGCTCGCCGTCCGTACCCACGTCCACCGCCGTGACCTGGAAGTGGGCCTGCTGCGCCGACTGGCTCTCGCGCGCGAACAGCCGGATCCAGGGACTGTCGGCGTCCATCGACTGCAAGGCTTCCAGCGTGCTCGTGACCATCGCCAGCGCGGTGGCCGCCGGGCCGAGCACCGTCGCCAGCACGCCGATGATCGCCTTGTGGGCGTCGAAGTTCTGCCCCTGCTCGTTGTAGATCGCGAAGTCGCGGCCCTGCACCGCCCACCCGATGTTGGCGAGCGCATCGAAGTAGGCGTCGTACCAGTCGAAGATCCGGCTGCGGTCGCTCACCTTCTGGTTGGCCACCAGCTGCGCCAGCAGCGTGCTGTTCACCAGGTCCTGGCGGAACTGGCCGCTGACGCCATCGGCGAAGGCCACCACTTCGGAGGCCACCACGGCGGCCTGCTGCCGGGTGGTGTCGAGCGCGGACAGCACCGCGGCGCCGTCCACCGTGCCGCGCGCGCTGCGTGGCTGCGGGATCTCGGCGGCGTCGACGTACGAGCGCGCCTGTTCGGCGGAGAGCTGGCTCATGGAAGGCTCCTTTTCAGTGGGAGGACGCGACACGCAGCTGGCCGAAGCCGGCCAGCTGCTGCACCAGCCGCGCAGCCGCTTCGGCTTCCGGCGCGGGCAGCTGGTCGCGCAGGGAGAACACGAGGAACTGCAGCTGGTCGTGCAGCGTGCGCCAGTTGACGACGCGCGCCACGCGATCGTGCAGGTCCTGGAACTGGCCCAGGATCGCGTCGGCGTGCTGCGCCAGCACGCCGCGTTCGAGCGCATGCCAGGCATCGAGCTCGATGCCGGCAGCCACGCTCCAGAAGTCCGGGGCGCTGCGGCTCCTGCCCGCGACCAGGGCCTCCACCGCCGCAGCCTGGTCGGCCGGCAGCGGCTCGCGCAGGGCGACGCTGGCCGCCAGCACGTTCATGGCGGGATAGAAGGCTTCCCCCGCGGTGGCCGGCGCCGCGGCGTCCCAGGCCCGCTGGTAGCCCTTGCGCATGGCGAGGATGCTGTTGCGGGCGGCGCCAGCGTCGCCGAGCAGGTAGTGGACCATCGCCAGGCGCTTGTCGACCGAGGCGACCAGCGCGAGCCGTTCCGCGCTTTCGGCGACGGCCAGCAGGCTCTCCAATCCCTTGCGGGCCGCGGCCAGCGACGTGCGCGCCTGCGTGACGGCGTGTTGCTTGCGGCGCTGGCGCGTCGCCGCACAGGGCTGCGCGTCGGCGCCCGTCCCGGCGGCGCCGGCCAGCGTCTGGTCGCGCAGCGACTCCCAGGCCTGGCGCGCCTGCAGGTTGAAGAGGCGTTCGCTGCTGCGGTAGCTGGCGCCGCCGTCCCTGGCCAGGCGGGCCGCGCCGTACCAGCGGATCGCCTTGGCGTCGTCGCCGAGGGCCTCCCACGCGGCGCCGAAGGATTCGGCCACCGCGCCCTGGTCGCCCCACGCTTGCGCGAAGCGCTGCTCCAGTTCCTGGACCACACCCCGGTCCGCCTCCTGCGCCTGCGACTGGTAGGCGGCCCGGGTGGCCAGGCCGCGCAGCACCAGCTTCAGCCCGGACACGGAGGCGACCTGCGGGGTGGCGCTCGCCAGCGGCGCAGGGGGGCGCTGGGCATCGGCAAGCTCGCCGATCAGGCGCCAGTCGGGGTCGCCGTAGCACTGGTAGGCGCCCCAGGTGTTGTCGTCCGGCGACCAGGCCGCGCGGCGGGCCTGCGCCACGGCATCGATGAAGCGGGCCCCCTGCCCCAGCGCCGTGTAGAAGGCGCGGGCGAAGATCTCCGCCCGGCCGTCGTCGACGGCCCAGCCGGTCGCGACCACGCACTTGACGCCGATGCGGATCAACTCGGTGGCGACATTGGCGGCGAAGCCGGGCCGGCTGTAGTCGAGGACATTCTCTGCGCCGACCACCGCGGCGGCGTCCACGGCGCCGGAGAAGCAGCAGTTGACGAACACCAGTTCCGGCACCACGCGCATGCTCTTGATCTCGCGCGGGCCGAGGAAGGAGCCGCCGGACAGCACCACCCCGCGCGGATCGTCCTTGCACGGCTCCGCACCGTGGCCGGAGATGTGGACGATGCGCCAGGCGTCGTCCAGCAGGGTCTGGATCACGGTCGATTCATCGGCGCCGACCGTGCGCGGATCGTCGCTCGCGATCAGGGGCTTGAGGAGGCCCTGCAGGCCGCAGCGCTCCAGCGCCTCCCGCACCGCGCGCGCTTCCCGCCGCGCCCCGGGCAGGCGCGGGTAGCTCGCGGGGCAGGCGGGCTCGCCCAGCACCAGCACGCCGGCGATGCGCGTGGCGTCGCGCGTCTGCAGGCGGAAGTCGGTGGTGCGCAGCTTGCGCAGCAGCTTGCAGCGGATCGCCCAGGGCTCGCGCTCGCCCGGATGGTCGTCGTCGCGCGGCGTCTCCAGCAGCTCCCAGGGAACGGCGGCGGTGCGCTCGTCGAGTTCGAGCTGGGCGTCGCCGCTGCTGGCCATGAAGGGCACCAGGTCGAGCGGCACCAGCAACTGGAACAGCGTGCGCCCCAGCTTGCGCGTGTAGCCCTCGCGCGAGCCGCGCCGCAGCAGCTGCGCCAGCAGCGAGGCCTGCGTGGCCTGCCCCTGCAGCTCCGAGCGCGCGCGCCGCGTGCCCACGCGGTAGGTGATCTGGCTGCTGGCGCCTTCGCCCGACCAGGTCGCCATGATCAGGTCGTATTCGGCGCCGCGGTAGCTCGAGTCCAGCGGCCGCTCCAGGCCGCTGTCCGCGCTCTCGATGCGCTCGTCGACGCGGAACTCGGTGGGGCTGGCCGCCTGCAATTCCTGCAGCGCGCGCCATGCTTCGCTGGCGCGATCGAGGTAGAGATCGACCAGCCGCAGCCGGCGGATCACGGGCAGGCGCCGCGTCTCGGGCCGGCGCGGGTCCGAGGGGGCATCCTCGGTCACGTTGCGCAGGCGCGTGTTCGCCTCGCGGGCGGCACACGCGATGAGTTGCCCGGCCTGGCCCGGCGTGATGTTCATGCCGCCGCTGCCGATCAGCGTGGCCGCCATCTCGAGTTCGGCCGGCGGCTCGCGCCGGTCGTCCATCGTCAGCGCCCAGGAGACGATGCCGTTGGCGACCGCCTTCATCAGCGCCTCGGAACTGAGCTTGCCTTCAGGACCCAGGCCGACGACCACCACCGCTTCGGGCCGCGGCAGCTGCCACGGGTTCTCCTCGCGCAGCCGGGTGTTGTTGAAGACCCGCACCGTGCCCGCGTCCTGCGGGTAATCGCCGGCGCGCAGCGCCCGCAGCAGCTTGCCCCCGAGCAGGCGATTGACGGCCGCTTCCGAGCCGGTGACGGCCAGCGAGGCGTAGTGGCCCACCAGCAGGGGTTCGTGCACGAAGCTCAGGTCGCTGTTGTGGACGGTGATCCTGAGCGCGTCGCCGGCAGCGGCCTCGGCGCCGGCGGTGCCGGGCAGCAACGGGTCGGGGGCGGTGGGCGGCGTGCCGCGCGCCAGGCGCGAGGGCCGGCTGCGCTCGTGCAGGCCGGGCTGCACGGCCGTCGCGGCCGCCCGCAGGCCCTGGCCGACAGCGGGCAGCAGCTGCGTCTGGCCGGTGTTCAGCAGTTCCAGGTAGGCGGGCCAGGCCTCCTCGCAGCCGGGCAGCGAACCGTGCACGGCCGGCGCCCGCCAGGCCTGCACGCCGGCAAGCATGGCATTGCGGTCCGTCACGCGGCCGTCGCCGCGCTCCACGAGGTCCAGGTATTCGAGGCCGAGCTCGCCCATCTCGTAGCCGTCCGGCGTGCGGCTGGCGGTGCCCAGCACCATGCTCATGCGCTGGGCGAAGGCGGGCAGCACGTCGTCGCGCTGCGCGTCCAGGCGCTTGCGCAGCGCCACGGCGGCATCGAGCACCGCCTGCGGCGGCACGCCCCACTCGATCAGCGAGAGCTGCCGTTCGGTGAAGTGCCACGCACTCGCCTTGCGCGCCCGCTCGAGGTCGGTGCGGGCGAGTTCCTCCCAGGTCTGGCGCTGGTCCAACGCGTACCTGGGGTCCAGCAGGCCGCGCTGCAGTTGCAGCAGGCCGGGGAAGCCGGCCATCGCGGCGCGGGCCGCCTTGTCGCGAAAGGGTGCGCCGAAGGCGATCAGCGTGTTGCCGAAGGTGTCGTCGCCGCTCAGGACCTGCATCGGCGCCCAGGAACCTTCGTTGGGCGTGCCCAGCATCAGGACGCGGGCGCCGGGCTGCGCCATCCACGCGTTCCACACGTCGGGGCATTCGAGCTGCATCACGCGCGTGACCAGGCCCCCCATGGAGTGCGCCACCAGCCGCACCGGCTGGCGGCTCTCGCCGCGCGCCGCCATCGCCGCGGTGAGCACCTGGCCGAGCCGCTTCGCCTCCTCCTCGATCGGCAGCCGCCAGTCGAAGTCGAACGGGATGACCTCGTGCGTCGCCGACAGGAAGGCGATCAGCCCGTCGTAGGTATTGGCCATCACGCCATCGGGCTGCACGCGGTGGTCGGCCGGATCGTAGGCGAGCTGCAGGAAGCCGTTCACCAGCCGCCACGACAGCCAGATGCGGTGCGCATCCAGCTTCAGGTTGCTGCCGACGATGCCGGGCAGCAGGATCACCGCCGGACGTTGCGGCTGCGCCCCGCGCGGCGTGCCTTGCGGCGCCGCGCGCTGGCCGGTGGCCGACTGGCCGGCCCAGGACAGCTGGCCGATCGCCTGGAAGCCGGCGGGGGACTCCTTCAGCAGGGCGTCGAGCACGGCCTGCGCCGTCTTCTCGTTGCCGAAGTAGCTGAAATGCGAGACGGCGCCGCCGGCATCGAGCACGAAGGCGGCGTCCTGCGCGCGCGGGGCGCCGCCGTACATGGAACGCGTCTGCACCACGAGGTCGTTGTCCGTCCAGAAGAAGGAATCGGACATCAGCGTCTTGAGCCAGGACGTGAGCGAGTCGGGCGCCAGGTCGCCGGCGATGACGCGCAGTTCGCCCGCGATCGGCTCGCGCACCGCGTGCAGCCATTGCACCAGCGGGCTGTCGGGCACCTGCGCCGCCAGGCCGGGGATCTGCATGGGATCGAGCCGGTGCCGCGCCACGTCGCCCAGGAATTCGACGAACTGCGGCAGGATCGGCACCTTGGCCAGCTGCAGCAGCCAGCGCACGACCGAGAGGTAGGCGTCCAGCCGCCCCGAAGCGAGCAGCGTGCCGCGCGCCGGGCAGGCCACCCGCACCACGCGCTCCACGCGGATGCCGCGGGCGCGGACTTCGTCGAACAGGCTGCGCAATGCGTCGCGCGAGAGCGGGTCCGCCTCCAGGAGGGCGAAGTCGGCCTCGGTGCCTTGCTGCTGGGCGCAGGCGCGCGCCAGCACCTCGGCCACCAGGCCCCCGCGCGAGTGCGTGAGCAGGTGCAGCACGGCGCCGGGCGGCAGCGTGCGCGCCAGCGCCAGCGCGTTCTGCACCGGGCTTTCCCCCAGCGTCCTGTGCTCCAGGGCATAGACGTGCTCGCCGTAGGCGCGGAACAGCGCGGCCACCTTGTCGGCATGCTCGCTCCAGAGGCGCTGGAAGGTGCCCTCGGTGCTGGAGAAGGTGCCGTGCACCAGCACCAGGATGCGCTTGCCCGCCGCCGGCGCGGGGACCTGGTCCAGCGGCGTTCCCTGGCCGGCCGCGGGCAATCCGGCAGCCGTCAGCTTGTGCACGCCGGCCTTCACGGCGCCGTCGAACCTGGCCAGGATCGCGTCGACGGCGACCTCCTGCGCTGCGCCGCTGAGGATCTTCAGCGCGCTCAGGACGACGTCGCCGCCGCGCTGCTGCACCTCCTGCGGCGCCCGTTGCGGCCAGCGCAGGCGCGGCGGCAGGGAGACCTGCCCTGCCCCGGCGGCAACCGTGCCGCGGCTGGCGCCGTCCTGAGCGGCCAGCAGGTCGCGCGCGGTTTCGGGATGCAGCAGGAGTTCGGGGCCGTTGGCGATCTGCAGGCTCACCACGTCCTGGCCGGGTTCGGCCCGCACGGCCACCGTCTGGGCGCCATCGCGCTGCTGGGCGACGCGCACGGCGGCCGTCACCCTGCCGGCGCCCGGATCCCCCGCCGCCGGGGCGGCTTCCAGGGAAGCGAGCCGGTCGGCTGCTCCCGCAACGAGGAATTCGATGGCCATGGCCGCTCCTCCTCCTGCGCGCCGGGCGAGCGCGCCGGCGACTATGGCATGGTCTCGCAGCGCATGTCGAGGGGCGTCGCCACCATGGAGGAGCGGGCTGGCGGGGCCCGGCGCGTCAGAATTCGCGCCACTCGCCCGCGGGGCTTGCCGGCGAGGCGACGGCCAGCGGCGCGGGCAAGTGCGCCTCGTCGGGCACGGTGCGTACGCGCCGGGGCGTCACCATGCGCGCCGATGCGCTGGCAGGGGCTTCGTCGAGCTGGAAGCGGCTGACCGCACGCACCAGCGCCGCGGCCTGCTCCTTCATGGACTCGGTGGCGGCCGTGGCCTCCTCCACCAGGCTGGCGTTCTGCTGCACGACGTGGTCCATCTGCGAGACGGCGGTCGTGACCTGGGCAATGCCCTGGCTCTGCTCCTGGCTGGCGGCGGCAATCTCCGCCACCAGCGTGCTCACCTGCTGCACGGCCGCCACGATCTCCTGCATGGTGGTGCCGGCCGCATCCACCAGCCGCGTGCCGGCCTCGACCTGCTCCACCGAGCTGCCGATCAGCGTCTTGATCTCCCGCGCCGCGCCTGCGCTGCGCTGCGCCAGGCTCCTGACTTCCGCCGCCACCACCGCGAAGCCGCGCCCCTGCTCGCCGGCGCGCGCCGCTTCCACCGCCGCATTGAGCGCCAGGATGTTGGTCTGGAACGCGATGCCGTCGATCACGCCGATGATGTCGGCGATCCGGCGCGAGGAGGCGGAAATGCCGTCCATCGTCCGCACCACGTTGCCGACGGCTTCACCGCCCCGCGTGGCCACCTCCGAGGCGCCCGCTGCGAGCTGGCTCGCCTGGCGCGCGTTGCCGGCGTTCTGGTTCACGGTCGCGGTCAGTTCCTCCATTGCACTGGCGGTCTCTTCCAGCGTGCTCGCCTGTTCCTCGGTGCGCTGCGACAGGTCGATGTTGCCGTGCGCGATCTGCGCGCTGGTGTCGGCAACCGATTGCGCGCCGCCCACCACTTCGCCCACCAGCCCCCGCAGGCTGCGCTGCATGGTGGCCAGCGCCTCCAGCAACTGCCCCACCTCGTCGCGCGACGTCACCCGGATCGGCTGCGTCAGGTCGCCGCTTGCCACCGCCTCGATCGAGGCCACGGCGTCGTGCAGCGGCCGCGTGATCGAGCGCGTGAGCAGCAGGATCACGGCCGCGGCGGCAGCGAGCGCCACCAGGCCCACCGCGTGGACGAACCACCGCGAGCGCTTGAGTTCCAGGCCGAAGTAGTCGTCGGCCTGCATCACCTCGCGGTCCTTGCGGGCTATCAGCTTGTCCAGCGCCTGCACCGCCTGCGCAGCGGCAGGCTGGATCCGCTCGCTGGCCAGCCGCAGGGCCTCCTCGTTGCGACCGGCAGCGAGCAGCTCGAACCAGGTTCCGCGCGTCTCGCTCAGGCGGTCGAAGGCGGCGCCGAGTTCGCGCAGCAAGGCTGTCTCGTCGACGCCCAGGTCGCCCGCCTGCCGGTAGTTGAAGATGGCGGCGTCGAACTGCTTGCGGGTCGCGGCGGCCTGCTCCGCCGTCTTCTCGCGGGCGGCGGCATCGGACGCGGCGAGCGCCTGGGACAGGTGGGCGCGCAGCGCCCAGATCGCGCCGTTGGCCTGTGCCAGGGCCGCAGTCTGGTCGTGCCGCAGGGTGACCTCGGTGCTCAGGCCCCTGGCGTGTTCGATGTTGATGGCGGCGAGCGCCCACAGGGCGATGAAGGCCGCCAGGACGGCGGCGAAGCCGACGCCGAGCCGCGCGCCGATCTTCAATCCGGAAAGCATGATGGGCCTCTCTCGATGCGGCGGGACGCGCCGCTTCGACGCCACGAGCATGGCGCGTGTAACCACCTGTGCCAATGCGCTGGATCAAGCCCGCCGACGGCGCGCGCGCGACCGGTGCCTGGTGCGCGACCGACGGTCGGCGCGCCTTGCGCCACAATGCGCGTCCATGCCGTCGAGGGACGCTTCATGACTCCGCCCCCCGGCCACGACCGCCGTCTCGTGGTGTGGCTCTCGCTGGCCCAGTTGATCACCTGGGGCAGCGTCTTCTACACCTTCGCGCTGCTGATGGAGCCGGTGGAGCGGGAACTGGGGCTCACGCGGGCCCAGTCCTCCCTGGCCTTCAGCCTCGCCCTGCTGGCCGAAGGTGTGTTCTCGTACCCGGTGGGGCGCTGGATCGACCGCGGCCATGAACGCGCGGTCATGACCGGCGGTTCGCTGCTGGTCATCGCCGGCCTGCTGCTGCATGCCCAGGTCCGCTCCGCCACGGGCTTCTACGCCGTGTGGGTGCTGCTCGGGGCGGCGCTCGCGGCCACGCTGTACACGCCGGTGTTCGCGGTCGTCACGCGGCGCTTCCCGGGCGACTTCCGCCGCGCCATCATCACCCTGACCTTCCTGGGCGGCCTGGCCAGCAGCGTCTTCATTCCCCTGTCGGCGTGGCTGATCTCGACGCTGGGTTGGCGCCACGCGCTGCTGGCGCTGGCGGCCATCCACCTGCTGGTGTGCGTGCCGGTCCACTTCGTCTGCCTGCGCGGCGCCCCGCCGCCGACGCCGACGCAGCACCGCGAAGGCCACTCCCCCTCGGTGCTGCTGCGCAGCGCGCCCTTCCTGCTGATCGGCGTGTTCGTGGTGGGGATGATGGCGATCACGGCGGCGATCCCGCCGCACCTGATCAGCCTGCTGCGCGAAAGCGGGCTGCCGGAGGCGTGGGTGATCGCGCTGCCGGCGACGATCGGGGTGATGCAGGTGCTGGCGCGCCTGCTGCTGTTCTTCTTCGAGCACCGCTTCGACCTGCACCTGGCCAACCGGCTGATCCCGCTGCTGATGCCGCTCGCCCTCGGCACCCTGATCGCGGGCGCCACCTCGCCGGCGGGCGGCCTGCTGTTCGTGCTGCTCTATGGCATGGGCAATGGCATGCTCACGATCGTCAAGGGCACGGCGGTGGCGCAGTACGTGAACCGCCAGCACGTGGCTTCGCTCAATGGGGCGCTGGGGCTGCCGCAGGCGGTGGCGCGCGCGATCGCACCGCTGGCGCTCGGTGTGCTCTGGAATCCGCAGGTGGGCTACCGCTGGGGGCTGGCGCTGCTGCTGGTGGCGGGGATCGTCGCGGCGCTGGCGCTGGTGCTGGCGCAGCGAAGGTCGCTGCTGCCGACGTAGGCTGGCGGTGACGCGCGAAGCGCCGGAACCCCAGCGATCAGGAGCGCAAGCGCTGGGGTTCGGCCTTCGGCGCTCACCGCCAGCCTACGAAGCCGGCCGGCGCGCAGGAGCCGGCGGGCGCCTCAGAGATTGGGTGCCAGCAAACGCTGCAGGTCCGCGATCGTGGCGCCGCGGCGGCGCGCCTGGTCCTGCAACTGGTCCTCGCCGATGCGGCCGACGTTGAAGTACTGGCTCTCCGGATGCGCCAGGTAGAAGCCGCTCACGCTGGCCGCCGGCGCCATCGCCATGCTGTCCGTGAGCTCCATGCCGATCTCCTGCGGCTGCAGCAGCGCGAACAGGTCGCGCTTGACGCTGTGGTCCGGGCAGGCCGGATAGCCCGGGGCCGGACGGATGCCGCGGTACTTCTCGGCGATCATCTGCTCGTTCGTGAGCGCCTCGTCGGCGGCATAGCCCCAGAAGTCGCGCCGCACGCGCGCATGCAGCGCTTCGGCCAGCGCCTCGGCGAGGCGATCGGCCAGCGCCTTGAGCGTGATCGCGGAGTAGTCGTCGTGGTCGTCGAGGAAGTACTGCACCTTCTTCTCCACGCCGATGCCCGCGGTGACGGCGAAGGCGCCCACGTAGTCGTCGCGCACGCCCTTGGGCGCGACGAAGTCGGCCAGGCAGCGGCTGGGGCGCATCCGGCCCTCGATCTCCTGCTTCTCGGTCTGCTGGCGCAGGCCGTACCACGTCAGCACCGGCTCGCTGCGGCTCTCGTCCGCATAGAGCTGGATGTCGTCGTCGTTCACCGTGTTCGCCGGCCACAGGCCCATCACCGCGTTGGCCGTCAGCCAGCGGCCCTCGATCAGGCGCTTGAGCATGCGCTGGCCGTCGGAGAACACGCGCACCGCCTCGCTGCCGACCACCTCGTCCTTCAGGATGCCGGGAAAGGCTCCGGCCAGGTCCCAGGTCTGGAAGAAGGGGCCCCAGTCGATGTAGCGCGCCAGCTCCGCCAGGTCGTAGTTGCGGAACACGCGGCGGCCGATGAACTTCGGCTTCGGCGGGGTGTAGTGCGTCCAGTCGATGGGCGTCCTGTTCGCGCGCGCCTTCGCCAGCGGCCACAGCGGCACCTGCTTCTTGCTGGCGTGCAGCTGCCGCACCTTCTCGTAGTCGGCGTTGATCTCGGCGATGTACTTCGCGGCCTGCTCCGACAGCAGCGACTGCGCCACGCTCACGCTGCGCGAGGCATCGGGCACGTACACCACCGGCCCTTCGTAGTGCGGCGCGATCTTCACCGCCGTGTGCACGCGGCTGCAGGTGGCGCCGCCGATCAGCAGCGGGATCTTCTTGATCCGGAAGTGCTCGTCCTTCTGCATCTCGCCGGCGACGTACTGCATCTCCTCGAGTGAAGGGGTGATCAGGCCCGACAGGCCGACGATGTCCGCGCCCTCGACCTTGGCCCGGGCCAGGATCTCGTGGCACGGGACCATCACGCCCATGTTCACCACCTCGAAGTTGTTGCACTGGAGGACGACGGTGACGATGTTCTTGCCGATGTCGTGCACGTCGCCCTTGACGGTGGCGATCACGATCTTGCCCTTGGCGCGCACGTCCTCGCCGGCGGCTTCCTGCTGCTTCTTCTCTTCCTCGATGAAGGGGATGAGGTGGGCGACGGCCTGCTTCATCACGCGGGCCGACTTCACCACCTGCGGCAGGAACATCTTGCCGGCGCCGAACAGGTCGCCGACGATGTTCATGCCGTCCATGAGCGGCCCTTCGATCACGTGCAGCGGCCGGCCGCCGCGGGCCAGGACCTGCTCGTACATCTCCTGCGTGTCGGGAACGATGTGGTCCGTGATGCCGTGCACCAGCGCGTGTGCGAGGCGCTGCTCCACCGACAGCGCGCGCCACTCGTTCTTCTTCCCCTCGTCCTTCGCGGCGCCCTTGGCCTGTTCGGCGATCTCCACCAGGCGCTCGCCGGCGTCGGGGCGGCGGTTCAGCACGACGTCCTCGACGCGTTCGCGCAGTTGCGGCTCCAGCTCGTCGTACACGCCGACCATGCCGGCGTTGACGATGCCCATGTCCATGCCCGCCTTGATCGCGTGGTACAGGAACACGGTGTGGATCGCCTCGCGCACGGGGTCGTTGCCTCGGAAGGAGAAGCTCACGTTGGAGACTCCGCCCGAGACCTTGGCGCCCGGCAGGTTCTGCTTGATCCACCGGATCGCCTCGATGAAGTCGACCGCGTAGTTGTTGTGCTCCTCGATGCCGGTGGCGATCGCGAAGATGTTGGGGTCGAAGATGATGTCCTCGGGCGGGAAGCCGACCTCGTCGACCAGGATGCGGTAGGCGCGCGCGCAGATGTCGATCTTGCGCTGGTAGGTGTCGGCCTGGCCCTGCTCGTCGAAGGCCATCACGACCGCAGCAGCGCCATAGCGCTTGACCAGCGTGGCCTGGCGCCGGAATTCGGCCTCGCCTTCCTTCATCGAGATCGAGTTGACGATGCCCTTGCCCTGCAGGCAGCGCAGCCCCGCCTCGATCACCTCCCACTTGGAGGAGTCGATCATGATCGGCACGCGGGCGATGTCGGGCTCGCTGGCGATCAGGTTGAGGAAGCGCACCATGGCCGCCTTGCTGTCCAGCATGGCTTCGTCCATGTTGATGTCGATGACCTGGGCGCCGTTCTCGACCTGCTGGCGCGCGACGGCCAGGGCCTGCTCGAACTGGCCGGCCAGGATCATGCGCGCGAAAGCCTTGGAGCCGGTGACGTTGGTGCGTTCGCCGATGTTGACGAACAGGCTGCCGGGAACGATGGTGACCGGCTCCAGGCCGGACAACTTCATGGGGGGGACTTGGGGCTGCTGCATCTCACTCACCTCGTTGGGGGTCCGGGTGAGCGCGGTTGGGATCCATCTCAAGCCTGACGGTCGCGAAGACCGCTGCAGCGCTCCTTGAGCTGGGCGCATTTTACCAGCGGGATCGCGGGATCGTAGGCTGGCGGTGAGCGCGCGCAGCGCCGAACCCCAGCGCTTGCGCGCGCATCGCTGGGGTTTCGCTACCGCTCCACCGCCAGCCTACGCACCCAGCACGCTCACAAAGGCAGATCCGCCTTCTTCAGCGTCCGCAGCACGAACGACGACTTGCTGTGGCGGATGCCCTTGATCTTGTACAGCTTCTCGCGCAGCAGCCGCTCGTAGTCGCGCGTGTCCTTCACCGCCACGCGCAGCAGGTAGTCGTACTCGCCGGAGACGAGATAGGCCTCGACCACCTCGGGGATCGCCGCCAGCGTCTCGCCGAACTTCTCCAGCGTGTTGTCGGTGTGGCTGTCCAGGGTGACCTGCACCAGCACCGTGTCGTTCAGGCCCAGGCCCTGCGCGTTCAGGCGCACGGTGTAGCCCTCGATCACGCCGGCCTGCTCCATCTTGCGGATGCGCTCCCAGCAAGGCGAGGCGCTCAGGCCGACGGCCTGTCCGATCTGCTGCAGGCTGGCGCGGGCGTCCTGCTGCAGCACGGCGAGGATTTTGCGGTCGATGGCGTCCATGCCGCAGGATTCTCTGCCCAATTGCTCACTGCAGGAAGCTTTTCTGCATCCTCGGCGAAGCGCCGCAAATTCAGCAAGACTTTCTCCGCCCTGCGCCGCACACTTCCTGCATGGCACCGAGGGCTTACCGGCCCCGGCCGCGATGCGAGGCGCCAGCGGGTCACCGCCCGCTGGCCGACCCGGCAGGCATCCTCACGAGGGATGGCGTCGAAGAAGAAGGGGCCGCTCTACGCGGCTTCCTTGTAGAAGGGCTCGCGCTGCGTCGCGCGCGCAGCCAGCGGCTGCACCGCCTGGCGGATCGCCGCGATGTGGTCCGGCGTCGTCCCGCAGCAGCCGCCCACGATGTTCACCAGCCCCTCGGCCGCGAATTCGTGCAGCAGGCGCGAGGTGACCTCCGGCGTCTCGTCGAAGCCGGTTTCGCTCATCGGATTGGGCAGTCCGGCGTTCGGGTAGCAACTGATGAACGTGTCCGGCGCGACCCGGGACAGCTCCTGGATGTAGGGCCGCATCAGCGCCGCACCCAGCGCGCAGTTCAGGCCGACGGCCAGCGGCTGCGCGTGACGGACGCTGTACCAGAAGGCCGTGACGGTCTGGCCGCTCAGGATGCGACCGGACGCGTCAGTCACCGTGCCGCTGATGATGACCGGCAGGCGCTGGCCGCTGGCGGCGAAGTATTCGTCGATCGCGAACAGGGCCGCCTTGGCGTTGAGCGTGTCGAAGATGGTCTCGACCAGCAGCAGGTCGACGCCGCCCTCGACCAGACCTTCGACCTGTTCGTGGTAGGCCGCGCGCAGCTGCTCGAAGTCCACGTTGCGGGCGCCGGGATCGTTCACGTCGGGGCTGATGCTGGCCGTGCGCGGCGTCGGGCCGAGCGCGCCGGCCACGAAGCGCGGCTTGTCCGGCGTGGCGAATTTGTCGGCGGCGCTGCGTGCCAGCTTCGCGGCGGCGACATTCATCTCGCGCGCCAGCTCGCCCAGGCCGTAGTCCTCCTGCGCGATCCGGTTTGCGCCGAAGGTGTTGGTCTCGATGATGTCGGCGCCGGCGGCGAGGTAGCCCTCGTGGATGTCGCGGATCACTTCCGGGCGGGTGAGGACCAGCAGGTCGCTGTTGTTCTTCAGGTCCCTCGGATGGTCCTGGAAGCGTTGGCCGCGGAAATCCTGCTCGCCGAGCCTGAAGCGCTGGATCATGGTGCCCATGGCGCCATCGAGGATCAGGATGCGCTGCGCGAGGAGTTCCGGCAGGGCCTGGCCACGGGTATAGATCACAGGTTTCATGGTCGGCCCATTCTACGGACGGCGCGTTGGACAGGCGGCGTCAGGGAGAATCACCGCTTGGCCACCGCTCTCGCCCTCCTCAAAGACGTCTTCGGCTACCCCGCCTTCCGCGGGCAGCAGGCCGAGATCGTCGACCACGTCATCGCCGGCGGCGATGCGCTCGTGCTCATGCCCACCGGCGGCGGCAAGTCGCTGTGCTACCAGATCCCGGCGCTGGCCCGCCAGCAGGCCGGCCACGGCACGACCATCGTGGTCTCGCCGCTGATCGCGCTGATGCACGACCAGGTCGGCGCCCTGCACGAGGCCGGGGTGCAGGCCGCCTTCCTCAACTCCTCGCTCTCGATGGAGGAGGCCAACGCGGTGGAGCGGCGGCTCGCCCGCGGCGAGCTCACGCTGCTCTATGCGGCGCCGGAACGGGTGACCACGCCGCGCTTCCTGGCGCTGCTCGATGCGATGCATGCACAGGGCAAGCTGTCGCTGTTCGCCATCGACGAGGCGCACTGCGTCAGCCAGTGGGGCCACGACTTCCGGCCCGAGTACCGCGGGCTGGCGCTGCTGCACGGGCGCTACGCCGACGTGCCGCGCATCGCCCTCACCGCCACGGCGGACGGCGTGACGCGCGAGGACATCGTGGCCCACCTGCAGCTTGGGCAGGCGCGCCAGTTCGTCAGCAGCTTCGACCGGCCGAACATCCGCTACACGATTGCCGAGAAGAAGGATCCGACGCTGCAGCTGCTGCGCTTCATCGAGGGCGAGCACGCGGGCGAGGCCGGCATCGTCTACTGCCAGTCGCGCAAGCGGGTGGAGGAAGTCGCCGAATTGCTGTGCCGCGAAGGCCTGGATGCGCTCCCGTACCACGCCGGGCTCGACGCGCAGGTGCGCCAGCGCCACCAGGACCGCTTCCTGCGCGACGACGGCGTGGTGATGACGGCCACCATCGCCTTCGGCATGGGCATCGACAAGCCGGACGTGCGCTTCGTCGCCCACCTCGACCTGCCCAAGAACATCGAGGGCTACTACCAGGAAACCGGCCGCGCCGGCCGCGACGGATTGCCTTCGGACGCCTGGATGGCCTATGGCCTGCAGGACGTGGTGAACCAGCGCCGCATGATCGACGAGAGCCCGGCAGCCGAGGAATTCAAGCAGGTGCAGCGCGGCAAGCTCGATGCGCTGCTGGCCCTGGCCGAGGCCACGGACTGCCGGCGCGTGCGGCTGCTGGCGTACTTCGGCGAGCGGTCGCAGCCCTGCGGCAACTGCGACAACTGCCTGAACCCGCCGGCGGTGTGGGATGGGACGGAGGCGGCGCGCATGCTGCTGTCCACGGTCTACCGCGTGCAGCAGGCCAGCGGCCTGCATTTCGGCGCCGGCCACATCATGGACATCCTGCGCGGCAAGGAAACCGAGAAGGTGCAGCAGTTCGGGCACCAGCGCCTGTCCACCTTCGGCATCGGCGCGGAGTTCTCGGAGGCGCAGTTGCGCGGCGTGCTGCGCCAGCTGATCGCGACCGGCGCGCTGGCGGTGGATGCTTCGTCCTTCAACACCCTGCACCTGACGGCGGCCTCGCGCGCGGTGCTCAAGGGCGAGCAGCCGGTGCGGCTGCGCGAGTCGATCATGCAGCCGGCGGGGCGTTCGCGCCGACGCGAGCGCGCTGGCGCGAGGTCGGCGGTGCCCGCCGCGGCAGCGAGCCTCACGGGCGACGCGCAGCAGCGCTTCGCCGCGCTGAAGGAGTGGCGCACGCGCATGGCCCGCGAGCACAACCTGCCGGCCTACGTGATCTTCCACGACGCGACGCTGGCGGCGATCGCGGCGCTCGCCCCGCGTTCGCTCGGTGACCTGGAAGGCGTGAGCGGGATCGGGGCGAAGAAGCTGGAAACGTACGGCCCGGGGGTGCTGGACGTGCTGCAGGCGCTGGGGTAGCCGCCCCCCCGTCATACCCGCGGAGGCGGGAATCCAGGGCTCCCGATGAGCGCGCTATGCGCGCTTCCTGGATCCCCGCCTGCGCGGGGATGACGGTTATTGCACGAACCCGATGCTCCGCGCCTCCCGCACCTCCGGCTTGATCCGGTGTTCCGCCTCCAGCTGCTCCAGGAATTCCTCCGGCGTGAGCTGCGCGGCCAGGATCTCCACCTGCCGCTTCACGGCGGCGAAGTCGCCCGGGCAAAGCTGGTCCAGCCGCGCCAGCCGCGCCGCGGCCTCGGGCGCCAGCAGCGCCGCATCGCCGCCGAGCGCCTCCGTCACGAACATCTTCTCGCGCTGCGCGCCCGTGAGCGGCTTGAAGCGGATCTTGAAGGCGAAGCGCCGCAGCGCCGCCTGGTCGATGCGCTCCATCAGGTTGGTGGTGCAGACGAAGATGCCGGCGAAGCGCTCCATGCCCTGCAGCATCTCGTTGACTTCGGTGACCTCGTAGGTGCGCTGGGCGCCCCGGCGGTCCTGCAGGAAGCTGTCGGCTTCGTCCAGCAGCAGGATGGCCTTTTCCGACTCGGCCTCGCGGAACATGGCGGCCATGTTCTGCTCGGTCTCGCCCACGAACTTGCTCATGAGGTCGCTGGCCTGCTTGATCAGCAAGGGGCGGTCGAGGCTGCGGGCGATGTGCTCGGCCAGCGCCGTCTTGCCGGTGCCCGGCGCGCCGTAGAAGCACAGGGTGCCGTGGCCGCGCGAGCGCAGCGCCTCCACGATGCGCGGCACCTCGAAGCGCGACTCCACGTTCAGCATGTCGAGGTCGTAGGTGGTGACGCTGCGGCGCGCGCCGGCGTCCGCGCTGCGCGTGCCCAGGGCGCGGTCGGCGTTGCGCAGCTGGCGCTCTATCAGTTCTTCCACGCCGATGCTCTCGGCGGCCGCCAGCCCGGCGAAGCGCACCGCGGTGCGGATCTGCGCCGGCGTCAGCCCCTTGCGTTCGGTGAGCTTGGCGATGAAGGCTGCCGACACTTCGACGCCCTCGAGCGTCTTGCGCACGATGCCCTCGCGGGCGCCGGGCGGCGGCGACTTCAGTTCGAGGTGGTAGGCGAAGCGGCGCCGGAACGCCGGGTCGATCTGCTCGATCCGGTTGGTGACCCAGATGGTCGGCACCGGGTTGGTTTCCAGGATCTGGTTGACCCAGGCCTTGCCGCTCACGCTGCCGGAAGGCGGCGCCACCACCTGCTCGGCGCGGGCCATCATCTGCGCGGCCTCGCTGGAGATCGGTGGAAACACGTCCTCCACCTCGTCGAACAGCAGCGCGGCCTGGGCGCTGCCCTTGAGGAACACCTGCGCGATCTGCAGCGACCGGTAGCGGTCGCGGCCGGACAGCGAGTTGCCGTCGCGGTCGGCGT
Source organism: Ramlibacter alkalitolerans (assembly GCF_016722765.1). Classification (GTDB taxonomy): domain Bacteria; phylum Pseudomonadota; class Gammaproteobacteria; order Burkholderiales; family Burkholderiaceae_C; genus Ramlibacter; species Ramlibacter alkalitolerans. Next base: position 22,887 of record NZ_JAEQND010000010.1, on the reverse strand, counting down.
ATTCGACCTCGAACAGCTCCAGGCCGGCGGCCTGCGCCACCACCTTGGCCAGCTCCGTCTTGCCGGTGCCGGGCGGCCCGTACAGCAGCACGTTCACGCCCGGCTCCTTGGATTCGACCGCGCGGCGCAGCATGTTGCGCAGCACGCTCGCGTCCTCGGCGACGAAGGAGAAGTCGTCCAGCGTCAGGGTGCTCTTGGCCGACGGCCGCGTGAACACCGCCATCAGCTCGCTCTGGTCCCGGTATTCGCGCATCAGCACCGGCGGCAGCTTCTCGCTGACCTTCATCAGGTCCGCCAGGTCCGTGATGTTGTGCTCGGAGATCAGGTTCTCCACCAGGCCGATGCGTTCCAGCCGCGAGCCGGCCCGCAGCGCCTCGCCGACATCGGCGGCGCTCACGCCGGCGACCTCCGCGATGGCGGCGTAGGCCTCCGGCGCGTTGTTCACCTTGAATTCGACCAGCAGGCTGCGCAGGTCGCGCTGGTAGCGCGCCAGCGTGCCGTACAGCAGCAGGGCGCGCTCGGCCTTGTTCAACTGCAGCAGGTTGGCCAGGGCGTCGATGTTCTTCTCCACCAGGGTGGAGTGCTTCTTCAGCGCGTGCGTGAGCCATTCGCCGGTGACCGTGAGCACCGACAGCAGGTCCTTGGGCTGGTCCTTGGCGTATTCGTCCAGGTAGAAGAACAGCGTGCCTTCCTCGTACGGCCCGCGCCAGACGCCGTGGCGCTCCAGGAATTCCCGGGTGGAGAGCTGCTCGTGGCCGCGCCAGAATTCGTTGTCCTTGCAGCGGCGGGCCAGGAACTCGCGCAGCCTCTCCAGCGAAGGGGGCGGCCAGACGAGATGGCGGCCTGCCAGCGACAGCAGTCCGTTGAGGTCGCGCCGCACGTTGAACTTCGCCCCCTGCTTGGCCGCCAGCGTCAGCACGAAGTGCGAACACATCAGGTCCAGCACCGGTGCCTCCTTGAGGCCCGGCGAGGGCAGCACTTGGGGATCCAGCGAACGCTTGGCCAATCGACCTCCGGGTCTGGCGGGCAGGGGGAGCGCGCCAACGATAGCGCGAGTTGATGCTACATGGAAGAACCGGCGGCCGGTCCCGCGCCGGCCGGCCGGGGGCCACAATGGGCCCCATGACCGGCCTGCCCGAGATCCGCGCCGCCGCCGCCCGCCTGCATGGCCAGGTGCTCGCCACGCCGTGCGTGGAATCGCGCACCCTGTCGCAGATGGCCGGCTGCCAGGTGTTCCTGAAATTCGAGAACCTGCAGTTCACCGCCTCCTTCAAGGAGCGCGGGGCGTGCAACAAGCTGGTGCAACTCAGCAGCGAGGAGAAGCAGCGCGGCGTGATCGCCATGAGCGCCGGCAACCACGCCCAGGGCGTGGCCTACCATGCCCAGCGGCTTGGCTTGCGCGCCGTGATCGTCATGCCGCGGTTCACGCCGATGGTGAAGGTGGAGCGCACCCGCAAGTTCGGCGCCGAGGTGGTGCTGCATGGCGACACGCTGGAGGAGTCGCGCGTGCACGCGATGGAAGTGGCCCAGCGCGAGCATCTCACGCTGGTCCACCCCTACGACGACGAGGCGATCATCGCCGGCCAGGGAACGGTGGCGCTGGAAATGCTGGAGGCCGTGCCGCAGCTCGATACTCTGGTCGTGGCGGTCGGCGGCGGCGGCCTGGTCGGCGGCATCGCGGCGGCGGCCAAGGGGCTGAAGCCCGGCATCCGCGTGATCGGCGTGCAGACGCTGCGCTTTCCCAACATGTACAACGCGATCAAGCACGCGGACGTGCCGCCCGGCGGGCCCACCATCGCGGAAGGCATCGCCGTCGGCCGGCCCGGAACGCTGACGCAGAAGCTGGTGGAGCGCTACGTCGACGACCTGGTGCTGGTCGACGAGGGCGACATCGAGCAGGCCATCGTGATGCTGCTGGATTACGAGAAGACCCTGGTCGAAGGCGCCGGCGCCGCGCCGCTCGCCGCCGTGATGAAGGATCCGGCCGCCTACGCCGGCCGCAAGGTCGGCCTGGTGCTGGGCGGCGGCAACCTCGACCCGATGCTGCTGGCGGCCATCATCCACCGCGGCATGGTGCGTGCCGGGCGGCTGGCGCGGCTGAAGGTGTGCGCGCGCGACGTGCCCGGCTCGCTGGCGAAGATCACCGGCGTGGTCAGCGAGGCGGGCGCCAACATCGACGAAGTCCACCACCAGCGCGCCTTCACGCTGCTGGCGGCCCAGAACGTCGAGATCGAACTGGTGGTGCAGACCCGTGGCCGCGAACACGTCCAGCTGCTGCTGGAGGCCCTGCGCGGCGCCGGCTTCCAGGCCGAGGAGGAGTGATGGAGCCGCAGACGCTGCAGGCCGCCCTGGCGGAGTACTTCGCGCCCTGGGTTCAGGCGCTCGGCCTGCGGGTGGAATCCCTCGATGCGGACAGCGTCACCCTGCGCCTGCCGCAGGACGAAAAGCTGTCGCGCGTGGGCGGCATGTTGTGCGGCCAGGCCATGATGGCTGCGGCCGATACCGCCATGGTGCTGGCCCTGATCCACCGGTTCGGCGCCTTCCGGCCCTGCACCACGGTGCAGATGAACACGAGCTTCCTCAAGCCCCTGTCGGGGCAGGATGCGCTGGTGCAGGCGCGCGTGATCCGCAGCGGCAAGACGCTCGCGTTCGGGGAGATCGACATCCGGGGGGCCGAGGATGGCAAGAGCGCGTGCCGGGCGTCGGTGACGTATGCGCTGCTGTAGGCTGGCGGTGAGCGCCGAAGGCCGAACGTAGGCTGGAGGTGAGCGCCGAAGGCCGAACCCCAGCGCTTCGCGCACCGCTGGGGTTCCGGCGCTTCGCGCTTCACCACCAGCCTACGGCCCGGTCTCCCCGCCTTGGGTAAAATCGGCTGAACCCAGAGAACGAGGACCGCATGACCAGCCCCAACGAGCCGCCCCAGCACGGCCACGACTTCGAGCCCCAGGATGCCGTCGAGGCGGTCGTCCCGGCCATTCCGATCGTCCTGCCGATGGTCGGCGCGGCGCTGATCTTCCTGCTGGCGTTCATCGCCGTCTACATGGCCTGAGCGCAGCTCGTCCACGCCGAAGCCCCGTGCAGCGATGCCGGGGCTTTTTTGTCGGCCGCACGCCTTGGGTCAGGCATAAGGCTATGCACGCTTTGCATGGAAACGCACCCGGACGGCGGGGACGGTCTGGCTCCCATCCCTAAAATGGGCACCCCTCCAGCCGACCCAGCGGTGGCGCCCGCCCCGCCCGCAGCCGACGGAGCCAAAGCCTGTTTTCAAAGGGCGTGCACCGGGCTGACGAGACACAGCCCGCCGGGCTCTCCTTTTCGAAACACGCTTTAACTCAGGAGCCCGAGGATGAATTCACCCGTCATGCAAGGTTTGAACCTCCAGACGCCCGCCTTCGTCAAGAACGCCCGCCTGGTCGCCTGGGTGGCCGACATGGTCGCCCTGTGCAAGCCGGACCAGGTCTACTGGTGCGACGGCAGCCAGGAGGAATACGAGCGCCTGTGCCAGCTGCTGGTCGACAAGGGCACCTTCAGGAAGCTGGACCCGGTCAAGCGTCCCGGCTGCTACCTGGCCCTGTCCGACCCGAGCGACGTCGCCCGCGTGGAAGACCGCACCTTCATCTGCTCGCAGCGCAAGGAAGACGCCGGCCCGACCAACAACTGGGTCGCCCCGGCGGAAATGCGCGCCACGCTGCAGCCCCTGTTCGACGGCTGCATGCGCGGCCGCACGATGTATGTCGTGCCGTTCTCGATGGGCCCCCTGGGCTCGCACATCTCGCACATCGGCATCGAGCTGTCCGACAGCCCGTATGTGGCCGTGAACATGCGGATCATGACGCGCATGGGCAAGGCGGTGTACGACGTGCTGGGCGTGGACGGCGAGTTCGTGCCCTGCCTGCACACCGTGGGTGCGCCGCTCGAAGCGGGCCAGCAGGACGTCACCTGGCCCTGCAACAAGACCAAGTACATCGTGCACTACCCCGAGACGCGCGAGATCTGGTCGTACGGCTCCGGCTACGGCGGCAACGCGCTCCTGGGCAAGAAGTGCTTCGCGCTGCGCATCGCCTCCAACATGGCGCGCGACCAGGGCTGGCTCGCCGAGCACATGCTGATCCTGGGCGTGACCAACCCGCAGGGCAGGAAGTACCACATCGCCGCCGCCTTCCCCTCTGCCTGCGGCAAGACCAACTTCTCCATGCTGGTGCCGCCGGCCGCATTCGAGGGCTGGAAGGTCACGACCATCGGCGACGACATCGCCTGGATCAAGCCGCACGCGGACGGCCGCCTGTATGCGATCAACCCGGAAGCGGGCTACTTCGGCGTGGCGCCCGGCACCAACATCCACACCAACCCGAACTGCCTGCGCAGCCTGGACAAGGACGTGATCTTCACCAACGTGGCCCTCACCGATGACGGCGACGTGTGGTGGGAAGGCCTGACCGACGAGGCGCCCGCGCACCTGGTCGACTGGCAGGGCAAGGACTGGACGCCGCAGATCGGCAAGGAGACCGGCGCCAAGGCGGCCCATCCGAACGCGCGCTTCACCGTCGCCGCCACCAACAACCCGGTGCTCGACCCGGCCTGGGACGATCCGGCCGGCGTGCCGATCGACGCCTTCATCTTCGGCGGCCGCCGCTCCACCACCGTGCCGCTGGTGACCGAGGCGCAGAGCTGGGTCGAAGGCGTGTACATGGCCGCGACCATGGGCTCCGAGACCACGGCCGCCATCGTCGGCCAGGTCGGCGTGGTGCGCCGCGACCCGTTCGCGATGCTGCCCTTCACCGGCTACAACATGAGCGACTACTTCCAGCACTGGCTCGACATGGGCAAGAAGCTGGAGGCGACGGGCGCCAGGCTGCCGCGCATCTTCACCACCAACTGGTTCCGCAAGGGCGACGACGGCAAGTTCGTCTGGCCCGGCTACGGCGAGAACATGCGCGTGCTCAAGTGGATGATCGACCGCATCGAGGGCAAGGCGGCCGGGGCGAAGAACGTGTTCGGCATCAGCCCGAAGTACGAGGAGCTGAACTGGCAGGGCCTGGCGTTCACGCCGGAGCAGTTCGCCAAGGTGATCGGCGTCGAGCGCGAGGCCTGGGTCAAGGAACTGCAGTTGCACCAGGAACTGTTCCAGCAGCTCGCCTACCACCTGCCGGCCGAACTCACGGCCACCAAGGCGCAGATCGAGGAGCGCCTGAACGCCTGAGGCGCCTGGCGCCGGGATGAAGAAGGCCACCTGCGGTGGCCTTTTTCATGGGCCGTGGTCGTGGGCGTGGTCGTGGGCGTGAGCGACGGCCGAAGCGACTTCGGGCACCCCGAAGTGGTGGGCCTCGTTCGTCTGGCCACAGGGCTCCAGCTCGCACTGCACGGTGATGTGCGTGATGCCGAAGTCCTTCGCCAGGCGGTCGCGGATGACCGGGAGGACGTGCCGCTCGGCGTCGATGTCCGGGTCGTTCACGACGTGGGCCGTCAGGCTCACCTTGCCGCTCGAGAGCGCCCAGACATGAAGGTCGTGGATGCTCCGCACGCCGGGCACCGTGCTCAGCGCGTGGCGGACGTCCGCCAGCCGGATGTCGTCGGGCACCCCCTCCAGGAGGATGTTGATGCTCGATTTCAGGAGGCTCCACGTTCGCGGCAGCACCCACAGGCCGATGAGGATGGCCACCACCGAGTCCACCCAGGCGAACCCCGTGAACTTGATGATGGCGGCACCGACGATGACGCCGAGCGAACCGAGCATGTCGCTCCACACTTCCAGGTAGGCGCCCTTGACGTTCAGGCTCTCGTCCCGGCCGCCCGCCAGGACCTTCATCGCCACCAGGTTCACCAGCAGTCCGACGACGGCAATCGCCAGCATGCCGGCCGGCTGGATGTCGGGCGGCGATTTCAGCCGCAGCCAGGCTTCGTAGACGATGAAGACGGCCGCGCCGAACAGCAGCATGGCGTTGAAGGCGGCGGCCAGGATCTCGAAGCGCGCGTAGCCGAAGGTGCGCCGGGCGTCCGCCGAGCGCCGGCCGACGCGGATGGCCATGAGGGCGATGGCCAGGGCCACGACATCGGTCAGCATGTGCGCCGCATCGGAGATGAGCGCGAGACTCTGCGTGACGACGCCGCCCACGAACTCCACCAGCAGGAAGGCCGTGGTGAGGCCCAGTGCGATCTTCAGCGAGCGCTCGTTGGCTCCCGCGGTGTGGTCATGGCCCGCATGGCTGCCGCCACCGTGGCCGGTGCCTTCGCCATGCTGGTGTTCGTGCGCCATCGTTGTTCTCCTTCGTGCCCGCGCCGGCGCAAGCTCCACCGGCGCATCTTCCCTGCGAGGGCGGGTCGACGGTATAGGACGGGCAGCACAAGCGAAGTCTGCGCCGTGAAGACACGATGCCGCGGCACACACCCCGGCGCTGGACCTCAGCGCCGGCAACGCCTCGCGCCAGCTAACCGAAGCTCGAGGGCCGCGTGAGCAGTGCGCTGGTCCGCCAGCGCGAGGGCTTGGTGCGGCCGAAGCTGATCACGCGGCTGCGGTCCTCGCCGGCTGCCTGCGCCTTGCGGGCCAGCACGCGGTCGACCTCCGAGCGCAGGTCCACCATCCGGCGGTGGTCTTCGTGCAGCAGCAGCAGGGTCGTGGTGAGTGCCTCGCGCTCCTGCAGGCGCAGGCGCTGGCCGACGGCGATCGCGCCTACCGACCTGCCATGCGCTTCACGGCAGCGTTGGCGAAAGACGACGCACGGCGGATCGTCGGCGACGCGCTCCAGCTCGGCTTCGATGCCCACGGCCACGCCGTCGATCTCCGCGGCCAGGCGCAGAATGTGGCGCGTGGCGTCCTCGTCCTCTCGCCGCTTCCAGAAGAACGCCGCTGCGGCACCGCTGCACACTGCGGCGGCGGCTGCGGCCGCCATGAGAGAGAGCATTTCCAACCGTCCGCTCCACCAGTCTGCCTGGGTTGAACACGGGTCCATGCCAGGAGCCGCCCCGCTTGCCTGCCTGACAGCCGCGCGGCCCCAAGACGGGCGGTAGCTGGCCGGCGTGCGGACGGCGTTTCCCGGGTTGTATTACGCGTCGTTACCTCACTACACTTGCGGCTACATGTTTCGCGTTCCTTCTTCCTGGAGCTGGTGGCAAGAGCCGCGGGATGACCGCGAGCTGGTCCGCCTCGACGTGGTCGGGCTCGCGGCGGAGATCGCCACGGTGGCCCGCAACATCGAGGACGTGCTGCCTCCGGTCGGCGCCTACCGCAACGCGGACCAGGTGCGCGCCCGCTGCCGCTCCTACCTGCACATGGCCTTGCTGGTGCTGTCGGCGGAGAAGAGCTTCGAGGACGTCAGCGGGGCGGAACTGCTGGAGGCGCTGGACGTGTTCCGCGACCTGCAGCGCAAGGTGGTCCTGCTGCGCGAAGAGGCCGAGCGCCTCGGCGACAGCCTGCTGCCGGTGTGCTGAAGCGCTGAAGGCCTCGCTTCAGTCGTGCGCCGGGGCCGGGCCTGAGGCCGGCGCCGGCCAGGGCGCATTGGCGGATGCAGCGGCACCGTGGGTCTGCGCCTTGGCCCGTTCCAGGCTGCGCAGGCGCGCCAGGGCGGACGCCGCCCCTTCGCCGGAGCCCTGTTCGACACCTTCCGGGGCCGGAAGGCCGGCCGCCTGCTGTTCGTCCTGGTTGCGCATGATTCACCTTGGTGCATGAGGCTACTGCAGCGCTGGAGTTCATCCGTACGCCACGGCAGAGATTGCGCGTAGGACGCGGCTGGCAAAGCGCGAGCGCCATGAGAAAAGCCGCCCCGGGGGCGGCCTTGCCTCGCGATCCAGTTCGCAAGCGCCGTCGAACGACGGCGCCGATCTCCGGCTCAGTCCCGCCAGGGCTTGAGGTGGTACACCGCGGCGCCGGCGGCATTCGCCTGCGTGGCGGCCTTCTGCTGCTGCCACTTGAGCTGGCGCTGCAGCGCCCGGCGGCGCGCGACCCGCAGCGACCACGCATCCAGGACGCGCAGCACGGGTGAGGGCAGGCTGTGGACCAGCTGATGGGCCACGTGGATGAGGCTGTTGTGGAGGCTGGCGGACATTCGCGATTCCTTCAGAAGTAGCGGCTGCCGTCTTGCAGCGCATCTCCGCTGTTCATGGAGCGGAGGAGATCGTCGAGGCTGGGGATCTGTTGGATCACCCGGGCCACGGCGACGATCAGGGCGTGGGTCAGGACGGCGGCCATGGCGCTGGGCTCAGAAGTAGCGGCTGCCGTCGCGCGCGGCGTCGTTGCTCATGGCGCGGCTCAGGTCGGCCATGACGCGGGCGTCGGTGAGGGCCAGGTCCCACAGCTTGCGGTCTTCCTCGCGCTGCTTGTGCTCTTCACGCCAGGCGGCGATGCCGGCGCGAGCGCGGGCGGCCAGGGCGGTGAAGGGCGTGCCCAGGACGGCCAGGCCGTGCAGCAGGGCCTGCGTGGCGCTAAAGCCGCCGATGACCTTGATCGCCTCTTCGAAGCGGGCGACGCCACCGTGCTGGGCCGGATATTCGATGCGGATGAAGCTTGCCATTTGTGATCCCCTTGACGCTGTTGCTTGTGGCGGTATTGCCAAGTGCGTGCTTGAATATTAGGAATCACCCTGATATTTGCCTAATTTTGATTAGTGATGCATATCATTCATTGATCGTATGAAAACGCCCAACTTCCGCACCCTGGACCTCAACCTGCTGCGGGTGTTCGACCAGATCATGGCCGAGCGCAACCTCACCCGTGCAGCCCGCAACCTGTCGATGACGCAGCCGGCCGTGAGCAACGCCCTGAACCGCCTGCGCGATGCCCTCGGCGACCGGCTGCTGACGCGCAGCGGCTACGGCGTGGAGCCGACGCCACGGGCCCTGGCCCTCTGGCCCGCTGTCAGCGACGCCCTGCGGCAGCTGGAAGCCACCCTGGCGCCGGGCGAGTTCATCGCTGCCGCCGCCACCAACACCTTCACGCTCGCCATGGCCGACGCCACCGCCGCCGAGGTCGTGCCCGGGCTGGTGGAGATCATGGAGCGCGACGCCCCCGGCATCTCGGTGCGGGTGCTGCCCCTGACCACGCGCGACCCGCGCCGGATCCTCGAGGAAGGCGTGATCGACCTGGCCGTCGGCTATTTCCCGGCCGTGCTGGCCGACATGACCGCCCAGGAACAGGCCACGGGCATGGGCGGCTTCGAGTCCGAGCGCCTGTATGACGGCGTCTATGTGTGCGTGATGCGCAAGGGCCATCCGCTGGCGGCACAGCCGTTGACCCTGGAGCGCTTCTGCGCCGCCCGCCACATGCTGGTGAGCTTCTCCGGCCGCCCCTTCGGCTTCATCGACGAAGCGCTGGCCGCCATCGGCCAGAGCCGGCGCGTGGTGCTGACCGTCAACCAGTTCTTCACCGCCGGCCTGGTGGTGGAAACCTCCGACCTGCTGACGGTGCTGCCCAAGCACTTCATCGGTTCCACCGGCCGGTCGGGGGCGCTGGAGCAGCGCGACCTGCCGTTCCACGTGCCGCCGGTGCACGTCGACGCCCTCTGGCATCGGCGCCAGGGGCAGCGCAGCGACCACGCCTGGTTGCGCGGCGCGGTGGCCGCCGCCGCTGGTAAAGCTTTTCACTAAAGGTTAGGCTTGCGTCAACACGGCTGTGGCATGCACGTCGCATGCTCCCGCGCCGGCATTCCGCCGATGGAGGACCCCGCATGCTCCGTAGCCCCGCCCCCAGCCGCCGCCGCTTCCTGCAGGTGGTTTCCGCCGGCGCCGCCAGCGTCGTCCTGCCCGCCGTGGCCGCCTGGCCCGACAAGCCGATCCGCATCGTCGTGACCTTCCCCGCCGGCGGCGCGAGCGACATCGTGGCGCGCGTGCTGGCGGAGCAGCTCGGGAGCAAGCTGGGGCAGGCCTTCGTGGTGGACAACCGGCCCGGCGCCGGCGGCAGCGTCGGCGGGCTGGTGGTCGCGCAGGCGCCGGCGGACGGCTACACGCTGATGCTGTCCAACTCCACGCCGATCTCGATCGGGCCGTTCGCGCTGGAAAAGCAGCCCTATGACCCGGTCGAGGGCTTCACCCACATCGCGCTGATCGGCAGCGCCCCCTGCGTGGTGATGGCCAACCCCAAGTCCGGCCTGAAGACGATCGCCGACCTCGAGGCGCTGGCCAGGAAGAACGGCCGGCTCGACTTCGGCTCCGGCGGCCCCGCCTCCATCGGCCACATCTACGGCGAGCTGATGAAGAAGGAGCTGGCCCTCAACATGGTGCACGTGCCCTACCGCGGCGGCGCACCGATGACGACCGACCTGATCTCCGGCGTGGTACCGGTCGGCATCGACGTGATCACCGCCTTCGTGCCCTACTTCAAGAGCGGCCAGATCGTGCCGCTGGCCGTGACCTCGGTCAGCCGCTCCCCGCTGGCGCCGGACATTCCCAGCGTGGTGGAGACGGGCCATCGCAAGCTGGTCCTGGACAATTTCTTCGGCCTCTCCGGGCCGGCGAAGATGCCGGCCGACGTGGTCGCGCGCCTGAACACCGCCGTCAACGAGATCCTCGCCAGCGCCGACATCAAGCGCAAGATGGCGGAGCTGGGCATCGCCACCTCGCCCGTGAGCCAGCCGGCTTTTGCCGGCTTCGTGAAGGAACAGGTCGGCCAGCTCGCGCCGGCCGTCAAGGGCGCGGGCGTCAAGCTGTAATCGTCCGACACCCGGAAGGCGGGCCGCCCGGCGCGGAGGCGGCCACGCGCGCCGGCACAATGCCGGCGTGAAGATCCAGCTGATGTCCGACCTCCACCTGGAGGGCCATCCCGGCTATCGGCCCACGCCGGCGCCGGAAGCCGACCTGCTGGTGCTCGCCGGCGACGTCGGCTCCTACCAGCGCAGCTCGAAGCTGCAAGACAGCGACTTCGGCCTGGCCCGCTTCTCGCCCGCGCGCGGCGCCTGGCCGGTGCCGGTGCTGTACGTGCCGGGCAACCACGAATACGACAACCTCGATTTCGACGCCACGCACGCACGCCTGCGCGAGACCTGCGATCGACTGGGCATCACCTGGCTCGAACGGGAGGTGCATGAGGTCGATGGCGTGCGCTTCATCGGCACCACGCTGTGGGCCGACTTCGACGCCCTGGTGCTGCGCCCCGGCCAGCCCGAGCCCACCGTGCAGGAGGCGTTGAAGCAGCGCCACAAGGCGTTCCGCGCCGCCAACTTCTACCTGCAGAAGGCGGCGGCGCTGCGGCACGGCGAGATGATGCTGGCGGAGGGCTGGCGCGAGCAGGCCCTGGTGTGCGAGGCGTGGCTGCGCGATGCACTGGCGCGCCCCTTCGACGGCACCACGGTGGTGGTGACGCATTTCGCGCCCAGCCTGCGCAGCCACGATCCGCGCTACGGCGTCACGCCGGCCACCGCGGGCTTCTGCAACTCGCTCGAGGACCTGATGGAGAAGGCGCAGTTCTGGCTGCACGGCCACCTGCACTGCCAGCAGGACTACGTCGAGCGGGGTTGCCGCGTGCTCGCCAACACGCTCGGTTACGCGAGCAAGGGAGAACAGGAAGGTTTCCGCGAGCGCTTCGTGGTGAACCTCTCGCGCGCCGTCGTCACGGCGCCCGTGTAAGCACGTTGCGTAAGCACGTGCGATTCGGAACAACTTTCCCGCGGGCTTTACACCGCTGCAGTGTGAACAGTACACGGGCAAGCGCACACTTACCAGAACAACAACTCCCGCGGAGGCTGTCATGAAGCCGCTCTGGACACAGACGCTCGCCTGGCTTGCCGCGGTCGTGGCAGCGTTCCTGCTCGCCTTCGCCTCTCCCGCGGATCTCTCGTACATGCCGGATGGCGACATCCCGCACGGCGCCGGCACGCCGCGCTGAGCCCCTCAGCCCGCGGTGAGCGCTTCGCGCGCCGCCTGCGCCAGCGCCGCGGTCAGCTGGTCGAGGACGGCCGACGCGAGGTTCCAGCAATGCCAATAGAGCTGCACCGGCACCTTCGCCTGCGGTGCGATGTTCACCAGCTCGCCCTGCGCGATCAGGCCGCGCACCAGCAGCTCCGGCACCACGCTGGCGCCCCAGCCGGCGAGCACCGCGCGCACCTGTCCTTCCGAGCTGGGGACGAACAACTGGTGCAGTGAGACGCGCCTGAGGCCGAAGGCGCGGCCGACGAACTCGGCCTGCATGTCGTCCTTGCGGTTGAAGGCCACGAAGGCCGTGTCGCGGAAGTTGTGCGGCGTCAGCCCCTGCGGCAGCCGCTCGCGCGCGTACGCCGCCTGGGCCACGCCCACGTAGTGCATCGCCCCGAGCGGCAGCACCTTGCATCCGCGCAAGGCCTGCTTGACCGTCGTCACGCAACCCAGCACCTGCCCTTCGCGCAGCCATTCGTGGGTGTGGTCCTGGTCGTCGGTGATGATCTCCAGCGGCAGGCCCTGGCGCGCCAGCGCATTCAGCGCCGGCAGCGCCCAGGTCGCGATGCTGTCGGCGTTGATGGCGATGGAGATGCGCTCTTCCTCGCGTGCGCCGCCGGTGGAGCTTGGCGCCAGCTCGCCCAGCTCACGTTCCACATCGGCCCGCAGCAGCCTCATCTGCCGGGTGTGCTTCAGCAGCAGCTGCCCCGCCGCGGTGGCCTTGACGGGGCGGCTGCGCACCACCAGCACGGTGCCGACCTGCGCCTCCAGCGCGCGCAGGCGCTGCGACACGGCGGACTGGGTGATGCTCAGGCGCTGGGCGGCACGGTCGAAGCCGCCCTCTTCCACGATGGCGGCCAGGCATTCGAGCGCGGCAGGATCGAAGGGCTGCATCCATTAGACGATCTGATGAAGGCGCAGACAGTTTAATTCGGCTTTTGAAAAACCGGGACTCGCCTCAAACTTTGAGCCTATGAAGACACTCGTTCTCGGCGCCGGCATCATCGGCATCAGCACCGCCTGGCATCTGGCCGAACGCGGCCACGAAGTCATCGTTGTCGATCGCCAGCGCGATGCCGCGCTGGAGACCAGCTTCGCCAACGCGGCGCAGATCTCGGTGAGCTACTGCGAGCCCTGGGCCAACCGCCACGCGCCGGCGAAATTGCTGAAGTGGATGTTCCGCAACGACGCGCCGCTGCTGTTCCGCCCCAAGCTGGACTGGCAGCAATGGCGCTGGGGCCTGGAATTCCTGGCCCAGTGCAACGACGCCGCCTTCGAGCGCAACGTGCAGCAGCTCGTCGCGCTGGGCGCGTACAGCCATTCCGCGCTGAAGGACGTGGTGGCTTCCACCGGCATCGAATACAACCGGCTCGAGAAGGGCATCGCGCACTTCTACACCGACCCGAAGGCGTTCGAGGACGCCGCCGTCGCGGCCGAACTGATGCAGAAGTACGGTGTCGACCGCAAGGTCGTCAGCCGAGACGAACTGTTCGCCATCGAGCCGGCCTTCCGCAACTTCGACGGCATCGTCGGCGGCACCTACACCGCGAGCGACGAGAGCGGCGACGCGCGCGTGTTCACGCAGAAGCTGGCACAGCTGTGCGCGGCCCGTGGCGTGCAGTTCCTGTTCAACCAGGACGTCGAGCGGCTGGAGACGGCCGGCGGTGACATCGCCGCCGTGCGCATCCGCGACCGTGCCACCGGCCTGGTGCAGCGCCTGAGCGCCGACGACGTCGTGGTGGCCTGCGGCTCCTACACTGCGCCGCTGCTGCGCCAGGTGGGCGTGGACCTGCCGATCTATCCCGGCAAGGGCTACAGCGCCACGTTCAAGCTGAAGAAGCCGGCCGACGCGCCCTTCGTGAGCAGCATCGACGACGAGGTGAAGGTGGCGATGAGCCGCCTGGGCGACGAGCTGCGCGTGGCCGGCACCATCGAGGTGTCGGGCTACGACGCGACGCTGGACTCGCAGCTGGCGCAGGACCGCTGCCGCATGCTGGCGGCGCGCATCGAGAAGGTGCTGCCGGGCGTGTGCGACACGCGGCTGCCGGAAGAAGGCGGCAACCCGCAGTTCTGGACCGGCCTGCGGCCCGCGACGCCGACCAACATCCCGTACATCGGCCGCACGCGGGTTGGTGGCCTGTGGGTCAACGCCGGCCACGGCACGCTGGGCTGGACGCATGGCGCCGGTTCCGGCAAGGCGATGGCGGAGCTGATCGGCGGCCGCAAGCCGGCGATGAACTTCCGGTTCTACGGTTTCGGGCAGGATGCAAGGATGCCGGAGGGGGAGCTGTCGCTCAATGCGTGAGCCGGTGATGGGACCCCGTGTTGAGGGGAAGATCCGTCACCCCCGCGCAGGCGGGGGCCCAGAGCAAAAGGCCGCGTACGCGGCCTTTTGTTTTGGGAGCCCTGGATTCCCGCCTCCGCGGGAATGACGGCGGGCGGGGACGGGGACGGCGGGCGGCGGATCAAGCGTTCAGGATCTCCCACACCTTCGCCGGCGTCAGCGGCATCTGGATTTCCGCCGCCGCCTGCTTCTTCCCCGCGCGCGCGAGCGCATCGGCCACCGCGTTGACGATGCTCGGCGCCGCGCCGATGGTGCCCAGTTCGCCGACGCCCTTGGTCCCCAGCGGATTGGTCGTGCACGGTACCGTCTGGTTCATCTCCGTCACGAACTCGCACTGCACGATGTCGGCGCGCGGCGCCGCATAGTCCATCAGGCTGCCGGTCACCGGCTGGCCGCTGGCGCCGTCGTAGACCATGTGCTCGCACAAGGCCTGGCCGATGCCCTGCACCGCGCCGCCATCGAGCTGGCCGCGCACGATCATCGGATTCACCACCCGGCCGACGTCGTTGACGCTGGCATAGCGCACCACCTGCACCTGGCCGGTCTGGGGATCGATCTCCACCTCGCTCACGTGGCAGCCGTTGGGCCAGCTCGGGCCCTGCACGGAACTCGTGTGGTCGGTGAAGATGTGCCCGCCCGGCTGCTTGGCGGCCAGTTCGAACAGGCCGATGCCGACATCGGTGCCCTTCACGCTGAAGCGCCCTTCCGCATACTCCAGGTCGGCGGCAGCGGCTTCCAGCGACTTCGCCGCCAGCTCGCGCGCGGTGTCCAGCGTCTTGACCGAACCCAGGTGCAGCGCCGAGCCGCCGGTGAAGAGCGAGCGCGAGCCGGCGCTGCCGAAACCGTCGCCCCGGTCCGTGTCGCCGAGCACCACGCGCACCTTGTCGATGGGCACCTTGAACACGTCGACGACGAGCTGCGCCAGGGTGGTCGCGATGCCCTGGCCCATCTGGTTGACGGCGGAGAAGACCTCGATCATGCCGTCGGCCTTGACGTCCACCGTCACGCGCTCCTCGAAGGCCATGCCGCTGGTCCATTCGAGGAAGGTGGAGATGCCCTGGCCGCGCAGCTTGCCGCGCGCCCTGCTCTCCGCGGCGCGCGCCTCGAAGCCGCTCCAGTCGGCCAGGTCCAGGCCTTCCTCCATGACCATGGCGAAGCGGCCGACGTCGTACACCTGCCCCATCGCGTTGGTGTACGGCATCTGCTCCGGCCGCACGAAGTTGCGCCGGCGCAGCGCGATGCGGTCGATGCCGGTCTGGCGCGCCGCTTCGTCCATCAGGCGCTCGATGATGAAGATCGCCTCGGGCCGGCCGGCGCCGCGATAGGCCGCGGTGCAGGCGGTGTTGGTCATCACGCAGCGGATGTGGAAGTCGATCAGCGGGATGTCGTAGACGCTGGTCTGCACCCAGGGCCCGACCACCAGCGGAATGGTCATGCCCGTGGCCGTGGCGTACGCGCCGACGTTGGCCAGCGTGCGCAGGCGCATGGCCAGGATGCGGCCCTCGCCGTCGAGCGCGAGTTCCGCCTGCGCCTGCTGGTCGCGGCCGTGGAAGGATGTCAGGAATTCCTCGCTGCGGTCGGCGATCCACTTCACCGGCTTCTTCAGCGTCCAGGCGGCCCACGCGGTCGCCGCATCCTCGGGGTAGATGCCGGTCTTCATGCCGAAGCCGCCGCCGACGTCGCCCACCGTCACGCGCACCTTGTCGCGGCCGATGCCCAGCGTGTCGTTGGCGAGCGAATTGCGCACGCCGGAGGGCATCTGGCTGCTCATGCGCAGGGTGAGGCGGCCGTCGTCGGCGACCCAGGCGAGCACGGAACGCGGTTCGATCGAGAGCGCGGCCACCCGCTGGTTGACCACCTTGAGCTGCACGACATGCGCCGCCTGCGCGAACGCGGCCGCCGCTTTCTGCGCGTCGCCGAAGCGCATCTCCGCGGCGACGTTGTCGCGCGCCTGTTCGCAGATCACCGGCGCGCCGGGCGTGGTCGCCTCCTCGAGGTCGACGACGTTCGGCAGCTCCTCGTAGTCGACCATGACTGCTTCGGCGGCGTCGCGCGCCTGCTGCAGCGACTCGGCGACGACGATCGCCACCGCCTCGCCGACATAGCGCACCCGCTCGTGCGCCAGCGCGCGGCGGTCGGCGGTGGCGGCGGGGGAGCCGTCGGCGCGCTTGAAGGCCGGATTGGTGGGGATGGGCTTCACGCCGGCCTGCACCAGCTCGGCCCCGGTCGCGACCTTCACGACGCCCGGCATGGACGCCGCACCGGAGGTGTCGATCGACAGGATGCGCGCGTGCGGATAGGGCGAGCGCACGAACACCGCGCGCAGCTGCCCGGCGGGTGCGATGTCGTCGGTGTACTGCCCCAGGCCCTTGAGCAGGCCTTCGTCCTCGATGCGCTGGACCGCCCGGCCGCTGCCGAAGCGCGTCACGATGTCTGGGGTGTCTGTGGTCATGGGGGTGGAGTCTGCCCAATTTCCCGCCGGCGCGCATGCGTCATTCCCGCGCAGGCGGGAATCCAGGGCGTCCGGACTGCCGCGCGCAGCGCGGCGGCTCTGGGTCCCCGCCTGCGCGGGGATGACGACTCCCATTCAGCGCGGATCGCCCGGAATCTTCGCGGCCGTCCAGCGCAGCAGGTCGAGCCACATCTGGCGCATCTCCGCGTCCAGCGGCGTGCGCAGGGCATGGGGCAGCTCGATGGTCACCACCGGCACGCCCTTGTGCACGCCGCCGTAGTTGCCGAGCGAACCCGGGAAGATTCCGACCTGGTCGAGGTAGAGGCGCCCCAGTCGCGAAGGCGGCACCGAGGGTCCGTCGAAATCGAGCACGCCATAGGGCGCGTGGATGGCCACGATCAGGTGCGGCCTGAAGCTCTGCATCTGCTCGTGCAGGAAGCGCGACTCAGGCTCCGACAGCGGCTTCGGCCCGGGCCAGCGCCGCGGGTCCTTGTGGGTGCGCTGCTGCCAGTAGCTCGCCGCATCGCGCTCCCAGTCGGGTGTCGGGAAGTTGCGGTTGAGGTCGACCCCATGCGCGTTGGTGCGTGTCGGTGGCTGCGCCAGCAGGCCATCGGGATTGAGCACCGGCACGAAGCGCCAGTGCACCTCCTGCGGCATCCGCACCTGCTCCTGCGCGGCCAGCTGGATCCAGTGCAGCGCCACCGAGGCGGCCGACAGCTCGTCGCCATGGATCGCGCCGGTGACCAGCACGCGCAGCTTCGCGTGCTCGGCGCCGATGTCGCGCAGGTAGATCGGCGTACCGTTCACGGACCGGGCACCGCTCTCCACCAGCCGGCTGGCCTCGCACAGCGGCGCCGTCACGTTCGGCAGCCGCCGCACCATCCGCTCGCAGGCGGATTTCCCCGGGAGCACCCGCGGTACTTCGGCCTGCGCCGCCGCTGCCAGCAGCAGCGCGGCGAACAACCCCCCCGACTTCTTCACTCGTCCCTTTCTCCGGCTTCGTAGAGGGCTTCACGGCCCATGCGGTCCAGCACCAGTTCGGCCGTCCACGGCAGCATCAGCGAGCCACAGCGGCTGTCGCGGTAGATGCGCTCCAGCGGCAGGTGCTTCATCATGCTCTGGCCGCCGCAGGTGCGGATGGCCAGCCGCGCGATGTCGTTGGCACCTTCCATCACGGTGTATTGCGCGGCGTACAGGCGCATCCTTTCGTCCTTGGACGGATTCGGGCGCGCCTCCAGCACCGCGCGCAGGAAGATGCTGCGCATCTGTTCGAGCTGGATGCGCATCTGCGCCACCGCGACCTGCTTGGTCGGGTACATGCGCCGCTTGACGGGCGGCTCGCCCGGCACCTCGCCGCGCAGGTAGCTGACGGTGAAGTCATAGGCGGCGTTGGCCAGCCCCAGGTAGGTGGGCGCCAGCGTGAAGAACATCGCCGGCCAGGTCTGCGCGCCCTTCCAGTAGACGCCGCGGGGCATCAGTTGTTCCGCGTCCGTGACGAAGACTTCCTGGAAGGTGAGGTTGCGGCTCACGGTGCCGCGCATGCCGAGGGGATTCCAGTCGCCGCTGACGGCCAGGCCTGCGCTGGTGGCCGGCACGGCCAGGTACAGGGTGTCGCGCGCGTCCGGCTTCTCGTCGCCCTTGTCCTCGGTGCACAGCACGCCGTAGTAGTCGGCCGCGCCCGAGAGCGAGGCGAAGATCTTGCGGCCGTTCACCACCCAGCCACCTTCCACCTTGCGCGCCGTGGTCCCGAACGGCGCCCGCCCGGCGGCTGCGGCGCTGCCTTCGGAGAAGGGCTGGGCGTAGACCGCGCCCTCGTCCACCACGCGCCGGAAATGCAGCTCGCGCCGCTGCGCGTGCTCGGCCCGCTGCGACTCCGTCATCGGGATGCCGTCGGCCAGCACGCCGGTCCACAGCGTGGAGCAGATGTGCATGTTGTAGGTGAGCGCGGTGGCACCGCAGAAGCGCCCGAGCTCCGCCGCCAGCATCATGTAGGTCGGGTAGTCGGCACCCAGGCCGCCGTGCGCGCGCGGCACGCACAGGGCGAGCAGGCCGGCCGCGCGCAGGTCCTCGTAGTTCGCGAACGGAAAGCTCGCTTCCTCGTCCCACTGCGCAGCGCGCGGCGCGAACCTGTCGCGCCCGAGGGTGTGGACGCGTGCCAGCAGTTCGCGCTGGGACTCGGTGAAAGCGTGGTCTCCCACGGCGGGCGTGAAGGCGAGCTCGGGCATGCGGGTGCTCCAGGAATCAGTCGTTGCACGGGGGCGCAGTCACGCGGGCGCGCCCGTGGGCCTCAGTGAAGCAGCGCGTTGGGCAGGTTCAGGAAATTGAGCACCAGGCCGTCGAAATCGTCGGGCGCTTCCAGGTTCTGCAGGTGCCCGACGCCCTTCATCTCGATGTAGGTGCTCCATGGAATCTCCTGCGCCATCTTCTTCATCACCGCGGGCGGCGCGTTGCGGTCATGTTCGCCCGCGACCAGCAGGGTCGGCACGTGGATCTCGCCGAGGTTGCGCCGGCGGTCGAAGGTCACGATGCATTCCAGCGCGCGCCGGTAGGTGGCCGCGGGCACCAGGCCCATGCAATGCGTGGCCAGGCGCACGCCTTCGGGCAGCGGCCCGGGGCCGACCATCTGCGGCACCAGCGTTTCGGCCAGTTCCGCCATCGAGCGGCCGGCGTCGAGCGGCGCCGTGCGTTGCGCGACGAACGCCCGCTGCCACTCGCCATCCGGCTTGCCGAAGGCGCTCGAGGTGCCGCACAGGATCAGCCGGCTCACCAGCTCCGGCCGGCGCGCCACCACCTCCTGCGCCACCATGCCGCCCATGCTGTGACCGAGCAGCACCACGCTGCCGCACTGGAGCGCTTCGATCAGCTGGATGCAGCTTTGCGCCAGGCCCTTGAAGGTGTAGGGCTCGATCGGCGCGCTGTGGCCGTAGCCTGGCATGTCCCAGGCGACGGCGCGGTAGCCGGCAGAAGCGAAGGTTTCCACCTGCGGCGCGAAGGCGAGATGGCCACCGCCGATGCCGTGCAGCATCAGCACGGTGGTGGCGCCGCCGCCGAGGGCGGTGAAGGCCGGCACGGGCATCATGCGAGCAGCTTACCGGCTTCGACCACCGTCGAGCCATCGAGGCGCACCGTGCAATCGCGCAGCGGCAGGTCGAAGTGGCCCGGCGTGTGGCGGCCCGCCACCTCGTTGGCGCCGGTGCTGTAAAGGAAGTTGCCGGCGAAGGCGCGCAGCTCGGTGCCGTTGAAATCGCGCTTGTCGTACAGGGCCATGCTGTCCCAGCGGGCGGCGCGGTTCAGGCCGTAGCCGACGTGGCTCACGGCATAGGCTTCGCGATCGCCCCAGGCGGCGATGTAGCTGCGCATCAGCTCCGCGTCGAGCCCCGTGCCCTCGATGCGCGTGACGTAGTCGTCCTCGATGCGCAAGGTGACCGGCTTTTCCAGGTAGCGCTTGAAGGTGAGGTTGACGTCGCCTTCGGCCAGCACCAGGGTGCCCTGCACGCTGCCGCGCGCAGGGAAGGCGAGCGCGAGGCCGCCGGGCCAGTGGGTCATCGTCCCGGGACGGGTGGTGTAGCCCCAGTTGCCGCCGCAGACGGCACCCTGCAGCGAAACGCAAAGATCGGTTCCGGCGGGCGAGGTGACGCGCATTTCACGCGCGCCGCGCAGGCGCTTCACGTGCTCCTTGACCAGAGGTTCCAGCGTTTCGTCCGGCAGCAGGCGGGCCAGTGCCTCGGGATGTTCGTTGCTGACGTAGAGGACGCGGGCGCCGCCCTTCAGGATGGCAGGCAATTCCGGCGCGTGCATCAGGCCCTCGACCGTGCAGTCCAGCACCAGCGTGCTGGCCGCGAGCGCGGCGACGACGGGGCCGATCTGGCGCAGCACCGGCGAGGCGCCGGTGGAACGCGCCACCGGCAGCCCGCCAGGCGCCGACACGCTGGGCAGCACGAGGCTGAATACCTGCGCGCCGCGGCGGGCGGCGGCGAGGCGCGCGAGTTCCGGCAGGATGGGGCGGCTCTGGCTTTCGCTCAGCACCGCGACGGTGTCGCCGGCCTGCAGGGCGCAGCGGCCGAGCACGGCTTCGAAGGCGTCCAGCCAGGCGGGTTCGAGGGTTTCCTGCAGCATGCGGTGAGGCGCCTTGTCCTGGTTCATACTACATGAAATTTCATGCAATCGGCCAGCCCATGAACCCGCCGCAGCAGGCGCAGCCGCCCACCTTTTCCGCGCAGGAATTCCGTGCCGCCCTGGGCATGTTCGCCACCGGCGTGACCATCGTGACCGCACGCACCACCGCGGGCGGCCTGATCGGGCTCACGGCCAATTCGTTCAACTCGGTGTCGCTGTCGCCGCCGCTGGTGCTGTGGAGCCTGTCCCGCGCCGCGGCGTCGATGACGGTCTTCAGCGCCGGCTCGCACTACGCGATCAACGTGCTGGCCGCCGACCAGAAGGCGCTGGCGGAGCGCTTCGCCACCCGCGGCGCGGACCGCTGGAGCGGCGTGGGCTTCGACGAGGGCGCAGGCGGCGCGCCACTGCTGCATGGCGCCGCGGCCACCTTCGAGTGCTTCAACCGCAGCCGCTACGAGGAAGGCGACCACATCATCTTCGTCGGCGAGGTGGAGCGCTGCGCGCACCGCGCGGGCGCGCTGCCGCTGCTGTTCCACGGCGGGCGCTACTACACGGAGCTGCCGCTGTGAGCAGCGAACGCTTCGTCGACGACTACCTCGGCTACCTGCTGGGGCAGGCCAATCACGCGCTGTACAAGAACTTCGACAGCCAGGTGCGCGCCGCCGGCCTGAGTTCGATCGAGTGGCGGGTGCTGGCGACGCTGCACGACAGCCCGCCGCTGACGGTCAGCCAGCTCGCGCACGAAGTGCTGGCCAAGCAGCCGACCGTGACCAAGCTGGTGCAACGCATGGCCGAACAGGGCTGGGTCACGCTGCTGGCCGATCCCGCCGACCAGCGCCGCACGCTGGTCGGGGCGAGCAGCGCGGGCAAGCGGCTGGTGCGCCCCTTGCTGGGAAAGGCGCGCGCGCACGAATCGCAGGTGCTGCGCTCGCTGGCGGCGTCGGAGCAGCAGGCGCTCAAGAAGCTGCTGGCCAAGCTCGCGGGGCTGTAGCGTCGCTACCATCGCGCGATGCGCGAAAGAAAAGAACATCTCGACGCCCTCGCCGTTTCGCTGCTGGTCGCCTGCTGCCTGTTCTGGGGCTTCCAGCAGATCCTGATCAAGACCACCGTGCCCGAAGTGCCGCCCCTATGGCAGGCGGCGCTGCGCTTCGCCGGCGCCACCGCCCTGCTGTGGCTCTGGTGCGCGTGGCGCGGCATCCGGCTGTTCGAGCCGGATGGCACCTTGCGCGGCGGCGTGCTCGCGGGCCTGCTGTTCGCCGCCGAATTCACCTGCATCTACCTCGGGCTGCGCGATACGGCGGCCTCGCGGCTGACGGTGTTCCTCTACACCTCGCCCTTCGTGGTGGCCCTGCTGCTGCCGCGCGTGTCGCCCTCCGAGCGGCTGCGGCCGCTGCAATGGATCGGCCTGGGCATCGCGTTCGCGGCGGTGGCGCTGGCCTTCAGCGAAGGCTTCACGGGCCACAGCACGCCGCGCCAGCTGCGCGGCGACGCCTTCGCGCTCGCCGCCGGCGTGCTGTGGGGGCTGACCACGATCGTGATCCGCGGCAGCAAGCTGGCGACGGCCAGCGCGGAGAAGACCCTGTTCTATCAGGTGGCCGTGACGACGATGGTGGCGCCGCTGCTGTCGCTGGCATTGGGGGAGAGCTGGTCGCTGCACTACTCCGCCTACGCCTGGGTGTCGATCGCGCTGCAGACGGCGATCGGCGCGTTCGCGAGCTACCTGGCGTGGATGTGGATGCTGCGGCACTACCCCGCGACGCAGCTGTCGTCGTTCACCTTCCTGGCGCCGCTGTTCGCGCTACTGTTCGGGGTGGTGCTGTTGAACGAGAGGTTGACGCCGCAGTTGCTGGTGGCGCTGGTGGCCGTGGCGGCGGGGATCGTGCTGGTGAACCGGAAGAAGGGGCGCTGACGCCACAAGCCGTCATTCCCGCGCAGGCGGGAATCCAGGAGCCGCGCCGCGCGCGGCCTTGGGGAGCCCTGGGTCCCGGCGGTCTCAACCGGTCAATGCAACGGTGGCTGCCAGCCTTTCGGCTGGTGACTCGAATCCCAAAGTCTCTCTGGGACGTGTATTGAGCTTTCTGGCGACCTGGTCTAGCTGCTCCTGCGTGTACAGAGACAGGTCGTCGGTTCGCTTTAGGTA
>NZ_JAEQND010000001.1:517500-623474 GCF_016722765.1 Ramlibacter alkalitolerans | reverse complement strand
CAGGCACTCGGGGAGCAACGTCACCTGGTCTCGGGCACTGCCTTCCACGTAGCGAGGCATCGTCACCTCCGGCGCGAGTTGCCGGAGTGTACGAGCTCAGGTCGTTTTCACACAGCCTCGGCCACAAGCGGCCACCTTCACCTGCCTACGCCAGCCGGCGTCGATGGAGGTCGGGTTCAGCGGTGCCCGCGCATGAATGCGAGCATCAGGCCGGTCAGCGCCTGGTCGGCGGTGTTGATCGAATACACCTCCGACATGTGGCTTTCCCCGAGCAGCCAGTGAATGCGCGGGCACCGATGCGCGGCGCACATGGCATCCTGCAGCAACTTCGCCTGCAGGGGGAATTCGGGCGGGTCCAGCTCGGCGAACGCGAACAGCAGCGGCACCCCCGTTGAAGCCAGTCCAGGCAGCGCGGATTGCGCGCCGTGGCCTGAACTGTCGTTGCCGAAATAGGCGTTGATCGGCGCGTTCACCGTTCCAGGAGGAACGGCGAACAGGCCTGAAACCAGGATCGCGCCGGCGATGCCGCCCCCTGGCTGCACATGGAAGCGCGGATGCGCTACATAGTGCGCGACGTGCGCAGCACCGGCCGAATGGCCCATGAGGAACGTCCGTGCCGCATCGCCGTGGTGCCGCAGGACATTGCCATGCACCCACCGCAGCGCCGCCGCGATGTCCTCTTGCGCCGCGGGCCACGGGTGCTGCGGCGCGAGTCGGTACGTCATGTTGACGCCGACCATTCCGTTGGCCACGGCCCACAGCATGATGTTGTCGTAGAAGGGGCTCGTGCCACTGCGCTTGTTTCCAGCCGTGAAGCCGCCGCCATGAACGAACAAGAGCACGGGACGCGATCCGGTGGGAGCCTCCGGCTCGAAGACGTCGAGGCGGTGGCGGGCATCCGGCCCGTAGGCAACGTCGCGCGTGGTCTTCACCCCCGCATAGGGCTCCTTGCGCGCGAGGGGCGCGTAGAGCTCGCCGGTTCGCGGCGGGTCGACGACGCGTCCGATCTGCTGCAGCCCAGCCTCGATCTCAGGCGGCACCTGAGAGGGCACATGGTCGGGCTGCGGCGGGAGGGCGGCGCAAGATGCAAGGAAGAGTGCAGTGGCAAGGACAAGGCGCATGACCAGCCTTTCGCAAGGAGGCGACCCTTCGAATGTAGCGCCGCGCGCGTGAAACAGCGGCGGGCCCTCTCCGGTCCGGTTAAATTCGACGCCATGAAGATCCTGGTCCTCGGCGCCGGCGCGATCGGCGGCTATTTCGGAGCGCGCCTGCTGCAGGCGCGGGGTGACGTGACTTTCCTTGTGCGCGAGAGGCGCGCGGCCCTGCTGCGCGAGCGCGGCCTGGTCGTCCACGCGGCGGACGGCAGGTTCAAGCAGGACGTGCAGACGGTCCTTGCATCCCAGCTCGATGCGCAGTTCGACCTGGTGCTGCTTGCATGCAAGGCCTATGACCTGGAGGATGCGATCGCATCGATCCGGCCGGCGCTGCGCGGCGATGCCCATGTGCTGCCGCTGCTGAACGGGGTTGCGCACATCGCCAGGCTGCAGGAGGCGTTCGGGGCGGAGCGCGTGCTCGGGGGCAGTTGCCACATCCCGGCGACGATAACGGAGGAGGGCGAGATCGCGCAGCTCGCGCCGCTGCACCGGATCGTCTTCGGGCTGCTGCCAGAGAGCGGCGCGGCCGCCAAGGACAAGCTGCAGCGTCTGCTGGCCTTGTTCCGCGCGACTCCCGTCGATGCCACCCTGTCCGAGGATATCTGGCAGGACCTGTGGGAGAAGTTCGTCGGACTCACCACGCTGGCGGCAAGCACCTGCCTGATGCGGTCGGCCGTGGGCGACATCCTCGCGAGCGACGAGGGCGCGGCGTACGTGCAGCAGACCTTCGATGCGTGCGCGCGCGCGGCCGAGGCAGCGGGTCATCCACCCCGCGCAGAGGCCCGCACCGGCTTCGAGCAGCTGCTGCAGCAGCGCGGCTCGACCCTCACTGCCTCCATGCTGCGCGACATCGAGGCGGGCGCGCCGACGGAAGGGGCGCACATCGTGGGAGACATGCTGCGCCGGGTGCAGGCCTTGGGCGTGGAGCCCGGGGCACTGCGGCCCGCGTGGATGCACCTTCAAAGCTACGAGCACCGGCGGCAGCGCGATCGCTCGCGGTGATCTGCCTGCTACGTGCACCGCGCCGAGGTCGCTCGCGGTGCGGCAGCGCGGAGTCGCGATGCAATGATGGCCACCCGCGCTCCGGGAGCTCAGAAGCTGTGAATGAATTGATCGTGCCCGCGACGGGGCGCATCGGGGCGCAGGCCTAGGCGCGACCCGCAGCCCAGGCTGGCCGCCTGGGCAAGGGGCGCAACGACGGCCTGCGCCCCGAGGCGCCCCGGCCCGAAGGGTGAGGCCGCTGGGCGCCGTCCTGAGAGCAAGAGGAGGTTCATGGCGGCCTCACGCGGGTGCGAGCAATTCGTTCACAGCTTCTCAGTCCGCGTGCGCCTTGCTCGGCCGGTGCAGGACCACGGGACGCCCGCCGAAGCGCCGTTTGCACATCCAGGCTGCAAGCGCAGAGTCCAGATAGGCAGCATGTCCTGGAAACCAGTCGGCCAGGCTCTCGACAAACGAAGGGGCCGGGCCGAAATCACCAGCACGCGCCAGCTGCAATACCTCCGCTGAGGACTTCAGCACTGCCATGTGTTCGTCGATGTGGCAGTCGCGCGGCGGGAAGTCGGTTTCGGTCATCCAGCGATCCTCGGATTCGAAGTGGCTGCGAAGATGCGCGTCCAACTCCAGAAGCAAAGGCAGCCAATCCGCCTCCTCCTTGGCGGATCTTCCGCGTCGCAGCAGATCTTCGAACTCGGCATGGATGCTGTCCATCGGGGCATAGCCCAACTCCGCAGCGACCTTGGCGGCGGGCGGTGCATCAGAGGCATGTCGGCGATCACTCATGTGTCGGTTCCATTCAATGCAATGGCAAGCATCCTCCGGCACGCAGTCGCTGCGCGACGCGCTTCATGGCCGAAAGCGACACGCCGAGAGGCATCGAGCCGATCTTAAAGGCGCGCACGACGCATTCCATTCTTCATCTCCATGCGAGATGACCGCACCTTCAGCAAGTTGATTGAGGCGTCAACCCGAGTCCTCTAACGTTCTCGTCGCAGCGCCAAAGCCTCCCGAGACGTCGATCGAGGTGGGTGCTGCACAAGCGCCTCAGGCCGACGCGCGTCAATTTCCGCTCCGCAGTCTCACAGGCGAAGGAGCCGTGTAGTTGTGACCCACAGATCAAAGGAAAAGCCACATGCTCAGTAATGCGGACAATGAAACTCTCACGAGAGTCGGTCGAGGAACCCCCATGGGCAACTTGATGCGCCAGTTCTGGATTCCCGCGTGTTTGTCCACTGAGCTGGAGCGCGGCGGCCCGCCCATGCGGCTCCTCCTTCTCGGAGAGCGCTTGGTCGCCTTCCGCGATGGCGACGGGCGCGTTGGCATCATGGACCACAGATGCCCTCACCGGGGAGCATCGCTGTTCTTCGGGCGCGTCGAGCAGTCGGGCATCCGCTGTGTCTACCACGGCTGGAAATTCAAGCCCACAGGCCACTGTGAGGAAATCCCCAACGCGGAAGTCGACCCGGCGTTGGTCAAGACCATCTCGGCGGATGCCTTTCCCACGCGGGAGCGCAATGGCGTAGTCTGGATCTACATGGGGGAGCAGCGCGACCAGTTGCCGGAGCTGCCGCAGATGGAGGCCTTGCTGCTCGATCCCGAGCAGGTTTCGGTGCAGTGCCTGCAGCGCAAGTACAACTGGCTCCAGGGCATCGAAGGTGACATCGACACCTCACACTTCGGCTTCCTGCACGTGGGAGCCGTCGACAAGGCCGACGTAGACGAGAAGAACATGCACCGGTTCTCCGTCCTCGATCGGGCGCCGAAGTACCATGTGTCCAACACGCCGTGGGGCACCATGTACTGCGCCCATCGGCCGGCGGAAAACGACGAGGTGTACTATCGCATAGCGCACTTCGTGTACCCCTTCTGGTCTCTCTTTCCGGATGGTGATTTCACCGACCTGATCGTCGCCAACTGCTACGTTCCCATGGACGACGAGCACACCATGCTATTCACGTTCTACTACAAGCAGAGCGCGATGGCCATGCGCCACACCAAGGATGGCGCGCCCATTCCCGGCCTGGAGCCCGATGCCAATCACATGCCGATGCCGCCGACCTTGCCGGCGACGAGCGACTGGTACGGACGGTGGCGCTCCGTGGCCAACCAGGACAACGATTACCTCATCGACCGCGAGACGCAGCGCACCAGGTCCTACACGGGTCTGTCGGGGGTGCTGCTCCAGGACACGGCCATCGTGGAAAGCATGGGCACGATCGTGGATCGCAGCAGGGAACACCTGGTCGCAAGCGATGCCATGATCGTGCGCACGCGACGTGCGCTCCTTTCTGCGGTCCGTGAGCTGGCGGAGGGCAAGCGTCCCGCGCTGGTGGATGATCCCTATGTCGTCCAGGCCGCGCGCAGCGGCTCCTTCATCGCGCCGGTCGCCGTTCCCTGGCGCGATGCCTATCTCCAGCACGCCAAGGCTGCTACGTCGCCGAAGGGAACGCTGCAGCTGGGGCTGGAAAAGCACCAGCAAGCCTTGGGCTGACGCCTGCTACGCAGCACTGGCGCGAGTTCATTTCGAAGCAATGAAGAGAACCGGTCTCGCGCGAAATGATCTCGATCTGAACCTGCTCCAGGTCATCCTGGCGATCCATGACGCCGGCAGCGTCATGGGTGCCGCCAAGCAGTTGGGCATGAGCCAGCCTGGGCTGAGCACTGCGCTGCAGCGCGCACGTACAGCACTGGGGGACCCGCTGTTCGTGCGCGTCGCCAAGGGAATCGAACCCACTGCTCGCACGAGACGGATCGTCGGTGCCATCCGGTCCATCCTGGACAGCGTCGACAAGCAGGTCGTCAAGCCGGATGAATTTGACCCGAAAGCCTATAGCGGGGAACTGGCACTGGTGTTGACCGACGTGGGTGAGGCGACGCTCCTCCCCCACGTGGTGAACTGCCTATCGGCACACTTTCCCGCCACCATCCGCACGCAGATGCCCGCGCTCAGCGAACTGCACAAGGCGATGGCTGAGGGAACCCTCGATTTTGCCCTGGGCTACTTTCCCGATCTGCACACCGGGAGCTACCGGCGAAAAGAAATCACGACGACGAGTTATCTGTGCATCCTGTCAAGCAACCACCCCATCCGGGAAGGCGGCATATCGCTCGCGCAGTTCGAGCGCTACGGGCACGTGGATGTAGACCTCAAGACGCACAGCAGGTTGCTCCTTGACGACTACCTGGC
This sequence comes from Ramlibacter alkalitolerans, assembly GCF_016722765.1. Classification (GTDB taxonomy): domain Bacteria; phylum Pseudomonadota; class Gammaproteobacteria; order Burkholderiales; family Burkholderiaceae_C; genus Ramlibacter; species Ramlibacter alkalitolerans. The sequence goes on along the minus strand of NZ_JAEQND010000001.1, from coordinate 618,137 downwards.
CGGTCAGGGCATCCACCGACGCGTGCAGCTTCGCACGCGGCACTTCATGAGCATACCGGCCATCGTCGCTGCCACCGACCTGATCGCCACCGTTCCGGCGAGCGTGGTGTGGGGCTTGGGCCTGGGTGAGAGCCTCAGGATCGCGCACACGGAATTTCCGGTTCCGTCCTTCGAATCCAGCCTGTATTGGCACGCCTCGATGCACCTTGATCCACGCAACCGCTGGCTTCGTGAAATGCTGGCCCCGCAGTTGCGCAAGGCGGTCAAGAAGATGCCGCAGCCCTGAAGCGTCGACGATCCACCGCGCGGCGGGGGTCGGGCAACATGCTCGCAGTCGGCCTCGTCGCCACGGCCACGACACGCGCGCTTACCCATCGCAAGCAGCGGCAAGCCGTTTCATCTGAGATGCAGATGTCCCAGGCAAGCTGTATGTGATTGGGCCGCCGAAGTGCCGCTGCTAGAGTGACCTGGAGGTTCAAAGACATGATCGACACAGCACCTTCCTGCACCGCCGCCAGCATCGACACGGTCAACGCTGCTTCCCCTGAAAGCGGAACATCGAGCTGCACGAATAGACATCAGGGCTCCGATTCCGCAAGCCTCGACCTGGTGGTGCGGGACCGACGCCTCGTCGCCACCGACATGCTGCTGCTGCACCTGCAGTTGGCCGATGGTGGAGAGTTGCCCGCGTATGAACCTGGTGCACATCTCACACTACACCTGAAGGAGGGGTTCGAGAGGCGCTACTCACTGCTCGTTCCGCATGAGAGTTCCAGGACGCGCTACGTCATCTGCGTCAAGCTCGAAGCTGGAGGGCGGGGTGGCTCACGGCATATCCACTCGAACCTGCTGCAAGGATCTTCGGTGCGCGTTTCGCCCCCGGACAACTACTTTCCCTTGGAGGAGGATGCGGCCCTTTCGGTCTTCATCGCCGGAGGCATCGGGATCACACCCGTTCTGTGCATGGCCGCTCGCCTGCAGGCGTTGGGGCACCCTTGGGAACTGCACTACGCAGCCCGGTCGCACCAGTACGCGCTTCCGCTCGAAGGGTATGGCCTTGCTCCGGAGCGGGTCCGACAGTACTTCGACGACCGGGCGGAGAAGGTAGGCATGGAGGCGATCCTGACTACAGCGCCGCAGGGTTCTCATTTCTATTGTTGCGGCCCGCAGGGCATGCTCGACGCCTACAAGCGTGCCGCCGCACACCTGCCCGCGTCCGTGGTGCATTTCGAGAGTTTCGGCGCCGCCGACATGGCAGCGCCTTCGGAATCCATGACCGTGAAGCTTGCACGCGATGGGCGCGTCTTCCACGTTCCTGCGAGTCAATCGATCCTGGACTGCCTTCGTGCCGGCGGCGTGGAGTTGCCGTTCTCCTGCAGGCAGGGCGTATGCGGTGCCTGCGAGACCAGGATCGTCGCAGGCCTCCCGGAACATCGCGACATGGTGCTCTCGGAGGCAGAACGCAAGGCCAACAGGACCATGATGATCTGCTGCTCTCGCAGCCAGGGTGGCGAACTGGTCCTCGACCTGTGATCCGTGCGCAGGGCTCACCGGTGCAGGAGGCTCAGCAGCGTGCTGCAGCACCGCCTGCGCCATATCGTTTTGCGAGATGTGAGAGCCATGAGATTGTTGGTTGTAGCGGTCGGCAGTTGCGGGCATTCTGCCCTCGCAACGGATCTGGCAGCGTCGAGGTGAACAGGACCCCGGATCGCCGCAGGCCCTCTCGATCGCTCAAGTCTGCCGGCCTGCGCCGGCTCGGGCTCCGGTAGATCCGCAACCCCTGTGTCCTCGGACGCTCTTCATCCACACGCGAAAGACAGATTCATGCAAGACAAGGAGGCAACCACCGTCAGCATCGGCGTGTTTGCTGCCATCGCTACCTACCTCACCGAGACCGCAGTCCTGGTGCCTACCTGGGTAGCTTTCATCGGCTGGACGTCGTTCTACGCGGTGGGGGCAGGCCCAAGCGCCTTCGTGCGCAGCGCCCTCGCAAACCTCGGTGGGGTCGTCATCGGATCGATCACGCTCTTGGCCATGCACTTCGGCGCCGACAGCGCGTTGCTGATTGCTGTGGCGGTGGGGATCGGTAGTGCACTGGCCGTCCAGGCCTCGAAGGTGCCCGTGCTCGGTGCACTGCCGGCCATCTTCTTCGGCTTTTCCTGCACCGTCGGCACGGTCGCCGTGACAGGCAAGTCCATCCTCACGATGACGACCGAAAGTCCTGTGCTGGTTGCGGCCACCGCGCTCCTGCTTGGCAACTTCCTTGGCATTGCGTCGCAATGGCTTGCCCAGACGCTGGGCGCCTCCAGGAAAGTCAGCGGTGGCTGAGTGACGGCCCTCTACTGCCTGTTGCACGTTGTCTGAGGAGGTTGTGACAATGACCCATAGCTCCGCGGGATACGCTGCGCACGACCGGGCCACGTGCGTTTCCGGCGTGATGCGCTCGCGCCGAACGGTACGAGCCTTCCGGACTCAGCCCGTCGCCAGGGAACTCGTGGAGGAGGTCCTGAAGGATGCAGCGGCTGCGCCGAGCGGCGGCAACATGCAGCCGTGGCGGGTGTACGTCGTTGCAGGACCAGTGAAGAACATTCTGTCTGCGGCGGTGCTGGCGGCGGCGCGGGCCGGCAAGGGCCTTCCGCCCGCTCACCTGCCTGACCCGCTTCCCGAAGTATTCCGCGGCAGAATGGCCGACTTCGGAGCGCGTTACTACGCGTCGCTCGGCATCGACCGCAGCGACGTCGAGGCACGAGCACGGCAGACGGAGAGGAACTATTCCTTCTTCGGCGCCCCTGTCGGCCTCATCTTTGCCATCGATCGCCGGCTGAAGCCGCATAGCTGGATCGATCTCGGCCTGTTCGCGCACGGCGTCATGATTTCCGCCAAGGCCCGCGGTCTGGACACGTGTCCACAGGTCTCGTTCGCGCCCTTCCACCATGCGATTTCCTCGGTTCTGGGCATGCCCGCCGAAGAAGTGACGGTCTTCGGCATGTCCCTGGGGTACGGGGACCTCGATGCCGCAGTCAATCGCGCCGAGATGCCTCGCGAACCGCCTGAGTGCTTCGCCCAGCTGCTCGGTTTCCCGACCTAGCCTCGCAAGAACCTGCTTGCGGCACGAGCACGCATCTGCCGCTGCTTGTCCGCAGCGGCGAATGCGAACCCCGGAATCTCCGGACCCACGATGAAAGAGGATCACATGAATGACGTCTCCCGCCGCGGTTTTGTATCCACCTCCCTGGGAACGGCGCTTGCTGGCTGGCTGGGATCCAGCCAGGCCCAGATGGAGCAGACCGGCAAGCTGCTGGTAGGCTACCCGGCGGGTGGCTCATTGGACGTGACCGCGCGACAACTCGCAGAGGCGTGGCGAAAACGCGGACGCCTCTTCATCGTGGACAACCGCGCGGGCGCAGGCGGACGGATCGCCAACAGCATGCTCAAGAAGGAGCGCGCCGACGGCAACACGCTTCTGGTGACGCACAATTCCGCGCTGACCATCTATCCTTTCGTCTACAAGCGGCAGATGTACGACGTGATCGCTGATTTCATGCCGGTCTCGCCGATCGTGTCTGCGACTCTCGCATTTGCGGTGAGCAGCGCCGTGCCGGCCGAGCGTGTGAAGACGCTGGACGACTACGTCAGCTGGGTTCGGGCAAACCCCGGAGCAAGCAGCTACGCATCCCCCGCTGCAGGATCGTCTGCCCACCTGCTGGGCTTCCAGCTGTCACAGTCCTATTCACTGAATCTCCAGCATGTGCCCTACCGCGGTTCCGCACCGGCCATGCAGGACCTGTTGGGCGGCCAGGTTCCCGCCTATTTCGGCCAGGTTCCCGACTTCATTCCCTACCTCCAAAAAGGCAGCATCCGGGTCTTGGGTGTGGCCGGCGAGAAGCGCTCCCGCTTCATGCCCGGTATTCCGACCTTCGCCGAACAGGGGCAGCCGTCCCTGCGGCATGCGGAGGTTTACGGTGTCTTTGCGCCGCCGGGGACGCCTGATGCAACGATCAAGAAGCTGCACAGTGCGGTGGTCGAGGCGAGCGCCGACGCACAGCTCAGGTCGGCATTCGATCAACTGGGATTGGAAGTCGTGACGTCGACGCCAAGCCAGTACGCAGCCGCGCTGCGACAGGAGCGTGACTCCTGGGAGCCTGTGGTGCGCGCCTCGGGATTCCATCTGGACGACTGAAAGGACAGACGCGGTGGGGGCCAGGCAGGGTGCGCGAAGCACTGGCCACCACCGCGGTGTCCGCGTCACGGAGCGCGTTGTGGGGTGGGCCCCAGAACCACCCCGAGAACTGCCGTAAGGAGTTCCACTCACGACCGGCGCCGCTCCTCCGTACATACTTCTGGCAGCGTCGTCATGATGGTCACATCGCGGGATGTCACTCGATCTCAATCTGCTGCGCGTCATCCTCGCGGTCCACGACCACGGCGGCATTGCGGCCGCAGCGCATGCGCTTGGAATGAGTCAACCCGGCTTGAGTGCCGCTCTGCAACGAGCGCGCAAGGCGCTGAACGACCCCCTCTTTCTCCGGGGATCCAGGAGGATGGAGCCCACGGAGCGAACCAGGCGGATGTTGCCGTCCCTCAGACTCATCATGGAGACGGTGGACAGGGATGTGGAGATTGCCGCCGAATTCGATCCGCTCTCCTATCGTGGCGAGTTCAAGCTCGCTTTGACGGACGCCGGGGAAGCGATCCTGCTCCCCCTGGTGTTGGTGGCGCTGGCCAAGCACTGCCCCCATGCCGACATCCGGTCGATGTCTTACACGCTTGCCGAACGCCAGCAAGCGATGGAAGAGGGCGCCGTCGACCTCGCTCTGGGCTTCTTCCCGGACCTGAACTCCATCAACTACTACAAGCAGGTCATCTCCACCCAGTCGTTCTGCTGCCTCATTTCTGCGGACCATCCCCTCCGCGGTTCGACCATCTCGCGTGAAGAGTATTTCGCGGCGGATCACGTGCTTGTAGAGGGCCAGTCCCCAAGCGAGGATCTGCTCGAAAACTTCCTGGCGCGGCAACGTGCCCGCAGAAAGATCGTACTGCGCACGCCGCACTTCATGAGCGCTCCTGCCATCGTCGCCCGAACCCGGCTCATTGCCACCGTTCCCGACGGCGTCGCGAACATCGTGTCGATGATGAGCAATCCGCGGATAGCGCGCACTGAGTTCCACATGCCGCGATTCGAAACGTGCGTGTACTGGCACCCCAGCATGCAAGAGGATGCGAAGAACCGCTGGTTGCGGCGCACCTTGGTAGCCGAGTTGCGTAGCAGGCTGGCCCGGCCAGGCAGCAATGAAGGCTCCCCTTCGCCTCACGCCGCGCAGCGATGAGCGCAGTGCATGCACTGCGAACGGCATCTCCCGCCTATCCCGTCGCGCAGATCCTGGCCGAGGGAGCCAACATGGATCTCGTCGGAGCAGGCTTCGGTGAGTTCACGAGCGCGCAGCGGCGCGCGGTCGAGGCAGCCCACCCGCGTCCGCCGTCGTTCGCGAAGGACTTCCGGTACCCGCGCCTGGGGACGGGGCTGCGTGCCAGTGACTTGAGCCGCCTGCACGTTGCCCTTGCAAAGACTTCAGTTCCATTCCGGCTTGCCGCCGGAGATGATGACGCCATCGCGCTGCCGCACATTCCGAGAAAGCCATGACGCCCAGAGAAGTTTCCGGGGTACGCATCCCCGACAGCCAACTCGCCCGCCAGCTGACCGAGTTCGTTCGCGACACCGAGAGCGATCTGCTCTACAACCATTCGCTGCGCTGCCATTGCTGGGGCTGCCTCGCGGGTCGTCGCAAGGGATTGAAATACGACGCCGAACTGCTCTATGCGGCCTCGATGTTCCACGACATCGGGCTCACTTCCAGGTACGAGGACAGCCAGCTTCGCTTCGAAGTCGACGGCGCGAACGCGGCGCGCGATTTCCTGCGGAGCCACGGCATGTCGGAGGGTGACCTCGAGACGGTCTGGAACGCCGTGGCACTCCACACCACCCCCGGCATTCCGCAGTTCATGCGGGCGGAGATCGCGCTCCTGCAGGCGGGCGCGAGCATGGACGTGGCCGGGCGCGGCTACGACGAGTTCACGGATGCGGAGCGCCAGGCGGTGCTCGCGGCCTTCCCGCGGGAAGCCGACTTCAAGAGCGGCATCATCGATGCGTTCTACGAAGGGATGAAGCACCGCCCCGCCAGCACCTTCGGCACCTTCAACGACGACTTCCTCGCGCACAAGGACCCGCAGTTCCAGCGCGTCGACATGTGCGCCGTCATCCGCGCGTCGAAGTGGCAGGGATGATGCGGCTGGAGACCAGCGTGTCGATGGCTCCGTCGGCGTCGAGGGCCGTGTCGTTCCGGACCGTGACGCATCTCAGCGTTCCCCTGCGTCAGCCGGCCAAGGCCCTCGGCCTCTTCGCGCAGAACCTGATGATCTCGGCCAAGGCGAGGGGCATCGACACCTGCCCGCAGGTCTCCTTCGCACCCTTCCACGACGTGATCGCCTCGCACGTCGGGATGGCGCCCGAGGAAGTCACCGCGTTCGGCATGTCCATGGGCTACGGCGCCCCCGATGCGCCCGTGAACCAGACGGCAATGCCGCGCGAGCGCGTGCAGGATTTCGCCCGCCTGGTCGGCTTTCCCGAATGTACCCAAGGAGAACCTGCTTGAAGAACATCCTGCTCGCCTGCTTCGTCGCGGCCGCGATGGGCGCACTCGCGCCCGCTCCGGCCACGGCCCATGAGACGACCGAGAAGGTCACGCCCGCCTTCCGGCAAGCCATCCCCAACCTTCCTGGCAAGTCGCTCGTTGCCGTCGTCGTGGACTACGCCCCCGGCGCGGCCTCGCGTCCGCATGTGCACGCGAAGTCCGCGTTCATCTACGCGTACGTGCTTTCGGGCGCGATCGAGTCGCGCGTCGACGACGGGCCCGTGCAGCTCCTGCACGCAGGCGAAAGCTTCCACGAGCCCCCGGGCGCCAGGCACGTCGTGAGCCGCAACGCGAGCCAGACCGAGCCCGCCAGGCTGCTGGCGGTGTTCGTGCTGGACACCGGGGACACCCTGCTCACCACTCCCACACCCTCAACCCAACCTCCGGAGGACAAACCATGACCACGCGTCTCGACTACAACCAGCTCGCTCCCGCCGGCGCCAAGGCGCTCGGCACCCTCTACGGCTACGTGGCCCAGAGCGGACTCTCGCCCACCCTCGTCGATCTCGTGTACTTGCGCGTCTCGCAGATCAACAACTGCGCGTTTTGCCTGGACATGCACACGCGCGACCTGCTGAAGAAGGGCCTGCCGGTCGAGAAACTCGCGCTGCTGCAGGCGTGGCGCGAAGCCGGCGACCTGTTCGAGCCGCGCGAGCGTGCCGCGCTGGCCTGGGCGGAGTCGGTGACGCGCGTCGCCGACACCGGCGTGCCGGACGAGGACTACGAGGCCGCTCGCGACGTCTTCGCGGAGAAGGAACTGGTGGACCTCACTCTCGCGATCGGGCTGATGAACACCTACAACCGCATGGCAATCAGCTTCCGCAACACGCCCCAGGCCGCGCAGAAGAAGTAGTCGCACGGCTCCCACCCGCTTCGGCGTCGCGACACTCGCGACGAAGCTGCACGGCTGAAGCCGAGCGTCATTGACGCGCCGGGTCCGCCTCACTGCAGCAGATCGAAGAGGGTCCGCGCCACCACCTTGGTCGCGCGGCGCAGGTCGGCCAGCTCCAGGCGCTCGTCGGCCCGCTTCGCGTGCGATTCGAGCACCGTCCGCGGCCCGGCGCCGTAGATCACGCCGGGGATCCCGCGTTCCACGTACAGGCGCACATCCGTGTACAGCGGCGTGCCGACTGCAGGGATCGCGGTCCCGAACACGGCTTCGCCATGCTTCTGGAGGGCGCGCACCAGCGGCGCGTTGCCCGGGAGGGGCTGCATAGCGCGCGCCAGCAGAAGGCGCTTCACCTCGACGCGCAGTTCGCGCCCGCCGCGCGGCGGCCGGAAGGCCGCCACGGCCTGCTCGATGGTCCGGCGCAGCGAGGCCTCGACTTCGGCCGGATCCTCCTCCGGGATCATGCGCCGGTCCACCTTGAACACCACCTTGCCGGGGATGACGTTGGTGCTCGTGCCGCCGTGGACCTGGCCCACGTTGAGGTAAGGGTGGGTGATGCCTTCGACCTTCGAGCGCACTTCGAGGTAGTCGCGGTTCAGCGCATAGAGCGCATTCAGGATCTGCACGGCGCCCTGCAAGGCGTCGGTTCCGCTCTCCGGAATGGCGGCATGGGCCATGTCTCCGTGCACCGTCACCTCCAGCTGCAGGCAGCCGTTGTGCGCCACCACCGCCTGGTAGCTGAAGCCCGCGGCCAGCAGCAGGTCGGGCCGGGTGAGGCCGTTCTTCAGCAGCCAGGCCGGGCCGACCTCGCCGCCGTACTCCTCGTCGTAGGTGAAGTGCAGTTCCACGGCGCCGGCGAGCCGGGCCTCCAGTGCTTCGAGCGCGCGCACCGCGAAGGTGAAGCTCGCCATGTCGGACTTGCTCACGGCGCTGGCCCGCCCGTAGATCCTGCCGTCCACGACTTCGCCGCCATACGGATCGCGGCTCCAGCCCTCGCCGGGCGGGACCACGTCGCCATGCGCGTTGAGCGCGATGGTCCGGCCTTCGCCGTAGCGGCGCCGCACGATCAGGTTGGTGATGCTTTCCAGTCCGGCCGCGCGCACCTCCTCGGCGGGCACCGGATGCTTCTCGGCCGGCAGGCCCATCGCCGCGAGCAGGTCCGCCAGTCGCTCGGCGTGCGGTGCGTTGTTGCCGGGCGGCGTGTCGGTGGGCACGCGCACCAGCTCCTGCAGGAAGCGCACCTCCTCGTCGAAGTGCAGGTCGATCCAGGTGTCGAGTGCGTCGTAGGCGGCGGGTGGCGTCATGAAAGTTCCGTGGCAAGTTGGTCGAGCAGGTTCTGGAAGGCGCGCACGCACAGGTCGGCGTCGTCGTTGGTGATCGCCTCCAGAGGGTTGTGGCTGATCCCGGAGTTGAGCCCACGCAGGAACAGCATGGCCTGGGGCATCACCTCGTGCAGTTTCATCGCGTCGTGGCCGGCCCCGCTGGGCAGCGTGAACAGCGGCAGGCCGAGCGCTTCGACCGCGCGTTCCCAGCGCCTCGTCCAGTCCGGTGCGCAGGGCGCGGCGGCAGCCCGCATGGTTTCCTCGAGCGAGAACTCCAGGCCGCGACGCTCGCACAGGGCCTGCAATTCGGCGCGGATGTCGGCGGCGCAGGCATCGCGCACGGCGTCGGTGGTGGCGCGGACATCCAGGCTGAAGCGGCAGCGCCCGGGCACCACGTTGATGGATCCGTCGGGCACCTCCAGGATGCCGACCGTGGCGACCAGGTCGGGGACGGAGCCCGCCCGGCGCTCGACGAACAAGATCAGTTCCGCCACCGCCGCGGCCGCATCGCGCCGGCGGTCCATCGGCGTCGTCCCGGCGTGGCTGGCCACGCCGCGGATCTCGCCGAGGTAGCGCACGCTCCCGTTGATCGAGCGCACGATGCCCAGTGGCACGTCGAGCTCACCGAGCACCGGCCCCTGTTCGATGTGCGCCTCGACGAATGCGAGGTAGCGCGCGGGGTCGCGCTTCACGGCGGGGATGTCGTCGGGGCACAGGCCGGCGTGCTGCATCGCCTCGCGCATCGTGATGCCGTCCGCATCGCGCTGGTCCAGCCAGGCGGGGTCGAAGTGACCGGTGAGCGCGCCGGAACCGAGGAACACGGCCTTGTAGCGCTGGCCTTCCTCTTCCGCGAAGCCGACCACTTCGATGCCATAGGGCAGGCGCCGCCCCTGGCGGTGCAGTTCGCGCACGCAGGCCATGGGTACCAGGATGCCGAGCCGGCCGTCGTACTTGCCGCCGTTGCGCACCGTGTCGTAGTGCGACCCCGTCAGCAGGCGCTTCGCGTGCGGATCGGTGCCGTGATAGACGCCGACCACGTTGCCGACGGCGTCGATCTCCACGGCGTCGAAGCCGCAATCCGCGCGCATCCAGTGGGCCAGCCGCTGCGCGCAGGCCCGGTGCGCCTCGGTGAGATAGGTGACCGTCAGTTCCCCGCGCTCGGCGTAGCCGGGATCGCTGTGGACGGCCAGGCGCTCGGCCCAGTCGCACACGTCGTTGCCGAGGCGGGGCGCATGGCCGAAGCGCTCGTCCAGGCGAACCTCGGCGATGCGGTGCACCTGGCGCAGGCACTCGGCGCGCTCCAGGTCCGGATGGTGCGCGCTGCGCCGCGCGAGGCTTGCGACGATCTCGCCGCCGGCGAGCCCGAGGCCGCGCGGGCCGCGCAGGTCCAGCACGAAGGGGAATCCGAAGCGGGCTTGGTAGTCGGCGCCCAGGCGCTGCAGCGTCGCGCATTCCTCGTCCGTCCAGTGGGTGGCCGGCGCACCCGCGAGCGCGGGGTGCGCGTGAATCAATCCGAGTTGCGCCTCGCGTGCCGCCACGCGAACCGCCCCGACCAGCGCCAGCTTCAACTGCGCCAGGCTGCGGAAGGGGCGCCGCGCGAAGGCCTGCTCCGCGACCCATGGTGCATCGGTGTAGACGCCTTCGAGCAAGCGGATGAAGCTCGTCCGGTCCGCGGCGTTGATCCGTTCCAGCGTGAGTTCCATGGCGGCCTACCGGGCCTGGGCCGGCCGCCCGGCGGCTTCCCGCAGGACGCGCAGCGCAGCCTCGGCCTCCACCGGCCCGTCGACCTGCACCGGCGGCACGGCGCCGGCGAGCGTCTGTGCGCACCGGATGGGAAGAAGATTCCCGTCGAACAATGCGGCCATGGCGTCGCTCGGCGCGGCCCAGACCACCCGGCGCACGCCCGCCCAGAACATGGCGCCGCTGCACATGGCGCAGGGCTCGCCGCTCGCATAGACGGTGCTTCCGAGCAGGGCCGCCGGTCCCAGGCGCGCGCTGGCCTCGCGCACCACCACCACCTCGGCATGGGCGCTGCAGTCGCCGCTGCTCACCTGCCGGTTGCGCGAGACCTGCAGCAGTTCGCCTCCGGCGGACACCAGCACCGCGCCGTACGGCATGTCCCCGGCTTCGAGCGCGGCGCGCGAAGCCTCGATGGCACGGCCCATGTACTCCGCGTCGAGCCGCGTGCGCTCGGGATCCGCGTCGGGACGCATCGCCATGTCAGCTGCCTCGGTAGGTCGCGCAGCTCCACGGCGTGCACAGCATCGGCACGTGGTAGTGCTGCCTGGTGTCGAACAGCTTGAAGCGCACCGGCATCACGCGATCGACGAACAGCGCTTGCGGCGCCAGCTTCTGCGCGCCGTAGAAGTCGCCGATGTGGAAAGCCAGCTCGTACTCGCCGATGCGCGCGTCGGCGGGCGCCAGCACCGGTTCGTCTGTGCGGCCGTCGGCGTTGGTGACCAGCGTCTTCAGCAACTTCCAGCGGCCGTCTTCGAGCACCGAGAAGTCGATGCGCATGCCCGCGCCGGGCCAGCCCGTGAGGTTGTCGAGCACGTGGGTGGAGATTCCGGCCATGTTCAGCTCCCGCGATAGAAGGAATAGCCCCAGGGCGAGAACAGCACCGGCAGGTGCACGCGCCGCGAAGCGTCGTGGATCACGATGCGCAGCGGCACCGTCGAGAGGAAGGCGGGCCGCGGCAGGCTCGCGCCCAGGCGTTCGAAATACTCGCCGACGTGCATCGCCACCTCGTAGCGGCCCGGCTGGTAGGCCGCGCCGACCAGCAGCGGTTCGGCGGGCCTGCCGCCCGCGGCTGCCTGCACGGTCTTGAGCAGGCGGAAGGCGCCGTCTTCGAAGCGCAGCAGGTCCAGCTTGAGGCCGGCGGCCGTCGCGCCGCTGAAGATGTCCACGGCGTGGAAGGTCAGGCGGGGGCTGGTGCCGGCCTGCGAGGTGGGCGCCGCCGTCAGCGGGACGGCCGTGGCGGCCGGTGCTGCGTCCGCCGCTGCGGCGATGCGCGGCGCCAGGGTGGACCCGCCCAGGGCGAGTCCCGCGGCCAGGAAGCCGCGGCGCGGGTTGGCGTGCTGTTGCATGGAAGTTCTCCGCGGGTGGGTCAACGCACCGGCACCAGCGCCCGCAGGCGCGCCCGGGTGATGAAGGCGATCTGGTCGAGGGCCTCGACGAATTCGCTCACGGTGTCGGCGGCGACGCGGCTGCGCAGCGCGTCGAAGATCTGCGACTTGGTATGGCGGCGCACGGCGATGATGAAGGGGAAGCCGTGCCGCCGGCGGTATTCGGCGTTGAGGCGGCTCATCTCGGCCATCTCCTCGCGCGACAGCGCATCGAGGCCCGCGCTCGCCTGTTCCCGCTGCGAGTGGTCGGTTAGCGTGCTGGCCTGCGCTTCGCGCCCGGCCAGTTCGGGGTGCGCGCAGAGGAAGGCGACCTGGACGGCCTGCGGCGCGCGCCGCACGATGGCGATCATGGCGGCGTGCAGGTCGTCGACGCTGCCGAAGGGACGCGCGGCCCAGGCGCCTTCGGCCACCCAGGGCGAGTGCTCGAAGGTCGCGCCCAGGGACGCCACGAAGCGGTCGCGGTCCATCGCGTTGATCTCCGCCAGTTCCAGGGCGGGGGGCGTTGCGGTCGTGGTGGTCATGTGCTCGGCTCGGTTGGGTCTGGCCCTCAATGGGCCAGGGCAGGCTCGCCCTCGAGGGGCGCGGATTTGCGGAAGCGCGGAACGAACGCCAGGATCAGCAGCGTCGCGCAGACCTCGACGGCCGCCACGACGTACAGGCCCGCCGTGAGGGCGCCGGTCTCGGTCTTGATGATCCCGAGCATCCAGGGGGCGCCGAAGCCCGCGAGGTTGGCGATCGAATTGATCAGCGCCACACCGCCGGCGGCCGCGGTGCCGGACAGGAAGCGGTTCGGCATCTGCCAGAACACCGGGATCGCACTCATCGTGCCGACGATGGCCAGGGTCAGGGCCGCGAGCGTCAGCAGCGGACTGGCGTCGAGGACCAGGGCGATGACCAGGATGGAAGCCGCCCCGAGCGCCGCCGCGACGCCGCAGTGCCAGCGCGACTCCTGGTGCCGGTCCGAGTGGATGCCGTTGTAGATCATGCCGGCGGCGCCGCAGAGGTAGGCGATGGCCATGATCCATCCGACCGCCAGCGGGCTCTTGAAGCCGACTTCCTTGACCAGCGTCGGGCCGTAGAAGGTGAGCGACGAGTTGGCCGCGATGATGCAGAAGTAGATCAGGATCAGCAGCCACATCCGGCCCTCGCGCAGCGAGGCGAGCATGCTGTGCTGCCGCGGCCCCATCGACTGGTGATCGCGCGCGAGATCGGCATGGACCAGGTCGCGCTCGCGGCGGGTGAGCCACTGCGCCTGCTCCGGCTTGTCCGTGAGGTAGAACCAGGTGACGACGCCGGCGATCACCGAGGGGATGCCTTCCAGCAGGAAGACCCATTGCCACCCGGCCCAGCCGTTGACGCCGTTCAGTCCGCCCATGATGCTGCCGGCCAGCGGCCCTCCGATCACGCCGGCGAACGCGGACGCCGACATGAACAGGCCGAAGGCCTTGGCCCGGCGGTCGTTCGGGAACCAGTAGGTCAGGTACAGGATGATTCCGGGATAGAAGCCGGCCTCGAACACGCCGAGGACGAAGCGGCCCACGTAGAACCACTCCGGCGTCTTCACGTACATCATCGCCACGCTGGTGAGGCCCCAGCCGATGGTGATGCGCATGATGGTTTTCCTGGCGCCGATCTTCTGCAGCAGCAGGTTGCTGGGCACCTCGAAGAAGAAGTAGCCGAGGAAGAAGATGCCGGCGCCCAGGCCGTACACCGCCTCGCTCCACTTCAGGTCGTCCAGCATGGTCAGCTTGACGAAGCCGATGTTGACCCGGTCGATCCAGGCCAGCACCCAGAGCACCATGAGGAAGGGAATCAGGCGGAAGAAGATCTTGCGGTAAACGCGGTCCAGTTCCGGGCGGGCGGTCCCGGCGGGTGCGGCCCAGGGTGCTGCCACAGTGCTCATGTCGTCTCCTGTATCTGGGTTGAATCGGTGCAAACCCTGGCCGGAAGAAGGGAACGCCGGCATCGCGGGCAAGGACTGGCGGAAACCGACGTCGTCTGGTGCGACGCTGGGGCCGGACTCTAGGTCCCCGCGCGGGGTCGTGCGCGGGAGCCCCGTGATACCGGGAATAACGGAATCGAATACTGGTACCCTGCGGCCGAGATGGCACAGCAGCTTCCACCGCGCAACGCAGCCCTCGTGCACGCGGGCGCGTCCATCGACGCCCACCTGCTGCGCGTGCTGACCACGCTGGTGGCCGAACGCAGCGTGTCCCGCACCGCGATCCGGCTGAACCAGTCGCAGCCGGCGACCAGCAGTGCCCTGCGCCGCCTGCGCGAGGCCTTCGGCGATCCCCTGCTGGTGCGCGAGCGCAGCGGCATGGTGCCGACCCAGCGCGCCCTCGAACTGCGCGAGCACGCCCGCATCGCGCTCGAGGAAATCGATCGCATGCTCGCGGGGCCGGTGGCCTTCGATCCTTCCTCGAGCCAGCGGACCTTCCACATCGCCTCGCCCGACTACCTGGCCATGAGCTTCGTCGCCGGGCTCGTCGAGGACCTGCGGCGCGAGGCCCCGCAGGCGCGGCTCGTGATCCATCCGCTCGCGCGCGACTTCGACTACGAGCGGGGCCTGGCCAACGGCGAACTGGACATCGTGATCGGCAACTGGCCGCAGCCGCCCGGCGGCCTGCACCTCTCCGTGCTGCTGGAGGACGAACTCGTCGCGCTGATGGGTCGCAGGAGCGCGCCGGCCTCGGGCGCGCTCACGCTCAGGCAGTACCTCGCGTCAGCGCATGTCGTGCCGATGCCGTATTCGATGGCGCAGCGCGGCGTCGTCGAGAGCTTCCTGGCCGGGCAGAAGCTGGCCCGCGACCAGCGTGTCGTCGTGCCGTACTTCGAAGCCGCACCCTACATGCTGGTGCACACGGACCTGGTCTTCACCACGGCCCGCCACTTCGCGGAGCACTTTGCGCGGGTGCTGCCGCTCAGCGTCGTGCGCCTGCCGCCGGAATTCCCGTCCATGCGCTTCTACCAGCTGTGGCACGACCGGTCCCACCACGACGCGGCGCACCGCTGGCTGCGCGGACTGGTGCGCACGGCCGCGATGCACCTGTCGCAAACCGCTTCGGCGGGCGATGGGGCGGATGGGGCAGGCGCGGACGCGGGGTCAGGGACGGAAGGCGAAGCCTAGTCCCGTCAAGCCATCGTTCAAGACGCGGAAACGTCCAGTCGCCGGTCGTTGGGCGGGATGAAGGATTCCAGGTAGTAGAGCGGCTCGCGCCCGGCGAGGGCCGCGCTTTCCAGCAGCATGCCGCGGGTGCCCACCTTCACGCCCGCACCCTCGGCCGCTTCGGCCGAGAACTTCACGAACGACACGCGCTGGTGCATCTCCGTCACCGGCATGTTGCTCTCGCCGCCCAGCATCTGCTTGAGGTCGGCACCGTCCAAGGTCGCGAGCGGCGCCTGCGCGATGCCCGGGAAGGCGTCGGCGCGAAAGTAGAAGCAGTTGAACAGGTTGAATTCGCCGTTGACGCTGATCCGACGCGTGATGCGGATGACGGCGCCGCTGGTCTGCCGCAGCCACACCGACCAGGGGCCGCGCTCCTCCGTGCTCTTGCGAGAGAGGACGCTGGGGAACAGCGGCAGGAAGCGCGGCTCGCCCTCGCGCCCCAGGAAGCGCAGGTACAAGGGCGCCTCGATCGACCCGCGCCCCTCGGCGACGTACGTGCCGCTGCCCTGCGTGCGCACGAGCAGGCCCTGGTCCGCCAGGTCGCGCAGCGCGCGCTGCACCGTCCCCAGGCTGAAGCGCGTGAGGCGCACGAGCTCGCGCTCGGGCGGCAACTGGCTGCCGGGTTTCCAGTAGCCGCCACGGATCGCCGCGGACAAGGTTTCGCGCAGCTGTGCGTACTTCGCCAGGCCGGGCACGACCTCGCGGGCGTAGCGATCGAGTTCGTTGACGGGGCTGCTGCTGGGGGTCGTCTCTGCTGGCATCGACCCCGATGGTACTAGGGTTCTCCGTTTTGACTTGTGCTCTATAGCACTGTAGTATTTGCACGACTGCCCACCCCCTGTCCTGAACGATCCCGAGGAGACAACAGTGAATGTGAAGACCCTGCTCGTAACGCTTGTCGCCGCGTCGGCGGCGCTGACCGCCCACGCTGCCGACCCGCAATGGCCGACCAAGCCGGTGAAGATCACTTTCGGCTTCCCGGCGGCAAGCGCCACCGACGTCATCGCTCGCGCCGTGGGCCAGAAGCTGTCCGAGCGCTGGGGCCAGTCCGTGGTCATCGAGAACCGGCCCGGCGCCGGCGGCAACCTCGGCAGCGAAGTCGCGGCGCACGCGCCCAACGACGGCTACACGATCTTCTTCGGAACCGTGGCCAACGCGATCAGTACCAGCCTCTACAGCAAGCTGAACTACGACTACCTGAAGGACTTCACCCCGATCACCCTGGTGGCCACGACGCCGCTGGTCCTGGTGGCCAACCCGTCGCTGCCGGTGAAGAACGTCAAGGAACTGATCGACTACGCCAAGGCAAATCCCGGCAAGCTCAATTTCGGCTCCGGCGGCGTCGGCACCTCGAACCACCTCGCCGGCGAGATGTTCAAGGCTGACACCCAGACGCAGCTCACCCACGTCGCCTACAAGGGCACGCCGGCCGCGTACAACGACCTGTTCAGCGGCCAGGTCTCCCTGATGTGGGACAACATCGTCGCCGTGACCAACCACATCAAGAGCGGGCGCCTCAAGCCGCTCGCGGTCACCAGCGCCAAGCGCGCCGCTTCCCTGCCGGACGTGCCCACGATGGCCGAATCCGGCCTCCCTGGCTTCGAGGCCGTGTCCTGGATCGGCGCGCTGGTGCCCGTGGGCACGCCGCAGCCTATCGTCGACAAGATCCACACCGACCTGGTCGCCGTGCTGCGCATGCCGGAAATCAAGGAAAAGCTCGGCGCCCTCGGTGCCGAGGTGGTCGGCAACACCCCCGAGCAATTCGCCGCCTGGAACCGCAGCGAGATCGCCAAGTGGGCCAAGGCCGTCAAGGAATCCGGCGCCCGCGTCGACTGAGCACGCGCGCAACATCAACGAAGGAATGCAGTGAACAGAACCAGCATCAACGAGCCCGCACGCGAAGTCCCCGTGCTGATGGAAGCGGACGTCGTCGTCGTCGGGGGCGGCACGACCGGCCCGATCGCGGCCATCGCCGCGGCGCGCCGCGGCAGCAAGGTCGTGCTGATCGAGCGCTTCGGCTCGCTCGGCGGCATCCTCACGCTGGGCCTCAACACCAAGCCCTCGGGCGCGATCGTCGGCGGCATTGCGCTGGAGATCTGGAACCTGGCGCGCTCCGTGGGCGGCGCCGGCGCCGACTACATGGCGACCACCAAGACCGGC
Organism: Ramlibacter alkalitolerans; assembly: GCF_016722765.1. GTDB lineage: Bacteria > Pseudomonadota > Gammaproteobacteria > Burkholderiales > Burkholderiaceae_C > Ramlibacter > Ramlibacter alkalitolerans. Next base: position 600,783 of record NZ_JAEQND010000001.1, on the reverse strand, counting down.
GGCGTGAAGATCGCTTCGCCGACCGACCCGGAGATCATGAAGATGCTGCTGACGCGCCTGTGCGTGGAAGCCGGCGTCGAGATCCTGTTCGAGACCTTCGTCTCGGCACCGGTCGTGGAGAACGGCGCCGTGACCGGCGTGATCATCGAGGGCAAGGGCGGACGCCAGTTCGTCGGCACCAAGGTTCTGATCGACTGCTCCGCCGACGCCGACATGGCGGCCAAGGCCAACGCACCCTTCGTCATGGGCTCCGGCGACGCCGAGGCCAAGATGCAGCCCGTGTCCATGTACTTCATCATGAAGAACGTGGACCTGAACCGTCTGGCCGAGTGGGCGCGGACCTGCGACGACGTGCCCGCCCGCGCGATTCCGCACGACGAGGAAGGCCTCGCGTACGGCCTGTGGCTGACCGGATTCAACGGCATGCTGCAGCGTTTCCAGAAGGAGACCGGGGTCAAGCTGCAACGCGACAACATCACGCTCAAGACGGCCGACGGCCAGATGTACGTGAACGCCACCCGCGTGCTGGGCGTCAACGTGTTCTCCCCGAAGGAGTTCACCGCAGCCATCCTGGAGTGCTACCGCCAGATCGAGGGTGTGGCGCGCTTCCTGAAGGAGCGCGTGCCCGGCTTCGAGCAAGCGCGGCTCGGCCAGGTGTCGCCGATCCTCGGCGTGCGCGAGACGCGCCACATCCTGGGCGAATACACGCTGACGGGTCCGGACTCGCGCGGCGAAACCCGCTTCGAGGACACCATCGCGGCGGACAACTCCGCACTGGACATCCACGACCCCAAGGGTGGCGACGTCGACTTCCAGAGCATGCCTCCCTACGAGATCCCGTACCGCTGCCTGCTGCCGCAGGGCGTCGAGCAACTGCTGGTGGCCGGCCGCTGCATCTCCGCGGACCACGAGGCGCATGCGCGTTCGCGCAACATGCCCGCCTGCATGGCCACCGGCCAGGCAGCCGGCGTGGCGGCGGCGATCGCGGTGGAACAGGGCGTTCCCGTGCGCAAGGTGCCGATCGGCAAGGTGCAGGCTGCGCTGCGCGAGCTGGGCATGCCGCTGCACGCCGAGGAAGTGCGCGCCTGAGCGCGTGCGACGATCCGTTGCGACCCGGAGGACTGGATGAACGCTGACGCGCTGTATGGCCAGGCGATGCTGCCCGACGGCGTTCGCTCGCGCCTGGTCGACAACAACAACGGCTGCACCATGCACGTGCTGGAGGCCGGCTTCGAGGAGCCGGGCCGCCCGTGCGTGCTGCTGCTGCACGGCTTCCCCGAGCTTGCCTTCAGCTGGCGCAAGCAGCTGATGTTCCTGGCCGCAGCCGGCTACCACGTCGTGGCACCGGACCAGCGCGGCTACGGCCGCAGCGGCGGTGCGGGCGTGGCGTTCGAAGACGACCTGATGCCGTATTCGCTGATCAACCGGGTGAGTGACACGGTGGGCCTGGTCAAGGCCCTCGGCTACGACCACGTGGACGCGGTGATCGGCCACGACTACGGGTCGCCGGTCAGCGCGTGGTGCGCGCTGCTGCGCCCGGACGTGTTCCGCGCCGTGGTGCTCATGAGCGCGGCATTCCCCGGCGCACCGGTGCTGCCCAAGGGCACCGCCGGCCGGCCGGGCAAGGGCACCTTGCCCCTCTCCGGCATTCCCGAGAGCCTGGCCGCACTACCCAGGCCACGCAAGCACTATCGCTGGTACTACTCGACCGCCGAGGCCAACGAGGACATGTGGCACTGCCCGCAGGGCGTGCACGCCTTCCTGCGGGCCTACTTCCACTACAAGAGCGGCGACTGGCCCGGCAATGCGCCCTTCCCCCTGGCTTCCTGGGCCGCCAGCGAGCTGGCGCGCCTGCCCACGTACTACGTCATGGAGCTGGGCGAGAACATGGCCGAGACGGTGGCGCCGCACATGCCGGGCGCCGATGACATCGCCGCCTGCGAATGGCTGACGGAAGCCGAAATGGCCGTGTACTCCGACGAGTACGGGCGCACCGGCTTCCAGGGCGGCTTGCAGGGCTACCGTGTCGGCACCGATCCGCGCTTCAACGGCGAACTGAAGGCCTTCTCGGATCGCACCATCGACGTTCCCGCGATGTTCGTCTCGGGCGCGCGGGATTGGGGCACCTACCAGTCACCCGGTGCCCTGGAGCGCATGGCGGGCGAGATCTGCACGCAATATCGCGGCACGCACCTCGTCGAGGGCGCAGGGCACTGGGTGCAGCAGGAGCGCCCCGAGGAAGTGAACGCACTGCTGGCCGATTTCCTGCGCCGCCTCGCTTGATGGCATCGCGCGCCGACCTGGTCCTGGATGGCGGCCGGATCGTCACGCTGGACGGCAGCGCGCGCATCGTTCCGGCCCTGGCCATCGGCGACGGAAAGATCCTGGCGGCTGGAGATTCCGCGCAGGTGCGGGCGCTCGCCGGCGCCGCCACGAAGATCGTGGACCTGGGCGGACGCACCGTCATCCCCGGGCTGGTGGATGCGCATGCGCACATGGACCGCGAAGGGCTCAAGGAGATGCTCCCCTCGCTGGCCGGGTGCGCGAGCATCGGGGACATCCAGGCGCGCATAGCCGCACTGGCGGCGCGAAGGCCGCCCGGCGAGTGGATCGTGACGATGCCGGTCGGCGATCCGCCCGAATACCGGGACGTGCCGCAATGCCTGGCCGAAGGGCGTTTTCCGACACGCCACGATCTCGATGCGGCGGCGCCCGACCACCCCGTCTACATCCGCGCCATCTGGGGCCCGTGGCGGCACACCCTGCCGCTGGTCTCCATCGCCAACTCGAAGGCGCTCGCGCTGGCCGGCGTCACGCGCGATGCGCAGCCGCCCAGTCCGTCGATCACGATCGACCGCGATGCGCTCGGGGACCCGACGGGCGTCTTCATCGAGAACAGCCTCACGCCGCTGGCTGAGTTCACGTTAATGGCCGCCGCGCCGCACTTCAGCCTGGAGGAGCGCATCGCGGGGCTGGAGCGTTCGATGGCGATCTACAACGCGCTCGGCACGACCAGCATCTTCGAGGGGCACGGTGTCGCGGCCGACGTGCTCGCCGCCTACGAGTCGGTGCATCGCCGCAGCCGCGCGACGGTGCGCTCGACGCTGACCTTCAGCCCTGCATGGAGCCTCACGCGCGGCGCCGCGGCGGCTGAGGTGTTTGCCTCCTGGGGCAAGTGGCTGGCTGGGCGCGGGTATGGCGACACCTGGCTGCGCTTGATGGGCATGCACGCGGAAATCGGCGACCAGCAGGACCACAGACTGCGCGCGCGGCTGCTGCCGCAGACCGGCTGGGCCGGATTCAACTACGACGCCAACCTGCCCCGCGACGCGCTGAAGGAACTGCTGCTCGAATGCGCGCGCAGCGAGGTCATGGTCGTCGGTCTCACGCCGCCCATGCTGGAAATGTTCGCGGAAGTCGACGCGCAGGTTCCGCTGGCCGGCAAGCGGTGGAGCCTGGGTCACATCATCGACCTGGACCGCGAGCGCATCGCACGCATCGTCGACATGGGCCTCATCGTCACGACGCACACCAGCCGCTACCTCTATCGCGAGGGATCGGACCTGAAGCGCAAGCTCGGCCCCGGACGCGAGGACGAGATCGTGCCGCTGCGCTCGCTGCTGGACGCGGGGGTGCGGGTCTGTCTCGCATCGGACAACGTGCCGCCGAACCTGTTCAAGACGCTCTGGCACGTCGTCGCGCGGCGTTCGCGCGACGGCGAGATCGTCGGTGCATCGCAGGCGCTGACGCGCATGGAGGCGCTCGCCTGCGCGAGCCGCAACGGCGCCTACCTCAGTCATGAAGAGGACTGCAAGGGCACGCTGGAGCCCGGCAAGTTCGCCGACCTGGCCGTCCTCGATCAGGACATCCTGGCCTGCGCGCAAGACGAAATTTCCGGCATCCAGGTCGCGATGACCATCGTCGACGGCCGCATCGTGCACGACGCGGCATCACTATCGAAGGGGACAGGCCATGGCGAATGATCCGTTCAGGGACAACCTCGGGCCGCGCGCGGTGTTTGCAAGGAAGGCGACGGTGCGCGCCAGGCTGGTGGTCGTGCTCGATGGCCGCCTTCCCAAGCGAGGGCTGGAACTGATTCCGCAGGAAACGCGCGGTGTTCGCGTCGGCGAGGTGCACGAACTGATCGGGTCGACCCAGCCGGGCATAGGCGCGAACAGCATCGTCGACCCGATCGCTTACCTGGGCTTCATGGAAATCCTGAGCGCCGGCGTGATCTGCGCCGGCGACGAGATGCGGGTGGATGGAAAGCTGGTGGGTCACCTGGCCGGCTACGACCACACGCACATGCCGAATCACATGAACATCGTGATCTCCATCGACGCCGACCGCTCCGGTGTCGAACACGGCTTCGAGCTGGATCAGGAAGTCACGTTCACGGCGCCTGCGGGACGCTGAGGCCACGGGAGCGGAAGCTCCTGGTCCGCAGTCGTGGATGCCAGCGCGTCAGCGCTGCAGGCGTCGCCGCCGAGCGGCTGCCGGCCAGCGCATACGACAGCTGGTTCGCCGCGCGGATCACCAGCTTCGCGTGCTTCTCCAGCTTCGCCTTGGTCAGACGCGCGCTCGGCCCCGAGATGCACATCGATCCGAGCAGCCGCCAGTTCAGGCCGAACACGGGCGCGGCGACGCTCGCCACCTCCGCTTCGCGCTCGCCGAGCGAGATGTGGTAGCCGCGCTCGCGGATGGACTCGTAGGGCTCCCCGGCCGCGCCGCTGAACGCCAGGATCACCCGGCCCGGCGCGCCCTTGTTCAGGGGCAGGCGCTCGCCGATGCGCACGTTGTGGCGCACCGAACGCGGCCCCTCCACGCGCGCCACGCAGGAGCGGATATCGCCCTCGCGCACGTAGAAGGAGGCGCTTTCCCCCGTCTCCTTGACCAGGGTGTGCAACGCGGGCTCCACCACGTTGTTCACGTCGAAGCCGGCCTGGTAGCGGGCGCCCAGCCAGCCGGCCGCGGGCCCGAGCCGCCACTCGCCCTCGTCGGTCTGCACCATGTACTTCGACAGGGCGAGCGTGCGCGCGAGGCGCAGCACCGTGGTCTTGTGCATCCCGGCCCGGCGGCTCAGCTCGGCGAGGGACAGCGTGGACTCGCCGACTTCGAAGGCTTCCATCAGTGACAGCGCCCGCGTGACCGCCGTCACGCCGTCGCGCGAAGCAGTGTCCTTGGCGGGAGTGGCGGGAGTGGCGGGCGGTGTCGAGTTGCGCATGCTGCACCAGGGTTCACTGTGCGAAACGGTATTGTACGGTGCACAACGCGCGTCTACAGTCCTCCCACAACGCCGCAAGGCACCCTTCTGGAGACAAGACGAATGCAAGCTTCCCGTCGTGCGGCCCTGGCTCTTGCCGCCGCATCCCTGCTCGCCACGACCACCATTGCCTTCGCGCAGGCCTGGCCCAACAAGCCGATCCGCGTCGTCGTGCCCTTCCCGGCGGGCGGCGGCACGGACATCCTCACCCGCGAGCTCACCAACAAGATGGCGGGCTACAACTTCGTCGTCGACAACAAGCCCGGCGCCGGCGGCAACCTGGGCATCGACAACGTGGCCAAGTCGCCGGCCGACGGCTACTCGCTCGTGATGGGCCAGACCAGCAACCTGGCGATCAACCCCACGCTGTACGCCAAGCTGCCGTACGACCCGGTGAAGGACCTCACGCCGGTCGGCCTGGTGGCGAGCTCGCCGCTCGTGATCGTCGCCAGCGCGAACTCGCCGTTCAAGACCTTGGCGGACGTGGTGAAGGAAGCCAAGGCGAGGCCGGGCACCATCAACTTCGCCACCTCCGGCAACGGCACCGTGGCCCACCTGACCGCCGAGTCGTTCCAGAAGCTGGCCGGCATCAAGCTCACCCACGTGCCGTACAAGGGCGCCTCGCAGGGGGTCACGGACGTGATCGCCGGCTCCGTGCAGCTGTACGTGTCGTCCATCCCGACGCTGATCAGCCACATCCAGAGCGGCAAGATGCGCGCCATCGCCGTCACCTCGCTCAAGCGCGTCGACGACCTGCCGAACGTGCCGACGATCGCCGAGTCCGGCTACAAGGGCTTCGAAGCGGTCACCTGGTTCGGCATCCTGGGCCCGGCCAACCTGCCCAAGGACATGGTGGCCAGGCTCAATGCCGACATCAACAAGGCGCTGAAGGATCCGGAACTGAAGAAGAAGATGGACGCCCAGGGCGCGGACATCCTCGGCGGCACGCCCGAGCAGTTCGCGACCCTGATCCGCGACGACATCGGCCGCTGGGGAAAGATCGTCAAGGAATCCGGCGCCAGGATCGACTGAGCCCGGCGACCCAGGTCCACCTGATCCGCGACGGCCACGTCAACGCCGATCGAACTCCTCCACCCTTCACCGAAAGACAGATCCATGAGCACCGACATCGTCCGCGACTTCGAGCGCGTTTCCCCTGAACTCGTGCGCCAGGCCGGCGAATTCCAGGCCGCTATCCTGGCCGACGTGAACGGCCGCCGCGGCGCCCTGCATGGCCGCATCGCGGCCCTGCGTCCGCGCATGAAGGTGGCCGGCCCAGCGCTGACCGTCGAAGTGCGCCCCGGCGACAACCTGATGATCCACGCCGCCATGGCGCTGGCGAAGCCCGGCGACGTGCTGGTGATCGACGGCAAGGGCGACCAGACCGCAGCCCTCATGGGCACCATCATGATGACCGCGTGCAAGCAGCTGGGCATCGCGGGCGTGGTGATCGACGGCGCAGTGCGCGACAGCCTGGAGATCGACGAGATGGACTTCCCCGTCTTCTCCGTCGGCACCAACCCGAACGGCCCGACCAAGAACGTGCCTGGCCGCATCGGCCAGCCGATCACCTGCGGCGGCGTCACCGTGCGCTCCGGCGACCTGGTGGTGGCGGACGCCGACGGCGTCTTCATCGGCGAACGCGAACGTGTGGAAGCGCTCATTCCGCTGGCCCACAAGAAGGTCGAGGACGAAGCCATCCGCATCGCCCAGATCAAGAAGGGCAATACCAGCGCTGGCTGGCTGGCCGCCGCGCTGCGCACCGCCGGCGTGCTGAAGGAAGGTGAATCCCTGTGAGCGCACGTCGCGCGATCGTGGTCACGGGCGCGGACCTCGCGCCCCAGGCCCTGGCGTTGCTGGAGGACTTCGAGGTCGTGTATGCGGGCAAGACGCCGCAGGAGCCGGACCTCGTCGCGCTGTGCCAGCGGCACGACCCCGTGGCCATCATCGTGCGCTACGGCAAGGTCGGTGCGTCCGTGATGGACGCGGCGCCGTCACTGCGCGTGATCTCCAAGCACGGCAGCGGGACCGACACCATCGACAGGGACGCCGCCAAGGCGCGCGGGATCGAGGTGCGCGCCGCGCTCGGTGCGAATGCCGCGGCGGTGGCGGAACAGGCGCTGGCGCTGCTGCTCGCCTGCGCGAAGTCGGTCGTGCAACTGAACGAGCGCATGCACGCCGGCTACTGGGACAAGGCGACGCACAAGAGCGTGGAACTGCACGGCCGCACCATCGGTCTCGTCGGGCTCGGCGCGATCGGCCAGCGCTTTGCGCGCATGTGCGACGCCATGGGCATGAAGGTGATCGGATTCGATCCCTTCGCACGGGACCTGCCTTCGTACCTCCGCCCCGTGGACCTGCCGACGCTCTGGCGCGAGTCCGACGCGATTTCGCTGCACTGCCCCTTGACGCCGGAGAACCGCGAGATGGTGAACGCGCAGACCCTGGCTGCCTGCAGGCGCGGCGTGCTGCTGGTGAACACGGCGCGCGGCGGCCTGGTCGACGAGGCCGCGCTGCTGGCTGCCGTGCGCTCGGGTCAGGTGATGAGCGCGGGCCTGGACAGCTTCGCGGTCGAGCCGATGACGGTACCCCACATCTTCCATGGCGAGCCGAACATCATCCTCAGCCCGCACATCGGCGGCGTCACGAGCGATGCCTACGTGAACATGGGCGTGGGCGCGGCGAACAACGTGCTGGACGTCCTCGCGCGGACGACCGAAAGCGCCTGAACCCGTGAGGATGCCTTCGGCATCCCGCGGCATCGACTCAAGGAGGACACCATGAAGACTCTCGCTTCCCTCGCCGCGCTCGCGCTCTGTGCGCACGGTGCGCTGGCCCAGGGCTACCCCGCCAAGCCCGTGCACGTCGTCGTCGGCTTCTCCGCCGGCGGTCCCACCGACGTGGTGGCGCGCGCCTTCGCCGAGCACGCGGCGCGTACGCTGGGCCAGCCCTTCATCGTGGACAACAAGCCGGGCGCCAACACCGTGCTGGCCGCGGAGTACGTCGCCAGCGCCGCGGCCGACGGCTACACCGTGCTGCTGGGCGCCACCAACCACACGATGATCCCGGCGCTGTACAGCGCGCGGGTGAAGTTCGATGCGGTGCGTTCCTTCGTGCCCGTCTGCACGCTCGCCGGCAGCCCCACGGTGCTGGTGGTCGGGCCTTCGATGAAGGCGAAGACGCTCGCCGACTTCACGAGGGCGGCACAGGCCGCGCCGGGCCGCATCACCTTCGGTTCGCCCGGTCCCGGCAGCCAGGGCCACTTCGCGGGCGAGCGCTTCGCGCGCCTGACGAACGTCTCGCTGAACCACATTCCCTACAAGGGCGCCGCGCCGGCGACCACCGACCTGATCGGCGGCCAGCTCGATGCCTCTTTCGCGACGCTCGGCTCGGTGCTGCCGCATATCCAGTCCGGCAAGCTCACGCCCATCGCGGTCGCCGCGGGCCAGCGCTCCACTCTGCTGCCCGGAGTGCCCACCTTCGAGGAGGCCGGCGTCAAGAACTTTCGTGATGACGCCTGGTACGGGCTGATGGCACGCGCCGGCACGCCGGTGGCGGTCCTCCAGGCGCTGGAGAACGCCGCGCGCACCTTCACGCAGACACCCGCCGCCGTCGAGAAGCTGCGCGGCCTCGGCCTGACTGCGCAGACCGTGTGCGGTGCCACGTTCGGCAGCCAGATCCAGCGCGAAGTGCAGGCCAACAGCCAGCTCGCCAAGGAACTGAACCTCAAGCTCGATTGAGCTTCCAACCCCATCGACCCCCCATGAGATCCACCTCCTTCTCCCGCGCGCGCCGCACCTTCGTGGCCGCGTGCGCCCTCGCAGCCGCCTCGCTGGCCCACGCCGCCTGGCCCGATCGCACCATCACCATCGTCGTGCCCTACGCGCCCGGCGGCGCGGCCGACGCGCTGGCCCGCGTGCTGGCCGCGAAGATGGGCACGAAGCTGGGCACCAGCGTCATCGTCGACAACAAGGCCGGCGCCAGTGGCACCATCGGCGCGAGCTACGTCGCCAAGGCCCAGCCGGACGGCTACACGATGCTGTACGACGCCACGCCGTATTCCATCAATCCGCACCTGTTCCCGAAGATGCCGTATGCGGCCGACGCCCTGCAGCCGCTGTCGCTGGTTTCGCTGGCCCCCAACATCCTGATCGTGAAGGCCGACGCGCCCTACAAGGACGTCAAGGACCTGATCGCCAAGGCCAAGTCGCAACCCGGCAAGGTGAACTTCGCGTCCGGCGGCAGCGGCACCGTGCAACGACTCGCGTCGGAGCTGTTCCGCCAGAAGCTCGACCTCGACATGGTGCACGTGCCCTACAAGAGCGGCGGCCCCGCGATCACCGACGTGATGGGCGGCCAGGTCGATTTCATGTTCAGCACGGTCGCTGCGTCTTCGCCCCTGGTCGATGCCGGCAAGCTGCGCGCCCTGGCGATCTCCGCGCCGAAGCGCTCTTCGCGCCTGCCCAAGGTGCCGACCGTCGCCGAGACGGTCATCCCGGGCTTCGAGGTCTATGAGTGGAACGGCACGTTCGTGCCCGCCGGAACGCCGCCCGACGTCGTTGCGAAGCTGCAGAAGGCCGTCGCCGAATCGCTGCAGGACGAGGAGGTGAAGAAGCGCTTCAACGACGTCGGCGCGCAGCCGATCGGCTCCACGCCTGCCCAGTTCGCCGATTACCTGAAGAAGGAAGACGCGAAGTGGGGCGAGGTCGTGCGCAAGGGCAACATCAAGCTGGATTGAGTCAGCGCATCCCCGCAGTGAGCCTCGCACCGCTCCCCGAACCCGTCCCGCATTCCGCCGGAACCCGGCGGCCCCGCCGGGCGCTGCCCCGGGGCGCGTGCGACGCGCACATGCACATCTTCGATCCTCGCTTCGCGCCGTCGCCGCACTGGAAGCGCCAGCCGCCGCAGGCGGATGTCGGCACCTACCGGCGGCTGCAGCAGCGCATCGGCACGGAGCGCACGGTCGTCGTCACGCCCTCCACGTACGGCGTGGACAACGCCTGCACGCTCGACGCGCTGCACCAGCTGGGCGACAGCGCCCGCGGCGTTGCCGTGGTCGACGCGGACGCGTCCCCGGCCGAACTGGAGCGCCTCGCAGCAAGCCGCGTTTGCGGCCTGCGCGTCAACTTCGTCTCGCCGCAATCCTGGGGCGAGACCACGCCCCAAATGCTGCAGACGCTCGCGCACAAGGCCGCAGGCCTCGGCTGGCACGTCCAGGTGTTCGCCCATCCCCAACAGCTCGTCGCCATGGAGCCGCTGCTCGCGAGCTTGCCGACGCCCCTGGTCATCGACCACCTCGGGCGCGTCGATCCCGCTGAGGGCGCGGGCGGGCCTGCGCTCGACGTGTTGCGCCGCCTGCTGGATCGCGGCAACACGTGGATCAAGCTGTCCGGCATCTACATGCGTTCGCGCGAAGGCGCGCCGGGTTACGGCGACACCTTTCCGCTCGGCGAGGCCTTCATGCGCCATGCGCCCGAGCGGCTCGTGTGGGGCAGCGACTGGCCGCATACGACCGAGGCGCCCGGGTCCGTGGACGATGCCGACCTGGTGGACGTTCTGCTGGCCTGGTGCCCATCGGACGACACCCTGCAGCGCGTGCTGGTCGAGAACCCGCGGCGCCTCTACGGATTCGAATAGCTCCTGAGCAGCCATGTTCCTCCTCCATCCTCCCCAGGTGCGCGAACTCGCGCGCTTCACTTCGCTGCCCGAGCGCTTCCGCGCGCGAACGAAGAGCCCGTGGGCCGACGCCAACCGTGCCGGCCGCCCGACCGATTCCTTCCTCGAAGGGCCGGTGTTCGACCGCCAGGGCAACCTGTACGTCACGGACATCCCGTTCGGACGCATCTTCCGCATCGACGGCGCCGGCGAATGGACGCTGGTGACGGAGTACGACGGCGAGCCGAACGGCATGAAGTTCCTGGACGACGCGACGCTGCTCATCACGGACTACAAGAACGGGCTGGTGCAGCTGGACATCGCCAGCGGCCAGGTGCGCCCTTACCTGGAGCGGCGGAACACCGAGCGCTTCCGCGGCGTGAACGACCTGGTGTTCGACCGCAGCGGCAACCTGTACTTCACGGACCAGGGGCAGACCGGCCTGCACGATCCGACCGGCCGGCTCTACCGGCTGCGCCCTTCCGGCCAGCTGGACCTGCTGCTGGCCAACGTGCCCAGCCCCAACGGCGTCTGCCTGTCGCCGGACGAATCGCTGCTCTACCTCGCGGTCACGCGCGGCAACTGCGTCTGGCGTGTTCCACTGCTGGCCGACGGCAGCGTCGCCAAGGTGAGCCAGTTCTTCACCTCCCACGGCCCGAGCGGCCCGGACGGCCTGGCGACGGACACGCAGGGGCGACTCGTGGTCGCGAATCCCGGCCTCGGCTACGTGTGGGTGCTCAACGCCCGCGCGGAGCCCGTGTGGGTGCTGCGCGGGCCCGAGGGAGCGTCGACGACCAACGTGGCCTTCGGGGGTGCGCAGCGCCGCCGCCTGTTCGTCACCGACTCGACGCACGGCGAGGTGCTCTACGCGGACCTGGAGTTCGCGGGTCTTCCCCTGAACGCGAAGTAGCCGGCCCGCCTGGTGCAGTGTTCGACCCCGTGATGAGGTCACGCCCGCGCCTCCTCCCTCACAGGGGTCGAGAGCCGCCACGTCGAGCCTATTCACCAGCCCGTGTCCGCCTTGGTACATTGCCCGCATGAACGAATCGACGCCGTTGCCCGCGCTGGCCCCCGGCCGCTACCGCCACTACAAGGGCGGCGAGTACGAAGTGCTCGGCATCGTGCGGCACAGCGAGACGCTTGAACCGATGGTGCTCTATCGCGCACTTCATGGCGAGCAAGGGCTCTGGGTGCGGCCGCACGCCATGTTCTTCGAGACCATCGAGTTCAATGGCATGATGCAAGCTCGCTTCGCTCCCGCTGCGTGATCGCCAGGTCCACGCCGAACCCAGGAGGAAACATGAACGACGCCGCCGAGTCCAACGCCCGCCGCATGTGGGACGCGCGCATCGCGCGACAGCCTTACGCGAATCTTCCCGACGCGGTCGCGCCCCTTTCGATCGAAGAAGCCTACGAGGCCCAGGACGCCTATTGGCGCCTTGCGGAGCCGGTGTACGGCCCGGTCGCGGGCGTGAAGGTGGCGACGACCACGAAGGTGATGCAGCAACTGATGGGCATCACGCATCCGTGCGCCGGCGGCATCTTTGCGAAGACGATCCATGCGTCCCCGGCGCGAATCACCAAGGCCATGTTCGTGAACATGCGTGTGGAAAGCGAGATCGCGTTGCAGCTCGGCACCGACATGCTGGCCGAACGGGCACCGTGGACGGCCGAAAGCGCGGCGGAGTGTGTGGCCGGCGCAATGCCTGCATTCGAGCTGATCGAGGATCGCCATGCGGTCTACACGCAAACGCGGGCCACTTCGATGATCGTGGACAACTGCTGGAACGGCGGCGTGGTGCTGGGGGCGATGAAGAAGGTCGCACCCGGCCGCGTCGTCGGTGCCAATGGAAGGCAGACGCTCAACGGAAAACCCTCCGGCGAAGGGAATGCAGAGAACCCCTACGCCACGCTGGCATGGCTTGCCAACGTGATGGCGGCTCGCCATCACGACCTGAAACGCGGCATGGTCGTCATCACGGGCAGCGTCGTCCCGACCTTCTCGATCTCGCCCGGCGACCGCGCCGTCTTCACCGTCGATGCGTTGGGTGAGGTCGTGATGGATGTGGTTTGAGTCCTCCGGGGGCGGCGTGCGCGGATTCCGGTGAGCGGCGGCCGGTCAGGACCAGCACCGGCGCGCGGATCGCCGGGTCCTCACTTGCGCGTCACGACGATCTCGAGATAGGCGCCGGGGATCACCAGGCTGCCCTCGCCCGCGGCATTGAACTGCTTCATGAGGGCGGTGAGGTCGGCCGCGAGCGCCTGCTGACCCTTCTCGTCCAGCGCCGCGAACGCCTTCAGGATCGGGCCGTAGTAGCCGCGGAAGATCTCCAGCATGTGGTCCGGCGAGCGGTAGCGGAAGTGGAAGTGGCGCTTCTCCATCGTGATCGACTTCGCCTCGGTCTCGAACAGTTCGGCGATGCGCCCGCGGCTGCCCCACAGGGCCGGCGACTGCACGCCGGCGGGCGGCGGTACGTGCCGGCCGAGCACGCCGAAGACTTGGCCGATGAAGCCGTCCGGCGTCCAGTTCGCCATCGCGATGCGGCCGCCGGGGCGGCATACGCGCAGCAGTTCGGAGGCGGTCCGCGCCGCGTTCGGCGTGAACATGCAGCCGAAGGTGGACAGCACCGCGTCGAAGCTCGCATCGTCGAAGGGCAGCGCCTCGGCATCCGCCTCGCGGAAATCGATGGCGTGCAGCCGCTCGGCGGCCGCGCGCTCGCGGCAGCGCTCCAGCAGGGCGAACACGTAGTCGGTGGAGGTGACCTCGCACCACCGGCGCGCCGCCGCCAGGGTGGCGTTGCCGTTGCCTGCGGCGACGTCCAGCACGCGTTCGCCGGCGCGCAGGTCGGCGGCTTCGCAGAGTGTTTCACCGACGATTTGCAAGGTGGTGCCGATGACGGCATAGTCCCCCGAGGCCCAGGCGGCCTTCTGGCGGGTCTTGATGGCGGCGAAGTCGGGAACGGCGGGTGCATTCATTCGTCTGGCTCCAGGGGGTTGGGGGAAGCAGCACTGTCCGCCCCCGGCGTGGAAGCTGGCGTGGGGACCGGCGTGGAAATTGGCGTGGAAATTCGTCTGTTCGGTCCGCCCGCGGTCCTGCGCGGGGGCCGTGCCGTGGCGTTGCCGCCCTCGCGCAAGGTGCGCGCACTGCTTGCCTACCTGGCGATGTCAGCACGGCCGGCCACGCGCAGCCACCTGTGCGAGCTGCTGTGGGACGTGCCGAACGACCCGCGCGGCGAGTTGCGCTGGTGCCTGAGCAAGCTGCGCGCCGTGCTCGACACGCCGGAGCGCGCGCGGCTGCGCGCCCAGGGTGACAGCGTGGCCATCGACCTCGACGAGGGCAGCGTCGATGCGCTCGAAATCCTGCGCTGCGTGCAACAGGATGTGCGGCCTCCGGCCCGCCTGGAGGCGCTGGCCGCCCTGTGCGAACGCGGCGAATTCCTCGAGGGGCTGGACGTCCCCCGCAGCCCCGCCTTCAGCGGCTGGGTGTTGGCGCAGCGGCGGCGCCTGCGCGCTGCACATGCCTGCCTGCTGGAGCAGCGGTTCGCATCGCTGCCGCCGGCGGGCCATGACGCGCTGGCCGCCCTCGATCGCTGGCTCGCCGTGGCCCCCTTCGAGCGTGCCGCGCACGAGCGCATGCTGGAGGCCCTCGCGCTGCGCGGGCAGTTCCGCGAGGGGGACGAACACGTGGCGGCAGCGGCGCGGCGCTTCGAGGCGGAGGGGCAGGACTGGGGCGCGATCGCGCACGCATGGCGGGCGCTGAAGTCGCGTCATTCCGGCGCGCTCACCCTGGCTCCCGGCGCGATCCTCACGACGGCTTCCGCTCCCACCGAGCAGCCGACGGCGACAAGCACGCGCCGGGCTTCCATCGCCGTCATGCCCTTCATCGACCGCACGCCCGGCACGGCCTTGCGCGGCGGACTCGGCGACGGCATGGCGCACGACGTGATCACGCGGCTGGCCAAGCTGCGCAGCGTGTTCGTCATCGCGGAGGGCACGATGTTCGCCCTCTCGGAGCGGCACGTGGACTCCGAGGATGCGGGCCGCCGCCTCGAAGTGGACTACGTCGCGAGCGGCTGGTTGCGCCGCGGCCCCGAGGCGAAGCTGAGCGTCAACGTGCAGCTGACACAGGCGCGCAGCGCGCATGTCGTCTGGGCGGAGGAATTCTCCGGTGCGCTGGACGACACCTTCTCGGTGCTGGACGAGATCGGCAACCGCATCGTCAGCGAGATCGCCAACCAGATCGAGACTGCCGAGCGCAACCGCGCGATCCTGAAGAATCCCAGCTCGCTCACGGCATGGGAGTCCCACCATCGCGGCCTGTGGCACATGGTGCGCTTCCACCGCGAGCACAACGAGCAGGCGCGCCAGTTCTTCGAGGCTGCCGTGCGGCTGGATCCCACCTTCGCGCGGCCGCACGCGGGCCTGTCGTTCACGCATTTCCAGGATGCGTTCCTGGGCTGGCGCGAACGCGCCGCGGCCATCGAGCAGGCCTATGCCGCCGCCGCCGAAGAGCTCATGGCCGACGACCACGACCCGGCCTCGCACTGGGCGCTCGGTCGCGCCCTGTGGCTGATGGACCGCAAGGAGGAGGCTCTGCGCGAGTTGCACTCGGCGGTCGACCTCAGCCCGAATTTCGCCCTGGGGCACTACACGCTGGGCTTCGTGAACGCGCAGTCGGGCGATGCGGAACTCGCCATCGCCGAGGCCGACCAGGCGCGAGCCCTGAGCCCGATGGACCCCATGCTGTTCGCGATGATGGCGTCGCGCGCGCTGGCGCTGCTGCGCCTGGGCCGCTACGAGGAAGCCGCGGAATGGGGCGAGCGTTCGGTGGCGCGACCGAACGCGCACGTGCACATCCGCGCGATCGCGATGTTCAGCCTCGCGCTGGCTGGCCGCACGGCCGAGGCACGGGCCATGGCGGCCTCGATCCAGCGGGTGCAGCCGGGCTACGGGCGCGAGGATTTCGACCACGCGTTCAGGCTCGGCGCGGACCTGCAGGCGCTGGTGGACAAGGCAGCGCGCACCCTCGGCTGAAGAGGCAATCCGAGGCGCCAAAAGGCCAAATACGCACGTGCCGAGCCTCGAACTTCCGCGGCTCCTACAGGTCTATCAGAAGACACCTACACGCTGATCAACGAGGACCTACGAACGATGCAGAACTTCATGAAGAACCTTCCCGCCACTGCCACTGTCGCGGTTGCTGCTGTCGCTGCCGCTGCGACCTTGTCGGGCCAGGTCTTCCATGCCGCTCCTGCCGTCGCCGCGAAGGCTCCCGTTGCTGCTGCCGCGGTTGCTGCACCCGTGACGCTCGCTGCTGCGGCCGCGCCTGCCATCCGCTTCGCCACGCCCGAGCCGAAGTTCGGCTCCGAAGAGGCCCTGCGCGCGAAGATCAAGTTCGAGACGGCGCATTGGGGCGGCAAGCCCGTCAAGACGCTCGACGAGGCCTCGCGCATCCTGCTGGCGCGCGCCGCCGCCGAAGAAGCCGGCCTGGGCGAAGTGGGCCTGAGCTACCAGGATGTGTACGGCGTGATCGAAGCGGAAACCTCCTGGATCCAGCGCACGGGTTCGAGCAAGGACGGCACGCCCAACCTCGGCCTGGCGCAGTTCGAGCCGCGCACCGCGAAGAGCCTCGGCCTGACCAACCCCGAAGACCCGGTGCAGGCGGTGTTCGCCGCCGCGCGGTACATGAAGCTGGGCGCCCAGTGGGCGAGCGGCCGGATCGGCGGCCTGAAGTCCAACCCGGCCCTGTACGCGGCCAAGCTGCGTGAAGGCGTGTCGGTGCACTACAACCTGTCGATCAAGGGCCGCAACAAGTGGAACGGCCTGAACACCGCGCAACTGCCGGTGGAAACCCAGCGCCACATCCGCAACGCCGCCGCCGGCGCGCAGGAAGCCATCGAACTCGCGCGCGAGCTCAGCGCGTGAGCCGGCTCGACCCGACGAAGCGGCGCCGCGCAAGTCCTCAAACGGAGTAAGAGGCATCCCCGATATCGCCTTGACCTCGCGGCCGGTAGCTTTCGTTCCGGGAGGAAAAGATGATGGGCAAGGCAGCGAAATTCCGGACCGATGCGTCCCTGCGCGCAGGCCTCGGCGCGATCGGCGTGCTGGGTTTGCTCGCCAGCGCTGGTGCGCTCGCGCAGGCACCAGCACCAGCACCAGCAACAGCTCCACCTGCTGCGGCACCTGCCGCACCCGCTGCCGCCTGCGCCACGCTGTGGCCGCCATGCGGTCCCGACCGCGTGCTCGGTGAAAGCGAGATCCGCACCGGCCTCATCCGGCCCGGAGAGCCGACCCGCATCGATCTCACCGGTGGCGTGAGCGGGCGCAAATTCGTCCTCGTGCTGCGGCCGGATTCCAAGCTGGACATGTCGGCCGGAGGGGGAGGTTATTTCGGGCGGGACTGGAAACTCGAGGACGGGAAGCTCTGCCTGCGCCTGTACCAGAACATCTGGCGGGGCCAGTACAACTGCGGCGACCTGGAGGTGAAGGACGGGCGCCTCTACTGGCTGGACAAGATCGACGCCAGCCGGAACCTGATCACCGCCGTCTCGGTGGGAAGCCGATGACGCGCCGAATGCGCCTTCGCTAAAGACGTGGTGCGCGCTCCCCGGCGCGATCCACGTGCGGCGACGCAGGCGATCAGCCGCCAGCGCGCAGCGCCCGCCGCCGCTCGCTGTCATGCGCTTCGCGCACCTCCTTGAACGCTGCCGCCCCCCACTTGCGCGCCAGCGCCGCCAGCAAGGGCTCCACCCACGCACGTGCGGTCTCGGACCCGAGCAGGTCGCCCAGCGTGGCCCAGGCCGTCGCGAGGGCGCGATACGCCTCGACCCGCTGCCCCAGCGCATCCTGTGCATCGGCCAGCGCACGGGCCGCCGCAAGGTAGCTCGGCGCCGCCACGGCCTGCAGCGCCGCTTCTCGCGCCTGCAATGCGGCGTCGCGTGCGGCTGCAGCGTCTCCGCGCTGCAAGGCCTGCGCGCACAGCAGCAGGCAGGTGTCGGCGAGGACCGCGGCGTCGCCGCTTGCGCGGGCCTCCACCACCAGTTCCTGCGCCATCGCTGCGCTCTCCTGCAGGCGGCCCGCAGCCTGCAAGGCGGTAGCCTGCTCGATGCGCACGCGCCGGGCAGCGCCCGCATCGCCGCTGCCTTGCAGCAGTTCCTGGGCGCGAGCAAGGTCTTGCGCGGCCGCCGTGGACGCGCCGCCATGCACGTGCGCGGCGGCGCGCCGCTCCAGCAGCGCGGCCCGTGCGGCGGGGGGCTCCTTCGCTTCGGCAAGCTGCAGCGCCCCGGTCCACGCAGCAACCGCCTGCGCGGCGCGCCCCGCCGCCATCTCGGTCTCGCCCAGCTCCTTCCACGCCGCGAGCGCCGCAGGGTGCGTCGCCGGGACGCGCTGCAGCGCGGCCTCGGCACGCCGGCGGGCACCCTCCAGGTCACCCGAGAAGCGGCACAGGGCCGCTGCCATGCGCAGCAACTGCGCCTCGCGCTCGGTCTGCCCAAGGCCGGCGTGCAGGAGCGCGCATTCGTCCAGCGCCGCGGTCGCTTCGCGCCAGCGGCCCTGCTTGACCAGCGCATCGGCCTGGGTGGCGAGCGCGTCGGCCAGGCGCTGCGCATCGCCGCCGGCGCGCGCCGCGGCCACGGTGTCGGCGTGCGGGAGCGATGTGTCAGCCACTGCCTTCCAGCCTCACGTTCTGCTTGCCTTCGCCGCGCAGGCGTTCCATGGTCTGCTCGATCGCGCGCTGGCGCGCCGCCCGGTGCTCCTGCGCCCACGCCTGCATCTGTTCGGCCAGCGTCTGCGCCTCCTGCTGGCGCTGCGCGGCGGCGTCCGCCAGCGAGCGCTCCTGCTCCTGCGCCCCG
This sequence comes from Ramlibacter alkalitolerans, assembly GCF_016722765.1. Classification (GTDB taxonomy): domain Bacteria; phylum Pseudomonadota; class Gammaproteobacteria; order Burkholderiales; family Burkholderiaceae_C; genus Ramlibacter; species Ramlibacter alkalitolerans. The sequence continues at coordinate 582,015 of NZ_JAEQND010000001.1, read as the reverse complement.
GCCTCCAGGCGTTCCGCTTCGCCGCGCGCCTGTTCGTTGGATTGCTGCAGGCCGCGCGCGCCGGCGTGGGCGCTGCGCAGGTCCGCTTCCGAAGTCTGCGCCTGCGAGCCGGTGGCGTCGAGCCGGGTCGCGTCGCCCTGCAGCGATGCCGCGCGCTCGGGTTGCGCCGAGTCCAGGCCGACCATCTGCGCGCCCATCTCCCCGAACGCCTCCTGCATGCGCCTCGCCTCCGCATTCATCTCCAGCATTTTGTCCCCGGCGTCGCCCGGCAGGTGCGACGCGAGACTCGTGAATCCCTCCCACGCGGCGAGCGGGCCGCTCAGCACCGCCAGGCCGGTGGCGCGGCTCGGATAGCCGGAGACCAGCCCCTGCGCTTCCTGCTGCCGTTGCTGCTGCGCCTGGTTGGCCGCCTCGTGCGCGGCGACCGACTGCTGCTGCGCCTGCACGGCGCTGATGCCTTGGGCGGCATCGCTCACCGTCTGTTCGAGCGGGCCGCTGTTGGCATCGCACTGGGCGACGCGCTCGGATTGGTGCTGCGCTTCCTGCTCGGCGCGGGCGCGGTCGGCCAGCAGGTTCGCGATCTCCTGCTTCATCTGCTCCAACTGCTCGGGGGTGCCGGGCGGGGGCTGGTATTCGGGACTCACGCGCTCCACGCCGGTGGCCGGCTGGTTGTCGGCGGTGAACTGGGCCCGGTGCGCCGCCTCCTGCTGCGCGGGCGTCGGCGCCTCGCCGCCGCCGCCGAACACCTGCGGCAAGAAGAGGGCGCCGACCTGCCGCGCGCGCATGCCCCAGCCCGGCGCGCCGGGCGCCGTGGGGCGCGCAGCGCCCGAAGGCACCGGCGCTGGTGCCGGGCGCGGCGCCGTCGCCTGGGGCTGCGCGCTTGGCTGCGCCTGCGGGCCGGTCGCCGCAGGTTCCGTCATGGGGCGCGGCGGCCCGCCGGCTTGCGGCGCCAGCAGCGAGGGATCGACGATCACCGAAGGCAACTGGTCCTGCGGACGGAACTGCTCCGGTGGCCGGGCCGGCGTGGCGCCCGGTGCCTCCGGCACGCCGGGACGCCCGGTCCACACGTAGATCGTGTCGTCGTCGGGCGCGAAGCGCCGGCGCGCGGCGGCATCCTGCATCAGGATCTGACGTTGGTCCGGCGGCAGGTCGCCGTGCAGCGCGGCGCGCGCGCTCGCCTGGAACTCCTCGTGCCACGGATCGGCGCGCACCTCGCCGGCGATTTCCGCTTCGCGGTGGCCGATCGCCTCGTGCGCCAGCACGGCTTCCGGCCCGGCCGCGGCATTCGCGGGGTTGCGCAGGCCGGTGGGCCTTTGCTCCGGCGGCAGCGGATTGAGGTCCGGCCCCACGGTGATGCGGCCGCCGCCGCCGGCCGCGTCGGGGTGGAAGGCGGTCATTTCGCCAGGGGAGATCTGGTCGCGCGGCACGCCCATGCCCACCAGGCGATCGACGGCGGCGTTGTACTCCTCGGGCGTGAGCTGGCGCGTGCTGCGCGTCGGCACCCGCTGTTCGGCCATGGGCCGCGGCGCGCCCGGCTCGGGGAAGGGCAGCGCCATCTGCCCCGGTGGCGCCATCTCCGGCAGTCCCAGCGAGAGCTGCTCGGGCACCGGTGCGGCGGGCCGCGGGGCGAGCTGCTCGAACCCGGGCAGCGGCAGTTGCGTGCCGGGTTCCGCGGTGTGCCCGCCGAACAGGCGGTCGATGTGCGCGTCGATCTCGGACTGCGGCGCGTCGCGCAGCGGATGCCCCTGCGGCAATGGTTCGCCGGGGCGGACTTCCTGGTTGCCGTAGCGGGAGCTCTGGAACTGCTCCGTCTCGGCGAGGAAGATCTTGCCGACCTGTTCCGGCGGCACGGTCGTCGTGCCCGAGCCGGCGATCGCGTCCTGCAGGATCTGCGTGCTGCGGGACTGGACTTCCACCGGCGAGACGCTCTCGCCCTGCAGCCGGCGTCCGCGCACTTCGGCCAGCAGCGCCGCGTCCGCGGCGTCCTTCAGCGGCTTGACCTGCTCCGGCAGGCTCATGGTCAGCGCTTCCTTGGTGTCCGCGCCGCCGCGGCGCTGCCCTTGCGGCCCGTGGAGTTCGTGTCCCGGCAGCACCTCGTTCATCGTCGCTGCGGGGCTCACGTGTTCGAGGTACACCCCGGCCGCTTCGCGCCCGGTCTGCGGCATGCGACCGCCGCCGCGCGTGGCGCCGGGCGCACCGGGCGGATTGCTCTCCAGCGCGAAGGGATGCGGAGCATCCACCGCCACCTTGTACGTGCCGATGCCGCCGTGCTCCAGCGCCTGCGGCACGGCTTCCGTGCCGCTGAAGCCGTGCAACTCCAGCGGCGGCGTGACGGGCTCCAGGCGCCCGCCGGTGGCCGGCGCGCCCGCAGCAGCGGGCGCCGGGGGCGCGGCTGCCGCGGCCGGCGCCGGCGGCGTGTCGAAGCCGGGAAAGGACAGTTGCTCGGGGGGCTGCGCCGCGGCTGCGGGCGCCACGGCTTCGTCGGTCATGGGCCGGGGCGCCGGCTCGGTCGGTGCCCGCGAGGGTGTCGTGGCCGGCTCGGTCGGCGCGCGCGACGGTGTGGTCGCCGGTTCCGGCAGCGAAGGCGGCCGCTCGGTCGGCGCATAGGGACTCGGCTCCGGTTGCCACGCCGGCAGCTCCGGGCCGTAGTCGGGCAAGGGCTCGAATTCGGGCAGGCGCGGCGGCCCGGGGATCTCCGGCATGCCGTCGGGGCCGACCGGCAATTCGGTCGGTGCGCGCGAAGGCGTGACGGGCTCGGCCGGCGCGCCGCTGTCCGCTCGCGGCGCCGCGGGCTCCTCGAAGCGCACCGCGGGCGGCTCGCTTGCCGGCGGTGTCTCGTGCGTTTGCGGCGGCATCTCCTGCTCGCGCTGGTGCGGGCGTGGCGCGCCGACGTTCGCCAGGTGGGCGCCGACGAAGCCGCCCAGCGCGCCGCCCGACTGCGAGGCGGCGGCAGAAATCCGGCTGCCGTCCGCCTCGACTTCGCGCGGATCCGCCTGCGTGGTGAACGCATGCAGGGCGCGGAACAGCAGCACCGTCGGCTGCAGCACCGCGGCGTTGATGCCATCCAGCACCATCGTCACCTCGCCGATCGCGACGGTGATCTCCTCGCAGGTCACCGCCACCTCGCCCGCCGCGATGGCGATTCCCGCCGTCGCCCCGAAGGTGAAGAAGGCCGCCACCGTGGCGCCGGCGGCGATCACCAGGGCCGCCGCCTGCACCACGCCGACGATGCCGTTGATGATGTTCAGGATGCTGGAGACGACGGTGATGATGGCGGAGATCGCATCGATGGAGTTCGCCAGCGTCTCGTAGATGTCGCTGCCCTCGCCGAAGCGGCCGATCGTTTCCGTGGTCTGGCCCCAGCCCTCCACGAGTCCGTGCAAGGCCATCGCGCCGCCGGCGATCGGGCCGAGCACGGGCACGGCTCGGGTCGCAAGCCCGAGCACCAGGCCCATTCCGAAGCCGGAGGCCGCGCCCGTGAGGAAGCCGCTGCCGGCCTGTTCGGCGATGAAGGCCGCGCGGTCCACGGATTCGGCCGCGCCGACGTGCGCCAATGCGCCGGCCCAGCGCTGGTGCTCGACGAGTTCGGTGTCGATCAGCGCCAGGTCCCCGGTGCCCAGCGCCTGCAGCTCCGAGAGGTCCAGCGGCGGCGCTTCCTGCGGCCCGTCGCGGTCCAGGGACGAGACCACGTCGTCGGGCGACACCTCGCCGCCGCCTGCGGCACCGGCGCGTGCGCCCCGGCCTCCAGCGGCGCCTGCCCCGGCCTGGCCGGGCGCGCCACCGGGGGCGCCCTCGGCCTCGCCTTCGCCACCCTCACCGCCGCCAGCGCCCGCCTCCTCGCCGGGCGGCGGCTCCGCCTCGCCCTCGGGCGGCACGCCGTCTGCCTCCTGGTCCTCGGCGAGCATGCTCTCGTCGGCGAATGCTTCCTCGCCAGCGCCGTCCGGCAGGCACACGAGGGCTTCGGTGCTGCGCGCGACGGCCTGCTCCACGTCGATTCCCGGCGTGGCGTGCGCATCCAGTCCCGCCGCCTGCATCGAGATCGCCGCATGCACGCCGGCCGCGCCGGCCTGTGCCATCAGGTAGCGCGGGGTCGCGCCCGCGGCGCCGGACGGCATGCCCGCGTCGCGCGGCGAGGGCCGGCGGCGCGGCGGCGCACGCGCGGGCCGCGCCGTGGTCCGCGGCGGCGACATCGAAGCGGCAAGGCGGGTGGCCATCAGCCCTCCGCAGGCAGCCCCGTGGGCGGCTGGCGGCCCAGCTTGCGGCATTCGGCCGCCACCGCGTGCAGCACGTCCTCGTAGGCCACTGCGCGTTGCGCCGCGCGCGCCCGCGCCGCCGCGGCCAGCACCATGTTGCGGATGTGGCCGCCGGCGAGCTCGCAGCTGCCCGCCAGCTGGTTCAGTTCGTGGTCGCCGAGGCCGTGCTGCGTGCCGAGGTGGCCGAGCCACAACGCGCGCCGCTCCTGCGGGCCCGGCTGCGGGAATTCGAGGATCGCGTCCAGCCGCCGCGTGAAGGCGGAATCGAAGCGGCTGCGGCTGTTGCTCGCCAGCAGGGCGATGCCCTCGAAGGACTCGATGCGTTCCAGCAGGTAGTTGGTCTGCGCGTTGGCGAAGCGGTCGGTCGACTCGCGCACCTCGGTGCGCTTGCCGAACAGCGCATCGGCCTCGTCGAACAGCAGCACCACCTCGTCATGCTCGGCGCGGGCGAAGAGCTGCGCCAGGTTCTTCTCGGTCTCGCCGATGTACTTGCTGGAGACGGCGGCGAGGTCCACGCGGTAGAGGGGCAGGCCCAGCTGCGTTGCGAGCCAGCCGGCGGCGAGCGTCTTGCCCGTGCCCGAAGGGCCGACCAGCAGCGCCCGCACGCCGGGCCGGTAGCGGGCCCGGGTCGAGGCGCCGAGGCCATCGGCCAGGCCCTCGCGGCCCTCGCACCGGTGGCGCAGTGCGAGCAGGTGCTGGCGCAGCGACGGCGGCACGATCAGCACGTCCTGCGCGATGGGCTCCGGCAGCAGTTCGGCGACGGTGCCCAGCCGCGCCGGCGCGGTGCTGCGGGCCGCTTCGGCGACATGATGCGCAGCGACGGCTTCGCCGTGCAGGGAGGCGTGGTAGCGGGCCGCGCGACCGAGCTGCACGATGCGCTCGGCGTCGTGGCGGTACTGGCGGCCCAGGCGCTGCGCCAGCGCGGGATCTTGCAGCATCGCGGTCCACAGCAGGGCGCGCTCGGGCGCCTGCGGCAGCGGAACGCGCCAGGCCGTCACGGCCTGGCTCTCGTGTTCGAAGCTGCCTTCGCATCCAGTCGCCAGCAGCACCGGGCCGCGGTACGCCGGCAGCGGGCGCAGCCGGCGCGACTCGCCGGGGCCGAGGTCGAGGCACAGCACGGGCAGCAGGCCGCACAGCGTGAGCCAGAGGCCGGCGCCCGGCGCGGGCTCCTGCTCGAAGAACGCGGGCTCGCGACCGAACGCGCGCGCCACGAGGGCGGCGGCGGCGCGCGCCGCACCGGCGTCGCCGCTGCGGACGGCGAGCGTGCCGGGTGCGGCCGCGAGCGCGCGTGCCTGCGCCTGTGCCGCTTGCGCGAGGGAGGGCACCGGCGTCGCACTGCCGGCTCCCGTGCGCACGCCCGGCCAGCGCGAGCGGCCGTCGCGCAGGGCGAGCACCAGCGGCAGCGGCACCAGCAGCGTCCGCTCCGGCAGGGGATGCGGGCGCGCTTCGTCGGCTTCGAACTGCAGCAGCCCGCATTCGAATGCGGCCCCCTCCAGCAGCTGCGCGGGGCCGTCGTCGGCGCCGAGGCGCTCGGCCGCCGCGAGCACCAGGCCCACGGTGGGCCGGCTGCCGGCGACCGGCGCCTGCAGCCAGGCCAGCACGCGGCCGACCATGGGATCGAGCTCCACCGCCATGCACAAGGCCACGCCCAGCAACTCCGCGGTGCCGAGCCGCAGTGCGCGGGCCAGCCCGTGCAGCAACTGCTCGTGGGCGGGCGCCTCGGCCAGCCAGCGCTGCAGGCCTTCCGGGGATGGGGTGTGCGATCGCACCGCCTGATCCAGCCACGCGGCTTCCGGTCCCGATGCGGCATCGGGCCGCGTGTCGCGCAAGGCGGCGAGTGCCAGGACGTGCAGGGGGGCGGCCTGCAGGAGGGCGGTGGGCTGCGGTGCGTTCATGCCGGGCCTCGCCCGTAGTGGAAGTTCACGACCCGCCCGAACCAGGGCACCCAGCCGAGGTCGAGATCGAGGCCGAGCCGGCGCACGTTGAGGTCGGTGCGGGCCAGGTCGAAATGCACGTCGGCATGCGTGGCCGTGAGGGCCAGCTGCGCCGGACGCAGCACCAGCGGCCCGAGGCCGATGCGACCGGCATGGCGCAGCCAGGCGCGCGCCGCGGCGAGCCAGGCGTGGCTGGCGGCTTCGTCGCGCGGGTTGCCGCACGTGGCGGCGAGCGGCCAAGCCGGATCGTCGGCGGGCACGCGCAGGCGCTGCAAGGCGATGCCGAGCATGCCGGCGGCGATGCCGTTCTCCTGCCCGGGCAGGCGGTCCGGCAAGCCGAGGCGCTGCACCACCGCCAGCAGGAACAGCAGGCCACCGCAAGCGGTGGGCGCGAGGAAGGGATCGCCGCGCACGGCGTGCGATGCGATAGCGGCGGGGCCCGTGGACGACAGGGCTTCCTGCCGCGCCGGGCCCGGCCACACGGGCTGCGCAAGCTGGGCGCTCGGCGACGGGTCCTTCCCGGACCAAGCGGGCCGGGTCGGGGCTGCTTGCAGGAAGCGTTCCCCCTGCGGGTGCTGAGCCTCGACGCGCGGAGTGGGAGCATGCGCAACGTGCAAGGCGACCGGCGCATCGTGGTCGATGCGAACCGGTGCCGCCGCGCCGGGCTCGTGCTGCACGCCAACGGCGGAAGTCGTGCGAGAGCTAGCTACCGGCAAGGCCGGGCCCGCGGCGACACGCAAGGCCCGCAGCCACTCCGGCGTGGCAGCGTCGCCTCCCTCCGGCGGCCGTGCAGGCGACCAGGAAGGTGCCGGCTCCGCAGCTGCGTCCATCGCCCTTCCTCGCGCCACCGACACGCCGGCGCGCCGCACCAGCGCCTCGCCCTCGTCGGCCGGCATGCAAGCCCCGAGCCGCGCGGCACCCGCCGGCTCGCTGGCCACCGCGGTCGCCCACGCCGGCAGCGCCACCCGCGCTTCCGGCCAGGCCGCGATCGTCCAGGCCATGCGCGAGAGATTCGCACCCGCCTGCCCCGCCGGCTCGAACTCCGCCACCGCGCGCGGCCAGTACCAGGCCGTGCACGGCTGCCCGCGCACCAGCCGCAGCGCGAGCTGCACGCGCGCCTGCAGCGCGCCGGCAAAGGCCACGCACGCCGCCGATTCGGCTGCCGGATCGGCGGCGTCCACCCACTGCCGCGCCGCCTCCTGCACCCGCTGCTCGATGTGCCGTGACAGCGCCTGCGCGCTGATGTCCGGCGGCAGACGCCCGAGCGCGAGCCGGCGCACGACCAGCAGCCGCCCGCCTTCGTCGCCCATGCTGGCGCAGCGCAGCGCGTCCTCCAGCACGGGCAGCATGCGGCGCACGGCCGTCTCGCTGCCGGCCCGCAGCCGCAGGTGCCGCACGGTGCGCATGGAAGCGGCGGCCATCACCGCCCCTCAGCGGCGGAACAGCGTGCGCTGCGCGCTGCCCGCGGCGAGGCTCACCATCGCCTCGGTGTCGAAGTGCACCCGCACGTCGTCGCCCAGGTCGACGCGCGCCTGCGCCGTGTGGACCACGCGCGCGGCCACCTCCTGCGCTCCGAGATCCTCCACCGTCGCGCGCGCCACCAGCGTGTCGTTGCGATACAGCAGCGCCTGCATGCCCACGCGCAGCCGGCTCGGATCGAGCACGGTGAGCGGGATGCGCACGCCGGGGCTGACACCCGTCGCAGGCCGCGCGAGCCGGCCCTGCAGGATGCGATCCACCGGTGCGTGGCTGGCCAGCAGCAGGCACATGCGCACCACGTCGTTCACCAGTGCCACCGCCTGCGGCTGCCCCGGCTCGACCTGCGCGAACAGCCAGTCCACGTACGACTGCATCTGGCGTCGATCCAGGTAGGCGACCTCGGCCCAGCGCGGCAGGCTGCCGAGGTTGCGCAGGTTGGGCGCCGCGTCGAACTCCGACAGCAGCTCCGCCCACTGCAGGCGGATCACCGGCAGCACGCCGCTGAACTCCGCATGCAGGCAGGCGCTGACGCCGCGGATCTGGTCGAGTTCGGCCGCCGCCGCGCGCGCGACGTCGGCGCGGCCGTGGGCGCCCTCGGCCAGGTCGCCGAAGCTCACCACCTTTTCCGCCTCGGCACGCACGCCCTGCCAGCTCGCTGCCTGCAGCACCTGCAGGTCCAGCACCTGCAGCGCGGCGAAGCGCGGCGCCAGTGCCTCTGCCTGGCGGACGGCAACCTGCGCGATGCCGGTCGCCAGCTTGCCGACCGGCGTCGCGCGACTCACCGCCAGTTGCGGCGCGGCCAGCCCCGTCACGGCGCGCGCCTGCGCACTGCCGATCAGCCGCACCAGGTGGTCGACCTTGTCCAGCCGCTGCAGCAGCGGCGGGACGCGGACGAACCAGTTCGCCGGCGCCTCGCGCACCACGCGCAGCATGTCCAGCAGTTCCTCGGGGGCGTCGAGGTGCTCGCGCAGGCACGCGGGCACGGCGGGCTCGACCAGGCCGGGATCGACCGCGCGGGCCGGCGTGGCCAGCAGGTTGTCGATCTCGCGCGGCCGCACGTAGGCGATGAACTTCACCTCCTCGGCCAGCACGCGCGCACGGCGGGCGTTGATGCCGTCGATGCGCTCGGTCTCCTCGGCCAGCAGTGCGCGCGCCACGCTCACGTCGTGGCGGGCCTCGGCCAGCGCGTCGCCGACCTGGGCCAGGCGTCCGTTCATGGCGTCGATGTCGCCGCGCAGCGCGGCCAGCGCGCCGTCGCAGCGCGCCAGCGCGTCACGGTAGATCGCGAGCCGGGCCTCCAGCTGGCGCAGGATGGCCACCGTGATGTCCGACAGGCTCACGGCCTGCGAGAACAGCGTTGACTCGTCGAGCGTGCTTTCGTCGCTGGGCGGCGGCGTCGCGAGCGCGTCCTGCAGGGCCTGGTTGCCGCGCAGGTCGGTGAGCGGGCGCTTCAGGCCGGTGGCGCCGGCGAGGAAGGGATCGCCGGGCAGGCCGGGGATCTGGAAGTCGGCGAACACCGCCGGCACCGCGCCGCTGTCTTCGCGGGCGAAGTCCTCCAGCAGGCCCAGCAGCGACAGCACCGTGCGCTGCCGGTTGGCCAGCGCGTAGTTGCGCGCTTCGGGCGAGGGCGGATTCCTCAGGCGTTCGGCGATCGCGGTGGTGCGGATCTCCGCCAGGCCGACGACGGGGTTGGCGAACACGATCGCCGGCGGCGCACTGGCCGGCCGGATCAGCGTGGCTTCGGCGACGACGTTGCGCGCGATGTTCAGGCGCGTGGCCGTCGTGGTCAGCGTCGACTTCGCCGCCGTGCCGATCACCGCCGACACCGCGATGCCGGCCCGCAAGGGCTGCGCCGCCGGCGCCGGCGTGGGCGCGACGACGGCCGGCATCGCCAGCGCCCGCTTCTTGACGGTGCTGACGTATTCCTCGATCTGCTTTTGCACCACGATCGCGCTGTCGGCGGTGGCGAGCGCGGCCAGCGTCGGCGAGACGGCGAGCCGGCCGGCATCGCTGGCGCTCATGGTCAGCTGGCGGATGCGGTGCATGTCGACCTGCATGTGCGCGAAGCCGAAGTCCGTGATGTCGTCGGCGCGGTCGATGCGCGTGCGCAGGTAGTCGGCGAAGGCCGAGAGCCCGCGCAGCAGCAGCTGCGACTGCTCGTGGCCGGACAGGCGCTGGATCAGCGGGTCGGCGGCCAGTTCGGTATACACCTTCACCGTGCCGATGCGCGAGGAGGGCGTGGGCGTGAGCACGCCCAGGTTGTGCTGCGCGACCAGCTTGGCGCCGAACTGCGGCAGGTAGGGCGGCGTGGTGGTGTCGCCGGTCGGCGTGCCTTCCGGCCACAGGCGCGTCCCTTGCGCCAGGCCCTGGTCCTGCGGCACCTGCAGCAGGTCGCTGAAGGCCATGTTGCCGCCGAACACGATGAAGGTCAGCGACTGCGCCTGGATGTCCGTGTCGGGATTGCGTTCGCCGGGCGCGGGCACCGGCAGTTCCAGCGGCACCCAGACGCCGGACTGCGGCAAGGCGCCGGCATGGCGCGTGCGGGCGTTGAATTCGGTGAACGCACTGGAGATCTTGACCAGGTCCTGCAGCCGGTTCTCGCCCCAGAACGCGATCCGGAAGTTGGCCAGGCGGTCCTCGCCGACCGGCTTGAGCCCGGTCCACGGGATGCCGACCCAGATGGAGCGCGGCGGCGTCAGTTCGTCCAGATAGATCCAGGCCACCAGCCGGTCCGCCTTCGTGCGCGGGATGGTGACTTGCCTGCCCGCGAAGCTGAGGCTGTGCCCGCGCCAACCCGCGGCCACCGGGTAGGAGAGGTTGAAGCCGCTCACCGGCACCGCGAGGGTCTCGGGCTCCTGCTGCGCCTCCCCGCCGAGCGGATCGCCGCCGCCGGACTGCACCTCGGGCAGGCTGGGCACGACGCCGTCGTGCGGCTCGAACGGCGACCACAGGTCGTTGGCGCTGAGCAGGTCCCAGGACTCGTCGCCCTGTACGCGCGCACCTGTCGGCAGGAAGTTGCAGAACCACTTGCGCCAGGTCTGCGGCGTGCGGGCGCCGGCCAGACCGAAGGCGGCGCGGCCGTCGTAGAGCGTGAACGCCATGCCGTCCACGGTCTTCTGCGAAAGGCCCACCGTGGCGGCATCCACGGCCAGCATCACCCACTTGCCCGGCACCGGCAGGTTGCCGGCACGGTGGTGCGCCGGCGTCGCGGCCGCACCCCAGGCGATCAGGTCCTCGCCCCAGAAGGCGCGATGCTCCCAGCCGTCGGCGCCGTGCCACTGCAGCATCAGCGTGCGCGGCGGGTGGTCCGGGTCCAGGCAGGCCCACACGAACAGCGACTCGCCGGGCTGCGGCGTGAAAGGCGGGTCGGCGCCGTCGAAGAAGTGCTGGTGCACGCCGGCCAGCAGCGCGCTGCGGTGGCCGCCGCCGGGCGGGGGCGGGCCCCAGGGGCTGAGCGACTCGTTGTCGATCGCCAGCGGATCGTCCTTGAACGCGGGCACCTGCTGCTCGCGCCCGTCGAGCGCGTGCGAGAGCATCGAGAGGCGGTTGCGCAGGCCCTGGCGCAAGCCCAGGGTGCGGGCGCGCCGCAGCAGGTTCTCGTCCAGCACTTCCTGGAAGCCCGGGTCCACGTTCTCGCGCAGCAGCAGGCGCGGTTCCCAGGACGAGAGCGGCACCGGCACCAGCAGCCGCACGCTCTCGGCGGCGCCAGGCGACAAGGGCGCAAGCGAGGCGTTGGCGCGCACCGGCAGGTCCAGTTGCTCCATCGGCACCGGCACGGCGTCGAGGTCGAATCCGACCGGGAAGAATTCCGAGCGCGGCGCGGTGAGGTCGGGGACGTAGACCGCTTTGGGCAGCAGCCCCACCGGCGGCAGGAAACGCGAGAAGCCGGCGCGCAGTTCGCTGGCGGCGGGCGACGGCTCGCCCGCCGCGGCCACCTGTTCGGCGAGCTGCTCGATGCGTGCCTGCCACAGCGCCGGCTTGCGGCTGCTGGCCAGCAGCGCGCCGCCTGTGTTGGCCAGGCGCGCATCGCGGGGCCGGCCGCCGGCGCGCACGACGCTGGCGCGGTCCAGCCACAGGGGACGGCGCGTCGCGGGATCGAGCGCCACCAGCGCCAGCGGCAGGCCCCATTCCTCCCACGGCAGCACTTCGCTCTCGGCCAGGGCTTCTTCGGCCTGGAACACGGTCCAGGCGAGCGCATTGCGCATCTGCGCGTCGCCCACGGCCGGCACGCCGCGCCACTCGCCCGGCCAGACGTACCAGAGCAGGCGCGCGGCATCGGCCAGGCGCCAGTCCTCGAACGCCGCCGCATCGCCCGGCGTGCCTTCGTCGCAGGCGCTGCGCTCGCACGGGTCCATCGGGTCCATGCTGGAGCGATCGACCGTGACCGGCTGCAGCAGCAGCACGCCGAAGGGCAGCAGCGTGGCCTGCGCCGCGGCCGGCAGGGCGCCGAGCGCCGCGCCGATGCGCCGTTCGCGCAGCGTCGGCGGGTCGCCCTCGACGCCGGGCTCCACGCCGCTCCCATCGACGAAGAAGCCCGGCGGCGCCACCACCGGCACGTCGGCCAGCAGGCAGCGCAGGGGCCGCGTGAGCACCAGGTCCTCGCCGGTCGCCGCCAGGCCGAGCCCGCGCGCGACCTGCACTTCCACGTCGGCGGAACTGCCGCCTTCGGGCGTTTGCGCCTGCACTTCCAGGCCGTCGACGACGCCGGGCGTCCAGTCCTGCCCGCGGGTGGCCAGGTGGCCGCTTTGCCACGCCTGCCATTGCGCCAGCGCGCCGGCCGTGAGCGCGCGGCCCGGGAACACATGGGGGCGGCGCCGCCAGTCGCTGGCGGCTTCGGTGGCACTGCCCGGGGACAGGCCGACGACGCGTTCGCCGGCCAGCGGATCGCGGATGGGGGTGATGCTCACGACAGGCTCCCTGCGGGCCTCAGCCCTTGGTCCCGCCGCGGCTGGGACCGGTCTTCTTGGTGGCGACCGCCTTGCGGACGACGGCGGCCTTGCGGGCGGGTGGCGCGGCGGGCGCCGGCGTGGCTCGCGGCGTCGCAGTCGGCGCCGAGGCAGCGGGCGCCGAGGCAGCGGGCGCCGAGGCAGCGGGCGCCGAGGCAGCGGGCGCCGATGCAGCGGGCGCCGATGCAGCGGGCGCCGATGCAGCGGGCGACGAAGTTGCGCGCGTCGCGGTCCCCGCTGGCGCAGCATCGGCAGGCGCCGGCGACTCCGTCGCTTCGTCCGCGGACGGCGCCGCATCCGCCGGCTCGGTGCTCGCCGTGGCCGTTGTCCCGCCCGTCAGCCGCGCCCCGAGGTCCTGCAGCCGCGTCGCGTCGGCGCTGCGCGCCTCCGCATCGAGCCGACGCCACTTGTCGTTGCTGGCCAGGCGCTGCAGCGCGTTGGCCTGGATGTCGTCGGCCGCATTGCGTTCGATCTTCTCCAGGCCCTCGCCGACGCCGCTCGCGAGGGCGGAGCGCACGCCCAGCACGCTGGCGTGATCCAGTTGCGCCTCGGCCCCGCTGCCGGCGCTGGCGTTCAGCGCGCCCAGCGTCGCGGCGGTGAGCGTGGGCGAGGCGGCGACGCGCGGCGAGGCCAGCAGCGACACCACGTTGGCCGCGGCCTTGGTGCTGGAGGCGGCCAGCACGCGGTCCAGCGAGGGCGTGAGGCCGAGCGACTCGACGCGTTCGCGCACCGCCCGCTCCACCACGACATCGGCACCGCCGGCCACCGCGGTGGGCGTGCCCACCAGGTCGTCGCGGTAGGCCAGGTTGCGCCGCCGCACGAACCACAGGCTGGGCAGGTTGGCCAGGCGCGCCCATTCGGCATCGGAGGGATTGGCGACATCCACCGCCGGCAGGGGCAGCGGCAGCCGCAGCCGTTGCAGGATCTCCAGCGGCTTGCGCTGGGCCAGCAGGTTGGGCGCCGCGGGCTTCAGCGGCCGCGTGACGGCGGAAAGCCGCGCCCGTACCGTGGCGAAGTCCTGCCGCGGCACCGGCGCCAGCACCAGCACCGCGGTGAGGTCCAGCGCCGCCTGCGAAGCCTGGAAATCGATCGGAGGCAGCGCCAGCGACTCTTCCACCAGTGCCGGCAGTTCGTCCTCCGGGATGATGGAGAAATCGACGTCGACCTCGGACGGGAAGAAGCGCTGCGTGAAGTCGCGCGTGTCGATGATGCCGGGCGGCAGCGGCCCGGCCGGCGGCAGTGCGGGGAATTGCGCGGCGGCGGGGAAGCTGCGACCCTGGAACTGCGCCACCACATCGGCCAGGTGCGACTGGTACTGCATCAGGTGCGCCAGGCGCAGCCCGCGCGGCGCCAGGCCCAGGCCCGGCAGGTCGCCGCGGTCGGCCCCGAGTTCGCGCCGCACCAGCGGCGCGTCGATCCACACGATGGTGTTGGACTGCAGCGCGATCATCGCCAGCGGCAGCACGTTGGCCGACCAGCCGGCGGCGGTGGACTGGGTGAAGAGGGTGCGGGCCGCGGTGCCGCGCCGCACCTCCAGCGCGTCGGCCGCGCCGTCGTCCTGCCACGGGATCAGCACCACCGCCGTGGCCTCGATCACGTCACCGTCCTCCACCGTGCGCGCGCCGGTGAGCGTGGTCGGATAGGCGCCGATCGGGTTGGCGGTGAACTCCACCGGCCGCAGCCCCAGCACGAACAGGCCGGTGCGGCTGCGCAGCGGCGCCGCCGGCAGGCGCGAGAGCCCGAAGCGCGCCGAGAGCTGTTCGGCCTGCGGGATGTCCGCCAGGTTCACGGCGAGCGTGGCGGGCAGCAGCACGAGTTCGCCGGCGCCGGTGATGCCCTGGCCCGCGGCGATGCGCAGGGTGTGGGGCGTGTCGCCGGGCGCGACGTCCAGGCCGTGGGCCACGCCGCTGCCGGCGGCACGCCCGAGGTCCGCCTCGCGGGTGAGGAAGTACTGCTGGTCGCGGATCAGGTCGCGGGCGGCGAGGAAGCGGCCGTCGAAGTAGCGGGGCCGCTCGCGCCGCGGGTCCTCCACCAGCACGCCCCGGCTGCGCAGCGCCGGGGCTTCGGTCGGATCGATGCGTTCGCGGGCTGCGCCCTGGGTGAGAGTGATCGCCATGGCCATCTTTCGTCTACAGCCCCGCGGCCTGCGCCACCAGCGCCGCCGCGGGAAGGAAATGCCGCGCCCAGTTGTCGACCCGCGGGGCATCGGCGCTGCGCGCGGGCGGCGTCGCCGCATCGACCGGCAGGAACACGCGCGCGAGGAAGACGGCGCTCGGATCGAGCGCCGGCGGCTGCTCCGGTGCGCTCGCGAGGCCGCCACTGCCGCCGGCGTGGCCGCTGCCCTCCCAGCCGTGCAGGATCGCGTCCTGCAGCGCGTCGCGCCGCTGGGCCGCGGTGGTGTTCGGGTCCGACAGCGCGGCGGCGGCCGGTGGCAGCGGCAGGCCGCTGTAGCTGTCGGCGAGGCCGGCGCGCGGCAGCATCAGCAGCTCCCAGGCATCGCGCAGGCGCGAGGTCGAGACCGCGTTGAGGGCGTCGAACGGCCCTTGCGCAAAGCTGGGGGTGAGGCCGCGCGCGCAGGCGGCGAAGCGCAGGAAGACGTCGGCCACCACGGCGCGCGCCGGCAGGGCGGTGCCCTCGTCAGTCATGCGGCGCGAGACGAAGCGGCCCAGGTTCTCGTAGGCGGCCTGGCGCAGCGTGTCGCCGCCATCGGCGTCGCGCGTCGCGTCGAACCAGCGGGGCAGGCGCAGGCAGGCGGCGCGGGGCAGCTCGATCAGGCGGCCGAGGCGGTCCACGGCGACGCCGGGCTGCACGCGGATCTCCTCCACCTGCGTCGCGGTGCCGGGCACGTGCTGCACCTCCAGGCCGGCCAGCGTGCCCGGCCCGGCGAGGAAGGCCAGCGCGCGCGCCAGCCGGCCGCGGTGGTAGGTCTGTTCGTCGCTGAAGTCCTGCGCATCGAGCAGCATGCCGGTGGCGTAGGAGAGGCGGTCGGCGCGCGGCTGCGCCACCAGCGGGTCGGCAGCGAAGGCCTGGATGCTCATTTCGGTCTCCTCAGGGTCCGCAGCGGCGGCGCCACGATCGGGGGATTCACGACGCGGCCTATGGGATCCGGGTTCAGCACCACGGGCGTGACGACCTCGCCCGGGATCAGCCGCGCGGCCACCTCCACCACCGCCTCGTCCGGCTTCGAGGCCTGGCCGCCGTCGTCCACCACCACCAGCCGGAAGCGGTGCAAGCCCGGCTTGAGGCCGGCGTCGACCACGACGCGCGGCTCGGGCGTCGTGAGCGGCTGGCCGATGACGAAGCTGGCCATGACGGCGCCTTCAGGTCGCCGGGCCGAGGTAGGTCCAGATCCACTTGACCACCTTGCCGCCACCGGCGTCGAAGGAGGCCGAGCCGTCCATGCCGAAGCTCTGGCCGAAGGGCGTGACCTTGGGGCCGCGCAGCACCGCGGTCGGCGCATCCTGGTCGGCGATGATCACCTCCACCTGGTCGGGCTTGGAGATGTTGCCGGCGCTGTCCACCACCACCAGGCGGAACAGCTGCCGCCCCAGCGGCAGCGGCCGGTCGGGGCTGACGGTGACCTCGATGGTCGGCGCTTCGGTACTGATCTCCACTCCGGGCACGAAATCGGCCATGGCGTTCTCCTGCGTGTTTCAGGTTTCCCCGGGCGGCAGCCACCGCCAGCGGTATTCGGTGATGTGCCGCCCCGGCGCCGCGCGCGAGCCGCTGCCGTCGAGGATGAAGCTGGCGCCGCCGCGCTCGACGCGGTCGCTGCCGGCGGCGGCCTCGGGCGGTGCGAGCGTCGCCTGCGCGCCGGAAAGCCGCGGGTCGAGCGCCGCTGCGGCGATCAGGTAGTCGCCCGCCCCCAGCGCGCTGCGCTGCACCTGCACCGGCCGCGCGACGCGCGCCGGGCCCAGGTAGGTGTCCACGCCGACCAGGCTGGCGATGCCCACCAGCAGCGGCCACGTCGCCGCGGCCACGCGCACCTGCACGTGCGCCGGTGCCTCGAGCTGCGCGATGCGGCGCACCAGCGCCAGGTCCTGCGCTTCGAATTCCTGGTGGACCAGCACGGTGGCACGGTGCGCGAGGCGGCCGTCGAAGTCCAGCGCCGCGGCTTCTGCTGCCGCCCCGAGCTGGCCGGCATCGAACAGCGCCGCCAGTTCGGCGCGCTCGCGGTCGCCGATTAAGAGCGTGTCGCCCACCACCGAATTGCCGCTCACCTGCAGGCCGGGCAGCAGGGGATCGCGCTCGTCGGCGAGGTCCACGCCGAGCAGCGTGGCGAGGATGCGGCGCAGGCGGAAGTCCTCGACCACCAGCACCTCGCCGCCACGCACGGCGCCCCCAGTGGCGATGTCGAGCGCCAGGCGCAGCCCGGTGCGCGTGCCGTGCCAGCGCGCGAGCTCGGGGGCGGCGCGCAGCCAGTCGCGCCGGCGGCTGGCAGGCAGCGCCGCGTCGAAGGCGACGCCGATCCAGCCGGCCAGCCAGTCGAGGCGCTCGTCGGCCAGCACCGAAGGATCGGTGAGCAGGTGCGCCGCGGCGACCTGGTCCTCCAGCCGCGTGAGCACGCCTTCGAAGTTGGCCAGCAGGCGGTCCTGGAAGTCGGCCGGCGTGGCGCGCGGCCGGTAGACGGTGATGCCGTCGTTCTCGCGCCGTAGCCGCCAGGCCCGCGGGCCGTCGCGCAGCAGCCAGGCATTCCCCGGATCTTCCGTCTCCACCACGGCGGCGGGGCCGAGCTTCATCTGCTCCAAGGCCAGGCGCGCGCGCAACGCGGCACCCGGGCCGCTGCCGGCATCGAGGTCGGTGCGGAAGGCGTCGTCGATGCGCGCGAGCGACTCGCCGGGCGATGCCGCCGCGGCGCCGAACACGGACTCGCGGTACAGGCGCGGCAGGTAGCGGTCGGCATACGAGAAGCGGCTGCTCCAGGCCCGCAGCGCGGCGATCTCCGGCGTGGCGCGGCCGTCGCCGTGCAAGGCGAGCTTCAGCCACAGGTAGCGCCCCGTGATGGCGCGCACGCGCCGGTGCGCATCCTGCAGCAGCACGCCGAACAGGCCGCGCACGCCGGGCTCGCGTGCACCGGGCAGCAGGCCGGGATGGTGCGGCAGTTCGCTGGCCACCGGCTCCCACGCCGCGACGGGCAACTGCGGTGCCGCCATCGCAGGATCGAGCACCGCGATGTCGGCGCCGAAGCCATGCGGGTGCCAGGCCAGGCGATCGTCGTCGGCCGGCGGTGCCGGCTCGTTGGTCGCGGCGACCCAGGCGACGAAGCCGGTGTGCGGCGGCAGCGCGGCCTCGGCGAACAGGCGGTGCCACACGGTGGTCGTGTCGCCACTGTCGATGCGGCGCGCGACCAGGCCCGCGGCGCTGCCGGCGTAAGTGCTTGCCGTGCCGCTGCGCGCGAGCTGGCGCAGCGACAGCGGGTACAGCGCATCGGCGCCGCCGTCCGCCAGCGGGTAGTGCGGTGGCTGCGCGACGCCGTTGGCGAACGGCGCCTCGACCGCGTCGCTGGCCAGCGGATAGACCTCGCCCGCCGGCGGCACGCTCGCAGCGTCGGTCGCCGGCAGGTCGAAGGCCGGGACATCGCGGCGGCCGGGCACGCGCACACCGATGCGGTCGGGCGCGAGCCAGGCCGCGGAATAGGCAAAGGCGGCGCCTTGCAGCGCGAGCACCTGGCCGGCCGAGGAGGCGCCGGACTGCCACACCCGCACGCGCGCGCTGCCTTGTTCGGCCGCCCACGACAGCAGCAGCAGCGCGCCGTCGGGGCCGGAGGCGATCGCGACCGGGTTCTCGGCCAGCTCCAGCGCCGGCGCCAGGGTGTCCGCGAGCTGCGGCGCGCAGGCATTTTCCGGCGCGGGCCGGAACACGCGCGGGTCGTAGTCGTCGGGTTGCGGCGTTTCCGTGCGCATCGGGCGGCCCGTGAGGCGCGCGATGCGGCCGCTGCCGCGTTCCAGCACCCACACTCCGCCGTCCGCATGCGGTGCGAGCCGCCACGGCACGAAGCCGGCCAGCGCCACGCTCACGTCGTTCCAGCGGCCCCGCAGGTCATGCAATCGCACGCCGGTGGGCAGCGCGATGTAGAGGATGCCGTCGGGCGCGGCACACAGGTCGGTGGGCGGTTCGGCCAGCGGCAGCAGGTCCACTTCATCCGGCAGCGGGCTCTTGACGCGCACCGTGCCGGCCGCCGCATCCCAGCGCGCCACGCAGCCGAGCGCGTCGATCGCGCGCGGCACGCGCTCCAGCGCCGACTGCGCCGCCGCGAAGGCCGCTGCCGGCGCCAGCGCGGCCTGCAGCGTGCGCTCGGAGGCCAGCCGCAGCAGCCGGCACCCGGCGTCCCAGGCGACGTGTTCCAGCCCCGGGAAATGCGCCGCCTCGCCCAGCAGCCAGAAGCGCAGGCCGTTCGCGTCCATCAGCACAGCTCCGGCACGACGGGCACCGCCACCGCGGAGGGCTCGGCGAAGGGATTCGGCACCGCGCGCAGGTTGGTGGGTGCGCTAGCGCCTTCGATCGCGACGATGGAAAGCAGCTCCGGCAATTGCCAGCGCTGCAACACCAGCACCTGCGCGCCATCGGCGGCGATCTCGGGCAGGGCCTGCCAGTCGCCCTCGCGCTGCTGGAACAGGCGCAGGCCGCGGAGCTCGTCCACGCCCGGCACGCGCGAGACCTCCACCTCCAGTTCGCGGGTGCGCAAGGCTCGCCCCAGCGGCCAGCCCTGCGCGTCGAGCCCGCCCGGCGCGAGCGGCCACAGCAGCCGGCGCAGGGCCGCGGTCGCGTCGAGCAGGACCTGGTCGCGCGCGAAGCCGTCGCGGATCGCGATCGCCACCGATACGCCGACGGCCACGTAGTCGCAGCCGATCACGTACAGCTCGGTGGCCAGCGGCGTGCGGGCCGCGAGGAAGCCATGCAGCCGCTCGATGAAGGGGCGGTCGGGCCGCGGATTGGGCGCCGGTGCCAGCGGCGCGGCCGGCAGCGCCAGCACGCTCACCACGCCCGGCACCTCGAAGCGGCGGTCGCGCGGCTTGAAGCGCGCCAGCACCTCCACCCGGCCGACGTCGATGGCAGGTGCTTCGAAGGCCAGGCGGCGATAGTCCTCCTCGGTCACCGCGCGGTCGCGATGGCGCAGGCGGGCAGGGATGCGGCGCTCGGCCAATGCGAGGGTCTCGGCATCTTCCCCGCCGGCCAGCGGCAGCGGCTGCAGCACCTTGATCGCGGGCGCCGGCTGGCCATCGATGCGGATGCCGTTCAGCTCCGAAAGCGAATCGGGCGCCAGGTTGCCGGCGCGTCCGCCGCCGAAGCGGCCCAGCGCCAGGCGCACGCGCATGCCGGGCTCGGGCACCTTGCCGCGCACGCCGTCGCCGAGGCGCAGGGTGCCGGCCTCGGCATCGAGCTCGTAGGCCGTGGCGTCGCGCGCGACGTTCGCATCGGCGCTCACCGCCGCAAGATCGTCGACGCGCGTCCACGGCTCGTAGCCGCGGCCCGGCGCTTCCACTTCGACCTGCAGCGAGGCCGCATCCACCGAACCGAAGGGCAGCGCGAACGCTTGGTCTGCGGCGCCGCTGGAGCTGCCCAGCACGCGGCCCTCGAGGGTGGCACGCTGTTCGATCTCCACCGCGTTCACGCCCAGCCAGGCCAGCGGCAGATGCTCCACCGCTTGCCCGGGCAGCGGGCGCAGGCGCAGCCAGGCGATCACGCGCGCCACGCGCTCGGGGTCGTCCAGCCGCGGCGGCACGTCGCCCACGCCGGCATGCGGATTCACGCCCACGTCGTTGGGCGGTGCCCAGATCAGGCTCTCGTCCGGCAACTGCAGGCGCAGCGTCCCGGCCCGCGCCAGGCCGCCGCTCGAGTCGGTGCCGGCCTGCACCGGCAAGGTCAGGTAGTCGGTCTCGAAGCCGCTGCGGCCCTGCGTCGTGATCTCCCACAGCACCGGCACCGCGACGGGCGTGGTGACATCCTCGAACACGGTGGGCGGCTTGACGGCGGGCACCAGGCCCACCGACAGCAGCGGCGGCAGCGCCGCGTTCCCGCCGCCCAGCGCCAGCCGCGCGGCTTCGTTCACGGTGGGTTGCTGCGGTGCCTGCGCCGCCTTCGGTGCCAGCAGCGCGACCCACAAGGCGCGGTCGGCGCTCTGGGCGAAGACGTCGACGCCGGCCGGCGTCGCGCGGCCCTGCGGGAACACGGGCGTCGTCTCGTAGGCCTTGAGGGCGCCGCTGATGCGGTGGATGCGCGCCAGGCCCTGCAGCATGTCGCTGCGTTTCGCCGCGTCCGCGGGCGCGATGCGGCGCTTGATGTAGCACTCGCCCGTGACCGGCAGCACGGTGGTTTCCGCCAGCGTCTCGAAGGGCAGCGCCGCCTTGAGCTTCGCGCGCGGCGCCAGCGTGTGGGCCCCGAGCTCGGTCTCCTGCGCGAACGCCAGGCCGACGATGCCGCGCGCCGGCCGCGCCGGCTGCAGGCCCATGCCCAGCAGCTTGAGGAACACCAGGCGCTGGCGCTCGGGAATGAGGTTGGCGCGGTACAGGAGCGCGTCGCCCAGCCAGGCGAACAGCTCGATCAGCGTGCGGCCCGGGTCGCCCAGGCGCGGATTGGTCCACTCCGGCGTGTGCGCGGGAATGCGCGCGACCAGCTCCTCCACCAGGTCGTCGAAGCGGCGGTCGTCGAGCGAAGGCGGCAGCATGGGCATGGATCAGCCCTCCAGGTCCACCGAGACGTTCAGGGCCGCGGCCTCGCCGGTGCGCGCCAGCCGGTAGGCGATCTCCACCCGCACCTGGCTGGCGTCGTTCTCGACCTCCCACACCTCCACGCCATCGAGCAGGATGCGGCGCTCCCACTGCGTGAGCGCGTCGCGCACCAGGTCGCGCATCTCGCGCCGCGTCGCCACCGTGTTGGGCGCGTGCAGCAGGCGCTCGAGCCCGCCACCGAACTCGGGGCGCATCAGCTGCTCGCCGGGCCGGGTGCTGAGGATCGCGCGGATGCCGTCGCGCACGCTCTTCGCCAGCTCCGGCCATGCGAGCTCGCCGTGGTCGTCGGGCAGGGGCAGCAGCGGCCAGCCGATCAGGGGACGGTTCATGGCATCACCCCTTCGGCGGGATCTTCGGGAACGGCAGGCAGATCTTCATGGAGAAGAGCCAGCCGAACACCAGGTTGAACAGCGTGAGGAAGATGTTCAGCACCAGGAAGGCGCAGATCGTGATGATCGGGATGTTGAAGCCGCAGATCCACGTGAGCCCCAGGCTGCTGCTCTTGCCGCCGCCGGCCAGCAGGTCCTTGGTGCTGCCGGAGAGCAGGCTTTGCAGCGAAGGCGGCACCACGAACGCCACGTTGGGCTTGAGGGCGGCCAGCAGGTTGCGGTCGGACGGATCGGGCAGCGCGATCTGCACCGGCGGCGCGCCGGCGCCCTCGTACCACGCAGCGATCACGAAGGCATCGCTCGGCTCGCTCCAGACGATGCGGGCGGGGCACGGCCCTTCCGGCTTGAGGCGGACGAAGGCGCGCAGCTGGTAGCGGGCCTGCGGCTCGTCGAAGCGGCCGGCCTTGGCCTTCATCGCGACGAAGCGCGCCCGCATGGCGGCGTGCAGGGCGTCGGCGAGCTCGCCGGCCGTTCGACCATCCATCGCCGGCCAGGATTCGGGCATTTCCGGCGCGTCGGCGGCCTCGCCCCTCAGCACGATGCGCTGCGCGGCCAGCAGGAAGGTGTCGGCCCGGACCGTCTCGCGCTGCTGGTTCACGTTCCGCTGCTTCAGCGGCAATTGCAGCCGCTGCAGCGCCTGCAGCGCCGGATGCGTCGGCGCGGCAAACGCATCGAATTCGCTGGCGAGCTGGCGCAGCAGCAGGACGAAGCGGCGCAGCTTGAGGTCGGCGCCGGCCTGCTCGCTGTCGGCCAGCCAGCTGGCGGCAAGGCGCTCGCCGACACGGGGCAGGTCCATGGCTTCCCCGCGCAAGCCCTCGACCAGGTGGTCGCGGAAGGCCTGCGAGCGCGGGCCGAAGTCGACGCCGGGGGCGGCGCCGAAGTCGGCGTCGGCTTCGCCGATCTCGCCGCTCACCGTCGGCACGTTGCCGTAGTACAGCGTGCGGCCGGCGTCGGCGCACACGTCCGGCGGCGCGACGTACAGCGGGATCACGTCTTCCTCCAGCAGGCTGTCGGCGTCCTCGCGCCGGAAGCCGGCGAGCTGGCGGTCGATGTCGGCCACGCCGGTCCATTGCCGGTCGGCGCGCCGCGCCGCCGCCGGATCGGCATCCGCACCGCCGACGCGCGCGAGAGGCAGCCAGCCGCGGATCCGCCCCTTCGACCGCATCCAGCCCTCCGGCCGGTCGCCGGCGCCGATGCGGCGCAGCACCATGCCCGCGGCCTGCACGCGCGCCGGAGCGATCCGCGGCTCGCCGGGTGTGTCGCACCAGGCCTCCACCAGCGCGAGGTGGAACTGGCGCTGGATCGGCTGGAACAATTTGAGGTGACCGCTGCCGTCGCTGGCCTGCGCCCGCAGCGCGCGCAGGCGGTCCTCGCCGGCGGGGCTGCGCAGGTCGTCCAGCGTGGCGGGGATGAAGTCGTCGTCGGTGCGCTGCAGCAGCCAGGGTTGCAGGCTGCGGCGCAGGCCGCGCGGCGCACCGACGATCACCGGATGGTGGGCCATCGCATCCTCACCAGACGTTGCCCGCGCCGGGCGTGTAGCTGCTGCTGATCACGGCGTTGGTCTGCAGCACGTCGCACTTGACCATCCCGGAGAACTTCGAGATGGCGGCGTCGACCGTGACCATGCCCGCGCTCACCGCGACGCTGGAGGCCTGCACCGTGACCTTGGCGGCCGCCTGGATGGTGATGCCCGCGGTTTCGAGCTTGATGCTGTTGCCGTTGCTGTCCTCGATGGTCACCGCGCCGGGGCCGTCCTGCAGCGTGAGCTTGCAGCCGCCGGGCGTTTCGAGCTGCAGCTTCTCCTGGCCGCTGCGGTCCTCCAGCGTCACGACGATGCCGTTCTTCGACTTGATGCACTTGGTCTGGTTCTGCCCGCCGGAGAGGCTCGCCGGCGGGGTGGCGCTGCCGTTCCACACGCCGCCCAGCACCAGGGGATGGCGCGGGTCGCCCTGCACGAAGACCACCAGCACTTCGTCGTCGACGTCGGGCAGGAAGAACACGCCGCGGTCCTTGCCGGCGAAGGGCGCCACGACGCGCGCCCACATGGGCGCGTCCTGCTGCGCGACGGCGTCGAAGGCGAGCAGCCGCACCTGCACCCGGTTCATGCCCTCGGGGTCGTTCAGCGAAACGACGCGCGCCAGCAGGCCGGAGGCGGCCCAGGCGGGCGGGGCGGGGAACACGAGGTCGCGCTGCATGGTGGTCAGCTCCCCAGGTAGGCGCACTCGGCGCTGAACTCGGTGCGGTAGCCCTGCGTCATGTCGAACAGGTGGCAGGCGCGCACGACGTAGTAGGTGTTGTCGAACTGCGGCGAGATGCCGGCCAGGCGCACGCTGCAGCCGACGCGCAATTGCGCATTCCCCTCGGCGACGCCTTCGGCGCGCACGAAGCGGCGGGCGCGCTGGTCGAGCGCGGCTTCGGCAACCGCACGCGCTTCGTCGCTGGCGAACACCGCCGGCGCGGCCAGGTGCTCGCTGCGCGTTCCGAAGACCTCCTGCGCCCAGGCAAGGCCGCTCTTGCCGCGGCCGGGGCCGGCGTTGGCGAGGGCCGAGGCCTCGCCCTTCACCGCCGTGCCGTCTTTCGCGTTCCAGCCCGACACGGTGGCGGCCGTGGCCTGGTCGGCGAGGTCCGCCGTGATGCGCACGCGCGCCAGCTGGCTGTACAGCGTGAGTTCGATGGTGCCGCGCTGCACGTCCTTGCGCGGCGAGACCTGCAGCCGGTTGCCCACCACCTGCAGGTCGGCGTCGAAGCGCGCGAGCAGGCGGCGCAGGAACGCCAGGTCGGTTTCGTCCAGCTGCGCCCAGGTGCCCTGGGGCGAAGTCAGGCCGCTGACGCTGGGCGTGAGCGACAGCTCGCCGGCGATGGCGTTCACGACATCGGCAGGCGACACCTGCGTGTAGACCTTGCTGCGGCGCGCGCGGCGCGCAGCGCCGAGCGCGTCTTCGGCCAGCACCACGAGTTCGGGCGGCGTGCCGTAGTTGCAGACCATCTCCAGCGCGCTGACGCGGCCCTTGAAGATCTCGCGCGGGCTCGCCTCGTCACCGGCGTACACCGCCAGCTCCGCGCCCAGTCTCAGCGTCGAGCTCGCATCGAAGGCCAGCTCCGCGCGGCCGCCACCGGTCGCCACCCAGTTCGTCACCTTGAGCTCCAGCCGGCTCATGCCGCCCTCGGATTCGTCCAGCTTCATGGAAGTGAGCAGGGCGGACAGGCGCGCATCCGCCTGGCCCGCGATGCGCAGCGTGGGGCGGGCGCTGAAGATGGCGGAGCGGCTGACGCTGGTCTCGGGCATGGAAGTCCTTCAGCGGTCGCAGGTGCGCGCTTCGCGCTCGGCGCGCAGGCGCAGCAGTTGTTCGAGCTGCGCGCCCAGGTCGGGGCCCGCTGCCGGCGGGGCGGGTTCGGCCGGTGCTTCGGTGCGCGGTTCGCGCTCGATGTCGGCGGAGACTTCCTCGAAGGTGATCGGCATGTTCAGCTCCCGAAGCCCAGGCGGGCATGCAGGTCGGCGCCGGCGCCGACGTCGGCGCTCAGGCTGCCGCCCGCGGTGACCACGGCGCGGCCGCCCGGCCCGAACGACGCGGCACCCGAGACCGGCGATGGCGGCAGCAGCACCGCACGCGCATCGGCGACGTTGACACCGACGCTCGGGGGGCTCACCCGCAGGCTGGCGAAAGGGGCACCCGCGGTGGCAGTGAGCGCCGCGCCGATGCCAGCGCCGGCCGCGAGCGACACACCCGCGCCGCCACCGATCGAGAGTCCGGCACCGCCCCCGAGCGACACGCCCGCCCCGCCGCCGATCGACAGGCCGGCGCCGGCACCGGCCGAGAAATCGGCCGCCGCTGCGAGGCTGATCTCCCCGCCGACCGACAGCCCCGCGCCGGCGCCGAAGCGCAGGCTCCCGGCGCCATTGGCCCCTGCGATCGCGCGGGCCGCGCGCGGATCGCCCAGCGCGCTGGCCACGTCAGCGGCGCCGCGGCCCGGCGGCGCCGCGACCGGCTCGGGCTGCGCGCTGCGGTCCACCGCCGGGGCCGGGTTGCGGTTGCTCTGGAACTCCACGTCCTGGCTGCCCAGGGTGAGGTTGATGCTGGAGCGCAGCGGCACGCCGGTGGCGGAGAAGAAGTCCAGCGTCTCCTTGAACTGCTCCACCACGCCCTTGAAGCTGTAGCTGCCCCAACCGAATTCGACCTTGGGCGCGAACTTCTTGGAACCATCCTTCGCGGGCTCGAGCAGGCCGGCGATGTTGGCCGTGACGTCGCGCACCGAGGCGCCGGTTTCGGTGGTGTCGAACACCAGCGTCATGGTCAGCTTGGCACTGCTCTTCTTGACGAACTGGCGCGCGCCGTTGTTGCCGTTGCGGTCGTCGAACTCGTTGGTGATCGTGTATTCGAGCGAGGCCGGATTGAACTGCACGTCGAACGGCGGCCGGCCGGCACCGGTGCCTTCGAGGACCTTGAAGGTGGCCGAGGCCACCGTGGGTGCGTCGGGCAGCCAGGCCATCACGCGCCTCCATCGAGCAGGCGCAGGCCTTCGTGCGCCAGGTGCAGTTCCTCGATGCCGATCTCGGCGCCCTTGGCGTTGAGGTCGGCCGCCTTGAACTTCACCGGCAGGCAGCGGTCCAGCCCCCAGGTGAGCACCGTGCGGCCCTGCCCGTCCTGCACCGCGATCTCCGCGGCGAGCCGGTACGCGTAGGCGCCGCCGGCCACCATCTGGAACCAGCGGAACAGGTCGCGCGTGCGCGTCATGCCGCGCTTGAGGACCACGGTGGCGAAGCTCACCTGGCCCGGCCGCTGGGTGGCGCCGTAGTTGGCGCCGCCGGCCTTGATCACCTTGGGCTCCATGGTGGCCTCCAGGCCGCTGCATTCCGAGAACGAGCCGCTGCACACGTCCACGGCGCCGCTGCCGCCGCCCACGCGCTTGAAGCTCACCTCGAAGCGGAAGACATGCATCGGAAGGGAGCCGTCGCTCATGCGGCCTCCGCAACGGGCGTCCCGACACTGGCGGCGTGCGCCAGCTTGAGGACGACCGTGATGCGTTCGATGGCCATCGCGGGCCGCACCTGCACGACCACCACGAGCCGGCCGGCATCGAGGTCGTTCTGCGTCATCGTCGTGCGGTCGCAGCGGACGCTGAACGCTTCGGCCATGCTGTTGCCGCCGAACGCGCCTTCGCGCCAGAAGCCTTCCAGCAGGTCCTCGATCGTGCCGCGCAGGCGCGCCCACAAGCGCTCGCCGTTCGGCTCGAACACCGCCGCGTCTCCGGCCGTGCGGGCCGCACGCAGGATGGCGGCGATCAGCCGGCTGGCGCCGCCGAAGCGCCAGGGTTCCTGCGCGGAGGTGGTGACGTCCGACTGCAGGGTCCAGCCGCCGGGGCCGGGGGTGAACAGGCAGACGCGGCGCGCGAGCCGGCCGGCGGGGCTCTCGTCGCCCAGGCCCCAGGACGGCACGGGCTCGGCGCCGCCGACGTCGCGCAGCAGCGGAATCGAACGGTCGCCGGCGGCGGAGCGGAACGTGCCTTGCGTCAGCGCGCCGTTGGCGATCAGGCCGGCCAGCACGCCTTCGGCCGGCTCCAGTCCTTCGGGCAGGTCGCCCTCGGCGGCGCGGGTGCGCAGCCACGGCCAGGCGAACTGCAGCAAGGCCTCGGCCGGCCGGCCCTGGCGCGTGTCTTCCGCCACGGCGCTGCGCAGCACGCCTACCTGCTGCAGGTACGCAAGCAACTCGGCCTGCGCGTGCACCTTGGCAGGGCCATGCGTGGTGTTCAGCGGCAGCGGCAGCGCTGCGACCAGCATCGTGGCGCGCTGCTGCGCCGCGAGGAAGTCGCGCGCCGCCCGGAGCGCGGCCCACCAGCGGCGGTAGCCGGTGTGGTGCAGGCGCGGCGCGGCGATGCGGTGCAGCGGGGTGTCCTGCGCCGGCGGCGCTTCGACGTCGCAGGGGGCGAAGCCTTCCGGTACCGGCGCGAGGCGCGGCAGCGGCTCGGGCGGGGGCGGCAGCGGCGCGCAGGCATCGACCAGGTCGGGCAGGAGCAGCAGGCTGTCGTCCGGCAGGCCGTGCAGGTGGTGCAGGCCCTGCCAGGTGGACGGGTCGTGCGGCTCGAAGCTGCGGTCGTGCGGCAGCAGCAGGTCCAGCCGCTGCGGCCGCCGGCGCACGCGCTGCGCGCTCGCTTCCAGGTAGGGCCAAGGATCGCCGACGCGCACGATGATCGCCTTGCGGCCGCCGCGGGCGAAGAAGCTGCGAACGGCGGCACCGAGGTAGCTCGCGCAGAAGCGCCGCCGGGCGGCATCGAGCGGCCGCCGGTCCCAGTCGTAGTAGCGGTCGAACAGGTGCCAGCTGTCGAGGGCCAGCGGCACGTTCAGCAGACTCTCGATCTGCGCGGCCGGGCGCCGCCACGGCCCGTTCACCCACCCGGCCGCCTCCAGCTGCGCCAGCAGGGCCGGCGGCAGCGGCCGGCCCGGGCGGCGGCCGACGAAGCCCACGAAGCAGGCGACGTCGGTGCGCTGCAGGTCCGCTGGAGCGGATGTGACCGCGGGTTCGAACACGAGGCTCATGGAAGGCGCTCCGCGCGGCTTCTCAGGTCGCCAGTTCCAGCGCTTCGGCCGAGAGCACCACTTCCTCCATGGCGACGTCGCCGCCGCCCTTGCCCGCCAGCGTCGGGCCGGTGTACTTCATGGGGACCACGCCGCGCAGCACCCAGGTCTGCACCGGCTTCTGCGCCTCGTCCAGCAGCGTGATGGTCACGCTCTTCTGCGCCTCCGGCCCCTTGGTGCGCGTGGCCGCGATCCAGTCGAACAGGGTCTTCGAGTTAAGGATGCCGCGCTTGAGCGTGACGTCGGTGACCTTGTGCACGCCGGCGACCTTGCGCACGTGGTTCTCCTTGTCGTTGCCGAAGCGGTATTCGGCGATCGTGGCCTCGGTGCCTATGCCCGAGACGTCGGAGAAGCCGCCGAAGGCCTCGCCGCCGTCGAAGTTGACGACGAAGTTGAAGGCGCCGTAGGGGGTGGTGCGGGTGGCCATGGCGGCTGCTCCTTACGCGGCGTCGGCCGTCTTCTGGCCGATGCGGAAGATCACGAATTCGGCCGGCTTGATGATCGCCACGCCGATCAGGCAGACGAGGCGGCCGTTGTCCAGGTCGTTCTGCGTCATGGTGCTGCGGTCGCAGCGCACGAAGAAAGCCTGGTCCACGGTGGTGCCGAGCAGCGCGCCGTTGCGCCACTCGTTGTAGAGGAAGTCCGCGATGGTCTGGCGCACGTTGGCCCACAGGCGCTCGCCATTGGGCTCGAACACCGCCCACTGGGTGCCGCGGTCGATCGAGGCCTCGAGGTAGTTGAAGTAGCGCCGGTCGGAGACGTATTTCCATTCCGGGTCGCTGGAGGCCAGCCGCGCGCCCCATACGCGGTAGCCGCGGCCGCTCAGGTAGCGCAGGCAGTTCACGCCCAGGGGATTGAGCAGCTCCTGCTGCGCGAAGTTGACGTCGATCTCGAAGCGCAGCGCGCCGGTGACGACCTCGTTGGCCGGTGCCTTGTAGACGCCGCGCTGGATGTCGTTGCGTGCGTAGATGCCGGTGACGAAGCCGGAGGGCGGCAGCGCGATCTCGCGCGGGATGTCTTCGCGGCCCGGCCGTGCGAGCGGGTTGCTGACCATCACCCACGGGTAGTAGAGCGCCGCGTATTTCGAATCGAAGCGGCCGCGGAAGGTGCGCATGTCGCCCGGCGTCTGCGCGGGCGCGCAGTCGAGGACGGCGATGCGGTAGGCGCGGCGCCGCTCCGCGTGGCCGATCAGGGCGCCGGCAATGGCGGCGCCGTCGGCGTAGGCGCTGCTGCCCGGTGCAGCCACGATGGAGACGTCCTCGATGCCGGTGAGCACCGCCAGGGCTTCGGCGTAGCTGCCGGCCGTGGTCTCGGCGCCCAGCGTGGGCGCGCTGCCGTCGGTGCCGGCGACGCTGCCTTCGCCGCTTCCGAGCAGCAGTTCGCGGCGGCCGTCCGCGTCGTTGGGCACGGCGGGCAGGGCGCGCACGGCGGCGAGCAGCTCGAAGGCGTCGATGTCGGCCCCGATGTCGGCCCACACCAGGTTGGCGAGCGCCTCGGCGCGGCTCTGCGGGTTCTGCGCCAGGACGGTGGCTATCCAGCGCGGGTGCGTGCGCACGAGGCCGAGGTCTTCCCAGGTCTGCACCGTGCCGTCGGCATCGACATCGACGGCGAGCGTGACGATGTTGCCGCTGTCGGCGTTGGCGGGCAGGTCCTCCGGGTCCAGGTTGGCGAAGGACAGCGCGGTGCCGCCGGAGTCGGCCCAAGTCGTGCCGCTGCCGGTGTAGAGCGTCTCGGTGTTGCCGTTCATGAGCGACAGCACACTGCCAGCGGGCGCGGTGCCCAGCGTGCGCACCGTGGCCGGACGGCGCGATTCGCGCAAGCGCACGCGGCCGTTGTACGCCGCGCCGGGGAAGCGGGCGCGCAGGAACGCGAGCTCGCCGTCGGCGCCGCCGGTGCGCAGCCGACCCGCGGCGGTGGCGGCGCCATTGACGGTGCGCATCACGTACAGGCGCGAGCCGCCGTTGTCGAAGTACGCCCGCACGGCATGGGCCACGAAGTTCAGGCGCCGGCGCGCATCCGTCACGTCGGCCAGGCCCAGGTTCTCCAGGCTGCCGTAGATGTGCTCGAAGTCGGTCAGGCTGGTCACCATCTCGGGCACGCCGCCGACGGGGCCGCGCCGCGTCGGGCCGACGAAGGCGGTGGTGCTGGTGCCCACGCCCTCGATGGACTTGGCGCGGAAGCTGGTCTCTTCCACGTACACGCCGGGTGCCAGGTATTCGGGCATGGCCTATCTCCTTTGCATGAAGGGGGAATCGCCGTGGCGAAGCACTCGCGGGGCCTTCATGGCAGGGCGAGCGAAAGGGAAAGGGACTGCGTGCGCGCGGCCGCCAGCGCGATGCCCAGGGTGGCGCGCGGCAGCGTCTCGCGCTGTGCCTCGAGCCGGTCGGGATCCACCCCTGGCAGCACGGCCGGCGAGCGGCCGGCGCGCACATCGTCGATGGGCGTGCGGGTGCCGTCGGCCGGGTCGAACACGGCTTCGAGCTGGGCCTGCAGCTCGGTGACGACCACCGCGTCCGGGTCGTCGGACCAGGTGGTGACCGGCACGCCGGCAACGCCCAGCAAGGCCTCGCCGCGCCAGTCGCTCAAGGCCCGCCCGAGCACCGTGCCGTTGCTGCGTGCGATCAGCAGCGCGCCGCCGAGCGCATCGCCGCTGGCCTGCTCGCGCACCGTCACGCGCAGCACCGCCCAGTTGATCCCCGTGGGCGCGATGGCGGCCGGATAGAGCGGCACCTCGATCGCGCGAAAGAGCGAGCCGGAAGCGGCGGCGTGGGCCGGATCCGGATCGCGCGGCAGGGCCAGCGCGATGCGCCGCGGCAGGTAGGTGCCGCCGGGATCGGCGATGCGCGCTTCGAGATCGGTGATCGATCCCGGCGCGGGCTCCGCCGGCGGCGCGTCGAACGCGCCTTCGTGCGCCGCCAGCGCATCGGCCTGCACGATCACGTACAGGCCGCTGCGATTGCGCTGCACCCGCGCGCCGGCCATCTCCACCCGCAGCGGCGTGGCGATCGTCGCCAGCGTGGCGGCGTCGACGCAGCGCAGCGCGCCCAGCACCCGCCGCTCCTGCCGTTCGAGCTCGCGCACGCGCAGCGTCATCGCACGCCCTCCGCCGGCGCCGCGCTGCCGTAACCGAAGCGCGTCGCCACCACCGGCGCGGCGTCGGTGAACACGTCGGCGTCGAGGCGCACGCGGCGCGCGATGTACGACACCGAGAGCCGGTACGAGGGCTCCAGCGCATCCCAGATCCGCATCATGTCCTCGGTGGACAGCTCGGAAGGGATGATCTGGACCACCTCGTCCGGCGCCCAGCCCGCTTCGCGGGAGAGCGCCGAGGTGTCCAGGATGGGATGCTCATAGAGCTGCCGCATCGCCCAGGTGAGCGGAAGCAGTTCGTCCTGCGCGGTGTTGCCCCAGGCGGTGAGCAGGAAGTGCAGGTCGACGCCCAGCGGCGCCAGTTGCTCGGGCGACATGCGGTCCGGCCGCTGCTGGCGCTGGTGCTCGTTGACGGTCACGCGGTACAGGTAAAGCGTCAGCCGCGTGACGTCCGGCTCCGGCGTGGCCATCTCGCCCGAGGACACCAGGTCGAACGCGCAGTCCGGCATCGCCTGCCCGCCGGCCTGTGCCGGATAGGTGTTGCGCAGCCAGGTCACCAGCGAGTGGCCCACGGAATGGATCGCCTGCAGGTTCGCCATGCGCTCAGGCCTCCCCGCCGGAGCCGTCGCCCTGGCCGGCCTGCGCTGCGAGGCGCCAGACCACCTGGCCGCCGATGCTGTGACTGCTCACCACGCCTTCCTTTTCGAGTTCGGCCAGGGCCTGCTGCACGCATTCCAGTTCCACCTCGCCGTGGCGGGGGACCAGCCACCAGCGCCGGATGCCCTGCGCCGTGTCGGCGGCCCGCGGATGCGCCGCGAAGTGGCCTGCGATCCATCGCGCGACCTCGGAGGAGGTGGGACGCGACGGCTTCATGGAACCACGAGTGCAAGACACGGGCCCGGCGCGCGCGTCGGCGACGGCCTTGCGAATCAGCCACTTGCGCAGGGACTGGGGCGCGCGCGCCCAAGGCGCCGGCGCCGCGGGGAGGGCGCGCACGCCACGGTGCAGGCGCAGGAATGCAAACGCGCCCCGGAGGGCGCGCGTGCTTCTTCAGTGGAGGAGAGCGTCAGGTGCGCGGCGGATCGGCGTCGCGCTGCAGGCCGTACTTCTTCACCAGCTTGCCGAAGCGGCTGCGCTCCTTGCCTGCGAGGCGGGCGGCGAGGCTCAGGTTGCCCTGCGCCCGCTGTAGCAGCTCGTAGAGATAGCGCCGCTCGAACTCCGCGATCACCTGCGCCTTGGCCTGCGCGAAGCCGAGCGCCGTCGTGGGCTCGGCAGGCGTGTGGAAGGGCGCGTTGGCAGCGCGCCCGGGCGCCAGCCCGAGGTCGATCGCATTGCCGCGGGCCCGCAGGAAGCAGCGGTGCACCAGGTGCTCCAGTTCGCGCACGTTGCCGTGCCAGGGATGCGGCCGCTGCAGGGCCTCCCGGCTGGGCGCGTCCAGCTGCCGCTGCACGCCGTAGGTGCGGCACAGGCGCTGCACGAAGACCTGCGCCAGCAGCAGGGCGTCGCCTTCGCGCTGGCGCAGCGGGGGCAGGGCCACGGTCAGCAGGTTGAGGCGGTACAGGAGATCGTGGCGGAACGCGCCGCGCCCGCTGAGCGCATCGAGGTCGGCGTTGCTGGCGGCGACGAGCCGCACGTCGCCGTGCTGGAAGCGGGCGCCGCCCACCGGCCGGTAGCTGTGGTCCTGCACGAAGCGCAGCAGCGCCGCCTGCGCCCGCGGCGAGAGGGCATCCACCTCGTCGAGGAACAGGGTGCCGCCGCTGGCCAGGGAGATCATGCCGCGGGCGTCCTGCTTGGCGTCGGTGAAGGCGCCCTTGACGTGGCCGAACAGCTCGGCCTCGAGCAGGCTGTCGGCGATCGCACCGCAGTTCACCGGCACGAAGGGGCCGCCGCTGCGCGCGCCCAGGTAGTGCAGTGCGCGCGCGGCGAGTTCCTTGCCGGTGCCGGTCTCGCCGCAGATCAGGACGGTGGCGTCGACGCGCGACCACTGCTGCAGGCAGGCGAGCGCATCACGGAAGCAGGGAGAGCGGCCCACCAGGTCGAGCGCAGCCCAGTCGGGCTCGGCTTCGTCCTGGTCGGCGACCGGGCAGCGGGACGAAGGCGCAGTCATCGACTGCCCGTTGGCTGGACGCATGGTGTTCACCCCCCACCCCTTGTTCGAGAACGATGCTAGCACCGGGCCCGGGACGCTCCAACCGTCTGGACGGCGGAGGCGCGCGCCGCCGCTGCCGTTCGCCGGGCAGCGGCATCGCTTTGTAACCTCGGTGGCATGGCGCCTCCTCGTACGCTATGCGTCTTCGCGCTTCGCGCGCGCAGGCGAGGGGCCGAACTTAGTCACATCACCTAAACGCGCAGCCGGACGCACTTGACGCAGGCGCACGTCTTCTCAGTGCGCCGGCAGGAGTGCCAGGCCCCAGGTGGAGACCTTGTAGTTCACGCCGTGCACCGTGCCGGCGCCGGTGGCGATGCACATGCGCCGCGCGAGCACGTCGGCGCGGTACTGCGGCCGGCTCACCGCCTGCGCGACCGCATTGGCCAGCAAGGGCAGCCGGTCCCCTTCGGTGCTGCCCGCGGCGAAGCCCTGCGCCGCCTCGAAGACCGAGGGCTTGACACTGCCGCTTTGCACGTGCGTGTCGAAGCACAGGGCGATGCCGCGTTCGGTCTGCAGGCCCAGGCGCTGCGCCGAGCGCAGCGCCGGCTCGAAGTACTTGTGCTGCGCCGCCTCGACCTGCACCTGCTGCGTGACGGGCAGGGCGCCCAGGCGGGTGAACACCTGGACCCAGGCGGGAGGCAGGTGCGCCTTGCCGGCACCCATGCTGATGCTGTCGGCCCAGGCGATCTGGTCGGCGAGCGGCCTGGCCATCACGCCGCGCCACGTGGCCGCCAGCGCGCCGAAGGCCTGGTCGACCGTGCCCGGTGCGCGGTTGTCGATCTCGTGCAGCAGGCGCTGCAGTTCACCGCCGGCCAGCGTGAAGCCGATGATGCCCCAGGTGATGCCGGCGCCGTCGAAGTTGCCCTGGGCCAGGCCGAAGCCATGGCCCTCGAAGTCCGCCGTGAGCTGGAGCGCCCGCTCGAACAGCGAGGGCACCTCCGTATGCAGTGCCGCGGTCCAGGTCGGCGCGTCGACCTCGCCGGTGGCGGCGAGCCGGCGCTCCGCCTGCAGCTTGCGCACGGCCGCCGCCGTCTTTTCGCCGAAGTCGCCATCGGCGAACCTGGCCAGCACGGCGGGCGCGAACCCCTGGTCCTGCAGGGCCTGCTGCAGCCGCACGACGACGTTGCCCCGGCAACCGCGGGAGAAGTAGCTTCGTTCCATGATGGGGTCCTTGCAGGGTGGAGGAGGAGGCTGCAAGGTAAGCGCCGCGATCGGGGCACGCAGGTGCGCTTTCGTACCTCCGGCGCCGGTCCGCCGCGGCGCGCGTGCATTTCGCACGCGCCGGCCGCTTCAACGAGTCAACGTTGCGGCGCTCAGGTCCGCCGCGGCCGCGCGGCGACATGCGCCAGCAGCGAATCCAGCTCGTCCTCCAGGGTGAAGGCCACGGCCTGCACCACGGCGCGGCCCTTGCGCGTGCAGTGGACCTGCACGTGGCGGCGGTCCTCCTCGCTGGCCCGCCGCTCGACCAGGCCGGCGGCCTCGCAGCGCGACACCAGGCCGACAGTGCTGTGATGCTCCAGTTGCAGCCGCTCGGCCAGCTCGTTCACGTGGGCCCAGGTGCGCCCCGGCGCGCCCTCGACATGCAGGAGCAGCAGGTATTGCGCGAAGGTGATCCCGCGCTCGCGCGCCGCCTGTTCGCCGTGGCGCTCGAAGCGGCGCAGCTGGTAGCGGAAGGCGGACCGGGCTTCGAGCTCGGCCTTGTTAAGAAGCCGCTGCGTCATGACGAGATGATCCGAACGAGCCCCCCTGCTGCGGGTCTGTGCTGAAATATAACTCGCATTGCGATACATCTCGCAGTGGACGCAGGGAGAAGGACATGGCGGCGACGGTCAGCGATCAGGTCCTGCAAAGGCTGCATGCCTGGGGCGTGCGCCGGGTCTTCGGCTATCCGGGCGACGGCATCAACGGCTTCCTGGGGGCCTTCGACCGCATGGGCGAGGAGCTGCGCTTCATCCAGGCGCGGCACGAGGAACTCGCGGCCTTCATGGCCTGCGCGCATGCCAAGTTCACCGGCGAGATCGGCGTGTGCATCGCCACTTCCGGCCCGGGCGCGATCCACCTCCTCAACGGCCTGTACGACGCCAAGGCGGACCACCAGCCGGTGCTGGCGATCGTCGGCCAGGCGGCCCGCGCCGCCATGGGCGGCGACTACCAGCAGGAGGTGGACCTCGCCAGCCTGTTCAAGGACGTCGCGCACGAGTACGTGCACACGGCGATGGTCCCCGAGCAGGTGCGCCATCTGGTCGACCGCGCCGTGCGCATCGCGCTCGACCAGCGCACCGTGACCTGCCTGATCTTCCCGCACGACGTGCAGGAGCTGGAGGCTGTGCCGGAGCCGCCGCGCGAGCACAGCACGGTGCACAGCGGCATCGGGCGCACCATGCGCGCCCGCGTGCCGGACGCTGCCGGCGTGCAGGCGGCGGCCGACGTGCTCAATGCCGGCAGCAAGGTCGCGATCCTCGCCGGTGCCGGCGCGCTGCACGCGACCGACGAACTGCTCGCGGTCGCGGACGTGCTGGGCGCCGGCATCGCCAAGGCGCTCCTCGGCAAGGCGGCGGTGCCCGACGACGTGCCGCATGTCACCGGTTCGATCGGCCTGCTCGGCACGCAACCGAGCTGGGATCTGATGGAAGGCTGCGACACGCTGCTGATGGTCGGCACCAGCTTTCCCTATTCGGAATTCCTGCCGGCCGAAGGCAAGGCGCGCGCGGTGCAGATCGACCTCGACGGCCGCAAGCTGGCGCTGCGCTATCCGTCGGAGGTCAACCTCGTGGGCGACAGCCGCGAGACGCTGCAGGCCCTGTTGCCGCTGCTGGCGCGCAAGTCCGATCGCGGCTGGCAGCAGTCCATCGAGGAAGGCGTGCGCCGCTGGTGGGAGGTGGCGCAGGCGCGGGCGATGAACGAGGCCGATCCGGTCAATCCGCAGCGCTTCTTCTGGGAGCTGTCGCCGCGCCTGCCCGAGCGCTGCATCCTGACCTGCGATTCGGGGACCTCCGCTGCCTGGTACGCGCGCGACCTGAAGATCCGCCGCGGCATGCAGGCCTCGCTCTCCGGCGGACTGGCCACCATGGGGCCGGCCGTGCCTTACGCGCTGGCCGCCAAGCTGGCGTCGCCCGACCGGCCGGTGATCGCGATCACGGGTGACGGCGCCATGCAGATGATCGGCATCAACGGGCTCGTCACGCTCGCGGAGCGCTTCAAGGACTGGGCCGACCCGCGCATCGTCGTCGTGGTGCTGCACAACGGCGACCTGAACATGGTGACCTGGGAGCAGCGCATCATGGGCGGCGACCGCCGTTTCGACGACTCGCAGCTGCTGCCGAAATTCCCCTTCGCGGAGTACGCGCGCATGCTGGGCCTCGGCGGTGTGCGCATCGACAAGCCGGAGCAGATCGTCCCGGCGATCGAGCAGGCGCTTGCCGCCGACCGCCCCACGCTGCTCGAAGTGGTCACCGATCCCAACGTGCCGCCGCTGCCGCCGCATGTCTCCGCCAAGCAGACCAAGGCCTACCTCAAGGCGCTGCTGCACCGCGATCCGGAGTCCCTGGCCATGGTCAAGGCCACGGCCAGGGAATGGTGGGACGGCATCCGGGCCGGCAAGGGGCAGGACAAGTAGGCGGCCCATGCCAGTGCCGGACGTGCCGCTCGCCGCAGTGACGGCGAGCGCCTACCGCATCCCGACCGATGCGCCCGAATCCGACGGCACCTTCGCGTGGGACGCCACCACGCTGGTGCTCGTGCAGGCGCAGGCGGGCGGCCACACGGGCATCGGCTACAGCTATACCGATGCGGCCGCGGCCACCCTGGTGAACGGTTCGCTGGCCGCGCTGCTGCGCGGGCGCGATGCGCTCGCCACCGGGACCCGGTGGTCCGACATGGTCGCCGCGGTGCGCAACGTCGGCTGCAACGGCATCGCCGCCATGGCGATCTCCGCCGTCGATGCGGCGCTGTGGGACCTCAAGGGCAAATTGCTGGATGTCCCCGTCATCGACCTGCTCGGGGGCGCGGCCCGGCCGGCGATTCCCGCGTACGGCAGCGGCGGCTTCACGAGCTACGACGAAGCGACCCTGCAGCGGCAGCTCGCCGGCTGGGCAGCGCAGGGGCTGGCCTACGTGAAGATGAAGGTGGGCCGCGATCCTGCCCGCGATCCGCAGCGGGTGCGCGCCGCCCGCGAGGCGATCGGCCCCGGCGTGCAACTCTTCGTCGACGCCAACGGCGGCTACACGCGCAAGAAGGCGCTGGCGCTGGCGGCCCTGTTCGCCGAAGCCGACGTGCGCTGGTTCGAGGAGCCGGTTTCGTCCGAAGACGTCGCCGGCCTGCGGCTCGTGCGCGACCGCGCGCCGGCGGGCATGGACATCGCGGCGGGCGAATACGGCTGGCGCCCCTCCGACTTCCGCCGGCTGCTGCAAGGCGGGGCCGTCGACGTGCTGCAGGCCGATGCGACCCGCTGCGGCGGGCTGACCGGCTTCCTGCGCGCCGCGGCGCTGGCCGACGCGTTCGGCATTGCGCTGTCCAGCCACTGCGCGCCGGCCTTGCACGTCGCGGCCTGCTGCTGCGCGCCCACGGCGGTGCACCTGGAGTGGTTCCACGACCACGTGCGCATCGAGCGGATGCTGTTCGACGGCGCGCCCGAGCCGGTCGGCGGGCTGCTGGCGCCGGACCGCGCGCGGTCCGGCCTGGGGCTCGTGTTCCGTGCCGCCGACGCCCGGGAGTACGTGCTGTGAGCGGCCCGCCTGGGCTGGCCGCGGCGGTGGACGTCGCCCGGCTGGAAGCCGACCTGCGCGCGCGCGTGCAGGGCGAGGTGCGCTTCGACGCCGGCAGCCGCGCGCTCTATGCGGCCGACGCCTCCAACTACCGCCAGGTGCCGATCGGCGTGGTGATCCCGCGCAGCGTCGAGGACGTGGTGGCCACCGTCGCCGCCTGCCGGGAACACGGCGCGCCGCTGCTGCCGCGCGGCGGCGGCACCAGCCTGTGCGGCCAGTGCTGCAACGTGGCGGTGGTGCTCGATTTCAGCAAGTACCTCAACCGCGTGCTGGAGATCGATCCGCAGCGGCGCATCGCGCGCGTGCAGCCCGGCGCCGTGCTGGACGACCTGCGCGAGCAGGCGCGCGTCCATGGGCTCACCTTCGCGCCCGATCCCGCGACGCACACCCACAACACGCTGGGCGGCATGATAGGCAACAACTCCTGCGGTCCGCACTCGGTGATGGGCGGCGAGACGGTGCACAACGTGCTGGCGCTGGAGATCCTGACCTCCGACGGCCTGCGCATGACGGTGGGCCCGACCGACGCTGCAGCGCAGGACCGGCTGCTCGCGGCCGGCGACCGGCGCGCCGAGATCGCGCGGCGCCTGCAGGCCCTGGCCCAGCGGCACGGCGAGGAGATCCGGCGCCGCTTCCCGCCGATCCCGCGCCGCGTCTCCGGCTACAACCTGCCGGCGCTGCTGCCGGAAAACGGCTTCGACCTCGCCCGCGCGCTCGTGGGCAGCGAAGGCACCTGCGTCATCGTGCTCGAAGCCACGCTGCGGCTGCTGCCCGATCCGCCCGCGCGCACGCTGCTCGTGCTCGGATATCCCAGCGTCTACGAGGCGGCGGACCACGTGCCCGAGGTGATGCGCTCCGGCCCGATCGCGGTCGAAGGCCTGGACGACCGGCTGGTCTCGGACATGAAGCGCACCCACCTGCATCCGAAGGACGTGCAGCTGCTGCCGCCGGGGCAGGGCTGGCTGCTGGTGGAGTACGGTGGTGCAACGCGCGAGGATTCGGATGCGCAGGCGCACCGGCTGATGGAGCAACTGCGCCAGGCGCCAAGTGCGCCGGCGATGAAGATCGTCGACGACCCGAAGATCGAGCAGCACATCTGGCGCGTGCGCGAAGCCGGCCTCGGGGCGACGGCCCACGTGCCGGACCAGCCGATCACCTGGGAGGGCTGGGAAGACTCCTCGGTGCCGCCGGAGCGCCTGGGCGAGTACCTGCGCAAGCTGCGCGCGCTGTTCGAGCGCTACGGCTACGGCTGCGACCTGTACGGCCACTTCGGCCAGGGTTGCGTGCACACCCGCATCGACTTCGACCTGGAGACGGCGGACGGCATCGCGAAGTTCCGGCGCTTCCTGCGCGAGGCGGCGGAGCTCGTGACCAGCCTGGGCGGCTCGATCTCCGGCGAGCACGGCGACGGCCAGTCGAAGGCCGAACTGCTGCCGATCATGTATGGCGAGGACCTGATCCGCGCCTTCGAGGAGTTCAAGGCGATCTGGGACCCGCAGGGTCGCATGAACCCGGGGAAGATCGTGCACGCCGCGCGGGCCGACGAGCATCTGCGCCTGGGCACCGGCTACCGGCCGCAGCCGGTCGAGACGGTGATGCACTTCGTCGACGACGCGGGCGACTTCGGGCGCACGCTGCTGCGCTGCGTCGGCGTGGGCGAGTGCCGCAAGAAGAAGGGCACCATGTGCCCCAGCTACGTGGCCACCGGCGAGGAGATGCATTCCACCCGCGGGCGGGCGCACCTGCTGTTCGAGATGCTCAATGGCGGCCGCGAAGGCGGCGTGCTGGCGGGCGGCTGGCAGGAGCCGGCGGTGAAGGAGGCGCTGGACCTGTGCCTGTCGTGCAAGGGCTGCAAGGCCGAGTGCCCGGTCCACGTGGACCTGGCCGCCTACAAGGCGGAGTTCCTGTCGCACTGGTACGAGCAGCACCGGCGGCCGCTGGCGGCGCACCTGTTCGGCTTCATCGATCGCTGGTCGCGGGTGGCGAGCCATGCGCCCGGCTTGGCCAACGCAGGCATGGGCGCGCTGGCGCCGCTCGTCCGGCGCGCCGCGCACATTGCCCCGCAGCGCACCCTGCCGCGGTTTGCCGCCCGCGCCTTCCGCGCGGATTTCGATGCCGGTGCGCGGCGCAGCGGCGAGCCCGAGGTGATCCTCTGGCCCGACACCTTCAACAACCACTTCCATCCGCAGGTGGCGCACGCGGCGGTGCAGGTGCTGCGGCGCGCCGGCTTCCACGTGCGGCTGCCCCCGG
Organism: Ramlibacter alkalitolerans; assembly: GCF_016722765.1. Taxonomy (GTDB): domain Bacteria; phylum Pseudomonadota; class Gammaproteobacteria; order Burkholderiales; family Burkholderiaceae_C; genus Ramlibacter; species Ramlibacter alkalitolerans. The sequence goes on along the minus strand of NZ_JAEQND010000001.1, from coordinate 541,462 downwards.
CCGGGCTGTGCTGCGGCCGGCCGCTGTACGAGCACGGCTTCCTGGCGCAGGCGCGCGACTACCTGCAGCGCATCGTCGCGGCGCTCGAGGCCGACCTGCGCGCCGGCACGCCGATCGTGGTGCTGGAGCCGGCGTGCCTCTCGGTGTTCCGGGAGGAGCTGCCGTTGATGCTGCCGCGCGACGAGCAGGCGCATCGCCTGCGGGCGCAGAGCGTGCTGCTGCCGGACTTCCTGCAGCAGCATGCGGGCCGCCTCGAATTGCGGCCGCCCGCGGCCCGCGCCCTGGTGCACGGGCACTGCCACCACAAGGGCGTGCTCGGCTTCGATGCGGAGCTGGGCCTGCTGCGCGAGCGGCTGCGGCTCGAAGTCGACGCGCCGGACACCGGCTGCTGCGGCATGGCGGGCTCCTTCGGCTTCGACGCCGGCAAGGTCGACGTGTCGCTGGCCTGCGGCGAGCGCGTGCTGCTGCCCGCCGTGCGCGCGGCGGCCGAGGACACGCTGGTCATCGCCGACGGTTTCAGTTGCCGCGAGCAGATCGCGCAGTGCACGGGGCGGACGGCGCTGCATGTGGCGGAGGTGGTGGCGCGGGCCTTGCCTGATCGCCCAAGGAATTCGTAGGCTGGCGGTGAGCGCCGAAGGCCGAACCCCAGCGCTTCGCGCACCGCTGGGGTTGCGCTGCGCTCCACCACCAGCCTACGGGATGCGCTTCCCCGGGGCATGGTCGCGGCGGAATTCGTAGGCTGGCGGTGACGCGCGAATGCGCCGGAACCCCAGCGCTTTCGCGCATCGCTGGGGTTGCGCTGCGCTCCACCACCAGCCTACCGGAGCCGCTTGCGAGCGGCGGCGGCGAGCAGCAGCAAGGCCGCTCCGATGGCCACGCTCGCCCCCCGATGCATCGTCAACCACGCCTGCGTGCTGTGCCCCTGCGCCTGCGCATCGAAGCGCCCATGCGCGCCGTGGTCCCCCGGCACCGGTTGCCACAGGTTGTCGTGCCGCACCTCGGGCAGCGGCTCGTCGGTCTGCTGGCCTTCCACCGCCGTGCGACCCAGCCACCAGTCCAGCAAACCGGGGATGAACTTCGTGCCCAGGATCGCCTGCACGGCCGGTGAGCCGACCCAGACCTCGCGCCGCCGGTGCGTGGCCGCCCAGTACACGGCGCGCGCCGCCACCTCGGGCTGGAAGATCTTGCCCATGGGCCGCGGGCGCCGCCGCAGCGTCGTGCGGCCCCAATCAAATTGCGGCGTGTTGAAGGCCGAGAGCTGCACCATGGTCAGGTGCACCCGGCTGCGCGCGTGCGCCAGCTCGCAGCGCAGCGCATCGGTGAAGCCGCGCAGCGCCGCCTTGGCGCCGCAATAAGGCGCCTGCAGCGGGATCGAGCGATACGCGAGCGCGGAGCCGACCTGCACGATGGTGCCGCGGTCGCGCGGCTGCATGCGGCGCAGCGCGGCCAGCGTGCCCCACACCGCGCCCAGGTAGGTGACGTCGGTCGCGCGGCGGAAGTCCTCCGGTGCAACATCGAGCGCTGGCGCGAAGATGGTCGCCATCGCATCGTTGACCCACACGTCGATGCCACCCCAGGTCGCTTCCACCTGCGCCGCGGCCGCTTCGACCTGCTGTTCGTCGGCCACGTCGGTAGGGATTACCAGCGCTTCGCTGCCGAGCGCCTCGATCTCCTCGCGCGCGGCGTCGAGGCCGTCGGTGCCGCGCGCCAGCAGGGCCACGCGCCAGCCGTGCGCCCCGAACTCGCGCGCGATCGCGCGGCCGATGCCGGCCGAGGCGCCGGTCACCACGACGACGCGGGCGCTCACCGCGCGCTCCCCTGGTAGGCCGCCGGGGCCTGGGCGCGGGTCGCGAAATCGACGCTGCTCAGGCCCAGCAGGAGGGCCAGGGTTGCCACGGCCACGCCGGCGGCCAGGCGCACCGCCACGCCGGCGCGCGCGAGCCCCATGAACAGCACGAGGACGATGCCGGCCTTGAGGGCCGCGATCGCGAGGCCCAGCACCAGGTTGCCGGCACCGAGCGGGAGATAGGAGCCGGCCAGGCTCGCGCCCATCAGCGCCAGCAGCGCAATCCAGGCGAGCAGCAGGTGCCGCGCGTGGCGGCGGAATGCGACGTCGTTCATGTGTTTCTCCCGAGCAGGTAGATCAGGGGGTAGAGGAAGATCCAGACCAGGTCCACGAAGTGCCAGTACAGCGCGCCCGCCTCCACGCCCCGCGGCGTGGCGCCGCGCGCCAGCACCCCCATCAGCACCACGCCGGCCAGCAGGTGCACGGCATGGATCCCGGTGAGCAGGAAGTAGAGCAGGAAGAACAGTTCGCTGCCGGCGGTGCGCAGCGCGAAGCCGGCGCCCGGGACCAGGTGCTCGCGCCACTCCATGCCGTATTCGAATGCCTTTACCGCGAGGAAGGCGAGGCCGAGCGCCGCGGTCAGCCACAGCAGCCGCGCCGTCCAGCGCGCCTGCGGTGGATGGCGCGTGCAGGCGACGGCGAGCGCCACCACGGCGCTGCTGGTGAGGAGCAAGGCGGTGTTCAGCGTGCCGAGCACCACGTGCGTGTGCCGGCCGGCTTCGGCAAAGCCGGCGCTCCAGTGCGCGCGTGCCCAGGCATAGGCCAGGGCCAGCCCACCGAAGAACAGCAACTCCGAACCGAGGAAGATCCACATCCCGAGCCGCGCGGCCTCGGCCTCGTCGTGCTGCGGCCAGGCGAGCGTGCGGCTGTTCATGCGGGAGTCCTCAGCGGCGCGTTCGGGTCGTAGGCGTAGACGTGTTCGGGCGGCTGCGGCGGAGTGTCGAAATTGTGCGTCGGCGGCGGCGAGGGCGTCTGCCATTCCAGGCCGCGGGCATCGAAGGGATTGGCCCCGGCGGCGCGGCCGGCGCGCAGCGACCAGGCGAAGTAGAACAGCGGCAGCAGGTAGCCGAGCGCCAGCACCACGGCGCCGGCGGAGGAAAGCAGATTCAGCACCTGGAACTCCGCCGGGTACACGTGGTAGCGCCGCGGCATGCCGCGCACGCCCAGCAGGTACTGCGGAAAGAAGGTGAAGTTGAAGCCGAGGAAGATCAGCACGGCGGCGATGCGGGCCCACAGGTCGGAATACATGCGCCCCGTCGCCTTGGGCCACCAGAAGTGCAGGGCGCCGAAGTACGCCATCACCGAGCCGCCCACCATGATGTAGTGGAAGTGGGAGACGACGAAATAGGTGTCCGTCAGGTGCACATCGAGCGCCAGCGCGGCGAGGAACAGGCCGGTGAGGCCGCCGATCGTGAACAGGCCGACGAAGCCGAGCGCGTACAGCATGGGCGCGTCGAAGCGGATCGAGCCCTTGTACAGCGTGGCGGTCCAGTTGAACACCTTGATGGCCGAAGGGATCGCCACCAGGAAGCTCAGGAGCGAGAACACCATGCTGGCCGCCACCGACTGGCCGCTCACGAACATGTGGTGCCCCCAGACCAGGAAGCCGATGCTGGCGATGCCCAGGATCGCGTAGGCCATGAAGCGGTAGCCGAAGATGCGCTGGCGGGCGAAGCACGGGATGATCTCGCTCGCCACTCCCATGGCCGGCAGGATCATGATGTAGACGGCCGGGTGCGAGTAGAACCAGAACAGGTGCTGGAACAGCAGCGGATCGCCGCCGTGCGCCGGGTCGAACACGCCGATGTGCCACAGCCGCTCCGCCACGACCAGCAGGCTCGTGATCGCCAGCACGGGTGTCGCGAGCACCAGGATGATGCTGGTGGCGTAGTGCGCCCACACGAACAGCGGCAGCCGGAACCAGCCGAGCCCCGGCGTGCGCAGCTGGTGCACCGTGACGATGAAGTTCAGGCCCGTGAGGATGGACGAGAAGCCGGTCACGAACACGCCCACCAGCGTGACGGCCACCCAGCTGTTGGAGAACATCGTCGAATACGGCGTGTAGAAGGTCCAGCCGGTGTCCACGCCGCCGAGCGCCAGCGCCACCAGGATGATCAGGCCGCCGGCCACGTACAGGTACCAGGAGAGCAGGTTCAGCCGCGGGAAGGCGAGGTCGCGCGCGCCGATCATCAGCGGGATCAGGAAGTTGCCCAGCACCGAGGGGATGGACGGGATCAGGAACAGCCACACCATGATCACGCCGTGGGCGGTGAACAGGCGGTTGTAGGTGTCGTGCGAGACCAGGTCACCCGCCGGGGTGGCCAGCTCCAGCCGGATCAGGGTCGCCGCCGACCCGCCGACGAAGAAGAAGGCGGTGATCGTGAGTGCGTAGAGGATCGCGATGCGCTTGTGGTCCGTGCTCGCCAGCCAGGAGCGCAGCGTGAACCCGTCCTCGAGGTAGCTCATGGCGGGCCTTTCGTCGAGTGCAGCCAGGCGAGCAGGGCCTGCAGGTCTTCCTCGCTCACCTGCCCGGCGAACGAGGGCATGACGGGCGCGAAGCCCGCCACCACGTCCTTGTGCGGCAGCAGAATGGAGTCGCGGATGTAGTTGTCGTCGGCGACCACCGTGCGGCCGTCCTGCAGGTGGACCAGGCGCCCCGGCAGGCCCTCCAGCGCGGGCGCGTGCACGGTGGAGCCGGCGGCATGGCAGCCGCTGCATCCGAGCTGGCGGAACCGGGCGAAGCCCTGCTGCGCCGGCCCGGGCTGCGCGTTGCCGGCGTCCAGCCAGCGCGCGTAGTCGGCGGGCGGCATGACGACGATGCGTCCCAGCATGGCGGAGTGCTCGCTGCCGCAGAACTCGGCGCACAGCAGCGGGAACTCGCCCAGTTCGGTGGCCTGGAACCACAGGCCCGTGTAGCGGCCCGGCACCACGTCCTGCTTGAGGCGGAAGGCCGGAACGAAGAAGCTGTGGATCGCATCCTGCGAGGTCATGACCAGCCGCACGGGCTGGCCGAGCGGCACGTGCAGCTCGTTGATCTCGCGCCGGCCGTTGCGGTGCTGCAGCTTCCACATCCACTGCTTGGCGATCACGTACACCGGCAGCGCATCGGGTGGCACGCGGTACAGGCGCACGAAGTCGAAGGCCGCCCAGGTGAACAGCGCGATGAACAGCAGCAGCGGCAGGAGCGTCCAGGCGAGCTCGATCCCGAGCTTGCGTTCCACGGTGCCGCGCACCGCCGCGCTGCCCTGGCGGTAGCGGATGCAGAACCACAGCAAGGTGATGCACACGCCCACGGCGACGGCGCCGCACAGCAGCAGCATCGCCGTGAACAGGAGGTCGCTGCGCGGCGCGATGCTGGAGGCGCTTTGCGCCAGCAGCCGGAAGCTGGCTGCGAGGCGGGCGTCGGTGTCGCCGTTCATGGCCGCCTCCGGCGCCAGCACCAGGCGGCCAGGCCGCCGGCCGCGGCGACGGCCAGCGCGCGCGTGGCGCCCATCACGAGCGCGCTGCGCTGGCCCCAGTGCGGCTCGGGATGGCCGCAGGCCACGGCGGCTGCGTCCCCGGCTGGCGCGATCTCCCCGCGCCGTGCCGCCGCGATCGCGGCGCGCAGGATCGCCGGCTCGAAGTCCAGGCCTTCGAGGTAGCGCGCCACGCGCCCCGCCGGCGTGAGGACCGTCACCACAGCGGGGTGGGTGAAGCGCGGTTCGCCGGCGGCTGCAGGCACGCCCGCGGACACGAAGCCGACCGCTTGCGCGAGCCGCGCGACCTCGCCCGGAGTGCCGACCAGCAGGCGCAGGTCCAGCGGTGCCGGCGCGACCTGCGCGCCGAGAAGGAAGTCCGCATAGGCGAGATCGAGCTCGCGCCGGCTGCGGGCCGTGGCCGGCGTGTCCTGCGGGTCGATGCTGAGGCCGACGATGCGCCAGTGCGTGCGTGGCACGCCGCTGTCCTGCAGGCCTTCGAGCAGGGCGTGCATCAGCAGGCCGCACAGCTGCGGGCAGCGGTAATAACCCAGCACCAGCAGCACGCAGCGCGTGCCGTCGAAGCAATCGGAGAGGCGGCCGGGCCGGCCTGCGCTGTCCACGATGCGCAGGCCCAGGGGCACGGCGGCACCGGGCTGCGGGCGCAGGTGCGCCGCCGGGGCGGGTGCGCTGGACAGGGGCTGGGCCCGCGCGGCGCACGGCGCGAGCGTCGCGGCGGCCAGCAGCGCGCGGCGCTTCATGGGGCGCTCCCGGCGCGGCGCAGCAGCAGCTCCATCGCATCCTCGATCGGGATGCGGGCGATGCCGTGGGCGCGATCCACCCAGGCCAGGGTGTGCAGCGCGCGCTCCTTCTCCGCCCGGTACGCCGCCAGGTCCTGCTGCGGCGCGCTTTGCAGCGCGGGCGCGGGCGGCGCCGCCAGGCGGGCCGGCACCCGGTCGGCGCCGGGCGCGAGCTGCCAGTGCCGCAGCAGCAGGAACACGGAGGCGACGACGAGCGCGATGGTCGCGGCGATCGCGAGGCCCGCCAGCAGCACCGGGCGGCCGCGCAAGTCAGGTCGCGCCATGCCGCACTCCTTGCGCCAGGCCCGGCAGCATCAGCAGCGCCGCGGCAGCGAACATCAGCGGCAGCAGCCACAGCGCATGCACGCCGCGCGGTGCCACCGAGGGCACGACCGTCCACGCCGCGTCCAGGGCCGTCGTGGCGAGCAGCATGGCGGCCACCGCCTTCAGCCGCCGCGGCTCGTCCTTCACGGCACGGAACAGGAGCGCGAGGAAGGACAGCCCGAGTTGCAGCAGCACCAGCGCGAGGCCGGCCGCGCCCCAGCCGCCCGCCAGCCGCGGCACGTACCACACCACTTCGCGCGGCAGGTTCTCGGCCCAGATGACCAGGAACTGCATGAAGGCCAGATAGGCCCAGGTCATCACCCACATCAGCAGCAGGTTGCCGAGATCGCGCCAGGGCACCTCCGGCGCCGAGCGCGGCGTCGCCACTGCGACGAGGGCGGCGCCGGAGAGCGACTGCGCGCCGAGCACCACGAGGCCGAAGGCGGTGCTGTACCAGGCCTGCTGCAGCGACATCAGCAGGTCGATGGCCGCGAGCGTGCCGGCCAGCGCGTACACCGCCAGCGCGCCGGCGGCCGCGCCCTTGCGGCGCAGGGCCGTGCCGCGCGTGATCCAGGCGGCGAGCAGCGCGTACGCCACCAGCCGGGCGAGGAAGAACGGCTGCGAAAGCCACGCGCGCGGGAAGTCGGGGCGCGGCAGCGCATCGAGCCACGCCCGCCCGGCCGCCCAGGGATAGAGCCGGTGCGCGCCCGCGGCGAGCGGCAGCAGGGCGAGCAGCAGCCAGGGCAGGCGCCGGCGCACCGCCGGTGCGAGCGCCACGAAGGGATCGCCCCAGGCGCCGCCGCTGAGCGCGCGGATCCAGGCGTTCGCGTGCACGCCCAGCACCAGGCCCAGGCACCACCACCACACGGCGAGCCAGCAGGCCAGGAACAGGCGCAGGTCGAGCCAGGCGGCGGGCAGGCAGGCCGCGAGCAGCACGACGCCGAGCCAGCGAGGGCTGCGCATCAGCGCGCTCCCTGCGCTTCCAGCCGCTGGCGCAAGGACGGCGGCAGTTGCGCGACCGGCGCCTGCCGGCTCCATTGCAGGGCGCGGATGTAGGCGACGATCGCCCAGCGGTCCTGCGGCGCGACGCGGTCGCCGTAGGCGGGCATCACGCCGTGGCCCTGCGTGATCACGTCGTAGAAGTGGCGGTCGGGGGCGGCGCGCAGGCGCGGCTCGTCATACGAAGGCGGCTGCGGGAAGCCGCGCCGCACCACGGGGCCGTCGCCGTCGCCCACCGGGCTGTGGCAGGGCACGCAATAGGCGCCGTAGCGGTCCTGCCCGCGCTGCAGCAGCGCGCGCGTGAGGGGTGGCGGCGCGCTGGCGGCGACGGCCGCCGCGCGTGCCGCGAGTTCGGTGCGGCCGCGCCGGCCGCTGCTGGTGGCGGCGAGATCGCCTGTCGCCGCCGGCACGCTGCCCGGCGGCGGCGGCCGTTCGGCGCGTCCGTCCGCGAACAGCGGTGTGCCGTCGCCCGGGTCGAAACGCGGCTGCCGGTACATGCTCGCCACCTCGCGCTCGCAACCGGCGAGGACCAGCAGCAGGAGCCAGGCGAGCGTCCTCATCGCGGCACCTCGATGCAGCGCAGCGGCGCCAGCGACTGCAGCAGCCCGCGCGCGGCCTCGGCCTCGAACACGGGGTCGTGCGCCGGCAGGCAGAGGAAGAAGCGGTTGCGGCTCGCGAGATCGAAATCGGGCGCCCCGAACACCGGATGGCGCAGCCGCGGCAGGCCGTTGCCCACCAGCATGGCGAGCACGGCCGCCAATGCGCCCCCGAGCACCGCGAGCTCGAAGCTCACGGGCACGAACATCGGCCAGCTGTGCAGGGGACGGCCCGCGATGTTCACCGGATAGTCGATCACCGCCGAATACCACTGCATCAGGTAGCCGCCGATGCCGCCCACGGCGCCGCCGATGAAGGTGAACAAGGGCACGTGGCTGCGCGTGAAGCCCACGGCCTCGGCGAGGCCCTCGACCGGGAAGGGCGCATACGCCTCGGCATGCCGGTAGCCGGCGGCATGGGCGGCGCGCGCCGCGGCGAGCAGCGCGTCGGCGGTGGCGAATTCGGCCATCAGGCCCCAGGGCGCGCTCACCGCGCCTCCGCGCTTTCGCGCACCAGCAGGCGCATCTCGGAGATCGAGATCGCGGGCAGCAGCCGGATGAACACCAGGAACAGCCAGGCGAAGGTGCTGATCGATCCGAGCAGGAAGACCCAGTCCCACGCGGTCGGCACGAAGCGTCCCCAGGCCGAAGGCAGGAAGTCGTGCGAGGTGCTCTGCACCACGATGACGACCCGCTCCAGCCACATGCCCAGGTTGATGACCAGGCTGAGGCCGAACAGCAGCAGTGCGTTGCGGCGCGCCCGCCGCAGCCAGAGCACCTGCGGTGCCAGCACGTTGCAGGCGAGCATGAACCAGTAGACGGGGGCGTAGAAGCCGGTGAAGCGGTCGACCGTCATGGCGATCTCGAATGCGTCGCCGCTGTAGAAGGCGGTGAAGATCTCGCAGGCGTAGCCGTAGGCCACCAGCGAGCCGGTGGCCAGCAGCACCCTGGCGGCGTGGTCCAGGTGGGTGGCCGTGATGAAGTCGTGCAGCCCGAAGGCGCGCCGCAGCGGGATCGCCAGCGTGAGCACCATGGCGAAGCCGGAGAACAGCGCGCCGGCGACGAAGTAGGGCGGAAAGATGGTGGAGTGGTAGCCGGGCGTGTTGCCGATCGCGAAGTCGAGCGAGACCACCGAGTGCACCGAAACCACCAGCGGCGTCGCCAGGCCGGCGAGCAGCAGGTAGGCCGATTGGTGGCGGGCCCACTGGCGCGCCTCGCCGCGCCAGCCGAGCGCCAGCAGGCCATACGCGATCTGCTTGCCGCGGCTGTGGGCGCGATCGCGCAGCGTGGCCAGGTCCGGCAGCAGGCCCAGGTACCAGAACAGGAAGGACACGATCAGGTAGGTGGCGATGGCGAAGAAGTCCCACACCAGCGGGCTGCGCCATTGCGGCCACAGGTCCATGCGGTCCGGGTAGGGTGCGATCCAGTAGAAGAACCAGGGCCGCCCCAGGTGCAGGATGGGGAACAGGCCCGCCATGGCGGCCGCGAACAGGGTCATCGCTTCCGCGAAGCGGTTGATCGAGGTGCGCCAGCGCTGGCGCAGCAGCAGCAGCACGGCGGAAATGAAGGTGCCGGCGTGGCCGATGCCGATCCACCACACGCAGTTGGCGATCGCGAAGCCCCAGGCCACCGGGATGCGGATGCCCCAGATCCCCACGCCCTGCGTGAACAGCCAGGCCATGGCGCCGACGAAGATGGCCGTGCCGCCCAGCGTGCCGAAGAAGGCGAGCAGCCAGGGCCAGCGCAGCGGCCGGGTGAGCACCAGGTCGGCGATCTTGTCGCTGATGCTGGCGTAGCCCCAGCCGGCGCGCAGCACGCCGATGTCCTGCGACACCGGCGGCCGGGCTTCGCCCGTGCCCGCGGTCACGTGGCGTCCTCGCGCCGCACCCGCGCCAGGTAGGTCGTGCGCGGGCGCGTGTTGAGTTCGCCCAGCAGCGCGTAATGGCGCGGCGAGGCGCGGCTGGCCGCCACCGCGCTGCCCGGCGCATGCAGGTCGCCGAACACGATCGCGCGCGTCGGGCAGGCGGCCTGGCAGGCGGTGACCACGTCGCCGTCGGCGGGCGGCGTGCCGGCGACCTGCGCGTGCTGGCGCGCGCGGGCGATGCGCTGGATGCAGTAGCTGCACTTCTCCATCACGCCGCGCTGGCGCACCGTCACGTTCGGGTTGCGCTGGCCCTTGAGCGACTCGGTGATCGCGTCGCTGTACTGCAGGAAGTTGAAGCGCCGCACCTTGTACGGGCAGTTGTTGGAGCAGAAGCGCGTGCCGATGCAGCGGTTGTAGACCTGCACGTTGAGCCCCTCGCTGTCGTGCATGGTGGCGCCCACCGGACACACCAGCTCGCACGGCGCCTGTTCGCAATGCATGCACGGCACCGGCTGGAACAGGCTGCCCGGGACCTCGCGCGTTTCGTAGCGGTCGACGCGGATCCAGTGCATCGCACGCCCGCGCGCCACCTCCTCGCGGCCCACGACGGGGATGTTGTTCTCCGCCTGGCAGGCCACCGTGCAGGCATTGCAGCCGATGCAGGCGTCGAGGTCGATCGTCATGGCCCAGGCCGGGCCGTTGCCCGCGGGCGGCGGCGCGTAGAGCGAGGCCTGCCGGGGCTCGTCGATGCGCCCGCCGGGGGGCAGGGTGCGCGCGAGCTCGCGGCCGTGGGCATCCATCGTGTGCTGGGTGACGGCGAAGTCATGCCGGCGTCCCAGGGCCTGCAGCGCCAGCGGCGCGATGGCCGTGCCGGCCGGCTTCAGCGCATAGGCATCGAAGCCGATCGCGTTGCCGACGCGGCCGGCGGCGCTGCGGCCGTAACCCAGGGGCAGCGTCGCCATGCCTTCCGCGTGCTGCGCCAGCACCCACACGGGGGCCTCGACGGAATGCGGGCCGACGCTGGCGCGCACCAGGTCGCCGGTGCGCAGCGCCAGGCCGCGCGCCGTCTCTGGCCCGAGCAGCAGGGCGTTGTCCCAGGTGTGCTTCGTGAAGGGGCGCGGCAACTCCTGCAGCCAGCCGTTGTTGGCGAAGCGGCCGTCGTGCACGCTTGGGTCGGGGGCGAACAGGGCCACGAGCGGCGGCGCGGCAGCGGCGCCCGGCTGCGCGAGCAGCGCGGCGATCCCCGGCGTGCGCAAGGCGAGTGGCCGTGCCGCGGTGTCCGGCACCAAGCCGCGTTGCAGCGACGCCGGCCAGAGCGCATCGAAGTCCGCGCCCCGGCGAGCGCGCCAGCTGCGCTGCAGGATGGCGTGGCCTTCGCGTTCCGCATCGCCTGCCAGCAGGGCCATCAGTTCATGCGCCGAGCGTCCCGCGTACAGCGGCGCGATCGCGGGCTGGACCAGCGTCACGCTGCCTTCGTGCGCCAGCGCGTCGCTCCACTGCTCGTAGCCGTGGGCCAGGGGCAGGTGCCAGCCGCAGGCCTGCGCCGTCTCGTCGGCGTAGAGGCCGGCGTGCACCGTGAAGGCGACGCGGTCCAGCGCTTCGCGCACCCGCAGTTCGGCGGCGGCGTCGTACACGGGATTGGCGTCGAAGATCCAGAGCGTGTCGACGGCGCCGGCGCGCATCGCGTCGACCAGTTCGGCCAGGGTGCCTGCTTCGGCGGAGGTCGCCAGCGGCGGGATGAAAGCGATCGTGCGGCCGATCGCCCCCAGCCGCTCGTTGATGGCGTGGACCAGGGCATGGCTGCGGGCGCCCAGGCCGTCGCCCGCGAGCGCCAGCGCCTGCGGCCCGGCCGCCAGCAGCGACTGCACCAGCGCACGCTCGAACGCCTCGGCGTCGGGCGCGACGGCCCCCCGCTCGACGGCGGCGGCCACCCGCGCCACCAGCACGTCGATCGCCGCCGGGGCCAGCGCGATGCGGCGGTCGGCCCGGGCGCCGAACAGGCCCGGGCTGGCCTCGACGGCGATCAGCTGCGCCCGTTCGCGCTGCGCCGACCAGTCCATGGCGCAGCGCACCGCACCCGGCCCCTGCGCGAACGGATCGGCGGCGAAGGCCACGACGCAGCGCGCCTGGTCGAAGTGGTGCACCGGCTGCACCTCGCGCCCGAAGGCGGCGAGCCCCCCGGCCTGCGTCGCGGCATCGGCCAGGGGCAAGTGCTGGTGCCAGCGCGCACCGGGGAACTGCTGCAGGCATTGCGCGAGTTGCGCGCGCAGCGTGGGCGAGCTGACCGGGCCGGTGAGGATGCGCAGGCCGGCACCGCCGCGCGCGCGCAGCCGGGCGGCCTCGGTGCGCCATGCCGCCTCGAACGCGTCCCAGCCGGCCACGGCCAGCGGCGCGCGCGGCGCCAGTCGCTGCAGCACGGCCTGCGAGCGGTCGGGATCCCACAGCTGCAGCACCGAAGCCTGCGCGAAGACGTCGGTGGCGCCGAGGCTGGAAGGATGCTCCGGATTGCCTTCGATCTTGACGGGGCGGCCGTCCTCGGTCGCCACCAGCACGCCGAGCGCGTGGCCGTCGCGCACGAAGGCACTGGCGTAGTGGAGCGGCACGCCGGCCGCCTGCGCCTCGGGCATGCGCACCCAGGGATAGATGCGCTCGCGCGGTGCCCGGCTGCAACCCGCGCCGCCCAGCGCCAGCGAAGCGGCCATCAGCGCCAGCGCGCGCCGGCGGCTGAGGGCGGGAACCAGGGGCAGGGGGTGTTCCATGGGCTTCAGCGGTGGCAGGTGGAGCAATCGGTGCGGCGCTGCCGCCCTTCGAGGCCGACCAGCGCTGCCAGGCGAGCGGCCTCGGCGGGCGCGACGCGCGGTGCCGCGGGCGTGAACAGGTCGGCGCGGGCGCGCAGGCGCGGCGCGGGGTCGCGGTGGCATTCGAGGCACCACTGCATCTGCAGCGGCTGCGCGCGCCAGGTCAGGGGCATCTGGTCCACGCGGCCGTGGCATTCGACGCACGCCACCCCCTTGGCCAGGTGCACCGCGTGGTCGAAGTAGACGAAGCCCGGCAGGCTGTGCACGCGGCGCCAGGCGATCGGCCGCCCCGTGCGGGCGCTCTCGTGCAGCGGCCGCAGCACGGCCTGGTCGGTATAGAGCTGCGCATGGCAGCCCAGGCAGGTGCTGCTGGCGGGCAGGCCCGCATGCCGGCTCGTTTCCACCGTGGCGTGGCAGTAGCGGCAGTCGATGCCGTCGTCGCCGACGTGGTGCTTGTGGCTGAAGGGGATCGGCTGCTCCACCGGCTCCCCGAGCGCCTGGTAGGCGCTTTCGCGCCAGACCGCATAGGCGAACAGGGCGGGCGCTCCGAGCAGGAGCGCGAGCAGCGCGAGCTTGAACGCCAGCTCCAGCCGCGGGCCGAAGACCTGGCCTCGCGTGGCGTGCGCCATCATGCCCCCGCCTTGGCGAGCGCCAGGGCCGCCGTGATCAGGCCGACGTGGCTGAAGGCCTGCGGGAAGTTGCCCATGGGCGTGCCGTCGCCGACGCGGAATTCCTCCGCGTACAGGCCCACCGGATTGCGCAGCGCCAGCAGCCGCTCGAACATGCGCTGGGCCTCGTCGAGGCGGCCCTGCCGCGCCAGGCACTCGACGCACCAGAAGCCGCAGATCGCGAACAGGTGCTCGGGCCCGGCCACGCCGTCGTAGGCCCCGCCCGGGGGATAGCGATAGAGCAGGCCATCGACCTGCAGCGTGCGCAGGATGTGGCGCAAGGTGCCCTGCATCCGCGCGTCGTTGGGCGGCAGGTAGCCGACGCGCGGGATCAGCAGCAGGCTGGCGTCGGCCGCGGTGCCGCCGTAGTAGCCGACGTAGCTGCCCAGGCGCGCGTCGAAGGCGTGCGCCTCGATCTCGGCGCGGATCGCTTCGCGTTCGCGCGCCAGGTGCTGCGCATCGACCGGCAGGCCCACCTGCGCCTGCAGCCACAGGGCGGTGTCGACGGCGGCCCAGCACATCAGCTTGGAGTGCGTGTTGTGCCGCGGCGGCAGGCGGATCTCCCACAGCCCGTGGTCCGGCTCGCGCCAGACGCGGCACGCCATCTGCGCGAAGTTCGCCAGCAGCCTCTTCTCGTGGGCGTCCAGGTGCCCGCCGTGGGCCACGAAGCGGCGCGCGCTGAGCAGCACCTCGCCGTAGACGTCGTTCTGCGCCTGGGCCGAGGCCGCGTTGCCGATGCGCACCGGGCCGATGCCGCGGTAGCCCGCCAGCTGCGGCAGTTCCTGTTCCGGCAGCAGGGGCGCGCCGCGCACGTCGTACACGATCTGCAGGCGCGGCTGCGTGCTGCGCGTGGCGTGCAGCAGCCAGCGCAGGAAGGCGTCGCCTTCGGCCAGGTGGCCGAGCTCCACGAAGGCCTGCAGCACCAGGGAGGCGTCGCGCAGCCAGCAGAAGCGGTAGTCCCAGTTGCGCTCGCCGGTGTCGCTCTCGGGCAGCGACGTGGTGGGCGCGGCCACCACCGCGCCGGTCGGCGCATGGGTCAGCAGCTTGAGCGCCAGCCCGCTGCGCTCCACCGCCTGCGCGTGGGGGCCGGCCGCGGCGCACCGCCCCGACCAGGCCAGCCACCAGCGGCGCGCGTTCTCCACTGCCTGCTCGGCATGCTCCGCCGCGGTGGCGAGATCACTGCCGTCTCCCGCCGGCGCGCGCAGCACGAAGGCGTGGCTTTCACCGGCCCGCAGGGGCAGGGTCGCTTCGAGCCGTCCGGGGGCGCTCTCCCGCAGCGCGGTGGCGGTGGTCCACAGTTCGAGGGCTGCGCCAGCCGCCTCGAAGATCCAGCGGCCCGGGCCGGCTGGCCGGAAGGCCGGCACCTGCGTGGCGTAGCCGGGGCGCGGCTCGAACACCAGCTGGAGTTCCGCCGTGCCTTCGACGCAGCGGGCGATGCGCACGATCTCCTGCGGCCCTTCGGCCAAGGTGCCGCCGCCTTCCTGCGCGTGCATCGCCATGCAGTCGATCAGCTCGATGGCGCCCGCCGCATCGGCGAGGCGCGTGTGCAGCACGTTGGTGCCGCGCTCGTACGACGGGTGGCCGGCCGCCGCGCCGGGCAGGCCGAGGGCGAACCGGCCGCCGACGCGCGCATCGAGCAGGGCGGCGAAGACCGAGGGGGCGTCGAAGGCCGGCCAGCACCACCAGTCGATCGACCCGGCGTGCGAGACCAGCGCCAGCGTGCGGCAGTCGCCGATCGCCGCGTACGCACCGATGGCCGGCTGTTCGCCGGCCGCTGTGCTGCTGGGCGCGCCGTTGTGCATGGAACAGCCGGTGCAAGGGGCAAAACCGAGGCGCCAATATAAATCGCATTGCGATATACAGGGGCCGCGGCGCCGCCGGCGGACGAGCGGCGGCCTGCCCATCCGCAAGGAGCCTGGCGTGACTCTGCTGGGTCCCCCGGGGGCGCAAGGCATCCGCCCGCCGGGGACGGCGCCGCCTCACTCGGGCCAGCCCCGCATGCGGCTGCGCACCGCCGCCAGCCACGCGGCGGCCCGGGCGCGGGCGCTCGCCTGGTCGGCTTCCAGGTGCAGCTCCAGCGCGTTGAACGCCAGCCGCAGGGCCGCGAGCGCGTCGTGGCCATGGGCGTCGCCGCTCAGGGTGCGGCCGCCGCTGACATGCGCCCGCACCACGGCCGCGAACCGGTCCTCCTGCCCGCCCGGTGGCGGCGCCTCGATGCGGGCGGACCACGACAGCACGCTGTGGTGCGCGGCCTCGATGCCGCGCATGCGGCGCCGCGCGGACGCATCCAGGACCTCCGACGGCGGCATCCCCGCGAATTCGATGCGGACCGGGTGGCTCGGCATGGACTCTGTTCTCCTCGGACTGCTCAGCACGGACGACGATGCATCGCGCACCCTCAGCGCCCCATGACATAACGCAAGGCCGTGCCCGCGGCCGGCCATTCAGTTGCCTAAGGCAATGGTCTGGAGGAATTGCTTAAGCAGAAGGGCCGCTGCGGACCGCGGACCCGGATGGGTCTGTCGAGCCGCTCTTGCGCGGCGTGGCGGCGGCGAACTTGATGCGCAGCAAGGTGCGCTCCCCGCTGGCGCCTAACTTGATTTGTCTGCATCGCCAGGAGTTCGCCATGGGCCCTTGCGCCCCCGGGAACGCCGGTTCGCCATGAGCCTGCGCCAGCTCGGATCGCTGTTCGCACCGCGTTCGGTGGCCATCGTCGGCATCTCGGCCCGCGCGGACAACCTGGGCGCGCTCGTGCTGCGCAACCTGCGGCAGGGCGGCTTCCGCGGCCGGCTGTGGCTGGTGGACCGGCAGGAGGGTGAGTTCGAGGGCCTGCAGGTGCACGCCGGCGTCGCCGCGCTGCCCGAGGCGCCCGAGCTGGCCGTGGTCGCCACGCCCGCCCCGTCGGTGCCGCAGGTGATCGGGGCGCTCGCGGCGCTCGGAACCCGCGCGGCCGTCGTGCTCTCGGCCGGCTTGCGGCAGCCCGGCCCGGACGGCCGCAGCCTGGAACAGGCGATGCTCGCTGCCGCCGGCCCGGCAGGGCGGCTGCGCATCCTCGGCCCCAACTGCATCGGCTTGCTGGTGCCGCGCAGCCGGCTGAATGCGAGCTTCGCCCCGGGCCAGGCGCTGCCGGGGGCGATCGCCTTCGCCACGCAATCGGGCGCACTGGCCACCGCGATGCTGGACTGGGCGAATGCGCAAGGCATCGGTTTCTCGCACTTCATCTCGCTGGGGGACGGCGCGGACGTGGACTTCGGCGACGTGCTCGTGGAACTGGCCGGCGACGGCGGAACGCGCGCGATCCTGCTGTACATGGAATCGGTGACGCACGCGCGCAAGTTCATGGCGGCGGCCCGCAGTGCGGCGCGCAGCAAGCCGGTCATCGTGGTGAAAGGCGGCCGCGCGCCCGAAGGCGCCCGCGCGGCGGCATCGCACACCGGTGCGATGGCGGGGTCGGATGCGGTGTTCGACGCCGCCGTCCGCCGCGCCGGCATGCTGCGCGTGGCCACGCTGGAAGCGCTGTTCGATGCCGCAGCGACGCTGTCGCACCCGCCCCGGTGGCAGGGCGAACGTCTCGTCGTGCTCACCAACGGCGGCGGCGCCGGCGTGCTGGCGGCCGACGCGCTGGCGCTGGCGGGCGGGCGACTGGCCGCGCTGGGCGAGGCGACGCTGCAGGCGCTGGACGCGGCGCTGCCGGCGAACTGGTCGCACGGCAACCCGGTCGACATCGTCGGCGACGCGCCCGTGCAGCGCTACGTGGACGCCCTGCGCATCCTGCTGGCCGCGCCCGAAGTCGACGGCATCCTGTTCCTGCACGCACCGACGGCGGTCGTGCCGGCCGAGGACATCGCGCGGGCCTGCCTGCCGCTGCTGCGACGCGCCGGCAAGGCGGTGCTCGCCTGCTGGCTCGGGGGCAGCAGCGTGCTGGCGGCACGGCGCCTGGCGGCGGACGCCGGCTTCCCCTGCCACGGCACGCCGGAGCACGGCGTCGCGGCGTGGATGCAGCTGGCCGACTACCACCGCAACCAGCAGCTGCTGCTGCAGCCGCCTGCGGCCGCCGCCGACCTGCGGGTGGACCGCGAAGCGGCCGCGGCGGTGGTGCAGCAGGCGCTGCACGCCGGCAGCGAGTGGCTGGACGAGGCGGCCGCCAAGGAGGTGCTGCAGGCCTACGGCATTCCCACGGTGTCCACGCTGCGGGCCCGCGATGCGCAGGAGGCCGTGGAAGCGGCCGAGGCCCTGGGCTGGCCGGTGGCGCTGAAGGTCGTCTCGCCGCAGCTGCAGCACAAGTCGGATGTGGGTGGGGTCGCGCTGAACATCGGTTCGAGCGACGAACTGCGCCGGGCGATGGTCGCCATGCGGCAGAGGCTGGCGGTGACAGCGCCGCAGGCGCACGTTGCCGGCTTCACCGTGCAGCGCATGCTGCAGCGCCGGGGGAGCCGCGAGCTGATTCTCGGTGTGCAGGCGGATCCGGTGTTCGGCCCGGTGCTGCTGTTCGGCGAAGGCGGGACGGCGGTCGAACTGCACCACGACAGCGCGCTCGAACTGCCGCCGCTGGACCTGGCGCTGGCGCAGCAACTGGTGGCCCGCACCCGCATCGGCCGCACGCTGGCCGGCTTCCGTGGCGCGCCCGGCGTGAACCAGGCCGCCGTGTTCGATGCCCTGCTGCGCGTCTCGCAGCTGGCCTGCGACCTGTCGTCCATCGTGGAACTGGACGTGAACCCGCTGCTGGCCGACGCCGAGGGCGTGGTGGCGCTGGATGCGCGCATCCGCGTGCGCCCGCCGGATGCGGATGCCTCGGCGCGGCTGGCGCTCGCCTGACGGTCGGCGTCAGACGTCCTTGGCTTCGAACTCCGCGCGCAGCGCCTCGATGTTCACCAGGTGGATCTCGCGCCGGTGCACCGTGATGAAGCCGCGCCGCGCGAAGGCCGACAGGCTGCGGCTCACCGTCTCCAGCGTGGTGCCGAGGTAGCTGCCGATCTCCGCCCGCGTCATGCGCAGCAGGAAATCGCTGGGCGAGAAGCCCCGCTCGCGCAGCCGGTCGGACAGGCCGACCAGGAAGGCGGCCACGCGCTGCTCGGAATGGGTGTGGACGATCAGGGCGAGCAGCCGGTGATCGCGCTCCAGCTCCGCGCCGGCCAGCCGGAGCACCCGCATCAGCAGATCGCGCTGGCCGGCGCAGGCGTCGGTGAGCTGGCCGTAGGGCAGCACGCAGACCTCGGCGTCCTCCAGCGCCCGCGCCGTGGTGGGGTGGCGGCCCGAGGGCGTGGCGTCGAAGCCGATCACGTCGCCGGGCAGGTGGAAGCCGGTGATCTGCTCGGCGCCCGCGTCCAGCGTCAGCGTGGACTTGAAGATGCCGAAGCGCACGGCATACAGGAACAGGAAGTGCTCGTTCTCGCGGAAGATGGCGTGGCCCTTGCGCACCCGGCGCCGCGCGATGGTCAGGCGGCCGAGGCAGCGCGCATCGCGATCGCCCAGGCCCGCGGGCAGGCAGTGCCTGCTGGCCGGGCAGGCGACGCATGGCGCCGTCGCGCCGGAGCCTGGCGGCGGGCCGTCCGTCGCAAGCTGCCGCAGCGGCGCGCAGCCGCAGGTTCCGTCCGCGGCTGGAGTGTTCGCGCTGCGCAGATCCATGACCCCTTCCCTGATGAACGACTGCGCTCCCAGCGTACGCCGGCCAGCGCCGCAAGCCTTGACCCTTCTCAAGCCGCGTGCCGGTACGGCCGTGCTGCGGCGGCCCCCGCGCGCCGCCGAAAGCTGCCAAGCTTCGCGCTCGTTCCCATCCGAGACACGCAAGGACCGCCATGAAGACCCGCGCCGCCGTTGCCTGGCAGGCTGGACAGCCGCTGACGATCGAAGAACTGGAGCTCGAGGGCCCCCGCGCCGGCGAGGTGCTGGTGGAGGTGAAGGCCACCGGCATCTGCCACACCGACTACTACACGCTCTCCGGCGCCGACCCGGAAGGGCTGTTCCCCGCCGTGCTGGGCCACGAAGGCGCCGGCATCGTGCAGGAGGTGGGTGCCGGCGTCACTTCGCTGCAACCCGGCGACCACGTGATCCCGCTGTACACGCCGGAATGCCGCCAGTGCAAGTTCTGCCTGTCGCGCAAGACCAACCTGTGCCAGCGCATCCGCGGCACCCAGGGCCAGGGCCTGATGCCGGACGGCAGCACGCGCTTCTCGCTCGCGGGCAAGCCGATCCTGCACTACATGGGCACGTCCACCTTCAGCAACTACATCGTCGCCCCCGAGATCGCGCTGGCGAAGATCCGCAGCGATGCGCCCTTCGACAAGGTCTGCTACATCGGCTGCGGCGTCACCACCGGCATCGGCGCCGTGATCTTCACCGCCGAGGTGGAGCCCGGCGCCAACGTGGTGGTGTTCGGCCTCGGGGGCATCGGGCTGAACGTGATCCAGGGGGCGCGCATGGTGGGGGCCGGCCGGATCATCGGCGTCGACCTCAACCCGGCCCGCGAGGCGATGGCACGCAAGTTCGGCATGACGCATTTCCTCAACCCGAAGGAGCACGCCGACATCGTCGACGCGATCGTGCAGCTCACCGACGGCGGCGCCGACTACAGCTTCGAGTGCATCGGCAACACCACCACCATGCGCCAGGCGCTGGAGTGCTGCCACAAGGGCTGGGGCCAGAGCGTCATCATCGGCGTGGCCGACGCCGGCAAGGAGATCGCCACCCGGCCGTTCCAGCTGGTCACCGGCCGGGTGTGGAAGGGCTCCGCCTTCGGCGGTGCGCGCGGCCGCACGGACGTGCCGAAGATCGTCGACTGGTACATGGAAGGCCGGATCAACATCGACGACCTGATCACGCACACCTTGAAGCTGGAGGACATCAACCGCGGTTTCGAGCTGATGAAGGCGGGCGAGTCGATCCGCTCGGTGGTGGTGTACTGACATGGACGGCATCACCACCCTGGAGGAACACCGCTGCTTCGACGGCATGCAGGGCTTCTACGAGCACGCCTCGCGCGAAGTCGGCCTGCCCATGCGCTTCGGCGTCTACGTGCCCCCGCAGGCCGCCAAGGGTCCACGCCCGGTGCTCTACTGCCTGGCCGGCCTGACCTGCAACGAACAGACCTTCGCCATCAAGGCCGGCGCGCAGCAGCATGCCGCGCGCCACGGCCTGGTGCTCGTCACGCCCGACACCAGCCCGCGCAACACGGGAGTGGGCGAAGCCGATGCCGACTGGGATTTCGGCACGGCCGCCGGCTTCTACCTGGACGCCACGCGCGAGCCGTATGCCGGGCGCTGGCGCATGGAAAGCTGGCTCATGCGCGAGTTGTCCCCGTTGCTGCAGGCGCAATTTCCGGTGCGCGGCGACCGCGCCGGCATCCTCGGTCATTCGATGGGCGGCCACGGGGCGCTGACGCTGGCACTCCGGCACCCGGGGCGTTTTTCGAGCGTCTCCGCCCTGGCGCCGATCTGCGCGCCGACCGAAGTTGCCTGGGGCCGCAAGGCCTTCCTCGGTTACCTGGGCGAAGACGCGGACGCCTGGGCCCGGCACGATGCCGTGCGCCTGATCGAGGGCGGCGCGCGCGCTCCCGCGCTGCTGGTGGACCAGGGCCTGGAAGACCAGTTCCTGGCCAGCCAGTTGCGGCCCGAGCGGCTGGAGGCGGCCTGCGCCGCCAGCGGCCAGCCGCTGGAGCTGCGGCGGCATGCGGGCTACGACCACGGCTACTTCTTCATCGCGAGCTTCATCGCGGACCACATCGAGCACCACGCCCGCACCCTCTGCGCCTGACCCCGGCCGTACGGACTTTTCGGACACTTTCGGGCACGATCGCACAACTGCCGATTGCGCGCCCGCGCGCAAGGCCGCAAGATGCCAGCGACCCTTGCACATGCGAGGGCGAGCGGGCGAGCCGATGGCGGCTTGGAAAGGCAGCGGGGACGCAGCGTGAAGCAGTTCGCGGGTATGGCCGTACGCGACACCGGCGTGGCGCTGGGCGCCCGCACGTCGCCGGCCGCCGGGGCCGCGCCCATCGGCGGGGCCCGTGGCACGGGCCGGCCGCCGATGGTGCTCGGCTTCGACCTGCTGCGCTGGTTCTCCATCGTCAGCCTGCTGGCGCTGATCCCGGTGGCGGCGCTGACCGGCGCCGTGGTGTCGAACTTCGTCACCCGCCAGGCCCTCGAGCGCGATGGGCTGCTCACCGCGCAGTTCATCGCCAACTGCCTCGCGGTGGATGCGGCGCAGATCGGTGCCCGCAGCCTGGTGCCCTTCCTCGACCCGCGGGTGGACAGCGCCCCCGCCGGCCTTGCGCCGCAGGACGTGGCCCACGCACGCGCCCACATCTACGAGCACCTCGAGGCGCTGCCGGACGCGCTGCTGGTGAACGTGTATTCCCGCGACGGGCGGATCGTCTGGTCCAGCAACGGCAGCCTGGTGGGCGAGGTGGTCCGGGGCAACGAGGAACTGAAGCAGGCGTTCCGCATGCACTCGGACGTCGCGCTGCACCACCCGGCCCATATGGCCCCCCGGCCGGAGCAGCGCTTCGTGGTGGAGCCGCGGGAGTTCTTCATCGAGAACTACGTGCCCCTCGTCGGCCCGGGCGGCAAGGTGCTCGCGGTGGTCGAGGTGTACAAGGAACCGGGCACGCTGATGGAATCCATCCGCGCGGGCCAGAGCCTCGTGTGGTGGACGACGCTCGGCGGCGGCATCGTGATCTACCTGGGGCTGTTCGGGATCGTGCGGCGCGCCTCGCGGGTGCTGCAGCAGCAGCAAAGGCAGCTGGTGGAGGCGCAGACGCAGGTGTTCGCGGGCGAGATGGCGCGCGCCTTGGCGCACAGCCTGCGCAACCCCCTGGGGAGCGTGCGCTCCAGCGCGGAACTGGCCGCCTGCAGCGACGACGGCTGCGTGCGCAAGCACGCGCAGGACATCGTCACCCAGGTCGACTTCCTGTCGCAATGGGTGCACGAACTGCTGCTGTATTCGCATCCCGCGGCGGGTGACCGCGAGCCGGTCGACCTGTGCGGCGTCCTCGAGGCCGTGCTGCTGTCCTTCCAGCCCACCTTCGAGCGGACCGGCATCGCGCTGCACTGGCAGCGCAACCGGCTGTGCCAGTCCCGCGTGCAGGGCAACACCGCCCTGGCGCGGCAGGCGCTGCACAGCGTAATCTCCAATGCGGTGGAGAACATGCCGGGCGGCGGCGAACTGCGCATCGAGCTGCGCCGCGCCGAAGGCGCCCAGGGGCTCGACCTGCTGGTGAGCGACAGCGGCTCGCGCCGGCCGGACGGGCACGTGCTGCCGGCGACCAGGCGGCCCGGCTTCGGTGCCGGACTGCCGATGTTGAACCGCGCCATGCAGCGCTTCGGCGGCTTCGTCTCGCTTTCCAGCAGCCGCGGGGCGGCCACGCAGGTGCGCCTGCGCTTCAACCTGGTCGCGCCGACCCCCTGAACGGAGCACCGCGCCTTACGCAGGCGGCAGGAACTCGATGCGCAGGCCGGCGGGGGTGACCTGGATCGCGCCGGGCGTCCAGCCGCGGGCGCGGGCAAGCTCCTCGGGGCGGAAGGTGTGCAGCACGGTGTCTTCCAGCAGGTTCTCGGCGACCGGCGCCAGGGCCCCCTGCAGCGGCACGCGCAAGGCTGCCGGCAGCTCCGGCAGCCCGACCTGCTCGACCCGCACGCTGGTGGCGCGCAGGCTCGCATCCGAGGGTTCCCAGCGCAGCCCGAAGCTCACCGCCAGCTCGCCCTGGTACGCGCTGCGCAGGATGCGGTCGGAGACTTCCAGCCTGAAATCGAGCCGCACGCGGTTCGCCTGCGGCAGCAGCTCCAGTCGCGGGACGCCCACCTTGAGCACCAGCAGGCCGGCGGCGGGCCGCGACTCGTGGGGGAAGCGGCGCTCCAGCGCCGCCTGCAGCTGCTGGCGCGAGACGTCGACGGTCCGCGGCCCGCTGGCGCAGCCGGCCAGCAGCAGCAGCCACAGCCAGGCGAGGAGGAGCCAGCGCGCTCGGGGGTGGAGGCTACGCATGGCGCGATTGTGCCGCCCCGCGGCGCACCCGGGCGGCGCCGCTTCCTGCATCATTGGCAGCCTCAGGAGGAAGCCCCATGGAACATCCCGATCCCGAAACCCCGGCCGCAACGGCGGAACCGCGCAATGCCTTCCTGGAAGAAAAGGCCTTCAAGTCGCGCACGGTGCTGCTGTTCGGCGCCATCAGCGACCAGAGCGCGAGCGACATCGCGCGCCGGCTGGTCGCGCTCGATGCCGATTCGGCGGCGCCCATCGACATGCTGGTGAGCTCGCCGGGCGGCCACCTGGAATCGGGGGACGCCATCCACGACATCATCCGCTTCATCACGGCGCCGGTGAACATGATAGGCACAGGGTGGGTGGGCAGTGCGGCCACGCACCTGTACCTGGCGGTGCCCCGGGAGCGGCGCTTCTGCACGCCCAACACGCGTTTCCTGATCCACCAGCCCTCGGGCGGCGCCGGCGGGCCGGCGAGCGACATCGCGATCCACGCGCAGGAGATCATCAAGGCGCGCGAACGCATCGCGGGCACGATCGCGCGCGAAACGGGCCGTCCGCTGGACAAGGTGCTGGAAGACATCGAGCGCGATCGCTGGCTCAGCGCGGAGGAAGCCATCGAATACGGGCTGGTCGGGCG
>NZ_JAEQND010000001.1:0-512500 GCF_016722765.1 Ramlibacter alkalitolerans | reverse complement strand
CCGCCGCGCAGCAGCGCGTGGCCAGCCGCGGAACGCACTTCTTCTCCGCCAGCCTGGTCGACAGCCAGTTCGCCACCCTCGAATCGCCCATCGGCGAAGCCGGCGTGCTGCGGGTCGATGCGCTCGAGCCGCTGGCCGACCTGCGCCGCCAGGTGAGCGCCTGGCTGCGCGCCACGGAGACCCCATGAACACACCGCTCGCCCACGGCCGCTTCCAGCGTGTCACGCACTGGCTGATGGCCGCCTGCCTCGGCGTGATGGCCGTCGCCGTGTTCATCAACGTGGTGCTGCGCTATGGCTTCGGCAGCGGCATCGCCGCCAGCGAGGAACTCTCGCGCCTGCTGTTCGTGTGGATGGTGTTCATCGGCGCCACGGCCGCCTACCCCGCCGGCGAGCACATGGCCTTCACCTCGCTGGTCGGAATGCTGAAGAACCGGCCGGCGGCGCTGGCCTGGATGACGGTGCTGATCCGCCTGCTGGTGCTCCTGGCGTGCGTGCTGGTCGCCTGGGGCGCGTGGCAGCAGGTCGTCGTGGGCATGGACAGCACGTCCGTGGTGCTCGGCTACCCGGCGGCCTTGCTGCCGCTGCCGGCCTTCCTCAGTTGCGCCGTGATCGGCGTCATGGCCTTGATCGAGCTGGTGCGGCGCGACCCGCTGGTCCTCGACCACGGCGCGGAAGTGGAGTGAGCCCCATGTCGCCCGAAGGACTCGCCTTCATCGTCTTTTCCGCCGGCATGCTGGTGCTCATGGGCCTGGGCATGAACATGGCGCTGGCGCTGGTGCTCACCGGCGCCGGCATGGCCTGGGTCCTCGGCTTCTGGGACACGCAGCTGCTGGCGCAGAACCTGGTGGCCGGCGTCGACAGCTTCCCGCTGCTGGCCGTGCCCTTCTTCATCCTGGCCGGCGAGCTGATGAACTCCGGCGGCATCAGCCGCCGCATCATCGCCATGGCGCAGGCCTGGGTCGGCCACATCCGCGGCGGTCTGGGCTTCGTCGCGATCGGCGCGGCGGTGCTCATGGCCTCCATGAGCGGCTCGGCGCTGGCCGACACCGCGGCGCTGGCGACCATCCTGCTGCCGATGATGAAGAAGGAGGGCTATCCGCTCGCCACATCGGCCGGCCTGCTCGCCTCCGGCGGCATCATCGCGCCCATCATTCCGCCGTCGATGCCGTTCGTGATCTACGGCGTCACGACCAACACCTCGATCTCCGCGCTGTTCCTCTCCGGCATCGTGCCGGGCCTGATCATGGGTGCCGGCCTGCTGATCACGTGGAAGCTGCTGCTGCGCAGGATCGACCTGCCCTCCGGCGAGCCGCTGCCGATGCGCGATCGCCTGCGTGCCACTGCCAAGGCGTTCTGGGCGCTGCTGATGCCGCTGATCATCATCGGCGGCATGAAGAGCGGCGTGTTCACGCCCACCGAAGCCGCGGTGGTGGCCGCCTTCTACGCGCTGGTGATCTCGCTGTTCGTGCACCGCGAAATGAAATGGCTGGAGATCGGCCCGGTGCTGGTGCGCGCGGCCAAGACGACCTCGATCGTCATGTTCCTGTGCGCCGGCGCGCAGGTCGCCAGCTACATGATCACGCTGGCCGACCTGCCGGCGGTGCTCACGGGCTGGCTGGGCCCGCTGGTGCACAGCCCGCGCCTGCTGATGGCCGTGATGATGGTGGTGCTGGTCCTGATCGGCACCGCGCTGGACCTCACGCCCACCATCCTGATCTTCGGCCCGGTGATGCTGCCGATCGCCGTCAAGGCCGGCATCGACCCCGTCTACTTCGGACTCATGTTCGTGCTCAATGGCGCGATCGGCCTGATCACGCCCCCGGTGGGCACCGTGCTGAACGTGGTGGCGGGCGTCGGCCGCCTGTCGCTGCACCAGGTGATCAAGGGGGTGAACCCCTTCCTGCTGGTCTACACGCTGATCCTGGCGCTGTTCGTCGTCTTTCCCCAATTGGTCATCGCGCCGGTGGCGTGGATGCGCTGACCGCTCATTCCCTTCCGTTTTTCATCAAAGAGAGGCATTCCATGCACATCCTTCGTCGCACGATCCTCGCGGCCGCCGCCGTGAGCGCGCTGCTGGCCTCCGGTGCCGGCTTCGCCGCGGACATCAAGCCGCGCCTGATCCGCTTCGGCTACGGCCTGAACGAGGCCAGCAACCAGGGCCGCGCCGTCAAGTTGTTCGCCGAGCAGGTCGAGAAGGCCTCGCAGGGCAAGATGAAGGTGCGCGCCATCGGCGCCGCGGCGCTGGGCTCCGATGTCCAGATGCAGCAGGCCCTGATCGGCGGCGCCCAGGAAATGATGGTGGGCTCCACCGCCACCCTGGTGGGCATCACCAAGGAAATGGCGCTGTGGGACACGCCCTTCCTGTTCAACAACACGAAGGAAGCCGACGCGGTGCTGGATGGTCCGATCGGCACCAAGGTGATGAACAAGCTGCAGGACAAGGGTCTGGTCGGCCTGGCGTACTGGGAGAACGGCTTCCGCAACCTGACCAACAGCAAGCGCCCGGTCACGAAGATGGAAGACCTGGACGGCATCAAGCTGCGCGTGATGCAGAACAACGTCTACCTGGACTCCTTCAAGATGCTGGGCGCCAACGCGATCCCGCTGCCCTTCTCGGAGCTGTTCAGCGCGCTGGAGACCAGGACGGTCGACGGCCAGGAGAACCCGTACAACACCATCCTGTCGTCCAAGTTCTACGAGGTGCAGAAGTACCTGACGATCTCCAACCACGTGTACAGCCCGTGGATCGTCACGGTGTCGAAGAAGTGGTGGGACGGCCTGAGCAAGGATGAACAGAAGATCCTGGCCGACGCCGCCCGCGCCAGCCGCGACTTCGAGCGCAAGGACACGCGGGAGGAGGGCGCCAAGGCGCTGGCCGACCTCAAGGGCAAGGGCATGCAGATCAACGAACTGTCGCCTGCGGAAGCCGGCCGCATGCGCGACAAGCTGACCAAGGTGAACGCCTCCGTCGCCAGCAACGTCGGGATGGATCTCTGGAAGGAGACCCAGGACGAACTGGGCAAGATGCGCGGCACGGCGAAGTAAGCCTGCGCGCTCCGCGACGAAGCCGCCCCCCGGGGCGGCTTTTTCGTAGGCTGGCGGTGAGCGCGCGCAGCGCCGAACCCCAGCGCTTGCGCGCAGCGCTGGGGTTCCGCTATCGATCCACCGCCAGCCTACGCTAAGCTGCGTCCATGGACCCCTTCAAGGCTTACCTGATCGAAGGCTCGCCCGAATCCGTGCGTGCCGGCTTCACGCAGCTTGCCGAGGCGCAGCTCGATCCCGGCGAGGTGACCGTGCGCCTGCAGTACGCCAGCGTGAACTACAAGGACGCGCTGGCCGCCACCGGAAAGGGCCGCATCATCCGGCGCTTCCCCTGCGTGGGCGGCATCGATGCGGCCGGCGTGGTGGAGTCCTCCAGCTCGCCGCGCTTTCGCCCCGGCGACGCGGTGGCGGTGCACAGCCACGGCTTCGGCGTCTCGCACCACGGCGGCTATGCGCAATGGGCGCAGGTGCCGGCCGACTGGGTGAACGCGCTGCCCGCCGGACTCACGCCGCTCGATGCCGCCACCATCGGCGTCGCCGGCTACACGGCGGCCCTGGCGGTGGACCTGATGGAGTTGAACGGCATCGCCCCCGCGCGCGGCCCGTTGCTGGTCAACGGCGCCACCGGTGGCGTGGCGAGCATCAGCATCGACATGCTGGCGCGCCTGGGCTACGAGGTGGTGGCCGTGACCGGCAAGCCGGCCGAGGCCGGCTACCTGAAGGAGCTGGGAGCGGCGAGCGTGGTCGCGGCGTCCGGGCTGCAGACCGGCTCGCGGCCGCTGGAAAGCGCGCAGTGGCAGGGCGCCGTCGATTCCCTGGGCGGCGAGCCGCTGGCCGGCCTCATTCGCACGACGCAGAAGGACGGCGTGATCGCCAGCATCGGCAATGCGGCGGGCATCGCATTTTCCAGCACGGTGATGCCCTTCATCCTGCGCGGCGTGCGCCTGATCGGCGTGAATTCGGACAACGACGTGCCGCTGCGCGAACGCCTCTGGCAGCGCCTGGCGACCGACCTGCGCCCGCGCCACCTCGAACGCATCCGCAATGTCGTCCCCTTCGAGGCGCTGCCCCGGGTGATCGAGGAGGTGATCGCCGGCCGCAACCGCGGGCGCAACGTCATCTCGCTGCAGGACGCAGCGTGAGGACCTCCCCCAGGAGTCGCGTTGACAGCCCCGGGGGCGCTGGCATACCCTGACTCCATGACGGCAGTCCCTTCCCCCACGGCCGAAGCCGCCCGTTACGCGCTGCTGCGGCGACTCGCGCCGTCGTTCCGCCACCACCTGGTGGTCAACCTGCAGCCGATCGGCATGATCTGCGAGGTGATGGACCGGCGCCTGCGCGCCGCCGTGCCGGACCTCGCCCACGTGCAGGACAGCGTCAACAAGATCAACGGCTTCGCCAAGTCGGCGCTGCACTCCTGCGTCGACGTGGTGGGCTGGCTGAGCCCCGACGATGGCGCCACCGTGCCGGTGCAGGAGGCCGCGCGCGAGTGCGCGGCGCTGCTGGCCACCAGCCTGAGCTTTCGCGGCTACGCATTGCGCAACGAGGTGTCCGAGCTGCCGGGGGTGGTTCCGCGCGCCGGTATCCGCACGCTGCTGACGGGTGTGCTCCTGCACTGCACCGACCACGTGCCGCCGCCGGCGGACCTGATGCTCAGGGCCACGGCCGAAGCGGACGCCGCCTGCCTGCACGTCGAAGTGCGCAGCAACGACGGCGACAACAGCTTCCGCAGCGAACCCAATTACCGCACGCTCGCCTGGCAGGACCTCGAGGCGCTGGCCGCGGCCGACGGCGTGCAGCTCACGCGCGACGGCCAGCGCGTGGAGCTGCGCCTGCCGTGGTCCGCCGCCCCCGCGGCGGCCTGACGCGCCCCGCCGGCGCGCCGCGCGAGGCGATCAGGGCGTGAACCCCAGCTTCTTCATCGCCGCCTGCAGGGTGGCGCGGCTGTCTTCATAGTCCGCCCAGGGCGCGTTGCCCTGGTCCAGCCGCTGGTGCGCCGTGGCGACCGTCCAGTGCGCACCGCCCTTGAGCGCCGGCAGTTCGTCCCAGCGCACGGGCACCGAGATCCCCAGGCCCGGGCGTGAACGCGCCGACCACGCGCAAGCCGTGGTGGCGCCGTAGCCGTTGCGCAGGTAGTCGATGAAGATGCGCCCCACACGGTTGTTCGCGCCGCTCTTGGCCACGAAGCGGTCCGGCAACGTGCGCGCGAGGTGCTGCACCACCGCCTGCGAGAACGACTTGACCGTGTCCCAGTCGAGGGACTTCTTCAGCGGCACGACCAGGTGCAGGCCCTTGCCGCCGCTGGTCTTGAGGAAGCAGGGCAACTGCAGTTCGTCCAGCAGCGTGCGCACCAGTTGCGCCGCTTCCTGGATCTGCGGCCAGCCGACGCCTTCGCCCGGGTCGATGTCGAAGGTCATGCGATCCGGCTTGTCGATGGCGGTGCGCACGCCGTTCCAGGTGTGGATCTCGATCACGTTCATCTGCGCCGCCGACAGGATGCCTTCGGGCTTCGCGATGTACACCATGGGCGGATGGCCGGGGAAGATCGCCGGATCGAGCGGCTCCACGCCCGCCATCTTGTAGCGGTCCAGGTGCTTCTGGAAAAAGAGCTGCCCCTCGACGCCGTCCGGCGCACGCACCATGGCGATCGGCCGGTCCTTCAGGTGCGGCATCATCAGCGGCGTGACCAGCGCGTAGTAGCGCACCAGGTCGATCTTGCGGATGCCGCTTTGCGGGTCGATCACGCGGTCGGGGTTGCTGATGCGCAGCGTGGGCGGCAGCGTGCTGGCCGCGTGCGCAGCGGGTTCTGCGGCCGCCCCGGCCTTCTCGACTGCCTTCTTCTTCGCCGGCTTGCCCGCCTTGGTGGCAGGCTGGTCCGGCGGTGGCGCGTGCAGCACGGGTTCCTGGCCGATCGCGTCGGCCGGCTTGTCGCTGCGCAGGCCGTGGAACACCGAGTGGCGGATCTTGCCGTCGCGCGTCCATTCGCCGAAGGAGACTTCGCAGACCAGCTCGGGCTGCACCCAGTGCGCGCCGCGCGGGAGGCCGGTGCCGGTCTCGAAGGGGCTGCGTTCGCGCGCGATGGCGTCGAGCCGCCGGCGCAGGTCGGCGAGCGTCCGCTCGTTGAAGCCGGTGCCGACGTTGCCGGCATAGCGCAGGGCGCCGCCTTCGTCGTGCACGCCCAGCAGCAGCGAGCCCACGCCGGTGCGCGCGCCTTTCGGGTCGGTGAAGCCGCCGATCACGAATTCCTGCCGCAGCTTGCACTTCAACTTGATCCAGTCGCTGGAGCGCCGGCCGACGTAGGCCGAGCCGCGCCGCTTGGCGATCACGCCTTCCAGGCCGAGGCGGCAGGCCGACTCGAGCATCTCTTCCGGTTTCGCATCGAACTCGGCGCTGAAGCGCACGTTCGCATGCGGCTTGCGCTCCACGATGCGCTGCAGCACGGCGCGCCGTTCCTCCAGCGGCACGTCGCGCAGGTCCTGCCCGGCGCAGAAGGGCAGGTCGAACAGGTAGTAGACGATCTGGTC
This sequence comes from Ramlibacter alkalitolerans, assembly GCF_016722765.1. Classification (GTDB taxonomy): domain Bacteria; phylum Pseudomonadota; class Gammaproteobacteria; order Burkholderiales; family Burkholderiaceae_C; genus Ramlibacter; species Ramlibacter alkalitolerans. The sequence continues at coordinate 505,932 of NZ_JAEQND010000001.1, read as the reverse complement.
GGTGCGCGCGCTGTCGAAGGCGCCCTGCAGCGCCTGGAAGTCCGCGGGCACGTCCTCGGCCGGCATGATGATCTCGCCGTCGTACCAGCCGTCCGGCAGGTCCATGCTGCGCAGGGCCTTCAGCAGGCCGGGCAGCCGCGACGTCCAGTCGTTGCCGTTGCGCGTGACGAGCGCGATCGCTCCGCCTTCGACGCGCGCCAGCATGCGGTAGCCGTCGAACTTGATCTCGAACAGCCATTGCTGCGGCTGCGCCGGCGGCTCGTCCACCAGCACCGCCAGTTGCGGCTGCAATTCCTTGGGCAGCTTGGCCGGTCGGGCGCCTTCGGGCGGCCCCGAGCTGGCGGCGGAAGGCGCGCTGCCGGATGCGGCATCTGCACTGGCACCCGGCGCGCTGGCGGCTGCGGGCCTGTCCTCCAGCTCCTTCACGCTGTCCGGCATCTCGTCGACCACGCTGAATTCGGTGGCCGGCTGCGCGAAGGGATCGCGCTCCTTGATCAGGAGCCACGGATCCTCGCGGCCGTTGCCGCGGCCCTTCATGCGCACCAGCGTCCAGTGGCCGTGAAGCTTGTGCCCGCGCAGCTCGAACTTGAGCTTGCCGTCGCGAAAACCCTTGTGCGGGTCCTCCAGCGGATGCCAGGTGCCCTTGTCCCAGATGATCACCTTGCCGGCACCATAGTTGCCGGCGGGAATCTGGCCTTCGAAGCGCTTGTACGCGATGGGATGGTCCTCGGTGGGCATCGCCATGCGCTTGTCGTTGGGGTCGAAGCTGGGGCCCTTGGGCACCGCCCAGCTCTTCATCGTGCCTTCCAGCTCCAGCCGGAAGTCGTAGTGCAGCCGCGAGGCCCAGTGCTTCTGGACGACGAAGCTGCGGGCGTCCTCGTTCGCCTCGCCGCCGGCCGCCGGTTCCGGCGTGGCGTCGAAGTTGCGTTTGTCGCGGTATTTCTGGAGTGCGCTCTTTTCGGCCATGGGAGGTTGGGCGTCGGGCGTTGAGCGTCAAGCGTAAAGGCTTTTCACGCTCAACGCCGTACGCCCAACGCTCAACGCGCAAGCGCGCGCTTACGCGCTGCGGAACTGGTCGCGCATCATCTTCACCTGGTCATGGTTGCGCTGGACCCCCTGGTACTGGCGCTCGATGACCGTGCGGACGTTGGCGGGCAGGTTCTTCTGCAGCGCCTTCATGTAGCGGGCCTTGGCATTGTCCTCGCCGCGCTCGCATTCTTCCAGCACCGCCTTGTCGTCGTAGGTGCTCAGCTTCGACTTGATGGAGACCCAGCCGCGGTGCATGGCGCCCAGCGTGCTGCCGCCTTCCTCCGCGTCGTGGCCACATTCGCGCAGCAGCCGGTTCAGTTCGTCGGCGCCGCGGCGGCAGTCTTCCGCGCGCTGCTGGAGCATGGACTTCAGGTCCTGGCGCGTGGCCTGTTCGGCGCACTCGCGGAAGCCGTACTCGCCATCCTTGCTGCACTCGACCAGATCCTTCAGCACGTCGATCACGTCGCCGCGGTCGCCGTCGCCGTTGCCCGCCGTCTGCATCGAGCCGACCATGCCGGCCGCACCGGTGCCCGAGGGAGTGCCGGACGGGCCCATGCCGCGCAAGCCGGTGTTGCCGCCGTCGGGCGTGCCCATGCCGGCACGGCCCATGCCCGTGCTGTAGTTGCGGTACTGCTCGTCGGCGCGCTGGTAGGCGGCACCGGCGGCATGGCTGGCGCGGTCCCAGTTCAGGGTGGAGTTGCCGCGATTGCTTTCCCACTCGGGCGCCAGCCGCGGCTCGACCGAGGTCCACGAGTCTTCATAGCGGTCGCGGCCCGACAGGCCGAGCCGGTAGGCCGGCCCGTAGTCGTCGAAGCTGCGGCCCTGCTCGTAGTACGGCTCCTTGTGGTAGTTGTCGCGCCAGAAGGCTTCCTCGGCGGTCGGGTTCACCGCTTCGCCCGCGGCCTTGCCGGCGAGGCCGCCGACCACCGCGCCGACCACGCCCCCGATCGCCGCGCCCACCGGGCCCGCGATCGCACCGGCGGCCGCGCCGGCAACGCCACCGCCCGCGGCGCCCAGGCCGGTGCCCACCGGGTGCGCTCCGGGCTCGTCGGTGATCGGGTCACGGTTCAGGTCGCGGTCTTCGCGTTCTTCAGCAGCCATTGTTCGCTCCTTGCTCTCTTGGATGGATGAAAAGGTCCTGCCATCGATCTTGGGGCGCAGGCCGAGCCACACCGTCGGGCGACGGACCCCATCCGCTGTAGGACGGTTCGGGCGAGCGGCGCGCGAGCGCGTACAAGGCTGAGCGCACGCACAGGCGGACACAACACCGTCCTACACGGGCGCCGCGGCCGCTGCCCCACGCTGTGCCGAACCGGGTGACACCCATGAAATACTCACTGCGCAAGACGCCTTCCCACCTCCACCTCACGTACAAGTACGGCGAGGCGAATGGAGGACTTCTCGGTCGCAACCTGATGCTCGAAGTCGAGGGCAACGTGCTCACGCTCGAGGTCGACCTGTCCGCGAACCTGCTGGCCCGCAACAAGCAGTCGGCCTGGTACCTGGACGCCATCAGCCTGTCGACCAACTACCACAAGCTCAAGTCGCTGCAGTGCCCGGACAACCTGGTGCGGGCGCGGCTGATCCGCATCTGGGACGGCATGCAGGAGCCGAAGCTGCGCATGCGCCTGGTGCTCAATCCGCGCGGGCGCTACCTGTACGAAGTGGCGCCGCATTCGCTGTTCATGGGCGGCATCCAGCTCGACGTCCAGGCCTTCCTGGAAGAAGAGTCCGAGACCACCTCCGCCGAAACCGAAACCACCTCCACCGAAACCGAGGCTGCGCCGATGGCGGAAGCCGACCCCCACAGGAAACACGCATGATGCGCACCCAAAGACTCGCCCGCTGGTTCGCCGGCGTGGGCACCGCCTGCCTGCTGGCGTTCAGCAACATCGCGGCGCACGCCGACGCGGGCAGCCTGCGCGCCCGGTACGACGAGCTCAAGCCCCAGCTGCAAAGCAACTCGTACGGCCGCGAACTGTTCATCGATTCCTCGCAGGCCAGCAACTCGCTGCAGGGCGACGTCTACGCCGTGCTGGACCACCCGTACGACAAGGTCAAGGAAGCGCTGCAGGACCCGAATGCCTGGTGCGACATCATGCTGCTGCCCTTCAACACCAAGGCCTGCCAGGCGGGCGGTGGCCGGCTGGCCGTGCGCATCGGCCGCAAGTACAACCAGCCGGTGGAGGAGGCCTACCGCCTCGACCTCGGATTCCAGCGCGCGGCCGCCGGCCCCGACTTCCTGGAGACGCGGCTGGGCGCCGGGCAGGGTCCCTTCGGCACGCGCGACTACCGCATCGTGGCGGAGGCGATCCCGCTGGATGGCGGGCACACGTTCATGCACCTGAGCTACGCGTACGGGTATGGCGGCACGGGCAAGTTCGCGATGCAGGCCTACCTGGCCACGGCCGGCGCCAACAAGGCGGGCTTCACGTCGGGCGGCATGCGTGGCGCGATCGAGCGCAACGCGATGCGCTACTACCTCGCCATCGACGCGTACCTGGACACGATGGAGCTGCCGGCGGCGCAGCGCGTGGACCAGCGCATCAACAAGTGGTTCGCCGCGACCGAACGCTATCCGCGCCAGCTGCACGAGATGGACCGCAACACGTACGTCGAGATGAAGCGGCAGGAGTACGGAAGGCAGACGACGGCGTCGGTGCAGTAGATTTTCGTCATCCCGCGCGGGCAATGCACGTACGGTGAAGGTCCGGCGGCTTCGCGCGCCGGACTTCCCCGGAAAATCGGGCCTGCCGGCACGCGCAACATAACTTCCTCCAGGTTTGCCCCCGGTGCTTCGCGCCCCACGTGCGTCATTCCCGCGGAGGCGGGAATCCAGGGCGTTGGAAACTCGCCGCGCGCGGCGAGCATCGGGAGCCCTGGATTCCCGCCTTCGCGGGGATGACGTGAGAGGGCGCGGGGATGAGGGGAGAGGGCGCGGGGATGACGGGAGAGGGCGCGGGTGTGACGGGAGAGGGCGCGGGGATGACGGATCCCCACCGGCGATCCGTAGGCTGGCGGTGAGCGCCGAAGGCCGTGTCCCGCACCGTGCGCCAGCCGCCACGACGATCGGCCGCGCCCGGATGCCACGTACGCGACCACCGGAAAACAAAAGAGGGCGCCGTAGCGCCCCTCTGGGTTCCCGCCTGCGCGGGAATGACGAAGCCGAACCGGTTCAGCGAATCCCGGCCGCAGCGCGCAGCGCCCCCGCCTTGTCCGTCCGCTCCCACGTGAACTCCGGCTCCTCGCGGCCGAAGTGGCCGTAGGCGGCGGTCTTCGAGTAGATCGGACGCAGCAGGTCCAGCATCTGGATGATGCCCTTCGGGCGCAGGTCGAAGTGCTCGTTCACCAGTTGCGCGATCTTGTGGTCGGGGATCACGCCCGTGCCTTCGGTGTAGACCGTCACATTCATCGGCCGGGCGACGCCGATCGCGTACGCGACCTGGATCTGGCACTGGCGCGCCAGGCCGGCGGCCACCACGTTCTTGGCCACGTAGCGCGCAGCGTAGGCGGCGGAGCGGTCCACCTTCGAAGGGTCCTTGCCCGAGAAGGCGCCGCCGCCGTGCGGGCAGGCGCCACCGTACGTGTCGACGATGATCTTGCGGCCGGTCAGGCCGCAGTCGCCCTGCGGGCCGCCGACCACGAAGCGGCCGGTGGGGTTGATCAGGTAGCGGGTTTCCTTGAGCCACTCCTTTGGCAGCACCGGCTTGATGATCTCCTCGATCACCGCCTCGACGAAGGCCGGCTTCATCTTGTGGCCGTCGCTCATCTCGGGGCTGTGCTGCGAGGACAGCACCACCGTGTCGATGCTGTGCGGCTTGCCGTCGACGTAGCGCATCGTGACCTGCGACTTGGCGTCCGGGCGCAGGAAGGGCAGGCGGCCATCCTTGCGCACCTGCGCCTGGCGCTCCACCAGCCGGTGCGCGTAGTGGATCGGCGCGGGCATGAGCACCGGCGTCTCGTCGCAGGCGTAGCCGAACATCAGGCCCTGGTCGCCGGCGCCGGTGTTCAGGTGGTCGTCGGAGGCGTGGTCCACGCCCTGGGCGATGTCGTTGGACTGCTTGTCGTAGGCGACCAGCACCGCGCAGCCCTTGTAGTCGATGCCGTAGTCGGTGTTGTCGTAGCCGATGCGCTTGATCGTGTCGCGCGCGACCTGGATGTAGTCGACGTGCGCGTTGGTGGTGATCTCGCCGGCCAGCACCACGAGGCCGGTGTTGGCCAGGGTCTCGGCGGCGACGCGGCTGCGCGGGTCCTGCGCGAAGATGGCGTCGAGGATCGCGTCCGACACCTGGTCGGCCAGCTTGTCGGGGTGCCCTTCGGACACGGATTCGGAGGTGAAAAGGAAGTCGTTCGCCATTTGAATAAACTCCAGCGGTTGATGGGAAGGCGCGTTGCCTTCTGCCGGAGCTCGGGCGAACGCTTTAGCAGAATTTTTTCGCGTCGCCCTGCAAGTAGTTCAATAACTCGGCGACGCCCCATTCTAACCCGCGTGAAACGACTCTTCCAACTGCTCTCCGCCTGGCCGCTCCCCCTTTTGCATGGGGTCGGGACCGTGCTCGGCTGGATCACTTTCCTGGCCTCGCCCACCTACCGGCGACGCTTCGTGGCCAACGCCGCGCAAGGCGGCTACGGGTTTGCCCGGGTGCGCCACGCCGTCGCCGAGTCCGGCAAGCTGGTGGCCGAAACCCCGCGCCTGTGGTTCGGGGCCATGCCGCCGGTGCACTGGGAGCAGGCGGAGATGATCCGCGCGCTGCGGGCCGAAGGGCGCGGCATCGTCTTCCTCACGCCGCACCTCGGGTGCTTCGAGGTCACGGCGCGGTCCTATGCGGCGCAGTTCGGGCCGGTGACGGTGCTGTTCCGGCCGGCGCGCAAGCCCTGGCTGCGCGAGCTGGTCGCCACGTCGCGCAACCGCCCCAACATGACGGCCGTGCCGACCACGCTGGCCGGGGTGCGGCAGATGCTGCGCGCGCTCAAGGCCGGCGAGGCGATCGGCCTGCTGCCGGACCAGGTGCCCCCGCAGGGGCTGGGGGTGTGGGCGCCGTTCTTCGGCCGCGAGGCCTACACCATGACGCTGCCGGCGCGGCTGGTGCAACAGACCGGTGCCGTGCTGCTGTTCGTGTGGGGCGAGCGGCTGACGCGCGGCCGCGGCTACCACGTGCACGTGCAGCGCTTCGAGGGCGAGCTGTCGCGCGAGCCCGCGGAGGCGGCAGCGCAGATCAATGCCGAAATGGAGCGCATGGTGCGCGCCGGGCCGACCCAGTACCTGTGGGGCTATGCGCGCTACAAGCAGCCCCGCGAGGAGGCCGCGGCATGATGAGCCACCTCGGCGTGGCCTTCATGCGGCTGATCGCGCACCTGCCGCTGTCCTGGGTGCGGGCGCTGGGCCGCGCACTCGGCGCCGCGCTGTACGCGCTGGTGGCATCGCGCCGCAAGGTGGTCGACACCAACCTGCGCCTGTGCTTTCCGCAGTGGACGGCGCAGGAGCGCAGGCGCCGCTCGCGCGAGGTGTTCGTGTACGTCGCGCAGTCCTTCCTCGATCGCGCCTGGCTGTGGCATGCGCCGCCCGAGGTGGTGAAGCAGCGCGTGCACCTCACCGGCGCCGTGCAGGAGCTCGCCGGGCAGGATGCCACGATCCTGTTCTGCCCGCACTTCGTCGGCCTCGACGCCGGGGTGAGCGCGATGTCGCAGCAGGTGCCGCGCAGCTTCGTCGGCATCTACACGCAGCAGAGCAACCCGGTGGTCGACGCCTGGGTGCTCAAGGGGCGCAACCGCTTCGGCGATGCGCGTCCCATGAGCCGCTCCGAGGGCGTGCGCGACCTGATAGCCGCCCTGCGCGCGGGCCACGTGATGTACCTGCTGCCGGACATGAACTTCGGCCCGGAGGAGTCGATCTTCGTGCCGTTCTATGGCGTGCCGGCGGCCACGGTGCCCTCGCTCTCGCGCTTCGCCCGCCTGGGCCGGGCCAAGGTGGTGCCGCTGATCACGCAGCTCACGCCCACAGGCTACGAGGTGCGGCTCGGGGAGGCCTGGAAGGATTTCCCGACCAAGGACCTCGAAGCGGACACCGCGCTGATGAACCTGCGGCTGCAGGCCTACATCGACGAGATGCCGTCGCAGTATTACTGGGTGCACAAGCGCTTCAAGACGCGCCCGCCGGGGGAGCCCGGCGTTTACTGAGGGGATGCGCGGTTTCGTAGGCTGGCGGTGAGCCTTGCGAACCCCAGCGATCGGCGAGCGATGGCGGAGCTGGGGTTCACGGCGCGCATCCGCGCGCGTTCACCGCCAGCCTACGGTTCGCGCCAGCGATGTGGTCAGGACTGCAGGAATTCCGCCAGCCGCTCGACGACCAGCGCCGGCTGCTCGTGCACGATCCAGTGCGACGCCTCCGCCACCTTGTGCAGCGCCAGCCGCGGCACGTACGCCTCGAGGCCGTCGACCAGCTCCGGCAGCAACGCCGTGTCCTGCAGGCCCCACAACACCAGTGTCGGCACGTCCACCGTCAGCATCTCGCGCGGCAGCGTGATCGCGCTGGCGCCGGGATCGTCGGTGCGCGCCGGGCGCAGCGGCGAGGCGCGGTAGTAGTTCAGGCCGCCGGTGAGGCTGCGGTCCCACACGGCCCGGTACTGCGCCTTCATCGCCTCGGTGAGCCAGCTTGCCGGCCCCCAGTGCGTGAAGAACCCGAACAGGCGCCGGTAGCCGTCCTCGCGCAGCAGCGCCTCGGCATCGGGGCGCACCAGGAAATTCATGTACGCGCTGGCCTGCCGCTGCGCCTCGCTGTGCTGCAAGGCCTGCAGGAAGGTGCCGGGATGCGGCGCATTGAGGATGGCCAGCCGCTGCAGCAACGGCGGCTGCTGGTTGGCCACGCCCCAGGCGACGGCCCCGCCCCAGTCGTGCGCCACCAGGCAGGCCAGCGGCGCGCCTTCGAGCTGCGCCAGCGCCACCACATCCTGCACCAGGTGCCTGGGCCGGTAGGCGGAGACATCGGCGGGCTGCGACGAAGCTTCGTAGCCCCGCAGGTTGGGGGCCACGCAGCGGTAGCCGCCGTTGGCTTCCTGCGCGAAGTGCTCCAGGAGATCGTCCCAGATGAAGGCGGCTTCCGGGAAGCCGTGCAGGAACAGCAGGACCGGGCGGCCGCGCTCTCCCGCGGCGCGGCAACTCAGGGTGATACCGTGCGGAAGCGCCTGCTGCCAGGTCTCGATCGTCATGCCGGTTCCGGATGGGCCCAGTGCCACAGGAGCAGCGAAGTCTCCTCCACGCCCTGCTTCTTGAGGGCGGAGAAAAGTTTGACCTCGCCGCCGGCCGTCTGCAGTCGCGCGATCGACAGCGCCTTGCTGGCCTCCGAGCGATTGAGCTTGTCGGCCTTGGTCAGCAGCACCAGGAACTTCAGGCCCTCCTCGACGCGGGGGCGGATCACCTCGAGCAGGATCTCGTCGAGTTCGGTCAGCCCGTGGCGCGGGTCGACCATCATCACCACGCCCGTCAGGTTGGGCCGCGTGACCAGGTAGTTGGCCATGACCTGCTGCCAGCGCAGCTTGTCCTGCTTGGGCACGGCCGCATAGCCGTAGCCGGGCAGGTCGGCCAGCACGGCGTCGGTGATGCCCTGCTTGCCGAGCGCGAACAGGTTGATCGCCTGCGTGCGGCCCGGCGTCTTGGAGGCGAACGCGAGGCGCTTCTGCTGCGTCAGCGTGTTGATGCAGGTGGATTTGCCCGCGTTGGAGCGGCCGACGAAGGCGATCTCGGGCACCTCCGATTCGGGGAGGTGCTCGAGGCGCGGCGCGGTGGTGAGGAAGCGCGCGGTGTGCATCCAGGCGACGGCCTGCGCAGCGGAAGTCCCCGGCGTGGAGGTGGTGGGGGCACTGGGGCCCGGCGGGGAGGTCATCAGGGACGGAAGAGGGGAGGAGGCGGCATTGTAGAATCCCGGGGTTTTGCGCCAACGAACAGAAGAAACGTGATCAAGTCGCCTGCTTCCCTGCTGCTGGCCGCCGTGCTGGCCACCCTCGCGCTGCACACTGGGGCCCAGCAGCCGGCGGCTGCGCCCGCCAGCGGCGCCGCACCCGCAGCCAGCGCCGCCCCCGAGGCCGGCGCCGCGCCTGCCGCCAGCGCCGCCGCGCCGGGCGCTTCCGGCCTCACCGTCGCTCCTCCGGCCGCCCCCGCGGAATCCGCTCCCGGCGCGGCCGCTGCCACGCCGGCGCCCGCCGCGCCGAATACCGTGGCCGCTGCGGCCACCGGCAAGCCCGACCCGGCCGCCGGCGAGGCCCGTTTCGGCACCGTCTGCGTCGCCTGCCACGGGCAGGGCGGCAACTCGGGCACCCCGGCCAACCCGAAGCTGGCAGCCCAGCACCAGGCCTACATCGTCAAGCAGCTGGTCGAATTCAAGAGCGGCAAGCGCCCCAACCCGATCATGCAGGGCTTCGCCTCGCAGCTGACCGAAGCCGACATGAAGAACATCGCGGCCTACGTCGGCGCGCAGAAGGCCAGCCCGGGCTTCGCCAAGGACAAGGAACTGGTCTCGCTGGGCGAGAAGATCTACCGCGGCGGCAACCAGTCCCGCCAGCTGCCCGCCTGCGCCGGCTGCCACAGCCCCAACGGCGCCGGCATCCCCGCGCAATACCCGCGCCTGTCGGGCCAGCACGCGGACTACACCGCCAGCCAGCTGGTCGCCTTCCGCGACGGCATCCGCAAGAACAGCCCGCAGATGGCCCAGATCGCCGCCAAGCTGAACGATCGCGAGATCCGTGCCGTGGCCGACTACATCGCCGGCCTGCGCTGAACACGTCGAACGGTTGAACCAAGCGCCGCAGTGACGAACCAAAGGGCGGGTGCCTCGCAAGAGGGCCCGCCCTTTTTGCTGCGATTCCGCCGCCGCCGGCGGGGTTGCTGAATCCTTGCAAGAATGGGCTGCGTATCCAGACTACAAGGAGACACCAGGATGTTGATCCGGACCGGCCGCGACGGCTTCGAGCACCCCATCGCCAGCGAAATCACCCCGCGCGGCGTCTACGAGGACCGCCGGCGCCTGCTCAAGTGGATGGCCACCGGCGTGGCGGGCGCGGCGCTGGCGCAATGGGCGCAGCGCGAGGCCTTCGCACAGCAGGTGGCGCGCCCGGGCAAGCATGCGGTGCTGCAGGCCGTGCGCTCCACGGTTCCCGGCGCGGTGACGATGGAGAAGGTCACCGAGTACAAGGACGCCTCGGGCTACAACAACTACTACGAATTCGGCACCGACAAGGGCGATCCGGTCGAACACGCGCACACGCTCAGGACCTCGCCGTGGACGGTGGAGATCGAGGGCCTGGTGAAGAAGCCCGCGAAGTACGCGCTGGAAGACCTGGTCAAGCTCGCCCCGCAGGAAGAACGGATCTACCGCCTGCGCTGCGTCGAGGGCTGGTCGATGGTGATCCCCTGGGTCGGCTACTCGATGGCCAGGCTGATCGAGAAGGTCGAGCCGCAGGGCAGCGCGAAGTTCGTCGAGTTCGTCTCGCTGGCCGATCCGAAGCAGATGCCCTACGTGGGCTCGCGCGTGCTGGACTGGCCCTACGTCGAAGGGCTGCGCCTGGACGAGGCCATGAATCCCCTCACGCTCCTCACCTTCGGCATGTACGGCGAGGTGCTGCCGAACCAGAACGGCGCGCCGGTGCGCGTGGTGGTGCCGTGGAAGTACGGCTTCAAGAGCGGCAAGAGCCTGGTGAAGATCCGCTTCACCGACCAGATGCCCAAGACGGCGTGGAACAAGGCGGCCGCCAACGAGTACGGCTTCTATTCCAACGTCAACCCGAACGTCGACCACCCGCGCTGGTCGCAGGCGACCGAGCGTCGCATCGGCGAGGACGGCCTGTTCGCCAAGAAGCGCAAGACCCTGATGTTCAACGGCTACGAGCCGCAGGTCGGCCAGTTGTATGCGGGCATGGACCTGAAGAAGAACTTCTGATGGGCGCCGCGCACGCATGACGCTCGCGCGCACGCTGCTGCACCCTGCGGCCAAGCCGGTCCTGTTCGTCCTGGGGCTGCTGCCGTTCGCCTGGTTGTTCTACGGGGCGGCGACGGACCATCTCGGCGCCAATCCCGCCGAGTACCTCTCGCGCTCCACCGGCGACTGGACGCTGCGCTTCCTGTGCCTGACGCTCGCCGTCACGCCGGTGCGCGTGGTGGCGGCCCTGCCGACGCTGGCGCGCTTCCGCCGCATGCTGGGGCTGTTCACGTACTTCTACGTCTTCCTGCACTTCCTCGCCTGGGCCTGGTTCGACCAGGGGCTGGATCCGACCGAAATGGGCAAGGACATCGCCAAGCGCCCCTTCATCCTGGTGGGCTTCGCGGCCTTCGTGCTGCTCACGCCGCTGGCGGCGACCTCCTTCAACCGCGCCGTCAAGGCACTGGGCGCGCGGCGCTGGCAGGCGCTGCACAAGCTGGTCTACGTGATCGCCGGCCTCGGCATCCTGCACTTCTTCTGGATGCGGGCGGGCAAGAACAACTTCGCCGAAGTGTTCGTGTATGCCGCGATCCTCGCCGTGCTGCTTGGCTGGCGGGTGAGCGAGTTCCTGCGCAAGCGCCGTTCGGGCGGCCGCATGCCGGCCGGCGCGACGGGGCCGCGGCCCTCGCGCTGATCGGCGTTCGCCTGTCGGATGGCCATCGCCGGCCGTCGCCCTGCGCTGTGCCGGCGCGAAGTCTGCACGCACGGTACTGTTACTCCTCGATACGATCCGCCCCTTTCGAGCTGGCGGAGCAATCGATGGCGTATACGGACAACTTCAGGCGGCAGCACCAGGACCTGCTGGCCATGGCGGGGGAGATCGCGACCAAGCTGAAGGCGCAGCCGTTCGACGCGCGCGGGCTGCGCAACCTGCTGTCCGCCCTGGCGGGCAAGCTGACGGTGCACCTGACGATGGAAGACAAGGCGCTGTACCCGAGGCTGGTGCAGGTGAACGTGGAGAACTCGCGCGGCTTGGCCGAGGCGTTCCAGCAGGAGATGGGCGGCCTGGCCGCCACCTTCGCGACCTACAACCAGAAGTGGCAGATCAACGCGATCGCGGCCGACCCGGCCGGTTTCTCGCGCGACACGCATGCGGTGTTCGCGGCCATCGGCCGGCGCATCGCGCGCGAGAACAGCGAACTGTATCCGCTGGCCGACCGGGCGCTCTGAACGCTCTGCGCGTGACTCAGGGCAGCAGGTGTTCCTTGCGCAGCAGGTCGGCGTCGTCCTCGCGCTCGCGCACCAGGTGCACCTGGGCGCCGTCCACCAGCACCTCCGCGGCGCGCCCGCGCGCGTTGTAGTTGCTGGCCATGCTCATGCAATAGGCGCCGGCCGAGAGCACCGCGAGCAGGTCGCCGGGCTGCACGGACAGCGTTCGCTCGCGGCCGATCCAGTCGCCGCTCTCGCATACCGGCCCCACCACGTCGTACACCGCGGACTGCGCGATGCGCCGCTGCAGCGGCACGATCTGGTGGAAGGCCTCGTACATCGCCGGGCGGGGCAGGTCGTTCATCGCCGCATCGATGATGCAGAAGTTCTTCTGCTCGCCCGGCTTGAGGTACAGCACCTCGCTCACGCACAGGCCGGCGTTGCCGACCAGTGAACGCCCCGGCTCGATCATCAGCTGCCGGTCGCCGAAGCCGCGCGCGTCCAGCCGCTGCAGCAGGCGCTGCCACAGCGCATCGGCCGCCGGCGGCTGCTCCTCGTTGTAGACGATGCCCAGGCCGCCGCCGAAGTCGATGTGCGCGATCGGGATGCCGGCCGCCTCGATCTGCGTGACCAGGTCCATCACGCGGTCCATCGCATCGAGGTAGGGCGAGACCTGCGTGATCTGCGAGCCGATGTGGCAGTCGATGCCGACCACGCGCAGCCCCGGGAGCGCGGCGGCGCGCTGGTAGGCGCGCAGCGCGTTCTTGTGCGCGATGCCGAACTTGTTGCCCTTCAGGCCGGTCGAGATGTAGGGATGGGTGAGCGGATTGACGTCGGGGTTGACGCGCAGGCTCACCGGGGCGCGCGTGCCGAGTTCGACCGCCACCTCGCTCAGCACCTCCAGCTCCGCCTCGCTCTCGACGTTGAAGCAGTGGATGCCGACTTCGAGCGCGCGCCGCATCTCGCGCCGGCTCTTGCCGACGCCGGAGAAGATGATGTCGCCGCCGCTGGCGCCGGCGGCCAGCACCCGTTCCAGCTCGCCGCCGGAGACGATGTCGAAGCCGCAGCCGGCGCGCGCGAACACCTGCAGGATCGCGAGCGAGGAGTTGGCCTTCATCGCGTAGCAGATCTTCGCCTTGCGGCCGGTGAAGCCGCGCTGGTAGGCCGCGAGCGCCGCGAGCATCGCCGCGCGCGAATAGACGAACAGCGGCGTGCCATGTTCACGCGCGAGGTCGCCGACCGGGACCTCCTCGACGAACAGCTCGTCGCCGCGGTACTGCACGAAGGGAGCGCCCGGCAGGCGTGCGGGGTTCATGGCGCTCATGGCCGCGGCGCCGGGACGGCGGTGCCGGTCGGCGGTTGCGATGCGGCGGGCGTGGGCGTCACGGCGGTGGTGGACGGCGCCAGGGTCTGCGGCAGCGTCGCGCGGCCGGCCGCGGCCTCCCCGCTGGGCAGCACGAGCGGTCCCTTCTGGCCGCAGGCCCCCAGCAGGGAACTCGCGACGAGGGCGAGAAGCGCGCGGCTTGCGCGAGCGCTGACTAGAATTTGGCGATCACCTGGCATCTGGAAATTGTAATGACCGATCTCGAGTACCTCGACCGCGCCGAAGCGCTGCTGAAGGCGGTGGAAGCCGCTTGCGACCGGATCAACGAGAACACCGACGCCGACGTCGACAACCAGCGGGTCGGCGGAATGATCACCCTGGTGTTCCCCAACGGCAGCCAGATCGTCGTCAACCTGCAGAAGCCGCTGCAGGAAGTGTGGCTGGCCGCCAAGGCGGGCGGCTTCCACTACCGCTTCGACGGCCAGGCCTGGCGCGATACCAAGGGGCAGGGCGGCGAGTTCTTCGCCGACCTGGGCCGCTACGCGAGCGAGCAGGCGGGGCGGCCGCTCGCGTTCGCGCCGCTTTGAGGGAGCTGGGGTTCCGGCGCTTCGCGCATCACCGCCAGCCTACGCAGAGGCGTCAGTTGCGGAAGAGATCCAGGATGCTGCGTCGCTCGTCCGCCGGCGGATGCGGCACCTGGCCATCCGAGTTGAGCAGGCTGCGGTCGGCCGGCGCGCCCGGCGACTGCTCGCCCGAGGGACCGTACCCGCGCGGCGCTCCGTTGGCGGGGGCGCCAGCGCCGCCCGGTTCACCCGCCAGCCCCAGGCTGCGGATGCCCGCGCCGGGCGCGTATTCCTCGTAGTACCACTCGCCGGCGACGTTGATCACGCCTTCGGGGGCAGCGGGCTCCATGGTGGGCACGCCCTTGAGCGCCGTTTCCATGAAGTTGATCCAGATCGGCAGGCTCAGGCCGCCGCCCGTCTCGCGGTCGCCCAGGGAGCGCGGCGTGTCGTATCCCATCCAGACGATCGCCACCAGGCTGGGGTGGAAGCCGTTGAACCAGGTGTCGATCGAATCGTTGGTGGTGCCGGTCTTGCCGTACAGGTCGGCGCGCTTGAGTTCGCGCTGCGAGCGGGCAGCCGTGCCGGAGCGGGCCACTTCCTGCAGCAGCCGGTCCATGATGAAGGCGTTGCGGGCGTCGATCGCGCGCATCGATTCGTTCAGCAGGGGCGGCTGGCTTTCCACCAGGGCCTTGCCCTTCTGGTCCGTGATCCGGGTGATCAGCCACGGGTTGATGCGGTAGCCGCCGTTGGCGAACACCGAGTAGCCGAGCGCCATCTGCATCGGCGTGACCGAGCCGGCGCCCAGCGCCATGGTCAGGTAGGGCGGGTGCTTCTCGGCGTCGAAGCCGAAGCGCGTGACCCAGTCCTGCGCGGCCTGCGTGCCCACCGCCTGCAGGATGCGAATCGAGACCATGTTCTTGGACTTGGCCAGCGCCGTGTGGAGTGGCATCGGGCCTTCGAACTTGCCGTCGTAGTTCTTGGGCTCCCAGGGCGGCCCGCCGGTGACGTCGCCGCCGAAGAACAGGGGCGCGTCGTTCACGATGGTGGAGGGCGTGAAGCCCTTTTCCAGCGCCGCGGAGTAGATGAAGGGCTTGAAACCGGAGCCCGGCTGGCGCCAGGCCTGGGTGACGTGGTTGAACTTGTTCTTGTTGAAGTCGAAGCCGCCGACCAGGGCGTGGATCGAGCCGTCGCGCGGGTCGACCGCGACGAAGGCGCCTTCCACCTCGGGCAGCTGCGTGATCTCCCAGGTGTCCTTGGGCGACTTCATCGCGCGGATCACCGCCCCGCGGCGGATCTTGATCTTCGGCGGTGCCTTGTCCGACAGGCCCGACTGCGCCGGCCGCAGGCCCTCGCCGGTGATGTCGATCTGGTCGCCGTTGGCGCGCACCGCCACGATCTTCTTGGGCGTCGCCTCCAGCACCACCGCCGCCAGCACGTCGCCGTTGTCGGGGTGCTCGGCCAGGGCGTCGTCGATCGCGTCGTCGAGTTCCTTGGGGTCGGACGGCAGGTCGACGAAGCGCTCCGGGCCGCGGTAGATCTGGCGCCTCTCGTAGCCCATGATGCCCTGGCGCAGCGACTTGTACGCCGCTTCCTGCTCCTTGGCGCGGATGGTGGTGAACACGTTCAGGCCGCGGGTGTAGGTCTCGTCGCCGTACTGGGCGTAGACCAGCTGGCGCACCGTTTCCGCGATGTACTCGGCGCGCACGGCCGTCGTCTGCAGGCCGGTGCGCACGTGCAGTTCCTGCTTCTTGGCCGCCTCGGCCTGCTCGTGGGTGATGAAGCCGTTGTCCTCCATCCGCTCGATGATGTACAGCTGGCGGGCGCGGGCGCGCGACGGGTTCTGCACCGGATTGAAGGCCGAGGGCGCCTTGGGCAGGCCGGCCAGCATCGCCGCTTCGGCGATGGTGATGTCCTTGAGCGGCTTGCCGAAGTAGGTTTCCGAGGCGGCCGCGAACCCGTAGGCGCGGTTGCCCAGGAAGATCTGGTTCATGTAGATCTCGAGGATCTGGTCCTTCTTCAGCTGGTGTTCCAGCTTGAAGGTCAGGAGCACCTCATAGAGCTTGCGGGTGTAGGTCTTCTCGGAGGACAGGTAGACGTTGCGCGCCACCTGCATCGTGATGGTGGAGGCGCCCTGGCTCTTGACCCGGCCCAGGTTGGCGAGCGCGGCGCGCAGCATGCCCTTGTAGTCGACGCCGCTGTGCGAATAGAAGCGCGCGTCCTCGATGGCGAGGACGGCATTTTTCATCACTTGCGGGATCTCGTTGATCGGCGTCAGGTTGCGCCGCTCCTCGCCGAACTCGCCGAGCATGACGCCGTCGCTGGAATACACGCGCAGCGGCAGCTTGGGCCGGTAGTCCGCCAGGTCGGCGATGTCCGGCAGGTTGGGGTACGCCACCGACAGCGCGACGCCGCCGACGGCCAGGCCCGCCACGAGCAGCGCCAGGGCGATGCCGAAGGTCCAGGCGAAGAAGCCGAAGAGGAAGCGGAGCCAGAACGGCCGCTGGCGGCGGGGCGCAGGGCCGGAACCGGGAGCGTCGGAAGTGGGTTCGGAAGCCATAAAACTCCAGCGGACGTCCCGGGGCGCCCATTAAGAAAAAGCATACGTCTGAGCCGGGATGGGCGGCGCAGTTCCGCACCGCCGCAAGGTCGAGGCGCGCGGGCCCCCGCAACGCCGCAGTATCGCAGCAATGTGCGTCGGCTTTTCCCAACGGCACGCACCGTGACTGCCAGGAAATTCCTTTGGCGACAAGGACCTTACTGCTAGCATTGATGTGGAATCTTAAGTTCGTTACGCCTTGACACAGAGGCGTTGGAGGAGGCGGGTTTGATCTCTCTCGGGTCTTTGTTCGGCCGCCAGACGGCCCCCCTGCTGGGGCTGGACATCAGTTCATCCAGTGTGAAGCTCGTCGAGCTGACCCTTCGCAAGGACGGCGGCTACGTGCTGGAGCGTTGCGCGATCGAGCCGCTGGAGCGCGGCTGGATCAACGACGGCAATGTCGAGAAGTTCGACGAAGTGGCCGAGGCCATGCGCCGGGTCATCAAGAAAAGCGGCACGCGCACGCGCAACGTCGCCATGGCGCTGCCGGCCTCGGCGGTCATCACCAAGAAGATCATCCTGCCCGGCGGCCTGTCGGAGCAGGAACTCGAAATCCAGGTGGAGACCGAGGCCAACCAATATATCCCATTCTCGCTCGACGAAGTGAGCCTGGACTTCTGCGTCGTCGGGCCCAGCAGCACGTCGGCCGGCGACGTCGAGGTGCTGATCGCCGCCTCGCGCAAGGAAAAGGTGCAGGACCGCCAGGGCCTGGCCGAAGCGGCGGGCCTCAAGCCGGTGATCATCGACGTCGAATCGTACGCGGCGCGCCTGGCCGCCAGCCGCCTGATCGGCGCGCTGCCCGACGGCGGGCACGACCAGCTGGTGGCCCTGTTCGAGGTGGGCGCCACCACCACCAGCATGCAGGTGATCCGCAACGACGAGGTCCTGTACGACCGCGACCAGGCCTTCGGCGGCGCCCAGCTCACCCAGCTGATCGTGCGCCACTACGGCTTCTCGCCCGAGGAGGCCGAGACCAAGAAGCGCAGCGGCGAACTGCCCGAGGACTACGAGATGGGCGTGCTCAAGCCCTTCGTCGACAGCATGGCGCAGGAAGTGGCGCGCGCCCTCCAGTTCTTCTTCACCAGCACGCCGCACAACCGGGTCGACCAGATCATGGTGGCCGGCGGTTCGGCGGCCCTGCCGGGGCTGAGCGAGGCCATCACGGCCCAGACGTCCTTCCCCTGCGTCCTCGCCGATCCCTTCCAGGGCATGGACTTCGGCGCCAACGTGCGGGAGAAGAAGGTGCGCCGTGAAGCGCCCTCGTACCTGACCTCCTGCGGCCTGGCCATGCGGAGGTTCCTGCAGTGATCCTGATCAACCTGTTGCCGCACCGCGAGGCGGCACGCAAGCTGCGGCGCGAGCTGTTCTACGCCGGTCTCGGGGCGTCCGCCGTGGCGGGCGCGCTGATCGCCGGCGGCATCTTCCTCTGGTACGCGGCGCAGATCGGCACGCAGCAGGAACGCAACCAGCTGCTGGCGCGCGAGATCACGCAGCTCGATGCCCAGATCAAGGACATCGCCACCCTGCAGGAGGAGATCGCCGCGCTGCGGGCCCGCCAGCAGGCGGTGGAAGACCTGCAGGCCGACCGCAACATGCCCGTGCACCTGCTCAACGAGCTGTCGCGGCTGCTGCCCGAAGGCGTGTACCTCACGAGCATGAAGCAGAACGGGGACACCGTGTCGCTGGCCGGCATCGCCCAGTCCAACGAGCGCGTCTCCGAGCTGCTGCGCAACCTGAGCTCCGGCAGTGCCTGGATGGCGCGGCCCGAGCTGGTGGAGATCGTCGCCGCCACCGTCGCCCTGGCGCCCAAGGACAGCCGGCGCGTCTCGAATTTCAAGATGACCGTCAAGCTGCTGCGCGCCAGCGAGGCGCAGAAGGCCGCATCCGCGGCCGCCGCTGCCGCCTCCGCCAGCAACGCGCTCACGCCCACCGGGGCCGCCAGTGGCGCCCTTGCCAGCGCCGCGATCGCCGGCGGCGCTTCCGCGCCTGTCGCTTCGGGCCGCAAGTGATGCACCAAGCCCGCCCGTCCGCCGCAACCTGGGACTGAACCATGGCGACCGCCCCCTCCATCGACACCGCCGCCCTGAAGGAACACATCGCTTCCCAGTTCCGGGGCCTCAATCCGAACGACCCGGCCTCGTGGCCGCTGATCCCCAAGCTGCTGGTCTGCCTGGCCGTGATCGCCGGCATCGTGATCGCGCTGTGGTTCGTGTGGCTCACGAGCTCCGCCGAGGAACTCGAGACCGCGCAGAAGAAGGAAATGGTCCTGCGCGAGGACTACCGCAAGAAGCTGACGCAGGCGGTCAACCTCGATGCGCTGCGCAAGCAGCGCGAGCAGGTGCAGCAATACGTGACGCAGCTCGAAAAGCAGCTCCCCAGCAAGGCCGAGATGGACGCCCTGCTGTCCGACATCAACCAGGCCGGTCTCGGCCGCAGCCTCACCTTCGACCTGTTCCGCCCGGGGCAGGTGAGCGTGAAGGAGTACTACGCGGAGCTGCCGATCAGCGTGCGCGTCCAGGGGCGCTACAACGACATCGGGGCCTTCGCCTCCGACATCGCGCACCTGTCGCGCATCGTGACGCTCAACAACCTCGACATCCAGCAGACGAAGGACGGCAACGCGCTGGCGCTCGACGCCACGGCCAAGACCTTCCGGTACCTGGATCCCGAGGAAGTCGCGGCGCAGCGCAAGGCGACCAGCAAGAACGCGCCCAAGGGAGCGAAGAAATGAGAACGAGCCTGATGCTCGCAGGCCTGGCCGCCTGCTCGCTGCTCGCTGCCTGCGATGCGGAGCAGGGGGAGGTCCACGCCTGGATGCAGGAGCAGCGCGCCTCGATCAAGCCGCAGGTGCAGCCGATCCCCGAGCCGAAGCGCTTCACGCCGCAGGCGTACACGCAGGAAGCTGCCGTCGATCCCTTCAGCCAGCAGAAGCTGGTGGTCGCCCTCAAGCGGGACTCGCAGCAGGTCGGCACCCCGAGCGCCGCCCTGCTGCAGCCCGAACTGAACCGACGCAAGGAGCCGCTGGAAGCCTATCCGCTCGACGCGATGCTGATGGTCGGCAGCCTGATGAAACAGGGTCAACCCGTGGCCCTGCTCAAGGTCGACAACCTGCTGTACCAGGTCAAGCCCGGGAACTACCTGGGACAGAACTACGGGCGCATCACGAAGGTGACGGAGACGGAGGTGGTGCTGCGCGAGCTGGTGCAGGACGCCGCCGGGGAGTGGGTCGAGCGAGTCGCGACACTGCAATTGCAGGAGAAGTCAAAATGATGAAAACAACGAAGTGGAGCTGGCGTGCCATCGTGGCCGTCGGGGCGATGCTGGCGTCGGCCTGCTGGGGCGTGGCCCAGGCGGCGCCGGCGGTCGAGAGCGTCCGCGGGAGCATGCAGGGCGGCGTGGAGGTCGTGCGCATCGACTTCACCGAGCCCCTGACCTCGGTGCCCACCGGCTTCGCCATCCAGTCGCCGGCGCGCATCGCGCTGGACATCCCCGGCGCCACCAACGCCATGGGGCGCAGCGCCGTCGACATCAACGTCGGCAACCTGCGTTCGGTGAACGTGGTGCAGGCGCCGGACCGCGCGCGTCTCGTGCTGAACCTCAAGACGCCCACCAACTACCGGACCCAGGTCGAGGGCAAGTCGCTGATCGTGACGCTCGACGGCGTGGCGCTGGCCGGCTCGACGCAGCCGGCGCCGCAGACCTTCGCGGAAAGCCGCAACCGCGACACCCAGCCGATCCGCGACCTCGATTTCCGGCGCGGCCCGGACGGCTCCGGCCGCATCGTGGTCGACCTCCCGAGCAACCAGGTCGGCGTCGACATCCGCCAGCAGGGCCAAACCCTGGTGGTGGAATTCCTCAAGTCGACGCTGCCCGAGGGCCTGCGCCGGCGCATGGACGTCACGGACTTCGGCACGCCGATCCAGACCGTGAGCACCTTCCAGCAGGGTGACCGCGTGCGCATGGTGATCGAGCCGCGCGGCGCCTGGGAACACAGCGCCTACCAGTCCGACAACCAGTTCGTGGTGGAAGTCCGCACCCAGCGGCAGGACCCGAACAAGCTGTCGCA
This sequence comes from Ramlibacter alkalitolerans, assembly GCF_016722765.1. Taxonomy (GTDB): domain Bacteria; phylum Pseudomonadota; class Gammaproteobacteria; order Burkholderiales; family Burkholderiaceae_C; genus Ramlibacter; species Ramlibacter alkalitolerans. Next base: position 485,238 of record NZ_JAEQND010000001.1, on the reverse strand, counting down.
AGGGCCCGGCTACACCGGCGAGAAGCTTTCGCTGAACTTCCAGAACATCGAAGTGCGGGCGCTGCTGCAGGTCATCGCCGACTTCACGAACTTCAACATCGTGACCTCCGACTCGGTGAGCGGCGGCGTGACGCTGCGCCTGAAGGACGTGCCCTGGGACCAGGCGCTGGACATCATCCTGCAGGCCAAGGGCCTGGGCATGCGCCGCACCGGCAACGTGCTGTGGATCGCGCCCAAGGACGAGATCGCCGCCAAGGAAAAGCTGGAACTGGAATCGAACGCGGCGATCCAGAGCCTGGAGCCGCTGCGCACCCAGGGCTTCGTCCTGAACTACACCCGCGCCGCGGACGTCGCCGTGCAGCTCACGGGCACCGGCTCGTCGCGCATCCTCAGCGCCCGGGGCAGCGTGATCGCCGAGCCGCGCACCAACCAGCTGTTCGTGACCGACGTGCCGGCCAAGCTGGAACAGGTGCAGCAGCTGATCTCCCGGCTCGACATCGCGGTGCGCCAGGTGCTGATCGAGGCGCGCATCGTCGAGGCCTCCGACACCTTCGGCAAGACGCTGGGCGTGCGCCTGGGCGGCAGCGACCTGCGCGGGGTGCGCAACGGCGATGCCGGCTACTCAGTGGCGGGCAACAACCGCGTGGCCTTCGGCGGCACCTACGACGCCGTGTCGGGCACGACCGGCGAAAGCTCCACGGCGCTGACCACGGTGAACACGAACTTCGTCAACCTGCCGGCGGCCGGCGTGGGCGGCTTCCCCGCCTCGACCTTCGCGATCTCCATCTTCAATTCCGCCGCCAACCGCTTCCTGAACCTGGAACTGTCGGCGCTGGAAGCCGACGGCAAGGGCAAGCTGGTGTCGAGCCCGCGCATCGTGACGGCCGACAAGACCAAGGCGCTGATCGAGCAGGGCACGGAGTTCCCGTACCAGCAGGCGACCTCCAGCGGCGCGACCTCGGTGGCCTTCCGCCGCGCGACGCTGAAGCTGGAAGTGACGCCGCAGATCACGCCCGAAGGCAACATCATCCTGGACCTGGACATCAACAAGGACAGCCGGGGCGAGACGACGGCCGCGGGCATCGCGATCAACACCAAGCACATCCGCACGCAGGTGCTGGTCGAGAACGGCGGCACCGTCGTGATCGGCGGCATCTTCGAGCTGACCGAGACGGAGAACGAGACGCGCGTGCCGCTGCTGGGCGACATCCCCATCGCCGGCAACCTGTTCAAGAACCGTCTGCGCAATACGAGCAAGCAGGAAATGCTTGTCTTCATCACGCCGAAGATGGTGGCGGATCGCCAGCCAGCCGGCCGTTAAAACAGATAGACCGAAGAGGATAGTTTCTGATGAATCGCAATGTGAAGGCGCTGACGGCGCTGTTCCTCGCGTGCGCGCTCGCCGCCTGCGGCGGTGGTGGCGGCGACCCCGGTACGACGCCGGGAGCCGGGACGGGGACCGGAACGGGTACGGGAACCGGGACTGGCACCGGCGGCACCACGACGCCGCCGCCGGCGCCCACGCCGGTCGCCGCGGCCATGATCTTCGAATTGAGCAAGCCCGCGCTGGACAACTCCGGCGGTGATTCGACCGTGCTCACCGCCACCGCGCTCGACGCCAACAACAACCCGGTTGCCGGCGTGCCCCTCAGCGTCGCCGTCGACAGCGGCGTGTTCACGCCCGGGGTCGCGACGACCGGGACCGATGGGCGCGCCAGCGGCGCGATCACCATCGGCGGCAACAAGACCAACCGCAACATCACGGCCACCATCAAGCTGGGCAACCAGACCGCGACGGCGGTCGTGCCCGTGGCCGGCGGACAACTGACGGTGACACCGCTGCCCGGCACGCCGGCGCCCGGCGAGTCGGTTCGCGTGGACGTGAAAGTGGTGGACTCCACCGGCGCTGCGGTCCCCAACGCGGAGGTGACCTTCTCCGGCAGCCTCGGCCTGACCGGCAAGGCGCCGGCCACGGACTTCAACGGCAACACCTCGGGAACCCTCGGTGCCGCTCCCGCTGCACCCGGTGCGTACACGGTGAACGTCTCCGCGCTCGGACTCACGACCAGCCGCACGGTGCAGGTTCTCGCCCCCTCGGGTGGCGGGATCGCGGACGCGGTGGGCCCGATCAGCTCGGCCAGCCTCTCCATCGTGCCCAACACGATCAGCCCCAACAGCGCGGGCAGCACCACCAACCGCGCCGCGCTGCGCGCGAAGTTCAGCAACGGCAGCAACCAGGCCGTGCAGAACGTGCGCGTGCGCTTCGAGATCGAGGCTCCCGCGCTGGGCGCCGGCGAGCAACTGAGCTCGGGCGGCGGCACCGTGTTCTCCGATGTCAACGGTGAGGCGATTGCCGACTACATCGCCGGCACACGCTCCAGCCCGACCAACGGCGTGAAGATCCGCGCCTGCTACGGCCTGACGGATGCCGCCATCGCGAACGGGGCCTGCCCCAACGTGGTCCGCGGCACGCTCACGGTGGCGAGCCAGCCGCTGGCGATCACGCTGGGGGACAACAACGAACTCGTCAAGGGCACCGCCAACCTGACCTACATCAAGACCTTCGACGTGGCCGTGGCCGACGCCGCCGGCAACGCGGTGGCCAACGCCGTCGTTTCCGCGAGCGTGGACATCAGTCACTATGGCAAGGGCCAGTTCACCGACCGTGGCCCGCTCGGCGTCTACCAGGTGACGGGCAACACGCCCCCGGACACGAGCACCACCGGTCTCAGCATCACGGCCACGCCAGGTGCGGCGAGCGGCCGGATCTGGTGCCCGAACGAGGACACGAACCGCAACGGCTCCATCGACACCACGCCGCAGATCGAAGACATCAACGGCAACGGCAAGCTCGAGCCCCGCAAGGCCGATGTGATCCTGTCGTTCATCGGCTCCAACACCACGGGCGCGAACGGCCGCATGCAGATCCAGGTGGAGTACCCGCAGAACGTCGCGACCTGGCTGGCGTATACGGTCAAGGTCACCACCAACGTGGCGGGCTCCGAAGGGACCGACGCGAAGAGCTACATCACCTCGTTCGTCGACGGCGATGAGGAGAACGGCTCGTTCCTGACGGCGCCGTACGGCTCGAAGACGTGTACCTCGGCGCAATGATGCCGAGGTGAGGTGACCATCACCCTCGTCGGCATGCCCGGCAGTGGCAAGACCACTGTCGGGCGGCAACTTGCAAGGCGGCTGATGCTGCCTTTTTTTGATTCCGACCACGTGATCGAGGAACGCCTCGGGTGCTCGATCCGCGACTACTTCGCCCACCAGGGCGAAGCTGCGTTCCGGGACCTGGAACAGCAGGTGCTGGCCGAACTCGCGAACGGCCCCGAGGCGGTCCTCGCAACGGGCGGCGGTGCCGTGCTGCGCGAAGCGAACCGCGCCTGCCTGCGCGCCGCCGGCCCGGTGCTGTACCTGCGCTCCTCGCCCGAGGAGCTGTACCGGCGCCTGCGCCACGACACGTCGCGGCCGCTGCTGCAGGTGGCCGATCCGCTGGCCAAGCTGCGCGAGCTGTACGAGCAGCGCGACCCGCTGTACCAGCAGGCGGCCCACTTCCGCATCGAGACCGGCCGCCCCACGGTGCCGCGGCTGGTGAACATGATCCTGATGCAGCTCGAGCTCGATGGGGGCCCTGCGGGCGCCGCTTAAACTCGGGGCATGCCCGCCCCGCTTTCCGATTCCCCCCAGCAGGTGCACATCGCGCTCGGGGACCGCAGCTACGACATCCGGATCGGCGCCGGCCTGCTCGCCGAAGCCGCGAGCTGGGACGGCCTGCCAGCCGCGGCGACCGCGCTGATCGTCACCAACACCACCGTCGCGCCCCTGTACCTCGCGGCCCTGCGCCATGCGCTGGCCGGCCGCTACCGCACCGTCTTCGACGTCGTCCTTCCCGATGGCGAGCAGCACAAGGACTGGTCCACGCTCAACCTCATCTTCGATGCGCTGCTGGCGCACGGCTGCGATCGCAAGACGGTGCTGTTCGCGCTGGGCGGCGGCGTGGTGGGCGACATGGCCGGCTTCGCGGCGGCGAGCTACATGCGCGGCGTGCCCTTCGTGCAGGTGCCCACGACGCTGCTGGCGCAGGTCGATTCCTCGGTGGGCGGCAAGACCGCGATCAACCACCCGCTGGGCAAGAACATGATCGGCGCGTTCTACCAGCCGGCGCGCGTGGTCTGCGACCTCGCCACGCTGAAGACGCTGCCTGCGCGCGAGCTGAGCGCGGGCCTGGCCGAGGTGATCAAGTACGGCCCGATCGCCGACATGGCGTTCTTCGACTGGATCGAGGCGAACATCGATGCGCTGGTGGCGCGAGAGCCGGCCGCGCTGGCGCATGCCGTCAAGCGCAGCTGCGAGATCAAGGCCGATGTCGTGGGCCAGGACGAACGAGAAGCCGGCCTGCGGGCGATCCTCAATTTCGGCCACACCTTCGGCCACGCGATCGAGGCCGGCCTCGGCTTCGGCGAATGGCTGCATGGCGAGGCCGTGGGCTGCGGCATGGTGATGGCGCTGCGCCTGTCGCAGCGCCTGGGCCTGGTCGACGCCGCCTTCGTGCAGCGTGTGACCGCACTGATCGCGCGCGCCGGCCTGCCCACCGTGGGCCCGGCACTCGGTGCGGACCGCTACCTCGAACTGATGCGGGTGGACAAGAAGTCGGAGGCGGGCCAGATCCGCTTCGTCGTGATCGAGCGTCCGGGCCAGGCCGCGGTGCGGGGTGCGTCGGACGACTTGGTGCGCGAGGTGCTCGCCGCATCGACGCGCTGAGGCGCCGCATCTCATGAGCCTTGCCGCCTACGCCAGCGATCCGGCGGCCAGCCGGGGGCGCCGGCACCCGGAGCCGCCGCCGCCCACGCGCACCGAATTCCAGCGCGATCGCGACCGCATCGTGCACTCCACGGCGTTCCGGCGACTGGTCTACAAGACGCAGGTGTTCCTCAATCACGAGGGCGACCTGTTCCGCACCCGCCTGACGCACTCGATCGAGGTTGCGCAACTCGCGCGCTCCGTCGCCCGGCCCCTGGGCCTCAACGAAGACCTGGTGGAGGCGATCGCGCTGGCGCACGACCTGGGGCACACGCCGTTCGGCCACGCTGGCCAGGACGCGCTCAACGAATGCATGGCCCTGCACGGCGGCTTCGAGCACAACCTGCAGAGCCTGCGGGTGGTCGATGCGCTGGAGGAGCGCTATCCCGACTTCGACGGCCTCAACCTCTGCTTCGAGACGCGCGAGGGCATCCTGAAGCACTGTTCGCCGGCGAACGCGCAGAAGCTGGAACAGGCGGAGCCGGGCGGGGTAGGCCGGCGCTTCATCGAGCGCACGCAGCCGAGCCTGGAGGCGCAGCTGTGCAACCTGGCCGACGAGATCGCCTACAACGCGCACGACATCGACGATGGCGTGCGCTCGGGCCTGATCACGATCGAGCAGGTCGCGCAGGTGCCCCTGTTCGGCGAGCACTGCGCGCAGGCCCGCCGCGACCATCCGCAACTCGCCGGCCGGCGCCTCCTGTACGAGGCGATCCGGCGCATGCTGAGCGCGATGGTCTACGACGCGATCGCCGCGACGCAGGAGAGGCTCGACGAAGCGCAGCCGGCCAGCGCGGACGCGGCCCGCCGCCTCGGGCCGCTGGTGACCTTCAGCGTCGCCTTGCGTGCGCAGGCGGCGCAACTGAAGCACTTCCTCTTCCACAACCTGTACCGGCACCCGCGCGTGACCGAAACCACCGGCCGGGCGCAGGAGATCGTCCGCCAACTGTTTGCCCGCTACCTCGCGCAGCCGCAGGAGATGCAGGCCGGGTTCACGGCCCGCCCCGATACGGCGCGGGCGGTGGCCGACTACATCGCCGGCATGACCGACCGCTACGCCGTGCGCGAACACGAGCGGCTGACCGGCTGCCGGCTGCTGTCGCCGTGAAGCGGCCCGATCCCGCACTCGTCGTCGTGCTGGCGGGCATCAGTGCCGCGCTGCACATCGGGAAGCTGCCGCCGGCGCTGCCCGTGCTGCGCGACAGCCTGCAGCTGTCGCTGGTGGAGGCCGGCTTCCTGCTGTCGCTGGTGCAGGTGGCCGGCATGACCCTCGGCCTGGCCATGGGCGCCGCGGCCGACGCGATCGGCGCCCGCCGCACGATGGTCCTCGGCCTCGTGCTGCTGTCCATTGCGAGCTTCGCCGGCGGGACGGCAACCACTGCGCAGGCGCTGCTGGTGCTGCGGGCGTTGGAGGGCGTCGGCTTCCTGCTGGCCTCCCTGCCGGCCCCCGGCCTGATCCGCCGGCTGGTGCCGCCGGCCCGCCTGCCCGGCATGCTGGGCCTGTGGGGCGCCTACATGCCTTTCGGCACCGCCGCCGCGCTGCTGCTCGGCCCCGCCTTCATCGCGGCGAGCGGCTGGCCGGGGTGGTGGTGGCTGCTGGGCACGCTGTCCTGCGCCATGGCGGCCGCGCTCTGGTGGCTGGTGCCGGCCGACGCCGATCATCGCGTCGCCGGTGCGGCGGCCAGCCTGCGCGGACGCATCGCGCGCACCGTGCGCTCGCCGGGTCCCTGGCTGGCGTCGGCGGCCTTCGCCATGTACTCGGCGCAGTGGCTCGCCGTCGTCGGCTTCCTGCCCACGATCTATGGGCAGGCGGGGCTGCCGACCACCTTCAGCGCGGTGGCGACGGCGCTGGCGGCGGCCGTCAACATGATCGGCAACATCGGCTCGGGGCGGCTGCTGCAGCGCGGCTGGCGGCCGTCCGTACTCTTGCAGTGCGGCTTTGCGGCCATGCTCGCCGGTGCGATCGTGGCCTTCGCGCCGTGGGCCTCCGGCGCGTCCGACGGCCTCGCGATCGTCCGCTACGCCGGGGTGCTCCTGTTCTCCGCCGTCGGCGGCCTGGTGCCGGGCACCTTGTTCTCGGTGGCGGTGCGCGTGGCGCCGGACGAAGGCAGCGTGTCGACCACCGTCGGCTGGATGCAGCAATGGTCCGCCTTCGGCCAGTTCATCGGGCCGCCGCTGGCGGCCTGGGCCGCCGCGAAGGCCGGCGGCTGGCACGCGCTGTGGTGGATCACGGGGGCTTTCGCGCTCGCCGGCATGGGTATCGCCGTGGCAATCGCCCGCTTCCTGGCGGTGCACTCCGGCCAGCGGAGTGCAGCGCCGCAGGGAGCGTCTTAAAATCCTGTTACATGAGCTTCCTCAATCAGCTGAAATCGCAGGCGCAAGAGCTCCAGAGCAAGCGCTCGGACGAGGACCGCCAGTTCGAGGAGCACGCCGCGCGCACCGAGCAGGCGTGCCGGCAGATCGCGTCGTACTTCGACGACCTGGCGCGGCAGCTCTCGGTGATCCAGCCGCCGGGCCCTGCGCTCACGCTCGATGGCAAGGCGAAGTGGCCGCCGATGAAGCTGGTGGACTTCCGCTCCGACGCCCGCCGCAAGCGCCTGCGCGACCAGGAAGTGTTCGACTACATCGGGATGGGCTGGCGCATCGTGCCGCGCACGGGCGAGCCGGTGCCGGCGGCCGTGGCGGTGAATTTCCCGATCGAGATGAAGCGGGTCGAGGAGCGCCTGATGATGGGTCCCGTGAAGCACGACCGGCGCGAGATCCGCGATCCGGAAAAGAAGAACGCGCTGCGCGAGGTCCGCTACGAATTCCTCACGCAGACGCGCGGCAGCGTCAGCGCGACCCCCGACCACGAGCGCGGGCACGTGCATTTCCGCCTGCTGAACACGGCCGGTTTCGAGGTCGTGCAGACGATCTGGCCGGCCACGCGCATCAACCAGGAACTGCTCGACGAGCTCGCCAAGCGCCTCGTCGGGCAGCCGAGCACCTTCGCCTGACCATGGCCGATGCCGCCGCCGCCCTGGCGGACACGCGCCGCTGGCTGGAGCGCGCGGTGATCGGATTGAACCTGTGCCCGTTCGCCAAGGCGGTGCACGTGAAGGGGCAGGTCCATTACGCCGCCAGCGAGGCCGGGGACGGGCAGGGCGTGCTGGAGGACTTCGCGCGCGAGCTCGAGGCGCTGGTGGCGCTGCCGGCCCGCGAGCGCGACACGACGCTGCTGGTCGTCCGGCGCGGCATGGAGGATTTCCTGGCCTTCAACGACGTGGTCGCGCGGGCCGAGCGCCTGGTGCGCAAGCGCGGGCTCGAAGGCGTGATCCAGGTGGCGAGCTTCCATCCGCGCTTCGTGTTCGCCGGCACGGAGGACGACGACGTCACGAACTTCACCAACCGCGCGCCCTGGCCGACGCTGCACCTGCTGCGCGAGGAAAGCCTGGACCGCGCCGTCGCCGCCTTCCCGGATGCGGCGGCGATCTACGAAACCAACATGGAGACGCTGCGCCGCCTGGGCCGCGACGGCTGGGCCGGGCTGGACGTCGGACCGCACCCATGACGAAGAAGGACGTGCGCGAGGAACTGGGCCTGCGCCCTGGCCAGTCGGTCGAACTGCTGCAGGAACTGCACATCGTCACCCGCGAGGGGCGCATCAACCAGGACTCGCGCCGCAAGCTCAAGCAGGTGCTGCACCTGTACCAGTTCATCGAAAAGCTGCTGCTGGAACTGCCGGCGGAGGGCGGACACCCGACCCTGGCCGACCACGGCGCGGGCAAGTCCTACCTGGGCTTCGTGCTGTACGACCTGTTCTTCCAGCCCCGCGGCGTGGGGCACATCTACGGCATCGAGACGCGCGCGGAGCTGGTGGAGAGGTCGCGCGAGCTGGCGCGCCGGCTTGGCTTCGAGCGCATGTCCTTCCTGCACCTGAGCGCGGCCGAGGCGGCCGATGCGGCGCAGTTGCCGGAGAAGATCGACGTCGTGACGGCGCTGCATGCCTGCGACACGGCCACCGACGACGCGATCGCCTTCGGCCTGCGCAAGCACGCGCGCTTCATGGTGCTGGTGCCTTGCTGCCAGGCGGAACTGGCGAGCGCACTGCGCGAGCACAAGGCGCTGGCGCTGGCGCGCACGCCGCTGGCGGAGTTGTGGCGGCATCCGCTGCACACGCGCGAGCTGGGCAGCCAAGTGACCAACGTGCTGCGCTGCCTCTACCTGGAGGCGATGGGTTACACCGTGACCGTCACCGAGCTGGTTGGCTGGGAGCACAGCCTGAAGAACGAGTTGATCCTGGCACGCTGGACCGGCCAGCGCCGGCGCGCCTCCGCCGAGCGGCTGCGCGCCATCCTGGCGGAGTTCGGCCTGCAGGCGCTGGAGCCGCGGCGCTATCCGGGCCTGCCGGCGGAGCCCGCGACTCAGTAGTCGTCCGCTCGGCGGCCGCCGTCGGTGTGCGCCGGGGGATCCTTGGGGCGGGTGCGCTTGACGGCGGACAGGATGCCGATCCCGAACAGGATCACGGCGCCGATGATGATGTAGGTCTGCGGCACGCCGGCGACCATCGCGCCCCAGGCCAGGCCGACGATGACGATGATGAAGCCGATCAGGTAGAGCGCGAAGGACATGGTTGGACTCCTTGGCCGCGCATTCTCTGCAGAGGCGAGCTGCGATCCTGTCAGCGCAGGGCGCGATCCTGGGTCAGCCGAAATTGGGGTCAGATTCCAATTTATCATCGCCGGATGGCGCGCCTTCCCCGCTTGACGGTCCCCGGTTACCCGCACCACATCATCCAGCGCGGCAACAACCGGCAGCCGATCTTCGGCGATCGGGCCGACTACGAGCTGCTGCTGGGGCTGATCGACGAGCACGCGCGCAAGCAGCAGGTGGCCGTGCACGCGTACGTCCTGATGTCGAACCACCTGCACCTGCTGGCCACGCCGGAAACGGTGGAAGGCATTCCGCAACTGATGCAGGCAGTGGGCCGGCGCTATGTGCGCACCTTCAACCTGCGCCACGCACGGACCGGTACGCTGTGGGAAGGGCGCTACCGCTCGACGCTGATCCAGGCCGAGCGCTACCTGCTGGCCTGCATGGTCTACCTGGACCTCAATCCGGTGCGCGCCGGCATGGTCGCGGACCCGGCGGAATATCCGTGGTCGAGCTACCACCACTATGTCGGCCGGCGCAACGACCGGCTGGTGACGCCGCATCCCCTCTACTGGGAGCTGGGCAACACGCCCTTTGCACGCGAGCAGGCCTACGAGGAGCTCGTGCATGCCGGGATCACGCCATCCCAGCAGCAGGCGCTGACCGACTCGGCCCTGCGCGGCTGGGCCTTGGGCGAACCGGACTATGTCGCAGATCTGCAGCGGCGCACGGCGCGCCGCGTTGCGCGCTCCCAGGCCGGACGGCCGCGGGTGAAAGCAGATGATCTGTCCCCAATTCAAGAGGAGAGCTTGCCGAGTCAAGATTAATTGGAATCTGACCCCAATTATTTTGCTTGGCAGCCGTGCTGCGCTGCACTATCCTCGGGTTTTCCCCGTAGATCCTGAGGTGCGCGCCATGACCACGGCTGCCGAGATTGCCCATCTTCAAGAACAAGGCCTGTACACCGGCGCGAACGAACACGACGCGTGCGGCGTCGGCTTCGTCGCCCACATCAAGGGCGAGAAGAGCCACAACATCGTCACCCAGGCGCTGAAGATCCTGGAGAACCTCGACCATCGCGGCGCCGTCGGCGCCGACAAGCTGATGGGCGACGGCGCCGGCATCCTGATCCAGTTGCCGGACGCGCTGTACCGCGAGGAAATGGCCGCCCGCGGCGTCGAGCTGCCGCCGCCCGGGGAATACGGCGTCGGCATGATCTTCCTGCCCAAGGAGCACGCCTCGCGCCTGGCCTGCGAACAGGAGATGGAGCGTGCCATCCGCGCCGAAGGCCAGGTGCTGCTGGGCTGGCGCGACGTGCCGGTGGATACCGAGATGCCGATGTCGCCCGCGGTGCGCCAGAAGGAACCGATCATCAAGATGGTGTTCGTGGGCCGCGGCACCGACGTCATCGTGCAGGACGCGCTCGAGCGCAAGCTCTACGTGATCCGCAAGACGGCCAGCGCCGCCATCCAGCGCCTGAAGCTCAAGCACTCCAAGGAGTACTACGTCCCCAGCTTCAGCAGCCGCACCATCATCTACAAGGGCCTGCTGCTGGCCGACCAGGTCGGCGTCTACTACAAGGACCTGCAGGATGCGCGCTGCATCTCCGCCCTGGGCCTGGTGCACCAGCGCTTCTCCACCAACACCTTCCCCGAGTGGCCGCTGGCCCACCCGTACCGCTACGTCGCCCACAACGGCGAGATCAACACCGTCAAGGGCAACTACAACTGGATGAAGGCGCGCGAGGGCGTGATGACCTCGCCCGTGCTGCAGGCCGACCTGAAGAAGCTCTATCCGATCAGCTTCCCCGACCAGTCCGACACGGCCACCTTCGACAACTGCCTCGAGCTGCTGACGATGGCCGGCTACCCGCTGTCGCAGGCCGTGATGATGATGATCCCCGAGCCGTGGGAGCAGCACACGCTGATGGACGAGCGCCGCAAGGCCTTCTACGAGTACCACGCCTCGATGCTGGAGCCCTGGGACGGCCCGGCCTCCATCGTCTTCACCGACGGCCGCCAGATCGGCGCCACGCTCGATCGCAACGGCCTGCGCCCCTCACGCTACTGCGTGACCGACGACGACCTGGTGATCATGGCCTCCGAGTCCGGCGTGCTGCCGGTGCCGGAGAACAAGATCGTGCGCAAGTGGCGCCTGCAGCCCGGCAAGATGTTCCTGATCGACCTGGAGCAGGGCCGCATGATCGACGACGAGGAACTGAAGTCCTCGCTCGCCAACGCCAAGCCCTACAAGCAGTGGATCGAGAACCTGCGCATCAAGCTCGACGACCTGTCCGAGACTTCGGGTGACGCACCCAAGAACAACGTCGAACTGCTCGATCGCCAGCAGGCCTTCGGCTTCACGCAGGAAGACATCAAGTTCCTGATCGCGCCGATGGCCGCGTCGGGCGAAGAGGGCATCGGCTCGATGGGCAACGACAGCCCCCTGGCCGTGCTGTCGGACAAGAACAAGCCGCTGTTCAACTACTTCAAGCAACTGTTCGCGCAGGTGACCAACCCGCCGATCGACCCGATCCGCGAAGCGATCGTGATGTCGCTCGTCTCCTTCATCGGCCCCAAGCCGAACCTGCTGGACATCAACCAGGTCAACCCGCCGATGCGGCTGGAAGTGAGCCAGCCGATCCTCGACTTCGCCGACATGCAGAAGCTGCGCGAGATCGAGAAGCACACGCACGGCAAGTTCCGCAGCTACACGCTGGACATCACCTATCCGCTGGCGTGGGGGCACGAGGGCGTGGAAGCCAAGCTGGCCTCGCTGAACGCGGAAGCGGTCGATGCGATCCGCAGCGGCCACAACATCCTGATCATCAGCGACCGCGGCGTGTCGGCCGCGCAGGTCGCCATCCCGGCGCTGCTGGCGCTGTCGTCCATCCACCAGCACCTGATCCGCGAAGGCCTGCGCACCACCGCCGGCCTGGTCGTGGAGACGGGCAGCGCCCGCGAAGTGCACCACTTCGGCGTGCTCGCCGGCTACGGCGCCGAAGCCGTGCACCCGTACCTGGCGATGGAGACGCTGGTCGAGATCCACAAGGACCTGCCGGGCGAGCTGAACGCCGAGAAGGCGATCTACAACTACATCAAGGCGATCGGCAAGGGCCTGTCGAAGATCATGTCCAAGATGGGCGTGTCGACGTACATGTCCTATTGCGGCGCCCAGCTGTTCGAGGCGATCGGCATCAACACCGACACCATCGAGAAGTACTTCACCGGCACCGCCAGCCGCGTCGAGGGCATCGGCGTGTTCGAGATCGCCGAGGAAGCGATCCGCCTGCACCGCGCCGCCTTCGGTGGCGATCCGGTGCTGTCTTCCATGCTCGACGCCGGCGGCGAATACGCCTGGCGCACCCGCGGCGAAGAGCACATGTGGACGCCCGACGCCATAGCCAAGCTGCAGCACTCGGCGCGCGCCAACAACTGGAACACGTACAAGGAATACGCCCAGATCATCAACGACCAGAGCCGCCGCCACATGACGCTGCGCGGCCTGTTCGAGTTCCGCGTCGATCCGGCCAAGGCGATCCCGCTGGACCAGGTGGAATCGGCGAAGGAGATCGTCAAGCGCTTCGCCACCGGCGCGATGTCCCTCGGCTCGATCTCCACCGAGGCGCACTCCACGCTCGCCATCGCCATGAACCGCATCGGCGGCAAGAGCAACACCGGCGAAGGCGGCGAGGATCCGGCCCGCTACCGCCAGGAGCTCAAGGGCATCCCGATCCGCAAGGGCCAGACGATGGCCGAGATCATCGGCCGCGAGCAGGTCGAGGTCGACATCCCGCTGCAGGACGGCGATTCGCTGCGTTCGCGCATCAAGCAGGTCGCATCGGGCCGCTTCGGCGTGACGGCGGAATACCTGTCGTCTTCCGACCAGATCCAGATCAAGATGGCGCAGGGCGCCAAGCCGGGCGAGGGCGGGCAACTCCCGGGCGGCAAGGTCTCGAAGTACATCGGCAAGCTGCGCTATTCGGTGCCGGGCGTGGGCCTGATCTCGCCGCCGCCGCACCACGACATCTACTCGATCGAGGACCTGGCCCAGCTCATTCACGACCTGAAGAACGTCGCCACCCAGGCGTCGATCAGCGTCAAGCTGGTGTCCGAGGTGGGCGTGGGCACGATCGCCGCCGGCGTGGCCAAGTGCAAGGCCGACCACGTGGTGATCGCCGGCCACGACGGCGGCACGGGCGCCTCGCCCTGGTCGTCGATCAAGCATGCCGGCTCGCCGTGGGAGATCGGCCTGGCCGAGACGCAGCAGACGCTGGTGCTGAACAGGCTCAGAGGCAGGATCCGCGTGCAGGCCGACGGCCAGATGAAGACCGGCCGCGACGTCGTGATCGGCGCGCTGCTCGGTGCCGACGAATTCGGCTTCGCCACCGCGCCGCTGGTGGTCGAGGGCTGCGTGATGATGCGCAAGTGCCACCTGAACACCTGCCCGGTGGGCGTGGCCACGCAGGACCCGGTCTTGCGCAAGAAGTTCTCCGGCAAGCCGGAGCACGTCGTCAACTACTTCTTCTTCGTCGCCGAGGAAGTGCGCCAGATCATGGCGCAGCTGGGCATCCGCAAGTTCGACGAGCTGATCGGCCGCGCCGACCTGCTCGACACCCGCAAGGGCCTGCAGCACTGGAAGGCCCGCGGCCTGGACTTCAGCCGCCTGTTCGCGCAGCCGAACGTGCCGGCCGACGTGCCGCGCTTCCACTGCGAGCTGCAGGACCACAAGCTGGAAAAGAGCCTGGACAAGGTCCTGATCGAGCGCTCCAAGGCCGCCATCGAGCGCGGCGAGAAGGTGCAGTTCATGGAGGTGGCGCGCAACGTCAACCGCTCGGTGGGGGCGATGCTCTCCGGCGAACTGACCAAGCACCATCCCGAGGGCCTGCCGGACGACACGCTGCGCATCCAGCTCGAAGGCACGGGCGGCCAGTCCTTCGGCGCCTTCCTGGCGCGCGGCATCACGCTGTACCTGATCGGCGATGCCAACGACTACACGGGCAAGGGCCTGTCCGGCGGCCGCATCGTGGTGCGTCCGAGCATCGACTTCCGCGGCGAAGCCACCAAGAACATCATCATCGGCAACACCGCGCTGTACGGCGCGACCTCCGGCGAGGCGTTCTTCAGCGGCGTGGCGGGCGAACGCTTCGCTGTGCGCCTGTCCGGCGCGACGACGGTGGTCGAAGGCACGGGCGACCACGGCTGCGAGTACATGACGGGTGGCACGGTGGTCGTCCTGGGCCGCACCGGCCGCAACTTCGCGGCCGGCATGTCGGGTGGCATCGCCTACGTCTACGACGAGGACGGCAAGTTCGCCAGCCGCTGCAACACGGCGATGGTGTCGCTGGAGCGCGTCGGCTCCACGGCGGAACAGCAGGCCAGCCAGGGCAAGACCCGCCTGCACCGCGACCAGACCGACGAGGCGCTGCTCAGGAAACTGCTGGACGAGCACAACCGCTGGACCGGCAGCCGCCGCGCCCGCGAACTCCTGGACAACTGGGCCGAAGCGCGCATGAAGTTCGTCAAGGTGTTCCCCAACGAATACAAGCGCGCGCTGGCGGAGATGTACGAGCGCGAGGTGGAACTGGCCAGCGCCGGGACCAACGCGCAAGTGGGCATCAAGCACGAACAGCAGCCGGTGCCGGCGAAGTAAGAGACGGAGAGAAGAAACATGGGCAAGGTCACCGGCTTCATGGAATTCGAGCGCATCGAGGAGGGCTACAAGCCCGTGCCCGAGCGCGTGAAGCACTACAGGGAATTCATCATCGGCCTGAGCGACGAGCAGGCCAGGGTGCAGGGCGCGCGCTGCATGGACTGCGGCATCCCGTTCTGCAACTCGGGCTGCCCCGTCAACAACATCATCCCGGACTTCAACGACCTGGTGTACCGCCAGGACTGGCAGGACGCCTTCACGGTCCTGGACTCCACCAACAACTTCCCCGAGTTCACCGGCCGCATCTGCCCCGCACCCTGCGAGGCGGCCTGCACGCTGAACTTCAACGACGACCCGGTGGGCATCAAGTCGATCGAGCACGCGATCATCGACCGCGCCTGGGAGAACGGCTGGGTGGAGCCGCGCGTGCCGCGCATCAAGACGGGCAGGAAGGTCGCCGTGGTGGGTTCGGGTCCCGCCGGCATGGCGGCGGCGCAGCAGCTCGCGCGCGCCGGCCACGACGTGACGCTGTACGAGAAGAACGACCGCATCGGCGGCCTGCTGCGCTACGGCATCCCCGACTTCAAGATGGAGAAGCACCACATCGACCGGCGCGTGAAGCAGATGGAAGCCGAAGGCGTGACCATCCGCACCGGCGTGATGATCGGTGAGCTGCCCAAGGACTCGAAGGTCACGAACTGGGCGAAGGAGACGATCTCCGCGCAGCAGCTGCAGCAGGACTTCGACGCCGTGGTGCTCACCGGCGGCGCCGAGCAGTCGCGCGACCTGCCGGTTCCCGGCCGCGAGCTCGATGGCATCCACTTCGCCATGGAGTTTCTGCCCCAGCAGAACAAGGTCAACGCGGGCGACAAGGTCAAGGGCCAGATCTCTGCCTCCGGCAAGCACGTGATCGTGATCGGCGGCGGCGACACCGGCAGCGACTGCGTGGGCACCAGCAACCGCCACGGCGCGAAGAGCGTGGTGCAGTTCGAGCTGATGCCCATGCCGCCGGAGCAGGAGAACAAGGCGCTGACCTGGCCCTACTGGCCGTACAAGCTGCGCACCTCGTCGTCGCACGAGGAAGGCTGCGAACGCGAATTCGCCATCGCGACGAAAGAGTTCACCGGCGAGAAGGGCAAGGTCACGGGCCTGAAGACCGTGCACGTGGAGATGAAGGACGGCAAGTTCGTCGAGATCCCCGGCACGGAGAAGGAATACAAGGCCGACCTGGTGCTGCTGGCCATGGGCTTCGTCAGCCCCGTGGCCTCCATCCTGGAAGGCTTCGGCGTGGACAAGGACGCCCGCGGCAACGCGAAGGCGAGCACCGATTTCCATGGCGGCTACGTAACGAATGTGCCTAAGGTGTTCGCCGCCGGTGACATGCGCCGCGGCCAGTCGCTGGTCGTGTGGGCGATCCGCGAGGGGCGGCAGGCGGCGCGGGCGGTGGACGAGTTCCTGATGGGGTTCAGCGACCTGCCGCGCTGAAGGGCGCCGGCTGCGCGTCTCGTAGGCTGGTGGTGACGCGCGAAGCGCCGGAACCCCAGCGCTGGGGTTCGCGCGCTTCGCGGCTCACCGCCAGCCTACAAACCCCGTGGCCCATTTGCGCCCCCACCACACCCCGCCCAATGCTCGGCAGCATAGGGCCTATGATCCGGGGCTTTGAGAAATCGGGCCCCACGGCCTTCCATCCCCCGGATGACCCACGACGACTCCGGCCCGCTGGTCGAATGCCGCAACCTGAGCTTCGGCTACGACGCGCGCCTCATCCTCGATGACGTGAGCTTCACCGTGCCGCGCGGCAAGGTGACGGCGCTCATGGGCGCGTCCGGTGGCGGCAAGACCACGGTGCTGCGCCTGATCGGCGGCCAGATCCGCCCCAGCGAGGGGGAACTGCTGTTCGACGGCGAGAACATTCCCGCGCTCGACGCCGCCGGCCTGTACCGCATGCGCCGGCGCATGGGCATGCTGTTCCAGTTCGGCGCGCTGTTCACCGACCTGAGCGTGTTCGACAACGTCGCCTTCCCGCTGCGCGAGCACTCGGGCCTGCCGGAAAACCTGGTGCGCGACATCGTGCTGATGAAGCTCAATGCCGTGGGCCTGCGGGGCGCGCGCGACCTGATGCCCAGCGAGGTGTCCGGCGGCATGGCGCGCCGGGTCGCCCTCGCGCGCGCGATCGCGCTCGACCCCGAGCTCGTGATGTACGACGAACCCTTCGCCGGCCTCGACCCGATCTCGCTCGGCACCGCGGCGCAGTTGATCCGGCGCCTGAACGACACCCTGGGCATCACCAGCATCGTGGTGTCGCACGACCTGGAGGAGACCTTCCACATCGCCGACCAGGTGATCGTGCTGGCCAACGGCCGCATCGCCGCGCAGGGCACGCCGGAGGCCGTGCGCAACTCCGACAACCCGCTGGTGCACCAGTTCGTGAATGCGCTGCCGGAAGGGCCGGTGCATTTCCACTATCCCGGCCCCACCGTAGACCAGGACTTCAGCGGGGGGCTGCGATGAGGCCCCCACGCTCCCTCACTGCGTGTAGGTCGCTGCCCCCCGAGGGGGCGTTCGACGCCCTTCGGGCGGCCGGGCGGGCGTCGACATGACCTGGTGGCGCCCTTCCGACGTCGGCTTCGCCACGCGCGGCAAGCTCGCGGACATCGGCAATGCATCGCGCCTGTTCGTGCGCCTGCTGGCGCTGGTCGGCGCAACCTTTGCGCGGCCCCGGCTGGTGCGCGACCAGGTGCACTTCCTGGGCAACTATTCGCTGGCGATCATCGGCGTGTCCGGCCTGTTCGTCGGCTTCGTGCTGGCGCTGCAGGGCTACTACATCCTGCAGCGGTACGGCTCCTCGGAAGCGCTGGGCCTGATGGTCGCATTGAGCCTGGTGCGCGAACTCGGGCCGGTGGTGACCGCGCTGCTGTTCGCCGGCCGGGCCGGCACGTCGCTGACGGCGGAGATCGGCCTCATGAAGGCCGGCGAGCAGTTGTCGGCGATGGAGATAATGGCCGTCGACCCGGTGCAGCGCATCCTGGCGCCGCGCTTCTGGGCCGGCGTGGTCGCCATGCCGCTGCTGGCAGCGGTGTTCAACGCGGTCGGCATCATCGGCGGCTGGGTGGTCGGCGTGGTCCTGATCGGGGTCGATCCCGGCGCCTTCTGGAGCCAGATGCAAGGCGGGGTGGACGTGTTCAAGGACGTCGGCAACGGCGTCATCAAGAGCCTGGTGTTCGGCATCGCCGTCACCTTCATCGCGGTGCTGCAGGGGTATGCAGCCAGGCCCACGCCGGAGGGCGTCTCGCGCGCCACCACGCGCACGGTGGTCATGGCCTCGCTCGCCGTGCTCGCACTCGATTTCGTGCTGACCGCAATGATGTTCAGCATCTAGGAGAAGAACCATGGATCGCGCCAAGAACGACGTCTGGGTGGGGCTGTTCGTCCTCATCGGCGCCGCCGCGCTGGTGTTCCTCGCGCTGCAGGCGGCCAACCTGCTGACGCTCAGCTTCCAGCCGACCTACCACCTGGACGCCAAGTTCGACAACATCGGAGGGCTGAAGCCGCGGGCGGCGGTGAAAAGCGCCGGCGTGGTGGTCGGCCGCGTGGAATCGATCACGTTCGACGACAAGTCCTTCCAGGCGCGCGTGGGCCTGGCGATGGAAACGCGGTACAAGTTCCCGAAGGACAGTTCCCTGAAGATCCTGACCAGTGGTCTCCTGGGTGAGCAATATGTGGGGATCGAAGCCGGTGCGGACGAGAAGTTGCTGGCGCCGGGCGATACCATTGTCACGACGCAATCCGCGGTCGTACTGGAAAACCTCATCGGCCAGTTCCTCTACAACAAGGCGGCGGAAGGCCCGAGCACGGGGACCACGAAGAAATGAAATCTGCAAGCGTGCGGGGCCTGCTCCTCGCCTCGACGATCCTGGCGCTGGCCGGATGCGCCACCACGGGCGAGGCCCGCAACCCCCGCGACCCGTGGGAGCCCTTCAACCGCCACGCCTACAACTTCAACGAGGGCCTCGACCGCGTGCTGCTCAAGCCCGTGGCCACGTTCTATCGCGACAAGGTGCCGCCGCTGATGCGCACCGGCGTCTCCAACTTCTTCGGCAACCTGTCCGATGGCTGGTCGGCCGTGAACAGCCTGCTGCAGGGGCGCCTGCCCGACTTCGAGGAGAACCTGGCCCGCTTCCACGTCAACACCATGTTCGGCGTGCTCGGCATCTTCGACGTCGCCAGCGAACTGAACATCGAGCGGCACCGCGAGGATTTCGGCCAGACGCTGGGCCGCTGGGGCGTGCCGGCCGGTCCCTACATCATGCTGCCCTTCCTCGGCCCGTCGACGCTGCGCGACACCGCCGCTCTGCCGGTCGAGTGGCGCTACAACATCATCCGCAACGTCTGGCCCGAAGGAGGGCAGGATGCCGTCTTCGCCGTGCAGGCGATCGACAAGCGGGCCAACCTGCTGCGCGTGGGCAACGTGCTGGAGGAGGCCGCCCTGGACAAGTACTCCTTCACCCGCGACGCCTACCTGCAGCGCCGCCGCGCGGAGATCAACGATCGGCAGGACAATCGGGAAGTGCCGCCGCCCCTGCCCGACGAATCGAAGGAGCCCCCCGCGGCGGCTCCGGCCGGCGCTCCGCCGGCGCGCCCGCCCGCCCGTTGAGGCGGGTTGCAGGCTGTTGCACATGCGCGGCAGCCGCCGAAACCCGGCGCCCCGGCCGAATTCCAACAGGGGCCGGGCGCAAGCCCGGCAGCAAGAAAGGATTGCAATGAAACGACGTTCCCTCTTCCGCGTCGCAGGCTCGCTGTTCACGGCCGCCGCGATGGCCGGTGCCTGGCCGGCCGCGCACGCCGCGGACGAAGCCCCCGACGCGATGATCAAGCGCCTGTCCGACGAAGTGCTGAACATCATCCGCACCGACAAGAGCGTGCAGGCCGGGGACATCAACCGGATCATGGGCGTGGTCGACAGCAAGATCATGCCGAACGTGAACTTCCAGCGCATGACGGCCTCGGCGGTCGGCCCGGCCTGGCGCCAGGCGACGCCGGAGCAGAAGAAGCGCCTGCAGGACGAATTCAAGCTGCTGCTGGTGCGCACCTACTCGGGCGCGCTGTCCCAGATCTCCGACGAATCCGTCGCCGTCAAGCCGCTGCGGGCCCAGCCGACCGACACCGACGTGGTGGTGCGCAGCGAAATCCGCGGCCGGGGCGACCCGATCCAGCTCGAATACCGGCTGGAGAAGACGCCCGGCGACGGTACCGGCTGGAAGATCTACAACCTGAACGTGCTGGGCGTGTGGCTGGTCGAGACCTACCGCAGCCAGTTCACGCAGGAAATCAACACCAAGGGCCTCGACGGCCTGATCGCCGCGCTGGCGGAGCGCAACCGCGCCAATTCCACCGGCACCCCGCGCAAGGGTTGAGCGCGTGCTGGTGCTGCCCGCCGAACTGACGCACGCGCGCGCCACGGCCTGCTGCCGCATGCTGGCGCAGGCCCTGCATTCGGATCCGTCCCGTGCCGCCGTCGCCGATGCGTCGGCGCTGCGTGTGTTCGACTCCTCGGCGCTGGCGGTGCTGCTGGAATGCCGGCGCGAGGCCCTCGCGCTGGGCAAGTCGTTCGCGGTCAGCAACCCGCATCCGCGGCTGCGGGCGCTCGCCGCTTTGTATGGTGTGAGCGAGTTGCTGCCTGACGCTTGAGGCGTCAGGCAGGCCGGGCTCGCGCGCAGCGCGATACCGCAACGGCAGCGCCCATGCGCCGCGCCGTAAAATCGCGGGTTCCCCATGCCCGCCATCTCCTTCCAGTCCGTCTCCAAGACCTATTCCAGCCCGCGCGGCGCCTTCCAGGCCCTGGATGGCGTCAGCTTCGACATCGAGGAAGGCGAGTTCTTCGGCCTGCTCGGCCCCAACGGTGCCGGCAAGACCACCCTGATCAGCGTGCTGGCCGGCCTGGTGCGGCCCACGGGCGGGCGCGTGCTGGTGCGCGGTCACGACGTGCAGCAGGCGTACGCCGCGGCGCGCCGCCAGCTCGGGGTGGTGCCGCAGGAGCTGGTGTTCGATCCCTTCTTCACGGTGCGCGAGGCGCTGCGCATCCAGTCCGGCTACTTCGGCGTGAAGAACAACGAGGGCTGGATCGACGAACTGCTGCACAACCTGGGCCTGGCCGACAAGGCCACCTCCAACATGCGGCAGCTCTCGGGCGGCATGAAGCGGCGCGTGCTCGTGGCCCAGGCGCTGGTGCACCGGCCGCCGGTGATCGTGCTGGACGAGCCGACGGCGGGCGTCGACGTCGAACTGCGGCAGACGCTGTGGCAGTTCATCGCCAAGCTCAATCGCGCGGGCCACACGGTGCTGCTGACGACGCACTACCTGGAGGAGGCGGAGGCGCTGTGCAGCCGCATCGCCATGCTCAAGACGGGCAAGGTGGTGGCGCTGGAGCGCACCAGCGACCTGCTCAAGGCGGCTTCGAGCAACGTGCTGCGCTTCAAGATCGACGGCCAGCTGCCGCGCGAATTCGAAGGAAAGGCCCGCGTCACCGGCCGGATCGTGCAGCTGCCGGCGCACGACGCCCACGAGATCGAGCAGCACCTGTCGGTGATCCGCCAGGCCGGCCTGCGCGTGGAAGACGTCGAGATCCGCAAGGCGGACCTGGAGGACGTCTTCCTCGACGTGATGACGGCGGGCCGGGCGGAGGTGCCTGCATGAAGAAGGCAGGACAACCGAACGCAAAGGCCGCAAAGGTGACGCAAAAGCCGCAAAGGGAATTCAACATTTCTTGTGGATGTTCTTTGGCGGTCTTTGCGAAACCTTTGCGGCTTTTGCGTTCGGCTGTCCGCGTTCCGGGAGCCCAGGCATGACCGGCTGGCAGACGCTCCTCTACAAGGAGACGCTGCGCTTCTGGAAGGTCGGCTTCCAGACGGTCGCGGCGCCGGTGCTCACGGCCTTGCTGTACCTGCTGATCTTCGGGCACGTGCTGTCGGATCGCGTCAAGGTGTACGAGACGATCAGCTACACCGCGTTCCTGGTGCCGGGGCTGGTGATGATGAGCGTGCTGCAGAACGCGTTCGCCAACAGCTCCTCCTCGCTGATCCAGAGCAAGATCATGGGCAACCTGGTGTTCGTGCTGCTCACGCCGCTGTCGCACTGGAGCTGGTTCATCGCCTACGTCGGCTCCTCGATGGCGCGCGGCCTGTGCGTCGGGCTGGGCGTGTTCATCGTCACCACCCTGTTCACGCACGTGAGCTTCGCCGCGCCGCTCTGGATCGTGGTGTTCGCGGTGCTCGGCGCCGGCATGCTGGGGGCCCTGGGACTCATCGCGGGCCTCTGGGCCGAGAAGTTCGACCAGATGGCCGCGTTCCAGAACTTCATCATCATGCCGATGACGTTCCTCTCCGGCGTGTTCTATTCGATCCACTCGCTGCCCGAAGTCTGGCAGCGCGTGAGCCACCTCAATCCCTTCTTCTACATGATCGATGGCTTCCGCTACGGCTTCTTCGGCGTGAGCGACGTCTCGCCCTGGCTCAGCCTGGCGATCGTCGGCAGCGCCATGCTGGTCGTGAGCGCCATCGCCGTCCACCTGCTGCGCATCGGCTACAAGATCCGCGGCTGAACCCTCAGGGAAACACCATGACCGCCGACGAACTCCGCTCCCTCATCGCCACCAGCCTCCCGTGCGACCACCTCGAGATCGACGGCGACGGCCGCCACTGGTCGGCGGTGATCGTGTCGGCCGAGTTCGCCGGTTTGCGTCGAATCCAGCGCCACCAGAAGGTGTACGCAACCCTTGGTGCGAGAATGCAGAACGACGAGGTGCACGCCTTGTCGATGCAGACTTTCACGCCCGAGGAATGGGCGGCACTACAGCAACCCTGAGGCACATGGACAAGCTCTTGATTCGCGGCGGCAAGCCGCTGCACGGCGAGATCCGCATTTCCGGCGCCAAGAACGCGGCCCTGCCCGAACTGTGCGCCGCGCTGCTCACGGCCGAACCGATGACGCTGAAGAACATCCCGCGCCTGCAGGACGTGGCGACGATGCTCAAGCTCATCCGGAACATGGGCGCGAAGGCCGAGTTCAACAGCGACGGCACGGTCCTGATCGACTCGAAGGACCTGCACTTCCCCGAGGCGCCCTACGAGATGGTCAAGACCATGCGCGCCTCGGTGCTCGCGCTCGGGCCGCTGCTGGCGCGTTTCGGCGAAGCGACGGTGTCGCTGCCGGGCGGCTGCGCCATCGGCGCGCGGCCGGTCGACCAGCACATCAAGGGCCTGCAGAAGATGGGCGCCGAGATCGTGATCGAGCACGGCTACATGATCGCCAAGCTGCCCAAGGGGCAGGACCGGCTCAAGGGCGCGCACATCCGCACCGACATGATCACGGTCACCGGCACCGAGAACTTCATGATGGCCGCCGCGCTCGCCGACGGCGAGACGATCCTCGAGAACCCGGCGCAGGAACCGGAGATCACCGACCTGGGCGACATGCTCAATGCGATGGGCGCCAAGGTCGAAGGGCATGGCACCGGCCGCATCCGCATCGTCGGCGTCGACAAGCTGCACGGCGCCACGCACAAGGTGGTGGCCGACCGCATCGAATGCGGCACCTTCCTGTGTGCCGTCGCCGCCACCGGCGGCGACGTGATGCTGCAGGACGGCCGCGCCGACCACCTCGGCGCCGTGATCGACCTGCTGCGTGCCGCCGGGGCGGAAGTGGAGCCCCGCGCGGACGGCATCCGCGTCAAGTCCGACCGCCGGCTGGAAGCCCAGAGCTTCAAGACCACCGAGTACCCGGGCTTTCCCACCGACATGCAGGCGCAGTTCATGGCGCTCAACTGCATCTCGGAGGGCGACTCCAAGATCACCGAGACGATCTTCGAGAACCGCTTCATGCACGTCAGCGAACTGATGCGCATGGGCGCGCACATCGACGTCGACGGCAAGGTGGCCGTGACGCACGGCGTGCCCTCGCTGTCCGGCGCGGCCGTGATGGCCACCGACCTGCGCGCCTCCGCGTCGCTCGTCATCGCCGGCCTGGTCGCCGACGGCGAGACGCTCGTCGATCGCATCTACCACCTGGACCGCGGCTACGAACAGATGGAACACAAGCTGCGCGCGCTGGGCGCCGACATCGAAAGAATCACATGAACGCTGGGGTCCGCCCCACCCTCACCCTCGCCCTGTCCAAGGGCCGCATCTTCGACGAGACCCTGCCGCTGCTGAAGGCGGCCGGGATCGAGGTGCTGGAAGATCCCGAGAAGTCGCGCAAGCTGATCATCGGCACGACGAATCCCGAACTGCGGGTGGTGCTGGTGCGCGCGACCGACGTTCCGACCTACGTGCAGTACGGCGGCGCGGACCTCGGCGTGACCGGCCTGGACACGCTGATCGAACATGGCGCCACCTGGGGCGCCGGAGCCAGTGCCGCGGGCCTGTACCAGCCGCTCGACCTGCAGATCGCCAAGTGCCGCGTGAGCGTCGCCGTGCGCGCGGACTTCGACTACGCGTCGGCCGTGCGCCAGGGCGCGCGCCTGAAGGTGGCCACCAAGTACACCAGCATCGCGCGCGACTTCTTCGCCGCCAAGGGCGTGCACGTGGACCTGATCAAGCTCTATGGCTCGATGGAGCTGGCGCCGCTCACGGGCCTGGCCGATGCCATCGTGGACCTGGTGTCCACCGGCGGGACGCTCAAGGCCAACAACCTGGTGGAAGTCGAGCGCATCATGGACATCAGCTCGCGGCTGGTCGTCAACCAGGCGGCCCTCAAGCTGAAGCAGGAACCGATCCGCCACCTGATCGACGTGTTCGCGAAGACCGTCGCCGCCCGGAACTGACCCGCCCCTTTCGGGGACTCCCCTCGAGACGCGCCGCCGGCGGCCCGGCAAAGCCGGGTTGGCGCCGGCGCTGGATAATGGCTTCCCTATGAGCTCCGCCGCCCGCCCCCTGCGCCTGTCCACCCGTGACGCCGGCTTCGACGCCGCGTTCAAGGCCCGCCTGCACTGGTCGGCGGAAACCGATGCCGGCATCGAGCAGGCCGTGGCGAACATCCTCGCCGAGGTGCAGCGGCGCGGGGATGCGGCAGTGCTGGAATACACCAACCGCTTCGACGCGATGGACGCGCAATCGCTGCAGGCGCTGGAACTGCAGCCGGCGGAACTGAAGGCGGCCTTCGAAGCCCTGCCGGGCAAGCAGCGCGCCGCGCTCGAAGCCGCCGCCCGGCGCGTGCGCAGCTACCACGAGGCGCAGAAGAAGGCGTCCGGCGAGAGCTGGAGCTACCGCGATGCCGACGGCACGCTGCTCGGCCAGAAGGTCACGCCGCTGGACCGCGTCGGCATCTACGTGCCGGGCGGCAAGGCAGCCTATCCGTCCTCGGTGCTGATGAACGCGATCCCGGCGCAGGTCGCGGGTGTCGGCGAGATCATCATGGTGGTGCCGACGCCGCGCGGCGAGAAGAACCCGCTGGTGCTGGCCGCCGCGCACGTGGCCGGCGTGACGCGCGCCTTCACGATCGGCGGCGCGCAGGCCGTCGGGGCGCTGGCCTATGGCACGGAGACGGTGCCGCGCGTGGACAAGATCACCGGCCCGGGCAACGCGTATGTCGCCAGCGCCAAGCGCCGCGTGTTCGGCCAGGTGGGGATCGACATGATCGCCGGCCCGAGCGAGATCCTGGTGCTGGCCGACGGCAGCACGCCGGCCGACTGGGTGGCCATGGACCTGTTCTCGCAGGCGGAGCACGACGAACTGGCCCAGAGCATCCTGCTGTGCCCTGACGAGGGCTACATCGCGCAGGTGCAGGCCGCCATCGACCGCATGCTGCCGGAGATGCCGCGCGCCGGCATCATCGCCAGCTCGCTCACCGGCCGCGGGGCGCTGATCCACACCCGCAGCATGGAAGAAGCCTGCGAGATCAGCAACCGGATCGCGCCCGAGCACCTGGAGATCGCCAGCCACGAGCCGCACCGCTGGGAGCCGCTGCTGCGGCATGCCGGCGCGATCTTCCTGGGCGCGTACACCAGCGAGTCGCTGGGCGACTACTGCGCCGGGCCGAATCACGTGCTGCCGACGTCGACCACGGCGCGCTTCTCGAGCCCGCTGGGCGTCTACGATTTCCAGAAGCGCAGCAGCCTGATCGAGGTGAGCGAAGCCGGCGCCCAGACCCTGGGCGCCATCGCCGCCGAACTCGCCTACGGCGAAGGCCTCCAGGCCCACGCCCGGGCCGCGGAGCTGCGCCTGAAGCGCTGAGACCCCGGACAACCGAACGCAAAGGACGCAAAAGCTACGCAAAAGACGCAAAAAAGAAAGGATTCGATAATGGATCCCCTTTTGCGGCCTTTGCGAAACCTTTGCGTCCTTTGCGTTCGGATGTTCCTCCCCCGTTCCCCATGACCCCCACCCTCGAAAAACTCATCGCCACGCGCATCCGCCAGGACGTGCAGGGCATGCATGCCTATGCCATCCAGGATTCCAGGGGAATGGTCAAGCTCGATGCGATGGAGAATCCGCATCGGCTGCCGGCGCGCCTGCAGAAGGAACTCGGCGAACGCCTCGCCGCAGTGGCCCTGAACCGCTATCCCGGCGAGCGCATCGAGGACCTGAAGCGCGCGCTGGCGAAGCACGCGCAGGTGCCCGCCGGCTGCGAGCTGATGCTGGGCAACGGCTCCGACGAACTGATCTCGCTGCTGGCGCTCGCCTGCGACGTGCCCGGCGCCACCATCCTCGCCCCGCAGCCGGGGTTCGTGATGTACGCCATGAGCGCGCAGCTGCAGGGCCTGAAGTTCGTCGGCGTCGACCTCACCCCCGACTTCGAACTCGACGAGAAGGCGATGCTGGATGCGATTGCGCTGCACCAGCCCGCCATCGTCTACCTCGCCTACCCGAACAATCCCACGGCCAACCTGTGGGACGACGCCGTCGTCGACCGCATCGTGCAGGCCGCCCCCGGACTGGTGGTGATCGACGAGGCGTACCAGCCGTTCTCCAGCCGCAGCTTCCTGAGGCGGCTGGCGCAGCACGAACATGTGCTCCTGATGCGCACCCTGAGCAAGTTCGGCCTGGCCGGCGTGCGGATCGGCTACATGATGGGCCGCTCGCAGCTGGTCGCCCAGATCGACAAGGTCCGCCCGCCCTACAACGTGAGCGTGCTGAATGCCGAAGCCGCCCTGTTCGCCCTGGAGCACGAGGACGTGTTCGCGGCCCAGGCCGCCGACCTGCGCAGCGAGCGCGAGCGGCTGCAGCAGGCGCTGAAGGAAATGGGCGTGCAGTCCTGGCCCAGCGATGCCAACATGATCCTGGTGCGGGTGCCCGATCCGGCCCGCAGCTTCGAAGGCATGAAGGCGCGCAAGGTGCTGGTCAAGAACGTTTCTAGAATGCACCCGTTGCTGGCCGGCTGCCTGCGCCTGACCGTCGGCACCGCCGAAGAGAACACGCAGCTGCTGGCCGCCCTGCAGTCCACCCTATGAGCACGCCCCGCACCGCGGAGATCACCCGCAACACCGCCGAGACGCAGATCCGCGTCGCGGTGAACCTCGATGGCACGGGCCAGGCGAAACTGGCCACCGGCATCGGCTTCTTCGACCACATGCTGGACCAGATCGCCCGCCACGGGCTGATCGACCTGGACATCGACGCCAAGGGCGACCTGCACATCGACGGCCACCACACGGTGGAAGACGTGGGTATCACGCTGGGACAGGCCGTCTACAAGGCGGTGGGCGACAAGAAGGGCATCCGCCGCTACGGACACGCCTACGTGCCCCTGGACGAGGCGCTGTCGCGGGTGGTGATCGACTTCTCCGGCCGGCCGGGCCTGGTCATGAACGTGCCGTTCAAGAGCGGCATGATCGGCACCTTCGACACCCAGTTGGCCCACGAATTCTTCCAGGGCTTCGCCAACCACGCCTTCGTGACGCTGCACATCGACAACCTGCGCGGCGAGAACGCGCACCACCAGTGCGAGACGGTGTTCAAGGCCTTTGCCCGCGCCCTGCGCTTCGCGCTGGAGCTCGATCCGCGGGCCGCCGGCATGATTCCGTCGACGAAGGGATCGCTTTGAGCCGAGGCACCGTCGCGGTGGTCGACTACGGCATGGGCAACCTGCGCTCGGTGTCGCAGGCGGTCCTGCACGTCGCCCAGGGCAGCGGCCTGGAGGCGGTGATCACCTCACGCCCCGAAGAGGTGCGTGCCGCCGAACGCGTCGTCCTGCCGGGGCAGGGCGCCATGCCCGATTGCATGCGCGAGCTGCGCGAGTCGGGCCTGCTCGAATCGGTCCTGGAGGCCGCCGCCAGCAAGCCGCTGTTCGGCGTCTGCGTGGGCATGCAGATGCTGCTGGATCGCAGCGAGGAAGGGCCCACGGACGGCCTGGGCCTGATCCACGGCGAGGTCGTGCGCTTCCGCCTCGAAGGCCGGTTGCAGCCCGATGGCAGCCGCTACAAGGTGCCCCAAATGGGCTGGAACCGCGTCATGCAGGCGCAGCCGCACCCGATGTGGGCCGGCGTGCCCGACGCCAGCTGGTTTTATTTCGTCCATTCGTTCTACACCAGGCCGTCGGACCCGCGCCACAGCGTTGGGGAATCCGAGTACGGTGTTCGCTTTACGTGCGCGGTGGCCCGCGATAATATTTTTGCGACGCAGTTCCATCCCGAAAAAAGCGCCGACCAGGGGCTCTCGCTCTATCGCAACTTCCTGCACTGGAACCCCTGACCGTCCACGGGTCGCGGCACGCCGCCGGCGGCCGTCCTCCACCAAGCCCCATGCTGCTGATCCCCGCGATTGACCTGAAAGACGGCCACTGCGTACGCCTCAAACAAGGCGACATGGACCAGGCGACCACCTTCAGCGAGGACCCCGCCGCCATGGCGCGGACCTGGCTGGAGCGCGGTGCCCGGCGCCTGCACCTCGTCGACCTGAACGGCGCGTTCGCCGGCAAGCCCCAGAACTTCACCGCCGTGCGCTCCATCCTCAAGGCGGTGGGCGACGACATCCCGGTGCAGCTGGGGGGCGGCATCCGCGACCTCGACACCATCGAGAGGTACATCGACGGCGGTCTGCGCTACGTGATCATCGGCACCGCCGCCGTGAAGAACCCGGGCTTCCTGAAGGACGCCTGCACCGCCTTCGGCGGCCACATCATCGTCGGCCTCGACGCCAAGGAGGGCAAGGTCGCCACCGATGGCTGGAGCAAGCTCACCGGCCACGAGGTGGTCGACCTGGCGCGCAAGTTCGAGGACTGGGGCGTCGAGTCCATCATCTACACGGACATCGGCCGCGACGGCATGCTGACCGGCATCAACGTCGATGCCACCGTGAAGCTGGCGCAGTCGCTGTCCATCCCGGTGATCGCCTCCGGCGGCCTGTCCTCGATGGACGACATCGAGAAGCTGTGCGCGGTGGAGGACGAAGGCATCGAAGGCGTGATCTGCGGCCGCGCCGTCTACTCCGGTGACCTCGATTTCGCCCGGGCCCAGGCCCGCGCCGACGAACTGAACGGCTGACGCCGGGCCGGCGTGCTGCGGACGCTGGCCATCGCGAACTACCGCTCGCTGCGGCACCTGCTGGTGCCCCTGGGGGCGTTGACGCTCATCACCGGCCCCAACGGCAGCGGCAAGTCCAGCGTCTACCGCGCCCTCCGCCTGCTGGCCGACACGGCCCATGGCGGCGTGGTGCGCTCGCTGGCACGCGAAGGCGGCCTGCCTTCGGTGCTGTGGGCCGGTCCCGAGGAGATCTCCGCCGCCATGCGGCGCGGCGAACAGGAGGTGCAGGGCACGGGTCGCCGCAACGCGCCGGTGCACCTGCGCCTGGGCTTCGCCGGTGACGGCCCGGCGGACTTCGGCTACGCGATCGACATCGGCCTGCCGACGCCGGTGCCGCGCACCCTGTTCGGGCAGGATCCCGCCATCAAGGTGGAGGCGGTCTGGAGCGGCCCCGTGCTGCGCCCCGCGGCCACGCTGGTCAAGCGCAAGGGCGCGCTGCTCGAGACGCGCGACGCCCAGGGCCGCTGGTACCCGGTGGAACGCCTGCTGCCCGCGTACGCCAGCATGCTGGCCGAATTCGTCGACCCGCGCACCGCGCCCGAGATGCTGGAGGTGCGCGAGCAGGTGCGGGCCTGGCGCTTCTACGACCATTTCCGCTCCGACCCCGAAGCGCCGGCCCGCCGGCCGCAGATCGGCACGCGCACCCCGGTGCTGGGCCACGACGGCGCCGACTTCGCCGCCGCCGTGCAGACCATCCGCGAGATCGGCGATGCCGAAGCCCTGGATGCGGCGGTCGACGACGCCTTCCCCGGCGCGCGGCTGGAGGTGCGACTGCAGGAGGGGCAGTTCGAGGTGCTGATGCGCCAGCCCGGGCTGCTGCGGCCGCTGCGGGCGGCGGAGCTTTCCGACGGCACGCTGCGCTACCTGCTGTGGATCGCGGCCCTGCTGACGCCCCGGCCGCCGCCGCTGCTGGTGCTCAACGAACCGGAAGCCAGCCTCCATCCGGACCTGCTGCCGGCCCTGGGCCGCCTCGTGGCACAGGCTGCGCGCGCCTCGCAGGTGGTGGTGGTGTCGCACTCGACGCGGCTGATCGCCGCCCTGGACGCCGCCGCGGACCTCGACCTGCGCTCCATCGTGCTGGAAAAGGAACTGGGCGAGACCCGGATCGTGAACCTCGACGCGCTCGACGCGCCCGCCTGGCAGTGGCCGGCCCGCTGACGCGGCTCCGTAGAATCGCGCCATGCTCGCCAAACGCATCATCCCCTGCCTCGACGTCACCGGCGGCCGCGTCGTCAAGGGCGTCAACTTCGTGGAACTGCGCGACGCGGGCGACCCGGTGGAGATCGCCGCCCGCTACAACGAGCAGGGCGCCGACGAACTGACCTTCCTGGACATCACGGCCACCAGCGACGGCCGCGACCTGATCCTGCACATCATCGAGGCCGTCGCCTCGCAGGTCTTCATCCCGCTCACGGTCGGCGGCGGCGTGCGCACGGTGGAAGACGTGCGCCGGCTGCTCAATGCCGGGGCCGACAAGACCAGCTTCAATTCGGCAGCCATCGCCAACCCGGACGTGATCAGCGCCGCCTCCGCCCGGTACGGCGCGCAGTGCATCGTGGTGGCGATCGACGCCAAGCGGCGCGGCGCCGAGGCGGCCGCCACCCAGGGGCCCGGCTGGGACGTCTACAGCCACGGCGGCCGGCGCAACACCGGCCTGGACGCGGTGGCCTGGGCCACCGAGATGGCGCGTCGCGGCGCCGGCGAGATCCTCCTGACCAGCATGGACCGCGACGGCACCCGCTCCGGCTTCGACCTCGCGCTCACGCGCGCGGTGGCGGACGCCGTACCGGTGCCGGTGATCGCCTCCGGCGGCGTCGGCACCCTGGACCACCTGGCCGACGGCGTGCAGCAGGGCGGCGCCGACGCCGTCCTGGCCGCCAGCATCTTCCACTACGGGGAGTACACCGTGGCCCAGGCCAAGGAGCGGATGGCGCAGCGCGGCATCCCGGTGCGGCTGTAGGCCCTCCGCACTGGGCGCCCCCGGCGCGCTCAGGGCACCTGTTCGACCGACCAGGTGATGCCGTCCGCCTGGGTGATCTCCACCGTGCTGCCCCCGCTGACCGCCACCTCGGCGTCGAAGGTCGGCGGGGTCTGGGCGCTGCCGATCGGCGTGTTGACCGCGAACGAGCCGCCGATGCTGACCACGAAGTTCTGCGAAGCGGCGGCGCTCGTCCCCCGGATCCGCAGTCGCCTGACGTCGGCGGGCAACTGGAACGACGCGTCGCCCGTTCCCGAACGCGTGAAGATCTGCACCACGGAGCCACCGCCGCCGCCGCCCGGGCCCGCGCCCGCATCGGCGCACAACTGCGCGCTGCCGCTGCACTCCCCCGGATTGCCGCCGCCGCCCCCGCAGGCGCCCAGCAGGCCCGCCACGAGGATGGACGCGAGGAATGTTTTCATGGCGAGCGCCCCCTTCGAGCTTCCTGTGACCCGTCGAGGATAGCCGGGTCGCCCCCTGGATTGCCAGTGCGGCCGGGCGTCCGCGGCGCGCGTGGGACAATCGCGCATGGACTGGCTCGACGAAGTGAAATGGGATGCGCAGGGCCTGGTGCCCGTCATCGCGCAGGAAGCAGCCACCGGCGACGTGCTGATGTTCGCCTGGATGGACCGCGAGGCGCTGCGCAGGACCGCGGAACTCGGTCGCGCCGTCTATTTCAGCCGCTCGCGCGGCAAGCTCTGGTTCAAGGGCGAGGAGTCGGGCCACGTGCAGCAGGTGCACGAGATCCGCATGGATTGCGACAACGACGTGCTGCTGCTGAAGGTCACCCAGCACGGGCACGATCCCTCGATCGCCTGCCACACCGGCCGCCACAGCTGCTTCTTCCAGGTCTGGCGCGACGGCGCCTGGAAATCGGTGGAGCCCGTCTTGAAAGATCCTTCCACCATCTACACCTCATGAGCATGAGCGACGTCGACGCGCTGGCCCGCTTGGCCGAAGTCATCGAGAGCCGGAAACCCGCCAACGGGGGCGACCCGGAGGCGAGCTATGTCGCGCGCCTGCTGCACAAGGGCCCGGACGCCTTCCTCAAGAAGATCGGCGAGGAAGCCACGGAGGTCGTGATGGCCGCCAAGGACGCCGACCACGGCGGCGACCGCGCCCGGCTGGTCGGCGAGGTGGCCGACCTGTGGTTCCATTCCATGATCGCGCTGGCGCACTACGGCCTGCGTCCCGCCGACGTGGTGGCCGAACTGCAGCGGCGCGAGGGCCTGGGCGGCCTGGAGGAAAAGGCCATGCGCAAGGCGCGCGAACGCGAAGCCGGCAAGTCGTAGCAAGCAAGGAGCATTCATGGCCGAGACGGACTTCGTCACCCTGGAAGACAAGCGCGCGGACCGCCCGACGATGCACGTGCTGTACGGCCTGCACACGGTGGCGCCGTTCTCGCTGTGGACGCTGTCGGTGATCGCGCTGGTCGTCAACTACGTCAAGCGGAGCGACGAGGCCGACCGCCTGTACACGGCGCACCACAACTACATGATCCGCACCTTCTGGTGGACGCTGCTGTGGCTGGTGCTCACCGCGCCGCTGTTCGCCCTGCTGCTCTTCCCGGGCTACATCGCCTGGACGGTCATCGGCGCCTGGTACATCTACCGCTTCCTGCGCGGCTGGCTGCGCTTCAACGACAATCGCTTCCCCCAGTAGCGAGGCGCGCATGAGCCACGATCCCGACTGCATCTTCTGCAAGATCGCCCAAGGCCAGATCCCGTCGAAGAAGGTATATGAGGACGAGGAGATCCTCGCCTTCCACGACATCCAGCCCTGGGCGCCTGTGCACTTCCTGCTTATTCCGAAGCGGCACATCCTGTCGCTGGCCCACGTCGGGGAGGCGGATGCGCCCCTGCTCGGGAAAATGATGAGCCTGGTGCCGGCGCTGGCGAAGCAGGAGGGCTGCCGCCCGTACCCGGAAGGCGGCTTCCGGCTGGTGTGCAACACGGGCGACGACGGTGGCCAGGAAGTGCAGCATTTGCACTTCCATGTGATCGGCGGACCACGCCCCTGGCGCAAGGGCTAGGGGATATGGTCGGGCAGGGCGATGAACTTCCCCTGCCCGACTAGAATCCGAGCAGTAAGACAGGAGAGATCCATGGGTTCGTTTTCCATTTGGCACTGGCTGATCGTGCTGTTGATCGTTGTGCTCGTTTTCGGCACCAGAAAGCTCAAGAACATCGGGCAGGACCTCGGCGGCGCCGTCAAGGGCTTCAAGGACGGCATGAAGGAAGGCTCGACGCCGGAAACCCCGGTGCCGCCGTCGGCCCAGGTCACGTCCACGCCGCAGCCGGCCGGGGCCGACAAGGCCACCATCGACGTCGAAGCGCGGAACAAGTCCTGACCCCCAGCCCCGATTCCACGCAGTGATCGACCTCGGCCTCTCGAAGATGGCGCTGATCGGCGCCGTGGCCCTGATCGTGATCGGGCCGGAAAAGCTGCCGCGCGTCGCGCGGACCGTCGGGACCTTGCTGGGCAAGGCCCAGCGCTACGTGAACGACGTGAAGGCGGAAGTCAACCGCTCCATGGATCTCGACGAACTCCGCAAGATGAAGGAGACGGTCGAATCCGCCGCCCGCGACGTCGAGAACTCGGTCTCCACCGCTGCCTCCGACTTCGAGAAGCAGTGGCAGGACGCGGGCTCCAGTTCCTCGCCCGCGCTCGACGAGCCGCCCGCCTTCCCGGAATACAAGCACCCGAAGAAGAAGTGGCGCGTCAAGCAGGGTGCCGTGCCGCACTGGTACAAGGCGCGCACCGGGGTGCGCACGCGCGCGCTGTCCGGCGCGGCGCGTGTGGCCAGGTACCGCCCGCAGAAATTCAACTGAAAGCGGCCGCGCCCCCCAGAACGGGCGCCAGCCGATCCTCATGCCCGATCCCCAAGTCGACAAGGAAGACGAACTCGCCGGTACGGAGCAGCCCTTCGTCGCGCACCTCATGGAGCTGCGCGACCGGCTGATCTACTGCATCTACGGGATCGCCGCCGCCATCATCGCCCTGGCGATCTGGCCGGGGCCGAACGGCCTGATCGACTTCATCGCGCGCCCGATCCGCGCCCACATGCCGCCGGACGCGAAGCTGATCGCCGTCGGCGTGTTCTCCCCCTTCTTCGTGCCGCTCAAGGTGCTGCTGCTGGTGGCGGTGCTGCTGGTGCTGCCCTGGCTGATGTACCAGCTGTGGGCCTTCGTGGCGCCCGGCCTGTACAGCCACGAGAAGAAGTTCGCGCTGCCGCTGATCCTGTTCGGCAGCCTGCTGGCCTATGGCGGCATCGCGTTCGTGCAGTTCTTCGTGCTTGATCGGATGTTCGCGTTCATCCAGGGCTTCACGCCGGCCAGCGTGGCGGCCACGCCCGACATCGCCTCGTACGTGGAGGCGATCCTGGGGCTCTACCTCGCCTTCGGCCTGGCCTTCCAGGTGCCCATCGTGGTGATGCTGCTGGTGCGCTTCGAGATGATCACGGTGGCCAAGCTCAAGGAATTCCGCGGCTACTTCGTGGTGCTGGCCTTCATCATCGCCGCCGTGATCACGCCGCCGGACGTCGTCTCGCAGCTCGCGCTGGCGATCCCGATGGTGCTGCTGTACGAACTGGGGATCTGGGCCGCGCAACTGTTCGTCAAGCACTCCAAGGCACCCGAAGAAGAATCGGGCGAAGCCGCCGCGAAGTGACGGCGTAGGGAAGGGGACGGCGCAGCGAAGGGACGGCGCAGCGAAGTACGCCGTCATCCCCGCGCAGGCGGGGATCCATGCCCGCAGCGAAGAGCGCCGTCATCCCCGCGCAGGCGGGGATCCATGCCTTCCTACCGCCCCGGCAAGCCCGGCAGCTGCGGTGCCGGCTGCTTCGGCTTGGGCCGCTTGCCCGGCGTGACGGTCACGTCGACGTTGTCCTCGCGCCGCTGCAGCTTGAAATGGGTGGCGTTGCCCGGCTTCAGCGCGGCCACGGTGGACAGCAGTTCCGACACGTTGGCGACATCCTTGTCGCCCACCTGCACGACGACGTCTCCCGGCTTCACGCCGGCCTGCGCCGCCGGGCCGTTCTGCAGCACGCCCGTGATCAGCACGCCCTTCTTCGCCTTGACGCCGAAGGTTTCCATCAGCTCGGGCGACAGGTCCGCGGGCTCCACGCCGATCCAGCCGCGCGTCACCACGCCGTCCTTGACGATGCCCTCCAGCACCAGCTTGGCCGTCGACACGGGGATGGCGAAGCCGATGCCCATGCTGCCGCCGGAGCGCGAGTAGATCGCGGTGTTGATCCCCATCAGGTTGCCGTTGACGTCCACCAGCGCACCGCCCGAGTTGCCGGGATTGATGGCCGCATCGGTCTGGATGAAGTTCTCGAAGGTGTTGATCCCCAGCTGGTTGCGCCCCAGTGCGCTGACGATGCCGCTGGTGACGGTGAGGCCGACGCCGAAGGGATTGCCGATGGCGAGCACCTGGTCGCCGACCTGCAGCGCGTCGGAGTTCCCCAGGGTCATCACCGGCAGGCGGTCGGCGTTCACCTTCAGGATCGCGAGGTCCGTCTCGGGGTCGGTCCCTATGACCTTCGCGCGCGCCTTGCGGCTGTCGTTGAGGGCGACCTCGATCTCGGTGGCGCCTTCGACCACGTGGTTGTTGGTGAGGATGAAGCCGTCGGGGCTGATGATCACGCCGCTGCCCAGCCCGCTTTGCGGCACCGCGCCCTGGTCGCCGAAGAAGAAGCGGAACCACGGATCGCTGGAAGAGGGCCGGTCGGCCGCCTTGCTGGTGTTGATGCTCACCACCGCCTGCGACGCCTTCTGGGCCGCCGAACGGAAGCTGCCCGGGGGCGCCGGCGCGCCGGGCAAGGTGGGCGCCTCCTGCAGCGAGATGCCGGTGGAGGCGGTCGTGACCGGGCGGCGATTGAGCCATTCCGGCTTCATCGTGATCACGACGAAGTACGCGGCCAGCAGGATGGTCACCGCCTGCGAGAAGACGAGCCAGTAGCGTCGCATGGGTCGGGGTTGCGGAAAGCCCAAGTGTATGCGGGATGCAGGGCCCCGCTGGGCTGATTCCGCCGCTATTGGAGTGCCAGATCGGGGGCCGCGACGGGTGCGCGCCGGCGCCGCTGGCGGCGCCCCCAGCGGGCTTGCTCGATGGGCACCGGGCGGCCGCTGGCCGCGTCCGGCGCTGCCGCGCGCGACGGCATGGCGCGTGCCGCTTCCGCGAGGCGCTGCACCTCGTCGAGCACGTCCTCGACTTCGGGGTGGACTGCGGCCAGGTGGACCACGCCGACGCCGGCTTCGACCTGCACCCGCACCGGCTCGCCGTCGCGCCCGGTCACCTCGATCGGCTTGCGCAGGCTGGCGGCCAGCCGCAGCCCGAAGCCGCGCAGCCAGCCGCGGTCGGGGATGGTCTCGACCAGTGCGACGAAGCAGCGGTCCCAGTAGCGGCCCACCGGGTTCATCACGCCGACCTGGCGCTGCACGCGCGCCGCGACCGCCATCCACACCTCGTTGAGGCCGGCCGCGCCCACCTGCGTGGCGATGCGCTCGGCGTCGAACACGGTCACGGCCAGCATGGCGCCTTCGCGCCGCGTGCGCAGCCGGCGCTGCTGCGACTGCACCAGGCGCTGCACCAGCGCCGCGCTGCTGTGCAGCCGGGTGACCGGGTCCACCGCCGGGGCGCTGCCCGTCTCGCGGGTGCGCCACACGTGGCGCTCGCGCTGCCACAGCATGCGGCCGGTGAGCGCGTTGCCCAGGGTGACGGCCAGCGCGACGACCCCCTGTGCGACGGGCCACCACACGCCCGGGTGCATGGCGATGGCGTACAGGCCGCCCAGGGCCGGCAGCGCGAGCAGGCAGCCGGCCGTCATGACCAGGGCCAAGCGGTCGCCGTGCATCCAGGCACGGAAGGCCAGCCAGCAGGTCACGCCGCTGCCGGCCAGCGACAGCGCCAGCGCCATGGGCAACTGCAGTTCCTGCGGCACCACCCACGGCACGGCGAGCGCGAGCAGCGGCAGGGCGAAGGCGGAGCAGCGCAGCACGCCGGCCATGAGCCGATCGCGTTGCGCCGCTGCGAGCCAGCCGTGGATCCAGAAGTTGGCGAGGCCCACGCACACCGGGCCGGCCAGCACCTGCAGCGCCTGCAGCCAGCGGGCGCCCGGGTGCACCGCCTGGCGCAGCACCCCGCTGAGCACGAGCACCAGCAGGAACACGCTCAGGTGGTAGCCGACCGCCCGCAGCTTGGCCAGGCTGGGGCGGGCCGCCAGGTCGCCCATGCGGGCGAGCGCCACCGCGCCGATCGCGCCCAGGGCCATGCACCACAGCATCAGCATCAGCGTGTCCATCGCGGCTCCTTGCAGGAGGCGCGATGTTCGCGCCGTCCCGCGCGCGGCGCCGTAGCAGAATGCGGCCTGAACCTTGTGACCTTTCCCCCATGACGCACCGGAGCGACCTGCTGCAAGCCTTCGACACCCTGCTGGCGCCGGAGCGCTTCAAGGACTACGGCCCCAACGGGCTGCAGGTCGAGGGCCGCGAACAGGTGGGCCGCATCGTCTCGGGGGTCACCGCCAGCCGGGCGCTGATCGAGGCGGCCATCGCGCGCGAGGCGGACGCGATCTTCGTGCACCACGGCCTCTTCTGGCGCGGCCAGGACGGGCGCGTCACCGGCTGGATGAAGCAGCGGCTGGCGCTGCTGCTGGCGCACGACATCAACCTGTACGCCTACCACCTGCCGCTCGATGCGCATCCCGAGCTGGGCAACAACGCGCAGCTCGGCCGGCAGCTCGGGCTGGCGGCGAGCGCGCGCTTCGGCGAGCAGGACCTCGGCTTCCTCGGTGAGCGCAGCGACGGCGGGGCCTTCGCGGACAACGAGGCGCTGGCCCGGCATGTCGGCGCGGCACTCGGCCGCTCGGTCACCTGCGTGGCCGGCGCGCCCGGGCCGCTGCGGCGCATCGCCTGGTGCACGGGCGGTGCGCAGTCGTACTTCGAGGCGGCCATCGCCGCCGGCGCGCAGGCCTTCCTCACCGGCGAGATCTCCGAGCCGCAGGCGCACTACGCGCGCGAATGCGGCGTGACCTTCATCGCCTGCGGCCACCATGCGAGCGAGCGCTATGGCGCGCCGGCGGTGGCGGCGCACGTCGCGCGGCAGTTCGGGATCGCGCACGAGTTCGTCGACATCGGGAATCCCGCGTGAAGCCGCTCGCGATCACGATCGGCGATCCGGCGGGCATAGGCCCGGAGATCATTGCCAAGGCTTTCGCGGAACAGGCGCTCACTGCAGGCTGTTTCGTCGCCGGCGACGTGGCCTGCATGCGCCGCGGCGCAGCCGCGATCGCGGGCGGGGGCCCGCCGCTGCCCATCGCGCTGATCGCTTCCGTGCCCGAGGCTGCGCAGGTGCCGCCGCGTTGCATCCCGGTGCTGCAGGTCGGTGCGCCGCTCGATCCGCTGCCCGCCTGGGGCGTCGTGAGCGAAGCCGCCGGGCGCGTGGCGGCGAAGGCGGTGCTGTGGGCCGCGAGCGCGGCGCTGCGCGGCGAGATCGCCGGAGTGGTCACGGCGCCGCTGCACAAGGAGGCGCTGGCGGCCGCGGGCCTGCCGTACCCGGGGCACACCGAGCTGCTGCAGGCCGAGGCGGCCGCCCATGCCGGCGTCGGGCTGGACCGGATGCCGGTGCGCATGATGCTGGCCAACGATGAACTGCGCACGGTGCTGGTGAGCATCCACGTGGCGCTGCGCGCTGCGCTCGAGGCCGTGACCTTCGCCAACGTGCGCGAGACGCTGCGCATCACCGATGCGGCGCTCGCGGCCATGCTGGGCCGGCGTCCGCGCATCGCCGTTGCCGGCCTCAATCCGCACGCGGGCGAAGGCGGTCTGTTCGGCCGCGAGGAGATCGAGGTGATCGTGCCGGCGATGCGCGATGCGCAGGCCGCCGGCCTCGATGTCCACGGCCCTTTCGCACCCGACACGGTGTTCATGCGCGCGCGCCGCGGCGAGTTCGACGTCGTGGTCGCGATGTACCACGACCAGGGCCTGATCCCGGTGAAGTACCTGGGGGTGGAGAAGGGCGTGAACGTGACGCTGGGGCTGCCGCTGGTGCGCACGAGCCCGGATCACGGCACGGCGTTCGACATCGCGGGCACGGGCACGGCGGATGCGGCGAGCCTGTGCGCGGCGATCGGGATGGCGCGGAGGCTGGCGGGGAATTCGTGACTGCGTGATGGGGTGATTGCGTAGGCTGGCGGTGAGCGCGCGCGCAGCGCGCCGCGAACCCCAGCGCTTCGCGCCATCGCTGGGGTTCGCGCGCTGCGCGGCTCACCGCCAGCCTACGCGCACCGCCAGCCCGTGCGAGCCGCTCCAGCCTACACCCGCACCCTCAAGCTGTCCCGGATCTCCCGCAGCAGCAGCACGTCCTCCGGCGGCGGCGCCGGTTCCTCCGCCGGGGCGGGCGCGGCCTCGCCGGTGTGCAGGCGCCGCAGCCGGTTGATCTGCTTGACCATCAGGAAGATCACGAACGCCAGGATCAGGAAGTTCAGCGCCACGGTGATGAAGTTGCCCCAGGCCAGCACGGGGACGCCGGCCTTCTTCAGCGCGTCCAGCGTCATCGGCGTGCCTGCGGGCACGTCCCCCAGCAGGAAGAAGCGATTCGAGAAATCCAGGCGGCCGATGATCCGGCTGATGACCGGCATGATCACGTCGCCGACCAGCGAGTCCACGATCTTGCTGAACGCGGCGCCGATGATGACGCCGACGGCCAGGTCGACCACGTTGCCCTTGACCGCGAACTCGCGGAACTCGTTCAGCAGCTTCATGGAGGCTCCTCGCGTTGTCATGGGACGCGAGTATGCGTCAACCCGGTGCGCTGTCAGCGTGGTGCAAGTGTCGGGCGCCGGCGGGGGCCTTGACACGCTCCGCTACAATCGCGGGTTGACCCTTAAACAGCAAAAGATCCTCGAGGACCCCATGAGCAACTCCACGGTGGACGCCAGCAAACGGACGTGGCTGATCGCGTCCAGCTGCGTCGGGGCGGTGGGCGCAGGTTTCACTGCGGTGCCCTTCGTCAGCAGCTTCCAGCCCTCCGAACGCGCCAAGGCTGCCGGCGCCCCCGTCGAAGTCGACATCTCGGCGCTGCAACCCGGCCAGAAGATGACCGTGGAATGGCGCGGCAAGCCGGTGTGGATCGTGCGCCGCACCCCCGAGCAGATCGCCGGCCTGAAGAAACTGGACAGCGAGGTCGCCGACCCCGAGTCCAAGCGCACGGCCTACCCGATCCCCGACTATGCCAAGAACGAAGGGCGTTCGATCAAGCCCGAGTACCTGGTGGTGGTCGGCATCTGCACGCACCTCGGGTGCTCGCCGACCGACAAGTTCCAGCCCGGCCCGCAGCCCTCGCTGCCGGACGACTGGCAGGGCGGCTTCCTGTGCCCGTGCCACGGCTCCACCTTCGACCTGGCCGGCCGCGTCTTCAAGAACAAGCCCGCGCCGGACAACCTCGAAGTGCCTCCGCACATGTACCTGTCGGACTCGCGCATCGTGATCGGCGAAGACAAGAAGAGTGCCTGAAGCCATGGCTGCTGAATTCAAGGAAATCTCCCCGAACGCCAGCGTCGGCCAGAAGGTCAACAACTGGCTGCACAACCGCTTCCCGACCGCGTACGACTCGTACAAGGTCCACATGTCGGAGTACTACGCTCCGAAGAACTTCAACTTCTGGTACTTCTTCGGCTCGCTGGCGCTGCTGGTGCTGGTGATCCAGATCGTCACCGGCATCTTCCTGGTGATGCACTACAAGCCGGACGCGGCGCTCGCCTTCGCGTCGGTCGAGTACATCATGCGCGACGTGCCGTGGGGCTGGTTGATCCGCTACATGCACTCCACCGGGGCGTCGGCGTTCTTCATCGTCGTGTACCTGCACATGTTCAAGGCGCTGATCTACGGCAGCTACCGCAAGCCGCGCGAGCTGGTCTGGATCTTCGGCTGCACCATCTTCCTGATGCTGATGGCCGAAGCCTTCATGGGCTACCTGCTGCCCTGGGGCCAGATGTCCTACTGGGGCGCGCAAGTGATCGTGAACCTGTTCTCCGCCGTTCCCTTCATCGGCCCCGACCTGGCGCTGATGATCCGCGGCGACTACGTGGTCTCCGACGCGACGCTGAACCGCTTCTTCAGCTTCCACGTCATCGCGGTCCCGCTCGTGCTCCTGGGCCTGGTGGTCGCGCACCTGCTGGCGCTGCATGACGTCGGCTCGAACAACCCCGACGGCATCGACATCAAGGGACCGAACTATCCGAAGGACGCGCAGGGCCACTCGGTCGACGGCATCCCCTTCCACCCGTACTACAGCGTGCACGACATGGTCGGCGTGGCGGTGTTCCTGATGGTGTTCAGCGCGATCGTCTTCTTCGCGCCGGAACTCGGTGGCTATTTCCTCGAGTACAACAACTTCATCCCGGCCGACCCGCTGAAGACCCCGCCGCACATCGCACCGGTGTGGTACTTCACGCCCTTCTACTCGATGCTGCGGGCCACGACCGACCCGATGGTCAACGTGTTCGCGATCGTCATCGCGCTGGCCGCGGTCTGGGCCTTCTTCCGCAGCCGCATGTCCTTCATGGCGAAGATCGTGACGGTCGTGGTCGCCGCGATCGCGATCGTGCTGCTCAAGACCTTCGACGCCAAGTTCTGGGGCGTGGTCGTGATGGGCGGCGCCGTCATCATCCTGTTCTTCCTGCCCTGGCTGGACCACGCGCCGGTGCGCTCGATCCGCTACCGCCCGCGCTGGAACTACTGGCTGTACGGCGTCTTCGTCGTCTTCTTCGTGATCCTCGCGTACCTCGGCATCCAGCCTCCGTCGGAAGGCAAGACGCTGCTGGCGCAGGTCGGCACGATGTACTACTTCGGCTTCTTCCTGCTGATGCCGTGGTGGAGCCGCCTCGGCGAGTTCCGCCCGGAGCCCGAGCGCATCACCTTCGCGCACTGAGAGGCCGAGCGGAGTCCAACATGAAAAAAATCATCCTGACCCTGATGCTGGCGCTGGGCTGCGTGTACGGCGCCCACGCCGCCGAAGGCGGCGAGGTCGCCTGGGACAAGGCGCCCAGCCGCACCAACGACCTGCCGGCCCTGCAGAACGGCGCCAAGCTGTTCGTCAACTACTGCCTGAACTGCCATTCGGCGGCCTTCATGCGCTTCAACCGCCTGCAGGACATCGGCCTGTCGGAGCAGCAGATCAAGGACAACCTGCTGTTCGTGGGCGACAAGGTCGGCGACACGATGAAGTCGCCGATCGACCCGAAGGAAGCCAAGGAATGGTTCGGCGCGGTGCCGCCGGACCTGACGCTGGTCGCGCGCTCGCGCGCGGGCCACGGCGGCACGGGCGCGGACTACCTGTACACGTACATGCGCTCGTTCTACCGCGACGACACCCGGCCCACGGGCTGGAACAACCTGGTGTTCCCCAACGTCGGCATGCCGCACGTGCTGTGGGAACTGCAGGGCGACCGCGAGCCGCAGTTCGAGAAGACCGAGGCCCACGGCCACGAGCTCGAGGTGTTCAAGGGCTGGAAGCAGGTCACGCCGGGGCAGATGAGCTCCGTGCAGTACGACGAGGCCGTCGGCGACCTGGTGGGCTACCTGCAATGGATGGCCGAGCCGGCCCAGAACCACCGCGTGCGCGTCGGTGCCTGGGTCATGCTCTTCCTGGGCCTGCTGCTGGTCGTCGTGTGGCGGCTCAACGCCGCCTTCTGGAAAGATATCCACTAGGAAGCGGCGGTCCGGCCTACTGCCGGACGCGCGCCCTGGGGTTAGAGTGGGTTGCCTTCGCACCCACTCTTTTTGGTTTTAGAGGACTTTCAAAATGATGGTGCTGTACTCGGGAACGACCTGCCCCTTCTCGCATCGATGCCGCTTCGTGCTGTTCGAAAAGGGAATGGATTTCGAGATCCGTGACGTCGACCTGTACAACAAGCCGGAAGACATCAACGTGATGAACCCGTACGGCCAGGTTCCCATCCTGGTCGAGCGCGACCTCATCCTGTACGAGTCGAACATCATCAACGAGTACATCGACGAGCGCTTCCCGCACCCGCAGCTGATGCCCGGGGACCCGGTCGACCGCGCCCGCGTGCGCCTGTTCCTGCTCAATTTCGAGAAGGAACTGTTCGTGCACGTCTCCACGCTGGAGTCGCGCGCGGCCAAGAGCAACGAGAAGGCGCTGGAGAAGGCCCGCTCGCACATCCGCGACCGCCTGACGCAGCTCGCGCCCGTGTTCCTGAAGAACAAGTACATGCTGGGCGAGAACTTCTCGATGCTCGACGTCGCCATCGCGCCGCTGCTCTGGCGCCTGGACTACTACGGCATCGAGCTGTCGAAGAACGCGGCGCCCCTGCTGAAGTATGCCGAGCGCATCTTCTCGCGGCCGGCCTACATCGAGGCGCTGACACCCTCCGAAAAGGTGATGCGCAAGTAGCGCATACTTGTCGGGCTGAAGTACACGCCCCACGCATGAACGCACTGGAATCGACGTCCACCCGCCCGTACCTGATCCGGGCCCTTTACGAATGGTGCACCGACAACGGCTTCACGCCGTACGTGGCGGTGCTGGTCGACGACACGGTGCAGGTGCCGCGCGAGTACGTGAAGAACGGCGAGATCGTCCTGAACATCAGCTACGACGCGACGAGCTCGCTGAAGCTGGGCAACGACTTCATCGAGTTCAAGG
The DNA here is from genome assembly GCF_016722765.1 of Ramlibacter alkalitolerans. Classification (GTDB taxonomy): domain Bacteria; phylum Pseudomonadota; class Gammaproteobacteria; order Burkholderiales; family Burkholderiaceae_C; genus Ramlibacter; species Ramlibacter alkalitolerans. Next base: position 440,989 of record NZ_JAEQND010000001.1, on the reverse strand, counting down.
CCCGCTTCGCCGGCAGCGCGCGCGAGATCATGGTCCCGGTGAACCGGGTGATCGCGATCTACGCGCGCGAGAACGGCCAGGGCATGGCCTTCCCGGTCCCGGTGCCCGGCGCCCCGCCGGAGGAGACCAAGCCGTCGCCTCTGACGAGCGTGCCCGCCGCGGCGGAAGGCGAGAGCAAGGTGGTGCAACTGGTGCCCGAGCCCGGTGCGCCCACCCCGCCCGAGGAGCCGCCGCGCCCGCCCAGTGGGCCACGGCCGGCGCTCAAGCGCGTGAAGTGATCGCGCCTAGAATCGTCCCCGGGCCGATTTAGCTCAGTCGGTAGAGCAACTGTCTTGTAAACAGTAGGTCGTCCGTTCGATTCGGACAATCGGCACCATCTCCCGCCTTCCCTTCAACGGTCGCGGAACAGCGCATTCAGCTCGGCGCCGGATGCTGCTGCGGCGAAGCCGTCGAACTTCCCTTCGCTGGCAATCATCTGTGCGGCCCGCATGAAGCCGCCCCACGCGCTGCGCGCCAGCGCACCACCCACGCTGACGCGCCGCACACCCAGCGCCGCCATGTCGGCCAGCGTGAGCTCGGAGGCGAAGCCGACCAGCAGGTTGACGGGCTTGGGCGCCACGGCCGCCACCACGGCGGCGATCTGCTCACGGGTGCGGATGCCCGGCGCATAGAGGCAATCGGCACCGGCTTGCGCATAGGCCTGCAGCCGCCGGATCGTGTCTTCGAGGTCCGGCCGGCCGACATAGAAGTTCTCCGCCCGCCCGACCAGCAAGGTCTCGCCGCCGGCCTCGTCGATGGCCGCGCGGGCGGCCCGCATGCGCTCGACGCTGCTGGCGATGTCCCGCAAGGGGTCGTCCGGGTTGCCGGTGGAATCCTCGATGGAGAGCCCGGCCACGCCGGTCTCCAGCGCCAGGCGCACGTTGCGGGCCACGCCGGCCGGATCGTCCGCGTAGCCGGCTTCGAAGTCCGCATTCACCGGCAGCATGGTGGCTTCGACGATCTCGCGCAGGTGCACCAGCACTTCCTCCAGCGTCATGCGGCCGTCGGCCTTCGCGTGCCGCCAGGCGGCGCCGGAGCTGGTGGAAGCCAATGCCTTGAACCCGAGCTGCGCGAGGTACCTGGCACTGCCGGGATCCCACGGGTTCGGGATCACGAAGCAGCCGGAGGCATGGAGCTGGCGGAAGGTGCGCCTGCGGTCGGACACGTCTTCGGGTGAGGGCATGCGGGCTCCGTGCGGCAAAGGAAGCCGCCATTCTGCGACCTTGCCGGCCGGCTGTCTGCATTGCCTGCGCCGCCCCGGAGCCCGGCGTAGCATCCGCCCATGGACGGCGCGGATCGCACCACCCAGTGCTGCATCGCGGGCGGCGGGCCGGCGGGCATCATGCTCGGCTACCTGCTCGCGCGGGCCGGCGTGCGCGTCACGGTGCTGGAAAAGCACGACGACTTCCTGCGCGACTTCCGCGGCGACACGATCCATCCTTCCACGCTCACGATCCTGGAAGACGTCGGCCTGCTGGAAGCCTTCCTCGCGCTGCCGCACCAGGAGATCGCGGAACTCGGCGGCGACGTGTACGGGCAGCTCGTCACGCTTGCCGACTTCCGCCACCTGCCCGCGGCGCGACCCTTCCTGGTGCTGATTCCGCAGTGGGACTTCCTGGACTTCCTGGCCCGCGAGGCGCGGCGCTTCCCGGGCTTCACTCTGTGCATGGGCGCGCGCGCCAGCGCCGTGATCGAGGAGGCGGGGCGCGTGGTGGGCGTGCAGGTGGAGTCGCGGGTCGGCAAGGCGCCTCTGCGTGCCAACCTGGTCGTCGCTGCTGACGGGCGTCACTCGTCGATCCGGCCGGACGCCGGGCTGGAGAGCGTGGACACCGGCGCGCCGATCGACGTGCTCTGGTTCCGGCTGCCCCGCGACGCGGCAGGCGATCCGGCGCGCACCGGCGGCATCATCCGCCCGGGCGTGATGCTGGTCACGCTGAACCGCGACACCTACTGGCAATGCGCGTTCGTGATCCCCAAGGGCTCGCTGGAACGCCTGCAGCAGGAGGGCATCGCAGCCTTCCGCGAACGCATTGCGGCCACCGCGGAGTTCCTCGCCGACAGCGTGGCCACGCTGCGCAGCTGGGACGAGGTCAAGCTCCTGAGCGTGCAGATCAGCCATCTGACGCGCTGGTGGCGCGACGGCCTGCTGTGCATCGGCGATGCAGCGCACGCGATGTCGCCGGTGGGCGGGGTCGGCATCAACCTGGCCATCCAGGATGCCGTGGCTGCGGCGAACCTGCTCGCCGGGCCGCTGCGCGCAGGCACATTGCGCGCCGAGCACCTGCAGGCGGTGCAGCGCCGGCGCGAGTGGCCGGCGCGCGTGACGCAGCGGGTGCAGGTCGCGATCCAGAACGAAGTGCTGTCCCCCGTGCTCGCGCGCAGCAGCGCGCCGGCGGAAACGCCGCTACCGGTGAAGCTGCTGCAGCGCATCCCGCTGCTGCGGCGCCTGCCCGCGCGGCTCGTGGGCATCGGCGTGCGGCCGGAACGCGTGCGCACCGGCCAGTGAAAGGCGCCCGGTCGCCTCAGGGCCGCCGCAGCTCCACGCCGTAGCGCCCGTAGATCTGCGCCAGGGTGCCGTCGGCGGCGAGCTGCGACAACGCCGTGTTCACCGCTTCCAGCAGCGCTTCGTCGCTGCGCCGCAGGGCGACGGCGAGGTTCCAGTGCAGTTCGGGCTCGCTGTCGTAGGCGTGCGTGTAGTGCAGGCCGGACTCGGGGTGCTGGTGGATGTACCAGGCCACGCTGGCGGGCGACACGGCGCAGGCATCGAGCTCGCCCTTGGCGAGGTCCGCCACCATGTCCGCCTCGAACGCGTAGGGCACGGTGCGCAGCCCGCGCTGGTTGAGCGAGCGGCTGGCCAGCGAGTTGATCATCACGCCGACGCGCGTGTTGGCGGCGAGGTCGTCGAAGCGCTGGGCCTGCAGGCCGCGGCGCAGGGCCAGGGCCACGCCGCTCTTCTGGTAGGGCTGCGTCAGGCGGATGGGGCCGCGCTGCGCCGCCGGGTCGGAGATGGTGTCGAGCAGCATGTCGCAGTCGACCAGGTTGGCGCGCAGGCGCGGGATGATCCACAGCACCTGCAGCTTCACGCCCAGGCGCTGCGCCAGCGCGCGGCCGATCTCGACCTGGAAACCGGGCAGGTCGGCCTTGTCGCTGGCGTAGGGCAGGGCGTCGGGGTTGGCGCACAGCGAGAGTTCGCCGCGCGACTTGATCTCCGCCAGCGGCCTCGCGTGGGCCGCGGGGAACAGCGCCGGCAGCACTGCCAGCAGGACGCCGGCGGCGATCGCCCGCCCCCGGGTGCGCGCCGCGTCGCTCATGGGGATCCTCCTTCGGGCTTCAGGCCGCGGATGTAGTGCACGATGGCCTGGAGCTGGTCTTCGTTGAAGGCCGTGGAGAAGGCCGGCATCGCCCCCAACTTGCCGTTGCGGATGCGGGCGATGATCTCCGCGTCGGTGAGCTTCGTTTCCATCAGCTTGGGGCCGCGGCCCGCCACGCGCCCGCCGCTGCTGTGGCACCAGCCGCAGGTGGTGGCGAACAGCCGGTTGACGTCGAAGGCCTGCGCCGCGGCCGCCGGCGCGGCACCGGCGGCAGCCGCGTTCGCCGGGGGGGCGCTCGCGGCCGGCGCGCTCGCAGCGGGCTGCGGCGTCGACGACATCGGCCCGTTCAGGTCGGCCGCGGCGGCGGCCAGCGCCAGCCAGCCTGCCAGCGCCGAACCCACCGCCCCTTGCAGCCGCATCGTCGCCTACAGCCCGAACACCACGAGCGCGCCCTGGTCCGTCGGCATGCTCGCGAAGGGCTCGCCGTACAGCACCTTGTAGTCGTCGCCCGCCAGGCCGCCCCAGCCGGTGGCCACGGCGATGTACTGCCGGCCCTTGGCCATGTAGCTGATGATGCCGCCGTTGTGGCCCTGGCCGTTGTTGTGCTTCCAGAGCTCCTTGCCGGTGCGGGCGTCGAGCGCGCGCAGGTAGCCGCGCGCATCGGGCACGAACACCAGGTTCCCCTTGGTGGAGAGCAGGCTGGCGAGCGGCGGCTCCGTGTAGTCGACCTGCCACTTGATCGCGCCGGTGAGCGGATCGCGGGCCGTGACGTGGCCGCGCGCCTTGCCGCCGTCGGGCGTGGTCTTGAGCACGGTGAAGTTGGAGCCGATGTTCAGCTGCGCCATCGGTTCCAGCACCGGCGTGGTCTTGATCACCTCGAGGTCCATGCACCATTCGTTGCCGACCTTGTAGTACAGGCCGGTGTTCGGGTTGTAGGTGCCCGCGTTCCAGCTGTACCCGCCCGCGATGTACGGGCACAGGGCCTGGTGCTTGCCCTCGGCCATGTCGCGCCGGCCGATCAGCTCGCCGGTCTTCGGGTCGATGTTCTGCACGAAGTTGATGTTCTTGACGCCGCGCCAGACGTTCTGGATCTTCAGGTTGCGGTCGTACACGAACACGAAGCCGCCCTTGTTCGGGTGGACGATGTATTCCTTGCCGCCGCGCTCGAGCATCACGAACTCGCCGACGGCGCTGTCGAAGTCCCAGGCGTCGTGCGGCAGTTCCTGGTGGTAGGACTTGAGCTTGCCGGTCTCGGGGTCGAGCGCGATCACCGAGGTGGTGTAGAGGTTGTCGCCGGGCCGCGCGCCCTTGGTCTTCCACTCGGAGCCGCCCCAGTCGTACAGCGGCGCGGGGTTGGCGGTGCCCCAGTACACGGTGTTGGTCTTCGGGTCGTAGCCGCCGGCCATCCAGCCGCCGCCGCCGCCGGTCTTGAGCGAGTCGCCGCCCCAGGTCTGCCGCGCCGGATCGTTCTCGTCGTTGCCGCCGACGGTCAGGAAGGTCCAGGCCAGCTTGCCGGTGGCGGCGTCGACGCCGAAGATCGGGCCGCGGTACGGCCATTCGCCGCCCTGCGAGCCGATGATCACCTTGCCGTTGACGAACAGCGGCGCACCGGTGAAGCCGACGGTGAGCTTCTTCGAGTCGACCAGCGGGGTCTCCCATTTGAGCTGGCCGGTGCGGGCGTCGACGGCGATCAGCTTGCCGTCGAGCGTGCCCATGTAGATGTTGCCCATGCCCAGCGCGATGCCGCGGTTGTAGGGCGAGTGCGTCTGCTTGGAGACCAGGTCGTCGTCGAGCTTCTGCTTGAAGGACCAGATCAGGTCGCCGCTGGCGCCGTCGAGCGCGAACAGCTGGTTGTACGCGCCCGAGTAGTAGAGGATCCCATCCGCCACCAGCGGGAAGGTCTGCAGTCCGCGCGTCGACTTGGGCGTGGCATGCGACCAGGCGACCTTGAGCTTGCCCACGTTGGACGCATTGATCTGGTCGAGCCCGCTGTAATGCCAGGACTTGTAGGTACCGTGGTACGTCAGCCAGTCGGCGGGCGTCTTGTCGGCGTCCACCAGGCGGCGGTTGTCGACGTCCGCTGCGCGGGCCGCCGGCGCGAGCAGCGCCGAGGCCACCAGGGCCAGGCCTGCCAGACCGGACATCTTCATCTTCGACATGGTCATCTCCTCGTCATCGTGATCCTGGGCGAATCCGCCCGGAAGATCGTCGCGATCGCCCCGCGACGTGGGGCACAGGCGCTGCGCCACCGCGCGCCCGGCAGGCCACGCGACAGCGCGAAGGCGCGAAAGGAGTTCCAGGGCGCGCCGCAACGGCGGCGCGCCAGTGGCGAGCATCGGCGCGCAAGGCGCGATCCCGCCGGCCCACGACGGCATGACTGCGGACGCGGCCCAGGCCCGGCCTGTGGTGGTGGTCCGCTTGCCCTCGGCGCGGGTGCACGCGCGTAGGCAGGTTTGTTGGTGGGCCGGAGGCTATTCCCGCGTCTGCCCCTTGTCAACAACGGTGGCACGGGCCCGGCATCGGTGCTTCACCGCGCGGCCTTAGGGATCTTTCTGCCTGGGCGCCGGCGCGCCGCTGCTAACCGCGTGCGCGGGCGGGCGGGCGGGCCGGCACGCTAATGCACAACTAAGACGACGGTGCTAGTGTGCGGGCCAGGAGTGGCGAACATGCGCGTGCTGCTGGTCGAGGACGACGAGATGATCGGCCATAGCCTGAAGGAGGCGCTGTCCTCCCAGGGCTGGTCGGTCGACTGGGTGAAGGATGGCCTGCTGGCGCAAAGCGCCTGGGCCGATGGCGACTACGCCTGCGTGCTGCTGGACCTGGGCCTGCCCAAGCGCGATGGCGTCGAGGTGCTGCGGCATGCGCGCAGCCGCGGCGACGCCACGCCCGTGCTCGTGCTCACGGCCCGCGATGGCGTCGACGACCGCGTCAACGGCCTCGACCTCGGCGCCGACGACTACCTGCTCAAGCCCTACGAGATGCGCGAACTGGTGGCCCGCATGCGCGCCGTGATCCGCCGCCGCGACGGCAGCGCGCATTCGCTGATCGGCAATGCGGCACTGCAACTGGACCTGACCACGCGCGAGGTGATGGTGCAGGGCGAGCGCTCGCAACTCTCGGCCCGCGAGTTCGCGCTGCTGCATGCGCTGCTCGAACGCCCGGGCGCCATCCTCTCGCGCGAGCAGTTGGAGAACCGCATCTACGGCTGGGGCGAGGAAGTCACCAGCAACGCGGTCGACGTCCTGATCCACGGCATGCGCCGCAAGCTCGGGCCGGACAGCATCCGCAACGTGCGCGGGCTGGGCTGGCGCGTGACGACCGGCGCGCAGGGGCAGGCATGAAATACCACGTGTTCCCCCGCATGTGCTCGCTGCGCCGGGCCCTGCTGCTGTGGCTGCTGCCGCTGTTCCTGGTGGTGGGCGCCGTGGGCGCGGTGATCTCCTACTGGTCCTATGCGCGCATGGTCAGCACCTTCATGGACGACCAGATGCAGCAGCTGGCCTCCGTCGTCGCCGACAACAGCGCGATCCAGCCGATGCCGCAGAACGCCGAGCGCGTCTTCAAGTGGGGCGCCTACGTGGTGCAGACCTTCGAGGGCGGCGCGCTGAAGGTGACCTCGTGGCCGGACCTGAAGCTGGGGCTGCAGCCGCGCGCGGGCTTCCACGACGTCGAGGGCGGCGGGCAGTCGTGGCGCGTCTACACCTTGCCGGCCGCCACGCCCGGTGGCCACGCGGTGCAGGTGGTGCAGAGCGGCAGCTTCCGCTCCACCCTGGCGGCGGAGCGCGCGGGTGCGGCGGCGCTTCCCATCCTGCTGCTGCTGCCGCTGTCGATGCTGGCGCTGTGGGGCGTGGCGCGGGCCATGTCGGCCGCGCTGCGGGACATCGGCCGCCAGACCTTGCAGCAGGACGAGCACAACATCGCGGAGCTGTCCCTCACCAACGTGCCGGCGGAGATCGCGCCGCTGGTGCACTCGTTCAATGCGCTGCTGCGCCGCCTGCGCGATGCGTTCACCACGCAGCGGCGGTTCGTGCAGGACGCCGCCCACGAACTGCGCACGCCGATCACGGCCATCGGGCTGCAGCTGGAAAACATGCGGCAGGACGTCAACTGCGTGGCCAGCGCGAGTCGCTTCGCGCAGCTCGAAGCCGGCGTGAAGCGGGCGCAGCGGCTGGTGGACCAGTTGCTGCGCCTGTCGCGCCAGGAGGCCGCGGGCGCCGACGGGCCCGCGATCATCGACTTGCAGGTGCAGCTGCGCGAAAGCATCAACACGCTGATCGGGCTGGCCGACCAGCGCAACATCGACCTGGGCCTGGTCGGCCCGGCCAGGCCCGCCGGTCCCATCACGCTGCACTGCGCGCAGGGCGACCTGCGCAGCCTGGTGGACAACCTGATCGAGAACGCGCTGCGCTACACGCCCGAGGGCGGCATGGTGGACGTGCGCGTGCTGCAGGAGGAACCGGGGCGCGTGGCCGTCGAAGTGGTGGACACCGGCCCGGGGATTCCGCAGGAACTCCTGCCGCGCGTGTTCGACCGCTTCTTCCGCGTGCCGGGCAACGGCGCCAACGGCAGCGGCCTGGGCCTGTCGATCGCGCAGGCGGCGGCGCGGCGCGCGGGTCTCCTGCTCACGCTGCGCAATCGCGAGGACCGCAGCGGCCTGATCGCGCGGATCGAATCGGTGTGAACCTGCGCGCGCTCACGGCCAGCTAAGAAAGCGCTCAGGCTCACCTAAAGAGGCCTGCCTACAGTGAGAGCACGGTTGACGCGGAGGAGAAAAGGCCCTCCGCGGCGGCCGGCGAACCCTGTCCCCTGCTCACTGTTCGAAAGGTCCGTCATGAACGCCAAGCTCCTGTTTGCCGCCACTGCCCTCGCCGCCATCGCTGCTGCCGCCTCCGGCATCGCGCAAGCCGACGAAGCCGATGGTTCCCAGTTCGCGCTGCGCATCGACGGCAGCCGCACGCGCGCGGAAGTCGCTGCCGAAGCCGCGCGGGTGCCGCTGACGCGCAGCCAGGAACCGGCCGGTTCGCGCGTGCTTGCGCCGCTGCGGTCCGACCTGCAGACGCAATCGGTGCGCGCGCAGGCCATCGATGCGCTGCGCCTGGGCAAGATCCCGTCCGGCGAGCGCAGCCTGTAATCGGCGGCGCTGTTTTTCTTGCTCGAAGGGCTGCAGTCATGCAGCCCTTTCCGTTTGTTCGTCGCCGATCGTTTGGGAGCCCTCTTCGGAGGGCGGGGTCTGTCGCGGCAGGCGCTGCGCCTTCGAGCGTCCCAGGGGGCAGCCGTCTCCCACCGGCACGTTGCAGGACCAGGACGGGTCCCTGTCCGACTCGGCGACATAAAGGGGGAGGCGCGGGCGCAACATCAGCACGGGCCACGCGGCTCACCCGCGCCGGAGGACAGTCGCTGAGGCGGACAGGGACCCGTCCTGGTCCGGTCCGGAGGCCACTGCCTGCGATGCGCTTTCCGCGACAACACTTTTCTGCCATCGCACGCCCGCCACCACGCGCTCGTTTCGTGCACTTTCCCCGCCCTCCGGACAACCGGCTCTTGACGCAGGACAAGCGGGCGCCCGGTTACGCCTTGTGGCTTCCGAGCTTCAGCCGGATCGCGGTAACCTGCCATCCGCTGCTGTTGAGCCGCGATTGAAGAACAGGCAACAACTGCCGGAGCTTCGCGGCAGCGGCGCTGCTGTCCACCAGCAGGCACCAGGTGGTCCCGTCGATGGGGCCGGGGCGCACGGAGGCGCGCAGCGGTGCAGGGATGCACGGCTGGATCGCCTTCAGGCGTTCGCCGGATTCGCGCGCCAGCTGCGCGAGTCGCGCCAAGGTCGGCGCTTCCTCGGCGGCCTGGTGCACGTGCACCGGGTGGTGGCGGCGGTTCATGACAAGTGGAGGAGGGGAAACAAGTGCATTTGATTATCACGGATGGGTGGCTGGCGAAGAGTCGCGCGGTCCACCTGAGCGGAACGAAGATGGTCCTGGCCTTCGTCGCCGCATCGCTCGCGCTGATGCTGATGGCGGCCGGCCTGTACCACTGGGTGTTCCTCAAGGGCGCCCGCGAAGGCTGGCCGGTGATCGGCAGCGTGGTGCGGCTGATGGTGCAGGACGAATTCGAGCAGCGTGACCGCTTCATGCGCGAGAACATCGATGCGATGGCGAAGCGCCTGGGACAGATGCAGGCCCGCATGCTGCAGGTGGAGGCGCTCAGCGAGCGCGTCTCGGGCCTGGCGGGCGTCAATCCCAACGACCTGAAGCTGGCCGGCGGCCGCGGCGGCGCGCTGGTCGAGGGCCGGCCGCTCACGCTGGAGGAACTGCAGGCCACGCTGAACGACCTGGAGCAACTCACCGGCGAGCGGACCGACCTGCTCACCGTCATGGAGTCGCGCCTGCTCGATCAGCGCCTCAAGACGATGATGATCCCCACCCAGCAGCCGCTGCCGGGGCATGGGGTCGGCTCGCGTTTCGGCTGGCGCATCGATCCGTTCACCGGGCGCCAGGCGCTGCACACGGGCCTGGACTTCCAGGGCGGCATCGGCACGCCGATCCTCGCGGCCGCGGGCGGCGTGGTGGTCACGGCCGAACTGCACCCGGCGTACGGCAACATGGTCGAAGTGGACCACGGCAACAACCTCGTCACCCGCTATGCCCACTCCTCGAAGCTGCTGGTGAAGAAGGGCGACCTGGTCAAGCGCGGCCAGCGCCTGGCCCTGGTGGGCACCACCGGGCGCTCGACGGGCCCCCACCTGCATTTCGAGGTGCTGGTGCAGGGCGTGCCGCAGGATCCGCACAAGTTCCTGGCGGCGGCGCGGGGCAATGAGCAGCTGGCGGCGGCGAGCCATTGAGGAAGGGTTCCCCCGCACGGGCGGGAGTCGGAAAAGCCCCGCTGAGCGGGGCTTTTCGCATCCGGAAGCCCTGGATTCCCGCCTCCGCGGGAATGACGGCAGGGCCTCCGCGGGAATGACGGAACGCCGGCGTGTGAAGGACGGCTCAGGGAGACTGCCGAAAAGCTAAAATCCGGGGCTTTGGCTGCCGCGCTGGCCTTGTTCGGGCGCGCGGCGCCTCCACCTGCTGAAACGAAAAGGACTGCGCCGTCCGGCGCGCCGCAAGGTGCACCGTGACCTCCACCGCGCCCATGGCCACCACTTTCCTGACCAAGATCTTCGGCTCCCGCAACGACCGCCTGCTCAAGCAGTACCGCCGTACCGTGGAGCAAATCAATGCGCTCGAGCCCCCGCTCGAGAAGCTCTCCGACGAGCAGTTGCGCGCCAAGACCCAGGAATTCCGCGAGCGCGTGGAAAAGGGGGAGTCCCTCGACGACCTGCTGCCCGAAGCCTTCGCCGTCGTGCGCGAGGGCTCCAAGCGCATCATGAAGATGCGCCACTTCGACGTCCAGCTGATGGGCGGCATCGCGCTGCACCAGGGCAAGATCGCCGAGATGCGCACCGGCGAGGGCAAGACGCTCACCGCCACGCTGCCCGTGTACCTCAATGCCCTCAGCGGCAAGGGCGTGCACGTCGTGACGGTCAACGACTACCTGGCCAATCGCGACGCCCTCTGGATGGGCAAGCTGTACAACTTCCTGGGCATGTCGGTCGGCGTGAACCTGCCGCAGATGCCCAAGGACCAGAAGCAGGCCGCCTACGGGTCCGACATCACGTACGGCACCAACAACGAGTACGGCTTCGACTACCTGCGCGACAACATGGTCTACGAGACCGGGGACCGCGTGCAGCGCCACCTGAACTACGCGATCGTCGACGAGGTGGACTCGATCCTGATCGACGAGGCGCGCACGCCGCTGATCATCAGCGGCCAGGCCGAGGACCACACCGAGCTGTACATCACGATGAACAAGGTCGTGCCCCTGCTGACGAAGCAGGAAGGCGAGGCCGATCCGCGCACCGGCGAGGGCGTGACCAAGCCGGGCGACTTCACGGTGGACGAGAAGACGCACCAGGTGTTCCTCACCGAGCAGGGCCACGAGCGGGCCGAGAAGGTGCTGGCCAACCTGGGCCTGATCGCCGAGGGCGCGACGCTGTACGACCCGGCCAACATCGCGCTGATGCACCACCTGAACGCGGCGCTGCGGGCCAACCACCTGTACCACCGCGACCAGCACTACGTGGTGCAGAACGGCGAGATCATCATCGTCGACGAGTTCACCGGCCGCCTGATGCAGGGCCGCCGCTGGAGCGACGGCCTGCACCAGGCGGTGGAGGCCAAGGAAGGCGTGGAGATCCAGGCCGAGAACCAGACGCTCGCCTCGATCACCTTCCAGAACTACTTCCGCCTGTACGGCAAGCTGGCCGGCATGACGGGCACGGCCGACACCGAAGCCTACGAATTCCAGGAGATCTACGGCCTCGAGACCGTGGTGATCCCGCCCAACAAGCCGAGCCGCCGCGACGACCAGCTCGATCGCGTCTACAAGACCACCAAGGAAAAGTACGACGCGGCGATCGAGGACATCCGCGAATGCTTCGAGCGCGGCCAGCCGGTGCTGGTGGGCACGACCTCGATCGAGAACTCGGAACTGATCTCCAACCTGCTGCAGCAGCACGACCTGCCGCACCAGGTGCTCAACGCCAAGCAGCACGCGCGCGAGGCGGACATCGTGGCGCAGGCCGGCCGGCCGAAGATGATCACGATTGCCACCAACATGGCGGGCCGCGGCACCGACATCGTGCTGGGCGGCAACGTGGAGAAGGCGATCGAGGCCATGGAGGCCGACGAGGCGATCGACCCGGCCACCAAGCAGCAGCGCGCGACCGAACTGCGCGCGCAATGGCAGCAGGACCACGAGAGGGTCGTGGGGCTGGGCGGCCTGCGCATCATCGCCACCGAGCGCCACGAGTCGCGCCGCATCGACAACCAGCTGCGCGGCCGCTCCGGCCGCCAGGGCGACCCGGGCTCCTCGCGCTTCTACCTGTCGCTGGACGATCCGCTGATGCGCATCTTCGCGGGCGACCGCGTGCGCGCGATCATGGACCGCCTGAAGATGCCGGAAGGCGAGGCGATCGAGGCCGGCATCGTCACGCGCTCGATCGAGAGCGCGCAGCGCAAGGTCGAAGGCCGCAACTTCGACGTGCGCAAGCAGCTGCTGGAATACGACGACGTCGCCAACGACCAGCGCAAGGTGATCTACCAGCAGCGCAACGACATCCTCGACGCGAAGGACCTGTCGGCGCAGATCGCCTCGCTGCGCGAAGGCTGCTTCACGGACCTGGTGCACCAGTTCGTGCCGCCGGAATCGGTGGAGGAGCAATGGGACCTGGCCGGCCTCGAGAAGGTGCTCTCCGACGAGTGGAACATCGTCGTGCCGCTGCGCCAGGAGGTGGAGGCCGCCACCGCGATCACCGACGAGGACATCGTCGAGCGCGTGGTCGCCGAGGCGCACAAGGCCTTCAAGGCCAAGGTCGACATGGTCGGCGAGGAGAACTTCACCCAGTTCGAGCGCATGGTGCTGCTGCAAAGCATCGACTCGCACTGGCGCGAGCACCTCGCGGCGCTGGACTACCTGCGCCAGGGCATCCACCTGCGCGGCTACGCGCAGAAGCAGCCCAAGCAGGAATACAAGCGCGAGGCCTTCGAGCTGTTCGGGCAGATGCTCGACGCGGTCAAGAACCAGGTGACGCGGGTCCTCACCACGGTGAAGGTGCAGTCCAGCGAGCAGATCGAGGAAGCCGCCGAGGAGATGGAGCAGCGCGCCGAGCGCGTCGCCAACGTCACCTACACCGGGCCCACCGACACCGGCGAGGTGGAAAGCACGCTGGACACCGCCACCGCGCAGGCCGCCCAGCGCCGGCCGATGGCCGGCGCCATGGCCGCTGCCGTCCCGCGGGTGGGCCGCAACGACCCGTGCCCCTGCGGCAGCGGCAAGAAGTACAAGCACTGCCACGGCCAATTGAGCTGAGCCGAGGCTCCGCCGGCCCCCTATAGGCCGGTGGTTGTCACCCGTTGTGGTGATATCGTCACAGCTCGTCACAAGCCCCTGTCAGAAATGACAGGGGGTGGTTGGCCAGGCTCTAGTCCTGCACGTGCCGCCGCGGTTGCCGGGCCAGCCAGCGGCTGTAGCTGTTGTCCGGGTCCGGGCCGTTGGGCGCGTCGACCGGGAACACGGCGCCGAGCAGGGCGCCGCCCTCGCCGATCGGGAAGGCATTGACCAGGGCCGGCGACTGGCCCGAGGAAAGCGCCTGGCGCAGCTCGATGTCGGCCAGGCGCAGGCCCTTGCGGATGTCCTCGACGCCGGCTGCGGGCACGCCCGCCACCTCCGCCAGTTCGGCCAGCGCCGGCAGGCCCTGGGGCGTTTCGAGCTGGAGCCAGCCGATCTTGCCGGCGGCATCCATGCCCAGCACGCCGAACGGGGCGCCGATCGCCACGTGCTCGACCCAGTTCTTGGCGCAGAAGCTGGCCAGCCAGCCGTCGACGCCGGGTGCGCGCAGCAGTGCGCTCTGTTCCTGGGTGAGCGTGGTGCGCCAGATCTGGGCGTGCCGCGAGTGCGACGTGAACAGCAGGTGCTCCACGGCCTCGATCAGGCGGCGCGAGATGTCCTGCGTCTGCTTGGCGATGAACTGGTCGATCAGCCCGCGGTTGAAGGCCCGCACGGCGACCTGCTCGTCGGCCTGGCCCGTGAGCAGCACGCGCGCGCCCGGCCAGTCGCCCAGCTCGGACAGCACCTGCAGGCCGTCCATGCCCGGCATCGAGAAGTCCACCACGCAGACGCGCGAGAGCGCGTAGCGCTCGGTGTAGCGCGACCAGTAGGCGAGGATCTGCGGGATCAGCGGCTTGCCTTCGCGCCACAGTGCGATCAGCTGCTGCTGGTTCCATGCGTCCGCTTCCCAGAAGGGCGGTTCCTGCAGCAGGTGGGCGATGCAGTCCGTCGGCCGCAGGAACAGCTTCAGGTGCCACTGCCGGGGCAGCACCAGTGCCAGCATCTCCAGGTAGTCTGGATCGTCATCCAGGAAGACGACGGTGCCGGGGCGGTGGAACAGGGGAAAGGTCATGGATGGGTTGGTGCCTGCGGCATTGTGCTACGCCACCGGCAGTTCGACCGTGAAGACCGCGCCGTGGTGGCGGGCGGACTTCACGCGGATCGTGCCTTGCGCGGCCTGGACCACGCGCTGGCAGAAGGCCAGGCCGAGGCCGTGGCCCGTCCCGCGGTCCGTGGAGAAGAAGGGTTGGAAGATGCGCGCCTGCAATTCGGGTTCCATGCCGACGCCATTGTCGGTGAAGACGATGCGGCCCCGCGCGCCATGGGCGCCGATCTCGATCAGCAGGTCGCCCGGCCGAGTGGCCGAAAAGGCCGCCGCGAGGGAGCGCAGCGCGTTCTTGGTCAGATTGTCGATCACCTGCAGGAACAGGCGCTCCGAGCCGACGAAGTGGAAGTCGCCGTAGACGCGGATCACCACGCACTGGCGCTCGCGCGAGCTGCGGAACGGATAGTTGGTGATCGCCCGCTGCACCAGTTCGGCCGCCGAGAGGCGTTCGGCATGCGCGGCCAGCCGCATCAGGCGCGCATTGGTCATCTGCATGTCGATCTGGTGGTTCATGTTGCGCACCAGGTTGTGCACGCGCTGGGCGAGCTGCTCGAGCCGCTCGCCGGCTTCGCCGGGATGCGCCGGCGCCTCGTTGCGCAGCGCCTCGCCGATCAGCTGCATGGTGGCCAGCGGCGTGCGCAGCTCGTGCGCCATGATGCCCATGGTGTCCAGCGTCGAATTGAGCTGCTCGCGCCGCACGTTGGAGGTGGACACGCCCAGGATGATGCTCATGAACCAGCAGAAGGCGAGCACCACCGTGTTGGCCGCATCGGAGGGTACGGGCGGCACGCTGGGGCCGAAGTTGGCGAACGCCAGCCACGCCAGGAGCACGCCGCCGGCAGCGCCCACGGTGGCCAGGCGCCAGTCGGTGAGCTGGTAGTAGATCAGGAGCATGGCGGCCATGCTGGCCAGCCAGACCGCATTGCCGCTGTTGCAGAAATACATCCAGGTGAAGAACCAGGGCAGCGTGAGCCAGAAGATCCCCGATAGCGCGATGCCGGCGGCGCGACTGGGCGGGGAGTGGGTCATCATCGCGATCGCCAGCAGGGCGGCGCCGCCCACGGCCATCAGCAGGCGCAACCAAAGGTTCTCATAAGGCTGGGGCAGCCAGAACGCCCAGATCCCGTAGAACAGCGGATGTCCCACCAGGGTGCAGAAGCCCAGGGCGCGGATGCGCCAGTGCGACGGATGCAGGATCGAATCCGCAATGGGGGCCAGCACCTCCGCGGTCGCCCACTTCCGCAGGCGATAGCGCAGGTTGTCGAACACTGCGCGCGCGGGCGTCGGGCTGAAGCTGGGCCGGTGCAGGTCCTCGTTCATGGATGATGGTCGGTTGATGCTATTGTCACAGCCCGGCGGTGCCACCAACCAAGACCCATGGGGATCCCTGCTAACTTTGACAGTGTCGGCCTCGATGGGATCCTCAGCGACTGGGTGGCGGCGCTGCGGGAATTCTCCGTCGAGGCCGTGGTCGTGCTCGGGCCCGACCCTTTCGGCGGCAGTGACGACCGCCAGGTGGTCGCCGCGCACCCGCCCCTCGTGGCCGAAGCGGCCAACGCCCTGGCCGAAAGCAGCGACTTCGGCGCCCGCTGGCGCGACTCCGACGCGCCGCTGGTGGCCTGGCAGACCATCGCCAAATCGGACCCGCAGCGCGCCAGCCGCTGGCGCCTGCTCTGGCTGGCGCACGGCTACCAGACCATGGTGCGGGTCGAATTCTCCCTGCCCGCAGGCCGCGCCTTCGAATGTTTCATGTTCAGCCCGCGCGAGCTGACCGACCGCGCCGAGGCGGCGCTCATGGCGTGGTCGGCCCTGAACATCTGGCCGCTGGTGAAACGCTCGATCGCCAGTGCACGCTCCATGCTCAGCCCGCGCGAGCTCGAATGCCTGGAACTGGCGTTCCGCGGCCTCACGGCCCGCGAGACCGCGCAGACGCTGCAGTGCTCCGAGCGCACGGTCAACTACCACCTGGCCAATGCCATGAACAAGCTGCGGGTGGACAACAAGCTGGCGGCGATCCAGCGGGCGTGCTGGCTCGGTGCGCTCTAGGTCCGGGTTTATAGTCGCGAACCAACTCATCCTCGCATGACCTTCCTCGCGGTCGACATCGGCAACACGCGCCTGAAATGGGCGGTCTACCCGCACGCGCACCAGGGCGCGCAGCCCATCGCCGGCGGCGCCGAATTCCTGGAGAACATCGACAAGCTGTCCGACGGCGAATGGTCGCGGCTCAGCCCGCCGGAACGCATGCTCGGGTGCTGCGTGGCCGCCGACGCGGTGAAGCGCCGCGTCGAGGAGCAGATGGAGGAACTGTGGGTCGCGCCCGCGCACTGGGTGGTGGCGAGCGCCGCCGAGGCGGGGGTGATCAACGGCTACGACCACCCGACGCGCCTGGGCGCGGACCGCTGGGTGGCCATGATCGGCGCGCGCCATCGCATGCTGGCGGCCGGCCCGGCGCGGCCGATGGTGGTCGTGATGGTGGGCACCGCCGTCACCGTGGAAGCGGTCGACCCGCACGGGCGCTTCCTTGGCGGCTTCATCGTGCCGGGGCACGGCATCATGCTGCGCGCCCTGGAAAGCGGCACGGCGGGCCTGCACGTGCCCACCGGCGACGTGCGCGAGTTCCCGACCAACACCAGCGACGCGCTCACCAGCGGCGGCACCTTCGCCATCGCCGGCGCGATCGAGCGCATGGTGCAGCACGTGCGCCGCCGCTGCGGCAGCGAGCCGGCCTGCTACATGACGGGCGGCGCGGGCTGGAAGATGGCGCCGCACATGCTGGAGCACTTCGAGCTGGTGGAGAGCCTGATCTTCGATGGGTTGCTGGTGATTGCGAGTACGCGCGCGGCGGCTTTGTAAGCGCTGGGGTTCGCGCTTCGCGGCTCACCGCCAGCCTACGGAAACCCGCTGGCGCTGAATGGCGCGGCCTCTTGTAGGCTGGCGGTGAACGGCGAAGCCCGTGAACCCCAGCGTTCTAAGCGCCCAGACCCTCCACCGCCTGCAGCAACGCCTCGCGCGCCTGCGCCACCACCTGCTCGCGCCAGGCATCCGTGTCCGTATAGAACGCCTCGAACACCTGCCGCCGGATCGCATCCTTCTGCGCCTGGGATGCCTCCGGGTGCCGGCGCAGCCACTGCTCCGCCCGCAGCGCCTGGAAGGTCTCCAGCACCGGCACGGTGCCGTACTCCAGCGCAATGCCGGTGTACTCCGCCTGCGGGCACTCGTCGTACGCCGCGCCGAACATCAGTCCGGTGAGGAAGGCCGACGTCGACGAGCCGTCATAGATCGAGGTCACCGGCGTGCGGCCGCCGCCGCTCCACCACGCCCCCGCGCGCGCCTTGCACGCCTCGTCGTCGCGCGCGGCCAGGATGCGCTCGCCGACGCCGCTCGGGCCCAGCCCGGTGTGGATGTCGATCCACGCGATGCGGCCCGCGCGCCGGCCGTGCGTGCGCAGCACTTCGCGCAGGGCGAGGTTGCTCCAGCACGGCGCCACGCCGCCGTAGAAGAGGCCGTCGGGATACTCGTACTGGCCGCGCGACATCACGGCCTGGTAGTAGGCGACGCCGCGTTCGGCGACGTACTGGCCGATCGCGCGCTGGTTGTCCGGGCCGGGCGGCCAGGTGGCCGGCACCAGGATCTCGTGCAGCTCGCGGTAGGGCTCGTTCACGGGCAGCGGCTGCGCGAAGTCGTGGAAATTGCGGTTCAGGTCGACGTTCTCGTGCGTCGTGCGGCCCACGTGCGAGAAGCCGTAGGGATTGAGCGCGTGCACGTACAGGAGGGCGACGCCCGCTTCGGCGGCCCGCCGGCGCAGTTCGGCGTCGCGCAGGGCGGCCACCTGCACGCCGCTGCCGCAGAAACCTTCGACGCCATGGCAGGCGCTGGTGAGGATCAGGAGCCGCGCGGCATCGGGGTGGCCGTCGCGCGCCACGTCCATGGCCAGCGGCTCGCCGTGCAGGCCGGGTTCCGGATGCAGCTTGGCTTCCACGGGCAGGCCGGCCTGCGCCGCCGCGGCCAGGAACTTCTGCCGTGCCTCGGCATAGCTGTTCGCGAAGGCGTCCTTCATGCCGCCGCCTTCGCCAGCCACTCCTCCGCCAGCCGCACCCAGTAGGTCGCGCCCAGCGGGATCAGTTCGTCGTTGAAGTCGTAGCTCGGGTTGTGCAGGGTGCAGGGTCCCATGCCGTGGCCGGCGGCGCGATGGCTGCCGTCGCCGTTGTAGAGGAAGGCGTAGGCGCCGGGCCTGGCCTGCAGCATGTACGCGAAGTCCTCCGCGCCCATGGTGGGTTCCTGCACCAGGAGGTTGTCCTCGCCGACGATGGAGGCCATCACCCTGCGGGCGAATTCGGCCTCGCGCGGCGAGTTGACGGTGGGCGGGTAGTTGCGCACGAATTCGAATTCGCACTGCGCCTCGTGCGCCGCGCACACGTGCTGCGCCACCTGGCGCATGCGCCGCTCGATCAGGTCCAGCACCTCGATGGTGAAGGTGCGCACGGTGCCCTGCAGCTCGCAGACGTCGGGCACCACGTTGGTCGCCTCGCCGGCGTGGATCATGGTCACGGAGATCACGCCGGGGTCGATCGGCTTGCGGTTGCGGCTGATGATGGTCTGGAAGGCCTGCACCATCTCGCAGGCGATCGGCACCGGGTCGATGCCGAGGTTGGGCATGGCGCCGTGGCTGCCCTTGCCGCGGATGACGATCCTGAACTCGTTGGTCGACGCCATCACCGGCCCGGGACTCACGGCGAACTTGCCGGCCGCGGCGCCCGGCCAGTTGTGCATGCCGAACACGGCTTCCATCGGGAAGCGCTCGAACAGGCCGTCGCGGATCATCTCCTGCGCGCCGGCCCCCTTTTCTTCGGCGGGCTGGAAGATCACGTACACGGTGCCGTCGAAGTTGCCGTGCTGCGCCAGGTGGCGCGCGGCGGCCAGCAGCATCGTCGTGTGGCCGTCGTGGCCGCAGGCGTGCATCTTGCCGGGGTTGCGGCTCGCATGCGGGAAGGTGTTGGCCTCCGGCACGGGCAGGGCGTCCATGTCGGCGCGCAGGCCGATGGTGCGCGTCGACGTGCCCTTGCGGATGGTACCGACCACTCCGGTCTTGCCGAGACCGCGGTGGATCGGGATGCCCCATTCGGTGAGGCGCTGCGCCACCAGGTCGGAAGTGCGCGTCTCCTGGAACGAGAGTTCGGGATGGGCGTGCAGGTCGTGGCGCACGGCCACCATCGAGGCGGCTTGGGTGACGATGGAATCCAGGAGCTTCATGGCGACTGACTGCGGGATGGGAAAACGAGTCTAGCCGGCTGGCGCGCCGCTTGCATGCGGGATATCCGGGACAATGCGGCGCATGCCTGTTCCCTCCGCGACACCGCGCGCCCTGGAGTTCGCGCGCACCTTGGTCGGCTTCAACACCGTGAGCGCCAACTCCAACCTGGCGCTCATCCACTGCATCCGCGACGAGCTGGCGCGCCTGGGCGTCCCAAGCCGGCTGAGCTGGAACGCCGAGCGCACCAAGGCCAACCTCTTCGCCACCTTGGGCGAAGGCAAGCCCGCCGGGCTGATCCTGTCCGGCCACACCGACACCGTGCCCTGGGACGGGCAGGACTGGTCGGTGGACCCGCTGGGCGGCGTGGTGCGCGACGGCCGCCTCTACGGCCGCGGCTCGGCGGACATGAAGGGCTTCATCGCCACGGCCGTGGCGCATGCGCCGCTGTTCCTCGAAGCGGACCTGCCGTTCGCGATCCACCTGGCCTTCAGCTACGACGAGGAGGTGGGCTGCTTCGGCGTGCGCGAGCTGATCGCCGACCTGCGCGAAGCCGGCGTCGCGCCGCTGGCCTGCATCGTGGGGGAGCCGACCAGCATGGTGCCCGCCATCGCGCACAAGGGCGTCTACCGCTACCGCTGCTGCGTGCGCGGCAAGGAGGCGCATTCCTCGCTCACGCCGCAGTCGGTCAACGCGATCGAGATGGCGGCGCGCGTGGTCGGGCGGGTGCGCGACATGGCGGAGGCCTTCGAGCGCGAGGAGCCGCCGTATGCCGGCTTCGACGTGCCCTTCTCCACCGCCAGCGTCGGCCAGTTCCACGGCGGTATCGCCGACAACGTGGTGCCGCGCGACGCCGAATTCCGCTACGAGTTCCGCGACCTGCCCACGGCGGACGCGCGCGGGATGCAGGAGCAGGTGGTGGCGTATGCCCGCTCGCTGGAACCCGCCATGCGCAAGGTGGCGCCGGAGACGGGCTTCCGCTTCGAGACGATCTGCGAGATCCCCAGCTTCCTGGGCTCCGCCGACGAGCCGGTGACGCGGCTGGCGCTGCGGCTGGCCGGCGAGGATCGCACGACGCTGGTGGCCTTCGGCACCGAGGCCGGCCTGTTCAAGAACGCCGGCATCCGCACCGTGGTCTGCGGGCCCGGGAGCATCGTGCAGGCGCACCAGCCGGACGAATACGTGACGCTGGAGCAGTTGCTGCGCTGCCAGGCCTTCATGGAGGGGCTGGCGCAGGTGCGTTCGCTGGGGTAAATGCCTCGCGCTGCTTCAGGAAAAAACAATACGGACGCAGAGGTCGGGAAGGGTACGCAGAGGACGCAAAAGGTTCAGGAGAAAAGGACAAAGGGTAGAAGAGGGACACCTGTTCTCCTCGTCGTTCCTTTCCTTTGTTATTTTTTGCGTCCTCTGCGTACCCTTTGCGCCCTCTGCGTCCGGCTGTCCGGCTTCCGACTCCTACGTCCGCACCCGCCCGTCCCCCGTGAGCATCGACAGCTCCACGAACTTCGAGGCGACGTGGTCGGTGGGGGAGAAGCTGATGTTGAAGCCGCCGAAGTTCTCGCTGCCGATCGCCTCGAGGCCGGCGATCAGGCCCTCGCGCGTGGGTCGCGCGGGGCCCCGTTTCAAGCCTTCCACGAACACCCGCGCGGCGAGGTAGCCCTCCATGCTGGAGAAGTTGGCCTGGTAGTCGGCGCCGCCCTTCTTCACCGCTTCGAGGAACTCGCGCACGATCGCCTTCGTCGTGGTGTAGGGCGAGGGCATCACCTGCGAGACGACCACGCCCGCGCCGTCCTTGCCGAGTTCGTCGGCGAGCGCCTGCGTGCCCACGAAGGACACGTTGTAGAAGGTGCCGCCGTAGCCCGCCGCCCGCGCCGCGCGGATGAAGGCGGCGCAGGACTTGTACGCGCTGATCTGCACCACGGCATCCGGCTTGGCGGCCACCAGCGTCTTCACCGCCTGCGCCACGTTGACGGAGTTGCGTTCCACGGTGGCCTGCGCCACGGGCTTGAGGTTCTGCGCCCCCAGGGCCAGTTCCACGCCGTCCAGGCCGGCCTTGCCGTAGGCATCGTTCTGCCAGAAGACGGCGATCCGGTTCAGGCCCAGCGAGGTGAGCTGCCGGACGATCAGCG
Source organism: Ramlibacter alkalitolerans (assembly GCF_016722765.1). Taxonomy (GTDB): domain Bacteria; phylum Pseudomonadota; class Gammaproteobacteria; order Burkholderiales; family Burkholderiaceae_C; genus Ramlibacter; species Ramlibacter alkalitolerans. Next base: position 419,230 of record NZ_JAEQND010000001.1, on the reverse strand, counting down.
CCGTCTCGTCGTTGTACGAGGCGCGCAGGTGGAAGGCGTAGCGGTTGAAGGGCTGGCGCAGGCCCATCGCCCCGGTGAAGGGCGCGAAGAAGGGCGCCTTGGCCGCGGTGGCCAGCGGCAGGGCGGCCAGGCTGGTCGGCGTGCCGATGTAGCCGAACAGGGCGAGCGGGTCGTCGCCCAGCAGCTTCTTCGTGTTCTCGACGCAGCGATCGGGCTCGTAGCCGTCGTCCAGGCGGACCAGCTCGATGGGGCGGCGGTTGGCGCCGCCATGGGCGTTGACCTGCTCGAACACGAGCCTGGCGCCCTGGTGGAACTGGATCCCGAGTTGGGCGGCCGGGCCGGTGAAGGGGGCGGACTGGGCCAGCAGGATGCGATCGGCCTGCGCGCGCAGGCCGGGCGCCACGACCAGGGCCGCCGCGCCGGCCAGGGTGCGGTGGAAAGTACGACGGTTGAGCATTCCCCGATTCTCCCGGCCAGCGCCTGCCGAACGACTGTCCCTGGGGCGTGAATCGCTAATGCATTTCCCTAAAACCTCGCGGTGCGTGTCGCGCGCCGGCGGCACGCCGTGACGCAGTGCACGAAAATCGACCCCATGGATGCTTCCTCGCCCGTTCCCGTTCCGGCCCGGCAGGTCCGGGGCGCCTGCCCCCACGACTGCCCGGATACCTGCGCGCTGATCACCACCGTGCAGGACGGCGTGGCACTCCGCGTCCAGGGCAACCCGGAGCACGCGGCGACCGCGGGCGTGCTGTGCAACAAGGTCTCCCACTACCCGGAGCGCACCTACCACCCCGAACGACTGCTGCAGCCGATGCGCAGGGTGGGGCCCAAGGGCTCCGGCCGCTTCGAGCGGGTGGCCTGGGACACGGCGCTAGCCGACATCGCCGCGCGGCTGAAAGCGATCGCGGCGCGCGACCCGCAGGCCATCCTCCCCTACAGCTACTGCGGCACGATGGGCCTGGTGCAGGGCGAGAGCATGGCGGGGCGCTTCTTCCACCAGCTCGGCGCCTCGCTGCTCGATCGCACCATCTGCGCGTCGGCCGGGGCGGAGGCGCTCACGTACACGCTGGGCGGCAAGGTCGGCATGAAGGTGGAGTTCTTCGCCGAGGCCAAGCTGATCCTCGTGTGGGGCAGCAACTCGATCGCCAGCAACCTGCATTTCTGGCGCCTGGCGCAGGAGGCGAAGCGCAACGGCGCCAGGCTGGTCTGCATCGACCCGCGCCGCAGCGAGACCGCCGAGAAGTGCCACGAACACGTGCAGCTGCTGCCCGGCACCGATGCCGCGCTGGCGCTCGCGCTGATGCACGAGCTGATTGCCAACGACTGGCTGGACCACGAGTACATCGCCAGCCACACCGTGGGCTTCGAGGCGCTGCGCGAGCGGGCCCAGCGCTGGAGCCCGGAGCGCACCGCCGCCGTCTGCGGCGTTCCGGCGCAGCAGATCCGCGACCTGGCGCGCGCCTACGGCACGACGCAGCCGGCGGCCATCCGCCTGAACTACGGCATGCAGCGCGTGCGTGGCGGCGGCAACGCGGTGCGCGCCGTGGCCTGCCTGCCGGCATTGACCGGCGCCTGGCGCCATCGTGCCGGCGGCGTGCTGCTTTCCAGCGGCGGCTTCTATCCCGCGGACCGGGCGGCGCTGCAGCGGCCGGACCTGCTGGCGGGCCGCACGCCGCGCACCATCAACATGGTGCAGATCGGCGATGCGCTGCTGCACGCCGGCTCGGCGCAGTTCGGCCCGCGCATCGACGCGGTGGTGGTCTACAACAGCAACCCGGTCGCGGTGGCGCCCGAATCGGGCCGGGTGGTGCGCGGCTTCGCGCGCGAGGACCTGTTCACCGTCGTGATCGAGCAGTTCCGCACCGACACCGCCGACTACGCAGACTACCTGCTGCCCGCCACCACGCAGCTCGAACACTGGGACATCCATGCGTCCTACGGCCACACCGACGTGCTGCTGAACCGGCCGGCGATCGCGCCGCTCGGCGAGGCCCGGACCAATACGCAGGTGTTCCGCGACCTGGCGGCGCGCATGGGCTTCGACGATCCGCTGTTCCGCGAGAGCGACGAGAGCCTGTGCCGGCTCGCCTTCGGGGACCAGGTCGATTTCGACGTGCTGCTGCAGCAAGGCTTCGCCAGCCTGCGCGTGCCGGATGCGCCCTTTGCCGAAGGCCGCTTCCCCTCGCCCTCGGGCCGCTGCGAATTCTTCAGCGAGCGGCTGGCGCGCCAGGGCCTCGACGGCCTGCCGGACCACGTGCCGAATCACGAGGTGCCGGGCAGCTCCGCGCACTACCCGCTGGCCATGATCTCGCCGCCGGCGCGCAATTTCCTCAACTCCACCTTCGTCAACGTGCAAAGCCTGCGCGACATCGAGGGCGAGCCGATCCTGGAGATGCACGCCAGCGACGCGGCCGCGCGCGGCATCCAGGATGCGCAGGTGGTGTGCGTGTTCAACGACCGGGGCGAATACGTCTGCAAGGTCCGCGTCTCGCCGCGGGCGCGCCCGGGGGTGGTCAACGGGCTGGGCATCTGGTGGCGCAAGGCGGGCCTGGCCGGGACCAACGTCAACCAGCTCACCAGCCAGAAGCTCACCGACATGGGCCGCGCGCCCGTGTTCTACGACTGCCTGGTCGAAGTCCGGCCGGCGTGAGGAAGAAGGCACTCCTGATGGGCGTTGCGGCAGTGGCGGGGGTGGCGGTGGCGGCGACGCTGTGCCTCTCCGGTTGTGCGAACCTGGGCTACTACTGGCAGTCGGTCACCGGCCACCTGAAGATCATGGGGGCGGCGCAGCCGGTCGAGGAACTCGTGACGGAGCCGCAACTTGCGCCGCGGCTGCGCGAGAGGCTGCTGCTGTCGCAGCGCATCCGCCAATACGCCAGTCGCGAGCTGAAGCTGCCGGACAACCCGAGCTACACGCGCTACGCCGACCTGCATCGAAGCGCTGCGATCTTCAACGTGACGGCCGCGCCGATCTATTCGCTGGACCTGAAGACCTGGTGCTTCCCGATCACCGGCTGCATCGGCTACCGCGGCTACTACGACGAAGGCAAGGCGCGGGCGGAAGCCGCGGAGCTCTCGCAACAGGGCTACGAGGTCAACGTCTATCCGGTGACGGCCTATTCCACGCTGGGCTACATGAACTGGGCCGGCGGCGACCCGCTGCTCAACACCTTCGTGAACTATCCGGAGGGCGAACTGGCCCGCCTGATCTTCCACGAGCTGGCGCACCAGGTGGTCTACGCGAAGAATGACACGACCTTCAACGAGTCCTTCGCCACGGCCGTCGAGCGCCTGGGCGGCGCGCGCTGGCTGCAGACGCACGCGACGGAACAGGCGCGCCAGGAATACGCGGACTTCGATGCGCGGCGCCGCATGTTCCGCGAGCTCTCGCGCACGGTGCGCGAGCGGCTGAAGGCGCTGTACGAAACGCCGGGCCTGTCGCCCGACGCCAAGGCCGACGGCAAGCGGCGGATCATGGAGCAGTTCCGCGCCGACTACGAGGCCATGAAGGCGCGCTCCGGCTTCGATGCGGCGCGCTGGCGCGGCTACGACCGCTGGGTGCGCGAGGCGAACAACGCGTTCTTCGGTGCCCAGGCCGCCTACGACGAACTGGTGCCCGGGCTCGAGGCGCTGTTCCATGCGAACGGCGACGACTGGCAACGGTTCTATGATGCCGCCCGGCAGCTGGCCAGGCTGCCCAAGGAAGAACGGCACCGCAAACTCAAGGAGATCTCGGTTGGCTGACATCCACATCGTCCGCGAGCACGCGCTCGGCCTCGAAGCGGCGCGCAAGCTCGCGTTCCGCTGGGCCGAGGTCGCGGAGAAGAAGCTGGACATGGATTGCACCTACGTCGAGGGCGACAGCGCCGACGTGGTGCGCTTTCGCCGTCCCGGCGCGCACGGCGAGCTGAAGGTGGGGGCGGAGCGCTTCCAACTGGATGCGCGCCTGGGCCTGTTGCTGGGCGTGTTCAAGCACAGGATCGAAACCGAGATCGTGAAGAACCTCGACCAGCTGCTCGCCCACGCCGATCCGCTGCATGCCTTCGAGCAGGGGCTGGCGAAGCACGAAGGCCGGCACGCGGCGAAGCACGCGCCCAAGCACGCCAAGCCGCACCACGAGGCGCCCAAGCCGGCGACCCGGCCGGTGGCCAAGTCCAAGGCGGCGCCGGCGAAGAAGGCGAAGTAGGGGAGCCCGTCGGGGGGCGCCGAAGCGCTTCCCGTCATTCCCGCGGAGGCGAGTAGCCGTCATTCCCGCGGAGGCGGGAATCCAGGGCTTTCGAAGCGACGCGCTGCGCGCGTTCCCTGGGTCCCCGCCTGCGCGGGGATGACGGGAATCAACTCAGCGAGTTGATCAGGTCCACGTACTGCTGCTTGGCATCCTCGCTCGAGGTCCCCTTGCAGGCCGCCCACGCGTCCCATTTCGCCCGGCCCACCATGTCGCCGAAGCCCGGCTTCTTCTCGGTGTTGTCGCCCGCCGTGGCCTGCTTGTACAAGCCGTAGATCTTCAGCAGCGTGGCGTTGTCCGGACGCTGGGACAGTTTCCTGGAATTCGCGACGGCGGCTTCGAAGTCCGCGTTCAGATCGGCCATGGATGCTCCCTGGGTTGAATCCGGTTATCTTAAGCGGCGGACAACGAGGAGAGGCGATGGAGCTGGCCGGCGAGAGCATGTCCAAGGTCGATACCGCGTGGCTGCGCATGGATTCGGCCAGCAACCTGATGATGATCCTGGGCGTGTGGACGCTGCGCCCGGGGATCCGCTGGGGCGCGCTGTGCCGCCGCGTCGAGGAAAGGCTGCTGCCCTACGACCGCTTCCGCCAGCGCGTCGAGGAGCACGCGGGTGCCCCGCGCTGGGTGGACCACGACGTCGACATCGCGCAGCACGTGGTGCGCGAGAAGCTGGCCCGCACGAAGGGCGGCGCCCAGGTCGCCTTGCAGCAGCGCATCGGCGAACTCGCGATGCAGCCCCTGGACCCCGGCCGGCCCCTGTGGCAGATCCACCTGGTGGAGAACTACGAGGGCGGCAGCGCGCTGATCTTTCGCATCCACCACTGCATCGCCGACGGCATCGCCCTGATCCGCGTGACGCTCTCGCTCGTGGATGGCGGGGAGCCGCCGCCGGCGAACCGCGCGCACGGGGGCGGCAACGAGGCGCCGGAGTGGCTGAGCGAGACGCTGTTCAAGCCGTTCGCCGGCCTGGTGCTCCGGATGTTCGAAGCCGCGGGCGACGGCGCGGCGCGCTCGCTGGCGCTGCTGCAGCAGCCCACCCGCGGCGTGAAGGGTTCGCTCGATCTCGCGCACGACGCGTGGCAGCTCGTTGCCGACGCGGCGGCACTGCTGCTGATGCCGGACGATTCGCCCACGCGGCTCAAGGGCCGGCCCGCGGGCAGCAAGCGCGTGGCCTGGTGCCCGCCGCTGCCGCTGGCGGAGGTCAAGGCGATCGGCAAGGCGTTGAACTGCTCGATCAACGACGTGCTCCTGAGCTGCGTCGCGGGAGCGATCGCGCAGTACCTGAAATCGCAGGGCGACGACGTGGCCGGCGTGGAGATGCGGGCGATGGTGCCGGTCAACCTGCGCCCACCCGCGCAGTCGCAGGCGCTGGGCAACCACTTCGGCCTGGCGCCGCTGGTCCTGCCGGTGGGCGTGGAGAACCCGATCGAGCGCGTCTACGCGGTGCGCCAGCGCATGGATGCATTGAAGGGCAGCAGCCAGCCGCTGCTGGCCTTCGCGGTGCTGGCGCTGGCGGGCCTGTTGATCAAGCCGGCGCAGGACGCGATCATGGACCTGTTCCGCAGCAAGACGACGGCGGTGATGACCAATGTCCCGGGGCCGAACGGCCAGCTGGCCTTCCTGGGCTCCGCCATCGAGCAGATCATGTTCTGGGTGCCGCAGTCGGGCGACATCGGCCTGGGCGTGTCGATCCTGAGCTATGGCGGCAAGGTGCAGTTCGGCGTGATGGCCGACACGCAGCTGTGTCCCGACCCGCAAGCGATCATCGAGCACTTCGCGCCCGAATTCGCGAAGCTGTCGCTGGTGACGCTGATGCTGCCTTGGGGGGAGGAGGGGTAGGAATACCGAACGCGGACAGCCGAACGCAGAAGCCGCGAAAGTAACGCAAAGACCGCAAAAGAACATCCTTCAGCTTGATATTCCTTTCGCGGCTTTTGCGTAACCTTTGCGGCTTTTGCGTTCTGGAAGTCCTTGTCTTCCTTAGGCCTCCTGCTTGATCCGCAGCGTGGTGAATTCCGCCTCGTAGTCCTTCGCGAGCTGCAGCTTCTGGTCGTCGTTCAGCACCTCGCCGGCCTGGGGGAAGAACTTCTGTTCTTCCTCGTCCAGGTGGTGCTCGATCTTGTCGCACAGCTTCTGGCAGCACTCCTGCCATTCCGCCGCGTGCGGGTCCACCTGCTCCAGGTGTTCGATCATTTCGTCCATCACGTGGTGTTCGGCGATGGCGTGCCGCGACAGGTCGACGGATTCGTCGTGCTGCATCAGCGGGATGTAGAAGCAGCGTTCCTCGGCGGTCTCGTGCGCGGCCAGTTCCGATTTCAGTTCCTCGAACACGTGCTGCCGCTCCTCGGTGGCCGGCTTGCTCGCGAGCAGGCGGGCGTACAGCTCGCGCTGCGTGCGATGGCTCACCAGCAGGGCCTGGAAGATGTTCATGGGGTCCATGGCCGCGATTGTTGCGGCAGCCCATGGTCGAGCGTGTAGTCCTAGGTCGCCAGTTCGGCGCGCGCGAGTTCCACGTCCAGTCGCTCCATCGCGTCGCAGGGCTCCAGGGCCGCGGCCTGTTCGTAGAGCCGGGTCGCTTCCTTCAGCTTGCCCTCGCCCTCCAGCATGACGAGCCCGTTGGCGTATTCGATCAGTGCGATCGGCGAGCGCGGGTGCAGGTGCAGCGCCTGCTGGAACATCTTCAGGCCGGTGTCCTTCTTCGCGCCATAGGTCATGCCGCCGATCAGGCCGCCGACCTTGTCGATCACTTCGGCGTGGAAGGCGCCCAGGGCGATGTGCGCGTCGGCATGGCGCGGCTGCAGCGCGATCGTGCGCTCCAGGGCCTCCTTCACCCGGCTGCCCAGTCCCTGCGCCAGCGCCTTGGCCACGCTGATGCCCTGGCTGTAGCGACCGAGCGCGTACGCCTGCCAGTACCACGCGGCGGGATCGTCCGGGTGCTCCGCCGCGCGCAGGTGGGCGCGTTGCGCGGCTTCCTGGAAGATGGCCAGCCGCACCTTTTCCTTCTTCTCCAGGTAGTTCGCGTAGATGCAGGCCGCCTTGTTGGCGACGTTGATGCCGGTGTCCCCGGCGGCCAGCCCCGCCTCCACGGCGTGCTCGAATTCACCGTTGTGGAACAGCACCCATGCCTGCAGCACGCGTGCATCGGACGGCAGGGGCTCCGCGTCCCCTGCATGGAGGCGATGCCACTCCCGCGCGACGCTGGCCGCGTCGAACTGGTATTCGCCCAGTCGCGGGAAGGCCGTCCACTTGGCCATCTTTTGTCTCCCGTGCCCGCGCTCAGCTCCCGGGTGCGGTGCCGGCCTGGTAGGCCCCGGCCAGGTGCAGCAGGTGCTCCCGCTGCGCAGGTTCCAGATAGGGTACCAGCAGATGCAGCACGTGGTGCGCTCCGCGCAGCAAGGCTTGCTGCGCGCCCTCGGGTTCGAGCGCGCGGCGCGGATCGCGGACGTACTCGAAGCTCAGCCAGTAGGCCAGCAACACCACCATGCTGGTGGCGGTGGCCTCGACCTGGCGCGAATCGATCTCGATCGCGCCGGAGCGGCTCATGCCAGCTAGCATCGCGCGGATCGCTCGCGTCTTGTTCTTCAGGACCGTCTGGAATTCGGTCTCGAGGCGACGATTGCGCGAGAGCAGGTCGTTGAGATCGCGGTACAGGAAACGGTACTGCCAGATCAGCTCGAACAGCGTGTGCAGGAAGAACCAGGCGTCCTCCACGTCGCGCACGCCGCCGGCGGCGCCCAGCAACTCGGCGAGCGATTTCTCGTAGCGATCGAACAAGGCGTTGATCAGCTCGTCTTTCGCCGGGTAGTGGTAGTACAGGTTGCCCGGGCTGATGTTCAGCTCGGAAGAAATCAGCGTGGTGGAGACGTTGGGTTCGCCGAAACGGTTGAACAGCTCGAGCGTCACTTCGAGGATGCGTTCGGCCGTCCGGCGCGGGGCCTTCTTCCTGGCTGCGGTCATGCGCGCTGCAGCGTGGAGTCGAGCATGTCGAGCACGCCGCGCAGCCGGGCGAGGGCGGGCGACAGTCGCCGCGGCGGCGTCAGGGCGACCAGCTGGCGGTCGGCATCGTGCAGGACGTCCAGTCGCAAACCCAGGCCGTGCCTGGCCAGCGCGGCGGCGAGCTGCGGCGCCTGCGCACGCAGCCAGCTGCGCGTGCGCTGGTAAGCGTGCTCGGCGAGCATGCGGCGCTGCGCGTAGCCGAAAGGGTGCGCCTGCTGCAGCACGGTGTCGTGCGGCTCGGGCTCGAGCAGCACGATGTCGGTGTGCGGATAGGCCTGTGCGTAGTGGCGCATGCCGAGCGCCAGGCGCGAATGGATCATCGTGCGGATCGCCTGCCCGAGCAGCGCCGGCAGGCCGGCCGCGACGGTGCCGGGCAGCTCGAAGGGGACCAGCGGATGGAGGCACAGCATCAGGTCCACGCCCTCGTCCAGCGCCACCGAGGCATGCAGGGTCTTGGTCAGCGCGCCGTCGACGAACAGGCGGCCTTCGATCTCCACCGGCGGGAACAGGCCGGGCAGGGCGCAGGTGGCCTGCACCCCACGCGAGATCGGGACGTGGTCCCAGCCGGGGCCGCCGAAGGCCACGGCGCGCCCCCGTTCGACCTCGGTGGCGACCAGGGTGAGCCGGGTCCCCAGGCTGCGGAAATGGTTGCTGCGGCCCGGGCGCGAGAACACCTGCGACAGCCGACGATGGATTTCCTCGGAGGAGAACAGGCCCGCGGGCAGCGCGCCCGCCAGCGGCTCCAGGGCGTGCAGCAGCGGCTCGCGTCGCACGGCTGCACGCCAGGCGCTGGTTGCCGCCAGCCAGGGCAGGCGCGCCGCGCGGCGCAGGTATTCGCCCCAGGCGGGCACCGTGAGCCAGGCCGGATCGAACACGTCACCGGGATCGCCGCGGTTCTCGATGAAGGCGGCACACAGAGCGCGGGGCGCGATGCCGTTGGCCAGGCCCGCCGCGATGAAGCCGCCGGCGGAGACCCCCACGTAGTGATCCAGCCGCGTGAGCTCGATGCCCTCGAGGGCCTCCTCCAGTGCGCAGAGGGCGCCGATCTCCCAGATCGCGCCCAGCGGGCCGCCCCCGGCGAGCGCGAGCGCGATGCGCGGCGCGCGGGCGGGAGTCACTGGCTGCCGGTCTTGCGCCCCGGCGCGCGCTTGCGCACCGCCTTCGCGACCGGCCGCTTCACGGCTTCGGTGCGCGCCGCCGACTTGCGCGCTGCCTTGCGCGCGGCCACCTGGCCGCCGCCCAGGGCCGCGACGGTGCGATTCAGTTCCTCGATGCGCGACACCAGCTCCTCGATCTCGCGCGAGGTGGGCACGCCCAGCTTCTTCAGTGCGCGCGCCACGCGTTCCTCGAAGATCGTTTCCAGCTTGTCCCACTGGCCCGAGGCCTTGTTCGACAGGTCGCTGGCCATCGAGGCCATGCGGCTGGTCGCGTCCGTGAGTTTCTCGCCGGCCGCGACCTGGGTGCGCTTCTGGATGGTGAGGCCTTCCTTGACCAGGGTCTGGAACACCTTGCCGCCTTCGGCCTGCGCCTTGGAGAAGGCGCCGAGGCCGGCCAGCCAGATCTGCTGCGCCGATTCCTTCACCGTGCCAGCCAGGTCGGACGCTTCGCCCGGCGCCGTGGCCTGCTCTTCGCCGGTCTTCCGCAGTTTCGTGACCATTGCATCTCCTTTGCGTGCCTTCGAAGCTACTTTAGCTCCGCCGCAGCGTTTTTGTAGACGAACTGCACTAAACGGAGGAGCCGGTTCGCAGGTGCGTCCATGCAGGTCGCTGATGCAGAATCGCCTGCAGACACGAACCGGAAGGAGGACAGGCATGCACTACTTCGTCACGGGCGCGACCGGGTTCATCGGCCGCCGGCTGGTGAAGAAGCTGCTGGAACGCGAAGGCGCGGTGGTCCACTTCCTCGTTCGCCCCGACAGCGCAGCCAAGGTGGAAGCGCTGCGCGAAGGCTGGGGCGCCGGCGCCGCGCGCGCCGTCCCGGTGTTCGGCGACCTCACGCAGGAGAACCTGGGCGTGGCGGCCGAAGACCTCGCACAGCTGCGCGGCGTGGTGCGGCACTTCTACCACCTGGCCGCCGTGTACGACCTCGGCGCCGATGCGCAAACGCAGCTGCAGGTCAACGTCGACGGCACCCGCAACGCGGTGGAATTCGCGCAGGCGATTGCCGCCGGCCACTTCCACCACGTGTCCTCGATCGCTGCGGCGGGCCTGTACGAAGGCGTGTTCCGCGAGGACATGTTCGAGGAAGCCGAGAACTTCGACCATCCCTACTTCCTGACCAAGCACGAAAGCGAGAAGGTCGTGCGCGGCGCCTGGGGGCTGCCGTGGACGGTGTACCGGCCCGCCATGGTGGTGGGCGACAGCCGCACCGGCGAGATGGACAAGATCGACGGACCCTACTACTTCTTCAAGTTGATCCAGCGCATGCGGCAGGTGCTGCCGCCGTGGATGCCTTCGATCGGCATCGAGGGCGGGCGCATCAACATCGTGCCGGTGGACTATGTCGTCGACGCGCTGGACCACATCAGTCACCAGGACGCGATCGGCGGCCGCTGCTTCCACCTGGTGGACCCGCACGGCTTGCGCGTCGGCGACGTGCTGGACATCTTCAGCCGCGCGGCCCACGCGCCCCGCATCGGCCTGTTCGTGAATGCGGCCTTGCTCGGTTTCATTCCGCGCGGGATCCGCAAGAGCCTGCTCGCGCTGGCGCCCCTGCGGCGCATCCGCGCTGCGGTGATGAAGGACCTGGGGCTGCCGGACGACATCCTGGAGTTCGTCAACTACCCCACGCGCTTCGACGATCGCGAGGCCCGTGCCTTGCTGAAAGGCAGCGGCATCGCCTGCCCGGACCTGAAGGACTATGCGTGGCGCCTGTGGGATTACTGGGAACGCCACCTCGACCCGGAACTGCACACGGACCGCACGCTGCGCGGCACCGTCGCCGGCAAGGTGGTGCTGGTCACCGGTGGCTCCTCGGGCATCGGCCTGGCCGCGGCCCACAGGTTTGCCGAAGCGGGCGCCACCACCATCATCTGCGGGCGCGACCCGGGCAAGCTGGACGAAGCCTGCGCGCAGGCGCAGGCGCGCGGCCACGCCTTCATTGCGTATCCGGCGGACCTGGCCGACATGGCGGACTGCGAGCGCCTCGTGCAACTCCTGCTCGAAAAGCATGGCGGCGTGGATTTCCTGATCAACAACGCGGGCCGCTCGATCCGCCGCGCGATCGAGGCGAGCTACGACCGCTTCCACGACTTCGAGCGCACGATGCAGCTCAATTACTTCGGCGCGCTGCGCATCACGATGGGGCTGCTGCCCTCGATGGCGGCGCGGCGCGGCGGCCATGTGGTGAACATCAGCTCGATCGGCGTGCTGACCAACGCGCCGCGCTTTTCCGCCTACGTCGCGTCGAAGGCGGCGCTCGACGCCTGGACGCGCTGCGCCGCCAGCGAGTTCCAGGACCAGGGCATCACCTTCACCACCATCCACATGCCGCTGGTGCGCACGCCCATGATCGCCCCCACCAGCCTCTACAACAACGTGCCGACGCTCTCGCCCGAGGAGGCTGCCGAGCTCGTGGCGCGGGCCTGCGTGGAAAAGCCGGTGCGCATCGCGACCCGGCTGGGGACCTTCGGCGAGGTGCTGCACGCGCTGCTGCCGCGCGTGGCGCAGATCGGGATGAACACCACGTTCCGGATGTTCCCGGATTCGGCGGCGGCGGCAGGGGCACGCGAGGCGGGCAAGCCGCAGTTGTCGGCCGAGGCGGTTGCCGTGCAGCAGATGCTGCGGGGGCTGCACTTCTAGCCGGGGCGGCGCGGAGCTTGTCCCTGTCGTCGGCGGCTCAGGTCGCGATGCGATAATCGCCGGCTTGCCGCAGGCTGCTGGTGCGGCCGCGGGCACTGGAGCTTGCTGCATGATTCTCGTGACGGGAGGGGCCGGTTTCATCGGCTCGAATTTCGTGTTGGACTGGATCGCCGCGACCGGCGAGCCGGTGATCAACCTGGACAAGCTCACCTACGCGGGCAACCTGGAGAACCTGCGCTCGCTGCAGGGCGACGAGCGCCACCAGTTCGTGCACGGCGACATCGGCGACGGTGCGCTGGTCGAATCGCTGCTGGCGCGCCACCGCCCGCGCGCGGTGCTGAACTTCGCCGCCGAATCGCACGTGGACCGCTCCATCCACGCGCCCGGCACCTTCATCGAGACCAACGTGGTCGGCACCTTCCGCCTGCTGGAGGCGGTGCGCGCGTACTGGGGCGGCCTGCAGGGCGCCGAGCGCGAAGGCTTCCGCTTCCTGCACGTCTCCACCGACGAGGTCTACGGCTCGCTCGCGCCCGCCGAAGCGGCGTTCACCGAGGAGCATCGCTACGAGCCCAACAGCCCTTACTCGGCCAGCAAGGCGGCCAGCGACCACCTGGTGCGGGCCTACCACCACACCTACGGGCTGCCGGTGCTGACCACCAACTGCTCCAACAACTACGGGCCCTACCACTTCCCCGAGAAGCTGATCCCGCTGATCATCGTGAATGCGCTGGCGGGCAAGCCGCTGCCCGTGTACGGCGACGGCCAGCAGGTCCGCGACTGGCTCTACGTGGGCGACCACTGCAGCGCCATCCGGCGCGTACTGGAGGCCGGGCGCCTGGGCGAGACCTACAACGTGGGCGGCTGGAACGAGAAGGCCAACCTGGACGTGGTGCACACCGTGTGTGCGCTGCTCGACGAACTCGCGCCGCGTGCCGCGGGCGGCAGCTACAGCGGGCAGATCACTTTCGTGAAGGACCGCCCGGGGCACGACCGCCGCTACGCCATCGATGCGCGCAAGCTCGAACGCGAACTGGGCTGGAAGCCGGCCGAAACCTTCGAGACCGGCTTGCGCAAGACGGTGCAGTGGTACCTGGCCAACGGCGAGTGGGTGCAGCACGTGCAAAGCGGCGCCTACCGCGAGTGGATCGCCACGCAGTACGCGCCGGCGGCCTGAATACCGTGAAGATCCTGCTGTTCGGCGCCAACGGGCAAGTCGGCTGGGAACTGCGCCGCAGCCTGGCTCCGCTGGGAGAAGTCGTGGCGCTTGGCTCTGCGGGCGAGGGCGCGCTGGCCGGCGATTTCCGCGATCCGCAGGCCGTCGCCGCGTCGGTGCTGCAGGTACGGCCCGACCTGGTGGTCAATGCTGCCGCCTACACGGCCGTCGACAAGGCGGAAAGCGATTCCGAGTCAGCGCGTACCGTCAACGCACTCGCGCCGGAGGCGATCGCCCGTGCGGCCCGCGCAGTCGACGCGCCGGTGATCCATTACTCCACCGACTACGTCTTCGACGGCAGCGGCAGCCGGCCCTGGCGCGAGGACGACGCCACCGGCCCCTTGAGCGTCTATGGCCGCACCAAGCTGGAAGGCGAACAACGCCTGGCCGCCGCGCAGCCGCAGCACCTGATCCTGCGCACCAGCTGGGTCTATGCCGCACGGGGCGGCAATTTCGCCAGGACCATGCTGCGGCTGGCGGGCGAACGCGAGCGCCTCACCGTGATCGACGACCAGTTCGGCGCGCCAACGGGGGCAGACCTGCTGGCCGACGTGACCGCGCACGCTGCGCGCGCGCTGCTGCGCGATCCCGCACTGGCGGGCACCTACCACGTGGCCGCGAGCGGCGAGACTTCTTGGCACGGCTACGCCCGCTTCGTCGTGGGCAAAGCGCAGCAACTCGGGGAAGAATTCAAGGCTGGGCCATCGGCAATCGCTCCGGTGCCCACCTCCGCCTTTCCGACCCCGGCGCGCCGTCCCCATAATTCCCGGCTGGACACCGAGCGCTTCCGCACCGCCTTCGGCCTGGCGCTGCCCCCATGGGAATGGGGCGTGGCCCGCATGCTTCAAGAAATCCTGGAACGTTCATGACCCGACGCAAAGGCATCATCCTCGCCGGCGGCGCCGGCACGCGCCTGCATCCCGCGACCATCGCGGTGAGCAAGCAGCTGCTGCCCGTCTACGACAAGCCGATGATCTATTACCCGCTGGGCACGCTGATGCTGGCGGGCATCCGCGACATCCTGGTGATCAGCACGCCGCAGGACACGCCGCGCTTCCAGCAACTGCTGGCCGACGGCCGCCAGTGGGGCCTGAACATCCAGTACGCCGTGCAGCCCAGCCCCGACGGTCTGGCGCAGGCCTTCATCATCGGCGACAGGTTCGTGGGCAACGATCCCAGTGCGCTGGTGCTGGGCGACAACATCTTCTACGGCCACGACCTCGGTCCGCTGATGCAGTCGGCCGATGCGCAGCCCTCGGGCGCCACCGTGTTCGCCTACCACGTGCAGGATCCGCAGCGCTATGGCGTGGTGGCCTTCGACGCCCAGGGGCGCGCCACCAGCATCGAGGAAAAGCCCGCGCAGCCCAAGAGCCACTACGCGGTGACCGGCCTGTACTTCTACGACAACCAGGTGGTGGACATCGCCAAGGCCGTCAAGCCCAGCGCACGCGGCGAGCTGGAGATCACCGCCGTGAACCAGGCCTACCTGGAGCGCGGCCAGCTGGAGGTGCGCATCATGCAGCGCGGCTACGCCTGGCTGGACACCGGCACCCACGACAGCCTGCTGGAAGCCGGCCAGTTCATCGCCACGCTGGAACACCGCCAGGGCCTGAAGATCGCCTGCCCGGAGGAGATCGCCTGGCGCGCCGGCTTCATCGACGACGGCCAACTGGAACGGCTGGCACAGCCGCTGCAGAAGAACGGCTACGGCCAGTACCTGCTGCACGTGCTGCGCGAGGGAAGGAAGGCAGCATGAAGGTCACGCCCACGGCGATCCCCGACGTGCTGGTGCTGGAGCCGAAGGTCTTCGGCGATGCGCGCGGCTTCTTCCTGGAAAGCTTCAACGCCAAGGTCTTCCGCGAGGCGACGGGCATAACCACCGAGTTCGTGCAGGACAACCATTCACGATCGGCCAAGGGCGTGCTGCGCGGGCTGCACTACCAGATCAGGCAGCCGCAGGGCAAGCTCGTGCGGGTGGTGCGCGGCGCCGTATTCGACGTGGCCGTGGACGTGCGACGTTCCTCGCCGACCTTCGGCAAGTGGGTCGGCGAGGTCCTGAGCGAGGAGAACCAGCGCCAGTTGTGGATTCCGCCGGGGTTCGCGCACGGGTTCGTCGTGCTCACCGAACTGGCCGATTTTCTTTACAAGGCGACGGATTACTACGCGCCGGAGCATGAGCGGTGCATCGTGTGGAACGACGCGGAGATCGGCGTCGACTGGGGCTTGGCGGCAGCGGGGATCCAGGAGCTCAGGCTTTCCGGCAAGGACTTGCAAGGAAGTCCCCTGGCCGGCGCGGAATTGTTTCCGTAAGCAAAGCAGGTCGAGCGCAGGCCGGGGACGCTAAAATGCAGGGTTTTCCCGGCTACCTCTTCTGACGCTCCGGGATCGCGCGCCCGCTTCCTCTGGCGGGCCTCCTGCGCGTCGCTATCCATTGATTCCAGACGGCAGGCTCGTGAGGGCCGGCGCGTTTCCAGCATGACCAGAAAAGTTGCTTTGATCACCGGTGTGACCGGCCAGGACGGTGCCTATCTTGCCGAGCTCCTGCTTGACAAGGGCTACGAGGTGCACGGAATCAAGCGCCGCACGTCGCTGTTCAACACCGACCGCATCGACCACCTGTTCCAGGATCCGCACGTCTCCGATGGCCGTTTCGTGCTGCACCACGGCGACATGACGGATTCGTCCAGCCTCATCCACATCATCGCCAAGGTGCGCCCCGACGAGATCTACAACCTCGCGGCCCAGAGCCATGTGGCCGTGTCGTTCGAGGAGCCGGAATACACGGCCAATTCGGATGCCCTGGGGCCCCTGCGGATGCTGGAGGCGATCCGCATCCTCGGGCTGGAGAAGAAGACGCGCTTCTACCAGGCCTCCACCTCCGAGCTGTATGGCCTGGTGCAGGAAGTGCCGCAGAAGGAAACCACGCCCTTCTACCCGCGCAGCCCCTATGCGGTGGCCAAGCTGTACGCGTACTGGATCACGGTGAACTACCGTGAGGCCTACGGCCTCTACGCCTGCAACGGCATCCTGTTCAACCACGAGTCGCCGGTGCGGGGGGAGACCTTCGTCACCCGCAAGATCACGCAAGCGCTGGCGCGCATCAAGCTGGGGCTGCAGGAGCGGCTGTACCTGGGCAACCTGGGCGCACTGCGCGACTGGGGGCATGCGCGCGACTATGTGGAGATGCAATGGCTGATGCTGCAGCAGGACCGGCCGGAGGATTTCGTCATCGCCACCGGGGTGCAGTACAGCGTGCGCGAATTCGTCGACGCGACGGCCGCCGTGCTGGGCATGAAGCTGGAGTGGAAGGGCGAAGGCGTGGATGAAAAGGCGTTCGATCCTGCCGGCCGCTGCGTGGTGGAGGTCGATCCCCGCTACTTCCGTCCGACGGAAGTCCAGACCCTGCTGGGCGATGCGAGCAAGGCGCGGCAGAAGCTCGGATGGACTCCGCGTACCCCCTTCAAGGAACTCGTGCGCGAGATGGCGGAGGCCGACCTGAAGGCTGCCCAGTTCGACCTCGAGGTCCAGGCCCGCGGCCACAAGGCGCTGCGCAACCAGGGTTGAACGCGATGAACAGGCAGAGAGGGACCGTCCTGCTGACGGGCGGCAGTGGCATGGTGGGTCGCAACGTCCTGGAATTCCCGGCCGCCAGCCACTGGAACGTCGTCGCGCCGAGCAGCCGGGAACTCGACTTGCGCGATGCGCGGGCGACAGCGGATTTCATTCGCAAGCTGCAACCGGAGATCGTGATCCACGCGGCCGGCCGGGTCGGCGGCATCCAGGCCAACATTGCAGCGCCGGTGGATTTCCTCGTCACGAACCTCGACCTGGGCCGCAACATCGTGATGGCCGCCCGCGAGGCCGGCGTGCCGCGGCTGCTGAACCTCGGCAGTTCCTGCATGTACCCGCGCGAAGCGCACAACCCGCTGACGGAAAGCGCGGTCCTGCAGGGGGAACTGGAGCCCACCAACGAGGGCTACGCGCTGGCCAAGATCGCTGTGGCGCGGCTGTGCCAGTACGTCGGCCGCGAACGCCCCGAGCTCTCGTACAAGACCCTGATCCCCTGCAACCTGTACGGTCCGCACGACAAGTTCGATCCGAAGCACTCGCACCTCGTGCCCGCCATCATCCACAAGGTCCACACCGCCAAGGTACAGGGCCGGGCGGAAGTGGAGATCTGGGGCGATGGCAGCGCGCGCCGCGAGTTCATGTTTGCGCCCGACCTCGCGGACGCGATCTGGCGCGCGGTAGGCGCCTTCGACCCGCTGCCGCAGATGATGAACGTGGGCGTCGGCCGTGACCACTCGGTAAACGACTACTACCGGATCGCGGCTGAGGTGATCGGCTGGGACGGCCGCTTCGTGCACGACACGAGCAAGCCGGCCGGCATGAAGCAGAAGCTGGTCTCCACCGAGCTTCAAGCGGCCTGGGGATGGGCTCCGGCCACGAGCCTGGAAGACGGCATCCGGGCCACCTACAACCACTACCTGAGCCTTGACGGGGTCGCACGATGAACAAACCGTATCCGCTGGCAACGACCACCTGGGACCAGCAGGAGATCGATGCGATCCAGTCGGTGATCGCCTCGGGCATGTATTCCATGGGGCCGCGCGTCGCCGACTTCGAGCGCCAGTTCGCCGAGTACGTGGGCAGCCGCTACTGCGTGATGGCGAACTCCGGCTCCTCGGCCAACCTGCTGATGGTCGCGGCGCTGCGCTTTCGCAAGGACAGACCGCTGCTGCCGGGTGACGAAATCATCGTGCCGGCCGTCTCCTGGAGCACCACCTACCACCCGCTGCAGCAGTACGGGCTGAAGCTGAAGTTCGTCGACGTCGACCGCGAGACGCTGAACTACGACCTCGAGGCGCTGCAGGGCGCCGTGGGCGCGGCGACCCGCGCCATCATGGCGGTGAACCTGCTGGGGAACCCGAACGACTTCGAACGCATCGAGCGCATCGTCGCCGGGCGGGACATCGTCGTGATCGAGGACAACTGCGAGTCGCTCGGCGCGCGCCTGGGGGGCAGGCAAGCCGGTACCTTCGGCGCGATGGGCAGCTACAGCGCCTTCTTCAGCCACCACATCTCCACGATGGAAGGCGGCATGGTCGTCACCGACGACGAGGAGCTGTACCACCTGATGCTGTCCTTGCGCGCCCACGGCTGGACGCGCAACCTGCCGAAACACAACAAGGTCACCGGAACCAAGAGCGACGACGCCTTCGTCGAGTCGTTCAAGTTCGTTCTGCCCGGCTACAACCTGCGGCCGCTGGAGATGAGCGGCGCGATCGGCACGCAGCAGCTGCGCAAGCTGCCCGCGATGGTGGAGGCGCGCCGGCGCAATGCTGCCCGCTTCCTGGACCTGTTGGCCCGCTACCCGCAGTTGCGCACGCAGCGCGAGATCGGGGAGAGCAGCTGGTTCGGCTTCAGCATGATCGTGCAGCCGGACGCGCCTTTCACGCGGGCCGACGTGGTGCGTGTCTTTACCGCACACGGCATCGACTGCCGGCCCATCGTCGCCGGCAACTTCGCCAAGAACGAGGTGCTGCGCTGGTTCGACTACAGCATCCACGGCACGCTGGCGAACGCGGACGACCTGGACGCCAGCGGCCTGTTCATCGGCAACCATCATTACCCCCTTGACGACGAGTTCCGGACCTTGCGTGCGGCGCTGGACGAGCTGACCGGGCGATGAACGATCACGTGATCCCGAGCACGGAGGCGACCCCGGTGCCGGCGGCGGGCGCCGCGCCGGACCAGCGCCCGGTCGTCACCATCACGTCCGAACCGGACGGCACCCAGTACTGGCGCGAACTCTGGGCCAGCCGGGAACTGCTCGGGATGATCGTCTGGCGCGATGTCGTGGTCCGCTACCGGCAGACGGTCATGGGCCTGAGCTGGGCGCTGCTGCGTCCGCTGGCGACCATGCTGGTGTTCACGTTCATCTTCGGCCGGCTCGCCAACATGCCGTCCAACGGCGCGCCTTACGCGCTGCTGGTGTTCGCCGGCCTGCTGCCCTGGTTGTTCTTCTCCGCCAGCTTCTCGGATGCCAGCAACAGCGTCATCGGCAACGCGAACATCGTCTCCAAGGTGTACTTCCCGCGGCTGATCATCCCGGTCAGTTCGGTGCTGGTGGGACTGGTGGACTTCCTGATCGCCATGGTGGTGTACGTGGTGATGTCGCTGGTGTTCCGCCACTCACCGGGGCCGCAGGTCCTGTTGCTGCCGCTGTTCCTGGCGCAACTGTGCCTGCTGATCCTCGCCTGCGGCCTGTGGGTCTCCGCTCTGGGGGTTTGGTACCGCGACTTCCGCCACCTGCTGCCGGTGGTGCTGCAGCTGGGCGCCTACCTGTCGCCGGTCGGATTCGCGAGCACCGTCGTGACGGGCAAGTGGGCCCTGGTCTACGCGCTCAATCCCATGGTGGGCATCATCGACGGATTCCGCTGGTGCCTGCTCGGCGACTCCCAGCCGCTGCGCTGGCCCGCAGTGGCCCTGTCGGTGTGCATCACCTTCCTGCTTCTGCTGCCCGGCCTGCGCTTCTTCCGCCGCAGCGAGCACCATTTCGCCGATGCCCTGTAAATCGTGAGCAAATCCGTCGTCGTCGAAGGCATTTCCAAGAAGTTCACCCTCCACCACGAGAAGGAGCGGGCGAACGGCGGACGCGGGCCGCTCGGTCGTCTCACGGGCCTGCTGCGCAAGCAGACCACCGAGGCGCCCGACGAGGTGTTCTGGGCGCTGCGCGACGTCAACTTCGAAGTGGAAGAGGGCGAGCGCCTGGCCATCGTCGGCCGCAACGGTGCCGGCAAGTCCACGCTGCTGAAGATCCTGTCGCGGGTGATGAGCCCCAGCGAAGGCCGCATCCAGATCCGCGGCCGCATGAGCAGCCTGCTGGAGGTCGGCACCGGCTTCCATCCGGAGCTCACCGGGCGCGAGAACATCTACCTGAACGGCGCCGTGATGGGCATGTCGCGCTCCGAAGTCCGCCGGAAATTCGACGCCATCGTCGATTTCGCGGAGGTGGAACGCTTCCTCGATACGCCCGTGAAGCATTACTCCAGCGGGATGTACGTGCGCCTTGCGTTCGCGGTGTCCGCCTTCCTGGAGCCCGACATCGTTGTCCTCGACGAGGTGCTCTCGGTTGGCGACGCGGGGTTCCAGCAGAAGTCGTACGCGAAGATGCGCGAGCTGGCGGCGCAGGGCCGCACGGTGCTGTTCGTCAGCCACAGCATGGGCGCGGTGAAGGAACTGTGCGAAACCGCGATCCTGATGGAAAAAGGGCGCATCCAGGAAAAGACCAGGGTGGAGCAGGTGGTCGGCGACTACATGCGCCACGTCGTGCGGTCCCAGGGCGCGAACTTCCCGATCCACACGGACGAAGTCGACCTGCTGGGGATCACGATCAGCCAGGGTGGCGAGCCCACGCGCACGTTCACCGTCGACGGGGGCGCGGCGGTCGACCTCGATCTGGTGTACCACGTGCACGAGCCACTCTCCAATTTCCGCTTCGGCTTCTATGTCAAGACGATCACCGGCGAGATCGTCACCCGCGCACTGCTCGCCGATCGTGCGCCGCAGCGCGAGCACGTCGAGCGCGGCACGTACCGTGCGGCGGCTTCCTTGCCGGCCGAGTTCCTGGTCGCCGGCGACTATGTGCTGGAGGTCCACTGCAGCGAATTCGGGGTGCGCGATTTCTTCGGCAGCCGTGCAGTGCAGCCGTTCCGTGTCAGCCGGCCCGCTCTGTACAACGTGCAGCACGCGCGCGAGCAGTCCTTCGGCTACGTGTACCTCGATCCCGCCTGGCGGGTGGAGCGGCTGGCGAACTGAGATGCTGAACGTGAGGATCACCACCTGCGCGCCCCACTGGCCGTGGGCGCGCCAGACCCCCGGCGGCACGCTGGTGTGGGGCGACCTGCGCTTCCATGTGGACACCGAGGTGGAGCGCTGCGACGCCTGGATCGTCTTCGAATCGATGGCGGCACCGCAGCAGTCGGTCTGTTCGCCGGAGCGCACGGTCTTCATCAGCGGCGAGCCGGATGGCATCGGTCGCTACGAAGAACGTTTCCTGGCGCAGTTCGCCCGCGTGGTGAGCGCCCGCCAGGACATCACCCATCCCGGGCTGGTGCGGCGGCAGCAGGGCCATCCCTGGTTCGTCGAGAAGAGCTACGACGAACTGCTGTCGCTTGCGCCACCGGCCAAGCGCGCCGACGTCTGCCTGATCACGTCCGACAAGGTCTTCACGCCGGGCCATCGCGAGCGCCTGCAGTTCGCGCTGGGCCTGAAGGCGCGACTCGGCTCGCGCGTGGACGTCTGGGGCCGGGGGCTGCGCGATTTTTCCTCCAGCTGGGACCTGTTGTCCCGCTACCGCTATGCGGTGGTGCTGGAGAACCATCGCTCGGCCGACTGGCTGACGGAGAAGCTGCCCGACGCACTGCTCGCGTGGTGCGTTCCGCTGTACCACGGCTGCACGAATGTCGCCGAGTACCTCCCGGAGGGGGGCTGGATCGACCTCCCGGGGCTGGATGCGGGTGCCGCCGCCGAACGCATCGAGGCGCTGCTCGCGGATCCCGGCGACTACGAGGCACGCCTGCCGGCGATCGGACGGGCCCGGCGCCACTATCTCGATCATCTCCAGTTCTTCGCCAACGCGGAGCAGATCGTGCGCGAACTCGTCACGCAACCCGCTTCGGCCGCCCGGATGCTGCGTCTCTATCCTGACGGCGCCGTGCCCGAACCGGCGCCGGCAGTGGAAGCTTCGCCGCCGGTTCCGGTTGCGACGGCGCCGCTTTCGGAAGAGCGCCCGAAAGGGGTGGGACGGCTCGTCGCGGGCGCGCTGCGCGTTTCCGGCTGGGGCCTGCTGGAGTTCGCGGACGGTTTGAGCCCCCTCCCACCGCCACCGCCGCCGCGTCCTCCGCCACCGCCCCCACCACCCCCGCCGCCCCCCCCGTTGCCGACGCTCAAGCAGGTCGCGCATGGCAGCTGGGTACGCGCCAACGGCGACCACACGCTGCGCCTGGACTACGCCATTGCTCCCGGCGAGGTCGTGCTGGACGTCGGCGGCTTCGAAGGGCAGTGGGCCAGCGACATCTTCGGCCGCTACCTGTGCAAGGTCCATGTGTTCGAGCCGGTGCCGCACTTCGCCGAGGCGATCCGCCGGCGCTTCGCGGGCAATCCGAACGTCCAGGTGCACGAGGCTGCGCTCGGCGCCGCCGACGGCACGATCACCATCTCGGTCGACGGCGACGCCTCCTCCACGCTCGTTTCAGCGGCGCAGAGCGTGCCGGCGCGCGTCCAGGGCTTGCGGCACGTGATCGAGGAGAACGGCTGGAACGAAATCGCCCTGATGAAGGTGAACATCGAGGGGGGCGAATATGAATTGCTCGACCACCTGCTCGATTGCGGCCTGGCCGGGCGCGTGCGCAACCTGCAGGTCCAGTTCCATGACTTCGTTCCGGACGCGCGCGAGCGGATGCTGAAGATCCAGGAGCGGCTGCGCGCCACCCACGACCAGACCTACTACTTCCCCTTCATCTGGGAAAACTGGCAACGCAAGGACCCCGCGTCATGATCGTCTCCCGTCTCATCGGCGGTCTCGGCAACCAGATGTTCCAGTACGCCGCCGGCCGGGCCCTGGCCCTGCGCCGCGGGGCGCCGTTGCGCATCGACCGGCGGGCCTTCGCCGAGTACAAGACGCACGCCTTCGGCCTGGACAGCTTCCGCGCTGAACTGGTCGATGCACCGGCCGACCAACTGCCCGGCGCGGTCAACGAAAGCCGGCTGAACCGCCTCCTCAGGCCCTTCATGCGCACGCCGCTGCGCCTGGTGACCGAGCGCGCGTTCACCTTCGACCCCGAGATCGCCTCCCTGCCGGACGGCGTGTACCTCGATGGGTATTGGCAGAGCGAGAAGTACTTCGCGCATTGCGCGGAGGCCATCCGCCAGGACTTCACCGTGCGCCACGCGCCGAGCGCGGAGAACGCGCGCTGGCTGGAGCGCATCGCCGCCACTCCCTCGGTCTCGCTGCACGTGCGCCGCGGCGACTACGTGACCAATCCTTCCGCCAACGCGGTGCACGGCACCTGCGACCTGGGCTACTACCGGCGCGCCGTGGAGCACGTTCGGCAAGCGCTCGGCACTGAGCCGGTATTGTTCGTGTTCTCCGACGATCCCGATTGGGTGGCGGCCAACCTGCGCCTCGGCTGCGAGATGCACCTGGTGCGCAACAACGACGCGGCCACCAACTACGAAGACCTGCGCCTCATGAGCGCATGCCGCCACCACGTGATCGCCAACAGCTCCTTCAGCTGGTGGGGTGCGTGGCTCGATGCCAGGCCGGGCGCGATCACGGTCGCGCCGCAGCGCTGGTTCGCTGCCGGCACGCCCGACGCGCGCGACCTGGTCCCCGAACGATGGGTGCGACTGTGACGCAGCAAACATCGACCCCGGCGCTCAGCGTCGTGGTGCCCACCTACAACGCTGCCCGCTACGTGCAGGAGGCGCTGGCGAGCGTGCTCGCCCAGGACTTCGACGACTTCGAGCTGCTGGTGGTCGACGATGGGTCGACCGACGAGACCGCGCGCCTGCTCGAACCTCTGGCGCAGGACCCGCGCGTGCGGCTGCTGCGCAACGAGCGCAACATGGGCCTGATCGCGACGCTGCACCGCGCGTACGCCCAGTGCCGCGCGCCGCTGATCGCGCGGATGGACGCCGACGACGTCTGCGAACCGACGCGCTTTCGCCGCCAGGTGGAATTCCTGCGCGCCCATCCGCTCGTCGGCATCGTCGGCGGCGCGATCCGCTTCTTCGGCAACATTCCGCAGCCGAACGTTTTCCGTTTCCCGCAGGCGCACGAGGGCATCCGCCCCGCGATGCTGTTCTATTGCCCGCTGGCGCATCCCGCACTGATGTTCCGCCGCGAACTGGTGGACCAGGGGCTGTTCCGTTACGACGATGCGTTCAAGCATGCCGAGGACTACCACCTGTGGAGCCGGCTGCTGCTGCAGGTCCGGGCGGCCAACCTGCCGGACGTGGTCCTCGACTACCGGCTTCATCCGCAGCAGGTCAGCTCCGATTCTTCGGCGAGGCAGTACGAGGCCTCGCTGCGCGTGCGGCGCCAGATGCTGCAGGAGGCCGGCATCGACCCGACGCCGGAGGACGTCGCCCTGCACGAAAGCGTCATCCTGGAGCGACCGCTGCCGCGCGCGGACTACCTCGCAGCCCTGGCTGACTGGCTGGGGCGGCTCGAGGACGCCAACGCGGGCACCGCCTACTGGGATGCCGGCGAGCTGCACCAACTCCTGCGCGGCAAGTTCCGCGAAGCGGCGCAGCGGGTCGGTGCCGACCTGGGCGCACTGGCCGCCGCACAAGCCAGCGCGCGCTACGTTGCGCCCGGCGAGGCGGCAGCGGCCGCCGCGCCGGGCGCGACCGGCTTGCGGGCGCGGCTGAAGCGCCGGCTCAAGCCCTTGCTGTGGCGGCTGTCGATGATGAGGGGGCGTTGATGGATACGGGTGTGCCCGTCACCCTGGTGATGCGGACGGTCGGGGGGCGGCCGCGCGAGATCCGGCGTGCTCTCGGCAGCGCGGCCGCGAACACCTGGCGACCACTGGAAGTCGTCGTGGTGTACCAGGGCCCCGAAGGCGCCGACTGGGACGACATGCAGCGGCTGCCCGGCGAATTCGCGCGGCTGCCGGTGCGCGTGCTGCGCAATCCCGGCTGCGGCGACCGCCGTGCCGAAAACCTGAACATCGGCTGGGCGGCGGGGCGGGGGCGCTATCTCGGTTTCCTCGACGACGACGACTCGCTGGAACCGGAGCACCTGCGCCTGCTGGTCCAGGCGATGCAGTCCACGGGGTCGGCCTGGGCGTATGGCCAGGCGGTGCTGCGCAAGGAGGACGATGCGCTGGCAACGGTCAGCGAGAGCCGTCCCTTCCGGCGCCATCGCTTCTCGCTGCAGTCCTTGTGGAACGAGAATTTCCTGCCGATCCACAGCGTGCTGATCGACCGGGAGCGCCTCGTGCCCGCCTTGCGCGAGCGGCCCTTCTGCGAAGACCTGGACCGGTCGGAAGACTGGGACTTCCTGCTGCGCCTGGCGTTCCATCATGAGCCGGCCGTGGTCGAGGAGTTCACCTGCACGTACCACGTGAGCACCGGCGCGCGCAACACGAACCTCTCGCTCATGGGCGGCGAGGGAGAAGGGGAGCGCCAGCGCCGCAACCGCGAGGCGTGGGCCCGCTGCAAGTCGCTGGTCGAACAGCGCAAGGCCGAACTGCTGGCGTCGCTGTGGTGGGCGCGTGAGCACTTCGGCGTGGTTCCGGCGCAGGCCGGCGAGACGCCGGCCGCGCCCGCGCCCGCCCTGGTCACGCCCCCTGCGGGATTGCGGCAGCGCGCAGTGCGCAAGGTCATCCGGGTGTTGGAGCGCATGCTGTGAAGGTCTCGATCTGCATTCCTGCGTACCGCCAGGTGGAGTACCTGCGCGAGACGCTGCGCAGCGTCGCCGAACAGGAATTCCAGGACTATGAGCTGATCGTCAGCGACGATTCGCCCGACGACAGCGTGCGTGCGCTGCTGTCGGAGTTCGATTTCGGAGATCGGCTGACCTATGTGCGCAACGAGCCGGCGCTCGGTTCGCCGGAGAACTGGAACGCCTCGATCCGGCTTGCGCGGGGCGAGTACGTGAAGATCCTGCACCACGACGACCACTTCACGCGGCCGGATGCGCTGCGGCGCTTCGTCGAACTGCTCGACGCCGATCCTGAGGCGGATTTCGCTTTTGCCGGCAGTCGCGTCGTGCACGTGGACTCGGGCGTGCAACGCGTTCACGCCGCCAGCGCGCAACAACTGGCGGACCTGCGTGCGGACCCCGCTACGCTGTTCCTGGGCAACTGCATCGGTGCGCCGAGCGCGACGATCTGCCGGCGGCGGGTCGGCATCGACTATGACCGCCGCATGAAGTGGCTGGTGGATGTCGACTACTACTACCGCCTGCTGATGCGCAATGGCCGCTTCGCCTGCACGGGCGATGCCCTGATCAGCACGCCGACCAATGCGTCGCACCAGGTCACGCAGGTGTGCCGTGACGACGCGCGGGTGGAGCTTGGCGAAGCCCTCATGATGTTCGCCAAGTTCACTCCGGCGCAACGCGAGCTGCCGCAGGTGCGACGCGGCTGGCACCACCTGTTCCGGCGGTTCCGGATTCGCCAGGTGGGGGACTTCGTGCGCTACGGGGTCGCGCTGCCGGCCGATCCTACCTGCCTGGAGGAGATGCTTCGGCGTGCCCCTCACGGCTGGCGCCTGCTGCTTGCGCGCGTGCGCGCCCATCCGCCCAAGCAGCTGGCCCTGAAGGCGTTCTACCGCCTCTACCCGCATGTGCCCGCGGCCATCCGGCAACCACTCAAGCGCATCGCGAGGTCCCTCGGCTACCTCGGGGGGCAGCGATGAACCGGCCGACCATCTCCGTGTTGCTGCCGGTGCGCAACGGCATGCCTTACCTCCGCGATGCACTTCTCTCGCTCCTGGGGCAGACCTTCGGTGACTTCGAGGTCCTGGTGCTCGACGACGGCTCCGATGATGGCGGCCCCGCAATGGCGCGCACTCTCGGAGACGGGCGCATCCAGGTGCACGAGGATGCCCGGCGGATCGGGCTTGCCGCGCGGCTGAACCAGGGCGTGCGGCTCGCGCGTGGCGAGCTCATCGCGCGGATGGATGCCGACGACATCTGCCTGCCGCGGCGCTTCGAAGTGCAGAGCACGTACCTCTCGGCGCACCCGGAGGTGGACCTCGTGGGCTGCCGCGCCGCGGTCTTCCGGCAAGCTGGCGAGGTCCTCGGCTTGCTTCCCTTTGCCGCCTCGCACGAGGCGCTGTGCGCCCGCCCCTGGCACACCATTCCGCTGCCGCATCCGACGTGGCTCGGCAGGCGCGAGTGGTTCATGCGGAATCCGTACCGCATCCCGGAGGTGGTCCGGGCCGAAGACCAGGAACTGCTGGTGCGGGCGAGCGTCACGAGCCGCTATGCCTGCGTGCCCGAAGTCCTGTTGGCGTATCGGTTGGCCGCGCCGGACCTGCGCAAGCTGCTGGTGGCGCGGCGTTCGCAGTTGCTGGCGCAGGTGCGGCTGCTCGCGCTGCGGCGGGAGTGGAGCGGGGTCATGCTGGCGCTGGCCTGCGGCGCCCTGAAGTCCGGTCGCGACGTCGCCGCCGCGGCGGGGCGGCGCTCCGGCTACCGTGTGCATCCCCACCACGCGCAGCTCGATCCGGCGACGCTGCGGGAACTCGCCCTGGCCCTGGAGGGACGCGCATGAACCGGCCCCCTCGCAAGCTGCTGTTCCTCGTCGTCGAGGACGCCTTCTTCTATTCGCATTTCCTGCCGCGGGCCCGCGCTGCGCGCGACGCCGGGCTGGAGGTGGTGGTCGTGACCAACATCCGCCAGCACGGCGCGCGCATCCGTGCCGAAGGTTTCCGCGTGCTGCCCCTCAACATGGCGCGCGGCAGCCTTCACTGGCTCGAGGAGCTCGCCTCGCTGGCCCGCATCCGCGCCATCTACAAGCGCGAGAAGCCGGACATCGTGCACCAGATCGCGATGAAGCCGGTGCTGTACGGCGGGTTCCTGGCGCACACGCTGCCGCCCATGCACGTCGTCAACGCGCTGGTGGGCATGGGCTGGGTGTTCACGTCGAACCAGCTCAAGGCACGCCTGCTGCGTCCGCTGGTGAAGGCGGTGCTGCGTTTCACACTCCAGGTCGGAGACGGCATGGCGGTGTTCGAAAACCCCGACGACCTGCGCCATTTCGTGGCCACCGGCGCGGTGGACCCCGAGCGGGCGGTGCTGATCCGCGGCGCAGGCGTCGATGTGCGCCACTTCCGGCCGGTGCCGCCGAAGCCACGCACGCCCGTGGTGTCCCTGGTGGCGCGCATGCTGTACGACAAGGGCGTGGCCGAATTCGTCGAGGCTGCGCGCCTGCTGCGCGCGCGCGGCGTGCCGGCGCACTTCCGGCTGGTGGGCGGGCTCGATGCGGTGAATCCTTCGTGCGTGCCGGAGGCCGTGCTGCGGGAATGGATGCGCGAAGGCCTCATCGAGTGGCTCGGCCACCAGCAGGACATCCTGCGCGTCTGGCAGGACACCGACATCGCGTGCCTGCCGTCCTACCGCGAAGGACTGCCGAAGTCCTCGCTGGAGGCGCTGGCCTGCGGGCTGCCACTGGTCACCACCGATGTCCCCGGCTGCCGTGAAACGGTCACGCACGAGGAGAACGGCTTGCTGGTGCCACCCAAGGACGCCGTAGCCCTCGCGAACGCGCTGGAACGCCTGGTGCGGGACGCTGCGCTGCGTCGTCGCTTCGGGCAGCGGGGGCGCGAACGCGCCGTTCGGGAGTTCTCCGACGACGTCGTGATTGCCGCGACGCTCAAGGTCTACCACGTGCCTGCGCCCAGCGCATCTCCTGCCCCGCCGCCGTCGCAGAAACGGCGCGAACTGGCGCCGCCCACCCCATGACCCTCGTCCTCATCCTCTGCGCCGCCGCGGCAGCGCTCTGCTGCGGCCTGGTGATCCGACTCGGCGAGGAGAACGGCCGACGCTACAGCGAGTGGATGCCGCAGCGCTTCCACAGCGGCCACGTGCCGCGCCTGGGCGGTGCGGCCATGTTCCTCGCCTGCAGCATGGGCTGGGCCTGGCTGGCGCTGGCGCAGCCGCTGTTCGGCGTCGACCACGGCATTCCGTTCGACGGCGGGCTCGCGGGCTCCTGGTGGATCGTGGCGCTCGCGGGCTGCGCCTCCGGCGTGGTGGAAGACCTCACGCACCGCCTGCCGGCGCGCCTGCGCTTCGTCAGCACCGGGCTGGCCGCCTTGCTCGCGGTGCTGCTGTTCGGACTGCTGGTGCCGCGCACCGGGCTGCCGGTGCTCGATGGCCTCTGGGCGCAGGCGCACTGGCTGCAGGTGGCCGTCGCCGTGCTGGCGCTCGCGGGACTGCCGCACGCCTTCAACCTGATCGACGGCTACAACGGGCTGGCCGGCACGGTGGCCCTGATCTGCTGCGCCGCGCTGGTGCACATCGCGATGCAGCTCGGGGACCGGCAGCTGGCCGCCAGCGTGACGGTGCTGGCCGGCGTCACCCTGGGCTTCCTGGTGTGGAACTACCCGCACGGGATGATCTTCGCCGGCGACGGCGGCGCCTACCTGTGGGGGCTGGTGCTGGGCATCTCGGGCGTGCAGCTGGTGCAGCGTCATCCGGAGGTCTCGCCCTGGTTCCCGATCCTGCTTCTGATCTACCCGATCTGGGAAGCGATCTTCTCGATCTACCGCAAGGTGGTGCGCGGGCAGTCGCCCAGCCTGGCGGACGCATTGCATTTCCACCAGCTGATCTACCGCCGCCTGGTGCGCCAGGTGTTCCACGACGACGCGTCGCGCCGCATGCTGATGCGCAACAACCGCACCTCGCCCTACCTGTGGGGCTTCACCCTGCTGACGGTGCTGCCGGCGATCCTGTTCTGGCGCCACACCGCCGTCCTCGCGGGCTTCACGCTGCTTTTCATCGTGAGCTATCTCTGGGCGTACCACAGCATCGTGCGTTTTCGCATGCAGCGCTGGCTGCGCCGCATCCGCATGCTGTACCCGCGCTGACAGGCTGCCGCGCCGCATCGGGCAAAATCGGGGATTCCGAGCCGCCCGCCCATGAACGACGTCCTCCACATCGCACCCCGTGACAAGGCCGAGATCCTGGCCCAGGCGCTGCCTTACATCCGCCGCTTCCATGGCAAGACCATGGTGATCAAGTACGGCGGCAACGCCATGACGGATCCGGCCCTGCAGGCGGACTTCGCCGAGGACGTGGTGCTGCTCAAGCTGGTGGGCATCAACCCCGTGGTGGTCCACGGCGGCGGGCCGCAGATCGAGCAGGCCCTCAAGCGCCTGGGCAAGCAGGGCCAGTTCATCCAGGGCATGCGCGTCACCGACGCCGAGACGATGGAAGTGGTCGAATGGGTGCTGGCCGGCGAGGTGCAGCAGGACATCGTCGGCTTCATCCACTCCGCCGGCGGCCAGGCCGTGGGGCTCACCGGCCGCGACGGCGGGCTGATCCGCGCGCGCAAGCTCAAGATGGTCGACAACAAGGACCCGAACATCGAGCACGACGTGGGCCAGGTGGGCGACATCGTGGAGATCAACCCCGGCGTGGTGAAGGCGCTGCTGGAAGACAACTTCATCCCCGTGGTCAGCCCGATCGGCTTCGGCGACGAGAACGAAAGCTACAACATCAACGCCGACGTGGTGGCGAGCAAGCTGGCGCAGACGCTGCAGGCGGAAAAGCTGGTGCTGCTGACGAACACGCCCGGCGTCCTGGACAAGTCGGGCCAGCTGCTGACCGACCTCACGGCCAAGGAGATCGACGGCCTGTTCGCGGACGGCACGATCTCCGGCGGCATGCTGCCGAAGATCGCCGGCGCGCTGGAAGCCGCGCGCTCGGGCGTGAATGCGGTCCACATCATCGACGGCCGCGTGCCGCACGCCATGCTGCTGGAGATCCTCACGGACCAGGCCTACGGCACCATGATCCGGTCCCACTGAAGAACCCATGCGATTGCTCCTCGTCGAAGACGATGTGATGGTGGCCAGCGGCATCAAGCTGGGGCTGGCCAATGCCGGTTACGCGGTCGACTGGGTCGGCAGCGGCGAGCGCGCCGAGGAAGTGCTGCGCACCGAGTTGTTCGACGCGGCCATCATCGACATCGGCCTGCCCAACATGGACGGCCTGGAGCTCACGCGCCGCCTGCGCCGCCCCGAGATGGCGAGCCAGCACACGCCGGTGCTGATCCTCACCGCGCGCGATGCGCTGCACGACCGCGTGCAGGGCCTGGACCTGGGCGCCGACGACTACATGATCAAGCCCTTCGAGCTGCCGGAACTGCTGGCGCGCCTGCGCGCCCTGCTGCGGCGCTCGCAGGCGGCGACGTCGGCCGTGCTCACCTTCGGCCCGATCGAGCTCGATACGGCCAACCGGCGCGCCAGCGCCCAGCGCAATGGCCAGGCGATCCCGATCGAGCTCGGCCCGCGCGAGTGGACGGTCATGGAGTACCTCCTGATCAACGCGCCCAAGCCCGCCAGCAAGGAAAAGCTGCTGCAGGCCCTGACCGGCTGGGACAAGGAGATCACGCCCAACGCGGTGGAGGTCTACATCTCGCGCCTGCGCTCCAAGCTCGAGCCCTATGGCGTGGCGCTGCGCTCGATCCGCGGCTTCGGCTACCGGCTGGAACTGCGTCCCGCGGACGCCGGCTGATGCAGTACTTCGTCCCCGAGGCCGGCCGCCGGCTGCGCGCCAGCACGGTCCTGGGTGTCACCTCGGGCCTGCAGCGCCGGCTGCTGGTGATGCTGATCGTGCCGCTGGTGCTGCTGGCGGCGCTGAACGCCTGGTTCGAGTACCGCTCCGCCGGCAACGCCGCCCTGCAGCAGGACCACCGCCTGCAGGCCCTGGTGCCGCTGGTGGCGGACTCCATCGTCGGCGACGCCGGCGGCCGGCCGCTGCTGATGCTGGCGCCGCCGGTGCAGGAGTTCCTGAAGGACGGTCCCTCGGCGGCGGCCTATGCGGTGACCGACATCGACGGCAACGTGCTGCAGGGCGACGCCTGGCTCAACGACGAACTGCCGCCGGCCGACGCCGAACCGCAGTTCCACAGCGAGGAGCACAGCGGGGCCACCTGGCGCATCGTGCGCCAGCGCCAGCAGACCATCTTCGGCGAGGTGGTGGTGGCGGTGGGCGACGGCACCGATCCGCGCCAGCAATGGGCGCGCTCCATCCTGTTCAAGGTGCTGCTGCCCAACCTGGTGCTGATCGCGGCCGCCGCCTTCGCGGTGGGCTGGGCGGTGGAGCGCGCCCTGCGACCGCTGCGCGCGCTCAAGGAGGCGGTGGAGCGCCGCTCGCCGCGCGACCTGAGCGCGATCGACGAATCCGCTTCGCCCGAAGAAGTGCGCCCGCTGGTGGATTCGCTCAATCGGCTGTTCGGGCTCGTCAACGCGCAGGCCGACGGCCAGCGCCGCTTCGTCGCGGATGCGGCCCACCAGCTGCGCACGCCGCTGGCCGGCCTGCAGGCGCAGGTGGAGGCCTGGGCGCAGGCCGCCGGCGCGAGCCCGCAGGAATGCACGCTGGCCCTGCCTACCGAGCAGGTCTACAAGCTGCGCAACGCGACCCGCCGCACCTCGCAGCTGGCCAACCAGCTGCTGGCGCTGTCGCGGGCCGACGCGCGGGGCATGCACTCGCAGCCGCAGCAGCGGGTGGATCTCAAGGCCCTGTGCGAGGACACGCTGGAGCAGCAGCTCGATGCGGCCACCGCGCGCGGCATGGACCTCGGGCTCGACGCCGAGCCGGTGCACGTCATGGGCCACGACTGGCTGCTGCGCGAGCTGCTGGCCAACCTGGTCGATAACGCGGTGAAGTACAGCCACGAAGGCGGCTGCGTCACGATCCGCTGCGGCCAGCGCGGCACCGAGCCCTTCCTGGAAGTCGAGGACGACGGCCCCGGCGTCTCGGCCGCGGAGCGTCCGCGCATCCTGGAGCGCTTCTACCGCGTCCAGGGTACGCAGGGAGAGGGCAACGGGCTGGGCCTGGCGATCGCGGAGGAGATCGCCCGGGTGCACCATAGCCACCTCCAACTGTCGTCTGGCGCCGGCGGGAGTGGCTTGAAAGTCACACTTCCGCTCCCGGGGTAAGCACCTACTCGGCGCCTGCGCCGTCGCTTCCGGTGGTTGGGTTGGCTAAAAGCCACGGTTGGGTATGCGAGAATGATTCGAACCGCTGACCTTCCGCCCTTATGTCCCACGCCGAGCTCGACTCCCCCGAACCCACCCCCGGCGCCGAAGCCGCCGTGGCACCGGCCGTGGTGCGCAAGCGCCCCAAGCCGGGCGAGCGGCGGGTGCAGATCCTGCAGGCGCTGGCGACGATGCTGGAGCAGCCGGGGGCGGAGCGCATCACCACCGCGGCGCTGGCGGCGCGGCTGGAGGTGAGCGAAGCGGCCCTGTACCGCCATTTCGCCAGCAAGGCGCAGATGTTCGAGGGCCTGATCGAGTTCATCGAGCAGAGCGTGTTCACGCTGATCAACCAGATCACCGAGCGCGAGCCCGCGGGCTCCGCGCAGGCCGGCCGCATCGTCGGCATGCTGATCCAGTTCGCCGAGAAGAACCCGGGCATGACCCGCGTGATGGTGGGCGACGCGCTGGTGTTCGAGAACGAGCGCCTGCAGCAGCGCATGAACCAGTTCTTCGACAAGGTGGAAGCCTCCTTGAAGCAGTGCCTTCGCAGCACCGGCGAGGCGGCCACGCCCACGGTCGATGCGGCGGTGCGCGCGTCGGTGCTCACGGCCTTCATCGTGGGCCGGCTGCAGCGCTTCGCGCGCTCGGGGTTCAAGCGGGCGCCGTCGGAGCACCTGGAGGCATCGCTCGCGCGGATGCTCTGACGCGCCGTTCGCCTCGTGTAGGCTGGTGGTGAGCGCCGCAGGCCGCGAACCCCAGCGATGCGCGCCAGCGCTGGGGTTCATGCGCTGCGCGGTCCACCGGCAGCCTACGAAGACCACCCGATTCCCGTGTTGAAGATCCGCCTCGCCGGCGAGGATGCGCTGCTGCATCCGAGCGGCGCCCTGTTCCTCCCCGCGCACGCCACGCTGCTGGTGGCCGACGCCCACTTCGGCAAGGCCGTGAGCTTCCGGCGCCTGGGCGTGCCCGTGCCGCGCGGCACCACGAGTGACAACGTCGCCCGGCTGGACGCCGCCCTCGCCGAGACGCAGGCCCGGCGCCTCGTGTTCCTCGGCGACTTCCTGCATTCCGCGCGCTCTCACGCCACCGGCACGCTCGACGTCCTGCACGCCTGGCGCGAACGCCAGGGCGGCCTGGCCGTGACGCTGGTGCGCGGCAACCACGACGACCGCGCCGGCGATCCGCCCGCCAGCCTGGGCTTCGAGGTGGTCGACGAGCCGCTGCGGCTGGGGCACTTCGCCCTGTGCCACCATCCGCGCCCGGTCGGCGGGGCGTACGTGCTGGCCGGCCACTGGCATCCCTGCATCAGCTTGAGCGGCCGCGCCTTCGAGCGCCTGCGGCTGCCGTGCTTCTGGCTCGGCGACGAGACCGTGCCTGGGAACGCGGTGGGCATCCTCCCGGCGTTCGGCGCTTTCACCGGCATGCACCGCATCGAGCCGCGCTCCGGTGACCGCATCTTCCCCGTCGCCGACGGCGTGGTGCGCGCCTTGCCACTGGTGCCTGTGCAATAGCGCAAGCCCAGCGGGCGAAAGGGACTTCCCACGCGCCGTCGGTGACGTCGGTGCGAGGCCGACATGGAGCGTCGGTGTGCTCTGGCGAGCCGGCCGGCGGCTGCGCCATCCAATAGCTCGCACACCTCTTCGCGTAACCGTTCAAGGAGTCTCTGATGAACAAGCAATCCCTGGTCGTCGCCTTCGCCGCCTTCGCCTGCGTGTCCGCCTTTGCCGAAGGCGGCGCCGTCTCGTCGTCGTCCGGCAGCAGCGTGAGCTCCGGCACCGGCATGATCGTCGGCCAAGGCGCCCCGAGCAGCAGCGTGACCGTGCTGCCCTCGTCCAGCGTGGCCGTGACCACCGTCCCGGCCAATCGCGTCCTGCCGGGCTCGGCGCAGGTGCAGTCCAGCCAGACCACCGTGCTGGGCGGCCCGGCCGCCGGCGGCGTCAGCGGCAGCCAGACCGTCATCACGAACTACTGGACCAACGTGCCGGCGGGCGTCGAGCGCCGCGCCGACTTCCAGCGCTGGCTGAATCTGAAGCCGTAAGGCCGACTCGGGCTCTGTAGCCCGCAGTCAGCTGACCGTGGCGCCGACCTTGGCGCCCGCGGCGACGATCTCGGCCCAGGTCTGGTCGTCCAGCGCGATGCCCTCCACTTCGCGCTGGCGCCGGGCCTTGCGTTCCGGCTCGCCGGCCAGCAGCACGCCCTCCGAGGAGTCCGCCCCCGGCGGGCTCTGCTTCACCCAGTCCACGAAGGCCTGCGCCTCGCGCGCGAACGCTTCCTGCGTGCCCAGCTTGCGCGGGTCCACCAGGATGGTGAACATGCCGTTGATCACGGCGCGCTGGTTGTCCGCCGGGCGATGCCAGGTGCCGCTGCCGGTCAAGGCGCCGCCGAGCAGCTCGCACGCGACGGCCATGCCATAGCCCTTGTGCTCGCCGAAGGCGAGCAGGGCGCCGAACATGCCGCCCGGCTGCGGAACGACCACGACGCCGGGGTTCGTCGTCGGCTGGCCCTTCTCGTCGATCAGGTAGCCCGCCTCGACCTGGCGCCCCTCGTTGTGCGCGACGCGCATCTTGCCCTGCGCGACGCGGCTGGTCGCGAAGTCCAGCAGGAAGGGCGGCTGCCCCGGCAGCGGAATGCCGACGCAGAACGGATTGGTGCCGTAGCGGCCGTCGCCACCGCCCCAGGGCGCGACCACCGGGCGCGACTGCACGTTGACGAAGTGGATGGAGACCAGGCCGCGTTCCACCGCCATCTCGGCGAAATGGCCGATGCGTCCCAGGTGGTGCGCATGGGCCAGCGCCATCACGCAGCTGCCCGCTTCCTGGGCGCGCGTCATCGCCAGCGCCATCGCCTGCTCGCCGACGACCTGGCCGTAGCCGCGCTGGCCATCGAGCGCCAGCAGGCAACCGCCGTCGAACTTGATCTCGATCGAGGCGTTGGGCTTGAGCCCGCCCTCCAGCACCGCTTCGACATAGCGGGGCAGCATGCCGACCCCGTGCGAGTCGTGGCCGCTCAGGTTGGCGAGCACCAGGTTGTCGGCGACGGTGCGGCTTTCCTCGGGGGAGCTGCCGGCCTTCGCCAGCACCGTGCCGACGGTGGCGCGCAGTTGCGCGGCGGAGAACTTCCTTGTCATGGGGGTCCCTTGTTCGAGTGTTCGTTGTAGTTCGAGCAGTTCAACGCAGAAGCCGCAAAAGCTTCGCAACGCAGAAGCCGCAGAAAACAGCCATTTCAAGGATGCCTTCTGCGGCTTTGGCTGTTCCTTTTGCGGCTTCTGCGTTCAAATTCTTCGATCCCGCGCCGGCCTACATCACCGCCCCGACCTGCCACGGCACGAACTCGTTCTGCCCGTAGCCGTGCTGCTCGCTCTTGCTGCGCTCGCCGGATGCGGTGGCCAGCACCAGGCGGAAGATGCGCTCGCCCATCTCCTGGATCGAGGCCTGGCCGTCGATGATCTCGCCGCAGTTGATGTCCATGTCCTCCTCCTGCCGCTGCCACAGGGCCGTGTTGGTCGCGAGCTTGAGCGAAGGGGAGGGCGCGCAGCCGTAGGCCGAGCCGCGGCCGGTGGTGAAGCAGATCATGTTGGCGCCGCCGGCCACCTGCCCGGTGGCGCTCACCGGGTCGTAGCCGGGCGTGTCCATGTAGACGAAGCCGTGGGCGTCGACCTGCTGCGCGTATTCGTAGACTGCCTGCAGGTTGGTGGTGCCGCCCTTGGCGACGGCGCCCAGCGACTTCTCCAGGATCGTCGTCAGGCCGCCCGCCTTGTTGCCCGGCGACGGGTTGTTGTTCATCTCGCCGTCGTTCACCCTGGTGTAGTGCTCCCACCAGCGGATGCGCTCGACCAGCTTCTCGCCCACGGCGCGATCCATCGCGCGGCGCGTCAGCAGGTGCTCGGCGCCGTAGATCTCGGGCGTCTCCGACAGGATGGCCGTGCCGCCGTGCGCCACGAGGATGTCCACCGCGGCACCCAGCGCCGGATTGGCGCTGATGCCCGAATAGCCGTCCGAGCCGCCGCACTGCAGGCCGATCGTGATGTGCGCGGCGCTGCAGGGCTCGCGCGTCACGCGGTTGGCGGCGGGCAGCATGTCCTTGACCAGCGCGATGCCCTTTTCCACCGTCTTGCGGGTGCCGCCGGTGTCCTGGATGTTGAACACCTGCAGCGTCTCGCCTTCGCGCAGGCTGCTGTGCGCCAGCCATGCGTTGATCTGGTTGGCTTCGCAGCCGAGGCCGACCACGATCACCGCCGCGAAGTTGGCGTGCGTCGCGTAGCCGGCCAGGGTGCGCTCCAGGATCTGCATGCCCAGGCCCTCGCTGGCCATGCCGCAGCCGGTGCCGTGGGTGAGCGCGACGACGCCGTCGACGTTCGGGTACATCTCCAGCGCCTTCGGGTTGGTCTGGCGCGAGAAGTGGTCGGCGATGGCGCGGGCGGCCGTGGCCGAGCAGTTCACGCTGGAGAGGATGCCGATGTAGTTGCGCGTGGCCACGCGGCCGTCGGCGCGCCGGATGCCCAGGAAAGTCGCTTCGCGCCGGGCCGGCTCCGGCTTGACGTCGGCGCCGAAGGCGTAGTCGCGGTCGAACTCGCCCATCGCGAGGTTGTGCGTGTGCACGTGTTCGCCGGCGGCGATGGGCTTGCTGGCGAAGCCGATGATCTGGTTGTAGCGGCGCACCGGCTCGCCGGCGGCGATCGCGCGCGTCGCGATCTTGTGCCCCGGGGGGATGAGGCCGCGCGCGGTGACGTTCTCGACGGTCGTCCCGCCCACGAGCTGCGCGCGGGCGATGAGGACGTCGTCTTGGGGGTGGAGGCGGATGAAGGGGGTCATGTTCGTTCCCCGTCATCCCCGCGCAGGCGGGGATCCAGAAGCGAAAGCCCTGGATTCCCGCCTGCGCGGGAATGACGAATGCGTCAATAGAACAACTTCGGCAGCCACAACACCGTCTTCGGCATGTAGGTGATGACCACCAGCGAGACCAGCAAGGGCACCAGCCAGGGCAGGATCGCGATCGTGGTGCGCTCCACCGAGAGCTTCGCCACGCGGGCAAGCACGAACAGCACCATGCCCATCGGCGGGTGCAGCAGCCCGATCATCAGGTTCAGCACCATCACCAGGCCGAAGTGCACGGGGTCGATCCCCAGCTGCTGGCAGATCGGCAGCAGGATGGGCACCAGGATCGTGATCGCCGCGGTCGGCTCCAGGAAGCAGCCGACGAACAGCATCAGCAGGTTGGCCAGCAGCAGGAACACCCAGGCCTCGTGCGTGAAGCCGAGGACCCAGGCCGAGATCGCCGCCGTCACGCCGGTGGCCGTGAGCATCCAGCCGAAGATGCTGGCCGCGGCGACGATGAAGAGCACCGTGGAGGTCGTCTCCACCGTGTCCAGGCAGACCTTGACGAACATCTGCCAGGTCAGCGTGCGGTACCAGGCCAGGCCCAGCACCATCGCCCACAGGCAGGCGGCGATGGCGCCTTCGGTGGGCGTGAAGATGCCGGTGGTCATGCCGCCGATCAGCAGCACGGGCGTCATGATGGGCAGGACGGCCTGGAAGCGGAACAGCTTGTCGGCCACGAACAGCCCCACCAGGCCGGTCAGCACCGTCGGCTGCGCCGGCAGGCCAGCCTTGACCACCAGCAGCCACAGCGCGGTGGGCCAGCCCATGACGACAGCCAGTTCGCCGAGCGCCTTGAGCACGCGGGGCCATTCGAACTTCACGTCGGCGCCCCAGTTGTTCTTGTGGGCGTAGTAGGCCACCGTGAG
Source organism: Ramlibacter alkalitolerans (assembly GCF_016722765.1). Lineage (GTDB taxonomy): Bacteria > Pseudomonadota > Gammaproteobacteria > Burkholderiales > Burkholderiaceae_C > Ramlibacter > Ramlibacter alkalitolerans. The sequence goes on along the minus strand of NZ_JAEQND010000001.1, from coordinate 380,531 downwards.
CATCATCAGCACCGCCATCAGCGCACCGGGCAGGATGCCGGCGAGGAACAGCGCACCCACGCTCACGTTGGCCATCATCCCGTAGATCACGAACGGCAGCGAGGGCGGGATGATCGGGCCGAGCGTCGCCGACGCGGCGGTGACGCCGACGGCGAACTCGGTGCCGTAGCCGTGGTCCTTCATCGCCTTGATCTCGATCGTCCCCAGGCCGGCGGCGTCGGCGATGGCCGCACCGCTCATGCCGGCGAACACCACCGAGCCGACCACGTTCACGTGCCCCAGTCCGCCCTTGAGCCAGCCGACCAGGGCCAGCGCGAAGTTGTAGATGCGGTTGGTGATGCCGGCGTTGTTCATCAGGTTGCCGGCCAGGATGAAGAAGGGCACGGCCAGCAGCGGGAAGCTGTCGATGCCGCTCACCATCCGGTGGATCACGACGAAGGCCGGCAGGTTGCCGCTGAACAGGATGAACAGCAGCGAGGCGCCGGCCATGGCGATGGCGACGGGGATGCCGCCGGCCATCAGGACGAGGAAGAGGACTTTGAGCATGGGGGAAGCGCCTTCAGCGGTCTTCGATGGCCGACTCGGGCCGTTCCAGCACGGTGTAGCCGCGCTTCAGGTGGATGCGCATCACCTGCGTGGAGCGCACGGCCATGGCGGCGAAGGCCACGAGGCAGATGCCGTACACGTAGTTCATGGGCAGGTCGATCATGGTCATGCGCGAGGTGCTGCCCAGCTTGGCCATCATCAGCCAGGTGAGCACCACAGCGGCGGCGAAGAAGGCGACCCGCATGATGTCGACGCCGGTGGCCATCGCCCGTGCGAGCGCCCGCGGCATGAACTGGTAGAAGAAGTCGACCTGGATGTGGTTGTTCTTGACCACGCCGATCACGGCGCCGGTGAACACGGTGGCGATCAGCAGGTAGCGCGCGATCTCCTCCGTCCAGGCGGCGGAGTCGTTCAGCACGTAGCGCGTGAAGAACTGGTAGAACACCACCAGCCCCAGGATCCAGAAGAAGCCCAGGGCGATCCACGCTTCCGGCGCGGTGCCCGAGAGGTCGACGGCCTCGTCCTGGGCGTGGAACTCGCCGTCGTCGCCCATCACCTTGGGCAGGTCGTCAATCGTCGTCGTGTTTTCCATCGAAGGGATCCGGTTTGGCGGCGGGGTCGGGCGCAGCGGGCCGGCCGGCCCGCTGCAGGCGGCTTACTTGATCGCCTGGATGCGGTCGTAGTCGGCCTGGCGGTAGCCCTGCTCGGTGGGCTTGGTGGCCTTCAGCACCGCCTCGCGGAAGGCGTTCTTGTCCACGACGATGACGTTGTTGCCCTTCTTCTTGAACTCGTCGACCAGGCGCGCCTCGGAGGCGACGATCTCGCGGCCGGTCTTCTCGGCGGCCTCCTGCATCACCTCGGTGAAGATCTTCTTGTCGGCATCGGACAGCTTGTTCCACACGCTGCCGGAGACGACCGTCAGCAGCGAGTCGACGATGTGCCCCGTGAGGGAAATGTTCTTCTGCACCTCGAAGAACTTCTTGGCCTCGATCGTGGGCAGCGGGTTCTCCTGCGCATCCACGGTGCCGTTCTGCAGCGCGAGGTAGACCTCGGCGAAGGCGATCGGCGTCGGGTTGGCGCCCAGCGACTTCGGGAAGGCCAGGTAGGCGGGCGCGTCCGGGACGCGGATCTTCAGGCCCTTCATGTCCTCGGGCTTGGCGACCGCCTTGTTGGAAGTGACGTGGCGCGCGCCGTAGTAGCTCATGGCCGTGATGTGGTTGCCGCTCGCCTTGTCGTAACCTCCCGCGAGTTCCTTGAAGACGTCGCTCTTGGCGTACTTGAACTGGTGCTCGGCGTCACGGAAGATGAACGGGAAGTAGGAGATGGCCAGCGGCTGGTAGCTGCGGGCGGCGAAGCTGGCGCCGGTGAGGACGATGTCGACGGTGCCCAGCTGCAGGCCCTGGTTGATGTCGGATTCCTTGCCCAGCGTCGAGGCGGGGAACACCTGCACTTCGTAGCGGCCGTTGGTGCGCTTCTTGATTTCATCGCCGGCCCAGACCGACCACTTGTGGAACGGCTCCGAGGTTTCGTACACGTGCGCCCACTTCAGCTTGGTGGTCTGCGCGAAGGCCGGGCCGGCCACGGCGGCCGCGAGCGCGCAGGCGGCAATCAGTTTGACGGTGAGTCGTTTGCTCATGGAGTCTCCTTCAGGGTGGCTTGCTGTCAAGAATGGTTGGCACGCCGCCAGCTCGCGCTGTAGCGGCTGGTGGATTTCTTCAGGTGCTGCTGCATGGCGGCGCGTGCGGCGGCGGCGTCGCGCGCGCGGATCGCCTCCAGCACGGCGTCGTGTTCGACCAGCGCCGCGCTCCAGGAGGCGGGGTTCTCGAAGTGTTCGCCCAGGCGCAGGAACAGCGGACCGTGGCGTGCGCTCCAGTAGTTGCGCACGGTGTCGGCCAGGACCTCGTTGCCGCAGGCCTGCGCCACGGCGGTGTGGAAAGCCTCGTCGCCGGAGCGCGGTTCGGTGCCCGACTCGGCTTCCTCGCGCATCTGGGCCAGCGCGCTGGCGATCTGCGCGATGTGCGGCCGGCGTGCATGGCGCGCGGCCAGCGCCGCCACTTCGGCTTCGACCAGTTCGCGCGCGCGCATCAGTTGCAGGGGACCCCATTCAGCGCTCTCGCCCTCCTCGCTGCTGCCTGGCCGGGTCGCGATGGCGCCGATGCGTTGCCTGGGCGGCTGCACATAGATTCCGGAGCCGGTGCGCACCTCGACCCAGCCTTCGACCTCGAGGGCGATGAGCGCCTCGCGCACCGAGGGCCGGCTCACGCCGAGCTGGCGAGCGAGATCGCGTTCGGCCGGCAGCCGCGTGCCGGCCGCGAATTCGCCCTGCGCGATCAGGCCGCGCAACTGCTCCGCGATCTGGCGGTACAGGCGGCTGGATTCGACGGTCTGCAGGGGCATCGGTCATGCGTGGCAACGCCGGGGTTGCCACCGATTGGCCAAGTGGTCAGGCCAATTAATATCGGGCCCGCGCCCGTGCACCGCATCGGGATCATCCCGTAGGCTCGCGGTGAGCCGCGAAGCGCGCGCACGGTAGGCTGGTGGTGAGCCGCGAAGCGCAAACCCCAGCGCTCGACGACAAGGAGAAAACGACATGCGCCTCCAAGGCAAGACCGCCCTCGTCACCGCCGCCGGCCAGGGCATAGGCCGCGCCAGCGCGCTGGCCCTCGCCGCCGAAGGCGCGCAGGTGTGGGCCACCGACGTGAACCCGCGCCTCCTGGACAGCTACGAGGGCGTGCCCGGCATCCGCTGCGTGCAGCTCGATGTCCTCGACAAGGCCTCGCTCGCGGGCGTGATCGGCGCGATGCCGGCGCTCGACGTCCTGTTCAACTGCGCCGGCTTCGTCCACGGCGGCACCGTGCTGCAGGCCACCGACGAAGAGTGGAACTTCGCGCTGAACCTGAACGTGCGCGCGCAGTTCTGGGCCATCCAGGCCGCGCTGCCCCGCATGCTGCAGAACGCGGGCGGCGCGGGCCAGGGCAGCATCATCAACATGGCCAGCGTGTGCAGCAGCATCAAGGGCCTGCCGAACCGCTTCATCTACGGCACCACCAAGGCGGCGGTGATCGGCCTGACCAAGAGCGTCGCCGCGGACTACGTGGCCAACGGCATCCGCTGCAACGCGATCTGCCCCGGCACCGTGGACACGCCTTCGCTGCACGAGCGCATCAACGCCAACCCCGATCCGGTGGCGGCGCGCAAGGCCTTCATCGCCCGCCAGCCGATGGGCCGGCTCGCCACGGCCGAAGAGATCGCGCCGCTGGTCGTCTTCCTCGCCAGCGACGAAGCGGCCTTCGTCACCGGCCAGGCCTATTCCGTCGACGGAGGGATCACGATATGAACCAGCTCGATTTCCGCGGCCGCCATGCGGTCGTCACCGGTGGCGCGACGGGCCTGGGCTTCGCCATCGCGCAGCGCCTCGTGGCCTCCGGCGGCCGCGTCACGGTGTGGGACCGCGACGAGGCCGGGGCCGCGCGCGCCGCGCGCGAGCTCGGGGAAGGCAACGCCCACGTGGTGGTCGACGTGGGGAGCGAGAGCTCGGTGCGCAGCGCCGTGCAGGCGACGCTGGCGCACGCAGGCCGGATCGACGCGCTCGTGAACAGCGCCGGCATCACCGGGCCCAACACCAAGGTGTGGGACTACCCGGTCGATGCGTGGCGGCAGGTGATCGACGTCAACCTCACCGGCCTGTTCCTGTGCTGCCGCGAGGTGGTGCCGGCCATGCGCTCGGCCGGTTACGGCCGCATCGTCAACATCGCCTCCGTGGCCGGCAAGGACGGCAACCCGAACGCCAGCGCCTACAGCGCCAGCAAGGCGGCCGTGATCGCGCTGACCAAGTCGCTGGGCAAGGAGCTCGCCGACCAGGACATCCGCGTCAACTGCGTGACGCCGGCGGCGGTGAAGACCGCCATCTTCGACCAGATGACGCCGGAGCACATCCAGTTCATGCTGTCGAAGATCCCGATGGGGCGCTTCGGCACGCCGGAGGAGATCGCGGCGCTGGTCGGCTGGCTGTGCACGGAGGATTGCTCGTTTTCCACCGGCGCCGTGTTCGACCTCTCCGGCGGCCGCTCCACTTACTGACGACAACGACGAAGGAACCCGAATGAAACTGGTGCGCTATGGCAACCCCGGCAAGGAGAAGCCGGGCCTGGTCGACGACGAAGGCAGGCTGCGCGACCTGAGCAGCGTGGTGCCGGACATCGGCCCGGAGCAACTCGGGCAGGTGGGCCTGGCCCGCATCCGCAAGGTCAGTCCGGCCAAGCTGCCGGCGGTGCGCGGCAACCCGCGCTTCGGCTGCCCGGTCGCGCGGGTGCCCAAGTTCATCGCCATCGGCCTGAACTACTCCGACCACGCCGCCGAATCGAACATGCCGATCCCCGCCGAGCCGATCGTGTTCATGAAGGCCACCAGCTGCATCCAGGGCCCGAACGATCCGGTGATGCTGCCGCGCGGCTCGGTCAAGACCGACTGGGAAGTGGAGCTGGGCATCGTGATCGGCACCACCGCGCGCTACGTTCCGATGAACAAGGCGCTGGCGCACGTGGCCGGCTACACCATCTGCAACGACGTGAGCGAGCGCGAGTTCCAGCTCGAACGCGGCTCCCAGTGGGACAAGGGCAAGGGTTGCGACACCTTCGGCCCGATCGGCCCGTGGCTCGTGACCACCGACGAGATCGCCAACGTGCAGAAGCTGGACATGTGGCTGGACGTGAACGGCCAGCGCATGCAGACCGGCAACACCCGCACCATGATCTTCAACGCGGCCAAGCTGGTGAGCTACTGCAGCCACTTCATGACGCTGGAGCCCGGCGACGTGATCACCACCGGCACGCCGCCGGGCGTGGGCCTGGGCATGAAGCCGCCGAAGTACCTGAAGAAGGGCGACGTGATGACGCTGGGCATCCAGGGCCTGGGCGAGCAGCGGCAACTGGTGGTGCCCTACAAGGCCGCGGCCTGAACCGGCGGCCGGCGCGGGCCGGCCCTCAGGTGTACAGGCGCGCTCCGGCGGTGCGCACCCGCTGCGCGGCCTGCTCGCCGAGGGCGCGCACCACCGGCAGCCACAGGCTCTCGTAGGTGGGCATCGCCTGGGCCTCGAAGAAGGTGTGCGGCCAGTCGGAGCCCCACACCATGCGCTCGCCAAGGCATTCCGCCACGGCGCGCACCAGCGGCTGCACGGCGCCGTACGGCGGCTGCGCCTGCAGCCGGTACCAGCCGGACAGCTTGACCCAGGCGCCGCCTTGCGCCAGGGCGTGGAGCGCGGGCCACGCGTCCGCGTCGTCCGCATGCAGGGGCGTCAGCCCGGCCAGGTGGTCGAGCACGAAGGGCAGTCCGCAGCGCTCCTGCAGGCGCGCGAGCAGCGGCAGGTGCTGCGGATGCGCGTACCACTGCACATGCCAGCCGAGACGACGCAGCTCGGGCGCCAGCACCGGCAGCAGCGCCTCGGCGTCGGCAGCGGCACTGCCCACCGGCGACACCAGGTTGAAGCGCACGCCGCGCACGCCCGCCGCATGCATGGCCGCCAGTTCCGCGCTGCTTTCGCGCCCGTGCAGGACGACGATGCCGCGGTGCCTTCCCGCGCTGGCGCGCAGCGCGGCCAGCAGCAGCCGGTTGTCATGCCCGTACACGCTCGCCTGGACCAGCACGAGGTGGCCGCAGCCATGTTCCTGCGCCAGCCGCTCGATCTCGGACAGGGGCCGCGGCAGCGGAACGTAATGTGCGCCGGCGGCCGGCGCACTGCCGTCGAACACGTGCACATGGCAATCCCACCCTGGCGGTGGCTGCGGGGTCGAGGTCAATCGGTCAGCCCACGCTGATCCCGCGCTCGCGCACCACCGTCGCCCAGAGCGCCTGCTGCTTCTTCAGGAAGTCCGCAGCCTGCGCGGGCCCGCCGGCGAACACCTCGCCGCTGAGCGCGCGCACGCGCCCGAGCACCTCGGGTTCGGCCATGGCCCGGGCGATCGCCCGGGCGAGCCGGTCGCGCACGCCCGGTGCGATGCCTGCCGGTGCCAGCACCGGGTTCCATTCCAGCACCTCGTAGCCGGCCACGCCTGCTTCCTCCATCGTCGGCATCTCGGGCAGGGCGCGGGCCCGCCGCAGGCTGGTGACCGCCAGCGGCCGCAGCTTGCCGGCCTGGATGTGCCCGAGCGAGGACGCGACATTGGCGAAGAACAGCGGCACCTGCCCGCCCATCACGTCGTTGAGCGCCGGTCCGCCGCCCTTGTACGGCACGTGCACCAGCCGCACACCGGCCCGTTGCTCGAACAGGGCGCCGGCGAGGTGCTGCGCCGAGCCGTTGCCCGAGGACGCATAGGCGATCTGCGCCGGCTTCTCCTTCGCGAGCCGGATCACGTCGCGCACGCTCCTGGCCTCGTAGGAAGGCGTGCACACCATCACGTTCGGGAACAGCGCCAGCACGGCCAGCGGCGTGAACGCGGTGGCGCTGTCGTAGGGCAGCTTGGGGAACAGCGAGGGATTGACGGCGAAGTTCGATGCGTCCAGCAGCAGCTGGCTGCCGTCCGGCGTGGCGCGCGCGACCTGCGCCGCGGCGAGCTGCCCGCTGGCGCCCGGCTTGTTGTCCACCACCACGTTCTGCCCCAGCGCCTGCGCCATGTGCGGCGCGAGCAGCCGCGCCATCAGGTCGGCGCCGCCGCCGGCGGGATACGACACGACCAGCGTGATCGGCCGTCCGCCGGCGATGGTGTCCTGGGCGCGGGCGAGCAGCGGCGCGGCGATGGCGGCACCGGCGCTGGCCAGCAGCGTGCGGCGGGGGATGGGGTGCATGGCGCTTCTCCTGCGGCCGGATCGTGACGGCGCCGCGGCAGGCAGGGGGCGGGGAAAACCCGCTGACCGGGTTTCTAGAGGACTCCCTCCAAACCGCGGCCGCCGAAAATCGGTCAAAATCGCACGATCGTTCGTTTTATTCTGTCGAGCACCCGTACCCATGTCCGTCACCGACCTGCCGATGAAGCCCGGCCGCGCCCGCGAGGGCAAGGCGCTGCAGAAGGGCCAGCAGACCAAGGCGGCGATCGTCGATGCCGCCCTCGGGCTGGCCACCCAGATCGGCCTGGAGGGCCTGTCGATCGGCGCCCTGGCCGAGGTCACGCAAATGAGCAAGTCGGGCGTCTTCGCCCACTTCGGCTCGCGCGAGGAACTGCAGATCTCCGTCATCCGCGAGTACCACGCCCGCTTCGAGCAGGAGGTGTTCTATCCCGCGATGGGCGAGCCGCGCGGCCTGCCGCGGCTGCGCGCCATGTTCGCCAACTGGATGCAGCGCACCTCCATCGAGATCGATTCCGGCTGCATCTACATCAGCGGCGCGGTCGAATTCGACGACCGGCCCGGGCCGGTGCGCGACGCGCTCGCCTCGTCCGTGCAGAGCTGGCACGAGGCGATGAAGCGCGCCATCGCCCTGGCCAAGGAAGAGGGCCACATCGACGCCGGGACCGACGAGGAGCAGATGCTGTTCGAGATCCACGGCCTGATCCTGGCGCTGCACTACGAGGCCCGCTTCCTCAGGCTCCCCGACTCGATCGCCCATGCGAATGCGGGCTTCGAGAACATCCTGCAACGCTACGGCGCGAAACCCTCGCCCACCGTCCGATCCCTTCCCAGAACCGCCCGAGCGGCCAAGAACGCCAAGGAGTAGAAGATGCCCACGTACACCCCGCCGCTGCGCGACATGCAGTTCCTGATCCACGAGGTGTTCCATCTCGCCGAGGAACTCAAGCCCTGTCCCCGCCATGCCGACATCGACGCCGACACCATCAACGCGGTGCTGGAGGAAGGTGGCAAGTTCGCCAGCGAGGTCACCTTCCCGCTGAACCGCGTCGGCGACGAGCAGGGCTGCACGCTCGATGCGAAGACGCACGAGGTCACGACCCCCAAGGGCTTCAAGGAGGCCTACGCCAGGTTCATCGAGGGCGGCTGGCCCGCCCTCTCCTGCGACCCGCACTTCGGCGGCCAGGGCCTGCCGCTGGTGCTGAACCAGTGCCTGTACGAGATGCTCAATAGCGCCAACCAGGCCTGGACCATGTATCCCGGCCTGTCGCACGGCGCCTATGCGGCGCTCGAGACCCACGGCACCGAAGAACAGAAGCGGACCTACCTGCCGAAACTCGTGAGCGGCGAGTGGACCGGCACGATGTGCCTGACCGAGCCGCACTGCGGCACCGACCTGGGCCTGCTGCGCACGAAGGCCGAGCCGCAGGCGGACGGCACCTACCGGATCACCGGCACCAAGATCTTCATCTCCGCCGGCGAGCACGACATGACGCCGAACATCATCCACCTGGTGCTGGCCCGCCTGCCGGACGCGCCGCAGGGCAGCAAGGGGATCTCGCTGTTCGTCGTGCCCAAGTACATGGTGAACGCCGACGGCTCCATCGGCGAACGCAACGGCATCCACTGCGCCGGCCTGGAGCACAAGATGGGCATCCACGGCAATGCCACAGCGCAACTGGTGCTGGAAGGCGCCGTGGGCACGCTGGTGGGCGAGCCCAACAAGGGGCTGCCGGCGATGTTCGTGATGATGAACGCGGCGCGGCTGGGCGTGGGCAACCAGTCGCTGGGCCTGACCGAAGTCGCGTTCCAGAACGCGCTGGCCTATGCCAAGGACCGCATCCAGATGCGCTCGCTCAGCGGCGTCAAGGCCAAGGACCAGCCGGCCGACCCGATCATCGTGCACCCGGACGTGCGCAAGATGCTGCTCACGGCCAAGGCCTATGCCGAAGGCGGCCGGGCGCTGGCGATCTACTGCACCATGCTCCTCGACAAGGAGCTGTACCACCCCGACGAGAAGGTGCGCGCCGAGTCCGCGGAACTCGTGGCCCTGCTCACGCCCATCGTGAAGGCCTTCCTCACCGACAACGGACACGTCGCCACCAATGCCTGCCTGCAGGTGTTCGGCGGCCATGGCTACATCGAGGAACACGGCATGTCGCAGTTCGTGCGCGACAACCGCATCAACATGATCTACGAAGGCACGAACACCGTGCAGTCGCTGGACCTGCTGGGGCGCAAGGTGCTGTCGAACAACGGCGCCACGCTCAAGAAGTTCGGCAAGCTGGTGGCGCAGCTGGTGGAGGAAGAGGGCGTCAACGAGAAGATGGCGGAGTTCATCAACCCGATCGCCTTCCTGGGCGACCAGATGACGAAGTTCACGACCGAGATCGGCTTCAAGGGCTACCAGAACCCCGACGAGGTCGGCGCCGCGGCGACGGACTACCTGCGCGTGCTGGGCCACCTGGTGTTCGGCTACTTCTTCGCCCGCATGGCGCAGGTCGCGCTCAAGGAGATCGAGGCGGGCAACACCGACCCGTTCTACCAGGCCAAGCTGCAGACGGCGCGCTTCTACTTCGCGCGCCTGTTCCCCGAAACGGCGACGCTGATGCGCACCGCGCGCTCCGGCGTCAAGGTCCTCCTCGATACCGACGCGGCCCTGGCATGAAGAAGACACTCATCCTCCTCGGCGCCGCCCTGGCGTTTTCCAGCGCCTTCGCGCAGGTGTCGCCCGTCGGACTGTGGCGCAGCATCGACGACAAGACCGGTGAACCGAAGGCGGAGATCCGCATCACCGACAGCGGCGGCGTGCTGACCGGCCGCATCGAAAAGACCCTCAAGAAGGACGCCAAGCCGACCTGCGAGGAATGCAGGGACGAGCGCAAGGGCCAGGCCATCAATGGCCTGGAGATCATCCGCGGGGCGAAGAAGACCGAGGGCCAGGACGTGTGGGAGAACGGCAAGATCCTGGATCCCGAGAACGGCAAGGAATACACCTTGCGCCTGGCGCCCATCGAGGGCGGGCAGAAGCTGCAGGTGCGCGGCTACATCGGTCCGTTCTTCCGCACGCAGACCTGGGTGCGCGTCCAGTGATGAACAAGCAAGGAGCGGCGGTGTACAAGGAACATGAACAGGCGGGCGGGGGCGGCACGGCCGCTTCGGGCGAAGGCAGGGGCCGGACGGCGAACCGGTTCACGGTGAAGAAGGTGGCCGTGCTCGGCGCCGGCGTGATGGGGGCGCAGATCGCTGCGCACCTCGTCAACGTCAAGGTGCCCGTGGTGCTGTTCGACCTGCCCGCCAAGGAAGGCCCGAAGAACGGCGTCGTGACCAAGGCGGTGGAAGGGCTGAAGAAGCTCAAGCCCTCGCCGCTGGGCGTGCCCGAGGACGCCGCGCTGATCCAGCCGGCGAACTACGAGGAGCACCTGGCGCTGCTGGGCGAATGCGACCTCGTGATCGAGGCGATCGCCGAGCGCATGGACTGGAAGCTCGATCTCTACAGGAAGATCGCGCCGCACGTGGCGCCGCACGCGATCGTCGCCTCCAATACCTCGGGCCTGTCGATCACGAAGATGGCCGAGGCGCTGCCGGAGGCCCTGAAGCCGCGCTTTTGCGGCATCCACTTCTTCAATCCGCCGCGGTACATGTATTTGGTGGAGCTGATCGCGACGCCGACCACGAAGCCGCAGATCCTCGACGATCTCGAGACCTTCGTGACCAGCGGGCTGGGCAAGGGCGTGGTGCGGGCCAAGGACACGCCGAACTTCATCGCCAACCGGGTCGGCATCGCCGGCATGCTGGGCACCATGCGCGAGGTGGAGAAGTTCGGCCTGAGCTTCGATGTGGTCGACGATCTCACGGGCAAGAAGCTGGGGCGCGCCTCCAGCGGCACCTTCCGCACGGCGGACGTGGTGGGCCTGGACACGATGGCCCACGTCATCAAGACCCTGCAGGACACGCTGTCGGCCGAGACGGACCCCTTCTACGGCAGCTTCGCGACGCCCGAGGTGCTGAAGGTGCTGCTGGAACAGGGCAACCTGGGCCAGAAGACCAAGGCGGGCTTCTACCGCAAGGTCGGGCGCGACATCCTGCGCTTCGACCCGGCGCGCAAGGACTATGTGCCGGGCGGCGAGAAGGCCGACGAGGTCTATGGCCGCATGCTGAGGAAGCCGGCGGCCGAACGCCTGAAGCTGCTGCGCAATGCCAGCGGCGCGCAGGGCCAGTTCCTGTGGTCGATCCTGCGCAACGGTTTCCACTACGCGGCGGTGCACCTCGCGACGATTGCCGAGACGGCGCGCGACGTCGACCAGGCGATGCGCTGGGGCTTCGGCATGAAGCAGGGCCCCTTCGAGCTGTGGCAGGAAGCCGGCTGGCTGCAGGTGGTGCAGTGGATCCAGGAAGACATAGACGCCGGCAAGGCGCTGTCGAAAGCGCCGCTGCCCGAATGGGTGTTCAAGGGCCCGGTGGCCGAAGCCGGCGGCGTGCACACGGCGGAGGGCTCGTTCAATCCCACGAGCGGCCGGTTCGAGCCCCGGCGCGTGCTGCCGGTGTACCAGCGCCAGGTGTTCCCGGAACTGCTGCGCGGCGAGGCCGGTGCGCGCTTCGAGACGGCGGGCACGACGGTGCACGAGGACAGGAACGTGCGCCTGTGGACGCTGGACCACGAGGTGCTGATCGTCAGCCTCAAGACCAAGATGCACACCATCAGCCCCGAGGTCTGCGAAGGGCTGCAGCAGGCGATCGAGACCGCGGAGAAGGACTACCAGGGGCTGGTGATCTGGTCGGGCGACGAACCCTTCAGCGCCGGTGCCGACCTGGAGTCGACGCTGCCCGCCTTCGTCGCGGTGGGCGTGGCGGCGATCGAGGACGCCGAAGGCTTCATGCAGCAGACCATGCTGCGCCTGCGCTATGCGAGCGTGCCGGTCGTGTCCGCGATCCGCGGGCTGGCGCTGGGCGGCGGCTGCGAGCTGGGCCTGTATTCGGCGAAGCGCGTGGCGGCGATGGAAAGCTACATCGGGCTGGTGGAAGTGGGCGTGGGCCTGGTGCCGGGTGCCGGCGGCCTGACCTACATCGCGCGCCGGGCGGCGGAGAACGCGGCGACGAGCACCGACAAGGACCTGCTGAAGTTCCTGACCGAGGGCTTCACCGCCGCCGCGATGGCCAAGGTGGGCACCAGCGCGATCGAGTCGCGCAAGATCGGCTACCTGCTGGATAGCGATGTGATCGTGCCGAACAAGGACGAACTCCTGTACGTGGCCCTGCAGCAGGCGAAGGCCCTGTACGACGCCGGCTACCGTCCGCCGCACAGGCGCATGTTCCCGGTGGCGGGGCGCAGCGCGAAGGCGACGATCCAGGGCCAGCTGGTGAACCTGCGCGATGGCGGCTTCGCGAGCGCGCACGACTTCCACATCGCCTCGCTGATCGCCAACGTGGTCACGGGCGGGGATGTCGATGCGAACACCTTGGTGACGGAGGAGTACCTCATGGCGCTGGAACGCCAGGCCTTCTGCGAACTGGTGCAGCACCCGAAGACGCAGGAGCGGATCCTGGGGATGCTGAGCACGGGGAAGCCGGTGAGGAATTGACCGGCGGATGAAGCACGAAGCCCCACCCCTGCCTTCCTCCCTCTCCCGCTTGCGGGAGAGGGCTGGGGTGAGGGCGAGGGAGCTTCGCAAGGACGCCACCGACGCCGAAGCGCTTCTCTGGTATCGCCTGCGGAACCGCCAGTTGCTCGACCTCAAATTCCGTCGCCAGCGGCCGATCGGAAACTACATCGCCGATTTCGCGTGCCTGGAAATCGGCCTCGTGGTCGAACTCGATGGCGGACAGCATGCCGAGCAGCTCGCGTATGACGCGCAGAGGCAGAACGACATGCAGGCCTTGGGTTTCCGGACGCTGCGCTTCTGGAACCACGAAGTACTGACAGAAACGGATGCGGTGATGGAGAAGATCCGGCAAGTGGCCGAGACACTGACCCTCACCCCGACCCTCTCCCGCAAGCGGGAGAGGGAGCAAGACAAAGGGAATTCCCAGCCATGACCCGACAACTCCACGACGCCTACATCGTCGCCGCCACCCGCTCGCCCATCGGGCGCTCGCACCGCGGCTTCTTCCGCAACATGCGGCCGGACGACCTGCTCGCCAGCGTGCTGCGCTCCGCCATGGCGCAGGTGCCCAACCTCGACCCGCAAGCCGTCGAGGACGTGATCTGCGGCTGCGCGATCCCCGAAGGCGCGCAAGGCCTCAACGTCGCCCGCGTCGCGACCGTGCTGGCAGGCCTGCCGAAATCGGTCGGCGGCATCACCGTCAACCGCTTCTGCGCCTCCGGCCTCTCGGCCGTGCAGATGGCCGCCGACCGCATCCGCGTCGGTGAAGCCGACGTGATGATCGCCGCCGGCGCCGAGAGCATGAGCCTGGTGCCCATGATGGGCAACTCGCCCTCGCTGTCGCCTTCGATCTTCAGCAACCCCGACGACATCGAGAGCTACGGCATCGCCTACGGCATGGGCCTCACGGCCGAAAAGGTCGCGCGCCAGTGGAAGGTGAGCCGCGATGCGCAGGATGCGTTCGCCGTGCGCTCGCACCAGAAGGCGATCGCGGCCATGCAGGCCGGCGAGTTCGCCAGCGAGATCACCGAAATCGAAGTGCCCGAACGCTCGGTGGACCTCGAATCCGCCGAAGTCGCCGTCCAGACCCGCAAGGTCAAGCTGGACGAGGGTGCACGCGCCGACACCACCGTGGAAGCCCTGGCCCGGCTCAAGCCCGTGTTCGCCGCCCGCGGCAGCGTGACCGCCGGCAACAGCTCGCAGACCTCCGACGGCGCCGGCGCGCTGATCCTCGCCAGCGAAGCCGCCGTGAAGCGCTTCGGCCTGCAGCCGCTGGCGCGCTTCGTCAGCTTCGCCAGCCGCGGCGTGCCGCCGCAGATCATGGGCATCGGCCCGATCGAGGCGATCCCCGCGGCGCTGAAGGCCGCCGGCCTGAAGCAGGACGACCTCGACTGGATCGAGCTGAACGAAGCCTTCGCGGCGCAGTCGCTCGCCGTGATCGACACGCTGGGCCTCGATCCGGCGAAGGTGAATCCCATGGGCGGCGCCATCGCGCTGGGCCACCCGCTCGGTGCCACCGGCGCGATCCGCTCCGCCACCGTGGTGCACGCCCTGCGCCGCAAGAACCTGAAGTACGGCATGGTCACCATGTGCGTCGGCATGGGGCAGGGCGCCGCGGGGATCTTCGAACGCGTCTGAGCGCACGGCCGCGTACGCCAGCGCCAATGGAAATTGGAATCTGACCCCAATTAGCGCCAATTAGCGTTCGATAAGGAGGCATCGGCATGGCTGCAGACAACGCGCGTCCCGTGGCGCTGGTCGTGGGCGCGGGCGACGCCACCGGCGGCGCCATCGCCCGCCGCTTCGCCCGCGGCGGCTACACCGTCTGCGTCACCCGCCGCAGTGCCGACAAGCTGCAGCCGCTGCTGGAGCAGATCCGCGCCGAAGGCGGGCAGGCGCACGGCTTCGCCTGCGACGCCCGCAACGAGGACGAAGTCGGCGCCCTGTACGACGACATCGAGGGACGCCTCGGGGCCATCGAGGTGATGGTGTTCAACATCGGCGCCAACGTGCCTTCCAGCATCCTGGACGAGACCGCGCGCAAGTACTTCAAGGTGTGGGAGATGGCCTGCTTCGCCGGCTTCCTGAACGGGCGCAAGGCGGCGCGCTGCATGGCGCCGCGCGGCCAGGGCACGATCCTCTTCACGGGCGCGACGGCGTCCCTGCGCGGCTCGGCCAACTTCGCCGCCTTCGCCGGCGCCAAGCACGCACTGCGGGCACTGGCGCAGAGCATGGCGCGCGAGCTGGGGCCGCGCGGCATCCACGTCGCGCACGTCGTCATCGACGGCGCCATCGACACCGCGTTCATCCGCGAGAATTTCCCGCAGCGCTATGCGCTCAAGGAGCAGGATGGCATCCTGAACCCCGAGCACATCGCGGAGAACTACTGGATGCTGCACATGCAGCCCCGCGACGCCTGGACCCACGAGCTCGACCTGCGACCGTGGAGCGAGAAGTTCTGAACAGGAGACCTGCCATGACGAAAGCCGTCGAGTTCTACTTCGATGTCGGCAGCCCGGCCACTTACCTGGCCTGGACGCAGCTGCCCACGATCGTGCAGGAGACGGGCAGCGAGATCGAATACCGCCCGATGCTGCTGGGCGGCGTGTTCCAGGCGACCGGCAACCGCTCGCCGATGGAAGTACCGGCCAAGGGCCAGTACATGCAGGACGACCTGCAGCGCTTCGCCCGCCGCTACGGCGTGCCCTTCCGGCACAACCCGCATTTCCCGATCAACACGCTGGCCCTGATGCGCATGGTGCTGGGCCTGCAGTTGCGCGAGCCGCAGCGCATGGTGCCCTTCGTCGATGCGGTGTGTCGCGCGATCTGGGTGGATGGCCGCAACATGAACGATCCCGCCACGGTGGCCGAGGTGCTGCAACAGGCCGGCTTCGCGCCGGAGCAGATGCTGGCGCTGGCCAACGACCCCGCCATCAAGGACGACCTGAAGGCCGCGACGCAGGAGGCCGTGGCGCGGGGCGTGTTCGGCGCCCCCACCTTCTTCGTGGGCGGCGAGATGTTCTGGGGCCAGGACCGGCTCGATTTCGTGAAGGAAGCCTTGCAATGACGACCATCGACGAAGTGCTGGTGCACTCCGAAGCGGGCGTGATGACGCTCACGCTGAACCGCCTGGCGCGCAAGAACTCGATCACCGGCGCGATGTACGCGGCGCTCGCCGAAGCGGTGGCGCAGGCGCGCGAAGATGCCTCGGTGCGCGCGGTGCTGGTGCAAGGCCACGAGACCGTGTTCTGCGCCGGCAACGACATCGGCGACTTCCTCGACCAGCCCCCGGCCGGCGAGGAGTCGCCCGTGTTCCGCTTCCTGCACGGCATCGCCACCTTCCCCAAGCCGCTGCTGGCGGCGGTGTGCGGTCCCGCCGTGGGCATAGGCACGACGATGCTGTTCCACTGCGACCTGGTCTATGCCGGCGACAACGCGGCGTTCTCCATGCCCTTCGTGAACCTCGGCCTGTGCCCGGAGGCTGCGTCCAGCCTGCTCGCCCCGCAACTCCTGGGCTACCACCGCGCGGCGGAGGCGCTGCTGCTCGGCGAGCCCTTCATGGCCGAAGCGGCGCTGGAGGTCGGGCTCGTGAATCGCGTGCTGCCGCCCACCGAAGCGAATGGCTACGGCCAGGCGCAGGCGCGCAAGCTGGCGGCCCGCCCGCTGGCTTCGCTGGTGGAGACCAAGCGCCTGATGAAGAAGGGCCAGCAGCAAGCCGTGCTGCAGCAGATGGCCGACGAAGGCGAGAGCTTCCGCCGCATGCTGGTGGCGCCGGCGGCCCGGGAGGCCTTCACGGCCTTCATGGAAAAGCGCCGGCCGGATTTTTCGGGGCTGTAGCGAGCCGTCACCCCCGCGCCGGCGGGGGCCCGGCCGTTACCCCCGCGCAGGCGGGGGCCCAGAGTCGCCCGCTGCGCGGGCAGGGCAATGCGGGAGCCCTGGATTCCCGCCTCCGCGGGAATGACGACGTGAACCTCCAAGGCAAGACCCTCTTCATCACCGGCGCCTCGCGCGGCATCGGCCTGGCGATCGCCAGGCGCGCCGCCGCCGACGGCGCCAACATCGTGATCGTCGCCAAGACCGCCGAGCCCGACCCGAGGCTGCCCGGCACCATCTACAGCGCCGCGGAAGAAATCCGCGCCGCCGGCGGCCACCCCCTGCCGCTGCAGGTCGACATCCGCGACGAGGCGCAGGTGCTCGATGCCGTGCAGCGCGCGGTGCTCACCTTCGGCGGCATCGACATCCTGGTCAACAACGCCAGCGCGATCAGCCTCACCGACACCGAGCACACGCCGATGAAGCGCTACGACCTGATGAACGGGATCAACGCGCGCGGCACCTTCCTGTGCACGCAGGCCTGCCTGCCGGAGCTGAAGAAGTCGGCAGCCGCGGGGCGCAACGCCCACGTGCTGACCCTGTCGCCGCCGCTGTCGATGAAGACGCACTGGTTCGCCCCGCACACGGCCTACACGATGGCCAAGTACGGCATGAGCATGTGCACGCTGGGCCACGCCGGCGAACTGCGCAAGTACGGCATCGCCGTCAACAGCCTGTGGCCTCGCACCGCAATCGCGACCGCCGCCCTGCAGATGATCCCCGGCGTCGACCTCGGCGCCTGCCGCAAACCCGAGATCCTGGCCGATGCGGCCTGGCTGGTGCTCACGTCCGATGCGGCCGAGGCGCGCAACAGCGGCAACTTCCACATCGACGACGAACTCCTTGCGGCGCATGGGCAGACCGATCTCGAGCGTTATTCGGTGACGCCCGGCACCACGCGTTTCGTGCCGGACTTCTTCGTCGACTGAGCGCCTCGCCAGCTCGCTCTGTACGCGCCCGTACACAGCGCGACAGCGGCCCCCAGAACGTTGCGCGATGTGTAAACTGCGTCCCCATAAAAGCAGAGCCATTCGTGGCCGATAACAGTCGATGGAGTCCGCGCGCCGCGCGGCAGGAACAGGGGCTTCGTTCATTTCGTGGAGATGAAGTTGAGGCTTGCCTTGTCGTTCCTCGGGGCGCTCCTGTTCGCATCGGCCGTCGCGGCCCAGCCGGCCGATGACGGTGAATGGCGGACCGCCGGCAAGGACCCCGGCCTCAACCGCTTCAGCGGCCTCGCGCAGATCCATACCGGCAACGCCGCGCAGCTGAAGCTCGCCTTCCACTTCCCGACCAATCTCGACCGCGGCCATGAGGCCGCACCGATCGTGGCGGACAACACCATGATCGTGGTGGGGCCCTTCCCGAATCTCGTCTACGCCTTCGACGTCTCTAAGGCGCCGTTCACGCAGAAGTGGGCCTTCGACCCCAAGCCCGATTCCAGCTCGCAGGGCGTCGCCTGCTGCGACGTGGTCAACCGCGGCGGCGCCTACGCCGACGGCCGCTTCTTCTTCAACACGCTCGACAACCAGACCATCGCGCTCGACGCGAAGACGGGCAAGGAGTTGTGGCGCACCAAGCTCGGCGAGATCAAGCTGGGCGAAAGCATGACGGGCGCGCCCATGGTCGCCAAGGGCAAGGTGTTCGTCGGCAACGCCGGCGGCGAATTCGGCGTGCGCGGCTGGATCACGGCGCTCGACGCGGCCACCGGCAGGATCGCCTGGCGCGCCTACAGCACGGGCCCGGACAAGGACGTGCTGATCGGCCCCAACTTCAAGCCGTACTACCAGTCCGACCAGGGCAAGGACCTCGGCATCAAGACCTGGCCGGGCGAGGCCTGGCGCATCGGCGGCGGCACCGTCTGGGGCTTCATCTCCTACGACCCGCAGCTGGACCTGATCTACCACGGCACCGCCAACCCCGGCCCCTGGAACCCCGAGCAGCGCCCGGGGGACAACAAGTGGACGGCCGGCCTGTTCGCGCGCCGGCCCGACACCGGCGAGGCCGTGTGGTACTACCAGACCAGCCCGCACGACCTGCACGACTACGACGGCGTCAACGAGAGCATCCTGGCGGACCTCCCCATCGGCGGCGGCACGCGCAAGGTGCTGATGCGGCCGGACCGCAACGGCTACCTGTACGTGATCGACCGCACGAGCGGCCAGGTGATCTCGGCCACGCCCTTCGTGCACACGACGACCTCCACCGGCGTCGACCTGCAGACCGGCGCGCTCAAGTACAACCCCGCCAAGAACCCGCGCGCCGGCGAGACGGTGCGCAGCATCTGCCCGGCCTCGCCCGGCGCGAAGGACTGGCAGCCGGCCGCCTGGTCGCCGCGCACGCAGCTGCTCTACATCCCGCACCAGAACCTGTGCCAGGACGCAGTGACCAGCGAAGCCAGCTACATCGCAGGCACGCCCTTCGTCGGGCTCGAAGCCAAGATGTACCCCGGCCCTGGCGGCAACCGCGGCGTGTTCACCGCATGGGACCCGGTCAAGCAGCGCAAGGCTTGGGAGATCCAGGAGAAGTTCCCGGTCTGGAGCGGCGCCCTCGTCACCGCCGGCGACGTCACCTTCTACGGCACCATGGACGGCTGGTTCAAGGCCATCGACGCGCGCAACGGCAAGCTGCTGTGGCAGTACAAGACGGAGTCCGGGATCATCGGCCAGCCGGTGACCTTCCGTGGTGGCGACGGCCAGCAATACGTGGCCGTGCTGGCGGGCGTCGGCGGCTGGTCCGGCGCCATCGTCTCCGCGGGCCTCGACCCGCGCGACGCGACGGCCGCCCTGGGCTTCGTCGGCGTGATGCGCGACCTGCCCGCCGCCACGCGCAAGGGCGGGCATCTCTACGTGTTCTCGCTCCAGGGAGGCGCCCAGTGAGGCGCGCGCTCGCCTTGCTGCTCGCCGGCACGGTGTGCGCCGCGGCCGCGCAGGAAGCACCGCGCCCGCAGCAGCCGCAGCGGCAGGCCCTGCGCGTGTGCGCCGATCCCGACAACCTGCCGTACTCGCACCAGGACGGCAGCGGCTTCGAGAACCGGATCGCAAGGCTCGTGGCCAGCGACTTCGGCCTGCCGCTCGAATATGCGTGGCTGCCGGACCGGCGCGGCTTCGTGCGCAAGACGATGGGCGCAGGCCTGTGCGACCTGATCGTCGGCGTGCCGGCGGATTTCGAGCGCACGCTCAACACGCGGCCCTACTACCGTTCCAGCTATGTGCTGGTCGAGCCCGAGACGCATCTCTCGTCGCCCGCCAGCTTCGCCGATCCGCGGCTGCGCGAGTGGCGCGTGGGCGTGCAGCTGGTGGGAGACGACCTCGCCACGACGCCGCCGGGCCATGCGCTGGCGCTTTCCGGCGCCGTCGACCGGGTGGTCGGCTATCCGATCCCCGGGGCGCAGCCGGCGGCAGCGCGCATGGTGCACGCGCTGGAACGCGGCGACCTCGACGCGGCGTTCGTGTGGGGGCCGCAGGCGGGCTTCTACGCGAAGCACGCGTCCGTGCCGCTGCGCCTGCATTACGTGCCTCCGCCGGCCGCGCTGAAGGAGCAGCCCTTCGTGTTCGCCATCGCGATGGGCGTGCACCGCGGCGACCGCGCGCTGCGCGAGCGGCTCGACGACTTCATCGCCCGCCGCCAGCCGGAGATCGACCGCATCCTGGCCGACTACGGCGTGCCGCGGCTGCCGGAGGACGCGCGATGAGATCCGGCGTCGCCTGCCTGCTGATCGCTGCGGCCGCGCTGGCCGGCTGCGAGCGGGAGGAGCGGCACTTCCGCGCGGAAATCCAGAACGCCACCGGCGGCGAGACGGCACCGCGCCGCAGCAGCAACCAGCCGGCGGTGGCGCTGGGCGGCATGGTGAGGCTGGCGGACAAGAACATCAGCATGTACGACGACAACGCCTACGCGATCAGCGAAGGCAAGCGCCTGTACCACTGGTACAACTGCTCGGGCTGCCACGCCAACGGCGGCGGCGCGATCGGACCGCCGCTGATGGACAGCCAGTGGACCTACGGCAGCGACCCGCAGAGCATCTTCAACACGATCATGCAGGGCCGCGCCAACGGCATGCCTTCGTTCGGCGGCCACATCCCCGACGACCAGGTCTGGAAGATCGTCGCCTACGTCCGCTCCATGGGCGGCGCCGTGCGCACCGACGTGGCGCCCTCGCGCGGCGACTCCCTCTATCCGGGCAAGCCGGAGAACTTCCGCTCGCCGCAGCCGGCGGTGCAGAAGGGGGTGTCGGAGTCCGAACTGGCGCTGGAGCCGAGATGAACCCGGGCGTGCACGACATGCTGAGCGCCTGGGGCCCGCAGGCGGACCACATCGCGACGCTGTGGAACATCTTCCTGGCGATCTGCGCCATCGTGTTCGTTGCCGTGCTGGCCGGCCTCCTGCTGGCGCTGCGGCGCGCGCCCCGGATCGATGCGCCCGAGCCGCCGGACCTGGGCGCCGTCAACGTCCCCGAGCCGCGCCTGAGCCGCCCCGTGTCCATCGCCGTCGCCGTCACGATCCTCGGCCTGCTGGTGCTGCTGGGGGCGAGCGTGTTCACCGACCGCGCGCTGGCGCGCCTGCCGCTGCAGGATGCGGTGAACATCCAGGTGACGGGACACCAGTGGTGGTGGTCGGTGAAGTACCTCAGTGGCCCGGTGTCCGAGACCTTCGAGACGGCCAACGAGATCCACGTGCCCGTCGGCCGGCCGGTCGTCATGCAGCTCAATGCCGACGACGTGATCCACAGCCTGTGGATCCCGAGCCTCGCCGGCAAGCGCGACCTGATCCCGGGCCGCACCGCCACCCTTTCGTTCCGCGCCGACCGGCCCGGCATCTATCGCGGCCAGTGCGCCGAGTTCTGCGGCTTCCAGCATGCGTTCATGGGTTTCGAGGTGCATGCGCAGGCACCGGAGGATTACGAGCGCTGGCGCCGGCAGCAGCTGGCGACGGCCATCGAGCCCGCCGATGCCCGCGCGCAGCGCGGCAAGCAGCTGTTCCAGTCGGTGAGCTGCGCCATGTGCCACACCATCCAGGGGACGCTGGCCCAGGGCAAAAGGGCGCCCGACCTGACGCACCTGGCGAGCCGGCGCACCATCGCCGCGGGCACGCTGCCCAACGACGCCGGCAACCTGGCCAGCTGGATCGCCGATCCGCACCGGCACAAGCCGGGCGTCAACATGCCCGCCAACCCCATGTCCGGCGAGGACCTCGCCGCGATCGTCACGTACCTGGGAACGCTTCGATGAGGAATGGGCCGCTCGGCGAGAAGCCGCATCCCTACAAGGGCCAGACCAAGGACGGCCTGGCCGGCGGCGAGGTCGTCGCGCGCCTGCTGGACGAAACGTGGAAGGACCCGCCCGGCTTCTTCGGCTGGTTCTGCGCCGTCAACCACAAGGTCATAGGCAAGCGCTTCCTCGTCACCTGCCTGGTGTTCTTCGCGCTGGGCGGCCTGCTCGCCGCCACCATGCGCATGCAGCTCTCGCGCCCCGGCAACACGCTGGTCGGGCCGGACCTGTACAACCAGATCTTCACGATGCATGGGTCCACCATGATGTTCCTGTTCGCCGTGCCGGTGATGCAGGCGGTGGCGATCTACCTGGTGCCGCTGATGATCGGCGCGCGCGCGATCGCCTTCCCGCGCATGACCGCCTACTCGTACTGGATCTTCCTGTTCGGCGGCGTGATGCTGTACGCGGCCTTCTTCGTCAACTCGGGCCCGGACGCCGGCTGGTTCTCCTACGTCCCGCTGGCGGGGCCTGCCTACGGGGCCGGCAAGCGCAACGACTTCTGGGCCCAGATGATCACCTTCACCGAGGTGTCGGCCCTGCTGGACGCGATCATCATCATCTCCACGGTGTTCAAGATGCGCGCGCCGGGCATGACCCTCAACCGCATGCCGCTCTACGTGTGGGCGATGCTGGTGGTGGCCTTCATGATCCTGTTCGCGATGCCCGCCGTGGCGCTGGCCAGCACGCTGCTGATCCTGGACCGGCTGGTCGCGACGCACTTCTACAACCCGGGCGAAGGCGGCGACGTGCTCCTCTGGCAGCACCTGTTCTGGTTCTTCGGCCACCCCGAGGTGTACCTGATCTTCATTCCCGGGCTGGGCTTCATGTCCGCGATGATCCCGACCTTCGCCCGCCGGCCGATGTTCGGCTACACCGCGATGGTGCTGTCGATCATCGCCACCGGCTTCCTCTCCTTCGGGCTGTGGGTGCACCACATGTTCGCGACCAACGTGCCGGAACTGGGCAAGACCTTCTTCACCGCCGCCAGCATGCTGATCGCCATCCCGACGGCGGTGCAGATCTACTGCTGGATCGCGACGCTGTGGACGGGGCGGCTGAACTTCAAGGTGCCGCTGTACTACGTGCTGTCCTTCTTCGTGATCCTGGTGATCGGCGGCATGACGGGCCTGATGCTGGCCTCGGTCTCGCTCGATTCGCAGGTCCACGACAGCTACTTCGTCGTGGCGCACCTGCACTACGTGCTGCTCGGGGGCGCGGTGTTCCCGCTGTTCGGGGCGCTCTACTACTGGTACCCGAAGTTCACCGGCCGCCTCATGTCCGAGCGTCTCGGGCGCTGGAGCTTCTGGCTGATGTTCGTCGGCTTCAACGTCGCCTTCTTCCCGATGCACCTGCTCGGGATGAACGGGATGCCGCGGCGCGTCTACACCTATCCGGCGGAAATGGGCTGGGGCACCTTGAACCTGGTCTCCACGCTCGGTGCCGTGACGCTGGCCCTGGGCATCTTCCTCACGCTGGTGAATGCGGTGCGCAGCGCGCGGCACGGCGTGCTCGCGGGCGCGGACCCCTGGGGCGGCGGCACGCTGGAGTGGGCGACCGAGTCGCCGCCGCGCGTGTGCAACTTCCCGGCCACGCCGGTCGTGTACGGGCGCGACCCGGTGTGGCAGGGCGTGCCCGAAGGGCAGCCGGATCACGTCAGCGGCCTGGCGGCGGACGTGCGCGAAGTCCTGTGCACCACGGTCGCCGACGCCAGGCCGGACAGCCGCATGATGTATCCCGAATCCAGCGCCTCGCCCTTCCTCGCCGCGGTGGCGACCACGGTGCTGTTCATCGGCTCGATCTTCTCGCCGTGGGCCGTGGTGTGGGGCGTGATCCCGGTCACGATCACGCTGGTCTGGTGGTTCTGGCCGAACCGCCGCGAAGCCGAGGAAGAACTGGCGCTGGAGAAGCTCGACCCGGCGCTCGTCGCGGAGAAGGCATGAACCAGGCCGTCGCCAAGGGGCGGGCGCTCGACGTGGCGGAACTGCCCACCGTGGTCTTCTCGCACCGCAGCCTGATGTGGTGGGGCACGCTGGGCGTGATGGCGATCGAAAGCACGGTGTTCGCGCTGGCCGTCATGGCGTACTTCTACCTGCGCAGCCACCAGGAGACCTGGCCGATCACCTCGCTGCCGCCGGACCTGCGCTGGGGCACCATCAACACCGTGATCATGGTCGTGAGCTTCCTGCCCGCGCACCTGGCCAAGCGCGCGGCCGAGAAGATGGACCTGGACGGCGTGCGGATCTGGCTGGTGGCGAGCACGGTGTTCGGCATCGCCTTCACCTTCGTGCGCGCGCTGGAGTTCTCCACCCTCAACGTGCGCTGGGACAGCAATGCCTACGGCTCCGTCGTGTGGCTGCTGCTCGGGCTGCACACCACGCACATCGTGACCGACCTGCTGGACACCATCGTGCTGACCGTGCTGTTCTTCACCGGCCCGCTGGACGGCAAGCGCTACGTCGACGTGAGCGAGAACTCGTTCTACTGGTACTTCGTCGTGGCGGCCTGGCTGCCGATCTACTTCGTCATCTACTTCGGGGCGCGCGCGCCATGACCATCAAGAGCTGGGCGGCACTGGTGGTGGCGCCGACGGTGGCGCTCACGACGCAGAGCGTCATGTACGCCATGGTCACGCCGTCGTGCGGCACGCAGACGCGGCTGCAGCTGCACCTGTTCGCCGCCGTGGCGCTGGCGGTGGTGGTGGTGCTCGCGGTGCTGGCCTTCGGCGAGTCCTCCCTGCACCGCCCCGAGCCGGGCTCGATGGACAGCGACGAACACCACGCCCGCCACCGCTTCCTTGCCACCATGGCGACCGCGGTGGGCGCGTTCGCGGCGCTGGTGATCCTGGCCATGTGGTTCACCACCTGGGTGCTCACGCCTTGCGAGCCCTGATCGCGTTCGCGGCGGCCTGGCCGCTGCTGGCCCGCGGCCACGTCGCCGAGCCGGCGCCCGCCGCCGGCCCCTGGCGCTGGGACTTCGCGCCCTGGGTGCTGGCGCTTCTCGCCCTGTCGGCGGCCGGTTACGCCGTGGGCCTGCGGCGCTTGTGGCGCAACGCGGGCAGGGGCCGTGGCGTGGCGATGCACCAGGCCGGCTGCTTCGCGCTCGGCTGGTTCACGCTGCTCGCCGCGCTGGTCTCGCCGATCGATGCCGCCGGCGGCCACCTGTTCTCGATGCACATGGTGCAGCATGAACTCCTCATGGTGCTGGCGGCGCCCTTGCTGGTGCTGGGTCGCCCGCTCGCCACCTGGGCCTGGGCGCTGTCGCCGGCGCAGCGGCGCAGGGTGGGGAGCCTGTTCGCGCGCCGCGGCTGGTCGGCGGCCTGGTCGGCGCTGAGCGATCCGCTGGGCGCCTTCGCGCTGCATGCGATCGCGCTGTGGGCGTGGCACCTGCCGGCGGCCTTCGACGCGGCGCTGGCGCACGAGGGCTGGCACGTCGCGCAGCACGTGTCCTTCCTGGGCACCGCGCTGTTCTTCTGGTGGTCGGTGCTGGGGCACGATCCGCGCGGGCGCTACGGTCCCGGCCACGCCGCCGCATCGCTCTTCGCCACCATGATGCACACCGGTGCGCTGGGAGCCTTGCTCAGCCTGGCGCCGCAGCCCTGGTACGCGCCCTACGTGGCGAGCACGCTCGCGCTGGGGCTCGATCCGGCGCAGGACCAGCAGCTCGGTGGCCTGGTGATGTGGGTGCCGGCGGGCCTGGTGTACGTGGTCGCGGCGCTGTGGGTGCTGGGTCGCATGCTCACCCGCGTGCGCGCGTGACGCGGCCGTGGCGCGCCCCTATCATGGGGCGCATGGCTTACATGCTCGTGATTCTCGAAGATCCCGCCCAGCGCGGCACGCGCACCCGTGCGGAGGGCGAGGCGGTGTTCCAGCGCATGCTCGATTTCGCCGACTCCCTGCGCAAGCAGGACAAGCTGCTCGCGGTGGAATCGCTCGCCTCGCAGCAGAAGGCCGCCCGCGTGCGGGTGCGCGGCGGGCAGTCGCAGGTGCTGGACGGCCCGTTCGCGGAAGCCAAGGAGATGATCGGCGGCTTCTTCCTGCTGGATTGCGCCAGCCGCGAGGAGGCGGTGGCCATCGCCCGCCGCTGCCCCGCCGCCGAATGGGCGACGGTGGAAGTGCGGGAAACGGCCCCCTGCTACCTGTAGACCGCCAGGATCACTTGCCCGAGCCGGACTGCTGCGTGCGCTTCTGCGCGATGTAGCGCAGTTCCGCCTTGGCGACGGGGTCGTTCGGGTCGAGCTTCAGGCATTCGTTGTAGGTCTTCTCGGCGCCGTCGAGATCCTTCTTCTCCACCATCACGAAGGCCTGGCCGCGCAGCGCGCGCGCCAGCTCGCGATTGCGCACCGTGCTCGGCGAGAAGTCGCGCGCGTCCGTCTCGGCGCGCTTGAATTCCTTGACGGCGCCGTCGAAGTTCTTCTCCTTCAACAGCAGCTGCCCGAGCTCCGCGCGGTAGGCGGCGTTGTGCGGCGCCAGCGCCACGGCCGCCTCGATCGACTTCCTCGACTCGGGGTAGCGCTTCATCTCGGTCAGGATGAAACTCTTGAGGTAATAGGCATCGCCCCAGGTGGACGGGTACACGCCGGCCTCCGTGGCTTCCTTGCCCTGCGAGGGCTTGCGGCCGACTTCATTGAGGTAGGCCTGCGCTTCCGCGGGGCTGCGCGAGGCGAACACCTGCACCTTCCCGCGGCGATAGCGGTCCTCGTACGATTGCACCACCGCGTCGGCCAGCACCAGGGCTTCCTGCAGCTTGCCGGCGCGCATCAGGCGCGAGACCTCGTCGAGTTCGGCGGTGTTTTCGGTCGGGCGCGGCCCGGCAGCGGGTGCCGGGGCGGCGTTCGCCGCCGGCGCGGAGGCGGGTTTCGCGGCCGCCGCCGGGGGCGTGTTCTGGGCGAACGCGGCGCTCAGGCAGCAGGCGAGGATCGTGAAAGCAAGGTTACGTGCATAAGCCATTTCGGAGTCTCCCTCTCGTTGCAAATTGTGACTCTTGTACGCTTGAGTAGCGAGGCACTTTGGTGCCGGTTCGGGTTTTTCCTGATCGGCGACTGTCGAATTCCAACAGCCTCCATCGTCGTGGAAGCGAGGCCGATTGCGGCCTGCCACCAGGAGACCCGCGATGCGTTTCATGATCCTCGTCAAGGCCACCCCCGCCAGCGAAGCCGGCCGGTTCCCGGAAGACAGCGAGAAGGTCTTCCAGGCCATGGCCGGCTACCACGAGGAACTCGCGCGCGCCGGCGCGCTGCTGGATGCCGCCGGCCTGCAACCGAGCAGCAAGGGCTGGCGCGTGCACTACGAAGCCGGCCAGCGCAGCATCGTGGATGGGCCCTTCACGGAGACCAAGGAACTGGTCGCCGGCTACACCCTGATCCAGACCCGCACGCGCGACGAAGCCGTCGAGTGGTCGCGCCGCTTTCCCAACCCGATCGGTGAAGGCATCGCCTGCCACATCGAGGTGCGCCAGCTCTATGAACTGGAGGACTTCGCCGGCGTCGCCGATGCGGGCATCGCCGAGCGCTTCCGCGACATCGGCGTGGGCTGAATGCGCCGCGTCCCCTCGACCGCATCCCCCGACCCGACCGACCCCTGACCCAAGGAGCCCCCCATGGCCCGCCAGATCTTCGTCAACCTGCCGATCCGCCACATGGAGCGGGCCAAGGCCTTCTTCGCCGCGCTCGGTTTTTCCTTCAACCCGCAGTTCACCAACGAGCAGGGCGCCTGCATGGTGGTCTCCGAGACCATCTACGTGATGCTGCTGGTGGAGCCCTTCTTCCAGACCTTCACGAAGAAGCCCGTCGCCGACGCGCGCGCCGCGACCGAGGTGCTGATCTGCCTGTCGTGCGACAGCCGCGAGGAAGTCGACACGCTCGTGAGAAAGGCGCTGGCCGCCGGCGGCACCGCGCCCAACGCGCCGCAGGACCATGGCTTCATGTACGGCCATGGCTTCGAGGACCTGGACGGCCACGTGTGGGAGCTGATGTGGATGGACCCGAACGCGGCGCCGCCGCACGCCTGACGCGATGCACTCGGCCACGCACCAGGCGATCGCCGCGGTCTGGCGGCTCGATGCGGCCCGCATCACTGCCGTCGTCGCCCGCATGGTGCGCGATGTCGGCGTGGCCGAGGAACTGGCGCAGGACGCCCTCGTCGCCGCGCTGGAGCACTGGCCGCGCGAAGGCATCCCCGACAACCCCGCGGCCTGGCTCATGACGACCGCCAGGCGCCGCGCCCTCGATCACCTGCGCCACCGCAAGATGCAGGACGAGAAGCTGGAGGAGGTCGGCCATGACCTGGAAGCGCAGGAGGCGCTGGTCGTGCCCGACTTCGTCGACGCGCTCGATGCCGCACGGCAGGACGACATCGGCGACGACCTGCTGCGGCTGATCTTCACGGCCTGCCACCCGGTGCTGCCGGCGGAGGCGAGGGTGGCGCTCACGCTGCGCCTGCTGGGCGGCCTGACGACGCACGAGATCGCCCGCGCCTACCTCGTGCCGGAGCCCACCATCGCCCAGCGCATCGTGCGCGCCAAGCGTGCGCTGGCCCAGGCGCAGGTGCCGTACGAAGTGCCGCGCGGGGCCGAACTGGCACCGCGGCTCGCTTCGGTGCTGGAGGTGGTCTACCTGGTCTTCAACGAGGGCTACACCGCCACCACGGGCAGCGACTGGATGCGGCCCGAGCTGGCGCAGGAGGCCTTGCGCCTGGGGCGCATGCTGGCCGGCATCGCGCCGCGCGAGCCCGAGGTCCATGGCCTGCTGGCCCTGATGGAACTGCAGGCCTCGCGCATGGCCGCCCGCACCGATGCGCAAGGTCGCGCCATCCTGCTGGCCGACCAGGACCGCCGCCGCTGGGACCCGCTGCTGGTGCGGCGCGGCCTGGCAGCCCTGGAACGCGCCGAGGCGCTGGGCGGCGCCCGCGGCGTGTATGCGCTGCAGGCGGCCATCGCGGCCTGCCATGCGCGCGCGCCCTCCAGCGCCGAAACCGACTGGCACCGCATCGCGGCCCTCTACGGCACCTTGGCCGAAGTCGCGCCCTCGCCGGTGGTCGAACTCAATCGCGCGGTGGCCGTCGCGCAGGCGCAAGGGCCGGCGGCGGCGCTGGCGATCGTCGAGCGGCTGCGCGCCGATCCGGCGCTGCGGCGCTATCCGTGGTTGCCGGGGGTGCATGGCGATCTGCTGGAGAAGCTGGGGCGTGGTGAAGAGGCGCGGGTGGCGTTCCTGGAGGCGTCAGCGCTGGCCGGGAATGCGCGCGAGCGGGAGTTGATGCAGGAGCGGGCGGAGCGGCTGAAGGGGTCTTCGTCGGCTGGTGTTGACGGTTCGTCGGCTGGCGTTAATTCGTAGGCTGGCGGTGAGCCGCGTCAGCGCGCGAACCCCAGCGATGGCGCGAAGCGCTGGGGTTCCGGCGCTGGCGCGAAGCGCTGGGGTTCCGGCGCTGGCGCGCGTCACCGCCAGCCTACGCATGCCGCCCGGTGTGCGCATCCAGCCCGCCTACTTCAGCGCCGCGCCCAAAGGCTTCACCGGCACCTCCACCGCGACATCATCGAGCTCTCCCTTGCGGTCCTTCAGCAGCAGCGTCAGGCGCACCTTCTCGCCGGGCTTCAGCGTGTCCTTCAGGTCCATCAGCATCACGTGGTAGCCGCCGGGCTTCAGGGGCACGGCCTTGCCCGCGGGCAGCTCGATGCCCTTCACGGCACGCATCTTCATGGTCATGTTCTCGTCCATCGCCATCTCGTGGATCTCCACCACGCCGGCCGCGGGCGAGCGCGCGCCGACCAGCGTGACGTCGCTGGTCGACGTGAGCTGCATGAAGGCGCCGCTGGTCTTCTGCCCCGGCACGGTGGCGCGCACCCACGCATCCTGCACCGTCACGTCCGCGAGGGCGCAGGTGGTGGCGAGCAGGCCCGCGAGGGCGATCAGCGATCTGTGCATCGCGCCCTCCTCAGGCCAGCAACTGGCGCAGGTCGTGCACGCAGTCCTCGGCCGCCATGTTGTGGCGCAGGGCCACGCGCAGCACGCCGTTCGGATCGAAGGCGTAGGACAGCAGCGAGTGGTCCAGCGTGTACGAGGACCCGGTGGGCACCTTGCGGTAGAACACCTTGAAGCTGTCCGCCGTCTTCTTCGTCGTCTCGAGGTCGCCGAACAGCGGCACGAAGGTCGGGTCGAAGGCGGCGGTGTAGGCCTTGAGCATCTCCGGCTTGTCGCGCTCCGGGTCCAGCGTCACGAACAGGACCTGCAGCAGGTCGCGGTCCTTGCCCAGGAGGGTGCGGATCTGCGCCGCGCGGGCCAGCGCCGTGGGGCAGGCGTCGGGGCACTGCGTGAAGCCGAAGTGCAGCAGCACCACGCGGCCGCGGTAGTCCGCGATGGTGCGCTCGCGGCCTTGCGCGTCCTTCAGGCGGAATTCGCCCTTGTAGGTGGCATCGGCCAGGTCGACGCCCTTGAAGCTGGCGCGCGGCTGGTGGTCGCAACCGGCCAGCAGGGCCAGGCCCCCCAGGAGAACGGTACGACGGGTGGGGGTGGTCAGGCGATTCATCGGGTGGCTCCCGGTTCTGTGATGAAACCAATCTTGCGCAGTCCTGCGCGCTGCGCGGCCGCCATGGCACGGGCGACCTTCTCGTAGCGCACGGACTTGTCGCCGCGGATGTGCAGCTCGGGCTGCGGGTCCTTCGAGGCCTCGAGGCTGAGCACCGACTCCAGCTCGGAGTCGTCCAGCTTCGCCTCGTTCCAGTAGTAGGTGCCCTGCGCGTCGACGCTCAGGCGCACGGTGTGCGGCTTCGTCTCCTGCGCGTGGTTCTGCGCGCGCGGCAGGTCGATGTTCACCGCGTGCTTCATGACGGGCACCGTGATGATGAACACGATCAGCAGCACCAGCATGACGTCCACCAGCGGGGTCATGTTGATCTCGTTCATCACCTCGGAGGTGTCGTCCTGGGTGCCGAAGGACATGGCGTTCTCCTCAGGCCTTCTTCAGGTGGACGACCTTGCGCTCGGTGGCGGCGACGCGGGCGCCGGTCACGAAGTACGCATGCAGGTCGTGGGCGAAGCGATTGAGCTTGTGCAGCACGCGCTTGTTGCCCCGGACCAGGGCGTTGTAGCCCAGCACCGCGGGGATGGCGACCGCCAGGCCCAGCGCCGTCATGATCAGCGCCTCGCCGATCGGGCCGGCCACCTTGTCGATGGTCGCCTGCCCCGCGGAGCCGATCGACATCAGCGCGTGGTAGATGCCCCAGACGGTGCCGAACAGGCCGACGAAGGGCGCGGTGGAACCGACCGAGGCCAGGATCGCGAGCCCCGCCTGCAGTTGCGCAGTGCAGTCGTCGATCGCATTGCGCAGGCTGCGCGTGACCCAGTCGCTGGCGTCCATGCCGTCCTGCAGCCGGCCGCGGCCTTCGCCGTGGCGAATGTGCGCCGAGGCGTCGCGGCCTTCCAGCGCCAGCGTGCGGAACGGGTTCTCCTCGTCGGTGCCCAGTTCCGCGAGGCCGCCGGCGAAGTCGGGCGCGGCCCAGAACCTGTCGGTGGCCTTGGCGTGCTTCGCGCAGCGGCGCTGGTCCAGCGCCTTGATGGCCATCACGCCCCAGGAGGCGAGCGACATGCCCCCCAGCAGCAGGAACACGCCCCGGGTGACGAGATCGCCCTGGGTCCAGACGTTGACGAGGCCGAAATGGGGATGCATGGCGTTCACTCCAGGACGAAATTGAGGGGGACACTGAACCACATGGCCGTCGCCACGCCGCCCTTCTTGCCGGGGACGTAGCGCCAGCGCTGGACCGTCGCGAGCGCGGCGGCGTCGAGGCGGTCGAAACCGCTGGAAGACTGGACCTTGGCCTGCTGTGCGGACCCATCGGGGCCGATCAGCACGTCGACGACCACCTTGCCCTGCTCGCGCAGCTTGCGGCTGATCGACGGGTAGGCGGGCCGGGGGTTCTGCAGGTACTCCGCGTCGCTCACGGGCAGTTCGATGGGCGTCGGCGCGGCCGGCACGGCCTTGGCCACCACGACGGGGGCCGGCGGTGCGACCGGCGCGGGCGGCGCGGCGGCGACCACCGGCTGCGTGATCGGCGCCAGCGCCACCTGCGTGGGTGCGGCCAGCGGCGCTTCGGGCGCCGGCTGCGGCGCGGGCTTCGCCACCGGCATCGGCGCTGGCGCCGGCGCGGGACGCGGGGCCGGCGGCGGCGCGTGCTTCACCACCTTGTGCGCCACCGGGGGTGGGGGCGGGGCCTGCACCGGTTTCGGGGGCGTGATCACCTGCGGCGGCTCGGGTTCGATCAGCACCGCCATGATCGTCTCGGGCAGCACGCTTTCGACGGTGCGCCGCACGAGCCCGCTCTGCAGGGCCCACACGCCACCCACGTGCAGCAGCAGCACGCTGCCGGCGACGAGGAGGTTGCGTTGCGTCTTCATGGTGTTCAACCCTGCGCAAGAACCATGCGCGCCGTGCGCTCGCGCCAGACCAGGACGATCTCGAAGATCGCGACGAGGGCGGCCGTCCACGCGAACAGCGGCATCGCCACCAGCAGCAGCGCGGTGGCGATCCAGCCGCCCACGGGCATGGCCGTCCACGCGCCCGGCAGCAGCCGCGGCAGCATGGCGCTGCCCTGGCGCAGGCGCAGCACGAACATCACCCAGCCGGACACGAGCGAGAACAGCACGCCGGCGCCGAACAGGAACAGCAGCACCTGGTTCCAGACGCCGAACTCGCCGCGGTGGAAGGGGATGCCGATCGCGGTGGCCTTGCCGAAGGCGGTCTGCTGCTCCCAGCCGGCCTGGAACAGGGCCTGGCCGCTGTAGGCATCGAGCACCAGGTTGACCTTCTTCGCCGGCGCGGTCTGCTCGGAGGTGTTGATGCGCCACGTGCCCTGCTCGTTGCGCGGCGGGGTCAGCAGCAGGGTGACGTCGGGTGCGCTCCTGCGCGCGCTCTGCAGGATCGCCTCCCAGCCCAGGGCCACGCGGCCTTCGACGGTGGCGGACTGCAGTCCCTTCGGCGGCAAGGGCGGCGCCTGGCCGATCGCATCGCGGAAGGTGCGGATCTGGTCGCCGGCGTTCTTGCTCCAGGTCAGGCCGGTGCTGAGGATGGCCAGGCTCATGACGGAGAGCGCGACGCCGAGGAAACCGTGCCACTGTTTCCACGCATTGCGGCCGCGGGCGCTGCCCTCCGGCAAGGCACGCGCCTGGCCGCGCGGCCACCACAGCCAGATGCCGGTGAGCAGCATGACCATCAGCCAGCTTGCCGAGAGCTCGATCATCCAGCGCCAGCCGTCGCCCTGCAGCAGCGAGGAGTGCAGGCGCTTGGACCAGGTGCCGAAGCGCTCCATCTCGCCCTGGCTGCCCAGGACCTTCGCCGTGTACGGATCGACGTAGACGATGGTGCCGCGCGGCAGGCGGTCGCCGGCCGTCGCGGTGGAGGTCACGGCGGCGACCGGTGCCGGGATGCTCTCCGGGGTGACACCGGCCGCGCCATGGCCGGCGTGCGCCGCGTGGCCCGCGTGGCCGGCGTGATCGGCATGCCCGGCGTGATCGGCATGCCCGGCGTGCGTGATCGGCGCGGCCGGCGCCGCCGGGGCAGGAGCTGCCGCCGGAGCCCCGTGGCCCGCGTGCTCGCCGAGCGCGTGGCGCGCCGGGCTGAACACCACCTGCACCGAGGCGTCGGCGCGGCCCGGGACGATCACGTTCTTCAGGTGCTGGCCGGCCGGCGCCACCGCCTGCGCCGCCCGCACCACTTCGTCGAGCGGGCGGGCGTGGCCGACCACCGCGACCCGGTCGAGGTCGCCGTGCAGCACGGCTTCGACCTGCGGCGTGAACACGTAGAGCAGCCCCGTCAGGGCGGCGAGGATCGCGAACGGCGAGGCGATCAGCGCAGCCCAGAAGTGGACACGCAGGAACAGGCTGCGGCGGCGGGCGATCACGGTCTGGGGCGTGCGCATGGCGGCTCCTTACAGGTCGAACTTCACTTCCGCCGTGTACGTCCGCTGCGGATACGGGTGGAAGTTCCAGTACTTGTCGTTGTTGACGTTGTCGATGCCGAAGGCGAGCGAGGTCGTCTTCGTCGCCTGGTAGTGCACGCGCAGGTCGACGACGAAGAACTTGCTGACGCCCTGGTAGGTGGTGCCGTTGACGTCCTCGTTGTTCAGCGTGCGGAACTGGTTGCCGCTGTAGCGCGCCGCGATGCTCGTCGTGAGCTGCGGGTTCCAGTGGTACGCGGCCTGCACCGTGGCGCGCCAGCGCGGCACGTTCGGCTGGCGCTTGCCGATGGTGTCGCCGGGGGCACGGATGAAACCCGCGTTCTCCTCGATGATCGAATGCGCGTAGGTCACGCTGCCCTGCAGGTCCAGGCCCTGCATCCCGACGTCGCTGCCGCTGGCGGCGAACTCGAGGCCCTGGGTGTCGATGCGGCCGACGTTCTGGACGCGGCTCACGTTCTGATTGGCGGCCGGGTCGAACACCGACTGCGAGAAGATGGCGTCGCGGGTGCGCTCGGCAAACCAGGTCAGGCGCGTGAGCACGTTGCCGTACGGCTTCTCGCCACTGAGCTCGAAGGTCCAGGAGCGCTCGGGCCGCAGGTTCGGGTCGTTGAGGAACAGATTGTTGAGGGTGTTCGTCGCCCCGTACAACTCCTGCACCGTGGGAAAGCGCACCGCGCGTCCGAGGGCCGCCTTGATCACGGTCTCCTTCTGGAACTGCCAGGAGAGCGCGGCCTTCGGCGAGAAGGCGTTCTCGGAACGCGAAGGCTGGTTCGTCGCGAGCGCGGCGGTGCGGGTGCGCCCGTCGTAGGCCTGCCAGTGCTCGAACCGGCCGCCCAGCACCGTCTTCCAGGCCGGCGCGAAGGACCACGCGTCCTGCGCCCACACGCTGCGCAGGCGCGTGCGGCCGCCGACATCGCTCACCAGCGTTCCGGGCGCGCCATCGAGCCAACTGCCCAAAGCGTTGCGGGTGACGTAGTCCAGCTTGTAGCTGTCCTGCTGTACGCCGGCCTCGACGATGTGCGGGCCCTTCAGGCCGCCCGGGCGCCACGTGCCCTTGAGCGCCAGCGTGTTCCAGCCGGTGCCGCTGCCGTCGGCGATGGTGCCGGCGCCGCCGGTGCGCGCGCCGGGCAGCGTGTTGCCCGCGCCGTTCTGGCGCTTGATGTCCTTGTCGTAGTCGTACAGGCTGCCCGCCAGTTCCCAGTCGAAGAGGCCCTGCGTGTGGCTCTTGACGGAGAGACCGTGCATGAAGTGCGTGAGGCGCTCCTCGGTCAGCGGGAAGTCGCCGGCGCCGAGGGCCGGGAAGTTCAGGCCGTCGATGCTGACGGGGCCGCTGAACACCGGCTGGCCGCCGGCGTCGCGCAGGTAGCTGTCCGAGTTGCCGGACGACCTGTTCTGCCACACGCCCACGGTGTAGGCCGCGCGGACGGCCGGTGTGATGTCGTACGAGACCTTCGCCTTCAGGTGGTCCTGGCGCGTGTGGAACTGGGTCTGCGTGCCCAGCACGAACCACGGATCGTTGAGGTTGTTGCGATCGAGCACGGCGCCCGTCACGGCTGGCGCCAGGGTCGGGGCCTGCGCATTGGGCGCGGCGCCCTGGCGGACCAGCCGCGTCGCGAACGTCAGCGGCTGGCTTTCGCTGTCGGTGCGGTTGACGTTGAACCACCAGGCCCAGTCGCCCGCCTTGTTGCCGGCGCCGGCCGCGAGTTCGTGCGCGTGGAAGGTCCGGTCGGTGTTGTAAAGCTCGAAGGGCTGCACCGAGTAGCTCGCGCGGGCGTGCGCCTCGAACTTCTCCGGCATCCGCGTCGTGTACTCCACCACCGCGCCGACCGAGTTGCCCGGGTAGGCGGCGGAGAACGGGCCGTACATCACGTCGACGCGCGCGATCTCCTCCGGCGTCACCAGGCCCCAGCGGGGCGGGAAGCTCAGGCCGCCGACGCCGTTGCCCAGGTAGTTGGACAGCAGGATGCCGTCGGCATAGACGGCGGAGCGGGCGCTGTTGCCGGTGCCGGAGGCGCGGCTGGAGAGGATGGCGTGGTTGTAGTCGCCGGTGTAGCGCTTGCGAACCAGCAGGCTCGGGAAGTACTTCAGCGCGTCTTCGCTGTCGGTCGCGTTGATGGTCTGGTCGATCTGCTCGCGCGTGATCCCTTCCATGGTGGCGGGGATCTGCGTGGGCAGCGAGGTGGGCTGGTCGCCGGTGATGGTGACCACGCCGAGGGTCTTGCTCGGCGCTTCCTGGCCGGCGGCGAGGAGCGGGAAGGCCATGGCCAGGGCCAGGGCCATGCGGTTCTTGCGCATGTGCGGTTCTCTTCTTCTGACGATCGGTGCCGGCGCGCAGGCTCGCGCCGCGGGCGGTTCAAGGCGTGAACGGCGTCAGAGAAGGGGAGGACCGCGTTGCTGGAAGGGGACGGGCGCCTGGCTGGGAACCGGGACCGGGAGGTGCAGGACGGGCGTGTCGGCGGGCGCCGCGTGGGCGACGACGACCAGGGGCACCGGCGGCGCGCCGACCATCACGCACAGGCGGCAGTCGTGGTCGTGGCCGTGGCCGGAGGAGGGCGTGCCGCCGTCGTCGGCCGGCATCGGCATCAGCGCGCCGGAGCCGGAGCACACCACGTCGTCGCCGTGGGGCTGCAGCACCGGGGAGGCCACCGCGACGCCGACGGACAACGCGAACCAGACCAGCAGCAGCCGGCAGGTGAGGCGTTGGAGGCGACGCAGGGTTTCCATGACGAGGGAAAAGTAGCAAGGGGCGGGCCACGGCCGCGCAGCGGGCTCCATCGCCTCTGTCACAGACGGAAACAACGCCCTCGCTGGCCGCAGCACGCCGTGGGGATTGGGGGGGAATCCCCAACCTTGGGGCGCGGGGTCCCCACAGGCTGGCCGCCCTTCCTCTGGGGACGGTCCTACAAAAGTTTGCGACGCTTCCCACGGACCGACCGCCGGCCTGCCTCTACCGTTTCGCTTCCATGGGAAAAGAACGATCCGCCGCCGGCCGCGGCGACCGCGAGCGGGAGGAAGCACCGGCGACCCGGGCCGGCTTCGTGCGCGTGCGCGGCGCCCGCGAGCACAACCTGAAGGATGTCGACGTCGACGTGCCGCGCGACGCGCTGGTCGTCTTCAGCGGCGTCTCCGGCTCGGGCAAGTCCTCGCTGGCCTTCGGCACGATCTACGCCGAGGCGCAGCGGCGCTACCTCGAGTCGGTGTCGCCCTATGCCCGGCGCCTGATCGACCAGGCCGGGGTGCCCGACGTGGATGCGATCGAGGGCCTGCCGCCGGCCGTCGCACTGCAGCAGCAGCGCGGCACGCCCAGCACCCGGTCCTCGGTGGGCAGCGTGACGACGATCTCCAGCCTGCTGCGCATGCTCTATTCCCGCGTCGGCCACTATCCGCCCGGGCAGGCGATGCTGTACGCGGAGGACTTCTCTCCCAACACGCCGCAGGGCGCCTGCCCGCATTGCCACGGCCAGGGCCGCGTCTACGACGCCACCGAGGCCTCCATGGTGCCGGACGACGCCCTCACCATCCGCGAGCGCGCCATCGCCGCCTGGCCGCCCGCGTGGCACGGGCAGAACCTGCGCGACATCCTCGTTTCGCTGGGACACGACGTCGACAAGCCCTGGCGCGAGCTGCCGCGCAAGCTGCGCGACTGGATCCTGTTCACCGACGAGACGCCGACGGTCCCCGTGTACCCGGGCTTCACGCCTAAGGAGACGAAGGCCGCCCTGCGCAGGCGGATGGAGCCCGCCTACATGGGCACCTTCACCAGCGCCCGCAACTACGTGCTGCAGACTTTCGCCACGACCCAGAGCGCGATGATGCGCAAGCGCGTCGCCCGCTTCATGGTGAGCACGGCCTGCCCGGTGTGCGCCGGCAAGCGGCTCAAGCCGCAGGCGCTGTCGGTCACCTTCGCAGGCCACGACATCGGCGCCCTGTCGCAACGGCCGATCGACGAGGTGGCGCAGATCCTCGCCCCCGCCGCCGAAGGCCGCCTGCAGGACGTGATGCCGGCCGGCGAGCGC
Source organism: Ramlibacter alkalitolerans (assembly GCF_016722765.1). Taxonomy (GTDB): domain Bacteria; phylum Pseudomonadota; class Gammaproteobacteria; order Burkholderiales; family Burkholderiaceae_C; genus Ramlibacter; species Ramlibacter alkalitolerans. The sequence goes on along the minus strand of NZ_JAEQND010000001.1, from coordinate 342,503 downwards.
CTGTCGCGCGCGGCCTCGCGCCGGGCCACGCAGGCGCGGGTGGCGCAGGGCGGCTCGGCCCATGCCGCCGCCCCCGACGTGCGCCTGACCTCCGGCGTGTCGGAGGAAAAGCGCATCGCCGCCGAACGCCTGGCGCAGGACCTGATCGGCCGCCTGCGGGTGCTGCAGGAACTGGGGCTCGGCTACCTGTCGCTGGAGCGCAGCACGCCGACCCTGTCGCCCGGCGAACTGCAGCGGCTGCGCCTGGCGACCCAGCTCTCCTCCCAGTTGTTCGGCGTGATCTACGTGCTGGACGAACCCTCGGCCGGCCTGCACCCGGCCGACGGCGAGGCCCTGCTGGCCGCCCTGCAGCGTCTGAAGGCCAGCGGCAACTCGGTCTACGTCGTGGAGCACGACCTGTCCCTGATGCGGCGCGCCGACTGGCTGGTGGACGTCGGGCCGGCCGCCGGCGAGCGGGGCGGCCGGGTCCTGTACAGCGGCCCGCCCGCCGGCCTGGCGCAGGTGCAGGAGTCGCAGACGCGGCCGCACCTGTTCGGGCAGGTGGAACTGGCGCGCAAGCCGCCGCGCCCGCCGCGCGGATGGCTGCGCCTGTCCGGCGTGACGCGCAACAACCTGCAGGAGGTCGATGCGGAGATCCCGCTCGGCTGCCTCACCGCGGTCACCGGCGTCTCCGGCTCCGGCAAGTCGACGCTGGTCACCCGCGCGCTGCTGGAACTGGTGGCGCAGCACCTCGGGAGCCCGGTCGGCGACACGGAGGAGGAGGTCGAGGACGAACTCGATCCCGACGCCCGCGACGGCACCTGGTCGGGGCGGCTGGCCGGCGACGTGGCCGCGATCCGGCGCCTGGTGCAGGTGGACCAGAAGCCGATCGGCCGCACGCCGCGCTCCAACCTGGCCACCTACACGGGCCTGTTCGATGCCGTGCGCAAGCTGTTCGCGGCGACGCCGGCCGCGCGCAAGCGCCGCTACGATCCCGGCCGCTTCTCCTTCAACCTGCCCAAGGGCCGCTGCGCCACCTGCGAGGGGGAGGGCTTCGTCTCGGTGGAACTGCTGTTCATGCCGAGCGTCTACGCGCCCTGTCCGGACTGCCACGGCGCGCGCTACAACGGGCAGACGCTGGAGATCCGCTGGCGCGAGCGCAGCATCGCGCAAGTGCTGGCCATGACGGTGGAAGAGGCGGCCGACTTCTTCGCCGGGGAAGCGGCGATCGCGCGACCGCTGCAGGTGCTGCTGGAGATCGGCCTGGGCTACCTGCGCCTGGGCCAGCCGGCCACCGAGCTTTCCGGCGGCGAGGCGCAGCGCATCAAGCTGGCCACCGAGCTGCAGCGCACCCACCGCGGCGACACCCTGTACGTGCTGGACGAGCCCACCACCGGCCTGCATGCCTGCGACGTCGACCGGCTGATGCTGCAGCTGCAGCGCCTGGTGGACGAAGGCAACACCGTGGTCGTGGTGGAACACGAGATGCGGGTGGTGGCCCAGAGCGACTGGGTGATCGACATGGGCCCCGGCGCCGGGGCGCAGGGCGGCCGGATCGTCGCGGCGGGGCCGCCGCCGGAGGTCGCCGCGTCGCGCGCCAGCATCACCGCGCCCTATCTGGCCGAATGCCTGCGTGCCGCGACGCGGGCTGCCGGTTAGACTGATTCCACATGGCCGCCACCCCCACCGTCATGTTCGCGGACCTCACCGGCAGCACCGGGGTGTTCGAGAAGTTCGGCAACGAGGCCGCCACCCGCACCGTCACCGCGCTGACCGACTGGATCGCGGAGGTCTGCCGCGCGCATGGGGGCCGCGTGGTCAAGACGCTCGGCGACGGCGTGCTGGCCACCTTTCCCGCCGGCGCCGACGCCATCGAGGCGGCCGTCCAGATGCAGCGCGAGCACGCCCGCCGCAGCACGCGCCATGGCCTGGTCCACCGGCTGCAGTTGCAGGTGGGGCTGGCCTGCGGCGAGGTCGTCGAAGTGGCGGCGGACTGCTTCGGCGATGCGGTGAACGTCGCCGCCCGGCTGTCGAACCTCTCGGGGGCGCGCCAGATCCTCGCCACGGAGTCGGTCGTGCAGCAGGTGGCATCGCCGGCGCCGGGCACGCGGTTCCATCCGCTCGGCAGCGTGCCGGTGCGCGGGCGCGAGCAGGAGATCCCGCTGTTCCGCATCGACTGGGAAGAAGACGCCTCGACCGACATGATGACGATCCCGGCCTTCGACGGCCCGGCGCCCACGCCGTTCGCGCGGCCCGCCGTCGGTGCCATCGAGCTGCACTTCCTGGAGAACGGGCGCGTCTTCAGCAGCGACCAGCTGCCGGTGCACCTGGGGCGGGCCCGGGAAGCGGAGTTCCTGGTGCCCGATCCGCGCGTGTCGCGGCTGCACGCGCGCATCGTGCGCCACTACCGCAGTTTCGTGCTCGTCGACCTGAGCAGCAACGGCACCTGCGTGCGCTTCCAGGGCGCCCCGACGCCCGTGAGCCTGCGCCGCAACGAATGCGTGCTGCACGACAGCGGGGAGATCGCCCTGGGCCCCGACTTCGGCGACTGGTCGGTGCCGACGGTGCGCTTCGAACTCCGGCTGCGCTGAGCGCCCCGCGCCCCGCGGTCGGGCGCGCGCCGCTTGCCCGCGCGCAGCCGCTCTGCCATCATCGCCCGCCATGACGGCGCACTACCGCCCGGCGCACTCGCCGCAGCCCGAGGACGGCCGCCCGTGAGCGCTGTCTTCCGCGGCGCGTGGGACGCGCGATCGCCCGTGGCGCAGCAGCGCCGCGAAGCGATGCTGCAACGCATCGCGCAGTGGCGCGCGCTGGAACAGCGCAGCGCGGACAAGTCGGCCGAGGCGCGGCCCGTGTTCGACCGCCGCGGCCAGTTGCTGCCGCGCGAGCGCGTGGGCCTGCTGCTCGATGCGGGGCGGCCCTTCCTGCCCCTGTGCAGCCTCGCGGGCTTCCTGCAGGACCAGAAGGACCCGGCCGCGTCGGTGCCCGGCGGCGGCATCATCGCCGGCATCGGCTTCGTCGCCGGCGTGCGCTGCATGGTGGTGGCGAGCGACTCGGGCATCGATGCGGGCGCGATCCAGCCGATGGGGCTCGAGAAGATCCTGCGCGTGCAGGAGATCGCCCTGGCCAACAAGCTGCCCTTCGTGCACCTGGTCGAAAGCGCAGGCGCGAACCTGATGCGCTACCGGGTCGAGACCTTCGTGCAGGGGGGCGCGCTGTTCCGCAACCTGGCGCTGCTTTCCGCCGCGGGCATCCCCGTGATCACCGTGCAGCACGGATCGGGCACCGCCGGCGGCGCCTACATGCCGGGGCTCTCGGACATCGTGATCATGGTGCGCGGCCGCTCGCGCGCCTTCCTGGCCGGACCGCCGCTGCTGAAGGCCGCGACGGGCGAGGAAGCGACCGAGGAGGAACTCGGGGGCGCGGAGATGCACACGCAGGTCTCGGGGCTGGGCGAATACCTGGCGGAGGACGACCGGCATGCCCTGGGCATCGCGCGCGAGGTGCTGGCGCACCTCGGTCCGGCGTTCAGCGCCGGGCGTTCAGCGGAATTCCACGCGCAACGCCCGACGCCCGACGCCCGACCGGAGGAGGAACTCCTCGGGCTGATGCCGTCCAACCTGCGCGAGCCGGTCGACCTGCGCGAGGTGATGGTGCGGCTGGTCGACGCCGGCACGCTGCTCGAATTCAAGCCGGGCTACGGCGCGGCCACGGTGTGCGCGCAGGCCGTGCTCGCGGGGCATGCGATCGGCTTCATCGCCAACAACGGGCCGATCGACGTGGCCGGCGCCAACAAGGCCACGCACTTCATCCAGTGGCTGTGCCAGCTCGGCCAGCCGATCGTCTACCTGCAGAACACGACCGGCTATATCGTCGGCCGCCAGAGCGAGCGCGACGGGATGATCAAGCATGGCAGCAAGATGATCCAGGCCGTGACCCACGCGACGGTGCCGCAGATCACCATCCAGTGCGGCGCCTCCTTCGGGGCCGGCAACTACGGCATGTGCGGCCGCGCCTACGGGCCGCGCTTTCTCTTCAGCTGGCCCAGCGCGCGCACCGCCGTGATGGGCGGCGAGCAGGCGGCGCGCACCATGCAGATCGTGGGCGAGGCGGCGCTGGCGCGCAAGGGCACGGCACCGGATCCGGCGCAGGCCAAGCTGCAGTACGAGCGCATCGTGCAGATGTTCGAGGCGCAGGCGGATGCCTTCCACACCTCGGGCCTGCTGCTCGACGACGGCATCATCGACCCGCGCGACACCCGCGCCGTGCTGGCGTTCTGCCTGGATACGGTGGCCCAGGCGCAGGCGAGGCCGTTGCGGACTATCCAGTTCGGCGTCGCGCGCATGTGAGGAGCGGTCCATGCACTACAGCCACGAACACCTCGCGATCCAGCAGACCCTGCAGCGCTTCATCGCCGAGGAGATCAATCCGCACGTGGACGCATGGGAAGCGGCGGAGATCTTCCCGGCCCACGAAGTGTTCAAGCGCCTCGGCCAGCTCGGCCTGCTCGGATTGACCAAGCCCGAGGCGTACGGCGGCGCGGGGCTGGACTACTCGTACTCCGTGGCCATGGCGGAGGCGCTGGGCCACATCGATTGCGGCGGCGTGCCGATGGCGATCGGCGTGCAGACGGACATGGCGACGCCGGCGCTGGCGCGCTTCGGCAGCGACGCCCTGCGGCGCGAGTTCCTGGCGCCGGCGATCGCGGGCGACATGGTGGCCTGCATCGGCGTGAGCGAGCCGGCGGCCGGCAGCGACGTGGCGGGCATCCGCAGCCGCGCGCGCAAGGACGGCGACGACTACCTGATCACCGGCCAGAAGATGTGGATCACCAGCAGCCTGCAGGCCGACTGGATGTGCATGCTGGTCAACACGGGCGAAGGGCCGGTGCACCGCAACAAGAGCCTGGTGATCGTGCCGCTGCGCGAGAACGGCAAGCTGCGCCCCGGCATCGAGGTGGCGCGGAAGATCCGCAAGATCGGCATGAACAGCAGCGACACCGGCCTGCTGTACTTCGACGAGGTGCGGGTGCCGCAGCGCTTTCGCATCGGCGAGGAGGGGCAGGGCTTCATCTACCAGATGCAGCAGTTCCAGGAGGAGCGCCTGTGGGCGGCGGCGAGCTGCCTGGTGTCCCTGACCCACTGCATCCAGTGGACCATAGCGTGGGCGCAGGAGCGCAGGCTGTTCGGCGCCGTGCTGGCCGACCAGCAGTGGGTGCAGTTCAAGCTGGCCGAACTCAAGACCGAGGTGGAAGCGCTGCGCGCGCTGACCTACCGCGCCTGCGACCTCTACGTGCAGGGGCAGGATGTGCTCGAACTCGCATCGATGGCCAAGCTGAAGGCAGGCCGCCTGAACCGGCTGGTGCCGGACACCTGCCTGCAGTTCTGGGGCGGCATGGGCTACACCTGGGAGAACAAGGTCTCGCGCATGTACCGGGACGGCCGGCTGGCCTCGATCGGAGGCGGCGCCGACGAAGTGATGCTGGGCATCCTGGCCAGGCTGATGGGCATCGCCAAGCGGCGCCCGGCGAACGAATGAAGATCCGCCGCGTCCTCGTCGCCAACCGCGGCGCCATCGCCTGCCGCATCTTCCGCACGGCGCAGCGGCTCGGGCTGGAAACGGTCGCCGTCTACTCGGAGGCCGACCGCGATGCGCTGCACGTGCGCGCAGCCACCGAAGCGCGCCCGCTCGGAGGCGCGGCGGCGGCGGACTCCTACCTGCGCATCGACCGGATTCTTGCCGCCGCCCGCGCATCGGGCGCCGACGCCGTGCACCCCGGCTACGGCTTCCTGAGCGAGAACGCCGATTTCGCCCAGGCCGTGGCCGATGCCGGACTGACCTGGATCGGCCCCGGCCCCGACGCGATGCGCGCCCTGGGCCACAAGGCACGCGCGAAGGAACTCGCGCATGCGCGCGGCATTCCCTGCCTGCCCGGCTACCACGGCGACGACCCGTCCGACGAACGCTTGCTCGCCGCCGCGCGCGACATCGGCTTTCCGGTGATGGTCAAGGCCAGCGCCGGCGGCGGCGGCCGCGGCATGCGGCTGGTGACCGAGGCGGCGCAGCTTCCCGCCGCCCTGCAGGCCGCCCGCTCGGAGGCGCAGTCCGCCTTCGGCGACGGCGAACTGCTGCTCGAACGCGCGCTGCCCCGGCCGCGGCACATCGAGATCCAGCTGATCGCGGACCTGCACGGCCGCTGCCTGCACCTCGGCGAGCGCGACTGCTCCGTGCAGCGCCGGCACCAGAAGCTGATCGAGGAGTCGCCCAGCCCCGCGGTCGACGCGTCGCTGCGCGAGCGCATGGGAACGCACGCGGTCGAACTCGCGCGCGCGGCGGGCTATGTCGGCGTGGGGACGGCGGAGTTCCTGGTCGACGAGCATGGCCGCTTCTGGCTGCTGGAGATGAACCCGCGGCTGCAGGTGGAGCATGCGGTGACGGAGATGGTCAGCGGCCTCAACCTGGTCGAATGGCAGCTGCGCATCGCCGCCGGCGAGCGCCTGCCGTACCGGCAGGAGCACCTGAACCTGCAGGGGCACGCGATCGAGGTGCGGCTGTGCGCGGAGGACGAATCCTTCCTGCCGCAGACCGGCCGGGTGCAGCTGTTCAGGCCGCCGCCGGCCGGGGAGGGACGCAGCGCCGGCGCGCGCCTGCGCTTCGACCACGCGCTGTTCGAAGGCGTGGAGGTCACGCCGCACTACGACGCGCTGCTCGGGAAGCTGGTCGCGCACGCGCCGACGCGCGAGCAGGCCATCGCGCGCCTGCTCGCCGGGCTGGAGTCGCTCCAGGTGCTGGGGCTGGCCACCAACCGGCGGCTGCTCGCCGCCTGCCTGCGCCATCCCGAATTCGCGGCCGGCGCGGCGCACGTCGACTTCCTCGCGCGCCATGGCGACGCGATCCGGCGCCAGCTGGCGGCGGAGGAATTCGGCGCGGTGCCGCAGGCGGCGCTGGCGCTGCTGCTGCCGCAGGGGCCCGCCAGCGCGCTGCCGTCGCCCTTCCTGCGGCCGTGGCGCGTGCGGCACCACGGCGAGCTGCTGGACCTGCCGGTGCGCGAAGCCGATGGTGTCGCCCCGCCGCCGGTGCAGGCGGCCCCCGTGGCGCCGGGCCGCTGGCACGTGCAGAGCGGCGCCATCGACCTGTTCCTGGAAGATGCCTCCTACGACCCGCCCGCCGGTGCTGGCGCCGCTGCCACGGCCAACGAACTGCGGGTGCCCTTCAACGGCAAGGTGATCGCCGTGCATGCCCGCGCCGGCAGCTCCGTGCGCCGGGGCGACACCCTCGTGGTCGTCGAATCCATGAAGCTGGAACACGCGCTGCTGGCGGCGCGCGATGCCACCGTGCGCACCCTGCACGTGCAGCCGGGAGAGCAGGTGGCGACGGCGCAGGTGCTGGTGACCTTCGAGGCTGCGCCACAATCGGGTCCATGACCCGTGACCCGACCGCCATCGCCGCCCTGGAATTCGAGGAGGAGTTCGTCACCGGCCTGCGCACCATCTTCGAGGAGAAGATCGTGTTCAACCGGGTGCTCGGCCTGCAGGTCGTCTCCCTGCTGCCGCAGCGGGTGACGGGCCGCATCGCGATGAAGCCGGAGCTGGTGGGGCACTACCTGTTCAACCGCGTGCACGGGGGCGTGATCAGCGCCGGCCTCGATGCCATGGGGGGGCTGGCCGTGATGGCGGCGGTCGGCGAGCGCCACCTCGCCGAGCCGCCGGCCCAGCGGCTGCAGCGCTTCGGCAAGCTGGGGACCATCGACCTGCGGATCGACTACCTGCGCCCTGCCATCGGCGAGCACTTCGTGCTGCACGCGGAGGTGCTGCGCCTGGGCTCGCGCGTCGCCAGCACGCGCATGGAGTTCCTGGGACCGGACGGCAAGCTGCTGGCCAGCGCCGCCGGCGCGTACATCATTTCCTGAGCGCGCTCACGCCGGCGGGATGGTGGACTGCTGGCGCACCGAGGCCAGCATCTCCCAGCTCACGAGGAAGATCGCCGCGATCACCGGCCCGATCACGAAGCCATTGAGGCCGAACACCACGATGCCGCCCAGCGTGGCCACCAGCACCAGGTAGTCGGGCATGCGCGTGTCCTTGCCCACGAGGATGGGGCGCAGCACGTTGTCGACCAGCCCGATCACCAGGGCGCCCCACACGGCCAGGCCGATGGCCTTCACCAGCGCGCCGGTGAGGAAGTAGTAGATCGCGATCGGCCCCCACACCATGGCGGCGCCCACGGCCGGCAGCAGCGAGAGCAGCGCCATCACCGCACCCCACAGCAGGGCGCCCGGCAGGCCCAGCACCCAGAAGGCGAGGCTGCCCAGCGCGCCCTGCACCAGCGCCACGACGATGTTGCCCTTGACCGTGGCGCGCACGACGGTGGCGAACTGCGTGAGCAGCCGGCGCGTGTGCTGCGGATGCAGCGGGATCGCGCGGGCGATGGACTGCGACAGCTGCTCGCCGTCGCGGAACAGGAAGAACAGCACGTAGAGCATCACGAAGAAGGCGACGACGAAGTCCAGCGTCACCTGGCCGATGCCCACCACGCGGCTGGTGAGCACCTGTCCGCTCGAAGTGAGCGTGGCCAGCAGCTTCTTCTGCAGCAGCCCGAGGTCCCCGACACCGAAGCGCTCCAGCACGGAGCGGGCCCAGTGCGGCAGGGCGTCGAGCATGCGCTGGAAGAACTGGCCGATCTGGATCTCGCCCGAGCGCATCTTCTCGACCAGCACCGACGCTTCGGCCGTGGTGGAGGCGATGATCATCGCCAGCGGCAGGATCACGATCAGCAGGATGACCGTGAGCGATGCGAGCGCGGCCATGTTCCTGCGGCCGTGGCTGCCCTGCACGAAGCGCTGGTGCAGCGGCCAGAACACGATGGCGATGAAGACCGCCCAGCAGACCGCGCCGAAGAAGGGCCAGATGATCAGCAGGAACAGCGCCGTCGCCGCGAGCACCAGCAGCAGCAGCGACTTGAACTCGAGTTGGGGGTTCTTCAGCGGGTTCGGCGCGCTCATCCTGTCGAGGGTAGCAACAAACCAGCGCGCCTGGGGGCGCGATGACGGAATGACTTCGCCGCTGCGCAGCCCGATGACACGCTTCGCTGATGACAAAAGGGATCGTTCGTCATCGCGAAGCGTGTCATCGAGGCCGCAGCGCGGCCGAGGTCATTTCGTCATGGACGCACGTAGTCGGAGACGACCTTCCAGCGGCCGTCCTGGATCTGCGACAGGCGCGAGAGCTCGTTGCCCAGGTGCTTGGTGGCCGTATAGGTGGAGATCGGACTGCCGAAGATGTCGGGCTCGAAGGTCATGCCGTCCATGGCCTTGATGAAGCTGTCGGTGGTGAGGTTGGGACCGGCCTTCTGCGCCACCCGGGCGAACTGGTCGACGATGCTGTAGCCGTAGACCGAGAACACCGTCGGATCCTCGTTGAACTTCGTCTTGTACTTGGTGGCCCAGAAGCGGATCGGCTGGGAGGCCTCGTCCAGGTAGGGGTGCTGCACCGTCATCGTGGCGTACAGGCCGTCGACCGCCTTGCCTCCCAGCTTGTGGATCAGGTCGGTGTAGGCGGCGCTGGAGCCCAGGAAGGTGGGGTTGTAGCCGGTCTTGCGGGCCTCCGCGATGGCGCCTATGGTCTCGCGGATGATGGTGCCCAGCACCACGACCTCGCAGCCGGATGCCTTCAGCTTGGCCACCTGCGAGGAGAAGTCGGTCGCGCCGCGCTTGTACGTGGTCTTCTCGCCGACGTCCATGCCCACCGCCTTCAGGCCTGCTTCGGCGCCGCGCTGCACCTCCAGGCCGAAGTCGTCGTCCTGGTACAGGGTGCAGACCTTCTTCGCGTTCTTCTCCTTCACCAGCTTGGGCAGCGCCGTGCGGATCTGGTCGTAGTAGGTCGCCGCGAACGAGTACTTCAGCCTGTGCAGCGGCTCGTACATCTCGCGCGCGGCGGTGATCGGCATGAAGTTGATGATGTTCTTCTCGAACTGCACCGGCATCGCCGCCATGTTCTGCGCCGTCCCGATGTGGCCGGCGATCAGGAACACCTTGTCCTGGTTCACCAGCTTCTGCGCCGCCAGCACCGCCTTCTTGGGGTCGTAGGCCGAGTCCTCCACGGCCAGCTTGAGCCTGCGGCCCTGGATGCCGCCCTGCTCGTTGATCTCGTCCACGCGCAGCTGCATGCCCATGCGGGCCTGCTTGCCGAAGGCGGCGATCGGGCCCGAGAGGTCCTGGATGGTGCCGATCAGGATCTCGCTCTTCGAGACTCCTTGCTGCTGCGCGAGCGATGCGCTGCAGGCCAGTGCGGCGGCGAGCGCCAGGGTGGATTGCAATCTCATGTCTCGTCTCCTTCAGGCGTACATGGCTTCGATCTGGCGTGCGTACTTGCGCTGCACGAGGCTGCGCTTGAGCTTCATGGTGGGCGTGAGCTCCTCGTCCTCGGCGGACAGCTGCGTATCGAGCAGGAAGAAGCGCCTGACCTGCTCGACGCGGGCGAAGTTGCGGTTCACGCGGTCGATCTCGGACTGGATCAGCGCCTGCACCTCGGGCGCGCGCGTGAGGCTGGCGTAGTTGGAGAAGGGCACGTCGTGGTCCTGCGCGTACTTCTCCACGTTCTCCTGGTCGATCATCACGATCGCGCTCAGGTAGGGCCGGCGGTCGCCGATCAGCACGGCATCGGTGATGTAGGGCGAGAACTTCAGCTCGTTCTCGAACTCGCTGGGCGTCACGTTCTTGCCGCCGGCGGTGATGATGATGTCCTTCATGCGGTCGGTGATGCGCAGGAAGCCGTCGGCGTCGATGCTGCCCACGTCGCCGGTGCGCAGCCAGCCGTCCGCGGTGAAGGTCTCGGCGGTCTTCTGCGGCTGGTTCAGGTAGCCCCGGAACACGTTGGGGCCCTTCACCTGGATCTCGCCCGTGCCCGGGGCTATGCGCACCGCGTTGTAGCCGGCCGCCGGGCCGATCGAGCCGGGCTTGATCCGCGTCGGCGGCATGCCGGTGGCGGCGCCGCAGGTCTCCGTCATGCCCCACACCTCCAGCATGGGCACGCCCAGGGCGAGATACCAGCGCACCAGCTCGGGCGAGATCGGCGCCGCGCCCGTGACCAGGAAGCGCGCGCGGGCGATGCCGATCATGCGGCGCACGTTGGCCAGCACCAGCAGGTCCGCCGCGGCGAACTGCAGCTTCAGCAGGGGGCCGACGGGCTCGCCCGCGAGCACCTTCTGCGCGACGCGCTGCCCGGTGCCGATCGCCCACGCGTACGCACCCTGCTGCAGCCGGCCGGCTTCCTTCAGGGCGATCGTCACGCCGGAATAGAACTTCTCCCACACGCGGGGCACGGCGGTGAGCACGGTCGGCTGGATCTCGCGCACGTTCTCCGGCACCGTCTCCGGGTTCTCGACGAAATTGAGCCGGGCGCCGGTGTAGAGCGAGAAGTACTCGCCGCCCATGCGCTCGGCGATGTGGCACAGGGGCAGGAAGCACATGCACTCGTCGGCTTCGGAGCGCGCGATCAGCGTGTTGTAGCCCCGCACCGTGTACGCCAGCGCGCCGTGCGAATGCATGGCGCCCTTGGGCTTGCCGGTGGTGCCCGAGGTGTAGACCAGGATCGCGAGGTCTTCGGGGCGCACCGCGCGCACGCGCGCCTCCACCGCACCCGCATCCCGCGCGAGCACCTCGCGCCCGAGGTGGCGCAGCTCGTCGAGGCTGATCACCAGCGGGTCGTGCAGGTCGCGCAGGCCGTCCATGTCGAAGACGACGATGCGGCGCAGCCGGGGCAGCCGGTCGCGCACCTCCAGGGCCTTGTCCAGCTGCTCGTCGTCTTCCACGAACAGGATGCTGGTGCCCGAGTCCTCGCACAGGTAGTGCACCTGCGCCGGCGCGTCGGTGGGGTAGATGCCGTTGGCGACGCCGCCGCACGAGAGCACGGCGAGGTCGGCCAGCACCCATTCGACCACGGTGTTGGAGAGGATCGAGGCCGTGTCGTGCGGCTGGAAGCCGAGCGCGACCAGCCCGCCCGCGATCTCGCGCACCGCCTGGCCGGTGCGCTCCCAGGTCCAGCTGCGCCAGATGCCCAGCTCCTTCTGCCGCATCCACACCTTGGGCCCGCGCTGCACCACCGCATTCCAGAACAGGGCGGGCAGGGTGTCGCCTTCGAGCACGCTCTGCGTGATGGGCTGGAGGGCCGAAAGGTCCCAGAGCGTCTTCATGGCTTTCCGCGGCAGGAAGTCAGCGCCACGTCTTCTTCTTCTTCCAGCGCCGCTCGCCGCGCACGCCGGCTTCCTTCACGCCCAGGTAGAACTCCTTGATGTCCTCCTTCTCGCGCAGGCGGGCACAGGTGTCTTCCATCACGATGCGCCCGTTCTCCAGCACGTAGCCGTAGTCCGCCGTGGCCAGCGCCATGTTGGCGTTCTGCTCCACCAGCAGCAGGGTGGTGCCGCGCTCGCGGTTGATGCGCACCACGATCTCGAAGATCTCCCGCGTGAGCTTGGGCGAGAGCCCGAGGCTGGGCTCGTCCAGCAGGATCAGGTGCGGCGCCGCCATCAGCGCCCGCGAGATCGCGAGCATCTGCTGCTGGCCGCCGGAAAGAAGGCCGGCATCCTGCGTGGCACGTTCCTTCAGCACGGGGAAGTAGCGGTAGACGGCCTCCAGGTCGCGTGCGACGCCGTCGCGGTCGCGGCGCGTGTAGGCGCCCATCAGCAGGTTGTCGCGCACGGACAGCAGCGGGAACACCTCGCGGCCTTCGGGCACGTGGCACAGCCCTTCCTGCACGATCCAGGCCGGGTCGCGGGCGGTGATGTCCTCGCCCTTGAACGCGATGCTGCCCTTGCGCGGATCGAGGATGCCGGAGATCGTCTTCAGGATCGTCGTCTTGCCGGCGCCGTTGGCGCCGAGCACGGTGGCGATCTCGCCGCGCCGGACCTGCAGGCTGACGCCGCGGATCGCCTTGATCGGGCCGTAGGCGCTTTCGACGTTCGACAGGCGCAGCACCGGCAGGTCGCTGACGGCAGGCGGGTTGGAGGTCATCGGATCGCCTCGGGGGCCGGGGCCACGCCTTCGGACGGGCCCAGGTAGGCCTCGACCACGCGCGCATCGCGCTGCACTTGCGCGGGCGTGCCGATGGCCACCACTTCACCCTGGTTCATCGCCACCACGCGGTCGCTCACGCGCGAGACGAGGCTCATGTCGTGCTCCACCATCAGCACCGTGATGCCCAGCTCGGCGCGGATGTCCTGGATCCAGAAGGCCATGTCGCCGGTCTCCTCCACGTTCAGGCCGGAGGAGGGCTCGTCGAGCAGCAGGAGCTTGGGCTCGGTGCACAGCGCCCGCGCCAGCTCCACCACCTTGCGCACGCCGTAGGGCAGGCCGGCGACGGTGGCGTCGCGGTGGTGCTGCAGGTCCAGCAGGTCGATCACGCGTTCGACCTTCTCGCGCGCCTCGACTTCCGCCGCCCGCGCGCTGCGCGTGAACAGCATGTCGTGCAGCACGCCGGTGCGCCGGTGGGTGTGCCGGCCGACCAGCAGGTTGTGCAGCACCGAGGCGTGCTCGAACAGTTCGATGTTCTGGAAGGTGCGCGCGATGCCGAGGGCGGCGATGCGGTGCGGCGGCTGCCGGGTGAGCGGCCGGCCTTCGAAGGCGATGCTGCCGGTCGTGGGGTTGTAGATGCGGCTGATCAGGTTGAACACCGTCGTCTTGCCGGCGCCGTTCGGCCCGATCAGCGTGAGGACCTCGCCCCGGCGCACGTCGAAGCTCACGTCGTTGACGGCCAGCACGCCGCCGAAGCGCACGCCGAGGTGGCGGGCCGACAGCAGGGTGTCCGTCGTTTGGGTGGGCATCACCGCAGGCGCTCCGATTTCTGGAAGGCTTTCTGGCGCCGGAACATGCCGCGGCGGTAGAACGGGAACAGCATCAGGTAGGTGCGCACCTTGACCCAGCGGCCGTACAGCCCGAGCGGCTCGAACAGCACGAAGGCGACCAGCACGCCGCCGTACACCACGGCCTTCAGGCCCGGCGCCTGGCCGACTGCTTCCGGCAGGTAGTCCTTCACCCCGCTGATCGCCTGCGGCAGCCCGATCAGGAAGGTCGCGCCGAGGAAGGCGCCGTGCAGCGAGCCGAGCCCGCCGATCACCACCATCAGCAGCAGGTCGATCGACTGCACGATGTCGAACTGGTCGGGCGAGAGGAAGCGGATCTGGTGCGCATAGAGCGCGCCGCCCACGCCGGCGAGCGCCGCCGAGATCGCGAAGCTGAGGGTCTTGTAGCGCGCCAGGTGGATGCCCATGCTCTGGGCGGAGATCTCCGAATCGCGGATCGCGACGAAGGCGCGCCCGGTGGGCGAGCGCAGCAGGTTGGCGCAGACCAGCGTCGCCAGCACCGCGAGCACGAGGCAGACGAGATAGAAGGAGCGCGCCGTGTCGGCCGTCCAGCCGAACATCCTGACCGCGCCGACCGACTTGCCGACGTTGCCGCCGGTCACGCTTTCCCAGCGGGCGAACACTTCCTGCACGATGAAGCCGAAGGACAGGGTGGCGATGCCCAGGTAGATGCCCTTGACGCGCAGCGCCGGCAGGCCCACCACCACGCCCACCGCCGCCGACAGCGCCGCGCCCGCCGCGAGGGCGAGCGGGAACGGCCAGCCGAGGCCGGTGAGCGCCGCCTGCGCGTAGGCACCGACGCCGAAGAAGGCCGCATGGCCGATCGAGAACAGGCCGGTGAAGCCGGCCAGCAGCATCAGGCCCAGGCCCACGATGCCGTAGATCAGGATGAAGGTCAGTTGCGCCAGCAGGTATTCGGGCAGCAGCAGCGGCGCGGCCACCAGCAGCACGAGCAGCAGCCCGTACCAGAACACGTGTCCGGCGTGCTTCGCCAGGCGGATGTCCTGCTCGTAGGTGGTCTTGAAGACGAATCTCACACTTTCTTTCGCAGCTTCTCGCCGAACAGGCCGTTCGGCAGCACGACGAGCATCACGAGCACCACGATGTAGGGCGCCGTGTCCTTGAATCCCTCCGGCAGGTAGAAGCCCGAGAGCGACTCCACCACGCCGATCACCAGGCCGCCCGCGATCGCGCCGGGCAGGCTGCCGAAGCCGCCGACCACCGCCGCCGGAAACGCCTTCAGGCCGATGAAGCCCATGTTGGCGTGCACGAAGGTGATGGGCGCCAGCAGCAGGCCCGCGATGGCGGCCACGCCGGCGGCCAGCGCCCACGCCAGGCTGTTGAGGCGCTTGACCGGGATGCCCATGTAGTACGCAGCGAGCTGGTTCTGCGAAGCGGCCTGCATCGCGAGGCCCACCTTGCTGTAGCGGAACACGGCATAGAGCAGCGCGCACAGCAGCGCGGTGGCCGCGATCACCACCATCTGCTCCACGTTCAGCACCAGGCCCCCCACGTTCCAGGCCTGGTCCTTGTAGGGGACGGGGAGGGTGCGCGTCTCGGTGCCGATGCCGGGAATCATCGTGACCAGCCCGCGGGCGACGTAGCCGATGCCGATGGTGAGCATCACGATCGAGAACGCGGGCTGGCCCAGGATGGGGCGGATCACCACCTTTTCCAGCACCAGTCCGAACAGGGCCATCGCGCCGATCGCGCTGAGCACGGCGAGCCAGAAGGGGAAGCCCAGGCCGCCCATGGCCGCCAGCCCGAAGAAGGCGCCGAGCATCATCAGCTCCCCCTGGGCGAAGCTGACCGTTTCGGTGGCCTTGTAGATCAGGACGAAACCGAGCGCGATCAGCCCGTAGATGCAGCCCTGGGCGATGCCGCTGATGAAAAGCTGGAGGAACTGCACCTGCGCTGCTCCTTTCCCCCGGACGTTGCCGGCGGAAAATGTCTTATAGCGGGGCGGCGCGCGTGCGGCACACAGGGTTCGCCCCAACGACGCGCGCTGGCGGACGCACGGTGCCTGCGGTGTAATCGCGCGCATGGACGCCCCTGCGGTGCGCATGGAGAAGATCGACGCCGTGACGGTGGTGACGCTCGATCGCCCGCAGGTGCGCAATGCCGTCGATGCCGACACGGCCCGGCGGCTGCACGAGGCCTTCCTCGCCTTCGACGACGATGCGCAGGCGCGCGTGGCCGTGTTCCATGGTGCCCACGGTCACTTCTGCGCCGGTTGGGACCTGCAGTATGGTGCGCATGCGGCGCAGGAAGGCGGCGCCGCGGGCCTGGTGGCGCAACTCGAATTCGATGCGGCCACGGCGCGCCCTGCAGGGCCCATGGGGCCGACGCGGCTGCTCCTGTCCAAGCCGGTGATCGCCGCGGTGGCCGGCGCGGCGGTGGCGGGCGGCATGGAACTGGCCCTCTGGTGCGACCTGCGCGTGCTGGAGGAGGACGCCTTCTTCGGGATCTATTGCCGCCGCTTCGGCGTGCCGCTGATCGACGGCGGCACCGTGCGGCTGCCGCGGCTCGTCGGCATGGGCCATGCCATGGACCTGATCCTCACCGGCCGCAGGGTGGATGCGGCCGAGGCGCTGCGCATGGGGCTGGCGAACCGCGTGGTGCCGCGCGGTGCGGCCCGCGAGGCCGCCATCGCCCTGGCACTGCAGCTTGCCGCATTTCCGCAAGAGACGCTGCGTGCCGACCGGATGAATGCTTACGAGCAGTGGGGGAAGCCCGTGGAGGCGGCGCTGCGCGCCGAGTGGGAGCGCAGCCGCGAACGGATCGCGGACGGCCTGGAGGGGGCGGCCCGCTTCGCGGCAGGGGAGGGGCGGCACGGTTCTGCCGTCGTTCCCGCGGAGGCGGGGGCGGAGCGGCATGCAAGGGACGTCGTTCCCGCGGAGGCGGGAACCCACGGCGCTGCGCGCCGCTCTGGGCCCCCGCCTGCGCGGGGGTGACGGATCAAAGCGCGCGGCCGTGACGAGTCAAAGCGCGCGGGGGTGACGAATCAAAGCGCGCGGGGGTGACGAATCAAAGCGCGCGGGGGTGACGCTCAGCCCGCGTCCGACGTTTCGATCGCCTTCGGCCTGCCGTTCTCGTCCAGCGCCACATAGGTCACCAGCGCCTCCGTCACCCGCACGAAGGAGCCCTGGCGCTGGAAGCGTTCGGCGAAGACTTCGACGTCCACCGTCACCGAGGTGCGGCCGATGCGCGTCACCGAGGAATAGAAGCTCAGGATGTCGCCCACGCGCACGGGCTGCTTGAACACGAACTCCTTGACCGCGACCGTGGCCATCCGGCCGCGGATGATGCGCGCCGGCAGGATGGAGCCGGCCAGGTCGACGTGGGCCATGACCCAGCCGCCGAAGATGTCGCCGTTGCCGTTGGTGTCCGCCGGCATCGGGATCACCTTGAGCACCAGTTCCTTGTCGGTGGGCGGGGTGGCAGGGCCATGCGGCGGCAGGGCAGCACGTGGTTTCGTGGACATGGGCACAATCCGTGGATACGTTTGACCGGATTGTCCTCCATGCGCCGCGGCGGCGAATCGTCTTCCTCCCTTCCCACACCTTCGGCCGCGGTCAACGCGCCGCGGCCCGGCCGCTCCGACTGGGCCACCCTGGGGCGCCTGTTCCCCTACCTGTGGCAGTACAAGTGGCGCGTGTTCGCGGCGCTCGCCTTCGTGATCTGCGCGAAGGTCGCCAACGTCGGCGTGCCGGTGCTGCTCAAGGAACTGATCGACGCGATGAACATCAAGCCGGGCAGCGCCGGCGCGATGCTCGCCGTGCCGGTGGGCCTGCTCGTGACCTACGGGCTGCTGCGCCTGTCCACCTCGCTGTTCACCGAGCTGCGCGAACTGGTGTTCGCCAAGGCGACGCAGGGGGCGGCGCGCAGCATCGCACTGGAGACCTTCCAGCACCTGCACGCGCTGTCGCTGCGCTTCCACCTGGAGCGGCAGACCGGCGGCATGACGCGCGACATCGAGCGCGGCGTGCGCGGCATCGAGTCGCTGATCTCGTACTCCCTCTACAGCATCGTCCCCACGCTGGTCGAGGTGACGCTGGTGCTGGGCGTGCTGGCCGTCAAATTCGACGCCTGGTTCGCCTGGATCACGGTGGCGGCGCTGGTCGTCTACATCACGTTCACCGTGACGGTCACCGAATGGCGCACCCAGTTCCGCCGGGAGGCGAACGAATTCGATTCCGCCGCGCACACCAAGGCGGTGGACTCGCTGCTGAACTACGAGACCGTCAAGTACTTCAACAACGAGGGCTTCGAGGCGAACCGCTACGACCAGAGCCTCGAGCGCCTGCGGCGTGCCCGGCTCAAGAGCCAGACCACCCTGTCGCTGCTGAACGTCGGGCAGCAGACGATCATCGGCATCGGCCTGGTGGCCATGCTGTGGCGCGCCACGCTCGGCGTGGTCGATGGCCGCATGACGCTGGGCGACCTGGTCATGATCAACGGCTTCATGATCCAGCTGTACATCCCGCTCAACTTCCTGGGCGTGCTGTACCGCGAGATCAAGCAGAGCCTCACGGACCTGGACAAGATGTTCGTGCTGATGGAGCGCGAACGCGAGATCGCCGACCCGCCCGGCGCGCAGCCGCTGACGGCCTTCCTCCCTCCCGCCCAGGAGGAGCGCCGGGGTGGGGGCGCCGGCAGCGCCGCGTGGACGGTCCGCTTCGAGCACGTCGGCTTCCACTACGACCCGGCACGGCCCATCCTGCGCGACGTCTCCTTCGAGATCCCGGCCGGCAAGACGGTGGCGGTGGTGGGCCCCTCCGGCGCCGGCAAGTCGACGCTCGCGCGGCTGCTGTACCGCTTCTACGACGTGCAGCAGGGCCGCATCACCATCGCCGGGCAGGACATCCGCGCGGTCACGCAGGCCAGCGTGCGCCAGGCGATCGGCATCGTGCCGCAGGACACGGTGCTGTTCAACGACACCGTCGAATACAACATCGCCTACGGCCGCACCGGCGCGAGCCGTGCCGAGGTGGAGGAAGCCGCGCGCGCGGCGCGCATCCACGACTTCATCGCCTCGACGCCCAAGGGTTACCAGACGATGGTGGGCGAGCGCGGCCTGAAGCTCTCCGGCGGCGAGAAGCAGCGGGTGGCGATCGCCCGCACGCTGCTGAAGGATCCGCCGATCCTGATCTTCGACGAAGCCACGTCGGCGCTCGACAGCGCCAACGAGCGGGCGATCCAGGCCGAGCTCAGGAGCGCGGCGCAGAACAAGACCACCCTGGTGATCGCGCACCGCCTCTCGACCGTGGTCGACGCGCACGAGATCCTGGTGATGGAAGGCGGACGCATCGTCGAGCGCGGCACGCACCCCGAACTGCTGGCGCTCGGCGGGCGCTACGCCGACATGTGGGCCCTGCAGCAGAGCGCCGAGTCCGAGAAGTTCGCCGAAGTGATGGGGATGTAGCGTGGCAGACGCTGGCACACCGGATTTCGCGGAGTATGTCGCGCACGAGGAATTCCGCGCGGGCCTGCCCTTCGGGCGCTTCCGCGTGATCGTCGATCCCAAGCGGGCGCGCCGCTACGTGACGCAGCGGCTGATGCTGGTCGTGCTGCTGATGCCCCTGATCGGCATCGGCATCGCGCTGGCGCTGGTCGGCGCGCGCTGGACGGGCGCCGCGATGGTGGTCGCCGGCGTGGTGCTGCACCGCGTGCTCATGTGGCAGGCCCCGCAGATCCTGCTGCACATGGCCACGCGCGACGCCAGGGTGTACGAGCACGCGACGCAGCAGGGGCTCATGGAGGTGCGGCGGGTGGGGTGAGCAAGCTCTGCAGGTGCGCCGCGGACGGCGAGCGCTGCGCCGATGGCCTCGGCCATCTGTGGAAACTGTCGGACAAGCGGCGGCGGCTGAGGCTGCGAACAATGCCCTTGCATGTTCGATTCCCTCAGCCGATTCCTGGGCCGTGATCGCCGCCGCCTCGAGAAGCGCCTCCAGCTGGCGCTGCGGTCGGGGCACATGGCTGCCTGGGAACGGGAACTGGCCACCAGCCGCCGATGGTGGTCGGCGGAAATGTTCAGCCTGCACGGAATGGCTCCGCAAGGCGAACCGCCGCGGGACTATGACGCGCTGGTCCATCCCGACGATCGCGCGCCGCTGAAGGCCCAGGTCGACGAAGCGGTGCGGGCCTGCAAGGACATCGCCCTGCAGTACCGCATCGTCTGGCCCGACGGCTCCGTGCACTGGATCGAAGGCCACGGCACCATCGTCTGCGACGAGCAGGGACGCCCCGACCTGATGACGGGTGTCTGCGTCAACATCGACGCCCGCAAGGCGGAGGAGTCCGATCTCCAGTTCCTCGCGCAGGCCAGCGCCGAGCTCGCCGGCCTGACCGACTACCCCGCCACGATGCAGCGCATCGCGCAGCTCGCCGTGCCGCATTTCGCCGACTGGTGCGCCGTCGACATGCTCGAGGGCGGCACGCGCCTCAAGCGGGTCGCCGTGGCGCATGTCGACGAGGGCAAGGTGCGGCTCGCCCACGAGCTGCACGAGCGCTATCCACCCGATCCGGCGGACCCCGGCGGGACCTGGAGCGTGGTGCGCAGCGGCCGGCCGGAGCTGGTCCCGGTCATCACCCGGGAGATGCTGGAAGCCACGATCAGCGACGCCGGCTACCTGGAGGCGGTGTGTTCGCTGGGGCTGCATTCGTACATGGGCGTCCCGCTCCTGTCGCGCGGCGCGGTGCTCGGGGTGATGTCCTTCATCACCTCCGACTCGCGCCGCGTGTTCACGCAACGCGAGCTGATGCACGCCACCGAGCTGGCGGCACGGGCCGCCGTCGCCATCCACAACGCCGAGCTGCTGGACACCTTGCGCCGTTCCGATGCGGCCAAGGACGTGTTCCTCGCGACGCTGGCGCACGAGCTGCGCAACCCGCTGGCGCCCATCGTCAACAGCCTGGAGCTGCTGGCGCGCGCGCAGGACCCCCAGCGCCTGCTGCCCCAGGCCCTCGACATCATGCGCCGGCAGACGACGCACCTGACGCGGCTGGTCGACGACCTGCTGGACCTGGCGCGGATCAACTCCGGCAAGATCGAGCTGCGGCGCGAACCGCTGGACCTGCGCGACGCGTTGCGCGCCGCGGTGGAGAGCTGCCAGCCGCTGATCGACCGGCGCCGGCACTCGCTGGCGCTGGAACTGCCCGGGGAACCGGCGCGGGTGCGCGGCGACGCCGTGCGCCTGACGCAGGTGTTCGCGAACCTCCTGAACAACGCGGCCAAGTACACGCCGGAGAAGGGCCGCATCGAAGTCCGGATGGAGATCGCGCAAGGGACCATCGTCGTCACCGTGTCGGACTCGGGGGTGGGGATCCCGCCGGAACTCCTGCCGAAGATGTTCGAGCTGTTCACGCAGGCGCCACGCGCCGCGGCCGTGGAGCAGCAGGGGCTGGGCATCGGCCTGTTCCTGGTCAAGGGGCTGGTGCAGATGCACGAGGGCAGCATCGGCGCGCAGAGCGAGGGAGCGGGCCAGGGCAGCCGCTTCACCGTTTCACTGCCGCAGGCGCAGGACGTCGCTGCCGCCGCGGCGCCGGGCGTCGATCCCGCACAGGCCCGCAGCGCCAAGCGGGTGCTGGTCGTCGACGACAACGCGGATGCGGCCGAGACGCTGTCGCAGCTGCTGGAGCTGATGGACCACGAGCCGCGCACGGCGCACGACGGCCAGGGGGCGCTGGCGCGTTTCGAGGAGTTCAGGCCGGAGGTGGTCCTGCTCGATATCGGCCTGCCCGACATGGACGGCTACGAGGTGGCCCGCCAGATCCGCAGCCGGGCCGACCACACCGTGCGGCTCGTGGCCCTGACGGGCTGGGGCCAGAAAGAGGACAAGGCGCGCGCCGCGGCCGCGGGCTTCGACGATCACTGGACGAAGCCGATCGATCCGGCGAAGCTGGGGGAGATCTAGGGTCTGGGTTGCCAGGGTTCGTAGGCTGGCGGTGAGCGCCGCAGGCCGACCGAGCGCTGCGCGCAGCGCGTAGTCCGAGGCGACAGACCTCGGCAACCCCAGCGCTTTCACGCACCGCTGGGGTTCCGGCGCTGACGCGCGTCACCACCAGCCTACGACCAGCGCGCGAGCGGCCGGAGTCACCCCGCGTCTCCGAGCAGGTGCCTCAGCTTCACGAACACCAGCGCCGCCATCACCGCATCGGCCAGCGCATCGTGCGCCGCCTCCATCGGCAGGTCCAGCGTCTGCATGACGGTCGCGAAGCGCAGGTCGATCTGCGCCGGCTCGTAGTAGGGCGGCAGCTGCCGGCGCTTCCAGTCGTAGAACATCGCCGAGACCTCGATCTTCGGCTGCGGCAGGCCCATGCCCAGGCGCGGGAAGAGCGCGCGGTCGATCATCGCCAGGTCGAACTCGAGGTAGTAGCCCACGATCGGACGGCTGCCGATGAAGCGCATCAGCGCCATCAGCGCCTCGTCGGGATCCATGCCTTCCACCACGTCGCGCTCGCGCAGGCCGTGCACGCGCACGCTGTCGGCGGAGATGCGGCGCTTGCTCGGGCGCACCAGCAGTTCCAGCCGCTCGCTGGTGAGGATGCGGTCGCCCACGATGCGGACCGCGCCGATGGAGATGATCTCGTCGCGGTGCACGTTCAGGCCGGTGGTCTCGCAATCGAGCGCGACCCATTCGTCGGGCGGCGGCGGATCCCACATGAAGCGGAAGCGCTCGTCGCCCAGGTGATAGAGCAGCCACTCGCGCTTGAGCGCGCGCAGCCAGTGCAACGGCGACAGGCTCGTCATCGGCTCACAGCATGTCCAGGCGGTAGCGGTGCCGCAGCATCGCCTTGAAGCGCTTGACGGCCGCCAGCGCGTCCTTCAGCAAGTCCCGCTGCAGCGGCGAGAGCGCCTCGACGTGGATCACCCGCCCGTTGCCCGTGTCGCCGGCCGCGAGCCCCGCCTGCAGCTTCAGGCCCATGAGGAAGTAGAGGCTTTCGACCAGCTCCGCGCCCACGTTGCCCGGCAGCCGCCCCATCGCGCACAGCGCCTCGATGCGCTCCACGGTGCCGGTGCACGCCAGGCGCGCCTCCAGCGCCAGGCTGCGCACGCCGTGCACCAGGGGGAAGATGCCGGCCTTCTTCAGGTCGAGCGAGTCGCTGTCGGCCAGGAAGAACAGGCGGTTCCACCAGCCGCCTTCCTGCTCGAAGGCATCGATGGCGGCGGCGAAGCGCGCCTTCAGGGCATCGCTGTCGGTGAGCAGCCGGTCGACCTCGGCGCGCACCTGCGCGAGCAGTTCGGCGTCGCCGCACACCGCGCGGGCGTCGATGAAGATGGCCAGCGCCATCAGGCTCTCGGCATCGGGCATCACCAGCCAGCGGCGCACCGTGTGGCCGAAGGCCTGGACCGGCTGGCACCACTGCGGGTTGCTCACCATGATGCGGCCGGGGCACTCCGGGTAGCCGAAGGTGGCGAGCGCGTCCGAGAAGCGCTGGCAGATCGCCGCCAGGTCGTGCGGGCATGCGTAGCCCTCGCGCAGCACCAGGCCGTTGTCCTGGTCGGTCTTGAGCAGCTGCTCGCCGCGGCCCTCGCTGCCCATCACGAACAGGCAGCTGTTGGCGAACAGGTCGGGTGGCGCGATGAGCTGCCAGGCGCGCTCGAACAGCTTGGCATTGAGCTCGCCCACCAGCCGCGCGATGGCGCCCACCTTCGCGCCGCCGCGCCACAGCAGCGCGGTCAGGCGCGTGATCTGCTCGGCGGCCTGTGCCAGTGCGGCGAGATCCTCGGCCTGCACGATCTGCACCGAGATCAGGTAGGAATGGTTGGACAGGAAGCTGAGCAGGTCCAGCTGCTCGAGGAAGCCGACCACGCGCTCGCCGTCCATCACCACGAGCCGGTGCACCTGGTGCCGGATCATCAGCGCCAGCGCCTCCACCAGCGAGTCCTGCGGCCGCACGGTGAGCAGCGTGAAGGTGGCGAACTCGCGCACGGGCAGCTGCGCGAGCGGCGCGCCTTGCAGCACCGCGCGCTGCAGGCCGGTGGTGGTGAAGACGCCGGTGCGGGGCGGCTGCGTGCGCGTGTCGCGCACCAGCACGTTGCCGGTGTGGCGGGCCTGGAAGACCTTGACGACCGATACGACGTCGTCGTCCGCGTCGACCACGTGCGCGGGCCGCAGGTAGGCCTCGCCCACGCGCCCGAGCGCGAGCGACTGCCGCTCCTGCGCCCCGGCGCGCGCACCCAGCGCGCTGAGCTTGTGCGAGAGGTCGGCGAACAGCAACGCGCCGAAAGTGGCGTTGCGCGAGATGAGTTCGGTGACGGCCCCGCGCGCGATCAGGTGCGCCAGCACTTCCTCCTGGGCCACGAAGCGGCTGCTTGCCTTGCCCGCCACGAGGGCACGGCCGTCGAAGCAGTCGTCGGGGCCGTAGCTGGCCACGAGTTCGTCGCCGTCGAACTGCTGCACGCGGCCCTTGATCACGACGAACAGGTGCGCGGGTTCCACGCCGGGCGCGAGCAGCGTCGTTCCTTCGAGCCAGTAGCCGATGTCGACGTGGTCGCGCACCAGGCGCTGTTCGTCGCCGGAAAGACAGTCGAAAGGGGAAACGGAGAAGTCGAAGGAGGCGGCCACGGGCCCCCCGATGATTGCGGCTCGCGACCCGCGGCACTTGCGCTGCATCAATTGCAGCGGGGTGCACCGGCACGTGCGCCGCGGTCAGATTTGGGTCAGCATGCCTGCCCACACTTGCGCCTCGTCAAAAGCAAAGGGGACAAGAGTGAGCGAGACAGCATTGGACGCAATCATCCCTGGGGGCGGCAAGCGCCCGGCCAGGGGCCAGGCACCGCGGGCGGACGACGTGACAGCGCGCATCCGCGCCAATCCCAAGTACCAGGAACTGCGCCGCAAGCGCAACACCTTCGGCTGGACGCTGACGCTCGCGATGATGGTCGTGTACTACGGCTACATCGCGCTCATCGCGTGGAACAAGCCCTTCCTGTCGCAGCCGATCGGCGCCGGCGTCACCACGCTGGGCGTGCCGATCGGCATGGGCGTGATCATCTTCACCGTGCTGATCACCGGCTTCTATGTCCGCCGCGCCAACTCCGAATACGATGCGCTCACGCGCGCCATCCTCGAGGAAGAAGTGAAATGACGCGCCTGCACCGCCATCTCCTCGCGCTCGCCGCGCTGGCCGCTCCCCTCGCCGTTCTGGCCGCGGGCGACGGCCCCGGCCAGGCCGCCAAGCAGGCCACCAACTGGACGGCCATCAGCATGTTCGCGGCCTTCGTGCTGCTGACGCTGTGGATCACCAAGTGGGCTGCCGCGCGCACCCGCTCGGCGGCCGATTTCTACACCGCCGGCGGCGGCATCACCGGCTTCCAGAACGGCCTGGCGATCGCCGGCGACTACATGTCCGCGGCCTCCTTCCTGGGGATCTCCGCGGCCGTGATGGCCACCGGCTACGACGGCCTGATCTACTCGATCGGCTTCCTCGTGGGCTGGCCCGTGATCACCTTCCTGATGGCGGAGCGCCTGCGCAACCTGGGCAAGTTCACCTTCGCCGACGTGGCCGGCTACCGCTTCAAGCAGACGCCGATCCGCGCCTTCGCGGCTTCGGGCACGCTGGTCGTCGTGGCCTTCTACCTGATCGCGCAGATGGTCGGTGCCGGCCAGCTGATCAAGCTGCTGTTCGGCCTGGATTACTGGATCGCGGTGGTGCTGGTCGGCGGCCTGATGATGGTGTACGTGCTCTTCGGCGGCATGACGGCCACCACCTGGGTGCAGATCATCAAGGCCTGCCTGCTGCTGGCCGGCGTGAGCTTCATGGCCTTCATGGTGCTGGCGCAGTTCGGCTTCAGCCCCGAGGCGCTGTTCTCCAAGGGCGTGCAGGTCAAGACCGCCATCGCGGCGATGGCCGGCAAGAGCGCGGCGGAAGCCGGCGATGTCGGCGGCTCCATCATGCGGCCGGGCGGCTTCGTGAAGGACCCGATCTCCGCCATCAGCTTCGGCATGGCGCTGATGTTCGGCACCGCGGGCCTGCCCCACATCCTGATGCGCTTCTTCACGGTGCCCGATGCGAAGGAAGCACGCAAGTCGGTGTTCTGGGCCACCACCTGGATCGGCTACTTCTACGTCCTGATCTTCATCATCGGCTTCGGCGCCATCGCGCTGGTGCTGACCAACCCCGAGTTCGCCGATGTCTCCAAGGGCATCATCAAGGGCGGCGCGGGCACGGCCAACATGGCGGCGGTGCTGGTGGCCAAGAGCGTGGGCGGCGACGTGTTCTACGGTTTCATCTCCGCCGTGGCCTTCGCGACCATCCTCGCGGTGGTGGCCGGCCTGACGCTCTCCGGCGCATCGGCGGTGTCGCACGACCTGTATGCCACGGTGTTCAAGAAGGGCAAGGCCGACAGCGCTTCCGAGCTGAAGGTCTCGCGCATCACGACCATCGCCCTGGGCATCGTCGCGGTGGTGCTGGGCATCGTCTTCGAGAAGCAGAACATCGCCTTCATGGTGTCGCTCGCCTTCGCCATCGCGGCCTCGGCGAACTTCCCGGTGCTGTTCATGTCGGTGCTGTGGAAGGACTGCACGACCAAAGGCGCCGTGATCGGCGGGTTCCTGGGCCTGATCTCCTCCGTGGCGCTGACGGTGGTGTCGCCCTCGGTGTGGGAAGTGACCCTGGGCAACCCGAAGGGCAGCGCCTGGTTCCCCTACACCTCGCCGGCCCTGTTCTCGATGACCATCGGCTTCGTGGGCATCTGGCTGTTCTCGATCCTGGACCGCAGCGCACAAGCCGCGACGGAACGCGGCCTGTTCGAGGCGCAGCAGGTGCGTTCGGAGACCGGGCTCGGTGCTGCGGGAGCGTCGGGGCACTGATCGCCTCTGCCGTTCGCGCACACGGCGCAATGAGGGCATCGCTTGGCGGTGCCCTTTTTCATTTCTTGCGCGGATGGGCGGTGCGCATTTCTTCCGGTGCGCTCCGGACCGGACCAGGCCGGGTCCCTGTCCGCCTCTGCGACTGTCCCCCGGCGCGGATGGGAGACTGGCGCGAAGCTGGCGATACGCCCGCCCCTCCTCCTTGATGTCGCCGAGTCGGACAGGGACCCGTCCTGGTCCTGCACTGTGCGGTCGTGAGACGCGTGGCCCCTGGGAGGCCCGCACCGCGCAGCGCCTGCCGCGACGGACCCCGCACTCCGAAGGGGCGCGCAGTTTCGCTAAGCTGTGCACCCCATGCTGTTCGCCGTCCTCTTCACCGACAAGCCCGGTCGCGGCCACTTGCGCACGGCCAATCTCGATGCGCACATCCGCTGGGTCGAGGGGCACGGTGACATGGTGCTCGTTGCGGGATCGCTGCGCGTGGAACCGGGCATGGTCCCCAAGGGCGGCTTGTGGATCGTCGAGGCGCCTTCCAAGGAAGCGGTGATGGAATTGATGGAGACCGACCCGTTCTACACCTGCGGCCTGCGCGAGCAAGTGGAAGTCCTGCATTGGAGCAAGGCACTGGATCGCAAGGTGCCGGTATGAGGCTGGCGCGGCCACGCCTCCCGTAGGCTGGCGGTGGAGCGAAGCGAAACCCCAGCGCTGTTCCCCGTCACCCGTCCTCAGCCGGGGTTACACGCCGCTGCATTCTCTGCAGGCCGGATCCGCCACCCGCCTGCTAGCATGCCTTCCCGACCTGGAGGCACCATGGCGACCAACACCGTCCGATTGCACCGCGTGCTGCGCACCCGCCCCGAGCGGCTCTATCGCGCCTTCCTCGATCCCGCGGCCATGGCCAAGTGGCTGCCGCCGAACGGCTTCACGGGCACGGTGCACCAGATGGACGCGCGCGTCGACGGCAAGTGGCGCATGTCGTTCACGAATTTTTCCAGCGGCCACAGTCACTCGTTCGGCGGCACCTACCTGGAACTGGTGCCGAGCCAGCGCCTGCGCTACACCAGCGCCTTCGACGACCCGAACCTGCCAGGGGAAATGACCACCACGGTCACGCTGCGCGAAGTGTTCGGCGGCACCGAGATGGAGGTGGTGCAGGAAGGCATCCCGGAGGTGATCCCCACGGAGGCCTGCTACATGGGATGGCAGGAATCGCTCACCCTGCTCAAGCAGCTGGTGGAAGCGGAAATTCCCGGTTAGCGGCGCAGCAACGGCGCCAGCATCCACAGCCCGAGCGCCGGGCCGATCCCGAGTGCCGGCAGCACCACGGCCAGCGGCCAGGTCTGCGCCGCGCGCACGAACACCTCGATGCTGACCACGGAAATCGCGAAGCCGATGCAGTTGGTGAAGGTCAGCACGCTGCCGACCACCGAGGGCGGGGCGTTCTGTGCCGTCAGCGTCGAGAACTGCGGCGAGTCTCCGGAGACCGTAGCGCCCCACAGCAGCATCCAGGCGATGAACAGCGGCAGGGGCGCCACCAGCATCAGCGGCGCGGCCAGGCAGCAGGCACCGCTGGTCGCCAGTTGCAGTTGTGCGACGCGCGCGCTGCCCAGGCGGCGCACCAGCAGCCCGCCGACGACGCAGCCGGCGAAGCCGGCGCCTATGGCCCAGAACGCGCCGGCGCTGACGCTGCGCCCCGCCAGCCGCGTGGCCAGGATCAGCGGCACCAGCACGATGAAGGAATACAGCTCCCACATGTGGCCGAAGTAGCCGAAGACCGAGGCGCGCACCCGCCGGTCCGACCAGATCAGGCCCAGCGCACGCGGCGTGATGCGCGCCGCGTGCATCGCCTGGGGATGCGGCGGCACGAGCATCGCCGTCGCCAGGCCGCCCGCAATGGCCAGGGCGGAGACGGCCAGCACGACCAGCTGCCAGGGCGCCAAGCCGCCCACCGTGAACGACAGCCCGCTGCCGTCGCCGGCCAGCGCGCGCAATCCGTGCGGCAGCGCCGTCCCGAGCACCAGGGCGCCGATCAACACGCCCATCACGGCCCCGAGCCGTTCGCGATACCAGCTGGCGGCGATCTTCATGCCGACCGGGTACACGCCGGCCAGCAGGAAGCCGATGGCGAAGCGCAGCGCCAGCAGCACGCCCAGGCGGCCGTCGGCCAGCAGCATGCCGGCGTTGCACAGCGCCCCGAGCACCGCGCACGCCAGGAACACGCGGCCGGGCGGGAAGCGGTCGGCCAGCATCAGCAGCGCAAAGGCCAGCGTGCCCGCGACGAAACCGAGCTGCACGGCGGAGGTGAGGGTGCCGAGTGCCTCGGCGGGCAGCCCCCAGTCGCGCTGCAGGTCGGGCATCACGGCGTTGACCGCGAACCAGAGCGAGGTGCCGGCGAACTGCGACAGGACGATCACCGGCAGAATGTGGCGAGGGACGGCCGTGCTCATCGCCGCAGCATACGGCCACCGGCCGACCCCATCCTTTCCGGAGCCGCGATGACCCCAGACGAACAGCAGATCCGCGACCTGGTCCACACCTGGATGCAGGCTTCCAAGGCGGGCGACACCGCGACGGTGCTGGACCTCGTCACCGACGACGTGGTGTTCCTGCTGCCCGGGCGTGCGCCGATGCGCAAGGACGAATTCGCGGCCGCGGCGCAGTCGCAGGCCGGCCCCGGCGCGCCGCGCATCGAGGGCGAGGCCGAGATCCAGGAAGTGCAGGTGGTGGGCGACTGGGGTTTCCTGTGGACGCGCCTGTGGGTGAAGGTCACGCCGCCGGGCGCCGAAGCGGGCATGGAGCGCAGCGGCTACACGCTCACCGTGGTGCGCAAGGAGCAGGGCCGCTGGCGGCTGGCGCGCGATGCCAACCTGCTCACCCCGGTGCAGCCGGCGGACTGAAGCAGCCTTGCGCATCGGCCTCGTCTCCGACACCCACGACCTGCTGCGGCCGGAAGTGCTGGACTGGCTGCGCGGCAGCGATCACATCCTGCACGCCGGCGACATCTGCGGCGAGGCCGTGCTGCAGGAACTCGCGCGCATCGCGCCGCTCACCGCGGTGCGCGGCAACAACGACCGGGGCGCCTGGGCCGGGTGCCTGCGCGAACGCGAAATCGTGCGGCTCGGCGGCGCCACCATCCTCGTCGTGCACGACATCGCCGACCTGCGGCGCGCTCCGCCGCCTGCCGACGTCGCTGCCGTGATCACGGGCCATTCGCACAAGCCGCTGGTCGACGAACGCGACGGCGTGCTGTACGTGAACCCGGGCAGCGCCGGCCCGCGGCGCTTCAAGCTGCCGATCTCCGCCGGCGAGCTGATCGTGGAGCAGGGCCGCGTGGCGGCCAGGCTCATGCCCTTCTGAAAGGACGCTGCCATGCTGAACATCCGCGACATCGACCACCTCGTCCTGCGCGTGAAGGACGTCGATGCCATGGTCCGTTTCTACGGCGAGGTGCTGGCTTGCCCGGTGCACCGCATCGACGAGAAGATCCGGCTCGTGCAGTTGCGCGCCGGCCGCGGCCTGATCGACCTGATCCCCGTGGACAGCGACATCGGGCGCGCCGGCGGTGCGGCGCCGGGACGCGAAGGCCGCAACCTGGACCACTTCTGCCTGCGCGTCGACCCCTGGGACGCCGACGCGATCCGCGCCCACCTGCGCGCGCACGGCGTGGAGCCGGGTGAGGTGGCGCAGCGCTTCGGCGCCGAAGGGCAGGGACCTTCGATCTATCTCAGCGACCCCGAGGGCAACACGGTGGAACTCAAGGGTCCGCCGAACCCGCCGTCCCACTGACGAAGTCGGCCGACAGCGGGCGGCACGGGGCTTGCACAGACTGCGTCCATGAAATCTCGCAGCTCTCCCCGCCTCGCCCACCAGGCCACCGAACTCGCCTTTGCCGTGCCGCAGGTGGTCGCCCACCGGCTCACCCGCCTGGCCCTCGCCGGCCCGCGGCCCAACGCCCGCGACCAGCGCGAGTTCCACGGCATGGCGCAGGAGAAGGTGCATGCCTTCTGGCAGTCGTGGTTCGCCATGGGATGGGCCATGGTGGAGGCCTCGCAGAAAGCCTGGCTGGCGATGCTGCAAGGCGCGCGCGTGCCCCTGCTGGATGTGCAGCATGTGATGGCGCGCGGAATGGCCCCGGTGCACCGCAAGGCAACCGCGAACGCCCGCCGGCTGGCGCGGACGTCGTTGCGCTGAGGCCGCCAGCCGTCACGCGGCAGGAGCGGCCAATAGTCACCTCCGCAGAGGCGGCCAACCGTCATCCCCGCAGAGGCGGCCAATCGTCACCCCCGCGGAGGCGGGGGTCCAGGTTTCTGCGCGCTCCCCGCACCTTGCCGTGGACGCCTGCTTCCCTCTTGCCGGACCAGGATGGGACAGTCCGCCTCGGCGACTGTCCCCCGGCGCGGATGGGAGACTGGCGCGAAGCTGGCACTACGCCCGCGCCTCCTCCTTGATGTCGCCGAGTCGGACTGTCCCATCCTGGTCCTGCATGGCGCGCGCTCGGGTGGCGTGTCTCCGGTGAGCGCACCCGGGGGGGCCGAGGAAGCCAAATCGAAGCCGCCCTGCTCGAACGCGCAGGTGGCAGGACCAGCTCGGGACTATCCGGCTCTGCGACATAAAGGAGGAGGCGCGGGCGTGGTGCCAGCACGGGCAACGCGTCTCACCCGCGCCGGGGGACAGTCGCTGAGACGGATAGTCCCGGGCTGGTCCGGCGGGAAGGCAACAGGTGCTCGCCAGCGATGGTGGCGAGAGTCACCTGCGCTCGGATCGCCATAATCCCCCGATGGAAACCAAATGGCTGGAAGACTTCGTCAGCCTTGCCGAAACGCGTAGCTTCAGCCGCTCGGCGCAGTTGCGCCACGTCACGCAGCCTGCGTTCTCGCGCCGCATCCAGGCCCTGGAGGCGTGGGCGGGCACGGACCTCGTCGACCGCAGTTCGTATCCGACCCGTCTCACGCCCGCGGGCGAGACGCTCTACGCGCAGTCGCTGGAGATGCTGCAGGCGCTGCAAAGCACGCGCGCCATGCTGCGCGGGCACGCGTCGGTGGGCCACGACGTGATCGAGTTCGCGGTGCCGCACACGCTGGCCTTCACCTTCTTTCCGGCCTGGATGTCCAGCCTGCGCGAGAAGTTCGGGCCGATCAAGAGCCGCCTGATCGCGCTGAACGTGCATGACGCGGCGATGCGCCTGGTGGAGGGCAGTTGCGACGTGCTGATCGCCTACGACCACGCCGCGCAGCCGCTGCAGCTCGATGCCGGCCGCTATGAAGTCGTCACGCTCGGCCAGGAGACGCTCGCGCCCTACTGCAGGCCGGACGGCACCGGCGAGCCCGTGTTCCGCCTGCCCGGGCGCAGTGCGCAGCCCCTGCCTTATCTCGGGTACGCGCCCGGCGCGTACCTGGGGCAGGTGACGGACCTGCTCCTGAAGCAGGCCGGCACCGCCATCCACCTCGATCGCGTCTACGAGACCGACATGGCCGAGGGCCTGAAGGTGATGGCGGTGGAAGGCCACGGCATCGCCTTCCTGCCCTACAGCGCCGTGAAGAAGGAGTTGCGCGCGCACAAGCTGGTGCCCGCCGCGCCGGCGGACCTGGGTGCCCTGGCGGTGACCATGGACGTGCGCGCGTACCGCGAGCGCCCCGGCGGCAAGCACACACCCAAGGGCACGGCGCAGGCGCTGTGGAACTTTCTCGTGAACGAAGGCGGCGCTGCCTCGCTCCTGAAGGAATAGCAGCCCCGCGGCGGTGGCATGCCACCGGGCATAAACCCTGCTTACGAGGGCCGCTTGCTGGCCCTAAGCTGTCGGCGCCCGGGGCCGCCGTCGCCCCCTGCCCGGCTCGGCCTAGAATTTCCGACCGGGTTCCAGTTTCAACAACAGGAGATTTGAATGAAGATGAAGTATCTGCTGGCTTTCGCTCTCTCGGCCTTTGCAGCCAGCGGCGCTTTCGCCCAGTTGACCGACACCCTCGCCAAGGCCAAGGCCGCCGGCAAGGTGGTCATGGGCACGCGTGAGTCGTCTGCCCCGCTCGCGTACACGCTGGGCGGCAACCAGTTCACCGGCTACCACGTCGAACTGTGCCAGCGCATCCTGAAGGCAGTGCTCCCGGGCGTGCCGGTCGAATACGTCGCCGTGACTTCCGCCAACCGCATCCCGCTGGTGCAGAACGGCACCGTCGACATCGAGTGCGGCTCCACGACGAACAACGTGGCCCGCCAGAAGGACGTCGCCTTCGCGCTCACCACGTACGTGACCGAAGTGCGCACCGCGGTGAAGGCGAACTCCAAGATCAACTCGGTCGCCGACCTGAACGGCAAGACCGTCGCCACCACCACCGGCACCACCTCCGTGGCGCTGCTGCGCAAGAACAAGCGCGCCCAGGGCATCCAGTTCAACGAGGTGTACGGCAAGGACCACGCCGACAGCTTCCTGCTGCTCGAATCGGGCCGCGCCGACGCCTTCGTGATGGACGACAACATCCTGGCCGGCCTGATCGCCGGCTCGAAGAGCCCGAAGGACTTCAAGATCGTCGGCGAGACGCTGAACGTCGAACCGATCGCGATCATGATCCGCAAGGACGACCCGAAGTTCAAGAAGGCGGTGGACGACTACATCCGCGGCGCCATCAAGGCCGGCGAGATCGACCTGCTGTACAAGAAGTGGTTCCTGCAGCCGATCCCGCCGAAAAACGTGGCGGTCAACCTGCCCATGGGCAGCGTGCTCAAGAGCCTGCTGAAGACGCCGTCGGACGCGCCGGCCGAAGAATTCAACAAGTAAGCGACGCCCCGCGCCGGCCGTGATGCGGCCGGCGCCCCGATAACAACAACGAAGAGGACGGACCATGGCCCTGGAGTGGCAGGTCTTTTGCCAGGACACGATCGAGCGGACCGCGGTGGCGGGCTGCTTCGGCAGCGGTGGCGCCACGGGCACGCAGACCTACCTGGACTGGCTGCTCCAGGCCTGGGGCCAGACGGTGCTGGTGGCGGCGCTGTCGCTGGTCGTGGCGCTGGTCGTGGGATCCGTCATCGGCACCTTGCGAACCCTGCCGGAGAGCCCGGTGCTGGTGCGCATCGGCAACGTCTGGGTCGAGTTCTTCCGCAACATCCCGCTGCTGGTGCAGATCTTCCTCTGGTACCACGTGGTGCCGGTGCTGCTGCCCTTCTTCGCCCACACGCCCAAGCTGGTGCTGGTGGTGATGGGGCTGGGCCTGTTCACCTCCGCGCGCATCGCCGAACAGGTGCGTGCGGGCGTCCAGGCGCTGCCGCGCGGGCAGCGCTACGCCGGCATGGCGATGGGCTTCACCACGGTGCAGTACTACCGCTACGTGCTGCTGCCCATGGCCTTCCGCATCATCGTCCCCCCGCTGACCAGCGAGGCGATGAACATCTTCAAGAATTCCTCGGTGGCGTTCGCGGTCTCCGTGACCGAACTGACCTTCTTCGCCCAGCAGGCGGGGGAGGAGACGGCGCGCGGCATCGAGATCTACCTGGCGGTCACGGTGCTGTACGTGATCTCCGCGTTCGCCATCAACCGCGTGATGGCCTTCATCGAGAAGCGCGTGCGGGTGCCGGGCTTCGTGGCCAGCACCGGCGGCGGGCACTGACATGCTGGATTTCAGCGTCTTCACCCCCGCGGTCTTCCAGGCCTACATCCTCAACGGGCTGTACTTCAGCCTGGTGCTGACCCTCGTCGCCACGCTGGGCGGCATCGTGTTCGGCACGATCCTGGCCCTGCTGCGCCTGTCCGGCATCAAGCCGCTGGAACTGGTCGCGGCCACCTACGTCAACGGCATGCGCTCCATCCCGCTGCTGATGGTGCTGCTGTGGTTCTTCCTGATGGTGCCCTTCATCATCGGGCGGCCGATCGGCGCCGAGCTCACGGCGGTGATCACCTTCATCGCCTTCGAGGCGGCCTACTTCAGCGAGATCGTGCGGGCCGGCATCCAGTCGATCTCGCGCGGGCAGGTGTTCGCGGGCCAGGCGCTGGGCATGAGCTACGGGCAGAACATGCGGCTGGTGATCCTGCCGCAGGCCTTCCGCAACATGATCCCGGTGTTCCTCACGCAGACCATCATCCTGTTCCAGGACACCTCGCTGGTCTACATCATCACCGCGCACGACCTGCTGCACGGCTTCACCGTGGCGGGCAACAACCTGAGCCGGCCGCGCGAGTCGTACATCCTGGCCGCCGTCATCTACTTCGTGATCTGCTTCAGCCTGTCCTGGATCGTCAAGCGCGTGCAGCAGAAGATCGCGATCATCCGATAGGGAAAGAACGCCCATGAGCGAATTGCAACCGATGATCGACATCCGCAACGTGTCGAAGTGGTATGGCCCCGTGCAGGTCCTCAGCGACTGCACGGCGCGCATCGACAAGGGCGACGTCGTCGTGGTGTGCGGCCCCTCCGGGTCCGGCAAGTCCACGCTGATCAAGACGGTCAACGGCCTGGAGCCGATCCAGAAGGGCGAGATCTTCGTCAACGGCGTGCAGGTGAACGACCCCAAGACGAACCTGCCCAAGCTGCGCAGCCACGTCGGCATGGTGTTCCAGCACTTCGAGCTGTTCCCGCACCTGTCGGTGACGGAGAACCTGACCATCGCGCAAGTGAAGGTGCTCGGGCGCTCGCAGGACGAGGCCAAGGCGCGCGGCCTGAAGATGCTCGATCGCGTCGGCCTGATGGCGCACAAGGACAAGTTCCCCGGCCAGCTCTCCGGCGGCCAGCAGCAGCGCGTGGCGATCGCCCGCGCGCTGTCGATGGACCCCTACGTGATGCTGTTCGACGAGCCCACCTCGGCGCTGGACCCGGAGATGGTGGGCGAGGTGCTGGACGTGATGGTCGGCCTCGCCAAGGAGGGCATGACCATGATGGTGGTGACGCACGAGATGGGCTTCGCCCGCAAGGTCGCCAACCGCGTGATCTTCATGGACGTCGGCGGCCGGCTGCTCGAGGACTGCAGCAAGGACGAATTCTTCGGCCAGATGGAGGCGCGCCAGCCGCGCACCAAGGACTTCCTCAACAAGATCCTGTCGCACTGAGCGGCTGCGGGCGCGCCGCCAGCAGCTCGCCCAGGCGCCGCGCCAGCACGCCGGCATCGACCGGCTTGGGCAGCACGGCCAGGCGCAGGCGTTCCGCCTCGGGGATGCGCTCGGCATAGCCGGTCATCAGCAGCAGCGGCAGCGCCGGCCAGCGCTCGCGCAGCAGGCGCGCGAATTCCACGCCGTCCATGCCCCCGGGCATGACGACGTCGCTCAGCACGGCATCGAAGGCGCCTCCCTCCTCCAGCAGGGCGAGCGCCGCGCGCGGATGGTCGCAGTGCACCGGGCGGCATCCCAGGGATTGCAGCAGGGCCAGCGTGGCGGCGGCGACCTCGAGGTTGTCTTCCACCAGCAGCACGTCGGCGTCCAGGTCCTGCACCGCATCGTTGGCCGCCTCGGGCGCCGGCGTGCCTTCGCGGGCCGCTGCGTGGGCCGGGAAGAACAGCTGCACCGAGGTGCCGGCGCCGGGCGTGCTGTGGATCTCCACCCGCCCGCCGGCGCGCACGCACAGGCCCTGGACCTGGCTCAGGCCGAGCCCGGTGCCGACGCCGACCGCCTTGGTCGTGAAGAAGGGCTCGAAAACGCGCGCCAGATGCTCGGGTGCGATGCCGCTGCCGGTGTCGGTGAAGCTCAGCACCACCAGCTCGGGTCCGGCGCCCGGCGCCGCGGGCCGCACGTCCAGCGTCACCTTGCCGCCTTCGGGCATCGCGTGGCGGGCGTTGATGGCCAGGTTCATCAGCGCGAGTTCGAGCTCGCTGGGATCGAGCAGCACGGGCGGCGTGCCGGGTGCGACGCGCGCCTCGACCTGCACGCGGCTGCCCAGGAGCGTGCGCAGGAGTTCGCCGTCGGCCTCGAGCCGCTGCGCGAAGTCCACCGGCTGCGGCACGAGCGGCTGCCGGCGCGTGAACGCCACCAGTTGCCGCGTGAGCTTGGAGCCGGCCTGCACGGCCTTCTCGATGGCCTGCAGCGCCCGCGGCGGCGGGCCACCGGCGGACTGCCTCGACAGGATGCTGGCGTTCATGCTCACCACCATCAGCAGGTTGTTGAAGTCGTGCGCCACGCCGCCCGTGAGATGGCCCAGCGCCTCGAGCTTCTGCGAGTGGTGCAGGGCGGCCTCCACCTTCTCGCGCTCCAGGTATTCGTGCTGCAGCCGTTCGGCCATCGCGATGTTCTGGCGCGTGCGGCGCAAGGCGGTGAAGGTCGCCAGCGCCAGGATCGCGGCCAGCGGCAGCACGAAGCCAGCCAGCACCAGCGTGTCGGACCTCCAGTCGGCCAGCGCGGTTTCCTCGTCGATGCCGGCATGCACATAGGCCGGGTACTTGCCGACCTTGCGGTAGGCGGCGATGCGGGAGCGGCCGTCGACGGTGGACACGGAATGCAGGGTGCCCGCCGCCTCGCCATCGGACATGGCCTTGCGGATCGGGCTGGCGGCGGGCAGCGCGTCGCCGGGCGCGAGGTCCAGCGGCCAGCGGGCCAGCACGCCGCCATCGCGCTGCAGCAGGGTGTGGACGATGCCGCTGCCCTCGGGCGAGATCTCGGCGTAGAAGCCCCGGAAGTACTCGGCGCTCACGGCCACGACCACCCGGCCGGCCGGGCCGCCGCCGGCCCCCTCGCGGCGGCGGCTCACCTCGAAGAAGAGGTCGCCGCTGCGCCGGCTGCTGGCCAGCAGTTGCCCCGCGCCGTCCGCCAGCCACACCGCGTGGACCTGCGGGAGGCCGGCCGTCATGCGGTCCAGGGCCGCCTGCAGCGGCACGGCGCGGCGGCGGATCTCCTCGGTCGACAGGCCTCGCACGAGGTCCTCCACCCGCGCCAGGAGCATCTCGTTGGTCTCGAACACCTTGAGCGCATGCTCGTGGGCGGTGCGCGCGAGCCGCTCCACGCGGCGCTGCGTGTCGGTGACGGCGAGGGTGCGCGTGTGCAGCACCACCGCGGTGAAGAGCACCGCCGGCAGCAGCAGCGCCATGACGGTGGCGCATTCCAGCCACACGACGGCGCGCCGCCACGGCACGGCGCGCGGGCGGGGCGCGGCGGCTTCCGGCGGGACCCCGGCCGCGCGCGGCGGCAGGTCGGACGGGGATCGAAGCGTGTCGGAATAGAGCATGGGGAGGCCCGGGCCGGGCTCCCCGCGGGCGGATTCCGCGGCATGGCACCCGCTGGAACCACGCGATTCTTGGCGCAAACCGCGGCATTGCACTGTCGCCTGCGTTTGCCCGACAAAGTCGGGGGGGCATGCAGTGGGACAATCGCGCGATGTCCGAAACGCTCTCCATCACCCGCCCCGACGACTGGCACCTGCACGTGCGCGACGGCGCGGCCATGGCCTCGGTCGTGCGGCACTCCGCCGCGCAGTTCGGCCGGGCGCTGATCATGCCCAACCTGAAACCGCCGATCATCACGGCGGCCATGGCCAATGCCTACCGCGAGCGCATCCTGGCCGCCGTGCCCAAGGCCTTCGGCTTCCAGCCGCTGATGTCGCTGTACCTCACCGACAAGCTGCCGCCCAGCGAGATCCCGCGCGCCAAGGCCGCCGGCGTCGTCGCCGTCAAGTACTACCCCGCCGGCGCCACGACCAACAGCGACATGGGCGTGACCTCGCTGCGCAAGACCTTCCACACGCTGGACATGATGCAGCGCGAAGGCATGCTGCTGCTGGTGCACGGCGAAGTGACGGACCCGGCCGTCGACGTCTTC
This sequence comes from Ramlibacter alkalitolerans, assembly GCF_016722765.1. GTDB lineage: Bacteria > Pseudomonadota > Gammaproteobacteria > Burkholderiales > Burkholderiaceae_C > Ramlibacter > Ramlibacter alkalitolerans. The sequence continues at coordinate 304,133 of NZ_JAEQND010000001.1, read as the reverse complement.
GACCGCGAGGCCGTCTTCATCGACAAGGTGCTGGTCCCGCTGCGGCGCGACTTCCCCGAACTGAAGATGGTGCTGGAGCACATGACCACGCGCGAGGCCGTGCAGTACGTCACGGAGGCCGACGCGTACATGGCCGGCACGATCACCGCCCACCACCTCCTGTACAACCGCAACGCGCTGTTCGTGGGCGGCATCCGGCCGCACTACTACTGCCTGCCCGTCCTCAAGCGCGAGGACCACCGGCGCGCGCTCGTGTGGGCGGCCACCAGCGGCAATCCCAAGTTCTTCCTCGGCTCCGACAGCGCCCCGCATGCGGCCCTGCTGAAGGAGCACGCCAGCGGCTGCGCCGGCTGCTACACCGCCTTTTCCGCGATGGAGCTGTACGCCGAGGCCTTCGAGGCCGCCGGCGCGCTGGACAAGCTGGAGGCCTTCGCCAGCTTCCACGGCGCCGACTTCTACGGCCTGCCGCGCAACACGGGGCGCCTCACGCTCCGCAAGCAGCCCTGGCAGGTGCCCGAGTCGCTGCCCTTCGGCGAGGCGCAGGTCAAGCCGCTGCGGGCGGGCGAGATGCTGGCGTGGCGGACCTTCGTCGAATGAGCGCGGCCGAAGCGCGGGCGGGCGATGCCGCCGCCATCCTGATCGACGCCGACAACCTCTCGCCCACGGCGGTGGAGCAGGCCTTCACGCACATGGCCCACCAGGGCTGGCGCGTGACGCTGCGCCGCGCCTATGGCGGCCACGAGAAGCTCGTGGGCATGAAGGACTGCCTGCTGCGCCACGGCGTGCGCTCGCTGGTGAACAACGGCAAGGGCACCACCGACGCACTGCTGGTGGTCGACGCGATGGACCTGCTGCACGAGGGGCGGCTGCCGCCCGTGGTGGCGATCGCGTCCAGCGATGCCGACTTCGCGCCGCTGGCGGTGCGCCTGCGGGAAGCCGGCCACTGGGTGATCTGCTTCGCGCAGAGCGGGAAGTCGGCCGACCTCGATCTGGCCCGCTGCTACGACCAGCTGATCGCGGTGGAAGGCTCGCCGGGCGCGCTCGAGGCGTCACCGCCGGCGCCGCCGCCGCGGCCCGCGCGCAAGACGCCGGCGCGCAAGAAGGCCGCGCCGCCGCCGCCGCCGGACCCGGTGCGCGAGGTGCTGGAATCGCTGGAGGGCTTCCGCCAGGGGCGCGAGATCGCGATGAACGAAGTGGTGAAGCGCCTGCGGGCCGCCGGCCTCATGGGCAAGAGCGCGACGGGCCCGGCCTTCCTGCGCAAGAACGCGCCGTACGTGGAGCTCTCGCCCAACTACCTGCGCCTGAAGGACTGATGCAGGTCGACTGGGCCGCGCCGTGGTACGCCCCGTGGCGCCGGCCCGGCGAGGTCGTGGCCGGCGCGCTCGCGGGTGGAGCGGCGTTGCACGACGCGCTGAATGCGGCGGGCCCGGCGCCGGTGCGCTTCGTGCCGCAGGAGGCGCTGCCGCCCGCAACTGCGTACGAAGCCTTCATCCAGGCCAGCGGAACGTGCCCCGTGCGGCCGGGGCTGCACGACTTCTTCAACGGCCTGGTGTGGCTCGCCTTCCCGCAGGCCAAGGCGGCGCTCAATCGCCTGCAGGCCGAGGAGATCGCCCGCGGCAGGGTGGTGCGGCGCGGGCCGGTGCGCGACGCGATCACCGTGTTCGACGAGAACGGCGCGCTGCTGCTTGCGCCTGCCGCGCTGTGGCAGGCGCTGCGCGAGCGCGCCTGGCGGCGGCTGTTCGTCGACCTGCGGCCGCTGTGGGCGCAGGCCCGGCTGGTGATCTTCGGCCATGCGCTGCTGGAGCAGCTCGCCGCGCCACGCAAGGATCTCACCGCGCATGTCTGGTGCCCCGGGCCGGCCCTGGGGCCAGGCGCGGACCTGGACGCCTGGCTGGCCGCGCAATGCAGGCCGGACGTTCTCGCCGCCAAGCCGTTCACGCCGCTGCCGGTGCTGGGCGTGCCCGGCTGGTGCGCCGGGAGCGAGAACTTTTCCTTTTATGATGACTCCCTCGTATTCCGTCCACGCAAGACGCCAGAACCCATAACAACGACAACGTCCGCGGGCCCTGCGCGCTCTTGATTTGCGGCTGGTCCAGCCTCATCTGGTCGCGGGGGTGAACGTGTTCCACCCTTCGGAGTCTTCCAAGCAATGAAACGCATCTTCCTGTTCGTGCTGACCAACCTCGCGGTGGTGGTGGTGCTGGGCGTCGTGTCCAGTCTCCTCGGCGTGAACCGATATCTCACGGCGAACGGGCTGAACCTCGGCTCGTTGCTGGTGTTCGCCTTCATCATGGGCTTCGGCGGCGCGATCATCTCGCTGCTGATCTCCAAGCCGATCGCCAAGTGGAGCTCCGGGGTGCAGGTGATCTCCGGCAACGAAGGGCCCGACGAGGCCTGGATCGTGAACACCGTGCGCCGCTTCGCGGACCAGGCCGGCATCGGCATGCCCGAGGTCGGCATCTTCCAGGGCGACCCCAACGCCTTCGCCACCGGCGCCTTCAAGAACAGCGCGCTGGTCGCCGTGTCCACCGGCCTGTTGCAGGGCATGACGCGCGACGAAGTGGAAGCGGTGATCGGCCACGAGGTGGCGCACATCGCCAACGGCGACATGGTCACCATGACGCTGATCCAGGGCGTGATGAACACCTTCGTGGTGTTCCTCTCGCGCGTGATCGGCTACCTGGTGGACGGCTGGTTGAGCCGCGGCGAGCAGCGCTCCGGCCCCGGCATCGGCTACTGGGTGACCACGATCGTGCTCGACATCCTGCTCGGTTTCCTGGCGGCGATCATCGTGGCCTGGTTCTCGCGCCAGCGCGAATTCCGCGCCGACCGCGGCTCCGTGCAGTTGCTGGGGCGCAAGCAGCCGATGATCAACGCGCTCGCGCGCCTGGGCGGCATGGTGCCCGGCGAACTGCCCAAGGGCCTGCAGTCCATGGGCATCACCTCCGGCGTCGGCAAGCTGTTCTCCACCCACCCCCCGATCGAGGAGCGGATCGCGGTGCTGCAGCAGGCCGCGTAAGCCGCAGGCTTCAACGTCACCCCCGCGCAGGCGGGGGCCCAGAGAAGAGCCCGCGCATGCGGGCTCTCTCCCCTCTGGGATAATCGCGCCGTGAAGCACGCCAGGCCGTCGCTGGTGCACCCGCCGAAAGGCCGCACTGGAGGAACGTCCGGACTGCACAGGGCAGCGTAGCAGGTAACACCTGTCCACCGCGAGGTGAGGATCAGAGCAACAGAGACGAGTCTTCCGTGCCGCGCAAGTGGTGTGGGAGGGTGAAACGGGCAATCTCTACGCGCAGCAATACCAAATAGGCCAGCGTTGATGCGGTCCCGCGGAGCTGGCGGGTAGGTAGCACCGAGCCGGTGGGGCGACCCCCGGCCCAGATGAATGACGGTCACGCCTGGGCGACCAGGCGCACAGGATCCGGCGTATCGGCGGGCTTCACACTATCTTCCTCGAAAGCGCGTTCAGCGGCACGCTGGTGCGTGCCCCTCCTTCAGGTCCCGCGCGCGCTGCGCCGTGTCCGGGTGGCTGCTCAGGAGGTTCATCCAGGCGGGCGTGGCGAGCTTCTCGCCGCCGGCCTTGCCCTCGATCGCGAGCAGCAGGTCGGCCATCGGCGCGCCGGGCACGCCCGCCTGCCGCATCAGCGCCGCCGCGAAGCAATCCGCCTCCGTCTCGTGACTGCGCCGGTAGGCCAGGCCGGTGAGCATCGAGGCGCCGGTGGAGACCACCGTGGAGACGTCGCCCAGCGCCAGGCCGAGGCCGACGTTCAGCACCCCTTGCTCCACGATCATGCGCGTCGTGTGGCGATGCATGACGTGGCCGACCTCGTGCGCCAGCACGCCGATCAGGGCATCGTCCGGCAGGTTCTGGCGGGCCGCTTCCTGCACCAGGGCATCCGTCATCACGAGGGTTCCGCCGGGCAGGGCGAAGGCGTTGGGCGGCAGGCCGGAGCGGAATTGCAGGACCAGCGGCGGCGCGTAGGTGCGATAGCGCCGCAGCGCCGGCGCGACCTGCGCCGCCAGGGCGTCGAAGCGCGCGCGCAGTTCGGCCTGGCGCTGCGCCGGCAGCTTGCTCGGATGCAGCCAGGCCATGTCCATGTCCGCCAGCACGCGCTGCGACAAGCCCAGCTCCCATTGCAGCGGCACCTGGCGCGTGAGCTGCGTCGCAGCCCAGGGCGTGCCCCAGCGGTAGAACGCCAGCAGCGCGCCCGCCGCCAGCACGAACATCAGCAGGAAGGCGCTCCAGCGCGTCTGCATGCGTTGCGCGAGCGGCGCCTCGTAGCCGGCGGCCTGCAGGGCAGCCTGCCAGCCGGCGACGTCCTCCACCTCGAGGCTGCCGTGTTCGCGCAGGTCGACCACCAGCTTGCGCGCCGCGCGGCGGCGGCTCCAGGCTTCGGGCAGGCCGATGTCGCGCTGGCGCAGCGGCGGTGGCGCCGGACCGCCGTCCAGCGCCTGCAGGCTCAGGGTCGGCCCGCCGGCTCCCGGGACGAGCCGCACGTGCACCTCGCGCGCCCGGCTGCTGCGGCCGTCGAACCAGGCGCCGCGCAGCACGTCCGGCATCAGCCGACCAGGCCCAGGCCCACCGCGTCCGCGATGGCGTCGCCCAGGCCCTGTTCCTCGCGCGCGAGCTGGCCGGCGAGCTGGTCGAGGCCGCCCTTGACGTGCAGCGTCACGGATTCGCTCTTCATGCGGTATTCGCTGACCACCGCAAAAGGCCGGAAGAAGCCGAGGCTCAGGATCGTGAGCAGCACGTTGCGGATGCGCAGCCCCACGTAGCGCCTGGCCTGCAGCCCGCAGCGAAAGCGCGCCACCTGGCTGACGCCGATGTTGTTCCACACCAGCTGGAAGATGCGCGCCTCGCGGTACGCGCGCGCCGGCGCCGAGGCCAGGAACAGCAGCAGCACCGAGGCCAGGCCGATGGCGATGCCGACCAGGATGGCGAGCATGCCCATGCCGCGCAGTTTCGGCAGCAGCGCGAAGGAGCCGCCGAGCGCCACCGCGAACAGCGCCGCGATCACCAGCACGGTGAGCAGGAACACGCCCAGCGTGGCGAGCCAGATGCGCACGAAGTCGCCGAACACGGGCTTCCAGCGTCCGGGCTGGCCGCCGATGCGACCCCGCAGCACCATCAGGCTCTTGTAGTTGTACTCCAGCCGCATCAGGCACCAGAGCGAGACGAGCAGCGCACCGCCGGAAGCGGCGAGCAGCACCGGCGCCAGGGCGCGACGGTGCGCCGCGGGCGACAGGCCTTGCGGCACCAGCGCCGCCGACAGCAGCACGGCGGCGGCCCAGGCGAGGGCCATCACGAACAGCGGCCAGCTTGCGCGGTAGACCTCGCCCCAGCCGGCGGTGAATTGCAGGCGCACGCCGCGCCAGCGCGTCGCGTTGAAGCGGAAGCGCATCGCGCTGCCCCACAACCAGGGCGCCAGCGCCGCGGCCCCGAGCAGCATGAGCGAGGCCACGGTGTCCTGGCCGGTGCGCGAGGCGGTCTTGAAGGTCGCATACAGCACGACCAGCAGCACGAAGCCGATCACCATCTTGCGCTGCTGCGCGGTGAATTCGAGCGGGCTGTCGGCCACCAGCGTGTGGCCGTAGAAGTACTGCGCCGTGCGCCGGCGCGCGAAGGGCGTGTAGAAGCCCACCGTGAGCACCGAAAGCAGCACGTTCACGATCCAGACGCGGAAGTACTCGCCCCCGCTGCCCGTGAATTCCACCCGATGGGCGTCGATGCCGGGCCGCCTGCCCGGGCTCGTTGTCTTGTCCGCCATGCGCCTCCCAGCCCCCCGGGCCAGTGTAGCCGCAGGCCCTTCAGCCAACCAGTTGCAAAGCCTCGATGCGTTGCACGTGCGCCAGCAGGGAGCGCCTGGCCACCGGCCACATCCGCGGAGGCACGTCCGTATAGGCGAGCTCCACCCAGTCGTCCAGGGTGCCGTTGGGCCGCTGGCGCATGGCCGCGATCACCTTGGCCTCGCGTTGCAGCCGGTGGTTCCTGAGCGTCTCGATGGCCCGGCGCGCGTGCCCCAGGACGTGGCCGTGCGCGGGCAGGATGAATTCGATGCCGAATGCGTCGCAGGCGGCGATGAGGCGCTCCAGCGAATCCAGGTAGGCGCTCATGTCGCCGTCCGGCGGGTCCACCACCGTGGTGCTGCCATTGAGCACGTGGTCGCCGGAGAACAGCAGGCCGTCTTCCAGCAGCACCAGGCAGACATGATTGGCGGCGTGGCCCGGCGTGTGGATGGCGCGCAGGCTGTGCTGGCGGCCGCCGCCCGACACGGCCAGCACCTCGCCGTCGCCCAGCACGCGGTCCGGCGTGAACTCGCTCGCCGCGCGCGCCGTGGGCGCCGAGGGCAGGCCGTAGATCGGCGGCGGCGTGCGGCACAGGGCCTGCAGCGGCCGCGCGCCCGGCGAGTGGTCCGGATGCGAGTGCGTGCAGACGATCAGGCGGATGTCGCCGCCGGCGGCGCGCCAGATCCGCTGCTGGTGCTCGGGCTCGTCCGGGCCCGGGTCGATCGCGATGTAGCCGGTGTCCGGATCGCCCACCAGGTAGCCGTTGGTGCCCGGCCCGGTCATCACGCCGGGGTTGGGGGCGGTGACGCGCGTGACGTTCTTCAGCAGCGGCACGGCAGCGTCGGTGCGCCAGTCCAGGTGGTGCAGCAGCTGGCCGTCGGGGCAGACCAGCGCCAGCTCGCCGAACTGCATCTCGTGTTCCATGAAGCGCGCTTCGGCACCCTGGACGAAGCCGGCGCGCGGGCAACTGGTCCACAGCGGCTGTTCACTGGCGCAGGCGGCCAGCACGGCGTCCACGTTCGCATGGGCGCGCAGGCGCTCCAGCGTGCGAATGGTGGGGAACACCATGAAGAACTGCCCGGCGTGGTGGCGCTCCAGCGCATCGGCAGGGCGCACCCACACCGGCTCGAACTGCTCCGCCTCGTCGGCGACGGGCAGCTGGCCGGCGGGCATGCGCGCGACCAGGAAAGGAACGTCGAAGCGGCGCGGCAGGTCGCGGTCGGTGATCCATTCCGCGAGCAGGAAGACCTCGTCGGCGGCGAGCACCAGGCCGCGCTCGCGGCACTGCGGCAGCAGCGGCGCGTGCCGGTCGAGGCCGGCGAGTTCGTCCGGGTGGACCGGACGGCCGTCGGCATGCCGCGCCAGCAGCACCCCCAGCTCCTCGAAGCTCTCGCGGATGGCGGCGATGGCCTGCGTCAGGCGCTCGTCGGACTGGGTCGGCCGGCGCACGGCCGCTGCGTGCGCCTGCGCATCGCCGGGGTCGATCACGCCGCCGGGGAACACATAGGCGCCGGGGGCGAAGCTGGCCGTGGCCGAGCGGCGCGTCATCAGCACCTCGAGGCCGGTCCCGCCGTCGCGCAGCAGCAGGACGGTGGCCGCCGCCCGGGGCACTGCGGGTTCACGCTGAGGGTGCAGAAGCTGGCTGGCTCTTACCATGCCGGCGATTACATCATGGAGGCCCCATGAAGACGTCCCGCAGGTGGTTTGCCGCGCTCGCCCTGCTGGCCTGCGCGTGGCTCCCGGCCCAGGCCCAGACCCAGACCGGCGACTGGCCGAAGCGCCAGCCGATCAAGCTGGTGGCGGTCTTCCCCCCGGGCGGATCGGTCGACCAGGTCTCCCGCATCCTGGCCCAGCAACTGACGCACCAGCTCGGACAGACCGTGATCGTCGAGAACAAGGTGGGCGCCTCCGGGGTGATCGGCACGCACTACGTGATCGCGGCGCCGCCCGACGGCTATTCGTATGCGGTGGTGTTCGACACCCATGGCGTCAACCCGAGCCTGATGCCCAGCATGCCCTACGACACCCGCAAGGACATCGCGCCGGTGATCGTGATCGGCACGGCACCCATGGTGATCGCCACGCCGGCGGCTTCCGAGTACAAGACCTTCGCCGAGGTGGTGGCCGCCTCGAAGGCGAAGAAGAACATCAGCTTCGGCTCGGTCGGATCGGGCAGCCTGAGCCACCTGGCCATGGCCATGCTGGTGCGCCGCGGCGGGCTCGACATGACGCACGTGCCCTACAAGGGCGGCGGGCCGCTGATGCAGGATGCCGTGGCCGGCCACGTGCCGCTGTCGGTGGCCTCGGTGTTCGTGACCAAGCCGCACCTCGACAGCAAGCGGCTGCGGCCGCTGGCCGTGACGACCGCGAAGCGCTCGCCCGAACTGCCCGACGTGCCGACGGTGGCCGAGAGCGGTTTCCCCGGCTTCGACGCCCGCGCCTGGTGGGGCGTGCTGGCCTCGGCCAAGGTGCCGCCGGAGATCGTGCGCCGCATGAACGAGGAGATCAACAAGGCCCTGCAGGTGCCCGAGGTGGCCGAGAAGCTTTCCGGCCAGGGCATCAGCCTCATGGGCGGCAGCACCGAGGCCGCCCACGCCTTCATCGACCAGCAGCTCGATACGTGGGCGGCGGTGGTGAAGGAGAACAACATCAAGTCGGAGTGAGGTTCGGCGTTGAGCGTTAGGCGTTGAGCGAGGGGGCCGACCTCACGCCCAACGCCGAACGCCGAACGCCCAACGTGCCTCACTCCTCCGGCGCCACCCCCAGCGCGACCAGGAAGCGCGCGACCATGTTGTAGGTTGCGATGGTGGCGGTGATCTCCACCAGTTCCGGGGTCGGGAAGCGCTCCTGCATCGCGGCGAACAGCGCGTCGTCCACCTTCACGTCGCGCGTCATCTGCAAGGCGTAGCGGGCCACCAGCGCCTCGTCGCCGGCCAGCCCCTGCGGCTCGCCCTGCGCGCCCGCGCGCAGGAAGGCCTGCAGCGCGTCCAGCGTGGCCTGCGTGCCGCCCGCGGCGAGGTAGTCCGGCGCGTGGTGGTGGTACTCGTAGTGGGCGCCGGTGACCAGGGCCACCGTGCAGATCCCCAGCTCGCGCAACTGGCGGCTCGCGCCCAGGCCGGTGCGCACCGCCTTCAGGTAGGTGTTCCAGCCGCGCGCCAGCGGCTCGCTCCAGAGCAGGGCGCGGTCCAGGTTCAACAGCGTGCCGCCGCGGCGATCGACGATCGCCTGGACCAGGTCCTGCGGCTGCGGCTTGCGTTCGGGGGTCCAGTCGGGGATGCGCATGTCTCGCCCTCGTTTGCGGTGGAGCCCGGAGGATAATCGCCGCATGCGCATCCGCTTCACCAAGATGCAGGGCGCCGGCAACGATTTCGTGGTGCTCGACGAAACACGCCAGCGCCTGGAGCTCTCGCCGGCCCATTACCGGCAGCTCGCCGACCGCCACTTCGGCATCGGCGCCGACCAGATCCTCAGCGTGCGGCCGTCGCCGGCCCCCGGCGTCGACTTCGAATACGTGATCCACAACGCCGACGGCGGCCAGGTGGAACAGTGCGGCAACGGCGCCCGCTGCTTCGCCCGCTACGTCGTCGACAAGGGCCTGGCCCGCGGCCAGCGCATCCGCGTGCAGACGCTCTCCGGCGTGATCGAGCCGCAGCTCAACCCCGACGGCCGCGTCACGGTGGACATGGGTGCGCCCGTCTTCGACCTGCCCGCCGTGCCCTTCGACGCCGCCGGCCTGAGCCCGCACCGCGAAGGCGACTGGCACCAGTGGCACCTGGCGCTGGAGGTCGACGCCGAATCGGAGATCGTCGCCGTGGCCGTGCTGTCCATGGGCAATCCGCACGCGGTGCTGGAAGTGGCGGACGTGGAGCAGGCGCCGGTGCACGGCCAGGGCCCGGCCATCGAGCACCACCCGCGCTTTCCGAAGCGCGTGAACGCCGGCTTCATGCAGGTGGTCGACCGCGGCCGCATCCGCTTGCGGGTGTGGGAGCGCGGCGTCGGCGAGACGCTCGCCTGCGGCACCGGCGCCTGCGCCGCGGTGGTCGCCGGGATCCGGCTCGGGCGGCTCGACGCGCGCGTGGACGTCGAGACGCGCGGCGGCCTCCTCACGATCGAATGGGCCGGCGGCGACGCGCCGGTGCGGATGACGGGGCCGGCCATGACGGTCTTCGAAGGCGAAATCGAATTGCAGGAATGACATGGTCAACGAAGAACCGATGAACCCGATCACGGAAGACGACATCGCCAACTGGCTGGCCAACAATCCCGCGTTCTTCGAGCGCCACGCGCAGCTGCTGGCGAGCGTGCAGCTCACCAGCCCGCACGGCAACCGCGCCGTGAGCCTGCAGGAGCGGCAGGCCGAGATGCTGCGCGACAAGATCAAGGCGCTGGAGCACCGCATCATGGACATGGTGCGGCACGGCAACGAGAACATGGTGATCTCCGAGCGCGTGCACCGCTGGGCCCGCTCGCTGCTGCTGGTGACGTCCTCGCGGGCGCTGCCGGCCACCCTGGTGGCCGAACTGCAGGCGCAGTTCATGGTGCCCCAGGTGGCGCTGAAGGTCTGGGACGTGGACGAGCGCTACCGCGAGGAGCCGTTCGCGCAGGGCGTGAGCGAGGACGCCAGGGCCTTCGCCACTTCGCTGCAGCAGCCGTATTGCGGCATCGTCTCGGGCATCGAGGCGGTGGGCTGGCTGGACCAGCCGGAAACGGCGGTGTCGCTGGCGCTGGTGCCCTTGCGCGCGGGAGCGGTCAACGGCGTCGCGCCGGCCTTCGGCATGCTGGTGCTGGCCTCGCCGGACGCGCAGCGCTTCCAGTCCGGCATGGCCACGGACTTCCTCGAGCGCATCGCGGAGATCGCGAGCGCCGCGCTGTCGCGCCTGCGGCCCCGCTGATCGGCATGGACGACAGCGGGCTGGTCGAGCGCTACCTGGAGCACGTCCGCGTCGAGAAGCGGCTGGCCGCCCGCACGGTGGAACTCTATGCGCTGGACCTGCAGAAGCTGGCGGAGAACGCCGGCAAGGCGGGTGTGGCCCTCACGCAGGTGCACAACGCGCACGTGCGGCGCTGGGTGGCGCAGATGCACGGCGGCGGCCGCAGCGGGCGCGGGATCTCGCTGATCCTCTCCGGCTGGCGCGGCTTCTATGCCTGGCTCGGGCGCGAAGGCCTGGTGCCGAGCAACCCGGTGCAGGACGTGCGCGCGCCCAGGGTGGCCAAGCCGCTGCCGAAGGCGCTGAGCGTGGACGAAGCCGTGCAGCTCGCGCAGTTCTGCGAGGACGCGGCGGATCCGTGGCTGGAGGCGCGCGATGCAGCCATCGTCGAACTGCTCTATGGCTGCGGGCTGCGCGTGGGCGAACTGGTCGGCCTGGACGGGCAGGCGAGCTCCGCCGCCCGGGGCTGGATCGACCTGCAGGCCGGCGAGGCGCACGTGCTGGGGAAGGGGAGCAAGTGGCGCATGGTGCCGGTGGGCGCCAAGGCCATCGAAGCGCTGCGCCACTGGCTGGCGCTGCGTGCGGGCGGACCGCACGCCGACGCGGCGGCGCTGTTCATCGGGCGCAACGGCACGCGCCTGAGCGCGCAGGCGATCTGGGCGCGGCTGAAGCGGCGCAGCCTGCAGGCGGGCCTGGCCACGCCGGTGCATCCGCACATGCTGCGGCATTCGTTCGCCAGCCACGTGCTGCAGTCCAGCGGCGACCTGCGCGCCGTGCAGGAGCTGCTGGGGCACGCCAACATCGGAACCACCCAGGTCTACACGCGCCTGGACTTCCAGCATCTCGCCAAGGCCTACGACGCGGCGCATCCGCGGGCGAAGAGGAAGTAAAAGGGCCGTCATTCCCGGGCCCCTCCGTCATTCCCGCGCCCCTCCCGTCATCCCCGCGCCCCTCCCCGTCATTCCCGCGCAGGCGGGAATCCACTCCCCACCTCAGATCGCGGCAGCGACCGTGTGCAGCCCGCCCGACCGCGACAGCATGAACACCGCCCTGCGGCTGTCCGCCGGCGCGCTCGCCAGCAGCAACTCGAGGCGGCCGATCAACTGGGCGGGATCGGAGCCATCCATCGGGATCAGCGCCTGCGCCACGCGCACCTGGGCCGACCATTCGAGCGGATGGCCCTTGAAGGGCATCAGGCAACGCGCCACGATGCGCGGCCCCGCCTCGGCCACTTCGTCGGCGTGCAGCGGGCCTTCCAGCAGCACGCCGAAGCGGTGCTCCGACAGCCGCGCGACGGTGTCGATCTCGCGCGCCACCGACAGCAGGCGGCCGGCCACGCGCAGCGTGAGTTCGCGCGCCGAATCCGGATCGAACTGGCGCTGGATCTGGTCGATGTTGGAGATGTCCACCAGCAGCATGGCGCTGCGGAACTTCAGCCGCTGCGAGCGCGCGATCAGTCGCACCAGGCGCTCGTGGAACACGGCGGCGTTGATCAGCCCGGTGGAGGGGTCGATGCGGTCCAGCCCCTGGATGCGGCGCGCGTGCTCGCGGCGGTGCTGGCTGCGCAGCACCATCACCAGCAGCAGGATCGGCAGTTCGGCCGCGATGGCCAGCTGCATGCCGTGGGTGGTCCAGAAGCCCACCGGGATCAGTCCGGCTGCCCGCGCCACCGGGAACAAGGCCCCGATGGCTACCGGCGCGGCGCCGACCAGCAGCCACGGTGCGTAGCGGTCGCCGCGCAGCGCGCTCCAGACCACCACGCCCAGGCCGGCGACGGTCTCGGCGACGAAGTAGACGGCGATCATGCGCAGCCGGTCCATCACGTCCGGCGTGAGCATGAGGTAGATGGACAGCGGCAGCGACAGCAGGCCGGCCGTCATCAGCAGGCGATAGAGCAGCCGGGAGCGTTCGCGCAGCGACACGAGTTCGGCCAGGAACAGCTGCAGCGAGGCGATCGCGAACACCGGCAGCACCTGCGGCGCCATGTCGTTCCACCAGGGCCACTCGCCCCACAGGTGCAGGCCTGCCAGGCCGGTGATGGTGGCCTGCGTCAGCGCCATCAGCACGGCCGACAGGGCGTACAGGCTGTAGACGTGGTCCTTCAGCGTGATGGCGCCGGCCAGCGAGAGCATCACCGCCAGCACCACCAGCCCGAAGTAGACGCCGAGCGCGAGCGCCATGCCCTGCTCGTTGCGCATGATGTAGTTGTCGCTGACGAACTGCATCGGCGCGCCGAAGATCGTGCCGTTCTGCACGCGCACGTAGTGCACGCGCGGCTCCTGCGGCGAGACCACGATCGGCAGGAGGGGGTGGCGGTGCGGCAGCGGCCAGGCGGAAAGGGGCAGGCTGTCGCCGGCGCCGCGGCCCGTCCAGGCGCCGGCGGCGTTCTGCACGAACAGGCTGACGCTGTCGACGCCGGGGTAGGGCACCTCGAGGTACCAGCGCTCGGTGCTGGGCGTCGGCGGCACGGTGAAGCGGATCCACAGCGCCTGGCCGCCATCCAGGTGGTAGATCTTCAGGTCGCTGGTGGCGTGCCAGGCGATGCCGGCATCGGCGGCCACGTCCTCGACGCGCTTCGTGCCGGACGCGTCGACCCAGGCTTCGCCGGAGTCCTGCAGCATGACGGGCTGCCGCGCCGGATCGAACGCCAGCGTGGAACGTGCCGAAGCCGCACCGGCGACGCCCAGCGTCACCAGCCACAGCAGCGCCACCCAGACCCGGCAACCCCGGGCGAACCACGCCATCGACCCTTCTCCTTCCCGCTCCGATTTCTGTTGCACATTCTTACGCCTTCCCGTCCGGCCGACAATAGGGGTATGAAGGTGATTCGGTTGCGGGAAGGGCGCGAGCGCTCGCTGTTGCGCCGCCATCCATGGATCTTCGATTCGGCCATCGCCCGCGGCGGAGCCGATCCCGGGGAGACGGTGCGGGTGGAGGCGAACGACGGCCGCTTCCTCGCCTGGGCGGCGTTCAGCCCCGCCTCCAAGATCCGCGCGCGGGCCTGGAGCTTCGAGGAGGGCGAGCGGATCGACCCGGACTTCTTCCGCCAGCGATTAGGGGAGGCGCTTAGGCTGCGGCAACGGCTTAAGGTGCCCAGCGAGGGAGTGCGCCTGGTGCACGGGGAATCGGACGGATTGCCCGGTTTCGTCGTGGATTGCTACGGAGATACCCTCGTCGCGCAATTTCTTTCAGCTGGATCAGAGAAGTGGAAGAAAGTGCTTGCGGACATCCTTTTGGATGTGACCGGAATGCAACGGCTGTACGAGCGCTCGGACGCCAACGCCCGCGGACTCGAGGGTCTTCCCGGGGTCACCGGCTGGTTGCGGGGCGACGGCCCGACCGAACTGGCGATCGCCGAATCCGGCTGGAACTTCGGCCTGGACATCGCCGGCGGACACAAGACCGGCTTCTACCTGGACCAGCGGGACAACCGGGCGCGCTTCGCCGACTGGGTGCGGCGCCTGGGCGCGCAGCGGGTGCTGAACTGCTACTGCTATACCGGCGGCTTCAGCGTGGCGGCGCTCGCGGGCGGCGCGAGCGAGCTCACTTCGATCGATTCCTCGGGGCCGGCCCTGGAGCGAGCGCGCGCCAACGTGGCGCGGAATGGCTTCGATGCGGCGCGGGCGGAATTCCTGGACGCGGACGTCAACGCCAGCCTGCGGCGCTTCGGCGAGGCCGGGCGCCAGTTCGATGCGATCGTGCTCGATCCGCCCAAGCTGGCGCCGACGGTGGCGCATGCCGAGCGCGCCGCGCGGGCCTACAAGGACATCAACCGGCTGGCGCTGAAGCTGCTTGCGCCCGGCGGGGTGCTGTTCACGTTCTCGTGCTCCGGCGGCATCTCCGCCGACCTGTTCCACAAGATCGTGGCCTCCGCCGGCACCGACGCCGGCGTGGACGGCTACATCGCCGACCACCTGGGCGCCGCCCCGGACCACCCGATGACCCTGGCCTTCCCCGAGGGGGAGTACTTGAAGGGGCTGGTGGTGATCCGCAAATAGGGCGCCGTGCGAGCACGAGGAGATCCAACGCAAAAGCCGCAAAAGGAAGACCGAAGCCGCAGAAAAGTCATGGAGTTCTTTTGCGGCTTTTGCGCAGCTTTTGCGGCTTTTGCGTTGAAAGTGCCACGCCAAGCCCGGGCGTTCCGATCGGACTAAACTGCCCCGAAAACATCGACTGAACACACCCCATGAGCCTCATCCCCGCCACCATCCTCACCGGCTTCCTCGGCTCCGGCAAGACGACGCTGCTCAAGCGCGTGCTGGGCGAGGCGCACGGGCAGAAGATCGCCGTGATCGAGAACGAGTTCGGCGAGGAGAACATCGACAACGACATCCTGGTGAGCGATACCCAGGAACAGATCGTCCAGATGAGCAACGGCTGCATCTGCTGCACCATCCGCGAGGACCTGCGTTCGGCCCTGCAGCTGCTGGCCGCGAAGAAGCGCAAGGGCATGCTCGATTTCGACCGCGTCGTGATCGAGACCACCGGCCTGGCGGACCCCGGCCCCGTTGCCCAGACCTTCTTCATGGACGACGAGATCGCCGAAAGCTACCTGCTCGATTCGATCCTGACGCTGGTCGACGCCAAGCACGCCGACCAGCAGCTCGATGACCGCCAGGAGGCCCGGCGCCAGGTGGGCTTCGCCGACCAGATCTTCATCAGCAAGACCGACTTGGTGGGCCAGGACGCCGTCGACGCCCTCACGCACCGCCTCAAGCACATGAACCCGCGCGCGCCGCAGCGGGCCGTGCACTTCGGGGACGTGCCGATCAAGGACGTGTTCGACCTGCGCGGCTTCAACCTGAACGCCAAGCTGGACATCGACCCGGACTTCCTCAAGGAGGAAGACGAGCATGACCACGCGCACCACGACCACGACCACGAGCACGGCGAGCACTGCGACCACCCGCACCACCACGCCCACGACGACGACGTCAAGAGCTTCGTGTTCCGCTCCGACCGCGCCTTCGATCCGATGAAGCTGGAAGACTTCCTGGGCGCGATCGTCAACATCTACGGCCCGCGCATGCTGCGCTACAAGGGCGTCCTGAACATGAAGGGCACCGAGCGCAAGGTGATCTTCCAGGGCGTGCACCAGCTCATGGGAAGCGACCTGGGCCCGCAGTGGGCCGAGGGCGAAGCGCGCCAGTCGAAGATGGTGTTCATCGGCATCGATCTCCCCAAGGACATCTTTTTGCAGGGCCTGGCGCAGTGCCTTGTCTGACGCGGCGCGTCGGCGTGGTCTGAAGGGCGGCTCGCGCGTGGCGGGGCTACGCTGGCGCCCTTCACGATCCAGCCGCCGACGCCCGTGTTTGTCTCAGTTCCGCAACTGACCAGATCCACCCCGCACAGGGTGGCGCGGCGGCGCCATGACGAAAAGGAGGTTCACGGTCGTGCAGAGCCGGACAATCAGGGTATAAATCGCGGTCATGACGGCGTTGCACCTAGAAGAAAAGGCTCGTTCGCGGACTGCGGTCCGCTGCTTGCCTGCGCCGGCGCGAGGAGACGGGAAGTGAAGGCTCAGCCCAAGGCCGCTACCAAGACCACGAAGAAACCGGCGGTGAAATCGCAGCCTGCGTCCCGGCCGGCGCCCAAGGCGGCGGCCAAGCCCGTCAAGACCGCAGCCAAGGCAACGCCGAAGGCACCGGCCAAGGTGGCCGTGAAGGCCGTCCCGAAGGCGCCCGCCAAGCTGGCCAGGCCGGTTGCCAAGGCCCCGGTCAAGACGCCCGCCAAGGCCGCTCCGGCCAAGGCGGCAGGCAGCGCAGTGAAGGCCGCGCCCAAGGGCGCCAAGGCTGCCGCAGGCAAGGTGGTCGGCGCCGTGGCCAAGGCTGTCGTCAGCGGCGCCAAGGCTGTCGTCGCCGCCGCCCGGAAGATCCCTGCCAAGGCGAGCCAGGCTCCCGCGAAGGCGGCGCCCGCCAAGGCATCCCATTCACCCGCGGCACCCGCACCCGCCGCAGCGCAGAAGGCCCCCGTGGCCGCGCCTGCCCCGCAACCGGCGCCTGCCGTGCCGCGGGCAGCGCAACCACCGGTCGTCGCCTCGCCTGCCGCACCGGGCGCCGCCAAGGCAACCTATATCCCCATGGCCACTCAATCCGTACTGACGCCCCCGCCCGTCGTCGCCATCAAGAAAGATCCGAAATTGGCGAACAACTGGAAGACCAAGTCCGCAGAAGAGCTCACGGATGAAGAAGTGCTCGCCATGCCGGACACCGAATACATGAACGAGAAGCAGATGGCGTTCTTCCGCCTGAAGCTGCTCCAGCTCAAACAGGACATCCTCAATAGCGCCGGCGAGACGACCGAGCACCTGCGCGAGGAGACGGTGATCGTCCCCGATCCGGCCGACCGCGCCACGATCGAGGAGGAGCACGCCCTGGAACTGCGCACCCGCGACCGCGAGCGCAAGCTGCTCAAGAAGATCGAGCAGTCGATCGCGCGCATCGACGCCGGCGACTACGGCTACTGCGACGAAACCGGCGAGCCGATCGGCGTCGGGCGCCTGCTGGCCCGCCCGACGGCGACGCTGTCGCTCGAAGCGCAGCAGCGCCGCGAACTCAAGCAGAAGATGTTCGGCGACTGAAGCCGGCCGCAACCTAGCAGTACCCGCACCTGTCCATGGCACAGAAAGACGATTCCGCGCCCGGTGGTTTGCTGTCGAGGGTGGTGCGGTTCGTCAAGAGTCCGGCCACCGCCTGGGGCGAGCCCGGCAACGACGCCGAGAGCGACCGCGAGAGCTCGTACTCCAAGCAGATGCTCAAGGAGATGATCGAGCGCAAGCGGCGCAACGACTTCGTGCGCAAGCGCGAATTCGACATGCTGCGCAAGATGCGCCGCAGCGAGGTGCTCGCCGGGCAGGATCCCGGCCTGCGCCCCTCGTTCTTCCAGAGCTCGATGCCGTCCAAGCCGGACGACCGCGCCACCACGCTCAAGAAGATCGACGAGATCGAGGCGCAGATGTCCATGCAGTGGTGGAAGACCAAGCATGGCGGCCAGTCGCAGCAGCCGGCCAACAGTTCCTTCGCGGTTTCCTCGCACATGCCGCCGGAGGCACTGCAGCAGCCCACGCCGGCGGCCACCTCGTATTCGCGCACCGCACCGCAGGACCTGGCGAATGCCGCCAAGGCCGCGGCCTCGGGTGCGCCGCAGCCGATGCTGAATTCCGTGCTGCCGCAGACGCCCGAACAGCGCGCCGCGCAGGGCTCGCAGCCGCAGGGCGCCGCGCCGGCGCATCCTGCGATGGCCGCGGTGCCGGCCGGCGCCGGCGCGGGCGCAGCGCGCAGGGACGCGCCGGGTGGCGCGCCCAGCCTGCCCAGCGTGTTCTCGCACTCCAAGCAGTACGCGATCCAGGTCGAGGAGTTCGCCCACGACCCTGAGCTGGAGGAGGCCTCCATCCGCTTCGCCAACGGCGACGACGATGGCGCCGAGGCCGGCCTGCTCGAAGTGCTCGGTCCCCAGGGCTCGCGCGTCAACCACGACGAGACCTGGCTGACGCTGTTCGACCTGTACCGCGCCACCGGCAAGCAGGACCGCTTCGAATCCGCCGCGCTCGAATTCGCCGGCCGCTTCGGGCGCTCGGCGCCGCAGTGGATGTCGATGCCGGAGATCGTCGGGCGCATGAGCACGGCGACCGCCGCCGCGCCACTGGGCCCGGGCCAGTCCGCGGCCGACTGGACGTCGCCCGCGGTCTTCGGCACGCAGACGGTGGCCGCGCTGGCCGCGGCGCTGGCGAAGGCTTCGCAGCCCTACAAGCTGAACTGGAACAAGCTGAACTCGATCGTCGAATCGGCGATCGAGCCGCTCACGCGCCTGTTCACGCAGTGGGCCAGGCAACCGATCCAGCTGCGCTTCGTCGGCGCCGATGCGCTGGAAAAGGTGCTGAAGGACAACACGCCCTCCGGCGACCGCGGGGTGAATCCCGCGTGGTGGAAGCTGCGCATGGAGGTTCTGCGCGTGATGCACCGGCCGGACGAATTCGAGCTGGTGGCGCTGGATTACTGCGTGACGTACGAGGTGTCGCCGCCGTCCTGGGAGAGCGCGCGCTGCGAGTACAAGGCCCTGCAGCCGGACGGCAGCCTCGCCACGCGCAACACGATCGTCGGCGAAGCGTTCCGCGATTCCGTCATGTCCAGCGTGATGACCTATGGCGATTCGCAACTGGCGGCCGTGACCTCGCAGATGTCCAGCATCGCGACGGTCGAACTTTCCGGCCAGATCCTGGGCGACGGCAAGGAAGCGCTGGAACTGCTCGATGCCAAGCTCGGCGACGCCGACGTGATGATCATCTCCTGCGCGCGGCTGATGCGCATCGATTTCACTGCTGCCGGCACGCTGCTGAACTGGGTCACGGCGCGCGTGTCCGAAGGCCGGCAGGTGCAGTTCGTCGACGTGCATCGCCTGGTCGCCGCGTTCTTCAACGTGATCGGCATCAGCGAGCACGCGCGCATCGGGCTGCGGCTCGACTGAATGACAAATGACGCGCGGCTGCGCCGCGCATGACCTTCGCCGCCCGGCGGGGGGCTTCAATGACAAAATGACTTGAGTTGTGGCGCCGCGGCGCCATCTCTTCATTTCGTCATTGAAGCGAAGCGAAGTCATTTCGCCATTCGTCACCCACATGGAACAGTTTCACGGCACGACCATCGTCAGCGTGCGGCGCAAGGGCAGCGACGGCCGCTGGCAGGTGGCCCTCGGCGGCGACGGCCAGGTCACCCTCGGCAACATCGTCGTCAAGGGCACTGCGCGCAAGGTGCGCAAGCTCTACCACGACAAGGTGCTGGCCGGTTTTGCCGGCGCCACCGCGGACGCGTTCACGCTGTTCGAGCGCTTCGAAGGCAAGCTGGAAAAGCACCAGGGCCACCTGGTGCGCGCGGCCATCGAGCTGACGAAGGACTGGCGCACCGACCGCGTGCTGCGCCGGCTCGAGGCGATGCTGGCCGTCGCCGACCGCGAGTCCTCGCTGATCATCACCGGCAACGGCGACGTGCTCGAGCCCGAACACGGCATCGTCTCGATCGGCTCCGGCGGCGGCTATGCGCAGGCCGCGGCGCGGGCGCTGCTGGAGAACTCGGAGCTGGGCGCGCGCGACATCGTCAAGAAGTCGCTCGAGATCGCCGGCGAGCTTTGCATCTACACGAACATGAACCACACGATCGAGGTGCTCGAATGAGCACGATGACGCCGCAGGAGATCGTGTCCGAGCTCGATCGCCACATCGTGGGGCAGGGGAACGCCAAGCGTGCCGTCGCCATCGCGCTGCGCAACCGCTGGCGCCGCCAGCAGGTCGAGGAGAAGCTGCGCCAGGAGATCACGCCCAAGAACATCCTGATGATCGGGCCCACGGGCGTCGGCAAGACCGAGATCGCGCGCCGCCTGGCCAAGCTCGCCGACGCGCCCTTCATCAAGGTGGAAGCGACCAAGTTCACCGAGGTCGGCTATGTCGGCAAGGACGTCGATTCGATCATCCGCGACCTCGCCGAGATCGCCGTCAAGCAGACGCGCATGACGGAAATGCGCAAGGTCCGCACCCGGGCGGAAGACGCAGCGGAGGACCGCATCCTCAGCGTGCTGATCCCCGCGCCGCGCGGCGACGAACCGGGCGAGAGCACGGCGCGCCAGGTGTTCCGCAAGAAGCTGCGCCAGGGCGAACTGGACGACAAGGACATCGAGATCGATGTCGCCGAGGCCAAGCCGAACCTCGAGATCATGGGCCCGCCCGGCATGGAGGACATGACCGAGCAGCTGCGCGGCCTGTTCACGCAGTTCGGCGGCACGCGCCGCAAGTCGCGCAAGCTGAAGATCCGCGAGGCGATGAAGCTGCTGGTCGACGAGGAAGCGGCGGCCATGGTCAACGAGGACGAGATCCGGGCCGCGGCGATCCACAACGCGGAGCAGAACGGCATCGTCTTCGTCGACGAGATCGACAAGGTGGCTTCGCGCAGCGAGATGCAGGGCGCCGACGTCTCGCGCCAGGGCGTGCAGCGCGACCTGCTGCCGCTGGTGGAAGGCACCACCGTGTCGACCAAGTACGGGCCGATCCGCACCGACCACATCCTGTTCATCGCCAGCGGCGCCTTCCATCTCTCGAAGCCGAGCGACCTCATCCCCGAGCTGCAGGGGCGCTTCCCGATCCGCGTGGAGCTCGGCTCGCTGTCGGTGCAGGACTTCGAGGCGATCCTCACGTCCACGCACGCGTCGCTCGTCAAGCAATACCAGGCGCTGCTGGCCACCGAGAACGTGCAGCTCACCTTCGCGCCGGACGGCATCACGCGGCTGGCGCAGATCGCCTACGACGTCAACGAGCGCACCGAGAACATCGGCGCGCGGCGGCTGTCGACGGTGATGGAACGGCTGCTGGACGAAGTGAGCTTCGAGGCCACCCGGCTGGAAGGGCAGGCGGTGACGATCGATGCTGCCTATGTCGACACGCGCCTGAGCGAACTCAGCCGGAACGAGGACCTTTCGCGCTACATCCTCTGAACTCCGTGAGGAGTCACATTCACAGCATCACGTAAGTGCTTGCTTTAGAACGGAATTCGGCGGCCCTCGGCCGCCGTCTTCGCTTCTAAGTGCTTGATTTCATTGCCAATTCTTACCGGCGCTCCCTTGCGCCTCAGCGTTTTCCTGCTACAGTGCAAAAAAGTGCAATGAAGTGGGGGATAGTGGGATTTCCCGCCGTGACTTGCGGTTGCTGTGCAGTGAGGGCAGACAAAGGTGTTCCAGGGCGCGTCGTCGCTGAATCTCGATGCCAAGGGGCGGCTTTCCATGCCGACCCGGCATCGTGACGTCCTGTCCGCCTCGGCCGCCAACCAGCTCACCATCACCCGCCACCCCCACGGCTGCCTGCTGATCTTCCCGCGGCCGGAATGGGAAAAATTTCGTGACCGCATCGCGCAGCTCCCCATGGACGCGCAGTGGTGGAAGAGAATCTTTCTGGGCAACGCCCAGGACGTGGAACTGGATTCGACCGGGCGCGTGCTGGTGGCGCCCGAACTGCGTGCCGCCACCGGCATCGAGAAGGAAACGATGCTGCTTGGAATGGGCGCGCACTTCGAACTGTGGGACAAGGCGACCTACGAGGCCAAGGAGGCCGAGGCCATGCGCGGCGGAATGCCCGAAGCCTTCAAGGACTTCTCTTTCTGAGGGCAGGTGGTGGACAGCAGATGGCAACACACCACCGTCTTGTTGAACGAAGCAGTCGAGGCCCTCGTCACCAAGCCGGATGGAATCTACGTCGACGCGACCTTCGGCCGCGGCGGGCACTCGCGCCTGATCCTCTCCAGGCTGGAGCCGCAGGGCCGGCTGGTCGCCTTCGACAAGGACCCGGAAGCGGTCGCGGCCGCGCATGCGATCGCCGACACGCGCTTCGAGATCCGGCACGAGGGCTTCGCGGCCCTGCGCGAGCTGGCCTCCAACAGCATCTCCGGGGTGCTGATGGACCTGGGCGTGAGCTCGCCGCAGATCGACAACCCGGCGCGGGGTTTTTCGTTCCGCTCCGAGGGCCCGCTGGACATGCGCATGGACCCGACGCGCGGCACCAGTGCCGCGGACTGGCTCGCCAGTGCCCCGGTCGAACAGATGGCGGAGGTGATCCGTGAATACGGCGAGGAACGGTTTGCTGTTCAGATTGCAAAGGCGATTGCAGCTCGCCGACAGGAACGGGGGCCTCTTGCCAGCACCTCCGAACTGGCCCAGCTCGTGGCTGGCGCGGTCAAAACCCGCGAGCCGGGCCAGGACCCTGCAACGCGCACATTTCAGGCTCTTCGGATTTTCGTCAACGCCGAGCTTGAAGAGCTGCAGGCGGCGCTAGAAGCGAGTCTCGACGTGCTCGAAGCCTCAGGCCGGCTGGTGGTGATCAGCTTCCATTCGCTGGAAGACCGCATCGTCAAGCAGTTCATCGCGAAGCATTCGCGCGAGGAATTCGACCGCCGCGCGCCCTTTGCCCCGGCCAAGCCGATGAAGCTGCGCGCCCTCGGGCGCGTGAAGCCCGGCGCCGGGGAAGTGCAGGGCAACCCGCGGGCGCGCAGCGCCATCATGCGCGTGGCCGAGAGGACGGCAGCATGATCCTCCGCCTGAACCTGACCCTGCTGGTGACGGTGATCGCCAGTGCCCTGTACCTGGTGCAGGTGCAGTACGAGTCGCGCCGCCTCTACACGGAGATCGAGCGGGCGCACAACGAGGCGCGCAAGCTGGAGATCGACAACGAGCGCCTGCAGGTGGAGAAGCGGGCCCAGGCCACTTCGGCGCGCGTCGAGAAGGTCGCGCGCGAGCAGCTGCACATGCGCCCCGCGACGCCGGCGATCACCCAGTACGTCACGCTCAAGGGCCAGGCCAGCGAGGCATCCCCATGAGCGGCCGCGTCGTTGCCTATTCTTCCAGCCCGCTGCTGGCCAGCCGCACGCCGGTGTGGCGCAGCAAGTTCATCGTCGCCGGCATCGCGCTGGGCTTCCTGGCGCTCGCCGGGCGCGCCGCGTGGGTGCAGGTGTTCGGCAACGACTTCTATCGCAGGCAGGGCGAGGTGCGTTTCGCCCGCACCCTGGAGCTGCCGGCCAACCGCGGCCGCATCTTCGACCGCAACGGCCTGCTGCTCGCGACCAGCGTTCCGGTGCCGAGCATCTGGGCGATCCCCGAGGACGTGGAGCGCGACCCGCCCAGGCTCGCGAAGCTCGCGAAGCTGCTGCAGGTGCCGCTGGCGGAACTGATGGCCAAGCTGGAGGAGGACCGCAACTTCGTCTGGCTCAAGCGCCAGGTCGACGAGGCCACGGCGAAACAGATTGCCGCCCTCGACCTCAAGGGCATCTACCAGCGCAAGGAATACCGCCGGCAGTACCCCGAAGGCGAGGCCGCGGCGCATGTCGTCGGCTTCACCAACGTCGAGGACCTCGGGCAGGAGGGCGTGGAGCTGGCCTTCAACAAGGACCTGGCCGGCCGGCCGGGTTCGCGCCGCGTGATCAAGGACCGCCTGGGCCGCATCGTCGAAGACGTGGGCGAGCAGGTGCCGCCGGTGGCCGGCAAGGACCTGCAGCTGTCCATCGACAGCAAGGTGCAGTTCTTCGCCTACCAGCAGCTGCGCGACGCCGTGGTCGCCAACAAGGCCAAGGCGGGCAGCGTCGTCGTGCTGGATGTCGACACCGGCGAGGTGCTGGCGCTGGCCAACTATCCGAGCTACTCGCCGGCGCACCGGCAGAACCTCACCGGGGCGCAGTTGCGCAACCGCGCGCTCACCGACAGCTTCGAGCCCGGTTCGACGATGAAGCCGTTCGCGGTGTCGCTGGCGCTGGAGAAGGGGCTGGTCAAGCCCACCACGCTGATCCCGACCGCGCCGGGCCGGCTCACGATCGCCGGTTCCACGATCAGCGACTCGCATGCGCACGGGGACCTGACGGTCACCGAGGTGATCCAGAAATCCAGCAACGTCGGCACGGTGCGCATGGCGATGCAGCTGCAGCCGCGCGAGATGTGGGAGCTGTACACGCAGGTCGGCTTCGGCCAGCGGCCGCAGGTGCCGTTCCCCGGCACGGTGAGCGGCAAGCTGCGCGCCTGGAAGACCTGGCGGCCGATCGAGCAGGCGACCATGAGCTACGGCTACGGCGTCTCGACCAGCCTGTTCCAGCTCGCGCGCGCCTACACGGTGTTCGCGCGCGACGGCGAGCTGGTGCCCGTGACGCTGCTCAAGACCGACACGGCCACGCCCGGCGTGCGCGTGCTGCAGCCCCAGATCGCGCAGGAGATGCGGCAGATGCTGCACCTGGTGACCATGAGCGGCGGCACCGCGCCCAAGGCGCAGACGATGGGGTATTCGGTGGGCGGCAAGACCGGCACCGCGCACAAGCAGGAAGGACGCGGCTATGCCGAACACAAGTACCGGGGCGTCTTCGTCGGCATCGCGCCGATCGACAAGCCGCGCATCGTGGTGGCCGTGATGATCGACGAGCCGAGCGCGGGCAAGTACTTCGGCGGCGACGTCGCCGCACCGGTGTTCAGTTCCACCGTGCAGCAGACGCTGCGCATGCTGGGCGTGCAGCCGGACATGAGCGTCAAGCCGCAGATCGTGGTGCAGGCGGTGGAGGAGTCGATCTGATGCGGGTGCTGCGCACGCCCCAGGAAGCGGCCGACTGGCTGCGCGAACGCGTGGCCGGCGAAGTCCATTGCGACAGCCGCCGGGTCGGCCACGGCGACGGCTTCATCGCCTGGCCGGGCGCGGCCACGGACGGCCGCAAGTTCGTGCCGGCCGCCCTGCAGCAGGGTGCGACGGCCTGCCTGGTCGAAGCGGCGGGCAGCGAGGCCTTCCAGTTCGGCAGCGACGCGGTCGCCGCCTACCAGGGCCTCAAGGCCGCCACGGGGCCGATCGGCGCGCTGTTCTACGGCGAGCCGACGCAGCAGCTCCAGGTGCTGGCCGTCACCGGCACCAACGGCAAGACCTCCACGGCGTGGTGGCTGGCGCAGGCGCTCACGAACGTCGGCATGCCGTGCGGCATCGTGGGCACGCTGGGCATCGGCCGGCCGCCGCACGTGGAGCACACCGGCCTGACGACCCCCGACCCGGTGCTGATGCAGCGCCATTTCCGCCGCTTCCTGGAAGAAGGGGCGAAGGCCTGCGCGATCGAGGCGTCTTCCATCGGCATCGTGGAGCGGCGCATGGACGGCACGCGCATCCGCGTGGCCGGCTTCACCAACTTCACGCAGGACCACCTCGACTACCACGGCTCGATGGAAGCCTACTGGGCGGCGAAGGAGGAGTTGTTCGCCTGGCCGGACCTGGAGGCCGCCGTGGTGAACATCGACGACGCCATGGGCGAGCGGCTGGAAGCCCGCTTGTGGAACGGCCGCGTGGACCTGTGGACGGTCTCCTGCGTGCGCGACGCGCGGGTGCGGGCGCTGGACATCGGCTACGGCGACGAGGGCCTGCGCTTCACCGTCGCCGAAGCCGGCGACGCGCAGCGCCTGGTGCTGCAGACGAAGCTGGTCGGCCACTACAACGTATCGAACCTGCTGGGCGTGATCGGCATGATGCGCGCCATCGGCGTGCCGCTGGCCGAGGCGGTGGCGGCCTGCGCCGACCTGCTGCCGGTGCCGGGCCGCATGGAGCGCCTGGTTGCCGCCGGCAAGCCGCTGGTGGCCGTGGACTATGCGCACACGCCGGACGCCCTGGAAAAAGGCCTGCAGGCGCTGCGTCCGCTGGCGCAGCAGCGTGGCGGCAAGCTCTGGTGCGTGTTCGGTTGCGGCGGCGACCGCGATGCGACCAAGCGGCCGCTGATGGCGGCCGTGGCCGAAAAGAACGCCGACCGGGTGGTGGTCACCAGCGACAACCCGCGCACCGAGAAGCCCGAGGCCATCATCAGCCAGATCCTGCTCGGGCTGTCGCACCGCGATTGCGTGCAGGTGCAGTCCGATCGCGCCCTCGCGATCGCCGAGAGCATCGCCTGCGCGCAAGCGCAGGACGTGATCCTGGTGGCCGGCAAGGGCCACGAGGACTACCAGGAGATCGCGGGCGTGAAGCACCCCTTCTCGGACCAGGCGCATGCGCAGAAGGCGCTCATGGATTACGGCAAGCCAGCGACCGAGCCCCTGCCGCCTGCGGCCAAGGCCCGGGGCCGGCGCAAGGAGGCACGCAAGTGAGCGACACCATGTTCAGCCTGCAGCGCGCCGCCGACTGGATCGACGGCGAACTGGTCGGCGACGCCACGGTGCAGGTGCGGCGCGTCCACACCGACACCCGCACGCTGCAAGCCGGCGACCTCTTCGTCGCGCTGAAGGGCGAGCGATTCGACGCCAACGACTTCCTGGCCGATGCGCGCAAGAAGGGCGCCGTCGCGGCCATCGCGCACGCGGGCAAGTTGCCGCCGGGCATGCCCGGCATCGAGGTCGAGGACAGCAAGCTCGCGCTCGGCGCGCTGGCCCATGCCTGGCGCAGGCAGTACAAGCTGCCGCTGATCGCGGTGACGGGCAGCAACGGCAAGACGACGGTCACGCAGATGATCGCGTCCATCCTGCGCGCCTGGCAGCCCGAGGCGCACCTGGCCACGCAGGGCAACCTGAACAACGACATCGGCCTGCCGCTCACGCTGCTGCGCCTGCGCGCCGGCCACCGCGTCGGAGTGATCGAGCTGGGCATGAACCACCCCGGCGAGATCGCCTACCTCTCCCGCATCGCCGCGCCGACCGTGGCCCTGGTGAACAACGCGCAGCGCGAGCACCAGGAGTTCATGGCCACGGTGGAAGCGGTGGCGCAGGAGAACGGCAGCGTCTTCGCCGCCCTTCCGCCCAGCGGCGTGGCGGTGTTCCCCGCCGGCGATCCGTTCACGATGCTGTGGACCGGCCTGGCCGACGCCCGTCCCTGCATGACCTTCGGCGACGCCGCGGGCAGCGATGCCGACGTGCGCCTCGCCGGCGCCGACTGGCAGCAGGGCCAGTGGCAGGTGCGCGCCGAGACGCCCGCCGGCCCGCTGGCCTTCGCGCTGCAGGTCGCCGGCCGCCACAACGTGCGCAACGCGCTGGCCGCAGCGACCTGCGCGCTCGCCGCCGGCGTGCCGCTGCAGTCCATCGTCGCCGGACTCGCATCGTTCGAGCCGGTCAAGGGGCGCTCGCGCGCACTGGCGGTCGCGCTCGGCGGCCGCACGCTCACGGTCATCGACGACAGCTACAACGCCAACCCCGACTCGGTGCGCGCCGCCATCGACGTGCTGGCCGAACTGCCCGGGCCGCGGCTGCTGGTGCTGGGCGACATGGGCGAGGTCGGCGACCAGGGCCCGGCCTTCCACGCCGAGGTCGGCGACTACGCCCGCCAGCGCGGCATCGAGCAGCTCTTCACGCTGGGCGAGCAGGCGCAGGCCATGAAGGGCCGCCACTTCGCCGACGTCGAAGCGCTCAACGCCGCGGTGCTGCAGGCGCTGGCGCAAGCCGAAAGCGTGCTGGTCAAGGGCTCGCGCTTCATGAAGATGGAACGGGTGGTGGAGGCGATCACCGCCCACGCAGGACAACAGGACGAAGGGAGGCCCGATGCTCGTTAGCCTGGCCTCGTGGATGCAAACCCACGGACACGAATTCGGATTCTTCCGGGTCTTCCAGTACATCACCTTCCGCGCCGTGATGGCGGCCATGACGGCGCTGCTGATCGGCATCATCTTCGGGCCCTGGGTGATCCGCCGCCTCGCCGCGCTCAAGATCGGGCAGCCGGTGCGCGAGTACGGCATGCAGTCGCACCTGAAGAAGAGCGGCACGCCCACCATGGGCGGCGTGCTGATTCTGATCTCGGTGACGCTGTCGACGCTGCTGTGGTTCGACTGGACCAACCGCTTCGTTTGGATCGTGATGCTGGTGACGCTGGGCTTCGGCGCGATCGGCTGGGTCGACGACTGGCGCAAGGTGGTCAACAAGGACCCGGAAGGCATGCGCTCGCGCGAGAAGTACTTCTGGCAGTCCCTGATCGGCCTGGTCGCGGCCCTCTACCTCGCGTTCAGCGTGTCCGAGACCACCAACGTGCGCGTGCTGGGCCTCTTCATCGACTGGGTGCGCTCCGGCTTCGACATGAACCTGCCGCCCAAGGCGGGCCTGTGGGTGCCCTTCTTCAAGGAGGTCACCTATCCGCTGGGCGTGTTCGGCTTCATGGTCATGACCTACCTGGTGATCGTGGGCTCCAGCAACGCGGTGAACCTCACCGACGGGCTCGACGGGCTGGCGATCATGCCGGTGGTGATGGTGGGCTCGGCGCTGGGCGTCTTCGCCTACGTGACCGGCAGCGCCGTCTACTCGAAGTACCTGTTCCTGCCGCACATTCCCGGCTCGGGTGAGCTGCTGATCTTCTGCGCCTCGGTGGCGGGGGCCGGCCTGGCCTTCCTGTGGTTCAACGCCCACCCGGCCGAAGTGTTCATGGGCGACGTCGGCGCCCTGGCGCTGGGCGGCGCGCTCGGCACCATCGCCGTGATCGTGCGGCAGGAGATCGTGCTGGCCATCATGGGCGGCATCTTCGTGGTGGAGGCGCTGTCGGTGATGGCGCAGGTGATGTACTTCAAGTACACCAAACGCAAGTACGGGGAGGGCCGGCGCATCCTGCTGATGGCGCCGCTGCACCACCACTTCGAGAAAACCGGCTGGAAGGAGACGCAGGTCGTGATCCGCTTCTGGATCATCACGATGCTGCTGTGCCTGGTCGGCCTGTCCACGCTGAAGCTGCGGTGATGGAAAGCTTGCGCGATCAGGAAGTGCTGGTCCTGGGCTGCGGGGCCTCGGGCCTCGCCATGGCGCGCTGGTGCGCCCGGCATGGCGCCCGCGTGACGGTGGCGGACACCCGCGAGGAGCCGCCGCAGCTGCCGACGCTGCGCGAGCAGGTCCCCGCGGCGCAGTTCGCGGGCGGGGCCTTCACGGCCGAACTGCTGCAGGGCCGGCGGCTGGTGCTGCGCAGCCCGGGCCTCACGCCGGAGCAGGTGGCGCCGGTGGTCGATGCGGCCCGCGCGCAGGGCATCCCGGTGCGCGCCGAACTCGATCTGTTCGCCGATGCACTCGCGGCGCTGCGCGAGGCTGACGGCTACCACCCCGCCGTGCTCGGCGTGACCGGCACCAACGGCAAGACCACCGTCACCTCGCTCACCGGCCAGCTCGTGGAGCGCAGCGGCAAGACGGTGGCGGTGGCCGGCAACATCGGCCCGACGCTGCTGGACACGCTGGCGCAAAAGCGCGAAGCCAACGCGCTGCCGCAGGTGTGGGTGCTGGAGCTCTCCAGCTTCCAGCTCGATGGCGTGACCGGCTTCGAGCCGACCGCGGCCACGGTGCTGAACGTGACGCAGGACCACCTGGACTGGCACGGCACGATGGAAGCCTATGCCGCCGCCAAGGCGCGCGTGTTCGGCCGCACGGGCGTGATGGTGCTCAATCGCGAGGACCCGCTGGTGATGGCCATGCTGCCCGCGCCGGTGCGGCTCAAGGGTGGCAAGTTCGAGCAACGCCCGTACGTGACCTTCGGCGGCGACCTGCCGAAGGGCCCCGGCGACTTCGGCCTCGAGATCGTGCACGGCATGGCGTGGCTGGTGCGCGCCCACGAAGCGGACGAGACGGAGAAACGGCGCAAGGACGCCGAGGAAGAAATCCACCTGCAGCGCCTGATGCCGGCCGACGCGCTGCGCATCCGCGGCCGCCACAACGCGATCAACGCGCTCTCGGCCCTGGCGCTCGCCACCGCCGCCGGTTGCCAGCTCGCGCCCATGCTGTACGGCCTGCGCGACTACCGCGGCGAGCCGCACCGCGTGGAGCCGGTGGGCATCGTCAACGGCGTCGAATACTTCGACGACAGCAAGGGCACCAACGTCGGTGCGACCGTGGCGGCGCTGCAGGGCCTGGGCGCCGAGCGCAAGCTGGTCGTGATCCTGGGCGGCGACGGCAAGGGGCAGGACTTCGCGCCGCTGGCCGAGCCGGTGGCGCGCTTCGCCCGCGCCGCGGTGCTGATCGGCCGCGACGGCCCGCAGATCCGGGCCGTGCTGGAACCCACGGGTGTCCCCCTGGCCGGCGCCGCCACGATGGAAGAGGCCGTGCGCGTCGCGACCCAGCGGGCCCATGCCGGCGACGCCGTGCTGATGTCGCCGGCCTGCGCGAGCTTCGACATGTTCCGCAACTACCCGCATCGCGCGGAGGTGTTCCGCGCCGCCGTCAAGGCCGTCGCCGACGAAGCCGGCGCGATGCTGGAAGGAGGCGAGGCTTGAACCTGTCGCTGGCCAGCGTCGCCGCCATGTTCCGCCGCAACCCGTTCGGCAGGCGCGAGGACGCGCCCTGGGTGGCGCGCGGCGCCGCGCCGGTCGAGGGCCTGCGCCCCTTCGATCCGGCGCTGCTCTGGCTGACGGTGGCGCTGCTGGCCTGGGGCATGGTGATGGTCTATTCGGCCTCCATCGCCCTGCCGGACAACCCGCGCTTCGGCCGCTACGCCCACACGTATTTCCTCAGCCGCCATGCGCTGTTCCTGGTGCTGTCCTTCGTCGCCGGACTGCTCGCCTTCCAGGTGAAGGTGGAGACCTGGGAGCGCGTCGCACCCTGGCTTTTCGTCGGCTCCCTCGTGCTGCTGATGGTGGTGCTGATTCCGCACGTGGGCAAGGGCGTCAACGGCGCGCGCCGCTGGCTGCCGCTGGGCCCGATCTCCTTCCAGCCGTCCGAGCTCGCCAAGTTCGCGGTGCTGCTCTACGCGGCCAACTACATGGTGCGCAAGATGGACGTGAAGGAGCGCTTCTTCCGCGCCGTGCTGCCGATGGCGGCGGCGGTCGCGATGGTGGGCGTGCTGCTGCTGGCCGAGCCCGACATGGGCGCCTTCATGGTGATCGCGGTGATCGCCATGGGCATCCTGTTCCTGGGCGGGGTCAACGCGCGCATGTTCTTCCTGATCGCCGCGGTGATCGTGGTGGCCTTCGTGCTGATGATCGCGTTTTCCGACTGGCGGCGCGAGCGCATCTTCGCCTACCTCGATCCCTGGAACGAGAAGTACGCGCTGGGCAAGGGCTACCAGCTCTCGCACTCGCTGATCGCCATCGGCCGCGGCGAGATCTTCGGCGTCGGCCTCGGCGGCAGCGTGGAGAAGCTGCACTGGCTGCCCGAGGCGCACACCGACTTCCTGCTGGCCGTGATCGGCGAGGAGTTCGGCCTGGTCGGCGTGCTGAGCGTCATCCTCTGCTTCCTGTGGATGACGCGCCGCATGATGCACATCGGCCGCCAGGCGATCGCGCTCGACCGCATCTTCGCCGGCCTCGTCGCGCAGGGCGTGGGCATCTGGGTCGGCTTCCAGGCCTTCATCAACATGGGCGTGAACCTGGGGGCGCTGCCGACCAAGGGCCTGACCCTGCCGCTGATGTCCTATGGCGGCTCCGCGGTGCTGATGAACGTCGTCGCCATCGCGGTGGTGCTGCGGATCGACTTCGAGAACCGCACGCTGATGCGCGGAGGCCGGGCATGAGCGAACGCACGGCACTCGTCATGGCGGGCGGAACGGGAGGGCACATCTTCCCGGGCCTCGCCGTGGCCGAGGCGCTGCGGGCGCGCGGCTGGCGCGTGCACTGGCTGGGCGCGCCGAACAGCATGGAGGCGCAGCTGGTGCCGCCGCGCGGCTTTCCGCTGGAGACCATCGACTTCGGCGGCGTGCGCGGCAAGGGCGTCAAGACGCTCGTGTTCCTGCCGCTCAAGCTGCTGCGCGCCTTCTGGCAGAGCATCCAGGTCGTGCGCCGCGTGCGCCCGCAGGTGGTGGTGGGCCTGGGCGGCTACATCACCTTCCCGGCCGGCATGATGAGCGTGCTGCTCGGCAAACCGCTCGTGCTGCACGAACAGAACTCGGTGGCCGGCATGGCCAACAAGGTGCTGGCCGGCGTCGCCGACCGCGTCTACAGCGCCTTCCCCGAGGTGCTGAAGAAGGGCGAGTGGGTGGGCAACCCGCTGCGCGAAGCCTTCCTGCGCCAGGCCGAACCGGAGCAACGCTTCGCCGGCCGCAGCGGCCCGCTGAAGATCCTCGTGGTCGGCGGCAGCCTCGGCGCCCGGGCGCTCAACGAGATCGTGCCGCAGGCGCTGGCGCGCATCCCGGAGCCGAACCGCCCGCGCGTGCTGCACCAGAGCGGCGCGAAGCAGATCGAGGAACTGCGCGCCAACTACGCCCAGGCGGGCGTGGAGGCGCAGCTCACGCCCTTCATCGACGACACGGCGAGCGCCTATGCCGAAGCCGACCTCGTGATCTGCCGCGCCGGCGCGAGCACGGTCACCGAGCTGGCGGCGGTGGGCGCGCCCGCGCTCTTCGTCCCCTTCCCTCACGCCGTCGACGACCACCAGACCACGAACGCGAAGTTCCTGGTGGACGCCGGCGGCGGCTGGCTCGTGCAGCAGCGCGAGCTCACCCCCGACACGCTGGCCACCATGCTGATCACCCTGACGCGCGAACAACTGCTGCAGCGCGCCGTGGCGGCCAAGCGCATGCAGAAGACCCAGGCGACCGAGCAGGTGGTCGCCGCCTGCGAGGCCCTCGCACGATGAAACACGCCATCAAACACATCCACTTCGTCGAGTCACAGGAAGCCAACGAAATGGAGGCGCTGTGAAACACGCAATCAAGCATATTCATTTCGTTGGCATCGGCGGCGCCGGCATGTCCGGCATCGCCGAAGTGCTGCGCAACCTCGGCTACCTGATCTCCGGATCCGACATCGCCGATTCCCCGACCCTGGGCCGGCTCTCCCAACTGGGCATCCAGACCTTCGTCGGCCACGCGGCCGCCAACGTGATCGGGGCCGATGCCGTGGTCACGTCGACGGCCGTGCAGCAGGACAACCCCGAGGTCGTGGCCGCCCGCAAGCGCAAGATCCCGATCGTGCCGCGCGCGGTGATGCTGGCGGAGCTGATGCGCCTGAAGCAGGGCATCGCCATCGCCGGCACGCACGGCAAGACGACGACCACCAGCCTGGTCGCCAGCGTGCTGGCCGAGGGCGGGCTCGACCCCACCTTCGTGATCGGCGGCCGCCTGAACAGCGCCGGCGCCAACGCCAAGCTCGGCTCGGGCGACTACATCGTGGTGGAGGCGGACGAATCCGACGCGTCCTTCCTCAACCTGTTGCCGGTGATGGCGGTGGTGACCAACATCGACGCCGACCACATGGACACCTACGGGCACGACTTCAACAACCTGAAGAAGGCCTTCCTGGAGTTCCTGCACCGCATGCCCTTCTACGGCACGGCGGTCCTGTGCGTCGAGGACGAATCGGTGCGCTCCATCATCCCGCAGGTGCAGTGCCCGGTGACCACCTACGGCCTGCGCGAGGACGCGCAGGTGCGCGCGGTGGGCGTGAAGGCGGTGGGTCCCCAGATGCACTTCACGGTGCAGCGCCGCAACGGCGTGACGCTGCCCGACATGCACGTGAAGCTGAACCTGGTCGGCATGCACAACGTGCTCAATGCGCTGTCGGCGATCGCCATTGCCGTCGAACTGAACATCCCGGACGACGCGGTGCTCAAGGCCCTGTCGGAGTTCCGCGGCGTCGGTCGCCGCTTCCAGAGCTACGGCGAACTGCCGGTGCCGCCAGAGCAGGGCGGCGGCACGTTCACCGTGATCGAGGACTACGGCCACCACCCGGTGGAGATGCGTGCCACGCTGGCGGCCGCGCGCGGCGCCTTCCCGGAGCAGCGCATCGTGCTGGCGTTCCAGCCGCACCGCTACACCCGCACGCGCGACTGCTTCGAGGACTTCGTGCAGGTGCTGGGCACGGCCGACGCTGTGCTGCTGGCCGAGGTCTATTCCGCCGGCGAGGAGCCGATCGTCGCCGCCGACGGCCGTTCGCTCGCGCGTGCGGTGCGCGTGGCCGGCAAGGTGGAGCCGCAATTCGTGGGCGACATCGCCGGCATGCCGCAGGCGGTGCTGGAGACGGTGCGCAATGGCGACGTCGTGATGTGCATGGGCGCCGGCTCGATCGGCGCCGTGCCCGGCAAGCTGGTGGACCTGGTCGGAGGCCAGCAATGACCGCCATCGACCCGAAATCCTTCGGCAAGGTGGCTGTCCTCATGGGCGGCAAGTCGGCCGAGCGGGAAGTGTCGCTGATGTCCGGCGCGGGCGTGCTCAAGGCGCTGCAATCCAAGGGGGTCGACGCCCACGCCTTCGATCCGGCGGAACGCGACCTGATCGAACTCAAGCGCAAGAACTTCAAGCGGTGCTTCATCGCGCTGCACGGCCGCTTCGGCGAGGACGGCACCGTGCAGGGCGCGCTGGAGCTGCTCGGCATCCCGTACACCGGCTCGGGCGTCATGGCTTCGGCCATCTCGATCGACAAGACGATGACCAAGCGCGTGTGGCTGGCCGAAGGCATCCCGACGCCGAGGTACACGCTGCTCAAGCGCGGGGCCTACCAGCGCGAGGAAGTGGTCAAGATCCCCGACGACCTCGGGATGCCGCTGATCGTGAAGCCGGCGCGCGAAGGCTCGTCCATCGGCGTGGCGAAGGTGCAGGGCTACTCGGAGGTGCTGGCGGCCGTCGATGCCGCCGCGGCGCTGGACACCGACGTGCTGTGCGAGCAGTTCATCGCCGGCGACGAGGTCACCTGCCCGATCCTGGGCACCGGCGACGGTGCCCGCGCGCTGCCGGTGATCCGCATCGTGGCGCCCGAGGGCAACTACGACTACCAGAACAAGTACTTCACCGACGACACCAAGTACCTGGTGCCCTGCGGCCTGCCCGAAGGCGAGGAAGCGGCGATCCAGGACCTGGTCGTGAACGCCTATCGCGTGCTGGGCTGCCGCGGCTGGGGCCGCATCGACGTGATGATCGACGCCGCCACGCGCAAGCCCTCGCTGCTGGAGATCAACACCTCGCCCGGCATGACGGGCCACTCGCTGGTGCCGATGTCCGCCCGCGCCGCCGGCATCAGCTACGAGGACCTGTGCCTGCAACTGCTGGCCGACGCCGCGCTGGACCTGCCGCAGCAGGAGGTGGCGAAGAAATGAGGAAGAATCAGGCGACCGCGCTGCCGTTCGACGTCCGGCTGATGAACATCACCGCCACGGTGCTGTTCGCGACCTGCGGCGCCGTGCTGCTGGCGGCGCTCGCCTGGTGGGCCGTGCGCCATCCGGTGTTCGCGATCCGCGCGATCGTGGTGCAGGGGCAGGTCACGCACAACAGCGCGGCGACGCTGCGCGCGAACGTGGCGCCGCGCCTGGCCGGCAACTTCTTCACCCTGGACCTGCAGCAGGCGCGCGAGGCCTTCGAGAGGGTGCCCTGGGTGCGCAAGGCGGTGGTCAAGCGCGAGTTCCCCAACCGGCTGCGGGTGCAGATCGAGGAGCACCAGCCCGAGGCCCTGTGGGGCATCGATTCCGAATCGCGCCTGGTCAACACCTACGGCGAGGTGTTCGAGGCCAACGCCGGCGACGCGGAGCAGGAGGACATGCCGCGGCTGGCGGGGCCGGAGGGCTCGTCGGCGCAGGTGCTGGCGATGTACCGCGCGCTGCATCCGCTGCTGCAGCCGCTGGAACTCTCGGTGGAGCAGGTGGTGCTGACCGGCCGCGGCGGCTGGACGGCGCAGCTGGACACCGGCGCGATCGTGGAGCTGGGTCGCGGCACGGCGCAGGAGGTGCTGGCGCGCGGCGAGCGCTTCGCCCACACGCTCACGCAGGTCACATCCAAATACGGCCGGCGGCCGGAGGCGCTGGTGACGGCGGACCTGCGGCACGTGAACGGCTACGCAATCAGGTTGAGGGGAGTCGCCACCACCGAGCCGGCGACGAAGAGGAACTGAGGAACAAAGAGGATGGCGAAGGAATACAAGGATCTCGTCGTCGGACTGGACATCGGCACGGCCAAGGTGATGGCGGTGGTGGCCGAAGTCCTGCCCGGCGGCGAGCTGAAGATCGCCGGCCTGGGCGTCGCGCCGGCCACCGGCCTCAAGCGGGGCGTGGTGGTCAACATCGACGCGACGGTGCAGAGCATCCAGCAGGCGCTCAAGGAAGCGGAGTTGATGGCCGACTGCAAGATCACGCGCGTCTACACCGGCATCACCGGCAGCCATATCCGCGGCATCAACTCCAGCGGCATGGTGGCGGTGAAGGACCGCGAGGTCACGCCCGCCGACGTGGCGCGGGTGGTGGAGACGGCGCGCGCCATCAACATCTCGACCGACCAGCGCCTGCTGCTGGTGGAGCCGCAGGAATTCGTGATCGACGGCCAGGACGTGAAGGAGCCGATCGGCATGAGCGGCATCCGGCTGGAAGCCAAGGTGCACATCGTGACCGGGGCCCAGAGCGCGGCGGAGAACATCATCAAGTGCGTGCGGCGCTGCGGGCTCGAGGTGGAGCAGCTGCTGCTCAATCCGCTGGCCTCGTCGCAGTCCGTGCTCTCGGACGACGAGAAGGAACTGGGCGTGGCGTGCGTCGACATCGGCGCGGGCACGACCGACGTGGCGATCTTCACCGGCGGGGCGATCCGCCACACCGCCGTCATCCCGATCGCCGGCGACCTGATCACCAGCGACATCGCGATGGCGCTGCGCACGCCGACCAAGGACGCCGAGGACATCAAGGTGGAGTCGGGCTACGCCAAGCAGCTGCTGGCCGACCCCGAGCAGCAGGTCGAGGTGCCGGGGCTGGGCGACCGCGGCCCGCGCATGCTCTCGAAGCAGGCGCTCGCCGGCGTGATCGAGCCGCGCGTGGAGGAGATCTTCTCGCTGGTGCAGCAGGTGATCCGCGAGTCGGGCTACGAGGAGGTGCTGTCCTCCGGCATCGTGATCACCGGCGGCAGCGCGGTGATGCCCGGCATGGTGGAACTCGGCGAGGACATCTTCCTGAAGCCGGTGCGGCGCGGCCTGCCGCGCTACGGCGGCGCGCTGGCCGACATGGTGGGGCAGCCGCGCGCGGCCACGGTCATGGGACTGCTGGAGGAAGCGCGCCTCGCGCGGGTGCGTGGCGCCCGCGTGGCGCAGAAGCACGGCTCGGTGAAGACCGCCTTCGGCCGCATCCGGGATTTCATCGTGGGGAATTTCTGAATGAATCCCCACCCGTTCTGCCTGGCGCGAGGGAGTCCTCCTCGCAGAAAGGA
The DNA here is from genome assembly GCF_016722765.1 of Ramlibacter alkalitolerans. Classification (GTDB taxonomy): domain Bacteria; phylum Pseudomonadota; class Gammaproteobacteria; order Burkholderiales; family Burkholderiaceae_C; genus Ramlibacter; species Ramlibacter alkalitolerans. The sequence continues at coordinate 266,897 of NZ_JAEQND010000001.1, read as the reverse complement.
GCGATGTCGGTGCACCGATCCACCGTTCCCGCGTTAAGCGTTCCAACCAACAAGTATTTGTCAGTGGCAACTGCAAGAGTCAGGAGAATCACATGAGCATTGAAATGATCGAAGTCGAGGAGTTCCACCAGGGCACGCAGATCAAGGTGATCGGCGTCGGCGGTGGCGGTGGCAATGCCGTGGCGCACATGATCGAGCGCAGCGTGCAGGGCGTGGAATTCATCTGCGCCAACACCGATGCGCAGGCGCTGTCGCGCAGCACGGCGCACAAGCTGATCCAGCTCGGTGGCACCGGCCTGGGCGCCGGCAGCAAGCCGGACAAGGGCCGCGAATGCGCGGAGGCGGCCGTCGAAGACATCCGCCAGGCCATCGCCGGCGCGCACATGCTGTTCATCACGGCCGGCATGGGCGGCGGCACCGGCACCGGCGCGGCGCCCGTGATCGCGCGCGTCGCCAAGGAGATGGGCATCCTCACGGTGGGCGTGGTCACCAAGCCCTTCGACTGGGAAGGCGGCCGCCGCATGACCAACGCGGACAACGGCCTGTCCGAACTCGAGGCCAACGTCGATTCGCTGATCGTCGTGCTGAACGAGAAGCTGCTGGAAGTGCTGGGCGACGACATCACCCAGGACGAGGCCTTCGCGCACGCCAACGACGTGCTGAAGAACGCCGTGGGTGGCATCGCGGAAATCATCAACGTCCCCGGCCACGTGAACGTGGACTTCGAGGACGTGCGCACCGTGATGGGCGAGCCGGGCAAGGCGATGATGGGCACGGCGCTGGCCGAGGGGCCGGACCGGGCGCGCATTGCCGCGGAACAGGCCGTGGCCTGCCCGCTGCTGGATGGCATCGATCTCTCGGGCGCCAAGGGCGTGCTGGTGCTGATCACGGCGGCCAAGGGCAGCCTGAAGCTGTCCGAGTCCAAGCTGGCGATGAACACGATCCGCGCCTACGCCTCGCCGGACGCGCACGTGATCTACGGCACGGCCTATGACGACTCGCTGGGCGACCAGGTCCGCGTGACCGTGGTGGCCACGGGCCTGTCGCGCCAGGGCCAGCAGCGCCGCACGGCGCCGCCCCTGCAGGTGCTGCGCACCGGCACCGACAACGTGCCCTTCAACGTGCCGACGATCCACAACGCCGTTGCCGGTCCCGGCGCCATCGTCACCCGCGAAATGGAAGCCGGCCGCGCCGCCGCCCCGCAGCACGCCGACTACGGCAACCTGGCGGTGCCCAGCGTGTGGCGCACCAACCGCTCGCAAGCCGCCGCGAAGGTCGATGCGCTCTCGAACGGCGGGATGGACGACTTCGAGATCCCGGCGTTCCTGCGCAAGCAGGCGGATTGAAGACCGACATCCGAACGCAGAAGCCGCAAAGGCTACGCAAAAGCCGCAAAAGAGGAACCTCCCAAAGGCGCCCTTTTGCGGTTTTTGCGAAACCTTCGCGGCTTTTGCGTTCTGGCTGTGCGGCGATCCGGTTTTACGTCTCCTACATACGCGCTTCACGGCGCGGCGTGAGGCTCAGCCAATGACCTGGCTCTATCGTGGACATGCGGGAAGTCAACCGGGGGGATCCCTGGGCGCCCGTAAAATCGCTTCCATGGTGCGCCAGCGAACCCTCAAGACCCTGACCAAGGCCGTGGGCGTGGGCCTGCACAGCGGTCAGCGCGTGGAGCTGACGCTGCGGCCCGCCCAGCCCGATACCGGCATCGTGTTCCGCCGCACGGACCTGCCCCTGCCCGTCGACATCCCGGTCTCCGCCCAGGCGGTGACGGATACGCGCATGGCCTCGACCATCTCCAACGGCGGCGCCAAGGTCCACACCGTCGAACACCTGATGTCCGCCTGCGCCGGCCTGGGCGTCGACAACCTCTACGTCGACATCACGGCCGAAGAGGTCCCCATCCTCGACGGCTCTTCGGCTTCGTTCGTCTTCCTGCTGCAAAGCGCGGGCATCGAGCAGCAGAACGCGCCGCGCCGCTTCATCCGCGTGCTGCGGACGGTGGAAGTGCGCGAAGGCCAGGGCGAGGACCTGAAGTGGGCGCGGCTCGACCCGTACCACGGCTTCAAGCTGGGCTTCGAGATCGAGTTCCACCACCGCGTGGTCAGCTCCACCGGCCAGCGCTACGAATTCGACCTGAGCTCGGGCCAGTACTCGCGCGACATCGCGCGCGCCCGGACCTTCGGCTTCACGAAGGACCTGGAAATGATGCGCGCCCGCGGCCTGGCCATGGGCGGCGGCATGGACAACGCGATCGTGGTCGACGACTACCGCGTGCTCAACGCCGACGGCCTGCGCTACGACGACGAGTTCGTCAAGCACAAGATCCTCGATGCGATGGGCGACCTGTACCTGATCGGCAAGCCCCTGCTGGCGGCCTACAGCGCCTTCCGTTCGGGCCACGCCCTGAACAACAAGTTGATCCGCGCGCTGCTGGCGGACCAGGATGCCTTCGAGGTGGTGAGCTTCGGCCACGAACGCGAGGCACCCGCCGGTTTCGCCCAGCCGGCCCGCGCCTGGTAGCGTGGGCTTCGTCCGGGTCCTGGTGCTGCTGCTGCTGGTGGCGGCCGGCGTGAGCTTCGCGCTCTTCGCCTTCACCGGCGAGCAGAAGTACAAGCGCTTCGGCCTCGCGCTGTTCAAGTGGACGATGCTGGCGGTGTTGCTGCTCTTCGCCGCGATCTTCGCCGACCGGCTATCTTCCTAGATCACCCGCCCCGTCTTGTACGCGCCGGTGTTGCGCCGCGCGACCCCGCCCGCCGCCTGGATCCGCGCCGTCGCCAGCGCCGCATGCGCGTGCGTGATGGCCAGCCCCAGCGCGTCGGCGGCGTCCTTGCCCGGCAGCCCCGGCAACTGCAGCAGCCGCTGCACCATCAATTGCACCTGCGTCTTGGCGGCCTTGCCGGTGCCCGCCACGGCCTGCTTCATCTGCATCGGCGTGTACTCCGCCACCGGCAGCGCATTGACCACCAGCGCCGTGATGCAGGCACCGCGCGCCTGGCCCAGCAGCAGCGTGGACTGCGGGTTGACGTTCACGAACACGATCTCGATCGCGGCCGCATCCGGCTGGTAGCGCGTGCGCAGCTCGCCGATGCCGTCGTACAGCACCTTGAGCCGCGCCGGCAGGTCGCCCCGCTCCAGGTGCATGGTGCTGATGGTGCCGCTGGCCACGTACTGCAGCGCGTAGCCGTCGGCATCGACGACGCCGAAGCCCGTGGTCTGCAATCCGGGATCGATGCCCAGGATCCGCATCAGGGCAGTTCCGCCGCGCGCATGCGCGCGACGATCGTCGCCGTGCGCCCCGCCAGGTACTTCGAGCCCGGCATCTTCTCGAAGCGCTTGGGCTGCGGCAGCATCACGGCCAGCCGCGCGGCCTCGTAAGCGCTGAGGCGGCTGGCGGGCTTGCGGAAGTAGTGCTGCGCGGCGGCCTCGGCGCCGAACACGCCGTCGCCCCACTCCACGCTATTGAGGTAGATCTCCAGGATCCGCTCCTTCGACAGCGTGTGCTCCAGCGCCATCGTCAGCACGAATTCCTGGCCCTTGCGCAGGAAGCTGCGCTCGCCCGAGAGCAGCAGGTTCTTGGCCAGCTGCTGCGAGATGGTGGAGCCGCCGTAGATCTTGGGCGGCCTGGCCGTCGAGGGCGCAAGCTGCGCCCGCCGGGACGCCTTTTCCTCCGCCTTGGCATTGCGCTCCCAGGCCTTCTCCAGCGCATCCCAGTCCACCCCATCGTGGTAGACGAAGCCGTCGTCCTCCGAAGCGATCACCGCGCGCTTGAGGTTGTCGGAAATCTGCGGGTAAGCCACCCAGCGCTGGCTCCAGCGCAGCCTGTCCTTCTCGGTGGCGATGCGCCAGGCTTCCGAACGCTGGAAGCTGGTCGACTGCGGGTCCACCACCGCCATCAGCGCGATGCGCCCGACGAAGAAGGCCTGCAGCGCGACGAAGGCGATCAGCACCAGCCCGATCCAGCGCAGGACGGCCTTCATCGCGCCAGCTCCTGCCGCAGTTCGGCCAGCACCTGCGCCGACGGCGGCCGCACGCCGCGCCACACCAGGAAGGCCTCCGCCGCCTGTTCCACCAGCATGCCCAGGCCGTCGCGGCCGCTCGCGCCGTGCGCGCGCGCCCACTGCAGGAATCCTTCGGCCGCCGGGCCGTACATCATGTCGCAGGCCAGCGCGCCGGGCCGAAGTACGGAGGCCGGCACCGGCACCTCCGCGCCGCTGAGGCTGCTCGCCGTTCCGTTCACCACGACATCGAAGGCGCCCGGCACCGCGTCCAGCCCGCAGGCCTCGAGCCTCACGCCGGTAGCGTCCGCCAGCATCGCGTGCCGCGCCACCAGGGCCTGCGCCTTTTCGGGCGTGCGGTTGGCCACCACGATGCGGCGCGGCTTCGCTTCGACCAGCGGCCCGAGCACCCCGGCCGCCGCGCCGCCGGCGCCGATCAGGAGCACGTCGCGCCCGGCGAGCGCCACGCCGGCGTTGTCCTGCAGGTCGTGCACCAGGCCCAGGCCATCGGTGTTGTCGCCGTAGATGCCGCCGGCTTCGAAGCGCAGCGTGTTGCAGGCGCCGGCCAGCGCCGCCCGTTCGCTGCGGTGGCTCACCAGCGTGGCAGCCTCGAACTTGAACGGCACGGTCACGTTGCAACCCCGGCCGCCCTCGGCACGGAAAGCCTGCAGCGCCGCGGCGAAGCCCGCCAGCGGCACCAGGCGCCGGCCGTACTCCACCGGCTGCCCGGTCAGTGCGGCGAAGCGCGCGTGGATCCACGGCGAGCGGCTGTGCTCCACGGGATTGCCCATCACGCAATAGCGGTCCACGGTGGCGGCCTCAGCGGTTGGTGAGCCGGGTTTCCAGCGTGTCTTCGCGCGTGAACTTGAAGCGCGACACCACCACGATCTGGTCCGCCTTGCGGCGCATCGCCTCGCTGAAGCGGCCGAACGGGCCGGCGGCGCGCGCGATGGTGGCGGCCCGCCGGTCCAGGGTGCGGTTGCCGGAGCTTTCGACGATCTCGGCGTCGGTGACCCGGCCGTCGTGGTTCACCGTCACGATCATCGTCAGCTCGCCATAGAGCTTGCGGCCGGCGAGTTCCGGGAAGTTGGTGGTGCCGCGTTCCTCGATCTTGCGCCGCAGCGCGTCGTAGTAGACGGCGTACACCTCCTCGCGCGTGGAGGGGCTGATGTAGCGCTTCTTCGGCCGCGCGTTTTCCTCGTTGATGCGCTTCTCGATCTCGGCCAGCAGCTTGACGAGGTGGCGGCGCTTCTCCTCGCGCGCCGCCGCCTCGGGGTTCGAGCGGGCCTGCTTCGGGTCCGCCGGGGGCATGGCGGCGAGCGTGCGCTTGAGGTTGGCGAGCATCACCATCTGCTCTTCCTGCATCGTCTCGATCTTCTGCTGCGCGTCTTCCGCAGCGTCGCCGATGGAGGTGAGCGCCGAGGCCGGCAGGGGCGAGGTGGCGCGGCCCTTCTCGGCCTCGCCGCCGCCGGCGAGCGCCGCCTGGGCGATGGCCTGCGCGCGGTCGACCTTCTCGTTGCTGCGGGCGTTGACCAGCACGACCTCGAGCGGCGTGTCCTGGAACACGCGGTTGAAGCCTTCGGGGTCGACGATGCGCACCGTGAGCAGGGCCGCGTGCACGATGACGGACACGCCCAGTGCGATCTGCAGGGTGCTGAGGGACTTCAGGTTCACGAACTCACGTCTACGCCCGCGGGCGCGCTGACCGGATTGTCCTCGGAAGTGTCCGTGACATCCACCGCGATCGCAATCGGACCCGCGACGCTTTCCTCTTCGCTGTCGTCTTCCACCGACGCCGGCTCCGCAATGGTATCCAGGCGTTGCAGCACCGAGCCGCTGACATCCAGCGTGATCAGGTCGATCTGGCCCAGGCGCAGCCGCACGCGGGCGCCGCGCGGCAGGTCCGCCGTGCCCAGCACCGGCAGCACCAGCGGCAGCGTGTCGGCGCGGGCCAGGCCTTCCTTGAAGACGGTGGCTTCCAGCTCGCGGATGCCGTTCTGCTGCAGGTACTTGAGCGTCCAGTAGCGTTCCATCCCGGCCTGGTGGCCGTTGTAGGCGCTGTAGGCAGCGTCGAAGCCGGAGATGATCGAGAACAGCTCGGCATCCTTCGGCTTGAAGGGCGCCGCAAGCGCGGCGGTGCGGCCGTGGCGCGCCGCCGCGATGATCTGCCACTGGTTCACCAGGTCCGTATAGCGGCGCAGGGGCGAGGTGCTCCACGCGTAACTTTTCACGCCGATGCCGGCGTGCGGCAGCGCCTTGGTGCCCATGCGCACCTTCACGCCCGGGGCCAGGCTGGCCTGGCTGCGGTAGATGCCGGGCACGCCGACCTCAGCCAGCCACTGGCCCCACGTGCTGTTGGCGAGGATCATGGCCTCCGCCACGATCAGGTCCAGCGGCGCACCGCGCTTGCGCACCGTGATCTCCACCGGTTCCTCGCCCGTCGGCCCGTCCTCGCCCGCCGTCGGGACGCGGAAGTTGTAGTCGGGTCGGCTGAAGTTCTCCGGCTTGCCGCGCAGCACCTCGCGCTGCGCCTTCAGCTGCCTGGCAAGGCGGAACAGGAAGGACAGTTCGGCGCGAAAGCGCAAGGCGGGTTCCGGCACCCCCACGGCCGGCGCCGACGGGTTCTCGAGGAAGTCCGCCGGCAGGTGTTCATCGAGCTGGTCGTGCCGCAGGTTGGCCGCGATCGGCACCCGCTCGAGGCGCGTCTCGCTTTCCTTGACGGCCAGCGTGGCTTCGTCGTACTGCACGTAGAGCGAGACGGCGGGGCAGTCGCGGCCTTCCATCAGCGTGTAGGCCTGCACCACGTCCTCGGGCAGCATCGTGATCTTGTGCCCCGGCATGTAGACCGTGGACAGGCGCTGGCGCGCCAGCTGGTCCAGCGGCGTGCCGGTCTGGATGGCGAGGCCGGGCGCGGCGATGTGCACGCCGACGGTGACGGTGCCGGAGCCGAGCCCCTGCACCGACAGCGCGTCGTCGATCTCGGTGGTGCTGGAGTCGTCGACCGAGAACGCCTGCACCGCGGCGAGCGGCAGTTCGTCGCGGATCGCGGGGGCGGCCAGCGGCGGGAAGCCGGTCCCCCTGGGGAACCACTCCAGCAGGAAGCGCTTCCAGTGGAACTGGTAGGGCGAGGTGATCGCGCCGGCGTTCTGCAGCAGCGCGAGCGGTGCGGTCTGGGTGCTGCGGGACGCTTCGACGACGGCCTTGTATTCGGGCGCGTTCTTGTCCGGCTTGAACAGGATCTTGTACAGCTGTTCGCGGATCGCCGGCGGGCAGCTGCCCGAGGCCAGCTCCGCGGCCCAGGCGGAAATCTGCGCCTGCACCTGCTTCTTCTTCTCGATGGCGACGAGCGCCTGCTGCAGGATCTCGGCCGGGGCCTTGCGGAAGCGCCCCTTGCCGGCGCGGCGGAAGTAGTGCGGTGCCTCGAACAGCCGCAGCAGCGCGGCGGCCTGCTGCACCAGCGTGGCCCGTTCGCTGAAATATTCACGGGCCAGGTCGGCGAAGCCGAACTCCTCCTCGGGCGCGAATTCCCAGGCCAGGTCCAGCTCGATGCCGGCGCCGACCTCCTGCGCTTCGCGCAGCAGTTCCAGCGGCTGCGGCTTCTCGAACCTCAGCAGCACGTTGGCGGACTTGACCTTGACGCGCTTGCCGCTCTCGAGCTCGACCTGCGCCGAAGCATCCGACTCGGACAACACCCGGCCGGCGAGGAACTTCCCGGCGTCTTCGAACAGAACGAACATGGGTGGATTGTCCCATGCGGGCCAGGCGGGCCTGTGCGTGCAGCCAATTCAACCGCCGAACGCAGAAGCCGCAAAAACTGCGCAAAAGCCGCAAAAGAAATCATCGGCACTTCTTCGCGGTTTTTGCGTAGCTTTTGCGGTTTTTGCGTTCTGGTTGTTCCTTGGGTTCTGATTGTTCCTGGTGGCATCAAGCGAGGCGCAGGAAAGCGAGGATCTCCGGCAGGTGGGCGTCGAAGTCGGTCAGGCCGTGGTCGCTGCCTTCCAGCAGCTTCATGCCGATGCCCGGGTAGCGGGCGACCATCTCGCGCCAGTCCAGCAGTTCGTCGCCCTTGGCGATCACGGCGAAGTAGCGTTGCGGCTCGGTGATGGGGCCGGCATCCAGCGCCCGCAGTTCTGCGATGAACTCCGGGGCGAAGTAGAAATGCTCGCCGGGGTCGTGGAAGGCCGTCTGCTCGCCGATGTAGCGGGCCAGGTCGCGCGCCGGGTCCACCGCGGGATTGAGCAGCACCGAGCAGCAGCCGGTGGCCTGCGCGACGCAGGTGGCATAGAAGCCGCCCAGGGAGGAGCCGACCACCGCCATGTGCTCGCGCGGCCAGCCTGCGATGGACTGCAGCACCAGCGCCATCGCCTCTTTGGGGGATGGGGGCAGTTGCGGGCAGCACCATGTCACGCCCGGGTGGCGTTCGCGCACCAAGGCGTGCATGCGCTGGGCCTTGAAGGAGCGGGGCGAGGAACGGAAGCCGTGCAGGTAGAGCAGGTGCGTGGTGTGCATCCCACGGATGGTATGCGTCAGCTCCTGTAAGTTGCCTCGCACCGCGATCTTTGCCACACTGCCCTGGTTCAGGAGGAGAGTGGTGGCACACACCAAGGCGGCAGCCCCCCGAGGGGCGTCGCAAGAGTTGATCGAGCGCAGCGTCGGCGTGATCGTCGCGCAGGCGCGGGCGGGCATCGGCAGCGCCCTGGTGATGGGAGCGTTGTTCGGCTTCATCCTGGTGCCGGGTGCGGGCTGGCCGCGCTTCCTGGGCTGGTACGCGGTGTTCGCATGCGGCATGCTGATGCGCCAGCCTTACTTCAAGTACCTGGTGAATCGCCACGGCGTGACGGAGGCGACGCTGCGCCACATCGCGATCGGGGCGGCGGTCACCGGCTGGTTCGTCACCACCAGCATCCCGCTGTTCGCGCCCTTCCTCAGTACCACGCACCTGAGCGTGCTGACCATGATCACGGTGGCCTGGGTTGCGCTCGCCGTGTCGATGCTGGCGGTGCAGCCGCGGGTGTACACCGGCTACCTGCTGGCCTGCATGGTGACGATCTACCTCGGCTTCGCCCACTATGCCTCCACGCCGGACATGGTGCTGATGGGCGTTGCCATGGCCCTGGGCGCCCCCATCATGGTGCGGCTGGCGCGCACGCTGCACCAGCAGCTGCGCGAGATCGTCGACGCGGCGCAGGAGAAGGCGCAGGTGGTGGAGCAGCTGCGCCAGTCGCTCAAGAACCAGCAGGAGACCCAGCGCGCCCGCTCGCGCTTCCTGGGGGCCGCGAGCCACGACCTGCGGCAGCCGGTGCAGGCGCTACTGTTCCTCTCCGACATCTTCCGCAAGTCCACCGACCCGGCGCGCCGCGACCAGATGGCGCAGCAGATCGTGCGCACGGGGCAGTCGATCGACGGCATGTTCCGCCACCTCGTGGACTTCGCGCAGATCGATGCCGGCACCATGAAGGCCGTGGTGCAGCCGGTGCAGCTGGAGCGCCTGCTCGTGTCGGCCAGCTCCGGGTTCGCGGAGAAATGCGCCGCCCGCGGGCTGCGCTTTCGCACCGAGGTGGTGGGTTCCTGCAACGTGTCGGCCGATCCGGTGCTGCTGGAACGCATGCTGCGCAACTTCCTGGACAACGCCTTCAAATACTCTCTGCAAGGCGAGATCCTGCTGCGGGCCGACTGCGCCGGCCAGGAGGCGGTGGTCACCGTCACCGACCAGGGCGTGGGCATGGACCCGGACGACCTGGCGCAGGCCTGCAATGCCTTCTACCGCGGTCGTTCGGCGGCCAAGGCGGAGGCCGAGGGCATCGGCCTGGGCCTGGCGATCTCGCGCCACATGGCGGACCTGATGCACTCCGCGCTCGAGATCTCGTCGCAGCAGGGCGAGGGCACGCGCGTCACGATCCACCTGCCGCTCGCCCGGGAGCCGGCGGCGGTGCTCGCCTGCGCGGCGGCATCGCAGCGCCTCGCGCCCCTGCAGGGGCTGCTGGTGGGGGTGGTCGAGAACGAGCGGCTGGCCCGCGAAGCGCTGTGCGCGTGGCTGCAGGACGTGGGCGCGCGCGTCGCCGTGGGCGGGTCGCTGGCCGAACTGCAGCAGGCGCTGGACGCGCAGGGCGATGCGCCCGACATCCTGCTGGCCGACTACCGCCTGGCCGAAGGCACCGGCGTGGAGGCGGTGGAGGCGGTGCGCAGCCGCTTCGGGCCGGTGCCGGCCGTGATCGTCTCCGGCGAGCCGGACATCCGCGAACGGGGGCTGCCGCTGGCCGTGCTGCAGAAACCCGTGGCCCCCGAGCGGCTGCTCGAGGCGATGCAGGCGGCGCTGGCACGGGTGCCGGCCGCGGCCGTCGCAGACGCGCCGACGCCGGCGTGAGGCCTTCGATCAGTGCGCCCGGGCGGGCGCCGTTTCCAGGTCGCGCATCGTGAGGCCGGCGCGCGCCAGCGCGTACACCGCCTCGGTGCGATTGGAGACCACCAGCGCATCGAGGATGTGCGCCACGTGCGACTTGACCGTGGTATCGGACAGGCCGAGGTCGCGGGCGATCACCTTGTTCGGCTTGCCCTGCACGATGCCCAGCAGCACCTGGCGCTGGCGCTCGGTGAGGTGCGCGCCCAGGCGGGCCCAGGCGTCCTGCTGCGCGCGCGAGGCGGGCGTGCCCACGCTCAGGCTGGTGGGCGGCAGGTAGACGCCGCCGGAAAGCACCAGGGACAGCGCCGCGGTGAATTCGTCGCTGGGCGCGGACTTGGGCACGAAGCCGCAGGCGCCCAGGTCGATGCAGGCACGCACGATGGACGGGTCTTCATTGCCGGAGAGCACCAGTACGGGCAGCTCGGGCCGCCTGGTGCGCACGTTGCGCACCGAATCCGTTCCCTGGTAGCCGGGCATCTGCAGGTCCAGGATCATCAGGTCGACGGCCAGGCCGGCGTCCAGGCGCTGGAACGCCGTTTCGAGCGAAGCGCATTCGACCACGTCGACTTCCATGCCCGTGTTCTGCAGGGTATGGACGACGCCGCTGCGGTACAGGGGGTGGTCGTCGACGACAAGGATGTTCATGGTGCGCGCCTTCGGTTCGTTCCCATGGTAGCAGCGGGACCGTGGCCGGGAACAGGCCATTTGGAGGATTGGAGGATCCCTTCCCGGAACCCGCCTGCCGCGCCTGCCGCTCCCGGATAATCCGGCGATGGCTGCAGTCTTCGACCAACCCTCGCTGCGCCGGCGCGTCTCCCCCATGCTGCAGGGGTTCGACGGTCCGCTGGCGTTTGCCGTCTTCCTGCTGGCGTGCGCCGGGATGCTGACGATGTACAGCTCCGGCTACGACCACGGCGCGCGCTTCTACGACCACGGCCGCAACATGGTGCTGGCCGGCGTGCTGATGTTCGTGGTGGCGCAGGTGCCGCCCCAGCGGCTGATGAGCTTCGCGGTGCCGCTGTACGTGCTCGGCGTGGCCCTGCTGGTCGCCGTCGCCGTGTTCGGCATCACGAAGAAGGGCGCCCGGCGCTGGATCAACATCGGCGTGGTCATCCAGCCTTCCGAGATCCTCAAGATCGCCGCGCCGCTGATGCTGGCCTGGTGGTTCCAGAAGCGCGAAGGCCAGCTGCGCGCGTTCGACTACGTGGTGGCCGGCCTGCTGCTCGCCCTGCCGGTGGGGCTGATCATGAAGCAGCCGGACCTCGGCACGGCCGTGCTGGTGATGGCCGCAGGCATGGCGGTGATCTTCTTCGCCGGCCTGTCCTGGAAGCTCATCATCCCGCCGGTGGTGCTGGGCATCGTCGCCGTGGTGCTGATCGTGATGTTCGAGCCGATGCTGTGCGCCGAGGGCTTCCGCTGGCCGGTGCTGCACGACTACCAGCAGCAGCGCATCTGCACCCTGCTGGACCCGACCAAGGATCCCCTGGGCAAGGGCTTCCACATCATCCAGGGGATGATCGCGATCGGCTCGGGCGGCGTGTTCGGCAAGGGCTTCATGCAGGGCACGCAGACGCACCTGGAGTTCATCCCGGAGCGCACCACCGACTTCATCTTCGCCGCCTACTCGGAGGAGTTCGGCCTGGCGGGCAACCTGTTCCTGATCGCCAGCTTCCTGTTCCTCGTGCTGCGCGGGCTGGCCATCGCGCTGGAGGCGCCGACGCTGTTCGCGCGGCTGCTGGCCGGGGCGATCACCATGATCTTCTTCACCTATGCCTTCGTGAACATGGGCATGGTCAGCGGCATCCTGCCGGTGGTGGGGGTGCCGCTGCCCTTCATCAGCTATGGCGGCACGGCCATGGTGACGCTGGGGCTGGGGCTGGGGATCCTGATGTCGATCTCCAAGTCCAAACGCCTGGTCCAGAGCTGAGAAGCCGGTGGCAGGCACCGTCGGCATCGTCGGCGTGGGCAACATGGGCGGCGCCATGGCCGCCCGGCTGCTGGGCTGCGGCTGGCAGGTGCAGGCCTGCGATCTGGTGCAGGCGAAGGTGCAGGTGCTCGTGGGGCAGGGCGCACGCGCCGCCGCCCGCCCGCGCGATGCGGCCGAGGGCGCCGAGGCGCTGATCGTGTCCGTGGTCGATGCCGCGCAGGCCCGCGAGGTGCTGTTCGGCCCCGATGGCGCCGCGGCGGCGCTGGCGCCCGCGGCCGCCGTCCTGCTGTGCCCCACCATCGCGCCGCAGGATGTCGAGGACCTCGCCGCAGGCCTGGCCGAGCGAGGCCTGTGCCCCATCGACGCGCCGATGTCCGGCGGACCGGCCCGTGCCCGCGACGGCAGCATGAGCCTGATGGTGGCCTGTGCCGATGCGGTCTACGAGGCCCACCGGGCGCTGCTGGACGCCTTGAGCGGCAAGGTGTTCCGCGTCGGCACCCGCCTCGGGGACGGCGCGCGCACCAAGCTCGTCAACAACCTGCTGGCCGGGATCAACCTCGCCGGCGCGGCCGAAGCCCTGGGGCTGGCGCAGCGGCTCGGCCTGGACCTGGCGCGCACGCTGGACGTCATCGAGCAGTCCAGCGGCCAGAGCTGGATCGCCTCGGACCGCATGCGCCGGGCGATCGCCGGCGACTACGCGCCCCGTGCCCACGTCACCCTGCTGCAGAAGGACACGGGCCTGGCGCTGCAGGCGGCCCGCGCCGCCGGCTTCGACGCCAGCCTCGGCCCGGTCGCGCACGAAGCCTTCAACCGCGCAGTGGCTGCCGGCGATGCCGAACTCGACGACGCGGCGCTGCTGCGTCTCTACGGGAGACCGGACCCTACAATGGTCCGATGATCTCCCGCGAACCCACCATCGAGCGCCTGGCCATCGCCCGGGCGCTGCTGCTCGAACCCTTCGGCCTCGACGAAAGCCACCTCTCGCGGGCGCTGGCGGAGATCCGCGCGCACCGCGTCGACGATGCCGACCTGTACTTCCAGTACACGCGCAGCGAAGGCTGGAGCCTGGAAGAGGGCATCGTCAAGACCGGCAGCTTCAGCATCGACCAGGGTGTCGGTGTGCGTGCCGTCAGCCGCGAGAAGACCGCCTTCGCCTATTCCGACGACATCTCCGAGACTTCGCTGCTCGATGCCGCGCGGGTCGTGCGCTCGATCGGCGCGGCCGGCGATGGCGCGATCGTGCAGATCCCCTCGCCGCAGGTGGCCGGCAGCCGCTCGCTGTACCAGGGGCTGGACCCGATCTCCACGCTCGATAGCGCCGCCAAGGTCAAGCTGCTGGAGCGCGTGGAGCAGATGGCGCGGGCACGGGATCCGCGCATCGCGCAGGTGATGGCGGGGCTGGCCAGCGAATACGACGTGGTGCTCGTGGCCCGGGCCGACGGCACGCTGGCCGCCGACGTGCGGCCGCTGGTGCGCATGTCGGTCACCGTGATCGCCGAACAGAACGGCCGGCGCGAGATGGGCACCGGTGGCGGTGGCGGCCGCTTCGGCCTGGCTTATTTCGACGACGAGCGCCTGCAGTCCTATGTCAATGACGCGGTGCGCGCCGCGCTCACCAACCTCGAATCGCGCCCCGCACCCGCCGGCCACATGACGGTGGTGCTGGGCCCGGGCTGGCCCGGCATCCTGCTGCACGAAGCGGTGGGCCATGGCCTGGAGGGCGACTTCAACCGCAAGGGCTCGAGCGCCTTCTCGGGCCGCGTGGGCCAGCGCGTCGCGGCCAAGGGCGTGACCGTGCTCGATGACGGCACCATCGCCGATCGCCGCGGCTCGCTGAACGTCGACGACGAGGGCAACCCCAGCCAGCGCAACGTCCTGATCGAGGACGGCATCCTGCGCGGCTACATCCAGGACTCGCTCAATGCCCGCCTGATGGGCGTGGCGCCCACCGGCAACGGCCGCCGCGAGAGCTATGCCCACATCCCGATGCCGCGCATGACCAACACCTACATGCTCGGTGGCGACATGGACCCGCAGGAGATCGTGGCCAGCATCGACAAGGGCCTGTATGCCAGCAACTTCGGCGGCGGCCAGGTCGACATCACGTCCGGCAAGTTCGTCTTTTCCGCCAGCGAGGCCTATTGGGTCGAGAACGGCAAGATCCTCTATCCGGTCAAGGGCGCGACCATCGTCGGCAACGGCCCGGACGCGCTGACGCGCGTCAGCATGATCGGCAACGACATGCGCCTGGACACCGGCGTGGGCACCTGCGGCAAGGAAGGCCAGAGCGTGCCGGTCGGCGTGGGCCAGCCAACCCTGCGGATCGACGGGCTCACCGTCGGCGGTACGGCCTGACCTGGACAGAAGGGACTTCCCTACTCGACCGTAAGCATGGATCATGGCGATACTCCGGTCCCGCCATGTCGAGCTTTCCGCCGTCCACCACCCAGCGCCTGTCGACCGACCCGTTCTCCGACCTGCCGGGCATCGACACCTTCGACGGGCTGAGCCACCTCCTGCGCGGGGCGATCGCCGACGAGGACAGCCGCATCTTCTCCGAGAACCTGGGCCAGCTCGCGGCGCAGGCGGAGGGCGTGGTCGCGGGCCTGCGCGTGAGCCGCCACCGCGACCACGTGAGCCCGCTGCTGATGGACATGCTCACGGTGCTGCGCGCGCACCGGGCGTTCGTGGTGAACCTCGACACGACCTGGCGCGGCCTCTACGAATACGCCGCCTACCTGCAGACGCTGAACAACCTGCGCGTCCTGATCGGCCAGTGGCTGGTGCATGCGGCCCCCTGGGACGACGAACTGGGCGTGACCGCCGCCGAGTTCGAACTCGCCGCCTGGCGCACGCTGGGCGAGGGCATGCTGCTGGTCGACGTCTACGAGCAGTGGCTGCTGCGCGACGACCCGGACGAACAGCACTCCGCCCTGGGCGAACTGCAGGCGCCGCAGGTCGCGAAAGTGCTGCAGTGGTGGCAGAAGCTGCGCCGCTGAGGGCCCTGGGCGAACCTGCGGCTGGCGCGCAACGTCCCGACGATCGTGCTGGACAGGGCCCCCGGGGCCTGTGTTAAATTGCACGCATGCGTCCCGTTCGCGCCTTCTTTTTTGGCTACTTCTGGTTCTCCAGCGCCCCCGGCGGAAGAGAGATCTGAGCGTACCCGCGACAAACGCAAAGAACCTCGAAAAACCGCCGGCACCCCCGGCGGTTTTTTCTTGGGCCCGCAAGAACCGACACCACCAGCGAGAACAGCCGTCATGAATCCGCCCAAAGCCGCCGCCGCCGATGCCTGGCAAGCGCACCCCGTCGACCGCACCAGCCAGACCGACGACCAGCGCATCAAGGACATCACGGTGCTGCCCCCTCCCGAACACCTGATCCGCTTCTTCCCGATCCGCGGGACCGCGGTGGAGACCCTGGTGAGCGGCACGCGGCGCGCGATCCACAACATCATGGCGGGGCAGGACGACCGGCTGCTGGTGGTGATCGGCCCCTGCTCGATCCACGACCCGAATGCGGCCCTCGACTACGCGCGCAAGCTGAAGGAAGCGCGCGACAAGTACCGCGACACGCTGGAGATCGTGATGCGCGTGTACTTCGAGAAGCCGCGCACCACCGTGGGCTGGAAGGGCCTGATCAACGACCCGTACCTGGACGAGAGCTTCCGCATCGACGAAGGCCTGCGCATCGCGCGCCAGCTCCTCATCGACATCAACCGCCAGGGCGTGCCCGCCGGCAGCGAGTTCCTGGACGTGATCTCGCCGCAGTACATCGGCGACCTGATCTCCTGGGGGGCGATCGGCGCGCGCACCACCGAAAGCCAGGTGCACCGCGAGCTCGCCTCCGGCCTGTCCGCGCCGATCGGGTTCAAGAACGGCACCGACGGCAACATCAAGATCGCCACCGACGCGATCCAGGCCGCCGCCCGCGGGCACCACTTCCTGTCGGTGCACAAGAACGGCCAGGTGGCGATCGTGCAGACCAACGGCAACCGCGACTGCCACGTGATCCTGCGGGGCGGCAAGGCGCCGAACTACGATGCCGACAGCGTCGCCAGCGCCTGCCGCGAGCTGGAGGCGTCCAAGTTGCGCCCGGTGCTGATGGTGGACTGCAGCCATGCCAACAGCAGCAAGCAGCACGAGCGCCAGATCGAGGTCGCGCGGGACATCGCCGGCCAGGTGGCGGGTGGCTCGCGCAGCATCTTCGGCCTGATGGTGGAAAGCCATCTGACCGGCGGGGCACAGAAGTTCACGCCCGGCAAGGACGACCCCAAGGCCCTGGCTTACGGGAAAAGCATTACCGACGCCTGCATCGGCTGGAGCGAGTCGAACGAAGTGCTCGATGTTCTCGCGGAATCCGTGAATCGGCGACGGAATCGACCGTCCGTCTGATTTACATGTTGTAACTGTGCCGCTACATTTGTTTCGACTCGGCCCCATCCCTGGGCGAGGAGGAACGAATGACCATCGAGGTGCCTGCCCTGCGTCTGGGCCTGGCGGGTTTCAGCGACGCGCAACAGAAGCTGGCGGCGGAAGCGGCGAAGGCGGCGGCGACGCCGCGCGCCACCTGGGAACTCGCGTCCTTCGCGGACGCCGACGCGTGGTGGCTGGACGGGCGCCGCACGCTGTTCATGCCCAACAAGCACCTGCGGGTGCAGCCCGCCGTGCCGTCCGGCCGTTCCGTGCAGATCGCACTGTCCGACGTCGACCGGCCCGTGGCCTTTTCGCTGCCGCTCGCGCCGGACTTCAAGCCGGCGGTGAGCTTCGCGCTGGAGGACCATGGCGCCTCGGTGCAGGTTCTGCACCAGTTCGCGGGCTTCATGCAGACGATGCTGGCGCAGTTCTGCCTGGCTTCCAGCATCGCCGACAACCAGCCCACGCTGGGCGCCGGCTCCTGGGAGGTGCTGCGGGGGGGTGACCTGGTGGCGGTGGTCGACATCAAGCTGGGGGCCGTGGTCGACCCCTCGGTCGCGCCAGGTGATTTCGATGACGTGACGTGGTGCGTGCGCGACCACGGTGCCGTCATGATCCCCGTGAACTGGCCGCGGGCCAGCGTGTCGCAGCTGATGTGGCAGTACGCGCAGCGCAGCCAGCGCGACCTGCTGCCGCCGCACTACCGCAGCAAGCCGCTGTTCTTCCGCCGGCCGCCGCGCCTGGCGCAGCGCCAGTTGCGCGATGCGCACCTGCTGCTGATGCGCGAGCTGGTCGCCCAGCCCGGAATGACGTTCGACGCGCTGCAGCAGGCCACCGGCCTGGCCGACGTGCCGCTGGCGCGCTACCTGTCCGCCCTGTACGTGGTCGGCTCCATCACCTCGAATCCGCGCCGCGCCAGCGCCGCCGCCAACCTGGCCGCCGCCGTCCGCGATCCGGCGCCTTCCAAGCAGAGCCTGTTCGAGTCGGTGCTGGACACCACCCCGCGGCATTCCGAGCTGGTGCCGCGGCCGCAGCTGGACCTGACGGCGCCGCTGCCGCTCACGCGGCACTAGACGCAGGCCGCCTCAGGCGGCCTGCGCCAGCCGCTCCAGCAGCATCGCGTGGATGCCGCCGAAGCCGCCATTGCTCATGCAGAGGATGTGGTCGCCCGGCCGCGCCGCCGCCATGACCTGGTCGGCCAGTTCGGCGATGGTCTGCGCGATGCGCGCCTTGTCGCCCATCGGCTGCAGGGCGTCGGCCGGATCCCAGCCGAGGCCGCCGGCGTGGCAGAAGGACAGGTCCGCCTGTTCCAGGCTCCAGGGCAGCTGCGCCTTCATCGATCCCAGCTTCATCGTGTTGCTGCGCGGCTCGAACACCGCCAGGATGCGCTGCGTGCCGACCTGGCGGCGCAGGCCGTCGATGGTGGTGCGGATCGCCGTGGGGTGGTGCGCGAAGTCGTCGTACACCGTGACGCCGTCGGCGATGCCGCGCACTTCCATGCGCCGCTTGACGTTGCGGAATTCGCGCAGCGCCGTGGCCGAGACGGCCGGCGTGACGCCCACGTGCTGCGCGGCGGCGATCGCCGCCAGTGCATTGAGCTGGTTGTGCACCCCGGCCACGTCCCAGTGCACCTGGGCCACCCGGTGGCCCTGTTCCAGCACGTCGAAGCGGGTCGGCTCGCCCTCGGCGCGGTAGTCGCTGACGGCGGCGCCGAAGCTGCGCAGCTCGCTCCAGCAACCCTGGTGCAGCACGCGCTGCAGGCTTTCCTCCAGGCCGTTGACGACGACGCGCCCGGTCGACGGGATGGTGCGCACCAGGTGGTGGAACTGCCGTTCGATGGCCGCGAGGTCGTCGAAGATGTCGGCGTGGTCGTATTCCAGGTTGTTCAGGATCGCCGTGCGCGGGCGGTAGTGGACGAACTTGCTGCGCTTGTCGAAGAACGCCGTGTCGTATTCGTCGGCCTCGATCACGAAGGCGGTGTTCGGCCGGGCCAGGTTGCCCAGGCGCGCCGAGACGCCGAAATTCAGGGGCACGCCGCCGACCAGGAAGCCCGGTTGCAGGCCGGCGTGTTCCAGGATCCAGGCCAGCATCGAGGTGGTGGTCGTCTTGCCGTGGGTGCCGGCGACCGCCAGCACGTGGCGGCCCTGCAGCACGTGTTCCGCCAGCCACTGCGGCCCGCTGGTGTAGGGCAGGCCCTGGTCCAGGATGGCTTCCATCAAGGGGTAGCGGGGCGTGCCGTCCGCGGTGCGGGCGCGCGAGACGACGTTGCCGACGACCCACATGTCCGGCTTCAGTGCGAGCTGCTCGGTGCCGAAGCCTTCGATCAGGTCGATGCCGAGGGCGCGCAGCTGGTCGCTCATGGGCGGGTAGACACCCGCGTCGCAACCGGTCACCTTGTGTCCGGCCTCGCGGGCCAGGGCCGCCAGCCCGCCCATGAAGGTGCCGCAGATGCCGAGGATATGGATATGCATGGGCGGCGATTATCGCGGCGGGGTGTAAGTCGGCCGTAACGGCGGCTCCAAAACCGGACAGCCGAACGCAGAAGCCGCAAAAGTCACGCAGAAGCCGCAAAAAATACCGATGAAGTTTTTCGCGGCTTTTGCGTCGCTTTTGCGGCTTCTGCGTTCCTTTTCCCGATCTCGCGCAGCGCCTATTCAGGGAACATCTGCCGCAGCTTCAGCTTCCAGAACTTGCCGGTCGACGTGCGCGGGACGGCTTCGATGAATTCGTAGCGTTCGGGGAGCTGCCACTTGGCGAAGCTGCGCTGCTGCAGGTGCGCGTTCAGGTCGCCGGGATGCGTGTCGGCGCCTTTCTTCAGCACCACGCAGGCCAGGGGGCGCTCGCCCCATTTCTCGTGCGGGATGGCGATCACGGCGGCTTCGGCGACGGCGGGGTGCGCCATCAGCGCGTTCTCCAGGTCCACCGAGCTGATCCACTCGCCGCCCGACTTGATCAGGTCCTTGGTGCGGTCGGTGATGCGCACGAAACCGAGTTCGTCCACGCTCGCCACGTCGCCGGTGCGCAGCCAGCCGTCGTCGGTGAACTTGCCCGGCTCGCGCGGCACCTGGTGGTAGCTGCCGGTGATGAAGGGGCCGCGCACCTGGATCTCGCCCACGCTCTTGCCGTCCCAGGGCTGCAGGCCCGCATCGCCCACCACGCGCAGGTCCACCAGCGGCACCGGCACGCCGGCCATCGCGGCGCGCCGGTACTTCTCGTCGTCGCTGGCGCCCTGCAGCTCCGCGCGCGGGTAGGAGATGGTGCAGACCGGCGAGGTCTCGGTCATGCCCCAGCCCTGCTCGATCCAGATGCCATGCTGGTCGAAGGCGCGGATCAGCGCTTCGGGCACGGCCGCGCCGCCCACCAGCGAACGCATGCCGCGCGGGAGTTTCCAGCGGCCGTGGTTCGGCGAATCGGGCTTCTGCGCCGCGTCGTAGGCCTGGATCAGCGACAGCCAGATGGTCGGCACGCCGAGCGACAAGGTCGGCGGCTCCAGCTGCATCAGGTCGAGGATGTCGTCCGGATGCAGGTGCGGGCCGGGGAAGACCAGTTTCACGCCCATCATCACGGCGCCATAGGGCATGCCCCAGCTGTTGGCGTGGAACATGGGCGTGACGGGCAGCACGACGTCCGTGCCGCGCAGGCCCCAGAAGTCGCCCAGGCTGGCGACCAGCGTGTGCAGGATCGTGGAGCGGTGCGAATACGCCACCCCCTTCGGCCGCCCCGTGGTGCCCGAGGTGTAGCACATGGCCACCGGGTCGTCCTCGCCGTGCTCCGCATAGGTGAAGCGCTCCGGGTCGGCGCCCGCCAGCAGCTTCTCGTAGTTCTCGAATTCGGGCGCCACGTCCGCGCCCGAGAAGGGAAAGACGATCACTTTCTCGAATCGGTGCAGGCCGGCGAACTGCCGGTACAGGGGCAGCAGCACGTCGTCGACCACGAGGAAGCGGTCCTGCGCGTCGCCTGCGATCCAGCCGATCTCGTCCGGCGACAGGCGCAGGTTCAGGGTGTGCAGCACGCCGCCCGCCGCCGGCACGCCGAAGTAGCACTCCAGGTGGGCATGGTGGTTCCAGCACAGGGTGGCGACGCGGTCGCCCTTCTTCAGCCCGAGCTGCTGCAGTGCCGACGCCAGCGCGCGTGTGCGCCGGTGGAACGCGCCGTAGCTGTGCCGCACCAGGGACTTGTCCGGCAGCCGCGAGACGATCTGGTTGCGGTGGAACAGCTGGCCCGCACGTTCCAGCAGGTGGTTGAGCGACAGGGGCGTCGCCATCATCGTGCTCTGCATGCCCGGTCTCCTGCGCCTGAGGCGGCGCGGCCACTGTACGGTGCAGGCGGCGCGGCGTCCATGCAGAATGGACCCGATGGACACCCTGCAGTCGGAGATCGCCGCCGCCGCCGCGCGGCTGGTGGTGGAGGAGGGCCTGGAGTACGGGCCGGCCAAGCGCCGCGCCGTGAAGGTGCTGGGACTGAACGCGCGCACGGCCCTGCCGGACAACGACGCACTGGAAGATGCCGTGCGCGAATACATCGCCGTCTTCTGCGGCGATACCCAGCCCGGGGAGCTGGCCGCGCTGCGCCGCCTGGCCCTCACCTGGATGGAGCGGCTGGCGGAATTCCGCCCCTACCTGGGTGGAGCGGTCTGGCACGGCACCGCCACCCGCCTGTCCGACATCTACCTGCAGCTGTTCTGCGACGACCCCAAGTCGGCGGAAATCGCGCTGATCGAGCACCAGGTTGACTACACCCCGCGCACGGTGACCGGCTTCCATGGAGAATCGGTGGAGGCGCTCAGTATCAGCAGCATGAGCCGCGAGCTGGGCGAGTCCGTCGGGGTGCACCTGCTGGTCTACGACCACGACGACCTGCGCGGGGCGCTGAGACCGGATTCGAAAGGGCGCACGCCGCGCGGGGACCTGGCGGCCGTGCGCGCATTGGTGGAGGAGTCTGAACATGGATGATGCAAGGAACACCGGCGCGGCGCCGGCCACGCGGCGCGGTGCGCTGTTCGTCGGGGTGGGCGTCGCAGCGGCCCTGGCCGGGGCGGGCTATGCGTGGATGCGCAGCAGGCAGTCGGGGCCGGTCGCGACGCCGGCGTCCGGCACCGGCACCGCCCCGGGCACCGACCATGCAGCCGCCGATGCCGACCAGGCGGGCGCGCAGCAGTTCTGGGCGCAGGAATACGAGACCCCGCAAGGCACGAAGCTCGCCATGGCGTCGTTCAAGGGCAAGCCGCTGATCCTGAACTTCTGGGCCACCTGGTGCGCGCCATGCATCGAGGAAATGCCGCAGCTCGACGCCTTCTACAAGCAAAACAGCGCAAAAGGCTGGCAACTGGTCGGTTTGGCGATCGACCAGCCGTCCTCGGTGCGCAAGTTCCTGGACAAGACGGCGGTCAGCTACCCGATCGCCCTGGCCGGCTTCGGGGGCACCGAACTCACCAAGGCGCTGGGGGATGCGGCCGGGGGCCTGCCCTTTTCCGTGCTGTTCGACAAGGATGGCAAGGTGCGCCAGCGTAGAATAGGCCGCCTCTCGGAAGCCGACCTGCAGGCCTGGTCCGGCTTGGCCTGAGACGGAATGTCGTCCCCGCGTCGGCGGGGACCGGGGGACGCGCCCGCCGCGTCCAACGCGCAAACCCCGGATTCCCGCTTGGGCGGGCATGACGGCTTGAGGGCTGCATCAAACTAAATGCAGTCAGTTGCTGCCAAAAGAAAGAAGTAGGCGAGTTTTGCTGTAAATTCGCCTCTCTCACAACGAGGCAGGAGACCTCCCCATGGACTTGCGCAAACTCAAGACGCTGATCGACCTGGTGTCGGAATCGAACGTTTCCGAACTGGAGATCACGGAGGCCGAGGGCAAGGTCCGCATCGTCAAGGGAGGCCCGGCGATGGTGCAGGGCTCGCAGCAGATGCAGATGCCGATGCAGGCGAACGTCGCCGCAGCGGCACCCGCGCTCGCCCCGGCTGCGGCGCCCGTAGCGGCGGCGCCCGAAGCGCCCAAGGGACACATCGTCAAGTCCCCGATGGTGGGCACCTTCTACCGCGCCTCTTCTCCGGGCGCGAAGTCCTTCGTGGAAGTGGGCAGCCAGGTCAAGGAAGGCGACACGGTCTGCATCATCGAGGCCATGAAGATCCTCAACGAGATCGAGGCCGACAAGTCCGGGACCATCATCGAGATCCTGTGCGAGAACGGGCAGGCGGTCGAATATGGCCAGTCGCTGTTCGTGATCGAATAAGAAATGTTCAAAAAGATCCTTGTTGCGAACCGCGGGGAAATCGCGCTTCGCATCCAGCGGGCCTGCCGCGAACTGGGCGTCAAGGCCGTGATGGTCTACTCCGAGGCCGACCGCGAAGCCAAGTACGTGAAGCTGGCCGAAGAGGCGGTGTGCATCGGCCCGGCGCCCTCGAACCTGAGCTACCTCAACATGCCGGCCATCATCTCGGCGGCCGAAGTGACGGATGCCGAGGCGATCCACCCGGGCTACGGCTTCCTGTCCGAGAACGCGGACTTCGCCGAGCGGGTGGAGAAGAGCGGCTTCCAGTTCATCGGGCCGACGCCGGAGTCGATCCGCCTCATGGGCGACAAGGTGTCGGCCAAGCAGGCCATGATCAAGGCGGGCGTGCCCTGCGTGCCCGGCTCCGAAGGCGAACTGCCGGACAACCCGGCGGAAGTCCGCCGCATGGCCAAGACGATCGGCTATCCCGTGATCATCAAGGCGGCCGGCGGCGGCGGTGGCCGCGGCATGCGCGTCGTGCACACCGAGGCGGCGCTGGTGAACGCGGTGCAGATGACGAAGGCCGAGGCCCTGGCCGCATTCGGCAACGGCGCGGTGTACATGGAGAAGTACCTCCAGAACCCGCGCCACGTCGAGATCCAGGTGATGGCCGACAAGCACAAGAACGCCGTCTACCTCGGCGAGCGCGACTGCTCGATGCAGCGGCGCCACCAGAAGGTGCTGGAGGAAGCGCCGGCCCCCGGCATCCCGCGCAAGCTGATCGAGAAGATCGGCGAGCGCTGCGCCGCCGCCTGCAAGAAGATCGGCTACCGCGGCGCCGGCACCTTCGAATTCCTGTACGAGGACGGCGAGTTCTATTTCATCGAGATGAACACGCGGGTGCAGGTGGAGCACCCGGTGACGGAGCTGATCACCGGCATCGACATCGTCAAGACGCAGATCCTGGTGGCCGCGGGCGAGAAGCTGCCCTTCAAGCAGGGCGACATCGTGCTGCGCGGCCATGCCATCGAGTGCCGCGTGAACGCCGAGGACCCGTACAACTTCATGCCCTCGCCGGGGCGCATCACGCTGTGGCACCCGCCCGGCGGACCGGGTGTGCGCGTGGACTCGCACGTGTACAACAACTATTTCGTGCCCTCCAACTACGACTCGATGATCGGCAAGATCATCGTCCACGCCGACACGCGCGAGATGGCGCTGGCGCGCATGCGCAGCGCGCTGGGCGAGATGGTGGTGGAAGGCATCAAGACCAACGTCCCGCTGCACCGCGAGCTGCTGGTCGACGCCAAGTTCATGGCGGGCGGCACCAACATCCACTACCTGGAAGAGTGGCTGTCGCAGCACAAACGCTGATGTTCGAACTGCGCCTGCTCTGCCCCGAAGAGCGCGTCGAGGCCGTCGGCGATGCCCTCGAGGCGCTCGATGCCCTGAGCGTCTCGGTGGAGGACGCGGACGCGCAGACGTCCGCGGAGCAGGCCCTGTTCGGCGAACCCGGCATGCCGCCGCCCAAGGAGGGCTGGCAGCGCTCGCTGGTGATCGCGCTGTTCCACGAAGAAGCCCAGGCCGGCGAGGCGGCGCAGCTGCTCGCGCCGCAGGACTTCTTCGCCGACTGCAGGATCGTCGGCCTGCAGGCGGTGCCGGAGCAGGACTGGGTGCGCCTGACGCAATCGCAGTTCGAGCCGGTGCAGATCACGCCGGCCTTCTGGATCGTGCCGAGCTGGCACGAGCCGCCGGCGGGTGCGCAGCAGGTGATCCGGCTCGATCCGGGCCTGGCCTTCGGCACCGGCACGCACCCGACCACGCGCATGTGCCTGCGCTGGATCGCCGCGCATCCCCCGCAAGGCGGGCGCGTGCTCGATTACGGCTGCGGCTCGGGCATTCTCGCCATCGGCGCCGCCAAGCATGGCGCCGCCAGCGTCGATGCGGTCGACATCGACGAGGCCGCGGTGCGCTCGACGCAAGCCAATGCCGAAGCGAACGGCGTGCAGCTCACGGCCGGACTTCCGGACCGGGCGCACGGCCGCTACGACACGGTGCTGGCCAACATCCTCGCCACGCCGCTGAAGGTGCTGGCCCCCCTGCTCACCGCGCACGTGGCACCGGGGGGCGCGCTGGTGCTGGCCGGCATCCTGGCGCGCCAGGCCGGAGAGCTGAAGGAGGCCTACGCGCCGTACTGCCAGCTCGAAGTCAGCGACGAAGAGGACGGCTGGATCCTCATGACGGCGAAGCTGTAGCTCGGAGGCTCCCGGCCTCTCTACAATCGCGGGCTCATGAGCCTGATCACCAGCTGCCCCGCCTGCGGGACGATGTTCCGCGTCGTGCCGGACCAGCTGAAGATCTCCGAGGGCTGGGTGCGCTGCGGCCATTGCAGCGAGGTGTTCGACGCCGGCGCCCACATGGTCGACGAATCGGTGCTGGAGCAACTGCGCTCCGCGGAGGCCGCCGGGCGGCCCGAGGCGCCGGATTTCCCCCATTTCCTGGCGGCGCGCCGGGACGAGCCCGAAGAGGAGTTCGAAGCGGGGTGGGAGGCCGAGGCGGATTCGCAGCCGGAGGCGGAGTCCGAACCGGAGCTTGAACCAGAGCAGGAGCACGTGCCCGGACTGGAGTCCGAACCGGAACCCGAGCCGGAACCGGAGTCCGAGGCGGAACCCGAATCGGAGGCGGATCCGGACCAGAAGCACGAGCGCGGGGCGGAGCCTCTCCCCGAACGCGCACCTGAACCTCCGGCCGAGCCCGAAACCGAAGCGACGGAACTCGCCGCCTCGCGCGAGCCGGCCACGGCGCAGCTCGGCATGCCGGCGCGTGCGCCGGCGCCGTTCGGAGCGCTCCTGCGCCGGGAGGCCGCGGCCACCCCGCCGGCCCATGGGCAGAGTTCCTTCGGTCCCGACAGCGAATCGCTGGAACCCTCGCCCCTCGACAGCCCTTTCGTCTTTCGCCGCTCCGACCTGCTGGAGCGCGAGGATGCCTCCATCCTGCCGCCGGTGCCCGCGGACACGGAGTGGCCCGAGTCGCGCGACGAGGGAGCCGCCCAGGAACTGCACGACGTGTCCTTCGTGCGGCAGGCGCGGCGCCGCGCGTTCTGGCGCCGCCCGCGCGTGCGCGGCCTGCTGGTGCTGTCCGGAGTCGTGCTGGCCTTGCTGCTGGCGCTGCAGGTGGGCTACCAGGACCGCGACCGGCTGGCGCTGTCGCAGCCGGAACTGCGGCCGGCGCTCGCGCGCATGTGCGAGCTGCTGCAGTGCCGGCTCGGTGCCCCGCGCCAGATCGAAGCCATCGTGATCGAGAGCTCGGGCTTCACGCGCGTGCGCAACGACACCTACCGCCTCGCCTTCAGCGTGCGCAACACGGCGCGCGTCCCGGTTGCCGTGCCCGCCATGGAGCTGACCATCACCGACGCCCAGGACCAGCCGATCGCCCGCCGCGTGCTGATGCCGCCGGAGCTCGGCGCGCCGGGCGAGTCCATCGCGGCGGCGTCCGAGTGGACGGGCGCGGTGGGCGTGGTCGTCGACACCCCCGGTTCCGCGCGCGTGGCCGGCTACCGCCTGCTCGCCTTCTATCCCTGAACCCACCGAAAGACCATCATGGCCGCCGTCATCTGCGGATCGCTCGCCTTCGACAACATCATGAATTTCGAAGGCCGGTTCGCCGAGCAGATCCTGCCCGACCAGCTGCACATCCTGAACGTGTCCTTCCTCGTGCCCTCGCTGCGGCGCGACTTCGGCGGCTGCGCGGGCAACATCGCCTATGCGCTCAAGCTGCTGGGCGGCGAGCCGCTGCCGCTGGGCGCCATCGGCAGCGACGGCGGCGACTACCTGCAGCGTTTCGACCAGCTGGGGATCAGCACCGAGTTCGTGCTGCGCGTGGACGACACCTACACCGCGCAGGCGATGATCATGACGGACCGCGACAACAACCAGATCACCGCCTTCCACCCCGGCGCGATGATGCAGGCCCATCACATGAAGGTGCAGGCGCGCCAGGACATCAAGGTGGGGATGATCTCGCCCGACGGCCGCGACGCGATGCTGCAGCACGCCGAGCAGTTCCAGCAGGCCGGCATCCCCTTCGTCTTCGATCCGGGCCAGGGCCTGCCGATGTTCGACGGTTGGGAACTCGCCAACTTCATCGAGCAGGCGACCTGGGTGACGGTGAACGACTACGAGGGCAAGATGCTCTCCGAGCGCACCGGCTGGAGCAGCGCCGAGATCTCGCGCCGCGTGCGCGGCCTGGTGGTCACGCTCGGCGGCGACGGCTGCGAGGTGTGGGTCGATGGCGAAGTCACCGTGGTGCCGCCGGAGCATCCGACCGCCGTCGTCGACCCGACCGGCTGCGGCGATGCCTGGCGCGGCGCGCTGCTGTACGGCCTGGAGCAGGGCTGGACGCTCACCCGCTGCGCCCAACTGGGCAACAAGGTCGGCGCGATCAAGATTGCAAGCCGGGGGCCGCAGAACTACACGCTGGATGGGATGGCGCGCTGAAGCGTTGAGCGTTGAGCGTTTGGCGTTTGGCGTTTGGCGTTTGGCGTTTGGCGTTTGCGCGCTGCAGGGTGGTAGCGTTGCAACGCTGAGGCGCCGCACCAAACGTCGTCACCCCCGCGCAGGCGGGGGCCCAGAGCACGCACGAAGTGCGTAAAGCCGCAGGCGCTGGAGATCGCTTGGGGGAAGGGGGGCGCTCCGTTACCCCCGTGCCGGATCAGCCCGGGCCTGTCCGTCTCAGCGACTGTCCCCCGGCGCGGGTGAGTACCGTTACCCGTGCAGGGGCCCCGCCCGCGCCTCCTCCTTGATGTCGCAGAGCCGGACAGTCCCGGGCTGATCCTGCGGCGTGCGTGATCGAGCGTCGCGGCTTCGTTCGAGCTCGCCGCCAGCAATCCAGGCGGCGGTCGAGAGAGGCCGGCTTCCCACTGCGGCGCGGTACAGGACCAGGATGGGACAGTCCGGCTCGGCGACATCAAGGAGGAGGCGCGGGCGCGCTGCCATCAAGGGCAGCGGGTCCCATCCGCGCCGGGGGACAGTCGCAGAGACGGACTGTCCCATCCTGGTCCGGCGCAGGGGCCACGCTGCGTCCCGAGATGACTCGTACAAGGCTGCACCCCGCCCGCCAACTCAACTCCCCCGCGCGAACGTCACCCCGCCATCCACCACGATCGTCTCGCCCACCACGTAGTCCCCCGCCCGCGACGCGAGGAAGACTGCGGCTCCCGCCATGTCCTCCGGTTGCCCGATGCGCCCCGCCGGCACGCGCTGCGCCACCTCGTCGCCATGGTCGCGCGCCTGCTTGTTCATCTCGGAGGCGAAGGGCCCCGGCGCGATGCCGTTCACCACGATGTGGTCGGGCGCGAGGCGGAGCGCCAGGCGCTTGGTCAGGTGGATCAGCCCGGCCTTGCTGGCGGTGTACGAGTAGGTCTCCCACTGGTTGACGGAGATGCCGTCGATGGAGGCGATGTTGATCACCTTCGCCGGCCGCCCGGCGCTGCCTGCCTTGCGCAGGTGGGCGTGCAGCGCCTGCGTGAGGAAGAATGGCGCCTTCATGTTGAGGTCGACGACCTTGTCCCAGCCGCTCTCGGGAAAGGTGTCGAAGGCTTCGCCCCAGGCGGCGCCGGCGTTGTTGACGAGGATGTCGAGCGCCGGTTCGCGTTCCATCACCCGGGCCGCGAGCGCGCGTGCGCCTTCGACGCTGGAGACGTCGGCCGGCAGCGAGAGGCAGGGGCCGATCTGCGACAGCTCCTCGGCCGTGGCATCGCAGGCCGCGGCCTTGCGCGCCGTGATGTAGACCTTGGCGCCGTGGTGCAGCAGGCCGGTGGCGATCATGCGGCCGATGCCGCGCGAGCCGCCGGTGACGAGCGCCACGCGCCCCTGTAGGGAAAACAGCTCTTTCATGCGGGAACTCCTTTGCCGTCGGCGCAGCCTAATGCACGCGCGCGCCGCCACCAATCACCTGAATGACAACGATCCCAGCGCGTCGCACTCGTCGCGCGCGCATCGACGGACGCTGGCAAGGAGATGACATGCAACGACGTGCCCTGATTTCCCTCGCCGCGCTCGCGGCCCTCGGTGTCGCGGGCTGCGCCACCTCAGTGGCCGATCCGCAGGCGGTGCTGCGCCAGGCCGACGCCGCGATGGGCGCCGGCCAGTTGAAGACGCTGCGCTTCGCCGCCAACGGCAGCGGCGGCACCTTCGGCCAGGCCTTCGTGCCGGGGCAGGCGTGGCCGCGCATCAACATCCCCAGCTTCGCCCGCTGGATCGACTACGACAACGCGGCGATGCGCGAGGACTCGGTGCGCACGCGCGCGGAGCCCACCGGCGGCGGCGCGCTGCCGCTGATGGGCACGGGCGAGCAGCGCGTCTCCGCCTGGGTCCGCGGCAACCAGGCCTGGAACATGGCGGGCACGAACCCGCAGCCGGCGCCGGTGGCGCTCGATGCCCGCATCCACGACCTGTGGACCACGCCGCACGGCGTGGTCAAGGCGGCGATGCGCAATAACGCGACGGTGCGCGCCGAGGGCGGCCTGAACGTCGTCTCCTTCAACGAACCCGGGCGCTATCGCGCGACGGCCTACATCGGCGCCGATGGCCTGGTGCAGCGGGTCGACTCGGTGATGCCGAATCCGGTCACCGGCGACACGCAGGTGAGCACGGTCTACTCGGGCTGGCGCGACTGGGGTGGCGTGAAATTCCCGAGCCGCATCCAGCAGACCCAGGGCGGCCATCCGGTCTACGACCTGACGGTCACCGAGGTGCAGGCCAATCCGGCGCTCGACATGCCGGTGCCGGCGCCCGTCGCCGGCTTCAGCGAGAAGGTGGATGCGCAGCAGGTCGTGCCGGGCGTCTGGTTCCTGGCCGGGGGCTCGCACAACAGCGTGCTGGTGGAATTCTCGGACCACCTGATGCTGATCGAGAGCCCGCTCTACGATGGCCGCGCGCAGGCGGTGCTGGCGGAGGCGCGGCGGCTCGTGCCGAACAAGCCGGTCCGCTACGTCGTGAACTCGCACCACCACTTCGACCACGCGGGTGGCCTGCGCACCGCGGCGTCCAGCGGCGCAACGCTGGTGGTGAGCGAGCAGGCGCGGCCCTGGTACGAACGGGTCTTCGCGACGCCGAATGCGATCCGGCCCGACCTGCTGCAGCAGTCCGGCCGTCGCGCGACGCTGACCGGCGTGAACGGCTCGCGCACCTTCGGCGATGCCACGCGCACGGTCGAAGTGCACTTCATCGACGGCAGCGTGCACGCGCAGGGCTTCATGATGGCGTGGCTGCCGCGCGAACGCCTGCTGGTCGAAGCGGACGCCTACACGCCGGCGCCGCCGAACGCGCCGCCGCCGAATCCGGTGAACGCCAACAACGTGAACCTGTTCGAGAACGTGCAGCGGCTCGGCTGGAATCCGGACCGCATCCTGCCCCTGCACGGGCGGGTGGTGCCGTTCAGCGAACTGCGCACGGCGATCGGGCGGAACTGAAGACCTGAACAGCCGACAACCGACAACCGAACGCGAAGGCCGCAAAGGTTACGCAAAAGCCGCGAAAGAAATACTCGAAGGACTTCCTGGTTTCTTTCGCGTTCTTTGCGAATCCTTTGCGCCCTTTGCGTTCGGTTGTCCGGGTTCCCTCAGCCCTTGGATTTGCGCCGATCCCGCCAGGCCATCAGCTCGCCCACCACGCCCTTGCGGAACGCCAGCACGCAGACGACGAAGATCGCGCCGATGATGACGGTGACCCACTCGCCCACCTTGTCGGCCAGCATGTCCTGCAGCGCGACGACGACGCCGGCGCCCAGCACGGGGCCGAAGAAGGTGCCCACGCCGCCCAGCAGGCTCATGAGGATCACCTCGCCGGACATCGACCAGTGCACGTCGGTCAGCGTGGCGAACTTCATCACCAGCGTCTTGAGCGAGCCGGCCAGCCCCGCCAGCGAAGCCGACAACACGAAGGCGAGCAGCTTGTAGCGATCGACCTCGTAGCCGAGCGAGACGGCGCGCGGCTCGTTCTCGCGGATCATCTTCAGCACCTGGCCGAAAGGCGAGGTGACGATGCGCAGGATGCCCATGAAGCAGGCCACGAACACCGCCAGCACCACGTAGTACATGAGGGTGTCGTTGATCAGCGGCACCACGCCGAACAGCTTGCCGCGCAGCACGCCCTGCAGGCCGTCCTCGCCGCCCGTGAAGGGCGCCTGCAGGCAGAAGAAGAACACCATCTGCGACAGCGCCAGGGTGATCATGGCGAAGTAGATGCCCTGGCGGCGGATCGCCACCAGCCCGAACACCAGCCCGAGCAGCGCGGCGACCACGACGCCGGCCAGCACGCCGAGTTCCGGCGTCCAGTTCTGCACCTTCACCAGCCAGGCCGTGACGTAGGCGGCGAAGCCGAAGAAGGCCGCATGACCGAAGGACAGCAGGCCGGTGAATCCGAGCAGCAGGTTGAAGGCGCAGGCGAACAGCGCGAAGCACAGGAGCTTCATCACGAACACCGGGTACAGGCCGATCATCGGCGCCACCAGGGCCAGCACGAGCAGCGCCAGGTAGGTGAGGCGCACGCCCTTGCCGAGCGCGGTGCCTTGCGGCGCCATGGGCGCGGCTGCCTTGGCCGTCGGCTGCGGCATCGCCAAGGACTCGGGCGCGGCGACGGAAGTGGAAGGCGTGGACATTTCAGGCTTCCTTGCCGAACAGGCCGGCGGGACGCAGCATCAGGACGATGGCCATGATGACGAACACGACCACGTTGGAGGCTTCGGGGTAGAACACGCGGGTGAAGCCCTCGACGACGCCGAGCACCAGCCCGGTGATCACCGATCCCAGGATCGAACCCATGCCGCCGATCACGACGACGGCGAACACCACGATGATCAGGTTGGAGCCCATGAGGGGTGTCACCTGGATCACCGGGGCGGCCAGCACGCCCGCCAGGCCGGCCAGCGCCGCGCCGCCAGCGTAGGTGAGCGTCACCATCAGCGGCACGTTGACGCCGAAGGCCTGCACCAGCTTCGCGTTCTCGGTGCCGGCGCGCAGGTAGGCGCCCAGCCGGGTGCGTTCGATCAGGTACCAGGTCGCCAGGCAGACGGTGAGCGAAGCCACCACCACCCAGGCGCGGTAGTTGGGCAGCACCATGAAGCCGAGGTTCGTGGCGCCGGAGAGCAGTTTCGGCACGGAATACGACTGGCCCGATACGCCGTACTGGCGGCGGAACGCGCCTTCCAGGATCAGCGACAGGCCGAATGTGAGCAGCAGCCCGTACAGCGGGTCGAGCCCGTACAGGCGCTTGAGGAACAGCCGCTCGATGATGGCGCCGAGCACCCCCACCGTGAGGGGCGCGAGGACGAGGGCGAGCCAGTAGTTCACGCCCCAGCTGTCCAGCATGATCCAGGCGGCGAAGGCGCCCACCATGTACAGCGCGCCGTGCGCGAAGTTCACGATGTCCAGCAGGCCGAAGATCACCGCCAGGCCCAGGCTCAACATCGCATAGAACGCGCCGTTGACGAGGCCGAGCATCAGCTGGCCGAGGAAGGCTTGGTGGGGGATGCCGAAGATTTCCATGAGCGGGAAGTGGTGCCCCTCTCCCCTTGCGGGGAGAGGGGAGTCTCTCTTACTTCTTCAACAGCGAGCACTTGGACTCGGCGACCGTGGTGAACGCCTGGTCACCCGGCACCTTGGCCACGAGCTTGTAGTAGTCCCACGGCGTGGTCGACTCCTTGGCCGACTTCACCTGGAACAGGTACATGTCGTGGATCATCCGGCCGTCGCCGCGGACGTGGCCGTTCTTCTGGTAGAAGTCGGTGTACTTCATCGACTTCAGCTGGCCCATCACCTTCTCGGTCTCGGTGGTGCCGGCGGCCTGCACGGCCTTCAGGTAGTTCATGGCGGCCGAGTAGTCGGCGGCATGCAGGCTCGAAGGCATGCGCTTGAACTTGTCGAAGAAGCGCTTGGCGAACTTGCGCGACTCGTCGTCCTGGTTCCAGTACCAGCTGTCGGCGACCTGCAGGCCTTCGGCGTTCTGGACGCCCACGGCGTGCACGTCGTTCAGGAACACCAGCAGGCCGGCGACCTTCATCTGCTTGGTGATGCCGAATTCCTTGGCGGCCTTCATCGCGTTGACGAAGTCGCCGCCGGCGTTGGCCATGGCCAGGATGTCGGCCTTGGAGCCCTGCGCCTGCAGCAGGAAGGAGGAGAAGTCCGAGGCGTTCAGCGGGTGCTTGACCGAGCCCACCACCGTGCCGCCGTTCTCCTTCACGACCTTGGTCGCGTCGGCTTCCAGCGAGTGGCCGAAGGCGTAGTCGGCGGTCAGGAAGTACCACTTCTTGGCGCCGCTCTTGATCAGCGCATTGCCGCCGACCTTGGCCAGCGCCACGGTGTCGTAGGCGTAGTGGATGGTGTAGGGCGTGCAGTCCTCGTTGGTCAGGCGGGCCGAGCCGGCGCCGATGGAGATGAAGGGACGCTTCTTCTCCTTGGCCACGCCGGCCATGGCCAGGTTGGTGCCGGAGGAGGTGCCGCCGATCAGCAGGGCCAGGTTCTGGCTGTCGATCCACTCGCGCGCCTTGGAGGCAGCGACGTCAGCCTTGTTCTGGTGGTCGGCCGTCAGCACCTCGATCGGCCGGTTCAGCACCTTGCCGCCGAAATCCTGCACCGCCATCTTGATCATCTCGGCGCCGGCGGGACCGTCGATGTCCGCGTACAGGCTGGCCATGTCGGTGATGAAGCCGATGCGCACCGGCCCGGTCTGGGCCTGGGCGAAGGCGCCGGCGGCTCCGAAGCCGAGGGCGATGGCAGTCACGAGGGTCTTGAGTTTCATTGCACTTCTCCTGAAAAACGGTTCGCTCTCACACTCCCAGGAATTCCTGGAGCATGCTCATGTTCTCGTTCAGCTGATGCTGCTCGAATTCCCGCACCATGCGGCCGTGCTCCATGACGTAGAAGCGGTCGGCCAGCGGCGCGGCGAAACGGAAGTTCTGTTCCACCAGCACCACGGTGTAGCCCTTGGACTTGAGCGTGCGGATGGTCTCGGCGAGCTTCTGCACGATGACCGGCGCCAGGCCTTCGGAAATCTCGTCCAGCAGCAGCAGGCGGGCGCCGGTGCGCAGGATCCGCGCCACGGCGAGCATCTGCTGTTCGCCGCCCGACAGGCGCGTGCCGGGGCTGGCGGCGCGTTCCTTCAGGTTGGGGAACATGTCGTAGATCTCGGCCACGCTCATGCCGCCTTGCGCGATGAGCGGCGGCAGCAGCAGGTTCTCTTCGGCCGAGAGGCTGGCGAAAATGCCGCGCTCCTCCGGGCAGTAGCCGACGCCCAGCCTGGCCACCTTGTGCGGCGGCAGGTTGATCGCCTCCTGGCCGCGGATGCGGATCGAGCCGGTGCGCCGGCCGGTGAGGCCGACGATCGCGCGCAGGGTGGTGGTGCGGCCGGCGCCGTTGCGCCCGAGGATCGACACGACCTCGCCCTCGTTGACCGACAGGCTCACGCCGTGCAGCACGTGCGATTCGCCGTACCAGGCGTGCAGGTTGCCGATGCGCAGGAGTTCGTTCGATGCCATGTTCAGTGCGCTCCCTGCAGCTCGTTGTCGGCCGAGCCCATGTAGGCCTCGACCACCTGCGGGTTGCGCGACACCTCGGCGTAGGGGCCGTCGGCGATCACGGCACCGCGCTGCAGCACCGTGATGCGGTCGGCGATGGAGGACACGACGTTCATGTTGTGCTCCACCATCAGGATGGTGCGGCCGGCCGAGACCTTCTTGATCAACTGCGTGACGCGATGGACGTCCTCGTGGCCCATGCCCTGCGTGGGTTCGTCGAGCAGCATCAGCTCGGGCTCCAGCGCCATGGTGGTGGCCAGTTCCAGCGCGCGCTTGCGGCCGTAGGGCAGGTTCACCGTGAGCTCGTCCGCGAAGCCTTGCAGGTCGACCGCATGCAGCAGTTCCATGGCGCGGCCGTGCAGGTGGTGCAGCGAGCGCTCCGGCTTCCAGAAGTGGAAGGAGGTGCCCAGGTTGCGCTGCAGGGCGGCGCGCACGTTCTCCAGCGCGGTGAGGTGAGGGAAGACGGCGGAGATCTGGAACGAGCGGACGATGCCGCGGCGGGCCGTCTGCGCCGGCCGCTCGTGCGTGATGTCGGTGCCGCGGTAGTTGATGGTGCCGCGCGTGGGCGGCAGGAACTTCGTCAGCAGGTTGAAGAAGGTCGTCTTGCCGGCGCCGTTGGGGCCGATCAGTGCATGGATATCGCCGCGCCTGACCTTCAGGTCCACGTTGTTCACGGCCACGAAGCCCTTGAACTCCTTGGTCAGGCCCTGGGTTTCCAGGATCGTTTCAGCGGACAAACTTCAGCTCCAGCGTGTTGTTGGCGCGGCTGCGCCCGACAGTCCCGTCGAAGGGGCCTATGGTGCGCATCGTGCTGCGCCGCGAGAAGAGGGTCCAACCCTAGGTAGTTCCGCGTGCGCGTCGTCCAGGCTTGCAGGACGCTGACTCGGCGGCCCGCGGGCTACCATCGGCGCGTGGAAACCCACGGGAGAGTGGACATGGACGACCAGCGCGTGCGGGTGGAGGTGGACGGCCACGGTGTGGCCGAGGTGGCGCTTGCGCGCCCCGACAAGATGAACGCGCTGGACACCGCGATGTTCGAGGCGCTGATCGATGCGATCGCGCGCGTACGTGCCGACCCGAAGATTCGCGCCGTGGTGCTGCATGGCGAGGGCCGGGCGTTCTGCGCCGGCCTCGACAAGGCCAGCCTGCAGGGCCTCGCCGATCCGGCATCGGGCATCGGCGACCTGGTGGTGCGCACGCATGGCCTCGCCAACTTCTGGCAGCAGGTCGCCTGGGGCTGGCGCGAACTGCCGGTGCCGGTGATCGCGGCAGTGCATGGCGTGGCCTTCGGCGGCGGCCTGCAGATCGCGCTGGGCGCCGACGTGCGCTGCGTGCATCGCGAGGCGCAGCTCTCGGTGATGGAAGTCAGGTGGGGCCTGGTGCCGGACATGGCCGGCTGCGTGCTGCTGACGCAGTTGTGCCGCGGCGACGTGGCGCGGGAGCTGACGTTCACCGGGCGGGTGGTGTCCGGGATCGAAGCCGTGGCGCTCGGGCTCGCGACGCGGGCGAGCGAGGATCCGTTGGCCGATGCGCGGGCGATGGCGCGGCAGATCGCCAACAGCAATCCCGATGCGGTGCGCGCGGCCAAGCGTCTGTTCAACACCGCCACGCCGGTCGATGCGGCACGCGTGCTGGTGGCGGAGGCCTTCGAGCAGCAGCGCCTGATCGGCAGCGCGAACCAGCGGGAAGCGGTGCAGGCGCAGATGGAGAAGCGGGCGCCGGTGTTTCGCTAGTCCCGCGTTCGACGGCCGCCCCGTCCGTCATTCCCGCGAAGGCGGGAATCCAGGGCGTTCAAAAAGAAAGGCGCCGCAATGCGGCGCTCCCTGGGTCCCCGCCTGCGCGGGGATGACGGCTTCCGCCCAACGGCTGTCGCCGCAACGGCATCGCCCCAACCACTTTCCTCAACGCACCACCAGCCGCGCCCCCGCGCTCGCTGCCCGGGCCTGCCCGATCACCGCGGCCTGCCCGAAGCCGTGCTTGCGGAACACGTCGATCACCTCGCCCACGCTCTCGGGCGTGCACGACACCAGCAGCCCGCCGCTCGTCTGCGGATCCGTCAGCAGCGCCTGCTCCGCTTCGCCGAAGCCGGCGGGCAGCGCGACATCCGCGCCATAGCCGATCCAGTTGCGCCCCGACGCGCCGGTGACGAACCCCGCCTGCGCCAGTTCGCGCACGCCCTGCAGCACCGGCACCTTGCTCCACTCGATCTCGATCGAGAGATCGGCACCGCGCGCCAGTTCCAGGCCATGCCCCGCCAGGCCGAAGCCGGTGACGTCCGTCAGCGCATGCACGCCTTCGATGGCGGCGAGTTCGGGGCCGGGCGTGTTCAGGCGGGTGGTGGTGGAGATCATCCGCTCGTAGCCGGCGGCATCGAGCTTCTCCTTCTTCAGCGCGGCCGACAGCACGCCCACGCCCAGCGGCTTGCCCAGCACCAGCACGTCGCCGGCACGCGCGTCGGCGTTGCGCTTCACGCGCTGCGGATGCACCAGCCCCAGCGCCACCAGGCCGTAGATCGGCTCGACGGAATCGATGGTGTGGCCGCCCGCGATCGGGATGCCGGCCGCCTTGCAGACCGACTCGCCGCCTTCCAGGATGCGCCCGATGGTGGCGGTGGACAGCACGCTGATCGGCATGCCCACCAGCGCCAGCGCCATGATCGGCTTGCCGCCCATCGCATAGACGTCGGAGATGGCGTTGGTGGCCGCGATGCGGCCGAAGTCGAACGGATCGTCCACGATCGGCATGAAGAAGTCCGTCGTGGCGATCAGCGCCTGTTCCTCGTTGAGCTTGTAGACGGCGGCGTCGTCGGCCGTCTCGATGCCCACCAGCAGCTCCGGCGGCACCGGCAGCCGCGCCGTGCCCTTGAGGATTTCGGACAGCACGCCGGGCGCGATCTTGCAGCCGCAGCCGCCACCGTGCGACAGCGAGGTGAGGCGGGGTTCGGCAGTGGGCAGGGGAGCGTTCATCGGGCGGATTCCAGTTCTTGCAGGAGGTTCAGGAGCGCGCTGCGCTCCGCGGCCGCATCGAACAGCGGCGCGCGCAGGGCGCATTGTGCGGCCAGCCGACCCAGCAGGTGGACCGCGGGGTTTTCGGCCTGCTGCCCGGCCCGGCCCGCGAGCAGCAGCTCGGCCAGCATGCCGGCGTCGCCGTGCGGGAAGTAGCCTTCGTAGTCGCGCCCCAGCATGCCGACGTTGCCCGGCACGCGACTTGCCAGGACCGGCGTGCCGCAGCGCACCGCTTCCAGGATCACGTGGGCGCCGCCTTCGAGGGCGCTGGTGTGCACCAGCACGTCGGCGCGGCGGATCTCCTCGAGCGTTTCCGGATGCGGCAGCGCGCCCAGCCATTCGTAGTTGGGGCAGTCGCGCCGGGTGGCGCGGGCCTCGTCGGCGAGCACGGGCTCCCCGCTGCCGTCGCCGATGTGGCGGATGCGGATGTCGCTGCGCTGGCACAGCAGGCGCGCGGCGGCGAACAGCGTCTGCGGCGACTTCACCTGCCGCAGGTGACCCACCATGACGGCGGTGAGCTGCCCGGCATCGCGGGGCAGCGGGGGCAGGGCGGGG
Organism: Ramlibacter alkalitolerans; assembly: GCF_016722765.1. GTDB lineage: Bacteria > Pseudomonadota > Gammaproteobacteria > Burkholderiales > Burkholderiaceae_C > Ramlibacter > Ramlibacter alkalitolerans. Next base: position 228,821 of record NZ_JAEQND010000001.1, on the reverse strand, counting down.
CTGGACTGGCAGATCACGCGCGCCTTGCCACGCAGCCACACCGGCAAGGCCTCGGGGCCGCACTCCTGCAGCACCACCAGCCGCTGCGCCAGCTCCAGCGAGCGCTGGGCGGCGGCCTCGGTCTGGATGTCCTGGTACAGGTCGGTGCCGGTCAGGATGACGGCCAGGCCGTGGCCGGGATGCGCCTGGGCCCAGGCCGCGATCGGCGCGGCCGAGCGGCGCGCATGCAGGGCCAGCATCACCGCATCGGCGGCTGCGTCCGCGTCCGGCCATTCCTTCGTGATGCGCACCGGGTGCGCGCCGGCCAGCAGTTCCTGCCACCGGCGGGCGGTGCGCCAGTTGCCGTTGTTGGCGTCGGCGAGGGCGGGGCTTACGATGACGACCGATGCGGCACGGGACATCCGACGGTTATAGCGTGGCGGCGGCCACCGAGGCGCTGGCGCTGCGCCAAGGCCCCCCTGCCGCCGTGCGTTCGGCCCTGCTGGCCGCGCGCGAGCGCACGCTGCGGCTGGCGGAGGACTTCCGCGAGGCCCTCGGCCCTGCGCCGCACATTCCCTACGCCGCCGAACTGAATCCGCCGCTGTGGGAGCTGGGGCACATCGGCTGGTTCCAGGAATGGTGGATCGCGCGCAACCCGCAGCGCCACCTGGGGATCCGCGCCGATCCGCACACGGCCCGTCCGCCCTCCCTGCTGGCCGAGGCCGACCGCTGGTACGACTCCAGCCGCGTTCCCCACCGCACCCGCTGGGAGTTGCCGCTGCCCGATGCCGCTCGCACGCAGGGCTACCTGGCCCATTCGCTGGAGCGCACGCTGCACCTGCTCGATGCGCTCGATGCTCCCGACGACCCGGGCCTGTATTTCTTCCGGCTGGCCGCGGTGCACGAGCAGATGCACGCCGAGGCCGCGGTCGCCATGGCGCAGAGCCTGGGCATCCCGGTGCGCGAGAACGTCGAGCCGGCCCAGGTGCAGGAGGCGGCGCAGTTGACGGTGGGACCGCTGCGTTTCGGGCTGGGCACGAGCTGCGCCGGCTTCGCCTTCGACAACGAACTGCCCGCGCACGAAGTGGAGCTGCCGCGCTACGCCATCGATGCCGCGCCGGTCACCTGGGGCGCCTTCCTGCCTTTCGTGGAGGCGGGTGGCTATGAGACCGCGCAATGGTGGACGCCCGAGGGCCTGGCCTGGCTTGCCTCGCTGCGCCAGCGCCGGCCCGCCGGCCTGCATCGCGGCGCGGCAGGCTGGGAGCAGATGCGCCACGGCGCCTGGCACGCCCTGCAGCCGCAGCAGGTGGCCCTGCACCTGAACGCCCACGAAGCGGAGGCCTGGTGCCGCTGGGCCGGGCGCCGCCTGCCCACCGAAGCCGAATGGGAGTGCGCCGCCCTGACCCAGCCGCGCTTCCGCTGGGGCCAGGCCTGGGAATGGACGGCGAGCTGCTTCGAACCCTATCCGGGCTTCGCGCCGCATCCCTACCGGGACTATTCGCAGCCCTGGTTCGGCAGCCGGCGCGTGCTGCGGGGGGCCTCCGCCGCCACCGCGCCCCTGCTGGCGCATGCCCGCTACCGCAACTTCTACGAGCCGCACCGGCGCGACATCCTGGCCGGCTTCCGCAGCGTGCGCAGCGCCTGAAACGCCAGTTCCCGAGCCGCTGAAAGGGCTGTGACATCGCCCTATACTTGGCCCGCTTCGACAGCCCGGCCTTGCCGGGCTGTGCCCGTTCGCATTTTCTCCATCCACCGGAAGCTGCCATGACCGTTCAACTCTCGCGTCGCGATTTCGTCAAGACCGCGTCCGCCGCGCTGGCCGTGGGCAGCGGCCCGCTGGTGCACGCCCAGGAGGCAGCGCGCCGCTTCGAACCCCGTCCGGCCGGCTGGCGCAGCTTCGAGGTGACCACGACGGTGACGCTGCGCGACGCCGCCGGCGCGGCCGACCTCTGGCTGCCGGTGCCCTCGCTGGAGACGCCCTGGCAGCGCACCTCGGACATCAGCTGGACCGGCAACGCCAGCAACGTGCGGCTCGCCTCCGACGGCGCCACCGGCGCCAAGGTGCTGGTGGCGCGCTTCGAAGGCGGCACGCCGGAGCCGCGCATCGTGCTGACCAACCGCGTGGAGACGCAGAACCGCGGCGTCGACTGGAAGCAGCCCGCCAACGCGCAGCCTGCCGATCCGGCGGACCTGCGGCACTGGCTCGCCCCGAGCGAACTGATCACCACCGATGGCATCGTGCGCAAGGTGGCGAAGCAGATCGTGCTCGGCGCGCGCGACGACCGCGAGAAGGTGCAGCGCATCTACGACTGGGTGATCGTCAGCAGCTACCGCGAGCCCAAGGTGCGCGGCTGCGGCGCCGGCGACATCAAGGCGATGCTGGAGAGCGGCAACCTGAGCGGCAAGTGCGCCGACATCAACGCGCTGTTCGTCGGGCTGTGCCGCGCCGCCGGCGTCCCGGCCCGCGACATCTATGGCGTGCGGCTGGTGCCCAGCGCCTTCAATTACCGCGAGCTCGGGGCCAACCCGGCCAGCCTCAAGGGCGCGCAGCATTGCCGCGCCGAGGTGTACCTGAAGGCGCATGGCTGGGTGGCCATGGACCCCGCGGACGTCACCAAGGTGATGCGCCAGGAAACCGCGGAGTGGATCAAGGATCCCGGACATCCCGTCGTCACGCCGGTGCGCAAGGCGCTGTTCGGCAGCTGGGAGGGCAACTGGATGGGCTACAACACGGCCAGCGACGTCAAGCTGCCGGGAGCCAGGCAGGGCAAGCTCGGCTTCTTCATGTACCCGCAGGCCGAGACGGCCGCCGGTGCGCGCGATCCGTACGAGCCGGACAGCTTCGCCTACCAGATCACGGCGCGCGAGATCACGGCCTGAACGTCCGACGATGCAGACGTCCTCCGGACCGGGCCCGCAGCAGCCCTCTCCCCTCACCGGCAGCGCGCCCGCGGCCCTGACGCTGGCCGGCATCGCCGCGCTGCTTTCTTCGGCCTGCTGCGTGGTGCCGCTGGTGTTCGCGATCGTCGGCATCTCCGGCGCCTGGATCGGCCAGTTGCGGGTGCTGGAGCCGTGGTCCGGCGTGCTGTCCGCGCTGGCACTCGCCGCGCTGGGCACGGCGGGCTGGCGCCTGTACCGTCCCGCGGCCGATGCGGCCTGCGATACCCGCGATCCCGCGGCCTGCCGCCGCGTCGGTTCCACCGCGCGGCGCTGGTTCTGGCTGGTGGCGGTGCTCACGCTGATTCCCCTGCTGGTGCCGCTCGCCGCGCCGCTGTTCTATTGAGGAAGTGCTGACATGAACAAGTTCTTCGCCGCCGCGGCCCTCGGCCTCCTGGCCGCCGCCGGCCCGGCGCTCGCGGCACCCCGCCAGGTGACCTTGAGCGTGCCGACCATGGACTGCGACACCTGCCCGATCACCATCCGCGTCGCGCTGATGAAGGTGCCGGGCGTGAGCAAGGCGGTGGTGAGCTATGCGCGCCGCAATGCCAAGGTGACCTTCGACGATGCGAAGACGACAGTGGCGGCGCTGACGAAGGCGACGGAGGAAGCGGGTTATCCGTCGTTCGCGGCGGACGACAGGTAGGGCGGCAGACCTGCGGGCCGCGGCGGCGGCGGGGTTCGTAGGCTGGTGGTGAGCGCCGGCAGGCCGAACCCCAGCGCTTTGGGCCCGGCGCTTCGCGCATCGCTGGGGTTTCGCTAGCGCTCCACCGCCAGCCTACGGCGATCGCGCCACGCCTACAGCTCCGCCACCCAGCGCGCGGCCTGCGCGCTCGCCCAGTCGAATTCACCCGTCACGACGAACTTCGCCTGCCCGCGGCGGTCGATGGCGATGGTGCTCGGGAAGATGCGCACGCCGAAGGATTTCGCCGCCGCGCCCTCCCGATCCAGCAGCACCGGCAGCGCCAGCCCGGTCTGTTCCAGGAAACGCCGCACCCTGGCTTCCGGCTCCTTGTAGTTCACCGCCAGCAGCTGCAGCCCGGCCTCCCGGTGCTCGCGGGCCAGCTGCTGCAGCGCCGGCATTTCGGCCCGGCACGGCTCGCACCACGTGGCCCAGAAATTCAGCAGCACCGGCGCGCCGCGCGCGCCGGCAAGGCGCCACGGCTGGCCATCGAGGCCGACGAGTTCCACGGCCGGTGTGGCCCGCTGGCGCGGCCAGTCCTTGCGCGCTGCAGCGTCGTTGGCGGCCAGCACCGGCCGCGCCCAGGGCAGGCAGGCCGCAGCCAGCAGGCAGCGACGGCGGCCGGGGGAGAAGGGGGCGGACTGCGAAGGCATGATCGGTCGCCCTCGATCCTATCCACTCCCTGCGCCCGCTGCCGCCGCGGGGTGTTGCGCGCCGCCGTCAGCGCACTGCCACCGGCTCGCCGAAGCCCTGCCAGGTCTTGCCGTCGAACTTCACCAGCTGCATGGTCTGGAACAGCGCGTAGTCGCCCGCGCTGGTATCGGCCAGCACGCCCGGCAGCGCCATCGGGATCTGGAAGCCCTTGATGCTGGCGGCCTGCTTCATCACGTTCTCGCGCGTGAGGTTGTTGCCGCACTGCTTGAGCAACTGCACGGTCAGCTGCGAGACGGCCATCGCATAGGTGGCGCTGCCGTCCGCGGGATCCTCGTTCGGCAGGTACTTCTTCATGAAGGCGAAGTAGTCCTTCATCGCCGCGTCGCTGGCCCACCTCGGTTCGGTCGGATCCTTGATGTACTGCATCGAGATGAGGCCCACGGACTTGTCCAGGCCGGCCGGCTTGAGCACCGAGCCGACGCTGGAAGACACCTGGTTGAGGTAATGCACCGGCTTCCAGCCGATGTCCGCCACCTTGCGGATCGCCTGGGCCGCGAACTTGGGCGTGGTGATGTTGAAGAAGGTGTCGGCGCCCGAGGACTGCAAGGTGACGATCTGCGAATCCACGGTGGGATCGGTCACCTCGTAGCTCACGGACTTCACGACCAGGCCCTTGCCCTTCTCGCCCAGGCCTTCCATGAAGCCCTTGAGGTAGTCCTTGCCGTAGTCGTCGTTTTGGTACAGGACGGCGACCTTCGCGGTCGGCCGGTTGCGCAGGATGTCCTGCCCGTACAGCCGCCCCTCGCTCTCGTAGTTCGGGTTGAAGCCCATCGTCCACGGGAAGTTCTTGGGGTCGTTCCACTTCGAGGCGCCGGTGGCCAGGAACAGGTGCGGCACCTTCTTCTGGTTCATGTACTTGTGGATCGCCGAATTCGAGGGCGTGCCCAGCGTGCTCATGGTGAACAGCACCTCGTCCTGCTCCACCAGCCGGCGGATCATCTCCACCGCCTTGGGCGGGCTGTAGCCGTCGTCCAGGCTGATGTAGTTGATCTTGCGCCCGCCGATGCCGCCCTGCTCGTTGAGCATCTTGAAGTACGCCGCCTCCACGCGCCCGATGATCCCGTAGGCCGAGGCCGGGCCGCTGTAGGGGATGGTGTTCCCGATCTTGATCTCGGTGTCGCTGGCGCCGGGGCCGTACTGCTTGCCCTGGCCGATGGCGGGAAGCGCCGCGAGCGCGAGGCCCCCGGCCAGAACGTTGCGTCTTTGGATGCCCATGACAGGTCCTTTCAGGGAGAACGCGGCTCTGAGGCCGCCGTGGAGCCCCGGCCCGCGCGGCGCTTGAGGCGCTGGGAGGCCAGGCGCAATGCGCCCGCGATGCCGGTGGGCATCACGTACATGAAGGCGATCATCAGCGCGCCGTAGATCGCCCACGGCGCGGCCTTGGAGATCTGGTCCGCCACGTTCGGGATGAACTGGATGAAGAGTGCGCCCCAGATCGCGCCGGTGATCGAGGCCAGCCCGCCCACCACCATGCCGACCAGGAAGGAGATCGACAGGAAGATCGTGAAGCTGTCCGGCGCGACGAAGGCCACCGCGATGGCGCCGAGCGCGCCGGCCACGCCGGTGAACATGGCGCTGACGCCGAAGGCCAGCGACTTGTAAAGCGCGTTGTCGATGCCCATGGTGGAAGCGGCGATCGGGTGGTCGCGGATCGCGATCAGCGCGCGGCCGACGCGCCCGCGCAGCAGGTTCCACCCGAGCACGAACATGAGCACCATCACCGCCAGCGTGAACAGGTACAGCCAGCGATCGGGATTGAGCTTCAGGCCGAACAGGGAGGCGATCGGCGGATCGGGCTTGATCAGCGTGATGCCCTGCACGCCGCCGGTCCATGCCTCCAGGTACTTGTATTTCAGCAGCTGCGGCAGCGCCACGCCCAGCGCGAAGGTGGCCAGCGCCAGGTACACGCCTTCCAGTCGCAGCGCGGGCAGGCCGAACAGGAAGCCCGCGAGCAGGCACACCGCCCCGGCGAGCGGGATGCACAGCCAGTAGGGGACGCTGTAGTGGTCCATCAGGACCGCCGTGACATAGGCGCCGATGGCATAGAAGGCGCCGTGCCCGAGCGAGATCTGGCCGTTGTAGCCGGTGAGGATGTTCAGGCCGAGCAGCGCGATCGCGTAGATCAGCACCATGGTGAGCTGGAACACGCGGTAGTTGCTCACCAGGAAGGGCAGGGCCGCGGCGGCGACGATCAGCACCACGGCCATGATCGTCCAGCGCGCGGACCAGCCGCGCACGCCGCCGGAGGCCTGGGCCGGAGCGAGCGGCGCGAGTTCGGGAGCCGTGACTGCGTCCATGGCTCAGACCCGCTGCACGATCACGCGGCCGAACAGGCCCGCGGGCTTGACCACCAGCACGCCCACGATCAGCACCAGCGCCACCGTGAGCTTCAGTTCGGTTCCGATCAGGTAGGCACCCACCAGGTTCTCCAGCACGCCGACGATGAAGCCGCCGACGACGGCCCCGCCCGGGCTGTCGATGCCCCCCATCAGCGCCGCCGCGAAGGCATAGAGGATCACGCCGGTCATCATGTTCGGGTCGAGGAACACGATGGGCGCGACCATCATGCCGGCCGTCGCGCCGATGGCGGCGGCCAGCCCCCAGCCGAGCGCCAGCATCCAGCCGACCCGGATGCCCACCAGCCGGCTCGAGTCCGGGTTCTGCGCCGCGGCGCGCATCGCCAGGCCCAGCGGCGTGAAGCGGAAGAACAGGTACACCAGCAGCAGCACGACCAGCGTGACGCCGATCGCGCCCAGTTCGTGCGAGGACACCATGGTCAGACCGAAGGGCGCCTTGCTCGGGAACGGACTGGGGAAGGACTTGATCGTGTAGGTGAAGATCCAGCCGGCCAGGCTGTTGAGGATCAGCAGCAGGCCGATGAACACCACCACCACCGTCAGCACCGGCGCGCGTTCCACCGGCCGGATCAGGATGCGCTCGATCGCCACCCCGAGCACGAACGCGAGCCCCACGGTGGCGAAGAACGCGAGCCAGTAGGGCCAGCCCGCCTGCAGCATCGTCCAGCACAGGTAGGTGGTGAACATCGCCATCTCGCCCTGCGCGAAGTTCACCAGGCGGGTCGCGTTGTGGATCATCACGAGGGCGAGCGCCAGGCTGGCATAGATGCCGCCGGTGGCGAGCCCCGTGAAGACCTGGTGGAGGAAGGCTTCCATCCCGTCCTTTCAGTAGCCGAGGTAGGCGCGGCGCACCGCGTCGTCGTCCATCAGTTCGGCGCTGCTGCCGGAGCGCACCAGGCGCCCGGTCTCCAGCAGGTGCGCGCGGTCGGCCAGGCGCAGGGCCATCGCGGCGTTCTGCTCCACCAGCAGGATGGTCACCTTCTGCGTCGCATTGATCTCCTTCATCACGCCGAAGATTTCCTTGACCACCAGCGGCGCCAGCCCGAACGAAGGCTCGTCCAGCAGCAGCAGGCGCGGGCGCAGCATAAGCGCGCGGGCCACCGCCAGCATCTGCTGCTGCCCGCCGGACAGCGTGCCGGCCTGCTGGTGGCGGCGCTCCGCGAGGATGGGGAACAGGCGGTACATGCGCTCGAAGTCCTGTGCCATGCCGCTGCGGTCGCGCCGCGCGTAGGCGCCCAGCCGCAGGTTCTCCTCGGTCGTGAGGTCGCTGAAGGTGCCGCGGCCGTCGGGCACGTGGGCGACGCCCAGGCGCACGATGTCCTCGGTCGGGCGGCCGTCGATGCGTTGGCCCGCGAAGCGCACCTCGCCGCCGGTGCGCACCATGCCGCACAGCGCCCGCAGGGTGGTCGTCTTGCCGGCGCCGTTGGCCCCCAGCAGCGCGGTGATGCTGCCTTCCTCGATGTCGAACTCCAGGCCGTGCAGCACCTGGGTGGGGCCGTAGCCCGCGTGCAGGTCGCGCACCTGCAGCAGCGGCGCCGCCATCAGGCCTCCGTCCCCAGGTAGGCCTGGATCAGTTCGGGATTGCGCTGCACCTGCGCCGGCGTGCCTTCGGCGATCTTGCGACCGAAGCTGAGGGCCACCACGTGGTCGGACACGCTCATCACCAGGCCCATGTGGTGCTCCACCAGCAGCACCGTGAGCTGGAACTGGTCGCGGATCGCGCGGATCAGGCTGCCGAGCGCGCCCACTTCCTCGTGGTTCAGTCCCGCCGCGGGCTCGTCGAGCAGCAGCAGCGCCGGCTGGCTCGCCAGCGCGCGCCCGAGTTCCACCCGCTTGCGGGTGCCGAAAGGCAGTTCGGCGACGCGCTGCTGCGCGACCGCCTCCAGCCCCAGGAACCGGACCAGCTCGGCCGCCCTTCGGCTGCAGGCCTGTTCCTCCGTGGCCACGCCGGGCAGGCGCAGCGCATGGGCCAGGAAGCCCTTGTGCGTGCGGGCGTGCAGACCCACCTTGATGTTGTCCAGCACCGTCATGCTGGCGAACAGGGCCAGGTTCTGGAAGGTGCGGCCGATGCCCAGCGCCGCGACACGGTGGCGCGACATCTTCTCCAGCGCCTGGCCGTCGAAGGTGATGGAACCTTCGCGGTATTCGTACAGGCGCGACAGGCAGTTGAAGAGCGTGGTCTTGCCGGCGCCGTTGGGCCCGATCAGGCCGGTGATCTGGCCGCGCGCGACGTCGAACGAGACCTGGTCGAGCGCGGTGATGCCGCGAAAGCGCACGCACAGGTCGCGCACCGCGAGCAGCGGGCCGGCCGCGGTGGCCGCGGCGGGAACCGGGTGCGTATCGTGGCGAAGCTGCACGGGCTGGACCTCGGCCGGGGCGGAAGAGGTCTGCATGCTTTCATGCCTTGCCGCTGCCATCGAATGGTGTTTTCCCGCAGGGTGTCGCGGGCGGGTCGCTTGTGTGCACTGCAAGAACAACCGAACGCAAAGGGCGCAAAGGTTCCGCAAAGGACGCAAAGAACAGCCGATGAAGAACTCTTGTCCTTTTCTTCTTTTGCGCCTTTTGCGGAGCCTTTGCGTCCTTTGCGTTCGGTTGTCCGCGTTTCAGTGATCCCGGATCACGCCGCGCGCGCGCAGCTGCTGCAGGACGCGGCCGATCAGGTCGCTGCAGCGCTGGCCTGCGAAGTCGTGCAGGTAGGCGGCTTCGGTTTCGGGGTCGAAGCCGAGCCGTGAACGCAGTTGCGCGCGCGCCCGCAGGAAGCGCGTCTTGACCACGTCGGGGCTCACGTCGAGTCCCTGTGCCGTGTCTTCGACGCTCAGCCCGTGCACGGCGCGCAGGATGAACACGCTGCGGTACATCGGGGGCAGGGTGGCGATCGCCTGCTCCAGTTGCTGGCGCACCTGCAGCCGCGCGACATGGTCTTCGGGCGACTCCGGGGCGTCGCCGCCGAGAGGGTCCTTGTGCATGTCGCTCTCCCAACCCTCGACGTCCTCGTTCCACAGCACCAGGCGACCGAGCCGCCGCTGCTGCACCAGCGCCTGGTTGATCACGATGCGCGTGAGCCAGGTGCCCAGCGATGCTTCGCCGCGGAAACCGTCCAGGGCCGTGAAGGCCTTGAGCCAGGCCTCCTGCACCGCATCCTGCGCCTCGGCATCGTCGTGGACGATGCCGCGCGCGGCGCGGTACAGCAGGCGGTTGTAGCGACGCATCAACTGCTCGAAGGCGCGCGCCTGGCCCTGCCTCAGGCCGGCCAGGAGCGCGCTGTCTTCATGGTGCGGTTCGCAGAGGCTGGTCGCCGGCTGCATGGTTCCTCAGATCGACTTGAGGTAATTCACCAGGTCCGCCATCTCCGCGGCGCTCAGGCCGAGCGACCGCCGGTCGTTGTAGCGGGCGACCACGACGTCGAGCGTCGGGGCGGAGCCGTCGTGGAAGTACGGCGGGTGCTGCCAGATGCCGCGCAGCGGCGTGGTGCGGTACTGCTTGGTGGCGGAGCGGTCGGCGTGGGTGGGCGTTGAGGTATCCAGGGACATCGAGTCGGATTGCGGGTGCAGCCGCTCGTTGGCGTCGGTGAACCTCGGGCCGCTGTGGCAGGTGGAGCACTGCGCCTTGCCGTTGAACAGCGCCTGCCCGCGCGCGGCGGCCGCGACGTCGAAGGAGCCGGCTGGTGGCGCCGGCGGTTCCAGCGAGAGCTGGTAGGCCTGCAGCGCCGGCAGCTTGGAGCTCACCAGGTCGTCGGTGCCGTTCTTCACGTTGAGGTTCAGGCGCGGTTCGGTGAAGGTGCCGTGGCCGCCGAACTGCGTGACGGCGACATAGCGGTTCCAGTAGGCGATGTCGTTGCCGTCACCGGTGAAGGTGGTCTTGTTCACGCCCAGCAGGCCGTACGCGGGCGGGATCACAGCCGGCTTGTTGACGCCGTCGCCATGGAAGGGCGTGCCGCCGTCCACGATGTTGAAGCGGTCGTCGTACAAGCCCGGGCCCCACGAGTTGTAGACCGCCTTCACGGCAGCGGGCAGCGCCGGTGACAGGGCGACGATGGCGCCGACGTTCAGGTCGCGATTGGGCCAGCCGTCCAGGCGCTTGCCGATGTTGCCCGCGGGAATGGCCGGTGTGCTGAAACTGTTGTCCACCGTGGAGTGGCAGATGGCGCAGGTCACGCCCAGCCGCGCCAGGTGCTTCACGCCGTTCGCGTCGGTGGTCACCTGGCCCTTCAGCCCGAGCACGGCATCGAGCTCGATGAGGGCGAGCGTCGTCTGGGGATCCGTCAGCGAGATGCTGCCGTTCTGGACGCCTTGCACCACGGCCGGCGGCAGGGCCTCGGCATCGACCTTGAGGCCGACGCCGAGCGCCACGGTGGGCGTGACCGCGGTCTCCACCACCGTGTTCAACTGCAGCACGTCGGTGAAGAAGGTCTCGTCGCCGAAGGTCTCGAAGCGGAAGATCGGTTGTCCCTGCCCGACCAGCGTCGGGTTCGGCGGCGTGGGCGGGAAGACGGTCGAGAGATCGACCTCGTCATCGCCGCCGCCGCAGCTGGCGAGCGACAGGCCCGCCACCGCGACGAGCGCGAGCAGCGGGACACGGGGAAGTCTGGAGATCAGGCGTGCGTGCATCAGGAAGCTCCCTCAACCGCCACAGCGGCGGTGACAGAGCCTTAGATGCCGCCGGGCCAGCGGGCGTGACAACGGTCGCGCACGAATGTGATTAGTGCTTACCCGCAGGGGTGCTGCCGGCCTGCGCGAGCAGGGCGCGTGCCAGCGCGGCCTTCGGACCTTCGCTCCACACCATTCCCATGCGGCGCACCGGTGCGGGTGGCGGGAGCGGGATGCGCAGCACGTCCAGGCCTTCCGGCCACGGCGGCGTCCAGTCGGGCACCAGCGCCACGCCGAGGCCCTGATGGACGAAGGTCGCGATCGCATTGAGATGGTCGATCTCGATGCGCTCCTGCGGCTGGATGTGGTGCTCGCGCAGGTAGGCGTCGGCCATGCGGCCGCCCCACATGCTGCGGTCGTAGCGGATGAAGGGCTCGCTCGCCAGCAGGTCCAGCGGGTCGCGCCCGGCCAGGGATGCCGGTGCCAGCACGCACAGGGGCTCTTCCACCAGCACCTGCCAGCCGCAGGACTTGGGCAGCGTGAACTGCGGCTCGACGATCACGGCCGCGTCCAGCACCCCCGCGGTGACGCGCTGGTACAGCGTGCCGGAGTTGCCCGGCTCCATGTACACGGCGAGCTTGGGGTGCTTGTCGTAGAGGCCGCGCAGCAGCGGCGGCAGCAGGCCCGTGAGCGCGGAGGAGGACACGCCCAGGCGCCACTCGCCGAAGGGCGCATCGTCGTTGGCCAGCGCGTGCAGGTTGCGCACGTCGCGCAGCACGCCGCGCGCGTGGTTCAGGATCCGCAGCCCCGACTCGGTGGGCTTGACGGTGCGGCCGGCGCGCCGCACGAGGGGGGTCCCCATGACGTCCTCGAGCGACTTGACCCGTGCCGCGACGGCCGCGGGCGTCAGGTCGAGGCGGCGCGCGGCTTCGGCCATCGAGCCGCTGTCGACCACCATGACGAAGCTTTGCAGGAACTGCGTGTCCATCCGGAACAAAACTTCATTATCGATTGAATGTGGAAACGGCCGATTCCTCGCCTTGCGCCGACGGGCGATGATCCGTGCTGGCCGGCCCCCATGTCGCGGGATCTGCGCCCACAACCAGGCAGCACCATGATCGAACTCTCCGCCAAGAAGGTCGCCGGCCCCATCATCCGGCTGCACCCGAACGACAACGTCGTCGTGGCGCGCGTGGACGTGGGCATCGGCACGCCGGTGCCCAGCGAAGGCTTCACCAGCCGCAGCCAGGTGCCGGCGGGCCACAAGCTCGCTGCCCGTGCGATCCAGGCGGGAGAGGCGATCCTGAAGTACAACGTGTGCATCGGCTTCGCGGCGCAGGACATCGCCGCCGGCAGCTACGTGCACTCGCACAACGTCACGTTCCGGGAGTTCGACCGCGACTACGCCTACGGCAAGGAGTACGTGGCGACGCCGGTGCTGCCCGAGCCGGAACAGGCCAGCTTCATGGGCTACGTGCGCGCGAACGGCGAAGTCGGCACGCGCAACTACATCGGCATCCTGTCGACGGTCAACTGCTCGGCCACCGTCGTGCACAAGGTGGCCGAGTGGTTCACGCAAGAGCGCCTGGCGGAATTCCCGAACATCGATGGGGTGGTCGGCCTCTCGCACGGCCTGGGCTGCGGCATGGAGATGAGCGGCGAGCCGATGGACCTGCTGCGGCGGACCATCGGCGGCTACGCGAAGCATCCCAACTTCGCGGCCGTGCTGATCATCGGCCTGGGCTGCGAGCGCAACCAACTCTCCGGCCTGATGGCGCAGGAGCGGCTGGAGGCGAATCCGCGCCTGCAGACCTTCGTGATGCAGGAGTCGGGCGGCACCCGCAAGACGGTGGAGGCGGCCGTGGAGGCCGTGCAGAAGATGCTGCCGCGCGCCAACGACGTGGTGCGCGTGCCGGTCTCGGCGAAGCACCTGAAGATCGGCCTGCAGTGCGGCGGCTCGGACGGCTTCTCGTCGATCACCGCCAATCCCGCGCTTGGTGCCGCGATGGACATCCTGGTGCGCCATGGCGGCACCGCCATCATGTCGGAGACGCCGGAGATCTACGGCGTGGAGCACACGCTGACGCGGCGCGCGGTGAGCGAAGCGGTCGGCCGCAAGCTGATCGAGCGCATCCGCTGGTGGAAGGAGGAGTACTCCCCCGGCCGCGACGTGCAGATCAACGGCGCGGTGAGCCCCGGCAACAACGTCGGCGGGCTGGCCAACATCTTCGAGAAGTCGCTGGGCTCCTCGATGAAGGGCGGCACCACCGGGCTGATGGAGGTGTACCGCTACGCCGAGCCGGTGCAGCAGCCGGGCTTCGTGTTCATGGACACGCCCGGCTTCGACCCGTGTTCGGCGACCGGGCAGATCGCCGGCGGCGCGAACATGATCCTGTTCACCACCGGCCGCGGCTCGATGTTCGGTGCCAAGCCGGTGCCCTCGATCAAGCTGGCGACCAACACGCCGATGTATTCGCGCCTGACCGAGGACATGGACTACAACTGCGGCGAGATCCTCGACGGGACGAAGACCATGCCGGAGACGGCCGAAGAGATCTTCCGGTTGATGCTGCGGATCGCGTCCGGGGAGCGCAGCAAGAGCGAGTTGCTCGACCTGGGGAACCACGAGTTCGTGCCGTGGAACATCGGGGTGGTGAGCTGAGGGTGCGGAGCGCTGGGGTTTCGCTTCGCTCCACCTCCAGCCTACGAGGTCGCATCACGGCCGGCGGTGTTCTGTAGGCTGGCGGTGAGCCGCGCCAGCGCGAACCCCAGCGTTGCCACGGGACCGCATCACGCGCCCCCACCTGGCGGTTTTCTGTAGGCTGGCGGTGAGCCGCGCCAGCGCGCGAACCCCAGCGCTGCGACGCCTCAGATCGGCGTCTCCCGCAACAGCCGCATCGCCTCCTGGTGCAGCCGATCGGCCACCAGCCGGTACTCCAGCAGCCGCTGCACCTCCGCGAATTCCTCCTCGCGGCTGAGCTTCATGCACTCGATCGCATCGGCCGCTTCGCAGGCCGTGCGCCACTCGTCGTGCAGGCGCTCGAACTCCCGCAGCAGCGCGCGCTGCACGGGAGGCATGGTCAAGGGCCGCGTGTTCATGGAAGGGAGTAGAAGGGAAGACCCCCTCGCGCGGCTTGATGCAAGTCATTCCCATCGGGCCGCGACCCCCGCGCAAGGGACCGGCAATTGATCCAGAGCAATCTGGCATCAGGCCCGCGCGCGGGAACGCTCCTGCCTACGCCAGCGCGCCCGCGTTGGGCAGGGTGAAGCCGACCTTGTCCAGCGCCGCCTGCAGGGTCTGCTGCTGCCCGGCGTCGAGGTCCACCAGCGGCGGGCGCACGTGCAGCCAGTCCTGGCGGCCGGTCTTCCAGGCGATCGCCGCCTTCATCGCGGGAATCATCGGGAACTGCGCGAAGGCCGCGCGCGTGCCGTCCAGCGCCTTCTGCTGGTCGTCGGCGTCGGCGTTGCGCCAGGTCTTGTACAGCTGCACGATCTTCGTCGGGTTGACGTTGGCCGTTGCCGTGATGCAGCCGGGGCCGCCCGCGCGCAGGTCGGCCAGCAGGAAGGTCTCGCTGCCGGCGAACACGTCGAAGCCCTGCGGGCCGAATTCCTCGATGAAGGACTTCGTGTTGTTCCAGTCGCCCGAGCTGTCCTTCATGCCGGCGATGGCCTTCGGATAGGCCTTCAGCAGGCGCTCCACCAGGGCGCGCGTGATCGCCACGTTCGACACCGGCGGGATGTGGTACAGGTACACGCGCAGGCGCTCGTCGGCCACCGCGTCGATCACGCTGGCGAAGGCGCGGTACAGGCCCTCGTCGCTGACGCCCTTGTAGTAGAAGGGCGGCAGCATCAGCACGCCGCCCACGCCCGCGGCCACCGCCATCTTCGTCAGCTCGATGGAATCGGGCACGGCGCAGCAGCCGGTGCCGGGCATCAGCCGCGCCGGCGGGATGCCCGCTTCCAGCAGGGCCTCGAGCAGGCGGCGCTTCTCGGCCACCGACATCGAGTTCGCCTCCGAGTTGGTGCCGAAGACCGCAAGGCCCACTTCCTGGTCCAGCAGCCAGCGGCAGTGGCGGATGAAGCGGTCCGCATCCGGCGTGGCGTCGGCGTTGAAGGGGGTGAGGACGGGCGAGAAGACGCCCTGCAGGCGGTGGGGAGCGGCGGTCATGGTGGGCGATTGTCGTGAGCCGGAGCGCAAGATTATTTGTGTTCTGAAGATAAGCCAGCTGGGTTTCGCCGGGCCCGCGTGCTGCCACACTGCCAGCTCGGCTGAATCCGGACCAATCCACAGGAGACAAAGAAAGATGGCTTCCCTGCTGCGCCGCGCCTTGTGCGCCGGCCTCGTCACTGCCGCCGTGCTGCCCGCCGCCGCCCTCGCGGCCTGGCCCGACCACCCCGTGAAGCTGGTGGTCCCGTACCCGCCCGGCGGCGCCACCGACGTCATCGGCCGCATCGTCGCGCAACGCCTCTCGACCGCGCTGGGCCAGCAGGTGGTGGTGGACAACCGCGGCGGCGCCGGCGGCAACATCGGCGCCGACGTGGCCGCGAAGTCGAAGCCGGACGGCTACACGCTGCTGATGGCGGCCATGACTTCGCACTCCACCATGGCCAAGCTGGAGAAGGGCCGGATCTCCTACGACCTGCAGAAGGACCTCGTGCCCGTGCAGGTGGTGGGCTATGTGCCGCTGGTCTTCATCGTGCATCCCTCGGTGCCGGCGCAGAACTTCCAGCAGCTGGTGAGCTTCGCCAAGGCCAACCCGAAGAAACTGACCTATGCGTCCTCGGGCGCCGGCGCGCCCCAGCGCATGGCGGTGGAGATGTTCCGCGTGCAGAGCGGCGCCGATGCGATCCACGTGCCCTACAAGGGCAGCGGCCCGGCCATGACCGACCTGATCGGCGGCCAGGTACTGATGGCGGCCGAGACCGTGCCGGCCGCGCTGCAGCAGATCAAGTCCGGCAAGGTGCGCGCGCTGGCGGTGACCACGCCGCAGCGCATCTCCATGCTGCCCGACGTGCCGACCGTGGCCGAGTCGGGCGGCGCCGCGTGGAAGGATTTCGAGGTGGTGTCGACCTTCGGCGTGATGGCGCCGGCGGGGACGCCGGCCGACGTGCTGGCTAAACTGAACACCGAGATCGGCAAGATCATGCAGGACCCGGCCGCGAAGGAGCAGTTCCTGCAGCAGGGCGTGTACGTGCTGCCGCCGCAGACGCCGGCGCAGGCCGCCGAGCGGCTGAATGCCGAAGTGGGCAAGTGGGCCAGGGTGATCGACGAGACCGGCGTGAAGGCCGACTGATCGTCGGCCCGGCGAGCCGACCGACATGACGCAATGACGAGATGACGCAATGACGAAGAAAGAGGACGAGCCCACCGGCATGCGCAAGGGCCTGGTGAACTACGGTGACGCGGGCTTCTCGCTGTTCCTGCGCAAGGCCTTCATCAAGGGCTCGGGCCTGACCGACAACGCGCTGGAGCGCCCCGTGATCGGCATCACCGACACGGGCAGCGGCTACAACCCGTGCCACGGCAACATGCCGCAGCTGGTGGAGGCGGTGCAGCGCGGGATCATGCTGGCCGGCGGCCTGCCGGTGAAGTTCCCGACCATCTCGATCGGGGAGAGCTTCGCGGCGCCTACCAGCATGTACCTGCGCAACCTCATGTCCATGGACACCGAGGAAATGCTCAGGGCGCAGCCGATGGACGCCGTGGTGCTGATCGGCGGTTGCGACAAGACCGTGCCGGCGCAGCTGATGGGCGCGGCTTCGGCCGGCCTGCCCGCGATCCAGCTGATCACCGGCTCCATGCTGACCGGCTCGCATCGCGGCGAGACGGTCGGCGCCTGCACCGACTGCCGCCGCTACTGGGCCAGGTTCCGCGCCGAGGAGATCGATGCGCAGGAGATCTCCGACGTCAACAACCAGCTGGTGCCCAGCGTGGGCACCTGCTCGGTGATGGGCACGGCCAGCACCATGGCCTGCATCGCCGAGGCCCTGGGCATGACGGTGCCGGGCGGCGCCTCGCCGCCGGCCGTGACCTCGGCACGCATGCGCGTGGCGGAGCAGACCGGCGCCGTGGCGGTGCAGATCGCGAAGAGCCGCCTCACGATCGACAAGGTGCTGACCGAAAAGGCGTTCGAGAACGCGATGCGCGTGCTGCTCGCCATCGGCGGCTCGACCAACGCGATCGTGCACCTGACGGCCATCGCGGGCCGCCTCGGCTTCGAGGTCGACCTGCAGGCGCTGGACCGCATGGGCCGCGAGACGCCGGTGCTGGTGGACCTGAAGCCCTCGGGTGCGCACTACATGGAGCACTTCGATGCGGCCGGCGGCATGCCCGCGCTGCTGCGCGAATTGAAGCCGCTGCTGCACCTCGATGCGCTGACCGTCACCGGCCGCACGCTGGGCGAGGAGCTGGAACGCGCCGCGCCGCCGTTCCCGCAGGACGTGATCCGTCCGCGCGACCAGCCGATCTATCCGCAGGGCGGCATCGCCGTGCTGCGCGGCAACCTGGCGCCGGGTGGCGCGATCATCAAGCAGTCGGCGGCCGACCCGAAGCTGATGGAGCACGAAGGTCGCGCCGTCGTGTTCGAGGGCCTGGAGGATCTCGCCAGCCGCATCGACAGCGAGGACCTCGACGTCGCGGCCGACGACATCCTGGTGCTGAAGAACATCGGGCCCAAGGGCGCGCCGGGCATGCCCGAGGCCGGCTACATCCCGCTGCCGCGCAAGCTGGCGCGGCAGGGCGTGAAGGACATGGTGCGCATCTCGGACGGACGCATGAGCGGCACCGCCTTCGGGACCATCGTGCTGCACGTGACGCCGGAGTCCGCCATCGGCGGGCCCCTGGGGCAGGTGCGCAATGGCGACCGCATCCGCCTGTCGGTGGAGAAGCGCGAGATCAGCCTGCTGGTCTCCGACGAGGAACTGGCGCGGCGCGCGAAGGCCGACCCGGTGACGGAGCCGAGCGCCGACCGAGGCTACCGCAAGCTGTTCCTGACCACCGTCACGCAGGCCGACAAGGGCGTGGACTTCGACTTCCTCGCCGCCCCCGAAACGCGCGGCCGCGTCCCCAAGTCCTGACTGGTCTTCCTCCCTCCCCCTCCGGGGGAGGGCCGGGGTGGGGGCGCTCCGCTGCCGGCGCTACCGCCGCCCCAACCACATCCGCCCGAACACCTGGTCCCGGTCCACGAGCAGGTGCTTCAACCCGCCCACGACGTGCAGCGCCACGCACGCCACCAGCACCCACACCAGCGTCTCGTGCAGCTCGAAGAACTGCTTGGCGGTCGGACGGTCCGCCGTCACCCAGCGCGGCACGTGGGTGCCGAAGAAGGTGAGTCCCGTGCGGCTGTAGATCGCGCCGAGCAGGCCGGCCAGCGGCACGGCGATCATCAGCAGGTACAGCACGGCCTGCGTGACGCGCGACAGCACCACCTGCCAGCGCGGCACGCCGGTGGGCAGCGGCTCGGGCCGGTGCCCCAGCCGCCACAGCACGCGCAATGCGACCAGCGCCAGCAGGATCAGCCCGATCGACTTGTGCAGGTCGAACAGGCCCGGGCCCTCGGGCTCGTGCTCCACGGTCATCATCCACCAGCCGAGCGAGGCCATGAACACGATCAGCGCGGCCACCAGCCAGTGCAGCACGATCGCGGGAGTGGCGTAGCGCCAGGCTAGGGGGGCAGAGGCACGTTGCAAGGTCGAAGCTCCTTCAGCGGCGGCCCTGCGCCGCATGCTTGCGCAGGTCCATGCAGGGTGCGCGCCAGGCGGCAAACGCCGCGCACGCGGCGAACAGCGCGAGCACCCCGAAAACGATGTGGAAGGCGTGCGTGACGCGCGCGGGGTCGAGGTTGCCGACCTGCAGCGCGGGCCCTTCGCCCGGGACCGAGGACCCGAGCAGCACGAAGGCCATGCCGCCGAAGGCCGCGGTGCCCAGTGTCGCCCCGCTGGAGCGCGTGAGCGACAGCAGCGCGGCGGCGGCGCCGAGGCGCTCGCGCCCGGCAAGGATCTGGGTGGCGAGCTGCGCGCTGGGCATCACGGTGCCGAAGCCGATGCCGCAGACCGCTGCGGCGCCCGTGATCAGCCCCGGAAAGGGCGGCAGGAAGGCGAGCGCGAGGATGGCCAGCGCCGCCGCCCCCAGGCCCCACGGCGGCAGCTTGCCGCTGGTGCCGGTGTGCGCGCTGAAGCGGCTGTTCAGCGTCGAGCCGACCACGATGCCGGCCGTGAGCGGCAGCAACTGCAGGCCGGCGTCGAGGGCGTTGGCATGCCGCGCCACCTGCAGGTAGATCGGCAGCAGGAACAGCAGGCCGAACATGGTGCCGGCGAAACCGACCACCGACACGCAGACCCAGGGCACGCCGGGCAGCTTGAGGATGTCCAGCGGCAGGAAGGCGTTGGGGTGCCTGCGCTGCTGGCGCGCGAGCAGCAGCCCCGCCACGACGGCCGTCAGCGCGAACAGCCCGCTGGACGGCGACAGCAGCCGGAAGCTGTGCCCCACCTGCCCGAACCACACCAGTGCGCTGGCGGCGCACAGCGCGAACAGCATGAAGCCCAGGGGATCGTAGGGCGCGTGCCGGTTCGGCGAGGCGCGCGGCTTCGGCAGCAGCGACATGCGCCAGACCGCCAGCGCATCGAGCGGCAGGTTGGCCAGGAACAGCCAGCGCCAGTCGCCGTTGTGCACGACGAAGCCGCCGATCAGCGGCCCGCCGACGCTGGAGGTGGTGAAGACGATCGCGAAGTAGCCCTGGTAGCGCGGCCGGTCCCAGGGCGGCACCAGCTCGCCGATCAGGGCCTGCGACAGCACCATGAGCCCGCCGCCGCCCATGCCCTGCAGCACGCGCGAGGCGATCAGCAGGCGCATGGTCGGGGCCAGCGCACAGGCCAGCGAGCCGAGGGCGAAGATCGCCAGCGCCACCAGCATCACGTTGCGGCGGCCGAAGCGGTCGCCCATGCGGCCGTACAGCGGCGCCATCACGGTCGCCGCGAGCAGGTAGCCGGCGGCGATCCACGAGGTTTCGGCCAGGCCGCCCAGCTCGGTGGCGATGCGCGGCGTGGCGGTCACCAGCAGCGTCTGGTCCACGGCGCCCATGAACATCGGCAGCATCACGGCGCTGAACAGGGCCGCGAAGGAGGCGCGCGTCGTGTCCTCCGCAGCGGGCGCACGCGCATCGGAATGCGCGTCCTCGGTGCCGGTGGTGGAAGAAGGCAGGCTGCCTTCGGAAACAAGGTGCGCCTCGCCCGTGGCCGCGCTGCTCGCGTTCCGGGCCGGCGACACGTCCTCTTCGTCGCTCACCGCGCGATCCTAAGCGAGTCGCCGCAAGCTTGCAGCGACGGGTGGGATCGGACCTACAGCCCCCTGGCCCGTCGTCCTGCGCTATCGTCGCCGCATGCAATCGCGCCCTGTTCCCTCGACCGGCGAGGCCCTGCCGGTGATCGGCTGCGGTACCTACATGGGTTTCGACCGCGCGCCCGGCAGCGCGGACTTCGCGCCCTTGCCGCGTGTGCTGTCGGCACTGTTCGACGGCGGCGGCACGGTGGTGGACAGCTCGCCGATGTACGGCAAGGCCGAGGCCGCGGTCGGCCAGGCCCTCGCCGAGGCGGGCGTGCAGGGCCGGGCCTTCCTGGCGACCAAGGTCTGGACCACGGGGCGCGCCGCCGGCATCCGCCAGATGGAGAACTCGCTGCGCCTGCTCGGTACCGAGCGCATCGACCTGATGCAGGTGCACAACCTGGTCGACTGCGCGAACCACCTGGCCACGCTGCGGCAGTGGAAGGAGGCGGGGCGCGTGCGCTACGTGGGCATCACGCACTACACGTCTTCCGCGTACGCCGAGGTGGAGCAGGTCCTGCGCAGCGAGCGGCTGGACTTCCTGCAGATCAACTACTCGGCGCAGGAACGCGAAGCCGCTCGGCGCCTGCTGCCGCTGGCCGCCGAGCGCGGCGTGGCGGTGCTGGTGAACCGGCCGCTCGGAGGCGGCGGCCTGCTGCGGCGGCTGCGCGGGCAGGCCCTGCCGCCCTGGGCCGGCGAGATCGGCTGCAGCACCTGGTCGCAGCTCCTGCTGAAGTTCGCGCTGAGCCCTCCGGCCGTGACCTGCGCGATCCCGGGCAGCGGCTCGCCGGAGCACATGGCCCAGAACGCGGCCGCCGGCGACGGCCCCATCCCCGGCCCGGAGTATTGGCAGGACAAGGCTGACGCCCTGCTGGCATAGCGCCCTGCGTACGGGCTGAACCTGAGGTTCCCCCTGATTGCCGGGGCGGCGCCGCGCCCGCAGCATCGCCCTCCATGCTGAACATCGCCGTCGTCGGCCTGGGCTGGTGGGGCCGCATCGTGGTGGACCTGCTCGCCGGCAGCGAGAAGCTGCGGGTCGTCCGGGTCGCCGACGTGGCGCCGCAGGGTGAAGCCTCCGCCGCCCAGCGCGCACTTCCGTTTTCCTCCAGCTTCGAGGCCGTGCTGCGCGATCCGCAGGTGCAAGGGGTGGTGCTGTGCACGCCCCACAGCCAGCACACGGAACAGATCGTCGCCGCGGCGGGCGCGGGCAAGCACGTGTTCTGCGAAAAGCCGCTGTCGATGACGCGCGCCGACGTGCTGCGCGCGATCGCCGCGGTCGAACAGGCGGGCGTGGCGCTCGCCGTCGGCCACGAGAAGCGCTTCGAGCCGCCGGTCCAGGAAGTCATGCGCCTGCTGCAGTCCGGTGCGCTCGGCACCCCGCTGCAGGTGGAAGCGAACTTCAGCCAGGACAAGTTCCTCTCGCTTTCCGCCGACAACTGGCGCCTGTCCGCCCGCGAGGCGCCCGCCGGCCCGATGACGGCCACCGGCATCCACCTGCTGGACCTGGCCGTCGGCGTGTTCGGTGAGGCCGAGACGGTGCACGCCAGCGTGCGCCAGCTCGGCAGCCAGCTCACCAACGGCGACACGCTGGCGGCGCTGGTCACCTTCCGCCGGGGCGGCCATGCGCTGCTCACCGCGATCCTCGCCACGCCCTTCGCTGGCCGTTTCGCCGTCTACGGTTCGCAAGGCTGGGCCGAGGTGCGCGACAGGACGCATCCCGAGGCGCCCGAAGGCTGGACGCTCACCACCTGCCTGCGCGGCGAGCGGGCGGTCGCCGTCGACATCGCACCGGCGCCGGCAGTGCTGCGCAACCTGGAGGCCTTCGCCGATGCGGCACTGGGCGTCGCGCCTTATCCGGTGCCGCGCGAGCAGATGGTGGCCAACGTCAGCGCCCTGGAGGCGATCTTCCGCTCCGCCGCCAGCGGCGCCATCGAACGGGTCGAAAACTGAAGAACCACAGGAGACCGCGACATGAAACTCGGCACCTTCATGATGCCCCTGCACCCGCCCGGGCGCAGCGCCACCGAGACGCTGGCGGAAGACCGTGAAGCGATCCTGCTGGCCGACCGCCTGGGCTACTGCGAAGCCTTCGTCGGCGAGCACGTGACGGACCTGGCCGAGAACGTCACCTCCTGCCTGATGTTCCTGGCCTCGCTGGCGCACGACACGAAGGACATCGTGCTGGGCAGCGGCACGATCAACATGCCCAACACGCATCCGGCGGCCGTCGCGGCGCAGGTGGCGATGCTGGACCACATCCTCAAGGGCCGCTTCATCATGGGCATCAGCCCCGGCGGCCTGATGTCGGACGCCGAGGTCTTCGGCAACTACCAGAAGAACCGCAACGCGATGTTCGTCGAGAGCATCGACATGGTGCTGAAGATCTGGGAGAGCGAGCCGCCCTACGACCTGCAGGGCGAGTTCTTCAAGGTCTCGACGAAGCAGACCTCGATCCTGGAGATCGGCCAGGGCGCGATCCTGCGGCCGTACCAGAAGCCGCACCCGCCCATCGTGGGCACGGCGGTGGCGCCGTTCTCCGCCGGCGTGACGGAGATGGCCAAGCGCGGCTGGACGCCGATCTCCGCCAACTTCCTGCTGCCCGAATGGGTGAAGACGCACTGGCCCAAGTACGTGGAGGGCCGCGAGGCCGTGGGTGCCAAGGCGTCGGCCGCCGACTGGCGCGTGGCCAAGTCGATCTTCGTCGCCGATGACGACCGGGTGGCGCAGCGCTATGGCAAGGGGCCGGAAGGTCCCTATCACTTCTACTTCAAGCAGCTGGTTCGCAAGCTGGTGGGCTTCGCCGGCCGCTCCAACCTGTTCAAGCTCGACCCGAACCAGCCGGACAGCGAGATCACGCCGGAGTCCGTGACCCACCGGCTCGTGATCGCCGGCAGCGTCGACAGCGTCGTCGACCAGATCCTGTCCTTGCGCGAACAGGTCGGCGACTTCGGCACCTTGCTCTATGCCTCGCACGACTGGGTGGACCCGGCGCTCGGCAAGCGCTCCATGGAGCTGATGGCGCAGGAAGTGATGCCGCGCGTGAACGCCGCCATCGCCAGATCGCGATGAACACCGGACGCGTGGGCGACATCGACGTCGCATATGAACTGGAAGGGCCGGCCGGCGCGCCGGTGGTGATGCTGGCGCACGGCATCCTGAGCACGCACGCCATGTGGCGCGGCGTCGCCGAGGCCCTGTTGCCGCGCTGGCGCGTGCTGGGCTACGACCTGCGCGGCCACGGCGCCACGCGCGCGAGCGAGCCGCCCTACACGATGCAGCGCCTGGCCGACGATGCGATCGCGCTGCTCGATGCGCTGGACCTGCCGCGCGTGCACTTCATCGGCGCCTCGCTGGGCGGCATGATCGGGCAAAGGCTCGCGGCGCAGCGCGGCGATCGCTTGCTGTCCGTCACGCTCGCCAACACCACGGCGGTGCAGGGCGCGGCCCAGGCCTGGCAGGACCGCATCGCCACGGCGCAGAAAAAGGGCGTCGACCCCCTGGTGGAACCTACGCTGCAACGCTGGTTCACCGCCAGCTATCTCGCCGCCGATCGCGAGCCGGTGCAGCGGTTGCGTGCACTCGCCACCGACACCGGCGTACGCGGCTTCTGCGGCTGTGCCGCGGCGGTGCGCGACCTCGCGCAGGCGGACCTGCTGCCCGAGATCCGCGTGCCGACGCTGGTGATCGTCGGCGAGCAGGACCAGGCCACGCCGCCGGCCGCCGGCGAATTCATCCAGCAGCACGTGCGCGGCGCCCAGCTCGTGCGGCTGCCGGCCGCACACCAGTCCGCCGTCGAATGCCCGGAGGCGTTCGCCGCGGCCTGGGAGCGCTTCGTCCACGCCTTGGCCTGAAAGAGGAGAGAGATCCATGCTGCATGCGCCCTTCGCGGACGCGCAGGCGCTCGCGCCTCCCGAGGTGCTGCGCGAATCGCGCGCCGATGGCAGCTTCGTGCTGCGCCACCCGCGGCCCCTGCAGCCGTACGCGCGCTGCGTGGGCGACTGGCTGGAGCACTGGGCCGCCACCACCCCGGATGCGCTGTTCCTCGCCGAGCGCGATGCAGCGGGCGACTGGCGCAGGCTCACCTACCACGAGGTGCGCGAGCAGGTCGGCCGCATCGCGCAGGGGCTGCTCGACGCGCGGCTGCCGCCGCACCGGCCGGTCGTGATCCTGTCGGACAACAGCATGGACGCCGCGCTGCTCGGGCTGGCTGCCATGCACGTCGGCCGGCCCTTCTGCATGGTCTCCAGCGCGTACTGCCGGCTGACGAAGGACTACGCCAAGATCGCGAGCATCCTCGACCTGCTGCAGCCCGCCCTGGTGTACGCGGCGGATGCGCGCGTCTACGGGCCCGCCGTGCAGCACTGGGGCGGCCCGTGCGCGATCGTGTTCGGCGCGCACGCGCAGGAGGTGCCGGGCGCGCGGCCGTTCGCCGGGCTGGCGGAGGCGGACGAATCGGAGGCGGTGGGTGCGGCCTTCGCGGCGCTGCGGCCCGAGCACCACGCCAAGTACCTGCTCACCAGCGGCTCCACCGGCCAGCCCAAGGTGGTGATCAACAACCATCGCATGCTGTGCGCCAACCAGCAGATGATGGCGCAGGCGTGGCCCTTCCTCACGCGGCACCGCCTCGTGCTGCTGGACTGGCTGCCCTGGAGCCACACCTTCGGCGGCAACCACAACTTCCACATGGTGCTGGCGCACGGCGGTGCGCTGTACATCGACGAGGGCCGGCCGGCGCCGGGCCTGATCGAGAAGACCTTGCGCAACCTGCGCGAGGTGAAGCCGAACTTCCACTTCAACGTGCCGCGCGGCTTCGACATGCTGCTGCCCTTCCTGGAGGCCGACGAGGCCTGCGCGCGCGAGGTGCTGGCCGGCATGGAAGGCATCTTCTATGCGGGCGCGGCGCTGCCGCAGAGCCTGTGGTCGCGGCTCGAGGCCGTCGCCGCGAAGGTGCGCGAGCGGCCGCTGTGGTTCACGTCGTCCTGGGGTTCCACCGAGACGGCGCCGGCGATCACGACGGTGCACTGGCGCATGGACCGGGCCGGCTGCCTCGGCCTGCCGCTGCCCGGCGCCGAACTCAAGTTCGTGCCCAACGGCGAGAAGCTGGAGATGCGGGCCCGCGGCCCCAACATCTTCCCCGGCTATCTGGATCGGCAGGACCTCACCGATGCCGCCTTCGACGACGAGGGCTACTACTGCATCGGCGACGCCGGCCGGCTGGTCGATGCGGCCGACATCGCGCAAGGCGTCGCCTTCGACGGCCGCGTGGCGGAGGACTTCAAGCTGACCACCGGCACTTGGGTGAGCGTGGGCACGCTGCGGCCGCGCATCGTGAGCGCGCTGGCACCGCACGTGGCCGACGTCGTCATCACCGGGCACGAGCAGGCCGAGATCGGCCTGCTCGTGTTCGCTACACCGCAGGCCAGGGCCTTGCCGGAGGGCGCGCTGGCGGCGCACCTGCGCGGCGTGCTGCAGCAGTTGCAGGCCGAAGGCGGCGGCTCGTCGCAGTGCCCCACGCGCGCGATCGTGCAGGCCGAGCCGCCCAGCGCGGACGCGGGCGAGATCACGGACAAGGGCTACATCAACCAGCGTGCGGTGCTGGCGCGGCGGGCGGCCGACGTGGCGGCGCTGTATGCGGGGAACGACCCGCGCGTGATCCGGCCGGCGGCGTGATCAGACCCGGAGCAGGCCGCGAAAGCCCCTCGCCGCGTAGTACGACTGCGCGCCGTTGTGGTACACGAACACCCGGCCGTAGCGGCGGTCGCAGAACAGGGAGCCCCCGAGCGCGCGCACGTCGGCCGGTGTGCTGATCCAGCTCGAGGTCTTGAGGTCGAACTCGCCGAGCGCCTGCAGGGCCCGGTACTCCTCCTCCGTGAGCAGCGCGATGCCCATGTCGGCGGCCATCTCCGCAGCGCTGCCGGCCGGCTTGTTCTCCTTGCGCGCGTCCAGCGCTTCGCGGTCGTAGCAGAGGCTGCGGCGGCCCGCGGGGCTCTCCGCCGCGCAGTCGCAGAAGGTGAACTGCCCCGCCTTGGCGTCCGACGCGATCACGTCCGGCTCGCCGCCGGTCTCTTCCATCCGCAGCAGCGACTTGAGGGCAGCAGCGTTGCCTTCGAGCTTCGCCTGCACGGCGGCCCACGCGACGCCGCGGTGCCTGTGCATGTTCTTCTCGAAGCGAAGCTTCAACGCCTGGAGCAGTGTCTCGTGGGGCTTGGCCTTCATGGGTGCGGGGAGTTGCCTGCGGTGGCGGAATCTTAAGCCGCCGCCGTGACGGGGATCCCGCGGATCTGCCCCGCCTGGCGCGACGGCGCCGGGCGCGCGTAGGTGGAAGGATCGAACCGGTGCAGCAGTTCCGCCTCGCGGGCCCGCGCCAGCGCCACGTTGGCCAGCTTCACGTGGCCGAAGCCGCGCATCGCCAGCGGCAGCGCCGCGATCTCCGTCGCCGTCTTCAGCCGCTCGGGCGTCAGCGCCGGCAGCAGGGCCTCGATGCGCGCGCGGTACGCGTCCACCAGCTCGCGCTCCAGCCGTCGCTCCGCGGTGCGCCCGAACAGGTCGAACGGCGTGCCGCGCAGCCGCCGGCCCTGCGCCAGCAGCTTCATGAACGGCATCATCCAGCCGCCCAGGCGCACCTTGCGCGGCGGCTGGCCTTCCTTCGCGCGCGCCAGCGTCGGCGGCGCCATGAAGAACTCCAGCGCGATGTCGCCCTCGAACTGCTGCTGCAGGGCCCGCCGGAACTCGCCGTCGGTATAGAGCCGCGCGACCTCGTATTCGTCCTTGTACGCCATCAGCTTGAGCAGCGATGCGGCGACCGCGCGCGTGAAGGGCAGCGAGGCATCGGCGCCCAGCGCCTGCTCGCGCACCCGCACCCTGGCCACGAAGTCGGCATAGCGCCGGGCGTAGCGCGCATCCTGGTAGCCGGCGAGGTGCTCCATGCCGCGGGCGACGATGGCCTCCAGCGTCTCGGCCTGCGCCGGTGCCTGCATGGCCTCGCCGCGCAGCAGTGGCTCGATGGCCTGTGGCGCGCCGGCGGCGAGGCGACCGAGCGAGAACGCCAGCTTGTTGTGGTCCACGGCGACGCCATTGAGCTCGATCGCACGCTGCAGCGCGTCCAGGCTCACCGGCACCAGCCCGCGCTGCCAGGCCGAGCCGAGGGCGATGATGTTGGAGAAGATCGCATCGCCGAGGAAGGCTTCCGCCAGCGCCTGGGCATCGAGCGTCTCGACGCGGTCGGCGCCGGCCGCGAAGCGCAGCTTGTCCAGCAACTGGGGCACCTTCAGGCTGGCGTCGGGATTGCGCAGGCTTTCGGCCACCGGCACTTCGTGCGTGTTGGCCAGCACGCGCGTGCGGCCTTGGCGCACGGTGGCCAGGGCCTCCGGCGAGGCGCCGACCACCAGGTCGCAGGCCAGCAGCGCGTCGGCCTGCTGGGTGTCGATGCGGACCTGGTTCAGGCGCGAAGGCAGGTCGGCGAAACGCACGAAGCTCAGCACCGAGCCGCCCTTCTGCGCGAAGCCCATGAAGTCCAGCACGCTGGCGCTCTTGCCTTCCAGGTGTGCGGCCATCGCGACCAGCGCGCCGATGGTGACCACGCCGGTGCCACCCACGCCGGTCACCAGCAGGTCGTAGGGCGCGCTCCAGGTGTGCGGCGCCGGCAACGGGAGCGCCTCGACCTGCTCCATGAAGTGCGTGGCACCGTCGCCCAGCACGCCGGCCCGCTTGCGCGGCTGGCCGCCCAGCACGCCGACGAAGCTGGGGCAGAAGCCCTTGGCGCAGGAATAGTCCTTGTTGCAGCTGCTCTGGTCGATCCTGCGCTTGCGGCCCAATGGCGTTTCCAGCGGCTGCACGGCCACGCAGTTGCTCTGCACCGAGCAGTCGCCGCAGCCTTCGCAGACGCGGTCGTTGATGAACAGCCGGCGGGCCGGATCGACCAGCTCGCCCTTCTTGCGCCGGCGGCGCTTTTCCGCCGCGCAGGTCTGCTCGTAGATCAGGACCGTCACGCCGGGAATCTCGCGCAGTTCGCGCTGCACCGCGTCGAGCGCATCCCGGTCGTGGAATTCGGTGCCGGGCGGAAAGCGCAGCTCCAGGCCCTCGTACTTGGCGATGTCGTCGGACACCACCACCACCTTCTTCACGCCCTCGGCCTCGACCTGGCGCGCGATGCCGTCGACGCTGATGATGCCGTCCACCGGCTGTCCGCCCGTCATGGCGACGGCGTCGTTGAACAGGATCTTGTAGGTGAGCGTCGCGCGCGCCGCCACCGCCTGCCGGATCGCGAGGTAGCCGGAGTGGTAGTAGGTGCCGTCGCCCAGGTTCTGGAACACGTGCGGCACCTTGGTGAACATGGCGTGCGAGACCCAGTCCACGCCCTCGCCGCCCATCTGGATCAGGCCTTCGGTGTCGCGGTCCATCCAGCTGGCCATGAAGTGGCAGCCGATGCCGGCCTGCGCATGCGAGCCCTCGGGCACGCGGGTGGAGGTGTTGTGCGGGCAGCCGGCGCAGAAGTAGGGCAGGCGCTTGACGCTGTCGCTCTCGTTGGACAGCAGCTCGGGCAGGGTGAAGTCCCGCACGAGGTGGCGCCGGTCCAGGTCCGGGAAATGGCGCACCAGCCACTGCGCCACGGTTTCGATCAGGCGCGAGGGCCGCAGCTCGCCCAGCGCGGAGACGAGCGGCCGGCCCTCGGCGTCCTGCTTGCCGACGATCGCCGGCCGTTCGCGCTCGTTGTAGAACATCGAGCGCAGCTGCTCCTCGACCACCGGGCCCTTTTCCTCGATCACCAGCACCTCGCCCAGGCCGCGCACGAATTCGCGCATGCGGGTCGGCTCGATGGGATAGGTGAGCCCCAGCTTGTAGATGCGCACGCCGTGGGCGGCCAGCGCCTCGGGTGGGATGTCGAGCCGGCGCAGCACTTCCATCAGGTCGTAGTGCGCCTTGCCGGCGGTCACGATGCCCACCGTGGCGCGCGCGCTGGCGACGATGTGCCGGTCGATGCTGTTGATGCGCGCGAAGGCGCGCACCGCATCGAGCTTGGCGTGCAGCCTTTGTTCGATGGTGAGCGAAGGCAGGTCGGGCCAGCGGTAGTGCAGTCCCCCGGGCGGCGGCGCGTAGCCGGTGAGCTGCCGCACTGTGTCGCCGTCCTGCCAGGTGGCGACGCGCGCGTTCACCAGGTCCAGGTCCACCGTCGCTGCGCTCTCCACCACCTCCGACAAGGCGGTGAAGCCGACCCAGTTGCCCGAGAAGCGCGACAGCGCCCAGCCGTAGAGGCCGAACTCCAGGTACTCGGCAACGTTCGCCGGCGACACGATGGGCGCATGCCAGGACTGGAAGGCCTGGTCGCTCTGGTGCGGCATGGACGAGGAGACGCAGCCGTGGTCGTCGCCCGCCACCATCAGCACGCCGCCGTGCGGCGACGACCCGTAGGCGTTGCCGTGCTTGAGCGCGTCGCCGGCGCGGTCCACGCCCGGCCCCTTGCCGTACCAGAGCGCGAACACGCCTTCGCAGGTGCGCTCGGGATCGGCCTCCACGCGCTGCGTGCCCAGCACCGCGGTGGCGCCCAGTTCCTCGTTGATCGCGGGCAGGAAGCGCACGCCCGCCTCCTCGAACTTCTGGCCGGCCTTCCAGACCGCGAGGTCCACCATGCCCAGCGGCGAGCCGCGGTAGCCGCTCATGAAGCCGCGCGTGTCGAGGCCGGCGGCCGTGTCGCGCTGGCGCTGCATCAGCATCAGGCGCACCAGCGCCTGGGTGCCGGTGAGGAAGATGGAACCGCCCGGGGCCCACAGGCTGTCGCTCAGGCGGTATTCGGGGCGCGCGATCGGCGAGGTGTCGGCAAGGGTGCTCTCTGGCATTTCGCTGTGTCTCCTTCAGCAGGCACAGCTTAGTTGCGGGCACGGAGAATTTGATTCTTCTTTCCCCGCCAGAAGCGGCGGATGGAGAATGATGTTCTCGAATCCGCCGGTGATCAGGAATGTCTCAACTCGACCGTCACGACGTGCTCCTGCTCAGCGAACTCCAGCGCGACTCCCGCCAGACCGTGCAGCAGCTCGCCGCGGCCGCCGGCCTGTCGGCCACGCCGGCGTGGAAGCGCGTCAAGGAGATGGAGAGCGCCGGCATCATCCGCGGCTACACCGCGCTGGTGGACCGCGAGAAGGTGGGCCTGACGCTGGCCGTGCTCGCGGAAGTGAACCTGACCCGCCACAACGAGGACGACGTGCGCCGCTTCGAGCAGGCGGTGGCCGCCAGTCCGCAGATCGTGAGCTGCTACGCCACCACCGGCCAGGCCGACTACGTGCTGAAGGTGCTGGTGCCGGACATCAAGAGCTACGAGGCCTTCCTGCACGAGACGGCGTTCAAGCTGCCGGGCGTGACGCACGTGCGTTCGAGCGTGGTGCTCAAGGAGGTGAAGGCGGAGACGCGGCTGCCGCTGGAGGGTGGGCCGGCCACGCCGCGGCCACGGCGACCGCGCAGCGCTTGAGGCATCCACGCGCACCGGGCTTGACCCACCGCAAGGACGCCGTATCCCTTATCATCTACCGAGCGGTCGGCAATAAACGCCGGCCGGCAAGGAGACGCGATGTACACGCAGGCCATGGACACCCAGGGCAAGGAGGGCGATGCCCGCAAGCCGGTGCGCAGCGCCGGGGAGATGCAGCTCGAGGAGCGCTTCGAGGGTCGCATCGCCGCCGGCGAATTCATCGAGCCCAAGGACTGGATGCCGGACCACTACCGCAAGACGCTGGTGCGGCAGATCTCGCAGCACGCGCATTCCGAGATCGTCGGCATGCTCCCCGAGGGCAACTGGATCTCGCGCGCGCCCACGCTCAAGCGCAAGGCGATCC
This sequence comes from Ramlibacter alkalitolerans, assembly GCF_016722765.1. Lineage (GTDB taxonomy): Bacteria > Pseudomonadota > Gammaproteobacteria > Burkholderiales > Burkholderiaceae_C > Ramlibacter > Ramlibacter alkalitolerans. The sequence goes on along the minus strand of NZ_JAEQND010000001.1, from coordinate 197,424 downwards.
TGCTGGCCAAGGTGCAGGACGAGGGCGGGCACGGCCTGTACCTCTATTCCGCAGCCGAGACGCTGGGCACCTCGCGCGACCAGATGATCGAGGCGCTGCACAGCGGCAAGGCCAAGTACAGCTCGATCTTCAACTACCCCACGCTGACCTGGGCCGACGTCGGCGTGATCGGCTGGCTGGTCGACGGCGCGGCGATCATGAACCAGGTGCCGATCTGCCGCTGCTCCTACGGGCCGTATGCGCGCGCCATGATCCGCATCTGCAAGGAGGAGAGCTTCCACCAGCGCCAGGGCTACGAGAGCCTGTTGACGATGATGGAGCAGGGCACGGACGCGCAGCGCGCCATGGTGCAGGACGCGGTGAACCGCTGGTGGTGGCCCTCGGTGATGATGTTCGGTCCGCCGGACGACCAGTCGCCCAACACCGCGCAGTCGATGCGCTGGGGGATCAAGCGCGTCTCGAACGACGAACTGCGGCAGCGCTTCGTCGACGCCACGGTGGAACAGGCCAAGGTGCTGGGAGTGACCCTGCCGGATCCCGATCTGAAGTGGAACGAGGAGCGCCAGCACCACGACTTCGGCGCGATAGCCTGGGACGAATTCTGGCGCGTGATCGCCGGCAACGGCCCCTGCAACCGCGAGCGCCTGGCCGCGCGCGTGAACGCGTGGGAAGAGGGCGCATGGGTGCGCGAGGCCGCGCTGGAGTTCGCGCGCAAGGAGGCGGCGCGCGAGGTGAAGGCTGCGTGAAAAGCCGGACAGCCGAACGCAGAAGCCGCAGAGGTTACGCAAAAACCGCAGAAGAATTCATTCTCAAGGATGTCCTTTTGCGGCTTCTGCGTAACCTTTGCGGCTTCTGCGTTCGGCTGTTCCGGTTCGCTTTTTTGAACAGGATCTGAAATGAACGACGCGAAGCAGGAGTGGCCCCTTTGGGAAGTGTTCATCCGCAGCAAGTCGGGGCTGGACCACAAGCACTGCGGCAGCCTGCATGCGGCCGACGGGAAGATGGCGATCCAGATGGCGCGGGACGTCTATACGCGGCGGCAGGAAGGCACCAGCGTGTGGGTGGTGCGCAGCGACCAGATCATCGCCAGCGATCCGGGCGAGAAGTCGACGTACTTCGACCCGATGGAAGACAAGGTGTACCGCCACCCGACCTTCTACAAGCTGCCCGAATCCGTGGACCACATGTGAGGCCGTGACGATGCAGCCTTCCATCCGCATCGCCGACGCGCCCGCCGTGCAGTACCTGCTGCGCATCGGCGACACCGCGCTGATCCTCGCGCAGCGCCTGGGCGAATGGACCGGGCACGCGCCCGTGCTGGAAGAGGACATCGCCCTGGCCAACATGGCGCTGGACCTGATCGGCCAGTGCCGCGCGGTCCTCACGCACGCCGGCGCGCTCGAAGGGGCCGGCCACGACGAGGACCAACTCGCCTTCCTGCGCGAGGAGCGCGACTACCGCAACGTCACGCTGGTCGAACTGCCGCGCGGCGACTTCGCCTTCACCGTGGTGCGCAACACGATGATGGCCACCTTCTTCAAGCTGCTGTGGGAACGCCTCGGGGAGTCGAGCGACAAGGAACTGGCCGCCATCGCCGGCAAGGCGGTGAAGGAGGCGCGCTACCACCAGCAGCACGCGGCCGACTGGCTGGTGCGGCTGGCCGGCGGCACGCAGGAATCGCGTCGCCGCAGCGAGCAGGCACTGGCCGAACTGTGGCCCTACCACGCCGAACTGTTCGCCTCCGACGCGGTCGACGAACACGCGGCGAGCACGCGCCTGGGGCCGCGCTGGAGCGAACTGCAGGAGCCCTGGAGCGCGGAGATGGCGCAGATCCTGCAGGAGGCCGGGCTGGCCATGCCGGCGACCGTGCCCTTCCTGAGCACCGGCAAGCGGGGCGTGCACAGCGAGCACATGGGATTCATCCTCGCCGAGATGCAGCACCTGCAGCGCGCCTATCCGGGAGGCGTGTGGTGACACGCACCGAGCGCGCGTGGCAGGCCCTGGACGGCGTGCTCGATCCGGAGGTGCCGGCGCTGTCGGTCCGCGACCTGGGCATCGTGCGCGACGTGATCGATCACGGCGCCGAACTGGAAGTCGTGCTCACGCCGACCTATTCGGGCTGCCCCGCCACCGAAGCGATCGAGCAGGGTGTGCTCGCCGCCATCGAGGCCGAAGGCCTGGGCCCCGCGCGTGCCACCTTGCGCCGCGCGCCGGCGTGGACCACGGACTGGATCAGCGACGACGGCAAGCGCAAGCTGCGCGAGTACGGCATCGCGCCCCCGCACACCGTCACCCCCGCGCAGGCGGGGGCCCAGAGCGTCCTGGTCTTCCGGCGCAAGCCGGAAGCCCTCGCGTGCCCCCACTGCGGCAGCACCCACACCGAACGCCTCTCCCCCTTCGGCTCCACCGCCTGCAAGGCCCTCTGGCGCTGCCTCGATTGCCGCGAGCCCTTCGAACACTTCAAGCCGATCTAGATGTCCGCCCTGTTCCACTCCCTGCGCGTGCGCGCGATCCAGCCGGACACCGAGGAGGCCGTGATCGTCTCCTTCGAGGTGCCGGAGAAGCTGCGCCCGGTCTTCGGCTTCACCCAGGGCCAGTACCTCACCCTGCGCAAGGAGATCGACGGCCAGGACCTGCGCCGCTCGTATTCGATCTGCGCCGGCGTCGACGACGGCGACCTGCGCGTGGGCGTGCGCAAGGTGGCCGGCGGCCTGTTCTCCAACTGGATCAACGAGCACCTCCAGCCGGGCGACACCCTGCAGGTGATGACGCCGCAGGGCCGCTTCTTCGTGCCGATCGAGCCGCAGGCGCAGCGCCACCATCTCGGCATCGCCGGCGGCAGCGGCATCACGCCCATCCTCTCGATCATGAAGACCGTGCTGGCGCGCGAGCCGGCCAGCCGCTTCACGCTGGTCTACGGCAACCGCAAGCTGCGCTCGACGATGTTCAAGGAGGAACTCGACGACCTGAAGGACCGCTACCTCACGCGGCTGGTGGTCCACCACGTCTTCTCCGACGAGAACAGCGAGTCGCCGCTGAACATGGGCGTCATGAACCGCGACAAGATCGCCGAGTTCCTGCAGGTGCTGGTGCCGGCACAGTCCATCGCGCATGCCTACATCTGCGGCCCGTTCCAGATGAACGACGAGGCGGAGGCCGCGCTGCTGGCCGCCGGCGTACCCGAGGAGCGCATCCACATCGAGCGCTTCGGCATCACGCACAAGGGTGGCGGCCACGTCGGCGCGGTGCTGCACCAGGCGCACGCCAGCGACGCCGCCAAGGCGCACATCACGATCGTGCGCGACGGCCTGCAGCGCGACTTCCTGTTCTCGCGCGAGCAGCCCAGCATCCTCGACGCGGCTTCGGCGGCGGGACTGGAAGTGCCTTACTCCTGCACCTCCGGCGTCTGCGGCACCTGCCGGGCCAAGCTGGTGGAAGGCCAGGTGCGCATGGAGCGCAACTTCGCCCTCGACAAGAAGGAGGTCGCCGCCGGCTACGTCCTCACCTGCCAGGCGCATCCCATGACGGAGCGCGTCGTGCTGTCCTTCGACGAGCGCTGAGGATTTCCAGCCATGGGCCGCGGACGCCACGCCGGCTACGACGGGCAGCGCGAGATGATCGTCGCGCGCGCGGCCGCCCTGTTCGCGCGCGGCGGCTATCCGGGCACGTCGATGAACCAGGTTGCCGAGGCCTGCGGCCTGTCGAAGGCCACGCTGTACCACTACTACCGCGACAAGTACGCGCTGCTGGTGAGCATCGCCGAGGAGCACGTCACCCGCCTGCAGGGGATCGTGGCCGAAGCCCTGGCCGACGAGGCGACGCCCGCGGGGCAGATGCGCATGCTGATCCGCCGGCTGGTGGAGGAATATGCGAACGCGCAGAACGAGCACCGCGTGCTGACCGAGGACGTGAAGTTCCTGGCCGCCGCGGACCGCGAGCGCATCCTCGGCAAGGAGCGCGAAGTGGTCGCCGCGTTCGCGCGCGTCGTCGCGGCGCTGCGCCCCGATTTGCGCGATGCGGCGATGAGCAAGCCGCTCACCATGCTGTTGTTCGGGATGGTGAACTGGATGTTCACCTGGATGAAGCCGGACGGCCCGCTCGCCTACGACGACCTGGCGCCGGTGGTCACCGACCTGTTCCTCGGCGGCCTGCAGGCGGTGCAGGTGCCCTTGCGCACGGCGACGGTCGATTAGCACTGGCCGCGATCCTGCTGCTGTAGCGGGGATCAGCGCAGCAGCGCTGCCCACTCCGGCCCGGGCGCCGCCCTGATGCGCGCCCGTCCCGGCAGTTCCATCGCTTCGCAATGCAGCCACAGACGCGTGGCGCCCAGCCACTGCGCGACGGCGCGGTTGTGCGCGCCCTTGCCGTGCGTGGTGTCGCCGATGAGGGGATGCGCGATGTGCTTGAAGTGGCGGCGGATCTGGTGCCGCCGCCCCGTCACCGGTTCCACGGCAACCAATGCATAGCGGCTGCACGCATGGCGCGCATCGACCTGGAAGGGCCACTCGAAACAGGCCAGGCGCTCGAAGCGCGTGGCGGCGGCCAGCCGCTCCTGTCCCTGCGAAGGCAGTTCGGGATCGCGTGCCAGCGGCTGGTCGATCGCGCCGCGCTCGGGCGGCCAGCCGCGCACCAGCGCGAGGTAGCGCTTGCCCACGCGTCCCTCCTCGAACGCAGGGCCCCATGCGCGCGCGGCCTGCTGGCTGCGCGCGAACAGCAGCACGCCGCTGGTGCCCTTGTCCAGGCGGTGCAGCGGCCACAGCCACTCGCCGCGGGCGTCGCGCAGCAGCTTCAACGCGCTGCGCTGCTCCCGCGCATCGAGCGCGCTGGGGTGCACGAGCAGGCCGGCCGGCTTGTCGACCGCAAGCAGATCGGCGTCCTCGTGAAGCACGGAAAGGGGTGGCGTGTCCATCGGGGCAGTTGCAACGAATCGTAGGTGGATTCCCACAGGAACGGTGGATGAAGCTGTGGAAAACAGGGTGGGCAAGGCTCGGGGGCCGCGCCGGTGCTCGCCTGCGACACGGTGACCATTCCGCAGGCAGGCTGATGCGTGTGTGACTTCGGTCGGGCTGCGGCCGACAATCGGTGCCGATCTTGACAGGAGCCTGACCATGCCGCTTGGCAGCCCCATCCCTGTGCTACGCATGTTCGATGAAGACCGCGCGCGCGAGTTCTACGTCGGCTTCCTGGGCTTCCGCGTCGACTGGGAGCACCGCTTCGAGCCGGACACGCCGCTGTACATGCAGCTGTCGCGCGATGCCTGCGTGCTGCACCTGTCGGGGCACCACGGCGATGCCACGCCGGGGTCGGCCCTGCGCATCCGCGTCGAGGAACTCGACGCGCTGCAGCAGGACCTGCTGGCGAAGAAATATCGGCATGCGCGCCCCGGCATCCAGGAGCAGCCCTGGGGGCGCGACATGACCATCGCGGACCCGTTCGGCAATCGCCTCACGTTCACGACGGCGGGCGGCGCCAAGGACGCCGCGCAGCCGGACTAGGCCGTCGCCGCGTACTCCAGCGCGAGCTCGCCGTCGGTTTCCGCATCGAGCAGGTCGTCCAGCAGCGGCAGCACCGCCATCGTCTCCTTCTGGATGTGCGAGACCTGGCGCTCGATCAGTTCCAGGGTGCCCAGGCGCAGGCGGTCCCAGGCTTCCTCGTCGACCACGCCCTGGGCGACCTCGCGCGCGAGCGGCAGCAGTTCCTCGGCCACCTCGCGGATCGCGGCATGCTCCTCGCCCATCAGCGCGGCGATCGAACCGTCACCTGCTTCGGCGAGGCGCGGAAACAGCTGCTGCTCCTCGAACTCGAAGTGGCGGGAGATGTCGACTTCCATGCTGCGCGCGAATTCGCCCAGCAGCTTGCGCAGTTCCGGCGTGGCCTCCGGCGCGCCGGCGATGGCGCGTTCCATGCGTTCGAGCAGGGCGAGGTTCCTGCGGTGCTCCTCGTCGAGCATGCGCCCGGTTTGCGTGGTCATCTGCGGTCTCCTTGGCTGCGGTGGCGACAAACTTAATGCGGGTGGCGGGCCGCGCCTTGCGCCAGCTCAAACACCGGCCGCGCGCAGCTTGCGCAGCAGGTGGAGGTGGAAGGCGCCGAAGGCCAGCGCCCCGGCGAATCCGATGGCGGCGGCCGGGCGCGCCAGCCATTCGGCGTCGAGCGCGATCGCGAGCGCCAGGCCGGCGAACGCCGTGACGTGGCAGCAGAAATGCGCCTTCAGCGCCTTGTCGTGCGTGAGCGCCGAAGCGGTGGGACCGCGGCGCTTGCCTGCGGCGGCATGCAGCGCGGCCAGGAAGGGCAGGATGCGCTGCAGCATGCCGAACACGAAGGTGAGCAACCATGCGAGCAGTGCCAGGCCGAAGGCAGCTTCGGCGCGCGGCAGGTCCATCCCCGCCCACAGCAGGCCACCCAGCACCAGTGTCACCAGCAGCGCGCCCCAGGCGAGCTTGACCAGCAGGAAGGAGCGACCGAGTTCCTTGCGCATGCCGGTGGCCAGCGCGCGCCGCATCAGGTGCAGGTGCAGCAGCACGCCGGTACTTCCCAGCGTCCACGCCAGTGCCCGCGCCACGGCGGGCATCACGCCGAAGACGGCGAGCGCCGCCAGCAGCAGCGCCGCGACGATGCAGGCGCAGGAGGCGAGCTGCGTGCCTTCGTGCGGCGGTTGCGACAGCGCGAACATCGGCACCAGCAGGTAGGACAGGCCGAGCGCCAGCAGGCCCATGAAGCCGAAGGGCGCGAACAGCAGGTGCAGCGGCAAGGTGAGCTGCCGGCCGGGCACCGCCCACCCGAGCCAGCCGGCGGCCAGCAGCAAGGCGCTCGCGAGCAGCACGCACAGCGACAGCAGCGCGGACCAGGCGTGCGTGCACACGCCGGGCATGCCGCGCGCGCGGCGCAGGTTCGTGGCCACCAGCGTCGCCCAGGTCGCGAGCGCCACCGCCACCGCGGTGCCGCCGATGGCCAGCAGCGGCGGCATGGCGAGGCCCATGCCGAGCGCCAGCACGGCGACGCCGGGCGTGTACAGGCCCCAGATCCAGGCCAGCGCCCGGGCGCCGACCGGTGCCTGCCGCGTCGCCACGGGCAGCAATTGCGCCGCCGCCCCGAGCGCGGTCATGCCCAGCACGCCCAGCGTGAAGAGATGCAGTGCCGCCAGCGGCCAGCCCAGTCCGCCCCGGAAGGCGAGCCCGTTGCCCGGCGCGATCGCCAGCACCAGCCAGCCCAGGGCGTGGTACACCACCGCGGCACCGAAGAAGCGCAAGGGAACGGAGGCGGGCAGCAGTCGCCCGCTGGCGCCGCCGAGGAAGGCGCCGGCCACCGTCACGGGATCGCCCTCAGGCGCAGGCGCACCTCGCCCGCCGGTGCCGGCATGCGCTCGGCCTCCCAGCCGATCTCCGCCAGTTCGGGGTAGAGCCCCATCGGGTCGCGGTCATGGTGCACGATCAACTCCGCCTGCGCGCCCAGGCCCTGCACGCGGCGCAGGATCGCCACGAGCGGCTTCGGCGGCGGCAGGCCACGCACGTCGATGTGCGCGGCGCCATCCTGCGTCCACTCGCGGGCTTCGCTCATGCTGCGAGGCGCGGCGCATCCGCGTGCAGGATGACGGTGGTGCCGCGCCGCAGCGCGCGCAGCGTGCCCAGCATCGTGCGGGCGGGCGTGAGGGCCAGCACGCCGTCGCGGGCGCTGAGCGCGAGCGCGAAGCGATGCGGCAGCACCAGCGCGTCGCCGCCGCTCCAGGTGCGCGGCTCGGTCCAGCATGCGGGCGCCCAGGGCTCGCAGGGCGTTTCGGGCGCCGGCGGCAGGCTCGCGAGCTCCGCCGGCCAGGCGAGCCAGCGCGTGCCGCCGTGGCCGTTCACCTGGCCGATGTGCGAGCGCGAGGCGTCCAGGGCGAACTCGACGCCGTGGACGCTGCCCGCGTCCTCCGGCAGCGCGGGGGGCAGCGGCACGGGCACCACGCCGGCCCACATCGCGCCGAGGAAGGCGACCACATGGTCCACGCCATGGTCGCCGCGCAGCATCACGAGCTCGCCGGCTTCGGCGCCACGCTGGCGCCAGGCCGTGGCCGCGCGCGCGACCGTGCGGCGCAATTCCGCGTACGACACGCTGCGCCGGCCGCACACCAGGGCCGGCCGCTGCGGAGCGCCGCGCGCGAGCAGCAGCGCCGCGGCGTTGATGCGCTCGTCATCCATCCTGCAGCGCCAGGGAACGCAACAGGCGCCCGGCCAGCACGCCGGCGGCCTCGCGCCGGTATTGCGGCGGTGTCACGGTGCTGCGCATCGGCTGGACCTGCTTTTGCACCAGCTGGCGCAGCGTCTTCGCGCTGGCCTCGTCCACCGTGCAGCCTTCGAGCGCCGCCGTGCCTTCGATCAGCAGAGGCAGCGAGTTGGTGCCCGAGAGCGCCGCGCGCAGGCTGGCGATGCGGCCCTCGTGCAGGCGCAAGGCCACCGCGGCGGAGGCGAGCGGGAAGTCGACGCCACCGCGCACGCGCGTCTTGGCAAAGGCGATGCGCTCGCCAACGACGGCCGGCGGGATGCGCACCCGCACCAGCAACTCGCCGGGCTGCAGCGCCAGGTGCGCGGCGCCGTCGTCGCGATAGAGCTGAGCCAGCGGCAGCGTCCGGGTGCCGCTGGCGCTTGCGAGCTGCACCTCGGCGCCGGCGACCAGCAGCACCGGCGCGATGTCGCTGCAGAACGCGGCGTGGCAGCGCTCGCCCTGCGGTGCGACGTGGCAGCGGGTGCCGTTGCGCTTGAGGCAGTAGCCGTTGGTGGCGCGCCACCACTCGCTCTGGTTGTAGAACACGCAGCGCGTGTCCTGGCACAGGTTGCCGCCCAGCGTGGCGCTGGTGCGATGGGTGTTGGCGGCCACGGCGCGGGCGGCTTCGGCCAGCGCGGGCAGGGTGCGGGCGACCAGCGGGTCGCTCGCGAGCGTGGCCAGCGTCACGCCGGCGCCGATCGCGAGGCTCCCATCGGCAGCCTGCTCCAGCAGGCGCAGTTCGCCCAGCTGCGAGAGGTCGACCAGCGCCTGCGGCTGCTCCAGCCCGCGCCGCAGGTTGGGGAGCAGGTCGGTGCCGCCGGCGAGCAGGCGGGTGCCGGCGGCGCCGCCCAGGGCCACGGCTTCGGCCAGGCTGTCGGGCCGGTGCAAGGTGAATTCGGGCAGGGCACGCATCACGCGACCTCCTTCTGGCGCCGCAGGGCCGCCAGCTTGCGCTCACGCTGGCGCGCGCGCAAGGCGTCGAGCACGCGATCCGGGGTCAGGGGCATGGCGGCCAGCCGCAGGCCCAGCGCATCGGCGATCGCGTTGGCGATGGCCGGCGGACAGCCATGCAGCGCGCCCTCGCTGCCTTCCTTGGCACCGAAGGGCCCGAGCGGGTCGTTGCTCTCGATCAGGGTCACCTCGATGGGCGGGATTTCGGCGATGGTGGGCAGCCGGTAGTCGACCAGGTTGGAACGCAGCGGCAGGCCCTCGTGGTACTCGGTCTCCTCCTGCAGTCCTTCGCCCATGCCCATGATCACGGCGCCCTGGATCTGGCCTTCCAGCGCCAGCGGGTTGAGCGCCTTGCCGCAGTCCTGCGCGACCCAGATCTTCTCGACCTGCACGGCCCCGGTGTCTTCGTCGACGCGCACCTGCACCACCTGCGCCGCGTAGCTGAAGCCCGCGGTGGAGCCGACCGCGGCGCCGCGAAACTTGCCGCCCTGCGTCTCCGGTGGCGTGGACCAGGCACCCTTGACGGTGATGGTGCCGCTCTCGGCCAGGGCCGCCTGCACGCAGTCGGCGAAGGCGAGGCCCTGGTCCGAGCCGGTGACGACGCAGCGCTCGCCGAGCCATTCGAGCTGCGCGGGCTCCACCTTGAGGCGCTTGGCCGCGGCTTCGACCAGCAGGCGCTTGAGCGCCTCGGCGGCGCGCAGCGTGGCGTTGCCGACCATGAAGGACACGCGCGAGGAATACGAGCCGTTGTCCTTGGGTGTGAGCATGCTGTCGGCGCTGATCACGCGGATGCGGTTCAGCGGCAGCAGCAGCACTTCGGCGGCGACCTGCGCCATCAGCGTGCTGGAGCCCTGCCCGATATCGGAGGCGCCCGTCAGCAGCGTGATGCTGCCGTCGAAGTCGAGCTTGAGGTTCACCACCGCATGCGGCTCGCCGGTCCAGTGCACCGGCTTGGCCGAGCCGCTGACGTAGTGCGAGCAGGCCAGGCCCAGGCCGACGCCCTTGGGCAGCTTGCCGCGCCGCTCGTGCCAGCCGGAAGCGCGCTCCACCGCATCCAGGCACTCGGGCAGGCCGTACGAATTGACCTGCAGGTCGTTGAGCGTGCGGTACGGCGCCTCGATCAGGTTGGCGCGGCGCAGGGCGAAGGGGTCGATCCCGAGTTGCGCCGCTGCTTCGTCGAGCAGCGCCTCGATGGCGAAGCGCACGCTGACGGCGCCGTGGCCACGCATCGCGCCGCAGGGCGGCAGGTTGGTGTAGACGCGGTGGCCGCGATAGCGCACGGCACCGACCTTGTACAGCGCGTGCAGCAGCGCGCCGGCGTAGAGGATGGTGACCAGGCCGTAGCCGCCGTAGGCGCCGCCGCGCTGCACCACTTCGGCCTGCAGCGCTGTGATCTCGCCGGCGGCCGTGAGGCCGATCTTGAGGTCCACCGTGGCATGGGGCCGGCCGCGGTGGGTGAGGAACACTTCCTCGCGCGTGAGCTCCAGCTTCACCGTGCCGCCGGCGGCCCGCGCGAGCGCCGCCGTCACCATCTCGAAGTTCAGCGCTTCCACGCGATGGCCGAAGCCGCCGCCGACGAAGGGCTTGACCACGCGTACCTGCGATTCGTCCAGGCCCAGCGTCTGCGCCAGCATCAGGTGCAGGTAGTAAGGCACCTGCGTCACCGAATGCACGGTCAGGCGCTGCTGCGCCCCATCCCACTGCGCGATCGTCGCATTCAGCTCGATCTGGCCATGGTAGATCTCGGCGGATTCGAAGCGCTTTTCCAGCACGAGGTCGGCCGCGGCGAAGCCGGCATCGACGTCGCCGAAGTCCTGTTCGACCACGCGTTCCAGGTTGCCGGGCTTCTTCTCGTGCAGTTGCACGGCGTCCGGTGCGCGTGCGGCTTCGGCGGTGAAATACGCGGGCAGCTCTTCGTAGGCTACGCGCACCGCCGCCAGGGCGGCAAAGGCCGTGGCCTGGTCCTGCGCCGCCACGGCGAACACCGGCTCGCCCCGGTAGCGCACCCGTTCGCGCGCGAGCGGCCATTCGTTCTGCGTGATCGGGATCACGCCGTAGGCGGCGCTGAAATCCTCGCCCGTGATGACCGCGTGCACGCCGGGCAGCGCGAGTGCGGCACTGGCGTCGATGGCGCGGATGCGTGCGTGCGCCACCGGGCTGCGGCCGATCGCGCCGACCAGCGCCTGCCCCACCGGAAGGTCGGCGGTGTAGCGGGCCGTGCCGGTGACCTTCTCCACCCCGTCGATCAGCGGCGTGCGCACGCCGATGGAGTGGGTGGGTGGCGCGGCCGTGCGCGCGGATGCGTTCGGGTCCTTCATGGCGCGACCTCCGCCGCGGCGGCCTGCACCGCCTCGATGATCTTGGTGTAGCCGGTGCAGCGGCACAGGTTGCCGGCGAGCGCGTCGCGGATCTCCTGCTCGCTCGGGTTCGGCACCCGCCGCAGCAGGCCTTCGGCCGCCATCACCATCCCCGGCGTGCAGATGCCGCACTGGGTACCCAGCTTTTCGTGGAAGGCCTGCTGCAGCCGGCTCATGCCGCCGGCGCGCGCCTGGCCCTCGATGGTCTCGATGGCCCGTCCTTCCACGGTGGCGGCGAGCGTGAGGCAGGCCAGGCGCGGCTGGCCGTCGACGAGCACCGTGCAGGCGCCGCATTCGCCGCCGTCGCAGCCCTGCTTGCTGCCGGTCAGGGCCAGCGTGTCGCGCAGTACGTCCAGCAGCAGGGCGCTGTGGGCGGCGGCGATCTCGCGCACGCGGCCGTTGACCTTCAGTCGCAACAACTTCGTCGGCATCTCAGGCTTCCTTCTTGCGCAGGTCGCGCACGCGCACGGCCTTGCCTTGCGAGCGCGCGACGCTGCCGGCGTCGAGGATGGTGACGGCGCTGCTGATGCCGCACTGCACCTTGACGGCGTGCGCCAGTTCGCGCGCCATCCCCGTGTAGGTGGCGCGGTCGACGCCGGGCTGCGCCTCGACCTCGATGCGGACCTCGTCGAGGATGCCTTCGCGCGTCACCACCAGCTGGTAGTGCGGGGCCAGCTGCGGCCGGCCGACGATCACCGCCTCGACCTGCGAGGGGTACACGTTGACGCCGCGGATGATCAGCATGTCGTCGTTGCGGCCGGTGATGCGCAGGATGCGCAGGTGCGTGCGGCCGCAGTCGCACGGGGCCGTGGTGATGCGGGTGATGTCGCGCGTGCGGTAGCGGATCATCGGCAGCGCCTGCTTGGTCAGCGTGGTGATCACCAGTTCGCCGGCATGGCCCTCGGGCACCGGCGCCCCCGTTTCCGGATCGATCACCTCGAACAGGAAGTGGTCCTCCCAGCCGTGCAGGCCGGCGCGGCATTCGCACTCGCAGGCCACGCCCGGTCCCATGATTTCCGACAGGCCGTACACGTCCATGGCCTTGAGGCCGAGGCGGGCCTCGATCTCGACCCGCATGGCGGCGCTCCACGGCTCGGCGCCGAACAGGCCGACGCGCAGCTTGCCCATGCGCAGGTCGATGCCCTGCTGCTCGGCGGCCTCGGCGATGGCGAGCGCGTAGGAAGGGGTGGAACACAGCACGGTCGCGCCGAAATCCTGCATCAGCGTGACCTGGCGTTCCGTCGCGCCGCCGGAGACGGGCACGACCACGGCGCCCAGGCGCTCGGCGCCGTAGTGCGCCCCCAGGCCGCCGGTGAAGAGGCCGTAGCCGTAGGCGTTGTGCACGATGTCGCCGCGGCGCGCTCCCGCCGCGAAGTAGGAGCGGGCCATCAGGTCGGCCCACTGGTCCAGGTCCTGCGCCGTGTAGCCGACGACCGTGGACTTGCCCGTGGTGCCGGAGGATGCGTGCAGGCGCGCCAGTTCGCCGACGGGGCGGGCGAACAGGCCGAAGGGGTAGTTGTCGCGCAGGTCGGACTTGAGGGTGAAGGGCAGCCGCGCGACGTCTTCGACGAAATGCAGGTCGTTGCCCCGTACGCGCGCCGATTGCAGCCGCCGCCGCAGCGTGGGCACGTTCTCGTAGGCGTTCTCGATGGTGTCGCGCAGGCGGCGCAACTGCAGCGCGCGCAGCTGCTCGCGCGGCATGGTCTCCAGTTCCGGATGCAGGTGGCGCGCCGGGGCGCTGGTCTCGATGGGTCGGATGACGGCTGCCATGGTCACTCCTTGACGGGGGCGTTGCGTGCCACGCCGCGCACGGGCATGCGCGGCAGCGAAAACCCGTGCTGGTAGCCCGTGCGGGTGACCAGCGTGAACTTGAGCGACCAGCCGGCGGCCGTGGCCAGCAGGCCGGCGAGCGCAAGCAGGGTCGCCTGGAAGGCGGGGGCCGATGCGGTCAGCGTGGCGAGCGCGAGCCCGGCCAGCGGCAGAGCGATGCCCGCCCATCGCACGACGGGCGCGTTGGCGTCGATCGCGCGCAGCGCCTGCGGTGCCGCATCCGAGCCGAGCCGCACGCGCCACAGCCGCCACAGCAGCGCGCGGGCAAGCAGCAGGGCGGCCAGGGGCAGCGCCTGCACCAGCGGCGGATGCGCCCACGCGGCCAGCAGCCAGTACAGTCCCAGGCCCTCGGTGAGGCCCGTCACGAGCAGGAGCGGCACCGTGAGCGGATGGCGCCAGGTCGGGATGCCACGCGCGGCACCGAGCAGCCGGGCCTGGCAATAGAGGAAGGCCGCGGCGGTGAGCGCGATCGCCCAGGCAGGCGAGCGCAGTCCGGCGACGAGGCCGGCGCCCAGCAGGAAGAGGGCGATGGCGGCCAGCGCCTCGCGCGACATCCACGAGGTGCGCAGGTGCACGATCACGTTGGCGGCCCGCAGCGGCCGGCCGATCTCGAGCCAGACGAAGAACAGGCCGAGGCCGACCAGCGCCATGCCCGTGAGCACCAGCGGCAGGAACAGCGCCGCGGGGGCGCACAGCGTCGCCACCAGCGCCAGCGCCGCACCGGCGCCGCCGCAGATGAAGTTGCCGGCCGCGCGCCAGTCCCAATGCGCCTGCGGCCGCTGGAAATGCCGGGAGTTCATGGCTTGGCGTCCCACAGGTAATGGAAGCCCGGGCCGGTGCCCAGGTCCTCGTTGATGCGGAAGTGCTTGTGCGTGGCCAGCAGGCGCGAGACGTTGCTGTCCGGGTCGTCGCTGTCGCCGAAGTGCAGCGCCTCGGCGATGCAGGCGTTGACGCAGGCCGGCGTGGCTTCGGGATCGACGCCGGGTTTCAGTCCCTTGGCGGTGCCCGCATCCAGCCGTTCGACGCAGAAGGTGCACTTGGTCGCCACCTCGCGCTTGGCGTCGTCCTCGCGCAGTTCCTCGTTGTCGGTCGGCTGCGCGCCGTAGGCGAACGCGCCGCGCGGCGCCTTGAAGCGGGCCTGGTAGGGGCAGGCGACCGTGCAGTAGGCGCAGCCGATGCACAGGTCGTAGTCGATGGTGACGATGCCGTCGGCGCGCTTGCGCGTCGCCGTGGTGGGGCAGACGTCGGCGCAGGGCGGCTCGTCGCAGTGCTGGCAGCCCATGGGAACGAAGGCGCGCTGGACGTCGGGGAACTCGCCGATCTCGAGGTCCAGCACGCGGCGCCACTGCACGCCCGGCGGCGTGGCGTTGGCGTGCTTGCAGGCGGCGGTGCAGGTCTGGCACCCGACGCAGCGCCGCAGGTCGGCGACCATGGCCCAGCGAGTCATTGGAAATCCCCTCCGTCATTCCCGCGCAGGCGGGAATCCAGTGGCCTGCGCGGGGGGCGCGCTGCGCGCGCTCCCTGGATCCCCGCCTGCGCGGGGATGACGATCCTTGCGGTCATGCGATTTCCTTCAGCCGCTGCAGCTTCACGCGCACCAGGTCCGCGCCGGAGCCGGTGGCATCGGTCAGCTCCATGCGCATGGTGGTGAGCGCGTTCATGTTCGGCACGCCGAAGTCCTTCGCCAGCGGCGTGGCCCAGTGGCCGAACTGGCCGATGGCCAGCAGCGTGTCGGGGCGGATGCCCTGGCGCAGCACGGCGCGGCCGGTGATGCGCGCCCGCGGCGTCGAGATCTCGATGGCGTCTCCGTCGGCGATCCCCAGTTCCGCGGCGACACTGCCGTTCATGATCACGCCGCGGTGGCCGGCGATGTTGTCGGCCACCTCCTTGATCATCTGCATGCCCACGTTGCCGCCCCAGGCGTACTGCATGCTGCGCGCGGTGATGAGCCAGAAGGGGTGCGACTCCCCGCAGCCGCCGTCCTTCTCGAGCGCGGCCACCCAGGGCGCGGCGAAATCCTTGCAGGCGGGGAGCGCCTGGTATTCCTTCAACTGCTCGTCCCACCAGTGCATGCCGTTCTCGTGCAGGCGCCGCCCCAGTTCGATGCCCACGCGCGCGAGCCGCTCCTGGTAGGGCAGCTCGAAGCGCAGCCCGCGCTCCACCATCGTCGGATAGAGGTACCAGTCGCTGCGCGGGAAGGGGCGGGTGGCCAGGCCGTGCTCCTTCCACCAGTCCAGGCCGTGCTGCTCGGCGCCGTCGCTCAGTTCCGAGCTGGCGGCGCGGCAGATCGCGTCCCACACGGCGTCGCGCTCGGGCGCGCGGTCGGTCGGCAGCGAGAAGTCGGCGTGCGCACCCTTGAGCGGCACGCCGCCGGCGCCCTTGTTGATCGCGCGCACGTAGCCTTCGGTGAGGCCGGTGCGCGCGGCGAGTTCCGTCGCCACCTCGGTGAAGTCGCGCGCTTCGCCGCGCGGCGCGACCACCGGCTGGCGCAGCGCGAAGCCTTGGTGGTCCCAGAACTGCTCGACGTACTTGGTGCCGCCGATGCGGATCAACTGCAGGCTCTCCAGGTCCACGGCGTCGGGCAGCAGCACGTCCGCGAAGTGGTTGGTCTCGTCCTGCGTGTAGGCGAAGGCGACCACGAAGGGGAAGCGGGCCATCTTGTCGGCCAGCGCGCCCGTCTCCCAGAAGGAGATCGCGGGATTGGTGCGGTAGACGAACCACAGGTCCGGGAAGGTGACGCGCGGCAGGCCGGTGGGCGTGGCGTCGAGGAACATCCAGGAGAAGTGGGTCGGCCCCAGCGCCTGGCTCCAGGGGCCGTCGCTGGCCAGCGGCACCAGCGTGCGGTAGGCGTTGCGGATGTTCGGGCGGGCCGACCAGTGCTCCTTGTCGGTGGGATTCAGCGCGAAATGCATGAAGCCGTCGGCGCCCGGCCTGGCGCTCTCCAGCCGCTGCGACATCGGACGGGCCAGGCGCACCGTGGTGCCTATCGTGCCGCCCGGCACCTCCAGCGCGCCGACCAGCGTGGCCAGCACGGTGCGGGCCCAGCAGCACTCGTAGCCGCCCCAGCCGTTGTTGACGGTCTTGCCCAGCGTGACGGCGACCGGCCGGAACGGCAGGGTCTTGCCGTCGATCTCGATCGTCTGGCCGACGCAGGCTTCGGCGAGATATTCGTCGGCGACCTGGCGGATCGTCGCCACCGGGACGTCGCACACGCTGGCCGCCCATTCGGGCGTGTAGCTGGCCATGTGCTGCACCATGCGCGTGAAGGCGGTCTGGCCCAGGAGCAGCCCCTCGGCGAGCACGTCGCCGTCGGCGCCGATCTCGATCGCATCGACCTCGTAGCCGCCCTCCAGCGCCTCGCGGATGCCGGGCGTGTCGTGCGGGCAGGCGCTCGCGCTGGCCTCGTCCCACACCAGCGGCTTGCGGCTGATGCGGTCGCGCAGGAAGCAGCCGTTGGGGCCCACCAGGTAGGGCGAGCCGGTGCGGCGGGCCAGGAAGTCCAGGTCCAGCGCGCTGCGCGGGGCCTCGTGCAGCATCACGTGGATCAGCGCGAACAGGAAGGCGGCGTCGGTCTTGGGCTTGAGCGGCACCCACTGCGCCGAGCAGGCGCCGGTGACGGACAGGTGCGGCTCGACCTGCACCCGCTTCATGCCGCGGGCGCGGGCCCGCGAGTGGCGCCAGATGCCCACCACGCCGCCCGAGGCCTCGATGTTGGAGCCGCAGGAGATCAGGTAGTTGCACAGGGGCGTGTCGGCCGAGACGATGAAGGCCCGGTGCCAGTACTCGCCGTACAGGTGCTCGGAGTGATAGCACTTGACGCCCTGGCCGGAGCCGAAGCCGAAGTCCACGGCGCCCCAGGCCGCGAGGAAGGCGGGAAAGGTCCCCATGTACGACTGCGGCGTGCCGCCACCGCCGAAGCTGGCCGCCACCCTCGGGTAACCCGATTCGTCGGTGAGGCCCGTGGCCCGGATCGCGTTGAGCTTGTCCGCGATCAGCGTCAGGGCCTCGTCCCAGGAGATCGGCACGAAGCCCGGGTCCTCCTTGCGGCCCTTCCGCGGATTGGTGCGCTTCATGGGCGTGAGGACGCGGTTCGGGTTGTAGGTCTTCTGGATCAGGCCGAAGGCCTTCACGCACACCTTGCCGCCGCCCGGGTGCACGGCCGCGGCGCAGAAATTGGGCTCCACCTCGGTGGCCACGCCGCCCTGCACCTTGACGGTGAGCAGGTCGGGGCCGGCCACGCACTGGTAGCAGTACGTCGGCACCCTGCGCGTGGCCGAGACTGGGGTCATGCCAGCCCCGCCTTCTTCGCCTTCTCGGCCAGGCGCTGCTCGGTCGCGGCCTTGTCGACGACGAAGCGGTTGTGCACGGCGCGGCAGATCGTGTCGATGCCGTCGCTGCCGATGATGGAGAAGGTGACGGCGCGCTTGGCGACCGCCGTGATCTCCACCTCCAGCGTGATCGGCATGCCGAGCAGGGAAGCGGCGAGGTGGTCGATCTCGACCCGCGTGCCCACCGAGTCCTCGGCGGCATCGAGGTGCTGCAGCAGCAGGTTGCGGCAGGCGACTTCGATGTCGCGCACCAGCATGGGCGTGGCGTAGACGCGGGCCTTCTCGCCCATGAAGTCGATCGTGCGGTCGCGCGTGACTTCGAGCTTCGCGGTGTGCTTCAGGCCGGCTTGCAGGGTGGCTTTCATGGTTTCCTTCTTTCAGGCGGATCCGAGATAGGCGCGCTGCACCTGGCGGTCGTGCAGCAGGTCGCGGGCGCTGCCTTCCAGCACGATCCGGCCCGTCTCCATGACGTAGCCGCGGCTGGCCACGCCGAGCGCGGCGCGGGCGTTCTGGTCGACGAGCAGGATCGTGGTGCCCACTTTCCCGAGGGCAGCGATGCGGGAGAAGATCTCGGCGACCAGGCGCGGCGCCAGGCCCATGCCGGGCTCGTCCAGCAGCAGCAGGCGCGGCCGCGCCATCAGCGCGCGGCCGATGGCCAGCATCTGCTGCTGGCCGCCGGAGAGATTGCCGGCCAGCTCGCGGAACTTGTCGCGCAGCACCGGGAAGAGGTCGAGGACAGGGTCGAGGTGGTGCGCGCTGCCGCGCGCGAACGCGCCCAGGCGCAGGTTGTCTTCCACCGTCATCTGCGCGAAGACCTGCCGCCCCTCGGGCACCTGGATGATGCCGGCCTGCACGCGCTGGCGCGCATGGAGCTTGAGCAGGTCCTGGCCTTCGAAGACGATGCTGCCGCCGCAGGGGGGCTGCACGCCGGAGAGCGTGCGCAGCAGCGTCGTCTTGCCGGCGCCGTTGGCGCCGACGATGGCGACCATTTCGCCGGCCCGGACGTGCAGGGTCACGCCGGCCAGCGCGGGGATGCGGCCGTAGCGGCTGGCGAGCGACTTCACTTCAAGCATGCGCCGCCTCCGCCTCGTCTTCGTCCGCGACTTCGGCCTTGCCCAGGTAAGCCTCGATCACGCCGGGATGGGCCGAGACCTCCTGCGGCGTGCCCTCGGCCAGCTTGCGTCCGTGGTCCAGCACGACGATGTGGTCCGAGACCTCCATCACCAGCGCCATGTTGTGTTCGACCAGCACGATGGTCGTGCCGCCCTGGGCCAGGCGCTGGATCAGCGCGTCGATCTCGCGCGCTTCGGTGGCGTTGAGGCCGGCCGCCGGTTCGTCGAGCAGCAGCAGCCGCGGCTGGGCGGCAAGGGCGCGCGCGATCTCCAGGCGCTTCAGTGCGCCGTAGGCCATCGCGTCCGCCCGCGTGTCCTCCTGGCCGCACAGGCCGACCAGCCGCAGCAGATCGCGGGCGAACTGGCGCGATTCGGCTTCGGCGCGCTGCAGTGCGCGCGTGCGCAGCAGGGCGGCGGCCAGCGAATGCCGCTCGCGCAGGTGGCGCCCGGCCATGACGTTCTCCAGCGCCGTCATGTTGAAGAACACCTGCAGGTTCTGGAAGGTGCGGCCGATGCCGGCGGCGGCGAAGCGGTGCGCGGGCTGGCCGGCGAGATCCACGCCGTCCAGCGCGATGCTGCCGGCGTCGGGCCGGTAGATGCCGCTGAGCATGTTGATCAGGCTGGTCTTGCCGGCGCCGTTGGGACCGATGATTGAGTGCACGGCCCCGCGCGCGATGCGCAGGTCGAGGTCGGTGATCGCCTTCACGCCACCGAAGGACTTGGTGAGGCCGCGGACTGCAAGAAGGGTCATTGCATCCTCCACCGCCACCAGCGCGCGAGCGTGGGCACCAGCCCCTGCGGGAACAGCACCATGGTGGCGACCAGCACCGCGCCGAAGACCATCATCTCGTAGTCCTTCAGCACGGTGAGCAGTTGCGGCAGCAGCGTCATGACCGCCGCCCCCACCACGGCGCCGAACACCGAGGCCATGCCGCCGAAGACGACCATGATCACCAGTTCGACCGAATGCAGGAACGAGGCCTTGGCCGGCGTGATGAAGCCGGCGTAGTGCGCGGTCAGCGCCCCCGCCAGCGCCGCCAGCACCGCGGAAAGCGTGAACACCTGCAGCTTGACGCGGGTGCAGTCGATGCCGAGCGTGCGCGCCGCGACTTCCGATCCGTGCAGGGCGCGCAGCGCGCGGCCGTTGGGCGAGTCGATCAGGTTCAGCGCCAGCCACACCGTGGCGACCAGCAGCGCCCCCGTGATCCAGTACCAGGCGCGCTCGCCCTGCAGCGCCAGCCCGAACAGCACCAGGGGCGGCACCTGCATGCCGTCCGGCCCGCCGGTCCATTGGTCCTCGGTGGTGATCGCGATCGAGATGATCACGCCCAGGCCCAGCGTGGCCATGGCGAGCGGATGGCCCTTCAGGCGCAGCGTGGGCCGGCCCAGCAGGTAGGCCAGGGCGCCGACGGCGGCGCAGGCGCCCGGCAGCGACAGCCACACCGGCACGCCATAGCGCGTCGCGAGGATCGCACTCGCATAGCCGCCCAGGGCGAAGAAGCCGGCGTGCCCGAGGCTGATCTGGCCGGCATAGCCGATCAGGAGGTTCAGCCCGATGCACACCACCGCGTTGAGCGCGATCTGGATCGCGATCTCGTAGGCATAGTTGTTCGGCAGCGCCAGCGGTGCCAGCGCCACGAAGGCAGCCAGCAGCAGCGTGCCGCCGCTGCGCGGGCGGGCCAGCCAGCCGCGCGACGGGAGGGACGGCTCAGACGCGGTCGCTGCTGCGGGCACCAAGGAAGCCTCCCGGGAAGAAGAAGAGGACGGCGAGGATCGCCACGAAGGCGATCGCGTCCTTGTACGCGGACGACAGGAACCCGGCGCCGAGGCCTTCGAGCAGTCCGAGCACGAGACCGCCCAGGACGGCGCCGGGAAAACTGCCCAGGCCACCCAGCATGGCGGCGGCGAAACCCTTGAGGCCCAGCATGATGCCGGCGTCGTAGGAAGTGAAGGCGATCGGCGCGATCAGCACGCCGCCCACGGCGCCGAGCAGGGCCGCCAGGCCGAAGCTGGCGAACAGCACGGCGCGCGTGTTGATGCCCACCAGCTGCGCCGCGAGGCGGTTGTAGGACGTGGCCAGCATCGCCTTGCCCGCCAGCGTGCGGCCGTAGAAGAAGCGCAGGGCGAGCACCGCCAGCGTGGCGCCGGCGAGCACCCAGAGGCTCTGCGGCAGCAGCGTGGCGCCGCCGAAGGCGATCGGCTCCTCGCCCGAGAAGGCCGGCAGCCGGAACACGCCCTTGCCCCACACCAGCTGCGCCAGCCCGCGCAGGAACAGCGACACGCCGATGGTGATGATGATCAGCGTGACGGTCCCGGCGTGGCGCGCCGGTGCGATGGCGACGCGCTCGATGACCAGGGCCACCACGATGGCGGCGGCAACCGCCAGCAGGATCGCGAGCGGCAGAGAGACGCCCGCGGCGACCAGGCTGGCGGCGCTCATGCCGCCCACCATCACGAACTCGCCCTGCGCGAAGTTGATGGCGCCGCTGGCGTTGAACACGATGGTGAAGCCCAGCGCGACGAGGGCGTAGATGGCGCCTGCGGTCAGGCCGCTGGCGATGAACTGGAGCCAGGCCCCGCTCATGGCTGTTGCTACCGGTCCGAGCTTCGGCTTACCGGGCCAGCGACCACTTGCCGTCCTTCACCTCCAGCATGCGGAAGGCGGTGAGGTCCAGGCCCATGTGGTCGTTCGCGCTCATGTTGACGACACCGCCGGTGCCGACATAGCCGCGCGTGGCTTCCAGCGCGTCGCGCACCTTGCCCTTGTCGGTGGAGTGGGCCGTCTTCATCGCGCCGATGGCGAGCATCAGGCCGTCGTAGGCATGGCCGCCGAAGGCGGAGACCTCGCTCTTGAACCTGTCCTCGTAGTTCTTGCGGTAGCTGCTCACCACCGGCTTCTGCGGATCGTTGCCCGGCAGGATGTCCGACACCAGCAGCGCCGCGGCGGGCAGGCGCACGCCTTCGGCGGCGGCCCCGGCCAGCTTGATGAACTCGCGCGAGGCGACGCCGTGCGACTGGTACAGCGGCAGCGTGAGGCCGACCTGCCGGTAGTTGCGCGTGACGATCGCCGGGCCCTGGCCGAAGCCGGCGTTGAGCACCGCCTGCGCGCCGCTGCCCTTGATCTTGGTGAGCTGCGCGGTCATGTCGGTGTCGTTGGCGCCGTAGGTCTCGTCGGCCACCAGCTCCACGCCGTACTTGGAGGCGACCTTCACGCACTCGCCGCGCATCGACTTGTCGAAGCCGCCGCTGCCGGAGATCAGCGCCACCTTCGTGAGCTTGCGCGACTGCGTGTCGGCGAAGATCTTCTCGCAGGCCATGCGGTCGGTGTGCGGCGTCTTGAACACCCACTTCTTGGGCGGCTCGACGATCGGCACGGCGCCGGCCAGCGAGATGAAGGGCGTGCCGGACTGCTCCGCCAGCGGCACGGCGGCCATGGTGGTGCCGGTCGTGGAGCCGCCGACGATCACGTCGACCTTGTCCTGCTCGATCAGGCGCTTGGCGAAGGTACGCGCCTTCTCGGCGTCGCCGGCGTCGTCGTAGGAGACGAGCTGCACCTTGCGGCCGAGGATGCCGCCTTCGGCGTTGATGCGCTCCACGTACATCTCGAGCGTCTTGAGTTCCGGGTCGCCCAGGAAGGCGGCGGGGCCGGTCACGGAGAGGAAGGCGCCGATGCGGATCGCCTCCTGTGCCTGCGCGCCGCCGGCGAGCGTGGCGAGTGCCAGCGCCGTGGCAGGAAGCCGCACGGCCGCGGCCCGCATGAACGAGGAATAGCCCATGGTTTGTCTCCTGTGTACGCCCGGCTCGTCAGGTGGCAGGGGTTCGGGCCATTGTGGTAGCCTGATGCCGGAATTCATTGATCTGACACAAGCTTGACAACCGCACCTACCCCGCGCTTACCCTCGGTCCGCCGACCGCGGCCCGCCATTCCGCCGACCTCCGGCGCCGTCACCGTGCGTCCCGTGCGCCGCGGCGACCTCGACCAGGTGATCGCCCTCGACGCGCAGGAAACGGGCCTGGAGAAGCGCGACTACTGGGAGCGCGTGTACAAGCGCTACGGCCGGGCGGTGCGCGGCGAGCAGAGCTGGTTCCTCGTCGCCGTGACGGGCAGCGAGATCGTCGGCTTCGTGATCGGCGAGGTACGCGACTGGGAGTTCGGCTCGCCGCCCTGCGGCTGGCTGTTCGCGATCAACATCGCGCAGCCCGCGCGGGTGGCCGGCATCGGCTCGCGGCTGATGACGTCCTTCTGCGATGCGCTGCGGGCAGCGGGCGTGCGCAAGCTGCGCACCATGCTGTCGCGCGAGAACACGCTGGTGCTCTCGTTCTTCCGCAGCCAGGGGATGATGGCGGCGCCCATCATTCCGCTGGAACTCGACTTGCCGGCGGCGGCTCCGAAGGGGCGTGCATGAAGCTGCAGGTCAACACGCTGCTGGCGCTGTACAGCGTCATGGAATTCGCGGCCGATCCCGAGCGGCACATCCCTGCGTCGGAAATCGCGGAGAAGTACGGCGTGTCCGCGCACCACCTGGCGAAGGTGCTCGCGGAGCTGGCGCGCGCCGGCGTCGTCGCCTCGGTGCGCGGCGTGGGCGGCGGCTATCGCTTCACTGCCAACGTGCGGCGGCTGACCTTGATGGACATCATCCAGCTGTTCGAGGATTTCTCGCCGGTGTCGCACCAGCACGCCGAGACCGGCACGCCGGTGGACCGCGCGATCGGCCAGGTGCTGACCGAAGTCGACCAGATCGCGCGGGCCACGTTCAGTTCGATCACGGTGGCGACGATGTTGCGGCTGGTGGAGCGGCAGGAGCCGCGCTGAGTCTTCGTCATCCTCGCGGAGGCGGGGATCCAGGGGGCGCAATGAGCGCGCTCTCTGGTTTTCCGGGTGCGTCGCGCCGGCCGCTCTCCGGGCGAACAGATGTTGCGAGCATGTCCACGTACGCGAGGCTCACATCGCTGTCGCTGTGTAGCCTCGCTGTGCCGGCAGGCCCGATTTTCCGGGCATCACCAACGCGGTCCCGCACCGTGCGCCGGCCGTCGCGACGTTCGGCCGTGTCGTCGTTGGCGTGACAAGAGCCGGCGGGAGTTCGACGCACAGCGCTTCGCGCTCTCTGGGTTCCCGCCTGCGCGGGAATGACGGCGCGGAGGATCTTCACGGCTGAACGTCGCGGCAGGCGGTGCGCGGGGCGGGACCGCGTTGGTGGAGCCCGAAAGACCGGGTCCGCCGCCGCAGCGAGGCTACGGAGCGATAGCGAACCGAGCCTCGCGTATGTTTCTAGCTCCCGGCGCCTTGTTCGAGCGTAGCGATTGCACGCGCGCGTGCAATCGCGCAGCGAGTTGTGCGGGGCGGCGGCGGGACCGGTCTTTCGGGGTCGTCCGCGCGCGAAGCCGCGGACCGAACACCGTCGCGGGCACGCACCGCGCACCGCCTGCCGCGACGCCCCCGGAACACGAATCAGGGCAGAGCCGGCACATCCTCCGGCTGAATCAATCGCATCAACCACGCCCACCCCTGATCCACCTCCGACTGCAAAGAGTCAACATCCGAAGCAGACAAACCCCGATACCGCTTCTGCAACGCAAGATACTCCGCAACGCGGCGCGGCCTCAGCGAATAGTTCAACGTATACCGCGTCCCATCCTCCACCTCGTACAACGGGAACGCGCCGCACTCCACCGCATACCGTGCCGCCTCCATGCCGCCGCTGTCCTCCAGTCCCCAGCCTTCGATGCACGGGACCAGCAGCGTGAGGATGCGGAAGCCGCGGATCGCCTTCGCCCTTTCGATCTTGCGCAGCATGTCGGGCAGGAAGCCGACGCTGGCGGTTGCCGCGTACGGCACGCCGTGCGCCGCCATGATGCCGGTCAGGTTCTTCTTGCGCGTGGGCTTGCCCTCCGGGGTCGAACTGGTGCGGGCGAAATGCGGCGTCGAGGACGACTTCTGGGCGCCCGTGTTCATGTAGCCCTCGTTGTCCAGGCACACATACAGCATGTCCTCGTTGCGCTCGGCCGCCGACGACAGGCATTGCAGGCCGATGTCGTAGGTGCCGCCGTCGCCGGCCAGCACCAGCACCTGCGTCTGGCCGCGGCCCTGGGCATCGAGCGCGCGGCGCAGTCCCGAGGCGGCGGCGGCGCTGGCCTCCAGCGTGGGCTGGTACACCGGGATGCGCAGCGAGCTGTAAGGCTGCGGGCCCGCGATGATCGCCATGCAGGAGGGCGGGATCACCGCCATCGTGTCCGGGCCCATGCGGGCCAGCACGTGGCGGGCGGAGAGCGCTTCCATGCAGCCGGGGCAGGCGGCATGGCCGGAACACAGCATGGGGTCGCGGCGGTCGAGTGTTTCCATGATTCAGCCCCAGGTGGATTCCGGCTGCGGCGCGTTCTGCAGCGCCGAAGCTACCAGCTCGCGGATGTGCCGCGCCTGCACGTCGACGCCGCCCACGCCGGTGAGCACGCCGTGCACGCGCGGCGCATTCGGCAGGCCGTACAAGGCGCCCCGCAGCTCGTGGTGCAGGATGCCGCCCAGCCCGGGCGAGTGGTTGCGATCGAGCACCAGCACGTCGGGCACGCCCGCCAGCGCGATGCGCAAGGCCTGCTGCGGCAGGGGCCGGAACAGGCGCAGCTTCAGCAGCCCCGCGGCGACGCCTTCGCAGCGCAAGGCATCGATCGCCTCGCGCGCCGTGCCGCACATGCTGCCCAATGCGACCACCACGATGCGCGCGTCGTCGCAGCGGTAGCGCTCCAGCAGGCCGTAGCTGCGCCCGGTCAGCTCGCTCCACGCGCGATCGGCCTCCTGCGCCACCTCGAGCGTGCGGCCCATCGCCTCCTGGATAGCCTGCCGGTGCCGCTGGTACATCTCCGGCGTGACGACGTTGCCCCAGGCCGCAGGCGCGTCGGTGTCCAGGTGCCGCACGCGCTCGCAGCCGGCCAGGTAGCGGTCGGCCGTCTCCTGCGCGGGCACATGCACCGGCTCCAGCGCATGCGAGACGTAGAACGCATCGTGGCTCACCATCACGGGCAGCTGCACCGTCTCCGCGACGCGGAAGGCCTGCAGCACGGTGTCGAGCGACTCCTGCGGACTTTCGCTGTAGAACTGGATCCAGCCCGTGTCGCGCTGCGCCAGGCTGTCGGTCTCGTCGGGCCAGAAGGCCCAGGGCGATGCGACCGTGCGGTTGACGTTGCACATCACGATCGGTGCGCGGGCCCCGCTCGCGTAATGCAGCACCTCGTGCATCAGCAGCAGGCCCTGCGAGGCTGTGGCGGTGAACACCCGCGCGCCGGCCAGCGCCGCGGGGATGCACGCCGCCAGCACCGAATGCTCGGACTCGGGCGTGAGGATCTGGGCCTGCATCGCGCCGCTGGCGTGGAACTCGGTGATCTGCTCCAGGATCGGCGTCTGGGGCGTGATCGGATACACCGGGACCACCTCCGGCCGCGCGAGCCGCGCAGCCCAGGCGACGGCATGGTTGCCGTTCAGGAGCAGCGTCTGGCCGTCGCTCATCGCAGTTCCTCCTTCAGGATCATGGAGCCCGTCGGGCACTCGCGCACGCACAGGCCGCAGCCCTTGCAGTAGTCCGCCAGGACCGAATAGCCCTCCGGGCCGTGCGCCACGGCGAGGTCGGGGCAGAACTGGAAGCAGTTGTCGCAGCTCGTGCAGCTGCCGCAGGAAAAGCAACGCGAGGCTTCGGCCTGCACTTCGTCGGGGGACAGCGCGACCTGGACTTCCTCGCCGCTGGCGAGGCGCTCCGCGACCGCGACTCGCCGCTGCTCCGGGCGCTTGTGCTTCGGGTAGTACCAGGTGGCGATCTCGTCCAGCCCTGGCGGCGTGACGACCGGTGCCGCACTGCGTTCGACGCCGCGCAAGGCCCGGTCGATGTCGATCGCCGCCCGCTTGCCCATGCCGACGGCCTCGCTGAAGAAGCGCGCCATGCTGGCCAGGTCGCCGCCCGCCCAGACGCCGGGCAGCGAGCTCGCCTGCCGCGCATCGACCTGCAGCAGGCCGCCGCTGGTGGCTGCGGTCGGAAACAGGGACAGCTCCGCATCCTGGCCGATGGCCGTCAGCACGGCATCGGCTGCAAGCGTGAAGCCGGCCTCGACGACGTCGATGCGCGGCGCCGCGCCGGCTGCGCCGGGCTGGAAGCGCACATGCACGCAGTCCAGCGTGAGCGGCCCATCGCCGCTGACGCCCTGCAGCATCGCGCCGTCGCACAGCACCACGCCTTCTTCCAGCGCCTCCTGCACTTCCTCGCGCTGCGCCGGCAAGGCGGCGCGTGCTTCCAGCGCCAGCACCGTGACATCGCAGCCGTTGCGACGCGCGCTGCGCGCCACGTCCATGGCGCTGCTGCCGCCGCCGATCACGACCACGCGCCGGCCGATCTGCGGCACGTCGCCGGCGGCGCAGCGGGCCAGGTACTCGGCGCCCTGCATCGACCAGGGCGCCTCCGGGGGCAACTGCGGCAGGACCTTGGGCCGGGCGGCGCCGAGCGCGAGGTAGACGACGTCATGTTCTGCGCGCAGCCGTTCCAGGTCCGCGGCGGTCTGCAGCGCCGCGCCGAGGTGCAGCGCCACCCCGAGCTCGAGGATGCGGGCGATCTCCGCGTTGAGCACATGGCGCGGCAGCCGATACGACGGGATCCCGTAGCGCAGCAAGCCGCCGAGGCGGGGCTTGGCCTCGTACAGGCTCACGCGCCAGCCGCGCCGGCGCAACTGGTAGGCGGCCGAGAGCCCCGAGGGACCGCCGCCGACGACGGCGACGTGCGCCTCCTGTTCCGCGGCTGGCGGCGCGTACGCCCATCCGGCCGCGATGGCCGCGTCGCCCACCGCCCGCTCCAGGCGGCAGACCGAGACGGCTTCGTCGTAGCCGGCGCGGTTGCACGAGGTCTCGCAAGGGTGATGGCAGATGCGGCCGGCCACCGCAGGGAAAGGATTGTTGAGGGTCAGCACCTCCCAGGCGCGCCGCAGGTCGCCCGTGCGGGCGTGGCCTATCCATTCGGCGATATGGCCGTTCACGGGGCAGGCCTGGTGGCACGGCGAGGGCCGCGCCACGTGCTGCGGCAGTGCGGCGCGCCAGGTGCCGGTCTTGAAGACCTCGGTGGTGCCGGTGGTCCAGGCGGTCGGGGGCAGGGGGATGTTCATGTGGGCACCTCCTCGGCGCCGGCCGCTGCGTAGCCGAGCAGGCAGGCCGCGGCGTTGTCCTCGCCCTGCCGGCCCTCGCGCAGCAGGCCGCGCAGGACCTCCAGGCCCGGTGATCCGATGGCCCGCGCCAGCGCGCCGAGCAGGGCGGAGTTCACGATCCGCCCCAGGCCCTGCGAGCGCGCGATCGCGATCGCATCCACCGGCAGCACGCGGTAGGCGGGCAGGTTCTCGCGCCATTCCGCCACGGTGTGCACGGAGTTCACCACGATCAGCGTGTCGGGCCGCGCGCGCGACAGCAGCGGCGGCTGCAGCAGGCTGGCGTCGAAGCACAGGATTGCATCGGCCTTCTCGATGTCGCAGCGCAGCCGGATCGGGTGGTCGTCGACGCGGATGTAGGAGCTCACGGGCGTGCCGCGCCGGGCGCCGCCGTAGCTGGCGAAGGCCTGCACCTGCTGGCCGTCGGCGAAGAAGGCGCGCGCCAGCAGGTTGCCGGCGGTCTGGGCGCCCTGGCCCCCGCGGCCCTGGATCACGATCTGCAGCATGGAAGCCTCACGGATTGGCGGGTTCACTCGGAAGGACCGCCGTCGCTTCCAGCTCGATGACGGCGGGGTGGTCCAGCAGGTCGGCCACGAAGATCATGCTCATGGCGGGGTAGTGCCGCCCCATGCGCTCGCGCCAGATCGCACCCAGCTCCTTGCGCGCGACGAGGTAGCGGGTGCGGTCGCAGCAGAACGCCGTGATGCGGCAGATGTGCTCGGGCCGGCCCCCCGCCTCGCGCAGGATGGCGAGGATGTTGTCCAGCGCCTGCGCGAACTGCGGCGCGATGTCGGCGGAATGGAAGCGCTGCTGGGCGTCCCATCCCACCTGGCCGGCCAAGAAAACGATGCGGCCGGCGCGCACTTCGATGCCGTTGGCGTAGCCCTGCGGCGGCGCCCAGCCCTCGGGCAGCAGTGTCTTCATCGCGCTTCAGTGCGGATAGCGCGGCGGGTCGGGATCCTCGTCCCAGCCGGCCGGCGGCTCGGGCACGCGCTCCAGCCACTCCTCCAGCAGCGTGATGTGTTCGCGCTCGTCGGCCTGCAGCTGCCGCGCGGCATGGCGCAGCTCGTCGGCCTCGCAGCGCTGCGCCAGCTCCTGGTAGAAGTCGTGCGCGCGCTGCTCCGCCTGCAGCGCGATGCGCAAGGCGTGCCACGGGTGCATCAGGTAGTGCGTGTCCTCGTATGAAGGCGCGTTCGGCGCATCGGGCGGCAGCTGCGGTTGCGGCGCCCGCGTCCAGCCCATGGTGCGCAGGATCTCGGTGGCGTGCAGCGCCTCCTGGCTGGCGAGGCGCCGGAACAGCGCGGCCACCTCCTGGTTGTTGTGCGTGGCCAGCACGTCGGCCAGTTCGCCGTAGCGATCGACGGCCTCGCGCTCCAGCGCATAGGCCTGCGCCATCAGCTCCGACAGGTCGCGTGGAGCGGGCGCGGAATGGATCTTCATGTGGGACTCCCTCAAAGTGCAAACGCGGATTCCATCTCCTGCAGCGAGCGCGTCGGCGCGCCCGGGCCACCGCTGTAGGGCGCCCGGTGGCCCGCGTAGAGCACGCCGATGTTGAAGCCGTCGTCGGTCATGATCCGCTTGGCGGCGCGCGCGGCGTCGTCGGTCGGGCCGACGGGCGCGGCGTGGGTCAGGTTCTTCCACTCCTTCTGCTCGGGGCGGAAGGTCACGCAGGGGCTGAGGATCTCGATGAAGGAGAAGCCCGGGTGGCGGATGCCGGCCGCGATGATCTCCGCCGTCGTGTTCTGGTCGCCGGCGAAGGCGCGGGCCACGAAGTTGGCGCCGGCGGCCAGCGCGATCACCAGCGGATGGAAGGCGCGCACCCGCGTGCCGCCGGGGGACAGCTTGTTGTCCCAGTCCGGTTCGGTGGTCGGCGAGGCCTGGCCCTTGGTCATGCCGTACACGTGGTTGTCCATCACGATGTAGGTCAGGTCCACGTTGCGGCGGCAGGCGTGCAGGAAGTGGTTGCCGCCGATGGAGTAGCCGTCGCCGTCGCCGCTGGCCACCAGCACGGTCAGGTCCGGGCGCGCGACCTTCAGGCCCGTGGCCGCGGCCAGCGAGCGCCCGTGCACGCCGTGGAAGCCGTAGCAGGAGGTGTAGGCGGGAATGCGCGAGGAGCAGCCGATGCCGGACACCACGGCCACCTCGTGCGGCGGCCGCTGCACCAGGGCAAGCGCCTTGGTCACCGCGTTGAGCACGGTGTAGTCGCCGCAGCCCGGGCACCAGATCGGCTTGGTCGCGGACTTGTAGTTCAAGGGCGTGTAGGGCTCGGCCGCGGCGAGTCCCGGGGGATGGCTCATGTCGTTCATCGGGTCTCCTCCTTGGCTTGGGCCCATGCGAGCAGGGCGCTGCAGATGTCGGCCGGCCGCAGCGGCAGCGGCCCCGGCCGGTGGAAGCCGGCGGGCCGGCCCGGCAGGTCCGCCACGCCGCGCAGGTAGCGCAGCAACTGGCCTTCGTGGTTCTGTTCGACCACCATGACCTGTTGCACGCCTTCGAGCGCCTGCGCCATCGCTGCCGCCTGCAGCGGCGCGATCAGGCGCAGCACGACCAGGCGCACGGGCACGCCCTGCGCCGCGGCGCGCTTCACGGCTTCGCGCGCCGGGCCGGCGGCGGAACCGAAGGTGATCACGGCGCAGGGCCCGTCGCCTTCGATGTCGGCCCAGCGGCTGCCGTAGTCGTGCTGCAGCAGCTTGCGCGAGCGCTTGTCCAGCTGGCGGGCGTGGTCTGCCGCCTGGCTGCTCGGAACGCCCGTCTCCGTGTGTTCCAGGCCGTCGGCGGTGTAGGTGTTGCCCGGTGTGCCGGGGATCGCCATCGGCGAGACGCCGCTGGGCGTGTCCTGGTACCGCTGGTAGCTGGGCGTGTCGGCCGGCGCGAGCAGGCGCTTGCCGCCCGGTTCGGGCAGCCGCGGTGGATCGACGATGGCGCGCGACTGGCCCATGAACTGGTCGGACAGCAGCAGCGCCGGCGACTGCAGCACCTCCGCGAGTTC
Source organism: Ramlibacter alkalitolerans (assembly GCF_016722765.1). Lineage (GTDB taxonomy): Bacteria > Pseudomonadota > Gammaproteobacteria > Burkholderiales > Burkholderiaceae_C > Ramlibacter > Ramlibacter alkalitolerans. The sequence goes on along the minus strand of NZ_JAEQND010000001.1, from coordinate 166,457 downwards.
CACCGCCCACTGCGTGGTCGCGATGCAGTCCGAGATCGAGCTCGGCGCCAGCACGAGCCGCGGCGCATCGCCGTGCAGGCCGCCGACGGCGAACGAGAGGTCGCTCTGCTCGCTCTTGGCCGGGATGCCGGTGGAGGGGCCGCCGCGCATCACGTCGACCACCACGATCGGTACCTCGGCCGCCACGGCCAGGCCGATGCCTTCGGTCATGAGAGACAGGCCGGGACCGGCGGTCGCCGTCAGCGAAGGCACGCCGCCGAAGGAGGAGCCGATGATCATGTTGATCGAGGCGAGTTCGTCCTCGGCCTGCAGCAGCGAGCCGCCGGCCTGCACCAGCGCGGGCGCCATCCACTCCAGCATCTCGGTGGCCGGCGTGATCGGGTAGGCGGCCACGAAGCGCACGCCACCGCGGATCGCGCCATAGCCGGCGCCTTCGTTGCCGCTCACCAGCCAGCGCCGGCCTGGCTCCGGTGCCATGCTGCGCGCCGCCGGTGCATGCTCGCCGGCGGCGGCCATGCCTTCGCGCAGCGCCCGGAAGTTCACCTGCAGGGCTTCCTCGCCGCGCGTCCAGCCCTGGCGCACGGCCGCTTCCAGCGCCTCGACCGGCAAGCCTGCGAGCGCGCCGGTGATGCCCAGGGCCAGCATGTTGATCCAGCTGCCGCTGGCCTTGGCCATCTTCTTGAGCGGCAGCGAAAGAACGCGGGCGCCGCTGGCGGCGAACGCCGCCGGGATCTCGCCGCCGTCGGCGTCGCACACCAGCAGTCCGCCTTGCCGCAGCGGAATCTCGTCGGCGAAGCGGTGCACGTTCTGCCAGTCGATGGCCAGCATCACGTCGAAGGCATCGTCCAGCGACTCGAGCTGCGTGGTCGCGAGCCGCACCAGCGCGGCTGCCTCGCCGCCGCGGATCTGCGGGCCCATGGTCTTGACCATCAGGCCGTAGATGCCGCTGCGCGCCGCCGCTTCGAGCAGCCAGTTGCCGGCGCTCATCACGCCGCTGCCGCCGCTGCCGGCGATCGCGAACGAGATGCTCTCGAGTGCGGTGGAAGGAAATGGGGGTGCCGCGGAGCGCGGCCGTGATTCGCTCGCCAGGGATGCATCCACGCTGTTGTCTCCTCGTGTCGCTATGGAAGCGAGTAAACGTTCAGGGCCGCGGCGGGACCTTGAACCAGATCAAGGTTTTGCTCGGTCGCGGCACCCAGAATGCGTTAAATCAGCATTCGGGTACCTGTTTACCGTTTGCTGCGCGGCGCCCGCCGCGAAACCCGCGGGTAAACCCGAATGCGAGGAGACAGAAAGATGAGCATCGATGCGTACCGCTGGCTGATGACGGCACCGCAGGAACCGATGGTGAAACGCGAGTTCCTCGCGTCCGCCGGGCCGGGTGAAGTGGTGGTGGAGGTGGCCGGCTGCGGCGTGTGCCACACCGACCTGGGCTACTACTACGACGGCGTGCGGACCAACCAGCCGCTGCCGCTGGCGCTCGGGCACGAGATCAGCGGCTACGTGGTGGAGACCGGCCCCGGCGCCTCATCGTGGAAGGGCAAGGCGGTGATCGTCCCGGCCGTGCTGCCCTGCGGCGAATGCGACCTGTGCCAGCGCGGGCTCACCACGATCTGCCGGGCGCAGAAGATGCCCGGCAACGACATCGAGGGCGGCTTCGCTTCGCACATCGTGGTGCCGGCGCGCGGGCTGTGCCTGGTCGACGAGCAGCGGCTCGCCAAGGCGGGACTGCAGTTGTGGCAGGTCTCCGTGGTGGCCGATGCGCTGACCACGCCCTACCAGGCCGTGCGCCGTGCCGGCGTCACGCCCGGCAGCGTCGCGGTGGTGATCGGCGCCGGCGGTGTCGGCGGCTACTGCGTGCAGGTGGCGAATGCCTTCGGTGCCAAGGTGCTGGCGATCGACGTCGACGACCGCAAGCTCGAGGCGATCGCGCAATACGGCGCCGCGAAGACCCTCAACAGCCGCGGCCTCGATGCCAAGCAGATCAAGCAGGCGGCGCAGGCCTTCGCCAAGGAGCAGGGCCTGCGTTCCACCGAGTGGTTCATCTTCGAGTGCTCCGGCACGCCGGCCGGCCAGCAGACCGCGTGGAACCTGCTGGTGCACGGAGCGACGCTCAGCGTGGTCGGCTTCACGATGGACAAGGTCGACGTGCGCCTGTCCAACCTCATGGCCTACGACGCGCGCGCCATCGGCAACTGGGGCTGCCCGCCGGAGCAGTACCCCGCCGCGCTCGAACTGGTCCTGGACGGCAAGGTGCAGGTCGCGCCTTTCGTCGAGCCGCATCCGCTCGCCGACATCAATTCCATTTTCGCGGCGGTGCATCGCCACGAGATCCGCGCCCGCGTGGTGCTGCAGCCCCGCTGAAACGAACCGAGAGGAGACAGACGAATGAACGCACCCGCCACGCCCATGCTGGAGTTCAAGAACCACGACCTGGCGCCGCAGCCGAAGACGCCCGGCGTGCGCTACGAGAAGCGGCCGGCGCGCAAGCCGGACGGCTCCGTGGCGCCCGGCCTGTTCAACGCCTGGATCACGCTGGACAACCCGGCGCAGTACAACTCGTACACGACCGACATGGTCAAGGCCGTGATCCTCGCGTTCAAGGCGGCCTCGAACGCGCGCGACGTCAACTGCATCGTCTTCACGGGTGCCGGCGACAAGGCCTTCTGCACCGGCGGCAACACCAAGGAATACGCCGAGTACTACGCCGGCCAGCCGCAGGAATACCGGCAGTACATGCGCCTGTTCAACGACATGGTCAGCACCATCCTGGCGGCCGACAAGCCGGTGATCTGCCGCGTGAACGGCATGCGCATCGGCGGCGGCCAGGAGATCGGCATGGCCTGCGACTTCACCGTGGCGCAGGACCTGGCGAAGTTCGGGCAGGCGGGTCCCAAGCACGGATCGGCGCCCATCGGCGGCGCGACCGACTTCCTGCCGGTGATCGTCGGCGCGGAGCGGGCGATGGCCGCCTGCGTGCTGTGCGAACCCTTCTCGGCGCACAAGGCCTACCAGATGGGGATGATCACCGACGTCGTGCCGGCGCTGAAGGTGGACGGCAAGTTCGTCGCCAATCCGCTGGTGGAAACGCAGCGCATGGTCGACGACTACGGCCGCAACGCGTTCGGCGAGTTCAAGGGCGGCGATGCGGCGAAGGAAGGCAAGGCGCTGCTGGCGCGCGGCGAGGTGGACCTGTCGCTGCTCGATGCGAAGGTGGAGGAGCTGTGCGCCAAGATCCTCATGACCTTCCCCGAGTGCACGCTCAAGACGATCGAGGAACTGCGCAAGCCCAAGCTCGCGGCCTGGAACGCCAACAAGGAAGACGCGCGCGACTGGCTGGCGCTGAACATGATGACCGAGGCGCGCTCGGGCTTCACCGCGTTCAACGAAGGGCCCAAGGACGACCGCGAGGTCGACTTCGTGCTGCTGCGGCAGAAGCTGGCGGCGGGGCAGAGCTGGGTCGGGGCGCTGCACGACGAGATCCAGCCGAAGGGGAAGAAGTGAGGACCGGATGCGTGGGCGCGGACCGGCTCGTCACCTCCGCGCTTCTCGTCACACCCGCCCTTCTCGGCACCCCCGCGCTTCTCGTCACCCCCGCGCAGGCGGGGGCCCAGGGCACGCGCGCAGCGCGTGAAATGCGGAAGCCCTGGGTTCCCGCCTTCGCGGGAATGACGAAGGGGGGCGCGGGAATGACGGAATGGCGCGCCGGAATGACGCAGTCGCCCGCCGGATTGGCGCAATAGGAGCCCGCATGGAAACCCCCCTCAAAGCCTGGCTCGAAAAGGACGGCGCCCTGCTGCGCCTGCGCCTCTCCCGCCCGAAGGCCAACCTCGTCGACGCCGCCATGATCGCGGCGCTGCATGCGGCGCTCGGACAGTACCGGCGCCACGTGATGCTGCGCGGCGTCCTCGTCGATGCCGAAGGCCCGCACTTCTCCTTCGGCGCCAGCGTCGAGGAGCACCTGCCCGCGCAGTGCGCCACGATGCTGGCCTCCCTGCACGCGCTGCTGCTGGAGATGCTCGAATTCCCGGTGCCGGTGATGGTGGCGGTGCAAGGCCAGTGCCTGGGCGGCGGGCTCGAACTGGCGCTCGCCTGCGGCCGCATCTTCGCCGCGCCGAACGCGCAGTTCGGCCAGCCCGAGATCAAGCTGGGGGTCTTCGCCCCCGCCGCTTCGGCGCTGCTGCCCTACCGCGTCAACCAGCCGGACGCCGAGGACCTGCTGCTCACCGGCCGCTCCATCGCCGCCGACGAAGCGCTGCGCATGGGCCTGGTGCAGCAGCTCGCGGAGGACCCCGCTGCCGCCGCGGTCGGCTGGTTCGACCAGCACCTCGTGGGCAGGAGCGCAGCCGCGCTCGCCTGCGCCACCGTCGCCGCGCGCGGCGTGATGCAAAGGCAGGTGCGCGAGCGCCTCGCCGAACTCGAACGGCTCTACCTCGAATGGCTCATGCGCACGCACGACGCCAACGAAGGCCTGGCGGCCTTCCTCGAAAAGCGCCAGCCCGCCTGGACCCACCAATGAAGGAGTGCCCGCGATGAACGCAGTTTCCCCTGTGCAGGCCATCGTCGAGCGCTGCCAGGCGCTGTTCGATGACCTCGACTTCAACGCCGTCAAGGACTGGAAGGCCGCCGAGCCGGGCCGCAAGGCGATCGGCTACATGCCCTGGTACGTGCCGCGCGAACTGGTGCACGCCGCCGGCATGCTGCCGGTCGGCGTCCTGGGCGGCGGCGACAGCCTGGAGGTGATCCAGGGCGACGCCTACTACCAGAGCTACATCTGCCGCATCCCGCGCTCCACCATCGAGCTGGGGCTCACCGGCCGGCTCGACTGCCTGGACGGCATGCTGTTCCCCTCCATCTGCGACGTGATCCGCAACCTCTCGGGCATGTGGCAGATCCTGTTCCCGGACAAGTACGTCAAGTACTTCGACGTGCCGCAGAACTACCAGGACAACGTGGGCGGCAAGTTCTACATCCACGAGATGCAGGCCTTGCGCGAGGACCTCGGCAAGCTGCGCGGAAGCCCGATCACCGACGACGAGATCAACGCCTCGATCCGCGTCTACAACGACAACCGCGCCGCGGTGCGCGAGCTCTATGCCTACCGCGCCATGCAGCCGCAGCAGGCCCCGACTTCCGAGGTCTACCTGCTGCTGCGCGCCGGCATGGTGTTGCCGCCCGAGGAGCACACCGAACTGCTGCGCGAATACATCCGCGAGACCGAGAAGATCCCGCGCCCGAAACGCGACAACGCGCGGGTCGTGGTGACCGGCTCCTTCTGCGAGCAGCCGCCGCTCGCGCTGATCAAGTCGCTGGAGATGGCCGGCTGCTACGTCGTCGACGATGACTACATGCTGGTCACGCGCTGGCTGCTGGACGAAGTGCCGGCCGACGCCGACCCGTTGGAGGAACTGTCCAAGGCCTTCCTGCACCGCTCCGCGTCGATGGCCGCCAAATACGACGCCACCCGCGCGGAGAAGGGCGTGTTCCTCCTCAAGCAGGTGAAGACCCGCGGCGCCGAAGGCGTGATCTTCGCCGCCCCTTCCTTCTGCGACCCGGCGCTGCTCGAGCGGCCCATGCTGCAGGACGTGCTGGCCAAGGCGAAGGTCCCGTACACCGCCTTCAAGTACGCCGAGAACACCGGGCAGATGGCCCCCATCCGCGAGCAGGCCGGCACCTTCGCCGATTCGATCAAGCTCTGGAGCGACGCAGCGTGAACGACACCGTGATCCCCATCCCGGCTTCGAAGAAGCCCAAGCCCGTCGCCATCAAGGACGACGCGATGAATCTCCAGAAGGAGATGATCAACCGCAACTACATGGAGCTGGCGACGGCCCGCGCCAACAACAAGAAGGTGGCCGCCACCTTCGTGCCGGGGAACCTGAACGAGCTCCTCATGTGCTTCGACATGGCGCGGAGTCTCCCGGAGACCAACGCGCTGCAGAACGGCATGCGCAAGAAGTCCGGCAAGTTCATCATGGACGCCGAGCGCGACGGCCACTCCGAGGACGTCTGCACCTACGTGAAGGCGGACCTGGGGATGATGCTCGGCGGCGAGGTCGGCCCCACCGGCGATCCGCTGCCCACGCCCGACGTGCTGCTGCTCTCGTACACCGGCTGCTTCACCTTCATGAAGTGGTTCGAGCTGATCCGCCACAAGTACAACGTGCCCACGCTGATGCTGCACGTGCCGTACCAGGGCTCCGGCCGCATCGACCCCAACATGCGTGACTACGTGGTGCGCCAGCTGAAGGAAACCGTGATCCCGGGGCTGGAACAGATCTCGGGCGTGAAGTTCGACATCGACCGCCTGCGCGAGTACATGAAGGAGTCGGTCAAGGCGGAGAACGACCTGGTCGCGGTGCTGCAATCGGCGAAGAACCGCCCCTCGCCCATCGACGGCTACTTCGGGGCGGTGTACTACATCGGCCCGATCTTCACCGCCTTCCGCGGCACCCCCGAAGCCACGGAGTACTACCGCGTGCTGCGCGCCGAGATCGAGGAGCGCATCCGCCTGGGCAAGGGCCCGGTCACGCCCGAGGGCGACATGGGCGAGGAGAAGTACCGGCTGATCGTCGAAGGCCCGCCCAACTGGACGAGCTTCCGCGATTTCTGGAAGATGTTCTACGACGAGGGCGCGGTGGTCTGCTCCTCCACCTATGCCAAGGTCGGCGGGCTGTACGACTTCGGCTTCCGCCACGACCCGGACCATCCGCTGGAATCGCTGGCCGACTACGCGCTGGGCTGCTACACCAACCTGAACCTGCCGTCGCGGATCGACATGATCTGCAAGTACATCGAGGAGTACCAGGCCGATGGCCTGCTGATCAACTCGATCAAGAGCTGCAATAGCTTCTCCGCCGGGCAACTGCTGATCCTGCGTGAAGTCGAGAAGCGCACCGGCAAGCCCGCCGCCTTCATCGAGACCGACCTGGTCGATCCGCGCTACTTCTCCGCGGCCAACGTCAAGAACCGGCTGGAGAGCTACTTCCAGATGGTCAAGCAGAAGCGCACCACCGGGATCGGGGAGGGCGTGCGCCCGGTCATCCCGCTGCACGCGGTGCAATAAAGGAGACGGACCCCATGCGCTGCTTCATCGGCATCGACCTCGGTTCGACCACCACCAAGGCGGTGGTGGTCGACGAGAACCAGAACATCATCGGGCGCGGCATCACCAACTCGCGTTCGAACTACGACACGGCGGCCGCGGTCGCCAAGCAGGAGGCCATGCTCAATGGCCGCTTCTACCTGTTCCGGCAGGCGCTGGGCAGCACCGGCGCGCTCAATGGCGGTCTCGACACCTTCATCGAGCAGCTGGAACGCGACTTCCGCGCCGAGCAGTACCTCGAGCAGCTGCTCGACCTGGAAGAGACCTGCGTCAAGAACGTGGGAACGGGGCACTTCGGCGCCGCGCAGGGCGCGGTCTTCGAGGCGGTGCAGGAGGTTTTCCGGCGCCTGAAGGACGAGGCGCACCTGCTGTTCGCCCCCGGCGCCAAGCGCAAGAGCGACTTCTTCCGCGACATCGCCGGCGGCCAGTACATGGCCATCGGCGAGCAGGTGGCCAAGGAAGCCGGAACGCGCTACGAGTACCTGCTGAACGTGTTCGACCGCTCGATCATCGAGGTCGAGAACCACGTCTATGGCGACCAGATGCGGCATCACCTGCTGGCCGCCCTGGAGAACACCTTCCAGGCGCTGCCCGACACCGCCGGCCGGCGCAGCCGGGTCGAGGCGCCGATCAAGGGCGTGCTGGACACCCTCATGGAAGAAACCTACGTGGTGGGCACGGGCTACGGCCGCGCGCGCCTTCCCTTCTCCAAGGAGCACGTGCGCTCGGAAATCCTCTGCCACGGCCTGGGCGCGCACGTGATGTACCCGCACACGGCGACCGTGCTGGACATCGGCGGCCAGGACACCAAGGCGATCCAGGTGGACCCGGCCGGCATCGTGGAAAGCTTCCAGATGAACGACCGCTGCGCGGCGGGCTGCGGACGCTACCTCGGCTACATCGCCGACGAGATGAACATGGGCCTGCACGAGCTCGGCCCCATGGCGATGAAGTCGACCAAGGCCGTGCGCATCAACTCCACCTGCACCGTGTTCGCGGGCGCGGAACTGCGCGACCGGCTGAGCCTGGGCGACAAGCGCGAGGACATCATGGCCGGCCTGCACCGTTCCATCATCCTGCGCGCCATGTCGATCCTTGCGCGCTCCGGCGGCGTGCGCGACCAGTTCACCTTCACCGGGGGCGTTGCCAAGAACGAGGCGGCCGTCAAGGCGCTGCGGGAACTCGTGACCGAGAACTACGGCGACCTGCAACTGAACATCGATCCGGATTCGATCTACACCGGGGCACTGGGGGGCGCGACCTTCGCCTGGCGCGCGGTCGTGCAAGAGGGCAAGGCAGCGGAACATCGGGAGGCGGCATGACCATTCACACCATAGGCATCGACATCGGCTCGGGCGCCGTCAAGAGCACGCTGTTCCGGGTCGAGGCGGACGGCAGCACGCACTGGGTGGCCAAGCGCGTCGAGCGCATGCGCCGGCGCGATCCCATGACGCTGGCCACCGAGGGGCTCGAGTCCGTCCTGCACGACGCCGGGCTGGCGGCCAACGACATCGCCTACATCGCGACCACCGGCGAGGGCGAGAACGTGAAGTTCGCCACCGGCCACTTCTACTCGATGACGACGCATGCCCGCGGCGGCGTGTTCCTGTCGCCGGGCATCAGCGCCGTGGTGGACGTGGGCGCGCTCAATGGCCGCGCGATCTACGTGGACGATCGCGGCAAGGTGCTGTCGTACAAGATGACCTCGCAGTGCGCCTCGGGCTCGGGGCAGTTCCTGGAGAACATCGCGCGCTACCTCGGGGTGGCGGTGGAGGAGATCGGGGCGCTGTCCAAGAGCTCGGCGGACCCGGAGAAGGTCAGCTCGATCTGCGCCGTGCTGGCGGAGACGGACGTGATCAACATGGTCAGCCGAGGCATCGCCACGCCGGACATCCTCAAGGGCATCCACCTGTCGATGGCCTCGCGCATCGTGAAGCTGCTGAAGGTGACGGGCATCAAGACCGGGCGGGCGCTGATCACCGGCGGACTCGGCATGGACGAGGGCCTCACCGCAGCGATCCGCGAGGAGATGGCCACCGAGAAGGTGCCGGTGGAGGTCGTGACGCATCCCGACGCGATCTATGCCGGCGCGATCGGCGCCGCCCTGTGGGGTGCTTACCGGCACGCGAAGCTGCAGGAACTGCAGCGCGCAGCGGCCTGATTCAAGCAGAGAGGAGAATTGCCATGGCCCTGATCATCGTCGACGGCTGCACCGCGTGCGACGCCTGCCGCCCCGTGTGCCCCAATGAAGCGATCACCGCGGGAGACTTCCTGTTCGTGATCGATCCGCTGCGCTGCACCGAATGCGTGGGCGCGGAAGACGAACCCCAATGCAAGCTGGCCTGCCCGGCCGACTGCATCATCCAGCACCCGGATTTCGTCGAGTCGAAGGAGGAACTGCTGGAGAAGTACGAGCAGTTGCACGGGTAGCGGGGCAGGAAAGCGGACTGCCGGACGCAGAGGACGCGAAGGGTACGCAGAGGACGCAAAAGAATCCAGGAAGCATTTTGAAGGTTTTCCTTTGCGTCCTTTGCGTACCCTTTGCGCCTTCTGCGTCCGGCAGTTTGTCTTCCGCTTCAAACCTCCGCCGTCTCCCGCACCAGCTCCTGCGGCATCGACGCCGCCGGGGCATTCCCGAGCAGCGCGGACATCCGGACATCCTTCTTCGCCCACAGCGCATCCAGCCAGCGGGCGAAGCGCTTGCGGCCTTGCGAGTTGCCGGCGTAGTCCAGGCCGATGAATTCGGCGGGAATGGGTAGCTGCTCCACGTGCACCGCCACGCGCCTCACGCGGCCGCAGGCGAAGTCCCAGAAGCTCGGGATCTGCGGCGAGTAGGCGATCGTCACGTCGATCAGCGCATCGAACTGCTCGCCCATCGCGCCCAGCGTCAGCGCCATCGCGCCGGCCTTCGGCTTGAGCAGGTGGCGGTAGGGGGATGCGGTCTGGACGTGCTTTTCCGCCGTGAAGCGCGTGCCCTCGGCGAAGTTCATGACGCTGGTGGGCACCAGCGCGAACTTGCGGCAGGCGCGCAGGGTGGCTTCATGGTCGTCCGCGCGCCGGGCCGGATTGCGGCGCAGCGCCTCCTTGCCGTGGCGCTTCATGAACGGGAAGTCGAGCGCCCACCAGGCCAGCCCGATCACCGGCACGTAGATCAGCTCCTGCTTCAGGAAGAACTTCAGCATCGGCAGCCGCCCGTGCAGCAGGTGCTGCAGCACGAAGATGTCGGCCCAGGACTGGTGGTTGCAGTTCACCAGGTACCAGCCGCGGCGCGCCGGGGGCAGGCCCTGGACCTCCCACTGCGTGGGGTGCAGCAGGCGCATCCAGAGGCTGTTGCCGGCCACCCAGGCGCGCGCGATGGCGTGCAGCACCGGGTCGACCCGCCGGCGCACGAGGGCGAAGGGGAAGGCCAGCTTCAGCAGCGCGAACGCGAACAGGGGCAGGGTGCAGAGGAGCGTGTTGGCGGCGAGCGCCAGGACGGCGAGGGCACCGCGCACCGGCGCGGGCAGGAAGGTCAGGGGGGAACGCATGGAATGGGGCATGCTAGCCGGCGCTTCGCGTCGCTGCCGCACCTGCGTGGCCGCGAGCTGTCCCAGATCAAACGCGGCGCGACAAGCGGGGAGGCCACAATGGCCGCATGCCGGCCACCGACCTGATGCCCGCCGCCTTCATCGGCCACGGCAGCCCCATGAACACGCTGGAGCGCAACCGCTTCACGCAGCAATGGGCTGCCTTCGGAGCAGCGCTGCCGCGCCCGCGGGCCGTGCTGTGCATCTCCGCGCACTGGTTCATTCCCGGCACCGCCGTCACGGCCATGGCCCAGCCGCGCGTGATCCACGACTTCTACGGCTTCCCGCGCGAGCTGTTCGCCTTCGACTATCCCGCCCCCGGCGCGCCCGAGGTGGCGCGCGAGATCGCGGACGCCGTGAAGCCGGCGCACGTCGGCCTCGACGAGGACAGCTGGGGCCTGGACCACGGAACCTGGTCGGTGCTGGCGCACGTGTTCCCGCGCGCCGACATCCCGGTGCTGCAACTGTCGATCCACAGCGGCAAGGACCTGGCGTACCACATCGACCTGGGGGCCCGCCTGGCACCACTGCGCGAACGCGGCATCTTCATCCTGGGCAGCGGCAACGTGGTCCACAACCTGCGCCGGCTCGACTGGCAGCAGCCCGAGGCCGCCTTCGACTGGGCCGAGCGCTTCGACCAAGCCGTCCAGGACGTGATGACCTCGGTTCCGGCGAACCTGCCGGGCGTCCTGCAGCACGCCGACTTTCCGCTCGCGGTGCCGACGCCGGAGCATTTCCTGCCCCTGGCCTATCTCGCCGGCCTGTGCCAGGCGGCGGGCGAGGGCGCCAAGGTCTTTGCCGGCGGCGGCTCGATGGGCTCGTTGACCATGACCAGCTTTGCCCTGGGCGCCGACCCGGCGGCCAGCGCGGGCGCGGGCGCCGGCGCTTCCGCGGCCGGGGCGGCGCTGCCCGACCCGCACCAGATCCCGCCCGAGCAGACCAATACCTGACGCGGCGCCGCCCGTCGCAGGGTCACGCCCGGCGGCGGCTCTCTGGGGAAAATGCCCCGCTTCGTATCCGCCGCGTTACGCGTGTTGCATGGATGCCCTTGATTCTCATCCGTAGCGGAGCGAACCTCCGGGCTACTCACGCTGGAGGAACGGGACTGCATGAAGTCGTCCGGACGCAAAGATGAAGAGAACGGTGACGCGGCCGCCGCAAGCGAGCGCGCGCGCGCCCTGTTCCAGCGCCTGCTGCAAAAGCTCACCCGGCCGGCCCTGCCCGCGCCGGAAGACGAGCAGCCGGCAGATTCCCTGCTGCCCGCCGGCAAGCGCAGTGGCCGTGGCACCGACAGCCTCACGCCCTACCTGAGCAACCACCGCAACACGCGTCCCGGCCCGCTCGAATGAGCAGCCGTCGCGCCGGCCCCGCCGGTGCGCGCGACGCGGAACGCCGCCCCCCTGCTTGACGTGCATCAACGGGGCCTGCGCCCCAGGGCGCATGCTGCGGGATCATGGCCGTTCCTGTCCTGCAAGGGTCCCGCCTCCTGGTCGTCGCCGACCAGTTCTTCGACGGCGACCACCTGTATCGCACGCGCCAGACCCTGCGGGTGATCGACGGCCAGCTGGAGAGCGTGACCCCCGGCGACCACGCGGCGGGCCTGGCGGCGCAGGGCTGGACGATAGAGCGCGGCGGCTTCCTCATGCCGGGGCTGGTCGATGCCCACGTCCACCTGTTCCTCGATGGCGTCTGCACCGACTCCGCGCGGCGCGCCGAGCACCTCAAGCGGCCCGTCGAACAGCTCACCGAGCAGGCCCGCACCAACGCGCGCGAGGCGCATGACTGGGGCGTGACGCTGGTGCGGGACGCCGGCGACCGCCACGGCATCAACCACCAGGTCCGGCACGAGGCAGCCGCGGCCGGCAGCGGCATGGCGCGCGTGCGCTCCGCCGGCCGCGGCCTCAAGCGCGCGCGGCGCTACGGCGCCTTCATGGCCGCCGACGCCGGCGAGGGCGCCGCCCTGCCGATGCTGGTGGAGGAACTCGCCCGCAGCAACGACGAGATCAAGCTGGTGCTGACCGGCATCGTCGATTTCGAAGCGGGCGATGCGGCGGACTCTCCGCAGTTCACCCACACCGAGGCGGCGCTGGTGGCGCAGGCGGCGCACCGCTGCCAGCGCAAGGTGATGGCCCACTGCAGCGGCCCGCGCGGCCTGGACGTCGCGCTGGGCGCGGGCGTCGATTCGGTGGAGCACGGCTACTTCGTCGACCGGGCGATGCTCTCGCGCATGCGCGAGCACGACGTCGCCTGGACGCCCACCTTCTGTCCCGTGCATTTCCAGTGGGCCCATCCGAGGGTGGCGCAATGGCCGACCGCCACCGTCGACAGCATGCGGCGCGCCCTCGACGCCCATGCCGAACACCTGCGCGTCGCCTACGAGCTGGGCGTGCGCCTTTTGGTGGGCACCGACGCCGGCTGCATGGGCGTGCAGCATGGCCGCGCCGTGTTCGAGGAGATGTGGCACTTCCTCGATGCCGGCCTGCCGCTGGAGGCGGTGCTGCGCGCCGCCACCGGCACGCCGCGCCGCCACTTCGGCGCCGCGCATTCGCGGCTGGTGCCGGGCGCGCCCTTCGAGGCGGCGCTGTTCCAGTCGCCGCCCTTCGCCGACGGCCGCGGGCTGAACCGGCCGACGCGGGTCTGGACGGCGGACTGAGCGCGGGCTATGGAATCCGGCAGCGGAACAGCTTGAGCGAGCGCGGCGGCAGGAAGGTGTGCGTGCCGCAGCCGCAGGTCTCGCTCGCCTCGTCGTTGCTGGTGTCCACCAGCAGTTCCCACGCCTGGCAGTCGGCGACCTGCGGCAGCTGGAAGTCCAGCGGCTGCGGCGAGGCCGACAGGACCAGCAGCAGGTGGTCGTCCTGCAGCGGCCGGCCCTGGCGGTCCGTTTCCTTCAGGCCGTTGCCGGCCAGGAACATGGCGAGCGACTGCGTCTGCGGGTTGGCCCAGTCCTCGTCGGTCATCACCTCGCCATCGTGGCGGAACCACATGATGTCGCTGATCTCCGTGCCGCGGATCGGTCGGCCCGAGAAGAACTTCTGCCGGTGCAGCGCAGGGTGCTCGCGCCGCAGCGCGATCAGGCGCCGGGTGAAGGCGAGCAGGCGTTCGTCCTTGCCCGCCCAGTCGTACCAGCTGATCTCGTTGTCCTGGCAGTAGGCGTTGTTGTTGCCGGCCTGGGTGCGGCCCACCTCGTCGCCGCCGCACAGCATGGGCGTGCCCTGGCTCAGGAGCAGCGTGGCCAGCAGGTTGCGCTGCTGGCGCGCGCGCAGCGCATTCACTTCGGCGTCGTCGGTCGGGCCTTCGGCGCCGCAGTTCCAGGACTTGTTGTCGTTGTGGCCGTCCTGGTTGTTCTCGCCGTTCGCCTCGTTGTGCTTGTCGTTGTAGCTCACCGTGTCGCGCAGCGTGAAGCCGTCGTGCGCGGTGATGAAGTTGATGCTGGCCGAGGGCTTGCGGCCGTCGTCCTTGTACAGGTCGCTGGAGCCGGTGAGCCGGTAGCCCAGGTCGCCGGCCAGCCCGCCGTCGCCCTTCCAGAAGGCGCGGATGGCGTCGCGGTAGATGCCGTTCCACTCGGCCCACTTCACCGGGAAGTTGCCGACCTGGTAGCCGCCTTCGCCCACGTCCCAGGGTTCCGCGATCATCTTCACCTGGTTCAGGACGGGGTCTTGGTGGATGATCGTGAAGAAGCCGGAGAGCTGGTCCACCTCGTGCAGGCCGCGCGCCAGCGTGCTGGCCAAGTCGAAGCGGAAGCCGTCGACGTGCATCTCCTGCACCCAGTAGCGCAGCGAATCCATGATCAGCTGCAGCGTCTGCGGGTGCCGCACGTTGAGCGTGTTGCCGGTCCCCGTGTAGTCGAAGTAGTGGCGCGCGTCGTCCGGCACCAGCCGGTAGTAGGTGGGGTTGTCGATGCCCTTGAAGCTCAGCGTCGGGCCCATGTGGTTGCCCTCGGCGGTGTGGTTGTAGACCACGTCGAGGATCACTTCCAGGCCGGCGCCGTGCAGCGCCTTGACCATCTCCTTGAACTCGCGGATGGCGCCGGGCGCGTCGCCCTTGCGGAAGGCGGCGCTGTAGCGCAGTTCCGGCGCGAAGAAGTTGAGCGTGGAATAGCCCCAGTAGTTGGTCAGGCCCTTGGCGACGAGGAAGGAGTCGTCCAGGTGGGCGTGCACCGGCATCAGCTCGATGGCGGTGACGCCCAGTTCCTGCAGGTAGGCGAGCATGGCGGGATGCGCCAGGCCGGCGTACGTCCCGCGCAGTTCCCCGGGGACGTCCGGGTGCAGCATGGTGAGGCCCTTGACGTGCACCTCGTACAGCACCGTCTGGTGCAGCGGCACGTTGGGCGGGCGGTCGCCGCTCCAGTCGAAGCGCGGATCGTTCACCACGGCCAGGGGAACACCGAGCACGTCTTCCTCCAGCTTCGCGTGGTCCTCCTGCGGGTCGCCCGTCCGGTAGGCGAACAGGCCGCGGGCCGGATCTTCCAGCCCGTCCAGCGCCTTGGCGTACGGATCCAGCAGGACCACGTTGGGATTGAAGCGCAGGCCCTGGTCCGGTTCGTACGGGCCGTGCACGCGGAAGCCGTAACGCTGCCCGGGGCGCAGGCCCGGGATGTAGCCATGCCAGACGAAGGCCTCGCATTCGCGCAGGCGGATGCGCGTCTCCCGGCGCTGTTCGTCGAACAGGCACAGCTCCACCTTCTGCGCGTTCTCCGAGAAGAGGGCGAAGTTGACGCCTTCGCCGTCCCAGGTGGCGCCCAGGGGGTAGGGTTCACCGGGGCAGAGTTGCAGGTTCGTCGCTTCGGGGGTGGTTTCGGCCATGCCGCATCATGTGGCGAGGCGACCCCCGGTCGCCTGTAGGAACTTTTCCACTGCTGGGCCGGCGGGTCAGCCATTCGTCGCGTCGGGGTCCCGACCGGGCGTTGTCATACTCGCCGGATGTCCCTCAAGCGCTTCCTGGTCGACGAATGGCGCCAGTTGGCCAGCGTCCAGCGCAGCGACCGGCCGTGGGAGATGCCCATCGCGGCGGCCCTGGCGAGTGGCCTGCCGGTCTTCGTCGGCATGGCGTTCGGCGAGCTCGGGCTGGGGCTGGTCGGATCGCTCGGCGGCCTGGTGTTCCTGCACCTGCCGGCCACGCGCCTGTCGCACCGCATGGCCTGGCTGATGGCCTGCGCCTTCGGCATGACGGGCAGCTACGCGCTCGGCCTGCTGGGCCACCTGTTTCCGCCGCTGCTGGTGCCGCTGCTGGTGATCATCGCCGTCGTCGTCACCATGATCTGCCGCTTCTATGCGGCGCCGCCGCCCGGCAGCCTGTTCTTCGTGATGGCCGCGGCGATCGGCGCCTACACGCCCGCGCACGGGCGGATGGCGCTGGTGCAACTGGGCGCGCTGGCGCTCGGCACCGTGCTGGCGGTGGCGATCGCCTTCCTCTACAGCCTGCACATCGTGAGCCGCCGGGGCGTGCCCGCGCCCAGCCCGCGGCCGGATCCGGAGTTCGACTTCGTGGTGGTCGATTCGGTCGTGATCGGCGGCTTCGTGGGCCTGTCGCTGCTGGCCGCGGAGCTGCTGCAGCTGTCGCGGCCCTACTGGGTGCCCGTGAGCTGCCTCGCCATCATCCAGGGCGCCTCGCTGCGGGCCGCGTGGACGCGCCAGCTGCATCGCATCCTGGGCACCGCCGTCGGCCTGCTGGCGTTCGTCGCCCTCGCGCAGCTGCCGCTGGACGGATGGGGCGTCGCCACGGTGCTGACGCTGCTCACGCTGGTGATCGAGACGCTGGTGGTGCGGCACTACGCACTGGCCGCCGTCTTCATCACGCCGCTGACCATCCTGCTGGCCGAGGCGGGGCAGGGGTCCGCCATGGCACCGCAGCAGATCATGCAGGCGCGCCTCGTGGACACGGTGGTCGGCGCGGTGATCGGCCTGGCCGGCGCCGCGTGCCTGCACAGCCCGCGCTTCCGGGCGGTGGTGGGGGCGGGTTTGCGCAGGCTCCTGCCGGGAGGGGCGTAGGCGGGCGTCCCTGATGCCTACCCAAGCAGCAACCAGCCGGCCAGCGCCGAGGCGAAGACCACCAGCATCGGCGAGACGCGCGCGTGGACCAGGAGGCCGAAGGCAAGCAGTGCGATGCCGAATTCGGTCCGTCCGTGGATGGCGCTCGTCCAGACGGGGTCGTAGAGGGCGGCCAGCAGGATGCCCACGACGCCCGCGTTGATCCCCGCCATGGCGGATTGGATCCCGTCACGCTGCCGCAATGCGTCCCAGAACGGCAGGGCGCCGACGACCAGCAGGAAGGCCGGCACGAAGAGCACGACGAGAAAGAGCACCCCGCCGGCCCAGCCGCTGACCGGGCCCTGCATGACGGCGCCCAGGTAGGCGGCGAACGTGAAGAGGGGACCGGGCACCGCCTGGGCTGCACCGTACCCCGCCAGGAACGCGGAATTGGACACGGCCCCCACCGGGACGACCGTCGCTTGCAGGAGCGGCAGGACGACGTGGCCGCCGCCGAACACCAGCGCGCCCGCGCGGTAGAAGCCGTCGATCAAGGTCCAGATCGGCGAAGCCGCTTCCGCGGCCAATGCAGGCAATCCCACGAGAAGCAGCGCGAACAAGCCCAGTGCGATGCCGCCAGCGCGCCTGGAGACGCCGTAGGACCGGTGCTCCGCGGGGAGTTGATGCGGCAGCTTCAGGAGCGTCCGGCCCGCAAGCCCGCAGGCGGCGATGGCGCCGACCTGGCCCCAGGCGCCGGGGAGGGCGAGTGCCAGCAGCGTCGCGAAGATCGCCAGTCCTGCCCGCACGCGATCCGGGCAGAGGGACTTCGCCATGCCCCAGACCGCCTGGGCCACCACGGCGACCGCCGCAACCTTCAGGCCCTGGACCGCACCCGATTGCGCGAGCCCGGACCAACGCGCCACGCCATGCGCGAAGAGAATCAGTGCAATGGCGGACGGCGCGGTGAACCCGAGCCATGCGAAGAACGACCCGAGCCAGCCGGCCCTTGCCATCCCGAGTGCCATGCCGACCTGGCTGCTGGCCGGCCCCGGGAGGAACTGGCAGAGCGCCACCAGGTCCGAGAAGCTGCGGTCGTCGAGCCATTTGCGGCGCTCCACGAACTCGGTGCGGAAGTAGCCCAGGTGCGCCACGGGCCCGCCGAACGAGGTCAGGCCGAGCCGCAGGAAGGCGAAGAAGACTTCGAAGGGGCTGCGCGGAAGGGGGTCGTCCGCCAGGGTGGCGGGCGGTGCAGGTCGCGGATCTTGTGGGGTAGCGGTCATCGGGATTTCGCGATTGTTCCCGATCTCACCGCACCAGGAACAAGGCCCCGCCTTGTGGGAGGGGCCAGGTCGTGGCAAGCGCTGGTGCCGGAGAGAGGAATCGAACCCCCGACCTTCTCATTACGAATGAGCTGCTCTACCGACTGAGCTACTCCGGCGTAGCCCGCGATTATAGGGCATTCCTCGACCGGGCCTGCCGCGCGCCGATGTGGGTCGCGGCACGGCGGCCTCGCGTGTCGCACCCGCTCGCGACGGCCCGCAGCATCCCGTTGCAATGACGCCCTGTTCGTTGCCTGTGGCTGCTGATCCCGCGCAATTGCGGATGATTTCCGCCGGAGGTTAATGGGCGCAGGACCATCCCATGAAGGAGTAAACCATGAACGTCCTGCTGCGTGGCACCACTGCCGCCGCCCTTGCCGCACTCGCGCTGGCCGCTGGCCAGGGCCGGGCGCAACAAGATGCGCCCAACACGCTCGTTGCCGCCAAGGTGGCGACCGCGCCCGACCCGAACCGGTTCGAGTCGGACCCCGCCTGGGCGCGGGCGAGGCCCTTGAAGGTCGAACTCTCCGGGGGAGCGAACCTGGTCCAGGGCGAGACCACCGGCACGTTGAAGGCCGTCTACACCGCCGACACGCTCTACATGCTGGTCCAGTACAAGGACCCGACGAACTCCGCGCGCCGCATCCCGTTCCAGAAGCAGGCCGACGGCAGCTGGAAGCAGGTGGTCGATCCGGCCGACAAGGGCGGCGACAACAACCTGGCCTACGAGGACAAGTGGGCCATGATCTGGCCGATCGACGACTCGATCAAGGGCTTTGCCGACCAGGGCTGCGCCGTGGTGTGCCACGAGGGCGAAGGCAGGCCCTTCGGCAACAAGTACACCCGCCAGGAAGGCGAGATCGCCGACATGTGGCACATGAAGTCGGCGCGCACGATTCCCATGGGCTACGTGGACGACCAGTACGTGGACCACACCCGCTACGACAAGGAGAAGTCGCCCAGCGCCGGCCGCAAGTCGGATCCGGGCACGCAGGGCGGCGAGTACACCGCGCTGAAGCTCGTGGACGGCAAGCCGCCATTCATGAACCGCGACGGCAGGCCGGCCAACGCGGGCGGCACCTACTACATCAAGCGCGGCGAGGAGGTGCCGTTCGTGGACAACTTCAAGCCGGGCGACGAGGTGGCGGCGCACATCAGCAACCCGCTCGTCGGCGACCGGGCCGACATCCGTGCTGTGAACAAGTGGGAGAACGGCGTCGTCACCACCGTCCTGAGCCGCAAGCTGCGCACCGGCAGCAGGTACGACGTGCAGTTCGATCCGGCGAAGCGCTATGCGTTCGGGTGGGCGGTGTTCGACAACGCGTCGGTCCGGCACGCGACGCCGGATGACGCGCTGTTCATGGTGTTCGGGAAGTAGCCTACTTCGTGTGGTACGAGGTCACCCGGTCCACCTCGTTCCTCGACCCCAGGATCACCGACACGCGTTCGTGCAGTTTCCCCGGCTGGATGTCCAGGATCCGGCGCCTGCCGTCGGTGGCTGCGCCGCCGGCCTGTTCGACCAGCCAGCCCATGGGGTTCGCTTCGTACATCAGGCGCAGCTTGCCGGGCTTTTCCGGCTCGCGCTTGTCCCAGGGGTACATGAAGATGCCGCCGCGCATCAGGATCCGGTGCACGTCGGCGACCATGGAGGCCACCCACCGCATGTTGAAGTCCTTCCCGCGCGGGCCGTCCCTGCCGGCCAGGCACTCGTCGATGTAGCGGCGCACCGGCGCATCCCAGTGCCGCAGGTTCGACATGTTGATGGCGAATTCCTTCGTGTCCGCCGGGATGCGGATGTTCTCCTGCGTGAGCACGAAGGAGCCCTGTTCGCGGTCCAGCGTGAACATGGCCACGCCGTCGCCGACGGTCAGCACCATGGTCGTCTGCGGCCCGTAGATGCAGTAGCCGGCGGCGACCTGCCGGCTGCCGCACTGCAGGAAGTCCTGCTCCTCCACGGCCGTCTCGGCGCCGCCGTTCTCCGGCTTCCTGAGCACGCTGAAGATGGTGCCGATGCTGACGTTCACCTCGATGTTGGAGGAGCCGTCGAGCGGGTCGAACAGCAGCAGGTATTCGCCCTGCGGGTAGCGGTTCGGCACCACGTAGATGCCTTCCATTTCCTCGGAGGCCATCGCCGCCAGGTGGCCGCCCCATTCGTTGGCCTCGATCAGCACCTCGTTGGCGATCACGTCCAGCTTCTTCTGCGCCTCGCCCTGGACGTTGTCCGTTCCGGCCGCGCCCAGCACGTCGCCGAGCGCGCCCTGGTTGACCGAGATGCTGATGCGCTTGCAGGCGCGCGCCACCACCTCGATCAGGAGGCGCAGCTCCGGCGGGATCCGGCCGTGGACCCGCTGCTGCTCCACGAGGTAGCGGGTGAGGGAAATGCTTTGCGTCATTGGAAAGATCTGCTCCGTCGTTGTTCGATGACGAAATGACTCCGCCTGCGGCGCGAACGGCGGAATGACAGGGAATCGGTCATTCCGTCATCGCCGGCGCAAGCCGCGGTCATTCCGTCATTCTTCTTCAGTCGGCTAACGCGCGGCTGACCACCTCGCGCACGTCGTTGCTCAGGTCGGGCTTGGCCGCCACCCGGGCGATCGCCTCGCGCGCCGCGCTGCGCTGGGGCTCGGCCAGCTTCTTCCAGCGGTCCAGGGCGCGCGCCAGGCGGGCCGCCACCTGCGGGTTCATCGCATCGAGCTCGATCACGCGGTCGCTCCAGAACACGTAGCCGGCGGCGTCGCTGCGGTGGAACGCGCCGGGGTTCGCGCTGCAGTAGCTGAAGATCACGCTGCGCGCGCGGTTCGGGTTGCGGATGTTGAAGTCCGGGTGCTGCATCAGCTGGCGCACGATCGGCAGCACGTTGCCGCCGCGGTCCGGCGCGCCGGCCTGCAGCGCGAACCACTTGTCCAGCACCAGGGCCTCGTCCTTGAAGATCGCGTGGAAACGCTGCAGCGCCGGCGTGGCGAGTTCATGGCCGCTCGTGACCAGGGCGGCCAGCGCGTTGAAGCGGTCCGTCATGTTGGACGCGTCCTTGAAGCGCTGGTAGGCCTTGCCGGGCCAGACCGCGTCGCGGCTGGCGCGCGCCGCCAGGCACAGGTGCGTGAGGGCGAGGCCGGTGAGGGCGCGCCGGCCGCTGGAGACCGGGTCGGGCCGGTAGGCGCCGCTTTCCTTGTGCGCTTCGTACGCCCATTCCCAGTCGGGCAGCAGCGCCGTGGCGATCTGCTCGCGCATCGCTTCGCGCACCAGGTGGATGCGCTGCGGATCCACCACTTCGATCTGTTCGGCGATGTAGGTCTCGGCGGGCAGCGTGAGCACGAGGTCCTTGAAGGCCGCATCGAGCGCCGGATCGCGCAGCACGCTGCGCATCGCCTCGATGTAGGGCGCATCGAGCCGCACCGGCTCCTGGCTGCGCACGAAGGCCAGCGCGCGGCCGGTGGCCAGGCGCTGCGCCGCTTCCCAGCGGTTGAAGGGGTCGCTGTCGTTGGCGAGCAGCGTGAGCAGCTGGCGGTCGCTGTAGTCGTATTCCAGCACCACCGGCGCGCTGAAGCCGCGCAGGATCGAGGGCACCGGCTCCTCGGCATAGCCGGGGAAGGTGAGCGTCTCGCTGGCCTCGGTGAGCACGTGCATGCCGCTCGTGAGTTCACGGCCGCTGCCATCGAGCAGGCCCAGCGCGATCGGGATCACGAAGGGCAGCTTCTCCGCCTGCCCCGGCGTGGAAGGGCAGGACTGCGAGAGGGTGAGCGAATAGATGCCCGAGACCGGGTCGAAGTTCGTCTGCACCCGCACCCGCGGCGTGCCGGCCTGGCTGTACCAGCGCTTGAACTGGCCCAGGCGCTGCGCGAACTGCGAGTCGGGATTGGCGTCGGCGATGGCCTGCGCGAAGTCGTCGCAGGTCACGGCCTGGCCGTCGTGCCGCTGGAAGTAGAGCGTCAGGCCGCGCGCGAAGCCTTCGCGGCCGACCAGCGTCTGCATCATGCGCACGACTTCGGCGCCCTTCTCGTACACCGTGACGGTGTAGAAGTTGTTGATCTCGAGGTACTGGTCGGGGCGCACCGGATGCGCCATCGGGCCGGCGTCCTCGGGGAACTGCGCCGTGCGCAGCACCCGCACGTCCTCGATGCGCTTGACGGCCCGGGCCGAGGGGTCGCCGGCGAGGTCCTGGCTGAATTCCTGGTCGCGGAAGACCGTCAGGCCTTCCTTGAGCGACAGCTGGAACCAGTCGCGGCAGGTGACGCGGTTGCCGGTCCAGTTGTGGAAGTACTCGTGGCCCACCACCGATTCGATGTTGGCGTAGTCGGTGTCGGTGGCGGTGGCCTGGTTGGCCAGGACGTACTTGGTGTTGAAGATGTTCAGGCCCTTGTTCTCCATCGCGCCCATGTTGAAGTCGCTGGTGGCGACGATCATGAAGCGCTCCAGGTCCAGCGGCAGGCCGAAGCGGGATTCGTCCCAGGCGACCGAGGCCATCAGCGAGTTCATCGCGTGCTCGGTCTTGTCCAGGTCGCCGGGGCGCACGAAGACCTGCAGCAGGTGGTCCTTGCCGCTGCGCGAGGTGACGCGCTGCTCCCGCGCCACCAGCTTGCCCGCGACCAGCGCGAACAGGTAGCAGGGCTTGCGGAAGGGATCGACCCACTTGGCAAAATGGCGGCCGTCGTCCAGGTCGCCGTGTTCGACCAGGTTGCCGTTGGACAGCAGCACCGGGTACCTGCGCTTGTCGGCGCGCAGGGTGACCGTGTAGCTGGCCATCACGTCCGGCCGGTCCAGGAAATACGTGATGCGGCGGAAGCCCTCGGCCTCGCACTGCGTGAAGAAGGAGTCGTTGCTGACGTACAGGCCCATCAGCTTCGTGTTCTTCGCCGGCGCGCAGGTGGTGAAGATCTCCAGCTCGAAGGGCGCGTTGCCGTCCGGCAGGTGCTCCAGCACCAGCTGGCCTTCCTCCATCTTGAAGGAGGTGCCCTGGCCGTCCACCAGCACGCGGGCGAGGTTCAGTTCCTCGCCGTCCAGGCGCAGGGCCTGCGGCATGACTTCCGGGTTGCGGCGCACCCGCATGCGATTGAGCACGCGGGTCTTGGCCGGGTCGAGGTCGAAGCACAGTTCCACCGAGTCGATCCAGAAGGCCGGCGGCTGGTAGTCCGCGCGGTAGATCACCTTGGATGTTCCTTCACGCATGGAGGCTCTCCAGAAAGTTCTTTTTCATGAGTTCTTCGTAATCCCTGGCCTGGGCGATTACATGGGGGCCGGCCAGTTCCTGCGCGGAATGGGTGCTGCAGATCGCCACGGCGCGCATGCCGGCACGGCGCGCGGCCTCGATGCCGAACGGCGCGTCCTCGAACACGATGCATTCCGCGGCCGGCACCTGCAGCTTGGCCGCCGCGGCCAGGAAGATGTCCGGCTGCGGCTTGCCGGGCAGGCCTTCGTCGCCGCGCACCACGGCGTCGGGCGGCAGCCCGAGCTTCAGGTGCTGCAGCACGAAGGCAAGGTTCTGCCGGTCGCCGGCCGTGGCCACGGCGAGCCTGAGCGCGCGCTCGCGCGCGGCGCGCACGAAGGCGCCGAAGCCGGCGACCTCGCGGAATTCGTGGGCGAAGATGCCGCGGTAGATCGCTTCCTTCTCGCCGATCAGGGCCAGGGCCTGGTCTTCGGGGATGTCCTCGCCCATCAGCTCGCGGATGCACTCCACGCCGTTGCGCCCGGTCGTGCGGCGCAGGATCTCGTCGACCGGGATGCCGAGCGCGTGGCGGCGGCCGAATTCCTCCCAGCTGCGGGCATGGGCGGGCATGGAGTCCACCATGGTGCCGTCCATGTCGAACACGAAGGCGCGGGTGTTCATGCGCGCGGCTCTCCGGGGTCGTCCCCGCGGAGGCGGGCGCGGCGGCACGTCGGTGCCTTCGTCATACGCCCTGCTTCAGGGAGGCTTCGATGAAGGCATCGAGGTCGCCGTCCAGCACCTTCTGCGTGGCGGAGATCTCGACGCCGGTGCGCAAGTCCTTGATGCGGCTGTTGTCCAGGACGTAGCTGCGGATCTGGTGGCCCCAGCCGACGTCGGTCTTGGAGTCCTCCAGCTTCTGCTGCGCCTCCATGCGCTTGCGCATCTCGAAGTCGTACAGGCGCGAGCGCAGGCGGCGCCAGGCGACGTCGCGGTTGCTGTGCTGGCTGCGGCTGTCCTGGCACTGCACCACGATGCCGGTGGGCACGTGCGTCAGGCGCACCGCCGAATCGGTCTTGTTGATGTGCTGGCCGCCGGCGCCGGAGGCGCGGAAGGTGTCCACCCGCACGTCCGCCGGGTTGATGTCGATCTCGATCGAGTCGTCGATCTCGGGATAGACGAACACGCTGGCGAAGCTGGTGTGGCGCCCGCCGGAGGAGTCGAACGGCGACTTGCGCACCAGGCGGTGCACGCCCGTCTCGGTGCGCAGCAGGCCGAAGGCGTAGTCGCCCTCGATCTTGAGGGTGGCGCTCTTGATGCCGGCGACGTCGCCCGGCGTCTCGTCCTCGATCGTGTACTTGAAGCCCTTGCGCTCGGCGTACTTGACGTACTGCCGCATCAGCATGGAGGCCCAGTCGCACGCCTCGGTGCCGCCGGCGCCGGCCTGGAGGTCGAGGAAGCAGTTGCTCGGGTCGGCCGGCTGGTTGAACATGCGGCGGAACTCGAGGTCCTTGACGATGGACTCCAGCGTGCCGGTCTCGGCCTCGATGGTGGCGAGGCCGGCGTCGTCGCCTTCCTCCTTGCTCATCTCGAACAGCTCGAGGTTGTCCGCCAGCTCACGCTGCAGGTTCTGCAGCGTCAGGACGATGCCATCGAGCTGCTTCTTTTCCTTGCCCAGTTCCTGGGCCTTCTTGGGGTCGTTCCAGACCGCGGGGTCTTCCAGCGCGGCGTTGACGGTCCTCAGGCGCTCCGACTTGGCATCGAAGTCAAAGATACCCCCGGAGATCCTCGGTGCGGGCCTGCAGGTCCTGCAGGGTGGTGCCGATGAGGTTGGTGCGTTCTGCGTCCATTTTGAAAATTCCTTTTTGAGTTGCCGGGGTTCCTGCGCTTCGCGCGTCACCACCAGCCTGCGGTTGCGGCGCTTCGCGCGTCACCACCAGCCTGCGAATGCGGGCCCGCCGTCGGGGCGGGAAACCGCCGATTTTCTCATGCCGGCTGCTGGGCTGGGAGCGGCAGGGACAGCACGAACTCCGCGCCCTCGCCGGGCGTGCTGCGCACCTCCAGCCGGCCCTGGTGGGCCTGGGCGATCTGGCGGGCGATGTAGAGGCCCAGGCCCAGGCCCGGTACCTGGCTGGTGCCCTCGGCCCGCTCGAACTGTTCGAAGATGCGCTCCTGGTCCTCCGGGGCCACGCCCATGCCCTGGTCGCGCACCGAGACGAAGGCCTCCGGTTCCTGTTCGCGCAGGCCCACCGCCACGGCCACGGGCTTGCCGCGCCCGTAGCGCAGCGCATTGGTCAGCAGGTTGGTGATCACCTGCTCGATCCGGAATTCGTCGCCCACCAGGGGCAGGCTCTCCGGCGCGGCGAGCGTGATCGCGATGCCGGCGTTGGTGGCCTGCTCGCGGATCGCCTCGACCACCTCGCGGGTCGACTGCGCCAGGTCGAAGGGCGCCGGCACCATGGCCAGCCGGCCGGTGCGCGCGCGCGAGACATCGAGCATGTCGTCGAGCAGGCGCACCATGCTGCGGATCTGGCGCTCGTCGCGCTCCACCATGCTCAGCATGCGCTGCGAGTCCGGGGCGTTCGGCGACGACAGCATGCGGCGGCGCAGCTGCGCCTGGAGGTACACCGAGTTGAGCGGGTTGCGCAGTTCGTGCGCGATCATGGACATGAAGTCGTCGCGCATGCTCACGGCGCGCTGCAGGTCGGACTTGGCGGCCTGCAGCTCCTGCCGCTGGCGGAACAGCTCGACGAACACGCTCACCTTGCTGCGCACCGCGATCGGGTCCAGCGGCTTGTAGAGGAAGTCGACCGCACCGCTCTCGTAGCCGCGAAAGGCGTAGTTCAGCTCGCGGCCGGCGGCGCTGACGAACACGATCGGGATGGCGCGCGTGCGTTCGGTGCCGCGCATCAGTTCGGCCAGTTCGAAGCCGTTCATGGACGGCATCTGCACGTCGAGGATGGCCAGCGCGAAGGCGTGCTCCAGCATCAGCGACAGGGCTTCCTCGCCGGAGCGGGCAGTGAAGATGCGGCGGCCGGGCTGGCGGATCAGCGCCTCCAGCGCGACGAGGTTTTCCTGCAGGTCGTCGACCAGCAGGACGTTGGCATCGGAAGAGGGATCGGTCATTAGCGGATCACAGTGTGCAGCAGGCTCCGCAGGCCTGCCAACGGCAGCACGAAATCAGGTTCGTCCAGGCGCAGCGCGGCCGCCGGCATGGTCGGGTGGGCGGCCTCGTCGGGATCCTGCACGGCGGTGAGCCCGCCCGCCGCGTGGATCCGCGCCAGGCCCTCGGCGCCATCCTCGTTGGCGCCGGTCAGCAGCAGGGCGGCGAGGTTTTCGCCGATCGCCTCGGCGCAGGATTCGAACAGCACGTCGATCGCGGGGCGGGAGAACAGCACGGGCGGGTCGCAGCTGAGCGAGAAGCTGCGATCGGCCTCCACCAGCAGGTGGTAGCCGGGCGGAGCGAAGTAGATGTGGCCGGCCTGGACCGGCGCGTGCGGACTGGCTTCCTGCACCGGCAGGCGCAGGCGCAAGGCGAACACGTCGACCAGCCGGCTGTCCTGGCCTTCGGGCAGGTGCAGCACGATCACGACGGCGGCCCGCAGCGGCGGCGCCAGGCCGGTGAACAGCGACAGCAGCGCCTCCACGCCGCCGGCGGAGGCGCCGATCGCCACGATCTCGGCGGCGAAGGCGAAATCGGCGGGCAGTTCGCGCTTCATCCCGGGTCCGGCAGGCGACGGTACAGGCGCTCGGGGCGGCTCACCGGCTCGAAGCGCCCGGCATAGGCCGAGAAGTCCAGGGTCTCCTTGGAACCCAGGCCGAGGAAGCCGCGGTGCGCCAGCGAGTCGTGGAACAGGCCCAGCGCGCGGTCCTGCAGCGGCCGGTTGAAGTAGATCAGGACGTTGCGGCAGGAGACGAAGTGGGTCTCCGCGAACACGGCGTCGGTGGCCAGGCTGTGGTCCGCGAAGGTGATCGCGTCGCGCAGCGACTTGTCCATCAGGGCGCCGCCGTAGGCCGCCGTGTAGTACTCGCCGAAGCTGCGGTGGCCGCCGGCGCGCTGGTAGTTGCGGGTGAAGTCCTGCATCGCCTGGAGGTCGAAGATGCCCTTGCGGGCCTTCTCCAGCGAGGCGTGGTTGATGTCGGTGGCATAGAGGATCGTGCGTTCCAGCAGGCCCTCTTCCTGCAGCAGGATCGCCATGGAATACGCCTCCTCGCCGGTGCTGCAGCCGGCCACCCAGACCTTCAGCGAGGGATAGGTGCCCAGCACCGGCAGCACGTGGCGGCGGATGGCCAGGAAATAGGGCGGGTCGCGGAACATCTCGCTGACCGGGACCGTGAGGTACTGCAGCAGCTCGTTGAACTGCTGCGGGTCGTGCAGGATGCGCTCCTGCAGCGCCGAGATCGTGGCGGCGCGCATGCGCTGCTGCGCCTGGCCGATGCGGCGCCTGAGCGAGGCCTGCGCGTAGTCGCGGAAGTCGTGGCCATAGCGCAGGTAGACCGCCTCGATCAGCAGGCGCAGCTCGATGTCGGCGACGTGCGGCATCAGGCCTCCCGGGGGCAGGCAGCCATCACACCCGCTCCAGCTTGGGCATCCAGACGCGCAACAGGGAGAACAGGCGCTCCAGTTCCACCGGCTTGGCGAGGTAGTCGTTGGCGCCGGCGGCCAGGCACTTCTCCTGGTCCTCCTTCATCGCCTTGGCGGTGACGGCGATGATCGGCAGCTTCTGCCAGCGCGGGTTCTTGCGGATCTCGCGGGTGGCGGTCAGGCCGTCCATCTCCGGCATCATGATGTCCATCAGCACGAGGTCGATGCCGTCGGGATCCTGCTCCAGCTTCTGCAGCGCCTCGACGCCGTTGCGGGCGACCTCGACCTCGGCGCCCTTGTGCTCCAGCGCGCTGGTGAGCGCGAAGATGTTGCGCATGTCGTCGTCCACCACCAGGATGCGGCGCGACTCGAAGGCCTTGTCGCGGCTGCGCGCGGTGCGCAGCATCTTCTGCCGCTCCGACGAGAGCTGGGTCTCCACCTTGTGCAGGAACAGGGTCACCTCGTCGAGCAGGCGCTCGGGCGAACGCGCGCCCTTGATGATGATGGAGCGCGAATAGCGCATCAGCTCCGCTTCCTCGTCGCGCGTGAGGTTGCGGCCGGTGTAGACGATCACCGGCGGGAACGAGCGGCTCTCGCCGGCGGCCATGCGCCGCAGCAGTTCCTGGCCGGTCATGTCCGGCAGCTTGAGGTCGATGATCATGCAGTCGAAGACCGAATCCGACAGCGCGCGCAGGGCCTCGGTTCCTTCGGCCACCGCGACGATCTCGATGTCGCTGTCGCCGATCAGCGCCTTGACGCTGTCCTGCTGGCGCGGGTCGTCCTCCACCAGCAGCACGCGCTTGAGCTTCTGGCTCAGCTTGGCTTCGAGGCGCGAGAACACGTCCTTGAGCTGCTCGCGCGAAGCCGGCTTGCGCGCATAGCCGATCGCCCCGAGCTGCAGCGCCGGCTCCGCCTGGTCCTGCGCGGACAGCACGTGCACCGGCACGTGGCGGGTGCGCGGGTTCTCCTTCAGGTTCTGCAGCACCGACAGGCCCGAGTCGTCCGGCAGCCGCATGTCCAGCAGCACGGCGTCCGGAACGTGTTCGGATGCCAGGCGGCAGCCTTCCTCCGCGTGGTGCGCCACCAGGCAGCGGTAGCCGAGCTCGTGCGCCAGGTCGAACAGGATGCTGGCGAAGCGCTCGTCGTCCTCCACCACCAGCACGGTGCGCCGGCCGCTGGCCGGATGCTCGCGGTCATCGGGGAACGAGGGCCCCACCGGTGCCGCGGCGGGCGCCGCGCTGGGGGCCGCCGGCGCGGGCGCCGGTGCCGCCCCCGCGCCGGCCGGTCCGGCGGGCGGCGAGATGCTGAGCGGCCGCTGCGCCAGCGCGGGCTGGTACTCGATGGGCAGGACCACGGTGAAGGTGCTGCCCTCGCCGGGCGCGCTGGCCACGGTGATGTCGCCTCCCAGCAGCCGCGCGAGGTCGCGCGAGATCGACAGGCCCAGGCCGGTGCCGCCGTACTTGCGGCTGGTGGTGCCGTCGGCCTGCCGGAACGCCTCGAAGATGGCGTCATGCTGCGCCGGGGCGATGCCGATGCCGCTGTCGCGCACCTCGAAGGCCACGGCGCCCGGGCCTTCGGCGCGCGCCCGCAGGGCGACGCTGCCACGCTCGGTGAACTTGACGGCGTTGGCCAGCAGGTTGCGCAGGATCTGCTCGACGCGCTGGCGGTCGGTATGCAGGGTCGGCGGAACGTCACCCGCCACTTCGGCCTGCAACTGCAGGCCCTTGCGCGCCGCCAGCGGCTCGAACATGGTCCGCAGGCTCTCGCACACCGAGGCCACCGGCGTGACCTCCGGCCGCACCTCCAGCTTGCCGGCCTCGACCTTCGCGATGTCGAGGATGTCGTTGATCAGGTTCAGCAGGTCGTTGCCGGACGTGTGGATGGACTCGGCGAACTTCACCTGCTCGTCGCTGAGGTTGCCCTGCGCGTTGTCGGCCAGCAGGCGCGCGAGGATCAGCGAGCTGTTCAGGGGCGTGCGCAGCTCGTGCGACATGTTGGCCAGGAACTCGGACTTGTAGCTGCTCGCCCGCTGCAGTTCCTCGGCCCGTTGCTGCAGCGCGTTCTGCGCCTCGCGCAGCTGGTCGCGCTGGGTTTCCAGGCGCAGGGCCTGTTCGGCGAGCTGGGCGTTGGTCTGCTCCAGCTCCGCCTGCTGGCTTTCCAGGTGCGCCTGCGATTCCTGCAGCGCCTTGGATTGCTCCGCCAGTTCCTCGTTGGCCGTGCGCAGTTCCTCCTGCTGCACCTGCAGTTCCTCGTTGAGCTGCTGGGTGCGCGTCAGCGCCTCCTGCAGGCGCTGGCGGTAGCGCGCCGATTCGATGGAGGCGCCCAGGATGCTGCCGACGCCGCGCACCAGCTCGCCGTCGCGCGACTCCAGCGCCCGCATCCAGCCCAGTTCCAGCACGCCGGCCAGGCGGCCCTCGTGTTCCACCGGCGCCAGCAGCACCGAACGCACGGTGGTCTCGCCCAGCCCGGAGCTGACCCGCAGGTAGCCGGGCGGCAGGTCGGCCAGCTCGATCTGCGTGCGCTGCGCCGCGCATTCCGAGACGAGGGTGCGGCCTTCGGCCACCCAGTCGCCCACGTCGCCGCCCTGCGCGGGCCAGCCCCAGGTGGCGGCGATGCGCAGGCCGCCCGGCTCGGGGGTGTAGAGCGCGCCCACCACGCTGCCCAGGTAGTCGGACAGCGATTGCAGGGCGGCATGGCCGACGGCACGCAGCTCCTGCTCGCCGGCCAGGCGCTGCGTCAGGCGCGCCTGGCCTTCGCGCAGCCAGGCCTGCGCCTGCAGCGCCTCGCCCTGGCGGTGCTGCTCCTGCAGCACCGTCTCGTAGGTGGAGGACAGCGTGAGCAGCTCGCGCCGCCCGCGCCAGGCCAGCAGGCCGCCGGTGGCCAGCATGAACAGCACGAAGCCGGCCGCCGTGACGGTGGCGTTGCGGTTCGCCGCGGCGATGTGATCGGCGCGCGCGCGCCGCTCGACCCGGAAGAACTCGTCGAACTCGCTGCGGATGCGATCCTTCAGTTCACGGCCGGCGCTCGCCGACAGCGGTGCGATCGGGTCCTGCCGCTTGCGGGTGATGCGGTCGCGGGCGTAGTCGCGCCAGGCGGCCTGGAAGCTTTCGATGCGGCGCAGCCGGTCGAGTTGCTCCGGCTTCATCGCCTCCGCCTCCTTCAGGCGCTCCATCTCCGGACCGAGCAGCTGCTGGGCGCGCTCGTACTGCTCCAGGAAGCGCTCGTCGCCGTTCAGCAGGAAGCCGCGGACGCCGGACTCCATGTCGAGGTCGTGGCGCTGGGCGCTGGACGCGTGCGAGAGCAGGTCGTCGCTTGCCTGCACGCCCCCGATCACGCTGGCGAGGTACGCAAGCAGGGACAGGAACACGAGCGCGCTGACGACGCCCAGCGCCAGGGGCAGGGCGACGTTGCGGGTCAGGATGCGGCGGAAGGTGCCGGGAGCGTTGGGACTGGTGAAGGCCATGGCGGGTGCGGGACCTCCGGGGTGGAGGCGGGCAGCCGGCCAGTGTGCCGGAAACGCGCTGGGCCGTGGGGCCTGCGCTGCAATGCACGACGGGGCCCGCAGGCCCCGTCGACGGTGGAAGCGGAACGCCTCAGCGCGCGGTGGCGGCGCCCAGGCGGGCTTGCGCGGTGCGGCTGCCCAGGTTGGCGGCCCGCTGCAGCCAGCGCATGGCCTGGTTCGGATCCTGCGGCACCGTCACGCCTTCGAGGTAGGCGACGCCGAGGAAGTAGCTCATTTCCATGCGGCCGAAGCGGATGCCCTCTTCGGTGGACTTGCCCGAGCGCTTGACGATCATCGGCACGTCGCCCTTGCCGTCGGCGAAGGCCTGCATCTGGTCGATCGTCCGGCCCAGGAAACGGTCGCGGGCCTGGGTGGCCAGCACCTTGTCGGGCATGGTGGCCACCAGTTCGTCGGCCAGCACCGGCAGCACCTCGAAGGGCGTCATGCCGCCGCGCATGCGGGGGGAGTACCAGGCGCGCAGCATGGCCTTGTCGAGCGGCATCAGGCCGTCGACCTTGGTCGGGAAGTAGCTCAGGACCGTCTTGCCGGCCGGGTGGCCGCGCACGCCCATGACGTGCATGGACTCGTGGTAGGCGCAGCGCCAGGCATCGCGGTTGCGCATCTGCATGGCGGCCGAGTCGATGCGCGTCTCGGTCTGGAAATTCAGGTAGGTCACGCAGGGCTGGTTGTCTTCCAGCATGTTGTCGGGCGTGATCTCGATGCTGACGTTGGCCAGCTGGGCGGCGTCGGGCCGGTCGCTGACGTCGATCACCTTCACGCCGGCCTCGTTGGCGGCGTCGCGCAGGGCCTGCAGCGTGTGCTGCTTGTGCGCGTTGAGGTTGACGCCGTAGATGCGGACCTTGATGTCCTGCTCCCAGCGGACGAGTCGGGTCGGGGTGCCGCTCTGGTGCCAGAGCACTTCCCACATCGTATTCATGCCCTGCTCGAACTCATCGGACTGAGCCAAGCCAGGACTGAGCACAGCAGCGGCCAGGAGGGCAACGACACCCGACTTCCACATGGAGAGACCCCTCTATCGAAGAATCCCGACTATGGGGTAGGACGCCTCCTACGGCAAGAGCTGTTACGTACGATTGGTTGCACGCCCAGCAGGAGCTGAAAAATGTCACGAACGGGACGGCCGTCCCTGTGGCTCACTCGGGGTTTGCCCGGGGTGTTTCGCGCAGGAATCCCTCGATGAGTTGCGCGAGTTGTTGCGGCTGGTCGTGGTGCAGCATGTGGCCCGCGTCCGAGATCCGGCCGACACGCACGTCGGACACCGCCTTCAGTCGTTCGTGGTACTCGGCGAGGGTATAGCGCCCCTTCCACCACTGCGTGAGGCTGTCGTCGCTGGCCTCGACGCTGAGTACCGGGGCGGTGATGCGGCGCAGGCTCGCCAGCACCTCGTCGACACGGTAGAGGTTGGCATTGACGATCTTGTGCGCTGGATGGCCCAGCACGTGCCAGCGGCCGTCGGCTTCCTGCCGCGCCCAATGGCCGGCCAGCCACTCGGCCTTGTCGCGGGGCAGCCGGCGGTTGTTCTTCATCAACCGGGCCGCCACGGCGTCGACGCTCTCGTAGGAAGTCAGGTCCATCTCGCCGCGGTGGTAGGCCTTGAGCTCGTCGATCCATTTCGCATGGCGCCCGGGCGCCTGTTCCGGCTGGGTGGCGGCCATGCCGAAGCCCTCCAGGTTCACCAGCCGGCGGATGCGCTGCGGCCGCACTCCCGCGTACAGCATCGCGATGTTGCCGCCCATGCTGTGGCCCACCAGGTCCACCGGGTCCTCGCCGGCGTAGCGATCGAGCAGGAAATCGAGGTCCGCCAGGTAGTCGGGGAACCAGTAGTTGTCGGCATGCGGAACTTCCGTGAGGCCGTAGCCGCGCCAGTCCGGCGCGATCACGCAGCGCTCCTGCGCGAAGGCGTCGACCACGAACTGCCATGAAGCGGCCACGTCCATCCAGCCGTGGACCATCACCAGCGGCGGCTCGCCCGGCTTGCGTTCGCCCCAGAGTCGCACGTGGTAACGCAGGTTCCGGATCGGGACAAACTCGCTGCGGGAGGCGCGCTTCGGTTGGTACATTCGGCCGATCATAAGGAGGGCACGATGGACCGCGGTCAAGGCAGGGACAACTGGGCGGCCATGCACGGCGGGTTCGGCTGGCAGGTACCGGATTCCTTCAACATCGCGCAGGCGTGCTGCGCCCGCTGGGCCCGCGAGCCGGATGCGGCGCAGCGCGTGGCGATCATCGCCCACGGGACCGAGGGCGCGACGCTCACCTTCGCCCGCTTGCAGCAGGAAGCGAACGCCATGAGCAACCTGCTGGTGGGCCTCGGCGTGCGGCGCGGCGACCGCGTGGCCATCGTGATGCCGCAGCGCTTCGAGACGGCGATCGCCTACATGGCGGTGCTGCAGCTCGGGGCGGTGGCGATGCCGCTGTCGATCCTGTTCGGCCCCGATGCGCTCGAATACCGCCTGCAGGACAGCGAGGCGGTCGCGGCCCTCTGCGACGAAAGTTCGGCCGGCGCCATCGCGCAGGTGCGGGCGCAGTGCCCGGCGCTGCGCACGGTGGTGGGCATCGCCGGCGCGGCGGCGCACGCCGACATCGGCTGGGAGGCGCAACGCGCGCAACTGCAGCCGGAGTTCGCGCCGGTGCAGACGCACGCCGACGAGGGCGCGGTGCTGATCTACACCAGCGGCACCACCGGGCCGCCGAAGGGCGCGCTGATCCCGCACCGGGCGCTGATCGGCAACCTGCCCGGTTTCATGTGCAGCCAGAACTGGTTCGGCTTCGATCCGCTGCGTCCGGGTTCGCGCAGCGATGCCGTCTTCTGGTCGCCGGCCGACTGGGCCTGGACCGGCGGGCTGATGGACGCCCTGCTGCCCTCCCTGTATTTCGGCCGGCCCATCGTGGCCTGCAACGCGCGCTTCAGCCCCGAGACGGCCTTCACGCTGATGCAGCAGCACGGCGTGACGCACACCTTCCTGTTCCCGACGGCGCTCAAGGCGATGATGAAGGCGTATCCGCAGCCGCGCACGCAGTTCGCGCTCGCGCTGCAGGCGATCATGAGCGCCGGCGAGGCGGTCGGCGACGCCGTCTTCGGCTACTGCCGCGACCAGCTCGGGGTGGTCGTCAACGAGATGTTCGGCCAGACCGAGATCAACTACGTGGTCGGCAACTGCGCGATGAACGGGCGCACCGAGGATGGGATCGGCTGGCCGGCCCGCGCCGACAGCATGGGGCGGCCCTATCCGGGCCATCGCGTCGCGGTGATCGACGACGAGGGGCAGGAATGCCCGCCGGGCGTGCCGGGCGACGTGGCGGTGCACCGCTACGACGTGCACGGCAAGCCCGACCCGATCTTCTTCCTCGGCTACTGGAAGAACGAGGATGCGACCCGGCGCAAGTTCACCGGCGACTGGTGCCGCACGGGCGACCTGGCGACGCGCGATGCCGACGGCTACCTGTGGTACCAGGGGCGCGCCGACGACGTGTTCAAGGCCGCCGGCTACCGCATCGGCCCGAGCGAGATCGAGAACTGCCTCGTGAAGCATCCCGCCGTGATCAACGCCGCCGTCGTGCCCAAGCCGGACGCCGATCGCGGCGCGCTGGTCAAGGCCTACGTGGTGCTGGCGCCGCAGGTGGCGCAGGCGCGCGCGGTCGCCACCCCCGGCCCGGACAGCTTCGACGCCCGACTGGTGGCCGAACTGCAGTCGCACGTGAAGGACAAGCTCGCGCCCTACGAGTACCCGAAGGAGATCGAGTTCATCGAGGCGCTGCCCATGACCACCACGGGCAAGGTGCAGCGCCGCGTGCTGCGGCTGCAGGAGGAGGAACGCGCGCGCGGCGCACGCACCTAGTGCATCATCAGCACGGGCAGCGTCATCGACTGCAGGATGGTGCGGCTGGCGCCGCCCAGGATCCATTCGCGCGCGCGGCTCTGGCCATAGCAGCCCATGACCAGCAGGTCGGCCCCGAAGTCGAAGGCGCGCGACAGCAGCAGTTCGCCGATCTGCTGGCGCTCGGCGCCGGCGCGGTCCCAGCTGAAGGCGATGCCATGCGCCGCGAGGTACTTCGCCAGGTCCAGGGGCTGGCCGGCGACGCCCGGTGAAGACTCCTCGCCCCAGCTCAGGACGTGCACGCGGGCGGCCTTGCGCAGGAAGGGCAGGGCGGCCGTCACCGCACGGGCGGCCTGGGGCGTCTCCTTCCACGCGATCGCCACCGTGCGGCCGATGGTGCGGGGCGCGCCGATGTGCGGCACCAGCAGGGCCGGGCGGCCGCAGGCGAGCAGCACCGACTCGGGGAAATCGGCCGGCACCGCGGTCGCGTCGTCGTCGGTCGGGTCGGCCTGGCC
This sequence comes from Ramlibacter alkalitolerans, assembly GCF_016722765.1. Taxonomy (GTDB): domain Bacteria; phylum Pseudomonadota; class Gammaproteobacteria; order Burkholderiales; family Burkholderiaceae_C; genus Ramlibacter; species Ramlibacter alkalitolerans. The sequence goes on along the minus strand of NZ_JAEQND010000001.1, from coordinate 130,923 downwards.
GAGGACCAGCAGGTCCGCGAACAGCGCCTGCTGCGCGAAGGCATCGGTGACGGGCACCTGGCCAGTCTGCGCCCATGCCACCTCCACGCCCGATGCGCGCCGCGTCTCCTCGAACACCTTGAACGCCTGCTGGCGCCGTCGCTCGTCGCGCTGCAGCAGCGCGCCCGACATGCCGGTGCCGCCGATCGTGGGCGCGTAGGGCAGTTCGGCGAAGGCGGGCGTCGTCGCATAGAGCGCCGTCAGCGAGGCCTGCAGCCCCCGGGCGAGTTCACAGGCGGTGCCCAGGCGGCGCGCTGCGCCCTTGGTCGGATCGAGGTGCACGAGGATCTGGCGAATGTCGGCGGCCACGGCGAAGTCCTTTCAGGTCTTGCTTCACGGTAGTCCGGGCGCCTGCGACAGTATTGACCGGCCTCAACGGAGCGTCGTAGGAGCGGTCTGTCTCCGCGATGCCCCGCCGTCCCGCCTGCGCGCCGCCGGCGGGCCGCTACCTTTGCCGGCATGGCAGTGAACTGGCAGAAGGGAACCTTGTTCGCCGTGGGCATCGCGGTCGGCGTCGCTGCCGGCGTGGGCGGCGTGATGAGCTTGCGCTCGGGCGACGGTGCCGCCGGCTCGCCCGGCACGACGAGCAGCATGGGGGCTGCGCCTGCCGCGGCTGCCGTCGCCGCCTCGGGGCCGGCTCCGGCGACCGTCGCCGCGGGAGAGTGCGAGCAGAAGCCGATCCTGGGCCGCAAGGGCAGCGAGGATGGGCAGGCCAGCCTGCAGGCCAGGCCGGTGGCCGCCAGCGCGACCGAGATCGCGTCGCTGATCCTCGGTGGCAAGGAGGCCGCGGCGGCCGGGCGCCAGCGCGATGCCGAGGTGTCCTTCCTCAACGCCTGCCGCAATGCCGAACTGTTGCAGGGCGATGCCGTGCCGCTCGCGGATGCGATGTACCAGCTGGCGCGCCACTACGCGAACGTCGCCGCCTTCGGCGAGCAGCCGTCCAAGGTTCTGTTCGAGCGGGCGGAGCGTCTCTACAGCGCCAGCCTGCAGGTCTACACGGGGCGTTATGGTGCCTCGCACGAGAAGACGCGTTTCGCGCAGGAAGGCCTCAAGACCGTGCAGCAGGTGACCGGCCGCAGCGGTCCGGTGCCGCCGCTGGCGAAGGCTGCGCCCGCACCCGCGCCAGCGCCCGCCCCCGCGGCTCCGGCCGTGGTGGCGCGAGCCCCGGCGCCCGTGGTCGCGCCGCCGCCGCCCGTGGTGCAGGCGCCGGCACCGGCACCCGAGCCGCAAGCGCACGCCAGCGCCCCCGCAGTGGCTGCCGCCCCGAAGCCAGCGTCGACCAGGACCGAAGCGAGCACGTCGCCCCCGGTCGCCGCAACGGCACGTCCTGAACCGGCCGTGCCGCCCAGGGAGCAGCGTCCGGCCGCCGCCGCGCCGGCCGAACGCGCCCCGCAGGCCCGTCGCACGCAACCGTCCTTCGACTGCGCCCGCGCCCGCTCGGCGGCCGAGAAACTGATCTGCGCCGACGAAGACCTGGCGCGCCAGGACCGGGAGCTCGGGCAGCTGCACCAGCGGGCCAGGCAGGCCGCGGCCGATCCACGCGCATTCCAGCGCGAGAGCGATGCCCAGTGGCAGCAGCGGGAGGACACCTGTCGCGACCGCGAGTGCCTGCAGCGCTGGTACGCGCAGCGGCGCGCCGAACTCGCCGCCGCCGCGGCCACACCGTCGCGGCCGTCGCGCACGGAACGCGCGGCAGCACCGGAACGCGCGGAGCGCACGCGGCCGACCGAGCGTGCCGCCGCACCGGAGCGCAGCGAGCGCGCCGCCGCATCGGAGCGCAGCGAGCGCGCCACCGCGCCGGCGCGCCGCAGCACCGCGCCGGCAGAGCCGACGGCCCGCAGCGGCGGGTCCGAACGGCGCGAGGCCACGAATGCGGCCGGCGCCGGTCCCGCCCCAGCTCTGACGGACGACGAACCGGTGACCCGGGCACCGGCGGTCCGGACGCCCCCGCTGCGCGCCCGCGTCGCCGAGCCCGAGGAGCAGTCCGCCGCGCCGCCCGCCACCGCCTCGGGCAGTGCCGGCGATGTGCCGGGCGCCGAAGGCTCTTCCAGCGCCGACCAGTGATCCGGGCGCCCAGGCGCGCCCGTTGTTGCACGCAGGCCCGCATCACGCGGGTCTGCTTCTTGCGGTGACGTTCTCGTGCAATCGTCCTCCCTGCTTCTGAGAATCGTTCTTTTTTCGTTTTAGCAATCGATGGATTTAGCCGTGCGACAACAAGCTTAAGGAGACCTTAACGCCCGGGAAAGTATCTAGATCGTTCCTTTTCTCGTTCGCATCGACGACATGGAATGTCGGCCGGCTTCAGAGGAGAAACAGCCCCCGCACGCGGGGATTGTCGGGCCCATTCCCGGGGCATATTCCCCATGCGTCGGCACCTTGGTTCCTGCGACCGAGATCCTTCGTTCCCTCTGTTAAGCACCAACGGAAAGTTGGAGTGCGACCTTCAGGCACGGTTGATGCAGTCGACCGTGACGCGCACTGTTGCGCGCAGAACGAGGAAGAGGAACGACATGATTGCAAGACGACAATTCCTGGGAATGGGTGGCGCAGCGGCCGCCACCCTCCTGGTTCCGATGGGATTGATGGCGAAGCCGGCGCGCGCCCAGGTCTCCCCCCTGCTGAATCCGGCGCTGCAGCCCAAGTTCGTGAACCCGCTGCCCAACCCGCTGGCACCGAACTACATCTTCCTGCCCACCGGCGTCGATGCGGCTTCCGGCCTGCCGCTGTACGACATCAGCGCGCAGCAGATCCGGCACGAGGCCGGCCTGATCGACCCCGTCACCGGCACCCGCCTGAGCTACACCGCCTGGGCCTACGGCACCGTGCAGCAACCCGCGATCTATCCGGGCTACAGCTTCAACCTGCGCAGCGGCAACGCGGTGAAGGTGCGCTACTCCAACGGGCTGGACGGCGTCACCTATCCCGCGGACGTGCCCGTGGACCAGACGCTCGACTGGGCCGATCCGCTCAACGCCAACAACCCGGCCAACCAGCCCTACACCGGCCCCGTTCCGCTGGTGGCGCACCAGCACGGCGGCGACACCGACTTCCTGAGCGACGGCCTGCCCGATGCCTGGGCCACGCCCGGCAACGCCGCCACCGGCCGCCTGTTCAATCCCGTCTACACCTACGACAACTCGCAGGAAGCCACGCAGCTCTGGTACCACGACCACGCCGTGGGCGTCACGCGCCTGAACGTGTACATGGGCCTGGCCGGCAACTACTTCATCCGCGACGCCAACGAGGACGCGCTGCAGCTGCCCGCGTACCCGTACGAAGTGCCGCTCCTGATCCAGGACCGCACCTTCCTGGCGAATGGCGAGCTGTTCTACGACCACGTCGATCCGGCCAACCCGCTGGCGCCCGTCCCCACTCACCTGCCGGAGAACTTCGGCGACACGATCCTGGTGAACGGCGTGGCCTGGCCGGTGCTGGACGTCGAGCCGCGCAAGTACCGCCTGCGGGTGCTGAACGGCTCCGACTCGCGCGTCTACGACATGCAGATGTCCAACGGCATGCCCTGGACCCAGATCGGCTCCGACCTCGGCTTGCTGAACGCGCCCGTGGCGCAGGGCACCCTGAGCGTTGCTCCCGGCGAGCGCTGCGACGTGATCCTCGACTTCGCCCGCATGGCGGGCCAGACGATCATCGTGCGCAACAACGCCAAGGCGCCTTATCCGAGCGGTGCCGCCACGAACCCGAAGACCACCGGGCAGGTCATGGCCTTCCGCGTGTCGCTGCCGCTGTCCGGCGTGCCGGACCGTCCTATCCCGGCCAACCTGCGGCCGATTTCCGGTCCGGTGCCGGTGGTCACGAACCCGGTGCGCACGCGCAAGATCCTGCTGTTCGAGGGCACGGACGCCCTGGGCCGCCTGCAGACCATGGGGGGCATCGTCGACAACACCCGGCCGACGCTGAACGGCACGCTGACCTTCCACGATCCGATCACGGAGAACCCGCAGGTCGGCGACACCGAGATCTGGGAGTTCTACAACACCACGGGCGACGCGCACCCGATCCACATGCACCTGGTGGACTTCCGCGTCCTGAACCGGCAGAAGTTCAGCGGCACGATCACGCCCAAGACCAACAGCGACGGCTCCACCGGCGGCACGCTGGACGAGGCCTCGGTCAAGTTGCTGGGCAAGGCGCGCGCCCCGGGTGCCGAGGAAGCGGGCAAGAAGGACACCGCCAAGATGTTCCCGGGCGAGGTCACGCGGGTCATCGCCAAGTTCAAGCGGCCCGGCGAGTACCTGTTCCACTGCCACATCCTCTCGCATGAGGACCACGAGATGATGCGTCCCTACTACGTGGGCCAGATTCCCGCCGGGCGCTGACACGCGCGTTGTTTACGTGAGAGCGGAAGGGCCCGCGCGGGCCCTTCCTTTCCCTGCAGGAGAAGCCCTTGATCACGATTCGCACCTTGCTCCAGCTCGCGTTCGCGAGCGTCGCCGTGGCCCTGGCCGGCATCGCCCTGCCGGCCTGCGCAGGCGACGAGCACCAGCACCATCATCATCACCAGCACGAGGCCGGGGCCACGCCCGGTTACGCGCGCCAGGTCGCCCAGTACCGGCTTCCTGCCATCACGCTCGTGCGGGCCGACGGCTCGAGCGCCGCCTTCCCGCAGGAGATCGACGACGGCCGGCCCGTCCTGCTCAATTTCATCTACACCAGCTGCACGGCGATCTGCCCGATCCTGAGCCAGAGCTTCGCCGAGTTCCAGCACCGCCTCGGCGGCGCACGCGAGCAGGTCCGCATGGTGTCGGTCAGCATCGATCCCGAGGAGGACACGCCCCGGCGCCTGACCGAATACGCGAAGCGCTTCGATGCCGGCCGGCAATGGGGCTTCTACACCGGCAGCCTGGCCGCCAGCGTCACCCTGCAGAAGGCGTTCCAGAGCTACTTCGGCGACAAGATGCACCATCGGCCGGTGACCTTCCTGCGCGCGGCGCCCGGCCAGCCCTGGGTGCGGCTGGACGGCTTCACCTCGCCCGACGAACTGCTCGCCGAGTACCGGCGGCTGGTCCACGCGCACTGAGGAGCGACCCATGCGAAGGAGCTTGCGCGCAGCCTCGCTTGCGCTGATGCTGTCCCTGGCGGGCGCCTGGGGCGCGCCGGCGGCGGCGGCCGGTGCCGGCAAGGCGCCGGCCGACCTGCTGGCGCAGGGCCGCGCCCTGTACCTGCAGGGCCAGCGCGCCGACGGCAGCCCGCTGGTCGCCACGCGGGCGGGCGGCCTCGAAGTCGCGGGTGCCGGCGCCGCCTGCGTGAACTGCCATCGGCGCAGCGGCATGGGCGGCGCGGAGGGCCGCAGCTACATTCCGCCGATCACGGCCGACGCGCTGTTCACCGCCATGCCGGTCGGCCGCGGCGCCTCCGCGATCGGCGACGGCCGCCCCGCGTATGGAGAGGCGAGCCTGGCGCACGCGCTGCGCGACGGGGTCGACGCTTCGGGCCGGCCCCTGGACTTCCTGATGCCCCGCTATCGCCTGCGCGACCAGGAGGTGCGCGCACTGCAGGCCTACCTGCGCACGCTGCCGCAAAAGCCGGTGGCCGAGGGCGACCCGGTGCACTTCGCCACCGTCGTCGCTCCCGGGGTGGCGCCCGAGCGCAGCGAGGCGATGCTGGGCGTGCTGCAGGCCTGCTTCGACGAGCACAACGCCGGCCCGAAGGCGGAACAGGGCCGCCACAAGCTGGCGCCGGGCATGCAGCAGCGCGAAGGCCGCAAGTGGCAGCTGCACGTCTGGAAGCTGGAGGGCCCGCAGGAGAACTGGGGCGCGCAACTGGCGCGGCGCGCGAGCGAGCAGCCGGTGTTCGCGCTGGTCGGCGGCGTGGGCGGCGCGCAGTGGTCGCCCGTGCACGGCTTCTGCGAGGCGGCGGGCGTGCCCTGCCTGTTCCCGCATCTGGAAGCCGCGCCGGACGCGCCGGCCGGCTTCTATCCCCTCTACCTGGGCCAAGGCGCGGTGCTGGAAGCCGGCCTGGTCGCCCGCCACGTCGCGCGGCAACCCCGGGCCGCGGCCCGCGTGATCCAGGTCCTGCGGGCGCAGGACGCGTCGGCCGAAGCGGCGGCCGCGGCCTTGCGCCAATCGCTGGCGGAGCAGGGCGTCGCGAGCAGCGACTTGCGCATCGCGCCGTCCGCCGCGCTCACGCCGGAGCTGCTGTCGCAGGCGCAGGCGCAGGACACGCTGGTGCTTTGGCTGCGGCCGGAGGACCTGGAGCGCCTGCCTTCCGTGGCGCCGGCCGCCGCACAGGTGTTCGTGTCGGCCACGCTGGCCGAGCGTGACGAGCTGCCGCTGCCGCCTGCGTGGAAGGCGCGCACCCTGATGGCCTACCCGTTCGAGTTGCCGCAGCAGCGCGGGCGCCGCACGGCGGCCATGCGCCAGTGGCTGGAGGAGCGCGGGCTTGCGCTGGCCGACGAGCGCGTGCAGGGCGACGCCTGGGTGGCCTGCAAGGCGCTGCGCACCGCGATGCTCGAAGCCGAGGACCATCTCGGGCGGGACTACTTCATCGAACGCGTGGAGACCAACCTGGAGCGCACGACGGCCACCGGCCTGTATCCGCGGCTGGCCCTGGGCATCGGCCAGCGCTTCGCCTCCAAGAGCGGCTACCTGGTGCGGTTCGAGGATGGCAAGGGAATGGTGGCGGTGGGAGAGCGCGTGGCGCCTTAGGACCGGCCCTCACCCCAGCCCTCTCCCGGAGGAAGAGGGAGAAGACCAGGCGGCTCACGCGTACAGCAGCTGGCAGTTCTCGCAGAAGAAGCTGCGCCTGTGGGTCTTGCCCAGGTGGGCCTTCTGCAGCGGGATCTGGCAGCGCGGGCAGGTCCGCTTCGTGTGGACCAGCCAGTGCTTCTTCAGCACGAACTGCTTCTTCCACTCGTAGAACTCGAAGCTGTAGCGGCGCGCCTCCTCCACCAGTTCGCGCAGCTTCTTCGCCGGCAGCGCGCCGACGGTGGACAGCGGATGCACGCGGATGCGGAACAGCACCTCGTTCTTGATGATGTTGCCGACGCCGGCGAAGAGGTCCTGGTCGAGCAGGGCGTCGCACACGAGCGTGGCGGGCTGGGCGCGCAGGCGCTTGAGCGCCAGCTTCGGGTCCCAGTGTGCCGACATCACGTCGGCCCACCAGTCGTACGCCAGGTCCAGCGGCTCCTCGATGAAGCGCACCGAGCAGGCGTAGAAGTTGATCTCCTGGCCTTCGTCGAAGCCGAGCGACAGGCGCGGCACCGCCCAGCTCTTGTCCTCGTTGATGCGGTAGCTGCCGAACAGCATGAAATGCACGCGCAGGGCGAAGTCCGGCAGCTCGATCAGGAAGTGCTTGCCCCAGCTGCGGAAGGACTCGATGCGCTGCTCGAGCAGCCGCTCCTTCTCGATCGTGGTGTTGCCGGTCACGCGGCGGATGGTGCGGCCGATGAAGGGTGTCACCTGCTCCTTGAGGATCACGATCGAAGGGCCTTCGGGCATGCTTCGTACTATGCTCGACGGGATCGGCTTCACGACAACGATGTAACGCGATGCAAACCCTCCAGCTCGGACAGAGCGACCTGCAGGTCACCCCGATCTGCCTCGGCACCATGACCTTCGGCGAGCAGGTCGCCGAAGACGACACCCGCGCCATCCTCGACCGCGCCGTGGAACGCGGCATCAACTTCCTCGACACGGCGGAGATGTACCCGGTGCCGCCGCGCGCCGAGACCTACAGCCGGACCGAGACGTACATCGGCAACTGGCTGGCGGCCCGCCCCGGCCTGCGCCAGCGCATCGTGCTGGCCACCAAGGTGGCGGGCCCCTCGCGCGGCATGCCGTGGGTGCGCGAGGAGGCGGGGCTCACGCCGGCGGCCATCGCCGCTTCGTGCGAGGCCTCGCTGCGGCGCCTGCGCACCGACGTGATCGATCTGTACCAGATCCACTGGCCCGAGCGCCACGTCCCGGCCTTCGGCGAGATCTACTACGACCCGCGGCGCGAGACCAGCAGGACGCCGATCTACGACCAGCTCGAGGCCTTGAACAAGCTGGTGCGCGAAGGCAAGGTCCGCTACGTCGGCCTGTCCAACGAGTCGCCCTACGGCGTGCACGAGTTCGTGCGCGTCGCCGAGCAGTACGAGCTGCCGCGCGTGGCCAGCGTCCAGAACCCGTACGCGCTCACCAGCCGCGCCGTCGACAACGGCCTCGACGAGACCCTGCACCGGCTGGGCGTTTCGCTGCTGGCGTATTCGCCGCTGGCCTTCGGCGCGCTCACCGGCAAGTACGACGAGCGCGGCACCGCGCCCAGCGACGCGCCGCCGGGGCGGCTGGCGAAGTTCGAGCGCATGCGCACGCAGCGCTGGGGCCGCCCCGAAGCGCTGGCGGCGGCGCGCCGCTACAACGCCCTGGCGCGCGAGCATGGCCTCACCCCGACGCGCATGGCGCTGGCCTGGTGCTACACGAACTGGCGGGTGGCCAGCACGATCATCGGCGTGACCTCGCTGGCGCAGCTCGATGAAAACGTCGATGCCTGGGGGACGACGCTCGCGCCGGAGCTGCTGGCGCAGATCGACCAGGTGCGCTGGCAGCTGCGCGACCCGGCCCAGTAGGCCATGGCACGCAAGGACCACGTCAGCGAGACGCCCGCGACCGCCTTGCTCAAGGCCAAGGGCGTCGCGTTCACCGAGCATCCCTACGAGTACCTCGAGCACGGCGGCGCCCAGCACAGCGCCGAGGTGCTCGGCTTCGATCCTTTCATGGTCGTGAAGACGCTGATCATGGAAGACGAGAAGGCGCGGCCGCTGGTGGTGCTGATGCACGGCAACCGCAAGGTCTCCACCAAGAACCTGGCCCGGCAGATCGGCGCCAAGTCGGTCGAGCCCTGCAAGCCCGAAGTGGCCAACCGGCACAGCGGCTACCTGGTGGGCGGCACCTCGCCCTTCGGCACGCGCAAGCAGATGCCCGTGTACGTCGAGGAGAGCATCCTCGCGCTGCCGCGCATCGTGCTCAACGGCGGGCGGCGCGGCTACCTGGTGGGCATCGATCCGCAGGTGGTGCTCGAGCTGCTCGACGCCAGGCCGGTGAACTGCGCGCTCGACGAAATCTAGGTTCGGCGGCAGCCCGCGGTCAGGCGGCCTGTGCTACATAGTGCGCTCCTCACAACGCATCACAACAAAGGAGACACAGCATGTGGCAACAGGTCTACAACCCGACGGGCAGCATGGTGCTGTCCACGCTGCTGGCGGCCATCCCCGTCGTGGTGATGCTGGTCGGCCTCGGCTTCCTGCACATGAAGGCGCACTTCGCGGCGCTGGCCGGCCTGGTGGCCGCCATCGCGATCGCGATCGTCGCCTTCGGCATGCCGGTGGAGATGGCCGGCAAGGCCGCCTGGCTGGGGGCGCTCACCGGCATGCTGCCGATCGGGTGGATCGTGCTGAACATCATCTTCCTGCACCGCCTGACGGAGCAGAACGGATCGTTCAGCGTCCTGCAGGACACGATCGCCGGCGTCACCGAAGACCGCCGGCTGCAACTGCTGCTGATCGCCTTTTCCTTCGGGGCCTTCTTCGAGGGCGCAGCCGGCTTCGGCACGCCGGTGGCGGTGACGGCCGCCATGCTGATCGGGCTGGGCTTCTCGCCGCTGGCCGCTTCGGGCCTGTCGCTGATCGCGAACACGGCGCCGGTGGCCTACGGCGCCCTCGGCACGCCGATCATCACCCTGGCCAAGGTCCACGGCTACGACGTCAACGCGGTTTCCGCGATGGTCGGCCGCCAGCTGCCCTTCTTCTCGCTGCTGGTTCCCTTCTGGCTGATCTGGGCCTTCGCCGGCCGGCGCGGCATGCTGCAGATCTGGCCGGCGATCCTGGTCACCGGCGTGTCCTTCGCGATCCCGCAGTACCTGGTGTCCAACCACTTCGGCCCCGAACTGGTGGACGTGGTCGCGGCCGCCGTTTCCATGGTGTGCCTGGTCGCCTTCCTGCGCGTGTGGAAGCCGCGCGAGATCTGGACTTCGGTCGTCCCGCGCGGTCACGAGAACAACGCCGGCGCGGCCGGCACCCCGCACGAGCGCACGGTGCACCCGCGCGGCGTCGTGCTGCGCGCCTGGATGCCGTGGGTGCTGCTGGCCGTGTTCGTGTTCATCTGGGGCCTGCCGCAGGTCAAGGCGGCCCTGAACGCGGTGTTCGCGCCCAACTTCCCCATCGGCGGCCTGCACAACCAGGTCATCCGGGTGCCGCCGGTGGTGCCGAAGAACACGCCCGAAGGCGCGGTGTACGCGTTCACCCTGCTGTCGGCCACCGGCACCGGCATCCTGTTCGCGGCCATCGTGGGCGGCCTGCTGGCGCGCTACAACCCGGTGGAACTGGTGCGGCAGTACGGCGCGACGATCTGGAAGGTGCGCTACTCGCTGATCACGATCGCCCTGATGCTGGCGCTGGGCACCGTCACGCGCTACTCCGGCCTCGACACGACGCTGGGCCTGGCGTTCGCCGCCACCGGGCCGCTGTATCCCTTCTTCGGCACGCTCATGGGTTGGCTGGGCGTGGCGCTGACCGGCTCGGACACGGCCTCGAACGTGCTGTTCGGCGGCATGCAGAAGGTGGCCGCGGAGCAGCTCGGGCTGCCCGCCAACCTGATGGGCGCGGCCAACAGCTCCGGCGGCGTCATGGGCAAGATGATCGATGCGCAGTCCATCGTGGTGGCCTCCACCGCCACCGGCTGGTTGAACAAGGAGGGCGAGATCCTGCGCTACGTGTTCTTCCACTCGCTGGCGCTGGCGGCGCTGGTCGGCATCCTGGTGACGCTGCAGGCCTACGTGCCGCCCTTCACCCACATGGTGATCAAGTAGGAGCCTGGTTCGCGCTGGCAGAATACGGCTCCTCTCGAGCTACGCAGGAGCGGCAAGTGCAAGCGATCTATCCCCTGGCCGCGGTCATCGCGGCCTACCTGCTCGGCTCGCTCGCCTTCGCGGTGCTGGTGAGCCGGGCGATGGGGCTGTCGGACCCGCGCACCTTCGGCAGCAAGAACCCGGGCGCCACCAACGTGCTGCGTTCCGGCAGCAAGGCTGCGGCGATCGTCACGCTGCTGTTCGACGCGCTCAAGGGTTTCGTGCCCGTGCTGCTGGTCAAGCTGTACGGGCGCGACTACGGGATGGGCGAGACCACCATGGCGATGGTGGGCCTGGCCGCCTTCCTGGGCCACCTCTATCCGGTGTTCTTCCGCTTCCAGGGCGGCAAGGGCGTGGCCACCTTCCTCGGCGTGGTGTTCGGCGTCCACTGGCTGCTGGGCGTGGCGACGGGCCTCACCTGGATCATCATCGCCTTCTTCTTCCGCTATTCCTCGCTGGCCTCGCTGGTCGCGGCGATCTTCGCTCCGACCTTCTACCTGCTCGTGTCCGGCGGCGCCTGGTACGCCGAAGGGCCGGTGGCGATGGCGCTGTTCGTGATGGCGCTGCTGCTGGCGTGGCGGCACCGCGCCAACATCCAGCGGCTGCTGCAAGGCAAGGAGTCGCGCCTGGGGGCGAAGAAGGACGAGCCGCCGCCGGCCGCGCACCACCCGCGGCCGCATCACCATCACCATCGCCACTGAGGCGCTGGCTACTCCTGCGCGATCACGTAGCGCGTCACGCGCGGCGGTTCCTCGCCGACCTGGAACGCCAGGCGGCGATCCCGCAGCGCCACGTCCGCGGCGCTGATGCGGTCGAAGCGGCGCAGGTGCTCCGTCCAGGAGGCGTCGGTGATCTGCTCCACGTAGCGCCCCGGCTCGTACAGGTCGTGCAGCAGCTGCCACTCCAGCGCGCCCTGGCGCAGGCGGCTGCGCCGGCTTTCCTGCATCAGGGCCAGGAATTCGTCGGCGCGCGCCGGGTCGATGCGGTACTCCACCCGCACCACCACGCGCCCCGGGCGCGGCGGCGCCTGCATCTCGGGCACCCGCAGCACGCGCGAGGGCGTGAGTTCCTCCTCGGTGCCGCGGTCGATCTTCAGGCGCTGCGCCGCGAACATCGTGGCGATGCTGGTCACGCAGGCCACGGCGAGCGCGATGCCGATCGAGCTCATGGTCGCCACCTGGCCCCACAGCGCGGCACCGATGGCGGTCGACCCCATCAGCGCCATCTGGTAGACCGACATGCCGCGCGCGCGCACCCAGTCCGGCAGCGACATCTGCGCCGCGACGGTGAGCGAGTTGGCGACCGTGATCCAGGCGGCGCCGGCCAGCACCATGGCCGGGACCGCGAGGTAGATGTTCGGAGCGAAGCCCACGGCGACCCCCGCCAGCGCCTGGACCGAGGTGCCGACCAGCACGCGCCGCTGCAGCGGCAGCCAGCGGCGGATCTGCGGCATCAGCAGCGCCGAGGTGATGGCGCCGACGCCCATGGAGGCCAGCAGCACCGTGAAGGTGCCGGCGCGGCCGCCGGGCAGGCCGCGCGCCACCAGCGGCAGCAGCGCCATCAGGGCCGTCGAATGCAGGAAGAACAGCGCGATGCGCAGCATCACCGCGCGCATGCGGCTGGAGTGCCAGACGAACTGCATGCCCACGCGCATCGCGCTGCCCAGGGGTTCGCGCCCGTGCGGGCTTTCCTGGTGCACGCGCCGCCAGCGCATGATGGTCAGCCCCGCCACGATCGACAGCACCGCATTCAGCACGAACACGTAGGCCCCGCCGACGCTCGCCAGCAGCGCGCCGGCGATCAGCGGGCCGATGATGCGCGAGGCGTTCATCGCCACGCCGTTGAGGGCCAGCGCCTGCGCCAGTTGCGGCCGGGGCACGATCTCCGGCACGATGGCGGCGAACACCGGCCAGCGCATCGCCAGCCCGATGCCGTTGGCGAAGGTCAGCGCCAGCAGCAGCGGCGCGGTGAGCTTGTCCAGCAGGATCACCGCGCACAGGAGCGTCGCGATGGCCGCGACCCAGAACTGCGTGGCCATGAAGTAGCGGCGCCGGTCCAGCGTGTCGGCCAGCGCGCCGCTCGGCAGCCCGAGCAGGAAGACGGGCAGGGTGGCTGCGCTCTGCACCAGCGCCACCCACAGCGGCGAAGGCCCGATCGACGTCATGAGCCACGCCGAGGCGACGTCGTTCATCCACATCGTGGTGTTGGCTGCCAGCCAGGTGAACCAGAGCATCCGGAACACCGGCGCTTTCAGCGGGCCCAGTGCACTCTCGGGCGGGCGCGACCGGGTGGTCGTGCCGGAGAAGGTGGAATCGGCCAAGGGCTCAGTACCTGCGCTCGAGCACGAGCTGGTCGTTCAAGCGGGTCATCTGGAAGCGCGAGAGGAAGCTGTTGCCAAGGAGGATGGGGCCGCCGCTCACCGGCAGCACCGCGGCCTCGACGTCGAACACTTCGACCTCCCCGACCCGCACCGAATTCAGCCTCACCAGGTAGGCCGTGACCGTGCCGTTGGCCGTGTTGCCGCGGGTGAGCTGGCCCTTGCGGTAGTCGATGCCCAGGCGTTCGGCCTCCTGCACCCCCATCGCGACGCTGGTGGCGCCGGTATCCACCAGGAACTGCACGGCGCGCCCGTTGATGGCGCCGGGTGCGACGAAATGGCCGCCGGAGCCGGCGCTCAGCACGATCCTGCTGGCGCGCGCCGGGGCCGCCCCGCCGCCGACGCTGGCGGGCGCATCGCCCACGCGCAGCGTGTGGCGCTGGCCGTTGATCTCCACCACCGCCTGGTCGCCCAGCGTGGACAGCACCTTCACGCCCTTGTGGGCTTCACCGGGGGCGACGCTCTTCGGCGCCCCGCCATCGACGATCAGCAGGGCCTTGTTGCCCAGCATGCCTTGCAGGGCCACGGCCTGGGCCGAAGCGGCACCCGCGGCGAGGGTGAGGCACAGGAGGGCGAGCGGCTGCTTCACGTTCAGTCGCGGAAATTGTTGAAGCTCAGGGGCAGCTCGGACATCTCCTTGCGCACCAGCGCAATGGCTTCCTGCAGGACGTCCCTGTCCTTGCCGGTGACGCGCACCGCGTCGCCCTGGATCGAGGCCTGCACCTTGAGCTTGCTGTCCTTGATGAGCTTCTGGATCTTCTTGGCCTGCTCCGACTCGATGCCGTTGCGGACCTTGAGCACCTGCTTCACCTTGTCGCCGCCGGCCTTCTGCACCTCGCCCTTGTCCAGGAAGCGCACGTCCACGTTGCGCTTGGCCAGCTTGCCCATGAGGACGTCCATGATCTGCTGCAGCTGGAAATCGGCATCGCCCGTGAGCGTGATTTCCTTCTCCTTGATCTCGATCGCGGCGGACGTGCCCTTGAAGTCGAAGCGCGTCCCGATCTCCTTGGCGGCGTTGTCCACGGCGTTCCTGACTTCCACCATGTTCGGTTCGCACACGGTATCGAATGACGGCATCTTGAGATTCCTCCTGCACCGGCCTGCGTCGGCTTTGGGCACAATTCTCCCATGATCGTCGAGTCGAACGCAGCGCTGCAGCCGTACAACACCTTCGGGATCGTCGCGAAGGCCCGCACGCTGGTGCGCGTTCGCGCCGCCGCGGACGTGCACGCCGTCCTGGCTCATCCGGAGTTCGGGGACGAACCGAAGTTCGTCCTCGGCGGCGGCAGCAACATCGTGCTCACGGGCGACGTCAAGGCGGTGGTGCTGAAGGTGGAGGTTCCCGGCCGGCGCGTGCTGGAAGACGGCCCCCGGGGGACGGTGATCGAGTTCGGCGCCGGCGAGAACTGGCACGAGGCGGTCGCGTGGAGCATCGAACAGGGCTTCGGCGGCCTGGAGAACCTGGCGCTGATCCCCGGCACTGTGGGGGCCTCTCCGGTGCAGAACATCGGCGCCTACGGCCTGGAACTGCAGGACCGCTTCGAATCGCTGGACGCCGTCGACCTGATGACGGGGCGCGAGTTCACGCTCGATGCCTCCCAGTGCGCCTTCGGCTACCGTGACTCGGTGTTCAAGCATTCGCCGGCCCGCGACAGCGACTTCGGCCTGGCGGGTCGCGCGGTGATCCTGCGGGTGCGCTTCCGCCTGCCCAAGCCCTGGAAGCCGGTGCTCGGCTACCTCGACCTGCAGCGCCGGATGACGGAATCCGGCATCCAGCACCCGGACGCCCGCCAGATCTACGACTGGGTCTGCGCGATCCGCAGCGCGAAGCTGCCCGACCCGCGGGTGATCGGCAATGCCGGCAGCTTCTTCAAGAACCCCACCGTGACGCCGGAGCAGTGCCAGGACATCATCGCCCGCGATCCCGGCATCGTGCACTACCCGATGCCCGACGGCACCGTGAAGCTCGCCGCCGGCTGGCTCATCGACGCCTGCGGCTGGAAAGGCAAGTCGGTCGGCCAGGCGGGCGTCTACGAGAAGCAGGCGCTGGTGCTGGTCAACCGCGGCGGCGCGACCGGCGGCGAGGTGGTCACGCTGGCCCGCGCGATCCAGACCAGCGTGTACGAGCGCTTCGGCATCCGGCTGGAGCCGGAGCCGGTCGTGGTCTGACCGACCGGCCTCAGCCGCCGATCCGTTCCCAGGAAGAGGCGAATTCGTCGTCGGTGACGAGCACCCAGATCGCCAGCGCGGTGACGACGCCGCCGGTGATCAGCGCGTTCTGCAGCGCGGGGGCCACGCCGTCGAAGCCGAGCAGGGCGGGCGTCATCATCAGCAGGGCGCCCAGGCCGGCATCGAGCCATTCCTCCCAGGCCTGCGGCACCTGCATGGCCTCGAGGCTGGAGGCGATCAGGAGCGCCCCGACGGCCATGGTGCTGACGGCGGCCACCACCACGTTGCCGAAGCCGAGCACCCAGGGAGAAACCACCAGCCAGGCACCGAGCACGGCGTTCGCCGCGTCCTGCCAGTGCTTCACGCGTTTCATGGCGCACTCCTTTCGCCGCGCGGGGCGGCAACAGAGGATCTCAGGTGCATGGTAATCCGCCCGGCCGCGGCAGGCTAGTCGTCCTGCAGGGATCAAGCCCAGGCGCCGGTGTCCCGCTCACACCGCCGGCGGCCGCACCTCCAGCAGCTTGCCTTCGGCGAGCGCGACGATCGCGTCGAGCTGGCCGACGAGATCGTCGCGGTCCTTGTAGCGCACCGTCGGCTTCACCACGTTGGCGCGGCGGCGGATGCTTTCGAAGGTGGCGTACTCCTGTTCCGCCGCGTCGATCAGCGGAACGATGGGGACGGACTGGAAGTTCGGGGCGATGGCGCCCAGCTCCTGCGGCACGCTCCGGGGTTCGCTCAGGTCGGCGATCACGAAGCGGGAGAGCGCGGCGAAGCCGATGATCGCTTCCTCCAGGTCGCGCGACTCGGGCTTGTCGTAGGTGAAGAGCTCCGGCAGGTAGCGGTTCGGATGCTGCTGCAGGTGCGTCCGGATCGCGTCGAGCAAGGGCATGCGCTTGTCGTTGAACCGTCCGAGGATCAGCACGCGGCGCTGCACCAGCTCCGACATGATCTGCGCGAAGTTATAGGGATCCAGCTCGCGCATCAGCTGCAGGGCGCTGCCGATCGTCTCGGCGTGCGCTTGCCGCACGGTCCGTTGCCGCTGGGCGAGTTCGGCGCTGGCCAGCCGGGGGAACAGGACGGCCTCCCCGCAGCGCATGTGCACCATGAAGAGTCCCCAGTCGAACAGGTCGTACTTCCTGCCCCACTGGAAGACGTGCAGACGGGCGTGGGAGACGGCCTCGTCGAGGGTGAGTCCCACGGCCAGGGATTCGTAGAGCTTGGCGCAGAACTCGATCGTGCTCGTCGAGGCGACGCCGCCGTTGACGCCGATCACCACCGGCACGCCGGCGTCCAGGAGCGGGTTGGCCACCGCGCCGAAACCACTGTTGCAGGCGCTCAGGACGGCCAGTCGCACCCCGGCGGCGGCGAGTCGCGGCGCGAGTTCGTCGAGGTAGAGCGCGTCGTCCTTTATCGCCAGCGCCCGGGAAGTCGGCAGTTCCTTGAGCAGGAAGGCGCGCCCTGCGGGATCGAAATCGCAGTGGCCCGCGTAGTGGAAGACGGCACATCCGTCCAGGTTGCGCCCGCCGAGCTCCTGCGGATCGCGCGCGACGATGAAGTCGCTGGCCAGGTAATCGACGACGGGGTGCAAGGCGCGATGGAGGAGGGCGAATTCCTTGCCCACCTCCCAGCCGTCGCGATCGCCTTCCCAGAACGTTCCGGCGAACACGAGCCGCTGCCGGCCCGAGATCGGCGCGAAACCGATGCCGGGCCCCGAGGCCTGCCGCACCATGGACACGGCCGGATCGAGCAGCAGGAAATCGGCCGCCTGCGCATGGCCTTCGCCCGCGTGCGGGCGCGCCACGTATTCCCAGGGCAGGTCCATCAGCGATGCGTCCATGGCCAGCCGGATCCGCAGCTTGCCGGCCACGAGCGTCAGGCTGCTTGCGAACAGGCCCAGGACGGCCGGCGGGAACAGCACCTGCGCGAGCCGCCGCCCGATCGTGGCCGCCTCCTCGGCGGACATCAGCATCCGGCCGCCCTGCACCTGCGGCTCGGCGAAGCTGGCCCGGAAGCTCGCGTGCAGCGCAGAAGCCTCCTTCTGGCTGAACGATACTTTCACCATCGCCTGGAGCGGGCCGGCGGGAGAGCTGTCGACGCCGACGGCCACGCTGCGCGCGTCCAGGCGCCGGGCGGAAATGACGAAGTCGCGGTAGGCACCGGGCGGCGACGCAGGAGAGACCTCGTGGCTGGCTGTAAGTCCCATCATCGGCCTCCTTGTCCTCAGGCCCCTCCGGCCGCCGCCACCTGCGCCTTCACCTTCCGGTGTTCCTCGAGCGAGAGCACCTGCGGCTCCACGCGCGGCCGGCCGCTGTCCGCGTCGAAGAACGGGTTGGTGCGGTAGCCGCCGCTGGCCCGCGACCACGCCAGCCCCGAGACATAGCGCAGGAGCGCAGCGGCGAACGCGAACCGCGGCGACGCCGGGGGACGCCCGTGCGCGCTCTGGCGGTTCACCCGCATGCGCACCGGCCCGAAGGCCGCTTCCAGGTCGGCGCCCGGACTCTCCAGCGCGGTATGCACCAGGCCCACGTGCGACAGCCGAAGGTCGCGCGGCGTGTTGCCGACCGGCGTGCGGCAGCAGGCGGTGAACCAGCGCAGCGTGCCGCGCGGCGTGAGCGACATGCAGGCGAGCTGCTCGGCCCCTTGCACGAAGCGCACGTCGCGTGGCCGCACGGCGACGATGTCGGTGCCGCCGTGCGCGTCCAGCATGCCGGAGGGCAGCCCGAGGAAATGCGCGAAGGCCTGGCAGTCCTTGCAGTAGCAGACGGCGCGCGTGCCGCGGCCGGGATGGCGCACTTCGGCCTGGAAGCGGCCGCAGCGGCAGCGCAGGGGGAAGGGCGTGGCCATGACGCGCTCCTCAGGTCATTGCAGCACGTACACGAAACCGAAGGCCCCGACGGAGGCCACGCGGTCGCCGGCGGTGGTGTAGGAGGCGACGCCCAGCGAGCGGTAGTTCGAGGCGAAGGCCTTCAGGGTGCCCAGGCCCAGCATGCCCGCGATCGGGCTGCGCTCGCCCATGGCCTGGCGGATCTTCTGGCGGTGCCGCTCCGCCGAGGGATTCAGCAGGGCGGCGGCGGCCACGAGCGCGGCCACCACGAGGAGGGTCGAGGCTGCGCGCTTCATCGCTTACGGGCGCTGCGCACGGGGGCGGAAGATGGCGAGCATCGGAGTCTCCTGGCACGCGATTTCATTCCTGCCAGCGCTGGGTGGCAAGGATTTTCTCGAACCGCGCGGCAGCCTGCAGCGCGTCGCCGAAGCCTTCGACGGTGAAGTAGGCGATGGTGCGCCGCGAGCCGAGGAGGTACTGCAGGAAATAGGCGTCGCGCCCTTCGCGCAAACGCTTGGACACGGAGGAGAACTCGACCCGCGCATCCTGCAGGGGCGACTCCGTCACGGCGCGGATCACCTGCGTGTCCTTGCCCGCGGCCAGGCCGGGCATCTCGTCGCGGGCGAAGTTGCGCAGCACCGTCCAGTGCTGGGCGACGACTTCGGCCGGTGCGCCCGGGTGGAGCACGCGGAAGTTCACCAGCACCAGTTCCCCCTCGGGCCCGTGGCCCTCGGCGCGCTGGGCGGAGGCCCTGAAGTTCCATTCCTGCGGGAACTCCACGCTGAGGGTGCCGGCGCGCAGGGCGCGCTCCTGGGCCGGGACGAGGAGCGGGAACAGCGCGAGGGCGAACGCGGCGACGAGCTTCTTCATGGGGACGAACTCCGGTCGGAAGGCCGCGTCATACCACGGCGCGCGGGCCGTGTGCCTCCGGGCATCCCCTCTGCGCCGCGCGCGGCCCGCTCAGTCCTTGCCGAGCGAGGGCAGCGGCGCGTCGCCGCCCGACGTGAGCAGCCCGGTGCGCGAGTAGATCCCGAGCTTCTCGCGCGTGTCGGTGATGTCCAGGTTGCGCATCGTGAGCTGGCCGATGCGGTCCTTGGGCGAGAAGGGCGCGTTCTCGACCTTCTCCATCGACAGGCGCTCCGGCGCGTAGGTGAGGTTGGGCGACTGCGTGTCGAGGATCGAATAGTCGTTGCCCCGGCGCAGTTCCAGGCTCACCTCGCCCGTCACGGCGCGCGCCACCCAGCGCTGCGCCGTCTCGCGCAGCATGATCGCCTGCGGGTCGAACCAGCGGCCCTGGTACAGCAGGCGGCCCAGGCGGCGGCCGTTGTCGCGGTACTGCTCGATGGTGTCCTCGTTGTGGATGCCGGTGACCAGGCGCTCGTAGGCGATGAACAGCAGCGCCATGCCGGGAGCCTCGTAGATGCCGCGGCTCTTGGCCTCGATGATGCGGTTCTCGATCTGGTCGCTCATGCCCAGGCCGTGGCGGCCGCCGATGCGATTGGCTTCCAGGAACAGTTCGACCGGATCGTCGAAGCGCCTGCCGTTCAGGGCCACGGGCTGGCCTTCCTCGAAGCGCACGCGGACCTCTTCGGCCTTGACGGCGACCTCGTCCTTCCAGAACGCCACGCCCATGATCGGGTTGACGATCCGGATGCCGGAGTTCAGGTTCTCGAGGTCCTTCGCCTCGTGCGTCGCGCCGAGCATGTTGGAGTCGGTCGAATACGCCTTCTCGGCCGACATCTTGTAGCCGAAGCCCGCCGCCGTCATGAACGCCGACATCTCCGCGCGGCCGCCCAGTTCGTCGATGAAGGCCTGGTCCAGCCAGGGCTTGTAGATGCGCAGCGCCGGGTTGGTCAGCAGGCCGTAGCGGTAGAAGCGCTCGATGTCGTTGCCCTTGAAGGTGCTGCCGTCGCCCCAGATGTGGACGTCGTCCTCCTTCATCGCGGCCACCAGCATCGTGCCGGTGACGGCGCGGCCCAGGGGCGTGGTGTTGAAGTACATCGCGCCGCCGGTGGAGATGTGGAAGGCGCCGCACTGCAGGGCGGCGATGCCTTCGTGCGCCAGCTGCTTGCGGCAGTCGACCAGGCGCGCCTTCTCGGCGCCGTATTCCATCGCCTTGCGCGGGATCGCGTCGTAATCGGTTTCGTCGGGCTGGCCGAGGTTGGCGGTGTAGGCGAACGGGATGGCGCCCTTCTTGCGCATCCAGTGCAGGGCGGCGCTGGTGTCCAGGCCGCCCGAGAAGGCGATGCCGACCTTCTGCCCGATCGGCAGGCTTTCGAGGATGGTGCTCATGTCCCGCTTTCAGCCGAAGTGGCAGATGTAGTGATAGGGCTCGGTCGTGCGGATCTCGAAGCTGGAGTCGCCGGGCACGGAGAACCTGTCGCCGGCCGAGGACTTCTTCCATTCGCTGCTGCCGGCGAGCTTGTACTCGCAGGAGCCGGCCACGCACTCCATGATCTCGGGCGCGCCGGTCTTGAAGGTCAGGCTGGCCGGCAGGACCACGCCCACCGATTTCCTCGTGCCGTCGGCCAGCGTGATGCTGTGGCTGACGCACTTGCCGTCGAAGTACACGTTGGCCTGGGTCGCGACGGCGACGCCGTCGAATGTCTCGGTGGTCATGGGAGGGAAAAGCTGCGGGGAAACCGCTGATTTTAGGCGAGGGGACAAAGCGCCTCCCCAAAAGAGAAAACCCCGCAGGGCGGGGTTCTCTCGGATCGGCGCGGGATGCTCAGCGCCAGTGGCGGTGGCCGCCGTGGCCGCCGCGGAACACGAAGCCCAGCGAGATGCCGACCGGCGGGTAGTACGGCCGGTAGACAGGGTACGGGTAGGCCGGATACACCGGGTACGGCTGCACGTAGACCGGCGCCGGCACGACCGCCGGAGCCGTTGCCACGATCGCGGGCTGCGCCGCGATCACGCCTTGCACCGGCGGAGCGCTCACCGCGCCGGCGATGCCCGGCGCCGGCACGCTGCCCTGCGCCACGGGGCTGACCTGCAGGCGGACCGTCGGGCCCGGGTCGTAGGGCATGCGGGTGGTGTACTGCTGGCCGGCGTACTGGTAGGTCACGTCGTAGCCGACGGTGCGGTTCTCGTACGTCGTCTCCGTCGTGCAGGTGGGCATCGCCGCCTGCTGGGCACGCATGTTGTTGGCCTCGACGTTGTTGCCCAGGAGCGCGCCGCCCACGGTGCCGATCAGCATGGCCGCGGCCGTGCCGGCGCCGCCGCCGATCTGGCTGCCGATCGCCGCGCCGGTGACGGCGCCCGCGAGGCCGCCCATGCCGGAGGTCTGGGGCGGGGCCTGCACGTAGCCGGGAGCGCAGTTCTGGCGCGGCACGGCGACCTGCTGGATCACGGGCTGGGAGGAGACGACCTGGCCGACTTCCTGCGCGGCGGCGCCGAAGGCTGCCAGGCCGAGGGCCGCAAAAATGACGGTGTGTTTCATGAAGGGACTCGTTGTGGACTGCTGATGCTGAAAGTTTAGACAGCCGGCCCAGCCGTTGCGAGCCTTTACAGTAAAGCGACGGTAAAAATCAACTGCCAGCGGCAGTGCGTGCCTGCCAGGCCGCCGGTTCGAAGCCCACGGTGACGGCGCCATCCGGCCATTCCACCACCGGGCGCTTGATGACGCTCGGCTGCGCCAGCATCAGCGCGCGGGCGCCGGCTTCGTTGCCCGAACGCAACTGTTCCTGCGCATCGAGCTTGCGCCAGGTCGTGCCCTGCCGGTTCAGGAGCCTTTCCCAGCCGGCCGCGTGCAGCCAGGCGTCCAGGCGGTCGGCGGGCACGCCGCCCTTCTTGAAATCATGGAACGCGTAGTCCACGCCCTGGGCGGCCAGCCAGGCGCGCGCCTTCTTCACCGTGTCGCAGTTCGGGATGCCGTAGAGGGTTGCGGCCATGGCCGGATCTTAGGGCAGGGTGCCGGGGCAACGACAATCCCCGCATGAACGACCTCAGCGACTGGCTGGCGCACTGCGAGCGCCTGCATCCGAAGAACATCGCGCTCGGCCTCGACCGGGTCGAACAGGTGGCGGGCCGCCTCGGCCTGCGCTTCGACTGCCCGGTCATCACGGTGGCCGGCACCAACGGCAAGGGCTCGACCTGCGCGATGCTGGAGGCGATCGCGCTGCAGGCCGGCTGGCGCACCGGCGTGTACACCTCGCCGCACCTGGTGCACTTCGAGGAGCGCTGCCGCATCGGCGGCGAGATCGTGCAGGCCGCCTCGCTGCTGCCGCACTTCGAGCGGGTGGAAGCGGCGCGCGCCATGGACGACGTGGCCCTCACCTACTTCGAATTCACGACGCTCGCGATCCTGAGCCTGATGGCGGCCAGCGCCCTCGACGTCGCGATCCTCGAAGTGGGCCTGGGCGGGCGCCTCGATGCGGTGAACGTCGTGGACACCGACTGCGCGATCATCACCAGCATCGACCTGGACCACATGGAATACCTCGGGGCGGACCGGGAGGCGATCGGCCGCGAGAAGGCCGGCATCCTGCGTCCCGGCAAGCCGGCGATCGTGAGCGATCCGGTGCCGCCGCACAGCGTGGTCCAGGAGGCCAGCGCGCTCGGCGCCGACCTGTGGCTGCTGGGGCGCGACTTCAACTTCTCCGGCGACAAGCAGCAGTGGGCCTGGGCCGGGCGCGGGCGCCGTTATTCCGGCCTGGCCTATCCCGCGCTGCGCGGCGCCAACCAGTTGCTCAATGCCTCGGGCGTGCTGGCTGCGCTCGAGACCTTGCGGCAGCGGCTGCCCGTGACCGCGCAGGCGATCCGCAACGGCCTGGCGATGGTGGAACTGCCCGGCCGCTTCCAGATCATCCCCGGCCAGCCGGCGCTGGTGCTGGACGTGGCGCACAACCCGCATGCGGTGGCGGCGCTGGCGGCCAACCTCGATGCCATGGGCTTCTATCCGACCACCCACGGCGTGTTCGGCGCCATGGCGGACAAGGACCTGGCGCCCATGCTGGCGAAGATGGGGCCGCTGGTGGACCGCTGGTACTTCACCGACCTGCCCACGCCGCGCGCGGCGAGCGCGCAGGCGCTGCTGGAAAAGTGGCAGGCCCTGCCGGGCCGGCGCGACGTGCCGGCGAGCATCCACACCGGCCCCGAGGACGCCCTGCGCGCCGCCGTGGCTGCTGCCGAGCCGACTGATAGAATCCTCGTCTTCGGATCGTTCTACACGGTGGGCGGCGTCCTCACGCACGGTGTGCCCCGCCTGTCCGCCAAGCATCTCGGCTGACTCCCCTCCCGATGGCCCTGTTCAAGTTGCGCAAGAAGGTCGACGCTCCGAAGGCCGCGTCCGCGCCGGCCGAAAGCATCGAAGTGATGCGGCGGCGCGCCCGCCACCGCCTGATCGGCGCCGTGGTCCTCGTCCTGATCGGCGTGGTGGGTTTCCCGCTGCTGTTCGATACGCAGCCGCGCCCCGTCGCGGTCGACATCCCGATCGAGATTCCCGACCGCAACAAGGTCAAGCCGCTGCCGCCGCTGCCGCAGGCACCTGCCCCGGCCGCTGCCGGCAAGGTCGCCAGCGCACCGGCGCCGGCCCCGGTGATCACCGAAACCCGCCAGGAAGCCGGCCTCGCTGCGCCGCAAACGAATCCGGCACCGGTGGTGGCGGCGAAGCCCGAGCCGCCCAAGGTGGCCAAGGCCGAGAGCGCTCCCGAGAAGAAGCCGGAACTTCGCGCCGATGCGCGGCCCGAACCGAAGACGCCCGAAGCGAAGGTGGAGACCGCCAAGGCCCAGAAGCTGCTGGAAGGCAAGTCGGTCGATACGGCCGCGGCGGGCCTGCGCTACGTGGTGCAGGTCGGCGCCTTCGCGGAACGCGAAAAGGCGCGGCTGGCGCAGCAGAAGCTGGATCGCGCCGGACTGAAGAACTACACCAACGTCGCCGAAACGAAGAACGGGCCGCGCATCCGCGTGCGGGCCGGCCCCTTCGCCTCCCGCGCCGAGGCGGACCGGGCGGCGGAGAAGATCAAGGGCCTGGCGCTGCCGGCCGCGATCCTGTCGCTTTAGTGGCGGTCCTCGACTGGGTCGTGCTGGCGGTGCTGGCCGCCTCCGTGCTGCTGGGCCTGTGGCGCGGGCTGGTGTACGAGGTGCTGTCGGTGCTGAACTGGGTGGCCGCCTTCGTGCTGGCGCAGTGGCTCGCGCCGCGGGTGGCGGAACGGATGCCGATCGGCCACGCGGGGGACTCCATCCGCTACGCTGCGGGATTCGTGGTGGTGTTCATCGCCGCGCTGTTCGCCCTCGGGCTGCTGGCCTGGCTCACCAAGAAGCTGGTCGCCGCCTCGGGCCTGGCGCCCGTGGACAGGGTGCTCGGCGCCGTGTTCGGCCTGGTGCGCGGCGCGGTGGCCGTGCTGGCGCTGGCCGTGGTGGTCCACCTCACGGGGCTGAAGAACAGCGGCTGGTGGACGGAATCGATGACGGCCGGGGTGGCGACGGCGGCCCTGCGTGGATTGAAGCCGGCGGTGCCCGAGCGGTTCGGCACCTACCTGCCGGCATGAAGGAAAGCGAAACACTATGTGCGGAATCGTCGGGGTCGTCAGCCAGGGCCCGGTCAACCAGCTGATCTACGACGCCTTGCTGCTGCTGCAGCACCGCGGCCAGGATGCCGCGGGCATCGTCACGCAGCAGGGCCGCAAGGTCTACATGCACAAGGCCAAGGGCATGGTGCGGGATGTCTTCCGCACCCGCAACATGCGCGCGCTGCCAGGCAACGTGGGCCTCGGCCAGGTGCGCTACCCGACCGCCGGCAACGCCTACAGCGAGGAAGAGGCACAGCCCTTCTACGTCAACGCGCCCTTCGGCATCACGCTGGCGCACAACGGCAACCTCACCAACGCGCAGGCGCTCAAGACCGAGCTGTTCACGGCCGACCACCGCCACATCAACACCGAGAGCGACACCGAGGTGCTGGTGAACGTGTTCGCGCACGAACTGGAGCGCACCACCCGCGGCGTGCAGCTGTCGCCGCAGGACGTGTTCGCCGCCGTGGCCAACGTGCACCGGCGCGTCCGCGGCTCCTATGCGGTGGTGGCGCTGGTCGCGGGACACGGGCTGGTGGCCTTCCGCGACCCGTTCGGCATCCGCCCGCTGTGCGTCGGCCGCGGGCCCGACGGCACCGTGATGGTGGCCAGCGAATCGGTGGCGCTCGAAGGCACGAACCACCGCTTCGAGCGCAACGTCGCTCCGGGCGAGTGCGTGTTCGTGGACCTGCAGGGCAAGGTTCATGCGGCGCAGTGCGCCGAGGCGCCGAAACTCTCGCCCTGCATCTTCGAATTCGTGTACCTGGCGCGGCCGGACTCGGTGCTCGATGGCATCTCGGTCTACCAGGCGCGGCTGAACCTGGGCGAGACGCTCGCCAAGCGCGTGATCTCCACCGTGCCGCCGCACGAGATCGACGTCGTGATCCCGATCCCCGAATCGAGCCGCCCGAGCGCGATGCAGCTCGCGCAGCTCCTGGGCATTCCCTACCGCGAAGGCTTCGTCAAGAACCGCTACGTGGGCCGCACCTTCATCATGCCGGGGCAGGCGGTGCGCAAGCGCTCAGTGCGGCAGAAGCTCAACGCGATCGGCAGCGAGTTCAAGGGCCGCAACGTGCTGCTGGTGGACGACTCCATCGTGCGCGGCACCACCAGCCGCGAGATCGTGCAGATGGCGCGCGACGCCGGCGCCCGCAAGGTCTACATGGCGAGCGCGGCGCCGCCGGTGCGCTTCCCGAACGTCTACGGCATCGACATGCCGACGCCCTCGGAGCTGGTCGCGCACGGCCGGACGGTGGAGCAGGTGCGCGAACTCATTGGCTGCGACGCGCTGATCTACCAGGATGTCGACGGCATGAAGAACGCCATCGGCAAGCTCAACCCGCAGATCGACGGCTTCGATGCGTCCTGCTTCGACGGCGTCTACGTCACCGGCGACATCAACCCCGAGGACATTGCGCGCATCAACGAGGCGCGCGTCGGCCAGGAAGATCCGCTGGACGTGACGACCTCGCGCCTTTCCATTCCCAATCCCCAAGAGGCCTGAGCATGCAAGGCAAGAAGCTGCCCCCGGGCCTGCGCCGCGAGACCCTGGCGGTGCGCGCCGCGCTGCCGCCCAGCCAGTGGGGCGAGAACTCCGAGGCGCTGTACCTCACCAGCGGCTTCGTGCAGCCGGATGCCGAGACCTCGGCCCACCGGTTCGCCAACCCGCAGGAGGGCTACACCTACGCCCGCACCTCCAATCCCACGGTGACCAGCTTCGAGCTGCGCCTGGCCGCCATGGAGGGCACCGAGGCGGCGATCGGCACCTCCACCGGCATGGCCGGCATCCTGCTGCTGTGCATGGGCGTGCTCAAGGCCGGCGACCACGTGATCTGCTCGCGCTCGGTGTTCGGCTCCACGATGAACCTGTTCGCCAAGGAGTTCGGCAAGTTCGGGGTGGAAAGCACCTTCGTGTCGCAGACCGACCTGAACGAATGGCAGCAGGCGCTCAAGCCCAACACGAAGCTGCTGTTCGCGGAGACGCCGACCAACCCGCTGACCGACGTGTGCGACATCCGCGCGCTGGCGGAACTCGCGCATGGCGCGGGCGCGCTGCTGGCGGTGGACAACTGCTTCTGCACGCCGGCGCTGCAGCGGCCGGTGGAACTCGGGGCCGACTTCGTGATCCACTCCGGCACCAAGTACCTCGACGGGCAGGGCAGGGTGATGGCCGGCGCGCTGTGCGGATCGGCGAAGTGGATCAACGACGTGTTCGCGCCGATCGTGCGCACGGCGGGGATGTCGCTGGCGCCCTTCAACGCGTGGGTGGTGCTCAAGGGCCTGGAGACGCTGGACATCCGCATGCGCCAGCAGTGCGCGAACGCGCTGCAGATCGCGCAGTTCCTCGAATCGCACCCTAGCGTGACGCGCGTCTACTACCCCGGCCTGCCGTCGCATCCGCAGCATGCGCTGGCGATGCGCCAGCAGTCCGGCCTCGGCGGCGGCGTGGTGTCCTTCGACGTGAAAGGCGAGGACCCGGCCAGCCTGCGCGCCAACGCCTTCAAGGTGATCGACAGCGCGCAGGTGATGAGCATCGCCACCAACCTCGGCGACACCAAGAGCATCATCAGCCATTCCGCCACCACCTCGCACGGGCGCCTGTCCGAGCAGCAGCGCCAGGCGGCCGGCATCGGCCAGGGGCTGCTGCGCCTGGCCGTCGGCCTCGAACATCCCCTGGACATCCAGGACGACCTCCTGCGCGGACTGGAGCAACTTTGAACGTTCGTACCCGCTTCGCCCCGTCGCCCACCGGCTTCATCCACCTGGGCAACATCCGCTCGGCGCTGTACCCCTGGGCCTTCGCCCGTTCGCAGGGCGGCACCTTCATCCTGCGCATCGAGGACACCGACCTGGAGCGTTCCTCGCAGGCCGCCGTCGACGTCATCCTCGAAGGCATGCGCTGGCTGGGCCTCGATCCCGACGAGGGGCCGTACTACCAGATGCAGCGCATGGACCGCTACCGCGAAGTGCTGGCGCAGATGCGCGAGCAGGGGCTCATCTACCCCTGCTACATGAGCGTGGAAGCACTGGACAAGCTGCGCGAACGGCAGATGGCCGCCAAGGAAAAACCGCGCTACGACGGCACCTGGCGGCCCGAGCCGGGCAAGACGCTGCCGGCGGTGCCCGAGGGCGTGCAGCCGGTCTGGCGCTTTCGCAATCCGATCGGCGGCACGGTGGCCTGGGACGACAAGGTCAAGGGCCGCATCGAGATCAGCAACGACGAACTCGACGACCTGGTGATCGCGCGCCCCGACGGCACCCCCACGTACAACTTCTGCGTGGTGGTGGACGACATCGACATGCAGATCACGCACGTGATCCGCGGCGACGACCACGTGAACAACACGCCGCGCCAGATCAACATCTTCCGCGCGCTCGGCCAGGAGCCGCCGGTGTTCGCGCACCTGCCCACCGTGCTCAACGAGCAGGGCGAGAAGATGAGCAAGCGCAACGGCGCCAAGCCGGTGACGCAGTACCGCGACGAAGGCTTCCTGCCCGACGCGATGGTCAACTACCTGGCGCGCCTGGGCTGGTCGCACGGCGACGCCGAGATCTTCGGGCGCGAGCAGTTCCTGCAGTGGTTCAACCTCGACCACCTGGGCCGCAGCGCGGCGCAGTTCGACGAGGCCAAGCTGCGCTGGGTGAACGCGCAGCACATGAAGCTCACGGCGGACGAAGCGCTGGCGCAGCTGGTGAAGGACCTGCTGGCCCGGCGCGAGATCGCCACCGATGCGCGCCTGCCTGCCCTGTGCGGCCTGCTCAAGGACCGCTGCGACACGACGGTGGCGCTGGCCGACTGGGTGGCGCGCTTCTACACCGACGTGCAGCCCGATCCCGCCGAGCTGAAGAAGCACATCACCGAGGGCGTGCGGCCGGCGCTGGGCATGCTGGCGAAGATGCTCGAAGCCTGTCCCTGGACGCGGGAAGACATCGCCGAGGCGATCAAGGAAACGCTGCGCGCCACCGGCCTCAAGATGCCCCAGCTGGCGATGCCGGTGCGGGTGGTCGTGATGGGCACGGCGCAGACGCCATCGCTGGATGCGGTGCTCGCGCTCAGCCAGCGCGAACGTGTGGTCGAGCGTCTTCAAAACGCCTGATTTTTCAGTGTAGAATTCAAGGCTCGACACCTGCCGGGGGGGTATAGCTCAGCTGGGAGAGCGCTTGCATGGCATGCAAGAGGTCAGCGGTTCGATCCCGCTTACCTCCACCACGTGGTGTCGGGATGCGTTGATGGTTTCAGGTAGCACGTCCTTGGCGTGCGTCCCAGGTTTTGACCCTATCGTCTAGAGGCCTAGGACATCACCCTTTCACGGTGAGTACCGGGGTTCGAATCCCCGTAGGGTCGCCAAGTTCTGTCGACGCTTGTGCTCGCAAGAGCGGAAGTCGGCACGATGCGGAGTGGTAGTTCAGTTGGTTAGAATACCGGCCTGTCACGCCGGGGGTCGCGGGTTCGAGTCCCGTCCACTCCGCCAGAATCGGGAACACGGGCTTCGGCCCGTGTTTCTTTTAAGAGAAAGAAGAGCGGACACCGGGGGTATAGCTCAGCTGGGAGAGCGCTTGCATGGCATGCAAGAGGTCAGCGGTTCGATCCCGCTTACCTCCACCAGGTTTCCGTTCGTTGCGTCCAGGTTCGACCCTATCGTCTAGAGGCCTAGGACATCACCCTTTCACGGTGAGTACCGGGGTTCGAATCCCCGTAGGGTCGCCAAGTTCGCTGGCACTTCCCCGCATCGCGGGGGGGGCCGGCACGACGCGGAGTGGTAGTTCAGTTGGTTAGAATACCGGCCTGTCACGCCGGGGGTCGCGGGTTCGAGTCCCGTCCACTCCGCCAAGTCTTCGAAGGCCCTGTTCGCAAGAGCAGGGCCTTCTGCTTTTTCGGCCCCGCCGGCGCCATCGTCCGATCGCATGAAGCAGGCACGCCCCGTGCATGCGTCGGATTTCTCAACCGCGCCTGCTTTTGCTTACAAAGGGTCGGCACGCCGGAACTGGCCTTGGAGGGCCCGCTCTATCGTGCTCACGCCCGGAGGGGCCGCGGGACCGCGGACAACGGGCGCATCGACGAAAGACACATGATCCGAATCCTTGTGGCGAGCGTGGTGCTGGCGGCCGGCGGGGCCTGGGCCGGGCTCGATGAAGCGCCGACGCGCGGCGACGATGCCGCCGTGCAGACTTCGCAGGGCAGCACCGTGGCCGGTGCGCCGTACACCGTCGTGCACCGGACGCTGCGCACGGGCGTGGTGGTCGATCAATACGTGGACGGCACCGGCCGGGTGTTCGCGCTGGCCTGGTCCGGCCCGTTCAAGCCGAACCTCAAGCGCCTGCTCGGTCGCCACTTCGAGGCCTACCGCGCCCGCGGCGCGGCGCGCCATGGCGGCCCGCACTCGCGCCTGGCGGTGGACACCGGCGAGGCCGTCGTCGTCTCCGAGGGCCACATGGGCGCGTTCCAGGGCCGCGCCTGGCTGCCCTCGCGCCTGCCCGCCGGCTTCGACACGCGGGAGATGAAATGAGCCCGCGCGCGCCTGGCGCGGCGCGTTGGCTGCGGCACGCCGCGGCGCTGGCGCTGCTGGCGATCCTCGCGGCCTGCGGCGGCGGAGGCAGCGACGATGCCGCCGCGCCCGCCGCGAGCCCGGGCGCGACGCCCGGAGACACCGCACCGGACGTTGCCGCCGGCAGCAACGTCGTGCCCATCCTGCTGGATCGCGGCACCGACGGCAGCGCCATCAATTCGCCGTTCGTGAGCGTGACGCTCTGCGCACCCGCCAGCGGCAACTGCCGCACCATCGACCACATCCTGCTCGATACCGGCTCGGTCGGCCTGCGGGTCAAGGCGTCCGCCCTGGGCACGCTCGCCTTGCCCGCGGTGAACGCCGGCGGCGGCGTGCTGGCGGAGTGCGGCCTGTTCGCGAGCGGTTTTGCCTGGGGCTCGGTGCGCAGCGCGGATGTGCGCCTGGGCGGCCAGCAGGCCGCTGCCCTGCCGGTGCAGGTGATGGACGATCCGGCCGGCCCGTATGCCAGGGTGCCGGCCGATTGCTCCGACACGGGCCCCGCGCTGGCGGATGCGGGCTCCAACGGCATCCTGGGCGTCGGCTTCGACGTGCAGGACTGCGGCAGCGCCTGTGCATCCAGCGTCGTCAGCCGGCTGCCGGGCGTGTATTTCAGCTGCACGGCCAGCGGCTGCTCCATCGCGACAGCGCCGCTGGCCAGCCAGCTGGCGCACCCGGTGGCAGCGCTCGCCGGCGGCGACAACAACGGCCTGGCCATCGTGCTGCCGGACGTGCCCGTCGGCGGCTCGCAACGCGTGGCCGGCTCGCTGGTGCTGGGCATCGGCACGCGCGCCAACAACCAGCTCGGCGGGACGGCGATCTACACGGCGCGCGCCAACGGAAGTTTTTCCACCACTTACAAGGGCGCCGTTCTCCCGGCCTTCATCGACAGCGGCTCGAACGGCATCTTCTTTCCCGATGCCGCCATCCCGCTGTGCAGCAGCGGTTTCTACTGCCCGCCCAGCCCGCTTGCACTTTCGGCGACGGCGACGGGCGTGAACGGGGCCAGCGTGGCGGTGCCGTTCACGGTGGTGGACGCCAGCTCGCTGCCCTCCGGCACGGCGGCGGCGCGGCTCGGTGGCAGCGTGGTCCTGGGAAGCAGCTTCGACTGGGGCCTGCCCTTCTTCTTCGGCCGCAAGGTCTTCGTCGCGATCGCCGGTCGCGCCACCCCGGTGGGTCCCGGACCGTTCTGGGCGTTCTGAAGAAGGACCTTCGATGGCGCCCGGCCCTGCCCCTGCTGCAAAACGAAGCTCCATCCGGCTGTTCTGTCAAGTCGCGGAAAGCCTGAGCGAACCACACCGCTCGTCCAAATTCGTGGCACTTTCGTGCCGAGATGATCGTGACGAATTGCAAGTTCGTCATAAAGCCATTAATAATCGATTGGCCCAGGGGAGCACAAGGGCGGGGCGGGCCCGGGGCGGCTTGGGGACACAAGGAGGAACTTCGTGAAGGACATCGCCGGATTGCCTGGCGGCGGCTTGCGTTTCCCGGCGGCTTTGCGCAGCGGCCGGTGGCGCTGGCCGCGCCGTGCGTCCACGGTGTCGGCCTCCGCTTCGGAAGCCACCGCACCGGCGGTCGCGCCGCAACCGGCCTTCGCACCCCCGCGCCAGACGGCGCCCGGCACGCGCGAAACTCCGCCGTCGGCGGCGCCCGTGCGGCCTTTCAACCTGCTGCGCTGGTTCTCCATCGCCAGCCTGGCGGCGCTGCTGCCGGTGGCGGCGGTCACCGGCACGGTGCTGTCCCACTTCGTCACGCAGCAGGCGCTGCAGCGCGACGCCCTGCTGACGGCCCAGTTCATCTACAACTGCCTGGGCGTCGAGGCCGCGCAGATCGGTGCCGTGAGCCTGGTGCCCTTCCTCGATCCGCGGGTGGACACCTGGTCCGCCGGCCTGTCGCCCAAGGTCGTGGCGCAGGCGCGCTCCGAGGTGTACGAGCACCTCGAGACGCTGCCCGACGTGCTGCTCACGAGCGTCTACGCGCGCGACGGCAAGATCGTCTGGTCCACCAACCGCGACCTGATCGGCACCTTCACCAACGAGAACGAGGAGCTGCGCGAGGCCTTCGCGTCCAAGATGGACGTCGCCAAGCACCATGCCGGCAACATGTCGGAGCGCTCGGAACAACGCTTCGTCGTCGAGCCGCGCGAGTTCTTCATCGAGAACTACGTGCCGCTGACGGACCCGAAGGGCGAAGTGGTCGCGGTGGTGGAGGTCTACAAGGAGCCGCGCCACCTGATGGACTCGATCCGCGCCGGGCAGATCCTGGTGTGGATGACGACGCTCGCCGGCGGCTTCGTGATCTACCTCGGCCTGTTCAGCATCGTGCGGCGCGGCTCGCGCGTGCTGTCGCAGCAGCAGCGGCAGCTGCTGGAGGCGCAGTCGCAGGTGTTCGCGGGCGAGATGGCCACCGCGCTGGCGCACAGCCTGCGCAACCCGCTGGCCAGCGTGCGCTCCAGCGCCGAACTGGCGGCCTGCACCGACGACCTGCCGGTGCGCAAGAACGCGCAGGACATCATCACCCAGGTCGACTTCCTGTCGCAGTGGGTGCGCGAACTGCTGCTGTACTCGCGCCCGATCTCGGGCGAGACCGAGCCGGTCGACCTGTGCACCGTGCTCGACAGCCTGCTGGCCTCCTTCGGGCCCACCTTCGAGCGCTCCAACGTGCGCCTGAACTGGGCCCGCAACGAGGTCTGCGGCACCCACGTGAAGGGCAACACCTCGCTGGTGCGGCAGGCCCTGCACAGCGTGATCTCCAATGCCGTCGAGGCCATGCCCCGCGGCGGCGAACTGCGCATCGAACTGCGCAAGGTCAAGAACCCGGACGGCGTCGAACTCACGTTCAGCGACTCCGGGGTGGGCATGACGGAGCAGCAACTGGAATCGGCCTTCCGGCCCTTCCACACGACCAAGTCGCACGGGCTGGGCGTGGGGCTGCCGATGCTGAAGCGCGCGATGGAGCGCTTCGGCGGTTTCGTGGCGCTGTCCAGCGAGCCGAACGTCGGCACGCAGGTGCGGCTGCATTTCAAGGGATAGGACAGAGCAATGGGCAAGACGGTACTGGTGGTGGAAGACGACGCCATCCAGCAGGCCAACATCAGCGCGTACCTCACGCGCAATGGTTGGGAGGTCCAGGCTTGCGGATCGGCGGAAGAGGCGCTCGGCCTCTTCGATACCCTGCATCCGGACGCGGTGGTGACCGACCAGCGCCTGCCACGCATGACGGGGGTCGAGCTGATCACCAGGATGCGCGAAGGCGATCCGCTCGCCAAGTGCATCGTGATGACGGGCGACGACAGCGCGCAGACGGCGGTGCAGGCCATGAAGGCGGGCGCGTACGACTACGTGCTCAAGCCGGTCTCGATGGCCGAACTGAACCTGCTGCTGGAGCGGGCGGTGGGCACCGCCAAGATGGAACAGGTGCTGCAGTTCCACCAGCAGCGGCAGGCGAGCGGCGCCGGCCTGAACGCGATGATCGGCGAATCCCCCGCGATGCAGGAGATGAAGACGACCATCCGCCAGGTGCTGGAGGCGGAGCGCCGCGTTGCCGACGGCGACCTGCCGGCGGTGCTGGTGCACGGCGAGACCGGCACCGGCAAGGAACTCGTCGCGCGCTCGATGCACTTCGACGGCGCGCGCGCGGCCGGCCCCTTCGTCGAGATCAACTGCGCCTCGATCCCGTCGCACCTGCTGGAGTCCGAGCTGTTCGGCCACGAGAAGGGCGCGTTCACGGACGCCAAGGAGCGCCGCACGGGCCTGGTGGAAGCGGCCGACGGCGGCACGCTGTTCCTCGACGAGATCGGCGAGATCGACATGTCGCTCCAGGCCAAGCTGCTCAAGCTGCTGGAGGAGAAGACGGTGCGCCGGGTCGGGGCGGTGAAGGAGCGCAAGGTCAACCTGCGCATCATCAGCGCCACCAACCGCGACCTCGCGGCGATGGTCAAGCAGGGCACCTTCCGCAGCGACCTGTACTTCCGCCTGCGCATCATCTCCGTCAACGTGCCGGCGCTGCGCGATCGCGGCAGCGACATCCTGCTGCTGGCGCGCCACTTCCTGCAGGCGCACGGGCGGCGCTACGGCAAGCCGAACCTGCGCTTCAGCCCGGACGCCGAGCGCCAGCTGCTCGAATACTTCTGGCCCGGCAACGTGCGCGAGATGCGCAACATGCTGGAGCAGACGGTGCTGCTGGCCCCCACGGACCTGATCAGCACGACGCAGCTCGCGCTGTGCCCGAGCCTGGCGCCGGAATCCAAGTTCGAGCGCGACTTCAAGGGCTGCAACGAGCCCTGCATGTCGGTGCCCAAGGGCAACGGCAACACCGACATGGCGGACCTGGCCGAGATGGAGCGCACGCTGGTCGTCAAGACGCTGGAGCGCACCGGCTGGAACGTGACCAAGTCGGCCAAGCTGCTGGGCCTGTCGCGCGACATGATGCGCTACCGCATCGAGAAGATGGGCCTCACGCGCCCCGTCGACCAGCCCGGCTCGGGCTTCGGCACGCTGCAGGAATATTGATCAAGCGCGCGGCCCGCAGGGGCCGGCGTCGGAGCATCAGGCACGGGTCCGCAAGGCCTCGTGCCTTTTTCCTTAGCGTCCCCGTTTGTTCGGCAAACGGAAAAGACTTCAACGCAAAAGCCGCAAAGGAAACGCAAAAGCCGCAAAGGAAACGCAAAAGCCGCAAAGGCTATCCTTCGAAGGGATCCCTTTGGCGGCTTTTGCGAAACTTTTGCGGCTTTTGCGTTCTTCTCCCTGGATTCGGGCTTGCTACCGGATCGACCCCGCCAGCTCGAAGATCGGGATGTACATCAGGACCACGACGACGCCGATCACCGCGCCGACGAAGACCATCAGCAACGGCTCGAACAGGCGCACGAACCACTCGATCCAGCGGCCCATTTCCTCGTCGTAGAAGTCCGCGGTCTTCTCCATCATCGCGCCCAGGTTGCCGGCCTGCTCGCCGGCGTGCAGCATGCGCAGCGCCACCGGCGTCGACAGCTGGTTGGCCTCGAAGGCCTGCGACAGGGGCTGGCCCTCGCGCACGCGCTGGCCGGCCTGGTCCAGCAGCACCGCCATGCGGGCGCCGATCAGGCCGCGCGCCATGCCGATCGCCTGCAGGACGGGGATGCCGCTTTGCAGCAGGATGCCCAGCGAGCGGTACAGGCGCGTGACGTGGTACAGGAACACCCGCTCGCGCACGCCCGGCAGCGCCAGCACGGCCTGGCCCACCGCGGCGCGCACCGCCGTCACCTGCCACAGGCCCACGGCGCCGGCCACGGCCACGGCTGCCGACACGGCAAGAGCAGCGACGTGGTCGTTGATCATCTTGCCGAAGTTCATCAGCATCTGCGACAGCCAGGGCAGCTTGGTCCCCATCTCGCCGAACACGGTGCTGAAGCGCGGCACCACGTAGCCGACCAGGAACAGCAGCACGCCCATGCCCACCAGCAGCAGCAGCACCGGGTAGACCGAGGCGCTGACGATCTTCTGCGTGAGCATGTCGATGCGCGTGCGGTAGGCCACGTAGCGCGTCAGCCCACCGTGCACGGCGCCGGTCTTCTCGCTCGACTGGATCAGCGCCACGTACAGGTCGGGGAACACCTCCGGGAACTGCGTCAGCGCCTGCGAGAAGGACTTGCCCTCATACAGCAGCCGCACCAGCGCGGCGAGCATCTTGCGCGTGCTGCCGTCGTGCTCCTTCTCCGCCAGGCTTTCCAGCGCCGTGATGAGCGACAGGCCGGCATTGAGGAGCGTCGCGAGCTCCTGGCTGAAAAGGACCAGCGGGAAGGCCTTGGAGCGCCCCAGCGAAACACTCATCGCCGCCAGTTTGCGCACCGGCGAGACGGCGATCACGCGCAGGCCCTGGTGCTCCGCGGCCTGGCGCGCCCCTTCGAGCGTGCCGGCGTCGAACGTCATTTGCACGATGCCGCGGCCGCCGTCGACGGCCTTCACCTGGAACTGCATGATCGATCCGCCGTGTCAGTAGGAGATGTCGGCGTTTTCTTCGGTGCCGCCGGGAGCGCCGTCCTTGCCGAAGGACATCAGGTCGAATTCCGCGGTGTCGCCGGGCGACTTGTACACATAGGCACGGCCCCAGGGATCCGGCGGAACGGCCTTGGCCAGGTAGGGGCCGTGCCAGCGGGGCTCGTTGGCGGGCGCCGCGCTCAGGGCGGCCAGGCCCTGTTCGGTGCTGGGGTACTTGCCCAGGTCGATCCGGTACATGTCCAGCGCCTTGACGATGCTGGCGATCTGGGTCTGGGCCGCCTTGCCTTCGGATTTGCCGAGCTGGCTGAAATACCGCGGGCCGACGATGCTGACCAGCAGGCCGAGCACGACCAGCACGACGAGCAGTTCGAGGAGAGTGAAGCCGCGCCCGACGCCGCGACGTGGCTGCTGGGTGGAAAGTTGTCGCATGGAGAGAGTCCCTCGGTTATGGATACACACTCTGTCGCAAATTTGGTGCCCGCGATAGCGGGAAATCAGCGGCGGCGCTGGCGTGGTCCTTGCGAAGGAAAGGTCTACCGGTCCGAGAGCCGGATCCACACTCTCCGGAGCCCACGATGTCGCATCTCCGTCCTTCCTGGCGCCTGCGGGCCGGCGCCGCCGCCGCCCTCTGTTGTTGCGTGCTGGGCGCCCAGGCCGCGCAGGCCCCGATCCAGGTGACCGACGAAGGCGCCGAGGGCGTCCTCCTGAGCAACCTGGACGGCCCGTTCGAGCCCGAGCCCACGCAGGTCCCCACCCCCGCGGCCGCCGCGCCCGCCCCCGCGGCGCGCGCCGGCAGGCCCGTGGCGCTCGCCAGGCGGCGCGAGGCCCTGGCCCCCGTGGTCAGCGCCGCCGCGCGCACCCACGGCCTTCCCGAGGCCCTCCTGCAGGCCGTGATCGAGACCGAGTCGGGTTTCAACCCCAAGGCGGTTTCGCCGAAGGGCGCGATGGGGCTCATGCAACTGATGCCCGGCACGGCGCGGACCCTGAACGTGGCGAACCCCCACGACCCGGCGGCCAACGTGGATGGCGGTGCCCGCTACCTGAAGGACCTGCTGGCGCGCTTCGGCAACAACCTCGCGCTGGCGCTGGCCGCCTACAACGCCGGCCCCGGCAACGTGGAGCGGGCAGGCGGCATCCCCCGCAACGCCGAGACCCAGGCGTACGTGCCCCGCGTCATCTCCCGCTACCACCACCTGCAAAGCGGGCTGGAGTAGCTCCAGCCCCGGGGGTCTCGGGGGAACGGGTTTCCTCCCCCACCCATTGATGGGGAATCCCCCGCCCGCATTCCCCACCCTTTTCCCCATTTCCAGGCCCGGCCCGCGTTCCAGCGGTCCGGGCCTCGTGTTTGATGTGGAT
Organism: Ramlibacter alkalitolerans; assembly: GCF_016722765.1. Taxonomy (GTDB): domain Bacteria; phylum Pseudomonadota; class Gammaproteobacteria; order Burkholderiales; family Burkholderiaceae_C; genus Ramlibacter; species Ramlibacter alkalitolerans. Next base: position 93,283 of record NZ_JAEQND010000001.1, on the reverse strand, counting down.
CAAAAGATTGGTTTCGGCACCGTGGTGCCGCCGCAACGCTCCTGCCGCCCTCCGAGGTGCCGGAAGAGTGGGCACTTTGGTTCTTGGTCTGCTCTTTGCGTAACACGAGTTACATACGCGCCGAGTTTCCAGCGTCGCGTCACAAGAGGAGCAGTGATGAATTTCAGGAGCAAGACTCTCGCGTGCACCGGGCTGATGCTGGGGATGATCCTTTGCATGCCGCGGGCCTGGTCGCACGGCGACGGTCACGAGGGTCATCACGCCACCACCCCGCCGGCCTCCGTTGCGGGCAAGCCGGTGCGGCCCACCGATGCCGCGGTGCTCGTGGACCAGGACGGCCGCAAGCTGCGCCTGGCGAGCGATACGCTCGCCGGCAAGATCGTGGTGGTCAGCTTCGTCTACACGAACTGCACCGACATCTGCCCGATGGTGTCGCACACCTTCGCGCAGCTGCAGGAGAGCCTCGCGCCGCTGCTGGAGAAGAAGGTGCGACTGGTGTCGCTCACGGGGGACCCGGTGCGCGACACGCCCGCGCGATTCAAGGAGTACGCCGAGCACTTCTCCCCGAAGCCGGGCTGGCTCTGGCTCACGGGCGACGTGAGCAACGTCGCCCAGGCGCTGCAGGCCTTCGGCATCCACATCACGAAGCCCGAGAACCATCCGGGCCAGATCCTGGTCGGCGACGCGAAGAGCGGTCGCTGGATCCGGCTCTATGACATCGACAAACCGCAGCAGGTGTTGGCCAAGGTCGACGAACTGCTTGCTGCGCAACGCGCCGTGCAGCACTCCGTCGACGACGGCGCGCGGCGCGAACAGTGCACCGGGACAGCGCCGCAGGCGGTGTCCGCAGGAGCGAAGCCTGGCTGTGTCGCTCAGCCTGGTTGATGCAGTACCAGCGACGAACCATGAACGTGGGCAAGCGTAAGCCGGTAAATGCTCGCGATCACCATCCCCTTGACAGGAAAACACAGTAATCATGAAACCGAAGCGCAATCTGATTTCGGCGGCGGTGGTCCTTGCCATTGCAGCTGCCTCCGCCTCCCCCGCCTACGCGGTCCTCGAGCGCATGGGCCCGATCGACAAGTCCCCCACCGTCGGCGGCTTCCCGTCGTGGTTCCAGGACAAGACCGGCGTCACGCTGGAGTTCTGCGCGCCCTCGACGCAGGCGGAACTGGATGGCGGCTGGTGCCTGCTGCTGACCGGTGACACCACCGTTCCCGAGAACTTCCCCACGACCTTCTTCGACGAGCACTTCTACTTCGCCGCCGACAACGTGCTGCTGGAGCCGAACTCCGGCTTCCGCGCCCGCCTGGTCATCGCCCAGGAAGCGGCCTTCAACACGGTGCCCATCGCCGATGGCCAGCAAAGTGTGTTCCAGCGCCATCGCATCTTCCTGACGCGCCTGCCCTTCGACGGCGACTACCGCGTGATCACGCCGTACCAGGACGTCACCTACACCAACCAGGTGGCCGGCGAGCGCATCTTCGAAACCAACGACATCGGCATCGCCTGCGCCGACTTCCTGTGCTCCCTCGATGGCCCCAACGGCCCGTGGCTGCTGCCTTCGGCCACCGCCGGCGGCGCCGAAGTGCCGCCCATGCCCGACCTGCTGACGGCCGCACCCGGAACCGACCCGTTCTTCGACAGCGCCGTCGCCCAGGGCGCCGCGCCGACGGGCGATCCCGGCACGGGCAAGAAGTACATCGCCGACCCGGCACGCGTGGGCCCGATCACCGGCAGCCAGCTGGCCCCCATCACGGTGTATGACATCGACAACCAGAACCCCGCCAACACCAAGGGCGTGGCGCGCTCGCAGGACCACAACACCTTCCGCGTGGAAGTCCGTGCCTCGCAGGCCGACGGCAACGGCGACCTGCTGATGGTCCTGGACGGCGCGACGAACTTCACGCTGCAGGGCCGCCTGATGACCGGCAGCATTCCGGGCAACCTGACGGGCACGCGCTCCACCTACAAGGCGGACGCCAGCGGCAACGTGACCGACCTGGACGTGTTCACGCAGGCTTCGCCGACCGTCGTGGCCCGCATCCCCGGCCAGCCGATCTCCCCCGCCGTCACGCCCGTGGTCTCGTTCTACGACGTGGCCTGCGGCGGTGCCATCACCGTCGACCCGCTGACCGGCGCGGAGAAGGTCAACCCCGGCCCGTACACCGCGCCCGCCGGCGCGCCGCACAACCTGGCGAACACCGGCAAGGACTTCTGGGGCCAGAGCTCGCCCGGCGGCCTGCCGCCCAGCCACGTGTGCGTCGAGGACACGAGCTCGCGCAACGCCGCGGGCCAGGTCGTGCCGTCGTACTACCTGGTGCCGGTCACCGACCACGTGATCATCAACACCGCCCACTACGTCGGTCCGGAGAACGGCACGCTGACGGTCAACGCGGTCTCCAGCGACCCGACCGCCGTCCTGTCGGTGGCGGGCTACGGCCCCGCGGCCGCCGGCTCGCCTGGCGTGTCCGTCGGCGTCGGCGCCGGCACCGGCCTCGAGCTCGCCGGCACCGCCGCGCAGATCATCGCCCTGAAGGCCCCGCCGTCCCAGGTGCAGGTGGTCTCCAGCAAGGGTGGCTCCGTGCTGCGCAAGGTCGACACCGCCCATGGCGTCGCCCAGCTGGTGGGTGCGCCGAGCGCCGTCAACGATTCCGCCTCGATCGACGAGGACTGCTCGCCGGCGTCCGCCGCGTCCTGCGCCGTCGGCCAGGGCGTGACGATCGACCTGCTGGCCAACGACACCGTGATGCTGAACGGCACGGTCTCCAGCCTGCGTGACGTCGTCGCGCAGAACCTGGCAACCGTGACGGTCAGCGCGCAGGCCCCGCGCCTGGGCTCCGCCACCGTGTCGGCCGACGGCTTCATGACCTATGTCCCGAGCCCGAACGCGAACGGCACCGACAACGTCATCTACACCGTCACGGTCGACGGCCAGGCCTCCAACCAGGCGGTCGCGGCGGTCACGATCAACGCGGTGAACGACGTCCCGGTGGCCGCGAGCCAGACCATCAACGGTGTGGCGGGCCGGACCGGCACGATCAACCTGCTGCTCGGCGCGACCGATCCGGACGGCGCGACGGACGTCAAGGATGCGGTGCTCACGACGTGGCCCGCCGAACTCGGCCCGCAGCCGACCCCGGTCAACGGCGTGATCAGCTTCACGCCGGCGGCGACGGGCAACTTCTCCTTCAACTTCCTGGTGCAGGATGCCGCGGGTGCGCAGTCGGCCAACACGGCCCTCGGCACCATCACGTCGGTGGCTAGCGAGTCGATCACCTTCCAGGGTGGTTCCACGCAGTACACGATCAACAAGAACCGCTGGATCGTGCAGGGTACGGACACCGTCCGCGCCCGCCAGGAGATCTCGATCGTCTACACCAACGGTATCGCCCGCACGGGTGAGAACTGCGGTGTCGCCGGTTCGGAGAACCTCCCGGCCTGCGTGGTGGGTCGCGTCACGCTGGACGGCACGGGAACCTTCCTGTTCGACCAGATCATCTCGGCGAACAGCTCGCAGGATCCGCGCGGCACGTTCTGGAGCACCCGTCCGACCAACATCCGGGCGTTCTCCAGCAAGCCGGTCCTGGGTGGCAGCACCGCCAGCACGGGCATCTTCTTCAAGTAAGGAGAAGCAAAGCCGCTTGACCGGGAGTTCCGTCCGCGTGTCCCCACACGTGGGCGGTTCCCCCCGGTGTCGGGGAAAACCCCCCGGCACGCTGCGACTGGAGGTTTTGCGGGGAATGTGGCGGATCGCACCGCCGACGACATCCGGAACCTCCAATCGTCAAGCGGCCGAAAGTCGAGAGACAAGTAGTACGTCGGGCAGCGCCTCGCAAGGGCGCTGCCCTTTGTTTATTCCATGGGGCCCAAGAAATGCACAACCAACTGTGAGTCGTGTCGCAGTTCCAGCACGGCCTCGTTCCCCGTACTACTACAGAGGTCACCCGTGAAGCAAAGACGCAATCTCCTGGCAGCCGCCGTGCTGCTTTCCCTCGCCAACCTGCCGGCGTACGCCGTGCTGGAGCGCGCAGGCCCCGTGAACAACGCACCCACCGTCGGCGGTTTCCCGGCGTGGTACCAGGACAAGACCGGCGTCGCCGTCGAATTCTGCGATCCGAAGAACCAGGCCGAACTCGATGGCGGCTGGTGCCTGCTGCTGCCCGGCGACGTCACCATCCCCGAAGCGTTCCCGGGGAACTTCTTCGACGAACACTTCTACTACGCCGCCGACAACGTGCTCAGCGACGCCGGCAACAACTTCACCGCCAAGCTGGTGCTGGCGGTGGAAGCCGCGTTCGCCAACGGTCCCGCCGTTCCCGGCGACCAGATCACCTTCGGCCGCCTGCGCATCCAGACCACGGGCGTGCCTTTCGAGGGCAACTACCGCGTCATCACGCCGTACTCGGAAACCAACTACCTGAACCAGGCCGCCGGCGAACGCATCTTCGAGACGCTGGACATCGGCGCCGGCTGCCAGGGCAACTTCGATTGCACCCTGGCCTCGCCGATCGGCCCGTTCCTGCTTCCTTCCCCGCAGGCCGGTGGCGCCGAAGTGCCGCCCATGCCGGACCTGAAGGCCGCGCCTGCCGGCACCGACCCGTTCTACGACCAGATGGTCGCCCTCGGCGCCGGACCGACCGCCGACGCCGGCACCGGCAGGAAGTACATCGCCGACCCGGCGCGCATCGGCGCCGTGACCGGCAGCCCGCTGCCCGACTTCATCGCGCGCAACATCGACGGCACCACGACCGCGCGCAACCACAACACCTTCCGCATCGAGGCGAGCGACGCCGGCGGCGTGGTGTTCTACACCCTGGACGGCGAGACCAACTTCTCCCTCATGGGACGCCTGGTGGGCGGCGCGCTGCAAGGCAACGTTGCCAACGGCCGTGCCGTGTACAAGGCCGACGGCACCGGCACGGTGACGGCCGTCGACGTGTTCACCACCGCCACGCCCACCGTTCAGGCCCGCATCCCGGCCCAGACGGCGCTCGCGGCCGTCAAGCCGATCCTCGCGTTCTACGACCAGCCCTGCGGCGGCGCGATCACCGTGGATCCCGTCACCGGCGCCACGACCATCAACGACGGCCCGTACACCGCGCCGGCGGGCGCGCTGCCGCACGACATGCTGGTCACCGGCTCCGACTACTGGGGCCAGAGCCAGCCGGGCGGCGTGCCGGCCAGCCATGTCTGCATCGTCGACCAGACCGCCAAGAATGCTGCCGGCCAGGTCGTGCCCGCGTACTACCTGCGCCGCCTGACCGACGAAGTGACGGTCGCGACCGCCGGCTTCAACGGCACCAGCAACGGCACGCTGAGCGTCACCGCCACGTCGAGCGACCCGACCGCCGTCCTGACGCTGGCCGGCTACGGGCCCGCGACCACCACGCCCGGGACTTCCGCCGGGATCGGCGCCGGCACCGGCCTCGAACTGGTGGGCAATGCCGCCACCGTCACCGGGTTGCAGGCGCCGACCAATGTCGTCCAGGTCGTGTCCACCAAGGGCGGCACCGGCCGCCGCGACACCGACACGAGCACCGGCACCACCACGCTGCTCGGCGTGCCGACCGCCTTCGCCGATTCGGGGACCGTCGCCGAGGACTGCGGCGCGGCCGCCTGCGCCGCCGGCCAGGGCGTGACCGTGGACCTGCTGGCCAACGACACGATCCTGCTGAACGGACAGTCCACGACGCTGCGCAACGTGGTCGCCAGCGGCCTCGGCACGGTCACCGTCGCCGTGCAGCAAGGCCGCCTCGGCACGGCCACGGTGAGCGCGGATGGCATCCTGAGCTACACGCCGAACGCGAACGCCAACGGCACCGACAGCGTCATCTACACCGCCACCGTCAACGGCGTCGCCTCCAACCAGTCGCAGGCCACGATCAACATCACGCCGGTCAACGATGCGCCGGTGGCCGGCAACACCGCTTCGGGCGGCGTGGTGGGCAAGCAGAACATCATGAACCTGGTGGCCAATTCCACCGACGCCGACGGCAACGGGGACGTGCGCGACGCGGTGGTCCTCACCTGGCCCACGCAACTCGGTGGGCGGCCCACGCCCGTCAACGGCGTCATCAGCTACACGCCGGCGGCGAGCGGCGCCTTCAGCTTCACCTACCAGGTGACGGACGTGGCCGGTGCGCTGTCCGCCAACACGGCAACCGGCACGGTCACCGTGTCGCCCGGCGAGATCATCACCTTCGGCAAGCACCAGTTCGTGCAGAACAAGAACCGCTGGACCATCGACGGCACCGACAACATCGTCCAGGGCCAGACCATCACGATCGTGTACGAGAACGGCCTGCTCAAGGGCGCCGCGCTGCCCTGCAACGGCACCGCGACCAACCCGACCTGCGTGATCGGCACCTCGCCCGTCGACGGCCTGGGCAACTGGGGCCTCGACAAGGTGGGCGTGTCCGGTGCGCTCAATCCGAAGGCCGGTGCATCGATCTGGGCCTCGCCCCCGACCCACATCCGCGCGTTCTCGACGCTGCCTTCGCTGGGCGGCACGGCCGCGATCGACATCGTGTTCAAGTGATCAGGGACTGATTCGCAAGGAGAGCGAAGCGTTGCCCGCCCGGAAGCGCCATTCCTGCATGCCTTCACCGGCACGGCGCAACCGGGCGGGCGTTTTTTTCGCCTCCTGCGCGGACCCTCCGGACTGAGGCAGCAACGCACCAGGACCGCATGGCGCTGCGACGCGGAGGAAGACCCAGGTCTTCCTCCGCGTTCTTCATGGGCAGGTCAACGGGCGGGCGGAGCAAGCCCGTCGGCTTCGGGCCTGGAAGCGAATCCCACCAGCCAGGCCAGGCCGTAGCCGGCCAGCCCGCCGGCCACGTCCAGCACCGCATGCCAGAGTTCCGGCCGCCGACCCGGCATCCACAGCTGCACCAGCTCGGAGAGCGCGCCCATGGCCACGAAAGCCAGGACGACGCGCCACGCCCGCGCGGCGGGAAAGGCGAACCAGACGGCGACGCCCAGCACGGCGAAGGCCGCGACGTGGTCCAGGTCGCCACCGGGCATGATCTCGTCGAACACATCGGCGACGCGGTTGGCCCAGGCGAATTGCCCGCGCAGGAACTCGATGGCCCCATACGGGACGACCATGAGGGCGAGCACGCATGCGAGAACCACGACCAGCACGATCCGCGGCGCGATCGGCGTGGGCGGCGCGACGGGCGCCGGGGGCAGGCTGGTGTGCTGCTTCATGGGTGTGAGCTTTCCATGGTGGGATTGTGGCCGGCCGTGATGCCGGTCCGCATCGGATTCGCCGAAGGGTGGCCCTTGCTCAAGCCGGCCCCGCCTGGTCAACGCCTGATCTGGATCACCGGCCCCGGGCGGACCGGCACGGGGGGCGCCGCCGGTGCGGCCTGCGTCCCTGGCGCCCCCGGCGCCGCGGCTGCGGGCTGCCCGGACGGCGCGGCGGCCACGGGACTGGCGCTGCCGGGGGTGCCGGTGTCCGCCGTCGTCGACGTCGCAGTGGCGGGGCTGCCCGGTGTGGCCGTCGTGTCCGTGCCCGGCGTGCCCGGCGCGCCGGGCGTCGCCCCGGCCGCCTGCGGCTTGGTCGGCGCACCGGGGAGGTTGTCGGGGATGAACAGCCAGTCGGAATAGTGGGTGCTGCCCCTGAAGTCGCGGAACCTGGCGGGGAAGTTGTCCTGCTTCATCGGCGTGTCGTCGGAGTGGCTGCGCACGCCGGCGATGCGACCGGTGTCCGACATCACGACGTCGAAGCGGTCGCGCGTCATCGGGTCGTTATAGAGCTGGCGCAGGTGGCGCCGCGGCTGCGGAAAGCGCCGGTCCTCCAGCAGGTCCTCGAGCTGCGAGGGGTACTGCCGCGTGCCGGGCGACTGCATGTAGTAGGCGCGGATGGCGCGGGCGTACTGGTTGCCGGTCCAGAGCAGTTCCTTCTCGCGCGCGCGCCGGCTGGCGATGGTCCAGGTCTCGCCGGTGCCGGCCAGGCCCAGGCCCAGCAGCACCAGCAGGAACAGCACGCCCAGGTAGGTGAAGCCCCCCTGGTGGCGGCGCTTACCAGCTCGCATAGGGAGTGCCGTCCTTGGCGTTGCCGGGCGCCCCGCTGTGCACGTCCTTCACGCCACTGGGCTGGCCGGGATCGGCGGCGGTTTCCACCGTCCACTGGTCGGGCGCGCCGGTGATCGGGTCGGCCGGCAGGCTGCGCAGGTACTTCGCCTCCACCAGCGTCTGCAGCGACTCCGGGTAGCGGCCCAGGTCGCCCTTGTAGTGGTCGATCGCGGTGCGCATCACCGACAGGCTCTGCCGCAGGGCCGTTTCCTTCGCGTTGTCCAGGCTGGCGAAGTAGCTGGGCACCGCGATCGTCAGCAGCGTGCCGACGATCGCCAGCACGATCAGGAGTTCGATGAGCGTGAAGCCCTTGCTTCGTGTCCTGCGTTCGTTCATCACCATTCCCGGTAGTTGCTGCCGTCCAGCGCCTTGCCGTCCGACATCGAACGGACGTCGAAGACGTCCTTGCCGGCGCTCGGCGCGTCCGGCGGGCTGTCGGAGCCGCGCAGGAGCCAGGTCTGCGCCGGCTGCAGGCTGGCGTCCCCGAACGGGTCGCGCGGGACGCGGCGCAGGAAATAGATCTTGGCGCCGCCCGCGCTGCTCTTGTCGATCACGCCGCCGACCAGCACCTCCAGGTTGGGCGGATAGCCGCTGTCGGTCGCGGCCTTGGCGATGCGGCCCTGGTCGGCCGCGTCCTTGTAGGCATCGATGGCGTCGCGGATCTGCATCAGGGCGGCCTTGAGCTCCTGTTCCTTGCCCCGGCGCACCACGGTTTCGGCTACCGGCGCGGCCAGCGCAGCCAGCAGCGCGATCAGGGCCACCGTGATGACCAGCTCGATCAGGGTGAATCCGCGCACGCCTCGCATGTCAGGGCTCCACGGCCAGTTCGGCGCTGGCGGCGGGGGCCGCCGGCACGATGCGGTTGTTGGGGCCGATGGCGGAGAAGCCCGTCACGCGCACCGGCGCCGAGGGTGCCGCCGCGAGGCCCTGCACGTGCACGTGGACCAGCGCGCCGTCGCCCGAGGAGCCTTCGGTGCCGGCCGGCCGCGAGATGCCCACGAACACCATCCCGGCGGCGTCGTCGCGGCGGGCGGAGAACGTGGTCGCGGCGCCGTCGCTCTTGAGCAGTTCGCCCTCGGTGACATCCAGCAGCTTCACGGCCTTGGGGTCGTACGCGATCTGGAACGCGGTGCTGACCAGCGGCTGGTCGGCCCGCAGCCGCACGTTGATCGTCGTGTCCTCGCCCACCTTCACGCTGCCGCCGCCATCGAGCGTCAGCGCCACCGGGCCGGTGGCCGGGGCCGCGCTCTGCGGCGCGCCAGCAGGTGCGGCGCCCGGCGCGGCTGCCGGCGGCGCCGTCACCGGCGCGGCCGGCGTGGCCGTGCGGCCGCGGGTCGCCCCGCGCGAGCCGCCGCCGGGCAGCGGCGTGGCGCCGGCGGGCACGCCGGGCGTCGCGGTGCCGGTGCCGGCACCGGGCGTTCCGGGGGGCGCCGTCAGCGTGACGGCGTCGCCGGCGGTGCCGGACGCGGCATCGGGACCCTGCAGCGAAAGCGAGAGCGGGCGCGAGCGCAGGCTGCCTTCGGTGCCGGAGGAGAACTCCAGCTGGTAGGGCGGCAGGTAGGGCGTGTTGCGCACGATGCGCGGGGTGATCGACAGCACCAGTTCGCGCTTGGTCCAGTGGTCGTTGTTGGACCCGAACAGGCGACCGACGGCCGGCACATCGAGCAGGCCCGGCACGCCGTCGGCGGTGTTGTTGTGATCGTTGCGGATCAGGCCGGCCAGGATCTGCGTCTCGCCGTTCTTCAGCCGCAGCGTGGTCGAGGCGTTGCTGGTCCGCACCTGCACGAGCGTGGTGCCGTTGTTGGTCGTGCCCGTGTTGGTCGAGTCGCTGACCTCCAGCACCACCTTGATGGCGACCTCGTCGCTCTGGTAGATGGTCGGCTCGACTTCCAGCTTGATACCGGTGTCGAGGTACTGCACGGTCTCGGTGGTCACCGGGCCCTGCGTGGACGGCACGGAGGTGGCGTTCACAATCGGGATGCGGTCGCCGATGTGGATCTTGGCCTTGTCCTTGTTGCGCACCCGGATGCGCGGCGAGGCCAGCGTGTTCACGTCGGTGTTCTGCTGCTGCACGCGGGCCTGCAGCGGGCGGTCGATGCCGATGCGGCTGCTGTTGATCGAGCCGCGCAGCGAGCTCAGCAGGGTGGCCGCGCCGCCTTCGGCCGGCAGCACGGTGAAGGTGGAGGGCCACTCGAGCCCGAGGTCCAGGATCTTGTCGCGCGAGACGTCCAGCAGTTCGACTTCCAGCACCACCTCGCCTTCGGCCTGATCCTGCGCCTGCAGCAGCTTCTCGGCCAGGCGCACCGCGTCGGGCGAGTCGCGCATGGTCAGCGAGTTCAGCTTCTCGTCGATGAACAGGTCCTTGGTCTTCAACATGGTCTTGATCAGGGTCTGGGCCTGCTTGACGTCCATGTTGGTGATGAAGAAGGTGCGGATCACCCAGTCCTGGTACTCGCGGATCTTGGCCGGCGTGTTCGGGTACACCAGGACGGTGTTGTCGTTGATGACCTTCTTCTCGAGCTGGTTCTGCGACAGCAGCAGGTCGAGCGCGTCCTCCACCGGCACCTGGCGCACGAAGATCGTGGCCTTGATGTCGGACTTCACGTCCTTGTCCAGGATGAAGTTGATGGCCGTCGTGCGCGACAGGGCATCCAGGATCATGCGGATGTTGGCGTCGCGGAATTCCAGCGTGACCGGGCGCGTGAATTTCGTGCGCAGGCGCGGGTAGGTGCTGACGGTGCGCGCATGCTCCTGCTCGATGTCGCGGCGCAGCGCCAGCGCTTCCGGGGAGTTCGGGTCGAGCGAAAGGATCTGCGTGAGCTGCTTCTCGGCCAGTTCCACGTCGCCGCGGCGGAAGGCGGCGCGGGCCTGCTTGACCATGTCGTCCAGGTTGCGCCGCTGCTCCAGCGTGCGCACCGCGTCGATCGCGCGCGTATTGCGCGGCGACAGGCGCAGCACGCGCCGGTAGCCCTCCATGGCGGCGTCGTATTCACCGGCCGAACGCATGCGGTCCGCGCGCGCGAGCAGCGTGGCGACGATGCGCTCCTGCTCCAGCACCAGCGCGGAGCGGTACTCCGGCTCGCTCGGCGACTGCGCCGCCGCGTCGTTCAGGCGCGCCAGCCCCTCCTCGTAACGGCCGGCACTGATCAACGCCTGCCCTTCCTTCATGGCCTGCTGCGAGGCGCAACCGGCAAGGGCGATGGAGAGAGCGAGTGGTAGCAGCCTGAGCCTGTTCTTCTCCGTACCAAACAACATCTAGGACTTTCCGATCGTTATGGTTTGTTGCGCGTTCATCGGCAAGTACGTCAGCAGCAGCTGGTTGGCGTCGATCCGTTCGAGGCGGTACTGGCCATCGATGACGTCGCCGACTGCGACTGCGTACAGGCGTTCCCCGCGTTGCAGGAACACCTTCATCTTCCCGTCGTCGATCCTTCCCATGAAGGAGAAGGGCACGGGTGGGGCGGCGGGAGGAGGTGGGGGCGGCGGCGGCGGCGGGGGCGGCGCGGGCGGCGGCGGAGGGGGCGGCGGCGGCGGCGGCGGCTGCCATGACTTGACCGCGAAGGCTTGCGGGGGCGGCGCCGAGGCGGCGGCCGCAGCGACGTCGGCCGCTGCCGCGTTCGCCGCGGCGGTTTCGCCGGCGCGCAGGGTGGCCAGCGGGGCCGGGGCGGTCTCGACGGCCGCGGCGGGGCGCGGGGCTGGTGCTGGCGCGCCGCGGGTTGCCGCGCCGCGGGCCGGGCGGCTCGCCATCGCCACGGTTTCGGGCGCCGGGGCCGGCGTGATGTAGTCGTACGCCACCAGGGCGCCCGCGCCACCCAGGAAGGTGGTCCAGAAGATCAGGCGCTTGTTCATCTAGCGGCTCGCAAGGAACAGGGACAGCTGCACGCGGGCTTCCACCTGCGCCTCGCCGATGCTCTGGCGGGACACCGCGACATCGTCGAGCGCCAGCCCGGGAACCGTCTTCTGCGATTCGGCGATGAAGCGCCGGATCTGGCTGTAGTTGCCCTTCAGGGGCAGCGTGATCTTGTAGCGCACCAGGCCCGCGGCCGGCAGGTCGGCGCCGGTGTACTCGCCGTGCATCAGCGACAGCTTCTCCGCGTTCGCCGCGGCGTAGATGCGCTCGACGTACTGCGTCACCTCGCTGGTGGCGGGCAGGGCGCTGTAGAAGCGCTCGCGGCGCTGCGCCGGCGACAGCGGCGCAGCCTCCGCGCCGCTGCGCACGGCCGCGGCCCTGCGCTCGGCGCGCGCCAGCTTGATTTCCTCGGCGGCCAGCTGCTGGCGCGCCGGCAGCAGCACGCCTGCGCCGTAGGCCGCGCCGCCCAGCACCAGCAGCGCGCCGATGGCGCCCGGCCAGCGCAGCGCCAGCAGGCGCTCGACGATGATCAGCTTAGGGATTCGCACTTTGGACTCCCCACTGGGCCAGGATGTGGAAGCGCACCGGCTTGAAGGGCATGTCCTTCATCACCGTGTGATCGAGCAGCACCACCTGCGCCAGCGCGGGGTTCTGCTGCAGCTGGCGCTGGAACGCCAGCATCGCGTCGAGGTTGCGCGCCTCGGCGTGGATCTTGACCTGGCGGCGCTGCGCGTCGGGCGCAATGGCGATCAGGGCGACATCCTGGCCTTCGGCCGTTTCCAGTGCCGTGAAGAGGGTGTCCCACGGCAGCCGGGCGCCATCGAGCAGCTTGCGCGCGGCGATCACGCTCTTGTCGTCGGGCTGGTTGCCGGCCAGCGCCACGGCGCCACCGGGGGCTTGCAGGTGCGCGATGCGCAAGGCGTGCGCGTCCTTCTGCGCATCGACCTTGGCCTGTTCCTGGCCGAGGCCGGCGAGGGCGGCGAGGCCGGCCACCAGCAGCAGCCAGCCGGCCGCACTGGGCGCCGGCTTGCGCTGGAAATCGAACTGCAGGCGTCGCATTTCAGTTCACCGTGAGGGCCATGGCAAGAAAGGGATCGTCGGCGCGCTGCGACAGACCGATGGTGCGCGGCGTCACGCCCTGGCAGGGCGGCACCTTCAGGGCATCGTTGCCCGGCGCGTGCACGAACACGGGCGGCATGCCCTCGTCCGCCAGGCCGGCGAGCTGCGCCTCGCGCTCGATCAGGTGGGCGAGCTCGTGCGGCCGGGCGCCGCTGGCGGTGCTGCGCAGGCTGCGCCAGCGGCCGCCGCTGGCGACCAGCACGCAGCTGCGCGCCGGCTCCGCCAGCACGAACATGAAATCGCGCGAGCCGACGCTGCCGCGCACGCGGTCGAACGCGGCGGACAGGTAGGGCTGCACCGAGACGAGCTTCAGCCGGGACGCGGCCACCGCGTTGCGCAGGCCGTGCAGCAGCGTCGATTCGACGCCGGCGGCGATGCGCGCACTGCCCGAGCGCTCGCGCCCGATCAGGATCTCGCGGCCGCCCGAGTCGCTGCCGAAGGTCTCGTCGAACAGGATGCCCGCATAGGCCGCCTGCTCGGAGGGACGGCCGACTTCCGCGCGCCACGGCAGCAGCACGTACTGCACGAAGTGGTTGGACAGCACGATGGTGAGATCGCCGCGACCGACTTCCGGGCGCGCGAGCAGCCCGGCGAGCGCCGCGATGGCAACCTTCGCGGTCGGTGCCTCGCACTCGGCCTGCGAATGCAGCTGGGGCGCACCGCGCCAGCCGGCGCGCCGCGCCAGCACCACGCGGTCGGGCCCCACCACCGCGGTGAAGCGCTCACGCAACAAACGTGACACGATTGATCTCCTGCAGGGTCGTGCGGCCCAGGGCCACCTGCGCCACCGCCGATTCGCGCAGGAAGCGCAGGCCCCGCTTGCGGGCCGCCTCCTTGATGCGCGCGATCGGCTGCCGGTCGATGATCAGCTGGCGCAGCTCGTCATCGAACAACAGGATCTCGGCGATGGCGGTGCGGCCCCGGTAACCGGTGCCGCGGCAACGGCCGCAGCCCTTGCCCACGACGAAGTGATAGTCCTTGACGGCTTCGGGATCGAGCCCCGACTCCACGAGTTCGGCGATGCCCGGCTTGACCGGCGCGGCGCAGCTCGAGCAGACCTGGCGCAGCAGGCGCTGCGCGAAGATGCCGTTGAGGGCGGAAACCACGCTGTACGTGTCCACGTTCATCTGGTTCAGGCGACCGATGACGTCGAACACGTTGTTGGCGTGGATGGTGGTGAACACCAGGTGGCCGGTGAGGGCCGACTGCACCGCGATCTGCGCCGTCTCGGCATCGCGGATCTCGCCCACCATGATCTTGTCGGGGTCGTGGCGCAGGATCGAACGCAGGCCGCGGGCGAAGGTCAGGCCCTTCTTCTCGTTGACCGGGATCTGCAGCACGCCGGGCAGCTGGTATTCGACCGGGTCCTCGATGGTGACGATCTTGTCCTGGCCGTTGTTGATCTCGGAGATCATGGCGTACAGGGTGGTCGTCTTGCCGGAGCCGGTGGGGCCGGTCACCAGCACCATGCCGTAGGGCTCCTTGGCCAGCTTGCGCATCACCTTGATGTCCTGCTCCTCGAAGCCGAGGGAGGACAGGCGCACGCCCTGGGCGGAATCCGCCAGGTCCTTCTTGTCCAGGATCCGCAGCACGGCGTCCTCGCCGAACACGCTGGGCATGATCGAGACGCGGAAGTCCACCGGGCGGCCCTGGATGCCGACCTTGAAGCGGCCGTCCTGCGGCACGCGGCGTTCGGCGATGTCGAGTTCGGCCATCACCTTGATGCGCGAGACGACCTGTTCGGCCATCTCGACGCCCTGGACGCGGCTGATCGAGGTGAGCACGCCGTCGACGCGGTACTTGATCGCCAGGCCGACGTCGGTGCTTTCCAGGTGGATGTCGCTCGCGTGCGCCTTGAGCGCGTCGTACAGCGTGGAGTTCACCAGCTTGATGACGACGCTGGCGTCCTCGTCGATGCGCACCAGCGAGAGGTCTTCCACCGCCTCGCCGGCCCGCGCCTCGACATCGCTGCCGGTATGGACGCTCTGCACGGCGCGGAAGGTTTCCTCGTGCCGCGCCAGCAGGGCGGCCAGGTCCTCGGGATGCGCCAGGTACAGCGGTGCGCCGCCGAGGCGGGCGTCGAGCCACGCCACCAGCGCGCTGTCGAACGGATCGGCGAAGACGCCGACCGTCTCGCCCGTGGCCAGGTGGACCACCGTGCATTCGCGCTGCAGCGCCTTGGTCAGCGGGATGGTGCTGAAGTCGGGCGTGCTCGCGAACAGCAGGGCGCTCGGGAGCCAGGGGTAGTGAAGCGTGGTCGCCACCGCCTGGAGGAAGGCGGCGGGGTCGAGCCCCATCACGTCCTCGAGTTCGGCGATCACCCGGCGCCCGGAGGCGGCGGCACGCTCGCGCGCGGCCTTCAGCAGGCCGGGCGCCACGCCGCCTGTCTCGGGCAGCGCGTGGAGCAGTGGGGTACCGATTTTCGACTCCTCGCGTTCTTTACTTCTTCGCCTGGAAGGCCGCGCTGCCTTGTTCCAGGAACGACAGCACTGCCTCGACATCCGCTTCGGACAGCTTCAGGTTCGGCATCGCCAGCTTGTTGTACTTCTCGTACAGGCTGACGGCGATCGGGTCCTTGGCTGCCAGGACGGCGTCCGGTTCCTTCAGCCAGCGGACCAGCCAGCCACGCTGGCGGACCCGGGTGACGTGCGTGAGGTCCGGACCAATGGATTTTGCAGTTTCCGTGCCCGGCTGGCCAACGGTATGGCATGTGACGCAGCGTGTACGAAACAGTTCCTCCCCTTTTGACAACGTCGGGAGCCTGACCGGTGCATTTTCATACTTCGGGTTCGCAACTTTCGGCGGCACCTTCCAGTTGGAAAGCCAGCTCCCCACCTGGGTGGCGAGCACCTCCGGGTTTTCCATGGGAGAGGCCTTCTGCCAGCGCCCGGTGAGCTGGTTGCCGACGATCACCGCGAGGTCGTGGTCGATCACGCCGGGGTTGTCCTTGTTGATCGGGGGCATGTAGAGCCCGAGGCGGGCGCGCAGCAGGTCGATGTCCTTCTGCTTGCCCGTGAGGAAAGTCCAGCCCGGCGCCACGTTGAACTTCGCCATGTAGGCCTTCAGGGCCTCGGGCGTGTCGTTTTCAGGGTCGATCGAGATCGAATAGAAGAACACGTCCTTGCCGACCCGGTCCCCGAGCAGGTCCTGGACCTGGCGCAGGCGGGCGGTCTCCATGCCGCAGGCGGCGGAGCACCCAGTAAAGATGAAGTTGATGACGACGACCTTGCCCTTGATCAAGTCGTCGAAGAAACGGACCGTCTTGTGGTCCTGGGTGACGAGCGGCACGTTGGGGAAGTAGTTGGCACCCCAGGGGCTCGCCTGCGAGCCGTTGGCGGCATGGCCGGGAGCGGTCCACCAGATGCCGGTGAGCACCAGGAGGAAGGTGACCGTTCGGAGAAGGTCGCGAAGCGTGACGGGAATCATGGAGTCTTTCCTCTCTTTCGTTGTGAACCGGGGTACTGCCAAGAGCTACTGCAAGAACCGCTCCAACCTGAAAGGCGGGTGGGGGCGCCGGACCGCCTCCACCCGCCTGCCTACCTACTCATGCCCCCGGCTCATTGACTGCCCAGGCTGCCGAGGCCCGTGCGGAAGGTCGGGATGCCGACCGAAGGCGCGTACTCCACACCGTCCCACGTCGGCAGCGGCGTGGGCATGACCATGAACTGGCCGGGCCGCTCGATGTCCCAGCGCAGCAGCATCGCGTTGTCCTCGTGCTGCGTGTTGTGGCAGTGCTCCACGTAGGTGCCGGCGAATTCGCGGAACTTGATGGCCAGGGTCAGGGAACCGCCGCTTTCCGGGTCGCCCCCGATGCGGTAGACGTCCTTGCGCGACCACTTTTCCCATTCCGGCGGCGCCTTGCCGTTGCGGTCCAGGATGATCCCTTCCTCGAAGTGCACGTGCACCGGGTGGCTCCAGCCGCCGCCGGAGGTGATCCGCCAGACTTCCGTGGTGCCGTCGCCGGAGGCGCCGGCGTCGGTCGGGCCGCTCGCCAGCTGCGGGGCGGCGCTGATGCGGCGCGGATCCGCGGTGTACGACACGCCGCCGTCGGCCTTGACCGTCCAGGGGTTCACGTCCGTGCCGCTCGAGCGACCGAAGTCGAAGGTGCGGTAGCGGGCGTTCTGCAGCGCGGCCATCTGCGACCCGTTGCTGCGATCCAGCCAGAGCGGGATCATCTTCTTGCCGGCGGCCTTGCCGGGCTTGGCGGGCTCGTACTCGGCCGGGTTCATGCTCAGGTCGGTGCCGGTGTAGGCCTTCACCACCAGCTGCATGGACTTGCCGACCGTCGGGTCACCCTTGTCCCATTCGCGGCCGCCGTCCTTCAGGACCGGCTTGTACTTCTCCGACAGGATGTCGGCCAGCGGGATCTTCTTCTTCGCGATGATCCCGGTGTCGTGGTGCATCGTGTTGATGAAGTACAGCTTGGTGCCGGCAGCGAACTTGGAGAAGTCCACGACGATGTCGTAGCGCTCCGCGATCGCCTGGGTCGGCAGCGAACCCTTGTGCTCGTCCTTGTTGCCGTTGGCATCCAGGTCCATGGTGCCGTCGAACGGAACGGCGTGCTCCAGGATGTTGCCGTCGTTGGCGACCATGTGGAAGGGCACGCGGTTGTACGACTTCCCGGAGCCGGCCGGGCCCTTGTACTCGCCGGAGCTGCCCTGGACTTCCGCCACGAGGGAGAGCGCCAGGTAGCGGGAGACCGAGCCGTTCAGGATCCGGAAGCGGTACTTGCGGGCCCGCACGTCCAGCACCGGGGCGTACTGCCAGTTCACCAGCAGGCGGTCGCCGATGAAGCCGTCCTTGTTGAAGGGGTTGAACCACAGCTGGCCGTTGCGGTCCCAGGCCTTGTCGCCGATCACCAGGTTCACGTCGTAGTCGCGGTTGCCCCAGGGCATGTTCTGCCCGGACGGCAGGCGCAGGTTCACCCCGTCGTCGATGGCCTCGTTACCCCGGTCCAGGCCGGAGTAGTAGTTCATCATCACGGCGTTGCCCTTGTAGACGTTCTGGGCCGTGAAGTCGAGCATGTGGTCGTGGAACCAGTGCGTGGACATGGTCTCGCGCCAGTCGCCGCGGATGTTGATCTTGCCGTTCTGGCAGGTCTTCACCCCGGGGTTGCTGTCGTTGACCCACAGCGTCTCGCCGTCGGCGCAGGGGAAGGACGCACGCGGATCCGACGCCGTCGTGTTGATGGAGTCGTAGCCGGCGAGCTGCAGGGGCCAGCGGTAGTCGTAGAACTGGCCGGGGAAGAAGAAGGCGTTGGCGAAGCCGTCGCTTTCAGCCGGCGAGTGGCCGTTGTGCTCGTGGGTCGTGATCGTGTGCAGACCGAAGCCGCGGTTGGCGGAGGGGTCGATCGGCAGCGCGTTGTAATGGCGCATCAGCAGCGGCTGGCCGTAGCGCGCCATCAGCAGCTTCGGGGGCAGGGTGCCGTCGAAGGTCCACAGGGAGTGCTTTTCCTGCGTCGGCATGTTCGGGTGGATCTTGATCGCGATCCCCCGGGTCGTGCCGTTGAACGCCGGGTTGCTGTTGTCCGCGGTGTTGTAGTACAGGCCACCCGGGCCGAACTCGCCGACCTGGTAGTTGTGCATCTGCTTGTGGTCGCGCAGGCCGGTGTTGACGCGCGAGGGCGCCTGCACCGTCTTGTAGTAGGCCTGGGGGTAGAACTCGTTCCAGCGCTGGTGGGCCCAGCCTTCCCCTGGCGGACGGCCTTCGGCCGGCGGGTTGACCAGGAAGCGGCCGAGGAACTGCTCGATGTCCGGCTTCCAGGGGTTCTGCAGGCCCGTGTTCGCCTCGCGGGTCGGGAACGGGGAGATGCCGGCCTGGCGCAGGAAGGCGTCGAGCTCGAGCGGGTCCGCCGTGCTGCGCGCGACGTCGGCGTCCAGCTCCGGGCCCGCGCCGGCCTTCGGGCGGGGGAAGGGCAGGGTGCCGGCTTCCACGTTCGGATCCAGCTTCTCGGGCCCGAACTCTTCGAACATCAGCAGCTTCTGCGTGAACGGCTGGGCGCCGAACATCGGGCTGGGGTAGCCGTCGGTGGGGTAGTTGTACGAGCTCAGCGCGTCGCGCTGGATCACGTTCTCGTCCGCCAGCTCCGTCTTGTGCAGGTACTCGCCGCCGCCCAGCTCCATGGAGCCCTCGTTGGCTTCCGGCTGGCTGAGCAGGTCCTGCAGGGCCTGGATGGGGTTCGCCGGCTGCTCATAGCCGTGCGACGGATCGGTCATCGGCGGGTCCTCGAAGGAATCCAGGCCCGTGGCCATGCTGGTGTTGAGGCTGAAGGTGCCGATCGCGGCGGCACAGACGGCCGTCAGAACGAACCCCGGTTTGCTGGCGGCGGCTTGGCGCCGCTCTTTCCCGCTGCTTGCTTTCATTGATGCGCTCCTGAAGGTGAGTTTTCTTCGATCGTTGCTGTGCAACGTCCTGGTCTCCTGCATCAACTCAATCGCATCAAGTGTGCCAGCTTTGATACATCAAGAAACAGATGAACACAACCGTCGGGCAAAGTACCCCGATCGGGGCAACCGGGTTCAGACCAAGGTGCCGTGGGGGTGGGGGAACCCCGGAGGTGGGGAAAATGCCCCGAATTCAGGCGCGCGGCGCCCAAAGCTCATCCTCGGCGCGACGTGACGCTGCTTCGGGCCTCTGGGGCCGAAGTGAGGAATTGCCGGGGAATCGGGGGGAAGTCCCCGATCCGGGGTGGAGCGGGGCGGCTTCTCAGGTCTCGTGCGTGCCGCAGTTGCAGTGGGCCGCTTCGGCGATCAGCCACTGTTCCATCTCGGACAGGGCAAAGGGCTTGTACAGGACCTGCCGGATCCGGTGCTCGCGGGCCTGCCGCACGACGATCTCGCCGGTGTGAGCCGTCATCAGAATGCAGCCGCAGCAGTCGTGCCGCGCCCGGATGGCGCCCAGCGTCTGGAAGCCGTCCATGCCGGGAAGCTCGTAATCCATCAGGATCACACAGGGCTTGCTGCTCGCCACCGCCTGCAGGGCATCCTCGCCGCTGCGGGCGAGCAGCGCCTGCCAGCCCCGGCGGCGCAGGAACTCCTGCAGGTTGTCCCCCAGCAGGTGCTCGTCTTCCACGATCAGGACGGATCCGCGAGACACATCATTCCTTGGACTGCATGGCGCGATTCGAAATGCAGAGCATGACTTGTGCCACTTTGGTTCGTATGATGCCAAGTCGTCAGGAATTGCCGGCGACTTCCCAGCCGCCGCCGAGCGCGCGGATCAGGCGCACGGTCGCCTGGTACTGGGCCGAGCGGACCTGCAAGGCCTCGCGCTGGTTGCGCAACTCGGTGCGGCGGGCATCCAGCACGTCGAGCTGGCTGGCCAGCCCGCTGCGATAGCGCGACTCCGCCAGCACCGTCGCCCGGCGGCCGAGGTCGACCGCGGTGGAGGCGGTGCGCGACTGCACGGCCAGCAGCTGCACGGAGGCCAGCTGGTCTTCCACTTCCCGCAGCGCGGTCAGGATCTGCTCGCGGTAGCCGGCGGCGGCGGCCTCCAGGTCGGCATCGGCGAGCTGGATGCCGGCTTCGCGCCGGCCGCCATCGAACAGGACGCCACCGAGCATGGCCGCCAGGCTCCAGGCCTGGGTGGAAGCCTGCAGCAAGTGGCCGAGGTCGGGCGACGCGGAGCCGCCGGACCCCGTGAGCGTCAGGCTGGGGAACCACGCCGTGCGCGCCACGCCCAGGCGGGTCTGTGCCGCCTGCACCGCGCGCTGGGCGGCCAGGATGTCCGGCCGGCGCGTCAGCACGGCGGCCGGCACGCCGGGGGGGATGGAGGGCAGCGCCGCGCCCAGGTCCTGCGGCGGCAGCTCGAAACTCGGGGCGGGCAGGCCTGCCAGCAGCGCCAGCGCGTGTTCGAGCCCGGCGCGCCGGCGCTGCAGCGCCTGGGCGTCGGATTCGATCGCCGCCAGTTCGGCCTGCGCGCGCACGTATTCCAGTTCGGCCACGGAGCCGGTCCGCAGCCGCTGGCCGGTGATCGTCACCGTCTCGCGCCAGGCGTTGGCCGCGGCGTCCACCAGGGCCCGCTCGGCGTCGAGCGCGCGCAGTTCGAAATAGGTCTGGGCCACGTTGGCCTGCACCAGCAGGTGCGCGTCGCGCAGCAGGGCCTCCTGCGCCTTTGCATCGAGGCTTGCCGCGTCGACGCCCTGCTGCAGCCGGCCGAACAGGTCGGCTTCCCAGGAGAAATCGACCAGCGCGGTGACCAGCGTGCCCTGGCCGCCGGCGGCATTGATGATCGGGCCGCCCTGGCGATCGAAGCCGGTCCGCACGCCGAGCTGCGGGGCGCGCTCGGCCTGCGCGGTGCGCACCAAGGCGCGCGCGCGAGAGAGGCGCGCCGCCGCGGTCTGCAGGCTGGTATTGCCGCTCACGGCCTGGGCTTCGAGCCGGTCCAGAACGGGATCGCGGAAGACCTGCCACCACTGCGCGCCCGCGGCCGGCGCTGTCACCACGTCGGGACTGGCGTGGCGGAAGGCAGCGGGGACGTCGAGCGGGGCGGGCGCCTCGAGCGGCGCCGAGGCACAGGCGGCCAGGGCCATCACGAGCGGCACCGCGGCCAGGCGGAGGGCGGCGGGGGAGCGGCGGGCTAGGCGCATGGAGGAAGCGTCATCCAGATGAACCTGGGGGCGGATGCAGTGTGCCCTCCGCCCCCACGGAAAGCTGGCCGGGGTCAGGCCCCGACGCAGCGGCTGATGTAGCTGGCGATCTGCACCACGGTGTTGTTGATGCTGCTGCCTTTCTTGCCGGCGCGGAGGCTGGACTTGATCTTCATGGTGTAACTCCTGTCGAGGGTGGATTGGATTTGGATCTTCTCCCGCCGGCCAGGGGCGCCGCGCGGGCCCCAACTCAAACGCAAGTCCCGGGCCCGCCTCGTTGGGGCCGAATCTGACGGCCTTCCGCCAGGGCGGCGACAAGTTGCCGCGGGCGCTGGGTGTGGCCGCCCGGGACCCCCGGCTTGCGGGTGACAGGACCAGCCGCGAGGCATCGGCTCGTGGCTGGTGTCGTGGGCACCCTCGAGGGCATGCCCATGAAAAAGGGCGGACGGCCTTTCGGCCATCCGCCCTTGCAGGCAGGTTGCGCCTGCGTTCAGGCGCCGACGCAGCGGCTGATGTAGCTGGCGATCTGGATCACCGTGTTGTTGATGCTGCTGCTGCTTTTCTTGCCAGCGCGGAGGTTGGACTTGATCTTCATGGTTTGTCTCCAGTCGAGGGGATCACGTGCATCGAGGCACTTGGTATTCACCGGCGGCTGCCGGCGATTCTTGGGTCTTCTTCCATCAGCGGGACGCGCGCCACGGAGACGCGTTCCCGCTGGTGCGCTCAGGCGCCGACGCAGCGGCTGATGTAGCTGGCGATCTGGATCACCGTGTTGTTGATGCTGCTGCTGCTCTTCTTGCCGGCGCGGAGGTTGGACTTGATCTTCATGGTTGGCTCCAGGTGTCGAGGGGTAGGAAAAATGTGCTTCGAGGCACTTTGTGATTGCCGGATCGTGCCGGCAATTCTTTGTTGGCCCGGTCTTGCGGGGACTCAGGCCAGGATTTCGTTGCTCACCTCCAGGGTGTCGGATGTGATCGTCACGCGGAATCCGAGCAGGCGCTCGAGTTCGTCGAGCAGGTGCGGCAGGCGCCGTGCCTCCTCCGCCTGCAGCAGCACGTGGATGTCGACGTCGGTGGCGCTGAAGGGGCGCTTCGGCTGTTCGCGCCCGAGCAGCGCGTTGATGCGGTGCTGCGTCTCCGTGCACAGGGCGAGCGTCTGCTGCGTGCGCACGAAGAAGTGCATCAGCGTGTCGACCAGCCAGTCCACGCTGCTGGGATCGCCGCCCTCTTCGGTGCCGAAGCGCTGCTGCAGGATGCCGCGCAGGACTTCCGCCGGCGCGCGATGCTGCTCCGACAAGCGGCCCGAGACGCGCCCGGGCAGCGACTGGCGCACCGGGTCGCCGAGGCCCGCGGCGCACTTCTCGTAGATGTCGGCATACACCCGCTCGCGGTTGCCGCGCCACTCCTCGGTGGCGTGGAAGGTCTCGTTGCGCAGCGTCTCCGCCTTCTGGCGCAGGTAGACGTCCAGCTTCTCCAGGATCTCCGTGCGCGGTCCGATCCAGGCCTCCACCAGCTGCGCCATGCGGGCGTAGGTGCGCGTCATGATCGGCCACATCGAGAACACGGTGGCGAAGGCCTGCAGCCCCAGCAGGCCGTAGTCGAAGGCAGGCCGCATGTCGTCGAGCGCCTGCTGCACCGGCTCGGCGAAGGCCACGCCGGCGAACTGCTCCGCCTCGGCGCCTTCGACGAGGACCCGCAGGAACTGGTCGATCATCGCCGTCGGGCCGGCGCACACGCCTTGCGTGGAGTGGAGGGAGTAATTGCGCTCGGCGTACGCGTGGATCTCGGCGGCCGTGACCGGCGTGTCGGGCGACAGCGTGGCCTCCACCACCGGCAGGAACAGCATCTGGTGCGTGGTCATGCGCAGGCCGTCGGTCACGCGGAACAGGGCCGAGAGCACCGGGTGCAGGTCGCCGCTCGGGACGCGCCCCTCCTTCTTCACCAGCGGATAGGTGGCGACGGCCAGCACCAGCGTCGACAGCCGCTCGACGTCGCCGAGCGTCATGACGGCGCGCGCCGCCGGGAAGCGATCGAGGTAGGCCTGGCGGATGCGCAGCAGGCAGCCCATGGCCTGGTTCCAGTGGGCGCGCATCGCCTTGAGCGCGCTCACGTTCATCGGCTTGTCGTCCAGGTAGCGGCTGCCGGGATAGATGCAGGTGCGCCAGCGGGTCGGCACGTCCACCCGCAGCGGCCGCGGGAACACGTTGGCCTCGCCGACCTGCCGGCCTTCCTGGTCGAGCGCGATGTGCGCGACCCGGAACACCGGGACGACCAGCTCCAGGTAGCCTTCTTCCAGGGGCCGGCCGGCGATCTCGCGGGTGATTTCCTCGAATTCGTCCCAGGTGCGCAGCCGGTCGCTGGGCGCCGGCGGCAGGGGCGAGGGCTGGTCCTTGCCTTCGGGGCCGGAGGAGAAGCCGTCGGCGGCCTCGGCGCCGTGCACCAGCACGCCTTCGCCCACCAGCTGCTCGAGCAGCTCGCGCACCTGCGGCCAGTCGTAGCCGACGGTCCATTGCACGGCGCTGCCGGCGATGAAGCTCGCGTGCTTGGCGAGGGTTTCCCCGAAGCCGAACAGCTCCGGCTCGTCGAAGATGACCTCTTTCGCGCCGCAATACAGATGCAGTTCGCGGGCGCCGTCGTCTCCTGCCGCATACTGCACCACGACCCGCTTGTTGAGCGGGAGGAGCAGCTGGTCGTGAGGTTCAATCCGCACCTTTGGCTCCTCTGGACGCCCTTCTTCGGGCTCAGCGGTCTGCAAGGAAGGGTGCGCGAACGGGCACACGCCAGCGGCCGCGGGGTAGGAGCCCGGGAGCAGGCTCTCGGCGGTGGCTGCGTGTTGGAGGTTCGACATGAAGCGGATCGTAGGGACGCGACCCATGCCCAACTACGGGAGAGATGCGCGATTTGACGGCTCTCAAGGGTCGTCGGACCCGGCACCTTGGTGCCTTGCGAAATACGGTCGGGCTGCTACATTCAGCCGAAGACGATTGTGTCAAAGTGTTCGTGCGCCTTGCGGAAATGAAGACCTTCTTTTTTCGGTTGTCGCTGTCGCAGCAGTTCATGCTCCTCAGCTTTCCCATCCTGCTGGCCGGGACCCTGTTCATCGGCCGCTGGATCGGCCAGCAGGTGGAAGACAGCGTTGTCCACCGGGTCGGCGGCGTCACCGCCCTGTATGTGGACAGCTTCATCGCACCGCACGCCCAGGCCCTGGCGCGCTCCGACGACCTGCCTGACAGCGACCGCGAGGCCTTGACCGGGCTGCTGAAAGACACGCCGCTGGGCAAGCGCATCGCGGGCCTGAAGATCTGGCGCCCGGACGGCACCGTCGTCTACAGCAACGAGCCGGACCAGATCGGCAAGCGCTTCGAGCTCGAGGACGGGCTCGTCGCCGCCCTGCACGGCGAGATCTCGTCCGAGATCTCCGAGCGCAACGAGACCAGCACGCACGGGCAGCCGCTGCCGCGCGTGATCGAGACCTACACCCCGATCCGCGCCGACCGCCAGGGCAAGATCATTGCCGCCGCGGAGTTCTACCAGCACCCGGAGGAGGTCGATCGCGAAGCCGGCGCCGCCCAGCGCCAGAGCTGGATGACCTTCGCCGCGACCATGCTCACGATCTACCTGGCCCTGTTCGCCGTGGTGCGCCGCGGCAGCGAGACCATCGTGCGGCAGCAGCGCGACCTGAGCGAGAAGGTGGCGCAGCTCACGGCGCTGAACGCGCAGAACTCGCTGTTGCACCAGCGCGTCAAGCGCGCCGCGGAGCGCGCCACCGCCCTGAACGAGAACTTCCTGCAGCGCCTCTCGGCCGACCTGCACGACGGTCCCGGCCAGGACCTCGGCTTCGCGCTGATGCAGCTCAAGACGGTCGATGGCTCCTGCCCGAGCGCGGCGGACGGCAAGTGCGCGGCCGGCAACCTCGAGCCGGTGCGGGTCGCGGTGCAATCCGCGCTGACGGACCTGCGCGCCATCTCCGCCGACCTGCAGCTGCCCGACATCCGCCACCTGTCGCTGCCGGAGCTCGCCGCCCGCTCGGTGCGCGACTACGAAACGAAGACCGCGTCCAAGGTGCAGCTCGATTGCACCGTGCGGGACGTGCCCGCCTCCATGCGCGTGAAGATCACCCTGTGCCGCGTGCTGCAGGAGTCACTGGCGAACGTGTACCGCCACGCCCAGGGCAAGAACGCCCGCGTGCGGGTGACCGGCGACGACGAGACGCTGGTGATCGAGGTCAAGGACGAGGGCCCCGGCTTCCAGCCGGGCAACAGTCGCCGCCACGGCCGCCTGGGCCTGGCCGGCATGCGCGAGCGGGTGGAGGTGGCCGGAGGGACGTTCACCATCCAGTCCGCGGCGGGCCAGGGCACCACGGTGCGCGCCACGCTGCCGCTGCAGACCAACGAGGAGGAATTGCATGTCTGACCGTATCACCATCGTCGTCGTCGACGACCACCCGCTGTTCCGGCAGGGCGTCGTCTCCGCCCTGCAGCAGGAGCCGGATTTCCAGGTCGTCGGCGAGACCGACTCGGGCGAGCAGGCGCTGCAGCTGGCGCGCACGCTGATGCCCCAGGTGATGCTGCTGGACGTGAGCATGACCGGCTGGAACGGCATCACCACCGCGGAAAAGGTCAGCATCGCCTGTCCCGCCACGGCGATCGTGATGCTCACGGTGTCCGACGACAAGGACCGCCTGCTGGCCGCCTTCAAGGCCGGCGCGCGCGCGTATGTCCTCAAGGGCGTCTCTGCCCAGGAGCTGGCACGGGTCGTGCGTGCAGCTGCGGCAGGAGAAGTCTACGTGTCCCAATCACTCGCAGGCGAGATGCTGGTCTCGCTCACCCAGGGCAAGGCGCCCGACCCGCTGCAGGAACTGACGTCGCGCGAGCGCGAGATCCTGGCGCTGATCGGCAACGGCTTCACGAACCGGCAGATCGGCGAAAAGATCTTCCTGTCCGAGCAGACGATCAAGCACTACGTCACCAACATCCTGCAGAAGCTGCAGGTCCGCAGCCGGGTCGAAGCCGCCCTGCTGGCGAACCGCCACAGCAGCGGCACGCGCTGAGGCATCGGTAATGCCATGCCCACCCGCTTCGTCCGTACCACACGATCGCTGGCGCACGACCGCGGCCGGCGCGCCTTGCTGGGGTTCGGTGCGGCGGCGTTGCTGCTGGCCGCCTGGCTGACCTGGTTCCTGTTCGGGCAGGTCACCGTCTACGAGGTCTCGCGCCAGGCGCGGCTGGAGGTGCAGCAGTCGGCGCACCCGGTGGCGGCCCTGGTCCAGAGCCGCATCGCCAGCAACGCGCTGGTCCTGGGGCAGGAGGTCCGCGCCGGCGACCTGCTGATCGAACTCGACGCCCAGCCGGACAAGCTCAAGCTGAAGGAGGAGCAGTCGCGCCTGGAGACGCTGCTGCCCCGCATCCACTCCCTCCGCAAGGAAGTGGCGGCGCTCGCACAGGCCGCGGCCCGCGAACACGCGGCCGCGCAGGCAGCGGCGCAGGGCGCTTCCTCCCGCACCCGCGAAGCCGCCGCGGCGGTGGATTTCGCCCGCGAGAACGAGCGCCGGCTGCGCGAGGAAAGCGCCATCGGCGGCGTGGCGCAGATCGAGGCCGTGCGCGCCCAGTCGGAAACCCTCAAGCTGGACGCCGCCCGCGATGCCCTGGCCGCCGAACAGCGGCGCCTGAGCACCGAGGCCGAGGCCCGCGCCTTCCAGCAGGAGGCGCAGGTGGAGTCGCTGCGCCGCATGATCCTGTCGATGGAGGGCGACGCCCAGGCCGCCGAATCGACGATCGCCCGGCTGCGCGAGGAAATCGACCGGCACCAGGTCCGCGCCCCGGTCGGCGGCACGATCGCCGACGTCGCCGCGCTGCGCACCGGCGCCTATGTTGCCGCCGGCCAGAAGCTCGCCACCGTCGTTCCGCACGGCGGCCTGATCATCGTCGGCGAGTTCGCCCCCGCCGCGGTGCTGGGACGCATCCGTCCCGGGCAGGCCGCGCGCCTGCGCCTCGAAGGCTTTCCGTGGGCGCAGTACGGCATGATCGATGCGCGCGTAGTCCGCGTCGCCGGCGAGGTGCGCGACGGCCTGGTGCGGGTCGAATTCGAACCCGCCGCCCAGGACGCGCCCCGGCTGCCGCTGCAGCACGGCCTGCCCGGCTCGATCGAGGTCGGCATCGAGCAGGTCTCGCCCGCGCAACTGCTGATGCGCGCCGCCGGCCACTTCGACATGCCCGCGCCCGCCGCCGTGGTGCGCGAGATGGCGGCGCAATGAGCGCCGCCGCTGCCAGCATGGGGCGGCGCTGGATCGTCCCGGAGGTCGTGCAGATCTCCGCCATGGATTGCGGGCCGGCCTCGCTCAAGAGCGTGGTCGAAGGCTTTGGCATCCCGGTCAGCTACGGGCGCTTGCGCGAAGCCTGCCAGACGGACGTCGACGGCACCTCCATCGACACCCTCGAGACGCTCGCCAACCAGCTGGGCGTGAACGCCGAACAGGTGATGATCCCGCTGGACCACCTGTTCCTGGATTCGGCCTCGGCGCTGCCGGCCGTGGTGGTGGTCCACCACTCCGACGGCGCGACCCACTTCGTCGTGGTGTGGCGGCGCATCGGCGGCTGGGTGCAGGTGATGGATCCGGCGGTCGGCCGCCGCTGGCTGCGCTGCTCGCGCCTGGCCCAGGAGGTGTTCGAACACGAGACCGACGTGCCGGCGCCGGAGTGGCGCGAGTGGGCGGCGTCCGACGATTTCCTGCTGCCGCTGCGCGAGCGGCTCGCGCGGGTCGGGGCGTCGCCGCGCCAGGCCGATGCGCTGGTCGAGGAGGCGCTGGGCGACGCGCTCTGGTTCGGCCTGGCGGCGCTGGATGCCAGCGTGCGCTTCATCGCCTCCGTGATCGAGGCCGAGGGCCTGCGACGCGGCTCCGAGGCGATGAAGGTGGTCGAGTCCCTGTTCCGCGACACGCACGCCAGCACCGGCGACATCTTCCGCATCATTCCCCCGCGCTACTGGGCGGCGCGCGCGCATCACCTGGGCCAGGACGGCCGGCTGCTGCTCACGATCCGCGGCGCCGTGCTGGTGCGCCTGAGCGGCCGCACGCCGGGCGAGGCGGCCGAGAGCGCCGAGGCGCTGAAGTCCCCGGAACTGAAGGCGGCGCTCACCGAAAAGCCGGTGCACCCGATGCGCGTCGTGGGCTCGGTGCTCGCCAGCCAGGGCCGCCTGGGCCTGTTCGCGCTGGTGGCTGCGATGGCCGTCGCCGCCGGCGCCGTGCTGCTCGAGGCGCTGATGTTCCGCGGCCTGTTCGACGTGGCCGGCGCGCTGAACGTGGCGAGCCAGCGGCTGGCGGCCTTCGGCGCGGTGCTGGCCTTCGGTGCCGTGCTGCTGCTGATCGAGCTGGGCATCGCCGCCGAAACCATGCGGCTGGGCCGGCAGCTGGAGGCCCGCATGCGCGTCGCGCTGCTGGAAAAGCTGCCGCGCCTGAGCGACCGCTACTTCCACAGCCGTTCGGTGTCCGACATGGCGGAGCGCAGCCACAGCCTGCCGCTGCTGCGCCTGCTGCCCGGGTGGGCGCTGCATCTGCAGCAAAGCATCTGCGACCTGGCGTTCACGCTGCTCGGAGTGGCGCTGATCGACCCGGCCAGCGTGCCGCTGGCGCTCGGCATCACTGCTGCCGCACTCGTGATCCCGCTGCTGCTGCAGCCGGTGCTCAATGAAAGCGACCTGCGCGTGCGCAATCACGCCAGCGCGCTGCACATCTTCTACCTCGATGCGCTGCTCGGGCTGGTGCCGATCCGCTCGCATGCGGCCGAACCGGCCGTGCGGCGCCGCCACGAGGGCCTGCTGGTGGAATGGGTGCGGGCCGGGCGCGCGCAGATCGGCGCCTCGCTCGGCGCCGCGGGCGTGCAGTCGGTGGTCTGCGTCGGCCTGGGCGCCTGGCTGCTGATCGCGCACTTCGGCCGCTCGGCCACCGTGAGCGGCGCCGACCTGCTGCTGGTGTACTGGACGCTCAAGCTGCCCGCCATCGGCCACGCGCTCGCCGGCCTCGCGCAGCAATACCCGGCGATGCGCAACGTGCTGGTGCGGCTGCTGGAGCCGATCAACGCACCTTCGGAGTCCGGCGCCGAGGCGCCGCAGTCTGCCGCCACGCCGCAGCACGCTGCGCAGGCCGGCGTCGCCGTTGCCGTCGAAGGCGGCAGCGTGCTGGCGGCCGGCCACGGCATCCTGGAAGACCTCGACCTGGCGATCGCCCCCGGCGAGCACGTCGCGATCGTCGGCTCGTCCGGCGCCGGCAAGTCCAGCCTGCTGGGGCTGCTGCTCGGGTGGCACCGCCTGGCCACCGGGACCCTGCGGCTCGATGGCCAGCCGGCCGGCGCCGCGCAGATCGAGCACCTGCGCCAGGCCACCGCCTGGGTCGATCCGGCCATCCAGCTGTGGAACCGGCCCTTCCTCGACAACCTGCTGTATGCGTCCGAAGGCAAGGCGCTCGAACAGGTCGGCCCCGTGCTCGACGCCGCCCGCCTGCGCGGGGTGCTGCAGAAGCTGCCGCAGGGCCTGCAGACCTGCCTCGGTGAAGGCGGCGCGCTGCTGTCCGGCGGCGAGGGCCAGCGTGTGCGGCTCGCGCGCGCCTTCCTGCAGCAAGGCGTGCGGCTGGCGCTGCTCGACGAACCATTCCGCGGCCTCGCGCGCGGCCAGCGCAGCGAGCTGCTGGTCGAGGCGCGGGCCTGGTGGAAGGACGCGACGCTGCTGTGCGTGACGCACGATGTCGGCGAGACGCAGTCCTTCGATCGCGTGCTGGTCGTCGAAGGCGGCCGCATCGTCGAAGACGGCGCGCCGGCCGATCTCGCGCGGCGCGAATCGCGTTACCGCGAGATGCTGCTGGCCGAGGAGGACGTGCGTTCGCGCGTCTGGCAGGACATCGCGTGGCGGCGCATCCGGGTGGAAGACGGCGCGCTGCGCACCGGCGAAGGCAGCGCGGCATGAGCGGATCGAACGACGCTGCCGACCTGCGCGCGCTGCTCTGGCCCGTGCCGCGGCTGGGCGAGGCGCTGGAGGAACTGGCGCGGCGCGCCCGCCTGCGCGTGGCCGCCGCCGAGAGCCCGCAGGTCCCGGCGACCCTGGCCGCCGACGGCGAGCAGGAGCAGGGCCGCTGGCTCGAATGGGCGGCGCACCGCCTGGGCCTGGAGGCCGAGGGGCTCGATGCCGTGGCGCCGGAAATCGAAGGCGTCCTGGCCGGCGCCGCGCCGGCGCTGGTGCGCGTGGAGGACCCGGCGGGCGACGGCTACCTGCTGCTGCTGAAGTCCCGTGGCGACACGGCGCACCTGCTCGGTCCCGACCTGCGCGTGCACCGCCAGTCCATCGCCGGCCTGCGGCGCGCGCTGTGCGACCGGCTGGAGGCGCCGTACGCGGCGGAGATCGACAAGCTGCTGGCGGCGGCGGCCGTGCCGCCCGGGCGGCAGGCCAGCGTCCGCACGGCGATGCTGCGCGACCGGCTGGCCAGCCGGCAGGTCGCTTCGTGCTGGATGCTGCGCCTGTCGCCGGCGCGCGGCTTCTGGGACCAGCTCGCGCAGGAAGGCCTGCGCCAGCGCATCGTGCCGATCGTCGCCGTGTTCGGCATCCTGTACGGACTCGAGGTGCTGTCCTGGACGCTGATCGGGCAGGGCACCCTGCACGGGCGCGTGGACGGCGGCTGGCTTGCGGCCTGGACGCTGCTGGTGGTCTCGCTGGTGCCGCTGCAGTGGCTGGGCGGATGGCTCGACGCCCGCTTCGCGCTCGACGCCGGCCGCATCATGAAATCGCGGCTGCTCGCCGGTGCGCTGCGCAGCGACGTCGAGACGCTGCGGCGGCAGGGCGCCGGCGAACTGCTCGGTCGCGTGCTCGAATCGCAGGCGCTCGAGTCGCTGGCGCTCAACGGCGGCTTCGGCGTGCTGGTGGCGCTGGTCGAACTCGTGTTCGCGGCCACCATCCTCGCCGCCGGCGCCGGCGGCTGGCTGCACGTGGCGCTGCTGCTCGCGTGGGTCGCGATCACCCTGGGCCTGGGCTGGCGCTACCTGGTGGCGATGCGCGCATGGACGCTGGAGCGGCTGCGCATGACGCAGGCGCTGGTGGAGCGCATGGTCGGCCACCGCACGCGCCTGGCGCAGGAACAGCGCGCCCGCCGCGACCACGAGGAGGACCACGAGCTCGGGAACTACGTGCGCAGCTCGCAGGAGATGGACCGCGCGGTGCTGCCCATCGTCGGCGTGATGCCGCGCGGCTGGATCCTGGTGGCGCTGGCCGGCATCGCGCCCGCCTTCGTCGCCGGCACGGCCTCTTCGGTCGGCATCGCGGTGGCGCTGGGCGGCATGCTGCTGGCCGGCCGTGCCTTGACCGGGATCTCCGCCGGCGTGACGGCGCTGGGGCGGGCCGCCATCGCATGGAAGCAGGTGGCGGGGTTCTTCGCCGCCGGTGACGGCGCCGCGCGCGAGCCCTTCCTGCCGGCCTCCGTGCGCACCGACGAAGACGGCGCGCCGCGCTGCCTGGTCGACGCCCGCGAGCTGAGCTTCCAGTACCAGGAGGCCGCCAAGCCGGTGCTGCGCGACATCGACCTGTCGATCCGCCACGGCGAACGCATCCTGCTGGAGGGCTCTTCCGGCGGCGGCAAGTCCACGCTCGCGGCGCTGCTCACCGGGCTGCGCGTTCCGGCCTCCGGGTCGCTGCTGCTCGATGGCCTGGACCGCCAGACCCTGGGGCGCAACTGGCACCGGCTGGCGGCGGAAGCGCCGCAGTTCCACGAGAACCACATCCTGAGCGGCACGGTGGCCTTCAACCTGCTGATGGGACGCAACTGGCCGGCCAGCGAGGAGGACCTGGAGGAAGCGCGCGCGCTGTGCGAGGAGCTGGGGCTGGGCGACCTGCTGGAACGCATGCCCGCCGGCCTGGCGCAGACCGTCGGCGAGACCGGCTGGCAACTCTCGCACGGGGAGCGCAGCCGCATCTTCCTGGCCCGCGCGCTGCTGCAGAAGGCCGAACTCACCGTGCTGGACGAAAGCTTCGCCGCCCTCGATCCGGAAACGCTCGCGCGCTGCCTGCGCTGCGCGTTCGAGCGGGCGCCGACGCTGATGGTCATCGCCCACCCATGAAGCCGCTGCGCGGCGGCGACGCCGCAGCAGCTCGAAGGCTACAGGGAGGGGGCGGTGCTGCACTTGGGGCTCGGTGGTCCGCCTGGCGTGCCGCAGGACTTCGGCGCCTGCCCGGTCGCGACGATCGCCCGGGACGCGCCGGCCGATTGACCGTGCGGGAGCGCGGCTCGCGGCCATGCCGGACAATCCCGGCATGAGCAGCCAGGACAAGATGCTCTCCCTGCTGGACGCCTTCAGCGTCGAGGCGCCCGTGTGGTCGGCCGACGAACTCGCGGCGCGCCTGGCGCTGCCGCCCTCCACCTGTTACCGCTACCTGAAGTCGCTGCACCAGGCGGGCCTGCTGGCGCGCGTGGGCAGCGGCTCGTACGTCGTCGGCCCGCGCGTGCTGGCCCTGGACCGCATCTCGCGGCTGTCGGACCCGGTCTACAGCGTCGGCAGCCCGGTGGTCGCCGCGCTGTCGCGGCGCACCGGCTTCAGCGCGCTGCTGTCGGTGCTTTACAGCGACTCCGTCATGTGCGTGCAGCAGGTCGCCACCGAGGATGCGCCCCCGGGCCTGTTCGGCCGCGGCCAGCAACGGCCGCTGGTGGCCGGCGCCAGCGCCAACATCATCCTCGCCCACCTGCCGGTCCACCAGTTGCGCAGCGTCTTCAACAAGCAGCGGGACCGCATCGTCGCCGCCGGCTTCGGGCCCGACTGGGAGAGCCTGCGGGGCCAGCTTGCGGCCATCCGGCAACAGGGCTACAGCTTTACGGCCGGTGAATACCGTGTCGGCATCGCGGGCCTGGCGGCGCCCCTGTTCAACAAGGAGGGCGAGGTGCTGGGGAGCATCGCGCTGGCCACCTCCATCGCCTCGCCGCAGCTGGAGCAGTTCAAGGCCCTGGCGCCGCCGCTCCTGAAGGCGGCCGCCGAGATTTCACGCGGCATCGCCGCCAGCGCCAACGTGGTGGACCTGCCCGCGCGGGCGCTGGGATAGGCCTCGACAAGCTCTGAAATTTCTCCTACAATGTGAGAATTTTTCAGAAAGTGCCGGCACTGCCGCCGGACCCCCATGAGTCCCTCCCTTTCCGAAATCCTTCGCAACGGCGTGAAGGAGAAACTGGCCCGCGATGAAGTCGTGGCCTCGATGATGGTGCGCCTGGTGCGCGGCGTGGAGATCGCGCGCATCGCGAAGTCGGCCGGCTTCGACACCTTCTACATCGACATGGAGCACTGCGCCTTCTCGCTGGAGACCACCAGCCAGATCTGCATGGCGGCCCTGGAGATCGGCATCCCCGCCTTCGTGCGCGTGCCGGCCAACACGCCCGAGTACATCTCGCGCGTGCTCGATGGCGGCGCCATGGGCGTGATCGCCCCGCACGTGCGCGACGCGCAGCAGGCCCGCGACGTGGTGCGCCATGCGCGCTTCGCGCCGCAGGGCGACCGCTCGGCCAACGGCGGCCTGCCGCACCTGCAATACCGCAGCTTCCCCACCGTGGAAGCCAACCTGGCCCTGAACCAGGCCACGATGGTGATCCTGATGATGGAAGCCGTCGAGGCGCTGGAACGCGTCGAGGAGATCGCCGCCGTCGACGGCGTCGACATGCTCCTGGTCGGCAGCAACGACCTGACCGCCGAATGGGGCGTGCCGGGCCAGTACGACGACCCGCGCCTCGCCGCCGCCTACGAACGCACGATCGCCGCCTGCCGCCGGCACGGCAAGCACGTCGGCATCGGCGGGCTGGCTTCGCGGCCCGACCTGGTGGAGAAGTTCGTGCGCCTGGGCGCGCGCTTCGTCTCCACCGGCACCGACCTGTCGTTCCTGATGGCGGCCTGCACGCAGAAGGCCAAGGCCGTCGCCTCCCTTTCCCGCTGATTCCTTTCCCGGAGAAAACCAAGATGCCGTTCACCCGCCGCAGCGTGGCCCGTGCCGCCCTCGTCGCCGCCGCTTTCAGTGCAGCCGCGCCCTTCGCCCTGGCGCAGGGCGCCTGGCCGAACAAGCCGGTCAGGATCGTCGTCGCCTTCACCGCCGGCGGTCCGACGGACGTGGTGGCCCGCCTGATCGGCCAGAAGCTGGCCGACAAGTGGGGCCAGCCGGTGGTCGTGGAGAACAAGCCGGGCGCCGCCGGCCTGCTCGGGTCCGAGCTCGTGGCCAAGGCGCCCGCCGACGGCTACACGCTGCTGATGGCCACGGCCGGCAACCTCACGGTCAACCAGCACCTGTACAAGAACATGAAGTTCGACCCGGTCAAGGACTTCACGCCGATCACGCAGACGGCCGCCGTCGACTTCGTGCTGGTCGCGCAGCCGGACGCGCCGTTCAGGAACGTGAAGGAACTGATCGCGGCCGCCAAGGCGAAGCCGGAGTCGATCAGCACCGCCACCTCCGGCAACGGCGGCGCACCGCACCTGGCCGCCGCCCTGTTCGAGGACGCCGCCAAGGTCAACCTGCAACTGGTCCCGTACAAGGGCACGGCCGACGCCGTGAACGCGGTGCTCGGTGGCCAGACGGACCTGGACTTCGACGCCGCCTCGCAGGTGCTGCCGCACATCAAGGCCGGCAAGCTCAAACCGCTGGCGGTGCTGGGAAGCCAGCGTTCGCCGCTGCTGCCCGAGGTGCCCACCATGGCCGAAGCGGGCCTGCCCTCCTACAACTTCAGCAACTGGTTCGGCCTGGTCGGCCCGGCCGGCCTGCCCGGGGACGTGCAGGCGAAGCTGCAGAAGGACGTCGCCGAAGTCCTGCAGAACGCCGAGATCAAGGCCCGCTACCAGACCATGGGCCTGCAGCCGCCCACCGCGACGGCGTCGGCGCAGTTCGCCGGCCTGATCGCGAAGGACGCGGCGAAGTGGGGCGCCACGATCAAGGCGGCCCACATCGTCGTGGAGTGACGCGATGGGCATGACCATCACGGAGAAGATCCTGGCGCGCGCGGCGGGCCTGGACGCCGTGCGGCCGGGCCAGTTCCTGGACTGCAAGGTGGACCAGGTCGCCAGCATGGACCTGCAGGGCAAGCTGGTGTTCAACACGCTGGGCACCCTGGGCAGCGAATCGCTGTTCGATCCGCAGCGGGTGGCGCTGACGCTGGACCACCAGAGCCCGGCGCAGACCGTCGCCATCGCCGACGTGCACGCCGCCATCCGCAAGGCGGCGAAGAAGTACGACGTGAAGAACCTGTTCGACGTCGGCAGCGGGATCATGCACGTGGTCATGCCCGAGCGCGGCCTGGTGCTGCCCGGCGAGCTGGTGATCATGAACGAGTCGCACACGCCCACCGGCGGCGCCATGGGCGCGGTGGTGATCGGCGTCGGCCAGACCGATGCGGCCGTGGCCGCGGCGCTGGGCGAGATCTGGCTCGTGGTGCCGGCGACGATCCGCGTCAACCTGCGCGGCGCGCTGCGCCCGGGCGTCACGACCAAGGACGTCGCGCTGCACCTGATGAAGCTGCTCGGGTACGAACGCAAGGCGATCTACAAGACCATCGAGATCGGCGGCCCGGGCGTGGCCGCGCTGTCGATGGACGCGCGCTTCACGATCACCAACTACTGCTCCGACATGGGCGCCAAGTCGGCGATCTTCCAACCCGACGCGGTGACGCTGGAATACGCAGCGGCGCGCGCGCAGCGCGAGTTCACGCCCGTGTACAGCGATGCCGACTGCAGCTACGAGGACGCGATCCACGTCGACCTCGGCACGCTGGAGCCGCTGCTGGCCTGTCCGCATGCGCTGGACAACATCCACAGCGTGGCCTCGCAGGCCGGCAAGACCATCCACGAGGCCTTCATCGGCACCTGCACCAACGGCCGCTTCGAGGACCTCGCGGCGGCGGCGGCGATCGTCGAAGGCCGCAAGGTGGCCGATGGCGTGCGCTTCGTGGTCGTGCCCGCCTCGCGCGAGGTCTACCAGCGCGCCCTCAAGGCCGGCCACATCGCCACGCTCAGCGAAGCCGGCGCGCTGGTGTTCCCACCGGGCTGCGGCCCCTGCATGGGCGAGCACAGCGGCGTGCTGGGTGCCGGCGAGGTCGCCATCAGCTCGGGCAACCGCAACATGAAAGGCCGCATGGGCAGCCCCGACTCCTTCGTCTATCTCGGCTCGCCGCAGACCGTGGCCGCCTCGGCGGTCGCCGGCGTCATCACCGACCCGCGCACGCTGCAGCCGGTCGCCAGGGAGGTGGCCCATGCCTGAGCCGATCCGTGCCGGCGCCTACCGCGTCGGCGACGACGTCAAGGCGCTGGAGATCATGCCCACGCGCTTCAAGAGCTCCAGTGCGCTGTTGGACGAGGAGCTCGCCAAGGCGGCCTTCGCCGACCTCGATCCCTCCTTCTCCGCCCGTTCGCTGGCCGGCGAGTACGGCATCGTGGTCGCCGGGGTGAACTTCGGCGGTGGCGGCAAGACGGTGGAAGGGCCGGTGTTCGCGCTGCGCGGGGCCGGCGTGAAGCTGGTGATCGCCGAATCGTTCGCCCGCTACTTCCTGCGCAACGCGATCAACAACGGCTTCCCCATCCTGGTGTGCGCGGGCATCGCGCAGGCAGTGCAGACCGGCCAGCAACTCTCGGTGGACCTGGGCGCGGCCCGCATCACCAACCTGGCGACCGGCCAGGTGCTGCAGGCCACGCCGCTGTCGTCCACGGCGCTGGAAATCCTGGCCGTCGGCGGCCTCGTGCCGTATGCCCGGCGCAAGCTGGCGCAGCGGGCGGTCGAGGCCGCGTAGTCCTCACGCCCACCGGGTCGGTTTCGCGGCCCAGGTTTGGAAACCCTGCGCCCGCTTCGAAGTGCGGGGTCCGTCGCGGCAGGCGCTGCGCGGTGCGGGCCCGCGGAGCATCGGTCGGCGGCTTCGCGCGCCGACTTCCCTGAAAGGATGCTGCCGGCGGCGTCGCGCACCACAACTCGCCTGAAGTCGGACCGCTCGCGGTCCGACTTCAGACTCAGACAAGTGGTGCGAAAAGCTAGAGACGTACGCGGGCTCGCATCGCTGCGCTGCGTAGCCCGCTCCGCCGCCGGCAGCATCCGTTCAGGCGAAAAGCTCCTGATCGCGGGCCCACACCGCGCAGCGCCTGCCTCGACGCGCAAGCGTGCGGCTCCTGCGACGCTCGCAGGGGGCGGCCGTCTCCCGCCCGCACGCCGCAGGACCAGGACGGGTCCCTGTCCGACTCGGCGACATAAAGGCGGAGGCGCGGGCGCGGCGCCAGCACGGGCCACGCGGCTCACCCGCGCCGGGGGACAGTCGCTGAGGCGGAAAGGGACCCGTCCTGGGCCGGCCCGGAGGCACCGGACATCTCCTGCGACGCGTGCGGTCGACGTCCGGCAGGGGAATCCCGAAGTGCTACGCTCCGGTGCTCCAAGCCGCATGTCGTCCCTCCCGATTCCTGACAACGCGCCGCCGCCGGGCCGCACCGATGCGCCCGCCGTCGAGGCGCCGCCGCCTGCCGAGGCGCCGCACAAGCTGCTGCGGCCCTTCGGCCTGGTCACGCTGGTCATGGTGGTGGGGCTGCTGGTCACGCTGCTGTCGTGGGACGTGGCGCGCGACCTGTCGCGGCGGGCCGAAGCGCGTCGCTTCGAATACCGCACCAGCCGCATCCTGACCGACCTCCGGCACGGCCTGCAGGCCGACGAGATCCTGCTGCGCTCGGTGGCGGGCCTGTTCAGCGTCGGCGGCGGCATCGCGCGCCAGCAATGGCTCGACTACTTCGACGCGATGGAAAGCGGCACCCGCTCGCCGGGGCGCCTCTGGCTGGGCTTCGCGCAACGCGTTCCGGCACGCGAGCGGGAGGCGCACGAACGGCAGGTCCGATCCGAGGGAGTGCCCGCCTACGGGGTGCGCGCCACACAGGAGCGGGCGTTCTACTATCCGCTGGCGTACTATCGTGCCTTCGGCACGCCGGACCGCCGGCCGCTGGGCCTGGACCTGCAGGAGGATCCGCTGGCGCAGGAAGCGATGAACCGCGCCGTGCAGGCCGGCAGCATGACCGTGACCGGGCCGCTGACGCTGCCCACGCCCAAGGGCCACGGCGGCCAGGTCTGGGCGATGCTGGTGCCGGTGTATGCCGGCGGTGCCGTGCCCGGGACGGCGGTGGCCCGGCAGCAGTCCGTGCTGGGCTTCCTGGTCGAGGCCTTCGACACCATGCAGCTGGTGGAAGGCGCGCTCGGGCCCGACGCCGGCGTCCTCGCCGTCCGCGTGCGCGATGGGACCGTGCCGGTCTTCACCAGCCCCGAACTGGCGGCGAACGGGCTCGTGAAGTCCGGCATGCAGCGCAGCGCCGAACTCGATTTCGGCCTGCGCCGCTGGAACCTGGAATTCGCGGCCCTGCCACGCTTCGAGGCCAGCGTCGGGGGCGACCAGTCCTGGGTGATCCTGGTGCTGGGCGTCGTGATCAGCGGCCTGATGGCGGGCCTGCTGGGCCTGCAGGCGAGCCTGCGGGCCCGGGCGCTGGCGCAGGTGGAGCAGCGCACGGCGGCCTTGCGCAGCGCGCTGACCCAGCGCGCGGAGAGCGAGGCACGCCTGCGCGCCGTGTTCGACCACGCGCTCGACGCCATCATCACCATCGACAGCCGCGGCACGATCCAGAGCTTCAATCCGGCGGCCGAGAGGATCTTCGGCTGGCGCGGGGACGAGGTGATCGGCCAGAACGTGCGCATGCTGATGCCCTCGCCGGACCGGGACCGGCACGACTCCTACCTCGACAACTACCTGCGGGGCGGCGCGCCCAAGATCATCGGCATCGGCCGCCTGGTGACCGGGCTGCGCAAGGACGGCAGCACCTTCCCGCTGGACCTGGGCGTCAGCGAGATGCCGGTCGACGGCCAGCGCCTGTTCTGCGGCATCGTGCGCGACGTGACCGAGCGCCTGGCCAGCGAGGACGCGCTGCGCCAGAGCGAGCGCAAGCTGCGTTCCTACATCGAGCAGTCGCTGGACGGCGTGGCGGTGGTGGATGGCCAGGGCCACTACCTGGAGGTGAATCCGGCCGGGGCGCAGATGCTCGGTTATTCCGAACGCGAACTGCTGCACATGGCGATCCCCGACGTGCTTTCGAGCGTCGATGCCGAGCGCCGCCAGGGGCTGGCGCACTTCGAGCAGGTGCAGCGCGAGGGCCGCGGCAGCGGTGAGGTGGTGCTGCGGCGGCGGGACGGCGAGACGCTGATCGCCGAGATCAACGCGGTCGACCTCGGCGGCGATCGCTACCTGAGCCTGTTCCGCGACGTCACCCAGCGCCGGCGGGCCGAGCAGGCGCTGCAGCAGGAGCGCGCGATGCTGGAGCAACGCGTGGCCGAACGCACCGCGGTGCTGACCGAGACCAACGCCGCCTTGCAGGAGGAGATCGTCGAGCGCAAGCGCATCGAATCGGAGCTGGTGGCCGCGCGCGAGCAGGCGCTGCAGGCGGCCGAGGCGAAGGCCTCGTTCCTGGCCAACATGAGCCACGAGATCCGCACGCCGATGAACGCGGTGATCGGCATGACGGCGCTGCTGGAGGACACGCAGCTCGATGGCGAGCAGCGCTCCTACGTGCAGACCATCCACACCAGCGGCGACGCGCTGCTCTCCACCATCAACGACATCCTCGATTTCTCCAAGGCCGAATCGGGCATGCTCGAACTGGAGCGGCGGCCGTTCGAGATCGGCGTGTGCATCGAGGAAGCCTTCGACATGCTGGCGCCGCGCGCGGCCGACAAGGGCATCGACCTGCTGTACGAGATCACGGACAACGTGCCGCACTGGCTGGAGGGCGATTCGACGCGGCTGCGCCAGGTGCTGGTCAACCTGCTGTCGAATGCCGTCAAGTTCACCGACAAGGGAGAGGTCTGCCTCACCGCCAGCGTGCTGCGGCGCGACGCCGAGGAGGTGCAACTGCGCTTCGCCGTGCGCGACACCGGCATCGGCATCCCGCCGCAGCACATGGAAAGCCTGTTCAAGGCCTTCTCGCAGGGCGATACGTCGACCACGCGCAAGTACGGCGGCACCGGCCTGGGCCTGGCGATCAGCGCCCGGCTGGTGCGCATGATGGGCGGCGACATCAAGGTCGAGAGCGAGGAGCACCACGGCTCCACCTTCTCCTTCACCATGCGCGCCGGCATCGCGCAGAACGTGCCGACCGCGCAGTACCGCACCGGCCGCTCGCCCGAACTGGCCGGGCGCAAGGTGCTGCTGGTGGACGACAACCCGACCAACCTGCACATCCTCAAGACGCAGTGCACGCGCTGGGGCATGGAGGTGGAATGCGCGACGCGCGGCACGCACGCACTGGCGCTGCTGGAAGCGGAGGGGCCGTTCGACGTCGCGGTGCTGGACCTGCACATGCCCAACATGGACGGCCTGCAGCTGGCGCGCGCGATCGTGGCGCAAAGGGGCGCCGCCGCGCCGCCGCTGGTGCTGCTGTCGTCCTCGCCGGGGCGCAGCCGCGACTTCTCGGCGATGAAGCTGTTCGCCGCCACGCTGGCCAAGCCGGTGAAGCATTCCAAGCTGTTCGCCGTGCTCGACGAGGTGATCCACGACCGGCGCGCACCGCCGCCCGCGGCCGCCGCGCAGATGATCGACCACACCCTGGCCCGGCGGCTGCCGATGCAGATCCTCGTCGTGGAGGACAGCGACATCAACCGCAAGCTGGCGCTGGGCATGCTGCGCAAGTTCGGCTACGCGCCCGACGTGGCGCAGGACGGCGCCGAGGCGGTGGAGATGGTGCGGCACCAGCGCTACGACCTCGTCTTCATGGACCTGCAGATGCCCGTGATGGACGGCCTGGAGGCGACGCGGCAGATCGCCGCCATGCTGCCCCCGCAGCGCCGCCCGCGCATCGTCGCGATGACCGCCAACGCGCTGCCGGCGGACCGCCAGCGCTGCATCGATGCGGGCATGGACGACTACATCGCCAAGCCGATCCTGCCGGTCTCGGTGCAGCAGCTGATCGAGCGCTGGGCGCCGCAGCGCGGCGCGGCGGCGGGCGAGGTCGCGGACACGCTGATCGACGACGCGATCCTCAAGGAGCTCTCCGCGCTCGACGAGCCGGGATCGCCGTCCGTCGTGCGCGGGTTGATCACCGACTACCTGAACGAGGCGCCCGCGGCGCTCAGCGCAATGAAGCAGCACCTGCACCACGCGGACATGGACGAACTGCGCCGCCGCGCCCACAAGCTCGCGGGCACCAGCGCCAGCCTGGGCGCCAAGGGCGTGGCGGAGGTCTGCTACCGCATCGAGCACAGCGTGGCCGCGGGCGAGACCTCGGTGCTGCCCGGCCTGGTGGAGGAGGTCGAGATGTGCTTCACGCGCACGCGCTCCCTGATGCAGCAGCGGCTGGGATGAGCGGCTTCGTCGGTGTCGTCCTGCGGCGCGGCCGCGAGGAACGCCTGGCCCAGGGCGCCGGTGGCCTGACCTTCACCACGCTGCTGTCGCTGGTCCCCCTGCTGGTGGTGAGCTTCGCGCTCTTCACCCGCATTCCCGCGCTGCGCACCGCGGGCGAAACGGTGCGCGAGCACCTCCTGCGCGGCCTGCTGCCGCCCGAGATCGCCCGCACGGTGGCCAGGTACCTGGCCCGCTTCGCCTTCAATGCCGGCGGCCTCACGCTGGCCGGTTCGCTGTTCCTGGTGGTGTCGGCGCTGGCGCTCGTGCTGAGCGTGGAGAACGCGCTCAACCGGATCTGGCAGGTGAAGAAGCCGCGTCCGATCCCGCACCGGCTGGCCCTGTGCGCGGCGCTGCTGCTGGCCGGGCCGGTGGCCCTGGGCGCCAGCCTGTGGGCCACCTCGCTGCTGCTGGCCGCCACCGGTCCGCTGGTGGCCACGAGCCCGCCCTGGATGCGCCACGCGATCGAGGCCGCGCCGGTGGTGCTGGGCGCCGTCTCCTTCGCCTGCCTGTTCCGCTTCGTGCCGCATGCGCCCGTGCGGCGGCGCGACGCGATCGCCGGCGGCCTGCTGGCCGCGCTCGCATTCGAACTGGGCAAGCGCGGCTTCGCGATGTACCTGGCGCACGTGCCGACCTACCGCACGGTGTACGGCGCCTTCGCCCCGCTGCTCGCCTTCCTGGTGTGGGTCTACTACTCGTGGTGGGTGACGCTGGCGGCGGCGCTGGTCAGCGCCAGCCTGTCGCCGGGCGGCAAGTCCCGGGCGCGCCGGCTGGCCGGCTGATCCGGCGCCCGTTTGCCGTCCCGTACCCCGGCCGCGCGAC
Source organism: Ramlibacter alkalitolerans (assembly GCF_016722765.1). Classification (GTDB taxonomy): domain Bacteria; phylum Pseudomonadota; class Gammaproteobacteria; order Burkholderiales; family Burkholderiaceae_C; genus Ramlibacter; species Ramlibacter alkalitolerans. The sequence continues at coordinate 50,432 of NZ_JAEQND010000001.1, read as the reverse complement.
GCTGCTGGCCTGGGACCAAGCCGAAAGAGCGGATGAGCGTGTCGACTTGTGGGGCGGACGGGCCCAACTCCGCGCCGCGCGACGGCCGGGCGTGCTAGCCTCTGCCGAGGAGAACGCCATGTTGCAATTCATGCGTGTGAAGGCCGACGCCCAGGACGGCCTGCTCGAGAAGTACGCGGCCAATGTCGATTACGGAAGCGAGGAAATGGTGCTGGCGGAGGCCGACGCGCTGCAGCAATGGGTGCGCGCCAACTGTGCCGGCATCGCGTGGGTCGAGTTGATCCGGCACGTCGAGTACCGCGCCCTGAAGGACGCCGGCTTCGCCGCGGACGAAGAGGACTGGGAGCTCTCGATCCTCTTCAACGATCCCGCCGATGCGGAGAAGTTCGGGCAGGCCTTCACCGTGGTCGACAGGTTCAGCGCCGAATAGCCTCCGGCGGGGAGTGGCCCGGTGAGCGCCGGGCCATCGCCAGCCACGACGGCGCGGGCAGCTCCCAGCGCGCCTCGATCGCGCTCGCGCGCGCCGCCAGCACGTCTTCCGGCGGCAGCCCGCCGCAGTGCGCGACCACGACCACGTTGCCGGCCTGCGTCGGCGGGAACTGCCAGATCGCCCGCGGCTGCAGGCCTGCGCGCAGCCGCGCCACGCTGGCGCGCACGTCGAGCGCACGGCCGATGAGGTTCGCCGCCAGCGTGCCGCCTTCGCGCAGGCAGCTGCGGCAGTCGGCATAGAACGCTTGCGAGTCCAGCGCCGGCCGTTCCACCGACGCGTCGTACGCGTCCACCTGCAGCACGTCGCAGCTGCGCGCGTTGGCAGGGTCGGCGACGAATGCGGCTGCGTCCGCGTGCACGATGCGCAGGCCGTCACCATCGCGCGGCAGCAGGAAGTGCGTGCGGCAGGCGTCGATCACGCGCGCGTCGATCTCCACCGCGGTCGTCCGCATCCCGAGCACGCGGTGCGCGAAACGGGTGAGGGAGCCCGCCCCCAGCCCCAGCGTCACCAGGTGCTTGCCCGCCAGGCCGGCGCTGTCGTGGAACAGCAGCCAGGCGAACATGCGCACGGCATACGCGAGCTCCAGCCGGTCCGGGTCGGCCATGCGCATCGCGCCCTGGCACCAGGAGGTGCCGAACTGCAGCAGGCGCAGGCCCTCGGCCTCGGTGATGACGATGTCCATCCGCGCCAGCCTAACGCAGCCGGCCGCGCTCACTGGACCAGGGATTCGGCGATCTCGAAGCGGCCCCAGGCGTGCGCCATCGCGTGGAACAGGAAGGCCTGGCGCTGCTCGTAGGCGAAGGGGCTTTCGCCGGGCGCCGGCTCCATGCCCGTCAGCGCCTTCTCGAAGGCTCCGTGGTATTCGCGCAGGGCGGCCACGCAGGAGCCGTCGTCGAGGCTGCGCAGGGCGGCTTCGAACTGGGGGGAGACGACGCTGTAGGCCTGGACGACGCAGGCACGGTACTGGCCGATCGCGCGCGCCGGGGTCACCGGGGGCCGCTGCGGCGCGAAGGGGCTGCCGCAGGCGATCAGCGCGTGCTGCGTGGTGCTGCGGTAGGTGTGCAGCGGCCGCGGCAGGCCATCCGCCTCCCGTACCACCGCCTGTGCCAGTGCCGGACCCGCGCACAGGCAGGCCAGGAACATGGCCGTCGCTCCCAGTCTCATTGTCATGGTGCCCATCCCCAACGCCCCGCACTGCTCCCCTTGCATCGCAAGGCGGCGTGCTGTCGTGGGCCCGTGGGATCGCCGCAGGCGATCGCCGGGCGTGGTCGCACTTGCCGCCATGCCGATCGGCACCCTTGAAGGTGCCAGCTCGAGCATGGTGGCGCGGCAGAGCTTGGACCGGAAGGCACCTTGGTGCCAGTTTGCTGGCACGCGGGTCGGTTTCTCAGTCGCTCAGCCGGCGCCGTGGCACTTCTTGTATTTCTTCCCGCTGCCGCAGGGACAGGGATCGTTGCGCCCGGGCTCGGGCTCCTTGCGCAGCGGTTCGGTGCGCGGCCCGATGCTGCGCCAGGCCTGGCGCAAGGCATAGACGCCCCAGATGGCAGCGGCCACGGCGTCGAGGCGCTCGTTGCTCACGCTGGCCGGGCCATCCTCGCTGTACATGGAAATCGCCGGCTCGCCGGCATCGGCTTGCGCGAGGGCGGCGATGTCCTCCAGCGCGGCCTCGATCATCTCGGCCGCCTCGGGGTCGCGCGGCGGCTGCCAGTCTTCGGGCCAGCTCTCCACGGCGGCCAGGAAGCCGATCGCCCACAGCTGCGCGTAGGCGGGCAGGTTCTCGAGGTCGCCGTCGAGGCGATCTTCCGGCGGCAGCGCCAGGATGGCGCCGCGCGCGTCGAGCGCCTCGGGATGGTAGGTGCGCTCGTCCTCCAGCAGTTCCACCGGCTGGTCGAGGGCGAAGGCGATCTCCTCCCAGCGGCGCCGCCAGCGCCAGACGAACTCCATGTGCGCCATCGGCCGGAAGTCCGGGCCCAGCAGCACGGGCCAGTATTCCTCCGGCGCCACGGCGCGGCGCATGCACACCAGGGCCGCGAGAAAGCCCTCGCAGAACTCCCACTCGGGAATCTCCTCGTCCTGCTCGCGCATCAGGTCGAGTTCGGCCTCGAGCGCGTCGAAGTCTTCGGGGGTGAGCGGGCCGGGTGGGGCGGCGGGAGTGTGGGTCAAGGCGATGCCGGGAGAGGAGGGGATCGGGAGCGGGGATTATCCGCCGCACCGAACGAGCGGCCTTCGGCCCGAGCCCGCTGTCCGGCCGGTGGCCGCCACCCCGGTCACGGGGCCGGGTCCTGCCTCCTGCGCCGTTCCTCGATCTCCTTCTGGATGGCCATGCGCTTGTTGCGCAGCTCCTCGACGCGCCGCATCACGTCGGCATAGTCCGGGTAGCTCGCGCGGGATGCGACCAGCCGCGCCGCCTCCTGCAGGGCCTGCGCCTCTTCGCGGAGCGCCTGGTCCAGCTGGGGCCTGAGGGATTGCGGCACGGCGACTTTCCTTGGGGAGGGCGCAGTCTAGGGGGACGACCGCGCTCCCTGCGCAGAGGTCATCCATCAGGAGGATCCATCCGGCGCCGGCCGGGCCTGGATTCAAGTAGGCCGGAACGGCTTGAGTGCGGGCGTGCCGCCGCACGGTTGCGTAGGGAGCGTTTGTGATTTCCAATGGTCGAGCCCCGCGCTGCCGGACAATGAAGGCGCGGGACGAGACGGAGTCAGCGTGGAATTGCGGGTATTCGTATGCGAGGATGCCGAGGGGGTCCAGTACTTCCTGAGGGACCTCTTCGAATCCATCGGCGGGCTGGAGCCGGTCGGCTTCGCGTCCAGCGAAGCCGCCGCGAAATCCTGGCTCGCGCTCAACCATGCCGACTGGGACCTGGCCATCGTCGACCTCGTGCTCGAGGAGGGCTCGGGCTTCGCCGTGATTCCCGCGGCCAAGCAGACGCACCCGCAGGGGCGGGTCGTGGTGTTCACCATGTTCGCCAGCCCCGTGGTCGCCGCGCACTGCCAGGCCCTCGGCGCCGACGCGGTCTTCGCCAAGTCCGACGCGACCGGGCTGGCGGCGTGGCTCGCTGCGCAATCCGGCGCGCGCTGAAGGTCCCGCCCAGCGTGGCGGCTCAGGTGCCGCAGAAGGTCTGGTAGCAGGCCGTGAGGGCCGCGGGTGCAGCTTGCGCGTAGGCCGCGCGCTCCGGATCCTCCTGGTACGGTTCGCGCAAGGCCGCGAGCAGGCGCTCGAACGGACCGAGGTCCTCGTGCTCCGAAGCCGCCGCCAGGGCTTCCTCGACGCGGTGGTTGCGCGGGATGATCCAGGGATTGACGCGACGCATCGCCTGCGCGCGCTGCTGCGGCGCCACGCCGTCGGCCGCGCACCGTTCGCGCCAGCGCGCCAGCCAGTCCTGCAGGGCCTGCGCGTCGGCGATCAGCGCCTGCAGCGGGCCCGCGTCCCCTGTCGCCGCGTCGGCCAGCCCGCGCCAGGCGAGCGTGAAGTCGGCGCCATTCGCGTGCAGCAAGGCGAGCCAGTCGTTCGCCAGCTTGGCATCCGCCGCGTCGTCGGCGGTGCCCTCGGCCAGGCCGAGTTTCGCCCGTTGCCCGCGCAGCAGGCAGGCCTCGTACACCCCGGGGAATTCCTCGATCACCCGCGTGGCCTGTGCCACCGCCTGTTCGGCCGCTGCTTCGCCCTCGTCGGCGACCACCAGCGGCAGCAAGGCCTCCGCGAAGCGGGCCAGGTTCCAGCGGGCGATGAGCGGCTGGTTGCCGTAGGCGTAGCGGCCCTGCTGGTCGATCGAGCTGAACACCGTCTGCGGGTCATACGCCTCCAGGAAGGCGCAGGGACCGTAGTCGATCGTTTCGCCCGAGAGGGTCATGTTGTCGGTGTTCATCACGCCGTGGATGAAGCCGACGTTCATCCATTGCGCGATCAGCGCGGCCTGCCGTTGGGCCACCCGCGCCAGCAAGGCGAGGTAGCGCCCGGGCGTGCCCGCCAGCTCGGGATCGTGGCGCGCGATGGCGTATTCGGCCAGCTGCCGCAGCTTGTCGATCTCGCCGCGGGCGGCGAAGAACTGGAAGGTGCCCACCCGCAGGTGGCTCGCCGCCACGCGGGCCAGCACGGCGCCGGGCAGCAGCCGTTCGCGCACCACCGGCTCGCCGGTGCTCGCCACGGCCAGGGCGCGCGTGGTCGGAATGCCCAGCGCATGCATCGCCTCGCCGATCAGCACCTCGCGCAGCATCGGGCCGACGGCGGCCTTGCCGTCGCCGCCGCGCGAAAACGGCGTGCGGCCGGAACCCTTGAACGCGATGTCGCGCCGGCGGCCGTGCCGGTCGACCACTTCGCCCAGCAGCAAGGCGCGCCCGTCGCCCAGCTGGGGCGAAAAGCCGCCGAACTGGTGCCCCGCATAGGCCTGGGCGAGCGGCTCGGCGCCTTCGGGCACGCTGTTGCCGGCGAAGATGGCCGCGCCTTCCTGGCCGCGAAGGGAGTCGGCGTCGAGGCCCAGCTCTTCGGCCAGGGGCTCGTTCAGGAACAGCAGGCGCGGGGCCGGAACCTCGGCCGGCTTCCAGGGAACGTAGAGGCCCGGAAGCTCGCGCGCATAGCTGTTGTCGAAGCGGAACAGGGAGGTGCCGGCTGAGTGCATGCCGCTAGTGTGACAAGGCCGGCGTGCCGCGATGTGAGCAAAAGTCGATGGCCCCATGCGGCGCGCGCCGATGCGCGGCGGCCACCGCACCCGCGCCGCTTGCCTTATCCTGCCTCGTTCGAATCGCATCCGACAAAGGCACGGCCATGCAGGAAAAAACCTCCGATCCGCATCCGCTGAGCGACCTGGCGTACGACTGGATCACGCTGATCCAGAACAAGGCGCAGGCCCTGAACGCGTACGACCAGTACATCAAGGACGCGGAAGCCGCGAAATCCCCGGAGTGCGCGGCCTTCTTCCGCAAGGTCCACGACGCCGACAAGGCGCACCTGGCCGAGGCCAAGGAGCACCTGGTGAAGGTGCTCCAGGGCCAGATGGGCTCGGGCGGGCGCTGACGCGCGCTGCGCGCGGCGGCTACCTTGCTGCCGCGGGGAACGCCGGCAGCTTGCCGATGTCGCGCGGGTCGTGCTGGATGATGACGGTCGCCTTCAGGTTCTTCTCGATCTGCTTGAGCCGGTCCAGCGAAGCGAGCGTTTCCGCGCGGTCGTAGTTGAAGCCCGGAACGCCGTTGTTCTGGTAGTTCTCGTGGAAGTGCGCCGCGTCGCCGATCAGGAGCACGGGGCCTTTCTCCTTCAGCCGCACCAGCAGCGCCTGGTGGCCCGGGGTGTGGCCCGGCGTGCGCAGGACGACGACCGTGCCGTCGCCGAACACGTCCTTGTCCGCCGCCTGCGTTTCCAGCTTGCCGCCGCCGCTGATCCAGTGCGTGAAGCCGGCCACGTTGGCGCCGGCCATCGGCTTGGGCGCCGTGAGCGCGGCCCATTCGCGCTCGCCGATCAGCAGCGTCGCGTTCGGCACGGTATTGAGCTGGCCGGTGTGGTCGGCATGGAAGTGGCTGATGCCGACGAACTTCACCTGCTCGGGCTTGACCTTGAGCTGCGTGAGCTGGTCCAGCAGCGTCACGGTCGGCGCGTTGGGGTTGGAACCCGGCAGGTAGCCCGTGTCCCAGAGCATGTATTCGTCGCCATGCCGGATCAGGTAGCAGCTGAAGGTGAAGGGCACGCGCGGCTCGGTATAGGCGAAGGTGTCGCTGAAGCGGCGCTGGTCGTTGAAGCCGTTGCCGCATTCGAGGCGCGTCAGCGTCAGCTCGGCGGCTGGCTGGGCCGCAGCGGAAAGAGCGCCGAAGGCACTGGCGATCACCAAGGCGTGAAGCGTCTGTCGCATCGAGATCTCCTGGGGACGTGAGAGGAATGCGGATCGGGCGCGAGTGTGCCTCATCCTTCCTTTCGCGTCATGGGCCTGCGCGCGGCAGGGTAGGCTTGGCGCGATGGATGCCCTGATCGCCGCTTCGGCGCGCGCGCTCGCCGCCGGCGACGCGCTGGTCGCGCTCAAGCACGTGGCGCTGCGCGACGATCCGCCGGCGCTGGCCTTGCGCGGCATCGCGATGGCACGGCTGGGTGAACTGGCGCGCTCGCGCGAACTGCTGCGGCGTGCGGCGCGCGCCTTCGGCCACGAGGAGCTCGCGCGTGCGCGCTGCGTGCTCGCGGACGCCGAGGTGGCGCTGGCCATGCGCGATCTCGCGGGCCCGGCGCGCACGCTGGCCGCGGCCTGCGCCACCTTCGAGAAGCACGGCGACCGCGCCAACGCACTGCACGCCAGATTGATCGCGGCCCGGCGCCTGCTGTTGCTCGGGCGGCTGGCCGACGCCGCCGCCACGCTGGGGAGCATCGCTCCCGCGGGGCTGCCGGCAAGCTCCGTCGCCGTCGCGGAGCTCACCGCCGCGGAACTGGCGCTGCGTTCGCTGCGCTGCGGCCCGGCCGCAGCGGCGCTGGCGCGCGCCGACCAGGCCGCGTACCGGGCGGGCATTCCGGCACTGATCGCCGAGGTCGCCGAGGCGCGTGCGGCGCTCGAGCGGCCGGCGGCGCGGCGCATCGCGGCGGGCCGTGTGCAATCGCTGCGCCTGCACGAGGTGGAGGCCTGCCTCGCCTCGGGCGCGCTGGTGCTCGATGCCTGCAGGCGCGGGCTGGCCGGTGCCGGCACGTGGCAGCCCCTGGCGCGCCGGCCGATCCTGTTCGCGCTGGCGCGCATGCTGGCGGAGGCGTGGCCGCAGGACGTGGAGCGCGATGCGCTGATCGCGACCGCCTTTCGCACCCGCCGGCCGGACGAAACGCACCGCGCGCGCCTGCGGGTGGAGATCGGCCGCCTGCGCCGGCTGCTGCAGGCGCTGGCAGCGATCGAGGCGACGCCGCGCGGCTTCGTGCTGCAGCCGCGCGATGGCCGCGAAGTGGTGGTGCTGGCGCCGCCCGTCGACGGCGAGCAGGCCTCGCTGCTGGCCCTGCTGTCCGATGGCGCCGCGTGGTCGACCTCCGCATTGGCGCTGGCGCTCGGTGCCAGCCAGCGCACGGTGCAGCGCGCCGTCTCGGCGCTCGAGACCTCGGGCCAGTTGCGCGGGATCGGCCAGGCGCGCGCGCGCCGCTGGCTCGCCGCGCCGCTGGTGGGTTTCACGACAATCTTGTTACTCCCCGCTTCGCTGCCGGCTGCGTAGAGTCCTTTCACCGCGCCGCTCCAGGCGCAATTCGAAAGGAAGCGTTCCCATGACGACCAGGATCGGCGAGCGGCCCACGGCCGCGGCCAGCGGGGCGGAGATCGTGCGCGAGTTCGGCCCCTTCGCCCCCGGCGGCCAGGTGCACGGGGTGAGCTACGACGGCGAGCGCGTCTGGGCCGCCACCGGCGCGCAGCTGCTGGCGCTCGACCCGCGCAGCGGAGAGGTCACGCGCAGCCTGCCGCACGCCTGCGATGCCGGCACCGCCTTCGACGGCAGGCATCTGTGGCAGATCGCCGAGTCGCGCATCGACAAGATCGATCCGGCCTCAGGCGAAGTGCTGGCCTCCATTCCGGCACCGGGCGCCGGCAGCGACTCCGGCCTGGCCTGGGCCGAGGGCAGCCTGTGGGTCGGCAACTACCGCGGCCGCAGGATCCACCAGATCGATCCCGCCACCGGTGCGATCCGCCGCACCATCGAATCGAACCGCTTCGTCACCGGCGTCACCTGGGTGGAGGGCGAGCTGTGGCACGGCACCTGGGAGGCCGACGAGAGCGAGCTGCGCCGCATCGATGCGCGCACGGGCGAGGTGCTGGCGCGCCTGGAGATGCCGCCCGGCACGGGCGTGAGCGGGCTCGAGTCCGACGGCGCCGATCTCCTGTACTGCGGCGGCGGCAGCAGCGGCAAGGTGCGCGCCGTGCGGCGCCCTCGGGCCCAGGGCAAGTCGGCCTCCGTCGCGCGGAGCACACCATGACCCATCCGACCCGACGGCGCCGCCTCGCAGGCTGGCGGTGAGCCGCGCAGCGCGCGAACGCGGGCGTTGAAGTCGGACCTTGAAGTCGGACCACCAGAACGCAAAAGCCGCAAAGGCTACGCAAAAGCCGCAAAAGGACATCCACCTGGAAGTGGGTCCCTTTTGCGGGTCTTGCGCTTCTTTCGCGGCTTTTGCGTTTGGCTGTCTTCTGCTGCGTCGGCTGCGGCGCGTGAGCCGGGATCACGTCTTCGACGCGGCCGAGGGAAAGCATGGACCGGGCGCCGCGCCGTCAGCCCTTGCCGGCCAGCTCCGCGCGCAGCCGGTCCTCCTGCTGCCGCAGTTCCGGCGTCATGGCCTCGCCGAAGTCCTCGGCGGAGAACACCTGGCGGATCTCGATCTCGGATTCGCCGGGCATCGGGTTCGGGCAGCGCTTGACCCAGTCGATCGCCTCCTGCAGCGAAGCGCATTGCCAGAGCCAGAAGCCCGCGACCAGCTCGCCGGTCTGCGGGAACGGACCGGGCGTGACGGTGCGGTCGGCGCCGGAGAAGCGCACGCGGGCGCCCTTCGCGCTGGGATGCAGGCCCTCGCCGGCCTGCATCACGCCGGCCTTGACCAGTTCCTCGTTGAAGCGGCCCATCTCGGCCAGCAACTGCTCGCTCGGCATCACGCCGGCCTCGCTCTCGCGCGTGGCTTTCACCAGGATCATGAATCGCATGCGGGACTCCTTGGGTTGGTTGCGGAAGCTTGACGCCTCATCCCCATGACGAACCGGCGGCGCCGGAATCGACATCGTGCCGGCGCGCAAAGCGTACGCACCGCCCGCTAAATGGGGACCGGCCCGTGCCCTATACTGTACGCATGAACAGTGATTCGATGCGGTTCACCCACCGGCTCCACCTCCGCTCGAATCGCTCCCGCGCGTAGCCCGGCGCCGTGCTGGTCACCGTGTTTCGCACGCGGCACCGGGGCATCCGCCTGCCGGCGGCCGGCGGCCGGCGTGCGGGGGCAGTTGCAGCTGGGGCTCTGGCGCGTGCGCTATACGCGCCAGCTGGCAGCCAGGCTCGCGAGCGAGGACGACCCCGCGGCCTTGCTGCTGCCCGAGCTGCTGCCCGCGAGCGTGGAGCGCATCACCTGCAAGGGCATCGTGATCGCCGGCACGGAAGTCGTTGCGCGGCGGGCGGCCGCCAAGTCGGGTGCCGATCGCTACCCGCAGACGTGGTGGTGCCTGGTGCACGGCGAGCCGCTCCACGCGGACGCCGAGGGTCGCCTGCACGGCGCGGGCAGAATGGCCCGATGACGCCCTCCCTGCTCCGCTGGATCGGCAGCGCGGTGCTCTGTGCCTGCGCCGGCCTGGTGTCGACTGCGGCTGCCGCCGGCAGCTCCGCCTGTGCCGAAGGCGCGCGGCGCCCGATCGGCGATGCGCGCATCCACCTGGCGATCGACGAGGCACGGCGGCAGCACCAGTTGTTCGGCGGCCAGACGATAGAGCGCAACGGCGGCCTGTTCCATGTCGGCTATCACGAGGCGGAGTGGGACCGGCCGCCGGGCGAGGGCACCCCCACCTGGGAGCGCGTGGCGACGTTCTGGCGGGCGCTGTCGGACTCCGAGCCGCCGCGGCTGATGACGAGCGTCGGGCGGGTGGCACGCGCGGAAGCCGCCCGCGATGCCGCAGCGGGTGGCATCGCGCCGCGGGCGGAGGTGGCGGTGCGCGAGGCGCTGCTGCGCACCGCGATCGTCGATACGCCGTGGTCCGCCGCGTTCATCAGCTACCTGATGAAGACCGCGGGCTTCTCGGGCGCCGAATTCGCGTTCTCCGACAGCCATGCCGACTACGTGCAGGCGGCGCTCGAAACCTCGGCTGCGGAAGCCGCCGGCCAGCCGGCGACGCATGCCTTTCGCGCCTGCGACGTCGCCACGACGCGGCCGCGCGCCGGCGACCTGCTCTGTGCCACGCGCGGCAGCACCGCGGGCGTGGCCAGCCTGGCCGCGCTAGCCGCCGCCTTCGCCGAGCGCCGACGCGGCCAGGACTTCCCCATGCATTGCGAACTCGTCGTGCGCGCCGACCAGGCAGGAGACGCCAAGCTCGAAACCATCGGCGGCAACGTGGTGCAGTCCGTGACGCTGTCGCGCATGACGCTGAACGCCGACAAGGTGCTGAGCGGCGGCTACTTCGGCAGCGCCGCGCCACGCCCCGACTGTTCGCGCGCCGGGCCGCCGTGCCGCGGGCACCTGGGCCGCCGTCCCTGGGTGGTGCTGCTGCAGTCCAGGAACTGAATCCGTGGCAGACTCTCCCGCGCCCCCTGTCACCCGCTGGAGGACCACCATGGCGAGCAAGAACACCATCTGTCTCTGGTACGACGGCACGGCCCTGGAGGCCGCGCAGTTCTATGCCCGGACGTTTCCCGACAGCGCCGTGCAGGCCGTGCATCGCGCGCCTGGCGACTACCCCGCCGGCAAGGAGGGCGATGTGCTGACCGTGGAATTCACCGTGATGGGCATCCCGTGCCTCGGCTTGAACGGCGGCCCCGAGTTCCGGCACAACGAGGCCTTCTCGTTCCAGGTCGCAACCGAGGACCAGGCCGAGACCGATCGCCTGTGGAACGCGATCGTCGGCAACTGCGGCCAGGAAAGCGCCTGCGGCTGGTGCAAGGACCGCTGGGGCCTGTCGTGGCAGATCACGCCGCGGGCGCTCACGGACGCGATCACCGATCCCGACCCTGCCGCGGCCAGGCGCGCCTTCGAAGCGATGATGCAGATGGGGAAGATCGACATCGCTGCCATCGAAGCGGCACGGCGCGGCTGAGGCCTCGCGGCGCTGCGGTCCGGCCACGGGAGCATCCGCGCGTGTGCAGCAACTACCAACCCGTCACGCGCAAGGACCGGCTCCTGGGCTTCTTCGGCGTGGAGCGGGAGCGCGACGACGCCCCCGTGGACACCTGGCCCACCGGCCTGGCCCCCTTCATCCGGCTGGCGCAGGAGGGCTCGGGCCACCGCCGCATCGTGCACGACGGGATCTTCGGCCTGCTCCCCGCGTTCGCCAAGGAACTGGCCTTCGGCCGCCGCACGTACAACGCCCGCAGCGAAACGGTGCACCAGTTGCCCAGCTTCCGCGACAGCTGGCGCAAGGGCTTGCGCTGCATCATCCCGGCGGAGGTGATCTACGAGCCCTTCTTCGCCCACGATGCCGCGCGGGCCGAGCGCTGGGCCATCTACCAGCCGGGGGCCGTGCCGATGGGCATCGCCGGCATCTACGCGCAGTGGCGGCATCCCGAAGGGCACGAGCTGTTCTCGTTCGCGATGCTCACCGTCAACGCCGACGAACATCCGTTCTATCGCCGCTTCCATCGCCCCGGCGACGAGAAGCGCATGCCGATCATCCTCGCACCGCAGGACTACGACGCCTGGCTCGCTTGCCCGGTGCAGGAGGCGCCGGCTTTCTTCCGTGCCTGGACCGGAGAACTCCTGGCCGAAGCAGCGCCGCTGCCGCCGCGCGCGCCGCGGGCCAGCAGCGTCCGCACCAGCCGGCCGCCGCCGCCCGAGCAGGAAGGCCTGTTCTAGAAGCGCTCGCCCGCTGCGAGGTAGCGCCACTGGCCCGGCGGCAGGCCGGCCATGGGCACGCGGCCGATGCGCAGGCGGCGCAGCGCCGTGAGCTTCAGGCCCACCTGCGCGCACATCCACGGCACCATCTCCGGAGCGATGCCCTTGACGGCGAAGCGCAGCCGCGCCTCGCTCTGCCAGCTCACGCGGGCCGGCGGCAGCGGGCGGCCTTCGAACACCAGGCCTGCGCACAGCCGCGACAAGCCGCCGGGGACCAGGGTGCCGGTGACCTCGGCGACGAGTTCCTGCTCGATCACGTTGGCGTCCTCGCGCAGCTTGCGCACGATCCTCGCGTCCTGGCTGAAGACGGACAGGCCCTCCGCCGGCTTGGGCAGCGCCAGCAGCGCGGCGAGGCCGACGGCGTGGCTCTTGACCCGGCGGATGCCGGACGTGTCGCCTTGCCAGTGCGTCGCCGCGCCAAGCAGGGCCTGCGCATCTTCGGTGCGCGTGCCCGGCGGCTTGTGCAGCAGGAAGGTCGCGGGTGTCGCGGGTTGCAGGTTGGCGCGCGCGTCGATCTCGACCTTCTCGCCGGACACGCGGAACTGCGGTTCTTCCACCACCTTGCCGTTCACGCGCACCCAGCCTTCGGCGATGTACTGCTCAGCCTCGCGGCGCGAGCAGGGCACCAGGGCGGCGACGACTTTCGACAGGCGCTTCGGTTCTTCGGGCAGGTGGGCCGGTGCCGGCGCCGTCATCGGACTGACCTCGAGTGCGGGGGAGGCTCATCATAGCTGCGGGCTCCTGCGTCATGAGCGCTGCGATCCCGCATCACGCCGGCTGCCGCGGCCCCCAGTCGGCCAGGTAGGTCGCGAGGCACAGCGTCAGCCCCATCACCGCGAGGCTGGCTGCGATCACGCCATGGAGCGACTCGGGCGGGGCGCCGGCGACGCGCACGGCAAACCACCCGCCCAGTGCGACCACGAGCAGGCGCGCGGTGCTCGCCACCAGCGCCCAGCGCATGCGGCCCGCGCCCTGGGAAGCGAAGAACAGCGCGAGCCCGAGGCCGAAGAAGCCGTAGCAGCCGCCCACGATGCGCAGGTAGGCGCTGCCGGCCGCCTGCACCGCGGCGTCGGCGGTGAAGAGCGCCATCCACAGCTGCGGCCGGAGCGCGGCGACGAGGCCGATCGCACCCGTGACCGCCCAGACGAGGCCCGCGCCCGCCCACGTGACGCGCTTGGCGCGTTGCGGCTGCCGCGCGCCGAGGTTGGTTGCGACCATGGCCGTGAGCGCGCTGCCGAAGCCGAAGGCGATCGGCACCAGGATGTATTCGAGCCTGGCCGCGATGCCGTACGCGGCGACCGCCAGGCTGCCGAAGGTGGCGACGTAGGAAGTCGCCAGTGCGATGGAGCCGTTGCTCAGCATCGGGTTGATGGAGGAGGGCAGGGCGACGTCCAGGATGCGGCGGAAGGCGGATCGCTGCAGCTGCCAGCGCGGGCCGACGATGCGGACCGCGCGGCCGGGACGCGACAGCCATGCGAGCAGTCCGAGGGCCGCGATGGCATTGCAGGTCACCGTGCTGGCCGCTGCGCCGGCCACGCCGAGCGGCGGGACCATGCCGCCGCCGAACACCAGCCAGGGGCACAGCATCAGGTGCATGGCGGTGGTGGCCACCAGGGCCAGGGCCGCCGGCAGCATGTTGCCGGTGCCGCGTGCGACGCCGGCGAGCACATTGACCGACCACACGGCCGCGGCGCCCGGGAACAGCACGCCGGCATAGCTGCTCGCCTGCGCCAGCACGCCGTCGCGCGCGCCCATCGCGGCGTAGAGGGCCGGGCTGGCCGCGAGCAGCGTGAAGAGCAGCGACGCGGCCAGCCCCAGGAGCAGCGCGTGTTGCGCGAGGCGTGTCGCCTGCGGAGCGTCACCCGCCCCGAGCGCACGCGCGACGGCGGCCGTGGTGCTGCCACCGAGCCCGCCGGCCGACATCTGCAGCATCAGCATCGCCAGCGGCAGGACCACGGCGACGCCGGCGAGGGCGTCGGGGCCCAGCCGGCCCACGATGTAGCCGTCGAAGCCGATCACGACCGTGTTGGCGAACAGCCCCAGCACGTTCGGCGTCGCCAGGCCCAGCAAGGTGGGCAGCACGGGGCCGCGCAGCATCCTGTGCGTGGCCGACGTGGCAGCCGTGGCCGCCGCCGCGGGCAGGGTGGCCGTGCTCACGCGGCCTCCAGGTAGGCCGCGGCAGCGCCGGAGAGCGACTGCTTGACCTGCCGCGTGAGCGCGTCGGCCATCACTTCGCCGGCGCCCGCTTCCAGGCCGTCGAAGGCCAGGCGAACGATGTCTTCGGGCGCGGATTTCGGCGCCGCGATGCCTTGCGCCAGGCGCGTGTCGACGAAACCCATGTGCAAGGCCGTGACCTGCGTGCCCTGCGCGCGCAGTTCGTGGCGCAGCCCGTTGGTCAGGGCCCAGGCGGCCGACTTGGTGGCGCCGTAGGTGCCCAGCAGCGGTCGGTTGACCCAGCTGGCGACCGAGAGCACGTTCAGCAGCGCGCCGCCGCCGTTGCGCGCGAGCACGGGCGCGAAGGCCTGCGCCATGCGCAGCATGCCGAAGAAGTTGGTCTCCATCTGCCAGCGCGTGGACCCGAGCGTCGGGTCCTCCAGGAAGCCGCCGGGGGTCGCCACGCCTGCGTTGTTGATCACGAGCGTGACGTCGCCGCAATCGCGGGCGGCACGCGCGACCTGGTCGGCGTCGGTCACATCGAGCTGCACCGGAAGCACGCCCGCGAGCTGCACGCTGGCGGGGTCGCGCGCGGCGGCATACACGCGGCGGGCGCCGCGCTGGAGGGCTTCGCGGGCGAAAGCCAGGCCGATGCCGCGATTGGCACCGGTGATGAGGACGACGGCATTGGCGAGTTGCATGGGGGCTCCTGGTTCATATGACGACCGTCATATTGGCGGCCGCGGGGAAGCGCGCCGGGTGGCGCGCACGCTTTCAGCGGCCTTCGGGCCGCGGGGATTCGAACTGGTCCAGCAGGAACTGCCGTGCCGCGGCAAGCTGGCGCCGGCCGCTGGCGTTGTCGCCGAGTGCGCGGGCGATCTGCAGCGCGCCGATCAGCTGCGCGGCGACCACGCCGGCCGTACCCGCGGCCTGCCCGGGCGGCAGCGCGGCTTCGACGGCAGCCAGCAGGGAATCGATGCGGCCCTGCGCCGCCTCGCGCACCGCCTCGCCCTGGCGCGGCATTTCGGAGGCCAGTGCGGCCACCGGGCAGCCGCTGTCCACCGACTTCAGGTGCGGCTCGGACAGGTAGCTCTCGACCAGCGCGCGGAAGCGGCTCGCGCCCCTGGCCTCGCGCGCGGCGATCGAGCGGTCGAGCCGCACGCGGCTGTCCTGACCGGCGCGCTCCAGGGCTTCGGCCAGCAGCGCCTCGCGCGAGGGGAAGTGGGCGTAGAAGCCGCCGTGGGTGAGGCCGGCGCGCTTCATGATGTCGGCCACGCCGACGCCGTAGAAGCCGGTCTCGCGCAGCACGCGCGCGGCCGTGTCGACGATGCGGTCGTGCGTCAGCTGCTTGCGGGTGGGGGCGGTTTCCATGGCGACAGGGGGAGTGGATGGCGTGCAGCATAGGGCGAATATGATGACCATCATTTCGACAGGGGCGGGCGCCTGCTCTGCGGTCCGGTGCCCGGGTGGAAACCCCCTTCGGCCGCCGCCCGCCGGGCGATCATGATGCGCAGCAAGACTGCGCAGGGGCGCGGTCGCTGCGAATGGCGGCCGCGGCGAGCGGCGGCCAAGGAGGAAAGCCATGAGTGATGCAAGCCCGTTCCTGCGTGCCCGCGACTTCCTGCTGGCGCACCGCACGGACTACGACACGGCGTACCGCGACTTCCGCTGGCCCGCGCTGGACGCGTTCAACTGGGCGCTCGATCACTTCGATGCCCTGGCCGCCGGCAACGACGCACCGGCGCTGTGGATCGTCGAAGAGGACGGCAGCCAGCAGAAGCTGTCCTTCCGCGAGATGGCGGCGCGCTCGAACCGGACGGCCAACTTCCTGCGCGAGCAGGGCGTGCGCCGCGGCGACCGCATCCTGCTGATGCTGGGCAACGAAGTCGCACTCTGGGAGATCATGCTGGCGGCGATGAAGCTCGGCGCGGTGCTCATCCCGGCCACCACGCTGCTCACTCCGCAGGACGTGCTCGATCGGGTGCAGCGCGGGCACGTGAAGTTCGCGATCACCGCGGCGGCGGCCAGCGCGGAGAAGTTCGCGCTGCTGCCGCAAGGCTGCGGGCGCATCTCCGTCGGCGGCGCCGCACCGGGATGCACCGAGTACGCTCCCGCGTCGCAGCCGGAGCGGTTCGAGCCGGATGGCATCACGAAGGCAACCGACCCGCTGCTGCTGTACTTCACCTCCGGCACGACGGCGCAACCGAAGCTGGTCCTGCACTCGCACCAGAGCTATCCGGTGGGCCATCTCTCCACGATGTACTGGCTGGGCCTGCAACCGGGCGACGTGCACCTGAACATCTCCTCGCCGGGCTGGGCCAAGCACGCGTGGAGCTGCTTCTTCGCGCCCTGGAACGCCGGCGCCTGCATCTTCATCTCGAACTACCGCCGCTTCCAGGCCGCGGCCCTGCTCGATGTGCTGTCCACGTACGGCGTGACCTCCCTGTGCGCGCCGCCCACCGTCTGGCGCATGTTGATCCAGGAGGACCTCGCCGCGCATGCGGGCCGGCTGCGACTGCGCGAGGTGATCGGGGCCGGCGAGCCGCTGAACCCGGAGATCATCGAGCGGGTGCGCGCGGCCTGGGGCCTGGCCCTGCGCGACGGCTTCGGGCAGACCGAGACGACCGCGCAGGTGGGCAATTCGCCGGGCCAGCCGCTCAAGCCCGGCTCGATGGGGCGGCCGCTCCCCGGCTACCGGGTGGTGCTCCTCGACGTCAATGGGCAGGAGAGCGACCAGGGGGAACTGTGCCTGCCGCTGGATGCGCGGCCCCTGGGGCTGATGGACGGCTACATCGACAGCCCGGAGCGCACGGCCGATGCCATGCGCGACGACGCGTACCACACCGGCGACATCGCGACGCGCGACGCCGACGGCTACATCACCTACGTCGGCCGCACCGACGACGTGTTCAAGGCCTCCGACTACCGCATCAGCCCGTTCGAGCTGGAAAGCGTGCTGATCGAGCATCCCGCGGTGGCCGAAGCGGCCGTCGTGCCGAGTCCCGACCCGGTGCGCCTGGCGGTGCCGAAAGCGTTCGTCGTGCTCGTTCCGGGGCGCGCAGCGGGCGCCGACGTGGCGCGCGAGCTGTTCGCCTTCCTGCGCCAGCAACTGCCTGCCTACAAGCGCATTCGCCGGCTCGAATTCGCCGAACTGCCCAAGACGATCTCCGGGAAGATCCGCCGGGTGGAACTGCGCGGCAAGGAGGCGGAGCGGCGCGCCAGCGGCGACCGGGGCGCCATGGAGTTCTTCGAGGAGGACTTCCCGGCGACGTGAACGCGCCGGCCCTCGTTCAAATGGGGGTGCACTTTGTGACAGAGCTTGCCAGCCTGGATTCGCCTTCCCAGAATGTTCTTGCATGCATCCTGGCATGGAGGGAGGCGATATGCGCTACGCGACGGAAGCCCACGTCATCGAAGGCCACGCCGGTCACCCTCTGCCGAGGTGGCCCTCCTCCTTCCTGCTCCTGGCCCTGGGCGTGCTCGCCGGGATGACCGCGCTGGTCTTCCTCGTCGTGGAACTGCCCTTGCTGCTCGGAAGGAACCCCGCCTGGTCGGCCCGCATCGGCCCCTATGCCGGCATCCTCCATGTCCATGCAGCCTGTGGCGTGCTGGCCTTGTTCAGCGGGCCGCTCCAGTTCGTGCCCTGGGTGCGGCAGGCGCATCCGGCGCTGCATCGCGCCCTGGGCCATGCCTATCTCGCGGCGATCGCCGTGGCCGGGCCGCTGGCCGTCTGGGTCGCCGTGTTCCATGCCGACCCCCAGGAAGGCCTGGCAGCCACCGTCCAGGGCGTGCTCTGGATGTGCACGTCGGCGACGGCCCTGATGGCCGTGCGCAGGCGCGACCTCGCCACGCACCGCCTGTGGATGGCCCGCAGCTATGCGTTGACCTTCACCTTCGTGCTGCACCGGTACGTGATCGAGATCCTGGGCCTGCGCCTGCCTGCCGACCTCGGCGGAACGGCGGCCTTCATCTGGCTGCTCACGATCGGGGTGATCTTCGTCTCCGACTCCATCGTCGCCTTCTACCGGCCTGCGAAACAGCCCCTGACGACCGCTGGCTGAGCCGCTGTCGCGGAAAGAGGGTGGCGCCGCGGCGCGCGCTGGCCTACAGTGCCCCTTCCGCACCACGGAGAACGTCCCATGCCGATTCGTACTGCATCGATGACCAGGAAGATCGCGGCCAATGGCCAGGCCCTGCACCGCGCGATGATGAGCCGGGTGCAAACCGGCGGGGCCGACAACGAGCCCTCCGAAGCCGAAGCAGCCCTGATCGCGGAGCGCAAGATGCTGCGCGAGGAGCGCGACAAGCGCAAGGCGCAGGCCCTGGAGCCCAAGCCGAGCGCCGTCGACCGGCTGGTGCGCACGCATCACCCCGTGGCCAGGGAAAAGGCCCGCAAGGAAACGCAGGAAGCGAAGGACACGAAGAAGCCGAAGGCGCGCAAGAGCCGCGCCGAGAAGCACGCCGAAAAGGCGGCGGCACTGGACGCCGCGCGCCGGGCGCCGAAGAAGCCGGCGAAGTGATCCGGCCGGCTGGCGTGCTGCGAGAGCACGCCGGCCCCGGCTAGCGGATCTCGTCGACGCGCACGCGGACGCGCTCGCCGAAGCGCGCGGCGGAGCGCTCGCGCGCCTTGGCGGCTTCCACCTCGCGCGTGCGCGGCTGCGCGCTGGTGACCAGCGACTGGATCAGGGTCCGCGCCGAGGCGGCGACTTCCTCCACCGCCCGCTCGAAAGCCTCTTCATTGGCCCGGGAGGGCACGCTGAAGCCACTCAGCTTGCGCACGAACTGCAGCGACGCATCGCGAATCTCGAGTTCCGTCGCGGGCGGCTAGAAGTTGAAGAGGGTCTTGATGTTCCGGCACATGGGTTTGCTTTCCGCTGCTACGGCTGACGGCATGGTACGCAAGCGCAGCCGCGGCTGGGCCGAAAGTAGCAGCCGTAGCTCAGCGCCCGCCCCGGCCGGAAACCTCGGCGTTTCGCTGTTACCGACAGACGGCCGATTTCGGCGGGCCAGGGCAACTTGAGGCCGCTTGGCTCCCCTACACTCGGCGCGTTCGAGCACTCACCCCCGACCATGAACAAAACCGAACTCGTGCAGTCCCTGGCCAACGCCACCGAACAATCCCAGGCTGCGGCTTCCAGGAGCCTGGACGCCCTCATCGGCATCGTGACCGAAGAACTCGCGAAGGGCGGCGAGGTGGTGATCCCGGGCTTCGGCAGCTTCAAGCGGGCGGAGCGCGCAGAGCGCTCCGGTCGCAATCCGCAGACCGGCGAGGCGATCACCATCGCGGCGTCCACCGTCGTGAAGTTCGTGCCCGGCGCGTCGCTGAAGGCCGCCGTGAACGCCAAGGGCGACTGAGCTGGCCTGCTCAGGGAACGCGGGACGAGCGTTCCACCTGGCACTCGATGCTCGCCTCCACGGCGCAGGGGCCGCCGCGAGCGGTCGTCACGAGGCCGGAGCAGCCGGACAGATGCAGGAGAGCCCACAAGGACAGTGCGGCGAAGAGGGTACGCACGGTGCTTCCTTTCGCAAGGGCAGGGAGATGCCCACTGTACGCCCGATGCGCCCGCCACGCCCGCCGGCGGATCCGGCGGGTCGGCGGCGGCGTTCTGCCGGCTACGCCGGCCGGGCGACTTCCTCGTGCAGCGCCAGGAACTCCTGCGTGAGCTTGTGGCGCGCATCCATGTGGATCATGGGGCGCGCCAGTTCGTGCGATTCCTTGATCTTCACCGAGGCGCTCAGGTAGGGCTGCAGCACCGGCAGGCCCTCGGCGATCAGTTCCTGCACCAGGCGCTGCGGCAGGTTCGCGCGCGGCTGGAACTGGTTGACGACGATGCCGCCGACTTCGAGCCCGCGGTTGTGGTCGGCCTGGATCTCCTGCACGTTCTCCATCAGCGTGTAGAGCGCGCGGCGCGAGAAATCGTCGCAGTCGAAGGGGATCAGGCAGCGCTGTGCCGCGATCAGCGCGGAGCGCGTGTAGAAGTTCAGTGCCGGCGGCGTGTCGATGTACACGTCGTCGTACGAGGATTCGAGTTGCGCCAGCGCGTCGCGCAGCTTGTAGATCTTGTAGCGCGATTCCAGCTTGCCGTGCAGTTCCTCGAGTTCCGCGCTCGCAGGCATGATGTGCAGCCCTTCCCAGGGCGTCTCCATGATGAACTCCGCGCTGTCCTTCGGGCGCACGGTGAACTTCAGGGACTCGCCGAAGAAGCCGGCGGCACCTTCGACGGCCGCATCGGCGTCGGCCCCCAGCAGGTAGCGCGTCGAGTTCCCCTGTCCATCCAGGTCCACCACCAGCGTGCGCCGTCCCTGCTGCGCGCTGATGGCCGCCAGGTTGCAGGTGATCGTGGACTTGCCCACGCCGCCCTTCTGGTTGAACACGACGTATCTCATGCCGCCCCTCGCTTTACCGGATGCAAAGGGTCTATTGTGCACCGCACCAATGCGGCGCCGCCGTTTCATCCCGGCCTGGCTTCGAGCGGGAAGTGCGCCGTCACGCGCGTCCCGCGTCCGGGCGCCGAATCGATGGAGAGCCGGGCGCCCACCAGCCCGGCGCGTTCCTCCATCGACACCAGGCCGAAGTGCGTCGCCCGTTCCTCGGGGGTCTGGTAGTGTTCGACGTCGAAGCCGCGGCCGTTGTCGGCGACCTGCAGAACCAGCTCTTCGCCTCCGATCGCCAGCGACACGCGGACCTCGCTGGCGTCCGCATAGCGCGCCGCGTTGGTGAGCGCCTCCTGGGCGATGCGGAAGCACGCGGTCTCCACTTCGTCGGCGAAGCGCCGCTCACCCAGCGCGCCATCGTAGGTGGCCGACCATCCGGTCAGCGCCGCCTGCTGTTCCACCATGGATTCGAGCGCGGCCTCCAGCCCGAGGTCGTCGAGTGCGATCGGGCGCAGGATCAGGCCCAGTCGCCGCGTGTGGTCGATGACCTGCTTGACCAGTTCGGTGCTGGGCTGCACCCGCGCCTCGCCGACGTCCCGCGACAGGTCGGCCAGGCGCATGCGCAGCAGGGCGAGGAACTGGCCGGTGCCGTCGTGGAAATCGCGGGCGATGCGGCCGCGCTCCTGCTCGTGGGCGCGGATCAGCCGCGCCGACAGTTCCCGCAGCCGCTCCCTGGTCTCCAGGAGATCCGTGTTGGCGCGGGTGAGGTCCGCGGTGCGGGCAGCAACCTCGGCCTCCAGGCGCTCGTTCAGGGCATGCAGTTGCTCCTGCGCGCGCATGCGCTCGTGCACCTCGGCGCGCAAGCCGTCGTCCGCGCTCTTGCGCTCCGAGAGGTCGCGGGTGACCTTCACGAAACCCTGCAGCCTGCCGTCGGAATCGTGCAGGGGCGCCACCGAGACGCTGGCCCAGAACCGGGAGCCGTCGCGGCGCACGCGCCAGCCTTCCTCCTCGTAGCGCCCGGATTCGGCGGCCAGCGCCAGCACCCGCGCGGGGCGCCCTGCGGCAGCGTCCTCCGGCAGGTAGAACACCGACGATGAGCGGCCGACGATCTCCTCGGGGGTGTAGCCCTTGATGCGCTGCGCGCCGGCGTTCCAGCTGCGCACGTGGCCAGCCGGATCCAGCAGGACGATCGCGTAGTCGAGGACGCTCTGCGCCATCAGCTCGTCGAGCTTGCGCTGCGTGATGTCGTTGAACAGGACGCCCACCAGGCCCTGTTGCGACTCGCCCCAGCGAAAGGCATGCACTTCGTACCATTTGCCCGCGGTCGCCGCGCGCTGCTCGAAGCGGGCCGGCTGGCCGGTGCGCGCCACGCCGCCGAAGGCCTGGATCCAGGCATCCTGCAGATCGGGCGCGAGCTCGCTGATGCGGCGGCCCACGGCCTGCACGCGCCCCGTCTGCAGTTCGTAGGCCCGGTTCACTTCCCGCAGGATGCCGTCCTGCGGCTTGCCGTCCGCATCGAACAGGACTTCGACCACGCAGAAGCCTTCGGACATGGCGTCGCGCAGCAGGCGGTACCTGGACTCGAACCGACTTTCCTCATCCCGCAACTTCGTGTCTCCTCGGGTGGACGGAGAACCGGAGGCCGGTTCCGCCCGGGCATTCCAGCACGCCTGGAACGGCGCCATTCTCACCCCGCTGCACGCCGCGCCGCCTCGCGCGCCGGCCAGGCGCTCACGAAGCCCAGGCCTGCAGCAGCGGCGCCGGCCACAGCGGGGCAGGCAGGAGCAGCACCACGCCCGGGTGGGCCTTGCTGGTCACGACCGGGAAGGAACGCTGGGCCAGCATCCCGCCGGGCAGGTGACGGTGCGCCATCCAGGTCGCGGCGATCTTCAGGGGGTAGGGGCTGATCACGGCGGGCACGTCGAGCCCGCACGCCGCCGGCCCGGCGCCGGCCAGCCAGGCCGAGAACTCCGGCAGGCCGGGCTCCGCGACCGGGCGCGCCTGCAGCGCGGAGAGCACCTGCGCCACTTCGTCGAGCGCCGCCGCCGGCGCCCGGCCGCGCGGGTCGTACACGACGTCCGCCAGGCCGCCACCCTCGGCGCGCGGGCGGGCCAGCGTCTCGTCGGCCTGCACCACCGCGCCCCAGGCGGGCCGTCCGCAGCGCAGCACCTCGGGCGCGGCGGCGAAGGACGAGGGCAGGGCCTGCCGTGCCGCCGGCGCCGGCGGCACCGGCTCCAGGTCGGCGCGCTGCTGCGGGCTGCAGCGCGCGAGCGCATCCTGCAGGCGCAGCGGGTAGCCGAAGGCCGGGGCGCCAGCCAGCGGCCGGGTGCTGCCACGCAGCGCCGCGGGCAGCAGCGCGCCGGCGCGCGCGGCCACGCCGTCGTCGCGGCGCGTGCCGAACAGGCGGTCGCAGATCGGCGCCAGGGGCGCGTACTCGCCGGGCGGGATCGCGGCCCCCGGAAAGCTGCACGCCAGGCTTTGCTCGAAGCCCTGCGCCGGGTGCTGCCCGGACGCGCTGGCGACCGGCTCCCGCGACTGCCACTCCGGCGCGCAGCGCAGCGCGCGCCCGATCACGTCGCCGACGTGGAAGGCCAGCAGGTCCAGCAGGTTGAGGCTGGCGCGCTCGGCGAGGAAGACCTCGCGCTGCGGCCTCCTCGCAGTGCGCAGCGCATCGAGGAAGGTGTCGATGCGCGCCAGGCTCGCCGGGGAATGGTCCAGCGCGATGCGGCGCAGCAGTCGCTCGAAGGCGATGCCGCCGGGGATGGCGGCGCCTTGCTCCCACGCCTGCAGGCAACAGAGCGCGGCGAGGGAAGGGCTCACGTGCCGCGCGCGCGCGGGGATCGATGCATGGGGCGCTCCTGGAGTGATCGCTACGGGCGTCCACTATGGCGGCTGCCCGCGCCTGCCTTTATAGGAGTTCACTGATTGGGGCACTCGGCGGATTCCGAATCGCGCCCGTGCGACCTGCGAGCCCGCCATGCCCGGCGCCGCCAGCTGACGCGATCCTTGCGCGTCCGGCGCCGCAGGGGGCTGCGATTTGCGGGACAGACGACATTCCTCAAACCTTTGGTCGCGCTTTCGGTGTCTGCTGCATCCTGGAGGCGATATGCTCCAAAGGTTCTCACAGGCTCCCCCCCATGCATCCCCCGATTCCCGGCCAGAGCGTGCCCTGCCGACTTGCGCTCCTGCTGCAGGCGCTGTTCCTGCTGGTCCTGCTGGCGGGGCCGGCCGGGGCGCAGATCCGGGAGACCAAGCACAACCTGACCATCAGCGGCACGGGCGTCAACACCTTCTCCGGCACCGAGGAAGTCTGCGTCTTCTGCCACACGCCGCAGGGCCTGGACGTGAGTGCGGCGGTCCCCCTGTGGAACCGGCTCATGCCTTCGCCGGCCAGCTACCAGACCTACGACACGCTCGGCACCGCGCTGGTCGGCAAGGTCGCGCCGGTCGGCTCCGTATCGCTGGCCTGCCTGTCCTGCCACGACGGCACGTCCGCCATGAGCGCGGTGGTCAACGTGCCGGCGCCGAGCGGGACGCTCACCTGGGAATCGGGCACCTGGAGCGGCGCCAACCAGAGCGGCGGCAAGCTCCGTGCGGGCCTGATCACGAACATCGGGACGGACCTGCGCAACGACCATCCCATCGGCGTGCAGTACGGACGCGGCATCTTCGCCGCGATCCCGGCGCACGTGACGGCCGGCACCAACGACTTCGTGCGGCCGCAGAGCGCGATGATCAACGAGACGCGGGTCTGGTGGATCGACACGGAAATCGCGCCGAATGGCTCGCGCCAGAAGACCGACGTGATCCTCTACACGCGCTCCACTGCGGAAGGCTATGCGGGCCAGGGCGAAGAGGAGCCCTTCGTGGAGTGCGCCAGCTGCCACGATCCGCACAGCGCGCAGCCGCTGTTCCTGCGGCAATCGAACGCCGGCAGCGCGCTGTGCCTGGCCTGCCACATCCGCTAGCAACCTGAGCGGCGAGCCTGCGAGGCTCATCGCCTGCGGCCGGGAACGAAGGTGTGGGTGTGGAGCACTTTCGTGCCGGTCCGGTGGGTGACCCAAGACCCACGAGGGGGAAAAGACCCAGCGCCTGCGTACACGTGCAACGAGCAGTTGCCATCCGCCGTTCGGATGAGCATTTGCACACACGCACCAACGATCCGCAATGCCGAAACGGTGGCATGCGTGTTGCCTAGTACTGGGACCGCGAAAGCATTCCACCCAGCAGGCACACCCTTGAAAAGAGTTCTGATCTACTCGCATGACACCTTCGGCCTCGGCAACGTGCGCCGCATGCTCGAAGTGGCCCGGCACCTGGTGCAGACCTCTCCGGAGGTGACCGTGCTGTTGCTCACCGGCAGCCCGATGCTGCATGCGTTCCGCATCCCGCCGCGCATCGACTACATCAAGCTGCCGTGCCTGGCGCGCGATACCACGGGCCACTACAGCTCGCGTTCGCTGCCGCTCGATCTTCCCGACCTGGTGCGCCTGCGCGCCAACCTGATCCGGAGTGCGATCGTCGACTTCGCGCCCGACCTGGTGCTGGTCGACAAGAAGCCTTTCGGCGTACAGGACGAACTGGCCGGTGCGCTGGAGTCCTTCTCGCGCATGCGGCGCCGCCCGCGCCTCGTGCTGCTGCTGCGCGACATCCTCGACAGCGCGGCCGCGACGCAGGGCGTGTGGCAGAAGAACGGCTACTACGAGGCCGTGGCCACGCACTACGACCAGGTGCTCGTGGTCGGCAGCCCCGAGATCTTCGACCTGCGGCGCGAGTACGCCTTCCCGCCCTTCGCCGCGGCCAAGGTGCGCTACTGCGGCTACATCGCCCGCGAAGCCGCGAGCCGTCCGCGGGCGCACGTGCGCGCCTCACTGAACGTGGCGCCCCACGAGCCGCTGGTGCTCGTCACGCCGGGCGGCGGCGAGGACGGCTATCACCTGGTCGCCACCGCCCTGGAGGGGCTGGCGCGCACGCCTGCGCACCGGCGGCCGCGCACGCACATCGTGTGCGGGCCGGAGATGCCGGAGCACCAGCAGGCGGCCGTCGGCTCCGCCGCGGCGTGCCTGCCGGAGGTCAGCGTGCAGACCTTCTGCGACGACATGATGTCGCTGATCGGCTCGGCCGACGTGGCCGTCACCATGGGTGGCTACAACACGGTCTGCGAGCTGCTCACCAGCGGCCGGCGCGGCGTGGTCGTGCCGCGCGTCAAGCCGGGCCACGAGCAGCTGATTCGCGCCGAACGCATGGCCCGTCACGGCCTGCTGCGCATGCTGCCGCCGGAGGCTGCTTCGCCCGCGGCGCTGATGGCGGAGGTGCAGCACCAGCTGGATGCGCTGGCTCGCTCGGAGCCCTTGCCGCGCCTGACGACGATGCAGGGACTCGAGGGCGTGGCCCGCTCGCTGCGCGAGCTGATCGGCCTCGAGGACGATGCCGAGGCGTCCGAGCTCGAAGCGTCGATGCTGGTCGCGCCGCCCGCCAGGGCGGCGTCGGTGTCGCTCGCTTCCTGATCCCCGGACCGCCGCATGAATTCGCTCGTTCCCGCGCCGCTGGGCGTGCTGGTCCGCGTCTGGCCCAAGCTGTCGGAGACCTTCATCCTGGAGGAAGTCCTGGGGCTGGAGCGCAAGGGCGTGGGGCTGCGCCTGTATGCCCTGGACGCGCCCACCGATGCCATTGCGCACGACGCGGTCGCGCGCGTGCGTTCCCCGCTGCAGCGGGTGGCGGCCGCCGTCGCCACGCGCGAGATGGTGGCGCGGCATGCGCGCCTGGCCGCGGCCGGGCCGATCGGCTACCTGGGCGCACTCGCGACGGCCCTGCGCCGCGGCCGCGCCGGCTGGCGCGATTTCGTGCGCGCCGGCTGGCTGGCCGCGCAGTTGCGCGACGACGGCGTGCGGCACCTGCACGTGCACTTCATCAGCGCTCCGGCCGACATCGCGCAGCTGGCGGCGCACATCGCCGGCATCCCGTTTTCCATTTCGGCGCATGCCAAGGACATCTACCTGTCGCGCCCGCTCGACCTGCGGCGCAAGCTGCAGGCCGCGCGCTTCACCGTGACCTGCACCGAGGCCAACCGCGCCACGCTCGCAGCCATCGCACCGCAGGCGCCCGTGCGGCTCATGTACCACGGCATCGACCGCGAAGTGTTCCATCCCTCGCGGCGCACCGGCGCACCGGCGCAGGAGGCACCGCTGATCGTGGCCGTGGGCCGCCTGCGCGCGAAGAAGGGACTGGACACGCTGATCGACGCCTGCCGCCTGCTGCACGAACGCGGCGAGCGGGTGCGCTGCGAGATCGTCGGCTACGGCGAGGAGCACGACGCGCTGGCGCGGCACATCGCCAGCGCCGGCCTGGCCGACCACGTGCGCCTGGCCGGCAAGCTGCCGCGCGACCAGGTGCTCGAATGTTATGCGCGGGCCGCCGTCTTCGTGCAGCCGTCGCGCATCGCCGCCGACGGCGACCGCGACGGCATTCCCAACGTGCTGCTCGAGGCCATGGCCATGGGGCTGCCGGTGGTGGCCTCGCGCGTCTCCGGCATTCCCGAACTCGTGCAGGACGGCGTCAACGGACTGCTGGTGGAACCCGACGCCGCGCCCGCGCTGGCGAACGCGATCTCGCAGCTGCTGCGGCAGCCGCAGCAGGCCGCGGCCTTCGGCGAGAGGGCCCGCGCCACGGTCGCCGGAGCCTTCGACAACGACGTCAACCTGGGCACGCTGGTGGGCCTGCTGGCGACTTCGCATGTGTGTGGCGCCCAGTGCGCCCTGGTGGGGGGATGAGGATGCAGCAAGGCAAGGTCGCCTACGTGATGAACGGATTTCCGCGCCTGTCGGAAACCTTCATCGCCCACGAGATCCATCAACTCGAACGCCTCGGGCTGGAGCTGCGCCTCTACTCGGTGAAGAACGAGCGCGAACCCATGGTGCATCCGGTGGTCGGCGCGATCCGCGCTCCCCTGACCTACCTGCCCGAGGCAAGCTCGCTCTCGGGCACGACGCTGCGCCGCTGGCTGGTCGACAACGTGCCCACCTTCTGGCGTGCCCACGCCGCCGTCCTGCGCCGCCGCCCGGCCGCCTGGCTGGCGACGTTGGGCAGCGCGCTGGCGCTGGCGTGGAAGCATCGCCCTCGCGGCGACGGCGCGGGCTTCACCTTGAAGAAGGTCTTCCTCAAGGAGTTCCTGCAGGCCGGCTGGATCGCGCAGGCCGTCGTGCGCGCAGGCGACGTGTCGCACCTGCATGGCCACTTCTGCCACGGCGTGGCGACCATCACCTGGTTCGCCAGCCGCCTGTCCGGCCTTCCGTTCAGCTTCACGGCCCATGCCAAGGACATCTACCAGGCCGAACTCAATCCCGGCCGGCTGCTCGAGCGCAAGCTCGGCGCGGCGCGCTTCGTCGCCACCTGCACCTGCGCCAACGCCAGCGTGCTCAAGGCGCGCCATCCGCGTCCCGCCGAAGTGCATGCGATCTACCACGGCCTCGACACCGGATGGTTCTCGCCCCAGCCCGGCGCGCCCGGCAGGGAGGCGCCGCTGCTGCTGTCGGTCGGCCGCCTGGTGGAGAAGAAGGGATTCGACCGGCTGGTCGACGCCTGCGCGCTGCTGCAGCGCCTGGGCGTGCCGTTTCGCTGCGTGATCGTTGGCGAGGAAGGCAGTGCGGGCCCGGCCCTGCGGGCGCAGATCGCGGCCCTGGGCCTGGCCGGCCGGGTGCAGCTGCACGGGCCCGTGGCCCAGGACCGCCTGCGCGAGATCTACCGCGGCGCGTCCGTGTTCGCGCTGCCGTGCCGGGTGATGGAGGACGGCGACCGCGACGGTTTCCCGAACGTGCTGGCCGAAGCGATGGCCATGGGCGTGCCGGTCGTCTCGACGCCGATTTCGGGCATCCCGGAAATGATCGACGACGGCGTGCACGGCCTGCTGGTGGCCGGCGGCGCCGAATCGCTGGCCGACGCCATCGCCCGCGTACTCACCGACGCGGGCCTGCACGCGCGGCTGGCGGCGGCCGCGCGCGAGCGCATCTGCGAGCGCTTCGATTCGCGCCAGACCACCGCTGCCCTGCGCGACCTGTTCCTGCAGCAGCTGCCGCATTCCGCAGGCGCCCCGGCGCCCGCCGCTTCGCGGGAGGCGGCCGCGTGAGCACGACCCTCCTTTCGCGCGCCCCGGCTACCGCCAACACGCCGGTCGACGCGCTGTTGCGCGCGCCGTGGAACCGGCTCGACGACGCGGCGCTGCTGGCGCACTTCCGCGGTGATCGCGGGATCCGCTTCACGCCGGTGGTCGATGCGCAGGAGTGCCGGCCGGAGAAGCTGGCCGGCGTGATGGCGCGCCGTTTCGAGTTCAACGGCGAGACGCACCGGCTCCCCGATCCGATCGACTGGCTGACCAACCCCAGCCCCGACGTCGAGTGGCACATCCTGCTGCACAAGTTCTACTACGCCGTCGGCCTGGGCCTGGCCTGGCAGGACCGTGGCGACCGCGAAGCGCTGCGCCACTGGGTCACGCTGGTCGACGGCTGGATGCGCGTCACGCCGCCCGGCTTCATCGCCGCGGACGTGACGGGCCGCCGGGTGCAGAACTGGATCTACAGCCTGCACGCGCTGGTGCTGGATGCGGCGCGCCCGGCGCCGCTGGATCCCGCCTTCTTTCGCCGGCTGCTGCACTCGCTGCACGCGCAGGTGGAGCACCTGTGCGCACACCTCACGCCCAAGCGCAACCACCGCACGCTCGAACTGCTGGCGATCTTCCTGGCCGGCGTGGTGTTCCCCGAGTTCGAGCGGGCGGCGGCCTGGCGTGAGCTCGCGCTGGCCGAAACGCTGGCCAACGTGCAGGCCGACCTGATGGCCGATGGCGTGCACTGCGAGCTGTCGACGGACTACCACCACCTGGCCGTGCGCAACTGGCTGCAGGTGCGCCACCTCGCTGCCGACAACGGCCACCCGGTGCCGGCCGCCCTCGACCGGGCGCTGGAAGCCGCGCTCGTCTTCAGCCTGCACGTGCACCAGCCCTCCGGCGCCGCGCCGAGCTTTTCCGACGGCGACGTGCGCGGCTTCCTGCCGCTGCTGGCGCAGGGCGCCGCGCTGTTCGGCCGCGAAGACATGCGCTTCGTCGCCAGCGGTGGGCGTGAAGGTACGCCGCCGCAGGCGCGCGTCGCGCATTTCCCGGCCAGCGGCTACCACGTCGTGCGCAGCGACTGGGCCGGCAGCGACGCCCAGCACCTCGTGTTCGACTGCGGGCCGCTCGGCGAAGGCAACCACGGCCACTTCGACGCCCTGTCCTTCGAGCTGGCCGCGTTCGGCGAGCCGCTGGTCGTGGACCCCGGCCGCTACACCTACAGCGAGGCCACCACGCCGGAAGATCCCTGCAACTGGCGCGTGCACTTCCGCGGCACCGCGGCGCACAACACGGTCTGCGTCGACGGCCGCAACCAGACGCGCTACGAGCCCAGGCCCATCAAGGATGGCACGCGCCACGGCCCGGGCCAGGTGCGGCACCGGATCGCCGGGCCCGCCCCGGACACGCGCCTGCTGGAAGCCTGCAGCGGCGAGCGCCTGGACCTGCTGCACGGCCGCTGCGCCAGCCAGGCCTACGACGCGGTCCACGAGCGCTGCATCGTGTTCGTCGACCGCGGCTACTGGATCGTGGCCGACTGGCTCGAGGCGACGGAGGAACACCAGTACGCCCTGAAGTTCCAGCTGGCAGCCCGGGCCCACGACCTCGCTGCCCTGCGCGCCGACGACGGCTGCGTGCGGCTGGCCAGCCCGGGGCTGGTGGCCGCGCAAGCGCGGCGCCCCGGGCACCGCGCCGAGCTGCAGGCCGGCTGGGTGTCGAAGGACTACGGCCACAAGCAGCCCGCACCGGCGCTGGTCACGACGGCACACGCGCGCAGCGCCGCGTTCGACACGGTGCTGCTGCCGTGCCGGGACGCGGCGCCGGACCTGCGCGTCGCCGACCTCGCGGTGCGCGGCGCCAGCGGCGCGGCGGCCACGGCGCTGCGGATCGTCATCGGCGAACGCCAGGACGGCTGGTTCCACGCGCACGGTGCGACCGAGGCGCACTGGCAGATCGGCGACTGGCAGTTCAGCGGCCGCTGGCTGCACTGGCGCAGCGATCCGGAGGGCCGCCTGCTGCGCGCCGTCTCGCATGCCGGCGCCACGCTGCGCACCCCGAACGGGCCGGTGGAGGTACTTTGCGCATGAACCCGCTGCCCCGCGACGCCGTGCTGCCCCAGCTGGCGGTGGCCCTCGATCCGGCGGCGATGGCCGAGGCCTTCGCCGACGTGCTGCGCCCGCACGGCGTGCACGTCGATGCCTGCCGCGTGGAGCGCGTGAAGTACCGCCCCGGCCGCAACGCCACGCTCGCCTACCTTCTTTCGCTGCGCGACGGCGGCAGCCAGGCTTTCGAGCAGCACGTGGCCGCGCGCCTGTGCGCCGAGGGCGACGCGCAGCGCACCGTGCGCGCGAGCGCCGCGGCCCTCGGGCCGTCGCAGGCCGGACCGGCGCTGCACTGGCTGCCGGCGCTGGGCATGCTCACCTGGTGGTGGCCCAACGACCGCAAGTTGCGCGCACCCCGCGCCATGTGCGATCCGGCGGTGCTGCGCGAGCAGGTGCTGCCGGCGCTGATGCCGGCGCTCGGCGCGCAGGCCGCGGACGTGACCGCGTGCGAGCTGGCCGTCGTGCAGTACGTGCCGGAGCTTCGCCTGTGCACGCGTGTCGATCTGTCCTGGCGGGTCGGCGCCGAGGCGCACGCGCGGCGCGTCTACGGCAAGGCCAGCCGCGAGCAGCATGGGGCGATCGCGCACGGGCTGCTCGCGCAGCTGCAGGCATCGCCCGCGTGGCGGGAAGGGCGCCTGCGCACGCCGCGCGCGCTCCTGTGGCACGAGCCGACCGAAACGGGCTGGCAGGAAGGCCTTCCGGGCGAGCCGCTGCTGGATGCGCCGGCGCCGCTGCAGGCCGCTTGCGCGGCCGCCCTCGGCGCCCAGCTGGCCGCCTTGCACGCCACTCCCACGAGCACGCCGCGGGAGACCACGCCCGAAGGCCTGCGCGAGCGCCTGGAGGAGGTCGTGCGCGTGCTGTGGCCGCTGCTTGGCAGCGCCCCGGCCGCCGCCGCCCAGGCCCTGCTGGCGACCTGGCCGGCGCTGGGGGAGGACGCCAGCACGCTGCATGGCGACTTCCACGGCCGCAACATCCTGGTGGAGGACCGGCCGGGTGCACCGCGCGTGGCACTGATCGATCTCGACGGCCTCTGCCGAGGACCGGCGGTGCTGGAGCTCGGGGCCTGGATCGCCGATGCGATCTACCGGGCCCTGCTCGAGGATGCGCCGGCCGGCCGCGACCAGGTGGCGTGGCGCGAGCTCATCGCTGCGTATGTCGATGCCGGCGGTGCGCCCCCCGATCCGGACACGTTGCGCTGGGCCGTGGCCTGGCAGCTGCTGACGCAGCGCGCGTGGCGCTGCGTCGTCAACCTCAAGCCGGGGCGCTACGCGCTCGCCCCGCGCCTGATCCAGCTGGCGACCGACCTGGCGCAGCCCGGCGCCGCCGCGGAGTTCGCATGCTGAACGTCGACGTCGATCGCGCCATCGAGACCTGCCTGGATGCGCACGCGCTGCGCACGCACCTGCAGCCGCTGCTGGCCGCGCGCGGCACCATCGAGGCGGTCCGCATCGCCAAGGCGCACCGCAGCGCCTCGCGCCGGCGCGATCCGCACCCGCTCGTCGCCCTGTACGAAGTGGACCTGCGCGATCGGCAGTCGGCCTCGCACACGCTGCGCTGCTACGGCAAGGTCTGCCGCGCCGGTGTCGAAGCGCATGCCGCGCTGGCGGCGGCGAGCGGCGCCATGGCACTGCCCGCGCTCGCGCTGCTGCTGTGGGCGTGGCCGGACGACGCCGGCCTGCCGCAGCTCGCGGGCCTGCTGGCTCCCGACGCCGCCCGCCCGTTCTGGGGCGAGCCGGCGCGCGCGGTCGACATCGTCCGCTACGAGCCGGAATGCCGCGCCACCGTGCGCTACACGGGCGCCCGGGGCGATGCCCTGTACGCGAAGACCTTCAGCGACGACCGCGGCGCCGCGATTCACGCCCGCTTCGCCTGGTTCTGGGAGCGCTCGCACCAGGACGCGCGCGCGCCGCTCGTGGCGCGCCCGCTGCAGTACGCGGCCGCCGGGCGCACGCTGTGGCAGGAATCGGCTTGCGGCACGCCGCTGGCCGACTGGATCGCGCGCGGCGCCAGCGGCGCCTGGGTGCTGCCGCTGGCGCACGCGATCGCCACGGTCCATGCGGCGCCGCATCACCTCGCCGGCCCGGCCACGCAGGACACGGCGCACTGGCTGCTCGAAGCGGCGCGGCGGCGCCAGAAGATCGCGCGCGCCCTGCCGCCGCTGGCGGGGCGTGCCGATGCAACCCTGGCCGCCATCGACCAGTCCGCCGCGAGCCTGCCGCCGTACGCGCCGGTGACGATCCACGGCGACTTCCACGTCGACCAGGCCTGGTTCGACGGCGAACGCATCGTGCTGTTCGACTTTGACGAATTCGCACTCGGCGACCCGATGCAGGACCTGGCGGCCTTCCTCGTGCGCCTGCCGGGCGAGGAACTGCTGCAGCCGCTGGCCAATCCCTGGGTCGCGGCCTACGCACAGATCGCGCCCCAGCACTTCTGCGGCGTGCGCCTGGCCTGGCACCTGGCCGTGCAGCAGCTGCTGCGCGCCAGCCGCGCCTTCATCTTCCAGCTCCCCGGCTGGCAAGAGGAACTGGAGCGCCGCCTGGCCGGCGCGCAAGCCTTGGCGCTGCAGGCGCAAGAGGAGTGCGCCGCATGACGCGCCGCCTGCGCAACCTGATCGCCGAGTGCCTGATCGAGCAGCGCCTGTCGCTGGTGCTGGCCGCTCTGGCGCTGCTGGGCGTGGTGCTGTGCGACCTGCTCGTGCCCTGGCCGATGAAGCTGATCTTCGACCACATCCTGCTGGCCAAGCCGCTGCCGCCCTCGCTGCATGCGTTGCAGCCCTTGCTGGACCTGGGCTCCTGGACGGCGCTGGTGGTGTGCGCGCTGGCCATCGCAGCGATCGCGCTCGCATCGGGCGTGCTGGCGTACCTGCAGCTCTATACCAGCGCGCGCGTCGGCCACCGCATCACCTGGCGGCTGCGCGGCGAACTGTTCGCGCACCTGCAGCGCCTGTCGCTGGCGCACCACCGCACCACGCGCGTCGGCGAGCTGATCACCAAGGTGGCGGGCGACACCAATCTGCTGCGCGACATGTTCTCCGACTGGCTGCTGACCTTCGGACACCACGCGGTGACGCTGGTGGCGATGCTGGCGGTGATGTTCTGGCTCAACCCGTCGCTGGCGCTCGTCGTCGCGGCCACGCTGCCGCCGCTGCTGGCGGTGATCTTCCTGCTCAATCGCCGCATCAAGGCCGCGGCCCGCGAGCAGCGCAAGCACGAGGGCCGCATGGCCTCGCGCCTGAACGAGGTGCTGAGCCAGATCGCGCTGGTGCAGGCCTTCGGCCGCCACGAGGAGGAGGAGGAGCGCTTCCGCCGCGAGATCGCCGCCAACTACGAAAGCGGCATGAAGAGCGCGCGCATCAACGGCGCGATCGTGCGGGCCATCGCCGTCGTCAGCGCGGTCGGCACGGCGATCACGGTGCTGCTCGGCGCGCGCGAAGTGCTGGCCGGCCGCCTGAGCCCCGGCGAACTGCTGGTGTTCGTGACCTACGTCGCCGCGCTCTACAAGCCGGTGCGCGACCTCGGCAAGCTGGCCGGCAAGTTCTCCCGCGCCGGCATCAGCGCCGAGCGCGTGGCGCAGATCCTGGACATCGCGCCCGATGCCGACGACGCGCCCGATGCCCTCGAACTCACCCAGACGCTCGGCGAGCTCACCTTCGAGAACGTGAGCTTCGAATACCAGCCGGGCAAGCCGGTGCTCGATCGCCTGAACCTGCGCATCGCCGCCGGCGAGCGCGTCGCCCTGATCGGCTCCTCGGGCGCGGGCAAGTCCACGCTCATGAACCTGCTGCTGCGGCTGGCGGAACCGAGCGCCGGCCGCATCCTGATCGACGGCGTCGACATCCGGCGCTACACGCGCGCCAGCCTGCGCCGCGCACTGGGCGTGGTGCCGCAGGAGCCGATGCTGTTCGCCGTCTCGGTGCGCGAGAACATCGCCTATGGCCGGCCGGAGGCGACGATGGAGGAGATCGAGGCCGCCGCCCGCGCCGCCCGGGCCCACGAATTCATCATCGACCTGCCCCACGGCTACGACACCGAACTGATGGAGCGGGCGACCAACCTCTCCGGCGGCCAGCGCCAGCGCCTGTGCCTGGCGCGCGCGCTGGTCAAGCAGCCGGCGATCCTGCTGATGGACGAACCCACGGCGGCGGTGGACGAGCGTTCGGCCAACCTGATCCACGAGGCCGTGGGGCGCGTGCACCGCGACCGCACGCTGATCGTGATCACGCACGACACCGCCTCGCTGGCCGGATACGACCGGGTGCTGACGCTCGAGAGCGGCCGGCTCGCCCATGCCCCCGGGCCCAAGCCCGCGACCCTTTCCCTCGTGAAACCTGCGCCATGACCGATCGAGACCTCCCGACCCTCCTGTTCTATTGCCAGCATTCGCTGGGCATCGGCCACCTGACGCGCAGCTTCGCGCTGGCGCGGGCGCTGCGCAGCCGCTTCCAGGTGGTGTTCCTCAATGGCGGGCGGCTGCCGCAGGGGGTCGCGGTGCCGACCGGCGTTCGCTGCATCGACCTGCCGCCGCTCGGGATGGACGACGGCCATACGGTGATCAGCCGCGATGCCGGCTTCGACCTCGCCGCGGCGCGCGCCGAGCGCAGCCGCCTGATCGCGCAGGCCGTCGCCAGCACGCGGCCGGCGCTGCTGCTGGTTGAACTGTTCCCCTTCGGGCGCAAGAAATTCGCCGGCGAGATCCTGCCGATGATCCGCGCAGCGCGCCGGCAGGGCGCCCGCGTGGCCTGCAGCCTGCGCGACATCCTCGTCGACGGCCGGCCGGACCAGCAGCACCACGACGACCGCGCCTGCTGGCTCGTCAACCGCTACTTCGACGCGGTGCTGGTGCATTCCGATCCCGCCTTCGCGCGGCTGGAAGACAGCTTCAAGCCGCGGCGCGCGCTGCGCACGCCCGTGTGGCACAGCGGCTTCGTCGTGCCGCAGCGCAGCGTCGACGTCAACGCGTCGCGCGGCGAGCACCTGATCGTCTCCGCGGGCGGCGGCATCGTCGGCAACGACCTGTTCCGCGCCGCCCTGGCGGCACATCGCCTGACCGGCGTTCCCATGCAGATCGTCGCCGGCCCCTTCCTGCCCGAGCCGCAGTGGCAGGCCTTGCAGGGCGAGGCCGCCGGCCTGCCGGGCGTGCAGCTGCTGCGCCACGTCCCCGACCTGGCCGCGCAGATGGCGGCCGCGCGCGCCTCCATCAGCCAGTGCGGCTACAACACGGCGCTCGATCTCGTCGTGTCCCAGGTGCCGGCGCTGGTGGTGCCCTATGCCACCGCGACCGAGAACGAGCAGCAGCAACGGGCGTGCCGCCTCGCCTCGCTGGGCGCACTGCAATGCCTGGAGCCGGAACGCCTGGACGGCCCGGCGCTGGCTGCCGCGATCCCGGAGCTGCTGCAATTCCGCCCCCGTGCGGCGGCGCTGGCCCTCGACGGCGCGCAGCGCAGCACGGAACTGCTGGCGCAGCTGGTGGGATCGCATCAGGGTGCGCCAGCCGCGCGCGAGGAGCTCGCATGCGCGACGTGCTGATGCCCGTGCTCGATGCGCTGCCGGCCACCGTGCAGGTGTTCGTCCGCGACGACGATGCCGGCTGGGAGGACGACCGCCTGCTCGCGCTGCTGGACGTGACCCAGCGTGCCGGCGTCGCGATCGACCTGGCGGCGATTCCGGCCGCCATCGGGCCGGAACTGGCGGCCGAATTGCGCACCCGCATCGACGCAGCCCCCGCCCTCGTCGCCGTGCACCAGCACGGCCTGGTCCACGCCAACCACGAGCCCGAGGGGCGCAAGAGCGAGTTCGGCGCCGCGCGCACGGCCGCCGCCCAGCGCGAAGACCTGGAACTGGGCCGCGCCTTGCTCGCCGACTGGCTGGGCGCGCGCGTGCAGCCCTGGTTCACGCCGCCGTGGAACCGGTGCAGCGCGTTGACCGCGGCACTGCTCGCGGCCGCGGGCTTCCAGGCCCTTTCGCGCGACCGCGGTGCGAAGCCGCTGCAGTCCGAACTGCCGGAGCTGCCGGTGGACGTCGACTGGTCCCGGCACTGGCGCGAAGGCGGGCCCGCAGCCGTGGCCGCTGCACTGGCGCAGGCGTTGCGCGCGCGCGCAGCCGACGGCGCGGCGCTGGGCCTGATGCTGCACCACGGCGTGATGGTGCGCGAAGAACGGGACTGCCTGGCAGCGCTGCTCGCCGACGCAGCGCGCCATCCGCGCCTGCGCTGGCGCGCCATGCGCGAGCTCCTGCCGTCCCCCGCACCGAGGATCGCCGCTTGCGCGCAGTTCGCCTGATCCCCGCCCTGCTCGCGGCACCGATGCTCGCCTGGGGCGGCGAGGCCGCGCCGCTGCCGCCGACGTCCGCCGAAGCGCAGCTCAGGGCCCGCGACGAGCGCCGCCCCGAGCAGCCCATCACGCTCGACGTGGCGGGTCACCCGGTGCAGGTGGGCGGCAGCTGGGAGTACACGCACGAGTGGCGCGACAACTTCGACCTCGACGAACAGCGGGCGCGCAACCGCCGCGTGCAGGAGCACGAGGTCCAGCTCGAAGCGCGCAGCCGCTTCGGCGACCGCACCGAAGTCTTCCTCCAGCTGGTGGGCCTGCACGACACGCGGCGCACGCAGGGCACCCCCGGCAAGCAGGTGAACCGTTCGCTGGAGCGCGGGCCCATGTGGCTGCAGCGCGAGCGCCTGGGCGGCACGCCGTGGCTGCTCCAGTTCGGGCGCGTGACCCTGCTCGATCGCCGAGCCTGGTGGTGGGACGAGGACCTCGATGGCGTCCGCGTGCGCTACCTGGGCAAGAAGTGGCGGCTGGACACCGGCATCGCGCACGAGGCCGCCCGCAAGTCATCCGACGAGCGCGGCGTCGCGCCCGACATGCGCGGCGTCACGCGCTGGTTCGGCCAGGCGAGCTGGCTCTGGGCGCGGCGCCACTCCGTGGAGGCCTTCTGGCTGCTGCAGCGCGATCGCTCGGCGCAGCCGCAGCCGGGCGCGGTCTTTGCCGACGAGGACAGCATCGACGAGCGCGACCTCGATGCCCGCTGGGTCGGGGCGCGCGCCAGCGGCGAGTGGCGCAACAAGGGCGTGCTGCACCGTCTCAACTACTGGGGTGACCTGGCCTGGTTCGCGGGCCGCGAGCGCGTGAGCGCGTTCGAGGAACGCGCCGCCGACGGCCGCTTCGTCGCGCTCGGCACGCGCAGCCAGCGCCTGCGCGGCCATGCCCTCGATCTCGGCGCCAGTGCCTCCTTCGACCTGCCGCTGCGGCCCCTGCTCACGCTCGGCTACGCGCGCGGCTCCGAGCAGTTCCGCCAGACCGGACTGCAGGAAAACAAGATGCGCTTCGCCGGCGTCAAGCGCTGGCAGCGTTACGGCGAGCTGCTGCAGCCGGAGCTGTCGAACCTCCAGGTGATCACCGCCGGCACCGGTGTGCGCTTCGGCCGCAACTCCTCGCTCGAACTGCTGCTGCACGACTACCGGCAGGTGCGGCCGTCCACCGTGGTGGAAGGCTCGCGGCTGTCCGCCGACCCGGGCGGCACCAGCCGCTCGCTCGGGCGCGAGGTGGACCTGCTGCTGGCGATCCGCGAATCGCGCCGGGTGGAGTTCACCGCCAAGGCTTCGTACTTCCGGCCGGGTGCGGCCTTCGGGCCCGCGCGGCGGGATCCGGCGCGCTCCATCGAGCTGGGAATGACTGTCAACTTCTAGACGGAAAGCTTCATCATGAAACTCACCATCGTCGGTACCGGCTACGTCGGACTCGTCACCGGAGCCTGCTTCGCCGAAATGGGCAACGACGTGCTGTGCGTCGACCTCGACGCCGGCAAGATCGAGCGCCTGCGCCAGGGCGAACTGCCGATCTTCGAGCCCGGACTCAAGGAGATCGTGCTGCGCAACGTGGCCGAGGGGCGCCTGCACTTCACCACCGACGTGCGCGAAGGCGTGCGCTTCGGCACGATGCAGTTCATCGCGGTGGGCACGCCGCCCGGCGAGGACGGCTCGGCCGACATGCAGCACGTGCTGGCCGCCGCGCGCGCCATCGGCCGCCACATGAACGACTACAAGCTCGTGATCGACAAGAGCACGGTGCCGGTCGGCACGGCCGATGCCGTGCAGGCGGAAATCGCCGCCGCGCTGGCCGAGCGCGGCATGGCCAAGGTGCCGTTCTCGGTGGTGTCGAACCCCGAGTTCCTGAAGGAAGGCGCGGCGGTCGAGGATTTCATGCGGCCCGACCGCATCGTGGTCGGCGTCGACGACGAGCGCGCAGCCTTGCTGATGCGCGCGTTGTACGCGCCCTTCCAGCGCCAGCGCGACAAGCTGGTGGTGATGGACGTGCGCTCGGCCGAACTCACCAAGTACGCGGCCAACGCGATGCTGGCGACGCGCATCAGCTTCATGAACGAGATGGCGCTGGTGGCCGAGAAACTGGGCGCGGACATCGAGCAGGTGCGCCGCGGCATCGGCAGCGATGCGCGCATCGGCCCGCAGTTCCTCTATGCCGGCTGCGGCTACGGCGGCTCCTGCTTCCCCAAGGACGTGAAGGCGCTGCTGCGCAGTGCTGCCGAAGTGGGCGAGCCGCTGCACGTGCTGAGCGCGGTGGAACGCGCCAACGAGCGCCAGAAGCACGTGCTGGTGGACCGGGTGCTGCGGCGCTTCGGGCCCGATCTCTCCGGCCTGCGCTTCGCGCTGTGGGGCCTGGCCTTCAAGCCCGACACCGACGACGTGCGCGAGGCGCCGAGCCTGGTGGTGGTGCGGGAACTGCTGGCGCGCGGCGCCCGCGTCGTGGCGCACGACCCGGAGGCGATGGAGCGGGCGCGCGAGGCGCTCGGCGCGGCGGGAGCGATCGAGTACGCCGACGCGCCGATGGCGGCCCTGGAGCGCGCCGATGCGCTGATCGTCGTCACCGAGTGGAAAGCCTACCGCGCGCCCGACTTCGACCGCGTGCGCACCCTGCTGCGTCAGCCGGTCGTGATCGACGGCCGCAACCTGTACGACGGCGAACTGCTGCGCGGCTACGGCATCGAATACCACCCGCTCGGCCGCGCGCCGGTGCTGGGCACGCCGGCGCCGCTGGCGCTTGCGGCATGAGCAGCATCCTGGTCACCGGGGCGGCGGGCTTCATCGGCATGCATGTGTGCCGGGCGCTGCTGGCACGCGGCGACGAGGTGCTGGGCGTCGACAACCTGAACGACTACTACGATCCCGCGCTGAAGCAGGCCCGCCTCGCGCAACTGCACGGGCAGCCGGGCTTCTCCTTCGAAAAGCTCGACATCGCGGACACCGCGGCCGTCGAAGCCTTGTTCGCGCGGCGCAGCTTCGACCGTGTCGTGCACCTGGCCGCGCAGGCCGGCGTGCGCCATTCGCTGACGCATCCCCATGCCTACGTGCAGGCCAACCTGGTCGGATTCGTCAACGTGCTGGAAGGCTGCCGCGCCCAGCGCACCGCGCACCTGGTGTACGCCAGCAGTTCCAGCGTGTACGGCGGCAACACCAAGCTGCCGTTCTCCGAGGACGACCGCGTCGACAGCCCGGTGAGCCTGTATGCCGCCACCAAGAAAGCGAACGAGCTGATGGCGCACAGCTACGCCCACCTGTACGGCATGCCGTGCACCGGGCTGCGCTTCTTCACCGTGTATGGCCCGTGGGGCCGCCCGGACATGGCGTGCTGGAAATTCGCCCGCGCCATGCTTGCCGGCGAGCCGGTGCCCGTGTTCAACCACGGCGACCTGTTGCGCGACTTCACCTACATAGACGACATCGTGGCGGGCGTGCTGGCCGTGCTCGATGAAGCGCCGGCGGGCCCGGTGCCGCAGCGGGTGCTGAACATCGGCGGCGGGCAGCCGGTGCAGTTGCTGGAATTCATCCGGCTGCTGGAAGCGGCGCTCGGCGTGCCGGCGCAGCTGCAGATGCTGCCGATGCAGCCCGGCGACGTGCCCGCGACCTTTGCCGATGCGTCGCGGGTGAAGGCCTTGCCCGCCGCGCCGCGCGAGTTCACCCCGGTGGCGGTGGGCCTGCGGCACTTCGCCGACTGGTACCGGACCTACCACGACATCCCGGCGCCCGCGGCGCCCACTCCAGGAAGCGAAAAGGAAGCGGCTCATGATGCTTGAAGACAAGACCCTGGCCATCATCGGGCTGGGCTACGTGGGGCTGCCCCTGGCGGTCGAATTCGGCAAGCGGCGGCCGGTGATCGGCTTCGACATCAGCCCGCATCGCGTGGCCGAACTCCAGGGCGGCGACGACCACACGCTCGAATGCAGCCGCGCGGAGCTGAAGCAGGCCGCGCACCTGCGCTACAGCGCGGACCCCGCGGAACTGCAGCAGGCGCAGGTGTTCATCGTGACGGTGCCGACGCCGGTGGACGCGGCCAACCGCCCCGACATGCGCCCGCTGGTGACGGCCAGCGAGACCGTCGGACGCGCGCTCAAGGCCGGCGACGTCGTCGTGTACGAATCGACGGTGTATCCGGGAGCGACCGAGGAGGTCTGCGTGCCGGTGCTGGAACGGGTCAGCGGCCTCGTCTTCAACCAGGACTTCTTCTGCGGCTACAGCCCCGAGCGCATCAATCCCGGCGACAAGGAACACCGCCTGACCTCGATCCGCAAGGTGACCAGCGGCAGCACGCCGGAGGTGGCCGACGCGGTGGACGCCCTGTACGCCCAGATCATCACGGCGGGCACGCACCGGGCGAGCAGCATCAAGGTGGCCGAGGCCGCCAAGGTGATCGAGAACACGCAGCGCGACGTGAACATCGCGCTGATGAACGAACTGAGCCTGATCTTCCGCCGCCTCGGCATCGAGACGCTCGAAGTGCTGGAGGCCGCCGGCACGAAATGGAATTTCCTGCCCTTCCGCCCGGGCCTGGTCGGCGGCCACTGCATCGGCGTGGATCCGTACTACCTCACGCACAAGGCGCAGGAGCTGGGCTACCACCCCGAGGTGATCCTGGCCGGGCGCCGCATCAACGACAGCATGTCGCGGCACGTGGCGGATGAGACGGTCAAGCTGATGCTGCGCAAGGGCCTGCCGGTCCTGGGCAGCAAGGTGCTGGTGCTCGGTCTCACGTTCAAGGAGAACTGCCCCGACGTGCGCAACACGAAGGTGGTCGACATCGTGCGGACGCTGCAGGGCTACAACGTGCAGGTCGACGTCTACGATCCGTGGGTCGACACGAAGGCAGCGGAGCACGAGTACGGACTGCGCTGCCTTGAACATCCGCCGGAGGGCGGCGGCTATGCGGCCGTCGTGGTCGCCGTCGGCCATCGCGAATTCCTGGAACTCGGCGCCGCCGGCATCCAGGCCTATGGCCATCCCGGCGCCGTGATCTTCGATGTCAAGGGCAT
This sequence comes from Ramlibacter alkalitolerans, assembly GCF_016722765.1. Lineage (GTDB taxonomy): Bacteria > Pseudomonadota > Gammaproteobacteria > Burkholderiales > Burkholderiaceae_C > Ramlibacter > Ramlibacter alkalitolerans. The sequence continues at coordinate 8,393 of NZ_JAEQND010000001.1, read as the reverse complement.
CCTGCCCAGCGCCGCGGCGGACGGGCGGCTCTGACCGCCGCCAAGGCTCACGCCGGGTCCGTCGGCACGAACATGTAGCCCGCGTTGCGCACCGTGCGGATCACGCGCGGCTCGCCGCCGGGATCGGGCTCGACCTTGCGGCGCAGCCGCCCGATGCGGATGTCGATCGAGCGGTCGAACGGCCCCCACTCGCGGTTGCGCGATTTCATCAGCAGCTGGTCGCGCGTCAGCACGCGGTTCGGGCTGTCGAGGAAGGCGGAGACCAGCTCGAACTCCATCGCGGTGATGGTCACTTCGGCGCCGCCGACCTCGAACATGCGGTGGGCCGCGATGTCGACCTCGCAGCGCCCGAAGCGCAGCCGCCCGGGCGGTGGCTGCGTTTGCCCGCCGGGTGCGGCGCGGGCGGGCGCCGTCGGCCCGCGGGCCTGCACCCTGCGCAGGACGCTCCGGATGCGGGCCAGCAGTTCGCGCAGGTCGAAGGGCTTGGCGATGTAGTCGTCGGCGCCGACTTCCAGCCCCACCACGCGCTCGATCACGTCGCCGGAGGCGGTGACCATGAGGATGCCGAGCTCGTAGTGCTCGCGCAGGTAGCGCGCCAGCACCAGGCCGTCTTCGCCCGGCAGGCGCACGTCGAGGAGGACGGCGTCCGGCAACTCGCGCTCGATCTCCTGGCGCATCTGGGTGCCGTCGGCCGCCTCGGAGACGCCGAAGCCGTGGTTCTCCAGGTAATCGCGCAGCAGCGAACGTACCGACGCGTCGTCGTCGACCACCAGCAGGCGGGTGCGTGCGTTCATGCGGCGGATTGTGCCGTCGGCCTCCCGCGCTGGCGAGCGCCGATACAAAACCGCTACACAGTCGCCGCGAGGGGCGTGATTTCAGCCCTGGCCCAGCAGTTTCGCGAGCAGCGGACGCAGGACGGCACATTCGATGGGCTTGAGCAGCAGGCTGCTCACGCCATGCTCCGACAGATCCTTCTCGCTGAGGTCGACGGCGTTGCCGGTATAGAGCAGCACCGGCAAGGAAGGCCGGTGCGCGCGCGCATGGCGGGCCAGGGCCAGGCCTGTCATGCCGGGCATGGTGTGGTCGGTCAGCAGCAGCGCGAACGACTCCTGCGGCACGGCGAGCTGGCGGGCGGCAGCGAGCGGATCGGTCTGGAGCACGACCTCCAGGCCCCAGGCGCGCAGCAGGTCCTGCATGAAGCCGCTGACGATCGCCTCGTCCTCGACCAGCAGCACGCGGCCGTGCAGCTTCGGTACCGCGAGGGCGGCGGCCGGCCGGGCCGCGCCGGACGCCGCGTCGCATTCGTCCGCCGTCACCGGCAACAGCACCCGGAAGGTCGACCCGGCGCCGGGTGAAGTCGTGACCTGCAGGTGGCCCCCGTGGTCGTGCACGATGCCGTGGACCATCGCCAGGCCCATGCCGGTGCCGCGCCCGACTTCCTTGGTGGTGAAGAAAGGTTCGAACATGCGGTCGACCACTTCGGGCGCGATGCCGCGGCCGTTGTCCTCCACCTCGAAGCACACCCAGCGCACGCCGTGCAGCGCATGGCTGCAGGAGGCGCAGTGGCCGCGCACCGCGCGCTGCGTGATGCGCAGGCGGAGGGTGCCGTGCTCGCCGATCGCGTCGCGCGCGTTCAGGCACAGATTGAGCAGCACTTGCTGGAACTGCACCGGATCCGCCAGCACCGCGGGCACGTCTGCAATCGACCCGCAGGTCGTATCGGCTTCCACGGCGACGGAGGAGGGCAGGTTGGGGCGCAGCAGGTGCAGCACGTCGGCCAGGATGTGCGCGGCCGACAGCAGCCGCCGCTCGCCCCGGCGCGGACGCGAGAAGGCCAGCAGCTGGGCGACGTGCTCGCGGGCGCGCTCCGCCGCCAGGCGCGCCTGGCCCAGGTCGCGCGCCAGCGCGGGGTCCGCCTCGGTGGCGGGCCGCTCGCGCGCCATGTCGATGTAGCCCAGCACGCTGGTCAGGATGTTGTTGAAGTCGTGCGCGAGCCCGCCGGTGAGCTGGCCGATCGCTTCCATCTTCTGCGCCTGGCGCAACTGGCGCTCGAGCTCGGCCCGGCGCTGTTCCGCCGCCAGCCGCTCGCTGATGTCGCGCAGCGCATAGAGCACATGGGGCTCGCCTCCGTACGTCATCGGCGTGGCCCGCACCTCCACCTGCAGCGCCGAGCCGTCCTTGTGCCGGCCGGCGATCTCGAAGCGCAGTTCCTTGCCGGCCAGGGCCTCCAGGTGATCGGCGCGCAGGCGCGTGCGCGCGTCCTCGTCGGCGACCGTGAGCGAGCCGTCGGCGTCCATCACTTCCTCGCGCGCATAGCCGCTCATCGCCAGGTAGGCCGGGTTCACCTCCACGGCGCGAAAGCGTGCGTCGCGCAGCACCAGGGCATCGGCCGACGCATGGAAGATGGCGCGGTACTGCTCCTCGCTGGCGCGCCGCGCCTGCTCGGCCCGCTTGGCCTGGGTGATGTCGCGGCCGATGTACAGCACGTGCGGCTGCCCGCGGTGCTGGATGGGCACGCCGCGCAATTCCAGCTCGTAGTAGCTGCCGTCGCGCCGCCGCAGCTGCGTTTCCAGTCGAACGGTGGCCCCGGCCAGCGCCTGCTGGTGCAAGGCACGGATCTCCGCCGCGACCTCCGGCGGGTTGGCCAGCACGCGCGCCTCGCCCAGCACCTCGGCGCGCCGCAGGCCCGTCCAGGCTTCGTAGGTGGCATTGACGTCCACGATGCTGAAGTCGGCGTCGCGCAGCACCATCGCATCGAGCGAGGCATTGAAGATCGTGCGGTACTGTTCCTCGCTGGCCAGCAGCTCGCGCTCGCGCTGGCGCCGCTCGCCGATGTCGCGCAGCACGGCGAGCGCGTGCGGGCGGCCGTCCTGCACGAAGGGCATCACCCGCAGGTCGGCTTCGAAGCTGCTGCCGTTGGGGCGCAGGACGGTCGTCTCGATGTGGGTGGTCTGGCCCGCCAGGGCGCGCCGGATCATGTCGACGCGCTCGCGGACGTAGCCTTCCGGCATGGTGGAGGGATAGGTGTTGCCGATCAGGTCTTCGCGCCTGTAGCCGTAAAGGGCGAGGCCGGCCGGATTGACGTCGACGATGCGCAGCTGCTCGTTCCACAGGAACAGGCCGTCCTGCGAGCCTTCGAAGATGGCCCGGTACTGCCCGCCGGTGGGGACTTGCGTGCGCATGGAGCAGTCTAGGTCGGGACGGCCCGTTCCGCACGGCTCGTTTCCGCGCGGAACCACCCCGGATACCCTGCGGCTGCAAAGGCATCCGGGGCGCCGCGTTCAGCGCATGCCGTTGCCGGCGATGACGGTGACCCGCGCCTGGCGGCCGGCGCTGGCAAGGTAGGCCGCGCCGCCGTCCTCGCCGTTCATGGCGCGCACCTGCTCGCGTGAGGCGATGTACTCGGCGCGCACTTGCGCCCGGGTGGTGCTGCTGCCGGCCATCAGGGTCTCACCCTGCTGCAGCCGCCACTCGGACGCAGCGCTCGTGAGCTGCGCGGGATGCGCCATCAGCGCGCTGCGGACTTCGGCGCGGCTCAGCGTGCCGGTGAAGGCCGGCAGCACCTCGATGGGGCCTTCGGCCCGCGCCTCGCCGGTCATGAAGGCGGCCGCCGCGAGGGTGGCCGCCGCGACACTGCCGAGATAGGCGAAGGTGGATGCAAGGGAAGCTTTCATGCTGTTCTCCGTGAGCGAGGGGAGGGGGTGGCTGGCGGTCCTCGCTCTCTGCCGCCTGCCGTGGGGGGATGCATGCAAGTCTGGCGGGCGGACGTATTGGCGCTGTTTCGGTGGCGCGCGGTCTTGTCGTCGATTCGTATCGCCCGCGGGCGGCTTCGCACGCGGTCGGGCCGGGCGCAACGCGCGGAATACAAGACGGTGCGCCGGCCGCTACAAAGCGGCGGCGGGCAGCCAATGGCGGGATACCTGCGGGCGCCACGCTTGGCGCTGGTTCGAAAGCGCGCTGTCGCCGACGGGCCGACGACGCCGGCCGGCCGCTGAACCCGCAGCGCGGCCCCGGTGACCTCCCGCTGCGGGTTTCAGTGAGAACTTCCATGAAACGCTACCTGATCGAACGCGAGATCGCCGGTGTCGGCAAGCTGAACGGCGAACAACTCAAGGGCGCCGCCGAGACCTCGAATGCCGCACTCGCGCACCTGGCCGGCAAGGTGCAATGGGTCCAGTCCTTCGTGGCCGACGACAAGACCTTCTGCATCTACCTGGCCGATGGCGAGGCGGCGGTGCACGAGCACGCCAGGATCAGCGGCTTCCCCGCCTCCCGCGTGACCGAACTGCGCGGGGTCATCGATCCCATGACGGGAGCCTGAAAACGACGGCAGCGGCGCGGCCCTCCGGAGGGCTGCGCCGGGCGGGGGCAACACGGCTTGCCGCATCCGGCGCAAGATACGCAGATCGTCCATTGCCGGAGAGTCACGCCATGCCACAGCCGACCCGCGAAGGCCAGTCGGTCCCCCAGGTCAAGTTCCGCTACCGCGCCGACAACGACTGGAAGGAGATCACCTCCGACGCCCTGTTCAAGGGGCGCACCGTGGCGGTGTTCTCGCTGCCCGGCGCCTTCACTCCCACCTGTTCCAGCACCCACCTGCCGCGCTTCAACGAGCTGGCGCCCACGTTCAGGGAGAACGGGGTGGACCAGGTGGTCTGCATCGCCGTCAACGACCCGTTCGTGATGGAGGAGTGGGCGAAGAGCCAGGAGAGCGACAACATCTTCATGCTGCCCGATGGCAACGGCGCCTTCACCGAGCAGATGGGCATGCTCGTGGACAAGAGCGACCTGAACTTCGGCAAGCGCTCCTGGCGCTATTCGATGCTGGTGCGCGACGGCATCGTCGAGAAGATGTTCGTCGAGCCCGAGGAGCCGGGCGATCCGTTCAAGGTGTCGGACGCCGACACGCTGCTGCACTACGTCAACAAGGACGCACGCGGGCCGGACCAGGTGGCACTGCTCACGCGCGAAGGCTGTGCCTTCTGCGCCAAGGCCAAGAAGGTGCTCGACGAGGCCGGCATCACCTACGCGGAGGTGCCGCTGCCGCACAGCATCCGCACCCGTGCGCTGGGTGCGATCGCCAAGGCGCAGACCGTGCCGCAGATGTTCGTCAACGGCGAGCTGGTCGGAGGCAGCGACGCCGTCGAGGCCTGGGTGAAGCAGCGCCGGCGATGAGGAATGCGCAGGCTCGCGGGCCTCGTGCACAATTCCGTCGGGTGACCTGGACCGCCGCCACTGCCCGCATGCTGATCGTCCTGCTGCTGGCAGGCGGGGCCTGGCCTTCGGCTGCGGCGCAGCTCCAGCTCGACGCCCTGACGTGGCCGGAAGTGCGCGACGCGCTGCGCGGCGGCAGCACGACCATCCTGATCCCCGTCGGCGGCACGGAACAGAACGGTCCGCACATGGCGCTGGGCAAGCACAACGTGCGGGCCGCCCGGCTGGCCGAGCGCATCGCCACGCAACTGGGGCACACCCTGGTCGCCCCGGTGGTGGCCTACGTTCCCGAGTCCGCGGGGCACATGCGTTTTCCCGGCACGATCTCGGTCTCGGGCGAGGCCTTCAGCGGCATCGTCACCGGCGCCGCGCGCAGCCTGCGCCAGCACGGCTTTCGCGACATCGTGCTGCTGGGCGACTCGGGCGACTACCAGCCCCTGCTGCGGCAGGTGAGCGAACGCCTGAACCGCGAATGGGCCGGCAGCGGCACGCGCGTGCACTACATCGCCGCGTACTACCAGGCGGCGACGACGGGCTACGCCCGCTTGCTGCAGGAGGCCGGCTTCACGCCGGCGCAGATCGGCCCGCATGCCGGGCTGGCCGACACTTCCCTGATGCTGGCCGTCGATGCCTCGCTGGTGCGCAGCGATCGCCTGGGCGAGGCGTCGCCGCAGACCGGGGTCACGGGCGATCCGTCGCGCGCCTCCGCCGCACTGGGGCAGAAGGGCGTGGACCTCATCGTCGAACAAACCGTCGCCGCGATCCGCCAGGCCCTGGTGCGAACGCGGTGAGCACGCAAGGATCCATCCACTTGAAGCAACTCCGCGCTCTCTGTGCCGCTGCCGCCCTGGCGGCCGGACTCGCCGTCGCGCATGGGCAGATCGCCGCGCCCGTGCCGCTTGCGCCCGTCGTCACCGTGCCGGGCATGCCCGGCGTGCCCGACCCCAGGAACCTGTACAGCGAGACGGCAGCCGGCAAGCTGTCGCCGGCGGTGGCCGGACACCTGGAACGCGTCTACGTGCCCAATCGCGGCGACAACACGGTCTGGGTGATCGATCCGGTGACGCTGCGGGTGGTGGACCGCTTCCGCGTGGGCGTGAATCCGCAGCACATCGTGCCCTCGTGGAACCTGCAGGTGCTCTGGGTGGCGAACAACGCCGAGGGCCGCACCGACGGCAGCCTCACGCCCATCGATCCGCGCACCGGCAAGCCGGGCCCCTCGGTGCCCGTCGACGACCCGTACAACATGTACTGGTCGCCCGACGGCCGCTTCGCGATCGTGGTGGCGGAGGCCTACCGGCGGCTGGACTTCCGCGATCCCGTCACCATGCGCCTGCTGTACTCCATCGAGACACCGGACTGCGCCGGGATCAACCACGCGGATTTCTCCATCGACGGCAGCCATGCCCTGTTCACGTGCGAGTTCGATGGCGGCCTGACCAAGGTGGACCTGGTGAATCGCAGGGTCGTCGGCACCATCAAGCTGTCGCGCTATTTCGACCGTCCCGACGTGCTGGAGATCCTGGAGCGGCCCGGCCGCAAGCCGCGCCGGATGATCGACCCTGTGCTGCCGCGCTCCCTCGTCATCACCGGCACGCCGATGCCGCAGGACGTGCGCGCTTCGCCGGACGGCCGGCGCTTCTACGTCGCCGACATGGTCTCCGACGGCGTGCACGTGGTGGACTTCGCCACCTTCCGGCAGGTCGGCTTCATACCGACCGGCATCGGCACGCATGGCCTGTACCCGAGCCGCGACGGCACGAAGCTCTATGTGGCCAACCGTGGCAGCAACCACGTGCACGGACACCGGCGCGGCAAGGGCAGCGTCTCGGTGATCGACTTCGCGACCGAAAGAGTCGTGGCCGAGTGGCCCATTCCCGGCGGCGGCAGCCCGGACATGGGCAACGTGAGCGCGGACGGGCGCTACCTATGGCTCTCCGGCCGCTACGACAACGAGATCTACCGCTTCGACACCACCAACGGCAGCGTCGTGCGCGTGAAGGTCGGGCGCGAGCCGCACGGCCTCACCGTGTGGCCGCAGCCGGGCCGCTACAGCCTGGGGCACACGGGCAACCTGCGCTGAAGCCGGGGCGTGTCCTCGCGGCCACCACGGCCGCTCCGCCCGAAAGCGGACGCCTCTGCGCTGTTCGCTAAGATGTCGTTCCAGGGAGGGGCCAGGCTGGCTTGCGCGCATCGGCGCACGGCAGCGTGTTGCCGGGTTCGAGCATGCGCAGGGAAGGCACGATCGTCCGCTGGGACGAAGCGAGAGGGTTCGGATTCATCCGTAGCGGGTCGGTCGCACAGGACGTGTTCGTGCACGTGCGCGACTACCGCTCGCCGGATGGCGCCGCACCGCGGGAGGGCCTGCGTGTCACCTTCGAGGACATCCATGTCGGCGGCAAGGGCCCCCGCGCTGTCGCCGTGCTGCCGGTCGCCCTTGCACGCGGCAGCCATGCTGGCGCAGCACCCGAACGTCGATCCGCCTTGCCGCGCGAGCGGCGTGCCCGCCCGACCCAGCCGTCGCCGCAATCGGGCGCCTGGTTCGCCCTGCCGCTGATGGCCGCCTACGGTGTGGTGCTGGCCTGGCTCGTCTGGCACCGGCTGCTTCCCTGGTGGGTGCTCCCCGCATCCCTGTTGCTGAACCTGGCCACCTTCTTCGCCTACTGGCAGGACAAGTATGCGGCGCAGAAGCGTCGCTGGCGCATCAAGGAGGACACGCTGCACCTCTGGAGCCTGGCCGGTGGATGGGGCGGCGCATGGTTCGCGCAGCAGGTCCTGCGGCACAAGTCGGTGAAGGCGAGTTTCCGCACCGCGTACTGGGGCACGGTGGTGATCCACTGTGCTGCGATCCTGGCCGTCGGGTGGTTCTTGCAGCACCGGTGAGTCCACCCCGGCCCTTGTGGCCACCCGGGAAGGAGCCGTGATCGACCTTGGTCCAAGTTGATCGCTGCAACAGGATTTACCCTGGAGGTCCGCCCCTCGCCGACAGCAGTGCCTCGGGCCACGACGGACGGCAGCGGCTTCATCACGCCCGGACCACGCGCACGTGCCGCCAATGTCAAGCGACATCAGAATCTGACCCCCTGGCGACATCCAAAACTGACCCCCTGGTTTGTTTCCTAATGGGCTGTTTCTGCAGTTGAGAGTTGAGGATTGATCAACCCGGCCTTGCGCTTGGC